>CAWCTM010000026.1:0-9647 GCA_963798595.1 uncultured Gammaproteobacteria bacterium | reverse complement strand
AATCCGCGGCCGCGGCGACGCGATTATGGGTGACTTCCGAAAGGCCACGGGCCGAAATTCCTGTCGCCGAGCACGAACCGATGCAATGCCGACTCACTCGCGTTACGGCGGGCCGCCCTTGAACTGTTGCATCATGCTGTAGTCGATTGAGCCTCGCGAAGGCGCCGGACCATAGACGAAATTGCGGTTGTACAGCGCCCTTAGGAAGGCGAGATCGCCGGCCGTCATGACCTTGGGTTTATCCCGGGCAGCACAGCTCGGAGACATCGCGTCCAGAATGCTCGGGAGAGGATCACAATGATCCGGCGATTGGATCAGGGACAACGCAAGCATCGCAGCGTAGTCCGCAATCGTTTCGAGTGGGTAGCTGCCCAACTTGGTCGTATCGACCACCAAGATTACGGTGCCGATCCCACTCATGTGACCGTCGTCGGTGAACCAATTAGGCGTAATCTTGGGCCAGATGGGCGCAAGATAGATTCTCAGCAATGCCATCTCAGTATTCGAGACCGGGCTCCCGCGGGGTGTGGTGAGATACCAACCCTGAATGGGCTTATCGCCCACAAACTCGAGCAGGCGCCGACTCTTCGAATACCATCGATCTCCTCGAAAGTACGTTGACGCCCATGCGGCAACATCATTCATGGCGGCTTGGGGGTCGGAGGTGAAAAATATCCGCACGTTGTCCCTGCATTGCGGATCCGACTGCACTGGCGCGCCAACGGAGGTCGCGATCGCGCGGATTCGAGCCGTTACGAAGGAATCCGCCGCCGCCGAAATACCGAAAGTTCGCGGGCAAATGCTTTGCACGCCACCGCGCCAACGTGCCAGATCGCGTGATACGCCGTTCACATACACGTACTGCACAGTGGCGTGATGCACTATGAATTGATGCAGGCTGTCTCCGGCCAATTCCTGTTCGGTGGGTGGCATTGGAGTCGTCACTGCGATCGCCGGCATTTCGGGCGTTTCGGTTGCCGGGTCGGGAGCGGGCGGCACCGAGCTGGGCGAAGGATCTCCAGGCGCGAGTCGAGCCGCGCCCGCCGGGGGTAAAACCCCGAGCATCGATCCTACGGTCGCCGTTCGAATCGCGATGGTTTTCTCGCCAACCATCGAGTAACTCAGGCCGGTGTCTTGCAATAGCGTTGTCAGTGCCGCACGAACCGAGAGCGCACCCTTCACGCCGTTCGTACTCAGGCGCGAAACGTCCGCGTCCGCAGCGGCAACCTGTATGCCGCTCTGGCTCGAAAATTCGATCAGCGCTTTGGCGAGCGGCGAGGGCGAGATATGAAAGAACACAGTTCGGTCGAACCCGTCATCTGCGCGCGCCGGTGTCGTCAAGAGAGTAGCCGCCGCGCAGGCGGTAAGCACCACCCTCAGGATCACGGCTCTATTTTCACGCGCCATGATCCTCACGCGCTCGAATGAGGACTTCGCTGACCCCTTTATTGACCACCGTAACGGCATATATTTCCTCCAAGGCTTTAAGCCACTCGCGGACGTCATTCGGCATCACCGTGCCGGTGAATCGCGTCTGCTGAAGCGCGGGGGCCACGACAATGCGTGTTGCGCTGTAACGACCTACTTCGGCGGCCACCTCCTGCAGAGACGCGCCCGCAAATTGCAGTGTCCCGTCACGCCAGGATTCGGCTGCTTTCGGGTCGACCGTCGCCACGCTGAGCCGGTGCGCGGACTCGGAAAAGATCACTCGTTCACCAACGCTTGCTCCAAGTGTCTCAACCCGGGTGCCCGAACCGTGACCCGACTCATCCACGCTCGACACGCCGACGCGGCCTTCGCTCACCGTGACCACCGTGCCGCTTGGACTGATCCTCACGTCGAAGGCGGTGCCGATGGCGGTTACCGTGAGAGCGCCTGCGCGAACGACAAACGGCCGAATCGCGCTGCGCGTAACTGCGAAGAACGCTTGCCCACGCTCGAGTCGTACATCGCGCCTGGTCAGTGTGAAGTGCGTGCTCACGCGGGAATCCGGCGCTAAGTCGAGGTGCGATCCATCGGTCAAAGTGATGCTGCGTTGCTCACCGAGGGATGTGGCAAACTCCTTGACACCGGAGTATCCCGCGAAGAGCCATGCGGCTGCTCCGACCGCGAGAACGATGCTTGCGGCCAACGCGACGAGGCCAACGCGATGCTTTGCGATGAGCCGAGTGCGATGCATTGGACGATTCGGGGGCTTGAGTGCAAGGTCGCTCGTGTCCCCAATGTCGGAAAACGCATCCCATAGGCGTTGCATCTGCTCGAAGGCCGGCAGATTCAGGGCATCGGATTTGCACCATTGCATCCACTGATCGGTCGACGCTTCCACGTCCTCTCGGTGCGGATCGTTGAGCCGCTGAACCCATTCGCTGGCTTCTCGCAGCGTCCTGATGTCTGATGCCGTCGGGTTTGTCTTACTCACAGGGTGACCTTCCGTCGTGCTTGATCGGGCGCCATTCCGTCCAGACGCAAGTGGCAATAGAGCATTGCGTAGGTGACGTAACGTCGGACCATCCGTTCTGAGAAGCCCAGACGCGAGGCTACTTCGTGTTGCGGGATCCCCTCGAATCGATGGAGTTTCAACACGTGCTGACACTTGAGCGGGAGTTCCCGCAGATAGCCGAGGAGCCGGTCGGCTTGCTCGCGCGCCAGCAGTTGTTTGGCGGGATCATCCAATTCACCGTAAGGGGCCAACTCCGCGGATAACTCCTGCCCCTCTTCGGCCCGTTGCCGGACCCTGCGGTGCCGCAGGCGGTCAATCGCAAGATTGGTGGCCGTCTTGAAGAGATACGCGCGCAATAGAGTGGAAGTACCGGGCTCGTGCAACTGCAGGAGACGGAGATAGGCTTCTTGGGCGACCTCCTTCGCCTCCTGCTCAGATTGCAGGCGCGCCGTGAGATATCTCAGCAGCGCGCGATTGTGCTCACGAAACAATTGCGACACGGCAGTGCTATGCGATGCAGAGGATGCCACGACCTCATCGCAAGGCACGCACTGGTCTTGATCCGCATCGGCCATTCGGCTGCAACCTCGCAGCGGAGCACACCGCTCTATAAGATACGTTCGAGTGCGGGAATCCGGAACCGCGAGCAGCCAGGCCGGGCCGCGCAATGATTGCGTGCAGGGGCGGTAGGGTGACAGCTCACGCGGCCCAAAACGCTATTCGATGTTCTGCACTTGCTCGTGGGTACCGTTCATAAGCTGTTGATCGTACACCGATTGGGGGTTTGCTCGCTGCGTCCTAGCTACGCGGCTAGCCACGCGGGCTGGGAGGCCTTCGGCGTCCGTGCAGCCCGCCTGCCGGCGGCACCCTCTAGCGGCTCTGCACCTTCTCCTGCAGCCATACCTTGATCAGCGATTGATACGGAACGTCCCTCGCATTGGCGGCCACCTTGATCGCGTCCAACAGGTGCTGCGGTAGTCGCAGGGAAATGGTCTTCGTCGACGGCTTGAGGTTGGGGAAGGCCGCAGGTCGCGCCTTTCCCCAGTCGAGATACTCCGCGGAATCGTTTACCTCCCAAAACTTTCTCTCAGCCGCTTCGTTTGAGAACTTAGGAATGGTCTTTTGGCGCTTGCTCATAAACTACCTTTTCCTTCCTCGACATTTCTCGAGCCGATATCACTCGGATTGCGCTGCCCTCACGTCGCAGGGTGAACGTCAGATGCAGACGCCTGCCCGCTGCCGTGACACCGAGCGCATGGTACCGAGGCTCCTCCTGGCTGTGAGGTTTATCATCGAGCAGCAGGAGCGGTGTAGAGAAAAGCACCTCTTCTGCCTCGCCCGCAGAAACCCCATGGTGCTCGTTCTTGCGGGCATTCCCCGCGTCCCAGTCGAAGTCAGTAATCTTCGATAAGTCGATCAAGGCTGTATATTACCGTAATATACCGATACGGCAAACCGCTCGGGGACGGAGGGCCGGAAACCCAGGGCGCACGTCGGAGGAGGACCGGAAAGGTCATCTCTTTAGTTGGTTATTGACTGAGGATCTAACCTCATCCCATGACATAACATCCGTCGGAACACGGTCAGCCAAGCGCCGATCCAGTTCTACGCGCTGCGGCCCCGTCAGCGGACCGCCTCGCCGTCAGCCGCAACGCTGTTCCAGAGCTGTTCGGCAAGCCGCGCAACAGTTCTCGACCCTCCGGCGCATCGCCTGCTTGTCCCGGACTCATGGATCGAGCGTACGAGGGCAACGAGACGCGACAATTGGCGTTGGATTTAGGCTTCATTCCTGTGGTCCCGCCGCTGTGCACGCGCGTCGAACCTTGGCAATACGACAAGGCTATGTATAAACGTCGCAACGAGATCGAGCGGCTGTTCCGCAGGCTTAAAGGCTTCCGCCGTATCTTCAGTCGCTTCGATAAACTCGACGTGATGTTCATGGGCTTTCTGTGCTTCGCGCTCGTCATCGAGGGACTTCGTTAGTGTTAACAGGCCCTAGCCGGTTAGCTAGGATCCGGCGGATTTATCGCCGCGATAAAGCGAAGCGCACAAGGCGCCTGGGGCGCGTGAGGTCCGCCAGCATCGAGTTAGTCCTCGACCCGTTGCGGTCCTTGGCGAGCGACAGCTTTGCGGCACCCAAAATCACAAGCTTTCCCAACAACGAGTATTGGCGCCGTCGGGCGGTTGAAGAAACACACTTTCCGGCCCGGTAACTCGCGCGCTTTGGGATTTATGGGAAAGTTTGCCAGCTGAGCGAGGAGTCAGCGGACAAATACTTGGTCGTCCACAAAATCGATACATACGGTGTGATCTCGGAAAAAATCGTATCCAAGCATTCCGACCATGCCAGGTGGAGCGGGGAAGTCCCACACGTGGAATTTAAGCGGTCCGAATTCGTGACCGTTCATTTCAAAGTGCTTTAGAGAGATGGTTTCCTGGGAGACGTCAACGTGTATCGCGGGCGCGTTCGCTTTGACCATGGCGAGCGCCGGTGCGCCCGTATCCCAGACAAATAAGGCATCACCCCCGTCAGTGTGAGCGCTTGAAACGAGACCCCAGTTAACCGAGCGTACCAACGGGATCATCTGCCCTCGACAGCTATGCTGCGATTTCAATGCCGAATCCTTTGGTATCAAAGTCAGTAAGTGCCGACGATAGTTCAGAACGAGTTTATACCCCTTAAATAGGCCGGTGCCGATATAGCCCTGGGTTCCACGTTCGGTTAGCTGTTGCTTGCGAAAGGCGTCATCGTGACTATCAGAGTGAGCGGACACGTCAGCAAATACCGCGGTCCCCATCTCGACCCGCTTGACCTGCACGATCGGTAGATCGAATACCTTTCCTTCCATGCCGTATCCTTTGGAGGATTCCCCCGTCGGAGCTGTGCTCAGTTCACTGAGCACGGAGGGATGAAGCACCAAGGCCGAGCTGTCTCCAATATCCAGTTCAAGCAGTATGTCGCGACGCTGGATACGAACATTAACCAATGGGGCCGATGGGCCTATCAGCCGAAATGGGATCTGCACTGTTTCCGGTGCAGAATTGGTTGGAGTCCTTTCGTCCGCCCACACCGACTCGCTTATCGCGCAGCTGAGCGTGGTCCCGATAAAGAGTGCCGCAACGCAAAAGCGCAACGAACTCGGCATTAACTCCATCACTCCTTTGGCCTGCATCCGACCGGTCTCCCGCGCGCCGTGCATGACAGCTTAGGGAGCGCACTCGGCTGTCCAACGTCTCAACGTGGTCGTCTGCCGACCGACAAGCTTCTCCGAACCCGCCGTTCAGCACGAACACCCCGGGACCGGCGGAATCCGGCAGGTCGCGACCCCAAGCGGCCTCCCGTCAACGTCGGCTTTGCGGCTAGGCTTTCACTTGGATTGATCGAGGTGAGACGCCCACACTTCGGCACCTTGTTTGTGTTCGTCGACTCCTTTCCAGAAAGCTTCGATGAATCCCTGCGCATCCTGGCCCGCAGGAAATTTGGCAATCTTCGGACGGTACACCTTGAACTCGGCCTTAGTGCTTTTCGGCACGTACGGTACAGCCATAGTGACGGTTGCAGCCGCGTCACCGTAATTCGCGATTTCTAATATCAGAGCATCGGTCTTGGTGTCGGCAAGCGGTATAAACCCATCGAAGATCAACACCGCGCATAGTGCATGATGTGGGTTCTCGGCAAGCCATTTTCGACCCTCATCAACGGACCCTTCCAAGGTGCCGGAAACCAGGCGCTCCAGGTGCCGACCGCCCGAGGAATCGATATAGGCATAGATCGGAACGAGGGTTTCCCCGTCCGAGGCAGACCAGACCGCGTGTGCCGCAAAGAATCCCGCAAGTAACGCCGATGCAAACATCGCTGTTTCCCCTGGTGACGACTAACGATGACGCGCGACGCCACCTTGCGTTGTCGACATACAAAGCTGCGTTTTCCCGCCTCATGTTCGGGAATACCTCCGCGACCGTGCAATTCTAAAAACCAGATATGAAATCAATATCGTCAGGCCAATCGAGAATATTTGGATGAAAGTCGGGATTTCGCCTGGGCTTGTCCATGCTAGCCGCAGATAGTAAAAGAAGTATTCGAAATGCCAGCCCACAAAAATCAGGTAGAAGAACGTCCAACAAAAGGCATATATCGGGACAATAAATACGAATGCTCGAAAAACAGGGCTCATCCTAGGTCACCCTTGGAGAAGTTCCGGCGTCCGCCATGAGTATGCATCCAGTCAGTTTACCGCGAGCCGTGAATGACAGCTTACCGCCGCGCATTTCTGGTGGTCGAATGACTCAAAGTGGCCGGGAGCTGCGGTTCCCAGCGGAACTGCCGGCAATCATCTCGCGATGACTCTGATCGACCCACAGCCGCCGGCCGAGAACGGCAGCTCCCGGGAAGCCGATTCTGGCCCCGGCGTCTCGCTTGCCACTACTCTGGGAATTTCATCTTTCGGAGGAATGCCTCGTAGCGAGGGTCGCGTTCGAGAGTCCTCATGAGCGGGTCACCCTTGATGAAGTATAGGTCTTCATCCTTCGCTGAGTACGCTCGCTCGAGCCAGTTCATTGCTTGATCACGGTCTCCGCGATACGCATAGACCCGCGCGATTGCGGACGGCCATTCCTCTGCATTCTGTTCAATCGCCTGTTTCAGCGCCAAATCGGATTGAACCTTTTTTCCCAACGCATGATAGACGATCGCGGTCCCCTCGAGTTGCCCGTCGTACAGGGTTTCCCGCTGCATGACTGCGAGCGCTTCATCGAACTGATTCTGAAATACCAGAGATAGGCCGAGGAACCAGTTCGCAGAACCGGCTGCGGGGCTAATCTCAAGCGTTCGCCGAAACGACGATTCAGCTTCAGCGAATCGCCCTGATCTCAGATCAACGCCCCAGCCAGCAAGAAGAAGCAAGTCTGGATTCAACGGGTCTGCGGCAAGGCCCGTCTCAAACAATTCGGTCGCTTGATTCCATTGGCCCCGCACTGCTGCCAGACGCACCGCGGCCTGGATCGCCTCCCATTGGGCACCAAGATTCAGAGCTTGCTTGATCTCCAAGTCGGCTCCATTCCAATCCCAGTCGTAGATCACGTGAATATCCGCGAGGATTGCGTGGGCCGCGCCCTGCACCCCGACGCAAAGCGTTGCATCCCACCGAACTCACGACTGAATTCGATTCTCCGCGACAATAGCCAATGTTTGTGGGTCGATTAGTGCAAATCATGGCGTTACCCGATTTCTGCGGTTCGCTCATAGTCATCTCAGTGACTCAACCGGAGAACACGTTATGGAGCGCGCGTTGTATTCGATCGAAGAGACCCGAGCACGTCTCGGCGGCATATCGCGCAACAGCCTCTACGCCATGTTGCGAGCCGGCAGCCTTCCGAGCGTCGTCATCGGTTGTCGCCGCTTCGTGTCGGCGGAGGCGATTGCTGCGCTGATCAGCAATGCGACGACATCAGTCAGCCCATCTCAGAACGCTGTGCGGTCACGGCGGCCGCTGGGTAGTCCAGGCCAGGTTCTTCGTTCGACCGCTCGAGTCAGCACTCGCGCTCGCAAGTCAGACGCCGACTAAGTATCGGATCCGGCGCAATGAGCTCGTGGAAGCAATCCGGGTGTTGTTGCTGCTGTTTGCATGTGGAAGTGTTGTCGGGACGTTCTTGGAGTGATGGCAGGATAGCGAGATGTCCGCGATCTGCTGCAACCAGGGTTGGTGGGCAGTGAGCGACGGCGCTCTGAAGTCGACCGCTCCATCGATTACGGCGCGACCGACGCCGCAGGAGAAGCGCTCGTTCGCCGAGGTTGCTGCGAAGCTGGGGGTATCGGAGTCGACGCTGGCGCTGATCGCCATTCACACATTGCTCGATTCGGATGTGCCCGACTTGCCGCCACGGGCATCGAACAGCGATCCAGCGGTGGACCGGATCACGATCCGTCTGCGGCCGGGAGATCGACTCGCCATCCGGCAGCGGGCGGCTGAGCGCCGCATGAAGGACTCAGCCTATATCGCCGCCCTGGTCCGGGGTCATGTGGTCGCCAACCCGCCGCTGGCAACCCAGGAGCTCGCCGCGTTCAAAGCGGCCGTATCGCTCCTGGCAGGGTTCGGTCGACTCCTCGCGCGGACCGCTCGGGAAGCGGCGCAGGCGGGTGTTCTGCCGCGGGATCTACAGCAAGACCTCAGCCGTACTCGAGCCCTCGTAGCGGACATAGAGCGGCGCATGCACGAATTCGCCCAGGCGGCGCTCGTCACCTGGGAGAGCCGCGTTGACTAGACGGGTTGTTCGCCTACCGTCGGATGGATCTCGATTCTTCGAGGTGGTGAGTTACGGGCGCGCCGCTCCGCAAACGCCGAATCGATTCAGCCGCGCGCAGATCGACCAGATCTCGCGCACCGTGAGGCGTATCCCGGAGGTCATGGTGAAAGTGACCGGCGGAGGAACAAGGAGGGGTGCGGTTGCGGCTCATTTCGTCTATATCAGCCGCCGAGGAAGTTTGGAGATCGAGACCGACGAGGGTGAGCGCATTGGCCGCCTGGAGGAGCAAAGACGGCTCATCGATGATTGGCACCTGGAGCTCACCTCTGGCCAATACCGTCGGGAGAAAGACGGCGCGGCGCGCCGGCCGCCGAAACTCGTGCACAACATCGTGCTTTCCATGCCGTCCCCGACGCCCCCGGACAAGGTGATGGCCGCCGCGCGGCAATTCGCCCGCCAGAAATTCGCGCGGCACCGCTACGCGATGGTCTTGCACACCGACCAGCAGCACCCGCACGTGCATCTGGTCGTGAAGGCCGAGAGCGAGGTGGGCCGGCGGCTGCACATCGACAAGCAGCTCCTCCGAGACTGGCGCGAGGACTTCGCGCAGTTAATGCGCGAACAGGGTATTGCGGCCAACGCCACGCCGCGGGCCCTTCGCGGCGAAAACACAAAGAAACGTCGGGAGGGTATCTTCAAGGCACAGAGATACGGGAAGTCCACTGCGATGCGCGACAGGATGATCGAGATTGCGACAGAGCTGTCACGCACCGGAGCGGTCGAAGATCCGGCGCGCTCGAGGTTACTCGAGACTCGCAAATCCCTCGTATCGACCTGGATCAAGGCCGCCGACGTCCTGGATGCACAGGGGGAAGTGATCCTGGCGGGCGAGGTCCGGTACTTCGCAAAGCACCTGCCGCCCGTCCTCACGGACCGGCAACGGTTGGCGACGCAATTCCTCAGA
>CAWCTM010000025.1:0-11694 GCA_963798595.1 uncultured Gammaproteobacteria bacterium | reverse complement strand
GCAGCAGCGCCGGCGGCTCATAGCGCCCGTGATTGACCCGCGATTGGCCCGCGGCCAGGCGTGATCTGACGATACCATTCCCCCGAGGACTCACACTCGGGGGTTTTTTTTGATTTCTCTCAAGGCCCGGCCAGCTGCTCGGCGGCGCCGCGCACCGCCCCGGTACCCGGTTGTTGGAGGAACGCAATGACCCGGAAAGGCGCGCGGTCCTCGCCCTTGGGAAGCGCGACTGAGAAAGACTGATTCGAGTCAGCCCCCGGAGCCACCGTGCCAACGCGTACGAGCTGACGCAGCACCGCGACATGCGCGAGATGCTGGCCGCGATTCTCACCGCGCAGCACCTGCGTATCGGCATGGTCGAGCGCGACGGCGACGAAAAGATCGCACGGACGATCGCCGGCAGCCATGACCACGCTTACCGTACCATCGATGGCGGGCGCTGCACCGCCGCCGACGCGCAGCGACTCGATCGTGACAGGGATCTTGGCGACAGCTGCGGCCCCGAGCAACTGCTCCTTGATCCGCTCACGATGGCTGAGGCTCATACTGACGGCGCCGTCGACGATGAATTGCGGCGTAAAGGGTTCGCTAATCTTGAGCCTTTGCTCGTACGCCACCTGCCGGTCGGTGAATGCCTTGGATGCGTAAGGGTCGGGCCACCCCTGTCGATCCCAGTAATCGACATGCTCACTGAGTACGATGAGATGCGTGCCCGGGATGGGCTGGGCGGCGTCGAGCTGTCCGAGGAACTGATCCGCGGGCGGGCAGGAGGAACAGCCCTCTGCGGTGAACAGTTCGACGAGCACCGGCGCGTCGGCACGCGCAAGCGATCCGGCTGCGAGCAACGGCAAAGCAGCGGTAAGCGCGAAGCTCGCACGTCGACAGCAGCGAAGCGGCTGATGAGTCACCCACTAACGTTAGCAGCGCCCCGCAGGCTAAGCCAGCGGTAGCGCACCGCATTCGAGGGCCCGCGAGAACGCATCGGGCTGGATGCTATAGTGCGGTGGCTTTCCGGACGACACGCATCGGCAGCCGGTGCGGAAATTCAAACTCGATGAAAATAAGCTTTTTGCATTGCACCCATCGGCCGGAGCGCGGCGAGTGATCGGACCTGCGACTGAGCTTCAACGCGCGGTGATGCAGGCGGCTCGACTGCTGCAACAGGGTGCGTTCGAGCAGGCCGCCGCGGCGTGCCGCGCGGTGCTGGCGGCGACGCCGAACGATCCGGCCGCAACTCACCTGCTGGGTCTTGCCTGCGAGCGTCTCGGTGCCCCGGCCGAAGCCGAGACTCTTCTGCGCCGAAGCCTGTCCCTCGAGCCTGCCAATCCAGACTTTCGACTGAACTTTGGTAATTTCCTGAGGGGCCTGGGGCGCTGGGGCGACGCCGAGGCCGAATATCGCGAGGTGCTCGCGCGGTTCCCCGGCGCGCGCAAGGCGCGCCACCAGCTCGCGCTCACCCTCGATGATCTCGGGCGCCGCGCGGAGGCCGAGGCCGAGGCGCGGCGGACGCTGGCCGCGGAGCCGCGCGACGCGGAGAGCTGGTCGTTGCTCGGCTTCGTGCTCGTGAATCAGGGGCGGCTCCTCGAGGCCGAGCAGAGCTATCGGCGCGCGCTCGAGCTCACCCCGAACTACGGGGTCGCGCATCACAATCTCGGCTCGCTCCTGATGCAGATGGAGCGCGCCGAGGAAGCGCTCGTGGCGCTCGAGCGCGCGCAGGCGCTCGGGGTACCGGAGTTCGAGCTGCGGTTCACCCGGGCGCGAGCGCTGGTGCTCCTTTCCCGGCCCGACGAAGCCGAGGCGGAGTACGCCCAGGCGGTGGCGGAGCGGCCGCGGCATATCGATGCGCAAACGAATCTCGCGCGCCTGCGCTTCATGCGCGGGGACCCCTTTTTCACCCGCAGCTTGGAGGAGGCGCTGCGAGCGGCGCCCAACGATGTCGCGCTGCACAGCGCGCTCGCGAACATCCTGTTCCGCGCGGGCCGCCACGAGCAGGCGGAGGCGCGCATTCGCGACGTGCTCAAAGCTCACGGACCGCTGCCGCAGTTTCGTGCCCAGCTCGCCTACGTGCTGCTCGAGCAGGCTCGACTCAAGGAGGCCGAAGTCGAAGCGCTCGAGGCCGCTACCGCGGAGCCGCGCGATGCGGCCGCGGTCGATGTGCTGGTCACGGTCCTGCTCGCGCGGGGGCGTCCCGCGGAAGCGCTGCCGTTCATACTCACGAAGCGCACACAGGAGCCGACGGCGCAAAATTGGATCGCGCACGAGGCCCTGGCCGCGCGACTCATGGGCCGCCCCCGGTATCGCGAGCTGTTCGACTATCAGCGCCTCGTGCGTGTTTATCACCTCGAGCCGCCCCCCGGCTGGTCGTCGATGCAGGAACTCAATGCCGCGCTCCTCGAGGTGCTCGAGGCGCGGCATGTATTCGCGACTCACCCGCTCGAGCAAAGCCTCCGGCATGGCAGCCAGACGACCCGCAATCTCGTCGCCGATCCGGATCCGGTGATACGGGCGGCGCTGCGCAGCTTCGAGACAGCCCTTCAACAGTACGTCGCGGAAGTAGGCACTCATCCGGCGCACCCGTTCATGCAACGCAATGTCGGCGCTGCGCGGATCGCCGAAGGCTGGTCAGTCCAGCTGCGGCGCGATGGCTTTCACGTGAACCACGTGCATCCCAAGGGCTGGATCAGCTCCGCGTACTACGTCTCGGTGCCCGATGAGGTGCAGGACACGCAGCTGCAATCAGGGTGGCTCAAGTTCGGCGAGCCACGCTACCCCGTGCCGACGATCACCCCCGATTTCACCGTGCAGCCCGCCGCGGGCATGCTGGTGCTCTTTCCGTCCTACCTGTGGCACGGCACGACGGCCATTCATGGCGACACGGCGCGCACTACGATGGCCTTCGACGCACTGCCCGGCGCCTGAGCGGCACCCGGCTCAGCGCTTCGCTCAGCTCCAGCGTTTCAGTCAGCTCCAGCGCTCGAGGTACGGCGCGAGCGTCGGCATCACCTCGCGCAGGTGTGCCTCGTAGTTGCGCCAGCGCCCGATGGCCTGCGAAGTGACCGGTTGGATGACTTGCGTGTAGCTCGGCGTGCTGATGAATCCGCGTGCGCGCGCGCGGGCGGCAGGCGAAAGCATCGCCGGATCCCAGGGCAGCTCGAGAAACTCCATCAGTGCGCGCAGCTGTGTCTCCAGATCCGCCACCAACGTCTCGTAGCGGATTTCGAGCGTGGCCGCGCCGAGGCGCGCTTCCTGCGCATACCAGTAGTCGAAGAAGCCTCGGTAGCTCGCGGCGAGCGTCGGCAGGTCGCGGCAGAGCATGGCGAGATCCGGCGCTCGGAAGTGCTGGATGAAGCAGCTCATGAGCACGTCGCACGGGTGGCGCACGATGAGCACCGTGTGGGCGCGCGGGAACAGGCGCCGGATCAGCGGCAGGCGCAACAGATTGAGCGGGTTCTTGTCGACGAGCCGCTGACCCGCAGCCAGCGAGACCCGGGTATCGACTCGCTTCCAGTACTCGGCGCGCAGCAGCGTCAGCTGGTCGGTGGTGAGCTTGCCGAGATCCGCGGGATAGTCGAGTCCGAAGGAGCGCATGTGGTCGATGACTCGTGCGAGAAAGGGCTGCTCGTCCATCGACTGGAGGGCCGGATGCGCATCGAGCGCAACCTCGAGCAGTGTGGTGCCGGAGCGCGGAAATCCGACCACGAAGATCGGACTTTGCTCCTTCGACGGCATCAACTCGTCGTGCCAACTGAGCGGCTCGCCGGGCTCAACGCCCCGCTGCGTGAGCTGCACGGTCGGCGATTCGGAATCCGGAGACTTGCCGAGAGCGGCCGCGAGATACTCGACCTGAGAGCGGTGCGCCTCGCTCATCGCGGCAAACGCGCCGTCGTAATCACCGAGCGCGTCGAGGGAGACGGCGAGCGGAAACAGCAGGTTGTGCCGCAACGTGAACTGTCGATGATCCTTGAGCGCCTCCTTGAGCAAATCTCGGGCCTGTTCGTGCCTCGACTCGCGCTGCGCAAGCACGGCCTCGGCGAGCAACAGATCCGGGTCGGAGCCCGGCAGGCTCGCGCCGAATCGTGCCCGTTGCAGCGCCGCGCGGGCCTCGGTGAGACGATTCAGACGTTCGAGCACATTCGCCTGCGTGAGCGCCGCGCGTCCCAGCGGAGCGAGCGCTGCGAGTGATTCGATTGCGGCTTGCGCCGCGGGCACCTGACCCATGAGGGTCAGCAAGTAGGCAATCTCTGCAAGCGCGGCGGGGTCGAGCTGCTCGAACTCCTGCCATCGCTCGAGCGTGCTGCGGGCGCCTTCGAAATCCCCGAGATCGTAGCTGCACTTGGCGAGTGCCGTACAGATCCACGCATCGCGAGGCGCGAGCGAATGAGCTCGCGAGAGCACCTCGTGCGCGGACGGCAGATCGAGGAGCTCGGCGTGTACCTGGCCCAAGTTGTAGAGCATCACGGCGGACGGCGGTCCAAGCGCCAGCATGCGCGCGAATGCGACGAGCGCCGCGTCGTAGCGTTTCGCCGCACGGCACGCGACGCCGAGATTCTCCCAGTGGCGGGCCGAGGCGGGGTGCTTCAAGGTGAGCGAGTTGAAGACCCGAATGGCGTCATCGTGACGCCCCTGCGCCTGCAACACCATCCCAAGCACCGACAAGCTGTCTTCGTGCTCGCGGTCCACGCCGAGCGCGCGCAGGCATTTCGCTTCCGCGGCCGCGACATTGTCCTTTTGCAGATCTTCCCAGGCGAGAAGCGCCAAGGTATCAAGGTCGGAGGAACTCATCGAGACATCAGTCGATGCGATCGACTTTCGTGGCCCGCCGGTTCGACGGAGACCACAGCACGTAGGAACCGAACGCTCCCACGTCGATCTCGATGTGATCCCCGGGTTTCACCGGAAAGTTGGCGGGCTCGATCTGCACCCAGACCTGTCCATTGTCGAGCCTCACGACCAGCTCGCCATTGGCGCGGCTTGACACCGTGCTGACAACGGCGAGCATGCGCTTCTCGCGCACCGGGCCCCGCTTCACCTCCAGCGGTCCGTTGTGCACGCCGAATTCCTCGGCCGGCGGAGCGCCCGGAGCCGCGACGGCCGCAGAGCTCGGGGTCTTCGCTTGAGGGCCGCCTGCCGCCGGACTCGGTGCCGCCCCGGCCGTCGTTGCGCTCGGTGCCAATCCGGCGAGGGCGTCGTAGCAGGCCAGCCGGGTGCTCGCTTCGGTGAGCGACGCGCATCGCTTGAGCTGCACGGCCAGCGGATCGGGACTCGAGGCGTGCACCGGCGCCTGGGCAGCGGCGAGGCTCAGCATGATGGCGACTCTGACCCAGGAGCACCCGCTACTCATGGCTAAACTCCGCAATGGCTGCCGTCGCGGTCCGAACCCACTCTCGCTCTGCCTCCGTGAGGTACGGATTCCAGAGATCGATGATGAGAATGTAACGGGGTTCATCGCTGTCATTCCACGCCTCGTGTTCGATGGTGTCGTCGAATACCCACGCATTGCCGGGCTGCCAATGGCGCGTCTCTGAGCCTACCCGAAAGCCGCAACCGGGGGGAATCACGAGCGGCACATGGCAGACGAGGCGCGTATTGGTGACGCCGGTGTGCGGCGGTATGCGCGTGCGCGGCTGGAGCATCGAGAAGAACGCCGTGGGTGCCTGTGCGGGCACGTCGGCGAGCGGTGCCGCTGCGAGCAACGCCGCCGTCCGCGGACAGCGCGCCAGGTGGCTGTTGGCGCGCACGCCGTCCTTGAGCAGGTAGTAGGCACTCCATTGCTTGGAGCGGTTGAGAGGGCGCCACTGATCGAGCGGCTTGTCGCTGGGATAGTCGACGTAGGGCACGATCTCGGCGTCGCTCGAGGGATCCGCAAGCACCGCGAGGAGCTCCTCACGCATCACATCCGTCCCTGCCTCGAGCGCATCCAGCCACGGAAAATCCGCGCGCTCGAAGAACTCGATCGCCGGCAGCTTCGGAAAATGCATGAACGTCGGCTGCGAGGTGTAGATGCGCCGGCGACCGAGAAGCGCGTCGATGCATTGATCGAAGCGCGCGCGCGCAGCCTGCGGGTTGCTCGGGCCGAGACGCTGCTCGATGAGCGCACCGAGGGCGGCCCGGTCCGCGCTCACGATGCGCTGTGCGTGCTCGACGGCCGGCTTCAGCTGGGGTGGCAGCTGCGCAGGCGGCGGCAGACACTGAAGGAAAAAAAAGTACAGCTGGGCGGCCTGCTTCGGCTTGCCCTGCCGTTCAAGCCATGTCGCCTTCTGCAGCAGCGCGGGATAAAGACGCGGCTGCAGCGCCAGCGCCTGATCGAGCGCAACGAGCTCACCCGCCGTGTCGCCCTGCATGCGCCGGCATTGCGCCAGATTGAGCCACAGCGCCGGTTCCTGCGGCGCGTGTGCCACGGCCTGCTCGAGGTGCGGGCGCGCGCTCGTCGGATCGTTCGCGCGCAGTGCCTGCAGGCCGAGCGCGTTCAGCACGCGGGGGTCGGCGGGCGCAAGGGCGCGCGCCTCCGCAATGAGTCGTGCCGCATCGCTGCCAAGGCCCGACGCCTGGGCCCGATCAGCCGACTCGAGCAGCTGGGAAATTCGATTGCTGTCTGCCGCGGCCGCCATGTTGGCGCCCATACTGCCTCCACCCGTCGACCGTGGCAATGCGCGGAGGTCAGTCGTCAACACTGCCTCAACTCAGCTGTATTCGCTGCGAAATGGGCGCGCCCTGCCGGGCGCACCAAAAAAGAAGGCGGGCCGAGGCCCGCCTTCGAATCGACCTTCGCCGTCCCGGATCAGAAGTCCAGGGTGAGGTTGGCAAACAGATACCGGCCGCCCCAATCCCAGGTCTGCGGGTAGGTGTTGCCGCTTTGAAGCACCGGCGTGCCGTAGAACGCCTGGATGGCCGGCGGATCTTTGTCGAGCACGTTGTTGGCGCCCAGGCGTAGGGTCACCTGCTTCGCGACTTGGTAGGAAACACCGAGGTCGAGGTAGTTGTAGCCCGGCACAGAATTGCCGATGCCCTGGATCGGATCGACCGGGCCCGCGAGCAGCGGATTCTGGCTGAGGTTCTGTACCTTGACCGGCCCGATGAAGCGCCACTTCATCCAGGCGTCCAATCCCGGCACCGGTGACGAGTAGTTGATGCGAGAATACCGACTTGATATGCGGATAGACACCGCCATCGGCACCGCAGGACGGACCATAGTAGCCGGCGCAGTCGTAGGTTCCGCTGCCGACGTAGGGCGTCGTCTTCATGTGCAAATCGTAGTTGCCGTTGAGCTTGAAATCGAATTTGCCGACGATACCCGCGTCCTGACGATAGTTGAACTCGAAATCGATGCCTTCCTGTTGCAGCTCGCCGAGGTTGTACGTGGCGTCGGTGATGTAGCCTTCGGTGCCGAGCCACAGCGAGCCGCTCGAAGCCGTCCCGGTGTCGGGAGCGCGATGAACCAGGCTGCAGAAAAGCGGGTTGGCCGAATTCAAGCAGTTGCCAAGAATCAAATTGGCGCCGTAGATGCCGATGGTGTTCGCGATCTTGATGTCGTAGTAGTCGACGGTCGCGTTGAACGCGGGCAGGAACTGTCGGCGTGAACACGAGGCCGAACGTCGACGTACGCGCGGTTTCGGGCTTCAAGTTCGGGTTGCCGCCTTCGAGGCCGTTGTACTGGTTCGCGGGATTCGTTGACGATCTTGCCGTACTCGGCCGCGGAGACGCCCGAGTTGCGCGCACGCTGCCGCGGAAGCTGCCGGGGCGCCACGAGCCCGGAGCGCTGGGCTCGCGCACGGATCAGCGGTGCCGTCGAGCTGTACGCGCTGCTGCAGGTAGAGCTCTTGGATGTTGGGCGCGCGGACGGCGACGTTGTACGTGGTACGGAAGCGCACATCCTCGACCGGTGCCCAGACCAAACCCACTTTCCATGTGTTGGTCGACCCGAACGAGAGCGAGTAGTCGGAGTAGCGGTAACCTGCGTCGACGTCGAGTGATTTCGCGAACGGCTGGTCGCTCATGATGGGCATGCGGGCTTCCAAATAACCCTCCCATACCGTGAAAGCGCCGTAGGTGGGCAGTGTCGGCGAGCCCTGTCCGGCCAGATCGTTCGTGATGAACTCCTCGTCGGGGTGCAGCTGCGCCTTCTCTTCGCGCCAGTCAGAACCGACGCTGACGCCGAGACCGCTGCTCGCCCACGGCGATTGGATGCCCATCTTGCCGAGATCGCCCGTGATATCGCCTTCCCACACCATTTCCTGCGTGAAGCCTTTTTGCTCGCCGGGAACACTGATGTAGGCGATGGCCGCCGGGGTTACGCCGCCCGGCTGGAAGATATTCCAGGGCACGCAACCCGGCGCATTGTTGCCGGTGGCGTTGGCCGCGCAAATGATCTGCCCGGTGGTCGTTTTGACCGCTTGCAGCGCATTCGCCATGGCCAACTTGGAGACGTCGTTGTCGTACTCCTCGGAAAGCCGGGTGATGCCATTCTGGAAATACGTGTCGTAATTCCAGGCGTCGTTGATGTCGCCCTTGACGCCGATCACCTGACGGAAGGAAGTGTGGCCCAGGTCGTCCGTGCGATCACCGCCTTCGACGTTGCGGCGGCCGAAGGTGACATCCACCACATCAGCCGGGCCGGTGCAGCCAAACGCGGTGGTCTCGGTCGCAGAGAGGTACGGGTTGTTGCAATTGATCGCCCAGGCGCCGTTCGGAATGCCGCCTGTCGTGGCGAGACCCGCGCCGGTGAACGCGCCGCTCGGCGCGATCTGCGCTTCCGTGCGGTCGTCCATGAACTGCAGCTCCATGTACACCCGCGCGTGATCGTTGATGTCGTAGTGCGAGAAAAAACCACCGGTGTAGCGATCATCGGGCCGCTGGAAGTAGTTGAGCGGTGCGTAGTTGTACAGGCCGCCCGCCGGTAGCGAGGAGGTGGGTACCAGCGAGCCGCCCGCGCCGACCGAGTAGGACCCAACTTAACCGGCGTCCGCGTTGTTCAAGGAGAAGCGCGTCGGAGAGGTCGTGCCCGATCCGCCGCAGACGCGGTTCGGGCCGGAGGAGGTCAGCGAGCACGCCGAGAAATCGCGCGACCCTTGCAGCACCGGATCAGTGTGCCGATAGCCCAGGTACACGACCGCGTTGCCCTTGCCGTCGTCAAAGTTCGAGCCCATGATCGCGGTGAAATCCGCGGTCTGTCCGTCCGTTACAGAGCCCGTCGGTACGGCAAAGCCGGCTGCCTGGAGATCTTGAACCGCGCCGCCGTCGTGCTGCGAGTGATTGTAGAAGCCATCGTTCGCATCAAAACGAAAACCTTCGAAATGATCGTTCATTTTGAAGTTGACGACGCCCGCGACCGCGTCGGCGCCGTACACCGCGGATGCGCCGCCGGTCAGAATGTCGACCTTCTCGATGAGGTCGGTGGGAATCTGGTTGAGGTCCGAGCATGAGGTGCCGGCCTCCGTCGGATCACCGGGCATCAGTCGCCGGCTGTTGATCAGCACCAGCGTGCGCTGGCAACCCAGGCCGCGCAAGCTCACCGTCGCCGCGCCCGTCGCGCCATTGGCGAGCGCCGATCCCATGTCGCCAACGACTTGCGGCAACTGATTCAGGATGTCCTCGATTCGCGCCGAGCCCGTCTCCGCGATCTGCGTGGCGTTGACGATGGTCACGGGGCTCACGGCTTCGAGTGCCGGTTGCGCGATGCGCGAACCGGTAACTACTACTTCCGTCAGTTGCGGCTCACTGGTTCCCGCGGCCGCTGCCTGCTGCTGGGCTTGTGCGGTGCCGACGCCAGTAGCGGCCACAGCGCCGCTCAACACGGCGCCGCTCAGTGCGCGGCGCACGGCCAATCTGACCAACTCGTTCGATGGGGACTGCGGACAGTTCGATGAATTCTGCATTTAGCGTCCTCCCAACTGAACTGGTAGCGTCGCGCCAACTGTCAGGCGGGGCGACGGGGAGTTCAGCGGCTATAGTAGTTTCTGCAACAATACAGCCCGTCCGCAACCCTAAATACGAGCAGACGGACCGTACATCCCGATAAATCGAGTATAGCCATATCTTTTCCGGTAATACAACATGAGGCTTTCCCGCAACAGTGGGCTTGGTGGGTCCTGAGGAATGACCCCCGGTGGCGGCGGTGTTATCTTTCTGCAACAAGCGACGCCGCAGGTGCGCTCACGCTAGATCGCGAGCCATTCGGGCATCTCAATTTCGGCAAAGACTCTACGCCGCGTGCGCGCGTGACAGCCTCTGGCACCTCCGCTAGTATCTCGAGAGCTCCGGAGACGCCGCTGATGACTCGTTGCACACCTCTTTTTTTCGCATCGCTCTTGCTGATGGTCGGGGTCCCGTGTGGGGCTCAGTCACCCGCCTCGAATGCTCCCACCTCGAGCGCGCCCGCCGAAAGCGCGGCGGTGCCAAGTTCGTCCTCCTCGAGCTCTTCTTCTGCGGCGACTCCGTCCTCCGCGCACTGCACCCGTGGCGGCGGACTCTGCACCGACGGCGACGGGATCGAAGCCCGCCAGCTCCGCAGCGGACGCCTCGGCCGAGCCGTCCCCCGAAGTGCTGAGAGAGGCTCGGCGCGAGGGATTCACGCCGAAGAAGCGCGGCGGCGTGACG
The DNA here is from genome assembly GCA_963798595.1 of uncultured Gammaproteobacteria bacterium. Taxonomy (GTDB): domain Bacteria; phylum Pseudomonadota; class Gammaproteobacteria; order Steroidobacterales; family Steroidobacteraceae; genus Bog-1198. The sequence continues at coordinate 1,101 of CAWCTM010000025.1, read as the reverse complement.
AAGTATTGCAGCAGCGATGCGGAGATTGGCACGCATTTCGTCACCGAGAAATGCTACAGCGAGCAAGACATGGAGAGGGAGGTCCACCGGCGGCAGGACCAGCGCAATCTACTCCATCAGCAAGCCGGCTGCAGCGGCTCGAATTGCAGCGGCCATTGATCCGTCCGGGATTGCTTAAGGCGAATCTAGCCTAGCGCGACCACATTCGCTGCAGGTTCGAGATCACGTACTCGAGTTGCGTGCGGTTGCGCCAGTCCATCTTGAGTCCCTCGAGCGCGCGAACTTCGCCCAAGGTGTAGATCAAATCGCGCTGCAGTTGATCGGGAATCTGACTTTCGATGAAGGTGATGACCACCAGGCGCTCGCCGGCAGTCACCGGCGCGACCTGATGGATCGCCGTCGACGGATAGAACACCGCTTGCCCGGGGTTGCCTTTGATGCGCACAGTCTCGGACCCCATGTACGCGACCAGCTCCCCGCCCTCGTAAGTCGACGGATCCGATACGAACATGGTGCAGGAAACATCGCAGCGCATGGGCTGCTGTCCGCCCGGCAGGAAGGCCGTATCGACGTGCGGTCCATAGGCCATGCCAACCGCGTACCGACAGAGCGTCGGCAGGGCCACGCGCTGTGGAAGCACGAAGTTTCTCGCCTGTTCACTGCGCTGCAAAGCGGTCAAAGCCAGCTGTGATGCCTTTTGGGCCAAGGGGTCGCTCGCCTCCGCAATCACGTTGCTCTTGACGGTGTTGTGCGGATTCGTCAGGCGGCCGTCGATGAACTTGGCCTGCGTTGCGATCTCCCGAAGCGTTTGGATTTCCGCTGCGGTGAGAAGATTGTCGACCAACAAGAACACGGGCGATTCCTTTAATACCGGCAATCACGTCGAGTATACCAAGGGACCCGCACAGCCCTGCGCGGGCCGCGAAACGCCCCTACGCGCAGCGGGGCCGCGGGATCCAGAGTACCGGGATTAAAGACGACATAACGACATGCGTGTGGGTAATAATCCCAAAGCTGCCCCGGTCTTGGTTCAAGTTGGGCAGTAATTTCGCTGCGGTTAATTACAAGAGGAATAGACCATGCAGATCAATCGAGGGTCGA
>CAWCTM010000024.1:0-7986 GCA_963798595.1 uncultured Gammaproteobacteria bacterium | reverse complement strand
GACCATGAGGCCGACAATCTTAGCCATGACTCAATCCCCTGACCTTGGTGAAGCCCGCCGGGTTGGAAAATGCCCCGGGCGCGTGCCACTCAAGAATAACTGCTGACGCGCCAAAATGCGCGATCACTTGAGCGTTGCGGCGCGTGCGGCCGCGAGCGCCGCAAGAGCTCTGAGGACGACGCCTTGTCCCCAGGGAGAAGGCTCCTTCGGACAGCGCCGGTAGGTTTCGATGTCCCAGCTGGGCAATACGTCCGCGGTCACGCCGGTATAGGTGCCATCTTTTGCCAGCGCACGGTGACACGCGCCGAGCGCAAGCTCCGTTACCCTGGCGGGAAGCGCAAGGCCGCGCGCCGCGGGATGCAGCGCAGCCGCGACATAGAACGCCGCCGTTGAGGTTTCAGATTCGGCCTCGGGATCGTCGAGCACGGCGCGCCAATTGCCATCGGAGCCCTGGGTCTGCGCCAAGCGTTGCAACACCTGCGCTGCGAGATCCTCCACTTCGGCGCAGCCAACTCCATCCAGCAGTCGTACCACGTCGAGCAGACCCAGCACTGCCCATCCCATGCCGCGGCTCCAAGCCACCTGATTGTTGCACTTGCGTGTCGGGTCGAACCACTGAGCCCATCCCGCCTCACAGCGCAATACTTGCATGCACTCGGTCGCCAGCCGAATGGCCTGCTCCGACAAGCGTGCGTCGCCTGACCAGCGGGCCGCCATCGCGTAAGTCACGGGCAAGTGATAGACCGCATCGATGCAGACGCCGAAACGGAAAGACGGGCGGTGCGGCTCGAGTGCGGGAATGCAACCGTAAACTCGGGGCAGCCCCTCCAGGCGGTCGAGCACGCGCAGAGCCGCCGATGTGGGCAGATCACCCTCCATAACCAGCTGAATCAGGGTCGCGCCCGGCGCAAGGACATCATCGAAATTCGGCGGGCAGCGGCTCTCCCAACGCCGGCAGATTTCCACCACATGTTCACGATAGCCGCCTCCGGCCGGCGCCCACGCATGCGCTTCCATCAAACCGTCGATGGCGATGGCATCGCCCCAATACCAGCAATGAAAGCGCCAATCGGTCGTGCGTTCCGCGGCGCTGCGCAACTCAGCGAGATTGTCAGCGCTCGATAGATGCATAAGCCGCGCCTGGACGGTAGGGCAGGTGGCGAGTGCAGCGCGTTCCTTGCGCCGCACCCACGGGTCCCATCGCGATTACATGCCGAGTTTCAGAATTTCTGTCCGAACTTGATTCCGAACTGCATCGGCCTGACCGGGTAGACATGGGCATTGCTCAAGCAATAGTGGACTTCGTCGTTGCATTCCGAATTCTTGCCGAGCTCGCCCTGCTTATTAAAGAGGTTGTCTATGTATCCCTCGAGGTGCCAGTTGGCCAGCCCGGTTCCAGCCGACAGATCGAAGGTCGTGAACGATGGGGTGTCACCCGCATAGAAGCGCGTCGCTTCCAGACTGTAGGTGGTTGAGCTCTGGTGATTGACACTCCCCTGCACATAACTCTTGTAGGGACCGACATCGAACGTATACCGGGCGGTGGCGTTTGTCTTCACCTTGGGCGTCCCCGGTAATTGCGTGCCCGGATAGGCATCGACGAGGTCAGACGTGCACGTGCTCTGCTCCACCCCCTGTTTCGTGGGTTCGCAGAAAACCGACGTCGTCTCCATGCGCCAAAGGCCGGTAGCCGCGGCGGACACGATCAGATGCTCCGTGGCAGCCCACTCCAGCGCCGATTCGAGACCCTCCACCCGGGCATTTCCGGCATTGACGATGGATGTGATGCCGTACTGGCCTTGCACCGCGGTTTGCACGTCGAACCATTTCTCGTAGAACACCGCACCGTTTGCGCGCAGGCGGTGTTCGAACCAGTCGGTCTTCCAGCCGAGCTCGAAATTGGTGAGCGTATCCGCACCGTAAGCGCTCGCCGTCGGTAGACGGTTGTCGCCGCCAGGCCTAAATCCGGTGGACCACGTGAAGTAGACCATGTGGGAGGGCGTGATTTGATACTGGAGACTCACCTTGTGCGTCTCGCCGTGCTCGACCACTTTCTTGTTGGTGTTATTGCACGGTTGGAGGCCTCCCGTGTAGACCCCGGGGGTGGTTACGATGGGATTGCCTTGCTGCAGACACAGTGCCTCGCCGCTGTGGTTGGAATACCCATTGTCGTTGAAGCCGAAAAAGCCATCCAAGGTATTGTTGACCCAGAATTCGCGGATGCCCCCGACCACCTTGAATTGGTCCGTGACGTCGAACGAGAGCTCGCTGAACGCCGCATAGTCGCGGTCGGTGCGCGTCATCTGGGACAGGTAGTAAACGTCTTGCTGCCCGGCGACTTCGTAGTACACGGGCAAGTTAGGTATGTCGAATCCCGCGCGAATATTGTCGGACTGCCGCTGATAGAACACGCCCGCCGTTCCTTTCAGGCGGTACTCCGCCGGCGAGCTGACGCGAAATTCATGACTCACTTTCTCGTACTTGTCCTCGTTCTGCGTGTACTGCACGGGACGGTCAAGCAGATGCCCGTTGGCGTCGATGAAACGGGTGTAGGTTGTCCCATTGGCAATGGCCTGAGCGTCATAAGCAATCGAGTACTGCGAGTAGTCGACCAGATTGTCGACCTGGCGCCAGAAATATCCGCCCGTATAGTTGATGTCCCAGTTGCTGATTTTACCCTCGAGCGTGAGCGCCGTTTGATACCAGTCGTCCTTGTTATAGGGGCGGTAATAATCGGCGACATTCAAGTAGCCAAAACTCGGGTCGTAGGTAAAATCTCCACTGGTTTTCTGGTGCTGCCCGATGATCATCGGCGTCACGGTCCATTGATCGTTCAGATCCACCTTGAGGGCCCCGCGGCCACCGGCCGTGTCCACCGGGTTGAAATTCTTCTGCACGACATTGGCATTGTTGATGGTGACGGGATCGTAATCGGGATAGCCGTCCGGCAAGCCTGTGGGACCTCCCGAGACCGGAGTTCCGGTCGGCGAGTACCGCTGGAAGGTGTCCTGGCGATAGACGTTGTTGATGTAGCCGCCGTCGTGCTCGGCGTAGCCTACGATGCGGATCGCGGCATGGTCGGCGAGCGGTATATTTACGAATCCTTCGAGTTCTCCGCCGCCGTCGCCGCCCTTCCACTTGTCGCCCTTCACGTCGTACCCGGCTTTGAAGCCCGAAGGGTCAGGTGCGTTGGTGATGAGGCGCAAGGTGCCCGACAGGGAGCTGGCTCCGTACAACGTGCCCTGCGGTCCCGCCAGTGCCTCGATCCGCGCCATGTCGTAGATATGGATGTCGAGCGCACCCGCGACGGTGGTGACGGGGACGTCGTCGAGATACAGGCCGCTCGAGGGCAGGAATCCGGCGTGCAGCGGAATGTTGCCGTTGCTGCTGGAGATGCCTCTGAAGAACAAGGAGGTCTGACCCGGGCCGTTGGAGCGATAGCTCAAGCTCGGTAGGAGCTTGGCGTAATCGTCGAAGTCGGATACTTGAAGCTGCTCCAGCTTCTCGCCGCTCAGCACCTGCAGGCTGATGGGTACTTTCTGCAGATCTTCCGAGCGCTTTGTGGCGGTTACCACGACTTCTTCGAGCGTCGTCGCATCGCCTGTGTCGACTGCGTCGGCCGCGTAGGCCAATCCGCCGCCGGACAGCATCGCCGATGCCAGCGGCATGCTCACCCATTTGGCGCGCGTGCGCGCCAGTTTCCTCTTTCGGCTACGAGTCATTAATGCATCCCCTTTCCGTTTTATACCGACTCCCCCTGTGTGTATGCCACAGTGGCGGCTCTTTTAAAATAGTCTGACTGGGAGAGACGGCTCCCTAGGGCGTGTTCCGGGAGGTCGGTGTGTCCGGCAAGGCCCGTACGTGCAGGTACGACTCGAGCACATCGCCCAGCGTGCGCCGCAGCGGCTCGAGCCAGCGCTCATAGTGTCGCCATTGATCCAAACCCTCTCGGAAGATCGGCTTGCGCACTTGTTGCGAGCTCGCAGTCCGGACCGCCCGGTCGTTTTCGTAGAAGCTCAAAGTGGCCGGCTCGAATGACAGGCCGCAGAAGGCCAGCAGACGCCGTATTTCTCCTGCGGTATCGTTCACCAGATCCTCGTAGAAGACCCGGTGGATCGAGCCGGGGGCGACCCGATCGAAGTGCGCCATCAGATCCACGTAGTCGCGGTAGTACTGGGCGAGGTGCTCGAGGTTGTACGAGTACCGTTGCCCCTGGGCGAAATTCTGCTTGAAGGCGGAAAAGCAACAGGCCATCGGGTGCCGGCGCGCGTCGATGATCTTTGCCTGCGGCAAGATCAGCCGGATGAGCCCGATATGGAGAAAATTATTCGGCATTTTGTCGATAAAGAAGGGCCTGCCGGTTTTGCGCTGGATCCTGGTCTGCGTCAGGTACTGCTCGCCCAAGGCGAGGCACGCCTCGGCGCTCATCTCTGCGAGCACGCCGGGATACCTGGATTCCTGGTCCGCGCGCTTGTCGCCTAGCTGGGTCGCCATGGCCATGATATCCGGCAGCTCCATGGTGCCTTCCACGCTCGAGTGGCTGGCCAATATCTGCTCGAGGAGCGTCGAGCCGGCGCGGGGCAGACCGACGATGAAAATGGGGTCGGCCGCCGGCGCACCGAAACCTTGGCGCGCGGCGAAAAAATCCTGAGTGAACAGTGTCTTAGAGCGTTGTACGAAGGCCGAGTTCCGAGCCGGATCCCAGCCGACTCGAGCCGACCGCAACTCATTGCCTTTGACATAGTGGTCGAACGACTCGGAGAAGCACTTCGAATCCTCCAGAGCCTTGCCGATGGCAAAGTGAAACTGCGTGCGATCGTCCTCCGACGCAGTGGGATTCGTCAGCTGTTCGCGCATGGCGCAGAGCTCGGCCCCCTCGAACCGAAACGTTTTGAGGTTGGCGAGGCTGTAGTACGCCTCACCCAAGGTGGGGCACAGGGCGATACAACGGCGATAGGCGGCGATGCTCTCCGTCTGCCGCCCCGCCGATGCGAGCGCGTGCCCGTAGCTCATCCAGATTCTCGCTTGATCGGGGTGTTTGGCGAGCACATCGGCATAGAGCTCGAGGGCCTCCTGATATTCGCCGATATTCGTAAGTACCACGGCTCGCAAGTTGCGATAACCGGAATTGCGCGGCTCGCTTGCCATCAACATATCAACCTGTTGTAGGGCAGCAATCGACCTGTTCTGCCGATACAGCGCCATCGCATAGTTGTAGCGGGCCGCATTGAAACTAGGCGCCAGCTCCAGGCAGCGGACCAGCAAATTCTCGGCATCCCGAAAGCGGCGCAAACGGCCCGCCACTTCGGCAAACATCCGGATGGCGGCGACATCCGTGGGATATCGCTTCAAGTGTTCGCGCAAAAGCAATTCGGCGTGGCCAATCTTGTTCTCGCACAACGCATGCGCCGCCGCCATAAGCCGCGGGTCCTGGGTCGACGCCTTGATATGTTCCGCGTAGGCAGCGTCCGCGCCTTCGGCGTCGCCTTGCAGCATCAATAGATCGCCGATTTCTCGCCAGGCGTCCGGCATGTCCGGCTTGAGCGCGATCGCCCGGCGCAAAGCCGTGAGCGCTTCGGCTCGGCGATCGAGTGCGACCAGCGTGATTCCCATCTCGTAATGGACAGCTGCCGCGTTGGGCTGCGCGGCGCTCAGAGGCTCCAGCACCTCCAGCGCGGCGACCGCATCGCCCGCCGCGCGTCGGGCAACGCCCAGGAGCAATATCGCCATCGGATGCCCGGGTACTACTTTGAGAATTTCGCCGGCCTGTTCCGAGGCCAGGACCGGATCGCTCCTGAGCAGTCGGGTGGTCTGTTCCAGAGCCGCCGTGAGCGTCCCCGTTTGTTCAGCGGCAGGAGCCATTCATTACCTCGGTGCTTCGGGGTGGCACGCTCTTATAATCCGGTCGGGAGCGATGAAATGTCAAAGCGCTTGATTTAGGGGATGGAACGCCATGTTGCGTAGAAGATTCTTGAAACAACTCGCGGCCGCGGGCGCCGCATCCGGCTGGCAATGGACGCACGCGGCAGCGCCGCGCGCTCCTCGAGTGGGGGTGGTAGGCGCAGGCATCGTCGGCGCTTCGGTCGCCTATCATCTGTCGGAGGCCGGAGCGCGGGTCACTCTGTTCGAGAAGGCGCAGCCGGCAAGCGGCGCCACGCAAAACTCCTTTGCCTGGTTGAACGCGTTTGTCCCCGAGCCCGCCTACCGCGCGCTACGCCTGCAAAGCCTGATGGCCTATCACGATCTGGACAGGCGTCTGCGGTTGGGCATCGTCTGGGGTGGCTATACCAACTGGGCGAGCAACCCTGCGGAGGTGCGTTCCCTCGAGGAAAGCGCCGCGCAGATGGACGGGACACCGTATGCCGTGCGTCGCATCGATGCGGCGCAGTTGCTGGCGATGACGCCGTCTCTTGTGCCCGGGACCGTGGCTGAGGCCTTTTTCTCGCGCATCGACGGACAGCTGAATCCAGTCGCGGCGACGCGGCGGTTTCTTGAGGCTGCGCAGCGGCACGGCACCCTCATCAGGCTCCAATGCGAGGTGCAGGGACTCGAGATGACGCACGGCGTGCTCACCGGCGTGAGGACGGCAACGGACCGGCTTTCGCTCGACCATCTGGTCGTCGCTGCCGGCGTGGATACACCGGGTGTTTTGGCCCAGGCCGGATTTCCCTTGAAGCTGCGTTATTCGCCCGGCATTCTTGCCCACAGCCGCCCAACCTCGATCGTGACGCCCATCATTTTCGATGCGCCGGGACACCTGTCCTTCAAGCAGATGGCCGACGGCAGCATCGTGGGCACTGATGCGCCCGAGCCTCCGGATATCCCGGCCCACCGCGAAATTCGCGATCACGCGACGGCATTCCCGGACGAGGCGATACGGGCGATGCATGGCAACCGTATTCTCGCGAAGATTGCAGGGGTTCTGCCCGCCGCGCGCGGCGTCGCGCTGGAACGGTTGACGCTCGGATTCAGGCCGATCCCTCTCGATGAGCTTCCCGTCGTGGGGACGATTCCCGAGGTCCCCAACTTGTACGTGGTCGTGACGCACAGCGGGGTGACGCTCGCGCCGATCCTCGGCCGATACGTGACCCAAGAAGTCATGAGCGGGTCGCGGATCGAAGCCCTGGCACCCTTCCGGCCGGAGCGCTTCGCCGGGAAGGCGGCGCGGACCGCCTCCGGGCCACCGCTGCTCGCGCCCCGCGGCACCGCCTCCTTCGAGTAGGCCTCCCCGAGGGCGGTGTGCGTGCTAACGTCGCATCATGCTGGAAGCAACCGTGTCCTCGCCCGCCTTCGTCGCGTTCTTTTTCGCGAGCCTCGTTCTCGCCGTAACGCCGGGCCCGGGCGTGATCTACCTCGTGACACGGACGCTTACTCGAGGACGCAAGGCGGGGCTCGCGTCGGTCGCCGGGATCGCGCTCGGCGATTTCGGTAATGCCGTCACCGCATCAATCGGTCTCGCCGCCGTGCTCAGCGCCAGCGCCGCTGCATTTGTCGTAGTCAAGCTCGCGGGCGCCGGCTACCTGGTATTTCTCGGCCTGAGGGCGCTACGCGCGGCGAAGACGGGTCACGTATCGGCACCGATCAAGCTCCTGAGTCCGTTTCGAGACGGCTTCTGGGTGTCTCTGCTCAATCCCAAGACGGCACTTTTTTTCGCAGCGCTCGTGCCGCAGTTCATCGATCCGCACCGCCCCTACCTTGGGCAGAGCTTGATATTAGGCGGTGTATTCGTCTCGACCGCGATGTGCACGGACACTCTATACGTCTTTGCCGCCGCCGCTCTCGCACCCGCGATCGGCGCGCGCCGACCCTACGGCAAGTACGTGAGCGCCGTTGCCTTCATTGGCCTGGGTATCTACGCCGCATTCGCAAGCCCGCGGTCATCGAGATAGAGCCTCTCGGGGGTCCCTAAAAGAGAACGGCCTCGATCTCGAGGCCGTTCCGGGCGTAGCCGCGCTCGCTGTCAGACTCGAGCGTCGAGCACTTTCA
>CAWCTM010000023.1:0-22497 GCA_963798595.1 uncultured Gammaproteobacteria bacterium | reverse complement strand
GTCCAACACCGACGCCGGCTGGCTGATCGGTGGGGGCATCGAATACGGCTTTAAGGCGCATTGGACGGTCAATCTTGAGTACGATTATCTAACGCAATCAAACTGGACTTCGGGCACGATTCCTGCGGTAGCGTTGAGCCGTGACGTTCAGATGATCAAGGCCGGTATCAATTATAAATTTGAAAGCGGCGTTTCCGCTGACGAGCCGGCGGCGGCTGGTGGTTCTGCTGAACCTTCGGAAGACTTGCAGAAGCAATCACAGAATCCAATCGCAGACCTCGTCAGTGTGCCGTTCCAGAGCAACACCAACTTTGACACCGGACCGTTCAATCGCACCCAGGAGATACTCAACATTCAGCCAGTCGTACCGATGCACCTGAACAACGATTGGAACGTGATCTCGCGAACCATCATACCGGTGGTGAGCCAGCCTGATCCGCTGTCAAACGGCAGCACCAACGGTATAGGCGACATTACCCAATCGCTGTTTTTGTCACCCGCTCATCCGGGTGATCTGATCTGGGGTGTCGGCCCGGTCTTCACCATTCCGAGCGCGAGCGATCCTATCCTCGGCACCGGCGAAGTGTTGTTCGGCCCCACGGCCGTCTTCCTGACCACGCCGGGACATTGGGTCCTCGGCGTGTTACTCAACAATCAATGGTCGGTCGGCGGCAATCCGTTGCGACCGGCCGTAAACACCTTCCTCGCCCAACCGTTCGCCAACTACAACATGGCGCACGGCTGGTACTTGACCACATCACCGATCCTCACCTCGAACTGGCTCGCGGCACCGGGCCAGCAATGGACCGTTCCGGTCGGTGGTGGTCTTGGTCGAGTGTTCAAAGTGGGCAATCAACCGGTGAATGCTCAGATAGCAGGCTATTACAACGCCGTACGCCCGACCGGCACATCAGACTGGCAATTGCGGGCCACGTTAGCGTTTTTATTCCCTGTTAAATAGCGCGCGAGTTCGGCAGAATGGCCCGGCGGCTCCGGGCAATCACCGCCAAGTAGTTCGCCAGGAGCGACCCACTCTGATCCATACCTCCTCAGCGGTACCGCCGTCGCCTGGGACATTCCATCCGTCTACCATCAGAACGAAGCGGCCCACGTTTGTTGCGGGTGCAGAAAGTGGCGCTGGCAAGAACTCAGGCATCGGCGCGAAAGCAACGAATGCCGCGCCGGCGACGAAAGCCCGGCGGTCTATTATCATGCGGCTGCTCCTTCCTGACTTGCGAGGCGGCGCGCTGCCAGCGGCGATGATTTGAATCCGGCGGTATCGCCCCACCGTTCGATGGCTTTGCCGAGAAGCGAGACTGCGGCATTGGAGTCACCGGCCGAAACGGCGATCTCATGTGCCTGTTCCAAGGCCCGCAGTGTCGGACGGTTGGTAACGTTGACGAGCGCCAGTTCAAGAGCTCTTCGAAAATCATTGCCGCTCCCGGCGTAGAATTCCGCGCCGTGGTCGGCGAATGCGAGCGGGTGCCGTTCAAGAAGTGAATTGAATTCGGAGCGCGCGGCTTGCATCTGGGCTTCAGCGTCGGCGGTTTTGCCTTGAATAGCCATAGCGTCGGCGAGCCGCCAGAGCACTTCCGGATCGCCGCTCGAAAGCGCCGGTATAAGCACAGACTCGGCGTCGGCCGCTCGACCGGAAGACGAATAGATTTCCGCCAAATGTACTCGCGCTTTCGTGTAGCCTGGCAATCGCTCCAGCGCTCTTTCGTACCACTGCGAAGCACGGTTCGTTTGTGGTTCCGGTACTAATTCTCCCCAGAGCACACCGAGCTGAAAGCACACCCATGCGACGGGAAATGGGGAAACATCCCGGTAGTTCCGTAAAGCTTGCCCGTAAGTGCGGTCGGCATCACTGAATTCGCGCAAATCCGCTAAGAGTCCCGCCAACGCTACCTGGTCCTCTATTCCGCCAGATCTCCTGACTGTCTCGCGCCGCTCATCCAACACCCTGTCGAGGTTGGTACCGCAGGCTTGGTCGAGACTCAGCCGAAGGCGGTTGACTTCTGCCTCTTGTGCTCCGCGGATTTCAGCTTGTTCGAGATGGTGTCTCGCCTCGGCGAAGCGATGCTTCATCGACGCGACCTGCGCTTAAATCAGCGCTGTGCGTGCTGACGCCGCGTCCGTTTGTGACAATTGTTTGGCCAGAAACTCAAGGCGGTCGAGCGCCGTCAAATCGCCGGCAAACTGTGCTGAGAGCTGCTCATGTTCCACAACGGTCTCAGCTATGCCCTCCCGCATCGGGTCCTGGTAGAACCGGCTCCAGGACCGTAGGCGGGCGCTCTCCAAGTTGATAACGGCGATGTCACCATCAGTCGTCTGGAAGCATGTGTCGTGAAATTCGGCAGCCTCGGACATGGCGATACCTCAAAACCGCGACTTGAGGCTTTCGAGCCCGGTTTTGAACAGAGTCGCAACAATGGTCTTCGTGATAAGTGTGCCCGGACCGTTTGGCAGAAAGTGCGACCGCCATTCGACGGAACTTCCGACACCTTTCGGCTTGACCTCCAGCACGCCCGTGTAATCCGAAGCCGGGATGCCTCCGATGTTGGTGTAGCGATAAGATCGGGCGGAGTTGTCGAGCGCATCCAGACGCTCGATGATTTGCTTGCCGTCAATAGTCTCTATGACGCGCAGCTGACCAATTCCCGTTCCGATCAACTTGATGTTAGCAATCAAAGGATGCCAGGTTCCGCCAAATTGTCCGATCAGTTGCCAGACTCTTTCGGGTGCAGCTCCGAGCTCGACGCTTTCCACCACGCTTTGCAAATCGGTATTCGGTGCGGCGAAATAGGGAAAATTCTTGGTGCCGGGCTTAGTCGCCTTGGTTGTCCCGCCTTCGAGGAATTCACGGTCGCGGTTCACCATCCACGTCAGGAGAACATCGATGACATCAGCATCGACTGTGCGCCCGCCACCGGTCTGATAGGGCTGACCGTTGAGCGTGCTCTTCTCGATTTCTAGATGACTTGTATCCGTTATTGGCTTTGCGACATCAAACAGCATGAAATCATCGAGAAACATATTGGCGTTGGCGGCCAGTGCAGACGGCGTCCAGTCCTGCTTGCCGTCGCGCATGTCCCAATTGACCAAGCTGTCCTTCAAACGCTGGAGGAACAGCGGGCGCACCTTTTCGTCGATCCCGAACGGTGTCTGCTGATTCCAAAGATCACGAAGGTCGTCGGCGCCCGCGACACCTTCGTTGTTAAGACGCATATTTGTTTGCTCAGGCCGACCAACCCAATCAAGGCGCGGAGGTTCGTGGCCAACGAATGCAGCCGGGCGCGGCCTTGGTACCGTTTCGGCGATTACCGCGAATAGCGAGCCGTTGTCCGGATTAAGCACACGCCGCGTTTCGAATTCGATGGCGATGCAGAGCACGTTATCGTTGAACAATAGATTTTGGAATTTCCTCATGCCTCCACCGAATAACCAGGCGAGGATAAATGGATCGGAGCGCATGCCCGCGAAAATGCGGAAGGTGCCGTCCGGCGTCGATGCGCCTTTCTCGTCATTGGTGACGAATCGAAGCGTCTGTCCATCGGGTAACGTACAGGTACCGCGCTGGATCGGCTTTTGGTCCGCCGCCCCACGCTCAAGCGTGTCAAACCTACAGGTAAAGCGTATTTCCGGGTCGCTCGTCTCGAATTTGGTAGCGTCGCCGATACCTGTAACTTTGGCGCGGCGAACGACGATCGAGTGATCGACCGCATTAGAGAAGACCGCATCCGCCCCACAGGTTGGAAAGACGTTCGCTGCCAACACCGTGCTGGCGGGATTTTCAGGACTTATGAACGCGAACAGGTCGGTCAGGTCGGACGACGGGTCGCCGATCTGTCTTGGCCCATCGATATGATCGGACATCGCCCCGCTCCGCAGTTACAGTCAATACTTCATAATTGGCGCAGCGTGACCGCGGGAAACCAGTCAAGGCCTCGGGCACGGACTGCGTATCCCTAGCGAGAGCTGCTTTCTGGCGGACCTCCGAATGGTGTCACGCGGCCGGGTTGCTCCGGGATGGATTTCAGGTATTCGACGAGCGCCCAGCGTTGATCGTCGGTCAGTAACGGACCTACGACGCCGTCGCCGCGCGGACCATCCTGGAAAGAGTGACCGGCGTTCGAGTTCCCCTGCAGCGTCGTATCCATCAGGAATGTCCCCGAGGTCGCCGTGGTGTCGAGCCCGACCCTGACCGGATCGAAGTCGCCTCCGAGGTAGAACTTTTTCGTGCGCTCGGCAGCCGGGACTAGCATCTCATAGAGATTTGGCACCGAGGCGTTGTGCAGGAAGGGCGCCGTAGCCCAGACCCCGTCACGCGGGGCCGCCTTGTAGACGTGCTCCGGGAGCCGCGGACTGGGCAGTTCGCGATAGCCGTTTAGATCCAATTCTTGGGCTTCACTCAGGTTGAGTTTCTTAATCGCTATTGCCCGAGCCTCCGCCCCAAGCAGAGTGCTAAACACGAACGGCGGCAGCATAGACTTGCCCCGGAACTCTGGGGGCAAGAATTTGCTCAGGTCACCGGTAATTGCGAGTGGCCCGAGAACTTCGAACTGTGTTTTATCGGTGCCTACGTATGTTTGTGGCACCAGCCCCACCAGGATGAAACGCTTGCCATACTTATTGGGTTCGCTCCACGTGTAAGGCCACGCGTTGTGGCAGCCCGAGCAAAGGGTAACAAACAAGGCTTTACCTGCCTTGGCCTTCTCGCGGTCGATCTTGCCAAACACGTCTTCCGGCCAGCTTGGTGGCGCCAAGCGTTCCAATTGGTTCTCGACCCGTTGAAGCTCCCATATCGCGCCGTTCGACTGGAATAGCCCTTCGGCGGGAGATTTGGAGGTCAGATCGACGGGCAGGAATACACCCATCGTCTCTCCAAAATTTCGACCAATCGGGTCCTGCGCAAAGGCACTCCACTGCGCCCACAATCCCTGCGGCGCATTCCACAGGAAGGGCGGCTTCACTGGCGCGAGACCCGGGGACCAGTTCTCGCGAATTCCCGTCAACGTGCCCGTCGAGCGATCAACAATCATTGTGAGGGCATCGACACGTCCGGGGCCCCACGGGTATGGAGTGAGCGATGTTCGGGCGGCATAATCGTGCACCCGAGCGTCCTCGCTCTCAGTTCGCTGGCGAAGCTTGTCCTTCGCATCCGCGGTCGATGCTCTGAGCCGTGCCGCGAAACGGTCGAATTTTGCCGCGTCGGTCAGGGTCGCTCGAAGCGCGTCGTCGAGACCTCGAGCCATCCCCTGGAAGTCGAAAGTGTGCGAAATTCCGCCGTCAATACGAATGACCTTACCCTTGTACGTCAGTTGTCCTTCGTGGCACGCCGCGCAGGTTAAGCCAGCATAGTCGCCGGCCGGCCAGCCTTTGATTGGCGTCGCAACAGTTGTCTTGCTGATGCCGATCGGCAATCCGTCAGGATTATCCGGGCTCGCGGCCTCGGGGACCAGGCCGTAGCGCGGGCTGCTTAGCCCGGACCGGAAAAGGTCTTGGCTGTCGGCGGCTTCGAGATTCAAAAAGATGTCATATGAAAGAACCGCCGAGCCCTGCGAAAAATGATAATACCATTCCCGATCGTCCTGCGACCAAGCCTGATTTAGATGGATCACATTGTCGCCTGGCGACTGCGCGATCGCGGGTACTGAAAGGAAAAAGCTAGCTGCGCAGAGGAGTAACAACGAGAGCGAGCTGACGGTTGATGTGACGCGGTTGTATCGGGCCATGAAGATTCTCCCATACGAAGGGGACCTTGCGCCAATAGTTACACAGTTAGGATTTTCCGTCAAAAAGAACAACTGTTATTACGACGTTTCGAAGACTTCAAAGTTGAATCAGGGACTGATCGACTGCATCACATTCGCGACAGCTTGCTATACAGCAATAACGCGTGGCACGAAGGCGGTCCCGAGGCTCTTTCAATGCAGTGGTCTCAGCCGATAGGATGCTATGTCTGAGCCTCTAGGGGCACGGGAATGGCCCCTGCAGAGAATGCGCTCATCTGCGCGAATGTTAGTTTTGGGAGGAAGGCGTGCCCATTAGGTGTTTGATACCGCTCAGTGTCGCCATGCTCACCGCATCGATGTCGGAGGTATGCGCCGCCTCCTGCTCGAACGACATCGATCGCATGCAGGCGCGCATCGACGCGGCTTGGACAGCTTCTAAGGCCTGGCAGATTGCGGACCGTTAGCGGGTGCGATGTCCGATGATGGCCGATTTTGTTGCAGAAGTGATTTGAAGGCATTGGCGAACAGTGATTCCGTCTTTTGACGACATTTTGCGTCGGAGACGGGCGATGATGGGACGTTCTAACAACGACCAGGGTCATCTGTTCTACAATTTTTGCCTCGATGAGGCGGTTCCCGACGATCATCCGGTGCGCAAGATTGACGCCGTTCTCGATTTATCGTGGGTTTACGCCGAACTTGCGCCGTACTATCCGACACTCGGTCGGCCTTCGATTGACCCTGTGCTGATGATCCGGATGTTGATCATCGGGTATGTCTTTGGCCTGCGATCTGAGCGGTTGTTGTGTCGCGAGGTGCAGGTGAACTTCGCCTATCGCTGGTTTTGCAAGCTCGGCATAGAACATAAGATCCCCGATCATTCGGCATTTTCGCGCGCGCGTAACGAACGGTTCCGCGACAGCGGCATCTTTCGCCGGGTCTTCGAGCGTGTCGTCGAAGCCTGTATCGCGGCCGACCTCGTTGGCGGAGACGGGTTTGCAGTGGATGCGAGCCTGATTGCGGCCGACGCCAACAAGCATCGCTCGATCCCGGGCTCAGAATGGCAAAAGACATGTGATCCTAAGACGGCGAGCCGGGCCATGCAGGAGTATCTGGCAACCCTTGATGATGCGGCCTTTGGTGCGGCGAGCGACGTCACCCCGAAGTTCGTCTCGCCGTCCGATCCCGCTGCGCAATGGACGGGGGCGATGCGAGGAGCGGCGTTCTTCGCCTACGCCGACAATTATCTGATCGACGTGAAGTTCGGCGTCATCATGGACGTCGAGGCGTCGCGCGCCATCCGCCAGGCCGAGGTTGGCGCCTCGAAGACCATGATCGAGCGCACTGAGGAGCGCTTCGGCATCAAGCCCAAGCTGCTCGCGGCCGATACGGCCTACGGTTCAGGAGCAAACCTCAACTGGCTCGTCAAAGACAAGAAAATTGCACCGCACATTCCGGTGATCGACAAGTCGAAACGCGACGATGGGACGTTCAGTCGGGAAGACTTCACGTTCGACAAGGAGCGCAACGTGTACATCTGCCCGGCCGGCAAGATTCTCACGACGACAGGCCGGTTGGTCAACGATGGGGAGACCACACTGCTTTATTTCGCCAGCGTCCTCGACTGTCGTAGCTGCCTACTGAAGGCGCGATGCTGTCCAAAGATGGCTCCGCGTCGGATCCCGCGCAGCATCTACGAGGAGGCCCGCGACGTTGCCCGCGCGCTGGCCAAAACCAAGGCGTTCGAGCAATCGCGTCGTGACAGGAAGCGTGTTGAGATGCTGTTCGCACATTTAAAGCGCATCCTGCGGCTCGGCCGCCTGCGATTGCGCGGGCCGCGCGGTGCCCAGTTCGAGTTCACGCTGGCGGCGATCGCACAGAACCTTCGTCGGCTCGCAAAGCTGGTCGCACGGCCACCCCCGATCACGCCAACCGCGTGCGTGGCGTGAGCTCGGTGGAGTTCGTAGCGTCCTAATTGAGTCCAAGATCGTCAGTTGCGCGGCGTAGATGCCGGCGCTCCGACCACAGCATGACGAGAAATATTGCCCGTGCGGTCCGTGCCAATCGCACCGGCGACTTGCACAACAAAATCGGCCCATCACGACAGGCCGCCTTTTTCGGGCCGACCGTCGCTAACGGGGCATTGCGGACATGACTGGACACCGCAGCTTGCCGCGCCCGGTCGCGATTGACACCCGGCAACCCCAGGACGGCAGGACGGCACCTTCAAAAGGGGCTTGCACCGGCCCAGGCTCAGCGTAATTATTCCTATTATCACGGCCGCCGGCTCTCATCCTGATCGCCGCGCCGTTCTCATCCAGATTGTCGCGCTATAGTAAGGCTCAAGGCTGTTTCTAGCGATTTCAGCACCGTGATTGCGATCCCCGGACTAGTGATGTGGATATAGAATATGATTTCGATCCAAGATTGGCTCACTGCCTCTTGAATGTATTTCAGATCCTTATCCTTACTCTGCTCGATTAGTTTTGAGGCGAATAATGCCCGAGCGCATGGTGCGTAACGCGAGCGCTCATCATCTTGCCGTCTCCTTCTCCCACGCAGCCTTAGTGCTCGCGCAAATGCCGTTCACGCACTCAGTACACCGAGGCCAGCCTTGGGTTGGGGGGCGTGGAAAGAGCGAGTTTCGACCGGCCGACGTTTCAGTACCGGTGCGGACACATCGCTGACTTCGCTAAGCTATAGAATCTAAAGCACTTTTACCGCTTCATCTTTTCAGGGCATTAATTTCGAGCTAACCCTCTTGTCTGAAAATCGGACATATAATATATTTAAGTCCGATCTTCAGACAGAGGGCATTATGGCTACAGTGCTCAAACAGTCGCAAAGCGCCATCTTCCCGGCAGCGGCGGTCGAGGCGTGCATTAGGGAGGCGCTTGCCAACCAAGCGGCGGACCAGGTCGTGTTGCGCCCTGGCCGCCCCCAGCAAACCGGGCCGTCGCGGTCCTGGGAGCCTGAAATCAACTCGCTGGTCGCTGTGGAAGTGATCTGCGCGGTCGAGGAGTTGCTGGGCATCGAGCTCCCGGGGACGTTTTCCCCGAAAGGCGGCTACGCCAACGCGGACGCGTGCGTCAATGACCTCATAGCCGAGGCGAAAGTCGTCTGGGCCGAGGCAACAAAGGAGACGGAGACCCATGAGCAATGATCGCGCCGGCTTTACCCAGCCATCCGCCGATGTGGAGCGCCAGGTGCTCGGCGAGCGCCTGAAGGAAGCCCGCGAATATGTCGGCCTCAAGCAGGATGATGTCGCGAAGAAACTTGGCATCCCGCGAAGCGCGCTGTCCAATATCGAAGCCGGGAGCCGCAAGGTTGACGCCATTGAGCTTGCGCAATTGGCAAAGTTGTATCAGCGCCCTGTGGCTTGGTTCACAGGCGAAGATCCGAGCGGCGCCGCCGACAAAATGCCGGAGGAAGTCTCGCATGTCGCGCGCGCGGCCGCGGCACTCTCGCAGCAGGATCGACAAGAACTGGCGCGGTTTGCGGATTTTTTGAAATCACGCGCACGGGCGAAGGCAGGATCCGATGGTCGATAGCCGCACTGCGATCTTGACTGGCGCCAAGGCCGCGCACACGCTTCATCGCGATCTCGGCATCAACGAGCAGATCGAGCGGTCGGGAGGCGGACGGGTAGACGTGTTTGGCGCTATTGCCAAGCTCGGCGCCACCCTGATGTTTCAGCCGCTCGACAAGCTCCTTGGCGCCTATCTTCCGGGCGATGAAGCCGGCGTCCTGATTACGACCAAGCGACCGTTGCCGGTGCAGCGCTTTACCGGCGCCCACGAGCTTGGCCACCTCTACATGCGCCATGAACCCAGTCTGGATGACGAAACCATCCTGCGGCGCGCGCCCTTTTCAACGAGCGGACGGCTGACCCGCCAGGAACGCGAGGCCGATGCGTTCGCATCGATGTTTCTGACGCCAGCTTGGTTGCTCGCATTGAATTTCGAAAAACAGGGATGGACGGCGCGCGATCTCGTGGATCCGCGAAATGTCTATCAAGCATCGCTCCGTCTCGGCACGAGTTATCTTGCTACCTGTCACGCCCTGGAGCGCCACAAAGTTATCAACCGCAGCCAGAGCGGGCGGTTGATTGCGGTAGAGCCGAAGGAAATCAAGCAGCAGCTTCTAGCAGGATATGAGCCCCCCGATTGGCGATCCGATGTTTGGCTTCTCACGGAGCGCGATCAGGGGATGCTTATTGAAGGCGGCCGCAATGATCTTTTCGTCGTGCGGCTCCGCGAGAATAGCGGCGCCGGATATCTTTGGAATTTTGATCAACTGCGGGAGGCAGGTTTTGCGCTGGTTGACGACGATCGCGAAGAGGATAACCCGAACACTGTTGGCGGCGTGCTGACGCGAAAGGTGACGGCGCGATCAGAGGACCGCGTTCAAGGCGAGGTGCTTCTCCAGGAAGCAAGGCCGTGGATGGCGGCTGTGCCGCTGCACGAGTTATCGCTTCGTTATGACCTGCGTGGCCCCGAAAGCCCCGGAATGTGGGAGCCCGAACTTAAACGAGTGCTGCAGGCGGCGTAGGGATGATTAAAAGCGTCGTCGACCTGCGCGGCGATTTTGGACCAGCGCGGGACCAAGATCCTCGCCCAACCTGCATGGCTTTCGCGGCAAGCGATGCGCACGGCGCCGCCCGCGACGGTTGGGAGCCGCTGTCAACGGAATGGGCCTACTATCATGCATTGAAGCGCGACAGTGGACTCCCGCATGAAGGGACGACATTGGACACCATGCTGGCGACCATCAAATCCGATGGTCAGCCAGTCGAGGCCGAGTGGCCCTACATCACAGCAGACATCACGGATGTGAAATCATGGAAGCCGCCCGCTCGCGCCAAGCAGTTGTTCTTTCGCGATCACAATGCGTGCCCAGTGACTGTGCAGGATATCATTGACCAGCTCCATGCCGGCACGCCGGTACTAATCACGATGAAACTTTCGGACGCCTTCTATCGCCCGGATGCCGATGGCGTAGTCGAGCGCAACGAGCCCATGGATCCAAAACGCCACCACGCCGTCGTTGCTGTCGGCCATGGGCAGCGGGGTGCAGCCGGTTTTGTACTGATCCGAAATTCATGGGGAGAGGCGTGGGGTCTGAAGGGCCACGCCTGGATTGCCGTCGATTATTTGAAGCCACGGCTCACTGGAGCCGCGATAATGACTACGGAGCCATGACGTCATGTATACGCCGATTCCACCGCAGCCCACCAACGCCCAAGCGTGGCTTGCGGCCGCCTCCGCTGTGCAGGACGCAGGCGGAGAGGCTTACAATGTAGTGATCGACATTGCCGACCCACTGGCGGTGACGGGACCGGATGACGCGATTCTGACCACGGTGGATCAGTTTCTGCGCGAGCATCATGTCAACACGCTCTCAGGCGTCGCCAATACAATCTTTCCGCAAGGTCTGCTGGACCGTCATGGCGCGGACGGTCTCTACGCCGCCTACAACAAGATGCTGCCGCGCATGAAGCAAATGACGCACGATTGGGGGCGTTATTTCGAGCGCATGACCGCCTGGAAAAAGCTGAAGGGAAAGGACGTAATCATCATCAACCCGCTCGATGAGCTGATCCGTTTTATGCGCGATCAAATCGCTTCGGATCGGACATACCGCAATACCTATGAGATGACCATCTATGATCCAACCCGGGACGCTGGAAAGGTGTCCAATCGACAATGCCTGAGCTTTCTCAGTTTCAAGCTGACGCACGACAAGGTGTTGCTGCTCAGTGTCATATATCGCAATCATGTCTATATAGCGCGCGGGCTTGGGAACTTTCTCGGTCTCGGGAGGCTCCAGGCGTTTGTCGCGGCTCAGTCCGGAGCCAAGCTCGGATCGCTGACATGCATCTCGACCCATGCCGAAATTGATGCAGGTAAGAAGACACACAACGGCATCGTGCAGGGGTGGACTACGACCGAAGCGAACACCCTGATCACCAAATGCCGCGGACTCGTTCAATAGTCCGGCAGATCAGTCTTACTCACCGTCTTCCGGCCAGCGTTCGAACCGAAGCTCGCGCCGGCTAAGATCGGCGGTGACGATTCCGCGCCGGTGCACCTGCAACTGTCGGAACACCGAATAACCTTGCAGGATTGCCTGCTCCCATAACCACAGTGGAAGCTGCTCCGCCTCGTAGCCGCGCACAAAGTTTTTCACGGCCTTGAGGAGATCCAGGCCGAGTTGCGGGGTGTTGGCGAAGAACTGATGCCGCTTCGCCGTCTCGAAGATCCAGGTGGCGAGGCCTTCTTCAATCAGATTGGCGCGAGCCCCGTCCTCATTTTCATCGACCTTTGGAAGGCTCTTGCGCTTGATTTTCAGGAGAGCACGCGTTGTCGGCGACCAGCCCAGCACGGCCGCGTATGCGAGGTGGAACACGTCATGGAAGCGATAGTCGTCTTCGGGAACGTGATTGTCGGTAAGGCGGTCGCCGAGCAGGATGCCGCCAGATTTCTGGAAGACGAATTTCTTGCCATTGACGTCGCGCTCGTAGATCTCGACACGGAGCAAGCGCGGAAGTTGCTCGTCAGCGTGTAATCCCTCATCGAACAATGGCGGAAATTTCTTCTCGGCCGGCCAGCGATCTTGAGTCTTGGCAATGTTCCTGCGACCGGCTTCGTCAAGCGAAACCTCGGCTGCTACCGCGGCACGCCCGAGCGGTCGGAGAAACTTGACCAGATCGCCCCGCAAAGCGTCGACATTGTTGCGGTAGGCCGAGCCGATGAAACGCTTCGCAAGGTCGCCGGCTTCGCCGGCCAGTTCGAGCAACGCTCGTTCGAAAGCGGGCTCGTCAAGGCCAACAGCTGAGGTCGGCGCGAGGTCACCCAACGCAACGTCTCCGGCGCATGGCGCGGAGTCTATCGCGTGGGCCAGCGCGTCCGAGAGAGATATTCCGCCACGTCGCGCAACGGCGGACACGTACCAAAGAACGTCGCCCAGCTCTTCGAGGACCGCATCGTGGTAGCCCAGGAAGCCGTCGGTGTCGCGACGCTTTTTCTTCAACGCGCTCACGAGACTCCCAACTTCGCCGACGAGACCAAGCAGAACGGTGTCCGTGTCGCCAGCAAGTTGATCCGATGCGGTGGCAAACCGTTCGAATTCCACTGCCGAAAGCCGCTGATTGATGCTTTCTTCCATCGGACGCCCTCCTCAGTCGATGCCGATCGTGACCGCGGATTGGGATAATATATCGTATGGCCGATTCGCCGGGGAGGCGCATATCGCTCAACCCGGCGCCTTTGGCCCCTACCGACGGCAAAACCTGGATGACCCCAACCGTCGTCTTTGAAACGTATTGGCGCTTTGCCGCGGAACGTCTAGCGATGTTCTACCGCCGGCACACCGATCCCAACGGACCGTGGACATCCGATTCGATCTTGAAGGCATACCGCTTCACGAATGCCTATCGGGCAGCGGATCGCGTCAGTCAGTATCTTATTCGAGAAGTGCAGGCACGGCCGGATCGACCGCAAACAGCGCGCGAGATTTTCTTTCGAACGATGCTGTTCAAGATTTTTAATCGGATCGACACTTGGGAGACTCTGGAAGTAAGGCTTGGCCCGATCGAGTGGCGCAGTATTGACCTCGAGAAGGTCGATCGGACTCTGGAGGACCTGCGATCACGCGGACAGAAGATATATTCCGCCGCTTACATCATGCCGTCGCCACGACTTGGTCATCGAAGCAAGCACACCAACCATATTGCCCTGCTCGCGCAAATGATGGAGGAGCGAGTTCCTGAACGCGTGCGCCGAGCCCGGTCATTACGTTCAGTGTACGATCTCATTTTGCGCTATCCGGGTATTGGGCCTTTCCTTGCCTTTCAGTACACAATTGATCTGAACTACTCGTCGATCATGGGTTTCGAAAAGTCAGAATTTGTTGTCGCCGGACCTGGCGCGCTCGACGGAATCTCGAAGTGTTTTGAAGATACCGGCGGAGTTAGCTCCGAAGACATCATTTATTGGATGACCGACCACCAGGAAGCAGAGTTCAGGCGCCTTGGATTAACATTTCCCGGACTATTTGGACGTCTGCTGCAACCGATCGACTGTCAGAATCTGTTTTGCGAGATCTCAAAATATGCACGCATCGCACACCCTGACATCGTCGGGGTCGCCAAACGAACACGCATTAAGCAAAGGTACCGCCCGAACTGGCGCCCAGCTCCGTTGCCACAATTTCCTGACAGATGGGGATTGAACGTGAACCTTGTCTTCTCGGCTCGCGATGGCACGTATATGGAATCGCTCCAACCGTCATTGCTCTGAACAGCAATAGATCGCAGCGGGTTACAAGCGTCTGTGCCGTGTGAATGACACGGAAAATGTCAGATAGTGACGCGCCCGAAGAGATTCGAACTCCTGACCCCCAAATTCGTAGCTCGACCGGACGCAAGTCGATCGCGCGCGTTTTCGATCCCAAGTTCGCTCTCGCCATGTGAATGCCGTGCGATTCGCACGGAATGTCTCGCAAACTGGCGCGACCGGAGAGATTCGAACTCCCGACACCCAGATTCGTAGTCTGCTGCCCTGCTCTAACGGGCCGGCCGTCGTGAACCCAACCCGCATGGCGGGTTCGGCCTAGCGGCTTCCATCCCTTCTGTAATTTGATCAGCCCGAGCTAGAGCCAGGTTTGCCGCGCGGGCACTTCCTCCCTGGTGTGGACAACCCCGCCATCGTCCACGACTGCGACAGCTACGCTGACCTCGGCGCCACCATCACCGCGCCGCAGGTCGACCTAAATCTCGGCATCAAAACGTTCCTCAACGGCACGCTCGTCTCAAACATCGTCATTGACACGAGCCAGGTAGCCACCGACACGATCGACTACGTCGCCCCCACCGCTGGCAACACCGCCAGGACCACCAGAACCGTCATTATTGAATCCGTAATTGCAGCGTCCTCAACCGCGCAGTAAATCTTGCCCGCGAAGCTTGGCCCTTCCGCTACCTAAACGATTGCAGCCCGCTCAGTTTCTCCGCTACCAACTTTTCTGCATCAAAAATTTGCGTCGACTGAGCAAACGCTGCTTCAGCATCATACGCCATCAATTCAAGTGGGCTGTTGCGATACCCAAAAGTTTCCAGCCCGTCTGCGTAGGCGGCAAGAAAGCGTTCAGGGCCCAACACCCGCCATTGAACGACATGAATAAGTTCGTGAAAACACAATCCTTCATTCGCCACCTGACTCGTCTTCACAAAGAATGTGTCGAGATAGGTAGCTCCATCATAATCACCTTGTTCAAACGCAGCGAACCGTTTCAATCCCAGAGCAGAAAGCGGTGGCATTGGCGGTCGATTGACCGCGACATATTTGGTACTCGCGATAAGCTCATGACTGAAGTAAAGAGGCAGGCGCACAAATCCCGCTGAAGCCATCGACCTGGCATTCTTTTCGTGAGCCGCCAATGTGAAGCGAATCCAGCCGATCACATCCGGGTAGAGAGCTTGGAATTCTCCGGGTGTCACGCTTCGCTTCTCTCACCGATATTTTTTTTCGAGCTCAGACGACGATCACGAGCACTTCTCACCGCGCGGCCGTGGGGCTCGGGTGCTCGAGGAAGAAGCGCAGCATCTCCCTCGCTGCGTCCGGCCCTCGCGGATCGGTGTAGGAGCCAGCAGGGCTTCCTCCCGACCAGGCGTGTCCGGCACCATGGATCTCCCAGTGCTCAAGGACTGCCCGCCCGCTCGCGTCGGTATGGATTGTGCGGGTATAGGCATGTCCTCCGGTTACCCGACCGCAATGCACATTCTTTTGCAAGTTCGTAGTCCTGTTCTGCGCAATGACATGATCGCCGTTGCGCGGATGCACTGTGTTGTCTCGATCCCCATGAAAAACGATGGTCGGGACAGCCGACCCGTGTTCCAGAACCGCCGACATGTCGCCGGACCTGGAAGAAGCTGACAACTCACCTTGTCGCATGGCGGCGAATGCAGAGGGGACGTCGTTGGCGGCCCCCCAGGCGAGTCCGGAATGCACGCAAATCGCCGCATACAGATCGGGGTAGGTTGCCCCCATGACCGCGGCCGCGGCCGCTCCAGCCGACAGTCCACCAATGTAAACGCGCTGCGGGTCGACGGAATAGTCGCGTATGACCTGGCTGGTGATGCCCGCGATCAGCGAAGGTTCACCTTGACCGCGCCGCTGGTCGCTCGGGCGAAACCAGTTCCAGCACTTCGCCGCGTTCGCCTCGCTGGGCTGTGCGGGATAGACGACGAGACATCTCTGTTCTTCAGCGATTAGGTTCATGCGCGTGCCGGCGGCGAAGTCGTCGGGCGACTGGGTGCAGCCGTGCAGCATGATGATCAGGGGGAGCGCCTGCCCGTGATAGCCGCTGGGGATGTAGAGCTTGTAAGCACGGCTTCCTGCGTGGTTGCTGTAGGAGCGGGCAAGGAACTGTCCGCCGTCCGGTAGGATGTCGGGCGCCGCAAAGGGCTTCCCCAAGCCGGGCAACCCCAGTCCTGAGCCCACCCGTTTGACCCGCTCGAGCAAGCTGCGCAGCGCCTCGGGCATGTGCGGCCGGGCGACGTGCATGATGCCTGGGCTTCGAAAGCCGGCGCGGATCTCTTGCCCCACGGGAGAAGATAGCTGGCGATCCGTCGCCTCGATCGCATGAGGCGTCACGTCGATGAGGCGAGTTGGCCGCCCGGCAGGCGCGCCCGCGGATTCCATAGTGGCTCCGCCGGCGCGATCCGGTGTGGCGTCGCCTCGAAGCAGGCGTTGCAGGAGCGCCGTTGCTTCGGCGAGCCGGCCGGCGCGCGTCAGGCGGGTCGCCTCGAGCATACTGTCGGGGTGCGGAAAGTCGTTCATGTGCAGAGTTTCCTATGCTCGGAAACAACTCGAGCGTCCTCGCGAGGAAGCCCAACCTGTCTCCCGGTGTATGTCGCTAGCGAGAGCCGATGGCGCCGGGCTCACGCCCGGAACACGTCGGCGGGGGCCGAGCGATGAAGGCCCTCATACCATCCTGTCGGCTAGAGCGGCCTTGACGGCCGCGCTGGCGTGGAGCGCTCCCAGTACGTTGACCGAAGCAATCGCTGCGCGAGCAAGCTCGGGCGTAACATCCATGGCAATCCTGGCGAGCCCCAGCACATGGATGTGGAGCGTCTCCCCGGCCGCCCGCACCGTTTCGAGATCGTCCCGCGTGTAGTGCCGCAGACCGAGTTCCAAACTCTTTCGGGCCGTAGATTGCTTGACCACCTCGGCATGCCGTTCGAGATGGTTGCGAACTGCGGTACGGATGAAATCCGTGCGGTTCGAGTAGAACCCCTCCCGTACCATCAGATCGATACGGCCCAGGTCGATGTAGCCGAGATTTATCGTAATTTTCTCGGTATCCCCCGACTTGGGTCGCAGTTCCTGCACATTGCTAGACATCCGATAACCATCCAATCGCCATCCAATTGGATGATATCTGGCGTAGAGCGCAGGCCTTTCAAGGGGGCGTCGCAGCGCTTGGGTTGCCGCCGCAGGTTATTCGGCAGCGGCTCCACGTGCGATGTGCCGGGGGAAGTGAGATCTACAGCCGTTTTCGGGCTGTATTCCCCAAGGGATAAAAGGATAAATTTCATCCTTGACTTAAGTTTTAAAGGCTCTATAACACCAGGGATTAAAGGATTCCCTCAATCCCTTGGAGCTTCGGTCGTGGAATTAGACTTGGAAAACGAATACGGCACTCGGTTTCTCGAATTCGGCAAGTTCTATGAGGACTTTGAAGCCGATGATGTTCGCGAACTCATTTTGCGTTCGGGAGAGCGGCTTGCGGCTCTATGCCTCGACGAGAACGCTGTCGACGAGGCAATGAAATGCCTGCACAGAGCTTTGGGACTTCCCGACTTTCGAAGCGCTTATGACGGTGACCGCTCATGGCGCGCCCTTTGGAAGGAAACCTCGTCTAACGACCTGCTTGAACTTCCACTTGCCCAGAAGCTCACGAGCCTCAATGCCTACGCCTATTTTGGACTATCCCCGCTCTCCGATTGGCAATCCTGCACGATCGAGGACGTGAAAAGCTCGATAGAGACAGTCAAAGCAGCGGTCGACGCGGACAACGTTGACCGCACGATGACCGTAGAAATCGAGCGAACAGTGCTGGCGGCACAGGCCAGGTTCGCGCTTGATCAAGGCAAAGGGGTCGCGCCGGATCAGTTGGCTGCGTTGGTTCGGATCGGACAAAAGAGCTTACGCAACGCGCTCGCGCCGTCGAGCGGCTCCGGTCTTGAGCTGAAGGATGGGGCAGTCACTGCTGGCAGTGCACTGAAGTGGCTTAGCGCACGGGGCGACTTCAAAACATCCATCTGGCGAGACGTCCCGAGAAATGCGCCTGAACCGGTTGGCGCGATTGAAGGCGAAATTCTCTGGGTTCCCTTCGCAAGCGACAACACGGAATTCCATCCAGTTACATGTCTGCGCGGGGCCGGTTACCCAATTGGAGCAAAAGGCTCCGAGAGGAGCGTGACCGATTATCGTCAGGCTCTCGATCAACTCGCGCGCATGCGGCCAGCTCCGTACTGGCGGCGTCCAAATACAGCGGGAGATTGGGGGATTGTCACTGGAATTGGATTTCGTCCTCGCACGGCCAATGAACTCGGTCTCCTATCCGATCTTGGAGTTAACAAATGAGTATCACTCATCATGCAGCGGAGCGCCTGCAACAGCGAGCCATCCCGCCCTTCATGGTTGAATTGCTCGAACGTTTCGGATCTGCGATGCGTTGTGGCAAGGCCGAGAAATTGTTTTTTGATAAGGCGGCGCGCAAGCGGCTAGAGCGTCATCTGGGAGGACCACGCTCCCTTCGTCACGTCGAACGCTGGCTAAACCTCTACCTCGTGATCGGCGACAACGGCAACCTTGTTACCGTTGCTTATCGTTCGCAACGCCTCAACCGCCACTAAATCCCCAATCAGTTTGATCAAAAGGACACTGTCATGGACATTACTAAACATTCGGAATTTTTCGATCGCCATGCCTCTCTGCTCGCCACCTACTTTTCGTCGGTGGCAAGGGGAGATGACACCTTGGGAAAGCTCACCCTCGCCCAGCAAGGGCCCATCACCATAGCTTACGCACCATTCGATCACGTGCCCCTTCATGCCGACTTGGTGATCGTCGGCATTACACCTGGACGTACTCAGGCGATCAATGCGATTGCCGCAGCCTGCACTGCCCTGCGAGCCGGCAAAGACAATAAAGAGGCTTAGGCCAGATTCTTAGTTTGGTGCCGTCGCATTTAAACGGGCGCGCACCGACAACGTTAATGCGGACACAGTGCGGACACAGCCCTTTTCTAGTCGGGGCGTTATGTCCATAAGCCATTGATTTTATTGGTGGGCGCAGTAGGGATCGAACCTACGACCCGCTGATTAAGAGTCAGCTACCGTACAACTGAGCTAGCCAAACTGCCCCCTCGGCACTCCTGGCAATCCTGTGGAGATATTTTCTAACCTGGGGCTACCCGGTCGTTAAAGCGGGCGATGGGATTCAAACCCACGACCCCAAACCTGGCGAAGCCCTTAGGAACAGCCGCGACCGCAAGCCCGGCAACTCTTGATGCGCCCTTGCGCGAGCATGTTGGCTTTGAGGGTCTTGCCGCCGAGTTGGGGCAATGCGATCCGAACGCTCGGCTGTACGAGCCGCGCCCAGATGAGAGCACGCCGGCTCAAGTGGCCCGGGCGGTCTTGGCGGATCGCCCGGCTGCGCATAATGTAGTTCATCCGGGCGCGTCACGCCGGGGTTTCATACGAGATAGTTAGCCTACCCTTACGCTACCCAGACGGGTTTTGACGGAATGCCGAAAATGCGAGAAGTACCTTATTTTGGCTAATATCCGGGCGGTTAGCTCAGCGGAAGAGCACTTCCTTGACATGGAAGGGGTCAGAGGTTCGATCCCTCTACCGCCCACCAGCCGTATCAAGCAATCAGCCGGGTTCGGCCGAACATCGCAAAAGCTCGGATTAGCTTAGCATTCACAAGGAATCTCGGCGCGAGCGCGCGGTATCGGGGTAGCATGAGACCCGGAATTACTCTACGCTATCGCATACAGTCCCTGTTTCGAACCTGACCGGCGACGGGGCACTGCAACTAAGCGTTTCTAATAGGAGCAGTTTCGTTGTCGCTGACAGAACACGCGACCGGCAAGCATTCTGCGAATGCAATAAGTGGTAGCAAATTGAACCTGCCTTCGCTTCGGTCGGTCCTGTCGACCGCCGAGTTGAGCAAACGCCCGTCGCGCGCTCCCGATTATGCCGCCGAATGCCGCGCCCTCATCGGTTTGGGTGAAGAATTATCCGCGTCGCCCGATCGAATTTTGCAGAAACTCACCGACGCTGCGTTGACGCTGTGCCGCGCGCATTCGGCGGGTATCAGCTTGTTGGAGCCTGACGGCAAGCGGTTCTATTGGCCCGCCATTTCGGGGCAATGGGTCGGACATGTCGGCGGCGGCACGCCGCGCGATTATGGGCCGTGCGGGACGGTGCTGGACTGCGACGCCGCGCTGCTGTTTTCGCACCCCGAACTTGATTTCGATTACTTCGCCCCGGTAACGCCACTGGTCGAAGAAGCGTTGTTGATGCCCTTTTACGTCGATGGCAAAGCTGTCGGAACGGTTTGGGTTGTCATCCATGACCTGAGCGGCCGCTTTGACCGCGAGGACCTAAGATTGATGACGGACCTTGGCGCTTTTGCCGCCTCGGCATATCAAGCACTGCGTGCTTTGAACAAAGTCCATGTCGCCGCCTCCGTCATCGAGTTTCTCATGACGCCATCATCACCAAAAACTTGAATGGCATCATTACCAGTTGGAACGCGGGAGCCGAACATATCTTCGGCTACAAGCCGGAAGAAGTCCTCGGCAAGCCCGTGACCATTCTAATTCCACCCGATCATGAAAACGAAGAACCCGCGATTTTGGAACGTATCCGGCGCGGCGAGCGCATCGACCATTACGATACCATCCGTATGCGAAAGGATGGCACACCGCTTGACATCTCCCTCACCATCTCTCCGGTCAGGGATGCAGCCGGAAAAATCATTGGTGCGTCTAAAATCGCCCGCGACGTTACCGTACGCAAGCGAACCGAAGCGCAACTCAAGTATCTCGCCGGCGAAACGGAGCACAGAACTAAAAACATTCTGGCGACCGTCCAAGCGGTCGTGCAACTGACGCGCGCCGAAAACGTCCCGGAATTCAAGAAGGCCATCGAGGGCCGCATTCAGGCTCTCGCAAACGTCCATCGTTTGTTTGTCGAATTGCGTTGGGCCGGGGCGGAATTGCATGACCTAGTCAGTGAAGAACTTGCGCCTTACCGCAGAGGCGACGGCACGCGGATCAGCATCGAAGGGCCCAAGCTGTTGCTTGAACCCAACGCCGCGCAGACCATGGCCGTCGTCTGTCACGAACTGGCGACCAATGCCGCCAAGTATGGCGCGTTGTCCGTTGGCGATGGCCGAGTCGTCGTGACGTGGAATTCCACACCGGATGGCCGCCTCGTTCTATGCTGGAACGAAACCGGCGGGCCGCCCGTGACCGTGCCGATTCACGAAGGCTTCGGCACGCGCGTTATGGGAAAAATGGTCCAGCAATCCAGAGGCGAAGTACGCTTCGACTGGCGTCCGGAGGGATTGGCTTGCGAAGTCGCCATGTCAATCAAAGCGGCGCAACAGCCGGCCGCATAACGAACAAAAGCAGCTTTTTTCGCGTCGCGGATTGCGGAGCCGCGAGCACGCACGATCGTCGCCTAGGGCCGATCACGATAGCCGTCAATACACCGCCCGACCGCCGGAAATATCGAACACCGCGCCGGTGGAGAACGAGCACTCCTCCGAAGCAAGCCACGCGACCATGGCCGCGATCTCGTCGACGGTGACGAAGCGGTTCATCGGGATTTTCGACAGCATGTAGTCGATATGCGCCTCACTCATCTGGCCGAACAGCTCGGTCTTCGCCGCAGCCGGTGTGATGGCGTTCACCAGCACGCCCGTGGTCGCCAGCTCCTTGCCGAGCGACTTCGTCAGCCCGATCAGTCCCGCTTTCGACGCCGAATAGTGCGAGGCGTTCGGATTGCCGTCCTTGCCGGCAATCGAGGCGATATTGACGATGCGGCCGTAGCCGGCGGCGATCATATGCGGCACCACCGCGCGGCAGACGAGATACGGCGCGACCAGATTGACCTCGACCACACGCCGCCACACCTCGGGCGCAAGCTGCCACAGCGGCGCATTGCCGCCGGTGATGCCGGCATTGTTCACCAGAATGTCGATCTTGCCGGCGTCGCGGATCAGCGCGTCGACGGCGGCGGCGATGGAGGCTTCATCGGTGACGTCGACGATGGCGGCATGAACGCGATCGCTTTGCTTGAGCGACGCGACGGCTTTGTCCAGCGCGGCCGCATCGATATCCCATAACGCCACCGCCGCGCCAGAAGCGAGACACTTCTGCGCCGTCGCATAACCGATGCCGCGTGCCGCGCCGGTGACGATCGCCATGCGGCCTTTCAGATCGATGGCGTTCATGCGGAGTCTGCCCTGTGCAGTTTCCCGGATGCGGCGCAGCACGAAGTGGTGCGCCGCTGTTCCGGGATCGTATCAAACTCCGAGTTCGTGACGGTCCCGGGTCGGCAGCGCATCATTCCGCTTTGCTTCATGCTGCGCTGCGCCCGGGAAACGCAGCTCTTCTAGAACTTCACTCGGTCGCCCCCCTTGAGCCCGAGCATCGCCCGCGCCTCGGTGGGCGTGGC
>CAWCTM010000022.1:0-529729 GCA_963798595.1 uncultured Gammaproteobacteria bacterium | reverse complement strand
GAACTCATCGGAGAGCTTTTCGACTTTGAATCCACGGCGCATCCTGCGCACGTTAGCGCCTATCGGCTGTGAGTATCCACGGGATAACTCATCCAGTATTTTCGGCAAGACAGAGCTGTATAACTAAGACTCGCGAAGCACCGCCGGCATCACCGCTTACCGCCGGTGCGGCGTGCTGCGTACGTCAAGTCTCCCGCAATCTCCATGATGGCGCTTTTGAGCCACTGCTTGGCCGGATCGGCTTGTGCATTTGGGTGCGTGAGGTAGCAAAGCTCGAACGGCGGGAAATCACCGGGCAGTGTCACGATGCGCAGGCCGAAACCTTGCGCTACGAACTGCCCGACCTGCAGCGGTACGACCATCATATGGTCTGTAGACTGGAGAACGCCGAGGGCGGAGATGTAACTCTGGCAACGTTGGATCACCTGCGGCACGATGTCCTGTCGCAGCAGCCAGTCATCGATGCGCGACCGCTGGGAAACGACCGCGTAAGGCACCACGTGAGTGAAGGCCGCGTACTGTTTCAGTGAGACCGTCTTGCCGGAAAACGGATGTTTGCGTCGGATGAGGCCGACGTGTCGGTCCGTGCACAAGGGTACCGAGTCAAGACCCTTGGGCTCAGGCTGCTCCAATCGGACCGTGATGACCGCATCCACGGTTCCACGCGTCATCTCATCGACGGGCAGATCATCGAGTGACAGCTCGACCTTGAATCGGACGTTTGGCGCCAGCGACCGCATTCGATCGAGCAGCCGGGGCAGAAGAATGGTCTCGAAATACTCCGGTGCGTGCAGGACAAATTCCCGGCTGCTGGTGCGTGGGTGGTAGGGCTCGGAGCGCTTCAGCGACGTCCGCACCAGCGCCAGACCGTCACGAACCCCCGCGTGCAGTTCCTCCGCGCGCGCCGTCGCCAGCATCCGGTTGCCATGCTTCACCAGCAGTGGATCAGCCAGCGCATGACGCAGCCGGCTCAACATGTGACTGACGGCGGACTGACTGACGTGAAGTTGTCGTGCCGTCTGCGTGACGCTCCGAGTGTGCATCAGCGCATCGAAAGTCACGAGGAGGTTGATGTCGAAAGTGCGCAGCGGATCCTGCATCGGGCATCTGCCTCATGACTCATGAAAGTTGCTCATGATACGTATTCGTAAGTTTCAGTTCCATCATGTCGCCGGGTCGCGCAGAGTCGGCTGACACCGCAATCCGGCGGCGCGACGAGAATGCAATGACCACACCCAAGGACCGCGGGTTTCAAATGCCGGCCGAATGGCACCCGCACCGGCGCTGCTGGATGTCCTGGCCGACCTATCCGCCGGCCTACTACGGGCGCCTCGAGGCCTGCAAAGTGTCGTGGGCCAATGTCGCCCGCGCGATCTCCCGCTTCGAGCCGGTCGTCATGCTGGCCAACGAGGAAGATTTGGTCATGGCTCGGACGCTCTGCGGTCCCAGGGTGGAGGTGCGGCCGGTGCCGATCGACGATGGATGGTTCCGGGATAACGGCCCGACCTTCGTGATTGACGGGCGCGGCGCCTTGCTCGGCGTCAATTGGCAGTTCAACGGCTGGGGAGGGCGTGCGCCCTACATCAAGGATCAGGCAGCCGCCGCGGTAATCCTGGAGCAAGAGACGATCGAACGGGTTCCCGCACCGCTGGTGCTGGAGGGGGGCTCGATCCACGTCGACGGCGAAGGTACGCTGCTGACGACCGAGGAGTGTCTGCTCAACCGCAATCGCAATCCGCAGCTCAGCCGTGCGGTGATCGAAACGCACTTGAAGGAATTCCTCGGCGTCGAAACGGTGATCTGGCTCAAAGGCGGCGTCAAGGACGACGTGACGGACGGCCACGTAGACCAGCTCGCCGTATTCGCGAGTCCCGGAGTCGTCCTGGCTTTGACCAGCGAGGACGAAACGGACGTCAATTACCGCGTGCTGCGTGAGAACCTGGAGATTCTGCGGTCCGCCCGGGATGCGAAAGGCCGCTCGCTTCAGATCATCGAGATCCCGCAGCCGCCCGCGCTGTACAACGAGCATACGGGAACCCGCGTAAGTCTCTCGCATATCAATTATTACGCAGCCAACGGCGGCATCGTGCTGCCGGCCTTCGGCTTTCCCGAGCATGATCACCGGGTCCTCGGGATATTCCGCGAGGTGTTTTCCGACCGCGAAGTGGTTCCGGTGCCGTCACTCGAGATCGCCTTTGCCGGCGGCAACATTCACTGCATCACACAGCAAGAGCCTGCCGCCGCGTCTTTATCAGACAGGAAGCCATCATGACCGCCAACTCATCCCCTCGAACTCGGGACGTCACCGTCGCCTGTGCGCAGATGGCGTGCAGTTGGGATCTGCCTGCCAACGTGGATCGAGCCGAGAAATTGGTTCGGGACGCAGCTGCACGAGGTGCGCAGATCATTCAGATCCAGGAGCTGTTCGAGGCACCTTATTTTTGCATCGAGCAGCACGCCAAGCACTTCGAGCTTGCAACCACGCTGGAGGAAAGTCCGACGATTCGGCGGTTTCAAGCACTCGCCAAGTCCCTCAAGGTCGTGCTGCCCGTGAGCTGGTTCGAGCGTGCGGGGCGGGCGTTCTTCAATTCCGTGGCCGTCATCGATGCGGACGGATCGGTATTGGGCGTGTACCGCAAGAGCCACATACCCAACGAGGTGGCATATCACGAGAAACAGTATTTCTCGCCCGGAGATACGGGATTTCGCGTCTGGCACACAAGGTACGCCCCGATCGGTGTGGCGATCTGTTGGGACCAATGGTTTCCTGAAGCGGCGCGGGCGATGGTGCTGCTCGGCGCCGAGCTGATTTTCTATCCGAGTGCGATCGGCACAGATCCGGCTTACGGGCTCGACATGGCGGAACCTTGGCAGCGCGTGATGCAAGGACACGCGGTCGCGAACAGCACGCCGGTCATCGCCTGCAATCGTATCGGCAGGGAAAAGGCGACGATGTCCGAGCTGGAGCTCACGTTCTTCGGCTCCTCGTTCATCGCCGATCAAGCCGGAGCGAAAGTGGCAGAGGCCGATACCACGAGCGAGGCGGTGCTGCTGCATACCTTCGACCTCGAGGCGTGCCGGCGTACCCGGGAGTGCTGGTCCCTGTTCCGTGATCGCCGGCCGGATCTCTACGGCTCTCTCCTCACCCATGACGGC
Source organism: uncultured Gammaproteobacteria bacterium (assembly GCA_963798595.1). GTDB lineage: Bacteria > Pseudomonadota > Gammaproteobacteria > Steroidobacterales > Steroidobacteraceae > Bog-1198. The sequence continues at coordinate 526,573 of CAWCTM010000022.1, read as the reverse complement.
GGTCTGCCTCGCGGCATTCGTGCCGCCGGCTGATCACGCCGCGTTCGGCATCACGAGCTTCCACAGGCAGAACATCATGACAATCGCGGACCACGTCGAGATGCACGCCAATTCCTTGTGGCAGAAGGACCACGAGCACTTCCTGCATCCCTGGACGCACTTCGACAGCTTCAAGCGCGACGGCTCGCTGGTGATCGATAGCGCCGAGGGTGCCTATGTGACCGATGCTGCCGGCAAACGCTACCTCGACGGCATCGGCGGGCTGTGGTGCGTGAACATCGGTTACGGGCGCAAGGAGATGGCGCAGGCCATCGGCGCGCAGGTTCTAAAGCTCAGCTATTCGAACACCTTCACGGATTGCACCAACGAACCTGCCACGGAGCTTGCGGCCAAACTGGCGGAGCTGGCCCCGGGATCGCTCAACCACGTCGCCTATTCGGTGTCCGGCTCCTGCGCGAACGACACGGCGATTCGCCTCGCGCATTTCTATCATTCGCGCCGCGGCGAACCGAATCGACGGGTGATTCTGTCGCGATTCAACTCCTACCATGGCTCGACCTATCTCGGGATGACGCTGGGGAACCGCGAGGGAGACCGCTCCCCGCATTTCCGCTACATCGACGGTCTGGTTCACCATCTCTCCGCCCCTTACGCCTACCGGCGCCCGGCGGGCATGACCGAAGCGCAGTTCACGGATCACCTCGTGGAAGAGCTGCATACCGCGATCCGCGGGATCGGCGCGGAGAACATCGCCGCATTCATCGCCGAACCGATCCAGGGGGCGGGAGGCGTGGTGCCGCCGCCGCCGGGGTATTTGCCGCGGATGCGGGAGACGCTGGCGAAGCATGGGATCCTCTTCATCTCGGACGAGGTCGTGACGGGCTTCGGCAGGATCGGCCACTGGTTCGCTTCTTACGATGAATATGGGATCGAGCCCGACATCATCGTTGCCGCCAAGGGCTTGACCTCGGGATATCTGCCGCTCGGCGCTACGATCTACTCCGATCGGATCCACGAGGCGATCTCGGCTTCCGATCCGCAAGCCTGGTTCACGCATGGTTTCACCTACTCGGGCCATCCGGTGTGCTGCGCGGCCGCGCTCAAGAACATCGAGCTCATCGCCGGGGAGAACTTGCTCGGCAACGCCCGCACGGTCGGGGACTATTTCGAGACGCGTCTCAAGGAGCTTGCCACATTGCCCCTGGTGGGTGATGTACGCGGCCGGCGCTTCATGATGTGCGTCGAGTACGTGGCGGACAAGGAGACACAGGCGCACGTTCCCGAGGCCGCCAATATGCCGCGGCGCATTGCGCAGCTGTGCGAGGCGAAGGGGCTGCTGGTTCGGCCGCTCGGCCATCTCGACATCATATCGCCGCCGCTGATCTTGACGCGCGCGCAGTGCGATGTGCTGGTCGACACGTTGCGCGAGTCCATCACGGAAGTGACACAGCAACTGTGCCGCGAAGGGTTCATACCATCCGCCGCCTTCGCCGAGCGGCCCTGAGGAGACCGATCGAATGTCCCGACTACATTTGACTACACCGCGCGCCGATGGCTTCCGCATGCCGGGTGCGATTGAATCCAAAACGCGCTGCTGGATGATATGGCCGGAACGTCCGGACGAATATCCGTTTGGTGCTCGGCCGGCGCAAAGGGCGTATGCGCGCGTCGCGACCGCAATCGCGACGAGCGACCCTCTCACGATGTGCGTGTCGGCGCGGCAGTATAAGAATGCGCGCGCCATGTTGCCGCCGCACATTCGCGTGATCGAGATGTCGAATGACGATGCCTGGATGCGGGATATCGGTCCCAACTTCATCGTGAATGACCGCAGCGGCGAAGTACGCGGGGTCGATTGGAAGTTCCAGTCCTGGGGCGGTATCTACTTTCCGTATGATTGGGACGACCAGGTCGCGCGGAAAGTGCTCGATATCGAAGGGCTGGATCGTTATCGTGCGCCGATTGTCTGCGAGGGTGGCGCCCTGCAGTGCGATGGGGAAGGCACCTTGATCACGACCCGGCAGTGTCTTCTCAACCCCAACCGAAAAGTGGGCAACACTGACGCCGACATCGAACAGGCGTTGATCGACTATCTGGGTGTCGAGAGGGTGATCTGGCTGCCGCGAGGCTGCCCTTTCGATACGACCGACGGTCATGTCGATGACTTGGCGGTGTTCGCGCGGCCAGGCGTCGTGCTGCTGACTTGGACCGAGGATCGGTCCGATCCGCAATATGAGGTATCACAGGAAACCTTCGAGATTCTGTCGCGCGAGACCGACGCACGCGGCCGCCCGTTCACGATTCACAAGGTGACGCAACCGGACCCGATCGTGTGGACGGCGGAGGAGGCGGCCGAAGTGGATGCCGTCGATGGAGTCGCGCGACGCGTGCCGGGCGAGCGCATCGCGGCGACTTACATCAACTACTACATCGGTAACAAGGCGGTCTTCGTGCCGACCTACGAAGACCCGGGCGATGCAGCGGGTCTTGCGGCGATTCAAGCCTGTTTTCCGAATCATCGGGTGGTCGGTGTCCCGGGTTGCCGCGACATCCTGCTCATCGGCGGCAGCATCGGCTGCATCACGCAACCGCAATATGCCGGTGGCCGGCGGGCTTTGGTCGAATGACCGGCGGGACCCTCGAGCGAAATCACCTTCCCTTGTGGAAAGTCGGGCATCTGCCTCATGACTCATGAAAGTTGCTCATGATACGTATTCGTAAGTTTCAGTTCCATCATGTCGCCGGGTCGCGCAGAGTCGGCTGACACCGCAATCCGGCGGCGCGACGAGAATGCAATGACCACACCCAAGGACCGCGGGTTTCAAATGCCGGCCGAATGGCACCCGCACCGGCGCTGCTGGATGTCCTGGCCGACCTATCCGCCGGCCTACTACGGGCGCCTCGAGGCCTGCAAAGTGTCGTGGGCCAATGTCGCCCGCGCGATCCCGCTTCGAGCCGGTCGTCATGCTGGCCAACGAGGAAGATTTGGTCATGGCTCGGACGCTCTGCGGTCCCAGGGTGGAGGTGCGGCCGGTGCCGATCGACGATGGATGGTTCCGGGATAACGGCCCGACCTTCGTGATTGACGGGCGCGGCGCCTTGCTCGGCGTCAATTGGCAGTTCAACGGCTGGGGAGGGCGTGCGCCCTACATCAAGGATCAGGCAGCCGCCGCGGTAATCCTGGAGCAAGAGACGATCGAACGGGTTCCGGCACCGCTGGTGCTGGAGGGGGGCTCGATCCACGTCGACGGCGAAGGTACGCTGCTGACGACCGAGGAGTGTCTGCTCAACCGCAATCGCAATCCGCAGCTCAGCCGTGCGGTGATCGAAACGCACTTGAAGGAATTCCTCGGCGTCGAAACGGTGATCTGGCTCAAAGGCGGCGTCAAGGACGACGTGACGGACGGCCACGTAGACCAGCTCGCCGTATTCGCGAGTCCCGGAGTCGTCCTGGCTTTGACCAGCGAGGACGAAACGGACGTCAATTACCGCGTGCTGCGTGAGAACCTGGAGATTCTGCGGTCCGCCCGGGATGCGAAAGGCCGCTCGCTTCAGATCATCGAGATCCCGCAGCCGCCCGCGCTGTACAACGAGCATACGGGAACCCGCGTAAGTCTCTCGCATATCAATTATTACGCAGCCAACGGCGGCATCGTGCTGCCGGCCTTCGGCTTTCCCGAGCATGATCACCGGGTCCTCGGGATATTCCGCGAGGTGTTTTCCGACCGCGAAGTGGTTCCGGTGCCGTCACTCGAGATCGCCTTTGCCGGCGGCAACATTCACTGCATCACACAGCAAGAGCCTGCCGCCGCGTCTTTATCAGACAGGAAGCCATCATGACCGCCAACTCATCCCCTCGAACTCGGGACGTCACCGTCGCCTGTGCGCAGATGGCGTGCAGTTGGGATCTGCCTGCCAACGTGGATCGAGCCGAGAAATTGGTTCGGGACGCAGCTGCACGAGGTGCGCAGATCATTCAGATCCAGGAGCTGTTCGAGGCACCTTATTTTTGCATCGAGCAGCACGCCAAGCACTTCGAGCTTGCAACCACGCTGGAGGAAAGTCCGACGATTCGGCGGTTTCAAGCACTCGCCAAGTCCCTCAAGGTCGTGCTGCCCGTGAGCTGGTTCGAGCGTGCGGGGCGGGCGTTCTTCAATTCCGTGGCCGTCATCGATGCGGACGGATCGGTATTGGGCGTGTACCGCAAGAGCCACATACCCAACGAGGTGGCATATCACGAGAAACAGTATTTCTCGCCCGGAGATACGGGATTTCGCGTCTGGCACACAAGGTACGCCCCGATCGGTGTGGCGATCTGTTGGGACCAATGGTTTCCTGAAGCGGCGCGGGCGATGGTGCTGCTCGGCGCCGAGCTGATTTTCTATCCGAGTGCGATCGGCACAGATCCGGCTTACGGGCTCGACATGGCGGAACCTTGGCAGCGCGTGATGCAAGGACACGCGGTCGCGAACAGCACGCCGGTCATCGCCTGCAATCGTATCGGCAGGGAAAAGGCGACGATGTCCGAGCTGGAGCTCACGTTCTTCGGCTCCTCGTTCATCGCCGATCAAGCCGGAGCGAAAGTGGCAGAGGCCGATACCACGAGCGAGGCGGTGCTGCTGCATACCTTCGACCTCGAGGCGTGCCGGCGTACCCGGGAGTGCTGGTCCCTGTTCCGTGATCGCCGGCCGGATCTCTACGGCTCTCTCCTCACCCATGACGGCGGTCTGCCTCGCGGCATTCGTGCCGCCGGCTGATCACGCCGCGTTCGGCATCACGAGCTTCCACAGGCAGAACATCATGACAATCGCGGACCACGTCGAGATGCACGCCAATTCCTTGTGGCAGAAGGACCACGAGCACTTCCTGCATCCCTGGACGCACTTCGACAGCTTCAAGCGCGACGGCTCGCTGGTGATCGATAGCGCCGAGGGTGCCTATGTGACCGATGCTGCCGGCAAACGCTACCTCGACGGCATCGGCGGGCTGTGGTGCGTGAACATCGGTTACGGGCGCAAGGAGATGGCGCAGGCCATCGGCGCGCAGGTTCTAAAGCTCAGCTATTCGAACACCTTCACGGATTGCACCAACGAACCTGCCACGGAGCTTGCGGCCAAACTGGCGGAGCTGGCCCCGGGATCGCTCAACCACGTCGCCTATTCGGTGTCCGGCTCCTGCGCGAACGACACGGCGATTCGCCTCGCGCATTTCTATCATTCGCGCCGCGGCGAACCGAATCGACGGGTGATTCTGTCGCGATTCAACTCCTACCATGGCTCGACCTATCTCGGGATGACGCTGGGGAACCGCGAGGGAGACCGCTCCCCGCATTTCCGCTACATCGACGGTCTGGTTCACCATCTCTCCGCCCCTTACGCCTACCGGCGCCCGGCGGGCATGACCGAAGCGCAGTTCACGGATCACCTCGTGGAAGAGCTGCATACCGCGATCCGCGGGATCGGCGCGGAGAACATCGCCGCATTCATCGCCGAACCGATCCAGGGGGCGGGAGGCGTGGTGCCGCCGCCGCCGGGGTATTTGCCGCGGATGCGGGAGACGCTGGCGAAGCATGGGATCCTCTTCATCTCGGACGAGGTCGTGACGGGCTTCGGCAGGATCGGCCACTGGTTCGCTTCTTACGATGAATATGGGATCGAGCCCGACATCATCGTTGCCGCCAAGGGCTTGACCTCGGGATATCTGCCGCTCGGCGCTACGATCTACTCCGATCGGATCCACGAGGCGATCTCGGCTTCCGATCCGCAAGCCTGGTTCACGCATGGTTTCACCTACTCGGGCCATCCGGTGTGCTGCGCGGCCGCGCTCAAGAACATCGAGCTCATCGCCGGGGAGAACTTGCTCGGCAACGCCCGCACGGTCGGGGACTATTTCGAGACGCGTCTCAAGGAGCTTGCCACATTGCCCCTGGTGGGTGATGTACGCGGCCGGCGCTTCATGATGTGCGTCGAGTACGTGGCGGACAAGGAGACACAGGCGCACGTTCCCGAGGCCGCCAATATGCCGCGGCGCATTGCGCAGCTGTGCGAGGCGAAGGGGCTGCTGGTTCGGCCGCTCGGCCATCTCGACATCATATCGCCGCCGCTGATCTTGACGCGCGCGCAGTGCGATGTGCTGGTCGACACGTTGCGCGAGTCCATCACGGAAGTGACACAGCAACTGTGCCGCGAAGGGTTCATACCATCCGCCGCCTTCGCCGAGCGGCCCTGAGGAGACCGATCGAATGTCCCGACTACATTTGACTACACCGCGCGCCGATGGCTTCCGCATGCCGGGTGCGATTGAATCCAAAACGCGCTGCTGGATGATATGGCCGGAACGTCCGGACGAATATCCGTTTGGTGCTCGGCCGGCGCAAAGGGCGTATGCGCGCGTCGCGACCGCAATCGCGACGAGCGACCCTCTCACGATGTGCGTGTCGGCGCGGCAGTATAAGAATGCGCGCGCCATGTTGCCGCCGCACATTCGCGTGATCGAGATGTCGAATGACGATGCCTGGATGCGGGATATCGGTCCCAACTTCATCGTGAATGACCGCAGCGGCGAAGTACGCGGGGTCGATTGGAAGTTCCAGTCCTGGGGCGGTATCTACTTTCCGTATGATTGGGACGACCAGGTCGCGCGGAAAGTGCTCGATATCGAAGGGCTGGATCGTTATCGTGCGCCGATTGTCTGCGAGGGTGGCGCCCTGCAGTGCGATGGGGAAGGCACCTTGATCACGACCCGGCAGTGTCTTCTCAACCCCAACCGAAAAGTGGGCAACACTGACGCCGACATCGAACAGGCGTTGATCGACTATCTGGGTGTCGAGAGGGTGATCTGGCTGCCGCGAGGCTGCCCTTTCGATACGACCGACGGTCATGTCGATGACTTGGCGGTGTTCGCGCGGCCAGGCGTCGTGCTGCTGACTTGGACCGAGGATCGGTCCGATCCGCAATATGAGGTATCACAGGAAACCTTCGAGATTCTGTCGCGCGAGACCGACGCACGCGGCCGCCCGTTCACGATTCACAAGGTGACGCAACCGGACCCGATCGTGTGGACGGCGGAGGAGGCGGCCGAAGTGGATGCCGTCGATGGAGTCGCGCGACGCGTGCCGGGCGAGCGCATCGCGGCGACTTACATCAACTACTACATCGGTAACAAGGCGGTCTTCGTGCCGACCTACGAAGACCCGGGCGATGCAGCGGGTCTTGCGGCGATTCAAGCCTGTTTTCCGAATCATCGGGTGGTCGGTGTCCCGGGTTGCCGCGACATCCTGCTCATCGGCGGCAGCATCGGCTGCATCACGCAACCGCAATATGCCGGTGGCCGGCGGGCTTTGGTCGAATGACCGGCGGGACCCTCGAGCGAAATCACCTTCCCTTGTGGAAAGTCGGGGCGCTACCAACTTCCGATTCGAGGCTTTCGCGACGCTAAGTGATTGATGCACTTAGGGTGCACCCCCAAAGGTCTGCACTACAGGAGGGTTGCGGCGGCGGTCTGGGCAGCGCTGATTTTGGGCGGCGGTTGGGCGGGAAGCGTGAGGTGCAAGCGCTCCAGCAGGAGCTCCAGTTCGGGCTCGGGTTGTGTGTAGCGGGTGAGCAGAAGTTCTCGCCCGTCGGTGGTCGGTATTCTCACATCGACCATCTGCACGGCGGCAAATTTCTCCAGCGCCGAACGCGCGGTGAGTCCGGGTGCCAGGCCTTTGAGTTGCCGACCGAGGGTCACGTACAAGCAGTACGCGAGGAAGGCGACGAACACGTGCGCCTCGATGCGTTCGGGTTCTTGATGGAAGATCGGACGGATCGCCAGATCGCTCTTCAAGGTACGGAAGGCTTCCTCGACCTGCACGAGCTGCAGGTAGTAGTTCCAGAGCTTGACCGGATCGGTCTCGGTCAGATTGGTGCGAAGGAGATAACGACCTTCGCGGCGACGCACCTGCTTGAGCTTCTTGCGATTGAGGCGATAGGTGAACGCGGCACCGATTTTCTCGACCTTCACCTCGACGAGTCGCCACGCCGCCGGGACCTTGCTTTGCGCACTGCCGAGCTTCATCAAGAGCGCATCGCGTGACAGCTCCATCGTTTGCAGCTGCGCGAGTCGCGCCCACAGCCACTTGAGCTGCCGGCGGCGCATCGAGCGCTCCTTGGCGATTCGATCGAGGCTCTCGGCGAACACGTAGAGTTCATTATCCTCAGGCAGAAGCTTCACCTTCACGCCCGCCCGGGCACTGTGCCAGGGTTTGGTGACGAGGGATTGCTCGAGCCGATTGAGCCGCCCCTTCGGCGTGCCGCACAGGTACTGCACCGGAGGATCGCTGCGGCGCATCTCGGCCAAGACCTCCTCCGTCGGCACACCGCGATCCATGCACCAGATGCGCTGAGCTTTGCCGTACTGGTGTTCGATCTTCTGCAGGAAGGAGCGCAGAGTCTTCGAGTCGTTGGTATTGCCGGGCAAAATCTCATATGCCAGCGGCAGGCCCTCGGGCGTGACGATGAGCGCGATGACGATCTGCACGCAGTCAAAGCGGTGATCGCGGCTGTAGCCATGGCGGCGCTTATCGTTCTCATCGAGCGGCGGATCGGACTCAAAGTAGGTGCTTGTGAGGTCATACAGCAGCACTTCGAAGGAGACGTTAAAAAGGTCGCGCCAGCGAGCCGTCAGATGGGTAAATAACGCCTCTTTGTGCGCGAGCAGGCGGTCATGGCACTCGTACAGCACGTGCGGATCGGCCAGTGTGTCATCGCTGCCCAAAAGATCCGCAAGCGCGGTGCGGCCGTACCACTCTCGATGCAACCGCCACTCGCTCCCCGGCGCGATCAGTCGATAGGCTGCCAGTACGATGAGCACCAGATCCCAGCGCGTGCCTTTGCGCGAGGGCGGCAATCGCTCGGCCCAGAAGACATCCAGATCCAGGGTCTGCCACAAGCTCAGGGCCACCCAACACGCGCCCCATTGCCGCGGCCGGTGCAGCTGCATCGCTTTGAGCTTGAGGCGCACGATCGACTCGTCGGGTAATAACCCCTCGCACCGATCCTCCGGGAACAGCGCGTAGGTTCGCGGCGCCGGCTGCCCGTCCTCTAGGACGTCGATCGACTTGCGCCAGGCGAGCTCTTGCGAGGAGTTGATCTCCCCGAGATACAGCACATGCCGCTGCACCACGCGGTCGCCGGCAACGCGGCGGTTCTCCACCACACTCCAGTAGCGGTGCTCCTTACCGTCCTTCTTGCGAGTTTTGGCGCGCAAAAACATGCTGGTATCGCATTATCCGCAAGCCCGCGCCCTTGACCAGAGAGTAGGTCGGCACTACAGACGTTTCCGCGGAAACGTGCGCCCCGCAAACAAAGAAAATCAAAAGCTTGGGAGAAGGCCGCGCCTTCGGCGCGGCCTCAATCAGGGTCGAATCCGCGAAGTTCGGCTAGGGCTCGCTTATATGATGATTGGTCCGAGTATGGCCATGTCGGCCGGCGCTCTCATTCAGTTCTCGGCCCAAGCGGCTTGGTTGTCGAACCTGCTGTCGGTGACGGTGCTCACCCTGTTGGCGCTGGTCATCGGCGGGTATGCGCGGCGCTACGTCGTAACGGGATCGCTGGTCTCCTACGCGTATGAAGCTCTCGGCGCGCGTGCGAGGTTATTCGTCGCCGCTTGTATGATGTTGGGATACGTTGCGCTGACCGCGACTCTGATTCTCGGCGTCGTGGTCTTTACCGGCAGCGCGCTGCTCGATCTCGGCATGCAAAGCGCCGGCAGTATGCCGGTGCAATGCGCGTCGGCAATCATCGTGAGCCTCGCCGCGGCCGGATGTGCATGCCTTGGCATCGATGTTTCCGTCCGGGTGGTCGTGATCCTCGGCTTTCTTTGCGTCCCCTTCGTCATTCTTGCGATGGGTGCCGGGTTCCTGATGCTTCACCCTGTCGTGGCCATGCAGTTCGACCTTCGAAGCGTGGCGCCGCAAGGGATCATTCAGGGGGCGGTGGCCGCGACGGGATACTACGTCGGGTTTGACGGAATCGCGGCGCTCGCCGTCGAGACCAAGGATCCGAAGCGCGCCGTACCCCGGGTCTTGATCGGTACGGTGCTGATCGTCGGCGTGGCGATCACGGCAAGCTGCTTCGCGCAATACCCGATGCTCCTGAATCATGCCGATGAACTGGCGGCCGGCGCCTCGCCCGTCGCGATTTTTGCGCATGCGATCGGCTGGGATTGGTTGGCAATTGTCGTCGATGTCTTGATCGTGCCGGCAACGTTTGCGGCGACGGTGACGGTCTACAACATCGGCGCGCGCATTGTGGCCACGATTGCCGCGGATGGGCTTCTCCCGGCACCACTCGGTGGAATTCACTCACGCCTCCATACGCCGTTATTCGCGGTGGGGGCGCTCGCGGTTGTGGCAACCGGATTGGCCGTTGTGCTTCAAGTGCTGCTGAAGAAGTCGGCGTTGCTGACATCGGTATACCTGGCCAATTTGACGACGTATTACTGGCTCGCGCCTTACTTCCTGGTATGTCTTGGGATTCTTCTCATCCTGCGGCGGGAGCGCAGGCGAGAGATTGCGACAGCGGGCGCCGCTTGGGTTTCGATGGCGGCAATCGTATATGTCGCGGTCGAAATGTTTCGCAGCCCGGTCGACATCGGGACGGCCTATTTACCGTACGTGGCAGTCGTCACCATTGCCGCCGTGGTGTTGGTCTTCGCCACACGCACCGGCGAAGCGATCCCTGAAAGAGCGCTCGACCTCTAACCGACGCACACGCGAGCCCTCGGCGCCATCTCCGCGCCGCAACATCCTGGGCTTTCTAGTTACAGGTATATGATTTTCATCAATATTCTGTCTATGAGCCGTTTTCATCCCGGCCATGAAGATAATGAGATTGAATCATAGAGCCGACGCTCGCATTGTTGAAATCGAGAGCTGAAGCCCTCGGCGAGGTCAGTGCCATGAACAATCCCGTAGTGTCCTTCGAGTTCTTCCCGCCCAACGACGACGCGGCGGCTGCGAGCCTCTGGGCCGCGGTGAAGCGTCTCGCGCCGCTGCGACCGAAATACGTCTCGGTGACCTATGGTGCCGACGGCTCGACGCGCTCGCGCACCCACGACTGTGTACTGCGCATCCTGCGCGACACCGATCTTGTGGTCGCACCGCATCTCACCTGCGTGGGTGCGCCGCGGGAGGACATCATCGCCGTCGCGGAGGATTATTGGCGCAACGGTGTGCGGCACATGGTGGCGCTGCGCGGGGACCCGGCGGCCGGCACGCCCGATGCGCCGCGCCGTTATCAACCCTACGCGGGTGGATTTGCGTACGCTTCCGACCTCGTCGCGGGCGTCCGCAACGCGGCGCCCTTCGAGATTTCGGTGGCCGCCTATCCGGAAGGCCATCCGGAATCCGGCACCGTCGAGGCCGATCTCGATAACTTGAAGCGCAAAATCGATGCCGGAGCAAACCGGGCGATCACGCAATTCTTTTTCGACACTGACGTTTTCCTGCGCTACCGGGATCGGTGCGCGGCCCGCGGCATTCGCGCGTGCATCGTGCCCGGCATTCTGCCGATCACGCGGTTCCCTCAGCTGGTGCGTTTCGCGGAGCGATGCGGTGCGAGCGTGCCCCAGTGGCTGTGCCGGCGTTTCGATGGACTGGATGACGATCCTGAGACGCGCCGCATGATCGCGGCGCACGTCGCGATCGACCAGGTGCAACGTCTGCGTGAGCACGGGGTCGATGAGTTTCACTTCTATACGCTGAATCGCGCCGAGCTTGCCTACGCGATTTGCCATGCGCTGGGGCTCCGCCCGCAGACTCTCCAACAACCCCTGCAGCAAACACAGGTGGCCTGATGACCATGAGCGCCGTCCCGGGCACGAGCGCGGCGAGGTCGCAGCGTGAGCGGGCTGCCGCTTTCCGCGAGCTGCTCGGCAAACGACTCGTCATTCTCGATGGCGCCATGGGCACCATGATCCAGCGGCATAAGCTCGGCGAGGGCGATTTCCGCGGCAGCCGATTCGCACAGTGGCCCCGTGACCTCCGCGGCAACAACGATCTCTTGTCGATCACCCAGCCCCGGGTGATCGAGTCGATTCACCGCGAATATCTCGATGCGGGTGCCGATGTCATTACCACCAATACGTTCAACTCGAGCCCAGTCTCGCAGGCGGACTACGGCATGCAGGAGCTCGCTGATGAGCTTAACCTCGCCGCCGCGCGTCTCGCCCGCAAGGCGGCCGACGAGGTCACCGAGCGCACCGGCCGGCAACGCTTCGTGGCCGGCGCCCTCGGCCCGACCAGCCGTACGGCATCGATCTCGCCCGACGTCAACGATCCGTCGTTCCGCAACATCGACTTCGACGAGCTCGCCCGGGGCTACGCCGGCGGCACGCGCGCGCTCATCGAGGGCGGCGTGGATGTGATCCTGATCGAGACGATATTCGATACGCTGAATGCCAAGGCGGCATTGTTCGCCGTCCGCGAGACGCTCGATGAGCTTGGGATCGATCTGCCGATCATCGTGTCGGGAACGATCACGGATGCGTCGGGGCGCACGTTGTCCGGCCAGACGACCGAGGCATTCTGGAACTCCGTCCGTCACGTGCGGCCGGCGGCGGTGGGGCTGAACTGCGCGCTCGGCGGCAAACAGCTCCGCCCCTACATTGAGGAGCTCGCGCGCATCGCCGACACCCCTGTCTGTGCCTATCCGAACGCGGGTTTGCCGAACGCCTTCGGCGAATACGATGAGTCCGCGCGCGAGACGGCAGAGATCCTCACCGACTTTGCCGCGAGCGGCTTCGTCAATATGGTCGGCGGATGCTGCGGCACGACGCCCGAGCACATCCGCGCCGTCGCGAAAGCCGTGGCGGACATCGCGCCGCGCGTGGTGCCGACGATCCCGGGTGCGTGCCGTCTGAGCGGTCTCGAGCCGCTCGCCATCGATGCGCGGAGCCTGTTCGTCAATGTCGGCGAGCGTACCAACGTCACCGGCTCCGCGAAGTTCCGCAAGCTGATCGAGGCGGGCGATTACGCGGCGGCGGTGGAGATCGCCCGGCAGCAGGTCGCGAGCGGCGCGCAGATCATCGACGTCAACATGGACGAGGGCATGCTCGACTCGCAGGGCGCCATGGAGAAATTTCTACGCCTGATCGCCGGCGAGCCCGACGTGGCGCGCGTGCCGGTGATGATTGACTCCTCCAAATGGTCGGTGATCGAAGCAGGCCTGAAGTGCGTGCAAGGCAAGTCGATCGTGAACTCGATCAGCTTGAAGGAAGGGGAGGGCGTGTTCCTCGAGCACGCCCGCAAGGTCATGCGCTACGGCGCGGCCGTGGTCGTCATGGCTTTCGACGAGAAGGGCCAGGCGGACACGGTCGAGCGCAAGATCGGGATCTGCGAGCGGGCCTACAAGCTGCTCACCGAGTGCGTGGGAATGGCCCCCGAGGACATCATCTTCGACCCCAATATCTTCGCCGTCGCCACCGGCATCGAGGAACACAACCGCTACAGCCTCGACTTCATCGAGGCGACCGCCGCGATCAAGGCGCGCATGCCGGCCGTGCACGTGAGCGGCGGGGTGAGCAACGTCTCATTCTCGTTCCGCGGCAACGATCCCGTGCGCGAGGCCATGCATTCAGTGTTTCTTTATCACGCGATCCGCGCGGGCCTCACCATGGGCATCGTGAACGCGGGCCAGCTCGCGATTTACGAGGACATTGCGCCGGACCTGCGCGAGCGCGTCGAAGATGTGATTCTGGCGCGGCGTGCCGACGCCACCGAACGCCTGCTCGAGATCGCGGAGCGCTTCAAGGGCGGCGGCGCGATGAAGCGCGTGGACGACCTCGAGTGGCGCAAGCTTCCCGTCGCCGAGCGGCTCAAGCACGCGCTCATCAAGGGCGTCGATCAATTCGTCCTCGAGGACACCGAAGAGGCGCGGCTCCAGGCCGTACGGCCGCTCGATGTGATCGAAGGGCCGCTCATGGACGGGATGAACGTGGTGGGCGACCTGTTCGGTGCGGGCAAGATGTTTCTCCCGCAAGTGGTCAAGTCGGCGCGTGTGATGAAGAAGGCGGTCTCGGTGCTCGTGCCCTATATCGAGCGCGACAAAATGGGCGGAGCGCGCTCGAACGGCAAGGTGGTGATGGCCACCGTGAAAGGCGATGTGCACGACATCGGCAAGAATATCGTCGGCGTGGTCCTGCAATGCAATAACTTCGAGGTCATCGATCTCGGAGTCATGGTCGCCTGCGACAAAATCCTGGAGACTGCGAAGCGTGAGGGGGCAAGCCTCATCGGATTGTCCGGTCTCATCACGCCATCCCTCGATGAAATGGTGCACGTCGCGAAAGAGATGCAGCGGCTCGGGTTTCACCTGCCGCTTCTGATCGGCGGCGCGACCACCTCTCCGGCGCACACCGCCGTCAAGATCGATCCGCAATATGCAGGACCGGTCGTGTACGTCAAGGACGCGTCCCGCTCGGTCGGCGTCTGCCAGCACCTCGTGACGCCGGAAACGCGCGATGCGTATGTCGCGACGGTCAAGGCCGAGCACGTCCGGCGGCGCGAGCAACATCGCAACAAGAGTGCCAAGGCCCCGCAACTCTCGCTCGCCCAGGCGCGCGCGCGCAAGTTCAAGATCGACTGGGCACACTACATCCCGCCCACGCCCCGCTTTTTAGGCATCAAGACATTCGACGATTACCCGCTCGAGGAGCTGGTCCCATACATCGATTGGATGCCGTTCTTCAACGCCTGGGAGTTCGCCGGCAAGTTCCCGGACGTGTTGACGGACCCGGTGATAGGCGAGGCGGCGAGCAATCTGTACGCGGATGCGACCCAGATGCTCGAGCAGTTGGTCCGCGAGCGCTGGCTCGAGGCGCGCGCCGTCGTGGGACTCTTTCCGGCCCATACCGTAGGAGACGATGACATCCAGGTGTACGCGGATGAGTCGCGCACGGCGACGGTTCTGAGGCTGCATCAGCTGAGGCAGCAGAAGGCCAAGTCGGCCGAGCAGACGCAGCTCTGCCTGGCGGACTTCGTCGCGCCCGCCTCGAGTGGGCGCGCGGACTATGTCGGCGCGTTCGCGGTGACCACCGGCTTCGGGATCGACGAGCGCGTCGCGCGCTTCGAGGCGGCGCATGACGACTACGCCAGCATCATGCTCAAGGCGCTCGCGGATCGATTGGCCGAGGCGCTCGCGGAGCGCATGCACGAGCGCATGCGGCGCGAATTCTGGGGCTATGCGGCGGAGGAGTCGCTCGACGGCCGCGCCCTGATCCGCGAGGAATACAAGGGGATCCGACCGGCTCCGGGATACCCTGCGTGCCCGGATCATACCGAGAAGGCGGCTCTCTGGCGGCTCCTCGACGCCAAGCGCACCACGGGCATTCGCTTGACGGAGTCTTACGCCATGTTTCCCACGGCAGCCGTGAGCGGCTGGTATTTCTCGCACCCCGAATCCCATTACTTCGGTGTGGGGCAGATCGACCGCGAGCAAGTCTCGAGCTATGCGGAGCGCAAAGGCCTCAGTCTCGAGGAGATGGAGCGTTGGCTCGCACCGAACCTCGGCTACGACCCGGAGGCGCGAAGCGCGGCGGACGCCGCCTGAGGCAAGCCAATAAATACTCCGGCGTCCGGGTGCCACCTTGGTCCAATGGCCCCTCCTCGATCGCCCTCGGTCTAATGTAAAAGTTGGATAGTGCCTGGAAACAGGAGATCGCCATGGAGTTCGGTCGAGGCCTGCGCCGCTTTCGCGGCTGCCTATTGCTTGCCGGAATTGCGCTCGCGTCGCACGCACTCGCGCAATCCGACCCGCTGCCCTCCTGGAACGACGGCCCCGCCAAGCAAGCGATCCTGAGTCTGGTGAAGGACACCACGACTCAGGGCAGCCCCCAGTTTGTGGACCCCGCCGCGCGCATCGCCACCTTCGATCAGGACGGCACCACCTGGGTGGAGCAACCCGCCTATTCGCAGCTCATATTCGCCTTCTACCGGGTTGGCGTGCTGGCCGCCAAAGACCCGCGACTCAAGGAAACGGAGCCTTTCAAGACTGTGCTCTCGGGCGATCGAGCGGCCATCGCGAAGCTCCCCATGGCCGCACTGGAGAAGATCTTCGCCCTCACTCAAACCGGCATGACGGTCGAAGAATTTCAAACCATGGTCAGAGACTGGATTGCGAAGGCGCAAAACCCGCATTTCAAGCATCTGTACACGGATCTGGTGTATCAACCCATGATCGAAGTGATGCAGTACCTGCGCGCGAACGGCTACAAGACCTACATTGTCACCGGGGGCGGCCAGGATTTCGTGCGCGCTTATTCCGAACGTGTCTACGGCATTCCCCCCGAGCAGGTGGTCGGCTCGACCGCCGATGTGGCCTTCAGCTATGACAAGGCGGGCAAGGCCATTCTCACCAAGATTCCCCAGGGAATACGAATCGATGACAAGACGGGCAAACCCATCGGTATTCATCTGATGATCGGACGACGACCGGTCGCCGCCTTCGGCAATTCCGACGGAGATCAACAGATGCTGGAGTACACCCAGGCCGGGGAGGGCACGCGCCTGATGATGCTGGTGCATCATGACGACGCGGCTCGCGAATATGCGTACGGGCCGGAATCGAACATCGGCACGTTCTCGGATGCACTCATGACCGAGGCAACGCAGAAGGGATGGACTGTGATCAGTATGAAGAATGACTGGAAACGCATTTTCTCATGGGAGCATTAGCTCGCATTTGAGAAAGTGACGGCCCCACGGGCCGAGCTCCACGTAGAGTCCCGGCGAGAGCATGTCTGTCCCCGCCCGGTCGTAAGTGGCCTGCGACAAGGCATCGATCAGATGCACTGTGGCGCCTCGCACGTCCTCCCACGGCACGCGCACCTGGGCCTGGGCACTCCGCTCGCTGAGATTGACCACGATGAGACGTCTATCGATGCCCTTGACCCAGCTCCAGGCAACCACATTCTCAAAGGTCGAATTATCGGGCCAACCGCTTCGCTCGCAGAGCTTCCAGTCACCGTCTCCGAATATCGGCGCCCTGATGGCCAACAGCAGCCGGGTATAGAACATTTGGATTGCAGGGTCCACGGGCTCCGCCGGGCGTCTTGCAAGAAAGACCGGCAGCTTTACCTTGCGGCCTTCGAGTTGGCCGTCATGGAAGAGCCGCGCTCCCGGGAGGGAGGCAATCGCGACGGCCGCCGCTCGTTCCTTCGGCGGAGAGAAGGTCGCGGCGGCGCGAGGCTCGTCATGGTTCTCGAGGAATCGGAGCAGTTTCTTCTGGTAGCCCAAATCGGCGCACAGGTGCAGTCGCACGCTCTCCGCCTTTTCGTGCTCCAGACGATCATAGAGCCGCTTGTCGTAGCAGAAGTCGAACCCGAGCTGCTGCAGTTGCCACTCGAGGTCCCAATAAGCCTCAGCCATGAAGAGGAAGTTCGGATTCGCCCTCTTGGTGGCAGAGATGACATCGGTCCAGTACTCCGTCGGTGGTCGCTGCCCGCCGCGTCCTCCCCACGTGCGTTCGAAGATGTCGTTCAGTAAAAGCATCGACATGTCGCAACGAATGCCATCGCACTGGGCCGCGATACTGGACACGGTATCGATGGCGGCTTTGCGAAGGCCCGGCGCAAAGGCGTTGAGCTGCAGCACGTCTCGCCAGGCGGGAAAGAAGGGGTCGCGCCCGCAAGCGAAGACCCTTCCTTGAATCTCCATGAAGGATGCCGGATCGTTTCTCGCATCCTCGGCACGTCCTTGAATGAAGTATTCCGGGTGATCGCCGACCCACGGGTGATCCGATGCCACATGGTTGGGCACGAAGTCCAGGAGCAGCTTCATACCCCGGCTGCCGAGCTCGCGTCGGGCGGCAGTCAGACCCGCAGGGCCGCCGAGATGGCTGTCGACGAGGTAGCGGCGGATACAATAGGCCGACCCGATATTGTCTTGCGGCCGATAATCGGGCAGCGCTCGCCGGAACTCGTCAACCAGACTCTGATTCTGATTGGCAATCGCAATGCCCGCGGGGCTTCGCTCCCAAACGCCCATCAGCCACACGGCGTGAAATCCGTACTCGGCGATGCGGTCCCACTCATCCGCAGGCACAGAGCTCAAATCAATGGGTTTTCCCGCCGTCCGGCTGAGTTCGGTAAGCCAGACCCAGGTATTGATCTCGTACAGCGTAGGACAGGGGATCCACTTGGACGTGGTGATCATGGGGCGCCTCCGTGCACGAATATAACAAGAACAGGCGCGTGAACGCGCTGACTGCCGCCTGCCTCAGGGCACGACGTTGCCGAACTCATATGCAATGGACGTATTCACCCCATAGTCGAGTGTTACGGCCTGGGCACTGGGCGGCCGGCTGTCGTAGTTTCCAAAGTTGGTCAGTTTCAGGGAGAAACGATCCGTCAGCTTGAACGTCAACGTGACGTTGAGAGTCGCTCTGACCCGCGGGGCGTCCGTTATGCTCGGAAACAATAACAGCGACGTGTTCAGATTGATTTTCGGGTAGGTGAACTTGAACACCCGCCATTGACCCCCGAACACGGACTCGAGGCTACTGTGACTTTGGCCGCCGTCTGTGGACCATTCCTGATCGACGGCGAGTCCGGCGACACCGAGTAGCCGGGTATCGCCGGTCTGGTAAAGGTGCCGCCCCAGCACGGATCCTAAGACGACACGCCCGTCGATGCCAAGGTTCTGGTCGCGTTGCAGCGAGTTCAGTAATCCCCAGAAGTTGGGGCCAGTACGCAGAAAGTAGAGGTTCGTGGAGATGTCAGTCTGAGTGGAATCATCGCCTGAGGACGAGCGGGTTGAGGCAAATTGCGCGTTCAATTGCGCTTCCCGAGACTCATCGCTGTATTGCTCGTTGAATTGAAAAGTGAGCTGTGAAACGTCGCTGGATCGCGTGAAGTTGTAACCGAAGGCGACCGAGCCATTGATCCGCTGCCAGAAATCCGACTCGTAAGGCAGCAGACGCGTGACTTCCTGCATCGGTATGGTCACGGTGTCCGCGCCCGTACCGACCAGCAGGTTCTTGCCGTCCGAATCGGTACTGACCGTTCCGGCGAAATGCTCGCCCCCGAATTTCTCCACCCGGAACGAATAATTGCTTTGGATCGAGCGCACGGCCGGCCATTCGATCGCAATGCTGCCCGTGTGTGCGGAATTGACCTGCAGCAGGCCGAACTTCAAGTACAGGATCCGGCAGGTGATACGGTCGCCGTTCTGTAACGTGACAATGTCGGTCTTCGCTCGTACGTCGCCCAAGGCAGCATCGGCCCACAAAGCGAACAAAAGAAGCGCGAGCCGGCCAAGCGACTGCAAATTATCCCTTTGAAGGAGGCGGCGTTGAGTTGTCATCCGAGTTGAGCCGCTCGACTTACCTGTGTGGCGCGCATCGATCCTGGAAGTCGACGGTGATCTTTGGCGTCAGAGGATCATGGGATTCGTTGATTCGATCGGCGGACGGACGGCACGAGTGACCGCCCGGCGTTCGCACCGGGTCGCCCGGCGTTTGCCGGCCGACCGCGCGCAGTACTACCCGCCGCTTGCGGCATTGCTCATCGCTTTCAACGCATCGTCCAATGTGAAGGTATTGGGCTTCTGAATCGGTGGAAAGTCCTTGAACGTCTCCGCCCATTTACCCGCCGGGGCTCCGGGGATAAACACTTTCGACAATCCCGTACGATAGACGCTCTGGCCGGTGATGAACGACGATCGACCCGCCGTACAGCCTTGTTCGCCGTAGGAATCCGTGCACATGATTTCTCCTCTGGCGATGCGATCGATATTGGGTGTCTGATATCCCATCAGGCCGCGACTGTAGCAGCTCAGATTCGAGATGCCGATATCATCGCCCCAGATCACCAGGATGTTGGGTTTCTTCGCTGTGGGCATGGCAAGTACTCCTACGACATCTTCAGGTCGTGGTTCAAATTCCTTTGCTGGTTTGGCCTGCTATGGCGGCGGAGCTCGGGCGGCACGACTGCGCGCCACCGTCCATTCTCTATTTAGTTCGGCGAGGGGAGCCGAAGTAAATGTGCCTTTTGTCACATATACAGTCCCGTCGACAATCGGTTCGATGGAGAGGTTGCCACAAGGAGACTTCCGATGCCCAATCTTCGCCGCTTGCGGCCCGCGGCCAACGCGTCCATTCGGTCCATCGGGCTGCTCGGGGCAGTGGCGGCTTTCGCTCTAATGGGTCAGCGGGTCAGCATAGCGGACGATGCGCCACCCATCGTGAATGAAAAATTTACCAACCTCGCTCCTGCCATCAAGATGCTTCGCGCTGAGATCGGCCAGGACCGGCGCGACATCGTGGCAGCCGCCATGCTGTTGACTCCGTCGGAGGGCAAGACGTTTTGGCCGCTCTACGATCAATACCGGGCCGAGGAACGCAAGCTGGGTGACCGCAGAGTGCACTTGATCAGCGACTTCATCGCCAACCGGGACACGATGAGCGAGGAGCAGGCCGCAAAGCTCACGAAAGACGCTCTCGATCTCGAGAGCGCAAAAATTGCCGTGAAACAGGACTACGTGTCGAAGATGTCCAAGGTGCTGTCGGCGAGAACCGTCGCGCGATTCTTCCAGATCGACAACAAGCTCGACGTGGTAGTCGATGCGGAGCTCGCTGCCCGAATTCCGCTGATTCAATGACCATTTTTGCGGGACACGAATCGTGTCGAGGAGCGTGAGCATGAAAATCCCTAAACTATTCGGTTCTTCCCTGTTAGTCCCCGTGCTGCTCTGCGCCATCGGGGATGCCGGTGCTCAAGCACCGCTACCGTCCACGAACGGGTTGACGACGCCCGCGCAGAGCGTGGGCTTGTTCGTGTTTCCGCAGAAGGATCAGACAGCGGCGGTTCAGCAGCAGGATGAAATATCCTGTTATTCCGCCTCGAAACAGGCATCCGGCATCGATCCCACTCATTTGCAAAACACTACCGTGCAAGCTGCCCAATCGACAGGTGGGGGTGTCAGGGGCACCGTAGGCGGGGCTGCCGGCGGCGCGGCCATCGGTGCCATTGCGGGCGATGCGGGCAAGGGGGCGGCAATCGGCGCGACGGTCGGATTACTTCATGGCGTGCGCGCGCAGCAGAAATCGAATGCGCAGGCACAACAACAGGCGGCGCAACAAACGGTTGCGAACCAACAAGCACAGATGAATACCTTCAAGCGCGCGATGACCGCGTGCCTGGAATCGAGGAATTACTCGGTCAAATAGCCGTGAATGGATCCCGGTAATTCATAAGGAGGTAGTCACGCACCTGGGATCGCCCGGAGCTCGCGGCAAAGCTCTACGAGAGACCTGGCCACCAAGCTCGGGCGTCAGTTTGCCGCAAGCGGCGTATAACTGAATTTTTGCCCCGCGACCGCTGCCGCATACATGAGACCGCCCTTGGCGATGGTGAACACCATCATACCCTTGTAGAATCCCCCGCCCGCCGTGACGGCGTCTTTCTTGCCGCCACTCGCGCCGGACGTGGCGCCATTCGTGCCGGCGCTGGCCGATGCGCCTGCGGTAATCGCAATGGCGCTGACGCCCGCGGAGAATTCGAAGTTACCGGTCTCGAATTCATCAAGCGCTCGCTTGTCCTCGAAAAAGATGATTTCACTGTAGGCCTTGCCGCCGAGCTGGAAGCCAACGCTGACTTGTCCCACGGTCGCGTCCCCCACGTACTTGCCGTGCACGAAGACACGGCCTTTTCCACCTGCACCACCCACGATGAAGCCGCCCTCACCTATGGTTGGAAAAACCGCGTACGCGTAGCTCTTGCGAAAGAAAGCGGCGCTCTGGCCCGCATTCTGAAACAGCAGGATGGTGTCGCTATAACTGTCCGCATGCGCGGCGCCGGCGGCAAGCAAAAGGATGGCGGCGAGGTTGAGCAAGCGGAGAGAGACTTTCATGAGCGTTAATCCTTGGCTATGGTCATGGAGCGATAGCGGCATGGTCCGGGCGCGGTCCCTCGTGGCGGGGCTGCCCGCCAGGAGACTGCACTGTTCCGCGGATCCTAGGCACATATTCAGCCTTCCGACCGGGCGGCGGGCATGGATCAAAGTCCAATTGCAGGACGATGTGGCGGGCGGAAGATTGTCGCCGGCCGCGGCAGAAGTCGCCACGCAATGCGCGTCTGTGGGCATTGCCGTCGGGAGGCTCGGGGCGCGACAAATTGACATGCCATGGGGACGAAACTATGAAACGTCGAATCATTCCGGCCTTGTTGGTCACGTCGGCGGCGCTCGGTACCGCCCATGCGCAAGACATCATCGCCACCTCGACGACCGATTGGCGCGGGTTCTACGCCGGCGGGAACATCGGCGGAGCCTGGAATCACACCTGCAGCAGTTGGGACCCCGGCCCTCTCATCAGAGGCAATCCAGCCCTTGCCGATGCCTTCTACAATCGCGATTGCCCCAACAACGGCAATTTCATCGGCGGTGTGGATTTAGGCTACAACTTTCAATTCGATCAGTGGGTTTGGGGTTTCAAGGCCGATTACGATGCCGTCGGCAATAAGAGCACCACGCGCTCATACAACTACACCGCTGTGTCACCGACGGACCCTATTCCGAGCGGTACCTATACCGCCTCCGGCAAGCTGAGCCCGAACGGGATTTTCCTTCTGGGTCCCCGTGTCGGCTACGCCTTCGATCAGTGGCTGCCTTACTTTCGGGTGGGTGGCGCCTTTGCGAGCGGGCAGCACAATGCAACGCTCTACTACACCCCCGTGGGCGATACGACTCCGACGAACAGCATCACTGGCGGTAAGAACTTCAAGTCCAGCGGTTGGAACGTCGGCGTGGGACTCGACTACGACGTGAGCGGCCCGTGGTCGTTCACGGCAGAGTACAACTATGTGAATCTGGGCAAGGGGACCAACTCCACCTTTGCCTGCTCCACCGCGCACGGAACCGTGCCGCCCATTTGCAACAATTACGCTAATTTCTCGCTGGATAACATCCATAACAGCTTCACGATGAACATGTTTCGGGTGGGTTTCCACTACGCCTTTGGCGGCCGCTCGGAGCCGTCTCCGCCTCCACCGCCGCCGCCTCCACCGCCGCCCCCCCCACCGCCGCCACCGCCGCCTCCGCCGCCCCCACCACCGCCACCGCCGCCGCTGTGTCCGGGCACTCCGCCGAACGTTGCGGTCGACCAGTACGGCTGCCCGTGCGACATGACGCAGGAAGTGCATTTCGCGACAAATTCGTCGGACTTGACGGACGAGGACAAGGCGTCGCTCGACAAGTTGATCGGGACACTCCAGCGTCTGCACTTCGTGGACGGTGAGATCGATGGCTACACAGACTCGACCGGAAGCGCGGCGTACAACCAGAAGCTGTCCGAGCGGCGCGCAGCGGCAGTCGCCGACTACCTGACGAACCACGGGATTTCAGGGGCTCGTCTGACGGTCAGAGGATTTGGCGAGGAGAATCCGGTCGCGGACAACAAGACGCGTGAAGGGCGTGCTCACAACCGCCGCGTGGTTCTGCACCGTACCGGCTGCCACAAGTAGCCGGTTGTGGGGACGACGCGGGAGGCGATACGGCTGCAGGAAGCACCGGGAGATTCGCGGGCGACCGTTTGCTCTTCACAAGCCAGCATCGTACTGACGGTGCTGGGGCTCGCGACGATCGGCGCTACGCTGTACGTCGAAGCGAGCCATTGAATCGAGGCGGGACCTGCGTGGACATAGAAACCAACTCGACACAGCCGACCGGGGCCGCAAAGCCGGCGGACCTCACTACAATGGTCAGGATTCTCGGCGGGACGTTCCGGATGGGCTCTGACCGCCATTACGCGGAAGAGGCGCCGGCGCACAACGTTCGCGTGAACGGCTTTTGGATCGACCGCTATTCGGTGACCAATGAGGATTTTGCCCGCTTCATCGACTCCACGGGATATGTGACGCTGGCCGAGCGCCCGGCAAATCCGGCGGATTATCCTGGTGCGAAGCCGGAGTTGCTCGCGCCGAGCTCGGTGATGTTCAAGAAGACGGAGGGTCCCGTCGATTTGCGGGATCGCTATAACTGGTGGACCTACGCCCCGGGCGCCGACTGGCGCCACCCGCGCGGGCCCGATAGCTCGCTGCTGGGACTCTCGAAACATCCGGTCGTGCACGTTGCCTTCGAGGACGCCGAGGCCTATGCGTCCTGGGCGGGTAAGGCGCTGCCGACCGAAGCGGAATGGGAGTTCGCCGCGCGTGGCGGTCTGGAGGGTGCCGCGTACGCCTGGGGCGAGGACATGACGCCGGGCGGTCAGCCGATGGCGAATACCTGGGAAGGCGAATTCCCGTGGCAGAATCTCGCGCTCGACGGCTATGAGTGGACGGCGCCGGTGGGCTCGTATCCGCCCAACGGGTACGGTCTTCACGAGATGACCGGCAATGTCTGGGAATGGACGACCGATTGGTTTCAGGATCACGACAAGATTCAGAAGGCCTGCTGCACGGTCAATAATCCGCGTGGAGGCTTGCTCGAGACGAGCTACGACCCCCGCTGTCCCGATGTGCGTATTCCGCGCAAAGTCATGAAGGGGGGATCCTTCCTGTGCGCGCCGAACTATTGTCAGCGCTACCGGCCGGCCGCCCGGATGGCGCAGCCCATTGACACCTCAACCTGCCACCTCGGGTTTCGCTGCGTGTCACACGCGCCGGCGCAACGCTGACGGCGGCGGAGGCAGCGAGACACTCGCCGGCATGGTAGACACCATCTCCGGCTCTACGGGCGAGGAAGCCGTTCTTCGATCAGAACTGGAAGGCGTATTTTCTCGGCGTTATCACGCCGGCGCCCGGCGCCCGGCGTTACGCGTTGGGTCGTGAACCATAACTCGCTGACAGAGTTTGCTCGACGCCAGTACGGCGCCGCGTTGTAGCTGACGTTGCTTTCCGCGCCGGGTCGGCAAAGGCCCGGTGCCGTTTTGCGATCGCCGTCGGCGCAACTTGCTCGATTCGTGTCGCATCGACAATATCTATTTTCCCAATGGGTACGTGTCGCGGCGTTCCACCCCGAGCGCCTCCCGAGAGGCGCTGCGAGAGTGGCCCGAGCTCCGCGCGGGAAGGCCTCTCGTCCATGAGCTTGCCGACTTCCGCGTTTAATTCAGCTGAAACAGCCGCCATTGCGCCCGCCTTCGCCGACCGGAGCGACGCAAAGCGCGCTATACCTTCGACCGCCGAGCGAGCACTCGCCGAACGTGAACCTAAGCCTGCGGAATTTTCGTGCAGCCCAATCATGAATCCCGTCGCCCACGCGGCGCCGACGAAGTAGCGTGCGGATAAGACCGGGGCGCCGTAGTCAAGTACAAACGGGCTTAGCCGAGGCGAAGCCGTCAGCCGACGCTCCAAATCCTGAAGAAAGCCGATGACGAGTACCAGGAACCGATTGTATGGCTCCCTCGCATCGATCTTCGCGGCCACTTTCCAGCCACGTATCCCCCAGATCCGAGGTAGCCACGCGCCGGCGGAAAGCTCAATTGGCCACGTGATCAGAGCGACCAGATAGCCTTCGAGCATCGCGGCATCCATATGCTCGGGCGGCCACCCGTCTTCTGCCAGCCAAGCGTCTAACTCGGCGAAGCTATCCGCCGTAAAGGGGAGCGCTCCCATGTCCCGCAAGTTAGGCGGCAATAATTCGGCAGGCGCGACGCGCGCATACCTCGAGGTGTATCGGGCTTTGGACGTCATAGATTGCCTTTGCACTTTGAATGCTTTTGGGCGCAAAGGAGCGGTCGGGGTCGATGCCGCGACCACATTAGGGGTTCGGCGCCGAACTCTCCGCAGTATGGCCCCATCCAAGGGAGAAGACTGCGATATCGTCAATCGAGCGCGATCCCTTGAATTGTCGGTCACCGCCGGCTTAATGGCGCCCACTTGCCTATTCGGCCATGCGTTGTTGCAACCCTACGCGGGTGATACATGAAAACTGATGTATCTTTGCCCACGATCGCCCATCGAGGCGATTTATGGCTTATACATGTCCTAGGCAACGCGGTCCTCTGAAACACCCGACGGCTCCCCGAGTGTCACGCGTACCTTGTGCGTGCGGCCATCGTCCACCAGCTCGATATGATCTTCGCCGGTCGCGAGCCTTATGCCATCCAACTCGATTCGCTCAACGCCATGGCCGACCCGATGCGGGTTCTCGACCAGGATCTCGTAGCGCGCCGACGCATGCCGGAACATGATTTCGAAGCCGGGCCAATCGGCGGGGATGTTCGGTATCAGCAGAAGTTTTCCGGCGCGCACTCGGAATCCCAGGATCCACTCGAGACCGGCGCGGTACATCCAGCTGGCCGAGCCGGTGTACCACGTCCAACCCCCGCGCCCGGTGTGCGGCGCGACTGAATAGACGTCCGCGGCCACCACATAGGGCTCTACCTTGTAGCGCTGCACGTCGGCTCGGCTGCTCGTGTGATTGATTGGATTGAGGAGCGAAAATAGCTCTGTTGCTCGAGCGCCATGCCCGAGTATGGCTTGTGCAATCACCGCCCAAGTGGCGGCGTGAGTATATTGTCCGCCATTCTCCCGAACGCCGGGCGGGTAGCCCTTGATGTAACCGGGGTCATGCGGGGTGTGGTCGAAGGGCGGTGTGAACAGCAGCACGAGACCGGCGTCGGGCTGGACGAGTCGGCTTTCCACGTTTTCCATGGCGAGCGCCGCGCGACCGGGATCTCCGGCGCCGCTGATGACGCTCCATGATTGGGCGATCGAGTCGATCCGGCACTCGCTGCTCGCAGCAGACCCGAGCGGCGTACCGTCGTCGAAGTAGCCGCGCCGGTACCAATCGCCATCCCATGCCAGCTCAAGGGACGTCTTCAGGGCAGCCGCGTGAGCGAGCCACTCGGTTGCGCGAGCATGTTCCCCGCGTGCTGCGGCTATGGGGGCGAAGGACATCAGCGTCGTCTGCAGGAACCATCCGAGCCAGACGCTCTCACCTTTTCCCTGCTCACCGACGCGGTTCATTCCGTCGTTCCAGTCACCGGTTCCGAACAACGGCAGGCCGTGCTCGCCGACTTGCAAGGCATGATCGAGTGCTCGGGCACAATGTTCGAAAAGTGTCTCGGTCTCGTCCGAGATCTCAGGCATGAAGAATGCGTCGTGCTCCTCGGGCCGCAATGCACGGCCTTGGAGAAACGGGATCTTCTCATCGAGTACTGCCGCATCACCGGTGGTCTCGATGTATTGGACGGCGCAGTAGGCGAGCCAGACCACATCATCGCTGATCCGTGTGCGCACGCCCTGACCCGTGGCACCGGGGGCGATGGGGGGCAACCACCAGTGCTGCACGTCACCTTCGCCGAATTGCCGCCCGCCGGCCCGCAGCAAATGCTCACGCGTCAGGTCAGGTCGTACGACGGCGAGCGCCATGCCGTCCTGAAGCTGATCGCGGAATCCGTAGGCCCCGCTGGCTTGGTAGAAAGCGGTCCGCGCCCATACGCGGCAGGCCAGCGCCTGATACAGCAACCAGCGATTGAGGATGATGTCGAGGGACCGGTCAGGGGTTTTCACTTGAACCGTGCCGAGAATGAGCTCCCAATGCGCTACGACCCCGCGGAAGGCCGCGTCAAGATCGGCGCTACGATAGCGAGTGAGCAACAACCGCGCGGCCGCTGCGTCCTCTGCTTCGCCGAGAAAGAAAACGACGTCCGCCGTCTGGCCTGGCTCGAGATCGATGGATGTCAGCATCGCGCAGCACGGATCCAGGCCGGCGCCGGAGCGCTTGGCCAGGGGTACCCGCGCGGCCAAGGCCGCAGGCATATCGAGAGTACCGTGGCGGCCGAGAAATTCTCCCCGATCCGCAGTCCATTGCGATTGCTGCCCAGCGAGATCCGCGAAAGCGACGCGGGAGCCGAAGGTGGCATCCCACGGATTGCGTGCGAACAACGCACCGCTGTCCGTATCGAGCTCAGTCACAATAAATGGTGCAGACGCCCCGCGCGAAGTGCCGAGCACCCATTCCACGTAGGCCGTGATCGAAAGACGTCGCGGACGCCGCGAGGTGTTGCGAATGCTCAAGCGGGAGATCTTGATGGGATCGCACATGGGCACAAACATGCATAGATCCAGCTCGATACCGCGCGCGGCAAGCTCGAATCGGCTGTAACCCTGTCCGTGCCGCGCCGTATAGGTCGCACCCGGGTCGCGGATGGGGCCGGCGGTGGGTCCCCACACCTCACCGGTTTCTTCATCGCGCAGATACAGCACTTCGCCCGGACGATCCGCGACCGGATCGTTGGACCACGGGGTGATCTGATGTTCCCGGCTGTTGAGGGCCCAGGTGAAGCCGCTGCCGTCGGCCGCAACCTGAAATCCAAAGTGCGGATTGGCGATCACATTGATCCACGGCGCGGGAGTCGACTGCCCGGGTCCCAGATGAATCACATATTCTTGCCCTTGGGCATCGAATCCTCCCAGGCCATTGAAGAATTCGAGATCGTGGCCGGCCGGGGCGCTCGCAGCGGCCTCGGTCCTCGGCGCACTCTTCATCGGTGGTGGGGCAAGTCCGACAGGCTTGCGAACCCGATCGAGTTGATCCGCGAGTCCACCGTGCCGCGCGACCAGCACGACTCGCGCAACGGCCGACAGGAGTCTGCGCGTCTGATCGGAAATTAGATCGGCGCGAAGCACGAAGGCAGAGCCCCGCACGCTGTGCGCCCCTGGCCGCGGTCGCGACTGGCTCATGCGCGCCAGAGTCTCGAGCGCGTTCTGCAGATCCTGGACATAAGACGCCGCGCGGTCGTTCAGCAATACCAGATCCACCGCGAGGCCTTTCATCTGCCAATACTCATGCGCCTGCAGCAATTGGCGCGCGATGGCGATATCTTCGATGTCATCGATTCTCAGAAGCAAGATCGGGAGGTCGCCCGATATTCTCTGACTCCATAACCCCGACGGGGGACCTGCCCCTTCGCGTATCACGTTGAACGGCGGCCGCAATGACGCCTCGGCATAGAGTAGATGCCCTGCAAGGCGTTGAAACAGACCGGCCTCGGCGGAGTCGATGCCCAGATGACGCAGCTGCACTTGGGCCTGCGTCCAGGCCAGGGTAGCCGCGCGCGTAAAGGAGTTCGCTTCGTGGTGCTTGTCGAGCAGGTCGAGCGCGCCCTCGCGCGACGTCGCGACGGCTGTCCAAAAAGCAATGCGCGAGGTGCTGCCGGCAGGCACTTTGATTCGGTATCGAAGCGAAAACACAGGATCCAAGACGTTTCCCACGGTACCGGACAACCGCCGGCCGTCCATCACTGCGAGGGGAGACCTGATCTCGCGCCCGCGACCCAGAAAACAGGCCCGATCTGTTTCGAATTCCGGCGCGCCCAGCAGGGTGCCCTCGAGGACCGCGTGGTGGGCCGCCCAGATGTCAGGCTCATCGGGCGCGCGTTTGCGACGCGTTGCCAGGAGCGTATTGCGCTTCTCGACGTATTCCGTTTGAACGAAAAGTTTCGAGAACGTCTGGTGCGACGCATCTGCCGCGGGCGGCGCGAGCACGAGCTCCAAATAGGACGTAACCTCGATCTCCCGGTCGCGGTGGCCGCTGTTGGCGATCGACAATCGCCGAACTTCGGCGTCGTCTTCAGGCGATACGACGATTTCCAGGGTCGTCGTCATCGCCCCGTCCGTGCGAATGAATTCCGCGCGGTCCTCGGTAAAGGTGACCTGGTAGGCCTCCGGCTCGACCCCGCTCGGCTGAAATCCCGCCGACCAGACTGCGCCGCTCCCGACATCCCGCAGGAAGATGTAGCTCCCCGTGTCATCGCGCGTGACGTCCTCCCGCCAGCGCGTTACCGCCAGATCCCGCCAGCGGCTGTAGCCAGAACCGGCGCTCGTGAGCATGACCGAGTAGCGACCGTTCGAGAGCAGATGGGTTTGCGGCGTGGCGTCGTGGGCGCTGTGTAAACGCCGGACTTCCGGCAAAGACATATTCGCAAGCGGCGTTGCCGCCGCGATGTCCTGTGCCCTGGGACGAACGATCGAGACATCGCGCGGTGCGCGCTCCTGCAAGAGCAATTCGGTCGCTTGGATGCTCGGTTCCGCATGAAATCGCGCTCGCATCTCGCCGTCGAGCAGGACATTCGCGATGGCCACGATGGTCATGCCCTGGTGATGCGCCATGTACGCCCGAACGATCGCAAGCTCAGCGCCGTCCGGCACACGCGAGCGCGTGTAGTCGAGCGCTTCATGAAAGCCATATGCGCCGCGCGCACCGATGGTGCTGAGTCTCTCGAAATTGCGCATCGCGCTCCGCGGATCGACCATGGCGGCAAGTGCGGTGGCGTAGGGCGCAATGACGGTGTTTTCGCGAAGGCCGCGCTTGAGTCCCAGGCCGGGCACACCGAAGTTCGAATATTGATAAGTGAGCTCAAGGTCGCGCGCATTGTAGGCGGACTCCGAAATACCCCAGGGCACCCCGAGCTCCGCCCCATAACCTATCTGTCGTTCCACGATCAGACGGCTCGTCTGCTCGAGTAGGCTGCCCGCCGGTGCGCGCATGACGAGCGAGGGCATGAGGTACTCGAACATGGATCCCGACCAAGAGATGAGAGCGGCTCCTTTGCCGATCGGCGTGACCGAGCGTCCGAGGCGAAACCAGTGCCGGGCCGGAATGTCGTTCTTTGCGATCGCGATGAAGCTCGCGAGGCGAGCTTCGGACGCGAGCAGGTCATAGCAATTGGAGTCGAGTGTCCCCTCCGCCGTACATCCGATCGAGAGGAGCCGCCGCTGCGGGTCCAACAGGAAATCGAACTGCATTGCTTCGGCCATGGTGCGCGCGGCCGCCGCTATCGCGGCGAGACGCTTCTTCATATCGTCCGACGAAGCGGGTGTCTGTGTGACATCGCGACGCCAGCTTTCCATCGACCGCTTCGTCGCTTCGCTCCAGAAAAGCAGCTCCCCCGCGATGTCGCCGCCCCATTCGCCGGCCAGGGTTCGGACGATATCGACCAGCGTCGCTGCGAGCGGGATGAGCACCGCCAATCGCGTGACCATCTCCGTCTTTTCGGCTTCGGCGGCATCGAGCGTTGCAGCGAGACTAGCGATGGCCGCATCGATCTGATCCCGCGAGGTGGCGAGCATCCTGCGGTCGTTGGGCAGCGCTCGCAGAGCCTCGCAGGCGAGATTCAACGAGTCCCGGATGCCGGAAATCGCCCGGCCGGGTAGGAGCGGCTGATCGATCCAATCGCGGCACGCGTTCGCAAGAGCGATCAGGTGGCCCGCGAGATTGCCGCTATCCACGGTGGAGACGTAGCGGGGATCCAGAGCGCGCAAATCCCGCGTGTCATACCAGTTATAGAAATGACCGCGAAATCTCTCGAGTCGACCCAGGGTCGCGAAAGTCGCTTCCACACGTTCAACGAATTCGAGGGTTCCCGACCAGCCAAAGTCGCGGGCGCTGACCGCTGACAGCAGGTAGAGGCCCATGTTGGTGGGCGAGGTGCGGTGGGCCACCACGGGACGAGGGTCCTCTTGAAAATTATCCGGCGGCAACATCTGATCGTCCGCCGTCACGAAAGTCTCGAAGTAACGCCAGGTTCGGCGTGCAACCAATCGCAAGGCGCTTGCGTCCGCCGCCGACATCGCAAGACGGCCCGCCACGAGCGGCGATATGCTGATCCAGACCGCCACCGCAGGGGACGCCGCCCAAAGAATCAAGAACGGCATCGCCAGCCAGCCATTACCGGATCGGAAGTAACCGACGATCAGGGCGCCGAGAGCGGCGATCGCGACGGCACCGGCCATTCGGCGATAGGCGCTCGGCAGCGTGAGGCGATAGCTGAGTCTCGCCTGCGCCGCAGTCACCCACTGAAGCAGATTCCGCTGGCTTACGAGCAGGCGAAACAGCGTGCGGCCGATCGCATCCACCATCAAGGTTGCCTGGTGTGCCAGAAAGGTCACGATAAACGCGGTCTGCAAGGTTGCGAGCCAGACATCCTTGCGCAGCGCACGCAGATGGCTGCGAATCGTGACACCTGCACGGTTCGGCAGGATTCCGGCGAACACCGGCAGGAACGCCGGCAATGCAATGGTCACGCAGATGAAGGCACTCCACAGCACAGCCGAGGACGAGGGGAGCAGCCAGCCCGCCAACAGGGCGGCGACCCCGGCCGGGGCCGACAGCGTGCGCCGCAGGTTGTCCAACATTTTCCACAGGCCGATCAGTGGCAGTGTCCCGCTGCCCCGATTCTCTCCGGCGGCGTCGCCACGGCCCAGTATCCAGGGCAGCAGTTGCCAATCGCCCCGAGACCAGCGGTGCTGGCGCGCGGCGGCCACGTCGTAGCGCGACGGGAATTCCTCGACCACTTCGATATCGGAGACCAGCCCAGCCCGGGCAAATGTGCCCTCGAAGAGGTCGTGGCTGAGCAATGTTCCCTCGGGCACGCGATCGGCGAGCGCCGCCTCGAAGGCGTCGACATCATAGATTCCCTTGCCGGCATAGGAGCCCTGGCCGAAGAGATCCTGGTACACGTCCGAGGCCGCCGCTGCGTAGGGGTCGATTCCGCCCGCACTCGAGAACACGCGCTGAAAGAGCGAGCCTTCGCAGCCCATCGGCAGAGACGGCGCGACGCGTGGCTGAAGTACCGCGTAGCCTGCGACGACTCGACCGCTCGCCGCGTCGAACCTCGGCCGATTCAACGGATGAGCCATCTTGCCGACCAGACGGCGCACGGCATCTCGCGGCAGGCGGGTATCGGCGTCCAGCGTTACGACGTACCGTACGTCCGGTGGGATGACAGGCGGCCGGCCGCCGACATCGATGAAAGTCGTGTTCGGCGCGCCGCGCAGCAGCTGGTTCAACTCGTGCAGTTTGCCGCGCTTGCGCTCCCAGCCCATCCATTGCTTTTGTCCCTCACTCCACACCCGCCGCCGATGGAGCAGCACGAAGCGGTCGACCGCGAGACCAGCGCCATGTCGATGATTCAGCCGCGCGATGCCCTCGATGGCGATGTCCAGCAATCCCGCGTCCTCTGCGGTGTGCTCCGCCGGCGCATCGGTCCAGTCCGAGAGCAACGCGAAGTGCAGTTCGCCATCCGCGGATGCGAGATAGTGGATCTCGAGGCGCTCGATGTGCTGCTCGATTGCTGCGCGCGTGGTCAGCAGCGTGGGCATCACGACCACAGTCCGCAGATCCGGGGGAATGCCTCCGCGCAGAGAAAGGCCGGGGAGGATCGTCGCGCCCCGTCCGCGGGTGATGGCGCGGTTGACTAGGGCGACGGCTGCGTCGATTGCCGGAACCATACCCAGCAGCGTCAGCAGTCCGAGCCAGGAGTCGTCGACACCCCATCGGCGTATTTCGATCAGCGGAAGCATGAGGACGATGGCGGCGACGGCAGCGACGGAGGCGATGTATTCGCCGGCCCCACGGGCTGTGAAGCGGGCGGCCCGGCTCCATCGGGGAGCCCGATAGCCGACCATTGCTTCGAACGCGCGCCGGCCAGAGCCGATGAGGTGGAAACCCGGATCACGCGTGCGTTCCGCGTCCTCGCCCCCGATCGCTTCGCCCGCCGACAACGCCGCGCTCGCAACCTCAAGCTCGGTCTGCCTCGATCCGCGCGCGAGTTCCTCAATCGCGCGACGATACAAATCGCGGCTTGCGAAATCCATTGCCGCAAACCCGCTCTTCGAGCGCAGCAATTCATCGACGAGACTCACGCTCTCAAAGAACTCAGGCCAATCGACATCCGAGAGCAATCTCATGCTCGTGATGATGTTGCGCACCGTTACGTTCGAGGTGCCCTGCCGCTGATGCTCCTCCTGGACGATCTCATCGGCCGTGGTTCCCTGCGAGTTCAGGCGCTCGTCCAGCCACTGCCGCGCCGGTGTCGTGTTGGGATCCTGATCGCGGAGCCGCAGCACCAGCTGAACGACAAAGGCCGGCGGAAAAGAGCTCGAGCCTCGGCGCGACAGCGCATCAGGCTCCGCGGCATATCCGTTCACTCCCAACAGCCGGTCGGCCGCGGCGTCCGCGTCCTGCCGTGCCGCACGGCTGCTGACGATGCGCGCCGCAGCGCGGCGCAGGTTCTCGACCAGCACGATGCGCAGCGTGATGGCGACTGCCCACAGCTCGCCGATGGTCAGCGGCTGAACACGCTGATAGGCACGGACGAAGAGGCGCAGGGAGTCAGGATCGAATCGGCTGTCGCTGTGGGCGACGCATGCCCACGCCAGCCCGAATACCCGGGGGAAGCCGGCAAATGGGCCATCGACGAGCTTCGGCAACTGCCGGTAGAACCCAGGAGGCAGATCCGCACGTATCTCGCGGATCTGTTCCTCGACCAGGTGATAATTGTCCAGCAGCCATTCGGCGGCCGGCGTTATTGGACGGCCTTCGCCGACCGCTGCGCCGATCGCGCGATAGGCGGTGAGTAGGGCGGACTCGTTGTCTTTTAATCGTGCGACCAGAGAGCGGCGTGCCGAACGCCGTCGAGTAACGTGCTGAGCCGCTGCCAGACTCGCGGCGTGCTCTTCGAGACGTTCGCTGCTGAACAGTTCGGCGCGGACGATCTCGTCGCTGTCCCAGGGAGAGACCGGCGATCCGTAGATTGACATTACCGCCGTCCCGTCGGGAATTGGGCATGATACCAGCGAACGAGGAGTTCGTCGGTGCGTTACCGCACTTAGCCCCTCAGCCGTCGTGTTCGCTAGCGCACCGACGCGGGTGCGCGCGTCACCTATAATGGGCCAGCGATAAAGAGAGGGATTCTGATGGCCGATGTCTCCGTCTATTACTTCATGCGCCACGGTACTTCTGGCGGAAAGGGACCGCTATCCCAGCGGCGCGCGACCCTTGAAGCGATCAAAGATAGAGGTGAAGCCGTCCTGCACTCGCGGCGGGTTGTCGACCACACGGAGGTGGACGGCAATGGCTTCCTCATCGGAGGCGCCGGCGATGAGTCTCAACCTGAGCTTTGGTCGCAAATACGGTCGTTCGAATCGAGAGCCAAGTCACGCGACGGCGAAGCGCTCAAAATCCTCGAGGCCGCAGAAAGCGATCGCCGGCGAGTTCTTCACGGGGAAAGTCTCGAGCTGCGCGATCAGGCGCGAATGCTGAGAGTGCGGGTCAACCGGGCAAAGGCCGACAAACCGCGCGACCAGGACCGGGCGCAAGGCGTCTTGGGCTACTGGCCACCCCGTCCGCAGTTCGGTTAGCCGCGCATGGAAAGCGAGCAATTACACGAAGAATTCGACACCGGGCTCAAGAAAATCAAGCATGAAATCAAGAGCCAGCTGGTTCTACAGGGGCTCTTTGGCACGATTACGAGTGACGAAGATCAGCGTGATATCTCGGGCGGCGCAAAAATCGAGATTCACGCCAAGGGCAAAACCGTGGGGATGTCGTTCGATCGAAAGCAAATCGAGGGCTGCTGCCTGCGGGTGGCGGGCGCAGTACTGGGAAGTGTCATTGGCATGGTCGACGAACTGTCGCTTGCCACTCGCGCCGGTCCCGCGGACGCGTAAGACTGGCTTTGGACTCTATTCTGCGAACGGAGTGGGCAACAGTCGGTCGTATTCGCGCTTGACGACCGCGTAGCACTCACAGGTGCGAGATTCGAGACCTTTGCGATCGAGAACCGTGATGCGCCCTCGGGCATATTCAATGAGACCCGCCTTTTGCAGCTTGAGCGCTCCCTCGGTCACGCCTTCCCGGCGAACGCCGAGCATATTGGCGATCAGTTCTTGCGTCATCACCAGTTCGAGGCCTTGCAGTCGGTCGAGGCTCAACAGAAGCCAGCGACACAGTTGTTGATCCAGGGAATGGTGCCGATTGCACACGGCGGTTTGTGCCATCTGCGTGATGAGCGCCTGCGTGTATCGCAACAATAAGTGAAGCACCGCTCCGGCCTTATCGAATTCCGTTTTCACGAGCGCAGCCTTCAATCGGCAGCCGAGTCCCGCGCTCTGCACAACCGCCCGGCTCGGTGTGGATTCGCCCCCCATGAAAATCGATACGCCGACGATGCCCTCGTTCCCGACGACAGCAATCTCCGCAGAGGCGCCATTTTCCATGACGTAGAGCAAGGAAACGATGGCGGTGATGGGAAAATAAACGTAATTGAGCGCGACGCCGGATTCGTAGATCACTTCTCCAAGCGGCATGTCGACACGTTCGAGCATGGGTGCCCAACGGCTCCATTCCTGGGGTGGCAGCGCGGCCAGGAGGCGATTTTTCCTGAGTTCGTCGTAAGTCTGCAAGAGTAGCTCGGCCGGGAGGAAACATGGGTGTGCCCGAGTGCGTCAATCTCGGAAGCTGGGCCCCAGGCTCACCGAAAAGTGGGGGCGCCTCTATGTCCGATAGCGCACACAGCGTACCACGATCAGTCGGATCTCGAGGCCTCCTATTTTCGAGGTATCAAGCCCCGCCGGCACGACACGATCCCAGCGCGCGGAATCCCACCAGCTTTTTGTGCTGCTCGTCCCAAAGACGATACGCGAGGGACTTCAGGCTCGCGACCAGGGTAATGGGCTTGATTTGCGCGAAGAGTGCATCGGCGTCGTGACACTCTTGCAGGTGGTAGTTGGCAATGAACGGGCTCAAATGGTGGATATGGTGAAATCCGATGTTGCCCGAGAACCATTGCAGAACTCGAGGTAGCTTATAGAAGGAGCTCCCTTGCAGTGCGGCTTCCGTGTAGTTCCATTGGTCACGGCGCTCCCAGTAGGCCCCTTCAAATTGATGCTGCACATAAAATAGCCAAATTCCCGCCGCGCCCGCCAGCGTCGATACGCCGAGTTGGACCACCAGATACGCTTTGAAGCCCATCAATAAGCCCATGCCGCAGGCCATGGCAGCGATGGCGAGGTTCGTCCAGCGAACCGAGCGCCGCTCTCGCGCAGGTGCCCCCGCGGATGGGAAGCGATGATGGATCACAAAGACATAAAACGGAGCGATGACAAAAAGCACCATCGGGTTGCGGGCGAGCCGGTAGGCGAACCGCCGCCAGCGCGACGAATCGAGGTATTCCTGAACGGTCAACGTCCAAATGTCACCGACCCCGCGTCGATCCAAATCCCCGGAAGTTCCGTGATGCAACGCATGCTGCCAGCGCCAATGGTGGTAGGGAGTCAACGTCAGCAGTCCGGTGATGAACCCAATAGTTCGATTCGCGGCTCGGGACGCGCAGAACGATCCATGGCCACAGTCGTGAAATATGATGAAAATGCGGACGAGAAACGCGGCGGAGAGCAGGGCGAGCGGCAGCGTGATCCAATACGACACAGCGATGCTTCGGTAGATTGCGTACCAGAGGGCGGCATAGGGGCCCAAGGTATTGAGCAGCTGCCACGCAGCTTTCCCGCGCGAGGCCCGTTGAAATCGAGAAACGACCGCTTTCCAGCGCGGAGCACTCGCGGCAAATCCCCCCAGGCTTTCCATGCTACCTGTCACCATTGAGCGCCCTCATACGAATCAAACGGGGATGAGTCAACACCGTATGGCAGCGGTGTGCGGCTTCGCTGGCTCAAGGGGTCGGCCTGTCTCACGTCGCGCCATGTCATCGCAGCGCCGCTCGTGTGTCTGTACGCTATAGCACAGACGGCCCGCGCAGTCGAAATCGGCGCCAGTCCATCGTCAGGCCGCGGCCGCCAGCAATTGCCAGTTCTTCGGCATGATTACTGCATCGATCATGTGGATGACACCGTTGGTCGCGACAATATCCGCTCGTTTTATGCCAACGCCATTGACCGCTACGCCTGAGGACGATGCGGATGCCGTGAGCGGACTTCTCTGCAGAGTCATCACTTCTCCCGGCTTCAGGTCCTTCTCCAGAACATGCCCCTTGATGACGTGATAGCTCAATATGGCCTTGAGCTTTGCAGTGTCTTTGATCAGCGCCGCCAACGCAGCCGAGGAAAGCCTTTTGAAGGCTTCATCGGTGGGTGCGAAGACGGTGAGAGGACCCTTGCCCGTCAGCGTATCGGTCAAACCCGCTGTATTGACGACTGAGACGAAGGTCGTGAGATTGCCCGCGGCGATCGCCGAGTCGACGATGTGCTTGGAAGGCGGCGCGTAAGATGCCCCGCTCTGTTCGTTCGCAGAGGGGCTGCTTGATTGTTCCATAGATGACGACCTTGAGGTATGGCCCGCAGGAATATGCCGGCCGATTCCGCTCGTAAGCGGTTGAGGGCGTGAAGTATAGGAGGTATATCGAGCGTGTGCCGGGTCGGGTCGAAAGATAGTGATCGTGGAGAATGCTGCATGCAACCTTGCAATCAGCGCTCTGAACCTAAGACCTTGAGATAAGCCTCTCGATCGCCGGCGTAACAGCTGCAGGCAGCCGCTTTGAGTCCGCGCCGGTCCAACACCTGAATCTCTCCGCGGCGGTATTTTATGAGCCCTGCTCGCTGCAGAACACTGGCCGCCGTGGTGATGCCGACGCGGCGAACACCGAGCATATACGCGAGAAATTCGTGGGTGATGTGAAAACTGTCCGAATGAGCCCGATCCTGGGTCATCAACAGCCAGCGCGCCAGGCGCTCCCCGATCTGGTGAAAGCGCAGACAAAACGCGGCCGACGCGAGTTGCGCCATCGTCACGTAGACATATCGATTGAGCACGCGTTGCAGCGCCGAACTACGCGCCAGCTCTTTCGAGAACTCGGCAGCGCCGATGCGCCATGCCGCTCCAGCGCCTTGGACTACCGCATGCAGCGGAGCTGACTCGACACCTAATACCAATTGCGTTCCCAGCATCCCTTCGCGGCCCACCATACCGACTTCCAGCGTCGGTCGGCCTTTGCTGGCGGCGACCAGCGAGATAAACCCGACGGTCGGAAAGTACACATACTCCGTCGGCGTGCCGACTTCGCCGAGGATCTCGCCCAGGGTCAGTTCTACCGGCTCGCAAATCGCGAGCAGGCGCGAGCGCGATCCGCCCGGAAGCGAGTCGATCAAGTGATTCTGATCCGTAGGCAAAGGGTGCTCACCAGGGTAGGACAGCCCCACATTGCTCGGATTATCGAAGCTTATCTGTACGTTAACGAACACGGCCGCGCTATCGCATCAGCGCTGCCGCCTGCCTGTGCTCGGCGATGTGGGTGCCCAACGGCAAGCGCGCCGTGAATTGAGTGCCTCCCTCCCGGGTAGAGGTCACAGAGATCCGGCCCTGGTGGGCGCGAACGATTTGCGAGCAGATGTGCAGACCCAGGCCTAAGCCATTTCGAC
Organism: uncultured Gammaproteobacteria bacterium; assembly: GCA_963798595.1. GTDB lineage: Bacteria > Pseudomonadota > Gammaproteobacteria > Steroidobacterales > Steroidobacteraceae > Bog-1198. The sequence continues at coordinate 487,444 of CAWCTM010000022.1, read as the reverse complement.
TGGCGGACACTGAATGCCGCCAGAACGGTTCGAAAATCTTGTTCAAGCTTTCCGCAGGTATCGGCTCGCCGGCGTTCCACACCTCCAATACCAGGTCGTTGGCGTCCGCTTTCGCGCTGATCTTGACAGGACTCTGCGGCCGGCCATGGGTCAAGGCGTTGGCCAGTAGATTGGAGGCGATCTGCTGGAGCCTCCCCAAATCGCACCGAACCGAGCAACTGACACCGATGTCGGCGATGATTTGGCAGTCCGGCTGGCCGTCACGCAGTTCGTGCACCACCGCCAACAGGCCCGCATTGAGATTCTCGATCTCGGTCAATTCGACGCCGATCCCACCCCCCAAGCGTCCGCGCGCGAAGTCGAGTATGTCGTCGATCAGACCCGACATGCGTCGCGCGTTGCTCTTGATCCGGGCCGCGAATGCCAATAACGCGGGATCCGTAAGGCGGCGCTCGAGCATATCGCCGCTGGCGTACACCGCATGCAGAGGATTGCGCAGGTCGTGGCCCAAAATCGCAATGAACTGCTCCCGCAGCTCGCCCGCCTCGCGTGCGTCGAGTAATGCATCGTGTTCCTGATCATGCAGCAGCTGATTGTCGATCTGCGCAGCAATGAGCGCGGCGAATTGCTCGAACATCGATACGATGCGCGGCTCGCCGATCTTCGCCGGGTTTGGGTCGAGTGCGGAAAGGTTGCCAAAACGACGGCCGCTGGCGAGGATGATCGGCGCGGAGATGTAGCTCTCAATCGGATGCAGTGTCGGCGCGCGAAGGTGGCAGAAAAGCGGATCGATGCTCGCATGCTCGATGACGAGCGGAACCGGAGATGCAAGTGCCTCACAGGTCGCATCGACCGGAAACTCCACTCCCGGCTCCAACCCCAATTGAATGTCGTCTTTGACCGCGCAGGCGGTCCAGACTTTGTCCGTGACTCGTGCGACCACGGCAACTCTCATTCCGGTCATCTCGCACAGGACATTGAGGAGGGTCGGGACAACATCGATGCGGCCGATGACCGCAACCGGCTCGATGATATCTTGGATATCTCCGGCGCCATCATCCATGGGATTCATTGTGCGCCTCCGTAGCGGACGGGTGATTCGAACGATTGTGGCGGACTTGCGGGGAGGGCAAGGAAAACTCGTGGCCGCACAACGCTCTGCGTGTACAAATTACAAGTTTGAGCCGTCCGCGTCTGTGCGGCATCGCACATAGGTATCGCGGGTTCACGGCGACAACGTACGGAAATACGCTATGGCGGGCCAGACGACGCCATGACGACGTGGCAACGAAACGTTAATACCTTCGTGCTATGGATGCGATTCAACGCTCATGGTGTGATTGTACCGCGCGGTTTTATTAACCAGATGAAGGGGTGCGGCAATGAAAGGCAAAAACATGCTGATTGGCGTGGGTATTGCGGCGGCGCTTGCCGTCCTCGCCAGCGGGGCTGCGATTTCCGCGCAGGACAGGTATAGCCTGAAAGTGCCGAATGGACTCGCGTTCTCCGAATTCAAGGGCTACGAGCTTTGGCAGGTCATTTCGATCAGTCATAACGGCGCGCTGATGGCTGTGATCCTTGGGAATCCTGCGATGATCAACGCCTACCAGGAGGGCATTCCGGGCAACGGCAAACCTTTCCCTGACGGCGCCAAAATGGCAAAGATTCATTGGAATCCGAAAACCAACGTGACGGCGCCCGGCCAGCCGCTGGTACCGGATACCCTTCATGACATTGATTTCATGGTGAAGGACAGCACGCGGTTCGCGGACAGCGGCGGGTGGGGGTACGGCGAGTTCGAGTACGATCCCTCCACTGATACATTCAGACCGGGCACACTGGCCGATAAGCCGCCGCAGGCGAACGACGCCAAGTGCGGGGCCGCCTGCCACACGGTGGTGAAGAAGCGGGACTATGTTTTCACGGAATTTCCGAAGAGATGACGTAGATCGACGAGTTGAGTTGCACGGGACGGGCAATTAGGGCCATTTTCTCTGAGTTGACACGGGATCTGCCGTGGGAAACCGTGCGAGCATCCTGAATGAAACAGGTGAGTTGTGTTACCGCCGTCCTCGTGCTGACGGCGTTCATTGCGGGGCTGGTCGACGTCCTAAGCTTCGCCAAACTCGGCGGAATCTTCACATCGGCAATGACAGGCAACCTCGCCCTGCTCGGATTTTACGCCGCCACGGGGGCGGTGCACTCGGCGATCAAGTCACTGAACGCGCTCATGAGCTTTGTCATGGGCTGTGTGCTCGGCCTGATACAAAGCCGGGGTAAGACGGACCGCTCCGCCGTACGCCGGATATTGGCTCTCGAGACTTTGATTATCGCGACATGTGCCATCGGCAGCATGCAATCCTCTTTGTCTGTGCGCAGTGATTTCGCCCAGGCGGAAATCGTACTGTTGGCGTTTGCAATGGGTCTGCAGAGCATCGTCGGAGCCCGGCTGAAGCAGACCAATGTCGTCTTCACCACGACCCTGATAAAAATCGTCTCGGCGGCAATCGGATCCGCGCGCGAGGAGAGCAGCGCGGGCGAACGGCACCGCGACACGGCCGTCGTTGTCGCTTACCTGCCAGGCGCATTGGCCGCGGGTGTCACCGTCGCGACGCATTTCGCAGCCGCATTGATGATTCCTGCAATCGCGATCGGAACTGCATTCCTTTGCGCGCGTGGGGTCGAGTGGCCCGCGCTCGGGCTAAGAGGGCCGAAGTGAATCATGGGTTCTCCGATGCTCAACCACCGGCTGCGGATCAAGTCGGACGTCGCAAGCATGCTCAATACGTCGCCTTGGATCGAAGCAGCACCCGGCAGGAACATTTTCCACCGCTGGCCGGGCGAGGCGATGGCAGAAAAAATCGTCATGGCGCACCTCCTAACAACCTCATCTGCGTACCGCCCTGCAAACACATCCTGATGCGTCGCGACCACCTCGTCTTGAACCGGTCCGCCATATTTGTATGCGCCTGCGCTGCCGACGACACGTCAGTCTATTTGCATCGCATCACACCACCGTGAACCTCGTGCTGCGACATTCGGCGCCACAGACCGGGGCTCGTGCCGACCACGCGGCGAAAATACCGATTCAAGTGCGATTGGTCCGCGAATCCGCACGCGAGCGCAATGTCCGTGAGCCGCTCCCGGCTGGATGTCATCATGACCTTGGCGCGCTCGACTCGCCGTGCGCCGACATAAGCCATGGGACTCGATCCAAGGGAGCACTTGAACGCTCGCGAGAAATGGCTCTTGCTCAACGCGACCACCTCGGCCATCTCTTCAATTGCCATCTTCGCGCCAAGATGGGTCTCTATGTACTCGAGTGCCCGCTTTGCTTGCCAGGTGGCGAGACCGCCCGGTCGATACTGAATATCCGGTCTGGGGGCGTCGACCCGCGATCTGCTCGGCTCAGTACCGAGGAGCGTCGACGCGTCCCTCAGGCAGCGCCATGCCGCCTCACGGTTGGTATCGAAGAACGTCATCGCTCGCTTGACGAGATGCCCGACGCGCGTCGAAGATGAAGTTATCGAAGGCAGTGAGGAATTAAATCCCAACTGGAGCATCGCCCCGCGCGCTTCATCGGCGCGCATGCCCCGCGTCGGCGATATCACCCGTAACCCGTTAGCCACCGTCATTTCCCTTCCTCCTTACGGCTTTTTGCCGTTGCTATAGTTTTAGTCGGAGGCGAGGGGGTGAATCCATAGGACGATGGTATCGAGATGTGTTTGCGCCTTGCGCCGTCGCCGGAGAAAATCGAGCGACACCCTGCAGCGGGATCGTGCAGGCTGATACCAAAGTACGATTTACGATTCGCTCTCTGGACGTTTGATAATCGTTCGGCACTCTCTACATCGGCCGGAGTCCCCCAATGACCCTCCTCGAAACGCTGGCGATCGATCTACCGATCATCCAAGCCCCTATGGCCGGTGTGTCCTCACCCGCGCTTGCGGCGGCCGTATCCAACGCCGGCGCGTTGGGTTCGATCGGCGTCGGTGCGACCGATGCGCAGGGCGCGCGCAGAATGATTGCGGCGGTCCGCGAGCGCTCCAAGCGCTCCCTGAATGTGAATGTCTTCTGTCATCAGCCGGCAAAAGCCGACGGCATCGCCGAGGCGGCATGGCTCGAGCACCTTCGGCCGCACTTCGAGCGGTTGGGCGCCGAGCCTCCCCTGCATCTCAAGGAGATCTATCGCAGTTTCGTGGAAGACGACGCCATGCTGGCCGCGTTTCTGGCAGATAAGCCGCGCGTGGTGAGTTTCCACTTTGGATTGCCCTCTGCGGAGCGCATTCGGGCGCTTCGCGGAGCGGGCATCGTATTGCTTGCCTCCGTGACGAGCGTCGCCGAAGGGCGTGCCGCTGTTGACGCCGGCGTGCAGGCCGTCGTGGCGCAAGGCTATGAGGCCGGCGGGCATCGGGGGGTATTCGCTGCGGATGCCGAAGACGACTGTCTTGGGACCTTGGCTCTTACGCGTCTTTTGGCGTGTCGACTCGACGTTCCGGTCATCGCCGCAGGCGGCATCATGGACGGCGCCGGCATCGCCGCCGCGCTGCGCCTGGGTGCGAGCGCGGCTCAACTCGGGACCGCCTTCCTAGCCTGTCCCGAGTCGGACGCCGATGCGGGCTATCGTCAGGCGCTCGCGAGCGATGCGGCGTACCACACGGTCATGACACGCGCCATTTCCGGGCGGCCCGCTCGCTGCCTCACCAACCGGTTCACTGTCCTGGGGTCGGGCATTGCGCCTGGTCAGATCCCTGCTTACCCGATTGCCTACGATGCCGGCAAGGCACTCAACGACGCGGCAAAGGCAGCGCATGAGTCGGGCTACGGCGCGCAGTGGGCGGGGCAGGGTGCACCCCTCGCCCGCGCGCTGCCGGCGGCCGAGCTCGTAGCAGCCCTCGCAGAGGAATACAGGCGAGCGCACCCTTAAGCGGATGCTGCTGCCGGACGCCGCGCGTAGACGCCGTAAGCCAAGATCCCGGCGTAGCAGACCGCGGGTACGATAAGCGCGGTCTTTAAACCGAGCACATCGGCTACATGCCCGGTCAGCGGAGGCACGATGGCACCCCCAACGATGGCGACGCTGATGATGCCCGAGGCGGAGGCGGCGCGGACGCCCAGTCCTTCGGATGCCAATGAGAAAATAGTGGGGAACATGATCGAATTTCCCAGACCGATCGCCAGCAAAGACCAGCCCGACACGGCACCGATACTGTGCGATGAGATCAAGAGGAGCGTCATGACGGCCACGGCGGCGGCGGCGAGCACCTTGCCCGGCGAGAACAAGCGCAGGACGTACGCACCGATGAAACGGCCGACCATCGCGCCTCCCCAGTAGAATGGCACGTGCTCGCCGGCCGCCTTCGATGCCAGGCCCAGCACGTCGCCCTGCATTAGATAGCTGACGATCAGCGACCCGATGGCTACCTCGGCACCCACATACAGAAAGATGCACAAAGCCCCGTAACGGAACCGGGGCAGCCGCAGGAGCGAAAGCGCCTCGCTCCAACCGCTCTCGGAGTCTCGATGCTCGCGTAGATGATTGCGATATCCCCAAACCGCGAGAGCCAGGCAAAACAGTGCCGCGGCCAGTCCGAGATAAGTGTGCCCGATGATCTGTGTTGCTTCTTGGCGGTAGCTGCGAAGCGCCTCGCCGGAGAGCGTCGTCGGATCGATCGTTGCCAGCGCACCGAGAATCAGGATTGAGCCGACAAAAGGAAAGATCGTCGTGCCCAGCGAGTTGAAGGCCTGGGCGAAGGTCAGGCGGCTATGCACGGTTGCCGGGCGCCCGAGAAGCGAGATGAGAGGGTTTGCAACGACCTGCAGGATCGTAATACCGGCCGCTACAACGAACAACGCCACCAAGAACATCTCGAACCGTCCCGAGGAGGAGGCCGGTATGAAGAGCAGGCACCCCGCCATCATCAGCGTCAATCCAAGCGCGGCACTGCGCATATAGCCGATACGGCGGACGATGGCGGCGGCCGGTAACGAGACGATCAGGTACGCGCCAAAAAACGCCGATTGAACCGTCAATACTTCTGCATAGGACAGCGTGAACAGCGCCTTGAGCTTCGGCACGATGACGTCGTTGAGGCTCGTAATGCCTCCGAAGAAAAAGAAAAGAGCAAACACGAATAGCCGCAGATAGCGGTTATCTTGCCCCGCGGCCGGCATGTCGCCTGCTTTTTCGGCTTCGCGGAAATTGCTTCCGATCCTCGCGGAGCCGCCGGAATTGTCGTACGCCAGTTCTTCGTTCATCGCTCAGTTCTCCAATGTGATGACGGCACTCTCCGCGAGAGCAATTCATGACGGTTGGAAGTCTGCGCCGAGATCGTCTCGAATCATTGAACCCTCGTGCTGGTACGATTAGATGGTCCAATTCTTGCGGCGGGCATGCGAAGTAGCATGACTTCGGAAGAGCATCGTAACTTCTTTGGATTCGAATACGAAGCGCGGGACCAACATGACCTCAAGCAGCAGATTGGCATACTTATCCGTGGCACTGATCGCATGGTGCGCGAATGCACGCGCGGGTGCCCCGCAGCCGTTCAGCGACGATCTGTTTCTGGACTGGGACGGAATTCGTTCCTCTCTTTACGACAAGGGAATCGATTTCCGCCTGGGGTACGTTTCGGAAACAGCGACGAATGTCCAAGGAGGACCCGAGGAACTCTGGCGGTACACCGATCAATGGACGTTCGCGGCGACCTTCGATCTGCAGAAAATATTTGGTCTGAATCAAGCCCAATTCAAGATCACGATCACCGATCGGAATGGACAGAACCTCAGCGATCAGCTCGACACGCTGCAGCTGGTCCAAGAAGTCTACGGTCGCGGCCAGACCTGGCGCTGGACACAATTTTTCTATGATCAGAAATATCTGGATGGGATGATTGATTGGAAGGTCGGCCGGCTGACCGAGGGTGAGGACTTCGCCGCATTTTCCTGCCAGTTTCAGAACCTGACCTTCTGCGGCGCGCCTCCCGGGAACCTCGTAGGAGGCTACTGGTACAACTGGCCGGTCAGCCAATGGGCCACCCGGGTCAAGGTCTCATTTGCCGGATTCGGGTATGTCCAGCTGGGCGCGTTTGAGGTCAATCCCAGCTACCTCGAGACGCGCTATGCGCTGGATATCGGCAGTCCTCCCGGTGCAACCGGAGTGTTGGTTCCGCTCGAGGTCGGCTGGTTGCCCACCTTTGCGTCGAATCTCAACGGGAGCTACAAATTGGGTGGTTGGTACAACTCCTCGAAAGAGCCCGACGTCGTCGACAATACCCGTGGTCTTCCCCTGGCAATCGCGGGCGGTCAGCCACTCATGCGCAACGGCGCCTACGGCGCCTATGTGAATTTCCAGCAGCGGCTGACCTCTCCTGCTTACTCCGCCTCGAAGCAAGGACTGAGCGTCTTCTTCAACGCGACGTACGCGGATCACCGCACGGCGACGCTCGACAGCCAGTTGGCCGCGGGGCTTTTTTATACCGGCGCATTTTCTGCTCGCCCCGCGGACGAGATCGGATTTGCGCTCGGCCGCACCCACGTCAACAATCGCGTGGCCAATGTCGAGACCTTGCAGAACAATGTCGGATTGGGTCCGGTCGGAGTTCAAAACTCGGAATGGGCGAGCGAGATCTATTACAACGTGCACGCGGCGCCATGGCTGGATCTGCGTCCGAACATCCAGTATGTGCGCCATCCCGGAGGCATCGACCAAAACACCGATGACGTGATCGCCGGATTGAAGCTCGCGATCAATTTCTAATATGCGGTAAGCGCCGCCGCATGAGCATCCCAGTCCAAGTCCGGCCGAATCCTACAATATCCAGCTGCGAAACGATCGTACGATCGCTACCAGGTCAAGCGCCGTCTGTCGCACTGAGGGTCTGGCTTTATGGATAAGCTCAATCGACTGCTCGTCTCAACCCCGTCGGAATTTGCTGCCGCGTTTGATGCGGCCGGGGATGACTGTCGTACGGACGCGACGCAAACGACCGCCACGTTTTGGCTGGAAGGCGGAATCACGCAGGCGGGCGCGGGGTTCGTGTGGGGCAAGGGGGAGATGAGCTATCGAGGGTGCAACCACGCCTTCAGGCTTTCGGGCTTGTCCATTGCAGATGTCGACGCCGCGAACATCTGCGCGAACGGCAGCGTTACGCACTTGAGAAGGCTGTCGGACTTCGGCGGCAGCTATGTGGTGTCGATCGGCGAGCCTGCAGAAGCCGGGAGCGATTCGGTGACCTATCTCAAGAATGAACGCGGGGTGGTGATGAAGCTCACCGCGACTGATGCCGCATGGCGCATCAACCTGCAGGTCAACGGTCTGCGGGTGAGGCTCAGGCACCCTCGGTAGAGCCGCCGTCTCGGCGAGGCATTGCTCGGCTCATCCCGAGCGCGTCGAGTCTCTCATTGTCCAGAACGCTGTCGCGCACAATGAGCTTTGTCGCTGCATGAGGCAGTGCATACCAACGTACCGATCGACACCAACGTGTAATGGCCGCGCCGCGCGAGTAGCTGTGTGATGGACACGTGGCCGGAGAATCGGAAGTCGATGGAGTCGAGGACAGTATGCACCGCGAAACACCAGCGTCTGGCAGAGCCATCGGTTCAATCCCCGGGTTGAGACCGAGTGATGTCGCGCTCTCGCCAGAGAGCGAGCCGCCCCTCGGCGCGCATATCGTGACGCCGCGTCGGGGGTATAGCCATCACGGCATTTACGTGGGACAGGGGCGCGTTGTGCAATACGGCGGATTGTCTCGTGGACTGCGTCGAGGCCCGGTCGAGGAGGTTTCCTTGTCGCAATTTGCCCAAGGACGGCCAATCTGTCACCGGCCCGGAGAATCACTTTGGTTCGATAGGGACGAGGTGGTTCGTCGAGCCCGCACGCGGCTTGGCGAGAATCGCTACAACGTGCTCACGAACAACTGCGAGCATTTCTGTGAGTGGTGTGTTCGCGGCGAACATCGGAGCTATCAGGTGGATGAGATCATTATGCGTTGTTCGCGCGCGTGGCGCGGCCTCGGCGAAGTGCTGGATCGCTCGTTGTTCCCGCGGCGCGGCTCCGCCGATGCTCATTGATCAATACCATCGTGCACTACGATTAAACTGATTCCTATGATCGAATAGCTCATTCGCCCGGGAATTTCAATTGGATGTGGAGCAGCCAATGTCGCCTAAGCCAGAGGGTATCGAAATCGGGGATCCGCCTCGCGCCCACTCGCCGGACCAGGGTCGATTTCATGCCGTCCGCCCCGAAGACATACAGTGGATCGCCTTCCCCGCGTACCCTCCGACGGTACGCTTGGCGATATTGGTGGGAGATCCGACCCGGCCGGGGCCGTACACGATCCGGGTGAAGGTACCGGGCGGCGTGAAGATGATGCCGCACAAGCATCCGGAGGACCGCACGTACACCGTACTGTCGGGCATATTCTATATCGGGCTGGGAGAGGAGTTCGACGAGACCCGGCTGACGGCATATGTCCCGGGTAGCGTCGTCGTTTTGCCCGGCAACCAGCCGCACTTCCACTGGGCCAAATCCGGCGAATACATCAGCCAAGTGACGGCCCTGGGCCCATTGGGGTTCGACTACATCGATCCGGCCAACGATCCGCGAATCGCGGGAGCCGCTTAGGGCAATCGGTCCGCTGCGTCTGCCTGCTCGTCTCCGCTACAATGGCGGAAGGGAAATGCGAGGGGCTCCTTGATGCGCGCCGTTCTCAAATACATGGCCGGCCTGAGCGTTTGCCTCGCTCTCGCCTCATTGGCGGGTGCGGCGGGTAACAAGGCCGCGCCGCTATTCGGGATCGCAATTCCGGCCGGATACCGCGATTGGCGGCTGATCTCCGTGGCTCACGAAGCGGGCAGTCTCAACGATATTCGCGCCATTCTGGGCAACGACGCCGCCATCAAAGCCTATCGCCAGGGAACGCTGCCATTCCCGGACGGCACCATCATTGCCCGGCTGGCTTGGAAAGACGTCCCCTCCGAAGAGAACAACAAGGTCTTCGGCCGCGCGCAGTCCTTCGTTCCCGGAGCCGCTCCGGATTGGTACCTTCAGTTCATGGTCAAGGATTCAAAGAAGTACGCGGCGACGCGCGGCTGGGGATACGCTCAGTTCGATAAGAACGGCATTCCAGCAGACGAGGCGAAGCTCGGAACATGCGCTCCCTGCCACGAGCCTGCTACCGCAAACGACTTCGTCTTTACCCATTACGCACCTTGATACCCGTCATTCGTTAAGACAGCGGAGAGGCCCAGATGGACGCTATATCGGAGCAACTAAAGACCCTGCTCGAACGTGAGCAGATTCGCGAGTGCATAACCCGGCTCGCCCGTGGCGAAGATCGTCGTAACGCGCAGATGATCAGCGCTTCCTACTGGCCGGATTCGACGACCGACTATGGGGTGTTCAAAGGCACCTTCTCCGACTATCTCGCCTGGGTGGTGCCAGGGTCGGACGCCATCAAGAATACGCAGCACGTTCTCGGCCAGAGCGTGATTGAAATCGAAGGCAAGGATGCTCGCGCAGAGACGCATGTGATTTCGTACCACAGGCTGGCCATGGGAGATGGAGACCGCGACACCTGTATTGGCGGTCGCTATCTCGACCGATTGGAAAGGCGCGGTGACGAATGGAGAATCGCCGCGCGCGCAATGCTGTATGACTGGTACCAGGACTGGGGCCGGTCAATCGATTGGTCGCAAGGTGTAATGGGCCTGCCCTTCAGCGACGAGCGTTATTCCGGCCGTGCGGTGGGCGATTACAGCGAAGTCTTCTTCGGCAAAAGATCCTTCAAGTAACTGGCGGCGGGTGTGCCCGCGATGGCCGGATGGTTCGATCGCGTGCAAATGGAGCAAGCGATCATCAATTTATTGAAGAATGCGCACGAGGCGGGCGGCCCTGCCGATGCGGTCGAGCTTCTGATCGTGTGCAACGGCGCCGATCAGCGCATCGAGGTTCGGGACCGCGGCGCCGGCATGAGCCAAACCGTGCTGGCACAGGCGTTGCTGCCGTTCTACTCGACCAAGCGCAGCGGTACCGGCATCGGCCTTGCGCTGGCTCGAGAGATCGCCGAGGCGCATGGGGGCCGAATTCAGCTCGCCAATCGCGAAAATGGCGGCCTGTCCGTGAGTCTGGATCTGCCCGGGGGTCGCTCCGCCGAATAAAGACGGGCCGTCTCGCGTCGCCGCCACAATCTGCCCGAATTCCCTCAGGGGAATACCCGAATGGGCTCTCACACTCGGTGAGTGCAATCAGGAGGGTGGCGACATGAGTCCCGGAGAGCTCGAGATCTGGCTGAACCACTTCGAACATCACGCCTTGCGTCCCCGCCGGGTACCGCACGGTCTGTGCGATGTGCTGCGACCCGACGAAGCACAGCTCATCGCGGCTTCCATCGCGACGTTTCAGCTCGGGGAAGAGTCTGGCGGGCGCACGCTTCTGCGAGCGGCAGAACGTTTCGCGCGTGTGAACGAGACGCCTCATTTGGTCCGAATCATCGACCTGCTGATTCGAGAGGAACGGCGTCATGCGTCGCTGCTGCGGGCCTTCATGCAAGATCACCGGCTGCCGCTCAAGGCCACCGACTGGACCGATTGGTCTTTTCGTCGCCTGCGACGGCTCGCGGGGCTGGAGCTGTACCTCAGCGTTCTCATCAGCGCCGAGCTTATTGGGACCGTCTATTACCGCGCGCTGGAATCCGCCACGAACTGCCAGCGCTTGCAGGTTCTCTGCCGTACCTTGGTCGCGGATGAACTCGCCCATGTCGGATTCGAGTCGCAGCTGTTGCTCGGCCTGCGAGCCTGCCGTGGCGCTCCGTCACGGGCCGTGACCGGCGCGGCCCGGTTGAGCTTCTTCGCTGGGACTGCGACCGTGGTCTGGCTCACGCACCGTTCGGTGTTGCGCCGTGCCGGACATAGTGCGCGCGGCTTCCTGCGTGCCTGCGTCGAACAATACACATTCTACTTGCGGCCGACCGGCGCGTCGCAGCGAACCGGCGCCCTGCAGCGGACTGGCGCCCCGCAGCGGACTGGCGCCCCGCAGCGGACCGGCGCGAATTCCATGCGGGCGGTTAGTTCTCGAACAGCGCGCGCCTCATCGCACTCACATAGCTCTGGCGGAATTGTTTGACCACCGGCGCTTTGGGGCTGAAAAGATCAAACCCATGATAGGCACCTTCGACAACGCGAAGCTCACAGCTCGCCCCGGACTCGGTCAGGCGCTTTGCATAGAGCAGATCTTCATCGTGAAACAAATCGAGTGTGCCCACGCCGATCCAGGCGGGTGGCAGCCCGGACAGGTTTTCGCGCCGCGCCGGGGCCGCATACGATGGGACATCTGCGCTACCGGGCGGCTTCCGCAGGTAGCTGCTCCAGCCGAAACGGTTGCATTTGTTGTTCCACAACCGCACGCCCGACATATCGATGTCGGTGCGCAACGCCGTCCGATCATCGAGCATCGGATAGATGAGCAATTGAAATGCGATCGGCAGTTCGTTTCGGTCGTGGGCCATCAGTGCGAGACCCGCCGCCAGACCTGCGCCGGCGCTGGCACCGCCGATCGCGATGCGGTGAGGCAGCACGCCGAGCGTTTTCGCCTCGGCGTGTAGCCAGCGTAGGGCCGCGCGGCAATCCTCGATCGGTGCAGGGAAGGGATGTTCGGGTGCCAAACGGTAATTGACAGCCGCCACCGCGATGCCGGTCTCGCGGACGAGAGCCATGTTATTGCCCTCGTCTATTTCGGAGTCGCCCATCACAAAGCCGCCGCCGTGGATCCACAGCAGCGCGGGGACAGGACTCCCTTGAGGCTCGGGGCGGTAAACTCGAACGCGCAGCGAGTGCGTTCCATCCAACCCCGGCACGAGAGCATCGTGCGCGATCACGCCGGCGGCCCGCGGCACGCTCGGAATCTTCGGTGACCGGCGTAATCCTGCTCGCAACCGCAACAGGCGGACGATCAGCTCCGGATGCACGGATCGGGGGAGGAAGCGGGCAACCGGATACAGATCGGGATGAAAACTAGTCCGGCCGGACATTGAGCAGAAGCACGAACGATGAGTGGCGGATGGTATTTCCCCGTGGCCGGCGATGGAGTCCCTTGCCCGCAAACTATCATAATTCGTCCGCGCAGCACCTGCGCGCAAACCTCGATGGATCGAGCATGCGAAAAGCGCGGGCAAAACGGCTCACCGTGCATATACTTATGCCGGCTTGCGCGGCTCAGGGACTGTCAATTCAGGGACTAACAACAAAGGGGCGGCATAATGTTGCGGACTCTTTTCGGGCTCTTATTGACCGTCACGGCGTGTGCGGCGCAGGCCGCGGCGAACTTCGACGGTCAGAGTTGGTGGGGCACCGTGAAAATACTCGCGGACGATAAGTTCGCAGGGCGGGAAACCGGCAGTCCCGGTGAGCGCCAGGCGCAAGCCTATATCGTGCAGCAGCTGCGGGCGCTCGGCATCGAGCCGGCAGGCTCCGACGGCTATTACCAAAGAGTCAAGCTGCGGACGACGGAGATTCAGGAGGGTTCGTCCAGCCTCGTACTCGTTCGTAATGGCCACTCCCAACCGCTCAGTCTCGGCGAGCAAGCGTACTTAAGCACGCGCTATGCGCTCGCGCCGAAGGTCGATGCGCCTTTGGTATTCGTCGGTTACGGGCTGAAGATCCCCGAGCAAGGCTACGATGATCTGGCAGGTCTCGACCTCCAGGGTAAAGTCGCGGTCATTTTGACGGGCTCGCCGGCCGACATCCCCTCGGCCTTGAGCGCGCACTACCAGTCGCGCGCCGAACGCTGGAAAGTTCTCAAGGCGGCCGGCGCCATCGGCGTGATTTCGATCCCCAATCCGGCGTCCATGGAAATGTCGTGGTCGCGCATGGCGCTCAACCGCGGTCTTCCCAGCATGGATCTGGTGGGGTCCGAATTCGACGAGACCGCCGGCTCGCAGCTCGCCGCAACGTTCAATCCGGCGTACGCCGACCTGCTTTTCGACGGGACCGGCCACACATTCGCTGAGATTGCGGCGCTCGGCAAAGACCGCAAGGCGTTGCCGCATTTTCCGCTGGGAGTTTCAATAAGCGCCGTCATCCATACGAGCTCGCATGAAGTGGACTCGACGAACGTCGTTGCCCGTATACCCGGGCGAGATCCGAAGCTCAAGCGCGAATACGTCGTGCTGTCGGCGCATATCGATCACTTGGGCGTCGGCGCGCCGATCAATGGCGACCGGATTTACAATGGCGCAATGGACAACGGATCCGGCAGCGCCTTGTTGCTCGATGTCGCGCGCTCGCTCAAGCAGGCGCCCGAGCCGATCAAGCGCTCAATACTGTTCGTGTGGGTCACTGCAGAGGAGAAAGGATTGCTCGGATCGAAGTTCTTTGCGGCTCATCCGACCGTGGCGCCCGAATCGATGATCGCCGACATCAACACCGACATGTTTCTGCCCATCATTTCGCTCAAGGCGCTCACCGTCTACGGGCTGGCGGAATCCGATCTCGGTGACCGGGTCGCCCAGGTAGCCACTGACCGGGGCCTGCGTGTGCAGCCCGATCCTGCGCCCCTGCACAATGTCTTTATCCGCAGCGACCAGTACAATTTCGTCCGCCACGGCGTCCCCGCCGTAATGATCGATGTGGCCGCCACGGACGAGGCCGATGTGCAAACGCTGAAAGACTGGCGAGCCAACCGGTATCATGCCCCTTCGGACGATGTGAACCAGCCGGTGAACCTCGCGACCGCGGCCGGTTACGAGGAAGTGATCCGGGCGCTGACCATCATGGTTGCCAACGATCCCGTCCGACCGGCATGGAAACAGGACAGTTTTTTTCGGCGTTACGCCGCGGCTTCGAAATGATCGGGTACACCTATGTACGATGCACGTAAAGTCTTGGAATTACTCTCCGGGTCGGATGCCGGCTATACGCTGCCGCAGCCGTTTTATTCCGACCCCGAAATCTTCGACTTCGACCTCGCCGAGGTCTTTGGCCGATCGTGGCTGATGATCGGCTTCGAGTCGGAGTTGCCCGAGGCCGGGTCGTACCTGGCGGTGACCATCGGCCAAAGCTCGGTCGTGCTCGTGCGCGGCCGCGACGCCGTGATTCGCGGCTTTCACAACACCTGCCGCCATCGCGGCTCGCAAATCTGCGAGGAGGGCCATGGTCGCAGTGCCAAGCTGATTTGCCCTTATCACAAGTGGACTTACGAGCTCGACGGCCGGCTGATCGGCGCTGCGAGAATGCCCGCCGATTTCAGAATTGGGGATTACGGGCTGCTGCCGGTCCAGGTGCAGCTGGCGGCGGGATGCATCTACGTCGCGCTG
Source organism: uncultured Gammaproteobacteria bacterium (assembly GCA_963798595.1). Taxonomy (GTDB): domain Bacteria; phylum Pseudomonadota; class Gammaproteobacteria; order Steroidobacterales; family Steroidobacteraceae; genus Bog-1198. The sequence continues at coordinate 472,130 of CAWCTM010000022.1, read as the reverse complement.
ACGAACGGCGTGCCGGATTTCACGCCCTTTCGGACCGCTCTCGAGTCGCAACTGGGGGTCTACCGGTTGGCGGAGGCCAAAGTGGCGTTTCAGAGCACCATGATCGAGAAGGCCAATTGGAAGCTCGTGATGGAGAATGCGCGCGAGTGCTATCACTGCGCCACCTCGCATCCGGAGCTAAAACTTGCCTATCCCGTCAGCTATGGCGCCGCAGTCGGCCAAGACAGGCTCGTCTATAACCAGCGACTGGCGGAGAGAGTGGAGCGGTTGGGTTTGTCGACCGCGGAGGCTTTTGGGAGTTGGTGGCACGTCGAACGCTATCCCCTCAATCCGGGGATGGAGAGCATCTCGAAGGACGGCAAGCCGGTCGTGAGCCGTCGACTTATCGGAGTCAACGAAAAAGAGATCGGCGGGCTTTGGTGGGCGATGCAGCCACACAGCTTTTGCCATGCGCTGTCCGACTATGCCTTCATGTTCTCGGTCATCCCGGTGGGTCCGCAAGAGACGCGGGTCGAGTCCAAGTGGGTGGTTCATAAGGACGCGATCGAAGGTGTCGACTATACGATCGAGAGTCTCACCGAGACCTGGACCAAGACCAATTTGCAGGACCGCGAGCTCGCCGAGAGAAATCAGCGGGGCGTGAATGGGATCGGCTACGTGCCCGGGCCGTATTCACTGGACGAGGACTTCGTGGTTCGATTTGGGGATTGGTACCGCGCCATGGTTGTCTCCGCAGCCGAGGTGCGCGACCCGCGCGCCGTGAAGAGAGCCCATCCTGGCGCGACGCGCTAACCGGCCGAATCCACGACGCCTTCCGGAGCACCCCGATGCAAAACGTCGGGCAATGCCCGTCCCTTCTCCGTGAAGGACAGTGACACCGAGTTCAGGCAGTGACGCTCGCCCGTCGGCGGCGGACCATCCGGAAATACATGCCCGAGGTGACTTCCGCAACGGGCGCAGACCTCCTCCACGCGGACCATGCCGTAGCTGGTATCGCGGATGCGCTTGATGTGCGCTTCGTCGAACGGCTTGAAGAAGCTCGGCCAGCCGGTACCCGAATCGAACTTGGCGCTCGAGCGAAACAGCGGCAATCCACAGAAACGGCAGGTGTAGATGCCGTCTTTCTTGTTGTCGAGGAACACCCCGCAAAACGCCGCTTCCGTGCCGTGCTGGAGCAGTACGTGCCGCTCTTCCTTGCTGAGGCCTTGGGTGATCTCGAGACGTTGGGACTCGGTCGGTGGGGTCAAGTTGAATGTCGTCATGGTCCCTCCGGATGACTCGGCGATAGCCTATCACGGCGGTTGCTGCTCATCGCCCAGCGCGTGCTTGTGCAGCAGCTCTGCCGCCGTGCGAGCCGCGGGCCCCGCCTCGCTTGGACGCACCAGCACCATATAAAGAGGGACCTTGCGCGTGGCTCCCGCCTCGAGCGGCAGCGCTTTCAGCCGCCCCGCAGCGAGTGACGTCGCGACGGTGTGCTCCGGCAGCCACGCATACGCGAGCCCGCGCTCGACGATCGCAATCGACGTATCGAGGCTGCCTACGGTCCAGCGCAGCTTGGCTCCCAAGTACCCTTCGTCTCTCGGGGCGCGCGTACCCGAGTCCCTCAGGACCACCTGCTGATATTGCTCCAGATCGTGGAGTGAGATCTTGCGCTCGAGAGCGAGCAGCGGGTGCGATGGACTTGCGCAGGCGATGAATGTCGTCTCGTAGAGCCAATCTCCCAGGAAACCGGATGGCACCCGGGTCGTGACGACGACGTCGGCCGAGCGGTCCAGAGCGCCATTGACGATGGCGTCCTCCGCGCCTGAAAGCACCGCCTCGGCAAGATCGACTTGCGTCGACGGGCAGCGTTGTCTGAGCTCGAGCAATGCGCTGAGCAGTCGGCCGCGCGGAAAGGCCGCGTCGACGACGACGTTGAGCACGGCCTCGAATCCTCGCTCGAGACTGCCGGCGAACTCCTCGAGCGCCCGCCATTCCCCCAGCAATCCTCGCGCTCGAGCGAGTAGCGCCTCGCCTTGGGCGGTCAATACCGCACGGCGTCCCTTGACCTCGAGCAGCCGGCAGCCGAGGGCGTCCTGAAGGCGGGTCACCTGATAACTCACCGCCGATTGGCTGCGGTCGAGCGCCTCGGCGGCCATCGCATAGCCCCCAAGGTCGACCACGTTCGCCAGTGCGATCCATTGATCCGGCGTGGTTTTGGGCGATATTTCGCTAATCGTTCGAATTTCTCGAACATTATTTGCGGTTTTTATGCCTTTATATTTCATTTTTCAGAACATAGCATAGCCTCATCAAAAACTTGGAGGCAAACCATGTTGAACTTGCGAAAAAGCGAAGACAGAGGCCATGCGGACCACGGCTGGCTCAAGTCGCGGCATACATTTTCGTTCGGAGACTACTACGACCCGAAGCACGTCGAGTTCGGGGTCCTGCGGGTCATTAACGAAGATCGCGTCGACCCGGAGGAGGGGTTCGGCACCCACGGGCACCGTGACATGGAGATCGTGAGCTACGTCTTGGAGGGGCAGCTCGGGCATCGCGACTCGATGGGTAACGGCTCGGTGATGGTGCCGGGTGATGTTCAGCGCATGAGCGCGGGGACCGGCGTCCTGCACAGCGAAATGAATCCGTCGTCGAGCGAGCCCGTGCATTTTCTGCAGATCTGGATTCGTCCGAGCGCGGAGGGAATCGCCCCGAGCTATGAACAGAAGCACTTCACGCCCGAGCAGAAACGGGGTGTGCTGCGGTTGGTCGCTTCCGCAGATGGGGCCGACGGCTCGGTTCAGATTCACCAGGACGTGCGGATCTATGCGGGGTTGTTCGACGGGGCGGAGCGCGCGGAGCTGGCACTTGCACCGCCGCACCGCGCCTATGTCCACCTCGCGCGCGGTAGCTTGAACGTGAACGGAATCGCTCTCGCGGCAGGCGATGGTCTGAAGGTGTCGGAGGTCTCCAGCCTGACGGTTTCGGATGGTCAGGCGGCCGAGGTTCTCGTGTTCGATCTGCCGAACTGATTCACGGCCGTCTGCACAGCGCGAGCTCGCGTCTTCACGGCGCGAGCTTCGCGTCTGGTATTTCTATTTGCTAACGCCAGAGATTCGTTTTTGCGAGGTCGATGATTGCGTCGAGCCGCCCGCTCATGACGGCCTTGACCATATACAGTGAGAATCCCTTCGCCATCTCAACGGTGATGGACGGTGGCATCGCCAGCTCGGTGCGTGCAACCACAGCGTCGACCAGAACCGGACCGGGGTGGGCGAGCGCTGCGGCAATGCCGTCTTCGACTTCACCCGGATCCTCGAGCCGGATACCTTTGATGCCCACGGCTTCCGCCATGGCTGCAAAATTCGGATTCTTGAAATCGGTGCCGAAGTCGAGGAAACCGGTCGACTTCTGTTCGAGCTCGATGAATCCGAGCGCGCCGTTGTTGAAGACCACGACCTTCACGGGGAGCTCGAGCTGCACCAAGCTGAGAAAATCGCCCATCAGCATGGTGAAGCCGCCGTCGCCCGACAGCGAGATGACCTGCCGATTGCGGAAGGTCGCCTGCGCTCCTATCGCCTGCGACATTGCGTTGGCCATGGAGCCGTGAAACGCCGAGGCGATGAGGCGCCGCTTGCCGTTCATGGCGAGATAGCGCGCCGCCCAAACGATCGGCAAGCCGACGTCGGCCGTGAAAATGGCGTCCGCCGCCGCCCGATCGCTGATCGCCTTGGTGACCTGCTGCGGGTGGATGGGGCGCTTACCCTTTGACCCAACGGCGAGTTCGTCGAGTTCCTTGCGCGCCTTCTTATAGTGGCGCTGTGCTTGCTCCAAATGTGCGCCGTCGGTTTTGTTTTCGAGCAACGGGAGAAGTGCCTGGAGCGTCGCGCGCACGTCCCCCACGATGCCGAGATTGACGTTGGCGCGCTTACCGATTTGCCCTGCGCGCAGATCGATCTGGGCGATGCGCACCCCGGGCTCGTCGGGGTAGAACTGGCGGTAGGGAAAATCCGTTCCGAGCATCAGCAGGATGTCGCAGTCGCGCATGGCGTAGTAGCCTGAGGAGAAGCCGATCAATCCCGTCATGCCCACATCGTAGGGGTTCTCCCACTCGACGTGCTCCTTGCCGCGCAACGCATGCACCATCGGCGCCTGAAGCCGTTCGGCGACAGCCAAAAGCTCCTGATGCGCCCCTTGGCATCCTGAGCCGCACATCAGCGTGACGCGGCCGTCGCCGTTGAGAAGTGCCGCGAGCCGCTCGAGGTCTTCGCGCGCCGGCGTGACGATCGGCTGCGCCGGCAGGAGCCCTGTGGAATCGGGCACGGGCGCCTCGGATGCCGTCTGCAGCGCGACATCTCCGGGAATCACGACCACTGATACGCCGCGGTTACCGACCGCCTCGCGGATCGCGATCTCGAGGGTCCGCGGCATCTGATTGGCGGAAGAAATGAGCTCGCAATAGTGGCTGCATTCCTTGAACAGCGTCTGCGGATGCGTCTCCTGAAAATACCCCGAGCCGATCTCCGCCGAGGGGATGTGCGCAGCGATCCCGAGGACGGGCACGCGCGATCGATGGCATTCGAATAAGCCGTTGATGAGATGCAGGTTCCCGGGCCCGCAGCTTCCGGCGCAGACCGCCAGGTTGCCGGTGAGATGCGCCTCGGCGCCTGCCGCGAAGGCGGCGACCTCCTCGTGGCGGACGTGAATCCATTCGATCTTTCCTTCGCGGCGGATCGCATCGGTGATGCCGTTGAGACTGTCGCCGACGATGCCAAACACGCGCTTGACGCCGGCTGCCGCCAAAGTCTGGACGAACTGGTCTGCGACTGATCTGGCCATACTGGTCCCCCTTCACTGAAGAGAAGCGAATACGATGGCGTGAAAATCCTCTCGGCGAGCGCCGCAATCCAGTGTCGGCTTTCAATATTTAGGATGCAAGCGCGCGGAGGGATACGGTGAGGCGGCCAGGGAACCCGAATCTGGACGGAGGGTCAAAACTTTCACTCCCTCGATGTGCAAAAACGTGCCGGTAACAAGCAAATCAAGCGCCTGGAATGCTCCGCGGTGGAGCGCCGTCATCGCGGTGTTGGTGCTGCACCTGGCCGTCGTTGCGCTCTTGTTGATGGGCGGTCGCTCGCCGCCGACTTTCCCGTCCGACCCCCCGGGTATCGAGGTCATGGTCCTCCCACCGCCGAAAATGCCGACGGCGCGCGCCGATGGTGCTCATCTGCAGCGCTTGAAGGTTGACAGCGGAATTTCGCTCGCCCCGCCGTCCCTCGACTCCTCTTGGCAGAGCGCCTCCGCCGGTGGGTCCGATGGCGGCACTCCCGGCGTCAATTGGGCGGCGGAAGCGCGCCGTGCGGTGAAGGCATTCGAGATTCGGAGGGATCAGCAAGTGACCCACGAGACGCTCGGCATCTCTTTGTGGGACAGCTGGCTGGCCCGGCAACCGCATCACGCCGGAGAGCGATTGAGAACCGAAAATGGTGATTGGATCGTGTGGATCGACTCCGATTGCTACCAGGTGGCGCACTGGCATCCGGGTAGGCCCCAGGAAACGGACCCTCCCACGACCACCTGCGTGGGTGAGAACAAAACTGCACCGGATGGCGCGGCGGCGGATACCGCTGATCCGCGACCGAACCAGTAAATCGTCCCCGCCTCGCCGCGGAGCGTGAGCCGCATCTCGCCGCTCACCACGCTCACCTTTGCGGGGAAACTCATGTTCCCGCGAATACATTAACATGCGCAGGCTCACAACCAAACTACACCGAAATTCAGGGATGCCGATGAAAACGACCGTCTTGTTGCTTACCGCCGCGCTCGCCACCTTCGCGCAGCCCTCTCCCGCGTCGTCATCGGCGCCGATGCATACTTTCGGGTCGCTCGCGGTCTCCCCAGGTGGGGACCGGGTCGCAAGCGTCGAAAATCTGCAGTCGCTCACCAGTGCTGAACAGATGCACGGTCCGGTCGTCGTCCGTGCCGTGCGCGATGGCCGCGTGCTCGAGTCCATCGATCCCTGCCGCGCCTGCAATTATGCGGGTCTCGCATGGTCGCCCGACGGGCGATCGCTCGTTTTCATTGCGACGGACCCGGCCGCGGGCAACGCGCAAGTCGTCCTGGCGCGCGACGGCGCGACGAAGACGCTTGCGGCCTTGCAAGGCGTTGCCAATACGCCGCGGTTCTCGCCGGACGCACGATCGATCGCCGTGCTGGCCACTGCCGCGGCCAAGAAAAAAATCGGGGCGCTCGAGGCGGGCGCGGAACAGGTGGGCGATATCGGCGCGGCGCCTGACGAGCAACGCATTGCAGTCGTAGCGATCGGCGGTGGCGAGCTCTCCTTCGTCACACCCGACGACACGTTCGTCTACGAGTATGACTGGACGCGCGACGGCAAGGGCTTCGTCGGCACTGCCGCCAAGGGCGACGGCGACAACAACTGGTGGCTCGCCGATCTCGACGCCTTCGATCTCGGGAAGAATGCGCCGCGGCGGATCGCGGGGGCGCAGTGGGCAAAGTATCAGATGTCGATGCCGCGGATGTCGCCGGACGGCAAGAGCGTGGTGTTCGTCGGCGGCATCATGAGCGATTTCGGGCCGCTGGGAGGCGAGATCTATCAAGTGCCGTTTGCCGGCGGCACCCCGGTGAGCGTGACGCCCGGCTTTCGCGGCTCGTTCAACGCCCTCTTGTGGCGCCGCTCACAGTTGTATGCAACGGCAGTCGTCGTGAATCATGCCGCGCTGCTGGCCGTCGAGCCTGCTACGCACGCGACGCGCACGCTCTGGAGCGCCGCCGTTTCGGCGAGCGCCGCGGAAAGTTCCGTAAGCCTGAGTGCGGATGGGCGCACCGGCGCCGCCGCAGTCGAAGATTTCGGGCATGCCCCCCGCATCGTCGCAGGCCCCATCCCGAAAATGACGACCATCACCCACGAGAACGATGCGCTCAGCGTCGATCTCGATGTGCGCAGCCTCGAGTGGAAGAGCGACGGTTTCAACGTGCAGGGATGGCTCATCGGCCCGGCCAACCGACCGCCCGGCAAGGTATACCCCATGATCGTGCACGTTCACGGGGGTCCCGCCGCCGCGGTTCTGCCGCTGTTCGGCACGGATTATTCGCTGTACACGACGGTGCACGAATGGGTGGATCTCGGCTATTTCGTACTCATGCCGAACCCTCGCGGCAGCTTCGGGCAGGGCGATGCATTCGCGCGCGCCAATATCCGCGACTTCGGCGGAGGAGACTTTCGAGACATCATGAGCGGGGTGGACGCCGCCGAAAAGACCGCTCCGATCGATGATCGACGGCTCGGTATTCACGGTCACAGTTACGGCGGTTTTATGGTGATGTGGGCCGTCACGCACACCAACCGCTTTCGCACCGCCATCGCCGGTGCCGGGATCTCCGATTGGATCAGCTACTACGGGCTCAACGGGGTCGACACGTGGATGTTGCCTTACTTCGGCGCTTCCATGTACGACGACCCTGCCGCATACCGCGTGCTCTCACCGCTCGAGTCGATCAAGAACGCTCGGACGCCGACCTTGCTGTACACCGGCGAGTATGACGTCGAAGTGCCGGCCGAGCAGTCCTTCGAGTTCTGGCATGCGTTGCGCGATGAGAATGTGACTACGGATTTGCACGTCTATGCGGGCGAAGGCCACTTGATCCAGCAAACCGCGCACATCGAGGATTTGCGGCGCCGGCTGCCGGAATGGTTCGGCCGTTACCTCACGCCCTGACGGACCTGCACAAGAAGCGTGCGGCGAGGACTCTGCGGCGCACCACGTTGAATCGCCCATGCAATGGGTTTGCGAAGCAACAAGCTAACTGATACAAAAAGCGTGCCTTGCGCCGAATACGAATTACAACAAGGGGATGATCGTGAACACACTGAAGCGAGTCTCACTCCTCGTCGCGTCGCTGCTTACCATCGCCGCGGGGGTTGCCTCCGCTGATCCCGCGGATACCGGCGCAGGCAGCCGTGCCGCCCCCGAACGTAACGACCAGCTCGAAGAGATCGTCGTGACCGCCGAGAAGCGCTCATCGACCGTCCAGGACACGCCGATCAGCATGACGGCGCTGTCGGGTGATCTCATGCAGCAAGAGGGCATTAAGGGTATCAGCGGAATCATCCAGGCGGTGCCCGGCATTTCTCAGCGCACGGCGGGCTCGGGACAGACCGAGTTGGAAATGCGCGGCTTGTCCTCTTCGGGTGGCGCGGCGCCGACGGTGGGATTTTATCTGGATGATTATCCTCTCTCTCCGCCCGCCGCCGCGCTGAACGGCAAGGTGGTCATCGATCCGGACCTGTTCGACGTCAACCGCGTGGAAGTGCTGCGCGGACCGCAGGGCACACTCTACGGCTCCGGCTCCATGGGCGGCACCATCAAGCTCGTGACCAACGAGCCGAAATTGAATGCATTCGAGGGCTCCGTGGAAGGCATCGGCTCCGGCACGACCGGCGGTGGGTTCAATCGCGGCGGTAACTTGATGTTGAACATCCCCTTGATCGACGACATCCTCGCGATGCGCGTCGTACTCACCGACAAATACACCGACGGCTGGATCAAACGGGTGGTGTTGGGCCAGAATTTTCCGGTACCCACCAATCCCGGCCCTTGCGGGGCAGGTTGGCCCGGCTGCACGCGCGGCGATGTGACCGCGGTGACGCCCGAGGCCGTGGTGCCGCGGGTCAACTGGGAACGCCTGCAAGGAGGCCGGGCCCAATTCCTGGCGCAGCCCGCGGATGGCCTGAAGATCGACGCCACCTTGATGTATCAGAAAATCAGCATGGGCGACTACGACGAATATGACTCACCGCCCGGTCTCCCGGACGAACACTTCCAGCCGTTCAATAATTATGAGCCCTTCTACGACGAGTTTCGTCTCTACGGCCTCACCATCACCTACGACATGGGCTTTGCACAGCTCACCTCGGCGAGCGCGTACTACTCGCGCGAAGAAAACCAGACCTCCGATGTCTCGGAGGCGCTGTACAGCGTCGTGGGCCTCTTCGGCGTGAGTATCCCGCAGTTCTATCAGATTCCGTTCAACGAGACCGATTCCACCCGGCAATTCAGCGAAGAGGTTCGCTTGGCCTCGACGGGCAGCGGTCGCTGGCAGTGGATCGGCGGGTTGTTCTTCAGCAAATTCGAATCGATCTTCACGGAATACAATGCCTCGGAGCCGCTCGCCTTCATCTCGGTGGGCGGCGCTGAGGCGAATCCGGACGGCATCATCTATCAGGCACACAATCCCTATCACATGAAGCAGTACGCGGTGTTCGGGGAGAGCTCGTATGCGTTCACGGACGAGCTCAAGCTGACGGCCGGTGTGCGCTATTACAAGTTCGACAGCCGCGCCGATGAGGAAACCTCGGGCTTCGCGACAGACTCGGGCAATGCCGGCGCTACGCTCAATTCATTCACGCAGGACAACAGCGGCGCGAACCCGAAAGTCACGCTGTCCTACGAGCAGAACCATGATCTGACCGTCTACGGCACCATTGCCCGGGGCTTCAGGCCCGGCGGCATCAATCAGCAGATCCCGAGCAGCATCTGCACCATCAGCCCGGAAACCTATGGACCCGACACGACCTGGAATTACGAGGTCGGCGAGAAGGCGAGGATGCTCGACAGCCGGCTGGTCTTGAACGCGGATGTTTACTATATTCGCTGGACGCAGGTGCAGCAGGTCGTGAATCAAGCGTGCGGCTATCCGCTCACCGTGAATGCGGGAGATGCCGCTTCCTACGGACCGGAGATCGAGCTCACCGCGCTGCTCACTCCGGCGCTGACCTTGACCTTCAGCGGGACGTATACCCATTCGACGCTCACGTCCGTGAATCCGAGTGTGACGGCGGTCGATCCCTCATTGGCCAGTGGCCTGCCTATTCTGAATATTCCGAAGTACACCGAAACGACCTCGCTCACGTACACGACGCCCATATCGGATGCCATCAAGTTCGTTGCGCGAGCCAACAATTCCTACGTGGGTCAATCGACCGATATTGAATACACCTACGCCACGCTGCCGGCGTACGATCTCGTCGGATTGCGCCTAGGGCTCGTGGGCCACCAATTGTCGGGATATCTGTTCGCCGATAACCTGACCAACAAGCATGCCGAGCTCGGAATCAACACCACAGGCTTCTCCTGGACGATTCCGTCGGTGCAGCGGGTGGTGACGAATCAGCCGCGAACCATCGGTGTCGACGTGAAATACGATTTTTGACAGGGCGGGAAAAACGCGGCGTTGCGGGTACTTGCGCTTGGTCCGGGAGCACGGTCCCTGCAATAAGTTAAAGACTTGCGGAGTCGGACACACTTCGCCCGATCTCCAGCGGGCACGATAAGCGCTGCACACGGAAGTCCGAGTGGCGCGGTGTCCGACACGAAACAACTTCTACTCGACCTCATTCTTTACGGTCTCTTGCCGCTTTGGGGCATCAGCGGCTTCATCGACTGGTGCTGTCATCGGGCGACTCAAGTGGAGCGTACGTCGGGCATCAAGGAGTCGCTCATTCATTCCTTGATGGGTCTGCAGCTGGGGATACCCATCCTGCTGTGCCTGCTGTTCCGTATCAACGTCTTGATCCTGCTCATTTGCGCAGTCATGTGTCTTCTGCACGAAATAGTTGCGCATTGGGACGTCGCTTATGCGTCGCCCTTGCGGCGAATCTCGATCTGGGAGGTCCATGTGCACAATTACATGGCGACCGTGCCGCTCTACCTGCTGATGCTCATCGTCGTGCTCAACTGGCCGGTCGCGATCAAGACTGTCACGTTTCAGTGGGCCGACGAGTTCGCCTTCCATCGGCTGCCCGCGCCCGTGGGGTCGAGCCGGTACTTGGTGAGCTACCTGATATTCATGGCGGTTTTGTGCGTCTTCCCGTATCTCGAGGAGAACATCCGCTGCCTCCGGTACGCGAAATTGGCGAGACAAAGCGCATGACGCACGCGTTCCTCACGAGCACGGGATCATTTCTGCCGGGACCGCCGGTGGACAATTCCAAGATCGAGCAAATCCTCGGCCTGGTGGATCGTAAGCCGAGCCGCTTGCGGGCGCGAATCCTCAAGGCCAACGGCATCCAGACGCGTCACTATGCCATCGACGGTGAGCAACGAACGACCCACTCGGCCGCCGACATGGGCGTCGCGGCGGCCAAGCATTGTGTGGATGAGTCGCCGGTCCCGATGAAGTCCATTGGCATGTTGAGCTGTGCGACCACGCAGGGGGACATGGTGGTGCCCGGATTCGGGAGCATGGTCCAGGCCGGACTCGGCATTCCCGGTGTCGAGCTTTTGACCACCCACGGCATCTGCTCGAGCAGCGTCATGGCGATCAAGGCCGCCGCAAACTCCTTGTCCCTCGGTCAACATACGAGCGCGCTCGTGGTGGTGAGCGAGCTCGCCTCGAGGTTGCTGAAGCACACGCGCTACGAGGCGGCGGGCGGCTTCGACGCGATGGACTTCAACTCCGAGTTTCTGCGCTGGATGCTGTCGGACGGCGCGGGGGCCTGGCTCATCGAGAATGCGCCGCGCGGTCGATGCTTGCGCCTCGACTGGATTCACAGCTTTTCGCACGCCGACTCGTTTCCGGTTTGTATGGGAATCGGACTTCCCACAGACCCCGACGATGTTCGTACCTGGCAGGACTTCCCGACCTACGGCGAGGCGGAGGCCGCCGGTGCGTTACTGATCCGGCAGGACGTACGGCTGCTGGAACAGATGGTCAAGCTCGGTGTGGACGGGGCGCTCCGTCTGATCGAGGCGGGGACTCTCGTGATGCGGGACGTCGATCATTTTCTCTGCCACTACTCATCGCATCACTTCCGCGGGAAGATCGCCGATTTGCTCGACATGTGCGGCGCGAGCATTCCCGAGGATCGCTGGTTTACGAATCTCTATACGCGCGGCAACACCGGCGCGGCGTCCATTTTGATCATGATGGACGAGTTTCTGCGCGGCGACCGCGCTCGAGTTGGTGACACCGTCTTGTGCATGGTGCCGGAAAGCGGGCGATTCAACACCGCGTACATGCATTTCACCTTGGTGGAGAACTGACGTGGCCAATGTCCCACTCACGCGCCCGGCGGCGCTCACCGAGCTCGGCCAGGCGACGCTGCGCCGCTTGATGCGGGTATGGTTCGAGTTCGAACGCGCTCTTGCGACAGTGCCCATCATCCGGCGCCTCGATCTGGGCACCTTCACGCGGCAGGATTATCAAAATCTGCTCTTGAACCTGCGTCCTCAGGTGATCGAAGGATCACGCTGGATCAGTCGCTGCGCCTCGAGTTTCGACCGGGAGCATTCGGACATCCGTTCGGCGATTCTGCGTCATGCACATGACGAACACCGCGACTACGAGATGCTCGAGCAGGATTTCGTCGCGACCGGCGGTGAGATCGATCGCATCCTCGCACAGCCGAAGAACAACGGCTCGGAAGCGTTACACGCGTTCCTCATGTTTCGCTCCGGTGAACCGAATCCGGCGAGCATGCTCGGGGCCATGTGGATCATCGAGGGTCTCGGAGAGAAGATGGCCGTGAACTGGGCCGCGCGCATCGAGGAGCTGACCGGATTCGACCCGCAATGTACGCGATTCCTGCGCTATCACGCGAGCAATGACGACTCGCACATGGACAAGCTGTACGCGTTGGTCGACCGACTCTGCACGTCCGACGCCGTCGCCGCCGCTGTGGTGAGCACAGCGCAAATCGTCGGCCATCTCTATGCCTGGCAATTACAGGAGATCGACGATGGGCGCTGACCCGCGCCGGCGCACGCCCTTTCTCGAGGCGGTGGCCACGGATACCTCTCTGCCCATCGACCGCGCGGCCGTCGAGCTATGGCTCCGCGACCTCGAGAACCCGCTGCGCTGGATTGTCCGCCCCGTCTCGCAGTTTGTCTTCGCCATTCTCCTGCACGTGACGTGGTTCCTGAAGAGGCTGCCTCTGCCGCAGTTTCGTGCGCATCGACTGCTGCAGCGGATGATCTGCTGGTTTTGCCGAAACGCCGTGAGCCCGGAGGCCAATCTGCTGATTCTGCGGCACTTCGCCACGGAGTCGAACCTCTTGAACTTCATGCGCGACAACGGCGATGCGGAGGGTGTGGAACCGTTGCAGCTCTATCCGCAGACGATAGACGATATGCTCGAGCACACCTTCGTGCGGCACGATCAGGAGTTGTTTCGCATGATCACGGATCTCGGCCCTTGGGCCAGACCTCGGGGGCCGACGCCGCCGAGTGAGATCAAGTGGACCCACTGGCGCCCCTTGACGCTGGAGCTGAGATCGTTGGGCCGCCGGGCGACGCAGGTGCTGGACTTCGAGACCGCCCATTCGCTGTTCATGTGCTTGTTCTGCCTTCTGCTGACCGCGGAGGAGTACCGCGACTCGATCAACGGATTCAACCTCGATCAGTCGATTGCCATTCGCATCGGCGCGCTGATCGGCGACCCCACGTTGGTGGAGCTCGCCTACAACAAGCACCCGCTCTATCTCGTCGGCCCCTGGAACTTGGCGCAACGATTCCTGATGCACGGCTTCTTTACCGAATATCTGCACGGCCGACTCGAAGGCCTGCGCACTATGCTCGCGGAAACGTCGGGCTCACTTTAGGTAGGTGACGACCCAGTCGACCCAGCGTTGATCCACATCCATTTGCATGACCGGATCGTGCGGGAAGTGGCCGCCGGTGGGTATGGCATAGAATTCGGTGGTGACGTGATTGTCCTTCAGGGCGCGATACAGGCCGAAGGATTGTGGGATCGGCACGCGGAAGTCGCCGGTATCGCACATGATGAGCGTCGGCGCCGTGATTTTGGTGACCGTGCTCGAGGGTGACTGGCGGCGGTTGATTGCCATGCCGTCCCCCACATAGGGCGAGGCGCCCGTGGCCGCCCATTCAGTCACGTTGCCGTCCGAAAGATCGTACATCTCGACCCAGTCGGTGACCGGTGCACCGGCCACCGCCGCCTTCCATACGGGATAGTGACCGGCGAGCCAGGTGGTCATGAATCCGCCATAGGACCACCCGGTCACGGCCATCCGTGCGGGATCGATGAGGCCGCGGCCCTTGAGATAGGCGACACCCGACATGACGTCCTCGCCGGGCCCCTGCCCGGCGTCCTTGTATATGGCGGCGAAGAACGCGTTGCCCTGGTTGTCGCTGCCGCGGTAATTGGGCTCGAACACGACCCAATCGTGCGAGGCAAGGATCTGTGGCATGAGATTGAAGCGCTCCCGGGACGCGGAATTCGGTCCTCCATGGACGTAGAGCACGAGCGGGTAGGCATGGCCCGCGGTGTAGTTGACGGGGTAGGTGACGACGCCGTCGAGCATGCGGCCGCCGGGACCCTTCCAGTGCACGGTTTCCGAGCGCGCGAGGGTGAGGTCCGCGAGGCCGGCATTGACTTGTGTGAGGGCGATCGGTCCGCTGGAAGACCCATCGGGCAGCAGGTAGAGCTCGTAAGGATCGGTCTTCGTCTGGCCGACGAATGCGATCGCGCCGTTGGAAGCGATATCGACCTCGAGCCAGAAGCTGTTGGTCGGCATGACGTTGCCGAGGTTCAACGGGGTGACGGCACCGGCGGTCGTAAGGCGCCACAGTCCGACGCTCGTATCGACGTTGCCGCCCACCAGCAACCAATCGCCTTGCGGTGACCAGCGCGTGGTGTAGACATTCTTGTCGAGCGCGACACTGATGTCGCGGCCCGCGCCGCCCGCGAACGGTGCCAGCCAGACGTCCTGGAAATTCCACGGGTGCGCGTCGCGATTGCGCCAGTACGCGACGGTCGCACCGTCCGGAGAGAGCGTGGGGTAGCCTTCGAGCAGAGTGTCGCCCGTCAGAGAGCGAATATTGCCGGTGGCGATGTCGAGCACTTGAATGCGCGCGAGGAACTGATCGCCCGTCGAGGGGGTTTCTTGTCGGACCAGAATGATCGACTTGCCGTCCTTCGACCAGGCGATGGGCGAGGAAGGCGGCCCGGGCGGCAGGCTGGAGGGCAATGACCACGTGCCGCTGGTCAGGCGTTTCGGTTCCCCGCCTTGCGCCGGAATCAAATACAGGTGCACCGGCCGGACGGCTTCACTCACCGTCATGTCGTCGTTGCCCACTTTGAATGCCGTGCGAAACTTGTCCTCTCCCTGCAAATCCGGCTTGGGGTCGGCGACGGCGATCGCGATCGTCGACGCATCCGGACTCCACGCGAACTGCTCGACGGCATCCTTCGCGTGCGTGAGCTGCAGGGCATCGCCGCCCGTCAGCGGCATGCTGTAGAGCTGCAGCACCTTGTTCGCGTCCGGCGCGAGGAACGCGATGGCATCACCGGCAGGGGACCAGCGGGGCGAAGCGGCATGATGGCGCTCCCGGGTGAGGGCGCGCACCTGATGGCTGGCGACGTCGACCAGGATGATTTCCGATTGATACTCGTCCGTATCGACGTGGGCTCGAGTTTCGACCAGGGCGACCGTCTTGCCATCCGGGGAAAAGCGCGGGTCGGAGAGGCGGACAATGCGCAAGAGGTCGTGAACGCTCACCGGCGCCGTTGCAGCGATGAGAGGTGTGAGCGTGAGAAGCGCAAAAGCAATCCTGGCAACGTTGCGCACGGGCATGGGATTCCTCCTGGAAAGGTATGGCTCGGAACTATAGGGGCCCTAGCTGCGCCGCACAATCTGGCCGGCGCCGCAAGGTCTTGAAATCGATTGTCCTGCACCCAGTACTCAGGGCCTGAAGTGCAGCTAGCGCGTCCAATGATTCCCGGGGGGTGCATCATGCGTCTTCTGACACGAAGAATAGGTCAGTCCTTTATCGTCGGTGGCGTGAGGATTACCGTCAAAGCGATTCGCGGCAATCGCGTGAGACTGAGCGTCGATCCGCCGGCCGGCGTTCTGGTGTCTCGTGGCGAAATCATCGAGGAGCTCAACGCGGCGGCCGAGCAAGCGCTGGCGGGGACGACTTCCGGCGACGAGCGCGGTGCCCGCGCACCGGGTGCTTGAGCTATGATCCCTAACCGAGGTAACCCGCATGAATGACTCTGTGCTCGAAATTCCGGTAAAGACCATCGACGGCCGGCCGACGACTCTTGATCAGTACCGTGGCCACGTATTGCTGATCGTCAATGTCGCATCGAAATGCGGGCTCACGCCGCAGTACAGGCAGCTCGAGTCGCTCTATCAAACGAAGCGCGCTGCGGGGCTCGAGATCCTTGGCTTTCCCGCCAACGACTTCATGGGGCAGGAACCGGGAAGCGAGGCCGAGATCGCGACCTTTTGCTCGACCGAGTACGACGTGCATTTCCCGTTGTTCAGCAAGATCAGCGTGAAGGGCCCGGCGCGGCACCCGCTCTACAACGCACTCACCCATGCGCGTCCCGAGGCGCAGGGCGAAGGACCCATGCGCAAGCGTCTCACCGAGTACGGGATTCAGCCGGGCGCCCCGGATGAGGTCCTCTGGAACTTCGAGAAGTTTCTGGTGGGCCGCGACGGCTCGGTTGCAGCGAGGTTCGCACCCGACGTGGCTCCGGATGATCCCCGGCTTTTGGCCGCCATCGACCGCGAGCTCGCCAAAGCCGCCTGATGGGCGCTTGCGCTCAGCTTGCGAGTAGCTCGATCGTCATCTTCATGGGCATCGCCGCGCCGACGGGGACGATGAAAACACCCGGCTTCTCGCGGAAGTCACCGGAGAATCCTTCGGGATCGGCAATGCCGTGCCAGGGCTCGAGACAGATGAAGCCGGCGCGCCGCGGTTTGGTCCAGACCCCGAAATAAGGGGTCTCCGGGAACCGCACCCGCAAGCGCGGTGCGCCGGGGGCGCCATACGTGACGGATCGGCTCGCGAGCTCGTCGAATATGAGGGCATCCTCGCGAAACAGCGCATCGTCGAGGATCAGGCGCCGGCCCGTTACCGGCGTTGCCAGACGCGTCGGGGTCAATAAACCGTCCGCATTCAGCCGCCGGATCGGTGCAAGCTCATCCGTCTCGAACTCGACGAAATGCGCCTCGCGCGGCTCTCCGTAGGGCAGCGGCCAGCGAAATGCAGGGTGATAGCCGAAGCTCGCGGCCATGTCCTCATCGCCGGCATTGTGCACGAGGCTCAACACCGAGAGCATTGCGTCCACGATCTCGAAATGCACTTGGAGCTCGAAGCGAAATGGATAGACCTGCAGCGTGTGCTCATCCGATCGCAGACGAAAGGTTGCCGAGACGGGCGTAGCCTCGATCTGCTCGAATAATGTCGTGCGGGCGAATCCATGGCGGGGCAACGCATAAGGCTGCGAGCCGAGCCGGTATCGGCCGCCCGCGAGCGCGCCGACGATGGGGAACAGCAGCGGTGCTCGCCCGCTCCACACCGCGGGGTCGCCGCTCCACAAGAGAGGGCGTCCGTCTGCGTCCGTGAGCTCCGAGAGCTGTGCCCCGAGCGGGTCCACCCGGGCGCGTAAACTCTTCGACCCGAACGCGACCCAATCTGTCCGATCCGGCATGGTGAACGTCCCCACCTGCGACGAAGCTCCATCGCGAGCTCCACTATGTTAAACCCTTTTGCCCATACCTCGCGCGAGCGAGCGCCGCGCAACCGCCGGATCGTGGCGTGGCGTGGCAGGCGTGGCGCCGCTATCGGCTTGCGGGCGCGATGCGCCCGGCGCATGCTTGGAGGCAGAGTGCAGTCGGCCCAGCAGACACAAATCGCCACGTTGCGAAGGGACGGCTTCGTCGTCGTGCCGAACTTCTTACCGGGCGATGCGCTCGAAGCCCTGCGAGGCGTGGCGCTCGCTCAGCTCGCTGCGCGCGTGCCGCCGCTCGAGCTCGAGGCCGATCTCAAGTACCCGGGGGCGCCGCCCTCCCACGATGCCGCGGGAGGCCAGACGGTGCGGCGCCTGCTCGATGCCTATGGCCGCGATCCCCTGTTCGCGCTCTGGGGCGTTGCACCCGGCATTGGCGATTGGATGCGCGCGTATTTCGGCGAGGCTGTGTCGATGTCGCGGGCTCATCACAATTGCCTGATGACCAAGCATCCGCGCTACGGCAGCATGACGGGCTGGCATCGCGATATCCGTTATTGGTCATTCGCGCGCGAGGAACTCGTCTCGGTGTGGATGGCGCTCGGCGAGGAGACGAGCGACAACGGCGGGCTGTGGTTCGTGCCGCGCTCGCACGCCATGACGTTCGGCGAAGACCAATTCGACGCGGCAAAATTCTTCCGACTCGATCGCGCCGACAATGTCGAGATCGTGCGCTCGGCCGTGTCGCCGCGGCTGGCGCCGGGTGATGCCGTGTTCTTCCACTGCAATACCTTGCACTCGGCAGGGCAAAACAAGAGCGATGCCGTCAAGCTGTCGCTCGTCTACACCTATCACGGATTGAGCAATGCCCCGCTGGCGGGGACGCGCTCGGCGTCGAAAACGGAAGTGCGCCTGGGCGCCGCCTGATCAGCGCGCCCAGTGTCCCGGAGCCATGCGCCATCCGCCGCCCGTGCGGACCCAGCCGTGCGGTACCCAGTGGTAGCCGGGTCGTCCCGGACCCCAAGAGCCCGCGTGCCAGGCGTAATGGCCGCCGACCCAATCCCAGTAGCCGCCTAGCCACACATAACCGGGCGCGGGGGCAACGCCGACCACGACGTCTTGAGAAGGCGGAGGCGCGACGGTGACCACCCCGCCGGCGTAGTAACCCGGCGCCGGTGTCACCACGCAGCCGCCGAGTAGCGTGCCGGCGATCAATAAGCAGCCAATGCCGGCCGTGAGACCTCGAACTGAATTCATTACCGCTCCACACTTGATATGCGTATCTAATTAACGCATAGGCGATCGATCGGATGACGTGACCGCGGGCACATTGCGCGCAGCCCCTTGCGCGGCTCTCCCGGAATGGATGCGAAAGCTTCCGCGATTTGCCATGATAGGGGCTCAGTGACGAACTCATCGACGTGAAAACAATCTTGCGCGACCTGCTCTGCAGCGGTGCGGCCGTCGCCGCATTATTGCTCGCGCCCTGGGCGCTCGGCGCGGGAGGCCACACGCCGAAGAGCACGTCCCCATCCAGCTCGTCGGGCGGCGAGAACACGCTCTTTACCGGTCCCGGCGCTCTGCGGCAGATCGTGCAGACTCAGTGCGTTCTCGGCTGGAAGCAGCATCACAATCCGGCACCGTGCGAGCGCGTCGTTCTGTACGACCCGAACGGAAGCGATCTCGGGTATGCGATTCTGCAGGATCCAGCCGGCGGCGCGCATTATCTGCTGGTGCCGACCCAAACGATGGCCGGACTCGAAAGCGGCGAGCTGCTCGATCGCGATGCGCCGAATTACTTCGCCGAAGCCTGGCGGGCGCACGAGCTGCTGGCGCAGTCCATAGGCCACGCGGTGCCGCGGACGGATATCGGCCTGGTCGTCAACACGGAACGAACGCGCGCCTACGATCAATTCCATATTCACATCGCATGCCTGAGACAGGATGCCGCCGATGCCTTGCGGGCGGCCTCGCCGAGCATCACCGATACGTGGGCGCCGGTGAACGTCGGCACAACCAGTTTTCAGGCGATGCGCATTGCGAGCGAGTCGCTCGACGGATCGAACTTGTACGAGTCGCTGGCCGCACTGAAGCCCGGCGTTGCGCAGCGTCTGCGCGATTACACGCTCATCGCCGTCGGCGCGCAGTTCGTCTCCGGTCCGGGATTCATCATCCTCACCGGAACCGGCCCCACGGGTGAAATTCTGCTGGACTCGACTTGCGAGGCGGCGGGCGGCGGCGGTTGATTCTGCGCTGCGCGCCGCCTCAGGCTTTGGGCTGCGCGAACAGCTGGACCCAGAACAGCCCACGCTTGGCGTGTCCCGCGGCATAGGCGATCCCCATCTGCGCGAACCGCGGATCCATGATGTTCTCGCAGTGTCCCGGACTGTCGAGCCATCCCTGCACCACCTCGTCCGCCGTTCGCGGCCCGAACGCGATGTTCTCGCCGACGAGCTTCTCGCGATAGCCCACGGCGCGCACGCGGTCCGCGGGCGTGTGCCCGGCGAGATCCTCGTGCTCGAAGTAGTTGTGCTCGGCCATATCGGTCGCATGTCCGTAGGCCACGCTGTCGAGCGTGTGGTCGAGCGTCAACGGCGGCGCCGGGGCGAACGCGCGGCTGCCGCAACGCCTCGGCTGCGACCGCGCCTCGTTCACCAGCTCGAGCGTACGCGCGGCGAGACGCGGCGCTTCCTGGCTCGACGGGACCACATACTTATATCCGAGCACGAGCCAGGTGTCGGTGCCGCGGCGGTACATCCCGACGTCGCGCATGTCACGATTGGTGACCGTCAGGCAGCTCGAGCGGCGCAGTTGCTGAAGCATCGCTGAGTCGCCGCCCGTGATGTGCAGACCCGCGACTTTCTCCGACTGATAGCCGCTGCTCTCGGTCGCAGCGCCGAGAGTGCGCCCGGCGGCCCAGTCGCGCGCCACGCGGTCGAGGAGCGCATCCTGCTCGAGCCTGCGCGCAGGCGGAAGAATTCCGCCGCAGCCGCCCTCGCGCAGCGTCTGCACGGCGTAGATCGGATCCATCGGCCGGCCGGCACTCGACCCGGCCGCCGCCGCGAGCACCAGAACGCTGCCGACGCCGAGTGCGCAGAGGCGGGCGCCCGGTCCACGACGCGGATGTCGGATTTGCGGCTTCTGCATGGCTCCTACCTGTTCCTGCGAAGGACGTTAGGGGAGAAAACGGGACAACGCCATGTCGGATGACCGGCCGAGGACGGTAATCGGTCACAGAATCGGCAATTTGCGATTCCGGTGCTGCGGTCAGGGGGCCAGTGCCTCGATCAGCTCGCAGGCGCGGTGTAGCGCGCCGTCCGCATCGATGCGTGCCGCATAGGCGCGGCAACGCTGGCGCAGCGCCGCGTCAGCGAGCAGCGCCGCCAGCGCGTCGGCGGCACCCGCCGCGCGATAGCGCTGCTGCGCGATACTTCGCCCGAGGCCGAGCTGCTCGATCCGCCAGCCGTTATCAAACTGATCGTGAGCGTTCGGGACCGCAAGGTGGGGAATGCCGGCTTTGATCGCTTGCGCGAGTGTGCCGATGCCGCCGTGATACACCAGCGCCGCCGCGTGCGGCAGGACGTCGCTGAACGGCACATATCCGAATGCCTGCACTCCGGGCGGCAGATGTTGCGGCAACTGCTGCGCGAAATTCGTCACCAGCATGGCGCGCGCGCCGACGCGGCGCAGCGCCGCGATCGACTCGGTGAAAAAACGCTGCGACTGCGCGGCCGCGGACCCGGGTGTGACTACGACGGGGGGCGGGCCTGCCCGCAGAAATTCCTGTACATCGCTCGACACGGCGCCCGCGCCGCCGCCGTCCCACAGAGGAAAACCGACCAGATGCGTGTGCGGCGGCCAATCCGCCTGGGGAGGCGCGAACCAATCCGGGAACAAACCGATGACGCATTCGGGCGAGTGAATCCAGCGCGCGAGCACACGCCGCACGGGAGCGAGTGCAAGAGTCGCGCGGAACTCATTCAGCGGGCGCTCGAGAATGCGGTCGATGGCCGCCCAGTCTATAAAACGAAACAGGGCTCGCTTGAACCAGAGCGGTTGAGCTGCCGAGATGCGCACGTCGCCGAACATCCCGCTGTCGATGAGACTGCGAATGACGGTCGGCTGCAGATGAACCGAGGCGGTGGGAACACGCAGCCGCTCCTGTGCGACGCGCGCGCCGAAGGAGATACCCGAGGCCGCGACCACCGTATCGGCATCGGCGTGCGCCTCGATGTGCCGGTACACCGCCTCGATCGAGGGCAGGATCACGCGACGCGCGACCACCGAAAAACCTCTGCGCGCGTGCCACAAATCCGGATCGGCAAGCGCGCTCTCGACGTCCGCAACGCTGCCCACGGGCAAGAATCCCAGGCCCTGAGTTTCGATCGAGGTTTGAAAATAGGGATTGGTGATCAGGGTCGCGCGGTGTCCGCGGGCCGTGAGCGCCAGCCCCAGGCCGATGAATGGATTCACGTCGCCGGCGCTGCCGAGGGTCGGCAATAATACATTGAGGCGCCTTCGCGGCGAGCGTGCGGTCGACATATCAGCGAGTCTAGCGGGTTCGCGCGCCGGCGAACTCGACCACGGCATCCGCCAGAACGTCGAGCGAGTCGAGAACGCGGGTCTCGTTCGCGAGTTGCGCCGAGATCAACGACAGCTCGCTGCAGGCAATCAATGCGATGTCGCATTGATCCGTGAGCTCGGCGCCGATCTCGGCCAGCCGTTGCGCCGCTGCAGCGCCGCTGTCGCCCCGTTTGACGCCCCGGATCAATGCCATCAGCTCCTCTTGCCGACGAGGCAATACACCCGTAATGCCTTGCTCGGCGAATTCGCGTGCATAGACCCCGACGCGCAGCACGGCGGTGGACGCCAACAGGCCCACGCGTGCCGCGGCACCCGCGGCCGCAATCCGGGCGACCGACAGCTTCACCATGTGCAGCAACGGAATCGACACCGCCGCTTGGATCTGATCCGCATAATGATGGGCCGTGTTGCAGGGCATCGCCAGCGCATCCGCACCGGCGCCTTCGAGGTTGCACGCGACGCGCAGGATTTCCGGCAGGGGATCGCTGCCGCTGCCCTCGATCAGATGCGCGATACGCGAGGGGATCTTGGGATTGCTCTCGACGAGCAGATGCACGTGGTCCGCATCGTCCTCGGCGCGAGTGCGCGTGGTCACCCGCCGCATCAGCTCGACCGTGGCCTCCGGCCCCATGCCGCCGATGATCCCCACGGCACGATGGCTCACGCGTGGGGCCGCGCCGGATAGCCGAAATCTTGGGTATAAGCGAACAATCCGACGCTGCCGCCCGTGTGGATGAACACGACGTTCTCGCCTTTCTTGAAGCGGCCCTGGCGCGCGAGATCGATGAGTCCCGCCATCCCTTTGCCCGAATACACGGGGTCGAGCAGAATTCCCTCGAGGCGAGCCAGCTTTTCAATGGCCTCGATGGAGGCGGGCGTGGAGATGCCGTAGCCGGGTCCGACGTAGTCGCAGTTGGCGATCACGTCATCGCGCGCGACCGCGCCGGCCACGCCGCACAGGTCTGCGGTGGCGCAGGCAAGCTCAAAGACGCTCTTTTCCTGGCGTTCCCGCGGAGCCCTCACGCCTACTCCTAAGAGCGGTACGCCGGAGCGGATGCCCGCCAATCCGACGATCAGACCGGCTTGCGTTCCGGCGCTGCCGGTCGCGTGTACCACGTGATCGATCTTGAGCCCGAGGTCGTTCGCCTGGGTAATGAGCTCGAGCGCGGCGTTCACGTAGCCGAGCGCGCCCGTCGGATTGGAGCCGCCGCCCGGGATCACATAGGGGCGGCGTCCCTCGGCGCGCATCCGCGCGGCGATTCGTTCCAGCTCGCCGTTCATGTCGGAATTCGGCCCGCAATGCTCGACGGCGGCGCCGTGCAAGTGATCCAGCAGCACGTTGCCGCCCTCGGTGTAGAAGCGCTCGGTTTTCCCCGTGCGGTCCTCGAGCAGGATATGACATGCAAGCCCGAGCTTGGCCGCGCCTGCGGCCGTCTGGCGCGCGTGATTCGACTGCGTGGCGCCTTGCGTCAGGATCACATCGGCGTCGCGCTCGCGCGCTTGCGCAAGCAGGAATTCAAGCTTGCGAGTCTTGTTGCCGCCGCTCGATAAACCGGTGCAATCGTCGCGCTTGATCCACACCTCGGGCCCGCCCAGCGCGCGGCTCAGCCGCGGCAGGTATTCGAGCGGCGTGGGTAGATGGGCCAGCCGGATACGGGCAAAACGTCCGAGGTTCACCCGCCTACCTCGCTCTGGATGCTTCCAGCGCGGCGAGCGCCGGGGTGTGCCAGCCGCTGCGGCGTCCCCAGTAATAGAACACGAGCGCCATGACCGCAACACATGCTTGGTCCCAACCGTAGCTCAAGTAGCCCAGTCCGCCGAACTCCGGGCTGCCGAGGAAGGACAGCGCGACCAGGATCGCGAAATACGCGATCATCCACCAAGCGCCCGCCAGATGCCGCGGGAAATCGCGCCATCCGGTCCTCGCCTGCCCGATGAGGTAGAGGGGTACCGGCACGATCAGCAGCAGCATGATTTCGCCCGTGTGCGGCCAGCGCGCCCAGTAGAGCATCAGCGTGGCGAACATGAAGGCGGCGGGGGATAGAACCTCGATGCCGGGTATGCGCAGCGGGCGCGCGAGCGTGGGCGCGGTGCGCCGCAGGACGCCGACGCTCACCGGCACGATCAAATAAGTGATGATGGTTGCAACCGAAATCACTTCCGCAAGTTTCCCCCAGCCTCGAAAGAAGAAAAGGAAGGTAAACGACACGACCAGATTGAGCCACATCGCCGGTCGCGGTATGCCGAAGATCGGGTGGACTCGTCCGAGGAAGGCGGGCAACGTGCCGCTGCGCTCCATGGCGTAGATCATTCGGGCGGTGGTCGCCGTGTAGGTCGTTCCGGTTCCGCTCGGGCTCACGAAAGCGTCCGCATATAAAAGGAGCGCCAGCCAGTTGAGGTTCAGCGCGAGCGCGAGCTGCGCGAACGGCGAGCTGTATTCGAGGGCGCCCCAACCCTCGCTCAAGTGCTCGGGCGGCACCGCCCCGATGAACGCGACCTGCAACAAGAGATACACCACCGTGCTCAGCACCAGCGAGCCGAAGATCGCGATGGGAATGCTGCTGGGGCGGCGCGCTTCGCCTGCGAGATTCACGGGACTTTGAAAGCCGTTGTAGCTGAACACGATGCCGCTGGTGGCGACGGCCGTGAGAATGGAGGAGAGATTCGCCACATGCCGGCCGCCGTGGATGCCGATCTGGAAATTGCCCGCGTGAAATCCCTTGCACATGAGCGCGATGGCGGTGGCGGCGGGCACGATGAGCTTGAAGAACGTGATGGCGCTGTTGGTGCCCGCGAATACCTTCACGCTCCAGAAATTCACCAGAAAATAGATCACCACCAGCACCGCACAGATCGCAAGGCCCGGCAGCGTGAGCTCGCCATGGCCGTTCGCGGCATGCACGTAGAGATTCTGCGCCCAAGTCCACGGCCATGAGCTCATGTACTGCACGGAGGCTTCGGCCTCCACCGGGATGACCGATACGACGGCGATCCACGCGGCCCAGCCGGCCACGAAGCCGACCAGCGCGCCGTGCGAATAATGCCCGTAGCGCACGGCGCCGCCCGATTCCGGCAACATCGCGCCGAGCTCGGCGTAGTTGACGGCGACGAACATGATCACCACCGCACCGATGATCCACGCGTACACCGCCCCGGGACCCGCGAGCTGCGCGGCACGCCACGCTCCGAACAGCCAACCCGAGCCGATGATCGACCCGAGGCCGGTGAACATCAAGGCGATGGTGCCGACTTCTCGGCGAATCGCTCGTTCGTTCGACATCCCTTGAACTCTCCCTGAGCCGGGCTATTTTCTCATTCGAGGTCGAGGAGCAGCGCGTCGCGGACCATTGCCGGCAGCGGCGCATTCGAATGGCGATAATTCTCGTGATCGACACCGACACTCAACGAGGCGCCGCTCTTCGCCGCCTCGATCATGGAGGGCGACAGCTCGAACCGCAGGAAGTGCACGGCGGAGGTCTTTTCCGCGTTCTCGCGCTCGAGGTCTTCGTCGGCGATCGCGAACACACGCTCCATCTCGCTGACGCGCACCCAGCATCGATCCTCGACGCCGATCAGCTTGCCGAGCGCGACTTGGCGCGCCGCGGCGTCCGGATACTCGACAAGCAGCGTCGCCTTCCAATTGCTGCCGCTCGGGATCAGCGGATTATAGGCGTCGAGCTCGTCCTGGATGCCGGCGGCCTCGAATATGCGCTCCGCCCGCAGCATCTCGAGCACTTGATAGCGAATGGTCGCGCGGTCCTCGAACAGCCAGGTCATGTTGGGTCCCACCTGCACGGCGCGAAGCTGCTTGTGGGCGATGATCTCGGCCCGCAGGCGAGGGCGCTCGACCGCATATTGCTCCAGCGTCATCAAATCCTGGCGTGCGAGCTTTTGCATGCAATCCTCTTACAGGCCGTAGGCCATTCTGAGCAACGTCAGGGGATGGACCGGCGCCGATTCTCGGCTCAGACCGCTCTCGATCTGATGGCCCGCCATGGGACAGTCGCTCGAGTAGAAGTCTGCGCCGCTCGACTCGACGCGCTGTATCACGGGCTTGGCGATTTTCATCGAAGTCGCGCGAAACTCCCGCTTGACTCCGTAGGTACCGTCGTGACCGGAGCAGCGCTCGATGGGCTCGACGGTGGTGTCGGGCACGAGCTGCAGGATGTCGCGGGTCTTGAGGCCCAGATTCTGCACGCGCAGGTGGCAGGCGACGTGGTAGGAAATCTTGCCCAGGGACCGCTTGAAATCCGTGCGCAACGCTCCGGCCTTGTGCCGCAGGGCGAGATACTCGAACGGATCGAACATGTTGTCCCTCACTTTGGCGACGTCGGCGTCGTCGGGGAACATCAAGGGCAGCTCCTGCTTGAACATGAGCACGCAGGAGGGAATCGGCGCGACGATGTCATAACCCCGATCGATCATGGCGATGAGCTGCGGCACGTTCTTGGCCTTGTGGTCCGCCACCGCCTGCAGATCGCCGAGCTCGAATTTGGGCATGCCGCAGCAGCTCTCCTTCTCGGCGAGGGCGATTTCGATGCCGTTGTGCCGGAAAATCGCCGCCAGATCGAGGCCGATCTCGGGCTCGTTGCGGTTGACATAGCACGTCGCGAACAGGGCGACCTTGCCGCGGGTGCCACCCGCAGCCTGCGCCGCCGGTGCCGGGCCGGCCTGCTTGCGAAGCCGCTTGCGCAGCGTTCGCGACCGGTATTCTGGTATCGGCGCGTCCGCCGCCACGCCGAGCGCGGCATCCAGGAGCTTGCGTCCCACGGTGCTGTGATTCACGGCGTTCACCACCTGCGCGACCACGGGGATCCCCGCGATGTTGCCGACGGTGTCGGTCGAGCTCAGCACTTTGTCGCGAAACTTGAGGTCGCCCTCGCGGTTCTTCACCGCCTTGGCGCGCAGCATGAGGTGCGGAAAGTCCACGTTCCAGGGATGCGGCGGCACGTACGGACACTTGGTCATGTAGCACATGTCGCACAGGTAGCAATGCTCGATGACTTTGGCGTAGTCCTTCTTGTCCACGCCATCGAGCTCGCCGGTCTTCGACTCGTCGATCAAATCGAAGAGGGTGGGGAACGAGTTGCACAGATTGAAGCAGCGGCGGCAGCCGTGGCAGATGTCGAAGACCCGCTCGAGCTCCTGATCGAGCGCGGCGTGGTCATAGAACTGCGGTTCCTGCCAGCCCAGCGCGTGACGCGTGGGCGCCTCGAGACTGCCCTCGCGGCCTGCTTTTCCTTCGGACACTTTTCGCTCTCCAATAAAGCAGCGGGCTCCTTGAGGGAGCCCGCCAGCGGTGCAGCCGCCTCAAGGCGGCTGCACCCGCATACCCGAAGGGCCGGGTTTAGAGGTTGTCCAACGCCTTCTGAAAGCGATTGGCGTGTGAGCGTTCGGCCTTGGCCAGCGTCTCGAACCAATCCGCGATCTCGCTGAAACCCTCTTCGCGGGCGCTCTTCGCCATGCCGGGGTACATGTCGGTGTACTCGTGCGTCTCACCGGCGATCGCCGCCTTCAGATTGTTGGAGGTTGCGCCGATCGGCAGTCCGGTGGCCGGATCGCCCACGGCCTCGAGATATTCGAGGTGACCGTGCGCATGGCCGGTCTCGCCTTCGGCCGTGGAGCGGAACACCGCGGACACGTCGTTGAAACCCTCGACGTCCGCTTTGGCCGCAAAGTACAGATAGCGCCGGTTGGCTTGCGATTCGCCCGCAAAAGCGTCCTTGAGATTCTTTTCCGTCTTGCTGCCTTTTAGATTCACGATTAGCTCCTTCCGATTGAAATGCTCGGAATCGATTACACGCCGAAACCTGCCCGGACGGTAGACCGCAAGCTTGGCTCAAGTCAAATTGGCGCTCTCTATCGGTAACATTGGCGCCATCTATCGGGGTGCACTTGCGCTCGTCATTCATCCAGCCGCAGGATGGTGAGGGGATCCGGCGTTCCCGCGAAGTACTTTTCGAGCGCCCGCATGAAGAGTTCCGGGTCGCCGCCGTTGTCGCGGTAGGCTCGCGCGAAGAGCGTCATGCAGGAACGAAATTTCAGATCGTCCGGAGACCCGAGAATTTGCTGGATGGAGCGCTCGGCGACCGCATTGACGAGCTCGGTGACGAGCCTCAGGCGAGGTCCGAGGACGGGATGATCGGCGTACGCCCGCGCCTCCTCCAAGGACCGGAGGCCAAAATGCTCGGCCGTCGCGCTGCGGCCCAAGCCCTTGATTTGAGGGAAAATAAACCATATCCAGTGCGAGGTCTTGCGGCCGCGACGCAGCTCGTCGAGAACTTGGTCGAACTGCGGTTCCTGAGCTTCCAGGTAGCGCTCCAAGCCCTCCGTCGAGGCGGATTTACTCATGGGCCCCACGCCGATGGACAGGCACAATGCCGCATCGAGGCGAGACCGGTGGATAGCATCGGTAGTACGCCCGGGAGCAGGACGACTTGGGGATCGCGTCGCTATCCAGCCGGTCTCGGGTCGACGCAGCGTGTTCAGCTTCTGCCAACGCTGCCGGGCCCAGTATCGGTCGGATTGCCGCAAGTCGTGTCATCTTTCGCTGACACGCTCACCAAGCCGTGCATTGCGACAACCTGGACCGCGCCTCGATCAATGAGGACTGGGGTGGGGATGGTGCGAATGATGGGAGTGATGGGAGTGATGGGAGTGATGGTGGTGCCCATGATGCGGCGAGTCCGCCAGCGAGACGTTTGCGAGAAGAACCAATGCGACCATGAGGCCGACAATCTTAGCCATGACTCAATCCCCAACCTTATAGGTGATGCATTCCGGCGCATAGGATAGCGTCGGCGGCGAGCCGATAGAATAGCCGGCCATGCGAAACATCGCGCAATTCATTCGCGCTCCCTTCGTGCAGGGCGCGCACCGGAACGAGTCGCGTCTTTAACGCAACAGCAGGTCATTGACAAAGCGCCTCAAGGCGTTTCTTATAAGCTCATAAACGAGTTTGGGGATGCACCGGGTGCAGGATTGAACGTGGCCTCGCAGCGCCTTGGGTCGATTGACCTCGCGATTTCGCATGCGCGGCGATTGCTCGAGAAAAGCCCTGACCTTGCCGCGGAGCAGGCCTGTGAAATCCTGCACATCCACCCCGGTCATCCCACCGCGCGTCTCATCCTGGGCGCCGCGCACCGGCGAGCAGGACGGCTGCAATCGGCGCTGGACGTGCTGGAAGCGCTGGCCGCGGAATTTCCGCATTCGGCACCGGTGCACCTCGAGCTGGGCGTCGCCCTGCTTCGAGCATGGCCGCGGCGCCGAGGCCGAGGCGGCGCTGCGCCGCGCGGTGCAACTCAATCCCGCTTCTCCCGACGGCTGGCGGCTTCCTTGCCGACTGTCTCGATGCGCGAGGCGATGGCGCCGGCGCCGACGAGGCGCGTGCACGATACATCAAAGCGGCGACCCACGACCCGCGGCTGCGGGCGGCCGCGGCGGCGTTGGCTGAAAACAACTTACCGACCGCCGATGCGCTGCTCTGCGCGCATCTGGACGCTCATCCGACGGATGTCGCGGCACTGCGCATGCGGGCCGAGGTGGCGGGGCGGCTGCGCCGCTACGCGGACGCGGAAGAGCTCCTGGAGCGGTGTCTTGCGCTCGCACCGAGCTTCGATGCAGCACGGCACAACCTTGCCGTGGTGCTGAATCGCGGGCGAAACCCGCGGCCGCTCTTCCGCACGTCGTCCAGTTGCTCGCCAAGCAGCCGCAGAATCCGGGCTATCTGAATCTCAAAGCCGCGATTCTCGCCAACGCAGGGGATTATCGGGGATCCATCGAAACATATCAGGGTGTGCTCAGCCGCCTCCCGGAGCAGCCCAAGGTGTGGATGAGTCTTGGCCATGCGCTGAAGACCGAGGGCCGGCAGGACGAGAGCGTGGCCGCGTACCGGCGCGCGATCTCCATGGAGCCGACGCTCGGCGAGGCGTACTGGAGCCTGGCGAACCTCAAAACGTTTCGCTTCTCCGCGGATGACGTCCAGGCAATGGAAGGCGTCCTTTAGCGCAAGGAGTTGGGCGAAGAGGAGCGCGTGCATTTCGAGTTCGCGCTCGGCAAAGCGCTCGAGGATGCGAGCGTGCACGATCGCGCATTCGCTCACTACAGTGAGGCGAACGCGCTGCATCGAAAATCCCATCCTTACAGCGCCGATGAGAACAGCCGCTTCGTCGGCCGCTGCAAAGAGCAACTTCACGGCGGATTTTTTTCGAGCACGCGCATCGATGGGCTCACCGTCCGCGGACCCGATCTTCATCGTCGGGCTTCCCCGCGCAGGATCGACGCTGCTGGAGCAGATCCTGGCGAGCCATCCCGCCGTCGAGGGAACGATCGAGCTGCCGGATATTCCGCAGATTGCGCGCGGCCTCATCGGACGAGACGACGATGCTCAGGAGGGCCGATTCTTCGAGAGACTCGCAGCGCTCGGCCCGGCAGAGCTTCGGGCGCTCGGAGAGGGCTACCTCGAATCGACGCGCGTGCATCGCAAGACCGACGCGCCTTACTTCATCGACAAGATGCCGAACAATTGTCTGTATGTCGGACTGATTCATCTGATCCTGCCCAACGCCAAGATCATCGATGCTCGGCGCCATCCGCTCGGCTGTTGCTTCTCCGCCTTCAAACAGCACTTCTCACGGGGACAGGGCTTTACCTACTCGCTCGAGCGACCTTGGCCGATATTATCGGGAGTACGTCGAGCTCATGGCCCACATCGATGCCGTGTTGCCCGGCCGGATTCACCGCGTGCTCTACGAGTCCATCATCGACGACACCGAAACCGAGGTCCGGCGCCTCCTCGAGTATTGCGGATTGCCGTTCGACGAGCGGTGCCTGCGTTTCTATGAGACCGAGCGACCGGTGCGTACCGCCAGCTCGGAGCAAGTGCGTCAGCCGATTTTCAAGGAAGGAACGGAGTACTGGCGGCAGTTCGAGCCGTGGCTCGGGACACTGAAGCAAGAGCTTGGTGGGGTGTTGGAAGCCTACCCCGGCGTGCCTGAATTTTCGCCGTCGAAGGCGCTTTCCAATTGACGTTCCATCCTATTAAAACTAAAGGGAGCAAGTGAATCATGAGTCGTAGCCGATCAACCAGAAGGCGTCACCGCCTCCGACATCGCGCCGGGCGCCGTCGCGCCAAGGGCCGCTGCATCATCGGGCTTCGCGCTGCGGAGGCTCCCGCTCGCCTCCGCCATTTCGGCGGTGCTCGCCGGCACCGCGCCCATCGCGTACGCCGCCACGGAGACCGCCCCGGCCCCCACCGACACGCTCGAAGAGGTGACTGTCACGGCGACGAAGGTCACCGAGAATCTGCAAAACGTTCCGATCAGCATCGAGACGCTCGGGACGCAAAAGCTCGAGCAGCTCAACATCACGAATCTCGACGACTACGTCGAGTATCTCGCCGGCGTTACGACCATCAAGAGCATCGGGCAGGGCGGCAACGGTATCGGCACCTCGCACGTCTATATGCGCGGCATCAACAGCGGCCAGGACGGCAATCACTCGGGCTCCCAGCCGACGGTCGGCACGTATCTGGACGAGCAGCCCATCACCACCATCGACGGCACGGTGGATGTGCACGTGTATGACATCGCAGCGCATCGAGGTTCTCGAGGGACCACAGGGCACCCTCTATGGCGCGAGCTCCGAGGCGGGCACGATCCGTATCATCACCAACAAGCCCGATCCGACCAAATTCGAGGCGAGCTACGACGTTGCCGGCGACACCATCACCAATGGCGGCGGCACGGGGTGGAAGGCAGAAGCCTTCGTCAACATCCCACTGACCTCCATTGCCGCGATACGCCTCGTGGGATGGGACGAGCATGACCCGGGTTACATCAACAACGTGCACGGCACCGACGCGAATGCCGGCATCATCGACGGTGTGCGCACGTTCCCGACGTCCGGCCTCACCCTCGACAACGCGAGCTCGGTCTCGAGCAATTACAACACCGTCGAGTACAAGGGCGGTCGCGCCGCGCTGAAAGTCGACCTCGACGACAACTGGTACGTCATGCCGACCTTCATGGGTCAGCAGACGGCGGCGACCGGATTCTTCGGATACGACCCCGCGGTCGGGCCCTTGGATCTAGTGCACTTCGGGCCGGAGAACGACCAAGATTCCTTTACGCAGACCGCGCTCACCGTCGAGGGCAAGGTGAGCGACTTCGACATTACGTACGCCGGCGCCTGGTTCGTTCGCAACCAGCACTCGATCGCCGACTACGCGGACTACTCCTACTGGTACGACCATTATTACGGGTCGGGCAACTACTGGCGCCAGAACCCCGGTTCGGCGGCCGGCGCGCCCGCGGGACCGTACGCCAGTCCCCAGGAGTTCGTGATTGAGAACAACCACTACACGAAGTGGAGCAACGAGCTCCGCGTGAGCACGCCGCAACAATACGCCATCAGGGGCACGGTCGGATTGTTCGCGCAGCGCCAGGTCCACGACATCTGGGAGGACTACACGATGCCGGGGGCGGGCGGCAACCCCTACACCTATAACCCGCAAGGGTTTGCCCAGTCGCTGAGCATTCCGACGCTCAACAACAACACGATCTGGTTGACGGACGAGCAGCGCGTCGATCGCGACTCCGCCATCTTTGGGCAGCTCACCTGGGATGTCGGCGCCGGTTGGGGCGTGAACCGCGGCATGCGTGGCTATCATTACGACAATTCGCTGCAAGGCTATTACGGCTATTCCGCGAACTACCAGACGGTCACGGGCTATGCCTCGGGCATGAATACGTGCGGGCCGCCGGGCGGAACGCCCAACCCCGCCTATGCACCGTTCCATTTCGCGCCGTGCACGAACCTGAACACGAGCGTTTCGGACACGGGACACACCGAGGCCGCGACCCTGAGCTACAAGTTCGATCACGATCGTATGGTCTACTTCACGTTCTCCACGGGCTTTCGGCCGGGCGGCGTCAATCGCGTGTACGACTCGTTCATCCATGCGATCTATCCGCCGTACAGGTCCGACGAGCTCAAGAACTATGAGCTCGGCTGGAAGACGCAGTGGTTTGACAATACCCTGCGATTCAACGGCGCGCTGTTCTGGGAAGAGTGGAACAACTTCCAGTTCTCCTACCTCGGCCCGAACAGCGTGACGGTGGTGCAGAATGCCGCCTCCGCGCGCAGCCGCGGCGTCGAGGGGAACCTCGAGTGGGCCGTCACCAGCAAGCTGCTCCTCACGGGGAGCGCGACATTCCTCGACGCCGAGCTGACGCAGAACTTCTGCGGCACGACCACCTTGACGTTCACCACGAACTGCCCCAATCAGCAGAGCGGCGCGAAGGGCTCGCCGATCGGTTTCGCCGACGGCACCGTCGTGCAGGGACCGTATGCTCCTTCGGGAACGCGGCTGCCCGGCACGCCGCGGCTCAAGTTGAATGTCATCTCGCGCTATACGCAGCCGTTCGACACTTTCAACCTGTACGGGCAGGCTGCCGTCGTCTACCAGGACTCCTCGGTGCCGTTGTTGTTCCCGGCCTTCTACCAGACTGGGCCTGAAGGGCAGCAGCATCTGGGTGAGCTGCCCCCATACACGGTGCTCAACATCGCGACGGGTCTGCAGCACAACGGCATGCAACTCGAGGTGCGCGTCGAGAACGTGATCAACACGCTGGGCGAGCTGACACGGTTTGCGGCGTGTACTCCGACGACGTGTAATCAACCGTACGTCATCCCCGTGCAGCCGCGCACGGTCTGGTTGCAGTTCGGTCAGAAGTTCTAAGAGGAAGCAGCGGGACGGCCTTTGAGGCCCACCTGTCCTCCGGGGTAAAAAAAGGCCCCGACCTTTCGGTCGGGGCCTTTTCGATCAATGCGTGCGGCTCAGCGGCGCCGCACCTTCTCGTCTTTCCGGTCGACCTTACGATGCAGCGGGCTTTGTGACGCCGTTCACCTTGACCGCGTTGGCCGCCAGCAAATCCATCAGATCCGGCGACAGCGCATCGTAGGGCTCGAGTTTGAGCTCTTTGAGGCGCGCGCGAATCTCCTTCATGTCTTCCGGCTTGGTGCCGGTCTCGATGACCGACGAGACGAACGCCGCAAAACCCGGGGGCGCCCAACCGCTCTTATCGAAGCGTTCGGCATGCACGAAGGTCAGCCCGTTGAAGGCGTGTTTCGGGTTGTTGATCGGTCCGTGCATGTGCACGCCGCAAACCGTGCAGGCGTTGCGCTGAATGGTCTTGGTTGGATCGACCACCTTCAGTTTATGGCCGTTGGCGAGCACTTTGACTTTTGGGGTCGGCACAACCGCGATCATCGAGAACAGCGTGCCCGCCGGGCGCC
The DNA here is from genome assembly GCA_963798595.1 of uncultured Gammaproteobacteria bacterium. GTDB lineage: Bacteria > Pseudomonadota > Gammaproteobacteria > Steroidobacterales > Steroidobacteraceae > Bog-1198. Next base: position 437,765 of record CAWCTM010000022.1, on the reverse strand, counting down.
AGCACTGTGAGCAGCCGCAGACATGGTTGAACAGGACGTCACCCTCGATCGATACCTTGACGGGATCGGTGGTGCACTTGCAGGTCAAGGTACCACCGGCGAACCCCGGGGTGCCGGCCTTGACGCCGTTGTCGACGGCGGGATGAATCTTCACGGTCATGTTGAGCTCCTCATTGGATTAATAGATCACCACGCTGCGGATCGACTCGCCTTTGTGCATCAAGTCGAAAGCATCGTTGATTTTCTCGAGCGGCATCGTATGCGTAATCAAATCATCGATATTGATCTTCTTGTCCATATACCAGTCCACGATCCCAGGCACCTCGGTGCGCCCGCGCACGCCGCCGAAGGCCGATCCTTTCCACACCCGTCCGGTCACCAGCTGGAACGGGCGCGTCTGAATGGTCTTACCGGCGCCCGCGACGCCGATGATCACCGACACGCCCCAACCGCGATGGCAGCACTCGAGCGCCTGGCGCATGATGTCGACGTTGCCGATGCACTCGAAGCTGTAGTCCGCGCCGCCATCCGTGAGTGCAACCAGGTGTGCGACCAGGTCGCCTTCGACCTCTTTGGGGTTCACGAAGTGGGTCATGCCGAATTTTTCGGCGAGCAGCTTGCGCCGCGGATTGATGTCGACGCCGATGATCTTGTTGGCGCCGACGAGATGCGCTCCCTGGATCACATTGAGGCCGATGCCGCCCAGGCCGAACACCACCACGTTGGCGCCCGGCTCGACCTTTGCGGTTTTCACCACGGCGCCGACACCGGTCGTCACTCCGCAGCCGATATAGCAAACCTTGTCGAACGGCGCATCCTCGCGGATCTTCGCCACCGCGATCTCGGGCATCACGGTGAAATTGGAGAAGGTCGAGCACCCCATGTAGTGGTGGATCATCTCCTTGCCGATGCGAAAACGGCTGGTGCCGTCCGGCATGAGACCTTTGCCCTGGGTCGCCCGAATCTGGGTGCAAAGATTGGTCTTCTGCGACAGGCAGGACTTGCACTGGCGACACTCCGGCGTGTACAGCGGAATGACGTGGTCGCCTTTCTTGAGCGTGGTCACGCCGGGCCCGACATCGACGACGATGCCGGCGCCTTCATGGCCGAGGATCACCGGAAACAGGCCTTCCGGGTCCGCGCCCGAGCGCGTGAACTCATCGGTGTGGCAAACGCCCGTTGCCTTGAGCTCGATGAGCACTTCTCCGGCCTTCGGTCCGTCGAGATCGACCGTGACGATCTCCAGCGGCTTGCCGGCCGCGTAGCAAATGGCAGCTTTGGTCTTCATAGTCTTGATCCTTTCACCATTCAGTAACGTTGCCGCTGACCCGTGCGCCGGTCCTCGTACCGCCGACTTGGCTGATTCCGCCGACTTGGCGGATTGAGCCGCGACTTGCGCAAGGGGGCTGCAGCATAAACGAATCGCAAGTCCCGTTGGCCGATGTGCAAATTGCATGCCGAAAAGACCGGCGCACGCGCGCTTTGCGGGCAGCGGTAATTCGCGGCACAGCGCGTGCGCGACGTCTAAAAGCCTCAAAAAACGGGTGACAAAGTGCCCCGCGAATCGCCGAACCGTAACAGTTTCGATACAAAGCCGCGGAGACGAGCGCCACGCCGTCTACGGCTGCCGAGTGGACCCGCGCATCGGATAGCGCCATTGCATAGCCTCATGAACGGCGCAGTCCTCCGGATCAGTGTAACGGCCCTGGCACACTTCGTAATGCGGTGCAATATCGCTGCGCCGCGCCCCCGCGCTAACTTATTGATTCGTATAGAAGCGCTGCCCCGGCGACGATAATATCTTGCGATGCCCCCAGATGGCATAAGCATTGCTATTCCAAAGCCATCCAAGGCGGTGCGTCGCTGACTTGGGGAGCCTGGTGGCGACGATTTGCGACCAGACAAATACAACCAGTATGGCTAAGGAGGGAGTTTTGCAGGCAACCCATAAACCCAAGAGTTCCGCTTTTTTCCGCATGCACCCAGGAAAAAAACCTGTGCGCCCCGATTTCGTGGCGGCGGCGAAAACGCTCAGACCCAAGCAGGAGAATTGAGATGAAGTGGCTCAAAGCAGAAAGTCGAGTCAAGGTTATTGCCGTCGCAGCGCTCATCACGACCTGTGGTGCTGCTCTCGCGGCAACGGATACGGAACAATTTCAACGCTTCAAGGACCCGAATCAGTGGGGAGCCCCGGCGGGCAACCTCAATTTGGATCGCTACAGCGCCCTCAAGGACATCAACGCCGGCAATGTGAAGAGTCTGCAGATGGTGTGGTCGCAGTCGAGCGGCACTCTGCGTGGTCACGAAGGACAGCCGCTGGTGATCGAGGATGTCGCGGGCAAGCCGATGATGTTCATGGAAAGTGGCTGGCCGAACATCGTGCAGGCGCTGGATCTCAGCGATCCGGATCATCCTGTGCAGGTGTGGAGCTACACCAAGACCAGCGGCCGCGATGAGTCGGCCGTGCCGCGCGCTTGTTGCGACACCGTCAATCGTGGGTTGTCTTATGCCGACGGCAAGCTTGTGTTCGGAACGCTCGACGGCTATGTGATTGCCCTCGATGCGGCAACCGGCAAGCAAGACTGGGTCGTCAAGAGCGCCTATCCCGAACACGGTGAAACCATCACTCCGGCGCCGATCATCGCCGCGGACAAGGTATTCATCGGTTTCGGCGGTGATGAGTTTGCGGCACGCGGAGCGGTCACGGCTTATAACCTCGCCGACGGCAAGGTGGCGTGGCACTGCTTTTCGACCGGCAGCGACAAGGATGTGTGCCTGACGCCGAAGACCAATGCGAAGAATCCGCAGTATGGAAAGGCAGGCAAGGACCTGGGCATCAACACTTATCCCGGCGATGAGTGGCAACGCGGCGGCGGTGCGGCGTGGGGCTGGTATGCCTACGATCCGAACCTGCACCTGGTGTACTACGGCACCGGCAATCCGGGGTTGTGGTCACCCCAGTATCGCTGTGGCGAACCGATCACCCAGGAGAACTGCAACAGCGGCAAGTACGACAACAAGTGGTCCATGAGCATCTTCGCCCGCAACATCGACACGGGCGAGGCGGAGTGGGTCTACCAGATGACGCCGTTCGACCAGTGGGACTATGACGGCATCAACGAAGTGGTGCTCGTGGACATGAACGTCGACGGCAAGATGCACAAGTGCCTGGTGCACTTCGATCGCAACGGCTTCGCCTATGTGCTCGACCGGACGGACGGGACGCTATTGCGCGCGAACAAGTACGTCACGACCAACTGGGCCGAGAAGGTGGACATGAAGACCGGGCGCCCGGTGAAGGTATACGAGCATGCGCCATTGAAGGTGGGCGGCAACACGCAAGCCTGCCCCTCGGCGATGGGCGGCAAGGACCAGCAGCCGGTGGCGGTGGACCCGAACGATCCTGAGAATTTCTATGTACCGACCAACAATTGGTGCATGGAAGACGAGCCGCAGGCACGCTCGCATACGCAGCAAGGTACCGTGTACGTGTTTGCGAACGTGTACATGTATCCCGAGAAGCCGGGCGTCACGGGCAAGTTCAAGAAATTCAACGTGGTGACGGGCAAGACCGAATGGGAAATTCCCGATCAATACCCGAACTGGGGCGGCGCTTTGGTGACCGGCGGCGGATTGGCCTTCTACGGCAGCCTCGGGGGCGATCTGCGAGCTGTCGATCGCTCGAGCGGCAAGATTCTCTGGTCGCGCAAGCTGGGCTCGGGAATCATCGGCAACCCGATCACTTATTCCGTCAAGGGTAAGCAATACGTGTCGGTGTGGTCGGGCATCGGTGGTTGGATCGGCCTCCCGGTAACAGCGGGACTCGATCTGAGCGACAAGTTCGGCGCCATCGGAGCGACGGCGATGACGAAAGCTGCCGGCCTGAATCACATTCCGCAGGGCGGCACGCTGTACACTTTCCGCATAGGCGATTCAATGCCGGACAGCCCGACACAGGTGTCGACGGGTGCGTCCGCCGGGAACTAAGAGTTCGAGTCGAGTGGAAACAGATTGCCCGGTGCCGCAAGGCACCGGGCTTTTTTATGTATGCTATATCCATGCTGTGCTGTGGGGGCCTGCGGTGTGAAACCTCGGGCGCTTGTGGGAGTCTAGATAGAAGGCTGGTGGCGTCGCGACGACGCTTCGAGGAGATCAGATGAAATACAAGACCGCGCGACTCATCTACGCTTGCATCGCGTTCGCCGCGATCGCGGGCAACGCGGCGCACGCCGATCAACTGAAATCGCTCACTGTGTGCGCGGACCCGGGCAACATGCCGCTGTCGAGCCGCCAGGGCGAAGGATTCGAGAACAAGATCGCCGAGGTTGTCGGTAAAGCGCTCGGCACGGGTGTGCAGTATTACTGGCGTCCCTCGATCGAGCGTGGCCTCATGCGCACGACGTTGAGCGAGGGCAACTGCGATCTGTGGATGGACATGGCGTCGGACACCGAAGGTGCAGTGGTGCTGCCCAAGCCATTGTATCGATCGACTTTCGTGCTCGCCTATCGAAGTGACAAGGGCCTCCATATCAAGGGGCTCGCAGATCCGCAGCTCAAGCACCTGCGCGTGGGCGTTTTCCAGGTGTCCGCCATTCGCGAGGCGTTATCCGAGCATGGCGTCGTCAACAATACCGTGATCCATTATCTGAGTCACAACGCCGATGAGCAGGCGGACAATCAGCCGTCGTATCAGGTGCAGCAAGTCATCGACGGCACGCTCGACGTCGCCGCGGTGTGGGGTCCGATGGCGGGCTACTACAAGAGCATGCTGCACGCGCCGCTGGTGATTGACCCCGTCAATATCGGTGAAGATCAGGTGCCGATGGAATTCGACATGACGCTGGCCGTGCCGCGCGGCCGGCCCGAAATCGCGGCCGCCATCGAGGGAGCGCTCGAGCAACACAAGGACGAGGTGCACCGCATCCTCGTCGATTTCGGCGTTCCTCTGGTCAAATGCGACGCCTGTCTGGTCTCCGGCGATCTGCCCTCGCACGGGCCGTATAAACCCGAGGATTCGGCACCGCCGACCAAGGCGGAGATCGATGCAGAGCATCGCGCCCGCATGGCCGATATGAAGAAATGGTTGGCGCAGGGCGCCAACCCAGACAACGAGCTCGGCGATGCCATCGTTGCGAACGACATCGACCGAGTGCGCTATCTGCTCGCGCACGGCGCCCATCCCGACGCGCGCGACGGCGAGGGATACACGCCCTTGATCAATGCGACGCGCTTCAGCTTCGTCGAGGTGGCGACTTACCTCGCGGAACACAAAGCGGACGTCAATCTCGGCGACCGCAACGACTGGACGCCGCTCATGTATGCGGCGTGGCAGGACAACCCCGAGCTGGTGTCCATGTTGATGAAGCACGGCGCCAAGATCGATGTCGTGTCGGCCGACGGCCTCACGCCGTTGGCAATCGCCGCCCAGAACGGCAAGATCAAGGCGGCTCGGGCGCTCGTCGCTGCCGGGGCGGACGTTAACGCGCCGGTGGCGAAAGGCGGCTACACGCCGCTGATGCTCGCGGCAATTTCCGGCTCCACCGATCTCACGACCGCGCTCATCGATCGCGGTGCCAAGGTTAATGCCGTCAATCCCGGCGGCGTGACAGCGCTGATGATTGCCGCGGCGAATAATCATCCTCGCGTCGCCGAAGTATTGCTCAAGTCGGGCGCGGATCCGAACGCGCGTAGTCAGGACGGGCGCACGGCGCTGGGTATCGCACAGGCGAACAATGACGAGGGCATGGTGCGGCTCCTGCAGGATGCCGCGAAAGGGGCAGCTTCTGCGACGAGTTGAAGTCGCGCCGGCGCGGCGCCTTGGCGCACGTAGGCACTGTCCGACGCGGGAAAGGGAGCGGCGCCTCTGCGCCGCTCGGTAGCGGTCCAGCAGATTCGAGCTGTCATGCCGGCAGCCGGAGCTGCCGATCAGTCGATAACAAGGAGAATTTGAGTGAGAAGAGCTTTATCGATCATCAGCGTTTTCGCAGGCTTCGCCGCGTTGGGCACGCTCGCCTCTCTCGGGCTGGTTCACGCCGATGCACCCGCGGCCGGCACCGACTACACCAAGGTGTCTCCGATCGACCTCGTGAAGCAGACTCCCAAGGGGCAGATCAAAGATCCTTACAAGGACACGCAGGCGGATATCGTCGCGCAGGGTGAGACCCTGTTTCGCAGCTACAGCTGCAGCGGATGTCACGGCGGAACGGGCGGCGGCGGCATGTGTCCGCCCCTTACCAACGACACCTGGGTCTATGGGGGCGATGACGACACGTTGTTCCGCTTGGTCACGCTCGGCAGCGACGAGTTGCAGAAAAATGGCTATTCGCGCATCGGCCGCGAGAATGTGGTGGGTCCGATGCCGCCCTTCGGGGCCATCATCAAGAACTCCGATGATCTGTTTAAAATCATCACCTTCATTCGCGCTCACTACGACGGCGATCCGTCGTACAAATACGGGGCACCGAAGAACCCGTGAGATGAAGCCATTCGGGTTGTCCCGAGGACGACACTCGGGCAGCCCGCTTTTGCTGCGGTGCGTATTGCCTGTTTAAGTGAAACGGCACAGGCTTCTGGTGGGCGGCTGAGGAACGAACGTTGCAGAAATGCAACGCCGTGCTGGTGGGCAGGAGAACGACGGATCGCATCTCGTTCCAAAGGGGGAGCTCTTGAGAAACGAAAGTCTGGTGACGAGCCATGCTTCGCGCATTATTCAGGCAGTCGAAAGTGGTCTTCAGCCGGCGGGAATCGAGCCGCTCGTAACCCGGTCGTGGCACCGGTGTCTGCGGGAGTACGGAATCGAGCCTTCCGCTCCGCGCCAGATCAGCGTACTCAACCCGCAGTCCGTCAAACAGATCCAAGAGGGCTTGGGGCAACTGCTTCCCGTCGCACGCGCCGAGATGGAGAGCCTGTACGAGCAGATCGCCGGCTCCGGCTTTGCCGTCATTCTTGCCGATACCCAAGGGGCGGTGTTGAGCACCATCACCGACCCGGCGCTGCAGCGCGAGTTCCGACACGCCGGATTGTCTTTGGGCGCGCTCTGGGACGAGCGCCACGAAGGTACCAACGGGATCGGCACTTGCCTCGCCGAGACGGGGCCCGTCACGGTGCATCGAGAAGAGCATTTCCGCGGCTACAACCTGACGTTGTCGTGCTCCGCGGCCCCGATCCTCGATCCACACGGCGGCATCCTCGCGGTACTCGATGCTTCGACCGCGAACTCGAGCGATAGCCGGTTGATCCAGCGCCACACGATGGCGCTCGTCAACATGTCCGCGCATCTCATTTCACGGTGGAATTTCCTGAACGAATACCGTCATTCGTGGATCCTGCGCTTTCACAGCCGGCCGGAGTTCGTTGGCCTTCTGCATGAGGCGCTGATGGCGATCGACGACGAGGGCAACATCCTCGCCGTCAATGAGAGTGCGCTGCTGCAGCTCGGCTGCTCGACTCGCCGCTCTCTCGTCGGGGAGCCGATCGGAAAGTATTTCCAGTTCAACTTCGGCGCGCTGGAGCAGCGCGCGAGATTCGAGCCCAGCGCGATCTGGCCGGTCCGCGACGTCGCACACGGCCGGCGCTTCTTCGCCATAGCGCGCGAGCCTGCGCGCGTCGCTGATCATGCACAGGTCTCGCTGCCGAACGCGCTCGGAGCGGCCGAGTCGCCGGTCGAGCGCGAGCACGTGGGGGAGGACTCGCAGATGCGCAAGAATCTCGCTTGCGGTCGCCAACTGTTCGCCAAGCAAGTTCCGATCTTGCTGCACGGCGCGACGGGGACCGGCAAGGAAGCGTTTGCCAAGAGCCTGCACCGCGGGAGCCTCTGGTCCGACAAGCCTTTTGTGACGGTGAATTGCGCGGCAATCCCCGAAAGTCTCATCGAGAGCGAGCTCTTCGGCTACACCCGCGGCGCCTTCACCGGAGCGGCGAAGGAGGGACGAGTCGGCAAGATTCTCCAATCGAACGGCGGTACGCTGTTCTTGGACGAGATTGGCGACATGCCGCTCATGCTGCAGACCCGGCTGTTGCGCGTGATCGAGGAGCGCGAAGTGGTGCCGCTCGGCAGCGAGCAGGCGATTCCCGTCAACTTGCACGTGATCAGCGCGACTCACCGCGATGTGCTGCAGATGATCCAGAACGGCGAGTTCCGCGAGGATCTGTACTACCGGCTGAACGGCGTCACGCTCCACCTCCCGCTGCTCCGCGACCGCGGCGACAAAGCGGATCTGATCCGCACGCTGCTGCGCGAGGAAAATGCAGGGCAGGACTCCATCAAGATCGACGAAGACGCGTTCCGCAAGCTCATGCATTACTCGTGGCCCGGCAATATCCGGCAGTTGAGAAATGTGCTGCGAACCGCGTCGGCCCTGTGTCGCGACAGCGTCATTCGTGCCTCGAACTTGCCGCAGGAAATCCTCGATACCGAGCCGCGACCGGCCCCTCTGTCGGCCCCCAACACCGAGCCGGCAGCCGCGGCTGCGGAGAGTTCGCCCTCGGCGGCGCTGCGCGAGGCCGAGTGCGCCGCGCTGTTGCGCGAGCTCGAGCGGATGCGCTGGAACATCAGCCGCACGGCGCAGACGCTCGGCATCAGCCGCAATACGCTCTATCGCAAGATTCATAAGCACCGCATCCTGCTCGAGCACTAGGCCGCGTCTCGGCCTACCGGCAGAGGGGTCAGGGTGATGGCGCCTAGTACTCGATGACCGAGCGGACGATCCTGCCCTCGTGCACGAGGTCGAATGCCTTGTTGATCTTTTCGAGTGGCAACACCTTGCTGATCAATGGATCGATCCGGATCTCGCCCTGGAGATAGCGCTGCACGTACGCGGGGAGCTGCGACCGGCCCTTGACGCCGCCGAAGATGGAGCCGCGCCACACACGGCCGCCCAAGAGCTGCGCCGGACGCGTTGCGATCTCCTGACCGGCTCCGGCAACGCCGATGATGATCGATTCGCCCCATCCCCGGCAGCATTCGAGCGCCGCACGCATGACGTGCACGTTGCCGATGCACTCGAACGAATAGTCGACTCCGCCGTGGGTCATCTCGATGATGATTTCCTGGATGGGCCGCGCGAAATCCTTCGGGTTGACATAGTCCGTCGCGCCGAGCGACTTGGCGAGAGCCCATTTGGCGGGATTCAAGTCGACAGCGATGATTCGGGACGACCGCGCGAGCACGGCACCTTGCACCACCGATAGGCCGACACCGCCCAACCCGAACACCGCAACGCTTGCTCCGGGCGTCACTCTCGCGGTGTTGAGGACGGCGCCGACGCCTGCAGTGAGGACTCCGCCGAAGAGGCACACCTTGTTGAGCGGCGCCGAGGGATCGATTTTCGCGACAGCGATTTCAGGCAGCACGGTGTGCTCGGAGAACGTACTCGTGCCCATGTAATGCCACACCGGCTTGCCCTTGACTGAAAAGCGCGAAGTTCCATCGGGCATCACACCGCGCGCCTGGGTCGCGAGCAACCGCTGGCATTGATTGGTTTTGCCGGAGCGACAGGCGGCGCATTCGCCGCATTCGGGGGTGTAGAGCGGGATCACGTGATCGCCAGGACGCAGGGACTTCACGCCCGCGCCGATCTCCTCGACGATACCGGCACCCTCGTGCCCCAGGATCACGGGAAACAAGCCATCCGGGTCTGCGCCTGAAAGGGTGAAGGCGTCGGTTTGGGCCACGCTCGTCGCTACCATTCGGACCATGACCTCGCCGGCCTCGGGGCCCGAGAGGTCGACGCTTTCGAGTCGCAAAGGGCTTCCGGCCTCCCAGGCAACAGCCGCTCTCGTTTTCATCCTCTCGAGCTCCGCGCATGCGCCATCGCGTGATGAGATCAAGCAGCTTGCGTGCCAGAGATGCCTCGATCGGGCGGCGTATTGAGCGTGGCCGCATTTCGCGCACTCATTTCGCGCGCCAAGGCGCGTCGTTCGACACGCGTCGGACGGGACAGTCCCGCCTGGGCGTGAGACCTAGTTCGCTTCGGCCTCCTTCGCTGTCTCTAATCCAACACAGAGTGCGACAAAACTGGCCCTGCATCGGGACAGTCGCGGCAGCGTCACACACGGTACCGGCGAAACCGACCTTTTGCGCGGACGCCACAACTGGGAACATGCACGGCGTTCGGGGCGCCGGCGGGCGAATTCTCGGTAGATCGCGCTTTCTTCGCTGCGGAGCGCTGCGCCCGCACCGCGGCCCCTGTCTGCTCGCGCCTGCGGAAGTTGCCCTCGTGGCGTGATTGGTACAGCTCTTGCAGGAGTCCCCAGCAGGCTGGAATACCGCGGTCGATGGATCCGCGACGTTAAGAATGAATTGAAAACTCGTAACGGAGGGAGTTGTTGTATGAAAGCTAGAATCAAGTGTGCGATCGCTATCGGCGCCGCCTGCTGGCTGAGTCCATTGACACAGGCGGTGGCCGGAGTCGATGTCGAAGCCGGCGATTGGAAAATAGACTTCTCCGGCAACATCAACGCATTTTACGTCGATGCCAATTGCGACCATGGTTCCCCCGACCAGACCGCGGTCGCGGGTGGCCTTGCGTGTACCGGCGACAACTCGACGGCCGTGCGTAACGGACTGTTGCCCGCGGCATTCGTGTTCAGCGTGAGCACTCGCCAGGACAATATCGATATCAGCGCGACCATCGGCTTGTACCCCGGTATCAACAGCAGCGCGGCAGAGACCGTCAATGGCCCCGGATTGCCGGCGGCTCTGCAGACGCCGGGCATCGATGCTCGTCAGGAATTCCTGACCTTCGGCGATGCGAGCTGGGGTACGTTCAAGCTGGGCCGCGACATCGGATTGTTCGCTCAGGACGCCATCCTCGACGATATGACGTTGCTGGGAGTGGGCACCGCGGGCGGCGCCAACGTGGCGCCGGGCAATACGAGCCTCGGTCGCATCGGACTCGGTTATATCTATACCGACTGGGAACCGCAGATCACTTACACCACGCCGAACTTCATGGGATTCACAGGGTCGGTCGGTGCATTCCAGCCGTTGGATAATGGAAATTACACCTCGCATGCCTCGCCCCAGTGGCAGGCGCAACTCGCTTACAAATGGGGCGACCCGAAGACCTCTCTGCTCACCGGCAAGGCGTGGTTCGACGTCGTCACTCAGCAGTCAAAGGCACCCACTTTGTGCGGGACGGGTAACCCCGATTTCTGCGTGCCGGTCAACAACGCACTCGGCATTCCCAACGAAGTACACGGCACTGCGGTCGATGGCGGCGCCAAGATCGACGTGGCCGGCTTCGAGGGCGTTCTGTACGGGTACTACGGTAAGGGCGTCGGTACCACGGGCCTGTATATCCTCGCGGTCTCCGCAGGCGGCCAAGAGCGCGAATCCAACGGCGGTTATGTGCAATTGACCTACAAGATCGATCGCCTGAAGATCGGCGCGAGCTACGGTATCTCGCAGCTCAAACTCGCGAGCGACGAGCAAGCCTACGGTATCGTCCCCGGCACGGGGGCGTCGACCGGCATGCCCGCGAGCGATCTCGTGAGCAAGAACGAGTCGGGCGTGTTCGGTCTGTACTACAGCCTCACCAAAAGTTTGACGCTCGTGGGCGAGTTCATCGACACGGAATCCAAGGCGTGGAACGGGAACGAAGCGCAAGAGAAGGACGTCGCACTCGGCGCCATTCTGTTCTTCTGATTCGAATCGATACGGGGCCAGGGACGGCCCCGTGCTATTGGAGTAAACTCGCGGCATGAGAAGAGCCGCTGCCGCGATCGCATTCCGGCGCGCGTGGGCCGCCGCTTGCGGTGCGATTCTGCTCGTCGCCGCGGGCGTCTCGCTCGCGGACGATCAACAGCCCTCGGGCGCCATGTGGGATTTCCTGCGCGCGAAATACTACGGCGACACACCCATGGGACTGGTCGATGAGACCTACATGAGTCTCGAGGTGCCGAGCAATACGCCCGACCCCGCGGCTACACCGCTCACGTTGCACTTCGCCGACGACCCGGCCGCCCGAATCAAGCGCGTGCGGGTGTTCGTCGACAACAACCCATCACCCTTGGTGGCGACCTTCGAGCTCGGCGCTCCCGCCGTGACACAGATCGACTTGCATGTGCGCATCGACCGGTTCACCTCCGTGCGCGCCGTCGCCGAGAGAGCCGACGGCCGACTCGAGATGCGCAGCGCCTGGGTCAAAGCGAGCGGTGGCTGCTCGGCGCCGCCCGGCGCGGCGGCGGGGGGCACGCTCGGCGAAGTCCGGCTGCGTCCCGGCGAGGATGCGAAGTCGCTCCTCGTGAGCATCCGCCATCCCAACAGCTCGGGCTTTCAAATCGATCCGCGCACCGGCGACAACATTCCCGCGCACTACATTTCGCACATTCGCATCGAGGCGGGTGGCCGCACGTTGCTCGATGCGGAGACCGGCATCTCGGTGAGCGAGAATCCCACCTTGCGCATCGCCTCCGATCAGAGTCTTCCGGTCCCGGTAACCGTAGAGGCCGTCGACTCGGTTACTCAGGCACATTTCACCGCGAGCACCTCGAGCCCGCGCACGGCCGCGACGGAGCTACCCGCGCCGGCGAATGGCCGCCGCTGATCAGCCGATCGGCTGCGCTGCGCGGCCAATGATCTTCCGGCGTCGCCTCGCGCGGTGCGCAATCCCGAGGCTTCTCGCAACGACGCTGCTGGTCGCGATGCTCGGCGGAGCGGGCAACAGCGATATGTTGGCGGTGGACGAGCTCGCTGCCGGCGTGTACGTACACCGTGGCGCGCAGTTGCCGCTCGATGTGCCCGGGCATGACGACATCGCCAACATCGGCTTTATCGTCGGCAGCCGTTGCGTCGCCGTCATCGACACGGGCGGGTCGGCGCGAGTCGGGCGAGCGTTGCGCGCCACCGTCCGCCGACGCACGTCCTTGCCCATTTGCTACGTGATCAACACTCACGTCCACGTCGATCATGTGCTTGGGAACGAGGCCTTCAAGGACGATCGTGCGAGTTTCGTCGGTCACGCGATGCTCGCGCAGGCGATCGCGCGCAGCCGGCCGTATTTCGTGAAGGAATACGCGCAGGATCTCGATCCGCCGGCGACACCCGAGCAGGTGATCGGTCCGGATCGATTGGTCGAGACCGAGCTCACACTCGATCTCGGCAACAGATCCTTGACGCTGCAGGCGTGGCCCACCGCGCACACCGACTGCGATCTCACGGTGTACGATCAAAAGACCTCGACCTTGTGGATGGGCGATCTCTTATTCATCGAGCGCCTGCCGGCGCTCGATGGGAGCCTTGCAGGCTGGATTGCCGCCATCGATCGGCTGGCGATGCAGCGCGTGAAGCTTGCGGTGCCCGGGCACGGGCCGCCCACGGCACATCCCGGGGATGCCCTCGCGCGTGAGCGGCGCTATCTGGAGTCCCTGCTGCAGGGGGTGCGGCGCGAGCTGTCCGAAGGCAAGTCTTTGCAGGACGCGATGCTGCACGTCGGCGGCGACGAGAAGTCCGGTTGGCTCCTTTGGGACGAGGTGCACCCGCGCAATGTGGCGCGCGCCTACGAGGAGCTCGAGTGGGAGAAGTGAGCCGCCGTGCGTTTCTCGCCTCGGCTGCTGCGCTGGCGCTCGCCAATCGGGTGCAGGGCGGCGGCGCAAAGGCGGCCCGCCCGGGCGCGGCGCGGGTGCTCGTCGTGGGCGGCGGCTTCGCGGGCGCCGCGTGCGCGCTCGAGCTACGCGTCCTGCGGCCTGCGCTCGAGGTGCTGCTCGTGGATCCCGACGACCGCTATGTAACCTGCCCCATGAGCAACAGCGTGATCGCGGGATTGCGAACGATGAGCTCCATCACGGTGCCGCGCGCGGGGCTCGCGCGTGCCGGCGTGCGCGTTATCCGCGATACGGTTGCCGCTATCGATCCTGAGCGCCGGCAGGCGCGCCTAGGCAGCGGAACGGCGCTCGCCTACGACAGGCTGGTGCTCGCCGCCGGCATCCGCTTTTTGTGGGGACATCCTGAAGGCTATTCCGAGATCGTGGCCGAGCGCCTGCCGCACGCCTGGCGCGCGGGCGCGCAAACGCAGCTCCTCGCCGCGCAGCTTGCGGCCCTGCGGCCGGGAGGCGTGGTCGCCCTCAGTGTGCCCGCGGGCCCCATGCGCTGCCCGCCCGGACCCTTCGAGCGCGCGAGTCTCATGGCTGCCTACCTTGCGCGCCGCGGGCGTCGTGCGAAAGTCCTGATCTTCGACGCCAACAATCATTTTCCGCACCAGGAGGCCTTCAGCGCCGCGTGGCAGGCGCTCTATCCCGGCGCCATCGAGTGGATCCCGGTGACCGAGGGCGGGGCGCTCGAGCGCGTGGATCCCGAGCGGATGACGCTTTACAGCCCGCGCGGCCCGCAGCGCGCGGACGTGATCAACATCATTCCGCCGCAGGCCCCTGCAGCGATCGCCGTGCAGGCCGGCCTTGCGTCCGACCACGGATGGTGCCCCGTCGACCCGTCGACATTCGAGTCGACCCTCGTGCCCGGTGTACACGTGATCGGCGATGCCTGCATCGCGGATCCTATGCCGAAGGCTGCATCCTCGGCGCGCGCCCAGGCACGGCAGTGCGCGCTCGCCATCGCTGCTGCGTTCGGCGGCGGCGCTCCGCCGCCGACCGAGATGGACAGCGTTTGTTATAGCTTGCTCGCTAAGGATCGGGCGCTGTCCATTCACGCGCGCTTCGAGATACGCGAAGGCGTGATCGAGTCACTCCCCGCCGTCGCGGGCACGGCCAGGGTGAGCGATCAGGAGGAGGCGCGAAACGCCGCGTCGTGGTATCAGCGCATCGTCGCCGAGTCGTTCGGTAGCTGATCAGGCGCCGGGCCGGCCCTGCAGCTTGCGCCATGCCGCGCGGGCGCGCGCGATGCTCGCGTGCGGTTTGTCCAGGAAGAACTCGAGCGAGGTGCCGCTGGAAAAGCAATAGCGCGTGCCGTCGTCCGGATTGACCCAGTTGAGAGAACAATCGGTCTTGATACGGGCGCCTGCCGCGATACCGATGGGATCGAAGCCATCGAACTCGCTTTTCATGGGGGTCGGCGGCACCACCGCCTTCCAGATGCCTTCTTCTCGCGGCGCTCCGGTCGTGGCGGAAGCGGGGTCTTGTGCGCTCGCATGCATGCAGACCCAGAGCGACACCGCGGCGAGGGCAGTGAAATGCTTGAATCCGCGCATACCTCGATTATGCCTGGGTTTGACCTGAGGAGGCGACCGAGTATCATCAAATGCCGGGAGTTTTTCCCGATTGCGTATCCAAAAAGACAGATGAAGGTCCGGACGAAGCGCGCACTGCAGTTCGCCTGTTACGCGATCCTTTGCTCCCTGGCCTTCGCCGGTGACGACGACGCACCCAAGCCCGCAGATGCGTCTCAAATCCCTGCCCTCAACGCCGAGCAGCAACGCGCAGTCAATCTCCAAGTGGCGCATCCCGTGACGGTGACGGCGCCGGAGCGCACCCCGGCGCTCGGCGTGGTACTCGACGCCACGAGCCTTCTGTCCGACGCGAGCGAGCGGGCTGTCGCAGAGGCGCAGCAACAGGCGGTGTCGGCGGAAGCCTCTCGATTGCGGGGTCTATACCAAGCCGGGGCGGGCCCCTCGCTCAAGATGCTCGAGACGGCGCAGGCCGAGGAAGCGAAGGCGCGCGCCGAGGCTGAGCTTGCCGCCGTGCGCTTCACGCAGCACTGGGGGCCGCTGGCGAAGGAATCACCTACGGTGCGGCAGCAGCAGTTGGATGCCGTGACGGCAGGGCGAAGTTTGCTGGTGCGGGCCGATTTGCCGGGGCAGCACCTCGTCGGCGCATTGCCGGTACGTGCGGTGCTCGACGTGGACGGCATCGAGGTTCCGGGCCGTGTGCTCGGACCCCTCACCCAGTTCAGCGACTCGCAGAGCGCAGGCCTTTTGCTGCAGATCGATCACCCGCCGCTTGGCCTCGCCGCCGGGGCGCGTATACCCCTGTGGCTCTATGGCGGGGAGCGCGCCGGGATGTTTCTGCCGCGCGAGGCGATTCTTTACGATGAGAGCGGCGCTTACGTCTACAAGCAGGTGGCCGCGCGCACGCCTGCGGAAAAGACGCGCTATTTGCCCGTGAAGGTGACGCTGCTCATGCCCCACGGTGACGGTTGGCTGGTGCATGGGGTCGACGATGACGACGAGATCGTCGTGCGCGGCGTCGGAGTCTTGTGGTCGCTCGAGGGCGTCGGCGCGCGTGCCGCCGACGATGAGGACGAGGACTAGCCCCGAGCATGCTCGCTGCCATCGTCCGCGCCTCGCTGGGGCACCCGCGCATCGTGACCGCGCTCGCGTGTTTGATCGCCCTGCTGGGATTGGCGGCGCTGGTCTCGGCGCGGTTCGATGTGTTTCCGGATTTCGCGCCGCCGCACGTGCTGGTGCAGACCGAGGCGCCCGGCCTCGATGCGACGCAAGTCGAGGCTCTGGTCACGAGGCCGCTCGAGGATCTTCTTGCCGGCACCGAGAATGTGAAAACGGTGCGCTCGACCTCGAGCCAGGGCCTCTCGGCGATGCAGGTGGTGTTCGCCCGCAGCGGCGATCCCTATCGGCAGCGCCAAGTGGTGACCGAGCGCCTCGCCGAGACTGCGGGCGTACTGCCCGAGGGAACGGGCGCGCCGCTCCTCTCGCCTTTGAGTTCCTCGATGGAATACCTGGTGCACTTCGGCTACACCAGCGACCGGCTGTCGGCCGTGGAGCTCCGCGACATCGTGCAATGGATCGTGAAGCCGCAGATCCTCGCCGTACCGGGCGTCGCGCAAGCGCAGATCTTCGGCGGGGCCGTACGCGAGCGCCAGATCGAAGTCGATCCGGTCAAGCTCGCCGCGGTTGGGCTCACGCTGGACGACGTGGTCGCGACCGCGAAACGTGCCACCAAGCTGATCGGCGGCGGCTACCTGGAAACTCCGACGCAGCGCATCGTGATCCGCGCGGAGGCGCCGGGCGCGACGCTCGAGGCCCTCGGCAGCGCTGTCATCAGTTCGCGCGCGGGATTACCCGTACGCCTCCGGGATGTCGCCGAAGTGCGCGACGGCGCAGAGCCGCGCTTCGGCGATGCGCTCATCGCGGGCAAGCCCGGAATTCTCATCGAGACCTCGACGCAGTTCGGTGCGAACACGCTCGACGTCACCCGCGCGCTCGAAGAGCGGCTCGATGCGCTCGCACCGGCGCTCGCCAAGCAGGGCGTCGAGTACCATCCGGCGCTGCTGCGTCCCGCGAGTTTCATCGAGAGCGCGATCGAGAAGCTGCGCAACTCGCTCCTCGTCGGCACGGTGCTCGTGGTCGCGTTGTTGCTCGTGACGCTGCGCGACTGGCGCGGCGCGCTGGTGTCCTTCAGCGCCATCCCGCTCGCCTTGTTGACCACCGTCTGGATTCTGGAGGCCGTGGGCTTGTCCTTGAACACCATGACCCTCGGAGGCCTCGTGGTGGCGCTCGGCGTGGTGGTCGACGATGCCGTCATCGACGTCGAGAATATTCTGCGCCGCCGCCGCGTGTCGGGACCCGACGTCGATCTCGTCGCGCTGTTCATCGGCGCATCGCTCGAAGTGCGCCGTCCGGTTTTCTACGCGACCGCCGCGGTGGCCGTCGCTTTCTTGCCCATCCTGATGATGTCGGGATTGCAGGGCGCATTCTTCCGGCCGTTGTCGATCTCGTTTCTGCTGGCGGTGGGTCTTTCGCTTCTCGTCGCGATGAGCGCGACGCCGGCGATGAGTGTGCTTATCATGGCGCGGCATCAGCCCAGGCCCGAGGCGCGCTTCCTCATGTATTGCAAGCGCGGCCAGCTGCGCACGATCGCCTGGCTGCACGATCGTCCCCGCGTGCTCATCGCCATCGTCGCAGCAACGGGCATCGCGGGAATCGTGTTCTTGCCGCTGCTCGGCGCGCGCCTGCTTCCGGATTTTCGTGAGAATTACCTGATCGCGCACGCCTCGTTGCGCGCCGGCATCTCTCTTACCGAGACCACGCGGGTGGGCGAGCAGATCTCGAAAGGCCTCATCGCCATTCCCGGCGTCAAGAGCGTGGCCGAGCAGATCGGTCGTGCGGAGAACGGCCAGGACCCCGACGCGCCCAACAAGAGCGAGTTCGAGGTGCAGATCGATCCGACGCTGCGCAATGCCGGCGAGATCGATGCTGCCATCCGCGACGTGTTCGACGATTATCCGAACCAGCTCGTCGAGATCTATTCCGTGCTGGCGGAGCGCATCGGCGAGACCTTGTCGGGTGAATCGGCGCCGTTCTCCATCAGCGTGATCGGCTCCGATCTCGACGCCGACGACCGGGTCGGTGCGCAGATCGTCGAAGTGCTGCAGCATCTCCCAGGCAGCGGCAACGTGCGCCTGACCGTGCCGCCGCGCGAGGCCGAGCTGCACGTGGAGCTCGAGCCCGAGTTGCTCGCCGCCAACGGCTTGCAGGCGGCGGATGTGCTCGAGACTCTGAATGCGGCGTATCACGGCACCGTCGCGGCGGAACTCAAGCAGGCGGACCGCAGCGTTCCGGTGGCCGTGCGCATCGCCGGCACCGGCGCCGATCCGCAGTCGGTCGGCGCCCTCTTGCTGCGGGGACCGGACGGCGCTGTGACGCGCCTGTCGGCGGTCGCCAAGATCACGACGGAGCTCGCGCGCAGCCTCGTCGATCACGAGGACGGCCTGCGCCGCCAGATCGTCGTGGCCACGCCGACAGGCGCCGACCAGGTCGGCTTCGCCCGGGCGGCGCGCGAGGCGGTGGCCGAAAAGGTGCCACTGCCGACGGGAGTTTACCTGCGCTATGGCGGCGCGGCCGAGGCCCAGGCGGCGGCGGCACGCGAGCTTCTGCTCCATTCCGCGGCGGCATTCGTGCTGATCGTGCTGTTGCTCGCGCTTGCCTTCGGATCCTCCCGTCACGTGCTGCTGGTGCTGCTCGCGTTGCCGAGCACCTTGATCGGCGGCGTGGCGGCGGTCGCCGTCACCGGCGGGACCCTCACGCTCGGGGCCATGGTGGGATTCGTTGCGCTGTTCGGTATGGCCGCCCGCAATACCATTCTGCTGGTCTCCCATTACGACCACTTGGTGGCCGAGGAGCACGAGCCGTGGACACTCGCGACCTCCATGCGCGGCGCGGAGGAGCGCCTGACACCGGTGCTCCTGACGGCCTTGCTCACGGCGCTCGCCCTCCTGCCGGTCGCGCTGCAGCTGCATCAGCCGGGTCACGAGATCGAAGGGCCGATGGCGGTTGTTATACTGGGAGGCCTGGTATCCTCTACCCTGGTGAGCCTGCTGCTGATACCCCCGCTGGCGGCTCGCTGGTTGCGGCCTTCGGCGCCAGCCGGCACTTAGGAAAACAATCAAGGAGAACGCATGAAAATAATCAATGCAATCGCAGTCGCCACCCTGTCGATTGCCTCAGGCCATGTCTATGCCGCCGCACCGTGGCTGCACGTCACCCAGACGGTCCACATCCAGGCCCCCGCGGGCAAGGTCTGGGACGCGGCGAAGAATTTCGATCAGCTGAACACCTGGCTCCCGCCCGTCGCAAAGGACGAGATCGTCGAGGGACAGAACAACACCGTCGGTGCGGTGCGCCTGTTGACGCTGAAGGACGGCGGCACCGTCAAGGAGAAGCTCCTCGCGTACAATCCCGCCGCGCGTACGTTCCGCTACCAGATCCTCGAGAGCGTATTGCCGGTGAGTCATTACACCTCGGTGTTCACCGTGAAATCCGCCGGGCACGGCAAGTCGACGGTGACCTGGTCCGGCCGCTTCAAGCGCAAGAACGAGAGTGCCAGCCCCGGCGACACCGAGAACGACAAAGCCGCAACGGACACCATCACGGGCGTCTATCAAGCGGGCCTGTCGACCTTGAAGAAGAACCTCGAGGGCCAATAGCTCGATGGTGAGCGCTCTCGATTCCTTTCATCCCGCGGTCGCCTCGTGGTTCACGAGAACCTTCGATGCGCCGACCCCGGCACAGGCAGAGGCGTGGCCGGCGATCCAGTCGGGACGCAACGTGCTGGTGGCCGCACCGACGGGGTCGGGCAAGACTTTCGCGGCCTTCCTCGCCGCGATGGATCAGCTCGTGCGGGAAGGGATCGAGGGCGCGTTGCCCGACGAGACGCGCGTCGTCTACGTCTCGCCGCTGAAGGCACTGTCGAACGATATTCAGCGCAATCTCGAGGCGCCGATCGAGGGGATCGGCGCGGAGCTCGCGGCGCTTGGGCTCCCCGAAGTGCCGATCCGCGCCATGGTGCGGACCGGGGACATGCCGCAAAGCGAGCGGGCCCGCATGCGCCGCACACCGCCGCATATTCTCGTCACCACGCCCGAATCGCTTTACATCCTGCTCACCTCGATCTCCGGGCGAGAGATGCTCTCGACCTGCCGCACCGTGATCGTCGATGAGATTCACGCCATCGCCGGCAACAAGCGCGGTGCGCATCTCGCGCTTTCGCTCGAGCGCCTCGAGGCGCTCGCCGGCCGCGCGATCACGCGCATCGGATTGTCGGCGACGCAGAAGCCGATCGAGGAAGTCGCGCGTTTTCTGGTCGGCGCGACGGCCGGCGCGCCGCGGCCTGGCGAGGCCCGGCCTGGCGAGGCCCGGGATTGCCGGATCGTCGATGCCGGTCACCTGCGGCGGCGCGATCTCGCGCTCGAGGTGCCGCCGGCGCCGCTCGAAGCGGTCATGTCGGGAGAGGTGTGGAGTCAGGTTTACGACCGACTCGCCGAGCTCGTCGGCGAACATCGCACCACGCTCGTCTTCGTCAATACGCGCCGCCAGGCGGAGCGTGTCGCGCGCCATCTGTCGGAGCGGGTGGGCGAGGAGCACGTCGCTGCGCACCACGGCAGCCTCGCGCGCGACCGGCGGCTGGACGCCGAGCAGCGCTTGAAACGCGGCGAGCTCAAGGCGCTCGTCGCGACAGCCTCGCTCGAGCTCGGCATCGACATCGGCGATGTCGACCTCGTGTGCCAGATCGGCTCGACGCGATCCATCAACGCTTTCCTGCAACGCGTGGGACGCGCCGGTCACTCCGTGGGCGGCGTCTCGAAAGGCCGGCTGTTTCCCGCCTCGCGCGATGAGTTGGTCGAATGCGCGGCGCTCATCGATGCCGTGCGGCGCGGCGAGCTCGACCGTCTCGAAGTTCCCGCGGGCCCTCTCGATGTTCTCACTCAGCAGATCACGGCGGAGGTGTCGGCGCAGGAATGGCCGGAGGATGCCCTGTACGATCTGGTGCGCCGGGCCTATTGCTACCGCGACCTCACGCGGGCCGAGTTCGACGAATGCGTCGCGATGCTGGCCGAGGGGTTCAGCACGCGCCGCGGACGGCAGGGCACGCTCATTCATCGCGACGCCGTCCACAAGATGCTGCGCGCCCGGCGGGGCGGGCGCCTCACGGCGATCACGTCGGGCGGGGCGATTCCGGACAACGCCGACTATCGCGTCATGCTCGAGCCCGAAGCGCAGTTGGTCGGCACGGTGAACGAGGACTTTGCCGTCGAGAGCTTGCAGGGCGACGTGTTCCAGCTGGGCAATACCTCATATCGCATCCTGCGCGTCGAGCGGGGCACGGTGCGCGTCGAGGATGCGCGCGGTCAGCCGCCGTCGATACCGTTCTGGCTCGGCGAGGCGCCCGGGCGCAGCACCGAGCTTTCGCAGGCCGTCTCGCGCCTGCGGCAAGAGATCCAGCAGCGTCTCGGGACGCATCCCGGCGCGGCAGTCGACTGGTTGAGCGAGACAGTCGGTGTCTCACCGGAGGCTGCCTTCCAGATCGTCGAGTATCTGGCGGCGGGACGCGCCGCGCTCGGCGCCCTGCCGACGCTCGATACCGTTTTGTTCGAGCGCTTCTTCGACGAGTCGGGCGGGATGCAGCTCGTGATCCATTCCTGTTACGGCAGCCGCGTCAATCGGGCATGGGGACTCGCGCTGCGCAAGCGCTTTTGCCGCGCGTTCAACTTCGAGCTGCAGGCTGCGGCGACCGAGGATCACATCGTGCTCTCGCTCACTCAGGCGCACAGCTTCGAGCTCGGCGAGGTGGCCCGCTATCTGAATTCGGGCTCGGTGCGGCACATCCTGGTGCAGGCGCTGTGCGCCGCGCCGATGTTCGAGGTGCGCTGGCGCTGGGACGCGGGCATCTCGCTCGCATTGCCGCGCTTTCGCGGCGGCAAGAAGGTGCCGCCGCAAATCGCGCGCATGCAGGCGCAGGATCTGCTCGCGTCCGTGTTCCCGGACCAAGTGGCGTGCGCCGAGAACCTGTCGGGCGAGATCGAAATTCCGGATCATCCGCTGGTCCGCCAGACCATTCGCGATTGTCTCGAGGATGCGATGGACATCCGCTCCTTCGAATCGCTCTTGCGCGCGCTCGAGCAGGGCGATGTGCGGGTGATCGCGCGCGACCTCACCGAGCCCTCGCCGCTCGCACTCGAGGCGCTGAATGCGCGTCCATACGCCTATCTCGACGATGCGCCGCTCGAGGAGCGCAGAACCCAGGCGGTGATGAGCCGGCGCTGGATCGATGCGGCATCCGCGGCGGATCTGGGCAAGCTCGACGCCGATGCGATCGCGCGGGTGCGCGGCGAGGCGTGGCCGGACGCGGCGACGCTCGATGAGTTGCACGACGCGCTGTTGTGGCTGACATTTCTGACGCAGGAGGAGGCCGGCAGGACGGCCCCCTGGCCCGAGCTCCTGCGCGAGCTCGAGGCACAGGGCCGCATCGCACGGCTCGCCGACGGCACGGGACGGCCGCTGTGGGTCGCGACCGAGCGCCGCGCACTGTTCGAGCCGCAGGTTCCCGCCTCGGATGAGGCGCTCGTTGAGATCGTGCGCGGGCGCCTCGAGGGCCTGGGCCCGGTGAGCGCGCAGGCCATCGCCGACTCGATCGGTTTGCCGCCCGCGCCGGTGCTGAGCGCGCTCGCGGCGCTGCAGGGCGAGGGCTTTGCGATGCGCGGCTGGTTCACACCGGATGCGTTCGCGGAGGAGTGGTGCGAGCGGCGCCTGCTCGCGCGCATCCATCGCTATACCGTCAAGCGCCTGCGGGCGGAGATCGAGCCGGTGGCGGCCCGGGACTTCTTGCGTTTTCTGTTCGAGTGGCAACGCGTGCTGCCCGATGCCCGCATGCAAGGATCGGATGCCGTCGCCGCTGTGCTCGCGCAGCTCGAGGGTTACGAGGCTCCTGCAAGCGCCTGGGAGACCGACATCCTGCCCGCGCGCATCACCGAGTACGAGCCCGAGTGGCTGGACGAGCACTGTCGCGCGGGCCGCTTCGTGTGGACCCGCCTCGAGCCGCGCGCCTTCGACCGTGATCGAGGCGCCTCGCCGATCCGCTCGACCCCCATCACGCTGTTGGCGAGACGCAGCGTCAAAGCCTGGTCCGCTTTCACCGAGGGGCATGATCCGGAACATCTCGGCTCGCGCGCCCGTGCCGTCATGGAATACATCAAAGCCTCCGGCGCGTCGTTTTTCGACGAGATCGCCGAGCACGTCGGTATGCTGCCGGTCGAAGCCGAGGAGGCGCTCGCGGAGCTCGTCGCGCTCGGCGTGGTGAACTCGGACAGCTTCGGCGGCCTGCGTGCGCTCCTGGTGCCGAGCAGCCAACGGGGCCGAGCCTCGGGCCGCGGCGGCCGGCGCAAGCGCCACATGGCCTTGTTTGCGATGGCCGACGCCGGGCGCTGGGCGCTGGTGCGCCGGCCCGGTGCCGGCGATCGGCCCGACGAGGAGTCGATCGAGCACGTCGTGCGCACCTTGCTGCGGCGCTGGGGTGTGATTTTCTGGCGGCTGCTGGCTCGTGAAGCGGCGTGGCTGCCGCCGTGGCGCGACGTCGTGATGTGTTGCCGGCGGCTGGAGGCTCGCGGAGAGATTCGCGGCGGACGGTTTGTCGCCGGCTTCTCGGGCGAGCAATACGCCGCGCCCGAGGCCGTCGCGCCGCTGCGCGAGGCGCGCCGCCGGCCTCACACCGGTCAGCTGATCTCGCTCTCGGGGGCCGATCCTCTCAATCTCCTCGGCATCGTCACGCCCGGGGCACGCTTGCCCTCGCTCGCCGGCAACCGGATTCTCTATCGGGATGGCCTCCCGATCACGATCTATGCGGCCGGAGAAGTGCAGTTCCTGGAGAAGGTCGAGCCGCAGGAGGAGTGGGAGGCGCGCAACGCCGTGCTCCGTCGTCACGTGCCCGCCGCGCTCATGGCCCTCGACGATGCCGGCTGAAGAGCGAATCACGTGCGATTCACGCTCCGAATTGTCTAGAATTAGTCCTCCACGCGCGCGCGTAAAGCACGGAGTATCGATGAAGGCACTTGCACGGGTGATCGCTCTTTTGTCGTTGGTCTCGTTTGCGGGCGCCGCGTCCGCACAGGCGCCGGCCGCGGCGGCACCCAATTGGGTCGAGGGCAAAAACTACTTCCTCATCGCACAGCCGCAGCCGACTCATTTGCCCAAGGGCAAGGTGCTCGTCACGGAGGTCTTCTCCTATGCGTGCCCTGCGTGCAACCAGTTTCGACCGTACATGCAGAAGCTGGTCAAGAGCCTTCCGCCCAATGCCGTGGTCGACTACGTTCCGGCCTCGTTCAATCCAAGCGAGGACTGGCCGATGTTTCAGCTCGCTTACGTGACCGCGCAGACCCTCGGCATCGCCGAGCGCACCCACGAGGCCATGTACGACGCCGTATGGACGACGGGCGAGCTCGCGACGACCGATGGGAGCACGCTCAAGTCGCCCTTGCCGACCATCGAGGACGCCGCACGCTTCTATCAGAAGTCGACCGGCGTGCCGGCGGCGAAGTTTCTCGAGACCTCGAAGTCCTTCGGTGTCGATACGCAGGTGCGCCACGATGAGGACCTGATGAAGGCCTACGGCATCGACCGCACGCCGACCCTGATCGTCAACGGCAAGTACCGGGTGACCGTGCAGGAGGCCGGCGGCCCCACGCAGATGCTGGACGTGGTCACTTTTCTGGTGCACAAAGAGAGCCAGTAAAGGCGCACCGCCTGACAGGACGTCGGCGACATGACTGAGTCGATCTTGCTATGGGGCCTGTTGTTCGGCTCCATAGGTTTTGGTTTTGCGCTGTACGGCAAGCAACAGCGCGCCGCAGTGCCCTTGCTGTGCGGCATCGCGCTGATGGTTTTTCCCTATTTCGTTCCGAACGTCATCGCGCTGATCGTTATCGGCATCGTGCTGATGGGCATCCCATATTTTTTCCGCCGGTGACCGCATGCGACCCGTGGGGACGCCCGTGAGATAACTTGTCCGCACCCTGACCTTTCTTGTCGGTGTTGTGACTTCTTCACTCTCGCTTTCGAGCAAACTGGCGGGCCGCTTTTGGTCTAGTGTTTGGTCGCGTGGAATCATCGCTCGATGGACAATGACATCCCTATCACCGCCGGGCCACCCGCCCGCCGGCGCTGGTTGCGCTGGACTCTCATCGGCGCCGCCGTCGCATTAGCGGTCGCGATCGTCGTCTATCGATCCGTGACGTTCGTCAACCAACCGCAGCAGCAGGGGCGGCGCAGGTTCCAGGATGGGGGAAATCAACCGGTCGGGGTCGCGCACATCGATCGCGGCGATATTCGACTGACCTTGCGCGCCCTGGGCGCGGTGACGCCGCTCGCGACGGTCACCGTGACCACGCAGATCAGCGGATATCTGATGAGCGTGGGCTTCAAGGAAGGCCAGCCGGTCAAGAAGGGCCAATTGCTGGCGCAGATCGATCCGCGCCCTTACCAGATCGCGCTCGAGCAGGATCAGGCTCAGCTGGCCCGCGACGAGGCCACGCTCAAGCAGGCACAGATGGATCTAAGCCGCTACGAGACGTTGTCCGGCCAGCAGTCGATCGCGCGCCAGACCTATGAGGACCAAGCGTGGACCGTCAAGCAGGATCAGGGCACGGTCGACTACGACAAGGCGCAGATCAAGGCGCAGCAGCTCAACCTCACCTACTGCCGCATTGTCGCGCCGACGGATGGCCGCGTCGGATTGCGCCAGGTCGATCCGGGCAATTACGTACAGACGGGCTCCGCCACCGGCATCGTGGTGCTGACGGTGCTCAAGCCCACGACCGTGGAGTTCGCCGTGCCGGAGGACAATGTTCCGCAAGTGATGGAGCGCGTGCAGGCGGGCGCCCAGCTGCCGGTCACGGCATTCGATCGCGCCAACGTGACGCAGCTCGCCGTGGGCCAGTTGGCGGCCGTCGATACCCAGGTGAACAGCACCACCGGCACGGTGATGCTGCGGGCCGGTTTCGACAATACGGATGAGAAACTCTTTCCGAGCCAGTTCGTCAACGTCGTCATGCTGCTGGACACGCTCAAGGACGTCGTCCGCGTACCGGCGCGGGCCGTGCAGCGCGGCGCTCCCGGAAGCTACGTGTATCTGGTCGGCGATCAGAACACGGTATCGGTTCATCCGATCAAGCTGGGCGCGCAGGACGGAGACTTCTTTGCCGTTCAATCGGGGTTATCGGCGGGCGATGTGGTGGTCACCGACGGTGCCGACCGCTTGCGCGACGGTGCCAAAGTGAGCATTCCGAACCCGTCCGCGACTCCCGCGACTCCAGCGGCGCCGAACGGCCAGCACGCGCATGGACATTGGCAAGGCCAGGGCCAGGGCGGTGGAGCAGGTGGTCACGGTAACGGACAGCACCACCATCGGCAGCCCGGCAGTGAGGACCAGCCGCCGTCCGGGCAGCCTCAGCCCGGTCAGCCGCCTGGGCCAGTGACGCCGCAGCCGCCGGCGCAGCAGTGAACCCGTCCCGGCTGTTCATCAAGCTGCCGGTTGCGACCTCCCTGCTCATGGTCGCGGTCCTCTTGTCGGGCCTGTTCGCCTTCAAATTCCTGCCGCTGTCCTCGCTCCCGGAGGTCGATTATCCGACCATCCAGGTACAGACGTTCTATCCCGGCGCGAGCCCGGAAGTCATGACGTCCTCGGTCACCGCGCCGCTCGAGCGGCAGTTCGGCCAGATGCCCGGTCTCAATCAGATGACCTCGGCGAGCTCAGGCGGCGCCTCGGTCATCACGCTGCAGTTCAGCCTCGATCTCGGGCTCGATGTCGCGGAGCAGGAGGTGCAGGCCGCCATCAATGCGGCGGGCAACGTGTTGCCGAACGATTTGCCGACGCCGCCCACTTACGCGAAGTTCAACCCGGCCGACGCGCCCATCATGACGCTGGCCGTGACGTCTGCAACGCTCAAGCTCATCGACGTCGAGGATCTTTCCTTCACGCGGCTCGCGCAAAAAGTCTCCCGGCTGCCGGGCGTGGGCGTGGTCAGCATCTCCGGAGGGCAGCGGCCGGCGGTGCGCATCCAGTTCAATCCACGCGCGCTCGCGAAGTACGGGCTCAACATCGACGATCTGCGTACCACCATATCGAACGCGAACGGCAACTCGCCCAAAGGCAGCTTCGACGGACCGTCGCAATCCTCCTCCCTGAACGCGAACGATCAGATCACCGATATCCAGGGCTACCGCGACATCGTCGTCGCCTACAGCAACGGATCGCCGGTGCACATGTCGGATGTGGCCAACGTGATCATGGCGCCGGAGAACAACAAGCTCGCCGCCTGGGCAAACGGTACTCAGGCGCTCATCCTGAACATTCAGCGCCAGCCGGGCGCGAACGTGATCCAGGTCGCGGACGCGGTCAAAAGGCTCCTGCCGCGAGTGAAGGCAGACATGCCGCCGGCGCTCGACATCACCGTGCTGAGCGATCGCACCGAGACCATCCGGGCGTCGGTGGCGGACGTCGAGTTCGAGCTCATTCTCGCGGTGGTTCTCGTGGTGCTGGTGATTTTCGTGTTCCTGCGCAACGCGCCGGCCACGATTATTCCGAGCCTCTCCGTGCCGTTGTCGCTGGTCGGCACGTTCGGCGTGATGTATCTGCTGAACTACAGCCTCGACAATCTCTCGCTGATGGCGCTCACCATCTCCACGGGCTTCGTCGTGGACGATGCCATCGTGATGATCGAGAACATCGCCCGGTACATCGAAGCGGGCGACGCCCCGCTGGCCGCCGCGCTCAAGGGATCCCAGCAGATCGGCTTCACCATCATCTCACTCACGGTATCTCTGATCGCCGCATTGATTCCGCTGCTGTTCATGGGGGAGATCGTCGGCCGCCTGTTCCACGAGTTTGCCATCACGCTGGCCGTGACCATCGTGATCTCCGCCGTGGTGTCGCTCACCCTCGTGCCCATGCTGTGCGCCCGGCTGCTGCATCACCGCCCGCAGGAGGCCCGTGGCGGGTGGGACTTGCGTGCCGAGCGCGGTTTTCAGTGGATCATCGGCCGCTACGAGCGCGCCCTGGCCTGGGTGCTCGACCGCCAGGGCCTCACGCTCGCGGTCGCCGGCTTCACTCTGCTGATTACGCTGTTACTGTACGTGTTCATCCCGAAAGGGTTCTTCCCGGTGCAGGACACCGGGGAAATCCAGGGCATCTCGGAGGCCGCGCAGACCATTTCCTATCCTGCGATGGCCGAGCGCCAACAGGCGCTCGCCGCCGCGATACTCAAGGACCCGGACGTCCAATCCTTGAGCTCGTTCATCGGCGTCGACGGCACGAACTCGACCTTGAACAGCGGGCGCTTCCTCATCAATTTGAAGCCCTATGGGGCGCGCAGCGCGAGCGCGAGCGAAATCATCCGCCGGCTCACGCGCGAGACCGCGGGCGTGGTCGGCATCACGCTCTACATGCAGCCGCTGCAGGACATCACCATCGATTCGGCGGTGAGCCGCACGCAGTATCAGTTCGTGGTGGAGAGCACGGACAACAATGATTTTGCGGCCTGGATTCCGCCGCTCGTGCAGAAATTGGGGTCGCTCCCCGAGCTCGCGGATGTCGCCAGCGACCTCGAGCAACAGGGCACGGCCACCGACCTCATCATCGACCGCGCCACGGCCGCGCGTTTCGGCATCACGCCGGCGACCGTGGACAACGTGCTCTACGATTCGTTCGGGCAGCGCATCGTGTCGACCATCTACTCGCAGTCGAATCAATACCGCGTCATCCTCGAGGCGGACCCGGCCATCCAGCTCTCGCTCGCCGGGCTGTCGGAGCTTTACCTGCCGTCCTCCACCTCCTCGAGCAACGGTCAGGTGCCGCTGGCGGCGATCGTCCGCGTCAACCAGCGCGCGGGGCCTCTGCAGATCACGCACCTCGGACAGTTTCCCGCGACCACCATCTCCTTCAATCTTGCGCCCGGCGCTGCGCTCGGCGGTGCGGTCGACGCCATCCGCAAAGCCGAGCAGGACATCAAGCTGCCGGGCAAGTTCGTCACCGCGTTCCAGGGCACTGCAGCGGCGTTTCAGCACGTGCTCAACAACCAGGCACTGCTGCTCGCGGCATCGGTGATCACGATGTACATCGTGCTCGGCGTGCTCTACGAGAGCTTCATTCATCCGATCACGATTCTCTCGACGCTTCCTTCGGCGGGCATCGGCGCCATGCTCGCGCTCATCCTGGCGGGCCACGATCTCGACGTGCTCGGCATCATCGGCATCATCTTATTGATTGGTATCGTCAAGAAAAACGCCATCATGATGATCGACTTTGCGCTCGATGCGCAGCGCAAGGGCGGCCTCGGGCCGCGCGAGGCGATCACCCAGGCGTCGCTCCTGCGCTTTCGCCCCATTTTGATGACGACGATGGCCGCGTTGCTCGGCGCGCTGCCGCTGATGCTGAGTTACGGCGCGGGATCGGAGCTGCGCCGACCGCTCGGCATCGCGATCGTGGGTGGGCTGATCGTGAGTCAACTCCTGACCCTGTTCACGACGCCGGTCATCTACCTCGCCTTCGATCGTCTGGCGGTCGCGCGCCGCCGCCGCTCCGGTGCAGGCCCGCTCGAAGGCAGCGAGGATCGGGCGCCGGCATGAATCTTTCGCGGATCTTCATCGAGCGTCCCGTCGCGACCACGCTATTGACCTTGGGCATCGCGCTCGCCGGCGCGTTCGCCTATGTGCATCTGCCCGTCTCGCCGCTGCCGCAGGTCGACTACCCCACCATCTCGGTGTCGGCGTCGCTCCCCGGGGCGGACCCCGAGACGGTCTCCACCAGCGTCGCCGAGCCGCTCGAGCGCTATCTGGGGGAGATCGCCGACGTCACCGAGATCACCTCGCAGAGCTCCACCGGACAGACCCGCATCACCCTGCAGTTCGACCTCGACCGCGACATCAACGGCGCCGCACGCGACGTGCAGGCGGCGATCAACGCGGCCGCCGCGGACGTCTCGACCAGTCTCTCGAGCAATCCGACCTACCGCAAAGTGAACCCGGCCGATGCGCCGCTGATGATCATCGCGCTCACCTCGAAGACCCTGACCCGCGGCCAGCTCTACGATGCGGCGAGCAACATTCTGCAGCA
Organism: uncultured Gammaproteobacteria bacterium; assembly: GCA_963798595.1. Classification (GTDB taxonomy): domain Bacteria; phylum Pseudomonadota; class Gammaproteobacteria; order Steroidobacterales; family Steroidobacteraceae; genus Bog-1198. The sequence continues at coordinate 407,477 of CAWCTM010000022.1, read as the reverse complement.
GCGCCTCTCGCAGCTCGACGGGATCGGGCAGGTGTCGATCGGCGGTGCCACGTTGCCGGCGGTGCGCGTCGAGCTCAATCCGACTGCCATGTTCCACTACGGCATCGGCCTGGAGGATGTACGGGCCGCGCTCGCATCCGCCAACGCGAACAGTCCGAAAGGGGCGATCGAGGAGGGCGCGCATCGCTACCAGCTCTACACCAACGATCAGGCAAGCCGCGCGAGTGAATACCGCCCGCTGGTGATCGCCTATCGCAACGGCTCCGCGGTACAGCTGGCCGACGTCGCCGACGTCGAGGACTCGGTGCAGGACCTGCGCAACGAGGGACGGGCGAACGGCCAGCCTTCGGTGCTCGTGATCCTCTCGCGCCAGCCCGGTGCCAACATCATCGACACCGTCGATCAGGTGAAGGCGGAGCTGCCGCAGCTGCAGGCGGCGCTGCCGAGCGACGTGAATCTCACCATCGTGTCGGATCGCAGCGGCACCATCCGGGCGTCCTTGCGGGACACCAAATGGACGCTGCTGCTCGCGGTCGGTCTGGTGACGTTCGTGGTGTTCCTCGCCTTGGGCGACGTGCGCGCCGCGCTCGTGCCGGCGGTGGTCGTGCCCATCTCGCTCATCGGCACGTTCAGCGGCATGTATCTGCTCGGCTTCAGCCTCGACAATCTCTCGCTGATGGCGCTCACCATCGCCACCGGGTTCGTCGTGGATGATGCGATCGTGGTGCTCGAGAACATCTCGCGTCACGTCGAGGCCGGCATGCCGCGGCACGAGGCTGCGCTGCGCGGCGCGAGGGAGGTGGGCTTCACGGTGATTTCCATCAGCGTCTCGCTGGTGGCGGTGTTCATTCCCATTCTGCTCATGGGTGGAATCGTGGGCCGGTTGTTCCGCGAGTTCACCGCGACCTTGTCCCTCGCGATCGCTATTTCCATGGTGATCTCGCTCACCACGACACCGATGATGTGTGCGTGGATTCTGCGCTTGCCGGAGCACGGGGCTAGATCGCGCCGCAGCTTTCTCGATCGCTCGCTCGCCTGGTACGAACGCACCCTCGGCTGGTCGCTCCGCCACGGCGGCCTGGTGATGCTCGCGCTGCTCGCCACCATCGCGCTCAACGTGCTCTTGTTCAATGTGATCCCCAAGGGATTCTTTCCGCAGGAGGACACCGGACTCCTCACCGGGGGCATCATGGCCGACCAGAGCATCTCGTTTCAGCTGATGAAGGAGAAGCTCGTACACTTGATGGACGTCGTGCGAGCGGATCCGGCGGTCGAGAGCGTCGCGGGCTACACGGGCGCGGGAAGCGGTGGCGGCGGATCCCAAACCAATAGCGGTTCGATCTATGTGCTGCTCAAGCCCCTCGCGGTGCGCAAGATTTCGTCGGATGAGGTGATCGCCCGACTGCGTCCCCAGCTCGCACAATTTGCGGGGGCGCGCCTGTTCCTGCAAACCGTTCAGGACATCCGCGTGGGCGCCCGGCAAGCGAACGCGCAGTATCAGTTCACGCTGCAGGCGGACCAGGTGAGCGATCTGAACGAATGGGGGCCGAAGCTGCTCGCCGCCCTGCAGGCAAGTCCGGTCATCGCCGACGTCAATTCCGACCAGCAACAAAAAGGTCTCGAGACGGACGTGACCTACGACCGCGCCACGGCGGCGCGGCTCGGGCTCACCGTGAGCGAGCTCGACAGCACGCTCTACGATGCGTTCGGCCAGCGCCAGGTGTCCACCATCTACAATGCGCTCAATCAATATCACGTGATCATGGAAGTCGCGCCGCGCTACTGGCAGAGCCCGCAATCCCTCGATGACATCTACGTGAGCACGTCCGGCGGCGCAGCGACCGGCAGCCAAACCTCCAACTTGCGGACGGCGGGCGGCGGTTCCACCTCGACGACGGCTATCGGCGGCAGCGGCAGCGCGGGCATCAGCGCCACGGGCGCGGCGACCTCCACCGCGACGGCCGGTGCCAGCAATTCCGTACAAAATGCGTTGACCAATGCCATTGCCAATACCGGCCGCGGCGCGGTCTCGAGCGGCGCGGCCGTCAGCGCACGCCAGGAGACCATGGTTCCGTTGACGGCGGTCAGCCGCCGCTCGGCCGGTACGACGCGGCTCGCGGTCAATCACCACGGCTTGTTCGCTTCCACGACGCTCTCGTTCAATCTGCAGCCCGACATGTCCTTGAGTGATGCCACGCGGGCGGTCAACCAGGCCATGCAGGACATCCACATGCCGACGTCGATTCATGGCACGTTCGCCGGCACCGCCGGCACATTCCAGCAATCGCTCTCGAGCGAGCCGCTGCTCATCGCAGCCGCTCTGTTGGCCGTGTACATCGTGCTCGGCGTGCTTTACGAGAGCTACGTGCATCCGATCACCATCATCTCGACCTTGCCGTCCGCGGGCGTCGGTGCCGTGCTCGCGCTCATGCTCTGGCACACCGAGTTCAGCATCATCGCGCTGATCGGTGTGATTCTGCTCATCGGCATCGTGAAGAAAAACGCCATTATGATGATCGACTTCGCCATTCACGCCGAACGCACGCTGGGGCTGGCGCCGCGTGAGGCCATCTACCAGGCCTGCCTGCTGCGCTTTCGCCCGATCATGATGACTACGCTCGCGGCCTTGCTCGGTGCAGTGCCGCTCGCCCTCAGCTATGGGAACGGTGCGGAGTTGCGACGCCCGCTGGGCATTGCCATCGTCGGGGGGCTGATCGTGAGCCAGGTGCTGACGCTGTACACGACGCCCGTGCTGTACGTGTATCTCGACCGTTTGCAGAGCTGGCTCAAAAAGCGCTGGCCGAGGCGTTGGTCGGATGCCGAGCCTACCGAGGTTCCGGCATGAGGGCGCTGACGGTCCACCGTCGCGCCGCATGGCGTATCGCCCGATGCGCCGCGCCGGCCGCCGCGCTTGCACTCGTCGCCTGCGCGGTGGGGCCCAACTACCACCGGCCGGCCGCGCCCGTGCCGAGCGCCTACAAGGAGCTGCCGCCCGGCTGGAAGGTCGCCGCACCCCAAGACGAGAAGCGGCGCGGCGACTGGTGGGCAATCTTCGAGGATCCCGAGCTCGATCGGCTCGAGCAGCAGGTGAACATCTCGAATCAGAACGTCAAGCAATACGAGGCGCAATATCGCGAGGCCGTCGCGCTCCTCAAGGAGGCGCAAGCGCAGCTGTTTCCGACCATCACCGCGAGCTTCAGCGGCCAGCGGGGCGGCGGCGGCGGCGGTACGGCCGCCGTGTCGAGCACGGTGGGGAGCGGTGTCGGGGGCAGCACCCACACGGAATTCACCTTGCAGGGATTGGCGACCTGGCAGCCCGATATCTGGGGAACCATCCGCCGCCAGATCGAGAGCCGCAAGGCGGGGGTGCAGGTGAGCGAGGCCAATCTCGCGAATGCCGAGCTCTCGGCGCAGGCGACGCTCGCCACGGACTATTTCGATTTGCGCGCCGCCGATTCGCTGCGTGCGCTGCTCGCGCGCGCCGTGACGCTCGATGAGCGCGCGCTCGAGATTACGCGGAACATGTCGCAATCGGGCACTGCCACCAACGGCGATGTGGCGTCCGCAGAAGCCTCGCTGGAAGCCACGCAGGCACAGCTCATCGCCGTTGAGCAGCAACGCGGCACCTACGAGCACGCCATCGCCATGCTGACCGGTCACCTGCCCTCGGAGCTCGCCATCGCGGAGGCGCCGCTCGCCTCCAAGGTGCCGCAGGTCCCGATGTCCGTGCCCTCGGAAATCCTCGAGCGCAATCCGAGCATTGCGGCCGCCGAGCGGCAGATGCAGCAGGAGAACGCGCTCATCGGCGTCGCGATCGGGGCTTATTTTCCGACCATCAGCTTGCAGGCTCTGGGCGGCTTTGCGGGGAACCCGCTGTCGACGCTGATCAATTTGGATAACCGCATCTGGTCCACGGCGGGTACGGCGAGCGATGTTCTGTTCCAGGGCGGGGAGCAGATGGCCGCGGTGGCCCAGGCCCGCGCAACGTATGATCAATACGTGGCCAGTTACCGCCAGACCGTCCTCACCACCTTTCAGTCCGTCGAGGACCAGCTGCTCGCGCTGCGCGTGCTCGAGCGCTCGGCGGAATACGAGCAACGGGCGGTCGAGCATGCACAAATCGCGGCGGACGTCGCCCTCAATCAATTCAATGCGGGCACGGTGAGCTACACTACGGTGATAACGGACATTCAAGCGCTCATTGCCAATCAGGAATCTCTGCTCACCATGCAGCAAAACCAACTGGTCGCAAACGTATCCCTGATCGAGGCACTCGGCGGGGGCTGGGACGTCTCGCGACTCTGAGTGCATGCAGGGCCTGCTGCGCAATCACCTGAGGTTCTGGATCGGCGTCGCCCTCGGGATCGGCGTGTTTTTGTCGCTCCCTGGCAGCTGGTCGCTCGTCACGCGCGTGCTCGTTGCGTGGGATTGCGGCGTCACCACGTTCCTCGCGCTGCTCTGGGTGTGGATGAGCGGACTCACCGCGCAGCAGATCTGCTCCCGGTATATCGAGGAAGATGAGTCCGGGCCGGTGATCCTGGGGGTGGTCGTCATTGCGGCGCTGCTCAGCCTCGCCGCGATCGTGCAGCCGCTCGCGACCTTGCGGCACGTCGGCGGGAGCGAGCGCACCTGGCACTTCGTGCTCGCCGCGGTCACGCTCGCGGACTCCTGGCTCCTCGTGCCCGCGATGTTCACGACGCACTATGCAGACTTCTATTACAGCTGCCCGAAGAGCGAACGGCCCTTGTCGTTTCCGGATACGGACATGCCGGTCTTCTGGGATTTCGCCTATTTCTCCTTCACCATCGCCGCGGCCTGCCAGACGGCCGACATCTACACCCGGCGCACCGGCATTCGCCGGGTGGTGCTTATGCACGAGGTCATCTCCTTTTTGTTCAATGCCTCGATACTCGGCTTTGCAATCAACGTGACGGCCGGCCTCATCGGCGGCTAGCCTACGAACATGGCAACCTCACCGACACCGAAGACCGTCGCGATCCTGGAAGCGCGTACCGGCGCGCACCTCGCGGAGCTGATCGCGCGCCACGGGGCGGTGCCGCTGCTCGCGCCGGCGCTGGAAGAGGTGCCCGACGTCGACCCGGCCGCGGTCGGTACGCTCTTGCAGGACTGGATCGCGCATCCGTTCCGGATGATGATTTTCCAGACCGGCGTGGGAACGCGGGCGCTCTTTCAGGTCACCGATGCGCTGGGGTCGACCCCGCAGCTGCTCGGCCTGCTCGCGCAGGCGACGGTCGTCGTGCGCGGGCCGAAGCCCACGGGAGAGCTCAACGCGCGCGGTGTTCGCATCGACATCCGCGCCGCTTCGCCCTTCACCAGCGAGACCGTGATGGCGGCGATCGCCGCGTGTTCCCTCGCAGGTGCTCGCGTGGTGGTGCAACGTTACGGCGAGGCAAATCGCCGGTTGTGCGAGGCGCTGACAGGGCGCGGCGCCGCGGTGCAGGAGATCGCCACCTATCGCTGGGCGCTGCCCGCGGATACCGGTCCACTCGAGCGGTTGATCGATGCGCTCGCGCGCTCGGCCGTGGATGCGGTGGTGTTCACCAGCGCCGTGCAAGTGAAGCACCTCTTTGAGGTCGCCGCCCAGAGGGGCCGGGCTGCCGAGCTGCCCGCGCTGCTGCGCGGGCTCATCATTGCCTCGATCGGACCGGTGTGCTCGCGGGCGCTCGAGGAGCGCGGCATCACACCCACATTCGAGGCCGATCCGCCCAAGCTCGGGCCGCTGATTGCGCGTCTGAAGGCGGCGCTCGACACATAGCCGCGTCTCGTTTGCCGGTGTCGGGGTCCCGCCGACAGCGTAATAGCCCCGATTCCTACGCAGGTCCCCCGTTTCGTACAATCCGGCGCAATACGCCGATGGTATAGATTCGTTGGTTCAACCCACCTTTCAGCAGGAGCAACCCACCATGGAAACGCGCGCGACGCCCGAAAAAAAGCAGAACGGAAACACGCAGCCCTTTCTGACCGACGTCAAGACGCTGCGGGACCGAGCCCGCAAGCACCTCACGGAGGGCGGCGTGACCCCGAGCTACGAAGGGGACGTGCATAAGACCATCGAGATCTTACAAGCGGTGTTGGCGACCGAAATCGTCTGCGTGCTCCGCTACACGATGCACGCCGTCGCCGCCACAGGGATTTCCAGCGAGGGCGTCAAGGCGGAATTTGCTCAACATGCCAAGGAGGAGCACGGGCACGCGATGGAAGTCGCCGAACGGATCAATCAGCTCGGCGGCAGGCCCAACATGAACCCGGATGGGCTCGCGATGCGTTCCGCTTCCGAATATGGGAACGCCGAGAATCTGGTCGACATGATCCGAGAGAATTTGATCGCCGAGCGGATCGCTGTGGAGCACTACCGCGAGCTCGCGCGATATTTCGGCACGAAGGATCCGAGCACCCGCTTGATGATGGAGCGCATTCTCGCGGTCGAAGAGGAGCATGCCAACGACATGCATGACCTCCTGGTCGCGCACGAAGGGCGCCCGATGCTGCAGAAATAGCGGCGACTCCGATCACGGCGGCTTCGCGCCCGGCGATCACTCGAAGCGTATGCGAACACCGCCCCAGGCCGCCCGCGGCGCACCGGGCGAGACCGCATTCTCGTTCGGCCAGTCGTTGGGGTTGGCGATGAGCGAGCCGTTGGGATTGAACGAGTTGCTGGTCAGAAAGCCGGCGGTCGCATAGCGCTTGTCGAAAAGGTTGCCGAGGCGCGCGAAGACCTCGAGACGCTTCGAGACGTGGTACGTGCTTTGCAGATTGGCCACTGCGTAGCCTGGAATCCAACCGCTGCCGACGACATAAGCTCCCTCGCCGTTGGTTTCACCCGGTTGATTGGCGTTGTTCTCGTTGCCGTGCAAGTACGAGCCCGAGGTCGCGATCAAGTTGCCGCCGACGTCCCATTGAGGCGTGATCGCGTAGTCCACGATCAGCCGGCCGGTATGCTTCGGAATGAGCGGAATCCGGTCGCCCGGCTGCACCAGAATGTTGCCGTTCGCATCTGCGGTGCTGTTCGATTCGGCATCGACCTCGAAGGTTGACTGGTAGGTGGCTTCCACGTAGCTGTAGGCGAGATGCCATTTGAGCGGCCCCTGCTTCCCTCCGAGCGAGAGGTCGAGGCCCTGCCGGCGGGTATTGCCGACATTGTCGAAGTAGCCCGCATTGGTCGCGGTGGCGACGAATTGAATGTCGTCCCGATTGGTCGTGCGAAAGAGGTCTGCGCTCCAGTTCAAACGTTGATCCGCCAGGTTGCCGCGCGCGCCCACCTCAAAAGTGCGCGCGATCACCTGTTTCAAGTCGGGATCGCTTGCGAAATCGTTCGGTAGTCCGCAGGGCGCCTGCGGGTTCGCACAGCCGAGCTCGATCACGGTCGGGGCGCGGCTCGCCTCGTTGTAATTTGCGTAGAAGGTAAGGGTATCGGACGGCGTCACCGTGAATCCAAACGCGGGATTGACGTGGCTGAAGGTGTGGTCGCCCGCGAGCGTGGTGGGCTGGTTGAAGCCGTTGCCGAAGTCGCCGATATCCGTATCGAGGCTGTAACCGTTCAAGGTCTCCGTGTTCTGGTCGTAGCGCACCGACAAGGTGAAATGCAGTAGTTTGCTCGGCGAGAGCGTATCCGTGAAGTACGTGCCATAGATTTTGTTTTGGCCCGAGAGCGAGATCACCGTTTCGTTGTTGTAGGGGCTCACGGTGTATACGAGCAGCCGATCGGGGGTCAGCCCGCCGTATTGGTAAGCCTGGGCGAACGAGTCGTCCGAGTCAGTGAAGTCCGCGCCGAGGGTTGCCTGGCTCGCCCAACCGAGCAGGTCCTGGGAGTCGGTGAGCTGCAGCGCGACGCCCTTGGTGTTTTGCACGAGGCGCGAGGTCGCACTCTGCCCCGGCGTACAGTAGGTGAGCGCGGCGAGGCTTGCGCCGGGCATCGTACAATCGAGCGGCGGACCACCATAGTCACCGTCCAGATAGCTGTCGTTGGTATTGCCGTTGACTGCGTTGGTGATGAGGTGCCGGTAGAAGACGTTGCCCGACAGCAGGAGCTTGTCGGTGAGGAACTGAGTGGCGGTGAGATTCACAAAGCTCAAGAGGTTCGCGGTGTAGTCCGGCGTGTAGCTGGATTCGTAGTTGTAATCCAGCATGCTCACGGGCGTCGCGCCGTTGCCGTAGAGGCTGGTATCGGCGTAGGTATAGCTCAAGTCGAAGTCCGTCTTGTCATTTTGCCAGCCGACCTTGCCGAAGGCCTGATAGACCCGGCTCGGCGAGTTCCGGCGCCAGCCGTCCTCATCGAAGTAAGTCCCGGCAAAGAAGTAGTCGAAATTGCCGAACTCACCACCGGTTTCCCCCTCGAAGGAGCGCCGTCCGAAGGAGCCACCGTAGGCTTCCAATTCGGTACCGGGATCATCGTGTCCGCTCTTCGTGCGCAGCGAGAGCGCGCCTCCCAACGTATTGAGACCGAACACCGGGTTCGACCCCGACATGAGCGTGACCGTGGAGACCGCATTTTGCGGGATCAAATCCCAGTTCACCGTGTCTCCGAACGACTCGTTCACCCGCACGCCGTCCACGTAGATCGACAGACCCTCCGGGGTGCCGAGAAGGGGTGATGCGGTGAAGCCGTGATAGTTGATGTCGAGCTGGAACGGATTGTCCGCGCTCTCGCTCACGTTGACGCCGCTGAAGTTGTTGTTGAGATAGTCCGCGATGCCGAGCGACTGCTGGCTCTCCATGTCCTTGCTGTTGGCGGTCTGCACGTTCGCCGGTATCTGATTGAGCGGCAGGCCCAGCCCCTCGAGCGGCGTGTTCGAGATGACGGTGACCTGCGGGAGTTCCGTCGCGGTTGCGGGATTGGTGGGCGACTCTCCCGACGTATCAGCCCCGCACGCGAACTTCATCGTCCCCGCGGCCGTGAGGTAAATCAGCATTACCATCTGAAGGATCGGTTTCGAGTTTGCCAACGCCTTTCCTCTCACTGCACACGCAAGGGAAAGCGCGCGGCATTTTCACCAGCCGCGATCGATTGTTTTTCGATTACGCACTCGCGGTCGCCCCCACATCCAGGCGCAATCGAGTGTAGGGACACGCCATCCAGCTCGTCCAGAGAAAATCCCAACTGCATCGAGATTTTTTTCCGGAACCGGAATTAATCCCGGGATCACTCGGGAAAAACTCCCGAGTAGCCAGCAAACTTCTTGAGCGGAAAGAGCCGAGGCGGCGCTGATCTCAGGAGCTGTCGCCCACCGCGGGTGGATCGCTCGCCGGAAAGGATTCGTCCAACGCCTCGTCGAGCAGATCGCTCTCGTGCTGCCTGCGCCCCTCGTCGTCGAGTGGATGCCGTGCCAAATAGGAGGCGGCGTAGGAGCAGGCGGGCACCACGCGCCAGCCGTGCTCATGCGCCGCATCGAGCGCTTTGCGCGTCAACTGCGCGGCGATACCCCGGCCCTCGATGGGCCCGGGAACCTCGGTGTGGGTGATGGTCATGACGCCGGCGGCGAGCGTGTAATCGAGCACGGCGCGCTCCCCGTCTACGACGGTGCTGAAGCGATGCGCGGCGGTGTCGTGGGTGATTTCGATCATGCAGAAATCATAACGCCATCGGGCAGCGCGTAGGAGGGGATAGCCGCCTGTCGGCTACCCGATCCCAGGAATCGATTACCCGCGCGGCTCCTCGTGCTGTTCCGCAGGCCGCGGCGCCGGTTTCGGCTCCTGAGCGGGCCTTGGCGCCGGCCTCGGCGCGGGCGCCGGGTGGGCCTCAGCCTGCGGCGGGGCGCGGCGCTCCTCGGGTGCGGGGGCCGGGTGCTCCTCGGCCGGATGTGCAGGAGCGGCGGGGTGCGGCGGGGCAGCCGGATGTACGGGAGCGGCCGGATGTGGTGCGGGAGCGGGGTGCGCGACCGGCGCAGCATGCTCCGCGGGGGCAGGATGCTCCGCGGCCGCGGAATGCGTGACCGGCGCCGCATGCTTCGCGGGCGCCGCATGCTCGGCAGGAGCAGGATGCTCGGCAGGGGCAGGATGCTCGGCCACGGCCGGATGGGCGGGTGCGCCTCTCGCCTGCACTACCCCGGCCCCTTTGAAGACTCCCGGTTTAGGAGTCGCTGCCACGGTCGGATGTCCGCCATTCGCTTTCGCCCGCAGTTCGGGATTGCTGCGCGCCGCGGTCGCTTGTTGCACCTGCGCGGACGAGGGCGGGAGGTGATGCTCGTTCGCCGCCGCGAGCTGCGCAGGGGTCGCCCTGGCCTGAACGCCGCCGGGTCCGTTGAAGCTCACCCGGTTGATGGTGGTGTTATTGACGGTCACGTTCTTGACGTAGACGTTGGTGACATGCGTGGTACCGACGTTGACGACGGCTCTGTTGTAGTAGAGCTGTCCGCCCCGCCAGTAACCACCCTCATATCCGCCGCCGGTGTAGCCGAATCCGTAGTTCACGCCGCCGTAGAAGCCGACGGTCTGACCCCAATAGCCGCCGTGCCACAGGTAGGCGCCGCCTTCGTAACCCCAGTAGCCGGGCGTCCATAGGTAGCCCGGCTGCGGGGCTTCCACCCAGGTCCCGGGGATCCAGACATAATCGGTGACATCGGCATCCCAGAACCAATACCCCGGCACGAAAATATAGCCGGGCGCCGGTAGGGGCGGCTCCTGGTACACCGGCAATTCCGGTGGAGGGACATTCACGTTGACGCCTAGGCTGATACCGAACTGCGCCGAGCTGATCGCCGGCAGCAGAAACAGGCATAGCGTGGGAACGAGGGATCGCCAAGTCTTGAACATTTTCGTCTCCGCGGGATTCGCGCGCCGTGAGCGCGTCAATAGTTGGTCTTGTCGTTGAGACTCTACAGCGGCCGCCTGAAGGAAGCCGTCGGGGTGCGCCTTCCTACAGTGTAGGACAAGGCCGATAATGTCGCGATGTCCCTCCCAGCGCCGCAAGCATTGACCGCCATCGAGCGCGGCTACGTCCGGCTCGCGGCATGTCGCGACGACGGCGCGCGAGTTCGCGCAACGACCGCTCTGATCCTCGCCATTTTCGATGATTTCTACAGCCTGCTCTGCGAGTACCCTTACCGCGCCAAACGCGCCTTCGAGTTGCGCGATCCGCACGCCTCCGTGCAGATCAGCAGGGAGCGTCTCGGCCTTTACAGCCGCTATATCGCCGAGCACGGACCGAGGCTGGTCGGTGCGTTCCCGGCCCTTGCCAGCGAGTCCACGCTGTGGGAGCCGATCGATCGGCTATTCGTCGCGATGATCGTGGACCGCTACGAAGCGGACACTGCGTTCAGCTTCGCGCATTCGCTGCGCCGGAATATCTGCCAGGAGGTCTGGCGGCCGGTGGCGTACTCGTTTCCGCCGCCGAGCAAGCTGCGCGCTTTCTCGATGGCCTCGGTCCATCGCCGCCTGCCTGTCACGGGACGCCCCGATGCGGCGCTGATCACCTCGTTCTTGTCGATCCCCGAATTCTCCGTGCCGTGGCGAAGCCTCGAGCGCGATGCGCAGCGCATCGTCGAGCGGGTGACGCCGCTTCTCTACGACGCGCAGTCCGCGCCGCCCGCCGCGCTCGATGTGATCGAGGCGGGCTTCTTTCGCGATCGCCGAGCTTTCGTCGTGGGACGGTGGGTGCGCGAGGACGACAGCATTTTGCCTTTCGTGGTGGCGCTGCAGAATGGGGCGGACGGAATCTATGCCGAGGCCGTGTTGCACCGGGTGGCGGACATCCACGGCCTGTTCAGCTCCGCGCTTGCAAACTTGCACGTGACGACGCGGCTGTATTACCAAACCTGCGTATTTCTCTACAGTCTCATGCCGCGGCGTCCGCTCGGCCACCATTACTCGACGATCGGCTACAACCACGTCGGCAAGATCGCCATCCTCAACGAGATCGTCGAGCAGATGCGCACCAGCGGCCAGCGATTCCAGCGCTCGCCCGGGGCGCCGGGAACCGTCGCGGTCGGTTTCACGTTCGATGCATGCGATTACCACCTGAAGGTGATCCGCGATCAACCGACGCAGTCGTACAAATGGGGGCACTACCCGGGCGTTCCGGCGGTGATCGAGAAGTATCGCCTGGTCCACGAGATCAACCGCGCGGGCAGCATGTTGGACAATGTCATGTATTTCAATTTGCGGCTGGACAAGGACATGTTCGAGCCGGACCTTCTCGAGGAGTTGTGCGCACAGTCGAGCAGCAGCGTTCATGTGGACGAGGACGGTGTGCTGCTGCGGTCCTTGATCGTTCAACTGAAGATCATTCCCTTGCCGGTGTATCTGCGCGATGCAGCCGAGAGCGAAACGCGCGAGGTCATCGCCCGGCTCGGGCAGTGTATCCGCAACAATGCGGCGACCGACATTTTCAACAAGGACCTTGACTCAAGGAACTACGGCGTCGGCCGCTACGGCGGCGTGCTGTTGTTCGATTACGATGCAGTGGAGAAGCTGACCGAGGTCAAGATACGGACGAATCTCGACCGCGAGCCGGGAGAGGAAGTCGTTCCGGATTGGTTCTTCGAGGACGGCGTCGTGTTTCTGCCGGAGGAACTGCAGCATGGGATGCAGCTCATGAACCGCTATGCGCGCCAATGCTTCCGCGCCGAGAACCTCGATCTCCTCAGCGTCGGGTACTGGCAGGAAATCCAGCAGAAGCTGCTGCGCGGCGAGATTCCGGAGCTGCAAATGTTCCCCGAAAGCTGCAAGCTCGACGAACTGCCGACCGCGGACGACGGCGGAACTGGCCGCTGACGAGGCGTCGCGCTAGCGACGCGTGGTCACCGGCGAGAGCGGCAGCTCGAGCGTGAAACAGGCGCCGAGCCCCTCGCCGGCGCTTTCTGCGCGCAGCGTGCCGCCGAGTTCCTGGGCGGCGAGGGCGCCGCTGTGCAATCCGAAGCCGTGGCCCGAGGCGCGCGTTGTGAAGCCGTGCTCGAACAGCCGCGACATGTTCTGCGGCGGGATGCCGATCCCGTTGTCCTGAACCGCGATGCTCACGCCGCCCGCGACGGGCGCGATGCGCAGCGTGATCTGCTTATCGGACCGGCCGGAGTCGTCGCAGGCGTACTTGGCGTTGCGCACCAGGTTGACCAGGATTTGCAGCACTTTGTGCTTATCGACATTGACGGAGGGAACCTCGCCGAAATCACGGTGCACCGTAACGCCGTGGCGCGCAAACGCCCCGGCGTTCAGCCGCAGGCTGTCCTCGACCAGGTCCGCCACCTCGACGGTTTCGGTGACGCCGCAGAGCTTCGCGTAGCTCTGCTGCATGTTCACGGTATCCTTGATGTGCTCGAGATTCTCGCGCAGCAAGGCAAGCTCCTCGAGCGCCGTGCGCTGATCCGCCGCAAGCTGCGTACCCAGGGCCGCCATATACTCGGGGACGCGCTTGCCGCGTTCGTCCTCGGTGATGAATTGGCCGACGCGCTCGCCCTGCTCGAGGAGCAACGCGGCGAGTCGTGATACTCCCGCCGCCTTCGATTGCCGCAGACGCTCGGCCACGAGGCTCGCCGAGATGTTCACACTGTTCAGAATGTTGCCGACGTTGTGCAGCACGTTGGTGGCGACTTCAGCCATGCCCGCCTCGCGCGATGCCGTGACCAGCTCCTTGTGCACCCGTTCGAGCTCCATCTCCTGCGCCTTACGCTCCGTGGTGTCCTGGATCACGGCCACCGCCCCGAGCGGCTGACCTTCGGCACCCAGCAGGCGTCGCGCACTCGACAAGGTGGTGCGCGGCGGAGCCTCGTCGGGAACCATGGTGAGCTCGAGGTCGCTGATGGTCTCGCCGCGCAAGGCGCGAGCCAGGGGGCGTTCAGCCTCGGGGACAGGGGTTACGCCGTCCATGAGATAGATATCCGCAGCGAGCGAGGTGGAGCTCGACGAGCCCAGCTCGTCGAGCTCCATGCCATGCAGCTCCGCCGCCGCGCGATTGAAGTGAGTGATCTTTCCCGAGACATCGCAGGCGAGTAACGCGACCGGCAAGTCGCTGATCACGGCTTCGAGCAGCGTCCGCTGCTGCAGTAGCTGCGCGGTGAGTTGCCGCCGCTGGGTGATGTCGCGCAGATACTCGACCGAGCAATCGGCGCTGTTGCCGTCGCGCACGAGCGCCGTGGTCGTACGCACCCAGATGAAGGTACCGTCCTTGCGCCGGTAACGCTTCTCGAAGTCGAGGAAGGGTACCTCTCCCGTCCACAGCCGCTCGAGGTTCGCGGCCGACTCCGCACGATCCTCCGGGTGGGTGAGATCCTGAATGGGAAGACCCGACAGCTCTTCGCTGTCGTAACCGAGCAGGCTGCGGAAGGCGTCGTTGAAGCGCAGAAAGCGGCCGCGCCGATTGGCGAAGGCCACGCCGATGGGCGCCTGATCGAAGGTATTGCGAAACAGGTTCTCGATTTTGTGCAGCTCGCCGCGCGCCGTGACGAGATCCGTGAAATCGCTGATGGTGCCGATATAGGCGTTGCCCGGCAGGGGCTGGACATGCTCGGCATAGAAGCGCACCGCGCCACCCTCGGGGCGGCAGCGATATTCGAACGCCATCGGGCGCGGCTGCGCGCAGTAGTCGGCCCAGCCGGCCTCGACGCCTTCGAGATCCTCCGGGTGCACACCCTGCGCCCACTCGTTCGGGCGCTGATCGGTGCGCAATCCGAAAATGCGGCGATACGCGGCGTTGCAATAGTCGATTCCGCGGGCGGCATCGACGTAATAGAGAGCGACCGGAGCGCGGTCGAGCACCTCGTAGGTGGGAGCGCCGGGTGCCGGCGGGCGCTCTTGCGGTAGCGCTTCGCCTTGCAAGAGCTCGAGCTCGGCAATTCGCGCACGCAGCTCCACGGATGCCGCGCATTGGCGCGCGAGCTCGGCAAGCAGGCCCTGCTGCTCGTCCGTCAAGCGAAGCGTCGCGGTGTCATGGACAGCGAGCGCACCGAGGACCTCGTTCGCGCCGTTGCGCAGCGGCCATTCCGCGCTTCCCCGCAAGGTACCCGGGGGGCCGTCGGATCCGCACCACGTTTCACCGACGCCGGTGATGGAAATGGACGCGAACTGCGTACCTGCGATGCCGCGGGCAAGCCGCGCCATTCCGTCGAATGCTGCGGCGAGATCGCCGCGCGTCGTCTCGCCGGAGCCGGTCGCGGGCGGCGCCGCCCCGGGTCGCGAGGTCAGTCGTTTCATACGATAAAAATCTCCGCTGCCGGCGTCGCAGCAAACGGGTTATTGTCGATTATGTGTACTGCCCGAAAGGTGGCGATTGGATCACATGATTCCGCCCATTAAGGCGAATGCCGTCTCAAACCCGCAGGATCCCATGCACGCGGACGATGAAGCGTTCGGTCCTTGGCATCCGGGGCTTGCGTCGCGCATGCCGCGAGAATGGCTGGGACTGGCGACTTCATTCCGTCCCGAGAACGTTTTTGGGGACCTCGCAGCCGTCGAGGAACTCGCAGGACTCACGGGCTTGCCGCGCATCGAGCTGGTCGCTTTTCGGCCCCAGCGACTCGCTCTGCATGAGCTGCTGATCCGGGTCACGGCGGACTTCGTGGTGCCGGACGGCTCGCGTATCGGCGATCTGGGCATCAACTTTCGCCGCATCGCGAGCCGCATTCTCACCGGTTATCTCCTCCCGCATACGGACACCATTGAGAAGGCCTATGAGGAGGCTCGCGCCGAGGTGACGGCAATCCTCGAGGCAGCCCTCGCGGAACTCGTCGGCGCGCGCGGGGCTCCCTCGTGGGGTCCCGAGCAGATCGCCGAATGCGAGCAGCGCTCCCGGGCCGCGGCCGCCGGCGATCGCCGCATCGCGCTGCGCGCATTGGCCCGGGTGCTATCAGGCCTTTTCACGACGAACGGCCGCGCTTGGGGGACGCGCGAGCTCATCTTGCGACTCGCCCGGGATCGAGCGGTCAATGTGCTCGGTAGCGAGGCGGTGGGTCGGGCCATCGAGCCCTATCTGCGGGAAGCGGCGCTGACGGAAGGCTACGGGCTTCTGCCCGCGCAAGATCGGCCCGTTGTGATCAACACCAAAGGCGCTTCGGCCTCCGGCAAGAGCACGCTGCGGCCCTTGCAGAAGCGGCTCGCGGGCGACATCGGCGCGCGCTGGAGCGATTTCGCCCTGATCAGCCCGGACATCTGGCGCAAACAGCTGCTCGACTATGACTCGCTGGGTCGAGCTTACAAGTATGCCGGCGCGCTCACCGCGGAGGAGTTGCAGATCGTCGATCGCAAGCTCGATGCCTACATGGCGCGCAAGCAGGCGCGTGGAGCAATGTCGCACCTGCTCATCGATCGCTTCCGCTTCGACAGCTTCGCCCCGGACTCGGACGAGGAGGGCAGCAACTTGTTGACTCGATTCGGCCAGACCGCCTACCTGTTCTTCGTCATCACGCCCCCGGAGCAGCTGGTCGAGCGAGCCTGGATGCGCGGGCTGGAGTTTGGTCGCTACAAGGCGGTCGACGACACGCTGGCTCACGCGGTCGAGGCTTACGCGGGCATCCCGAACGTGTTCTTCACGTGGATTCGCCGCAGCGACAAGCGTATTCGTTTCGAGTTCCTGGACAATACGGTGGCGCTCGGCGAGCGCCCGCGGACCGTCGCCTTCGGTGACAACGAGACCGTCAATGTACTGGACGTGAAAGGCATGCTCGACATCGACCGCTACGGCAGAGTGTTCGTCGACGCCACGGCCCCCGAGCAGCTCTACCGCAAACCCGAGCTGCTGCGCGCCGAGCACAACGTCGGATTCCTGAAGCGCTGCGTCGAGGGATTCCGTCGCGTCAACTTTGCCGCGCAGGCGAGCGGACGAATTTACGTGAGGATCGAATCGGGAGTGCCGGTGTGGATCGATCCCGAGGCATTGCGTGCGGCGATCGCGGACGAGGATACTCGCGCCGGCCTCGCAGCGGTGTCGCGTGCCGCGGTCAGCGGTGAGGGCCGCTGCAGCAGCGTGGCTCCGCAATACCTTCGCCCCTACGATTCGAGTGCGACCGGGGCTGACGGCTCCGCAGGTGCGGCAGAACAACGCGTGCTGCCGACTCTCGGGGCATGGGGTACGGCTTCGCCGGGATGATGGCTACTCCAGGAAATTGCAATGTCGAGCAACGTGCTCCGCAAGGTCCATGGTGTGTTGACGGGTGAGACGCTCCGCCAGATCGGTGTCGCGCCGTTCCAAGGCCTCGATGATGCGCAAATGATCGACGATCGATCGCGCCGCTCGGTTGTCCTGAGCGATGGTTGCCCGGCGAATGGCGCGCACGTGGATCAGAAGATTTCGCGTCGCGTCGACCAGGGTCTGCGATCCGCCGAGTGCAATGACCGCGGTGTGAAAGGCGATATTCGCGTCCGAGTATTCGCACAGATGCTCGGCGGGGGGCGAGCTCTGAAACTCGTCGAACAAATGCCGCAGCTTGTCGATCTCCTCCTGCGGGGCGCGCAGCGTCGCGAGGCGCGCCGCCATTGATTCGAGCGCTGCCCACATCTGGATCATTTCGATGATCTCGCGCTTGGATTTGCGCACGATATAGATGCCGCGCCGGGGAACGGTACGGATGAAGCCTTCTTGCTCGAGCAGCGACAAGGCCTCGCGGATCGGCGTGCGGCTGACGCCGAGCGCTGCGGTGAGCTGGCGCTCGTCCAAGCGCAGCTCCTGCGCGGGGTCATAAATATCGGTCTCCGCGATCGCGTTCTTGAGGAGCGCATAAGCTTGATCGCGCAAGCTCGTCGGGTTCAGGGGGCTCAAGGTGAGCGGCGCGGTGGGGGCGCCGGCCTGAACCAATTTGGCGATGCTGTTCATCTATTTCCCTAAAGGTTCTTAATGCGTTCTCTGCTGCGCGCAGTATCGCTCGCCGGCGATAAGACGGAGAACTCCTTTCTCGCGGCCGCCGAGGTAGCTGGTCCCCTTAAAAGCGCTCGCCGGGGCCCCGTAGCAGCCACAGATATATCACACTGGCCCTGCGGACGCAGCTTCTGGATGCGTGGCGCGCGCTGGAAATCGAATGCCCCGCCGTCTTTTCTGTTGTGCATGAGCAACGATTAGGCCGCGATCGCGTCCGGGTTGACAGCTCAAAAATCCTTCATATATGGTATACCAGACAAATAATCAGTTGGCTGGCGGCGGTCATCGCTCGGTGATGGACGCCTGGTGGGGGCAAAAGTGGGGCGACGGTTCGCATATTCGCTGTTGCGGCTGAACATCGAAGGTCGCGTTGCCGTTTCATTGGGTTGGGGAAACTCCGCGTCGTGAACGCACGCACGCGGTCAAACTCACGCGCGAAAAGGAGAAATATATGAACGCGACTTCCGATTACGCGGCGGCTAAACCGCTGACAGGGACTTCACCGTTGGGGAATCCGTGGGTGCAACTCATCCTCGGCATCATCTGCATGGCCTGTGTCGCAAATCTGCAATACGGCTGGACCCTGTTCGTCAATCCCATCGATAGCAAGTACCACTGGGGGGTCAAAGACATTCAGTGGGCTTTCACCTTGTTCGTCCTGATCGAGACATGGCTGGTTCCGGTGGAAGGCTATCTGGTGGACCGCTTCGGACCGAAATGGGTGGTCATCGGAGGCGGGATTCTGGTCGGGATTGCGTGGATGATTAATTCTGCCGCGAGTTCGCTTGCCGAGCTGTATCTCGGCGCCGTGGTCGGCGGCGTCGGCACGGGCGCGGTGTACGGCACCTGCGTCGGCAATGCGCTCAAGTGGTTTCCCGGCCGGCGCGGCATCGCCGCCGGCCTCACCGCCGCCGGTTTCGGTGCCGGCGCGGCCCTCACCATCGTCCCCATCTCGCACATGATTGCCTCGGACGGTTATCAACACGCATTTCTGTTCTTCGGCCTCCTGCAAGGCGGCATCGTGTTCGTGCTGGGCTGGCTCTTGTTGGTCCCGCCGCCGCAAATCTTGGCGGCGCAGGCAAAGCCGAGCACCACCTCACGCGGCTATACCCCACGGGAAGTGCTGCAGAGCCCGTGTTTCTATGTGCTGTATGTCATGTTCGTGCTGATCGCGGCCGGCGGTCTGTCCATGACGGCTTCGGTCAAGCCGATGGCCATCGATCTTAAGCTCGACAAAATACCGGTCGATCTGTTTGGGATCACGATGGCGGCGGGAATCTACGCCGTGTCGCTCAGTCGCATTTTCGACGGCGTCGGCCGCCCCTTCTTCGGATGGCTGTCGGACCAGATTGGCCGCGAATACACGATGGCGCTCGCGTTTCTGATCGGCGCCGCGGCGTTGTTTACCCTGAGTCAGATCGGCGGGACCAATCCGGTGATGTTCGTGCTGGTGACGGCGTTGTACTTCGGCGTGTATGGCGAGATCTTCAGCCTGTTCCCGGCAACCCAGGGAGACACCTTCGGGTCTCGATACGCCGCCGCCAACGCCGGCATGCTGTACACCGCGAAGGGCGCCGGTGCGCTGTTCGTGCCTTTCGCCGCAGCCATCGCCAAGGCGCACGGCTACGGGGCGATATTCACGCTATTCCTCACCTGCAACATCATCGCGGCGCTGCTCGCGCTGTTCGTGCTGAAGCCCATGCGAGCGCGACACTTCGCCAACAGTCGCGCGGCCTTACCTGGAGGTAACTATGGCAACTAACCCCGCTGTCGCGGAACCCAAGCCGACGACCGCCGAGGACACCCTGCAACGGAAGAGCCGCGAGGCCGGGGTCGTATCGGGCGGACACTTGGTGGCGAAGGCCCTCAAGAACGAAGGTGTGGACACGATCTTCACCCTGTGCGGCGGCCACATCATCGATATTTACGATGGCTGCGTGGACGAGGGCATTCGCATCATCGATGTGCGTCATGAGCAGGTCGCGGCGCATGCCGCCGATGGCTATGCGCGTCAGACCGGCAAGCTCGGCTGCGTGGTTACGACCGCCGGTCCCGGCTGCACCAACGCGGTGACGGGAATTGCGACCGCATTCCGCTCCGAGAGCCCGGTGCTGCACATCGGCGGACAAGGGGCGCTGACGCAGCACAAGATGGGATCGCTCCAAGATCTGCCGCACGTCGACATGATGACGCCGATCACGAAATTCGCGGCGAGCGTGCCGAGCACCGAGCGTGTGGCCGACATGATCTCGATGGCGGCGCGCGAGGCGTTCAACGGCGCCCCGGGACCGGTCTATCTGGAGATTCCGCGCGATGTGCTCGACCGTGAGGTCGATCTCACCAAGGCGGTGATCCCGCAGCCGGGCAAGTACCGCGCCTCGACGCATTCGATCGGCGATCCGCGCGATATCGAAAAGCTGGCCGATATTCTCGTCAACGCGCAGCGGCCGGCGATTCTCTACGGCCAGCAGGTGTGGACCGCGCGCGGTCAGAACGAGGCCATCGCACTGCTGCGCGGCCTCGATATTCCCGGCTATTTCAACGGCGCGAGCCGCGGGCTGCTGCCGCCGGGCGATCCGCATCACTTCGACCGCACGCGCTCGCAGGCATTTGCCAAGGCCGACGTGCTGGTGATCGTCGGCACTCCGTTCGATTTTCGCATGGGGTACGGCAAGCGCATCAGCAAGGATCTCAAGCTGGTGCAGATCGACATGGATTACCGCACGGTCGGCAAGAATCGCGACATCGATCTCGGGCTGGTCGGCGATCCGGGTGCAATTCTCGGCGCCGTGCTGCAGGCCGCGTCGGGACGGCTCAAGAGCGACAAGCGGCAGGCGCGTCAACAATGGATCAAGGAGCTGGCGCAGGCGGAGGCCACGGCGACGGAAAAGCTCATGCCGCTCTTTAAATCAAACAGCGTACCGATTCATCCGTACCGGGTGGCGTGGGAGCTGAACGAGTTCCTCGCCGACAACACGGTCTACATCGGTGACGGCGGCGACGTCGTGACGATTTCGGCGCAGGCGGTGCGGCCGCGCGGGCCGGGCCAGTGGATGGATCCGGGCGCGCTCGGATCGCTCGGCGTCGGCACGGGCTTCGCGATCGCCGCGGGGCTTGCGAATCCTTCCAAGGAAATTCTGTGCTACTACGGCGACGGCTCGTTCGGCATGACGGGCTTCGACATGGAGACGGCCAACCGCTTCGGCGTTCCCTACATCGCCGTCATCGGCAACAACTCGGCCATGAATCAGATCCGCTACGGCCAGCTCGCCAAGTACGGCGAGCAACGCGGCAGCGTCGGCAATCTTCTGGGCGACGTGCCATTCGGCAAATTCGCCGAGATGCTGGGCGGATACGGCGAGGAAGTCCGCGACCCGGCGCAAATCGCGCCGGCGCTGCAACGGGCGCGCGAATCGGTGCACAAGTTGCGCAAGTCCGCGGTCATCAACATTTGGGTCGACCCGCGTGAGTATGCGCCGGGCACCAAAAACCAGACGATGTACAAGTAATCGCAGGAGCGAACGGCGAGATCCCCATGGAAAAAGCGTTAAGCGGCGTACGCATTCTCGATTTCACGCACGTGCAGTCCGGGCCGACTTGCACGCAGCTACTGGCGTGGTTCGGCGCCGACGTCATCAAAGTCGAGAAGGCCGGCAGCGGCGATGTCACGCGGGAGCAGCTGCGCGACGTTCCCGGCGCCGACAGCCTTTACTTCACCATGCTGAACCACAACAAGCGATCGGTGACGCTCGACACCAAGAGCGCGCCCGGCAAGAAAGTGCTCGAGAAGTTGATCAAGCACTGCGACGTGCTCGTGGAGAATTTCGCTCCGGGTGCTCTCGACCGCATGGGATTCACCTGGGAACGGATCCAGGAGCTCAACCCGCGCATGATCGTCGCCTCGGTGAAGGGCTTCGGCCCGGGCCCGTACGAGGACTGCAAGGTCTACGAAAATGTGGCGCAGTGCGCGGGGGGCGCTGCCTCGACCACCGGATTCGACGACGGTCCGCCGCTGGTGACCGGCGCGCAGATCGGCGACAGCGGGACCGGGCTGCATCTTGCGCTCGGCATCGTGACTGCGCTCTTCCAGAGAAATTCCACGGGGCGCGGACAAAAGGTGCTGGCCGCGATGCAGGACGGCGTGCTGAATCTGTGCCGGGTCAAGCTGCGTGACCAGCAACGGCTCGAGCGCACCCAGGTGATGAAGGAGTACCCGCAATATCCGCACGGCAAATTCGGCAGCGCCGTGCCGCGCGCGGCGAACGCGTCTGGCGGAGGTCAGCCGGGCACGATCGTGAAATGCAAGGGCTGGGAAACCGACCCGAACGCGTATCTCTACTTCATCGCGCAAGCACCCGTGTGGAAAGAGATCTGCCACGTGATCGGGCGCGAGCCGTGGATCACGCATCCGGATTTCGCCACGCCGGAGGCTCGGTTGCCGCGGCTCAAGGAGATCTTCGCGGCGGTCGAGGAGTGGACCGTCACCAAGACGAAATTCGAGGCCATGAAGCTGCTCAACGAGCACGACATTCCTTGCGGCCCGATCCTGTCGATGGAAGAGCTGGCTCATGAGCCCTCGCTTCGCAAGACCGGCACGGTGGTGGAGGTCGATCACCCGACGCGCGGCAAGTACTTGACGGTGGGCAACCCCATCAAGCTGAGCGACAGCCCGACGGAGGTCAAGCGCTCACCGCTCCTCGGTGAGCACACCGACGAAGTGCTCGAGGAGCTGGGCTACAAGTCCGAAGAAGTCAACGCGTTGCGCCAGGCAAAGGTCGTTTGACGCGACGCTGTTTGCATTCCCGAGAGTTGGTCGGGAGGTCGAGTAGGAGATGGATGATGAAAGGGAGTATGCACGCGGCTTAGGGAGTGGCGGGCAAGGGGGCACAGTGACGACGAGAACGATTCAAACAAACGCGTTTCATGAGGATTCACACAATGCTTAAATTCAGATTGGCCAAGCCTATGCTGCTGGCGCTCGCCGTATGCGCCGGCACCTTCGCGACCTGCGGCGCCGTTTTTGCGGACGATGATCAAACCCAGGCGCTGAAGGAGCAGATGCGGCAGATGCAGCAGCAGATGCAGCAGCTGCAGAAGCAGATCGACGCCATGTCGAGCAAGCAGGCCGCTCCTGCCGTGGTGCCGTCGGGACCGCCCGCGAGCGCGGCGTCGGGTGCCCCGACCGGCAAGGAAGGCCAGCCGACGCTGTCGCCGCTGGAAAAGAAATTCGACAACTTCCTCAAGGGCTTCTACGGCGCGCTCGATCTGTCCGTCGATTACACCACCAAGGGCATTTATAACCCGGTCGCCTATCCGTGGGGCTATGCGAGCGGCGCCCCCGGCAGCCCGTACGTGATGACCGGCGGGCAGAAGGCGGGCCCGTACGGGCGGGTCGGGTGGCTCGGCATGATGTCGAGCAACGGATCGAGCGTCGGCTACCGGGGCACGCATCACATACCGAACTCCAATGTGGATTTCATTTATCAGGTATCGACTTCGATAGACATGGCGGCGGCGCCCGGTCTGCAGAATACCTGGACCAAGTCCTCGAACACCGTTCAGGGTGCGATCGGTCTCGGCGATACGTTCCTCGGCTTTTCGAGTCACGCCTGGGGCAAGGTGAAGTTCGGCGAGATGTACATGCCGTACAAGACCTCCACGGACCGACTCAATCCGTTCGGTTCCGGCCTCGGCAACTACGCCACGATCATGGGGAACACGGGCGGCGATAACCGCGTGGAGTTCGGCACTCGCGGCGATGACGTGGTGTTCTACACCTCGCCCACCTTGTTCGGCTTGACGTTCGATGCCGCCTACCAGTTCGGTCAGCAGCTCGACCCGAACAGCGATCTGACGCCGCTCGGATCGCCGGACTGCAACGGATCGAACAACCCGGGCAGCGGCAACCTGTTCTTGAATTGCGACGACGGCGGCTACAACCGCGCGTACAGCGCCGACCTCAAGTTCGAGATGGCCGGCCTGTATCTGGTCGGGGCCTACGAGATCCACAAGCAGGTGAACCGCTCGAGCGACGGCATCGGCGCGAACAGCCCGTACTACGGCTACTCTGGTCGGTCAGGGTCCAACGGGTCAAGCAAGCGTATCTGCTCGATTGGGCGGACTACTTAGGCCTATGCAGCCGAGTATCCGGGTGCGCGCCGTGCCGGGCACGCCCGCCTACAGCACGGCGTCGATGTCGCCGATGAATGGGCGATGAAGTTCGGCGGGCAATACTCCTTCAACTTCGGTCTGTCGCTCTCCGCTCTTTACGAGCAGTTGCATCGGGATGTCCCGCCCGAAATGGAGTTTCAAAATGAGCGTCAGCGACACGGCTATTGGCTGGCTGCTCAGCAGTCGTTGAACGACGGTCGGGACGTCTTGGCGGTCGGCTGGGCGCATGCCACAGCCACACCCGGAGACCCGGGCGGCCAGCACAACTACAACCCGAATAGCACCGGCGATCAGGCCAACATGTACACCTTCGCGTACTGGCACAAGCTCGATAAGCAGCTGACGCTGTACTTCGATGTCGCGGAAACCGTCAACGACGGCAACGCTCACTACGACATTGGCGCAGGCGGTCACGGCATCAAGACCGACTGTCACGATGCGACGCACGAGCAGTTCATCGACTACAGCAGCGCGGGCCCGACCACCTGGGGCGGGTGTCACCCGCTCGGCTTCTCAACCGGGGTGAGGTATACGTTCTAGGGCGGATCAAGCGCTTGGTGATTAGCACGACGGCGGGGCCACTCCTGGCGGGGACGTTGGGAGTGGCCGCAGTCGGGTTGTTGCCAGCGCGGGGAGTCTGCGCGCCGCCGACGCAGGAAATGCAGCAGGAGATCGTCGTGACCGCTACCCGGCAGTCGGATGCGGCGCTGACGGCGAAGGTAACTGCCGCTTTGCAGCATGATCCGTACATTTTCAGCGATCATCTGTCGGTGACGACCGCGAATGGGGTGGTCAGGATCAGCGGGGTGGTCCGGGATCTGTCGGATTTGCTGGCGATCCTTCGGATCGCCCGCCGGAGCGCAGGCAAGGGGCACGTCGTGGATGAGATCGAGTACATTCCCATCGACGACGATGGGAACTAACGGCAAGGAATACCGAGATGCGTATGTCTACAGCAATGAATCGAATCGTGCACACGGGGCTCGCCGTTGCGCTGGCGTCTGCAGCCGCCGCGTGCGTGATGGAACCCCCCAAGACTGCAGCTGAACGGGAGGCCGACAAGGATCTGGTCGATCGCGTCGAGGCCTCGCTGAAGGCTGACCCTGGATTGTATGCCCGGCATGTCAATCTGCGCGCCGACAATGGAGTCGTGACCATGAGCGGCTATGTGTGGACATCCGAGGAACTCGTCAAGGCGAAGCAGGACGCGGAGGGTGTGCCGGGCGTCGTCAAGGTCGTGAATCGTGTGGAAATCGATCGGGGAGCAATCACCGATTCATCGGTCAGTCGCTAAGCCGGCGACGATTGAACGGCGGGATGCACGCGAATGAAAATAGCGATCATAGGCGCCGGCGCGATTGGCGGATTCGTCGGGACGCAGCTCGCCCACGCCGGCGAGGACGTGACTTTCATCGCGCGCGGCGCCACGCTGGAGGCGCTCAAGGCCCGGGGCATCCGCGTCCTCATGAGCGATGGCAGCGAGAAAGCCGTCCCCCGCATCAACGCCACCGCGGATTATTCGGCGGCGGGACCGCAAGACATCGTGGTGCTCGCCATGAAGGCGCACCAGCTCGAGGCGGTTGCCGCCGACGTGCCGAAGCTCCTCGGACCCGGCACGGTGGTCGTGCCGATGCAGAACGGCATTCCCTTCTGGTATTTCCACAAGCACGGGGGAGCGCTCGAGGGTAGTACGGTCACCAGCGTCGACCCGACGGGGGCCATTCAAAAGAACATTCCCTGTGAGCGCATCATCGGCTGCGTGGTCTATCCGGCCACTGAGCTGCTCGAGCCGGGCGTGATCAAGCAAATCGAGGGCAATCGATTTCCGGTCGGCGATCTGGACGGAACCGAGAGCGAGCGCGTCAAGCGCGTCTCCGACTGTTTCGTGCGCGGCGGCATGCAATCGCCGGTGGTGACCGATATTCGTGCCGAGATGTGGCTCAAACTCTGGGGCAACATGACCTTCAACCCGATCAGCGCACTGTCTCGCGGGACGCTTGCCGGGATCTGTCAATACCCACCCACGCGGGAACTCGCACGTGCCATGATGACCGAGGCACAGGCCATCGCCGGCAAGCTCGGCATCTCGTTTCGAGTACCCATCGAGAAGCGTATCGCGGGCGCGGAACGGGTCGGTCACCACAAGACCTCCATGCTGCAGGATGTGGAGGCAGGGCGGCCGCTCGAGACTGACGCGCTGCTCGGCTCCGTGATCGAACTGGGCCGGATGACCGCCACGCCGACGCCGCACCTCGATGCGGTGTTCGCGCTGACCAAGCTTCTGGAGCAGAGCCTGGCGCAAGCCAAGGCACCTTGACCAAGCCAGGGCCTTGACGCGAGCGCGGGCACCTCGAATAGTGCGGCTCGGCGGCGTTTCGTAGTTATTCTGCTTTAATGGCGCGAAAGGTAGCGCACGAGGACCATCGTCATGAACGTTCATGAGTATCAAGGCAAAGAGATCCTGCGCAGATTCGGCGTGGCGACGCCCCGCGGTGTGCCGTGCTTTTCGGTCGCCGATGCGGACGCGGCCGCGCGCGAGCTGGGCGGCAAGGTGTGGGTGGTCAAGGCACAGATCCACGCCGGCGGCCGCGGCAAGGGAGGCGGCGTCAAGGTGGCGAAGTCGCTCGACGAGGTGCATCAATACGCCGCCGGCATCCTCGGCATGACGTTGGTCACGCATCAGACAGGTCCGGAAGGCCGCGTCGTGCATCGGCTGCTGGTGGAGGAGGGCGCCGATATCCGCAAGGAGCTCTATGTCGGCATGGTGGTCGACCGCGGCACGCAACGCGTGACTTTGATCGCGAGCTCCGAGGGCGGCATGGAGATCGAGGAAGTTGCGGCGCACACGCCGGAGAAAATTTACAAGGCCGCCATCGATCCGGGCGCGGGACTCACCGACTCCCAGGCGGATGACATCGCGCGCAAGATCGGCGTGCCCGAGGCGTCGGTGCCGGAGGCACGCCGCTTCATGCAGAGTCTTTATCGCGCGTTCTATGAATGCGACGCCTCGCTCGCGGAGATCAATCCGCTGATCCTCACCGGCGACGGCAAAGTGCTGGCGCTCGATGCCAAGCTCAACTTCGACGACAACGCATTATTTCGCCACCCCGACATCGTCGCGATGCGCGATCTCGACGAGGAGGATCCGGCGGAGGTCGAGGCATCGAAGTTCGATCTCTCTTATATCTCCCTCTCGGGCAACATCGGCTGCCTCGTGAACGGCGCGGGCCTCGCCATGGCGACGATGGACGTCATCAAGCTGTTCGGCGCCGAGCCTGCCAACTTTCTCGACGTGGGCGGCGGCGCCACCACGCAGAAGGTGACCGAGGCGTTCAAGCTCATGCTCAAAAACCCCAAGGTGAAGGGCATTCTGGTCAACATTTTCGGCGGCATCATGCGCTGCGACACCATTGCGGAAGGCGTCATTGCCGCCGCCCGGGAAGTGAAGCTCAGCGTGCCCCTGGTGGTGCGCATGAAAGGCACGAACGAGGAGCTCGGCCGAAAGATGCTGAAGGAATCGGGACTGCCGATCATCTCCGCCGACAACATGGCGGACGCGGCGCAGAAAATCGTCGCTGCCGTGACGGGAAAGTGAGGAGGATCGCATGAGCATCCTGATCGACAAGAACACGCGAGTGATGACCCAAGGCATTACCGGCAAGACCGGTGCCTTTCATACGCGGCTCTGCCGCGACTATGCCAACGGCAAGAGCTGCTTCGTCGCGGGTGTGAATCCCAGCAAGGCGGGTGAGGACTTCGAGGGGATTCCGATCTTCGGCAGTGTCAAGGATGCGAAGCAACAGACCGGCGCGACCGTGTCGGTGATCTACGTGCCGCCGCCCTACGCGGCCGCCGCCATCGACGAGGCAGTGGACGCCGGTCTCGACCTCGTCATCTGTATCACCGAAGGCATCCCCGTGCGTGACATGATCGCCACCCGCCAGCGCATGCGCGGCAAGAAAACGCTGCTGGTGGGACCGAACTGCCCGGGGGTGATCACGCCCGATGAGATCAAGATCGGCATCATGCCGGGGCACATTCACAAGAAGGGTCGCATCGGCGTGGTCTCGCGCTCGGGCACGTTGACCTACGAGGCCGTGGGCCAGCTCATGGAGCAAGGACTCGGCCAGTCGACGGCCGTCGGCATCGGCGGCGACCCCGTAAACGGCTTGAAGCACCTCGACGTGATGCGCATGTTCAACGACGATCCGGACACCGACGCAGTCATCATGGTCGGCGAGATCGGCGGCGAGGACGAAGAGAATTGCGCGCGCTGGGTCAAGTCGAACATGAAAAAGCCCGTGGTCGGATTCATCGCCGGCGTCACGGCCCCGCCAGGCAAGCGCATGGGGCACGCGGGGGCGATCATTTCCGGCGGTAAAGGCACGGCCACCGAGAAGCTCGCGGTCATGGAAGAGTGCGGCATCAAAGTCACGCGCAATCCCGCCGACATGGGCCGCTTGCTGAAATCCGTGCTGTAGCCTGGCCGCCGCTTAGGGCGACGCCATGACAGCAGACTCAGCGCCTCGCGCCTTGCTCACGGCGATGTTCCGCGCCGCGATTGCTTCCGCACAGCCCGCGGTGTGCGTGCCTGCGCATCTGCCTGCGCCGCCGCGCGGCCGGCTCATCGTCGTCGGCGCGGGCAAGGCATCCGCGGCCATGGCGCAGGCCGTGGAGCATCATTGGCCGGGTCCCCTGTCGGGCTTGGTGGTGACCCGCTACGGCTACGGCGTG
Organism: uncultured Gammaproteobacteria bacterium; assembly: GCA_963798595.1. Lineage (GTDB taxonomy): Bacteria > Pseudomonadota > Gammaproteobacteria > Steroidobacterales > Steroidobacteraceae > Bog-1198. Next base: position 378,775 of record CAWCTM010000022.1, on the reverse strand, counting down.
CCCTGCAGCCGCATCGAGATCGTCGAAGCCGCGCATCCGGTGCCCGATGCTGCCGGGATGCGTGCGGCCGAGCGCATGCTGGCGCTGGTGCAGGGTCTGAGCCCGGATGATCTCGTTCTGTGCCTCATTTCCGGCGGCGGCTCAGCGCTCCTGCCGCTGCCGGCGCCGGGGTTGACGCTGGAGCTCAAGCAGACGCTCGGACGCGCGTTGCTCGCCTCGGGCGCGACGATCGGCGAATTCAACTGTGTGCGCCGCCATCTATCGAGCATCAAGGGCGGCCGTCTCGGTGCGGCGTGCCACCCGGCGCGCGTCCTCACCTTACTCATGTCCGACGTACCGGGAGATCGGCCGACCGACATCGCTTCGGGTCCCACGGTCGCGGATCCGACGACCTGCGAAGACGCGCTGAACATTTTGCGGCGCTATGCGATCGACGTGCCGCCGCCGGTGCGCGATTTGCTCGAGAGCGGCCGCGGCGAGTCGGTGAAGCCGGGCGATGCGCGCCTCGCCGGTGCCGAGACGCGCATGATCGCGACTCCGCAGATGGCGCTCGAAGCGGCCGCCGTACTCGCGCGCTCGGCGGGCTACGCGCCCCACATTCTGGGTGACGCCATCGAGGGCGAAGCGCGCGACGTGGGCACCGTGTTCGCCGGCATCGCGACGCAGGTCGCCGATCGCTCGCAACCCTTCGAGGCGCCGTGCGTGCTCTTGTCGGGCGGAGAGACCACCGTGACGGTGCGCGGCATTGGGCGCGGCGGACGCAATGTCGAGTTCCTGCTGTCGCTCGCCGTCGCGCTCGAGGGTCACGCGCGCATCTTCGGCATCGCGGGTGACACCGACGGTGTCGACGGTCAGGACGAAATCGCCGGCGCCTTAATCGCCCCGGATACGCTCGCGCGGGCGTGGAGCCTCGGGCTGCGCCCGAAGGACGTGCTGGCGAACAACGATGCACATACGTTCTTCCAGACGCTTGGCGATTCGGTGATTACCGGGCCGACGCTCACCAATGTGAACGATTTCCGCGCGATCTTGATCGAGACAGCTCGCTGATCTCGAAGACCCCGGCTCGATACCGCCGCAAGCCGGCGGTTTCAGCGATGCTTCTGGAACCGGGGGAGCGATTCCAGGATCGAGCACGGCCGCTGGCGGCTATCGATCTGCAGGCTGATGAGCCGGTCCCATCCGTCGCGGCAGGCGCCGTTCGATCCCGGCAGGACGTAAATCACGGTCTCGCCGGTGATTCCGGCGCAGGCACGCGATTGCATGGTGGAAACGCCGACGGTCTCGTAGGACACGAGATGCCAGAGCACGATGAAACCCTCGAGCTCGCGATCGAACAGCTCGCGGAACGCCTCGGGAGCGACTTCGCGCGGCTTCAATCCCGTGCCGCCGTTGCTCACGATGACGTCGATGCCGGCGTCGTCGATCCACGCACGCACCTGCGCCTGAATGACGGCTTTATCGAAACCGACGACGCTGCGCGCCTTGAGCAAGTGGCCCGCGCTTGCGATCCGCTCGGCCAAGAGGTCTCCCGAGGTGTCGGTGCTCGCATCGCGCGAATCCGAAATCGTCATGACGGCGAGGTTGACCGGGGTGAATGTCCGCTCCAGATCGATTCTGCCGCCGGCCATCGTCTAGCTCTCCACCTTGATCCGCACGGCGGCGTACGTGGCCTCCGAGTCGACGGCAGAGGTCTTGGCGAGACGCTCGACTTCCTCGATCGCGCTCGTTGCGAAGCCGCGGTTCTTGAGGGCGGGCGCGTTGATGAACACGTTGAGCGCGGCGCTGCGCAGCGCCGCGTCCGCTGCCGCCACCCCGACCCCGACGTCGCTGATGACGTGCTTGTAGCCGAGATCTGCCGCGCGCCGCGCCATGCCGACGACCTGAGAGCAGGCGCGGGCGCACTCCAGGGGCACCTCGGTGGCGCGCTCGAGACACACCTGGATGGTCTCTGCACGACGCGCCTTCTCTTCGTCCGAGGATTTAGCCAGCTTGTATGCGGCCATCAGGCTGTCGAAAGCCGCAATATCCTCGGCGACCATCGCGGCCAGCCGGCGGCGCAGCTCCTCCGATCTCACCAGCATGTTCCTGAGCTCGGGCTCGGCAGCCTCGTAGCCTTTCTTGCCGAAAGACACATTGCACACCATGGATACGAGCGCGGCGCCCATCGCGCCCATGATCGCGGCGGCACTGCCGCCGCCCGGTGTGGGATTGCTGCTCGCGAGGTCGTCCAAGAATTGGTCGATCGAGTTTTCCCTCATTGCCCCACCATGGATTTAGCCTGGGCATAAATTTGCTCGGCGTCGAGAACGAGGTCATTTTGCTCGAACAGGCGGCTGATACAGGCGCGGTGCAACGCGAGCTTCAAGGTGCCGAATCCCAGCGGCCCGAACAAGATCTTGCCGTGGCTCTGCGTGCCGCGATCGCCCATCGAGACGCCTTCGATGCCCGCAGGTGGCGAGGCGTTGGCATCCGCCACGAGCTCCAGAGTCGGGCTCGATTGCCACTGCGAGGCGTCAAGCAGCGTGATGCCGGCCGCGCCGGTAGCGAGCACGATATGTGCGCCCTCGATGGCCTGGCCGCGCTCGGCGGGACTCGCGGCCGCGATGGGCCGGATCTCCGCGCCGAAGCGGGATTTGACCGCCTGGGCGGCGGCCTGCACGACGTCGAGCTTGCGCCCTGTGATGGCCACCGCAGCGCCCTCGCTTGCGAGCAGCGCCGCGGCGCGCTGGCCTACGGGCCCTGTGCCGGCGAGCACCACGGCACGCTTGCCCGCGAGCGAGCGTCCGTGCGCCAGCCACGCCACGGCGGCTGCGGCAGTGGTGTTCGAGCCGTTGCAGTCGAACATGACGGAGACGCGGAACTTGCCGAAGAATTTGGCCTGCACGGCCTCGAGCAGCGCCTGACCCGCGGTCATGTTGCCGCCGCCGATGAATAGGGCGGTGTTTTTCTTGTCCTTCGGGCCGCGCGTGAAAATCGCGCCCTCGACCAGGCCGCCGACGTTGGCTGCGTTCACGCCGCCATAGGCGGTGATGTGATCGGCGCCGCCGTCATAACCCACGACGTTGTCGAAGACCGCGGGCAGCGCGTCCGTATCGAATTGGTACAGCAGTTTTTTCATGACCGATCGTCGCCGCCGCACGCCGGGCGCGCGCTCCTCAAGTTACCAGGTGCTGCGGCTTGCCCGCGGCCCATGCGTCGATATTATCGATCAATTGGTCGGCGAGGAACTGCATCGCTTCGTCCGAGGCCCAGGCGATGTGCGGGGTGAGGATGAAATTCGGGCGTCGCACGTCGAGCAAGGGATGTCCGTTCCTCGGTGGCTCGACCGTGAGCACGTCGAATCCCGCGCCCGCGATCAGTCCTTCGTCGAGCGCCTGGATGAGCGCGCTCTCGTCCACAAGGCCTCCACGCGCGGTATTGATGAGAATGGCCGTGCGCTTCATCTTGCGAAATGCCGCGAGGTCGATCAGGTTTCGGGTCGACGGCATGAGCGGACAATGCAGCGAAATCACGTCCGACTGTGCGATCACTTCGTCGTGGGGTGTAAAAGTGACACCTGCCATCTTTGGCGGCGGATGATCGGCGAATAGGACCTTCATGCCGAACGCGCGCCCGATGGCCGCGGTTCCCTGGCCGATGGCGCCCTCGCCGATGATTCCAAGCGTCGAGCCATGCAGGTCGCCGATCGGATGCGTGAAGAAGCAGAATTGCTCCGATTTGTTCCACACCCCGTTCTGCACGTCCTCGCGGTAGGCGAGAAGACTGCGCCGCAAGGCCAGGATCAGCATGAACGCATGTTCCGGCACGGTGTGGACGGCGTAATTGCGGATGTTGGCGACTGCGATTCCGTGCGCCTTGCAGTACGCGACGTCGACCACGTCGTAGCCGGTCGCGGCGACGGCAATCATCTTGAGATCGGGCAGCTGCTCGAGAGTGGGCGCCCGCATGGGCACCTTGTTGACGATGGCGACCTCCGCCTCCTTGAGGCGCGGCACGATTTCCTCGAGCGAGGTCTTGTCGTATTCCACGTAGGCGTCCGCCCCCGCCGGCTTGCGCACGGCGGCCTTGAGCGAGGCGCGGTCGAGGAATACGACCCGGCGGATCACGCCGCCTTACTCGTTTTCGAGCCCGACTGCGGGACCACTTGGAGCGCGGGCGCGGCAGGGTTGCTGCGCCAGTACTTCTGCGCGGCCGCGACACCACTCCCCGGCTCGATCTTCACGCCCACGTCGAGCATCGCCATTTCCGCGCCCGCGATCGCGCCCATCAGCATGAGCTCGTTGAGATCGCCCAGGTGACCGATGCGGAACAGCTTGCCGGCGACCTTGGAGAGCCCGGCGCCGAGCGCGAGGTTATAGCGGGTGAAGGCGCGGGCGATCACCTCGGCACCGTTGATGCCCTCGGGCACCATGATCGCGGAGACGGTGTCCGAGTACCACTGCGGCGCGACGGCACAGAGCTTGAGCTTCCAGCCTTCGAGCACGGCGGCGCGAGTGCCGGCCGCGAGATAGGTGTGGCGGCGGAAGACGTTGTCCAGCCCCTCTTCGGCGAGGATCGCCAGCGACTCGCGCAACCCGTAGAGCATGGGCAGCGCAGGGGTATACGGGAAATAGCCCGACGCGTTCGCCTGCACCATGTCCCCGTAGTCGAAATAGCAGCGCTTGGAGGTCGCCTTCTTGGACGCCTCGAGCGCCTTCTGGCTGACGCAAGTGACACCGAGCCCCGCGGGCAGCATCAAGCCCTTCTGCGAGCCGCTGACGCACACGTCGACGCCCCAGTCATCCATGCGAAAGTCGATGCTCGCGAGCGCGCTCACCGAGTCGACGAACAAAAGCGCCGGATGCTTGATGCTGTCCATGGCCTGGCGCACGGCCGCCACGTCGCTGGTTACGCCGGTCGCCGTCTCGTTCTGACAGACGAGCACGGCCTTGATCTTGTGCTGCTTATCCGCGCTCAAAGAGGCGAGATAGCGATCGACGGGGGCTCCCTCGCCCCAAGGCGTCTCGAGTATCTCGACCTCGTAACCGAGGCGCTGGCACATGTCGATCCACAGGTGGCTGAATTGACCGAAGCGCGAGGCGAGCACTTTGTCGCCGGCGTTCAGGCAATTGGTCAGCGCCGCTTCCCAGCAACCGGTTCCCGAGGAGGGAAAAATGAACGGCGTGCCCGTGGTGGTCTTGAAAATCGGCTTCAGGCCCGTGAGACAGGCCCGCGCAAGCTCGGGAAAAATCGGCGAGCGATGGTCTTCCATCGAGATCATCATGGCGCGCGTCACCCGCTCGGGCACATTGGTGGGGCCGGGCACGAATAGAAAATTACGACCAGCAGCCATGGAAAGCTCCTTCGGTTGAGGGCGGGTTTGCCTGCATCTTACCGGGGCGACGGGTCGCGCTCGGTTTTACTTGATTCTAGCTCGACGGCTCAGGCTATGATATATGAGATATCTTGCCTAACTGATAAAGATCGCGCGCCGCAAATGACGGCCGCGCTGGTGGCAAATGGGCTTCGCAGAGGCTCATTTGGGGAGTCGGATATATGCGGATTGCGATCGTCGGACAACAGAAGTTCGGTAAAGCGGTGCTCGATGCCTTCCTCGAGCGCGGCGACACCGTCGCGGGCGTTTTCTGTGCGCCGGAGAAGCCGGGCACCGCGGCCGATCCCCTGCGGGTCGGTGCCGAGGAGCGGGGCATTCCCCTGTTCCAGCTGCCATCGCTCAAGACGGGGGAGGCTTGCCAGGCGTTGAGCCGGCTCGAGGTCGACTTGGGCGTCATGGCCTACGTCTTGCAGTTCGCGCCTCAGGATTTCTGCGCGGTGCCGAAGCACGGCATGATCCAGTATCACCCCTCATTGCTACCGAAGTACCGCGGTCCGAGCTCGATCAACTGGCCCATCATTCACGGGGATACTCGCACCGGCCTCACCATCTTTAGGCCGAGCGACGGACTCGACGAAGGTCCGGTCATCCTGCAGAAAGAAACCCCCATCGGCCCTGATGACACCCTCGGCTCGGTGTACTTCGACCGGTTGTTCCCCATGGGAATCGAGGCGCTCAAGGAAGCCGCAGACCGCGTGGTGGGCGGACGCGCGACAGAGACCGTGCAGGACGAGTCGCGGGCAAGCTATGAGGGCTGGTGCCGGGATCCCGAGGCCGAGATCAATTGGCATCATCACATCGACCATACCTATAACATCGTGCGCGGGTGCAACCCCGCTCCGGGAGCCTGGACGGTATTCAACGGCAAGAAAGTCAGGCTCTTCGATGCGCGCAAGCACCTGACGCGCACCTTCTCGCAGGTGAAGGGGAAAGTCGGCACCATAGCCTCTATCGGGGATAAGAGCTTGCTGGTGAGCGCCCAGGGCGGCCAGCTCGAGGTCTTTACCTTGCGGTTCGACGACGGCAAGAAGCTGAACGCACCGGAATTTTGCAAGCAGGCGGGCATCGCGGCGGGCGCGCAGCTCGGCGCTTGATCTTCCTCGCAGGGTCACGATAATTGCGGCGCCACTCAACCACTGCACAGCGCCACCGAACCATTGCATGCAGCGCCATTTAACATTGTAAAGGGGAATCAACGTGCGTTCCGACATTGAGATTGCGCAAGCCGCGAAGATGAAGCCGATCAGCGAGATCGCGGCCAAGCTCGGCATTCCGGCATCGAGCGTCGAGAACTACGGCCACTACAAGGCCAAGATCTCCCTCGATTACATCGAAAGCCTGAAGGACAAGCCGGACGGCAAGCTCATCCTGGTGACGGCGCTGAGTCCCACCCCCGCGGGCGAGGGCAAGACCACGACCACGGTGGGCTTGGGCGACGCGCTCAACAAAATCGGCAAAAAGGCCGTGATCTGTCTGCGCGAGCCGAGCCTCGGGCCGGTATTCGGCATGAAGGGCGGGGCGGCGGGCGGCGGTATGGCGCAGGTCGTTCCCATGGAGGACATCAACCTGCACTTCACCGGCGACTTCGGCGCCATCGGTCTCGCGCACAACTTGTTGTCCGCGTTGATCGACAATCACGTGCATCACGGCAATGAGCTCGGCTTCGACGTGCGACGGATCGCGTGGAAGCGCGTCATGGACATGAACGACCGTGCACTACGCGACATCACCGTGGGCCTCGGCGGCCCGGCGAACGGATTTCCACGCCAGGACGGATTCGACATCGTGGTGGCCTCGGAAGTGATGGCGATTTTTTGCCTGGCGCGCAACCTCGCCGATCTCAAGCAGCGGCTGGGTAACATCGTCATCGGCTACCGGCGCGATTTGACCCCGATCCGGGCTCGCGATCTCAATGCGCAAGGCGCGATGACGGTGCTGCTCAAAGAGGCCCTGAAGCCGAATCTGGTGCAGACTCTCGAGAACAATCCCGCCTTTATTCACGGCGGCCCGTTCGCGAACATCGCTCACGGCTGCAATTCGGTGCTTGCCACCACCACCGCGCTGAAGCTCGCGGACTATGTGGTGACCGAGGCGGGCTTCGGCGCCGATCTGGGCGCCGAGAAGTTCATCGACATCAAGTGCCGCAAGTCGGGCCTGCGGCCGGCGGCGGTCGTGCTCGTCGCCACCATTCGCGCACTCAAGTATCACGGCGGCGCCGATTTGAAGCAGATCAATACGGAAAATCTCGGCGCACTGGAGAAGGGCATCGCCAACCTCGAGCGCCACGTCAACAACGTGCGCAACCATTACGGGCTGCCATGCGTCGTCTCGGTGAATCATTTCACGGCGGATACGGCCGCAGAGCACGAGCTGCTCGCGAAGACGATGAAGAAGCTCGATGTTCCCTTGGTGCTCGCGCGGCACTGGGCCGAGGGCGGTGCAGGAGCCGCGGACGTCGCGCGCAAAGTCGTGGAGGTCATCGATCAGGGCAAGTCGGAGTTCCGCTTCGTCTACGACGAGCAGCAACCGCTCTGGGACAAGATCAAGACGGTCGCCGCGAAAATTTACGGCGCCGCGGACATCTCGGCGGACTCGAAGATCAAGCAACAGATCGCGAAGCTGCAGACGGACGGCTATGGGCACTATCCCATCTGCATCGCCAAGACCCAGTATTCCTTCTCCACCGATCCGGCCGCGCGCGGCGCGCCGAGCGGCCACACGCTCAACGTGCGCGAAGTGCGCCTGGCGGCCGGCGCGGAATTCATCGTCGCGGTTTGCGGCGACGTGATGACCATGCCGGGATTGCCCAAAGTGCCATCGGCGGACAAGATCGACATCGACGCGCAGGGCCGCGTGGTGGGCCTCTTCTAGAGGGTCAGCACGATCTTGCCGATATGCTGCGAGGACTCGATCATCCGATGCGCCTCGCTGGCGTCGGCGAGCGGGAAGGTCGCATGGATAATCGGGCGGACGCGCTTCTCCTCGAGCAGGGGCCACACGTTGCGGCGCACGCCCTCGGCGACCAGTGCCTTTTGCGCGACGCTGCGTATGCGCAGCGTCGAGCCGGTGATGGTGAGGCGCCTGCTCATGATCGTGCCGAGGTTGAGCTCCGTGCGCGCGCCGCCGATCAGCGAAATCACCACCAGACGCCCCTCGAGCGCGAGGCATTCGAGATTGCGGGCGAAATAAGTGGCGGCGACCATGTCGAGAATCACGTCCACGCCTCTGCCGTCGGTCTCCCGGCGCACGACCTCGACGAAATCCTCGGTCTTGTAGTCGATCCCGCGTGCAGCTCCGAGCTTTTCGCAGGCGCGCACCTTGTCCGCGGTTCCCGCCGTCGCGAACACCCGCGCGCCGCGCGCGGCAGCGAGCTGAATGGCCGTCGTGCCGATACCGCTGGTGCCGCCGTGGATGAGCACGGCGTCGCCCGCTTTGCAGCCGCCGCGGTCGAACAGATTGGTCCAGACGGTGAAGAAGGTTTCCGGGACCGCGGCCGCTTCGATGAGGGACAGCGTCTTCGGGACCGGCAGGCAAAGCGGAGCGGCGGCGAGCGCATATTCGGCGTAGCCACCACCCGGCAGGAGCGCAGTGATCTGGTCGCCGAGCGCGACGCCGGCGACTTTCGCGCCGAGCGCCACGATCTCGCCGGCGACCTCGAGACCCGGAATGTCGGAGGCGCCGGGCGGAGGCGGGTATTTCCCCTGGCGCTGCATGACATCCGGACGATTCACGCCGGCGGCGGCCACGCGCACGAGCACCTCGCCGTCGCCGGGTTTCGGCGTGGGCCGGCGCGCGAGTTTGAGCTGCTCCGGGCCTCCCGGTGCGGCAATTTCGATCACGGTCATCTGGTCGGGAATATTCGCCATGTATTGTCCTGTCGGCTCGATGGAATCATCGTGATCGTGCATCATAATCAAACTTCTGCTCGCGGAGGACTCCTCCCATGACAACGGCCTACATCACCCACACCGATTGCCTGCGTCACGAAATGGGAGCGGGCCATCCGGAGAATCCGGAACGGCTCAGCTCGGTGAATGAGCACATGCGGACCTCGGGGCTGCTCGAGCAATTGCGTTGTCTGGAGGCGCCGCTGGCGGAGGCGCGGGACATCAAGCGCGTGCACAAGCCGGCGTACGTCGACCTGATCTTCGATAATGCGCCGCGGGAGGGCTACGCGCAGCTCGACCCCGACACTGCGATGAATCCCTACAGCCTGGCCGCCGCGCGGCGCGCGGCGGGAGCCGGGGTGCTCGCGGTGGATGAGGTCATGGCGGGGCGCGCGCAGAACGCATTTTGCGCGGTGCGGCCGTGCGGTCATCATGCGACGCCATCGCGCGCCATGGGATTTTGCATTTTCAACAACATCGCCGTGGCAGCCGCTTATGCGATCGAGGCCAAAGGCCTCGAGCGCGTCGCCATCGTCGATTTCGACGTGCACCACGGCAACGGCACGGAGGAGATGTTCAGTGCGCCGGCCTGGCAGAGCCGCGCGATCATGGCGAGTTTTTTCCAGCACCCGTTCTATCCTGGGACGGGCACCGATCACCCCGCGCCCAATATGTTCAACGTGCCGCTCTCCGCCGGCAGCGACGGGACGGGGGCGCGGCGCGCGCTCGAGCGGCACTGGCTGCCGGCGCTCGACGATTTCAAGCCGCAAATGATTTTGATCTCCGCAGGCTTCGATGCGCACCGCGAGGACCTGCTGGGCGGCTTGTCGCTCGTCGAGGATGATTACGCGTGGATGACGCGCGAGCTGATGAAAGTGGCGCGGCAGCATGCCGAGGGGCGCATCGTCTCGATGCTCGAGGGCGGCTATAACCTCTCCGCCTTGGGGCGCAGCGCCGTCGCACACGTGAAGACCCTCACTGAGCATTGACGCTTTGGCGAGGGTACTCGCCAAAGCGCCTGCCGAAGGCTAGCCCGCATCGCCGCCCGGGGTCTCGTGGGGCCGCTCGGCCGCGGGTTGTGTCGCGAGCAGCTTGAGCGCCTCGCGCGGCAGCTCATCGAGCTCCGCATCGCCGTGCGCCTGGATGTGATCGGCGAGCTTCTGCCGCATCCGCGGAGTCCAGAACTTCGCGATGTGATTGGCGACGCCGGCGACGCCTTGCTTCCGCTCCGGCTCGGAGCGGAAGAAGTTGCCGATGTCGTTCGCCATCCTCACCAGATGCTCGGCGCCGCCGTGCGGCGCGACACTACTTGGCGGCGACTGCATCGGCGCTCGCGTGTTTCAAGAGCGATTCTTGAGTCTCGGTGAACTCGCGGAAGCGCTTTTGCCACTCGGAGGGCTGGCTGACACGGGTCGCTTGCACCGCCGTGACCTTGTACTCGGGGCAATTCGTGGCCCAGTCGGAATTATCGGTGGTGATCACGTTCGCTCCCGATTCGGGGAAATGGAACGTCGTATAGACCACGCCCGGCTGCACGCGCTCGGTGACCCGGGCCCGCAGCACGGTGTCTCCGGCGCGGCTCGCGATGCCCACCCAGTCGCCGTCCGCGATGCCTCGTTCCTCGGCGTCGTGCGGATGGATCTCGAGGCGATCCTCGTCATGCCAGCGGTTGTTCTCGGTACGCCTCGTCTGCGCGCCGACGTTGTACTGGCTCAAGATGCGCCCCGTCGTGAGGATGAGCGGATACTTCGCATTGACCTTTTCGGCGGTGGGCACGTATTCCGTCAGCAAGAACTTGCCCTTGCCGCGCACGAACTGACCGATGTGCATGGTGGGTGTGCCTTCCGGATGTTGATCGTTGCACGGCCACTGGATGCTCTCCAGTTCGTCGATCCGCTGGTAGCTCACCCCGGTGAAGGTGGGTGTGAGGCGCGCGATTTCGTCCATGATCTCCGAGGGGTGCTTATAGGTCATGGGGTAGCCGAGGGCGTTCGACAGGAGCTGCGTGATTTCCCAGTCGGCGTAGACCGCCTTTGGCCGCATGACCTGCCGCACGCGCGAGATGCGCCGCTCGGCATTCGTGAACGTGCCGTCTTTCTCGAGGAACGAGGAGCCCGGCAGGAACACGTGCGCAAACTTCGCGGACTCGTTCAAGAACAGATCCTGCACGATGATGCATTCCATCGAGCTGAGCGCCGCCGTCACATGCTGCGTATTGGGATCGGACTGCGCGATGTCCTCCCCCTCGATGTACAAGCCCTTGAAATCGCCGTCGAGCGCCGCCTCGAACATGTTCGGAATGCGCAATCCGGGCTCGTTGTGCAGGCTCACGCCCCACGCGTCTTCGAACTGCGCGCGCACCTTGTCGTCGGAGACGTGGCGGTAGCCCGGGAACTCGTGCGGGAATGAGCCCATGTCGCAGGAGCCCTGCACGTTGTTCTGACCGCGCAACGGATTGATGCCGACGCCCTCGCGACCGACGTTGCCGGTCGCCATGGCGAGATTGGCGATACCCATCACCATGGTCGAGCCCTGGCTGTGCTCGGTCACGCCGAGGCCGTAGTAGATCGCGCCGTTGCCCGCGGTGGCGTAAAGGCGCGCTGCCGCGCGCACTTCGCTCGCGGGGACGCCGGTGACTTCCTGCATCGCCTCCGGCGAGTTCTTCTCGAGAGAGACGAAATTGCGCCATTTCTCGAAGGAGTCGACTTCGCAACGCTCGCGTACGAAGTCCTCCTTCACCAGGCCCTCCGTCACCACGACGTGGGCGAGTGAGTTGATGAGCGCGACATTGGTGCCCGGCCGGAGCTTCAAATGATGCTCCGCCTCGATGTGCGGCGTGCGCACCAGGTCGATGGTGCGGGGATCCGCGACAATGAGTTTGGCGCCCTGGCGCAGGCGGCGCTTCATCTGCGAGGCGAACACCGGGTGGCCATCGGTCGGGTTCGCCCCGATCACGAAAATGACGTCCGCTTGCATCACCGAGTCGAAGTTCTGGGTGCCCGCCGACTCGCCGATCGTGTTTTTGAGACCGTAGCCCGTGGGCGAGTGGCAAACGCGCGCGCAGGTGTCGACGTTGTTGTTGCCGAAGCCCGCGCGAATGAGTTTCTGCACGAGGTAGGTTTCCTCGTTCGTGCAGCGCGAGGAAGTGATGCCGCCGATGGAGTTGCGCCCGTACTTCGCTTGAATGCGCTTCATCTCGGAGGCCGCATAGGCGATCGCCTCCTCCCAGGATACTTCGCGCCAAGGATCCGTGATCTGCTTGCGGATCATCGGCTTCAAGATGCGGTCGGAGTGGGTCGCGTAACCGATCGCGAACCGCCCCTTCACGCAGGAGTGCCCATGATTGGCGTGGCCGTCGAGGTTCGGCACCATGCGCACGACTTCCTCGCCCTGCATCTCGGCGCGGAACGAGCAGCCCACGCCGCAGTAGGCGCAGGTTGTGGTGACGCTGTGCTCGGCTTGGCCCTTCTCAATGAGCGACTTCTCGGACAATGTGGCGGTCGGGCAGGCCTGCACACAGGCGCCGCAGGAGACGCACTCGGAGTCCATGAAGGACTCGTCCTGGCTCGCGGCCACTTTGGATTCGAAGCCGCGTCCCTGGATGGTGAGCGCAAGCGTTCCTTGCTGCTCGTCGCAGGCGCGCACACAGCGCGAGCAGACGATGCACTTGCTCGCGTCGAAGGTGAAATACGGATTCGACTCATCCTTCTTGGCATCCAGATGGTTCTCGCCCTCGTAGCCGTAGCGCACCTCGCGCAAGCCGACGACGCCGGCCATGTCCTGCAGCTCGCAGTGCCCGTTAGCCGGGCAGGTGAGGCAATCGAGCGGGTGATCCGAGATGTACAGCTCCATTACGCCGCGGCGGATGTCGGCCAGCTGCTTGTTCTGGGTGTGTACGACCATGCCTTGCGCGACCGGCGTGGTGCACGAGGCGGGCAAGCCCTTCATGCCGTCGATCTGCACCAGGCACATGCGGCACGAGCCGAACGCTTCCAGCGTCTCCGTAGCGCAAAGCTTCGGAATCTGGACATCGGAGAGCGCTGCGGCACGCATCACCGAAGTGCCTTCGGGCACCGTCACCTCGCGGCCGTCGATGCTCAAGGTAACGAGCTTCTCACTCGTCCGCTCCGGGGTGCCGTAATCGTGCTCGACAATGGATAACATCGGGGCAACCTCTATCTTGATGGGTCAGGCCGAGGCCTGAGCGCTCTTCGTTTTGACAAAATCTTCGGCAAAATGGTTCAGGCACGAGATTACCGGATAGGGCGTGAGCCCACCCAGTGCGCATAGCGATCCGTAGGTCATGGTCTCACACAGATCGCGGAGCAGCACCTCTTGTGCGGCCGCATTCTCGCCGCTGACCAGACGGTCGATGACCTCCACGCCGCGCGTCGAGCCAATGCGGCAGGGCGTGCACTTTCCGCAGGATTCGATCGCGCAGAACTCCATGGCGTAGCGCGCCTGCGCGGCCATGTCTGCCGTGTCGTCGAACACCACGATGCCGCCGTGGCCCAACATGGCCTTGATGCCGGCGAACGCCTCGTAATCCAGGGGCGTATCGAACTGCGACTCGGGCATGTAAGCCCCCAGGGGGCCGCCCACCTGCACGGCACGGATGGGACGGCCGCTCAGTGTGCCGCCACCGTAGTCGTACAGAATCTCACGCAACGTCATGCCGAAGGCCACTTCGATGAGGCCGCCGTGCTTCACGTTGCCCGCAAGCTGCAAGGGCAGTGTGCCGCGCGAGCGGCCCATGCCGAAGTTCTTATAGAACTCCGCGCCCCGGTCCAGAATGATGGGTACGGACGCGAACGTGATCACGTTGTTGATGACGGTCGGTTTGCCGAAGAGGCCGGCGAGTGCCGGCAAGGGCGGCTTGAAACGCACCTGTCCGCGCTTGCCCTCGAGGGACTCGAGGAGCGAGGTTTCCTCGCCGCAAATGTAGGCCCCCGCGCCCATGCGCACTTCGAGATCGAAGCGCCGCCCGCTGCCCTGCACATTCGCCCCCAGATACCCGGCCGCGTATGCCGCGCGGATGGCTGCCTCGAGCGCGAGGCGGGCGTCCGGATATTCCCAGCGTAGATAGATGTAGCCACGATCGGCGCCCGTTGCCAGGCCCGCGACGGTCATGCCCTCGATGAGCACGAACGGATCCCCCTCCATGACCATACGGTCGGAGAAGGTGCCCGAATCGCCTTCGTCGGCGTTGCAGACGATGTACTTCTGCGCCCCGGGCGCGCCCAGCACCGTCTTCCACTTGATGCCTGCGGGAAATGCGGCGCCCCCCCGGCCGCGAAGTCCCGAGGCGGTCACCTGCTCGACGATTTGCGCGGGTGTGAGCGCGAGCGCCGCTCGCAGGCCTCGGTATCCCTCGTGGGCGAGATAGTCCTCGAGCGAGCGGGGGTCGGTGATGCCCACCCGGGCGAAGGTCAGGCGCTGCTGACGCTTGAGGTAGGGAATCTCCTCGGTCGGCCCCTGGGCCAGTGGGTGCTGCGGGGCTCGATCCCCGGCGGCCTGCAATGCTTCCAACAGGCTCGCGGCGTCGCGCGGCAGTACGGGCCCGTAGGCATGGCGCCGGCCGGCCACCTCGAGCTCGACCAGGGGCTCGAGCCACAATAGGCCGCGCGATCCATTGCGGATGAGCTCTATTTCGAGGCCCCGGCGCCCCGCTTCGGCCGCGATCGCGTTCGCCGTTGCATCGGCACCCACGGAGCGCGCGGCCGCGTCGCAAGGTACGTAGATCTTGAACGCGCTCATCGCGCCCCGGCCCGCAACGACTGCATCAGCTCGTCGAAATGTTCAGGAGAAACCCGGCCTTGCAGCTGCTCGTCGATCATCAGGGCGGGTCCCAGGGCACAATTGCCGAGGCAATAGACCGGCTCGAGGGTGACGGTTCCGTCCGCAGTCGTTCCGTGAAAATCCACCCCGAGGCTCCGTTTGGCATGTCGCTCTAGGGCCGCGGCGCCGACCGATTGGCAGGCTTCGGCGCGGCATAGGTGCACGACGTGCTTGCCGCCGCGCCGGGTACGGAAATAGTGATAGAAAGTGACCACACCGTGGACCTCGGCCCGCGACAGGTTGAGCTGCTGGGCGATCAGACTGACCGCGTCCGCGGGCACGAATCCGATGGCCTCCTGAACAGCGTGCAGAATGGGGAGCAGGGCTCCTGGCTGCTCCTTCCCGTCGGCGCACGCGCGCAGCACGGCCGCCTGCTCCTCGTCGCTCAGCGAGGAGGGCCGCTCGAGCTTAATGGGAATCACTCGTCGGGAGTCCTTAGTCATGCATTATCCGGTCGCTTCGAGAGCCATCGTAGGCTGATATATTACGCCCAAACAGGGGTCTTGAGCTCATTATGGTGCGCACAAAACCGGCCGGAATGCGACAACCCGGAGCACGTCCGGGGCATTGACATATCGAAGTTGCCGCGCCGCCACAGGAGACCCAAGCAGCCTTACGGGCACGCGATGTCGTACTGCGGCCCCGCGTGCGCGTATAAGATAACTTGGTTCTCGTGAAAGTGGTCAACGCCGACATCGCACCCCGCGTGCAAGGCTCTGAACCATGCAACGTCAAGCTCGTCAGCCTCACGCACTCCTCGCCTGGGGCACAGCCAGTTTAGCCGGGGCGCTGCTCCTGCTCGGTCCACAGTCAGCGCCCGGAACGACGCAAGCCCTGCCACCCCCCGCGAGCGCGCAACCGGCGCCCGTGACCGCTGATGCGATCGAGAACCTCGCCGACGTCATGGTCGAAGCACCGGAACCCCGCTACGTCGCGCCGACCATGCGCGATCAGATCGGGCGTATCTGGGCCCCGGTGCGTATCAATGGGCGAGGACCTTTCCGCCTCGTTCTCGATACGGGCGCGAGCACTTCGGGGGTAACGGCCATGGTGGCAGTCGCCTTGGGCCTCTCCACCAGCGACTCGCCGCTTGTCTTGTTGCGCGGCGTGACCGGCGAGGCCACGGTGCCGACCATCCGGGTAGACACTTTAAGCGTGGGTGATCTCGCAGTCGACTCGCCGCTTTTGCCCATCGTGCCGGACGCACTCGGAGGCGCCCAGGGTGTGCTCGGCTCGGAGGGACTAAAGAACAAACGCATCTTCATCGACTTCCATCACGACAAGATCGCCATCACCTACTCGCGCGACGAACGCTCCCCGCGCGGGTTCTACACTGTGCCTTTTCACTTGGTCCGTGGTCAGCTCATTGTCATCGACGCGATGGTGGGATCGGTGCACACGCGTGCGGTCCTCGATACGGGTGGCCAGACCACCATCGGCAACGTGGCGCTCCGCGACGCGTTGAATGAGCACAATTTCAGCTACCACGGCAAGCCCGACCGGATCATAGGGGCAACCCTGGCCGAGCAGCGTGGCGAGGTGGTGGAAGCGCCGCCCATTGCCATGGGGCAGATCGTCATACGCGACTCGGGCGTGACGTTCGCGGACCTCTACATCTTCAAGCATTGGAAGATGATCAACGAGCCGGCTCTCATGATCGGCATGGATGCCCTCGGCACGCTCGATACACTCATCATCGATTACCGGCGCAAGGAGCTGCAGATCCGCACGGCTGCCACCGCCCGGGGATAGCCCGCTGTTTTTTTGGCGCAGTTGCGCCAGAATGGGCTGATGCGCACTACGGGGGGTTGGACAGTGAACAAACCGGTGATCGGGGTTGCAGCCGTGGTGCTGGTCGTGGGCATTGGCATCGCGTACTACTTCCACGGTCGCAACACCCTACCCCCTTCCGAGCCTGCGCCGCTGCCGCCGCAGCCCGCGGCCGGCACCGAGCCGGCCATCGAGCACCCGGTACCGGCCTCGGCCGCCACGCAGTCCGCGCCACTGCCCGCGTTGAACGAGAGCGACTCCGCGGTCAAGGCTGGGATCAGCTCCTTGATCGGCGCCAATGCCATGCAGTACGTGGTTCCCGAGGATATCGTCCGCCACGTCGTGGTCACCATCGACAACTTGCCGCGCCAGAAAGCGCCCGCCGCGAAACGGCCGACGGAGGCGGTGCCGGGTGTGTTCTTGGTGAATGGCGATGAGATGCACGCGACGCTCGATCCGAAAAATTTCCAGCGTTACGATCCGATGGTGAACGTCCTGCGTCAGCTCGACATGCAGCGCGTGGCGGATACGTATTTTCACTTCTATCCGCTGTTCCAGAGCGCCTACCAGAACCTCGGCTACCCGAACGGCTATTTCAACGACCGGCTGGTACAGGTGATCGACTCGTTGCTGGCGACACCGCAACCCAGCGGTCCCATCGAGCTCACGCGGCCCAATGTGCTGTACACCTTCGCCGATCCGAACCTCGAGGCATTACCCGCCGGCCAGAAGCTGCTGCTGCGCATGGGTCCGGACAACGCGGCCGTCGTCAAGGGAAAGCTCAAGGAGCTGCGCGCCATCGTCACGGCGGCGCCGCCCAAGCACTGATTCGTAGAAATTGGACTGGGGGAGCGCATGAACAATACAACCGCGGTGACGGGCGTGCCGGTAGGCGAGGCCGCCGCGCCCAATCAATGGCTGGTGATCGGTGCGTCCTCGCTGGGCACCGTCTTCGAATGGTACGACTTTTACATCTACGGATTGCTCGCCACCATACTCACGACGCAGTTCTTCTCCGGCGTGAATGAAGTCACGGGCTTCATCTTCGCCTTGGCGACGTTCGCTGCGGGATTCGCAGTCCGACCTTTTGGGGCCCTCCTGTTCGGCCGGCTGGGCGATCTTGTCGGCCGCAAGCACACATTCCTGATCACCATGAGCATCATGGGCGGCGCGACCTTCCTGGTCGGCTTGCTGCCGAGCTTCGCGACCGCCGGCCTGTTTGCACCCATCGCGCTCGTGGCGTTGCGGCTGCTGCAGGGACTCGCGCTCGGCGGCGAGTACGGCGGCGCAGCCACCTATGTGGCCGAGCACGCCCCTGCCGGCAAACGCGGGCTCTACACGAGTTGGATCCAGACCACTGCGACGCTGGGATTGTTCGCGGCGCTGCTCGTGGTCATCGGCACGCGCACCGGCCTGGGCGAGGATGCCTTCAAGGCGTGGGGCTGGCGCATCCCGTTCCTGGTCTCGCTGCTGCTCTTGATCGTCTCCCTCTGGATCCGCATGAAGCTCGACGAGAGCCCGGTATTTACGCGCATGAAGCGAGCGGGCACCACGTCCAAGGCGCCGCTCGCGGAAGCCTTCGGGCGTTGGGGCAATTTGAAGATCGTCTTGATCGCGCTGCTCGGTGCGGTGATGGGACAGGCGGTCGTGTGGTACACGGGCCAGTTCTATGCGCTCTTTTTCCTGGAGCGCATCCTGCGCGTGGACGGAGCGACCACCAACATCCTGACCGCCATCGCGCTCGCGCTGGCAACGCCCGGATTCATTTTTTTCGGCTGGCTGTCGGATCGGATTGGCCGCAAGCCCATTATCCTCGCCGGCTGCTTGATAGCCGCGGTCACGTATACGTCGCTATTTCACGCTCTCACCTTTTACGCCAATCCCGCGTTGGCTGCGGCGCAGGCGAGGGCGCCGGTGACTGTGGTCGCCGATCCGGCGCAATGCTCCGTGCAATTCGATCCGGTCGGCAAGAACAAATTCGACACGACATCCTGCGATATCGCGAAGAGCTTCCTGGCCAAGGCCGGTGTGTCCTATCAAGGCGTCGATGCGCCACCCGGAAGCATCGCGCAAATCAAAGCCGGCGAAACGACGTTGACCGCGCCCGATCCGCGCCAGGTCACCGGTGCGGAGCGCAAGGCGGCCATTGCGCAGTTTCAGGGCGCGGCGAAAAAGGCATTGACGGCCGTCGGCTATCCGGACAAGGCCGACGCGGCGACCATCAACAAGCCGATGGTGGTGCTGATTCTGTTCGTGCTGGTGCTCTTTGTGACCATGGTGTACGGACCCATTGCCGCACTGCTGGTCGAGCTCTTTCCTGCACGCATCCGGTACAGCGCGATGTCCTTGCCGTATCACATCGGCAACGGATGGTTCGGCGGATTTCTGCCGACCGTAGCGTTCGCGATGGTGGCGGCGACGGGCGATATCTACTACGGGCTGTGGTATCCCATCGTGGTGGCCGCCCTGACGGTGGTCGTGGGATTGTTCTTTCTACCGGAAACCTTCAAGCGCCCGATCAGCGAGTGAGAAGCGGATAACAGTACCGATCGGGAAATAGGCGAAGAATGGTCGTCTAAGGCTCGCGGGAGCGGGCGTTACATTTGCTTCACGGAGCTAGCTGTGTAGCGCAGCGACACGTTATATGCCGAAGGAACGGCATCCTCTAGCGCGAGGCTTTGCGCTAGTCGACGCCGACGGTAGAAACCATTCAAAGGACATTCACATGTCGAAACTGGGAAAGATTCGGGAGGCCCTTGCGGGTCGCAATGCACTCTACGCAGCGGTCGCCGGGGTGAGCATGCTGGCCGGTTGCGTCGCTACGGTGCGGGTGCCGGCGCCCGCCGTTTATGTGCCGCCGCCGCCGCCACCGCCGTCGGCCTCGATCGAGGTCGCAGCACCGGCCGTTGCGGTCGAGGTGCAGGCCAGCGAGCCGCCGCCGCCGTTGCCTGTTTACGATCAGCCGCCGTGCCCCGAGGACGGATACTTGTGGACGCCCGGCTATTGGGCCTTCTCGACCGGCGGGTATTACTGGATTCCGGGAACCTGGGTCGCACCGCCGGTGGTGGGCGTGTTGTGGACGCCGGGATACTGGGGATTCGTCGGCGGCGTGTATCGGTTCAACGCCGGGTACTGGGGGCCGCACGTTGGATTCTACGGTGGCGTCAACTACGGGTTCGGTTACGGCGGCGTCGGCTTCGGCGGCGGCGTGTGGGCCGGCGGCCACTTCTCCTATAACACGGCGGTCGTGCACGTGAACACGACGGTGATTCATAACACCTATGTGAACAACACCGTCATCAACAACACCACCATCAACCGCACGAGCTTCAACGGTCCGGGCGGTGTGGCTGCTCAGCCGACGCCTGCGGAGCGGGCTGCGGCTGCCGAGCCGCATACACCGCCGACGGTTGCACAATCCCAGCACGTGCACGAAGCGCTGCGCAACCCGCAGCTCTCGGCCAAGGCGAACGGTGGGCATCCCGCCATCGCGGCCACCGCACGGCCTGCGGCGTTCAGCGGAGCGGGCGTGGTAGGTGCGAAAGGAGCGCCGCCGCTCAAGCCCGTGACGCCTCCGGCGCATACGCCTGCGGTCAATGCGGCAACGCGGCCGACCGAGCCCGCGCATCCGCAGACCCCGGCAACGCGGCCGCCGGTAGCCAATGCCAACGTGTCGCACGCACCGCCGGCGGCAGCAACGCATGCGGGGGCACCGCCACCGAAGGCGGCACCGAAGGCGGCACCGAAACCGGCGCCGAAGCCGAAGCCCGAAGAGAAAAACGAAAAGTAGTCGGTCGAGTCTCGCTCGAGCGTCGCGCCCGCGCCGGCTACCTTGCCGGCCCGGGCGCGGCCTTTACCAGGGGCAGCTCCACGAAGCTCGCCAACGGGCCCGCGCCGTCGAATATCTTGATCGTGGCCTTCTGATAGTCCGCCGGCTTGGCGAAAAAAATGTTCGGTACGTAGGTCTGCGGATTGCGGTCGTAGAGAGGAAACCAGCTCGACTGCACCTGCACCATCAGCCGGTGTCCCGGCAGGAACACGTGATTGGCGGTCGGCAAGGCGAAGCGGAATACCGTGCTCTTCCCCGCGGGAATTGGCTTCGGATCGCTGAAGGAGTCGCGATAACGTCCGCGCAGAATATCGGCGGAGATCATCAGCTGATAGCCGCCCATTTTTGGGTCGCGCCCCACCTCGTCCGGATACACATCGATCACTTTCACGACGAAGTCGCCATCGCTGCCCGTAGTCGAGGCCACGAGATTCGCGATCGGTTCACCGCTGATTTTCATCGGCTGATCGAGCACCGGGGTGGTGAAGCTCAGAACGTCGGTGCGCGCTGCGGCGTCGCGCTGATCGCTCACCAACCAGGTTTGCCAGCTCGATTCACCGCCATCCTCGGTGTGAATCGGTCGCGGCAGATAGGGCACCGGCTTTGCCGGATCGGACACGTAGGCCTCGAAGCCCGTGCCGGCGGGCGCCGTGAAGCCCAAGCCCCCGCCGGGCTGCAAATAAAGTTTCTCGCGCGAGATGCTGCATGCGGAGGCACAGCCCGCCGGCCAGGCGGGCAGATCGACCCATCGATCGGTACCTGACTCGAATGCAGTCACCGGTGCGATGGCAAGCGGTGGTGCGTCGTCCTTCAAGTAATGATCGAGGAAGGGCCGCAGCAGGGACAAGCGAAAATAGGCCGCGGTGTCGCTGCCCCATTTGATGTCGCCGATGCGGTCGCCTTCGAGACGCTCTTGATGATGGAACCACGGCCCGAGCACCAAATACAGATTGGCCTGATCGGGATGGTGCGCCTTGAGTGATTTGTAGAGGGCGATGTTGCCGTAAATGTCCTCCTGGTCCCACAGGCTGTGCACCAGCATGGTGGGAACGCTGAGCCCCTGCTCACCGAGGATCTTGTCGAGTGCCTGGTCTTGCCAGAAGGAGTCGTAGGCGGGGTGGTTCATCACCTTGTCGGCGAAGCCCACTTGGTCGAGACCGTGGAGCTTCGCCATGTCGCCTGCCGAGCCGGCGGCGAGCCAGGTGTCGTAGTCGTCGTAATGGTCCGACCACCAGTGGAGGTCGCTGGCGCGCGTCGCCTCCTGATCGTGGAAATAAACCAGGCTCCCTTGGCGAAAGGCGCCCTTGTGGAACCAGTCATCTCCCATCCAGCCATCGACCATGGCGTTGATCGGCACGGCCGCGCGCAGCGCGGGGTGCGGATTCACGAGCGCCATGAGCGAGGTGAATCCATCGTACGAAATGCCGAGAATGCCGACTTTGCCGTTCGTTTCGGGCACGTTCTTCACCAGCCAATCGATGGTGTCGTAGGTGTCGGTGGAGTGATCCACCGCCGTCGAATTGAGTGGCCCGCGCAAAGGCCGGGTCATGACGTAATCGCCCTCCGAGCCGTGCTTGCCGCGTACGTCCTGCAGCGCGCGGATATAGCCGCCGTTCACGACCGCGTCGTCGGCCACATCGGTGCTGTCGATGAGAGCGGTGAGATGAGCGCTGGCAGCGTGCTCGATGCGCTCCGTGGCGCCGTACGGGGTGCGGGAGAGCAGGATCGGGGCGCGGTGCGCGCCGCGTGGAATCAGGATCACCGTCTTGAGCTTCACCCCGTCGCGCATCGGAATCATGACCTGGCGCTCGACGTAGTCGAACGTGTCGACGCGCGGCGTGAAGGTTGTGGGCGACTCGTTTGCCAGAGGGGCGGTTGCTTGGGCTGCTTGGGCCGAGTGGGCCGGGGCAGGGCAGCCGGCGGCCAGGGTGGTTACAAATAACAGGCGTGCGCCGAGGCGCGGAATGAGTGAGGGCATCGCGGCACCAATCGAGCCGCACCGATTGCGGCGCCGAAGTTTGGCCCATCGCCCACCCCGCTGCAACGCGGGGATGCCCCGAGGAGGCCGCTGTTGCAGCCACC
Organism: uncultured Gammaproteobacteria bacterium; assembly: GCA_963798595.1. Taxonomy (GTDB): domain Bacteria; phylum Pseudomonadota; class Gammaproteobacteria; order Steroidobacterales; family Steroidobacteraceae; genus Bog-1198. The sequence continues at coordinate 355,992 of CAWCTM010000022.1, read as the reverse complement.
CCGCACAGGGCGCATGATCCTGAAGAGGATTTTCGTACGTTTGACAAAATGAGGCGGGGTGCCGGGCTGGCGCCGTCAGTGGAGGATCGAGAACATGAATTCGTTGTCCGTCACGGTTGCCGATGGCGTAGCAACTCTGAGCATACAGCGGCCGCAAACCAGCAACGCCATCGACATCTCCATCATCCGAGCGATGCATCTCGCGCTCGATCAGCTGCAGAAGGGCGACAGCGGGGCGCGCGCGGTGGTCATCACCGGCAGCAACGACGTGTTTTGCAGCGGCTTGGACCTGCATTCGATCGATTTGAAAAGCCAACAGGCGCGGCAACGGGCGCATTTCGAAATGCGCCGTTTCATGGACCCCCTGATTCTGCGGCTCAGCGGATTCCGCTTTCCGATCGTGGCCGCCGTCAACGGTGCGGCGGTCGGCGCCGGCATGAGTCTCGCGCTCGCGAGCGACATTATCGTGGTCGGCGAGAGCGCCTATTTCTGCCCTTCCTTCGCACGGCTCGGGTTGGTGCCCGATGCGGGTATCACGTTCCATTTGGCGCGCCGTATCGGCGGGGGGCGCTCCCTCTCCGCCCTGATGCTTGCCGAAAAGATCAATGCCAAACAGGCGCTCGAATGGGGTTTGGCGTACGCCGTGGCGCCGGACACCGAGGTGGTGACGCAGGCGCAAGCGGTGGCGCGGCGCCTCGCGAGTGGTCCGTGCGCCGTGCTCGGTCAAATCCGTTCGCTACACACCTCGAGCTTCGACAACTCGCTGCAGGAGCAGCTGCGTGCCGAGCGCAGCGCGCAGGAGATGACGCTCGAAACGCACGATTGTGTCGAGGGCGTGCGCGCGTTCTTCGAAAAGCGCGAGCCGCATTTCTCCGATCGTTAGCCGAATGCGCGGCTGAGCGCGCGAATATCCTCGGGGGTCGTGCGGCAACAACCGCCGACGAGCCGGGCGCCCGCCGCAATCCATTGCCCGGCCTGCACCGTCGAGACGTGGGGGGTCTGCCCCAACCACCGCTTCGTCTCGGCGTCGTAGCGCTGACCTGAATTCGGGTAGGCCACGAGCGGCTGGGCGGTATGCTCGCGCATGCGCGCGAGAAGCTCCGGCAAGTGCTCGGGCGCGGTGCAATTCACGCCGACCGCGGTGATTTGCGAGCAGTCGCGCAATGCCTCTGCGCAGCGCCCAATGTCCTCGCCCTCGCTGTTGTGGGAGCCATCGCGGCAGGAAAAGCATAGCCACGCGGTCATGCCGGGGTGCTCCTCGAGGAGCCTGGCGAGCACGAGGGCTTCCTGCACGCACGGCAAGGTCTCGAAAGCGATGACATCCGCGCCGGATTGGGCCAGCACCTCGAGCCGCGGCCTATGAAACTCGGCAAGCTGCCGATCGCTGAGGCCGTAATCTCCGCGGTATTCCGAGCCGTCGGCCCGCATGGCACCGTAGGGCCCCACGGAGGCTGCGATCAGCGGACGCGGCGCGGGGCCTGAGGGAGCTTCAGCCCAAAATTCAGCACGCGCCTCACGGGCGAGCGACACCGCCTGGAGCATCAGCCGTACGGCGCCCGCGGGGTCGATGCCGCGCTTGGCAAAACCCTCGAACGTCGCCTGATAAGTTGCCGTGGTCGCCACTTGGGCGCCCGCCCGGAAGTAATCGAGATGCACCCTGCGGATGAGCTCGGGCTGCTCCAGCAGACATTTCGCCGACCAGAGCGGATCCGCGAGATTCGCGCCGTGCCGCTCGAGCTCGGTTGCGAGCGCACCGTCCAGGATGATCACGGATCGCGCCCTCAAGTGCTCGCCGATCGGATCAGACATTGAGACGGCGCGTGCCACTCAAGTAGCCACTGCCGGCCAGGTAATAGCGCAGACGGGCATCGGCACCTTTGGTGAGGCCGATACGCACGCTTTCCCCGATCGGCCCCGCCTCGGTGCCGTCGCTGCCGATCCAGAGCTCGCCACGGCGAAACAAGTCGATGCCGTCGTGCCGGCGATCGATGCCGAGAGCCGCCGCCAGACGGCCCGGACCGCGCGCGATATCCGCGATCCGCACACTCTCGCGCCCGCGTCGCATGCGTTCGATCCCGGACAACGGCTCCAGCGCCCGGAGCAGAATGCCCTCGCCCGTGCCGGCGTTCTCGCTCGACACGTTGAGCATCCAGGAGGTGCCGTAGCACAGATACACATAAGCATGCCCCACATCGAGGAACAGCGAGCGGTTGCGCGCCGTCATGCCGCGAAACGCGTGGCACGCCGGATCGCCCTGCAGATATGCTTCGGTCTCGACGATGCGGCCCGTGACGAGCCGCCGGCCGAAGCGGCGCACGAGCACCTTGCCCAACAAATGGCGGGCGAGCGCGACGGTATCGCGCGGAACTTGGCTGCGCTCGAGCGGAACCGGTTCCGCGGACGGGCGCTGCTGGACGATGGGTTCAACCGCGCTCACGCGTATCCTCAAGTGTTACTCTGACCGACCTGCCGAGTTGATTATTGTGACCTCTTCCTTCCGGTTCAAGTCTCCTTCCACGGCGTTGCGCGCGGTCTTGCTCCCGCTGGCAGCGCTGCTCGTGGCCATGGTGAGCGTGCAGACGGGCGCGGCGCTGGTGAAGGGCTTGTTTCCGCGGGTCGGCGTCGCGGGCGCCACGACCTTGAGGCTTGCGCTTGCGAGTCTGATGCTGCTCGCCGTCTGGCGCCCCTGGCGCAGGTTGCCGAAGGCGCGGGAGACTCGCAGCCTCCTCATCTACGGCGTGGCGATGGGGGTGATGAATCTCTGTTTCTACTCCGCGCTCGCCCGCATACCCTTGGGTATCGCCGTGGCGCTCGAGTTCAGCGGTCCGCTGGCGGTCGCGATGGCCGCCTCGCACCGCGCGGTCGATTTCGTCTGGCTGGCCTTCGCGGCGCTCGGTTTGCTTGCCTTGTTGCCGCTCGGCCTCGCGCATCAGCCGTTGTCGCCGGCGGGCATTGCATTTGCCCTCGCCGCCGGCGCGTGCTGGGCGCTGTACATCGTCTTCGGCCAAAAAGCGGGGGCCCTGCACGGCGGGATGGCCACGGCGCTCGGAACGGTGATCGGAGCCATCGTGATCATCCCCTTTGGAGTGGCGCAGGCCGGTATCGCGCTCCTCGATCCGAGGGCCCTTCCGGTCGCTTGCGGGGTCGCTCTGCTGTCGAGCGCACTGCCCTATTCGTTGGAGATGTTCGCGCTCACACGCCTGCCGACGCGCACCTTCGGCGTGCTCATGAGTGCCGAGCCGGCGCTCGGCGCGCTATCCGGCTGGTGCTTCCTGCACGAGCGCTTGTCGCTTATCCAGTGGACGGCCGTCGCGAGCATCATGCTCGCCACCGCGGGCAGCGCGATCACGAGCCGCCGCGCGGCGCCCCCCACGGCGTGAACGCAGCCTAGATGAGGCGCACCGCGAGGTAGAGGAGTGCGGCGCCCGCGAGCGTCATCACGGTGGTGAGGAGCTTGGGGTGCGCGTGAAAGCTCTCGGGAATCAGATCACTCGCGCCGATGTAGAGGAAGAAGCCGCCGAACAGCGCGAGCGCGAGGCCGAAACGATCGCTCGGCATGGCCCACAGCCGGGTTGCGGCGATGCCGGCGGCCGGCGCGGCCGCGTCGGCGAGCAGCCAGCGCAAGCCCCGCGCCCGCTCGCCGCCGTTGCGTAGCACGATGTTCATCGTGTTGACGCCGTCCGAGAAATCGTGCGTGAGCACGGCGGCGGCGACGATGAGACCGACGGCGTGCGAGCCTTGGAATGCGAATCCGATCGCGACGCCATCGAGCAGGCTGTGCGCGCACAGCACCAGCGCGCCGGCGCTCGCGCGCGGCGGCGCGTGCCCCAAGTTCAGCAGCAGGCGGTCGAGGACGAGATAACTCAAAAAGCCGAGCGCGCTCCACGCAAGAATGACCGCGGTCGAATGAAATTGCCGGGCCGTATCGATGGCCTCGGGCAGCAGATCGAAGAACGCCACGCCGATCACCGCGCCCGCGCTGAATCCGAGAATCAAGTGCAGCTTGTCGCGCAGTCCGAGCGCGAGCAATCCTCCCGCGAGGGTGCTCACGAAGGCGGCGACTGCGATGACGAAGAGCAGCATTGCGATTTTTCCACGCCTGAAGGCTACGGAGTATATTGTCGCCCATCGCAAAAGCTTTGGAGGCATCGTGAGCTACGACGCATATCATAAACGCAAAATCGGCAATCACGAGCTGAAGCCCGAGACGCAGATGATGGGTTATGGATACGACCCCTCGTTGTCCGAAGGCTCGCTCAAGCCGCCGGTGTTCCTGACATCGACCTTCGTCTTCAAGACGGCACAGGACGGCAAGGACTTCTTCGACTACACCTCGGGGCGCCGCGCGCCCACCGCGGGTAAGCAGGCGGGCCTCGTCTATTCGCGCTTCAATAATCCCAATCTCGAGGTGCTCGAGGATCGGCTCGCGCTTTGGGAGCAGGGCGAGACGGCGGCGGTGTTCTCGAGCGGCATGTCCGCGATTTCGACGGCCCTGTGGGCGCACGTGCGGCCGGGCGATGTGATCTTGATGAGCCAACCCTTGTACGGCGGGACGGAGACCTTGATCGACAAGACGCTGCCCGCCTTCGGCGTGAGCGCGGTGAGCTTCACTGCGGGACACGATCGCGCGGCCGTTATCGAGGCGGCGGAGTGCGCGCAGGCGCGCGCCGAGGAAAAAAGCGGCCGCATCTGCCTCATCATGACGGAGACTCCCGCCAATCCGACCAATAGCCTGGTCGATCTCGCCCTCATGCGCGAGGTCTCCGAGAAAATCGGCAAGGCGCAGGGGGGCGCGCGTCCGCCCGTGATGGTGGACAACACGTTTCTCGGGCCGGTCTTCCAGCGTCCGCTCGCGCACGGCGCGGACATCGTCCTTTATTCCCTGACCAAGTACGTCGGCGGCCATTCCGACCTGGTGGCCGGCGGTGTGGTCGGCGCCCGCAGCTTCGTCGATCCCATCAAGAGACTGCGCGGTGCGCTCGGCACGCAGCTCGATCCCAACACCGCTTGGATGATCATGCGCTCGATGGAGACGCTGTCCTTGCGCATGCACCGCTCCGCGCAGAATGCCTCGCTGGTGGCGACCTACTTGAGCAAGCATCCGAAGATCGCGCACGTCAACTACCTGGGATTCCTCGCCGCCGACGATCCGCGCAAAGCGGTATTCAAGAAGCAATGCGAGAGCGCGGGATCGACCTTCGGTTTCGAAGTGAAAGGCGGCGAGGCGGAGGCGTTTCGGCTGCTCGACGGGCTGCAGGTGATGAAGCTCGCGGTGAGCCTCGGCGGCACCGAGACGCTGATTTCGCATCCCGCGAGCACCACGCACTCGGGCGTGCCGAAGGAAACGCGCGAGCGCATCGGCATTGGCGAGGGCTTGATCCGGATTTCCGTCGGCATCGAGGATGCCGACGACCTGATCGCGGACTTGGAGCAGGCGCTGAAGGCGGTCTGAAAACCGCTCGAGACGCGCCTCGAGCGCGGCGGTCGTGTGCGGACTTTGGGGATGACGCTTGATGAATAGATACGTCGCGGTGCTGCTGGCCGCGCTGCCGGGATGGTGGGGATTGGTGTATGCCCAGGGGGAGTCCTCGGGCGATCTGTCCCCGATCGTGGTCACCGCGACTCGCGTCGCCGAACCGAGCTTCGATGTTTCCGCCTCCATCAATGTCGTCGACAGCGCCGCGATACATGACGGGCAGCTGCAGGAGAACATCTCCGAGTCCTTGATGACGGTACCCGGCGTATCCGCCGAGAACCGGCAGAACTACGCTCAGGACGAGCAGCTGTCGGTGCGCGGCTTCGGCGCGCGATCGAGCTTCGGCGTGCGCGGCGTGCGCCTTTACTCCGACGGCATTCCGGGCACGATGCCGGACGGACAGGGCGAGTTCTCACAGTTCGATCTGGGTTCCGCCGGCCGCATGGAAGTGCTGCGCGGACCGTTCTCGGCGCTCTACGGCAACTCCTCCGGCGGAGTGATATCGCTGTTCACCGAGGAGGCGCCTGCCGGCTACTTCATCGACGGCACCGCGCAGTACGGTACGTTCAACACCCAGCGTTATGCGCTGATGACGACCGGCGCGGAGGGCATGGCCAATTACGTCGTGGATGCCGTGCACTTCCAGACTCAAGGGTATCGCTATCACAGCAAGGCCGAGCGCGAGAACTTCAACAGCGTTTTGCGTCTCACGTTCAACGAAGCGCTCAAGCTCACCCTCGTCGGCAACGCCATTCAGACCCCGTTCGTGCAGGATCCGCTCGGGCTCACGCAGGCACAGCTCGCCGCGAATCCGGTGCAGGCCGGCAACGGCGCGATTCAGTACAACACCCGCAAGTCGCTCAATCAGGAGCAAGGCGGCGTGATACTCGATTACACGTTGAGCCCCGAGGATGCGCTTTCCAGCACCGTCTACGTGGGCCACCGCGCGACCACGCAATTCCAAGCCATTCCACAGAGTGTGGAGGAGAAGGAGCCGCTTTATCCGGGCGGCGTCATCAGCCTCGATCGCACGTTCTACGGCATCGACTCGCATCTCACCGACGAGCGCGCCTTAAGCGGCATGCACCTGCAAACCGTCGGCGGCATCGCCTACGACGATCTGGAAGAGACCCGATTCGGCTATCTCAACTATGTGGGCGAGGACCTCGGCGTCGAAGGCGCGGTACGCCGCGACGAGGCGAATCACGTGTACGACTTCGACCAGTATTTGCAATCCCAGTGGGACCCCGACGCGTTATGGCGCGTGACCGCGGGGGTGCGCAATAACCTTGTCGAAGTGAGCTCGAACGATCATCTCCCGGGCACCACGGAGCCGCACTCGAGCGTGCGCTACACCGCCGTGAGTCCGGTGGGCGCGGTGCTGTTCCATGCGGCGCCCGCGGTCAATCTCTACGCCTCTTACGGCAAGGGCTTCGAGACCCCGACGCTGAACGACCTGGCGTACCGCTCCGTCAACGGCAGCCTGCCCGGGCTCAACACCGCGCTCAAGGCTGCGCGCAGCGAGAACTACGAAGTGGGCGTAAAGGCCGGCAAGGGCGCGATTCGCGCCGAGCTGGCCGGTTTCTATATCGAGACCCATGACGAGCTCGCCGTATTGCAGAACTTCAACGGCCGCACCGTCGACCAGAACATCGGCAAGACTGCACGCCATGGCGCCGAGTTCTCCGTCGACGCGGACTGGATCGACGGCTTTTCGGCACGCGTGGCCTATACGTTCATCCGCGCGGTCGTGGGGCAGCCGTACCAAACGTGTGTCGGCACTCCGTGTCGGCCGGCCACGGTCGCCTCAGGAAGCTACTTGCCTGCGGTCCCGCGTAACGCGCTCTACATGGGCCTCACCTGGAGCTATGAGCCCGCGGGATTTTCCACGACCCTCGAGGAGCAAGGCCGGGCGGGCATTTTCGCCGACGATCGCAACACCGCATTTGCCGACGGCTACTGGGAAACCGATTGGCGCGCCGGATTGACGCAGCGCACTGCCCATTGGCAACTCAGCGAGGACCTGCGGCTTGATAACCTCACCAACCGCTCCTATGTCGGATCTGTGATCGTCAACGCGAGCGGTGGACAGTACTTCGAGCCGGAGCCCGGCCGCACGGCGCTCATTATGTTCACCGCAAAATGGCGCATTGACTGACGTAAGGCCGGGGCCACCCACGGATCGCGGGTTGCGAATTCTTCACACATAGTTATGTGCACCGAGGGGCCCTGTGTCGCGTTGTTCGTCATAGAGGAATCCTGAACAGGTTGTAGCCGACCCCGAACGGGCTCGGATGCTGGAGAAACGCTCATGAAACGACGAACGAGTCTGGCGATTGGAGTGCTGGGCGCCCTGGTGGCCACGGCGCCCGTGATGGCGCGTCCGGGCGGCGGAGGCCACAGCGGCGGCGGCGGTCATAGCAGCGGCGGGGGCGGTGCCCACTTCGGGGGCGGCGGCCACGCGGCGGCGGCCCACTACAGCGGGGGCGGCGCCCACTTCGCGGGCGGCGGTGCGCACTACGCCGGTGGCGGGGCCCATTATGCCGCGCCGGCTCATTATGCGTCGTCAGGGTACGCGGGCCATGCCGGGTATTCGGCGGGTTACGCGGGCCATGCGGCCTATGGCGGTTATCACGGCGGTTATGCCGGCGGTGGGTATCGGGGCGGCTATGCTGGCTACGGTGGATACCGGGGCGGCTATGGCGGTTATGGCGGCTACCGGGGTGGCTGGGGCTATCACGGCTTTTCTTCAGGCGCCCGGTGGGGCGGTGGCTGGTGGCGCGGCGGCTGGTGGCCGGCGGCATTTTACGGAGCGGGTTTTGCGTGGTTCCTGCCGACGCTGCCGCTCGCTTACGCCACGTATTGGTACGGCGGTCTGCCCTACTACTACGCGAATAACGCCTACTACACTTGGGACCCCGGGTATGCAGGCTATGTGGCGACCGATCCGCCCCCGGTGGCGGGCGGCGATCCCAGCGGCTCGGCGGCGGCGCCTTATGGTGCTCAGCCCCAGGCGGCTCCCGGCTATAACGGACCGCCCCCGGGGGCCGCGCCGCAGAGCTATGCCCCCGCACCGCAGAACTATCCTCAGGGCGCCCCGATGCAGCAGTCTGCGCCGGTACCGCAGGCCGCGCCTGATCCGGGCCCTGCGCCTGATTCGGCGCCCGGATCCGCTCCGCAGGCATATCCGCTGCCCAATGCGAACCCTGCGCCCACAGCTGATCCCGTGAGCCTGGGGCTGCAGGCGCAGCTCAACATGCACCCGAGGAACGGGCAGAGCACGAGTCAGGAGTCGGTCGATCGCCGTGACTGTCAGCAGTGGGCTACGCAGCAGGCAGGGACAAGCGCCGCCAACGGCTCGGACTATCAGCGGGCCATGGTGGCGTGTATCGAGGGTCGCGGCTACGCGGTCGAGTGAGGCTCGCTAGTTCTGCCAGCAGTTCGCGGTGTTGTCCGTCCCGCCTGAGTTCAGGGCGGTCTGCAGTCCGGCGGAGTTGATGGTGAAGACCGCGCACTGGGTGTCATTGACTTGCATGCTGCCGGGGGCGGGGACGGCGGTGATCGTAAAGGTGGCGGGCGTACCTCCCGGAATCAATGCCGTCGGCGGGACAGGCGGAAGCGCGGTAATGGCACTGATGACATAGTATCCGGTGCCCACCGGAACCGACGGCGGCGGCCCAGCGACGCCATATCCCAATTGCATCGCATTGTTGGTGTACAAGCTGCTCGTGCTGAAGTACCGCTCCTCGAGGCTCGCCGCATCCATCAAGGCAGTCTTCGCCTCGGTTCGATGCGCCTTGAGCACATATTGGTTGTACGAGGGAATCGCGATGGCGGCCAGCGTCGCCAGGATCACCATGGCGACGATGAGCTCGACCAGCGTGAAGCCCTGATCGCGATGCCGCCGAGCGTGATTCGCGACCATGCTCTAACGCCTCTCGATCCAGGTGAGTCGGTTGCCGAGCGAGCCGCCCGGTGGGTTCACCTGCACGACTTTGCCCCCGGGCGGCGTGGTCTGTGTCACCAGCCAAGTCTCCTGCGTGCCTCCCGGCGGTGTCCACAGTACCGTCGATAAGCTGCCGGTGCCGTCGAACGCCCCGCCGCTCACGATCTGGCCATTGATGCTGGTGAACTGGCCGTTGATGGCAAAGTACGACTTCGGCAGACCGCCGCCCGTCGCCGGGTCGATCGCCATCGTCCAGCCGCCCGGCGGCGTCGAGGAGCAGCTGTTGATGCTGGTCGTGGGTGGAATCGTCGTATTGACGAGAAAGACGCCGCCCTGCAGGGCGGGGTTGAACAGGACCTGCTCATCCACGAACGCTGCACCGGTGTTCGTCGTCGGCGTGAGGTAGGCGGAATCGTTTGCGTTGGCATACCCCGTGCCGAGTGGCAGATACCAGCCGTACTGATTGGTTGTGGTGCAGCCCGCGCTGTAATCCGCCCAGCCGATGCAATTGGTGCTGACGGTCCTGAAATAGGCTGCCTGGGTGGTGGAGCTCGAGGAGCTGCTGGCTGTCCCGCTCTGATCGTACGAGCCTAAGATCGATTGCTGCTCGAGCTGCGCCGTGCCGTTGATGGGAGCGGGAACGCCGCCGGTTGTTGGCGCGAGCGGCGTCGTGGTGTTCGTCAACGCATCGAAGTGGTTATTGGAGAGTGCGTTCCACGGGCCCATGTTCCAGTCCCACACACCGATGAGGTACTGCTGGGTATTGGAATAGGTGGCAGGCGAGCCGTTGGTGAATTGCTGCTGTATCCCTGTGCCGAATTCGATGAGAATGCGCGGTGCCGGCGTGGAGGCGATCGCGGCGACCACCACGCGGGTGGTGATCGGTGCGCCGCTCGGCGCGGAGTAGATGGGGGTGGGTACCCCACCGACCTGCATCACGGTCCAGTTGTTCGGGTTCTGACTCGTGAGATCGAAACGCCAGACATTGCCGAGTATGTCGCCCGCATAGACGTAGTCCATGATGTGGTCGCCATCGAGATCCGCCGGGGCGACTTCCTCGATACCATTCGGTGTACCCGTACGCGAGCCGTAGCCCGTGCTCAGATAGTAGAACGTCGGCGCGCCGCCCGTGGGACTTGCCAGCATCACGAAGATACCCGCATCGCCATTGTAGCTGCCGAGCCCGTTACCGAACACCGCGCCCCAGGCTGTGGCGCCGCCGCTGTTGGCCGGCGTGTTGTGAAAGCGGCGAAGCTGCGGAGTGCCGTAGGTCTTGCCCAAGCTCGCGCCGCAGGTCGGCACGTTGGCACAGGAGAAGTTCGCATTGAAGCCGGTGACCGCCTGCGTGTAGGGGCCCGCTCCCGAAGTCGTGTAGCTGAGGGAGCTCGACCATTCGCCGACCACCAGGTTGGCCGCATTGGTCTGCGTGAACGTCGTGCCAGTCGTATTGGCGGGCGTCGTGGTCGAGCCGGGGGTTCCGATACCGGGATTGGTGATGTCGAGGGCGTAGATTGCGCTGCCGCCCGCGCCGAGTCCGCCGACCAGCCATGAGTGCCACTGGCCGTTGAAATAGAGATCGCCGTCTCCGGGCGTGCCGTCGACGTAGAACTTGTGCCCATAGAGCGGACTGGAGTAATCCGACGCGGGGTTCTGAACGGAGGTGCCCGTGGCGCTCTGGAAGGCGCTGCCGGTGTTGATCTCGTTCAACACATAGGAGGGCATGTACGCGAGCACTTCCTGACCGTCATTGTCGTTCGCCCCGTACGGACTGGTGGGCGTGGTGCCGTCCAGCTGGCCGTTCGTATCGAAGAATCCGGTGCGGAATCCGTGCAGGAAGCCGTCGTTGGCCCCCGCGTACACCACATTGATGCGCGAGGCGTAGTTGCTCTGAAAAGTCGCGTAGCTCTGACCGCTGTTCTCCGGCATGGGGGTGGCGGGGTACAGAAAATCGGTCCAAGTCGTCGGGAACGTGGCATTGGGCGAGCCGACCCAGGTCGGGCTCGAGTCGATGATGTCGCCGAGCACGCTGGTGCGCGCGCGAAAGCCGGTCGCCGGCGCCGCCGCCGGCGGGGCCGGCGGGATCTGCGCCGGGGCCGCAGGGTCGACGCCGTAGATGTTCTGCTCGTCGGCGCGCGAGCCGCGCAGGAACTCGAGGCGCAGGTTCGGCGCTTGCGGCCAGGCGGGATTGGAGGTCGGCACCGGATCGTAATCGTCCAGATTCGCTTGCTCGGCCGCGGTCAGTGACGTCCAGGTGAACGGCACGCCGACCCCGCCCGCGCTGGTGATGATGACGCGACTGTTGTCGGGATCTTCGGCTGCGACGGGTCCGGTCACGCCGGTCGTGGCGCAGGTCGCGGGCGCCGGACCCACGCCGGTGAGCACGCAGGAGCCGTCCCAGTTCACGAGGGGATCGATTTGCAAGGTAGTGCCGTTGGCCGAGTCGAGGTACTGCGAGGTGATCGAGCCGGTCCAGTTATTGGGATTGTAGAAGGCGAAGTAGACCTGCGTACCCGTCTGCACTTTGGCGGTCTGCTTCTGGTTCAAGCCCGCGCCGCTCGCCGAAGCGCCCTGCGGCGATGCCTGGAAACACATGATTTCGTGAATGTTGCGCGAGCCGCCGGTCGAGCCGCCGAAGCCGAAGCGCACCATCGAGGGGAGCGCACCGTTGTTGAGAATGCTCTGGCCGGAAATGATGGGCTGAAAATTGCCGCCCGCGAAACTGTAGGAGAGACTCAACAGACCCTGCGTCGTGATCGACAGATTGTAGGTGATCGGAATGCCGTAGCTCGGACCCGTGGTCGCCGGGGTCGCGTAGCCGCGATAGAGGGCGGCTTCGTTCGCAATCTTCTGCGGCAGAATCTTGAACGCATTTGGGATCGCCTGGTAATTGGTCAGCGCGATCGTGGGCTGCGGATTGGCGTTGTACGGATTGGCAATACCGTTGGTGACCGTGGCGGTCGGGGCGGCCGCCGGGTCGACCGCGCTGTAATCCCAGACATAGCCGGTCTGGCACGCTTGATGGACCGCGACCACTTGCTCCGGGGCGCTCAGGCCGAGGGGGTAATAGGCGGCCGTCGCGGGGGACCGGCTCAGGTAGGCCCAAGCAGTCGCTCCCGCGCCGCGCAGCCCGACGCGATTCGGCACATAGCCATAACCGCTCGAGGTGTTGTCGCCGCCATACGTGAGCACGCCGGAGGCGTTGAGACCGTCGCCGTTCAGGAAGTTGCCGAATTCATCGATGCCGAGACCCACGTAGCCGCCGATCATGCCGGCGTAGCCCTGGTTGGCGCTGTTGTTCGTGTTCGAGCAGGTGTAGCCCAAGCTGCCGCCCCAGTCGCCCAGCGTGACGCCGTACGGACCGCCGTTGTTCGCGCCGTAAGAGGCGCCGGTCACGGGATTCGCGCTCTCGACATAGCTGTCGTCCACCAGGAAGAAGCTCATGCCGTCCGCGCCGTCGTGGTTGCCGCCGCCGTAGTCGCCTTCGTACGTCTCCGTGGTGAAGCTCACCTGCAGGCCGTTGGCGGCGAGGGCGAAGGCGAAGTTCGAGACGATCGCGCCGCTTTGCGCATTCGCATCGTTGGTGAAGCGCAGCGCACCGCCGCCGATGGGCACGGTCGGCGGGTTGGCGTAGGGCTGGTCGGGCGTGGTGTTGAGATTACCGCTGTTGCCGCCGACCTGGGTTTGTCCGCCGTAGTAGGGATCGTTCAGGCATTGCGGCAACAATCCGGGGCTCGATGTCCCGGTGGAGGGAATGTTGCCGGCGGTGAGGCACGCGCCGCCGAAGTAGTACCACTGGCAATTCGTCGAATTGCCGGTGAAGTTCTCGGTTACCTGCGAGCTCGTGCAGCTCGGCGGCGGCGCGGCCAGCGCGGGAGTGCCGAGCGGTAGCCAGCTGCCGCCGACCGCCAGCAGTAGGTACATCAACAGGTGTTTGGTATTCATGGGCTTGTGGCTCATTGGGTGGGAGGGGCTTTATTAATCACGCTTGCCTGCACGATGTAAGTTGTCTCCACCACCGCCACCGTGTCCGGGCTGCCGCCGAAACCCTGTGCATCGATCTGGTAGATCGTGCCGTTGGCGTTCGCTCCGAGATACTGAACGTAGAACTGCGGCGTCGCGTAGTAGCTGCCCTGCGCCGGCGTTGTGCTCACGGTCATGGGAGTCGGGACGGCGGGTGTGTAGGGGACGCCGACGGCATTGCCGCTCGCCAGCCAGGGCAGTTGGGTGGCCGAGGTCAGCGGGTTGAGGCAGATCGTCGGTGCGCTGGCGGGTGCCGGCGCAGTGCAGGTCGTGAGCGGCGCATTGGCGCTGCCGCCACCGGCGGTCAGCCAGTACTCGGCGTATTGCTCGGCAGTCTCGGCCGCGCTCAGCGCACGCTGCTTCTCGCGCAAGTTCCCGGCGATCTTTTCATCGAGCCCGAAGCTCCTGAACATGGCGAGGCCGAGGATGGTGACGACGACGAGCATCAGCAGGGCCGTCACCAGCACCATCCCGCGCGCGCGCGCTTGTCGGCGCAGGGGGATCATGTCGTCACCCCGGTCTTGTACATCACCGCGATGTTGCGGGTGAAACTGACCGTCGGGTTCGCCGTCTGTCCCGGCTGTCCGGCCATCGGGTTCACGAACGTCAGCGTGACCTGCACCGATCGGACCTGGGGCCAGAGGTTGCCTGCGGTGACCAGGTCGGCAGTGATATAGGCATCCACGGAATTCGTGGCCGTGCCGTTGCCGCTTTCCACGCCGTAGAGTACGGACATGCCGGTGATGCCGGGAACGAGCGAGACGGTCGGCTGCTGGGCGCCGTTCAACCAGAGCGTGCACGTCAGGTAGTTGGTCGCGGTGTTGACGGTGATCTGATTCACGAAGTTCGCGGGCGTCGTGCTCGCGTTTCCAGTGCAGTTGATCGCATTGTCGCCGACCGTCGTCCCGGCCGTCTGATAGCGGTTGGTGATGACGTCGGGCACGCCCGCGGTGTAATTGCCCAGGAGCGCCTGCGCCGAGGTGAAAGCGGCCGGTCCGTAAGTCCCGACCAGAAACGCCGAGCCGGCGCTGTTGACGAGCGGATTGGTGTAGTAGCCCGTCGATTGCACGACATCGGTGATGAGCTGCATCGCCATGCGCTCGTTGTCCTGCAGCTGCGACATGCCCGATTGATTCGTGGCCGTGCGGCGCATCGCCTGCACCAAGGTGAGCAGACCGCCGATGAGGAACAGTCCCAGCGCAATGGCGACCATGATCTCGACAAAGGTGAAGCCGTGCTCGGCACGAGCCGGCTTGCGGCGCTGAAGTCGGTCGAGGGGGCTCATGGCTGCACGTATAAGATGTAAGTCGGTACCACCAGGGAGCTCATCTGCGTCTGCTGCGCGCTCACCGCGACGCCATTCTCGGTCCACTGCAGCTGGATGGTGCAGGTCACCGGAAAGTTGGCCTGGGAGCAAGTGATGGTGGCGAGATAGCCGGGCAGCACGTTGCCGACGGCGCCCGCCCACTGGTTCAAATCGTTGGCCGCCATGGCCGCGGGAACGCAGCTCGATGCACCCGTGAGCGTGCACGGCGTCGCTGCGGAATAGGGATTGCTCGTGCTGCTGATGAGGATGCTCGCCGGTGCAACGCCTGCCTGCCAGTACCCGGGATTCGCATGCATCGCGGCGGCGAGGCTCGAGGCCTCGATGGCCGCAAGCGAGCGTGAGCTCGCGACACCGGTGCTCGACATCGCGAGCGCTTCCATCTTGGCGAGACCCAGGAGTCCGACAGTCGAGACGACCAGGGCCACCATCACTTCCATGAGGCTGAAGCCGCGGGCGTGACGATAGCCCGGACCTAGGGGATAGGCGCCGCGGCTGCGTGCTCGTTCGAGGTTGCTCAATTGCATATGGGGTTCCCCGCTCCAGCCTTCTCGGTGCTCACCGAGCCGGACGCCGTGATCGCGAGACAGCGCGTATAGACCGACATGTTGTTGACGTCGTGCAAGGAGATGTTGATCGTGCCGCCCGTGTAGGTGGGCGCATAACCCATACGATTGTAAGTCGTCGCCGCATACGATATGGCCGAGGTCATGGTGTCGTTGCTGTTGAAGGCCGGCTGCGTGCGTATGATCTGCTCGCCCGCATCGACCTGCTGATTGCCGTTGCTGTCCAGAAAGACGATCCAGCCGGTGTTCCATGTGTTGCCGGCGCCGCCGGTATTGCAGGTGAAGCCGTCGGTGGATGTGCAAACCGTCACGGTCAAGCCTTGCTTGATCGCCTGGCTGCGCGCGAACTGCATATCCCCGAGGAGCGCGTTGATCTCGCTCGAAATGCGGTTCGAGGCGGTCACGTATTTGAACGACGGCAAGCCGATCGCCGTGAGGATGCCGATGATCGTCATGACCATGACGAGCTCGGTCACCGTGAAACCGGCCATCCGTCCGTGCAGGGGCGACGTTTTCATGGGGGCGATACTACGTGCTGAGCCTTGCACCAAGCTGACGGAGCCGCTCCCTGAACCGAAAAAAAGTGTGATGCATATCACGCAATCTTGACGGCGTCGGGAACACGCGACACCGACACGTTTCGATTCCGGCGATCCGGCGCCCCGTTTGCGCCATTTAACTTTGGCCGAATTCCACCGAGACGCGCGTTCCCACGCCGTTCGGACCCGCATCGATGGTGAGCGTGCCTTCGTACAGCCGCGCGATTTCCTCGACGATGGCGAGCCCCAGACCGCTGCCGTGTCCCGGCGAGTCGGGCAGCCGATAGAAGCGCTGTGTGACGTGCTGACGCTCGCTCGCTGGAATGCCGCGACCGGTGTCCTCGACCGCGATGAAGGGCTTGCCGTGTCGCTGCCCCGCGCTCACGGTGACGGTGCCGCCGCGCGGCGTGTACTTGAGCGCGTTGTCGACGAGATTGCTCAGCAGATCGTCCAAGAGCGATGAATCCGCCGTCATCGACGCAGGCTGCACCTCGGCACCGAGATCGATCTCCGAGGCGAGCGCGCGGTCGAAGAATTTCGCGACCACCTCGCCGACGATGGCGTCGAGCGCGACACGCTCGTTCTTCGCGGCGATGTTCACGGTGGGATCGGCGCGCGCGAGGCTCAGCAATTGATTGGCCGAATGCGACAGCCGGCGGATCGCTTCCTGCAACGTGGCGAGGCGATGCTGGATGGGCGCAGCCGCCGGCTCGGCGGCGAGCAACTCGAGCTGCGCCTGCATGCCGGTGATCGGCGTGCGCAATTGGTGCGCGGTGTTGGCGATGAACTGCCGCTGCGCCTGCACGGACGTGCGCAGCATCTCGAACAGGCGGTTGAGCGTGACCACCACGGGCGCAATTTCCCGCGGCACGAATGATTCGTCGATCGGGCGCAGATCGAGCGCCGAGCGGCGCCCGATTTCCTCGCGCAATTTCTTGATGGGCCGCAGACCGAGCTGGATCCCGACCCAGACCAGCACCAACGTCAAGTCGAGCTGCACGAAATCCCACAAGAGCGTGCTCATGAGACCGAGGCGGGCGGCCGGCTCGTGCGAGGCACGCACGTCCGCGGTCGACAACAGGAGCACGCCCGCGGGCGTGTCGAAGCGCGAGGTCAGCGTGCGCACGTTGCGATGGTCGAGGAGGGCGAGTGCGAACAACTGATCGCTCGCGTCGGCGATCGATACGGCGGGCAGTTGCGCACTGCCCAGCAGCAGCCGCCCCTGCGCGTCGCGCACCGCGAAAGCGATGGAGTCGGCCGCGGGAAGCGGCGGCTTGCCATCGACGGCGGTGTCGAGCGTGACCCGGCCGTCGTTCACCTCGATGCGCGCCATGAGGGCGTTGGACGCCTCGCGCAGGCGCTGGTCGAGGCCGATGACGCTGGGTGCGACGTTGTTGAAGTAGTGCAGCAGTGCTCCGCACAAGGCCAGCAGCATGAGCGGGACCGCCAGCCACAGCACCAACTGTCGGCTGATGCTGGAGCTCACGCGCTCTTCGCTTCTTCCAGTCGGTAGCCGAGGCCGCGCAGACTCCGGATCACTGCGGCATCGCCGAGCTTCGCGCGCAATCTCGAGACATGCACTTCCACGGCATTCGGCGTGATGTCCTGCTCAGGTCCCGCGAGCGCCTGCTGGACGCGCTCCTTCGAAACGATTTGCCCGATCCTGCGCACCAGGCACTCGAGCACCAGCCACTCGCGCGCGGTGAGCTCCACCTCGACATCGTCGATGCACAGCCGCCGGCCCGTGAGCTCGACCGTCAAGCGGTTGAGCTTGAGGACGCCCTCCAAGGCGCCGCCCGAGCGGCGCATGAGCGCGCGGCAGCGCGCCGCGAGCTCGGCCGGCTCGAACGGCTTCGATAGAAAGTCATCCGCACCGGTGTCGAGCGCCTTGACCTTGTCGGCGAGGGTGCAGCGCGCGGTGAGCATGAGCGTCGGCATCGCGACGCCCGCGCCACGCAGCCGGCGCACCAGCGTGAGCCCGTCGGCGCCGGGCAGTCCCACATCGACCACCGCAAGCGCGAATTCCTCGGTTTCCAGCGCGGTGCGCGCCGCCTCGGCACTGCCTACGCGCAGCACTGAATAGTGAGCCGACAGTCCACGAGCGATGGCGTCGGCGACGATGTCGTCGTCCTCGACGATCAGGATTCGCATGCGGGGAGACCCCCAGCCGCTTCCGAGCTACGACTTGTCCGCGGCTGCGAGCGGTGCAGCGGCGGAGTCGGATGGGTCGCCGGCGAACGGATTGCGCCGCGCGGGCATCGCGGCTCGCAGCTTCGCCTCATAAGCCTTCGCGAAGGCCTCGGTGTAGACATGTGGAAACCCATCGGCCGGCCGCTGGGTGAGCCCGGCGAACATCTCGGCGTACAGCTCCCAGTATTTGGACTTGTTCTGCTGGCCGAATACGCCGCGTTTGGTCGCGCGCTCGAAGCGCTCCTCGAGCTCCTTCGGGTCCACCCGGCCGATGAACTCCTCGAGGGCGGCGCGGCTCGCGGCAAGGCTGGCGGCATTTTGCGCTTTGTGCTCCTTGAAGTTGTCGCGCAACGCATCCACCGAGCCCGAGCGCGTGGAGCTGGTCGTGAGCAGGCGCACCAAGGCCTCATCGAGGCCATGCGAGAAATCGAGCGGCGAGTCCGGGCCCTCGCTCGCCGGCGGGGGCGGCATGCGAAAACGGTTGCGGAATTCGTTGCGGCTCTGATTCAAGTCCATGAGGCCGAGCACGGCCTCGCGCAGCAGCTGTCCCGCGAGTTGCAGCGCGCCATCGCGGGCCCCGGAGGTGATATGGCGCGGATCGATGCCCGCGCCGCGGCAGAAGGCTGCGAGACCCAGGTCGAAGTCGCCCTCGTAGAGGGCGGGGCCCGGCGGCGGGCTGAGTGCGGCGGCTTGAGGGCGCAGGCTGGCCGGCGGGGCCGCTGACGGGGCGGCCGGTTGCACGGCGCCCGGTTGCACGGCGCCCGCTGCCACGGCGGCCGCCAGCACGGCACCCGCGTCCGCCTTGGAGTCGACTTTGAAGGGCCGGGTCATCATGTGCCAGGGCGTACCGCCCTCCGTCGGCGCGGCTGCGGGCTCGCGCGGCACACCAACCGATTGACCGTAGGCGTTGCGCGCAGGCACCCCGTGGGCCACCGAGTTGCTCGGCTCGAGGAGCGAGCTCAGATCGAGATCTGCGCCCAAGTCGTTGGCGGTGGATTTCTTCACCGCCGCCGAAGCCCCGGGCTGCCCGTCGTAGGCGACCATGGCGGCCTCGTCGGGCGGGAAGTCGTTGCTCTTGTCGATGGTGACCAGCAGCTCGTATTCCCCGAGACGCAGGTAATCGCCGTCCTTCAGCACATAGTCGTGATACTTCCCCAGAGGCACCTGCGAGCCGTTCACATAGGTTCCGTTCGAGCTCGTGTCCACCACCACATAAGAGCCGGCACGAAAATCGATTCTTATGTGCTTCCCCGAGAGATAGCGATCCGGGTCGGGTAGAATCCAGGCATTGTCGGTCGAGCGTCCGATGGTCCCGCCGTGCACGCCAAAGACCTTGGTGGACTGCTGCCCGAGCCGAATTCCGTGTTCGCTGACCACGCTTAAGCGCAAGGTCATGGTTGCTCCCAGGGGCGGGTCTGAAGGTTTGCGCTAAGTACCCGTATAATATGAGAAATGCTAACAACGCTTGGAGCCCGCTAAATGGCCGCGAGTCACATTTTCAAAGTTATGTTCGTGAATCAAGGCAAGGTGTACGAGATCTACGCCCGTAAAGTGAGTCACGGCAATCTTTTCGGCTTCATCGAGGTCGAGGAATTGGTGTTCGGCGAACGCTCGACCGTCGTCGTCGATCCGGCCGAAGAGAAGATAAAGGCCGAGTTCAATGATGTAAAGCGCACCTATCTGCCCATGCACTCGGTGTTGCGCATCGACGAGGTGAAGAAGCAAGGGGTAAGCAAGATCGTGGCGCTGGAGGGGTCGAACGTGTCGCAGTTCCCCATGCCGATTTACACGCCGGGCGGGGACTCCAACGCGCGCAAGTGAGTTAGAATTTCGCATGTTCTCTTTGCCCGGCGCGCCCGCGCTGTCGCAATTTCGCCTCGAAAGACTGCTTCAGGCGCTGCAAGGCGTCGATCCGCGCGTTCGTGCGCTCGGCTCGCGGCTCATCCATTTCGTGGATGCCGCGCGGCCGTTGGACGAAGCCGAGCTGGAGCTCCTCGGGAAGCTGCTGACCTACGGGCCGCGGCCGCACTTGCAAGAGGAGCGCGGGCAGCGCCTGCTCGTCACGCCGCGGCTGGGTACGGTCTCGCCGTGGTCGAGTAAGGCCACCGATATCGCCCACGTGTGCGGGCTCAAGGCCGTGCGGCGCCTGGAGCGTGGCACGGCGTACGTCATCGAAGCCGAGGCGCCCTTGACGGAGGCGGAGCTGCGCGCACTCGGCCCCCTCCTGCACGATCGAATGACCGAGACGCTCTGGACCGCCACGCCCGAGCCGAACCTGTTTCATGTCGCGCCGCCGCGGCCGCTGCGCGTGGTGGCGCTCGGACGGGAGGGCCATGCCGCGCTCGCCCGCGCCGATGCGGAGCTCGGTCTCGCCTTGTCGCGCGATGAGATCGACTATCTGGTCGAGGCGTTCAGCGCACTCGGGCGCGACCCCACCGATGTCGAGCTCATGATGTTCGCGCAGGCCAACTCCGAGCACTGCCGGCACAAGATTTTCAACGCGGATTTCATCATCGACGGAGAGCCCAAGTCCCAGACGCTCTTCGCCATGATCCGCACGACTCATGCGGCGAACCCCTCAGGCGTGTTGTCCGCCTACCGTGATAACGCCGCGGTCATCGAAGGCTCGCCTGGCGTGCGCTTTTTCCCGGATCCACAGACACGGCGCTACGACGGAGTCGCGGAGCCGGTCGATATCTTGATCAAGGTGGAGACGCACAACCACCCGACGGCGATCTCGCCGTTTCCGGGAGCGGCTACCGGTTCGGGCGGCGAGATTCGCGATGAGGGCGCGACCGGTATCGGCGCCAAACCCAAGGTGGGACTGACGGGCTTTTCGGTTTCCAATCTGCGGATTCCCGGCTTCGTGCAGCCTTGGGAGGCGGATTTGGGCAAGCCCGACCGCATTGCCTCCGCGCGCGACATCATGATCAGCGCGCCCCTGGGGGCGGCGGCCTTCAACAACGAGTTCGGACGGCCCGCCACGTGCGGCTATTTCCGCACCTTCGAGCAGGCCGACGAAACAACCAGCGGGCCGGTCCGCATGGTGCACGGCTATCACAAGCCCATCATGATCGCGGGCGGCCTGGGCAATATTCGCCGCAAGGATGTGGAGAAGCGCGAGGTCGTGGTCGGCGCACCCCTGGTGGTGCTCGGGGGCCCGGCGATGCTGATCGGTCTCGGTGGCGGTGCTGCCTCGTCCGTCGGCAGCGGGCAGAGCTCCTCGGATCTCGATTTCGCGTCGGTGCAGCGCGGCAATCCCGAAATCCAACGGCGCGCGCAGGAAGTGATCGACCGCTGCTGGGCGCTCGGCGATGCCAATCCAATCCTGCTCATTCACGATGTGGGCGCGGGCGGCCTGTCGAACGCCGTACCCGAGGCGATTGCACATAGCCAGCGCGGCGGGCGCATCGATCTGCGCAAGGTTCCAAGCGCGGAGCCCGAGCTCTCGCCCATGGAGATCTGGTGTAACGAGGCGCAGGAGCGCTATGTGCTCGCGCTCGTGCCGGGCAGCGTCGAGCGCTTCGCCGCGCTGTGCGCGCGCGAACGCTGTCCCTTCGCGGTGATCGGCGAGACCACCGCCGATGGCGAGTTGTGCGTCAGCGATGCGCTCTCTCCGACCCTGCCCGTCGACTTGGCCCTGGAGGTACTCCTCGGCAAGCCGCCGCGCATGACGCGCAACGTGCGCAGTGAGCGCCGCCCGCGCAGCGCGCTCGGCACCGCGGGCGTGAGCGTCGAGGAGTCGCTCGGCCGGCTGCTGCGGCTGCCCACCGTCGCCGACAAGTCCTTCCTGATTACCATCGGCGACCGCACCGTCGGCGGCCTGGTGTGCCGCGACCAGATGGTCGGTCCCTGGCAGGTTCCGGTGGCCGATGTGGCGGTGAGTCTGGTCGACTACGCAGGCTTCGGCGGCGAGGCGATGGCGTTGGGCGAGCGTGCGCCCGTGGCGCTGCTCGACGCGCCGGCGTCGGGCCGGCTCGCCGTTGCCGAGGCCATCACCAACATCATGGCCGCGGATATCGAGAAGCTCACGGACATTCGACTGTCGGCGAACTGGATGGCGGCGTGCGGTACCGCGGGCGAGGACGCCGCGCTGTACGCGACGGTGCGCGCGGTGAGCCTGGAGGTGTGCGCGAAGCTCGGCATCGTCATTCCGGTGGGCAAGGACTCGCTGTCGATGCGCACCGATTGGGACACGGCGGACGGACCCCGCTCCGTGCTCGCGCCCGTGTCGCTGATTGCCTCGGCCTTTGCGAGGGTGTCCGACGCACGGCGCACCCTGACGCCAATGCTCGAGCTCGGCGAAGCCTCGCGACTCCTGCTGATCGATCTCGGCGCCGGCAAGAACCGCCTCGGCGGCTCCTGCTGGGCGCAGGTGTTCGAGAAGCGCGGCGGCGAGCCCGCGGATCTCGATGACCCGCAGCTGCTCGCGTCGCTGTTCGGGGCACTGCGGGAACTCAAGGACGCGGGTCTGGTGCTGGCCTATCACGATCGATCGGACGGGGGGCTGCTGGTGACGCTCCTCGAAATGGCCTTTGCAGGGCATTGCGGCGTCGACGTGGATCTGGGCGCGGCCGGCCCAGGCACCGCCGGCGACCCGATTGCCGAGTGCTTCGCCGAAGAGCTCGGCGCGGTTTTGCAGGTTCCCGCGGCGCGCGCCGCGGCGGCGCGCTCCGTCGTCGCGCGGCACGGCCTGGGTGATATGTGTCGCGACATCGGCACCGTGGCGAGCGGGGCCGAGATCCGCGTGAAAAGCAACGGGCGCACTCTGTACGAAGCATCACGGCTTGATCTGCACCGCACCTGGAGCGAAGTGTCGTATCGCATGCAGGCGCTGCGCGACAATCCGGAGTGCGCGCGGGAGGAGTACTCACGGCTCCTCGACGAGCAGGACCCAGGGCTGCACGCGGCGCTCGGCTTCGATCCGAGCGAGGATGTCGCAGCCCCCTATATCGCCGGCGCTGCGCGGCCCGCCGTCGCGGTGCTGCGCGAGCAGGGTGTGAACAGCCAGACCGAGATGGCCTGGGTGCTGTCACGCGCGGGATTCGATGCCTACGATGTGCACATGACCGACATCCTCGAGCGGCGCACGCGGCTCGGGCGGTTCCACGGCCTCATCGCTTGCGGCGGCTTCTCCTATGGCGATGTGCTCGGCGCCGGCGAAGGCTGGGCGAAATCGATCCTGTTCAATCCCCTTGCGCGCGACGAGTTCAGGGCTTTCTTCGAGCGCGACGCGACGTTCACCCTGGGCGTGTGCAACGGCTGCCAGATGCTCGCGGCACTCAAGCAGCTCATTCCGGGTGCCGCGGATTGGCCGCGCTTTGTGCGCAATCGCTCCGAGCAGTACGAGGCGCGGCTGGTGCTGACGCAAGTGCCGAGCTCGAGCTCGGTGCTGTTCGCCGGCATGCACGGCTCGGTGTTGCCGGCGGTGTGCTCGCACGGCGAAGGGCTCGCGGAATTCGGCGCCGACTCGAGCGCCGACAAGCTCCTCGAGGCGGCGGGTGTGAGCTTGCGCTTCGTGGACCATCGCCGCCGGCCGACGGAGCGCTATCCGTACAATCCGAACGGATCGCCGGCGGGGATCGCCGGGGTCTGCAGCACCGACGGCCGCGTGACCGCGCTCATGCCGCACCCCGAGCGCGTGTTCCGCACCGTGCAACACTCGTGGGCGCCGCCCGAGTGGGGCGAGGACGGCGGCTGGATGCGCCTGTTCCGCAACGCGCGAGTGTTCGCCGCCTAGCCGGTCTCGCGCTGATTGTTCGGCTTGTTGACGGCCTCGATCGAGGCCGCCTGCGCGGATCTGCGCAGGCGCATCGCTTGCAGCAGACGTGCCTTGCGCACGAACGTCTGGTAGAGCAAGTCGCGCATCACCTCGAGCAGTATTCCGGCGCGCTCGGCATCCAGTCGCGGGAAATTCGGCCAAGGATCGGTGTCGGTGCCGAACAGCACGCTGCGCAGGTCGGCGAAGGTGTCGTCGTCGAGCTCCGCGAGGCTGCGGATTTCCTGGAGAGTGTCGAATAGCTCGAGCTTGCCGCGCTCGCCGAGCTCGTGAAACAGCGACTGCGCGGTGCGCCGGCTCATGGAGCCGAACGACTCGTAAAGGCGCGCCGCATAACAGCCGAGCGCCTCCTTGAACAATCCCTCGGACTCCTCGGGCAGATAGCTCAGCGGGAAATCCTCGCGGGCGCGCTCGATCTCCGTGAAATTGGGGGCGAGCTCGATGCGCAGCGCCGTGTAGCTCTTCGCCGCGAACTTGAGGAATATGGGCTCCTCGCAGGCATCGCAGCGAAACACAATGCCGATCTGCTTGGGGCGGCGCCGGCTCAGGTCCTCGAACTTCGGCACCGCGACCGGCGTCAGGTGCGTCAATGTCCGGCAGTGCGGACAGGTGAGCGCGATGCTCTGCAGCTCAATGTGCAATTCGTCCTGCGGGGTGATGTAGATGCTCATGGTGGATTAGCCTGTCAGAGGTTTGTAGCGGATACGGTGGGGTTGCAAGGCGTCCTCGCCCTTGCGGCGTTTGTAGTCCTCGACGTACTCCTGGTAATTGCCCTCGAACCACGTCACCTGCGAATCGCCCTCGAAGGCGAGGATGTGCGTCGCGATGCGATCCAGGAACCAGCGGTCGTGCGAGATGACGACGGCGCATCCGGGGAACGCCGTCAGGGCCTCCTCGAGCGCGCGCAGCGTCTCGATATCGAGGTCGTTGGTCGGCTCGTCCAACAGCAGCACGTTGCCGCCTGCTTTCAGCACCTTGGCGAGATGCACGCGGTTGCGCTCCCCGCCCGACAGATCGCCGATGAATTGCTGCTGCTGCACGCCCTTGAAATTGAAGCGCCCGACGTAGCTGCGCGAAGAGGTCTCGTAGTTGCCCACCTTGATGACATCGAGGCCGCCGGAGATCTCCTGCCAAACCGTGTTTTTGTCGTTGAGCGCCTGGCGCGACTGATCGACGTAGGCAAGCTTGACGCTCGGTCCGATACGGATTTCGCCCGAGTCGGGCTTCTCCATCCCGGCGAGCATGCGGAACAGCGTGGTCTTACCCGCGCCGTTCGGGCCGATGATGCCGACGATGCCACCGGCGGGCAGATTGAAGCTCAGGCGCTCGGTCAGCAGCCGATCGCCATAGGCTTTGCGCAAATCCTCGGCCTCGATCACGAGGTCGCCGAGCCGGTCGCCGGGCGGAATGTAGATCTCGTTGGTCTCATTGCGCTTCTGAAATTCCTGCGAGGCGAGCTCCTCGTAGCGCTGCAATCGCGCCTTCGACTTCGCCTGACGCGCCTTCGGATTGGTGCGCACCCATTCGAGCTCGCGTTTCAAGCTCTTCGCGAGCGCGTCCTGCTGGCGCTCCTCTTGCGCGAGACGTTGCTCCTTTTGCTCGAGCCACGAGGAGTAATTGCCTTGCCACGGAATGCCGTGCCCGCGGTCGAGCTCGAGAATCCACTCGGCGACATTGTCTAGAAAATAGCGGTCATGGGTCACCGCGATGACGGTGCTCGGATATTCCTCGAGAAAACGCTCGAGCCACGCCACCGATTCCGCGTCGAGGTGGTTCGTCGGCTCGTCGAGCAGCAACATGTCGGGTTTCGAGAGGAGCAGCCGGCACAGCGCCACCCGCCGCCGCTCGCCGCCCGAGAGCTTACCGATGACGGCGTCCCAGGGCGGCAGCCGCAGCGAGTCGGCCGCGATCTCGAGCTTGCGCTCGAGCTCCCAACCATCCACCGCGTCGATCTTGTCCTGGAACTTTGCCTGCTCCTCGAGCAGCTTGTTCATTTCCTCATCGGACATCGGCTCCGCAAAGCGGTCGCTGATTGCGTTGAAGCGATCGATCAGCGCCTGCACTTCACCGACCCCCTCGCCGACGGTCTGACGCACGGTCTTGGCCTCGTCCAGGGCCGGCTCCTGCGGCAGATAGCCCACCTTGATGCCGGCCTGCGCGCGCGCCTCGCCTTCGATCTCCTTGTCCATGCCGGACATGATCTTGAGCAGTGTGGATTTGCCCGAGCCATTGAGCCCGAGGACGCCGATCTTGGCGCCGGGAAAGAAGCTCAAGCTGATGTCGCGCAAGATGATGCGCTTGGGTGGCACGACCTTGCCAACCCGGTTCATGGTGTAGATGAACTGAGCCATGTACTGCCTGCCGTGAGAAATGCTCGTGCGGGGGGTTCGCAGTCGATTATCCAAGAGAGAGGCGGGCTTGTCACGGCGATTAATGGGCGCGTCGAACACGCCGGCGGGGTTGCGCTAATACTCTAGAAATCAAAGACATATTAGGGAACATGCGCCGCATCGGCTACAATTGGAGGCTGTCCGACGCGAGGCCCCCTATATGTTCAACGCGAGCATGACCATTGCTGAATTCGACCCCGAGCTTGCCAAGGCCATTGCCGGGGAGCGCAAGCGCCAAGAAGACCATGTCGAGCTCATCGCCTCGGAGAACTACACGAGTCCCCGCGTGCTCGAGGCGCAGGGCTCGGTGCTCACCAACAAATACGCGGAAGGCTATCCGGGGAAGCGCTATTACGGCGGCTGCGAATACGTCGACATCGCCGAAAGTCTCGCCATCGATCGCGCCAAGCGTTTGTTCGGCGCCGACTTCGCGAACGTGCAGCCGCATTCGGGCTCGCAGGCGAATGCGGCGGTGTATCTGGCGCTGCTCAATCCGGGCGATCCGATTCTCGGCATGAGCTTGGACCACGGCGGCCATCTCACGCACGGCTCCAAGGTGAATTTTTCCGGCAAGCTCTTCAAGGCCGCTCAATACGGCATCAAATCCGATACGGGCGAGATCGACTACGACCAAGTGGGCCGGCTTGCGCAGGAACATCGGCCGAAGATGATCATTGCGGGCTTCTCCGCCTATTCGCGCGTCATCGATTGGGCGAGGTTTCGCCACATCGCCGATTCGGTGGGCGCCTATTTCGTCGTGGACATGGCGCATGTGGCCGGACTGGTTGCGGCGGGCCTGTATCCGAATCCCGTGCCGTACGCGGACGTTGCGACCACCACCACGCACAAGACCTTGCGCGGGCCGCGCGGCGGCCTGATCCTCGCGCGGCACAACCCGGAGATTCAAAAGAAGCTGAACTCGATGGTGTTCCCGGGGATCCAGGGTGGACCCCTGATGCATGTGATCGCGGCGAAGGCGGTGGCATTCCAGGAAGCGTTGCAGCCCGAGTTCAAGGCGTACTGCGCGCAGATCATCGCGAATGCGCGCGCGATGGCCCGGGGGCTGCAGGATCGCGGCTACAAGATCGTCTCGGGCGGCACCGACAATCACTTGTTTCTCTTGGACCTCGTCGACAAGGACATCACCGGCAAAGACGCCGATGCCGCGCTCGGTCGTGCCCACATGACGGTCAACAAGAACGCGGTGCCCAATGACCCGCGACCGCCCATGGTCACGAGTGGCCTGCGGATCGGGACGCCGGCGGCGACGACGCGGGGCTTTCAGGAAAACGAGGCCAAGCAGCTGTCGCGCTGGATTGCAGATGTGCTCGACCATCGAGGCGACGATGCCACCGTCGAGCGCGTACGCGGCGAGGTCGAGGCGCTGTGCCGGCGATTCCCCGTCTATGGGTGAGCGACGGCCGCCCGGCTGCCCGGTCCTAGGTAGGTCCCATGCATTGCCCGTTCTGCGGCCACACGGAGACTAAGGTCATCGATTCGCGTGTTGCCGGCGAAGGTCGGCAAATCCGTCGACGCCGCGAATGTCTGGAGTGTGCCGAGCGCTTCACCACGTTCGAGACCGCCGAACTGGTGATGCCGACGGTGATCAAGGGCGACCGCAGCCGCGAGCCCTTCGCCGAAGCGAAGCTCCTCGCCGGCATGCAGAAGGCGCTCGAGAAGCGCCCCGTGGGGAGCGACGCGATCGATGCGGCGGTCGCGAGGATCTGCCATAAGCTGCGCAGCTTGGGCGAGCGCGAGATTGCCTCCCGTGCCATCGGCGAGCTGGTGATGGAGGAGCTGCGCCACTTGGACGAGGTCGCCTATGTGCGCTTTGCTTCCGTGTATCGGAGCTTTCAAGACATCGAGGCCTTTCGCACCGAGATCGACCTGTTGCGTCGGCATCGGCGCCGCAGTCCGCCGAGCAAGGATCAGCTGCCCCTCCTGCCGGGCGATGATTCCGGTGATGCGGGCAAATGAGCTCAGCCGTAGATAGCTCGGAGCGCGACGGCACGGATCGCGCGTATATGGCGCGGGCGCTGGAGCTCGCCGCACGCGGCCTCTATACGACCGATCCGAATCCGCGCGTCGGCTGCGTGCTCGTGCGCGGCAACGAGACGCTCGGCGAAGGCTGGCACGAGCGTGCCGGCGAGGCGCACGCCGAACTGGCGGCGCTCAAGGCGGCGCGCGGCGACGTGCGCGGCGCGACGGCCTACGTGAGCCTCGAGCCGTGCAACCACACCGGCCGCACGCCGCCGTGCGTGGATGCCCTGATCGCGGCCGGCATCGGCCGCGTGGTATGCGCCTGCGTCGACCCGAATCCACGCGTGGCCGGCGCCGGCATCGAGCGCCTGAAGGCCGCCGGCATTTCGGTTGCGGTGGGGATTCTCGAGAAGGAGGCGCGCGCCTTGAACCCGGGGTTCTTTTCGCGCTTCGAGCGCGGGCGTCCGTACGTGCGGCTGAAGCTGGCGATGAGCTTGGATGGGCGCACCGCGCCGGCCGGGGGCGGCGCGATCTGGATCAGCAGCGAGGCTTCCCGCGCCGACGTACAGCGCTGGCGTGCGCGCAGCTCCGCGGTGCTCACCGGCGCCGGAACGGTGCGGACGGACGATCCGCGCCTCGACGTGCGCTGGGTCTATGGGCCCTGGGTCAGGCAACCGTTGCGCGCGGTGCTCGACGCGACGCTCAGCTGCCCCCCCGACGCCAGGGTTTTCGCGCGCGAGGGCGCGTGGGTGTTCGCCTCGGAGGAGGCCGCGCCCGCCGCCGCCGCACGGCTCGCCGCGCACCGCCCCCCCGTTGCCGTGGAGCGAGTCCCTGCGATCGGTGGCCGATTGGACGTCAAGGCGGTGCTCACCCGATTGACCGGGCTCGAAGTGAACGAGCTGCTGGTGGAGTGCGGTCCGCGTTTGGCCGCCGCGTTCCTCGAGGAGGGGCTGGTCGATGAGTGGATCCTCTACATGGCGCCGCGGTTGCTCGGCGCGGACGCCGCGCCCCTGACGGCGCTGGCCGGTCTGGATGCGCGCGGTGCGGGTTTTGCGTTCGATATCATGGACGTCGCGCGGCTGGATGCGGACGTGAGGCTGGTCCTCGAGCCGCGGCGCGCGGCGCCTGGCGGGTAGGGAGCGGAACGATGTTTACGGGAATTGTGATTGCCACCGGGCGCGTGGCCTCGATCACCGAGAAAGACGGTGATCTCGATCTCGCCATCGACGCAGGCGCGCTCGACCTCAAGCGGGTGGCCGTTGGTGACAGCGTGAGCGTCTCAGGCGTGTGCCTCACCGCGACGCGGATCGATGGCGGCGTATTCCACGCCGACGTGTCGCGCGAGACGCTCGCCAAAACCACGCTCGGAAGCTTTACGGCAGGGCGCCGCGTGAACCTCGAGCCGAGCTTGCGCGCCGGCGATCCGCTCGGCGGGCATCTGGTCAGCGGACACGTCGATGCCGTCGGGACGCTCGCGGACCTCGTCCGGGATGCGCGCTCCTGGCGGCTGCGCTTCGAGCTGCCGCAGGCGCTCATGCGCTACGTCGCGCCCAAGGGATCGATTTGCATCGACGGGGTGAGCTTGACGGTGAACGAGGTGAGCGGCAGAACCTTCGAGGTCAACATCATCCCGCACACTCACGAGGTCACGACACTGGGAGAGCTCGCGGTGGGAGGCGTCGCGAACGTCGAGATCGATCTGGTCGCGCGATACTTGGAGCGGCTCATGCCGCAAGCCCGCGAGCGTTAGAGGGGAGGGAGCCATGAACACGATCGACGAAATTCTCGAGGACCTGCGCCGCGGCAAGATGGCCGTGGTCATGGACGATGAGGATCGCGAGAACGAGGGCGATCTGATCATGGCGGCCGATTGCGTGCGCCCCGAGGACGTCAATTTCATGGCGCGCTACGGACGCGGGCTCATCTGCCTCACGCTGACGCGCGAGCGCTGCCGGCAGCTGCGGCTGCCGCTCATGGTGAGCGAGACCGACGGCGCGCATCGCACCAACTTCACCCTGTCGATCGAGGCTGCCGAGGGTGTGACCACCGGAATCTCGGCACACGATCGCGCCCATACGATCAAGACGGCCGTGTCGCCGAAGGCGCGGCCCGAGGATCTGCGCCAGCCCGGGCATATCTTTCCGCTCATGGCACAGCCGGGCGGTGTGCTCACCCGCGCCGGCCACACGGAAGCGGGGTGCGATCTCGCGCGCCTCGCAGGATTCTCGCCGGCCGCCATGATCGTCGAGATACTGAACGATGACGGCACCATGGCGCGCCGTCCCGATCTCGAGCGGTTCGCGTCCGTACACGCGCTCAAGATCGGCACCATCGCCGATCTCATCCGTTATCGCCTGAAGAACGAGCGCTCGATCGAGCGCATCTACGACCAGCCGGTCGAGACCGAGTTCGGTGGTTTTCAGCTGTGCTGCTACGAGGACCACGTGCATCGCAACGTGCACATTGCGCTGGTGAAGGGCGACCTCAATTCCCCGGTGCCGCCGCTGGTGCGCGTGCACATCAAGGACACGCTGCGGGATCTGGTCGGCGTGCGCAGCGAGCATCTCGGCTGGCCGCTGCGCGCGGCGGTCCGGCGCGTCGCCGCCGAGAGCTCGGGCGTGGTCGTCATTCTGCGGGCGGAGGAGACACCCCGGGAATTCATGGACAGCGTGCGGCAGATCGACGCAAAGCCCCCCACTCCGCGGCACCCGGGCGCTACGGTCTTGCGCACCTACGGCATCGGCGCGCAGATCCTAAAGGACCTGGGGCTGAAGCGCATGCGGGTGCTGAGTGCGCCGAAGCAGCTCCAGGGTCTGTCGGCCTTCGATCTCGAAGTGACCGAGTACGTGGATGGCGGCGAATAGACATGCGAGGATAGCGGCGTGGCAAACGATCAAATCAAGGTGACCGAGGGCGATCTCAGCGTGCGCGATCTGCGCTTCGCCCTGGTTGTCTCGAGATTCAACGAATTCGTCGTCGAGCCGCTGGTGCGCGGCGCGGTGGATGCGCTCAAGCGCCACGGCGCGGCGGAGAAGCAGATCGAGATCGTGCGCGTGCCGGGCGCTTTCGACATTCCCGTGGTCGCGCGCAAGCTGGCGCAGTCGCGGCGCTACGAGGCCCTGGTCGCGCTCGGTGCAGTCATTCGCGGGCAGACGCCGCATTTCGATTATGTCGCCGGCGAGTGTGCTTCCGGCCTCGCGCGCATCGCGCTCGAGTCGGGCGTGCCCATCGGCTTCGGAGTATTGACCACCGACACCGTCGAGCAAGCGGTCGATCGTGCGGGAGGCAAAGCAGGCAACAAGGGCGCGGATGCCGCGCTCGCAGCGTTGGAGATGGCGAACCTCCTGCGGCGCCTGGATGCTTGAAACGCGATGAGCTCCCCGCATCGCAATCGCAGCCTCGCCCGCAGGCTTGCTCTGCAGGCGCTGTATCAGCAGCAGTTGAATCCACTGACCTGGCAGGACACCCGGCGCCAGTTCGCCGAGGACCCGGAAGCGGAACGTGTGGACCGCGAATATTTCGAGGGGCTCATCGCCGCCATCGCGCCGAACGGCGAGGCGTTGGACCTCGAAATCGCCAAATACAGCGAGATTGCGCCGGGGGAGCTCGATCCGATCGAGCACGCCGTGCTGTGGCTCGGCCTGCATGAGCTCGCCTCGCACCCCGAGCTGCCCTATCGGGTGGCGCTCGCCGAGGCCGTCGACCTCGCCAAGCGGTTCGGAGCGACCGATGGCCATAAATTCGTGAACGCGGTGCTGGACCGGGCGGCCCGGGAGCTGCGTCCACACGAATATGGACGAGTTTGAGCTGATCCGGCGCTATTTTTCGCGCTTAGGGACGGCGCGCGCGGACGTGCTTCTGGGCGTCGGCGACGATGCCGCGATCCTGCGCACACCGGACGATGCGGATCTGGTGGCGGCCGTGGACACGATCGTGGCCGGGCGGCATTTCCCCGCAGGGAGCGATGCGCGTTCCATCGGTCATCGCTCCCTCGCGGTGAATCTCAGCGATCTCGCAGCGATGGGCGCGAGCCCCGCATGGGCCATGCTGTCGTTGACGCTGCCGCAAGCGGAGCCCGACTGGCTCGAGGGCTTCGCCCACGGCTTCGGCGAGCTCGCGCGCGCACACGATGTGATGCTGGTCGGCGGCGACACCACGGCAGGTCCTCTCGCGGTGAGCGTACAGATCATGGGACACGTGCCGCGCGGCACGGCGTTGCGCCGCGACGGCGGACACGCGGGCGATGTGCTCGCGGTGACCGGCACGATCGGCGATGCGGGTGCCGGGCTCGCCCTCGCGATGGGCACGCTCACCACGGACGATGCGGCTGCGGCGGGCGAGCTGCGCCGCCGCTTCGAGTATCCGACGCCGCGAGTCGAGTTCGGCTTGGCGGCGCGCGATCTCGCGAGCGCGGCGATGGATCTGTCCGACGGACTCGCGGGCGATCTGCCGAAGCTCGCCGGCGCAAGCGGCCTCGGCGCGCACGTCGATATCGAGCGGCTGCCGCTGTCGCGCGCCTTGCGCTCAGTCGCCCCGCCGGAACGGGCGCGTAATTACGCTCTCGGCGGCGGCGACGACTACGAGCTGCTTCTGGCCGTCCCGCCTGCGCGCTTCGCTGCGCTTGCCGCTCGAGCAGCCGCATTGAACTTAACGTTGACCACGATAGGTGAGCTACGTCGCGGAAATTCCGTGCAGTGGACGCTCGAGAGCCAATCGTACGTCCCTGCGGTCCAAGGATATTCCCACTTTCGTTGAGCCCTCGACCCAAATCACAGTTTGGACGAACCCTGCCGAAGTATTCTTTATGCCACGATTCGAACTTCGCAACTCAGCGCCAGAACTTCCTTGACCACCATTCGGCAAAACCTTGCGAAGTCGCCGCACCTGCGCGCGCCCATCCCCGAGAAGATCGGCAAGTACGCGATCATCAACGAGGTCGGCCGCGGCAGTACCGGCGCTGTGTACCTCTCGCACGATCCGTATTACGGACGCGACGTCGCGATCAAGGTGTACAACACCGACTCGAGCAGCGACGAGAATCGCAAGAAGATCGCGCGCAAGATGTTCCTGTCCGAAGCCCACATGGTCGGCATGCTGCAACATCCCAACATCCTGCCGATCTACGATGCGGGCGAAGAGAACGGCCACTGCTACATCGTCACGGAACACGTGCACGGCGCGCGCACGCTGGCCGCGTACTGCCGGCCGGATAACTTGCTGCGGATCGACGATGTGGTCGAGCTGGTCTACAAGGCGGCACGGGCGCTGCACTACGCGCACAGCCGCGGAGTCATCCATCGCGACATCAAGCCGAGCAATATCATGCTCACGCTGGACAGCGACGTGCGCATCATCGACTTCGGCATCGCGCTGGTCGCCGATTCCGAGATCTCGAGGATCGAGGGCATTGCCGGCAGCCCCTCGTACATGTCCCCGGAGCAGGTGCAGTCGATCGAGCTGACCAACCGCTCCGATCTTTACTCGCTGGGCGCGGTGATGTACGAGCTGCTCACCGGCACGCGCCCGTTCCGCGCCGGCAATCTGCAAAAGCTTCTGCACCAGATCGTGTTCGCGACCCCGCCGCCTATTCACACGCTGCGCCCTGAGATCCCGGAAGAGCTGGAGAACGTAACCGCGATGGCGCTGCAGAAGGATCCCGAGAAGCGCTACAAGACCGGTCTCGACTTCGCCGCGGAGCTCACGCGGGTGCACCAGAAGCTGCGCGCCCAGTACAACCGCATCGATCAGCAGGAGCAGTTCGGCCTGCTGCGCAAGCTCAAGTTCTTCCACGATTTCTCGCACAGCGAGATCTGGGAGGTGCTGCGCGCGAGCAGCTGGCAGGATTACGCCGACGGCGAGGAGATCGTGAAAGAAGGGGAGATGGACGACCGCTTCTACATCATCGTGCAGGGGCGCGTCGGCGTCGCCCGGCTAGGCAAGGCCCTGGGTTACCTCGACACCGGCGACTGCTTCGGCGAGACGAGTTACGTGCGTGGTGCCAAGCGCACGGCGACCATCGGGGCCGCGGGCTCGGTGGTCGTGATGAAGGTGAGCTCGACGTTGCTGGAACAGGTCTCGGCCGAATGTCAGCTGCGTTTCAACCAGGTGTTCCTGCGCAGCATGATCGGCCGCCTGCAGAGCGCGGAGCGCGCGAGCTGAGACGCCGCGTCCGCGAGGCGCCGCCGCGAGGGTCCGCGCGCCGGCTGAATCAGCGCGCCGCCGTGTCCTTATCGTGCTCGATCATTGCGTACGCGGAATGGTTGTGGATGGACTCGAAGTTCTCGGCCTCCACCACGTAGGCGCGCACCCGCTGGTCGCGGTTCAAGGCCATGGCGACATCGCGTACCGTGTCCTCGACGAACTTCGGGTTGTCGTACGCCCGCTCGGTCACGAACTTCTCGTCGGGACGCTTGAGTATTCCGTAAACCTCGCATGAGGCCTGCGACTCGGCGACGTCGATCAACTCCTCGAGCCACATGTGCTCCTTGAGCTTCGCGGTCAAGGTGATGTGCGAGCGCTGGTTGTGCGCTCCGTAGTCGGAAATCTTCTTCGAGCAGGGACACAAGCTGGTGGTCGGCACCACCACTTTGAGCCACACGTCGGTGCGCCCATCGCGGTACTCGCCGAAGATGGCGGCCTGATAGTTCATCAGACTCTGGACGCCGGTCACCGGCGCCTTCTTCATGACGAAGTAAGGAAACGTCATCTCGATGTGGCCCGCGTCCGCGTGCAAATGCTCGGTCATCTCCTCGAGCATCTTGCCGAACGAGTCGACCGATATCTCGCGCTCGTGGCGGTTCAATATCTCGACGAACCGCGACATGTGTGTGCCCTTGAAGTTGTGCGGCAGGTTCACGTACATGTTGAAGTTCGCTACCGTGTGCTGCTCCCCCGCGGCCCGGTCCTTGACCCGGATGGGATGATAGATGTCCTTGATGCCGACCTTGTTGATCGGCATCTGCCGGGTGTCGGGATGACCTTGTACGTCCTCCACGGGCGAGACGCTGGACTTTTTGGCGGGAGCCGCGACGTTCATAGAGATGGGTTTCCTGCTGCTGCGAACATGCCCCTAAATGGGGCCCGTCTCGCGCATTGCAATGATATCAGAGGAGGCGTAATTGCCCGACGAGGGGCCCGCGTGGGCGATCAGGCCGTCCGGCGCCGGCTCAGTCGGGGGATTTGGCCGAATCCGGGTCGAAGTCCTCGACTTGAGCGCCGCCGGCCTTTTTCAGCAAAATCTCCACTTTCTGCTCGGCCTCCTTCAGGGCCGTCTGACAGCTCCTCGTCAGCAGGACGCCGCGCTCGAACGCCGCAAGCGACTCTTCGAGGGGCAAGTCGCCGTGCTCCAATCGCTCGACAATCTGTTCGAGATCGCGCATCGCCGTCTCGAAATCCAAAGGCTTCGATTCGTTTTCCATTTTGCCGGCCGCCATATCAGGCGCAAGGTACACAGGCGTCGCGCCCCGGTCAACGCGACCCGGTCAACGTGACCCGGTCAACGTGACCCGGTCAAACCCGCCGTCCCAACGGTATCCGCGTCACGAAGCTGATTCATCGACGTGACAGGATTTGTCAGGCCGTGATGCAAGTCACAACCGCGGGGTCGCACTCCCGGCCGTTTTGAGTACCATGGCTTCGGTGAGCCACATGCGTCACTCGATCAAACATATCCTTGCGGCCGGCGGCCTGTGCGCTGCCATGCTCGCTGTTTTGGGGTGCGCGCCGCGCCGAATTCCGCCCGTGACGGTCGAGGATCTGATGGAGGACCGGGTGACGCTCGATGGGATCCTCCTGAAATGCGACCAGGATCCGACCAAGGTACGCAATCCCTCAGATTGCGAGAACGCCCGCATCGCGAACGAGCGGCTGGCCACGCAACGGGTCGATCCTGAAGTCGAGAAGCGGCGGCAGGCCGAGTTCGAAAAGGCACGTGAGCAATTGCGGCTCGCGCAAGACAAGCTGCGCCAGGAACAAGAAGCCAAGACCAAGGTGGACGCGTACTCGTTGCCCGTCGTGCCGGTCGATCCTGCGGCATCGGCCAAGGGTGCTGCCCCGGCTGTGCCGGCGCCGGCCGACCCCAGCGGACCCCCGCTGGCAGGCAACGCCACACACTGAAGTCTCGCGAGAGCCTGCGCGCGCCGCGGCGGCGATCAGTTCATCCCGACTTGCGCCGCCGTGACCAGAGCTTTCGCGTGCGCAATCTCCGGCCGCTCGGATCCTGCGCCACTTGATTTGAGCAACGCGGAGTAGTAGCGCCGCGCTTCGGCAGTTTCCCCGGCAGCTTCCGCCGCGCTGCCCGCGCCGAATAAGCCATTGAACCGGTTCGGACTGAGCTTCAAGGCCTGTCTATATTCCACCAGAGCCTGCTGCGGCTGGCCCGACTCGAGCAATATATCGGCCAGCATTTCACGGGACGGAATATCGACCTCGCCTTGCCCGACGCGATCCTGTAGGTCCGCGGCCGCGCGCATGTGCTCGAGCGCTTGCGCGGTATTCGCGTCGGCAAAGGCGGCCCATCCGAGGATCTCTTCGTGCCTGATCCGTGCCCCCGTCGAATCGGCGAAATAGGCGTGCCTGCCTTTTCTGATCTCATCCAGCAACGCATCGTATGCGGTGAGGTCGGCGTGGGCCTGCGCGGGGCGGTGTAGATGCCCGTCCGCGATCGCGCGGGCCCAGTACACTTCACTCTGCGACTCGGGAGGCGCACCCTTGATGGGCTCGATCGCGGCCGCCGATTTCCAGTCCCTGGTTTCCAGCGCAAGAAAAACCGGAAACTTGACCCGATAGTACGGAAACATACCCGTCATGTAGTGGTCCGCCATATTCGGCATGGCCTCGTAGTGTGCTATCTGGGCGGCCGCGTCGGCGGCGACCGCCCGCGCGTGCGCATCATCGCCGCTTTGCAAATAGGCATACACCAGAAAATCGTCGGAGTGGAATTGGTCCATCCAGCCGCTCTCGTGACGCGCCTCCGCGGCGCGCGAGGCAGCCACCGAGCCGAGATTCGCATCGATATCCTCGGGCCACATGCCCAAGCGCGCAAAAATGTGTCCGGGCATGTGAACGGCATGCGGGCCGGAGGAGGCAATCTCGCCGTAATGTCGTGCCGCGGCGAGCCCATCGGGCGCGAGCGAGGGCGTGTCGCAGGCATGGATGATGTAATGCACGATCCCGGGATTGTCCGGATATTTCTGCCACAGCGGAGTGAGCACCGCCATGGCCTTTTTCTCCTGCGTGAGGCTGGTGTCGTTCGGCGGCTCTGCCGCCAGCAGCGCGAGGGCATAGAACGCCCCGGCATCTATGTCCGCGGGATAGTGTGCATAGAGCGTTCCCATCGCAGCGGCATAGGCTTCGATGCGCGCCTGAAAATCCTCCGTTCCGGGCCTGAAGAAGACGCTGAGGGCGGCGATGTACTCACGCTCGCGTGCCGTCTTGGCCGGCGGAGACCGCGCCGCTTGCATCTCGCTCCAACCCTTGGCCATCGTACCTGCATCGGGTCGATCCCATATTTGATGGAACGCGCTCATGGCGATCCCCCAATGCGCCATGGCGCACGACGGATCTGCCGCGACGATCTTCTCGAACTGCGGCCGCGCTTCCTCGTACCAAAAATCGTGGAGCAACGCGACACCGCGGTTGAAGCTCGCGCGCACGGGCGGCGCGCAGGACACCGGGAACGAGACCGTTCCCAGGTGTTCATCGCTGACCGATGCAGCCGCGTCACTGCCATCGTGGCCGCCCGCGCTTGCCACCAGCGGTAGCGCGGCAATGCAGAGCCCGAACGTCATCCAGACCGAGGTGTGTATTTTCATGCCGCGGATTCTATCAATTGGACAGCCGCGGCGGGCACTCGAAACGGCGCGGGCCCAGACCGGCGAGCGGTCTGGGCCCGTAGCAAGGGTGCTTTAGCGCCGGTCGGCCGTGAGAATCTTGGCGGGTTGCTGCACGCCGTTCTTTGACGCGTAGATTGCGGACAACGCTGGTTGATTGACCTTGGCGACAGCCCCCGCGATCGCCTGCTTCACACACTTCTGCGAGCGGGACATCGCCGCGAGATCGCCGCGGTCGGAGGTCGGACACACCGCTTCGGAAGCGGCGTGGATCCGGTTGTAGAGGCTCGCCGCGCCCTGCGAAGTCGATAGGTCGAGATCCGCATATTTCACGACTGTCGTGCGCACGCCGGTGGAATCGTCTGCGTGGCACACAGCGCTGAAAGTGGAGATCAATGCGGTGAGGGTCGCGGCGGCGATCAGGCCGCGCGGGGAACGGGTCGAAGTGGTCATCGTGTTCATGGTGCTCTCCTCGGTGTCGGTTGAATCGTTCAAGTCCCGGGTCGTCTCTGCCGGTGTTTGGTTCCCGCCGGCTCTGGATCCACAGTGCTCTTCCAGGAGGGTGGAAGTCCTGATAGGGGTATGAAAGTGGCCTAGGGATTTCCTAGGCTTGTGTACAATCGTCCAGAAATCGAGAAGGGCGGCGGCAAAGGCAGGTTCTTCAGCGATGTCCCAGATCAGCTCACCAGCCCATTCCCCGCTCCGGATCGCTGACCTGCGTGTGGACCCGGCGCTCGATGAGATTTGCAGAGCCGGGCACACCATAAAACTCGAGCCCAAGGCGATGCAGCTGCTGATGTGCCTCGCCGAGCGC
Source organism: uncultured Gammaproteobacteria bacterium (assembly GCA_963798595.1). Classification (GTDB taxonomy): domain Bacteria; phylum Pseudomonadota; class Gammaproteobacteria; order Steroidobacterales; family Steroidobacteraceae; genus Bog-1198. Next base: position 317,138 of record CAWCTM010000022.1, on the reverse strand, counting down.
GCAGGTGAGGTGGTCAGCGTCGAGGAGCTCTTGGATCGGGTCTGGAAGGACGTGGTCGTCAGCCAGGATTCGGTGTACGCCGCCGTGGCCGCGCTGCGGCGCACCCTGGGCGACGATCCGAAGACGCCCAAATACATCGCGAACGTCGTACGCCGAGGCTATCGACTGATCGCGCCCGTGGCGCCGTGGGTGGACACCCCGGCCCCGGCGAGTACCGCCGCGGCGCCCTCCGACAAACCGTCGATCGTGGTCATGCCCTTTCTCAACCTGAGCGGCGATCCCACGCAGGACTACTTCAGTGACGGCATTACCGAGGACATCATCACCGAGCTGTCGCGTTGGCGGCTGCTCGCGGTGCGCTCCCGCTCGGCCTCATTCCGGTACCGCGGCGCCGCGGTCGACATGAAGGAGGTCGCCCGCGAGTTGAACGTGCGCTTCCTCGTTGCAGGCAGCGTCCGGCGCATGGGCGAGCGCATGCGTATCAATGTCCAGCTGGTCGATGCCGAGACCGGCAACGACATTTGGGTCGAAAAATTCGACCGCCGGTCGGATGAGATCTTCGCCGTTCTCGACCGGGTGGTGCAAACGCTGGTCAGCACGCTGGTCGGCCGGGTGCAGGTGTCCGTGAACGAGCGTTCGCGCCGCAAGGCGCCCGCGAGCCTCGCGGCCTACGAGTGCGTGCTGAAGTGCAACGCGCTCTCCTGGGACGATCCGGCCGGCGCCGCCGAGGCCAGGCGGCTGGTCGAGAAGGCGATCGAGCTCGATCCCGACTATGGTATGGCGCACGCGCTGTTGTCTGCACTGTCCTATTCGCGGTGGACGGACGGACCGCTCAGCTCAGACGCCGCGCTGGAAAAGGCGTACGTTCTCGCGATGCGCGCCGTCGAGCTCGACCCCAGCGAGAGTACTTGTCAGACGCTTCTGGGCGCCGTCTATATGCAACGCCGCTCCTTTGACGTGGCCGTGCAGTACTCACGCCGCGCGGTCGAGCTCAATCCGAACAACCAGTGGAATGCGGCCGATCTCGGATCGCTGCTCGTCTATGTCGGCGAGCTCGAAGAGGCGCTGGTCTGGCTGTCGAGGGCCCGGGAGATCGATCCGTACTTCGAGGAGCCGTGGTACTGGCGCGTGGCCGCCATCGCCCACATGAGCCTGCAGAACTACGCCGAGGCCCTGGCGATGCTGGGTCATGCGCGCGTCCGCGCCTACCCCTACGCCGCCCTGACGGCGGCATGTCATGCCCGGCTGGGCGACGCGGCCTCCGCCAAGGCCAGCGTTGCGGCGTGTCTGTCCATGCACCCGGACTTCTCGGTCGCCAAATTCATGCGTAACCAGCCGTTCAAGGTGGCGGCCCATGCCGAGCAACTTGCCACCTCGCTGCGCTTGGCGGGGCTCCCGGATTGACCCGGATGGCAGAGCCAAATTGGGAGAACGAGGTTCTGCACTTCTGGTTCGACGAGCTGGGCGAAGCTTGTTGGTTCGCCAAGAGCGAGCCCACCGATGCGCTCATCCGCAAGCGCTTCCTTGGGTTGCACGAGCGGCTCGCGGCAGACGAGGGGTTCACTTGCACCACGCGCCAGCAGCTGCTGGCCGCCATCATCGTGCTCGATCAGTTCTCGCGAAATCTCTTCCGCGATACGCCTCGCGCCTATGCGGCCGACCCCGTTGCGCGGCGACTCGCCCGCAGTGCGATCGCTCAGGGTTTCGACGTCGCCATGACGGCGCGGGAGCGCTGCTTTCTTTACCTGCCGTTCGAGCATAGCGAGGATCGCCTCGACCAGGCGCTCTCTGTAGAGCTGTTCGCGCAGCTCGGCGACGCGGAGTGGACGCGCTATGCCGTGGAGCACAAGGCGATCATCGATCGCTTCGGCCGCTTTCCGCACCGGAACGCCATCCTCAACCGGCATTCGTCCGCGGATGAGCTCGAGACTCTGCGGCAACGGGAAGACTGGTACTGATCAAGTCCAGTCGCCAAGCCCTTCGAGCGCGCACAGTTGTTTCCAGCTCGGCCGGGCCTTCATGCGAGCGGCGTATTGCTGCAGCGCCGCCCATTCGGTCACCGGCTTCGGCATGTTTCGCGACCAGCGCATCATCATGATCAGCAGCAGATCCGGCGCCGAGAACTCCGCACCCAATAGATACGGTCCTTGCGCCGCCAGATGCCTGTCGATTCGTGTCCAGACGCTTTCGATCCTGCGGCGCGTGGCGGGCACCAGTAGCGCCTGCGTATCCGGGTCGTCGCTGACGTCGCCCGGATAGAACCATGAGCGGAACGCCGGCTGCAACGTGTTGGCCAGGTAAACGATCCACTGATACCACTCGGCACGGCGCGGCGAGGTCTCCGGGGGCGCGAGCCCCGCTTCGGGGTGCCGGGTGGCCAGGGTCATCAGCAGAGCGGCCGACTCGGTAAAGGGCACAGCGTCGATCAGCAACGTCGGCACGACGCCGCCCGGATTGAGTTTCAGATAAGCCGGATCGCGCTGCTCGCCCGCCTGCAGATCGACCTGGATCAAACAGTATTCGGCGCCTGTCTCGATGAGTGCTTGGTGTACGCACATGCTCGCGGTCCCCGGGCTGTAGTAAAGCGTATACATCTCTATCTCCTGCGGTTCGCGAATCTCGAGAAGGACATTTTGTCTCCGGGAGAGCCTTTGTGCTATACGCGGAGCAGTTCATCAGGGCAGCGGGAGTGGGGATGAAGAAAACTCTGAAGGTATTCGGTTGGATCGGTCTCGCCCTGGTCGTCGTCGGCGCGTATGCGGGCTATCGGATCGCGTTCGGCATGCCCTTCACCATCAATCAGCTCGCAAACCGGCAGGCTCTGATCGTGCTCGCGCAGAATCCGGAGACGGCTTCCCAGGTCGGAATTGCAGACGGCACCGTCTTCGATTGGTACTCCGGGAAGCTGACACCGGTCGGACTCAAAAAACGGGACGATGATTATGCGACCTTCGAGCGCTTCGTAAAACAGGTCAAGGAGTTCGATCGAGCGAAGCTCGCCCGACAGGATCAGATCACCTATGACGTCCTGCTCGATCAGTACGAAACGATGTTGTCGTTCAAGCGCTTCGGATGGATTTCCTCCGAAGGTCTTTACCCGATCGCGCCGATGTGGGGCGTACAGGTGCAATTGCCTACCTTTCTGGAGACGGACCACGTCATCCACAACGCAAAGAGTGCGCGCAACTACGTAAAGCGCCTCGAGGCAACGGCCGGCAAGCTGGATGCCGTGACCGCCGAGATGCTGCGGCAATCGAAAAGCGGGGTAGTCCTTCCCTTGCCGCTCCTCGATAGAGCCGAGCAGGGCATCGAGGCAACCGTGAAGCCCGCGCCCGCGGACAATCCCCTGGTGACGACGTTTACCGCTCGCATGAACAAGGCGCAGGGCATCGATACTGCCGAGCAGACGAAACTTACGGCCTACGCCGCAGCCGTGGTCAAGGATCAGATCTATCCGGCTTTCGCGCGCATGACGGCGGCCCTCGAGTCGGTGCGCGGCGCTGCGACCACGCAGACCGCCGGCGTCGGCCGATTGCCCGATGGGGCTGCGTACTATGCGGTCGTGCTCAGGCAGATGACCACCACCGACTACACGCCCGAGCAAGTGCACCAGCTGGGGCTTACGGAGGTGAGCCGGGTGAATGCGGAGATGGATGCGCTGCTCAAGTCCCAGGGATACGCGTCCGGATCCGTCGCCTCACGGGTGCAGGCGCTGCACCACGACCCGCGCTACCTGTTGCCCGACTCGGATGAGGGCCGGGCGCAACTGCTCGCGCGCTATCAGCAGATTCTCGATGAGGTGAATGCGCGCATGCCGGAGTATTTTCGAACCGTTCCGCCCGGCAAGCTCCAAGTGATGCGAGTGCCGGCGGCCGCCGAGGGCGGCACCGCCGGAGCCTATTACGACATGGCAGCCATGGATGGCTCGCGTCCGGGCACCTTCTTCGTCAATCTGCGCAGCGTCAAGGAGACGGCGACCTGGACCATGAAGACCCTTGCCTATCACGAGGGCATCCCCGGCCATCACTTTCAAATCTCCACGGCGCAACAGATGAAGGATCTGCCGTTGATACGCCAGGTTCCCCTGTACTCGGCGTACGCGGAGGGCTGGGCTCTTTACGCGGAGCACCTCGCGGCCGAGATCGGCATGTACAAAGATGATCCGCTGGGCGATCTCGGGCGCCTGGAGGCCGAGATGTTTCGTGCGGCGCGGCTCGTCGTCGACACGGGTCTGCATTCACAGGGCTGGAGCCGCGATCAATCGATCGCTTACATGGTCGATACCACCGGAATGAACGAGAGCGAGGTAATTTCGGAGGTGGAGCGCTATATGGGCCAGCCGGGACAGGCCTGCGCCTACAAGATCGGCCAGCTCAAGATTCTGGAGCTGCGTGAGCGCGCCAAGGCCGCGCTCGGACCCAAATTCAATCTCAAGGACTTCCACGCGGTGGTTCTCGAGAACGGCGCCGTCCCGCTGACCTTGCTGGAGAGTGTCGTCAACCAATGGATCGACCGTCAAAAGGGGTGAATCTCCCCGGCCCCGCGCAAAGCGCGCGCGGCGCGACGGTGGCGCGGGCCAGGACGCTAGGCCGGTGCGCGAAAGCGTCTCAGCATGCGCACGAACCAGGCGCCGACCGCGCCAAAGAAAAAGATCAGCATGGCGACGAACAGCCGGTTCGGAAATTCGGGAGGCGAGACCGCATTGGCCTTGACCAGCATCGCATCCACGCACGCGAGAAATACCACGAAAATGCATCCGAACCAGAGGCCTTGCTCGCTCAGAAAGGCGAGCGAATCGCGCGCTCGCTCGGGCGCAAGCCAATAGTCCCGGTGAGGGATGTTGATCAGCGACGCGGGCACCAGGCGCGGAACGAGGGCGGTGGCGACGGTGATCAAGAGCGGCACGCCGAGCGTCGTGACGAGCATGAATTCGCGGCAACCCGCGCGCGTCATGAAGCCGTTGGCGCGCCCGGCTGCATCGAAGTGGACCGCCACCAGATCCGGCAGTTGCCTGGCGAGATCGAAGATCAGCGCCGCGGCCGCGGCCAGGAGCATCACGAACAAGAGCAGCGGAAATTTGCGCATTGACGGCGGCCGCGATACCGCGCTCAGGGACGCCGCGAATCGAGTGCAAGCCCCAGACCGAACGCCAAGAACATGCCGCCGGTGAGCCGGTCGCACACCTGGACGACCGAGGGCTTTGCCAGAAAGCGCGCGAGGGGCCGGGTCGCGGCGATCAGGCAGGCGAACCAGATCAAGCCGAGCAACGCGTGGATGGCTCCGAGCAGAAGCATGTACGGCGCGACGCGCACTCCGGCGGGGACGAACTGCGGCAAGAATGAGACGTAAAAGACGCCGACCTTGGGATTCAATAAGTTCGTGAGCAAGCCCGCCGGAAAAGCCTTGTGCTTGCCGGCGGCCGCCGGCGCTCCCGTGACGAACGTCCGGCGCGGAAATCGCAGCATCTTGTAGCCGAGCCACAGCAAGTACGCCGCGCCAATCCAGCGTAATGCGGTGTAGGCGACTGCGGAGGCCGCGAGCACAGCACCGAGACCGAAGGCGACCAGTGCGGCCCAGACAAAGCACCCGGAGGCAATGCCCGCGCCCGTGAGCGCCGCGTGGCGCGCGCCGCGCGTCACCGCGGTTCGAAGCACCAAGGCCGTGTCGAGGCCCGGTGTGACCGTCAACAGACTCGCCGCCGCGATGTACGCGATCAACAGCCCGGATGCCGACGGCATGGTCTATCCTCGATGCTTTGCGGAGCAGGATCGTGAACGGAAAGGACGTCGACTTCAAGGACCTCGGCAGCCTCGCGGCGGAACGCGCGCGCAGGGGCGATGCGTACCTCGAGTTTCTGCGCCTCGCTTCGATGAGTGCCGGCCTCTATGTGCTCCCCGCCGGCAGCGTCGATGCACAGACCCCGCATCGGCAGGATGAGCTTTACTACGTAGTGCGAGGCAAAGCGCGTATGCGGGCGGGCGCGGAGGACCGGCCGCTCGAGGCCGGCACAGTCATATTCGTCGCCGCTCAGGTCGAGCATCGTTTCTACGACGTCCAAGAGGAACTGGTGCTGCTCGTGATGTTCGCGCCGGCCGAAAGCTGAGGTCACTGCGACGGCGGTATCGTCACCATGGTCAGGGTACGGGCACCGAGCGTCACACCCGGTCCCGGGTCGTTAATGACCACATAGAAGCTTTTTGGTTGTTGGCGCGTCGCATCGCCGACCACGGGAATGAACAGGCTGACAGAGCTCTTGCCCTCCTCGATCACCTCTTGATGAGGCGTGACCGCAATGAAATCTTGCCCGGGCTTGGCAGTCCCTGATTCCGTCCACCAAGTAAACGTGGCCTCGCCTTGGAGGCTGCCGCGACGGCGGACGATGATGCGCGCGGCCGGATCGGTGAGCGGCACGTCGATGGTGTCGGCCGCCAGCTCGATGCGGGATCGGGGCAGCGGGCCTGCCGGTGTTCCGTCGGCCGATGGCGGGGGCAGAGCGGGCGCGCTGGGGGCCGGCGTCGCCCGCGGTGAACTCGTCGCCCCGCCACCCTCGTTTGCCGCGAGTCGGGCGCGATCGCTTGGCAGGGTCGGCGGCAGCGAACTCGAACTGGGCACGGCTTGCGCTGCCGGCGAGCTCGGTGGAGCAGCGGCGCGCTCCGCCGGCGGCGCCACGGTGTTTTGCCCCGAGGAGGGGGAAGGCTGCGCTGATGAGGAGGGCTGCGCTGATGAGGAGGACTGCGCCGATGAGGAGGACTGCGCCGATGAGGGGGGCTGCGCGGCGACCCCCGAGCGAGCCGATTGCGGCAGGGGAGTGGTGGACTGCGGCTCGGAGTCGTTCGCGGTGGTTGACGGCGAGCTCCTGTCTTCACCGAAATAAGCGTTCGCCCACAGGGCTGCAGCCAGCACCCCAACGATAGCTGTAATGACCATGGCCGCCACCCCTAAGCGATTGCGCCGGGGCGGCGCCACGCGTACCAGAGTCAGCAATGGCGGCAGGCGCGGGGCCGCCGTACTCCAGTCGAATGCCTCCAGCCAACCCGCGACATCGGCAGGCCGACGTTCGCGATCGAAGGCGAGACCCGTGCGCAGAGCCCGCCACTCTTTCCCGCTGAGCCCATCGGGCCGCGACGGCCGCAAGTGCTGCTCCTCGGCCGCGAGCGCCGTTTTCTCCCCGAAGGGGTGTTTGCCGCCGAGGAGCACGTACATGAGGCAGGCGAGCGAGTACACATCGTCCCGGGCGTCGGGACGCTGGCCGTCGAGGACCTGCGGGCTCGCATAGCGCGGCGTCGCGATCGGTGATCGCTCGCTCGGAGCGGACACCGTCGGACCGCCGAAGGAGGGGTGTGCGGCTCCGAAGTCGAGAACCCGAATCTCTCCCTCGTTCGTGATGAAAATGTTGCCGGGATTGAGATCGCCGTGGACCACGGCGCGCGAATGCGCGTGCGCGACGGCGCTCCCGACGTCGCGAATGATGGCGAGTGCATGCGCACGCTCGAAGCGCATCTGATTGCGTGCAGCGAGCAGCCCCGTGAGAGACAGGCCACGCAAGAATTCCATGGTCAAGAATGCGATGTCGCCGTCGCGGTCCAGATCGAACGCTCTTACGACGTTCGGGTGCGAGAGCGATTGCAGCAGCTGAAACTCGCGCTGCAATTCCGCGAACAATTGCGGCTTGCCGGCGATCTGCGCGTGCAGGACTTTCAACGCCACCCGCTGACCCGATTCCGGCAGATCGACGCGGTAGAGATCGGCGGCTTCGAAGACCGTACCGGTGCCGCCCCGGCCCAAGACGCTCTTGATCACGTACCGGCCACGCAAGACCTCGCCGACGTCGATTTCCCGCCGCACCGACCGACGCAGCGGCTCGACTGCGGCCATCGGCTTCGCCTGAGCGGCGCCGGCCGCCTCCCACACGGCCTGCGTTGCGGTCTGCGCCGCGGCCGGAGGCGGGGGTGCGGGCGATGCAATCTGCGGCGGGGCGGTGGGCTGCCTCGCCTGCACGGCAGCGGCGGGGCGCGGGGCGGCACTGGGTGCCGGCGCCGTGGGAGCCGGGGCGGTCTCCGCGCGCTGCGGGAGCGGGACACTCAGCTCCTCGCCGTGGGAGTCCGCTCCGATGAGCAGGCTCGAGAGGCTCGACTTCAGGCTGCCGAAGACTTCGCTGGGAATCTTGCCGAGGCGGTAATACTGATCCAGAAGGGAGAGCGCATCCCAGCCGGCTTCCGCGGAGCGCTGGGTGAGCTTCTCGACAGCGGCCAGGAATTCCCGTTCATCGCAGGCAGCCGTCGACAGCGCGTCAAGCCACGCGTGTACGACTTCGCGGTCTACATCTCGACGCGGAGGGCTCAGCACGGGCTTGACTGGATCGGTTGCCATTCGGGGGTCGGTCGTTCACACGAGCGTTTGCTTGTAGAGCGCGATCAGCTCATTCCACGCTCGCTCGGCTTGGGCTTCATTGTAGATCGGTTTGCCGTCGGGGGATGTCGGCATGTCTTTCACGCACCAGCCGTGCAGACATCCTGCATAGACCTCGATTTTCGCCGGCAAGCCGGCGGCGTCGAACGCCTTCCGCAGATGGGTCTTCGCTTCGGGCTCGCTGGCATCGTCGTTGGCCGCAATGCCGAAGTAGTAGCTCGCCTTGATCTGGGGGACGATGAGGTGCGGGCTGTCCGGCTTATCCGTGACCAGTCCGCCGCCGTGCAAGGACGCGCCCGCCCCGACGCGGTTCGGCAGCGCAGCGGCGGCACGCAGGGTCATGGAACCGCCCATGCAATATCCGACGACCCCCAGCTTGGCCGATTTTTTTACCGATCGCTGGGTGTCGAGGAAGGCCACGTAGGCGGTCGCGTCCGCGCTGACCGCCTCGGCGGTGAGGAGCGCGCGAAGCGCAGCGACCTTCTCTCGATGCTGGGGATTCGAGAAGTTGAAGCCGGGCGGACATCCCGGCGCTTTGGTCGAGCGATAGTATGGATTGGGCACGAGGACCGTATAGCCGTTCTTCGCCAGGCGCTTGGCCATATCGCGCATGCCGGGGCGCAAGCCACCCGCGTCCACGAACAGAATGACGCCGGGCCATTGCCCATCGCCGCTCGGTTGTGCAAGCGAGGCATCGCATACCCCGCTCGGTGTCCTGATCTCGACCTCGGTGACCGTCGCCTCGTGCGCGGCGGCAGAGCCGCCCGCGCCCAATGAGGCTGCGGTGAGCTCAAGGCGGGAGATCGGAGGTTGATCGCTCATAGAATGACTGCGGGTGGTTTCGACCAGGCTCCTAGTTTGGACTCGGGCTCTCGAGCGGATAGGTGCGAGTCTCTGCCACGGGCGCTGCAGGCGCGGCACCGGGCGCAGCCACCGGCGCAACCTGGGCGGCGGAGGCCGGAATGTCAGCTTGCGGTGCCGGTGAGCCGCGGACCGCGCTATGCGTAGTCTTCGCCAAACGGGCAAGAAAGCGTTGCGCGGGCTCGGGCGGAGTCGGCGCCGAGCCCGAGAGTATCTCGCTCGCCGTCACGTCTGGCTTTCCATAAAAAGCCCTGTTCGCAGACTTGTCGATGGTGATCGCCGTGCCGTCGATGGCGATGCCCCCGAACAACCCCCGCGTGCGCGCATAAGAATAGATTTCGGCCAGCGAAACGTCCGTTGCCGCCGTTGCCTGGCGGCCTACCGGGCCCGCGGCCACGGATGCGTCTGCGCCGAGCGTGAGCTTGCCGAGTGCGATGCCGTCGACCCCGCTCTTGGTCGTGAACACGAGAATGATGTCGGAGGCCTGCATGCCCACTTGCAACCCCCCGCTGGCGCCGCTCAGGGATATGAAAACAGGATTGCTCCAGGGCGAGTTGAGCGTGTCGCGCATGGTGAGTACGCCGTTGCCGTGCCGGCCGCCAAAAATGAGTGCGATCTGGGTGACGTTCGGAATCACGGCGATACCGTACGCATGGGCGAGCAGCGTATCGGGCAGCCGCTGGTCCGGCATACCCTGCACCTCCTCCAGTATTTGCGACGCGGTCAGCAGCCGGACTTCCTCGCGGCTCGAACCGGCGATTGAATTATTTGCAAAGGACAGCGCGAGCAGCGCGCCTGCCAGCAGCATCGATGGGACTTTGATTCGGATGGTCATATGGCTCCCTAAAGTTCCCTTAATACTCGGACGCACAACGGGATGATTCTAGCGGAGGGGACCTTCGGGCGGGAGCTTAGTTCAACAAACCCTCAGTGCTTGGCCGTGTCGTCTAGGACCTTCTGCGCCTCGGCGTCGCGATGGGTCGCGCGGTAGTACTCGACCAGCCGATTGGTGGCTTCCTGGGTGGCCGCGTGATGCGCGCCCACGGCGGCTAGCAATCGTGAACGCGCAGCGGCAAGCATCGGCTCGCCTTCGGCATCCTTGTCGCGCTTGATCAGGACCCATCCTAAGCTCGCGGCGCTGCGCGCGGTACGCCAGCTGTCCGCACCGGCGAGAGCCGTGTTGATGTCGAGCGAGGAGCGCAGCTCTGCCTCGGCCGCAGCCAGAGATCCCCGGCGCAACAGGATCTCACCGAGCGTGAGTTTCGCCGTGGCGACGTAGAGATGCTGCGGCGGCAGCGATTGCGCATAGACGGCGAGCGCCTCGCGGGCGGCTGCCTCGGCGGCCGGCACATCGTCGGCCTTGAGATACTGGGTGGCAAGCGAGTTCAGATAGTAGCCGGTGAGATAATGCTCGGCACCGAGTCCCTGCTTCGCGACCGAGACGGCGGCCTGCATCGCTTCGATTGCCTTCGCCGTCTCGCCGCGCCGGTCATAAAGATCGCCGAGATGCGATTCGGCCTGTGCCACGCGTACGTTGTGCTCGCCGAAGACGCTGCGCTCGATTTCGAGCGCCTCTTTCAGCAGCTGCTCGGCTTCCGTGTACTGGCCGCGTTCTGTCAGGATGTTGCCCAGAGTCGCCAGCGCGACCGCGTGATCTGGGTAGTTGCGGCTCGACGGTGGCGCGAAAGATTTCGATCGCCTCGCGCTCGTACTGCTCGGCGGCAGCGAAGTCGTCCATCCAGCCGGCGGCCACGGCGAGACCGCTTAGCGTGACGGCAACCGACAGGTGTTGTGCGCCGAGGATGCTGCGGTAGATGCCGAGTGCTTCCCCGAAAAGCTTACGGGCCTGTTGGGGATCGCTTTTTGCGCTCAGCTCGAATTGCGCATATTGAACCAGAATATCAGCCGTCTCGATCGACGAGGACTCATCGCCCTTGCGCGACATTTCGAGCGCTTGCTGCAGATAGGCCTCCGCGGACACCAGATGGCCGGCATCGGTGAGCGCGCTCGCGAGATTTGCGAGCGCTGCGGCGCTGCGGTGGGCGTCGACCGGCTTCTCTCCGCGCCGGATGTCGACGGCCTGCTCGAACAATGGGATCGCGCGCTCGCTCAATCCTTGGCGGCGGTAGGCGAGTCCGATGCTCTCCAGGAGCTGCGCCCGGACTTCGGGCTGCAAATTCTGGCTACCGATCTTTGCAGCACCGCGATCCAACAGCTCTTTGGCGGTCGTTTCGCGCCCCTGCGCCCTGTAAGGGTCTGCTTGCGAGAACACATCGACGAGGAAGGCGGACACTTGCTGCGCCCGATCGCGTTCCTGGGTCGTCGCGTCACGCGCCATCTCGATGCGGTGGTTTTGCCAGAGGGTGACGCCCGCGATGAGCGCAAGACCCAGAAATGCCGCGGCCACCACCGCTAAGGGCAGCAAATGACGGCGCATGAACTTGGCGGTGTTGTAGCGCCAGTCGCCCTGCCGCGCCAGGACCGGTCTGCCGAGAAGGTGCCGCGAGATATCGTCGGCGAGGGCCTCGACGGACGGATAACGGCGATCCGGCTCCTTGCGCATCGCCATCGCGATGATCGCATCCAGGTCGCCGGAGAGCCGGGCTCGCAAGCGTAACGGCGACAGCCCGCGCCGATCCGAAAGGCGGCTTCGGTCCGCATCGGTTTCCGCCTCGAACTTCGCGAGCACGATCTGGCTCGGACGCATCGGGTCGTCCATGCAGATCGCGCGCTCGAGCTGCAGCTGGCTGTAGCTCGTGAGGCGATAGGGTGATCGGCCCGTCAGCAGTTGGTACAGCAGCACTCCGAGCGCATAGATGTCCGTTGCGGTGGTGATGGAGCGGCCGAGCACTTGCTCGGGGGCGGCGTTCTCCGGGGTGAGGATGCGCTCTTGCAGGCGCGTTACCGGTACCGTGTGCCGCATGCTCTCCGGTGCGAGTAACTTGGCGATACCGAAATCCAGGAGCTTCGGCGTGCCATCGCTCGTCACGAGGATGTTCGCGGCCTTGATGTCACGATGCACGACCAGGTTGCGGTGCGCGTATTGAACCGCTGCGCAGACGCGTACGAACAGTTCGAGACGCTCGCGCACGAACAAGGTGCGGCTGTCGCAGTAGTTATCGATGGACTCGCCATCGACGTGCTCCATAACCAAGTATGGCGTGCCGTCCTCGAGCTCCCCGCTGTCGATGAGACGCGCGATGGAGGGATGGGCGAGTGTCGCGAGGATGTGCCGCTCGCTGTGCAGCCGGCTGCGCAGGCGGGGATGCAGGGCGGCGTGGTGCAGTACCTTGATGGCCACCGTTTGCTCGTACTTCGCGTCGTCGCGCTCGCCGCGATAGACGGTGCTCATGCCGCCATGGCCGAGGATGGAGACGATGCGGTAGTTGCCGACGCGGGTGCCCACCAGACGGTCCTGATGTTCTACCAGCAGCGATTCCGCCGCCTCGCTGATGACGTTCATCAACGGGTCCTCGGTGCTTTGGTCCGATGCGAGCAGCGACTCGACCGAACGCAGGAGCTCTCCGTCGCCTCCGCAGGCGCTTGCCAGGCGCGCGGCTTGCTCTCCCGGGCGGCGCATCAACCACCTGGTCGAACAGTGATTGGATCTGTTGCCAACGCCCGCGCGGGATCACGTGGGAGGATGTCCTGCGATTTCTTGCATCAGCCACGCGCGTGCAAGCCGTATGTCGCGGTGCACGGTCGCGGACGAGGCGCCGCTCTCGGCGGCAATCTGATCGTAGGTCAGGCCGCCGAAGTAGTAGAGCTCGATGACTTGTGCGAGGCGCGGCTCCATTTGCTGCAAACTTTCGCAGGGCATCATCGAGGGTGATGACGTCGAATCCGGCCACGCGCGGAACGGAGTCTTGTTGGAACGGCTCGTTCTGCGGGACTCCTCGTTTCTGCCGGCCGCGCGATTTAGCATGGTCGACCAGCACTCGGCGCATCAGCCGGGAGGCGAGGGCAAAGAAATGAGCGCGATCCTGCAGCGCCACGTTCCCCTGTATCAGTCGCAGGAAGGCTTCGTGCACCACCGCCGTAGCCTGCAAGGTGTGGCCGCCGCGCTCCGTCCGCATGTAATTGCGCGCCAGCCGGCGAAGCTCCTCATAAACGAGGGGCGTCAGCCTGCTCCAACGCCTGGGGATTGCCGTCACGCCAGTCGGTCAGCAGCTGGGTGAAATTCGCCGGCACTTGCATTGCAGGTCTCTCATCGTCACCAAAACAAGCGTGTTTCGCGCCTCGGGGCCCGCACCGCATATACGCCGCAAATTGTCGCGATGCAACATGAGGGGATTTCCGTGCGAATGTCGCTTTACCTAATAGGCGGGGCTTGTCGCCCGCCTTGTTTTGTCCATGTGTGTTCCACCCAAAAAAGTCCCGGGAGATATTGATTATGAAGGTAAGTCTAATCGCTTTATATGCCTGCTGCGCAGTGTCCAGTGCCGCTTTCGCCTATCAAAACGCCCCGCAAAGCGGGCAGTCGGCTCATTTCAAGGCGTTGGGCACTCAGGGAGCGCAGTTCGTGATGCGAGACGATCCGGGCGCCAACATGCCGAAGGTCATGGATGACCCGGGCGCCAACATACCGAAGGTGATGGACGATCCGGGCGCCAACATACCGAAGGTGATGGATGATCCGGGCGCCAACATACCGAAGGTCATGGATGATCCGGGCGCCAACATACCGAAGGTCATGGATGATCCGGGCGCCAACATACCGAAGGTGATGGATGATCCGGGCGCCAACCTGCCGAAGGCTGCGGTGATGGACGATCCGGGCGCCAACATACCGAAAGCTTCGGTAATGGCCGCTGCCGGCGTCAGCCCGTCGCATCGGCACTAAGCGAGGGATGTCATGTACCGTGGCAAATTTATGGTGACGGCTGTTGCGGTTTTCGCGATCGGAGCCGCTTTCGCGGCGCCGACCTCGACGCGTGCTGATCGGTTGCAGGGACAGAGCCGGCAACCCTCTTCGTGGACGCCGGGAACGAACGGCGTGATCGCGGCGTACGAGACGAACGCGATTCCGTTGGCACCGCCGCCGCGGTAAGTCGGCATTTTTGACTGCCAGCATGCCCCGGGGCTTCCACGCAGGAAGCCCCGGGGTGTGCCTGTGGTCTAAACTCCCCCGTTTATTCAGCGGGGGGTACAGCAGTGGCGGACTCGTCGAGCGTAATCGTGATTGCCCATCGAGGGGCGAGCGGGGAGCGGCCGGAACATACCCTCGAGAGTTACCAGCGAGCGATCGAGCAGGGCGCGGACTATATCGAGCCCGACCTGGTCATGACCCGCGACGGCGTACTCATCGCCCGTCATGAGAACGAGATCGGGGGCACGACGGACGTTGCGCAGCATCCCGAGTTCGCCGAGCGGCGCCGCACCCAGGTCATCGACGGCGAAAAGATGTCGGGTTGGTTCACCGAGGATTTCACGCTCGCCGAGATCAAGACACTCCGTGCACGCGAGCGCCTGCCGGCCTTACGGCCGGCGAACTGTGTCTTTGACGACCGCTTCAGCGTGCCCACCTTCGAGGAGGTCATGCAGCTCGCGCAGAGCGCAAATCGTGTCCGCGCCGGCAAGTCCAGAATCGGGGTTTATCCCGAGACCAAGCATCCGGCCCACTTTCAAAGGCTCGGTCTCGCGCAGGAACGGCCGGTGCTCGAGACGCTCGAACGCCACGGCTACGCCGAGCGCGGATCGCCGGTCTTCATTCAGTCGTTCGATCCGGACAATTTGCGGCAATTGCGCGAGATGACCCCGCTGCCGCTGGTCCAGCTTCTGGAGCATGAGATCGGCGATGTCGCGCGCATCGCGCAATACGCTCACGGCATCGGCATCGCCAAGACGCTGGCGACGCCCACCGCGGTGGCCGAGGCGCATGCGCAAGGTCTCGCGGTTCACGCCTGGACGTTTCGGGCCGAGAACGAGTTTCTGCCCGATGAGCTGAAAATCGGGAAATCGCCGGCGGCGCATGGCGACCTGCGCGGCGAGATCGCCCGCTATCTTGCGGCCGGCATCGACGGATTTTTCACCGATTTTCCCGCCATCGGCGTTGCAGTGCGCGACGCCTGGACGGGGTGAGCGCCGCTCACATCTCAGCGGTCCACCCCGAGCACCAGCCCGCCACCGCGACGAGTTTCCCCGCAAACAGCGTGCACGGCCGGTAATTGTTCCCGGGCTTGCCCTGCAGCTGCAGGCAATTGTCGCAATTCGAGCCCGCCACATAGTGCGGATATTTCTTGGCGTCGACCTGGCTCGCGTTCTCCACGTAGCCGAGCGCCACGGCCTGCGGATCGTGCACATCGACCTTGACGGCGTCGGCGCTCCTTGCAGGCCGGGAACCGATGGCGGCGCCGGCCGCGCCGAGCGCCAGCCCTTTCAGAAGATTCCTGCGCGAGGTGCGCACCTGTCCGTTCTTCGACATGTCTCTAATATGCAGAAAAAATGCCGGCGAGTCACGGCCGGCGCGGCTGGGGCGACGATTTGCTATGCTCCGCGCTTTTTGGAGCCCCAGTGCTCAAAGTCTCCTGGTTGATTCGCTTGGCTCAGGTCGCCTTCTTCGCGGCGCTCATCTTTACCTTCTACAGTGCCGTCATTCCGCCGCAAAAGGCCGTGCAGCTCGTGCCCTGGGACAAGGCCGAGCACTTTCTAGCGTTTTACGCCTTGACCGGTCTCGGCGTGGCGGCCTTTCCCCGGCGCAATCTGTTCGTGCTCGCAGCGCTTTTGTCGGCGTTCGGCGCCTTCATCGAGTTCGTGCAGGGACTCTCGATCGTGCATCGGGATCGCGATTTCTGGGACTGGGTAGCGGACACCGTCGCCATCGGCATGGCGCTTGCCCCGATGATCCTCGTGTGGTGGCGCCGCGTGGCACGTTCCGGTCAGAAGAACATCGACATATAGATCTGATAGACCGTCGCGTTGAACTGGTACAGCGGCTCGGTGCCGGGTGGATACTGCGGCAGCCCATAATCCTTGATGTTCCTGAAATCCTTGTAGTGAAAAGCGATGCGGCTCGCGTCGAAGGTGACCGTGGCGCGCTTGAATATCTTCCAGCCGTTCGGCAGGAACGCATAGGTCGCCTTGGCGCCGATGGTGTAATTGTCCTGTGCGGCGAGATCTTGATCGCGCCCCTCGAATTCATACTCATCGGCATACTGAAATAGATCGGAATAGAAATTGGCGTTGTTCTGCGTGTAGTAGCGGAATCGCCCTTCCAAGATCCAAATGTTGCTGATGGGGTGGGTGTAGTCGACCTCGAAGGTCTTGCCCACGATGCTCCAGGTGTCGCGGAAATAGCGGAACGAGCCCGTGATGGCGGCCCGATAGGGCAGAAAGTACTTCGCCTCCATCTGCACTGCGGTGCTGGTGCGGGTGTCCGGGTAAACCTGACTGCCGAGCGAGTATCCTTTGGGCGTGCCGGCATCCAGGTAGCGAATCGATCGGTAGGGATTGGCGAGATAGCCCCAGTCCGTGATGACGTTGAAATTCACGCCGCCGATCAGGTTCTTCGTGAGGATCTGCGACAAATCGATGTCATAGCTGCGGCTTTGCGCATGCCCGAGCCAGTCGATGATCGGTACCCAGGCCGTGCCGTTGTTCTCGCCGACCTTGTCGACCGTATTGGCGAAGGCGAGCGACACGGTCGTCAGGTCGCCGAACATGTCCTGTTTCATCGCGATGCTTGCGGTGTAGGAGCGGTAATCGCGCTCGACGCTGCCGCTGTACGACGCGGTATAGGTCGTCTTGTCGTGCACGAACTCCAGGGTGGCGCTCTTCTGTATGCGCTCGTCGCGGATCTGGCTTGCCTGGCTCAGCACGTCGATGGACGCGCCGCTTACATGGTCGACGAAGTAGTTCACCTGGGCGGCGACGTTCTCGGTGAATTTTTTGTTCAGCGCCGCCGATTCGCCGGTGATGTCCATCCCGCCGCCGCTGTACTTGGAATAGAAGAGGTCTGCGCGGTCGTCCGGAAGGACGTCCGCGCAGGTGGCTCGAAGCAGGAGCAGTGCCACGACGGCCGCGACTCGCCCGAGAATGCGCTGCACCGCCGCTACTTTCATCAATTGCAACCGCAGCCCCCGCCCGCGCTGCCGGTCGCGCCGCGCGATCCCTCACGGGACTCCCGAATGTGGTCGAGATATTCCGAGGAGATCGCGTCGCGGTCCCAGGACATGATCGGATCGGCGAGCTTATCGCGCTCGTAGGGCTTGACCCAGGGCTGGATGTTGCTGCAGGCCGCCGTCAGCACGACGACGCCCGCCAGCAGCACAGGACGAAGTCCGCGCATGCGCTATTCCCGGATGAGCTGACGGATACGATCCTGATAATCGTTCTCGTCGCCCGGCCGGTAGCCGCGGTGGATATAGCGGATCTCGCCCTTGCGGTCGATGATCACCGAGCTCGGCATCTCATCGACGTGGTAGGCCTTGCTCACCTGATTGGCGGGATCGAGCAGCACGGGGAAGCTCACGGGCTTGCGTGCGAGCAGCTCCTTCACGGGCGGCGCGTCCTTGTCCACGTTTACGCCGATGAGCGTGAAGCCCGCCGGTTTGTACTTCTTGTACATCTGATCGAGGAGCGGCATCTCCTGCTGGCACGGCCCGCACCAGGTCGCCCAGAAGTTCACCATCACCACCTGGCCCTTGTACTGGCTCAGGGCGGCTTGACCGCCGTCGAGGGCTGCGAGCGTGAAGGCCGGAGCGGGGCCGCCCGCATCGGCGGCGAAGGCGGCGGAGGCGATGACGATGGCGGCCATCGCACAGCGTCTCAACATTTGGGTACTCATACGCATGATCTCTCTCCTAATTGATTCGGCAAAGAACTTCAGAAAAACGTCGTCAGGCTCAGCGTCCCTTCAATGTTGTGTACGTTCTCGTCGACTCCAAACAGATTGTCTTCGAACACGTGGTCGCGAACGTCCAGGTGTATGGCCAGCCAGTCGGTCACCAAGATGCGCGTGCCGACCCCGAAATTGATGGCGAACTGATCCTGGTCGGCAAACTTCACATCCCCGATGCCGACGAGCACGTAAAGCGCCGTGTTGAAGGCACGGCCGCGTCCCAGAAACACCTCGCCGGGCAGTATGTTGTAGCCCACGTCGAGGTCGTAGTACGTGAAGTGCCTCCCAGAGTTGCTCAGCACCGTGATCTCGGGAAATGTCTCTTCCAGGCTGCTCTGGCCGACCTTCGAGCGTGCCAGGAAACCCTCAAGAAAGAAGTCCTCGGTCACGTGATAGGCGGCGCGCACCCCGTAGACCGGATTGACGCCGAAGTCCTGGACGCTGAGCGCACCGAAATAGACGCCCACCTCGAAGTCCTTGGCCTTGATTTTCGGTGTCTTCACCACGCGACGATTGACCTGGGGCTCGATGATGGTCGGTTCGGCGCCCGGGTCGTCCACGACGACCTGCTGCGGGTGCTTGTCGCCCCGATGGAACCAACTGCAGCCCGACAGCAGCGCGGCCGCTAGAAGAATACTGCAAAGTCGACTTTCCATTCTTCCAGGTCCTCGTAGACGTTCAGGTGGTTAAAGACGTCGTAATGGCGCCAATCGGCACGCCACATGAAGCGTCGGGTGATGAAGCCGCGTGCGCCGAGCGACACGTAGGCCATTTCGTTATTGTTCTCGAGTGGCGCGGGCGGGACCTTATCCACGATGTGCTGATACCCTCCGCCCATGCCGGCGGTCGGAGAGAACCATTTCCATTCGGGGATGAAGGTGTGCCGCAGGCCGATGGTCGCGATCACGCGGTTGTCGAGGGTGCCGAGGGCCTGCTGGATGACGCCTTCGGCGTCGAGGCTCTCGGTGATGGCGTAGTCGACATACGCCGTCACCAAATTTTGGCGGTTATACACGCCGTATCCTGCACCGAGCTCCCAGTGATGGCTGGCGAAATCGGGGTAGGGCGGGATCGGCGCCGGCTCGCCGTCGGCGAGCTGCGTGATCGCCAGATCCGCGCGACGCGCCCAGCCCTCCTCGCCGTGAGCGGCACGCACCTTGTACCAGTCCGTACGGCTGAAAAGCACCGTGACAATCTCGTCCCGGCCGATCACGTAGATCACCGGGAAGCCCCGCCCGGGTCCCGAGTGCATCTCGAGATACGGAGCCGTCACCACGAGTTGCAATAGAGGGCGCTTCGCCGCGTGTGCGCTACCCAGATGCAACGTCTGCAGCAGCAGAATGAGCCAGAGCAGACGTCGCATCAGTTCATATCGCAGTCACGTCAGTTCGCGACCGGGGCGACGAACGGATCGTTGTAGTACTGGCCACCGATATCCAACCATTCCGAGATCAAACGCAGCTCCCCGGTCGTCAAGAACCCGGTGTGATCCAGCACGGGGTCATGAAAAGTCCCATCGAACATCCGTAGGAACGCCGTAGACGCTCCCGCATTCCCTGCAGACATCGGCGCCGCAAGCATGACAGGCACTTGAGTCGGCGGAGGGCCGGGATCGGTGACCGTCAAATCCTGAAGCACGCCCATATTAAGCGTCAGCTCGTCATGTTGGAACAGGAGCTCCTCATAAGAATTGACGATGGTCGCATCGGTGGTCGATGCGGCCGCGGTCAAGTCGACCTGACCGGCGGGCACTTGAACTTGATTTGCCAGGCTCACCGGGTTGTGACAGTTGGTGCACGTCTGCGTCGCGACGCCGGCTACCACAGGCCCGCGCGCGGTCGTCCACAAATTCTGTATGAAGAGGTCCGCAGGATTCGAGGCGGGGTTCGCATAGTGAATGGTGATGCGGCACTGAGCGCTCCACGGTATGCAGTTGCCGACGATCATGGGCGGCGTGCTCGGAATGGCCTGGGTGGAGGTGCCATCGACGACACTCACGCCGTAGTAGAGGTCGATATTCGTGTCGGGCTGAGGCGTGGTGACACCGTTCGTCCAGACCGGCGCATAGATGACATCGGTCGCGAGAATCTGGGAACACGGCTGAGTGTAGGGTTCCGCGAGGTTCGCGAGTGCGCTGCCGGTCTCGCAGCTGATGCGCTCGAGCGTCTGCGCCATCGTCTCGCCCGCATTGGCGAACAGCGCAGAGTACGTGCCCGGGAAGGGCGATCCGGTGGTCGGCGCGCCCTGGTTCACCGGGGCCGTGAGGCCGCCGCGGCCATGCGAGGGGTCCGTGGTATTGCCCGCCGTGTGGCAGCCGTTGCAGGACTTGGTCTCGCCGGGTTGCAGCGACATCCAGCTCGTGTGTTGCGCGGTGATGCGCCGTGCATTCTGATCGAGCACGTCGATGGTGAAAGGCACCTGCGCCGGCACCTGAATCGACACCGAGCCGTCGGGTTGCACCGGCGCATACCCGAGGATCTCGCGCATGCCCATGCCGGCGGGTCCGAAGTCATTCTGGTCGATCTTGCGCACCGTCTTGGGTGGAATCTCGACGGCCTTCTCGATGCGGACGAAGCGCGCCGGCCGCGTGTAGAAGCTCGCATTCGCAGGATTCGCCTGCGTGGCGATGTCCGGCTTCGCCGTGTCGACTCCGTCGAAGTCGTAGACGCTCGAGATGTTGAGTATGCCGACGCCGTTGTTCACCAGGGTTTGCTGGGCGGCGTTGGCCGGCGAGGAATCCGGGATGAAGGCCGGCACGGGATTGCGGGCCTGCAAAATGACGGGCTCGACGATCTCGGTGCCTTGCTCGGCGGACAAGAGCGGCATGAGCGTTCCGGCGTCGAAGTCGTAGATCCAGACGGTGTACTGGGGGGGTGCGACCACGACGTTCGCGCCCGTCGTATTCGTGTTGCTGCACACCTCGGTGGTCCCTCCGGCGCCCTGGATCAGACACGGCGCCCAGCTGACCAGCATGCGGTTGGTGCCGTCGTACAGGGGGTACATAGAGTAGAAGCGTCCGCCCGCCGACGGCATGTTCGCATCCGTGGTCACCC
Source organism: uncultured Gammaproteobacteria bacterium (assembly GCA_963798595.1). Classification (GTDB taxonomy): domain Bacteria; phylum Pseudomonadota; class Gammaproteobacteria; order Steroidobacterales; family Steroidobacteraceae; genus Bog-1198. The sequence goes on along the minus strand of CAWCTM010000022.1, from coordinate 295,976 downwards.
CCAGGGAAGTGGCGCTCATCTGCCCCGGACCCTTGACCGTGGTCGTGGGCGAGCTCGGCTGATTGATCTCGACGAAGTTCTGGGCGTTGATGAGGACGATGTCGCCCCCGAGCTGAGTGCCGATGAACGGCCGGGCGATGGCCAGCAACTGGCCGTCCGCACGCTGGCGCGCATTCAAGAATTGAATGACGTTGTTGTTGGTGCCGGCGATGTTGTTGCCGGTCGCATGACTGTTCGCGCCGTAGTAGAGCTGTTCCGCCGTGCCGTCGGGATTGGTGGCGTACAGGCTGATCGCGTCGCCGTTCTCGGTATCCCAGCGCGAGAACACGGCCTGGCCGTTGGCGAGAACGGACGGCGCGAAGTCGTGATTCGTGTTGAAGCTGATCTGATGCATGGCCGTGCCGTCGGCTATTCATGACGTGCAGCAGGAAGATCGGCTGCTGGTCTCTCCGGTCGCCATCCTGGTCATCGCCTGGTATTGCGGCCGGCCTTCATCGATCAGGATCGCCTGCGTCGCGAGTTGGCGCGTCGAGGAGAAGATAATGCGTCCGTCGGGTAAGAAGTGGGCGCCGACGTCGTGGCCGGCGGTGACGTCGTCGTTGGTGAGCTGCGTGACCGCCTTGGTGGTGGCGTTGTACTGATAGATATGCCAGTTGGGCTGCTTGGGGTCGGTCGTTGGCGAGGTTCTCGGTGAGCGGCAAGCGCAGCGAGAAGACGACCTTCGTTCCATCGGGGGAGACATCGAGGTCGCGCACCGCGCCCTGGCCGTTGGTCAGGAAGGCCGTGACGTTCACCTCGGGGGTTGCGGCGCTCGCCGTGCTGCGTACGTACAGATCGCTGCCGGTGATCGAGGTGATGAGATCGCGTGCGTCGATGTCGTCGGGCGTGGCGGCCTTGTTCTTCTTATTGGTGTTGGTCGTGAGCACCGGTTGCTTCACGTACGCCATGGGATAATTGGTGATCCCGGCGGTCAACGCCTGGCCGCCGGCGAGCCCGGGAGCCGTGCCGGTCGGCGCACTGTTGCAGCCGAAGAGAAAAGCGATGGGAAGGAGCACAGCGGCTATTTTGAGATAACCGTGACGGGCTTCACGCTGACGCTGGATGTTCATGTTCGGTTTCCTACTGTCCTGGTCCTAAGACCAATTCGCGGGCGCGCACCGAATCATTGAACTTAATGATTTCATCGGTGCATCTTCGTTCGATGCGCACTCGCAATCTGTTAACGCACTCACAGAAGAACTACCGCCATATGCGGTTTTGTGACGATACCGCGCGGATTCTTACATTCTGAATCGCAGAATAAGGGTGCGTAGTCGGCGCTCGGTACTGTCGCGAAATGCCGACGTCGTCAGCACGAGACATTCTTTACCAGGGCTTTTAGTGTTTAGATTGCCGCAACAGGTCCAAGTCACCACTCGCTGAGCGGATGTGAACATGAACGGGATGGAGAAACCAATGAGGCAGTTCGTACGACTCGCGCCCTTACCGCGCGTCATCAAAAGTGTGCTGAAAGCAACCGCGTGCATCGGCGCGCTCGCCATGCTGAGCACGGGTGCGAACGCGGGGGCGGTGACGCCCGACCAGGCGACGCGCATGTACAACCGCATCGCCGGCATACCGCCGACGCCCGCGGAGCTGGCACAGATGCTCGCGGCGACGAGCGCCGTCGACGCGGCTTTGATTGCGACCAACGACCCCAAGTTCTTGAACGACACGGTCCGCAACATGGCGGCGCCGTGGACCAACCGCAACCAGTCGGTGTTCGTTCCCTTGAACGATTACACGGCGACCGTGATCGGGATGGTGAAAGAGAACGTGCCGTTCAACACGGTGCTGAGCGCGGACATCCTCTACGTCGGTGACGGCACGTCGGGCGAAGGTGCGTACTCGCCGGACAACAACAACATGTACATCAACCTGGATGCGGCCAACGCCGATCTGAGCGTGAAGCTGAAGAAGACTACGCAATCCGCGCTCATCGGCATTCCTGCGGCGGCCGTGGCCGGCGTGATGACGACGCGCGGCGCGGCGAGCGCCTTCTTCGTCAACGGCACGAACCGGGCGATGTTCCGCTTCACCATGATCAACCACCTCTGCAACGATCTGCCGACGGTGATGGATACCACCCGGCCTCCCGACCGCATCCGCCAGGACGTGACGCGCAGCCCCGGCGGCGTGAGCACGCTGTTCCTGACCAACTGCATCGGCTGCCACAGCGGCATGGATCCGATGGCGCAGGCCTTCGCCTACTACGACTTCTCGTATCCGGCGAGCGAAGTCGGCGCCACCGCCTGGCCCATCGGCCAGATCGTGTATACGGCCGGCCAGACGCAGCCGAAATACCACATCAACAACACCAACTTCCCGCAAGGCTTCAACACGCCGGATGACAGCTGGAACAACCGCTGGCGCACCGGACCGAATGCGAACCTGGGCTGGAGCGCGAGCCTGTCCGGCGCCGGCCAGGGCGCTCAGTCCCTGGGTCAGGAGCTCGAGAGCAGCGGCGCGTTCGCGAGCTGCCAGGTCACTCGAGTGTTCAAAACAGTGTGCTACCGAGCGCCGCGCGACGAGCAGCCTCCAGAACCCGAACGGCGGTACGACGCCGCACAGATTCAGTCGATGATCACCTCGTTCCAGTCGAACAACTACTCGTTGCGGCAGGTGTTTGCTGAAGCCGCCGCCTACTGCATGGGAAATTGATCATGAAAGCCACACGCATACTCGGCCTGCTTACCCTGGTAGCCTCGCTCGCCCTCTCCGCTTGCGGCGGCGGCGCTTCGGGCGACTCGGCCCTGCCCGTCGGTGCTCCGACCAGCAGCGTCGATGCCTACACCGGACCTGCGCCCGCGACGGCGGACGTGCAGGCCTTCGAGGTCAACCTGTGGAACAACATCCGCGGCCAGAACCGCTGCGGCCAATGCCACAACGCCACCACGCCCGCGCAGATGCCGAACTTCGCGCGCAGCGACAATGTGAACCTGGCGTATGCCGAGGCGAACACGGTCGTGAATCTCGCGCAGCCTTCGACCTCGACGATGGTCGTCAAGGTGAGCGGCGGACACAACTGCTGGCTCGCCGACCCGAGCGCTTGCGGCCAGATCTTGACCACCTGGATCAGCAACTGGGCGAATGCCACGGGTGCGACGTCCGCAACCACGGTCACGCTGGTCGCGCCGCCGGATCAGTCGGTCGGGCAGAGCTTGAGCTTCTCTAACGCGACGACTGCCGCCACGGACTACGGCAACACGATTTACACGTTGACGGGCGGACCCTCGAACAATCCCAGCGGGCCACCGTTCGGTTATTGCTCGAAGTGCCACTCCTCGCAGGCGAATCCCGCCACCCAGCAGGCACCGTATTTCGCGGATCCGAACATCACGACCGCTTATCAGGCCGCGATTCCGAAGATCGACTTCACCGGCTGCTTGCCGCAGAACTCCGCGACCTTCACGACGACTTGCGGCATAAACTCGCGCTTCTACCAGCGCCTCGTGATCGATCAGCACAATTGCTGGAGTGTCTGCTCGCAGGACGCGGCGTTGATGCTGGCGCAAATCCAGGCGTTCGCGATGGACGCGACACCGACCAACCTGGATCCGTCTCTGGTCGTGAGCAAAGGCCTCACGATGACCCAGGGCACGGTCGCGAGCGGCGCCAACCGCTACGATGCCGACACCATCGCCAAGTACATGTTCTCCGAGGGCAATGGCGCGATCGCGTACGACACCAGCGGTATCGATCCGGCCGCGGATCTCACGCTCACCGGCCACTATCAATATGACGGCAGCTGGGGCGTCATTTTCCTCGCCGGCGGCGGCAAGGCGCAGGCGACCGTGCAGGCGAGCTCCAAGCTCAACACGCTCATACAGGCGAGCGGCGAGTTTTCGATCGAGGCGTGGGTGACCCCGGCGGTCGTGGCCACCAATCTGTCGAACATCGTCAGTTATTCGGGCGGCGACACCTTGCGCAACTTCACGTTGGCGCAGACCAACCAGGACTATGACTTCCAGCTGCGCAGCTCCAACTCCACGGGCCTGAACGGCATGCCGCAGTTGCAGACGCCGGACGCCACCATGGCGCTGCAGGCTGCACTGCAACACGTGGTGCTCACGTACGATCCGATCAATGGTCGGCAGATCTATGTGAATGGCGTCAATCAGAACCTTCCGGACCCGCAGAAGGGCGGCACCATCTCGAACTGGGATACCACGTTCGCGCTCGTGCTCGGCAGCGAAGTCTCGGGCGACAATGCCTTCCAGGGCGAAGTTAAGTTCCTCGCGATTCACCAGCGTGCCCTCACGGCGGCCCAGGTGATGCAGAACTTCAACGCCGGCGTCGGACAACGCTACTACTTGCTGTTCAACATCTCCAACGTGCCGGGCGTCAATGTGCCGCAGGCGTACATGATGTTGACGGTGAGCCAGTACGACAACTACAGCTACCTGTTCTATCAGCCGACGTTCATCTCGCTCTCTGCCACGGGCAAGCCGACGACCAGCATTCCGGTCAAGGGCATGCGCATCGGCATCAACGGCACGATTCCGCTGGTGGGCCAGGCCTACACGCCGCTCAATACGAGCATCACCGCCGCGGGATATACGGCGCAGGGCGAGGTCTTGTCGACCGTCGGCACGGTGATCGCACTGGAGAGCGGGCCGCAGACTGACCAGTTCTTCCTGCAATTCGATCAGCTCGGCACGGCGAGCGACGTGATCGTCGATGCATCGCCGTGCCCCGCGGGACAGACCACTTGCATGCAGGCGCTGAACCTCGGCCCGGCGATGGCGGATATGGGAGTGCGCAGCTTCGCGCAGGTGAACTCGACCTTCTCGCAGCTCACCGGGATCCCGACCACCAATGCGTCGGTCGTCTCGATCTACCAGTCCGTGCAGCAGCAGCTGCCCGCGATCAATACGCTCGAGTCCTACTCCTCCGCGGCGCAGGTCGGTGTCGCCCAGCTGGCGGTGCAGTACTGCCAGGAAGTGGTGGCCGCTCCCTCGATCGTGTTCCCGAGCGTGACCTTCAGCGCCTCGACGTACTCGGGCGTGACCGACCGCACGGCTACGAACTCCGCCGCGGGTGATCCCGCAGTACACGGCTTCACGGCCAGGCGGCCACGGTGATCCAGGACCTTGCGGCGCTTGCGGTCGGCAACGGCACGCTGACCCATCAGCCTGCGACGTCCACGGTCGTCACTGAGCTCACCAATCTCATCGGCAATCTGTGCACCAGCTCGGCCTGCAACACCACCGCGCGTGTTACTGCGGTAACGGTCGGTGCCTGCGCTGCGGCGCTCGGCAATGCCGACGTGATGATCGATTAATCAGCCTAAGGATCGAAGAGGTTTCAATTATGCGAATGCGCAACGTACCGAAGTTCCGCAAAGTACCCAAGGGCCTGGGACGGGGCGAGCCGCTCCGTCATCCGGACCATCCGCGGCCCAGGACGCGCCGGGAATTCATCGCGCAGGGCTTCATGGCAGGCGGCGCCTCCGTGGTACTTCCTTCGCTGGCAGGTTTGTTGGCAAATCCGCGCATCGCCGACGCCGCGGCGCCGCCGTTGGCGCCGGATATTGCCGCGGCCGTGACCGCCTGCAAGCATCACGCAGGGAGCGGGGATGATCCCCTTCATCTGCTTCGACCTTTCGGGCGGCGCCAATATCATGGGCTCGAACGTGTTGGGCGGAATGCAGGGCGGCCAGCTCGATTTCATCAGCGTGGCGGGTTATAGCAAGCTGGGGTTGCCCGGCTCCATGATTCCGAACAGCAGCACCACGAACAACATCGACGCGAGCTTGACGCTCCGCTATCAGAAAGACAGCGCGCAGCTGCGGGGCATCAAGACGACGTTCACCAACACGGCGGCCATGGCCAATGTCACCGGCACCCTCATTCCGGCGCTTTCGCAGAATGACACCAACACCAACCCGCACAACCCGATGTACGGCATCTGGCAAGCGGGGGCGCAGGGTGCGCTCCTCAATCTCATCGGCACGGACAGCTCGGCCTCGGGCGGCAACTCCATGGCTCCGCCGAACATGATCAACGTGGCCGCGCAGCCGAGCGTGATCGACAGGGGCCGAGATACGGCGGGTCTGGTGAGCACGGGTCAGTTGAGCACATTGCTGCCCAACCCGAACGACGTGACCAACGTGCTCGAGTCGATGAAACGCATCAGCGACGCGAAGTACGGAGTCATCAACACCTACGCCAGTCCGACGGCGATCGCGAATGCGCAGGCCGATCCAGGCTTGCGCATACACCAAGGCGGCATACCTGCTCAATCAGTACCCGAGTCCCGGTGCGGTCGATCCGGACGACGACCCGTTGATCGTCGGCAGCTCCGGCTCGATTTTCACCACGGCGGAGTATCAAGGCGAGCAACGACTTCCAGATGACCGCCGCCGTGATGAAGCTGGTGATCGACGGCGACGCCGCCGCCGGCACGATTCAGCTCGGCGGATACGACTACCACACGGGCGAACGTGCGACGGGCGAGTCGCGCGACTTCGATGCGGGCCAGTGCATCGGCGCGGTATTGCAGTACGCCTCGCTTGTGGGCAAGCCCGTCATGATCTATATATTCAGCGACGGCTCGCTGGCGAGCGATGGGACCATCGATAATTCGGTCGGCGGCCGCGGCAAGGGTGTGTGGACGGCCGACAACCAGAACGTTGCGGCCACTTACTGGCTGATTTACAACCCCGCCGGCAGGGCGGTGACCGCGCAGAGCAATATCGAGGCGAGCTTGCAGCTCGGCTACCTCAACTCGGACGGTTCGCAGAACACGAACAGCAGCCCGGCCGGCAATAACGTGCCGAACCTGGTACAGATGGTCGTGCTGAATTATCTGGCGCTGCATAGCGCCGCCGACCTCGCGCGCTGGCCGACGCTGTGGCCGGGTCCGGGCCTGACGGGTCCGAACACCGTCAACACGCTCGGCAGCGGTTCGGCGCTCGATCCGTTGGTCATGTACCAGCCGCTCGCGGGACTCACGAACGGCAGAGTCGTGGGTTGATTCCGGCGCGTTCAGGCCCGGCCGCATGGCCGGGCCGGACGACGCGCTCGACGACCGTCTCCTCCGGGAGACGCCTCGTCGTTTCCCCCTTCGACATCGAGCGTGGCGCGCTCGAGCGCGCGGCCGTGCGCAGCCATGCCGGGCGGTCGAGACACGCGCGCCACGACGTTCGCGCGCAACGGTCGTGACGCACAATGACTTGCTGCGAATGTGCGCCACGTCATATTCGATCTGCTCAAAGCGAAGCCCGACGCGTTGACACTGCGGCTCGCAGTATGCGATTTTGCATAAGGTCTGATCAGGGCAAACTCGTTGAAAAGCGAGGGCGCAAAGCTTCCGGTCTACAGGGTTGTTCCCTTCGAACTCGAACCTAGGACAGCGGGGTTACCAGCGTGATTGATATGAGGCCGCGCGCGCGCGCCGACGATGATTGCAACAGCGCGAGTGCGGCGCGGTGAGGGTAATTCCGGCCAAGCTGGTGCTCCTCGCCTGCCTCGCGCTCGGCGCGACGGGCGTTTGTGTCGCGGATGCGCCCACCATGGTCGGCCATGACGCGCCGGATTTCACGTTGAAGGCGCTGGACGGCGCCAATCTGCGCCTGTCGGAATTTCGCGGCCAGGTGGTCCTCGTGAACTTCTGGGCACGTTGGGCCAATGACTCGCGCCGGGAGATGCCGGCGCTGAATCGCATCCACACGACCTACGGGCGCGCAGGGCTGGTGGTGCTCGGTATTTCGATCGACGATGATCTGCGGCGCGCACAGGAATTTGCCGATTCGATGAACGTCTCCTATCCGGTAATGTTCGACACCGGCTCGGAGATCGGCCGGGATTATCAATTGGGCAAGTTGCCCATGACCATCCTGGTCGATCGCTCGGGTGTGGTGCGCTATTCCCATCTCGGGTACAAGCGCGGCGACGACCGGTTGTATCTCGATCACATACGCGAGTTGCTTCGCGAGTAAGGCTCGATATGAATCGTACGTCTCGACTGCTGTCCACCGTTGCGGGAGCCCTGTTGCTCGCAAGCGCATGTCTTGCGCCGGCGTCGCACGCGGGCCCCGAGCCGGCCGCTGCGCCTGCTTCGCCCGCTCCGCAGACACCGCCGGCCGCGGCGCCCGCGGCAGGGGGCGCCGAGTCGGCTCCGGCGGCACCGCCGGCGGCAGGCGATGCCGCCCCGCCCGCGGCAGCCGATGCGGGCGACTTCAAGACGCTCGATCAAGAAGTGCAGAGCATGAAAAAGGACGTCATCGATCTCAACAAGGATCTGTTCGTGCTCGAGGAAGAGCTCCTGTTCCCCGCCAACACGCAGGTGGCGGTCTACGTGTCGATGGACGTGGGCACCTTTTTCGCGCTCGATTCGGTGACCGTCAAGATCGACAACAAGCAGGTGAAGAATTACCTCTACACGGCCCGTGAGGCCGACGCGCTGCTGAAGGGCGGCGTGCAGCAGATTTACCTGGGCAACCTCAAGGTCGGCAAGCACGAGCTCGTCGCCTTTTTCACCGGCAAGGGACTTCCGGTCGACCGCGACTATAGGCGCGGCGCCACGATCAATTTCGACAAGGGCGTCGGCGCCAAGTATCTCGAGCTCAAGATCACCGACAAGGTCGCGAAACACCAGCCAGAGTTTCTGATCAAAGACTGGGAATGATGACGGGTGTAACGGTGCGGCGTTCAAGATCCAAGCTGCGGCCGATCGCGCTCTGTGGTTTGCTGCTCGCGCTGCCGGCGGCGGGATGGGCGGCGAAGTACCAGAAGCCCGATCCCGACGGTTTGCCGCCGCACGACGTCAAGGATTTGCACTACGGCGACGTCCTCTTCTATTTCTATCAGGACGACTACTTCGATTCGATTACGCGGCTGCTGGCGGCCCAGCAGCTCGAGCGCCTCCCGCACACCGAGGGCGAGGCGGAGCTCCTGCTCGGGGGGCTTTACCTCTCGCTCGGCGAGCACGTCGAGGCGGGCAAGATTTTCGAGGCGCTGCTCGCCGGCAAGGTCTCCGAAGCCGTGCGCAACAAGGCGTGGTTCTATCTGGGCAAGGTCTGGTATCAGCGCGGCTACCTCGACGAGTCCGAGCGCGCGCTGCGCCAGGTCTCCGACAAAATCCAGCCGCGCATCAGTGCCGAGCGCTACATGCTGCTCGCGCAGCTCAAGCTCCGCGAAGGCCGCTACGACGAGGCCATCGCGGCGCTGCAGAGCTGGCACGGCGCGCCCGACTGGACCGCTTACGCGCAGTTCAACCTGGGTGTGGCCCTGGTGCGCAAAGACCGGCTGCCGGAGGCGATCGCTTATCTCGACCGCGTCGGCAGGATGGAGACGCGCTACGAAGAGCTGCTCAGCCTGCGCGACAAGGCGAATCTCGCATTGGGATTTGCCTACCTGCAGGCGAAACGGCCGGCGGATGCGAAACCCATCCTCGAACGCGTGCGCCTGGAGGGGCCGTTCTCGAGCATGGCGCTGCTCGGTGTCGGCTGGGCCGATTCGGCGCTCGGCCAGTTCAAGCAGGCTCTGGTGCCGTGGCTTGCGCTGCGCAAGCGCAACCTCCTCGATGCGGCCGTGCAGGAGTCCTATCTCACCGTGCCTTATGCGTACAACCAGCTGGGTGCGCCGGGGCAGGCCGCGGAATACTACAGCGCGGCGATCGATTCCTTCGACGTCGAGTTCAAGCGGATCGACGAATCGATCGAGCAGATCCGTGCGGGCGACCTGCTCGACCGGCTGCTGAAGGAAGACAAGAAGGACACGCTCACCTGGTACTGGCAGCTGAAGACGCTGCCCGACGCTCCGGAATCGCGCTATCTGTATCAGCTGCTCGCAAGCAACGAATTCCAGGAGGGCCTGAAGAATTACCGCGAGCTCGTGTTCATGAGCCGCAACATCGATGACTGGCGCGAGAGCGTCTCGGCCTATACCAATATGCTCGATACCCGGCAGCACGCCTACGACGAGGAGGTGCCGAAAGCCGACGCCGTGATGGCGGCCACCGATCTCGACAGCCTCACGCAAAAGCGGGTGGACTTCGAGTCGCGCATCAATGCGATCGAGAAGTCCAACGATGTCGCAGCGCTCGGCACCCCCGACGAGCAGCGCACCTGGGCGCGCATCAAGCGCATCGATGATTTCGTGCAGATGCATCCGGACGATCCGGACCTTGCGGAAATGCGCGACAAGGCGCGTCTGTTGAAGGGCGTGATGTACTGGCGGCTGTCCGAGAGCTTCAAGGCGCGGCTCTGGAACGAGCGGCGCTCGGTCAAGGAGCTCGAGGCCTCCCTCATCGAGACGCAAAAGCGCGCCGTGCAGGTACAGCAGGCGCGTGCCGCCGTGCCGACCAACACCGGGGTGTTCGCCGACCGGGTCGCGGCGACGAGCGCGCGCATGGACGAGCTGCAGGCGCGCCTCGAGGGCCTCACGGACAAGCAGGCGCACTATCTGCAGGATCTCGCGATCGAGGAGCTGGGGCGCCAAAGGCAGCGCATCGAGACTTATCAAGTACAGGCCCGCTTCGAGCTCGCCGCGATCTATGACAAGACCGCGAACAAGCCGGCGGCCAAACCGCCGGCCGCCCCGCCTCCGGCCGACACGCCGCCTGCGGACAAGCCGAAGGGCAAGAAGAAGTGGTGGTGGCCGTGGTGATGCGCCCTGCCGCTCTGACCATCGCATTGGCCGGCGTGCTGCTCTATTCGGCCGTTGCGGGCGCATCCTCGAGCAACGAGCCCACCATCAAGGACCTGGAAAAGCAGCAACAGGCCGACGTGAGCCCCGAGCCGCCGCACAACGTCGACAGCAACAAGACCATGCAGAGCTACAAACGCTTCCTCGACTTGAACGCGGGCGACGCTGCGTTGCGCGAGGAGGCGATGCGCCGGCTGGGCGATCTCAACCTGGAGAGCTCGGAGTCGGAGCGCATCGAGCACGAGCTCGCGACCAACGAGGGCCTGCGGGCGACCGAGGCGATCCATCTTTACACGGCATTGCTCAAGACCTATCCCAAGTACGAGCGCAACGATTCGGTGCTCTATCAGCTGGCGCGAGCCTACGAGCTCAATGCGCAGCCCGACAAGGCGCTGGCGACCCTCGACCGGCTGGTCGCCTCCTATCCGAACAGCAAGTACATCGACGAGGCGCAATTCCGCCGCGGCGAGATCTTGTTCGCCGACAAGTCCTATCCCGCCGCGCAGGCCGCCTACGAGGCGGTGATCAAGTTCGGCTCCACGTCGGGGTTTTACAACCAGAGCCTCTACAAGCACGGCTGGTCGCTGTTCAAGCAGGGCGAGAACGAGCGCAGCCTCGATTCCTTCGCGAACGTGCTCGATTCGGTGCTGGTGTCGAAGAGCAACCCGAAAGCCTTGGTGGAGCTCGACACGTTGAGCAAGCCGAACCGCGAGCTGGTGGAGGACACGTTCCGCGTCATGTCGATCACCTTCTCGTACAACGACGGGGCAAAGAGCATCGATGAGTTCGTGAAACACCGCAAGCAGCAGCGGCCGTACTACTACCTTTTGTACGCGCGGCTCGGCGATCTCTACATGGAGAAAGAGCGCTACACCGATGCGGCCGACGTCTATCGCGCCTTCGTCTCGCAGGATCGCAACAACGAGAAGGCGCCGCTGCTCGAGATGCAGGCGATCGAGGCGTACTCGAAGGGCGGCTTCCCCGATCTCGTGCTCCAGGGCAAGAAGGAGTTCGTCGAGAACTACAGCTACGGCACGGCCTTCTGGCAAGGCCGCACCCCGAAGGGCGAGCCCAAGGTCGTGGAAGTTCTCAAGATCAACTTGAAGGATGTCGCGCAGTACTACCACGCGCAGGCTCAGAAGACGAAGAACGTGGCGGATTTCCAGGAAGCGGCGAAATGGTACCGCAGCTACCTGACCTCCTTCCCCGACGACCCCGACTCCGCGGTCACGAATTACCTGCTGGCCGATACGCTGTTCGAGAGCAAGCAATATCTGGATGCCGCGCAGCAGTACGAGAACACTGCATATTCGTACGGCTCCCATGCGAAAGCGGCGGACGCGGGCTATGCGGCGATCATCGCCTACGGCAAGGAAGAGGAAGGGTTGTCGGGCGACGCGAAGGCGAAGATTCACCTCCGCGAAGTCGACAGCTCATTGCGGTTCGCACAGGAATTCCCCACCCACCCGGAGAGCGCGCAAGTGCTGACGCGCGCCGCGACTGATCTGTACGCGGCCAAGGACTATCAGCGCGCCACCGCGGCCGCGCAGATGCTGCTCGCCCGCCAACCGCCGGTGGATGCCACCAAGCAGCGCGTCGCCTACACCGTGATCGCCAACTCGAACTTCGAGCAGGGCCGTTTCGACAAGGCGGAGGCGGGTTATGCGAGCGCGCAGGCGCTGATGCCGGCCAACGATCCCGAGCGTGCCGCGATCGTCGATCGCCTCGCGGCCTCGATCTACAAGCAGGGCGAGCAGAAGAGCCAGTCGGGCGACAGCGCCGGGGCGGTCGAGGATTTCCTGCGCGTCTCGAAAGAGGCGCCCAGCTCCAAAGTCCGCGCGAACGCCGATTTCGACGCGGGCGCGTTGCTCATCACGCAGAAACAGTGGGATCGCGCCATCGTGGTGCTCGAGGGCTTTCGGCGCAACTTCCCGCAAAGCCCCCTGCAGCCCGACGTGACGCGCAAGCTCGCTGTGGCCTACTCGGAGTCGAACCATCCGGGCGAGGCCGCGGCCGAATTCGAGCTGATCGCCCAGACACCGACCGAGAGCGCGGACCTGCAGCGGGAAGCGACGCTGCAAGCCGCGGATCTCTATGACAAGGCCGGCAACCCGGCGAAATCGCGCGCGATGCTCGAGGCTTTCGTGAAGCGTTTCCCGCAACCCTTGAATCCTGCGATGGAAGCGCGCAACAAATTGAGCCTCATCGCGGCCAAGCTCGGCGATATCAACACCCGCGATTACTGGCTCAAGGAGATGGTGAACGCCGACCGCGCCGCCGGCGCGACGCGCACCGATCGCAGCAAGGCGCTCGCCGCCAAGGCAACCCTCACATTGGCGGCGCCGGCCCGCGACGAGTTCATGCGCATCAAGCTCGTGATCCCGCTCAAAAAATCACTCGCGGAAAAGCGCAAGGCGATGGAGACTGCGCTCAAGGCGTACACGCAGGCCGCGGATTATCAAGTGGCCGAGGTGACCACCGCCGCGACTTACGAGAGTGCCGAGCTCTACCGCCAGCTCGGCAAGGATCTGATGGCCTCGGAGCGTCCGAACAACCTATCGAAGGACGAGCTCGAGCAATACAACGTGCTTCTCGAGGAGCAAGCGTTCCCGTTCGAGGAGAAAGCCATCCAGTTGCACGAGGTGAATACGGCGCGGGTCAAGGATGGTACCTACGACGAGTGGGTGCAGAAGAGCTTTGCGGCGCTCGCGCAGCTCAATCCCGGCCGTTACGCCAAGGTGGAGATCGGTGAACAGCAAGTCGAATCGATTCGTTAGCCTGGCGGCGCTCGCGCTCGTCGCGGGCTGCCACAGCGCACCGCCAAAGCCGGCGCCCAAGGCCGCCACGCCCGCGGCCGCCGCGAGCACGGCCGGAGCACCGTCGGCGAGCGCGGCATCGGGCAAACCCGGCAACGCCGCGGGCGCCGGCTCCGCCATCGCAGGCAAAGCCGGGACGCCGCCCGTGCCGCAAGCCCCGGTTCCAGAACGTGCGGCGCAACAATACGCGCAGGCGCTTGCCCTGATGAAATCGGGTCGCAACACGGATGCCGAGCTCGAGTTCAAACAGCTGGCGCTCGCCTATCCTGAGTTCGCGGGGCCCGACGTGAACCTCGGTCTTCTGTACTTGCGCGCTTCGCGCTACGGCGATGCCGAGGCCGCGCTGAAGGCGGCGCTTGCGCGTAATCCCGACAATGCCGTGGCGAGCGACGAGCTCGGCATCGCGCAGCGCAAGCTCGGCAAGTTCACCGAGGCCGAGGCCGCTTACCAACACGCGATCGCCGTCGAACCGAATTACGCACCCGCATATCTGAACTTGGGGGTACTGTACGATCTGTATCTCGCCCAGCCGCAGAAGGCGCTCGAGCAATTCGAGCATTACCTGACGCTCGCGGGCGACAATAAGCAAGTCGCCGGCTGGGTGGTCGAGCTGAAGAAGCGGGTCGGCGCGCCTGCAGCGCCCGCGGCTGCGCCCGCCCCGAAGAAGGAGCCTGCATGAGACTACAAACTTTGACCCTGGTGCTTGCGGGAGTCGCCGCGCCGCTGGGCGCTTTTGCGCAAGCCGATCAGGCGCCCCCTGCAACATCTCCGTCACAAATGAGCGGTCCCGCCCCAGGTGCCGCGGCGCCGGCGAAAGCGGCGGCGTCCAGCGCCCAGAGTGAGGCGGGGGAGCCGCGCGCCATGACCTCCGAGGCCGCTCCGGAGCCGGCGGCGCAGCCGGCCCACGCCCCTGCGCCCCGTGCTGCTTCGGCCCGCTCGGCGGGGGCCTCCACGCCCGGCTCGCACGCCTCTGCGGGGGCCGCCCCGGGCGGCAAGCCCATGGCCGCCGACCGGTTGGAATTGGGCACTGCGACCGTGACGGGGGATCGCGAACAGCCCAAAGTCATGTATATCGTTCCGTGGAAGAAGTCGGATATCGGCGACCTCTCCGGCAAACCCATGAACAGTCTGCTGGACGAGGCCCTGGCGCCCGTCGACCGCGACGAGTTCAAACGGCAAGTGATGTATTACCAGGTGGTCAAGGCGGATGCGTCTCAAAATGGTGCAGCCAAGCCACCGGCGGCCCAGGTTGAGAAGTAAGTCATAGCCGATTTTACGGAATCTGTTTGAATTCAAGGTCGCAGCGGGACCGTATTTTCTAGGAGCGCGAAGATGAATTTCATGAGTTCGGCAATCAACTTCTTCAAGGACGGCGGCCTGTTCCTCTATCCGCTCGCCTTGATTTTCGTGGTGGGCGTGTCGATCGCCATCGAGCGATACGTGTACCTCACCCGCGAAACCATGCGCAATCGCAGCCTCTGGGAAAACCTCGTTCCCGCGCTGAGCGCCGGCAACTTCAAGCAAGTCGTGTCGCTCACGCAAAACTCCAAAGCGTCGATCGCCACGATTCTGAACTACGGCGTGGCCCGCGTGGCGAGCGCACGGCGGCGCGATGACATCGAGAAGGCGATGGACGAGAGCCTGCTCGAGGTCATCCCGCGTATCGAGAAGCGCACACACTACCTGTCCTCGCTCGCGAACGTGGGCCTGCTCATCGGACTGTTGGGCACCATCACGGGCCTCATCGGCGCGTTCAGCGCGGTGGCCACGGCGAATCCCGCCGAGAAGGCGAGCCTCCTGGCAGCCGCCATCTCGGTCGCGATGAACAACACCGCTTCGGGCCTGTTCGTCGCCATCACCTTGCTGCTCGCGCACATGTTCCTGGAGTCGAAAACCACCAACATGATCGACAGCTTGGAAATCGCCTCGGTCAAGTTCCTGAACTCGATCACCGAGCGCCAGCACGACTCGCCGGTTCCGCAGGCACCGCCCGCGCCCCAGACCCGCGCTCCCGCGGCCGCGCGCGGAACGATTTGAAGGAACGGAATCAGCGCTCAGCCGAACGGTGCGATAACTCATGAAGTCCAAGTCCGCGAGCATGGTCCGTCGCAATCACGCCCGCTATCACCAGGGGCGTGATGACCTCAACATCGTGCCGATGATCGACATGATGGTGATCCTGGTGTTCTTTTTGATTTTCACGGCGGTCTTTTCCAAGACCAACATCCTGCAGCTCAACCTGCCGGCGAACGCGAGTGCCGCTCCGCTCGATTTGCCCAAAGGGCTGAAGCTCGAGGTCATCATTCGGCCCGGCGACCTGGTGGTGAATGACCGCAACTCGGGACCGTTGAAGGTGCTCGAGAATACGCCCAACGGTTACGACCTTGACGGCTTGTCGGAGTACATGCGCCGGGTCAAGGCAACCTATCCGCAAATGACGGATGCGACCATCCTGCCGGGACCGAACGTCGCCTATGACACGCTCGTGCAGGTCATGGACACGGTGCGCGTGTATCAGGTGCCGGAGCCCCCATTCTCCAAGGCGGAATTGTTTCCCGACATCGCCATCGGGGACGCGCCGCCATGAGCTTGCGCCGCGTACGAGGACACCGTAAACACCGCGCCGGCGCGAGCCACTTTGCGCTCATTCCGTTCATTGACATGATGACCATCCTGGTGGTGTTCCTGCTCGCACACACGGCAGACGTCGACATCCTGCCGAACACGAAGAACATCTCGATCCCCCAGTCGCTGTCCGACCGCAAGCCGAGCGCCGCGGTGGTCGTCATGGTGACCAAGGATCTGGTGTATGTGGATGGCCAGCCGGTGGGCACGATTGCGCAGGTGGTTGCCAATGCGGGGCCGGTATTCCAACCGCTCAAGGCCGCGTTGATGGCGCAGAACGACAAGGTCCTCGCGGGGGCGCAGAAAGTCGACATCGCCAAGCGCGAGGTCACCATCATGGGCGATAAGAGCATCCCGTACAGCGTGCTCAAGAAAATCATGTTGACGTGCAGCGATGCCGAGTACGGCAAGGTGTCGTTCGCCGTGGTCGAGCGCGAGAGGGCGCACAGCTAGCATGGCTACCGCAGCAAATCCCGCTCAACGTCCGGCGACGCCCGGACTCGCTCCGTACTATCGCCGCTACGAGCTGCCTTGGTCGCCGTCCGAGGAAATGGAGCAGCGCTTTCGCCGCATCCTGCGAAACCTGCTCATCGTGCTGGCAATCATCGCCGTGATCATGCCGTTCCTGCCGCGGACAGAGCGCGTGGTCAACACCGATTCCCTGCCCGAGCGGGTGGTGCAGCTCGTGCAGGAGCCCCCGCCACCTCCGCCCCCGCCGCCTCCGCCCAAGCCCGAGCCGCAAAAGCCGGTGGAGAAGGCGCCCGTGACGCCCAAACCGGTGCCGCCGCCGGTGGATGCCCGCGTCAAGGCGTCGAAGAGCGGACTGCTCGCGAGCATGGACGATTTGGCCGCCTTGCGGGATATGAATCTCGACAAGCTGGCGAAGAACCAGCCGAAGACCACCGATCCCGGCGACGTGACGCAGGTATCGCGCTCGCTCATTCTCTCCAAAGCAGGCGGCACCAGCGGCGGCATCAGCGCGCCTCAGAGCTCGGGTCTCGCCGCAGGCAGCGGCTCGCTCAACGGCTATCACGCCGGAACGGTAAAAGATCCGACGCTCGCGACCGGAAGCCAGGGCGCAGGCTCGACGCGAGGCGGCGGCAGCGGCAAGGCTTCGCGCAGCGCCGATGAGATCGCGCTCGTGTTCACGCGCAACAAAGGGGCCATCGACGCGATGTACGCCCGTGCGCTGCGCGACAATCCGGCGCTGCAAGGCAAGGTGGTGCTCGAGATCACGATCGCGCCGAGCGGCGAGATCACCGCAGCGCGCATCGTGTCGAGCGATCTGAATGACCCGGAGTTCGAATCGAAGCTGCTCGCGCGCGTGCGCCTGTTCAGATTCGATGCGAAGGACGTCGCGACCCTGACCGCCACCAAACCCATTGACTTTTTCCCAGCCGGATGAACATCCAATCTGAAATCGAGTTCTTCAGCGACCTTGGCCTCGTCGACAAGGCGCGCTTCATCATCCGCTTGATGGGCGAAATCGCGGAGGAAGCGAAGATCGGCACGGGCGACGGGCAGGACTTGAGTCGGCTGCGCTTCACCAACGAGATGATGCAGCGGCTTGCCCGGTTCAGCTTCCAGCTCCTCTCCGAGGACGTGGCGCGTCCCGCGGATGACGTCATGATCCGCATGCTCTTGGGCCACCGCGCTGACAAGAACGCGGAGCGCATCATGCAGAACTCATATCGGCGCGTGCTCACCAGCTTCGAGAGCTTCGATACGACGGTGTTGCTGAATTCGCATTAGAATGGGCGGCGCGGGCCCGCCGGGGGCCCGGGACTCGTACGGCCCAGATCATGCAACGCAACGCCATTCAATTTCCCCTCAAGGACTCGGGATTGCGCGAGGACGTGCACGCTCTCGGGGATCTCATCGGCGAGGTGTTGCGCGACCAGGGTGGCGAGGAGCTCTTCGAGACGGTGGAGGGTGACCGGCTTGCCGCTCTCGAGCGGCGCAAGATCGGCGGGGCGCCCGGCGCCGCGGCGGTGCTCGAGGGAAGAACAACGGGGCGCGAGCCCGTGTCCGCCACCAATCTCACGCGCGCGTTCTCGACTTGGTTCCAGGCAGTCAACACCGCGGAAAAGGTGCATCGTGTGCGCCGTCGCCGCCAATATCTCGCCGACTCGGGCGCCGTCCAGCCGGGCGGCATCGCCGAATGCATCGCGCGCTTGAAGGAGGAGGGATACTCGCTCGAGCAGTCGCTTGCGTTGATTGCCACCATCAGCATCGAGCCGCGCTTCACGCCGCACCCGACCGAGTCCACGCGACGGACCATCCTGCGCAAGCAGCAGCGCATCGCGCAGGACCTCCTCGACCGGCTGAACGCCGGGCTGACGCGTGCGGAGCTCGAGACCATCTGGTCGCGGGTGCGCCTGGAAATGGCGAGCATCTGGCAGACAGAGGAGCACCCGCGCGAGGGCCTCACCGTCGCAGACGAGCGCGAACATGTGCTGTTCTACTTGATCGAAATCATCTACCGGGTGGTGCCGCTGTTCTACGAGGAGATCGAGGCGGCGCTCGCCGATGCCTACGGGATTGCGGTGGAATCGCTGAACGTGCCGTGCGTTCTGCGCTTCGGCTCCTGGGTGGGCGGAGACATGGAGAGCGACGAGGAGGTCCACGCGAAGACCATCCGCGAGACACTGCAGCGGCATCAGGCAATGATCCTCTCGACCTACTTCGACGAATGCGGGCATCTGGCGGAGGCGCTGAGCCAGAGCGCGCGGCGCGTCGAGGTGAGCGGCGAGCTCGCCCAGCGCATCGATGCATATTCGGCGTTGCTGCCGGGCGCGGCACGGCTGGCGCCCGCCCGGCACGATCGCATGCCGTATCGAATCTACTTCGGCCAGATCGGCGAGCGGATCAAGGCGACCTATGATGGACGGCCGAACGCCTATCAAAGCGCGGACGAGTTGCTCGCGGACGTCGAGCTCGCGGCCGACAGCCTGACCGCCCATCGCGGCCGGCATGCGGGCTACTTCCTCGTGCGCCGCTTCATCCGGCGCGTGCGGACCTTCGGTTTTCACATCGCGACGCTGGACTTGACGCAAAGCGCCCGCTCGCATCATGCCGTGATCAGCCAGGGTCTCGGGTTGCCCGAGTGGTCCTCGCTTCCCGCCGATCAACGTCTGACTCGCTTGCGCGCGTTGCTCGCGAGCGACCAAGGACCGACGTCGCCTTTGGATGCCACCGGCCGCCGCGCGCTCGCGGTGTTCGACACCATCGGGCACGCACGCCACCGCTACGGTGCGCGCGCCATCGGCACGTACATCGTGAGCGGCGCGCAAGGCGCCGACGACTTGCTGGCGGTGCTGCTGCTTGCCCGCTGGGCCGGCATCGTCGACAAGCGCAGTGGCGAATGCCGTCTCGAGGTGGCCCCTCTGCTCGAGTGTGTCGAGGCGCTCGAGGGCGCGGGCGAGTTGCTGCTGCGCCTGTGCGCCGAGCCCGCCTATCGGAGTCACCTCGCCGCCTGCGCGAACGCGCAGACCGTGGTCATCGGCTATTCCGACCCGAACAAGCAAGCGGGCCTCGCCGCCTCGCGCTGGGCGCTGCAGACCGCCCAGCACCGCCTGGTTCGGGCGGCGCGCGAGAGCCAGGTCGCTCTCACCATCTTGCACGCCCGCGGCGGGAGTCCGGCGCGCGGCGGCGGCACGCCGGAGAAACTGGTGCAGGCCGCGCCCGCCGGCGCGATTTGCGGCAAGCTCCGGCTCACCGAGCAAGCCGACGTCGTCAATCAAAGCTATGGGTTGCGCCCGATTGCGATGCGCACGCTGGAGCGCACGTTCTCGGCGGTGGTGCTCGCGAGCTCGCGCGCCGGTGAGAGTGGCCCGGTCGAGCACAGATTCATCGAGGCGATGAGCACTGTCGCGGCGCGCAGCCTCGCAACGTACCGGCAACTGGTGTTCGAGGATGCGCGCTTCGTAGACTATCTCCGTGCGGCCACGCCGCTCGACGTGATCGAGCGCATGCACATCGGCCTGCGGCCGGCGATGCGTGCGGGCTGTCAAGGCATCGAGGGCTTGCGTGCCGTACCGTGGGTGTTCGCCTGGACGCAGAGCCGTCACATGCTGCCGGGCTGGTACGGCTTCGGCAGCGGCCTCACGGCCGCAATAGAGAGCCACGGCCCCGAGGTGTTCGACGCCATGGTCGGCCGCTGGCCGTTCTTCGGACACTTGCTCGATGATCTCGAGGCGATGCTGGCGCGTACCGACCTCGACGTCGCCGCCTATTACGATGCGCTCGCGGGCGCGGAGCTTGCCGTCTACGCGGACGCGGTGCGCCGGGAATACGACCTCACCGTGCGCCGCGTGCTCGAGCTGCGCGGATCGAACGAGCTCCTGGACAGCGATCCGACGCTGCAGCGCTCCATCGCGCTACGCAACCCCTACATCGATCCCATGCACCTCATGCAGGTGGATCTGCTGAAGCGCTGGCGTGCGACGGGCCGTAAGGACGCGGCCTTGTTCGCCGCGCTGCGCGCGACGATCGGCGGCATCTCCCAGGCCCTGCAGGCGACGGGGTAGCCGTCAGCACTCCGGCACGTTGACCGCGAGACCGCCTTGCGATGTTTCCTTGTAGATGGTCGACATGTCATGGCCCGTCTGGCGCATGGTCGATATCACCTGATCGAGCGTGACTTTGTGTGATCCGTCGCCGCCGAGCGCCAAGCGCGCCGCGTTGATGGCCTTCACCGATCCCATGGCATTGCGCTCGATGCAGGGAATTTGCACGAGCCCGGCGACCGGATCGCAGGTCAGACCGAGATTATGCTCCATGCCGATTTCCGCGGCATTTTCGATCTGCTCGTTGCTGCCGTTCAATGCGGAGACGAGTCCCGCGGCGGCCATGGAGCAGGCGACGCCCACCTCGCCCTGACAGCCCATCTCGGCGCCCGAGATCGAGGCATTCTTCTTGAAGAGCATGCCCACGGCGGCCGCGGTCAACAAGAATCGCATCACTCCCGCGTCGTCGGATCCGGGCTCGAATTGGCGATAGTAGTGCAGCACCGCCGGCACGATCCCGGCGGCACCGTTGGTCGGCGCGGTCACGACTTGTCCGCCCGCGGCGTTCTCCTCGTTCACCGCGAGCGCGAATACGTTCACCCAGTCGAGTGCGTGCATCGGCCCTTGCGGATCGCTGCTCATCAGTTTGCGGTACAGCTTCGGTGCGCGGCGGCGCACGCCGAGCACACCGGGCAACAGGCCATGAGCCTCGAAACCGCGGCGCACGCAATCCTGCATCACCTGCCAGATGCGCAACAGCCGTTGGCGGATCTCCGCGTCCGAATACCACGTGCGCTCGCGCGCCAGCATCAACTCGTGGATCTCGAGACCCCCCTGGCGCGCGAGCTCGAGCAGCCGCGCCGCGGAGTCGAACTCGTAGGGCGGCAAGGCGCGGGCATCGCCGGATCCCGGCGGTGCACCCGCCTGCACGATGAAGCCTCCGCCGATGCTGTAGTACTCCTCGCGCGCGAGCACTGTGAGGGCGGCATCCTGCGCGGTGAAACGCAGGCCGTTCGAATGACCCGGCAGGACCTGGTCGATGTGGAACAGCAGATTGAGCGGCTCGTCGAAGGCGATCTCGTGCTGTCCCAGCAGGCGCAGCCGCCCCTCGGTGCGGATCCGCTGCAACGCCGGCTCCACCGCCGCCGAATCGATGGTATCGGGGCTCGCACCTTCGAGACCGAGGAGTACCGCGCGATCAGTGCAGTGACCGCGACCGGTGAGCGCGAGCGACCCATAGAGCTGAGCCGAGACCTGTGCGGTGCGCGCGAGTAATCCGCGCGCAGCCAGGAGCTCGGCGAAGCTGCGCGCCGCATTCATCGGTCCCATGGTGTGGGAGCTCGAGGGACCGATGCCGATCTTGAAGATGTCGAAGACGCTGAGGCTCATGCAAGACCTTACTGCCGATGGATTGGCGAATCATACGCGGCTGCGTGCGGCGGCGCAGGTGTTAGAATTGAGCTACGCGCCGTGCCGGTGCTGTTCGATCAGGGGGAACTCATGGATCGCTTGCTGAAGGTCTTGCGCGCGCTATTGCCTGCGCTTCTCGTGACGGGTTTGGCTGTTGCAGCGACGAGCTCAGCCGTGCCTGCGTTCCTCGCGGCGGCGATCGCCGATCCAAGCCGCCCTGCCGAGGATGTCGCGCGCGATGCAAATCGCAAGCCCGCCGAGACGCTGCTGTTCGCAGGCATCGCGCCCGGAGAGCAGGTCGCGGAGCTGTTGCCCGGCGGAGGCTATTTCACGCGCATCATGAGCAAGGCGGTCGGCGCGAGCGGACATATCTATGCGCTGGTGCCTGCGCCGCGACCGGACGCTTCGCCGAACGCCCCGGATTTCGCGGCGCGCGTGAAAGCCCTCGCGGCCGACCCCGCCTATTCCAATGTGAGCGTGGTGGTCGAGCCGTTCGGCGAGCTCAAGACGCCCGTGCCCGTGGATCTGGTGTGGACATCGCAGAATTATCACGACCTGCATAATTTGCCGGGACTCGACTTGGCGGTGTTCAACCAGATGGTGTTCGAGGCGCTCAAGCCCGGCGGCACCTACCTCATCCTGGACCACGCAACCGAACCGGGTGCCGGCGCGAGCCAAACGTCGACTTTACATAGAATCGATCCGCAGACCGTCAAACAAGAAGTGCTCGCGGCGGGTTTCGTGTACGTCGGCCAAAGCGACTTGTTGCGCAATCCGCAGGATCCGCATACCGCCAAGGTGTTCGACCCCGCGATTCGAGGCAGAACGGATCAGTTCATCCTCAAGTTCAAGAAGCCCGCGCATTGAGCGGACATCGCAAGGAGCGAACTCGGAGGGCATTTTCGGTGTCAACTGGGCAGTGTTTTGGACGTTGATCAGCGGTAGACGGAGGTTCCTAAGCGTATGACATTGCTTGACATTTCTCGACGAGGACTTCACCTGGCGACGGTTGCTGCGGCCACCGCTGCACTCTGTGCCTGCGTGACGCCGCCGCCCCGTACCGTTGTCGTGGCGCCGCCGCCGCCGCCGCCGCAGAAGATTTTCGTGTATCCGGCTAACGGCCAATCGCCGGAACAGACGGACCGGGACCGTTACGAGTGCCATCAGTGGGCCGTGCAGCAGACGGGGGTCGACCCCAGTCTGCCGACCGCGAATCCCTATGGGCGCGTGGTGGTGCAGCCCGCGGTACCGCCGGGTGCCGGCACCGCCACCGGCGCGGTCGCAGGCGGGATTCTCGGCGCCATTATCGGCGGGCCGCGCAATGCCGGCGCCGGTCTGTTGATCGGCGCCGCCACCGGCGCCGTCGTGGGTACCGCCGCCGAGGCGAACGCAAATGCCCAGGCCCAGAACCAGGCGAACATGACTCAGGCGCAGATCAATGCGCAGGTGGCTGAAGGCCGCGCGCGCGCCGATGCGTACCACCGGGCCCTGGGGGCCTGCCTGACCGGCCGCGGTTACACCGTTACGTGAGGCCGCCGGCGAAGATCCCATGAGCTCTCATCGCATAGCATCTGCACCTTTGGCCCTGGCGGCGGCGCTCATCGGCGCCACGCTGTGTGGCGTCTCGATCGCGCAAGAGCCCCACGGCGGGAGTCGGCCCGAGGGTGGACATCAAGAAGGTCCGCACCCGAGCGCGCCGGCGACCCATCCTCCCGCGCAACCCGCGTATCGAGCAGCCCCGCCGTCCGCGGCACACTACGACGGACGCGGGCAAATGCTCGATTCGCGTTACAACCACGGCCGGTATTACGCGCCCGTGGGGACGGTGGCGCGCGCGCTGCCGGGCGAGTACCGCGCGTATTACCACCGCGGTGCGCCGTATTATTTCAGCGGGGGTGTGTGGTACGCGCCGCGCGGCCCGGGGTTCGTCGTGGTTGCACCGCCCATCGGCTTGGGCATCGCGGTGTTGCCGCCTTATTACTCCACGTTGTGGATCGGCGGCGTCCCCTACTACTACGCGGACAACGTCTACTACACCGCGGCGCCCGATCAGAGTGGCTATGTGGTCGCACCGCCGCCCCCGAACGCCCCGGACGACGGGGGGCAGGGCGCGCCGCCTCCGGATGGCAGCGGCGGCGATCCCAACGCCGCACCCGGCGGTTATGCCCCACCTCCGCCGCAGGCGCAATCACCCTCCGACTTCATCATCTACCCTAAGCAAGGCCAGTCGAAGGATCAGCAAGCCGCCGACCAGTACGAGTGCAATAACTGGGCGAAGGGCCAGACCGGCTTCGATCCCACGCAGCCGAACGGCGGCGTCGCAGCCGGCGAGGCGGACCGCGCGCACAGCAATTACGATCGCGCCATGGCCGCCTGCTTGCAAGGTCGTGGCTATCAGGTGAATTGAGCGCTGAGTGAGGGAATTCCTACGCCCGGCTGCGTTCGCGGCCGCTGCCGGGCGGTTCCGCGCCGCGCCACAATCGGCTCGACTAATCGAAAGCGCAGCGGAGGTCACCCCATGATGACGAGTCCGAACGGAACGGCGGCGAAGAAGGATCTGCACATCGGCGGAGTCGGGGCCGCGAGTGCGAACGCACTTTCGGCAGTGATCGATCCCTTGGTGGATGCCTCCGAGACCTGGGTACGCCGGGCGCGAGATTTCGTCACACACGCCGATGATTATGTCCGCGACAATCCGTGGGCGGCGGTTGGCGTCGGCGCCATGCTGGGCTTGACGCTCGGCTTCTTCATCGCCCGCTCGCGACGCTCGTGAGGAGCACCACCATGCCGTACGTCCGCGTTGCGCGGCCCGTCCACGAGCGAAGCCAGACGTTCTCGAACTACCGCGATTGGCGCGCCTTCCTCACCGCGGTCCAGGCGCCGGCCGCTTATGCGAGCGTGGCGACGGCGCTCAAGGCGGGGCACAGTTGGCTTACCGGCCTCGCTTCCGGTGAAGGCCTAGCTTCCCGAAAGACGCTCGGCGTGTGAATAGACATTGCAGTGGGTGGGCCGCAAAAAGCCCACCAGCGTGAGCCCAGAAGCCGCCGCCAGGTTCACCGCAAGACTGGATGGCGCGCCGATGGCGGCGAGCACCGATACACCGGCGCGCAGCGCCTTCTGCACCAATTCGAAACTCGCCCGGCCGCTCAGCAAAACCACGTGATCGGAGAAGGGCAGGCGGCCGGCGAGTAAACTCTCACCGACCAGCTTATCGAATGCGTTGTGCCGGCCGACATCCTCGGCGATGCTGTGCAACGTTCCCTCCCTATCGAACAGGGCCGATGCGTGAATGCCGCCGGTATCCCCGAAGCGTGCTTGCGATTCCCGCATGATTTGCGGAAGACGCAAGAGCACTGCCAAATCCACCCGGCCGGTCGCGTCGATGCGCGTCGCGGCGGCCCGGGCGATGGCCGCATCGAGGCTGGTCGTCCCGCACACCCCGCAGCTGGAGCCCGCGGAAAACCGGCGCGGCGAGAGCTGCGTCTCGA
Organism: uncultured Gammaproteobacteria bacterium; assembly: GCA_963798595.1. Taxonomy (GTDB): domain Bacteria; phylum Pseudomonadota; class Gammaproteobacteria; order Steroidobacterales; family Steroidobacteraceae; genus Bog-1198. The sequence continues at coordinate 270,438 of CAWCTM010000022.1, read as the reverse complement.
GGGTGACCCTCGACTTCAGCCGCACATTGACGACGTTCGGGCGGCGCGTGCTCGACTCGATGGCGTCGATGTCCGATGCGCGATCGACGATGCCCTCGCCGTACAACAGCCCCGCCGCGAGCGCTTCGTCGTCGCCGGGCGTGCGCATGGTGGTGCCGAAAGATACCGGCTCCAATCCGAGATTCGGATGATGCAATTGAAACTCGAGCGGCGCCTCAACGGCAACACGATCGTCCTCCTCCACGCGGCGTTCCAGCCCCGCGCGGAGGACTCGAATGCGCGAGGTGCCGCCGGCCGTCTGCGGAGTGTCGTTTTTGCTCAAACCCATGGCCCAATGATACCGTTCGTGCCCCTGCAAGCGCATTTTTGGGAAAAGTGGGAGCAAATCATGTCCAAATCGGCTGATCTAAAGGCTCGTAAGACGGCGGCCGTGCCGAACGGTGTCGGCACCAAGGGCATCTACGTCGTCCGGGCCGAGAATTCGGAGCTGTGGGACGTCGATGGCCGGCGCTATATCGATTTCGCTGCAGGCATCGGCGTGCTGAACACCGGACATCGTCATCCGCGCATCATGGCTGCGGTGGCCGAGCAGGCCGGCCGCTTCGCCCACACCTGCTTTCACGTGGGCTCGTACGAGTCTTACGTGCACCTCGCCGAGCGGCTGAACGCGCTCGCCCCAGGGGATTTCGCCAAGAAGACACTGTTCCTGTCCTCCGGCGCGGAGGCACTCGAGAACGCGGTGAAGATCGCGCGTTATCACACCCAGCGCTCGGCCGTCATCGCCTTCTCCGGCGGTTTCCACGGCCGCACGCTCATGACCATGGCGCTCACCGGCAAAGTGATGCCGTACAAGCGTGGCTTCGGCCCGTTTCCCGCCGAGGTTTACCACGCTGAGTTTCCCTTGCCCTATCGCGGCATCACCACCGAGCAGGCGCTGCTCGATCTCGACCGCTTGTTCCACGGCGACGTCGATCCGAAGGCGGTGGCGGCCATCGTCATCGAGCCCGTGCAGGGCGAGGGCGGTTTCAACGTCGCGCCCTTCGATTTCCTGCGGGCGCTGCGCCGCGTGTGCGACGAGCATGGCATCGTGCTCATCGTCGATGAGGTGCAAAGCGGCATCGCCCGGACCGGCAAGATGTTCGCCATCGAGCATGCGGGCGTCGTGCCGGACCTCATCACGGTCGCCAAGGGTATCGGCGGAGGACTGCCGCTTTCCGGGGTGATCGGCAAGGCCACAATCATGGATACGCCGCACGCCGGCGGACTGGGCGGCACCTACGGGGGCAATCCCCTGAGCATCGCGGCCGGGCACGCCGTGCTCGACGTCATCGAGGCGGAAAGCTTGTGTGCCCGCGCGGCGCGCATCGGTGCGCACATCCGCACGCATCTGGAGGCGCTCGCCAAAGAGGTGCCTGTCATCGGCGAGGTGCGCGGCCTCGGCGCCATGATGGCCTTCGAGCTGGTCAAAGATCCGAACACGCGCGAGCCCGACGCGGCCCTCACTGCGGCGATTCTGGCCGGCGCCGAACGGCGCGGCTTGATTCTCCTGTCCTGCGGCACGGCGGCGAATGTGGTGCGCCTGCTCGCACCGCTCACCATTCCGGATGCGGTGCTCGAGGAGGGGCTCGGCATTCTCTCGGCGGCGGTGAAGGAGGCAGCCGGCAAGGAAGCGAGCGCAGTCGGACCGGCACGCGCCGTCGCCTGATAAAGGTCGGCGCGGCCCGGACCACTCCGGCGCCGCGCCGCCTCACCCCCAGGCCATTGACATCGACTGCGATCGGGTCAGCAGTCCCTCAGTGAGTGTGCAACGTGAACGTGAGACCGGCCGTTCGCGGCCGGAATGTGTAGGCGTTTTGCTGCGGCGTGGTGGTGCCGTCGGTCTGCCCGAGAGCATAGTTCGTGACGGTACGCGAATCGAAGAGGTTGTCGCAGAACGCCGCGAGCTGCCACGTGCCGAAGTTCATACCGGCGCGCGCCTGGAAGAAGCTCGTCGAGGGGAGCGTGTACGAGTAACCATAATTGTACGATGCATAGTTGTTCGGGTCTTGCACGGCCGCAAGCCAGTGGTTGCGGGCCTCGTACTCCCAATCCCCGCGTACGTAAGCGTCGTGCGAGGCGAGCTGAAAGTTGTACTGGGCGCCTAAGCGCCATGGTGAACGGCGCGTTGGTGCCCGGGGCATAGTTGATGGCCGCCTGACCCGAGATGGCATCGCCGCTGCTCGCGAGACAGGGGTTTACGCTTCCGCCCGGCTGGCATCCTGCCGGGTCGTCCTTGGTGAAGCGCGCGCTGGTGTAGCCGGTCGCCAGATCGATGTCCACGGGCCCCGCTTTGGCCTCCACCTGGATGTCGCCGCCCCAAGCCGCCGCGTCGCCCAGGTTATCCGTGAACTGCAGGCCGCACGCACCCGCAACGTAAATGTTCTGCTGGATCGAATTCCACTTGATGTAATACACGCTGCTCGCGATCTTGAGCCAGTCGCCGAAGCCGTTCTTGGCGCCGACCTCGTAACTCTGGGTGGTGTCGGAGCTGTAGTTGAGCGGTGCGCCATTCGGAAAACCGGCGTTGGCGAGGTCCGCGTTGCAGTAAGACGGGAGCGGCGCGTTGCCGCCGCCCATGCGGAAGCCTTTGGCGTAGGTGAAGTAGTACAGATCTTTCGGATCGACCTGGAAAGACAGTGTTGCCTTCGGCGTATTCGGCGTCTGCTTCTGATTGGCTGCGGCGCCGCCCGGTCCGTCGTTCTCATACCCATCGGCATAATGGTTCAGCGTGAACGTGGTGCGCGCGACGCGTTCGCCGATCGTGAGCTTCATCCAGTCGGTGAACGCGTAACTCAGCTCACCGAATCCCGCGACCTGGCGGTCGAACGTCGTGTTGCTGTTGTAGTAAATGTCGCAGGCGGGGATCGCAGAATAATTCGCTCGGGTCGGGCACGAGTAATAGTTTCCGCCATAGAAGGCCGACGGTGTCGTGCCGAACAAGTAATTGAACACTTGATCGATGTTGGTGGAGCTCAACTCCTCGATGCTGCTTTCTTTTGCCACCTGCCAGAAGACGCCCGTGGTCCAGGACCAAGCGGAGTCCGATTTTCCGGACTGCCAACGGATTTCCTGGGTGATGCTTTGCTGCGTGTTGGTCATGTGGTTCGGCGTCTGGGTGCCGGCCAGTGCCGCGGGCAGGTGGATGCCGCTGGCGTCGATCAGCGGACTTGTGGCTTCCGGCGGAGTGCTACTCGGACAGGGCGGCGTGAGGGTAGCTTCGGCACAATTAATGGTCTGCCAGTAGGCGAGGTCGTATACCGTGCCCTGGTAGGCGGTGAGCTGTCGGCGGCTGAAGTAGGAGCTGTTTGAGATGATCGCCGAGCTGCCCAGGTCCCATTGCACCTTGAGCGAGGGTAGCCAATACGTGTCCGGGCCGCCGACTTTCTCCGGCGTGGCCGTGTTGAAATGCCCGGCGCCGACATCGGAATACGCCGGCCAGTAAGTCGAGTCGTCGTTCTTGTCCTGCTGTTGGTACAGGATGCCCGGCGTCACGGTGAGGCTGGCGTTGGGCGTCCACGTTCCCGTGATGCGGGCCGCCACGGAATTGGAGAAGTTGACGTTGCGGTCGATGATGTCGCCGGTGCTGTCGTCCGCGCGATTGATCCAGCCGCCGTCGTACCGGTACCAGACGCTCGCGCGCAGTCCGAAAACGCCGTCGATGATCGGCGCGCCGTGGGCGATGCCGAACTCGCCGCTCGGCTGCCCGTTCTGCGTATACGAGACTTCGCTGCGCACGTAGGTGTCGGACTCGGTCGTGCTGGCCTTCGTCATGATGTAGCGCACCGCGCCGCCTTCGGCGCCCGCGCCGAACAGCGTGCCCTGCGGGCCGCGCAGCACCTCGACGCGCTCCAAGTCGAAGGTCTTCGGCAACGTGTCGTCGGGATTGAAACCGAGCGAGCGCATCTGGATCGGTGTGTCGTCGATGTAGATGCCGGTGGTGCCCGCGCCGGCGGACGAGGAGATGCCGCGGATCGAGATGGCATTGGTGCCGGAATTGTCGATATTGACGCCGGGCGTGAAGCGCGCAATGTCCTGGAAATCCTTGATGCCGCGCTCATCCATCGCGTCCTGCGTGAGCGCCGTGACGCTGATCGGTACCTTGCTCAGGGACTCCTCGTGGCGGGTCGCGGTGACCACGATTTCCTGCAGACCATTGGAGTTGCTCTCCGGCGCGGACACGGGGGCATTGGCGTCCGCCGCGAGCGCGCCCGTCGCGAGCGCGCTCGCGCCGCTCAGAACGCTGCAAAAAAACAACAATTGGCGTGGAGCTAAACCGGCAAACGACTTGGCGCGAGCCTTCGGCATGATATCCCCGAAATTGTTATATGGTCAGATAACTTGAGCTGGACCGACAGTAGCATCGGCTCAAAACCGGCGCAACGCCAGCCTTGACTATTTGTATGGTCATGTAACTAGAGCGATCCATGTCGGGGCACTTGGGTGGCCTCCACGGCACTCAGCCGGTGCATCGATCAGCGTCCATCCTGGGTTGTTGCGTCGCACCTACGATGGATACCTCGCACCCTAGCATGGCTCACTTGCTGCGGTAAATGAAGGTGAGGGCGAAAGTGCGCGGCCGGAAGGCGAAATCGCCGCGAGCCGAGGCGAAGGATTCGTATGTGAACCGACGATGCGATGGCGCCGAACGCACGAGTCTGCCGACGCTTCGTATGATGACATCCCTCGCTATTGTTGGCGCCGCCTCGCCGCCGTGCCTTTTTCCCCTGCCTTTGAACGATAACGGCCCGGCGCTCTCGCCGTCAACTTTAGGCCGCGCCGCCGCGGGTGCCCGCTCGCCGCCCGCGTGCGCGGCGGTTGTGGGATCATGCGCGGATGAACGCCCCCCTGGATCGTCCACCCGCCAAGTCTCTTTCTCCGCTGCGCGCGTTGTTGCCGTTTGTGCGGCCGTATCGGGTGCGGGCTTACGGCGCCCTCGGTGCTCTGCTGGTGGCGACAGCCGCAATGCTGGCGCTGCCCCTGGCGCTGCGCCGGTTCATCGACGTGCTGGCGGCCAACAATGCGACCGCGACCAATCGCATTTTCATCCTCTGTCTGGCCGCCGCGGTGTTCTGGGCGGGGGCCGCGGCGGTGCGCTTTTATCTGGTGACCTGGGTCGGCGAGCGCGTGATCGCCGATCTGCGCGCCGCCGTTTACCGGCGCGTGGTGCACATGGACCCGCTGTTCTTCGAGACCACGCGGGTGGGCGAGGTGCTGTCGCGCCTCACCACCGACACGACGCTCGTGCAGTCCATTTCGGGCGTGAATCTCTCCATCATCCTGCGTTCGAGCTTGAGTCTGGTGCTTTCGCTGGTGTTGCTCGCCGTCACGAACGCCCGGCTCACGGGCATCATCCTGGTGCTCATCCCCGTCGTCGTCGCGCCGCTGATCGTCATCGGCCGTCGCGTGCGCGGCCTGTCACGCGTCTCGCAGGACCGTATCGCGGAGACCAGCGGCCTTGCCGGCGAGACTTTGAACGCCATTCAAACCGTGCAGGCTTTCACCCTGGAGGAACTGCAGAGCGAACGCTATCGTAGCGCGGTCGAGGAGAGCTTCGCGGCCGCGGTCCGCCGCACCCGGGTAAGAGCCGTGCTGACGGGGGTCGCCATCCTCTTCGTGCTCGCGGCCATTATCGGCGTGCTATGGCTTGGCGCGCACCAAGTACTCGAGAAGTCGATGACCGGCGGCCAGCTCGCGCAATTCGTGGTGTACGCCGCCTTGGTCGGCAGCTCCGGAGCCGCGCTGTCTGAAATGTGGGGCGAGCTGCAGCGAGCGTCCGGCGCCATGGAACGGCTCGCGCAGCTGCTCGATGCGCGGCCCGCAATCGCCGATCCTCCGCATCCACAGGAACTACCGCCGCGGGTTCGAGGCGCCATCCGCTTCGACCAGGTGAGCTTCCACTACCCTTCCAGGCCCGACGCCGCCGCGCTCGACAATTTCAGCCTCGAGGTCAAGCCCGGCGAGACCGTCGCCATCGTGGGGCCCTCGGGGGCCGGCAAGAGCACGACGTTTCAGCTGCTGCTGCGTTTCTACGATCCGGGAGCGGGACGCGTGTCGATCGACGACCGGCGTCTCGCGGATTTGCGGCTCAAGGAAATCCGCGCGCAAGTCGGCCTCGTGCCGCAGGAGACCATGCTCTTCGCCGCGAGTGCGCGCGAGAACATTCGCTATGGGCGACCCGATGCGAGCGATGCGGAGATCGAAGCCGCCGCCGTCGCGGCCGCGGCGGACGGCTTCCTGCGCAAGCTCCCGCAGGGTTACGACACGTTCCTCGGCGAGCGCGGCACGCGGCTGTCGGGCGGCCAGCGCCAGCGCATCGCTCTCGCCCGTGCGATTCTCAAGAACCCACCGATACTTCTGCTCGACGAGGCCACGAGCGCGCTCGATGCGGAATCGGAGCTGCTCGTGCAGCAAGCGCTCGAGCAGCTCATGCAGGGACGCACGACCCTCATCATCGCGCATCGGTTGGCCACGGTGCTCAAGGCCGATCGCATCGTCGTTATGGATCACGGTCACAAGATCGCCGTGGGCACGCACGCCGAGCTGTTGCGTGATTGTCCGCTCTACGCGCGTCTCGCCTCGCTCCAGTTCGCGGCGGTCACGAGCGAAGCCGTGGAGAGCGTTATTTGATCAACAGGCCTTCGGCCTTGAGCGTCTCCTGCACTTTGGGCCGGCGGCCGACGAGCTCGAAGTAGCCGGCAAGCACCGGCCACTTGCTGCGGTCGATTTTGACGAAGTCCGTCCAGCGCAGCACCACGAAAAGATAAGCGTCGGCGACGGTGAACGCATTGCCCAGCACGTACTTGCCGGCGGTGATGCGCGTCGACAACCAATCGAATTTCTTGCCGAGATTCTCGACGGCGGCCGCTTTCCCCTCGGGCGAGGTGCCTGGCGTGAACAGCGGATGGAAGCCCGCGTGCAGCTCGCTGCCGACGTAGTTCAGCATTTCCATGAGCTGATAACGCTCGAAAGTCCCCCAGCGGGGCGCGAGGCCCGAATCGGGCTTCTGATCGGCGATGTACTGCACGATGGCCGGCCCCTCGGTGAGCACGCGGCCGTCGTCGAGCTGCAAGGCGGGCACGGCGCCCTTCGAGTTGATCTGGTAGTAATCGCCGCCGCCGGCGGTTTTCTTCGTCTTGAGATCGACCTTCTCCGCCGTGAAGGGCAACCCGGCCTCGAGCAGCACGATATGGGGGGACAGCGAGCAGGCGCCGGGGGAGTAGTAGAGTTTCATGGGAGTTCCGCGTGATTGATTTGCTGATGAGTATAGCCAAAGCGTCACCGCCGCAGTGCGCGCGTCGGCGACACGCCGCGCTTCCGAGAATCCCGTCGAATAAGGCGTCCGCTCGAGCGAGTCGATGCGCACGTACCCGCCGCTGGCCGGCGCATGAACGAAGCGCTGCGCGTCGAGGGCGATGCCCACGTGCAGATCCTTGCCCTTGAGGCGCATGAACACGAGATCGCCGGCCCGCACGTCAGTGCGTCGCACGGGCACGCCCGCTTGCTGCTGCTCTCGCGCCGTTCGCGGCACGTCGATGCCGGCGCGGCGCGCGGCGTACTCGACCAAGCCGCTGCAGTCGAATCCCCCGGGCTGCGCTCCGCCGTAGCGATAGGGCTGCCCGAGCATGGCGGTTGCGTTGGCAACGAATAGCGCGGCCTGATCGACCGCGGCCGGCGGGGCGGGCGCGACGCTCGACACGGGCGGCGTCTGCGCCGGCATGGGGTTCGGCGGCCGCATCGCGCAACCGCCGAGCAAACCGGCGAATCCCGCAGCAAGTAAAGCGCGTTTCAAGTGGTTGCATCGCCCCGCAGCCGCTGAACGCCTCTATAATAAACCCAGGCATGGATTCGTTTGATACCCAGTTCTCCACGCGAGGAGGGGCCGCTCTGCGAGCCGGTTCGGTGCAGGCGGCTTTGCTCGATCGGCTCACGCGCGCGCTCGGGAAAACACCCGATCAGGCCACGGAACGCGACATATTCGACGCCTTGTCGCTCGCCGTGCGCGAAGAGCTCATGGTGCGCTGGCTGGCGACCCAGCGACGGGTCGCCAACGCCCACGTCAAGCGGGTTTGCTATCTGTCCGTCGAGTACTTGCCGGGCCGGTCGCTCCTCAATGCACTGTACAGCCTGGACGGGGATCTCGTGCACGAGGCGCGCACGACCTTGAAGGGCATGGGCTATGACCTCGAGGACATTCTCGCCCAGGAGATCGATCCCGGACTCGGCAACGGCGGCCTCGGACGGCTCGCGGCCTGTTTTCTCGATTCGCTTGCCACCCTGCAGTACCCCGCCGTGGGCTACGGCATCCGCTACGATTACGGAATCTTCACGCAGGTGATCGCGGCGGATGGCGCACAGCGCGAAATCGCCTCGAGCTGGCTCAAGCTCGAGAACGTCTGGGAGACCGGGCGCGGCAACGTGCACTACCGGGTGCGTTTTGGCGGACGCAGCATCGCGCCGCCCTCGGGCGCCGAGGCGGAGGCACACCGCTGGGTCGACACGCAGGACATCTACGCCATCGGTTTCGATCAACTGATCCCCGGGAACCGCAGTCCGACCGTCAATCACCTGCGCCTGTGGTCCGGGCGCGGCGTCACGCCGTTTCACATCGATGCATTCAATGCCGGCGACTATGACGCGGCCGTGCGCGAGCAGGTCGATGCGAAGAACCTGTCGCGCGTGCTCTATCCGGACGACTCGACCCGGCAGGGCAAGGAGCTGCGTCTCAAGCAGCAGTATTTCTTCGTGAGCGCGAGCTTGCAAGACATCCTGGCGACGCACCTGCGCGAGGGGCGCACGCTCGCTTCCATGCCCGAGGCGATCTCGATTCAGCTCAACGATACCCACCCGGCGCTGGCCATTCCGGAACTGATGCGGCTGCTGATCGACGAGCACGGCCTCAACTGGAACGAGAGCTGGGCGATCACCACCGGCGTATTCGCCTACACCAATCACACGCTGCTGCCGGAAGCGCTCGAGACCTGGCCGGTGGCGCTGCTCGAGCGGCTGCTGCCGCGACACCTCGAGATCATCTACCTCATCAATCGCGATTTTCTGGCGACGCTCGAGCGACATCGACCGGGCGATTTCGATGCGCAACGGCGGCTTTCCATCATCACCGAGGAGGGCGAGCGGCGCGTGCGCATGGCGCACCTTGCGGTGATCGGCAGCCATCACGTGAACGGTGTCGCGCAACTGCATACCGAGCTCATGCGCACGAGCGTGTTCGCCGGCTTCGTCGACTTGTACCCCGAGCGCTTCGTCAACGTCACCAACGGGATCGCGGTACGCCGCTGGCTGAAGCAATCGAACCCGGGACTTTCCGCGCTGCTCACGCAACGGCTGGGATTCGCCTGGGAAAATGACCTCGAAGAGCTGGGCCGGCTGACGGGCGCGGCCGATGAGCCGGAGTTCTTGCGCCATTTTCGCGGCATCAAGCGGACCAACAAGCAGAGACTCGCGGACGAGGTGATGCGGCGCACGGGCGTGGAGCTCGATGTCGACTCGATGTTCGACGTGCAGGTGAAGCGTATCCATGAGTACAAGCGCCAGCTCCTGAACCTGCTTTACGTGGTGACGCGCTATCAGCGTATCCGCCGCGATCCCCGCGGCGTCGTGCCGCGATCGGTGCTGTTCGCCGGGAAGGCGGCGCCCGGATACTTCATGGCGAAGGCCATCGTGAAGCTCATCAACAACGTGGCGCGCACCATCAACGCCGAGCCCGGGATGCGTGAGCGCCTGCGCGTGGTGTTTTTGCCGGATTACGACGTGTCACTCGCGCAGAAGATCATGCCGGCCGCGGATCTCTCCGAGCAGATCTCGACCGCCGGAATGGAAGCCTCCGGCACCGGCAACATGAAGCTTGCGCTGAACGGCGCGCTCACCATCGGCACGCTGGACGGGGCCAACATCGAGATTCGTGATCACGTCGGCGCGGAGAACATATTCATTTTCGGCATGACCGCGGAACAGGCGGCGGCGGCGCGCGCCGCGGGCTATCGTCCGCGGGCCGAGCTCGAGCGCAACCCGGAGCTGCGCGAGGCGCTCGAGCTGATCGACTCGGGTCATTTCTCCCCCTCGCGGCCCGACGATGCGAAACCGGTGGTGAGCCGGCTCCTCGAGGACGGCGAGCCGTTTCTCGTGCTCGCCGACTTTGCCTCCTACGCCGCGGCGCAGGAGCGGGTGGATGCGCTTTATGAGCGGCCCGAGGAATGGACGCACAAGGCGGCTCTGAACTGTCTCAACATGGGCTATTTTTCCAGCGACCGCAGCGTGCGCGAGTACGCCGACCGGATCTGGGACGTCCGGCCGGTGCTGTAGGAGCGCCTCGAGCGGTGCAGCCTATCAAAGTGGGGTCCCCACGCCCGCTCGGCGCGACCCCGACCCCGCAGGGGGTCAATTTCGCGCTCTTTTCCGGCCACGCTACCCGCGTGGAGCTTTGCATTTTCGACGCCGACAGCGGGGCTGAGATCGCGCGCCACGATCTGCCGGGCCGCACGGGCGATGTCTGGCACGGGCTTTTGTCCCCGAGCCGCGCGAGCGTCGGCTCTCGCTACGCGTTCCGTGTGTACGGAGCGAACGATCCCGACGCGGGCGGGCGCTTCGACCCCGCGATCGCACTGCTCGATCCGTACGCTCGAGCTCTGTCCACCGAGCAGCCGCTGCGCTCACTGGTGTCGGACTCGGCGTTCGACTGGCAGGACGATCGTCCGCCGGCGACACCCTGGCGCGACACGGTGATCTACGAGCTGCACGTCAAGGGCTACACGCAGCTGCATCCCCTCGTGCCGCCCGAGCACCGCGGCAAGTACTTGGGGCTCGCGACGGAGCCGGTCATTGCCCACCTCAAGTCCATGGGGGTGACGGCGGTGGAGCTGCTGCCGTGTCAGGCGTTCGTGACCGAGGACTTCCTGCGCGCCCGCGGGCTTGTGAATTACTGGGGCTACAATCCGATCGCCTGGTTCGCTCCCGCGAACGAGTACGCCGCGCAGGACGCGGTGCGCGAGTTCAAGGCCATGGTGCAGGCGCTGCATCGCGCGCAGATCGAGGTCATTTTGGACGTGGTCTTCAACCACACCGCCGAAGGCGGCGAGACCGGCCCGGTGCTTTGCTTCAAAGGCATCGATAACGCGGCGTATTACCGGCTGACGCCGGATAAACGCGGCTATGAGAATCTGAGCGGCACCGGCAATACGGTGAATTGCGAGCACCCCGCCGCGCGCGCCTTGATCATCGACTGCCTGCGTTACTGGGTGGAAGAGATGCACGTCGACGGATTCCGTTTCGACCTGGCGACGGTGCTCGGGCGCGATGCGAACGGGTTCAACGAGAGCTCGCCGTTTTTCAACGCGCTGCGCGCCGAGCCCGCGCTCGCCTACGTGAAGCTGATCGCCGAGCCCTGGGACGTCGGGCCGGGCGGTTACCAACTCGGTCGATTCCCCGCCGGCTGGTCCGAGTGGAACGACCGCTACCGAGATACGGTACGGGCCTTCTGGCGAGGCAACGGCGGACACATCGGCGAGTTCGCGGAGCGTCTCGCCGGATCGAGCGACATTTTCCGGCACAACGGCCGCAAGCCCACGGCGAGCCTCAATTTCGTGACGGCGCACGACGGCTTCACCCTGAACGATTTGGTCTCCTACGATCGGCCGCACAATGAGGCGAACGGCGAGGGCGGAGCGGACGGCCACCGGCACAACTTGAGTTGGAATTTCGGACACGAGGGACCGAGTGCCGAGTTGCTCGATGTGCGCAAGCGGCAGATGCGCAATTTCCTGGCGACCCTGTTCCTCTCGCAGGGAGTACCGATGCTGCAGGCGGGCGACGAATTCGCACGCACTCAGCGCGGCAACAACAACGCCTACTGCCAGGACAACGAGATATCGTGGGTCGACTGGAGCCAGCTCGTCGCAAACGCGGACCTGGTCGACTTCGTCCGGTTGGTCGCGAGCTTGCGGCGCAGTCATGTCGAGTTCCGCCGCGAGACGTTCCTCAAGGGCGCCGTCTCGCGGGTCGAGGTGAAAGATGTGACTTGGCTGCACGCGCGCGGCGCGGAGATGACGCAGGATGACTGGCGCGACGGGAACTTGCGCACGCTCGGTATCTGGTACGGCAAGCGCAGCAATTGGGCCGCAAGGCTCCTGCTCCTGTTGAACGCCTCGGACTCGGTGCAGACATTCGCCTTGCCTGCGCCGCCCGCCGACAGCCCCTGGAGACGCCGCTTCGACACGGCGAGCAAGACCACCGAAGTACTGGTGCTCGAGGACGACGTGGTGTTTCCCCTGGCTCCCGGCAGCGCCGCTTTTCTGGAGTGTTGAGCCTTGGATGCGAACCTGATCGAACGACTCGCGCGGCTGCGCGGTATCGGCGATGCGTACCACGATTATCGCGGCGAGCTGCGCTACTTCACCCTGCAGACCAAGACGGACATTCTGCGCGCCATGGGCTGCGCGGTGGACGATCCCGTCGCGCTCGCGGCCGAGGTGAGCCGGCTGACCGTCGAACGCGGCCGGGAGCTCTTGCCCACCATGGCCGCGGCGCACGGCTCGCGCGCGGGTGTCGATCTCAACATCGCCGCCCGCGATTTCGGCGCCAGGCTTCGCTGGGCCGTGAACCTGGAAAGCGGGGAGAGGCGTACAGGCGTCGTGTCCACCGCCGATTGCCCGGAAACCTGGCGCGGCGAGATCGAAGGCTCTTGGATCACCCGCCGGCGCCTGGAGCTGCCGCTCGAGCTGCCGCCGGGACGACATGAGATCGAGGTCAAGATCGGCGCCGGCGCGTTCAGCCGCTGTCCGCTGGTCCTGTCGCCGACTCACTGCTATGAGCCTGAGGCTATCCACCGCGGACGAAAGCTGTGGGGCGTCGCCGTTCAGCTCTACACCGTACGCTCGCAACGCAACTGGGGCATCGGGGATTTCGGGGATCTCAAGGCCTTGATCAGCTGGCTCGCCCCGCGCGGGGCGGGCTTCATCGGCATGAATCCGCTGCATGCCCTGGCGCCGGCGGACCCGCAGCAGGCGAGCCCGTACAGCGCCTCGAGCCGCCATTTCCTCAATGTCCTCTATATCGCGGTCACGAATGTCCCGGAGCTCGAGCATTGCGCGGCCGCTCAGGCGCGCATGCAGGAGCCGTCTTTCCAGGACCGCTTGCGCCAGTTGCGCGAGGCGCGGCTGGTCGACTATGCGGGCGTCGCGCAGATCAAGCTCGAGGTCCTGCGGCTGTTGTTCGCCGAGTTTCACGATCGTCATCTCATCCCCGGCACGGAGCGTGCCGCCGCGTTTCGCAGCTTCGTCGCGGCGGGCGGCCAGCTGCTGCAGCTGCACGCGCGCTTCGACGCGCTCGACCGGCACCTGTGCTCGACTCAGGGCACGCATTCCGGCTGGCTCAGCTGGCCGACGGAGTTCCACGATCCACATTCGAGTGCCTCGGTGCGCTTCGCCGGCGAGCACCGTGAAGAGATCGAGTTCTATCTGTATCTTCAATGGCTGGCGCACGACCAGCTGCGCGCCGCGCAGGCACTGGCGCGTGAGCTCGGCATGCCCATCGGTCTGTATGGCGACTACGCGGTGGGCACCCACCCGTCGGGCTCGGAGACCTGGGTCGATCAAACCGGCTACCGCTTGGGCGCCGAGATCGGCGCACCGCCCGACCCGCTGGCCCTTCGAGGTCAAGGATGGGGACTTCCTCCTCCGGATCCGGTGGTCATGGAATCGCAGCATCTGGAAGGATTCGCGCGCCTGCTTCGCAACAACATGCACTACTACGGCGCCTTGCGGCTCGATCACGTCATGTCGCTGTTCCGGCTCTGGTGGGTTGCGGCCGGCCGCTCGCCCGTGGACGGAGCTTATGTGCATTACCCGCTGGACCTCCTGCTCGCCAATCTCGTGCTCGAGAGCGCGCGCTGCGCCTGCGTGATCGTCGGTGAGGATCTGGGCGTGGTGCCCGACGAGATGCGCCGGGCGATGACCGAGTTCGGTCTTTATCGATACAAGGTGCTGCTGTTCGAGAAGGACGGCGGCCGGTACCGCCGACCCGATGAATTCGTGCGCGGCGCCCTCGCCACCGTAACCACCCACGACATGCCGACCTTGCGCAGTTTTTGGGAGGGCCGGGACATCGAGCTCAGGCGGGAGTTACTGCTCTATCCCACACCGGAACTCGAGCAGACGGTGCGCGAGGCACGAGCCCGGGATCGTGTGGCGCTGCTCGCGGCGCTCAAGGAGCAGGGGCTCGCGCCGGCATCGCCCGCGACACCCGACCAGCCTTTCACGGCCGAACTCGCGCGCGCGATTCACATCTACCTCGCGCGCTCGAGCGCCGTCCTTGCCGCGGTACAAATCGAGGATCTGATCGGGATGGAGGATCCGGTCAACGTGCCGGGAACGGATCGCGAGTATCCCAATTGGCAGCGCAAGCTGACCGTGGATGTCGAGGAACTCGAGATGCGGGGGGACCTGGATAGCTTGTTCGCCGATCTTGGCCGCGCGCGCGGCTAGGCGCCCCCGGCTAGCGCCGCGGCGTGCTGCTGCTCACAGGCTCTTCTCCATAAAAATGCTGAGGGGATCGGGCCCATAGGCGCCGAACGGGCCGATTTCGACGAAGCCCGCCGAGCGGTAGAGGCCGAGCGCCTCGGGCTGCAGGCCGCCCATCTCGAGGCGCAGCAAGCGGACGCCGCGGCGGGCCGCGATGGTTTCGATCTCATCGAGAAGCCGACGGCCGAGCTTCAGCCCGCGCGCGGCGGGAGAGACGAACATGCGCTTGACCTCCGCCCAGCCCTCGCCGGAATCAACCACCGCGCCGCAGCCGAGCGCCGCGCCGTCGACACGCGCGACCAGAAATGCCACCCGCGGCTGCCGGAGGGCGGCTACATCGAGCAGGTGATTGCTCTCCGCCGGGTAGAGGGACGCCATGTAGGCATCGCTCGCTTCCAGGAGCGGTGCGACCTCGGGTAACGCCGGATCCTCGACGGTGATCTCGATCCGGCGCTCGCTCACGCCGGGGCGCTCTGCAGTTTGGGCGTCGCGAGGCCTGCGGGCTGCGCGAGCGCGCCGAATATCCAAATGACACCCGACACGAGAATGGCGAGGGGCACGAGCTTCACACCTTGCTGGAGGGAGGAGTGGGTGGAGATCAGCCCGATCAACAACGGAGATGGGACATCGCCCAGCAGGTGAATGCTGAAGACGCCGAGCGCGTTCGCCGAGGAGCGCTGCGTCGGCCGCACGAGATTGACGATCGTGGCGTTGATGGGTCCGGTCGACAGGAACATCAAGAGCTGCGCGATCACCATGCAGACCAGATACGTGCGTGGCGCAGCCACGGTGAGAGCGAGCCATGCGAACGGCACGGCGGCCAGCGTCGCGGCGGCAGAAATCCACAGATAAGCGCGCTGCGTGTAGCGCGCGCAGAAATCGCCGAGCCAGCCGCCGGCGAATGTGCCCACGAATCCCGTGATGACCACGATGATCCCGAAACTGAACGTTGCGCTCTTCTCAGGAACGTGACGGATGCGCTCGAGGAAGGCGGGCATCCAGTAGGCGAGGCCGCCCAGGGCAAAGGTATACGCCGCGTATCCCGCGATGGTGAGCGCGTAGGGCCGGTTCTTCAGCAGTGCGAGATAATTGGCAGCCGGTCGGCTTGCGCCCCGGGGCTCCACGGTGGCGTCGCCGTCCTGGCTGCCGCGAGGCGGATCGCGAAGGCCCAGGCACAGGAGCGCCAGGATCAGCCCAGGCACGCCCGCAACGAAGAATGCCATGCGCCAGCCGAAGTGCACGTCCATGAATCCCCCGACCACGTAGCCGAGCGCCGAGCCGACGGGAATGGCGCAAAAGAAAATCGCCATGACTCGGCCGCGCTCGCCGCGCGGAAAGTAGTCGGACAGAAGGCTGGGCCCGATCGTGACGTAGGCCGCCTCGCCGACGCCGACCGCCGCGCGCGCCAGGAACAGTGACGCGAAATTCCACGCAAGCCCGGAGAGCGCGGTGGCGATGCTCCAGCACGCCACGCCGAATGCGATGAGACGCGGCCGCGAGCGGCGGTCTCCGAGGACACCAAAAATCGGTCCGACCAGTGCGAACACGATCAAGAATCCCGACATCAGCGATCCGGCCTGCGTGTCGGTCAGATGCAGCTCGGAGCGGCGCAGGCTCTCGACCAGCGTCGATACGACGTAGCGGTCGAGATAGTTGAAAAGATTGATGAATGTCAGCACGGCGAGCGCGGCGCCGGCGGAGCCGATCAGTGCCTTGCGCGACCCCGTTCCCGTGTTGTGCGAGCGCTCTGCCATGCGTAAAACCATCTTAACAATCCATGCCTCCCTTGGGGTGCAATTTGCCCCACCGCTACGGGTAGACTGGGTCGAGTCGAGCCACCATGGAAATACGCAATGAACGCAGCGCTTGCGGGTGATTACGAGTCGCCCTGGATGAACGAGGAGCTGGCGATATTTCGCGACGCCGCGGCCCGCTTCATCGAGTCGGAAATGGTTCCGAACGAGATGCAGTGGCGCAAACAGCAGAACGTCGGCAAGGAGATCTGGCGCAAGGCCGGCGCCATGGGTCTGCTGTGCACCGACGTGAGCGCGGAATACGGCGGCGTGGGCGGTGACTTTCGTCACGAGACGGTAATCTACGAGGAGCTGTCCCGGCGCGGACTCAGCGGATTCGGCCAGGGCGTGCACAGCATCTGCGCGCACTATCTCGTCAATCACGGAACCGAGGAACAAAAGCGCCGGTTGCTGCCGCGCATGGCGAGCGGCGAGCTCATCGGCGCGATCGGCATGACCGAGCCGGCGGCGGGCTCGGACTTGCAGGGATTGAAGACGCGTGCCGTGCGCGACGGCGATAGCTACGTCGTCAACGGCTCGAAGATTTTCATCACCAACGGCTATCTCGCCGATCTCATCGCGCTGGTGGTGAAGACGACGCCGGGCGAGGGCGCGAAAGGCACCTCCATCCTGATGGTGGAAACGAAAGACCTTCCGGGCTACCGCGTCGGGCGCATCCTCGACAAAATGGGACTCAAGGCGCAGGACACGGCGGAGCTGTTCTTCGAGAACGTCCGCGTCCCCGCGGCCAATCTGCTGGGAGGCACGGAGGGGCAGGGGTTTTATCAACTGATGAGCGACCTGCCCTACGAGCGTGCCCTGATCGCCGTGGTGGGAGTCGGCGCGATGGAAGGCGCGGTCGCGGAGACCGCACGCTACGTGAAGGAGCGCAAGGCCTTTGGCAGGAGCGTCGCGGAGTTCCAGAACACCAAGTTCAAACTCGCCGAGATCGCCACCAAGACGCGCGTCGCGCGCGTGTTCGTCGACGACTGTATCGCGAGAATCGTCGCCGGCACGCTCGATACCGTCACCGCCTCGATGGCCAAGTACTGGGTCACCGATACCCAGCAAGAAGTGCTCGACGAATGCGTGCAGCTGCACGGCGGGTACGGCTACATGAACGAATATCTGGTGTGCCGCATGTTCGTGGATTCGCGCGTACAGCGCATTTACGGCGGTACCAACGAGATCATGAAGGAATTGATTTCCCGTTCGATCTAGTACCCGATCGAGCCTGCGACGCCACCTGCGGCGGCGCAATGAGGGGGGCGACGATGCCCTTGGGTGCCGGGTTGTCGCAAGGATGCGACGCCGTGCTCGTTGCCAGATTACTTCACAGATCTTTGCTGATTCCGCGCTTAGGATGTCGCTAGAATAAGCGGACCATTCTTCAGTGGAATTTCAGCCGATGACCGCTTCGTTGCCAGAAAACCGCATGCTTCGCGTGCCCGGCGCACAGGCCGGGGATCCGATCCGTTGGCTCGCGGCATCGCTCGGCGGCGTGCTGCTCGCCGCCCTCGCCGCCTGTAACGGCACCGCGGTGGTCACTCTGACCTCCACACCGTCGACGGACACGTTCCTCGCCTATCGCGTCGGCCTGGTGTCGGTTCAGCTGCGAAATTCGAGCGGCGGGTCGAAAGTCAACCTGCTGCCGGCCGGAACCACCGTGGACCTTGCTCGCCTGGTGAACTTGAGCGAGGTGATCGGTGCGTCGTCGGTGAAGACCGGCACTTTCAAGCAGGCCGTCGTCACGCTCGACTACAGCTCGGCGCAGATTATTTACGACAACGGCACGCCCGAGGGGGTGGCGCTGAAGCCGTTGGCGGCGAGCGGTCAGGCCTTGGGTCAAGTGACGCTGACGCTGCTGCTCGACCCGTCGAACGAAATGAGCATCGCGGCCAAAAGCGCGACGCGCCTCAGCCTCGATTTCAATCTGGCCGCGTCCAATGTGGTGAATCTCACCACGAAGTCGGTGTCGGTGATGCCGTTCATGGCGGCCAGCGCGCAGCCCATCGACGATAAGACGGTGCTCATTCGCGGCCCGATCGGCGCAGTCCACAGCGGCGCGTCCTCCGCCAACACCGCGGCCAACAGCTGGTACTCCAGCGGCATCACGCCGTTTGGCTTCGATACCTCGGAGGGCGGCTCGCTCTCGATCTCGCTGACCACGGGAGCCATCTACGAAGTCAACGGCACCCCCTCCTACGGGACCACCGGCGCTACCCAACTCGCTGCCTTGAGCGCAGGGACCATGGCCGAGGCCTACGGCACGTTGACGACCTCGACCGACACGTCGAACTCGCTCTTCAACGACACCGCGAGCTCAACCCAGACCTGCTCGGATGGCAGCACGCCGACGACGGTCAACAGCGTCCTCACCTGCACCGACGGCTCGACGCTCGAGTCCACCAGCACCACGGCGACCAGCGAAACCTGCTCGGACGGCACGACCCCGGAGACACTCAACGGCGTCCTCACCTGCGCCGACGGCGCGACGCTCGAATCGACGAACACGGGAACCGCGAGCACCGGCACCATCACCACGGTCTCCTTCTCCGCGACTCAAGTACTCGGGGGCTCCAGCGTACTGGGAGGCGGCTTCGATCAAGTGTCCGGCATCGTGACCGGGCGCAGCGGCGACACCTTCACCATCGACGATGCCACGCTGGTGACGAACAGCGGCACGAACAGCTTGATCTTCGGCACGACCATGGTGACCGTAGGCCCGAATACGCAGGTCACGCAGTTCGGCGAGGCCACACCGGACACGACCGGCATTGCGCAGATATCCGTCGGCTCGCTGGTGTATGCCTTCGGCACCGCGAGCGCCGTGAGTACGACCGGCGCCACGCTCGACGCGAGTGCCGGGCGCGTGCGGGTCGGCCAGTCGACCGCCTCGGGACTCGTCACCGCGCAGGGCAGCACCGGCACGACGCTGACGCTGAACCTCGCTCAGCTCGGAGGGCGCTCCGCTGCGGCCTTCGACTTCACGGGCACGGGCTCGACGACGAGCAACGATGCGATCGCGTCCGCCTACGTCGTGAACACAGGAAGCGCTGATCTTGCCAATGCGAGCGTCGGCGAGCCCGTCGAGGTGACGGGTTACCCCACGCCCTTCGGCTCGGCTTCTTCTGCAGAGGACTTCCTGCAACAGTCCTCGTTCCTCGACTACACCACGATCAACGCGGTGCTCGCGCTCGATTGGACCGGCACCTCCGCGCCATTTGCCTTGTACAGCACCGCACAACTGCGGATCAATGCGCAAAAC
Organism: uncultured Gammaproteobacteria bacterium; assembly: GCA_963798595.1. GTDB lineage: Bacteria > Pseudomonadota > Gammaproteobacteria > Steroidobacterales > Steroidobacteraceae > Bog-1198. The sequence continues at coordinate 250,810 of CAWCTM010000022.1, read as the reverse complement.
GTCGGTGTCGGGGTCCGGCACACGATTCAAATCGGCGCCCAATCGTTCAACATCATCGGCATCGGCACGGATCCGACCATCGTGCCGAGCGAGAACTCGAGCAACACCGTGTTCACCATCGGGCATTCGGTGAGTGGCAGTTACGAGAATTTCAACACGTTCTCTTCCTTCGTCACGCAGCTGCAGACCGAATTGGCAGGCTCGGTGGTTGCTACCGGCATCACGGCAATCGGGCAATACACGAGCTCGACCTATACGTTCAGCGCATCGAGCGTCACGGTGTTTCTGGACAACTAAGGCTGCCAGTTAGGCATCCGCCGCACTGCCGCCCGGGCGCTGCGTTACACTGGCGCGATGGCGATCGACAGAAGGTTAACCCGCCGCTCGTTTTTGGGCCGCACCGCGGCCGCGCTCGCCTATCCGGTTGTGCGCGACGCGGCGGCACTCGCCGCCGGAGCGTCCGGATTCTTCTACGCCTACGTGGGAACCTACACACCGAACGGCGGCGGCATCTATCTGTTCCGCATCGATCGCGCCACCGCGGCGCTGATGCAGATGCAAGTCGTCGACGACATCAAGAACCCCTCCTGGCTCGCGCTCAATCCTGCGCAGACGCGCCTGTACGCGATCAGCGAGATCGACAACTATCAGGGAGCTCACGACGGCGCCGTCGTCACCTACGCGATCGATCCCGCGAGCATGCAGCTCACGCGTCTTTCGGCTGTGGGCTCTTCCGGCACCTCGCCAGCGCACGTGAGCGTGCACCCCTCGGGCAAGTTCGTGTTCGTCGCCAACTACGGGGGCGGCAATGTCGCGGTGTTCCCGGTGGCGGCCGACGGCACGCTCGGTGCCGCCTCGGACGTGCGGCCGAGCGTCGGCCCACATCATCATGCGCGCGCCATCGACGATCCTCCCGGACAGTTCGCCGTCAGCGATCATGACGGCCCCCATCTGCACATGGTGGCGTCGGATCCGACGGGCCAGTTCGTCATCGCCAACGACGCGGGATTGGATCTCACGCTGATCTGGCGCCTGGATGTCCAGGGCGGACGGCTTTTGCCCGCCGAGGCCCCGGTGCTGGCCGCTCCGCCCGGATCGGCACCCCGCCATTTCGCGTTTCATCCGAGCGGCAAGTTCTTCTATAACCTGTACGAGCACGATGCGCGCGTGGTGGTGTACGACTACGACGGCTCGCGAGGGGCAATGCGTCTGAAGCAAAGCGTGTCGAGCCTGCCCCCGCATTTCGCCGGGAGCAACCTCGCATCCGGCATCGTGGTCTCCCCCGATGGGCGCTTTCTCTACGTCGGCAACCGCTTGCACAGCTCGATCGCCATTTTTGCGATTGCCGAGGATGGCCAGTTGCGCACCGCCTATGAGACTTGGACGCACGCCGACTCGCCGCGCAGCATCGCGATGGATCCGAGCGGCGAGATCATGTTCTCCTGCAACCAGCGCAGCGACTCGCTCACGTCGTTCCGCGTCAATCCGGCGAGCGGCGCCCTGGCGTTCACCGGCCGTTTCGAGGCCGTCGGCAGTCCCGCGGTGATGGTTCCGCTGAAGCCGCGCTAACCGGCCTGGACGCCTTTGTGCGCGCTCACCGCCGCGCCGTCGTTTGCTTTCAGCCGGCAGAACAGGAGGGTGGAAACCACTGTCCATGCGCCGAGCACGCGCAGTGCGAGGTGAACGCCGTGGATCATCTCCGGCGGAGTCGCGTGCGTATGATCGGGAATGAACAAGGCGACGGTAAGAGAGGCCGCCGCCACGCCGAAACTCACGGCCATCTGCTGCACTGTGCTCGCGATGGAGCTCGCGCCGCTCGCCTGCTCGTTGGTCACGTCGGCGTAGGCGAGCGTGTTCATGCTGGTGTATTGGGTCGAGGTGAAGAAACCGAAAGCGAAGGCGAGCAGTGCGATGCTCCAGGGCGGAGTCGCGATATCTATGCATGAGAACAGCATCAACATCACGCCGAGCATGACCGTGTTGAAAATCAATACCTGCCGATAGCCGAAGCGCTTGAGGATGAGCGGCAGGGTGAACTTGAAACTGATTGCGGCGAGCGCTTGCGGCATGATCATGAGGCCGGACTGGACCGGGCTGTAACCCAGCCCGATCTGGTAGAGCAGCGGCAGCAGGAAGGGCAGGCCGCCGATGCCCAGCCGCGTGAGCAGATTTCCCGATACGCTCACGCGGAAGCTGCGTATCCGCAAGAGGCTCAAGCGCAGCAGAGGATGCGGTGTGCGCACGGCGTGCGCACCGTAGGCCGCGATGAGCGCCGCAGATATCGCGAGCAATCCCGCGATCTCCCGGCCGCTCAACGTGTGATCGCCGAATATCTCGAGCACGTAGGACAAGAGCGAGATACCCGAGCCGAACAGGACCAGCCCGATGAAGTCCAGGGGATAATTCCTGGCGGCCGCATAGTTCGGCAAGTGCTTGCGCACCAGCAGCAGGCCGAGCAATCCGATCGGAATGTTGACGAAGAAGATCACGCGCCAGTGGAAATAAGCGACGATCAATCCGCCGAGCAGCGGCCCCAACATCGGCCCGACGAGTCCGGGAATGGCGACGAAGCTCATTGCGCGGATGAGCTCCGATTTCGCGAAGGTTCGAATCAGCGTGAGCCGCCCCACGGGCAGCATCATGGCGCCGCCGCAGCCTTGCAGGATGCGGCAAGCGACCAGCAGATGGATATTCGTGGAGACGCCGCACAAGAACGAGCCCAGCGTGAAGACACCGATGGCGGAGGCAAACACGCGCCGAGTGCCGAAGCGGTTGGCCATCCAGCCGCTGATCGGAATGAATATTGCGAGGCTCAAGGTATAGCTTGCGAGTACGGCCTTCATATCGAGCGGCGGGACTTGCAGCGAGCGCGCGATCACCGGCACTGCCGTGTTCAATATCGTCGTGTCGAGCGATTCCATGAAAAAGCCCACGGCCACGAGCCAGGGCAGAAGGCGCTTCGCGGCGGCGCTCGGCTGCGCATCCTTCGGCTCTTGCATGGGCATCGAGCGGGTCAGGCGAGGGCGGTGTCCACGATGCTCTGCGCCTCTTGGAGGAGCGTGCGCAGGTGCTGCTCGTCGCGAAAGCTCTCGGCGTAGATCTTGTAAATGTCCTCGGTGCCCGAAGGCCGCGCCGCGAACCAGCCGTTCTTGGAGGTGACTTTGACGCCGCCGATAGGCGCTTGGTTGCCCGGCGCCTGAGTGAGCACGGCCTCGATGGGATCGCCGGCGAGCTTGGAAATGCGGATCTGGGAGCGGTCGAGCTTGGACAGCTTCTTTTTCTGCTCCGGGGTTGCGCGCGCTTCCACGCGATCGGAGAGAGGTTCGCCGAGCTCGCGGGTCAGCCCGCGATACGCTTCTCCCGGGTCGCGGCCGGTACGTGCCGTGATCTCCGCCGCCAGGAGCGCGGGAATGATGCCGTCCTTGTCCGTGCTCCAGGCAGCGCCGTCCCGGCATAGAAAGGATGCGCCCGCGCTCTCCTCGCCGCCGAATCCGAGCTCGCCCGTCCCGAGGCCCGCGACGAACCACTTGAAGCCCACCGGAACCTCGTAGAGGCGCCGGCCGAGCCGCGCGGCAACTCGATCGATCATGGCGCTGCTCACCACGGTTTTGCCGACCGCGGTGGCCGGTTGCCACTGTGCACGCTGCCGAAACAGATAATCCACCATCACCGACAGGTAATGATTGGGCGGCATCAGCCCGGCGCTCTTGGTGACGACGCCGTGGCGGTCGTGATCCGTATCGCAGGCGAAGGCGACGTCGTACGAATCCTTAAGCGCAATCAGCCGCTGCATGGCGTACGGCGAGGAAGGATCCATGCGGATCTTGCCGTCCCAGTCGAGCGTCATGAAGCGAAATGTCGGATCGACCGCATCGTTGACCACGCGCAGGTCGAGCTTGTAGGCATCCGCGATGCGCGCCCAGTAATGCACGCCGGCGCCGCCGAGCGGATCGACGCCCATGCGCACGCCCGCGCCGCGGATCAAGTCCAGATCGATCACCTTGCCCAGATCGGCGACGTAGCTCCCCAGATAGTCGTACGCGTGCGCGGCTCGGCGCGCCTTGGCGAAATCCATGCGTGCGACGCCCTTGAGGCCCGCTTCCAGCAAACCATTGGCCTGCGACTCGATCCCGCCCGTGACTTCGGTGTCTGCGGGGCCTCCGTCCGGCGGGTTGTACTTGAAGCCGCCGCTGTCGGGCGGATTGTGCGAGGGCGTGATGACGATGCCGTCCGCGAGGCCGGTGGAGCGGCCGCGATTGTAGGTGAGAATGGCGTGCGACACGGCCGGCGTGGGCGTGTACTCATCGTCCGCCGCGGTCAGCACCTGCACGCCGTTTGCCGCGAGAACCTCGAGGGCGCTTGCGAACGCCGGCGCCGACAGAGCGTGGGTATCGAATCCGATGAACAGCGGACCGTCGATGCCTCGCTGCCGCCGGTATGCGCAGATGGCCTGCGTGACGGCGAGCACGTGGTTCTCATTGAACCCCGCGGCGAAGGAGCTCCCGCGGTGTCCGGACGTGCCGAAGGAGACCCGCTGAGCCGCGATGGCCGGATCGGGCTGCAACGTGTAGTACGCCGTGACCAGGCGCGGCACATCGACCAGGCGGTCGGCCGGCGCCGGCTTGCCGGCCAGCGGATCCACGCGAGTGCTCAAGCTCGCGCGCTCATGTCGTGGCGAGCGTCGCGCTCTTGTCGGCGATGCTCTGCATCAGCTCTTTCCAGGACTTGACGAAGGACTCTGCGCCTTCCAGCTGCAGCTGTTTCGCGAGTGCGTCCACGTCGACGCCGGCCGCGGCGAAGCGCGCGAGGACCTGCTCCGCATCGCCGCCGTCCGGGGTGAGGGGCGCGGCAAACCCCGGGTTCGCCTTGGTCCCTGCGAGGGCGGCGAGGGTTTTCTCGGGCATGGTGTCGACCGTGCCCGGCGCCGCCAATGCCTCGACGTAGAGCGTTGGCGAGGCCTTCGGATCTTTGGTGCCCGTGCTCGCCCACAGCATGCGCTGCGGCCGCGCGCCCTTGGCGGCGAGCGCCCGCCAGCGCTCGGTCTTCACCAGATCGCAGTGCGCCTTGTAGGTGCGCGCCGCGATCGCGATCCCGAGACGGTTGCGCAGCTCCGCAGGCACCTTGTCCGCCACGGCCTTGTCCCAGCGGCTGACGAATAGCGACGCGACCGAGCTGCTGACCCGCACGTCAAGCTTGGCGGCGATGCGGCGCTCGAGGCCGCGCATGTAGGCCTCGGCCACGGCCAGGTATTGCTCGCGCGAGAACAGCAGGGTGACGTTCACGGGTACGCCGCCGAAAATGGCCTCTTCGATGGCGGGAACGCCGGCCGGCGTGCCGGGGATTTTCACGTACAAGTTGGGCCGGTCGGCCAGCTTGTGGATGCTGCGTGCGGCCTCGAGCGTCGATCGCGTATCGTCCGCCAAGAGCGGCGATACTTCCATCGAGACCCAGCCGTCGACCCCTTCGGTGCGGTCGAACACGGGACGAAACAGGTCCGCGGCGCGCTTGAGGTCCTCGAGCGCCAGGTCCACGAACAGTCCCTCGCCCTTGGCGCCGGCCTTCGCTTTCTTGCGGATACCGTCGTCGTAGAAAGATGATTTGCTGATCGCCTCGTCGAAGATGGTGGGATTGGATGTGAGGCCCGTGACGGAGTACTCGTCGATGTATCGGCGCAGCGTCCCATCGTCGAGGATGCCGCGAGTGATGTTGTCGAGCCAAAGGCTCTGGCCGAGGTCGTGCAATTTCTGGGTCATGCTCATGGTCGTACCTCGAAGTCGGATGATTGAAAGTTGACTATCTCGCCGATGTGCTCGATGACGCGATCGGGCGGGGGCTGAACCAAATTGGACCCGGCCGCCAGCGCATAGTGCCCCTGGCGGACGAATACGGTGGTCAGCTTTTCCTTCAGCTGACTCTTCATGGCGGCCAGCAGATTCGGCTTGTCGTCGACCACCACATAGTGCGAAGCCGGGTAGCGCCGCTGGACGTGATCCAGCACTTTCTCCTTGTGAATATAGATCAGCACGGCGCCGTCGACCGCGCTCCAGATGCCGGCATGCTTGATCTTACGCGGCTGGAACACGACGTCCCCATCCGACAATATCACCGGACGGCCGAGCGTGCGCAGCTGTCCGATGGCCTGCAGCGCCTGGGGGTACAGCAGGTTCGAAAACTGGTACTCGAGCAGGAAGTCGGACATGCCGAGCAGGCGCGGATCATCGTCGAGACCGTCGCGGAACAGCTGCAAGCTCCCCAAATAGTCGGCGAAGCCGCACTTCGCACGCAGCTCCTCGAAAATACCCCAATAGCGCTTGCGTCCCTCGACACCGAAGTCCGATTCGAGGCGTTTGCCGAGATCGGCGCCGAAGCGGTCGTTGTCGAGCAAGGTGTCGTCGACGTCGAGCAGAAATACCGTATCGCGGCTCAGCATGGCGAGGATGCCTCCGGCTTCGGATCGTGCCAGCTGTCGCCGTCCTCGATCACGGCTTTGGCCTGCGGCGGCCCCCAGCTGCCGGGATCGTACTGCTCGACCGGCAACGGGTCCTGCAGCACGGGATCGACGACCCGCCAGGCGGCCTCCACGGCGTCACCGTGGGTGAACAGCGAGCCGTCGCCGCGCACGGCATCGCCCAGCAGCCGCTCGTAGGGCGACTTGTCGCTCTGGGTGTGATGCCGCGCGATCAGCTCCACCGGCTCACCGCGCATCTCCTCGCCGCTGCGCTTGACGAGCGCGCCGGCGCCGATCACCACCTCGGGGCTCAACCGGAACCGAAAATAGTTGCAAGGCATGGTATCACTCGCATCGAAGACGGCGAGCGGCGGATTCCTGAGAGTCACGCGTACCTCCGTCGCCGTGAGCGGCAGACATTTACCCGTACGAATGTAGAACGGTACGCCCGCCCATCGCCAGCTGTCGATGTGCAGTCGCAAGGCGGCAAAGGTTTCCACCTGCGAGTCCGGGGCGACGCCTTTCTCCTCGCGATAGCCGCGGAACTGTCCACGCACCACCGCCTTGGGTTCGAGCGGCCGCATCGCGCGAAACAGCCGCAGCTTCTCGGTCTGGCGCGCCTGCGGATCGTGGTTGCCCACCGGCGCATCCATGGCGAGGAGCGAGATCACCTGCAGCAGATGATTCTGCACCACGTCGCGCACCGCGCCCACCTCCTCGTAGAAAGCGCCGCGGCCTTGGACGCCGAAGGTCTCCGCCATGGTGATCTGCACGTCCTTCACATTGTCGCGGTTCCAGATGGGCTCGAGGAAGCGGTTCGCGAAACGGAAGTAAAGGAGATTCTGCACCGCCTCCTTGCCGAGGTAGTGATCGATGCGAAAGATGGCTTCCTCGGGGAACACCTTGAGGAGCGTGGCGTTGAGCGCCCGAGCGGTCGCCAGATCGCGGCCGAAGGGCTTCTCGACGATGACGCGCGCATCCTTGGCGCAGCCCGAATTGGCGAGGCCCTGCACGACGCTGCCGAACATGCTCGGCGGAATGGCGAGGTAGTGGATGGGTCGCTTGGCGAGCCCGAGCTCCTTGCGCAGCTTGCTGTAAGTCTCCGGGTCGGTGTCGTCGCCGTTGACGGCGCGCAGTTGCGCCGCCAGCTTCGCAAATCTGTCCGCGTCGAACTTGCCGGCATGCTCGAGGCTTTGCTTCGCGCGCGCTTGCAGCTTCTCGAGGGTAAAGTTCGAGCGTCCCATGCCGATGATGGGAATCCGGAGCCCGTCGCGATTCACGAGAGCGTCGAGCGCGGGAAACACCTGCTTGAAGGCGAGATCACCCGTCGCGCCGAAGAATACGAAGGCATCGGACTCGAGGGTGGTCATTACGGGGCTCTCCGCTCGCGACGCAACTGCTCGAGCTCCTCGAGGAGCTCCAATACGAGCGCGACGCCGGGCACATTGATTCCCAAATCGCGCTCGAGGCGCAGCGCAATGCGCACGCGTCGCACTTCAGTACCATGAAAGCGCCACTCGGTCTTGTCGACTTCGATCACGCTGACCGTGCCGCGCGTGCCGAGCACGCCTTCTTCCACCAGCTCGACGATGTGGCGTTCCTCCACCGCGAACATGCGGCACAGATCCGCAACGCTCACTTCGGTCCCTTCCTCGAGGATATCGCCGGACAAGAAATGCTCTTCGGATGTCGGCATGATTACACTCCGAGGTTTGCACGCGGATTGAACGGCATGGCCTCCGCGAGCGCGCGGTAGGCGGCTTTGCCCTTGTCGTCGGTCGGTTTCGGCAGGGCGATCTGCAGCACGGCGTAGAGATCTCCCGGCGGGGAGGCGGGGATACCCCGCCCGCGCAAGCGCAGTTTCGTCCCCGCTTGCGCTCCGGGAGGAATTTTCAGATCGACGACCCCGCCGGGGGTCGGCGTCTTCACGCTGGCGCCCAGCGCGGCTTCCCAGGGCGCCACGGGCAAGTCGACATACAGATCGCGGCCCTCGACTCGATACAGCGGGTGGGGCTGAAATTCCACCTCGATATAGAGATCGCCTGCCTTGCCCTTACTGTCTCCTTGTCCCAGTGGCGGCGCACCCTGACCGGCGAGCCGGATGGTCTGACCGGGCAGGATGCCCTTCGGCACGCGCACGTTGAGCACGCGCTCGCGCGCGCTGACCCGGCCCTCGGGGTCAATTTCGGGGACGCGCAGCGTAAGGCTCCTCGATCCACCCTCGAGTGAGGCCTCCAGATCGAGGAGCACCTTGGCGTGATGATCCTCGCCGTGGCTGGGATCGAAGCCCCGCCTCCCCGCGCGGCCCCCGGCCGCCCCGGCTCGGCCGAACAGGGACTCGAAGAAATCGCTGTAGTCGCCCCCTCCCTCGCCGGGTCCGGCACCGCTGAACTCGAAACCCGTACCGAAATCGGGGGGCGGACGAAAGTCCTGGCCGGGCCGCGGTCCCGATCCGAGCTGATCATAGGCCGCGCGCTTTTCGGGACTGCGCAGCACCTCGTACGCCTCGCCCACGTCCTTGAAGCGGGCTTCGGCGTCAGGCTCCTTGCTGACGTCGGGATGGTACTTGCGCGCGAGCTTGCGATAGGCCTGCTTGATTTGCGCCTCGGTCGCGTCGCGCGCGACGCCCATGACCTTGTAATAATCCTTGAATTCCACCGGGCACCTGTCTTGAGAGCAGCCAAGAATACTATGCGCACATGACAGCGGGTCCAATCATCCCTTGGTGCACCGTGTAGGCGGCTTCCTACGCCTATCGGAGTGGTGCGCGGCCGCGCTACAACTGGTAGGCGAGCGCGAGCACCAATCCTTCCGCGAGATCCCGCCAAAAACCCGGGGCCCGAGCATCGTACGGGTCCGCCTCTGCCATCAGGTCGGTGATCCAGCTCGCGAGCCATTCGATCTCGCGCTTGCCATAGAACACGACCGCTGATTCGTAGTTCAGGAGCAGACTCCGCGAATCGAGATTGGGGGAGCCGGAGAGGGCGAGGCCGTGGTCGAACACCACGGCCTTCGCATGGTTCATGCCACGCAGCAAGTGGATGGACACGCCGGCCGTCGCGAGCGCCCGCAGCGAACGATTGCGCACGAAATCCGCAAGGCGATGATTCGATTTCGCGGGTATGCACAGGTGGACTTTCACGCCGCGCCGTGCGGCGAGGCGTATGGCGGTCTCCAGGCTCGCGTCCGGCACGAAGTAGGGCGAGACCGCGAGCATGCGCTCGGTGGCGTGAAAGCACGCGTCGATGAGCAGTGCGCGCACCGTGTCTTCGGTTTGGTCAGGCCCACTCGGTAAAAACTGCGCGCGGCTCCCCAAGTCCTCCGCGGCGGCGACGGCCGCGCGCGCCGACGGTTTGCCCCCCGCGGCCACCCAGTCGACCTCGAACTGGTTCGCTGCGGAGGCGGCAACCGGCCCATCCAGATCGAACGACAGGTCTCGCCAGGGCGGTGAGCCCGGCGTCCCGCAGAAATATTCGGCCGCGAGATTGCGCCCGCCGGTCCACAGGCGCTCGCCGTCGGCGATGACCCACTTGCGGTGATTGCGCAGGTTCCGCGGACCCTGGGTCCTGCGCGCGAGCAGCGGGGAGAATACGGCGGTCTCGGCGCCGGCGTCGTGCATGCGCTTGAACCAGTTGCTCGGCAGAAAGATCGCGCCCACGCCGTCGATGAGAAATCTCACCCGAACGCCGCGCGCGGCACAGGCGATCATGCGAGCCGTGACATCCTCGCCGAACACATCATCGCCCAACATGTAAGTGCACAGGTCCAGGCGCCGCTCGGCCCCCGCGATGAGCTCGAACAGCGCACCGGCGGCCTCCGCACCGTCGGCGTGCAGGCGCACTCGCGCGGGGGCGGGTGGGGGCAGCCCGAAGCTCTCGATCAGCGACTCCGCCCAATGGGTTGCGCTCGAGGGCCCGGCGAGGCATGGCGTGACTTTGCGCGACAGCTTGCGGCGTCCGAACAAGACGTACAAGGGAAGCGCGAGGTAGGGCAGTGCGATCATGGCGAACACCCAGGAAATCGCGACGGACGGCGGCCGCCGCTCATGCTCCAGGCGCGTGCTCAGTACGTAGGTGAGCAGGGCCAGCATGATGGCCAGGGAGTGGATCGTGATGCGGGGAATCCAGTTCGTCACGGCTCGGGATCAGGCGAGCAGCCGGCGCAGCACGCCCGGCAGCAAATCAGGAAGATCCTCCGCGAGCAAGCCGGGGCCGAAGTCGCACGCTGCGGCGCCATGCAGCCAAACGCCGGCCGCCGCGGCCGCAAACGCCTCCATACCTTGAGCCAGCAAGCCGAGAATCATGCCGCCGAGCACATCCCCGGCCCCCGCCGTCGCGAGCGTCGCGGGCGCATTCGAATTGATCACTGCGCGGCCGTCGGGCGCGGCGATGACAGTGTCCGCGCCCTTGAGCACGATCACCGCGCCGCTGGTGCGCGCCGCGGCGCGAGCGCGGGTGAGCTTGTCCCCGGATGCATCGAACAGGCGAGCGAATTCCCCATCGTGCGGCGTGAGCACGCACGGACCGCTGACCGCGCCGAAGAGGTTCCGGCGATCCTGTGCGAATGCGCTGATGGCATCCGCGTCGAGCAGCACCGCGCGCCGTGTCGCGAGCATCGCGAGCACGCGCGCCCGGGTTGCCGCATCGACGCCCGCGCCCGGTCCGATGAGCAGTGCATTGAAGCGCTTGTCTGCGAGGAGCTCGTCAAGATCCGCAGGCGTGGGGGCTGCGCGTACCATGATGCTGGTCAGCGCGGCCGCATAGATCGGCAACGCCTCGAGCGGCACGGCGATCGTGGTGAGGCCGGCGCCGGCGCGCGCCGCGGCCCGCGCCGCCATGCGCGCGGCACCGGTGGTGGGATAGCCGCCCCAGAGCAGGGCATGACCGCGCGAGTACTTGTTGCCGGACGCGCGCAGCTGCGGCAGATCGCCTCGCCAGAGCGCCGGATCGTTCTCCCACGTCTCGACGGGGAGGCGCTCGAGAAGAGCCGCGCTCGTGCCGATGTCGGCAACCACCGTCTCGCCACAGAGCTCACGGCCCGGTAAGAGCACGTGGCCGGGCTTCTTGCGGGTGAAGGTCACGGTCAGGACTGCGGCAACCGCGCCGAGCGACTCTCCCGTGTCGCCCAGCAGGCCGCTCGGCACATCGACCGCGACGATGGGCAGATGCCGGCGGGCCGCGGCCTCGAGGATGCGGGGGATTTCGCCGCCCAGCGGCCGGCGCAGGCCCGAACCGAACAAGGCGTCGACCACCAGCGCGGCCTCGTCGAGAACGCCGAGCTCGAGGGGCTCGACGGGACGCTGCCAGAGCATCGCGTGATGCCGCGCATCGCCGCGTAACGCCTCCATCGATCCTGACAGTGCAAGCCGCACGGGCCAGCCCGCGGCGGCGAGCAAGCGCGCGACGACGAAGCCGTCGCCGCCGTTATTGCCGGGTCCGCAGAGGACCACGGTCGGCCGCGGCGGCCAGCGGCGCGCGATCTCGCCTGCAACGGCCGCGCCCGCGTTCTGCATGAGCTCGATGCCGGGCGTGCCGGCTTGCACGGTCTGGCGGTCGGCCTCTTCCATTTGAGCGACGCGGAGAAGCGCGCTCGCATCGGCAGCGGAGCCGCTCATGCCCGTGCGTCTTTGCCGGCGGCATCCCCGAGCGCAACCACCACCTTGCCGAAATTACGTCCCGCCAACATGTCGAGAAAAGCCTCGGGCGCGCTTTCGAGTCCCTGCACGATGTGCTCTCGGTACTTGATCTTGCCCGCCCGCAGCCATCCGCCCATCGACTCCAGAAACTCCGGCCGTCGATGCTCGTGTCCGTCGCTGATGATGAAGCCGCGCACGGCGAGACGCTTCACCAGAATCGTGCGCATGAGCTGAGTCACCAAATCCCCGGGCGATTGGACCGGGGCCTCGTTGTACTGCGAGATGAGCCCGCATAGCGGAATGCGCGCGTGCGCGTTGAGCAAGGGCAGCACCGCTCTGAATACTTTCCCGCCGACGTTCTCATAGTAGATGTCGATACCGCCGGGGCACGCGGCGGCGAGCTGCGCGTCGAGCGCCGCGGAGCGATGGTCGATGCAATCGTCGAACCCGAGCTCGTGCACCGCCCAGGCGCACTTGTCCGCGCCGCCTGCGATGCCGACGACGCGGCAGCCTTGCAATTTTGCGATCTGGCCGACGACCGAGCCCACGGCTCCCGTCGCCGCGGCGACCACCAGCGTCTCGCCTGCCCGAGGTTTGCCGATATCGAGCAAGCCGACGAACGCGGTGAAGCCCGGCATCCCGAGGACGCCGAGCGCGTAGGAGGGCGGCTCGATGTCCGCGGGCAGCTTTACCAGAGAGTGCCCCGTGCCCGTGCTCACTTCATATTCCTGCCAGCCACTGTGCGCGAGCACCCGATCGCCGGGCCGCCAGTCCGGATGGCGCGAGGCAACCACGACCGACACCGTCTGTCCGATCATGACCTCGCCGACCGCGACCGCGGGTGCGTAAGAGGGCGCATCGCTCATGCGCCCGCGCATGTAGGGATCGAGCGATAGGTACACGCTACGCAACAACAGCTCGCCCTCGCGCGGCGCCGCGAGCGGCACGCTCTCCAGACGAAAGCAGGCGAGATCGGCGGCTCCGCGAGGCCGGGCTGCGAGCACAATGCGGCGGTTCGTCAGAGTGTTCATGTTCAACCTCGGGTTAGGATTCCGACCAATGCGCCGACGCCCGCCGTAACCCCCATCGCGAGCGCGCTCCAGCCGGTGACGCGCAGCCCCGCAGTGAGGATGCGCGCTCCGCCGGCCTGTGCCGAGAGCGCGCCGAGAAAGAACAGACATGCGAGCGAAGTCGCTACGGTGATGGCGATGACGTAAGGCGGGGGCGCGAGCAGGGCGGCCAGCAGGGGGATCAAGGCGCCGACGGTGAAAGATCCCGCAGACGCGGCCGCGGCCTGCAGCGGGCGCGCGAGCGATCGCGCCGAGAATCCGAGCTCATCGCGCGCATGCGCCGCGAGCGCATCGTGTGCCGTCAGTTGCTCCGCGACTTCGCGGGCGAGATTCGCCGAAAGTCCACGACGGCGGTAGATATCGGTGAGCTCGTGACGCTCGCCGACCGGATCCGACTCGAGCTCCGCGCGCTCCTGGGCGAGCGCCGCGGCTTCGCTGTCGGCCTGCGAATGCACCGACACATATTCGCCGACGGCCATCGACATCGCGCCCGCGACCAGGGCGGCGATGCCGCTCAACAGAATGTCGGCGTGGCTGGCATGCGCCGCGGCCACGCCCAAGATGAGGCTCGAGATCGACACGATGCCGTCGTTCGCACCCAGCACACTCGCGCGGAGCCAGGACAATGCGCTCAGCTTGTGACGCTCATGTGAGCGTCGTGGCGGATTCATTTCGCTAGCTTTAACCATAATGAGTCAATTCAACGTATTGCCAATTATTCTTACAGCCGTCTCGACAATCCTGAATTTTTAATCGTGGCGACAGTGGCGATGCGCGTCGAACATGGGTACTCTGGGCGCTCAAAATAATAGCGCTTATCGGCGCGCGGTTGAGCGGGGTTCTCCCCGGCACACGACCTTCGGGAAGGGAAGTATGCAAAGTTCTTTATCGTGGATAGAGTGGCTCGATCGTCTCGATCGTGTCTTGAATGGTGCCCGCGAGGACGTTCGCGCGTTGGGGAGCTTCGACGATCCGCAAGCGCTCGCGGTGGTCGAGCGCTGCAAACGGCAGCTGACCGCCTTGACCGATGATCTGCGCTTGCTGGACCGGCGCGTGCTTTCAACCAAGCCCGGCGCCACAAATACGGACCGCGCGGGTAATCTGCAGAAAGCGCTCGACACGACGGTGTTTCACCTGGGGACCGCCGTGCAGGCGCCGGCGGCGGATTCGCGCAGCGCGCGTGAGCGTTTGATCACCACCATCGACTCGGCGCTGCGCGACAGCTGCTACGAGGCGGCGATGTTGCTCGGTCCCGTGCGCCTGCGCGCCTGAAGGCGCGCTCACGCTCTCCCGGTCCGCGGCCCCAAAAAAAACCAGAGAATGAACCCGAGGATCGGCAGCAGGATCACGATCACCGTCCACAGAACTTTGTTCCCGGTGCTTGCGCCGCTTTGAAGAATGTTCACGATCGCCCAGACATCGGCGATCAGAACGATGAGTCCTCCGAAGCCCTCATACCGCATGATTTTTCCTTCTTGGCGAGATGCGCCTGGCGCATGGTAGGCCGCGCGCACGCGCAGAAGCAATGCCCAATCTATACCAAGACTCCGCAGACCCCGCGCCCCCGGCAGCGCCGCTCGACGCCGATGTGCGCGCCGACGTCGCCGTGGTGGGAGGCGGCATCACCGGACTGTCGGCCGCGCTGCACCTCGCGCGGTCCGGTGCAGCGGTGGTGTTGCTCGAGGCCGAAGAGCTCGGATTCGGCGCGTCGGGCAGAAACGGCGGACAGGTCAACCCCGGGCTGAAGCTCGACCCGGACACCGTCGAGCGCGACTTCGGCACCGATCTCGGCGGGCGCATGAATGCACTCGCGGCCTCCGCCCCGGCGCTGGTGTTCGAGTTGGTGGCGCGATACGGCATCGCTTGCGATGCACGGCAAAACGGCACGCTGCGCGCGGCCGTGCACGCGCGGCATGCGGCGGCGATACGCAGGACCTGCGTGCAGCTCGAGCGGCGGGGCGCGCCGGTCGAACTGCTTGAAGGCGATGCGCTGGTGCGCGCCACGGGCACCGACCGCTATGCGTGCGCCCTGCTTGATCGACGCGGCGGCGACTTGAATCCGTTGATGTATGCGCGCGGTCTGGCGCGGGCAGCGATCGAGGCGGGCGCTCGAGTGCACTCCCAAAGTCGCGCGCGCGGAATGCGGCGCGTGGACGGGGGCTGGCGGCTCGATGCCGGCAGAGCCACGGTCACGGCAAAGCACGTGGTGCTCGCGACCAATGGCTATACCGATCGCCTGTGGCCCGGGCTGCGCCGCACGGTCGTTCCTCTTTTCGGCGCGATCGCGGCGACTGCGCCGCTCGCGGATGCGGCACGCCGGATCATTCTCCCCGACCGCCCGGTGCTCTATGAGAGCGGCAACATCACGGTGTATTACCGCATCGACTCGCGTCATCGTTTACTGATCGGCGGACGCGGACCGATGCGCGAGATCGACACGCCCGCGGCAATCCCGCATTTGACTCGCTATGCTGCAAAACTCTGGCCGTTTCTCGAGGGTATCGATTGGACGCACGCCTGGGGCGGGCGGCTTGCAATGACCCGCGACCATTATCCGCACGTGCACGAGCCGGCTCCCGGTGTGCTCATCTGTCTGGGGTACAACGGCCGCGGTGTGGCGATGGCGACGGCGATGGGGCGCTCGCTCGCGGACCGCATGGCGAATCCGAGCGCCGCCTTCGATATGCCGCTCACGCCTCTGGTGCCCATTCCGATGCACGCGCTTTGGCCGGCCGCGGTCAAGGCGGCGATCTTGAGCGGGCGGGTGCGGGACTTGCTCGGAATCTAATTGTCGGAGTAGAACTGCCGCAGCCGGCGCATATCGATGATCAAGTCGTAGTGCTGGCCGGCAGGCAGCTTGTAGCCTTCCGAGAATTCGTAGCGGGCATTGATGTTGGCGATCTCGGGATGCAGATCATGCATGGCGCGCTTGAACATCTCTTTCGGCACCCACTCCGAGTTCGACGACAGCGAGCCGAACTCGTCGTGATAGATGGTCGCTGTGGAGAGGTCGGCCGGACTCGAGGCGATCGCAAAGATGCGCGGCTTGGCCGTCGGCATGAGGCGAACGTGCTTCGCTCCCTCGACGATCAGCGCCCATTCGTTGCCCTGAGGCACCGCGATGAGGGCATAGGCATGATGGCGCGCCATCACGAGCGCGCCGGCGAAAACCAACATCGCGATCAACCGCACATTGGCGGGACTCCAGCGCTCCGTGAGCGCGCGCAGCGAGGCGACGAGGAAACACACGAGCACGGCGGTCATGGCGAGAACGGTCCGGTAGGTCGCGTAGTGCTCGGAGGCAACGAGGCTCACGACGAAGGCGAGCACCGGCAGGCCGACGAGGCCCGCCGTCCAGACGATGCCGCGCTCACGCCCGTGTCGCCGCCACTCGAGATGAGCGCCCGCCGCGAGTATCAAACCGATCACCGCGGCACAGCCTAAGTACAGCGCATGGTCGCGGTGATTGTTGTCGTTCAGCACGAACACACTGAGGGCATTCGGCAAGGCTTCCGACAAGAACCAGGCGATTTTGCCGAACCAATGATGCTCGAAGGCGATGCGTCCCGATTTGACGAACACACCCGCCGAGTAGAAGACGGTCATGGTGCAGTAAGCGAGGCCGAGGGAGGCGAAGACGGTGGCGATATGCACCACTGCCCAACGCACGGTCGCGCTGAGCGTCCGCTCGCGCCGGGCGATGAGCGCCGCCGCCATCGGCACGACATAAAACAATGCGCTCGGTTGATAGATGAGCGCGCTCACGACCATGAGCGCGATGCCGAGCACCCACTGGCCCACGAACCGGGTTGTGCCCGCGGCCCGGCGCGCCGACAGAGCCGCTTCGACGGTAAAGAATGCGGCGATCGCCGGAAGCGTAGCGACCGCGTACGGCCAGCCGACCGCCCAGGCGGCAATCACTTGCGAGGCCGGCACCAGCGAGACGAGGACGGCAACGCACAGGCTCGAGCTGGATGACCAACCCAGAGCGCGCAGACCGCGATACATCACGAGCGACAGCGCGCCGAGCAGCAATGAGGCGAGCAAGCGCATCCACTGCAGGTTGTGCACGCTCGTGCTCTGTCCGTAGGTCGCTTGCAGCAGCCAACCGTAAATCGGGCGGGCGTGCGAGGCACAGAACTGCACGACCTTGCCGAGCTCCTCGTGCGACTCGCGCAGATTCGAATAATCGTCGCGCAGTCCGTATTCGTGAAAAGTCGCGGGCCAGTAGGCGACGACGGGCAACAAGAACAGGAACGCGGTGACCAGCCACGCGCGTACGCCGACGGCCGTGCGCCGTGCGCTGTGTGTCCAGGGAACCGGAACGGCGACGGCGGGCGGAGCCAGCGTCTGGGATAGCAATCTTTCCGGTGTGCTCATCGAGTGGCTGAAAACCTATGGATGTTGCAGTGCGGTAACGACCCGTAAAAAACCACCCGCGCGGGTCGGCATCCCTTTAGACCGACGGTAAGCTTGCTCGGGATTCTATCTGCGCGCTTGCGGGGGAGTGCGAGCTCTTATTGATAATGCAGGTTAAATCTCCGTTATCTGTATGAATGCGGCCGTCATCTGTCAACACCGGGCCGCGGCGCTCTGCGCGCCCCACACGCGTCTCGAATAGCGCGCTTCAAAGGGTGATACACGTCCCATCGGTGCCGCGGCCCTTCGTCTATTGTTCTCGAGGGAGCCCCTGCCATGTCTTTCAAGCCGCTCATTTTTCTGGCCTTGATGCTTGGCGCCGCGAGTGCCGGGGCGCACGCCAAGATCTACACCTATCTGGATTCGGACGGCGTGCGGCATTACACCGATGTGCCGGACGACAACCGTTACAAGCTGCTGGCGCTCTCGAGTCACGACATAACCCAGAGCGGCGATCATTACGACCCGGCGGTGCTCGCGCGTGCCACCCAGTACGACTCCATCATCGAGAAGGCGGCCGTGTCGGCCGCGGTGGAGCCGAATTTGCTGCGCGCGGTCATCGTGGTCGAGTCGGGGTTCAATTCGCGCGCGGTCTCCAAGAAGGGGGCAGTGGGCCTCATGCAGCTCATGCCGGCCACGGCCACGCGTTTCGGCGTCTCGAATCGCTACGATCCGATGCAAAATATCCGCGGCGGCGCCGCGTACTTGAAGTTTTTGATGGATCGCTTCGGCCATGACGTGCGCCTCGCGCTCGCCGCCTACAACGCGGGCGAGGAAGCGGTGGATCGAAACGGCGGCCAAATTCCTCCCTTCTCCGAGACCATGGCGTATGTGCCGCGGGTGCTGAAGATCTATCGCATGCTCGGGGAGCCGCGCAGCACTTAGGCCGGGGCGGCCTTACACTAGGGGTCTCTCGCAGCGAGGCCTTGATGCCCGTGGAAAGCAACACTCCTTGACCGAGGCCGGCGATCCCACCACCCCTGCCCCGCTCCTGCGCGGCTCGCAGCACGCTTGTGCCGAGGCGGCACTCGTATTGGCGGCGAAAGATATCCCTTACGAGACCGTGGACCTCGGTGCCGCGTGCGAGCTTGTGGTGCCGCCGGCGCAGCTCGCGGCCGCACGCGCGGAGCTCGAGCGTTACGCGCTCGAGCGTGCACCCGTGCGGCGCGTTCGACCGGTGTTCATGCCCTTTTCCGGTGCGGAGATCGGCTCCGGGATCTACGCCGCATTGCTGGTGCTGGTGGCGTATTGCGCGGGCATCCAGGCATTCGGCGCGGACTGGCTCGCCCAAGGTTCGCTCGATTCGCGGCGAGGCGCCGCGCGCGAATGGTGGCGCGCCGTCACCGCGCTCACGTTGCATCTCGATCAGGCGCACCTGCTCGGCAATCTGCTGTTTGGCGTCGCCATCGGCGGACTCGCGGGGCGTGCCTTCGGGCCGGGCATCGCATGGGCGAGCATTCTCGCCGCGGCGATGACCGCGAACTACGCCGACATGTTGATCTCGCCGCCGAGCCATCGGGCCGTCGGCGCGTCCACCGCCGTGTTTGCAGCGCTGGGGCTCCTTGTCGGATTCGCGTGGCGCCACGGGCTGACGCTGCGCGACCGGTTCAAGTATGCGTACGGTCCCGTATTCGGCGGCGTGGCGCTGCTCGCGCTCCTGGGCGCGGGCGATCAGCACGTGGACGTGCTGGCCCATGCACTCGGCTTCATCACCGGCGCCGCGACCGGCTGGCTTTACTCGCGGCTCGGCGTTCCGCGCAGCCGCGGCCGCGGCGTACAAAGTGCCGCCGGCGCCGCGGCGCTCGTGCTCGTCGCGCTGGCCTGGGTGCTCGCGCTGCGACACTAGCCGCCGCCTGCGGCGCCGGTTGAGTGCGTTGCTAGAAGGAGTACTGCAGGTTCACGGTCGTGAGCTGATCGACCTTCTTCAACGGGGGGACACTACCGGGAGCCGGATGGGTGTTGTCGATGACCTGGTAGCCGATCGCGAGCGCAAGCTTGGTGCTCATCTTCACCGCGAGCTGCAGGTTGTTCTGCAACATCGTATTGTCACTGCCCGCTTCCATGTAGTACTTATCGGTGAGGGTGGTGGTCGAGGAGAACTTGTGCATGTAATCCACCTCGAACGTGCCGATACCCGAGCGGGTCGTGTCCTGCGGATAACGCGCCGTCACCTCGCCGGAGGGCGCCGTTAGGAGAATTTCCGGTCGAATTTGCCGAAAGCCCGCGCCGATCTGCGCACTCAAGGTCGTGTCCTTGTCATCGAGGAATTTGTATCCCAAACCTCCGGTAGCACTTGCCTGATACTGAAATCCGTCGAACAGATCGTGCTCGTAACGCAAGCCGCCGAACGCAAATATGCGGGGCGTGAAGTTGTAATTGGTCTGTTCGCGAGCTTCGTAGCGCTCGGCGGAAACGATGCCGTTGTTCTTGCCGTAGAGCGTGGCGAAATAGATCTCGTTCTTCCAGGCCCCATCGAAGCGCGACAAGTCGACGTTGGCGTTGATGGACTCCGCATTGCTGTTGCCCTTGGATTCCAGGAACCCGGCCTGTCCCTTGCCGATCCAGGTGTCCTGAGGCGGCGGCGGAGCCGGGGCGTCGTCGGCGAGCGCGACGGTGCTCGCCGAGGCGGCGAGGATGGCGGCGATGAGGGGGCGGCGTCGATATGAGATCAAAATTCCTCCTAAGCGCCGCAGGGCGGCGAGAACTTACCGGTGACAATGAACGAGAGCACGCCCGGTCCCCTGAGCGGGGAGTGCGGGATGCTCCCGTGGCTTAGGCGCGCTTGGCGAGCAAGTCGCGAATTTCCTCGAGCAGCATTTCCTCGCGCGGTGGCGGGGCCGGAGCGGCCGCTGCCTCATCAGGATGGGGCTTTTTCAATCGATTGATGAACTTGATGGTGCCGAAAAGCACGAACGCGATGATGAGGAAGTCGATGATGCTCTGGATGAATGCGCCGTACTTGATCAGGACGTCTTTGCCGGTGGGATCTTTTCCCAAGCCGAAGGCGAGGTCCGAGAAGTTGAAGCCGCCCACGATCTTGCCGAGCACCGGCATGAAAATGTCGCCGACCAGGGAGGACACGATCTTTCCGAAGGCAGCACCGATGATCACGCCAATGGCGAGGTCGACGACGTTGCCCTTCATCGCAAACTCTTTGAATTCCGACGCTATACTCACGGCTGTCTCCCTTCGACTTGTGGACGAAATTCCCCGGCGCCGTTCGCGCGCTTCTGGCGGATGTTACGGGGGGGCTCCGCGGCGGGCAAGGCGTGCGCACCACCGCATGGCGGATGTCTTACCCAGTGACGTGTTCGCTGCGGGGCGGCGAAAGCAAGGCGTAGGCGGCAAACTGCCGCCATCGACCTATTGTCATCATCGTTGTGGCAGACTCGGTGAATGTCGGTGCTCACCATCAACGCGGGTTCATCGAGCATCCGGTTCGCGTTCTACGGGCCCGGCTCCGATCCTGCGAAGCTCGAGTACGGCAAAATCGAGCGCATCGGCGAGTCGGGCGCGACGTTCGAGGTAAGCACCGGGCGGGGGCAAACGCCTGCGCGCGTCGCGCTCGAGGCAGGAAGCTTTCGAGCAGCGGTCGAGTCGCTCCTGCAATGGCTCGAAGCTCAACCGCGATTCGCCGAGGTAACCGCGGTAGGTCACCGCGTCGTGCACGGCATGGCGCACTCGCAGCCGGCACGAGTCACCCCGCGTTTGCTCGAGGAGCTGAAAGCTGCGATTCCTTATGATCCGGAGCATTTGCCGCAGGAGATCGAGCTCCTCGACTCTCTCCGCCGGCAGTTTCCGCGGCTCGAGCAGGTGGCGTGCTTCGACACGGCGTTTCATCACACCATGCCGAGAGTCGCGACGATATTGCCGATTCCGCGCCGCTATGAGTCCAAGGGTGTGCGGCGCTACGGATTCCACGGCCTGTCTTACACTTTCTTGCTGCAGGAGCTTGCACGCCTGGGCGATGCCACCTGCGAGCACGGGCGGGTGATCCTCGCGCATCTCGGCAACGGTGCGAGCATCGCCGCGGTGCGCGACGGGCGCAGCATCGACACCAGCATGGCGTTCACGCCCACGGCCGGCCTGCCCATGAGCACGCGCTCGGGAGATCTCGACCCCGGGGTGTTGAACTTTGTCGCGACGACCGAGGCCCGGGATCCGGCCTTCCTGCAAAGAATGGTGAACCATGAATCGGGCCTCCTCGGGATCTCCGAGACGAGCTCGGACGTCCGCGATCTGTTGGCGCGCGAGGACGAGGACGAGCGCGCCGCGGAGGCGATCGGCGTTTTTTGCTACCAGACGAAGAAATGGATCGCGGCGTTTGCGGGCGCGCTCGGCGGACTCGATACGCTCGTGTTCGCGGGCGGAATCGGCGAGAACTCGGCGCCGATCCGTCGACGCGCGTGCGAGGGGCTGCAATTCATCGGGCTGGAGCTCGATGAGTCGCGAAACCGCGTACACGCGCCGGTGATTTCGAGCGCTGCGAGCCGGGTGGCCGTACGGGTGATCCCGACGGACGAGGAAGCAGTGATTGCACGCATGACGGCGGAGACGCTGGCGCGGCCTCCCCAAGGAGCAGAGGTATGACACAAGAGTCGTGGGCCGTCGACGAGGCGCTCCTGCAGCGGATGGACGCGTACTTCCGGGCAGCGAACTACTTGTCCGCAGCACAGATTTATCTTTGCGACAATCCTTTGCTCAAAGAGCCGCTCGCTCCCGCCCACATCAAGCGCATGCTCCTTGGCCATTGGGGAACAACGCCGGGGCAGAATTTCATCTACACGCACCTGAACCGGGTCATCAACAAATACGACCTCAACATGATCTACATTTCGGGTCCCGGGCATGGCGGTCCCGCGGTGATCGCCGGAACTTATCTCGAAGGCACGTACAGCGAGATCTACTCGAGCATCGGCGAGGACGAGGCGGGCTTGAAGCGTCTGTTCACGCAATTCTCGTTTCCCGGCGGCGTTCCGAGCCACGCCTCGGCGGAGTGCCCCGGATCGATTCATGAGGGCGGCGAGCTCGGCTATTCGCTGAGCCATGCGTTCGGCGCGGTGTTCGATAATCCCACGGTCACGGTGGCCTGTTGCATCGGCGACGGCGAGGCGGAGACGGGGCCTCTCGCAACGGCCTGGCATTCCAACAAATTTCTGAATCCCGTAACCGACGGCGCGGTGCTGCCGATTCTGCACTTGAACGGCTACAAGATTGCGAATCCGACCGTGTTGGCGCGCATCCCCCGCGAGGAGCTGGATCAGTTGCTGCGCGGCTATGGATGGGAGCCACACTACGTCGAGGGACACGAGCCGATGAAAATGCACGCGGCGATGGCCGCGACGCTCGATACCGTGGTCGAGCGCATCGGCGCGATTCAACGCGAGGCCCGATCGAAGGGCGGTGGCTCGGCGCAGGCCGTCGCGAGACCGCGATGGCCCCTGATCGTGCTCATTTCGCCCAAGGGGTGGACCGGCCCGAAAGTGGTCGACGGCAAACAAATCGAAGGCACATTTCGGGCGCATCAAGTGCCCATCACCGATCCGGCCACGAATCCCGCGCATTTGCGCGAGCTCGAGCAATGGCTGCGCAGCTATCGGCCGCAAGAGCTGTTCGATGAGCGCGGGCGTTTCAAGCCGGAGCTCAGGGCGCTTGCGCCCAAAGGCGAGCGGCGCATGGGATCGAATCCGGTCGCGAATGGGGGGAAACTCCTGCGCGACCTGCGCTTGCCGGATTTTGCGGACTACGCGGTGGAAGTCGCCAACCCGGGCATGGGCGGTATCGGCGCGACGCACGTCCTCGGCCGCTATTTGCGGGACGTCGTGACCATGAACGCAGAGGGACGGAATTTCCGGATATTCGGCCCGGACGAGACCCTATCGAACGGCTTGGAGTCCGTGTTCGAAGCGACTCGGCGGCAATGGGAGGCCGCCACGATCGCGGGAGACGAGTTCCTCGCGCCCGAAGGCCGGGTGATGGAGGTGCTGAGCGAGCATCAATGCGAGGGCTGGCTGGAGGGGTATCTGCTCACCGGCCGGCACGGGTTGTTCAATTGCTACGAGGCCTTCATTCACATCGTCGATTCCATGTTCAACCAGCACGCGAAGTGGTTGAAGGTCACCAACGGTCTGCCCTGGCGCCAGAAAATCGCCTCCCTCAATTATCTGTTGAGCTCGCATGTCTGGCGGCAGGACCACAACGGGTTTACTCACCAGGACCCCGGCTTCATCGACCACGTGATGAATAAAAAAGCGGAAGTCGTGCGCGTCTATTTGCCGCCGGATGCCAATTGCCTACTGTCGACGGTCGATCATTGTCTGCGCAGCCGCCAGTATGTGAATGTCGTGGTCGCGGGCAAGCATCCCGCGCCGCTGTGGCTGTCGATGGACGCGGCCATCAAGCATTGCACCGAGGGGGCCAGCATCTGGCAGTGGGCGAGCAACGACCAACAGAGCGAGCCGGACGTCGTCATGGCCTGCGCCGGCGACGTTCCCACGCTCGAGATACTGGCCGCGGTATCGATTCTGCGCGAGCACTTGCCGAAGCTGAAAGTGCGCGTGGTCAACGTGGTGGATCTCATGAAGCTGCAGCCGCCCTCGGAGCATCCGCACGGCATGTCCGACAACGATTTCGACTCGCTGTTCACGCGCAACAAGCCGGTCATTTTCGCGTTCCACGCCTATCCCTGGCTCATTCACCGGCTGACCTACCGGCGCCACAATCACGACAACTTTCACGTGCGTGGCTATAAGGAAGAGGGCACCATCACCACGGCCTTCGATATGACCGTGCTGAACGATCTCGATCGCTTTCATCTGGTCATCGATACGATCGACCGCCTGCCGCAGACCGGCAGCGAGGGCGCCTACCTCAAGCAACAGCTCAAGGACAAGCTGGTCGAGCACAAGCGCTACATCGACCGCTATGGTCAGGACATGCCCGAGATCCGCGATTGGGTGTGGCCGCAGCGTCTCAGTAGCGCCTGACCGGGCGCCGACGATCGGCGTCGCGGTTGCCCGCGGCTGCGGCCGTTGTCCTACAAGGCCATGTGCCGCGTGCCGACAGCAAAACCCCGCGCCGGCCGTCACGCTCTTGTGGAGGAGAACCCCAATGCCATCCATGGATGCCGCTCGCCGCCCTGATCAGCCGAGCGCAGTCGAAAACTGCGCCCGAACGCCGCAGTGAACCCGCCGTCCTCGCAACGCGAGCGCGCGCAACAGTCTGCCGGTTTGCCCTTCCCGAGGGGGGCGACCTTTGATGGGCGCGGCGTCAATTTCTCGATTTTCTCCGAAAGCTCGGAGTCGGTCGAGCTGTGCCTGTTCGACGCGTCGGGCAAGAACGAGACTCGCGTGCGGGTCCGGGAGCGAACCAACGGCGCCTGGCACCTGTATCTGCCCGACATCAAGCCCGGACAGCTCTACGGCTATCGTGTGCATGGACCGTACGATCCGCACACCGGGTTACGCTTCAACCCCTCCAAACTCCTGCTCGATCCTTACGCAAAGGCGATCGGGCGGCCTTTGCAATGGGCGGACGAGCTGTTTGCCTACCAGCTGGGCGACCCCGATGCCGACCTGACGCTCGACGACCGCGATAGCGCGCCGTTCGCGCCGCTCGCCGCGGTCATCGATCCCACGTTCGACTGGAGCGGCGAGAATCGCCCGGCTCATCTGCCGCACGAGACCATCATCTACGAGGCGCACGTACGCGGCATGACACAGCTGCACCCGGACGTGCCCGAGGAGCTGCGCGGCACCTACGCCGGCATGGCCTCCGAGCCTGTGCTCGCGCACCTGCGCGCGCTCGGCATCACGGCGATCGAGCTCATGCCGGTGCACTACTTCTTGGACGACCGCCATCTCATCGACAAGGGCCTGACCAACTATTGGGGCTACAACACACTCGGTTTCTTCGCGCCGGAGCCGCGCTATGCCTCGAAGTCCTCGACCGCGATCGGGGTGTTGAACGAGTTCAAGCAGATGGTCAAGGATCTGCACAACGCCGGCTTCGAGGTGATCCTCGACGTGGTATACAACCATACCGCCGAGGGCAACCACGCCGGGCCGACCTTGTCGCTTCGCGGCATCGACAATCCGGCCTACTACCGTACTGTGCCGAACGATCCGCGCTACTACATGGATTTCACCGGCTGCGGCAACACGCTCAACATGCTGCATCCCAGCGCCATCCAGCTGCTCATGGACAGCCTGCGCTACTGGGTGACGGAGATGCACATCGACGGCTTCCGCTTCGACCTGGCCGCGGCGCTCGCGCGCGAGCTGAAGGAGGTTGATCAGCTCGGCGCTTTCTTCGACACCATTTACCAGGACCCGACGCTCGCGCCCGTGAAGCTCATCGCGGAGCCCTGGGATCTCGGCGAGAACGGCTATCAGGTCGGCAATTTTCCGCTCGGCTGGATGGAGTGGAACGGCAAGTATCGCGACACGGTGCGCAAGTTCTGGAAGGGCGACATGGGGCTTCATTCCGAGATCGCAACGCGCCTCGCGGGCAGCGCGGACCTCTACGAGAGCACGCGCCGCCCGCCGACGGCGAGCATCAATTTCGTCACCGCGCACGACGGCTTCACCCTGCAGGATCTCGTGAGCTACGAGCACAAGCACAACGAGGCGAACGGCGAGGAGAATCGCGACGGCGCCGACGACAATAACACCTGGAACTGCGGGGCCGAAGGACCGACCGAGGATGCGGCCATCATCGAGCTGCGCGAGCGGCAGAAGCGCAACCTCTGGTGCGCGCTGTTGTTCACCCAGGGGTCGCCCATGATCTCCGGGGGTGATGAGCTCAGCCGCACGCAGCAGGGCAACAACAACGCCTACTGCCAGGATAGCGAGCTCTCGTGGTATCACTGGGATCTCGACGACCGCCGCAAGGCCTTTCTCGATTTCGCTCGGCGCGTGATCCAGTACCGCAAGCAACACCCGAACTTCCATCGCTACGCCTTCTACGACAACGATCCGGACGCTTCGCATCCCGACAAGAACATCGTCTGGTTCCGCGCAGACGGCAAGCGCATGGGCCCCAAGGACTGGGAGAACGGCGGCTGGATGCGCACTCTCGGCATGTTCTTGAACGGCACTGCTCCGGAAATCCGCGACAGCGCCGGGAATTGCTCGGAGGACAAAGATTTTCTGATTCTGCTGAACGCACACTATCAGCGGGTCGCCTTTCGCATCTCCTACGAGCTGTACCACTCCGGCTGGAAGATCGTCTTGGACACTGCGCGGCCCGATTTGCCCGTCGAGGAGCAATCCGTCGGCCGCAACCGGCTGGTAGATCTCACCGAGCGCTCGTTCGTCCTCCTCAGCCATGACCGATGAATGGATAGGAACTTACCGCCTGCAGCTGCACGCGGGATTCACGCTCAGGGACGCGGAGCGAATCCTTCCTTATCTCGCCGAGCTCGGCGTGAGCCACGTGTATCTTTCGCCATGCCTGCAGGCGTTTCCGGGCAGCATGCACGGTTACGACGTCACCGATCCCGGCCATGTCAGCGCGGATCTCGGCGGCGAGGCGGGGTGGGAGAGCTTCATCGAAGCGGCGCGGGCGCAGCATCTGGGCATCCTGCTCGACTTCGTGCCGAACCACATGTCCGCCTCCGAGTACGACGCCTGGTGGGACGATGTACTCGCGTGCGGCCCCTACAGCGAGTTCGCGGACTACTTCGACATCCGCACGGCGCCGCACGAGCCCTTCAAGGTTCACATCTGCACCCTGGCGCACGCCTATGGCGAGGCGCTCGAGAAGGGCGAACTCGTCATCGAAGCGCGCGGCGGCCGGCCGCGGGTCGTGCACTTCGACAACAGCTGGCCGCTGTCGGCGGCGTCCTGGGGTACGCTCCTCGATGATCCGGATCCGCGCTCACGCGCGTGCTTTGCGGACCTGATCGAGCTGCAGAACGCCGCCATCCCGTCCGCATCGGACACGATGTCCGCCGCGGATCGCGCGCGACATCGCCGGCAAATCGAGCGCGCCGAGGCAGTGCTGGCCGAGGCCGCCGCGGCGGGACGGCTTGCCGCCGCCATCGATCGCACCCGCGAGGATCCGACACGGCTCGATGCGATTCTGCGGCAGCAATTCTTCGCTCTGCACAGCTGGAAGCTCGCGGGCGAGCTCACCAATTACCGGCGTTTCTTCGACGTGAGCGGTCTGGTGGGCCTCAAAGTCGAGAAGCCTGCGGTGTTCGAGGCGGCGCATGCGCGCGTCGAAGGCATGATCCGGCGGGGCCAGCTCGACGGATTGCGGCTCGATCATCCGGACGGACTGCGGGATCCGCTCGGCTACTTCGAGCGGCTGCGAGCTTTGTTGCCCGGCGGGCGGCTGTATGTCGAGAAGATCCTCGAGAACGACGAGCGGCTGCCGGAGGATTGGCCCATCGACGGAACCGTCGGCTACGAGTTCATGGCCAAAGTGAACCGGCTCTGGATGGACGATCGCCGGATCGACGCATTCACCGGCACCTACGCCGATTTCACCGGCCACACCGTGAATTTCGCTGCGCTGGTGCGCGCGAAGAAGCGTGAGATCGTCGAATCCACTTTCTCGGCCGATCTGAATCGATTGAGCGCCATGGCGCTCGCCATCGCGCGCGCCGATTGGCGGACTCGAGATTTGAGCCCACGGCGGCTGCGCGAGGCGCTGGCGAGCGTCACCGCGGCTCTCGGCGTATACCGAACCTATCGCACCGCCGAGGCATTGAGTGCGTGCGACGAGCGTGTGTTCGCCGAGGCCGTGCAGAGCGCGCGCATGAGCGCGCCGCCCAACAGCGGTGGCAGCGCGTTCGATTTTCTCACGGCGCTTTTCAACAAGCCGAAGCTCGACCCGGCCGAGGAGGAATTCATTGCGCGCTGGCAACAGCTCACCCCCGCAGTGACGGCCAAGGGTGTCGAGGACACGACCTTCTATCTTTTCGACCGGCTGGTATCCTGCAACGAGGTCGGCTCGCAAGCCTCGCTCATGGGGATCTCGGCGGAGAAGTTCCACGAGTTCTGTCACACCTTGAGCGAGCGCTGGCCCAGAAACCTGCTCGCGACCTCGACCCACGACAACAAGCGCAGCGAGGATGTGCGCACGCGCATCTCACTCCTCTCCGAGATCCCGGACCGCTGGGCCGAGGTCCTGCATCTGTGGCCGCAGCTCACCGCCCCCGCGTGGAAGAACCGCACGCCGGACCGTCACGCCGAGTATCTCCTCTATCAGACCCTCATCGGTGCATGGCCGCTGTCGCAGGAACGCTGTTGGCAGTACATGCTCAAGGCCTGCCGCGAGGCGAAGATCCGCACCTCCTGGCACGAGCCGAATACAGGTTATGAGGAAAACATCCGCGGTTTCGTGGACGGGGTGTATGACACGCCGGAGTTCATCGAAAGCCTCGAGGCGTTCATTGCGCCGCTGATCCTGCCCGGGCGCATCAACTCCCTCGCGCAGACGCTCATCAAGATGATCGCTCCGGGAGTGCCGGACTTCTACCAGGGATCGGAGCTTTGGGATCTGAGCCTGGTCGACCCGGACAATCGGCGGCCCGTCGATTTCGAGCTGCGCGGGCAGTTGCTCAACCGCTGCCGAGCGCTTTCGGCGGAAGACGCCGTCGAGGACTGGGACAGCGGCTTACCGAAGATCTGGATGACGACACGATTGCTGGCGCTGCGGCGCCGGCGCCCGAGAGATTTTCTGCCGCAGAGCGGTTATCAGCCGCTGGTCGCGCAGGGCGCGCATCTCGGCAATCTGCTGGCCTTTCGGCGCGGCGAGAACGTCATCGCCGTGGTACCGCGGTTCAGCATGACGGTGAATGGTGATTGGGGGGACACACTCCTTCCCCTGCCACGCGGGGTCTGGGTCAACACTTTCACGGATGCGCGGCTGCAAGGCGGCGTGAGCCCGGCGGATCTGTTCGGGATCTTTCCCGTCGCGCTCCTCACGCGCGATCCCGCATGATCTTCTCGGTCTGGGCGCCCGCCGCGAAATCGGTCGAGCTGGTCACGCCGGAGCGGCGCGTTACGCTCGCCGTCGACGATCGAGGGTATTGGCAAGGCGAGATCGACGCCTGCGACGTGCGCCGCGGATACAAGTATTCCATCGATGGCGGCGAGCCGCTGCCCGATCCTCGATCGCGCTGGCAACCCGAGGGCGTGCATGGGCCCTCGCACCTGTCCGAGCCGCACCGGGATGCAGCGCCGGCTGCGCACTTCCGGCCGAAGGCTCTGCGTGACGCCGTCATCTACGAGCTGCACGTCGGTACGTTCACACCGGCGGGAACCTACGCCGCGGCATGCGCGCGGCTCGATCACCTGGTCGATCTCGGCATCACGCACGTCGAGCTCATGCCGCTCGCGACCTTTCCCGGACGGCGTGGCTGGGGTTACGACGGGGTCGATCTGTATGCGCCGCTGCCGGCGTACGGCACCCCGCACGAGCTCAGGGCTTTCATCGCGGCTTGTCATGAGCGCGGCCTCGCGGTGCTGCTCGACGTGGTGTACAACCACCTCGGCCCCGACGGGAACTATCTCGGCGCCTACGGTCCTTATTTCACCGATCGGGTGAAGACTCCATGGGGTCAGGCGGTCAATTTCGACGGTGCGCAGAGCGATGAGGTGCGCCGGTTCTTCATCGACAACGCGCTCATGTGGCTCGGGGATTACGGGTTCGACGGCTTGCGGCTTGACGCGGTGCACGCCATTTTCAGCTTCGAGGCCGTGCACGTGCTCGAGGAGCTCGCGGCGGCGGTGCGCACGCTTGGGATCGAGCAGGGGCGCGAGCTCGTGCTGATCGCAGAGAGCGACCTCAACGATCCGCGGCTGGTACTGCCGGCGGCGCGTGGCGGTTTCGCGCTGGACGCTCATTGGGCCGATGACTTTCACCATGCGCTGCATCGCTATTTCACCGATGAGGGCGAGGGGTATTACGCGGACTACCGCGGACTGTCCGACATCGCCACGGCGCTCGCGCAGGGCTACGTCTATCAAGGCCAGTACTCGGCTTTCCGGCAGCGCCGTCACGGCCGTGCCCCGCGCGGCGTGACGCCCGACCAGCTCGTCGTTTGCTCGCAGAATCACGATCAAATCGGCAACCGCGCGCGCGGCGAGCGGCTGTCGATGCTGGTGGACATCCCCAAGCTCAAGGCGATCGCGGCCCTCGAGCTGTTATCGCCATTCGTGCCGTTGCTGTTCCAGGGCGAGGAGTGGGGCGCGAGCACGCCGTTTCTGTACTTCACCGACCACGAGGACGCCGAGCTCGGCCGCCTGGTGAGCGAAGGACGGGCGCGGGAGTTCGAGGCGTTCCGTTGGGGCGGCGAGATACCCGATCCGCAAGACGCCGCGACCTTCGAGCGCTCGAAGCTCGACTGGGCCGAGATTCGCGAGCCCCGTCACGCGGAGATTCTCGACTGGTACCGGGCCTTGATCGGCCTGCGGAAGAGCCGTTCGCGGAGTGTTTCCGGAAAACCGAAGGTGCGCTTCGATGAGAAAGCGCAATGGCTGCGTTTCGAGTACGCCGGTGTGCTCGCGATGTTCAATTTCGCAGACGTGCCGAGACGGCTCGCCGTGCCCGCGGGCGAGTGGCAGCCCGCGCTCGACTCGCAGTTCCAGGAATCCGGTGTCGAGACGATGCCGGCGGATGTACCGCCGCGAACCACGCGTATTCTGCAGCGCAAGAGCTGAAGGGTCGACGCGCGGGCCGCGCAAATCGCGCCACATTTGTAACTCACCCGGATCGAGGGCCTTATGCCAATCTTTCCACAGGGTCAAACGGCCGATCGAGAGAGGAGACTTCCATGACTACGACAAAGCCAGTTGCGAACGACCGCGAGGGCGAGCAAGCCGCCATGCACATCCCGCCGATCGTGCCAGCGGACGCATGGGAAGCGGCGCGCCGGCAGATGCTCGCCACGGAAAAAGCCCATACGCGGGCCCGCGATGCCCTGGCCGCCGAACGCCGGCGGATGCCGTGGATGGCGGTCGAGAAGGCGTATGAGTTCGAAGGGCCCCGCGGTAAGGCGAGCCTGCTCGACCTGTTCGAAGGCCGGCGGCAACTGATCGTCTACCGCGCCTTCTTCGAGCCCGGCGTGTTCGGCTGGCCCGAGCACGCCTGCCGCGGCTGCTCGCTGGGCGCCGATCAGGTCGCGCACCTGGCCCATCTGAACGTCCGGGGGACCACGCTCGCCTACGCCTCGCGAGCGCCACAGGCGGATATCGAGCGCCTGAAGGCCCGGATGGGCTGGCAAATGCCTTGGTACACCATCACCGACAGCTTCGACGTGGATTTCGGTGTCGACCAATGGCATGGCCACAACGCGTTCATCCGCGATGGCGAACGGGTATTCCGCACATACTTCATCAACGAGCGCGGCGACGAAGCGATGGGGACCACCTGGAGCTACCTCGACCTCACCGCGCTCGGGCGGCAGGAGATCTGGGAGGACTCGCCGCAGGGCTACCCGCAGACGCCGCCGTATAAATGGTGGAACTGGCACGACAACTATGGCGCCGAGGCGGCACCGGATCCGAAGTGGGTCGAGGTCTCCGGCGCGAAAGAGGCGACTTTCCGGTAGGGCCGGATGGCCGGAGGGCGCCCAAGCCATGGCGCGCACCGCTGCTAAGTGCTATTTTTTGCTTCGGGAAGAACGAACGGAATCAACCGCACAACACTAGAACAGGGGAGCAATCATGGCTGGCTTCTCGCGCGCACCGCGCCGGCTCATCGGCATGGGCCTGATCACCGTTGCATCGTGGCTGGTTGCGGGCGGCGCTCGAGCCGAGCCCGTCACGGTGACAACCCATCACTACAACGATTTGCGCACCGGGTGGAACAAGCAGGAGACGGCGCTGAGCGCCGCAGCATTTCCAGCGAGTTTCGGCGTACTGAGCACCGTGGCCGTCGATGACCAGGTCGATGCGCAGCCCTTGTTGGTGCCCGCGCAGTCGATCGCCGGTGCTGTCCACGACGTGCTGTATGTGGTCACCGAGAACAATACCGTCTATGGGCTGGATGCGCATTCCGGTGCGGTGTTGGTCTCGCGCAATCTAGGACCGCCCGTACCGACGCCGCTCGGGTGCGGCAACAACGCAGCTAATGTCGGCATTACCAGTACGCCGGTCATCGATATCAGCAGGCATCGCATCATCGTAATGGCATACGTGAACGGCATGCCGCCCCGGTATCAGCTGCACGCCATGGATCTGGTCACGCTGGCCGATGATGTCGCGCCGGTCACTGTGACTGCGTCCCACACGTTGACCGATGGCACGACGTTCGCCTTCGATGCAACCTATCAGCGTCAGCGGCCGGCGCTGCTCCTGCACGATGGTACGGTCTACGCGGGCTTCGGCAGCTTCTGTGATTTTGAGGCCAATCACTCGCGCGGTTGGGTGCTTGGCTGGCACGCCGGAAATCTGAAGCCGCTCGCCGGCTCGGAGTTGAACGATACGCAGGCGAGTTCGCCGACAGAATTCTTTTTGAGCTCCGTCTGGATGTCGGGATCCGGAGTCGCCACCAACGGGACGACCCTCTATTTCTCGACCGGTAATTCCGACTGCAATTTTTATTTGAGCCCCGAATTTTGCCCGGCGCAGAGCAGCTATGACGGAGTCACGAACATTCAGGAGAGCGTCATTGGCCTGACACCGGACCTCTCGCAACGCACCGGAGTCTTTACACCGAGCAATGTCTATCAGATGGACGTCGACGACGCCGACCTGGGCGCAGCCGGTGTGCTCCTCTTGCCGGTGCAGCCGAGTGGCGATGAGCTCGCAGCTATCGTCTCGAAGGATGGGCGCCTATTTCTACTCAACCAGAATGATTTAGGTACGGCGCTCGATACGCAGCAGCTTGGCTCGGGTTGCTGGTGCGGCCCTTCCTTCTACACCGGTCATGACGGCATCGGCCGCGTGGTAACGGCAGCGGGGTCGCTGCAGACCTGGCAAGTGAGCACCTCGCCGGCCCCTCATTGGGTCGCCGAATCGACGACGACGACCATCCCAACCTCGGTACAAGATCCCGGATTCTTCACGGTTGTGAGCTCCGATGAGCGCAAGGCGGGCACAGCCATCATCTGGGCGGTTGGCCGTCCCACATCGACCACCGGCTTGACGCTGTACGCCTTTGCCGCAACGCCGGTCAATGGCAGCTTGCCGCTTCTATATTCCGCACCCGCAGGACAGTGGCCCAATCTCGGTGGCAACGCCAACGCCGTGCCACTCGTTGCCAACGGGCTGGTCTATGTCGGTGCCTACCAGACCGTGACCATCTTCGGGCCGAATGCCACGGCACCCGCGACCACAGCCCCGCCGAGCGAGGCGCAAGCTGCCGCCCTGGCACCCGATATGCGGCGCCTGACCGGCACGCTCGTCGCCACCTCTGGTACGGAGCTCACCCTCGTTACGCGCAGCAACGCGAGGGTCGGGGTCGACGCGAGCGTGGCGCTGGAGCGGCAGCGGGCGACCCAACTCATCGTTGGCCAGCCCTACACGGTGCTTGCCACCGTGCGCGTCGAGGATGGTGTGCTCACGGCCTCATCCGTGATGCGCGCCAAACCCGGGAAAGACGCCTGGCCTGCAGACCGGTGACGCAATCTCCGCCTCAGGCGGCGGGCGCGCTCTCCGCGATGGACACGCGCTCGGCGGGGCGCGCTTCCGCGGGCTGAGCGTCGACGGCGGCATGCGCGGCCATTTCGCGCCACCACGCGGCGGTCAAGAGCTCCGCATGGCGCTCTAGAAATACCGGCTCCAGAACCTTCGGCACGGCCAGGAACTGCAGCCATTGCTCGGGAAACACATCATTCGGACCGCACTGAAACCACGGCTCCGCACTGGCCTCTTCCTCTTCGCAGCGCGGCTGCGGCAGGTCGCGAAACACGCATTCGGACACGAGGCAGAGCTCGTCGTAATCGTAGAAGATCACGCGCCCATGGCTGGTGACGCCGAAGTTCTTGAGCAACAGATCGCCGGGGAACACGTTGCTCGCCGCGAGATCGCGCAGCGCGTCGCCATAGTCGACGATCGCAGCCTCCGCCGCGGCCGGATCAGCCTCGCGCAGGAATAGATTGAGCGGCCGCAGACGGCGCTCGATGTAGCAGTGCTCGACGATCAGATGCTCACCCTCGATCCGGCAGCTCTCGCTGGCTTCGCGCAAGAGCTCGTCCGCCAGCTCCTGCATGAAGCGCCCACGCGGCAAACGCAGACGCTTGAACTCCTGTGCATCGACCAGGCGCCCGGCGCGGTCGTGCCGGAACACGAATTGATAGCGCTCGATGACGTCCGCGCGACTGTTGGTCTTCGGCGCGCCGAAACGGTCACGGATGACCTTGAATACGAGGTCATGGGACGGGAGCGTGAATACGATCATCACCAGGCCCCGATCGCCCGGCGCGTGCACGAAGCTGTCGATCGAGGACTCGAGGTGACGTTGCAACGTGAAGTAGCGCTCGCTCTTGCCCTGCTTGGCGCGGCCGAGGACGGTGTAGAGCTCGTCGACGGGCTTGCGCGGCATGAACGAGCGCAGCAGGGTGATGGCTGCGCCGACCACCGGCAGGTCGACATGGAAATACGAGCGGGCATAGCCGAACAGGGAGCCGACGTCCGCCATCGACATCATCACCGAGTCGACCTTCACACCCTCGCGCGAATTGCTGAAGGCGATGACGATGGGTGTGATGGAGCCGTCCGCGATCAGGCGGCCGACGATAAAGGCGTTCAAGCCGCGGTAAAACACAGGCTCGATCAATTCGACGGACTCGGGCGCGCGCTGGCGCCCGGTCGAGAAATGGCGGCCGATCTCCGCGCTGATGCGATGTACGGCGGCCTCCTGGTCGCGGATCGCCGCGCCGAACGGCAGGTCGGCGATGATTTCGCGTACTGCGGTGGGGAGCGACGTCCCGACGCGGTACACCCGGATCGGCACCGCACCGGAGGCGCGGCCCATGCTGGTGGCGGTGAATTCCACCTCCGCATTCACCCCCACGGTGCCGTATAGATCGCGGCAGACCGAGTTGAAGAAGGTGCGGTAGAAGTCGCTGTCGGGGCGCCGCGCGACCAGCACTTCGTAGGCGCGCTTGATCTCGCCCCACAGCGCGCTGTCGGTCGTCCGCGGCTTCAGCTGCTCGGCGAGGGCCTCGACGCAGCGCGTGACGCGCTGCTCGTAGAGCTCGATGCGGGCGACCGCATCCTGCTGCGCGGCGCGCCAGTCCTCCGCGAGAAAGTTGAGCGCCGCGCGCCGAGTGATCCGCCCGAACTCATCGTTATAGGCGCGGAAATGCTCGGCGATCGCGGCCGCGTGGTCTTTAGGCGACCACACGTGTCGGCTCGGGGGCCTGAGCAGACCCGTGGAACTGCTC
Organism: uncultured Gammaproteobacteria bacterium; assembly: GCA_963798595.1. Classification (GTDB taxonomy): domain Bacteria; phylum Pseudomonadota; class Gammaproteobacteria; order Steroidobacterales; family Steroidobacteraceae; genus Bog-1198. Next base: position 214,895 of record CAWCTM010000022.1, on the reverse strand, counting down.
CTCCTCGGTGCTTCCGGCCATGGCGGCGACGGAGGTCTGGCCGGCGGTGATGGCGGTCTGCACCGCGTCGAAATAGCCCGTGCCGACGAACCCCTGATGCTTGGTCGCACGGTAGCCGACCTGCTCCTGCCCGAACTCGCGCTGCTGCATCTGCGAGTAGCCGAGCATGCCGTCCTGGCGGTAGGCGCTGGCGAGCTCGAACATGGATAGGTTGAGAGCGTGCCAGCCGGCGAGCGTGATGAACTGAAAGCGGTAGCCCATCGCGGCCAGCTGCTCGCGCCAGCTCTTCATCGTCGCCTGATTCAATTTGGCTTGCCAGTTGAAGCTCGGCGAACAGTTATAGGCGAGCAGCTTGCCGGGAAACTTCGCGTGAATGGCCGCGGCGAACTCGCGCGCCTCGGCGAGATCGGGTTTCGAGGTCTCGCACCAGAGCAGATCCGAATAGGGCGCGTAGGCGAGGCCGCGCGCGATCGCCTGTTCGATGCCGTTGCGCACGTGGAAGAACCCCTCGCCCGAGCGCTCGCCGGTAAGGAACGGCTTGTCGCGTGGGTCGTGATCGGTGAGCAGCAGGTTGGCCGCATCGGCATCGGTGCGGGCGATGATCAGGGTGGGCACATCCATGACGTCGGCAGCGAGGCGCGCGGCGACGAGCTTGTTGATCGCCTCGGTGGTCGACACCAGCACCTTGCCCCCCAGGTGGCCGCACTTCTTGGCCGAGGAGAGTTGATCCTCGAAGTGCACCCCGGCCGCGCCGGCCTTGATCAAGGCCTTTGTCAGCTCGAACGCGTTGAGATTGCCGCCGAAGCCGGCCTCGGCGTCGGCGATGATGGGCGCCATCCAGTCGGGGCCGGACTTGCCTTCCATGTGATAGATCTGGTCGGTCCGCAGCAGTGCGTTGTTGATGCGCTCGACTACGCGCGGCACGGAGTCGACGGGATACAAGCTCTGGTCGGGATACATCTCGCCGGCCGTGTTCGCATCGCCCGCCACTTGCCAGCCCGACAGATAAATAGCCTTGAGACCGGCTTGCACCGCTTGTACCGCTTGATTGCCGGTCATGCAGCCGAGCGCCCCGACCACGGGCTCGGTTTCGAGCAGATGCCGGAACTTCTCGGCGCCCTGACGCGCCAATGAATATTCGATGCGCACCGTGCCGCGCAGCTTCGCCACGTCGGCGGCGCTGTAGGGGCGCTCGATGGCGCCTCCCCGGGCGTTGGCGCCCCCGAAATTCGTGCTCTTTTGGTCGCTCATGCAAAGTCTCCTGTCTCGATGAATTCGGGCTTGCTCCCGGCTTCCGAGCAGTTTAAATTGTAGTTGTGGCAGATTTACACAATAGAAATTTCACAATGTTAAATTCACAAGAGTAATTTTGTGAAAATTTCAACAATCGGGGCGCCATGAACGGGTTGATCCGGCAGGGCCACTTTTTGGGCGCGAAGCTGCGCGCCCTGCGCAAGCGCAACGGCCTCACACTCGACGAACTGTCGGCGCGCTGCGTGCAAATCGACGCGCAGGGGGCGCCCTCCGTCTCCTATCTCAGCATGGTGGAAACCGGCAAGCGCACCCCGTCGGCCGCGACCCTGGACATGCTCGCGGGAATTTTCAGCAAGGAGGCCCGCTGGTTTCTCGACGAGAACACCGACGTCGAGGCGGCGCCGCCGAACCGGGAGCGCGGCGGGCTGGAGGCGATGCCCCTCGAGCCGGCGTTCCTGTTCTCGCACGAGCTGCTGCAGAACGCATTGCCCGAGCTTCTGTCCCAGACCGGCACGACGGGGCGGCAGTTCGCGCAACTCCTCATTCGTGTGTGGCAAGAGACGCGGCACAACAATTTTCCGGATATCGAGCGCGCCGCGGAACAAGGCGGCAAGCGCCAGATGCCGCTCACGCTCGATGCGGTAATCGGTCTTTGCAAACACCACGGCCTCGAGATCCGCTGGTTCGACGGCGACGGGCGCAAGCCCGGCGGGGCGCTGGTGCGCTCGCGCTTCGAAGCGCCCGGGACCGTGTTCGTCAACAAGCGTTTGCGCAGCCAGGAAGCGCGGCTCAAGTACGAGCTCGCGTTTTTCGTCGGCCACAAGATCTTGCACAACGGCGACGGCATGATCTCGCCGCACACCGCCGTGCACACCGGTGACGGCGACACGGGCGCCTCGCCCGCGGGCATGGGCGCGCAAGATGTACTGTTCGCCTGGCGCGATTTCGAGTGCAGCTTCTTTGCCGGAGCGCTGCTCTGCCCGCGCATTCCGTTCCGCCGCTTTCTCGTGCGCGAGGCGCACAGCGTGTCGACCTGCCAGAAGCTCGGTGTGACGCCCGCGCTGGTGATGCGCCGCATGACCGCCGTATCTCCGTATCGTCACTGGCACTTCTTCGACGCCTACGCACCCGGATATCTGCGTGCCGTGTACCGCGCCAACGGTATACCGTTGCCGTGGGGAAACATGAGCCTGGTGTCCGACCCCTGCCCGAGCTGGGCGGTGTTCCGGCTGCTGCAACAGACGGCGGACGCGCAGTCGGCAAGACCGAAGTCGCAGATCTCCGTCATGCAGGACGGTAAACGTGCGCGCTTGTACTGCTGCCATTCGCTGCTGACCCGAGATGCGCTCGACGAGCTGCACGTGCTGTCCGTCGGCGTCGATCTCCTGCCGGCGCTCGACGCGCAGGGGTTCGACGGGGAAAGCGTCGTCGCGCAAGTGGGCGAGGCGTGCCGGCGGGGCGGCGACGGCAAGATTCCCGAAGAGGCCGCGGCGCGCATCCGCGCGGCCTCGCAAGTGCTCAATATCGCCTGGATCGCCGACGCATTGGATTCCCCCGCAAGCGTCATCTGCCCGCGAAGCGGTGCCTGCCCGCGCCAGCCGCGCTGCAGCGTGCAGCCGCACTGACCGACGGCGGCCGGCGCCCCCGGCTTGATCGAACCGCGACCGCGTTCACTGTTTTGGCGGCCGATTTTCGTGCTTTTGAGGCTTTCCCCGATCGTGACCGTGTATACACTTATCGAAACACGAGGTGCCGGTCGGAAAGCGAAATGCGCGGTTATATTCTCATCGTCGATGACAATCCCATCGACTTGAAGCTCACGTCCACACTGCTCGGTGTGAAGGGTTTCGAGGTCGAGACGGCGGTCGACGCCGAGCAAGCACAATTGCTGTTGCGGCGGCTGGTGCCCGACTTGATGGTGGTGGACATCGCCTTGCCGGGCATGGACGGACTTACCCTGACGCGTTCGATCAAGGGCGATGCGCGGCTCGCCCATGTGCCGGTGGTCGCGCTCACCGCCTTCGTCAAGCGCGGTGACGAGGAGCGTGCCGCCGCGGCCGGATGCGAGCGCTACTTCACCAAACCCATCGATACCAAGTCCTTCGCCGAGGACATCGCTGACACCTTGGCGGCGAGCGTGGCGCGCCGTCGCCAGGAACTGCTCCGCGCGAACTAAGCCGTCGAGGGCGGCCTCTCGGCGCCCGCGAGTTCCAGCGCTTCGTGCAGCGTCGCACACACGTTTTGCGCTCCGATCGCCGCAGTGATGTGGTGCCTGTCCATGTCCGCGCGCAGATACTCGTTCACCCGCCCGAAGATGATGCGCACCCCTTCCCGCTGGAGGTCTTCGATGAGCGCGCGCACGGAGCGTGCGGCCGAATAGTCGACATCGGTGATCGCGGAGGCATCGACGACGAAGTAGCGCAGCGGAGCAGGCGCGCTCGCCACCAGCGTGCGTACCTCGTCGCAGAAGCGCAGCTGGTTGGCATAAAAGAGATCCGCGCCGAAGCGATAGACGATGAGCCCCGGCTCTGTGAGCGCGCCCGGCGTCACGGGTTCGGGCACCCATCGGCCGGCGGCATCGGGTTTGTACATGAGGGTATGCGGACGGTAGCTGTGGCGCACATGACGGAACAGCGACAACGCGATCGCGAGCAAGATTCCCTGCTCGACGCCGATGGCGACGACGGTGGCGCCGGTGGCGAGGGCCAAATAGAACTCACCGGGCGACTCGAGCCGCATGTCACGCAGCGTCCGCACCTCGATCATGCCGATCGCGATGGTGAAGACCACGGCCGCGAGCACGCAATGCGGCAGATACTCGATCTCCGTGCTCCCCAGCACGAGCACCAGGAGGGTCGCGACGGACATGGCAAGCTGCGCCAGCTGACTGCGCGCTCCCGCGCGCTCCGCGACCGCGGTCTGCGTAGGACTGCCGTTGACCAGGAAGGTGCCGCTCACGGCGGCGGCGGCATTGGCGGCCGCGAGTCCGAGGATGTCCGCATTGATGTCGTCGCGCTCGCCGTAGCGCACCGCAAAGCTCCGAGAGGTCGCGGCGCTCTGCGCCATAATGGTCACGAAGCACGAGGCCGCCACCGGCACGAGGCCGAGGATTTCGTTCCAGGTCACATCCGGAAAATGAATCGTCGGCAGGCCGCCCGCCAGCGGGCCGATGATTGCGATGCCGTGCGCGGCGAAGTGATAGGCCTGACTCGCGGCGATGGCCGCGATGACGGCAGCCAGCGGCACGGGCCAGCGAGGCATGAAGCGTTTTCCCAACAGGATCGCCACGGTCACGACGACCGAGATCGAGACTGTCGCCGTGCTTGCCGCCGGTAAGCTGCTCAGCACCTGCCATACGCGAACCAGGGAATTTCTCGAGATCTCCGCAACCCCCAGCATGTCGCCGAGCATGGCGATGGCGACCTGCGCACCGACGCCCGCGAGAAATCCGCTGAGTACCGTGCGCGACAGAAAATCCGCGAGGAATCCCAGCTTGAAAAGACGGGCTATGAGCAGCAACACCGCCGTCATCAGCGCGAGGGCTTCCACGAGCGAAAGATAGTGCGCGCTCGAGGGCGCGGCGATGAGGGACAGTGAGCTTGCGAGAATCGCGGCGGTGGCCGAGTCGGCCGCGACCACGAGGTGACGCGAGGACCCGAAAAGGGCGAACGCCACGGGAGGCAGCAGCAAGGTATAGAGCCCGGTGATCACGGGCATGCCCGCGATGCGTGCATAGCCCAAAACCTGGGCGATATTGATGCAGGCGAGGTTTACGCCCGCGAGTGCGTCGCGCGCGGACCGCTTGCGGCTCAGCGGCCGCAATCCCTCGAACAGCGGCACGTGCCAGCGGATCATGAGTCCCAGTCGATCTCGAGCGGGGCGCGAGCCGCCGGATCGTATCGCAAGACTTCGCCGTTTTCGAGCGAACGCCCGCTGAGGGCGAGAATGAATGCCCAGTGACTGACGAGCAGCGTGGTGGCGCTGTCCCCGCGCGCCGCCATCGCCGCGCGGAACGCATCGGCACGCGCGACCGTGGACGCCACGGGCTCGAGCCCGCCGTGCCACCATTGGCGCGGCAGATGGTCGAAGTCGTGATGGGGGAATCTCTCCGCCAGAAGGTCGGGCGTGCTGCCCACGTCGCAGCTGAATGCGGCACGCTCGCGCACCTCGTGCATAATGACCATGGTTGCATCGTGTGTGCGCAAGAACGGCTGCGCGGTCTGCAGCGCACGGGTGTAGGGCGAGACGATGATCCGGGTGAGCGGAGTCGTGGCCAGAGCCGCCGCCGCGGCGCGCGCCTGCTCGACGCCGAACGGCGTCAATTCGGGGTCTTCGATTCCCGGATCCATGCGTGTGCGATTGAAGTGCAGGTTGAAAAAGCTTTGCCCATGGCGGAGTAGAAACATGCGGAGTCCTGTCGATTCGAATGAGGCTGCGGCAGCCGCAGCCGGGGCAGCCGAGCCACTGACGCCGTTCCACATCGCCATTCAGGTGAGGGACATCGCCGAGGCGCGCGCCTTCTACAAGGATATCCTAGGATGCCCGGAGGGCCGCAGCGATATCGCATGGGTGGATTTCAATCTGTTCGGCCATCAGCTCGTCTGTCACCTGAATCCTGCGCTCGGCGCGCAGGGCTCGCTCGCCAGTCACTTCAACCTGGTGGATGGCCATGGCGTGCCCGTGCCCCATTGCGGCGTCGTGTTGCATCCTGCGCAATGGTGCGCACTCGCCGACCGGCTCCGGCATCTCGGGGTGCAATTCGTCATCGAGCCCTGCACGCGGTTCAAGGGCCAGGTGGGAGAGCAATCCACCATGTTCTTCCGCGACCCCAGTGGCAATGCTCTCGAGTTCAAGGCGTTTAGCGACTTTCGACAGCTGTTTGCGACCGCCGCGCACCCCGAGCGCGCGGCCGGCCGGTGAGTGTCGAGGCGAGCCTCTAGCGGCGGTGGCGATCTCATCCGACACCATTCCGCGCTTCACTGCGAGCGATGCGCTCGCGGCGGCGCTCGCGCGATACGGAATCTCGGGCGACGCCACGCCTTTGCCGAGCGAGCGTGATCAGAACTTCCTCATCGCGGACCCGCGACGCGGGAAGTTCGTGCTCAAGATCGCGAATCGCGATGATTCCGCGGAGCTGCTCGACTTCCAGCACGAAGGGATGCGGCGAGTGGCGGCCCGGGGTTGCGGCATCCAAGTGCCGCGGATCGTGCCCTCGCTCGCGGGCGCGGACGTCGAGGTCCTCGCGAGCCGCATGGGAGCCGAGCACCGGCTGCGCGTGCTCAGCTGGATCGACGGCAGCGTGCTCGCCGCGCAGACGCCGCGCGGCGGCGCGTTGCTTGAATCCATCGGTGCCTCGATGGCGCGGGTGGATCTGGCTCTGGCCGAATTTGCGCACCCCGCCATGCACCGGGTGCTGCAGTGGGATCTGCGCCATGCCGGAATCGCCCGCGGTCATGCGACGCTGTTGCCCGAAGCGTGGCGCGAGCGCGTGCAGACGGCCTTCGTGCGCTGGGAGCAGCTCGAGTGGACGAGCCTGCGCCCGGGCGTCATTCACGGCGATGCCAACGATCACAACGTGCTGGCGCAACGGGATCGCATGACGGGCTTGCTCGATTTCGGCGACATGGTGCATTCGGCGATGGTGTGCGACCTTGCCGTCGCTCTCGCGTATGCAATGCTCGGCGAGCGCGACCCGCTCCTCGCCGCCGGCGCGGTGATTCGCGGCTATCATCGCCACAATCCGCTCACCGTTGCCGAACAGCTCGCCCTCGAGACCCTGGTGCGCGTGCGGCTGGCGGCAAGTCTTTGCTATGCCGCGCACAACAAGATTCGCGATCCCGACGATCCCTACCAGGTGGTGAGCGAGGCGGGGGTTCGAGCGCTCTTCGAGCGGCTCGACGCGTATCCGCGCGGTGCGGCGGAGGAGACGATTCGGACGGCCTGTGGAACGCCGGCTTAATCTCCGGCGGCCGAATCGCTGTCCTGGAGCTCGCCGGTGGCGCTCTGTACGTAGTTCGGCAGACCCATCTTGTCGATGAGCCCAAGCTGCTCCTCGATGAAATCGATGTGCTCTTCCTCGCTCTTCTGGATGTGCACGAGGATCTCGCGGGTAACGAAGTCTTTGACCGACTCGCAGTGTGCGATCGCCGCCTGATAGAGCGGATGCGCCGCCATTTCGCGCCGCAGGTCGCACTCGAGTACCTCGCGGACGTTCTCGCCGATGAACAGTTTGCCAAGGTCCTGAAGATTCGGCAGACCCTCCAGAAACAGAATGCGCTTGATCAGGCGGTCCGCGTGCCGCATCTCGTCGATGGACTCGTCGTACTCGAGCTTGCCCAGCCGCTTCATGCCCCAGTTGTCCAGCATGCGTGCGTGCAGGAAGTACTGGTTAATCGAGGTGAGCTCGTTCTTCAGCCCCTGATTGAGAAAGTCCAAGACCTTGGCATCACCTTTCACGGCAGATCCTCGCACGAGATTGCAACATGGGATTGTATGCCCGAAAGGGCCGCACCGGCTCGGTTGCCGAAGCGCGAGGGCGGGCCGCGGGGGGTCTAGGCCGGAGCGAAGGAGGCGGGGGAGAAGCAGCTGCTCTGGTCGCGTTCCGTCAGGCAGCCGGCGATCGTGGCGCGCGCCTCGGGGACGCACTTGCCGCAGCAGGTGCCCAGCCCGGTCCTGCGGCTCAGCTCCGTGACGGAGGAGACACCGCCGTTAACGGCGGAGCGGATGTGGCGGTCCGAGACAGCTTTGCAAACGCATACGATCATGGGTCGTATTGTGAACGCGAATGCGAATGATTGTCAATAATGTTGCAGCAGCGGCTTTCCGCGGGTGCGCACCGCGGCTGGAGCCGGTCAGTCGTGGACCGGCAAGTGCCTAATTTTGTTGGTATTCTATGTAAATGAAGCTTTACTCGTGGAACGTGAACGGCATTCGCGCCGTCCACAAAAAGGGCCTTTTGCACTCATTTTTGCAGGCTCACAAACCCGACATCCTGTGCCTGCAGGAGACCAAGGCCGAACGCGGGCAGATCGAAATCGACCTGCCGCACTACCGGGAATACTGGAACTCGGCGTCCAAGAAGGGCTACTCCGGCACAGCCATATTCTGCAGGCGCGAGCCGCTCAAAGTGATCAACGGCTTTCCGCGGGCCTTTGCGCGACGCTACCGCTTCGCGGACGAGCTCGAGCGCGACAGCGCCGACGAGGGGCGGTTGATCACGGCCGAATTCGACGCTTTCTACGTGGTCACGGTGTACACACCCAACGCCAAGGACGATCTCAGCCGATTGCAGCTGCGCCACAAGCACTGGGACCCCGCTTTCCTCGACTACTGCCGGCGGCTCGAGCGCAAGAAGCCGGTGATTTTCTGCGGCGATCTGAACGTCGCGCACACCGAGCTCGATCTGGCGAATCCGAAGCCCAATCGCGGCAAGAAGGGCTTCACCAACGAGGAGCGCAGTGGGTTCCAGAACTTCATCGATGCCGGCTTCATCGACACATTCCGCTTGTTCAAACAGGGCAACGGTCACTACTCCTGGTGGAGCAATTTCACCAATGCCCGCGCACGTAACGTCGGCTGGCGCATCGATTACTTCCTCGTGTCCGCGGCACTGCGCAGCAAGGTGGCCGCCGCCGAGATCCATCCCGACGTGATGGGGAGCGATCACTGTCCGGTCAGTCTGCGGCTGGCTTGATGGAGTGGCGTGGCCGATCGCTCGAGGCGGTGCTGTTCGATCTCGACGGCACCTTGCTCGACACCGCGGCAGACATCGCCGAGGCGCTCAATCGAGCGCTGGCCGAGCGCGGCTGGCCGCCGATTGCGCCGAGCCAGGTGCGGCGGATGATCGGCCGCGGCTCGCCCATGCTGATCGAGCGCGCCACCGCTTCCCAGAGCCGCGTGCTCGATGAGGCCGGCAAAGCGGCGATGCTCGAGCGATTCTTTCACCACTACGGATACCTCGAGGAATCGGGCGAGTTCAAGGCCGAGCCGTACGTGGGCGCGGCCGAGTGTCTGCGCGCGCTGCACGCGGCGGGATTGCGCATCGCCGTGGTCACCAACAAGCACGAGCGTTTCGCGACCGGGCTCTTGAAGGCGCTGGCCCTGAGCGATTGGGTGGATTGCGTCGTGGGCGGCGATAGCTGTCCGCGCCGCAAACCAGACCCGGCGCCGCTGCTGTTCGCCTGTGCGCAACTCGGTGCGGACCCGGCACGCGCGCTCATGGTCGGCGATTCCACCAACGACGTACAGGCGGCACGCGCCGCAAGCATTCCAGTGATCTGCGTGCCCTACGGCTACAACGAAGGCGAGGATCCGCGGCTGCTCCCCTGCGATGCCTTCGTCGAGAGCCTCGCGGATCTCCCCGGCCTGCTTCGGGGTGGCAAGCCGACGTGAAATTTCCGGGCTAGCTCGGCCGGGGGCGAGCACCCCGGCGCATGATGCCGAGGGCGAGCAGCGCCGACCCCAGCATCAGGAACAGGCTCACGGCATTCAGCACCGGGCTCGCACCCTCACGCATGCGGCCGTACATGGTGACGGTCAACGGAGCGTCCGCCCCCACCAGCATGAGGGTGGTGTTGAAATCGGCGAACGACATGAGAAAAGAAATGGCGGCAGAGCCGATGAGGGCGGGACGCAGATAGGGCAGCACGATGGTGCGCAGTACGGCCGGCTTGCTCGCGCCCAAGTTCAGCGCGGCTTCCTCGAGGGTGCGGTCGAAACGGCGCAAGCGCGCGCTGATGGTGAGCGTGGCGATGGTCGCGACATAGGAGAACTGACCGCACACCACGAGCGGCAGGCCCGGCCGCAGCACGTCCCAATCGAGCCCGAAAACGTCCTCGGCGAATTGCGCGACGCGGCTCGCGAACGCCAGGATCGAGATGCCGATGATCACCCCGGGAATGACCAGCGGCGCGAGCATGAGAATGGAAAGCGCCTGCTTGCCGAAGAATCGCCCGCGCTCGATGAGGAAGGCGTTCGAGGTGCCTATGAGCACCGCAAGCAGGGTGACCCAGCCGGCCACCACGCAGCTCGTCCAGATGCTGCCCAGGATCTCGCGGTCGCCGAACAATCCGACGCGGCCTTTCGCCGGATTGCCGAGGAACCAGTCGAGCGTGAAGCCGTGCCAGGGAGGCGCGGGGTAGGGCGCGTCGTTGAAAGCGAATATCGCGACGACGACCAGGGGCAGAAACAAGAACACGAAAAACGCGACGCCATAGAGGGCGGTCGCGGCCCGCATCCACGGAGGCCTTGGGAGCGAGGGGATCATGTCCGGCGCATCACGTCGCCGAATCGCTGACCCGCAAGCCGCAGGCCGAGCATCACCAGCGCGGTCGATAGCGCGAGCAACAGAAACCCGAGCGCCGCGCCCTGCTCCCAGTTGAAGCGGGTGATGAACTGGTTATAGATCTGCTCGGTGAACCATTGCGAGCTCTTGCCGCCAAGGAGTACCGGCGTCAGGTAATTGCCGAGAGTCAACATGAACACGACGACGCAGCCGGCCGTGATGCCGGGCGCCGCGTGCGGTATCACGATGGTGCGCAATACGGCCAAGCCGCCGGCGCCGAGATCGTAAGCCGCCTCGATCAGTGCGTTGTCCAGGCTTTCCAGGCTGGACACGAGCGGAATGACCATGAAGAGGAGCGAGGTATATACCAGTCCCACCATGATGGTCGCGTCGTGATAGAGCAGCTCCACGGGCATGCGGGTGATGCCGAGCTTTACCAACAGGGATGGCAGCACGCCGGACTCCCGCAAGAGAATCATCCAGCCCAGGGTTCGCACCGTCTCGCTCACCCAGAATGGGATCAGGCACAACATGAACAGGAGCGAGCTCGCCCGTCCGCGGGCGAGCTTGGCGATGATCCAGGCGATGGGGAATGCCAGCACCAGCGTGAGGAAGGTGGCAATCACCGACATGATCGCGGTACGCACGAAGACATGCCAGTAGAGCGGCTCCGTGAAGAACGTCCGGTATTGCGCAAAACTCCCGACGTAGTGGCGCGGCCCCACGCGTTCCCGAAACGAGAGCACCGCCAGATCGACGTGCGGCAGAACGATGAGTGCCCCGAGCCAAAGGAGGGCGGGCGCGAGCAGGAGCCCGATGCTCAGCCGGCCGCGCCACCGGGGCTCGAGCACCCCCTCGCTCATCAGCCCCCCGTCGCGGCCGTCGAGCGCGCGGGAAAGCAAACGGCGCGTTCGGGCGCGAAGCTGAACAGCACCTTCTCCGACGGTTTCAGGTCCGAGAAAAGGCCGGTCTGGGGTAGCGCGATACGAAACTCGCGCCGCGTGCGTGCTTCCTTCAACAGAACCGCGGAATTCGCGCCGTCGAACAGCAAGCTCTCGACCTCGCCCGCGTGCGCCGGTTGCCCCGCCGGCAGCTCCGCGGGCGTGCGGCCGAGACTCACCACCTCCGGACGCACGAAGCCCTCGACGGCATCGCCCACGCGCAAGGTGCCCTGAGGCGCCGCCCGCACGGCCCAGCCATCGGGCGTCGTCAATTCGACCACGGCAGGATCCGCCGCCGTGACGCGTCCCTCGATGCGGTTGTTCGCGCCCACGAAGCTCGCCACGAAGGGCGTCTGCGGCCGGTAATACAGATCCTGAGGCGTGCCGAGCTGCTCGAAACGACCGCCGCTCATGACGCCGACGTGATCGGAGAGCACCAGGGCCTCGGATTGATCGTGCGTGATGTACACGAACGTCGTGCCGAAGGCAGCCTGCAGCTGCTTGAGCTCGATCTTCATGTGCTCGCGCAGCTTGAGATCAAGGGCCCCGAGAGGCTCATCGAGCAGCAATAAAGTCGGCTCGAGCACCAGACTCCGCGCGATGGCGACGCGCTGGCGCTGGCCGCCCGAGAGCTCGTCGACGCGCTTGTTTGCCGCACCGCCGAGGCCGACGCGCTCGAGCATGGCGTTGCTGCGCCGGAGCCGCTCGGCGCGCGCCATGCCGCGGCGCGCGAGTCCGAAGGCCACGTTCTCGCCCACCGACATCATGGGAAACAGGGCGAGCTGCTGAAACACCATGTTGACCGGGCGGCGGTTCGGCGCGACGGCGCGCATGCTCGCGCCGCCGATGGATATATCGCCGCTATCGGGAGCGATGAAGCCCGCGATCATTCGCAGGAGCGTCGTCTTGCCGCAGCCCGAGGGTCCGAGAATGGAGAAAAAACTGCCGCGCGCGACGCTGAATGACAGCGAGTCGACCGCCGTGTGATCCGCGAAGCGCTTGCAGACCGTGTCTGCGACCAGGTCCGGCGCGCTCAATCGGCGGCCTTGATGCGGTCGAGCAGGCGTCCCTCGATCTCTTCGATTCCGGGTGGAATGGCGGGATACCAGTGCACGTTCTTGAACTGCGCCTCGGGGAACGCCAAGCGGAACTGCTCCTTGAGGCGAGGGTCCACATACGGCGCCGTGCCCTGGGCGGCAGAGAAATTGCCGACCGATTTGATGACGCGTGCGGCGTTCTCGGCTCGCATGGTGAAGTTGATCCAGGCGTACGCGGCGTCCAAGTTGCGGGCGCGCGCCGGCAACGCAAAAGTATCGAGCCAGCCGAGCGCGCCCGAGCGCGGCACGATGTATTGAATATCGGGGTTCTCACGATTGAGGGTCCATCCGCCCGTGTCCCACATCGCCGCCGCCCACAGCTCACCGGAGCGGATACCGTTCAGCAACTGATCCTTGTTGTCGTAGAAGAACTTGAAGTTGGGCTTGCAGGCGATCAACGCCGCGGTCACCTGCTCCATGAGCGCCGTGTAAGCCTTGGGGTCGCCATAGAGGGCGAACGGATCCTTGCCCATCGCGAACGCGAACGCCATCAGGATGGGCCGGCGCAGCCGGATGGAAGTCCTGCCCTTGAGGTCGGGCCTGCAGAGGTCGGTGTAATCGCTGACGGTGGTGTGCTTGACGTTCGCGACCAGGCCGTCGGTTCCCCACAGATAAGGCAGGGCGTACAGCTTGCCGTCAATGGTGGCGTTGCGCTTGACGATCTCGAGCAGCGCCGGCTGAAACTCCTCGAGCTTGACCCTCTTCAAGTCGATGGGCTTGTAGATTTCGAAATCACGCTGCACCGAGGTGATGCGGTCCTGGGATGGTTGGACGAGATCGTAGCCGGCACCGCCGGTGGCGCGCAGCTTCGAGATCATTTCCTCGTTGTTGGAGAGTGTTACTTCGACCTCGATGCCGGTCTCCTTGGTGAAGGCGGCGACGAGGTCAGCGGGCACGTAATCGGCCCACGTGAGGATCCGTAATTTCTGGCTTTGTGCTTGAGCTTGACCCCACGCGCAGAAGAGCGCGAGGGCGATCCAAGAGAGCAAGAATCGTCGCATCTATTCACCTCGGACGATGCCGGTTGCGCGCAACGGGTCTGCCGCCCGCTCCCTAACCGTGACCCAAAAAACGTGATTTAGGGTAGCACAACGCTGCACGGGGCGGCCGGGCGCGAACGATCGCATCCGCCGCGGCGGTATGATGCCGGGGTGCGATCAAGGGGATGAGGATGAGACAACTATCGATCATGGCCGCGGGATTGGTACTCGGCGCGGCAGCCGCCGCGGCGTTCGCGAAGGTGCCCGCGTCCGCGCGAGCTGCCGCACCCGCCGCGGAGCGCGCCCAAGCGCGGGAGATTTTCGAGCACATCGTGGGCATCGAAAGCTCGGTGGGCAAGGGCAACGTTCCGGCCGTCGCGAACTATCTGGCGGGGCTCTTCCTCGCAGGCGGGTTTCCCGCCGCCGACGTGCGTGTTCTACCGTTCGGCGAGACGGCCTCCCTGGTGGTCCGGTATCGCGGCAACGGTCGGGGAGGCCGCCCCGTCGATTTCATTGCGCACATGGACGTGGTCACCGCGAATCGGGCGGATTGGCAACGCGACCCCTTCCGGCTCATCGAGGAGAACGGCTTCTTCTTCGGTCGCGGCACCTCCGATGTGAAGCAGGAAGTCGCGTTGATCACGACCACGTTTCTCTCCCTCAAAGCGCACGGCTACGTCCCCACGCGCGATCTCATCGTTGCGTTCAGCGGCGATGAGGAGACGGACGGGGCGACCGCGCGGGACCTCGTCACGACCCACCGCGATCTCGTCGACGCCGAGTTCGCCCTGAACGCCGACGGCGGGGGCGGCGTGCTGGCGGAGGCGACGGCCAAGCCGCAGATCTTCTACCTGCAGGGTGCGGAGAAGAGCTCCGTGAGCTACACGCTGACGACGCGCAACCCCGGCGGGCACAGCTCCATGCCCCGGCCTGACAACGCGATTTACGAGCTGGCCGATGCGCTGAAGGCCGTGCAGCGGCTCGAGTTCCCGGTGCAGTGGAACGACTGGACGCTCGGCGATTTCAAGGCAGCGGGTCCACTTACCCCGGGTCCGCTGGGCGAGGCGATGACGCGGTTCGCGGCGAATCCGAAGGACGCGGACGCCGCGCAGGAGATCTCCAAAAATCCGGCTTTTGTCGGTCGGCTGCGCACCACCTGCGTTGCGACCCGGCTGGCCGGCGGCCATGCCGACAACGCCCTGCCGCAATCCGCGGTGGCGACCGTCAACTGTCGGATCTTTCCCGGAACGTCCGCCGCGGACGTGCGGGGCGTCTTGCAGCAGGCCGTGGGCGCGGACGTCGAGGTCCGGCAAGCCGAAGAGGCCATCGTCTCAGACGCATCGCCGCTGCGCGCCGACGTCGTCGCCGCCGTGACGCGTGCGGTCGAGGCCGCCGATCCGGGCGCTCCGGTGGTGCCCACGCAAGCCGCGTACGCAACGGACGGAGCCGCGTATCGAAACGCGGGAATCCCCACCTACGGGTGTGGAGGCGTGTTCATCATGGACAGCGAGGAATTTGCGCATGGTTTGAACGAGCGCATCCGTGTGGACGCTTTCTACGATGCATTGACCTACTGGTCCGTGCTGATCAAGAGTTTGGCGGGAGGCTAGCTCAGCGAGGTGGCTCGGCCGGGTGCACGGGGTCGATCCAGTACACTTCCTCGACCCGCTCTGCCGCATCGATGTTGAGGTTCACGACCACCGATTCGTTGTCGCTGCGCACGAGCACGCACTCGAGCGGCGTGTCTTTAAGCGCATTGATTTCCTGGTGGGGAACGTAGGGCGGCACGAAAATGAAATCGCCCGCCTGCGCCTCGGCGACGAATTCGAGGCGCTCGCCCCAGCGCATGCGCGCCGCGCCGCGCACGACGTAGATCACGCTTTCCAGGGCGCCATGATGGTGCGCGCCGGTCTTGGCGTTCGGGTGAATGAGCACCGTGCCCGCCCAGAGTTTCTTGGACCCGACGCGGCGGAAATCGATGGCGGCGGCCCGCAGCATGCCCGGGGTCTGGGCCGTGTTCGTGTCGAGACGGTCGCTCTTGATGACCCGAACGCCTTCACGACGCCAGTCCGGCGGCACGCTCGCCATCGCGATTCTCCTGCGCTAGAAAGAATATCCCCCGGAAACGATGAGCGCGGACGGATTGAAGCTGATGTGCGTACTGCGCTCGAAGCCGTCGGTGTCGCCGGTAAAGTGGGTCCTCACCTGCGACCAGCCATACGAGGCGTGCAGGTGCCAGCGGTCGTTGATCCGGTAGGTCAATCCGGCCGTCACGGCCGGGCCCACCGCCGCGGTCAACGAGATCCTGGTGGGACCGCCGCTCGCCTCATTGCCGGCCACGGTGGAGGTTCGATCGTAGAACGTCGTGTAGTTCACGCCGACGCCGATATAGGGGCGCAGCTTCGCCGTGTCCGGCAGAAAGTTGTACTCGAACAGCAATGTGGGCGAGATCCAGCGCGCGCTCGAGATCACCTGACCGTCATAGGGTACCGAGCCGACGGTCGCCGGGCCCGAGCCCTTGACCTTCGAGAGCGGGGGATACCCCAATGCAAGCTCGAGGGCGAAATTATCGGGAAAATGACGAACGATCCCGACGTAGAGCGTCTCGAGGTTTTCAGCGGTGAGGTTGACGCCCGCGGGGACGTACGGCCCGGTGATATCGTCCGCGCTCGTGTGATAAAACACCGAATACAACCCGATACGCACATCGTTCGGCGGTTCGTCGGCGAAGGCCGTCGTGATGCCCGTCAGCGACAGCAGGGTGGCGATTTGCAATGCGTTGAGTTTGGTTATTTTCATTGTCGGCCCTTTAAAACTGGCTGAAGAACGCGCGGGCGGCCGCGGTGCAGAACGGCGCGACGTCGGTGTGGTAATTCTCGATGACGGCTTCTGCCGCCTCGAGCGGCGTTAGACCGCCACCCGCCGCTGTCTGCAGGTAGGCGAGCAGTGCCGCTTCGCTCGCCTGGAACGCGGTCTGCACCTCCGCGAAGGGCCCCGAGGGCGTTGCCCCAACGTCGAGCACCGTGATGAGGCCGGCGGGCAATGCGCTCCAGTATGCGGCCATGGTTTCGGTGTCGACGCTGAAGAACACGGTCGGATCCTCATCTCCGCCGCAGAGGAGCGTGGGAGCCTCCGGCGCCCAATTCGTGCGCATGTCGTTCAGCCAGAAGTCCTGCCGCAATCCGAACGTTGGCTTGACCGCGGCGCGCGGCACACCAGCCGCCGGAGTCGGCACTGCGCCGTCCGGATCCTCGAGAGCGTCTTCCGCGTAGGCCACGCGAACATCGTTGTTGATCAGGTAAGGATTGCCGAAGCCCAGCTGAAAAATAGGAGTTTGAGCGCTCAACGGCAGAGCGGGCGTCGGCGGTACCCCGAGCAGCGCGGTGAGCTCGGCCGATCCCGCCACGACCGGTGTAGTGCTGCTGAACAGCGCCGTCTCCGGCAGGAGACCCTCTTGGAAAAGCGTGTCGATCGGTGTGTCGCTCGGCAGCAGGGTCTCGACATTTGGATAGGTCGAGGAAAAGAGCGGGTTCGTGCTGCTGTCGACGTTGCCGTACGCGTGCTGATAGCTGTTTGCCAAGAGCGGGGAGAACTCGGTCGACCCCAGATTGACGGCGCCGAAGAATATGCTGTCGCCGAGCGCCTCGAGGGCGTAGGGGCCGGACATCGGCGCGGCGGCGGTTACTTTCTCGCCCGCCGCCTGCATGGCGCGCAGCGTCGCCATGGCGACGTGACCGCCCTCCGAGTAGCCGGTGAGGAACAATTCACCGTTATCGCTCGTTGCCGAGGTCATGGTCCCCGGCAGCGCGGTCCGCGCCGCGGAGAGAATGTCCATCATTTCGCCGGACTGCTGAACGGCGTTCAGGAACGGATGATATCCGAGGGTCGATATGTCGTATCCCGCGTAGTTGGGCGCCACGACGATGTAGCCCTGCGCGGCGAACATGGCGGCGATCAAGGCGCCCTCGGTGTTCGATGTATTGGTGATGTCCGCAATGTTGAGCGCCTTGTTCGCGTTGGTCCCGTGCGCATACTCGACGATCGGGCGCGGCCCCGAGCACGCAGGTGCCGCACCCGTCGGCACCATGAGCGCGCCCGAGGATTCGGTGGTTTCGCCGGCACCGCCGATGGTCCAGAATTTGATGTAATAGAAGTCGACGCCGCACGTCGGTGTGCCGGCGAGCTCGAGCAGCTGCGCTCCGGCGCTGGTGGACCCGAGCTGGGCGGCAAGCGTGGCGGCATTCACCGAGGCGATGCGAAACGGCGGATCGAGCGCCAAGGTGCCGTGTGCCGTCGACGTGCTTGGGGTGCCGGTCTGCGAGCTCGAGCCGCCGCATGCGCACAGGGTCGCCATGCCGAGAGCGGTGAGGGACGCCTTTACAAATTTGATCATTCCCATCTCCGTGCCGCCACGCGAGCGCGATCTACCGTCGCCGCCCACGCTCAGCCTGTTGTTGTATTGAAGATACCAGCCAGAATGCGAGGCATTCTACGCTAGTCGCTTAAAAGATCTACGCTTGCGCGAGGGCTCCAATCTGCGGTCGCGCTTGTTGCGTTCAGGCTACGACAGGCGACCGGCGAGCCAGGCGTGCACTTCGGAAACGATGGCGAGGGCAATGGCCTCGGGGATGACCGCGCCGATGTCGATGCCGACGGGACCGCGCAGTCGCGAATGCAATTCCTGCGCGAGCGGTCCGAGCTCCTCGGCGATGCGCCGCCGCCGCGCCAGAGGCCCGAGCAAGCCCACGTAGTCCGGACGACCCGCGCGCGCGAGAGCGCGCAAGTACTCGACGTCCGAAGCGAGGTGATGGCTCATGACGACGGCCGCTTGGCAGCGATCGATGTCGACCGCATCGAGGAGGTCGCGCGCATCGACGTGCATCACGGTGGCGCCCGGAAATTGCCGCGCGTCCGCATAGGCCGGACGGTGATCCACTACCGTTACGCGCCAGCCCATCGCACGGGCGGCGGACACGACGGGTCGCGCATCGGGGCCCGCTCCGCACACGAGCAAATGCGGAGGCGGCGCGAGGAACTGCGCGAAGGCGCGCACCCGTGCGGAACCCTGCTCGAGATCGAGCTCCCGCGATACTCCCTCGGCCAGCACTTCGCGCGCCGCGTCCTCGAGGAGCGGCGGCAGGGTCGAGAGGCTGAAGGTGCCGAGCGGCAGATGGGTCGCATCGTGAATGGCGACCAGGCAAGTCGGCTCGCCCGTGCTCAGGATACGGCCCGCGGCCTCGAGCGCTTCGGCTGCCACGCCGCCTGCCCGGGCCGGCTCGATGAGCACGCGCATCGCACCTTCACAGCCGGCACCTATGCCAAAAAGGACATCGTCCGGGCCGCGCATGTCGTACTCGACTGCGCGAGTCCGCGCATGCTCGATCACTTCCTGCGCGTGCAGCTGCAGGTCGGCCTCGAGGCAGCCCCCGCTCAATAATCCGAGGTAGCTGCCGTCAGCATAGATCAGCATGCGCGCGCCGGGCTTTCGATAGGTCGAGCCGGCGGTGGCGACCACGGTCGCCAGGGCGCCCGGGATGCGATTTTTCCACCCGCTTTCGAGGAGGAGCTCGAGGCTCGTATCGAGCCGCACGACACTTCGATCGCGCGATATGAAAGGGGTCACTGAATTGCGTTCCAAGCTGCCAAATGTCCTACATCGGATTGTGCTGCGCATATCAGTGACATGGCGGGGCATGAAACATACTGCGGCCTTGAGTTTTCACTGATAACACGATTATGTCGCATTGCTCGAGGATGGCCCATAGCCTCTGGTTGGCGCGGGGAGCACAGCTCTCGTGATCAATCGTATCGCCGCCGTGCTCGATCGGCGATGGGTGTTGCTCGCTTTCTGTGCCCTGCCCTGCGCCGTCCTGCTGATCGCCGACCTGATGAGTCGCCACGACTCCGAGAATCGGGCGACGACGCTCCGCCGTGAGAATCTCGGCCTCGAGATCAAGCAGCTTGCCTCGTCCATCGAGCAGCAATCATACGAGCTCGAGGCGGCGCTGCGCGCGCTCGCAGAGAACGACGGAATCGCCGACTGGGTGCAGGAGGGCTCGAAGGACGTCGCCAGAGAGCCGAGCCGGGCAACCGGCAAAGAGCTCGCGAAGGACGCTGCCAAGGAGCCACAGATCGGCCCGCCACGCCTCGACGTCAAGAGCGCGGAGCAACGGGGCATCGATGGCTTCTTCGTCGCAACGCCGACGCAAGTCCTGCGCTACGGCGCGGCGATCGTCGATGGCCGTCTCGTCGATCGCACGCCCGAGCCCGATGCGGTCAAGTACCTCGATTCCGTCATCGCCTCCGCCACGGCCGCGGGCGCCGTGCCGGAGACCCACGTCGGGTTCGTCAACGATGAGTTCATCGCGGTCGAGCCCCTCATGGTCCGCGGCTCGAGCGTGCCCGTGGGTTGGATCGCCGCGACGCGCTCGCTCTCGCCGGCGCTGCTCGCGCGGCTTCGGAATGCGGCCGGAGGCTCGCTCGCTGCGAGCCCCGCAAGACAGACGCAGGGGCTGCCGGCGGAGGTGCGTGCCTGGCTCGGTGGGCATCTTGGAGATACGTTCGGGCTGAGCAGCAAAATGTTCGACGATCTGTCCGGCTACGCCGTGCTGCGCGATGCGTGGGGGCGGCCTGCCTGGGTATTTCGGCTGGATCCGGAGGCGGGGGCGGCCGGTGCGCGAGTTGCGCCGAACAGGCGCGTCTTCGGCGTGCCTTCGGAGGCATGGCTGGCGCTTCTCGCGCTGCTGGTTGGAACCGGGGTGGTCCTCGCGTTACGACATTACTTCCGTCATCGCCAGACCGTCGATTCACGTTACAAGGCGCTCATCGATCAGACCAATGACGGCATCGTCATCGTCGATGCGGACGGCTATCGAATCCAATACTGCAACCCCGCGTTCCTGAACAAGGTGGGCTACACGCACGACGAGGCCGCCGCCCTGGCGCTCACGGACATTTTCTGCGACGGCGAGGCAACACCGGACAGCATGCTCGCGCGCCTGCAACATGCCGACGGACAGCCGGCGCTCAACTTGCAGCTGCGTTGCAAGGAGGGCGCGCAGATCGATGTCGAAGTGCGCTGCAACCGGTTGGAGACCGACGGCCGCGACGGTTTTGCGTATGTGACGCACGACGTGTCGGTCCGGCGCAAGGCCGAGCAGCAGCTCATCGACAATCAACAGCGGCTCGATCGCATGGCGCATCACGATCAGTTGACCGGGCTGCCCAACCGCCATTATCTCGCCACCTTCCTGCCGGAGGCCATCAACGAGGCACGCGACGCGAATCAGATGCTGGGCGTGGTCTTTCTCGATCTCGACCGCTTCAAGCACATCAACGACACGCGCGGACACGAGACCGGCGACAAGCTCCTGCAGGAGGTCGCGCGGCGCCTGAAGGCATGCGTGCGGGAGAGCGACGTGGTCATCCGCATGGGCGGCGATGAGTTCGTGGTGGTATTCCAGAACGTCAAGTCGTACGACGAAGTCACGAACGGTGCCAAGCGCATCAACGATTGCCTGAACAAGTCGATCATCATCGATCAACACGCGCTGCAGACCACCGGCAGCGTCGGCGTGAGCCTGTATCCGCGCGACGGCACGGACATGGGCGAGCTGCTCAAGCATTCCGACACTGCGATGTACCAAGCGAAGGACCGCGGGCGCAACAACGTGCAGATGTTCAGCCAGATCATGAACCGCAAGCTCAAGCTCCGCGTCGCCATGGAAGCATCGCTCCGCGATGCCTTGCGGCTGAAGCAGCTCGACGTGCACTACCAGCCGTTCGTGAATCTGCTGACGCGCAAGGTGGTCGGTCTGGAAGCGCTCATTCGCTGGCGCCACCCGGTGCACGGCATGGTTCCGGCAGACCAGTTCATTCCGATCGCCGAGGAGACCGGCCTGATCGTGCCGATGGGCAATTTCGTGCTCCATCGGACGCTCCAGACCATGAGCGCCTGGCAGCGCCAGGGCGTGAAGCTCGTGCCGGTCTCGCTCAATGTCGCACCCGCGCAGCTGCAGCGCGGCGACCTGCAAGCCACCATCTCGACGCTGCTCGCGACCCACGGCTTGCGCCCGGAGTTCCTGCAGCTCGAGATGACCGAGCGCGCGGTGTTCGATGCGAACCAGGCGAAATCGGGCGAGACACGGCAAGATACGATGGTTCGCCTGCGAGATATGGGAATCAAGATTGCCATCGATGATTTCGGCACCGGCTACTCGAGCCTGAGTTACCTCAAGAACTGGCGCGTCGATGCGCTCAAGATCGACCGCAGCTTCGTGCGCGACTTGGTGACGGATTCGAGCGATCTGGCGATCGTCAGCGCCATCATCGCCATCGCCCGGCACTTGCGCATCCAAGTCATCGCCGAGGGCATCGAGGGCTATCAGCAGGCGGAGATACTAAGAAAATTGGGCTGCACGATCGGTCAGGGATTCCTGTTCGCGCGGCCCATGCCGGCGGATCAATGTCTCGCGCTGCTCGGAAATAACGCCCAAGGTGCGGGCGAGGAAGAGGATATGCTCGCGGCATTCGCCGCCGGTCGCGCCTGAGGTCGACCGCGGCGCGCTCTACCCGGGCGTATGCCGGATGCTAGAGTGCTCCGATGCAGCCAACCGGAACGCGAGCGCTCAGCGCGCGGCAGCTTCTCGACGCCAATCGCCTCTATTACGACTCGCTCTGGTCCGGCGCGCAGCTGGTCGAGCCCGGGCGTTTCAACACCTGGCCGTTGATACAAATGCTGCTGCCCCGCGGCGGCCGCCGCCTCGAAGTCGCGCCGGGCCTGCGGCCGCGGCTGCCGCTCGAGGGAACCCAATTCGTCGACGTAAGCGGCCCGGCGCTCGCCAAGCTGGCCCGGCGCGGGGCCTCGGTGGTCGGCGCTTTGATCACTTCGCTACCCTTCGCCGACGCGGCGTTCGACCTCGTCTGTGCGCTCGACATCGTGGAGCATGTCGACGATGACGCGGTGGCGCTCGCGGAATTGTCTCGGGTCGCCCGACCCGGCGCCACCGTGCTACTGTCTGTCCCCTTGCATCCGGAGCGGTGGAACGCGTTCGACGATTTCGTCGGGCACCGGCGGCGCTATCGCCCCGAGCTGCTGATCGAGACCCTCGGCCGTCATGGTCTGACAATCGAGCGCAGCGCCGTTTACGGCATGCAGCCGCGCTCCTCGCGGCTGCTCGACCTCGGCATGTGGTTTCTAACCCACCAGCGCGAGCGAGCGTTGTGGTGGTACAACCGGGTGTTCATGCCGCTCGGACTCAAGTTCCAGAAAAAACTGGACTTCGGCGCGGGGCTCATCGCCGCGGACGACGTCGACGAGATTTTGATGATCTGTCGCAAGTCTGCGCCCGTGTCTGTCAGCGGATACTGACAGAGGTTCGCTTCCTTTATCCGGCCCGCAGTGGCGAGGAGTTGACCAAGAATAGAGCGGACCCCCATCTCGAAGGTACGCACATTCCGTCATGCCATTGCCAGGCCACGCGTCCACAGGGGTCTTCCGCTTTCTGGGACGCTATGTGCGCCGGCGCTTCTTCAGCCATTTCATCGTGCTTGCCTCGATGCTCACGGCCGTGCTCTGTAACGTGGGGTCTCAGTACGCGGTAAAGCATCTGGTCGACGTGCTCAGCACTCATCAGCCGCCGCAGCCGGTGCTGTGGGGCGCCGTCGCGATTTTGCTGGGACTCGTGGCCGGCGACAACGTTCTGTGGCGCGTCGCCGGCTGGGCATCCACTCACGCCTTCGTCGCCGTCGGCGGCGACATTCGCATGGAGCTGTTCGATCATCTGTCGGGTCACGGCACGCGCTACTTCGTCGACCAATTTCCCGGCGCGCTCGCCGGACGGATCACGGCCGCGGCCAATGCGGCGTGGCTCATCGAGAGCTCGCTCACCTGGAATACGATTCCGCCGGGTGTCGCGGTGGTCGCCAGCATTTTCGTCCTCGGCACGATCAACTGGCACTTGACGGTGGTGCTGCTCGCCGTGGTGAGCGTGCTGGGAGCCCTCATCGCCTGGCGGGCCTCGCGCGGGCGGGAGCTGCACCAAAATTTCGCAGGCCAGGCCGCCCACGTGAGCGGCGATCTCACCGATGTCGTGAGCAACATGGGTTTGGTGCGGGCGTTCGGCGCCACGCAACGCGAGCAGCAGCGCCTCAGCCTGAAAATCCAGGACGAGATGGAGGCGCAGAGGCAGAGCCTGCGCTCGCTCGAGCGGCTGCGCCAGTTCCACGCCCTGGCGGTATTCTTCGTCACCGCGGGTGTGCTGGTGTGGTCGGTGGATCTCTGGCGCCGCGGGCAGATCACGACCGGTGATGTGGTGCTCACCACCACCCTGGGATTCACGGTGCTGCATGCGTCGCGCGACTTCGCCATGGCGATGGTCGACATGGTCCAGCAGTTCGCGAAACTACGTGAAGCGGTCCAGGTGCTCGGTTTGCCGCACGAGATGCAAGACGCGTCCGATGCAAAGCCGCTGGTGGTGAGCGAAGGGGCGATCTATTTCCGCAATGTGAGCTTCAGCTATCCGAGCGGACAGACGGTGCTCAAGGACTTCACGCTGCATGTGCTCGGCGGGGAGAAGGTGGGTCTCGTCGGCCGGTCGGGAGCGGGCAAGTCCACGATCGTCGCACTGCTGCAGAGGTTGTACGACTCCGACTCGGGCGAAGTCCTCATCGACGGCCAGATCATCTCGCACGTCACGCAGGCGAGCCTGCGCAGCTCCATCGCGGTGGTGCAGCAGGATATCTCTCTCTTTCATCGCTCGCTGCTCGAGAACCTGCGCTACGGCCGCCCGGAGGCGAGCGACGAGGAGGTCTATCGCGCCGTGGAGGCGGCGCGGTGCACCGAATTCATTCATCGCCTTCCGCAAGGCTACGATACCATCGTCGGGGAGCGCGGCATGAAGCTCTCCGGCGGTCAGCGGCAGCGATTGGCCATCGCGCGCGCCTTCTTGATGAATGCGCCGATCGTGCTGCTCGATGAGGCAACCTCCGCCCTCGACACCGAGTCGGAGCAGTCCATCCAAGAGGCCCTGGCGCGATTGTTTCGCGGGCGTACGGTGATCGCCATCGCCCACCGCCTGTCGACGCTCGACGCGTTCGATCGCATCGTGGTGATGGATCGCGGCCGCATCGTCGAGGACGGACCGCCGCGCCGGCTGCTGCAAATGAAGGGCGGCATCTACAGCCGGATGTACGGGCGGCAGCTGCGCAGAGCCGAGGCGGAGCAGGTGCCATGAGCATTCGACACGGCGCGGCGGCCTGGATGACAACTCTCGCACTCTCGGCGTGTGCTACCGGTGCAGCGGGACAACGTCAAGGCGCGCCGGCTGCACCGGCGCCGGCGGCGGTGCAGCCGCCGAGCGCCCCCGCCGCGGGGGCGCCGGACGCACCTGTCGCGACCCCGGTCGAGACTGCGCCCCCGGCGCCAACGCCGCCTCCCGCAACTCCGACGAGCTCGGCAAGCGGGCCAAGCTCGACACTGCCCCCTTGCCTTCCCGCTCGCCGAGTGCGGCCGAAGCACCACAAGCCCAAGAAGATGCCGGCAGCGGAGGCTTCGGTGCCTACGGGGCCGCCCGCGCCCCCGCCTGCGGATGCCGTGGTGGATGCGCAGGTCGGCGAGGTCGGCACGTCGCTCGGCTCGATCCTCGGCAGGGAGGTCATGAGTCCGAAGGGCGAGAATCTCGGCCGGGTGGTCGATGTGCTGGCGGACGCCCGAGGGCACGTGCGCGTCGCGATCATCGATTTCGGCGGCTTTCTCGGGGTGGGAACCCGGCGCATCGCCGTCGATTGGCCGCTGCTGCGTTTCGATCTGGACGCCCGTGACAAGCCGCTCATCTTGAGCGTGGATCGGCAGAAGTTGCAGTCGGCGCCGGAATACAACTCGAACAAGCCGCGAGTGCTCATGCCGCCGGCCGCGCCCGATGTTCCAGACACCGGCCAAACAAAGAAGTGAGCCACCGAGTGCGGGCGGCGGCACGAGGGCGCCGGCGCGGTCCGCGGAGGCTGGGGCGAGCCGTGGGCTCGACTACTTCAACTTGTTCGTGGCGAACGTACAAACCGGCTTCGGCCCCTTCATCGCGGTGTATCTCAGCGGCCAAAGCTGGACGCAAACCGCCATTGGAGTGGCGCTCTCGGTAGGCACCGTGAGCTCGATGGCGAGCCAGGTGCCCGCCGGTGCCTTGGTGGATGCGATCCGCAATAAGACGCGGGTCGCGGCCTTCAGCGTGCTCGTTTTCACGGCCAGTGCGCTCATGTTCGCCATCTACCCCATCCCGCTGCTGGTGTATGTCGCCGAGGTATTGCACGGCATCTCGAGCTGTACGCTCGGGCCGGCCATTGCGGCCATGAGCCTCGCGCTCGCCGGACGGTTCGGCATGGCGGTCCGCCTCGGGCGCAATGCGCGCTACTCGGCGGTGGGCAACGGCGTCGGCGCGGCGTTGATGGGCGCGTGCGGGCAGTACCTCTCAGAGCGCGGTGTGTTTTACCTGACGGCGGCTCTCACGCTGCCTGCGCTCGTGACGCTGTTGCCTCTGCGGCGCTTCTCGATGGCGCGCAGCGCCACGCAATCGGCGGCCGCACAAGAGCCCAAGGCGCGAGTGCTCACGGTGCTGGCCGACCGGCGGCTCCTCGTCTTCTGCGCCTGCGCGATGCTGTTCACTTTCGCGAATGCGCCGCTCCTCATGCTGATCAGCGGCACCCTCGCGGCGCGCGGCAGCAATCCGAGCTTGCTGATCGGCGCCTGTATCGTGCTGCCCCAGATCATCGTGGCGCTCGCCTCGCCGGCGGTTGGACGTTTTGCCGATCACTATGGGCGCCGGCTGGTGCTGATCATCGGATTTCTTATGCTGCCGATGCGCGCGCTGGTTTTCTCGACGACGTCCAATTCCGCTCTCGTGATCGGTGTGCAAGTGCTCGACGGCATCGCGGGGGCAGGATTCGGCATCTTGGTGCCGCTCGTCGTGAGCGACGTGGCAGCGCGCTCGGGCCACTTCAATCTCTCGCTGGGGGCCGTGGGCTTCGCCATCGGCATCGGCGCAACCGTGAGCACCTCCGCGGCGGGGTGGGTGGCCGACCATTTCGGCATGCGCCATGCCTTTTATTTCCTCGCGGGCGTGGGACTCGCAGCGGTGCTATTGGCGGTGTTCGCCATGCCGGAGACTCGTCCCGAGCCGGAGGAAGACGCGGGCGCTGCCGCTAGTAGCGCACCACCGCCACCACGTCCCCCTCGCGGCGCGTGACGGTCACCGCGATGTGCTCGCCGTGACGGTGCAGCAGCACGTCCGCCGAGCCCGAGCTCAGGCGCAAGTTGCGCAAGTGCACGTGATCGAGAAAGTCCGGCAAAGTCGGCCGGTAGAATTTGATCTCGCCCGTGCGGTCGAGGAGCTCGAGGCCGAGCGAGGCTTGCAGCAGGCAGAGCGGTGCGGCGCTCGCCCACGCCTGGGGGGAGCACGCGACCGGATACTGTGTGGGCGCATTGCGCACAAGTCGACCGAAGCCGCAGTACAGCTCGGGTAAGCGACGCAGATCCATATAGGTTGCCGCATCGAACAGCCCGTTGAATACTTGCGAGGCCGCCTGCTTCAGTCCGTAACGCGCAAAGCCCATCGCGATGAGGCCGTTATCGTGCGGCCAGACCGAGCCGTTGTGGTATGACATCGGGTTGTAGCGCGCCGCCGAGGCGGCGACCGTGCGGATACCCCAGCCGCTGAACATGGACGGCTCGAGCAGCGTGTGCGCGACGCGCTGCGCCCGCTCGGCAGACGCGATGCCGGTCAACAGCACCTGTCCAGAGTTCGACGAGACGACGCGGCAGGCCTCCTTGTCGCCGTCGAGCGCGAGGGCATACACGGAGAGGTCCTCGCACCAGAAGCGATGCTCGAAATCCTCACGCAGTTTCTCCGCTTGCGCCGCCAGCACGGCGGCGCGCTCGTGATAACCGAGCGCTTCCGCGATCGTCGCCGCATGGCGCTTGGCCCCGTAAACATAAGCTTGCACTTCGCAAAGCGCGATCGGTCCCTGCGCCATGCGCCCATCCTGATGGAAGATCGCGTCGTAGGAGTCCTTCCATCCCTGATTGGCGAGCCCCTCCTTAGTCTGGCGGTGGTACTCGAGGAAGCCATCGCCGTCGCGGTCGCCGTAGCGATCGATCCATTCGAGTGCCGCCTGCGCGTGGGGCCACAGGGACCTGACGGTCTCCAGGTCCGCGGTACGC
Source organism: uncultured Gammaproteobacteria bacterium (assembly GCA_963798595.1). Taxonomy (GTDB): domain Bacteria; phylum Pseudomonadota; class Gammaproteobacteria; order Steroidobacterales; family Steroidobacteraceae; genus Bog-1198. The sequence continues at coordinate 187,131 of CAWCTM010000022.1, read as the reverse complement.
CGGAAGTACTCACCGAGCAGCAGCACGAACAGCGGTGTCGCGTCGACGCTGCCGTAATAGCGGCCGAAAGGGACTTCCCGCAGGTTGGCCATTTCGCCATGACGCATCTCGTGCAAGATCTTGCCGGGCTCGGCGTCACGCTCAGGCTCGACCGTCGTGGCCTGCGTGTAGGCGAGAAACTTGAGCACGCCCTTGGCGATTGCGGGATCGACCCACAAAGTCATCAGGGCGGTGATGATGGCGTCGCGTCCAAAGGGGGTCGAGAACCAGGGGATTCCCGCATAAGGATAAGGGCCTTGCGGGGTATCCGTGATCAGCATGTAGAGATCCGAGACGGAGCGGCGCATTATCTCGTTGAACACGGAGTTCGATCCCTCGATGCTTGCGGCGCGCTCGCTCGATTCGCGCAGCGACTGGCGCGCGGCGCGCATGCGCCGGTAATAGAGCCGTCCGCCCCAATCGCTCTCCGCGCGGTCAACCGCGCAGCGGACGAAAATGCGGCGGGTCGCGCGCGGCTTGAGCAAGAGCTCGTACACCGCCCGTGCGGTGGTCAAGGTCTTGGGTGACGGCGAAAAGGCCAAGTGCGTGCTGCGTTCCATGTGGTCGAGGCCCGCGTATGTCAGCGCGACCCCGTGGTCGCTCTCCAGGGCGGCACGTGCCTGGCCGTGCGCCGCACGATGCTCGCCGCGCACTTCGAACAGATCGGCGAAGTCCGAGGCGAAACGGTAGGTCAAGCGCAGCTGCAGCGGGCGATCGCTGAAATTGCGCACCTGCAGCCGCTCATAGCACGCGCCGCTCCAGATGAAGCGCGCGCGATTTACATGAACATTCTCGCGCCGGAGCGCGATTTTGCCGTCGACCAGCAGATCGGGATTGCTGAGGTCGGCAGTGAACACCGCATTGTCGTCCTGGGTCATCGAGCTGAGGAGCAGCGGCCGCGCCTCTTCGAGCAAGAGCTGAAATTGCGACAGCATGCGCGTGTCGCGATAGTACAGTCCCTCCGAATTGCCGGGCTCGCCCCCCATGTCGCCGCGATGGTCGAACACCGCGAACATGTCGCCGTGCTTGAGCGTGCGCGTGCGCCGCTGTTGGAGAGTGTCGCTGACGGCAATCGCATACTGCATCGTCGGCATCTCGTCGACGGTGTGCGAGGCCGGGTTCGGATCCGCGTCGGTTGTTCGCGTTTGTTTCATGGCATTGCGGTGCGTTGGATCGGATGCCCCTATGTTCCCGTGGGCGCATCATCGAGTCAAAGTGGCGGCCCGTGTGTAAAATTTTCATGGTGTCGGCGCGCGTACACATATAGGAGTACTCTGACACGCGTCAGTTCCAATTTGCCGCCGACGCCGCCCCTGCTGCCGGAATACGATACTTCGGTCCTATTACGAATTGGGGAACGCGGAATGAAGATTGCTCAATTAGCGCCGCTGATCGAGGCGGTGCCGCCGAAGCTTTATGGCGGCACGGAACGGGTAGTCGCCTATCTCACCGACGCGCTGGTGGATCTCGGCCACGAAGTGACGTTGTTCGCTTCGGGCGACAGCCTCACCAAGGGAAAGCTGGAGCCCATGTGGCCACGGTCGCTGCGCTTGGACCCCACCGTGAAAGATCAGTTCGTCCCCCTGTTCATGCAGCTCGAGACGGTGGCGCGACGTGCGCATGAGTTCGACGTGATCCACGCCCATATCGACTACTTCGGCTATCCGTTGCTGCAGCGCCTCGGCGTTCCGAGCCTGACGACACTGCACGGTCGTCTCGATTTGCCGGAGCTGCCGTCCCTTTACAAGTTCTTTCGCGACGTTCCTGTCGTGTCCATCTCGAATTCGCAGCGCGCGCCTTTGCCGCAGGCGAACTACGTGGCAACCGTGCTGCACGGCATACCGCAAGATCTGCTCGCGAAGGGGGCGGGGCAGGGCGGCTACCTCGCATTCCTGGGGCGTATCTCTCCCGAGAAGGCGCCCGATGCCGCGATCCGGATCGCGGCGCAGGCCGGCCTGCCGCTCAAAATCGCGGCCAAGGTCGATCGCGTGGACGAGGAATATTTCCAGAAGACGATCGAGCCGCTGCTCGGACTCGGCAACGTCGAGTTCATCGGCGAGATCCGCGAGGATCAGAAATCGGAATTTCTGGGCAACGCCGCAGCACTGCTCTTCCCCATCGCCTGGCGCGAGCCCTTCGGCCTGGTGATGATCGAATCGATGGCGTGCGGCACGCCGGTGGTGGCGTTCGAGAACGGATCGGTGCCCGAAGTGCTGGAGGACGGCGTCACGGGCTTCATCGTGCACGACGAAGGGCAGGCCGTCGAAGCCGTGAGGCGGGCGCTGGCCCTCGATCGCGACCGCATTCGCGCGGAATTCGATCGCCGTTTTACGGCGCGCCGAATGGCCGAGAATTACGTCTCGGTATACTCGCGCCTGGCGAAGTCATTTCGCCGGCCGGGGGTCGTGACCGAGTCCGACAGGCAGAACAAATTCAAATCCGATTCGCTGGTAACATGCGACGATGCTGCAATCCCCGCCAAACGAGACATCGCCGCCGTCGCGGCCGCGCCTCGCGATGCCGGGGTGGGTGTTCTCCAATAGCTACGCGGCGCTTCCGCCCAGATTTTTCGCGCGTCTCGATCCCGTCGCCGTAGCCAATCCCGGGCTCATCAAGTTCAACGCGGCATTGGCGACGGAGCTCGGCCTCGAGTGCCAAGACGACACCCCGCTCGCGGCGATCTTTGCGGGCAACATCGTTCCCGCCGGCGCGGATCCGATCGCGACGGCTTATGCGGGCCATCAGTTCGGACAGTTCGTGCCGCAGCTCGGCGACGGGCGCGCCATTCTCCTCGGTGAGGTAACCGGTCGCGACGGCGCGCGGCGCGACATTCAACTGAAGGGCAGCGGGCGAACGCCCTTCTCGCGGGGCGGCGACGGCCGCGCCGCGCTCGGGCCTGTATTGCGCGAATATTTGCTGAGCGAGTCGATGCACTCGCTCGGGATTCCGACCACCCGGGCCCTGGCGGCGGTGACGACGGGCGAGCCCGTGTTCCGCGGCGCCCGATTGCCGGGTGCCATCGTGACTCGCGTCGCGGCGAGTCACGTGAGAGTAGGCACGTTCGAATACTTCGCGGCTCGCGGCGATACGGAGGCCGTGCGTCGCTTGGCGGATTACGTGATCGATCGCCACTACCCGGAGCTGAAGTCCGCCGATCGGCCCTACGTCGAGTTGCTGGCCGCCGTGACTCGCCGGCAGGCGGCGCTGATGGCCGGTTGGATGCGTGTCGGATTCATTCACGGCGTCATGAACACCGACAACACGGCTATTTCCGGAGAGACCATCGACTTCGGTCCGTGCGCTTTCATGGACGCCTACGATCCCGCCACTGTGTTCAGCTCCATCGACAGTTACGGCCGCTACGCGTATGGCAATCAGCCCGCCATGGCACAGTGGAACATGGCCCGATTCGCCGAAACGATCTTGACACTGATCGATGCCGACACGCAGCGGGCGATCGATATCGCGACCCCGGTGGTCAACGCGTTCCGCGAGCATTTTGAAGTCTCCTGGATCGCCGGCCTGCGGCGCAAAATCGGCCTCGCCACCAGCGAGGAAGGCGACCCCGCGCTCGTCAATACGCTGCTCGATCTCATGCAGCGAGCAGGCGCCGATTACACGGCTACCTTTCGGCGGCTGTGCGACGCGGCTGAGGGTGGCGCCGATGCCGGCACCTGCGCCGAGGACGTGCTCGGCACGGCGCCGGCGGTCGAGCTCGTGCAATGGATCGGCGCGTGGCGCTTGCGCCTCGCGCGCGACCCGCAGTTGCCGGCCGATCGTGCGCGCTCGATGCGCCTGGCCAACCCGGCGTATATACCGCGCAATCATCGCGTCGAGGCGGCGATCACCGCGGCCACGGAGCAGGCGGATTTCGGGCCGTTCAATGAGATGCTGCAAGTGTGGTCGCGGCCCTACGAAGAGCAGCCGGGCCGCGAGGCCTATCTGATGCCCCCGTTGCCCGCGGAGCGTGTGCTGCAGACGTTCTGCGGGACTTGATGGGATTGGAGACCGGACCACAGCCGCTTCCCTGGTGGCAGTCTCAGACTGCACCCCCCGTGCTGCCACCGCAAAGCCTGCCCGCCGCAACGGACGTGCTGATCGTCGGGGCCGGGTATACGGGCTTGTCGGCGGCTCGCGAAACCGCGGCGGCGGGACTTGCCACTCACGTGCTCGAGTCGGGTTCGATCGGTGCGGGTTGTTCGGGCCGCAACGGCGGCCAGATCGCCTACAGCCTCAAGCCCTCGTTCGCGAAACTGCGGTCCGTGCACGGTGCGCAGCGCGCCTACGCGATGTGTCGCGAAGGATTCGAGGCACTCGCTTATCTGCGAGCCCTGTGTCGCGACATCGATTGCGATTGGAGCGACAGCGGATGCTTCTTCGGCGCGCACACACCGCGCCATTTCAAGCGCATGGCGCAGGAGGCGCGGAATCAGCCCGCGGGCCTCGAGCAGCGCGTCTCTGTCTTACCGAAAAGCGAGCAGCAGCAGGAGATCGACAGCGAGTTCTATCACGGCGGTTGCGTGTACCACGACGACGCATCCGTCGATCCGATGAAGCTGCTGCTGGGTCTTTTGGATCGCGCCCGCCGCGCCGGGGCGGTGGTGCTCGACGGATGCGCGGCGCAGGCCCTGCGACGCACGCGCGAGGGATTCGAAGTACTGACGTCGCGCGGAATGATCAAAGCGCGAAAGGTGCTGATCGCGACGAACGGGCATTCGGGTCCGCTATCGCCGTGGCACCGCCGGCGGGTGATTCCCATCGGCAGCTATCAGATCGCAACCGAGCCGCTCGGCAAGGATCGGGTGCGGTCGTTGATTCCGCGCGGCCGCAACATCGTCGATTCGCGGCGTGTGGTGGTGTATTTCCGCCCCTCGCCGGACGGCGAGCGCATCATTTTCGGTGGACGTGCTGCGCTTGCCGAGCGCGATCCACTCGCCTGCGTGCCGCGCTTGCGTGGCATGCTCGCACAGATATTTCCGCAGCTGCGCGCAGTCGCGCTCGATCACGCATGGGTCGGCTGGGTCGCGTATACGTTCGACACCATGCCGCACCTCGGGTGCAGGGATGGCATTTATTACTGCTTGGGCTATTGCGGTCAGGGTGTGCCGCTAGCCCCTTATCTGGGAATGAAAATCGGGCGGCAGATTGCCGGAGCACCCGATTCGGACACGGCACTCGACGGATTGGCTTTTCCCGCGCGGCCTTATTATTTCGGCAGGCCCTGGTTTCTGGCGCCGGCTGTCTGGGCAAACGGGATGCTGGATCGGTTTGGCGTCTAAGGTGCGGCCCGGTCGGTTGCCAGGCCGACCGGGCACGCGGTCACGCGCAGTTGCGCGCGCCGAGGTCTACATCGTGCGCGAGGTCGGCGAATCGTACGCTCTTGCGACTCCATAGAACGTGTGGACGTCCGTCGCCCAGGTCGAATCCGCCATGCTCGGCCAGTGATCCTTGTCGAATCCGGGCGCGCTCTTCAGCTTGTCTTTGCTGACGTTCAGCGTGAAGCGCTTATTGGCCGTATCGAGCTTGAGCGCCTGCCAGGGAACGGCAAACAACCGATCGCCCATACCCAGGAATCCGCCGAACGAGAGGACCGCATAGGCGATTCGGCCGCTTCCCATGTCGATCATGAACTCTTTGATGGCGCCGAGATTTTCGCCGGCGCCGTTATAGACGTCGTTGCCGAGCAGCGTGTCGGCGCCCATCAGCGCAGGCCCCGGGCCGCTGCCGGTGCCGTAATTCTTGTACATGCCGTAGGTGTCTCTTGAGACGTAGTTGGTCTGCATGATTGCTCCTTGAGTGTTGGTGAACGAGCACATCATCGTCGAGACGCGGCCGAACCCCTGTCAGGCCCAGGGATCGAAGCGCGGGGTGCTGGACTGGCCGTCTTTTGGTCGGAGAAGGCCTGACGGGCCTTCGGAGAAACGCCCAACACCTCCTGCGGGGTTGGAATTCGACTACGACCGGTAGCGTGCAGCTTGGCCGGAGTACAGGCGGTGTCCCAGCCGCATCGCCCGGCGCTGAAGCTTCTTCCGCCGGCGTTGCGCGCTGCAGATGAGCCGACGCGCATCCGGGCCGGGCGCCGGCGCGCCGCGTGCTCCCCCGGCGTATCGGGAGATCTGGTCCGTCAATATCGCCAGATCGTGATCCTCGCCCAGGCAATCCGCCAGCTGCGTCGCCTGCCGGTGACTTTTATCGAAGAGCTTCGGGCCCGAGCGAAGCAACATTTCGAGCTGATTGGCGAAATACTTGGTCTGCTTGCGCCACTCGTGCAGACTTTCGTCGGTGCCTTGGCGCTTCGCCACAGCGAAGGCCGACCGCGCTTCCTTGAAGGCGTGCTCGAGCCCGCGCGGATGGGGAGGGGCCAGGCGGCTCTCCGGCAAGCCAGCCGCGCGGCGGCGAATCCCGCGCAGCATGCGCGCCGCCGCAGCCAAGTCGGCCGAACGCAGTTGCCGCCGCGCCAGCCGGCGCTGTTCCTCGAGCACCTTGCGGAGGCGAAGGAAAAATCCGCTGCCGGCGGCGCCCTTCTTCGGTTCCACCTGCTCGAGCGTCTGCAGCAATACCTTTGCGTCGCGAATGGGCGTGAGCGGGCGCGCGGCATCGCGAATCAGCGCATTGTCGCGGTGGTAATCCCGGACACCCACACACTCCCGCAGCATCCTGAGCGCGGCACGGGCGCGCTTGAGCTCTTTGCGGATATTGTGGATGGCCACATCGGAGCGGCGGCGCTCGCTCAACGCCCCGATGGTCTTGTCGAGTTGAGCGAGCAGGACTCGACGGGCAATGTGCGCCGGGCTCTCAGCGGAGGGCTTTCCCCTTGTCATGTGTCTTGTCACCGCGTCGTCGCTCGTGAAGCCGAATAGCGGCCCGCAGCAATCGCTCCGCGTACCGCGACGGGCCAACGGCTTGAATTGCCTGCCGTGCGGGCGATTGTATCCCACGAAGAATTGCTCCAGCTGGGCCATTGATCCCTGGGCAAATCGCCCAGCTTCCGCGCTTCCAGCCTGCCCGTCAGCGGCATCCTACATGTGGAGTAACGCGGATCTTGCAACGGTGTCGTCGCGCCGGCAATTAAATTCAAGGTATGCTGGCTCGGGGAAGGGAGACTTAGGGGATTGTATGGTTCGTATACACAAGGTGGCCGCGGGCGCACTCCTTTGGATGTCGCTCCTCGCGAGCGGCGCGGGTCACACCCAGGCCGTAGACCAGCCGGCGATGGTGATTTTTGCGGCCGCCTCTTTGACCAACGTGCTGCAGGATCTGGGCGACGCGTTCACCAAGCAGACATCCGTTCCGGTCAAGTTTTCATTCGCCGCGAGCTCGGCTCTCGCGCGGCAAATCGAAAGCGGCGCGCCGGCCGACGTGTTCTTCTCAGCCGACGTCGATTGGATGGACTATCTGCAGAAGCGCAATCTGATTCAAACTGCCTCCCGCCGCGACGTCCTCGGCAACCGCTTGGTGCTGATCGCGCCGAGCGACAGCGCCATCGAGCTCAAGATCCAGCCCCATTTCCCCTTGGCGACGGCCTTGGGCAACAAGCGTCTTGCGACCGGTGATCCTGACTCGGTTCCGGCGGGCCGGTATGCGCAAGCCGCTCTCACCAATCTCGGGGTGTGGGACGCGGTGGCGGATCGGCTCATCCGCGCCGACAGCGTCCGTTCCGCATTGGCCTTCGTCGATCGAGGCGAGGCCCCGCTCGGCATCGTCTACGAGACGGATGCCATGATCGACAAGCATGTGCGCGTCGTGGACGTTTTTCCGGCGACTTCGCACGCGCCCATCGTATATCCGATTGCGCTGACGACGACTGCCAAGGCCGATGCTGCGAAGTTCGTGGCCTACATCGTGAGTCCGGCCGCGGATGTCACGTTCAAAGCCTACGGCTTCGTGCGTCTGCATTGAGCGGTCGGGTCGTGCACTAAGGGTCGCGGGGTAGTTATGGCTGAGTCCGAGGATAAGCCCGAGGACGGTGAGGAATCGAACGACAAGGAAGGCGACAAAGACCAAGGCAAGGACAGTCAAAAGGAAAACCCGCGCAGCAAGAAGCCTCTCTTCATCGTGGCAGCGATCGTCGTGGTGGGCATCATCGTCGGGTTCTTTTTCTGGTTCGCGCGCCGCAACGAGGTGCGCACGGATGATGCCTATACCGACGGCAACGTGGTCACCATGGCCCCGAAAATATCCGGATACGTGGTAACGCTCAACATCAACGACAACATGCGTGTGCGCCGGGGCGATCTGCTGTTGCGCATCGATCCGCGCGATTATCTGGCCGCGCAACAGCAGGCACAGGCGGCCCTGGAGCTCGCGCAGGCGCAACTCAAGTCGGCGCAGGATGCGTTGCGCATTGCCCGCGTGCAGTATCCCGCTCAACTGATCTCCGCTCGAGCCCAGCAGCAGGCGGCTGCGGCGTCGCTCGAGCAGGCGCAGCGCCAATATCAGCGTCAGCACGCGGTGGATCGGCGAGCCACCACCCAGGAGACCATCGATGTCTCCACCAGCCAGCAGTTGAGCGCCGATGCGAACCTGAAAAGCGCCAAGGCGCAAGTCGCCGTTGCCGAATTGGTGCCCGAGCAAATCCGCCAGGCCTCCTCTGCGGTGGAAGAGCGGTTGGCTCAGGTCGCCCAGGCGCAGGCGCAGCTCGTCCAAGCCGATCTCAACCTCTCATATACGGACGTGCGCGCGCCGAGCGATGGGTTCATCACCCAGCGCGGCGTGCAGCTCGGCGACTACGTGACGGCCGGCTCGAACATGTTCCTCATCGTCACGCCGCAAGTGTGGATCACGGCCAACTACAAGGAGTCGCAGCTCGGCCGTATGCGTCCTGGAGATGCGGTCGACATCAAGATCGACGCTTATTCGGGATATGCGCTGTCCGGCCACGTGCAAAGCATCCAATACGGAAGCGGCTCGCGCTTCTCCGCGTTCCCGGCCGAAAATGCCACGGGCAACTTCGTGAAGATCGTTCAACGAGTGCCCGTCAAGATCGTGATTGATCGGGGGCTCGATCCCAATCGTCCCTTGCCTCTGGGGTTGTCCGTGAGTCCGGTGGTGCACCTTCGTGAGTGAGACGGCGGATCACGACAATTGGCGGCCGTCCGCCAACCCGTGGCTGATCGCGGTGGTCGTGACCATGGCGGCTTTCATGGAGCTGCTGGACACGACCATCGTCAACGTCTCCCTGCCGCACATTGCGGGCAACCTGTCCGCCAGCTATGACGAGGCGACCTGGACGCTCACGTCTTATCTCGTGGCCAACAGCATCGTGCTGCCTATCTCCGCGTTCTTCGGGCGTCTGATAGGACGCAAGCGCTACTTCGTCATTTGCATCGCAGCCTTCACGGTTTGCTCGTTCCTCTGCGGAATAGCGACCAATCTCGGTGAGCTGGTGGTCTTCCGGGTGCTGCAGGGGTTCTTCGGCGGCGGCCTGCAGCCGAATCAGCAATCGATCATTCTCGACACGTTTCCGCCCGCGCAGCGGGGACGGGCATTCGGCTTGACCGCCATTGCGACGGTGGTCGCGCCGGTGCTCGGGCCCACGGTCGGAGGCTGGATCACCGACAATTACAGCTGGCGCTGGGTGTTCTTCATCAATATTCCGATCGGCGTGCTGGCAACATTCGCAGTCCTGAGCCTGGTCGAGGATCCGCCTTGGGCGAAAGCGAAAAGTCACGTGTCGACCGATTACGTCGGCATCGGGCTGATCGCGCTCACGTTTGGCGCCTTCCAGATCATGCTCGACCGCGGCGAAGACGATGACTGGTTCTCATCCCCCTTCATCGGCTCGTTGGCGGCCGTCGCGGCCGTCGGGGCGGCGACCGCGGTCGCGTGGCTGCTGTATGCGCGCAGGCCGGTCGTCGACCTGCGGGTGTTCAAGGATCGAAATTTCGCGCTGGGCTGCATCGCGATCGGAAGCTTCTCGGTGCTTTTGTACGGCAGCGCGGTGCTGGTTCCGCAACTCGCGCAGCAGCACTTGGGCTACACCGCGCTGCTCGCGGGGCTGGTCATGAGCCCGGGAGCGCTGTGCGTCATCTTTTTAATCCCGTTATTGAATCTAATATTGCCGCGCGTGCAGACGCGCTTCGTGTTGACGGTCGGCTTCCTCGTGCTCGGCTCCTCGATGCTGTACTCGCGCACCCTCGCGCCGGATATCGACTTCGGGCATTTGGTGTTCATGCGCATCACTCAATCCCTGGGGATCGGACTGATGTTCGTGCCTTTGAGCATTCTCGCGTACGGCACCCTGCCACGCCGTCTCCAGCAAGATGCCACCGCGTTGTTCACCATGTTTCGCAACGTATTGGGTTCGGTGGGCATTTCCGTCGCCACGGCGATGATCACTTCGCGCACGCAAACGCATATGGCCTATCTTGGCTACCACGCTTCGCATACCAACCCCAACTTCCGAGACACATTGGCGCAGCTGACCCGCGCGATTCAGGGGCTTGGCGTCACGGCGTCCGTGGCTGCGCAGAAGGCCTTCGGTCAGGCGTACCAAACACTGATTGCGCAAGCGTCATTCCTCGCCTACAAGGACGTGTTTCTCTATTGCGCGCTGCTCGCCTTCGCATTTACGCCGCTGACTTTGTTCTTCTCGGGCGTGAAGAAGGCCGGCGGCCCGCCCGGAGCTCATTGATGCGCGCCGCCCGCGGGGTGCTCGTTCTGATGGCGGCGCTCTTGCCGGCGTGCAAGGTCGGTCCGAACTTCAAGCCGCCCCAGGAGCCGGTGCCTGATCAGTATGCGGGCGTCAAAGCTCTGTCGCCGCAACCAGCGCCGCAGCCCTCAACCGATGCCTTGCCGCCCTCATTCTGGTGGCGCGAGTTTCACGATCCCGAGCTCGACGACCTGGTCGCTGCGGCGCGCCGGGGAAACCTCGATCTGAAGGGCGCGTATCTGCGCATCGTCGAGGCGCGCATCCAGGTGCAGGCCGCCCGGGCCCAAGGACTGCCGAGTCTCAACGCCTCCGCGTCCTACACGCGCGAGCAGCTGGGGCTTGCCGGTATCTTGAAATCCCAAGGGTTCGACACGGCGACCGGTCCGGCTTCCTCCGCCGCGGCGCAGGGACTCATTTCCTCGCTCGAAAAGCCGTTCAACATCTACCAGTTGGGATTCGATGCCTCGTGGGAGATTGATTTGTTCGGCAAGGTGCGACGCTCGGTGGAAGCCGCGAACGCACAGAGCGTCGCGGCCGTCGAATCGCGCAACGACCTCCTGGTGTCCCTCGAGGGCGAGGTGGCGCAAACTTATTTTCAGCTGCGGGCAAGCCAAACCCTGCGGCAGATCACGCTGGATGAAATCGCCGCGCAACGCGAGATTGCCGAGCTGACGCAAAATCGACACGAGCACGGACTCGCCGGCGAGCCCGACGTGGACGCCGCGCGTGCGCAGCTTGCGAGCCTCGAGGCGCAGTTGCCGCCCTACGAGCAGACGATCGCGGCCTCGCGTCACGCGCTTGCCGTGCTCATCGGACAAACTCCCGAGTCGCTCGATGACCGATTCGGCGAGCACGGAGAACTGCCGGCATTGCCGGCGAACGTTCCCGTCGGTGTGCCCTCCGTGCTGGCGCGCCGGCGGCCCGACATCCGAAATTCCGAGGCCGTACTGCATGCCGCCACGGCCCAGATCGGGGTATCCATCGCGGGCCTGTTTCCCGACATAACGCTCGCGGGCAGCTACGGACTGCGGAATCTAAGCACCGGCTATCTATTCGATTGGTCGAGCCATTTCTACACCTTCGGCCCGACGGTCTCGCTACCGATCTTTCAAGGCGGGGCGCTGATTGCGAGCGTACGATTGTCTCGGGCGCAGGCCGCTGAGGCGGCACTGAGCTATCGCAAGACCGTCCTCGGCGCGCTTCAGGAGGTCGAGGACGGACTCAGCGCGTTGGACGAGGATGCGCGGCGCATCGCCGCGCTCGAGCAGACGGTGGGTGCCGATCAGCGTGCGGTCGAGGTTCAGTTCGATGCGTACGGCCACGGCGTGATTTCCTATATCACGGTCCTGACGTTGCAGTTGCAGACCATACAGGCGCGGCAGCAGTTGGCGGATGCCATGCTGACGCAGAGCACGGATCTCGTGAAGCTCTACAAGGCGCTGGGCGGAGGTTGGGAGGATGCGTAAACAGGGCGTTGACGTCATGCCGGGCCCCGTATCGCCGCGCGCCAGCCGGATGCTCTTCGTCCTGGACCTATTGGGCGTCGCCGTGTTCGCGATCAGCGGCGCACTGGCCGCCATGCGCTTGGGTCTCGATCTGTTCGGCGTGGTCGTCCTGGCTGCGGTGACGGCGATCGGCGGTGGGACTCTTCGGGACGTGTTGACCGATCGTCATCCAGTATTTTGGATTGCAGATCCCCGCTGTCTCTACGTCATTTTGGGGGCGGTCGCGGTCGCCGTCCTGGGCGCCTCTATATTGTCCAGCGAGCGCATCCCCTTTCTCATTGCCGATGCGCTCGGTCTCGGGCTATTCGCCATATCCGGCGCGCAAACCATCGAACAGAGAAATCCTCCATGGATCGTCACGATCCTCATGGGCACCATGACCGGCGTCGCCGGCGGGGTGGTCCGCGACATACTCAGCGGCATCGTGCCGATGTTATTGCGCCGCGATATCTATGCCACTGCGGCGATCGCCGGGGTGTTTCTTTATTTGTTGATACAGAAATTGGGATTGGCGCGCGCTTGGGCCTCGATCATCGCCATGCTTTTCATCGTCGCTCTGCGTTTACTCAGCGTCGCCTTCAATTGGCAATTGCCGGTTTTCACGCTGCCGCCGCCCTGACGCGAACGCGGCGGCGACCAGCCGAACAGGCTAGCTGTTCACATGCCGGCGGGCGCCTGAGTCGGGCTCGCTCGAGGACCGTGAGCCGTCCAAAATGACTTGCTCGAGTACCTCGAGGTACTCGAGATATCGGCGGCGCCCAAGCGGCGTGATCTTGCAGAGCGTTTGCGGACGCTGCTGATCGTACCGCTTGGCGACGGTCACGAGCTTTGCGTCTTCCAGCACCTGCAGATGGCGATTCAAGTTGCCGTCCGTCAGGGCGCAATACATTTTCAACTCGCTGAACGACAGACCCTTGCGGTGAGTGGCGAGCGAGGTGAGCAAGCTGAGGCGGGCGCGCTCGTGAATCACCCGATCGAGGCCGTCATAGGCAAAGCGCGGTGCGGACGCCGGTCTGGACTTACGCTTGTTCATCGTATCTCTCATAGCCATATTCGAAGACGGCGGCGACGAGTAATTGTCCCACTCCGAACGGAATCCCCATGGTCCACGGCAGCAACGTCGGGGATTCCGCTTGCATGACCAGGGTCGTCAATCCCGAGATCAGATACCAGACCCCGACCGCGAAAGTGAGGCGCGGCAAGAAGCGACACGAGGCGAATACCCCCAGGCTGAAGAGCAGCTGCCACAATCCCGGCAACATCCAGGCCTCTCGCGGCGCGGCTCCGAGGACGACGGCGGTCAGCAGCGTTCCGATCACGAGGGCGGGCAGGAACTGTTCGGCGGCAGCCAGGACCATCTCGGTCGCAAGCCCGCTATGCACGCGACGGGCGCGAAACATCGTTTGGATGGTGACCATCGTCAGAGACAGGACCGCGGTCGCGATCCAGACCGCAGCGAACGCGCGAAAGTCCATCTCATTTCTCAGCCAGTGGGACTGGAGCGCCGCAACGAGGAGGGCCAGCACGCCGCTCGCGGCGACGGAGGCCGGACCATAGCCGCGGAACTGAGTATCGCGCGCCACTTGGCAGCGGATGTGCTTGATCTCGGCCAGGGCGCGGTGCAGTTCGCTCACGGCGGCGGTTCCACGTGCGTTTGCTTTACGATACCAAGTATCCTAACGGCATGAGCGCGAGTTGGAAAGCCTTTGCCGTGGGCTCCGCATTCTTTGCGGCGCTCACCGCCATTTTCGGGAAAATCGGCGTCAGCTCGATCAGCTCCGATCTGGCAACCTTCCTGCGCACCATCGTGATTCTACTGGTGAGCGCTTTCATCGTGAGCCTGCGTGGAGAATGGCAGCGACCGGGGGACATTTCGGCACTCAGCGCGGCATCTCTCGGTCTTTCCGGCGTGGCGACCGGATTATCGTGGCTTTGCTACTATAGAGCCTTGCAATTGGCGCCCGCCTCGCGGGTCGCGCCCATTGACAAGCTGAGCGTCGTCTTCGTCGTGATCCTAGCAGCGCTCTTCTTGCAGGAGCGCTTGACCTGGAAGGTTGCCCTGGGTACGGCGCTGATCACCGCGGGCGCCGTTATCATCGCCGCTTGAGATACGGTCCATTGCGTCTCGTCGCGCTCGCGCTGCTGGCCGCGTCTCGCGCCGCTCACGCGCAAGGAGGGCCTCCGTTCCTGACGAATGATCCGGGGACCCCGGGCGATGCTCACTGGGAAATCAACGTGGCTGCCGCCCAAACCCTGACGCGCGGCCTCGATTCATACCAGCTGCCGCAATTCGATTTCAATTACGGCGTCGGCGAGCGAGTGCAGCTGACTTATGAGGTTCCCTACGTGGTCGACACGATGCCGGGTGAGCCCCATCACAGCGGATGGAGCAATGCGTATCCGGGCGTCAAATGGCGATTTCTCGATCAAGGGGAACACGGCTGGCAGTTATCGACGTTTCCGCAGGTCGAGACCGGCGCCGACGTGCTCGCACAGCAACGGGGAATTGCTTCGCCCGCACCGCGCTTTCTTTTGCCCTTCGAAGCGGCGCGCAAAGTCGGAGTGATCGATCTCGACGTCGAGGCGGGATATTACTTTCCGAAGCAGGGCCTCAAGGAGCGCTTCATCGGCCTGGTCGCGGGTCATTCATTCAGCGACGCCCTCGAGCTCGACGCGGAGTTGTACGATGATCGCGCGATCGGCGGCGCGCCGCGTTACACGCTGCTCGATCTCGGCGGCCGATACAGGCTCACGCGCGGCATCAATGCGCTTTTCATGGCGGGCCGCAGCGTAACCGGCAGCGGTGGTGCGGGACCCACGTTCACCGGCTATTTCGGGGTCCAGATTCTGCTCAAGGATTATGGCCGCTCGCTTGCGTCGGAGTGATCACCAGCACTACGAACGTGCCCGGCAGAATCGGAGGTCGAGGCCGCGGAGTTTCGGCGGTGGCGGCCGGCGTCGGCCCAAATTGTGCGGTCGGCAGATAGAGTCGGTGGGTCGCCGCATCGAGTGCGATGGTGCGTGCGCCGCGCGCGGTCGGCAGGGTCTTTACCACTGCGAAGTGTTGCGGATCCGGGCCCTCGTGCACAATCGTGAGCGTTCCCTCACCGTTGGCGCTGTAGGCGTTTCCCAGCCGCGCGTCGAATTCGACGCCGTCGACGCCATGCCCGATCGGCAGCGTGGCGATGGACTTGCCGAGGCGCGTATCGGACACCACCATCACGGCGTTACCGCATCCGGAAAAACTGCGGCTGTTGCGCGCATCGAGCCCGAGACCCGTGGGTCGCTCGCAGCCGGTCAGCGGCCATACAGCCGTCACTTTCAGGCCGGCGAGATCGAGGGCCGCGACCTCGTTCTTGTCCTCGATATTGACGTAGACATGACCGGCGCCGTCGCTGCGGGCAAACTCCGGAGTTCCCGGGAGAGCTATCGTGCCGATCACCTGGTTTTTCCGCGCGTCGATGACGCTCGCGCTGTTGTCCTCGCCGTTCAGCGCGACAACCTCGTGGATGGTCGGATCGTAGAGTATCGCATCCGGGTGGGCACCGACGGGAATGCTGTCCATCGGCTGCAGGGTGGCGAGGTCGAACACTCTCACGGCATTGGCTTTGCCGGCGCTCGCATAACCGCGGTGCAAATCCGCGGCGATCGCGATGCCATGCACACCCGGTGTGTCTGGAACATCTCCGACCGACTTGCCCGTAAGAGTATCGATCACGGCGACGTGAGTTGCACGAGAGAGATATAATCGATGGGCGGCGGAGTCCACCGTGGGATAGTCCCAGCCTCCCTCGCCTCCAAGCGTCCAGACAACAGGTGTGTCCTGTGCCTGGATCACGGCAGCTGCCAGCAGCCCGATCAGCGGGATGCATCGCAACGCCCCAGGAGACCGGTGACGGAGCGTCAGCATTTTGAATTCGCTTGCCATGGCTTTGTCATACAAAGCTCAAAGGATAGCAGCGTCGTACACGGTAAGCTAACATGCCCAACTTGCACGCATTCATCGTCATGCTCGGATATGCCAGCCTGGTCGCGGCGGCCGGCTACGTGGTGCTTGCCGTCGTTGCCGTTCTCGCGTGGCAACTGCGCCGGCGCGCCAGTACCGCGCTCTCCCCCCGGCCGGTGAGTGTGCTCAAGCCGCTGTGCGGCGCAGAGCCCGGTCTGTATGAGCACCTGCGCTCATTCTGCGACCAGGACTACCCGGAATTCGAGATCGTATACGGGGTACTGGAGGCAGACGATCCGGCATGCGCGGTGGTGCGGCGGTTGATCGCGGAATTCCCGCAGCTGCCCATGAAGCTCGTCGTCGACGGGCAGCTCCACGGGAGCAACCGCAAGGTCAGCAATCTGATCAACATGCTTCCCCACGCGAATCACGAAGTGCTGGTGATGGCGGACAGCGATGCCTTCGTCGGACGGGATTATCTCGGTGCCGTCACCGCACCGCTGCGCGACAGCGGGGTGGGGCTGGTGACTTGCCTGTACCGCGGAGTCCCCACGCCGGGTATCTGGTCGCGGCTCGGAGCGATGTACATCAACGAGTGGTACATCCCCTCGGTTCTACTCACCTGGCTGTTCGGCTACGAGGGGTACGTCTCGGGCCAAACGCTGTGCATGCGGCGCTCCGTCTTGCGCGCGATCGGCGGACTGCAGGTGCTTGCGGATCAGCTTGCCGAGGACTACCGGCTCGGCGAGATGGTGCGCGGATTGAATCTGCGGATCGTGCTGTCGCCGTACCTGCTGAGCGGCGAGCATCACGAGCCCGACCTCTCCTCGATGACCCGCCACGAGTTGCGATGGATGCGCACCATCCGGGTGCTGCGGCCGAGGAGCTTCCTCGGGATCTTCGCAACGTTCAGCCTGCCGCTGGCACTCATCGGGATCATCTTCGCGAGCGCCATGGGCGTGTCGCTCGTCGCATGGAGTCTGTTCGCCGTCATCCTTATCGCACGCATTACCCTGCATTTCGTGCCGCGCTTCCGCGGACAGCGCTCGATGCTGTCCGATTTCTGGTTGCTGCCCGTGCGCGACCTTTTGATCTGCTGGATCTGGTGCCGCAGCTTCTTCTCCTCGCGGGTCAACTGGCGCGGCAACGAGTTCGACGTGGATGCCGACGGCGTGATGCACCGCCTGAGCTGATCCGGACCTGTGAGAATGGCCATGAAAACGCCGGCCTACGTGGGCGCGGTCGTGGGAGTGATCGCGCTCATCGGCGTCGCGGTGCTCGCGGATTTCACTGCGATGCTGCGAACTCTGAGCTCGGGTGGCTCGGGGATACTCTGGGTCATTCCGTATCGCGCGTTGTTTTTCTTGCTGTATGCCGTCGGTTGGGCGGCGCTGCTCAAGTCGAGCGAGCCGGTCCGCCACGTCGGCTTGGGATACGTGTTGTGGGCCACCACCGTGCGCGACGCCGTCGACCGGCTGTTGCCTGTGGCGAGTGTGGGCGGTAGCGTAGTCGGCGTGCGGATCCTGCGGTGGCGGGGTATCTCGGGCGCCACGGCCGGAGCCACCATTGTCGTGGAGATCTTGCTCACGTTGGTCGCGGTGTATCTGTTCACCGCGCTCGGGCTGGTGCTGCTCGCCGAGTATGGCGAGGCGGGTCATCAATACCACCGCGTGCTCCTCATCTTCACCCTGAGTTTACCGGTGCCGGCGGTCATGCTAGTCCTTCTCAAGAACGGAGCCTTTCTCAAGCGGTTGCAGGTGCTCATTCACTCCTGGGTGGGTGAGGGCGCGGTATCGCGGGCGACGGAATCGCTCGATCGCGAGGTCCGGGCGTTGCTTCACCGGCCGCGGCCTCTCGTCATCGCCGGGACGCTGCAGCTCATCGCCCTCGTTTCGGGCGCCTTCGAGATCTGGTTTGCCCTGTGGCTGTTCGATCATCCGGTGAGCGTCGGCGCAGCGGTGATGCTCGAAAGCATGACGCAGGCGATCCGCCACATCGCCTTTATCGTGCCGGCCGGTCTCGGGGTGCAGGAAGCCGGATTGGTCCTGTTCGGTCACGTGGTGGGAATCAGCGGCGAAATGGCGCTGGCGGTCGGCATGGTCAAACGCATTCGCGAGCTCGCCTGGGGCGTCCCGGCCCTCATCGGCTGGCAGTGGGTCGAGGGACGCCGGCTGCGCAGGGTCGCATCGCCATGAGTCTGGTCCTGCGGCTTCCGACGGGCCTCGAGCGCAAGCTCGAGACGCTGTGGCGCGGCTTACCGGCCACGGGCGCCGGGCGAGTCGACTTCTCGACTCCCGTGGGAGAGGCCGCACTGATCTCGGCGCAGTCCGTGTCCTGGCGGGTGTTCAAGAACCCGGTCACGCTGTTCATCGGCGGCGTCGCCGCCGTCATCCTCGAATTGGCCGAGCCCTGCGTGCGCACGGGCGTGTGGGAGCATTCGCGATTTCGCAGGGATCCGGTCGGGCGTCTGCAGCGCACCGGCGCGGCCGCGATGGTCACCGTTTACGGGGCGCGCAGCATCGCCACGCCGATGATCGAACGCGTGGCGCGGATGCACGCGGCCATTTCGGGCGTCACGCCCTGCGGCATGGCGTTCACCGCGGCCGATCCGGCCTTGTTGACCTGGGTGCACGCCACGGCCTCGTACGGATTCGTCGCCGCTTATGCCGCCTATGCTCATCCGCTTGCCGAATCCGAGATCGACGCGTTTTTCGAAGAGGCTGTGCCCGCCGCGCATCTGTACGGCGCCGTCGATGCGCCGCGATCGATGCGCGAGGTCGAAAGCCTGTTCAATTCCATGAGAGGGCGGCTGCGCCGCTCGGCCATCCTGCTCGAATTTCTCGATCTGCTGCGCGCCGCGCCTGTGTTGCCGCGGCCGCTCGCCTGGATCCAGGGCCTGCTGATTCGCGCGGCGCTGGACATCGTCCCACCCTGGGCGCGCGAGTGCCTGGGCCTCGATGCGCGCCAGGGATTGCAAATGCTCGAGCGCAGTATGGTGAAATCGATCGCCGGCCTTGCAGATCGCATCGTGCTGCCCGGAGGCGTGCCCGCTGAGTCGTGCGTGCGTTTGGGACTGCCGGTGGCTTATCTATACGGACGGCAAAGTCGAGGGAAATAAAAATGACAAAGCGGCTTGCCGGGCCGGAGCTCACAGCGATCGGTCTGGTGGCGTTGGCGGTGGCTCTACGACTCATCTATGCCGGGTGTGTGGAGCTGATGCCGGAGGAGGCCTATTACTGGAACTACGCGCAGCACCTGGATATCGGATATCTGGATCATCCGCCGATGGTCGGCTGGTTGATAGCGGCAGGTACAGCCGTATTCGGAGATACGGAGTTCGGTGTCCGGATCGGGGCGCTGCTGTGCGGGGTGATCGCGACTGTCTTCGTCTACCGGCTGACGCGCGAGATGTTCGGCGAGGTGAGCGGCTGGGTGGCCGTGGTCCTTGCGCAGACGCTGCCGTTCTTTTTCTTTGCCGGCATTTTGATGACGCCCGATGCGCCGCTGACGGCCGCCTGGGCAAGTGTGGTCTACTTTCTGTATCGCGCGTTGATCAAGGAGCATGCGCGGGCCTGGTGGGGAGTGGGCCTGTGTCTCGGCCTCGGCCTCCTGTCCAAGTACACGATCGCGCTCTTGGGGTTCGCCACCTTGGTTTTCATGCTCATCGACGCGCGCTCCCGAGACTGGCTGAAGCGTTTCGAGCCCTGGGCCGCGGTTTTGCTCGCGACGATCATCTTCTCCCCGGTGATCGTGTGGAATGCGCACAACGATTTCGCCTCATTCGCGTTTCAAACCTCGCGTCGGCTGGCGGACCGCCCGCAGTTTGCGCTGCCCAAGCTCATCGGCTCGATACTGGCGCTGTTGACTCCGGTCGGCGCGGTCGCAGCGGTCCGGGAGTTGCTCCGAAGAAATGTGCCGAGCACGCACGAGCAGGGTGACGCCGCCGAGACGCTCCGCGATGCGCCGGCGGCCGGTGCCGTTGAGCGGCAGCGCGGTTGGCGCTTCATGCAGGCCGTCGTGTTGGCTCCGCTCGCGGTGTTCGTGCTCTTCAGCTTGCGTCACGAGGTCAAGCTCGACTGGACGGGTGCTCCGTGGATCGCGTCGCTGCCGGCGCTTGCGGCCGGCATCACGCACTCACTGCGCACCACGGGCAAAGCGATCCGCCGCGCTTGGGCGCCCACGGTGATCGCGGTGTTGTTGCTTTACGGAGCGGGCCTTTTTTATCTGACGCGCGGCATTCCGGGCGTGGGGTACGGCCGGCATGCGGAGCTCGTGCCCGTCGGCTGGCGAGAGCTCGGCCGTGACGTCGGCGCGATTGCCGAGGATATGGCACGGCGAACCGGCAGCGATCCGCTCATCGTCGGCATGGACCGATACGCCATCGCGAGCGAGCTCGCCTTCTACCGGTCCGATCGAGCCAAGGCGGTCAGTGAAAGCTCGAGCGCGCACCTGTTCGGCCAAGTTGGCCTCATGTACGAGCGCTGGTTTCCGGTTGCGGCGCAACGCGGGCGCCAATTGCTGCTCATCGCCTGGAATCCCGCGGACCTGTCGGAGGAGAAGGTGGGTAAGCAGGTCGGGCGGCTTGACCCGATTCAGCAGGGAATCTTGATGCGCGGCCTGCAGCCCATCCGGCCGTTCTATTACCGCGCGGCGTATGACTTTCATTAACGGTACGGTACCGTTGCGTTCCATTTATGGCAGGACTATCCTGAAGCCCTCACCTGCCATCGAAGGAGTGATCCCATGGCCATCAAACAGAGGGTGCTCGCCGCCCTTGTCGCGACCGCGCTCGCAGGCGCTCCCGTACTGCCGGCCGCCGCCGGCGTGCATGGACCTGGATTCGGCCACGCTCATGGGGGCTGGGGATTTGGCCATGGCCTGTTCGGGGCTGCCGCCGCACTGGTGAGCCTGCCGTTCACCCTGGCTGCAGTCGCCGTGTCTGCGGTTGCCGCATCGGCGCAAGACGCCGCGCCGTCGTATGGCTACCCGCCCGCGGCGAGCTACGCGGCTCCGCCGCCGGCTTATTATCCGCCGCCGGTCTATCGGGTACCGGCGCCCGTCTACTACCCGGGCTACGCGCCGCGCGCCTACTATGCGCCGGCGCCGGCGTATGCCTATCCGCGCCCTTACCCGTATTCCGCCGTGCCGCGCGCGTACTACGGGCCGGGCTATCAGGGGGGTTACAGCCGCGGTTACACTTACTCCGGTCGCTATGGTTACGCACAACGATAGGTAGGGATGCCGCGAAGGCCTGCCAACACCCACGCGCGCGGAGCCGTACGGAGCGGCCGGCCTTCGAAAGCCGATGCATTGCGGCTCCGGGAACATATTCTCTCGGCCGCCACGGAATTGTTTCTGGCCGAGGGTTACGGCGCGACATCCATGGAGGCCGTCGCTGCGCGTGCGCGTATCTCCAAACGCACCTTGTACGATCGCTTCGAGGACAAGGCCGCCTTGTTCGCGGCCACCGTGCACGCGGTCGTTGGACACATCCGTCCCCCGCCCAATGTACCGCTGATCGAAGGCGTGGCATTGGCCGACATATTGCGCCGTCTCGCCCAGTTCATTTTGAACGCGGCACTCGCGCCCCAGGCCCTCGCCTTATACCGGCTGGTGCACGCGGAGGCGGCACGCTTCCCGGAGCTCGCGCGCGCCGTGGAGGGCGATGCAGGCAACCGCGAGGCCGTCACGCTCATCGCGGGCTTGCTGGCTCGTGAGCTCCCCGAATCGAAAGCCGCCGCCGCAGATCGCGAGTTTGCCGCAACCCAGTTCATCTTCATGGTCATGACGATTCCGAGGCGCCGGGCCATCGGCTACGGCACCCCCATGACCGCGGCCGAGCTCGATACCTGGGCCGGACAAGTGGTGCGCCTGTTTCTCGAGGGATACCGGGGCATGAAGCGGTGAGCCGTGCCGCCGCGATCCGGCGCCGCGCGGCTACCGCGCTGCTCGTGGCCGCGTGCCCGTTGCTTCTGTGCTTGACGGCCAGTCGACCTGCGTGGGCGTGGGGAGATGAGGGCCACGAAGTCATTGGGCGCATCGCAGATTACTACCTCACGCCCGCGGCGCGGGCGCACGTACTCGAGCTGCTCCGTGGGGACGATTCCGGACTGGTCGAGCGCGACATGGCGCACGAGTCCACCTGGGCGGACAAATATCGCGACTCGGACCGCGACGGGGACAAGCGCCGCTATCTCGGGACCCGGGATTGGCACTTCGTCGATCTCGAAATCAGCGGCATCGATGTGAGCCGCGCCTGTTACGGCAGGCAGCCGCTTCCCCCGGGAGTGCCGGCCTCACTGGGGCCCGGCGAGGATTGCGTCATCGACAAGATCGATCAGTTCTATGCCGAGCTCAAGAATCCCGCGACCCCGCAAGCAGAGCGTCGCGTCGCGCTCCAGTTCCTGCTGCACTTGGTGGGCGATGTGCACCAGCCGCTGCACGCGAGCGACGATCACGATCAGGGCGGGAATCGCAAGCTCGTGAGCGGCGCCGGCATAGGGCTCGACAATCTACATCACGACTGGGACATCGAGTTCGTGATGCGGCTGGGTGCGAGCGACACCGACATCGCGCGTAAACTCATCGCACGCATCACGGCGGCCGACCGCGCCCGTTGGTCGAGCGGCACGCCTCTCGATTGGGCGGTCGAGACTTATGCCGTCTCGAAGCAGCACGCCTATGGGCTGCTGCCTGCTGCAAGCGCAGGTTCCCAATATCAGCTTTCGCCGGCATACGTGGACGATGCCACTGCCGTGACGGCGGAGCAGTTGAGCAAGGCCGGTGTGCGTCTCGCGTTCCTGCTCAATCGAGCGCTCGAGTGATAAAGTAAGCCGATTGAACGCGAATCCGACTCTCGGCCAGGCGGGCTATTGGCTCGGCCTCGATACCGGCGGCACCTTTACCGACGCGGTTCTCTTGGCCGACGGCCGCCGCGTCGTCGCAAGCGCGAAGTCGCTCACCACTCCTTGGGATCTGGCGATCGGCATCGGCAACGCCATGCGCGCGGTGCTCAACGATCTGCCGGCGGGCGCGCACCGAGCGGACGTGAGCCTGGTCTCGGTATCGACGACGCTCGCGACCAACGCGGTGGTCGAGAACCGCTTCAGTCCCGTCTGCACTTTGCTCATCGGTTTCGACGATGCGATGGTCGAGCGATCCGGCATCGGCCGCCACGGCGGCCCGCTCGTGCGCGTGGCCGGCGGCCACGGCGCGACGGGCGAGGAGTGGACGCCGCTCGATGAGAACGCCGTGACGGCCGCGGTCGCCGAATTCGAGACGCGCGTGGAGGCCTATGCCGTTGCGGCGAGCTTCTCGGTGCGCAATCCCGCGCACGAATTCCGTGCCCGGCAGCTCATTCGCGGGCTTTCGCAAAGGCCCGTGACCTGTGCGCACGAGCTGAGCTCGAAGCTCGACGCGCCGCGCCGCGCGCTTACCGCCGTGCTGAATGCGCGCCTCACGGCCCGCATCCGGCACCTCATCGAGGCGCTGTCACAGGTGCTCGTTGAGGAGTCGATCGATGCACCGCTCATGATCGTGAAGGGCGACGGCTCGCTGATGCGCGCCGACGTCGCGCTCGAATACCCGGTAGAGACCATCCTGTCCGGTCCGGCCGCGAGCGTGGTCGGGGCCGGCTTTTTGACCGGTCAGCGGGATTTCGTGGTCTCGGACATGGGCGGCACTACCACGGACATCGCCGTGGTATCGGCCGGCCGGCCCGTGATCCGGGCGGAGGGCGCGCTGGTCGGAGGCTGGCGCACCATGGTCCAGGCCATCGACGTGCGCACCATCGGTCTCGGGGGCGACAGCGAGGTGGGCTTCGATCGACAGCTGCGGCTCAAGGTGGGTCCGCGCAAGGCGATGCCCCTGAGCTTGCTCGCGCATTCTTTTCCGGAAGCACTCGAGGATCTGCGCGCGCTCGCCGAGCTTGCGCATCTTCCCGAGTTCGCAACGCAGTTTGCCTTTCGCAACCCGGATCGCGAGGCGCCCGAACATCTGCCGTCGCTCGAGCGGCGGATCTGGACAGCTCTCGATCTGAGGCCGCGCCGGGTGTCGGATGCGGTGCGTAACCTCTCCGGTCTCGAGGGTTTGCGCCGGCTGGCCGATGCGGGACTCGTGACGGTCGCGTCCTTCACGCCGAGCGATGCAATGCACGTGCTCGATGTGCAGCGCGGCTGGAATCGCGAGGCAGCTGAATGCGGCGCACGCATTCTCGCCATCGAGGAGCGCAATGCGCGCGCCGCCTCCGCCGCCGTACCCGCGCGAGAGCTTTGCGAGCGCACCTATGAGCTCGTCGTCCGGCGCAGCGCTCGCGCGCTGCTCGAGGCCGCGCTCGCGCACGATCCCGGTCTCGAGACTGCCACGGGGACCTGGGGCTTGCTCGGCGAGCGCTTGCTCGAGGCAGCCGTGGCGGGGCAGCCGCTGTCACACTGGATGCGGGCGACGCTCGGCCTGGCACGGCCGATCGTCGCGATCGGGGCCCCGGTAGAAGCGTATTACCCCGATGTTGCGCGCCGTCTCGGCGCCGCGCTCTCGATTCCGGAGCATGCCGCCGTTTGCAACGCGGTCGGCGCGGTGGCGGGCGTGGTCTCGCAAAGCGTCGAGATCCTGGTCAATCAACCCAGCTTTAACGTCTTTCGCGTGCACGATCCCGCCGGCAGCCGGGACTATCCGGACTCGAAGGCGGCGCTCGATCACGCCGAGCGGATCTCGCGCGCGCTCGCGCTCAGCGCGGCACTTCGCGCGGGTGCGGCCGATCCGCATGTCGACACCGCGGTCACCGAGCGACGTGCGCAAGTGGGACCCGGCACCGATTATCTGGCCGAGGCCATCGTGTGCTCGACGGCGGTCGGCCGGCCGTTCGTGGGTCATGAGCGGATCGCGCATATCGGATAAATGCATCGCCGCTGCCGGCGTATCGAAAAAATATATCGGCCCGATTCACAAATAGCGCCGCCCGGGGAGCTATCGTCACCGCGTCTTCCCTATAATTGAGAAATGAAACAGCCCGACGAGACGCAGGGACGGCGCGGCAGGCGCCGGGGCGGAGCGCAAGAAGCGAGTCACGCCGTCGTCGATCGCACGCGCGCCTACCGCCATTTGCACAACCCCTTCGAGCCGATGAGAGTGTTCTCGGACGACCAAGTCGCCGCCATCCACGAAGCTGCGCTGGTCATTCTCGAGACACAGGGCATGAAGGTGCTCTCCGACGACGCTCGGGTGCGCTACGCCCAAGGGGGCGCTCAGGTCGACGAGGCCTCGCAAGTCGTACGGTTCGATCGTGGGCTCGTCGCCACCGCGCTTGCGAGCGCGCCGCATGACATCACGCTGCATGCCGTCGACCCTGAGCGGCACATGCCGCTCACCCCGGGACGCGTCGTCTTTTGCCCGACGTCGGGGCCGCCGAACATCATGGATACCGCGAACGGCCGTCGCGCGGGCACGTTCGAGGATTTCTGCAACCTCATGAAGCTGTGCCAGAGCTTCGAGGTGATTCACGTGCTCGGCGGAGCGACCGAGCCGCAGGATGTGGCAGTGCCGGTGCGTCATCTGCACGTGACGCGCGCGCAGCTGATGCTTACCGACAAGATACCGTTCATCTTCTGCCGCGGCCATGGCCAGGTCGCAGACAACTTCGAGCTCATCCGGATCGCGCACCGCATCTCGCCGGAGGAGTTTCGCTCGCGCCCCTACGTCTACACCATCATCAACACCAACTCGCCCCTGCAGCTCGACATTCCGATGGCGGACGGCATCATCGATTTCGCACTCGCCGGGCAACTGCTCATCATCACGCCCTTTACGCTGGCAGGCGCAATGGCGCCCGTTACCGTGGCGGGCGCGCTGACGCTGGCTCATGCCGAGTTCCTGGCCGGCCTCACGCTTGCGCAGATCGTGAGGCCGGGCTCACCGGTCGCCTATGGCAGCTTCACCTCGAACGTCGACATGAAGTCCGGATCGCCGGCATTCGGTACCCCCGAATACGTGAAGGCGGCGTTCGGCGCCGGACAGCTCGCGCGGTTTCTCGGACTGCCGTGGCGTTCCTCCAATGCCACCGCCTCGAACGCACCCGACGAACAGTCGGTGTACGAATCGCAGATGAGCCTGTGGGGCGCGCTGTTCGGCGGCTGCAACTTCGTGCTGCATGCGGCCGGATGGCTGGAGAGCGGACTCACCACGTCGTACGAGAAGTTTATTCTGGACATCGAAATGCTGCAGATGTTCGCCGAGGTGTTTCAGCCGGTTGGCGCGACGTCTGCGGATCTCGCCCTCGAGGCCGTCGCCGAGGTGGGTCCGGGAGGGCATTTCTTCGGTTGCGCCCACACCATGGAGCGTTACCGCGGCGCTTTCTATGCGCCCCTGGTTTCCGACTGGCGCAATTACGGCAGCTGGGCGGAAGACGGTGCCAAGACGGCAACCCAGCGAGCCACCGGGATCTGGCAGGCGACGTTGCAGCGTTATGTCGCCCCAGCGCGCGATCCGGCGGTCGTCGAGGCACTCGACGCCTATGTCGCGCGTCGCATCGAGGAGGGCGGGGCGCCACCTGTCACCTGATCCGGACGGCGGGCGGGCGTATCGCTGGAAGGATCATGTCGCGGGCGGATATGCCACCGTCGCAATTCCGCAAGTCCGGGGTTGCCCGCGGACTTAGCATGGCGTGTTGGAAGCCTGGGCGTCTGCACCTGTAAGTTGCCGTGGCTGCTCACAAAAAGACCGTGGAGACCTGATGACTGAGCCGACAGATGGCGAATTCGACCTGAACACGCTCAACGACGAGGAACTCGTCGAGCAGGTTCATGACGACCTCTACAACGGCCTCAAGCCGGAGGTCGAAGAGGCGACCCGCATTTTCTTGAAGCGCGGCTGGTCCGCGGAGCGTGTGCTCAACGATGCGCTGGTGGAAGGCATGCGCATCGTCGGCATCGATTTCCGCGACGGCATCCTGTTCGTGCCCGAGGTGTTGCTCGCGGCGAACTCCATGAAAGGTGGGATGGAAATCCTGCGGCCGCTGCTCGCGGAGACGGGGGTCGAGCCCATCGGCAAGATCGTGATCGGGACGGTCAAGGGCGACATCCACGACATCGGCAAGAATCTCGTCTCCATGATGCTCGAGGGCGCCGGCTTCGAAGTCATCGATCTCGGCATCAACAATCCGGTCGACAAATATCTCGCAGCGCTCGAGCAGCACAAGCCCGACATCCTGGGCATGTCCGCGCTCCTCACCACCACGATGCCCTACATGAAGGTCGTCATCGACACGTTGAAAGAGCGCGGCATGCGCAACGATTACATCGTGCTGGTTGGCGGCGCGCCGCTCAACGAGGAGTTCGGCAAAGCAGTCGGTGCGGACGCCTATTGCCGCGACGCTGCGGTTGCGGTGGAAACGGCGAAGGGTTTGCTGGCGAAAAAGCGCGCTGCCGCGGCGGCGCACTGAGCACGGGGTCTGCCGTGGCGCAGAACGGCCAGGGCCTGCTGATCATCGCGTGCGGCGCCTTGGCTCACGAGATCACCGCGCTCAAGCGGGCGAATGCCTGGGAGCCGCTGGACGTGCGCTGCCTGCCTGCGGATCTGCACAATCGGCCGGAGCGCATTCCCGCTGCGGTGCGCGCCCTCATCCGCGCCTCGCGCGCCCAGTACCGCTCGATCTTCGTGGCCTATGCCGACTGCGGCACCGGCGGTTTGCTCGATGCGGTGCTTGCCGAAGAAGGCGTCGAGCGTATTCCGGGCGCGCATTGCTATGAGTTCTTCGCGACGAGCCCGGTGTTCGCGGCGCTCGCGGAAGCCGAGATTGGAACGTTCTATCTCACTGACTTTCTGTTGCGGCATTTCGAGCGGCTCGTGATCCAGGGGCTCGGTCTCGACAAACACCCGGAACTCTTCCCGACCTACTTCGGCAATTATCGCAAGCTCGTCTACCTGGCACAGCGGCCGAGCGCGGCAGCCATCGAAGACGCGCGTTCCATCGCCGTGCGCTTGGGCTGGAGCTTCGAGTCACGCGCAACCGGGTACGGCACGCTGGAGACGGCGCTCGCCGGGGCGGTGAAACGCGACGCAACGCTGCGTGCGGATACACAGAGTAACGTGGAGGTGTCGTAGTGGCCTCGCTGATCGTCATTTCGTGGCGGGACATCCCGGCTCAGGTCGTGGTCAAGCGCGGCCGGGAGACCGCCAAGGTGCAGCTCTCGCAGCGCTTTCAGGAAGCGGTCGACCGGGCTGCGATGCGCGCCGGCAAGGGCAGCTCGGATGCGTACCTCGCGGACTGGCAACGCACGGCGCGGCCGTGCGGCGATGACTTGCAGGCCGAGGCCAACGCGGAGGCGGCGCGTCTAGAAGCGCAGTTTAGCGACGAGGATCTCGAGCGCTTGATTCGCTCCAAGGGCCTGGTTTCGCCACCGGCTGCCTCGCCGCCGCCGACCGAGCCGTCCTGATGTACGCCGTCAGACTGTGGTCCGTGCGTCATGCGCGCGGCTTGAACGCCTTCTATCGCGGCTTCGAGGGTGTCCTCAAGCGCCTGCACGGCTTGTTCGAATTTTTGGGCTACGAGCGCATCGAGCGGCCTGTGGCCGCGGTCGAGCGCGCGGTCAAGGGTGTTCTGTTCGACTGCCGCATGTGCGGGCAGTGCGTGTTGAGCTCGACCGGAATGTCGTGCCCGATGAACTGTCCGAAGACTCTGCGCAACGGACCGTGCGGCGGTGTGCGTGACGATGGCACCTGCGAAGTGAAGCCCGACATGAAATGCGTCTGGGTCGAGGCCTATCGCGGCAGCGAGCGCATTCCCGGCGGACTCGCCGCGATGACGAAAGTGCAGCTCGCCGTCGATCAACGCCTCGCAGGCCGCTCCTCGTGGCTGCGCGTGGTACGGGAGCTGAATCCCGCCGCGCCGGTGGGCGATGCTCCGCCGCGCAAGAGCGGTGTGTCGTGAGATTCGAGGACGAGCCGGTTCCCGGCTATCCACTACCGATCCTTCCGGGTCATACCTCGCCGGGCCGATTCGAGCGCGTACTGCGAGCCGGCGGGTTCGCGATCACCACTGAGCTCGCACCGCCGGATTCGGCGGATCCCGAAGAGGTCTACAAGCGCGCGCGGGTGTTCGACGGCTACGTCGATGCGATCAACGCCACCGACGGGAGCGGCGCGAACTGCCACATGTCGAGCATCGCGGTCTGCGCGTTGCTCACGCGGGTGGGATATGCGCCCATCATGCAAATCTCCTGCCGCGACAAGAACCGCATCGCCATTCAGGGCGATATTCTGGGCGGCGCCGCGATGGGCGTGTGCAACATGCTGTGCCTGACGGGCGATGGTGTGCAGGCCGGCGACCACCCGCAGGCGAAGCCCGTCTTCGATCTCGATTGTGTGTCGCTTCTCGACATTGCGCGCACCCTCCGCGAGGACCATCATTTTCAGAGCGGCCGCAAGATCACGTTCGCGCCGCGGGTCTTTCTGGGAGCGGCCGAGAACCCCTCGGCGCTGCCGCATGCCTGGCGGGCACAGCGCCTCGCAAAGAAGGCCGCCGCAGGTGCGCAGTTCATCCAAACGCAGTATTGCTACGATTTGCCGTTGCTCGCCGCCTTCATGGAGCAAATCGAGGCGCTCGGCCTTCTCGACCAAGTGTTCATTCTCGCCGGCGTCGGACCGTTGCGCTCGGCCAAGACGGCCGAGTGGATGCGCAAGAACGTCGCCGGCATGCACGTGCCGGACGCCCTCATCGCGCGCCTCGCGGGCGCCAAGGATCAGGCGCGCGAAGGGCGCAATATCTGCATCGAGTTGATCCAGGCAATCCGCGAGATACGCGGCATCAGCGGCGTGCACATCATGGCCTACCGGCAGGAAGAGTCCGTCGCCGAGATCGTCGAGCGTTCCGGTATCCTCGGAGGCCGTTCTCCTTGGTATCCCGGGCGCGACGAGCCATCCATTGTTTCTCAAAGGAACGCATCATGACCGATACCGTTGTCAGCTCAGCCACCAAGGAAGTCGTCATCGGCTTCAACCGCCCCTTCGTCATCATCGGCGAGCGCATCAATCCGACGGGACGGAAGATTCTCGCAGCCGAGATGACGAACGGCGATTTCAGCCGCGTCGAGTCGGACGCACGCGCCCAGGTGGAAGCCGGCGCGCACATGCTCGACGTGAATGCCGGCATTCCGCTCGCGGACGAGCCGGCTATTCTCGCCAAGGCCATACAGCTCGTGCAGTCGATCACCGACGTACCGCTGTCGATCGATTCCTCGATCGTCGCGGCGCTCGAGGCAGGACTCGCCGTGTACAAGGGCAAGGCGCTCGTCAACTCGGTGACCGGCGAGGAGGAACGCCTGGAAGTCGTGTTGCCTCTGGTCAAGAAGTACGGCGCTGCCGTCATCGCCATTTCGAACGACGAGACCGGCATCTCCGAGAATCCCGACGTGCGCTTCGCGGTAGCCAAGAAAATCGTGGAGCGGGCGATGGACTACGGCATCCCGTCGTGCGACGTGGTGGTCGATCCGCTGGTGATGCCGATCGGCGCCATCAATCAGGCGGGCGTCCAGGTCATGCGTCTCGTGCGCCGCTTGCGCGATGAGCTCAAGGTGAATACGTCTTGCGGGGCATCGAACGTGAGCTTCGGCTTGCCGAACCGCGACGGCATCAACAGCGCGTTCCTGACCATGGCGATGGCCGCTGGGATGACTTCCGCAATCACCAATCCCCTGCACATCGAAACGGTCAAGGCGGTCATGGGCGGCGATGTCATGCTCGGTCACGATCCCGATTGCGCGCGCTGGATCCGTCGCTTTCGCGATGCCCCGCCACCATCCGGCGCTGCCGCCGGCGCGCCGGGTGCACCCGGCGCGGCCGAGGCCCCGCGCGGCCGTCGCGAAGGCGGCCATCGGCGCCGCGCGACGGGCTAGCGAATTTGGCCTCCCGCGACCCTCTCGTCGTGTTCATGCCTTCGGGCAAGCGCGGCCACTTTCCGCAGGGCACGCCTCTGCTACAAGCCGCGCGCAGTCTCGGCGTTGATATCGATTCTGTGTGCGGTGGACGCGCGCTCTGCGGACGCTGCCAGGTGCTGGTGGCGGAAGGCGAGTTCGCGAAGCTCGGTGTTACCTCCTCGACGGCGAGCCTCACCGAGCTGAGCGAGCCTGAGATGCGCTTCGCGAAGCGCGCGCCGCTCGCCGCCGGACGCCGCCTGTCGTGCTCGACCCGGGTGCTAGACGACGTGGTCATCGACGTGCCCGAGACCAGCCAGGTGCATCGCCAAGTGGTGCGCAAAGAGGCGGATGCTCGCGCCATCGAGCTCAATCCCGTGGTGCGCTTGCACTACGTGGAGGTCAAAGAGCCCGACATGCACGACCCTTCAGGCGATCTGCGGCGCCTGTTCGAGGCGCTCGAGCGGGAATGGGATCTTAAAAGTCTCACTTGCGATCTCGCCGTGCTGCAAGTGCTGCAGGGCGCATTGCGCGCAGGATCCTGGCAGGTCACGGTCGCGGTGCACGCGGAGAAGCAAATCATCGGCGTGTGGCCGGGTCTGCGCGAGGCGGTATTTGGTCTCGCAATCGATATCGGCTCGACCACCATCGCTGCGCATCTGTGCAATTTGACGAGCGGCGAGGTCGTCGCCTCCGCAGGCGTCATGAATCCCCAGATCCGCTTCGGCGAGGACCTGATGAGCCGCGTGTCATACTCGATGATGAATCCGGGCGGCGACAAGCTCATGACGGCCGCGGTGCGCGAGGCTCTGAATGGTCTCGCGGTGGACGTGGCGCGTGCGGCCGGCGTGACGCACGAGGAAATCCTCGAGGCGACGATCGTCGGTAATCCGATCATGCATCATTTGCTGCTCGGGATCGATCCGGTAGAGCTGGGCGGCGCACCGTTCGCGCTCGCGACAGATACCTCGTTGACTTTGCGCGCGAACGTCATCGATTTGAAGTTCCACCGCAATGCGCGGGTCTACGTGCTGCCTTGCATCGCCGGCCACGTGGGCGCCGACGCCGCGGGGATGGTCCTGTCCGAGCGCCCGGACACCGGGTCGGAGATGACGCTGCTGGTGGATGTTGGAACCAACGCCGAGATCGTGCTCGGCAACAAAGATCGGCTGCTCGCGTGCTCGAGTCCCACCGGTCCGGCTTTCGAGGGTGCGCAGATCAGCTGCGGGCAGCGCGCCGCTCCGGGTGCGATCGAGCGCGTGCGCATCGACCCCGCGACGCTCGAGCCGCGCTTCAAGGTGATCGGCTCGGACTTGTGGTCGGACGATCCGGGATTCGAGAAATCCATCGCGGGCCTCGGCATCACGGGGGTGTGCGGATCGGGCATCATCGAGGTGATCGCCGAGATGTATCTCGCCGGCATCATCAACCAAGACGGAGTGCTCGACGGCCGGCTGGCCGCGCGCTCGCCGCGGATCGTCGAGAACGGGCGCACGTTCGCTTATGTCCTGCATCGAGCGGTCGCGGGAACCCATGCGGTCGAGATGAAGATCACGCAGAACGACGTGCGCGCAATTCAGCTGGCGAAGGCGGCGTTGTACGCCGGTGTCGCGTTGCTCATGGACCGGCTCGGCATCGATCGAGTCGACCGCATCCGCCTCGCCGGAGCGTTCGGCAGCCACATCGACGTCAAGTACGCGACCATCCTCGGCATGCTGCCGGACTGCGACTTGAGCCACGTGCGTTCGGCGGGCAATGCCGCCGGCACCGGCGCCCGCATCGCGCTTCTCGATGCGACCTCCCGCGGCGTCATCGAGGATCTCGTGCGGCGCATCGAGAAGGTCGAGACGGCCATCGAGCCGCGCTTCCAGCAGCACTTCGTCGAAGCGATGGCCATCCCGCACAAGACCGCGCCATATCCTAATCTGCGCAAGGCCATCGATTTGCCGCTGCCGAGGGAATCGACCAGCCAGAGCGAGACACGCGGGCGGCGGCCGCGGCGGACGGATCCCACCAAGTCCTGACGATCCGACAGCGGGTGCGGGCGGAACTTTGCCGCCGCGCATCGCTCTCAGCTGAGACATTGCGGCGTCAGCGTTGTCAATACATGCTGATCGGTGCAGCAGTCCTCGTGCTGCACACGGCGGTTTGCTGGCTGTTACTGAGCAAGATCCGTGTGCTCGCCGTACCCGAAGTCGCGCAAAGTCTCGAGCTGCTCTGGCTGCCGGCCCCGCCTGGGCCGAGCCCTGCACCTGACCAGACACAGACGCAGAATCCAGCCTCGAGGCCCTCGACTCGGAGCGCGCCTGCGCGGTTGGTGCCCGCCCCTCGGGAGAATCCGGCGCCACCGGAAAGCAATGCCATCACCCCGCCCATCGATTGGCAGGCGGAACTCGCGCGCGAGGCGCAGGCTTCAGCTGCCGCGAAGCCGGAGTCGCGCCTCAAGGATTTCGGGTTTCCGCGGCGTGCGCCGCCCGCCGCAAAGGCGCCTGAGTTCGCGTGGGATCGAAATCATACTCATCGCGTGGAGTCCGGCGCCGGGGCGCTGGTTGTTCATCTCAACGACAACTGCACGTTGGTGTTGGCGCCGCTCCCGTTCCTATTCTGCGCACCCGGCAAGCGGCCCGCGGACGGCGATCTGTTCGAGCATATGAAGGATTCGCTGACCGGCGCGGGCGACGGCAGCCGGTAACCGCCCGCTAAACGTTCGAGTCGGGGAAGGAATCCTTGCGCTTCGCGATGTACTCGAGAAGTGCCTCGTCGATGCCGGGATCCATCGGCGGCAGCACGTATTCCGCGAGGAGCTTTTTCCACATCCCGTTCGCGCGCTTCGACATGTTGGTCGCGCCTTCCGCTTCCCACTGCTCGTAGCTATTGTTGTCGGCCAGGGGCGAGCGATAAAACGCATTCTCGAAATTGGCCTGCGTATGCGCGCAGCCGAGAAAATGCTTTCCGGGGCCCACCTCGCGCATCGCGTCGATCGCTTGGCCGTTGGGCGAGAGATCGACGCCGGCAAGCAGCGTATGCATCATGCCGGCCTGATCCGCATCCATCACGAACTTCTCGTATCCCATGGTCAGGCCGCCTTCCAGCCATCCCGCGGTGTGCAGTACGAAGTTGACCCCGGCAAGGCAGGTGGGCAACAGCGTATTGGCGGATTCGAAGGCCGCCTGGGCATCGGGAATCTTCGACGCGCAGAGGCTCCCGCCCGAGCGGAAGGGAATTCCCAGCCGGCGAGCCAGGGCCGCCATGCTGTAGAGCACGAGCGCCGGCTCAGGAGTTCCGAAAGTCGGCGCGCCCGACTGCATGGAAATGGATGACGCAAAGCTGCCGAGCACCACCGGGGCGCCCGGATTCACGAGTTGGACGAACGCGAGACCGGCGAGCGCCTCGGCCAGCGTCTGAGCAACGGTGCCCGCCACGGTCACCGGTGACATGGCACCCGCCAAGATGAACGGCGTGATGATCAGCGCCTGATTGGCGCGCGCATAGACCTTGGCGGCGCCGAGCATGGTCGCGTCATAGGTCATCGGCGAGTTGACGTTGATGAGGTTGATGATCGTGGTTTTCGGCCGGCCGGTCGCCGCATCCTGAAGCTCTTGACCGAAGACGATGTTGGCGAGCGCCACCGAATCGGCCGCCCGCTCGGGTGCGGTCACGGATCCCATGAACGCCTTGTCGCTGTATTTGAGATGGCTGTACACCATGTCGAGGTGGCGCTTGTTCACGGGGAGATCGACCGGCTCGCAGATGGTGCCACCCGAATGGTGCAGCGAGTTCGACATGTAGGCGAGCTTCACGAAGTTGCGAAAGTCCTCGATGCGCGCGTAGCGCCGGCCTTCATCGAGATTGCGGACGAACGGCGAGCCGTATGCGGGCGCGAACACGGTATTCTCGCCGCCGATAACGACGCTGCGAGCGGGATTGCGGGCATGCTGCGTGAATTGTCGGGGCGCGGTTTTCTGCACCAGGGAGCGGCACATGCCTCGCGGGAAGTGGACCCGCTCGCCCTGGACGTCGGCGCCAGCCGCCTTCCAGATCTCGAGCGCCTCGGGGTCATCGCGAAAATCGATGCCGATTTCCTCGAGGATAGTGTCGGCATTCTGCTCCATGAGCGAAAGCCCTTCCTCGCCCAACACCTCGTAGTAGGGAATCTTGCGCGTGATGTACGGAATGGAAGCGGCGGCCCGCGCGGCTCGGGAGGCGCGCTTCGCATCGCGCCCACTCGGGCGGCGCGCGTGAGTGGTTGGAGTCTGTTGCTCGTCCATCATCGCTCCGGATCATTCGACCAGACGGCGTCTTGCGACGCGGGTGGGTTCAATCCCGCAGTATGGTACAGCGCCGGAAGGACGGCTGATCAAATGCGTCCTGGACTTGTCTCGATGCGTCATTCGGCTCGAGATGCGTTTTGAGTGAGCGCCCGGAGCCACCGATGCTGCGGATAAAGCCGCGACAGGCAGTCCCGCAGCCATTCGGCCGCGGCGCTGTCGAGCCGCGGGGCGGCGTGCTCGAAGTCCGCCCGGTCTTCCGGGCGTAGGTCCCGCGCCTTGTACAGGAGCTGAATCTCCGGCGCCAGATAGGGTGTGCCGTCGGGCGTGGCACGCAGAGCGGCGGCGAGAGGCCGCCGAATCGAGGGCTCGCGACGAAAGACCCAGTCCCTCTCCTCCGAATCATCGAGCAACAGCTCGAGCTCCCAATGCGGCTCGCCGACGCGACGGCCCCATAGGCAATTGACCTCCGCGCGGGGGGGCGTGCCGGGCGCCAGTCGAGAGAGCGACCCGTCTTTCGCTTCGAAGAATTCCCACTCCGGCAGCGCGGCGACCACCCGAGGGGCATCAGCACGGCGCAGCCCGACATCGAGGTCCTTGTGCGCTCGCGTTTGAGTTCCCAAGAAGAGATCGATCGCCCAGCCGCCCGCGATCCACCAAGGTACATCGACCGCCCTCATGACCTGATGGACGGCTGCTGGTTCCGCGGCACGCCAGGTGAGCCGCGTCGGGGTCGTCGGATACGAGGGCGGGCACATGGTGCGCCGGGTATTGTAGCGCGCACGAGCGCGCCAAGACCGCCCGCTCGCGGGGTCAGTCCAGGAGAGAGGCAAGCACCCCCGCGGGGAAACGGGCGTCGATAAAATCGGCGAGTCCGTCCAGCGTATCCTCGAGTGATGGCGCCGCAGCGCCGAAGAGCGCGTGAATCACTGCGCTGCTTTCGAATAGCCCATGCGGGTAGACCGCGAGCAGCGCGCCGCGCTGCCAACCGGCGCCGTCCGCGAGCACCGCGCGGGGCGCGCCTTCCGATCCGCCATCGAGGTCCACGCGCGTCGTCCCGTGATGAATCTCGTAGCCCGGGAACCTGACGCCGTTCAGCCGCTCCCAGAAGAGCGTCAGTCCCTCGAGGGTGTAGAGGCCGTTTCGATAGCGCTTCGCCGGCAAGAACTCGGTCGAGAAGGGTAGAAGTCCCAAGCCTCGTCCGGCCGCCTCGACGCCGCAGGGGTCATCGATCCCGCCGCCGAGCATTTGCAAGCCTCCGCAGATCGCAAGTGCCGGCTTATCGGCCGATATGTGGGCCGCGATCGCGGTGTCGAGCCCTCGCTCCCTCAGCCAGAGAAGATCGGCAGCCACGTGCTTCGATCCCGGCAATATCAGAAGATCCGCCGCGGCGATGGTCTCGGGCCGGCGGGCCCAGCTGAGCGAGACGCCCGGGACCCGCCGCAACGGCGCGAACTCATCGAGGTTGCTGATGTAAGGATACCCAACCACGACGACCGACAATCCCGAACCGGTCGGCCGGGTATCGAATACACCATCCTCTTCGGGCAGCCCATGCTCCGGCCAGAAGGGCAGCACCGCGAGCGTCGGCACACCGGTCAGCTCCTCGAGTCTCTGCGGGCCCGGCGCGAGCAGGCGCTCATCACCGCGAAATTTATTGAGCACGAATCCGCGGATCAGGGCACGGTGCTCGGGCGGCAGGAGCTGAACCGTGCCGAACAGGTGTGCGAACGCCCCGCCGCGGTCGATATCGCATATCAGGAGCGTCGCCGCCCGGGCGGCTTCGGCGATGCGCATGTTTACGACGTCGGTGTGCGTGAGGTTGATCTCCGCGGGAGAGCCGGCGCCCTCGATGACGAGGACGTCGTGCTGCGCCATGAGCTCGTCGAGACAGGCACGGATCACCGGCCAGACGTGACGTGCACGGGTGTGCCACTCGATGCTCGATAGATCGTCGCGGCGCTCGCCGAGCACGATCACCTGTGAATGGGTGTCCTTCTCGGGCTTGAGCAAGACGGGGTTCATGCGCACGTCCGGTACCGCGCCTGCCGCGAGTGCCTGGAAGTACTGCGCGCTGCCCATTTCGCCGCCCGCCGCGACCCGCGCATTGTTGCTCATGTTCTGCGCCTTGAAAGGCGCCACTTTCAGACCTCGACGCGCGTACCAGCGCGCAAGGGCGGTTGCGAGAAAACTCTTGCCCGCACCGCTCGTCGTTCCGCAGACCATCACCGCGCGGGCCGTCACTGCGGGAGACCTCGCAGCAATGCACTGATCGCCGGGGGGCATGAAGGGAAGTACGCGTGGAAATACGAAGCCGTGAGCGAGCCGCGACGATAGATGGTCTCGCCGCGCGCGCCGCTGGGGTAGGCAAGGGTTTGGGCCGCGCCCTCGAGCGGCGTCTCGAAAATCGAGTAGTGGAACGTGTGTCCGCGCAGCTCGCCGAACGTCGTGCCCCACGCTTGCAGCCCGAGCGCCGCGAGTCGCGGCAGCATGCGGGTAGATCCGGCGAGCAGGCCGGTCATCGGCCAGTCCCGGCCTTGCGCATCGCCGAGCGATTGCGCGAGCGCCATCATGCCGCCGCATTCGGCGAGGATCGGAATGTGCGCCGCGTGGGCCGCGCGAATCGAGTCCTGGAACCGGTGGGCCCCGGACAGCTGGGCGGCGTGCAGTTCGGGGTAGCCGCCCGGCAAGAAAACCGCAGCCGCCTCGGGCGGCACCGGCTCGTCGGCGAGAGGTGAGAAGAACCGCAAGCGTGCGCCCAGCGATTCGAGACAGGCGACGTTGGCGGGATACAGAAAGGCGAAGGCCGCATCGTGCGCGATCGCCACCACGCGCCCCGCGAGAGAAGCCTCGTGCGGGGTGGAAGGCCGCGGGGGCGGCGCCCGGGGCGCGAGCGCGGGCTCGACGATGCGCGCCGCCGCAGCCCACGCGCCCTCGTCGATTCTGATCGAGCGGCTGAGGGATTCGAGCTGTGCCTCGACGTCCGCGCTGTCCGCGGGCGCCACGAGTCCCAGATGACGCTCCGGGAGTGAGACCGGAAGCCGCGGCAGGCTCGCCACGAGCGGCACGTCACGCAGCGCCGCCGAAACCAAGGCCGCATGGCCCTCGCTTGCGATGCCGTTGGCAATTACGCCGGCGAGCCGCACGGGACCGAAGTCGCGTAGTCCCATTGCGACCGCGCCGACGGACTGCGCCATGGCGCTCACGTCGATGACTGCGAGCACAGGCAGATCGAAGGCACGGGCGAGATCCGCGGAGGAGGGAGTGCCGTCGTAGAGTCCCATGACTCCCTCAATGAGCACCAGGTCGGCGCCGCCGCGCGCCTCATCGATCAGCCGGCGGCAGCTTTCCTCGCCCACCATCCACAGGTCGAGCACCTGCACCGCATGCGCCGCGGCGCGTTCCAACACGAGGGCGTCGAGGAAATCGGCGCCCGTCTTGAATACACGAACACGCTTGCCCCGTCGCAGGTGATGGCGCGCGAGCGCGGCCGTCGCCGTGGTCTTGCCTTGTCCCGAGGCGATGGCAGATATGAGAAAGGCCGGCGCAGTTCCGTGCCAGCTCACCGGCCGATGCCTTGCCGTGTCGGGACGTCGAGCGCGGGCCGCCAAAGATGCACGCCCTCGTGCTCCACAATGTTCACCTGGGTCTCGAATGCCACCGACAGCCAGTCTCCTTCGAGCGCTTCGCGCACCGTGCCGTGACCGACGACCCCGGAGTGGCCGAGCACGATCACGCGATCGGCGGTCAGCGCGAGCGACAGGTCATGAATGGCGCTCACCACGCTGACTCCGCAGCGCTGCGCCTGATCGCGAAGCAGGCGCGCGACGTCTTCTTGATGCGGAGGATCGAGGTGCGTGGTCGGCTCATCGAGCAAGAGGACAGATGCCTCGACCGCAAGTACGCGTGCGAGATGCACTCGCTGTCGCTCGCCGCCCGACAGCGTAGACAGTCGTCGGGTTGCCCAGGCCAGCGAACCGGTCGCCGTCATGGCGCGGTGCGCGGCCGCATCGTCGTCGGCTTGACGGTGCGCGAGCCAGCCGCTGTGCGCGAACCGGCCGAGAGCG
Organism: uncultured Gammaproteobacteria bacterium; assembly: GCA_963798595.1. Taxonomy (GTDB): domain Bacteria; phylum Pseudomonadota; class Gammaproteobacteria; order Steroidobacterales; family Steroidobacteraceae; genus Bog-1198. Next base: position 147,752 of record CAWCTM010000022.1, on the reverse strand, counting down.
ACCACCTCGGCGGCCGTGAGATCGGTGATGGGCGCGGTTTGCGAGAGCCACGCCAGTCGTCGGGCCCGCTCGCGCCCGCGCCACGCCTGCAGGCGCCGTCCCTGGAGGAAAATCGTTCCCGCGCGTGCCGTCTCCAGGCCGGCCAGAGCGCGGAGCAGGGTTGATTTCCCGCAACCGTTCGGTCCGACCACGCTGATCCAGCGCCCGGGCGGGATGTCGAGCGATACATGCTCGAGCACGACGCGCGAGCCGTAGCCGACGCGCAGACCCTCGCAGGACAGCGCGGGTGTCGTCGTGCCTGAGGTTGAGGTCTCACGCATTACGGCTTCGGCGCCAGAGTAGAAATACGAGATAAGAGCCGCCGACACAGGCGGTGACCGCGCCCACCGGCAATTCAGCCGGCCGGATCAGCCAGCGGCTGGCGAGGTCAGCCGCTTGCAGCAGCGCCCCACCGCAAAGCGGGGCCGCGATGAGTAGCTGGCGATGATTCACCGACAGCGTTTCGCGCACGAGGTGCGGTGCGACGAGGCCGACGAATCCCACAACCCCCACCTCGCCGACCGCGGCGGCAGTGGCGAGCGAGACGATGCCGAGCAGCGTGAGCCGCAGTGCAGGCAGCGACAGCCCGAGCGACTGGGCGGTGTCCTCGCCCAGTGTGAGAGCATCCAGGCCACGCGACAGAAAGACCGCCGGTATGATGCACACGCCGAAGACGGTGCCGAGCAAGCCGACCGACGACCAGCTAATGAAGCCGGTGCTGCCGAATAAAAAGCTCTGCATGCTGCGCCAGATGTCGGGCTTGGCGAGCAGCATGAGTTGTGTGATCGCGCTTAGCAGGAAGGCGACCACGACGCCCGAGAGCAGGAGACTTCGGGTCTGCAGGACGCCGCGCGAAAGACTGATAGTGAGCAGCGTCGCGCCCCCTGCGCCAAGAAAGGCTGCCCCGGTCATGCCGAGCTTGCTCGCCCACGCGAGCCCGCCGACCGAGACATCCGCGGCGACCAGGCTGATGGTCACGCCGAGCGCGGCACCCGAAGCCGTACCGAGCAGGTATGGGTCGGCGAGGGGGTTGCGGAAGACGCCCTGCGCGATACCGCCCGCGAGACCGAGCAAGGCCCCCGCCAACCAGGCGCCGATGCTGCGCGGCAAGCGGATTTGCCAGAGCACCACGCTCGACTGCGCGTCCGGCGAGAGGATCCAGCCGAGAGATGTCTGGATACTCGAAGTGCCGACCACAAGACTGCCGAAGGTGAGCGCCAGCGTGATCGCGACACAGGCGAGCAGCCACACCGTGAGCCGATTGGCCTTGGTCAGGTCCTGCGGCGCTTCGTCGAGCCTCATCAGCGCGCGCGGAGCACTCATGGCGCGACACGCTCGAGGCACGCTTCGAGCGCCTGCATCCCCTGCGCAACCCTCGGACCGGGTCGCTCGATGATGTAGCGCACTGCGGGGGGAAAGGAACACACGCGCTGCTCCTTCACCGCGCGGATTTGAGCCCATCCGGGCCGCTCGGTAAAGTCCGGCAACTCCTCCTCTGTCACGATGATTACATCAGGATCGTGGCGCACCACATACTCCGGATTGAGCCTGGGAAAGGGACCGAGGTCCGGTGTCACGATATTGCGCGCGCGGAGCAGGGCGAGCATTTCGCCGATGAAGGAGTCCGCTCCCGCGGCGTAGGGCGCGCGATCCACCTCGACGTAGACCGATGGGCCCGCGCCGCGCCGGCGCGCGCTCGCCGAGGCGCTCACGGCACGCACACTGCGATTGATTTCCATGTTGAGCGCCGCTGCTCGCTCGGGCAGACCCAGTACTCGGCCGATCAAGGCGACGGAGTGCGCGATGTGGTCGAAAGTCTCCGTATCGAGCGCCACGGATTGCACGCCGAGCTCCTGCAAGCGGCCGCTGATTCGTTGCGAATGGCTGAGGAGGACCACATCGGGCCTCAAACGCACGATCTCCTCGATTTGCGCATCGTCCAAGCCGCCTACTTTGGGTAATGAGCGCACGTCTGCCGGAAAATCCGAGTAACGGTCGGTCGCCACGAGGCGCGCGCAGGCGTTGAGCGCGCACACAGTCTCGGTGAGCGAGGGAAGCAGACTCACGACGCGCTCTGGAGGATGGGCCAAGTGCACCTCGCGTCCCGAGTCATCGCGTACCACGATGTCGGCTTGTGGCGCGAGCGACGGGGCGGTCTGGTCGGGCGGCGCTGCCAGAGATGCGGCGCACAGTGACGCCAACAGGATCGTAACCACAACGCGGCGTGGGGCGGCGGCGGTGTGCGCTGCCGCGCCCTGGCGCGCCAGGGCGGCGAGCGGCTCCGTCACGGGGACACACCGGGGCGAGGCATCAGGGCCTGCGGATCTTTGACGGTGAGTGGCACACCGGCCACCATGAGGACTACGCGATCGCATTGCCTGGCGATGCGCTGGTGAAGAACTCCGGCCTCATCTCCGAAGCGCCGCGCGAGAGCATTTGCCGGGATGATGCCGAAGCCCACTTCGTTCGAGATCAGGATGCAATCTCCGGTGAGAGAGGACAACGTATCGAGCAGTGCCTGAGTTTCTCGCCGCGCCGCGTCCGCGTCTTGTCCGCCAAGCAAATTGCTGAGCCATACCGTGAGGCAATCGACAATCACAAGGCTCTCGGGTGAGATCGTCGCGCGCAGCGTCGCGGCGAGTGCGAGAGGCTCCTCGATGACGCGCCAGCGCACATCTCGATGGTGCCGATGCGCCTCGATGCGGGCCGCCATCTCCTCATCCCGCGCCTCTGCGGTCGCAATCAGGGTCACGGCTCGAGCCTGACCTCGCGCAAGCTCTTCCGCATAACGGCTCTTGCCGGAGCGCACGCCGCCAAGCACAAGCATCTTGCCGATCGCGGTCGTCACGGCGTGCAGGCCCGCGTGGCGTTGATGTCGGGAGCGGCCATGTCGACTGTGCCGATGTGGATGCGATGAACCGATCCGAAAGGCACGTCCAACTCAAGCTCCGGGCCGAGCCGGTTGGCGCCGGCGAGTGCCACCCGGATAACTCCCGCGTGTGTCACTGCGATCGCGGGCACGCCTTGCCCCGCAATCTCTGCGGCGACACGTGCGATCCAACGGCGCCATCGCGCCGCGACCATGGCGGTCGACTCGCCGCCGCCGGCGCGGTAAGTCCACACATGCATCGCCCACGCATCGAGCTCGGCGCGCGGCACCGAGTCCCACGGCGTGCCTTCCCAAGCGCCGAAATGCATCTCGTGAAGCTCCTCGGCAATGTCCGGTTCGCGCGGCGCGGCGAGCTCACGGGCGAGGCCGAGGCATCGCGACGCGGGGCTCGTAAAGATCATCGCGTGACGCAGGACTTGGGCCGGGATGCGCGAGCGAAGCGACGCGGTGGCGGCCTCGAGCACGTCCGGATCGACGGGCACTTCTGTGCGGCCGTAGCAGAGACCTTCGGATCGGCAAGGCTTCGGATGGCGGACCAAGTAAATCTCCATGGGCCGCTCAGGCCAGACCGCGCGCCGAGTAGATCGCGCCCAGCCCGCCCAGCAAGAACCCGAGCTCCGCCAGCTGCTGGACCGCGCCGAGGCAATCGCCCGTGTATCCGCCGATCCGGTGTCGGACATAGAGGCCACCCAGGACCGCGGCCGCCACTGCGACACTAGCGCCTGTGCCAAGGGCGGACCAGCCAAGAGGGGCATCGCTTCGTGAGTAGAGCCACGCCAGCGGAGCAAGCCCCAAGAATCCGATGGCGCCGCTCAGGACCCACTCGCCGCCGCTCAAGCGGCCGGCGAAATCCCTCGCCTTCGCGTCCGCGTCGGCGCGCACATAGGGAAGAAAAGCGATGAGCCCGATGGCGCACCAGCGGCTCAACATGTGTGAGGCCACCACGCACTGCACGAGAACCGCGCCCGGCAGGGCGACGAGCGTCGTCCATTTCAACCCGAGCATGAGGAACAAGCCGATGGCGCCGAAGGCGCCGATGCGCGAGTCCTTCATGATGGTGAGCACGCGGTCTTTCGAGCTGCCCCCGCCGAAACCGTCGCAGGCGTCGGCGAAGCCGTCTTCGTGAAATGCGCCGGTGAGCAGCATCGAGACCGCCATCATCAGTCCGATCGACACGCTCGCGGGCAGCCGGCGGCTCGCGATCCACCAGACTAGAACATTCGCGAGCCCGACCAGCACGCCTACCAACGGGAAGTAGCGCGTCGACTGCGCAAGCCAGCCCGGATCGAACTCGCGGAGCCGCGGCGCCGGCAGACGCGTGAGAAATTGCGTCGCCACGCATAACAACCGCAATTGATGGCTCATTCTATTTTTTCGCTCACTCCCGCGCCCTCGAACGTGGCCATCTCCGTGAACAGCGCCACGGCCGCGCGCACCACCGAAAGGGCGAGCGCCGCGCCGCTGCCTTCGCCGAGCCGCATGTCGAGATCGAGCAGCGGCTTCACGCCGAGATAGGCAAGCAATTTCCTGTGGGCCCGCTCCTGCGAGCAATGCCCGAAGATGCAGTAGTCGAGCATGGCGGGCGCCATTCGCGTGGCAAGCGCCGCGGCTACCGTCACCGTGAAACCGTCGATGATCACGAGGTGCCGCCGCTCCGCCGCGCCGAGCATTGCGCCCACGAGCATGGCAATTTCGTAGCCACCGAATTCGGTGAGCAGCTCGATGGGGTCCTCGGGCGGCGGACGGCGCGCACAGGCCGCGCTCAGAATGCCGTGCTTGCGCTCGAGGCCGGCATCGTCGAGCCCGGTGCCGCGCCCGATGCACTCGAGCAGCGGCACACCCGTGAGCCCGTGCATCAGAAGCGCCGCAGCCGCCGTGTTGCCGATGCCCATTTCACCGAGAACGAGCGTATTTCCTTCCGGCGGAACGATCTGTTCCACGACTCTGCGACCTTGATCGAGCGCCGCGCGGCACTCCACTTCGCTCAAAGCGGCCTCCGCGGTGAAATCGCGGGTGCCGCGCCGTATCTTCGCCTGGATGAGGCGTGGATGCGCTTCGCAATCGGCGTCGACGCCGGCGTCCACGATCCAGAGCTCCATGCCCTGCAAGCGTGCAAGCACGTTGATGGCGGCGCCGCCGGCCAGGAAGTTCTTGACCATCTGCTCGGTGACGGCGCGCGGATAGGCGCTCACACCGCGGTCCGCGACGCCGTGGTCGGCGGCGAACACCGCGGCGACCGGCCGCACTATCGACGGCGTCAATGTCCTTTGCGCAGCACAGATTTGTGCGGCCAGCTCCTCGAGCCGGCCGAGAGCACCCAATGGCTTGGTGAGCGTGTCGAGACGACGCTGCGCCGCAGCGAGAAACGCCGCGTCGGCCTTTGCAATTGCCATCAACATGCCCACCTCGTGCGCACCCGCCGTGCGTGAAAAGGATCGAGGTGAGAATCGCGCGGGGAGCAGTGGCTTTGACGCCGCCGATTCCGCACGGACGTCGCCCACCGCAACCTGTGCCGCCGCGTCGCAGGTCGGTCTACGGGCTCGTGAACTCTAGTACCGGCCAAGTCGCCTTCCCACGCTGAAGCGCAGTGGCATGAAGACCCGGCCTATTCACTCACCGTTGCGGGGGCAGCGCCGGATTCCTCTGTTAAATAGAGTCACCGACTTCCCGTTTCACCCGTCGCCGCTCGGCGGACGGACTCCTGCGCGCAGGCGCAAGTCTGCTCGCGAACGGTAGGCTCCGTCAAACGGCCGGGGTTTTGGTTGGTTGGCGGTGCCATAACGTGCAATGATTCGCACCGTTTTCACAACGCCCGGCCCGGGCACCGTTCGAGCGCAGCACACTGGAACCTCCATGGCCGACTTTACGCGCGAAGAGATCGAAGCTCTTTATAAGGTGATGGCCGCGCGGCGTGACATGCGTCATTTCTCGAGCGAGCCATTGCCCCCCGAGTTGCTGCAGCGACTTCTTAACGCGGCGCACCTCGCGCCGAGCGTGGGCTTGATGCAGCCTTGGCGCTTCATTCACGTCCGCGATCGGCGTTTGCGCGAGCGGATCCACGCGCTGGTGGACGAGGAGCGCTCGAGGACGGCCGCCGCTTTGGGCGAGCGCGACGAGGAATTTATGCGTCTCAAGGTGGAGGGCATCCTCGAGTGCGGCGAGGTCCTCGTGGCGGGCCTCGCGCCTGACCGCGACAGGCACGTTTTCGGGCGCCGCACGATGCCCGAGATGGATCTTGCGTCCGTCGCCTGCGCGATTCAGAACATGTGGCTCGCCGCCCGCGCGGAGGGTGTCGGCATGGGGTGGGTGTCGCTGTTCGAGCCGGAAGCGTTGCGGGAGCTACTGCGAATGCCCGCGGGCGCCAAACCGGTGGCGGTGCTCTGTCTGGGCCACGTGCCGGAGTTCTACCCTCGTCCGATGCTTGAGATGAGCCAATGGACCCTGGGCTGCAGCCTCGCGAGCTTGGTGCACACCGATTATTGGGGTGGCATCGACGGCGCGGAGAACCGCGCCGATTGACCCGCCGCGCAATTTGCGGCAACGTAGCCACGCACGACAAGTTCCCCGCATGGGGATTGAAAGGGAACTCGGGTTCAATGCCCGGGCTGCCCCCGCAACTGTAAGCGGCGCGCCTGCGTCGATAAGCCACTGAGTCACGTGATTCGGGAAGGCGATGCAGGACTCCAAACCGCGAGCCAGGAGACCTGCTTGTCGTCGTCGCCCTTCGATCAGCCGGGGTTGCGCTGACCGAACGGACTTTCCCGAGTGGCGACTGGAAGACTGCGCGCGAGCGTCGGTCGCCTGCTGCGTTCGGATGCGAACGCGACGGATGGCCTTCGACACGACGCGGATTTGAAGTCGCTTGTCGTCAGGGAGCTGTCGTGAAACAACATATCTTGCGTTATGCGTGCGCCGCCGCGCTGTGCGCACCCATGTCTCTGGCCGCGCTCGCGGAGGACGTCTCGCCTGGATCGCCGGTGCCCTCGGACGATTCGCTGAATGAGATCGTCGTGGTTGCGAATCGCGCACCGGAGGCACTGTCCAAGGTCGGTAACTCAGTCACGGTGCTGACCGATGCAGACATCAAGGCCAGTCAGCTGCCGATGCTGTCCGATGTGCTGGCGCAGACGCCCGGGCTCACCGTCGCGCACGCCGGCGGGGTCGGTCAACCGACCTCGGTGTTTATCCGCGGCGCCGAGAGCGATCAGACCGTCGTGCTCATCGACGGTGTGCAGATTTACGACCCTGCATCGACGTCCGGGTATTTCGATTTCCAGAATCTCCTGTCGAACGACATCACTCGCGTCGAGATCTTGCGCGGTGCCCAATCGACCCTGTACGGCAGTCAGGCGCTGGGCGGCGTCATCGACATCACCACCGGGACGGCGACGAGCCCGTTGGAGGGGACCTTCAATGCCGAGGGTGGATCGCACAATTCGGGCGATGTGGGAGGCTCCATCGGGGGCAAGACCGACACGCTGATGTGGCATCTCTCCGGCACGTGGCTCGGCACCAGCGGCATCCCGGCGTTCGACGAGAAGCTTGGCGGAACGCGGTTGTGCGCGAGCCAGATCGGCGGCGCAACGGGGCGGCTGGTATATGACATCACGCCCGATCTTGATTTCGATCTGCGCGGATACTACGTGCAGTCGCGCACCGATTTCGACGGGTACGATACGCCGCCGAATTACGATACATTCGGAAACGACAACGAGTACGGCAAGAATACCCAACTGCTCGGCTATGCCGGTCTGATACTACACTCGCCGGATCGCACCCTCACGAACCGCATCGCCTACCACTATATTTACACGGACACTCGCGATTACGATCCGGATGCCACGGGCGGCGAGGGTCTTGCAAGCACCGAGACTTTCTACGGCGTCGGCCATATCGAGCGCGAGGAGTATGAAGGCATCTGGCAGTTCGCGCCGAGCTATCAAGCCGTGTTCGGTGCTCAGCACGAGCGCTCCTCCATCGATAGTGACACACCTGCGTACGACTTCAGCGGTCCGATGCCGATCGATGCATACCAGACCATCGACAGCGGCTACGTGCAGTTGCAAGGCGAGGTCGCGCGGGGCCTCACCTTGACCGCCGGCGAGCGCTACGATCGACAGAATGAGTTTGGCTCCCACACGGACGGCTCGCTCGCCGCCGCCTGGGCGCTCAACGATGCGCAGACGATTCTGCGGGCAAGCTTCGGACAGGGGTTCAAGTCCCCCTCGCTCTATCAGCTGTACGGGAATTACGGCACTCGCACGCTGCAGCCCGAGGCGGGCGAGACCTGGGACGCAGGGGTCGAGCAGCATGCGCTGGGCGGACGTCTCGACCTATCGGCTACTTACTTTCAGCGTTACAGCCGCGATCTGATCGAGTTCTACTATTGCGCGATCCTGACCGGCTGTCCCAACCCCTCGGGCGGCTACTACGCCAACATCGCGCGGGCGGCGGCTCACGGGGCGGAGCTGCAGGCGACCTGGAACGCGACCGATCAATGGACGTTCACGGCGAATTACACCTTGACCGAGACCGCGGATCGATCGCCCGGCTCTACAACCTACGGCAACGAGCTGCCCCTCCGGCCCGAGGACGCGGCCAACGCGTCGGCGGTCTATCGGTGGAACGTCCCGCTCACGACGAGCGTGACGCTGCGCTACGCGGGTCCGAGCTACGACGATGCGGCCAACGACATCAAGCTCGGCGGTTATGTGCTCGCCGATGTGCGGGCATCTTATGCCCTCGGGCACAGCCTCGAAATCTATGCGCGTATGGAAAATGTCGCCGGCAAGCACTACGAGACGGAGTATCAATACGGAACGCTGGGCCGGTCGGCGTATGCGGGTGTGCGGGCGAGCTTCTAACAGCGCGCCGCGCGCGTGGACGCCACCGAGCGCGCTTCGATACACCCAGATAGGCAGCCCGGGAACACCGGGCTGCCAGCGTGCGTTGCTTAAATCGCCATCTAGGTGTCCCCCGTCGTGGTGGGTCGCGCGGCGAAGACTTTGCGGCCGAGGCGGAACAATGGCCACCCGGTGAGCAGGATCGCGATTCCGGCGAGCCCGCTGCCGGGAGCCACCGAGAATGCCCGCGCGGCGACGAGCAACAGGCCGGCAATATACAACCCCGGCAGCAGCGGAAATCCACGCATCGAATAGCCGCCTTCTCCCGTGCGGCGGCGCCGCAGAACAAACAAGGTCGAGGCCACCGCCGCGATGGTGAGCGTATCGATGAAGATGATGTATACAACCAATCGGTCGAACGAGGTGAGCATGAACGCGGGCACGAGCATGGTCACGGCGAAGAATCCGAGGCCGGCCTCCTGGACCTGCGTGCGGTGATTCACTCGCCGAAACGCGCGCGGCAGCACGCCGTCCTCGGCCATCGCGTAATAGATACGCGGCATCTGCAGGATCGTCGCGTTGACGAAGCCCGCCGCCGAGAGAAACACCGCGATCGAGATCAGCATTTCGCCGGTCGGGCCGAAGATCGCGCGTGCGAGGGCAGCGGCCGCAAGATCCGAGCGGGCGATGCCGTCGATGCCGAGGGTGTGCTGATAGGCGACGTTGAGCAGCAGGTAGAGTGTGATCACGGTGAGCATTCCACCGGCGATCGCGATCGGAAAGCGTCTTTGGGCGTTCTTCAGATCGGCACCGAGGTTCATGGTCAGCTGATAGCCACCGTAGCAGTAGAAACAGGGGATCAGCGCCGAGGCGAGCCGCAATGCCACGGGCGCGGCGGGCGTGGCCGTCGCCGCCGCAACCGCATGCGGTGCAAGCGTGAGCGCGGTCAGTGCGAGGCCCACGATCATGAGGATCTTCATGCCGGACAGCAGATTCTGGGCGCGCGCGCCCGGCTTGATGCCGCAGTAGTTCAGGGCGAGCAGAACGATCATGGTGCCGAACGCCACGCTGAAGGTCGTCTGCGGCGTCCGGCTTTGCGGCGGCAGCACCACAGGCACGAGAAAGTCGGCGCCGATGAAGGCGACTGCCGCGGCGCCCGCGCCCTGCATCAGGGTCTGCGCCCAGTTCAGCATGAACGCCGGCGTCGCCCCATAGCAATCCGCGACCACGCGGTAATAACCGCCCGCGCGTGGACAGCGCGAGCCGATCTCGGCGAAGGTCAAGGCACCGATGAGGCTGATGATCCCGGCCGCGATCCAGGCCGAATAGAATACGGGCGCATCTCCGGCGGCACGCGCGACACTCGCGGGCGTGCGAAAGATCCCGATGCCGACCACGAGACTGAAGACCACCATGGACACATCGAACGCGGAGAGCCGCGCCTCGATCGAGGTCCCCTCAGGGGCGGCATTCACGCAGTGCTTCCTCGAGCAGCACCGCGAGATGCCGGAATTGATCGAGACGGTTGTAGAGCTGCGCCGAGACGCGCACCAGCGGCACGGGATGGGGATGCAGCCACGCTTCGACACCGCGTACACGGAGCCAGTCGTGCAAGGCCGGGGTGTCGGGCGCCGCGCCGGTGGCGTCCATGGGCAGCGGGAGGGCGGCCATCGAGCCGATCATGCTGTCCGGAGCGGCAGCGCGCACGCCCAAGCGCTCGCCGAGCGCGTCGCGGGCGCGAAGCGCGAGCTCGTGGTTCGTCCGCATCACCTGAGGCCAGCCGCCGGGCAGCAGGCCGCCGATATGGTGCAAAGCTGCCGGAATGCATAGCCAGGGTGTGGGGTCGAGCGTGCCGACCCAGTCGAATTCGGCGTGAAAACCCGCGGTGTAGCCGTGGCTGATCACGTTCGGATGGACGCCGGCCTGGCGGTCCCTGCGCACGTGCAGGAACGCGGCGCCCTTCGGTGCGCAAAGCCACTTGTGCGCATTGCCCGTGTAATAGGCGGCGCCGAGATCGGAGAGACCGAGCGGCACCATTCCGGGCGCGTGAGCGCCGTCCACCAGCGTGTCGATCCCGCGAGCGGCGAGTTCCTGGACCAAGCGGCGCACCGGCAGGATCAAGGCCGTTGGGCTGGTGACATGATCGATGAGCGCCACGCGCGTGCGGGCGGAGGCGGCGCGCAACACGGCCTCGACCACAGCCTTCTCGTCGGGACAGGGAAAGGGCAGCGTCGCGATCACCACGCGCGCCCCCGAGCGCCGCGCAACGAAATCCACAGTCTTGCTGCAGGCCGCGTAGGTGTGGCTCGTGACCAGGATCTCGTCCGAAGATGCGAGCTCGAGGGAGCGCAACACCGCATTCACGCCCGCCGTCGCGTTCGGCACGAAAGCCAAGTCGGCGGGGTCCGCGCCGAGGAACTCCGCCAACTCTTGGCGCGCGGCATCGATGCGCGCCGGCAGCGTTCCGGAGAGGAAATCGACCGGCTCGCGCTCCATTTCCGCGCGCAGCGCGCTCTGCGCGGCGAGGACCGCCGTCGGGCAGGCGCCGAAGGAGCCGTGATTGAGATACTCGACGGTGGGGTCGAGGCCCCATTGGGCGGCGAAATTCGTTACGATTTCAGGCAAGGCAGCCCGTCTCCCGCGAAAGGTTTTCTTCGCTGCGGAGGAATTCTCCCACAACCGGAGCAACCAGATGAATTACGCGCTCTATTATTGGCCGACCATTCAAGGCCGCGGTGAGTTCGTGCGGCTGGCGCTCGAGGAGGCGGGCGCTCGCTATCGCGATGTGGCACGTGAGTCGGGCCGCGGCTCCGGTATGTCTGCGATGATCGCGTTGATGACGGGGCGGCGGCTCGCGCGGCCGCCGTTCGCGCCACCCTTTCTAAAGGCCGGCCGGCTCATCATCGGGCAGACGGCCAATATCTTGCAGTTTCTCGGTCCGCGGCACGGTCTCGTGCCGCGCGATGCGAGCGCGCGGCTCTGGGTGCATCAGCTGCAACTCACCGTCACGGACTTCCTGGTCGAGGTCCACGACACGCATCACCCCATCTCGGGAAATCTCTATTTTCAGCAGCAACGCAAGGAAGCACGGCGTCGCAGCGCCGATTTTCTGAAGAGCCGGGTGCCGAAGTTCCTGGGCTATTTCGACGACGTGCTGGGACGCAACGGCCGGCAGGCGCGCTTTCTCCTGGGGGCGAGACTCTGCTACGCAGACCTGTCGGTGTTCCAAGTGATTGCCGGCTTGAGCTACGCCTTTCCGAACGCAAGCGCGAAGCTCGCACGCAAGTACCCGCGGCTGTTCGGATTGCACGCGCGGGTGCAGGAGCGTCCGCGCGTTGCGGCCTATCTCGCCTCGCCGCGGCGTATCGCCTTCAACAACGATGGCATATTCCGTCACTATCCGGAGCTCGACCCATGACTCAGAAGAAGAATTTGCCCGCGCGCAGCGGCTGCTCCCCCCTCATCACCCGGCGCGATGTGCTCGCGCTCGGTGTGGGGTCGGCCGCGGCCGGGGTCCTCCCGTTCGGATGGGCGGAGGCGGCTCCGGCCGCGTCGACGTCGCGCGCCCCTGGCGCTCGCGCGGGGGCGCTCGCCGCCTTGGATCGTTTCATTGCCGGCTACCGCGAGGCCATGAACGCGCCCGGATTGACCTTGGCCCTTGCGGATCGGGACGGGCCGATCCGCGTCTCCGCGTACGGCTATACGCACCTCGAGGCACGCGTGCCCGTGTCGACCTCGGATCTATTCGAGATCGGATCCATCAGCAAGTCGTTCGTCGCGCTCACGCTCCTGCAGCTTCGCGACGAGGGCAAGCTCGATCTGCAGGCACCGATCCGGCACTACTTGCCCTGGCTCGCGGTGAGGGCCGATTTCGGCGAGATACTCGTGCATCACTTGCTGACCCACTCGAGCGGCATGCCGGAGGATGAGCCGGTGTTTCCCCGCGACCCGGAGCGCCGGCCGCGCCAAGCGTATGCGCCGGGCTCGCAGTTTCACTACAGTAACTGGGGCTACGGCGTGCTCGGCTACCTGGTGGAGTCGCTGGACGGGCGGCCCTGGCCGATGGCCGTCACGGCGCGCATCTTGGAGCCCTTGGGGATGCGCAATACGGTCCCGGCGATCACCAGCGCCTCGCGTGGCCGAATCGCTCAAAGCTACACACCTCTGCACGATGATCGGCCCTATCCGCGTCATGGACCCTTGGCAGTCGCCGGCAATCTCGAGGTCGAGCAAGCGGCCGGGTCGATCGCATCCTGTCCGGCGGACATGGCCGCCTACTTGCGCATGATTCTCAACGGGGGCGCCCATCCCCGCGGGCGCATCGTGTCGGCGGAGGGTTTCACGCTGTTCTCGACGCCTTATATCGCCGCGCCCGATTTCGGTCCGAATGCTTCTTATGGATATGGCATCGCGGTCGATGAGCTCGATGGGCATCGCCGACTGCGGCATACGGGCGGCATGGTGTCGTTCATGTCGACCCTGCACCTCGATCTCGACGCGGGATTCGGCGCCTTTGCCTCGATCAATGCGCAGCTCGATTATCGCCCCAATCCGGTGGCCCAATTCGCGCTGCGGTTGCTGCGTGCGGCACAGGAGAATAGTCCCGCACCGCCGCTGCCGCCTTTCGACGAGACGGCCGAGGTTCACGATGCGGCGAGTTATCAGGGCAGCTATGTCTGTGCCGACGGGCGCCGTCTCGAGGTCGCCGCCGCGGGCGGGCGACTCGTGCTCGCGCGCGCTCGCGAGCGGATTACCTTGCAGCATGTCGAGGAGGACACGTTCATCGCCGATCATGCCGATTTCGATCTGTATCCGCTGGTGTTCGAGCGCGACGACGCGGGCCAATCCAACGCCGGCGCGAGGCGTGCGGTGGTCGCCCTCGCTCACGGACCGGACTGGTACGCGCGCCCCGAGGGGAACGCGCGCCCGATCGAATCCTCGCCCGAGCTGGATCGGTACGTGGGCGCTTACTATTCCGAGGATCCGTGGGTCGGCTGGGCGCGCGTTGTGCAGCGACAAGGACGCCTATGGGTCGGCGGCACGGATCTGCTCACGCCCATCGGCGATCGCTTGTTCCGCGTCGGCGAGAAACCGACGAGTCCCGAGGTGGCGGAATTCCTGGAGTTCGTCGACGGGCGGCCGCGCCGCCTGCGATTCGGCGGGGGAGAGCTCGAGCGGATCGAGGCGGCGTGAGCGTTGCGGCCTGCCGGTTCAGGACCAATCGAGCTCGAACTGGCGTGCATCGCCGATCACCCGCTCAAAGTTCAGTCCGAGCGTATCCAGCACGGGCTCCGCGACCGGCTTGACCTGCTTCTCCACGTAGTGCTCGCGGTCGAGGGGATGGGACAGGTTATCGAGCGGTTCGGCCCCGGCCGTGGTCATTACGTAGCGGATGGATCTGCCGAGCGCCAAGCGGGACTTGCGCGCGGCGGCGACGTGCGGTGGTGTCGTGGCGGTGTACTCGCCCGTCTCCTTGCGCAGATTCTTGTGATAGACGAGCTCCTCGTCGAGCTCACCGCGGCGCACGCGGGCGACGATCTCGGCGAGGTATGCATCCACCGGTCGATTCGAGAACAAGCGTTCGTAGAGCTCGCGCTGCACCCGCTTCGCGAGCGGCGTCGCGTCGCGCCGGATGACCTCCATGCCGACGAACTCGACGGTCCCAGTGCCGCCGGCCGAATAGATCAAACCGGCATAGCGCTTGCTCGCGCCGCGCATGCTGTGACGGGCGCGCGGCAGGAACAGCTTCAAGTACAGCTTCTCGAACTCGAGCTCGAGACGGCTGCGCACGCGCCAGCGCGCCTCGATGTGCTGCTCGAGGTCGCGATTGAGTAGGGCGGCGAGCCGCGCAGCCTCGCTGTTCGCCCGCGCCGGGTCGCTCGCGGCGGAGCTCACGAACAGGCTGTCGGTGTCGCCGTACAGCACGCGAAATCCCTGAGACTCGAACCATTGCTTCGACCAGAGCAGCAGATGCTTGCCCATGCCGGTGATGGAGTTGGCGAGGGCGGGGTTGAAGAATCGGCAGGCAGAGGTGCCGAGGACACCGTAGAACGAGTTCATCAGGATCTTGATGGCATGCGCGGCCACCTCGTCGCCACGGCGCTTCGCCGCCTCGCGCCGCGGAAACAGCTCGTCGAGGAGCCGCGGCAAGATCGCAGGCTCGCGCTGAAACGCTCCCTCGGTCGTGCGGATCAGATCGAGGTCCGGGGTCGGCTCCGGTACGTAACTTACGGGATCGATGTTGAAGGTGCGGATGATGCTCGGGTACAGACTCTTGAAATCGAACACCCAAACGTTGGCCTGCAGACCCGTTTCGGGCTCGAGTACGTGGCCGCCCTGCTGCGCGACGTGCACGCGCGAGTCGCCGCCCCGTACGCTCGGTGCGACGATGCGCGCGCGCTCGAGCTCGGCAAGATAGAGGAAGTCGAAGGAGGCGATGCTGGCCGCGACCCGATCGGGCGTCATGCCCGTGAGCTGGCTGCGGGCGAAGGCGAGCTCGATGAGGCGCAACTTCTCCGCTATACCCAAGGCAAGGCGCGCATCCGTTCGGGCGTAGAGCGCGAAGGCCGGCAGATCATGCTCATAGTTGTGGAGGATTTCCGCCAAGCGGTCGCGGGCGGGGGCGGTGACGGCCTTGCCTTCCCCGAGCACTTCGCGCGCCACCGCATCGAGCGAATAATCATCCATGCGGATGAACGCCCCGCGCAAGAGGTCGATGCCGTCGAGCACCAGGCGTCCCGGGATGCTCGCCTGGCCGCTGCCGAAATAGCCTTCGGCCTTGCGGATCCGCGTGGCGCCCCGGTCTCGACCGAGCTCGAGCTCGCAGCCTACGCGGGCGGCGATCCGCTCGAGCACGCTGAGATCGAAATCGATGAGATTCCAGCCGGTGATCACGTCCGGATCGAGCGATCGAACTCGGGCGGCGAACGCCTCGAGCGCGGCCGCCTCGGTCGCGCAGCGCTCGGCACGCTCGGGCATCGGCCGCTCGCCGTCGTCGACGATGAGCACCTCATCGCTCCCCAGACCGTAAAGCGATATCGCCAACAGACGCTCTGCCTTCGCATCCGTCTCGATGTCGAACGACAGTACGCGCGGCGTGATCTGCACGTCGGCGGGATGCAGCTGCGGATTCTGGAACACGAGGCCGCCGGCGCCCGGGCTCGGGTCGCCCTCGATTTCACAGCCGCCTTTGATGCCGCGCTCGATCAAGTAGCGTGAGGCAAAGCGGACGTCGGCTTCGAACGTCTCGATCCCTGCGGCGTGCAGCTTGTCCCGCAAGGGAGGCACGTCCGAGGGCACCTCGACGTCGATACGGCACACGGGCTCGCCGGCGAAGGTGCGCTTGTCCACGGGCTGGGTCAGCGGCAATGATTTGAGGGCGGCGGCGCGAGATAAATCGGTCTCACGCACATAGAAGTGCGGGCGCTGCCGATCGTCCCGCACCAGGAACGAAGCACCCGTGTCCAATCGGCCGTACAGATGCACGACCGGCGAGCGCCGTCCGTCCGCCGTCGAGGTGACGCGGTAACTTGCCTGAAGAATGAAGCCGCGTGCCCTGGTCATGCCCCATTGTGCCTCAAGTCATGACTTAACTTAATGTGTCCGCTGACAGATGAGTGAGAGCCAATACCGGCCTCGCTGGCTCCCCATTCGGTACCCTTGCGCGACTTAATAATTCGAGCTCAGAGGTGACGATGTCATTCAGCGAGGAGCAGGCAAAGTCCTACATCGTCAAGTTGCTGACGGCAATGAGCGCCGCAGGGGGGTCGGATCTTTTCATTTCGAAGGATTTTCCCCCGAGCATCAAACTCCAGGGCGCCATGAAGCCTCTGGTCAATCAGAAGCTTTCCGCAGAGATCGCCCACGAGCTCGCGTATGCGTTGATGAACGAGCGGCAGCGGGAGGAGTTCGAACGGGATCTGGAGGCGAACTTCGCCATCTCCATCCCCGGTGTGTCGCGCTTTCGGGTCAACGTTTTCGTACAGCAACAGAACGTCGGTATGGTGGTGCGCACCATCGTCAATGACATTCCGACCCTCGACCAGCTGGCGATGCCCCCGATCTTGAAGGAAATCGTGATGACCAAGCGGGGGCTGGTGCTCGTGGTGGGCGCCACCGGATCGGGCAAGTCAACCTCGCTCGCCGCCATGATTCATGAGCGCAACTGCTCCTCGGCCGGTCACATCGTCACCGTCGAGGATCCGGTGGAGTTCGTGCATCAGTCGCAGCAATCGCTCATCACTCACCGTGAGGTCGGCATCGATACGCACTCCTGGCACAACGCGCTCAAGAACACGCTGCGCCAAGCGCCGGACGTGATACTCATCGGAGAGATCCGCGACACAGAGACCATGGAGCACGCGATTGCTTTCGCCGAGACCGGGCATCTGTGCCTGGGCACGCTGCACTCGAACAGCGCCAATCAGACCATCGATCGCATCATCAATTTCTTCAGCGAGGACCGGCGCAAGCAGCTTCTCATGGATCTCTCCAGCAACCTGCGGGCCATTATCTCGCAGCGGCTCATCCGAACCGAGGACGGCAAGGGGCGGCGGGCCGCCGTGGAAATCTTGATCAACACGCCCATCGTTGCCGACAAGCTGCTCAAGGGTGAGTTTCACGAGATCAAGGCCATCATGCAGAAATCGCGGGAGCTCGGGATGATGACCTTCGACGTGTCGCTGTTCGAGCTTTACGACGAGGGGGCGATCGGCTACGACGAGGCGATCCGCAACGCGGATTCCGCCAACGAGCTGCGCCTCAACATCAAGCTGCACAGCAAGCGCGGTGTTCCCGCGCCGGCGCTGCAGGTGGCGGCCGGTTGAGCGCACCTCGAGTCGTGCTGCGGCGCAACCACCGTGGGGTCAGCGAGCGGGTCCGGCGAAGTCCTGGACGGAAATGCCCAAAATGGATTCGATGCAACGCTTGAATTCGAGTCTATTCCAGCGGGCGGTGCCCCGGCCGATGAGAGCCGCAATCGTGTCGAATTGATCCTGACTCACGTTGGTGACGCCGGCCACCACCACGCGCACACCCAGCGCCGCGGGGACCGCAGCTATGAATACGGCAATCTGAAGATCGAAGAATTCCGCGAACCGAGGCGAGGGGTTCCCCCGGTCCTGCGCCTTGAGGAATGCGTCTATTTTGCGCTGGCTCGGCACGCGACTCAGAAAGCTGACGCGCTCCGCGCCGCTCCCGGAGTCGGCCAGATTCGCCTCCTGGAAAAGCAGATTGTGCCCGGTCTCGATCATCGGACTCCTCGAGTGAAGAGTCTCCGATATTGATCGGAATGAGCGCGAGTCTCAAGTACCTGCGGCACGCGCAGCCGCGAGCGGTAGCGTCAATCGGCTCGGCCGTTTGGCGTCATGAAAGATCTTGATGTTCGCAACTCGCGCCTCGTCGATTTTCTCGTAGCCCATTCGCCCACCCGTGTTGAAGTTCTTTTGGTAGTTCGGTGAGTTCAGAGGGGCAATGGTCAAACGCAGACGCGCGCCGGCCGGAATACGCCGTGCCAGCCAGTTAAATTCGAACGGTATATGCACCGGCTGCCCCGGCTTGATGAGCTCCTCCTTGAACTGACTGTTGCGAAATCGAGCGCGGCGGATATCTTCGCCCAATCGAACGGTCGAGCCGTCGGGGAGCACCATCAGCACCTGCGCCCAAAGATCGAAGTCCGGCGCGTCGGCTTCACACTCCAATGTAAGCCGCATGTGACCTGCGATTTCCGTATCCTGCGCGAGGGGATCGGAATGAAACGTGATTGCACGTTTCTGAAAGGCGCGAAATTGGCTCGTCAAATTCTCATCGGCCGCATATCGGGCGACAGCCAGCTCGGGCAGTTCGCGAGGATCGCTGACCAGGCCGGCCGGCGGCTCGCCCGCGTGCGGCTTGAGCGCGAGCTGCCCCGATCGGAAGACATCCTGCGGCGTTCCCGAAGACTCGGCCAGATAGAAGGTCAATTCCTTGCCTGAGGATGCCGAGTCCAGCGTTTTCGCGTACCGCCATTCGTCGGCACCCAACATGAAGTACGCGACGTTCGAGTGCAGCAACGGCGGCAGTGGACCCCGGTCCAATGCAGAGTCGTACCAATCGGCGTGCAGCTTCTGCATGTCGACGACAGCGGCCTCTGGGATAGCTGCTCCCTCGATCACCTTGGTGGGCTCCTGGGCACCTGAGTGATCCCACGGTCCGATCACGAGGTGGAGTTGCGCGACGGCGGAGGCGGGGGCGTGGGCCACGTAATTGCGGTAATAATGCAGAGTCCCCGGCTGGTCATCGTCGTAATACCCCGTCACCGTCAGTACCGGAAAATTCATTCGCGCGTAGCTTTCGGCCTTGGGCTCTGCGGCGAGGTTGAACGCAGCGTCGCCGACGTGGTCCAGCCACACATCGAACATGGACTTCTTGTTGCCTTGCGCATCGAGCATCCACCAGTCATCCGCGGCGATGCCCATGGCGTGATCCAGCTCATAGAAAGGACGATACGCGGCATACTGCTCGAGCATCTTTCCTTCCCAGTAGTCTTGATTGCGGATAAAGCCGGTATTGAGCGAGCGACCTGACACATATCCGAGGATGACGGTGGTCCATGCCTGCGGAATCCCGTTCGTGTTCGGAACATCCCAGCCCGGGTAGATGGGCACATACGGAGCGATGGCGGCGAGATGCGGCGGCAACTGCGCGGCGGTTTGCCACTGCGTCATGCCGACGAAGGAGCCGCCGAACATCACGACCCGTCCGTCACTCCAAGGCTGCGCGGCGATCCATTCGACCAAGTCGTGACCGTCGCGTCCGACCTGGGCGCCGAGGCTGTCGCTTTTGACGCCGCCGGATCGACCGCGGCCGCGTACATAGGCTTGTACGAATGCATAGCCGCGATGGGCGTAATAACCGGCGGAATCGCCGTGACGGCCGCCATCGATATCGTATTGCGTGAGCGTCAGTATTGTCGGCAACTTCGCCCTGATGGCGGACGGCTTGGTGATCCAGGCCTCGAGCTCCGTGCCGTCGCGAACGGGAATCATACGGCTCATTTCGATGTCGTAGCCCGGCCCGGCTTCTGCGGCAAACGCCGCACCGGAGGCAAGGGATGCAACAGGGATGGCGAGGATCAGATACCAGACTCGGCTGAATGTACTTATCTGCATTGCGCTAAATTCTTCGCTCCCGCATTTTGGGCCGCTGACGTTCTCTCCCTCGCGCCGTATCGCGATCAGCCGGAGGAGAGTCGCGAGCGAGCCGTCAGGCGGCGCGGCGGGGCGATCGATACCGCACCCGCCAAAGTGTAAGCTAAACCCCGCCTCGACGCACCGCAGATCAATGCGGCAGCCGAATCACCAGTAAGTCATTGGTCACGTCATCGACGACCGCGAAGTTGAGGTCGCCGTCCTCGTCCACACGGCCGTCGTCGTCGTTCGCGCGGGAATCGATCCCGAATGCGCCACCCTGGCTCGCGTCCACGTTGTATTCCCGGACAAAGTCGCCGCCGGTGGTGAATTCGACGATCTCGCTCGGATGCAGCGGATCGGGATTGACCGCGTCCCCATTGGCCGTCAGCAAGTGCCCATTGGGCGCGAAGCGAAGCGCAAGGGGGCCGCGCAGACGCTCATTCGCAAAGACCAACATGCCCTTGCGGGCCGCGTCCGATCGGGCTCGCGCGTTCGACACGGAATAGATCGCATTGTCGTTGGTCGAGGCCACGTACAGGGTGTCGGCGGCGGCGGCGTACGCGAGACCCGTCGGTCCGAGGACTACCGCCCCCGCATTGGGCACGTGCGAATAGCCGTTTGCAACCGTGGTCAACTGCTGCAGGGTCACGCTGCTCGAGCCGACCGACACATCGAGCCGCGATACCGTGCCGTTCAGCACGTTGGCGACGAAAATGTGCGCGTAGCCGCCGTGGTCGTCGATGGTGAGATCCCAAGGTCCGTCGAGAAATACAGGATCCGTCCAGGTCTGGAGGAGCTTGCCATGTCGGTCGAGTACTTGCAGCGCGCCGCGGCCGATCGTGGCGAACGTGCCGTCCTTCGTCGGCACGTTGCCCACGACGACGAAGCCGTTTCGCAGCACGCCGAGGGCGGTGCTCAGCCCGGGAAGCTTGCTGGTGAAGAACGTGCTCGCCGCGCCGGGAGGGGCGAGCGGGCCACGCCCGGGCAGGCGAACGATCGTGGTTCCGGTTCCCTGTACGTTGTTGCTGTCGTTGAAGTTGCCGACCAGAACATCGCCGGCAGCGATGCTGCCGCCGTTTGGAAATCCGCGCGGCACAAACGCGACACCATACGGATTCACGTCGCCGTTTGCGGGGATTGTCGAGGAATTGATCGCGGCAGGCAGGAACGCGTCCTGGGCGAACGAGACGCCGGCTAGGTCTATGGTCAGGCTGGCGGCAAGCGCCATCGTCAACACATGAGAATTTATGGTCGTTTTCATGGGTATCCCCTTTTTCTGTGGTTGGTCGAAGGATCGATGGTCAAGCTGGTACGGGTAGGTACCGCGAGAGCGGCGCGCGGTTCTGTGGAGGCTCGAAATAAATCGGCAGGGCGGCGGCGGAGAGGTATCCAGCCCTATAATGCAGCGCCGATGGATGCACAGGCCGTCAACTCAGCGAACAGGATCGCTTCCGTTGCGGCGCTCGGAGAGGCGCGCATCGATCATGGTGCATTGCTCGTGGCGCTTCTGGGCGTCACGATGCTGATGGGAGTCTGCCGCGCGGAAGGAACGTGGAGCGGCTCCATCGGCGCCACCAACAATTATATCTACCGCGGGATCTCACAGACCTATAACGGCGCGGCGTTGCAACTCGGTGGCAACTATCAAAGCGCCTTCGGGTGGTTCGCCGGCACCTGGGGCTCGAACGTGGATCCCTATCCGGGCGGCGGTAGAACCTTCGAGGAACTCGATTTCTACGGGGGCCTGATTCGGCCGCTGGGCTCCGATTTCACGGTGAAGGGTACCTACACCCACTACGCCTACCTGCAAGATCCGCGACCCTCTCGCTACAGCTACGATGAGGTCGCCCTGAACGTCGCGTACTCGGACCTCGTTGCGGCGACCATATCCTATCAACCCAACTACACCTCGTATTCCGATCTCGGCTTTGCCTCTCGTCGGCCCGCCGCGGCGTACGAGCTCACGGGCCGTTGGCCGCTGCGCTTCGGGGTTTCGGCGACGGCCGGGGCGGGATACTACGATTTGCATCATTTGTTCGGAGTCGGCTACTGGGCGGGCGATGTGGGCTTGGCATATGTCTACGGGCGGTTCACATTGAATGTCAGCCGTTTCTTTGCCGATGCCACCGTGGCCACACTCTATGAGGACGCGAGCGCGAATGGGACGTGGGCGATTGCAGCCGCCTGGCGCTTCTGAGGCCGGTGATTTTGCCGTGCCGGCGCGATACCGGGTAAGTACCTCGCGAGAGATGTTTGGTTTCATCGCGGTTTTTTAATTCTCAAACCAAAACCCGCCAGTCTCGCTTCGTTACTCAGCTAACGAAGACCGCAAAACGCGGATCATTTGCAATCGCACAGGACGCTGCGGCGTCGAGGACACGGGCTATGGCGTACAAATTCAAATCGAGATGGGTTCTAGGCTGGGCGCCCACGGCGTTGATGCTCTTGGTGCTGACGGCCTGCGGCGGCGACGGAGGGGGCTCGACGAGCGCCACGGGCGCAGGGGGTGGAAGTGTTTATGGCGGCGGCGGCGCTGCCGCCGCGATCAACCTCTCGCTCAGCAGTGCGAATATTCAGGTCGGACAAAGCGCCACACTGACCTGGTCGGTGACCAATGCCGCCGCGTGCACCGCGAGCGGCGCCTGGAGCGGTTCGGAACCCGTGAGCGGATCGAAGACGCTGTCACCGACTGCGGCCGGCACTTACGAATATACGCTCATGTGTACGGGGAGCGGGGCGGCAGCGACCCGATCGACTACGCTGACGGTGGGTGCCGCCGCCGCGGGCACCGGGCCGTACACCGCGACGAGCTTGGTGGCCAACGTCGCGGGGACATCGGCACTCACGGTCGATACCCATCTGGTCAATCCCTGGGGAATTGTCTTCGCGCCGAATGCACCCGTCTGGATTGCCAACAACGGCAGCAGCACCTCGACACTCTACGATGGCAGCGGCAATCCGCAACCCGCGGCCGCGCCCTTGGTGGTTGGCTTCGCCGCCAACTCGGGGCACGCCTTTGCACCGACCGGCATCGTCGCGAACTCGACCGCCGACTTCGTCGTGAGCTCGGGTGGGAAATCCGGGGCGGCGAGCTTCATTTACGTGGGAGAGGGCGGAACGATCGCCGGCTGGTCATCCACCGTCAATGCCGCGACGGCGCTAACGGTATACACGGATAAGGGAGGAGCCGAGTACACAGGCGTCGCGCTCGCCTCGAGCAGCGGTCAGAACTACCTGTACGCGGCAGATTTCCACAACAACAAGATCGACGTCTTCAACGCGACATTCGTAAAGCAGACGCCCTCGGCGAGCAGCTTTGCGTTCACTGATCCGACGCTTCCCGCAGGCTATGCGCCGTTCGGCATTCAAGCGATCGCCAACGGCAGCGGCGGGGCGACCCAGATCTACGTGACCTATGCACAACAAAAGGCGCCGGACAACGCCTCCGCCGCACCCGGCTCCGGATTGGGTCTCGTCGATGTGTTCGACGCGAGCGGTACCTTGGTCACGCACTTGATTGCCACGGGCGGATCGCTGAACGCCCCCTGGGGAATCGCGCTCGCACCTGCGGACTTCGGACCCTTGAGCAATGATCTCCTGATCGGAAACCTGGGCGACGGAAAGATCAATGCGTTCGATGCGGCGACCGGGAAATTGGTCGGGCCGATCAGCGATTCTCATTCCGATCCGATCGCCGTGCCCGGGCTTTGGGGCATTGCTTTCGGCAACGACAGTGTCAGTCAGCCGCACAACACGCTGTTCTTCGCGGCGGGCACGAATGAGGGGAGCGGCGGCGAATACGGCCGCATCGACGTGGGAGCCACACCACCGACCCTCAACGGCACGGCGGCGGTGACGGTGGTCGCGCCAAGTGCAACGGTGAGCGGTACGGTCACGTTGACCGCCGAGGTCGGCGACAGCGTCAGCGTCTCGCAGGTGGAGTTCTTCGCGAATGGCAAAGCCATCGGGACTGCAACTGCGGCACCGTACACGGTTCAGTGGAATACGCAGACCAGCGCCAACGGAGCGGTGACGCTGACCGCCACTGCCACGGAGGGGTACGGCAAGGTGGCCAACTCTGCGCCCGTCAGCGTCACGGTCAGTAACGCCGCCGCCGCGGCGACGCTGACGCAGTTGCAGGCGCAGGTCTTCGGTCCCATCTGCTCCGGCTGCCACAACGGGGTGGGTACGAGCCTCCCGGGCGTGCAGAACCTGACTTCCGCAGCAGCTACTTATGCATCGCTCGTAAACGTGCCGAGCATCGAGCAGCCGAGCCTGATGCGTGTGAAGCCCGGCGACCCCACCGACAGCTACGTCATTCACAAGCTCGAGGGCTCACCCGGTATTACGGGTGCGCGTATGCCGTTCGGCGGCCCCTATCTGTCCACCGCAACGATCGATCAGATCGAGTCGTGGATCGCAGCCGGCGCACCGAACGATTGAGCCGTACGATCAGCTGTCGCGTTTGGCGAGGTTCAGCACCGCGTAACGCATCAATTGCGTGGCGGTGCTGAGATTCAGCTTGCGCTTGATGCTCTGCCGATGCGATTCCACCGTCTTGACGCTCAGATGCAGCGACTGCGCCGTTTCCCGGGTGCCCATCCCCTTGCCGATCATGTGCAGAATCTGCAGCTCGCGGTTACTCAGGCGATCGATGGGATCGTCGGGCCTGGGCGACATTCGGCCTGCGTACCTGCGCAATACATTGCGACGGATGGTCTCCGAGACATAGATATGGCCGTCCAGGACGCAGCGCATCGATACCAGGAACTCATCGGTCGACGACTCTTTGGTGATGTAACCGTTGGCGCCCATGGAAAGCACGCGCTCGGCATAGAGGGTCTCGTCCAGCGCGGACAGCACCAGAATCCGCAGTTGCGGATGATGAGCGCGAGCGTGCCGCACGAGGTCAATGCCGTTGCCGTTTTTGGAGCTGATGTCGCAGATCAGAACGTCGGCCTGCCGCTCGTCCAAGGCCACGCGCACATCGTCAAGCGTCTCCGCTTCCCCGCAAACCACCAGATCCTGCTGGCCTTCCACGATACGGCGCAGGCCCTGGCGCACGATCGGGTGGTCATCGACGATCAGCACACGCCGCACGGCGGATCCCGGCCGAGCGTCATTGCGTGTTCGCGGATCGAGCAAATCCGCGCTATCGCAGAGTTCTTGCGCGTCGTCCGCAAATGCTGCGTTCCTTCTCATGGATCGGTCCCGCGGGAGACCATGGCCGACAACGCCGCGACGAGTGCACTGCGGGTTCCCGCCCGATCCGCGAGCATGCCTTCGAAGCAGGCGGCCGGCTGCGGCGGGCAGCAGTGATACCCCTGCCATTGGTCGCATTCGAGATGAGTGACAAACTCGAGCTGCTCGGCGGATTCGATCCCTTCGGCGACCACCGTCAGCCCGACCCCACGGGCGAGCGAGACGATCGCGCGGACGATCGACTCGTCGGTACGGCTGATCGTCAGGTCTCTGATGAAGCTGCGGTCGATCTTGAGCTTGTCGATGGAGAACCGGCGCAGGTAGCTCAGACTGGAGTATCCGGTGCCGAAGTCATCGATCGCCACGCTGACTCCCATCCGGCGCAGCTGCTTCAGCACCCCCGCTGACTCCTCCGGATTGGTCATGAGCGCGCTCTCAGTCAACTCGATCTCCAAGGCCCGTGCGTCGAGATCGGCATCGGCAAGCGCCGAGCGGATCATCTGCAGAATGTTTTGGTGCCTGAACTGGGCCGCCGACAGATTGACCGCGAGCGGGAGCGATGAGCCCAGATTGATCTGCCACTCGCGCGCCTGCCGGCAGGCCTCGCGCAGCGCCCATTCGCCGAGCGGAATGATCAATCCGGTGTCCTCGGCAAGCGAGATGAACGAGCTCGGTCCGATGATGCCCTTGGTCGGATGCCGCCAGCGCAGCAATGCTTCCGCCGCCACGATTCTTCCCGTCTTGACCGAGATCTCGGGCTGATAGTAGAGCTCGAACTCACCTGCCGCCATGGCGCGCCGCAGGTCGTTCTCGAAGGCGAGGCGCTCTTGCATCGAATCGGTCATCCCGGCTTGAAAGAAGAGTATTCGATTGCCGCCGCGCTCCTTGGCGGTCGTCATGGCGACCTCGGCATGCGCCAAGAGGTCGTCGCCGCGACGGCCGTCATCGGGCCACACGCTCACGCCGATGCTCGAGCGCACAGCCACTTCCACACCATTACCGCGGACGGGTCTCTCGAGGTCGGCGAGAACCGCGGATGTGACGGTCTGCGCCTCGAGACGTGCCGCGACGTTGTCGATGAGCAGCGCGAACTGGTCTCCGTCGAGCCGTGCAAGCGTCGTCGAACGCGGCAGTACCGCGGTAATGCGGCGTGCAATCTCGGTGAGCAGCCAATCCCCGATCCCGTGACCGTGGGAATGATTGATCGCCCTGAAGTGATCGACATCGAGCACCGCGATCGCGATGGCGCGGCCGGGGCGCCGGCTGTCGGCAATGGCTTTCGCCAGCCGGTCCTTGAAGAGTTGCCGATTCGGCAGAGCGGTGAGCGCGTCATGCGTGGCGAGGTACTGCAGGCGGGCGTGAACTTCCTCGAGCTCGCGCGCGTGCCGGATTGCGCGTGTCTTGCGCTCCTCGCCGCATACCGAGATTACCAGGGCCACCGTGAGCACGGCGCCGCCCAAGGCTGCGTTCGTGATCGCGAGCAGCGAGGCAGGGGTCGCCGGCGGCCCGCAGCACGCATCGAATAGCCATTGCGAGCCCGCGAGCGCCGGTGCATCGGTCCCGAATATGCCCACTCCGCCCGCGAGCGTTGCGGCCCAGCGCATGCCGATCGATTGCCAGGACCGATCACGGCAATGGAACCAAATCCGCAGCGCCCCCAGGAACGTGAGGAAGGTGAGGGGGAACCAGATGCATGCCCAAGTGAGGCCATCGTGCAGTACCCCGCTGGCGGACAGCTCGTCGAGCGCGGCGCACCGCGTCGCGCCTACGCCGACCGCGAGCGCGAATGCCATACCGGCGAAATTCGATGCGTCCGGTTCACGGCACGCGACGAAGAACAGTGCGCATGCCTGGCTCGACACCGCCACGGCCAGGGACAGAAGAAGCCAGGAAGTACCGACGTGCGGTAGCTCGGTGCCCGACAAGCCCAGAATCCGGACGAACGTTGTGGTCCAGAGCGCAAATCCCAAGGCCGCGGCACCGAGCACCACCATGCAGGCGCCGCTGCGCGAGCGCGCGGTGGAGACCTGCACGGCGAGCCTGAGCGTCGTGTGAGACAGAAGCATCGCCATGAGTGCCGCGAGTGCCGTTATATAGGCGTCGGCTGTGAGCACAGTCATCGATCCAATCCTTGATACGACCTCGCCAACCAGCCGGTCGGCTAGTCCGGCCAAGGTAGCGTCGAGGCGCCTGCGGTGATATCGAGAAGACTGGGTATGGGGGGCGGGGAAACCCTGTAGGGCGCGCAGGGCAGCCCCGGGCACGAGCTTAAGGCTCGATGATGCTATTCCGGATCGCGTAGCGTACGAGCTCCGGGAGCGAGCCGAATCCGAGCTTGCGCATTATGTTACTGCGGTGAGTCTCCGCTGTCTTCACGCTGATGTTCAGTGCTCGCGCGACATCCTTGTTGCTGTTGCCTTCAGCCAGCAGCTGCACGATCTCCCGTTCGCGGCTCGAGAGTGTCTGCGCGGTGCTCGCATCACTCGCCTCGTTACGGAGATACCCATCCATGACCATGCGCGCCACGCTCGAGGTGAAGAATGAGCCCCCTTCGAGCAGCGCCTGCAACGCCACCACGAGTATCCGTCCCGCGTCGGATTTCAAAACGTATCCGCGTGCGCCGACGCTCAGCACCTCGCGCACGAGCTGTTCGGATTCGTGCGCGGTCAATATGAGAATGCGCGTGTCCGGATCCGCGGAGAGAATCCGGCGAGCCGCTTCGAGGCCATTGAGCTCCGGCATGGTCAGATCAAGCACGACGAGGTCCGGTTTGAGCTCCGCCGCGGAAGCCACCGCGGCTCTGCCGTTGGCCACCTCGGCAACCACGACCCAGCCCGGCACTTGGGACAGCTCCGCCACGAGCCCGCGCCTCAGGAGCTCATGGTCGTCGGCGATCAGAATGCGCGCGGGTGTCATGCGATGCTCGCGGGCTGCTCGATATACAAAGTGCTGCGCACCCGAGTTCCTCGGTTCGTGGATTCGACGGACAGCGTGCCGCCGATTTGACGGATGCGTTCGCGCATGCCTGCGAGGCCGACTCCCAAGGAGGGAGTACTAGCCGAGGTCTCGGAGTCTCCCGCCTGCAGCATTCCGCGGCCGGCATCCTCGATCTCGAGCATGACACTATTGGACTGTGCCTTGAGCCGAATGGTCACCCAAGGGCTGTCCGCATGACGATGGACGTTGGTGAGCGCTTCCTGCGCGACCCTGAACAAGCAGAGCTCGTTGTCCCGAGTGAGCCGCTCCATGGTCTCCGGCAGATCGAGCCGCACCTCGATGGCGCTGCGCTGGCGAAACCCATCCGCCAGCCAGCGCAGCGCGCTCAACAGGCCGAGCTCGTCGAGCAAGGGTGGATGCAGCAGATAGGACGCCATCCTGATCTCGGTCGAGCACTGCGTCGCCAGATCCGCGCAGTGCTCGAGCAGCCTGCGCCGGTCCACTGCGCCCGAGCTCGTGTCGTGCATGAGCTGCGCGAGGCCAAGCTCCAGGGCGGCGAGCGTCTGGCCGGTCGAATCGTGCAGATCGCGTCCGATGCGCCGCCTTTCCTCGTCCTGAGACCGCATCAGCTCGGCCGACAGCAGTTGCAGATCGTGCTCGGCGCGCTTGCGCATGGTCAAATCCCGGACGACGGCGAGCGCCAGCACGGTACTGCCATCGGTGATACTCGAAAGCCCTACCTCCGCGGGAAAGGTCACGCCGTTGTCCAGCCGCCGGTGAAGCCATTCGAAGCTCGTGCCCCCCTCGCGCAGAGCGGTCTGGATCCGCTCGCGCGCGAGCTCGTCGGAGCGCTGCCCGTCGGGCTGATGCTCCGGCGAAAGATCCCACGGAGTGAGCCCTATTGCGTCCCGATCGCTTTGCAGGCCGAACATCCGGGTCGCCGTGAGATTGGCGTCCACGAACCGATCCCCTTCCAGTAGAAAAACGCTGAATTGCGCACTATTGAACAGTGTTCTGTAATGATGATCGCGGCGGCGCAAGGTGCGCAGCGAGTGGTTCAGGAGCGCCGTCATGCCGAGTACCAGCGCGCTGAACGCCGCAGTGGTCCCCACGGCCATGCGCCGCCGCTTGCGCCAGGGCGTCAGGGCCGCCTCGCGAGTCTGACCGTCCATGATGTAGATGGGATAACCGCTCATGAGATCGTAAGCGTAGATCATGTCCGTTTTGGCGACGGGGCCGTAACCCTCGACGACGCCCTCATTGCCCTGGGCGACCGCACGACGGAACACGTCGGCCGAGGCCACATTGACGGCGCCGGGAGGACCAGCGGCTTTCGGCGTGCGGACGAGAATCGTGCCGTCGCTCGCGACCAGCCCCATGGTGGTGATTTGATCGCTGGATTTCCGATAGAGCTCGTCAAATCCGTCGAAACTGATCAATGCGCCCGCCCAGAGCGTCAGGTCCTTCCCCCACGCGACCCGCCGCGCGATCGGAATCACGAAAGCATCGGCGTGGTCCGGATCATTGATGGGCGACCCCACCCAGGTAGCGCTCGATAAAGGGGCCCGGGAGACGGTGAGCCACTGTGGCATGAGGGGGCCCCCGAACTGACCTTCCCGGCTCGTGAGCGCGAAATGCACGCCGTCGGCGAGAAACAGGCTGTGGACGTAGCTTCCCCCCGCGAGTTGCTTGCGCAGGGTCGCGATGATCTCGGCGCGGCTGGCGAGAATCAGCCCGCCGTCCGCCTGCAACTCGTTGGCACCTGCAACCGCCTCGCCCACCCCGTCATTGAGCATTGCCAGCGTGCCGGCCTCCAGCGCGGCGGTAACGCCGCGGAGCCGGGTGCGCTCCTCGTCCATGCTCTCCTCGTAGTCTCCGTGAATGCGCGCGCCGGTGTAGGCCCAGCCGATGCCGATCACCACCGCGGCGTACGCGAGCAGGATCCAGTTGAGCGCCGGCAAAGTACCGAGA
Source organism: uncultured Gammaproteobacteria bacterium (assembly GCA_963798595.1). Lineage (GTDB taxonomy): Bacteria > Pseudomonadota > Gammaproteobacteria > Steroidobacterales > Steroidobacteraceae > Bog-1198. The sequence continues at coordinate 117,702 of CAWCTM010000022.1, read as the reverse complement.
CGCATCAGGCCACGGCTGTCGCGTCGTGCCGCATCCACGGGTTTCTTGGCTGCCACGGAGATCCCTGCGTTACCCCGCCGAACCGTCTTGGTCGTGAGGCCAGTGTCCTCCAATCAACATAGGGGGTCGAGCGGAAATTAGACCCCGGGCTCGGTCAGGGCGCGAAGATCACGCAGCGCGAACTCGAACGGACCTGCGTGATCGAAGCGCGACCATTGATTCTGCAACAGGGCGTGGGCCTGCGCATCGCGCCCAAGATTGACATAAGCGGCGGCGGTGATCGTCGTCAGGTAGGCGACCTCGCTATCGGAATGCGGGGCAGCGGAGGCGAGCAAACCCATGCCGAGTCGCACGATGTCGGGCGCATTCCGCTGCGCGACCGCCGTGAACAAATCCACCCATGCATCCTGGTCGGCGCCGACTTCTCGGTAGCAGGGGCTCGCCGAGATGGCGGCCCAAAGCGGCTCGAGCTCGCTGGAATTGAGGTAGGCGGAAGTTTGGTCGCTCAAATTTCTGACGGCATCGGCCCAGGCCGCTTGTGCGGGCGATGCGGCACAAGCCGCTTGCCCCGTGCCGACCAGCCACAGGGATCTCGCGCTGTCGGGATTCAGACCATCGAGGCTGCCGCTCGAGAGCGCATGGCGAATGTCGAGCGCTCGCAGGACGAGGCCGTCCCGTAACACGGCGCTGCGCGGCGAGGGCTCGGCCGTTGCAGCGCGCGGCGCGCTCTTGCCGACCAGCTCGAGAAACGGAATGGGAAGCAGCGTCAGCGCAGGCAGCTCCCGGGCGTTTTCTTTCAGATAGCGCGAGCGCGGCGCGTGAAGATCCACGAAAGGATAAAAATCGGAGTTGGCCGGGACGGGGAAGGTCTCGAGCACCGGACCCAGCGTGCGGTTGTCGCCGATCTTGCGCGACTGAAAGTCCGCGACCGAGCGGATGCCGACCCGCTGCAGCTCCGAGCGCAGCAGCGGGGAGCGGAGCAGCCGCTCGTCCGGGACACCCATCGCCGTCCCGCGGGTCGCGACGATCAAGATGTCGAGATCGTCGACGTTGTAAAGCGTGTAGGTGCCGAAGTGCGGAGCGAGCGCTTTGATGATCGAGGCAAAGACGCCGATGTTGGTCTCGTACACCTGCACCCACTGCGCGAAATAGCCGTCGGGCGTGAGGTAACGCGTGATGCGATCGTAGAATTCATCCGAGAACAAGGTCGAGACGCCGCTGACCCACGGATTGGACGGCTCGGACACAATGAGATCGTAGGGCTCGCGCGTGCTCGCAAAAAAAGTCTTGGCGTCTTCGTAGATGACGTGACTGCGCCGATCCTCGAAGACATTCTTGATTCGTGGGCCGAATCCCTTGCGGGCCGCCTCCACCATGAAGGGCTCGATCTCGATCGAATCGAGGTGCTCGATGAGCTCGCTCGCCAGCAGTGTGTGCGTGGTCAGGCCCGAACCGAACCCGATGTTGGCAACGCGCCTCGGATGGGGCTGCATGCTGAGGGGTATGGCGGCGGCGAGCACCATCGTGGCTTCGTCACCGGACGGTTCACCGAAGCCCATTTGGATGCCCGCGTCGGGCTTGCCGTTGGTGGCGATCGTCACCAGTCCGTCCTTCTCGATCAGGCTGATGGTCGCGGTCTTCCCGTCCCGAAGGTACTTGACGACGGCGCCTTCCGGCACGGTCGCCGATCCGGTTCGGTATACCCCGGAGATCATTCGCAATGGATCGAGATGGACGGCGAAGAGGACCGCCACGAACACCCCGAGACCGGCCCCCATTGCCACCTGCAGGGCACGTTGCGGCCGTGGGCGGCTGAGCAGCTGCGAAAATCCCAGGGCGAGGTGAATTGCAGCGCCGCTGAGAATGACGCCTTTGATGCCGATGTGCGGCATGAGCACATGGACCGTGAGCACCACGCCCACGATGGCGCCGAAGGTATTTGCCGAGTAGATGAAGCCGATGGCACGCTCGCCGGCGCCGCGACGCATGAGCTCGCGGGTAAGCAACGGCAGAGTCATGCCGGCGCAGAAGCTCGCCGGAATCATGATGAGCGCAGCAATCAACTGGCTGATCAGGTTGAATCCGACATAGCTGGCCGCCGTGCGTGTGAAGGTCCGCAAGAACCAGGCCATGAAATCGAACATGAGGCCGTACGCCGGCAGCGTGAGCGCAGCCAGTGCCGCCATGAGCACCATGACACCGGCCAAATAGGCCGCAGGCTTGCGGATGCGCTCGATCTGCCGCCGCGCATAGAGTCCGCCCAATGCGAGACCCAGTATGAACGCGCTCAGCATCAGCTCGAACGAATGAGTCGAGCTGCCGAGCACCAGGCTCAACATGCGGATCCAACCGAGCTCGTACATGAACGAGGCCGCGCCCGTCAGGCAGGCCGCGAGCGTGAGCCAGCGGGCCCAAGAGTCTTCGCTCAAGCGTACGGGGACGGCGAGCGTTTGCGCACCGGGTTCCGCCTGCGCGCGAAGCTGTGCCCCGATCACCACGGCGAGCAGCACGTTGAGCAGTCCCGCAATGCGGATGGTGCCCGGCAGGCCGACTGCGTCAATCAGCAAGAAACCGCTGACGAGCACGCCGACGGCCGCACCCAGGCTGTTGGTGAAGTACAGGGTCGCCAGAGTTTCCCCGGGCCGATCCGGCCAGCGGCGGATGATGCTACCGCTGATGAGGGGGAACGTCATGCCGAGCAGTACCGACTGCGGCAGGATGAGCGCGGCTCCCAAGGACCATTTGTAGGCCTGAATCCAGGCGGCCGAGGGAAGCGCGGGTATCGCCGCGGCAAAGGAGAAATCCGAGGCGGCGATGAAGATGGAATGAAAGCCGAGGCCCAGCACGCCGATCAGACCCTCGACCATGGCATAGGTCAGCAAGAGTCGCCTGATGCGCACGGAGTAATGCGCAACGACCCACGATCCAACCGCCATGCCCCCCATGAAAATGGCGAGCACGAGCGACTGTGCGTACGCGGCGTGGCCCAGGAAGAGCTTCAAGTAGTGCGACCAGATCGATTCGTAGATCAGCCCCGTGAAGCCCGATACGACGAATATGGCGAACAGAAATCGGCGGCGGGCACCCTCAGCGCGGGAACCGTTGGTCCCCGGGCTCGTGCCGCGATCGGGCGTGCTGGTCACGTGGCATCATAGCCCAGCTGCAACTTTGGGGTGCCCTGCTGTGTTCTTGGGACGTGGGCGATAGATTCAAAGGAGACCTTCAATGACGCTGAGTGATGAACTGGGCAAGCTTGGAGAGCTGCGTGCGAGCGGCGCCTTGACGGAGGATGAGTTCACCCGCGCCAAGGAGCGGCTGCTGAATGCATCGGGCGCGGGCGCGGGCGCGGGTGCAGGCGTGCGCGCGCAGGAGCCTGCGGTGTCGGCCGTGAATGCCTTCCGGCGCAGCCGTACTGACCGGGTGCTCGGCGGTGTATGCGGGGGCATGGCTCGAGCAACGGGAGTGGAGTCCTGGGTGTGGCGGCTGCTCTTCGCCGTCCTGTTCATTTTCGCGGGCGCGGGCCTGCTTGTTTACGTGCTTTTGTGGATCTTCGTGCCGAGCGAGTGAGCCGGGCAGGATGAATCGAGTGCTCTGCAGCATCGTGACGCGCGGCGCCGGAGCGGCCGCGGAGGCATTTTTTAACACCTTCTGATGTCGCCTCGCCGCACCTCCCCGAGTACCATCCTCACTCGGGAATTGCACCAATCATGAGCATCGAAGTGATCAAAACGTTTGGCCTGCGAAGTCTCGGGATACTACTGGTCTTGGCCGGCGCAGCTCTCCTGGTACCCTCGCTGGGGGCAACCGAGAAGCGCTTAAAGACACGAGAGCAACACGCCGCGCTGTATGCGCAGCTCGCGGCCTGCCTGCGTTCCGACACGCGGTCGGATGAGTGCCGGCGAGCTGCGCGAAGACCTCAGCCCTAGAGAGTGCGTGCAAGGACAATGAGCACGAGCCCGGCCAGGAAGCTGGCGAACATGGTGGCCAGCAACGTGGACGTGCCGGCGGGGGCCGCGCGAAATTCCTTCCAGATGAATACGCCCCAGATTGCGGCGACCATCGTGGCGCCCTGGCCGAGCCCGTAGGAGATCGCGAACCCGGCACGTCCCGAGGCGATGAGGTTGAGCGATGTGCCGGCGCCCCAGATCACGCCGCCCAACACGCCGGTCATGTGCGTGCTGAGGCCGCCTGCGAAATAGTCCCGGAAACCGACCGGCGGACCGATGAAGGGCTTTTTCATCGCGAAGGTATTCCAGACGAAGCTGCTCAGCACAATCCCCACGGCGACCACGAAAACGGCTGCGTAGGATCCCATCTTGCCGGCCGTCGGGTGAGCGGTATCGGCATACATGGACGCCGCGATAAAGCGGTAGAAGATTCCCATGAACACGCCGCACGCGATTGCAAGAGGCAGGCCCTTGGCGCTGTTTGCGCCGCTCGAACCACCGGCCAGCCGGCGATAGGCCAAAGCATCCAGAATAATGGCGAGGACGACGAAGAAAACGCCGGCGGATAGCAGTGCGCCATTGCCGACGGGATCGGCTACGTAGTTCATGATGATGCCGATGATCAAAGCGAGGCCTATCCCCACCGGAAAGGCGACCGCCATGCCGGCAATCTCGATGGCGGCGACGAGCAGAATGTTGCCGAGATTGAACACCGCGCCGCCCAGCAGCGCCGATATCAGCGAGGCGGTCGAGGCTTGCGACAGATCGGAGAAGAACGCGCGGCCTTCCGCGCCGCTGTTCCCGAGAGTAATCCCGAGTGCCAGCGTGATCAGCAATACCCCGAAGGTATAATCCCAATAAAAAAGCTCGAAGCGCCAATCGGGGCGCGCCAGTTTCCGGGTCACCGCCCACGACCCCCAGCAGAGCATCGTGAGCACGCAGAATACAACGGCCAACGGATAGCTATGTACGACGAACATTTATTTGGATTCCTTTCTCTGCAGGACCTCGATATACGATTGAATCTACGAGTGCTCGCTTCTGCGCCGCTGCCATTGCGTCTCGAAGTCGGCGCGGCTCGCGAATGACTTTTGCGTTCCGATCCGGGTGGTCGACAAGGCCGCATAGAGATTCGCACGTGACAAGGCTTCCTGCTCGGCGACGCCCTCGGCGAGAAACGCGGCAAGACTGCCGATAAATGCATCGCCCGCCCCCGACGTGTCGATGGATTCGACCGTAAACGCCGGCACGAGCGTTTGCCCGGCGGCATCGGCCACGAGCGAGCCCCGTGCGCCCAAAGTGATGACCACCCGCGGAAACCCCCGGGAGAGCAGGGACGCGGCACAGGCTCTCGCATCTGTTTCCGAATGCACGGGCAAGCCGGTGATCTGCTCCGCTTCGCTCTCGTTGGGTATGAAAAGATCTGCCCCGGTCAGCGCCGCGAGTTCCGCCGTGACTGCGGGCGCCGGGTTGACGATGCAGCGGATATGGTGAGCGCGTGCAAAGCGGATGCTGTGATACACCGTAGCAAGTGGAACCTCGAACTGCAGGATGATCGTGTCGACGCCGCGCAAGTCGCCTGCCGCCGCGTCGACATCAGCCGGCGTCAGGCGATCGTTCGCGCCCTTGACCACGATGATGCGATTCTGCCCGTCGGGACCGACGAATATGGGCGCCACGCCGGTCGGTGCATCATCGATGAGTTGCACATGCTTCGTGTCGATGCCGAAGGCGGCGAAGTTGTCTATCGTTGCCCGTCCGAACAGATCGCCGCCCACCTTGCCCACCATCAACACCTCCGCACCGCAGAGCCGTGCCGCGACCGCCTGATTCGCGCCCTTGCCGCCGAAGCCCATCTCGAAGTTCTTGCCGAACAAGGTCTCGCCCGGACGGGGGAAAACATCGGTGAACGTCGTAAGGTCGGTGTTGGCACTGCCGATGACGGCAATACGGGGCGTGCGTGACATGCCGTTCCTCCGTGGGCGACGCAGGGCTCAAGCGCCCGCTGCGGCCACCAATTCCTTGAACAGTCCCGAAGCCCCGATGCGGAAGTTGCCCGCGGAGGCGCTCGCCGTACCAAATGTCTGCTCGTAGAGCCCGAGATAAACCAACGCGTCCTCCATCGTGCGGATGCCGCCCGAAGCCTTGAAGCCGATGGACCGGCCTCGTCGGGCTGCCGCCGCGATCACATCCAAAAGGACGGCGGCCGCTTCGGGGGTTGCGGCTGGTTGAGTTTTTCCCGTGGACGTTTTCAGAAAGTGCGCTCCGCCGTCGATCGCCAGCTCGGCTGCTTGGCGGATATCTTCGGCTTTGGGGAGTTGACCGGTTTCCAAGATGACTTTCAGCAGCGCGTGTTCTCCGCAGGACTCCCGGCAGGCACGGACGAGTTGCAAGCCCACCTGTAAGTCGCCCGCGAGCATCGCCCGGTAAGGAAAAACGACGTCTACTTCGGTTGCCCCCGCGGCCACGGCAGCAGCCGTCTCCGCCGCCGCGGCCGCAGGGCTGGCCGCGCCGTTCGGGAAATTCGCGACGGCACACACCGGGGTGCCGGTCCCTTGAAGCGCATCGAGCGCGACGGGGATCCACCGCGCCCAGATGCACACGGTCGCGGGTCTCACCGGCGCCGAGCGCGCGAGCGCCGACAGCGCGCGGACAGAGGTCGCATCGTCCGAGTCATTCAGGCTGGTCAAGTCAGTCAGCGACATCAATCGCCGCGCCTGATCTGAGCGCGATGCGCCAGCCAAGCCGGTCATTCCCCGATCACCGTGGACCACCCCCATACCGTTATTCTAACGCGCCGCGTGGAGCGGTCGGGACGGTGATTTTCGAAGCGACAGGTTTGGAAGGCTGGCATACTCGAAGCTCCCTATAACACCAATGCGGGTGCGATTGCGTGTACCCCTCGATTCGGGCGTCACCGAGAAAATCGAGCTTCACGATGCCCCAGATTGGGGCGGCGGATGCGCACTGGCGAGCCAATCTCGATCTCTGTTTTACCCGGCACCACCATCGAACGCTGCTCGCCGCCCGGTCGCATCGTGGACCGTTGCAGATTCAAAAGGCGCTTTATCCGGAAGGTCCGGGGGTCTGTCATGTCACGGTGTTGCATCCCCCGGGAGGCGTTGCAGGCGGGGATGCACTCGCCGTTACCGCCCGATTGGAGTCGGGATCTCGTGTCTGTCTGACCACCTGCGGCGCCACGAAGTGGTATCGCTGCCCTCGAGCAGGCGCGCAACAGCAGTTGAATTTTTCGGTCGAGGCGGGCGGTGCGTTGGAATGGCTGCCCCGCGAGAGCATTCTCTTCGACGGATCGAAGGCGGCAATGCAGCTCGACGTGGACCTGGCTCCGGGCGCGCACTTTATCGGCTGGGAGATCCTATGTTTCGGCCGCCGAGCGTCCGGCGAAGGATGGCACTCCGGCGGCTTGCGGCTGCATACCCGCATCCGGCAAGCGGGACATCCGCTCTGGTGCGAGCGCGCGAACCTCCTGGCGGGCAGCGGCTTCGACTCCTCGCCGGTGGGACTCGGTGGCTATAGCGTGAGCGGCACACTCGTCGCAGCCGGCACCGACATCGGCGCGGAATTGCTGGGCGCTTGCCGTGCCGTTGTGCCGCGTGGCCTCGATGCACGGGTGGGAGTTACCCGCATGCCCGGGATCTTGCTGGCCCGCTATCTCGGCCACTCATCGCAGAACGCTTTCGATTGGTTCACCTCCGTTTGGAAGGTGCTGCGTCCGGCCCTGCTCGATCAGCCGGCAATCGCACCGCGACTCTGGGCTTGCTAGCGCTGGAGTGATGCTGTGGAACTGACCCCGCGCGAGAAGGACAAACTGCTCATCTTCACCGCCGCCTTGCTCGCGGAACGTCGGCGCGCGCGCGGTTTGAAACTGAATTATCCGGAGACCGTTGCCTTGATCACCAGTGCCATCCTCGAGGGTGCGCGCGATGGCAAGACCGTGGCGGAGCTCATGAGCTTCGGCAGCACCATCATCACCCGCGCCGAGGTCATGGAAGGCATTCCCGAGATGATTCCTGAGATTCAAGTCGAGGCGACATTCCCCGACGGCACCAAGCTCGTTACCGTGCATCAACCCATCGTCTGAACGGAGTGACCCGATGATTCCAGGCGAAATGCTCGTGAGTCCCGGCGACATCGAGATCAACGCGAATCGCCCCACGCTCGAGGTGCATGTCGAGAATAGCGGCGACCGGCCCATTCAAATCGGTTCGCACTACCATTTCTTCGAGACCAATTCGAGCCTGCGATTCGATCGCGACGCCACCCGCGGCTATCGGTTGGACATCGCGGCGGGTACGGCGGTGCGCTTCGAGCCGGGACAAGGACGCACCGTGCGCTTGGTGCGCTACGGCGGTTTGGGCCGCGTGTTCGGCTTTCAGGGCAAGGTCATGGGGAATCTTTGATGGCCTTGAAGATGTCGCGCCAGGCTTATGCCGAGATGTTCGGTCCGACGGTCGGAGACCGGGTGCGCCTCGCCGATACCGCCTTGTTCATCGAAGTGGAAAAGGATTTCACCGTGTATGGGGAGGAAGTGAAATTCGGCGGCGGCAAGGTCATCCGCGATGGCATGGGGCAAGGGCAGGGGATCAGCGACTCGGTCGCGGATACCGTGATAACGAACGCGCTCATCGTCGATCATTGGGGCATTTGTAAAGCCGACGTCGGTTTGAAGAACGGCGCGATCTGGGGAATCGGCAAAGCCGGAAATCCCGACATCCAGCCGCAGGTGACCATTCCGATTGGCGCGGCCACCGAAATCATCGCGGGCGAGGGATTGATTTTGACCGCCGGCGGCATCGATACCCACATCCATTTCATATGTCCGCAGCAAATCGACGAAGCGCTGACGTCCGGCGTGACGACGATGATCGGCGGCGGCACGGGGCCGGCCGCCGGCACGAGCGCGACCACCTGCACACCGGGACCGTGGCATATTCGCAGCATGCTCAAGGCCGCCGAAGCCTTTCCCATGAACTTGGGATTCTTGGGCAAGGGCAATGTAAGCGTGCCCGAGCCCGCTCGGGAGCAGATTCGCGCCGGCGCCGTGGGTCTCAAACTTCACGAGGATTGGGGCACGACGCCCGCGGCGATCGACAACTGTCTGCGGGTTGCCGACGAGATGGACGTGCAGGTCGCGATTCACACGGACACGCTGAACGAGTCCGGGTATCTCGAGGCGACGCTCGCGGCCATCGCCGGTCGCACGATCCACACGTTTCATACCGAAGGGGCGGGCGGCGGCCACGCGCCCGACATCATCAAGGCGGCATCGTACGGAAACGTGTTGCCGAGCTCGACCAACCCCACGCGTCCTTACACCATCAATACCATCGACGAGCATTTGGACATGCTCATGGTGTGTCATCACCTCGATCCGGCAATTGCCGAGGACATCGCGTTCGCCGAATCGCGCATCCGCCGCGAGACCATCGCGGCCGAGGACATCCTGCACGACATCGGCGCATTTTCGATGATGTCCTCGGACTCCCAGGCCATGGGCCGCGTGGGGGAAGTCATCATTCGGACCTGGCAGACAGCGCATAAAATGCGTGAGCAGCGCGGCAGCTTGAGCGGGGATCCACCCGGCAACGACAACTCGCGCATCAAGCGCTACATCGCGAAATACACCATCAATCCCGCGATCACGCACGGTATTGCGCATCTGGTCGGCTCTGTCGAGGTCGGCAAGCTTGCGGATCTCGTGCTGTGGAAGCCCGCATTTTTCGGGGTGAAGCCGAGCCTTATCATCAAGAGCGGCATGATCGCCGCGGCCCCCATGGGCGACCCGAATGCCTCTATTCCAACGCCCCAGCCCTCGCACTATCGGCCGATGTTCGGGGCCTTCGGCGGGGCGCTCGAAAAATCGGTGACGTTCGTGTCGGGCGCCGCCGTCGGGAGTCCGGAATTGAAGGCGCTCGGTCTACGCAAGCGGATCGAGGCCGTGCGTGCGACGCGCGCGATCAGAAAGTCCGACATGATCCACAATGCCTCGCAACCGAACATCGAAGTCGACAGCGAGACCTACGAGGTGCGGGCGGACGGCGAGCTGCTGACCTGTCAACCGGCGACGAGCTTGCCGATGACACAACGCTATTTCTTGTTCTGACACCGATGACAGCGCAATCCGACACCGTCCACTTGAGCTTCGATGCGCGCAGCAAGAGTCGCTTGCTGTTGCGGCTGGATAGCGGCGAACAAGCCGCTCTGGTCGTGGAACGCGGCCGGCTGCTGCGCGGCGGCGATCGAGTGCGGACTCTGGATGGCCGGGAGGTGCTGATCGTTGCCGCGGATGAGTCGCTGCTCGAGGCTCGCAGCGATGATGCCGTGGCGATCGCGAGGGCGGCCTTCCATCTGGGCAATCGTCATGTCGCCGTTCAGGTGATGGCGAACTGTCTGCGATTTCTCAACGATCATGTCCTCGAGGAGATGGTCAAGGGACTCGGCCTCGAGGTCACCGCCGTGCGCGCGCCCTTCGAGCCGGAGGGCGGGGCGTACGGGCATCATCATGCGCACGGCAGCCAGCTCCCGTTGATCCAGCCCAAGATTCACGAGTTCCCGTTGCGATGAGGTCCATGGCGCTCATCCGGCTATTGCAGCTGAGCAGTCAGGCTTTGCCCATCGGCGGCTACAGCCACTCTCAAGGATTGGAGGCCGCCATCGATCAGCGAGTCGTGACGGACGAGGGCTCCTTGTTGCGCTGGATCTCGGATGTTCTCGAGTTCTCCATGAACTCATTCGAGGTCCCCAGCATGCTGTCCATGGCGGCGGCGTGGGCGCGAAATGATCCGGCGGCGATTGCCGCACTGAACGAGGAGTTCCTCGCGACTCGGGAGTCCGCGGAGATTCGCGCGGCCGCCGTGCAGATGGGATTCTCCTTGTGCTCGCTGGTTTGTACGCTCCCGCATCAGCCGCCAGGCATCATCGGCACGCTGCGCTCGATCCGGGAACCCAGCCTGCCTTGCGTATGGAGCGCGGCGACCACGGCGTGGGAGATCGAGCCGCGGGATTCCGTCCTGGGATATCTCTGGACGTGGGCCGAGAATCAGGTGCTGGTTGCCATGAAGGCGGTGCCGATCGGTCAATCCGCGGGCCAGCGCGTCTTGCTCGCGATGGGGTCGAGAATCGCGGCACACTCGAGCGATGATTACTGCAACGGCGACGATTACTCCAATTTCAGCCCCGGTCTCGCTATCTTGTCCTCGCAACACGAAACACAATATTCGAGGCTTTTCAGGTCATGACGTGACCCAGAAATTATCTCCCTTGCGAGTCGGCATAGGCGGTCCGGTAGGCTCCGGCAAGACGGCCCTGACGCTGGCGTTGTGCCGCGCGATGCGCGGGCGGCATGAGATTGCCGTGGTCACCAACGATATCTATACCGAGGAGGACGCGCAGTTCCTCGTTCGCAACGAGGCGTTGCCGGCGGATCGAATCCTCGGCGTGGAAACCGGCGGGTGCCCGCACACCGCGATACGCGAGGACGCCTCGATCAATCTCGAGGCGGTATCGCGGTTGTCGCTGCGTTTTCCGGCGCTGGATCTGATCTTTGTCGAGAGCGGCGGCGATAACCTGGCCGCGACATTCAGTCCCGAGCTCTCGGATCTGACTCTCTACGTGATCGACGTGGCCGCCGGCGACAAGATCCCGCGCAAGGGCGGTCCGGGCATCACCAAATCGGATTTATTGATCATCAACAAGATCGATCTCGCACCGATGGTCGGCGCGTCGCTCGAGGTGATGGACCGGGATGCACGCAAGATGCGCGGCGATCGGCCGTTCGTTTTCACCAATTTGAAATCCGGGGTGGGGCTCGCGACGGTGATCGAGTTCATCGAGCGCGAGGGGTTGATATCTTGAGCGTACGACGTCAAGGCGGCCGGGTGAGACGGCTCGACAAGAGCCATCTGGCACAGCTCCCATGGGCGGAAGTTCGCAATCCCTATAGGCCGATGGAAGTCCTGTCGGCGGATCAGCTGGAGGCGATTCACTTGACCTCGCTCCGTATCCTGGAGGAGCTGGGAATGGAAGTCATGTCGCCGCGCGCCCTTGCCCGCCTGCAAGTGGACGGTGCCGAGGTCGACGCGGCGCAGAGAACGGTCCGCCTGGATCGTGGACTCGTCGAGGAGGCGCTGAAACAGGCGCCCTCGACGTTCGATCTCGCCCCGCGGAATCCCTTAAGACGCCTGAGCATCGGCGGCAACCACATCAATTTCGGCTTGGTTGCAGGACCACCCAACGTACATGATTGCGAACGCGGGCGGCGCGCGGGGAATTATCGGGATTACTGCGACTTCACCCGGCTCGCGCAGTACTTCAACGCCGTTCATCTCATGGGCAATCAGGTCTGCGCCCCCACCGACCTGCCGGCGAACTCCCGGCATCTGGACACTTACCGGGCCAATCTTCTGTATTCGGACAAGGTCTTTCACGTCAGCGCAATCGGCGCGGGGCGCGCACTCGACGGCATTCGCATGATGGCGATTGCGCGCGGCATCAGCCTCGCGCAGATCGCCGAAAGTCCCGGCGTTCTGACGATCATCTCGGTCAACAGCCCGCGGCGCTTCGACGAAGCGATGAGCGATGGGCTGGTCGCAATGGCAGAGTGCGGCCAGGCCGTGGTGATCACGCCGTTCACCCTGATGGGAGCCATGGCGCCCGTGTCGCTTGCGGCGGCTCTCGCGCAGCAAAATGCGGAGGCCTTGTTCGGGATCGTGCTCGCCCAGCTGGTGCGGCCCGGCACGCCGGTCGTGTATGGCGCATTCACCTCGAACGTAGACATGCGTTCGGGAGCACCGGCTTTCGGCACGCCCGAGAATGCCAAGGCCAATGTCGCGAGCGGACAGCTGGCGCGCCGCTATGGGCTTCCGTATCGAACGTCCAATGCGAGCGCCTCCAATGCCGCCGATGCCCAGGGTGCCTACGAAACCGAAATGTCCCTCTGGGGCGCGGTCCTCGGCCACGGAAATCTCGTGTATCACGGCGCCGGATGGCAGGAAGGGGGCCTCACGGCGTCTTACGAGAAATTCATTCTGGACATTGAGATGCTGCAGATGATGATCGAGTTTTTGAAGCCCATCGTGGTCAATGAGCCGGAGCTCGGCTTCGAGGCGATCAAAGGTGTACCAACCGGCGGACATTTCTTCGGCGAGCCGCACACGCTCGAGCGTTACGAGCACGCGTTCTATCGGCCTCTCGTCTCCAATTGGCAGAATTACGAGAGCTGGCAGATCGGCGGCGGCAAGGACGCGACACAACGGGCCACGGATCTTTGGAAGCAAGCGCTCAAGGAGTACGAGGAGCCGCCGTTGGATCCCGCCGTTCGCGACGCGCTCGACGCCTATGTCTCGCAGCGGCGCATCGAGATCGGCGCGGGTGATCCTTGAGGCGACAATGGTCGACTATGACGAAATGCCGCTGCGTTCGTTTCATGTGCGGATTGTTGTCGCCAGCGTGGGAGGAGTGTTCAGCGACGGATTCGGACTCGGGATCATCGGCATCTCCCTGGGCTACGCATCGCCCCACTTGGGTTTGGGCCCTGTCTGGATGGGACTTCTCGGCGGAGCGTCGCTGCTCGGCTTGTTCGGCGGCGCATTGCTCACCGGACCCGCTGCAGATAGGTTCGGACGACGTCCGATATACGCCTATAACATGGCGGTGCTCGGGGCACTGTCTCTGCTGCAGGGCTTCATTCACTCCGCCGCGGAACTCCTCACACTGCGCCTCGCGATCGGTTTTCTGCTCGGCACCGACTATGTCGTCAGCAAGGCGCTGCTGACGGAATTCATTCCCCGCCGGCTGCGCGGTCGCCTGCTCGGGTCTCTTTCCATCGCGTGGGCGGCCGGCTATGTGTGCGCCTACCTCGTGGCCTTCGCGCTCGGCGGTGGGCACGCCGGTGAGCACCCAGAGACCTGGCGCTGGATGCTGCTCGCGAGCGCAGTCCCGTGCCTGCTGGTGCTGCCCCTGCGGCTGGCGATGCCCGAGTCGCCCTTGTGGCTGGTGACTCACGGCCGGAGCACCGCCGCCGCGCGCGTCGTGTGCGATGCGCTCGGCGCCGATATTGCTCCTCCCGACGTTCCGGCGCGGATGCCGGCGGGTCGAGGCCGCTGGCGACAGCTTTTCTCGCCGTCCTGGCGGCGACGCACCTTGGTCGCCTGTGCGTTCTTCACTTGCCAGGTCGTACCCTACTTCGCGATGGGCACGTTCGTCTCGCAGGTGATGTCCGCCATGAAGCTCGAGAATGGGCATCTCGGCGGCGTCATTTATAACCTTGCGCTGCTGGGCGGTGCGATCGCGGGGTTGATCGTCGTCGATCGGTTGTCGCGACGAAGCTTCCTGGTCGGCAGTTTCGGCATCACCGCGATCACCATGCTGATGCTGACGCTTTGGACCGATGTTCCGGCCTGGGCATTGATCCTGCTGTTCGCCATCTTCGCGAGTGTTCTGTCCGCGGCATCGAACCTGGTTTACGTGTACTTACCGGAGCTTTTCCCGACAGACCTGCGGGCGTCCGGCATCGGTCTCGCGGTCGCGGCAAGCCGCACCGGATCCGCCGCGAGCACGTTTCTGCTGCCCATCATCGTCGCCTATTATGGTGTCCGCACGTCGCTGGCCGCGTGCGTCGGCGTGCTTGCGTTGGGCGGACTCATTTGTCTGCGCTGGGCGCCGGAGACCAGGGGCGTTCGCCTCGGCGCCCTCGACCAGGCTGCGAGCCGGCGCTCAGGCGATACAACCTAGATTTGCTCGAACAGGATGTCTTTCGCTCCGCCCCAAAGCACCTCGACACCCAGGGGGCGCAGATTCTCCCGGCCCTCGACGATGGTGAGGAAATGGTTGCCCGCAAGCGGACCCACCTTACTGGCGAAGGCGCAGCTGCCGTAAGCGATCAAGATCTCGGTTTCGCTGAAGCCTCCCGGATAGAACAGGATATCGCCCACCGACGGGTGGCTCGTATGATTCTCAAAGCCGGTCTTCAGATCGAAGTCGCCGAGCGGAATCCAGCACGCCTCTCCGCTCCAGCGCACGTGAATTATTTTCTGCCGATAGGGCAGCAGCGCCGTGAACGCCGCGACGGTTCGCGGTGCCGCCGTGTTGGGGACGGCGACGAACCGATAGTCGCCGGCAGTGATTCGAATGGAGCTCATGGCGGGCAGGCCCTACAGAGAAGACCAAGAAATATGTCAGTCGCCTGAAATTGTGTCAATCGATTAATCTTCAGGCGTTTGCGCACCTGACCGATGAGTGGCGCGTGCTAATGTCCAAGCGCCGGCAAACCTTCAGCCCTTGGAAGTCACGTGCAACCCAGTTCCCCATGAAAGCGCCAATGACGGAGTTCGTTCGAGGACTGCCGAAAGCCGAGCTCCACGTGCATATCGAGGGTACGCTCGAGCCCGAGCTCGCCTTCCAGTTGGCTGCCAAGCACGGCGTGCGCCTGCCGTACGCGACCGTCGATGATCTGCGGCGCGCTTATCAATTTTCCGATCTGCAGTCCTTTCTCGATATTTACTATGCGGGTGCCGACGTCTTGCGGGACGAGGACGATTTCTACCTCTTGACCCGCGCTTATCTCGGCAAAGCTCATTCGCAGGGCGTCGTCCACGTCGAGATTTTCTTCGATCCGCAAACCCACGGCGCGCGTGGCGTGCCCTTCGGCACCGTGTTCAGCGGTATGCGCCGCGCCTTGGTCGAGTCAGAGCACAAGCGGGGAATGACCTTTCGGCTGATACCCTGCGTGCTGCGTCATTTGAGCGCATCCGACGCAATGAGCATGCTGGACGAGGCTCTGGCTCATCGGAACGAGATTGCGGCAATCGGCTTGGATTCTTCGGAGTCCGGGCACCCGCCGGCCAAATTCCGCGAAGTATTCGCTCGAGCGAGACAAGCCGGGCTGCCGGCCGTCGCGCATGCCGGCGAGGAAGGTCCCCCGGCTTACATACATGAAGCCCTGGATGTCCTCGAGGTGCGCCGTATCGATCACGGTGTACGCTGCGACGAGGACGAAGCATTGATGGAGCGTCTGGCTCGCGAGCGGGTGCCTCTGACGATGTGTCCTCTGTCGAACGTCAAGTTGCGCGTGTTCGACCGGCTCGAATCGCACAATATGAGGCGTCTGCTGGAGCGCGGCCTGTGCGTGACGGTGAACTCCGATGATCCGGCATATTTCGGCGGCTATCTGCTCGAGAATTATCTGGCGGTCCAGGAGGCGCTCGCGCTGACCCGGGAGCAGGTGGTGCTCCTCGGCCGAAACTCGTTCGAGGCGTCGTTTCTGGAGCCCGACCTCAAGCGTCGTTGGCTGCAGGTCATCGACGCGTATGCGCGCGGCGGTTCGCCACCCATACCTCCTTGATGTCGGCGCGCGTCGCGTGATAGACGATCTTTTGCAGTATCTCCTCGGGGGCGGCGTTCTTCTCGAGACGTAAATTGCTTTCGGGCGTTCGGCCGTCGAGCACGATGGCATCGAATTGATAGCCCTCTCGGAACACCCCGATGCGAAGATCGAGCGCAATGCCGCCGCCCGCGGTCGCCAGCCAAAACGCCGTGGCCGCATCGATGCGCGATCCCGGCGAGCGCCGCCGCTCGCGGCTCAGCCTGGCATCGACGCCCGACTCCAGGGTCCGCGAGGCGATTACGGCGTGACGGGCGTTCTCCAGGATCGAGGGGCTGGCGCCGCCGGAGATATCCGTGCCGAGGCCCAGGTGCACGCCCCGCTCCAACATGCGGCGCACCGGGAACACCGCATCGGAAAAATAGACATTCGACAGGGGACAATGCGCAATGCCGGCCCCCGCTTGCAGAATCGTCGCAACGTCCGGGCCGTCGATGAAATTGCCGTGCGCGAGGATGGTGCGCCTCGACAATAATCCGAATCGATCCAACGCCGCCGTATCCGTGATCCCGTAGCGGGCCAGCACGAAGTCGTGGGCCCAGTCGCTCTCCGAACAATGCGTTTGCACATGGCAGCCGGTCTCCCGTGCCATCCGCCCGAGGCCGCGCAGCAACTCGTCGCTGCAAGATGGAATGAAGCGCGGCGTGATCACGGGAAGAACCAAGCCGCTCTCGTTGCCGGCCATCGATCGCACATAACCGATGAAGGCTCTGGTCTCGGCCTCGGCGATGCCGGCGTCGGGATCTCGGTAGTAGGCCGGGCATTGGTCGGGATCATCCATCGCGACGCGTCCGATCAGCGCGCGCTGCGACCGCCGCAGGCAAATATCGGCAAGCGCCTGAGTGGCCGACAAATGAATAGTCCCGAAATACATGGCGGTGGTCGTACCGTTCGCAAGCAATGTATCGACCAAGGATTCATAAGCCCGCCGCGCATAGTCGGTGTCGCGATAGCGCGCCTCGAGCGGAAACGTGCAAGCCTGCAGCCATTCTTCGAGAGGAAGATCGAGCGCCAAACCGAGCTGCGGCCACTGAGGCGCGTGGACATGCAGATCGATGAGACCGGGGAGCAAGTACTCGCTCTCTCCGAGCGTCACCAGGCTCCCTGCCGCGCGATGGCTTGCCGCGACGGCGGCCGCCTGCGGCGCATCTCGGCCATGAATCGCCTGGATAGCGCCCGCGTTGTCCACCTCGATCAGAGCGCCGGGAAGGTACTCGATCCGGCCGAGTGTCGGTGTGTGCAGTGCGTTGCCGAGAAAAGCTCGCCGCGCGTGGGGTGCCGAGGACATTTCGATGACCGCCTCAAGGCACCAGGCAAATCTGGTAATGCCTGCACAAAAAGCCGTAACTCACGGGCTTCGTATCGCGCAGGCCCTCCCAGCCTTTGCGCCGAAAATCCTCCGCAAAGGCCGCGATGCGCTTGTCATAGGCGGCCAACAGCCGCTCCTTGGTGGGCGCGTCCAGAAACGAGTAGTAGAGCGAATTGCGCCCGAGCTTGACGATCTCTTCCCACGACAGATTGAACTCCTTCACCGCGACGTAGAACTCATCGCTCATGTTCGAGTCCCACATGCCGCGATCATCGGTCGACAAGGCAACCGGCACGCCGATGCGCAGGTATTCGGGAAAGGGATGCTGCGAATAGTCGCTCACGTACTCGAGCAACAAATTGCTGATGAGATTGATCTCGACCATGTAGGGGCCATAGCGCATCTGGACCAGAGTCTCGGGATCCGTGATCAGGTTGACGCCATGGCCGATGCGTTGCGCGCCGAGCAGGAGCGTATCGCGTATGTGATAGTTCGGCTCGTCCACCTCGCCGGCGTGGATGGAGAGATTGATGTCGGGGTACTTGTGGCGCAACTCGCGCAGCACCGGCAGAAAGCGCAGCGGGTAACCCTTGCCGTTGTCCTCGCGGCCCACCATGTTGACGCCGACATAGAGATCGCGGTAGCGATCGGTGATGGCGTATAGATCCCGCAGCCGTTGCTCCGCGTCGGGCAAGAATCGCAGCAGCGAGTTCTGGAAGCGCACCTCCACGCCGGTGGCCTTGGCTCGCGGCGCGGCGAGGCATTGCCGATAGATGGCGACCACCTCGTCGACGCTGTATGGAGAGCCGTCGGCCTTTACCATGCCCTGCGCGTTCTGCTGGGTCTCAACGTACACGACGCCTTCCCGTCCGAAGGCGTCCATGGTGCGCACCAGAACGTCGCAAATCAGATAGGGATTTTGCAGCAGGTCGTTGAGGCGGCTCCAGATGGCCTCGAAGAACTCATTACGTCCTTCGTAGCTCTGATCGAGCCGCATGCTGTCGAGCCAGGCCTGCTTCTCGTGCGCGTCGAGGTCCCCAAGCCGTTTGAACTCCGATTTGCCGCAGGCGTCGAGCGCCTCGAACCGGCTCGCCTGAATGTCCTTGAAAAGCAGCAGCGCCTTCGAGGCGCCGAACTCGTCGTGGCCGTAGGGGGCGCAGTTCATGATGCGTACGCGCGTGTAATAAATGTAGCCGCGCTGTTGCGCGGCCATCGCGGCGTCCCAGAACCACTCCGAACGAATAGCGCCCCCGAGATGGTTGTGCAGGTCCCCGCCTTTCGGCATGGCATAGAGAAATCGATAGAGCTGCGCGGGGGTGGCCGTGGCTTTGACCTCCTCGAACCAGCGTTCCGCAGCGCCGGTCGGCTGCATGCCGCCGAAATACAGCCCGAGGAGGAGCGCGGCAAAGCGCCGAAGCGTTCCGGATGTCATGTAGGTCCTTCGAAGTGCAGCAGAAAATCCTGGAACACCCGGGCCGCGATATCGGCATCGGCCGCGCTCAGCGCCTCGTCGGGATGATGGCTGATGCCGCCGTTGCCGCAGCGTACGAACAGCATGCCGACCTCGGTGAGGCCGGCCATCATCATGGCGTCGTGGCCCGCGCCGCTCGGCAAGCGCAATGCGGGACGGCCTGTGATGCGCTCGATGCTCGCCGCCCAGGCATCCTGCAGCGCCTCCGCGCACGGCACGCTGGCGGCTTGCAGCAGGCGCCGCTGCTCGACTTTGACGCGGCGTCGCGCGGCAATCTCATCGAGGGCGGTGCTGATCTCCGCTGCCGCGGCGTCGCGCAGCGCGTCGCCTGCGGAGCGGATGTCGATGGTGAACTCGCATCGACCGGGGATCACGTTGACGGCGCCGCCCGGTACGTCGAGCTTACCCACGGTGCCGACGAGCCCCGGCTGCCGGCGGCAACGCGATTCAACGGCGAGCACCATTTCGGCGGCAGCCGCGGCGGCGTCCCGGCGCAGCGTCATCGGCACAGTTCCCGCGTGCCCTGATAGGCCCTCGACGGTTACGGCACTGCGCACGCTGCCCGCGATGTCGGTGACTACCCCCACCGGCAGCGCCGCCTCAAGCAGCACCGGTCCTTGCTCGATATGAACCTCGACGAAGCAGGCCACCTGCGAGGGATCGCGCGCAATGGCCGGTATCGCCGCGACGTCATGGCCGGCGGCACGAATGGCGTCGGACAGTGTGCAGCCGCCGGCATCGACAGCGTCGAGGTCGCTCAGATCGAAGCGTGCGGCCACGGCACGGCTGCCGAAGAAGGTGGATTTGAAGCGCACCCCTTCTTCCTCGGCGAACGCGATGATCTCGAGCGGGTAGGGCAGCTTCGTTCCGCCCCGCCGCAACGAGCCCGCCACGGCGATGGGCAGGAGAATCCCTAGCCGTCCATCATATTTGCCCGCATTGATGACGGTGTCGTAGTGCGAACCGGTCAGAACGCGCTTCCGGTTGGGGCCGCCCGCCAAGACGCCGACGACATTGCCGACGTCATCGATGTGGGCATCAAGCCCCGCGGCCATCATGAAATCGCGAATTCGGGCGGCGGTCGCCTGATGAGTGGGCGTGAGGTACGAGCAGGTCAGTGCGTCGCGGTCTTCGCTCAAGGCCGCCAGCTTCTCGGCCATCGCGATGATCGCATCGCCCAGCGGCTCCTGGACCATGTCCATCAGACGAAAGAACGCGATCCGGCAGATCTCCTGCAATGCGACGCCGCGTTCCTGTGGCGCGCCATGATTCACCCGTTCCGCCAGAGCCGCGATCACACTATCGGGGGTATGCCCCTTGACCGCGAGAATGAAGGGGAACCCGAAGCGGTTGGCGTATTGCGCATTCAATGACTGCAGTCGCGTCAACTGCGATTGCGTCAACGCCGACAGGCCCGCGCCTTTCTGCTCGCTCGTCGACGCCGACGTCACATCGCCGCGCAGGGCGGCCCGTCCGGCGAGCTCGGGATGGGCCCGAATCAAACCGAGCTGCACCGCCTCCGCGGCTTCAAAGACCGCCGCGGACATGGCCTCATGTAAGGCGATGATGCTGGCGAAGGGTCGCAACGTCGCGACGCGCTCGGGAACCCAGGGGGAATGCTCGAATATCGAGGCGAGGGCGGCGACGAAGTCCGGCGCGGAAATCGAGTTGAGCCGCTCCAGCGCGATCATGGCGACACGGGCTCGCCGCCGCCGGCTCCCGGCTCGGCGGGATGCGTGGCGATCCAGTGCCGGGCGATATCGATGCGCCGGCAGATCCAGACCCGCTCGTGGGCGAGGACGTAATCGAGGAAGCGCTCGAGTGCCGCCACGCGGCCCGGCCGCCCGCACAGCCGGGCGTGCAGACCGATCGACAGCATCTTGGGCGAGTCGAGCCCGGCGGGATCCCCCTCGCGATACAGGGTGTCGAACGAGTCTTTGAGATAATCGAAGAACTGGGTCCCGGAGTTGAAGCCTTGCGCGGTCGCGAACCTCATGTCGTTGGTGTCGAGCGCATAGGGAACGACGAGATGAGGCGTATCGGCGACGCGCGTCCAATAGGGCAGGTCGTCGGCGTAGGAATCAGAGTCGTACAGAAAGCCGCCGTGTTCGACGACCAGTCGCCGTGTGTGGGGGCTGTCGCGCCCGGTATACCAGCCGAGGGGCGCTGCACCGGTGAGCTCTTGCAGAATGTGCACCGCCTCTGCCATATGGGCGCGCTCGGTGCTCTCGTCGACCTGCTGATAGCTGATCCAGCGCAATCCGTGCGCCGCGATCTCCGCGCCGAGCTCGCGATAGGCGGCAACTGCCTCGGAGTGCCGCTGCAGCGCTCGCGCCACGGCGAACACAGTGATCGGCAAGCGCCGCTCTTCGAAGGCACGCAGCACCCGCCACAGACCGGCGCGCGAACCGTACTCGAACAAGGACTCCATGCTCATGTGGCGCATCGGAAAAGCCGTGGCGCCGATGATCTCCGAGAGGAACGTCTCGGACGCCGGGTCGCCGTCCAGTACGCAGCTCTCACCGCCTTCCTCGTGATTGAGGACGATCTGCAATGCGATTCGGGCGCCGTTGGGCCAGCGTGGATGCGGCGGTTTGCGGCCGTAGCCACGCAGATCGCGTGGGTAGCCGCGCGGACCGCCGATCATGGCCGGGCACCGAACACGGTCTTCAGGTCGATACCGCTGCCGTTGCGCTCTGCGAGCATCAGGTCCGCGAAAACATGGTCCAGATGCTGGATCATCAGCTTGATGGCGGCGCGTTCGCGCCGTTCCAGCGTTGCCGTGAGCTCGCGGTGCGCATCCGGCGGGCAAGGCGATGCGCCGGGTGATTGATACACCGCGATGATGAGCGACGATCGGGAGACCAGGTCGCGCAGCACTTCGAGCAGAATACTGTTGTCCGCGGCTTCGGCCAGCAATAGATGAAACTCGCCCGAGAGCTTCAGAATTGCGCGCCGATCATTGGCGCGCCAGGCATCCTGTTCGCGCGAGACGTGCTCTTGCAGACGCTTGATGTGCTTGCGTGTCGCCGATTTGATGACGGTGTCCACGATGCTGGTCTCGATGACTCGCCGCGCCGCGAACACATCGCGCGCCTCGCGCACCGAAGGTTTTGACACCATGGCGCCGCGATTGCGCATGAGCGTCACGACCCGCTCGTGGGCCAGGCGCTGCAGAACCTGACGCACCCGCGTTCTTCCTACGCCGAATATCTGGCAGAGCTCGCTTTCCACCAGGCGGGTCTCCGGCGGCAGACTGTGATCCACGATCGCGCTCCAGATTCGTTCGTGTACTTCCGCGGTGTCGATGCCGTCTCTTGCAGCGCGTGCAGAGCGTCCGGCCTGGGCGCCGTTAGTGAGGTGCGCCATGGTCTATCCAGTCGAGCAGCCGGCTGCGCTCGGAGTCGGTCATGCCGGTGAGATTTCCGATTGGCATGGCTCTCGTTTGTACCTGCGGCCCTATGACCGAGACGTGAGTGAGGATGCCCTCGGGCGTATCGAGCATCAAGCCTTTGGGCGCAGCCGAAAATCCCGACTCGGTCGGCGCCGCCGCGTGGCAGGGCACGCAACGCTCGGCGACGATGTGCTGCACGGCCGAGAACTCCGCGGCGGGTGAAGACAGCGCGACGCTCGTCGAAGGTGCCGCGCGCGGCGCCAACGCGGCGGCCGTGGCGGCAAGAACGAGCAGCCCGAGCAGCGCCGGCCAGGGCGAGGTCTTGCCACCGCGCAGATGGCGCTTATGGCGATCCACGAAGTACGCGCGTATCAACACCCCGGCGGCGCTGATTGCGATCAACACCAGCCAGTTTTTGCGTGCGCCGAACGTCAGGGCATAGTGGTTGCTGATCATGGTGAAAAGCACGGGCAGTGTGAAATAGGTGTTGTGCACCGACCGGACCTTGCCGCGTAGACCTGCCTGGCCGTCGGGCTCACGGCCCTGCTCCTTGGCACGCACCATTTCGCGCTGCCCCGGAATGATCACGAAGAAGACGTTGGCCACCATGATGGTGCCCAGCATGGCGCCGAACTGAATGAAAGCGCCGCGCCCGCTGAACAGGTGGCACAGCCCGTAGGCAGCGGCGCATGAGAGGAGCGCGACGACGGCGGCGAGCCACGCCGGCCTTCGCACGAGCGGGCTGCGGCACAGCGCGTCGTATACCAGCCAGCCGCCGACGATAAAGCCTATGCTGACGGCGATGGCTTGGGGCTTGGTCAATGCGGCCACGCTGGGGTCGATGAGGTAGATCTCGGCTTGGCCGTAGTACAGAAGGCATAGCAGGAAAACGCCGGACAGGAATGTCGAATAGGCCTCCCAATAGAACCAATGTAGGGATTGGGGCAGGACTTGCGGGGCGACCCGATATTTTTGCGCGTTATAGAACCCGCCGCCATGTACGGCCCACAGCTCGCCGCCGACTCCCTTGCGAATGAGCGTCTCGTCGGTCGGGGGCAACAAGTGATCGTCGAGCCAGACGAAATAGAACGAGGCGCCGATCCAGGCGATGCCCGTGATGAGGTGGACCCAACGGCCGAGTAAGCCCAGGAATTCCGTCGTAAAGGCGCTCATGAGGTCATCGTGCGGAACACGAGCCGCAGCCGCCGTCACAGCCCGGAGGCTCCCCCTCGGCAGGCGGGACGGTGCTCGTGCCAGGCTCGGAGATGCCCTGCTGCAGCAGCTGAGCCGCGATGGCAACCGCGATGGCGCCGGGCAGTTTGCTGGAAATGCCAGGTACCCCGATCGGGCAGATCAGTCTCGATACCGTCTCGCGACTCAGCCCGTCGCGCAGCAAGCGCGACCTGAATCGCGCGGATTTGCTCGCCGACCCGATGAGGCCCAACCAGGATGAATTCGCGCGTGCCAGGATCACGCGACACAATTCGTAGTCGAGCGCGTGATCGTGCGTCATCACCACGCAGCGCATGCCCGCGGGCGCGTGGACGGCCAGTTCCACCGGGTCGGCGCAAACCTGCGGCGTCACGCCCTCGGGTAAGTTCCCGGGCAGCAACTCGGCGCGCGAGTCGATCCAGGTGATCTCGAACAGCGTGAGCTCCGCCAGCAACCGGACCAGCGCTTGGCCCACGTGACCGGCCCCGAAAATCCATAGATCCGGGCGGCGCGGCCGCGGCACCTCGAACAACGTGACGCGTTCTCGCGGCCCACGCTCGATCTCGACCGCCGCCGCTCCCGCAAACGAGCGTCGCAGCAGCCGGTGAGTCACGACGCCGTCGACGACATCGCTGGCAATCGCGACTTCGGGTTCCGCGCGCAAACGGCGCCCCGCGTCCTCGAGCCAATGAACATCGTTGCGCGTCAGGCGCTCGAGCCACAGCTCGACGCGGCCGCCGCAGCACTGTCCCAGCTCGGGCCCCAGTATCAGCTCGGCGATGCGCACCGGTGCGGCGCGCGCATTGCGCAGCAGTTCGCGTGCGAGAGTGATGGCGTGCCATTCAAGCCGCCCGCCGCCGATGGTGCCCACCGTGCCGACTGCGTCGACCAGCATGCTGGCGCCGGCCTCGCGCGGCGCCGAGCCTCGCAGTGCGGTGACGGTCACGCGCACCAGCGCGGCGTGATGCGATAGATGAGTCCGGGCCGCGTCGATCCAGTGTCCCGAGAGCGGCACGAGCCAGGGGCCTTTCCAGCGCGCGGCGCGATGGCGGGATCTGATGTGCGGCACGCTCACGCGGCGTCCCTCCGGCGGAGGGTGCTGATGGCGCGCAGCACGGCTTCGGGCGTGGCCGGTGCGGGCAGGTCCGGCATGCACCCGGCGGGACCGCAGGCCGCGCAAGCATCGCGAATGGCATGAAATACGGAAATTGCCAACATCAGCGGCGGCTCGCCCACCGCTTTCGATCGAAAGATCGTGTCCTCGCTATTGGGTGCCGCCGGGAGCAATTGCACTCGAGCATCCGCCGGCCAGTCGCGGACGGTGGGAATCTTGTAGGTCGACGGGGCGTGTGTGCCGAGCTGGCCGTCAGCGTTCCAATACAGCTCTTCGGAAGTGAGCCAGCCGACGCCCTGTAGAAAGCCGCCTTCGATCTGACCCAGGTCGATCGCCGGATTCAGCGACGTGCCGACGTCATGCAAGATGTCGACGCGCAACAATTGTGTCTCGCCGGTGAGCGCATCCACCGCCACTTCCGCAACGGCCGCACCGAAGGCGAAATAATAGAAAGGTCTGCCGCGCTTTGCATCCCTGTCCCAATGAATCTTGGGCGTGCGGTAGTAACCCGTTGCCGACAACGACACTCGCGCCTCGTGGGCGCTGCGCGCCAGTGCGGCGAAGGTCAGCCGTTGCGCGCCCACTTGCACATGGCCGTCGGCGAAGCGGACCGCCTCGGGAGTAACGCCGTACTTCTGCGAAGCCACGGCGGTGAGGCGTTCACGAAGGGTGACCGCCGCGGCCTGCGCCGCCTTGCCGTTGAGATCCGAGCCGGAGGAGGCCGCGGTGGCGGAGGTGTTCGGCACCTTGCTCGTATCCGTCGCCGATATGCGGATGGCGGAGAGCGGCAACCCCAGCTCGGCGGCGACCACTTGTGCCACTTTCACATGCAGTCCCTGGCCCATTTCCGTGCCGCCGTGATTCAGCAGCACCGTGCCGTCCGTGTAGACCATCAGCAGTGCGCCCGCCTGGTTGAACAGCGTAGAGGTGAAAGCGATGCCGAATTTCACGGGCGTCAGCGCGAGACCCCGCTTGACGACGGGCTGCGCGGCGTTCCAGCGGCGGACCTCCTCCCGCCGGCGGTGATATTCGCTGCTGTGCTCGAGTCGATCGAATATCTCCGGCAGCCTGTTGCCCGTCACCTCTTGGCCATAGTGCGTAAGGTTGCGCTCGCCGATGCCGTACAGGTTGGCACGCCGGACAGCGAGCGGATCCAGATGCAGCGTGCGCGCGATGTCATCGAGCACCGCCTCGATCACCATCATGCCCTGGGGTCCCCCGAAGCCACGGAATGCGGTGTTCGAGACGGTGTGGGTCTTGCAGCGATGCGAAATGATCTCGACATGTTCCAAGTAGTAGGCATTGTCGATGTGAAACATCGCGCGATCGTTGACCGGCCCGGATAGATCGGCCGAATATCCGCACCGCGAGGCGAGCATCAGCGACAGCGCGATCAACCGGCCTGTGTCGTCGAAACCGGCCTCGTAGTCGGCGATGAAGTCGTGCCGCTTGCCGGTCATCACCATGTCAGTATCACGGTCCAGGCGCAATTTGACCGCTCTGCCGGTTTTGCGCGCCAATACGGCCGCCGCAGCCGCGATCAGCGCCGCCTGGCTTTCTTTGCCGCCGAACCCGCCGCCCATGCGCCGGCACTGCACGATGACCTGATTGGACGAGAAACCCAGGGCGTGAGCCACGATGCTCTGCACTTCAGTGGGGTGCTGCGTCGAGCTGTGCACCAGCATGCCGCGATCTTCTTGCGGGATGGCGACCGCAATGTGTCCTTCCAGGTAGAAATGATCCTGCCCGCCGATCACGACGGTCGAGGCCAGGCGCCGAGGAGCCCGCGTGAGCTGCGCGTGCGGATCGCCGCGGCGCATGGTCTGGCTGGGAAGGACGTAGCTCTGGGCGGCCAGGGCCGCTCGTATGTCGAGCAGCGCCGGAAGAGGCGTCAAGTCGAGCTTCGCGCGCCGCGCGGCGATGCGTGCGGCGCGCGTCGAGCTTGCCGCTACTGCGAAGATCGGCTGTCCGGCGTACTGCACCACATCCTGGGCGAATATCGGATCATCGTGCACCGCGCCGCCATAATTGTTTTCACCTGGAACGTCGGCTGCCACCGCGATCGCCGCGACGCCGGGTGCGGCGGCAACGGCGGCGAGATCGAGCGCCGTGATGCGTCCGTGGGCGATGGGGCTCATGCCAAAGGCGGCGTGCAGCGCATTCTCCGGCAGCACAATATCGTCGCAGTACTGCGCCTGGCCGCTGACGTGCAGCGGTGCGCTGTCATGCATCCGCGCCGTGCCCACGGTCATCGGGCGGCACCTCCTTCGAGCCGCGGTTCGTCGGCGTGCGCAACGGCGCCCGGCGAGGCATCGTCGGTGCGCAAAGCGGGGCGGTCATCTTGGTGCTGCAGAAAGAAGCGACGCAAGAGATTGCCCGCGACTTGCAGACGATATCTGCTGCTCGCGCGCAAGTCCGACAGCGGCTTGAAGTCGGCGGCGAGCGCCGCACTGCAGGCCTCGATACCCGCCGAGGTCCAGCCGTGCTCGATGAGCGTGCGTTCCGCGTGGCGGGCGCGGCAGGGGATCGCGGCCATACCGCCGTATGCGAGCCGCGCACTGCGTACGCGCTTACCATCGAGGCTCACGCAGAACGTGGCGCATACACAGGAAATATCCTGGTCGATGCGCTTGGATACCTTGAAGCTTCCGAGCAACCGGCCCTTGCCGGCCGCCGGAACGGCAACGCCGGTCATGAACTCGCTCTTCTCGAAGGCTTTTTTCTGGTACCCCAGGTAGAAGTCCTCGAGCGCGAGCCTGCGAACGGCAGCACCGTTGCGAAGCTCGATTCGCGCGTCGAGCGCAATCAAGGCGGGAATCGAATCGCCGATAGGCGAGCCGTTGGCCAGATTGCCGCAGAGGGTCGCGGAATTACGAATCGGCGGTGAGGCGAAGCGCGCCGCCTGCTCCCCGAGCTCCGGGAATCGGCGCAGCAGAGCCGGCCAGGCGTCAGTCAGCGTGACCGCGGCGCCGATCCATAATTCCTTGGGCCGCTCCTCGATGGCCGACAGCTCAGGCACATCGCCGACGAATATCAGCGGCGGCAGCTCGCGCAGTTGCTTCGTGACCCACAATCCCACGTCGGTGCCGCCCGCAAGCACCACCGCATCGGGGTGCGTCACGAGCGCCGTGCTCAGCTCTTCCAGAGTACGGGGCGCGTGATAGCCGGGATACCGGAGCGATGCGCCTGCCGCGCGCTCGTGAGCCATGCGCTCGAGAGTATCGAGCCTTCGTGCGGAGCGGGCGTCTTCACGGCTCCAGCGGTCCGGCTCCGGGTAATCCCCCTGGCGCATGCCCGCATCGATGATCGGCCGGTAACCGGTGCAGCGGCATAAGTTACCGGCGAGTGCTTCAAGTACCTGCTCGCGACTCGATTGGCTGCGTTGTAAATACAAGGCGAGCAGGGACATCACGAATCCGGGCGTGCAGAACCCGCATTGCGAAGCATGATGGTCGATCATCGACTGCTGTACCGGGTGCAAAGCGCCGGAGGGTTGCTGCAGGCTCTCGACGGTGATGAGCTCCTTGCCGTCCAAGGTCGGCAGAAAACGGATGCAGGAATTGACCGCGCGATAAGTGACGCCCCCGCTCGACAGCTCGCCGAGCACGACGGTGCAGGCACCGCAATCACCCTCGGCGCAGCCCTCCTTGGTACCGCGTCGGCCCGCAACTTCGCGCAAGTAATCGAGGACGGTCATCGTCGGGCATGGCTGGTCGATCGATACGACGCGGCCGTCCAGAACGAAGCGCAGGGTCTCTCCGGAGCTCGTGTTTGCGCCGGACGGGAGCGGCATCGCCGTCAACTTCCGCGATACGTGGAGTAGCTCCACGGAGACACCAGCAACGGGACGTGATAATCCCGGTGCGGATCGGCGATGCCGAAGGCGATGACGATCTCGTCCAGAAAAGGCGGCACGGGCAGCTCGTGTCCGAGTGTGCGGAAGTACGCGGCCACGTGAAACGTCAGCGTATAGCGGCCGATACCGAAGCCTGTTCCCTCGAGCAGGGGGGCGGGGCAGCGCCCGTCGGCATTGGTTTGCGCAGTGGCGATCGGCGGCAGATCGACGGCCGCGCTCGAGGTCGCGGCAACAGCACGCAATTCGATACGCATGCCGGCCGCCGGAATGCCCGCCGCTACGTTCAGAACATGTGTGGTCAGCTTGCCCATAGCACCCCACGCCGCATGGCCATTACAGCACGTCCATCTCAAGTTTTGTACACAATGACCCGCACCGATCGTGTGCACTGCCGATCGGAAAGCGCCCCAAGAGAGTGCCGTGGCCGGCGGCGCGCCGTGCAGCTGTTTCTCGCGGGCGGGCGTTCCTGTGTAGCGGCGTTAGACGCGAGAGATGCCGCCGATAAAGCTTGTTTGCGGCGCGCATGTATCGTAGAACCCAAGATATCAAAGAATAAGGGATGGCAATGCTCAATCGGTTCTTTGGTCTCGACATTCACGGCACCACGGTACGCACGGAGCTGCTCGCCGGCTTCACTACATTCCTCACGATGGCTTATATCGTCGTCGTCAATCCGGTCATTCTGGGCGCCGCCGGCATGCCCATGGCCGGAGTTGCCGCAGCGACTTGTTTTGCCGCGGCATTCGGCAGCATTCTCATGGGACTCGTGTCGAACTATCCGCTGGCGCTCGCGCCCGGAATGGGCCTCAACGCGTATTTCACCTACACGGTAGTCAAGGCGATGGGGGTGCCTTGGCAGACCGCGCTCGGCTGCGTATTCCTATCGGGCGTTGCATTTCTCATTCTGACGATGTGCGGCGTGCGCCAGTTGATCATGAATGCCGTGCCGCGTGCCTTGTTCGCGGCGGTGGCCGGTGGGGTGGGGCTGTTCATCGCCTTCATCGGCTTGGTCGATGCCGGCGTGATCGTCGCCAAGCCCGGCACGCTGGTCGGTCTCGGCAATCTCACCACCGCCACACCGGCATTGTCGCTCCTCGGGTTGCTGGTGATTGCATCGCTCCAGGCATGGCGCGTCAAGGGCGCCATGCTGATCGGCATTCTGGTAACGGCCGCCGTCGGTTGGGCGATGGGAATGGCCCACTTCGCGCCCGGCGTCTACAACCTCGGCGATCTGTCGGCCGCGGCGTTCAAGCTCGACATACCGGGTGCCCTGAGTCTCAAGGGGGGCATCGGCTTATCGCTCCTCGAGATCATCCTCGTGTTCTTGTTGGTCGATCTATTCGACAATGTCGGCACGCTGGTGGCCGTGACCAAGAGAGCGGGACTTACGGCGCCCGATGGCTCGATACCGCGGCTAAACCGCATTCTGATCGTAGACTCGCTCGCGATGATGGTGGGCGCCACGTCGGGCACGAGTCCGGTGTCGAGCTACATCGAAAGCGCGGCCGGGGTCGCGGTAGGCGGGCGTACCGGTCTCACCAGTGTCGTCGTCGGAATATTGTTCCTGTGCACCTTGTTCTTCGCGCCGCTGGTGCAGGCAATCCCGAGCGCCGCCACCGCACCCGCCTTGATTCTGGTCGGGGGTATGATGATGGGCGCGCTTGCGGAGGTGGATTGGGTCGATCCGCTGGAGGCCATTCCCGCGTTTCTCACGGTCATCATGATCCCCTTGAGTTTCTCGATCGCGAACGGCCTCGCGTTCGGCATCACCAGTCACGCGGTCCTCAAACTGGTGCGCGGCAAAGCGACCCGGAGCGATTGGCTCGTCTACTTGCTGTCGGCCCTGTTCATCGCGCGCTTCATCTACATGGCCTGACGGCGGCCGTGACGTAACGGGTCAGCTTCCGGCCCTGTAGAGTCTGGATACTCGTTCCTCGATCGCCCGGGCCGCCTCGAACAGTGCCACCGACAGCGCCATGGCCAGCGCGCTGGCGCCCAAGGCTCGGGCCAGTTGGAACTGTTGCATGGTGACGGCGAACAGCGTGCCGAGACCGCCTGTCTGCATGAGATATTCCGCCACCAGCGCGACCAGCACACTGAAGGTGGCTCCCACGCGCAGCGCCGTGGCAAGCGATGGAAGCGCAGCGGGAACCGCCAGCAGACGCAAGGTCTGCCAACGCGATGCGTGCAGTACCACCAACACATCGCCGGACCTCGCGGGTAGTTGCCGCAGCCCCGCGGTACAGTAAACAAACGACGGGAAAAACGTCATCAAGGCGATTGCGATGAGCTCGGTGCGGCTCTCGTATCCAAAGAGCCGGGCGATGACGGGAATCAGGCAGACGACTGGAATCGAGCTCAGGAGCAGCGCGAAGGGGGTGGTAATGCCGGCCAGCAGTTCAGAGAGCCAAGCCGCGAGTGCCAACAAGAGTCCCAGAGCCATCCCCACGCTCAAGCCTCCCAGTGCAAAGGCCAATGTGTGCAGGGTCGGCGAGAGGTATGCGCCGGGGAAATGCAGCAGGTCACTCAATACGGCGCCTGGAGGCACCAGCACGATGCTGCTATAGCCTGCGGCGCTTACCCATATCTGCCAGAGAAGCAGCAACAGCAATACGGGCCACAGGTCGAGGATCAGCCGTCGCACTCGCCGATTCTCCGTCGCGCGGCTCGCTCTGCGAGCGTCAACAAACCGTACCCCGAAAGCGTCATTGCGGCGATGACGATCACCGTGGCCCACAGCAACGGTATCTGGAAGTTTTGCATGCTGTTGAGCACGACCACGCCCAACCCGGACGGTGCACCGAACCACTCGCCGACGATGGCACCGATCATGGCGCTCGAGGCGGCGATCTTCATGCCGCTCAATACCGAAGGCACGGCGGCAATTGCGTCGAGTTTCGTCAGCCGCTGACAGCGGCCGGCGCCCAGCGTGGTCAATACCAGTTCCAGACGCAGGCTCGCGCTGCGCAGGCCCACCCCCGTCGAGGTATACAGCAGGAAGAAAACCGGCACGGCAGCAAGAGCCGCGGGAGTGCTCGCCCGACCTGCCGTGATGATCAACACGGGGCCGAGCGCAATCACCGGCAGCGCGTTGACGAGTACCGCCAACCGGTCCAGGCCTCCGCGCAACAACGGTACCAGGTGCGCGAGTAACGCGACGGCAGCGCCGAGGCAGATGCCCACGGCATACCCCGTGGCCGCAGAACCCAGCGTTGCGGCGCTCGAGCGCACCAGCAACGCCCAGCGCGGACCGTCTCCATAGACACGGAGTACTTCGCTGAGCGCGGGAAATGTCTTGCCCAAGAGTCCGCTGCGGCCGATGACCTCCCATCCGCCCAGCAACACCACGCAGCCTATCGTGGGATAGAGAAGGCGGCTTTGCAGTCTCATGCGGGTTCCAACTGGCCGGTAAGCTCGTCGGCCAGCCGATGAAATTCCGTGGTGCGCATCAGCGCCGCGGAGCGCGGCCGGGCAAAGGGCACGGCCGTGTCCATGCGCACGCGACCCGGCCGTTCCGTGAGCACGAGGATACGGTCCGCCAGCAGCACGGCCTCGTCGACGCTGTGTGTGATCATCAAGGTCGTGGGGCGGCTTTCCAGCCAGATGCGCTCGAGCTCGAAATTCATTCTGCGCCGAGTCACCGCATCGAGCGCTCCGAAGGGCTCATCGAGCAACAAGAGTTTTGGCCGCAACGCAAGTGCGCGGGCGATGGCCACCCGTTGCCGCATGCCGCCCGACAGCTCCGCCGGCCGGGCGTGCTCAAAACCCTGCAGACCCGCCAAGGTCACCAGCTCGCCAATGCGGTCCGGAGGTGCCGCGAGGCCGGCGATCTCGAAGGGCAGGCGCAGGTTACTCTCGACCGTTCGCCAGGGCAGCAATGCGTGCTCCTGAAAGGCGATCCCCAGCGAGTGCTGCACCTGCAGCTCGCGCGGCGGCTGACCGTTGATCTGCACTTGGCCCCGGGTCGGCTCGTCAAGGCCGGCGAGCAGACGCAGCACCGTGCTCTTGCCGCATCCGGAGGCACCGATCAGCGCAACGAATTCGCCGTCACCGATCTGCACGTCGAGCGGACCCAAGGCTTCGAAGGATTCTCTGCGACCCGTGCGAGTTCGGCGCAGGAAGGATCGCGTGACCCCTGTTAAGGCAAGAGTTGCCATGCTCAGCTGACTGCCTTGACGGCGTGGTATGCCTCTTCCAGCAGGCTCATGTCGCGCAGCCGAGCGGGTGGGGGTAGCGGCGGACGGCCGGAGACGCGCGCAACCGAATACATGGGTCCCGCGAAGGCTTCTTCGCTGAACCAAAAAGGAATATCCGCGCCGGGTTCGGTCTCGAGTGCGATCTGCACCCGATTGAGCGCGGTCTGTTGCTCCAGGTTCAACCCCAGATCGGCGCCGTAGCGGTCGACGGCCAGCCGGGCGCCATAAGCAGGGTCGGCTGCGTTGACGGCGTGACCGCGCAACAACGCGCCGAGAAAGCGAACCATCTCGCTGCGTCGATTATGAAGCGTCTTGCGCTCGATGGTGAGCAACGAAGCGCAAACACGATAACCGAGATCGTACAACCGGGTGACGTAAAAATCAGTGCCTTGCTTGAGCCCCATGCGGGCGAGCACCTGCGGCTGATTGGTGACAAAACAGAAGTAAGCGTCACCCGCGCCCTCGAGCAAAGGCTCGGGCGAAAACCCTACCGGCACCGCGGTGTAGTTCTCCTCAAGGCCGTTGATGCGAAAAAGCGCTTGCAGCACGGCGCGTTCGTTGGGACCTTGTACCAGGAAGCGCTTGCCCACTAGATCAGCCGGCGTGCGCACCGGATGCGCGGGCAACGAAATCAAGCCCACCGGGCACACCGGAAAGAGGGAGGCGAGGATTACAAAATCGTTTCCCTGGCTGATGGCATCGCAGAAGGGCAGCCAGTCGGAGTCGCCGAAATCCGCCTCGCCGGCAGAGATCTCGAGCACCGGTTGGGGCGCGTTGGGGCCGCCCGGCAAATAGTTGAAGTGTATGCCCGCATCCGCAATGTAATGCCGCTCGAGAGCGACCCACAGATCGGCGTACTCGACGTCCGGAATCCAACTGAGTGACATGGTGAGCTCGCGAGTTCGGCGGCGGCGGCAACCCGCCGACAGGAAGGCGGCTCCCGCCGCCATCGCCGTGAGCCGCACGAAGCGGCGACGGTGCAGCCTCACAGTATCCGCTGGCATTCGTTCCTCTCGACCCCTGCGCATTGTCATCACGTCCGCTGCTCCTGTCCGTTAGGATACGCGGGCGCAACCGGATAAGGAGTAGAACGTGTCCAAGAACTATCAGAGCGGCGATGTATGGAGCCGCACTGTCACGGTGAACGGGTTTGCGGTCGATGAGCTGCGTTCTGTTCTACAGAAATCCATCCGGCGCGGGCTCGTGGAGGAGGCGGCGCTGGCAGCTCACGAGCTGTTTGCCAATGGGGCGGAGACGGAGGAGATGCTCTGGCGGCGGCTCGAGATCATTGCCACCGAGGATGTGGGCTTGGGGCTGATCATGGCGCCGGCGATCATCGAGTCACTGTACGCGCAGGCGACGCGCATGCTCGATCGCGGCGACCGCTGGATTTATTGCGCGCACGCCGTGCGCCTGCTGGCTACGGCGCCCAAAGACAACATGTCGATGGAGCTCGCCGGGTGGACACGGGCTGTGACAGAGAGGGGCGAGCGCAAGCCGGTGGTGGAGGACGACATGCTCGATATGCACACTCGGCGGGGGGTGGAGATGGGACGCGACGCCGCGCACTGGTGGAGCGAGGGCGCGCGATTGAGTCATCGCGTCCCCGGCTACGATCCGAAATGGGGCGACTACTTGCGCCGGCTGGCGGGAGCCGAAGCGCAGAAGGGTGAGATTCGCTAGCAACGGCGTCGCCGAGTCTCGCCTCAGAACTTGCCGGTCAAGGTTAGATCGAAGCTGCGCGGCGGCTGCCGCGTCAGGAAGTCGTTGCCGTAGAAGGGGTTGTCGTTCAGCCAGTTAACCCGGTTGGCGGCGTTGTAGACCATCAGTCTCGCGGTGTAGTGCTCCAGGAAGGTGTAAAAGACACCGGCATTCAGCAAGTACTGCCACGGAATGGTCGGCGGACTGTAGTACCCGGTCTTCAGGACGGATGCCGGGATGGCATTGTTGATAGGTTGGGAGTACGTCCCATATCCGAAATCGTTGTTGAGGTTGGTTTCGGTCGCCGCGATGTTCACCCAACCGGCTTGCGTGGTCTGGACGGGTCCAGTCACCTGCAGGTTGGCCTGGAACCCGAGGCCGTTGTCCAGCTTGTAGTTGACCAGGAAGTTGATCAGGTGCGAGGGCACGCCCGGATCTTCGAAGTTCTGGTTGGTGTTATACGCCAGCGCCGTGCCGGCGCCATCGATGTTGAAGCCCGGCTGCGCCGGGAAGTTATAGAACGAGGCCGGCGTATCCAGCCTCGTGTGCAGGTAGGAGTAGCTGGCGGTGGCAAAGAAATGTGTGCCGGGCTGGTAGTTGAGCTCGAATTCGGCGCCGGTGATGTGGGCCCAGGATTCATCGTAGTCGCTCGGGCCGGTGGCTACCTGGCGCTCCTGGTTGAATCCTGCGATGGAGATGAACAGCGCCTTGCCCAGCAGGTCGAACTTGACGCCCGCCTCCTCCAGCTTCGTGCCCTGGCGCAGCTGGCTGGTCACTGGCACGTTCAGCGCCCCGACCGCCCCGTCGTTGGCTTCGGCCCACACGTACTGGGTCTTGTTGAAGGTGACATAGGCCGACATCCAGTCGGTCGGACTGTACACCAGGCTGATGTTCCCGTTGTACAAGCCGTACCAGCCGGTGTGCTGCGATTCGGGAGGCGTCACGTAGTAGCCGTTGACATTTCCGGACGAGGCGTAGGGGACCGCCGAGGCCGCGTATAGGGGATCCGAATCGTTCAGCTGGACCAGGTCACCACGCAGTCCGTAGAGCACGCTCCACTGCGGCGAGAACGTCAGGCGGTGCTCGAGGAAGATCGCGGCGTCCTGGAGGTTGGAATCGATGGTGGCATTCGGATACAGAATCGTGCCGAAGGCCGAGCCTTCACCGGGGAAACCATACTGGACGTGGCCGAAGGCCCCGGTGTAGGGGAATGCGCCGCCGATGATCTGCGCCGAGTTCGGGAACACCCAGGTATTCGGGCTCTTCGACAAATCGAACACGCTCACAGGCTCGTTGTTGTAGTTCTGGATGTCGAGCACGTGCGCGTAACGGTAGGTGACGCCGGCGTCCATCTCGGTGCGAACAGGACCCAAGGGGAACTTGACCTTGAAGTCGGTCTTGTTCTCGAAGGTGTAGCTGCCCTTGGCCGTGTCGGCGTAGTAGTCCATGGTCTGGTTGTAGCGGTTGACGTAGTCATAGAACGTATTGTTGACGATCGAGAAGTCATCGCTCAACGTGAGGGTCTGGATGATCTGCAGCATGCCGTGTAGTGCGTGCGCCCCCGTGCCGGCCGGCTCATCGATGAGGGTGCGGGGGTTGAGCACCGTGGAACCGGTCAGATCCACCTCTGTCCCGAAGCCGACGACACTGCTGAGCGGCGGAGCGCCGGTGAGGTAGGTGCTGTTGTCGATGAGACCCTGGTTCACACGGTTGATGCCGTCGTTCTCCCGATAGCGGGTATCGGTGATGTCGCCGCTGACCGAGATCTTGTAGTTGGAGGTCACGTCGGCGACCAGGGCGGTATACAGCGACTGCTGGTGGAAATACATGTCGTAGTAGTAGCTGTTGCTGTCGTTGCTGGTGAAGCTCACGCGCCCGGCCACATTCTCGATCAGCGGACCTCCCACATCGAGGCTCGCGATGCGCTTCTGATGGGTGTCCGCCTCGAGGGAGGCGGTGGCCGCGAACGTGGTCATGGACGGCATCTTGGTGGCGATATCGATGGAGCCGCCCACCCCCGGTCCCGCTCCGCCCTGCACGCTGGCAGGACCTTTGATGATGTCGATGGAGTCCACCATGTTGAAGCTGATCGGGGCGCCGTAGCCGTTGAGGGTGAAGCTGTCGCGCATCCCGTTGTAGAACATGTCTGCGTACTGGCCGCGGATACGCGGTACGTTCGGCTGGCCGAAGGAGGCGTCCGAATAGGCGCTCGAGGTCAGCGAGGAGAATCCGCCGGGATTCTGCACGTCGAGGGCGTCGAGCTGCGCTTTGGACAAGATCGTATTGTTGCGTGGGGTATCCATTACGCCGAGATCGAGCCCGTAAGCCGAGTCGGAGGTGACGGTGGTGGGCATGATCAGGTCGCCGCGCTTGATGCCGTGCACGACGATTTCATCGAGATTGTCGGATGAGCCTACCGGAGCTGCGACGGGATTCGTGGGTTCGCCGGCCGGCTGTGCGTCGGCGGGGTGGTGGGCGGTGACGATCGCGCACGACACCAGACCCAAACCACGGATCCATGATTTCATTGTTGCATCCCTCATTGTTTTGTATCCCCTGCTTTTATTGTGGCATCAGCAGGCAGGTCCTGCGCGAGCCATGTCACCTCTCTGCAAGAATCGTGCGCAGTGGCCCCGAGCAGTCAATAAATGGGATCTGCCTGTGTTACGGGCACGGGCAGGGTCGTGTCACGCGGCGCGTCTATCACCTAACTGTTTAATATGATGGGGAAAAGTTTGGCTTCGAGGGTGAGTCAGGAGGGTGGGCTTGCGCTGGCGGTTGCTCGTTGCCAACGCGCGACGGCATGCACCAATTGTGTACACAAGACGCTCCATCTTTGTACACAGAATTCGGCTGGAAGCGGGGCGATTGGGGCCAACACGGCCTCTGCAGCGGGTCAGCTCTTCGCCGCGATAACCCGAATCATGCCCGCGAGCCCAGGTTCCGTGCGCACAGAAAATCCCCCGTCGCGAAGCGATGCCGATATCCGTCGTGGATCCAGCCGGAGCTTTCGGTACGTGCTGACTCTCAGCTGCCACGCGTTGCGGTCTTTTTCATGCAGCATGTCGTGGACATCGACGTGATCGGCGGCGTATTCCAGAAAACAAGTAAGAATGCGGTCGGCGTCGCTCTTGACGGGAATGAAGCGCCCATCGCCGATCAAGGCCTGGGTGTAGTCGCGGAACGTGGCGACGAGCGTGCCGCCCGGGCGCAAGGAGGCGGCGGCCAGCCTGAACAGTTGCGAGACCGTGTTCCGGTCCGGCAAATGGGTCAACGTGTCGCCCATGCACAGGATGAGGTCGGCTGGACGATCCAAATATCGCTGAAAAGCGAGCAGGTCATCCTCGACGGCCGTAATGGGCAGAGTTCCCGCGTGGGCTTTTAGCCGTTCCAGCAGATAACTGGAAGAATCGAGAGCGAGCACCGAGCAGCCGCGGTTGGCGAGGGGGATGCTGTGCATGCCGAAACCGCATCCCAGATCGACGGCGTGGCTGCCCTTTGACAGAACAGGAAGGATGGCGCCGATCTCCGTTTCACCGCGTGCTTTGGCGGCATCGAAGCCTCCTGACATCCACTCGTACACCGGTGCGAGATGCGAGCGGTAATGATCGGCGACGCTGGCCATTTGCCGATGATAGCGTTTACGCCGTATTGTTTGGACATGCGCAGCTCTCTTCGGCTAATCAATCGTTTCACGGTCTTCGGGGCTCTCCTTGTGCTTGCGATCGGGGCAGCGCCGGCGCGCGCGGCGCCGCCTGCTCAGGAAGCCCCCATTCCCGTCAAAGTCGTCGTGGTGACGATGTTCGAGATCGGCAAAATGACCGGCGACAAACCGGGCGAGGCACAATTCTGGGTCGAGAGGGACAAGCTCGATCGCGTGCTGCCGTTTCCGCTGGGCGAGTACGAGCTGCGCATGAACGATGCGGGATTGCTGCTGATCTGTACGGGCGGCGGGGTCACCAACTCCAGCAGCTCCATCATGGCGCTGGGTCTCGATCCGCGCTTCGATCTGAGCAAGGCCTATTGGCTGGTCGCCGGTATCGCCGGAGGCGATCCGCTCGATGTTTCCTTGGGCACGGCGGCGTGGGCGAAACATGTGGTCGACGGCGATCTACTTTACGAGATCGATGCACGGGAGATTCCGGCCGACTGGCCGTACGGGCTGTTGCCGCTGGGCGCCAAGAAGCCCAACGACATCGCCGGCGGTTGGACGGTAGACACGATTCACTACGAGCTCAATGGACCGCTGGTGGACTGGGCCTATGCGCTCACCAAGGACCACCCGGTCGCGGACAGTCCCGGCATCGCGCGATTCCGTCGGCAATTTGCAGGCTATCCCGCTGCCCTGCGTCCGCCGTTCGTGACGATTGGTGATTCGCTGTCCTCCAGCCGCTACTGGCATGGGGAACGCATGAATCAGTGGGCCAACGATTGGGTAAAACTGCAAGCGGGCAAAGATGCGAATTTCATGATGTCCAACATGGAGGATAGCGGGACACTCACGGCGCTGCGCCGCCTCTCGCGAGTCGGCCGCGTGGACTTGAAGCGCGTGCTGGTGCTGCGAACGGCCAGTAATTATTCGATGCCGCCCCCGGGGAAAAGCGCCGCGTGGAGCACGACCGCGGAGTATCCCGAGCAGGGTCTCCCGGCTCTCGAGGCGGCTTACCAGGTGGGAAATCGGGTCGTACAGGCCTTGATCGCGGGCTGGCCGCGCTACCGCGATACGATTCCCGGCAGCTAATGCTTCGGCGCAGCGCCGCCGTGCGGCGTGGGCGCGGACATCAGCTCGACGAACATCTGGGTGAATCGCGGCAAGTCGAGATCCAATTGGGCATGCACGAGATGTAGGTCGAGGGCCGGTTTCATCGCCTGGTTCCAGGTCAGTGTTTCGCCGTAGGCGGGACCGTGACTCACGTCGACGTCCATGAACACATCGTCCCGCCGAGTGATGATGGTGGGATCGAGCCACGCGCAGGCGGCGAGCTCGTCCCACAAATAGTAGCGCTCTTGGGAATACTTCGCGATGTACTGAGCTGCAGGGTGGGGCGACTTCGCGATCGCGTCGACCATCGCTTGTGTGAACATGGCCTTGATCGAGACATCCACGGTGGTGACGTCGATGCGCGGCCAGTGCGCCCGCAGCGTCATCCGCGCCGCCTCCGGATCGAACCAGAAATTGAATTCGTGGCGCGGGCTGATCGAGAATTCCGGATCATCGGTGTGCGGATCGAGGCTGCCGCCCATGACCACCAGGCCTTGGGACAATTCTGCGAAGTGGGGATCGAGCGCGACGGCGAGCGCAATGTCGGTCAGCGGTCCGGCCGCATAGATGGTCACCTGGTGCGGGTGTGATCGGACTTGCCGGATCAGAAAGTGGGCCGCGTCCTCGGCGATGGGCTTGGTATGCGGCTCGCCTTCGGCGAGGGGCGGAGTCTCCCAGGGGCCCAGCGGCGCTGCCGGTGCGGGCGGCTCGATCAGTCCGGGCGTCGCGGGCAGCGTGCTCAATTGCTGGCCCCAGGCACCCAACCAGGCGACCTTCCCGACCAGCGGCGCCATGAGGCGCGTCTCCTCCTGCGTTCGAACCAGCGGAAAGACCGCCCCTAGTGCGACCGGCACGTCGGTGCGGCCGATCAGCTCCAACATCCGCAGCGCGTGGCGCGCCTCGTCATCCCGCCAGGCATTGCCGGTCACCACCGTGATCCCGAGAACATCAACTTGCGGCGATTGCAGCAGCGCCAGCATCGACATGATGTTCGAGCCTCCCGGTCCGGAAGTATCCTGATCGATGATCACCATGCGCTTTTCGGCGAATGCGGGCGTGCAGGCGGCCATGGCAACCAAAGCCAGCAGGAAAAGCTCGGCGAGCGCGCGGCGCAAGCCCCCGGCGAGAGTGCGCTTCACGGCGTTTCGAAGAAGTTGGGCCCCACCGGCTTGTGCTCGAGAATCTCTTCGCGGGTCAGCCCGATGAGCTCGTGCGGGAATACCAGCCATTTATCCGTGTCGAGAACGTAGTAGTCGGGCACGAGCGTGCTGCGGTTGCGGGAGGACTTGTAGTACACGGTGGCAATGCGCCACTTTTCCGGCCAGTTTCTCCGGCAGCGTTGCTTGAGCTCCTTGATCACCGCCTCCAAGCTCCGGCCGGAGTCGAATACATCGTCGACCAGCAGGAGCTCATCGTCCGCGGACAAGCGCGACACCAGGTAGTCAATGGCGTGCACGCGCACCGTCTTGTCCGTCTGATCGATGCCCGTATAAG
Organism: uncultured Gammaproteobacteria bacterium; assembly: GCA_963798595.1. Classification (GTDB taxonomy): domain Bacteria; phylum Pseudomonadota; class Gammaproteobacteria; order Steroidobacterales; family Steroidobacteraceae; genus Bog-1198. Next base: position 76,846 of record CAWCTM010000022.1, on the reverse strand, counting down.
ACGAGGTGCGAATCGCGATGTGATCGGCAATGATCGAATGGTACTGGAGCACTTCCTGCACGGCGATCCCGATGGGCGCGCCGCCACGCCACATGGCGACGAGGAACGTCGGCCTGAATCCGCTGCTGACGACGAGCCTCGCGAGCTCCATCGAGTCCCGCAACAGCGAGTTGGCGGAAATAAAGAGTTTGTCCACGGTCACTAACAGTAGAGGAGCCTGCTGCCCAGCACAAGATACACCCCGTTTGCTGCCGGCGGCGCCTGCAATTCCGGCCGCGACGCACTTGTTCGCCCATTGCGCTAAACTCGAGTTGCGCCGGGAAGGACGCAGTCGCCTTCGCGCGGCGCCATGACACAGAAGGGATGGATCATGAGCAAGAAATTCCTCATTGCGTGGATCGTACTGTTCATTGCTTGGTTCCTCGGCAGCTTTGTCGTACATGGTGTGCTGCTGCGTTCCGACTACATGCAGCTGACCAACTTGTTCCGGTTAGAGGCCGACCAACGGAAATATTTTCCGCTGATGATCGTCGCGCATCTGGTGCTGTCCGGCGCGTTCGTGTGGATCTATGCGCGCGGCACGGAGGCGAAGCCGTGGATGGCACAGGGCCTGCGCTTCGGATAATACTGGGAATGATCGTCGCGTGGCTGTATCGCGGCACTCAGGGCAGGCTGGCACCGGGTTAGGCGAACAAAGCGGGGCGTCATTACTGCGATGGTCAAGTCATCCCGAGACGTCATTATTCGGACGGGGTCCTTGGCCGAGGCCGAGCGGTTCCCCAGCGATGAAGGCCCGCCTGCTGGCGGCGGGGCGCGCTTTACGGCTTGCAGCCGGCATTATTGGCGCCTCTCACACAAGTCGTGCCATTGGGACCGGTAGCCACGCCTTTACCGTTCTTGGTCGTGGCCTGTCCGCCCCGGGTGGTGCGCGTGGTCGTTACCCCATTGGCGTTGGTCTGCGACACCGCGCCGTTGCGCGTATTCGGGTTGTAGGCGGCTTTCGCGCCGTTGTTGTTTTGCAGGGTGGTGACTCCGCTCGGATGTTTCTGGGCAACGGCCGCGCGACCGGTTTGCGGGTTGACGGCAACCGCGGTGCCGGTACGCGGAACCGACGCATACGAGGCCTCTGTCCCAGACAGTTTGCGGTAGATTCAGGTCGATTCAGGCGTGGCCGAGCGCGGCTTTGGTATCGACCAAGTTTCTGAAGCGGCGCCTGCCGCCAAGAATCACCCAGCGCCTAAAAAAACAAACCCGAGATCCGGCAGTTGAATACCCTCAGGCCACCACTCGAACCTCTTCGTCCGTGCACTCCCAGAACGGTTTCCGCCCAGGCAGGGGTTCCTCGGAAATGATCCATTTGACGAGGCGGCGCATCGGCTCGATGCCGTCCTGGGGCCCGACCAGGCCGGGACCATTGAAGGCATAACCGAGCGAGACGAAGCGCTGACCGCCGTGCAGTGCGCCCTTGTGGCGGACTACTTCTCGCAAGGTTTCCGGGAAGATGCCGACGGTCTGCGTATAGGCATCGATCACCTCGAGCACTTCCTCGACGGTGTCGACGGGAATGAGATTGACCGTGCGGTCGGCCAGGTATTCCCAGAACTCGACGCGGTCGGAGGAGTGCGACACCAGCACCGCGCCTTCGTCGTTGCGGCCGCCGATGACCGTGTAGAAATCGTCGGAAAGGCGCAGCGTGTCGACCTGACGGCGCAGCTCGGGGTCATAGCGCTTGGGTTTGGTGGTGAGCGCCTGGGGTAGGCGCAACATGGCCTCATAGGTGAGCCGGCCGAGCTTCTTCAGCTTCTCCACACCGTCTTCGTCGGTGCCGCAGGTCACGTAAACCATGCGGCACGCGGCACACGCCGTCTGATTGCCGGTGGCGACGTCCGTCGCGATGCGACTCGCGGCCTCCTGAATCAGCTGCTCGCTCTCCAGCGCCTCGCCGCCGACAATGCTCGCGGAGCGCTTGGGATCGAGGCTGATGAGCTCAATGCCCGGCTGGATGTACTTGGTCACGTGCTTGACGGATGCAAAGCCGCCCCATGCGCAGATTTTCTCGATATGGTGCGGCTGGTAGATCTTCGATTCCAACGCCTCGTCGCCCCCGCGCCAGTAGGCGACCGCAAGGTGCTTGGTGAGCGGATGATCGGGCGCCATGTCGACCATGGTGCGCGCGATCGCGCCGGTGGTGAACGGATCGTTCGACGGCACTTTGATGATCGTGTCGCCGCGCGTCACCGCGCCGCGCAGGATCGTGAGCGCACCGAGCACCGGGCCATTCCCGGCCACGATGTGCAGGGTGCGTGCGCCGTAAGCGCGAATGGCGACATGGGATCCGTTGATCGGCTTGCTCACCCAGCCTTCGAGATAGGGAATGCCGATGTTGAAATCGACCATGCCGCGGATTCGCTCTTTGTCGAACATGAACGGCATGTCGTGGAAGAAGCTGTCCATGATCGGCTTGGTCGTCGGCGCAGTCGCATAGGAATATTCGCGCGCCTCGAGCAGGTAGTCGTTCTTGCGGATATCGAGGCGCTCGCCCAGCTCGGCAAGATAGTCGAGGATATCCTCGAAGGATATTTCGTACAGATCCTCCATCAAGCGCGGGCTGGCGAGGGGAATCCGATCCGCGATTTTGTGCGGATCGGGCGCGAGGAAGGTGAGGTCTCCGCCGCGACCACCGAACTCGATCAGGTCGGAGTCGATCACTTTGCCGCGAATGACGGCATACGATATCGGTCTCTTGGCAATCATCGGACTCATCCTCCCAAGCCAGTCAGGAAGTCCATCGCCTCGGCCTGCGCCTGGGGCGTTGCGGCACAGGTGATTTTGTCGTCGCCGCCTTGGATTTCGCTGACGCGATTGATCTTCTTCTCGAGGGCGATCGACGTACGGCCGCATTCGCACGGGTGGTCCCAATCCACGGTGACGAGATCGCCGGTAACGAGCCCGCCCCAAGTGCTGTCTTGCGTCATGTCGAAGAAAGCGGCGCGACCGGTTTGTTTGCCCTTGCGCGGCAGCGGCCGGCCCGAGTCGAGATCGAGTAAATAGACCGTCACCCAGGGCAGCACGTGGTAGCGATCATGATCGCACAGCACTGAGAAGCTGTTCATCTCCGTCATGCCATAGGAGGAGATCATCCGCTTGGTGTTGAAGAACTTGCAGATCACTTCCTCGAGATCATCGGGAAGGGGAACACCCTTGGCGCCCCCGCCCCCCATGAACACCGAGTCCGGGGCAAAGACACCGGAGAGCCCTTCCTCCAAGCCGCGCTTGGCGGCGGCATAGAGGAGATTGGACGTGCTCATGACGAAGACGCGGTGTCCCTGCAGCTCCTTGATCATCCGGTTGACGAACTCCAGCTGCTGCGCGGGCATGTCTTTCTGCACCCGGGCCCACTCCTCGCGACGGGCGAGGAGCGAGGGCGGCACATCGACCTTGCTCGCATCGCCCTTGGCGGCCGCCGCGCGCAGCCGCGCCGCCAACCACATGAGATCGGAGCTGATCTTGAAGTTGAAGGCCGTGTGCCAGTAGCTCGGGTCACCCTGGGCGAAGATCTCTCCGGAGTATTTCGCGAAAGCGCCGGTCGACCCGTGCCCATCGCGATAGAGCGGAATAATCGCGTGGATCTTGTCCTCGATGTCGCCGGGCTTGGGGTCCTGGCCAAATTTCTGCGAAAGCTGGACGCGCAACCCCATCATCGAAAGCCGGTAGTCGCGCTTCGATTTGGGAAAGAAGGAGCACGTACCGGTGCTGCCCGAGGAGGTCGCCACGTCGAGCGGTGTTTGGTCGCGAAGCTTGGTGAGCCAGCTGTCGATCGAATCGCAGCCGGAGACATCGACGACGCCCGGATCGTAACGCGTGAGCCTCGAAAGCCAGGTATTCAGCTTGCCGAACTGCTGCTTCGCGAGGAGCGATACGGGATAGGATTTGTACACATCGTGCGGCATCAAGAGCGGCGCCATGTCCTCGAGCGACTTGATCTGCCGAATGCCCTGCGCGTCGGCCAGCTTCTCCAGCATCTTGATCTGGTCGCGCCGCTCCTCGAGGCGCAGGTTCATGGCGGTCAGTTGGACCGCTTCCACTTCCTCGCGCGGCAACGAGTGAATGCGCGTGTTGTGGTAGCCGAAATGCTCGTAGGGATCGTTCATCCAGCCCTCGACCTGGCGTTCGACGGCAGTGTCTCTGGACGGTAAAGATGCAGCCATGACTGATTACTCCGGAGCTTGCTTACCGGCTTCTATATCCGGCTCGATCGAGAGCATGCGGTCGGGCCGGGGGAGAGTCAATCAAATGGTTGATTTATTCGATTCGGAACTGTGTTAGCGTTGGGAAACGGTGAGAATCGAGGAGGCCGACGGCTGTGGCAACCGCTGGAAAGACGCATAAAACCAAGAACGAGCGCGCCAGAACTCGGCCGCGCCGCGCTTATCTGCCGGCGGCGGAGCGCCGTAAATCGATCATCGCCGCGGCGCAGCAGGTATTCGCGCGCGCCAACCTCCAGGGCGCCCGTACCCGTGACATAGCCAAGGCGGCCGAAGTGAACCAGGCCACCCTCTTCGAGCATTTCGACTCGAAGCAAGCGCTGTTCCACGAGGCCGTCGTCATGCCGCTGATCGATGCGATGCGCGGCGCGCACGAACGGGTGGAGGCCTATGAAACGGCCGCTACGCCGGGAGAGCTGGCGGGGCTGGCTGAGGGCTCGAGCGCGCGACACCTCGAGGACATGATCGAGATCTTTCCGCTGCTCACGGTCGCCCTGTTCTCCGATCCCGAGCTCGGCCGTAAGCTCTACCGTGAGGAAGTGGCCCCGCTGATTCGCCAGCGCGGCGAAGTACTGCGGCCGCTGGTCAAGGAAGGACTCGACCCGAAGCTGGTGGGTCTTTTCAATTTCGGCATGATGTTCGCCGTGGCGATGGATCGATATCTCGGAGAGGGGGCAGGTGACTTGTCCGCGGTCGCGAGCCAATTATCCCGTCTCTCGACATCGGGCTTCGCTCGCGAGAAAGGCAAGGCAACCACACGGGGGAGAGGCTGATGGCTCTGAGACTGGACGAATATCGCCTGCTGGGCCGCTCGGGCGTGCGCGTGTCGCCGCTTTGCCTCGGCACCATGACCTTCGGCGTCGAGCCCGGCGCGTGGGGATGCACCGATCAGGAGGCCGCACGGCTGGTCGACTTTTACATCGAGCAGGGCGGCAATTTCATCGATACCGCCAACTTCTACGGTCAACTGGGCCAGTCGGAAGTCTTGCTGGGTGAAGCGATCAAGAGCGGCCGCGACAGGCTGGTGATCTCTACGAAGTATTCGCTCACGACGTCCCCCGGCGACCCGAACGCGTCGGGCAATCACCGCAAAAACATGGTGCGCTCGGTCGAGGACAGCCTCAAGCGCATGAAGACCGACTATGTCGATCTGTACTACCTCCACATGTGGGATTTCCACACACCGGTCGATGAGATCTTGCGCGCCTTCGACGATCTCGTGCGGGCGGGCAAGATTCTCTACATCGGCCTGTCCGACCTACCGGCCTGGCAGGCCTCGCGCATGCAGGCGATTGCCGAGCTCCGCGGGTGGAGTCAGTTCTGCGCCTTGCAGATTTCCTATAGCTTGACCGAACGTACGGTGGAGCGGGAAATGATCCCGATGGCGGCCGAGATGGGCATGGGTGTCTGTCCCTGGTCACCCCTCGGCGGCGGCGTGCTTGCAGGCAAGTACTCGAAGGCGGACCTCGTTCCGCCCGACATGAAGAATCTCGGCTCGCGCAAGGCAATCAACGCGGTCACCGGGCGCCTATCGGAGCGCAACCTGTCGATCGCGGAAGTGGTCGGCCAGATCGCCCAGGAGCTCGGCAAAACATCGGCTCAAGTCGCGATTGCCTGGACGCTGGTCAATCCGGCGGTCACCGCGCCGGTGATCGGGATGCGCACGGTCGCGCAGCTGAAGGACAATCTCGGCGCGCTCGATGTCGCACTCAGCGCCGATCACATAGCGCGGTTGAATGCCGTGAGCGATGTACCCCGAGTATTCCCGATGGATATCCTCAAATCGCCCGCCGAGGGGATGATGTTCGGTAATGTGAAAGTTCGGCCACGCGGCTGAACGCCTGAGTCGCGCGCCGTGAAGATCGGAATTGCCACCAACATCACCTGGTTCGGTGCGCCGGTTGTCGACGTTGCGCAAACGGCGGAAGCACTCGGATTCGAGTCCCTGTGGATGGGCGAGCACATCATCATTCCTGCGCATGTGCAGAACCCCGTGCGTCATGGCGTGCTGCTGCCTGAAAGCTACCGGCACATGCCTGATCCCTTCATATGGTTGACCGCCGCTGCCGTGAGCACCCGCCGCTTGCGGCTCGGCTTGGACATCTGTCTGGTGCCGCAGCGAAACCCGCTGATATTGGCCAAGGAAGTCGCGAGCCTGGATCGGATCTCGGGCGGCCGCCTGGTGCTCGGCGTGGGCTCGGGCTGGATAGAAGAGGAAGCGGAAATCATGGGCGTTCCCTTTCGCTCGCGCTGGGCGAAAACCATGGAACACGTCCGTGCGCTGAAGAGGATTTGGACCGAGGAGACACCGAGCTTCAGCGGTGAGTACATATCCTTCCCACCCGTATATTCCTATCCGAAACCCTTGCAGCAACCCCATCCGCCGATCCTCATCGGAGCGGGTAATCCGAATACCAACAACTTGCCGACACTGAAACGCGTGGCCGAAGTAGCTGATGGATGGTTGCCGGTCTACCTGAGCCCTGCGCAAATGAAGCAAGAGCTCAACACCCTGAAAGAGCTTTGCGAGGCGAGGGGCCGCGACTTCAAGAAATTGGATATCACGCTGCTCGTCCCGGCCGTCAATCTCGGGGTCGGGGAAGCGTTTGCGTCGTTCAAAGGCCTGAAATCCGATCCGAAGAACGCCGGTGAATTGATTGCGGAGTACGAGGAGATCGGTGTTCAGAGAATGATTGTCGGCCTCGTCGATCTCACGGTTGAATCCGGACGGAAGGTTTTGGAGGACGCGGCGCGAGGACTGAAGTTGCTATGACAGACTTTGGATGGCACTCGACGAGCGACGACGTGCTGGCCGGGATCGACCTGACCGGAAAGCGCGCCTTGGTCACGGGCGTGTCGGCCGGCCTGGGCATCGAGACGGCCCGCGCGCTTGCGGCGCATGGCGCGGACGTGATCGGCACGGCGCGCGATTTGGAGAAAGCGCACACCGCGACTGCGCCCCTGCGTAATGCCTACGGCGAGCGCTTCTCGCTCATCCATTTGGACCTGGCGAGTCTCGCGAGCGTCAGGGCCGCATCCGATGCGCTGCGGGCCGCCGGCAAGCCGCTCGATCTGATCATCGCCAACGCCGGCGTCATGGCCACTCCCTTCGGCCATACGACCGACGGCTTCGAGACGCAGTTCGGCACCAATCATTTGGGTCATTTCCTGCTGCTGAACCGGCTGGCCGATCTCGTTCCTTCCGGAGGACGCGTCGTGTGTGTGTCCTCGGTCGGGCACCAGTTCGGCGACCTGGACCTGACTGATCCCAATTTCGAGCATCGGCTCTACGATCCGATCACCGCGTATGGCGGTGCCAAGACGGCCGTGAATCTGTTCGTCGTGGAATTCGACCGCCGACATAAGGCACGCGGTGTTCGCGCCGTGGCGGTTCACCCCGGCGGCATCCTGACCGAGCTCGCCCGGCACATGACTCAGGAACTGATCCAGAGAATGATCGCCCGGGTGATGGCAGAGACCGATACCTCGTCGGCACAGCGGGGCTACAAATCCGTGCCTCAGGGCGCCGCCACGACGCTGTGGGCGGCCGTGACCGCGCCGGCTGATGTGGTGGGAGGCCGCTATTGCGAAGACTGCGCGGTGGCGAGAGTGTCCGCAAAGGGCGCGGGCGTGCGCCCTTATTCCGTCGATCCGGAGCGGGCCAAGCTACTTTGGGCGAAGAGCGACGAGCTCGTAAGGCAGGAGGGATCATCATGGCGACGAATCTGAGGAGCGCCGGCGCGCAGCCCGTCACGGACACGGCACTCGAACGCCGTGCGCTTGCGTGGATGAACGATCCGTACGATGCAGTCGGATACTCGAACACCCAGATGCATTCCGTGCCGCGTGAGGAAGCGGAGGCGATCCAGCTCGCCGGCATCAATCTGCGGCTGGAGCAGCGACGCGCCGAGATTCCGGTGCTCGCCAAACTCGCGGACGCGCAAGAAATCAGCCGGGTGAGTCGGCTCGAGCAGGCGGCGCCGCTCTTCTTCACTCACGACATTTACAAAAGCTATCCCGTCTCGTTGCTGGCCAAATCGCGTTTCGATCAGCTCAGCAAGTGGCTCGATCGGTTGACACCCTATGATCTCTCCGGCCTATCTGTGGGAGACTGTCGGTCCATCGACGACTGGCTCGAAAGGCTGCGTGAGCAGACGCCGCTCGATGTGGCGACCTCTTCGGGGACGAGCGGTACCCTGTCGTTCTTTCCCAAGACCAAGCGTGATTACCGTAACTCGGTCACCGGCCTGCGCGTTCAGTTGACACAGCGTTTCGGCGAGACCGGGTCGCCGGCCGATTTCGACGAGCCCATTCATGTGCTCACGCCTTTCTACCGCGACGGCTACAGCAACACCGCCCGGCTGCCGGTGTATTTCCTCGACATTTTCTGCAAAGGCGACGCGACACTATTGCACACCGCGTTGCCGTTCAAAGCGAGTGCCGATCTGACCTGGCTCGCCGCGCGGCTGCGCGCCGCCCAGGCGAAAGGCGATGGCAGCCGCATCGAGGTGCCCGAGACTCTCCTCGCCCGCCGCGCGGAATGGGAGCGGATCGTCGCGGACACTCCCGCGCTTCAGGCCGCTTTCATCCGCGAGTTGGTGCCGAAGCTCCGCGGGCAGCGCGTGTTCGCGCTCGGCCTCACCAATCTGTTCTATGAAATCGCCCGCTCGGGGCTGCAGGAAGGGCGGCGCGCGGAGTTCGCGCCCAATTCGGTGGCGATGGTGGGCGGTGGCGGCAAGGGCATCGTCTTGCCGGAGGACACCGATCAGATCATCCGTGCTTTCTTCGGTGTCGAGCTGCGCGGCGGCTATGGCATGACCGAGCAGAATTTCTACCTCGTCACCTGCGAGCACGAGCGGCTGCATATCCCGCCCTGGGTGACGACGCTGCTGCTTGATCCGGACAGCGGTCAGCCGCTGCCACGCGAGGGCATGCAAACCGGCCGTGCCTCCTTCTTCGACTTGAGTCAGGACGGAACCTGGGGCGGCATCGTCAGCGGCGACCGCATCACCGTCGGCTACACGCCGTGCCCCTGCGGGCGGACGACTCTCTATATGGACAAGAAGATCCAGCGATTCAGCGACATTACCGGCGATGACGACAAGCTGACCTGCGCCGCGACACCCGCTGCTCAAGCCGAGGCTCTGGACCTGCTCACCTCGCTCTGAGTCGGTGAGAGGCAAAAAGGCGCCGGCGGCCAGGTGAGCTGGCCGCCGGCAACTTCACAGAACACTGGGCGATTGGGGGGAGAGGTGTCCTGCGGCGAGCTTTGCCCGCGCGATCATCATCCGCATTTGCGGCGCAGGGCGCTTGTACAATTACGCCTTTTTTTGCAAAGCTGGGCGCATACGGTACTGCCGCGGCGAGCGCCGCTGCGACCCGACCCAGAGACCTTCGCAAAATGATCGTGAATATCCAGATCCTGGTATTGCTGCTGATCGCGATTGCGGCGGTCGCCGTTGTCGCCGCGCGAATCAACATACCGTCATCCATTCTCTTGGTGATCGCGGGCGTCGGGTTGGCGCTTCTTCCGGGGCTGCCGGCGGTGCGGATTTCGCCGGATGTCGTGCTGCTCCTGGTTTTACCGCCCGTGATTTATTCATCGGCGGTCGCCATGAGTTGGCGCGAATTTCGCTTCAATCTACGCCCGATCACATTACTGGCGGTCGGCTGCGTCGTGTTCACCACGGTCGCCGTCGCGGCGGCCGGTCACTGGCTGCTGGGCCTGTCCTGGCAAGTGGGCTTCGTGCTCGGCGCCATTGTCTCTCCTCCGGACGCCGTGGCGCCGCTGTCGATCGCTCGGCGAATGTGCCTGCCGCGCCGCATCCCCGCGATTCTCGAAGGAGAGGGGCTCGCGAATGATGCGACTGCCCTCATCCTGTACCGATTCGCGGTGGCGGCGGCGCTCGGCGGCGTGTTCTCGTTCGGTCACGCGATGGCGGCCTTCATCACGATTGTGATCGGGGAAGTTCTCTGGGGCATCGCGATCGGCTGGTTGATGCTGCGTTTGCGCCATTGGGTCCGCGACCCGCGCATCGAGATCTTGATCTCCGTTCTGACGCCGTTCTTGGCCTACTGGCCGCCTCAACACCTCGGCGGCTCCGGCGTGCTGGCGACCGTCACCACGGGGCTGTATATCAGTTGGAACGGGTTACGGCTGATCAGCGCCTCGACCCGGCTGCAGGGCATCTTCTTCTGGGATTTTCTCATCTACTTGATAAACGGTATGGTGTTCCTGCTCACGGGTCTGCAGGCGCGCACGCTGTCTGCCGGCATCAAAAGCTATCCCGCCTCGCAACTGGTGATTTCCGCCGTCGTCGTCAGTGTCGTGGTCATCGCCACCCGATTCATATGGATGTTTCCTGCAACGTATCTTCCGCGCTGGCTCATCCCCGCCGTGGCTCGCAAGGATCCATCGCCGCCCTGGCAATTCCCGTTCGTGCTCGCATTCACCGGTGTGCGTGGCATCGTCTCGCTGGCAGCGGCGCTCGCGATCCCGCTGCAAACCGATGACGGTGCACCGTTCCCGCATCGCGATCTGGTGCTGCTCCTCACGTTCGTCATTGTGCTGGTGACGCTCGTGGGTCAAGGGCTGACGCTACCGTGGGTCATCCGAAAGGTCGGGCTCGCGAACGCCGGACGGCGGGAGCGTGTCCAGGGAACTGCCGCTGAGTTCGCGGCCCGTCGACGCGCCATTGCATTCGTCATCGATCGCCTCGATCATCTGACGGCGGAAAACCAGATTCCTGATGACATCTGTGCCCGTCTTCGGGCGCATCGGCGCGAGCAGCTCAATCAAATAGAACTGCGCAGCGATGACAGCGCCGAGCATAAACAGCGTGTGAATCTTTTCGACGACACCGAGCTTCAACTGATCACGGCGGAACGCGGGTTCATCAATGATCTCTATACGCGCGGCGAGATCAAGGATGAGGCGCGTCGCCGTATAGAGCGGGGCCTCGACCTGCGCGAGGCCGAGATCGCCAATTTGCGCGAAGAAATGGGGTTGCCCTGATGACTGATCCCTCTCCCGCGAATTTGGAGCTGGCGATCGTGCTGCCGCTGGGCGTGATTGCGAATCAGCTGACGAGGATAGAAGCTGATTTGAGATTTCTGAGCATGAAGGCATCGATGCACGCCGCCGAACGCGAAAATGGCCCAGGGGTCCCGAAGCTTGCGGGCAGCCTCGAAAAGATCAATGAAGCGCTCGATCGGATCCGGGGCCTCGTAGCGGATATGGAGGCCAACCTGCAGGCCGCGAGCCGTGCCTCCCGCAAGTCATCCGCCGATCGGGACGATTGAGAAAAGTCAGCGAGCCTTCGCTGATGGGTTTTGCAGCATCTCGACGACGGCGGCCCGCGCACCGGCTGAGTGCAGGGGCAGGGCGAGTACGTCGCCAGGACGGCCCCAGTCGATCGCGCAGCGCGCCGCCTCGAGTTCGCTGCTGCGGACGGGCGCGGCCGACTCCGGAAAACCCAAACGTAGCAATTCGCCGCGAATGATCTGCGGCACTTCGCCCGGAGCGCGGCCGCGCAATTGAGCTTCGTTTTCCTTCACGACGACCAGATCGGGGTGGAACTCAGCGGCAACGCGGGCCAAGTCCTCGATATCGGTATCCGTCCGGTTGCCGGCGTGGCCCAGCAGTAATCCGAGGCGACCGCCGCCGCGCAGGTGATCGGCGACCTGCAAAAATCCACGCAGACCCTCGGCATTGTGGGCGTAGTCGATCAGCACTTTCATACCGCGGACATCGAAACGCATCATCCGCCCCGGATTGTCCTCGAGACGCGCGCCAAAGCGCCCGAGTACCGCGGAGATCGTGGGCGCAGCGATCCCGAGACGGAACGCCACGAGCGCTGCACCGGCCATGTTGGCCACGTTGTAGGCGGCAATACCGTCCATCGACAGGGGCATGTCGGACACCCGTCCCAGGTCGTGATCGATTCCGCCATGGCTCAGGTACAGTCGGCCGGCGCGCACACCGCAGGTCGGGGAGCCGCGCTCGCGATATTCGCGCAGGCTCTTTTGATCCGCGTCCAGCGCAAACCAGCTCAATCGGGAATAGTCGCCGAATCGACCGGCAAGCCCGTCGGCGCGCGCGCGCAGCTGGGCATCATCGGCATTCAGCACGAGCGAGCCACGCCGTGCCACCAGCCCGGCGACCGCAAACTTGACGTCGGCTAGTGCGTCCAGGTCGTCGATGCCGTACTCGCCGAAATGGTCCGAACTGACATTGGTAATGATCGCCGCGTCGGCTTGCGAGACCGCGATTCCCCGGCGCAAGATTCCGCCACGCGCGGTTTCCAGCACGGCCGCCTGCGCCCGCGATTCACGCAGCACCATCCGCGCGCCGACCGGGCCGGAATAATCGCCGAGCGCCAGCGCTTCGTCATCGAGAAATACCCCGTCGGTGCAGTTGTAGCCGGCTCGCCAGCCGTTGGCCCGGGCACAGGCGGCGATGAGCCGCACCGTGGTGGTCTTGCCGTTCGATCCGGTGACCATCGCGGTCGGGATGCCGCGCAGTTCCTGCCAGGGCACTTCGTCGACGGGCGGCAGGGCGGTAAGCGGATAACTGCGCCCAGTCGCTCCTCCTCCCAGAGTCAGTTCGGAATCGTCGAGGACGTACGGCAGTTCACGTGTTGCAGCAACTTCAAGCAATGTCTGCAGCTTCGGGTTGGCCTCCAGAGCCGCTATGCGCTCGAAGCGCTCGAGCGCGGCGGATTCCTCGATGACCGGCTTGAAATTCGCCGCCGGGTTCGCGCTGTTCTCGGCGGCGGTCATCGCGGCCGCAACGAGTAACCGCTCGAGATCGCTCCACCGTGCGGAATCGCGCTCCACCAGCGCCGCGCAGAGCGCCCATTCATTGACTTCTGTCGCCAAGAACAACTGATCGCATGGAGCCGAGATCGCCAGCGAGGCACCCGTCGCATGCCTGCGCACGACGGTCTGCGGCCGGCGCCAACGCAGTCGCGCGGCCACCCGCCCGACCCGGGCGCGCCACGCGGCGAGCAGCGGCTCATCCACGGGCACGCCGATGACTTCGAGGACCGCCCCGGTCGCCGCAAAGAACAGATTGCTGCCTGTCAGACGTCTCGAATCGTCGAACGGCAGCGCGGGCTCGGCGTTCAGTCGTCGCTCTCCGGCGCCATTCGTACGCCGCGTTCATCCCGGATCAGTCCTTCGAGGCTGAAATCGAGAGGAGCCGCTTGCGCGGTGAGGGACGAGCCGAGCTCGAGATTGGCGCCGGCCGCCGACCCGTTGGCCGCCGGCTCGGTAGCTTTGGCACGCACGCGCGGCGCCGGCGCGGGCGAGTGCGAGACGGTTCGGGTCGATGCAGCGCTGCTCGGCTTGAACTTGGTGATCTGTTTCCAGGAACGCACCAACGCATCGGCGAAAACGAGCAGCAAATCGCCCGGCTCCCCCATCCGCAGTGCCGCTTCGATGGCCTCTTGCTCGTCCGGAATAATCGAGATCGCACTGTCGGGCACTCCGGCGGCCCGCAAGGCCTGCGCTTGAATGCGCGGCACCTCGTCCGGCGCGCGGGCGCGCAGATTGTCGTCCCGCCGACAGATGTAGTGATCGAAGCGACCCGCGACCGCGGTCGCGATCGCCACCAAGTCCTGGTCGCGCCGGTCGCCGGGGCCGGCGAGGACCACAATGCGTCGTCCGGTGACGTCAAGCCGCAGCGCGAGATCCGCCAGCATCCCCACAGCATGGGCATTGTGCCCGTAGTCGAACAGCACCTTGAAGGGATGCTCGCTGAACACGTTCATCCGCCCCGGTGCTTGAAAGAACGTCGAATCGAAGGTGCGCAGTCCCTGGCGAATCGCATCGAGCTTGATGCCCAGCGAAAACGCCATCGCCGCGGCAAACATCGCATTCTGTACGTTATGGATCGCGCGCCCCTCGAGCGTCGCCGGGATCAGGTGGGTCCAGAGCAGCGGAATGTGGCCGCCGTGATCATACAGCGTGATCATTTGCCCGTTGACGCCGGCCTCGAGTGCGCAGGCCCTGCCACCCGCGCGGATGTGCTCTCGAACCAGCGTATGTTGCGGGTTCATCGTGACATAGCAGATATTCTTCGCTTCGGTATGGCCCGCCATCTTCAGTACCAGCGGGTCGTCGGCATTGAGGACGGCGCAGTCGGTCGCAACCTCTACGACGACTCGCTTCAATTCGCTGAGTTGTTCGAGCGTGTCGATGCCCTTGAGACCCAGATGGTCCGCTTGAACATTCAACACGGCGCCGACGTTGACTTCTTTGACGCCCATGCCCGCGCGTACCAGCCCGCCGCGGGCGGTCTCGAGTACGGCGATATCGATTTGCGGATCGGCGAGCACCATGCGCGCCGACACGGGACCCGTCATATCGCCCGCAACGGTGCGCTGGCCATCGATGTACACGCCATCGGTGGTGGTCAGCCCCGGCGTATAACCGCCCATTTTTGTAACGTGTGCGAGCATGCGGGCGGTCGTCGTCTTGCCATTGGTGCCGGTGATGGCTGCAATGGGCACGCGCGCGGAGACGCCCGAGGGAAACAGCATGTCGATGACCGGCGCGGCAACGTCGCGCGGCGTACCCTCGCTCGGTGCCACATGCATGCGAAAGCCGGGTGCCGCATTCACCTCGCAGATGCCGCCGCCGATGGTGCGGTAGCTTTCTGTAATGTCTTTTGACAGAAAATCCACACCCCCGACGTCGAGGCCGATGGCCCGCACCGCGCGCTCCGCCATCTCGCGGTTGTCGGGATGGATGACATCGGTGACGTCGCATGCCGTGCCGCCGGTCGACAGGTTCGCGGTCGAGCGCAGGTAGACAATTTGAGCGGGTTGCGGCACGGACTCGGCGTGCAGTCCCGCGCGCTCGAGCATTTTCTGCGCCTGCGCGTCGAGCTCCAGGCGTGTCAGCACCTTTTCGTGGCCCACGCCGCGGCGGGGATCCTGATTCACGATCTCGATCAACTGCTCAATCGTATGCTTGCCATCGCCCACGACATGCCCGGGCGTGCGCCGCGTTGCCGCAACGAGCTCTCCGTTTACGACCAGGAGTCGATGGTCATCGCCTTCCATGAATGTCTCGACGATGACCGATCGTGAATGCTCGCGCGCGGCGGCGAAGCCTTGTGCCACTTCCTCCTCCGTCATCAGGCGGATAGAGATGCCGCGCCCGTGATTGCCGTTATAGGGCTTGGTCACCACGGGGAAGCCGATGCGTCGCGCGGCACGAATGGCCTGCCCTTCGCTTTGGACCAATTCCTGTTTCGGCACCGGCAGGCCGAGCATCGCCAAGATCTTGTTGGTCTCTTCCTTGTCGCTGGCGAGCTCCACCGCGATGTGTGATGTGCGGCTGGTCACCGTCGCCTGGATACGCTGCTGGTATTTGCCGTGGCCCAATTGAACCAGGGACTGATCGTTGAGGCGCAGCCAGGGAATGCCGCGGCTTTCGGCCGCCCGCACCAGTGCGGCCGTCGAGGGACCCAACGCGCGGCGTTGCGCAAAGCGGATGAACTCATCGCGCGCCTCTTGCCAATTCCAGCCGTCGGGCAGCGAATCCGGCGGTCGTATCTCCGCAGGCAGGAGCGAGGAAAGCAGGCGCAACCCCAGTTCCCCGGCGGCGATACCTTCATCGCGTTGCGCGTATTCGTAAACGACCGTGTAGACCCCGGGTGCCTCGGCGCTTCGCGTCTTGCCAAAGGTCACTTCCTCGCCCGCCATGTTCTGCAGCTCAATGGCCACGTGCTCGAGCACATGCCCGAGCCAGGTACCCTCGTCTTCGCGCATGCGTCGAAGAAAGCCACCCGGCTCCTTGTACGAGCAACCGTGCTCGGCAAGCCCCGGCAGCGCGGCCGCGAGCGCATCGATGAAGCCATTGCCGAGGCGGCCGGTAGGCCATGCCTCGAGAGGCCCCAAGTCGAGGTCGAGGCGGATGACCGGAAAGTGCGCGTACAGCGAAGGGCCGACATAGACGGATCGATCGAGAATACGCATCAGGCGCTGCTCCGCTGCTGTGAAGGTTCTATTCCTTAGGTCGCACCAGGCCGCCGGCCGCAGCCAATCGTGTGTGCAGGTTGAATGTCGCACCCGCTACCAGAATGTGCAAACGCAGCCCGAGCATGCACACCGGCTGCCCTTCGGTCACTTCGCCGATGGACGAATAGCTGACATCGGCCGCGTCCACCACCGTCACGCCACCGCTGCCCTCGACTTCAAGGGTCTCGTCCGGACCGATAAAGGCGGCGGTGTCCTCGTCGAGACCGATGCCAACGGAAAACGGGTTGTACGCGAGGGCGGTAATCAGCCGTCCGAGGCGATCACGCTGACGGAAGTGTTGATCGATGATGAAACGATTGGTCAGGCCCAGTCCGGGCGCCAGCCGTACGCTGCCCGCGATGACCGAGGAACCCTCATCGCCGAATGCGATCATGTGCTCGCTCAGGATACTCGCACCTGCACTGGTTCCGCCGACGGTGACCCCGTGAGCGTTGCGCACGCGAATGAGTTTTGCCACCGGCGTGCCGCCGAGCAGGGTCGTGAGTCGCAACTGGTTGCCGCCGGTAAAAAAGATCCCGCTCGCTTCCTCGAGGCGGCGCAGCCGTCCCGGCTCCTGGCAGTCGCGGCGGGTGTCAAAATCCATGACCGTGACTTGCCCGGCGCCCAGATCCCTGAAGAGCTCTTCATAGCGCTGACCGGTCTCATGCATGCGGCTCGCGGTGGGGATTACGACGATATTGGCGTCGTCGCCGCCGGAGACTGCAATGAAGCGTTCGAGGATGCGGCGATCGTTTTCCTTATTCTCGGCGCCGCCGATCGGCACAATCCAACCGCGTGTTTCGCCCTCGGGAATCTTGCTAGGCATCAAGCGCAGCGCCTCCTCAGCGCCAGTTTTGAAGGTGTCGCAGTACCGCCCGCCCACGCGAGCAATACCTCAACACACATCATGACTGGTCGCGTGGCGGTTGTCGCGTCGGCCGTCGTGTATCAGGCCTTGTCGGCGTAAATCAACCGACCGGGTCCGAGCCGGGTCAGCACCTCGTCCAAACTCGAGTTTGCGACCGCGAGGCAGCCTTCGCTTCGACCGAGCGCGCCGAAATGCCGGATGATCTCGTCGCTCACGTACCAGGCGCCGTGTACGACGATGGCTCGCGAGGCGGCGTTGTCGTTGGTGGGATCGAGACCCTCGAGGCGCATCGAGCGGCCATGCTCGCCGACATACATTGCATCGGTCCGATAAGCGCCGGCCGAGGTGGCCTCGGAGCGCGGCTGGTTGGAGAAGCGCTCGAGCCAGCCGGTGTGGGCCGGATCCGAGCCGCGTCCGTGGGCCACGAGATGCGATGTCGCGGTGCCGTCGCCCAGATTGAGCAGGTAAAATCGGGGCGCACGCGAGTGCTGCGAGAAGTCCGCGATTCCGATCAGGTCGCGGTGCTCGATGTTCCCTCGGTGGCGCTCCAAAGCGTCGAATGCGCGGCGCAGCAGGGTGGGGGGGACGGCGGCCGAGGATCCTGCGCGAGGACGTTCCCCAGCGGAGGGTTCCACGCCGACGGCAACGCCGGCAAGGCTGGCCAGAGTGACTCCCACGAAAGACCGGCGCGTGACGTGCAAAATTCTTAACTCCTATCGGAACTTGGAGGATGTCCGCCAGCCGGGCGGTGCTGGGGCGCTCTCCATTGGACGCCGTGGGAGCGCTGCCGTTCAATTCGCAAGCGCCGCGGATCGGTATTATGTACAAAGCAGCGGAAATTGCCCATGACCGCCCGGCGGATTAACACGGAGCCTGAGAACGATGCGTCGGATATTTGCCCATCTGGTTGGTGTGCTCGCGGCGTTGTATATCGGCGTATCGACACCGGCCTATGCCGATTCGGTGCCGTTCTGGGGTGCGAAGGAATCGGTGCCTGCGGGGACCCCGATCAGCGAGCTGAAGAAGGGCGAATTCTTGTGGATGGCCGAGGCGGTGAGCTCGGGACCCATTGTGATGATCGTGAGCATCACGGAGCAGAAAGCCTACGTCTACCGCAACGGAATCCTGATCGGGGCGACCACCGTGAGTACGGGCCGGCCCGGGCATCTGACGCCGACGGGCGTATTCACGGTGCTGCAGAAGCAGGCGGAGCACCGCTCGACAATCTACGACGGTGCTCCAATGCCCTATATGGAGCGGCTCACCTGGGGCGGCATCGCATTGCACGCCGGCGGACTGCCCGGGTATCCGGAGTCGCACGGATGCGTGCACCTGCCGAGCGAGTTTGCCAAGGAGCTGTTTGCCATCTCGCCGGCCGGGATGACCGTGGTCATCGCCGATGCGGCGAGCGAGCCCACCTGGGTCACGCATCCCGGGTATCTTGCGCCGGTCAGCGCCACCGGCGGCAAACCGGTGGAGGAAGATCTGCTGACATCGGGCGAGGAGGAGCACTGGGATCCGCAGGCATCGACCAGCGGTCCAGTCAGTATCGTGATCAGTCGGCAGAGTCAGCGCATCGTCGTCTATCGCAACGGCATCGAGATCGGCGCCGCGAAAATCGCCGTCACGGGCGATCAGCCGTTCGCGACACATGCGTTGGTGCTCACGGAGGGCGCGAGCCCGTTCCCCGACCCTTACGTACCGGATGCGACCAAATATCGTTGGCTCAGAATCGGCGTGCCGGGCCACATGGGAGAAGCCGGCGGCGATCCCGATCCTGCGACCATTGCGCGGATCAAGATCCCTGCCGACTTCGTCAAGGACATGGGCCCCGTGCTCACGCCGGGCGCGACCGTGATCGTCACCGATCAATCGATGACGCCGAGCACGACCGGGCCGCTGATGCAGGTCGTCGATGCGGACCCACCGATGAAGAACGAACCCGTCAAGAACTGAGGGCTGTTGAAACGCGCGTTTCTTTGGCCTGCGAGATCTTCTCGCGCTCGACTCTGCGCTCGACTAGGCTGTCGATCTGTATCGATTCAAAAACATGCTATAGATCGCTTTTTGATAACAACCTCGTCGGGGAGAGAGACCAGATGTCGCGTTACCGCCTAGCCGTGTTCGCAGTCGCCGCCGCTGCGCTTGCCTTAGCTGCAGCGAGCAATTCAACTCGTGCCGCGTCCGATAAAGCCGTCGGCGCAGGCAATGATTGGCCGGCGGTCGGCGGCGGGTTCGACGAGTCGAGCTATTCGCGGCTCGAGCAGATCAACATCAGCAACATCGGCAAACTCGGCCTCGCCTGGTCGCTCGACTTGCCCGGAGAAGTTTCACTGGAGGCGACGCCGCTCGAAGTGGACGGCACGATCTATTTCACCGGGAGTGAGGCGAAGGCCTATGCGGTCGACGCGCGCACCGGCGAGGTCAAGTGGACCTATGATCCGCAGGTCTGGAAGCACAATCCGGACAAGATGCATTTTTCGTTCGGTGCCAACCGCGGCATGGCCTATGAGAACGGCAAGGTCTTCGCCGCCGCGCTCGATGGCCGACTTTTTGCGCTCGACGCGAAGACCGGCAAGGAGCTGTGGGTAGCCGATTCGATTCCAGCCGGTATGCTCAACGTCAGCACCGGCGCGCCTCGCGTGATGAACGGCAAGGTGATCATCGGCAACGGCGGCGCCGATTTCGGCTCGCGCGGCTTCGTCACCGCGTTCGATGCGAACACCGGCAAGCAGCTCTGGCGCTTCTTCATTACACCGGGCAGTCCCGAACAAAACAAAGGCGACTCGGCGATGGAGGCGGCGGCGAAGACCTGGAGTCCCGACTTCTGGAAGCACACCGGCGGCGGCGGCACCGCATGGAACGGGATGACCTTCGATCCTGAGCTCGACCGCGTCTACATCGGAACGGGTAATTCCGGTCCCTACGACCCGAACCTGCGCGACCCCAACGGCGGGGATGATCTCTACAACGTGAGCATTGTCGCGCTCGATGCGAAAACCGGAAAATATATCTGGCACTATCAAGAGAATCAGCGCGATTGCTGGGATTACAAGTCGACGCCGAACATCATCATGGCGACCGTCCCGATCAACGGCCAGCCGCGCGAGGTGTTGCTGCACGCGCCGACCAACGGCTTTTTCTACGTGCTCGACCGCAAGACGGGGAAGCTCCTCAACGAGCCCGGCAAGACCACGGATATCACTTGGGCCAAAGACATCGATCTGAAGACAGGTCGCCCGAACGAGTATCCGAACATTCGTTACGAGACCGGCGAGAGCAAGCTGTGGCCCGGCAGCATCGGCGGCCACAACTGGCAGGCGATGAGCTACGATCCGAAGACCGGACTCGTCTATATTCCGGTTCATCAGATCGGCGTGCGCTTCTCCCGCCATGGCGGTTCCGAGAATGGCTTCAACGTCATGGGCCTATCGGTTGAGCCCATCGTCGAGCGTCCCGGGGACGGCCACGGCTATCTCCTCGCCTGGAATCCAGTGACGCAGAAAGAGGTCTGGCGCGTACAGCATCCGGGTCTGTGGAACGGCGGAACGCTGGCGACGGCCGGCGGCCTCGTGTTTCAAGGAACAGCGGATGGCTACTTCAAGGCCTACGACGCGAAGGCCGGCAAGGAAGTTTGGAAGTTCGACGCCGGCCTCGGCATCATCGGCGCGCCGATGAGCTACAGCATCGACGGCCGGCAATACGTCTCGATCCTGGTCGGTTACGGCGGCACCGCCGCCGCCTATGGCCACTTCATGGACATGGGCTATAAGTTCGGGCGGCAACCTCGCCGTCTGCTGACCTTCGCGATGGGTGGCGACAAGACGTTGCCGCCGAAATCGCCGCCCGACTTCACCGTCCACGCACTCGACGATCCCACGTACAAGCTGGACGAAGCCGATGTCGTCGCCGGTCGCGCGCTCTCGGTGCAGTGCGCCGCCTGCCACGGCGTCGGCCTGCAGTCCACGGGTACACCGGGCCCGGATCTTCGGGAATCGGCGATTGCGCTAAAGCTCGACAGCTTCACCACGCTGCTCAAGAGCGGGGCGCTGCTCGAACAGGGCATGCCGCGCTTCCAGCAGCTCACCGACGAGCAGATCCGTCAGCTCTATGCCTATGTCCGCGCCAAGGCCCGCGAGGCGCTGGGCAAGCGGCCAAAGGACGCCGCGGCGCCGCATCCGCAACTCTGACCCGTTAAGGCAGCGCGCCGGTTTTCTTGAAATAGTCGTACGTGGACAGATTGTCGGATTTCTCCACCATGCTGCGTACCTCTTCCGGCGAGAGGTGGGAGGCAAAAGGCCGAGGACTGTCGGCGATCGCATAGGCGGTGACCGCGAGAACCGCGGCCCCTTGGGCGAGATCTTTCTGGATCACCGAATCGAAGGTATCGGATGCCTTGTGATGCAGGGTGTCGTACTTATCCATGCCGGTCCAGAGCACGAGCGCCGGTACGCCGCGAAATTCGAAGGGTGCGTGATCGGTTTGGAATGCATACGTGGCGTCCGAGCTGATTGCGTCGGCGCCGAGGCCGGAGAGCAGGGGCTTGAGTGCCTCGACGGCGCCTTTCTCGTCCTCGCGACCCATGAGCAGCCATCCCTTGGCGGCCTCTGATCCACTGTCCGTGACCAGCACCGCGTCGATTTTGTCGAGGTCCGCTGCATGCTGCCGAGCGTACGCCGCTGAGCCCAACAGGCCTTCCTCCTCGCCACCGAACAGCACGAAGCGCACCGTGCGGCGGGGCGGGTGATTGAGTTCCTTCATGGCGCGCGCGCTTTCGATGACGCTCGCGACTCCGGTGCCGTTGTCCTGGGCACCGGTACCCGGCTGCCAGGAATCAAGATGCGCGCCGACCAGCACGACGCCGGCCGATTTGTCCTTGCCGGGTAGCTCGGCAATGACATTGGAGACCTTCACCTCGGTGCGGATGCGGTTGGTCGCCGAGAGATGCAGCGTGACCGGGCCGCGTTCCAGCAGACGCTTGATCAGCAGCGAGTCTTCGAGGCCCACCTGCATCATCGGCTGCGCAGCGATCGTACCTCCGAAACCCAATGCCGTCATAGATTCGGCGCCGTTCGCAATACCCGTGGTGACGATGGCCATGGGTCCGAGCGAGCGCAGATGTTCCAGCGCCGAGAAAATGACATCGAGTTTGGGTTTCTCGCCCAAGCTCGCGTGATCGAGCAGCACGAGCGCGCCGGACAGTTCCGCTTTCTGCTCGTCGATTTTGGCGACAGTGAGCTCTTTGACGTAGAAAACCTTACCGGTAAGGCCGGCGGGCGGCGTGGAAGGACTCCAGCCCAAGGAAACAATGTGCAGTGTATGGTCCACCGGACTGACGATGTGCCCCGCGGCGGGAATTTCGGGCTCCCATGTCGCGGGGATGGTCCACTCTTCGGTGTGCACGTTGGAGAGTCCCAGCGCCTTGAATTGCTGTTCTGCCCAGCTCACGGCCTGTTGAAAGTTGGCGGAGCCCGTCAGTCTCGGCCCAATCGAATCAGCCAGCTGTCGATCGTACTCATACGCCTGCCCATTCAAGATCGAGTCCCCGATGAGCTGACGCTCGGCCGTCCGGGTTTCCGGTGCGATGGGCACGGCGCCGGCAGTCGTAGACGCGGCCTCGGCAGCGACGAGCGGGAGTAGGGCACCGGCGGCGATGAGCAAGAATCCGAGTAGTCGGGCAGACGTTGTGTACATGATGACTGGACGTTACCTTTCGTTTGTTCTTGGGCGGCGATTGGTATGTTAACGGGGTCGCGTCGTCAACGACACCGCATGACCCTACACCTGACAATTAACCTTGTATGTTAATCGCCTAAATAGGCGAATACAACGACAATTGACGTATTAATCGCCACTATAGGCGACTAGATAGATGATATACGACGTGCTATTATTCGCTCGATAAGGCGAATATTGTGTGATTGTTCCCTAGAATCGCCCCTGTACACGAGTTATGAAAATCACCAATGAGCTGACCGATCAGGCGGTCCTGCTTGAAATGGGCGACCGCCTGGAGCGGCGTCGCATCGACGCGGGATTGACGCAGGCTGAGCTCGCCGGCGAAGCCGGCATCTCCAAGCGCACCGTGGAGAGGATCGAGGCGGGCGACAGCACTGACTTCGTCATGCTTCTGCGCGTTCTGCGGGCGCTTAAACTCCTGGAAGCGCTGGATCAGTGGGTACCTGATCTGCCGCAAAGTCCCCTGGTGCTCCTCAAAAGCCGTGGTCGCGCGCGCAAGCGCGTGGGGCACGCGCGGCGGCCGAAGGACGGCACCGCGGCGCCCAAGCCGGCTTCGCCCTGGAAGTGGCGGGAGTAGCGTACGGCCAGCGTCGCGGAAGTACTGCTGTGGGGCCGATCGATTGGAGCGGTCTCCTTGGAGGACAGGGCCCGTATTGCCGCATTCCAATATGCCCCCGCCTTCTTAGCCAGTGGCATTGAGCTCTCGCCGATCACTATGCCGTTGTCGCCCCGCGTGTATCAGTTTCCTTCCCTGCCGCAAGTCTCCTTTCACGGCCTGCCGGGGCTGCTCGCCGATTCACTTCCGGACAGATTCGGCAACGCGCTGATCGATGCGTGGCTCGCCACCCAGGGCAGACGCCCCGAAGACTTCAACGCAATTGAGCGGCTCTGCTACATCGGAGTTCGCGGCATGGGTGCGCTCGAGTTCGCACCCGCGAAGGGACCGCCGCTGAAAAGATCGGCGACGGTTCAAGTGGATGAGTTGGTCAAACTGGCCTCCGAGGTGCTCACGCATCGCGCCTCGCTGCAAACATCATTCGCACCTGGACGCAGGCACGATGGGCTGCAGGAGCTGCTGCGGGTGGGCACCTCAGCCGGCGGTGCGCGGGCGAAAGCCATCGTCGCGTGGAACAGAGACACGAACGAAGTACGCTCGGGACAGGTGAAAGCGCCGGCCGGCTTCGATTACTGGTTGCTCAAGTTCGACGGAGTCAGCGCAAACAAGGACAAAGAGCTCGAGGATCCCAAAGGCTATACCGTCATCGAGTATGCCTACGCGCTCATGGCGGCCGATGCCGGCATCGAGATGTCCGAGTCCCGTTTGCTGGAAGAGAACGGCCGGCGCCATTTCATGACGCAACGGTTCGATCGTTTGAGCGACGGCGGCAAGCTGCACATGCTGTCCCTCGCCGCGCTGGCCCACTTCGATTTCAACACAGCCGGCGCTCACTCCTACGAGCAGGCCTTCGATGTGATCAAGCGCCTGGGACTCTCCATGCAGACCCGCGAACAACAGTTTCGCCGGATGATTTTCAATGTTGTGGCTCGCAACCAGGACGATCACGTAAAGAACATCGCATTCCTCATGGACAAGGCAGGAACCTGGTCGCTGTCACCGGCGTTTGACGTCACCTACGCTTATAACCCGACAGGGCGGTGGACAAACCACCACCAAATGACGATCAACAAGAAAGCCGACGACTTTACCCGGGAGGATTTCAAGGCGGTCGCGCAAGTCGCAGGACTCAAGCGCGGCAGGCCGGACGAGATCCTCGCCGAAGTGATGGATACGGTTAGAGAATGGCCGCGCTACGCGGAGGCGGCGGGCGTGCCCGGCTCTTACCGCGATAGCATCGCCCGCACATTGAGGCTGAAATTCGACCGCCGCGGCATCCTGGCGCCGAGGCCGCGGCAGCCGCGAGGTGCCAAAGGATGATGATGGGGCAGGTCAATCCTCGTGAGAGATTTCGATCGTAGTCCAGGATTCCGCGGGACGTCCGAGCAGCCGCACCAGCGCCTTTGCTGCGGCCGTGGAGGATGCCGGATTTTGACCGGTAACCAGGCGTCCATCGATGATTGCCAGGGGCTTCCAATCGGCAACCTTCTCGAACAAGCCTCCCACTCTCTTGAGCTCATCTTCCACAAGAAATGGGACGACGTGAGTGAGACCGACGGCCGCTTCCTCCCCGTTCGTGAAGCCGGTAACCCGTTTCCCCTTCACAAGCGGGACGCCACGGTGCATGACTCGATGAAATACCGCGGGCGAATGGCAGACCGCAGCCACCGGCTTACCCGAGTCGTAGAACGACTCAATGAGCGCAATGGATTCTCGGTTATCGACAAGATCCCACATGGGACCATGTCCGCCTACGTAGAAGATCGTATCGAAATCTTCCGACCGGATGTCGGCCAGCTTGCTGGTGTGTGCGAGTACTTGCTGCGCGGCGCCGTCCTTTTTGAATCGTGCCATCGAAGGAGTCTGCTGGTCCGGAAGATCGCTTTTCGGATCGATGGGGGGCTGCCCGCCTTTGGGCGAGCATAGCGTCAACTCGACGCCTGCATCGCGGAAGGTGAAGTACGGGGCTGCGAACTCTTCGAGCCAGAATCCCGTCTTTCGCCCGGTGTCACCCAGGACATCATGCGATGTCAGGACCATAACTATTTTCACGTGCATTCTCCTATACCAGTCTGGAACGCGCGGCACGGAAGGCCGCGACCTGCCGCTAACTTAGGCCGCACACATGCGAGAGCGCGAGTGCACCATGGTATCGACGATACTTTGGTGTCGACGTGTGAGAGCCGTGAGCCGTTCCTGCGCAGGATGGCATTCCTATTCAAGCGGCTTCGCCATCCCCACGACTAGACTGTTCGGCGCTGCGACTCCCTTTTTGCGGGATGTCTAAACCCAGGAGGTGCGTGTGAGCGAAACTCGTCATAGCGGTGAAATACGCCTGGTCCGGCGTTCCGATACCTATTGGAGAGTTACATTTGATCTGCCCCCTCTGAATATATTCGGGCCGGCGAATATCCCACAGCTCGAGGAGATCGTGTCATCGATCGAATCGGACGACGCCGTCAAGGTGGTGGTCTTTGATAGTGCTGTGGACGGGTTTTTCCTGACGCATTATGATTTCTTGGCGAAACTCGAAGACTCGACAAAGTACCCCGCCGGTCGCACGGGTCTGCAACCGCTGCCGGATATGTTTGCGCGATTGAGCCGAGCCGCGACGGTCTCGATTGCGCTGATCCGCGGGAGGGCAACGGGCGTCGGCAGCGAACTGGCACTGGCAAGCGACATGCGGTTTGCCAGCCGGGAGAAGGCGATCCTATCGCAATGGGAAGTGGGCGCCGGTCTCGTCCCCGGCGGAGGGCCCATGGCTCGGCTACCGCGTCTGGTGGGGCGGGGGAGGGCTCTGGAAGTGTTGCTGGGTGCCGATGACATCGGAGCCGAGCTGGCGGAGCTCTACGGCTACGTCAATCGCTCCTTACCGGATTCCGAACTCGATGATTTCGTAGACAGGTTGGCCCGGCGTATCGCGTCTTTCGACAAGCAAGCAATTACGGCGACCAAACGCCTCGTGGATGCAGCGAGTCTGCCGAAGGATTCCGAGATCCTGCCTGAATGGGGAGCCTTTATAGATTCCTTGGGAAGATCAGCCGCTCAGGAGCGCATTAAAAAGTTGATGGACAACGGATTCCACCAGCCGGGCGATGTGGAGAATCGGTTGGGATATTACGTGGGGCAGTTGGGGGGGTGAGGACGCCAGGCTGCAGTACGCCCAACTTGACCGCCATCTGTACAAGATCTGGCAATGACGTGGCCTCCATCTTGCGCATTAATCTGCCGCGATGGGCTTTAACCGTGACTTCGCTGATGCCGAGCTGAGCACCGACCCGCTTATTCAACAATCCGGCGACCACGAGGACCATGACGTCCCGTTCCCGGCTGCTGAGTGATGCGTAACGATCTCTAAGCGGCCGTATATCCGTCTCATAGGCGCACGCGGCGTAGCTTAGCGCCAACGCCTCCTGGATGGCGCTCATCAGGGCGCGGTCGCTAAATGGCTTTGTCAAGAATTCGACGGCTCCGGCCTTCATGGCACGCACGGTCATCGGTACGCTGCCGTATCCCGTGATGAAGATGATTGGGATGGTCGCGCGGCTGCCCAGCCGCCTCTGCAGCTCGAGACCGTTGAGGCCCGGAAGGCTGATGTCGAGTATCAGGCATCCAGGAGCCACGGCATGTTCGCGCGCCAGAAACTCTTCCGCTGATGCATAAGCCTCGACCGCCCAACCGGCGGTATGAATCAGCCGTTCGAGAGATTCGCGCACCGAGATGTCGTCGTCGATGACGCAGACCGATAGCGGAGGAGAGGGCGATGCATTCGATTGATGGACCAATACACTCGTGGAGTTCATGTGGAAATCCCCTTTTCGGTTAACTCACCTCGCGCCGAACGCGGTACTCAGCGCGGTAAGCAGGGCGGTATCGCTGAACGGCTTGTAGAGACATTCCACCGCACCTTCTCTGAGCAGGCGTGTCCGGACTTTCTCATCTCGTCGACTGGTGATGAAAATCACCGGAATGTCGCTGCCGCGATCCCTGAGCGTCCTGTAGAGCTCAGGCCCCGACATGCCCGGCATGACGATATCGGCGATCACACAACCGGTATCTGCAATACACTCGGACGCGAGGAATTGATCCGCCGACGAGAACGCCAGAGCACTGAAGCCCAATTGCCTCACCAGGTCCGGCAGTGATTCGCGTACCGATTCATCGTCATCGACGATGGAGACGAGCGGCGGGGCGATCACGGATGCTCCATGACCGGTCCCGATTTCGGGCGAGCGGCGGCCCGCCTGACGTTCTGGTACGCACGAGTCGGGGCTGAAACCTGCCGCCGAATAGGCGGAATCGTGAACGAGAACGTCACTCCCGGACCGTCATTCGGCACGACCTGCAAGCTGCCCCTATGGTTCTCGATGATGGAGCGACTGACAAACAGACCGACACCCATCCCTGTGCTCTTGGTCGAGCAGAATGGCTCGAAGAGCTTCTCTGCGATTGGAAACTCCAGCCCGATCCCGACATCCTTTACACTCAAGCGCACCAGTCCTTCGTCCCGCTGGGTGCTGACGACCAAGCGCCTCTCGCGGTTGTGAACGCCGCGCATCGCATCCGATGCGTTCAGCAGCAGGTTCAGGATCACCTGCTGTAGCTGAACTCGGTCGCCGATGACGGGCGGCAGGTCCTCGGCGAGCTCGGCTCTCAGAACGACCCGATTGCGCTGCAGCTCGCTCAGCGACAGCGCAATCACTTCTCGAGTCGCGTCGTTGAGATCCAGCCGCGCTGTTTTGATGTGCTCTTTCCCGAAGAGCGCGCGCAGTCGCGAGACAATGTCGGACGCGCGATTTCCGTCGCGGAGCGTGCGCCGTGCGGTGTCGCGTGCCCCCAGGATGTCCGGCGGATCTGCGGCCAGCATTCTGAGGCAGGTGCTGGCGTTGGTGACGATACCTGCGAGCGGCTGGTTGACCTCGTGGGCAATCGATGCGGTCAGTGCTCCGAGACTCATGACCCTGGTGGCGTGTGCCAGCTGCGTCCGCACTTTGGTCAGGGCATCCTCTGAAAGCCGCCGCTGCGTCACGTCTTGGACCGCCCCGATGTATTCCAAGCGACCGTCCGGATCCGGTGTGGCGCGCGCGACCATGTGCACGAACTTCACCGATCGGTCGGACATCAGGAGGCGGTGCTCGCATTCAATATCACGACCATCACGTCGTGCGCCTTGCATGATTTTGCGGACGGCGGGCAGATCCTCCGGATAAACCCGGCTATCGATGAGTGCCGGCGTCAATCGCGCACTCTTGTCGATTCCGAAAATGCGATGGAGTTGCTCCGACCCTGTGATCTCGTTGGTCGCCACCCGCCAGGAGAAGCTGCCGGTCGAGCTGAGTCTCTGGGCCTCCGCGAGAAAGGCTTCACTGCGCTTGAGCGCAGCTTCGCTTTGGGCGCGCTCGATGGCGATACTGGCAATGTGGGTGATCTTGGCCGTGAGATCCTCTTGAGGAGATGTGGGTCGAGCGGGCTTGCCATGCAGGATGGCGACGATGCCCAAAACATGCCCGGCCAATGAGCAAATCGGTATCGACCAGCAAGACTTCACGGAGTGAGCCAACGCCAGGGGACGAAAGCGGGACTCATACCAAAGCGGATCCGATTCCACGTTCACGGCGAGCACCGACGTCCTCAGGCAGGCCGCCTTTGCGCAGGGCGAGCTTTCGCAACTCAGTGGCAAACCACAGAGGCCCTCGTTGAAACTCGCGGGAAGGCTCGGGGCTGCGAAGGAGCGCAGCCGCCTATCGGACCAGTCGACGAGGTAGACGCCGCAGCGGCAGTCGCTGATCACCGCTTCGACGAAACAACAGAGGGCGCCGAGAACATCCGCAAGCGCACAACCCGAAGCGATCATTTCCAGCAGGCGCTTCTCTTCGACAAGCTGAGTCTTATCGGCGGGCCGCGCGGCTCCAGTCACGTCGATGGCAGTTCCAGCGACTCGGAGTCGGGGTTTAAGCAACGAATCGCGCATAAGAGCTTCGCCGCCTGGCTTTTACCTATTGTGTCTATTATAATAGATAAAACCTAGATCGCTGTCAAATGTCCCGGTCATTTCCTGTAAAGCAGCCGGATAAGCTAGTTTTTTTAATAATTTACGCAATCACTAGATAAAAGATATAATGATACGGTGCGACAGGCTCCCAACCTTTTGACCTCGATGGCACCGGCCATGCGGCATGAGTGTCGGCGGTGAGTGTCCCCGGCAGCAGTCAGCAGGCGGTGCTGGATCACTTGCTCGAGCACAAAGCCGGCGCGACGTTGGAGGAGCTGGTTGCCGCGGTCGGGTTGAGTAGAACCGCGGTCAATCAGCATCTGATAGCGCTCGAAAAGGACGGCAACGTGCGCAAGGGCGCAGCGCGCAGGACACGCGGCCGGCCGCAGCACGTCTACATTCTCACGGAGCAAGGGGCCAACCTTTTCCCCAAGCAATACTCGTGGTTCTCCAGCCTCTTGCTCCAGACACTTCGCCAGCAGGTGGGCGAGGGGCAGGTCTCGCAATACATGTATGATCTTGGGGTCAAGCTGTCCGCCGGCCTGATTCCGAGACTGGTTGGCATGAACCGCGCCGAGCGTATTGCGGAGATCGTGAAGATCATGAACGAGACGGGATTCGTTGCCCGAACCACGACACCTGCAGGATCGGACAAGCTACCGCGCGTCGAGTGCAGAAACTGCGTGTATCACGACTTGTCGAAGCAATACCCGGAAGTCTGCCGATTCGACATCGGCTTCATATCCGGGCTCATGGGAGCGGAAGTCGAGCACGAGTCTTGCATGCAGCGCGGTGGCGAGACCTGCCGCTTCCGCTTCGTTCCGCCCGCATAAGCTCCCTGGAGCAAAGCCATGGCCATCGATTTCACGCTGACCAGTGCGCAACAAAAGCTGCAAAGAAACGCGCGAGAATTTGCGACGGAGATATTGCAGCCGCTCGTCAAGACCGCCGATGAGGAGGTCGACACTCAGAAAGCCTTTCAAATCCTCAAAGGTGCCTACATCGAATGCCACAAGCTTGGGTTCGCGATGGGGTTTCTGCCCAAGCAATATGGCGGCGGCGGTGTGAGCAATCTAGATCTGCAGATTGTTGCCGAGGAGATCACGGCAGTGGATCCCGGATTCGCCACCATTCTTTTGGTGAATGGTCTCGCGCTGATGCCTATCGCCTGGTTCGGTTCGGAGGAGCAAAAGCGCAAATGGATCGGGGCAGCCACCAGCGATCCGCGCGGCGAATTCATCGCCGGCTGGACCGTGAGCGAGGCTGCGGGAACCCCGGGGGGCACCGCGAACTTCGATCATCCGGGGGCCTCGCCGAACGGCATCGGACTCACTGCCCGGCATGACAAAGGCCGCGGAGAGTACGTGCTGAACGGGACCAAGTTCTGGCCGTGCAACGCGGGGGGCTGGGACCTGCAGGGCGCGAACGTCAATGTCTGTATCGTGCGCACCGATCCGCAGCAAGGCGGCAAGACGGGTCTCAGCGGGATGATTGTTCCCCGAGGGACTGCCGGGGTCAGTTATCGCCAACCCATCTCCAAACTCGGTCATAGGTTGTGTCAGAACAATTCCATTGTGTTCGAAGATTGCCGCGTGCCCGCCGAAAATGCCTTTGCGATCGGCGATGGCGACCTCGTGATCAGCAAGGCGTTCACCTGGTCCGGGCCGGTGGCCGCGATTGCCGCGGTCGGCGTCGCCCGTTCCGCGTACGAGTACGCGTTGAAATGGGCGAAGACCTATACGGCCGGCGGGAACCTGCCCATCTTGCACCACCAGGCTGTTGGCTATCTGCTGGCCGACGTCGCCATGAAAATCGAGGCGTGCCGTGCTTTCTCGTGGAAGGCAGCGCATTACCTGGATCTATACGATTCCGAAGGGCACGCGGTCGGCGCGATGGCGAAGGTCTTCTGCGGCGAGACCCTCTTCAGCGCGGTATTTCGCACCATGCAGGCGATGGGCGTGAACTCACTCGACAAGGCCCACCCCATGGAGAAATTCCTGCGCGAGGCCGCGGTGTTTCCTCTTTACGACGCGGGCAACATCGGCATGCAAATGCGCAAGATTTGGGGAGTCATGCTGGATGAGGACTTCGATCCCCGCGCGATCGCCGATTCCAGACCTATCGAATTCAAGAAATCCATGGAGGGTGTTGGCACGCTGCTCTCGGCGGAGGGAGCGTCAGATACCGTCAAAAAGGGCGCACGTCCTCCGAGCCGGGCCCGGCGTGGGGTCTGAGCGGGCACATGAGCCTGTAACGCTCATTGACCCGCATCGAACGCCGATCCGAACGGGGGCCAGTGCGCCGCTGCCCATTGCTTGAGCTTCTCTATGTAGGCCAGCTTTTCCGGGTATTTCTGCAGGTTCGTCCCGAACCAGTCCGAGTCATGCAGGGTGGGCACCGTGTTCGAGCGAATGTTCTCGCTCTCGGGGCTGAAAAGATAAGAAGCCTCCAATAGGCCCCAGGATTCCGAGCGAAAGAAGTGAACCGCGATCATGTCCTGCGGATACGAAACGCCTTTCGCGGCGAGATCACCGCCGGCCATGCGGTAGATGTTGCTCATCTTGGCCGCTTTGTCCGCCCATTGCTGCATTCCGCTCGTGAACACGAGATGGACGGTCCAGCAGGCTTGATGGGCGAAGGGCGTAACCTCGTCTTTGAGCGTGTAAATGTTCTCCTGGGAAGCGCAGGTGCCCGGCTCCTCGAATCCGCTCCCATCGCTGCTGCGTAGCGCGATGACCATCAGGCCACCCACCAGCCGCGCGTGCTCGATGCGCCCGAGGAAGTATTGCATGCCGGTGTTCTGCGGGTGCTTGATCACGTGCACGGTGGAATTGGCGAGCACCGCCCACTCCCCGGGTGGCAGCGGCACTTGGAAGCCATTCATGAGGATCTTCCCTTGGTACACGGGCCCGAGGAGCGCGGCGTCGATGCCCGAGGCGCCGCCGTTGCTCTTGTCGGGCCGCGCGAGTCCAAGCGATGCGTTCGCGACCGTCGAGGGCGCTGCAGGCGTGGCGGGAGTCGCGGCGGCGCGGCGAGGGATCGGCGGCGAGGGCTTGGGCGAAGCCGGGGGCGGCGCCACTGTGGGGGTGGCGGGCACATCAGACTGCCGAGCCGCCGCGGGAACACTCGTCGGCTGATAGGTCGCCGAGTCGACTAGCGCGCTTCGGCCGACGTTCATACGCGGTGGGAACAGGACCATCAGGAGTGACAGCAGAAGGCTCGAGAGTACGGCGAAGCGCCACCACGGAGCCCGTTTCCACAGGGTCCTCGCCACCGCGAGGCGCGTAATCGAGCCCAAGCCTATGCCTCGGGGCGGGCGACGATGGCGTCGCCGACCGCAACGATGCGCACCTTCGCGTGACCCCGCTGCTTAGCCTCGATCAGCGTGTCTGCGATTGACTCTTCGGCGGCGCGTACCAGGTCGCGTGTCGAGGCGGCTGTGCCCAGGCGCTTTTGCCGCTGCATCATGTCGAGCAGGATTTCAGGATCGATGCCGCCGGCAGCAATCTCGAGGCCGTAGCCTTTGATCATGAGCTCGATCTCGAGCGCCGTTACGCGGGCGACATCGAGACCCGACAGCGGCTTGAATACGAAGATGCGATCAATCCGGTTCAGCACCTCGGGCGCGAACCCCGCATCGCGCAGCGCCTGGGTCGACAACCGTCGCAACTCGTCGGGATTTGCAGCGTGCACCGCCTGCAGGGCTTGGAGTGCGTCGGTGGCCGCGTTGGTGGTCAGCACGAAAATGGCTGAAGTCGTTGCGACGTGCTGGCCGTCCGAGGCCTCCGTGATGAAGCCGTCGTTCCAAGCGGTCAGGAAGTTCTTTTGCACCTCGCCGTGCGCCTTCTCGATTTCGTCGAGGAGCACCACCGCATCCGGCGTGTCGCGCAACGCGGCCGTGAGCTTGCCATAGGAATCCGATCCGATGTAACCCTTCGAGGTGCCGAAGAGCTGCGTGGCCGCGTGCGCACCCGCGGAGAACTGCGTCATGTCGAAGTGCAGGAGCTTGCGACCGAGCTCGGCCGCGAGGCACTTCGCCAGGTAGGTCTTGCCCGTGCCCGGCGGGCCGGCCAGCATGAACACGCCGACCGGTTTGCCGCGCTGCTTGAGCGCAAGACGGCGGCGGATCTGCGTAGCCACGTCGTCGCACACTGCGTCCTGTCCGATCACCCGCGACTTGAGCGCCCGGGCGAGCTGTTCGGAGTCGATGAATACGGCCTCCGGTTCCTTCGCGAGCTTCTCCTCGAGTACCTTGCGGTTGGTCAGGCGGTCCAGGATATCCATGATCACTCCTTCTTCCGTGCGCACGCTCGCAGTGTTGCGTCTCCACTCATGAAAGAATCCAGCGAACGCCGCGAAGCTGAACGCGAAAGCAGCGCCCGCGATCGCCCAGCCGTTGTGCTCGATCCACCCCGCGACATTGTGCGCGCCGCGGCTGAGCGTGCCCGTGTCGGGGCCGTGCTGCAAGACGAACTGCGCCACGAAGACAAGCGCCGTGGCCAGGAACGCCAGGGGCATGAGACGGGTGGCGAGCGCGAGCAGGCGCGTCATCGGTCAAACGATACCTTGAGCCCGAGCGTCTGTCCCTCGCTCATGATGGGGAATACTGCCTGCGAGGCGCCGGAGGCGAGCCCGACCGTGATTCCGCCGCCCTCACCGTCGCGAATGCCCGTGACCTTGACGATGCCATCCCTGGGCACGGGAACGGCGAACGTAACCGGCTTCTTGGCGAGCGTCACCGTGCGCGAGTATCCCTCGCTGTCGAGCCGAACCACGTCGCCGTCTTCCACATCCGTATCCCAGAGCGTCACCCACGCGAGGCGCAGCGGCTCGAGCTTGGGCGAGGGCGTCGGTGCAGCGCTCGATGCGGGAGAGGGAGCAGCAGTCGCCGGCGTCGTCGACGACTCGAGCGACTCGGTAAGCGCCGCCCGGGCGGGTGGCGCGAGTTGCATGCCGTCAAGCGCCGCGGTGCTCTCGGCGGGAGTTACCAGTGAGAGATGCAGGGGCGAAAGCGTCGCGAACTGTGCGGCGCGCAGCTTGATGTCCGTCTCGCTGACCGCATCGCCGGAGCCACGCAGCGGCCACCAGGCACCGCCGGAACCGAAGTGGAGCGATGCGGCAATGATTCCAACCACGGTCGCGCTCGCGAGCAACGAGCGGACAACAATGGAAGCGGTCGGATGCTGCCGCGCGGATCCTCGCGGGGATTCCCGAGCGGTCTCATCCTGAGCTTTCATCGGTGCATTGAGTTCCCTTACCTGCGTGCGCTCAATCCTAGCCTACTGCGCTGGGCCCGGCCAATGGAACGGGAATCCGCCTGCCGACGAGTGATGCCTCAAGGCGGCAACGTCCTCACATACGCGGCGACATCGGCCACGTCCTGCGCGCTCAGCGCGCCCGGGTAGAGCTTCGGCATGCCCGGACGGGGATCGACGATGAGATGCACCGTGTCGGCCTGCGAATATTTCGATGAGAGGCCTGCAAGCTTCGTACCTTCGCCGCCTTGCCCCGTCGCACCGTGACAGACGGCGCAACTCGCATGAAACACGGTGCTGCCGCTCTCCGCATGGGGCGAGAGCGCCGACGGATCTCGCTCTGCGGCGAGGGTTTCGGGCAGGCGATAGACGATGAGGGTCGGAGTGCCCGCGGCGGCTCCCCACGAGGAACGGGACACGTTGCCGGAGTTCACCGCCACGTACTGATGACCGTGGCTCTGATAGCTGATGATGCCACCCGCCAGCGCGCCTCCCGTATCGACCTTGTGCAGCAGCTCGCCATCGCTCGTGCGAAGGACGTAGAGCAAACCCGAGGTATCGCCCGCGAAGGTCACGCCACCCTGGGTCGCGGTGATGCCGGCAATTACCGGTGCGAGCGTCTGATATCGCCACCGGATCTGGCCACTGTGCGCATCGATGGCCGTGATCCAGCCCGTGCCCGAGTCGCCCGCAGGAACCATCTTGCCACCGATATAGGGTGAGCCCGGTGCATAGGGCGCGTAGGGCGTCTTGAACATGTTGTAGCACCAGTCCACGGCTCCCACGACGAGCACGTGCTCGATTGGATCGTAGACCGGCGAGTTGTACTCGACGCCGCCCTTGGCGCCCGGACATACCTTCACTCCCTCGGGCGTTGGATCGGCATCGACATTGAGGATGGTCGTGACGGCGGTCTTCCACAGCAGCCGATGTGTACCGCGATCGATCAGGTAGAGGAACCCGTCCTTGGATCCCACGGCGATGACTTTTCGATGGCCGATCGTGAGCAGCACGGCGGGCGCCGAGACGTCGTAGTCATGGTTGTCGTTCTTGCGGATCTGAAAATGCCAGAGAAGCTTGCCCGTGTTTGCGTCGAGATCGAGCACGGAGTCGGAGTACAGGTTGTCGCCCATGCGGATCTTCGCATCCAGGGCCGGTGCCGGATTGGAGACGGTGACAAAGAGTTCGCCTGTCTGCGAATCCAGGGTATATGTCGACCAGGTGGCGCCGCCGCCGGTCTTCCAAGTGGTTCCGGGCCAAGTCCCACCGCTGCTGTCCGGATGCTGGACCGTGTCGAACGACCAGAGCACTTTACCGGTATCGGCATCGAGCGCCAGCATGCGCCCCGGCACGCCAAGATCGCCGCCCGCCGTGCCCATCAACACCTTCCCGTTCCATGCGAGCGGTGCCGCGGCCAGGTACTCGCCGGTCGCGGGATCGCCGATCCGGGTACGCCACAGCTCGCGACCGGTGGCAGCGTCGTACGCGAGCATCCTGTCGTCCCCGGTTCCCCGGAACAGCTTGCCGTTCCAGTACGCCACGCCGCGGTTGGCGTTGTAGACCTCCGGTTGCTCCGGCGCATACAGCGCTTTCCAGACCACGTCGCAGGTGGTCGGCTGCAACGCGAGCGTGGAGCGCCATGCCGTCGTGTAGATCACGCCGTGGACCAGAATGGTTCCCGCCGAGAACGGCCCGGCCCCCGAGACATGCACGCGGCACGCTTCCACCAAGCCGGCGACATTGTCGCGATTGATCTCGGTGAGCGGGAGATAACGATCGCCGTCGATCCTATTGTTGTAGTACGGCCAATCGGTATCGCCGCCTTCGGGCGGGAGCGCGAGGGTGGGCTGTTCCTTCGATAGATCGGTGTCGATACCCACTTCTCCGGCGCGCGATGGGTCTTTGTGCCAATCGGATTGCGGATCCCCGAAGGCCTGTGCCCAACCCATGACCAGGCACCCGATGAGAATTGCCCGGGAGATGTGTCGATCAGTCGCGCGTGGCATGGAAAGGAAGAATATCAGTCGCGCGGGCGGGGCAGTCGATAGTGCGCGCCAGTTATCGACACGCGCCGCACGAATGCCGTCGGCACAGCAAAGCGTTCCAGCTCGACGATGGACACGGCAGTGCCGGAACGCAGGCTGATGGAACCAAGATAGCCTTTGAAGCTCCGCGTCAAAGCGGATAATCCATGGGGGTCGAGAGCCGCCCACCGCTGTTGCAGGCCGTGGCCGGATCAGGGCATGATCAGCCGCATCCCTGATCTCTGGTGGCCCCCCATGTGCGAACAGGACGATCTCGATGAATTTGCGCGCCGAGCCGGCGCGCTCAGCCGAAGACAGTTCGGCGCCATGGCGCTGGGCGCCGGTCTGGCCGCGGCCCTGCCAAAGCTTGCGGATGCAGCGGAGACCCAGGGCAGGGATGTCAATATAACGACGCCGGACGGCGTCGCAGATGCCTATTTCGTGCACCCGGTGAAGGGCAAGTCGCCCGGCGTACTCATCTGGCCCGACATATTCGGATTGCGTCCGGCCTTCAGGCAAATGGCCACCCGACTCGCTGAATCAGGGTACGCCGTGCTGGTCATCAACCCTTTCTACCGCACCAAGAAGGCGCCGACCGCGCCCGATCATCCCGATTTCAACGATCCGGCGACACGCGACGCGCTGATGAACCTCATGCACTCGTTGAGTCCCGAGACCGCTTTGACCGACGCCAAGGCCTTCGTCTCCTGGCTGGACAGCCAGCCTTCAGTCGACAAGAAACGAAAAATCGGGACCACCGGTTACTGCATGGGCGGTCCCTTCGTGTTCCGTACCGCCGCGGCTTTTCCGGACCGGATCGGCGCGGGAGCCACTTTTCACGGCGGCGGACTCGTCACGGACAAGCCCGACAGCCCTCACTTGCTGATTCCGCAGATGAAGGCCCATTTTCTGATCGCCATCGCGGCAAATGATGACGAGAAGCAGCCGGAAGCGAAGGACGTGTTGCGCGATGCCTTCGCCAAGACGCATCTGCCTGCGGAGATCGAGGTATATGCGGGCACGATGCACGGCTGGTGCCCGCCCGATTCGCAGGTCTACAACCATGACCAGGCCGAGAAGGCCTGGAGCCGCATGCTGGTGCTCTTCAGCAACTCGCTCCCCAAGTAGACACGAGGACCGCGGCGCGCAGTTGCCGCCGCGGTTCTGTTTGCGGTTATTGCAGCGTGATATGCATTCCGTTCGCCGATAGATTGAATCGCAGCCCCTGGGTCTGCGAGTGCAGCTTAATCACGACGCCATTCTCGTTCTTGAGATAGGCGACCGACCCGCCGGCGATGACCGTGGCGCCGGCTGTGACCGCCGTATAGTTGCCGCTCAGATCCGCGGGCTTGGATAGGTTGTAGACCTCACCCTCGGCGGTAATGCTGGACCCGCCAACGTCAGCGACCGAAACTCCGGAGAGTTTGAATTTGTATTCCTTCTGGTCCTTGCTGTAATAAAGCGTTCCGTGACCCCAGGCGTATCCGATACCGATGGCGACGGAGCCGCCGCTGAGCCATACATAAGCCGACGGTATGGATCCCTCGGGGACAGGCGGGGAGTCGGCGGCCATGGCGGACACGAAGGCGGAGGCAAAAAGAGTCAGCAATAACTTGTGCATAAGTTTTCCTTTAATATTCAACACCGAAAATTAGGTGGCACTTTCCTGAAATCAGCGCCATGGCGCACCTCGGCACCGTTTTTTATGTTGCCGATGGGCAATCGGGATGCCTTGTACGATTCATTCAAATTTGGCCGAAGCTGCGGTCTGAAGCAGCCCGATCCAGCTCAGGGGCCCGGGCTTGTATTCAGAGGGTCGACCGGCCGATGAGATCGCGGCAGCGCCCGCCTAGATAAGCCGCCGCGTTGCCGAAATCGGCGAATCGTGGATTGGTGGTTTGCGCGAGTACGAAGCGGCGGTAAATCTGCTGCAGGATCACCATCAGCCGGAAAAGGCCGAACACCTCGTAGAAATCGAAGCTATCGACGCTCCATCCGCTGCGTTCACCGTAGTACGCCACCACCTCGCGGCGGGTCAGCATGCCGGGCACATGCGAGGGCTGACGACGCAATGCTTGGAACATGGGTTCGTCGTCGGCTTGTATCCAGTAGGCCATCGAGCCGCCGAGATCCATCATCGGATCGCCGAGTGTGGTCATCTCCCAATCGAGAACGCCGATGATGTCAAAGGCGGAATCGAGCACCACGTTGTCGAATCGATAGTCGTTGTGGATTACGCAGATGGCGGTCTCGCGGGCGGGTTGCCTCTCGCCGAGCCACAGCATGACGTCTTCGACCGGATCCGTGTCCTTGGTCAGCGCCTGACGCCAGCGCTGGCTCCAACCGCTCACTTGACGGGCGATATAGCCTTCGCCTTTGCCGATGGCCGCCACGTTGGGCCGCGACACGTCGACCTGATGCAGCTCCACCAGCCTATCGATGAAATCCAGACATAGCTGCCGCACGCCGGCCGTGTCCAAGCCCAGCCCGGCGGGCAGGTCGCGGCGCAGGATG
Source organism: uncultured Gammaproteobacteria bacterium (assembly GCA_963798595.1). Taxonomy (GTDB): domain Bacteria; phylum Pseudomonadota; class Gammaproteobacteria; order Steroidobacterales; family Steroidobacteraceae; genus Bog-1198. The sequence continues at coordinate 37,544 of CAWCTM010000022.1, read as the reverse complement.
ATTCCGCGCAACCGCTCCATCACGTAGAAATCGCTGCCCAGCACGGCGTGGTCATTGCAACTTGCCAGAATGGTCGGCACGAACGGATAGTGCGGCTTCAGCGCCGCCATGACTCGCGCCTCGCGCAGCATGTCGTGTGCGGACTTCGCCTTGACCCCGGCCGGCGGCTTGCGCAGCACGAACTCGCGCTCGCCGTAGCTGATGAGATAGGTCAGGTTGGAGGCGCCGCCGGGAAATTGGCGAACGGCCGGCGGACCTTGCAGGTCAGGAACATGTTGCTTGAAGAAGGCATCGATGTTCCCGGCATCGAGACGGTCCTCGTCGCGAACCTCGCCGGCCTCATCCAAGCTTGCCGTCATGGCGGCGGTGGGGCTGCCGCGGTCAGTTGCGCCTTCAACTCCAACTTGGCGATCACGCCGCGATGGACTTCGTCCGGACCGTCAGCCAGGCGCAGGACGCGTGCATGCGCGTACAGCGCCGCGAGCGGAAAATCACCGGACACGCCCGCGCCGCCATGAATCTGGATGGCGGCGTCGGCGGCTCTCTGCGCGACGGCGGGTGCAATGACCTTGATCTGCGAGATTTCGCTCATGGCGCCCTTGACTCCGCGCGTATCGATCAGCCATGCCGCCTTCAACGTCAGCAGCCTCGCCTGCTCGATGGCGGTACGCAGATCGGCCACGATGGCTGCGTTGCCTCCCAGCTGAATCAGCGGCTTGCCGAAGGCGGTGCGTGTCGTGGCGCGCGCGCATAACAGGGCAAGCGCTCGCTCGGCCGCGCCGATGCAGCGCATGCAGTGATGAATTCGGCCGGGCCCGAGACGGCCTTGCGCGATCTCGAATCCGCGCCCAGGCCCCAAAATCACGTGATCGGCAGGCAGCCTCACATTGGTGAACGTGACCTCACCGTGGCCGGAGGGTTCGTCATAACCCTGGAATGCCGAGAGCATGCGTTCAATTTTCAGCCCGGGCGCATCGAGGGGGCAGAGCACCATGGAGTGACGCTGATGCGCCGCCGCCTGCGGGTCACTGAGACCCATGAATATGACGAAGCGGCAGTGCGGATGACCGATGTTCGTGGACCACCATTTTCGACCGTTGAGCACCACCTCGTCGCCTTGGATCACGGCGGTCGCCTGCATATTGGTCGCATCCGAGGAAGCGACATCCGGCTCGGTCATGCAAAACGCCGAGCGGATCTCTCCGGCCAGCAACGGTCTCAGCCAGCGGGACTTCTGTGAGTCGGATCCATAGCGAACCAGCACCTCCATATTTCCCGTATCGGGCGCGTTGCAATTGAACACTTCGGGCGCGATGAACGAGCGACCCATGATTTCGGCCAACGGCGCGTATTCGACGTTGCTGAGGCCGGCGCCGAGTTCGGCATCCGGCAGGAACAGATTCCAGAGTCCGGCCTGTCTGGCTTTGGACTTCAGCGTCTCCATGACGGCTGGTTGCCGCCACTCCCGCCAGTCGGCGCTACCGCTCAGCGTTGCGAAGTAGTCCGGCTCCGCCGGTGTCACCACGTCCCGCATGAACAATGACAGGCGTTGCATCAGCGACTGAGTGCGTTCGGAGTGTGCGAAATCCACCGGCGGTCCTCCTGAATTTCGACAAGCCTACGCTCATCGCGGTGATCAGCGAAAGGCGACCGCTCGCTGGGGCGAGTGCAGGTATCGCGAAGCGCCTCGCGCACGCCAATCCGATGGCGACAGACCGGTCCAGCGGCGAAACGCGCGAGTAAAGCTGCTGGTGCAGGAAAAGCCCAGCAGATACGTAATCTCACTGACGCTGTGGGGTGCGCTCATGTAGGCGAGTGCCAGTGCGTGCCGAGTCTCATCCAGGATTTCCTTGAACGTGGTGCCGCTGTCGCCGAGCTTACGCTGCAGGGTGCGTGCGCTGACGTTGAGGATCTCGGCGACCTCCTCTTGAGACGGCTCACGGTCCCTTAATCGCTGAGTGAGCACTTCGCGTACGCGTGCGACGATGTTGAAGCGCTCGATGCGGGCCAGATATCGGCTGGAGATGGCATCGCTCTGGCGCGCGAGTTCGGGATTGCCCGTATCGAGGAGCCGCTCGATGCTGTCGCGGTCGAAGATCAACCGGTTTTGCTCGGCGCCGAATCGCAGCGGCGCGCGCCACAGCCGTTCGTAGTCATCGGTGATCGCCGGTCGCGGCCGACGCAGCTCGATCGATAGCGGCGAATAGTGACTCCCGATCAGGGACCGGCACATGCGCAGGTAGCTGCTTACCAGCGCGTCGATCGCTTGCACCGAGATCTCGACGGCGGGCTCGATGATGAAGTGATACTCGGCGCCCCGCCGAAAGAATTGATAGTCCACCGCGTCGCTGACCACATGGCAATACCGCTGTACCCGCTCGAAGGCCTCTTTCAGAGTGGAGCTGGCGCAGGTGCCGTAGCCCAGGGCGTGAAAAGTGGTGTGCTTGTAGTGATTGGCGACTTTGATGCCGAAGGCAGGATCGCCGGTGGCGGCCACGGCGATTTGCCAGAGGTGGCTGGTGTTCACCAACGGACACCGGCTATCCGGACCGTCCAACTCCTTGAGATCAAATCCGGCCTCCGCGAGAAGCGCCGCACCATCACAGCCCGCGGCGTCCAGCGCCCGGCCGACGGCCTTCACGTAGCTTCCCAGGATCGAACTCCGGCCGACTGCGGTATGTGTCCGCATGTTCCCCGACCTCCCTTACCAGCCTCAGGGTCAAGCCCGAGCTTAGCCCCAAAGAGTGGGAACGTCGATCGCATTTCGGTGCAGCACGCGGGGCGCATGGTCCTCGTTGCGCCGGCACGACGCCCAGGTCTTTTTGGCGCCCAGGGTTAACACCTTGGCGCCTGGGGTGCTGCGCGATTGGCCGTTTTCCGTAAGCTCGGACCTGACGTTTGCTGGGGACGATGCACCTGCCGGGTCCCGAGGCCCGGGGTGCATGCAAGCGGGATGCAACGGCGAGCCAGGGTCGCCGTGATGGAACCGCGCATGAACTCGCCGGAGAAGAATCAAGATGACTTTCACCATAAAAGTCGCCATCCCGAATCAGTCAAGACGAGCCGTCGCTTGGCGGTGCCGCGTCGCTGTATTGGTAGGGATTTCAGCGACATTGGTAGGAAATGCCCGGGCGGACACCGCCAACCCGCCCACCTTGACCGAGATCATCGTGACCGCGCAGAAACGCCAGGAGAACATCCAGGATGTGCCGGTCTCGGTGATGGCGTTGTCCGGGCAGGAGCTGCAGGATGCCGGTGTCAAAGACATCAAGAATTTACAGGTTTTGACCCCCGGGGTGACGGTGACTTCCACCACCTCGGAGAATGTGACCACCGCGCGCATTCGCGGTATCGGCACCGTCGGCGACAATCCGGGGTTGGAGTCCTCCGTCGGCGTGATCATCGACGGGGTGTATCGGGCCCGCAACGGCGTGGGGTTCGGCGACCTCGGCGAGATCGAGCGAATCGAGATCCTCGAAGGGCCGCAAGGCGAGCTGTTCGGCAAGAACAACGACGCCGGCGTCATCAATGTCGTCACCAAGAGACCCTCGAATACCTTCGGCGTGACCGCCGAGGCCACCGGTGGAAACTATAACGATCGGGAGATCTCTGCTTCGGTAACGGGTCCCTTGGGCGCTATATCCGCAGGTCGGTTCTACGCGGGGTACCAGCGGCGCGACGGCTTCCTCAATGTCGATACCGGTCCCGGTCCGAACAGCGAGAACAATACCGATGACCGCAATGTGTACACCCTGCGCGGTCAATATCTGCTCACGCCCAATGACAAGGTCAGCCTGCTGGTGATCGGGGACTATTCGAAGCGCAACGAGTCGTGCTGCGGCGCCATTCAAACGGCCGATGGCCCCTTCTACGGCATCGTCAATGCGCTCGCATCAGTTCCCGAGCTCGGCGGTACGCCCGGTGCGACCGGTATGGCGAGTCCGCCGCTCAACCTCGCGGACCGCAATGCCTGGGCCAACCAGCCGATCGTGCAGCGCATCCGGGACATGGGAGTCTCCGCTCAGCTCGATTGGGATCTGGGGCTTGGCAAGCTGACCTCGATTTCCGCGTGGCGCGACAACACGCTCACTGCCGGCAACGATGTCGATTACACGTCCGTCGATATCGTTCAAGAGCCAGCCACCGAGGGCAATCTGGTCGACTTCAAGCAGATCAGCCAAGAATTGCGCTTGGCCGGCAGGGCGGGTCCGCTCGATTGGTTGGTGGGTGGATTTTTCTCGAACGAGCTGCTCGTCTCCAATACGGCCATTTACGCCGGTAATGATTTCGATCTGTACTTGAGTGGCTTGTCCTCGGCGGCGATAGGACCGCCCAACTTCCTGTTGACCACCATGCTCACCGGTAAGCCGCCGGGCAGCCTATTCATACCAGGCGTGTCTGGCGAGGCCGATTGGTATCGCGAGAACTCCAAAAGCTACGCGGCGTTCACCGACGAGACCTATAGCATCACGCCGCAATTGGATTTGACCGCCGGCGTGCGCTTCACCTCCACCATGAAGACGGCAGATTCGAACTATGTGAGTCCGGATGGCGGCTCGGCGTGCGGCCAATTGCTCGCGAACCCGGCAGTGATCGGGAATCTCGCAAGTCCTGAGAATCAATTTCTGATCGCTTTGGGATGCGCAACCCCCTTCAATCCGTTCTTCGCCGGCAAGTCGACTGCCCAGTCCTTGAGCGAGGGTAACGTCGAGGGCACGGTCAAGCTCGCCTATCATTTCACCGACGAGATCATGGGCTATCTGTCGTGGGCGAACGGATACAAGGCGGGCGGATTCAACCTGGCGCGCGTCACGGCGGGACTGACCGGCGTTGCGCCGAACTTCGACACTGAATTCCCGCGCGAATCGGTGGAGTCGTATGAGGTCGGACTGAAGAGCGAATTGGCGGATCGGACCGTGCGCCTGAATGCCGCGGTGTTCGATCAGCAATACACGAATTTTCAGTTGAACACCTATACCGGCCTGCAATTCGTCGTAAGCTCGGTGCGTCGGGTCGAATCCAAGGGTGCCGAGATCAACACGGATTGGGCGACTCCGCTATCGGGTTTGAGTCTCTCGGCCGGCGTGGTCTATGCCTTCACCAACATCACCGAGTTCGGCGAATCCCTGCCGCTGTTCGCGCCCAACCAGGCCACCACGCTCGATCGAGAGAACAACCGGCTGTCATTTGCGCCGCTCTGGTCCGGTGTGGCGTCGGCGACGTACACAGTGCCGCTCTCCGCGGCGTTGCAATTTCATGCGAACGTCAACGAAAAATACAGCTCCTCGTACAACACGGGCTCCGATCTCGATCCGCGGAAAATCCAAGGCGCCTACGGATTGCTGAATGCCCGGCTCGGCCTGGGCGCTCCGGACGGCAAATGGACCGTTGAAATCTGGGGCAACAATCTCGCCGATAAGCTCTTCTACCAAGTCGCTTTCGATGCGCCGTTTCAGTATGAGCAGATCGACACCTTCCTCGGTGATCCGCGAACTTTCGGCATCACGTTGCGGACCAAATTCTGAGGCCCGATGAGCAAGCTCGGTGTCGAGACAACCCACGGTGTCGCGGTATTAAGGTTCGGCAATCCTCCGGTCAACAGCTTTCGGTCTCGACATGCGCGGGTTGCTGTGGTCGGCGTTTCGCCTGCCAGGTACTATATTGTCGTGACCAACTCGGCATCCCGGACGAGCGTCTGAATGTCAACGGCGGCGCGATTGCGGTGGGTCATCCGTATGGCGTGAGCGGCGCTCGGCTCGTCGGTCACGCGCTCATCGAAGGCAGGCGTCGGGGGGCCAAGCTCGTGGTCGTGACCATGTGCATCGGCGGCGGCCAGGGCGCCGCCGGGCTGTTCGAGGTGGCATAGGTCAGGTTGCTCAATGTCGAACTCTCATTTCAAGTTCTGGCCGGATCACGCCCTGCGTCACTTGGACTTGCCGGCCACCAATCTGTTTTACAACCTCGAGGTGTCGGCGCGGCGTCACCCGAACAAGCCCTGTCTGGTGTTTTACGACACCGCGATCAGCTTTTCCGAGGTCTTCGACGAAGCACAACGCATCGCAGGTTTCCTGCAGCAACGATGCGGCGTCGGCAAGGGCGATCGTGTGCTGCTGTTCATGCAGAACAGCCCGCAATTCGTGATCGCCTACTATGGAATCCTGCGCGCCGATGCCGTCGTGGTGCCGCTCAATCCCATGAACCTCACGCAGGAGTTTTTGCGGTGCGCCCGGGACGCGGGCGCCACCACCGTCGTCGTATCGCAGGAGCTCTATCCACGCATCGAGCCCTTGATCGGTGGCGCTGATCTCGAGCATGTGATCGTCGCCGCCTATTCGGATTACCTGAAAGTTCCTACCGAGCTTCCCGTGCCGGATTTCATTTCCGTGCCACGGGTGAAGCTGTCGCGGCCCGGGGTGACGCTCTGGCGCGATGCGCTGCGGAGCGAGTTATCGCCGGGGGCCTTGACGATGGGGCCCGATGATCTGGCGGTCATGCCGTACACGTCCGGTACCACAGGTGAGCCGAAAGGCTGCATGCACACCCATCGCAGCACCATGCACACCCTCGTCGCCAACGTGCACTGGTTCGCGGTACCGCCGGAGATGACCCTGCTGGCCGTCGCGCCTTTTTTTCATGTGACCGGCATGCAGGGCGGCATGAACAGCCCGCTGTACAACGGCAACACGGTGGTGCTGTTGCCGCGCTGGGACCGAGTCGCCGCGGCGGAGTGCGTGCAACGCTACCGGGTCGGCAGCTGGACCGCCGTTCCGACCATGATTCAGGATTTTTTCATGAATCCGAATATCGAGCGCTACGACTTAAGCTCGATCCGAAAGCTGAGCGGAGGCGGTGCCGCCATGCCGGCGACCGTGGCGCAGCGGCTCAAGGATCGAGGCATCACTTTCTACGAGGGCTACGGCCTTACCGAGACCATGGCAGCCACGCATATCAATCCTCCGGGCCGCGCGAAACAGCAATGTCTGGGCATTCCCGTTTACGGAGTGGACTCGCGCGTGATCGATCCCGGCACGTTGGCCGCGCTTCCCCAGGGAGAGGTCGGCGAGATCGTCACGCACGGCCCGCAGGTGTTCCTGGGCTACTGGAACAAGCCCGAGGCGAGCGCCCAGGCGTTTCTCGAGATCGACGGCAATCGATTTCTGCGCACCGGCGACCTCGGCAGAGTGGATGAAGACGGCTATTTTTTCATGGTCGACCGGCTCAAACGAATGATCAATGCCTCCGGATACAAAGTTTGGCCGAGCGAGGTCGAGTCCCTGATGTACGGGCATCCCGCCGTCCTCGAGGCCTGTGTGATCGGCACGAGCGATGCGCACCGCGGTGAGACCGTCAAAGCCCTCGTGGTGCTTCGACCCGAATGGCGCGGACGGGTCGAGGAACAGGCCCTCATCGATTGGTGTCGCAGTGCCATGGCGGCGTACAAGGTGCCGCGTATCATCGCCTTCGTCGATGCGCTGCCCAAGTCGGGCAGCGGCAAGATCCAGTGGCGCGAGCTGCAGGATCAAGAGACCGCCGCGGCGGCCGAACGAAGTGCGCGCGCATGAAAGCTCTGCTTAGCCACCGCGCGGGCGGACCTGAGAGCCTCGTGCTCGAGGACGTACCGGAGCCCGCTGTCGGCCCCGGCCAGGTGCGCATCGCCGTGCATGCCTGCAGTGTCAACTATCCCGATTTGCTGATTATCCAGGATCTGTATCAGGACAAGCCGCCACGACCCTTCATTCCCGGCGGCGAGGTCGCCGGCGTCGTCGAGGCGATCGGCGCGGGAGTCGACAAAGTCCGGCCCGGCGACCGAGTGCTGATGAGCCCCGTTCGGGGTGGCATGGCGCAAAAAGTGGTGGGAGCTGCGGCGGTCTGCTGGCAAATTCCCGACACCATGCCTTTCGACGAGGCCGCGGCTCTGCTGCTCACCTACGGGACCTCGCAGCACGCATTGCAGGATCGCGCGCAACTTCGTGCCGGCGAGACGCTGCTCGTGCTTGGCGCGGGAGGCGGAGTAGGGCTGGCGGCGGTCGAATTGGGCAAAACTCTGGGTGCGCGTGTCGTGGCGGCGGCGTCGAGTGCCGAGAAACTCGCGTTGGCGCGCGATCGCGGCGCCGACGGGATGGTGCAGTATCCGCCGGGTTCGCTCGACAAGAGTGCGGCGCGCGCGCTGACTGATCGGTTCAAGGCGGCCTGCGGCGCAGAGGGGGCGCAGGTGATCTACGATGCGGTGGGCGGAGATTACACGGAGGCGGCGCTACGCGCCGTCGGCTGGCAGGGGCGACACCTCGTCGTTGGGTTCACGGCCGGTATTCCGAAGCCGCCGCTCAACTTGGCGTTGCTGAAGGGCTGCCAGATCATCGGTGTCTACTGGGGTGAGTTCATCAATCGCTCTCCCTCGCAGCACGCCGCGAATGTATCGGCATTGATGGCGCTCTATCGTGAGGGACGAATCAAGCCCGCGATCAGCGAGCGCTTTCCACTGCAAAGAGCCGCTGAGGCAATCGGCCGGTTGGGTACACGCGAGGTGCGCGGCAAAGTCGTCGTAATGATCGAGTGAAGACGGAAATCTCATGGACCTGAATTACACCGCGGAAGAAGAGTCTTTTCGCGCGGAAGTACGAGCCTTTTTGGCGGCGGAGCTTCCCGCCGAAATTTGCCGCAAGGTGAATCTCGGCAGACGGGTAGGCAAGGATGATCTGGTGCGCTGGCAAAAGATTCTCCATCGCCGCGGTTGGGGTGCCGGAATGTGGCCGAAACGCTTCGGCGGGGCCGGATGGAGCGTCGTCCAGCAGCACATTTTCGATGAGGAGGCGGCCGCCGCCGGCGCGCCGCCGCAGCTTCCTTTTTCGCTGCGCATGGTTGCTCCGGTGTTGATGGCGTACGGGAACGCCGCGCAGCAGAGCCATTTTCTGCCACGAATCATTTCAGGCGAAGACTGGTGGTGCCAGGGATACTCCGAGCCGGGCTCGGGCTCGGATCTTGCATCGCTCCGGACCACCGCCGAGCGTCGTGCCGATCATTACCTCGTTACCGGCCAAAAAACCTGGAACACGCTGGGCCAGCATGCCGACTGGATCTTCTGTCTGGTGCGCACCAGCAGCGAAGCGCGCCCGCAGCTGGGCATCTCCTTTTTATTGATCGACATGAAGACGCCGGGCGTCAGCGTTCGGCCGATCATCACGATGGAGGGCGAGCACGAGATCAACGATATCTTCTTCGACAACGTGAAGGTGCCGGTCGAGAATCTGGTCGGGGAAGAGAACAAGGGCTGGACCTATGCCAAGTTTTTGCTTGGCCACGAGCGCACCAATAATGCCGGCATAGGTAACTGCAAACGGAGTTTGAAGCGGCTCAAAAAAATCGCCGGCGCGCAAATGCTGAATGGCCGGCCGCTCATCGAGGACTCGCGCTTTCGCGGTCGCATCGCCCAAGTCGAGCTCGAGTTGATGGCGCTCGAAATCACCAATCTGCGAGTGCTGTCCGCCGAGGCGAGCGAGTCGCGTGCGCCAGGCCCTGAAGCGTCGATCTTGAAAATCAAGGGCTCGGAAATCATCCAGCAGCTCGCCGAGCTGCAGATGCACGCCCTTGGGCACGACGCGCTGCCCTATATCCGGGAGGCGTTGGAGCTGGATTGGTCTGCGCCGCCGCCGCTCGCGGAGCACTATCCCGAGTATGCGCCGTCGCTTTCCGGTCAGTACTTCAACCAGCGCAAGACCACGATCTATGCGGGCTCGACGGAAGTCCAGAAGAACATCATTGCGAAATTGATCTTGGGTCTTTGACGGAGGGGCACTCGTGGATTTCCGCTATTCCGAAGAGCAGTTGGCGCTGCAGGACACGCTGCAGCGCTTTATTTCCCGAGACTACGATTTCGAGCATCGTCGCGCGCTCGTGCGCTCACCATTGGGCTTTTCCGCCGAGGCATGGGAGCGCTACGCCGATCTCGGCTTGTTGGCGCTGCCCTTCCCGGAGGAATTCGGCGGGCTCGGCGGCGGCGGCGTCGACGTCATGGCCGTAATGGAACAGGTGGGACAGGGACTCTTGCTCGAGCCGTACTTGAGCACCGTCGTGCTGTGCGGCGGGCTGATTCGCGATGCGGCTTCGGAGTCCATCAAGCAATCGCTATTGCCGCGAATCGCCGCGGGTCAATTGCAGATAGCCCTTGCCGCCTACGAGGCCTCGGGGCGCTATGATCTCGCGCATGTTGCCTGTACCGCCACCGAAGTGGGCGGCGCATGGACAGTGTCGGGCCGCAAGGCCGTGGTGCTCGATGCCCCGTCGGCCGATTATTTTCTGGTATCGGCGCGCAGCGCCGGCGAGGTAAACGACAGCGAAGGAATCTCACTCTTTCTGGTTGCGCGTGACGCTCCGGGCGTGACAACGCTTCCCTATCCCACTCAGTCCGGCGGCCGCGCCGCCGATCTACAACTCATCAACGTGTCTCCGGAGGCCTTGATCGGCGTGCCGGGCAGAGCCCTCGGTCCCATTGAACGGGCGGTGGATGGCGCGATTGCCGCGCTGTGCGCCGAGGCCTTGGGTATCGTGGCGGCGCTCAACCAAGCAACGCTCAACTACTTGAAGACCCGAAAGCAATTCGGCGTGGCGATCGGCGCCTTTCAAGCGCTGCAACACCGCATGGCGGAGATGATCATTGCCGCCGAGCAGACTCGCTCGATGGCCATCATTGCGGCCGTACACGTCGGTGTGGAGGATGTCGCCAAGCGCCGCCGCGCGATATCGGGCGCGAAAGCATACGTCGGGCAGGCGGGGCGCTTTGTCGGTCAGCAAGCCGTGCAACTACATGGCGCCATGGGCATGGTCGACGATGTCAGCGTCAGTCATTATTTCAAACGGCTGACCATGATCGATATGAGCCTGGGCGATGCCGACTTTCATTCGGCGAGGTTCAGTGATTCGATGGGCGTGAATTGATCGCTCCTAGATCCAATTGACCTTGCATGGGTCTTTTTAATTCGATGGAGGATTGCGTCGGCGGCAAGAGACGCCTGCACGCGTAAATCCGGCACAGCCGTGGATTCCCACTCGCCGGCCTTGCGCAGCGATCCGATCACGACGAGATCATCGATGACTTTCTCTCCGACAATGGCTTGACCATTGGGCGTGCTGAGTACACCGAGTCCCAGAGGGTCTTCCTGCAGATACCCGGCGTGGGTGAGTCCCAGGGCTACTCGTGGGAGGCCGAATTCGCGTCCGGAGCCGGGGCCCGTACAGTTGACGATCCAGTCAAATTTGCACACGTCGGGAATTGATTCCCCGCGTCGACGCAGCGTCAGGGTTACACCGTCCAGAGCGCCGTGCGCACCGAGAACTCGCGCAGCGGCCGTGCTGAAAATGCCCGCGCCTGCCGCCTTGCTGACTTCCTTTGCAATTGTGGGCGCCATCCGGTGGCGGCTGATTTCCCAAAATGGCCTCGCGTGCCGGAGGAATCGAGCCTTCTCCTTGGGCGGCAGTGCCTTCCAGATTTTCGATACGTGCGGCCGCAAGCCGTCGATGACCTGTCGCCAATCCTGGCCGGCAGATTCGCTCGCCCGGATTGCCCGGCGGATCCCCCGAGTCATCGATCGAGTGGTGACTTCGCCGTCCGCGCGCAGAGATGGCCCCAGCCAGCTCAGCGGATCGGTTCGTGTCAGCGGGGTCGCGGCCTGAGCCGATGGCAGTAAGCCGCGGCGCGAGAGCGCCACCACGGGTGCGGAGCGCGACGAGCGGACCAAGCATTGCAAGACGTCTATGGCGGTTAGTCCAGTCCCGAGTAGACAGACGGACTCATCCCCCTCGATCGCGGTGAGAGCAAGCGATGACCACGGGGCTTCTATGTAACGGGCCCGCGAACCGGACCATTGGTGCTTCAGCGGATCAACCGGCGGCCGGTGCCCGGTCGCCAACACCACGACGTCGGCCTCGATGGAGGCGCCCCCGCGACAACGCACGGACCAGCCACTCTCACTTCGCCGCTCAATGGCATCGGCTTCCTGACGATGAATTTCGATACTGGTCTTAATCCCCGCTTGCGCGATTGCCGCAAAGAACGTGCCACGCAGATACTCACCATAGGTATGGCGCTGCAGAAACGTGTAAGCCCCGACAGACGAGTCGCGGTGCCTCGCCCACTCAAGAAAGTCATCCGGCTGATCGGGCCAGGCGCTCATGTCGGACGCGGGGACGTTCAGCAGATGGCCGGCGTCGGGCGTACGGTAGGCAGCCCCTTCAGCCACCGAGGTTTGCTGGTCGAGCATCACGACGTGCACCGGGGTGCCGGTCTGTGCTGTCCTGCGCACCAGTTGAGTCGCGACCATGGCGCCCGAAAAGCCGCCACCGATGATCGTGACAACGGGCGCGGATTGAACGCGCCGTCTCAAAAACGCATCGGCTGGGGCACGGCCTGCGGGCCGGACCGTGAATCGGCGCAGCTCTGGAATGGGCGGCGAATACACGTGAATGCTCACCAACAGTTCCTTGCTTGAGTCCTCATTCCGTACCGCGTGAATGACTTCTCCCGCGTCCAGGCCGATCTCGCCCTGATGCAATTCGCAGGTGCCGCTGGGATCTACCAGGCTGTCGGTGGCCAGCGTATAGCGCGTCTCATGAGCCGTTCCGCGCAGGATCTTGTACGCGGATACCGAGCCCGCGTGGTCGTGAGCCCCGCTGCCTTGCCCCGGGAGCCACGTCATTACCAGTACCTCGTAGGACTCCGTTCGAGCAATTCGGCGACGAGAATAGGTATCTTGCTTTGGCGTGACGAATGTCGATACGTCCTCAAACTGGAGATGGCTGCGCGCGAGAATCTCGGTTATTGCCTCTCCGGTGATATGCCCGGCCAGCGACTCGAGTTCACCGAGGAGCGAGCGCAGAGGGTCGATCGAATCGGATTTGGTAGCGAGAGCCAACATCGTCAACTCCTTTGATTATGCAGTTTACCCATCGATTTAGTCAACTATTGTGCCGATATGAAATTTCAATCAGAGCACGTCAGCAAGCGTGACGGCTTCGAGACGGTTCGAGACCAGATCGCGAACTTCGCGGAATACACGGAACAATCTCCGCTCCTTTTCAACCGGCGAGGGCTTATAGAAATACCGGCTGGCCGATTCGATGGGAGCCAGCGCACCATCGAACAGGCGGATTATTTCGGCCAGCGTCACGGCATCAACGCCCTTGGCCAATTGATATCCCCCGCGCGGCCCCTTGGTGCTACGCAAGTATTTCGCTCGCTTCAGCGTCAAGAGGATCTGTTCCAAAAACCTGGGAGGAATTTTCTGGGCGCGCGCAATCGTGTCGGCTGACACCAGGTCCTCAGGGTTCTGCCGGCCAAGGTGCACCAGGGCAAGCAACGCATATTCGCTGCGAGCGGTAAGCTTCATGGGAGTATTATCGACTAATTCGATGGGAATAGTCTATTTATGAACCGCGACAGCTCCGCCGGACGCCCGGGTCTCGCGGTGAAGTCGGTCCAGACCTGCGTAAGTTATTGACTATATTCGATAAATATCGAGCAGGGATGGCTGCGGAAAGGCCTGAGGTGAGGCCGTCTCTGAGCCCTAAATCCATCAAGGGGAATCACCGCCCGGCCGTGCACCCAGTTTTTTCGGGAGGGCTTTTGCCTGGTTTCTAGCTGCCGTTTCAGGGGCCCATCGAAATTCACGGCGACCATCCTGCCGATCTCACACCGCATATCGAAAGAATCAATAACTATTGGCGGGCAATCTCTCGCCGCAACAGACTCCAGCCTACAACGTGAGAGATCTTCTCCCGGGCAGCCAATTGGGTTCGCAGGAGCGCCGCGATGAATAGCATGATCGATGAGTACTACACGGTCGAGGAACTCAGGGTGCGGAACCGTCTCTGGTGCCGGTCTTACGTGGGACTCCTCGCCTGCGGCGCTTTGTTTTGGTGGCTTGTTTGGTGGCTCGCCTAACCTCAGGGCTCCCGATGGTTTGCAGCCGGCCGATAACATAAAGCTGAATTGATGCTGAGAGATTTCGAGGATTGCGGCGTTGAACTCGTCAATCCATGGGCGGTATAGCCTGGCGTCTATCTGCCATTGCGTCACACCACCGCGTGCTACGGGCTCGAGAGCAAAAAACTGAGCTAGTACAGAAAGGTGTGCTCTTGCAACATCGTGTACTCGTTGCTCGAGAGCCCGCTTGCAAGAAATTCCATTCGGAGGCGATTTAGAAGTGCGCTTACGGCGACCAATGTGCGCTAGCGCCCCGATTGCGCTGATCGCGACGAGCATTGCCGCTGATTCGATTGAAAGCATTGACCGCGACTGCCGAAATACCGAGCCTGGCGCAAGGGTCGCTACTGCATGTGCTGGCCGCCGTTGATTGCAATGTTGGCGCCGGTTACGAATGCGGCCTCTTCACCGGCCAGATACGCAACGAGCCCGGCTACTTCTTCAGGCGTGCCGAGCCGCCCCATGGGTATCTGCGGAATGATCTTGGTCTCCAAGACCTCTTTCGCAATCGCTTTCACCATGCATGTGCCGATATAACCAGGCGAGATGGTATTGACGGTGACCCCCTTGCGTGCCACCTCGAGAGCGAGCGATTTGGTGAAGCCGTGCATGCCGGCCTTGGCCGCTGAATAGTTAGTCTGGCCGAACGCCCCCTTCTGTCCATTGACCGATGAGATATTGATGACCCGGCCCCAGCCGCGCTGCATCATCCCGTCGCACACCTGCTTGGTCATGTTGAAGCACGAGTCAAGGTTCGCATGCATCACCGAGTCCCAGTTGATCTTGTCCATCTTCTTAAAGGTCATATCGCGGGTGATGCCGGCGTTATTCACCAGCACATCCACCGGCCCGAGATCTTCTGTCATCTTCTGGATGCAGGCCTGACAGGATTCCCAGTCAGTCACATCGCAGGGATACGCAAAAAATTGATAACCTTGCTCTTTCATCGATTTAAGCCATGCCTGAGCTCTGGTGTTGCCCGGCGAGTAGGTTGTGGCGACCGTATCTCCTGACTTTGCTAATTTGATACAGATGGCTTCGCCGAGCCCCCCCATGCCACCTGTGACCAGTGCGACTCTTTTTGTGGTTGCCATACAGTACCCGTCCAGTTATGAGAGATATCATGAATTCAAGAGGCGAATTTTTAGCGTTCGATTGCGAGCGCGACACCCATGCCGCCGCCAATGCACAGACTCGCGAGTCCCTTCTTTGCGTCGCGACGGATCATCTCGTGCAACAGCGTCACCAGGATGCGGCAACCCGATGCGCCGATCGGGTGGCCAATGGCAATGGCGCCCCCATTGACGTTGATCTTCGCGGTGTCCCATTCCATTTGACGGTTGACACCGATTGCTTGGGCGGCAAATGCTTCATTGACCTCCATCAGATCAAGATCCCTATGATCCCAGCCCGCTTTCTTCAAACACAGCCGGCTGGCCGGCACTGGACCCATCCCCATGATCTTCGGGTCGACTCCGGCGGATGAGTACCCACGAATCCAAGCCAGGGGCTTGAGGCCGAGTTCATTCGCTTTCCGTTCCGACATCATCATCACGGCAGCGGCGCCGTCGTTGAGGCCCGAGGCGTTGCCCGCCGTGACCGTACCGTCCTTGCTGAAAGCGGGTTTGAGTTCACCGAGTGCATCGGCTGTCGTGCCCGGGCGGATGAATTCATCGGCATCGAACCATGTAGTCCCTTTGCGGGAGACGATTTCGATCGGGACGATTTCATCCTTGAACCGTCCGGCCTTCTGCGCCGCTTCGGCTTTCTGCTGTGATCCGGCCGCAAACTCATCTTGTTCGCGACGTGAAATACCATACAGTTTGGCGATGTTTTCGGCGGTCGTCCCCATATGATAATTGTTGTAAATGTCCCAGAGGCCATCGCTGATCATACTGTCGACGAGCTTGGCATCGCCCATTCGAAAGCCGTCGCGGGATCCTTGCAGGATGTGCGGCGAGGCACTCATGTTCTCCTGCCCCCCGGCGATGACAATTTCCGCATCCTCACACCTGATCGCCTGTGCAGCCAGATGGGTCGCCTTCAGCCCGCTGCCGCAAACCTTGCCAATGGTCATGCCCGGGACGCTGTCCGGTAGCCCTGCACGGATTGATGCCTGCCGTGCCGGGTTCTGGCCCGCTCCGGCCGTAAGCACCTGTCCCATGATTACCTCAGAAATCTGATCCGGCGCCACACCGGAACGCGCCAGCAACGCTTTGATGATCTGGGCACCCAAATCGGCTGCCGGCATCTTCGCGATCGAGCCGTTGAATTTGCCGACCGCGGTGCGCATTGCTGCCGTAATGACTACATCGTTCATATGTCCTCCCGACGAGCCGACCTGATGTTGGGCGTAAACCGATTGGCCTGTGGCTCGCGTAAGGTCGGCTGTAATCTGATCACGGCGCGCATTGAAGGTCTGCCGTTATTAACCGTTTGCTTGTAGACGATTTTGATGCTCCTGTCGGTGCGGTAACGCACCCGGACGTGACTGATGTTCGATGATTCACGCAGCGTGAAGCGCACCAATTGCCTACCTTGCCCGAGGGAGTTGTCCTACGGGTGCCTCAGGCTTCAGGCGCCATACTCCTCCCTTAGCTCCCATTGCCGCAATCCCGCGGCATCCCGTGCGAAGTCCCCGGCGGCGGTCGCCACCGATGTGGCTGCGGCGCGGCAGCAAGCCTCGACCGAAGTGAAGGACGCCCGGACGGATGCGGCGAGAGATGTCGACAGTGCTGCCGCGAACGCCGACGGCTCCAAGGATCTCAACGATGTGGGCGCTAGAACGGAATATGATGTGGCCGTAGCACAGGCAGACGGCGATCATAACGTCGCGATCCAACAGTGTCTTGCCCTAACTGGGGAGGCGCAAAAGTCGTGCAAGGAACGAGCGGACGCCGATTATGATCGGGCGAAGACTCACGCCAATGTCACTCGTCTTTCGAAACTTCAATAGGCGTTTGTTGGCCTGTAGGCTTGTGGCAGCGCTCTGGGTCCCGCGACAGGAGGGCCGCCAACCTGCGATTAAATGAATCATCGCGGCGGCTTCGGTACACCGATGCGATGCTGTATGAATCCATGAGTGTCACTTCTACCTGATTCGCCGCCTCGATTTGTGCAGTAGCCGACACAGGATGGCTGGCGCCCGACGCCGGACTTACCCGCGGCGTTGCGTTCCGGTGTCACCCCGTAAAGTCGTACGGAAAAATGCGTAAGATGACTTGTGACGCTTAGCCGTATACATCGCGCTATCCGCGGCCCTCATGAGCTCGTCGGTCGTTGACCCATCATGGGGATATATGGCAATGCCTATGCTCGGGCGCACGACGAGTGCGTGCGCGCCAATCTTGAAGGGGGCCGACACCGCCTGAAAGAGAGTTGCGGCAATTTGCTGCAGACGTTCCCGGTTGTGCACACCGCTGATCAAGCACGCATATTCGTCGCCGGCCAGCCGGCTCACCAAATCTTCGGCCCGGAGCGCATGGGACAGACGCCCTGCAACGGCGCTGAGGAGTGCGTCACCCGTATCGTGTCCGTACAAGTCGTTCAATGCTTTGAACCCATCGAGATCGAGATAAAGCACTGCCAGCGGGATAATTGCAGCTCCATGGCTGCTGAGCGCCAGATCGAGGCGCTCTCGAAAGAATCTGCGGTTCGGCAATGCGGTCAGGTCATCGTGAAAAGCCAAGTAACGAGCACGCTTCTCTCGCTCCTGAGCCCTTGCCAGCTCTTCCCGCGTCTTGGCGAGCAGGGCTTGCAAAGACGCCAGTTCCGGCCTCACGTGCAGACCGTCCTGCGGGTGTATCTCGGCAACCGGCATATCCAATGTCGTTGTGCATTGCGGAGCAGATGCCGAAGACCGGCTGGAATTTCGTCTATCGAATGTCCGGGGCGGCACAAGACCCATGGGGTGCGACCTCTAAATGTGCTGGCGGGCCGGATCAGAGTAGGCCGAGGACTGTGTCTTGGGGCGTCATTTATCGCGCCACGCTGCGGGTCGTCTGTACGGTACCCCACATGAGGGGCCGGGCACGCGGCGTTGAAGCGGCATCGAAGCATATTCCCTGCGCTAAGGCGCGAAGAGCTCAGGGTGACGAAGCCGTAGCGCCAGCACGAGCGACAACAACTTGCTGTCCTCGATCCGGCCTTGGTCGGCCGCCGCCGCCAGCACGGCAAGCGAACGCTCAACCACCATAATCCCCTCGTGCTCGTCCCTAATTCCCCCACCTGAACTGATGCGGTCTGCTGCGACATACGGGGCAAGAAACAGCGACACGCGCTCGCTCGAAACGCCGGGACTCGACCACACGCGACTGACCAGATCCATCGAAGCGAGCCTGACGCCCAATTCTTCATACGCCTCTCGCCTGGCGGTTGCCTCAGCGTCTTGACCTAGCTCGGAGATCATGCCGGCGCAAGCTTCCTCACTCTCCGCCGCCCCCGTTTCTTGGAAGACGGGTGCTCGAAGCAGATGCACGACGAGTGCACAGCACCGCTCCCGGTCGTATGGCAGCACGGCGGCCGCATCGCCGTGCCGCTCGACCTCGCGCGACACGATCGACCCGTCGGAGAGCCTCATCTGTAAGGCATCGACGGTCAGGTATCCGCTGTACACAGTCGTGCACTCTAGAATTGTGGGTTTCATCCTGGCTACTCTGCTCCTACCTGGAAGCTAACGTTGCAGGCGCGCTCGCGCCCCCTTCATTCGCCCATTGCGATTCGGCTGCGTGGTCTTCGACTCGGCGCCGACCAGTTTGCCGACGGTGAGCAATTGCCACGTAGATGCCGGCTATTGCCAACAGAAAGAGTGCCCTTCGAATCATGAATTTCACCTCGTCGAGATCCTGGTTGACCCTAACGCCCTGTAGAGGCGCCTTCGGTGACCTGATTGAGTGTTTCGCTGTGTGCCATGTGAATAAGCTCCGTATCTGTGCTTGGGGACAACACACTGCGCCTATCTGTGCCAGAAAACAGCGCTGCGAAGCGGCACCCGCTGTAGGCGTGCCGGTAAAGTGAAGCGCGCCTTTGAGCCACCGGCGAGGAACATGAGACCATCCGCCTCGACGTCGAGCGTCTCGGGGTGCCGATTGTCTTCAGTAGCAGCGCGCCCTTCAGAATGACACTTCGCGCATGCTTCTACTTTGAGATGCGATACAGGAATCGCTCCATGGCATGCTGCTGAAGGAGCCTGTTGAAACGGCGCGCCACTCGACTTCGACGTGCCACGGGTTCTGCACACGGCCTCTGCGACTGCTACGTCCCGAAGGTAGAGGCAGAGAGGCAGACATACCGATCCACTTTACAGAATATTGCTTCGTTGACGCAGATTCCCTAACAGACTAGGCTTATGACTAGCCAGAGGAGTCTACAGAATGAAATCTTGGCCGGTTCAAGATGCTAAATCCCGCTTCAGCGAGTTTTTGAAAGCGAGCCTCACGGAAGGACCGCAAGTCGTCACATTGCGCGGCGTCGAGACGGCAGTCCTCGTGCCGATGCGGGAATGGCGAAGCCTGCGTGAGCGAGCGCGTCCGAGTTTGAAGACTTTGCTGCTTGCTCCGGAGCTTCGAGGGGAACTCAACGTCCCGCCACGTGGACGGCTGCGACGCCGCACACTACGTACCACCGACTGACGTGTATCTCCTTGATAGGAATGTCGTCTCCGAACTGCGCAAGCGTAAACCGCACAAAGGCGTGGTCGCTTGGGTTCAAGCTGCGCCGGAGGAGTCGCTGTACGTGTCCGCTGTGACTGTCGGTGAAATACAGGTTGGGATAGAAATTACCCGTAAACAAGATGCGGTGAAGGCCAAAGAAATCGAGCTCTGGCTCGATGGAGTAGAGCAGAGCTACGGCGTGCTTCCGGCGGATGCGGCCATCTTCCGTCGCTGGGCCCAACTCATGCATCGGCGCCCGGACCACCATCTTGAAGATGCGCTCATCGCTGCCACCGCATTGGTTCGCGGATTGACGGTAGTGACTCGTAATGTGGATGACTTTGAGCCCTTCGGCGCTCCCCTAATCAATCCGTTCACCTAGCATCAGATAACGGGATCGAGCCCGAAGTCCGAACTCTTAATATTGACCTCTCAGGATTCGCGGTGCGGTCAGGGAAACTGCAGCCGACGCCGGAAGATAGAGGGGGCAGATTGAAACGGGTCGATCGGGCGTGGCGAAGACTACTAAACGGAGCCGGTCTGCAAAAGCGTTCGGCTCCATGATCTTCGCCATCACTTTGCCAGCCGCTTGGTGCAATCGGGCGTGCCGCTGAACACCGTTCGCTACCTTCTCGGTCACGCGGATACCGCCATGGCCAGACCCGTTCGGGGCAGACTGTTACCCATGTCTCCGGAAAAAAATGGGCACCATGTGCCCGGTTAGGACCCATAAATCAATGGTCGGGGTGACAGGATTTGAACCTGCGACTCCTACGTCCCGAATGAGAGGAGCTTGGATAAAATAAGTACCAAATAATTATAAATGGTGCTAATATTATCCACCATGACCCAGACTCGCGATATCCAAACCGCCCTCGAAACCTTCCGTCAGCACGGGGGCGTGATGAGAACGAATCAGGCCCTCATGCGGGGTATTCATCCTGCTGCGTTATACCGTCTCGTCGAGGACCGTCAGCTTGTGCGACTCGCACGTGGACTTTATCGACTCACCTCCACTCAAGAGTTCAGCAATCCGGACCTTGCGGTGGTGGCCGCCAAAGCCCCAGAGGCGGTCGTGTGTCTGATTTCGGCCCTGGCTTTCCATGGCATTACGACACAGGTGCCGAGAGTGGTGCATCTCGCCGTTCCGCGCGGTCGATATGCGGGGCTGCGCCTGCGCACGCCCCCGGTGAGGATCTATCGTTTCGATGCTCCGACCTTCGATCAGGGAATCGAACCGCACCCCATCGATGGCGTTCCCGTTCGCATCTACAGCGCCGCGCGCACGATAGTTGATTGTTTCAAGTATCGAAACAAGCTCGGGCTGGATGTCGCCATCGAGGCGCTGCGCTTCGCCCGCGCCCGCAAGCGAATCAGCAATAGAGAACTCCTCCATTTTGCGCGGCTACTGCGACAGTATCGCGTGATGGCGCCATACCTGGAAAGCGTTACGTGACCAGGGCGCCGAAGAATATCGTGGCCTCGGTGCTCGCGAGACTGCGCAACGTGGCGCAGGAAGCCGGCTCGAGCTTCAACGACATTCTGCAATCTTATGTGATTGAGCGATTTCTCTCGCGTCTCTCGCGATCACCCCACGCGGACACGGTCCTCATCGATTTGCTGCGTCGTGGCGCTGCCGATCAGGCAGCACTCGTACGACTCGTCGAACAGTGCGCGGCAATTAGTGATCCTTCTGACGGCGTCATCTTCAAGCCGAAGACGATCCCGGTAGAGTCGATTCGCGACGCGACCGAGTACGTCGGTACTCGCATTCGCCTGCAGGCGCGCCTCGACAAAGTGCGTCAGACCGTGCAGATCGACTTCGGCGTCGGCGACGCCGTTTATCCTGAGCCGCAGCTGATCGACTATCCAGTGCTGCTGACGAGTCTCCCGCTGCGGCTAAACGCGTACCCGGTGGAGGCGGCGATCGCCGAGAAATTTGAGGCCATGGTTCATCTCGACATGCAGAATAGTCGAATGAAAGATTTCTATGACATTTGGATCTTGTCGCGGACCCTGGCCTTTTCCGGCCCCGCATTAAGCCAGGCGATCCGTTCAACTTTCGATCGTCGCCAGACCAGCGTTCCTGTAATGCCACTGGCAGGGTTGACGGCGAAGTTCCACTCTGAGGCAGTCCATGTCCGTCAGTGGGCCGCATTCGTGCATAGGATTGGTGAGCCGGCTCTGGCTAAAGAATTCTCGCAAGTCGTTGCCGATCTGGCTAAGTTTCTGATGCCGGCGGCCAAGGCAGCGTCGATGTTGGCTGAATATCCCGTTCGCTGGGAGCCGCTTGGTCCGTGGCAGTACGGATAGCGCTATGCAGAGAGCAATCCGAACAGATCGGGAAATGACGACTTCGAATCGAATTCCCGTGCTCACGCCGCAGGGGCACCTCGTGCTCGCGCCGACGGACGAAGCGCGCACGCTGCCGGGCAATCTGCAAGAGCGCCTTGAAGCTGCATTCGAGCGCGGTGCCGGGCATGGACTGCTCGAGCTTGGGATTCGCGAGGTCGGTACGGCTCTACCCGCAGAATTTGCATATTGGCGAGATTTTGCCGGCCGATACGTCACCACGCTATGCATGTCCGCGCAAAGCGCCGGGGTCACTGGCCCGGCTGCGGCCAGCACCATCGAAGCGCCGCCAGCAGAAATGCTTACGGAACTGGCGAGCGCCGCGCCGCCGATGCCGGGTGGGGAATATCTGAATGCCGATGTGCTCGCGGCGCTGTGGGATGGAATTGATACGGCTTGCCGCACTGAACTCGCCGCTGCGAAGCAAACGCTGCAGGAGTTCCTGAAGGGGCGAAATCCGGCCTGGCACCTCGTGGGCCGCGTGCATTTCAATCTGGCCGAGAATCGCTCCGATGAAGAAGCGCCTTTCGCATTCATTGCGACCTACACGACGCGTCTCTCGGCTCAATCTCGCGCGCAGCATCTGCCGCTTGCCGAGGCGTTGCGCGAGTACGCCGGCGCGAAGAACAAAGCGCGTCTGCTTTCGCTGCTAAAGCCAGTACAGGAAGCTGCGAGAGAATGCGCATGGCTCACTGCCATGCTGGAATCTGGCGAGCTCTACCATCCCGTCAGATGGTCCGCAGCCGAGGCATTCCAATTCTTGACCGATGTGCCCAAGCTCGAGGCCGCCGGTATCGTGGTGCGCGCGCCGAGTGCGTGGGGCACGGGCCGACCGCCTCGGCCCAAGGTCCGGGCGACCATCGGTGGACGAGTACCGTCGGTTCTCGGCAAGGATGCGCTGCTGGATTTCAAGGTGGAGTTGACGCTCGGAGAGGAGCGACTCACGACGGCCGAAATCCGCGCCTTGCTCAAGGGGTCCGACGGACTCCAATTGCTGCGCGGACGCTGGGTCGAGGTGGATCGAGACAAGCTCAAGCAACTGCTCGATAGGTTCCGTCAGATTGAAACGGCGGCCGACGGCGGACTGCCGTTCGCCGATGCCATGCGGCTGGTGGCCGGCGTCGCGGTGGAGGAGGAGCCGGGCGACCCCTCGGATCCCGACTGGTCGACGGTAAGCGCGGGGCCATGGCTCGCAGAGACTCTCAAGGGCCTGCGCAGCCCTGACGGACTCGCCCGCATCGAGCCGGGAACGGCGCTGCGAGCAACATTGCGACCTTATCAGCAGGCAGGCGTTCGTTGGCTCTATCTGCTGCACCGCCTCGGGCTTGGTGCCTGTCTCGCGGACGATATGGGATTGGGCAAAACTATCCAGGTATTGTCCCTGCTCCTGATTCTCAAGCGTGAATCGACGCCGCGACGGACGGCAACGCCCACGCGAGCCCTGAGCCTGCTGGTGGCGCCAGCGTCGCTTATGGCGAATTGGGCTGCGGAGATCGAACGGTTCGCGCCGATGCTGAGATTCCTCATCGCACACCCCTCGGCATCCAGCGCGGCCAATCTCGAGGCAATGACCTCGGAGAAGCTCGCGGAGGTTGATCTCGTGATCACGAGCTACGGTGCCTTGTTGCGCTACGAGTGGCTTTCGAGCACCGAGTGGCGGGTTGTGGTGATCGATGAGGCGCAGGCAATCAAAAATCCGGGCGCCAAGCAGACGCGCGCCGTCAAGAAACTCATCGCCCACACCCGGATTGCTCTCACCGGCACACCGGTGGAGAATCGTCTCGGCGATCTTTGGTCGATTTTCGACTTCACTCACGCCGGTCTGTTGGGTTCCGGTCAGGCGTTCGGGCGCTACGTCCGGCGCCTCGCCGAAGCGAAAACCTACCGGCCGCTGCGCGAGCTCGTGCGCCCATATATCTTGCGGCGCCTAAAGACCGACAAGTCGGTGATCGCCGATTTGCCCGACAAGACCGAGATGAAAGCGTTCTGTCACCTGAGCGCCACGCAAGCTGCGCTTTACCAGAGGGCGGTCGAGGAACTCGCGGACGCGCTCGATAGGGCGGAGGGCATGGGGCGAAAAGGCGTCGTACTGGCGTTCCTGATGCGCTTCAAGCAGATCTGCAATCATCCGTCGCAGTGGCTCGGCGATGGCGCGTGGGCCGAAACCGAGAGCGGGAAATTCGCGCGCCTGCGCGAGCTCGCGGAGGTGATCGCCGCCAAGCAGGAGAAGCTGCTCGTGTTCACGCAGTTCCGCGAGGCAACTCAGCCGATTGCAGAATTTCTCGGGCACGTATTCGGGCGGGAAGGGTTGGTTTTGCATGGCGGCACGCCGGTATCGAAGCGCAAGGAACTGGTTCGGCGCTTCCAGGATGACGAGCTGGTTCCGTTCTTCGTTCTATCTCTGAAAGCGGGGGGCGCCGGCCTCAACCTCACGGCTGCCTCGCATGTGGTGCATTTCGATCGTTGGTGGAATCCTGCTGTCGAAAATCAGGCAACCGATCGGGCGTTCCGGATCGGGCAGTCCCGGAATGTTCTGGTGCACAAGTTTGTCTGTCAGGGCACCGTCGAGGATAAGATCGATCAGCTAATCGAGTCGAAGCAGACGCTCGTCAAGGATGTGCTTGAAGGAGGTACGGAGCTGCAGCTGACGGAGCTCAACGACAAGGAGTTGCTGAATCTGGTCGCGCTTGATATTCATTCGGCGCAGGCGAATGTCTGACGTATATCGATCATCGGAACAAGGCTGATGTATTTTCCCTGGAAACCCTATGTTCCCGCGGCGGCCCGTCGACGGACGGCGGACCGGACGGTCGCGAAAATGCAAAGAAAAGGTCAGATGCTCTCGCCGGTGGCTGCAAGCCGGGGCGCGATTGCGAAATCGTTCTGGGGTAAGGCTTGGTGCCAGAACCTGGAGCGCTATAGCGACTACTCGAACCGTCTGCCGCGTGGCCGCACCTATCTGCGCAACGGCTCGGTGATCGATCTTAAAATCGGTCCGGGTGAAGTGACCGCCCAGGTGATCGGATCCAGTCTGTACCTAATCACCGTTAGTGTCAGAGAAGTGGCCGGCGCACACTGGCAGGCGATTGCGCGCGACTGCGCCCGCTCCATCGACACATTGGTCGAGCTCCTCCAGGGGCAACTGTCGACATCGGTCATGGAGCGCATCACAAGGCAGGGAACCGGTCTCTTCCCGTCACCGAAGGATATTGCTTTCAGCTGCAGCTGTCCGGACTCGGCTGCGATGTGCAAGCATGTCGCGGCGACGCTCTACGGGATCGGCGCCCGGCTCGACTCGGAGCCGGAATTGCTGTTCAGCTTGCGAAAGGTCGACGCCAAAGAGTTGATCGCACGCGCCGGGGAGGCCGGGACACTGAGTGGGAAACTGCCTGGCGCAGGTCGGATTCTGGACTCGTCGAAACTGGCTGAGGTGTTCGGGATCGACTTCGGCGGTGTTGATGCGCAGCCGTCTCAAAAGCCGACCGCCAAGAAAGCGAAGTCAGTGGCTCCTCGTAAGGCCAAGTCCGCTAAACGTGCCGGCAAGCGGTCGGCGCGTGGGAAATCTGGAAAGGCTCGATGATATTGTACGTTTGATCGTTCATCCGGCGAAGCGCAACGTCAAATTCGTGCCAGAGTAATTTGAGACTGACCCGGGACCTCTATTTCCCAGGCCCAACGTCAGCCTTACTCGCGTCGGAGTCTTCGTCCGAATCGCCGAAGAGAAACGAAGGCGTATGGAACCATCGAAACGAAGCCAAGCCGTATCGGACGCGATCCCCACTGTCCTCATCGACTCTTACGATATTTTGCAGTTGTCCCGACAGGAATCGAGCGCGATACTCGCGCAGCCCCGGAATTCTTCCCGGCGACTCATTGTCGCGATCTCGATCGACCGTATGAAACGTGATGTACCCGTCCGGCTCTAGATCATTGTTAGCAGAGTCGATCAGTCGTCCGGCGCTTGTGATCCGATAGCGGCACACGCACGGATCCGGAAAAGACTTGGTTTGAAAACACGGGCCACGGGGGTCGCGCCCGTCGGGGAGCTCCGCATAACAGTAGACTTCGTCGTACATGCCCATTGTTCCTCCATAGGAAAATTCGCGACTAATTTGTGGCGCCAAACAACATCCGGCTAGAACGTGATGCGGATGGGTTCGTGCAGCAGCACTCAATAAGCAATAGCGGAAATGTCTGTGTGAGTGAAGTCATTTCCCTTAAACAGCAGCGGCTCGCCAGTAACCTTCGCGAGCGCATAGCTGAAGCAGTCGCCGAAATTAAGACCCGCAGAATGCCGGCCCTTGCCGTAGCGGCGCCAGGCCTCACGAGCCGCATCGGCCTGTTCTGCGGTGACCGACTCTATCGAGAGACCGGCTTTCGCAATCAGCAAGTCGAGCTCGCGACCGCCGACAGCCCCAAAGCGAGATTCAATCACCAGTCCGGCCTCTACCACGGTCGCCGCCGATATCAGCCGAGTCGCGTCTGATTCAAGCGCGACAGCGAGGCGTGCCGATTCGGGCTCCATATTCAGCAACGCTATCAGCGCAGAGGTGTCGATCACCATTGTATTGGGGGTCAGCGGGGAAGCCCGTGCTCGTCGTAGCCGATGATCTCTTCGGCCGACCGCCTGTCTTGTACCGGGAGGCGGGCGCAGCGCCGGCCGATCTTCAATAGTTCCTCGCTGAGGCGCGGTCCTCGCGGGCGCCGCACGCGCGCGAGGCGTTCGCGCAAGGCTTGAACGACCGCCATCGTCAGTGTCTCACCGGTCGCCTTGGCCACTTCGCGAGCGAGGCGATCCGCTTCTGGATCTTTAATGCTTAATGCCATATTGATGTATATATAGGAAGAACTCCATATATAATAGTGAGCCCTGACCGCCTTGTAAAGCAGCGGCGTACGGCTCCATCATCAGTGCCACCCGCGCGACGTATGCCCACCCCGTAGGCAGTCAGGGCGCAACGGGGTTTCTTCTATTCATTGGTCTTAGGTTGTGACCAAATCTGTGACCAAACGGCCGCGAAGTTGTGCCCAAATGCGCTTTTTTCAGGGCTCAGCGGCAGGGTGCGGAAGATCGAGCGCTTACATCTCAACGAAAGAGTTGTTACCAAAAACGTTACCAAGCGACGAGAAACTCGTTACCAAATTCCGTTTCCGCTGGGTGCGCTAGTGGAAAAACTCTAATGAAATCAATGGTCGGGGTGACAGGATTTAAACCTGCGACCCCTACGTCCCGAAGGATCGCGGAATAGGTACTGATCTCCATTCT
Organism: uncultured Gammaproteobacteria bacterium; assembly: GCA_963798595.1. Lineage (GTDB taxonomy): Bacteria > Pseudomonadota > Gammaproteobacteria > Steroidobacterales > Steroidobacteraceae > Bog-1198. The sequence continues at coordinate 10,300 of CAWCTM010000022.1, read as the reverse complement.
GCGTGGTGCGGGCGCAGCATCTCGCCAGACGAGTCCGTCGGCAAGCGACCAGACTTTGATTTGTGAATAAAGATGCACAGTTGCACGAGACTATGTATAGTTAATCACATGAAATCAAGTCTGCGGCAGCTCGCCGCATCGGCGCGCTCGAAGGCAATCCTGCAACCCAGAGATTTTGCACGACTGCACATCCATCCACAGGAGATAAGCCGCCTCGTGGGCAAAGGCCAGCTCATCCGCGTGGGTCGCGGGCGTTACGTGCTGCCGCAGGCCGAGCACTCTGAGAATCTCGGGCTCGCTCTTGTCGCTGCCGCGGTCCCGCAGTCGGTAATTTGTCTTCTTTCCGCCCTTCGGTTTCACGGCGTGGGCACCCAGGCGCCTCATGACGTTTGGATCGCGGTAAAGCAGGGAGCTGCGCGGCCTCGACTCGACTACCCACCGGTTCGTGTGACGCTAGTCTCCGGTTCTGCGTTTACATTCGGTGTCGAGCGTCATCAGGTCGATGGCATTCCGGTACGCATCTATTCTCCGGCGAAGACAGTGGCCGATTGTTTCAAATTTCGAAACAAGATTGGTCTTGACGTTGCAATCGAGGCGCTTCGTGAAGCGCTGCGCGCAAAGCGTTGCACCCGGGAAGAGCTTTGGACGGCGGCAAAAGTATGCCGTGTGACGACAGTCATTCGCCCATATCTCGAAGCGATTTAACGGGTGCCTTACCATGGCAAAGGACAAACCCAGGAATACATCGGCGTCCATCCGCCAGCGGCTGTTAAATCACTCAACTGCCGTCAAGCCCCCGCATTGCTTCAGCAAAATTGTTACCGGTTGGGGTAGTTGCCTCAGCTGAGATGTTACCGGCAATCGCGCCTGTCACCATGATGCCTCCACTAAATTGGGGGGACTATGGGAACGAAGATGACGCGCGCGGCCCGGGTAGAACTGACCAACGAAGTCCGTAAACGCCATTGCGCGGCGGTCGGCGCCGAGAAGCGCAAGATGCTCGACGAGTTCGTTGCGGTGACCGGCTATCACGAGAAGTCTGCGATTCGAGCGCTGAACGCCGAGCCGACCGTCAAGAAGCGGCAGACCCGTGCGCGCCCCTCGCTGTATGACGAGGCGGCGCGGGCCGCGCTGATCGTCCTCTGGGAAGCCTCCGACCGGGTATGCGGCAAACGCCTGCGGGCGCTGCTGCCGATTCTGCTGCCGGCATTGGAACGCAACGGGCATTTGCATCTTGCTGATCCTATGCGCCAAAAGATTCTGGCGATGAGCGCCTCGACCATCGACCGATTGCTGCGAGAGGCGCGCAGCGCCACACGCTCGAAGAAGGTCCGGAGAGCGATGCCGGCGGCGCGCCGGCGTGTTCCAGTGCGCACCTTCGCGGACTGGAACGAGCCGCCGCCGGGAAGCATGGAGATGGACTGTGTCGCGCATTGCGGCGACGCCAACCGCGGCAGTTACGTCAACAGTTTGGTCCTGACCGACATCGCGAGTGGCTGGACGGAAGCGGCGCCGCTGGTGGTTCGAGAGAGCGGTCTGCTCGTTGAGACGCTCGAACGCGTTCGCCTGGGACTGCCCTTCGAGCTTCGGGCGCTGGATGTTGATAACGGTAGCGAGTTTGTGAACGAGAACTTGATCAATTACTGTCTCACTCATGGGATCGAACTCACTCGCTCTCGGCCTTGGCGGAAGAACGACCAGGCGTGGATCGAGCAGAAGAACGGCGCTGTCGTGCGCAAGCTCCTGGGCTACCGCCGATTCCAAGGCATTGCCGCCGCGCAGGCGATCACCCGACTGTACGGCGCTTCGCGTCTGTTTGTGAACTTCTTCCAGCCCTCTTTCAAGCTGGCGGAGAAGCATCGCCAGGGCGCGCAGGTGTCCAAACGCTACCATCCGCCGCAGACCCCCTGTGATCGGCTGCTGCAGGCCGAGAGCATCCCTGATGCCTCTAAAATCAAACTGCGCGAGGTGGCCAGCGCGTTGGATCCGCTGAAGCTCCTCGAGGAGATACGCACAATGCAGGCGCATCTCGTGGCCCTCGCCGATGGCGGGGAGATTCCCATTGCAACGCCAGAACCCCCAGATCTCTCTGGCTTCGTCGCCAGTCTTTCCAGCGCGTGGCGCGCGGTCGAGGTTCGTCCGACGTTTTCCGCCGAGGCCAAGCCGCGCTATCTGCGTAGTCTGCAAGCCATGGTTCAACCCGATGTCCAACGTACGCTGCCCAAGAAAGACACGGCGCCGGCAACTGCTACATCATCCTTCGGACCGGCCGCTAAATCACCAAAACCGGTTGCTGAACGACCGAAGCTCATCTATGCCACGCCCGGCAAGCCCGTGTATCACGCGTTCACGATGATCTGGCCTTTAGTGTGCCGCCGCCTCGAGGGATGTCCGAACATCAGCTCCGCACAACTGTTCGATGAACTTTGCATCCAATTCCCAGGACGCTTTCACCCGAAGCACTTAACTCGCCACCTCGAAAAACGCGTGAAACAGTGGCGTCAGGATGCACGTGCTCGCGGCGTCGTCATCCCTCCACGCAAAAATCGCCGTTTCAGCAACAAGCCGCGCGGGCCTGCACCGGTTCCGTACAGCTGCGTCGCTCACTTGGATGAGATGCATCAGTGGCTGGAAGATCATCCAGATCAGACCGCCAAAGAGCTTCTTATCGAATTCCAGGCGCGCTATCCCGGAATCTATCGCAGCAGTCATCTGCGTACTCTGCGGAAACGCGTACAGGTCTGGCGTCGAGAAGCGATTCAGCGGCTGATCTTCGAGCTGCGGGAGCATACCCAGGATGTCAGCTCAAAAAGTCAGAGCACGATGGCCCATGGTCCATCAGAGGCTGAGCTTCTGACGCCTTCGGCGTCAGACTGTGCTTTGCTCAAGATCGATAAAATACTGTCAAGCACACCAAGATTGGCTGCCGCCGGTAACATCGTTCGTGAGGCATTCGGTAACAAAATTACGTGAGGCAATACGGGGGGTCAAGACGGATCCCAATCTCGTACTAATCTGGTACGGGCTCGAACGCTTTCTTTATCGCCTTTCCGAATCAACCCATAGCGAGCGATTCGTTCTCAAAGGCGCAATGCTCTTTCGCCTTTGGGACAGCGCCAAATTCCGATCGACAAAAGACCTCGACTTGGAGGGGTTTCTGCAGGACGAGGCTGAGGTGGTTCGGGAAGTTTTTGCTTCAATCTGCGTCCAGCCCGTCGAAGATGACGGACTAGTGTTCGATGCGTCGAGTGTGAGAGTTACCGAAATTCGCGATACGCAGGAATACGGCGGCTTCCGGGCATTACTAACCGCCAAACTCGGGACCGCCATCTTGCGTCTCCAGATCGACGTGGGATTCGGAGATGCAATTACGCCTACGCCAGCCATCACTGAATTTCCGTCGATCCTCAGCCAGTCACGGCCTCGCATCCGCGTCTATCCTCTAGAAACAGTTGTCGCCGAGAAGTTCGAAGCCATGGTGCAACTCGGAATGACAAACAGCCGAATGAAGGACTATTACGACCTTTGGTTCATTTCGAGCCACTTTGAATTCGAGGGGCCGACCCTGGCCGCCGCAGTGCGGGCAACGTTCGAGCGCCGGAGGACAGAGATTCCGCAACGCTCGCCGATTGCGCTGACTGAGGAATATGCAGCCGACCTTAATCATGTACGACAGTGGGCGGCATTCAGCAAGAGTCTCGGTGTCGAAGCTCCGCCGGGTTTGGCAGTCGTGATTGATAAAATTTCCGAATTCGTCTTGCCGCCCGCGATTGCTGCTGCGACCGAGCAGCCATTCAAACAGCACTGGGAAGTTCAAAATCGGTGGCGGCCAATTGGATGACATCCACTGATTTGACGGAACGACATGCTTTCACTTTGTCGAGAGCCCGGCCCCCTACACCGCGAGGGACTGGAGCCTCAAGTTAACTCCATCTCGATAAAATAGTTGTTACCAAAAATGTTACCGAGCGACGAGAGACTTGTTACCAAATGCATCTTTTGCGCGAATCTTTTGGAAAAAAATCTAATTAAATTAATGGTCGGGGTGACAGGATTTGAACCTGCGACTCCTACGTCCCGAAGGTTGATGGCGGGCGAACCAATCGTCTCACGGCGACCACAGCTTCGCGGTCCGGGACCGCCGAATCGCGCGATCACGTGTGGCCAGAGGTATAGCGTGCGTACGGGCGGTTGCCACTATGAGCCGATCAGCGGGATCGCCGTGAAATCGCGCGGGCAGACCGTCTACCGCGATTACGACCTCTCGATCGAGGGGCAGAACCGTCAGAACTCGCGATTCCGTCGCACGGGTCAACCAGTCAGAAAACGGTAGTGGTAGTTGCAGGCGCCGTTTCGAGTGCAGAAGCTGCGCCTCCCATAAACTGATCGCAGCCAGATACACGCTCCCGGCCTCTGCAGCGGCATCGAGCGCATTTCTTTCTGAGACACTGAGGGGCGATCTTGGTGTAAGCCACCAGATCCAGAAGTGCGTGTCGAGGAGCATCAACGCAGGGCCTCGAAGTCCTCCTCGCGTACAACCGATTCGCCTGGCTCCGCTAGCAATTCGCCTCCCAGGGCCCGTAGCTTCTGCCAAGGCTTGGCGTCCGCAATCTGCGTGGCCTGAAGCGACGGCGCAAGGCGGGCAACAATCTTTCCACGCCGTGTGATTGACACGGATTGTCCGGTAGTTTCTACGCGGCGAATCACGTCAAGGCAGGAATTTTTGAACTTGGTAACTGAAATGGCCATGTTCAGATTATAAATGGCCATATTAATCCAATGCAACTAAATGGTCGATAATCGCTGGATCCCACAGGGAGTCGATTTTCCGGCCCACTACGGGCATTCGAGGATTGCGTCAACAAACTCAGGATCATGGGCTCGTTTGAAGTCACCACGTGTCGCCGGTGCTTCGCCGTCGCACTGACGTACTCGCTGCGCCCGCTCGTTCTCCAGGAGGATTATTGCCTCGCGAGCGATCGAAGAGGGGAGGGCCGCGGCACTCCCGGCCACGTGAATGAGACCCTCAGGCCCAATTGCGGTGCCGCTGATTCTGCGGCCGCCACGGCATTCAATTGCCGACGCGCCTCTTCATTCTCGGCTCAAGTGTTTCGATGACCCATTGAGACCACCTATTTGAACCTGTGACTCCCAGGTCCCGAAGGTTGTGGGAACCCGTACTAATCCGTTCGGGGAGAATAGGCCGCCAAATCGGGAGTCGGCATATCGATCGTCTATCCCTGGAATTTTGCGTCGATCTCGACGTACCAAGGTCCATACGGCCGGATATGGCCGCATTTGTGACGGGCGCGGCTTCCACCCTTACACGCTCTGCTTCAAATAGCGGAATAGGACCGGGTGACTGGCCTGCAGTGTTTTGCGCAGCGCCAGCTCATCGGCAGTCCGGTTTGCACGGCGCGCGTCGATCCAGCGATGCACGGTGCGATAGGCCTCTTCGGCCGGCGTGTTATCTATGGGCAGGTTTAGGGCGAGCTGCAAGTTGAGGCCCGGCTCGCGCAGCAGCAGCCAGGCGGGAAAATCCGCCGCGGTGAGCGGGGACTCTGGAGGGACGCCCCTAGGCAGTTCTTCCTCGAAATCGACAAACCGCCGCCACAGCGCGCTGATGCCGGTGTCCGGTTGCAGGCGATTGTCGAGCGCGTCCGCCGCCTCAGTCGGTGCGCGCCAGCAAAGATGGAACCAGGCTGTCAGCGCGTCGCTGCGGCGTTGTTGATAAAAACAACTCTGCGCCAGGCGCAGGCACAGCGGCGCGTGTAGCCACCACTGCGGTTCACGGTGGACGGCGTCACCGGCGCCGGGCCAATCCTGCGCCTGGATGAGGGCAAAACTGCGGTGCAGGTTGGGTTCGCCGATCGAGAAGGCCTGACTCCATAGCGCATCGGCCAGTTGTCGCCACAGGGAGCTAAGCAGATCTCTCGCTTCCCAACCCAATAGGCGCTTGGCGTCCGGAGTGATGTCCAACAGAAACGCCAGTTCCTGCCGCGGATCATCGATGGAGCGGTCCAAGTGCCCCAATGCAGCCAGCAACCGATCGAAAGCGGCGAGATCGGCATGGTTGGGCGCCTGAGCGTACAGCCGGTCGAGTTGCCGTTGGGTTTCGCCCAGGTTCCTGGCGGATAGTGCCCGCACGATCCCGTTGGTCAACGCCACCACGGGATTGTCGAAGAAAAGATCCATTTGCGGGGCGTTCTGCGCCGGTACATAGCGGCTGCCGATGAGCCTCTGTAGCTGCGCGTCGACACTGAGGCGGAGCGGCTCGTCGCCGTGATCGACCGCACCCGAAGTCCAGGCGTAAAAGGTCTGCGGCTGTTCGACGAGCCCGATACTGCGTGCGTAGCCGCCGGCGGACTCGAGCAGTGCCCGGATTTTCTCCTTGCTGCCCATGAGCACATCGTCCAGAGAATTGATTTCCCGACGGCGCCAACTCTCGTAATCGCCGTGGATCAAGCGCCCGGATTCGATGAGCAACTCCAGGGGAGCGAACGTGCCCTGTTCCAGGATTTGGGTGTCGATCTGAGTTTGCAATTGGATATCTATAGTCATGGCGCGAACAAGGCTTCCAGGTCGGCCGAACTTAGCTGCGATGGTGAGGCGCCCTTCTCGGCATAGAGCTGGCTCACCAGCGCGTGCTTGTCGGCTTGCAGTTGCATGATCTTCTCTTCAACCGTGCGCTGGGCGATCAGCTTGTACACGAATATTGGCTTGTCCTGGCCAATGCGGTGCGCCCGGTCGGTGGCCTGCGCCTCGACGGCGGGATTCCACCAAGGATCGTAGTGGATGATGGTATCCGCGGCCGTGAGATTCAGTCCCGTGCCGCCGGCTTTGAGGCTGATGAGAAATAGCGATGCGTGACCGGCCTGAAATGCCCGCACCAGCTCGGTTCGTTGGCGCGTCTCGCCGGTCAGAACGCAATAGGGAATGGACAGATCCTTCACTACCGCTTCAATGAACCGCAACATGGAAGTGAACTGCGAGAACAACAGAATGCGACGGCCCTCTGCGATCAGCTCGGGCAGCATGGTCGCCAGCCAGTCCAACTTGGCCGAGGGAATTACCTGCGTTAGCGCGTCCGGGTTGACCAGCCGAGGGTCGCAGCAGGCCTGGCGCAATTTCAACAGGGCGTCCAGCACGGTGATGTGGCTGCGGACCAGTCCTTGCTCCTCGATTGCCTCGCGCACTCGCCGGTGCTGGCCCAGTCGGATGCCGTCGTAGAAGTCCCGCTGTCTCTCGTCGAGCTCAATGGGTTCCACGATCTGGATCTTCGGCGGCAGATCCCGCGCCACCGCATCCTTGGTCCGGCGTAACAGGAAGGGCTGAATGCGGCGGCTGAGCGCGGCTGCGCGCTTAGTGTCGCCACCGTTCTCGATGGGGGTGCGGTAGTGACGTTCAAATTGCAGCCGCTCGCCCAGCAAGCCAGGCTGCACGAAATCGAACAGCGACCACAGTTCTCCCAGATGATTCTCCATGGGCGTTCCCGTCAAACACAGTCGATGCTCCGCCTGCAGTGCCCGCGCCACCTGCGATACTTTCGCCTGCGGATTCTTGATCGTCTGTGCCTCGTCGAGGATGACGAAACAGAACTCCCGCTCCAGCAGCATCTCGCTCTCGAGCAGCAACAGCGGATAGCCGATGATGATGATGTCTGCCGAGTGGATGGCTGCGAATGATTCCTTGCGCTTGGCGCCGTGCAGGACCAGAAGCCCGAGCTCGGGTGCGAGGCGGCGGATTTCCTGCTGCCAATTGCCGAGAACGCTCACCGGAGCCACGATTAGCGAGGGCTTGTGCAGGCGATCCTGTTGCTTCTCGATGAGGAGATGAGCCAGTGTCTGCACGGTCTTTCCCAACCCCATGTCGTCGGCCAGGATGCCGCCCAGACCATGGCGGCGAAGAAACTGTAGCCATCCCAGGCCTTCCTCCTGGTAGGGCCGCAACGTCGCCTGAAAATGTGCAGGCGCGGCCAGAGGCTCGATGCTGGAAAAGCTCCTGACCGCGTCGATGAGGTTGAGCAGCGTCCGATCATCGGATTGGAACGCGGATGCATTCGGCTCGAGCGCGAGTAGCGCCAGCCGGCCGGCTTGAGTTGCCCTCAGCCTCAATGCCTGGTGCTCGTTCAAGCCGTCCCGATCGTACAGTTCCACCAGCGCGTCGGCAATGCCGTGAATCCGTGCCAGTGGCACAGGTAGATATCGTCCGTCCTCCAGGCGTACAGCCAAGTGTTCGCTGGCGAGGAGGCTCGGCGCCTCGTGCTGCCTCGCCGTCTCACGTCCCGTTGCGCCCTGCAGATAATCGACCAGCGCCGGCAGCAAGTTGACGGCATGGTCGTCCACCATGACGCCGAGCCGCAAATCGAACCATTCGCGCGATTGCCTCGCTCCTCGCGGATGATTCACCAGCGTTGGCCGAGTCGTTTGCAGATCCGCATACCAATCATTCGCGGCAACGACCCGATACGGGAATTCCGGATCGACGATAATCTCCCATCCCAAAGCCCGCAGCGCCGGTACTCCGTTCATCATGAACGCAAGCCACGCCTCGCCGCGTCGTGCGGTATTGGTAAGAAATCGATCGAGTTGCGCGTCCAGTTGCCGCTCCAATTCGGAGTCGCGAGTGATTTGATAGACGACGTCTCCATCTCGCCGGCGTACCGCAGCGTCTTCGGTGCGCAGCGAGTCGCTCTCGACGGCCATGCCGTTGTAGATGAAGTGCAAGGTCGCCGTTGGGCCAGCGGAGAGGGTCAGCCGGGGTTGCAGACTGGATAGAGGTTTGTCCTGTACCGTCATCTCGCGCAGTCGCGGGAAGCCGCTCGCACGGGGTTCGCACGCGAGATTCGCGTTGAGGTCTGAGATCTCTGCCGGGTCGATAACCGGTCCATTCCAATACTGGCGCAGCAGATCCACGGGGTAGGGCAGTTCGAGAAGTCCGCAATTGCCGGATACCGTGTCGATATAGACTGCGGGCTCGAGTTCCAGCAGAAAATCGAGCCGCTCGGGGGTTTCGCAGATCAACCGCTGATCGCCGTTCGGCAGGACCTGCCACGTGAAAAGCACTTCGCGGGCGCCGCCCTCCCGAAGCGCGCTAGCCTGAAGCGAGCGCCAGAAAGCGCGGCCAGTGGCAAGTGCTCGCTGCAGCAGGTCGAATCCGGCCGTACCCGTCAGATTCCAGTCAAACTGCCGCGCCATGAGCACGTCGAGAATCGTCCGGTCCTGCGCTTCGACGTAACGGGGATAGTCCTTACTTCCGTTGGGAATTCGCAGAGCGAAAGGGCAGGCTCCAGATTGGACGTTCCCGCTGCCCGCCAAGGTCTGGGTTATCCACGCGGAAAGCTGCAATCCTCGGACGGCGTCGGGCTCGATGAGGTAGCACAGCGACTGCCGCAGAGGAGCACCTCGCGCCAAGGCACTCTCCGGCGACTGTGGCAAAGGATCTCTGCTTGTGCTGAGATCCATGCCGGTCCGGCGACTCACCCGCGCGCCCGAGATCTCGGCTGCAGCCATCGCCACCGCCGCCACATGCACGCAGGGAGTCGGCTCACCGCAACTACACTCCCCCTCGATGGTCGGAGCACCCGCGCGTCGGTACTGAATGTAGACGCGCTGCCTATCGCCCGCGATCCCAGTCACCACGCGCCCGCTTTGCAGAACACGCACGTCGGATACTGCGCCGAGGTCGATCAATTGCTGTGCCGCGCGGCGTAGCGGGGCATCGAAGATCCTTTGCAGTTGGGCACCGGGAGCGACGGCGGCATCGCGTGATGCATCGAAGTCTATTGGCATTCGAGAATTCTATTCCACTTCGCTCAAGACCTCGCCGCCCTTTTTTTAGCCGTGGCGGGAGCCGCAAATCGCTATCGCGTTTTCACGATGCGCGCCTTGCGCAAGCTCGTGGCGCGCATGGACATTGTGGCGGTCGCTACTGCACTAATCGAGCCGGATTTCAATGAAGTGCAGCATTGGGCGCCACGCATGGATTTCGCCGACGCCTGCGCCGTGGTGCTCGCCCGCAATTGCGAGCGAGCCTTTTCACAACTGACTTCCGAGATTTCTCCGCCTGCCGCGTGCTGTTTGCCTCCCCAGAAGGCGCGTTTCCCGTCTGAAAATCATCGCGCCATGAGCGTGTCTGACGTCCACAGCTTGCCAGCAGAATCGATCAGCCGTCCAGAGCTGGTAATGCGGTAGCGACACATGCACGGATCGGGGACAGACTTCGTGTGAAAACACGTGCCCCCAAGATACAGAGCGCAGACACAATTACCGGGTCGGTGTTCGCCGGTTGCCGAGCGCCT
>CAWCTM010000021.1:0-37818 GCA_963798595.1 uncultured Gammaproteobacteria bacterium | reverse complement strand
CCGCCATTTATGACATCAATAGACGTGATAAATACAATGCATTTCATCTATCGGTACGGGCGGCTTAAGATCCTGCGCAGCGGGTGCGGCCAGTTAAGGCTGCGCACGAACAGATAAACCGTTTCCTCAATCACTCGACCAAGGAGTATCGAGATAATGAACGCAGCTATTGCACAAGAGGCTACCCCGAAGTGTCCTTTCGGTCATATGGCGGGCGGCGGCGCGTCGAATCGAGACTGGTGGCCGAACCAGCTGCGCATCGACCTTCTGCACCGGCATTCCACGAAGTCCGACCCGATGGGTCCGGAATTCAATTACGCCAAGGCGTTCAAGAGCCTCGATTACCAAGCGCTCAAGCAGGGTCTGCTCAAGGTCATGACCGATTCGAAGCCGTGGTGGCCGGCGGACTTCGGACATTGCGGACCGCTCTTCATTCGCATGGCATGGCACAGCGCGGGCACTTATCGCATCGGTGACGGGCGAGGCGGCGGCGGTCGCGGCCAGCAACGCTTTGCGCCCCTTAACAGCTGGCCCGATAACGCGAGCCTCGACAAGGCACGCCGGCTGCTGTGGCCGGTGAAAAAAGAAGTACGGGAGCAAGATTTCCTGGGCGGACCTGTTGATCCTGACGGGCAACGTGGCACTCGAGTCGATGGGCTTCAAGCCCTTCGGCTTCGCTGGCGGCCGCGCCGATGTCTGGGAGCCGGATCAGGATGTCTACTGGGGCGATGAGAAGGCGTGGCTTGGGGGTGATCTGCGCTACTCCGGCGAACGCCAGCTTGCCAAGCCGCTTGGCGCCGTACAGATGGGCCTCATCTATGTCAATCCGGAAGGCCCGGACGGCAATCCCGATCCGCTGGCCTCTGCACGGGACATCCGCGAAACCTTTGCCCGCATGGCCATGAATGACGAGGAGACCGTCGCGCTGATTGCCGGCGGCCACACCTTCGGCAAGACGCATGGCGCTGGGGATGCTGCGCACGTCGGCGTCGCTCCGGAGGGTTCGGAGCTCGAGGCGCAAGGGCTTGGCTGGTTAAGCAAATACGGTACCGGCATCGCGGGCGACGCAATTACCAGCGGGCTGGAAGTAACCTGGACCACGACGCCGACGAACTGGAGCGACGATTTCTTCAAACATTTGTTCGGATATGAGTGGGAGCTCACCAAGAGCCCGGCCGGCGCCCATCAGTGGAAACCGAAGAACGGTGCCGGCGCCGGTACCGTGCCCGATGCACACGATTCATCGAAGAAGATTGCACCCAACATGCTCACCTCGGACCTGGCTCTGCGCTTCGATCCGGCCTACGAGAAGATATCGCGGCGGTTCATGGAGTACCCGGACCAGTTTGCGAGCGCCTTCGCGCGCGCCTGGTTCAGGCTCACGCATCGCGACATGGGTCCCAAAGCCCGCTATCTAAGGCCCCGAAGTTCCAAAGGAAGATCTGATTTGGCAAGATCCGCTTCCGCCCCTCGATCACGCGCTCGTCGATGAAAAGGATGTCGCCGCCCTCAAGGCCAAGGTGCTCGCCTCGGGGCTGCTCGGTGGCGGAGCTCGTGTCGACTGCTTGGGCGTCGGCAGCCATTTTCCGAGGCTGCCGACAAACGCGGGGGTGCCAATCGTGCACGCATCCGTCTCGCGCCGCAGAAGGACTGGGAAGCTAGTGAGCCGGCGAGGCTCTCTAGGGTGCTGAAGACGCTCGAGGGCATCCAGCAGGAGTTCAACAAGGGCGCGTCGGGCGGCAAGAAGATCTCCCTCGCCGACCTGATCGTCCTGGCCGGCTCGGCCGGCGTCGAAGAGGCTGCCCAGAAGGCAGGCCGCCCCGTCGCGGTGCCGTTCACCCCAGGCCGAACCGACGCGACGCAAGCCCAGACCGACGTTGGTTCGTTCGCGGTGCTCGAGCCGGTGGCGGATGCGTTCCGCAACTACCTCAAGCCCGGCCTGCCGGTCTCAGCACGAAGAGCTCCTGCTTGATACGGCACAACTCATGACGCTTACGGCACCTGAGATGACGGTGCTATTGGGTGGCATGCGCGTTCTCGGAACCAACGTGGGACAGACGCAGCATGGTGTCGGAGAGGAACCGAAAGTTGGGGGTGTGCTATGCGGCAAGCGGCTGCGAATCTTTACGAACCAGACCGGATACCAGCGTTCAAAGACTCCGTGAAGATCACCATTCAGTGCTTGTACGCGGATCTGCAGAAGCAGATGGGCGCCGCGCGGCGTCCAGCGCATCTGCTGCTTTTTGACGAATCGCTTAGCCACCAGCTGGACCGCGCGCAGCTGATAAATCTGTGCATCCGCTTCTGCCATGCGCCCAGTTCTTACGCTTGTGCGCTGCACGCCCCCAACTTTCGGTTGCTCTCCTGCAGGGTTGCACTGGCCCCAGGTACCGCAATACAGGCCAGTGCGCTGCCGCTCATTCAGCTCCCGATCTGAATTCGGCGGGGCATCGACTTGGCCTGTTTCGGAATCGTTACCGTCAGCACGCCATGACTCCCAGTCGCATTAACTTTTTCGCTATCCACGGTGTCGGGTAGGACGAAACGACGGTAAAACTGGCCGTGCCCCCGCTCCACGCGCCGCCCTTGGGCCTCTTCGCCATCTTTTCGAGCCGGCAGCGGGCGCTCGCCTGACAAGGTTAAAATTCCGTGATCCAAGGTCAAGTCTTCCTTCGAGGGATCCACGCCGGGCAGATCCACGTGGAGTTCAAAGCGATCCCCATATTCGTGGATGTCCACCAAAGGGATCCAGCTGGCGGTCGCCGAACTGCTGTCATTCTCGCGGGCGTTGCCGAATAAGCGATTGATTTCCTCCTGCAGGCGCGGCATTGCGCCCCATGAATCTTGTCGCACTACGGAACTCATGGCACCACTCCCTCATAGGTTAGACGCACTATGGATTGAACAATCCCACCCCGACGCAAAGCCGGGCGATCGGCGGGAAGCTATGGTTAGTCACTATTTTTTCAAGTGCGCCGCTGCAGCTTTTTTTCCTACTTCGACCGTTCCTCCCCTGTAGCCGTCCAGGTAGTCTTAAGCCAATCTGGGCCTGCAGATACCTCAGACTTCGTAAAACGGTGCCATTCTTAAACCGAGCTCGTCCTTGTCTTTCGTCCTCTCGCCCCTAGATTGCCCTCACTCGGCGATCTAGAAACGACACCTTGGTTCTCACAGCTCAACGAGGATTGCAGCCATGAATGAGCCAACGATTCGATTTCCGGTTAGCTGCCCAAAATGCGGACGCGAAGAACTCGGTGAATATCCCGTCGCGGAAGTGGCAGCGGCGCTCATAACGCCGGCCAGCACGTTGCGGCTGTACGCACAGTGTCACGAGTATCACTGGACAGCGCGACCCGCGGAGCTTGAGCAGATCCGCGAGTACCTAAGCGAGTGGATGAAATGCCAGCCGCCCTCGTTGCATGCTCCGCATCAACGCGAATAGCCATTTTCCCGAAATATCTGGCCACTTTAGGGGCCTCGCCTTTCAGATTTTTCAAAGGCCCCAAAAAGGTCCCCAAGGTCGTTCGGCGGTACGCCACTTGCCGCGGACATCACTGGACGATAAACCCAACTTCTCTACGCTTTCCTAGGGTTTTTTCGGATTTTTTCGTGTTGTCGGATGTCAGAGACGTCCCCGATAAAAAGAGAATCGGCGACATAACGCCGCCGATCCAGCGATCTCGCTAGATAAGATCGCGTTTGATCCGATTGTCCCAGCTTCGCTCGAACATCGTCTTCTCTCCTTCGAGCGCGTGAATCGACTCTTTCATGCGAAACTCCTCGGCGTCGAGGTGAGCTCGAGGGTCGAGCGCACGGTAGTATCCCATCCTTTGCGCTGCAAGTGGCTAAACCATTCCAGCTTCCACACGGAGGTGTTCGGATCCCCTTCTCGGATCGACATGATCCAGTCGCTTCCGCCGGACATGGTCGTGCCGGTATCGGCGAGCGTTTCGGCAGGATCGCGCAGTCGTTTGTGCAGCGTCACTCGCCCCTCGGCGTCGGGCCCGGTCTGGGTAATGGTGTAGTTCTCGAGCTCGGCCGGATTGGCTTCGACCTGGCGGAGAATGCGATCGCGCAGCTCCGCGATCGGCATCGGCGCCGACTCCGTGCCCGCCGGTCGGATCGGGAGCGACAGCCGCGACGCACCGGTGGTGATCTCCAGGGTCACGGGCCTCGGCGATGGCCATAGCAAGGGCCAGATCGATTCGCTGATGGCCACGCGGACTCGATTGCCCTTCTTGAATCGATGCGCGGTGAAGTAGCACGGTACGACGACGTCGTAGCGTCGCTTGGGCTCGAGCGCGGCCGGCGTCTCGTGTCCATCGCGATGGGTGAGATTCAATACTCCGTAGCTCACGTTCCAGGATTTGCCCTCCGGCGTGACCTCGTTGATACGAACCACGAGCTTCGCGACCGGTTCGCTGGATGACACGCGGATCGAGGCGATGGGATTACCCAGGATCTCGATGTCTTCGGCGAGTGGAGCGCCATCGAAGCAGAGCGAGCGCTTGTCGTCCGGTGTCTGGTCAGGCGCCAGATCGATGTTCAAGTTCCACGGATACCATTCGCGCTTGGTCAAGCCGAGCGCCTCTTGCGACCTGCAGATGCGCACGGTTTCTGCACCCGCCGAATCTGCGAGGCCGTCCGCGTTCAGGAACATCGTACGGGCGATGATGTGGGGCGACGGCCAAGAGGGCTCCGTGACCCACCGGCCCGGCACATCCTTCGGCCAAACTTCGACGGCGGTGCGATCTTCCATAAAGACCCGGAACATCGGCTCATGCATGATGCCCGTGTCCACGCCGAGCAGCCACTGGGTCCACCAGCGAACCTCTTCGCTCACCCAGTCGAGCCCGGGGCCCGGGTCGGCGAGCTGCGGATACTTATGTCCCCACGGCCCGAACAGCCCCTTGCGCGGTACCTCGAGATGCTCGAGGACGCGCGGCAAGAAGTTGCGATAGGAATCCACTTGCCCGTCGATGGCGTAGACCGGACATTTGATGCGGGAATAGTCCATGGCCACCGAGCCGTGCTGCCAGAATCCATCGTAGCGTTGATGCGAGAGCCATTCGGCGAGGATCGGCGGTGTCGCTTTGAGACGGGCCAGCCACATCTCGCGCCATCGAGGCCCGACGATGGCCGGGTCCGGCGGACCGACCAGCACCGTCTTGAATTCCGCTCCCCAATCGTAGTTGTCGAGCGTGAGCGCGCCGCCGACATAGTGCGCATCGTCCGTGTAGCGATTATCGGTGGCACAGTTGGGCATAATGGCCTTCAACGCCGGGGGCTCGAGAGCCGCCGTTTGCAGGGAGTTGAAACCGCCCCACGAGATGCCGCGCATTCCCACCGACCCGTTGGACCAGGGCTGGCGCGCGAGCCAGGCGATGACCTCGAGCGCATCGTCCTGTTCCTGCTGCAGGTATTCTCCGAGGAGCACGCCGTCGGAGTCGCCGGTGCCGCGGATGTCGACGCGCACGAAGGCAAATCCGTACGGCACGAACGCTTCCGCCCAGCCGGTGTCGCGCTGCCGCTCGAAATCGCGCAAGCGGTACGGCAGATATTCCCACACGACGGGAACGGGAGAGGTGGCGGCATGCAGGGGTATCCACAGCCGGGCAGCCAGCCGCGTACCGTCCTTGAGCGTGATCCACTCATTCTCGATGGTGCGGAACGGCCGCTTCGGGGGCATTTGCCAGCCGCCGCTCGGGGCTGAGAATGCACTCGATCCGCCTACCGCGGTGCTGGCGATGACGGCGCTCGTGCCTACCAGAAAATTGCGTCTCGATACGGACATTGGCTCGTAGATCCTTTCGTTATTTACAAAAGCTCGCGCTTGATGGTGCTGACTTGCTCGCGCTTGAATATTTCTCGATCGCCTTGCCGGGCCTGCAGCACCTCCTTCAGCCGGAACTCCTCCGCGGTGGAGGTGAGCTCGAAGGAGGCGCTCACCGCGCAATCCCAGTCGCCGCGCTTCCAGGCTGTCATATTCTCCTGGGTCCACACCCCGCTGTTCGGGTCGCCCTCGCGGATGCTGAGGTCCTCGCTCGACTGCGTCGAGACCACGGTGCCGACCTCGGCGATCGAGGCGCTCTTCAGGGGCGATTTGAGGTGCGCTTCGGTGCCGGGGCCCACGTCGCTGTCGGTGTAGGGGCTCGAGCCGGAAGAGCGGATCACGGGGATAGGAAAGGGCGCCTCTCGCGGGGGCGCGGGACGAGGCGGCAGCGTCAAGCTCGATCGGCTCAAGTCGATGGTCAAGGTCGCGATCCGTGGCGAAGGCCACACCAGCGGCCACAGGCTCTCCGAGACAGCGGCGCGAATCCGGCTGCCTTTCTTGAAGCGATGCGCGATCATGTACAGAGGCACGTCGACCTCATAGAACTCGCCCGGCTCGAGCGCGGTCGGATGCTCGTGGGAATCACGGTGCGTGAGGTTCAGGAGGCCGTAGCTCACCAGCCACGATTTACCGTCCGGGGTGAGCTCGGTCAGTCTCACCGCAAGCTTCGCGATGGGTACGTTCGAGCTGACTCGAACGTGCACCTGCGGATAGCCGAGAATCTCCCGATCCGACTCGAGCGGCATCGAGTCGAATACCAGCGATCGCGCATCGTCCGGTGACTGATCGCCCGGGCGGCTCGGCATCCACTGGGGCTTGCACAGACCGACGATCTTGTCGCCGACGTAGGTGAGAGAGCCGTGCGCCGCCGGCGCCGGCGCGAGCGTGCCCGCGCCGAAGTGCAGCACCAGCGGGTGAGTCTCTCGCGTGGGCCAGGTCGCCTCAGCCAACCAGCGACCGGGAATCTCCGCGGGGTAGACCTCCGATAGAGTTCGGTACGGCATGAAAGCGCGCAGCATCGGCTCGTCCATGATCCCCGTGTCCACGCCTAGCAGCCAGTGGTGCCACCAGCGAATCTCCTCGTAAGCCCAGTCCAGGCTCAAGGGAGCCGGCAAGTTGGGCATGAGGTGTCCCCAGGGGCCGATCAATCCCTTGCGCGGCACCTCGAGCCCGGCGAGCAAGCTGCCTACGACATTGGAATAAGGATCGAGCCAGCCGCCCACGACATACACCGGGCATTTGATCCGGCGGTAATCAGTCGCGATGGAACCGCACCGCCAATACTCATCGTAACGTTGATGCGATGTCCACTGCTTCAGAATGGCGGGCGTTGCGTCGAGGCGCTCACGCCATTGTCTCTCCCAGTCCGCGCCGCTGATCTGCGGGTCCGGCGGCGCGCCCATATAGACCTTGAAGTAGCTGCCCCATTTGAAGTTCTCCGTGGCGAGCGCACCGCCGATATAGTGCGCGTCGCCGAGGAAGCGATTGTCGACGCAACCCATGGGCATGATGGCCTTGAGCGCCGGCGGCGCGCGGGCGGCGATTTGCAGCGAATTGATGCCACCCCAGGAAATGCCGCGCATGCCGACCGAGCCGTTGCACCAAGATTGTGCGGCAAGCCACGCCACGCACTCGACGCCGTCGGAGAGCTCGAGTTCTCCATATTCGTCAGTCATGATTCCCTGCGAGTCGCCCGTGCCGCGAATATCGACGCGGGCGAACGCGACGCCGAAGGGCGCGAGATTGAGCGCCGTCGCATCGTCGCGCTTGCGCACGCCGTCGCGTTTGCGGTAAGGCAGATATTCCCACACCACGGGCACGGGCTGCTGGTCTGCGCCCTCGGGTATCCAGAGCCGCACGCCGAGCCGCGTTCCATCTCGTAGGGGAATCCATGCGTTCTCGATCACCTGGAAAGGCCGCGTGGGCGGCAGAGCCCAAGCGCCGCCAATGAGCGCGGCCGCCGCGGACGACGATCGCATCGCCAGCGCGCCCGCGACCAGCGCACCGGCGGCGGCGAACTCGCGCCGATTCATGGTCATGGAATCGATCTCGCAGCCGACACGTCAGGACCGGACAAAGTTCGTGGCATCCCTCGCTGCATTTACTTGTTTGATATTCCGCGGCGGCGCATATACATTCGAAGGTGTACTCGATTTGAACTGAAGGTCTGCCCGGGATGGCGCTCCGACAGCGGTATAGCAGCGAAGCGACCTAGAACGCTCACTGGGAGACTGTAGCATGGGGAATCGATACTCGAAGGGGTCGGTGCGACTTCGTGCCGGCCGCAGTCATCCGCCGGCGCGGACAGCCATCGGCGCAGCGGCGTGCCTCGCGTGACTCCGTGTCGCAATTCCTATCAAAAATGTCGGACCTCTAACAATCGGGCCGCCCTCACCCAGGGAATATCGAGGGTCGAGACCGGGGCGTGCCGGCAGCCCGCGCGGGTCGCTCGTGCGGGGCATCAGGCGTTGAGAACAAGAAATCGATCGGATGGGATCAAAAGGGGGGGCGCCGACGGCAATTGGACCGAGCGGCACACAACTTCGACTTGGGAGACACATGATGGGAAATAAACACACGCAGCGGTCGGTCAAAGCTCATCCGGAGCGTATCGCGCTGCCGACGAGAACCTGTTTGAGCACTGCCGTGCTCGTTGCCCTTTACGGTATTCCACAGATGGCCGCCGCCCAGGAGCAATCGGCATCAACCCCCCCGACGTCGGGCGGTGAGCTCCAGGAGATCGTCGTGACCGCGACCCGGCGCGAGGCGACGCTCGAATCGGTTCCCTACAGCCTGTCGGTGGTGAGCGGCGCTGATCTCGCCCGGGCGGGCGTCACTGATATGGCCTCGCTCGCGAACGAGGTGCCGGGACTCTCCTACTTCGATTTCGGTGCCCGCAACGCCGGAGCGGAAGTGCCCATCATCCGCGGACTGAACGCGAGCGATGTCCAGGTTCAACAGCGGAGCTTCCGCACTTTCGAGCAAAGCCCCGTCGGCACTTACATCGGCAACTCCCCGTTCGACGGTTATCTGCAACTCGACGACGTCCAGCGCGTCGAGGTGCTGCGTGGCCCGCAAGGAACGCTCTATGGCGCAGGCTCGCTGGGTGGTGCGCTCAGGATCATCCCCAATGCACCGGCGCTCGGGAAATTCTCGGGCAGCATCGACGCGAGCGGCGGCTACGTGGACGGCGCCGCCAAAGCGGCTTACACCACGAGCGCCACTCTCAACGTGCCCATCGGGGATACGCTGGCGTTTCGCGCGGCAGCGAAATTCGGGTATGAGCCAGGCTACATTAATGTCTATGGGCTTCTTAAGCGCACCGGATCGCCGCTCACCGGCATCCCGGTACTCGCCGATCCGGCCGATCCGGTGAATAGCCCAGGCATCTTCTACGGCAAGAGCGACTGGAACGACCAGAATTCCTTCACCGGCCGCGTAGCGCTGCTGTGGAAGCCCATCGACAACTTCAGCGCGAACCTGGCGTTCATCTACGGCAACCTCAACGGCGACGGCGGCCCGTGGGCCAATCCAAGCTTTCCGGGGGGTGCGTATCAGATCGACCCGCGGATTACCTTCCCGCCGGGCGGCATGAACCAGACGTTCAGCGCCGTTGATCAGCAATACTGGCGCAGGACCACCCTCTCGAGCGCGGATCTGAGCTATGACGCCGGATTTGCGACCTTGTCCTCGACCAGCACCTACGCGACCACGAGCGGCTCCACCATGTCCGATGGCACGGCCGTCATCGGCACGATCACCAGTTTCAATATCAATAACTACTACGGCGGCAACCCGGTCAATCCGCGCTTCATCCAGCCCGGACTCTTTAACGACAACGCGCACACGTTTGACCAGGAACTCCGGCTCGTCTCCAAGACCGGTCCCGGCACCCCGTTTGATTACGTGGTGGGCTTGTTCTACGAGGATCAGACCCGCGTGGGCGGTTGGTACAATCCAAACCCGGGCTCGCCCGAGCGTGCGGTCGCGCAGGGCTGCACCGCGCCCTATTATGCCGGCGCGAGCTTTCCGGATTGTCTGCTCTCGACCGGACCGGGCAGTGAGAACTTCGTGCAGGTGGATACGCAAGATTTCACCGACAAGTCCGAGTTTGGTGAGCTCACCTATCACTTCACGAGCAAAGGCCAGATCACCGCAGGCTTCCGGCATTTCGAGCAGGAGTTCACCGACTCCCAATCGTACCTGGTGTACACGTACGGCCTGCTGATCCCAGCGTCGCCGCACAACGCACCCGCCTCGAAGAACACTTGGAAGGTCAACCCCTCGTACGAGTACGCGCCGGACCAGTACGCTTATGCGATCTGGTCGCAGGGTTTCCGCCGCGGCGGCGCAAACTCGGTGCCGCCGGTGGGTATCTACAAAGAAAGCCCGCTGCTCATGAGCTATGCGCCGGATTCGGTCAACAACTATGAGGCCGGATTGAAAGGGCGATTTCAGAACGGATTCACCTACACCTTTGCGATCTTCGACATCCACTGGGACAAGCCGCAAATCTCCGGTACCTTGCCGGACGGTAACGTGGCGGTTTACAACGCGAACAGCGCCATCTCGAAGGGAGTCGAGTTCGAAGCACGCGGGCCGTTGCTCCTCCCGGGCCTGACCTACTCGGTGGGGGGCGCCTACGCGGATGCGAGACTGAACAGCGGTTTCTCGCTGCCGGCCAACAACGGCGCGGGCGTCATCACTCCGGGAGCGATCACCGGCATGGCGGGCGATCGGCTGCCCGGGAGCCCGCAGTCCAGCCTGTCTGCAACCATCACGTATACGCAGGATATCGCGGTGGGATACAACCTCGGTGTCTCGCTCAATGGAACCTACCAAAGCACCGTACCCATGGGGCTCACGCCGCCGCTCTCCCAGTACTACTCACAGGCGAACGCGCTCGCGAACCTGAGCGCCACCATCACTCACAACGGCTGGCACGCCGGGATGTACGTCACCAATCTGTTCGACAAACGAGCGGACCTCGGCCCGTTCCTGCCCAACGTCTACACCAACGGCGGAGGCTTGATCCAGAACAATACCTATAACCCACCTCGTGAAATAGGAGGGCGGGTCGGCTATTCCTTCTAGCGTGCACGCTTCGGGATGACGAGCAGACGGCGGGTCCTCGGCTTGATCGGCGCGGCGGTTCCGGCCTTGGCCGCTGTCGCGCGCGATTCAAGCTCGGTGACGCTGAATCGCACGACGACGACCGTCACGCTCGATGATCGCGAAATCCAGGTGATCGAGAACCTCTGGATCCCCATGGCGGACGGGGCGCGGCTGGCAGCGCGGGTGTTCCTGCCCGCCGGGGCGAGCGCCAAGCCTGCCGGTGCCGTGCTCGAGTATCTTCCTTACCGCAAGCGCGACGGCTATCGCTATCGTGACGATGTCGCCGGAGCGTTCCTCGCCAAGGGCGGCATCGCGCTGATTCGCGTCGACATTCGCGGCAGCGGAGAATCCGACGGCACCATGGTCGATGAGTATTCCTCGATCGAGCAAGCCGATGCGCTCGCCATTCTCGAGTGGATCGCGCAGCAGCCCTGGTGCAACGGCAATGTTGGCATGCGCGGCATCTCGTACGGGTCTTTCACCGCGTTGCAGGCGGCGGCCAAATCACCGCCCGCTTTGAAGGCCATTGTCTCGACCTGCGGGACGGAGCAGCGTTATCCGGACGACATCCATTACCGAGGCGGCTGCCTGATTGCCGACCAGTTCGCCTGGGGGATGGAGTGGCAGGTCATCATGCGTGCGCCCCCCGACCCCGAGATCGTCGGCGCGGATCGCTGGCGCGCGATGTGGCAGCAGCGCCTCGAGGCGGCGGTGGCGCTGTCGATCCTGTGGAACGAGCACCAGACGCTCGATGCCAAGTGGAAGAACGGATCCATTCTGGAGTACGGCGCTATTCGCTGCGCGGTGTACAACGTGGGCGGCATGTTGGATTCGTATCTGCCGTCTGTGACCCGGATGATGGAGCGTGCACCGCAAGTGCCACAAAAGGCGCTGATCGGTCCCTGGGCGCACAAATGGCCCGGGTATCCGCAACCTGCCGGCCACCGCGGTAGGCCCACCCCTGCAGCGAACGGGGCTCCCGGTCCGGGGGTCGACTGGCTGCCGATTGAGGTGCGCTGGTGGCGCCGCTGGCTCAACGGCGAGGAGAACGGCATCATGCAAGAGCCGCGGGTCTGGGCGTTCCGCGAGGATCTTCCGGCCGGCCTAAGCTACCCGCGCGATACCCTCGGCACGTGGGTGTCGGAGCGGAACTGGCCGAGCCCGGACATCAAGCCGCACTTCTGGCATCTCAACGCCCACGGCCTCGCCGAGCGAGCAGCCAAGGAGACCCTGCTCGCGCACCACACGGATCTCACGATCGGATTCGCAAACCGTACCTTGAGCCCCTCGGGAGATCCGAAGACCTGGTGGCGTGATCAGGCGCTCGACGACGCCCGAAGCCTCACGTTCGATTCTGCGCCGCTCGAGCAATCCATGGACATCATGGGCGAGCCGGTCTTCAGCCTGCGGTTGCGCTCGGACAAGCCGATCGCCAAGGTGTGCGTGCGGCTCACCGAAGTCACGGCGAACGGGCGCTCGAACTTCATAAGCTACGGGCTATTGAATCTCACCCACCGCGACAGCGACGAGGCCCCGACGGCGCTCGTGCCGGGCCAGGACTATGACGTACGCTTGAAGGGACATTTCGCGTGCTATCGGTTCGCGCGCGGCAGCCGCATCCGAGTCGCGCTGAGCGAGACCTGGTGGCCCGTCGTCTGGCCCTCCCCGGAGCGGGTCACGCTTCAGCTCACGACGGGTGCGTCCTTGCTGGAACTGCCGGTGCGTCCCACCCGGCCGGGTGAGACGCCGCCGTTCGATCTATTCCGGGACCGCTATGCCGTGCCCGGCGAGGAACCGGCACCGTATCGGCACCCGCTCGAGGGCGTGCAGATCTCCGGCGAGCCGGGAAGCCGCACCTTCAGCCTCACCGAAGGCTCGATTGATCCATCGAATCAGCGCATGATCGCCGGGATCCGCACCACCTTCATGGAATCCTATCGCCTGCGCCGCTCGGTTCGGGAAAACGATCCGAACAGCGCAGAGATGGAGGCCGAGGCCATCAACCTCTTCGTGCGCGATGATTGGAACGTTAAGCTGCGCGCGCGCTGCGTGTGCCGCTCGACACCGACGCATTTCATTTGCTCTGAAATCCTCGAGGCGTGGGAAGGCGATCGAGCGGTGTTCTCCCGCAGCTGGGAGAAGAATATTGCCCGGGACCTGGTCTGAGGCTCGGCCCATGTCTTTATCTCTATCCCGCTCATCCGCTTCTCCACGCATCGTGGTCATTGGCGCCGGCATCCTCGGATGCAGTGCGGCGTATCATCTGTTAAAGGCCGGCGTAAGTGACGTGAGCCTCCTCGACGCAGTGCGCGCCGGCGGCGGGACCAGTGGCGCCGGTGCGGGCTTCGTCTCGCACTGGTCCGCCGGATTCCTCGAGCACTTCGGCGAGGAGGGAATCGCCCTGCAGAAATACGGACTCGACTTTTATCGAGCACTGGCGGAAGCGGGAACGGAGATCGGCTACCGGCAGAAGGGCACGCTGCAACTCGCCCTCACCGCGGAAGGCTACGAGCGATTCGCGCGCCCGGTCCTCGACTCACCCTATGCGCCGCCGGGCACCCGGCGCCTCTCCATCGACGAGTTGGGCGTGCTGATGGCCGATCTGGTTGATCCGCGCGCGGTGCATTCGGCGGTCCTCAATCCATACGGCATCCAGGTGGAAACCGGCCTCGCCACAAGCGCACTGGCTGACCAGGTGCGTGAGCTCGGGGGCACCCTGCGCTTCGGCACACGGGTCCGGGGTATCCGGGAATCCGGATCGAGTGTGCAGATCGATACCGACGAAGGGGGGTTCGAGGCGGATCTCCTCGTTCTCGCCGCCGGCGCCTGGAGCAACGAGTTGCTCGCGATGATCGGCTGGCGCATGCCGCTGTTTCGAATGCTGGCGACGCGGATCGTGACGGACGATCGTGGACTCGCCTCGCGCTATCCAACCGTCCAATGTCGCGAGCTCAGGCTCTGGCTTCGAGAAAGCTTTGGTGCCGTCACCTGGGGAACGGTCGCCGGCTACGCCCCGCTCGATCGTTGGCTCGTGCCGGATACATCCCTGGCACTCGGGCAGCCGCAGCATCCGGAACTGCTCGAGGCGCTGCTGATTCAGCAAAGGGAGTCGCTCGAGCGCATCTTCCCGGCGCTGCGCGGCGCATCGGTCGCGACGTGGACGCAAGGCGTTCCTTGTTATACGCCGGATCAGCATCTGATCTGTGGGCGCGTGCCGGATCATCCGGCGATCTTCGTCATGGGCGGCGATAATGAAACGGGCGTCACTCATGGTCCCGGGCTCGGTCGCTTGCTGGCCGAGCTCGCCCTCGAGCGCCCGCCCTTCATCAATCCCGAGCGCCTGCGGCCCGGCCGATTCAACTCCGGGGATTACCCCACTGACGCCTCGGTCGAGGCGGCGCTGGCCGCATCGTTCGTGGTCTCATCGACCCGACGCGGCCCCTGACTCTATCGCTTGGAAAAATGTTCCAAGAACCACGCCACATAGCGTGCGGTCGCATCGACGACCTGGGGGAAGCTGCGAATGCCGTGGCCCGATGTGGGGTACGTGGCGAGCACCGATGTGCGGCCGTGCTCGAGGAGCGAGCGATGGAACTCGAGCGCCTGCGTGGGTGGGGTGTTTTGATCCAGCTCTCCGGTGAGCAGCAGCACGGGCGTACGCACGCGCTCCGCGTACATGATGGGACTTCTGCGGAAGAACAGGCCGTCGGCGGCGGCTGGCGCGCCGTCCAGGAACAAGCTATCGAAATAGGGAATCTGCGAGGTGCGATGCTGGCTGAACCAGTCGGTCACGGGCGAAATGGGTACGGCGGCGGCGAAGCGCGCATCTTGGGTTACGAGCCAAGCTGCCATGAATCCGCCGTAGCTGATCCCGGTGACGCCGAGGCGTGCCGGGTCCGCGATTGCGCGCTCGACGAGCGCGTCGATGCCGCGCAGGTAATCGTAGGTGTCTTCCCCGCCCATGTCGCCCTTCACGCGCCGCGCGAACTCGGCGCCGCGGCCGCTGCTACCGCGGGGATTTGGATAGAGCGAGGCGACGCCGTGGTCCGCTAGCATGCGCGCTCCCCGCAGCCTGCCTTGCCAGCGATTGCGACAGGCCCAGACGGGGCCGCCGTGAATATCCATGACCAACGGCCACGGACCGCCGCCGGAAGGCTTGATGAGGATTCCTTCAATTCCTAGTCCGTCACGGCCGCTCCAGGCACAGAACTCGACCTTGACGCCGTCGCTCGCCGCCGCGCCGGCGGCCGGCGTGGCGCCGCGCGACGGCGCGGCCAGGGACCTGAGCACGCGATAGTGACCGTCCGAGTCGATATCGGCGATTTCGGGCGGCGTGCTGAACGACTCCCCCACAACGACGGCCCCGCCCGCCGGGAGCGGCGCAAGCTGGGGGTACCAGCCTCCGCAGGTGCGCTGCCGATCGCTCCACAGCTCGCGCACCTTTCCGGTCCGCGGATCGATCTCTCCGAGCACGGTCTCGAGTCCTCGAATCCCTGCGTATAGCAAGGCCTCGTCGCGGCGCCACACCGCGTGCGTGACATCGGTGCCGAGCGTGTCGATGTGCCGCCGCGTGCCGCTGCCCGTCTCGATGAGCACCAGCGTGCCGGCGACAATCACTCGATCGCTGCACACCGCCTCGATCACGGCCAACCAATCCCCGCGAGCGGATGCCGCGGGAACGCCGAGCTGGTCGGGGCTTCGATGGAGTTCCGCCACCGCCCCGGTGGCGATGTCGATGCGTGCGAGCCGCGCCTGATACCAGGATCCCTCGCTGTGCGAATCCGAGACCACGCAGGCAATGTGCGAGCCCCCAAGCCAGCAACTCTCCCACACGTTGAGGCGCTCGGGCCCCACGCGGCGGGCCACCCCCGAGACGACATCGACGATCCAGGCGTGGCGCCAGAGATTGTCCGCGTCGCCGGTCTCGATCCGCGGCGCCCAGTCCGGCGCCTCCTCCTTGACGCGCGCGGTCGTCCCGCCGCCCTGACAACCGGCGAGGTCTGCGCCGCGTCCGGCGACTCCAAGGAGCAGATGCGCACCCCCGGGCGACCACTCCAGCGACTCGATCACACCGTCGAGCGGGGGCAGCGCGCGCGCAGCCTCGGTACCGCGTTGGATGAACACCTGAAAATCACCCGGCGAGCGCGGATCGGAAAGATACGCGAGCGACTGCCCGTCCGGCGACCCGCGGGGCAGTCGATCGCTGGTGCCCGAGGGCGGCCGCACCTCGAGGCGCTTGGATTCTCGATCGAAACAGACCACGCGGGTCACGGGAGGCTCGGCCTTGTGGGTGTACACGGTGCCGGTGAAGTGAATGCGCCGCCCGTCCGGCGAGACGGACAGCTCGCTCGCGTCGGTCACGGTATCGGTTCCCGGCGCATACAAGGACTCATAAAAGCGCTCGACTTCTTGATAGATCGGCGCGGCTCGAATATCCCGGCGGGTCAACATGGCGGGGCCTGCGTCATTCCTCCGTCCTCCTTCAATTGGCGACCGAATCCCTCACTTAGGGCCCGGGAGCGCCTTTACAATGACTCCCATGACCTCGGGAGCCCTCGATTTGCAGGCACTGATCGCCCGCCAGCGCGCTGGCTGGTCGCTGGAACAACCGTTCTACACATCCCCCGAGATCTTCGAAATCGAACGGCGCGGTTATTTGGCGCAGCAGTGGTTCGTGCTCGGACACGGCAGCGAGATCCCGGAACCGGGATGCTACATGGTGCGCGAGTTGCTCGGCGAGTCCATCATCGTCTTGCGCGACGAGAGCGGCCGCGTCCACGCCTACTACAATGTCTGCCGGCATCGCGGCTCGCGACTCTACACCGAGGACGGACGCGCCTCGCACTTGGTCTGTCCCTACCATGCCTGGGGATATCGGCTCGACGGAACACTGCGCACCGCCGCGGGTCTGTCCTCCGATGTCGATAAATCGCAGCTCGGGCTACGTGCGGTCGGGGTGCAGGAGAGCGAGGGTCTGATCGTCGCGAGCCTGGCTGGCAACTTAGAGATCGCCCAGACCCTGCAGCGGGAATTCGCCGAGGGCCTGCGGTACCACGGCATTGATCGGGCGCGCCTTGCCGCGCGACGCAGCTATCCCACGGCGGGCAACTGGAAGCTGGTCATCGAGAATTTCATCGAGTGCTATCACTGTCTGCCGGCTCACCCGGAGTATTGCCGGGTGATGAAGCATGTCGATGTGGTGGCGCGCGAGCCGAACCCCGCGGGGCAGGCATGGGAGGCAACGGTGGAGGCGTGGTTCGAGCACGAGGCAAACCCCGAGTCCCCGCTCACGCCACGACCGAAGCTGCTCACTTTTCCACTCTGCGGCACCGGCCGCGCGCCGATCGGCGCGGGACGCAAGACGCAGTCCGAGGACGGCAGTCCGGTCGCCCCGCTGATGGGTCGACAACCGCGCTTCGACGGCGGAGTCAGCAGCTTTCGCTGTGAACCGTTCATTTTTTTCGCCGCGCTCAACGATCATGCCGTGATGTTTCAGTTCATGCCGCTCGCGGCGGAGCAGACCGGCGTCACCCTGAGCTGGCTTGTCGACGGCTCCGCAAGCGACGCCGAGGTGGATGTCGGGCGCATGATCTGGCTGTGGGACGTGACCACGATTCAGGACAAGCGCTTGATCGAGCGCAACGCCGCCGGCATTCGCTCGTGCGCCTACCAACCCGGCCCATATACGGCGCTCGAGAGTATGCCGGCGCGGCTCGTGCAGCGCTATCTCAGCGAGCTGGCCCCGGCGGCGGCGTGAATCGCTAGTGCACCACCGGCGAGCGCGCCAAGGCACGGCGCGCGGCGAGGAACAGCGCGCAGGCCACGAGGCCTCCGATCATGCCCACGAGGCTGATCGCCCGATCGACCGCCGCCGGTGTGCGATAGACGTATTCCGTCGTCGCGGCGATGAGCGGCGGTCCACCGCCGAGGCCCACGAGCGTGTTCGTGAACGTGAGCAGCGCGAAGGCCGTCCCCCGAAGTTGCGCGGGGACTATGTCCTGGATCGCCGCGACCGCGCTCACCTCTCCCACCGTAGCGGTGAAGATCCAAAGTCCGAGGCCTAAGAGTACCCAGTGGGCATGTCCCAGCGAAATCGCCGCGGCGGCCGTTGTCGCGAGAACCGCGCCCACCATGGAAACCAGGAGCCGGGCGCGGTCTCCGCCACGCCGTGCAGCGAGATCTGCAATCCAACCGCCGAGCAACGCTCCCGCGATCCCGGCGCCTGCCGTGATAATTCCAAAGGCAATACCGACCCGGTCCGGAGTCCAGCCGAACACCCGTTCGAGCGCCGTCGGAACCCAGGAAACCAGGCCATAATCGCCGATGGAGAGCAGCGCCAGGCCGCCATAGAGCGGCAGAAGGCGCCGACGGTCCGCGAAGAAATGCTGCCGGGTGGCCACGAAATCCGTGGCCTCTATCCGGCCTCGTCGCGGTTCCGTGATCGTGAGGATCAGCAGGGGAGCGAAGAGGCCCACGGTACCGGTCGTTACCAGCACGGCCCGCCAAGGCGCGATGGTGCCGATGACAGGCCACGCGGCAAAACTACCGCTCTGAGCGAGCGATAAGAGAACGCCACCGATCGTAATGCCCAAGGGACCGCCGATCACCGAGCCGAGCAGGAATACACCCAACGCCAGTCCCCGACGCTCCGGAGGAAAGGCATCTCCGAGCAAGGAGAGTGCGGTAGGAATGAGCGCCGCCTCTCCCACCCCGAGCAGCAAGCGGCCGGCGAGGAATACGCCCGCCGAGGGGGCCGACCCGCACAGCACGGTGGCAGCGCACCAGAGCGTCGCACCGGCCAGGAGCAGCCGCCGGCGACTGTACCGATCGGCGAGACGTCCAAAGGGAAGTGCAGTAAACACATAGACGAGTGTGAAGGCCGGTCCCTGCAGAAGGCCGACTTGCCCATCGGTGAGACCGAGATCCGTGCGCAGCGGATCGACCAGCATGCTCAGGATCAAGCGATCGGAATAGGAGACGAGCGCCGTGAGAAAGAGTACGCCGAGGAGCCACCAGCGCGTCCCGGTCGAGGAATGCGCACCCGAGAGATCCGGACTCACGAAGGGGACGGATGAGTTCATGATGACGGCCTACGGGAATGCGCGGCGGCGCGAGCAAGCCCCTATGCTGCCCGCGGGGCGCCCGGCTCTCGTAGGCTCGTGGACGAAAGACTTAGGAATTCAGGCGCTCCGCTCGGTGTCGGCATTTGCCGCCCGCCGCAGCGGTTAGCATGGGAACCACAGATTATCACCGCCCGCCTCCGGAGACATCATGGGCCAGATCGAGCTCAATCATCCCCCGATCCCATCCGTAGTCCGCTCCATGTTCGCCGATGCCGTGGTATGGGACAACCACACGTGCACCACCATCCGCCCCGGACATGCCGATTCGCTGGCCGAGCTCGAGCGTCACCGGCGCGCCGGCGTCGATATCGTCGGACTCAACGTCGGCTTCGATGCGGTGCCGCCGAGCGACGCCATCGTGCTGCTCGCCGACTTTCGCCGCTGGCTGCGCGCGCATGCCTCCGACTACGCGCTGGTGGAGGGGGTTGCCGACATCATGGCCGCGAAGCGCGCGGGCAAGCTCGGCGTGTTCTTCAACATCGAAGGCGGCAACGCCCTGCACGGTCACGCAAGCATGGTGTCGGTCTACTACGAGCTCGGTGTGCGATGGATGCTGTTCGCCTACAACCGCACCAATGCTCTTGCCGGCGGCTGCCAGGACGTCGATCCCGGACTCACGGATCTTGGCCGCGAAGTCCTCCAGGAAATGGAGCGGGTCGGAATGATAGTCTGCTGCTCGCACATCGGCGAGCGGAGTGCGCTCGAAATCATGGAGCTCGCGTCCCGACCCGTGATTTATTCGCACTCCAATCCGCACGGTAAATGGCCGCACGCGCGCAACATCTCCGATCATGCCATGCGCGCCTGCGCCCGCACCGGTGGGGTGGTCGGCATCAACGGCATCGGCGTCTTCCTAGGCGAGAACGATGCGCGCGTAGAAACGCTGGTCGAGCACGTCGACTACGCTCTGCGCCTCATCGGGCCGGACCACGTCGCGATCGGGCTCGACTACGCTTTCGACGATGACGAGGTCAAGACGTTCCTCAAGGCCCACCCCGAGGTTTACCCGCCTGAGAAATACCCGAATGGCATCGAGATGGTGCCTCCAGAGGCGTTCCCGCGAATCGCCGAGCTGCTGCTCGCCCGCGGGTGGAGCGACGCGGAGGTCCGCAAGGTGATGGGGACGAACCTATTGCGCGTCGCTGGGGAAGTCTGGAGGTGACCGGTTGATCGATGGCCGCCGCTCCGCAGCGGTGAGCCGCGGGCTGCATCGCGCGATTGCCTCGCAGCGAGCATGGCCCTACATTGCTTGGATGATAGAGAGCTCAGCCGCCCGCGGTCGTCGCGGCAAGGCAGC
Source organism: uncultured Gammaproteobacteria bacterium (assembly GCA_963798595.1). GTDB lineage: Bacteria > Pseudomonadota > Gammaproteobacteria > Steroidobacterales > Steroidobacteraceae > Bog-1198. The sequence continues at coordinate 17,450 of CAWCTM010000021.1, read as the reverse complement.
CGGAGCGTCCGACGGGCCACCGCAGGGGTTGGTCTGCGGCTCGGGCGGTCTCATAAGGGGCCGCGTAGGCCCGGGCGCGACGCTGGCCGATGCCTTCGCCGTGCTCGAGGCAGATTCGAGCGACGTCGCGGTGATGCGACACCCGATCCGGAACCTCCGAGGCGCGCGAATCGCTCTCGACCCCGCGGACGGATCCGGCTATTACGATCTCACCCGGATCGGGTCGGACATTTTCGTGATCGTCGGCAATTTTGCCTACAAGAACCCACGCGTCGAGCTGGTCCCGGGGGATGGGCGGATCCAGTTCTACTTCAAGCTGAGCGGCGATCTGACCCTCGGTGTGAGCCGCACCGAACCGCTGCGGCTGAACCGGCCGAGCTTGCTGGTCTATAAGCAACCGACAGGGATCGACTTGCAGGAATGGACCGCGCCCAGCGCGCTGGAGCGCTGCGTGGCAATCACGTTCTCCCCCGAATACTTGATCGAGAACTTCCTCACCTCGCGGAGCGGAGCGCTACCGGAACTGGTGCTCGCCGGACGGCATGCCGAGCAGTTCAAATATATGCGCCGCCCCCTCACGGCCTCCATGTTCGAACTCGCCTCGAAGCTCGTCGACAATCCCTACGAGGGGCATTTGCGGCTCGTGTACACCGAAGCGGTCACGCTGGAGCTTCTCTGTGCGGCGGTTCAGGGATTCTCGTCGCTGGCCGGTACACCCGACCAGGAATACAACGACCGCGACTTGCGCTGCCTGCATGTCGCACGAGACCTCCTGATGACGCAGTTCTCGCCCGCTCCGACCATCCGTAAGGCTGCGCGAGCCGCTGGCATGAACGAGACGGCATTGAAACAAGGCTTCAAAGCGGTTTTCGGCGAGACGCTGTTCGAATTTTCGGTACGTTGTCGCATGCAGCACGCGCTCCAGCTCCTCCGCGAGCGAAGCATGTCGGTCGCGCAGATCGCCGAGAGCGTCGGGTATTCTCATCAGACGTCGTTTGCCACGGCGTTTCGTCGGCACTTTGGGATGAGTCCGCGCGATGTTCGCCCCGTGAAGCCGCGGTAAGTCATGACCCTGCTTCCAGGAGGTTGGAGTTCCGCTAGGCGTCCTCGGGCAGCGCGACGCCGTGGCGGCGCAAGGCGCGGATGAGCGGCTCGAGGTGCGAGCGATAGCCGCGCCAGCGCCCCGACGAGGAGCCGTAGATCGGCCGGCGGATTTGTGCGGCACTCGCCGTCAGCGAGACGGCGGCATTATTCTGCACGTCGAGGGCCTGCGCGCTCCACCGCAGTCCGCAGTGACGCGCGAGGTCGGCGCCGATCCGCGCCGGGTCTTTCACCAGGTCTTCGTAGACGACCTCGTAGATGTTCTCGCCGAAGCTCGCCCGCCAATGGCTAATGAGCGCGGCGTAGGCGCCGTAATAGCGCGCCAGATCCTCGAAGTCGTAGCTGAATGGATAGGCTTCGCCGAACAGTGTACGGTACATGGCGAAGCAGCTGTCGAGCGGCGAGCGCGTGACCAGGATGAGCTTCGAGTTCGGTAGCGCGCGATGGATCGCGCCGAGGTAGAGATAGTTCATGGGCAGCTTCTCGATCACCCGGCCGCCCGTGATTTGGCCGTCCGCGAGCGCCGCGTAATAGGCCGCGACGGCGTCCGGATCGGCCGCCGCTGCGCGCGCGAAGACGTCCCGGGCGTCCGCCGGCGAGGCGGCCATCAAGGCGCGTGAGAAGTAATCCGTTTCCCCGTTTGATCGCACGTCCGCAAGGCCCATGAGGATGCGCTCGACCAGCGTCGTGCCGGAGCGCGGCAAGCCGACGATGAAAAGGTATCGGGTCGAATCGACACCGCCCGCCACCCCACGCACGGATTGGGCGCCGAACACTTCTTGGATCCGCTTCAGCTTGCGCTCGTCGACGGCGACATCGTAGGCGAGATTGCGCCTGCGCACGCGCGCGGCGAGGGAAAACCAGGGAAAGGCTTCGTCGAAGCGCTCGAGGTCATCGAGCTCCTTGCCGAGCGCGTATCCAAGGAACATTCGCGCCCGATCCTCGATGCCGGGCCGCGCGAGCAGCTCCCGCAGCTCTTGGACGTGATTGGCCTCGGGCGTCTGCACCTTGAGCTCCGAGCGCAGCAGATAACTCGGGTACTGACTCGAGTCGAGCGCGATCGCTCGCTCGCACGCGGCCTGCGCCTCGGCGAGTCTGCCGAAGCTCCGCTCGCTCGAGGCGAGGTTGTACCAGAAGCGCGCGGTATCCGGCGCGAGCTCGACCACCCGCCGGTATAGAGTATTCGATCGCTCGTGCTGCCCGAGCAGGAGCGAGACGTGCGCGAGGCCGTCGTACGCGTCCGGGACGCCGGGCTGGCACTCGAGCGCCTCTCTCACCACGCGCTCCGCTTCGCTCGCTCGCCCGAGCCGCAGCAGGATCGTCGCAAGCATCCCGTGGGCGCGAACACACTCCCGCTGGCCGGCCACCGCGCGCTCGGCGAACTCGAGCGCCTCGGGGAGACGGCCGGCGCACATCAGTCGGTACGCTTCGACGTCGGGTCTTGATGCGGCAGCCATGGGATCCTGGACAGTTCGATGAGGCGAGATTGTACACTTGACCGGAATCGTCCAGATCTCGCGGCGCCTTCCCAGGAAGGGCTCGGGCCGACGAGGCGAGCCTAGGGCGGTTGCAACGAGGGGTGTTCGATGACTATTTCCCGGCGCGACGTTCTCCTGAGTGGAGCGGCCCTTTTGTCGGCCGCGCCCGCGATGATCCGCAGCAAGGCCGAGGGCGCGGATCGCAGCGGCTGGCGATTGCCGAACCCGAATGCGGTTCAGATGATCGACAACGCGTGGATTGGTATGAAAGACGGCACGCAGCTGAGCGCCCGGCTCTGGCTGCCGGAGCATGCCGCGGAAACACCCGTGCCGGTCGTCTGGGAATATATCCCTTACCGCAAGCGCGACCTGTACCGGTATCACGACGATCTCTGGGGGCACGAGCTCGCGCAATATGGAATCGCGTTCGCCCGCGTCGATGTGCGCGGTTCCGGTGATTCTCAAGGGATTCTCGTCGATGAGTATCTGGATCAGGAATTGAGCGACGGCGTCGAGGTGATCGCCTGGCTGGCGCGCCAACCCTGGTCGAACGGCTCGGTGGGCATGCGCGGCATTTCCTGGGGCGGCATCAACACGCTGCAAATCGCGGCGCTGGCGCCCCCCGAATTGAAGGCGATCATGCCCATGTGCTGCACCGACACGCGCTACACCGACGATGCGCATTACATCGGCGGGGCGCTCGGTCTCACCGACCTGCAGTGGGGCGTGCAATTCAAGGCCGTGATGGCGATGCCTCCCGATCCCGCCATCGTCGGCGACGCTTGGCGGGAACAATGGCGGCAGCGCCTCGCTGCGGCACCGCCGATTCTGGAACAGTGGCTGTCGCACCAGACGAACGATGCCTATTGGCAGCGCGGCTCGGTGTCCGCCGATTACGCGCGGATCAAATGTCCTGTGTACATTGTCGACGGCTGGGTCGATACCTATGTCAACACCGTCAGCCGCATCCTCGCCAAGTTGAGCGTGCCGCGCAAAGCGCTGATCGGTCCGTGGGCGCATGACTATCCGGAATCTGCCAGTCCCGGGCCGAGCCTTCAGTGGAGCTACGAGGAAGTGCGCTGGTGGAAGCACTGGCTGGCGGGTCTCGACACAGGGATCATGGATGAGCCGATGCTGCGCGCCTACATGCCCTACCGGACGTCCTCCGAGGTCTATCCCACGGACACCTCCGGCCGCTGGATCGCCGAGCAGAGCTGGCCTTCGCCGCGCATCGAAACGCGTCTCTGGTTTCTGGACGAGGGGCGCTTGTCGCCAAGGATCGGTGCGCGCAGCGATGTGAGCTACAAGGGCGACCAGATCGTCGGCTTGCAGAAGCCGGAATGGCTGCCCTTTCCGCCCGAGGGCATGCCCGGCGAGCAGACGCCGGATGATCGCAAATCACTGGTGTTCGACACGGCGCCCTTGGTCTCGGATCTGGAGATCCTAGGACACCCCGTCGCGCGTATCCGCGTCGCTGCCGATCAGCCGGTCGCGAAGCTCGCCTTGCGTCTGTGTGAGGTGACGCCGGAAGGCAAATCCTGGCTGGTCACCTATGGGCTGCTCAACCTGACGCACCGGGACGGCGATGTGAAGCCGACGGCGCTCAACCCAGGGGAGCCCTACGATGTCGTCGTCGAGCTGTCATTGATCGCGCATCGCTTCAAAAAGGGCAGCCGTATTCGTCTGGCGGTATCGGAGAGCTTGTGGCCGCTTGTGTGGCCCTCGCCCCGGGTGGCGACGCTGACTTTGGCGCACGGCGTCTCACGCCTCGAGCTGCCCGCGCGGCCACCCGCCCACGATCCGCCGTTTCCGATCCCGCAGAATCCGCCCAGCACGAAGCCGCCTGCGGGACGCACCCCGCTCGAGGCGACTGGCCCGGACGCTCAAGGTTGGTATGAAATCCGTCAAGAACCGCAAGCCTTCTCTTACCCCGTGGCCGATACCGGCACAACGATCAGCGGCGCGCTCGGTATCAAAGAGCTTCTGCGCATCAAGCAAGGCGATAACGAGAGCTGCGTATGGCAGGGAGAGCGCTCGGGAGGATTGCAACGCGGCGATTGGGATTGCACCGTCTACAGCGCTTTCCGGCTCACCTCGACGCCGGAGGCGTTCTTCATCGAGGAGACCGTGCGGGCGAGCGAAGGCGGCAAGATCATCTTCGAGCGCGAGAACAAGGCGTCCGTGAAGCGCGATCTGATGTAGGGCCTCGGCCCCGTGCGGCATCGTCGCCCCGCTACACGTGCGCCCGTGGAATGCTCGCGCGCCAGTCCTTGCGCAACAGCGATTGATCCGCTTCATACGCCTCGACCCAGGCGTGCAGCTCGAACGTCGAAACGGTCGAGGTCATGGTGGCGCCCGCTTTGATCCTCACGCGCCAGTCGCCGCGCGTGGTCTCGTAAGTCTGGTTCATCGTGGCATGCGCCGAGTTGGGGTCGTCCGGCTTGATGCGGTAGATGCGTTCGAACACATGCGCGAGCTCCACGCCGATGTCCTCGAGCCGGAATTTCCCCGATGGGCCGAACACGCCGCCGTCGATATACAGCCGATGGGTCACCTCGCCGCTGAGCTGATCCAGGGTCACGCCGCGCTCGATGCGCCCGGGGCGTACCACCGTCACGGGCGAAGCAGTCGCGCTCGCGGGCGGCGGCAGCGGATGCGATTCGACGTTGGCCGGCTCGGGCTCGCGCACCGGTAGGAGGAGCTGCGAGACACCCGTGTACAAAGTCACGACCGCCGGTTGAGGCGAGGGCCACAGAATCGGCCAGTAGGCGTTCGACAGGGCGAGCCGGATGCGGTGGCCCGGCGCGAGCGCATACGCGGTCCCCGTCAGCTCGACATCTACTCGGTAACGTTCCCCCGGCACGATGGCGGCGGGCGCCTCGCGGCTGTCGCGATGCCTCAAATTGAGAAAGCCGCGAGCGACGCAAGTGGCGCGGCCATCGGCCGCCACGTCGATCAAGCGCACGGCGACGAAAGCGTACGGCTGATCGGCGGCGAGATCGAGCCGGGCCCGCACGTTGCCGAGAATCTCCATGCGCCGCTCGAGCGGCTCGGTATCGAATTCGAGCGAGCCGATGGAATCGAGCCGTTGATCGCCCGGCACATCGCCGGGGATGCCGAAGCTGCCCCAATCGCCGCCGGCGAGTCCCGTCGTCTGCGGCGAGTCGATCTTGAGCGCGCGCTCCGCGGCCGAGCTACGGCGCAGTCCTTCGGCACTGATCGAGAGTGCCACGGTGGCCACGCGCGGGCTCGGCCATTGCGCCTCCTCGATCCAGCGTCCCGGCCGCTCCGCATAGCTCGGCTCGGGCGCAACGCCCTCCATCATGTAGAAGCGGAGTGGCGCTTCCTTGGCGAGCGCATCGTCCTTGCCCTTGAGCCACCGGTCCCACCAGCGCAGCGCCTCCTGCAGGAAGCCCACCGCAGGGGCGGGTGCGCCCTCGTGCGGATAAAGATGGGCCCAGGGTCCCATGGTGACTTTGTGAGGGATCTTGAGGTTCTTGGCGAGTCGGAACGGAGTATCGCGATACAGATCCGCCCAGCCACCCCAGAACCAAGTCGGGCAAGCGATAGCCTCGTAATCGAAGCATACCGAGCCGTGCCGCCAGTACTCATCGAGCGTCTGATGCTTCAGCCAGATCTCGGGCCAGAAGCGTTCGGCCTCGAGCCGCTCGAGCCACATCTCGCGCCAGCGCTCGCCGACGATCTCGGGATCCGGCGGGCGCGCGTTGAACACCTGCATGATGCAGCCCCACCAGAAGTTGTCATTGAGTAGACAGCCGCCGGAATAGTGAATGCATTCGGCGAATCGATCGTCTGTGCCCATCACGGCGACGATGGCCTTGAGCGCGGCCGGGCGGCGAGCGGCGACCTGCAGCGCATTGTAGGCGCCCCAGGATTTGCCCATCATGCCGACGGCCCCCGAGCACCAGGGCTGCCGCGCGATCCAGGCGATGACCTCGAGCGCGTCGTCTTGCTCGAGGGGCAAATACTCATCGTCCAGGATGCCTTCGGATTCACCCGAGCCGCGCATGTCGACGCGCGCGCACGCATAACCGTGACCCGCGAACCAGCGATGCATGCCCTCGTCCCGCCGGCGCATGAAATCCCGCTTGCGATACGGAATGTATTCGAGAATCGCCGGTACCGGCTCGCTGTCCGCATCGGCCGGCAGCCAGAGGCGGACGCCCAAGCGGCAGCCGTCGGACAGCGTGATCCAGGCGTTCTCCACCTCGCGCACGGCATGGGGCGGGGAATGGGGGGGATTCAGGTCGGCAGACATCAGAAAGTCCGGGAATTGCCGCGGGTCCTGAGACAATATAGAGGCCTGCGCCTTTTCGCCAGGCGGCCCTTTGAGCGGAGAGCTTCCATGTTCCAGGCTGCGCCCGACCGTCCGATTTCCCGCGAAAGCTTGGAAGAAGTGCGCCGGCCGATCGGGGAGGCGCGCGGACTGCCGAATGAGGCGTACACGAGCACGGATCACTTTCGTCGCGAGCGCGACGCGGTGCTGGGGCGCACCTGGGCGGGGCTGGCATTCAGCGATGCCGTCCCGCCGCGCCCGTGCGCGCAACCCGTGGAGTTCATGGGGCTGCCCTTGCTCATCACGCGCGATCGCCATGGGACGTTGCGCGTGTTTCACAACGTCTGCAGCCACCGCGGCATGAAACTCGTGGCCGAGCCTACCGAGGTGCCGGCGCTGATCACCTGCCGCTATCACTGCTGGTCCTACGCGCTCGGCGGCGAGCTCAAGTCGACGCCTCATATCGGCGGCGTCAATCAGCACACCTGCGCGGGATTCTCGCCCGCCGACCACGGCCTGAAAGAGGTGCGCAGCGCCGAGTTTCTCGGCGTGCTGTTCGTCAACTTGAGCGGCGATGCCGTGGATTTCGCGCAGCATATCGCGCCGCTGCGGCGGCGTGTGACGGCGTACGTCGGCGAGGGCGGATGGCCGCAGCTCGTGCCCGGAAGCGACGGCGCCGGCCTCACTCTCGAGGTTCGTTGCAACTGGAAACTCGCCGTCGAGAATTATTGCGAGTCCTACCATCTGCCCTGGGTGCACCCGGCGCTCAACAGTTATTCGAAGCTCGAGGACCACTACTGCTTCCTCGGCGAGCAGGACTTCTCAGGCCAAGGGTCGCTCGCCTATCGGTTCGGCGAGGTGGCGGGTACCCAGCTGCCGCGTCTTTCAGCGTGGCCCGCGGAGCGCGCGCACGTCGCCGAGTACCCGGCCCTGTACCCGAACGTATTGCTCGGCTTTCATGCCGATCATGCCTTCGCCGTCCTGTTGAATCCTTTGAGCGCGGAGCGCACGCGTGAGGAGCTGCGCATTTACTATGTTTCGCAGGGCGCGGCGTCCGATACCTATGCCGCCTGCCGCGCGTCGACCTTGAGCGCGTGGCGCGACGTGTTCGGCGAGGATGTGTTCGCCGTCGAGGGCATGCAGCAGGGACGCGCCTCGCCCGGCTACGCCGGCGGTGTGTTCTCGCCGGTCATGGATAAGCCGACGCATCATTTCCACACCTGGGTCGCGCAAAAGCTCGCCGAAGAGCTCTCGCCAGCATCGGCGCACGCTGCACCGTCCTGCGCTACTTGACGCCGGCCATGAGCCGCTTGAGCAGCGGGGTGAGCAACAGCATCGCGCCGCCGCCGAGCGCGCCCCACACGAACATTTTGAGGAACAGCGCCGGGATCGAGGCGAGATGGGTGGCGTCGTATTCGGTCGCAAGCTGACCGGCGAGATTGTTCCCGAGCGCGATCGATAAGAACCACAACCCCATGACTTGACCCACGAGCCGCGGCGGCGCCAGCTTGGTCATGGAAGATAGACCCACGGGGGCGAGGCAAAGATCGCCCCACATCTGCACCAGATAGCAGACGATGAGCCAGGTCGGCAGTACCTTATGGCCGGACAGCACCAATTGCGAGGCGAAGTACATCACCAGGAAGCCCAAACCCATGAGCACGAGCCCGGCCGCGAACTTGACCGGCGTGGGTGGGTCCTTGCGGGCGCGCTCGAGCGCGATCCAGAGCGCGCTGAACAGCGGTGCGAAGACGATGACGAATACCGAGCTCACCGCCTGGAACACGCCGGCCGGGATCTGCCAGCCGAAGACGCGCCGATCGGTGTAGCGCTCGGCGAATAGCGTTAGCGAGGTGCCGGTCTGTTCGATGCCCGCGTAGTACATGGTGGAGGCGATGAACAGCGCAATCATCACGTACACGCGGTTGCGCTCCGCGCGCGACCCCCGCGTGACGTAGAGCAGGTAAACCAGGAACGCGGCGGCCATGAGGCCGATGAGCCAGGAGGCCGCGGCTGCGAGCACCTGCGGGTCGATGGTGACGGCGCCGCCGAGAATGAGCGCTGCGGCGAGCAGCGCCGCGAGACCGAATGCCGCGACGGGCAGCCAGCGACCGAAGCTTGCGCTGAGCGGCGCCGGCCGGTCGTAGACCGAGAGATAATGCCGCGTCCCCAAGAATTGTACGAGACCGAACGTCATCCCAAGCGCCGGCAGCGCGAAGCCCCAGTGCCAGCCGAAGCGCGCGGCGAAGATCGGCACAAGCAGAGCGCCGAGCAGCGCCCCGACATTGATGCCCATGTAGAACAAAGAGAAGCCCGCGTCGCGCCGCGATCCGCCTTCGGGATAGAGCTTGGCGACCAGGGCGCTCACGTTGGGCTTGAGCAGTCCCACGCCGAGCGTGATCAAGGCGAGACCTGAAAAGAACACCGGTCGATTCGCCGAGGTCAGCAGCGCGTTGCCGAGCACGATGAGCACGCCGCCGCAGAACACCGCGCGCTGCGCGCCGATGAGCGTGTCGGCGATCCAGCCGCCGAGGATGGAGAATAGGTATGAGCCCGCAACGAACAGGCCATAGATGGAGCTCGCCGTCCGGTCCTCGATGCCGAGGCCGCCGTCCGCGAGCGTCGCGACCATGAACAGCACCAGAATGGCCCGCATGCCGTAATAGGTAAAGCGCTCCCACATCTCGGTCAGGAACAGCGTCGCGAGGCCGCGCGGCTGGCCGAATAGAGTCGGCGTCGCGTGCCGAACCGCCGCGGTTTCGAGGGCCTCGCTCATCTCAACGCGGCTTCACGGGCGAATGTTCCGCGAGCTCACGTCGAAGGGGCTGCGAATCGGCGGATCCCTCTCTGGCATGAAGCCAATGTAGGGCCACACGCGCAGCGAGGCAATCGGGCGGGCCCGCGCAGGCGCAAAGCGGCCTTCGACGCAGTGGGAATCAAGGGAATTTGATGCGAGAATTGGCTGCGCAACAATCTCGACCCCTCTCACGCGCTCTGGAAAACATGCAGATGAGCTTCCTCGTATTGATTCGCGCCTCGGATTTGCGTTCGCGCTTCACGGTCATTGCATCGGTCTTGCTCGCCATGGTCCTGCTGATGTTGCGCCCCGGAACCGGCATCGCCGCCGGCTCCGACCCTGTCGCTTGGAACCGTTAAGAATGGTGGGGTACCCAATTCCAAGGAAGGCCGATCTGGCGTGTACCGACAGCTGGGCGTTGGCTGGGCGGTACCTTACTCCGAATTCAAGACCGACCCCACCGTTTTAAACGGTTCCAAACGACAGAGCCCGACCGTCGCGTGCGGGACCATCTAAACGATCAGGCTGTATCGGGTAGACCTTATAAGAAATCAGCGCCGTCCGCGTTGTCTAGCCCCTTGAGGTTTCGCCGATACGGTTAAGTGTAACAGCCAGTATTGCCTACCTCCGGGGATACCTTGTGAAAATGTAGTCACTCGTCTTTACGGTCGTATGGCACGCGTACCCGCATTCATGTCCCGTTAGCGAAAGCGGGGAAGGCTTGAACGCATCGGCCACTGCATCATATGCAAACTGGGCATATGCCCATCCGTGAGTATCCGGGAATCTCTTGGAATCCTTCTCGATGAACGAAACCGATTTTAGGGTGTCCGGAATCTCAACAAAATAGGGAGACACTGGATTTTTCTTCTTGATCCATTCGATCTTTACAATCTTGGAGCCATCGGGAAAAGGCTCGCCATTGCCCGGAATACCTTCCCTGTAGGCGTTTATCATTACGGGATTCGCCAGAATAGCTTTAATACTTGTTTCGGTCGTACTCACTGCGACGCTTTGCCACGTGTCGTATCCTTCAAACTCGGAGAACGCGAGCCCGTTCGGAACCTTCAGGATGTACCTATCTTGTGCCGCCCGGGACACGCTCATCCAGACACCAAAAGATATCGCAACAATCACGATTATCCAAAAGCACTTACCACTCATGTCATTTACCTCCTAATTGGTCGTCGTTTAGCAAGTACTTACAGTCGAAAAAGGGGGCAATTTGTAACGGGTGACTACGTTGATCAGCGCCCACAAGAGCGTCTGCTTTGCAATTTCCACTCGTCGTTGGTGAAACAATATTGAACCTTGATACGTAAAGCTTCGACGGTCACCGTTTGGCGCTTCAGCGGAGCCAATGCAAGAGCGCGGCGCCTACGAATGATGTAATTGGCTGCACGAGGCACGTATCAATCAATGTATTGGTCGTCCGAGGGTGTCTCTTGAAGGTAAAGGAAGCGATTGGATAACTTTGCCTTCTGGCGGCAGTCGTTGCGCCGACCATCCGCCCCCCAGGTTGCGGATGAGTGATACCGAAGCCTGACCGGACGAACGCGTAGCTGAACCTCAACGAGCTCGGCAGCGAGTGCTCGCACTTGCGTGACGCGAACACCGAGATAGTTATTGAGTCCGCCCCGATATAGGAGGCTAGCGATTGCAAGTGCCTCGGGCGTCTCCTTGCCCGCCTCGTGTTGCTCGCCGATTTCCACCGATAGACGCTGAGTCCACCTCATTTCGCCCTCCACGTGCTGGAACGCGTCCGGGACAGTGGCCCGGTATGGCCTGCGCGTGCACCTCGAGGAGCTGCGTCAATCGACCGATCGCAGAATGGAACGTCTACCCAACAATAGGAGCGCGACCTTGCGTGCCAATCGACAGCGACGTCCCGCTTCGGCGGATTTGTCCGCAACGCATTGCGATCTCTCATTTGCCTGCTCCCGATAAGTGAGTCACGACAGCAATGTTTCTAGCCCGGGCCCGATATTGAGTCCATTCGACGATGGTAGCGACAGATGTCTTCGCATCCATTCGCGTTGTCGCCGAAAGAATTGTCGCCGCGCGCGGCGGACGGAATGCACGTCGGCGTCTCGCTACCAAAGCATGACGGCCGCGATTCGGCGATCCAATTGTTGAGACAGAGACACGAGCTAACTTTATTGACGAAAGAGGCGGGCCTAGAGCTTGAGTAGCTGGATTCGAGGTGTGGAGCGCTATGAGCAAAAAAAGCCGATTTGCATTTATTCTCTCCGCATTGATCGTATGGTGCGCTGCCGCTCACGCGGGGGCACCACAACCGTTCAGCGACGATTTGTCCCTCGACTGGGACGGCATTCGCAGTGATCTACTCGAGAAAGGGATCGACTTCCGCATTGGCTACGTCTCCGAGACTGCCACCAATGTCCAAGGCGGCGATAAGGAGCTGGCGCGTTACACGGATCAAATCACCTTCGCCGCGACGCTCGATCTTGAAAAGCTTCTAGCGCTCCCTCAAGCGCAATTCAAGATAACGATCACCGACCGGAACGGTGACAATCTCAGCTCCGATGCGAAACTTGATTCTCTTCAGCAGGTTCAGGAACTCTATGGCCGCGGGCAAACCTGGCGCTGGACCCAGTTCTGGTACGATCAGAAATATTTCGATGCAATGCTCGACTGGAAGGTCGGGCGTACGGATCCCGGCCTGGATTTCGCCGCTTTCTCTTGCGAGTTCATGAATCTTACGTTCTGCGGCTCTACGCCAGGCAATATCGTCGGAAGCTATTGGTACAATTGGCCGGTGAGCCAATGGGGGACTCGGCTCAAAGCCTCGTTCGGCGGTTTCGGTTACGTGCAGCTGGGCGCGTATGAGGTCAATCCAAGATATCTGCTTACACGAAACGGCTTGAACCTGAGCGGGCCCGGAGGAGCTACGGGCGTATTGGCTCCTTTCGAAGTGAGCTGGCTGCCGACATTTGGCGATGCGCTCGACGGCAGCTACAAGTTCGGCGCCTGGTATAACTCATCCGAAGCCCCCGACGTCGTCGAGAACACGAAAGGACAGCCGTTGGCGCTCGATGGCGGTCAACCACTTATGCACGCCGGTCAGTATGGCGCGTACGTCAATTTCCTTCAGCGAGTCACCACGCCCGCGGTTCCCGGCTCCACGCACGGTGTCAGCGTGTTTTTCAACGCGACCTTTGCCGATCGGCGCACCTCGACCCTCGACAACCAGATCGCGGCGGGAGTCTTCTATACGGGACCCTTCGCCGCGCGCCCCGCTGACAAGATCGGTCTCGCCATAGGCCGCACGCACGTCAATAGTCGCATCGTGGAAGCCGAACGTCAGCAAAACGCCGCTGGACTCGGACCGGTCGGTGTACAGAGCTCGGAGTACGTGGGTGAGATTTTCTACAGCGTGCATGCGACTAGGTGGTTGGAGCTGCGGCCCAACATCCAGTATGTCCATCAGCCGGGCGGCATCGCTCAAAATACCGACGATGTGATAGTCGGGCTAAGGCTATCGGTCAACTTCTGAGAGCGCGCACAGAAGCCCGCCACGCCGGCTCGCGCTCGCAGCAACGTACTGGTGGGAGCCTCGGTACTTGAATCGCTTTCCTCCGATCTCGTAGATGTGAAAGAGAAGATCGGATGGGCGACGATGGTATAGCAGATACAAGTCCGCCCTCGCGCAATTGCGTGTAATGCGTCAATACCAAGCATCGCTAATACCATTAGGCAATGGAGTGATGTCTATCCTCACGGTCAGATTGCCTCAATTATCGGCGCGCCATCGAGGTCACGCCGAAGGCGGGGAGTGGGCAGTGCGCGGTGAATGCTTTTGAGATAGGACGATGATGCGCACGTGGAGGGCGGTGCCCGCTTCGCTTTAGCCGACGCAGTGATCTATACACCGCACAGATTGGTAGCGAAAAGTGCCGGCACGTGGCACGGGGCGAGCGGCCCTCATTATGGAGCGCGAATGGAGACTCCGTTGAGAATAGGTGTATGTCGGGGATGATTGCCAATGCGCTGATACCAATCTTTGTTGGGTTGCTGCTCGGCTATCTGGCAGGCATTTGGCAGGCAATGGACAATCAAAACGTTCAAACGCTGAATACCTTCGTTACGAGTTTCGCAATCCCTTGTTCAATTTTCCTCGCGGTTGCCAACACGTCTCTGCGGGACTTGCGCCAGCAGGCCGCACCGGCCCTTGTATTGGCGATTGTGTATACCGCCTTGTATGCGTCTAGCTTTTGGTGGTCCCGTTCACAGGAACGTCTGAGTGCGGCAGAAAGCTCCGTAGTCGCGTTGACCGTTGGATTTCCCAACTCTGCCGCGGTCGGGCTGCCATTACTCGCGTCGGTCTTCGGGCCGCGCTCTGCGATCACCGTCGCAACCTCCATCGCAATCGGCTGCATAACCATCTCGCCGATGACCCTGATGATACTAGAGGCCAGCCACGGTTCCCGCCGCGCGCTCGCTTGGAGCAACATTATCTCCCCTTTGATGTGCTCGGTCAGGAAGCCCATTGTTTGGGCTCCCATGCTCGGACTGCTGTGCTCCTCCATAGGGCTGCATCTTCCTTCCTTCGTGAGTCAATCGCTTGCGACAATCGGATCCGCGGCCGACGGTGCCGCCCTTGTACTTTACGGGTCTGGTTGTATCCGCTCAGACCTTCAAGATCGGCGGAAGCACGGTCGTCGTCACTCTCTTGAAGAATGCAGTCCAACCGGCCCTGATGCTCGTGACTGCGAGGCTTATGAGCCTGCCCATCGAACAGATACGGTATCTCACATTGATTAGCGCAATGCGCTGCGGCTTCTTTGGCCCGGTATTCGGTAGGCACTTTGGCTCCAATCCTAAACTGGCTAGTTCAGGCCTCATGGCCTCGTACGACTGCAGCGTTGCCACACTCCCTGTCTGGATTGCGATCCTGAACTACCTTGCGTAAGGCGAGAGCGACGTAAACGCTCTTGAGATCACGCCTACGACTCAACCCGGACGTTAGGTCTCGATTGGTTCACACACCCGCGACAGAAAGAGATTGTGGCAGCTCGTCAGTTGGCAGATATCTAAAAGTATAGTATCCGGGCGACGCGAACCCGGTTATCAATATTCCCATGAGCGATCATGAGTGGTTGATCCGACGGCTGACGTTAAGCGCATGTGCCGATTCGAAGGAGCCGGCTCTCCCTGGTCGCGCGCAGCGCAATTATATTTGTCGCGGTGACGGCATCGTTCGGGCGGCCGACGAAAAACGTACGAAAGAAGAGCATATGCGGCTCGCGGCCGTGAACGCTTATTGTGCGGCGCGACGGAAAATCCCCACCAGCGCTAGCGCCCTATCAAATCGTTCGCTACCCCTCGGAGCTCGAGTGAATGAGTGGCGTGGTGTACAGCAGCTGCCAGGGGTCTCGAAGGACGAACTCGAGCACTTACCGAAAAGTCGAGTACCGCGCATGCATCAGAGTGAGTTCGAAGAGGGGCGGACGTAGTTGTCCTTTGATCGTTGTTGTTTTGTACGTGTAGATAACCCGTCACCGAGAGAGGATCGCTATGAACGCAGGCTCCTTGCAGTTGCGTCTACGACGCGCAGACATTGTCGTAATGCTCTTCGGACTCGCGGCAGGCGCCGTTGCGCTGGCGGACGGCACCGGATGGTACACGTCAGAACAAGTGGCGCAGGGCCGCTGGGAGTATTCTCAGAAGTGCGGCGTCTGTCACGGGCAGCAACTGCAGGGTGCGGGAGCGCCGGCGCTGAAGGGTAAGACCTTCAACCAACAGTGGGATGGGAAGAAGCTCTCTGACTTCTACGGGTACGTGCACACCAACATGCCGCTCGGACTTGGCGCGTCGCTCCCGAGCCAGGAGTACGCGGACATCGTGGCTTTCCTGCTCGCCCAGAGCGGCTTGCCGGCAGGCACCGACAAGTTCACGCCCTATTCGCCCATGGATCGGGTGCTCGAGCTCAACGCGGCCGCGGCCGCCGGCGGCACCGTGGCGGCGGCGGCGCCCGGTGAGATCTCGATCGGCAAGCTGTACGGCAAGCTCACGCAGCCCTCGACGATGGCGCCGACCCAGGCCGAGCTCGATGCCGCGGACACGGCGACCGACAACTGGCTCATGTACAACAAGGGGTATCGCGGCGAGCGCTACTCGACCCTGGCGCAGATCGATAGGACTAACGCCGGGAGCCTGCGGCCGGTCTGCATGTTCCAGCTGGGTGAGCTCGGGACATTCTCCACCGGGCCGGTGATGTATGACGGCATCCTGTACGTGACGACGCACCTCGGCACTTATGCGATCGACGCGACCAGCTGCAAGAAAATCTGGACGCACTCGCACGTCGCCCAGGGCCCGGAGATGAACGCGACCAACAGGGGTGTCGCCATCGCCGGGGGGCGCGTGATCCGCGGCACTCAAGACGGCTTCCTCTATGCGCTCGATGCCAAGACGGGGGCGCCCTTGTGGGTGCGGCAGGTTGCCGACTGGAGTCTTGGGGAAGGCATTGGCGCAGCACCGATCGTCTTGGATGACATCGTATATGTGGCCAAGGCGGGCGGTGACTGGGGGATCCGCGGCCAGATGATGGCCTTCAACGTCAGCGATGGCTCTCTCGCCTGGAGTTTCGATCTCATACCGAAGTCCGGGGAGCGCGGTGCCGATACCTGGAAGACGCCCGGATCCTCGGCTCACGGCGGTGGAGCGGCGTGGGTTACCTACGCTCTGGACCGTGACACAGGCACGTTGTTCGTGCCCGTTGCCAACCCCGGTCCCGATTACAAGAAAGACATGCGCCAGGGCGCCAATCTGTTC
Source organism: uncultured Gammaproteobacteria bacterium (assembly GCA_963798595.1). Lineage (GTDB taxonomy): Bacteria > Pseudomonadota > Gammaproteobacteria > Steroidobacterales > Steroidobacteraceae > Bog-1198. Next base: position 979 of record CAWCTM010000021.1, on the reverse strand, counting down.
ACCGAGTCGTTGGTCGCGCTCGATGCCCACAGCGGCAAGCTCAAATGGTGGTACCAGCTGCGGCCCAACGATGATCATGACTGGGACACGACGGTCGTTTCGCTGTTCGACTCGGACGGCAGGAAATTGGTCGCTACAGCGGGCAAGCAAGGGATCCTGCATGTCGTGTCGCGCAACGACGGCAAGCTCGTCTTCAAGCTCCCGGTGACAACGCTACTGAATCAGGATGTGCCGATCACCCCCGAAGGCGTTCGCGTTTGTCCGGTCGCCGGCGTGCAGTGGAACGGCGCGGCTCATAGCCTGTCGACGGGCCTCTTGTACGTGAACGCGATCGACTGGTGCACGACATTCAAGATGGGCCCCGACCGAAATGGGTCGCAACCGTTCCCTACACGGGACTTGCGAACGGCTGGGGTACGAATGATCCCACACGCGAGTGGAGCGGTTGGATCAACGCGGTTGATCCGAAGACTGGAACCATGGCCTGGCGCGTGAAGTGGCCCACGCCCATGTACGCGGCCATTACGCCCACGGCCGGTGATGTGCTGTTGACGGGAGATCTGTCGGGCAACTTCCTTGCCCTTGATGCACGCGACGGCAAGACCCTCTACAGCTTCCCTACCGGCGGTCCGATCGCCGGCGGCGTCATCACCTACGAAGTCAAGGGCAAGCAGTATGTTGCAGTTGCCTCGGGCTTCAGCGGCGGATCCATTCCGCTCACGGGAAGCACAACGGTCGTCATCTTCAGCGAGTAAGCCGACTTCAGTTGCGCCACCAGATCCCATGCGGCTGGGTATCACAATCGCAAGTGCGTGGGAGCGATTCGTGCTCGAACGAATCGCATCCCGGTAGGCCAAGCTGGCGCCGCCTAATGGATCGAGACGCCTCCATGAACGTCGCTCCCCTTGATCATCTCCAGGTAGATACCGCCGGAAAGATCGTACACATAGGCGTTCCAGATCGTCATGCCGATAGGTCG
>CAWCTM010000020.1:0-21015 GCA_963798595.1 uncultured Gammaproteobacteria bacterium | reverse complement strand
GACACATCTCCGTGACGCTCGTGTAACGTCGCCGCCGATTCGCTAGGTAAATCATGCAATCTGCAGCGGCAAACCCGCATGGTCTGACTAGCGTTGAGGGCGCGATCATGGTGCGGCTCAACAGACAACTAAGGAGTGGCTCATGAGACTCGATGTTGATGTTCGGCGAGACGTAGAGAGCGAATTGGACTGGAATCCGAGCGTCGACAGCCGGCGGATCGGGGTCGGCGTCAACAACGGCGTGGTCGCCCTCACCGGGGACGTACCTCACTATTCGGGGCGATGGGCTGCCGAGGACAGCGCGAAACGCGTCCGCGGGGTACGCGCGATCACAAACGACATCGAGATCAAGATTCCCGAATCGGATGAACAGACTGATACGGACATCGCCGACGCCGCGGCGAGCGCGCTTCGCTGGAACGTATCCCTAAACGGTACCGCGATCACGCCGGTGGTGAAAGCCGGCTGGGTCTCTTTGACCGGGCACGTCACTTGGGGCTATCAGCGGCTTGCGGCCGAGAGCGTCGTGCGTCACTTAAAGGGTGTCAAAGGCGTCTCCAACGAGATTAGCGTTCAGCAGCCCGTGAAAGCATCGGACGTCAAGCAAAAGATAGAAGAGGCTTTTAAGCGGCAGGCGCGCCTGGATGCCAAGGGTATCCAAGTGCTCGTTGATAGCTCGACCGTCACCTTGAAGGGCCATGTCAATACCTGGCAAGAGCGGGAGGATGCGACCTGGGCAGCATGGGCGGCCCCTGGCGTCAACATTGTAGAAAACCATCTAACCATTCAGTAGCCGGGGACCAGGCGGCGACGCATCAAGCGTGAACAATCGCGCGAAACGATCATGCTTGGCGTAATTGGCATTTCGCCGGCTTAGGCCGCGCGACATCTACTGCCCCCCCTTAAGGGAAGGTGCGAATGGCCAATCGATGGCCGCTGGCGCAAAGTCGCGCAACGTGAGTTGGTATGGAGTGAAAGTCACGCCGTAAGATACCCGACTACCCAGGAGAAGCCCCGATGACTCCGCACGAAATCATTCTGCCGCAACAGCCGCGGCAGCACCGGCCCACTCGTTCGCCATTGCGAGTTCCGGTTGTCATCTCACCGACGCATGTACACCTGACTACCGCGACCATCGAGGAGTTGTTCTGCGATCACTATCACCTCCATGAGCATGCTCGTCTCGGACAGCCGGCACTGTACGAGGCAGGCGAGACCGTCACCCTCATTGGACCCCGCGGGCATTTGGACCACGTTTGTGTCATCGGACCGCCACGGGCGGAGAACCAGGTCGAAATATCAGTCACCGATGCGCAGACACTGGGCATCGCTGCGCCCGTACGCCGATCAGGAGACGTTGACAAAACTCCCGGCGTTGTCATTCAGGGTCCAAGAACGAGTGCACGACTGAACCGCGGCGTGATCCGCGCATTGCGCCACGTGCATATGAGCCCCGCCGATGCCGAATACGTCCGGGTCCAAGATGGAGACCTTATCGATGTGGTGGTTCGCGCTCGCCGCCCGCTGTTTCGGCTCCGAGGCGTGCTGGTCCGCGTATCGCCCGAGTTTCGTCTGGAGCTCCACATCGACGCGGACGAGGCGAGCGCGTTGGCGCTTCAGTCGGGGGATCAAGTCGAGCTTCAGCCGCGCGCCCGAGGGCGTTCAAAGAAATAACCAGCCTCTCTGGACCCAGGGGTAGCTCGTTGTACCTGTCAACGAAATCCGAAGCCCAGCGCTGCCACGCCCCCAACGAGGATCGGCCTAGATATATAGTTGCGTATAAACAATGACTTAGAGCGTCGCGCTAGGCTATTCGGGTAACTGCAGAGTGGCCGTTTGTCCGGAAGTTAAACCCGGGCGATGACCATCCTGCGGTGTTGATCTGATATATAGTGAAGCCGGATCGACACACGGATTGTCTTTAGATGCGCACCGTTCCACCCGATCTGGCGCGCAGTGCCCTCGACGCGGCGCCGGACGCGATAATTATCATCGATGCAACAGGCATCATCCGATATACCAATCGGCAGGTCGCCGCGGTGTTTGGATACGAACACGATGAAATCACCGGCCAGAGCATCGAAGTCCTGCTGCCCGAGCGCTTTCGCGCGCGCCACATTGTGCATCGCGAGCACTATGTTGCCAGCCTTCGGACGCGCCCCATGGGCGTTGGACTTACGCTCTTCGGGCGGCGCCGCAACGGCAGCGAGTTCCCCGTCGAGATCAGTTTGAGCCCGATTGAAGATGCGGACCGCACCCTGATTGCAGCCGCCATTCGAGATGTCACGGACCGCAAACGGATCGAAGCGGAACTCCTCTTGGCTCGCGAGGCCGCGGACGCTGCGCGAGAACTCGCGGATCAGGCGCGCGAGTCCGCCGATCGGGCGAACCTGGGCAAAAGCCGCTTTTTAGCGACTGCGAGCCACGATCTGCGCCAGCCGCTTCAGACCCTCGAACTACTGAATGGGAGTCTCCGTCGGCGCGCAACTGATCCTCATTCGATCGAAGCCCTATCGCAACAGGATCAGGCAATCGGCTCGATGTCGCGCCTCCTCAATGCCTTACTCGACATCAGCAAACTGGAGTCCGGAGCGATCAAACCGGAGCCCACTGATTTCACGGTGGCTGCCCTATTCGAGGAGCTGCGACTCGAATTCGCGGGTATCGCAGCTCATAAGGGCTTGCAGCTCGAGATCGAACCCGCCGTCGCCGTCGTCTACACCGACCCTTCGCTCGTAGAACAGATTTTGCGAAACCTGGTCTCGAATGCAGTCAAGTACACTCATGAAGGCTGGGTACGACTGCGCTGTTTGCAAGAGGCGGCGTTAGTCCGTATCGAGGTGCTCGATACGGGTGTGGGGATCCCCCCGGATCAACTCGCCTACATTTACGACGAGTTCTATCAGATCGGCGTTCCCGCCAACTCGTCCCGAGATGGGTACGGCTTGGGGCTCTCCATCGTGCAGCGCCTCGTGAAGCTGCTCGCGCTCAAACTCGACGTGAGCTCTGAGGTGGGCAAGGGATCGGTCTTCTCACTGGCGGTTCCCGCGAGCCGCGGAAAGTCGACGCCGCCAACCGAGGCCGCCAGCTCATTCCTCTCCAGTCCCCAACCGGTGGGCGAAGCGCGCGTGTTGATCGTAGAGGACAATGAGGCGGTTCGCCGCGCCACGTGCATGCTGCTCGAATTGGAAGGGTATCACGTGACGCCGGTCAGCTCGCTGGCGGAAGCCTTGCATCATGTCCAGCAAGGGCACGGTGTCGACCTGTTGATTACCGACTATCACTTACGCGACGGCGAAACAGGCACCCAAGTCATCACGGCGTTGCGCGAGATTCTCGGGGTTTCATTAAAAGTCGTCCTGACGACTGGGGATACCTCTACGATTATCAAGCAACTACCCCGCGATCCCTGCCTGCGGGTCACGAGCAAGCCCGTTAAATCCGACGAACTGCTCACCTTGCTTCGAGCGCTACTCGCTACCTAAAAGTCCGTAACGGCGCCTCACGGCACGTCGGGCATGAAACATCAAAGTGACCAGACATCCCACGCAGCAACCGTCTCCGCTCTACGTTTCGCAGCCGCTTGACGCGTCGCGCACTCCTCAAGCCGCAACTATCCGATCAAGAGATCTTTTCCTTTTTCGTACTTACGGAGAGAAAGCTGTAAATCGGGCATCTCCCCACCGACCCCGTCAATATAAAGAAGAATGCAAAAGCGATGAGCCACCAATGGGTATTTGGCATGAGAAAAAACTCCCATCCGGCCATGATGCCTACGAAAATTCGTATCGTTTGATCGAGTGGGCCGACGTTGTCTTCCATCGCTTGCTCCTGATTTCCTTGACTCAAACCTTACCGAAATCACAAGCGTTCAGTCATTCGGACAACTACGTGCGCGGCCTACAGCAAATACGGATTGCTCTTCGCGACTGATCTGCCACCATCCTGCTCCATATCCGCTGGATATCTCGTCCACGAGGATCGACCGCTTGCGCACGGCGGCAGAGCGTCACACAGTGATCGCGGAAGTCGCCTACTTGATCGCCGAGCGTCGCGGCTTCGCGCCCGGTCACGAGCTATCCGATTGCCTCGCAGCGGAGCACGAAGTGAATCGAGTTTGCGTCTGTTGGACCCCTCTCCGTCCTGGGGTCATTAAATAGGCGCTGCTCCCACCGGCGCTAGGCGCGAAGCACGTCGCGCAATCGCCGAATACGTTTCAGCTACTGGCCTCTTTTGCAGGCTGCGCAACCGAACCAGGTCGCTCTCGGGTGACTGCCTTTGGTGCGTCTGCGATCATACGTACGGTCCGCTAGCGCTAACTGCGCGCTAGCGCGGCCGTTCCATGGAAGTACTCGCGGACTTTGGCCGCGAGTTGCGGATCGGTCATTTTATCCGCGGTCGCTACTTCAACCACGTGCACACCAAGCTTATGCCGATCGAGCCGCTTCTTGAATTCGCCCTTGGACTCGCCCGGGCCAAGAATCAGCAGCGCATCGAGCTGGGCGACCACTGCCGTGACCTGGTCGTAATAGGTGTTGAGCTCTCCCGTCAAGGCCATTTGACGGCGGTCGTCCCGCGGCACTTGCCGAGCCTCGAAGGATCCTTTCAACGGGGAGTCGCCGCCCCGCGATAGATGCTTGACGACGTGCGAGACCACGTGGAGGGGCGGTTCCGAGTCTGAGTCGAGGAACACCACGATCGCCTCGCGATGATCAATCCATACACCGCCCTTGCCTGCCATCGTGATCTCCTTAATCTCATACCGTTAGGGAGTAAATCATCTGATGCGGATCGCTCGGATCGCGCATCGACGTCATTCCTAAATCCTTCGCGAGCGCTGCCATCGCACCATTGTCCGCAAGATCCATGGAATACAGGCGCGTGACGCCATTGAGCTTCGCCGTTTCGATCAGGTGCTTGACCAGCATCATGCCCAAACCTCGGTGTTGCCACTCATCGGATACGGTAACCGCGATTTCGCGAGTATTGGCGCCGGCGGCCGGAGAATAGCGGGCGACCCCGATCTCCACTTCTCGGCCGTTCCGAAGCACGGTGGCCACGAAAGCCATCGAATTTTTTCCGTCGACCTCGCACAAGCCCCTCAGCTCCCGCGGGGACAATTCGTTCACACCGCCCAAGAACCGGTAGCGCTTGGCCGCCGGCGACAGACGACGAATGAAGTCTTGTTCCCGCTCAAGGTCGTCGATTCGGATCGGGCGAATCGTCACCGGCTCACCCGCTACGCGAGAATTCAGTTCCTGGCTCATGATCGAGGCTCCTCTGGTACGGACGGAGCCATAGTATTGGTGTGCTGCCTCGCCTCGCCATCGTGGATTGCCGCAACCGAGTCGCCGCGGCGCTCCCGCATTCCGCCAAGGGCTTCGCTTCGCAGCTCTCCGCAACGTACTCGGCCTGATCGGGACGGCCGGCCATCAGTTGACCGCCGCCCTGGTGTCGAGCAAGCATACGCGACGCTCGCCGCCAAGAGTCGGCGTACCGAGGGCGTGCTCTTTCCCCCGACAAGGTTCGATGAGAGTGGCATCGAGTTGCGCCGCGGCGTCCGGGACAGCGCAGCGATGCAACGTGATGTCAGTAGCAGGGAATCAGCTCATCCGCGACGCGTTGCACTCCGGGCACCGATTCCGCCAGCGCAAAAAGCGCCTTGCGCTCCTCCGGGGAATCAATCAAGCCCCAAAGATGCACGACGCCATCGGCAACGATCACGTTGCGCTCCCCGAATCCGGTCCAGGATTGCTTTACCAGGCGGTCCAAGATCTGTAACCGAATGGCCTGATCGGTCGATGCTGCCGAGGCCGAGAGGGTCCGTTCAGCTGCGGATGCGAGCGCCTGTATTAAATTGGCACGGCTGACAATACCGACGAGTTTGCCATTCTCAACGATGGGCACCCGCTTGATTCGTTTTCGTTCGAGTAAAGCGGCGATTTCAGACAGCGACGCATCCGGGGTCGCGCTAACTACCGTCTCGGACATGAGCTCACGGACCTTTCGTCCGTGGGATTTTGCATACTCCGCCGCGAGCCGGCCTGTGGGCATCACCGCCTCGAGCCACGCAGGGCGCCGCTTCTCCGTCCCGATTTCCTCACGCCTCAGGAGGTCCGCCTCACTCAGTATACCGAGCACCCGCCGCTGCTCGTCGATGACCGGCAAAGCACTGATGTCGTGGTCCGCGAGCATCTTCGCGGCACGAGAAACATCGTCATCCGGCCCAATGGTAATGACGTCGCGTACCATCACATCGCTTGCTTTCATGGACTCTCTCCAATCAAACGTGGCATTGCTAATAATGCACTTGGGCCGTGAACAGCACCATGATTGCACCCGGAGTATCGCTACGCCATTCGTGTTTCCCACATTGGATCGCTGGATCTACCTAAAGCGGCGACCAGTCGGCGTGGCTTATCGTCCGTGCGTCGATCTGCACTCGTTTAAGGAAGCCGGCGTTGATCATTTGAAGCCTGTATCTGCGGTTCCACTGTCCCGGCAATATTGGCCTCCACCGGTTGCCGCGTACTGGCACGCCGATGGGATCACATGATCCCGCTTCACATTGCACCGGACGTCACCTTGCGTGTAACTACGTATGTGCCGCGCGGCCCATGGGGGTAAGCTTGCGCGGTAATGACCTTACTGGACAACTCCATCTCGATGTTCGCGCCGGCAGCTTCCGCACTGCTGGGCCGTCGAATCGCCGCCGCTTTGGGTGTCGAACTCTCACCACATAAAGAAGAGGACTTTACAGGGCGCGAATACAAGCTTCGTGCTCTTGGGTCTGTCCGCGGGCGGTCCGTCTACGTGATCCAATCCCTTTTCGGGGACGCCGTCGGATCGGCCAATGACCGGCTCTGTCAACTCCTGTTTTTCATCAATGCCCTGAAAGATAGCGGCGCCGGGAGCGTGACCGCTTGCGTGCCCTATCTTGCCTATGCGCGGCAAGACCGCCGCACCGCCCCGGGCGACCCGCTTAGCGCACGCTACGTCGCCCAGCTGTTTGAAGCGGTCAAGGTCGACGGTGTGATGGCTCTCGACGTGCACAATGTCGCCGCCTTCGAGAACGCGTCTCGCTGCCCAACCGTACATATCGAGGCGGCCGCCCTCTTCGTGGAGCATTTCGCCGCCAATTCCGCGGCCGCCGAATATACCATCGTCTCTCCCGACACCGGTGGCGTCAAACGCGCCCACCGCGTACGAGAGCTTCTTGAGACGGCGCTCGGCCGCACCGTCTCCTTTGCGCTCATGGACAAGGTGCGAAGCGCCGGTATCATCAGCGGCAGCCTGTTCGCGGGCGACGTTGCAGGACGGCGCGTTATCGTCGTCGATGATTTGATCGACTCCGGAACGACCGTGCTTCGCGCGATCGATGCGTGCCGTCGCGCGGGGGCGGTCCGTATCGACATCGCGGCCACCCATGCGGCCTTTTCCGGCGAAGCGCAGCGATTGTTTGAATCCGACGGGCCGGACTCGGTCGTCGTCACCGACTCGGTGACGCTCGACCCCAGTTTCGCTCGCCATACCGGCACCTCGCTCACCGTGCTGAATACGGCGGCATTGTTTGCCGATGCCATTCGCGCGCTCGAGCCGGATGTTTCGCTCGCTTGCGACGGCGAGGCCGCACGCTAGAGGACAGCGCTTCTCGTCCCGTCGTCCCCTAGTGCTGAGGGGTGCTTTGCTCGGAAGGTTCAATCGTCTTGCAGCAGCGAAAGCCCAGATGGTAATTTGCATGACTCGCCGGATCCATGACGCGGGTGCCGTGCCAGAAGGGCGCGCGCCACCGGCACCAATCTTCGTGCGCACGGTAGGTGTCGAAAATGAACCAACTGCCCTTCATCTCCGTGTAGCCGAGCTCCTTGCCCCCAAGACTCGACATTTGTTGTTCATTGAGCGGCAGATTCATATGCTCCGCGGCATTGCCGTTTAGATCATAAACATCCAGCGGACTGTGACAGGCCGGAAAATCGCCGGTCGGATAGGTATTCGAGCCGCATTGCGGCCAACCGCCGCCCGGGCAGCCCGGGGTTTTGAAGCTTCCCGTCGCGCAGATTCCGCGCTGATATTCCGGACCGTAACTCCAAGTCTTATCAGCCTGATGGGCGAGGTTGTGCGCGATGCGCATCTGGTGAATAGCGGCTTCCGGCGGCTGGTTCCGCGCGAGATCGAATCGGTAGTCGGGCGGTTGCAAACTTCCCGCGCACGCGCCCTCCCACTCGTGGGCGTCGCAAAGACGCTCGCCCTCCGCTTCGCAGATTTGCGCAGCTTCGCGGGCTTTGACCCACACGACCGGATAGGCACATGGAATGTTCGGAAACTCGAACTGATCGATGCAGACTTTCGCCTGTTCCGCGGTCCCCGTCTTCGGGTCATAAAGAGGCGCTAAGTACTTGCCGCCGCAGATCCGCTCGAACCGGGCATTCTCGTAGCTCACTCCCTGCTCCTTAAGCTTGGCGGCGCACTGCACTGGGGTGAACGGGTGCTGAGAAATGGTTGGGTTACCCTGGCCCAAGACCGCGGAGTGCGCGAATATGGCGCGAATATCGCGCATCTCCCGATCGCTCAGGTGGTGGACCTGCTGAAGTTGCTGGAACAGGATCTCGTTCTGCTCGCGCAGGGCTGTCTGAGCGGGTGCACGGGTCATTACGACCAGAAGCGTGCAAATCAGCAAGGTCCGTCGCAAGGTATTTACCTCTTCTCGGTCAGATAAAAGAAATCCCGATCGTCGGGGAAACTCAAGAAGCGCGGCGCGAGCTCATCCCCGCCCTTGCGGTCAACCTCGGCCATCCCTTCAATGAGGTGCTGTACCACAATGCGTCCATCGCGGTGCGCATAGAGGGCAAAGTAGGTGTGCTCGAGCGCATTCATGTCCAAGTGCATGGCATAACGGCAGCCATAGGCTTCAAACACACGAGTCATTGCGCTCGGTGTGGCCGTGGAAAAGTACCCGTAGACCAGAAGACGCGCCGTACCCGATTCCACCAGGCAAACGCCCGCGCGGACCGTTCGTAGGTGTTCCTCACTGGAACCTGACCAATTACCGGGCCCCCAGCTGTGGACCAGCGCACCGGCCGCGGACAGACCGGTCTTCTCATCGTATTCGATCAAAGGCACCCCGTTCTGTCGCGCGTAGCGGATATGGGCAAGCGAGGCATCGTCGGCGGCCGTCCAGGTTTTCATTGCGACGGTCTCATCGTCATAGACCAGAAGCGTCGCGAGGTGTGGCTGGAGCTTACTGAAGACTGTGCCTTCCTGAATGAACCCATAATGGGAGCCATGATTTTGCTCAGCCAGCGCCCCGTAGCGAAAGGCGCCGTGTTCGCGCTTGAATCCGCCGGCAAAGGTCGCCACCGATCGCGCGACCGTCGGCGGATTCACCATCCCATTCACCACCAGGGGCGAGGAACTGCCGATACCGTCGGGTCCCGGGACCTTCGGATCGCGCACCGAGTCGAGGACCCGTTCCGACCAGCCGACGCGCGGATGATCGGTGCCAAGCGCGAATCCCAAGTCGAATCGCTGCAGGTCCAACGCCACCAGATAGTCCAAAGCGCCCCCCTCGACCGAGTCGAGCTCGTTCAGGCTGCGCCGGTCCGCGTTCGAGAGGGGCACCGCGATCGCCTGCGGCTTGATGACGCTCACGTACACCCCCGCCACGTCGCGCGCCGCATACCAGCGTCCCAGGAGCAGACCGGATGATCCCTGTCCCACATCGATGCCGAGGTTCGCAGGCATCACCGCTTGTCCGCTGAACGGAACGCCCGTCAGCGCGGCTCGCAGGCCCGCAGGTGAAGCCTCCGCCGCTGCGGGAAGCGCGCCGGCAGTGCCCGTTTCGATAAAGGCGTCCGCAAATAGCTCTTGTTTCACGAAGCCGACTATCCGCTCGCCGCCCCATACATGGTCACGCAGGAAATTCGTCACGCGTTCGAGATGGGTATAGCTTCCAGGAACCGCATTACGCAAGTAGACGCGGTCTTTGCAGAGCGGCGCGTACGGTAACTCCGAGCGCTGCGCTCGCTGCAACGCCGTTGTACCTTCCCGGCCCCAAAGATCACAGGCGATCTCGTGGTCATCGCTTAAAATCCTGAGACCCCTGGGATGATCCGCATCGATCGACAATCGCTGCGTTCTCGGCCAAGGATTTTCGAGGTGGTAGGCCTGCGACTTGCCGCTCCGGGTGGATCGAATCGTCAGTAGAAACCACACATTGATCTGAGGATTCAGATTGGTGAGCGTCGCCTCGCCCGCCCCGTCTGCACCTTGATCGCCGGTCACGGAGAACTCCACGCGTTGCGTCAGTCTAAACGGCTGCAGCTCGATGATCGTCTTTGGAATGTCCGACGGGTACGGGACCGCTGGCGATGTGAGGGCCTCTGCGGCAGCCAACATCTGATGCATAAGGCCCATGACCGCAACCGCACAGACCCAGGCCCAGCCTAACCTCCAGACGCGGCCGAGCGCCCGTGAAACGATCTTCGCCGTGCGTACTCGCGGTATCTGGACGGGCACTGTCACAAGGAAAGTGCCGCTAGGAGCCCCATCCCCGCGATCGTGCAGTAGCTGATTCGATCCGTGAGCGCAAACATCACTGGGTCGCCGACGATTCGTCCGCGCTCGGCCGCCATCCAGATGTAACTTACCCAGTAAAGGAGCAACAGGCAGACGCCCCAGAACACCTCGTGTCGTGCATAAAGTCGTTGGCTGATCTCGGTATTCGTATAAAGCGCGAGCACCATCACGGCCAAATAGCCGCTCGCGATGCCCTGCGCCACCAGCATGCCTTTGTCGCGGCTCAAGTAGCCCCGCGCGTGGACCGGTCCTGCCCCGGGCTGGCCTTCCAGAACGATGAGCTCCGCGTATCGTTTGATGAGGGACAAACTGAAAAACAGAAATACGCAAAGCGTCAGAAGCCAGGCTGAGATACGAATCTCGGCCGCGACCGCTCCCGCCGCGACCCTGAGCGCATAGCCGCCGGCGAGCACGAAAACGTCCACCAACGGGATGTCCTTGAGCTTCATCGAATAGGCGATCATGAGTGCGGTATAGAGCGCGATAATCCCCGCATACCCGATTGAGAGGTGCAGCGCGAGTCCAAAGGCACCCAACAGCAGAAGCGGCATCATCCACAGCGCATACGATATCGGGATCCGCCCCGACGCGAGCATGCGCTCTTTCTTGTGGGGATGGCGTCGATCCGCCGGTAAATCCAGCAAATCGTTCAAGAGATAAACACCAGATGCGCAAAGACCAAAGGCGACGAACGCTAGCAAGACGCGCTCCAAACGCCCGAACTCGAACACCTGGTGGGCTGCGGCCAGAGGCACGAACAGAAGTGCATTCTTGACCCAGTGCGTCGGGCGCAGCGCGTCGAGGTAATCTTGCCAGCGCGCCGGTCGATCCTTAAAGATTTTCTCGATCGGCGTGAGTTCCGCCATCGACTTCACCCCTTGAGGGGCGGCCGATGCGATCAATGCGCGCCGCGCTGCGCACCCAATCTCAACCTCTCGACGATCATTGCCGAGGTAATCAAAACCATGCAGCCCGAAGGTGGCGATCAGGCGCTCCCGCTTTTTCCTCCCCACCAAATTAATGTGCCCATCGCTCGCCATCACCTCATCGAAGAGACCGAACTCTCGGTTGATCTCAGTGGCGAGCTTCTCGTCCGCGCCCGTGGCAAGAATCAGCGAGCGGCCCCGGCGCTTCTGATCGCGCAGGAACTCCACCAGCTCGGTGCGGTACGGCAGGGTATTAATGTCCGGCATCGACGCGGCGGCAACCCGATGCTTGAAGTAAGCCCACCCTCGGAGCCACCAAAAAGGCAGCTGCAACAAGCTCCAGGGTTTCATCCTCACCAGGGGTAAGATCGATTCGATCAAGGAATGGGTTCGCAACAACGTTCCATCGAGATCAACGACGAGCGGCACTCGATCCGCGCTATCCGCGGGCGGACTCGCTATGGCGGCTAGAAGAACCATTTCGCGATCCCGAGCGCGCCCTTCTTCCAGGGCACCCGATGAGTCACGCCCGTCCTCCCTCGGTACTCCCCGCGATGCTCGACATACCAGTCGTAGTTGCGAATGAGGGCCATTTGGTTGGAATACCGGGGGACGAACCCGAGCCGGTTCGCCAAGCGCTCGATCGATACGAAGCTCTCTCGCGCCGCCGTTTCGTAGATCCACTCATAGAGGGGTGAGAGTTGCAGTCCTTCGAGCATTTTGAGCACCAGAATCACCGGCGCGGCGGGAAGGCCGATCACGTGCTTGCCATGCCCAGCCCGATCGAGGACCGCTTGAACATTAGCGCGCATCGTGCCGAACTCGTGCGCGCCCACGTTAAACGTGTCATTGACCACCCGCTCCTCGAACGTCGCGCAAAGCACGATCACTTCACACAGATCCGCCACATCAAGCAATTGATATCGATTATTCCCGGATCCAAGCACCGGGAAACTCCTCCCCTCGTAGGCCCAATCGTAGAGCAGTTCGAAAACCCCCAACCGTTCCGGCCCGACGAAGCTCTTCGGACGAAGAATGGCGACGCAACGCCCTTCTTCTCGAGAGTGCAGACAGAGCTCTTCCGCGGCGATCTTCGCGGTACCGTAGGGACCGACACCCTGCAACCGATCATGCTCGTACACCGGATGGTGATCGGGAATGCCGTAGACCGAGGTGGAAGAGATGAATATGAAACGGCGTACTGGGTGGCGGGCGGCGAACTCGAGGAGCGTCCGCGTGCCGCCCACGTCGGTCGATTGAATCTCCTCCTTGCTTGCGAGCGGAAGTGCCGCGGCACAGTGCACGACGATATCGATCCCCGTCATGGCGCGCTCGACGGCCGCAGGATCGCGAATATCGGCCTGCATGACGTCGATGAGATGCCGCTCGGGATAATCAAAAGGCGCGATATCCATCGACCGGACCTTGAATCCTCGTCCGAGTAGGCAGCGGCATAGATTAATGCCGAGAAATCCGGCACCGCCCGTGACCAGAATTGATGCGGACACAGCTAGTCTGCCTTGAGAGGCACTCCTACTTCCAGATTGAGGCGCGTGTCGAAAGTCGTGGCAACAGTGAGTTGGCCCCGGTGACACTCCGATACTTGGCCGATGGGGAGGAAGTCTGCGTGCGCAGCAGAACTCTAGCTATAGGGAATCCAACCTACCCCGGTGCAGGTTGCCCTTAGTGCATCCGCCTTAAGCGCGGACATTTGCGCCGAAAGGCTACCGGCGCAGCGGTTCGAAGAGGGCGGCCGAGAGAGCGTTTTGCGCTTGCGCTTTCAGCGTCTGGATCAAGACCACGGCATTGGCGAGGCGTCCTTCGCCGCTTAAGAGGCCAGCCAAGCGGCTATCTTGCAGGACGTCGAAAATGGATCGGGGCTTACCGTCAATGAAGACCTGCGTGCTGATTAATCGCACACCGTGGCTATAGTCGGCATACCGCCAGCCATGGATCGTGCTGAGCGATTGAATGGGCTTACCATCCAACATATGCCAACCGTAAATAGCCACTCGATCCAAATGGCTCCACAAGCGATTGGTGAGAACCAAATCCTTTTTATCGCCGGCGGTCAGATCGCCCAACGATATGTCCTGCGACACGCGTTGCGCCCTGACGAGCTCGTCGTGGCGGACCGAATAGTCGGTCGAGCGCATTTCACTGCCGGCGGGCAGGGGCCGCGGCGCGACATGGGCGTCCGCTTGCGCATAAATGGCATCGACGATGCGCGGGGTCGGGAGCGTGAAGCCGGTTTCCGAAGCCAACGAGAGTGCCGTTGCCAACCGCATGGGCATCAGCATAAAGTCCTCATCGGAACCGATCGCCACATAATCGGGAGCCGCGCAAACCACAATATCGATAGGCAGCCCTCGCCCCGCCGGCGCGTGTAATTCGATCGGGACCAAGCGGCGCAGGAACTGTGGGATATTGCCCGTAAGCAATTGCTCGCGGATACGCATTTCCCGCTCATCATCCGTCAAGCCGCGGAGTGATTGCGCGAACGCGTGCCCGCCCAGCGCTCCGTCCGGTCGCTGAGGCATTGCCTGAGTTAGCGAATCGTCGCAGGGACCTCGGGCGGACGCGCCCCAAGCACCGTTCCAGCCAACTATGAGGAACCCGAGCGCGCCAAGCCAAAACGGGAGCTGATTTCTCATTTAAAATGCGGACCTAGGCTAGTACACAGCGTTGGCAGTATGCCACGGAAGCACGCCGCTTGAGGAGATTACGTACCGGATGCGGTAATCCTCGGCTATCGCGGCCGTCGCGCCCCGATTACTGTGATGCCGGTAACATCTTAGCCCCTCCAGGAAGCCCAATCATGGTCGCTACCGACGTCATCGATTCCGATCAGGGCGCGAATTTTCCCGCCTTTAACCCCCATGCGTTGACGGCGGCGGCATTTCCGCATCCTATTGTCCAGCTCGAGGTGCGCGAGACGCATATCTCATGGGTAGTCCTGACCGGGCCATATGCTTACAAGATCAAAAAAAGCCTGCGGTTCGATTTCCTCGATGCATCGACCCTCGAGCGCCGCCGCGAATTGTGCGAGGAGGAGTTGCGCCTGAACCGACGCTTGGCCGGCGATCTTTACGTGGACGTGGTTCCGATCGCCCGGGAAGCCGAAGGCCTGCGCGTCGGCGGGCAAGGGCAGATCCTCGACTATGCCGTACGCATGATACAGTTCGATGTCGCGCAGGAGCTGCCAGAGCTGCTGGCCCGCGGCGCGGTGAGCAGCGCTGAGATCACCGATCTGGCACTGCAGCTGGCCGACTTTCATCGCCAAGCGCCTAGCGCGCCCGCAAGCGGCGATTTCCCGCACACGCGAGCGCTCCACGATGCGGTGCTCGGCAATGCGGCGCTTCTCTTATCGCATCTCGACGATCAGACGCTGATGGCGGAGATGGGCGCTGTCATTGACTGGACGCATGACTATCTGAGGATTTCGATGGATGCTTTGCAGTCGCGCGAGGCACATGGGGCCATCCGCGAATGTCACGGCGACCTGCACGCGGGTAATATCGTTCGGTGGGCGGGTCGACTGCTCCCCTTCGACTGTCTGGAATTCGATCCGAGACTTCGCTGGATCGATGTGATGAATGACATTGCCTTCCTGGTGATGGATCTTATGGCGCGCGACCGCCCCGATCTCGCTTTTGCGTTTCTCAATGCCTATGTCGAGCGGACGGGGGATTACGCGGGCCTGCGGCATCTCGCCTTCTACGCCGTCTATCGCGCCCTCGTGCGGGCCATGGTCGACAGCCTCGGGATAAAGCAGAGCCCCGCTCGTCGGGGCGAGCTCCACGCCAAGCTCAAGTCCCGGATCAAGGCGGCACGGAGCTATGTCGATCGGCGCCAACCCGCGCTGATCCTCATGCATGGATTGTCGGGATCCGGGAAATCCTGGCTGAGTGGACAGCTCATCGCGCCTCTCGCCGCCGTTCGCATCCGCTCCGATGTCGAGCGTAAGCGGATCGCGGGAGTAAACTTGAGCAATGCCGCAAGCGGTTTCGGGCTGGGGATTTACAACCCGGATACGACTCATCGCACCTACGCGCGTCTGCTCGAATGCGCCGAGAACTCTCTCAAAGGCGGTATTAACACCATTGTAGATGCCGCGTTTCTCGCTCGCTCGGATCGCCGCTTATTTCAAGCGTTGGCCGCGCGGGAGGGATCGCCCTGCATCGTCCTCGCCTGCCACGCCGACCATGCCACCCTGGTTCGGCGTCTTGCGGAACGAGGGCAACAACGCGCGGATCCTTCCGACGCCGATGCCGCGGTTCTCGCCCAACAGCCGCAAGTTGCGGACCCCTTGGATGATGAGGAGCGCGCGAGCGCGCTCCTCATCGATACCGCGGATCGGCAGGCGTCTCATGAGGCCTTGACTGCTATCCGGCACCGGCTGAACATGACTGCGGCGTGACTTGCTCCTTACCATGGCGCTTCGCAGACGCGCTCGCGCGCGGAGGTCTCGGCGCGCCGCCGCCTTGCTTTTGGCACTCCTTGACCGTGAACCAGCAGCACCGGGACGGTGCAGGTGCGCACGACGGCCTCGGCATCGCTCCCCATGACGAGCCGAGCGAGTCCGCGTCGCCCATGGGTACCCATCACGACCAAATCCGCCGACCAGGCCTTCGCCTCCCCGAGAATCGCGTCTGATGCCGGGCCCCCGACCGAATCCAGCAACACCGAGTCCGTCTTGACACCCTCGTGCTGTGCGGTCATTTCGGCTGCCGCGAGAATATCGCGACCCGTTTTGCGAAGCACCTCGACGGCGTCGCAGGCGTAAATCCCCGCTCCGTAGCTCGCTTCGACGATAAGATCGTTCACGACATGCATCAAGCGAATCTCGCTTCCTTGACTTTTAGCGATCTTGATCGCCTCCGTGAGCCCCGCGTTGGACGCTTGACTTCCGTCGACGGGCACTAAGATTTTCGCGTACATCACTGCCTCCTGTGTGCATAACCCACGCCCTAAAGCGCGCGACATGGGAATAGTCTTGCATGCCCGCGCGCGCATATCTGCCCGGAATAACCGCCGTCGTTTTGCGGCTTTTGCGTAGTCCTTGCGAACGATGCAAGCGCACGGGTGCGGAAAGCACTTCCGACACTTCGGATTGCCCGCATTGTTGCCTGCGGACCGTGCGCGCATCGTGTCACCACTTCATTGCGACAGCACGGCGCTTCCATGGGCGGAATCCTTCACATCGCGTACAAACTGCTGGTCAATGATCGGCCTAAGTACTTAGCGCTCCTGGTCGGGATCACCTTCGCCGTATTTCTAATGATCGAGATGACTTCCCTGTTCGCCGGCATCTTGATGCGCGCCTCGGCGACTGTCATCAATATTGGTGCCTCCATCTGGGTCATGGACCCCTCGATTCAAACAGTGGCAAACACCATTCCACTGCCGAATTACGTTCTCGATGAAGTCAGAAGCATCCCAGGCGTCAGATATGCCGTGCCGCTTTATTCGGGCGCGGCGCTCTTAAGGCTCCCAGACGGGAGCTACCAAGCCGCGAACATCGTCGGCCTGGACGACACAAGCCTCTTCGGGAGACCTTCGCTTTTAAGCGGCAAGATCGAAGACATCTTCGCCGAGAACGCCTTCTTTGCCGTCAAGGATTCAGAATTCTCTAAGCTCGGCAATCCGCTGGTGGGATCGGCCTTCGAGCTCAATGACCATCGCGGCCTCATTGTGGGAATTGCGACCGTAGCCTCGAGCGGGCTTTTCGGCGTACCGACGCTTTACACGACCTATAACCGTGCACTGCAATACATCCCGAACACGCGCTTCACGATCTCCTATTTGCTGGTGGAACCGAAATCAGTCGCAGACGTGGCCGCGATCAAAGCCCAGGTCGCCAAGGCCGGCTATCTCGCACTCACCAAGCAGGAGTTCACCGCGAAGATCAGCAAGTTCTACATGTACCAAACCGGCATCGGCACGAACATGCTGATCATGACCGTGATCAGCTTCATCATCGGCCTCTCCATCTCCGGGCAGACCTTCTACACATTCGTGATTGAGAACGTGGAGAAGTTCGGCGCGCTCAAAGCGATCGGCGCCAAGGGGCGCGAGTTGATTTATATGATCCTGTTTCAGGCCTCCTTCGTAGCGCTAACTGGATATGGCATGGGCGTTGGCCTCTGCGCCGTCATTATCTGGCTTGCCCGCCTTTACCTGCCCGATTATGCGGCGATGATTTCGATTTGGAACCTCATTACGGCCTTTGCCATGGTCGTCCTCATCGCCGCGAGCTCGAGCTATTTCGGCGTGCGCAAGGTTCTGAGAATCGAGCCTTTCGATATCTTCAGGGGTTAGGACGATGGCAACTATCGCAATTCAGGCTACCGGCCTCAACAAGTGGTTCGGCGAAGGCGAGGCGCGCACGCACGCCGTGAAGGATGTGAACTTCGATGCGTTCTTTGGCGAAATTCTTTACGTAGTCGGGCCCTCCGGGAGCGGCAAGACCACGATGCTGAGCATGATCTCTGGAATTCTTCGCCCGAACAGCGGTACGGTGAAGATCGAGGATACCGACGTCTGGTCCCTGAGCAATGATGCGCTGGCGGAGTTCCGCCTGCATAAGATTGGCTTTGTATTTCAGGACTTTCACCTCTTTCCACGCCTCACCACCGCCGAAAATGTTGCGATCCCCTTGATCTTGCAAAAGCGTCCCTGGAATGAGGCGCTCAAGGAGGCGGCGGTTGATCTCGAGATTGTCGGCTTGAAGGACAAGACCCAATTGCCGCCGGTGAAATTGAGCGGCGGCGAACAGCAGCGCGTCGCCATCGCCCGCGCAATCGTGAGTCGTCCGGACATTTTGATTCTCGACGAGCCCACCGCCTCCCTCGACGGCGACACGGGGCGGAACATCGTGAAGTTCGTTCGAGAGCACATCCTTTCCGACAAGCGTTGCATCGTAATCATCACCCACGACAGCCGCATCTACGAATACGCCGATCGCATCGTGAAAATAGAAGACGGCAAGATGATGGGAGTTGAGAAGGACAAGTTGGATGCGCAGTAAGCTCATTTTTGTTGTTTCGGGCGTGGGTCTCCTACTGGCGCTCGTCAGTGCCTATATCTCCGGGCAGCAGCCTGCCCCGCTCCCGCCCGCTTTCAATCCGGCTGCGAACCCTTACGCCAAGGGCATCTATGCGGAAGGGATTATCGAGAGCAGCCAGGCGCACGGTGAGAACATCAATATCTATCCGGAAGTCCCAGGACCGATCACCGAAGTCCTGGTGAGCGAAGGCGCCTCCGTCCGCAAGGGCGACGCTTTATTGCGCATTGACGATTCGGTGCAGCGCGCGACCGTCGAGCAACTTCAGTCGCAAGCCGAGGCCGCGCGAACGCTTCTGGCGGAGCTCAAGGCGGAGCCGCGGCGTGAGAATCTCGACGTGGCGACGGCGCAAGTCGACAATGCGCAGGCCACCCTCAAGAATGCGCGGGATCAGCTCGAAAAGCAGGAGCGCTCCTACGCCCTCGAGCCTAAGTCGGTAAGCCGCGACGCCCTTGATAATTCCCGGAACGCTGAAAAGATCGCCGCGACGAACCTCGAGGTCGTCGCCAAGCAATATGCCCTCACCAAGGCCGGCGCGTGGATCTATGACGTTCAGAACCAGGAAAAGCAGTACCTTGCGCTCTCCAAGGCCTATGCGTCCTCGGCGGCATTGCTGGCCAAATACACCCTCCGAGCGCCCGCCGATGGCATCGTGCGCTCAATCCAGGCGACCGTCGGCAGCTACGTCTCGCCGCAAGGCGCGTATGACAGTTATACCCAAGGCATGGACCCGCTCATTGTGATGGGCGCGCCCGATGAGACATTGCAGGTGCGGGCCTATATTGATGAAATATTGATCGATCGGCTCGCGGATCCCGCAAAACTCAGCGGCGAGATGTTCATTCGTGGGACCGATAAGCACGTGCCACTCACCTTCGTGCGCGTACAGCCCTTCGTATCCCCGAAAATCGAGCTCTCCGATGAAAGACAGGAACTCATCGACGTGCGGGTACTGCCGGTGATTTTCCGCTTTGCAAGCCCCCGAAGCCTGCATGTGTATCCGGGGGAGCTGGTGGATGTCTATGTCAGCCCAAAATAAGGCTGCGGCGCGAGCCGCTCGACGCACCGTGAAATGGGCTCGTGCGTCGATGCAGTTGAGCGCGGGCACGGTGCTCTCGTGTACGCTCGTCGGCTGTGCCGTGGGCCCCAATTTTCACCGCCCGGAGGCGCCAGCCGTCTCGCACTATGCCGTTGGGGCGGATCCTGAGTCCACCCTCTCCGCCCAGGGCACTGCACAAAGGTTCGATCGCGATACACCCGTCGAGGCCGACTGGTGGCACCTGTTTCAGTCCCCGCAGCTCGACGAAGCGATGCGCGAGGCGCTTTCGCATAATCCAGGGCTCGTCGCGGCGCAGGCGAGTCTACGCGCGAGTCAGGACAACTTACGGAGCGGCTACGGCATCTTCTTTCCGTCGGTCGATGGCGAGGTCGGCGCCGTGCGCGAGCGCTATAGTCCCATCACCTTGGGGCCCGCCGGGCGGGTCACGCCCTCGAGCCTCTTTAATTTGTTTACCCTCTCCTCGAGCGTGAGCTATGCGCTCGACGTCTTCGGCGGACAGCGCCGTTTGGTCGAGGGTCTGCATGCAGAAGTCGACGTAGCCCACGCCGATGCTCAGGCGACGTACCTCACCCTTGCCGTGAACGTGGCGAATACCGTGATCGCCGCAGCGGCGTATCGCGCCGAGATCGAGGCCACGCGGCAGTTGATCGAGCTTCAAAAGCAGCAAGTCGATATCGCCAATGTCCAGGCTCAAGCGGGTACTGTGCCATATTCGAACGTGCTCAGTCTCCGAAGCCAGCTCGCCTCCTATGAGGCGATGATTCCACAGTTCGCCCAGAAGCTCGCCCAAAGTGGGGACTTACTCGCAGCGCTGGCGGGACATGTGCCGGCGGACTATTCACCTCCTACCGTGCGTCTGGAGGACCTCGTATTGCCCGAGCGGCTGCCGCTCAGTGTGCCCTCGGATCTCATCCGCCAGCGCCCCGACATCCTCGCGGCCGAAGCGACCGCGCACGCGGCCAGTGCGAATATCGGCGTCGCGACCGCCGCACTGCTGCCGAGCGTCACCTTGAGCGGGGGACTTGCCGCATCCACCACGAGCCTGAACAATTTGGTGCCGGCGAACGGCCATGCCTGGAGCATCGGCGCCGGTGCGACCGCCCCGATTTTCGAGGGGGGTACTCTGTGGTTCAAGCGCAAAGCCGCCATCGATGACTATCAGCAAGCGATCGCCCTGTACCGGCAGGTGGTGCTCGGGGCCTTCGAACAGGTCGCCGACACCTTGCGCGCACTGGACCATGATGCGCAGATTCTCGCCGCCGAAGATGAGGCCTTGTCAACGGCCGCGCAAGCGCTGCATCTCGTCCAAACCAATTACGAGGCGGGCATTGCCACCTATTTGGATGTATTACTCGCCGATACGCAGTTTCACCAAGCGCAATTGGCCG
>CAWCTM010000019.1:0-273148 GCA_963798595.1 uncultured Gammaproteobacteria bacterium | reverse complement strand
TCATGCGCTGCTTCAGCAACGCTCGCTCCTTCAGCGAGAAGAACTTGATTTCGTCCACCCGCTTGAGCTGGCTGCGCAGCTCCGCGGCCCCGCTCCCCCAAGGCTTGTAGTAGGCGGGCCGAGCCGTGACGTCGAACCCTCCTTGAATGGCCGATTGGACGATCTTGTTGGCTTCCTCGGAATTGTCCGGCAGCGGCGCCCATATCCAGCGCGGCAAGCTGTACCAGTGGGGCGCCAATGACGGAATTCTGCGCGCTCGCGTCGGCGGAGTCCTGCTCGATGTCTTGAGCTTGAACTACCGAGAGGCAGTTCACGGAGAACGCGTAATAAAGCGGCCGGCCGTGCCAGAGGGTCGTGACGCCATAACCGAAAGCCACCAATTGCACGAGCAAGATTACTCCCACGTCCCGGGCCAGGATGCGGCGTGGCTTCGCGGGGTCCGCGACGATGAAGGTCAGTAGCGGTCCCAGGACGACGTCGACGCCGACCATGATCGCGAGCACGGTCGGCATGTCCGCCAGATACCATCCTGGCCAGTGGTACCAACCGAGATACAGAAGACCGAGCGTCAGCGTCAACGCGCTCGCACTCCCGAGTAAATGCCACCCGAACGCCTTGAACCTGAATCTCATCAGTCTCCCACTCCTCATTCGATGAGGCTATATTTTTCACAAGATCGCGCCGGACAGAAGGGCCCGCGGCCGAATTTTAGGCAAAAATGCTAGGCCAATCACAGTTCGAGCCGATCCGAGGGTTGCTCGAAGGCTGCAGGCTGGGACCGGCGAAATCGATTCACGCCAGAAACGCGCTTTATCTACAATGAGTGCGGAGAAAAATCAGGGCCTGGCCCGTTCCAAAACAAGCCAGGGAGATGGACATGACTCGGCGCATTCTCTCGATTCTCTGCGCGACCGTGCTACTCGTAGGCAGCGGGTATGCAGCGACCAAGCTGCTCGAGAACATACCGCTCGTGTGGAAGCCGACCGACACTCTGGGTAGCTTGGGTTCCCTCGATCTGGCCGCGCCCGTGATCTCGACCCCTTTGCACGTCGATGCCTTGGTCGATACACGCAATAATCCCGCGCTGATCGGGGAGAATCAGGAAAGCCCCGACAAGCCCCTTCCCGTCACCACTTCGGGCGACGTCGCGGCATTCGTTACCGACCACTTGAAGGATACGCTGCACGTCGCAGGTCTCAACGTCGTCGACGGACCCGGCGACATGACTCTGAGCGGAGAGATTCGCCAGTTCTTCGTGACCGAGACAAGCACGTATCGTTCGGAGGTCTCCCTGGTGATGCATCTCAAGGACTCACACGGCAAGGAGCTCTGGTCAGGTGCGGTAGCGGCGGGCACGCAACGATTTGGCCGTTCGTACCAGGCTGAGAATTACTACGAGACGCTGTCGGACGCGGTGCTCCGAGCGACGCAGAATCTGCTGTCGAAGCCGGCTTTTACCGACGCGTTCGCGCACCACTGATACACATCGTCATCGCAGAGCGGAGCTCGCATGTCCACCTTCACAGCACTGCGCGTACACCGGGTCGAGGGCGGCACGCGATCTCAGTTCGACGCGGTGTCTCTCGATGATCTCACCCCAGGCGAGGTGGTGATTCGCGTCGCCTATTCGTGCCTCAACTACAAGGACGCGCTGGCGGTGACCGGCAACGCACCGATTACTCGAGGAGCGGTGCGCACCGCCGGGATCGATTTGTCGGGTGTGGTCGAAAACAGCAGCGACGCAGACTTCGCGCCGGGTGATCGCGTGCTCGTCACCGGGAGCAGCATCGGCGAATCCCTCGATGGCGGTTTTTCCCAGTTCGCGCGGGTTCCGGTGCAGGCGGTCGTGCCGCTGCCCGCACGGCTCAGTTTGTTCGAGGCGATGGTGCTGGGTACCGCGGGGTTCACCGCCGCCATGGCGGTGTGGCGAATGCAGGAGAACCATCAAGTCGCCGATCATGGACCCATCGCGGTCACGGGGCCGACGGGGGGAGTGGGCAGCATCGCGCTCGCCATTCTGAAACGCGCCGGCTTCACGACCGCCGCCATCACCGGCAAGGCGAATGCGGCGGCGGAGTATCTGCGGCATCTCGGCGCCGACGAGATCGTGGATCGCAAGACGCTCGACTTCGGCGCCAAGCCGCTCGAGCGGGCGATCTGGGGAGGCGCGGTCGACAACCTGGGCGGCAAGACCCTGGCTTATCTCATGCGCACCGTGCGGCCGTGGGGAACGATCGCCTGTATCGGACTCGCCGAGTCGGCCGAGCTGAATGCGACCGTGATGCCCCTCATTCTGCGCGGTGTGAGCCTGCTCGGCATCCACTCCGTCGACGTCCCGCGCAACTGGCGGCTCGCCCTCTGGGCAAAGCTTGCCGGCGAGTGGCATCTCGGGTCGCTCGCCGACCGGATCGTGCACCGGGAGATCGATCTCGAGGGCATTCCTGAGGCGTGCGCGGAGCTCATCGCGGGCCGCGCGCTCGGCCGTTACGTCGTGCGCATCGGCGGCGATCTCTGAGGGTCCTGCCGGCCTGAGGTCCGGTCTGGGATTCAGTCCCGTGGTTGAGCGAGAATGAGGTGGGTGGTCTTGATCTCGCCGATGTTCCAGCGGCGCACCCGCTCTTCCGCCTTGCGGTCGGTGACGGTCACGCGCCCATGCAGCCGCAAGTGCTCGGACCACGAGTCTGACATGAACGTCTCCACATAGCGCCCTTCCATGGCCGGGTCCTCGTATACGGCGAAGTCGTAGGCGCCGTTGCGGCGGACGACGCGCGCATAAGGACCCATCGCCTGGAGGAACGCTTCGCGGTGCTGCGGGTCGATGCGGTATTCGACCAGCGTGAGAACCGGACCTTGGTCCGGCTCGACGCCGGCAGTCGTGACCGGCTCGGGCCAGTGCATGGAGGGCGTGAAGTCGATGGCTGCGCCGGTCTGCAGCTTCCAGCGCCAGGTGAGGGGGATGGCAAGGACCGCGCCGGCGGCCGCGGCATACAGGGCGAGCGGCAGACCCATGCGGCTTGCCACCTCGCCCCAGAGTGCGCTGCCGAGACTCAGGGATCCGAACATGATGGTGACGTACATGGAAAGCCCGCGGCCACGCACCCACTCGGGGAGCGCCACTTGCGCCGAGACATTCAGGCTCGAGACGCCCGCGATCCAAGAGGCACCCGCGAGCACGCTTGCGGCGAGTGCGACGCCCGCGTTATGCGCGATGCCAAAAAGCGCCGTGGCGAGAGCCGTTGCGACGGTCGCCCCTGCGAGCAGAGCATCCGGTCCCAATCGCGAGCGCAGCGTTCGCAGCAGAAACGCGCCCGCGACGGCCGATGCGCCGATCACGCCGAGCAGCACACCGTAAAGCGCCGAGCTCCCGCCGATGTGGTCGCGCGCGACCAGCGGCAAGAGTGCCCAGTAGGCGCTCGCGAACACGAAGAACGCCACTGTGCGCACCAGCGTCGAACGTAAAGACGCGTTATAGCGCGCGTGCCGCAGGCCCGAGCGCATGGCCTGGCCAAATCTCTCCCGAGGAAGCGTCGGGCCGCTCCTCTTCGGCGGGTGCCAGCGAATCAACGCCGCGATGACACCCACGTTGCTGACTGCGTTGACCCAGAAAGGCGCCGCAATGCCGAACGCCACAACCATCAGGCCGCCAAGCGCCGGTCCCACGGCGCGGCTCACATTGATTCCGACACTGTTCGCGGCGATCGCGCCGGGGAGCTCGGCTTTTGGCACGAGCTGCGGAACGACCGCTTGCCACGCCGGGGCCGTGACGGCGCTTGCCACGGTCACGAGGAAACTGAACCAGAGCAGGCTCCAGGGCGTGATGAGATGCATCCAAACCAGGACGGCGAAGGCAGTGGATGTGACGGTGACGGCCGTCTCGCCGATGATCAGGAACAGCCGCCGGTCGACGATGTCGACGAGCGCTCCGGCCGGAAGGGCGAACAGGAACATCGGCAGATTGTTGGCCACCTGCACCAGCGACACGAAGAGAGGATCGGCATCGAGACTGGTCATCAGCCACCCGGATGCGACGCTGTACATCCAGCCGCCGATGTTGGAGACCACCGTCGCGACCCAGATGACCGCGAACGTGCGGTGTCGGAACGGTGCCCATGCGGATGCGGATGCGGATGCGGCTGCGCGCGCGGGCGCAGGGGCGGGCGACTCGCGAGCCGGGGCGTCGCTCATGGTGCGCTCAGGCCGAGCCGCTGCGCACGCGCGCGAGCGCGGCATGCCATCCGGCGATCTCGGCGGCGCGTGCGGCGTAGGGGCGCGGCTCGAAGCGCGCGTCGGGCTTGGCCAGCTGCGCGATATCCTGCAAGGAGCGATACATTCCGCAGCCGAGTCCTGCGAGACACGCGGCGCCGAACGCCGTCGACTCGGCGATCTTCGGCCGTTGGATGGCAACGTCCAGCACATCCGCGAGACGCTGCATGAACAAATCGTTCATCGCCATTCCCCCGTCCACCTTGAGCAATGCCGGCTCCAGGCCGTCCGCCGCCATGGCTTCGAGCAGGTCGTGGGTCTGATAGACCACCGAGTCGAGTGTCGCGCGCGCGATTTCCGCGCGGCTCGAGGCGCGCGTGAGTCCGATGAGCGCGGCGCGCGCATCCGGATCCCAGTAAGGTGCGCCGAGTCCGGTAAAGGCGGGCACGAGATACACGCCGCCGCTGTCTTGCACCGAGCCCGCCAGCGCCTCGACGTCCTGCGCCCGCGAAATGAGTCCCAATCCGTCCCTCAGCCACTGAATCGCGGATCCCGCGGACAGAATCGAGCCTTCGAGCGCGAAAGTGGTTTCGCCGTTGAGTCGATAGGCGACCGTCGCGAGGAGCCGGCTTTTCGAGACCACGAGCTCGCGGGCGGTGTTGAGCACGAGGAAGGCTCCCGTCCCATAAGTGCTCTTCACTTCGCCGGCCGCGAAGCACGCTTGGCCGATGAGCGCGGCCTGCTGATCTCCGGCGACGCCGCGGATGGGCAGCGTCTCGCCGAGAACGTTGCGATCGACTTCGCCGAAATCGCCGGCGCAATCGCGGACCTCGGGCAGACACGCCCGGGGGACGTCGAACAACTCGCACAGGGCCTCGTCCCAGCAGCCCTTGCGCAGGTCGTAGAGCGCGGTGCGGCTCGCGTTGGTCGCATCGGTCGCATGCACGCGACCGCCGGTCAAGCGCCACAGCAAGAAGCTGTCGATGGTCCCGAATGCGATCCGTCCGGCTTTCGCGGCCGCACGCGCGCCGGGCACCTTGTCCAAGATCCACGCAATTTTCGTCGCACTGAAATAGGGATCGAACAACAGGCCCGTTTTGCGCGCCAGCTCCGCCTCCGCGGCGGGGTGGGCGCTTTTCAGCGCGGCACAGCGATCCGCCGTGCGCCGGTCCTGCCACACGATGGCGTTGTAGATCGGCGCGCCGCTCTTGCGGTCCCACAGCACGGTGGTTTCGCGTTGATTGGTGATGCCGATCGCCGCGGTAACTCGGCCTTCGTCCGTCAGCCGCTGCAGCACCTGGCGGGCGGTGGACAATACGGTTGCCCAGATGACCTCCGCGTCGTGCTCCACCCAGCCCGAGGCCGGGTAGATCTGCTCGAAGGCCTGCCGCTCGACGGCCAACATCTCGCCCGTGGCGGAGAAGCCCATCGTGCGGCTCGAGCTCGTGCCCTGATCGATCGCGAGCAAGATTTCCTTCGACATCGCATTCCCCGATCCGCCCGTCACGGGAATGCTAACATCCCCCAGAGCCTCAAGTTCTCAGGGGATGAATGGACAAGCCTACGCCGCTCGCCCGAATCCTGGGGCTCGGGTTCGGCCTCGCGATGGTGTTCGGCGGTACCGTCGGTGTCGGCATTTTGCGCTTGCCGGGCACGCTGGCCGCCACTCTGGGCGACTCGCGCCTCATTCTGGTCTTCTGGATCGTGGGGGGCATTTATGCGCTCCTTGGCGCGATGTCGGTCGCCGAGCTGGCGGCCATGTTGCCGCGTGCCGGCGGCTTCTATGTCTATGCGCGCCGCGCTTTCGGCAGCGGCGTGGGGTTCGTGGTCGGCTGGAGCGACTGGATCAACGAAACCGCGGCGCTCGCCTACGGTTCCATGACGGCCATGACATTCCTCGCCTCACTCTGGCCCGCCGCCGCGCGATCGGCACGCCTCGGCGCAGTGCTCATCATCGTCGCTTTTACCGCGCTGCACTGGGTGGGGCTGCGCATGGGCAGCTCGCTCACCCGGCTCATCAGCCTGTCCATCGGGCTCATGATGCTCATCCTGGTCGTCGCGTGCCTGTTCGTGCCGCCGGCCGCGCACACGGCCGCGCCCTTGCCGATGAGCGCCGCCGCGTTGCCCCTGTTGTCGATGGGCATGCTGGCGGCGCTGGTGAGCGCCATGCGCAATGTGCTGCTCACGTACGACGGTTGGTACTCGCCGATCTACCTGGCGGAAGAGAACACCGATCCCGGGCGCACCTTGCCGCGTGCGCTCATCGGCGGCACGGTCGTCTTGATCGCGCTCTACGTCGCGGTCAACGCCGCGTTGCTGCGCGTCCTGCCGTTGTCCGTGCTGGCCTCCTCGGATCTGCCGGCCGCCACCGCGGCGCGCAGGGTATTCCCGCACGGCGGCGGGGAGCTCGTCACGCTGATCTCACTGCTGACCGTGCTGAGTCTCGTGAATGCGACGTTGCTCATCACGCCACGGGTGCTGCTCGCGATCGGCCGCGACGGCCTGTTCACCCGCAAGGCGACCGCGGTAAGCGCGAGCGGGACGCCGCGCCTCGCGCTGGCGGTGTCGAGCGCGGCCGCCATTGCGCTCATATTATCCGGGACGTTCGAGCAGATCATCGCGCTCGCGACGATCCTGTTCCTCCTCAACTACATCTCGGCCTATGCCGCCCTGTTCGTGCTGCGGCGGCGCGAGCCCGACCTGCCGCGACCGTACCGCGCCTTCGGCTTTCCGTTCGCCTCGGCCATCCTGCTCGCGGGGAGTGTGCTCGCGTTGATCGCTGCCGCGGCGGAGGATCCACGCTCGGCGTCTGGTCGCCGGCCTGCTGCTGGCGGCGTGCGCGCCCATTTACGCCGGCATCGCGCGCCGCAAGCGGCTGACGGAAGCGCGCGCAGCGGCCGATTGAATCAATCGAAGTCGGTGGGCAGCTCCGGCTGCTCGGCGTGGGAGAACATGCGCTCGATTTGAGCGGCGGTGCTGCGTCCGACCGACAGGTTCGGCAACTCGTGACGCGCGAAGAAAGCCACCTCGCTGGTCTCGACGCTCGGGCGGGCGCTGCCTCCCGTGAGCTCACAGATGAAGAAAAGCTTGTAAATCGAATCGAGGTGTTGCGGACGATTGCGCTTGCGATAGTCGTACACGGCGGCGAGCTTGACGACACGCGCCTCGAACCCGGATTCCTCGAGCACCTCGCGCGCCGCGCTCACCGAGGGCGATTCGTTTACATCGGCCCAGCCTCCCGGCAGCGTCCAGGCGCCGTCGCTCACCTCACGCACGAGCAGTATGCGCCCCGCGTCGAACGCTGCGGCACGAACGTCCACCTTGGGTGTCGCATAACCTGTCTCGACCTGGAATGCGCCGAGCAAGGAGCGCACATCGAGTCCGGACCCCTCCGCAATCACCGCCGCTGCGAGTTCCCGAATGCGCTCGTAGCGCTCGCGGTCGTAGGGATCGCGCGTGAACGCGAGGCCGATCTGGGCGATGGCCTTGAGCTCGCGGCCGATGGTGAGCCACGCCGGCTCGGCTGCAGCCCCGTCGTCCATCACGGTACGGCCTGCAGCGCGGCGCAAGTGGAATCGAGGAGCAATTCGCCCGCCGCGCTCGAGCTCGCCAGCATCAGGAACCCATCACCCTCGGTCGGTGTGCCGGTCACCACCAGCGTGTAGTCGTTCATACCGCGATCGGCCTCCGGCGGGTGCGAGGCAAGCAGCTTGAAAGGGTCGTCCGCGTCGAGATGACCCGGGATGCGGCGCACCCAGTAGCTCGCGCCGCCGAGCGTGACCGGTGACCAAGATGCAGATGGTTTCGGCGCTTGCCGCGCGAGCGTCTCGGAAACGTCGGGCCGCAGACATTCGATGTGGATATGCAGCTGATCCTGGCCGCGCTCGTGCAGGGGATTGACGGCGAGCCCGACGAGCCGAGGTGGGACTGGCCGCCCGACGACGCCGTCCAGCCGCCCGTGCGCCTGCCACGCTGCCTGGAAATAGCTCGCAGCGCCCGGCGCTTCGAGCGCAGGGCTTTCGATACCGCTGATGGTCTCGGTCGGTATCAGCAGGAAGTGCGCGCCGCCCTTGCGGTCCGCGAGCACGGCGTAACCCGAACCGGCCGCGCCGTCGAGATGCACTTCCATGCAGGGGGCGGCGCTGTGCTGGTCGCGCCAGTGCGGCAGACACTGGTCCTGCACGATCTCACGCAGCGCGTCGCGGTTGGCGCACGCCGCCGCGGCCGCAAACAGCGCTGCTGCGAGGCTCGCGACCGACAGGGCGGCCCAGCGGTGTCTGCGTGATGCGCGCCTCACCGGATGTCGCTACGTCGGTTCCCCCTCGGGATGAGTCCGCAATGCCCGGGACGCGGGAATGCGTACATCGAGGAGGCCGGCGCCTGGCAAGCCTGAAATGGCGAATGTGCCGCCGAGCGCGCGAACGCGATGGCGCATGGAGGCGAGCACGTGGGCGCCGCCGGGCGAGTTTGCACTGGTGACTCCCTTGCCGTCGTCCGCGATGCGAAAGACGAGCATATCGTCATCGATGTCGAGCGTCACGTCCATTTTCTTCGCGCCCGAATGCTTGATGAGATTGGCGAAAGCCTCTTGCGCGATGCGGAACAGCGAGATGGCGGCGTCCGAGTTCAGTTTCGGCTCTTCGTCCGGGAAATATTCGTTGCAGGTTATGCCATCGCGCGCGCAGGTCTCTTTCATTTGCCAGCGCAGGGCCGCGAGAAACCCCACGTTGTCGAGCAGCGTCGGGCGCAACTCCTCGATGATGCGGCGCTTGAGGTCGATGCCCGCCGATAAGTTTTGCTGCACTCGATTGAGCCGCTGGCGGATGTCGGGCTCAGGCGAAGTCAAGTGTTGCTCGGTCCACGAGATGTCCATACGGGCGCCCACGAGCAATCCGCCGAGCTCATCGTGCAGCTCGCGCGCGAGACTCGCTTTCTCGCGC
The DNA here is from genome assembly GCA_963798595.1 of uncultured Gammaproteobacteria bacterium. GTDB lineage: Bacteria > Pseudomonadota > Gammaproteobacteria > Steroidobacterales > Steroidobacteraceae > Bog-1198. Next base: position 264,005 of record CAWCTM010000019.1, on the reverse strand, counting down.
TCGGCCAGGCTCTGCAGATGGGTCGAGAGCTCGACCAGCTCGCGCGTGCGGTCCTCGACCTCGTGCTCGAGCTTGAGTTTCTGCACGCGCAGCTCCTCCGTCTGGGCCGCGCGGCGGTGCAGATACTGATAGATGAGACCGGCCGCGAGCACGAGCAGCACGACATTGACGATCACCGCGATGGTCGCGAGCGAAAGGCTCATGCGCCGCGCCGACTCGTGGTGAAATCTCGCATTGTCATTGTGGAATTCGATGTGGTGATCAGAACGGATTCAATCTCGACGCAAATGGCGAAAAAAAGCAAGTCAGTATAATCCTACGGCCACACCGGCTCCGGCCGGTCGATTTTCCGGAATCACCCTATGCTGATCGCCCGTCTCGATAAAGTCTCGCTGCGTTACGGCCTGAGTCCGCTCCTCGAGGAGGCTGATCTGCAAGTGTCGAAAGGCGAGCGCGTGTGCGTGCTGGGCCGAAACGGTGCGGGCAAATCCTCGCTGCTGAAGCTCTTGAGCCGCGAGATCGCGCCGGACTCGGGCGAGGTGTGGATTCGCCCGGGCTCCCGAACGGCGAGCCTCGCTCAGGAGGTGTCTCCCGCCAGCGATGTGCGCGTGCAGGAGGTGCTGCGGGCAGGAGTATCCGCCCACGGGGCGGACGAGGAATGGCGCGCGCAGCTCGAAGTCGACCAGGTCATCGCGCGCCTGGAGCTCGCGGGCGATGCGCGCATGTCGGATTTGTCCGGCGGCTGGCGGCGTCGCGTGATGCTGGGTCGAGCACTCGTCGCGCAGCCCGATCTTTTGCTGCTGGATGAGCCCACCAACCACCTCGATATCGAGACCATCGGCTGGCTCGAGGACATGATGCTGGAATTTCCGGGCGCGTTGCTCTTCGTAAGTCACGACCGCGCATTCATCCGGCGTCTTGCACCGCGGATCGTGGAGCTCGATCGCGGCCACCTCGTGGGCTGGTCCGGCAGCTACGACGACTACGTGCTCGAGAAACGCGCCGCGCTCGACGTCGAGGCCAAGCATGCGGCCTTGTTCGACAAGAAGCTCGCTCAGGAGGAGGCGTGGATCCGCCAGGGTATCGAAGCGCGGCGCACCCGCAACGAAGGCCGAGTCCGCGCCTTGAAGCAATTGCGCACCGAGCGCCGCGAGCGGCGCGAGCGGCTGGGGCAGATCGATCTCAAGGCGCAGGATGCGGCACCGTCGGGCAAGCTCGTGTTCGAGGCGAGCGAGGTGGGGTTCGACTTCGGCAACGGACCCGTGATCGCTGATTTCTCGACGCGCATCATGCGCGGCGACCGGATCGGCATCGTCGGGCCCAATGGTTGCGGCAAGACCACGCTGATCAAGCTCCTGATGGGAGAGCTCGAGCCTGTGCGCGGATCCATTCGCCGCGGCACCTCGCTCCTGCCGGCGTACTTCGATCAGCAGCGCGCGACGCTCGACCCGGCGGCTTCACTCATGGACAACGTCACGGGCGGCAGCGGCGACACCGTGACCATCGACGGCCGCGCGCGCCACGTGTCGGGGTATCTGCGTGATTTTCTGTTTCCGCCCGAGCGACTGCGCGCGCCGGTGAGCATGCTCTCGGGCGGCGAGCGCAATCGGCTGCTGCTCGCGAAGCTGTTTGCCAAGCCGAGCAATCTATTGATCATGGACGAGCCCACCAACGATCTCGATGCGGAGACTCTCGATCTCGTCGAGGAGATGGTGGCGGACTACGCGGGCACGCTGTTGCTGGTGAGCCACGACCGGGCGTTCCTCGACAACGTGGTGACGAGCACGCTGGTATTCGCTGGGGGCGGCCGCATCGACGAGTACGTCGGCGGTTACACCGATTCCATGCGCCAGCGTGCCGAGCGCGGCGCCGTCGCGCCCGCGCGCAAAACGGAGGACCGGCCGAGAGCGGACGACGCGACTGCAAAGCCGCGGCCTGCGCCGCGAGCCAAGACGCGCAAGCTATCCTTCAACGAGCAACGCGAGCTCAAATCGCTGCCGGCCGTTATCGAGCGGCTCGAGGCCGAGCAGACGGTGCTGCAATCTACTTTGAGCGATCCGGCGTTGTTCCGGGAGAAGCCGGCGGAAGCGCGCACCGCCGCCGCGCGTTTGCAGGCCCTGGTTGCCGAGCTCGAGGCGGCGTACGCGCGCTGGGCCGGCTCTCGAATCTCAGGAATAGACTCTAGCGTCGCGACCGCCCGCGCCCGAGGAGATCGCTGGGGCTCGGTATCGAGCCGCCCGCGGCATCCGGAATGACCAGCGAGGAAGCTTGCTCGCGCCGCAGATCCTGCAGCTCGCGCATGGTCTGCTGCACGGCCAGCTCCGCGGCATCGCCGAACTTGGCAATGGCGGCGCTCAACGTGGACGCCTCGAGGTCGAAGCTGATGGGCAGCGCGCCCATCGGTGTCATGATCTGCGCCTGTCCGACATAGAGGACAGGGCGCGTCGCATCGGCCGTCCCCTCTGCGGTCACCGGGGTCAGGCAGCGAATGGTGCCCACCCGGCGATCGGTGTACGTCTCCTCGCGATAGATCTGCGAGGAATCCATGCTTGCCTGGCGGCCGTCAGCGGCGGAACTCATGTGCGATCACCTTATAGTCTGGAGCGGCATGCTAACCCTAGCAGTTTCTACATCGACCTGGCGAGAGCGCGGCACGTGTCCCCCTCCCTGCACGGCGTTGCGGCACCCCTGATACGATACGCCGCTTGACACTTTCGCACACAATTCGCAAGGTCCCGGCGTGGACGACGCTGTTCGGGATCGCCCTGTTCGTGATCGCGTTGTTCTGGCTGCATCACCTCCTCGGTCAATACCGGTGGCGGGACATCCTCGAGCACATGCGAGCGATCCAGACCTCCCAGCTCATGGGGGCTGTGGTCCTCACCGCGGCGGGATACGGCTGCTTGACCTTGTACGATGCCCTCGGGCTCAAGTTCGCCGGCGCGCGCGTGCCCTACCCGCGGCTCGCGCTGATCTCCTTCATGGGCTATGCGATCGGTCACAACATCGGGCTCAATACGCTGAGCGGCGGTGCGATCCGCCTGCGCGCGTACTCCGTGCTCGGGCTCCCGACCAAACAGATCGCGACCGTGGTCGCCTTCGGCACGCTCACCTTTTGTCTGGGCGCCGCGGCGCTGCTCGGGCTGTCGCTGTTGGCGGAGGCCCAGCTGTCCGCCTCGGTGCTGCACTTGCACGCTTCCGTCATCATCGCGGCGGCATGCATGCTGCTCGCGGGCGTCCTCGCCTATCTCATACTCGCCTGCAGCCGCCACGAGCCGATACGCTGGCGCAAATTCGGCGTCCCGGTGCCGAGCCCGAGCATCGCCTTCGGGCAGGTCGCGGTCGCGTCAGGGGATTTGCTGTGCGCCGCCGGGGTGTTGTATGCGTTGCTCCCGTCCGACGCGCACGTCGGCTTCGCCGCCTTCGCCGCGATGTTCATCATCGCCATTGCCGCCGGCATCATCAGCAACGTGCCGGGCGGCATCGGTGTGTTCGAAGGGGTGCTGGTACTGCTGTTCCGCTCGGTGCCGGCCGATCAATTGCTCGGCTCGCTGCTGGCTTATCGCATCATTTATTATTTCGTGCCGTTCGGCGTGGCGCTGTGCTTGCTGGGCGCGCACGAGCTCTGGATGCATCGCGGGCCCATGGTGCGCATCGGCAAGCTCGCCCGCACCTGGCTCGGCGCGATGACGCCGCAGGCGAGCGCCATCGCGGTGTTCGGTGCCGGCGCCGTGCTGCTCCTGTCGGGTTCGACGCCCGGGATCGGCTATCGCCTGGAGCTGCTGCGCCGATTCGTGCCCCTGTCCATCCTCGAGCTGTCCCATCTGCTCGGCAGCGCGGTCGGCGTCGGATTGCTCGTGCTCGCGCACGGCCTATACCGTCGTCTCGACGCCGCCTGGTATCTGACCATGTGGCTGCTGTGCGCCGGCGTGCTTCTGTCGCTCTTGAAAGGATTCGACTACGAGGAGGCCATCGTGCTGGGCGCGGTCGCGCTGCTGCTCGTCTCCGCCCGCGCGCGTTTTCGCCGGCGAGCATCGATCATCGAGCAGCGCTTCTCGCTCTCGTGGGTGGTCGCGATGCTGTTCGTGCTCGGTGCCGCCGTGTGGTTGGTGCTGTTCGCGTATCGGCACGTGCCCTACAGCAAGGAGCTGTGGTGGGAGTTCGCCTTTCGGTCGCCCGCACCGCGCAGCTTGCGCGCGTTGCTCATGGCGGCGATGACCGCTGCAGCCTACGCGCTCTACCGCCTGCTGCGTCCATCCAAGCCTGCGATGCAGCCGCCGAGCGCCGCAGACCTCGAGCGCGCGGGCGTGCTCATCGAGAACGCCCACGACGCCACGGCGAATCTTGCGCTTCTCGGGGACAAGAATTTGCTGTTCAACGAGGATCGCACGGCCTTCATCATGTATCAGGCCTCGGGGAGCAGCTGGGTGTCCATGGGCGATCCGGTGGGGCCGTCTGCGCTCTTCGAGTCGCTGGTGTGGAACTTCGTGGAGCGCTGCGACGACATGGCGGTCGAGCCGGTGTTCTATCAGATCACCCCCGACAACTTGCCGCTGTACATCGACCTCGGGCTCACGCTCAGCAAGCTCGGCGAGGAAGCGCGCGTGCCGCTCGACACCTTCTCGCTGGAGGGCGCGGCGCGCGCGGACTTGCGCCATCCCCATCGGCGCGCAAAAAAGGACGGCGCCGAGTTCGAGGTCGTGCCGCGCGGGCAAACGGCGCCGATCATGCCCGAGCTGCGCGCGGTGTCCGAGGCATGGCTTGCGGAGAAGCAAAGCGCGGAGAAGCGCTTTTCGCTCGGCTATTTCGACGAGCAGTATTTAGGGCATTTCGATATCGCCGTGGTGCGCCGCGCCGGCGTGATCGTCGCGTTTGCCAACATCTGGCGCGCAGGCGCCGACACCGTTCTCTCCGCGGATCTGATGCGCTATAGCGACGCCGCGCCGAAAAGCGTCATCGATTTTTTGCTGGTCGAATGCATGTTGTGGGGCAAGTCGCAGCACTACCAGTGGTTCAGCCTGGGAATGGCGCCGCTCTCGGGACTCGAGGAACACGCGCTCGCGCCGGCCTGGCACAAGCTCGGTCGCATGGTGCAACGCTACGGCGAGACGTTCTATCCGTTCGAGGGTCTGCGCAAGTACAAGGAGAAGTTCTTGCCGGTCTGGCGGCCGCGTTATCTCGCCGCACCGGGAGGACTCGGGCTTGCGGGCGCATTGCTCGATGTGACTTCGCTCATCTCGGGGGGGGTGAGCAAGGTGCTGACCAAGTAGGGCGACTGTATTCTGCCTCGATCTTGTCGACTACTTCGCGCATCTTCGGCATAAATTTGTCAATCGCGCTGCGTAGAGGCACCGCCGTGGCGGCGAAGCGAACAGCCAGGGTGCCGAGCACCCGCTCGGCCGCGCGCAGGGGCAGTGCGAGGGTGACCTCCTGGGAGATGCGCCGGGCGCGCTGTGACAGTCCGAACCCCTGAGCGCGACTCTCCTGCAAAATACGCTCGATTTCGGGTCGGTCGCGTGCGAGCCGCTGCTCCGGCGAATGCGCCAGGGAGTCGAGAATCCCCTCACGTACCGCGGTTGTCGAGAACGCCAGATAGGCCCGTCCCGCGGCGGAGGCAAGCATGGGCAGCACATCGCCGATGCCGCCCGGCTCCAGGGCGAGCGGGCTGCGGCTGGTCTCGCGCACCAGCATCCCGCACCCCGCCGGCGTGGCGATGTCCATCGGCCAGACGATTTCCTCGGCCAGCTCCGGCAGGTACGCCTTGCCGATGTGCGCGATCATGGCCTCATCATCGAAGCCATCGGCGAGCGCGCGCACGTGCACGGTCGGTCGATAGCAGTCGTCATGGGGGTCGCGCTCGACGAATCCGGCCAAACGCAGCGTCTCGAGAATTCGGAAGGTCGTCGTGCGCGGCAGGCGCACCGCACTCGACAGCGTATGAATGGGCGCGCGTTCGAGTCGATTGAGCTCGGCGAGCACCTCGAGACCGCGGCTCAAGGCGCGGATGGGTCGGGTGGGCTGACGGGGCGAGGGCGGCGGGGTGGGAGAGACTTGGGCATGCATGGGACAATCCTTGGCGCTTTATTTGTACAGATTTATGCTATATAAAAACTGTACAGACGATATAGGGAGCGCTTTGGGGTTTCAAGTCGGCGTTCGCCGCGATCACTCGCGAATGCTGGCGAAGGCCCGCAGGGCACCCTGGCGCGCCGCCTCGTGATCGACGATGGGTTGTGGATAGTCGACACCCAGCGCGAGGCCTGCGGCGCGCAGCACCGCGGCGGGGGCTTCCCAAGGCGCGTGAATCCATTCATCCGGCAAGGCGGCAAGCTCGGGTACCCAGCGGCGCACGTAGGTTGCCGCGCCGTCGAACCGGGTGCCCTGCCTCGCAGGATTGAATACTCGGAAAAAAGGCGCCGCATCGGCACCGCAGCCGGCGACCCATTGCCAACCGAGGGTATTGGAGGCGAGGTCGGCGTCGACCAGGGTATCCCAGAACCAGCGCGCCCCGTCGGTCCAGGGCAGCAGCAGATCCTTGACCAGGAACGAGGCGGTAATCATGCGCACCCGGTTGTGCATCCAGCCGGTGCGCCACAGCTCGCGCATGCCGGCGTCGACGATGGGGTAGCCGGTCGCGCCGCGCTGCCAGGCGCGCAGCAGCACGCGGCTCGATTGCCAAGGAAAACGCGCGAATTTCGCACGCAGCGGCTGCTCGGGAGTGTGCGGAAAATGATAGAGCAGGTGATGGGCGAACTCGCGCCAGCCGACCTCCGCCAAGAATTGCGAGTCGCGCCAGGAGAGGTTTCGGCCCTGTGCCTGCGACGCGCGCCGCACCGCGTGCCAGATCTGGCGCGGACCCACCTCGCCGAAATGCAGGTGCGGGGAGAGCCGCGACGTGCCGGGGATGCCCGGCACGTCGCGCCGACTCGAGTAATCCTCGAGCGCCTCGTCGGTGAATCGCTCGAGCCGGTCCAACGCTTCCGGCTCGCCCGGTGTCCAGGCCGCAGCCAACCCCGATGGCCAATCGCGGCCCGGCAAGAGCGCGAGACTGTCGATGCTTTGCGAGGCGGGCCACCGGGCGGGCGCGCGCAGTGCTTGCGGCGCGGGCAACGGCTCGGCCGGGTCGGCGAGCGATTTGCAGTGGCGCCAGAAGGGCGTGAATACCTGATACGGTGCGCCGCTGCGGGTGCGGATCGACCAGGGCTCATGCAGCAGCGCGCCGGCATAGCTCTCAGTCTCGATGCCCTGCTCCCGCAGGGTGCGCTTGATGATCTCATCGCGCGCCCGGATCGCCGGCTCGTAGCGCCGATTCCAAACGACGCGTGTCGCCGCGCATTCGCGCACCAGCCCCTGCAGGCCGGTCAGCGAGTCATTACTCGCGCGGACACAGAGCCCGGTACCGAGCGTAGCCAAACTCTCCCCCAACTGCCTCAAGGCGTGATGCAGCCACCACCGGGACGCGCTGCCGGGCTGCCAAGGGCCTTCCTCGTCGGGGGCGTGGAGGTAGACGGCAACGACGGGTGTGCCCGCCGCGGCGGCCGCACAGAGCGCAGGATTGTCGGCGAGGCGAAGATCCGAGCGAAACCAGACGAGCGTGGTCATCGCACCGCAGGGTGGCGCAGGGGCCGTCCCCTGCGCAATCGGCCTCGCGCACGGCGTCCATCCCGCAGACGCGGGGCCGTTCGGCTACAATTCGCGGAATTTTCCCCTGCGAGGTTAATGCGTCCATCATGTCGGATACTATCGAGGCGCCCGTCGCCAGCGCGGAGGCCGTCGCCTCCAACTACGTTGAAACGGCCATCATCGGCGCCGGGCCCGTAGGCATCTTTCAGATCTTCGAGCTCGGGCTTTTGGGCATCGGCTCGGTGATCATCGATTCGCTGGCTCAGGTCGGCGGCCAATGCACCGAGCTCTATCCGGACAAGCCGATCTACGACATTCCGGCACTGCCCATCTGCGGCGCCCAGGAGCTCATCGACCGGCTGCTCGAGCAGGTGAAGCCTTTCAACGCCAAGTTTCATCTCGGTCAGGAAGTGACCGAGTTGCAGAAACTCCCCGACGGCAATTTTCACGTGGCAACGAGCACCGGCACGCGATTGACCGCGGGCACGGTGGTGATTGCCGCGGGCGTGGGCTCTTTCCAGCCGCGGCGCCTCGTGCTCGAAGGCGTCGAGCGCTTCGAGGGGAAGAGCGTGCACTATCGCGTGAAATCGGCGGCCGATTATCACGGCCGGGATCTCGTGATCTGCGGCGGCGGGGATTCCGCGCTGGACTGGACGGTCGCGCTGTGCGAGAAGGCGCGCTCGCTCACGTTGGTGCACCGGCGCGCGGAATTTCGGGCGGCGCCGGCGACGGTCGCGCGCATGCGCGAGCTCGTGGCCGCGGGCAAGATGCAGTTCGTCGAGGGCCAGGTGCTGGCCCTGCACAGCGACAATCAAAAGCTCACCGGCGTTGTGCTGAAGAGCACCGACGGCCACACGACTTTGCAGGTGCCTGCCGACCACGTGCTGGCGTTTTACGGCCTGCATCCCAAGTTGGGGCCCGTGGCCGAGTGGGGCCTTGAGATGGAGAAGAAGGCGCTCAAGGTCAATACCGAGAATTTCCAGACAAGCGTGCCCGGCATTTTTGCGATCGGCGACATCAACACGTATCCCGGCAAGAAGAAGCTCATCCTGAGCGGCTTTCACGAGGCCGCGCTGGCGGCCTTCGGGATTCAACACCATCTGTTCCCGCAGAAGCGGCAGTTTCTGCAGTACACCACCACGAGCCCGATCATGCAGAAGCGGCTCGGCGTTGCCGATTCGGCGGACTCGCATTGATGCCGGGCGGATTCGCGTTGCTGCCGGCATGAACCGCCTGCTCGAGGATTTGCTCAAGGTCATGACGCTCGAGCGACTCGAGCTCGACCTGTTTCGCGGCGAGAGCCGCGACATCGGCAGCCCGCAGGTCTTCGGCGGCCAGGTTCTCGGCCAAGCGCTCATGGCGGCCACGGCCACGGTGGAGGGCCGGGCCGCGCACTCGCTGCACGCCTATTTCTTGCGTCGCGGCGACTTCAATTCGCCCATCGTCTACGAGGTGGACCGGGCGCGCGACGGCAATCACTTTTCCACGCGCCGCGTGGTCGCCATTCAGCACGGCGCGCAGATCTTCAACTTGTCCGCCTCGTTTCAGTCCCTCGAGGAGGGACTCGATCACCAGCTGCCGATGCCGCAGGTCCCGCCGCCGGAGACGCTGGACACGCTGGAGACGCACTTGAAGGACGTGCTCGCGACGTTGCCGCCGGTCATGCGCCGCGGGATCGAGCAAAAACGTCCGTTCGAGTTTCGCTTGGTCGAGCCGCCGTTCTTCCTCAGGCAGGGCCCCGTGGAGCCGGTTCGGCACGTCTGGTTCCGGGCCGTCGATCGCCTCCCCGACGACGACAGCCTGCAGCGGTGCCTGCTCGCCTACGTGTCCGACTTTTATCTGCTCGACACGGCGCTCATGCCCCACGCCGTGTCGCTCACCCGCAAGCTCACCATCGCGAGCATCGATCACGCCATGTGGTTTCATCGTCCGGCGCGCGTCGACGAATGGCTGCTGTATGCTACCGACAGCCCGAGCGCCTCCGGCGCCCGGGGATTCGCCCGCGGAAGCGTGTTCTCGCGTGACGGGCGGTTGGTCGCGAGCGTTTCGCAAGAAGGCTTGCTGCGAGTCAGCGAATAGGCAGGATTCGGCATGAAAGGTTTCATCATCATTGCTGTCGTCGTCGCCGCCATCGTGGGACTCTTGCTGACGCTGCGCAGCACTCGCAACGCCGGGACTCCGAGCCGCGAGGTGTTGGATCGGGCGCAGGAGCGGGCGCGGTCGCAAGCCGCGGAAGAGAAAGACGACTAGCTCGAAGTCGTGTGCGAGGCTTCCCACACGGCTCGCGGCAACACGTAGAGATGACAGTCCCACCAGCGATTCTTGGCGCGCCGGTGCTTCCGGAACACCGCCTCCCAGCGCATGCCGATCTTCTCGAGCACCCGGATCGATGCCCGGTTATTGACGTCGACGGTCGAGATGACGCGCTCGGCACGTAGTTCCAAGAACGCGGCGTCGATGAGGGCCAGCGAAATCTCGGTGGCGAAGCCTTTGCCCCAATCGGGTGTGCCGAGCATGTAGCCGAGATCGGCCACGTCGCGCTCGATCAGCGACAGATCGCACGCGCCGATCACGCGTCCGGACTCGATCTCCTCCACCGCGAGCTCAAATCGCGTGCGCGGCACCTCGCGTTGCGAGGCGAGCAATCCATCGAGATATTCCGCCGTGCTCTCCTCATCGCGCGGTCCGAAAAACAAATAGCGCGTCACGCGCGGATCCGCGGAATAGCGGTGGATCGCCGCGAAGTCCGCCGGCGCGAACTCGCGCAACTTGAGCCGGGCGGTGCGGACCGGGAGATTGAGAGTGCGCATGCGATCGGACAGGCGCGGGCTACGCCAGCAGCACTTTACCCGGGTTCAGAATACCGTTGGGGTCGAGCGCCGCCTTGAGCGCACGCATTGCGGCGAGCTCGACCGGATCCGCACGCCGGGCGAGCTCGCCGGCCTTCAACCGGCCGATGCCGTGCTCGGCGCTGATGCTGCCGCCGAGGCTCTCCACCAGATCGAACATGGCGGACTCGAGGGGCGCGGCGCGCGCCATAAAAGCGGCCGTCGCGGTGCCCGGTCGTTGACTCACGTTGAAGTGCAGGTTGCCGTCGCCCGCGTGACCATAGCTCACCACCTCGCCCTCGGGCGCGAGCCGGCCGACGAGCTCGGTGCCGCGCTCGATGAGCGTCGGAATACGGGAGACGGGAACGGAGACGTCATGCTTGAGACTCGCTCCGTGATGGCGCTGTGCCTCGGGGACCGATTCGCGCAGTTTCCACATGGCCTGCGATTGTGCCAGCGAGGCGGCGAGCGCGGCATCACGGACCACGCCGTGTTCGGCGGCCTCTTCGAGCGCCGCGCTCAGCGTGTCGCTGAGCTGTGATTGCGCACTGGACGACGTCAGCTCGACGAGCACGTACCAGGCGGTGTCCTGATCCAGCGGATTGGCGACCCGGGGAATATGCTCGACCGTGAGTGCGACGGCGATGCGCGGCATGAGCTCGAAGGCGGTAAGCGCTTCACCGGCAGCCCCGCGCAGACGCTCGAGCAGCTCGAGCGCGCGTGCCGGCGAATCGATTCCGACGAGCGCAGTGGCGCTGTCGCGAGGCTCGGGGAAGAGCTTCAGACAAGCCGCCGTGATCACGCCGAGGGTACCCTCGGCGCCGATGAAGAGAGACTTGACGTCGTAGCCCGTGTTGTCTTTGCGCAAGCTCTTGAGCCCCGACAGTACGCGTCCGTCGGCGAGCACGACCTCGAGGCCGAGCACCAGGTCGCGCATCATGCCATAGCGTAAGACGGCGGTGCCGCCGGCGTTGGTCGACAGGTTGCCGCCGATCTGCGCCGTCCCTTCCGAGCCCAGGCTCAGCGGGAATAGCCGATGCTCGGATCGAGCGGCCGCGTGGGTCTCGGCGAGCGTGCAGCCGGCCTCCACGATGAGAGAGTTGTTGGCGGCATCGATCTCACGCACCCGGTTGAGCCTGCGCATCGACAGCACGATTTGCGAGCCCGACTCGTCCGGAGTGGCGCCGCCGCAATAACTGGTGTTGCCCCCGTGCGGCACGATGCCCACGCGCTCGCGGTTACAAATGGCGAGCACGCGCGCCACATGGTCGACGCTGCTCGGGAGCAGCACGAGCGGCGTGACGCCCCGGTATAGCCGCCGGAAGTCGACCGTGTAGGCGGAGAGATCGTCGCGGGCGTCGAGCCATGCGCCCTCGCCCACAGCCGCCTTGAGATCCCGCAGCGTGTCCGCCGTCAGCATCGAGCTTACAGGCGCTTGCCCCCACCCTCGCGAATCGCCGCCGGGACCGGCTTCAAGTCCCAGATCAGGCCGAGGTAGGAGAGGAGCTTCAACACGTAGAACGTCACGTCGAATTCCCACCAGTAGAACCCTTGGCGCGTCGAGGCGGGATAGTGGTGGTGGTTGTTATGCCAACCCTCGCCGAGGGTGATGATGGCGAGCCAGACGTTGTTGCGGCTGCTGTCGCCCGTCTTGTAACGCTGGCGCCCGAAGACGTGCGAGAGCGAGTTGATGGTGTAGGTGCCGTGATACACCGCGACGGTGGAGATGAAGAAGCCCCACACGAGCATTTGCCAGCCGGAGGTGTGCAAGCCGGGCGCGAGATGTTTGAGCAGCACGCCGAGCAAAAACACGCCCACGCCGAGCAGCGTCGGCACGGCGATGTCGAAGCGGTCCAGAAAGCGCAGCTCCGGATACTTGAGCAGGTCCTTCACCCGGGACAGATCGGGCAAGTCGTGCTTGTGCGACATGAACCAGCCCATATGACTCCAGAGAAAGCCATGCTGTACCGGCGAATGCAAGTCCTCGGACTTGTCGGAATGCACGTGGTGATGGCGGTGATGGGCGGCCCACCAGATCGGACCGCGTTGCACGGCCGAGGCGCCCAGCAAGCCGAACATGAACTGCCCTACCCGCGAGGTCTTGAAGGTGCGATGCGAGAAATAGCGATGATAGAAGCCCGTGATGGCAAACATGCGTACGCCGTACATCGCGAGCGTCACGGTCAGGGCGACCCAGCTGAAGCCCACCCAGATCACGGCGAGACACGCAGCATGCATTCCCAGGAATGGCGCGACGCGGACCCAATCGACGCGCCGGGAGGCATCCCGAGGGAGCGGGGTTTCCTTGGGGCGCGTGGCGAGCTCGCTGTGGTCGAACCAGCGCGACAGCTCACGGCTCACGCGCTCGGCAGTCGGCGGCAACAAGGCTTCGTTCTCTGGGGTCATTTAGTCTTCCTACAATGAAAATCGCTGAGGGGGCCGGCGTGGAGATGAGCGAGTGCCGCCAGATTCGTCGCGGTAAAGAGCAAAATGCGCTTCATGGGCCCTTTAGTTTGGAGAAAGCAACCGCAATATGGAACGTCGCGGAAACAATGGTCGGGACGTAGTCGGCTATTTCAAGCACTTCGCGTCACAGCGTGTGCTGGAGGCTCGAGAACGACCGCTGAGCGGACGACTCCGGCGGGGAACGTCACGCGCGCACATAATGCAGGGTTTTGAATGCAATTCAAGGATTATTACGACACTTTAGGCGTGAAGCGCGGCGCGAATGCTGACGAGGTCAAGCGCGCTTATCGCAAGCTCGCCCGCAAGTACCACCCGGACGTGAGCAAGGAGCGCAATGCCGAGTCCAAGTTCAAGGAGGTGCAAGAGGCCTACGAAGTGCTCAAGGATCCCGAAAAGCGGGCGACCTATGACCGCCTGGGCCGTGACTATCGACCCGGCCAGCAGTTCCGGCCGCCGCCCGACTGGGAGCAGCACTTCGGCCACTCCGGCAGCCAGCGGTTCACGGACCTCAACGGATTCAGCGACTTCTTCTCGAGCCTGTTCGGCGCCGCGGGCGGCCCCGGTGCCGGCGGTCCGAGCGGATTCGCCCCGGGCGGGCCAGCCCCGAGCGGCGGCGGCTTCGGGCGGCGCCAAGCCGAGGCCGATGCGGGGGTCGTCGAGGTCACGGTCGAGGAAGCGTTCTCCGGTACCAAGCGCCGTGTCGCCATCAATGAGGGCGGCCGATCGCGCCAGGTGGATGTCCAGATCCCCGCCGGTATCGCCGATGGTCAGGCCCTGCGTATCGGTGGAGGCCCGGGACACCCGGCGCTCATTTTTCGCATCAAGGTGCTGTCGCATCCCCTGTATGTGCTGAACGGCAAGGACGTGCAGATCGAGCTGCCGCTCGCTCCCTGGGAGGCGGCGCTCGGCGCGAAGGTGGCGGTGCCGACCCTCGGCGGGACTGTCGAGCTCACCATTCCGCCGGGTGCGCAAAGCGGCCAGAAGCTGCGACTGCGCGGCCGGGGCATGCCCGCGAGTCCGAACGGGGATCAGCTCGTGATCATCAAGCTGGTCACGCCGGCCGCGGACACCGCCGCGTCCCGCGAGGCGTATGAGCGCATGAAGCGCGAGCTGCGTTTCGATCCCCGCGCCGGCTGGCCTTGAAGTCGGCGGCGACGGCCCCATGGAACAGCGCTGTTGCCCCTCGGGCCAAAACGCACGCCATTCAATCTCATGACTATCGAAACGCAGCCACAAATCAAAGAGTTCCAGTCCGAGACCAAGCAGGTCCTGCGGCTCGTCATTCACTCGCTCTACTCGCACAAGGAAATTTTTCTGCGCGAGCTGATTTCCAACGCCTCGGATGCGTGCGAGAAGCTGCGCTTCGAGGCGCTCGCCAATCCCGAGCTCCTCGGTGCCGATACGCTCTCGGTGACGTTGATTCCGGACGCGACGGCGGGCACCTTGACCGTCAAGGACAACGGCATCGGCATGACCCGCGATGAGGTCATCGACAATCTCGGCACCATCGCGCGTTCCGGCACGAAGAAATTCCTCGAGACCTTGAGTGGGGATTCCGCGAAGGACGCGCAGCTCATCGGCCAGTTCGGCGTCGGCTTTTATTCCGCGTTCATCGTGGCCGACCGCGTCACCCTGCTGTCGAAGCGCAGCAACGCGGACGGAGTGCGCTGGGACTCCTCGGGTGAGGGCACCTACGAGGTCCAATCCTCCGACAAGCAGGATCGAGGAACGGAGGTGATTCTGCACTTGCGCGACGAGGACAAAGAGTTCCTCGAGCCGTCGCGCCTCAAGCAACTGGTGCGCAAGTATTCCGATCATCTGAGCGTCCCGGTCATTCTCAAAACCGGCGACACGGTGGAGACGCTCAACCAAGCGAAGGCGTTCTGGACACGTCCGAAGTCCGAGCTCAAGGACGAGGATTATCAGGCGTTCTACAAACACCTGACGCATGATTCGGAGAAGGCGCGGGCCTGGGCGCACAACAAGGTCGAGGGTAACCTCGAGTACACCTCGCTCCTGTATCTGCCGGAGCGCGCGCCGTTCGATCTGTTCGACCGCGAGCGCGAGCGCAGCGGTGGCGTACAGTTGTACGTGAAGCGCGTGTTCATCATGGACAAGGCGGCTGAGTTGCTGCCGCCCTGGCTGCGATTCATGCGCGGCCTGGTCGACACGGATGATCTGCCGCTCAATGTGTCGCGTGAACTGCTGCAGAACAATCGCACGGTGGAGAAGATCAAGTCCGCCCTCGTGCGGAGGACCCTGGATTTGCTCGAGGAGCTCGCCGCCGACAAGCCGGCGGAGTATGCCGAGTTCTGGAAGACCTTCGGCGCGGTACTGAAGGAAGGGGTGATCGAGGATCCCGCGCAGAAGGAGCGCATCGCGAAGCTCCTGCGCTTTCAGTCGACCGCATCGAGTGGCGATGCGGCCGAGGTCACGCTGGCCGACTATATTTCCCGCATGAAGCCGGATCAAAAAGCCATCTACTACCTGACCGCCGATACGCTCGCGGCAGCGCGTAATAGTCCGCACCTCGAAGGCTTCCGAGCGCGCGGTCTCGAGGTTCTGCTGCTGACCGACCGCATCGACGAGTGGGTGGCGGGCCATTTGCACGAGTTCGAGGGCAAGCCGCTCACGAATGTCGCGAGTGCCGGGGCCGATATCGCGTCGGCGATCGAGACGCCGGACAAGGCCGCCGCTGAATCGGCTTACAAGGACACGCTGGAGCGTCTCGCCAAGGCGCTGCTCGGCAAAATCGCGAGTGCGCGGGTGAGCGCGCGTCTCACCGAGTCGCCTGCGGTCCTCGTCGCCGGCGAATTCGGGATCAGCTTGCGCATGAATCGGATCCTGAAGCAGGCGGGGCAGAACAATCCGTTCGCGACGCTGCCGATTTTCGAGTTGAACCCGAAACATCCCTTGGTCGAGCGGCTGAAGAGCACCGAGGACGAGGCGGCCTTCACGGACCTCGCGCATGTGCTCTACGACCAGGCGATGTTGGCCGAAGGCGGAGAGCTGGAGGATCCTGCGAGATTCGTTCAGCGCGTCAACAAGCTCATCGTCGAGGGGATCTCCGCCGCGCCCAAGATCATCCTGAGCTGACGGTGCTCACGCCGCGCTTCGCAGCGAGCGATGCCGAGGCGCCGAGCGATGACTCGGCAATCCTCGATGCTTATTCAGGCGCGGTGATCGGCGCCCTGGAGCGCGTCGCGCCGGCCGTCACATTCATCGAGGTCGCGCAGGGTACCTCCGGCGGCCGGTCACGCGGCGGCCGGCACGCAACCGGATCCGGTTTTCTTTTCACGCCCGACGGCTATCTGCTCACCAACAGTCATGTCGTGCACGGCGCCGAGCGGCTGGTCGTGCGCTTGAACGAGGAGCCCGGCGTGGCGGCCGATCTCGTCGGCGATGATCCGGACTCGGATCTTGCCGTGCTGCGTATCGGCTCCGCCGCAGCGCTGCCGTTCGTGGAATTCGGCGACTCGGCGGTGCTGCGCGTCGGCCAAGTGGCGATCGCCATCGGCAACCCGCTCGGCTATTCGAAGAGCGTGACGACCGGCGTGATCTCGGCGCTGGGGCGCACCTTGCGCGCGGGCTCAGGGCGGCTGATGCACGACGTGATCCAGACCGATGCCGCGCTCAATCCGGGGAATTCCGGGGGCCCGCTGGTCGATTCCAAGGGCCGGGTGATCGGTGTCAACACCGCCATGATTCCCGAGGCCCAATCCATCTGCTTCGCGACCGGAATCAACACGGCGAAGTGGGTCATCGGGCAACTCTTTGCGCATGGGCGCGTGCGTCGCGCTTACATTGGCGTGTCCGGCGCCAACGTGCGCATCGCGACCCGCATCGTGCGTCATTTCGATCTGCCGGGCGCCGGTGCGGTGCACGTGGTCGACGTCGCTGCCGCAAGTCCCGCGGCGCGCGCGGGGGTCGCTGTGGGGGACCGCATCGTGGCGCTCGACGGGGAGTCCGTCGACGGAATAGACGGCCTGCAGCGCCGTCTCGATGCGAGCCGCATCGGGCGCCGTTGCGAGCTCAAGCTCTTGCGTCGCGCCGCCCTGCTCTCGCTGTCGGTACAGCCGATTGAATTGCCGGCGCGAGACGGGTAAACAGTCTCCCCATGACACCCACATCCCCGCATGCGATCGCTCTGGCGACTCCTCCGGAGCCCACCGATCATGCTCTCGGCTCGGAACACGCGCCGGTGACGCTGGTCGAGTATGGGGATTTCGAGTGTCCCTCCTGCAAAGTGGCGGTGCAGACTCCGAAGCTGCTGCTCGAGCGCTTCCCGAACAAGGTCCGTTTCATATTCCGCCATTTCCCGCTGCAGGACGCGCACCCGCATGCGCTGCTCGCGGCCGAGGCGTCGGAAGCGGCGGCCGGGCAGGGGCGGTTCTGGCAAATGCATGATCTGCTGTTCCAGAATCAAGCACATCTGAAGGAGCGGGATTTGCAGCGCTACGCGGCCGAGCTCGGGCTGGACCTCGCGCGCTATACCGCCGAGATGGATGATCACATCTATCTGCAAAAGGTGCGCGAGCACATGGACAGCGGCCGCCGCAGCCATATTCGCGCAACACCGGGGTTCTTTCTAAACGGCGTGGTGCAGGACATCTCCTACGGCATGCAGAAGCTGCATGACGCCGTCGCCGCGGCGGTGCGCCGCGCCAGTCCGAACTGAGGCGGTCCGAAACGAGAGACGGCGCCCGGCCCCTCTTGGGGCCCGACGGCGCCACCCATCACTTCTGAGGATTCAAGGCGCGCGCCGTCGCGGCGCGCTCCGCCCTCAGGTCCAGCCGTCTCCGCCGCCGCCACCGTCCCCGCCGCCGCCTGAGCTATCGTCCCAGGAGCCGGGGTCGTTCACGCCGAAGTCATTCCCGCCCAAGTCACTGTTCGAGTTCTGGTTCCAGCTGCCGTCGTCGCCCGGAGGCGGCGCGACAGGGCGCTGTCCGCCATCGAGAAAGTGATGCGCGAGCTCTTCGCCGGCGACGATACCCGCCCCGGCCGCCAAACCGCCCGCGAGGCCACCCGCGACGCTCGAGCCGATACCGCCGCCCCCCGGGCCGTAGCCGGGTCCGCCGGGCCCTGCATAACCGCCGGGACCATAGCCGGGGCCGCCCGGGCCCACCGGGCCGCCCATGGGAGCGACCCCCCCGGGATATTGAGCGTACGTACGCCGCCGGAAGAGCATCCAGAAGACGCCCACCACCAGGGCGAGAATGACTATCGTGCCCCACGGAAAGTGCGGGGTCGCGGCAGCGCCTGTCACGAACGGCCGGTCGCCGGTGGTGCGATGAACGAGCCCGAGCTCGGCTTTCAGCTCCTGTACCGCGCGGGGATTTTCCTTCGTCAGACCGGGATCGAGCTGCTCGGCGCGCTCGAGCTCGGAACGCGCGAGCCCAGGATTGCCCTCGCGGGCGTAGAGCTCGGCCTGAACGTAATGGGCTTTCGAGCTGGTGGGATGATCCCGCAGCACTTGATCCATCATCTGCTGCGCTTGATCGAGATGATTCGCTCGCGCCGCCTGATAAATCTGATCGACGGTTGCGTCGCCATCGGCCAACGCCGGGGCGCCGGTCAGGGCAAACGAGAGAGCCGCAGCCGCCAGGGAACCCGCAAGCAATGTTCGCATAACCACCCCGCAATGGCCGAAGACGGCCGAATACGGTTTTAGATGGGGCCGGCGTCGGTGAAGTTCAACGGTGCTTGTGTCCCTGAATCTGTCCACGCTGCGGTAACATTTCCAGAATATGCACCAGACCATCGTCATCGTGGGCGCGGGCTTTTGCGGTAGCGTGCTCGCGGCCAACCTGCTGCGCAATACCGGTCGCAAGGACATCGTCCTGATCGAGCGCGGCACCAGCATCGGCCGCGGGGTCGCTTATGCCGCTCACGACGTGCCCTACGTGCTCAATGTTCCGGCCGGCCGCCTATCGGTCGAGCCGGGTGACCCCCTGCATTTCCTGCGCTACGTCCGCCAATCCCATCCCGATGCGGACGCCGAGGATTTCATGCCGCGGTCGCTATACGGCAGCTATCTGCAGGAGGTGCTCGACGAGGCGGAACGCGGCGCCCCTGACGGGGCGGTGCTGAAGCGGGTTTTCGGCGAGGTAACGGGGATCGAGCGGGCGGCCGGCGACAAGCCGTTGCTCGTGCAAGTTGCGGGGCGTGCTCCCGTCGGGGCGGACCGCGTCGTGCTGGCCCTCGGGAATCCGCCGTCCGCGGTGCATCCGTGGGCACGCGGGCTGCTGCATCATCCCGCCTACATTCATAATCCCTGGAGCATGCCGCGGTCGTTGCGTGCTCAGCATTCGGTGTTGATCGTCGGTACCGGGCTCACCATGGTGGACGTGGCTCTCGCGCTGAGTCTCGAGGGCGGCCAGATGCCCCTGGTGCGAACCCTCTCGCGGCACGGGCTGTTGCCGTTGGGGCAGACCATTTTCCGGCCGAAGGCGGTTCAGGGCGACGGAGAATTCCTGCTGTCGAACGCGGTGTCCATTCGCCGCGTAGTCGCGATGAGCCGCGCCCTGTCGGTGCGGGTAGAGCAGATGGGGGGCGACTGGCGCGAAGTGGTCACGTTCCTCCGCCACCTGGCGCCCGATCTTTGGCAGCGGCTGCCGGAGCGGGAGAGGCGGCGCTTTCTGCGCCACGTGCAAAGTTACTGGGATGTCCACCGTCATCGCGTGCCGCCGAGCATGGCGGCGCGCATCGATCACATGCGCCGCAGCGGCCGCCTCAAGGTTCACGCCGGTCGCATCCAGGAGCTGGTTCCCGAAGGCGATGAGCTGCGCGTGATGTGGCGGCGGCGCGGGGGACGCGAGACCGAGTCGTTCGCGGTGAACGCCGTGATCAATGCCACCGGGCCGGACTATGCGCTGCGGCGTTCCGCGGATTCCCTCGTACAGTCGTTGCGCGCAGCGGGGCTGGTGTCGGAGGATCCGTTGAACCTCGGACTACGCACGGCTCGTCATGGTGCCTGCGTGGCCGCCGACGGATCGGCGAGCTCGCAGCTGTTTTATCTCGGGCCGATGCTGCGTGCGGATCATTGGGAAGCGACTGCTGCGCCCGAGCTGCGCGCGCACGCCGAGCAGCTTGCACGCCATCTCTCGGATCCGCCGCCGGCCGATTCTCGGCTTTAGAGGCGCTCGATGGCGTCCAGCAAGCGCTCGATCTCCGCCGAGCTCGAGTACATGGACACGCCCGTGCGCAGCAGACCGCCGCGCTCGGCGAGACCGAGGACTTCCACGGCGCGCGCCGCGTAGAAATTGCCGTCCCAGACGCAGATGCCTTGCTCGCCGAGCGCCGTGGCCGCCGCCGCGGCGTCGTGCCGCTCGAGCGTGATCGATACGGTGGGAGCACGCGCGCGCGAAGCGAAGCCGGGTCCCCAGATCTTGACGCCGCGAATGCGCTGCAGCCCTTGATGATAGGCGTGCGCGAGCCCGTGCTCGTAGGCGGAGATCGAGGTCATGGCATCGACGATGCGCTCACGCAAGCTCGCGCCGGTTCCCCAGCTCGCGAGGTACTCGATGGCGGCGCGCACGCCTTCGATGGCGGCGTGGTTCAAGGTGCCGGTCTCGATGCGATAGGGAGCGGCGGGATCCTGCACGCTCAGGCGCGAGGTCGGCAGACTTTCGAGCGTGCCGGGCCTCGAATAGAGGATGCCGACGTGCGGTCCATAGAATTTGTAAGCGGAGCACAGCAGAAAGTCTGGATCCAGGGTGCCGACGTCCACGGGAAAATGCGGCGCGTAGTGCACGGCATCGATCACCAGCAGCGCTCCCGCCTCGCGCGAGAGGCGCCGCGCGAGCATGAGATCATTGACCGTGCCCAGGGCATTCGACGAGGCGCCGAGCGCAAACACCTTCGTGCGTCGCGAGATCTTTGCCGCCATGTCTTCGAGGTCGAGCACGCCGGATTCCTGCAGGCGCACCTCCTGCACGATGACGCCGTGCTCTTGCAGCGCGAGCCATGGGCCGCGATTCGCCTCGTGATCGAGCTGCGTGATGAGCACTTCGTCGCCCGCAGCGAGCGTGCGGCCGATCGCAGCGCTCAATGCGAAGTTGAGGGTGGTCATGTTCTGCCCGAAGGAGATCGTGTCCCCGGAGGCCGCTCCCAGGAACGCGGCCACGGTGGCGCGCGCCTCGAGCATGCGCCGGTCGACCTCCCGCGACGGCGGGAAGTTGCCGTGCGTATTCACGTTGCAGGTGGCGTAGAACTCGGCGATCGCATCGATCACCGCACGCGGCACCTGGCTGCCGCCGGGGCCGTCCAGAAACGCGAGCTCCGCACCGCTGCGGCGGGGTGCCAGCGCCGGGAAGTCGCCCCGAGCGCGCAATGAATCCTGGTCGGTGAATGCCATCAGAGCAGGTCGTAGACGAAATCGTAGCCCGTCGGTGTCGCATCGCGTGGGTGCAGCTTCATGCTCCCTCGCGCGCCCGCATATTTGCCGGTCCCGCCGGTCACGGCGAACAGCGAATCGCCGCTGTCCATGAACGGCCCTTCTATAGTGATTTGGCCCGCTTTCAGAACCAGCGTCCAGAAGCACTCCCAGCTCTTGCCGACGACGGTGCGCACGCAATAGCCCTGGTCGGACCCGACCTCGACCTTGTTCCCCGCGTCGTAGACTTTGTTGGCGAACACCAGCAGGTCGCCGACCAGATCGTGGTCCCCGCTGCGATGAACGGTGGTTTCATTCACCGGCCTTTCGACGACGCTGATTCGCTCGGCTGCCATCACCGGCAACGCAGCGAGCAACGCCGCCGCTGCGCAAAGGCGAATCGATAATTCGAGCATGCATCCCCCGGAGTTGGTCTTCTTGGTGCGGGCTGCAATGATAGCAAGCCCGAACGTGCCGCGCTGTGCACCGTAGCAGGTCCGGCTCAACGCCGCTTCAGCGCCTCGAGCTCATCGAGCGTGCGCGGCCAGTCCGCACCGAGCAGTCGCGACAGTCCGCGATCGGCGAGCAGCTTCCCGCCGGTCTGGCAACGCGCACAGTAATTCGTCTCGTTGTCGGCGTAGCGGATGCGCTGTACCGGATCCTGGCAGCGCGAACACGGCTTGCCGTAGCGGCCGTGCACCGCCATCTCTTTGCGAAAGGCGGTGACTTTCTCGGGGAAGCCGCTCGCGGTCTCGCCGACCAAGCGCTCGGTCCATTGCCGCAACGTATCCTGCGCGGCCGCATAGAGCCGCGCCCACTCGTCTTCATCGAGCTTGCGAGTCAGCGCGAGCGGGGAGAGCCGGGCGGCGTGCAGGATCTCGTCCGAATAGGCGTTGCCGATCCCGCTCAGGACGCGCGGGTCGGTGAGCGCCCGCTTGAGCGTGCGATTCTCCTCCACGAGCGCTGCTTTGAATGCGTCGAAGCTGCTCGACAGCACGTCGATCCCGCCGGGATCGAGCGCCTCCAGTCCGCTGTGTCCCTCGGCCACGTGCAGCGAGGCCCGGCGCTTGGTCCCCGCCTCGGTGATCACCAGGGAGCCGTCGTCGAAGTCGAACGCGGCGAGCGCATTGCGGCCGCCCAGCTTGGCACCGGGCGGCCGCCAGTGCAGACGTCCTGCAATCATCAGATGCAGCACCAGCCACAGATCGCCCTCGAGGCCGATGGCGATGCGTTTGCCGAGCCGCTTGAGCTCCCGCACGCGGCGGCCACTCGCCAGCGCGAGCGGAGGCTGTGCCGTGCGCAACAGGAAGGGGCTCGCGAGGCGCACCCCGAGCAACGGCTTCCCCACGATGCGCGATTCGAGCGCGGCGAGGTAGGCGGTGATATCCGGCAGCTCGGGCATCCGTGCATCATGCCCGCAAGCCGAAGGGCAGAGAAAGACCGCCCTTTCGGTCAAAAATGCGATCCCCGTCGAAATCCCCGGCCGCCGTGCAGGTCCAGATCCGTCAAGATTCGGTCGGAGCCGCCGTAACCCTCGGGGATTACCCTAAATTTATGCGCGGTATCCGGGGCGATGCCGGCGATCCGAGTTGATATGTCGAATGAACAACCCTCGCTGAGCGCGACCCGGACGGCGGCCCGTCATGACGTGCGCACGGTCACGCCGGCGGAGCGGGCGGGCGCGCTCGAGTTTCTCCAGGGGCTGTCCAAGGAGATGTCCGAAGGCAAAGTCAATCTGCCGTGTTTTCCCGATGTCGTGGTTCGCATTCGCCGCGCGCTCGCCAATCCGGAGACCCATATCGCCCAGACGGTGCGGATCGTCGGCACCGAGCCGCGGCTCGCGGCGCGCCTGCTGCAAACGGCGAATTCTGTCATTTTCAATCAGTCGGGCAAGCCGGTGAGCGACTTGCGAACCGCGGTCGCACGCCTTGGGACGCGCCTGGTGCAAAGCTCGGCGATGGCGTTCGCCGTGCAGCAGATGCGCATGGCCCCGCTCCTGAAGTCGGTGGGCGATGAGTTGAAGGAGCTCTGGGAGGAGAGCATCAGCGCGGCCACGCTCTGTCAGCTGATTGCTCGACGCACCAGCGTGAACGCCGACGAGGCGTTTCTGACGGGGTTGCTCCACGGCATCGGCCGGCTGTATATCATGGTGCGCGCGGCGAGCGATCCCGGCAAAGCGCGCTACGAGCGCTCGCTGATCGAGCTGATCGATGGCTGGCATCCCGCGATTGGGCGGGCGGTGCTGGAGAACTGGGGCTTCCCGGAAGCCATGGCCGCAGCGGTCGAGCAGCAACAGGACTATGGCTATATCTCGAAAGCCGCGGACCAGACAGACATCCTCATCGCCGGGTTGGTGCTCGCCGCCGCCGCGCGTCCCGGCGGCGCGCGGATTATCGAGAGCAGCCAGATCAAGCCGTTCGCGCGCCTCGGACTGCGCGCCGAGGAATGCCGCGCGATGCTCGCGGTCACGGCTCGTCACATCGACGCTCTACGCGGCGCGCTCGGCTGCTGAAGGCGCAGGGCGCTCGTGCGCGACGGCGCGCATTGTCACAGATCAGTCATACCGGCCCTCTAGCCTGCCTTGATGTTCGACGCGGCGCGACGCTGGTTATGGGTGGGCTGTGCGGTCTGGGTGATGATGCCGGGTCAGTGCGGGGCGACAGCGCAGGGCGCGTCCGATCCCTGCGTGCGGCCGTCTGCCGGGAGCTTGCTGTCTGATCCCGCGGAACTGCGCTCGCGCGGCGGAGTGCTGTCGCTCGAGCTCAGCGTGCGCAATCAGCGCGAGGCCGATGGCTCCATCCGCTACTGCTATGTGACGGCAACGGGAGAGCAATCGCCGACGTTGCGCATGCGGCCGGGCGAACTCCTCGTCCTCAAGCTCAAGAACGAGCTCGCCGATCTCGGTGCGCCCGCCGCGGCGCGGGCCGCGGGGCCCACGCATGTGCATGGCACCGCCCGGTCCGTGGCGGCCCAGGATCCCTGCACGAGCGCCTCGATGTCGCTCACGGCGACGAATCTGCATTTTCATGGCTTGACCGTGCCGCCGGTCTGCCACCAGGACGAGGTCCTCAAGACTTCGATCGCGGCAGGCGCGCCGCCCTTCGAATATCGATTCAGAATTCCGGCGCACGAGCCGCCGGGCCTTTACTGGTATCACCCGCACATCCACGGCTTCACCACGGCGCAGGTGCTCGGCGGCGCTTCCGGGGCCCTCATCATCGAGGGCATCGAGCGCGCCAATCCGGCACTTGCCGGGATGGCGCAGCGGGTGTTCGTGATTCGCGATCAGAATCTGCTGAATCCCGACGCGCCGCCCTCGAAGAGCGAGCCGGTGGTGCCGAAGAATCTCATCGATCGCGACGGCGACTCGGCCAACAACGGCACCGGCTTCGGCAAGCCCGCGAAGGATCTGTCGATCAATTACATCCCCGTACCGTATCCCGACTATCCGCCGGCCACGCTCGAGCTGCGGCCCGGCGAGCGCGAGCTCTGGCGTGTGGTGAACGCTTGCGCCATCACCTATTTGAATCTCGCCGTGCTCTTTCAGCACTCCGCCCAGAAGCTCGGCATCGTCGCGATCGACGGCGTGCCTCTGAACACGAACGGCAACGCGGACAACGCCATCGAATGGCGGGACCACATCGGGCTGCCGCCCGGCGCGCGCGCCGAGTTCATCGTCACCGCGCCGCCCGCGGGCGTGCCCGCGCTGTTGGTCACCCGCACCGTCGATACGGGCCAGGGCGGCGAGAACGATCCGAATCGCGCACTGGCTGCGATCGTCAGTTCCCGCGATGCGAGGCCGGCGGCCTCGAGCTTGCCGAGCGAGCACGAGCCACTGCCGCCGCCGGCGCTGCCCTGGCTCGGGGATGTTGCGCCGGTGCGCGTGCGCAAGCTGTATTTCTCGGAAAAGCTTTCGAATCCTGCCGACCCCAACAGCGCCACCGAGTTTTATCTGACCGTCGATGGGGAGACGCCGAAGCCGTTCGATCCGGCCTCGCCGGAGCCGAACATCGTGGTCCGCCAAGGCGACGTCGAAGACTGGATCATCGAGAATCGCTCCACCGAGCTGCATGCCTTCCACATTCATCAGCTGCATTTTCTTCTGGTCGGCTGGTCGGGTGCGCCGGTCAACGAGCCGTTCCTGCGCGATACGGTCAACGTCCCTTATTACAACGGTCGTGCGCTCGAGTATCCGAGCGTGCGGCTGCGGATGGATTTCCGCGATCCCGACACGGTCGGCACGTTCGTGTATCACTGCCACCTGCTGGAGCACGAAGATGGCGGGATGATGGGCACGATCCGTGTGCTGCCCGCGACATGATGTCTTAGGGGAACTCATGCATTTCAACCATCTCGCAGGCGCGCTGCGTCTTGGCTTGTGCGCGCTCGCACTCGGGCAGCTGTCGCTCGGCGCGACGCTCGCGAGCGCGGCGGAAAGCCGCGACAAGGACACCGTCACGCCGATCAAGCACGTCATCGTGATCATCGGCGAGAATCGCAGCTTCGATCACGTGTTCGCGACGTATGTGCCGAAGAGCGGCGACGCCGTCGACAACCTGCTCTCCAAGGGCATCATCGCGCTCGATGCGAACAAGCGCGCAGTTCCCGGCCCGCATTTCGACTTGGCGCAGCAGCTCGCCGCGCGCGACCAGGGCGGCAGCGATACGTTCTTGCTGAATCCGCCCAAAGCGGAATTTCCGCGCAATGAGCTGCCCGCCCCGCTCGTGGGCGGTCCGAAAACCTCCTACATACCGAACCAGTGCGCAGCCGGCACGCCCCTCGTCGATTGCGCGGCAAGTCTCGCGCTGGCCAAGCAATCCGAATCAGGCCTGGCGTCGAACGACTACGTAGATTTGCTGACCGGAGGTACCGGGCAGACGAGCAAAACGCCGGACGCGCGCATCACCGACGTGAACGACTTGCCGGCGGGCCCCTTTCAGTTGACCAACGGCGGCACGTTTCCGTACGACGCTTATTCGGCCAGTCCCGTGCATCGCTTCTACCAAATGTGGCAACAATTGGACTGCAGCGTCGCGCACGCCTCGGCAACCAATCCTTCGGGCTGCAGCGGCAGCTTATTCTCATGGGTCGAGGTCACGGTGGGTGCGGGCACCAACGGCGCGGCGCAGGCCAAAAACTTCAGCGTCGAGTATGCGCCGGACGCGACGACCACCGGCGAGGGCTCGACGGCGCTCGGATTCTATAACGTGCAGCAAGGCGATGTTCCTTACTTCAAGAGTCTCGCCGACAAGTACGCGATGAGCGATAACTTTCATCAGTCTGTGAACGGCGGCACGGGCGTGAACCACATCATGTTCGGCCACGCCGATGCGATCTGGTTCAGCACCGCGGACGGCAGGCCGGGCAAGCCGCCGGAGAGCACGACGGTGTTCGCGACCTACAATGGCGCCGCCAATCCCGACAAGGGCGTGGTGCAGCAGATCGAGAATCCGAATCCGGCGCCGGGCACCAATAACTGGTACACCGAGGATGGCTACGGCGACAGCCGTAACGCCCAACACGCGCCGCCGTACACGGCGGAGCCCGTTTCCGGCGGCGGCTCGTACAGTGATTGCTCCGACCCGAACGCACCCGGCGTGCAGGCGATCCGCGCCTACCTCGCCTCGTTCGCGCACCCGATCGATCCGCGCTGTGAGCCGGGACACTATTATCTGCTGAACAATTACAACCCGGGCTACTTCGGCAACGGCAAGAATGCGTATGCCGATACGAATCCGGCGAATACGCCGTTCACCATTCCGCCCTCATCGACCCCCAGCATCGGCGATGACTTGAACGCCCACCAGATCTCCTGGAAATATTACGGGGATCAATGGAACAACTACGTGCCGGATCCCTACCAGGAGAACTACGGCACTCCGGGACCCAAGGCGGATGAGTACTGCAACATTTGCAATCCGTTTCAGTACGACACCTCGATCATGGCGCACCCGGACCGGGTGGCGAAGCACATCCAGGACTCGGTGAACCTGTATTCCGATATCGCGAAGCGCACGCTGCCTGCGGTCTCCATCGTCAAGCCGAGCGGCTACATCGACGGCCATCCGGCGTCCTCGAAACTGCCGCTCTTCGAGGCCTTCGTGAAGAAGATCGTGGATCAAGTGCAAGCCTCGCCCTACGCGAAGGACACGGCCATTTTCATCACCTTCGATGAGGGCGGCGGCTACTACGACTCGGGCTACGTGCAGCCGCTCGACTTCTTCGGCGACGGCACGCGCGTGCCGCTCATCGTGGTGTCTGCGTACGTGAAGGCGGGGCACATCTCGCATGACTACGGCGATCACGTCTCGATCCTGAAATTCATCGAGCGTAATTGGAGCTTGCCGCCGGTCACGCATCGTAGCCGGGACAACTTCCCGAATCCGCTCGTGACCGACGGCCACCCGTATGTGCCCGTCAACCCGCCGGCGCTCGGGGATCTATTCGACCTGTTCGACTTCGGCCGCGCGAGCGGGCATTAGCCAAAGTCGCCGGCGGGCACTTCGATCAACGTCGGCCCCGAGGCGTGCAGCGCGCCGCGCACCGCCTCGGTCAACAGGGACGCACTGCTCGCGCGCACTGCCCCCGCGCCGCAGGCCCGCGCCAGCGCCAAAAAGTCCGGGTTGCGCGCGACCACATCGGTGGGGGGGATGCCCGCGCCGATCATGTCGTCGCGGATCTGACCCAGCGCCGAGTTGTTCCACACGATCACCGGCAGGCTCAGATTGGCCTCGACCGCCGTCATGAGCTCGCCCAGTGTGAACTGCAGGCCGAAGTCTCCGGCGAGCGCCGCGATGGCACGCGCGGGGCTTCCGATCTTGGCGCCGATGGCGGCCGGCAATGCGTAGCCCAAGGTGCCGTAGCCCGATGGGTGAAACCAGCACCGCGGGGCCTCTACCGGGAAGGCGTAATTGCCGAAGTAGGCGATTTGCGTCATGTCGGTGAACACCGCGGCATCGCTCGGCAGGCCGGTGCGGATGGCCTCGAGCGCGCGCTGCCAGCCGCGTGCTTTCGCATCGAGCGCGCCCTCGATCTCGGCGCGCAGGCCGGCCACCCGGCCCGCGGCGGCAGACGTCGGACGAATGTGCGACGGCAGCGCCTCGAGCAGCGCCCCGAGACTCGCCTGCGCGTCGGCCCAGATCGGCAGCTCCGCGGCGTAGTGGTCGCAGAGCTTGTGCGGATCGATGTCGATGCGAATCAGTCGTCCGCGCAGCTCGAGCTTCAGCGCGTAGTAGAAGTCGGTCTCACCGAGCTCGGTGCCGACCGCGAGCACCACGTCCGCGTCGGCCACCAATTTCTGAACGCCGGCGTGATGCAACGAGGTGCCGAGATTGGCCGGATGCTCGTGCGGCAGCAAACCCTTGCCGGCCGCCGTCGTGACCAAGGGACAGCCGAGCGTTTCCACGAGCGCGCGCAGCTCCGTGCGGGACTCGCGCGCGCCGCCGCCCGCGACGATCACGGGCCGGGCCGCCTCCGCGAGCCAGGTCGCTGCGGTCGCGATGAGCCCGCGCGGCGCCTGCGGGAGCGGTGCGGGCTCCGCAAAGCGCTCGGCGGCAAGGTCGGTCGTCTCGGATAGCACGTCGAGCGGGATCTCGAGATAGGCCGGCCGCGGCCGGCCCGTGCGCAGCGATCCGAGGCACACCCGCAGGTGATCGCGCACGTCCTCGGCGGTCGCCGCACTGCGGGCGACGCCGAACACGCCGGCGGCGAGCGCCCGCTGATCCGGCAGCTCGTGCAGCACGCCCCATTGTTTGCCGAGCGAGGCGCGGACGGGCGTGGTGGCCACCACCAGCATGGGGATGGAATCCGAATAAGCTTGCGCGGCGGCGGTCAGGATGTTGGTAAGCCCCGGACCCGAGATGGTGAACGCGGCCGCCGCGCGACCGGTGAGGCGCGCATAGCCGTCGGCAGCGAAGCCCGCGCCTTGCTCGTGACGCACGAGCACGTGGCGCATGTCGGAGGCCGCGAGACCTCGATAGAGCTCGAGGTTGTGCACCCCCGGGATGCCGAACACTGTGTCAATTCCGTTAGCGGTAAGCAACTCGACCACGTACCGACCGATGCTGCGCGACATGACGACCTTCTTGTTGAACGTTCGGTGAAAAACCGCGCTAGGATGGCATGGGCCGCAACGAAAAGTAAGCAACGCGCCCAGGGTCATCCCAAGGTCATGCAAAAGGTTGGAGGATGCAGTACTCGGATCTCGTGAAGCGCATTGCGGGCGATGGCGCCGATGCGTGGAAAACGCATTACGCGGCCTCGGTGGCGAAGCAACGCGGCGAAGATGTCATCATTCTCAGCGTCGGCGATCCGGATCTCGACACCCCGCAGCCGGTGATCGACCGGGCCGTCGAGTGTATGCGCGGCGGCGATACGCACTACACACCGGTCGCGGGCCGCGAGGCGCTGCGCGAGGCGATTGCGCAGGCGCATGCGCGCCGAACCGGCCAGCCGGTCGACGCGGACAATGTCATTTTTCTTGCCGGGGCGCAGAGTGCCTTGTTCGCGGCCTCGCTGTGCCTCGCGGGTCGCGGCGACGAGGTGCTCGCCTTCGAGCCCCTCTATCCCACCTATCCGGCCACGATCGAGGCGTCGGGGGCCCGCATGGTGCGCGTGCCGGTGCAGCCGGGGTCGGCGTTTCGCCCGGATCTCGCGGCGCTCGCGGCGGCGATCACGCCCCGCTCCCGGGCGATTTTCTTTGCGACGCCCAACAATCCGAGCGGCCACGTCATGAGTGCGGCGGATCTCGCCGTTATCGGCGAACTCGCGCGCCGGCATGCGCTCTGGATCGTGGTCGACGAGGTGTACGCGGGCCTCGCGTCCGGAGGCCGGGTGCCGAGCCTTGCCGCGAGCCTCCCCGAGCAAGTGGTCACAGCGGGAAGCCTGTCGAAGACGCACGCGATGCCCGGCTGGCGCGCCGGCTGGATGATCGGCCCGAAAGCGCTGATCGGCCATGCCGAGGCGCTCGCGATCGCAATGCTCTACGGCCTGCCCGGCTTCGTACAGGAGGCGGCGCTCACCGCGCTCGGCATCGCGCCCGAAGCCGAGTCGCGCATGCGCGACTATTGCCGCGAGCGCTGCGCGTTGGTGCTCGCGTCGCTGGCGCAGGCGCCGGGACTCCTCTGCGTGCCGCCCGATGCCGGCATGTTCATGCTCATCGACGTGCGCGGCACCGGTCTGTCGGGTTACGATTTCATGCGGGAGCTGTATCGCCTGCACGGCGTGTCCGTGCTCGACGGCGGCGCTTTCGGCAAGGGCACGGCCGGTTTCATCCGCCTGTGCTTCACCACGGACGAGCGCTCCCTGCGCGAAGGGTGTGAGCGCATCCGGCGCTTCGCTGCGAGCTTGCGCTCGAAGGAGGGTGCATGACCGACATGGCAGTACTGGCACGCACAGCGGGCGGACCCGAGGTGCTGGAGTGGACCGCGCTCGATACTCCGCCGCCGGGTCAAGGTGAAGTGCGGGTCGCGCAGCGCGCGGTCGGCGTGAATTTCATCGACACTTACTATCGCGGCGGCTCATACCCTTGGCCTTCGACGCCACTGGTTCCCGGTGCCGAGGCGGCCGGCGTGATCGATGCGGTCGGTCCCGGAGTGAAGGATCTCGCGGTCGGCGATCGCGTCGCGTACGTCATGCAAGTCGGCGCCTATCGCACGCGCCGCGTCGTGCCCGCAGAGCGGCTGGTCAAGCTTCCGGACGCGATCGACTTCGAGGTCGCCGCCTCGATCATGCTCAAGGGATTGACGGCGCAATTCCTGCTCACGTCGTGCTATCCGGTCAAGGCGGGCGATACGGTGCTCGTGCACGCCGCCGCCGGGGGCGTGGGACTGCTCCTGGGTCAGTGGCTGCGATCGATCGGTGCAATCGCCATCGGCACCGTCGGCTCAGCCGAGAAGACGAGCATCGCGCTCGCGAACGGCTACTCTCATATTCTCGACAAATCCCACGGGGATTTCGAGCCCGCGGTGCGCGAGCTCGCGCCCAAGGGCTGTGATGTCGTCTACGACTCGGTGGGCAAGGACACGTGGCGGGGCTCGCTCAAGGTTTTGAAGCCGCGCGGCATGTTCGTGAGCTTCGGCCAATCCTCGGGTGCCATCACCGACTTCAAGATCGCGGATCTGGCGAGCGGCGGATCGCTCTACGCCAGCCGGCCGATGTTGTTCGATTACATCCGCAGCCGCGAGGAGCTGCGCATGCGCGCCGAGGACTTGTTCGCGCGGCTCGCGACGGGCGCGATCCGCGCGCACATCGGGCGGCGCCTGCCGCTTGCCGAGGCGGCCGAGGCGCATCGTGCTCTGGCGAGCCGGCGCACCATCGGCGCGACGGTGCTGCTGGTCACTTGACGGCGGTCGACGCGGACTCGAAGGTGCCGAGCGGCAGGGCGGTCGACTCCTTGATCACGGTCACGGCAACCGATGAGTTGATCGAACGCACGCTCGGAATGCGCGACAGATAATCGAGATAGAAGGCCTCGTAGGCCTTGACGTTCTTGGTGACGATCTTGAGCAAGAAATCCCACTCGCCGGTGAGCGTGTAGCACTCGAGCACTTCGGCGCGATCGCGGATCGCCGCCTCGAACTCGGCGAGCGCATCGCGCCCGGTGGTCGCGAGCTTGACGTGCGCGAAGATGGTGACGTCGAGCCCCAACGCATTGCGATCGAGCAGTGCGACGCGCGCTTTGATGACCCCGCTCTGCTCGAGCTGTTGAATACGCCGCCAGCACGTGGTGGTGGAGATGCGGGTGCGCGCCGCCACCTCGGCCACCGATAACGCACCGTGCCGCTGTAAAATGTCGAGCAGACGGAGATCGAGCCGATCAATGGACTGGTGGGATGTATTTTCCACAATTTGCCAGAAAACGGAATGTACGTACCGAATTATTGGGTATATCTGCAATGAATACAACCCTGTGATAGGGCGAGGGTAAGTTATCCGGATGAACAAGAAATCCCGCCTGCATCTGCCGAGTCCACCCGCACGGCCGGGCCAAAAACCCGATTTCAGCTACGTTCATCTGTCTCCGGCCGGCGCGGTCCCTCGGCCCGAGGTCAACGCCCGCGCGCGCGACATGGAACCGCTCGCCGTGGAACTCGTGCGCGTGCTCGACGACGACGGCGAGGCCGTGGGTCCGTGGCACCCGCATCTCGACGCCGAGGATTTACAGGTGGGCCTGCGTCATATGGTGCTCACGCGCTTGCTCGACGATCGCATGCAGCGCACGCAGCGGGCCGGCAAGATCTCGTTCTACATGCGCTCGCTCGGCGAGGAGGCGGTGTCGGTTGCCGCGTGCATGGCGCTGCGTCCGGGCGATATGCTATTTCCGTCGTACCGCAACCAAGGGCTGCACATCGTCCGCGGCACCGCGCTCGTGGATATGATGTGCCAGCTGCTCTCCAACACACGCGACATGTGCAAGGGCCGGCAGCTGCCGGTGATGTATCACTCGAAGCCCGGCAATCTGTTCTCGATTTCCGGCAATCTCGCGACGCAATTTCCGCAGGCCGTGGGCTGGGCGATGGCGGCCGCGCTCAAGGGCGAGGATCATCTCGCGGCGAGCTGGATCGGCGAAGGCTCGAGCGCCGAGGCGGACTTTCACCATGCCCTGCTATTTGCCTCGGTCTATCAGGCGCCGGTGATCTTGAACGTCGTCAACAACCAGTGGGCGATTTCGACGTTTCAGGGTTATGCGGGCGGCGAGCAGCGCTCGTTCGCCGCGCGCGGTCCCGGTTACGGCATCGCCGGCATTCGCGCCGACGGCAACGACTTTCTCGCGGTGTATGCCGTCACGCAATGGGCCGCGGAGCGCGCGCGCACCGGTGGCGGCCCCACGCTCATCGAACTCGTCACCTACCGCGGCGCGGCTCACTCGACCAGCGACGATCCGGCGCGCTACCGCGCGAAGGACGATGAAGCGCACTGGCCGCTCGGTGATCCGATCGACCGATTGAAGCGCCATCTCATCAAGCTCGGCGAATGGTCCGAGGATCGCCATCGCGCCCTGGTCACCGAGCTCGAGGCGCTGGTCGTCGCGAGCTGGCAGGAGGCGGTCAAGTTCGGCACGATGAGCGAGGGCCCCAAGCTCAATGCGGATCTCATGTTCGAGGATGTGTTCAAGGAAATGCCGCCGCACCTGGTGCGACAGCGCGCGCAGATGCGTTCCGAGCGGAGCTGACGCATGGCGCACATGAACATGATCCAAGCGTTGAACTCCGCCATGGACATCATGCTCGGCCGTGATCCTTCCGTCGTGCTCATGGGCGAGGACATCGGCTATTTCGGCGGCGTATTCCGCACCACCGAGGGACTGCAGCGCAAGTACGGCGAGAACCGCGTGCTCGACACGCCGATCGCGGAGGGCGGCATCGTCGCGGCGGCCATCGGCATGGCGGTGAACGGCCTGCGGCCGGTCGCCGAAATTCAGTTCGCCGATTACATCTATCCGGGGTTCGATCAGATCGTGAGCGAGCTCGCGCGGCTGCGTTACCGCAGCGCCGGCCAGTTCTTTGCCCCGGTCACCATTCGTACGCCGGCCGGCGGCGGCATCCGCGGGGGACAGACGCACTCGCAAAGTCCGGAAGGCATTTTCACGCACGTGAGCGGCATCAAAGTGGTGATACCTTCCAATCCCTACGACGCCAAGGGGCTGCTGATCACCGCCATCGAGGACGACGATCCCGTGGTGTTCTTCGAGCCGAAGCGCCTCTACAACGGACCGTTCGACGGCGATCCGCACAAGCCCGCGATTCCCTGGACCACCCATCCCAAAGGCCAGGTGCCCGAGGGTCACTATTCGGTGCCGTTCGGCGTCGCCGACATCGTGCGCCCGGGCGCGCAACTGACCATCATCACTTACGGCACCATGGTGTTCGTCGCGCTGGCCGCCGCCGCCGCCCTCGGCGTCGACGCCGAGGTCATCGACGTGCGCTCGCTGGTGCCGCTCGACGTGGAGACACTCGTGCGCTCGGTGAAGAAGACCGGGCGCTGTGTGGTGGCGCACGAAGCCACGCGGTTCTCCGGATTCGGCGCGGAGCTCGTTTCCGTGATCCAGGAAGAGTGCTTCTGGAGCCTGGAGGCGCCCATTCAGCGCGTCGCCGGCTGGGATACCCCGTATCCTCATGCCTTCGAGTGGGAATACTTTCCGGGGCAGGCCCGCGTCGCAACGGCGATCAAAGCGGTCATGGAGTCGGCATGAGTGAATACACCTTCAAGATGCCGGACCTCGGGGAAGGCACGGTCGAGGCGGAGATCGTCGCCTGGCACACGGAGCCGGGCGCCACCGTGGCCGAAGATCAAATCATCGTCGAAGTGATGACCGACAAGGCCGCTGTCGAGGTGCCTGCGCCCGTGAGCGGCCGCGTGCTTTCCATTCGCGGCGCGCCCGGCGACAAGATCGCAGTCGGCTCGCCGTTGATCGTATTCGAGACCGCGCCGGCGGCGACCGCCGCGGCGGCGAGTCCGCCTGCGGCAAGCCCCACGCAGAGCGCCTCGGCGCCGGCTGCGCGCCCGGCCACGCGGACGCCACTCGCCGCCGCCCCGGTGACTGCCGCGTCGGCCGCCCCCGTCGGCGGCCGGATCATGACCTCGCCGGCCAACCGGCGGCGCGCGCGCGAGGCGGGCATCGACCTCGCCACCGTCGCCGGATCGGGCCCGGGCGGGCGCATCGTGCGCGCGGACCTCAAGGCCGCGAGCGCCGCCCGCACGGACGCGGCGGACGACGCCACGGTGCGGACCCGCACGCTGCCGGGCGCTGCCGCGCGCGGCCCGCAAGCTGCCGGCGGCGAGACCACGGAGATCAAGGTGATCGGCGTGCGCCGCCTGATCGCCGAGCGCATGAGCGAGGCGAAGCGCAACATTCCGCACTTCGCCTACGTGGAAGAAGTGGATGTCACGGAGCTCGAGGCGCTTCGCCAGCACTTGAATTCCAAGCTCGCGAAAGGCGAGCCGGGCTTCACGTATCTGCCGCTGGTGATCCTCGCGCTGGTGCGTACGCTCGAGTCGTTCCCGCAATGCAATGTCCTCTATGACGCTGCGCGCGGCGTGCTGGTACGACATCGCGCGGTGCATGTCGGGGTCGCCACGCAAACCCCGGACGGACTCAAGGTGCCGGTGGTGCGCAATGCGCAGACGATGAGCCTTCAGGAGGTCGCCGCCGAGACGCGGCGGGTGACTGAGCGCGCCCGGGCGAACCAGGCGACGCGTGAGGAGCTGGTGGGCTCGACCATCACCGTCACGAGTCTCGGCAAGCTCGGCGGCATCGCCTCGACGCCCATCATCAACGCACCCGAAGTCGCCATCATCGGCCTCAACAAGGCGGTCGACCGCCCGGTCGTGCTTGACGGCGCGGTGGCGGTGCGCCGAATCATGAACTTATCGTCCTCATTCGATCACCGCTTCGTGGACGGTTATGATGCTGCGGCGATGATTCAAGCGTTGAAAGAGCTTCTCGAGCATCCTGCGATGATTTTCATTCCGAAGGTGAATTCCCCATGATTGCACAGGCAAAAGCGTCGGCCCCGCAACCCCAGCCAAGACCCGCGTTCGGCACCGTACTCACTTCGCACATGTCCGCCGCCACGTATCGCGATGGCCGCTGGAGCGCGGCGGAGCTGAAGCCCGTCGGGCCCATCGAGCTCTCGCCGGCGGCGCACGTGCTGCACTATGCGAGCACATGCTTCGAGGGGTTCAAGGCGTTCCGTCACGCCGACGGCTCCGTCCACGCCTTCCGGATGGACCGGCACATCGAGCGCATGCGCCAGAGCGCGCGGCAGCTCGTGCTGCCGGAGCCCGACGCGGCGCAGCTCGCCGACATGGTGCGCTCCGTCATCGAGCGCTGCCGCGCGGAGGTGCCGGAGGCGCCGGGCGCCTTGTATCTGCGCCCGATTCTGTTCGGCACGACCGCCAATATCGGAGCCGCGGCGACGCCTGCCAACGAGGCGCTCCTGCTCGTGCTCGCAAGCCCGGTCTGGGATTATTTCGCGGGCGGGATGAAGCCGCTGCGTATCCTGGTGGACGATGAGAACACGCGCTCCGCCGCGCAGATGGGGATGGTGAAGACCGGCGGCAATTATGCGGCGGCGATGGGACCGACCTTACGGGCGCGTGCGCAGTATCAGGTCGACCAGGTGCTTTTCTGCCCGCGCGGTGAGGTGCAAGAGACGGGCGCCGCCAATTTCTTGCTGATCAAGAACGGCGAGATTCTCACGCGCAGCCTCGACAGCACGTTCCTTCACGGCGTCACCCGCGATTCGCTCCTCACCCTCGCGCGCGACCGAGGCGTCAAGGTCTCCGAGCGTGTATTCAAGGTCGAGGAGATGCTCGACTGGGTGAAATCCGGAGAGGCCGCGCTGTCCGGCACGGCGGCCGTGCTCGCGGGCGTGGGTACGCTGATTTACCGGGGAAGCGAGCACCGGGTGGCCAACGGCGAAGTGGGCGCGCTCACGCGCGAGCTACGCAGTCAATTGCTTGCAGTTCAGCAGGGTGAGGCGGCGGATCGCCACGGCTGGCTCGCGCGCGTTTGATGCGCGGCTTAAGCCGCGCCGCTCAATACTCTTCGTGGTCCTCGTCGTCCTCGTCGTCGAGGTCGTCGTCCTCGTCGTCGTCATCCTCGTCTTCGTCGTCCCAGTCCTCGTCCTCCTCCTCCTCGGCATCCTTTTCGGCCTTCGAGCCCGACCAACCCTCGGGCTCCTCGCTGAGCTCCAGGTCGAGCTCCGCCCAACCGTCGACGTCCAGCTCCTCGATATCACCGTCCAGATGCTGGATTTCGACGACCTCGCGATCCTCATCCACGCGCAGGACTTGGAACGTCTCGTCGTTCTCCAGATCCTCGTACCATTGTCCGACGGTCGGTTCGTATTCTCTTCCCACGTACGGTCCCTTCTTCTCGAGTGCTGCCCTGGTTGGTGAGGATCGAATATTAGGGGAGGCCGCTCCGCTAAGTAAATGGCAATATTGTCTACCCATGAGTGTCGCCGATCGGAAACTCTGCGCTCGACGCTTGATCGACGCCAAACGCGTGGTCGTGAAAGTCGGCTCAGCGCTCCTGGTCGACGCTGAGAAGGGACGCTTGAACCGCGCATGGCTCGAGACGCTTGCGGCCGACATTGCCGCCATGCGTAAGCGGCGCCAAGAGGTCATCCTGGTGTCTTCGGGCGCCATTGCGCTCGGCCGGCGGCATCTCGGCTTGAGCCCCGGCAAGCTGAGACTCGAGGAGAGTCAGGCGGCTGCCGCGGTCGGGCAGATCCGGCTGGCGCACGCCTATAAGGAAATCCTGGAGGCACGCGAGATCACCGTGGCGCAGATTCTGTTGACTTTGGGTGATACCGAGCAACGCCGCCGCTATTTGAATGCCCGTGGAACGTTGAATACGCTGCTCGCCCTGGGCGCGGTCCCCGTGATCAACGAGAACGATACCGTTGCAACCGCGGAGATCCGCTATGGGGACAACGACCGGCTGGCAGCGCGGGTGGCCCAGATGACGGGCGCAGACTGCCTCGTGCTGCTGTCGGACATTGACGGGCTGTATACATCGAATCCGCACGAGGACCCGCAGGCCGAGTTCATCTCCCGCGTGCTCGACATCACCCCGGCCATCGAGGCCATGGCGAGCGGAACGAGCAGCGGTGTGGGAACGGGCGGGATGCAGACCAAGATCGCGGCCGCCAAGATCGCGGTCGGCGCAGGATGTCATTTGTGCATCGCCAAGGGAGCCGATGCGCATCCCTTGAAGCGCATCGAGGAGGGTGCCCGCTGCACTTGGTTCCTGCCCTCCTCGACACCTTCCGCCGCGCGCAAGCAATGGATCGCGGGCACGTTGCGCCCGGCAGGCGCAATCTCGGTCGACGAAGGCGCGGTGCGCGCACTGATGCAGGGCAAGAGCCTGTTGCCGGCGGGAGTGACGCGCGCCATCGGCCGATTCGATCGAGGCGATACGGTGAGCATCGTCGGACCGGACGGGGTGGAAGTCGCACGCGGCATCTGTGCGTATTCGGACGCCGACGCGGCGCGGATTCTCGGCCGAAGATCCGCCGAGATCGAGCGATTGCTGGGATTCCGCGGGCGAGACGAGATCGTGCATCGCGACGATTTGGTCCTGCTGAGGGCAGTCTGATGGTCATCGGCGTCATGGACGCAATTGGCCGCGGCGCCCGCGCGGCGGCGCCCGTGCTCGAGCTTGCGGACAGCGAGCAGAAAAGCCGCGCTCTGCGCGCGGCGGCGGCGGCGCTGCGCGCCCAACGGCAGAAAATCCTCGCGGCTAACGAGGATGACATGCGGGAGGCGCAAGAGGAGGACGCGAGCGCCCCGCTCCTCGATCGCCTCCGCCTCGACGAGGCGCGCGTCGAGGCGATGGCGCGGGCGCTCGAGGACATCGCGGCACTCCCCGATCCCATCGGCACCGTGCTCGCCGAGTGGGCGCGGCCGAACGGCATGCGCATTCAGCGCCGCCGGGTACCGCTGGGCGTGATCGGCATTATTTATGAGAGCCGGCCGAATGTGACCGCGGACGCGGGCGCGCTGTGCTTGAAGTCGGGCAATGCGGTGATTCTGCGGGGCGGCTCGGAGAGCTCGCGCTCGAATGCCGCCATCCACGCGTGTCTCGGCGAGGGGTTGCAAGCCGCTGGATTACCGCTCGCGAGCATCCAGCTGGTGCCGACCACGGATCGGGCGGCGGTGGGTTATATGCTCGCGGAGATGTCGCGCTACATCGATGTCATCGTGCCGCGCGGTGGCAAACAGCTCATCGAGCGTGTGCAGCGCGAAGCGCGGGTGCCGGTCATCGGCCACCTGGAAGGCCTGTGCCACGTGTTCGTGGAGCGCGCTGCGGATCTGGCCATGGCCCGCGAGATCGTCCTCAACTCGAAGCTGCGCCGCACGGGCGTTTGCGGTGCCGCCGAGACGCTGCTGGTCGATCGGGGCTGCGCGGCGACGCATCTCGGTCCGCTGGTGAAGGCGCTGCTCGAGGCCGGTTGCGAGGTGCGCGGCGACGAAACCACGCGAGGGTGCGACGCGCAGGTACGGCCCGCGACCGAGCAGGATTGGTCCACCGAGTATCTCGACGCCATCATCGCCGTGCGCGTGGTCGAGGGGATCGATGCGGCGATCGAGCACATCCGCCGTTACGGCTCGCGTCACACGGATTGCATCGTCACCCAGGATCCGGCGGCAGCGGAGCGCTTCTTGACGCGCGTGGACAGTGCCATCGTGCTGCACAATGCGTCCACTCAGTTCGCGGACGGCGGCGAGTTCGGCATGGGTGCGGAAATCGGCATCAGCACCGACAAGTTCCACGCCCGCGGTCCGGTGGGCGTCGAGCAACTGACGAGTTATAAATACGTGATCCGGGGCAATGGCCAACTACGGCCGTGAGATCGGGTCAAGGCAACGCCGCAATGGCGGCGAGCCAGTGGCGCACGGCGGCGGGATTGTCGAAGCGCCATTGGCCTTGCAGTCGATGCCCCACCGCGATCGAGATTCCACCCAAACCCTCGACGAGGCGAAATCCGGCCTGATCGGTTAAATCGTCCCCCACGACCACCGGCGTTCGCCCGATAAAAGGCGCCTCCCTGAGGAATTCCTCGATGGCCGTGGCCTTGGTGAACCCCTGGGGCTTGATCTCCAGCACCATCTTGCCTTCCTGCACGTGATAGGCCGGTGCGAGCGGACGCACGAGCGCGGCGACGGCCTGCCTCGCGCCGGTCTCGAACTCGGGGGCGAGCCGAAAATGCAAAGCGAGCGCGCGCCCCTTGTCCTCGAGCAAGGTGCCGGGATGCGCCTCGACGAATGCCGTCAATGCCAGCCGCGCGGGGGCGAGCACGGGGTCGCAATAGTTCGCGCCGCGGCGCTCGCCGGAGGCGCTACGGCGCTCGACGCCGTGCAGACCCGCCGCGGGGAATACCAGGGGCTCGAACAGCGCGTCCAGCGTCTCGATACTGCGGCCGCTCACCAGCGCGACGGCACCTTCCAGCCGGCGCGCGACCTCGGTCAGCAAGGTCTTGAGAGGCTCGCCGACGACCACCTCGGCGGGAGTTTCCTGAAGCTCCACCAAGGTTCCGTCAACGTCGAGGAATAGACTAAAGTCGTGCGAGGCGGCGGGAGCTTGTGAGCGCATTTTAGGACCAACATAGCCCATGCGGTCGACCCGCGCCATCATCGCCCGGCGGTCGGTCATGGGTGTAACTTTTACATGTGAGATTAAGATATATAAGTTGATGCATTGCAGACTGGGTCTGCGATTTTAGGTATTTTGCGAAAGCTGTCTCGAGTCAAATCCCGGAGGCGCGTTGTTTCGTTCGGTTCTACTGCGTTTCGTGCTTCCCCTCGCGCTCGCCTCGTGCGTCGTCGCCTTCCTGGGCTTGCCATACATTCAAAAACTGCTGGCTGAATGGTTCAGCGCCGACGTCGAGGTGCGCGCACAGCTGATCATGCACACCGTCGAATCCCCGGTTGCCGAGCTCGTGGCACAGAACAACGATTTGAAGCTGCGCAGCTATCTCGCGAGGATGACCGCGGACGAGCGGCTGCTCGCCGTCTTGATATGCCGGCCGGACGGCACGACCATCGCGCGCAGCGAGCGCGTGCCGCACAACATCAGCTGCGAGCAGCAAGGCAAGATGAAGCCGTTTTCCGCGGGCATCATTCAGCTTCCTTCCGGCTCGGTGGAGCTCTCGCGCTTCGACTACGACACGGGAGATTCCCCGTACCGCGTGATGATGCTGTCGGATCTGAGCTTCGTCGACCGGCGGCAACGTACGGCGCGCGATTTCGTGCTGGTGTTTCTCGGCATCGCCGTGCTGCTGCTCGCCTTGCTCGTCGTGCTCGTTGCGTGGTTGCAGCTGCGACGATTGGTGAATGTGCTGATCGGGGACATCCGCGGCAAGCGCTTTCTCGACGATGCCCGCTCGCCGCGCGCCTCGCAGCCGATCCTGTCGCAGGTGCGTCAGGTGCTCGCGGAGGTCGAGGAGAAGCAGCGGCTCGAGATCGACTTCCGCGAGAACTGGACACCGCAGGCGCTGCGGCAAGTCGTGCGCGAACACTTGCACTCCTCGCAGGTGATCATCGTGTCGAACCGCGAGCCCTATATCCATAATTACAATAGCGATCACCGCCCGGTGGTGCAGGTGCCCGCGAGCGGCATGGTCACCGCGCTCGAGCCCATCATGCGCGCCTGCTCCGGTGTGTGGGTGGCGCACGGCGCGGGCACGGCGGATCGGGACACGGTCGATCGGTTCGATCACATCGCGGTTCCGCCCGACCATCCGACCTACACGCTGCGGCGCGTGTGGCTCACCGAGGAGCAGGAGCAGGGCTACTACTACGGCTTCGCGAACGAGGGTCTGTGGTCGCTCTGCCACCTGGCCTACGTGCGTCCCGCCTTTCGGCCGAGCGATTGGCGCGCCTACGAGGAGGTCAACGCCAAGTTCGCCGACGTGGTGGCGGCCGAGGCGAACACCGACAGTCCGGTGGTGCTCATCCAGGACTTTCACTTCGCGCTGCTCCCCAAGCTCATCCGCGCCAAGATCCCCAAGGCGACGATTGCGCTGTTCTGGCACATACCCTGGCCGAATTCGGAGACCTTCGGGGTGTGCCCGTGGAAGCGCGAGATGCTCCTGCACATGCTGTCGGCGGACATTCTCGGTTTCCACACGCGCTATCACTGCCAGAATTTCCTGGATGCAGTGGACCGCTTCGTCGAATGCCAGATCGATCACGAGCACATGACGGTGACGCTGCAGGGCCGCGTATGCCGGGTCGCGGCTTATCCGATCTCGATCGAGTGGCCGCCCCGCTGGCTGCACGATCTTCCCGACGTGAGTGCGTGCCGCGCGGCCGTGCGCGAGCGCTATCGTATCGGGCCGGACGTCGTCATTGGATTGGGCGTGGAGCGCTGGGACTTCACCAAAGGCATCATCGAGCGCTTCCACGCGCTCGAGGCATTGCTGGAGAAAAACCCGCGGCATCGCGGGCGCCTCACGTTCCTGCAGATCGCATCCCCCTCGCGCGGCCAACTGCCGGCCTATCGAGGTCTCCAGGAACAGACGAATCGCGAGGTCGAGCGGATCAACGCCCGGTTTGCCGAGGGTGACTGGCGCCCGATCGTGCTGATCGGCGAGCACCAGGAGCCGCGCAGCGTCTTCGAGTTGTACCGCGCCGCCGATTTCTGCCTGGTCAACAGCCTGCACGACGGCATGAATCTCGTCGCAAAGGAATTCGTTGCCTCGCGCGAGGACGAGGATGGCGTGCTCATCCTGTCCACCTTCGCGGGAGCCTCGCGGGAATTGACCGAGGCGGTCCTGATCAACCCGTTCGACGTCAACGAGACCGCCGAGGCGATGGAGATTGCGATGCGCATGGGCCGCGACGAGCGCCGCGACCGCATGAGCCTCATGCGCAGAACCGTCAAGGAGAACAACGTCTATCGCTGGGCGGGGCGCATGCTCATGGACGCCGCGCGCATTCGCCAGCGTCAGAGCCTGCCCTCGATGCGCGCGCGCTTCCGGGCGGCCGCGAGCTGAGCGCGCGCCTACGCGCTAGCTGGGCGGCTGCGGCCGGTCGGTTTGCGCGAGGAGGCGGGCAGCCATGTAGCCCAGCACCGCGAGTGCGCCGACCAGAACAAGCCACAGAATGCATCGCCGCCAGGGGAAGGGCGGCTTGGCCGGAGCGAGACGCCCCGCCCCCGCCGAGCTTTTCCGCATTTTGGGATGCGGGCCAGCCAGTAGCGATCCCGGCTCAACGGGACGGCGAGCGGCAGATCGGCCGCCATGACGCTGTTCGCTTCGGCCAATCGCAGATCGACACGCTCGACCGGAACGTGACCGTCGAGATCGAACACATAGTCGCCCCGTGCGTCTTCGCGGGCTTGCGCCGTTTCACTCGACCAGCCGGCATCGGTACGAACCTGTCTGATGAAGAATGGGACGACCTCACCGCGCGCGTTGAATATGGCGAGATCGCCGAGATCGTCGCGCACGGTCGGCTGGTATATCGCCAGGGGCAAGATGATGCTGTACACCGAGGCCGCAGCGGGCGACACAATCGGCTGGCCGTACGCAAAATCCCGCGGCGCCAGGTTCGCGGCGTGCGCGAGGCTCACGGTCTGCGTGCACGTCGCGAGTGCCCAGGAAAGACAACAACCAACGCGCGCGAACGGGCGTTTCATGAGGTTTGCGACGCCCGCGGGGGAAGCGGAGAGTAGTAGCCAATCACCAGCATGAGCACGCCGACGCCGACGAAGGAGACGATGCGTTCGATCGATCCAACGCTCGACAGATCGACGAAGAATAGCTTTGCGATCAAGGTGGCGAGGAGTGCGGCGCCCGCAAACCAAATCGGCCGGTCGGATTTGCGCGTGGCGAACAGCATCGCGGCGAGCGCGAGGCTTGCCCAGAAGATCGACAAGGTCGTTTGCGTAAGGGTGGACTGCAACATACCGGATAGACTCCAGGGCACTTGGATCCACTGGTGCAGGGTTCGAAGCAGCGAGGCGTTCAGCCAGACGAAGCCCAATGCTCCGAGCGCGAACGCAGGTGCTCGCGGGTCGGCGCCCGCCCCGATGAGGGAGGGTGCGGCTCGAATGACTTTCCCGCAGCGCCAGAGCACCAGCAAGACGAATAACTGCACGACATCCACCGGATTGAGCAAAGGAATGTAGGGCAGCGGGGCGACATCCCCCGTCATGGAAAACTCCGTGACGAGACTCCAGATGGTGAGGGCGAAGGCAAGCCCGACGACGACGATGACGTAGGGCTCGCGATGGCGAGCCAATGGCCAGCGCGTACCCGCGCGGCGCAAGCCGACCGCAAGTGCAGCCAGTGCTGCCGCCGGAATGGTCGCCCAAGCGACCGTGGGCCACGCGGGGCTCCCATGAACCAGGAAGTTGACCATCCATGCCGCTTCCCAGCTCGACAATGCGATCAGGAGCCCCGCCGAGACGACATGCAGTGCGCCGGCACCCATGCTCCCAACAGAGACCTCGTGGCGATACAACACAGCGTAAAGACAGACGAACGCCACGGGCCACGCGATCCAACCGCCATGCTCGAACGGATGACTCTGTGTGGCCGCGACGCACAAGGCAAACGTCAGCATGATGGGAAACAGTGCCAGGGCGACCGCGACGGCGGCAGGCAACGGCAGCCTTCTGTGAAGCAGGCTCGCGCCCCACGCGGTCAGCGACAGGAACGTCAGTGCTGCGGCCGCGATGTCTTCGTCCGCCACAAAGTGCGAGAGCTCGGCCAGTCCGCCGAGCGCCCACCACAACACTCCCCAACAAAACAGCAGGTTCGCCAAAAGGGTCTCGGTGTGCCGGCGCGATTGGGCCAAGGCAAAGAGGCTCCCGGCGGATCCGATGGAGGCGCCGCTTACCAGCAGTGCCGCGCCGTAGGCGTTGCCTGGGAGGGTCGGCAGTGCATCAACGAAGCCGAACTGATTGGCGAGCAAGAAGCCGGCCGCGACCAGCAACGACACGCCGAAGAGACGTGAGAGCAGCCGGTCCTGGCGACAGCCAATCCAGACGAGCGCGCCACCTTCGAGTGCCCAGGCACCGGCGTTCCAGCGACTGCCGAGCGCGAG
Source organism: uncultured Gammaproteobacteria bacterium (assembly GCA_963798595.1). GTDB lineage: Bacteria > Pseudomonadota > Gammaproteobacteria > Steroidobacterales > Steroidobacteraceae > Bog-1198. The sequence goes on along the minus strand of CAWCTM010000019.1, from coordinate 219,149 downwards.
GGGCACGGCGACCGTCAGGAACACCACGCCCAAGGCCAGGAACGCCTCGATGAGCAAGCGCTGCGTGTCGTCACGCCGCCGCTTCAAGAGCGAGGCGATGCCGAGATACCAAGCGCTCATGGCGAGCGCGCTGTAGGCAAGTGCGAACCGGCGGTCGTGCAGCATGGAGGCTTGCAGAGCGAACGCCGCGAGAGGAGTGCCGAAGACCAGGGTGCCGTCGACATAGCCGCGCAGCCGCGGCGGTTGCCGCCACGTGAATAGCACGGCAATGCCGACGTAGAACATGAAGAACAATATGAGAAAGGGCTCCGTCGTGGCGAAGTCCGCGGCCCGGTACGTGAGCGCTCCCCAGGCGGTGCCGATACCGAACGTGAAAGCAAAGCCCGCGAGATTGAGCCCCCGCCACGACTTGAACCAGGCCACGAGCAAAATTCCGGCATTCAGCACGGCGTAATAGCCGAACATGAACACATGATCGCCGGGTCCGCTGGAGGCGAGCACCGGGGCGAGAAAGCCCCCCGTTACTCCGAGGAGAGCGAGCGACTGCGAGTTTTGCTTGACGGCGAGCATCGCCGAGAGTGCCGCGATCGCCGTCAGCAAAGCGAATGTCGCGACCGGCGGCAACAGGGCGTACAAATGAAACGCAGCGAACACGGTCAAATACAGAATGCCGACGGCGCCTCCCTGGATGGACAACGCAAAACCCGGCCGCGATGCGCGCAGCCGCCAGCCGAGCACGAGGAGCACCACGCCGCCAAGCGCCACGCCGCTCAGGCGGTACTCGATGGGCACCCGCGTGTGCTCGGCGACGTAGCGAAGCAGGAACGCGATGCCGAAGAACAGGACGATCACGCCCGATCTAACCAGCAGATTGCCGCCGGCGAAGAATCGGCGGACGCCGTCGACAATGAAATTCGGCGGCTCTTGCGCCGGGGGTTGCGCCGGTCGAGGCGCGGTGGGCACTGAAGCAGGCACGTCGGAAGCGGCACGGACGACAATCTGAGGTCGCGATAAAGCCTGTGCGCGGGGTGCAATGGGCGGACGCGCCGAATCGGCCGTCGGGGAGGGTGAAGATGGCGCGGGCGGTGGAGACGGCGCGGGCGGTGGGCAGCTCTTGAGGCGATCGAGGTCTTCGTCGAAAGTGCGGAGGCAGGCCCGGATATAGCTCAGGTCGGCAAGGGCGAAACCTGCAAAGGTGCCGATCAGTGTATCGAAGAATCGCGATCCGGCGCCCCCAAGAGTGGCGCCCGCCAACGCGCCGACAACCGCAAGCACGATACGCATGACTGGATCCATCGCTGACTCTCCCTGTAAAACGAGTGCCCATCGACTGCGGGCGCTACTGTGCAGAGTCGAGAGAGCAGTCAGCAATTGATAGGCGCGAGGTGCCGCGCGAAGATCCGCGTCGGATCATGCCGTGATACTGCGCGCGCAGGGGGGCGCCGCTACGGCGACTAAGGCTTCGACTTCTTGATGATATGCGCGGCGGGCGTATCGCGCCGCAGCTTCGAGAATTCCGAGTATTCCCACAGCCGCAGGGCAAGGATGGCCGACCAGCCGTGGCGCTCCTCGAGCGGCAGGCGCGCGTCCTGATGGGCGAGCTGCTCGTATTCGTCGGCAAAGCGGCGAATGGAGGCCTGCAGTCGCAGCATGGAGGAGGATGACAGGAGTCCGCCGACAAATCGAAACTCATCGCCGGGCGAATCGAAGCGGGCGTTGAAGAACTCAGGAATTACGCGGCGCAGAAAGTACTCTTGTACGGCCCCATCTTTGCGCCAGCTGAAATTGCGAGCCGTCAGCTTGCGCATGCGTTTCGGCGGCTGAAAATCGACGATGCGCAGCTCGTCGAGCTTGAGAAGAAGGCTGATGAGCTCGTTTTCGTCGAGCTGGAACGCCGACACGATTTCGTCGAACTTCCAGTCATTGACGATCAAATAAGTGACCACCAGGGCGCGCGGGTTCGTGACCAGCGCTTGCTCTTGCTGTTCGCTCAGCTCGGTCATGGGGGCATGATCCACAGGCTGAACCAGCTCCGCCACGCTCACTCCCAGCGCCTCGCAGATCAAATCCAATCGCTGCAGCGAAAAATTACCCCGCGCGAGATCGCGCTTCACCGTGGGCTCACTGATGCCGATGAGCTCGGCCAAGCGGCGATAGGAGATCCCTTGGGCCTTCAACCGGGTCTTGATTCCCTTCACCAGGATGGCCGAGCCACTCATGCGTCACCCAAAAAGTATCAAATATTGGTACCGACGGAATCAAAGAGTATACGCGCCAAGCGAGTTTTTGCCGCGGCAGGCACGGGCCCCCATGATCGGCCCCGAACGAAGCGGAGCCATGGGAGGCACGATGAAAACATGGGCAATGACGGATATCGCGGCGAGCGTCTCGACGTCGCCGGAAAATGGCGATCACGTCTCACTTTGGCCGCGGAGGCGACATAATTCGCAACGTTGTCACAGACTGGAGCGCGCCGGAACTGCGAGCATTAGATCTTTACGCAAGGACGGCGATGCCCAAGTCGAACCAACGATCGGATTGCAACGTCCCGGTCGACAGCCGAGCAGCCCACCCACCGGTGCGCGCATCGTGAAGGCATGTCTGCGCGCGGTGCTGCGCCTGCTGTTTCGAGTTGCCATCCACGGTGATGCGACGGTTTTCCAGAACGAGCGCACGCTGATCGTCGCCAATCACGAGTCGTTTCTCGACGGATTGCTGCTCGCGGTGTTCCTGCCCGTGGCGGCCACGTTCGTGGTGCACACCGAGGTCACGAAAAGCGCCTGGGTCCGCTGGCTGTTGCGCTTCGTGCCGCATCTGGTGGTCGACTCCACCAGTCCGATGGCGATCAAGGTGATTTGCCGCCTGGTCGAGAGCGGGACGCCGGTGGTCATTTTTCCGGAGGGTCGGCTTACCGTCACTGGATCGCTGATGAAGGTCTACGACGGCGCCGGGTTCGTGGCCGCCCGTACAGGCGCGACGGTGGTACCGGTACGCATCGAGGGTGCGGGGCGCAGCTATTTCGGGCGACTGGCCGGAATATATCCCTTGAAGCTGTTTCCGAAAATCAGCATCACCATCCGGCCGCGCCGGAACATACCGATGCCCAAGCTGCCCTCCGCCAAGCTGCGTCGACGGCGCGCAGGCGAGCTGCTACGGCGCATCCTCCTCGATATGCTGGTGGCGACCCGCCCGCAGCGCACTTTGTTCGAGGCATTCCTCGACGCCAAAGCGACCTTCGGCGCGCACTATCGGCTGGTCGAGGATGTGCGCATGCAGGAGGAGTCGTATGGGACCCTGCTGCGCATGTCGCTGGGTCTGGCTCGCCTGCTGAGTCCCCTGACGAGTCCGGGAGAAATCGTCGGCGTCATGGCGCCCAACGCGGCGCCGACTCTCGGGTTGATCTTGGGGCTCTCCGCGACCGCGCGGATTCCCGCGTTGATCAACTACACGGCCGGGGCCGACGGTATTCGTGCGGCATGCGTGGCCGCCCGCATTCGCACCATCGTCGCCTCGCGCACGTTCATCGAGAAGGCGCGTCTTGCGCCTGTCGTCGAGCAACTGTCCGATCTGCGCATCGTTTATCTCGAGGACCTGAAACAGCGCATCACGCTTGTCGATAAGCTGTGGATTCTGTGGCACCAGGTGTTTCCGTCGGCGATGGGGGTGAAGCAATCTCCAGCCGATCCCGCCATCGTGCTATTTACCTCCGGCTCCGAAGGCAAGCCGAAGGGCGTGGTGCATTCGCACTCGTCGATCCTGTCGAACGTCGCGCAGATCCGCTCGCTCGCCGACTTCACCCCGCTCGACAAGTTCATGATCGCCCTGCCGCTCTTTCATTCGTTCGGCTTCACCTGTGGCGTCATCATGCCGCTCGTCTCCGGATGCCGCGTGTTTCTTTATCCGAGTCCGCTGCATTACCGGATCATTCCGGAGCTCGTATACGACCGCAATTGCACCGTCCTGTTCGGCACATCGACGTTTCTCGGCAACTATGGAAAATTTGCGCATCCCTACGACTTCGGCCGTCTGCGCTACGTCGTGGCCGGCGCGGAAAAGCTCTCGGAAACCGTGCGCAACTTGTGGATCGAGAAGTTCGGCATCCGAGTGCTCGAGGGCTACGGCGTCACGGAGTGCGCGCCGGTGGTCGCGGTCAACGTACCGATGGCGTGCCGGGTCGGCAGCGTCGGGCAACTCGTGCCCGGCATGGAGTTCGAAATCGAGCCCGTTGCAGGCATCGAGCGCGGCGGCATCCTGCACGTGCGGGGCCCGAATCTGATGAAGGGTTATTTGCTGTTCGATCGCCCCGGCGTGATCAGCCCACCGAGCGGCTTGCGCGAAGGGTGGTACAACACGGGCGACATCGTCGAGATCGACGACGATGATTTCGTGCACATTCGCGGGCGGATGAAGCGATTTGCCAAGATCGCCGGAGAAATGATCTCGCTCGAGGTGGTGGAAAAAATCGCTGCACACGCCGCCCCGAATTTCGTGCATGCGGCCTCGACGCGCCCCGACGCGGCCAAGGGGGAGGCCATCGTGCTGTTCACGACGGACCCCGGGCTCAGCCGCGATCTCCTCAGCGCTTCGGCCAAGAGCCTCGGCGCGCCCGAGCTCGCGGTGCCCCGGGTTCTGATCGCGGTCGAGGAAATACCGCTGCTCGGCACCGGCAAGACCGACTATGTGCGCCTCGGCGCGATGGCGGCCGAAAAGCCCGCCGTGTCGGCTGCCTGAAGATACAACCCCGATCCGCTGGCCAGGGAGGATATCGTGACACAGCCAACTCAAGGTGACCGGGCGCCGCTTTGGTCGCGTGGAATGGCCGCAGTGCTGGCGGCGCAGTTTCTGTCCGCGATGGCGGACAACGCCTTGCTGTTCGCGACACTGGCCCTGCTCAAGTCGCAGCTGTACCCGCAGTGGACCGAGCCTTTGCTGCAGGAGTTCTTCGTCGCCGCCTATATCCTGCTCGCGCCGTTCGCGGGACCGTTCGCGGATGCTTTGCCCAAGGGGCGGGTGATGCTCCTGTCGAACGGGCTCAAGCTCGCCGGGTCGCTGGGGATATGCCTGGGAATGAATCCGTTCCTGGCCTACGGGCTGGTCGGCGTCGGCGCTGCCACCTACTCGCCGGCGAAATACGGCATCCTGTCGGAATTGACCTCCGCCGATCAGTTGGTCAAGGCCAACGGCCTGATGGAATCCTCCACCATCGCGGCCATCTTGATCGGAGCCGTCGCCGGGGGCACGTTGGCGGACTGGGACGTGCGCGGCGCGCTCGCCGCGGTGGCGGCGTGCTACGCGCTCGCCGCGCTCGCGAACTTGCTGATTCCCAGACTCACGCCCGCGCATACTCTGTCGAGCTATTCCCTCGGCGTGATCCTGCGCGATTTCGGTCACGCGTTGCGCAAGCTCTTTTCGGTGAGCGATGCGCGCTTCTCCATCATCGGCACGAGCTTGTTCTGGGGCGCGGGCTCGACCATGCGGTTCCTGCTGATTGCGTGGGTACCGGTGGCGCTCGGTATCACGAACAATCGCATGCCGGCCTACCTCAATGCCATGGTCGCCGTAGGCATCATCGTCGGCGCGGGTCTCGCCGCCAAGTTCGTGTCTCTCGCGAACGCGGAGCGCTCGCTCGGCGGCGGCGTCGTGCTGGGCTTCGCGGTCTGCCTGTTGTCGGTCACGACGAGCTTACCGACCGCATTCCTCGCGCTCGCGGTGGTGGGTGCGAGCGGCGGCTTCTTCGTCGTGCCGCTCAACGCATTGCTACAGGAGAGAGGCCACGAAAGTGTGGGCGCGGGCCACGCCATCGCCATCCAGAACCTGGCCGAGAACTCGATGATGCTGCTCATGATCGGCGCTTACACGGTGGTCATGCGGGCCGGCGCCTCGGTGACCGTGGTGGCTGCGGGCTTCGGCGCGGCGCTGTCGATTGCGATCGCGGCTCTGTGGTGGTCCCGGGTGCGGGAACGCCGCCTCGCGGCGGCCGCTGTCGTTACAGGGAGTAACTCATGACGTCGCGCGCGATATTCTTGCTGGCGCTATTGGCGGCCGCGGGATGCGCCTTCACGGGCCACTCCTCGCAAAGCCGAAATTCCTCGAGCCTGGTGAGTTTCCTGTATCCGAACGGCAGTACGCCGCCGCAGGAGAACGCGATTCCGGAGCTGCACGTGCCGCTGCGCGTGGGCCTCGCGTTCTTGCCCACCCAACGGGCATTCGGGGATGTGTCGCTGGACGCGGCTCACAAAGAGGAATTGCTCGAGCGGATCCGCAGGAAGTTCTCGGACCGCAAGTTCGTGAGCGAGATTGTGATCATTCCCGATTACTATCTGGCAACGAGTCGAGGCTTCGAGGGTCTGCAAGGCGTGCAGCGATTGTACAACGTCGACTTGATGGCGCTCGTTTCCTACGATCAGGTCACGTATACCGATGATAACAAGTGGTCGCTGGGCTATTTGACCATCGTCGGCGCCTATGTGGTGAAGGGCAACACCAACGACACAACCACGCTCGTGGACCTGGCGGTGGTCGATCCAAAGACTCGCTCACTCGTGCTGCGCGCGGGCGGCACGGACACCCATCACCAGAACTCGACCATGATTGAATCGCAGCGAGACATACGGCTGGCGAGCGCGGCGAGCTTCGACGCCGCGACCGAGCAGATGATCCTGCATTTCGACAGCGCGCTCACGGCGTTCCAGACGGACGTGCACGAAGGCAGGGCCAATGTGCACGTCGTCGCCCGCAGCTCGAGCGGCGGCAGCGCGGGGGGCGGGGCGGGGGGTCGATCGCCGGCGCCGATCTCGTCGCGCTGGCGGCATTGCTGCTGGTTTCGAGCCGGCGGGCGATCAGGTCGCGCGCGGGGAGGAGCGGGATCCCGCGGCGAACGAGCACAATCGTTCGGCTGCCGCCTTAAGCGTTTCGTCCTTCTTCGCGATACAGAGCCGCAGCAGCGTCATGGACGGAGGCTCGGCGTAGAACGGCGACAGCGGAATGGTGGCGACCTTGGCTTCGCGGATCAACCGGTCGCTGAACTCCAGATCGCCCGCACGGCTGAGCGAGCCGTAATCGACCAAGAGAAAATAGGTTCCCGCCGCGCGCAAAGTCTCGAAGCCCGAGTCGCGCAAGCAGTCCGTGAGGAGATCGCGCTTGCGCTCGAAAAACGCCGCTAAACCGCTCCAGGCGTCGGGGCAGAGCGCCAGATAACGCGCGATCGCGTGCTGCAGAGGCGCCGCGATGCTGAAGGTGTTGAACTGATGCACCTTGCGCAACTCGCGCGTGAGCAGGGGCGGCGCGACGCAATAGCCAGTGCGCCAGCCCGTGGCATGCAGCGCCTTGCCGAAGGAAAAGACGGCGAAACTGCGCTCCCGCAACTCAGGATGAGCGAGCACGGAGGCGTGCCGACGCCCATCGAAGACCACGCTCTCGTACACCTCGTCTGCGAGGATGGTGATCGGACGGTCGCGCACCAGTTCCGCGAGCGCGTCGAGATCGGCGCGGCTCGCGACGGTGCAACTCGGGTTCTGCGGACTGTTCACGATCACGAGACGGGTGCGCGGCGTGAAGCTGCGGCGTATCCGCTCCCAATCGAATGTGAACGCCGGCGGCAGCAGCGGGATGCGGACGCAGCGTCCGCCCGCGAGACGCACCGCGGGCTCGTAGGCGTCGTAAGCGGGATCGAAAATCACCGCCTCGTCGCCCGGACCGATGACCGCCTGGATGGTGTCGTAGAGCGCCTCCGTCGCGCCGCAGGTCACCGTGATTTCGCTCGGCGCGTCAACGGAAATGCCGTAGCTCGCTGCGAGCTTGGCCGCGATCAGCTCGCGCAGCGCAATCACGCCCTCCATGGGTGCATATTGATTGTGACCCGCCGACACAGCCTCGACGAGCGACTCGGCGAGGCGTGGATCGATGGGGTAGTCCGGGAATCCTTGCCCGATGTTGAGCGCACCTTCCTCGATCGCCCGGCGCGACATGATGGTGAAGATCGTGGTGCCGACATCGGGCAGCTTGCTGTCGAAGCGCATGTCAGCGCTTCAATCCTTGCAGGCCGCCTGCAAGTGAGTGGACGCTGAGTCCCAGCTTGCGCAACTCGCGCGCCGCGGCAAGGCTCCTCTTTCCGGAAGCGCAGACCAGCAGGTACTGCGCGTTTTCCTCGAGTGTCGCGGGATCCGCGAGCAGCGTTGCCATGGGAACGTGGCGTGCTGTGGTCGGCCGGACGGCGAACTCTTCCGGCGTGCGCACATCGATGAGACGGTACTTGCGGGCGGCTTCCTCGAGCGAGTCGAGCGCGAGCTCGATGTCCGCCTCCTCACGCTCGAGCTCGCGCACGAGGGTGCAGTGTGGCGCGGCACATTCGCGCCGGCGCGGGGCCTTGAGCTTCGTGCTGGTGAAAGTCGTGAAGTCCATGAGCAGCAGCTCGCCTTCGAGCTGGCCGCGCATTTTGAGCAGGATTTTCAGGGTCAAAAGCGCCTGCAAGGCACCGAAGGCTCCCGGCACGGGCCCGAGGACACCCGCCTCGGCGCAGTTGCCGACGATGCCGTCCGGTGTCGCATCCGGCCATAGGCAGCGCAGGCATGCGTGGGAAGCGAGCGGCTGGTACACCTGCAGCTGCCCCTCGTACTGATAGATGCTCGCAAACACGGCGGGACGCTCGGCGAGCACCGCGGCATCGTTGATGAGGAATTTGGTACGAAAATTATCGGTGCAATCGACCACCACGTCGTGGGCTTGCACCAGGCGCAGCGCGTTGTCGGGGCCGAAGCGCTCGGCATGCGTCTCGACGCGTACCGTCGGATTGAGCTTCGCCACCGCGGCGGCGGCCAGTACCACCTTGGGCTCGCCGACTTGCGCTAGCTCGTAGATCGGCTGGCGATGCAGGTTGCTCGCCTGCAACACATCGGCCTCGACGAGACCCAGGAAGCCGACACCGGCACCGGCGAGGTACTGCAGAACGGGGCTTCCCAGGCCCCCGGCGCCGACGATGAGCACGCGGCTCGCCGCGAGGACTGCCTGACCGGGGGTGCCGACATCCTTGAGGAGAATTTGCCTGGAGTAGTCAGGCTGCATTCGGCTCGTGGCCGTGCGCATGTGCAGCCGTGTGGGCATGCGCAGGTGCGGCGGCGCAAGCCTCGCAGTTCACCCAGCCGGAATCGCCATTGCGATAGTGCTCTTTCTTCCAGATCGGCACACGATGCTTGACCTCGTCGATGATGAAGCGACAGGCATCGAAGGCTTCGCCGCGGTGCGTGGCGCTGACACCGACCCAGACCGCCATGTCGGTCAGCTCGAGCCGCCCGACGCGATGGATGCACAGGGCGTGCCTCACAGGGAAGCGCGCCGACGCCTCGGCCACGATGCGCGCACCCTCTTTCACTGCAAGGGCTTGGAACGCCTCATACTCGAGCGCGGTCACTTCGCGTCCCTCGTTGAAATCACGGACCCATCCCTCGAACGTAACGAAGCCGCCGGCGCCGGGATCGAGGAGCTCCGTACGCGCCGCTGCGATATCTATCGCATGCTGGGCAAAGCGGAAGCCCATCAGCCGCCCGCCACGGGTGGGATGAAGACCACCGAATCGCCGGCTGCGAGCCGGTGCGACCAGGAGGCGAACTCGCTGTTCACTGCTACCTTCAATTGCTCGCGGGAGAGCGTGAAGCCATAGCGTGCCTTGAGCTCCGAGTAGAGGTCTGCGGGCGTGGACGCCGTGGTCTCGAGCGTCTCGTCGGAGCGCCCCGCCTGCTCGCGCATCAAGGCGTAATACTGGATTTTCAGTTGCATGGCAGACGCCTCACCATCGAACGAGCGCAACGCCTCGCGGTATTCGTCCGGAGTATTGATGTTGTCGAGGGCCCGGCGGTCGCGGGGCTCGAGGATTTTAGCGCCGTGTCGCATCAGGAACTTCCGCGGGCAGCGCCCGTCGGCGGCCTGATAGGCGGCGAGCTCCGCGGCAGATTTGGGCTCCCAGATCGCGCACAGCGGCTCGGGCAAGCCGTCATGCGCGCTGCGAAACGCAGTCGCGCTCGCGGTGGAGTCGCGCTCGGCGAGCAGCTGCGATAGCGCCGCGTCGCTGAGAAAGGGCAGATCGCAGGCGAGCACCAGCCAGGCAACCTCCGGACGCGCCGCGAGCGCGGAGCGGATCCCGACGATCGGACCTTCACCCGGCACCGAGTCGACGATCAGCGGATAGCGCACGCGCGACGGATCGGCGGCCTGGCCGGCACGCACCGAGACGAACACTTCGGGCAAATACCTGGCGGCGAGCTCGAAGGCTCGCTCGAGCTGGCTCTTGCCGCGATACTCGAGGGTCGCCTTGTCGCGCCGCATACGCGAGCTTAAGCCGCCCGCGAGCACCAAGCCCAACACCGGCGGAGCAGCGGGCCGCTGCGACCCAGGCGGCGCACTCGTCGGGGTCGGGTGGCCCGTCATGGGGCTCCCTTGCGCAGAAACCCGCTCTTGCCGCCTGCTTTTTCCAGAAGCTTTACATCGGAGATCACGATGTCGTGGGAAAGCGCCTTACACATGTCGTAGACGGTAAGCGCCGCTACGCTTGCACCGGTCAACGCCTCCATTTCGACGCCGGTCTTGTGGTGCACGGAGACCGTGCAGCGGATGACCGCCGTGTTTCCTTCCAGCTCGATCCCGATCAGACAGCTCTCGATGCCGAGGGGGTGGCAGAAGGGGATGAGTTCGTGGGTGCGCTTCGCGCCCATGACACCGGCGACGATGGCCGTATCGAAGATCGGCCCCTTGCTCGAGCGCAGGCCGCTCTCGCGCAGCGCCGCTGCCACGGAGGCCGGGAAATGCACGCGCGCCTCCGCGACCGCCGTACGCTTGGTCGCGGTCTTGTCGCTCACGTCGACCATGGTCGGACGGCGGTCGGCATCCAAATGTGAAAAGCTCATGTTAGCCGCCGATGTAGTACATCTCGATCTTCTTTTCGCCCCCGGCAGAGGCCGTGCGTTGCGAGACGCCTCGCAACTCGCTGTAGCGATCGTTCCGTCCTTCCCAGGTGCCGCGGATCATCTGCAGGAGTTCATCATCGGAGGCGCCGGCACGCATCGCCTCGCGCAGATCGAGACCATGGGTTGCGAAAAGACAGGTATAGAACTTCCCTTCCGAGGACAGGCGCGCACGGGAGCAATCCCCACAAAACGGCTGGGATACCGAGGAGATAAACCCAATCTCGCCGCCGCCGTCGTCGAACTGCCATCGTTTCGCCACCTCGCCACGATAATTTTCCGATATGGGATGGATCGGCCAGCGAGCATTGACGCGGTCGGCAAGCTCGCGCGATGGCACCACCATCTCAGGACGCCAGGCATTGCGATTGCCGACATCCATGAACTCGATGAAGCGCACGATCACGGGCCTGCCGCGGAAATGCTCGAGCAGGTCGAGCAGCGTGTGATCGTTCACGCCGCGCTCGACTACGGTGTTGATCTTGACCGGAGCCAGACCCGTCGCGAGCGCCGCGTCGATGCCACGCAGAACCTCATCCAGCGCCGCGAATCCGCCGCTCATGCGGGCGAACACTTCTCGATCGAGGGTGTCGAGGCTCACCGTCACGCGTTTGAGTCCGTTGGCTTGCAGGTCGACCGCGTGTCGAGCGAGGAGTACGCCGTTCGTGGTGAGGGCGATGTCCTCGATCTCGGGCACGATCGAGAGGTCGCCAATCAGGTCGGCGAGGTTCGCACGCAGCAGCGGCTCGCCCCCGGTGAGACGGAGCTTGCGCACGCCGAGCCTCGCAAACAGCCCCGCGAGACGCACGATTTCCTCGAACGACAATCGTTCCTGCGACTTCAGGAATCGGAAATGCTCGTGAAACTGATCCTTCGGCATGCAATACGGGCAGCGAAAATTACAGCGGTCCATCACCGATATGCGCAGGTCATGCAGCGGACGTCCGCGGCGGTCGAGCGGATTTCTCGATCCCTGAATGTCGTGAATGTTGGTCTGCGGCAGGCTCATGGGTTCACCAGCGGAACATGCTCGTGACGAAGCCCTTCGCGTAGGTATTGGGCCCCGGGGGCAGCTCCACGAATCCATCCGTGCCGGCCAGGCTGAGAAAATCACCCGACCCGTTGGGCGGACGAGGATGCGCCCAGGGACGCCCCCACTCGTCGTGCTCGAGCGTGACGGGAAGGAAGTAAGTAAGCGAGTGCTGAAATGTTACCGGCGCGGCGAGCGCCAGACGCTCGGGCGCGCTGCGGCGCGTGCCCATGGCCTCGGCAATCGCAGGAATGACGTAGCGGCTGAGACAAACCAGCGTCGATACCGGATTGCCCGGCAAGCCGAATACCGCCTGTCCCTGCGGGCCGATGCCGAACCACATGGGTTTGCCCGGACGCTGCGCGATGTTATGAAAGACCTCCTCGACGCCGAGCCGAGTGAGGACCTTCGGCACCAGGTCGAACTTGCCCATCGAGACGCCGCCGCTCAGGATCAGCACCTCGTGCGTGGTCAAGTGCAGCGCGAGGCGCTCGTGCAACATCGCCTCATCGTCGAGCAGATGATCGTCGCCCACGCGCGCAAATCCCCGGCGCCGCAGCGTCGCGGCTACCGCATAGGCATTCGAGCGGCGCACCTGGTAATCCGAGATGGGATCGCCAGGCTCGATGAGCTCATCGCCGGTCGACACGACCATGACGGCGGGCTGGCTGCTCACGCGGACGCGCGCCATCCCCGCCGAAGCGGCCACCGCGATCTCCGGGGGTCTGAGCAGCGTTCCGCTCTGCAGTAGCAGTGCACCCTGTCTGCCGTCGGTACCGCGGCGATGGACGTTGTGATACGGCGTCGATACCACGTTAGCCTTGAGCGAGGCATAGCCGTCGGTGACGTCGTACTGCTCGACCGGCACGACACAGTCGCTCGCGTGCGGCAGGACTGCGCCGGTCATCACCTCGATGGCCTCATCGGTAGCGAGCTTGAGCGCCGGCGAACCGGCGCCCTGCGTGGCTTGGATGCGAAAGCGCCGCAGTCCGCGCCGCAACGATTCGCTGTCGACCGCGATACCGTCCATGCTCACACGATCGAAAGGAGGCTGGTCGCGCTCGGCGTAGATGTTCTCGCGCAAAGTACCGCCGACGCATTGCGCGAGCGGCAGCGATTCGATCGGCAAACACGTCAGCCGAGAGTTGATTGCCTCCTCGGCCAGACGCGGTGTGATGTGCGTACTAGCCTGCATAGTCTCTCAGCGCGGCGGAGCATGTCCGCGCGCGCTTACGAAGCGTTCTTGGCCTTCCAGATCTTCAACTGCTCGTTGAATCGACCCGCCACCGACTGGAGCTCGTCGACCGCGGCATTGTTCTTCTGGTCCAAGAGCTTCTCTTGCGCGTCGGCTTTCGCCTTTTCGTCCTTGGACATCTTCGCATCCTTCGGGATGGCCTGGATCTCGAGCTTGATGCAGTCGAGGTATGCGTTCATTTCGTTGTTGTAGCGGCTGACGTCGTTCTTCGCCGCGACCATCTCATCCTTCGACGCCGTGGCGCCGTCCGGAATCTTGTCGGGAGCGCGCGGATAGGTGCAGTCTGCCTGTGCCGTAGCGGCCGCCCCTAATGCCAAAACCAGCGTAAGCGGTATCCAAGCCTTCATCGGGAACCCTCTAGTTATCTATATAAGTGGTGTCTAACCAGCACGATCTTACGGCCTTGGGCCCCCCGGCCGCCAGCGGCGCACTGGTTCGACGTAAGTATCTGATTATTGTCTTATTTGAGCATCGGTAAGGCGATTAGTTCCGGCGCGGAAGGTGAAAGGCCGCCGACCGGGCGGTCGGCACGGCGGCATAAGTCTGGGGCGCGAATCCGCTAAACTTGCCGCCCACGCGCCCGTAGCTCAGCTGGATAGAGCACCTGGCTTCGAACCAGGTGGTCGGCGGTTCGAATCCGTCCGGGCGCGCTAATTTTCAGGGGTCATCCCGGTTTGCGCATCGCGTCAAGTGCCGCACGCGCCAGAAATCCCGATCGAGTCTCACCATGCCGGCGCGCGTGGGCATCTACCGCGCGCAGAACCCGCTGCGGTAACGTGATATTTATTCGAGCAGCTTTGTCGCCGAGTTGGCTCATATCGACGTCAACGATCGCCCAAGTCCAATTGCGAAGTTCGCGCTTGCGGCGCAGACGGTCGATACTGCTGGCCTTGGGAATAGGCTTGCCGTCATCCAGCAATCCTTCGATATGGAGCAGAATGGCTTCCTGCGCGTTGGTCAGGGCCTCATCCAGCGTGTCGCCCGCGGAAAAACAGCCCGGCAAATCCGGTACGACCACTCCGTAGGCGTGTTCGGCATCCCCCGACTCAATTGCAATTGGATATCGCACGATTCAACCTCACTTCAATCCGGCCTGTTTCCGAATTGCCTTCACCAGCCCTTTCCCCAGATCCTTCTTAGGATGCGGCACCGTCACCGTACCCGGCTTGGTGGGGTGAGCACATTGATGGTGACTGCCGCGGGTCCGATGCAGTTGCGCTCACGGCTCTGCATAGTGTGTGTAGTACACACGGAGGAGCATCGGAGTCGAATCTCAGTCTGAGGGCGAAACTAGGGCCAACGAGCGTCATACGGCCGTTGAATATCAACGGTCTGACCCATATCTTTCAATGCCTTATCCTCAGCACTCGCCCTTGCGCGGCCCCGGCGGGCGGTTCCGCGGGCAACTTTCTCCGCTTTCCTAGCTCGAGCCTTTCGCTTCCGGCGCAAGGGGCTTAGGTTGAGATGTCCCAGCCCATCAAAACCATCGTTCGGATGCAGTCTTCGGGCAAGTACTCCATCCATCGCAAGATGTTCTCTTCCGAGTGCGCGATATCGGCGGCGCTTTCGTACTTAATCGCACTCAAGGCGATTTCCAGGCATTCCTTGGGAAGTTCGATGAACGGTAGCCGTTGGGCGTGAGCTTCGGATCCCATCGATCTTTTCTCTGGCAGGCGCTGGGATATAACAGTTGCACCGCTTCAGGCGTTTTCTCGGTTCGGTACCGCACACATGGCGGTCACTCGTTCGGCTTCTCGTCAAAGAGCTGCACCAGGCTGCCGGTCATCTGGTCCGAGCGCTCCCTTACCTTCGCCAACGGGAAGTCATCGCCTAGACGAGCTCTCAGCTTTACGAGCGACACGCTCGAGTGGCGTCTACACTTTCGACAGTGGCCGCCGTAGTAATACGAGGTATCGACGTGGGCTGGAGTGGCGGTCTTGGAGTCCAGAGTATTCCGACATCCCGGAACATTTGCGCTGGGAAGCTTGTCGATCCTGCTGTATAACTCGCACAGTGTTTCGTTGAGCTAACTACTGTGCGAGATTCATTTGTGCGCTGTGCGCGGCGTTGCCGGTAGTGAACTAAACCACGCGCCCAGATATTCCCTGATCTGCGCCAGTTCTGCCTGTGACGCAGACCAAGAATGGTCAGGATGACAAATGACTGACAGTACCAAGGGGTCTGTATTCGTCAGGAGTGCGCTTGCCACGGCGGCAACCGGGTAGACGCCTAGCGTTTCCTTGCCGCACTCCGGGCAGGTCACCGGAAATCTTACCGTTGGTTCATCCATAGCCAACCCTCCGTGTTTTTATTGTGGGCCGTGATTTAGATGTCATTTTAAACCATTATCGCGGCATGGCAAAAAAGCGGGCGGCCGGTGCAGGATTCATTGAAACGATGGAGTGCCTGCCGGTATCGAAAGTCCCGAAGGGCGCCGAGTGGACCTGCGAGATCAAAGCACTGAACATCATGAGCCGTCCCTCTACCGCCAATAGGCTATGGCGAGGAGTCCGGCTCCGAACGCGCAGGTAAACAGGGCAACAACCCGCGCGAGATTACCGAAGATGATGGCCATGAATTCGGCTCGCTCGAGACGGTGATCCTGATCCGGCGGCAATTGCCGATTGCGCCGAGCGGCGGAAAAGAACAGATCAAGCCACGTGAGATAGGCAGGAAACTGTAGCGGCAAGCGGTACGCGTCGCCCGTTCTCTGCATCTCCTTGGTCGCCCGGTACCAAGAGAATGCAGTCACAAAGCACCAGAGGCTTGCGATCCCCAGCAAGAGCCGTACAGCTGTTTGAAGGACGGGAGAATCCATTCGGCGGTAATTATAAGCCGCGTTGTTACGGTTTTAGATGAGGGAGTTTAGCGTCACGTAGATTACGGGCTTAGCGGTGTGTTTGATCTTCTAGGGGGCCCAAAAAATATCTAAGCGCTCATCGTCCGTGATCTGGCTCGCGGCGGCCCCAATCTAGTCCGCTCCACAATTGTGCGCCGGCCTTCGAGCCCCGTGGTCGGCGGGGCGCGTCGTCTCGTGCCGCTGGGTCCTGTCCGGGTAATAAATATCGAAACATCCACGGCAATTCGCACTGCGTTAACTGCGTCACTGTTTTGGGACGACGCCATGCCGGCGCGTGAACTGGCGCGCAGCGGACTTTATGGAATCGAAGACAATTGCCGCAGGCCTCAGGGAGAGATCGAAATGAGAATCACATTGTTGGCTGTCATCGCTGCCCTAGCCGGCTGCGTCTCCTCACACGTCATGATCGGCCAAGCTCGGCCGCCGATTGCACCCGATCAGGTGAAGATTTACTTCCATCCGCCAGCGCAATACGACGAGATTGCGTTGCTTGACACTTCGAGCCGGGGAGCGTTTGCGATCACGGCGCAAGGAAAGACGGACAAGGTTATCGAAAGGCTAAAAGATGAGGCCGCGAAACTTGGAGCTAACGGGATACTGCTCCAGGGGGTCAGCGACCAGTCCGCCGGGTCGGTCTCCACGGGATACGCCCAAGCGACAGCGACGGGGCACTCCGCCTATGCGAGCGGTATCGGCTTTTCAGGCAATGTGATGATCAAGGCCGGTAGCGGCGTCGCGATTTACGTCGCGCAGAACTAGGCGTCACGGCAACGTCAGCAGTCTCTGCTTCTGATGAATACCACCGCCATGATGATGTTTCTGCTGCCCGTCGCCCTGGCCGCGGGGCTGTGGTGGCTGGATCGCGTAGGGGACAAGCGGGACGCGGAACGGGCCGCCGCTGTCCGGCGGACCTACACCAACGACGTAGCTCGCTCGCCGTGGATACGGCGCGAGCCTGGCGGGCCTTCCGGCACTGGGGATGACGAGGCCGCCGCTGCCATCCTCGAGCTTAGCTCGTCTGGCGTCTTTCGAGTCCAGAACAACAGGGACGGTTCGAAATGGATGCCCCGCTAGCAAGCCGCCACTAGCGCCCGCGGTGTTCGCTGCGCCTGGCGGTGGTGTGAGGGGCTCTTGCCTGCCGGACGAAATCGGCGGATAAAGACAGCGCGAAGAAGTCAAAAAACGGCCCAAGGGGGCCAATCAAATCAATCGCGCAAGGAAGGGAGATCTATGCAAAAGCTAATTTTAACTTTCGCCGTGGGCATGCTTAGTGCCGGATGGGCGAGCGCTTCCGATAAGACCGATGCTGTGGCGGTCGTCAACCAGTGGACCGACAACTTCAACAAAGGCGATCTGAAGGCGGCTGTTGCGCTTTGTGCTGCCGACGCTTCGATTATCGATGACTTGGCGCCCTTCCATTGGCGTGGACCCGGCGCTTGTGCCAAGTGGTCGGAGGCGTACGCCGCCTACGTCAAGGAGCAGGAAATAACGGACGTAACGGTTACGCTGGCTCCTTCCCAGACTGTCGACGTCAGCGGAGACCGCGCCTATTTCGCTGCACGAGCAACCTACGTGGGCACTCAGAAAGGCAAGCCGATCAAAGTAACGGCGAGAGTCACGATGGCTCTGCAAAAAGGCAGCGGCGGTTGGCAGATTGCCGCGTGGAGCTGGTCAGACTAGCGTCAATTTCCAGCGGGAATAATTCGAAAGCAGAGGCCCAACAAAAGCCAATCACATCAATCGCGCAAAGAAGGGAGATCTATGCAAAAGCTAATCGTAGTTTTCGCCGCGGGCATGCTGACTGCCGGGTGGGCGGCTGCTTCTGACAAGACAGACATCATGGCCGTGCTTAAGCAGTGGAGTGGTCCCGACGAAAAAGCGGCTCTCGCGACGTGTGCAGATGAGGCTTCAATCATCGACGATGTGCCGCCTTATGAGTGGCACGGCGGGGGTGCTTGCAGTAAGTGGCTGGACGATTACCATGCTTTCGCAAAGGCTCACGAGTTCACCGAGGAAACGAGCACCATGGGTGCTCCCCGGCATTTTGAGATCAATGGAGACCGCGCCTACGTAACATTTCCTGTCACGTTCACGAGCAAGATGAAGGGCAAGCCCAACAGCGAGAGCGCTAGGGCCGCCGTGACGCTTGTAAAGACTGGCGCCGGATGGCGGATAACCGGGTGGAGTTGGGTGGACTGAGGAGACACGGCGGCTATGCCCCGGCCGAAGGCCCTTCGGTCCGGGGACAGCCGTCGTTCGCCCACGAATTTGCGATTGGGAATCACCACGCGCGAGTGGTCGACGTGAGTCAGCGTCGTGTTGAAGAGGGTGATGTTGGAGACTACGCCTTCTTCGCCGGCGATAGAGATATATTCTCCGATCCGAAAAGGCTTGGTGAAGATGATCGAGAGTCCCGCCACCACGTTGCTGAGCACACCCTGGGTCGCGCGCGACACCGGCGCCGGCGACCCCCAAGCCGGCAATGAGCGGCAGCAGCTCGACGCCGAGATTTTGTAGCGCAAGGATCAGGAGCGCGGAGAGTGTCAGCGCCCACGCAACGCGCGCAAGCAGAGTGCGCACCGGGGGCTCGAGCTCCACATGACTCAGTCCGCGCAGGAACTTGCGTCGGTATCCTTATACTGACCAGGGTGCCGTATGCGACGCATCAGCAAAATAACGCGGTCGATTCTAGCGCAAAACGCCGGTCGGGATTTCGAGCGCCTGGCGATGAAGCTCAAGCTCCTGCGGCGGGATCCCTTCGCGTTCTTTCGCGGCACCAATCCGCTTTTGTTCGATTTTCTGCCGCGTGCACACCCCTTATTTCGCGCGCCGAGCTTGCTTGTCTGCGGTGATTTGCACCTGGAGAATTTCGGTGCCTTCAAGGGCGACAATCGGCTCTGTTATTTCGACATCAACGATTTCGACGATGCGTGCCGGGCACCGTTCACGATCGATATCGTGCGCTTCATCGCCGGCATTTATTTGGCGGCGCAAGGATGGGGGCTCGATCGCGGGGAGGCAAAGCGACTGGTGCAGCATTTTGTCCTCGCCTACCGGGAGGGTATCGCCGACGGCAAGCCGCGCTGGCTCGAGCGCACCCTCGCCAAGGGGGTGTTTCGCGCGTTGCTGCGTCGGGCGATCGCGCGCACGCGGCGCGAACTGCTCGACCGCTATACCCTACTCGACAGCGGCAGGCGGCGGCTGCGGATCGATGGCAAGCGCGCCTTGACGCTCCCTCCAAGCGGGCACCTCCGGCTTGCAAAACTTCTCATGAAGCTGCGTGCGAGCCTGCCGGCGCCGAAGCCTGGGCCGAGGTTCTTTCGTCTGCTGGATGCGGCGCGCCGCGTCGCCGGCAACGGCAGCCTGGGGCTGGAGCGCTACATTCTCTTGGTCCACGGGCCGTCCTCCCCCGATGAGAATTTCGTGCTTGATCTGAAATTCGCCGCACCTGCCGCCGCAGTCCCGTGGGTGGGAGCGCCTCAACCCGGATGGCCGGACGACGCCGTTCGTATCGCGTCGATTCAACGCGTGATGCAGGCCATCTCGCCGGCGCTGCTGCATGCCGCCAAGGTTCGCAAGCGGCCCTTCGTGCTGAAGGAACTGCAGCCGAGCATCGACCGGCTCGACCTCGCACGCTGGCGCGCGAAACCTCGCCGCCTGAGAGAGGCGGTGGAAGGAATGGGTCATGTTGCGGCATGGGCGCACCTGCGGGGCTGTGGGCAGTATGGCGGCGCATCGGTACAGGATTTGCAAGCGTATGTTCGCGCTCAACGCTGGTCTCGAGAGGCCGACGGGCTGGGCAAACTTGCGGCCGCCCGTATGCAGCGCGCCTGGCAAGTGTATTGCAAGGACTATGACGCAGGCGCCGTCAGCGCGGCGGCCGGTAATCGGTAGCGACGATCGGCCCGCGGTGCCGACGAACCTTGACATATCCAACTGGTCCCGCGAGTCTGTCGAGGTCCAGCTGTGAGCTGGGGCCCGAGGCGTATTGAACAGAGAGCCTGGAGAAATGATCATGTCGGATCGACGGATTCGTCTGCTCCTCGTGTCAGCATTGGTGTTATTTCTCTTCCCTCCCGGCGGCGTGAGTTACGCCCAACCCGTACCTTCAGGAGAGCAGCTAAATCAACTGCTGGCTCCGATCGCGCTGTATCCGGATACGCTCCTCGCGCAGATTTGTGCAGCGTCGACTGACCCGCAGCAGATTCTCGACGCGAACAACTGGGTGAAGCAGAACGCCAACTTGCAGGGACAGGCGCTCACCGACGCGGCGCAGCGGCAGGGGTTCGATCCGGCCTTCATCTCGCTGGTGTCCTTTCCCGCAGTGCTGGACACGATGGCGATAAACATTGATGACTACGCGGCGTTAGGTGAGGCGTTCAAGGCGAATCAAGCAACGGTCATGTCAGCGATCCAGGCGTTGCGTCAACAGGCTTACGCCTCTGGAGCGCTGGACAGCAACCAGTATCAGAACGTGTCAGTGGAGCAGCAAAACGGGGCTCAGGTTGTCGTAGTTCAGCCCGCCAATCCTCAGGTGATCTACGTCCCTCAGTATCAGCCTCAGCAGGTATATGTCAGCGGGCCCAGCCAGTCAGACGTAGTCGCGGCATCGCTGCTCAGTTTCGGGGCGGGCGTCGCAATTGGGGCCTTGATCAATACGAGCCAACCCTGGGGCTGGAGCGCTTGGGGTTGGGGTTGGGGTGGAGGCGGCATGTATTACCACCGTAACGTGTGGAACTATCACCGCGTTTACGTCAGTCCGCATCCTTACTACCGTCCGCGGCCGCCTATGTACGGTCGTCCGATTTACGCGAGACCGCCGCCGAACTGGAATCAGCGGCCGGGGTATCGTCCTCCGCCACCTGGATTTCGGCCGCCGGTATATAGACCCCCGCCGGGTGGGGGCAGACCTCCTGGCGGTGGCGGCGGATACAGGCCACCACCAAATGGGACCCGGCCTCCTGGTGGCGGCGGCGGCGGATATAAACCGCCGCCAAACAATGGCGGCAAACCTCCCGGCAGTGGCGGAGGCAAACCACCCCCCGGAAATAACGGAGGCGGACGGCCTCCGGGGAATGGGGCAGGTACAAAACCGCCCGGCAATGGCGGTGCCGTTCGACCAGCCCCACAACCGCAGGCGCGTCCTTCCCGTCCTGCGCCGAGTAATCCTTACGCTGGTTTTCCGCAAGGCGGCAAACAAACCCAGCGGCCGTCTCCTCAACAGAATACGGGAGCCCGTCCGGGCGGCTTTAACAGCGGCTTCAGCGGAAAATCCGAGCGTGCGGCGAGCAATCGCGGCAAGGCAAGCGCCGGGGGCGCCAATCGCTCAGGAGGAAAGCAACGATGAGACTGCGTAACGGTGTGCGATTGACCGGGTCAATCCTCGCGATGCTGCTCATTTGCGTTGCGTCTCAGCTTCGTGCCGAAGATTCCGACGTGAAGACATTCGCCACGTACCGAGCCGCGGCGGCCGCATTCATCACGGCCGTCCGAGCGAACGATGAGGATGCGCTGAAGCAGATACTGGGCGCGCGGGAACATGAGTTACTGTCGTCGGGGGACGCCACACAAGATGAAAATGCGCGACTCAAGTTTCTCGAGCGGTATGACCAGGCACATGCCTTGGTTCGTAAAACGCCTGATAAGGTGGTGATGACGGTCGGCCCGAGCGCGTGGCCCGTGCCGTTCCCGATTGTTCGTGTCGACGGCGCATGGCACTTCGACGCCACCGAAGGTGCGCAGGAAATGGCGTACCGGCGCATCGGGCACAATGAGCTCGATGCAATACGGGTATGCCAGGCTTTGTATGCCGCTCAGAAGCAGTACGCAGCTACCTCGCATGATGGCGTTCCCGCCGGCACCTATGCGCAGCGCTTTCGCAGCGAACCGGGCGCGCAGAATGGTCTCTTTTGGGAAGTAAAAGAGGGCGAACCACAAAGTCCCACGGGCAGCCTCGTCGCCGAAGCGACGAGCGAGGGCTATGACTCGGCCAAGCAGAGCGGAAAGCCGACTCCGTTTCACGGCTATTTCTACCGGATATTGAAGGCGCAAGGCCCGCACGCCCCCGGCGGCGCGAAAGATTATGTGTCCGACGGCAGGATGACGGGGGGCTTCGCTTTCGTTGCCTATCCAGCCGAGTACCACAGCAGCGGCATTATGACGTTTCTTGTTGGTCCTCGCGGCGTGGTCTATCAGAAAGATTTGGGCGAGACGACGGAAGAAGCGGCCAAGGGCATCGCGGCTTTCGATCCGGATAGCACCTGGAAAGTGGCGCGCTGATTGCTGTGCTGATCAGACCGAGCGCTTCTCCAACGCCGGCTCATCCTCGAACGAAAGTTCACGTGCCTCAAGAAGCGCGCGGAAGATGTTCAATCGCCACACGGTTGAACCCATAGCGACTGCGCGGCACCCGATTCCGCAGAGTGCCTCACGTTCGATAAGATCGTTCTTCGCGGCTTATATAGATTGGTCCGGGCCAGACCCCCATGAGCCGGCAAGGGTGGGTAGCAACCTCGTATGAACTCGAATCCGAATCTGTTGTGTGCGATTGCCGGAATTCTGAGCGGCTGCTCCGCAAGCCTGGCGCATGCGGCTTCAACGGCCGACACCGGCGATTCGGAAGGAATTCAGGAGATCGTGGTGACCGCGCAGCGGCGCGCGGAGAACATGCAGGATGTGCCGATCACGATGCAGGCGCTGACTGCGGAGGCGCTTTCGCAACTCAACGCTACGACGTTCGATGATTTCGTCAAATACCTGCCGAACGTGACGCAATATTCCGCCGGACCGGGGCAAAGTAATATCTACATGCGCGGCCTTTCCTTGGGCGCAGTAGCGAATCAGAGTGCGGGAACGAGCGGCCAGATTCCGAACGTTGCCGTCTATCTCGACGACCAGTCGGTATCGCTGCCGGGGCGCAACCTCGACGTTTACGCCGCGGATCTTGAGCGCATCGAAGTGCTCGAGGGCCCGCAAGGTACGCTGTTCGGTTCCAGTGCCGAGGCCGGTGTGCTCCGCTATATCACCAACAAACCGAAGCTCGATGTCACCGAGGGTGACGTCAACGCTGCCTACAGCTACACGGCTCACGGGGATCCGAACACCAGCGTCGATGCCATGATCAACCTGCCGCTGATCCCCGGCACGCTGGCGATACGCGCAGTCATTTACGATGACAGCCGGGGCGGCTACATCAACAATGTGCCCAGCACGTTCACCCGAGCGGGATCCGACGAGGGACTGGCACGCTACAACGGCGGCGTGGTACCGACCAACAGTGTGGTCATCAACAATTACCCGATCACCGGCAATGCGATCAATCCCGTCACTTATCAAGGCTTCCGACTGTCTGCGCTTTACAAGTTCAACGACGATTGGAACGCGCTGCTCACGCAGTCATATCAGAACATGGATGCACAAGGAGTTTTCTACGAGATGCCGTATGGCTCGGAGGGGACTACGTTCAACGCCAAGGGCGTCCCGATCGGCAGTCAGCCGCTGCCCCCCTTGTCGGTGACCTTGTTCAACGACTCCTACGACAAGGACAAATTCGAGAACACCGCGTTGACGGTTAACGGCCGAATCGGCGACATGAGGCTCATCTACAGCGGTGCCTACTTGGTGCGTAATGTCGAGCAGGTCCAGGACTACACGAACTACGCCCGCGGGATATACGGCTTCTATTATCAATGCACGGGCCTTTCGAGCAAATCTGCAGGCGCGGGCACGTGCTACACGCCGAGCTCAACATGGCAAGATACCGAAAAGAACACTCACCAAAGCCATGAAATTCGCCTGAGTACCCCCGACGACTGGCGAGTACGCGCGGTCGGTGGCCTGTATTACGAGCAGCTAATCATCATCGACAATTCCGAAGACGTTTACAAGAGCGTCCCCACCTGCTCACCGGCGATGGATGTCAACTGCTTCAACAACATCCAGCCGTGGCCAGGCTCCTACACGAGCGAGCCGGGCATTCGAAATGACAACGTCGGTTTCTTCAACAATTTCCAACGCACTTACGATCAAAAGGCCGCTTTCGGGTCGGTCGACTTCGACTTGATACCGAGGCAAATCACTTTGACGCTGGGCACACGCTACTATCGTTTCAACGAAACCGAGATCGGCGGCAATGTAGGCAGCTTCAATTGCGAGGTGTACACACCCACCACGTACTTTGGGCCCTGCTTGGCGCCCAACGGAACCAACTTGAATACGCAGGTTCCCAACAGCGCGAAGTACTCCGGCTTCAGGAGCCGCGCCAACCTGAGCTGGAAAATCAGGGACGATATGCTCGTTTACTACACCTGGTCCCAGGGCTACCGCCCGGGCGGCTTCAATCGAGGGCTATCCGGTCATCTGCCCGTGAACGGCATCGATCAGTTCATCGTGCCGGCCACGTATTCGCCCGACTCACTCATCAACAACGAACTGGGGTTCAAGACGCTGTGGTTCGGCCACCGATTAGAGCTCAATGGCGCCGTCTATCAGGAGCAATGGAAGAACGCGCAAGTCAGTTTTTTCGATCCGCAGAGTGGCCTGGGTAACATCATCATCCTGGCCAATGGGCCGAACTATCAAGTAAGAGGAGGGGAGCTGCAGATCGTCGCTCGAGTCGTCGACGGGCTGACGGCTCAGGGAGCGGCGTCGTACAACGAGAGCAAGCAGACCAACTCGCCCTATCTGGTCAACAACAATCCGGCGAGCCCCGGTTTTGGACAACCGATCACCTCGATACCCAATCCATATGGGCTCGTCGGCAGCCCACTCGCAAATTCGCCGATGCTCCAGTGGAATCTGCGGCTCCGGGACGAGATCCCGCTCGGGGAGTACAAGGCGTTCTGGCAACTCGGAGCACAGCACATAGGCTCATCGATTTCCGCGTCTGGATACGTCGCGAGCTATGTCCAGCCAAGCTATACGACGTACGATGCCGCGGTCGGCGTTGCCCAGGATGCGTGGAACGTTCAATTGTTCGGCCAAAATCTGACTAACGTCAATGAGAGCACGGCCACGAGCAGCGCACAATTTGTCGAGACAGAGACGGTGACCCGCCCGAGAATAGCGGGCATCAAATTCGGTTGTAAATTTTAGCCCGCGATTCCTCGTCCTGGCGCCGCGTCGCCAGTTCTCAGGCAGTCGCTTTCTGTGGCATCGTGAGTGGGGAGCTGCAGATGAAATATGGCGCCGCCGCCGGGGGCATTCTCGGCTCGGATAGTGCCGCCGTGTGCCTCGACGATCGTACGCGCGATCGACAGGCCGAGTCCCATGCCCGTGCGTTTCGTGCTGAAGAACGAATCGAAGAGCTTCGATAAGTCACCGTCCGCGAGCCCTGATCCTCTGTCCCTGACCGAAACCGAGTGGGTTCCTACGAAAGACTCAACCCGAACGTCAATCGTGCGCCGCTCGAGCGGCGCGTCGGCCGACGCGTCCATTGCGTTCATGATCAGATTGATCAAGACCTGCTGGATTTGCGTCTCGTCGCCGAGAATGCGCGCGGGTGTTGCCGCCGGTCGAAGCGCAAGCGTCATGCCGCGCCGCTTGAGTTCCGGCCGCAGGAACACGTCGACGTCGGTCAGCGCTGCATTTAGGTCGAGCGGTTGCCGCCGCGCTTCGTGCCGGGCCAGTAAAGTGCGCAAGCGCTTGATGACTTGGCTGGCGCGCAGAGTGTCATTACGGATGCGGCCCACGAGGCGTAACAGGTCTTCGCGCCGATCGCCTCCCGCCTGGAGAATGAGTTCCGCGGTGTCGGCGTTGGTTTGCGCCGCGCCGAGCGGCTGATTGATCTCATGGGCGATGGCCGCGGTGAGTTCGCCCGCGACGGCGAGGCGTGATGCGTGCGCGAGCTCGGTATGCTGTCTCTGCAGGGCGATCTCTGCCGTGCGTCGGCGCCGCCGTTCCAGCAATAAAGAGACGACCAACCCGCTCAGGAGCAGAATGACAGTCACGGCGCCCACGACGGCGGTGCGGTACGCTTGCCAGAGCGTCGGAGGCCGGAAACTCACGATCGCGTCGGGCGGAATAAGCTCGGGATCGATCCCCCAGCGCTTAATCTGACGCCAATCCACTTCGAGCGAGGACGGATTGGACTCCGGCATATGCTGCCAGTCGGGCTGACCACTGAACAAGCGCTCCAGGATCTCTCCGTATTGTCTGCCGGTCCCCTCGTAGCTCAGCATGCGGCCGCCGACCACGCCGCTACCCAGCGCGAGGTTCGCAGCCGAATATACCGGTGCGGAGGACGCGGCCACGATGAGGGCGATGGCATCGCCCGGCACATAAAACCGTCCTTCGCGGTCTCGGTGAAAGCCCATCGTGAGCACCACTGAGTCACTGCCGAGCTCTCGCAGGCGCTTTTGCAGCTCCGATGGGGGCAGCCCGATCAGATACTCGACCTGTACGTGCCCCAGAATAGGAGCGATTTGGGGACTTATCACCGGCTTCCAATCATCTTGTATCGATGCACCGGTCACGATGACTAAGTGTGTTGCGCGAGGATGCCATTTAAGCGCCAGCGCGACGGTGCCGGCAAAGTCCCACACTATCGGCACGCCGACGACATCCGGCGGAAGTGGCCGCATCGATTGGAGTGCCAACGGTGTCACGCCAAGGTGTAGAACGGGTACTCGGGGAAATAGCTGATCACGGTGTCGCAGTATGAACTCCAGCGCAGCATCACCGCCGGCAACCACCGCATCGATTGGGTGATCGGCATACTTGTCATGCAAATAGGTGGTAACGGTGAGCTCGTAGCGGTCGCCACCGAAGCGGGGCTCGTCCAAAAATTCTGAGAAAATCTCCACGGGCTGCGCGGGGTTCGCGTCGAGCACTTGACGCAGTCCTGATTCCACGGCGATACCGTACCCGGATAATCGATTACTGGTATGGACAACCAATACGTGCTTCGCATCGGCCGCCAGCGCCAAGTGAACCAGTAAAAGTGCCGGAACCGCAATCAGGCAGCGCGACACGCTCGTTCGCCTCATTCGGCGACCTCGGCGGCAATTCCCTCCGTGCAAAAGCCTCGATCTTCGGCAGGGTCGAGACTGAGCTCCGCAATGAGTTGCTGTTGGGTGACTTTGGTAATTTTTAATGATCATCCGTGCAGTAGCGCCCCAGCGCCGCGTTGCAAGGTAGCAACGAAGGGTGGAATCGCGTGCGGCTCTCATCAAAAGAATTGTCGACGCCATTGCTTGATAGCTGCTTCCGCTGCGCAGGCTCGCCCGTCAGGGTAACGAATTGAGGCTGCGTCGCGGCCGCATCCCTCGACTTCTCGATCAGCGCCTGGAGCTCCGGTGCCAACGTCGTCAGCAGTAAAACGGCCAATGAGCTGGTGAAGTGATAGCTCGCCGCTTGTGCCCCGGGCACGAAAGCAGTGACAGTGCCGTACAGGCGGTCGCCCAGAAAGAACACGAACGTCGCGGTCCGGTCAACCGGGTGGGTATCGATGAGTTGGTGTCCGGCCCCGAACGATTCGTAGCGGTTATCGCCGGTTCCCGTCTTGCCGCCGATCGGAAGCGGCTTCCCGTCCGCCCCGAAGAAGACGCCGCGCGCCCTGATTGCGGTCCCGGTATCGACGACGCCGGCGAGGGCCCGACGCAGTGTCGCGGCGACCTCCGTGGACATCACCCGCGTCGGCACTTCGGGTCGATAGGTCATTTCCGTCTCGTAGGGGGTATCGGGAGCGAAACGCACGTCTTCAAGATCGGTAGTCGGTTGCTTCACGCCGTCGTTGAGGATGATCCCCATGAGTGTCGCGAGTGCATCCGGGCGATCCCCGGAGCTGCCGATCACGGTCGCCAACGATGGAACCAGGTGAGCGAACGGATAGCCTTGTTGCTTCCAGTCCTGCAAAAGATGGTCGAATGCATCCTGCTCGATCAGTTCCCGGATGCGTACATTTTGCTGATGGGTTTTCTCGGACTTCAGGAGCCAGGCATATGCCTCTTGTCGCTGATCGGCGCTCGCTGCGATGACCTGCGACCGCGTCACGTGCGGATGGTGAGATAGATAGGTCACGAGCCAAAGCTCGAGCGGATTGACACCGGCAAGGTAGCCGAGGTCATTCAAAGAGAATCTGTTCGGAGCGAATTGGGCATACAGCTCTCGAACGGCGCTTGCCGGGGGCACCTCGTGCACATAGCGAGCGATGAAATCCTGCATCTGCGCGACGGAGTCCCCGGGCCGCACACTACGAAAGATCACGGCGAGCCGGCGCGGCAATGGCGGCACGCTGCCGGCAAGCTGCTCGAGCGCATCATCCGGCGACAGCCTCGCGTACTTGAGATAGAAATGATTCAGGTAGACTGTGCCTTCCTGATCGGCGAAACGAAGCAGGAGATCCTTGCGCGCCGACCTATCGGCGCCGTGCACTCCCTCGAGCGCGCCCAAGTTGGCCTCGTAGTGATGTATGACGTCACGCATCAACCGCACAAAGGCCAGGTTGATCGAGCGCTCGAAGGCCTGTTCGACTGTCGGAATTTCACTGTCTTCGAAAGGCTCGAAATTATGAAAGATGTGAATGCCGCCGCCAGTGAAAAATTCCTCGAGCGGGCTGGCAGAATAGCGCCGCTTCATCGCGGCATCCAGCATCGGTTGCAGCTCGCGATGCTCCGGCGGCACGCCCGCCAGGTAGTCCGCCGCCCATCGCCGAAGCGGGTCATCGCTCGTCGTGGCAAGCTGCCGCAGCGCCGGGACCGAGAACTTTGATAATTCGCGATACTGGCCGTCCATGATGCCCAGATAGGTCGCGAGTGTTCTCAGCTTGGCGGTTGAGCCCAGGATCAGCTTCGCCCCCGAGTTCAAGTCAAACGGCTGCTCCATGCTGTCAGCGTGAACGCGGATCATATTGCGGTCATTGCCGCGTTCATAGAGAACAACGCTCCAGGCGATGTGGCCGGGATCCTCGTCGCCCAAGAGCTTGTCGCCCTTCAAACCCAGCGCACTGACCTCCGTCGGATCCTTCAGCCGCTCCAGAAGCGCCGCTACCCCGCTTTGAGTCGAACCATCGATACTGACATCGGCCGAGAGATCCATCCGGTCGAGGCTGTAGACCTGCGGCAGCTCGAGCATTCTCATCAACTCCGTCCGCGCCGCATCGACCGCTTTGCGCTCGACGAATGAGTGTGCTGTCGGTGCCGGGGGTGCCGGCGTGAAGCGGACCCGGCGCATCAGCGCGGCGTCGCGCGTTGCGGAATCGATCACGCCGGCCGATGCCAGAGCGCGCAGATAGCTGTCAGTGAGGCGCTCGAGATCATCTCGCCCGGCGTTCAAATAATAGGAGGGCCGCCGCTGAGCTATCAGCAGGCTGAGTGCCTCTTTATAGACCTGTGCGCGGCGCCCGGTCTCGGCGTCAGAGGCCGGATGTGAGAGGAGTCGGTTTACCTCGGCCAGATCGACACCGAACCACGCGGACATCGCATCGCCCAAACCGATCACCTCTCCATACCCCGGCCTGGAGCCCAAAGGGGTCGAATCAAGGTAAGCCGTGACGATCTCCCTTTGGGCAGCCGTCGTCTCGAAACCGTCCAGATAAGCGCGCGCGGTCGCCGTCACGATCTGGCGCATTTTCTCGGTAACGTTTTCCGTGCGCCCATCGGGCGAGTGCCGATATTTCTCGATCTGCGTCGCCAGCGTACTGGCTCCTCCGTGCCTCAGGCGGGGATTGACGATCCCACCAAGCCGTCCGGCCGCCGCCCAGGCGAAGCGACGCCATTCCAAGGCGGGGTTTCGATAGGGATCCTTCGGATCGAGAAGCTCACGGTCTTCAATAAACCGTAACGTATTGATCAGCAGCGGGGGGATTTCCTCGAAGTGCCGGTAAACTGCAGATGGATAAGATGCGGCCTCGAGCGTGCGCCCCGCACTGTCCTTCAGCATCAGGCCTGCCTGAGACTTTTCGTGGTAAACGGCGTAGCCAACCGCATCGGTAAAGCGCAGCAGAGCAGAAGACTGAACCGCTTGCCTGACGATCTCGAAATTGCGCGCCTTGAGCCGCTGAATCAGGGACGGCATATCAGCGTAGCCGAGTCGGCGATCGTAGGGTCCTGCACGAGGGAAGAGCACAGCCGGGCTTGCCCCCGGCCTGATCTCGAATCTCAAGTCGGCAACAGCACGATGGAAAAATAGCGAATTCAGGCGTGTGTTGCTGAGCAGCAGCAGAATAAGGCCGAATCCCAGGAGCAAGCTCAAGGTCCAAGGCATCCAGCGCCTGATCCTGGCCCTACGCGGTCGCGTTGGAACTGCGATCCGATCGGACTCCGCCGGAATCGCGACTGGACCGCTTCCCTCGTTGTAAAACTGCACTGACACTTGCGACCCCAAACGAATCAGCAGCCCACACGCGCGCACTGGAGCTGTGGGTATCGCGCGCCTAGGAGCTGAATTCCCTCATCTTGTTGCCTACCAACAACGCGCCGCACCGTCGAGATTGCCCGCTATCGTTGCGCTTCCAGCACATTCGTATCGGGCCTTCACGTCGTGACGGCTTGGCTCCGAGCATATCGCAAGATTCAGGGCACCCCGCGCTCCGCAGCGTCGGACGAAGGTCCAATTGTCCTCAGTGTCTGACGGGGTGACTAGGGCTCGTCTCGGCGGTCGCCGCGGGTCACGATGTCGACGTGATCAGGTAGAGTAACTGCTGTGAGGTGTCTGGCGTGAGGAGTGGTATCGAGGGCTGATCGTTGGAGGGTTCATATGAGAGATCAAGAGATACGTGCGGCACTGAATCGACACTGGACCGCATCCGACGCCAACGATTTTGAAACGGAGCACGACATCTATCTCGAGGATGCCGTGCTGGAATATCCTCAGTCAGGCGAGCGAATCCGCGGTCGGCGGAATATACAGATCACGCGCACCAATCAGCCGAGCGAAAAGCACTTCACTGTGCGCCGAGTGATTGGCAGCGGCGATCTCTGGATCACCGAGTACATTCTGAGCTATGACGGCAAGCCTTCCTATACCGTGAGCATCATGGAATTCAGCGGCGACAAGGTTGCACGAGAGACGCAATATTTTGCGGATCCGTTCGAGGCCAGCGCGTGGCGCGCTCAGTGGGTCGAACGGATTGGGGAAGGGGGAGCCGCAACGATTCAGACGCGATAGTTGCAGTGCTGAGACTTGGTTCTCTGTACAGAATCGGGGGCTAAGAGCAACGTAGACTGCGAGGTAATCGATTTGTCATAATCGCGGGTTATGAAGGGAGGTTGGGAGAGACAGGGAGTTGGACAAATGACCATCCTATTGTCGTATGTACTTTTGTCGTTGGCGGCAAGCGGCGCTCTTCTCTGGGTGCTCGTGCATCGTGGAAAGGTGGATCACGACGACAGTCGGCAACATTGGGATTCGATGTGATCGGCAGCGCGCCTGCATTCTTAATCGCACGACATTAAAATAGCTCGTGAGTGTGGCCTGCCGCCGGATCGCGTGATTAACGCGCGGCGCGCCAGCGCGCGGTTGAGCGCCATTGCATGGCTTTGCAAAGCCATAGGATCGAATCAATGAAAGCCCACTTTGCGAGCCTGGCGAGATACAACAAGTGGGCAAACGACCGACTCTACGGCATGGCAAGCGCGCTGCCGGATGAGGCATATCGCAGGCATGTGGGGGCCTATTTCGGGAGCCTCCATGGCACGCTAAACCATCTTCTGACCGCCGATCGAATCTGGATGCGACGTCTAACCGGATCGGGAGATCACGCCACGGAACTCAACGCGATCGCATACGATGATCTAGGGTCGCTGCGCGCGGCGCGGCAGGCGGAAGACGACCGGATCATCGATGCGGTCGACGAGTTCGATGAGGCATCATTCGAGAGAATGTGGGACTACCGGACGTTGAATGGCACCCCGCAAACGCAGCCTCTTCGCGAGATTCTCGCGCACTTATTCAACCACCAGGCCCATCATCGAGGCCAAGCCCACGCGATCCTGACGATATTGGGAGTCTCGGAGCCAGAACCCTTGGATCTCCTCATCATGCTCAGGACCGAGCGAGGTTAGGACGCCGTTCACCCCATTCGAGATCGAGGGTCAGCGTCGGCTGAGTCTTCGCGCGGGGGTGATCATGCGGCTCATGATCTGCGGGGCGGAGGTGGCCTACCTTTGCCTTTCCACCGCGGTTTTCTGCCCATCTGCAATGAGTTCGGCCAACAATA
The DNA here is from genome assembly GCA_963798595.1 of uncultured Gammaproteobacteria bacterium. Lineage (GTDB taxonomy): Bacteria > Pseudomonadota > Gammaproteobacteria > Steroidobacterales > Steroidobacteraceae > Bog-1198. The sequence goes on along the minus strand of CAWCTM010000019.1, from coordinate 186,896 downwards.
ATCTCGCCGTGGCTTTCGCATTCGCTTTTGGGTCGAGTACCGACATCGATACTTCTCGGTCCTTGTATCGGACGGCTACGGAATTGGGTGTGGAGCGCCATCGACCCGCATGAATGACGCGCCCTCGCGAGCAAGTGAGAATCTGAAATCCGCCGTTTTGTTCGCGCATACGCCAGCCGTCCCCTCGGTGTAGATAAAGAAGCGGCCGCTCGCGCGGCCGATAAGTTCGTTGGGGGAGGGATATTCAGGGAGCCCGCAACGATGCTGGGATCACTTTAGTCGAGGTCGCGGTTACGAGGAATGGCGGGTTGCCGCATCGAGGCGCGGGAGACCAAAAACATTTGGTGTAGGAGAATGCGAACGAGTTTCGACTCGCCACGCCGAGGGCGAAAAGTCCCCGTCGTTACGCGACGGGGCCCGGATGTCGCGCCTACTTCTTCTTTGTCCGTCGGCGGGCTGCTCTAGGCTCCCTGTTCGAGTCGCGATGTCGAGAAATTGCGTTGAGGAACTCCGTAATGGATGGCGTTCCGAACGCACAGGGTCGTTTCCGTGATTCCGGTAAGCCTGTTACCGGCCGCTCTAGGCTCCGCTTGTCTAGGCTCCACTTGTCTAGGCTCCACTTGTCCACGCGTCTAATTGCTCCCCGCTTGGGTGTCATTCGCGACACGGAAAGCCGAAGGCTGTACGTAGCGCGTATTCTTCCGGCTCCACTCGCCCGCGACAGGCACCGACTCGCACGAATAATCAGCGGCCTGATTCTGGCCGGCGGTCGTTTGCGCTAACCGGCATTGCTCGATGCTTTCGAACGCACCGACAGGTGTGGTATCGCCGCTGTGAGCGTGCATCAACAATACGAAGATAATTGACTTCATGTCCGCTAACCCCTCCATCTAGATCTGACGAGCGAACGGCGCGAATTCGGGCTCATTAAGTAACATCGGTCGAAACCCTGTAAAACAAGCCGTTTGCTCAAGCCACTGTGGCGTTCAGTACTGCACCGCCATCATCTCCTAGTTGAGCGGTAGGTCTCCACTTTGGCTTTACATAGGACCAGTTGTTGCCGCCTGTTCTCACTGTCAGCATTGGCCTACGGGAATCCGCGGAACAGGTGGCCGCTGCGCGGCCGTTTGGCGCTACGTGCGTTGTGCGGCTTCGAGAATTAGGCCGGTGATCTCGTCCGGATGGGAGATCAGCGAAAGATGGCTTGCATTCACTTCGATGGTCTTGGCGCCCATGCGTTTGGCCATATAGCGTTCAAGGTCCGGATTGATCGTGCGGTCTTCGGTCGAGACCGCGTAGAAACTCGGCTTCGACCGCCAGGCCGCCTGAGTTGTCCTGCCCGTCAGTAAAGTTTTCTGAAATGGTTCCTGGACCGCATAGAGCACCTTGGCCTTCGCTTCCGGCAGGCCGCCTGCGAAATCTCGTAAGAACGCCGCTTCGCTGAGGCGACCTTCGTCGCCGTCGAAAATGATCCCGGCGGAGGCCGGCGGCGTGGGAAATCGTTTGGCCAACGCCGTGTAATCCTCGCCCGCATCGGGCGCTCGTGCGGCCACATAGACGAGTGCCGAAACATTCGGATGCATACCTGCTTCGGTGACGATCATCCCCGAAAATGAATGCCCGACCAGAACTGTGGGGCCGTCCTGCCGCGCCAGCACACGCTGCGCCGAGGCAATCGCTTCCGGCAGCGTCGTCAGGGGGTTCTGCACGGACGTGGCATTGATCCCCGCCGACTGCAATCGTGCGATCACCTCGGACCAACATGATCCGTCGGCGAAGAGTCCGTGCACGAGGACGACGTTGCGTGCCTTGATCGGAGCAGCCGTAGCAGCCATCCGGCGGGTGGATGCCAACGAAGCGGCCGCTCCCGCAACGAGGGCCGCCGAAAAATTACGTCTATTGATGATCATGGGAGTTCTCCTTTACGAAGTATTTCTCATCGTGCCGGCCCAGCGGCCAGCTCATCTCTGCAGTGCGCCATGGCGTCCTCGAGGTCGATGCGAGATATTGTCCCGGCGTGATAATCCGTCAGCCAAATTGACCCGTGCCCAATGCCGAGAGAGTCTCCGCCAGGCCCCACCCATTGGCATAGGGGTGCCGCCGTTGCGCCATCGACCAACGAGAGCGGAACCTTCGCGACCGTCGCCCAGATCATGCCGCCGCCGAAGCTGATATCGCCGCCCGTGCCGGGTATTCCCAGGGCAGTGGTGTTTGTGGCTTGCTTCGTGCGGGCATCGATACGCGTCACTGATCCGTCGCCCTGGTTGAGTGTCCAGACGGCCCCAGCTCCGGCCGTGAGGAAGCGGGGAGCGGGACCTGTTGGGACTGTTGCGAGGATCTTGCCTGTGGCGGCGTCCACACTTGTGACCTCCGACCCGTCGGCGTGCGTTACCCAAATCTGACCATCATTATAGAGAGGATTGTACGAACCAGCCGGTAGGCGAGTGATCTGGCGAACGAGTCCCGTAGAGGGATCGATGCGGGCCAGAGAGCCTTGCTTGTCGATCATCAGCCAGACGCTCTCGGGACTCGCTGCGACACCACCCTCCGCAGCCGCGGGACCGGCTTTGAAGACAGCGACAAGCCGACTGGATTTCAGATCGATTTTGGCCAGCAGCGGGACGGCGCCGCAAAGCGGAACCCAAAGGTCATCGGATCCAGCCGCGAGCCCGGCGCAAGGCTCTCCCGGCAAGTGCACATTCGCCACCTGCTTGTTGGTAGTCGGATCGATTCTATGCACGGCGAATGGACCGGTGCTTCCGACCCAGACAGCATTTGGAGTGATCGCGACCCAGTCAGCGGTTTTCCCCAGATGAATCACCGCCGTTCGTTTGAGTTCGCCGATTGATTTACGCGCGATCGAATTGACAGCGTCCGCGGCATCACCGCGCGCAGCCCAGAGGAGAACCAGGACTGCGAGCGTCGTTCGAGCGGCACAGAAAAGATGCATCATTCTCAGCACTTATGCACGCAAGTGTGCGGCACTTGACAGACATAACAGTAAAACCGCGGCAGCAAACAGGTCCGAAGCCATCGCAAAGCTCTGGAGCCTGTGGCGGTGCTTGTCGATGGCAGTATTTGCGAATCCCAGCTCCCGCACAATCAACGTTGCGTCCGGGTCCTTGATGCCCAGAATCTGTTCGGCGGTATAGTGCGGCTGGGCGAGTAGGGCGGCGGTCAGCATGCCGGGCCCTCCAGATATGGTCTGTATCCCGATTGATGTCAGCGGGAAGACCAACATTAGCGCAGCAATGGATGCCACATACATTCGACAGCTCCTGGCCGGTCGTGGCGCGGCGAAATAATCCCCTGGTATACGTCAGAGAGGAGACTTCTTAGAATCCATTACCAAATCTCACGCATTGAGGAAACGGGTAATGAACAACCAAGACATTGCGGATCGACTCGCGATCACGGACCAAATATACCGGTATTGCCGCTCGGTTGACCGCTTGGATGTGCGGCTTGGCCATAGAGTCTTCCACGCCGACAGCTATGCCGATTTCGGATCTTATAAAGGCAGTGGTAGGGGTTGGATTGATTTCATCTGTCAGGAGCATCTCAAATTTCTGCACCACTCGCATCAGGTCACGAACATCATCATCGAGACCGCCGGCGCCCGGGCCGGCAGCGAGTCCTACGTCACGGCAACCCTTCGATCCCGGGAAGGAGCGCAGGTGTTCCAGCGCCAGTTCTGGGCGCGCTATGTCGACGCGTGGTCACACCGTGATGGTCTTTGGGCAATCGATAAGCGGGAATGCGTGATCGATTTTGACTCGGTCAGTGAAGTGACTTCCATCAACGAATACACTCGCGGCAGACGCGACGCGAGCGACCCCTCTTACGGCGTGCTCCAGGGTGTGAAATGATGAACGCCAAGCCCTCCGTTTCTCTCTCCTCAAAGAAATACGGCCCCTGGGCCGTGATTGCCGGCGGTTCCGAAGGAATAGGTGCCTGCATCGCCCGCCAGTTGGCAAAATCCGGCATCAATCTCATATTGGTCGCACGCAAGGTCGAGCCTCTCGAAACCGTCGCTGCAAGTATTCGGAGCGAAACCAGCGTGGAGGTGCGCATCCTTGCGCTCGATTTGACGGACGCGGCGCTGCTGGGGCGGATTCGCGCCGCGACCGATGACGTCGAGGTTGGGCTGCTGGTGTATAACGCGGGGGCCTCGCACCGGACGGGTCCTTTCTTGGATTGGCCATTGGAAGACGTACTGAAGGTCATCCGCCTCAATACCGAGGGTCAGGCGGTGCTTGCCCATCATTTCGGTCAGAAGATGGCGGCGCGTGGGAAGGGCGGGATCGTACTGATGGGCTCTCTCGCGGGGAACGCGGGCAGTCCGAGCGTGATCCCTTATGCAGGCGCCAAGGCGTTTTCTCAGATCTTCGCCGAAGGCCTCTGGTGGGAAATGAAACAGAGGGGAGTGGAGGTGCTCCACGTGATCGTGGGCTCGACTCACACTCCGGCGATGGTGCGTCTTGGCATTGTGTATCGTAAGAATCAGGCCGACGACCCGGAAGATGTCGCGCGTTTCACGCTCGAAAACTTGGCCAATGGTCCTGTTGCGGTGGTGCCTTCGATGCAAGATCGTTTTCAGCAGCTCGCGACAACGGATCGACGCGGGGCCACTGAAACGAATGGCGCTTTGGTGATGGGGAACACCGGCGGAATCGGACAAAAGAAGCAGTGATCACGTCGGACCCCCACCGGCAGAGTCACTCCTTTCGGAGCGTCTTGGCTAGATCATCGAGAAACTTGTTCGGCGGCTTATCCTTGGCCGTAAAGATGTACACCACGCGAAGCGTCCAGGTGGGAGCGACGAAGTGGCCCACAGCAAGGTTGAACACGCCTGCTGAGGAGGCGACTCGCGGACATATCCAGCGCTTTTCGGCGACGCCGTGAGACCACTGCTTGGTGTTCAACTGCGGATCGACACATCCTGTCTTTTCGGCGTTCGGAGCCTCGACGGGTGGACATGCCTGATCCGAGTTCAGAGCGCAGAACTCCGCCATGACGAGCGGCGGCGCGTTCGGCGTGCCTGAAGGAGAGGCGGTCAGTCGCTCCGCTCCATCCATCTGGACCTTCCAGTCCTTGGGAAGCTCAAAGCCGATCGACCCCAGCTTCGTTTCTCGAGTGGAGGCGGTCATTGACGTGAGAAGCAGTGCCAGCGCGGCCGCTGCCAACGGAGGAGACAAACGCGACGCGGTTGCCACGTCAGCGGAACCGTATGCGAACGACTCGCGCGAAGCGGACTCGCGAAGCGACCGGTGATTTATCTTGACCATCGATTCCTCCCGAGATCCAGCGCCGCCACATAGCCATCATATCGTCTCCCCCGAGGCTCAAGGAACTCGCACGCCCTCGATCGCGCCCATCGCGCTATACATCGCCGGTGTGATCTCGGTCCCTGTATCCCGGGTCTGCAGGCTGACGACGAAGTGGCCGACCAGCACACAATAGATGATCCCGATCGCCGGCTGGCCCGAGTTGGACGCAGTCCAGTGCACCCGCGCGGCCGGCAGTCCGGCGAGCGAGACCTGCTCAAACTCACCAAATTCGAAGTTCTCGAGAGAGTGCCCAACACCGCGGACAAATTCCAGGAGATAGCGGCTCGCGCCCTCCGCGCGCTGCGCGCGGGTTATGCCATCGAGTGAGGTACCCACGTCGATGGCCGAGACTTGCAGCAGTGTGCCGCCGCCAGGGACTGGTTGTCGCTCGATCCACGCGATCGTCACACCGCCGTTCTCGTCATCCCGGGTCGGCCCCTCGAATCCCTTCGGGACCGAGATCACGAGCGGTCCTGCCTCCGCGGAAAAGGAAGACTCGCACGGGTACAGCAACGCGATTGCAATCAATAAAGACCAAACTGACCTGGACACGATGCCCGCCATATCCTGGATTGAAGCTCCAGAGTGTACCGCTTGCCCTTCCAGGCCCCTACCGTTCCCCCGCAACGCGGTGGGCGCTGCGCGCTTCTTTTCAAGCACCGTTCCGTTTAGGATGAGTCCCCCTGAAGGGGCGGAACGCTGCCGAGGATGCCGACTTTGAAAAGCGCTCGACCACCCGCGAATGATGTCGCGGCCGCAGGCGTGCCAACCGAATGGGCGAAGCCCGATGCCAACATCGCCGGGCGTTTGCGTTTTGAGTCCTTCCTTCTCGAGCTGTCGGCTTTTTTTGCGAAGGCATCGACAGACGGCATTGAGCGAGCCGTCGACCTTTGGCTTGAAAAACTAGCCCGATTCACGGGCATCGATCGCGTCGCTCTCTGGGAATGTGACACGGCCGTCGATCAGATGCACCTTCGCCACCTCTACTCCGCGCCTGATTTTCCGCTGCTTCCCACCAAAGTCTCCACCGCCGATTTTCCCTGGCTTATCAATGAGTTTCGGCACGGCCGCGTTGCATGTTGGGAAAGGATTCCGGAGGATGCGCCGGAGAGCGCTTCTATAGAGCGGGCGCATATGACGAAGATCGGGGCCAAAAGCGCGCTCGGCATCCCCGTGGAGGCGGGAACGACGACCTTCGTGCTCATCTTCATGTGCATCCGCGGACCACGAAAATGGCCGAAAAATCTCGTTCGTAGACTGCAGCTCGTTGCCGAAATATTCGCGAGCGCGGTAGGTCGGCACCGCATCGAACGCTCGTTGTCGGCGAGTGAATCGAGGACCAGAGCGATCCTGAGGGCGTTTCCGGACCTCATATTCGTTCTGAGCCGGGACGGCATTTTCCTTGAAAGCCACTGTGCGAACCCCGCCGACTTGCTGATGCCCCCCGAGGATTTCACGGGCCGCGTGATGGAGGATGTCCTTCCCGCAGAGATGGCCAAACTTTTCAGGGGGGCGTTCAAGCGTGCCGCAGAGACCCGCGGAGTCATCGAGGTCGATTACGTGTTGACGATCGCCGGAGAAGAACGTCATTTCGAGGCGCGCTCGGTCCGACGCGACGACGATGCAATGGTCACCGTGGTACGCAACGTGACGGAACGGCATCAGGCGGCAAGGAAATTGCGCGACAGTGAGCAGCAATTTCGCGTGGCCTTTACGCACTCATCAATCGGTATGGCGCTCGTCTCCCTTAACGGCCGATTTTTGCAGGTCAACGCCGCGTTGTGCCGGATTCTCGGCTACTCCGAAAGTGAGCTCTTAGCGACCACCTTCCAGGCCTTGACTCATCCCGAGGACCTGGAGCCCGACCTTGTCCTCGTGCGTCGGGCCATCGCCGGCGAGATCTCGCATTTTGAGATGGAGAAACGCTATATCCACAAAGACGGCCGGGAGGTCTGGGCTCTTCTGACCGGAGCCCTCGTCAGAGGGATTTCCGATGAGCCGCTCTATTTCGTTTCCCAAGTGCACGACATCAGCGAGCGCAGGCAATCTCAGATCGAGATCGAGCGAGCACGTATCGAGCTGTCGCATATGAGCCGGGTCGCGCTCGTGGGTGAGTTGACTACTTCACTGGCGCATGAGCTTTTGCAACCCATCACGGCTATTCAGTGCAACGCCGCAGCCGGGCTGCACGAACGCGCCGTGGAAACAACGCCGGAGATGCGAGCGTTGCTCGAGGATATCGCCGACAGCGGACGGCGTGCGGGAGACATTATCAAGAACGTCCGCGGGATGCTCAAAAAGGAGAGCCCGCCGCATAAGGCCATTGATCTGAATCGACTCGTCCAGGACGTGGCGCACGTCGTGCGCTTCGATCTGCTCGTGCACCGGGTCAATCTTCAGCTCAATCTGGACTCGGCCGACACCGAGCTCGAAGGAAACCCGGTCGAGTTGCAACAAGTGCTTCTGAATCTCATGCTCAACGCAACGGAAGCCATGAGCTCGATCCCCGTTGCCGACCGGCAATTGGTCATCACCACGGCGGTGCGCGCAGATGCCGTCGAGCTGACCGTGCGAGATAACGGGGTCGGAGCCTCGCCTGAAGTCCTCGAGCATATTTTTGAGCCCTTCGTCACAACCAAGGCGAGCGGCGTGGGGGTGGGTCTGTCGATTTGTTCGCAAATCGTACGCGCGCACAAAGGGCAGCTATCGGCGGAGAATAATCCGGACCGAGGTATGACTTTTCGTTGCGTATTGCCGCGTGAATGACTGGAGCCGGCGCCGCCCAAATCTGCGACTCATCCGGCGATCGCCGCCTTGATCGCAACAACCAGATGATCCTGTAAGTCACACTTGACAAGGCAGGCAGCCGCTCCGTTGCCAAGGCACTCTTCTCGAATCCCGGGGTGATCGTAGGCGGTCATGATGATGATCGGTAAATGGATCCCCGTGAGCATCAAGAGCCGCTGCACGTCGCCGCCGGTGAGGCCCGGCATTTGGAAATCCATGACCACGCAGTCAGGTCGCTGTCCGTCGAGCGAGTCGATAAATGCTTGGCCGGAAGCGAACGTGATCACCTCGAGACCAGAAGCCCGTAACAATCGCGACAGCGCGCGCCGGATCGCATCGTCGTCATCGACGACGGCAATTAGGGGGGCTTCGGTCACGAGGGGTCCTTAGGCTGAACGTGGCCCACAGAATAGCGATTGGCGTTGGAAACTGATGTGATCGGAATCTCTTGGAGATGGCGCTGGTTCTAAGCAAGCGGCGAACGCTTCCGGCCGTCGCATGTCTATTGTGCGCGGCAGCGCGGCCTATCGTCAGCCATATTTCCGTCGGCGCTGATAAGCGCAGGTGCCGGAGCAACGTCTTCGAAGGCCGCCGCTGACTGGCCAGCCGGGGCAATCCAAGGCAAACTGCCAACCGCGAACCACTCCAGGATCGAAATGTTTCGACTGCTGCCGACAGCACTGCTCCTCTCAACGCTCGCAGCGGCGACCATGGCAGCGGAGGACGATAAAATTCCCTTCCAGGTGCTCTCGTTGCCATCCACGCTCGGTTTACCGGATCGCCACGAGAATTTTGTCATTCGATCCCCGCACGAATGGGACGTTTGGGCAGACAACCTGACCTCGGTCGCCGAGCCTCTGCCGCCGATTGATTTTGAGCGATATACCGCGCTTGTCGTCAGCGCCGGCTACAAGGAGCACGGTCCGGTTGTCATCTCGTTCGACTCGATCACCGATGCAGGCAACGTAATCCGTGTGCACGTCACAGTGACCAGCCCCACAACCTGCCCGCCGCAATCGGTCGCCGGACATTATGCTGCGATCGCGCTCATTCCACGTACCGACAAGCCGCTCCAATTTGACGTATCCAGTCGGGACACCAACTGTCCTTACCACTGAGCACGGAGGGAGGCTGCGGCATCCAAAAAGTGACCAAGGTTCCTAGACGCCAACTGGTGCAAGCCACGGCCGCGAAGCTGCGCGAGCTCATTCTTTCGCGCGAGCCCGGGGCGCAGATTGGCTCTCTCAACGAAGTTGCGCAGTTGCTCGACGTCGGTATCGTGACGGTTCAGCAGGCGGCGCGCATCCTCGAGCATGAGGGACTCCTGGCGGTGCGCCGCGGGCCGGGCGGCGGTTACTACGGCACGCGGCCGGACGAGGCCGCACTCGAGCGTTCCATCGCCGCTTACCTGCGCGTGCACGGATTCGGACACCGCGAATCGCAGCAAATGCTGTCGCTCCTCGATTGCGAGATCGTCCCAGCGGCGGCGTGTTGCGCGGACAGCGCGCTGCGCGCGACCGTCCGGGAGCTTCTCGAACGGGTCGATCAGTGCGACACGAGCGAAAGGCGGATTGCGTTCGAGAAGGAGCTGCGCGACTTGTTATTGAAGATGGTGGCAAAACCGCTGATCGAGCTCCTCTGCCGGGTCACTTATCGCCTCTATGTGCATTCCGGCGCGCCCCTGGTTTTCACCGATCAGCAAGGCGTCGAGGCGTGGAAGACAGGCCGGCGGCGCATTCTGGCAGCTATTCTCGAGCAGGATGAGGAGCTCGCGCAGTTCGAGGCGGAACGCTATCGGCGGCTTGTGCTCGCGCGACTTCGAAAAACGGGCGATTCAGATCGCGATTAAAAGTCCTGCTATCGGGCCAAAGGCGAGCCGTTACGGACGCAAGATCCACCCGCCGTCGACGTGCATCACTTGGCCCGTGATCCAATCGCCGGCGGATGAGCACAACAGCAACAATGTGCCAACCAGCTCGTCGGGTTGACCACGCACGCGCAGCGCGACGGTCGCCTCCAACATCTTTACGAATGGCGAGTCGTCGGGGGTCAGAAGCTTCCCCGCGTCGCTCATGGTGTTTCCCGGCGCGATTGCATTGACGGTAATCTTCTCGCGTCCGAGTTGGCGGGCCAGCGTGGTGGTCAGGCCGACCAGCGCGAGCTTGCTGATGCCATAGACCGAGAGCGCAGGAAAGGCGCCCCCGGACACTTGATTGATGATCTTGCCGGCGCCGCGCTCGCGCATCAGCGGAACGATCGCCTGCGCGCAATTGAGCGCGCCGGTGAGATTCACATCCATGATTCGGTTCCACTGTTCGAGCGGGATGTCGGCGGCGGGCAGATAGCCGAGCTCCGCCATCAGGGCGGCGTTGTTGACCAGGATATCGACGCCGCCGAAGGCTTCGCACGCAGCGGCGGCCATCTTCCTGACTGAGTCCGGCTTCGTGATGTCGACGCTCACGGCAATCGCGCTGCCGCCCGCCGCGGCGATTTCGTCGCAGACCTTCTGGGCGCCCTCGGCCTGAATGTCGGCGACGACGACCCGCGCCCCGGCTCGGCTGAGCCCGAGTGCATAGGCCCGGCCGATGCTGTTGCCGCGCCCGCCGGCGCCGGTGACGATGGCCACCTTTCCGTCCAAACGAAACTGATCGATCGAGAAAGTCATGGTTGCGGCCTCTGTACGAATTGCAGGAAGGGCGCGACGACATCGCGAAACGGCGCATAGGCCGAGTCCGCGCCCAGTACTTCTCCGAGCAGGCGAACATCCTTTGCCAGCAATTTGGCGCCGTGATCAAACGCGCCCGGGGTCGGCAACCGGCTGTAGACCTCGAAGCCGTAGCTGCGACCGCTGCTGGCCTTGATGATCTCGGTCAGGGCCGCACGATCGAGGCCCAACGTGGCCGCTGCGGCGAGCCCATAGTGGGCCATCGCCACGTGGGCCGCCATCAGGGCATTGTTGACGAGTTTCGCCATCTGACCGGCGCCCACGTCACCGACGCGCACGATGAGTCCACCAAAGGTCTCGAAAATAGGCCGCGCGGCCGCCACGACTTCCTCGGCGCCTCCGATCATGACCGTCAGCGTACGCGAAGCGGCCGCCGGTCCGCCGCCGCTCACAGGAGCATCCAGGAGCGATATTTGGCGAGCGGCGGCCTGCGCGCCAAGTTCGACGACCGTTTGCGGATGGACGGTCGAGTGAATGGCGATTCGACTGCCGGGACGCATGGCAGGAATGAGCTCGCCGCAGACCTGCCGAGTCCCCGCGTCGTCCACCACGCATACACCGACATGGTCGGCGCGCGCGCCCAGTTCGGCCACGCTGGCAACCGATCGAGCGGCGGTGCCCTCGAAGGGGATAAGCGTTTCCGCGCGCCGCGCCCACAAGAGGAGCGGATAGCCCGACTCGACGATGCGCCTGGCCATCGGTCCACCCTGACTGCCGAGTCCAATGAAACCGGTGACGGTCATAGGCGTCAGCCCGCGGTGATGCCGCGATCGATGTTGATGCACGTTCCGTGATAGCCGCGTGCTGCGTCGGAGGCGAGGAACGCGATGACCTCCGCCACATCGTCGACTTCGACCAGGCCGCGCAAGCCCGAATAGCGCTTGATCAGAGCGTAATCGACCCCTTCGGGCATCTTGATGGTATTGCCGATGTTGGTCGCCATGCCGCCCGGCGCGACCGAGTTGAATCGAATAGGCTTGTGGACATACTCCATGGCAAGGGCCTTGGTCATGTGAGTCAGTCCAGCTTTCGTCGCACAGTACGCTGCCGCATAGGCCTCCCCCACGAATGCGGCGGAGGAGGTCACGTTCACCACGGCGCCCTGTGTCTGCAGCAGGTACGGAATGGCCGCCTGCATCAAGTAGAACGGCGCGCTCAGATTGACCGCCAAGGTTTTCTCGAAGTCGACGGCACGCATCTCATGCGCATTGCACATCACGATGATGCCTGCCACGTTGCACAAGGCATCCAGCCGACCGAATCTTTTGACGGCGGCCGCTATCGCGCCAAGGCAATTCTCGCGCACAGCCAGGTCGGTGGCATGAACGAGCGCTTGCGCACCCATCCCGTGCAACTGGGCTGCCGTTTCCTCGAGGGCCGCCGCGTTCACATCGACGATGCAGATATCGGCACCGGCGCGTCCGAGGGCGAAGGCGGTCGCACGGCCCAACCCGGAGGCGGCCCCCGTCACCAGCGTGCATTTGCCCTTCATGTCACTTGCCGTCGGCATAATCCATCCCCTGCACCGCGATTGCCATCACTCGTACGGAAGGCCCTTGATCACACGGTCAGCCATCTCGAGGACGGCAGCCTGTATGACCGACGCCTTGGGCCAGCTGCCGTGGATGGCGTAGTGCAATACGAATTCCTGCATCTCGCTCGCGCTCGCGTTGCCACTGGCCATCGCGGCATAGGTATGAGTGCGGATCGGAGTGCTCGCCGCCGAGTCCGCCACGCCCACAAGTGTTACCCAGCGCCGGCCGCGCTGGTCGAGCCCCGGTCGCGTCCACATCTCGCCAAAAACGAAATTGATGATGCCCCCCTCGAAATAGGGGGTGAACGGCGGCGGTGCCGGGAACTCCATGACCAATTTGAAGTTTGCGCTTCCCTCGGACATGCGCTGCTTCGCATCCCAAGGCTGCGCCCGGATGGGCGGATAGTCGGCATTCGGTAATCCGAGACTCTCGGCGACGCGCGTCACGGCGGTGTCGAATGCTACGCCGCGCGACCAGCCGCCATAGACCGCAAGTTGCAATGCCGCCTCGCGCAGCTCCGGCAGCGTGATTTCGCCGAGCTTGAGCGCGCCGCGAATATAACCATCGACGACATCAGGACGTCCGCCTTCACACACCGCGCTGCTGATCGAAATGAAATAACGCGAGCGGCGATCGAGCCCGGGCCGCGTCCAGACCTCGGCGAATACGTAGTCCCGCCACGACGACTCGAACAAGGTGCGGGGCTCCGGTGCGGGAGCTCCGAGCAACTGCTCTTGCTGCTGCTTGCCGACACGGGCGCGTTCGGATGGGTCTAAGAGATTCACTGGGCGACCGCGGGCTTGGCCAGGTTCATCCACACGTTCTTGACCTGCAGAAACTCGTGCAGACCGTCCTGGCCGCCGAGCCGGCCGTAGCCGCTTTGCTTCATACCGCCGAACGGCGCGTAGGGTTGCATGCCCTCTCCGGAGCCGTTTACTTGCACCATGCCGGCCTGCATCTGGCTCGCAACGTGGTGCGCGCGGCGCAGGTTCTGCGTGTGGATGTAGGCGCCGAGGCCATAGCTCGTTCCGTTTGCGAGTGCGATCGCCTCTTCCTCCGTATCGAACGGCGTCACCGCGAGCACAGGCCCGAATACCTCGTGCTGTGCGAGTGCCGCGCCTTGTTCGACATCGGCAATGATGGTCAGCGGCAGGTAGTAGCCCTCCCCGTGTTCGCCGGCCAACCGATTGCCGCCCAATACCAATCTGCCGCCCTCCGTGCGGACCGCTGTATCGATGACACCCAGGATGCGTTGCAAGGCTGCCTCCGAAATGACGGGCCCCATGACCGTGGAGGCATCGAGGGGATCGCCCACTTTGATGTGCGCGGCGATCGCCCGCAGCAGGTTCAGATACTGCTCATAGATCGGCCGCTCGACCAAGAGGCGCGTGCCATTGACACAGCCCTGCCCACTGACGCTGATGGCGCCTGCAAGTCCGCGCCGCGCGGCCTCTTGCAAATCCGCGTCGGCGAATACGATCACGGCCGATTTGCCGCCCAGCTCGAGCCCGCAAGGCTTCAAGGATTCAGCGGCCGTGCGCAACACTTTTTTCGCCGTCGCGCCGCTCCCGACAAACTGTACTTTATCGATACCGGGGTGCTTGACGAGGGCCTCGCCAATGTCGGCGCCCCCCGCGACCAGGTTGACGACTCCCGGGGGGAAGCCCGCCTCTAAAAACAGCTCGCCCAAACGCATGACCGTAAATGGGGCAAGCTCGGGCGCTTTCACGACAATGCAGTTGCCTGCGGCGAGCGCAGGCGTCATGACCATGGTGGCGGCAAACAGCGGACCGTTCCATGGAATGATGGCGCCGATGACTCCGTAAGGTTCGTGCGCCACATAGTTGTGGGCCGGCCCCGCCCAGCTGCTCAGCGTCTCGCCTTGAATCTTGTCGGCCCATCCGCCGAAATAACGAAATTTCTGCGCGGCATCGGCGGCGATGAACGGCGCGATCAGCGACGGGCAGCCATTCTCGAGTGTGGAGAGCGCAGCGAGTTCTTGGGCATGTGCTTCGACTGTCGCCGCCATCTTGAACATGAGGTCGCGGCGCTTGTCGCCCGGCAGCGCACGCCACGCCGGAAAGGCAGCCCGTGCAGCTCGCACCGCATCGTCGACTTCTTGCGCCGAGGCGAGCTTGATCTCGCAGGTAACGCGCCCATTCGCGGGATAGATGTGCCGCTGCAGAGTGCCGCCGCCCTGCTCGAGCGTTTTGTCCCCGATGATGACGGGATGCCGCGGCACGGCGGTGCTGGGACTTCTGAAGCTCATGCTGATCCCCAATGCCGGTTAAGGATTCCAGTAAACGCCAACGCGCATGCCCAGTAGGCCTGGAAGCGTACGGGCTGAATTTGCGATCCTAACACGCCTATATTAAGGGATAAATTTTGTCTTTCGCGAGGGCAATTGCAGCAGATATGATAATTATAAGCATGTAATTGGTAGCGAGGCTCAGTGCCGACATTGCCCTGGGATTTGCGCGGCAAGGTGACCCTCGATACCGGTCGTGTCAGGAACCCCTCGCGCGCCAAGCTACCTGAGGTGTGAAAATGTCTCTATTCGAAACTAAAACCGCGCTGATATTCGGAGCCGCGCAGGGGATCGGGCGCGCTGTGGCCCTGGAATTCGCGCGGCGCGGTGCGCGCATCGCCATTGCCGACATCAACTTGGCGGGCGCCGACGAGACTGCCGCATTCATCAGTGTCGCCGGCGGGCAAGCCATCGCACTCCCCTGCGACGTGACCCGTGAACAGTCCGTCCGCGAGGCCGCTCGCCAGGCAGAGGATCGCCTGGGACCCATCGACATCCTGATGAACAACGTCGGGGTCATCCTCAGCGGAAATCCCGAGGACATCCCGAGCTCCGAATGGCGCCGGATCATGGACCTCAATTTCTTCGCCGCGATTCACGGCATCCAGGTTATATCGCCCAAAATGATCGAGCGCGGTAGCGGGCATATCATCAATACCGCCTCGTCGATCGCGGCTGTACAGAAATCCAGTATCCAGGCCGGCTGCCCCGGTTTCGGCGTTTAGGAAGGAGACGACGCAAGCCGCCCACTGCTACGCTGCGCGCGTCCGGGGGCGCATGACGCGCTCGTCAACCATAGAAGGAGAATAAATCGTGGGAAAACTTATCCTGTCCATTCTCGCAGCCACGGGTCTTGCATTGGGCTCTGCCGTTGCGCTGTCTGCGTCGACGACTCTGCGAGTGATTGCCGTGCAGACATCCGACATCAAGAGCTACCGTCACGAGGTAGATATCTTGCAAGGCCAGTTCAAGAAGGAAGGTTTGCCGGTCACGCTGCGCGTATGGCGCGCGACCTACGCAGGTCCCGATACCGGGACCATCATCGTGACGGTGGAAGTCCCGGACCTTGCGACTCTCGCCAAGGTCGAGGATGCCGTGCTGAAGCCCAATTCGGCCCTGGGAGCAACGATGAAGCGCATCGAGGCGATTCGCAAAATCACTTCCGACAGCCTTTACGAGGAGCTTAGTCCCTAACTTCAGAAGACGGGGGGGCCGGCGATTGTCGGCTCCCCCTGGTAGCTCGCGACCATTGCTCCGATGGTCGACGCGGTTATTTTCTAAAAACTCGATCTATGGGATACACCCGATGTCATCAAGAACAATCGACGCGACGCCGGCACATCAGCCGCCCCCACTCACCAAGCAAGCAGTCTTGCGGGGCGTCGCAATGTCGTTTCGCGCCGTCCTTCTCTGCGCCCCCGTACTGCTCGTCAGTTGCGGCTCCGGTACGGGGCCAAAGCTCGCCGAACGACCGGACGTGACCATTACTTTGGACGGCAATCGGCACGCTTGTGTCGTGGCGCTCGACAAGGAGCCACAAGGCAGCACCGTTCAATGCAAAGAGGCTGCGTCCTTCATCAAAGACGAGCTCCGGGTCCAGCGCGGAGCCATCTACGACATCCGAACCGTCGCGAACGTCGACAACGCCGAGATAGCGAGCGTTCGAGACGCGTTGAACGGCGCGGGCTATAGATTCATCGGCGGTCGTAAACTTCCGTAGTCGAAACGGGGGGCGCCGCGGGGGTAATATTCGCCGGCAGTATTGCGCTCCGGCGGAAGCGCGACACGACTCTGCGCGCGGCCGCTCAAGTCTGACGTCGGATCCTAAGGAGTATCGCGTGGCCGAGATGTCCGAGTACTGGTTCGCGGCGAAGCGCTACGGGTGGGGCTGGGGCCTGCCGCTGACGTGGCAAGGTTGGATCGTATATACGTTCTTTTTCGTCGCTGTTCTTTCCGGGGCTGCCTTGGTGCGCCCCCGGCAACATCCTGTCGGGTTCCTCTTACTAATCGTAGGGCTGAGCGTCGCACTTATTGGAATATGCTATTGGAAGGGCGAGCGGCCACGCTGGCGCTGGGGTAATTGACACCTGGGTGAGTGGTCTAACACCTGACCGCTCAACTTCGACGTCAGATATTGATGAGATACCTTCTCGCAATCATCAGCGGATCTGTAGTCTTCGCGGCAGCCTTACCCGTCGGATATCGTTCGGGTCTTTTCGACATCGATCTTCTCAAGTATTCGCTGATCGTTATCAGCGCCGTCGTGGTAGTCGCCGTCAGTAGGCCATGGACAGGTCGTAACCGTCACGGCAACTCACCATTCTGGACAGGCATGCGTTGGCTGGCTACCATTGGGTGCGTGATTTTTGTGTTCGCGATTAATTTCATCTTCTTATTTTGGTACGCATGCTCGAGGGAAGTATGCATGCCCTGAATTAGACCGCGGCAGTGAGGCTCACGGCTTCAGATTCAACTCCGTGAGTTTTTTCGCGGCCGTGCCGTACTCGCCGAGATGATAGACAGCCGCGCCCACGGGCGAGAAAGTGAAGTCGGCAAAAGGTTCGGCGAGCATTTTATCCAGATAATCTCGGGGCGCGACGCCGGTTGTAACGTGCGGCTCGAAATGTGTGCCAGCATGCTCCGTCCAACAGTCATTGATTGCGGCCGTCGCTCCATTGACGGTGGAGACTGGACCAATCGGCGCGTTCACCGCCCCGCACGACGATCCGGCAAACGATGGGTTGCTGATCAACCTTCGGCACCGCTGCAAAAAACTCAAGGCGGCGAACGTGAAATCCTGAGAGCCAGCGCAGGTTCGCCCAAAAATCGCGGCAGCGCCGCGCGGTGCGGCTCTGACTTGTGCTGAGGCGCGGGCGCAGTACCATCTGAGCTCCGAGCACAAATTCGAGAACGGGCCCTCCATGCACCGGGGTCGCTGCGACGTTACACGCCGAGCAATATGTCCCGCAATATCGAAATCAAAGCGCATATCGACAGCGTCGAGACGCTCACCGCGAAGGCCGCCGCACTTGCCGATGAGGGTCCGATCGAGATTGCACAAGACGATACGTTCTTTCGCTGCGATACTGGGCGCCTGAAGCTGCGCGCGTTTCCTAATGGCACCGGGGAGTTAATCTATTATCGTCGCGCAAATCAACTCGGCCCAAAAGAGTCGTTCTACCTGCTATCGCCGACGTCTGCACCGGACTCGCTTCGCGAATCGCTCTCACTCGCGTACGGCCTGGTCGGCCGTGTCAGAAAGCGTCGCACCCTGTTCCTGAGAGGTAGAACTCGAATTCATATCGACAGGGTGGAGCAATTGGGAAATTTTCTTGAACTTGAAGTTGTGTTGGCCGACGATGAGCCTCCGGACGCAGGCTTTCTTGAGGCGCGCGAACTCATGGAGACCTTAAACGTCAAACCGCAGCAATTGATCGAAGACGCCTATGTGGATCTCCTCGCAAGGCGGCGCGTCTAAGGGGTCATGGTGGTCGACACCACCGCGCGCCACCCAACCAAGATGATAGAGCGGTCAATGCATCTATGCCTGCATACGAAATCACATGCGACAAGTCCCGCCTCGATAATCCAACATCCCGATCTGCTGAACCTCCGCCGAATGCTGCTCGCCACCAAGGACGCGCATTCTCTGTATGCGAAGTTCGGGTTTAAGCCATTGGCCGCTCCGGATCGCATAATGGAAGTGCACAATCCGGACGTCTACGCTTATAGAGCACGCTAGCCGAAATCAAAGGATGCATCGCAATGCCGAGAACGCTTATCAGCTCTGGTTCCACATTTGAGGCGCAGATCGGCTATTCCCGTGCCGTGATTGCCGGCGACTGGGTATTTGTTTCAGGCACGACCGGGTTTGACTACTCGACTATGTCGATAGCTGAGGACCTGGTAACGCAGACAGAGCAATGTCTGAAGAACATCGAGGTCGCTCTGCGCCAGGCGGGTTCGAGCTTGCGGGACGTCGTTCGGGTGACGTATGTGCTGCCCGACGGTTCCGAGTTCGAGCAGTGTTGGCCTGTTCTCCGGAAATTCTTCGGTGAGACTCGTCCGGCAGCGATGATGATCTCAGCCGGTCTGTCTGATGCACGCATGAAAATCGAGATCGAGGTGACCGCGTTGAAGGGTTCCAGCTAGTCGCGCGCTGCTCGACTGAGGCGTTAAGCTGGCAAACTCCGGTAGCGAAAGTGGGCGGAATGATCGTTCGGGTAGCGTCCTGTAGTTGTGGTCAGCTTACCGCCGCGGTAACCGGTGATCCGATCCCGGTATCGGTTTGTAGCATATGAGATTAGCCGGCGTTTTCTGAATCGAGGGAGTAAGAAATGATCAAGGCGGACCGATATCGCGCGTTGTGGATTCGTGGATTTTGGGTTTACCTGATGCTCATCGTGATCAACGTAGTGGTTGGGTTGGTCGGTGCGGGCGTCGCCCGTTTGTTGCGTTTTGTGGTCTCCGAGCCCCTAATACTGGCATTCTGCATCACCTTGCTCGCCGTGGGACTGCCGTTCGCGGGTTGGCTGTTTGAACAGTTGGCCTCGCGGCTTCCTCGACTTCGGACAGCATCGGAGGACGGTTTGCGCTGATCCTTGCAGCCAGAGGAGACGAAAATGCGGATCTCCGGCAAGTGCCATTGCGGGAACATATCCTATTCGCTGACATGGGAGCCGGATCCCGCTCATATCCCGGCTCGCGCCTGCTCGTGCTCATTTTGCAGAAAACACGGGGGCGTGTGGACGTCGAATCCCCAGGGTGTCCTGCGGATTCTCGTGAAGGACCCGGCGCTCGTATCCAGGTATGCATTTGGCACGAAAAACGCCACGTTTCATACATGCGCTCATTGCGGTATCGTCCCCGTCGTCACGAGCCACGTCGACGGCGCACTGTACGCCGTCGTGAACGTCAACTCATTCGAGGGCGTCGACCCGTCATTGATTCGTCGCGAATCGGCAGATTTCAGCGGCGAGGATGGGACGGCTCGCCTCGCGCGATGGAAGCGCAATTGGATCGCTGATGTCGAGTACATTCACGGCGCCCTCTAATGCGAATCGCATTGATCAGCGCAATATTGGTTCTCTTCATGGCGCTTGGAGTGGTCGGCCTCGCGTTGCGGCAGCCGTCGGTCAGATTCGATGAGGCGGTTCTTGTCCGGGTTTCCCCGGATCATTATGAGATCGGTGGAAAACGTTTCGAGGGGTCGCTGGCAGATCAATTGGACCGCTACGCCAAGACGAGCCGTAAAGTGTCGATATTGATAATCGGTCCTGACACGGTGGTCCGTGCCCGCGCGCCGGAGCTGGATCATCTCCGGGGCAATTCAAATATCCGTATCGCGGTCTTCACGTCGCGAGTGGCGCAGTGATTTATTGTGGTTGGTTGCGTATTGCTGGGCGTCAAGTGCCTCGCGATCCCCGCCAGAAGAACTACCGGGGCCTAGGCCGCCGTTGGATGAGACGCGGCCCGGCGCAGCGCTCGTTGCCTCAATTGGACGCTGAGTCCGCGGATCGATCCTTTGGGAATCCTACTCGTTGACCAATATCTTCGACGAGCAGGTTGGCGAGGCGCTCGGCGCGCGTCGCGTTCGTCTCGCCAATTCGAGACGCGATCATTCCCAATCTAAATATGATGGCATCTCGATCTTCATCGGGAACGCCAAACGACAACGCCGCGCGCAACCACGCATAGGCGGAGATGGAGTGACCGGGCTGATTCGTATGCCGGTCATACAGCAGACCGACGTTCACCATTCCGGGCACTTGACCTTGAAGCGCGGCACGTCGGAACAGGTCCCGCGCCATTTCGTAGTTTTTATCCACCCCGCGTCCCAGGGCGTACATCATGCCGAGTCCGTTCATGGCCGCTGCATCGCCCTGATCGACTCGCGTTTTCAGATCCCGCGCGACAGCCAATTCCTCGTTGCGAATCATCTGCTCATTGTCATTCGAGGAAATGCGCCGGGCATGCGCGCGGGGGCTGACGCGCCCGTCAATCGAGCCGGCGTGCGCGGTCGCCAGAGCGCCGCATGCGCAGACGATCAGACCATAAATGATAGAGCGCCCGTGGATGTTCATGGGTAGTCTGGATCTCCTCCGAACGCCATGTGTCGAAGCGCTTTCAATCAGTCGCCCCAAGTGGCATCCATCAATACCGCGGCACGGCGTCGCGCTTCGTCGATCCACACATCTATGAGACTTTCCGTTTCGATATCTCCGCTCCGTCGGCAAAGCGCCTGCGCCGAACGCAGAGATCCCACGAGGATCTGGTTGTCCAGCCGAAGCTGAACCAGCAGGTCTTCGGGAGTTACGTACTCAGAGTCGTCGTCGCTCGCGCAATAGAGGTTGATGCCGAACTCGATGGAGCCGGCGGCGTTTCCACGCAGCTGGCTCAGCCGCTCATCGAGCGCCTTACTCGCCGCAATCAGTTCCTCGGCATGCGTCTGAAGCAAGCTACGGTATTCACGGAAATGAGGTCCCGAGACGTAACGATAAGAGCGCTTGATCTTCAGGTGCAGACTGAACGTATCGGCACGAACCTTCATGAGCCCGACAGAGAGATCGAGCGGAGCGATCGAGCCTGAATGAGAATTATGAGCGGGGCGACCGGCGGCTGGTGATTGCGCTCTTACCGTGTACATCTCCTCTCCTTGTGATGGAAGTGTATCGAGCCTCCCGACTGGGTCGGGGCGCAGGTAACGTTGAGCTAGCAGGGGGGGCGAAATCTTGTATCGGCTGATCCAATTTGGACATATCGTGCTTTCGCGTGCTGGGCCGTGGCAGGCGGGAAGCCGGGCACGCGCCCATCCCATGTCATAAATTTCTTGCGCAAGGCACCGCTGCTGGGCAGCATGAACGGTTTCTGAAATTTCAACCCGCTCGTAGCCGAAGGAACTCATGCCAACTGCAAGACATCTCGTGAACGCCCTGAGCGGGCTCACCCTTGGCTTCTTGGTTTTTGCATCCGCGCAAGGGGTCAGGGCCGCGACCACGGAGGTCGACGCCGCCTATCCGAAGGCCTATGCCCTGTACGTGGATCTGCACGAGCACCCGGAGCTCTCCGGTTACGAAACGCGCACAGCGGCAAAGCTCGCGGGTGAGCTGCGGGCCCTCGGCTATACGGTGACCGAGCACGTCGGCGGCACGGGCGTGGTGGCGATACTCAAGAACGGTCCGGGGAAGACCGTCATGCTGCGCACCGAGCTCGACGCGCTGCCGGTCGAAGAGCAGACCGGGTTGCCCTACGCCAGCAAGGTGCATGCAAAGGACGCCGCCGGACGCGACGTGCCGGTCGGGCACATGTGCGGGCACGATTTGCACATCAGCGCCCTGGTGGCGACGGCCGGCATCATGGCGCGCAGCCGCAACTCCTGGCACGGCACGCTGATCCTCATCGGCCAGCCGGCCGAAGAGACCATCACGGGCGCAAACGCGATGGTGCACGACGGCCTCTTCACCCGCTTTCCGCGACCGGACATGGTGCTCGCTTTGCACGTCGGCAACGAGCTGCCCGCCGGCAAGGTCGGGGTCATATCGGGAATTTATGACAGCAACGCCGATTCGGTGCGGATTACCATCCACGGCAAGGGCGGCCACGGCTCCGCGCCGCATACGGCGGTGGACCCGATCGTGATCGCCGCCCGTACTGTCCTCGCGTTGCAGACCATTGTGTCGCGCGAGGTGAAGCCCGGTGAGTTCGCCGTCGTGACGGTGGGCTACGTCAATGCCGGGACCAAGAACAATATCATCCCGGACCAGGCGGAGCTCGGACTCACCGTTCGTACTTACAAAGCGAACGTTCGCAAGCAGGTGCTGGACGCCATCAAAAGGATTGCCGACGCCGAGGCGCAGGCCGCGGGGGCTCCGCAGGCGCCGACCATCGAACGCTACGAAACGACGGACGCGGTGTACAACGATCCGGCGTTGACGCAGCGCATGCGTGCCGCTCTGGAAGGGGCGCTCGAGAAGGACAACGTGATGACTGAGGAGCCGATCACGGCCTCGGAGGATTTTTCGGCGTTCGTGGAGCAGGGGATCCCGGGGTTCTACCTCTCATTGGGCGGCGCGGACCCGGAGAAGTACGAGGCCGCCCAGGCGGCCGGTACGCACTTGCCGTCGAACCATTCGTCTCTGTTTGCACCGGACGTCGATCCGGCCATGCGCACCGCCATCGCCGCCGAGGTCGCGATGTTGCGTGATCTTCTCAAGGCGGCCGGCAGCTAAGCTCGGCAAGCGGGGCCATCGCTCATCGGCCGAGTTGTCTCGCCCTGGTCCGTCGTGGGACGATCGCGGGAGTGCGGGATTAAGGAGCAGGTGAGTGAAGCAGCGTGTTGCAATGGTGACGGGCGGCGGCCGGGGAATCGGGCGTGAGGCGGCGCTGTTGCTGGCGGAAGCGGGAGCGCGCGTGATGGTGGTGGCGCGAAGCGCGGCGGAGCTGAAAGCCGTGGGCCTGGAGTTTGTCGCGGCGGACCTTGGTACCCCCGAGGGTTGCGCTCTGGCCGTGGCGGAGACCGAGCGACGGCTGGGGCCCGTTGACCTGCTGGTCGTGAATCACGGCATCGGCTCCGCCCACGAGCGGCTCGTGTGGGAGCAAGACCCCGAGGTTTGGCGCGAGACGATGCGCATCAACCTCGACGGTCCGTTCGAGCTCGCACGGCTCACGGTCGGCGGCATGTGCAAGCGCGGCTTCGGCCGTCTCGTATTCACCAGCTCGACCGCCGGCGAAAAAGCAGAACGATCCGGTAGCGCGTACAGCGCGTCGAAGCATGGGGTGATCGGACTGGCGCGTGCTGTCGCGCAGGATGCGGGGCCGTTCGGCGTGACCTCCAACGCCGTGCTGCCGGGTTGGGTGCGAACGGCCATGGCCGAGCGTTCGGCGAAAACGGAAGCCGAGCGACGCAGCATCAGCGTCGAGCAGGTATGGCAAGAACGCGCTGCCCTCTATCCGCAGAAGCGAGTGTTGGAGCCGCGCGAAGTCGCGCAGGTGATTGCGTTTCTCTGCAGTGACGCCGCCGGCGGTGTGAACGGGGAAGCGATCACCGTCGCGCTGGGTGGCTTGTGGTGAGGGCTCGATGATTCTCGGATTGCGAACGGCAATTTACCCGGCACCCGATCTGGCCGGCGCCAAGCGTTGGTACTCGGATCTGCTCGGCGTGGCTCCCTACTTCGACGAGCCGTTCTATGTCGGTTTCTCGGTCGGAGGATTCGAGCTCGGTCTCGTGCCGGATGGCACACCCGGAACGGCCGGACCGCAGCCTCTCTGGGGCGTCGAGAGTATCGAGTCGGCGCATGCCCGTCTTTTAGCGTTGGGCGCATCGCCTCTCGACCCCGTCACCGAGGTCGGCGGAGGCATCAAAGTCGCGGCCGTCGCAGATCCTTTTGGTAATCGTTTCGGGATCATCGAGAATCCGCACTTCAAGGCAGCCGCGGTTCGCTGACATACAATCGCGCCACCGACAAAGCATCCGAAACGAATCAAATCAAGGGGTACGGCTATGAAGGTCTTGCAGATCATCGGTGCATTGCTCATTGTTGCCGGCCTGTACGTGCTCATCCAAGGGGCGAGCTACCCGTCCGACAAGAGCCTGTTCAAAGTAGGCGGCGTCGAAGCGAAAATCGAAGAGCATCATGCGGTTCCGCCGTGGGTCGGGGGCGTCGGGATTGCCCTGGGTGTGGTGCTGGTCGTGGTCGGCATCGGCAAGCGATCGGCGTAACGCACGGGTCGCGCTGATGGAGCGACGCTATGTAACCGTGGATGTCTTTACCGCTGCGGCATTCGGCGGGAATCCGCTCGCCGTGGTGCTGGATGCTGCGGGCCTGCAGAGCGCGCAGATGCAATCGATTGCCGCCGAGTTCGGCTATTCCGAAACGACGTTTGTCTTGCCGGCCCGCGACAAGGCGCATGCGGCGCAAGTCCGCATTTTCACCCCGCGGACGGAGATTGCGTTCGCGGGTCATCCGACGGTGGGTACTGCGGTGGTTCTCGCGCGCGAGCTCGAGGCAGGTGGCGCCTCGCCGCCGGCCGATCTGGTGCTGGAGGAGGGCGTTGGGCCGGTGCCCGTACGGCTGATGCGCTCGGCGGGGGTCGTGACCGGCGCCGAGTTCCGGGCCCCCAGAGCGCTCGAGTTGGGGACGCACGTATCGCTGGAGGATGCGGCGGCGTGCTTATCGCTTTCCGCCGCCGACCTCCGCCCGAATCCTCCACCGCGGGTGCTGTCGGTGGGACTGCCGTTTCTCGTCGTCGCGGTCGGCTCGCGTGCAGCCTTGCGCAAATCCAAGCCGAACCTGGCTGCTCACGAGCGGGTGCTGCCGCCGATCGGTACGGATGCGGTGTTCGCCTACACCGGGGGCGACGCCGCCGAGGAGCTCCACGCGCGCATGTTCTCGCCGCTTGATTCCATCGCCGAAGATCCGGCCACCGGCAGCGCGGCCGCAGCGACCCTCGCGCTCCTCGCCGCAGAGCGGCCCGCGCGAGACGCAGAGACCATCTGGCGTATCACTCAGGGCGTCGACATGGGCCGGCCGAGCCTCATTTTGGGGCGCACTGTCAAGCGCGATGGTTTGGTTACCGCCGTGCACTTGGGCGGACAAGCGGTTGCCGTCATGCGCGGGTCTCTTGATATCGATTGACAGGCGCAGAATAATTTTCCGCGCGTGCACGCAATGCGCGGGCCGCCTCCGTGAAGAACGATCTGTGAGATAATCCATCGAACGACAACAGGGGAATCGCCATGGCAAAGAAGGCTTCGGAACGACAAGACGATCTCAAGCGGCGCCGTGCGTCGCCTCTCGTGACGCCCACGGACCTCGGTGCCGAGGCCTCGAAGGACATCGCCGGCGGCATGAACGGCATCCTCGCCGATGTATTCGCGCTCTACCTGAAAACCAAGAATTTTCATTGGCATATGAGTGGACCGCACTTCCGCGACTATCACCTGCTGCTCGACGAGCAAGCGGATCAGATTTACGCCATGACCGATCCCATCGCAGAGCGCATCCGCAAGACCGGCGGCTCGACGCTGCGCTCGATCGGCCACATTGCGCGTCTGCAACGCATCAAGGACAACGATGCCGAGTATGTCGATCCGCTCGACATGCTGGCGGAGCTGCGCGAGGACAATCAGAGCCTCGCCGCGCGTTTGCGCGAGGTGCACGACGTCGTCGACGAGGTCCGCGACATCGCGACCGCGAGCCTGATCGAGAACTGGATCGACGAGACCGAGCGACGCACCTGGTTCCTGTTCGAGGCGAGTCGACATGGAGATCCCACCGGTCATTGAACCTTCAGCTCGACGGCAAGACGGCATTCGTCAGCGCTAGCACCGCCGGCATCGGGCTTGCGATCGCGACCACGTTGGCGCGCGAGGGCGCGCGGGTGATCGTGAACGGACGCACGCAGCATGCGGTCGACGAGACGGTCGCGGGGCTTGCCCGCGAGCTGGGCGCCGGCGCGCAGGTGCAGGGTTTTGCCGGCGACTTGAGCACCGAGGCGGCGGCGGACGGTCTCGCGCGCCGCCATCCCGACGTGACGATTCTGGTCAACCACTTCGGCATCTTCGAGCTGCAGGCCTTCGAGAAGATCTCCGATGCCGATTGGCGTCGCTTTTTCGATGCCAACGTGTTGTCCGGCGTGCGGCTCGCACGGCTGTATCTGCCGGTCATGAGGCAAGAGAATTGGGGCCGCATCATCTTTACCTCCAGCGAGAGTGCCCTGCAAATCCCCGCGGAGATGATTCACTACGGGATGACCAAGGCTGCACAGATCGCTGTCGCGCGCGGTCTCGCTGAATCGGTGGCGGGCACGGGCATCACCGTGAACAGCGTGTTGCCCGGCCCCACCCGATCGCGCAGCATGGGCGATTTTGCCGCGAAGCTGGCGGCCGAAGAGGGCAAGTCCTTCGAGGAATTCCAGGCGGAATTTTTCTCGAAATGGCGCCCGACGTCCCTCTTGCGGCGCTTCATCACGCCGGAAGAAGTTGCATCGCTGGTCGCTTATCTCGCCAGCCCGCTCGCCTCGGCGACCACGGGAGCCGCCTATCGCGTGGACGGCGGAGTGGTGAAGAGCGCCTTCTGAGGGGTCCGCGCGTCCTCGGAATCGACCGATGCCATCAATGCATCGCAGTCCGCGTCCTTGGCCTTGCCCGTATCGATGATCTCGAGCTTGTGCGCCTGGACGTCGATCGAGGGGTGCAACAGCGTTCCCTTGATGAGGATCGGCGAGCGCCAGTGAAACAGCCGTAGGCTCTTCGGCTCGCCTTGCAGGGTTAGATCCAGGGCTTCGGTATCGAGTTGAATCTGACCGGATCCGGTGAGGAGCACCGGCTCGGTATCAGCGACGAGAGATTGAGCCGTGAGCGTACCGTCGTGATCTTTGAAAATCGCGATCGCGCAACGCAGCGCCGTGTCGTGCTTGTCCTTCGACATCAGCAGTCCGAGCGCGCGCAGATCCATGCCCGCAAGCTCGGCAAGCGAGTCGCGCACCGTGCCGTGCGGAACCACAGCCGTGACGCTTCCATTCGAGGTCGCCGCCACTTCATGGATCGAGTTGCCGCGACCGCTCACCCTGATGCGTGCCCGCAGAGTGCCCTCGATCGGCGGGGGAGTACCCGGAGTGGAGTTCCGTTCCTCGTGGCGCATCTGAGCGAGCTCGAGACCGGTGAGCTTGAGATCGACGTCCGCGAGCGCCGGATCCTGGTTGACGTCGAGCTTTCCGCGTCCCTGAGCCTCGCCTCCAAGCAGGTGGCCCGACAGCGACTGGACGGTGAGCACGCCGTGCTCGAGCGCGCCCTTGGCCGCGACGTTTTGCAGCTTGAGTCGGGTCAGCTCGACCTGATCGATATGCAGGACGATTGCCGCATCGTCTTGTCGAAACCCTGCGGGACGCATCGTCGCTTTCGAAAGCAGCAGCGGCGGACCGCTGTCCGGCGGAGCGCGCCCCGCTGCGCGCAGGCCGATGTCCGCGATCCGGAGCAGGTGCGACTCGAGCTTGACGTCGAGTTGCGGTCGCGGGCGCGTGGAGTCGATGCCGATCCTGCCGTGCATGTCGCTTTGTCCGGAATGCACCGACAGATCGTTGAAATTGAAATGCAAACCGTCGCGCTCGAGCTTGCCCGTCAATCGATAGGCGCCCGTATTGATCATATGCAGCCCGACCAGATAATAGAGGTCCTGCAGGTCCTCGCCGCCGGCCGCGAAGGTCGATTCCATCGCGTTGAAATCGAAAGGGCGGGGCAGTACTCCCTCACCTTCCAAGTGCGAGCCGCTCGAGCGCTCGGTGTAGGAGAAATGATAGGGACGCTGATGACTCGCGGAGGCGAGCGAGTCGCTCTTGATCTCGAAGGATGCCGGATGCCCGTTCAAATCGCCCTCGCCCCAGATCCTGACCTGTGCTCCAGCCGGCGGGCCTTCCGCGGATGCGACCCCGTCGAACTTCAGATGCCGGCGATCATCGTCGAGCGTCACGTGCGCGCGCGGCACCGAAAGGCTGCGCACGATGGCGAGCTTCCGCTCGGCATGCGCAACGGTGGGGTCGTCCCACTGCCAGTTGGCGCGGCCCTCTGCATCGCGTACGAGATGCAGACTCGCGCCCGTGAGGGACAGGCTGTCGACGCCGAATCGGTGATGCAGCCGCGGCACCTCGAACACCAGGCTCAACGAGCCGATCTCCGCGGTGCGCCCGGGTGGCATCCAGCGGGGATTGCCGATGACGACGCGCTCGGCGGTGATGCGGGGTGTCCAGGAGAGCAGCTCTATTCGCAAGGCACCGTCGACGGTGATCGGGCGTCCGGCGCGAACGGAGACGAGGTGCAGGAACGTTCCGCGAAGGAATCCCGCCTGCACAGCCGCCGCAAATCCCGCCACCGCCGCGATCACGAGAGCGATGGCAACGGCCATTCCTACAAGCCAGCGCCGCGGGGAAACCCTCATGATGCGTCGAAGCTACTCCATCCGCGCCCAGACCAGCAACGTGTCACGGAAGTGCAGTACGTGCCGTCCGCAGCATGCGCGCCATTGTAAATTTTACCAATAAGATTTCGTGATGGGTTTACGTGGACTTTTCCAGGACCCCCTGCGAAGATTTCTATTGCTTGGACCCGGGCGTGAGACAAGCCCAGGCCAGACCGCCGCAGGGAGAATCGGACGGTATTCATCGAGCAGTTGACCTCGGCGCACCGCCAGCTACGAGGGTCGGGGGGTTAGTCATGCAATCGAGTCAGAGCGTCGCGCGCAAGCGTAAACCCAACGGACACCCCGCCGCGGCAAACGGCAAGGCCGCCGCGGATCTTGACCAGCAAGAGCTCCTCGATGCGCTGAACGCGATGCGGTCGGGTGACTTCTCCGTACGGCTGCCGGGCTCGCGTACGGGTGTCGCGGGCAAGATCTGCGATGCCTTCAATTCCATCGTCGCCGCCAATGAGCGCATGGCGCAGCAGCTCGAGCACGTGGGCGAGGTGGTCGGGCGGCAGGGCAAAACGCGCACGCGCGTGCGCTTCGGCCTGTCCGACGGGGCCTGGGCCGATATGGAAGGCTCGGTCAATACGCTCATCGATGACTTGCTCTGGCCCACGACAGCGGTGACGCGTACCGTGACCGCGGTCGCGCGCGGCGATCTGTTGCAGACCGTGCCGCTGGATGTTGACGGGCGCGGGCTCAAGGGCGAGTTCCTGCGCTCGGCCACCATCGTCAACACCATGATCAAGCAGCTCTCGGTGTTCACCTCCGAGGTGACGCGCGTCGCGCGCGAGGTGGGCACGGACGGCAAGCTCGGCGGCCAGGCGCAGGTGCGCGAGGTCACCGGTGTGTGGAAAGACCTCACCGAGAGCGTGAATTCGATGGCCTCGAATCTCACGGCTCAGGTGCGCAACATCGCCGAGGTCACCATCGCGGTGGCGAATGGCGACCTGTCGAAGAAAATCACCGTCGATGTGCGCGGCGAGATCCTGCAGCTGAAGGAAGCCATCAACACCATGGTGGACCAGTTGCGGTCATTTGCTTCGGAGGTCACCCGCGTCGCGCGCGAAGTGGGTACCGAGGGCAAGCTCGGCGGCCAGGCGCTGGTGCCGGGGGTCGCGGGCACCTGGAAAGACCTCACCGACTCGGTGAACGCGATGTGCGGCAACCTCACCGCGCAGGTGCGCAACATCGCACAGGTGACCACGGCGGTGGCGCGCGGTGACCTATCGCGCAAGATCACCGTCGATGTGTCGGGCGAGATCCTCGAGCTCAAGCAGACCATGAACACCATGGTCGACCAGCTCAATGCGTTCGCCGGCGAGGTGACGCGCGTCGCGCGCGAGGTCGGCACCGAAGGACGCCTCGGCGGGCAGGCGCAGGTGCCGGGCGTCGCGGGCACCTGGAAGGATCTGACCGACAACGTCAATTCCATGGCGTCGAACCTGACCGCGCAAGTGCGCAACATCGCGGAAGTGTCGACCGCCATCGCGAGCGGCAACCTCGCGAAGAAAATCACGGTGACGGTGTCGGGCGAGATTCTCGAGCTCAAGGAAACCATCAACACCATGGTGGACCAGCTCAATGCGTTCGCCTCGGAAGTGACGCGCGTCGCGCGCGAGGTGGGCACCGAGGGGCGCCTCGGCGGCCAGGCGAACGTGCGCGGCGTCGCGGGCACCTGGAAGGACTTGACCGAGAACGTCAATTCCATGGCCTCGAACCTGACCGGCCAGGTGCGCAACATCGCCGAGGTCACGACCGCGGTCGCGAACGGAGACCTGTCGAAGAAAATCACCGTCGACGTGAAGGGCGAGATTCTCGAGCTCAAGGACACCATCAACACCATGGTGGATCAGCTCAACGCGTTCGCCGGCGAGGTGACGCGTGTCGCGCGCGAAGTGGGTACGGAAGGCAAGCTCGGCGGCCAGGCGCAGCTCAAGGGCGTCGCCGGCACGTGGAAGAACCTCACCGACTCGGTCAACTCCATGGCCTCGAATTTGACAGGCCAGGTGCGCAACATCGCCGAGGTGGCCACCGCGGTGGCGCAGGGCGATCTCTCCAAGAAGATCACGGTGACGGTGTCGGGGGAGATCCTCGAGCTGAAAGAGACCATCAACACCATGGTCGACCAGCTGCGCTCGTTCGCCGGCGAGGTGACGCGCGTGGCGCGCGAGGTCGGCACCGAGGGGCGCCTCGGCGGCCAGGCGCAGGTGCCGGGTGTCGCGGGAACGTGGAAGGATCTCACCGACTCGGTCAATTCCATGGCGGGCAACTTGACCGCGCAGGTGCGTAACATCGCCGAGGTGTCGACCGCGATCGCGAACGGTGACCTGTCGCGCAAGATCACGGTGGACGTGCGCGGCGAGATTTTGCAGCTCAAAGAGACCCTGAACACCATGGTCGACCAGCTGAACCGCTTCGCCTCGGAGGTGACGCGCGTGGCGCGCGAGGTCGGCACGGAAGGCAAGCTGGGCGGCCAGGCCAACGTGCCGGGCGTCGCGGGAACATGGAAGGACTTGACCGAGAACGTCAACTCCATGGCCTCGAACCTGACCGGCCAGGTACGCAACATCGCCGAGGTCACGACTGCGGTGGCACGCGGCGACCTGTCGCGCAAGATCACGGTGGATGTCAAGGGCGAGATTCTCGAGCTGAAGAACACCATCAACACCATGGTCGACCAGCTGAACGGATTCGCGGGCGAAGTGACGCGCGTCGCGCGCGAAGTGGGCACCGAAGGCAAGCTCGGCGGCCAGGCCGAGGTGCCGGGTGTCGCGGGTACCTGGAAGGATTTGACCGATAACGTCAACTCTATGGCCGGCAACTTGACCGCGCAGGTGCGCAACATCGCCGAGGTGGCCACGGCCATCGCGACCGGCGACCTATCGCGCAAGATCACCGTGGACGTGCGCGGCGAAATCCTGCTCCTCAAGGAAACGCTCAACACGATGGTCGATCAGCTGCGCTCGTTTGCGGGCGAGGTGACGCGCGTCGCGCGCGAAGTGGGCACCGACGGACGCCTCGGCGGACAGGCTGTGGTACCCGGTGTGGCCGGTACCTGGAAGGACTTGACCGACAACGTGAACTTGCTCGCGGCCAACCTGACCACGCAGGTGAGAAATATCGCCGAGGTGACCACCGCGGTGGCGCGCGGCGACCTGTCGCGCAAGATCACGGTGGACGTGAAGGGCGAGATTCTCGAGCTGAAGAACACCATCAACACCATGGTCGACCAGCTGAACGGATTCGCGGGCGAGGTGACGCGCGTCGCGCGCGAGGTGGGCACCGAAGGGCGTCTCGGCGGCCAGGCGCAGGTGCCGGGCGTCGCCGGAACCTGGAAGGATCTGACCGACACCGTCAACGTCATGGCGGCGAACTTGACCGAGCAGGTGCGCGGCATCGTCAAAGTGGTGACCGCGGTCGCGGACGGCGACCTGAAGCAAAATCTCACCGTCGCCTCCAAGGGCGAAGTGGCTGCGCTCGCCGAGACCATCAACAACATGACGGACACGCTCGCGACCTTTGCCGACCAGGTGACCACCGTGGCCCGCGAAGTAGGCGTCGAAGGGCGGCTCGGCGGCCAGGCCCACGTGCCGGGCGCGGCGGGCACTTGGAAGGACTTGACCGGCAACGTGAACCTGCTCGCCGCCAACTTGACGACGCAGGTGCGCGCCATCGCCGAAGTGGCGACCGCGGTCACCAAGGGCGACCTTACCCGCTCGGTGCAAGTGGAAGCGCGCGGCGAGGTCGCCGAGCTCAAAGACAACATCAACACCATGATCGGCAATCTGCGCCTCACCACCGATCAGAACACCGAGCAGGACTGGCTCAAGACCAACCTCGCGCGCTTCACCAACATGCTGCAGGGCCAGCGCGATCTGGTGACCGTCGGCCGCCTCATGCTTTCCGAGCTCGCGCCGCTGGTCGAGGCACAGCATGGCGTCATCTATCAGGTCGAGGCCGACGATGGGGAGTACGCGTTGAAGCTGCTCTCCGCCTATGCGGACAGCGCCGAAAACGGCCATGCCGACCGCCTCGAGCTCGGCGAGGGTCTCATCGGCCAGTGCGCACTCGACGCACGGCGCATTCTCATCACCGAGATGCCGTACGACGTGGTGCCGATCACTTCGGGACTGTTCAAGGCACAGCCGCGGCACGTCATCGTGCTGCCGGTGCAGTTCGAGGGCCAAGTGAAGGCGGTGATCGAGCTCGCCTCCCTCGGCGGATTCACCGATCTGCAGCTCGCTTTCCTCGACCAGCTCACGACGTCCATCGGTATCGTCTTGAACTCCATCGAGGCGACCATGCAGACCGAAGGGCTGCTCAAACAATCGCAGCAGCTCGCCACCGAGCTGCAGACTCAGCAGCGCGAGCTCCAACAAACGAACGAGAAGCTCGAACAGAAGGCGCAGCAGCTCGCGGACCGCAACGTCGAGGTTGAGGCGAAGAACCAGGAAATCGAGCAGGCGCGCCGCGCGGTGGAGGAGAAGGCCACCGAGCTCGCCCTCACGTCGAAATACAAGTCCGAGTTCCTGGCCAACATGTCGCACGAGTTGCGCACGCCCTTGAACAGCATCCTCATCCTGGGCCAGCAGCTCACCGACAATCCCGACGGCAACTTGACGGGCAAGCAAGTGGAGTTCGCGCGCACCATTCACGGCGCGGGCACCGACCTGTTGAACCTGATCAGCGACATTCTCGATCTGTCGAAGATCGAGTCGGGCACAGTCTCGGTGGACGCCGAGGAGGTGTATTTCAGCAATCTGCTCGAGATGATTGCGCGGCCCTTCCGGCACGAGGCCGAGAACCGCCGCTTGTCGTTCGAGCTGGAGCTCTTGCCGACGCTCGATCGCACCATCACCACCGACTCGAAGCGCCTGCAGCAGGTGCTCAAGAACCTGCTCTCGAACGCTTTCAAGTTCACCGCCGAGGGCGGCGTCAAGCTCACCGTCTCACCCGCCGTCAGCGGCTGGAATCCGGACCATCCGGTGTTGCGTCGTGCGGCCTCGGTGGTTGCGTTCGAGGTGTCGGACACCGGCATCGGCATCCCTCCCGAGAAGCAGCGGATCATCTTCGAGGCCTTCCAGCAGGCCGACGCCGGCACCAGCCGCAAGTACGGCGGCACCGGTTTGGGACTGGCGATCAGCCGCGAGCTGGCGAACCTGCTCGGCGGGGAGATCCAGCTACGCTCGACGCCGGGGTTGGGAAGCGTCTTTACGCTGTATCTGCCGCTCACCTACCAGGGCAGTGCGTCGAGCCGTCTGCCGCCGGCGGGCGCCGATGCGCCGCAAGCCGCGCCGATTGCGGGCTTCGTGCCGCGCACGACGGACCGGCCACCGGAGCAGATTCCCGACGATCGAGGCGCCATTGCACCCGGCGACAGCGTGGTGCTCATCGTCGAGGACGATCCGCACTTCGCGCGCCTGATGGTCGGGGCGGCCAAAGACAAGGGCTTCAAGGTGCTGGTTGCGTCCCGCGGCACCGAGGCGCTCGCGCTCGCGCGCGCGCATCATCCGACCGCGATCTCGCTCGATATCTTCCTGCCGGACATGCTCGGCTGGACGGTGCTGAGCCAGCTCAAGCAGGATTCGGCGACCCGCCACATTCCCGTCCAGATCGTCACGCTCGACGAGGACCGACACCACGGGCTCGCCCGCGGCGCCTTTTCGTTCGTGCAGAAGCCGGCCTCCACCCAGGGACTCGAGGAGGCGTTCGCTCGCATCAAGGGCTATGCGAGTCCGCGCCGCAAGCGCCTGCTCATCGTCGAGGACGACGAGGTCGAGCGCAACAGCGTCGCGGAGCTCTTGAGCCACGAGGATATCGAGATCGCATCGGCCGCCACCGGCAGCGAAGCGCTCGAGAAGCTGCGCTGCGATCAGGTGGATTGCGTGGTGCTCGACCTGAAGCTGCCGGACATGTCCGGATTCGAGGTGCTCGAGACGATTCGCGACGATGCGGAGCTGCGCGACGTGCCGGTGGTGGTGTTCACCGGGCGCGAGCTGTCTGCGGACGAGGACGCGACTTTGCACACCATGGCGCGCAGTGTCGTGGTCAAAGGCGTGGAGTCCCCGGAACGGCTGCTCGACGAGACGGCTCTCTTCCTGCATCGCGTGGTGGCCGAGCTGCCGACCGCGAAGCAGCAGATGCTCGAGCGCCTGCACAGCTCCGACGAGGATCTCATGCATCGCACGGTGCTCCTGGTCGACGACGACGCGCGCAATATCTTCGCGTTGTCGAGCGTCCTCGAGCGCCGCGGCATGGAAGTGCTCACGGCCACCACGGGCAGCGAGGCCATCGGCGTCCTGGAGACGGCGGACGACGTCGCCATCGTGCTCATGGACATCATGATGCCCGGCATGGACGGCTACGAGACCATTCAGGCCATCCGCTCGAGGGCGAAGTTCCGGCGCCTGCCCATCCTTGCCTTGACGGCGAAGGCGATGAAGGGCGACCGCGAGAAATGTCTCGAGGCGGGCGCCTCCGATTACTTGGCGAAACCCGTCAATGTCGAGCAATTGCTGTCAGCGCTGCGGATGTGGCTGCATCGGTGAACGAAGCGCAGGCCAATCCCGACAAGGTCAACATTCTCCTTGTCGACGACAGCGAAGCAAAGCTGCTGAGCCACGAGGTCGTGCTCGCCGGGATCGGGGAGACTCTGTTCAAGGCCTCCTCGGCGCGCGAGGCGTTCGAGTATTTGCTCAAGAACGAGATCGCGCTCATCTTGATCGACGTGTGCATGCCCGATCTCGACGGCTTCGAGCTCGCCGCCATGATCCGCGAGCATCCACGCTTTCAGCACACCGCCATCATTTTCGTGTCCGCGGTCATGAACGCCTATCCCGACCAGCTGCGCGGTTATCAGTTGGGGGCGGTGGACTACGTGCCCGTGCCCGTTGTGCCGGAGCTGCTGCGCGCCAAGGTCAAGGTATTCGTCGACCTGTACCGAAAGACCCGGCAGCTCGAGCGCTTCAACGCCGAGCTCGAGCAGCGGGTGTCCGAGCGCACGGCAGCCCTGCAGAGCTTCAACGAGGAGCTGGAGCAGCGCATCGAGCAGCGTACACGCGAGCGCGAGACTGCGCTCGCGCAGCTCTTCGAGGCGCAAAAAATGGATACCATCGGACGTCTGACCGGCGGCGTCGCGCACGACTTCAACAATCTCCTGATGGCGGTGCTCGGCAGTCTCTCGCTGCTCGAGAAACGTCTGCCCGACGATGCCCAGTGCCGCCGGCTGCTGCAGAACGCCGTGCAGGGCGCACAGCGCGGCGCGGCGCTCACGCAGCGGCTGCTCGCGTTCTCCCGCCGTCAGGAGCTCAAGCCCGAATCAGTCAATTTGTCCGACCTCGTATGCGGCATGGGCGAGCTGTTGAAACGCGCCCTCGGGATCGAAGTGGCGCTGGTGTGTCAAATCCCGAAGAGCCTGTCGCCGGTGTTGGTGGATTCGAATCAGCTCGAGCTGGCTCTCCTCAACCTCGCGTTGAACGCGCGCGACGCGATGATCTCCGGTGGAACGCTCACCATTCGGGCGACGGACGAAGTCATCGGCCAAAACTCCGGCGATCCAGCTCTCAAGGCCGGGGAGTATGTGCGCGTTGGTGTCTCCGACACCGGTGTGGGCATGGACG
The DNA here is from genome assembly GCA_963798595.1 of uncultured Gammaproteobacteria bacterium. Classification (GTDB taxonomy): domain Bacteria; phylum Pseudomonadota; class Gammaproteobacteria; order Steroidobacterales; family Steroidobacteraceae; genus Bog-1198. The sequence continues at coordinate 150,634 of CAWCTM010000019.1, read as the reverse complement.
AGGCGACGCTCGCGAAGGCGACGGACCCCTTCTTTACCACCAAGGGACCGGGGAAGGGCACCGGGCTCGGATTGTCGATGGTGCACGGCCTGACCGCCCAATCCGGCGGCCAGCTGCGCATCGTCAGTACGCCGAGCGTCGGCACCACGGTCGAGCTGTGGCTGCCGCGCGCCAACACCGAACCGGTTTCGCTGATGCGTGGTCCCGAGCGCCCGCCGCCCACGCCCGCCACCGCGACCGCCTCCTGGCGCGTCCTCATCGTCGACGATGACCGCTTGGTGCTGACCGGCACGGCCGCGCTGATCGAGGATCTCGGCCACGTCGCCATCGACGTACCGTCGGCGTCCGAGGCGCTCGCCGTGCTCGCTTCGGGCCAGGCGGTCGATGTGATCGTCACCGATCATGCGATGCCCAACATGACCGGATTGCAGCTTGCCCGGTGCGTACAGGAAAAATATCCGGGATTGCCCATCGTCCTCGCGACGGGATACGCCGAGCTGCCGGCCGATCCTGCCGAGTTCGGCATCGTCAAGCTCGCGAAGCCTTGCAGCCAGACCGAAATCGCCGCGGCCATCCAGGCCGCGATGAGCTTCGCGCGGCGCGACAAACTGCGCGCCGCGGGGGCTTAGCCTTGCGCGCTAGCTCACCGACACCGGCCGGCGGGGGATCACGTGCGGCTGCGGATCTCTCACTTCGAGCAGTTCCTGAAACAAAGCGCGGTAATGCACCACCGCCTTGCGCAACTCCTCCGTGGTGGCTTCGCCGCGCTCGTCGCGTAACGCAATGGCCCGGGCGGCGCGGTAATTGGAGACGACCGTCGGGTGGTCCACCGAAATGTCGGCCGCTCGGTGCTCGAAGTCGCCCATCGGGTAGCCGCGTTTCGCCATGACGTCGTAGACGAGGTGGTCTGCCTCGACCACGGAGGTCTTGGGGTCATCCACGAATCGCGCCTGAATCGCGATCCACGCGTCCCGGAACCTGGCTGCCTCGGCTGGCGGCAGCGCGAGGAGCGTGAGCGTCGCGACGCGCTTCTCGCGAGTGGCGAGCTCGGCTTCCGCCTTTGCACGTCCGAGCTCGTTCACCAAACGCACATACTCGGGTCCGAAGCGCTGTTGCAGGCGTAAGGATTCCTTGCGTCGCCGCTGCGCCTGGGCCCAGGCGATCACGGCAATCAATGCCACGATCAGGACGGCGGCGAGAATGAGTGCATAGAGCTCATTTTGAGTCAGGGTCATAGCGGCTCTCCGAGACGTTGGGCGCCTGAGACGGCGTGTCGGTGCAGTCTCTCAGGAGCGTGCACTTCGGCCTATCGGCAGCGGGCGTGGCCGTACGTAGGACGGGGCTCACTGGATGGTGCGGCGCGCGTACAATCGGGCACGCCCATGAATTTCCCGACGAACTCTCGCAGCCAGGACCCGCGCGACGCCGACTCGGCCGAGCTCGCCGCGCGCCGGGCTGAAGTGTTCGCGGCTTTGGCCGAGGTGTTGCCCGCGAACGCCATGCTGGCGTCCCGCGAGCAGACCCAACCCTACGAGTGCGACGGTCTGACGGCTTTTCGGGCGCTGCCCATGATCGTGGTGCTGCCGGCGACCGAGGAGCAGCTGGCGGCCACCTTACGCACCTGTCACCGCCTGCGTGTTCCCGTGGTGGCACGCGGCGCCGGCACCGGGCTTTCGGGCGGCGCGCTTCCGCATCGCTGGGGCGTCACGGTCTCGCTCGCGAAATTCAATAAAATCCTCTCGGTGGATCCGCTGTCCTGTACGGCCGTGGTTCAGTGCGGGGTGCGCAACTTGGCAATCAGCGAGGCGGCCGCGCCGTACGGCCTCTACTACGCGCCCGACCCGAGCAGTCAGATCGCCTGCACCATCGGTGGGAACGTCGCCGAGAATTCCGGCGGCGTGCATTGCTTGAAGTACGGACTGACCTTGCACAACGTGCTGCGCGTGCGCGGCCTCACCGCCGCGGGCGAGCCCGTCGAGTTCGGCTCGGAAGCGCTCGATGTGCCCGGCCTCGACTTGCTCGCCATCGTCATCGGCAGTGAGGGCATGCTCGCCGTGACCACCGAGGTGACGGTCAAGCTCGTGCCCAAACCTGAGCTGGCGCGCTGCATGCTGGCAAGCTTTGCGACAGTGGAAACGGCCGGCGCCGCCGTGGCGAACGTGATCGCGCAAGGCATCATTCCCGCGGGCCTCGAGCTCATGGACCGGCGCATGACGGAGGTGGCGGAGAACTTCGTGCACGCGGGGTACGATTTGTCCGCGGCGGCGATCCTGCTCTGCGAGAGCGACGGCGCTCCCGCCGAGGTCGAGGAGGAGATCGCCGCGATGCGCCGGGTCCTCACCGAGAGCGGCGCGACGCGCATCGAGGTGAGCCGCGACGAGGCGCAGCGTCTCAAATTCTGGAGCGGCCGCAAGAACGCATTCCCGGCCTCGGGAGGCATCAGTCCGGACTACATGTGCATGGATTCGACCATCCCGCGCCGCAAGCTCGCCGAGATGCTGCTCGCGATCGAAGTCATGGAGAGCAAGTACGGTCTGCGCTGTGTGAACGTATTTCATGCGGGGGACGGCAACCTGCATCCGCTGATCCTGTTCGATGCGAACGATCCCGATCAATTCAGGCGCTGCGAGCTGTTCGGCGCGGAGATCCTGGAGGCGAGCCTGAAGGTCGGCGGCACCGTCACCGGCGAGCACGGCGTCGGCGTCGAGAAGCTCAACTCCATGTGCGTGCAGTTCTCGCCCGCGGAACGCGATCGGTTCCTCGCCGTCAAGCGCGCCTTCGACGCCGCGGAGCTGCTCAATCCCGGCAAGGTGATTCCCACGCTGCAGCGCTGCGCGGAGTACGGCAAGATGCACGTGCATCGCGGCATGATGCCGTTCCCCGACCTGCCTAGATTTTGATGTTCGTGTTGCCGGCAGAAGTTACGCAGCTGATCGACCGCCTGCGCGCTGCGCGTGCCGACCGCGCTCCGCTGCAAATCGTGGGCGGCGGCACCAAGGCTTTCTACGGCGAAGCGCCGCGCGGCGAGCCGCTTCCCATGCGCGAGGTCACCGGCATCACGAGCTATGAGCCGAGCGAGCTGGTCGTCACCGTGCGCGCCGGTACTCCGCTCGCCGAACTCGAGAGCGCGCTCGCCGCGAAAGGTCAGTGCTTGCCGTTCGAGCCGCCGCGCTTCGCTGCGGGGGGTACCGTCGGCGGTATGGTGGCCTCCGGCCTTGCGGGACCTTCGCGCGCGGCCGTCGGCGCGTTGCGCGATTATGTGCTCGGGCTGACGCTGCTCGATGGGCGCGGCGAGCTGCTGACGTTCGGCGGCCAGGTCATGAAGAACGTGGCGGGCTACGATGTCTCGCGCTTGATCGCGGGCTCCTGGGGGGTGCTCGGCGTCATCTGCGAGGTGTCCCTTAAAGTGCTGGCGGCGCCGGCCGACAGCGCGACGCTGCAGTACGAGTGGCACGAGCCACGCGCTCTCGAGGCCATGGCGCGCTGGCGTGGACAACCCGTGCCGCTGCAGGCGAGCGCGTGGTGCGAGCGCCGTTTGCGCATCCGGCTGGCAGGCTCTCGGGCGGCCGTGCTCGAGGCGCGCGCGCGGCTCGGCGGAACGGCGATGGATCGAGACGAGGCGTTCAGTTATTGGGAGAGTGTCCGCGATCAGCGGCATGAATTTTTCGCGGCGGCTGCCGAGGAGCTCGGGTATGGCACCGCCTTGTGGCGACTGTCGGTACCACCGGGCGCCCAGCCCTTCACGTTGGCGGGCCGTCAATTCATAGAATGGGGCGGTGCGCAGCGCTGGTGGTGGACGGCGGCACCGGCGGCAACGGTACGCGCCGCGGCAGCGAGCGCCGGAGGTCATGCGACGCTGGTGCGCGCGGCCGATAAGGGTGCGGGAGCGTTCGCGCCGCTGAGCGGCGAGCTCATGCGCATCCATCGGGCGCTGAAAACCGCCTTCGATCCCGAGCGGATCCTCAATCCCGGCCGCCTGTATGCGGACCTTTGACGGGCAGCTATGCAAACCAAATTGAGCGAGGAGTTCAAGGGCACCCCGGACGGCGAGGAGGCGGAGGCGATTCTGCGCAAGTGCGTACACTGCGGCTTCTGCAACGCGACCTGCCCCACGTATCAAGTGCTGGGCGATGAGCTTGACGGGCCGCGCGGCCGCATCTATTTGATCAAGCAGCTGCTCGAGGGCGGCGACGTCACGCGCAGCACGCAGCTGCATCTCGACCGCTGCCTGACGTGCCGGAATTGCGAGACAACCTGTCCGAGCGGCGTCGAATATGGTCACCTGGTCGAGATCGGGCGGCGTCTCACGGATGAGCGCGTCGAGCGCCCCGCAGCCGAGCAGGCGACTCGTTGGCTGCTCAAGGAAGGCCTGACGTCACCGCTGTTCGCGCCCGCGCTCAAAGCCGGACAAATGCTGCGGCCTTTGCTGCCGCAACGGCTCAAGAGCAAGGTCCCGGCGAGCACGCCGCGCGAGCCGCGGCAGACGCGGCTCGAGTCCCCGCATGAGCACTCTCGCAAGATGCTCCTGCTCGGTGGCTGCGTGCAGCCGGCCATGCGGCCGCAGATCAACACCGCCACGGCGCGCGTGCTGGACGCTGCCGGTATCCAGACGACGGTTGCGACAGGCGAGGGGTGTTGTGGAGCGTTGCGCACGCACCTCAACGACCGTGCGGGCGGTCTGGCCGACATGCGGCGAAATATCGATGCGTGGTGGCCGTACCTCGAGGACGGCGTCGAGGCGATTGTCGTCAACGCCTCCGCCTGCAGCCAGATGACCAAGGAGTACGGCTACGAATTGCGGAACGACGCCGAGTATGCCGACAAAGCGCGGCGCATCTCGGCACTGACCCGGGATCTGTCCGAGTTGCTGCCGGACATCCGGCTCGCACTCAAGGATCGGCTGCCATGCTCCGGACCGCGCCTGGCCGTGCACACGCCATGCACGTTGCAGCACGGGCAGGAGCTGTGCGGCGTCGATGCTGAGCTCACCGCACTGGGCTTCGACGTCAAGGTGCCGGCCGAGAGTCATCTGTGCTGCGGCTCCGCCGGCACATATTCCGTGCTTTATCCGGTGATCGCGAATGAGCTGCGCGATCGCAAGCTCGGGCACCTGCGTCCGCTGAATGCCGAGTGCATCGTGTCGGCGAACATCGGTTGCATCCAGCATTTACAGAGCGGGACAACGCTGCCCGTGCGCCATTGGATCGAGGTGCTCGATGAGGCGCTGGCCGGCGGCCGCTCCGCGCGCTAGTTAGCGGAGCCCAAAAACGTGTTGATGACGCGGGCCACCGCGGAAGGATCCTCCCAAAACGGATTGTGGCCCAGGCCCGCGAAGACTTTCACTTCAGCGCCCGGCAAGGCATCGCGCAGCGTCCGGCGCATGGGCTCCTCCATGATCGGGTCCTTGCTGCCCCAGATGAGAAGGGTCGGCGCCTTGAGGCGCGGCAGCGTGCTTTGCAGATCCGCGTAGGCGGTGGCGGTCGGCAGCGCCTCATCGAGGACCGCGAGCCAGACCTTGAGTGGAATGGCGGCCGCGTCTTGCCGTTGGCGGCGGATGAAGTCCGGATTGACGGGCGTGGGCGAATCCCACCAAGCGATCATGAACGGAGAGTCCGGATCGATGGGATCCTTGAGCTTGCGGATCTCGGCGGCATAATCGAACTGGGGCGGCGCGGTTGAGCCGGGGGGACGGCCGCCGGTCGAGGAAATGAGCACGACGCGATGGGTGCGCTCGGGCCAGTACTCCGCAAAGGTCTGGGCGATGATGCTGCCCAGGGAGTGACCGATCACATCGGCCTGCCGGATGGACAGCGCATCGAGCAGCAGCTTGATGTCGTAGGCAAAATCGAGGCGCGTATAGCAGCACTCCGGCTTGCTCGATTTTCCATGGCCGCGAATGTCCACCAGGATCAGGCGAAAGCGCTTCGAGAGATACGGCAGCATGGGCACCCAGTCCCGCGCGTTGTCCGTGTAGCCGTGAATCAGCACCACGGCAGGTCCGGTCGGATTGCCGGTATCGATATAGGCGAGCGTGACGCCGTCCGGCAGCTGGGTGGTCTTCTTCATCGCATCGAAGACGTCGAGATCGACTTGCAGCGGCGGCGGTGCGTTCGCTGTGTGACCGACGACCGGCACGAGCACTGCGAGCAACGCGAGCACCGTCGAGACGGCGAGTGCGGCGCTCCCCCACCCGCGACGTCGGGCCGCGCCTGACACGACTCTTCCGATTCTGCTGACTCGCGACTCGTTCACCAGTGCAGGTTACCCAGGTAGCGTGCCGCTTCGCAACACGAAGACTCCCGATGTCGCGCCCGACGAGCGCGGAATACGGAAAACGCCTGCGGGTCGCGGGGTTGCCAATCCGCTCAAATCGGTTAGAGTTCTACCGACGACTTTCGTCACTCGACGATCTGTCTCATTTCCATCGTAGGTTATCGGGGCCCATCCGGTGGGCGGATTCTTCTGGAGATGTCATGACCACGAGCAAGAGACCGACCCGCGGGGCCGGCCGACCGGATAACGGTGCCGCGACCCCCACTGCGCCGGCGCAGCGTGCGGCGCCCCCGAGCGCAGCGTCTCCTGGCGCGGCACCGCCGAGCGCCTCAGCCGCAAAGGTGCGGGTGCGTGCGCGCAAATCGCCCCGATCGACGACTAGCCCTTCGGACTCGACTTCAGCGCACACGGCGGCGACAACGCCGCCCCTCGATCGTTACGCATCGATCGCGCAAGCAGCCTACTTTCGATCGCAACACCGCGGCTTCAAGCCCGGGCACGAGATGGAGGATTGGCTCGCCGCGGAAGAGGAAGTGGATCAGCGATTGCGAGGCGAGGGCCGGATTTCAGGGGATTCGCCTGGCTAAAAACATTCTCGTAGGCGACGTCGGCGGCACGCACGCACGCTTTGCCATCGTCGATGCCGGCGGTCCACATCCCTGGAATATCCAGGAGCGGCAGGATCTGGAGGGACAATTTCCCACGTTCCTCGATGCCCTGCGCACCTACTTCGAGCGAACGGGTGCGCAGCGTCCGGCCGTCGCGGCGATTGCCGTGGCCGGTCCCGTGACGGATGGCACCGCGCACTTCACCAATCGCGGCTGGAACATCTCGGAAGCCGACCTGAAGAAATTCGGCTTCGAGCAAGCGGTGCTCGTGAATGATTTCGGCGTGCTCGCTTTCGCCGCCGAGGTGCTCACCGTCAAGGACCTGCGCACCATCGGCCCGGAGCTGCCGGGACTCGGCTCGGGAACCATCACCATTCTCGGGCCGGGCACCGGATTCGGCGTGTCCTGTCTCGCGCGCGACCGCGGTCATTCAGTGCCCATGGCGACCGAGGGAGGCCACATCGGATTCGCGCCGAGCGATGCCCAAGAGCTCGCGGTCTTGCAGCTCATGTGGAAGGAGCACGGCCGCGTGTCCGTGGAGCGCATCCTGTCGGGCGGCGGCCTCGAGGCGCTTTACAAGACTCTCGAGCAACTGGCGGGGCGCACGCCGCAGGCGCTCACGGCCGCCGACATCACGGCAGGCGCCGGCAAGGACGCGGCCTGCCGGGCGGCGCTGTCGATGTTCTTCGCGGTGTTCGGCGCCGTGGCCGGCGATCTCGCGCTCGCCCACGGCGCGCGCGGCGGGGTGTACATCGCCGGTGGCATCACGCAAAAGACCGAGACATTTCTGGTGCAGAGCGCGTTTCGCCAACGCTTCGAGGACAAGGGCCGGTTGTCGCCGTTCGTCAAGGCCATTCCGACCCGTCTCATCGTGAATCCCGACGTCGCGATGCTCGGCGCGGCTCGCGCGGGGGCGCGGCTCGCGTCGCCCGGGCCGTCTTGAGTTCCCCGCGCGGCGGCGCGGCGCCGGGCGGCCCCGGCTTGCAGCCCACCTGGAGCACCAGCAACAAAGAGATGGTCGGCTGTTCCGCGGGCCGCTCGCGACTCTGGTTCACCATCGGCGGCGGGATCCTGAACGAAGTCTACTATCCGCGAGTAGACATTCCGCAAATCCGCGACCTCGGTTTCCTGGTGGCCGATGGCAAGGGCTTTTGGGTGGAGGTCAAGCGGCTCTGGCAGCACACGGTCGACCTCCTCGAGCCCGGCATTCCGGCGGTCCACATCGTCCATCGCCACGCTCGCTTCCAGCTGACGCTCACCATCGTGCCGGGGTCGGAACGCGACGCGATGCTGATCGACGTCGGGCTCACCGGAGACGCGGAGCTGCGCCCTTATGCGCTGCTTTCGCCGCACCTCGGCGGCTCGGGCAGAGACAACTATGCCGAGATCGGCGATCACCACGGCCGGCGCGTCCTGCAGGCCCGGCAGGGCCCATTCGCACTGGCACTCGCGGCTGTCGATGGGGCGCAGCGCGACGCCTTGGGCCGTGCGAGCGCCGGCTACGCGGGGACCAGCGACGGATGGCAGGATTTCGCGCGAAACGGCGCCATGACGTGGGAGTACGGCTCGGCGGGTCCCGGCAACGTGGCGTTGCTCGGCGAGCTGCCCCGGACGTGTACGGTCGGGCTCGCCTTCGGCTCGAGCCCCGAAGCGGCTGCCACGCTCGCGCTCACGGGCTTGTTCGAGCCGTTCGCGGCGACCCGCGAGCGTCACCTCAAGGGATGGAGAGACTGGTACGCGAGATCGCAGCTGCCGCCCGAATACCTGCAGGGTCTCCCCGCCAACTGCATCCGGCAGTTTCAAATCTCGGCGATGGTGTTGCGCATTCATCAGGACAAGACCTATCCCGGCGCGATGGTCGCGAGCTTGAGCGTCCCGTGGGGAAACACCAGAGAAGAGCGCGAGGGCTATCACCTCGTGTGGCCCCGCGATCTGGTCGAATGCGCCGGCGCATTTCTCGCAGTGGGCGCGACGCGTGAGGCCGGCAATACATTGCGATATCTGCGCGCTTCGCAGCTCGCCGACGGACACTGGTATCAGAATCAATATCTCGGCGGCAAGGCGTATTGGCGCGGCGTGCAGCTCGACGAGACGGCGCTGCCGGTGGTGTTGGTGGCGCTGCTCGCGGAGCGCGGCGCGCTCGAAGGCACCGAAGTCGCCGACATGGTGCTGCGCGCACTCTCCTACCTCGTGCGTCACGGGCCGCAGAGCGATCAGGATCGCTGGGAAGAAACCGCCGGCCTCAACACCTTCACACTCGCCGCATGCATTGCGGCCTTGGTCTGCGGCGCCGACTATCTGCCGGCCGATGCGCGCGAGCTCGCACTCGATATCGCGGATTTCTGGAATTCGCGCCTCGAGGATTGGACCGCCGTGCGCGACACGCCGCTCGCGCGAAAGTACGGAATACCGGGCTACTACGTGCGCGTCGCCCCCTCGCAAGCGATCTCCGACCGCGGTGCCCTGGACAAGATCCTGACGCTGCGCAATCTGGCCTTCGATCCGGGTCTGCCCGCCGCGGCGCAGTTCGGCGTGGACTTCTTGCAGCTGGTGCGCTTCGGCCTGCGGCGCCCCGACGACCCCCTCATTCTGGGAAGCTTGCGGCTTGCCGATGCGTTGCTCAAGGTCGACACACCCAGTGGCCCCAGCTGGCGCCGCTACTTCGACGACGGCTACGGCGAGCACGATGACGGCAGTGAGTACGACGGCGTCGGGCGGGGCCGGCCCTGGCCGCTGCTCACCGGCGAGCGCGCGCATTACGAGATTGCCAGCGGCCGCGATCCATTGCCGCTCATGGATGCCATGGCGCGCATGGCGTCGCCGGGCGGTATGCTGCCGGAGCAAATCTGGGATGCCCCCTCGATACCCGAACGGGGACTGCAGTTCGGGCAAGCGACCGGATCGGCCATGCCGCTCGCCTGGACCCATGCGGAGTTCGTGAAGCTGGTCGCATCACGGGCCCTGCAGCGGCCTTTCGATCGTCCGGAAGCGGTCTGGCGGCGCTATCGCGGCGATCGCCCGGTCGCGCAGCGGGCCATTTGGGCGCCCCACGCGCCGATCGGCGACATGAGGGCAGGCGCCTCGCTCCTCATCGTCCTCCCCGCGCCCGCCAACGTGCACTACGGCTTCGACGGTTGGCAGAATGTCAGCGACGCCTCGACTATCCCGAACGCTCTCGGCGTGCACGTCCTGCATCTCGACACCTCCAAGCTCAAGCCCGGACAGCGGCTCGACTTCACCTATTGGGGTGTGCCGGGTGGAACGTCTGCAGGACGGGATTACCGCATCTCGATCGATGCCTCGTAAATCGCGCTAGACGGGCGGTGCCGGTAAGGTCAACGGCCAGGGCGAGGTCTCGCTGCCACGCTCGACGGGCACTTCGATGACGACCGGCAGGTCCGCGGCGAGTGCCGCCTCGAGATGCTTCTCGAGCTCGACCGGATCGTGCGCGCGCAGCCCGCGCGCACCGAAGCTCTCGGCCAGCCGCACGAAATCCGGGTTGGTCAGATCCGCACCGAGGAGCCTCCCGTCGTATTGCTCCAGCTGATCGCGGCGCACGTTGCCGTAACTGCCGTTGTTGAAGACGATGGTGACCAGATTGATCGAGTGCTGGACAGCGGTGGCCAGCTCCTGACAGCCGAACAGAAATCCACCGTCACCGGTGATCGAGACGACGGCCTTGCGCGGATTCGCCACCTTCACGCCGAGCGCGGTGTTGAATCCGAAGCCGAGATTGTCCTGATAGCCGCCCGTGACGTATTGCCGCGGAGCGTACACCGGGAATCCGAAACGCGCGGTGAATCCGACTTGCGAGATCTCTTCCACGAAAAAGCCGTCGCGGGGCAGCACGCGGCGAATCGCATCGAGGTAGCCCATCTGTGGCTGCACGCGCCGGATGACGGCGTCGGCGCGCGCCTTGATCTGCGCGAGCTCCGCCTCGCGCGAGGCGCGTCGACCGACGAGAGGCTCGAGCGCCGCCACCAGGGCCCGCGTTCCGAGCGTCGCGTCGGTGACCAGGCCCACGTCCGGCTTCAGCCGCACCATCTCCGTGGGATCGATGTCGATACGCACGACTTTTACGCCGCGTGGCAGATAGCGCCAGCGGAAATGCTGCAACTCCAAACGGCTGCCGATGCCGATGAGCAGGTCCGCATCCTTCCAGTACTCGTGCGCCGCCACCGAGCGCAGGCCATAAGGCGAGTCATCGCTGACGATGCCGCGGCCGCTGCGATGCGCCGTCACCGGAGCCTGCAGCAGGCGCGCGAGCGCGAGTACGGCCTCGCCGGCATCGAGCGCGCCGGCGCCGACGCTGATCAGCGGCCGCTTGCTCGCGGCGATGAGTTGCGCCGCCGCGGTCAGCGCATCGGGATCGGGTGTCGGCGGCGCATCGGCGCCGAGCGGTGCCGTCAGGGCCACCTCGGCTTTCATGCCGAACACGTTCCAGGGCGCCTCGACCGCAACCGGACGCACGCGTCCCGAGGCAAGCTGGCGAAAGGCTTCCGCCATGATGCGCGATGCCTCGGTTGGATGATTGATGCGCTCGGCCCACTTGGTGAGCCCGCGCACGAGCGCCAGTTGATCGGGAAGCTCATGCAGTTGCCCGCGGCCCTGGCCGATGAGATGCGACATGACGTTGCCCGTGATGCAGAGCACCGGCGCGATCGCCCCGTACGCGGTACACAGCGCCGCAGCGGAATTCAACAGCCCCGGTCCGGGAACGACGGTGTAGACGCCGGGACGGCCGGTGGATTTGGCGTAGCCGTAGGCCATGTACCCCGCGCCTTGCTCGTGGCGGGTGGTAATGAAGCGCAGCGCCTCGCGCTCGCGCGCCAGTGCGTCGTTGAAATCGTACATGTGCGCGCCGGGAATCCCGAACACGGTGTCCACGCCGTGTGCGATGAGCGATGCGGCGATCGCTTGGCCGGTGGTCATGAGGGTCATGGTCCGCGCGAGCTCCTATGCCTCGATGAGCTTGTGGCGGATGGCGATCAAGGTGAGCTCGGACTGGTTCTGGACGCCGAGCTTTTGCTTGATGTTGTACAGGTGAGTGCCGACCGTGGAGGCGGAGAGCTTCAGATCCTGTGCGATCCGCTGCACCGAGGCGCCGCCCGCGAGCCGCACGAACACTTCGAACTCGCGTTCCGAGAGCCGTTCCACCGGCGAGGTCGAGGCCCCCTCGAATTCGGCGAGCGCGAGCTTCTGGGCGAGCGCCGCATCGAGGTAGCGTCGCCCGGACGCCACGGTGGTGACCGCCTGCACCAGCGCCTCGGGGGCGCTGCGCTTGGACAGAAAGCCGAGTGCGCCCTCGGAAAGACAGCGGCGCGCGTGCATCGGATCGTCATGCGCGGAAAGGGTCAACACCCGCACTTGCGGATGGCGCGCGCGCATACGCCGCAGCGCCTCGAGCCCACCCATGCCGGGCATGGCGATATCCATGACCACGACATCGGGCTCGAGCTCGGCATAAAGCGTGCAAGCGGCCTCGCCCGACTCCGCCTCGCCGATCACGGCGACCCCGCCGGTCGATTGCAGCAGGAGGCGAAAGCCGGTGCGTACCACCGCGTGATCATCGACCAGCAGCACGCGAATCACGCGGCCGCCTTCAGGGGAATCTCCGCCGCGAGATGAGTTCCTCGAGTGCCTTCACTGCCGACCTCGAACTTGCCGCCGAGCTGTGCGACGCGGTCGGTGAGTCCGCGAAGTCCAAAATGCCCGGGCCGCGCCCAGTCCGCCGGCAGGCCGATGCCATCGTCGGTGACGCTCACGCGGATCCGCTCCTCGGTGCCGTCGACCACAATTCCGATGCGCGTCGCTTGGGCGTGCCGCAACGCGTTGATCAAGCCCTCCTGGACCACGCGATACACGGCGAGCGCCACACTCGAGCCGAGATCGGCCGGCAGCTTGTGCTCCAGATCGATGGTCACCGAGACGTGGCGACGCTGCCAGTCGCGCACCAGGTTCTCGAGCGTGGCGGACAGCCCGAGTGCGTCGAGCGAGAGCGGCGCGAGGCGCGGAATGAGGCTGTGCATGGCGTCGTAGAGGCGCGCGGCTTCGTCGGAGATCAGTCGCGCGGTGTCGGCGCTGGCGGCATCGCCCGCTTGCGCGGCGATGGCGAGCGCGAGGCTGCGGATCGCGGTGACCGACTGGCCAAACTCATCGTGCAACTCGTGCGCGATGAGTCTGCGTTCCTCCTCGACGCGCTGGTCCGCCAGCGAAGCCATTTCCCGGCGCTCCTCGAGACGCGCTTCCGCCTCGCGCGCCTGACGCTCGGCACGCACCTTGTCCTCGAGCGCCGCCGCCATGCGGTTGAAGGCGCCACCGATGGCGTTCGCCTCGGAGCCCGGCAACGGCGGCAAACGGAAGGCGAGATCGCCGCGCTCGAGCCGCTCCAGGCCGTCGGCGATGACCGGAATGGGCTTGAACAGCCGGGCCACCGACCAAAAGGCGATGCCGTTGACGACGATCAGCATGACGGCGCCCACGGTCGAGAGACGCACGATCTCGTCCCAGGCATCGAGCACGGCACGCGAGGGTTGTGCATCGACCACCAAGCGCACGCCGCCGCGCAGCTGGTAAGTCTCGCGTGCCGATTTCGGCGTAAAGAGCCGCGCGAACCAGGCCGGCGCCTCGCGGCCGGCCTTGTAGGTCGCCGGCGGCGAGCGGTAGAGCACGTCGCCGCCGGCCGATACGAGGTACACCTCGTTGGCGCGCACCCGGCCGAGTTGATCGAGAAACTGCAGCACCAGGTCCGGGCCGCCGATCTTGGCGTACAGACTGGTCAATTGGCCGAGTAATTGCGATGCCACGCGATTGGCCGCCTCCATCTCCTCGCGCACAGAGTCGCGGGTGGCCTCGATCTCGGCCGCGATCAACACGATCACGAATGCGGCGCTCAAGGCGGCTACCAGGAGATTCAACCGCGTGCGCAGTCTCATCTACCCATGGTACCAGGGGTAAAATGCAGGTCCTATCGAGGGGCTCATGAAAATCATGAGCCGCATTTCATGACGGCGACGATACTTGGCCGGCGGGGGCCGGAGGAGCATGGCGCTGTAGAACCTTTTTTGGAGCAGCCTCATGAAATGGGAAACCCCGCAAGCCACTGAGTTTCGGTTCGGCATGGAAATCACCATGTACGTGGCCAATCGCTGATATGCCGATAGGGCGCGCGCCCGCAACCGCGGGGGCGCCCACCTTTCCGTGAAAATTCGCATCTTGGGGTCGGCTGCCGGCGGTGGCTTTCCCCAATGGAATTGTAATTGCCCGAATTGCCGAGGCTTTAGGGCAGGCAGCTTGCGCGCGCGAATGCGCACGCAATCCTCCATCATCGTAAGCGGCCAGGACCCGGCCCGGTGGGTTCTCGTCAATGCCTCACCCGATATCAGGGCGCAATTGCAGGCTTACGCCGATCTGCAGCCGAACCGCGCCCTGCGCGACAGTGCGCTCTGCGCCCTGGTCCTGGTCGACGGCCAGGTCGATCACACGACGGGGCTTTACATGCTGCGCGAATCCACCCGCCCGTGGCCCGTGTGGTGCACGGATAGCACATACGCCGACCTCACCCAGGGCAATCCGGTGCTCAAGGTGCTGTCGCATTTTTGCGGGATCGAGCGGCACCGCATGGAGCTCGACCGGCCCTTCGTCGTTGCAGAGATGCCGGATGTTCGCTGGCGTGCTTTGCCGGTCGCGAGCAAGCCCGCGCCGTATTCGCCGAACCGCGCCGCGCCCATTCCCGGCGATAACGTGGCGCTCGTACTCGAGGACGGGCGCAGCGGCCATTCCGCCGTGTATGCCCCGGGCCTCGGTGCGATCGACGAGCGGCTATTCGAGTGCATGCAACGGGCCGCCTGCGTGCTCGTCGACGGTACGTTCTGGAGCGACGACGAGATGATCCGGGTGGGTGTGTCGAAAAAGCACGCCCGCGACCTCGGCCATCTTGCCCAGAGCGGCGAGGGCGGCATGCTCGATTGGCTCGGCCGTCTGCCCGCGGGAGTGCGCAAAATCTTGATCCACATCAACAACACGAATCCGATCCTGAACGAATCTTCCGACGAGGCGCGCGAGCTGGAGCGCCGCGGTGTCGAGGTGGCGGTGGACGGCATGGAAATCGCCCTATGAGTGCGCGCGCGGATGCACCCTGGAGCCGCGAGGAGTTCGAATCGCAATTGCGACGGCAGGGAGCCGCGTATCACATCCATCACCCCTTCAACGTGGTGCTGAATACCGGCAAGGCGAGCCGCGAGCAAATCCAGGGCTGGGTGGCGAATCGCTACTACTACCAGATGAGCATCCCGCTGAAGGACGCCGCCATTCTCGCCAACTGCCCGGATCGCGCGGTGCGCCGCAATTGGGTGCAGCGCATTCTCGATCACGATGGTTACGGCGGGGACGCGGGCGGCATCGATTCTTGGTTGCGGCTGGCGGAGGCGGTAGGGTTGTCGAGCACGCGCGTCGAGTCGCTGGCCGACGTGCTGCCCGGCGTGCGCTTCGCGGTGGATGCGTATGTCAACTTCGCACGCCGGGCGCCGTGGCCGGAGGCGATCTGCTCCTCGCTGACCGAGCTCTTTGCCCCGGAAATCCACAAGCAGCGGCTGGCGAACTGGCCGGAGCATTACCGCTGGATCGACCTCGGGGGCCTGAAGTATTTCCAGAGCCGGGTGAGCCTCGCGCGGCGCGATGTCGAGTTTGGCCTTGCCTTCACCCTGGATCATTTCGCGACACGCGCAGCACAGGAGCGCGCGCTCGAGATCTTGAAGTTCAAGCTCGATGTTCTCTGGCAGATGAGCGATGCCATGGCGTTGCGCTACGGGGTGCCGTTATGAGCGAGTTGAGCGGCGCGGCGCGGCCTGCCATCGGGCGCGGATTCCGGTTGCAATGGGAACCGGCTCAGAACGCGTTCGTGCTCCTCTATCCGGAAGGCATGATCAAGCTGAACGCGAGCGCGGGCGAGATCTTGAAGCGCTGCGACGGAGTAGCCACCGTCGATGAAATCACGGCGAGCCTCGAGCAGGCGTTCTCGACTCAAGGATTGCAGGCCGACGTGCTGGCGTTCGTCGTCATGGCGCACGAGAAACACTGGGTGTCGTTGTCATGAGCGCCGCGCCGCGACCGGGACCGCCGCTTTGGCTGTTGCTTGAGCTCACCTACCGCTGTCCTTTGCACTGTGCCTTTTGCTACAACCCCACGGACTTCGCGCGCAGCGGTCCCGAGCTCGACACCCGGGAGTGGATCAAGGTGCTGCGCGAGGCGCGCGCGCTCGGCGCCGTGCAGCTCGGGCTCTCCGGCGGTGAACCGCTTGCGCGTGACGATCTCGAGACGCTGGTCGCCGAGGCGCACGAGCTCGGGTTCTATATCAACCTCATCACGTCCGGCGTGGGGCTCAATGAGCCGCGCATCCGTGCGCTGAAGGAAGCGGGACTCGATCACATCCAGCTCTCCTTCCAGGACAGCACGCGCCAGATGAACGACTTCCTGAGCTCGACGCGCACGTTCGATTTGAAGTCGAAGGTCGCGGCGCTCATCAAGCAATACGAGTACCCGATGGTGCTGAACGTGGTCTTGCATCGCCTCAACATCGATCACGTCGAGGAAATCCTCGAAATGGCGCAGCGTATGGGCGCTGATTATGTGGAGCTCGCCAACACGCAGTTCTACGGCTGGGCGTGGCACAACCGTGAGCAATTGATGCCGAGCCGCGCGCAGGTCGAGCGCGCCGAGGAGGTGACGCGGCGCTATCGCGAGCGCACCGACCACGCGATGCGCATTTTCTTCGTCGTGCCCGATTATTTCGAGACCCGGCCGAAGCCCTGCATGAACGGGCTGGGATCGATCTTCTTGACGGTCACCCCGGACGGGACGGCGCTGCCGTGTCACGCCGCGCGCATGCTGCCCGGGCTCTCCTTCCCGAATGTGAACAGCGCGAGCCTCGAGCATGTCTGGTATGAGTCGCAGGCCTTCAACCATTTCCGCGGTTACGACTGGATGCAGGAGCCCTGTCGCAGCTGTCCGGAAAAAACCCGCGACTTCGGCGGCTGCCGCTGTCAGGCGTATTTGCTGACCGGGGATGCGGCCAATGCCGACCCGGTGTGCGACTTGTCGCCGCATCACCACTTGGTGACCGAGGCAACGACGCGCGCGGAGCAGGCCTTCGCGCCCGCGGATCGGGCTCCCGTGGAGAAGCCGCTGATATTTCGCTCGCCGGTGAATTCGTCTACGCTGTTTCCATGATTTCGACGCTCGCGAGCTCCGCGCTGCACGGCTTCACCGTGCTGTTCGTGGCGGCGCTCATCGCTGAAACCGCAGTCCGCCTATGGCTGTCCTCGCGCCAGATCGCAGCGGTGCGCGCGCACCGCGATCGCGTGCCCGAGCTCTTCTCGGGGCGGATCGCGCTCGCGGAGCAGCAGCGCGCCGCCGACTACACCGTATCCCGTGCCTACGTGACCCGCTGGGCGACGGTGTTCGAGGCGCTGATCAAGCTCGCGCTCACGCTCGGCGGCGGCCTCGCGGCGATCCAGACGCTCGTCGCTCGTGCGCACTGGCCCGAGCCCTGGCAGGGCACGCTGCTGGTGTTGTGCGTGCTTTTTCTGCTGCAGCTCGTGGGCCTGCCGTTCGCGGTGTGGCGCACGTTTCGAATCGAGGCGCGGTTCGGGTTCAACCGGATCACGCCGCGCCTGTTCGCGCTCGACCTGCTCAAGCAATGGGTGCTGGGAATCGCGATCGGCGCGCCCCTGGTCCTCGCGACGCTCGCATTGATGGACCGGGCGGGTACGTGGTGGTGGCTGTGGGCGTGGCTCGTCTGGCTCGCCGTCAGTCTCACGCTCGCGTGGGCTGCACCGCGCTTCATCGCACCGCTGTTCAACCGTTTCTCGCCCCTCGATAACGCGGCCCTGCGCGAGCGCGTGGAAGCGCTGCTCGCACGCTGTGGCTTCACGGCCGCGGGAGGCGTGTTCGTGATGGACGGCTCGCGCCGCTCCGCGCACGGCAACGCCTACTTCACGGGCATCGGCCGCAACAAGCGCATCGTGTTCTTCGATACGCTGCTCGAGCGCATCGATCTGGAAGAGATCGAGGCTGTGCTCGCCCACGAGCTCGGCCATTTCCGGCTGCATCACGTGCGCCAGCGTCTCGCGGTATCGGGCCTGTCGATGCTGGCCGGGCTTGCGCTCCTCGGCTGGCTGGCGCGCCAGCCCGCGTTCTACGCGGCCCTTGGCGCGGCGACTCCTTCGCCCGCCATGGCGCTGTTGCTTTTCCTGGTCGTGGTGCCGGTGTTCGGCTATTTCGCGACGCCGCTCGGGGCGTGGTGGTCGCGGCGCCACGAGCGCGAGGCGGATGACTTCGCCGTGCGGCACGCGAGCGCGGACCGGCTCGCGGCGGCGCTGGTCAAACTCTACCGCGACAATGCTGCCACGCTGACGCCGGATCCCGTGCACTCCGCGTTCTATGACTCGCACCCGCCCGCGCTCGAGCGCATCGCCAGGTTGCAGCAGCTCGCTTCCCGCTAGCGGCAAGTCGCCCGCTGAAAGAAAGCACGTTTGTCCTACAGCGGATGAGCCCCGCCGCCTACCCGGGATTCAAGTCCAAGCTGGCATTATTTGTGCTGCGAAACTCCGCCACATAGCGCTTAACTCAAGCGCGTACCGAAGCACGCCGGGATCCTCCCGCAACCCATTTCCCAACCTGCCGTCTGGGCTTGGCCGATGACTAGCCGAGCTTCGGATTGTTCTGCCCGAATAACCAAGGATGTCATTATGGATAAAACACGTTCGAATATAGCCCGAGTGTCACTCGCGCTCGTGGCCAGCGCTATTTGCGTGGCTGCGCAGGCGAGCGACCACATTGCCGAGGACAAAATCGCGGTCGCGAAGGCCGCAATCGAGCATGCAGAACAAGCCGGCGGTCCTGAAGCTGCGCCGGTGCTAATGGCCTCGGCACGCGACAAACTCGCGGTCGCCGAGAAAGACAATGCGAAACACGAGGATAAGCCGGCCGCTGCCTGGGCCGACCAAGCCAACATAGACGCACAGGTCGCGGAGGCGACTGCAACGCAAGCGCGCTCGGCCAAAGCAGCCGTCGAATTCGACGCCAGTCTGCAAACCCTACGTCAAGAAGCCAGCCGCCCCTCGCAACCGGCTCAATAAACAGGACTACACATGAATACCAAGCTCATCGCGGCAATATCTTTCGCACTCGCCATGGCGGCGTGCGCGTCGGCTCCTCAACCCAATGTTGCGCTGGAAAACGCCCGCAGCGCGGTTCGCTCCGCGGAAGCGGATCCCAACGTGGCGACTTATGCCGCCTTGGACATGCACACGGCCCGCAACGAGCTCGACGCGGCCGAAGCGGCTTCAGCGGCTCATGACGAAAAAGGCATCGATCAACCCGCCTACCTGGCCGCGCAGACGGCCCATCTGGCGCAGCTCAGGGCGTCCGCGAAGGCGAATGATGCGCGGGTCGCCGCCGGCAAGGCCGAACGCGATCAAATCCAGTTGAGTGCGAGGACCAAAGAAGTCGGCAGCGCCCTGCAAAAGGCGGCAGATGCCGATGCGGCGCGAGATCAGGCCACGCAGCAAACGGCCGCGATACAAGCGGAACTCGATGCGCTCAAGGCGAAGCCTACGGATCGCGGTCTGGTGCTGACGCTCGGCGATGTGCTGTTCGACACCGGCAAGGCGGATCTGAATCCCGGCGCCTCTCGGAACCTGGATCAACTCGTGGTGTTTCTGACCGATCACCCGGAGCGGCGCGTCGAAATTGATGGCTATACCGACAATGTAGGTACGGACTCCTTCAATTTGGACTTGTCGCAACGACGCGCTGACACGGTGAGGTCGGTGCTCGTCAACCGCGGCATCGATTCGACCCGCATCGTCACCCGCGGATACGGTAAGGACTTTAGCGTCGCGAGCAACGTCGATTCAGGCGGTCGGCAACTCAATCGTCGCGTCGAGATCGTCATAGGTGGAGTCGATGGGGCGCCGGTGGCAGCCCGCAGCCACTCCTAAACCCTGCGCGTGGCGGGGACGACAGGCCGGGGGCGGAGCGTGGAATCGCTCCGCCCTTCTTTAGTACCCGCGGTTCATAGAGACCGTGGAAGCGCCATTCGCCTGATGGTGCGCGGGCCATTCGCGCTGACCAGAAGCCTTGTCGATGTCTTTGCCAAAGCCGCGCTCGCCTGGATCCGGCACGACGCCACGACCATGGGTGCCTCGCTCGCCTTCTATACCGTGTTTTCCGTCGCACCCATTCTGATAATTGCGATCGGCGTTCTCGGAATGGTAACCAACGCGGATATTGTTCGCGCGCAGCTGTTGCCGCAGATGCAGATTCTTTTCGGAGAGGCCGGAGCTTCCGCCGTACAGACGCTGCTGCTGGGTGCCACGAATATGGGAAGCAGTCGAACCGCCACGCTGATCGGCGTCACGGCATTGATCCTCGGCGCATCGTCGGTGTTTGTTGAGCTGCAGAACTCGCTCGATCGCATTTGGGGCGTTCCCAAGCGCACCACATTGGGTGGGCTGTGGCAATTGGCGCGGGCTCGCTTTCTATCGGTCGGCTTGGTCTTCGGCGTCGGCTTCTTGCTGATGGTCTCGCTGCTGGTGAGTACCGTGCTGGCCGCACTGGATGTTTGGATCGCCTCGTTCCTCGGGGAGTGGCGGACTGTGCTGCTGGTCGTCGATTGGTCGCTGAGCCTCGCTATCACCACGGGTTTGTTTGCCTTGGTCTATAAGTACGTTCCTCAGCAGAGAATGGCTTGGGGCGATGTGTGGGGCGGCGCTGCCGTTGCTGCGGCGCTATTCAACATCGGCAAGCTGGCGATTGGCTTCTACCTGGGCAGAAGCGCGTTCGCCTCCATCTACGGTGCCGCCGGCTCATTGTTAATACTGCTGCTCTGGGCTTATTACTCGGCTCAGATCGTTCTTTTCGGCGCGGAGCTTACCAAGAGCTATGCTTTCACCCTGGGCTCACGCCGCGCGATGGGCTCTGCTTAGGCCGCGGCCGCGTGGCGCGCAGGAGCATCCTCCAGCGCGCGCGCGAGCACATCGTCGATCTTTTCCGCCCAGACGAACTCCATCCGGTTGCGCACGCTCTCCGGAATGTCCTCGAGATCGCGGCGATTGCGCGCCGGCAAGATGACGGTGCGAATGCCGGCCCGCGCGGCCGCGACGACCTTCTCCTTGATGCCGCCGACCGGCAGAACCACCCCGCGCAGGCTGATCTCTCCGGTCATGGCTACATCGGAGCGCACCGTGCGCTGGGTCAGGAGCGAGGCGATCGAGGTCGCCATGGCGACGCCCGCGCTCGGGCCGTCTTTCGGGATGGCACCCGCAGGCACGTGAATGTGCAGGTCGCTGTTGTCGAGCGCCGCCGGGTCGATGCCGAGGCGCTCCGCTTGCGACTTCACCAAGGTGACCGCGGCTTGCGCGCTCTCCTTCATGACCTCGCCGAGCTGACCGGTCAGAATGAGCTTGCCGCTGCCGCGCACCCGGCTCGATTCGATGAACAAAATGTCGCCGCCCGCGGGGGTCCAGGCGAGACCCGTGGCGACGCCGGGGACGCTCGTGCGCAGCGCGATCTCGTTCTCGAAGCGTGGTGGCCCGAGGATGCCCTGAATGTCGCCGACATCGATCGACACTTGCGTGGCGCGCCCGGAGGCGATCGACACCGCGGCGTTGCGCAGCAGCGCGCCGATCTGGCGCTCGAGACCTCGCACGCCCGCCTCGCGCGTGTAGTCACCGATGACGTGGCGCAGCGCCTCGTCCGTGATCTGCACTTGATCGGGTTTCAACCCGTTGGCGGACAGCTGACGCGAGAGCAGGTGGCGCCGCGCGATCTGCAGCTTCTCCTCCTCGGTGTAGCCCGCGAGCTCGATGATTTCCATGCGATCGCGCAGCGGCCCAGGAATGGCGTCGAGCACGTTCGCGGTGCCGATGAACAGCACTTTCGATAGATCGAAGGGCACCCCGAGATAGTTGTCCCGGAACGTGTTGTTCTGCTCCGGATCGAGCACCTCGAGCAGCGCCGAGAAGGGGTCGCCCTGATGGCTCGCGGACAGCTTGTCCACCTCGTCGAGCATGAGCACGGGGTTGCGGCGCCCGGCCTTGCGCACCGCTTGCACGATGTTGCCGGGCAGCGAGCCGATGTAGGTGCGCCGATGGCCGCGGATCTCGGCCTCGTCGTGCACGCCGCCGAGACTCACCCGGCGGAACTGCAATCCGAGCGCTTTCGCGATGCTCTGCCCGAGCGAGGTCTTGCCGACGCCGGGCGGACCGACGAAACACAGGATGGGACTGCGTCCCTCGGGATTGAGCTTGCGCACCGCCAGGAATTCGAGAATGCGGCGCTTCACTTTCTCGAGCCCGTAATGATCCTCATCCAGGATCGCGCGCGCGCGGTCGATGTCGAGCTGTTCCGGATCGAGCTTCGACCACGGCATCGCGATCAGCCAGTCGAGATAATTGCGCGTCATGGAATATTCCGCGGCGCCCTCCGGCATGCGCTCGAGACGCGTGAGCTCGCGCTGCGCTTGCTCGTCCGCTTCCGGGGGCATCGCCGCGTCGGCGACGGCCTTGCGCAGATCCTCGACCTCCGCGCCGGAATCACCCTTGTCGCCGAGCTCTTTCTGGATTTGGCGCAGGCGCTCGCGCAGCACCGCCTCTTTCTGCCGCTCATCAAACGCCTCGCGCGTGCGCTCATCGATCTGGCGCGACACCTTGAGCACCTCGATGCGCCGGTTCAGGAACGCGAGCACCCGATCCAAGCGCTCCTCGAGATCGAAGGTCGCCAGGATCTCCTGTTTCTCCGTCATCTTCAGATCCATGAAGCTCGCGACGATATCGGAAAGCGTCGCGGGCGACTCGATGGCGCGGATCGCATTGCCGAGCTCGGCCGGCGCCTGGGGCAGCAGCTGCAAGGCTTCGATGGCACGCTCGCGCAACGTGAGCGCGCGCGCCTCGATGTCCTTGTCGACCGCCGCCGGCTCCTTGTGCGCCTCGATGCGCGCCACCAGGAACGGCTCGCGGCTCACATAGTCGAGCACCGTGAAACGCTGCTCGCCTTGCGCGATCAGGTGATGGGTGCCGTCGGGCGCGGTCACGAAGCGCACGATGGAAGCAACCGTCCCCACGCGGTGAAGCTGCTCGGGGTCGGGATTCTCACCCTCCGTCGACTGCAGCAGGACGCCCACCTTGCGTTGCGTGCGCACCGCTTCCTGCGCGGCGGCGAGCGCGCGCTTGCCGAGGACCGCGATAGGCAGTACCACGCCGGGAAACAGCACCGCATCGGTCGCGGGCAGGATGATGAGCACGTCCTCGGGTATGGAGGCCGCAGGGGCGGCCGTCAGGGGGGTTGCGTTTTCGTTCATAGAGTAGTTCCCGTCAAGCGCAGGAAGAGATAGCCGGCGTCGAGGCGCAACTCGAGCAGCGTGTAGCTGCCGGGCGGCAGCTCGATGCGGCGGCGCATTCGGCCGTAAGGAATCTCGAGTCGAACCATCTCGACGCCCTGCGCAAACGCGGGCGGCGGCACGGTCGCCTCGATCAAGAGCCCCGAGGGCGTCACTTGCGCGACCACCTGGTCGGCACGGGCACCCGGCAATGCCACCGTGACCTGGAGTTCCCGCCCGACCGAAAGAATATTGGCGGGCGGCTCCCACACGGGCGCTGCCGACGGCACCGCGAGCAGCTCAAAGAAATGCCGATGCCGGCGCTCCGCCTCCTCGAGGCGCGCGCAAGCTTCTGCCCACATCCAAGACCGTCGACGCGATGTATTCATGTTTCCCGGCTGTCTGTCTAGCCCACTGGTCTCACCGAAGTGAGGGCGGCCGGGATGAAGTCAACCCTTCGGGGCAGGGGCCTTTTCCGCGATGCGGACCGTGTAACCGCCTGATTTCTCGTCGGGGCGCAAGGTGAGCAGGCCGCGTTTCTCGGCATCGGCCAGAAGGTCGTTGAAGGAGCGAAAGCCGTAGAACCGCTCGTTGAAGCCCGGATGCCGCCGCTTGATGGCTTGCTTGATCATGGAGCCCCAGATGGGCTCGTTCTCGCCGCGCTCCTCGGTGACTGCATCGAGCGTCTCGACGACCAGATCGAGCGCCTCGCTGGCATCGGGGCCCTTGGTTTCCGGCGCCGGGGCCGTCGCGCGCGACGCGGGGCCTGCGGCGGAGGGCCGCCGCCTCGAGCGCTCCTTGCGGACGAGGTCGTCGTAGTAGATGAACTCATCGCAGTTGTTGAGAAACAGATCGGAAGTGGAGTTCTTGACCCCGACTCCGATGACCGTCTTGGCGTTCTCGCGCAGCTTGCTCACCAGCGGTGAGAAGTCCGAGTCACCGCTGATGATGACGAAGGTGTCGACGTGGCCTTTGGTGTAGCAGAGGTCGAGGGCGTCGACGACCATGCGGATGTCGGCGGAATTCTTGCCGGACTGGCGAACGTGCGGAATCTCGATGAGCTCGAAAGCCGCCTCGTGCAGGCCGCGCTTGAAGTCCTTGTAACGCTCGAAGTCGCAGTAAGCCTTCTTCACCACGATGTCGCCCTTGAGCAGCAGCCGCTCGAGCACCTTGCCGACGTCGAAGCTCGGATAGTTGGCGTCGCGCGCGCCCAAGGCAATGTTCTCGAGGTCGAGGTAAACCGCCATGGTGGCGTCGGTCGTTGAGGTCGTCATTGGAGTTTTCAGAACCAGTTGTAGTTGAAGCTTACGCTGACGCGCTCGCGGGCGTGGGCTTGGGGCGCGACCTCATGGCGCAGCCAGCTTTCGAACAGCACGACGTGTCCGGCTTTCGCCGCGACAGTGATCCACGCTTTGTTCGCCGGACGCGCTCGCGGCTTTCGCGGGGGTGCGGCCATGAAGCGCTCGAGCCGCGGATCCTCGAACTTGAGGCCCGGCGAGCGCGGCGGAGTCGCCACGTAATAGGTGCCGCTCAAGGTCGAGAGGGGATGCAGATGTCCCGGATGCGCAGTGCCTCGCGGCATGATGTTGATCCAGCAGTCGGTCATCGACAGCGGCCGCCCCGCAAGATCCCATTCGACGGCCGCGGCAAAGGCTTGCACGTGCCGCGCGAGCCTGCGCTCGAGCTCCGCGAACGTGGGGGAAAGACGTTGCAGCCGGTGCGCGGAGGCGTAGGAGGTGTACCCGCCCGGATAATTCGCCGCGGACCAGCGTCGTCCGGAGGCATCGTCGGCGCGCAGCTGCCGGCATTCCTCGAGGAGCCGGGCATTGAGCTCCGCTCTCCCGCGTCTCTGCAGCGCAGCCGTGTACACAAGTGTCGGGAAATACGAGTGAATCGGCATACCGGTTCACAGCGACAGCTTGACCTCGTTGAACTGAATGAGCGGCGCGACGTCGGTGTAGCGCGGAATGTCTGCGGTCAGCTCAGGCGCGGCGGATTTCCACACCTCGAGGAAGGCATCGATGGAATCGAAATAGAACTGGCATCCGCCGAAAAAGGGCGGCGGCTCGCCGGGAGCCGTACCCTGGATGCCGGCATCGACCTCCGTCTTGCGCAATCCTTTGGCGAGTAGACGCATCGCGAGCGGCATGTGCGTATTGATGTAGTAGCCCATGTCGAAGTGGGATCCGGGCTTGTTGGGATACAGAACGCTGACTTTGATCATGCGGGCCTTACCTTGGATGGCGGTGGGAGGAGGCGCCGCTAGTCTAACCCGGCGGCGGCGCGCCGCGCCCTAGCGCCTGCTCGAGCGGCGCTCCGATCGACAGCAACGCCCGATCCGAGCCGGCCGGCGCGTCGAACTCGAGCGCCACCGGCAGCCCGCCGGAGGTGAGTCCCGCGGGCAACACGAGGCCAGGAATACCGGCAGTACTGCCGGGAGCGATGTTGCGGGCGACCGCGTCCTCGAAGGGCACGGCCTGTCCGGCGATATCGAGAGTCGTCTCATCGCCGATGCGAGGCGCCGGCACACGCGTTGCGGGAAAGACCATCGCATCCAGCCGGTGGCGCGTGAAATAGTCGTGATAGGCGCGCTTGAGCTCGGGCACGTAGCGATCGCGCGCTGCGACATACACCGTCTCGCTGACGAAACCGCTGCCGCCCGGCAAGACGTAGTCGCGGAATGTCGCCTGGATATCAGGACTGGCGCGCTCGATGAGCTGGTCCAGGTCCACCGGCGCTCCGTAGGTCGCCAGGTAGCGGGCGAGGGCGAAGCGTACGTCGTGATTCTGGATCTGATTCGTCGCGTGATCGACGAGCGGGCCGACCCCGGGCAGCGGCGCCTCGACGAGGACAGCGCCGGCGCTCTCGAGCCGATGCAGCGCTTGTGCGGCGATCCGCTCCAGTTCGGGATCGAGACCCGCGAACCAGTAGTCGCGTGAGACTCCGAGGCGTACGCCGGAGAGCGATGCCGCCGGCGCGAGCGGCGCCTCGCCGGTGACGACCGAGTCGAACAGCACGAGATCGGCGACGCTGCGCGCGTGCGGGCCCACCTGATCGAACAAGGGTGAGATCGGCACGCAGCCTTGAGTCGAGTATCGGCCCGTCGTGGGCCTGAATCCGGCGATGCCGCAGAACGCCGCGGGCACGCGAATCGAGCCCTCGGTGTCCTCGGCAATCCCGAGCGGAGCCAGCCGGGCGGCGATCGCCGCCGCAGTTCCACCGCTGCTGCCTCCCGGAATGCGAAGCCGATCGTAGGGATTGCGCACGGCGCCGAAGGCGAGATTGTTGCTCGTCCAGCCAAAGGAGAGTTCGTGCAAATTGGTCTTGCCAAGCACGATCGCGCCCGCCGCCTTCAGCGCGGCGACCACCGGCGCATCGGCACCGGGGCGGAAGCTACGCAGGGCCGGAGTGCCGCCCGTAGTCGGATAGTCGCGCGTGTTGACGCTGTCCTTGACCGGAATGGGCAAACCGAAGAGAGCTCCGAGCCTTGCTCCCGCGCGGCGCTCGCCGTCGCGGGCGCGCGCTTGCTCCAGCACGAGGGCAGGCTCGAGGGTGATGAAGGCATTGAGCGTCCGTTGTTGCGCGCAACGTGCGAGCAGGACTTCTGCATAGCGTTCGCAAGTGAGCTCCCCGCGCGCCATGCGCGCGACGGCCTCGCCCGCGCTCAGATCGGCGAGAGAGGCCGGGGCGACCGGGGTGACCGGGGCGGATGCCGCGCCCGGCGTCGCTCGTGCCGCGCCGACGCCCGCCGCCGCTGCGGCGGCGGCGCTCAGCACAAAGCGGCGGCGTTCCCGGTCATGAGCCAAGGATGCGGTCTCGCTTGAGGGCCTGACACATGCAATGCACCGCACCGCCGCCGTTGGCGATCATCGCCACGTCCGGGGCGTATACGGTCAGGCCCTCGGCGCGGCAAGCCGCGATGAGATTCTTGCTCGATGCGGGCACGAGCACGCGCTCATCGCCGAGAGCCACCACGTTGGTGCCGAGCTGCATGGCATCACTATAGGGAACGGCGATGGTGCGGATGCCGTGCGCGGCGAGCCAGTCGACGAGTTCGGGCTCGACCGCCTCGACACACACCACCGCGAGTCCCTCCGCCAGCATGCCCATCTGCACATCCAGGTGCAGGAAGTGCGAGTCGAACTCATACGTGTGCAGCTCCCATCCCTCGGCCTCGAACCAGTCCTTGAGCTGCCGCACCGCGGGTTCGATGGAACGCTCGCCCGAGTAACCGCATGCCGCGACGCCGGGTTTCAGCACCATGAAGTCGCCGCCCTCGACATTACCGGCGGTGATCAGATCGTAAATGGGAATTCCGGCATCCAGATAGAACTGAATGCAGGCCGCGTACTCGCCGCGCCGGTAAGGTTTCTGCGTCTGCAGGATGACGGCCCCCCAAGGCGTCATGGCGCTCGAGTCGCGCGCGAAGATCTGGTAAGGCAGGTGCGGATCGGCGGGCAAGATATGCACTGCGACGTCGGCTTGCCGATAGGCGTCGAGCATTTCCGCGTACTGGGCGCGGGCGGTGCCGAAATCGAACTTGAGCCCGACGCGCTCGCTGCGCTGGGCGACCGCATTGCCGCCGCGCCAGCTGAAATGATCGATGGGACCGACCAGCACGTCGCGCAGGCGGCCATACTCGCTATCCACACCCCAGCGCTCGAGGCGCGGGGTGCCGCCGCCTTCAATTCGCGTTCGCAGCCTCATCGTGTATTCCTTCTAGTGGTCACGCGCAGCGCCGCATTGTAAACAAATATGCGGCTGGGCTCGGCATCTCAGGCCATTGCCTGCTGAAAAGACCGCGCCATTCTGTTAGTTTTCCCGCATGTCCCCCCCTCGAACGGCCCCGAAGCTCCTCAAGCACCTGACGACGGTGCTGGGGCTCATGCTGTTCCTCATCAGCGGGCAGCAGGGCGCCGTTGTCCATGAGCTCGGCCATTTTGCGGCCGCACATACGCCCGACTGGTCGAAAGCTTCGGACGACGCGGCCGATCCGGCGTGCGCGCTGTGCCCCTCCTTTGCCCAGGCGGCGAGCCCGGCGTTCAGTCATTCGTTCGTTCTGCCGTCGCTCGTCCGCGCCTACGTCGAACGCGAGGTCGAGGCGCCGATCGGAGCGACGATCGCCGCCGCACCCGCGCTCCGCAGCCGCGGCCCTCCCTTCGTCAGCTGAGCACGTCTTGAGCCGGGCAGCCGCATCGTGGCAGCCGGTGCGTCCCGTCAGCTGTCCCGAAGGAATCCTTGATGTTCAGATGTCCATTTACGCCCGCGGCGTCCTGCGTCGCGCTGCTTCTCGTGAGCGGCGCGGCCGTGGCCGGGGACGATACTGCGGCGGCTGCGATCGATGCCGGCGGCGGTGCGACCGCCGCGACCAATGCCGCGTCGACACCCGACGCGTTGCCGGACATCGTGGTAACCGCCCAGCACCTGGACGAGGCGCGCTCGCACATCCAGACGCAGACGGGCGCCTCCACATACACGATCGACGCCGCGGCCATTGCCGCCACCCCGGGCGGGGCAAACACGCTGCTCAACCAAGTGGTCTTGCAGGCGCCCGACGTCGTGCAGGACTCCTTCGGGCAATTTCATGTTCGCGGCGAGCACGCGGGTTTGCAATATCGCATCAACGGCGTGATTTTGCCCGAGGGCATCGCGGTGTTCGGGCAGACGCTCGACCCGCGCCTGATCTCATCGATCAGCCTGGTGACCGGGGCTCTCCCCGCGGAGTACGGACTGCGCACCGCCGGCATCATCGACATCACCACCAAGAGCGGCGTGCAGGCCCCCGGCGGGTTCGTGTCGATGTACGGCGGCAGCCACGGCGAGGTTCAACCGAGCGTCGCCTATGGCGGCGGCAGCGGACCTTTCAGTTACTTCGTGACGGGAGATTTCCTCCGCGATGACTTGGGGATCGAGTCGCCGGACGGCAGCTCCAACCCCATTCACGACCACACCACGCAATATCACGGCTTCGGCTACTTCGAGGACATCCTGAACGATGAGAACCGAGTCGCGCTCATGCTGGGCAGCGCGGTCGGCAAGTTCCAGATCCCGAATCTTTACGGCGAGGAGCCCGCACTCGGCTTGCAGGTCGGCGATCTGTCGACGTTCCCGAGCCAGGACTTGAACGAGAATCAACGTGAAGTTACCCAGTTTGGCGCCTTGAGCTGGCAGCACTCGGCGGGTGACCTCAACGTGCAGTCCTCGTTCACCGCGCGCTACTCGAGCTTGACCTTCGTCCCGGATTTTCCGGGGGACCTGTTGTTCACCGGCGTTTCCCAGAACGCCTACAAGCAGAACGTCGCCTATGCGCTGCAAAGCGATGCCGGCTACAAGCTCGATGACGCGCATACTCTGCGCGGCGGCGTCTTTCTGCAGACCGATCATTCGATCAGCGATACCGCTTCGCAGGTGCTGCCGGCCGACCCGACCGGCCCCGGCGGCTACGGAACGGTGCCCGAGACGATCATCGATAATGGCACGGCGACCGAATGGATCTATAGTGCGTATCTCCAGGATGAATGGAAGCCGCTCTCGGATCTCACCGTGAATTACGGCCTGCGCTTCGATAAGTTCACCGCCTACACCGCGGACAAACAGGTGAGCCCGCGGTTGAACGTGGTGTGGCAGGCGCTTGCGGACACGACCGTGCACGCCGGGTATTCCCGCTACCTGTCGCCGCCGCCTTTCGAGCTCGTGGGCGGCAAGGACATCACGTTGTTCGAGTCCACCTCCTCGCCGCCGCTGTCTCCGAACGACGCGCCTCCGCAGGCCGAGCACGCGAACTATTATGATGCCGGTGTGCAGCAGAAAGTGACGCGGCATCTTACGGTCGGGCTGGACACGTATTACAAACAGTCGAGCAATTTGATCGATGAAGGTCAGTTCGGCGCGCCCATCATCTTGACCCCGTTCAACTACCGCTACGGCAAGCAGTACGGGGCGGAGCTCACGACCAACTACACCACGGGGAGCCTCAACGCGTATCTGAACTTCGCGCTGCAGAGCGCGAAGGGCAAGGACATCGATTCTGCGCAGTTCAACTTCTCGCCGACGGATCTCGATTACATCGCGAACAACTGGATCCACCTCGATCACGAGCAGCAGAAGACCGCTTCGGGAGGAGTCTCCTACGCGCACGAGGATACCCGTGTGAGCGCAGATTTCCTGATGGGATCGGGTTTGCGGGCCGATCTCGCCCTGCCGCCCGGCCAGACTAACGGCTACGGCGGCGATGACATTCCGAACGGCGAGCATCTGCCGTACTACACCCAGGTGAACGCCGGCATTTCGCATGTCTTTGATGTGGCCAACGCCGGCACGCTCACGGCGCGGTTCGATGTCATCAACGTATTCGACAAGATCTACGAAATCCGCAACGGCACCGGCGTCGGTGTGGGCGCGCCGCAGTTCGGTCCGCGGCGCGGCTTCTTCTTCGGCTTATCGAAGTCGCTGTGATCCCAGCCGCGCCGATCGACTTGCAGCGGGCGTGCGAGAGCGATCTCGAGGCCTTGGCGGAACTCATGAACGCCGCCTACGGTGGCACGGGGGAGGTTGCGGGTTGGACCCATGTCAAAGACTACCTTGTGGGTGACCGTACCAGCGTCAGCGCCCTGCGCGCGGAAATCGGCGCGAGTCCGCGGGCGCAGTTCCTCGTGTTACGCAACCCGGCGACGGGCGCATTGCGCGGGAGCGTTTGGCTCGAGCCGAGATCCGCGACGGTCTGGTATCTTGGGTCTCTCACGGTCGATCCGCGCGAGCAAAATTCAGGGCTGGGGCGCAGGGTCTTGGACGCAGCGGAGCGCCGGCTTGCGGCTCTCGGTGTCACCCGGGTGGTGATCGATGTGCTCAACGTGCGCGGCACCCTCCTCGCGTGGTACGAACGCCGTGGCTATAAGCTCACGGGCGGGTCACACGCCTTTCCCTACGAGGATAATCGCTACGGGGTACCTCAACGCCCGGACCTCAAATTCCTCGAGCTCGCGAAGGATCTGGAAGCGGGCGACGATCCGGTTGCTAACCGCCCGAGCACGCCGAATCCGCCCGGACGCTCACCGATGCGGAGTCCGTGAGTCCGGTACTCGAGGCATGTCCGCACTTGCGCGAGCGCGGGTCGACGGAAACCGCCGTCCAGGCTACGTTACCGCGGCCGCTCTCATCCGACGACAAGGCGACCGGTATTTTGGTGAAACCATTGATGCGCTCACTCGCGAGTAACACGCTGCTCGGGTGAGTGCTCGTGTCGTAGACCGTGACCATGACATCGTCGGTCGAATCATTGGTGATGACGACGTCGACGCCGTTGAGTCCCCCCACCGCGGCCGCGCTCACCAGAACAAGCGGCAAACAGGCCAGCAACAACCCTTTGTGGAAAATATGCATGTCCGCCCTCCTTCAAGAACACGAGACTTGCGGCCCCATGTTGGCTCGGCCTGCCGTCATGCAACAGCGGACCCCCGCGGAAGACGGAATAGGAGAGCTCCTACGGGCTCGCCGTCAGACGCGATCGCCTCACTTCTGCCCGGTCGGGGCCGAGGACGCCCGCGATGACGCGGCTTGCGGCGGTGCGACCTGTGGCGGCGCGGCGTGAGGCGCAGCCGGGTCAGGCGGTGGAGCCTGCGCGGCCGGCGGAGTTTGATCGTTCACGTCAGCTTGCACCTCGGCGATCACCGCCGTGCAATCCTTATTCTTCGCCAGCCCGGGATCGATGTAAGCCAACGCGGCGGCGAAGGGTGTGAGTAGAGTGCCGAGCGCTACGGCGACGCCCGCCTGAGCCGCCAAGTTCTCCGCTTTCACGCCGATCGCGGGGTGGAGCAGCGTGCCGTGCAAAGTGATGGGCGTCCGCAACCGGAAGAAGCGCACTTTTTTCGGGTCTCCTTGCAGAGACAAATCGAGGCGCTCGTCGCCCAGATCGACGTGGCCGCGTCCGGTTATCAGTACATTGGTGGTATCGATGAATACCGAGCGCGCATCCAGCGTTCCTTTCTGCGCCTGGAAGTCGATCACGCCGCAACGAATCCCGGCGTTCGGCTGCTTTCGCGAGAGCAGCAATCCGAGGCCCTTGGAGACATCGATGCCCGTGAGTTCGGCGAACGCCTCGTTCATCTGCCCACTCGGCAGCGCGACGCTGACCGTGCCGTCGGCGGACGCCGCGAGCTTGTGTACCGAGGCACCGTAACCATGAATTTTCAGCCGCCCCGTCATGGAGCCCTGTATCGGCGGTTGCTTCAGCTTCGCGGTCGTGAATTGGCTGAGGTCGACATCGTCGATGCCCATGTCGATGGTTGACTCGGGCACGTCCTTGGCGGCGTCGATGGTGACATTGCCGGCGAATGTGCCGGAGTCGAGAACGAAAGAGAGCGGATCGAGCTTCAGCACACCGCCGTTCAGGAGCAGATGAAATTTCACTTCTTTCATGGGCATCTTCGGCGCCACCACCGAGCGGGCCTGGTAAGCCACATCGGCATCCATGCCGCGCACGCGATCCACCTGCAGATCCGCATCGGGGAACAGCCACTGTGATGCCGGAGCCTGCGCCTGCGACGCTGTCCCTTGCGCCGCGGCGGTCGGCTTGGTGCCGGCCGGCGGCGTCTGCGCCGACGGCGTGTTCGCCGGCGCTGCGGGATGCCCCAGGGTGGGCGCAAGGTCGACGATGTTGAGCGTATCGGAGCGCAACTTGGCGGTGAACTTCGGCCGCTTCCGACCGGTCTCGATCTCAACCATGCCTTCGATGTCGCTCGATCCGAGCTTGCCCTTCAGATTGTCCATGCGAAACAGCGTCCCGCGATGCTCGACGTCGGCGGACAGCCGATAGGGCGGCGTGTTGGGCAATGCCAGTCCCGTCAGGTAGAACACGTCCGCCAGATCGTTGCCGGACACTTCGAATTTCACACTGTACTGGGCCATATCGAACGGCTTCGGGAACGAAGTGCGCGCATCGACCTTGATGTCCGCAGCCGTGAGGTGCGCCGTCATCTGATAAGGATGGTCCGGATCGAGATCGATGAGCGGGCCGCCGTGCAGGTCCGCCCGAAAGGGCTTGTCGTTGAGCGATCCCGTGCACTTCAGCTGGAATCCGCCGCTTTCCTGACCCGCTAGGTCAGAGGCATTCAGCGTGCCCTCGAGCTTCAGTTTGCGAATGCCGTCGGATACGCGAATCTTGCCGGATTCGATGACCAAGCGGCGGATGGTGGGAATCTTCGCGGGCTGTGAGCTCTTCTGCGGGCGACCCTGCTGGGTTCCGAGCTCCCAGCTCGCGCGTCCCTTGGTATCGCGCTCCAGATCGATGACCGGACGCACCACTTTGATTTGCGGCACCACCACCTGTCCGCGCAGCAATCGCCCCAGACTCACGCTCACCGTGAGCTCATCCGCCGTGAACATCACCGCGTGTTGGGCCCACTCAGGATTGTCCATGGTCAGGCCGTCGATCTCCGCGCTCGGCTCAAAAGACCACAGATGCACCCGCAGATTTCCCCGAATGACGGTGTGGCGTCCGGTTTTCTCCGAAATGACGCGAGCCAGCGCGGGGCGAAAGTGATTCCAATCGAAGAATAGGGCGAACAGGACGATGAGCAGCACGAGGGTGACGAGAACGATGAGAGACCCTCGGGTCTTCGGATGATCGGCGAGGAAATTGCGCATAGTCGTTGAGCCGGAAGTATCGTTCGAGGACGGCTGCGGGAATGTAGGAACCCGACGCCAGCGCCTGTCGGCCGGTGGTCGAATTCGAGGGCCGCGGGCCTCGCACAGTTGCCGCGGTGCACCTGACCCAGTAATGTGAAACTCATGGATTCCGCCACTCCGCCTGAGGCCGCCTGCGAGAGCGCTAGGGCGGAGGTGCACGACAGCCACAGCCAACCGCTGCGGTTGACCATGCTCGCGGCGCTCGGAGTCGTGTTCGGTGATCTGGGCACGAGTCCCCTGTACACGCTGCAGACCGTCGTGCAGGCGATGGATGGCCAGGTCACGCGTGCGGGCGCTCTCGGCGCTCTGTCGCTCATCGTGTGGACGCTGATCATCACGATCTCGATCAAGTATTGCCTGTTCGTGATGCGGGCCGACAATCGGGGCGAGGGCGGTATTCTCGCCTTGATGTCCCTCATCGGTGCCAATGGGCCCGGCCTGAAGCCGTTTGCGGTCATGGGACTGCTCGGCGCGGCGCTCATCTATGGCGATGGCGTCATCACCCCCGCGATCTCGGTGTTGAGCGCGATCGAGGGCGTCAACGTCGCCACCGACGCGTTCAAGCCCTATGTGATGCCTGCGGCGGTGCTGATCCTGATCGCGCTGTTCGCCAGCCAGCGCTTCGGAACCGAGCGCATCGGCCGAGCATTCGGGCCGGTGATGTTGCTGTGGTTTGCGGTGATCGGCCTTCTCGGTGTCATCTCCATCGTCCACCATCCCGGGGTGCTGGCGGCGCTCGATCCCAGCCACGCGGTACTCTTCATGATGCACTCCGGCGGGCGCGGATTGCTGGTGCTAGGCGGGGTGTTCCTCTGCATCACGGGCGGCGAGGCGCTCTACGCCGACATGGGACATTTCGGCAAGCGCGCTGTGCGCTGCTCATGGTATTTCGTTGCGCTGCCCGCATTGCTCCTGAGCTACGCGGGTCAAACCGCGTTCGTCATGGACAACCCCGCCGTGAAGGGTAACCCGTTTTTTCTGGTGGCCCCGGCCTGGTCGATCTATCCGATGGTGGTGCTCTCCACCGTCGCGACCATCATCGCCAGCCAGGCCATCATCACGGGGTCATTCTCGATGACGCGCCAGGCGATCCAGCTCGGCTGGCTTCCCGGTCTTGTCATCCGCCAGACCTCCGACCGGGTCTATGGTCAGATTTACGTTCCGGTCGTCAACTGGCTGTTAATGGTGGCGTCGGTATCGACGATCATCGCCTTCGGGAGCTCCGATCGACTGGCGTCCGCTTACGGCACCGCGGTCGCGACCACCATGCTCCTCACGACCGTGCTCTTGTACCAGGCGATGGCGGAGGTTTGGCGCTGGCCCCGCATTGTCGCCGTCCTCACCGGAGGATTCTTTTTCATCGTGGATCTTTCCTTCTTCAGCGCCAATCTGCTGAAGATCCAGGACGGCGGCTGGCTGCCGCTCACGCTGGCCGCGCTCATCTTTGTGGTGATGACCACCTGGCGCAAGGGTCTCGACGCGATTCACTCCGAACTCACGCAGACGCCGGAGGAGGCCGAGCGCTTTCTCGCGAAGCTGAAGTCGGGCGCCATCCCGCGGATCGAGGGCACCACCGTATTCATCACCCGCAGCAACCAGAGAGTCTCGCGGCTCATCGTCGATCACGCGCGTTATACCGGCGTGCTGCCGCGGCGCACCGTGGCGTTGAACATCCGTTTCGAGGCCACGCCGCGCATACCCGAACCCAAATGCACGGTGGTCGAGCAGCTCGCGGAGGGCGTGTGGCTCATCGACGCGCGGTTCGGATTTTTCGAGATCCCCGACCTTCGGGCCGTGCTGAATCGCGCCAGCGGACTGGATCAGCCCATCGATTTCGATCGCGCGCGATTCGTTGCGGCGCGCGACCTGGTGGTGCGGAAACCGCGGGGATCGGCACTCAGCGGCTGGCGCATCGGGCTGTTCGCATTTTTGTATCGAAACGCGGCGAAGATCGTCGATCGATTCAACCTACCGCCGCAACGGGTGGTCGAGATCGCTCGGCAAATCGAGATCTGAATCGCGCCCAGTGCGCGGAATCGCCAGCGGCCGGAAGTCGCGCGCAAGCAGGTCGCGGAGCACGCTTGCGAGGCCCGCGAGCAGCAACACGACGAACGAGCAGAGTAGAAGGGCGGACAAAACAAAATGCATTTTCGGTGCTCCTTCAGGTGAAATGCGCGCGTGCCAACGGCACGTCCGAGACGGCAGCCTCCGGGTCGGGCTCGGCGATCCGCGCAACGACGGTGGTCTTCGCGCTCAGGAAGTCCACGAGAGGCTTGCCGCCCGCCGAGTGCTCGGCGATCACCTTGAGCGCCGCCAACGATGGAGTGGCAAGCACGATCCCCGCGATCCCCCAGAAAAGCCCGCCGAACCAGAGAGCGAGGAACACCAGCATGGGATTCAGTTGCAGCCGCCGGCCGACGAGCAGCGGCTGGATCACCTGTCCCTCGAGCGTGCACAGCGCCAGAAAGCTGCCGGCGACGGCGGCAACCGGCGCGATGCCGTCGAAGGACACGAAGGCGACCGAGGTCAGCAACAGAAGCGACGCGGTGGGTCCCGCGTACGGCACGAAGTTGAGCAACGCCGCCAGCGTGCCCCAGAGGAACGGATTGGGCATGCCGCACACCTTCATGGCACAGGCGGTCGCCAAGCCCAGGCCGACGTTGATCAAAGCGGTGGTGGCGTAGAAGCGGCCGACTTCCGCGCGCACCTTCTCGATGACGCAAATGACGTGCGCGGAGTTCAGATCGCTGACCAGCGCCGAGGTCATGCGCGCGAGCATCGGGGGACCGCCGCTCAGCAGGAACAACGTGAGAATGATCACCGTAACCGTGCCGAGGAGCAGGCCGCGCGTGATGTCGAGCAACAGGGCCGGGCCGCTCTCGGCGGGCGCCGCGCTCAGCGGCACGGGCGTCGACGCGGGCGCCGGATGGGCGGCGACGGCGATGTTGTCCGCCGAAGTGCGCAGATCATCGAGGCGGCTCATGAACTGGGAGAGAGGACGAATCTTGCGGGCAATCACTCTGACGGTGTGCGGCGCTTCGGCGAACCAGTGCTGCGCCGGCTCGGCGAGAAATTCGGTAAGGCCGCCCACGGCCCCGACGATGATGAGCATCACCAGCGCGGCACCGAGGCCGCGAGGCAATCCCACGCGATGAAGCAATTCCACCGGACTGGACAGCACCAGAGACAGGAGCAAGGCGAGGGCGACCGGGATGAACGCGACGTGCCCGACATAAAGCAGCAAGCCGATCGCGCCCGCCACGAGAATGCGTACCGCGGTCATCCTTCCCGCCGGTGGACTCGTGCTTGCTGGGCTGTGGCGTCCGCCGCGCGCCTCGGCCCGTATGCGATCTTGTTTTTGTCTCGTCCCGGGGAGCATCTTCTTCTCGAGGTTCTCGCGGTGGTCTTTGCGCTCATCTTAGGCGGGCGCGCGCCCTTGAATAGAAGCGGGGCGCAGCAAGCGAGTGTAGGACGGGGCCGACCAGCGGCGAGTACTGCACGCCGATGGCCTCTTGTACATAATGCGCACATGCAAGCCGGCCGCCTCGAGGTGTCGCGATGAGGCTCGCGAAGATCGCCCGCCGCTCGCTGACTTCATGGCTCAAGGACGGCGCGCCGGGCATGGGTGCAGCGATTTCGTTTTATTCGTTGTTTGCCATCGGCCCCATTTTGATCATGGTGATCTGGGTGGCAGGGGCATTCGTGGGCCCGGAATCGGTGAAGGCGCACGTGCTCGAGGAGATGCGGGGTTTGCTCGGCGATACGGGAAGCGAGGCCGTCGCGGCGCTCCTCGTCACCGTGGGCTATGCGACTCGTCGGGGCTATGCAACCGCAGCGGGCATACTGACACTGCTCATCAGTGCGACCGGTATGTTCGCCGAGTTGCAGAATGCGCTGCGCCGTATCTGGGGCTCGCCGGTGCGGGACACTCGCGGGAACCTGTGGGAGTTGGCGCGCACGCGCGTGTTGTCGTTCGGATTTCTGCTGGGGGTCGGTTTTTTGCTGCTCGTCTCGCTCACCGCGGGCGCCGTGCTGGAGGCTTTCGGCGCGTGGATGGGAGCGTTCACCGAGGACTGGCGGCGGGTAGTGCTCGGCTTCAACGCCTTGCTCGGGTTCGCGCTATCGACGTTGCTGTTTGCAATGATCTTCAAGTACGTCCCGCCGGAACAGAAGATCGCCTGGCGCGATGTCTGGGTGGGCTCGATTGTCACGGCGACGCTCTTCTTGGCCGGCAAGTTGTTGATTGTCACGTTCCTCAGCCGCTTCGCTTTCCGCTCCGCGTACGGCATCACGGGATCGTTCCTGGTGCTGTTGCTCTGGGTCTACTATTCCAGCCAGATATTTCTGCTCGGTGCCGAATTCACGCATCAATATGCGCTCGACCACCGGGGCCGCGATGCCGGCGGCGAGGGCCCCCGGCCGAATGCTGCTCCGCCCTCGGGCTGATGTGCGCAGTCATGGCCTGGAGCGGGCGTTTGTGCGATGCTCGCGCGCATTGTGGGAACGAAGGGCTTGACAGACATGGCGGCCGCGAATTTCAAATGGGAAGATCCGTTGCTTCTCGACGAGCAATTGACGACGGAAGAGAGGCTGGTGCGCGACGCCGCGCGTGATTACGCGCAGGACAAGCTCGGGCCGCGCATCGTCGAGGCATTTCGGCACGAGCGCACCGATACCGCGATCTTTCGCGAAATGGGCTCGCTCGGCCTCCTCGGCGCGACGATCCCGGAGGAGTTCGGCGGCGGGGGCCTCAATTACGTGAGCTACGGGCTCATCGCGCGCGAGATCGAGCGCATCGATTCGGGCTTCCGCTCGATGATGAGCGTGCAATCCTCGCTCGTCATGCTGCCGATCCATCGGTTCGGAACCGTAGAGCAGAAGCGGCGCTATTTGCCGTCGCTCGCCCGCGGCGAGACCATCGGCTGCTTCGGACTCACCGAGCCCAATCATGGCTCCGATCCGGGCAGCATGATCACGCGTGCGCGCGAGGCGAGCGGGGGATTTCGTCTGACGGGATCGAAGACCTGGATCACCAACAGTCCGATCGCCGACGTATTCGTCGTCTGGGCAAAGACGGACGACAACGCCATTCGCGGGTTCATTCTCGAGAAAGGCGCCAAGGGCCTCACCGCACCCGCACTGCACGGCAAAGTCGGCTTGCGGGCATCGGTCACGGGGCAGATCGTCATGGACGATGTGTTCGTTCCCAAGGACTGTTTGTTGCCGGGGGTGAGCGGCCTGAAAGGTCCCTTCACCTGCCTCGATTCGGCGCGCTTCGGCATCGCCTGGGGCGCACTTGGCGCAGCCGAGAGCTGCTGGCACACCGCGCGCAATTACGTGGTGGAGCGCAAGCAGTTCGGCCGGCCGCTCGCCGCCAATCAACTCGTGCAAAAGAAGCTCGCCGACATGCAGACGGAGATCACTCTCGGGCTGCAGGCGTGTCTGCGGCTCGGGCGCATGAAGGACGACGGCACTGCGGCGGTGGAGATTACCTCCATGCTGAAGCGCAATTCCTGCGGCAAGTCGCTCGACATCGCACGCACCGCGCGCGACATGCTGGGCGGCAACGGCATATCGGACGAATACGGCGTGATCCGTCACATGGTGAATCTCGAG
Source organism: uncultured Gammaproteobacteria bacterium (assembly GCA_963798595.1). Classification (GTDB taxonomy): domain Bacteria; phylum Pseudomonadota; class Gammaproteobacteria; order Steroidobacterales; family Steroidobacteraceae; genus Bog-1198. Next base: position 111,076 of record CAWCTM010000019.1, on the reverse strand, counting down.
GTCGTGAACACCTACGAGGGCACGCACGACATCCACGCGCTCATCCTCGGCAGAGCGCAGACGGGAATTCCCGCATTTTCTTGAGGACTAACGCGGATCGCTGCGCTGAGCTCCCTGGGTGATGAGACAGGCGCCGCGGGTGCCGGTGAGGTAGATCCACAGCCAGTTGAGCGCGACAGCCAAGCGGTTGCGCACGCCGATCAAGAAGTAGATGTGGGCGAGCCCCCAGATCCACCAGGCGATGTAGCCGCGGACCTTGAGCCAGCCGAAGTCGATGACCGCGGAGCGCTTGCCGATGGTGGCGAGGTTGCCGGCGTGCCGGTAGCGAAACGGACGCGACGAGGAATCACCGGCGAGCCGGCGCTTGATGGTGTCGGCGACGTGCGTGCCTTGCTGTTTGGCCGCCGGCGCGATCCCCGGCACAGGCTTGCCATGCCAGGCATCGATGGTGGCGGTGTCGCCGATGACGAAAATCTCGGGCCGGCCCGGAGCGGTGAGCTCCGGCGACACCTTGATGCGCCCGGCGCCGTCCGCGGGCGCACCCAGCCAGAGGCCAGCGGGCGAGGCTTGCACGCCGGCCGCCCACAGAATCACTTTGGCGGCGAGCCGCTGCTCGCCGAACACGACGCCTTGTGCCGAACATTCGCTCACGGGGATTCCGAGCTGAATTTCGACTCCGAGACGCTCGAGCGCGGCGTGCGCATAAGCCGACAGATCCGGCGTGAACGTGGGCAGGATGCGCGGTCCGGCCTCGATCAGCAGCACGCGCGCTTTGCGCGTATCGATGTGCCTGAATTCATCGGGCAAGGTGACGTAGGCGAGGTCGGCGATGGCACCGGCGAGCTCGACGCCCGTGGCGCCTCCGCCGACGATAACGAAGGTCAGCCACGCATCGCGCAAAGCGGCGTCGCTCTCGCGCTCGGCGCGCTCGAAGGAAAGCAGGACGCGCCGCCGGATCGAGGTCGCATCCTCGAGCGTTTTCAACGCCGGCGCATAGGGCTCCCACTCGTCGTGGCCGAAATAGGCGTGGCGCGCGCCGGTGGCGAGCACCAGAGAGTCGTAGCCTATTCGCCCGCCGTCCTCGAGCAGCACCTCCCGGGCAGCCGTATCGACGCCCGCGGCGGTGCCGAGCAACGTGGTGATGTCCTTGCGCCGGCGAAACAGCTGGCGGATCGGCCAGGCGATTTCCGACGTGGCCAATGTGGCTGTCCCGACTTGGTAGAGCAAGGGCTGGAAGAGGTGATGGTTGCGCTGATCGACGATGGTGATGCGCACGCCCGTGCCCTTGAGTCCTTGCGCGACGGCGAGTCCGCCGAAGCCGCCGCCGACGATCACCACGTGATGCGCGGAGGCCTCGCTCACGCTGGAGCTTCCGGAAGGCCGTCGACAGCATAGCCCGCCTCGATCCACGCATCGAGACCGCCGTACAAGGGCCGAACTTCCTTGAAGCCGTGATTGATGAGCAGCTTCGCGACACGCGCCGCCGAAGCCTCGCTCGGGCACGTGCAATACACGACGATCTCGCGATCCCGGGGCAGTTCCGCGAGGTGCCGGGCCACATCGTCCACCGGCACGTGAATCGCGCCGGGTATCCAGCGCGGCTGGAGGGTCCGCGCCGTGTTCGAGCGCACGTCCACGACGATGGGTTGTTCGCCCGCTTCCTGGAGCGCGTAGAGATCGGCGACGCTGATCCGCGCCATGCGCAGCTCCTTGTAGAAGCGCTGCCGCTCCCACCACTTGTAGACCACGAAGCCGATGAGCGCCGCGGCGACCAAAGTGCCGGTGACACTGCCGATGCGGTCGAGGTGCAGGAGGACCGATTGAATTTGCGTCTTGAAGAGCACGCCGGCGGCGAGTCCGGCGCCGACCCAGGTGGCTCCGCCGAGCGCACTCAGCGTGAGGAATCGCGGCCAGGCGATGCGCATGGCGCCGGCGAGCGGCGGAGCGATGATGGCGAGACCCGGCACGAACTTGGCGATCACCAGCGAGTTGATCCCCCAGCGCTCGAAGCGCGACTGGGTCTGGTTGACGCACGAGTCGGGCTCGAGGGAGATGCGGCACAATGTTTTCAGCACGCGCATTCCGTAGCGCCGCCCGACCAAGAACCAGACGCAGTCGGGCACAATGCAGGCGAGCACCGCCGCCGTGAACAAGGAGGGCAGGCCGAGCGCGCCGGTGGCGGCGATGGCACCGGCCAATATCAGCGTCGGCATGGCCGGAACCGGCAGGCCGATTTGATCCACGAATACGTTGACGAACACGATCGGCAATCCGTATTGCGTGATCAGCCAGACGAGATTCTGCGTCACGCAGGACTCCGCACGCTGCGCTGCTCGATATTGGGTAGGAGCGCCGCGGCAACGCCGAGCAAGGGCAGGTAGGCACATAGCCGATACACGAACTCGATGCCCTCTCGGTCGGCCAGCGCACCGAGTACGGCGGCGCCGATGCCGCCCAGGCCGAAAGCGAAACCAAAGAAGAGACCCGACACGGCTCCCACGCGGCCCGGCATGATCTCCTGCGCGAACACCAGGATGGCCGAGAACGCGGAGGCCAGAATGAGTCCGATGATCACGCTCAAGACCGCGGTCGCGGCGAGACCGACGTGCGGCAGCAGCAACGTGAACGGCGCCACCCCGAGGATCGAGAACCAGATGACGCGCTTGCGTCCGATGCGGTCGCCGATCGGGCCGCCCGCAAGTCCGCCGACTGCAACGGCGAGCAGGAACAAGAACAGATACATCTGCGCCGACTGCATCGACAGATGGAATTTCTCGATCAGGTAGAAGATGTAGTAGCTCGAGATGCTCGCGAGATAGAAATACTTCGAGAACAGCAGAACGAGCAGGATGGCGACGGACCAGGCCGCGCGTCGCCGGGTGAGGGGACCCGCGGACCGCGCGTGCGCCTTCGCGGCCGCGGGGCGGTCGAGATGATGGCGCTTGTACCATCCACTCACTTTCCACAGGACGCCAATCGCGAGGATGGCGGCGAGCGCGAACCAGGCGACACTCGGCCGCCCGTGGGGAATGACGATCAGGGCCGCGAGCAGCGGCCCGACTGCGCTGCCCGCGTTGCCACCGACCTGAAAAATCGATTGTGCCAGGCCGTGCTGCCCGCCCGAGGCCAGGCGCGCGATGCGCGACGACTCGGGATGAAAAACCGCGGATCCGGCACCGACGAACGCGGCCGCGACCAGCACGCAGGCGTAGTTGGGCGCAAGCGCGAGCGTCACGAGCCCGATGAGGGTCGAGGCCATGCCCATGCTCAATGAGTACGGCTGCGGGCGCTTGTCGGTATACGCACCGACCAGCGGCTGCAGCACGGAGGCGCAGATTTGGTAGGTGAGGGTGATCGCGCCGATCTGCGCGAAGCTCAACAGAAACTCACCCTTCAACAGGGGATAGATCGCGATAATGAGCGACTGAATGAGATCGTTGAGGAAGTGCGAGAAGCTGATCGCGCCCAGCACTTCGAAGCGGGTGGTCTGCGGCAATCGGGCCGGCGCCGAGCTGGCGGGAGAGGGCGTACCGCGCCGGGCAGTCGAACTGTTCTGCATGGGTTCTCGGAGATGCATGCCTCGAGAGACGGTGCGGTACGGACCGCACCCGTCGCTAAAGCATGACATATTGCAGGACTTCCGGCGAGCCGGTAGTTCTGTAACAAAAGAGATCGCTTGGCTATGCTACACACTTCGCTGAGCACGTCGAAATTGCGGCTCTGATTTGACAGTTGTCGATTGGGACGGTGATGCGGCCCGAGGCTGGGGTGCCGCCGACCTGCTTATATTCCAATCTCGGTCCTACAAGCATCGGCAGGGGATGTTATGACATTGATTTGTTCGCGCCGGGCCTTTGCGCCGCCGCTTGCCAGCCTGGTGCTCATCGGGGTCCTGACGTCATGCGGCTCCTCCGGAGACAACTCGCCGGCTACGACGCCGTTGTCGGTCTCCACGAGCTCGTTACCCACGGGTGAAGTGAGCTCAAGTTACAGTGGCGTTCTTGCGGCTGCCGGTGGCAGCGCCCCTTATCATTGGGCGCTTGCGAGCGGCACGCTTCCGTCGGGTCTGACGCTCGCCGCAAGCGGCACGATCACCGGGACTCCAACGGCGGTGGCAAATGCGACGGCGATCGGTTTGCGGGTCACGGATTCCGGAAGCCCTGTGCAGACAACCAGCCGTGTGTTGAGCCTCACCATCGCACCTGCCCTTGCCGTGACCACGACATCGCTCGCTGTCGCGCAGGTGGGCAAGGCCTACACGGCGACATTGGCGGCCGCCGGCGGCACCCCGCCGCTGACCTGGTCGATTACCGCCGGCTCGTTGCCCGCGGGCTTGTCGTTGACGCCCTCGACCGGCGTGATCGCGGGCACCCCGACGACGGCGCTGAATTCGGCTCCGCTCACGCTCACGGTGGCCGACAGCTTCGTGCCCGCGCAGCAAAAATCGGTGAACCTCGCGTTGAGCGTGGCATCGTCCAGCATTTCCATCGCGATCACGCCGCGAGCCGCGGCGCTCACGCTCGGTCAGGCCGCGATGCTCTCGGTCTCGACCAACGATCCTGCGGGCGTCACCTGGAGTCTGACTCCGGCCGGCGGCTCCTTCGCGCCCGCGCAAAGCGTGAACGGCACCAGCACCACCTTCACGGCGCCCACCACGCCGGGTACCTACACCATCACGGCGACGAGCGTCACGAACCCGACGACCGTGCACAGTTCCATTACGCTCGGCGTGACGGGTCTCGCGGGCGTGTTCACGTACCGCAACGACACCGCGCGCGACGGCGTCAACGCGCAGGAGTACGCCTTGACGGCCGGCAGCGGCGGGACTGGCGGGAGCGTCGCGCCGGCGAGCTTCGGCAAGCTCTTTTCCTGCATCGCCGACGGCGCGGTCTATGCGCAGCCCCTTTGGGCTGCGAATCTCACCATCAACGGCGCCGTGCACAACGTGGTGTTCGTCGCGAGCGCTCACGACAGTTTGTTCGCCTTCGATGCCGACGCGAGCCCCTGTGTGCAGCTCTGGAGCGTGAGTCTCATCGACACGGCTCATGGCGCGACGGCCGGAGAGGTCACCGTGCCGGCCGGCCCGAGCGGCTATCTGGTGGGCGACGGCTCCGGCGATATCACACCCGAAGTGGGCGTGATCGGCACGCCGGTGATCGATGCCTCGAGCGGCACGTTGTATGTGGTGTCGAAGTCCATGAATACGGCCGGCACCATTTTCTACCAGCGCTTGCATGCGATCGACGTGACGACGGGTCTCGAGAAAGCCAGCTCACCCATACTCATCGAGGGCACTTACCCCGGAACCGGCGACGGCACGATGACCACCACGTTCAGCGCACGCTATGAAAACCAGCGCGCGGGACTCGCGCTCATCAACGGCAGCATTTATATTGCCTGGGCGGCTCACGAGGACGCGTGGCCCTACTACGGTTGGCTCATGGGCTATACGTACGGGGCCTCGGGCTTCGCGCAAGTCTCCGTGTTCAACGTCACGCCGAATGTGCTCCCGGGGGGCGGCATCTGGATGGGCGGCGGTGCACCCTCTGCGGATGCCAACGGACACGTGTATGTGATCACCGGCAATGGTGCTTTCGATGCCACCAACGCGAGCGCACCCAACAACGATTACGGCGATTCGTTGCTGCAGCTCTCGGTGACGCCGAACCCGACCACGCCCAGCGCCGCCGTTACCGTCTCCCAGTATTTCACCCCGTCGGATCAGCTGACCGATCAACAACAGGACCACGATTTTGGCGCCGGAGGCGCGGCGGTGCTCGCCAACGTGACCTCGGGTACGGGGAGCGTGGGAGTAATTGTGGGCGGCGGCAAGGACGGAACGTTGTACATCATGAACCAGGCTTCGCTTGGCGGATACACCAGCGGCGATACGGGCGCGTGGCAGGCGATCGCGACGGGCCATTTCATCTTCTCGACCGTCTCGATGTGGAACGACACCATTTATCTGGGACCATTCCAGGGTCCGCTGACGTCTTACGCGTTGAATACCTCGACGACTCCGTCCCGCTTCGTTCAGCAAGCGCAGGCCACCGACCCGGCGAGCTGGGGATTTCCGGGCCCCTCGCCCGAGATTTCGGCGACCGGGACCGCCAACGGTGTCGTTTGGGCGCTCGATAACAGCCAATATTGCACCCCGCGATCGAACGGGACGAACGCGCCCTGCGGACCGGCGGTGCTGCATGCCTACGATGCGACGAGCCTCACCGAGCTGTGGAACAGCTCGATGGCCGCGGGCGGCGCGGACGCGGCCGGCAACGCCGTCAAGTTCACGGTGCCCTCGGTCGCGAACGGCAAGGTCTACATCGGCACGCGCGGCAACAATATCGGCGGCGCCCTCAACTCGACGAGCGTCTCGGGAGAGCTCGACGTCTACGGCTTGCAGCCGAACTGAGGCACGCGGCTTAACACTGGCAAGGGATGTCATGACACCGATTTGTTCGCGCAGGACCATTGCGCCGTTGCTTGCCAACTTGGTGCTCCTTGGAGCGCTCGCAGGATGCGGCTCCGGAGACGACGCGGTCCCGTCAACGCTGTCTGTCTCCACGAGCTCGTTGCCCAAAGGTCAAGTGGGCTCGAGTTACAGCGCCGCGCTTGCGGCCGCGGGCGGCACGGCCCCTTACCATTGGGCGCTCGCGAGCGGCATGCTCCCATCGGGTCTCACGCTCAGCGCGAGCGGCACGATCGCGGGGACTCCCTCGGCGGAAGTGAATTCGGCCGCCGTCGACGTACAGGTCACGGATTCAGGCAGCCCCGCACAGTCGAGTGCTCGCTCCCTCACCCTGACGATTGCACCCACGGTGCTCTTTGTAGTCACGAGCTCACTGCCGCAGGGTCAGATTGGTGCGCACTACAGCGCGGCGCTCGCAGCCACGGGCGGCACGCCGCCTTATCATTGGGCGCTCGCGAGCGGTGCGTTACCGGCGGGCCTTACGCTCGCCGCGAGCGGCACGATCGCGGGCACCCCCGCCGCGGCCGCCGCTGCGGCGCCCGTCGCATTGAAGGTGACCGACTCGGGGAGCCCCGCCCAGTCGAGCGCGCGCACCCTGAGCCTGACCATCGCGCCATCTGCCCTTGCCGTGACCACGACATCGCTGCCGATCGGCGAAGTCGGCGTCGCTTACGCGGCCACTTTGAGCGCGAGCGGCGGGACGTCACCCTATCATTGGTCGATCAAGAGTGGCGCGTTGGCGGCCGGTCTCTCGCTCAGCGCGAGCGGTTCGATCTCCGGGACGCCGACCGCCGCGTCCGCTGCGGCTGTCACCTTCGAGTTGCAGGATTCTTCCACGCCGGTGCTGACGCAAACCGTGGCGTTGCCGCTGACGGTGAATGCCGCGCTCGCCGTCACCACGACCTCGCTCCCCGTCGCGCAGGTGGGTAAAGCCTACACGGCGACGTTGGCGGCCACCGGCGGCACGTCGCCGCTCACCTGGTCGATTACCGCCGGCTCGTTGCCCGCGGGCTTGGCGCTGACGCCCTCGACCGGCGTGATCGCGGGCACCCCGACGACGGCGGTGAATTCGGCTCCGCTCACGCTCACGGTCGCCGACAGCTACGCTCCCTCGCAGCAGAAATCGGTGAATCTTACGTTGAGCGTGGCATCGTCCAGCATTTCCATCGCGATCACGCCGCGAGCCGCGGCGCTCACGCTCGGCCAGACCGCGACGCTCTCGGTCTCGACCAACGACCCCGCGGGCGTGACCTGGAGCCTGACTCCGGCCGGCGGCTCCTTCGCACCCGCGCAAAGCACCAACGGCACGAGCACCACGTTCACGGCGCCCAGTACGGCGGGCTCGTACACCATCACGGCGACCAGCGTGACGAATCCGACGGTGAGCAGCACCATTGCGCTCGGCGTGACCGACCTTGCGGGCGTGTTCACCTACCGCAACGACACCTCCCGCGATGCCGTCAACGCGCAGGAATATGCCTTGACTGCTGCCGGCAGCGGTGGCACCGCCGGCAGCGTCGGCTCGGGGACCTTCGGCAAGCTTTTCTCCTGCGTCGCCGACGGCGCTGTGTACGCCCAGCCCCTCTGGGCCGCGAATCTCACCATCAACGGAGCGCAGCACAACGTGGTGTTCGTCGCGAGCGCTCACGACAGTTTGTTCGCCTTCGACGCCGACGCCAATCCCTGTGTGCAGCTCTGGAGCGTGAGTCTCATCGACACGGCTCATGGCGCGACGGCCGGAGAGGTCACCGTGCCATCGGGCCCAAGCAATCATCTGGTGGGTGAGGGCGACGGCGACATCACCCCCGAGGTGGGGGTGATCGGCACACCGGTGATCGATGCATCGAGCGGCACGTTGTATGTGGTGTCGAAGTCCATGAATACGGCGGGCACGATTTTCTACCAGCGCTTGCATGCGATCGACGTGACGACGGGCAGTGAGAAATCCAACTCGCCCCTACTCATCCAGGGCACTTACCCCGGGACCGGCGACGGCTCGGCGACCACCACATTCAGCGCGCGCCAGGAAAATCAGCGCTCGGGCCTCGCGCTCGTCAACGGCACGGTGTATATCGCGTGGGCCTCTCACGAAGACACGTCGCCCTACTACGGTTGGCTCATGGGCTACACCTATGGCGCCGCGGGCTTCTCGCAGGTATCCGTACTCAATGTGACGCCCAACGTGCAGTGGGGCGGAATCTGGATGGGCGGCGGTGCGCCCTCGGCGGATGCCAGCGGACACCTGTACGTGATCACCGGCAACGGCGCCTTCGATGCGACCAGCGCGACCGCACCCAACAACGATTACGGCGATTCGCTGCTGCAGCTCTCGATGACGCCGAATTCAGCCACGCCGAGCGCAGCCTTCAGCATCTCCCAGTATTTTACGCCGGGGGATCAGGGCCCGGGAAGCGGTGAGCCGGGCGTGGACAATGATTTCGGCTCGGGAGGCGCCGCCGTGCTCGCCAACGTGACCACGGACACAGGAACCGTCGGAGTGGTCGTGGGCGGCGGCAAGGATGGCTCTCTCTATATCTTGAACCAGGCCTCGCTCGGCGGCTTCAGCAGCGGCGATGCAACCGCGTGGCAAAAGATCCCGACGGGGCATTCCATCTTCTCGACCGTCTCGATCTGGAACGACACCATTTATCTCGGGCCCAACGGTCCGCTGACTTCCTATGCGTTGGATACCTCGACGTCCCAGTTCGTTCAGCAAGCGCACGCGACCGATCCGGCGAGCTTCAGATTTCCCGGTCCCTCGCCCGCGATTTCGGCGACCGGGACCGGCAACGGGATCGTTTGGGCGCTCGACAACAGCCCGTATTGCACCAACCAATCGCCCGGCTGCGGACCGGCGGTGCTGCACGCCTACAATGCGACGAACCTGGTCGAGCTCTGGAACAGCTCGATGGCCGCGGGCGGTGCAGACGCGGCGGGCAACGCCGTCAAGTTCACGGTACCCTCCGTCGCGAACGGCAAGGTCTACATCGGCACTCGCGGCAACAATATCGGCGGTGCCCTCAACTCGACGAGCGTCTCGGGAGAGCTCGACGTCTACGGCCTGCAGCCGAACTGAACCGCGCGGCTCGCTCGGATCTCCACAGCTAAGACGATCGCAAACCATCGCGAGGGCCGACCGCGCTCGCGAAGAGCTAGCAAGCTCACGGCTTGTCCTGCGAGAATGCGCCGATGAAACGCTTCGAGCCCTACGTCTTCCTCAAAGACCTGACGTCCCGCTGGGACGTGCTCGCGTTCATCGTGGTCATCGGCCTGATCGCATTTCTCGGCGAGACCGCTCGCGGCCTGTTTGATCCGCTCGTCAAGCTCGAGGCGGTGCCCTTGTCTCTGGACCCGGTGCACCTGCCCGAATACGCCGCACGCACGACCTTCCGGATGCTGGCGGCGCTATTTTTCTCGCTGGTGTTCACGCTCACCTACGCGACTTGGGCGGCGAAGAGCGAACGCGCGGGCCGCTTGCTCGTGCCCATCCTCGACATTCTGCAGTCGGTGCCGATCCTGGGCTTCATCTCCATCACCAACGTGTTCTTCCTGTCGCTTGCGCCTGGCAGGGTGCTCGGCGGCGAATTCGTGGCGATTTTCGCGATCTTCACCAGTCAGGCCTGGAACATGGCGTTCAGCTTCTATCAGTCACTGCGCACCGTACCGCTCGAGCTCCTGGAAGCGGCTGAGTCTTTCCGGCTCTCGCCGTGGATGAAATTCTGGCAGCTCGAGACGCCGTTCGCCATGCCGGCGCTCGTCTGGAACATGATGCTGTCCATGTCGGGTGGTTGGTTTTTCGTGGTCGCCTCCGAATCGTTCACGGTCGGCAAGACGTCGGTGGCGCTGCCCGGGGTCGGCTCATACATCGCGCTCGCCATCGAGCAAAAGAACCTGCGCGCCATCGGCTGGGCGATCCTCACCATGCTGATCGTAATCCTGCTGTACGACCAGCTGCTGTTCCGGCCGCTGGTGGCGTGGGTCGACCGCTTCCGTGTGGAGCAGGAGCCCAACGAGCGGGTGCCGGAATCCTGGGCGCTGACCATGATGCGCCGCTCGCGCATCATCCAGACGGCGACACTCACGTTTCACAAAGCGGTCTTCTGGACCAGCCGGCTGGTAAAGCGCACCGACAAAGTCGTCGTGGTCGAGGAGGATCGTCCGAAGCGGCGGAGCCTCGATCTGCTGTGGGTTTCGCTGCTCGTGCTGGCGGTCGCCGTGGGCCTCTGGCATCTCCTTGCCGTGCTGGTCGCCCATACTCCGCTCAAGGAAGCGCTCCACGTGTGCGGCCTCGCCTGCATCACCATGGTAAGGGTCTTCGTCCTGATCGCCCTCGCGAGCCTCGTCTGGGTGCCCATCGGCATCTGGGTCGGGATGCGCCCTCGGGCGGCCGAAATCGTGCAGCCGATCGCGCAGTTCATGGCAGCGTTTCCCGCCAATCTGCTGTTCCCGATCGCCGTGTACGGCATCGTCGTCTGGAAGCTCAATCCGGACGTGTTTCTGAGCCCACTCATGATCCTCGGCACGCAGTGGTACATCCTGTTCAACATCATCGCGGGCGCGACCACGATTCCAGCCGAGATGCGCTATGCCGCCACCAATTTCGGCATCAAGGGGTGGCTTTGGTGGCGGCGGGTGGCGTTGCCGGCGGTGCTTCCCTTCTACGTCACCGGTGCGATTACCGCTTCAGGAGGCTCGTGGAACGCCGCGCAGGTGTCTGAGCTCGTTTCCTGGGGGCACACGGAGATCCGGGCGAAGGGACTCGGCTCGTATATTGCGGACGCGGCGGCGGCCCATGATTTTCACCAAATCATTCTCGGCGTGGCGGTGATGAGCCTGTTCGTGGTGACGATCAATCGGCTTTTCTGGCGGCCCTTGTATTACTACGCCGAGCGCAAATATCGGATGACCTAACGGGACACCGGCATGAACGACAATCCATTGCTCCAGTGCAGCCAGGTACGCAAGGCATTTCCCAAGCCCGACGGCGAGGAGCTGCTGGTGCTCGACGGCATGAACCTGGAGCTCCACGAGGGGCAGATCATGGGCCTGCTCGGGCGCTCCGGATCCGGCAAGTCGACGCTGCTGCGCTTGATCGCAGGTCTCGCGGAGCCGAGCGCGGGCGAGGTGCAGTATCTCGGGCATCCCGTCGTGGGACCGGCGCGCGGCATCGCGATGGTGTTTCAGAGCTTTGCGCTGTTTCCCTGGCTCACCGTGTTCGAGAACGTCGCTCTCGGCCTGGAAGCGCAGAACATGCCGCGCGCGGAGATCCGTAAGCGCTCTCTGGCCGCCATCGACTTGATCGGTCTCGACGGGTTCGAATCCGCCTACCCGCGCGAGCTCTCCGGCGGCATGCGCCAACGGGTCGGATTCGCGCGCGCACTGGTGGTTCATCCCAACATTTTGCTCATGGATGAGCCGTTTTCGGCGCTCGATGTCCTCACGGCGGAGACTCTGCGCACGGACTTCCTGGATTTGTGGGCGGAAGGGCGGATGCCCATCAAGGGCGTCATATTGGTCACGCACAACATCGAAGAGGCGGTGTTGATGTGCGATCGCATCCTGGTGTTCGGCAGCAATCCGGGCCGCATTTTGAGCGAGATCAAGGTAACGCTCCCGCAACCGCGCAATCGCCTCGACCCGAGCTTCCGCGATCTGGTGGAGCGGATCTATGTCGAAATGACGGCTCGTCCCAAGGGCGCGGGTCCCGGCGGCCGCCAAGAGCGCTTTCCCGGGCTCGGAATCGGCAGCGTTCTGCCGCACGTCGGCTCGAACATCTTGTCCGGTCTGATGGAGGCGGTCGCCGCGGCGCCCTTCAACGGCAAGGCGGACCTGCCGGAAATCGCCTCCGACCTGCAGATGGAGATCGACGAGCTATTCCCCGTCGCCGAAACGCTCCAGCTGCTGCGGTTCGCCGAACTGGAGGGCGGCGACCTGAAGCTCACCGAGGACGGCATGGCCTTCGCACACGCCGACATCGATGAGCGCAAGCGCATTTTCCTCCGGCACCTGCTTGCCTATGTGCCTCTGGCGGCGCATATCCGCCGGGTGCTCGACGAGCGGGTGAGCCACTCGGCACGCAAGAGCCGGTTCATCGACGAGCTGGAGGATTTTATGAGCGAGGACGACGCGGAGCAGACCCTGCGGGCCGTCATCCGCTGGGCGCGCTACGCCGAGGCGTTTGCCTACGACGACGAGAATGCCATGTTCAGCCTGGAGAATCCGACGTAAAATGAAGGCCGCCATGACCGATGCGGCCGCGCCCTATTTGACATTGCATGTGCCGCCAGACGAGATGGTGCGCTACATCCAGGAATTGATGACTCTGCCGCAGGACGAGATCGCGGCGGGCTCCGCCATGACGCTTGCCCATCGTCAGTGGGGCGGTGACACCCCGCTGGCCCGCGCCGCATTGATCCGCTGGGGTGCATTGAATTTAGCCTTTCAGGACAAGCGCTTGGAGACCTGGACGGTCGCTCGGGAGCGGGACCGGATTCAGGTGCCTGCCGCCCTGGTGGCGGCGGCCGGCGTCGCGCCGCTGATCATGGACAACGAGCGCGCGGTTTTCGACATTCCCGCGCTGCTCGACGCGACGCTGCAGTTCCAACCGCCTGCGGGTCGGGCTTAAGGCAACCGCGTGGCGGATTCCTCACACCCCGCGCCCCTGGCGCGCTTTGGGATGCTGCGCACCATTGCGCTCTACAAGCTGGTGAAAGTGATTCTTCTGCTCCTCGCGGCCTGGGGCGAGCTGCGGTTGCACGATTCGACGCTCGTGGCGCGGATCCTCTCCTGGCTGTCTGCTCGTCCGCACGGACTCGAGCACGATCTCGTCACGCGGGGGATCGTCTGGTTCAGCGGCCTCTCCGAACAGCGAGTCCATCAGGTGCGCCTGATCACCCTCACCTACGCCGCGGTGTTCGCGGTGGAGGGGACCGGTCTGTGGCTGCAGCTCCGCTGGGCCGAATGGCTGACCGTAATCATCACGGCCTCTTTGATTCCATTGGAGCTGTGGGAGCTGGTGCACAGCCCCTCCTTCGGCGCGAGTCTCGTGCTGCTCGCCAATTGCTTGATCGTTGGGTATCTGTACTGGCACGTGTCGACACACCACAAGCCTGCGCCGCCGCTGGAAGGCTCCGCCCGAAGGATCGTGAAATGATCTTCATGTCGGATGATTTATCTGGATCGGGCGTATTCTCTGCGTGGATCGCTCGTCAACCCCCTTTGCTGGAGACCCCATGATTAAGTTGATCGCAACTGCCCTGTTGTCCATTGGTATCGCCTCTGCGGCGATGGCCGCCGACACTCCGTCCACCGGATCTTCCGCCAGTGCGCCGGCGGCGAGCTCGTCCTCGTCCAAGTCCTCGCACAAGCACAGCGGTAAGAAGAGCAAGAAGTCGACGCCTGCTCCTTCCAAGAGCTAAGACGGTTTACTCGGCGCCCCGTCCGGTCATCGCACCGGCCGGGGCGTTTTAGTTAGGCGCGCCCGATGGACGCCTTCCACCCCGCCTTCGATATCGCGCATCTCATCCAAGTTGCGCTCACCCCGATTTTTCTCATCTCGGCCATCGGCGTCACGCTGAACGTCCTGACCAGCCGCTTGGCGCGCATCGTCGATCGCGCGCGCACCCTGGAGGAACGCCTGGTGCTCCAGGGGCAATCGCCGAGCGCGCGCGACTGGCACCAGCAATTACCGGTGCTCGAGCGGCGTGCCGGGTACATCAATACCGCGATCACTTGCATCATCCTGTCGGCGCTGTTCATTGCGCTGGTGGTGGTGATGCTGTTCGTGAACGCCTTTCTGCGCTGGGATTTGTCGGGATTCATCGCCTGCATGTTCATCCTGTCCATGTCGGCGCTTGCCGCCGCGTTGCTGGCCTTCTTGATCGAGGTGCGAATCGCCACCAAGTCGCTGCGCATCGGGATCGAAGAGGCCTCGCGCCAGGGCTAGCGATCTTCTAGAATCCTCGGCATGAAGAACATCCTGCTGATCGTCGCCGCCGTCGCTCTTTGCGGGCTGCAGGTGCGCATCGCCGATGCCCAAGGCCTGCCGGGCGGCGGCATGGGCGGGGGCGGCATGGGCGGCAGGGGACAAGTGCCGCCGGGGGCCGGCGGCATGCCGGACGAACCGCCGACCCAGATGGACGACAAACCGGATGTCGCGGTGAAGAAGGCGCTCAAAGCGGCCAATAAGGCGCTCGACAAGGCGAAGGCGCTCGAGGCGGACGCCGCAGCCACCAAGGATCCCGACAAGAAAGCCAAGGACATGGATCGGCTTAGCGATCAATACAACACCGCGCTCGATGCCTTCACCGAGGCCTTGAGCCACAAGAGCGATTTGGTCGAAGCCTGGGATCAGGTCGGCTACATTCACCTGCGCCAAGGCGCTTTCCGCGAGGCGATCGATGACTACAACCACACGCTCGCGCTCAAGCCCGAGCTGATGGAAGCTATCGAGCACCGGGCGGAAGCGTACCTCGCGGTCGATCATCTGGACGAGGTGGAGATCGCCTACATGGATCTATATAACCACTCGCCGGATCTGGCTGCGCAGCTCATGGCTGCGATGCAGAAGTGGGTCGCCGCGCGTCAGGCGGATTCGAGCACACCGCACAGCGCCGATGCCGAGGCGTTCGCCAAATGGGTGAGCGAGCGCGACGGCATCGCCAAGCAGACCGCGTCGCTCCCGCACTAATGCGGCGAGCCTTTTAGCTCCTCGACCTCGCGGCGCAGCGCTTCGACCGTCTCCTCGAGCTGCGTGAGGCGCTGCGAGAGAGTCGCCGTCGAGCTCGAGGCATCCGCGCCCGCCGCCGTGTCCCGGTCCGACTCAGCCGGGGCGGTCCATTCGGGCATCCCTGAGAACAAGTGACCGTAGCGCGCCTCGCGTTCGCCGGCAGAGCGCGCCAAGCGGGCGACGAAGGGGCCATCCTCGCGCTCCATGAGCGCCTGCAGTGTCGTCTCCACCTGCTGCGCGTCCGCGAACTCGCACAACCGGTTGGTCCGCGAGCGCAATTCCCCCGGCGTCTGCGGGCCGCGCAGCAGCAGCACGCACAGTATGCCGAGCTCCTGGGGCGAGAACTTCAGCGGTCCGAACTCGGTGTTGCAGAAACGGTGCCGGTATTTGGTCACCCGGCCCCCATAGCCGGCCGACTTGTCGCTGACCATGTATTTTTTCATGAGCGAGTCCACCGCCTGTTGCACCACGGTCTCGCTCAGCTCGAGGACCGGCTCGCGGTTGGTTTTCTGGTTGCAAGCGTTGGTGAGCGCATTCAACGAGAGCGGATATTGATCGGGGGTGGTGATCTCTTTCTCGATCAGGCAGCCGATCACGCGCGCCTCGTTCGGGGTGAATTCGATGTTCATTAGGGTGAGGCTTCCAACTCCGGTGGGGTTGCATTAGGGTAAGCGGTGGCGAGGATATATCTCAATGCACAGGTGATCCATGAGCTCGATCGAACTGGTCTCGGAACACGGTTGCTACGGCGGCGTGCAGCGCTTTTACAAGCATGCCTCGCGCGAGACGCGCGGCACGATGAAGTTCTCGGTGTATCTTCCGCCGCAATCGAAGACCGGCAAGGTGCCCGTGCTCTATTACCTTGCGGGCCTCACCTGCACGGAGGAAACCTTTCCCATCAAGAGTCACGCGCAGCAGGCAGCGGCGCAGCTCGGTCTGATGCTGGTGGCGCCCGATACGAGCCCGCGCGAGCCGCGCTTGCCGGGCGACGCAGACAGCTGGGATTTCGGCCAGGGCGCCGGTTTTTATTTGGACGCCACCCAGGCGCCATGGTCCACGAACTATCGGATGTATAGCTACGTGACGCGCGAGTTGCCCGAGATTGTCGCGCAGAGCTTGCCGGCAGACGTGGCGGCGACCGGAATCTTCGGTCACTCGATGGGCGGTCACGGCGCGCTCACCATCGCGTTGAAGAATCCCTCGGTCTACAAATCCGTCTCGGCGTTCTCGCCCATCGCAGCCCCGATGCAATGCCCTTGGGGGAAGAAGGGATTCACCAACTATCTGGGGACGAATCAGGAGACCTGGCGCGAGTACGACGCCACCGAGCTGGTTGCGCGCAAGCCCTATCCGGGGTTGATTCTGATCGATCAAGGCACTTCGGATCAGTTTCTCAAAGAGCAGCTTCTGCCGGAGAAATTCTCGGCGGCCGCCGAAAAGGCGGGTCAGAAGCTCGAGCTGCGCATGCAGCCGGGATACGACCACGGCTACTATTTCATTCAGACCTTCATGGCCGATCACCTGCGCCATCACGCCGCGATCTTGAAGAAGTAGGAGGGCGCCGAGCCCCGGCGCGCCGACGACGCGCCGGGCAAGGCTAGCGCGAGACGACCAAAGGTGTCGAGGTGATGCGCCCGTCGAAATCCATCCAGACGTGCTGCGCAAAATCGTAGAGCTTGCAGCGCCGGACCGTGTTCCAGTAGTAGCGCCACGAGAAGACCTCGGCGTTCAAGCGCTCGTCGAGCGTTGCGCTCAGGCGAGCCTGCGCCTCCTTCAGGCGATACAGCGGAATTCCCATGTTCACATGGTGGGCACCGTGCTCGAGGATGTAATGGATCAATCCGTCGAGCGGACGCATGAGCTTGACGTGCACGGTCGTCGTCGCGTAGCCGGAATTCGCGCTCCACTCGTCGCGGCGCTCGTACCAGGCCACTCGTGGGTGCGTGTGCTGCACGTAGATCACGAACCCCATGAGGCAATTCCAGACGAGAAACGGCACGAGGAAGCCGAAGACCAGCAACACCGTGATGGACTTGCCGCTGTATAGGCCCCAGGCCACGAGGCCGCCGATCCAGGCGAGGCCGAACGCGCTCACGAGCAGCCCGTCGAAGGTGTAGGCAAAGCGCCGATGATTGACGTGCTTGCGGCTCGGGAACATGAGCTTCTTCCACCACATCTCGATCATGTAGTAGACGCCCTGACCGACGCCGCTGCGATAGACGCGCTCCAGACGGCGCCGAATCCAGGAAAGACTGGCGAACTCGTTCGGCGAGAACGGCGTCCACACGTAATCGCGGCCTTTGAGATTCGTGAAGCCGTGATGGGCGAGATTATGGCCGACCTCCCACAGGCTGTAGGGCGTGAGCGACGGCAGGAATGCGATGCGGCCGATCCAGCCGTTCAGCGTCTGGCTCGGCGTGTAGGAGCCATGACAGGCGTCGTGACCGATGACGAAAAGCCGCGCGATCCACAAGCCGGCGACCAGCGCCGCGCACACCCGCACCCACCAAGAGTCGACGATCAGCAGCGTACCGATGATGGCGGCGAGCACCAGCCAGTCGAGAAAGAACCAGACGATGGGAGTGACCACCGCTTTTCTCGCCGCGAAAGGCGCGAGCAGGCGCTGAAATCGGAAGCGCGACTTGTCCGGTGGCGGCGCGTCGGCCACTTCGACGGACGCAATGCGCTCTGGCTGCATTCGAGACTCCGGCGGAAAAGGGGCCATATTATACACCCGTTCGGCAGCGCCGATCGGAGTGTCGGTCGGGGGCGGACGGCCAGTCGCGGACGTGTGTCTCAGTCTCGATCCGTGTCGGGCCAGAGCAACACCCCGAGGTGTTCGCAAGCCTCGATGAGAGCCGTGGCGGCCTCGCGGGTACTGGCGTCGAGCCGACGATCGTGAGTGAGCAGCCAGGTGAGGCGCGCGCGGCGCGAGCGTGCCGAAGGCTCACTGTCGAACAGCGCGGGGAACAATCCGAGGGCATCGACGAATTCGCGCATCGCGGCGCTCGTCGAGGCGTTGGGCGCGGGTGTGAGCAGCAGCTTCAGCCAGGTCACGCAGCGCTTCGCGAGGCCGGCCCGTGTAATGCCGAGACTCGTCCGCCGCCGGGTCTCGCCGTCTGCGAGCGAGTCGGCGAGGTGCCGATAGCGCTCTACCGCGGACTCATCGGCCGGCAGCGCCGGGCTTGCATCCGACAGCACCGAGCGCAGCAGGTCAGCGAGCAGCAGCGCAAGAGCTTCCGCGAGAAAGCGCTGGCTTTGCTCGGCGTCGGGGCGCGCCAAATCGACCCAGACTTTTGGCCCCCCCAGCCGTCGTGCGTTTGGAGAGTTAGACATAGCTCCCAGTGTAGCGGCTCCGCGGCCCATCGCAACTATGTCAGAATGGGACCGAGTTCACTGACCGGCTCGAATGTGCTCGAGATTGCGCTCTCCCGCGGGGAGAGGACCGGCGGCGGCCCCGCAGAAATCAAATTTAATGAACGAGCGAACCATCACCTCGGAGCCCGCCTTGCCGGGCGCGAGTGTCACGCTGGCCCCCGGCGTGCGCCGCGTGCGCGCGCCCAACGCCGGCATGATGACCGGGTCGGGAACCAACACCTATCTGCTCGGCGAGCGCGAGGTGACCGTGCTGGATCCAGGGCCCGACGATCCGACCCATTTGCGCAACATCCTCGCGGCCGGCGGTGCGCGGATCCGCTGGGTGGCCGTCACGCACACCCACCGTGATCATTCGCCGCTCGCCACGGAGCTCGCGCGAGTGACGGGTGCGCGCCTCATCGGCCTGCCGCCGCCCGCGGACGGGCGCCAAGACGAGCGCTTTCAGCCGCAGCATCTGCCGCGCGACGGCGAAAGGCTCGCACTCGGTGATGTCTCGCTGACCGCGATCCATACACCCGGGCACGCTTCCAATTGCGTGTGTTACCTCGCGCCCGAGGCGCGCATGCTGTTCACCGGTGATCACGTGCTCGGCGGAGTCTCTCCGGTCATTTTGCCGCCCGACGGCGAGATGGCGGCCTACCTGGGGTCTCTCGAGAAACTCGGCGGCTATGATTTCGAGCGCATCGCGCCGGGTCACGGCGAGCTCCTGGAGCACGGCAAGCAGGTGATCGAGCAGTTGCGGGCTCACCGCCTGGCCCGCGAGAGCAAGGTGCTCCGCTGCATCGGCGCGGGCGCGACGCTCGATGAGCTGACGCCCAAGGTGTACGACGATGTGCCGGCGGAGCGCCACGAGTGGGCGAAGCTCACGCTCCGGGCGCATCTGATCAAGCTCGAGCGCGAGGGCCGCATTTCCGAGCGAAGCGGAGTATTCAGGATCGAACGCGGATGAGGCTCGGCATATCGCTGCGCGCGGTCGGCGTGCAGCGGGGCGGCAAGTGGGTGCTGCGCGATCTCACGCTGGATGTGCGCGCAGGAGAGCGCTGGGCGCTGGTCGGCGCCAACGGCGCGGGCAAGACTCAGCTCCTGAAGCTGCTCGCGGGCGACGTGTGGCCGACGCCTACCGCCGCGGGCCGCCGCACCTACCATCGCGGCCGGCGACCCATCGATCTCATCGAGGCCAAAAGCCGGATCGCTTATCTCGGCGCCGAAATGCAGGACAAGTACGCCCGCTATGGCTGGGACCTCACCGTCTCCGACCTCATCGCCACGGGATTGCATCGCACCGATTTGTTGCTGTCTCCCGTCACCCCGTCCGAGCGGCGCAAGATCGAGGCGACATTGCGCGCGTGCGGCCTGAAGCGGCTCGCCGGCCGCCGGATGTCCTCGCTCTCCTATGGTCAGAAACGACTCGCATTGCTTGCCCGCGCGCTGTGCCCTGACCCGGACTGGCTGCTGCTTGACGAGCTGTACAACGGCCTCGACGCAAGCTATCGCCGGCGCATCGATCGGGCGCTGCGCGCGGTGCGCGCGCGCGGCGGCTCCTGGATCGTCGCGGCTCACCGCGCCGCCGACGTGCCGGGCGGCACGCGGGGCCTCATCGAGCTCGATGCCGGAAGACTCCTCGCCATGCGACCGCTGCGCCGGGAAGTCGCGTCGCGGCTGCGCGCGGCGGCCGGCGAAGACGCGGCACGCGGCGAACGCACCCGGGGCGCGGCGCGAGCGGTTGGCGGCGCGCGGCGTCGGCCGCCGCTCGTCAGGATCAGCGGCGCGGATTTGTATGTCGACTACAAGCCGGTGCTGCGCGAGGTGAGCTGGGAGCTGCGCGACGCTGAGCACTGGGCGGTGTTCGGGGCCAACGGGGCGGGCAAGAGCAGTTTCTTGAAGCTCATCTACGGTGATCTGTCGCCCGCGCTCGGCGGTGTCATCGAGCGCCGTGGATTTCCGCAAGGGACGCCGATCGCCGATTGGAAGCGCTCGGTCGGCTTCGTCTCACCGGAGCTGCAGACCGACTACGCCGTGAGCGTGAGCGTGCGCGACCTCGTCGCGAGCGGGCCGCGCGCGAGCATCGGCCTGGCGGAACCGGCGACCGCCGCCGAGGCGCGCGTGGCCGCCCGCTGGCTCAAGTTCTTCGCACTCTCGGGCGTGGCCGGGCGGCGTCCGCGTGAGCTGTCCTATGGCCAGTTGCGGCGCGCCTTGCTCGCGCGTGCGCTCGCGGCCGGGCCGCGCCTGCTGCTGCTCGATGAGCCGCTCACGGGCCTCGATCCGGCACAGCGCGCATTCATGAAGCGGTTGCTCGAGCGCTTGATGCGGCGGGTGACGCTGGTCATCGCCGTGCATCACGCCGAGGATCTGCCGCGCGGTGTGACGCATGCACTGCATCTCGAAGCGGGACGCGCGCACGCCCATCCGGTGCCTCTGCGAACAGGTTCTGCGAACTAGGTCGGCGGCAGCCGCGGGAAGTTGCGCGACACTGCGTTACTGGCTCTCGGCACGGGGTTTGATTATGTCGCGCGCACTTTCCCTCGCTCTCTTGGCGGCCGCCGCGATGACATTTGCCGGCTGTCACAGCACCTACGCCGTGCGCCCGATCCCGCGCATCGCGGCCGACAGCGTCGGCAAGCCCATTGGCCGGCTGCAGGAGGCGTTCGGCCAGCCCCGCAAGATCGACACGACGTCGACGAAGGAAGTCTACGTCTGGTTCCTACCCGAGAAGCCGGCCGGTGCGCCGGTGGGATTCCACGGCTGCGAGATGGAAGTGACGGTCGACGCCCGCTCCGAGCACGTGCTCGGCTATTCGTTGTCGAACGTCGGCTGGGGCAAGTGCCACGAGGTGGAGCGCAAGATCCGGGTGGCTGAGCGCTAGACTCGCGCCGGAGGCCCTACAATGGCGGCCCGGCCGCCCGCGCCTTTCCGGAGTCCACCGTGTCGTTGATGCTTATTCTATCGCTTGCCGTGCAGGTCGGCCTGATCGCACACGTGATCAAGACCGGGCGGAGCATGATCTGGATCCTCGCCATCGCATTTCTGCCGCTCGCCGGATCGTTGGCGTACGTGGTGGTCGAGATCCTGCCCGAGGTGTTCGGGGGCAGGACGGCGCGCCGCGCGCGCTCCGGCGTCGGCCGTATGTTGGACCCCGACCGCGATCTGCGCCGCGCCGCCGCCGAGGTGGAGGTCTCGGGCAATGTCGATGCGCGCCGCCGCCTCGCGGACGAGCTGGGCGAGCGGGGGCAGTTCGACAAGGCGGCGGAGGTCTACCAGGGCGGCCTCAAGGGCATCTTCGAGCACGACCCGGCGCTCTTACTGGGGCTCGCGCAAGCCCAGTTCGGGATGCGTGCGTTCGACGCCGCGCGGGCAACGCTCGAGCGCCTGCGGCAGCACAATCCGGAGTTCAATTCCTCGCAAGGCGGTCTCCTGTATGCGCGCGCGCTCGAGGAGACGGGTGCGCTGGAAGAGGCCGAGCACGCCTACGCCGCAGTCGCGCCCGGCTTCCCCGGCGCGGAAGCCCGGTTGCGCTACGCGCTGCTGCTCAAGCGCCGCGGCAATCTGGACGAGGCGCGGCGCGTTCTCAAAGACTTGCTGGACGGCGCAAAGCTCGGGCCCGCCCACTATCGGCGCGCGCAGGCGCAGTGGCTGGATCTGGCGCGTCGCGAGCTCTGAGCACCCGGAAATTTGCGGTACGATCGCGCATCGAGTCGACCATTTGGGGGAGCTTCGACATGTTTCGCACGCGCTCGCGCCAACGTTCCGCGGTAGTTTGCGCCGTGTTCCTCGCGCTGCTCGGCGCCTGTACGAGCGAGCGCGAGCCCGCTCAGCGGATGATGCAGGACATCGCGGCGACGCTCGGCGCGGTGTCCGAAGATGCGGCCAAGTACGTACCCGGAGAGCTTGTCGACGTGCAGACGAAGCTCGACGATCTGAAGACCGCCTACGATGCGCACGACTACAAAGCGGTACTCGCCCGCGGGCCCGCGCTTCTCGGCGAGGCCCACGCACTCGCGGCCGACGCGGCGGCCCAGAGGGCCGAGACCGCCAAGAATCTGACGGAGCAGTGGACATCGCTCGCCGCAACCGTGCCTGCACTGTTCACCGCTGTGCAGACCCGGCTCGACCTGTTGAGCCAGAAAAAGAACCGCAAGATGGCGGCCGGCATCGACCTCGATGCGGCGAAGTCCGCGTTGCGCGACGCGACTTCCCAGTGGTCCAAGGCGCAAGGCGCCTTCGGCAACGGCAACATGAGCGAGGCTGTGCCCACCGCGAAGGACGTCGAGTCGCGACTGCAAACGCTCGCGGCCACGTTACAGGCGGAGCTGCCTGCGGGCGTCGCGCCGCCGCCCGCGGCATAGCACTTCAGGCGGCGAGCGTGCCCTCGCTCACCAGCACGGCGTGACCGCCGATGTGCGCGGCCACCAAGGCGGATCGCTCGCGCTCCACGCGTACGTGGATTTGCGCGGGCCGCTGCATGAACCGTCCCTGCAAGCCCAGGAACCCATTCTGGTGAATGCCGATCTGGCCCATCTCGCAGAGGTAGGCGGCGAGCATCACGTGCGCGTTGCCGCTCGCCGGGTCCTCGTTGATGCCGAGCGCCGGGCAGAACATGCGCGACTCGGTGGTCATCCCCTGCGCGGCCGAGGCGGCGCGCTTCGCGCCATTGACCGAAAACACGAAGAAGCCTTCCGCGCCGAGCTCGCGGCCGAGCTCCAGGAGAGTCTCGAAGTTGGGCGCGAGGCCTTCGAGCGCGCGCGCGTTGCCGACCGGTACGAGGAGCCGTGAGCTGCCTTTGCGCGCGATCCGTGCGGGCATCATCTCGTCGAGCGAGGTGGCCGGAAGGCGCAGCGCCTCGGCGACCCGCAGCGTGGTCTTGAGCGGCAGCGGATTGTCGAGCTCGGGTGCCGTCTGGCGAAACTCGAAGAGCGGGCTGCCGGCGCCGGTGATGGCCTGAACCTCGAGGATTCCCGTGCCGCTCGCCTGGCGTAGCGCTCCCGGTGCGCGCCGGCCGAGCGCCAGCAGCACCGCGTGCGCCGCGAGAGTCGCATGACCGACGAAGGGCGCCTCCTTGCGGGCGTTGAAGAAGCGCACCCGCAGGTCGTGATCGGCGGCGGTCGCGGCCGATACGAAGGCGACCTCGGCATGGGAGAACTCGCGCGCGATACTCGCCATGGTCGCATCGCTTTGGCCGTCCGCGTCGAGAACGACCGTGGCGGGATTGCCCCCGAAACGCTCGCTGGTGAACGCATCGACTTGAAAGATTCGCACCCGCACCCGGCTCCGCGGCACCCCATCGGCTTTGGGCCGCAGTTTTGCACGACCACGTCCGGCACGCTACACTTCCGGGAAATCCTTGGGGTGGTCCTTGGGGCCTGAGACGCAGCGATCCGCTGCGAACCCGTCGAACCTGAACCGGGTAATGCCGGCGTAGGGAGCAGGTGAAATGCAGAGCGCCGTCGAAATCAGCATGTATCCGCTGGCCGCAGATTACCGGCCGCTCATTCAAGCGTTCATTGACCGGCTCAACACGTATCCCGAGCTGCGCGTCCTCACCAACACCTTGAGCACGCAGATTTTCGGACCGCTCGAGCGCGTCATGGCGGTCCTCGCCGCCGAGATCGAGCGTGCCGCGACCGCCGCGCCCCAGCTGGTATTCGTCATGAAAGTGCTGCCGAGGTTGACCGCGCCGTGATCCAAACGCTCCTGGCGCAGCTCGCGCGCGCCTGGAGCACGACGAGCTGGACCGAGATCATCGCCTTCGTGCTGGCGCTTGCATATGTGCTCCTCGCCATTCGCCAATCCATCGCGTGCTGGGTCGCCGCGTTCGTGAGCTCCTGCTTGTACGTGTGGGTGTTCTTCGCTGCGCGGCTGTACATGGATTCGGCGCTGAACGTGTTCTACGCCGTCATGGCGGTGTACGGTTTCTGGCAATGGCGCAGCGTCGACAGGGACGGCACCCACCACGTGAGACGCTGGTCGCTTTCGCGCAATGCGCTCGCCGCGGCGGCTATCCTCACGCTGTCCGCGGTCAACGGGTACTTTCTGAGCCGCTACACGCCCGCGGCATTTCCCTTCATCGACTCCATGGTCTCCTGGGCGGCCGTGTTCGCCACGTTCCTGGTTGCGCGCAAGGTCTACGAGAATTGGCACTGGTGGCTGATCATCGACGCGGCGAGCGCGTGCCTCTACTTCGCCAAGGGCCTGTATCTGACGGTGCTCCTGTTCGCGCTGTATCTGGCGCTCATCGTGATCGGCATGCGCGAATGGCGCCGCAGCCTCCCGCTCGCGCCGGCGCATGGCACCTGACCGGGTCGCGGAAGCCGCGCGTCGCTACGTGCCCGGCGTCGGCGCTGTCTCGATCGAGCGGCTCGGCCGCGGGCTCGTCAACCAAAGCCATCGCGTGCTGCGCGATGGCAGGGTGTACTCCCTGCGAATGCCCGCTGCGCGGCCCGCCCCGATCGGTGTCGATCGCGCGTGGGAATGTCGGGTGCTCGCGGTCGCGAGTGCCGCGGGCATCGCACCGGCGATTGAACGCTGCGAGCCGCGGCTCGGCGTACTGGTGGCGCGGTGGGAGGAGGGACCGGCGCTGAGCGCCGAGGAGGCTCGCCGCCCCGAGACCGGCGCCCGGGTGGCGCAGCTCGCGCGCCGGGTGCACGCCCTAGCGCTGCCGGGCAATGCCCGCATCCTGCGGGCGGCCGACTGGATCGAGCAGTATCGCGACGCTCTGAGCCGCCTGCCGCGGGATGCGCGGCGAGCACCGCGGACACCAGGCCTCGCTGCAGGCTCCGACCTGCTGCAAGCGGAGGCCGAGCGCCGTCTCGGCGCCCTCGCCGCGTTGCCGCGCGCGCCCGGCGTGCTCTGTCACAGCGACCTCCACGCGGCCAATCTCGTCGCGAGCGAGCGCGGCCTCGTGCTGCTCGACTGGGAATATGCTCACGTCTCGGAAGCGCTGTGGGATATCGCGGGATGGGCGTGCAACAACGATCTCGAGCCGGACGCCCGAGCTTCGCTGTTGGCGAGCTATCTCGGCCGTCCGGCGGCGCGGGACGAGGAGCGGCGGCTCGAGGGCCTCACGTGGCTGTACGATTACGTCTGTTTGCTCTGGAGCGAAGTGTACTGCGGTGCGACGGACGCCTCGGACCGGTTGATCCTCGAGCGCGGCCGCGCCCTCGCCGAACGGCTCGCAAGCCGTGCGGGTGGTGGCCCGGGCGAACTTCCGGCACACTAACCGGCTTGGCGAGGGCCTATGGAGATGTTAATGGCGCGGATGATCGTGGTGGACCGTGACGGCAAAGAGCACGAGGTCGAGGGCAAGTCCGGTCTCAAGATCATGGAGATCTTGCGTGAGCTCGACTATGGCGTTGCCGCGATCTGCGGAGGCCTTTGCTCCTGCGCCACGTGCCATGTGTATGTCGATCCGGCCTGGACCGATCGCCTGCCCAAGCCGCAGAGTGATGAGATGGAGCTCTTGAAGGAGCTGTCCGATTACAAGGAAGCCACCTCGCGCCTGTCCTGCCAGGTTGATTTCACCGATGCCCTGAACGGGCTCAAGATCACCATCGCGCAGGACACCTGACGCCGCGGTCGAGCCTTGCGGCGCGCGCAGGCGCGAGATCTATTTCTTCTCGGTTTGCCGGCGCACCGCGTCCTGCGCCGCGGCGACCGCGGCCGGATCACCGAGGAACCGCCGGCCCACCGGCAGGATTTGCTCGTCAAGCTCGTAAAGCAGCGGAATACCCGTTGGAATGTTGAACTCCACGATGTCGCTCTCCGACATCCCGTCGAGCATTTTCACCAGCGCGCGCAGCGAGTTGCCGTGCGCAACCACGAGCACCGTTCTCTCGGCGCGCAACTCCGGGACGATGCGCCTTTCCCAAAAGGGCAGTACGCGCGCCAGCGTGTCTTTCAGCGATTCGGCCGCCGGCAGCAGCTGCGGGTCGACGTCGGCGTAGCGCGGGTCGAAGCGCGGATGCCGCGGATCGTCGAGCGAGAGCGCGGGCGGCGGAACGTCGTAACTGCGCCGCCAGATCTTGACCTGTGCATCGCCGTGCTGCGCCACGGTCTGTGCCTTGTTCAAGCCCTGCAACGCGCCGTAGTGCCGCTCGTTCAGCCGCCAGCTGCGCTCCACGGGAAGCCACATGCGGTCCGTCGCGTCGAGTATCAACCAGAGCGTGCGGATGGCGCGCTTCAACACGGAGGTGAAGGCGATTTTCGGCTCGAGATTCTCCTTCGCGAGCTCGCGCCCGGCGCGTGAGGCCTCCTCGCGGCCGGTCTCGCTCAAGTCGACGTCGTGCCAGCCGGTGAACAGGTTCTCGACATTCCAGATGCTCTGTCCATGGCGGATCAATATCAATTTACCGGGCACAAGCCCTCCTAGCGAATCGACACAGCAAAGACGCCGTGGAACTGCGTCACGAGCCGCGCGCCGTCGT
This sequence comes from uncultured Gammaproteobacteria bacterium, assembly GCA_963798595.1. Classification (GTDB taxonomy): domain Bacteria; phylum Pseudomonadota; class Gammaproteobacteria; order Steroidobacterales; family Steroidobacteraceae; genus Bog-1198. The sequence continues at coordinate 84,084 of CAWCTM010000019.1, read as the reverse complement.
ACACATCGACGTTCAGGCGGACGCGCCCGCGTCCGGCACGTCGCAGCATTCTACGGAATTTCTCGACCGTCTCGGGCAGCGGCGGCTGCAGGACCGCACGCAAGGCGCCATGGGCGGGAGCCAGGTAACGGATCGTCGACTCCTGGATCACGGCATCCGCCGCGACTTGCCGAGCAGCGAGGTAGCGGGTCGCCCAACCCCAGCCGGTGAGCACGGCGATGCAGAACTGGCTGCCGCCGAAGGCGGTGCCATTATGGTTGGCGTTCGGCTCGAACGGCGCACTCAGCACCAACCGGTCGTCCGTGGCGAGCTCCACCTCGATGCCGATGTGACGCGCGAGCGGGAACTCGTCGTGAATGCGCCGGCGCAGGTACTCGACACCATAGCTCACGCCGTTCAAAAGCTCGGTTGCGACGCTCATTCTTGAGCCAGCCGGCGCACGGCCTGCAGCGCCACCGAGAGCGTGGCGAAATCCGGCGCCGAGCCGGTGCGCAGATCGACCACGATGCGGCGGAGTGCGTCGAGGGATGCGGCACGCCGGCCACTCCACTGCTCGACCCGTGCCGTGGCGTCTCGGCCCCGGCACTTGAGCACTGCCGAAGTGATCCTGCGTTGCAGTGCGTACAGGTCGTCACGCATGCTTCGCCGCGCAGCGGCCTGCCACTGACCTTCCACCCCGAGCCGCTCAATCTGATCCTTGATCCAGGTGAGCCCGATGTGCTCGCCGAGCTCGAAGTAGGCCTTCGCGGCATACACGATGGTCACGCGGGCGGCCGCCGCCACCTCGACCAAGTCGAGGGCGCAGTGCAGGGTTTCCAGGGAGGCGATGCGCGCGGCGAGCTGTTCGGGCACATGTTGCTCGATGAGCCGTGAGCGGGCCTCGCTCATCGCCGCGCGCGCCGTGGGCGAAAGCACCCCGTGCAGCTCGCGCGACAGCTCGCTCACCGGCGTGCCATAGCGGCGCACCGCGCGCTCGATGTCGTGCGTATCGTGCAAGTTCTCGAGCAGCCAGTAGCTCGCATGGCGCAGCAGCCGCGTCGTCTGATACATCGCCGTGTATTGGATGACTGCGGCGATGCGGTTATCGAGGGCCTCGATCTGCGCCCAGATATCGCGTGCCGCAAAGATCTCACGGGCGATGGTGTACGCGCGCGCAATGGCAGCAGGCGCAGCGCCGGTGTCTTCTTGTGCGCGCACCGGGAACACCGGCCCCATGCGGTTGATCAAGCTGTTGGTGATCGCGGTGGCAATGATCTCGCGGCGCAAGCGGTGGCGCTTCAACCGTGCCGCGAAGCGCCGTTGCACCGGCTCGGGAAAGTAGCGGTTGAGCTCGGAGGAGAGGTAGGGGTCCTCCGGCACGTTCGAGTTCATGAGCGCCTTGTAGAGCCAGATCTTGCCGTAGGCGAGGACGATCGCGAGCTCGGGGCGCGTCAAGCCCTCGGCGGCCTTGCGGCGCTCGGCAATCTCCTCCTCCGACGGCAGGAACTCGAGCGCGCGATTGAGATCGCCGGAGCGCTCCAGGGCGCGGATCACCGAGGCGTTCTCGGACAGGCGCTCCTTGGAGTGGAATTCGCCGGTGCTGATGGCTTGACCCTGCAGATAGTTGTTGCGCAGCACGAGCGCGGCGACCTCGTCGGTCATCTGCACGAGCAGCCGGTCGCGTCCCGGGCGCGTGATCTCGCCCGCGCGCATCGCGCCGTTCAGCAAAATCTTCAAGTTCACTTCCACGTCCGAGGTGTTGACCCCGGCTGAGTTGTCGATGAAGTCGGTGTTCAGCCGTCCACCGCGCAGGGCGAACTCGATGCGGCCGAGCTGGGAGAAGCCCAGATTACCGCCCTCGCCGATGACCTTGCAGTTCAGCTCCGTGCCGTCGATGCGCACTGCGTCGTTGCTGCGATCGCCCACGTCGGCGTTGCTCTCGCTACCCGACTTCACGTATGTGCCGATGCCGCCGTTCCACAACAGGTCGATGTGCGACTTCAATATGGCCCGCACGACTTCGTTGGGCGTCGTCTGGGCGGGCAGCTCGAGCAGGGCTTGCGCCTCGCGCGACAGCGTCAGGCTCTTCGCGGCGCGCGAGTACACGCCACCGCCCTTCGATATGGCCGCCTTCGAGTAGTCCTCCCAGGTCGAGCGCGGCAGGCGGAACAGGCGCAGACGCTCCTTGAAGGAGCGCGCAATATCCGGATCCGGGTCGAGGAAGATGTGCTGATGGTTGAAGGCGGCAAGCAGGCGGATGTGGGTCGACTGCAGCATTCCGTTGCCGAAGACATCTCCCGACATGTCGCCGATGCCGACCACCGAGAACGGCGTGGTCTGAATGTCCGTGCCGATTTCGCGAAAATGCCGCTTCACGCACTCCCACGCGCCGCGGGCGGTGATGCCCATTTTCTTGTGGTCGTAACCGGCCGAGCCGCCCGATGCGAACGCATCGCCCAGCCAGAACCCATATTCCTCGGAGATCGCGTTGGCGATGTCTGAGAACGTGGCGGTGCCCTTGTCCGCCGCGACCACGAGGTAGGCATCGTCGCCGTCGTGTCGCACGACGCGGGGCGGGCTGACGATCTCGTCCTCGACGATGTTGTCGGTGAGATCGAGCAATCCGCGGATCAGAGTTTGGTAGCAGGCCACCACCTCGGCGAGCTGGCTGTCGCGATCCCCCAGCAGGGGGCGCCGTACCACGAATCCGCCTTTCGCGCCCACCGGCACGATCACCGTGTTCTTGACCTGCTGCGCCTTCATCAAGCCGAGGACCTCGGTGCGGAAGTCTTCGCGCCGATCGGACCAGCGGATGCCGCCGCGCGCCACGAAGCCCATGCGCAGGTGCACGCCTTCCATGCGGGTGGAAAATACGAACACCTCGAACATCGGCTTCGGCAGCGGCAGCTCGCGCAGCTTCTGGCTCTCGAGCTTGAAGGACAGGTAATCCTTGAAGTCGCCCGCCGCGGTGAGCTGATAGGCGTTGGTGCGCACCGTCGCCGACAGAGCGCTCCACAGTGCGCGCAAGATCCGGTCCTCGTCGGACCGCGTGACATCCTCGAGCTTCGCGCGGATGCGTTGATCCAGCCGCGCGAGGGCGTTCTTGCGCACCGTGTCGGCGAGGACGGGATCGAAGCGCGCGATGAACAAGTCGGCCATGGCGCGCGCGATGGCGGGATTGTTGACCAGTACCTGAGCGATGTAGCCCTGGCTGAAGGGCAGGCCGGTTTGCAGCAGGTAACGGCAATAGGCGCGCAACACCACGACGATGCGCCACGGGATGCCGGCGCTCAGCGTCAGCTGATTGAAGCTGTCGCTGTCCATGCGGCCGGTCCACACCGCGGTGAACGCGCTCTTGATCTCGGCGGCGAGCTCGTCGAACTTCGAAAGCACGTTGCCCTGGATGACCAGCTCGAGATCTTGAATCCAGGCGCGGCCGCCGCGCGCGAACTCGATCCCATAAGGCCGCTCCGCGATCACCTTCAGTCCCATGTTCTCGAGCATGGGCAGCAGGTCGGAAAGCGGAATGGCGTCCTCGTGGACGCGGAAAATCTTCAGGAAGAATTTCTGTTTCTGGCGCGTGTCCGGGCGATAGATGTCGAGGTGCAGGCGCTGCGGCTCGTTCGCGGCCGCCTCGAGGAAGGTCGCGTCGTGCGCCGCGGCCTCGCCGCCGAAGTCCTCGGTGTAGGCGGCGGGAAAGGCGGGCGCGTAGGCGTCGAACAGGCGCAGCGCCGTGGCCTCGTCGAAGCGTCCGAGCAACGCCGCCTTGAAGTCGTCCGCCCAGGAGCGCACTGCCAGAGCGACTTGCCGCTCGAGCGCATCGCCGTCGATGCGCGCCGACTCGTTCGGCTCGGTGCGCACAACGATGTGGATGCGCGCGAGATTCGATTCGGCAATCTGCACTTGCGATTCCATGCCGGTCGACGCGAGCGCGGTGCCGATGACGCGCTCGATGCGCTGGCGCACCTGCGTGTTGTATTTCTCGCGCGGCACGAACACCAGGCAGGAATAGAAGCGCCGGAACGGATCCCGCCGCAGCAGCAGACGCACGCGCGGACGCTCCTGCAGCCCGAAAATTCCCGTCACCAGCCGGATGAGATCGGGCACGCTCGCCTGGAACAGCTCATCGCGCGGAAACGATTCCAGGATGTGCTGCAGCGCCTTGCCGTCGTGGCTGTCCGGCGCGAGCGCAAAATGCTGAACCACCTGGCTCACCTTGTGACGGACGAGCGGGATCTCGCGCGGCGTCGAGTTGTACGCCGAGGAGGTCCAGAGTCCCAGGAAGCGCCGCTCGCCGATCAGCCGTCCGGCCGGATCGAAGTACTTGACGCCGACGTAATCGAGATAGCCTGCGCGATGCACCGAGGATTGCAGGTTCGCCTTGGTGACCAGTACCAAGTCGCGCGAGCGGCTCTGGCGGCGGATGTCGCTCGCGAGCGTCTTGGTGATGCTGGGCGGACGCTTATGTCCGGAGCGCAGGATCCCAAGCCCCGTTTCCTCCACCGACTCGAGCGTATCGGCGCCTCTGCGGGTGCGCAGCCGATATTCCTTGAACCCTAGGAAAGTGAAGTGGCGATCCTCCATCCAGGCGAGCAGCGCCTGAGCCTCGCTCACGTCGCGTGCATCGAGACGCGCGTGCAGGACGTTGAAGTCGTCGGCGGTGCGGCGCGCCGCGGCGCGCATTTTCGCCCAATCGGCACAGGCGACGCGCACGTCGCGCATGCCGCGCTCGATGTCGGCGCACAACGACTGCAGCAACGCCGGGTCGACGATGCGGTCGATCTCGACGTGTTGAAACGACTCGAGCCGCCGCTGCCGGTCGGACTCCGCGCTCCTTTCCTCGATGCTGCGCAAGACGCCGGCCGCGTCGCGTGCGACCGAGAAAATCGGGTGCGCCAGAAAATGGATGGTCAGGGAGCGTTGCGATACCGCGAGGCCGATCGAATCGACCAGGAACGGCATATCGTCGTTCACCATCTCGATGACGGTGTGGGGCGAGGTGTAGCCGTGCTCCTTGAGTGTCGGGTTGAATACCCGCACCAGCGCACGGCCGCGGCGGCGCTGCGCGAACTTCAGATGCGACAGCGCGGCGCCCGCGAGCATCGCGGGAGCGCGCGCCGCCATGTCGTTCGCATCGACGTTGGCGTAGTACGCCTCCAAGAAACGCCTGGTGTCCATGCCCCGCCCGGATTTGCGCTGGCGTGCGGCGGTGACGACGGCAGCGACCGTCTTGCGGTATTGCTCAGTGCTCGCTTGATACATGTTGATACCTTCGAAAATCAGCACGCACGCGATGCAGCCGCGCACGCGCGGGTCTCACGATGTGGTCGAGAGAATTAGGCCCCCGTCGGCATGCGCGATTATGCCAGGGCCCGCCGGTCGGCGCTGCAAATGCGGCAGGCATCCAGCCATCAAGCACGATGGCTTCCGGCGAGATAGTGTTGCGTTTGCATTTCGATCAGGCGGCTGGCGGCGCGCTCGAATTCGAATCGCAGGCGGTCGCCGTGGTAGAGCTGCGGCGGTGGGGCGGCGGCCGATACGACGATCTTGACGCCGCGGTCGTAGAGCTCATCGATGAGCATGATGAAGCGGCGCGCCGCGTCCTCATCGGCCGGCGTGAATTGCGGCACGTCGGTGATGAACAAGCTTCCGTACAGCCGCGCGAGCTCGATGTAGTCGTTCTGACTGCGCGGGCCTTCACAGAGCTCGCGGAAGTCGAACCACGCGATGTCCGGGCCGAGCGCGCGGGCGCGCAGCGGCCGCCCCTCGATGTGCAGCGTGACATTGCGTGCGATGTCGCCGCCCGCGAGCGCCGCGAAACGCTGCTCGAGCGCGCCCGCGGTTGCGGGTGCCCGCGAATCGAGATACGTCGGCGCCCGCTCGAGCTGGCGCAGCCGGTAGTCCAACCCAGAGTCGAGCTCGAGGACCTCGACGTGCGCCTCGATCAGCTCGATGGCGGGCAGGAATCGCTGGCGCTGCAGTCCTTCCTTGTAGAGGTCGCGAGGCGCGGTGTTCGAGGTGGCGACGAGCACGACGCCGCGGCGGAACAGCCCTTGCAAGAGTCCGGTGAGAATCATCGCATCGCCGATGTCGGAGACGAAGAACTCATCGAGGCACACAACGCGGGCACGGCCCGCGATGTGCGCGGCCGCGACATCCAGCGGATCGGTGCGTCCTTTGATGAGCGCGAGCTCGGCGTGGATTCCCCGCATGAACCGATAGAAGTGCTCGCGCTCGCTGCGCACGCTGCCGAGCGAGGCGTGGAAGGCATCCAGCAGCAACGTCTTGCCGCGGCCGACGCCGCCCCACAGATACAGACCGCGCGGCGCCGGCCGCTCCGCGCCTTGTGGAAACCAGGAGATGCGCGAGCGCAGTGCTTGCAGGACGCCGCCGTCGGGCGCGTGTGCACGCAGCGCCGTGGCGAGCGCGTCGAGACGCGCGGCGGCGCGCGTCTGGCCGAGGTCGAATTCCAAGCGGTGTCCGGCCACGGCCGCCTCGAGGCGCTCGCTCACGCTCATCGCTGCGCCGCTCGCCGAACGCCCTTACAGGCTCTGATAGTTCGGACCCGATCCGCCCTCGGGCGTCACCCAGGTGATCTGATCGGTGTAGGGCTCTTTGATGTCGCAGGACTTGCAGTGGACGCAGTTCGAGGCGTTGATCTGCAGACGCTTGCCGCCCTTGCCGTCGTCGATCATTTCGTAGACGTTGGCGGGACAGAAGTTCTGGCAGGGGTTGCCGAACTCCGTGACGCAGCGCGTTGCGCACAGATCGAAGTCGGCGACCTTGAGGTGCGCGGGCTGGGCCTCGTCGTGCGTCGTCGAGGCGAAGAACACGAATGCCACGCGGTCGCGCGGCGGCAGCTCGCGCTCGCCCCAATGGCGGTCGGGCGAGACATACTCGTCGAGGCGCTTCAAGGCCTTATCGTCGGCGTGATTGGCGAGCGTCCACGGCAGCTTGCCGAAGGTGCAGGTTTCGAGCGCGGCGTTGGCAAGGCCGAGCCACAGGCCATGCTTGAAACCCGGACGAATGTTGCGCACTTTGTGGAGCTCGCGTCCGCCCGCAGACTCACGCCAACGCTTGTCGAAGCCGGAGCTCGTGCCGGTCTCGACAAAGTGCGCCGCCGCCGTCATGCCGGAGCGGATCGCTTGGTGAATCCCCTTGATCTTCGGCGTGTTGAGTGTGCCGCCCGCATCACCGAGCAGGAGCGCGCCGGGCATCTCGAGCGTCGGCATGGATTGATAGCCGCCCTCGATCACGGTGCGCGCGCCGGCCGCGATGATCTCGCCGCCTGTGAGCAGAGCCTTCACGTCCGGGTGATTCTTGTACTGCTGAAATGCCTCGAAGGGCTTGAACCGCGGATCCTCGTAGTCGAGGCCGACGACGAAGCCCACGTACACTCGATCGTTGTTCAGGTGATACAGGAAGCTGCCGCCGTAGGTGTGGTGGTCCAGCGGCCAGCCGAGCGTGTGCTGGATGAGCCCCGGCTGCACACGGTTCGGCGGCACTTGCCACAGCTCCTTGAAGCCCAGGCCATAGGTCTGCGGCGACTTGCCCGCGTCGAGCTTGAAACGGCGAATGAGCTGCTTCGAAGTGCTGCCGCGGCAGCCTTCGCAGAACATGGTGATTTTCGCGTGGATCTCGGGGCCGAGCGCGAAGTTCGGGCCCGGCTCGCCATTTTTCTCGACGCCCATGTCGCCGATGCGGACCCCTTTGACCGCACCCGACTCGTCGAACAGCGCCTCGGCTGCCGCGAAACCTGGGAACACGTCGACCCCGAGCTTCTCCGCCTCCGCGCCCAGAACCGGGATCAATTGTCCCAGCGAGAGGATGAAATTACCGTGATTGGCCATCTGCGGCGGGGTGGGCAAGCGATAGCGTTTGCGCCGGGTCATGAACAGGAATTCGTCGCGCGCCGCCGGCACGCAGATGGCCGGCGCGTGCTCGCGCCAACCGGGCAGGAGCTCATCGAGGGGACCGGGCTCCATGACCGCGCCCGACAGGGAATGCGCACCGAGACTTGCGGCCTTCTCGAGGACACAGATGCTCAGCTCCGGCTTCAGCTGCTTCAGGCGAATGGCGCATGCGAGGCCCGCCGGGCCTGCGCCGACGATCGCCACCTCGTACTCCATGACGTCACGTGCGTTATCGGTCATCTAATGTCCTTGTGCTACCCGGCTCTTCGCGGCCGCGCTCAAAAATGGCGGCGTAGTAGACCATAAACAGCCCCTGGCAGGCCAAAACCTGGACGACAGCAGGCCCGGGCGCGGCCCTATCCGCCTGGTGGACAGGCGATGAGGGGATTTCCGCACGAACGTCGCTGTTATCAGTGGGGAACACCATGGTTGAAGCCAAGGACGCTGCGAACCAAGGACGGCCAATGGATTGGGCATGGTCAGGGCAGGGACGCCCACCCCAAGCTTAAGGGGCGGTCGTCGAGCCGTCAGCGTGAGCTCACACCACCTCGACCGCGATGGCCGTTGCCTCGCCTCCGCCGATGCACAGGCTGGCGATGCCGCGCTTTTTGCCCTGGGCGCGCAACGCGTGGATCAGGGTCGTCAAGATGCGCGAGCCCGTGGCGCCGATCGGATGGCCGAGCGCGCAGGCACCGCCGTGCAGGTTGACCTTGGCATGATCGAGCTTGAGATCCTTCATCGCCGCCATGGTGACCACCGCGAACGCCTCGTTGATCTCGTACAGATCGACGTCGGAGGGCTGCCAGTCGAGCTGCTTCAACAATTTCTGAATCGCGCCGACCGGCGCGAGCGTGAACCATTCAGGCTCGCGCGCGAAGCTCGTGTACTTGAGGACGCGCGCCAGCGGCTTCAGGCCGCGCTCCCGGGCGAGCGATTCGCGCGCCAGCACCACGGCGGCCGCTCCGTCCGAAATGCTCGCTGAGCTCGCCGCCGTCACCGTGCCGTCTTTGGCAAATGCGGGCTTCAAGCCGGCAATCTTGGCCACGTCGATGGTGCCCGGAGTCTCGTCTTTGTCCACCACGGTCTCGCCCTTGCGGGTCTTGACCGTGACCGGCGTGACTTCGCTCGCAAAAGCGCCGTTCGCCACGGCGGCTTGGGCACGCGTCGCCGATTCGCGCGCGTAATCATCCTGCGCGCCGCGTGTGAATTCGTAGCGGGAGGAGGTCGCCTCCGCAAAGCCGCCCATGAGCTTGCCGTCCCACGGACTCTGCAGGCCATCGTAGATCATGTGATCGAGCACTTCCTGATGCCCCATGCGATACCCCGAGCGCGCCTTGGGCAAGAGGTAAGGCGCGTTGCTCATGGACTCGAACCCGCCGGCTGCGATCACACGCGCCGAGCCCGCCAAAATCTGATCGCACGCCAGCATGACGCTGCGCATGGCCGAGCCGCACATCTTGTTCACCGTGGTGGCCGGCGTGCCCAACGGAAGGCCCGCGCCCAGCGCCGCCTGGCGGGCCGGTGCTTGGCCAAGGCCCGCGGAGAGCACGCACCCCATGATGACCTCGTCGATTTCACCCACCGGGATCTTGGAATCCTCGAGCGCTGCCTTGAGGGCCGCGGCGCCGAGTTGCGGCCCGGTCAGGCCGGACAAAGCCCCCAAAAAAGCGCCCACGGGAGTGCGTCGCGCGGAAAGAATGACAACAGGATCGGAGCTCATACGGATTCCCCAGAATTGACGCGGTAACAGCTAAGTATAGTCCGGAAGGCCGGAAATCAACCGGATTCTGCGGCGCCGCAATTCAGGGCGCCAGCGGCTCACCCAACGCCTCGGCGATCAGCTCCCGGCTTCGTGCACGGGCGTCCTCGGCATCGAGCACTTCGAGGATCTCGAAGCGCAGCGGACGGCGGTAGACCATGATGCCGCCGGACGGCAGCACATCCCGGCTGCCGTGAATCGCCGCCGCCACCACCGGCATGTTCGACCGCTTGGCGGTGGCGAAAGCGCCGCCCAGAAAGCGCCCCACCTGGCGCTGCGTGTCGAAGGTGCCTTCGGGAAAGAACACGAGCGACTGGCCGCCGGCCGCGAGCTTCCAGACGCGGCGGGTATCCGCGCCGCCCTGATGACGGTCGAAGCGTTCCACGAATGCCGATCCGAGTCCCCGCAACAACAAGCTCGCGAGCGGCACACGCACCATCTCTTTCTTGATTACGAAAGCGAATGCCGGGGGCAGTGCTGCCGCGGCGATGATGCCGTCGATGTAGCTTGCGTGATTGGCAACCACCACACAGGGCAGCTGCGGCAGGCGCTCGATGCCCTCGATGCGCAACGGAATGCGCGCGAGGTGGAAGAACGCGCGGGAAAGCGTCCCAGCCACCCGCCGGCGCGCGCGCAAGGTGGGCAGGAACAGGTTAATCGTGAGAGCGATCAACGCCAGGATCGCGAATAGCACGAGAGAATAAGCGGTGAACGCGCTCGCGCGCAGGCGCGCGCAAAGCGTCCGAAATGGCGCCTCTGTGATCTGGTTCTCCTTATGTCAATACTTGCAAGGTACTGTGAGACCGATCACGCCCCCCTGCAACTGCCGCTCGCATACTGAAGTAGCGAGTACAAGCACCATTTCGTGCGACTTCGACGCGGGACATTATGGCGACGGCTCTCAAACGGTCGGTTTATACACGCAGCTCGGGCGCGGGAGCACCGCCCCGTGAGGCGCCCGATCCGGCCCTGCAGCGCTTTCTGGACGCGGTATGGATGGAGCGGGGCTTGTCCGCCAATACCTTGGCCGCCTATCGCGCCGATCTCACGGCGCTCTCGCGCTGGCTCGACGAGCGCGACAGCGCCTTGCTCAAGGCCACCCGCATCGAGCTCCTCGGATTCATCGCCGCGCGCGTCGAGGGCGGATCGCGTCCGCGCTCCACAGCGCGCCAGTTGTCGAGCTTTCGCCGGTTCTTTCGCTTCATGGTGCGCGAAGGCCTGATCACCGTCGATCCGACGGCGCAGATCGCGATGCCCAAAATCGGGCGATCGCTGCCGAAGTCCCTGACCGAGGCGGAAGTCGATGCGCTCCTCGAGGCCCCTTTGGTCACCGATCCGCTCGGCCATCGCGACCGCACCATGCTCGAGGTGCTCTATGCGACCGGGCTGCGCGTCTCCGAGCTCGTCAGCCTCAAGCACAATCAAGTGAATTTGAATCAGGGTGTCATGCGCGTGGTCGGCAAGGGTAACCGCGAGCGGCTGATTCCGCTGGGCGACGAAGCCGTGAAGTGGCTGCAGCAGTTCATGCAGGGCCCGCGCGTGGAGATCCTGCTCGAGCGTCAGACCGATTACCTGTTTCCCACTCGCCGCGGCGACCGGATGACCCGCCAGGCGTTCTGGCACATCATCAAGCGCTATTCCAAGAAAGCCGGCGTCGAGAAAGAGCTTTCGCCGCACACCTTGCGGCATGCCTTCGCGACGCACCTGCTGAACCACGGAGCCGACCTGCGCGTCGTGCAGATGCTCTTGGGCCACAGCGATTTGTCCACCACGCAGATTTACACGCACGTGGCGCGCGAGCGCCTGAAGGATTTGCACGCGCAGCATCATCCGCGCGGTTAATCCGGAACCCGGTGAACCCGGGGCACGGCGCGCAGTCCAACGGTTTCGCGTCCTTTGCCGGAGTGTTCGATGTTGAGAAGCGTGTGTGTGATGGCGGTCTTGGCCCTGACAGGGATGCTCGGCCAGGCAAGGGCGCAGACTCCCGCGGAAGCCCAGGATCCGCACGCCGGCGCCGATCCGCATTCCGCCGCCGATCCGCATCCTGCCGCCGATCCGCGCGCGGCGCTCGTGAAGCTGCTGCCGGCCGGCACCAAGGTCGATGACCTGATGCCCTCTCCCATCCCGGGCGTCTACCAGTTCGTGCAGGGAGCCGAGGTGAGCTATCTCACCGCCGACGGCAAGTACTACCTCGACGGCAATGTCTATGACATGGCGACCCGTGCGAATCTCACCGAAGTGCTGCGCGCGCGGGCGCGAATGGCGCTGATCAACGCGCTGCCCGAAACGCAGATGCTGATCTTCTCGCCGAAGAATCCGCTCTACACCATCACCGTGTTCACCGACGTCGATTGTCAGTATTGCCGCAAGCTCCACAGCGACATGACCGAGCTCAACAAGCTCGGCATACGCGTGCGCTACCTCTTCTATCCGCGCACCGGGCCGAATACCGAGAGCTGGCGCAAGGCCGAGGTCGTCTGGTGCTCGGCCGACCGCAATGACACGCTGACGCGCGCCAAGGCCGGGGCGCAGCTCGACATGAACAAGACCTGTGGACCGACGCCGGTCGCGCGCGATTATGCGCTCGGTCAAAGTCTCGGGGTGCGCGGCACGCCCGCGATCGTCACGGAGAGCGGGGATTTCATCAACGGCTATATGCCGCCGCGCGATCTGTTGCAGGCACTCAAGCAGCTGCAGGTGGCGCAGCGTTAACGCTCGAGCAGCTTGAGCTTGTCTTTCACGCCTTCCCACTGCTTCGCATCCGCGGGCGCTTCCTTCATCTCACTGATCACGGGCCACTTCTTCGCGAGCTCGGCATTGAGCTGCTTGAAGTTTTCCTGACCGGCGGGAATCTCTTCCTCGGAATAGATGGCTTCGACCGGGCATTCAGGCTCGCACAGCGTGCAGTCGATGCATTCGTCCGGATCGATCACCAGGAAGTTCGGACCCTCGTGAAAACAGTCCACCGGACAGACTTCCACGCAGTCCATGTATTTGCACTTGATGCAGCTCTCGGTGACCACGAACGCCATGACTTACCCTTCTGATTGACCCATGTTTGTCGAAAAGACCGCTATTCTGCCATAGCGGAGCGCCTCATCCACGTTTGCTCCCGGCCGTCAGGCCTTGAGCGGCCGCGTGAGCTCGGTGAAATGATGATCCTCGCGACCGGCCTGGCGGTCGGCAAAATAGCGACGCAGCGTGAACTCGCCGCTCGGAAAGGCCAACCGGTCCCAGGGGATGCCGGCCTCGTCGTACAGTCCCACCTCCAGACTCTCCGTTCCCGGCGCGAACTCGGGCGCGATGAGTTTGGCCCGGAACATGACGTGAACCTGTCCGGCGTGCGTGACGTTGACCACGGCGAGCAGGGAGCCGATCTCGACTCGTGCCTCGGCTTCCTCATAGCACTCGCGCGCCGCCGCAGCCTGCATGGTCTCGCCGTTCTCCATGAATCCCGCGGGTACCGTCCAGAAGCCAAGACGCGGCTCGATGGCGCGGCGGCAGAGCAGGATCTTGCCGTCCCATTCCGGAACGCAACCCAGCACCAGCAGCGGATTCTTGTAGTGGATCATGCTGCAGCTCGTGCACACGAACCGCGGCAGATGATCCCCATCGGGTATTTTCGATACTACGGCCGAGCCGCAGTGGCTGCAGAAATTCAAATGGCTTCCATGAGTTAGAAGAGGCCTCGCCCGGCCCGATCGGCCCAATCGGGCTGTCGCGGGGTCTGGTGTGCCCGGAGAGGGAATCGAACCCACACGGTGTCACCACCACCGGATTTTGAGTCCGGCGCGTCTACCAGTTCCGCCATCCGGGCATGCCAGGCAGCGCAGTATATGCGATCGCATCAGTTGGTAGTATTGGATCAGGATGCAGCGCACGGACTTTCACTTCGAGCTCCCCGAAGAGCTCATTGCGCAACGCCCCGTGACGCCGCGCTCTGCGAGCCGATTGCTGGTGCTCGACGGCCAGAGCGGGGCGCTCGGCGATCGAATCTTCCGGGAATTGCCTGCGCTGTTGCGTGCGGGGGACGTGCTCGTATTCAACGATACGCGGGTGGTGCCCGCGCGCGTGCACGGCACGAAGGATACCGGCGGAAAGGTCGAGCTCCTGCTCGAGCGCGCGGAGGGTGCCGATACGGCGCTCGTGCAGGCGCGCGCGAGCAAGGGTCTGAAGCCCGGAGCGATGCTGACACTGCCCGGCGGCCAGAGCGCCCGCATGCTCGAGCGGGAGGGCGATCTGTTTCGCCTCAAGTTCTCGAGCGCGGTGCTCGAGTTCTTCGAGGCGCACGGCGAAGTGCCGCTGCCACCCTACATCGCCCGCCCGCCCGACGGCGCCGATCGCGAGCAATACCAGACCGTCTATGCGCGCATTCCCGGCGCCGTCGCGGCGCCCACGGCGGGGCTGCACTTCGATGCCGATCTGCTCGCCGAGATCGAGGCCCGCGGCGTGCTCCGCGCCTTCGTCACGTTGCATGTCGGCGCGGGGACCTTCCAGCCGGTCCGGGCCGATGACATCGATGAGCACGAGATGCACCGGGAATATCTCGAGGTGGGCGCGGACGCCTGCGCCGCGATCAATGCCGCGCGCGCCGCGGGGGGGCGGGTGATCGCGGTCGGCACGACCGTCGTGCGCAGTCTCGAGACGGCCGCTGCGGCGGAGGGCGGGACGGGGCGCGTGCGCGAGCTCGCGCCCTACCGGGGAGCGACGCGCCTGTTCATCCGCCCGGGATATCGGTTTCGTGCCATCGATGCCTTGGTGACGAATTTTCATTTGCCGGAGTCCACGCTCCTCATGCTGTGCGCGGCCTTCGTGGGCACCGCCGCGCTGAAGCGCGCCTATGCTCACGCGGTGGCGGCGCGTTACCGCTTTTTCAGCTACGGAGATGGCATGTTCGCGACGCCGGCGCCGGGTGCCCTCGCATGAAATTCACCCTGCTCGCCGCTGACGGCGCCGCGCGCCGCGGCCGTCTCGAGTTCGCGCGCGGCACGATCGAGACCCCCGCGTTCATGCCCGTGGGCACCTACGGCACGGTCAAGGCGATGACGCCGGAGCAGCTGGTGGCAGCGGGCGCGCAGATCGTGCTCGGCAACACCTTTCACCTGTATCTGCGACCCGGCCTCGAGGTCATCGAGGCACACGACGGGCTGCACGGCTTCATGCACTGGGAGCGTCCGATTCTCACCGACTCGGGGGGGTTTCAGGTTTGGAGCCTGAAGGACATGCGCCGGTTGAGTGAGCAAGGGGTGAGCTTTCGCTCGCCCATCGACGGCTCGCCCGTGTTTCTCTCCCCGGAGGAATCGATGCGTATCCAGCGCACGCTGCGCTCGGATATCGCCATGTGCTTCGATGAGTGCACGGCGTATCCGGCGAGCGAAAGCGAGGCGCGGGCCTCGATGGAGCTGTCCATGCGTTGGGCCCTGCGCGGCGCGCGCGCTTACTACGAGACCGAGCCGCCCGGCACATTATTCGGGATCGTCCAGGGCGGCATACACGCGCCGCTCCGCACCGCCTCGCTTGCGGCGCTCGAAGAGATCGGGTTCGCGGGCCTCGCGATCGGCGGGCTCGCCGTCGGTGAGAGCGATGCGGAACGGCTCGCGGTGCTCGAGGGACTCACGCCGCAGATGCCCGCGCACAAACCACGCTACCTCATGGGAGTCGGCCGGCCGCAGGACATGCTCGAGGCGGTGCTGCGCGGGGTCGACATGTTCGACTGCGTGATGCCGACCCGCCACGCCCGCAACGGGCACCTGTTCACGCGGCGCGGCGTGCTGAACATCCGTAACGCGGTGCATCAGAAAGACACTCGACCCATCGAAGCGGAGTGCGGCTGTTACACCTGCGCGCATTACAGCCGCAGCTACCTGCGCCATCTCGACAAGTGCGGCGAGATCCTGGGGTCACACCTGAATACCGTCCATAACCTGCATTTCTATCTGCGGCTGATGAGCGAAATTCGCGCGGCGGTCGAGGAGGGGCGCCTCCTCGCCTATGCCGCCGAGTTCTATGCCTTGCAGCGCGAAGGCGCATCGCCCCCACCGCAGCTCGAAGACCCGGCGTAGGCCCCGCTCCCGCAGCCGATTCCGGCCTGCTCCTGTATACTGCCCGGCTTTGCGTTGCGGCATGCGCCGCGCAGACGGGGGTAACACTATGGACTTCTTCATCAACACCGCCCAGGCCCAGGCGGCCGGTGCCGGCGGCGGTCAAGGCATCATGAGCGCGCTGATGCTGCCCTTGGTGCTGCTCGTGGTGTTCTATTTCCTGCTCATCCGGCCGCAGAACAAGAAGGCCAAGGAGCAGCGCGAGATGCTCTCGAAGATCGCGCAGGGCGACGAGGTCGCCACCACCGGCGGAATTCTCGGCAAGGTCACGGCGGTGGGCGATCAGTTCCTGACCCTGGAGATCGCCAACGGCGTGAACATCAAGCTGCAGAAACATCAGGTGGGGCAGCTGCTGCCCAAGGGGACGGTCAAGAGCGCATGATTTCCTATCCCCGCTGGAAGATGGTGCTGGTCGCGGTCGTGATCGCGCTCGCCATCTTGCTCGCATTGCCCAACGTATTCGGCGAGGAGAGTGCGCTGCAGCTGGTGCGCGACCGCGCCGCCGTGCAAGCGAGCGACCGCGATTCCGTCGTCCAGCTGCTGCAATCGAAAGACGTGAAGCCCACCGGCGTATTCCTCGATCAGGGCCGCCTCACGCTGCGCTTCGCAAGCAAGACCGACCAGCTGAAGGCGCGCGACGTCATCACCGAGGCGCGGCCCAACGAGTTCACCGTGGCGCTCACCCAAGCCTCGCGCGTGCCGGACTGGATGCGCGCCATCGGCTTGAGCCCTTTGAAGCTCGGTCTCGACTTGCGCGGCGGCGTGTACCTGGTCTATCAGGTCGACGTCGCGGGTGCCGTGAAGCAGTTGCTCGATCATCGCGAGCAGGACTTTCGCGCATCGCTCCGCAACGCCCACGTGCCTTATCAGGACGTGGTGGTCGACTATCCCGGCAACCGCGTGCGCGTGTTGTTCAAGGATGCGGACAATCAGGCGAAAGGCAACGCCGCCATTATCGCGGACAACCGCAACCTGCATCTCACCGAGACCACGGTCGGCGGTGCGCCCGCCCTGGAGCTTCTGCTCACGCCGCAGGAAATCAAGGACCGGCAGGACTCCGCCGTCCAGCAGAACATCGTCATCTTGCGCAACCGCTTGAACAGCCCCGAGCTCGCGGTGTCGGAGCCGCAGGTCGCGCGCGAAGGCATCGATCGCATCGCAATCCAGCTGCCGGGCCTGCAGAACTCCGCTGAAGTGAAGAAGATCCTCGGTAAGACCGCGACCCTCGAGTTCCGGATGGTCGACGAGAACGACAATCCGCTCGAGGCTGCCGCGAGCGGGCATGTCCCGCTCGGTGCGAAGCTTTACTACTCGCGCGACAAGCAGCCGGTGCTGCTAAAGCGCGAAGTGGTGGTCACCGGTGACCAGTTGACCGACGCCTCCTTTCAGCCGAACACCCAGGACGGCCCCGCGGTATCGGTGAGCCTCGATGCGCGCGGCGCCGCGAAGATGCTGAAGAACACCGAGGAGAACATCGGCCATCTCATGGCCGTGGTCTTCATCGACCGCTCGCGCGAGAAGAACGCGCAGGGGGTCGAGGTCGACCGCACCACCGAGGAAGTGATCAATCGCGCGACCATCCGCGGCGTGTTCAGCAACAATTTCCAGATTACGGGCGTGAATCCCATCGAGGGGCGCGAGCTCGCGCTGCTGCTGCGCGCCGGCGGCCTGGCAGCGCCGCTCACGCCGGTCGAGGAGCGCGCCATCGGTCCGAGCCTCGGCGCGGATAACATCGCCAAAGGCGTGCGCGCCATGGTGTTCGGCATGGCCGCAGCGTTCCTGTTCATGGCGATCTACTACAAGCTGTTCGGGGTGATCGCCGATCTCGTGCTGCTCTTCAACGTGGTGCTGCTCACGGCGCTCCTGTCCATCGTGGGAGCCGCGCTCACCTTGCCGGGCATCGCCGCGGTGGTGCTCACCGTCGGCATGGCGGTGGACGCGAACATCTTGATCTACGAGCGCATCCGCGAGGAGCTGCGCAACGGGGTGTCGCCGCGCGCCGCGATCACCGCGGGATTCGACCGCGCGTTCTCGGCGATCTTCGACTCCAATATCACCGCGGCGATTGCGGGATTGGTGCTTTGGCTGTTCGGCGCCGGTGCGGTGCGCGGCTTCGCCGTGGTGCTGGTGCTCGGCATCGTCACCTCGATGTTCACGGCGCTCATGGGGAGCCGGACGCTGGTCCAGCTCATCTACGGCGGTAAGCGCAAGGTCGAGCGGTTGTCCATCTGAGCCTTTCGAGGATCTAAATTCCATGGAGTTCTTCCACAAGGTCACGCGCTTCCCGTTCATGCGCACCCGCAAGGTGTGGTACGGGCTGTCGGCGGTGCTCATCGTCGCATCGCTCGCCCTGGTGGTGGTACGCGGCTTGAATCTGGGCATCGACTTCACCGGCGGCGTGAACATCGAGACGAATTTCGCGCAGTCGCCGAACATCGACCAGCTGCGCGCGGCGCTCGCCAAGGCGGGCGTCAACGCCGCGCAGGTGCAGGCTTTCGGCAGTTCGCGCGACATCCTGGTGCGCCTGCCGCCCGACCCGAACGTGAAGGGTGAGCAGATCGGCGCGAAGATTCTCGATGTGTTCAAGAGCGTCGATCCCGGGGTCAAGCTGCAGAGCACCGAGGTCGTCGGGCCTCAGGTCGGCCAGGAGCTGTTCGTGCACGGCGCGTGGGCGCTGGTGGCGACGCTCGTGCTCATCATGATCTATGTGCTCGCGCGCTTCACGTTCAAGCTTGCGGTCGGCGCGATCCTCGCGGTGCTGCATGACCCGATCTGCGTGATCGGATTCTTCGCGCTCTCGCAAATGACCTTCGATCTCACTGCGATCTCGGCCATTCTCGCGGTCATCGGCTACTCGCTGAACGACACCGTCATCGTGTTCGACCGGGTCCGCGAGCGCGCGCGCAACGCTCGCAAGCTCGCGGTCTCGCAGGTCATCGACGAGTCCATCAACCAGACTTTGTCGCGTACCTTGATGACCAAGCTCGTGACCTTGCTGGTGGTGGTGTTCTTGCTGATCTTCGGCGGCGAGACGCTGCACGGATTCTCCGCGGCGCTGGTCATCGGCATCATCGCGGGCACTTATTCTTCGATCTACATCTCCGCCGCGGCGGCCCTCGATTTCGGTCTGCGGACGGACGATCTGCTCGAGCGCAAGCTCACGCGGCCGGAAGAGGTCGACGGTCTGCCGTAACGATGGCGCTGCTTCTCGACCCCCAGGCGTGGCTGTCCTTCCTGACGCTTGCGGGGCTCGAGATCGTTCTCGGCATCGACAACATCTTGCTGCTGTCGGTCCTGGTCGACAGGCTGCCGCAGCGCCGGCGCGCGAGCGCGCGCTTCCTCGGCTCGGGCTTCGCGATGCTGACGCGCATCGGCCTGCTCGTCTCGGTGGTGTGGATCACCGGACTGCGGCGGCCGCTCTTGACTCTCGCGGGATTCGAGATCTCGGTGCGCGACGTCGTGCTGTTCGCCGGCGGTGTCATGCTCGTCCTGCAGAGCGTCGCAGAGCTCGTCGCCATGCTGAAGGGGCGCGGCGCCCGGCGCACGGCCGGGACGGCCCGCGGTTTCTGGCTGATCATCGTTCAGATCGGGATTCTGGATATCGTTTTCTCGCTCGATTCGGTGTTCACCGCCATCGGGCTCGCGCGGCGCATCGAGGTCATGATCGCGGCCATCGTCGTGTCGGTGTTCGCGATGCTCGCGATCTCCTCCGCGGTCAGCCGCTTCGTCGCCCGCTATCCGACTCTGAAGGCGCTCGCCCTCATGTTCTTGGTGCTCGTGGGGTTATCGCTCATCGCCGAGGCGGCGCACATCGACATTCCGCAGGGCTATTTGTATTTCGTGATCGGTTTCTCGGCCATTGTGGAATGGGTCAACATTCGCTTGCGGCGGCAGAGGTAACGTGTAGAGTGCGATCCATGCCGGCTATTGGGATATCGATATGAATATCAAAGGGATTCTGGCAACCAAGCCGATCGCGGATTACCAGGAGGAGGCGCGCGACAAGCGCTTGGTGCGGGCCCTCGGCGTCCCCTCGCTCGTCGCATTCGGCATCGGCGCGATCATCGGCACGGGCATTTTCGTGCTGACCGGCGTCGCCGCCGCGACCCACGCCGGTCCTGCCATCGTCATCTCCTTCATCATCGCCGGCATCGGCTGCATGTTCGCCGGCCTGTGCTACTCCGAGTTCGCCTCCATGGTGCCGGTCGCCGGCAGCGCTTATGCGTACAGCTACGCGACGCTCGGCGAGCTCATCGCCTGGTTCGTCGGCTGGAACCTCATTCTCGAGTACATGATGGCTTGCTCGGTGGTCGCGGTCGGCTGGAGCCGCTATTTCATCAAGCTCCTCCAGCTCTACGGAATCAACTTCATTCCCGACTGGCTGAGCTCCGCCCCTTTCGCTGCCGGGGACGTCGGATTCTCGGTGCATCGGACCAGCGCCGTGCTGAACTTGCCCGCGGTTCTCATCATCGCCGCTGCCACCGCGCTCTGTTACAAGGGCATCAAAGAGTCGGCCTTCGTCAACACCATCATCGTCGCCGTCAAGCTGGGCATCGTGATCACGGTGATTGCCTTCGGCGCGTTCTACGTCAATACCGCCAATTGGTTTCCCTTTATCCCGCCGAACACGGGGACTTTCGGCCAATTCGGCTGGAGCGGCATTCTGCGCGCTGCCGCGATCATCTTCTTCGCCTACATCGGCTTCGATGCCGTCTCGACCGTCGCCCAAGAGGCGAAGAACCCGCAGCGCGGAATGCCCATCGGCATGCTGGGCAGTCTCGGCATCTGCACGATCCTCTACATCCTCATGTCGAGCGTCATGACCGGGCTCGTGCCGTTCCAGCAGCTGGACGATGCCGCTCCCGTCGCGGTGGCGCTCGAGGCGCACCCGCAGCTCAAGTGGCTCACGACGTGGGTGGTGTGGGGTGCGCTGTTCGGACTGACCTCGGTCATCATCACCATGATCATCCCGCAGGCGCGCATCTGGCTGTGCATGTCGCACGACGGCCTGTTGCCGAAGATGTTCGGCGCCGTGCATCCGAAGTTCAAGACGCCGCACAAGTCGACATTGATCACGGGCGTGCTCGCGGCGATTTTCGGTGGTTGCTTGCCCATCGGCCTGCTCGGTGAGCTGGTCTCGATCGGAACCCTGATCGCTTTCATGGTGGTCTGCCTGGGCGTCCTGATCCTGCGCTACACGCGGCCCGACCTGCCGCGCCCCTTCCGCGTGCCGGCCGTGTGGTTCACCTCGACGATGGGTGTCATCTTCTGCGCGGGTATGGCGCTGTCGCTGCCGGTGGAGACCTGGTACCGGCTGCTCTTGTGGAGCATCGTCGGCATCGTGATTTACGTGGTTTACGGATATTCCCACAGCCGCTTGCGGTCGCCGGAAGAGCGCGCATCCGCCGGCGCGGGCTTCACCAAGCCCGCCGAGGACCGCACTCTGTAGTCAGCGAGAGAGCGGCCGGTAGAGGCTCAACCGCGCAGCGCCGCCGGCGTGAGAGGCCCGAGCATCGCCAGCAGACCCTCGTACACTTTCGGATTTCCGACCACGATGTTCGGGCCGAGGACATAATCCTCGCCGGTCGGCGTGCCCACGCGCCCGCCCGCCTCGGTGATGAGCAGTGTCCCCGCCGCGGTATCCCAGGGCTTCAGGCCGAACTCCCAGAATCCGTCCATGCGGCCGGCCGCCACGTAGGCGAGATCGAGCGATGCGGCGCCCGGGCGGCGCACGCCGGCGGCGGTGCCCATGACCGCCTTCAGCATGGCGAGATAAGGATCGATGTGTTCGGCGGCCATGCGGTAGGGGAAGCCGGTGCCGATCAGCGCGCCTTCCAGCGAGCGCTGACTGCTCACGCGAATTTTCTTGCCTTCGAGCTGTGCTCCCTCGCCGCGCGAGGCCGTGAAGAATTCCTGGCGGCTCGGGTCATACACGACGGCATGCTGCAGGCGGCCGCGATGCTCGACCGCGATGGACACCGCGAAGGTGGGAAAACCATGCAAAAAATTCGTCGTACCGTCGAGAGGATCGATGATCCACACGTACTCGCTCTCTCCGGACCGGCCGCTCTCCTCGGCTAGAAATG
The DNA here is from genome assembly GCA_963798595.1 of uncultured Gammaproteobacteria bacterium. GTDB lineage: Bacteria > Pseudomonadota > Gammaproteobacteria > Steroidobacterales > Steroidobacteraceae > Bog-1198. The sequence goes on along the minus strand of CAWCTM010000019.1, from coordinate 62,246 downwards.
CATGATCGGGATGGCTGCGGCGAATGGTCGCCATGATATCGGCCTCGGCCTTGCGGTCGATGTCCGTGACGAAGTCGTTGCGGCCCTTGGTGTCGATCTTGAGCGAGTCGAGACGCGAAAGGTTCCGCACGATGAAATCGCCGGCGCGGCGCGCGGCGCGCATGCCGATGTTGAGAAGTGGTTGCATGGCGATAGGCGCTAGAATAACAGAGCATGGCCTCCCCGGTTCGCATCGTGCTCATCGACCCGAGTCATCCCGGCAATGTCGGCTCGGTGGCGCGCGCCATGAAGAACATGGCGCTCGAGGACCTCACGCTGGTGCGCCCGCGGTCGTTCCCGCACCCGGAATCGACCGCGCTCGCGGCGGGCGCCGACGACATTCTGGAGAAAGCGCGCGTCGTGGACAGCGTTGTCGAGGCGATCGGGGATTGCGCCTTCGTCGCCGGCACGACCTCTCGTCCGCGCTCTTACTACTGGGAATTCAGCACGCCGCGCGAGGTGGCCGTGCGCATCGCCGGGCTCGGGACGGAGAATCGCGCGGCGCTGCTGTTCGGCTCGGAGCGCTATGGTCTCGGCACCGAGGACCTCGACCATTGCAACGTGCTGGTGCGCATTCCGGCGAATCCCGCGTACTGCTCGCTCAACCTCGCCATGTCGGTGCAGCTGCTCACGTACGAGCTTTTGATGGCGCGTGAGCAGCCGCAACCGCACGTGCAGCTCGAGCAGCCGCTCGCGCCGGCGGGCGACGTCGAGCATTTCTACTCGCACTTGCACCAGGTGCTCAACGAAATCGATTTCGAGGACCGCACCGGGCATCTGATGGAGCGCCTGCGGCGGCTGTTCAATCGCGCGCAGCTCGACCGCAACGAGCTCAACATTCTGCGCGGCATCCTGAGCGCGGTGCAGGGGCGGCGCGGCCAATCCGCGCGGCGGCCGCGCGAATGAGCGCGCGGGTGGTCTACCTCGATTACGCGGCGACCACACCGGTCGCCCCGCAGGTGGCGGCGCGGATGGCGGAGTGTTTGACGCGCGAAGGCACGTTCGGCAACCCCGGATCGGCGAGCCATGCTTATGGCGAGGCGGCGAGCGCATCCGTCGAGGGCGCGCGCGCGCAGGTGGCGGCGGCGGTCGGCGCACGAGCCGACGACGTCGTGTTCACCTCCGGCGCCACCGAGGCCAACAACCTCGCGATTTTCGGAACGGCACAGTACTACCGGGACTTGGGAACACACATCGTCACCGCTCGCACGGAGCACAAGTCGGTGCTCGATCCGTGCAAGGAGCTGGAGCGGCGCGGCTGGAGCGTCACCTATCTCGCGGCGGATGCCGACGGAGCTCTCGATCCGGCGCGCGTGGCGGCCGCCGTACGCCCCGATACCGTGCTGGTGTCCGTCATGCACGTGAATAACGAGACCGGAGTGATCCAGGACGTCGGCGCGATCGCCGAGCGTTGCGCTCGAGCGGGACACGCACGGATACATGTCGATGCCGCGCAGAGTGTCGGCAAGTGCGACGTCGATTTTGCCGCCCTCGGGGTCGATTTGATGTCCCTCTCCGCGCATAAAGCCTACGGACCGAAAGGGGCGGGCGCGCTGCTCGTATCGCGGCAGCGCGGCGCTCATCTGACGCCCATCCTCCATGGGGGAGGCCAGGAGGGGTCGCTCCGCTCAGGCACCGTCGCGACGCATCAGGCCGTCGGCATGGGAGCGGCTTTCGAGCTCGCGAGCGTCATGCCGGGCGTGGAGCGGGAGCGCATCGCGGCCCTCGGCGAGCGGTTGTGGCGCAGGCTCCGCGAGATGGGTGGCGTGCTGCGCAACGGCGAGCGGGCAGCCCGCGTGCCGCACCTGCTCAATGTGTCGTTCGAAGGCGTGGAGGGCGAGAGCCTGCTCGCTGCGGTGCAGCCACACCTTGCGGTGTCGACGGGGTCTGCTTGCACGTCGGCCACGCAAGAGCCCTCGTACGTCCTGCGCGCGCTCGGCCGGGATGATCGGTTGGCGGAAAGCAGTCTGCGGTTCAGTCTCGGGCGCTTTACGAGCGAGGCCGACATCGATACGGCGGCAACGGTCGTGACCCGCGCTGTCGAGCGCCTGCGCCAAATCGCGGGCACGTGAACTACAACGAGCTCACTCGCCGCCACTTCGAGCATCCGCTGCGCCTCGGTACGCTGGCAGGCGCCGATTGTTACCGCGGCGCAGCGGGAAGCCGCTCGGGCGGCACCTGGGTACAGTTCGATGTGCGGGTCGCTCGGACGGGCGGTGCACCCCGCGTGCTCGAGGTGCGGTTCCTCGCCTTCGGCTGCCCGCACGTCATCGCCGCCGCGGCGCTGGTGGCGGAGGAGGGTGAGGGCGGCGCGCCCGAGCCTCGCTTGCCGCAGAGCATCCATTCCCTGCGCGAGCGCCTCGACGCCCCCGTGGAGAAGCTCGGCCGCCTGTTCGTGGTGGAGGATGCCTGGATCGCGGCGCTGCGGTGTGCCGCCGGGCCGGCTCATACCGACATTACGCAGTCCTCATGCTAAAAAAGTGCGCTTCAGGTCCGGTGCCGGGTCGCGCCGCGCGTATTATGTATGTCCTGCTACCACCCGGAGCTCGGAAAGGAGAGGACACGGCAACATGGCCATATCGTTGACGGAATCTGCGGCGGATCGAGTACGGACCCACCTTGCGAAGCGCGGAGCGGGTGTGGGCTTGCGGGTCGGTGTGAAGAAAACCGGCTGCTCGGGCTTCGCCTACGTGGTGAACTATGCGGACGAGATCCACCCCGGCGATGCGGTTTTCGAGGAGCGGGGTGTCAAGATCGTGGTCGATTCGGCCAGCTTGCCGCTGATCGACGGCACGGTGGTCGACTTCATCAAGCAAGGCCTCAATGAGGCGTTCAAGTTCCAAAATCCCAAGGCCAAGGTCGAGTGCGGCTGCGGGGAGAGCTTCAGCGTCTAGGTGCGGCGGCGGCGCGGCGCGCCGCCCTGCAATTGCGGTTTTTTGCAGGTAATACAGGCACTTCCGGTCGCGGTTCGGATTGCCTGCCAGCGCCCGCTAAAGTACACTTCGCGGTCTTTGTCGCCCCTTCGCGGGCCATCATCCAATCACCCGAGGTAAACCATGCCCATCGAGCGCACTCTTTCCATCGTCAAGCCGGACGGCGTCGGCCGCAATCTCATCGGCGAGATCATCAATCGCTTCGAGAAGGCCGGCTTGCGGGTGGTCGCGGCGCGCATGATGCAACTGTCGCAGCGGGAGGCGGAGGGCTTCTACGCCGTCCACCGTGAGCGACCGTTCTTCAAAGACCTGGTGAAATTCATGACGTCCGGGCCCGTGCTGGTGCAGGTGCTGGAGGGCGAAGGCGCGATCGCGAAGAATCGCGAGGTCATGGGGGCGACCGATCCGAAGAAGGCGGCGCCCGGCACGATACGCGCGGACCTTGCGCACAGCATCGATGAAAACGCGGTGCACGGCTCCGATGCGCCCGATACCGCAGCCCGGGAAATTGCCTATTTCTTCCGGGAAATTGAGCTCTGCCCGCGTACGCGCTAGCGTAACGCTGGGTACGATCGGGGGACATTAGCGAAGTGGCCGGCGATCCCGTCAATCTTCTCGGCTTAGCGCGCACCGAGCTCGAGGCGTTCGTCGCCGAGCGCTTCGGCGCGAAACCGTTCCGCGCCCGTCAGCTGATGAAGTGGCTGTACCGGCGCGGTGTCGCGGACTTCGCGGCGATGACGGATCTCGCGCAAGAGTTCCGCACGCAGCTGGCCGAGGCGGCGACGGTTGCGGTACCGGAGATCGTCGAGGAACAGCGATCGACGGATGGCACGCGTAAATGGATGCTGCGCATGGACCGCGTGCAAGGCATCGAGATGGTCTACATCCCCGAGCCGGACCGCGGCACGCTGTGCATCTCCTCGCAGGTCGGCTGTGCGATGGATTGCTCCTTCTGCTCCACCGCGCAACAAGGCTTCAACCGCAACCTGAGCGTCGCCGAGATCGTCGGCCAGGTGTTCCTTGCGCAGCGCGAGTTGCGTGATGTGCGTCCCGACGGGCGCGCGATCACCAACATCGTGTTCATGGGCATGGGCGAGCCGCTCGCCAACTACCGCAACGTCGTGCCGGCGATGCGCATTTTCATGGACGATCTGGGCTACGACCTGTCGCGCCGCCGCGTGACACTGAGCACCTCGGGTCTGGTGCCGCAGATCTACAAACTTGCCGAGGAATGCAACGTCGCTCTCGCGGTATCGCTGCATGCGCCGGACGACGAGCTGCGCAACCAACTGGTGCCCATCAACCGCAAGCATCCGATCGAGGAGCTGCTCGCGGCGTGCTGGCACTACATCGACAAGCAGAACGGACGCAGCGTGACCTTCGAGTACGTCATGCTCGAGGGCGTCAACGATCAGCCCGCGCACGCGCGTGCGCTTGCGCGGCGCCTGCGCGGTCATCCTGCCAAGCTCAACTTGATCCCGTTCAACCGGTTTCCCGGAACGCGCTATCGATGCTCTTCGGCGGCGGCGATGCTGCTGTTCCGCGATATCCTCAACGAGCACGGCGTGATCGCGACCATCCGGCGCACCCGCGGCGATGACATCGATGCGGCCTGCGGACAGCTCGCCGGACGGGTGACCGACCGTACTCAGGTGCGGCTCGGCACGAAAATGACCGGAACGCGCGCTCCGGCGGAGGTTCAATGAGGAGCGCAGGTTTGCCGAGTACTCGCGCGAGCGGGCGGATGGCTGCGCTGCTCGTGGCGGCCGCTCTTGCCGCGGCGTTGTCGGCCTGTCATTCCTCGCCGCCCCCCTATCAGCAGCCCGACCGGCACAGGAAACCTGTACCCGAAGAAGCCGCCGTCGCCAATATGAAGATGGCGCTCGAGTACCTGCGTCTCAACGACCTGTCGCATGCGCAAGAGCGCATCGAGCGGGCGCTCGGCGAGGCACCCGACAATCCCGACGTGCAGGAGACCGCCGGTCTCGTCTACGAGCGCCTGAACGATCTGCCGAAGGCGAAGCACGCTTTCTCGGCGGCCGCGCGACTCGGCAAGAACGATCCCGATATCCTGAATAGCTACGCCGGGTTCCTGTGCCGCACGGGCAAGGCGGCCGAGGGCGAGAAGCTTTTCATCCAGGTCGCACAGAATCCGGTCTACCGGACTCCCGAGGTGGCGCTGCTCAACGCGGGGGTGTGCCTGGGCTCTTCGGGCGACGTGGTCGATGCGGAGCGTTATTTCAATCGTGCGCTCACCATCAAGCCGAACATGCCGGAGGCGCTGCTGCAACTCGGCAACCTCGCCTACAGCCGCGGCGACTACAAGCAGGCTCTCGACGACGTGCAGCGCTATCTCGCGGTCAATCCGGCTTCCGCCGAAATCCTGTGGCTCGGTTTTCGGACCCAACGCAAGCTCGGTGACAACACGGACGCGATCGTGTACGGCCGGCGCATTCAAACCGAGTTTCCCGATTCCGTGCAGGCGCAGCAGCTGCGTGCCGGCGTCAATCAATGAGCGAGGCCGCGCAAGCGCTCGGCCAGAAGCTCAGGACGGAGCGCGAGAAGCGCGGCATGAGCGCGCAGAAGATGGCGGATGATATGCATCTCGATGCGTGGGTGATCGATGCGCTCGAGGCGGGCGAATACGAACGCATCGGGCCTTCGGTTTACGCGCAGGGACATCTCAGGAAATACGCGAGCATTCTCGGCGTGTCGGCGGGGCAGGCGACCCCCGCCCCGCCGACCAAGCCCTCGGGTCCTCCGCCTCCCACGCCCATCATTCGCCTCGACCCGCCCGGCGGGGGCGGCTCAATCTGGCCAACGGTCGGCGGCTTCGCCGTGGTGGCGCTGGTCGCGGGCGGCATCGCCTGGTGGCGTCCTTGGCACTCCACGCGCGCGGCGCAGGCCGCCGCACGGGCGCCGCTCGCCGCGAGTGTCCCGGCGCCGCAGTCGGCCTCGGCCGGCGAAACTGCGGACGCGGCGGCGACCGACGTGGCGGCCAACCCAACCGAGGCGAGCGATGCGAGCGCGGCGGCCAATGCAAGTGGGACGGCCGACACAAGCGCGACGGCCAGCACGAGGGCTGCGGCGGGTAGCGGCGAGGGAGCCCCCGTCGCGGCGGCGACTCCCGCAGGCCCCGTGGAACTCACCCCCGGGGTCGGAAGAGCGCAGCTGCGCCTGAGCTTTTCAGCCGATTCGCGCGTGGCCGTGTACGACTACACGGGTAAGCCCGTGTTCACAGGCAACGGTCGGGCGAACAGCGTCAAGACTCTCTCCGGCATGGCGCCGTTCCGGGTGTACCTGGGATTCGCGAGCGGCGTGCAGCTCCAAGTCAACGATCGCGCCGTGGCCATCGGGCCGCAGTTCGTGTCGGGCGACGTGGCGCGTTTCGAGGCGGGTGCCGATGGTGTGCTCCGCCGTGACCCGCACCCGATGCCCGCCGGCGCGCCTGTGCCGGCCTCGCCGCGCGGCTGATACAGGAGCTTCTCTTGAGCAAGATCATCGAGCCGTTGCGAGGCGTCCATGACGTGTTGCCCACACAGGCGCCGGCCTGGCAGCACCTCGAGCGCACCGCGCGTGACGTGTTCGCAGCCTATGGCTACGACGAGTTCCGTGTCCCCATCATCGAGCAGACGCAGCTCTTCAAGCGCTCGATCGGCGACTTCACCGATATCGTCGAGAAAGAGATGTTCAGCTTCGTCGATCAAGGCGAGGATCACATCACGCTGCGACCCGAGGCGACCGCCGGCGTGGTGCGCGCCATGATCTCGAACGGATTGCTGCGCGAGAACCGGCTCAAGGTCTGGTGCATGGGACCGATGTTCCGGCGCGAGCGACCGCAAGCAGGCCGTTTTCGCCAGTTTCACCAGATAGACGCCGAGGCCTTCGGCTTCGAGGGTCCCGACATCGATGCCGAAATGATCCTGCTATCGGCGCGGCTCCTGCGCCGGCTGGGGCTGACGCGCATCAAGCTGCTGGTCAACTCGCTCGGCACTCCGGCAGTGCGTGCGGCCTATCGCGAGCGCCTGACGGCTTATTTTGCCGCGCACGAATCCGAGCTCGATGAAGACAGCAAGCGCCGCCTGCGCACCAATCCGCTGCGCATCCTCGATAGCAAGAATCGGGAAATGCAGGGCCTCATCGCGGGGGCGCCTGCGCTGCTCGATGAGCTCGACTCCGGGTCGAGAACGCACTTCGATACGCTCTGCGCTCACCTCGCGGACGCCGGCGTCGAATATCATGTCGAGCCGCGCCTGGTGCGCGGCCTGGATTACTACACGCGCACGGTGTTCGAGTGGACCACGGATCTGCTGGGAGCCCAGAGCACGGTATGCGCCGGTGGCCGCTACGATGGGCTGGTCGCCCAGCTTGGCGGCGCGGACACGGCCGGGATCGGCTGGGCGATGGGGCAGGAGCGCATCGTGATGTTGCTCGAGAAGCAGGCGCAGGCGATTCCGGCGCAGCGGCCACACGTCTATCTGGTGCTGATGGGCGAGCGCAGTGAGGCGGAAGGGCTCAAGCTCGCCGAGCGGTTGCGCGATGCGCGGCCGGACTTGCGCTTGCAGATGAACCTGGGGGGCGGGGGCTTCAAGGCGCAGTTCAAGCGCGCCGACAAGAGCGGCGCAGAGCTCGCCCTCGTCCTGGCGGAGGACGAGATCGCCCGTGGAGTCGCCGCGGTCAAGTGGTTGCGCGAAGAGCGGCCGCAGGAAGAGTGCCCGATCGATGCAATCAGTGAACGCTTGGGCATGTTGTTGGGTCTGTAATTGACGGAGATTGGCGGAGCACTCATGGCAGAAGATTATTTGACCGACGACGAGCAACTCGAGCACGTCAAACAGCTGTTCGCGGAGTACGGCCCCTGGACGTTCGGCGCCGTCATCGTCGGCTTGGGATTGGCCTTCGGTTATCGCTACTACAATCAGCACCTGAACGAGCGCGCGCTCGATGCCTCCGCGCAGTTCGCCGACATGAGCGCCGCCGTCGACGGCAACAACCCCGGCAAAGCGCGCCAGATCGCGGACGGTCTGATCAAGTCCTATCCAAGCTCACCCTATGCCGACCAGGCACAGCTCGTGCTTGCGCGTCTGGCGATCGATGCGAATCAGGAAGCCGGGGCCGTCGGTCCGCTGCAAGAAGTCATCGAGCATTCCAAGGATGCGGAGCTCAAGCACATCGCGCGCCTGCGGCTGGCACGCGTGCAGATCGATCAAGGCAAGCCCGACGAGGCGTTGCAAACGCTCTCCGATCCTCCTGGCACCTTCGCCGCGCGTTACGACGAGGTGCGCGGCGATGCGTATTACGCCAAGAAGGATCCGGCCAAGGCCGCGGAGATGTACAAGAAGGCGCTCGGTGAAGGTGATCCCGAGAGCATGGACTCGGCGCTGCTCGCCCTCAAGATCGCCGACCTCGGTGTAGCGCCCGGCGAGCCGCCGGCGCCCCCCGCGGCAGCTGCGCCGGCGTCCGCCCCGCCAATGGCAGCTACCGCTCCGCCGCCGGCCTCTCCGGCCTCTCCCGTCTCCTCGAACAAGGCCAAACCCTGATGCGTGCATTGCTCCCCGTTGCCCTTGCGGCCTTGCTTGTGATGGCCGCCTGCAGCAAGGACAAGGACGTCGAGCCTCCGGCCAAGCTCGTGGCGTTCCCGCAGACACTCCCGGTCAAGGAGTTGTGGGGAGACAAAGTCGGCGGCGGCAAAAAACAGGTGAAGCTGCGCCTCGGCCTCGGGCCTGCCTACGACAATGGACTCGTGTTCGCCGCCTCGGATCAGGGCGAGCTCGTTGCGGTCAATCTCGAGAGCGGCCGCCAGGCCTGGGTGAAGAAATTCAAGAAAATGCAGTTCTCCGCCGGTCCCGGTGCGGGCGCGGGACTGGTGGTCGTGGGCTCCTCCAAAGGCTGGGTGATCGCCCTGCAGGGCGCGAGCGGCAAGGAGCTTTGGCGCACGCGCGTGAATTCCGAGCTCCTCTCCGCCCCGGCGATCAGCGAGAAGATCGTGGTCATGCGCTCCGTCGACGGTCGCCTGCACGGATTCGACGCAAGCGACGGCAAGGCGCTCTGGTCTGTCGAGCAGCAGGTTCCGCGGTTGAGCCTGCGGGGCACGGCCACGCCGGTCATCGCCAAGGAAATCGCCGTGAGTGGATTCGACAACGGCAAGGTCATGGCCGTGTCGTTGGCCTCCGGTGACACGCTATGGGACACGGCGCTCGCGACGCCGCACGGCAGAACGGAGCTCGATCGGCTGGTCGACGTCGATTCGGCGGTGAGCGTCGTCGGCGACAACGTGTTCGCGACGGGCTTTCAGGGACGCACGGCCATGATCGCGCTCGACTCGGGGCAGATCTGGTGGGCGCACGACATGTCGAGCTATCACGGCCTCGCGGTGGATGAGGATAACTTGTTCGTGACGGAATCCGACGGCACCGTGGTCGCGCTGCGCCAACGTGACGGCTCTGAGGTTTGGCACAACGACAAGCTGAAGCGTCGCGGACTGAGCACGCCCGCCGTGACCAGCACGGCCGTCGCCGTGGCGGACTTCCAGGGCTATTTGCACTGGCTGGACAAGCAGACGGGTGTGCTCGTGGCGCGCCAGCACATTGCCAAATTCCGCGTGACGAACCCGCCCATCGCCGTCAGGGACACGGTGATAGTGCTCACCGACAGCGGCAAGCTCGCTGCCTATCGCGCGACCCCACGGGTTGCCGTGGCCGCACAGCCCGCGGCCGCCCCGCCTGCCGTGGCCGAGCCTGCCGTGGCGCAACCCCCCGCCGAGCCGCCTGCCACCGCCCCGCCGACGCCGGCGCCTACACCGCCGTAGGCGCCCTCATGCTGCCCGTGGTTGCATTGATCGGTCGGCCGAACGTCGGCAAATCGACCCTGTTCAATGCGCTCACCGGCACGCGCGATGCGTTGGTCGCCGATTTCCCGGGCCTGACGCGCGATCGGCAATACGGCTACGCGCGGCGCGCGCAAATGCCTTGCATCGTGGTCGATACGGGCGGCCTGGTCGAGGACGCGGACGCGATCGAGGGCCTGATGGTGGAGCAGACCGAGCGCGCCATCGCGGAGGCCGATCGCCTGATCGTGCTGGTCGACGGCCGCGCCGGACTCACGCCGCGGGACCAGTTCTCGGCGCAGCTCGCGCGGCGCAGCGGCAAGCCGACCTGGCTTGCGGTCAACAAAACCGAGGGGTTCGATCCGGACTCGGCTGTCGCGGAGTTTCACCAACTCGGGCTCGGCGAGCCGCACCCCATCGCCGCCGCGCACGATCAGGGCGTCGTGTCTTTGCTCGAAGCCGTGCTCGAGGGACTCGTGCCCGATCCCGAGGATCGGCCCGAAGAGACCGGCATCAAGGTTGCGGTCATCGGCCGCCCGAATGTCGGCAAGAGCACGCTCATCAACCGCCTGCTCGGTGAGAATCGAATGGTGGCCTACGACGAGCCGGGGACCACGCGCGATTCCGTCATGGTGCCCTTCGAGCGGGACGGTGAGCGCTACACGCTGATCGACACAGCGGGACTCCGGCGCCAGGCGCGCGTCGAGGGGGCGGTCGAGCACTTCAGCGTGATCAAGACCATGCAGGCCATCGAGACCGCGCACGTCGTGGTCGCCGTCATGGACGCGCAGGACAGCGTCGTCGAGCAGGATGCGAGCCTGCTCGGCACCGTCATCGAGGAGGGCCGGGCGCTGGTGATCGCCATCAACAAGTGGGACAACATTGCGCCTGAACAGCGCGATCTCATCCGCGGACAGATCGTCCAGCGCCTCTCCTTTGCCGATTTTGCTCCGCTGCATTTCATTTCGGCACGCCATGGCAGCGGCGTCGGCGAGCTCATCGCGGCCGTGCGCCGCGTGTACGCCGCCGCCATGCGCGACATGAGCACGCCTGAGTTGACGCGGGTGCTCGAGGCTGCCGTCGAGAGCCATCAGCCGCCGTTGGTGAGCGGGCGGCGCATCAAGCTGCGCTACGCGCACCAAGGCGGGCGCAATCCGCCGGTGATCGTGATTCACGGCAATCAGACGGATCATGTCCCGGACGCCTATCGGCGCTATCTCGTGAACGTCTATCGCAAGGCATTCGATCTCATGGGCACGCCCGTGCGCGTCACGTTTCGTGCCGAGGAGAATCCCTATGCCGGCCGCCGCAATCCGTTGACCCCGCGCCAGCAGCGCAAGCGCAAGCGCCTGATCCAGCGAAACAAACGCTAGTCGGCGGCGCGCCAAAGGAAGGCGCTCCGGAGGGGATCTCTGCACCGTCACGGTGCACCAGCGATTGTGCCGGCGGGACCTGGGAGTGCTAAGTCCCTGAATCCGCGAACATCTGCCTCCGTGGCACGAGCAATGCTTAGATCCGATCCCAATCCTGGGTCGAAGGGCGCATCGTGGCGCAGGCTGAAGGTCAATGAAGCTCGTCTGCGCCGTCATCAAACCCTTCAAGCTGGATGAGGTTCGCAAAGCGATCAACGATATCGGCGTGCACGGCATGACCGTGACCGAGGTGCGCGGGTTCGGGCGGCAGCGCGGCCACACCGAGATTTACCGGGGTGCCGAGTACGTTGTCGAATTCGTGCCGAAGTCCAAGATCGAAATCGCCGTGACCGATGCATTGGTGGATCAAGTGGTCGAGGCGATTCAAAAGTCCGCGCACACCGGCAAAGTAGGCGATGGCAAGATATTCGTTTTCGCGCTCACGCACGTGGTGCGCGTCAGAACGGGCGAGCGGGACGCCGGCGCCATTTAGGGGAGTCGCATCGATGATCAAGTTGAGCCTCATCCTGGGGTTGCTTATGGCGTGTACACCCATGGTGCACGCGGACGAGACGCCCGGCACGCCGGCAGCGGCCGTGGCCGCGCCGAGCGCCGCACCGGCGCCGGCTCCGACCGCGCCTTTCATGCTCGCCGCCGACAAGTTGAGCTCGGGCGACACGGCCTGGATGCTCACCTCGACGGCGCTCGTATTGATGATGTGCGTGCCCGGGCTCGCGCTGTTCTACGGCGGCATGGTGCGCAAGAAGAACGTGCTCGCGACCCTGATGCAAAGCTTCGCTTGCACGTGCGTGGTCACCATTCTGTGGTGGGTGATCGGCTATTCCTGGGCGTTTACTCCCGGCAGCGCCTTTCTCGGGGGCGCTTCGCGAGCCCTGTTCGACGGGCTGCGCTATGTGCACGGCGATGGCGGCAGCAGCCTGAGCGTCTCGCATCTCGCACCTACCATTCCGGAGTCGGTGTACGCGATGTTCCAGATGACGTTCGCCATCATCACGCCGGCGCTCATTGCCGGTGCCTTCGCCGACCGTATGAAATTCTCGGCGATGTTGTTGTTTCTGTCGGCGTGGTCGCTGCTCGTGTACGCGCCCATCGCCCACATGGTGTGGGAGCCGACCGGTTGGCTGAACGCCGCCGGCGTGCTCGACTACGCGGGCGGAACGGTGGTGCATATCAACGCGGGCATCGCCGGCCTCGCGAGCTGTATCGTGCTCGGCAAGCGCCTGGGTTACGGCCGCGAGGCGATGCCGCCGCACAATTTGACCTACACGCTCATCGGCGCATCGCTCCTCTGGGTAGGCTGGTTCGGGTTCAATGCCGGGTCGGCCGTCGCGGCCGACGGACGCGCGGGAATGGCCATGCTGGCCACACAGATGGCGACCGGGGCGGCGGCGCTCGGCTGGATGTTCACCGAGTGGCTCGGCAAGGGTAAGCCAAGCGTTCTCGGCATCGCCTCGGGCGCGGTGGCGGGGCTGGTGGCGATCACGCCCGCGTCAGGCTATGTCGCCCCGACCGGGGCGGTCATCATCGGTGCCACGGCGGGCGTGGTTTGCTACTTCGCGGCCACCACGCTCAAGCATGCGTTTCGCTATGACGACTCCCTCGACGCCTTCGGTGTGCACGGGATCGGCGGGATTCTCGGCGCTTTGCTCACCGGCGTGTTCTTCAGCAAGGAGCTGACCGGCGTCGACTCGAGCATCGGCCATCAGCTGTTCACGCAACTCAAGGGCGTACTCACGACGGTGGTGTACGGGTTCGCGGTCAGCTATGTGCTCCTGATCGTCATCGACAAAACGCTGGGCTTGCGCGTCACCGAGGAGCAAGAGCGCGAGGGACTCGACATCTCCTTGCACGGTGAGAGCATCGAGTAGCGTAGACTGCGATCCCACGGGGGTGGGACATGTCGTGGTATGGGCTCGCAACCTTTTGCATCGCGTACTTCCTGGCGGTGGCAACGCCCGGCCCGGGTGTGGCAGCCGTGATTTCGCAAGGGATGTCGCGGGGTGCCGCAGGCGCGCCGGCCTTCATCGCCGGCTTCCTGGTCGGCGATTATTTGTGGTTTTTGGCGGCTGTCTTGGGCTTGAGCGCGCTCGCCCAGACCGCCCACATGGCGTTCGTGGTGGTCAAATACCTCGGCGCCCTCTATCTGCTCTACCTTGCCTACAAGCTCTGGTCCGCGCCGGCACGATCGCTCGCGGAGCAGACAGGACCCGCGATCGGGCGCCCGCCGCGCGCCCTGTTCTTAGGCTCGCTCATGCTCACGCTGAGTAATCCAAAGCCGATGCTTTTCTTCCTGGCGCTGCTCCCCACAGTCGTGCCCCTCGAGACGTTGAGCCCGCTCGGCCATGTCGAGCTCGCCGGCGCGATCACGGTCATCTTGCCCGCGACGCTCGGAGGCTACGTGTTGATGGCCGCTCGGGCGCGCGCGTGGTTCCGCAACCCGCGCGCGGTCAAGATCCTGAACCGCAGCAGCGGCACCTTGATTGCGGCGGCGGCGGTTGCCGTGGCGACGAGGTGACCATGTTTTCGTTTTCCCAGTTCGTCATCGGCCTCGTCATCCTCATCCTGCTCTCCGGGCTGCGCGTAGCGCAGGAATACGAGCGCGGAGTGATTTTTCGGCTCGGCCGCTTCAAGGGACTGCGCGGGCCGGGTCTTTACTGGATCATCCCGCTCGGCATCGAGCGCTCCGTCACCGTGGACATTCGTACGCGCACCGTGTCGGCGGAGCAGCAAGAGACGATCACTCGCGACAGCGTCACCATCAAGGTAAACGCGGTGCTCTGGTACCGCATCACGGACGCCGCGCGCTCGGTGATCGCCGTCGCCGATGCGCCCGCGGCGGTCTATCAGCTGGCGCTCACCGGTTTGCGCAACATCATCGGCCAGCATGATCTCGACGAGGTTCTGCAGCAGCGCGACAAGATCAACGCCCTGCTGCGCGAGGCGATTGCAGGGTCGACCGCCGCCTGGGGTCTCGAGGTGCAGCGCTTCGAGATGAAGGACGTGGAGCTCCCGGTCGCCATGCAGCAGGTGATGGCGATGCAGGCCGAGGCGATTCGCGAGAAACGCGCCCGCATCATCAAAGCCGAGGCGGAGCTCGAGGCCTCGGTCAAGCTGTCAGCCGCTGCCGCGCAGATCACGGCCAACCCCGCAGCCCTCGAGCTGCGGCGCATGCAGATGATCTCGGAGGTCGGTGCGGAGAACAACAGCACCACCGTGATCATGATTCCCTCCGACTTCGTCTCGCTCGCCCACAGCCTGAACGACCATTTGACGCATCAGGCCGCCCGCAAGACCGACAGCGACGCCGATCAGCCCTAGCCGGCCGCGCTAGGCACAGCCCCGAGTCCGCAAATAGCGACAGTCGCCGGCGCGCCACGGCCGCCATCTCGGGGTTTCGTGACGAATGTCCCACTTGATTTGCGATTATGCCGGTTAGTCTCTCCGCGCACTGTCGCGATCCGGAGAATCCGTATGAGCAACCCGTATAACAGCGCTACCGAGCGCGCATCCATCCTGGGTCCTACCCTCTATTTCAAGGGCGATCTCAGCGCAGAAGAAGACTTGTTGATCCAAGGCCGGGTCGAAGGCTCGGTCACCCACACGCAGCGACTCACGGTCGGCGCGCAGGGCACGGTGAAGGCGAATATCACGGCGCAGCTCATCATCGTGGAAGGCACCGTGGAAGGCGATCTGCATGCCGACAAATCCGTGTTCGTGAAGGACACCGCCAAGGTTCACGGCAACATCTTTGCGCCCACGGTGAGCATCCAGGAGGGTGCGAGCTTCAGCGGCAGCATCGACATGGACGGCAAGAGCAGCCATGCCGCCGCCAAGCCTGATGCGCACGCGCGCGCGCTGCGAACCTCCGGGGGCGCGGCGTGAAATGGCCTGGTTCAAGAAATCCGAAGATGGAGAGAATGACATGATGAACTCAGCCCCAGGCAGCCGCCCGGCTGCACACGAACCCGCTCGCCCGGAGCCGCGCGAGCCGCGAATGGAGCCCCGTGCTCCCGTTCCACCGCGTGCCGCGGAACCCCGCGCACCGGAGCCGCGCGCCAGCGAGCCGCGCACCGTCGAGAGCGCCCCGCGGGCCTCGGTGCTCGGCCCGACCTTGAAGTTCCGCGGTGAACTCTCGGCGCAGGAAGACCTGATCATTCAGGGCAGCGTCGAGGGGTCGATCACGCACACCCAGAGCCTCACCGTGGGAACGGACGGCACGATGAAAGGCGACATTCGCGCGCGCGTGATCGTGGTCGACGGCAAAGTCGACGGCGACCTCTATGCCACCGAATCGGTCAATATCCGCGCGACCGCGAAGGTCAAGGGGAACGTCTTCGCGCCGCGCGTCGGCATCGTCGACGGTGCGTTCTTCCAGGGCCAGATCGAGATGCAGCCCTCCGGCGCCGCCGTGCAGGAACACAGTGCGCGCCTGCGGCAAGCCACCATGGCGACACCGCCGCTGGAAGCTCCCGCGGTCGACAAGATGCTGAGCGCAGGCTAGAGCGACCGACCTAATGCCCGCCGGTGCGAGCGCGCCGGCGGGCGATCCGCCGCGTCAACGCAGGAACAGTTCCGGATCGACCCAGGCACGGTTCAGACTCAGAGCCCAATGCAGATGAGGCCCGGTTGCGCGGCCGGTCATGCCGACCGCGCCGAGGCGCGTGCCTGCCGCGACGCGTTGACCGGGCTGAACGTCGATGGCACTCAAGTGACAATACATGCTGATCAGGCCCTCGCCGTGATCGATGAGCACGGTATTGCCCGTGAAGAAGTAATTCCCCGTGTCGAGCACCGTGCCGTCCGCCGGCGATGACACCGGCGTTCCCGTGGCGGCGGCGATGTCCATTCCGGTATGCGGATTGCGTGCTTCGCCGTTGAACACACGCCGCATGCCGAAGGAGCTCGAGCGCACGCCGGGCACGGGCGGCGACCAGCGCAGGATTTCGGGCGGCGCAGCGCTCCAATGCTCCAGCGCTCGATCTAGAACCGCGTGATCGCGATTCACGCGCGCCAGGTCCTTGGCCGAGAGGTTGACCTGGCCGGGCGCCACCTTGAGCGATTGGGTGAGATAGCGCTTGTCGGTGACGCTGAAGTCGATCGGGTGCGCACCCGAGCCGCCGTAGACCTCGACCTGCATGTTGCCGACCGGCGTGGACAGGGGGATTCCGACCACCGCGACCCAGCCGTCGCCGTCGCGGACGACGAGGGCTCGATGTCCGTCGGCCTCGACGCGGGGCGCGACGTCGCCGTTGCCTTCGAGCCGCAGCAGCTTGACGCCGCCGGGCACTGCGCTTTCACGGGGTAGCTCCAGGCTTTGCGCGGCAGCGGTCGTGGCGAGGAGGATGGCGAGCGTGAAGAACTCGCGGAGGGCCGTCACGGGTCCTGGACCTTCGCGCGGAGGTGCCCGTGTGCCAGCCGCGCCTCGATGATCGTGCCTACCGGCGCATCGTCCGCATTACGTAAGATTCGGCCCTGCTGGTCCTTGACGATGGCGTAGCCGCGGGCGAGCGTCGCCAACGGGCTCACCGCGTGCAAGGTGCGCACGAGCGGCAATAGCCGCTCGCGGCCGCGGCCCACGCTTTCCAGCCCCGCCGCCTGCAGCCGCGCCTCGAGCGCCGCGTGCCGTGCAGCGGCATCACGCACGCGCGCGAGCGGACTCGCCTGCCAGAAGCGGCTCTGGTACTCGCGAAACTGCGCCACGCGTCTGTTCTGGGCGTGTCGCAGACAGCGGTACAGCCGCTGCTCCATGTCGGCGAGCGCCGCGAGGTGGCGATGCACGCGCGCCGCAGGGCTCGCCACGCGGGCACGCCCTTGCAGCCAGCGCAGCCGCTGGTGGCGGCTCTCGAGACCACGGGATAGGGCGCGCCGCAGGCGCTGTTCCAGCTCGTCGAGACGCTGCGTTTGGTGCGCACAGCGGGCCGCGGGGCTCACGAGCGCCGCGCGCCGCGCGAGCCGGCGCAACCGCTCGCGCTGTTCGGTGAGACGCCGCCGCGCGCCGCGTGCGAGCCGTGCGGCGAGGCTCGCAAGGGCCGCCAGCCATTCGGCGGCGTCGGGGACGACGAGCTCGGCGGCGGCCGAGGGCGTGGGCGCCCGCAGGTCGGCAGCGAAATCGGCGATGGTGAAATCGATCTCGTGCCCGACGCCGCTGACGACGGGGATCGAGGATGCGACGATGGCGCGCGCCAGGCGCTCGTCGTTGAACGCCCACAGATCCTCGAGCGAGCCGCCCCCGCGGGCGAGGATGAGCACGTCGCATTCGGCCCGGCGGCCGGCGAGCGCGAGCGCCGCGATGATCTCCGCAGGCGCCTGCGCGCCTTGCACGGCGACCGGATAGATCATGACCGCGACGGCGGGAAAACGCCGCGCCAGTACATGCAGGATGTCGCGCACTGCGGCGCCGGAGGGCGAGGTGATGATGCCGATGCGCCGGGGCAGCACGGGCAGCGGGCGCTTGCGCTCGGCCGCGAACAGGCCCTCCGCCTTGAGCTTCGCGCTCAACTCCTCGAACTGGCGCTTCAGAGCGCCGAGACCCGCATCCTCCATGTGCTCGACGACGAGCTGGAACTCGCCCCGCGGCTCATAGAGCCCGGCGCGGGCGCGCACGAGCACTTTCTGGCCGTCGCGCGGGACGAACGCACACAGCATATTCCGCTGCCGGAACATCGCGCAGCGAACCTGGGCGTTCGCGTCCTTCAACGAAAAATACCAGTGCCCCGAGCTGGGCCGCGAGAAATTGGAAATCTCGGCCTCGACCCACAAAGTCCCGAAGCCGCGCTCGAGCAGCAGCCGCACTTCGCGGTTGAGCCGAGAAACGCTGTAAATATCTCGCCCGATGCGCGTGGCCGACTCTGGTGCTGCCTCCATGGCGAAATAATAGCGGTTTGGGCGCTCGCAAGGTACAATGCGCCGCCTCTTAGACGAACCTAGTGGACGCTCAATGCGTATTCTGGAAGAGGCACTCACCTTCGATGATGTGCTGCTGGTACCGGCGTATTCGGAAGTTCTGCCGCGCGAAGTTTCCCTGTCCAGCCAGCTAACCCGCGACATTCGAGTCAACCTGCCGGTGGTTTCCGCCGCCATGGACACCGTCACCGAGGCACGGCTCGCCATCACCATGGCGCAGGAAGGCGGCATCGGCATCATTCACAAGAACATGTCGATCGAGAGCCAGGCTCGAGAAGTCGATCGCGTGAAGAAGTTCGAGAGCGGCGTGATTTCGGACCCCATCTGCGTGACGCCGGACATGTCGATTCGCGACGTCATCAATCTGACTCGCGCCAAGAACATCTCCGGGGTACCGGTGGTGGCGGGCAGGCAGGTCGTGGGGATCGTCACGCATCGCGACCTGCGCTTCGAGACCAAGCTCGATGCACCGGTGTCTTCGGTGATGACGCCCAAAGAGCGCCTCGTCACCGTGCGCGAGAACGCGCCCAAAGAAGAAGTGCTTGCGCTGCTGCACAAGCATCGCATCGAGAAAGTCCTCGTGGTCACGGGCGACCACGAGCTCAAGGGCATGATCACCGTCAAGGATTTTCAGAAGGCCACGGAATTTCCGAACGCCTGCAAGGATGACGTCGGGAGTTTGCGCGTCGGCGCGGCGGTCGGCACGACACCCGACACGTTGGATCGCGTCGCGGCGTTGCGTGAGGCGGGCGTGGACGTCGTGGTCGTCGATACCTCGCACGGCCACTCGCGCGGTGTGCTCGAAACCGTTGCCCGGATCAAGAAGCAATATCCCGATCTGCAAGTGATCGGCGGCAACATCGTGACCGCCGAGGCCGCACTCGATCTGGTCAAGTACGGCGCCGATGCGGTGAAGGTGGGGATCGGTCCGGGCTCGATTTGCACGACGCGCATCGTTGCCGGCGTGGGCGTCCCGCAGATCAGCGCCATCTCGCGAGTGTCGAAAGCGCTCGAGGGGACGGGCGTGCCCTTGATCGGCGACGGCGGCATCCGTTACTCCGGCGACATCGCCAAGGCGCTCGCAGCCGGAGCGCATTGCGTGATGATCGGCGGCATGTTCGCGGGCACCGAAGAGTCCCCCGGTGAAGTCGAGCTTTATCAAGGCGCCTCCTACAAAGCTTATCGCGGCATGGGATCCTTGGGCGCGATGGCGCAGGCGCACGGCTCGAGTGACCGGTATTTTCAGGACACCACCACCGAGCTCGAGAAGCTGGTACCGGAGGGCATCGAGGGCCGGGTGCCGTACAAGGGGAGCCTCGTCTCCATCCTCCAGCAGCTCGCGGGCGGCTTGCGCGCCGCGATGGGCTACACCGGCAGCAAGAGCGTCGCGGAAATGCGTACGCGCCCGCATTTCGTCCGCATCACGAGCGCCGGTGTGCGCGAGAGTCACGTGCACGACGTCACGATCACCAAAGAAGCCCCGAACTATCGGATCGGTTGATGACCGACATTCATGCCGATCGCGTTCTAATCCTCGACTTCGGCGCTCAGTACACCCAGCTGATTGCGCGGCGCGTACGTGAGCTCGGGGTCTATTCCGAGATCCTGCCGTGGGATGTCCCGCCCGAAGAAATCACGAGCTTTGCGCCGAAGGCCGTGATCCTGTCCGGCGGTCCGGAATCGGTGTACGAGACCAAAGGTCCCGCGGCTCCGCGGCGCGTCTTCGAGATGAACGTGCCGGTGCTCGGCATTTGCTACGGCATGCAGACCATGGCCGCCGAGCTCGGCGGCGAAGTGGAATCCTCCACGCACCGAGAATTCGGGGCTGCGCAGGTTCGACCGACCGATCCCTCGCGGCTGTTCGACGGGCTCGAGGACAATCGCGATCCCTCCGGGCGGCGCGTGCTCGATGTGTGGATGAGTCACGGCGACCGCGTCGTGACCTTGCCGCCCGGATTCAAGGCCATCGGTGCGACGGATAACGCGCCGCTTGCCGCCATGGCGGACGAGAGCCGGGGCCTGTACGGCCTGCAGTTCCATCCGGAGGTGACGCACACTTTGCAGGGAACGGAGATCCTGCGCCGTTTCGTGCGCGAGATCGCAGGCTGCGCGGGCGGCTGGGCGACGGGCAACATCATCGAAGACAGCGTGGCACGCATCCGTGCGCAGGTCGGTCGCGACAAAGTGCTGCTGGGGCTGTCCGGCGGCGTCGACTCATCGGTGCTGGCGGCGCTCCTGCACCGCGCGATCGGCCGACAGCTTACCTGCGTATTCGTCGATCACGGGTTGCTGCGGCTCGGCGAGGGCGATCAGGTGATGGCGACCTTCGCGCAGCACATGGGCGTACGCGTCATCCGCGTCAATGCCGAGCAGCGCTTTCTCGACGCCCTGCGCGGAGAAGCGGATCCCGAGGCCAAACGCAAGATCATCGGCCGCGTGTTCATCGACGTGTTCGATGAGGAAGCGGCGAAGCTCGAGGATGTAACCTGGCTCGCGCAGGGCACCATCTATCCGGACGTCATCGAGTCCGCCGGCGCCAAGACCGGCAAGGCACACGTAATCAAGTCCCATCACAACGTGGGTGGCCTGCCGAAGCACATGCGCCTGAAACTGCTCGAGCCGTTGCGGGATCTGTTCAAGGATGAGGTTCGCAATCTCGGCCTCGCGCTCGACCTGCCGGTCGAGATGGTGCGCCGGCATCCCTTTCCCGGTCCCGGCCTGGGCGTGCGCATCCTCGGCGAGATCCAGAAGCCCTATGCGGACCTGTTGCGGCGCGCGGATGCGATTTTCATCGAGGAGCTGCGGCGCGAGGAGCTCTACGACAAGGTGAGCCAGGCGTTCGCGGTGTTTCTCCCGGTTCGTTCGGTCGGCGTCATGGGCGACGGGCGCCGCTACGATCATGTGATCGCACTCCGCGCCGTGGAGACGGTGGATTTCATGACGGCGCGCTGGGCGCGCCTGCCCTACGATTTCCTCGATCGCGTGACACTGCGGATCATCAACGAGGTGAAGGGAATCTCGCGCGTCGTTTACGACATTTCGGGGAAGCCACCGGCAACGATCGAGTGGGAGTGACGATTCGCAAGTTATTGATTGTTATTGAATAAATAAAAAGTTACCATGAATATTCGGTATTAAAAACCGATTTTTCATGGTAGAGTTTCGATCATGATAGATCGCGAATTGCATGCGCGGCAGATCGCCGGCCTATTGAAGCGATTTCCCGTGGTCGCGATTCTTGGGGCGCGACAGGTCGGGAAGACGACACTGGCAGCTTCGATAGCGCCCGCCCTGAGCAATCACATCAGTCGATTTGATCTGGAGAATCCTTCGGATCTCGCTCGGCTGGCCGATCCGATGCTTGCGCTTCAGGAACCCAAGGGCTTGGTCGTCCTGGACGAGGTGCAACGTCGCCCGGGGCTGTTCCCGGTATTGCGTGTCTTGGCGGATCGCAAACCGGTCCGCACGAGGTTTCTTGTTTTGGGGAGTGCAGCACCTGATCTGCTCAGGCAGAGTTCCGAATCCCTGGCAGGGCGGATTGCTTACTACGAGCTTCCGGGTTTGGCGGTACGGGAAGTGAGTTTCGAGCATGCAGATCGCCTGTGGGTGCGCGGCGGATTTCCTAAATCCTTCCTCTCGCGCTCTGACCGCGAAAGCATGGCATGGCGGCAATCCTTCATCCGGACTTTTCTAGAGCGCGATTTGCCGGCGCTTGGAGTAAATGTCGCCGCGGACACCATGCGTCGCTTCTGGTCGATGATTGCGCATCATCACGCCCAACTATGGAACGCATCCGAGATCGGTCGTTCCTTCGGCGTGGCTGATACCACCGTGCGCAACTATCTCGACAAACTGACCGACGCACTGGTCGTGAGGCAGCTTAAGCCTTGGCACGAGAACCTTGGAAAGCGACAGGTAAAGTCGCCCAAGATTTTCATTCGGGATTCCGGGTTACTTCACGCACTATTGAATCTTCCCACCAAGCGGGACATCGAGGGGCATCCCAAGCTCGGCGCATCCTGGGAGGGTTTCATCATCGATCAGCTGGTGCAACAGTTGGGCGTTTCTCCAGAGGAGACCTATCACTGGCGAACCCATCAGGGTGCCGAACTGGATCTACTGGTCGTGCGTGGAGGACTGAGGCTGGGTTTCGAGGTCAAGCGTACGGTCGCTCCGACGCTGACACCCTCGATGCGCTCGGCGATGCATGATCTGAAGCTTAAGTCGCTGACCGTCGTGCATGCTGGAGACCAAACATTTCCTCTTGCCAAGCAGGTTCAGGCGGTTGCATTTCGCGACGTATTGAATGTCATCAGGCCGCTGCATTGAAAGTTCACATTTTTTGGCTGTGCCAAGATCTGCGTGGCGACCAGATAGTTCGCGGTAGTTGAAGGGTTGAAACAATGATCCTCTATTCGACGGTTGGTATTTCGAACATGCAGCGCGCAATCAAATTCTACGACGCAATATTCAGCGCATTGGGAGTCAGTCGTGCTCGGAACTGGAGCGACGGGTGGGCAGGGTGGGGAGGATCCTACGACGAGGGGTATGGATTCTGGGTGTGCAGTCCGTTCGATGGCCAGGCACCTGCCGGGGGGAATGGCACGATGATCGCGTTCCGCGCCAAAGATGAGGCCCAGGTGCTAGCATTCCACGCCGCCGCACTCGAGAACGGCGGCAGTGATGAAGGGGCTCCTGGCACGCGTCCATATTACGAGCCGACATTTTACGTCGCTTACGTCCGCGACCCAGACGGAAACAAGCTCGCTTGCGTCTACCACAAGCACAAGCCGCACCCCGGCGATTAAATTCGAATCGCTGCTAAGAAAGCGCCTTGATGCCGGAGACAATTGAGTGGGAGTGACATGGGCTCCCTACGGAGTTTTGCCAAGGGTCACAGGCAGTCCGTAAGCCTGGAACCCAGGGCAAAACAGGCAAAAGACTCCCTTCTTGCTCGCCAACGCTCGGTCGGCACTCTGAAAGTGATTGCCACAATGCTGCCGTTGGCCGCGTTCAACAGATACGATCAATATCGAGTTCCGCTAACAGTGCCTTGGGGAAAACCTTGATGACGGGATCGATTCGAACTTCCGATTGGCATCTGGCCCAAATCAACGTGGGCCGACTCGTGGCGCCGATGGGTGATTCGCGGGTGGCGCCCTTTTTTGACGCGCTAGATCGCATCAATTCCCTTGCAGAACACTCCCCAGGCTTTGTGTGGCGGCTGAAAAGTGAGGCTGGCAACGCAACCGATATTCAGGCGACGTCTGACCCGCTTTTCATTGTGAACATGTCAATTTGGTTGAATGCGGAAGCGCTTTTTGACTTTGTGTATCGAAGCGCTCATGCGCCAGAAATGGCCAGGAGGCGGGAGTATTTTGAGCGCTTTGAGGGAGCATATCAGGCTCTGTGGTGGGTGCCTGCAGGTCACGTGGCCAGTGTAGTGTAGACGAGGGGCTGTCCCGTCTGTGGCGGCTCGATCGATATGGACCGACGCGTGAGGCATTCACGTTCAAGATGCGATTCCCGGCTCCCGGTGTTGCGGGCACTCCAAAGGATATGGAGCCTGATCCGTGGTGTGTGGGGCGCGCATAAGGCCGCGCTCGTTTTTCTAAGGGTCGATACTGCGACTAATTAGCCGCGGGTCAGTTCAGGCAGCAACGAGTCGATAGACGCATTGACCGACAGGGGCCAATTCAGCGCTTCTCGAGGCAGTCTCGAAGGTCGCAAGGGCGGCAGGCCATGAGTCTTCCGGCCTCAGTTGACTACTCACGCTGTGAATGACTATCATTCATGGCATGAAGAGACTTCCCAGGCTGGTGGGAGCTGCCCTTTCCGAGCGTATCCGGGTTATGCCCGCGGTCGTCGTAACGGGCGCGCGGCAGACTGGAAAGAGCACTTTGGTCGAGCACCTCATCCCGGGAGAGCGGCGCTACGCCACGCTCGATGATCTCGATGTGCTCGATGCTGCCCGCCGCGACCCGGAAGTGCTTGTAGGTGGTCCGGGGCCAGTGACACTTGACGAGATGCAGCGCGAGCCGGAATTACTGCGCGCCGTGAAGCGCGCCATTGATCGGGACAGGGCGCCTGGGCGATTTCTACTCACAGGCTCCGCCAACCTCCTGTTGATGCGACGAGTCTCCGAATCATTGGCTGGCCGTGCTAGCTATCTCACGCTTTGGCCAATGACGCGGCGCGAGCAGCGCGGCCTCGGACGATCTGGCCGCTGGGATGAACTGTTCGCCACGCCCGATGCCGGATGGCGCGAGCTGTTGGGTGACGCGGAAGACTCCGCCGAGGATTGGCGAATGCTTGCTCGCCGCGGCGGGTTCCCAACACCGGCACTGGAGCTCACGACGGCCTCGGAGCGACGTATCTGGTTCGACGGCTATGTTCGCACCTACCTCGAGCGCGATCTGCGGGACCTGGCGTCGATCAGCGGACTACCGGACTTCCGACGGCTTATGGCGGCCGCTTGTCTGCGCATGGGTCAGCTCGTCAACCAGACCGAACTCGGTCGCGACGTGGCGCTCCCGCAGCCGACCGTACACCGCTGGCTCAATCTCTTGGAAACCTCGTACCTTCTCGTGCGCTTGCCTGCCTACGCGGTGAATCGCACCAAGCGCCTGATCAAGGCGCCGAAAATCTATTGGGGCGATACGGGAATTGCGATGCATTTGGCTGAAGCCGAGGAGCCGACCGGAGCGCACCTGGAAAATATCGTGTTACACGATCTGCTGGCGTGGCGCGACGCGCGCATCGAACGCGCGGAGTTGACCTATTGGCGCACGTCCATCGGCGAGGAAGTGGATTTCGTGATCGAGACAGGTGGCAAGCTGCTGCCGATCGAAGTGAAGTCCACTGCGCGTCCGAGGCTCTCCGACGCCACGCACCTGCGCACGTTCCGCGTTGAGTACGGCAAGAAGGCGCGGGCTGGACTGCTCCTTCACACCGGCAATGCGATTGAATGGCTGGGGCCTGACGTCCTCGCCGCACCCTGGTGGGCGGTTCTTTAGGGATTTGCAGAGAGGTGGTGCGCCTGCCGTCAACAGGGACTGTGGGCGGGCGCGAATCGAAGAAGTCGTTCGGCATCTATCGCCGTCTATCGCCCTCAAGCGGACATTCTTGACGGTCGAAGGGACGGTAAATCCGGAATAGCCAGAGAAGAAGTGCTGTTATTTCAGCTGCTTATACGGGCCGGAGACAATTGAGTGGGAGTGAGGTCTTTCGCAGGTTCATGCATCGCGGAGGGCGACGCCCATCCGCGCTGCCAAATCATCCAAGTGTTTGTCGACGGTCCACAGCAACGTGTCCGGTGTGAGAAGGACCGACGCAAGCAAGGACATATCAACCGCGCCGCAGCCTGAGTCCTGCAATTGCTCTCGCTCTATCAGTGCAAGGATCTCTTCCGTCGTCGCAATGATGGATTGCTGCAGCTCTTTGAGAGCGCCGAGCGTGCGCGCACGGGGCGTCGGCGGGGTCCCGCAGGCGAGCTCCAGCACGATTAGCGGATGACACAACACCTGGTCAGTCGTCAAAAGCGACTGTAATAACCCGTTGGATTTGCGGAAATGCGCAACCCAGACCGACGAATCGGCGAGTACTGCCGGCAACGGTTCGGAACTCTATGCGGGCCGTCGACGTGGAATCATCTTCATCTTCGGTGCTTGTCCGCCGAGCGCTGATAGTCGCTTCGCTGCCTGTACGCGCACGAACACCATCATCGCTTCGCGAAACAAATCGGTTTTGTTCATTCCGCGATCGGCCACCTCGAGCGCCCGCTGATACAGTTCATCGTCGATAGTGATCGTGGTTCTCACGGGACCAGTCACTCCTCTCGTGCATCAATAATGATGTATATTAGCATCAATTATGGCGCAGGCGGCGGATTCTTTTGCGGCGGCGATCCCGATTCCGCGAGTTCGCTCGGACAATACTTCGGAGCCCCAGCAATGTGGATCATCTCAAGACCAGCTCTCGCGCTCGCTTTGATTCTCCTTCCCTGCGTGGGCGTACCGGCTCGGAACACGTCCGGGGTCGCCGCGGGCCACAACGCCGCCGGCAATTCCATTTCTGGCAAAGCCCACTACGCATCGCGGGAGGGTCTTCGAATTTATCTGTGGGAGAAGTACAAGTCAGGGTCGGAAGACTCCTTCCACAGAACCGGAAAGGTTGCGCTTCTGGTGCACGGTGGCACGTGGTCGGGACGTCCTGATTTTGACCTGCAGATTCGCGACTACTCTCTGATGGACGTGCTCGCTACGAATGGCTACGACGTGTGGGCCATCGATATTCACGGCTACGGACATTCGGACAAGACGGACAAGGATTGGTCAGGTTTTCAGTCTGCCGCCGCGGATATCGGCGCGGCTGTGGAATACATAACGAAGCTGCGGAGCGTGAGCAAGATCGACCTGCTCGGGTGGTCCGCCGGCACTCAGAGGGCCGGGCTCTACGCCATGCAGCATCCGGAACGAGTAGCCAAGCTGGTCCTATACGCGCCGATTTGGAAGGCAACGGCGGAGTATCGCGAGCAAGTACGTAAAAGGATCGAAAATGGTGGAAAGCCCCTGGCGCAGTACCGCACCAACACCGAGGCGGCCGCTCGTAGTGATTTCGTGGAAGGTGAGTTGGCTCATGATCCGCAATTTGAAGAGGATGTCGTTGCGCTCTATGCGAAGGAAGCGCTGCGGACAGATCCTCAGTCGCCGAATGCGTTCGTCGATTACACGAATTTTCCCATTCTGGATCCACAGCGGATCACCGTTCCCACCATGATCATCTTTGGCGAGTATGACTATTTCGCTAAGGAAGAGGATCTTTTGCCGTTTTTCTCCCAGCTTGGGACGAAGGACAAGCGATTCGTCGTATTACCCCATGGAGGGCACGCTTTGATGCTCGAGAGGGACCACCGACGGTTTCAACAGGAAGTCCTGAGTTTCTTCGACTGAGGCCGCGACTTTACTGCGCTGTCGGCGGGCGAGCCACCGCGACCGCGCCGTTACGCGTCGTTTCACCACCTATCTCATACCGCAGCAGCAAGTCCACCGGCTCTCCAAACGCGGCGTTGAGCGCGTCGTTGATTTGGCCCACGTCCTCGCTTGTAAAGGGATGTGGTGATCTGACAACGAGCGACACCGATGTGGGGCCGAAACGATCTCGAATCGTGACGTCCACGACGCTCGATCCGGGGAATCGCTGAAGCTCGCGTTGGATGAGCTGCCGCGATTCCGAGAGAAGAGTTCTCTCACCGAAAGTCTGTTGGAACACGTTCAACAGATGCGCGCCGAGGAGCACCAGGATAGTCAGGCAGACGAGCCGCGGAATCATCGCACCGGCTCGGCCGGAGGTTGCCGGTCCCGCAATTGTTGCGCGATGCCCGAGGATCATGAACACAACCATGGACGAAAACGTGATGGCAACGAAGTTGGCGAGGAATAGCATAAATGCGCCGGCAGCCAGAGCGGGTAGACCGCGCGCAATGAGAATCCCGCTGGTTGTCAAAGGAGGGACGAGTGCTGTTGCGATTGCCACGCCCACTGCCATCGAGGCCAATCTCGGTTTCGAGATGGCGAAGCTTGCGGCCGCTCCTCCGACCAGCCCGATCAGTAGATCGAGAATATTCGGCGCCGTTCGTCCGAGGATTTCGTGACCCAACGGCGAGGTGCGATCGACTGTTCCTAAAATGATGCCGAGGATCATGACCAGGGCAGCGCCGAGGATCTCTGCGGTTAACGAAAAACGCAGCAGCCTCAGATCGGATTCGGCCAGTGCCATGGCCAAACCCTGGATTGGACCCAGCAACGCCGCGATCAGCATCGCGCCGATGATGACGGCGGGAGAATCCTCGAATAGCCCGAAGCCCGCAATGAGCGTCGCGGCGGCATTCATCAATAAGTAAGGGACACCGCCGGCCGCAGCGTTTTCGACCGCGCGGCGTGTTTGCGCGCGCGGCGCATTCGTTTCGAGCTGAGTCTGGGTCGAATTCATGGACAGCACCCGTGTCAAGTGCCAGTACGGTAGCGCCGGCCCTCGAGTGTTTCTATTGGACCCAGTACCCACACGCTGGGTCTGGAGCGCTCGTTCACCCGTGCGGACCCGTCGAAGATCTGCCAGAACGGTCAGCCCAAGCGTTAGATCGCGCGGGTGCAGCCCGCCGCGAGGGCGCGTTGTATAATGATTATCTATGTCGACTCGATCCGAGTTCGATGTCTCCCGTTTGCTCGACGCGGACACGGTGGCGCTGCGCGACGTGCGGTGCACCGGTGAATGTCGTCATCGAAGCGTCGAGGAGTGCGCCTCGACGACGCACCTGGTATTTCCGTATCGGGGGGTTTACCTGCGGCACGTCGGGAGCGATCAGGTCGTCGCCGACGCCAATCATGTCTTATTCTTCAACGCCGGCGAGGGATACCAGGTCAGTCATCCGATCGCGGGCGGCGATGCCAGTCTGTCGCTTGCCCTGTCCGAGCATCTCCTGCGGGAGCTCGCGCCCGCGTCTTTATTGAGCAGACGGGAGGTGGCCGGATTCCGGCTGCAACATCTGGGCATCGATTCCCGCGCGCAAGCCTTGGCCGCGGTGCTTCGCCATAGCCTCAGCCATGGCTCGGCCGAGCCCTTGGAAGCCGAGAGCCTGGCGCTCACGTTGGTATGCCGCAGCCTGGGCCCGCGCACGACGCGCGAGCCTGGGGCGACTCGTCCACGCCGTCGGTTGGCCGACCGGGTCAAGGTGTTGTTGGCGAGCGATTTGTCGCGACGCTGGAGCCTGGCGGAGATCGCCAGGGAGATCCGTGCCTCGCCCGTATACCTCACGCAGGTCTTCCAACAGACCGAAGGGATACCGCTCTATCGCTACCACCTGCGGTTGCGTCTCGCGCAAGCCCTGGACCTGATCTCGCGATATGACGATTTGTCCGCCTTGGCCGCAGATTTGGGGTTCTCCAGCCATAGTCATTTTTCTGCCGCATTCCGGCAGGCCTATGGCCGGTCACCGACAGCCTTCAGGCAATCGGCCCGACCCTCTTAGAAAATCACTAAAGATTTCGACAGCGGCCGCCGACGCGGGATGGTCTCCTGGGCTTGCCCGAAGTGGGCGGCCAGTGGAGACGGAGTCATGGCGGAAAAGACCTGTGCGGCCTGCGATTGCAGGCTCGACGACAATGCCATCAAAGTCAAAATCGGCACGCGAGTCGTCGAAGTCTGCTGCGACGAGTGTGCGCGCAAGTTGCGTGAAGCGATTCCAGGTACGAACTCATGAGCGGCGAGGAGTTCTTCGCCGGCCGACGCCAAGTGGAAACGCTATCCGGAAGGATCAGCTACGTCGAGCACGGCAGCGGTCCGGTGGCGTTATTCGTGCACGGCGTGCTGCTAAATGGGTATTTATGGAGGCATCAGCTCGCAGCGCTGGGTGATCTCAGGCGCTGCATTGCCGTGGACTTGATGGCACACGGCGATACCGAAGTATTGGACACACAGGATGTGTCGGTGACCGCGAACGCCCACATGCTGGCTGAGTTTCTGGACGCGCTGACAATCGATGAAGTGGACCTGGTGGGTAATGATAGCGGCGGCGGCATTTGCCAGATATTCGCGGCGTTGTACCCGAGGCGTGTTCGCAGTTTGGTGCTGACAGATTGCGACGCGCACGACAATTGGCCACCCGAGGCGTTCAAGGGTTTTATCAGTATGGTGGCCGCCGGAGGGCTGGCGGGGACCCTGGAGGCGATGCTCGCCGACAAGTCCGTGTATCGCTCGGCTGAAGCGTTGGGATTGGCCTACGAGCATCCGGAGGACGTGTCCGACGACACCATCGAGACTTATTTGCGGCCTCACACCCGTTCACCGCAGCGCCTGCACCAGTTGGAACGGTTCGTCAATGCGTTCGATTGCCGGCACACGGTCGACATAGAAGCCGCGCTCAAGGCGGTGAAAGCGCCTACGCTCATCGCCTGGGGGACAGACGATATTTTCTTCGACTTGAAGTGGTCTCATTGGCTGGAGGGCACAATCGCGGGATCGCTGCGGCGGATGGAGCTCAAGGGCGGCCGAATTTTCTTTCCGGAAGAACGTGCCACCGAATTTAACGAGGCGGTGAGAGCGCACTGGATGTCGATCTCTGAATTGGCAACGCGTTGAGGCGAGGGATCAAACATGTCCAGTCAGCTTTTTCGAAATCTTCATCGAGGCCCCGATTTATTGCTCCTGCCGAATGCCTGGGATGCAGTCAGTGCCCGCTTGAGCGAGAGCTTGGGGGCGAAGGCGATTGCCACCACGAGCGCGGGCGTCGCTTGGTCGCGCGGCTATCCGGATGGCAACACTCTCCCGGAGGATCAACTGATCGCTGCGATTCGCGACATCGCCCGCGTCATTCGGGTGCCGCTCTCGGTTGATATCGAGGCCGGCTATTCGGACGATCCGGCGGCTGTGGCACGGCTCGTCGCGCGTGTTCTGGCTGTCGGCGCCGTGGGCATCAATATCGAAGATGGTGAAGGCTCGCCCGAGCTTCTCTGCAGGAAGGTTGCCGCCATCCGCGGTCACGTCGCGAATTCGGGCGCCGACTTGTTCATCAACACACGTACGGACGTGTATTTGCGTGGAATTGCGCGAGGAGAGGCTGCGACCGAGGAAATCATACGTAGGGCTGCTCGCTACCGCGAAGCAGGCTCCGACGGACTGTTCGTTCCGGGCCTTTCGAGCGCCGAAGCGATGGCGGCAATCTCAGCGGCGATTGAGCCGATGCCTCTCAATATAATGGCCGTCCCGAATCTGCCGTCGATGGAGACGCTGAAGAAGAGCGGTGTACGCCGGCTCAGCGCCGGATCGGCAATCACGCAGGTTGCGATCGGTCGCACGAGTCACCTGGTCTCGAGATTCCTTGCGGGCGCGATGAACGAATTGTTCGACGCGTCCGCTGACTACACAACGGTGAATCGACTGTTCGCCGTCGGCCCGCAAGATTAGGACCATGGCCGGCGGTTGACACTCTGAGAGGCCGCGCGCTAAAGTTCACTATATAGCAAACTATAGAGACGCAAGGGAGGGCAGATGCGCGCACTAAAGCTGGTGGAAGTTCGTCCGGGGCCGTTGCAGCGCCACGGCACCGTGCGGTGGAGGCGCCTTGCGGCGTTCGCGTCCGGAGTTTGCGGCCCGGTGCTGATGTTCGGAGCGATCGGTTCAGCGCATGCACAGGACGGAAAACAGGACTTGTTTCCCAGCATGGCTCCCGTCGAGCAATATCGGATGGCGGACCGGTCCGAGGAAACCACGCTGGCGCGCAGCGCGGCCCCGGCTTCGGTCTCGGGCGACGCCGAGGTGTTGGTGTTGGGCGCCCGCGGCTATGAATCCGTCGTCAAGGGCAAGAATGGTTTTGTCTGCCTCGTCGAGCGCGCGTGGTTTGCCTCGTTTGAGGACTCCGAGTTCTGGAATCCAAAAGACCGCTCGCCGATCTGCCTCAACGCGGCGGCCGCGAGTACGGTCCTGCCTGTCGATCTGGAGAAAACGCGGTGGGCGCTGGCCGGTGTCTCGAAGACCGAAATGATTGCCCGGAGCAAATCTTCGCCGAGTGCGCACCAAGCGCCCGCGCCGGGGTCAATGGGCTACATGATGTCCAAGCAGGGCCATCTGAACGATTCCGTGGGACACTGGCACCCACATTTGATGTTCTTTCAGCCGCATACAGCCCTCTCCGACTGGGGAGCAAATCTTCCCGGTTCTCCCGTCTTGGGCCAGGAGGGCGGTCCGAACGAGGCCACCGTCTATTTTGTCCTGCTGGGCAAGTGGTCCGACGGCACGTCCGTATCCAAGGATTAGCGGATTGGCGCAGCAGTGCCGTTACGCGCCTGCGGGTATCGGCAGTACGGGCATGATTTCGACCGATTCTCCTGAAAAAATGGAGAAGTGCGGATGATTCTCGAAAAGCTTTGCAGCATCTTCATGTGAGTCCGCGCGCACAATTGTAAAAGCGGCCATGGCATTGCTCGTGTCGTCGATCCCACGCTGCGACACCTTCTTGGTGCTTCCCAAAGGTCCTCCCATGCTGACGATGTCGGCACGGTGTTTCTCAACCCATGCCGTCCAGGCGGCTATCCCTTCCCGTTCCTTGGCGCGCCGCTCGCCTTCGGAAAGCGCGTCCCAGGCCGCTCGTCGCGGACTGCTTTTGCTGCCAAGGAAAATGGCGAGATAGGTGTTGGTACTCACGATGTCTCCTCTGTGTTCTGCATATTCGTTGGAAAAACTCGATGGACTGACAATCCGCCCGCCGGCGAGGAATAATAACGATATTCGAATCGCGTGACCCTCAGCGAATCTTTTCTCGCATCGCGACCTCGCCGGTCTCCAGCAGCGATTTGAGGTTGGACAGGATGAGCGGCCAACCACCCGAAACCGCTTCGATGAATTTCGTGCCGGGCTGCTCCATCTCGTGGGTGACGGTCAATTTCACGGCCTCGCCCCGCGGCTCGAGATCGATCGTGCATCGCGAATATCCCTCGGCTTTCAGCTCCGGCTTGAACTCGTTGCGCCATTTGATGACCAGCCGCTTCGGCGGTTCGGCCTCGACGATCTCGCCGGCATCGGCGAGGCGGCCGTCCGGAAACTTCAGCTGCCATGACGAGCCGGCTTTCCATTCCGACTCACAATGCATGCCGAACCAGTACTGCTTCGTGAATTCGGGGCTGGTCAGTGCGCTCCAGAGTCGTTCGGATGTCGTGCGTATGAACGTGACGTAGACGAACTTGCTGTCGTTTGGGTTATTCATCGGTGTTGCCCTCGAGTTTACGTTTGAGATTCGCCAGCGCAGCCAGGTGGGGCCGCTCGAACTTGCCGATCCAGCGCTCCGCGATCTCGTTGATGGGCACTGGATTGATGAAATGGAGCTTTTCGCGACCTTGGCGCTTCCAGGAGACGAGATTGGCCTCCGCGAGGATCGCGAGGTGCTTCGCCACGGCCTGTCGCGTCATCTCGAGCCCCTCGCACAGCGCCCCCAGGGTCTGCCCATTACTTGCATGAAGTCGGTCCAGGAGCGTCCGGCGGCTGCTATCCGCCAAGGCCCGAAACACGGCGTCATCGTCCATGGGCGTATTATGGAACCATTTGGTTACCTATTGCAACTATCCCCAGGCACCGGCGACCGGCGGGGAGCTCGCTTTGAGGGGTACGACTGCCGGGGCAGGGGGAGTCAAGAGGTGTGCCACAATAGATCACCCCGGGTTTCAACCAGCAGCGGAGGACCGCACATCGAAAGCCAAGCCGTCCCACGAGGCGGACGATGAGCAAGGTGCTGGTGACCGGCGGTTCCGGCTTTATCGGCAGCCACTGCATTCTCGGGCTACTGGCGGCGGGTCATCGTGTGCGTGCGACGGTACGCAGCTTGGAGCGTGCCGCCGAGGTCCGTAAGGTGCTGGACGAGGTCGGCCGGAATTCGGACCTTTCCTTCGCCGCCGCCAATCTCGAACGCGACGAAGGCTGGCAGGAGGCCGTCGGCGGCAACGAGTATGTGCTGCACGTGGCCTCGCCCTTCCCGCCGCGCAGTCCCGCCCATGAGGACGAGCTCATCGTGCCCGCGCGCGAAGGGACGCTGCGGGTACTGCGCGCCGCACGCGACAACGGTGTACGACGCGTCGTCATCACGTCCTCGTTCGCTGCAATTGGCTACGGTCATCCGCCGCAGCAGGCGCCCTTCGATGAGACCTACTGGTCGAACATCGATGGAACGGCCGCGGCCTATGTGAAATCGAAGACGCTGGCCGAGCGGGCCGCGTGGAATTTCATCGCGGAGGAGGGCGGCGCGCTGGAGCTTGCCGTGGTCAACCCGGTGGCTGTGCTCGGCCCGGTTTTGAATACCGATTTCTCGGCCTCCATCAAGATCGTGCAGCGCATGCTCACCGGCGGGATGCCGGCTGCGCCGCATCTCATGTTCGGTGTCGTCGACGTACGCGACGTCGCGGATTTACATCTGCGCGCCATGACCAACCCCGCCGCCAAGGGGGAGCGTTTTCTTGCGGCCGCCGGCGATTTCATGGCACTTTCGGAAATAGCCCAGGTGCTCCGAGCGCGCCTTGGCGCTGCCGCGAGACGCGCACCGACGCGATCGTTGCCCAATTGGGTACTGCGCGTCACGGCGCTGTTCAATCCCACCGTGCGCGAGCTGCTGCCCGAGCTCGGCAAAACCAAGAACGGCAGCCACGAGAAGGCCTCGCGATTGCTCGGTTGGGCGCCGCGATCGAACGAGGATGCGATCTTGGCCACCGCCGAGAGTCTGTTACGCCTCGACCGCCGCTGACCACCGTGGCGAGGCTGGAAGGGACATTGCACCGGCCGTTGAAACCGCGCACGATCCTGATCCGGAGGTTTCGCCTATGTCGATGATCGAACTCGTCATCGAGCAGCGCCGCCGTGATCTCGGCGGATTCGAGGTCGGCCGCGTCTTGCCATCCGCACAGCGACGCATGGTGGGGCCGTTCGTTTTCTTCGATCACATGGGACCCACCCTGTTTCCGCCCGGCATCCCGCGCAGCGTCGACGTGCGGCCGCATCCACACATCGGACTCTCGACCGTCACCTATCTGTTCGATGGGGAGATCATGCATCGCGACAGCATCGCATCCGAGCAAGCCATCCGCCCGGGGGAGGTCAACTGGATGACCGCAGGGCGCGGCATCACCCATTCGGAGCGATTCGAGCGGGCACGGGCCGAGGGCGACAAATTGCATGGTATCCAGGCGTGGGTCGCGCTGCCGAGGGAGCTGGAGGAGACCGAGCCCGCCTTTCACCATCACGCCGCGAACGCCTTGCCCACCTATGAGGGGGGTGGACTCTGGGCGCGCCTGATCGCCGGCGAGGCGTTCGGCGCCAAGGCCCCAGTGAAGACATTCTCACCGCTGTTCTACGCGCACTGGCGGCTCGATGCGGGCGCCAAGGCGCAACTCGCCCCGGAGTATCCGGAGCGAGCGGCCTACGTCGCCTCGGGCTCGATCGAAGTCGAGGGCGCGCGCTTCGGGCCGGGCCAAATGTTGATGTTCGCCCCGGGCAAGCCCGTGCTCGTGCTCGCGAGCGAGCCCGCGGTCGTCATGCTCCTCGGAGGTGAGCCGGTCGGCGAGCGTTTCGTCGAATGGAATTTCGTGTCCTCCTCGAAGGATCGTATCGAGCAGGCCAAGGCGGATTGGCGTGCCGGGCGCATGAAGCTTCCCGATCTGGACAACCAGGAATTCATTCCTTTGCCCGCCGAGCCGACGCGTACGCCGGGCACCCCGCTATAAACCCACTCTGATGAAGGCCGGGAGACTTGGTTGCCGATCTGCCGTGTATTTTGTTACCATTGTAACAATGTACCAAGAAGTTTCTGAATGATCGAAATCGAGCGCGTACAAACCGGCGTGCGGATGGAAAAGCGGCTGTTGAAAGTGCTGAAAGGGCTGGCCGAGCTCAAAGATCTTTCGCTCGGCGATTTACTCGAGGGCATCGTGCTGCATGCGTTCGAGGGGAAACCGCCGTTCGCCAAGGAGACCCTGGCACAGATCGTCGAGCTGAAGAAGATCTACGGTCTCTCCTTGCGCGCGACCGACAGCCATCGGTTGAAGGAGAAAATGAAGTGAGATCCGAGACACCTGCCGCCGCCCCCTCCGATGTCGATGGTAGTCACAGCGAGCGCGCCTTCGAGTTTCTGGCCGAGGCGCCGTTGTCCGAAGTGGCTCCGCTGTTCGGCGCCCACAAAGAGCGGGTATGGGCGCCGCACTGGGATCCATGCTTTGTTTGGCCGGCATGCGCAGAAGATCGGCCCGGGATGGTGTTTACGGTTTCCGGTACGCACGGGACAGCGATCTGGATCAATACGTGCTTCGACCTGCAGAACGGCCGCGTGCAGTATGCCTACGTGCTCGAGAACGCCATGACTACGCTGATCACGTTGAGTCTCACGCCGCGCGGCGGGCAAACGCACGTGGCCGTCTCGTACGAGCGCACGGCGCTCCAGCCCCATGCGCAAGCATGGGTTACCCGCCTGGCCGACCAGGATGCGAGAGCCGGTGACGCGTGGAGCGCGCAGATCAATGCGTATCTGCGTGACTCTCGACAAAGCGCGAGCCCCGCAGCACACTCCAGACCATAATAAGTTGTCCGGCTGGCAGATCGCGAATGGAGACGCCCCTAACGCCCCTGGAGTTTGCGCGCCGTGCCCGCAAGATCCACGGCGCCCGCGAAGCGGTGGTCGATGGACCGCTGCGCTTCACGTACGCGCAGTTTTGCGACCGTTGCGATGCCTGGTCCGCCGCGCTCGCCTCGCTCGGCGTCCGTAGAGGCGATCGCGTGGCGACGGTTGCTCCCAATACCCACCAACATCTCGAGCAGTTCTACGCGATCCCGCAGCGCGGCGCCGTCGTTGTGCCGATGAATTACCGTCTGGCAGCGGATGACTTCGTCTACATGGCGAATCACAGCGGCGCTTCGGTGCTGTGCGCGCACGCCGATCATCTGGCATTGATCGACGGCGTGCGCTCGCGCATGCCGGGGGTGCGGCATTTCGTGGCCCTGGAGGGCGGGCATCCCGGATGGGTCGACTACGAGACGCTACTCGGGGCGCAGCTGGGCGCTTCAGTCCGGGATGAGTCGCCGCAGGCAGATCCCATCGCTGAGACGGATTTGCTCGCGATCAATTACACGAGTGGCACCACCTCGCGCCCAAAAGGCGTGATGATCACCCATCGTAACGCCTGGGTGAACTCGATCGGGACACTGGCGCATTGGCCCATGGCGCCCGGCGATCGATACCTGTGGACGCTGCCCATGTTTCACGCGAATGGCTGGACGTTCACCTGGACCGTGACCGCCGCGGGTGCGGCGCATGTGTGCATGCGAAAGGTGGATGCGGCAAACGCATACGCGCTCATCGAGGCCGAGCACATCACGCATCTCTGCGCCGCTCCGACCGTGCTCATCGGGATCGCGAACGGCCCGGAGCTCGAGCGGCAGCGGTTGCGGCACGGCGTCAAGCTGTTGACCGCGGGAGCGCCGCCGGCAGCGGCCACCATCGAGTGCCTGGAACGCGAGCTCGGATGGGACGTCACCCACATCTATGGGCTTACTGAAACCACGCCGTTCATCTCGATCTGCGAGCCGCTGCCGGAGCACCACGGGCTCGCCGCGGCGGACCGGGCGGTGGTGAAGGCGCGCCAGGGCGTCGAGCTCATCACCTCGGGCGAGGTGCGCGTGGTGGACGAGCAGATGCGCGATGTACCCCGTGACGGCGCGACGCTCGGTGAGATCATCGCCCGCGGCAACGTCGTGATGCGCGGCTATTACAACGACCCGGAGGCCACCGCCGCGGCATTCGCAGGCGGATGGTTTCATTCCGGCGACGCGGCAGTGATGCATCCCGACGGGTATATCGAGATCCGCGACCGATTCAAGGACGTGATCATCAGCGGCGGCGAGAACATCTCGTCCATCGAGGTCGAGGCGATGCTGCTGCGGCATGAGGCCGTGCTGGAAGCGGCGGTGGTGGGTATGCCGCACGAGAAATGGGGCGAGACACCGCATGCGTTCGTGGTGCTGCGCTCCGGTGCACACGCGACCGAGCAGGAGCTCGCCGAATTCGCGCGCGCCCACCTGGCGCACTTCAAGGTGCCCACGACCTTTCGCCTGGTGAGCGAGCTGCCGAAAACCGCCACGGGCAAGATCCAGAAATACGTCCTGCGCGGCCGGGACAGCGCGATCGTGCGGCAATGAGAGATCGCGGCCGGCTCAAGCGGTAGAAATCCCTCAAACGGACGCAGCGACAGCCGATTCGGCGGTCATCGCGGCGCACGCCGCTGCGTCGATACGTTGCAAGAGACTCCTGAAGGCTGCTATCTCCGCGGCGGAAAATTGGCCGAAGACGGCGCGCTCGAGCTCAAGTGCTTTAGGCGCGATGGCGGCATAGAGCCGCCGTCCCGCCGGGGTCAAACTGAGCAAGCGTGAGCGGCGGTCGGCAGCGTTCTTGTTGCGTGAGACGAAGCCGCGCGCAGCGAGCGCGATGGTCGCGCGGCTGACGGTGACTTTGTCCATGCGCGTTCGCGAGCCGATCTCTTGCTGCGTGATTCCGGACTGCTCGGCGACATGCGCGACCACACGCCACTCCGGTATGGTCAGGTTGAAGATGACGCTGTATTGCTGCGCGATGGCCTCGCTCACGAGATTGGCGGAGTAAGACAGCCGGTAGGGCATGAACCGCTCGAGCGACAGCAAGCTCGGCGCACCCGGCTTCTCCCACGCCGCGCCTCGCGCGCTGCCCGTCTTTGCCG
The DNA here is from genome assembly GCA_963798595.1 of uncultured Gammaproteobacteria bacterium. GTDB lineage: Bacteria > Pseudomonadota > Gammaproteobacteria > Steroidobacterales > Steroidobacteraceae > Bog-1198. The sequence goes on along the minus strand of CAWCTM010000019.1, from coordinate 23,839 downwards.
GCCTACGTCTCGAGATTGGTAACATTTGACACCATTTGCGGGCCGCGCCCATACTAGTATCAAATGTTACCAATGGAGCGGCATCATGTCTGCCACCACGCGGCTCGTTGAGGCTCCGCCGGGCAGCCCGATGTTCTGTGGATTTGGATCCTACGTGGCCAGCGAGGCGCTTCCCGGAGCGCTGCCGGTCGGCCGCAACAGCCCCCAGAAAGTGCCGTTCGGACTCTATGCCGAGCAACTCTCGGGTACGGCGTTCACGGCGCCCCGCCACGAAAACCGCCGCAGCTGGTTGTACCGGCTGCAGCCGAGCGCAAGTCATCCGCCGTTCGAGCCTTATGCGAGGCCGACGCTGTTGCGCTCGGGTCCTTTCGATGAGGTGCCCCCGAGCCCCAATCGCTTGCGCTGGGATCCGCTGCCCTATCCCGGTGAGCCGGTGGATTTCATCGATGGCCTGATCACCTACGGCGGCAACGGAGCGCCTTGCGGCGGCGGCTGCGCCATTCACCTGTATGCGGCGAACCGCTCCATGAGCGCGCGCGTGTTCTCCTCCTCGGACGGCGAGCTGCTGCTGGTGCCGCAGGAAGGAACAATTCGCCTCGTCACCGAGTTGGGCGCCTTCAGTGTATCGCCGCTCGAGATTGCCGTGATCCCCCGCGGCGTGCGTTTTCGGGTCGAACTCGCCGAGCAGCGGGCGCGCGGTTTCGTCCTCGAGAATTACGGCAGCCTATTGCGGCTTCCGGAGCTCGGGCCCATCGGGGCCAACGGTCTGGCGGCGCCGCGCGACTTCGAGATCCCAGGGGCGAATTTCGAGGATCGAGCCGAGCGTTGCGAGATCGTGCAGAAGTTCGCCGGACGGCTGTGGAGGACTGAGCTCGAGCATTCGCCGCTCGACGTCGTCGCGTGGCACGGCAACCTGGCGCCGTACCGCTATGACCTGAAGCGTTTCAATGCCCTCAACACCGTGAGCTTCGACCACCCGGATCCTTCGATTTTCACCGTGTTGACGAGTCCGTCCGAGACGCCGGGCACGGCGAATTGCGATTTTGTGATCTTCCCACCCCGCTGGATGGTGGCCGAGGATACCTTTCGTCCACCCTGGTTTCACCGCAACGTGATGAGCGAGTTCATGGGACTCATCGAGGGCACCTACGATGCGAAGCAAGGCGGATTCAATCCCGGCGGTGCCTCTCTGCACAATTGTATGAACGGGCACGGTCCCGACGCTGCGACTTACGAGCGCGCCGTCGCCCGCGAGCTCAAACCCGAGAAGATCACGAATACCATGGCCTTCATGTTCGAGACCCGGCACGTGATCCGGGCCACGCGCTGGGCCCTGGAGACACCGTTGCGGCAAACGGAATACGGCCAGGTCTGGTCGGGATTCACGCGCGCGAAGGTGCCCTGAATGTCCGCCATCGATTCGACGCACAATCCGGCGCTGCGCAGCTGGGTGGAGTCCGCTGCCGGCCACGGCGAGTTTCCCATCCAGAACCTGCCGCTCGGGATTTTCTCGCGAGCCGGGGAGAAGCCGCGCCCCGGGATTGCGATCGGCGATCGAGTTCTCGACTTGCCGGCGGTCAGCAACCTCCTGCCGCGCGACATCGAGCCGACCCTCGCGAGCGATCGGCTGAACGACATGCTCGCGCTCGCGCCTGCCGCGCGCGCCGGCCTACGCGGCGCGCTGTCGGCGCTTCTTTGTGACGAAGCGCATCGGCCGAAAATCGAGCCGCATTTGCGCGACGCGTCGGAATGCACGTTGCATCTGCCGGTGCAGATCGGGGATTACACGGATTTCTACGTCGGCATTCATCACGCAACCAATGTCGGTCGTCAGTTCCGGCCGGACAACCCGTTGCTGCCGAACTACAAGTACATTCCGATCGGGTACCACGGTCGCAGCTCCTCGGTGCGGGCATCGGGAGCCGCAGTTCGACGGCCGCGCGGCCAGATCAAACCCGCAGACGCGCCGCCCAGCTTCGGACGCACGCGTCGGCTGGACTATGAGGTGGAACTCGGGGTGTGGATCGGCGGCGGCAACGCGCTTGGAGAGCCCATCGGCATTGCCGAGGCTCCGTCCCATATCGCCGGTTTGAGTTTGCTGAACGATTGGTCGGCGCGCGACATCCAGGCATGGGAATATCAGCCCCTTGGCCCGTTTCTCTCGAAGAGCTTTCTGACCACGGTGTCGCCTTGGATCATCACCTCCGAGGCCCTCGCTCCATTTCGAGTACCACAGCCGGCGCGGCCCGAGGGCGATCCCAAACCCCTCGATTACCTGTGGAGCGCAGAGGACCAGGCGCGCGGCGCCTATGCGATCACGCTCGAGGCCTCGATTCGGACCGCGGCCATGCGGGAAAACGGTACGGCGGCACACCGGTTGAGCCGCGCCTCCACCACGGCGTTGTACTGGACGGTGGCCCAGATGATCGCGCATCACACCTCCAACGGCTGCAACTTGCGGCCGGGAGATCTGTTGGGGACCGGAACGATCTCCGAGCCGCTCATCACCGGCTACGGGAGCCTGCTCGAGATCTGCGACGGAGGGCGTCGGCCTATCACACTGACCTCCGGCGAGACGCGCTGCTTTCTCGAGGACGGCGACGAGATCTCATTCTCGGCGCACGCCAGCGCGGCCGGGTTCGCGACCATCGGCTTCGGAAGTTGCCGCGGCATCGTCACCGCGTGATGCAGTGATCTCGCTTCAGGCGGGCTTCACGGCTTTCAGGTGGCCCGGGCGCAGCTCGCCGCGCTCGAGAACGAGCACCATCTGACGCCAGTCATCGATGAAGTACCGCGCCCGCTCCGCGCCGATACGGCTCACGATCAAGGGCTCGAGGGCGCCTTCCATGGATTTGAGCTCACGTTGCGCGAGCGGGAGGTACCAGGCATGCCGGTCACGGATCTGGACGTCGCGAAAGCCTGCCGCGCGCAAGGTGGCGGCGCTCTCCTCGAGTGAGGCCATGTTGTAGGCAATGCCTTCGAGGCGAAAGAACTCCACCATCTCGGGGGAATAGGCGCCGGATCCGGCGCGCAGCCAATCGCTCGCGATGAAGCGGCCTCCGGGACGCAGCACACGCAGAATCTCGGCGAAGATGGCCGCCTTGTCGGGGATCTGCACCAGCGAGTCCTTCGAGAATACGACATCGAAGCTGGCGGCCTCGAAAGGCAGCGGGCCGCCGTCGACGCGGCGCCCGTCGATGCGATCGCCCAGTCCGGCACGCCCCATGCGTGCCCGCATACGCTCGATGAGCTGAGGGTCGATATCCACCCCGACCACCGAGCTCGCGCCGTGATCGCGCACGAGCAGCTCGTCGATCGCGCCCAGGCCGCAGCCGATATCGAGCACCTTGCATCCCGCGATGGAACTGCCTTCCAGCAACCGAGCGATCTCCTCACTTCCGCCCGGCGACAAGAAACCATCGCCCCAGATGATCTGCAAGAGCGTGAGCATGCTCTCGTCGTACTCTCCCGGTTCACTCAAGCCGCCGATCTTCGAGCCTGTCGGCTGGCTCATGATGCGCCGAGTTCCGCGAGCAGGGCCTTGGCGCCGTAGACTTGCTCGAGCGCCTCGCGGATGATCGCGGGATGGACCGCGACTGCGCGATTCTTCGAGGCATCGAACCAGTAGGTGCCCGCGATCGAATCGATGTTGCCGTCAAATATCAAGCCGACCATGCGGCCCTCCGCATCGATGAGCGGACTGCCTGAATTGCCGCCCACGATGTCGTTGTTCGTGGAGATACAGAACGGTACGTGCATGTCCAGCCGGTCCTTCACTTTCATCCAGCTATCGGGAATCTTGAACGGCGCCACGCCGTTGGCGCGCTCGAAGGCGCGGCCGAGGTAGGTGAAGGGCTCGACTGCGGCACCGTCCTGCCGCCACCCGGTCACGGTACCGTAGTTGAGGCGCAGGGTGAAAGTGGCGTCCGGGTATACCCCGGTGCCGAGCGCCTTGAAACGCTGGTTCGCGATGATGGCGGACCCGGCGATGATCGGCGCTTCCACCTCGTCGTCGAATCGCGCGCGCAAGGCGCGAGCGTCGCCGTCGATTGACCGCGCCAGCTCGATCATGGGGTCGCGTGAGGCGTCGACCGCAGCCCGGCCTCCCTCCCACAGCCGCCTGCGCTCGCCGGCGTCGCCGAGCCGCGTCTCCGCGACAACCCGAGTCGCGAGCGATTCGGGCGAGTCCCTGGCGAGCAAGCGGTGGACCAGCGGTTGATCCGGTCCGAGCCATTCTTGCATTCGCTGCAGGGAGAAGGACAGGGTCAGCGTCTCGACCTCCGCGTAGATAGGCACGCGCGCGTAGAGCTGCTGCTCGATGTGCGGCAGAGCGGAGTCGGTGTACTCTCGCAATCGCGTATCGTTGGGCTTGACGCGCTCATCCGTTCCACGCAGCAGCAGCCGCGCATATCGGAAGAGAATACTGTTGAATCCCACGCCGTTCTCGATGAACGTGTAGGGCAGGTACAGCTCCCGTTCGCGCGCCACGCCGGACTCGATTTGCGCCCATGGGTCGAGACCGGAAGTCTTCACCCGCGGCCTCAAGGCTTCCTCGTCGGCTTGCTTGCGCGCCAGCAGATTGTCGTCATGCAAGGCATCGAGGAGTTTGCGCCTGACTTTGATGGAGTTCTCGAGATTGCTCAAGGGCGCCTCAATGAGTTGCATGTCCGCCGGGTTGGCGCGGCTGAACTGAATATAGCCGCCGCGCAGCTCCGAGTTACGCAACAACGTCAGCGGTAAGGAGACGTCGCGGTCGAACTCGAGCTGCGCCCGCGTCTCCAGGCGCGATGTCGAGCCGGGATGACCGGAGACGAACACCAACTGGTTCGCCTTCGGACCCGAGAAGTCGATGCGCAGGTAGTTCGGCGTCGCCGCGGGCTTGCCGTTCTCGTACGCTCGGAGCATTGCGAAATCGAGGCTCCAGCGCGGAAATTGAAAGTTGTCCGGATCCCCGCCGAACGCGGCGATGTCGGTTTCCGGTGCGAACACCAGGCGCACGTCCTCGTAGCGCTTGTAGCGGTAAAGGAAGTACTGCCCGCCGTCGTAGAGCGATACCGATTGGCACTTCAGCGGGCCGGAGCGGCTTTTCGCGCTCGCCTGCTCGCAGGCTTGCTCCATCTCGGTGAGAGCCTTCTTGCGCGCCGCGTTGGCCGCGCGATCGCTCAGTCCTGCGCTTGCCTTGACGATGGCCGCGGTGATGTTCTCCGTCGAGACCAGCACGTCGCCGAGCTGGGTGGCGCAGCGCCGCTCCGCGGAACGCTCCGTGGCCGCGAAGCCGAGCTCCATCAAGCTGTTGTCCTTCGATGACAGCTCACCCAGGCAGGACTCCAGACAATGGTGGTTGGTGATCATCAGTCCGTCCGGGGAGACGAACGAAGCAGTGCAGTTGGTCAAGCGCACCGTCGCAAGGCGCACGTGATCGAGCCAGGCGGGGGTGATGTCGACCCCATACGATTTACTCACCGCCTCCGCGGGAAAATGGTCGAAGGTCCACATGCCCTCGTCGCACTGCGCCACCGTGGGCATTGCAATTGCCAGCGCCAACCCCAGCCCCCGAGTCATCGTAGTTATATTCCGCAATTCAGTTCCCTCGCAGCCACGTCGATTGTACCGCTTGTGCGGACACCTCCAACCGCTACAATTGCAGGAATCAGGTAATCTCCCTCCAGGACCCATTGAGCCCAGATACCAGCGCCGGCCTCGCGGCCGCACCCGCGCATCAAGCGTTCGCGGCTTTCGCCAATCGCGATTTTCGCATCTATGTGTTGGGCGGCACCGCCGCGATGATGGCCGACAACATTGAGCACGTCATCTCCTACAAGGTGATGTTCGACAAGTTTCACTCGCCCGCCCTTGGCGGGTTCGCGGTCATCTCGCACTGGGTGCCGTACCTCTTTTTGGCCGGGCTCACAGGCGCTCTCGCCGACCGCTTCGATGTCCGCAGGCTGATCCAGGTTGGGATGCTGCTGTTCATTGGCGTCTCCGTCAGCTGGGGGATCATGTTCGCGACCGACTCGGTCAGTCTCTGGGGGGCGATGCTGTTGCTCATCGTTCACGGCCTCGCCGGCGTGATCTGGATGCCGGCTGCGCAGGTGCTGATTCACCAGATCGTTGAGCCCGCTCAATTGCCGAGCGCAGTGCGCCTCAATGCCACGGGCCGTTACCTCGGCTTCCTCGTGGGCCCACTCTTAGGGGCGGGGCTCTTGGGCGGACTCGGGCCGGCGCGAGGCATCTTCCTCAATGCGTTGATCTACACGCCGCTTCTGATCTGGCTGGTGAACGCGCCGTATGGGGCGGCGGCCAAGGAGCCGGGGGCAGCGCGGCCCGCAGTCAGGGGTTTCGCGGACATAGCTTCGACCATGGCCGTGGTGCTGCGAAATCCGGTGCTGCTATCCATGACGGTGCTGGTCGGCGCCGCATCGTTTTTCGTAGGCAATGCCTATCAGGCGCAGATGCCAGAGTTCGCGAGTGACTTGCAGCATGGCCGGCCGAATTTCACTTACGGCCTCTTGCTCGGGGCCGACGCGGCCGGTGGACTGCTCGGCGGCCTGATCCTGGAGACTCGGGGCTGGCTCAGACCGGCGCCGCGCACCGCCTTCGTGCTGGCGATGATCTGGGGCGCCGCGCTCTGCGGCTTCGCCCGGGCGCACGCTTATCTTTTGGCGCTCGGCCTGCTGTTCGTCGCAGGCTTCGTCGAGCTCGCCTTCAATTCCATGGCACAAGCCCTGGTACAGATCAACGCGCCCAATGAGATAAGGGGTCGCGTGATCGGGGTGTTCTCCATGTCGGCCAACGGACTGCGGACGTTCAGCGGACTGTCGGTGGGATTGCTTGGCGCCCGCATCGGCATTCACAACTCACTCGCCTATAGCGCCGCGGCGCTTCTTGCGGTCTACGTACTCGTGCTCGCCGCGCGCTATCGGTCGAGCTGACGCATGGCCGCCCGAGGTCCATCCCGAGACGTCGAGCTCATGCAACGGGCGCTTGCGCTCGCTGAGCGAGCGGCGCAATCCGGGGAAGTGCCCGTGGGCGCCGTGGTCGTCATCGCGGACGAGGTGATCGGCGAGGGCTGGAATCAGCCGATCGGCGCGCACGATCCGACCGCACATGCCGAAATCGTTGCTCTGCGGGCCGCGGCGAGCGCGCGTGCAAATTATCGTCTCGAATCGGCGTCGCTGTATGTGACGCTCGAGCCGTGTGCCATGTGCATGGGTGCCGCGATCAATGCGCGGGTCGCCCGAGTGGTGTTCGGTGCCTGGGATCCGAAGGCGGGCGCCTGCGGAAGCCTGTTCGACCTGACGCGCGAGCCGCGCGCCACGCATCGCGTGGACGTATTCGGGGGGGTGTGTGCGGAGGAGAGCCGGGCGCTGTTGCGCCGCTTCTTCGAGGCGCGACGTTAGAGCGGCGGTGCTAGTTCAATACAGGGCCATTGCGGCCCTGAGAACTGCCAGTGCCGGCCCATTCGAGCAGGTCGACGTAGCTGCGTACGCTGTCGACGTAGCGCACGGGCTCCGAGCCGCGCGCGAAGCCGTTCGCGGTCTGCGTGTACCATTGCTCCTGGGAGAGCAGCGGCAAAAACTGACGCACGTCGTCCCAGGAATCCGGATCGTGGCCCGCTTTCTGCGCAAGAACCCGCGCGTCTTCGACATGACCATAGCCGATGTTGTAGGCCGCGAGCGCGAACCAGGTACGATCCGGCTCGGGCACATGCGCGGGAATCTTTTCGTAGATACTACGGAAATAGCGGGCGCCGCCGAAAATGCTCTGGCGCGGATCGGTCGGGTTGGCGACTTTAACGGCGGTCGCCGATTGCATCGTCAATTGCATGAGACCGAGTGCGCCCGAGCCCGAAGCCGCGTGCGGATTCCATTTTGATTCCTGGTAACCGATGGCCGCGAGCAGGCGCCAATCCTGGCTGCTCTCGTCCGCCGCTTCCTCGAACCACTTCTTGTAGAGCGGCAGGCGGCTTTGCAGGTTGCGCATGAAGTCCGGCGCCTCGGCGAGCTCGGCATCCTCAGAATGCCCGTAATAGCGACTCACGACCGCGGCCAGCTCGCCGTTGTGGTTCAACTCCGCGAAATAGGCACCCATGGCCTGGCGGAACTCGGGATAGCGGTCGCTGGCAGCCCATGCAAGGGACTGGCTGCCGGGGAAGTCGAAAGCGATGCGCAGATCCGGATGCTCATCGTGGGCGAACGCAAATTCAGTCGAGTCCGCGATCGTGTAGTCGATGGTGCCGTCGGCGACGCCCTCGAGCAGAGCCTGCGAATTCGTGGTGGCGTCCTCGACCCAGACCAGCTCGGGCAGCTGGTCGCGCGCCGCGCTCAAGGCTTTGGCGTGAGAACTGCCCGCGGCAATTTCGAGCTCTCCGTTGCCGATGTCGGCAAGGGATCCCGGACGCGTTGCGCCCCTGCGATAGATGAGATGCTCACGCACGCGCTGATACGTCGGGCCGAACTCGATGCCGGGTATCGACCGCGACGGCACCTTCAGGCCGGCGGCAGCCAGATGTACGCGACCCGAGGTCAATGCCGCGTAGATTTCCCCGTAGCTGCGCATCGGAGTGATCTTGAGCTTGACGCCGAGCTCCTCGGCGAACTGCCGCGCGAAATCGTACTCGGGACCCTGCGGAGTGCCGTCCTCCGCGAGGTAGTACGACAACGGGCTGCTCCGTGTTGCAACGCGCAGCTCGCCGAGAGTCTTGACCTGGTCGATCAGGCTCGGCAAGGGTGAACAGGTGTTCAACAGCACGACCGCGGATGCCGCGATGCTGAGCTTTGACCACCGGATCCAGATTTGTATTTTCGCGTTACGCACGGTCGTATGGCTTTGATTCCGTGGGGGCAGCTCGGTTCCGTCCTAGAGGCGAGCCTAATGCCGATGCGCTAGAATAACCGTTTCCGGGCGCTAATGGACTCTTGACAAACCGATTTATGGTCGAGTCGCCTAGGGCTTCACATAGCGAGAATTGCTTAAGTTAATGGAGAAAAGTGCTCAAGTTAACGTTTTGGGCTTAAGTTAACGCGCATTAAAAGCACGCAAGTTTTTGGTTAAACGGAGAGGTACCGAAGTGGTCATAACGGCGCCGACTCGAAATCGGATGGTCGGGTAATTCCGGCACGTGGGTTCGAATCCCACCCTCTCCGCCACTTCAATTTCGCTAGGATTTCAGTCAATTGAGCCTTGGGAGCGTGCGGCCCAGTGGCCAATCGAGTGCCCAATCTCGCCACTCGAGCGCTAAAGGCAACTATTGTGGTGGAATGATGCGTGAGCCGATCGAAATGACGACGTCAGCGTGCTCTTTATATGGCGAGCCCCAATCTGCAGCTTTGCTGGCACATGGAAAGCCCGACACTTCCATCGCCTTCTCGGCGATTGCGCCGGCGCTGTTGGGGGATTCTGTGCATCCTATGCCCTCACCCGTAAGCGTGCCGCCGTCAGCGAAATTCATGGATTTTCCGATTCTAGCTGTCTCGACATGCCAATGATTCGCAGCAGCGAATAGCGCGGTGACTTGCTTGGAAAAAGGTTCGATTTCCTTATCTCCATCAACAGCGGCGTAATTGATCTTAACCTTGCTCCCATCGGACGCTGATCGCAGCGTTGCTACGCTGGCGGTCATTTTCTCGGTTGGAATAACTCTATAGGGCGGAGGCACGAAACCAATAACTACTTGCTGTCCGTAATTGTTCTGCGCACAGTTGGCATTGGTCGTGTCCGGGCACACAGAGGAACCGGTGCCTGCTGGTTTGGCTGATTCGTTTGGTGGAGCGGTGTGGGTGGGGAATGATCGGCCGCGTGATCTTTCTGATCCCAATACGCGAGACCGGCAATCGCCGCGCCCGCGATTGTCGCGCCTCCCACGACAATCACCCACAGTTTTGCCCACCACCTCTCCGGAGATGCGGGAGGCACAATGTTCACCGCATGGGCCGTGACGCCGCCGCTCTGCCCATGGCTTACGACGCTTACGATGTGGTTTTCCACCGCCAAATCCGCTGCCGCGTAACTGAAAGCATTCGGCTTTTCTCCCACCGATGCTTGTATCGCTCCGATTCGTGCCCAACTGTCGCCCGTAATCTGGAAATCAGGGCCAGGGCGCTGCTTTAGGTCTCCCCGTTCGACTAACCTCTTTACGTGGAAGGACAATTCGTTTTCGGCGTGCGCCGCCGCGAGCGAATACTGGCGATAGCTGTCGATCTTGAATAACTTGCCCGGCCGGATGTTCGACGGCGCATACACGTAGCCTTTGGAGTTGCCTACGGCACAAAGAAGGAACTGGTTCGCGAGGCGGGAGTGGCGGCCGCCAAGGGGTGGAGAGGCTACCTTTCGCGCTGTGGAAGAAGCGAGTAAACGAGCGAGCGATTTGTTACAAAGCGGCTTGCGTAAGACGCTCGCGCAGACGCGGGATAACAAAATCGATGAAGGCGCGCAGTTTGAGCGGCAGCCTATTCTGCCGATCATAGACCACGTGTACGGGGTATGGCGGTGGCTCAAAATTTGCGAGCACTAGTGCAAGGCGTTTGGCACGCACGTACTCGGCTACCTGGTAGGACACGGCACGAATAATGCCCGAGCCGGCGAGCCCCGCGTCGATCGCCGCATCAATGGTGTTGACGCTCAGGCGAGCGCGAAAGGTCGCATCTAGTTCCTCGCCGTTGCATTCGAAACGCCACGTGGTTGGGGCGGAGACGCTCTCGAAAGAGATGACGCTGTGCTGTGAAAGCTCTGCCGGCACAGTGGGCGTTCCATGGGCATTAAGGTAGTCGAGGCTCGCGCACATCACACGTCGCACCGAGCCGACTCGTATAGCGGTCAAACTGCTGTCTGGAAGCTGGCCAATCCGAAGTGCGACATCGACTTGGTCCTCAAGGAAATGCGTTACTCGATCAGTGAGCATGAGCCTCACCGCGACGTCTGGAAAAGCTTCAAGGAAGCGGCTCGCTACCGGAAGTACGTGCAGCCGGCCGAACATGATCGGCGCTGTCACCGCAAGGTCGCCTCTTGGCTCCGTGTACTCGCCGGAGGCAGTTCGCTCCACCTCGTGCAGCTGCTCGAGAATGGCCCTGGCTCCGGCAACGTAGGAGCGGCCGGCTGGTGTCAGTTCCAAGCCCTTCGTGGATCGAACCAACAGCGCGGCTTTCAGGTAATTCTCAAGCTCGGACACCTTGCGGCTGACGGTGGCAAGGGGCTGGTGCAGTTTGCGACTCGCCTTAGACAGGCTCCCGCAATCCGCCGCCGCGAGTAGTACGGACATGGCATCGAGACGGTCCATGGTGGGGTTCCATTTCTTGGGAGGGATGTTCCCGATTCTAAGATCTAGCGACGGATATCGGAAGGGCTGAGACTGCCTCCTTCTGGACGACGAGAGGTCGCCCACATAGGAGGCCAACATGTCCACGTCCATTCTTCATCGCTTGAAAATGCCGTTCTGCAAACCGGCCGACTACGGGCTGGGCTGTGTGTTGCTGTACCAACCGATCACCTTCCCGTTTGCCGAGATCACGTGATGAGACAACGAACCAAACAGTCGTGGCACGCTCTCCGGCGTTAACTTCCTATGAACCCCCCTTAAGGAGAAACTCAGATGAATATTTCAAACGTCCTTGCTGCCGCCGTTGCCGCGGCCGTCGTATTGCCCAGCATCGCAAGTGCTGGCCCCGCACCGGTTCCGACGTACGCCAGTGAGAAGTGCTACGGCATTGCCGCAAAGGCCGCTAATGACTGTGGAACGGCAACGCACAGCTGTGCCGGTACGGCCACAAAAGCCAAGGATCCCGCATCGTGGGTGTATCTACCCAAGGGTACTTGCGAGAAGATCGCTGGCGGCTCCACTTCGGCCAAGACCTGACCGCTAAGGCAGCTACGTTGTGCTTATAAGCGACGCGCCGGAGCCCTGCGAAGCGTCTCCCGGAGTTGGTTTGCGCGCTCCTCACGTGGAGGAGCTCTTGGCGCGTCGCCTGGACATCGCCTGGCTGGAAGTGCACCCCGAGAATTACTTGGCGGACCATCGCGCGTTTACTCGCCTACTTCGAGTACGCGAGCACTATCCGCTATCGTTTCACGGGGTTGCTCTTTCACTTGGGTCCGACGGCGAGTTAGACGGCCGACATCTGAGCCGGCTGACCGAGCTAGTCGACTGCTTTGAGCCGTTCTCCGTATCCGAGCACCTATCCTGGAGCGCTGCGGGCGGATCGCATCTTAACGATCTGTTGCCCCTACCCTATACCGAGGAATCGCTTGAGGTCATCGTACGCCACGTCCATCAAGTTCAGTCTGCATTACGGCGCACTATTTTGATTGAGAACCCTTCAAGCTACCTTCGCTTCATGCACTCCACCATCAGCGAAGCCGAATTTCTCGGAGCTGTGGTGACGAGAACCGGTTGCGGTTTATTGTGCGATATCAACAACATATACGTGAGTGCGCACAACCTGGGCACGGATCCGGAAAACTACATAAGGACACTCCCCGGGGATGCAATCCGCGAGTTTCACCTGGCCGGTCATTCAAGGAGTGAGGTCGCAGGAATGAGCGTGCTGATTGATGATCATGCGTCCGTCGTGTGTGGAGAGGTATGGGACTTATATTCCTACGCACTTGCTCAGATTGGCGAGCGTCCAACGCTTATTGAATGGGACGCGGACTTGCCACCATTGGACGTTTTGCTTGGTGAAGCCGAGAAGGCGCAGCACTTTGCGAAAGAAGGTAGGGGCCGGCATCGTGCTGTCGCTGCGTGAATTACAGCTCGCATTCTGCAGGACCGTCGTCGGACCTCCATCGAGTGAGTTGCTGTCCCTTATCGATGGCGATGTGTTCTCACCAGATGAGCGCTTGTCCATCTACCGCAATAATGTACTCAGCAGATTGAGCGAGACTCTCAAAGAGGCATTCCCCGTTGTCCGCAGAATTGTCGGTCGGGAGTTTTTCGACTACGCCACGCATTCGTTTATAGAGGAACACCTGCCGTCTGAGCCTTGCCTTTCTGCGTATGGCACGCGGTTTCCACAGTTCCTCAAATCTTTCCCAGCCGCTTCGCAATTGTCATATCTACCCGACGTCGCGCAGCTGGAATGGTCCATTTCTCAGGTGGTACGGGCGGCTCCGGAAAAATGGGTGCCGATCACCGGACTAGGTGGCTTAAGCGGCGATCCTGCTGCAGTTCGTCTGCGGCTTACGCCCCGCGTTCGATACCTCACATCAGCCTTTCGGATTGATCAAATTTGGATGGCGCATCAACAGGAAAGCGATGACTTGAACCACTGGCACATCGATAGCGGCGCGGCATATTTCGCGGTCCACGCGGGCGAGTCCTTGGCTTTGAATGTCATTTCCAAGGCCACCTGGACGTTTCGTTCGTACTTGGCCGACGGTCAAACTCTGGGCAGCGCAACCTCTATGGCGTTTGATGTTGATCCGGATTTCGATATCCCTTCCGCGCTCGTTTTATTGTTTGGCGAACATCTCGTTACAGCCATCGGAGATAGGAATTGAATACTACTGCATCGCAGGGACGAGCCCCAGGGTCCAGCGTGATCATATGGCTGCAAGCGGCGGTTCGTTCGGCTGACAAATTTCCGTCGTGGCTTCTCGGGCTAATCATTCGGGTCGGAATTGCCGATGTTTTCTGGCGCTCCGGGCAAACCAAGGTCTCAGGCTGGCATGTGACCCAGTCGACGGTGCAGCTATTTCGTGACGAGTACAAATTGCCGCTCCTGCCCCCGGAAATTGCAGCGAACCTCGCTTCAATCCAAGAGCATCTGTTCTCCGTGCTGCTGGTCATTGGACTTGCCTCCAGGCTGTCCGCTTTGGGGCTACTGGCTATGACGGCTGTAATTGAGATTTTTGTTTATCCGGAAAACTGGCCGGACCACCTCCTATGGGCGGGTGCGCTGCTTTACGTGTTGGCCCGTGGGCCGGGTGACTTTTCTCTCGACGCGTTGATCCGTCGCAAGTTCCGATGATCGCTTCCCCTCTTCGCGGCACTTGTGCCGTTTAGAGGCAAACTCGTGGCCTCGCCTTCGGTGCTATCGCTGGGGCGCCATCTTGCGAGTAGGTGGCCAATCTCAAGCGCGCGCGAATGGCTGAGCACGAATGGGTTGGGCGGCTATGCAGCGGGCACGGTGGCCGGCGCCAACACTCGGCGCTATCACGGAACGCGTTCTTGATTTCGATTCCTTTTAGTTTTCGGCAATCGCTCAGGGAACACGACGCGCAAGGCGGCCCGAGAGGTTCGGCTAAATTTCTGAAGGCTATCGACTATCCCTTTCAGGAGCGACGTAAAGGCAGAGGATTAGGTGACGTCACTGCAGAAGGGACCTATCCGTGTGCGGTTACATCATCACCTTTGGGCAGGTACACCCGCGATGCCGGATCCTTAGCTTTTGTGGCTGAACCGGCACAGTTGTGTGTTGCCGGCCCGCAATCATTAGCGGCGTTTGCGGTAATTCCGTAGCACTTCCCGGTGTCGTAGGTCGGCGCCACTATCTTCGATCTACCCACACGTGCTCACCGACCTGAAGACCGTTTCTGCCGATGGCACATGGGTTCCAGTATTTGTTGGCCATCATCGATGTGGGCAGCCACAAGACGCTGTCCTAGAGGGTGTCGAACACGATGACTCCGGACTTTTGCGTTGAGGCGCTGCAGGAGGCCCTGGAAAAATACGGTAAACCGGAGATCTTCAATAGGACCAGGGTTCCCAGTTTACCTGCGGGGAATGGATCGACACGCTCAAGACCGCCCGAGTCCAGATCAGCACGGATAGCTAGGGACGGTGGATCGACGACGTGTTCATCGAACGGCTGTGGCGCTTATGTGCCCAGGGTCGTTACGTGGCCGACAGCGCCAAAGGCCGTGGATTTTCTCTCGATGCTCGAAGGATGAGGGCACATAACGAACGTGCGTATCGGCGTTCATTGCAAACGATGCCCTAGGCTGAAGGACGATTATGGAAGAGTGAGGGCCGCCCGCACCCGTCTGTCGATCGACGCGTGCGCCGGCCCCTTAGCTAAAGAGAATTCAGCCAGTCCAGCAGTGACGCGTCGCCGCGCCACGTGGCCGGACCCGTGTGCCGCCCATCGGCGCCCGGGAGTCTCACACAGCCCGATAGCTTCGGCTTTCATACGGATGGTAATCTCGGCGTACCGGTTCGTTGTTGCGAGGTTCGCGTGGCCGAGCCATCCACGAATGACGTTTACGTCGACGCCAGCCTCCAACAGATGCACAGCCGCGGTTCGCCGAAACACATGCGGCGAGATGTGAGCCTTGCGCGCCATCGAGTTGCGAACAGGTGAGGTTGGCGGTGAGTCGACGCACGCGCTTGTAGAGGCCGAAACGCGTGAGCGGTTTTCCCGTTGCGGCACGGAATACATGGCCTTGGGGATCCCTCACGCGGTAGGCTTCGATGAGGCGCCGCAGGATGCTTGCGGTCTCCTTCCACAGCGGACAGTGGCGCCACTTGTCGCCCTTCCCGTGCAGACGCACATGCGCCGGGTGACTCCAGGGCGAGCTGTTCGATCCGCAAGCCGGCAACTTCCTGCACTCGAGCGCCGGTATTGTAGAAGAACAGCAACAATGCGCGGTCGCGCAGCGCAAACTGGTCGTCGTCCGAGAGTCCAGCAAAAAGTGCCTGAACTTCTTCACGCGTCAGAGAATGCATCGTCGGCTGCGCGCTGCGCTTAACCGGGATCGCCGCGATCTGCTGGCACTCGCGGAGTCGATCAGGGTCGCGGCGCGCGACGAACTCGAAGAATGTGTGAAGCGCACCGAGTCGTTGATTGCGCGTGGCAATACCATTGCGCCGCTGCTGTTCGAGATGTCGTAGAAAGGCCAGTACCCGTTCGAAGCTGAGATCTTCGCAGCGTGAGCTTGCTGACCTGCCGATGAGCGTCGGTCAGCGGCGAACTGCAGGAACAGACGCAGAGTATCGCGGTAGCTGCGCACCGAGCTCTGCCGCAGACCCTTTTGTTCGACGAGGTGGCTCAGGAAGAACTCCTGCACCAGTGCACCGAGAGTGGAAGTGGTCATGACCGTCCCCCCTTGCACGGTGGCGCTGCATACGCCTCGAAGCGCGCGTTGGCTGCCTCGAGCAACTCGGCTGGTGATCGTCAGGTACACGGCGGTGCTCTGCGGGTTGACGTGACCGAGAAACGTCGACAGATGGTTCAGCCGTGCAGCTCGGATCGAGCCCTTCACGGTACCAGCGCAAGAGCGAGCGGACTGCAAGTGAATGACGAAGCCCATGCACACAGGGCTGCGAGGTGCCGGGCGGGATCTTTAGCTGCCAGTCGTGGAAGCAAATGATCGCGAAAGGTTCTGCGAATCGAATTAGGGATGCACGGGCTCTCGCCCTTGCCAAGAGAACAGCGGCGCATCGGGGCTGGGCTGGACCAAAATACTGCTCGCGCAGCGCTCAGTACGTCCGTAGCCGCGCGGCGAGCCGAGAATCGCAGGGTAAAAGTCGACTTTTTCCAAACTTGCTATTACGGATCAGCAATGTCTCGCGCTCGAGATCGACGTCCCCGCAGGTGAGCCTTGAGACCTCCCCGATGCGCAGTCCGAGCGTCGCCAGCACCGCAAAGATGGTCGCTTGGGTCGGTCCGCGGTGAGGGCATCGCGAGCCATCTGGCAAGCGCTCGGCGAGCCTGATCAGTTCACGCAATGTCTGCGGCTCGAACAGGAAACGGCAGCCGGCGACTCGGTCTCGCGTCGCGCAGGTGTGTCGCACGGGGGACACCTCCATCTCACCCTGTTCGACGATCCACTCGAATAGCCGACGCACGCAACCGAGGAGTTGATTGAAACTCCGCGGTTCAAGGCGCTGTCGTGACGCGAGGAAGCGGTCCACACGCTCGCTCGTGATCTGATCGGTACGTGCGATGCCCTGCCCGGCGAGAAATCGATCGAACATCCTCAACGAACGTTCCTCGGTGTTGAAGCGGCAGCCCAAGGCACGCTTGATTTTGAGATAGCGCATGATCGTATCGGTGAGCGGAGACCCCTTTCTGCGTGAGTTCACTGGGCGGAATCCTGGCAGCCTGCGAGCGCTCATAGAATGTCCTCCGCCGCGCCAACCGCCAGCGGCCGCAGCGTGTGCACAGCCACCTTGGCGTAGATCTGCGTCGCCACATCGGTCCGGTGCCCGATATAATCGCCGATGACTTTGAACGGGACGTCCGCCTCCACGAGACGCTGCACGCAGCTGTGGCGCAAGGTATGCGAGCCGGCACGCGGGATCCGCACGCCCGCCTTGCGCAGATGCCATGCCGCGCGCTGCGAGACGTCCCAGTACATCATCGGTCGGAACGGCGCCCGCACCGTCAGGAACACGTGCCGGTCCTTGCACGCGGGCCGCCCCTCGCGCAGATACGTGACGATCGCATCACCCACCGTGCCCGCAAGAGGGTAGACGGTCGTGTTGCCGGCCTTACGATCCACGACATGAAACCGAGCGCTGGGCCAGTCAAGATCCTCGAGCTTTAGCGCGGCGACTTCGTTCGCGCGCAGGCCATAGGTGGCGAGCAATAACAAAATCGCGTAATCCCGCTTACCGAGTGGGGTACGTCGGTCGATGCCCGTCACCGTCCGCTCAACGTCGCTCCATGAGATCGCCCGTGGAATGGCCGGCATTCCGGTAGACGCGCCCCCGTGGCACCGTACGACTCAGATCCTTGGGCAAAATGCCGCTCGCGGTGCAGATAGCGTAGAAAACACCCGCAAGACGCTTCCGTAACCGCCGAGTTGGCGCGCATGGATCTGGCGTGCGCGCGTCGTCAAGAACTCGGTGATAATCCGGGGTGTCAGATCCGAGAGCTTAGCAATCCCGGTCTTTCCGAAATAGCGCTCCAAGGCACGTAAATGATCAGCGTATCGTTGAACCGTCGGCCACCGCAGGCCGCGTTCGCCGCGCAGGTACTCAGGAAAGCGCGGCGCGCTCTCGGAAAACGGCCAAGCAAGGTGCCGAACCGTTCCCCCATAATCCGGGATCGCCAGCCGTAGCAGTTGCTCGATGGGTGAGCGAAACATGGATCGCAGTGTCTGACGGGCTCGCCGATCGCGACGCCGGCGGCCACGTTGTCGAGTCCGACACGCGACGAACGAATCAACCAGTGCGGGGAGCGAAGTCCACTCTTGGGCGCCGCGCGACTGCGCGAACCCATTGAACTGGATGATGATCTCGATGCACCCGCGTCCCCTGGCGACGGAATAACCATGTTCCACAAGCCACGCGGCATAGCGCTCGATTGCCGGCCCCAGCCACAGGGCGCGAATCCGGTCTACGGTGGTCGGTAAAGCGTAATAACGTTCCAGCATGACAATCACCTCTTTGCCCAACAGCGGGCAAAGGAATGTTGTCCCTGATCGGTTCGTTATGTGCCCTCATCCTTCGAGCATCGACAGAAAATCCACGGCCTTTGGCGCTGTCGGCCACGTAACGACCCTGGGCACATAAGCGCCATTTTGTGCCGCGGCACAAAATGGCGCAGCGTGAAGTACGAGAATATCTATTTTGCGCGCGTACGAGACGGGAACGCAGCAGCGACGCGGACTGACCGAGTACTTTGACTTCTACAACACCCGGCGCACGCACCAGGCAGGCGCTAGGCTGCCAGTCCCCGGACGACGTTGACCACGGTCGTGTACCCATGAGAGAGCGTCAGAACCGCCCTGAAGTACTCGGTGCGCTGCGAGACAAAGCGGGGGCTTCATCCGTCGATTTGTCGGAGCTGCCCAGACTCAGCGGCCAACGGCGCTGCCAGCTGCCCGCCAGACCTGCGCACCGCTGTCGGCGATGTCTGAGGATCTTTTCATGGGGTTTTCACACGGAGCTGAGCGTCTTCGCTTCCACGACCAGAATGCTTTGCCTTCCCGACTCGGTAACAAATCCTGACCGCAAACTATGAGCCGAAAGCTTCACCCAACGGCGGTTCAACCACATAGCACGGCTTCGCACAATGCTCCAGACCGCCTGACGTCACAGTGGCGTGGTAATGTTCATCCCTGGATACGCCTGAAGTCCAGCTTCTGCTCAACTAGGCTTTAAGAGCTTTCCGACATAGTCGCGAAATGCAGAAGAGAAGCCGAACGGATTCTCCACCCACCATTCTCTCACGCTCTCCGACGAAAACACGGTCTTAATGCCATTCTCTTCGGCCGTAACAATACCAAAATCGCCGGCCCCGAGGTCCGCTTGTGTGTACATGGTTTCGCAGACGTGCAGGTAGGCCCGCACCATTGAGTCAAAGCGCCATCGCTCCTCCGGCGTCAACGCGCTTCTATCGTTCAGTCCCGAAAGCCAAATTCTGGTTATCTCGCGATTCCGGGCCCATAGGATGTTGAGTCGATTCAACGCCTCAGAGACTGCATGATGCGACGCCGCCCGCGTGGCGTTCGTGTTTTGGCGGATCTGGAAGCCGACGAAGAGGAGCGACGCAACGATTGCCACGGAACCTATAGTCTGCGAAACCTGCGAGACTTCAGTGAGATTCATCGTACAACTTCCTCGCCCTCCACGTGATCTCGAGACCTAGCCCGGATGGCGCGCCATGAAATCGAGGATGAGGCGGGCAATTTCGTCGTTCTTCTCCTCCAGCGCGAAGTGGCCGGCGTCCAGCAGATGAATTTCCGCGTCCGGAAGGTCTGCGCGGAAGGCCGTCGTACCCGCGGCGATGAAGGACGGATCGTTCGCGCCCCAGGCGACCAGTGTGGGCGGCTTGTGTTCGCGAAGCCAAGCCTGCCATGCGGGGTAGGATGCGATGTTCGTGCGATAGTCGTAGAGCAGGGCCGCTTGGATCTTGCGCTGACCGGGCTGTGAGAGATGGGCAAATTCGTCAGTCCAGCTGTCCGGGTCATAAGCTTCCGGATGAGAGGTGCCGGCTAGGTGCCGTTGCTTCGTCGCCTCAAAGGAAAGAAAGGCGTCAACCACCTCCGGGTGCGCCTCTGGATCAGCCCAAAACTCCGCGATCTTGGCCCACTTCGGTCCAAGCCCCACTTTGTAGGCGTTACCGTTCTGGACGATCAGCGCGTGCAATCGCTCAGGATGGGCCAACACGATGCGATAACCGATCGGCGCCCCGTAATCGAACAGGTAAAGCGTGTAGCGGGTGATCTTGAGCTGCTCAAGCAGCGCGTCGATTGTCCCGGCGAGATGATCGAAGGTGTAACTGTAAATTGCCGGCGACGGAACGTCGCTCTGACCGAAACCCGGGAAATCCGGTGCGACGACGTGATAGCGCGTCGCTAGCAGGGGGATCAGCATATTGTATTCTCGCGAAGACGACGGGAACCCGTGCAGCAGCACGATGGTGGGCGCGTCCTTGGGGCCCGCCTCCCGATAGAAGACCCCGACCCCCTCGACCTGAGTGCGGTGATAGGTGGTCGTCGCCGTGGTCGAGGCGATAGGATTTGCCGCTACCGCGGAGCTGGCAAGCGCTACCGCGCCGAGGATCACGGCTCCAACATTTTGAGGGTTCATGGCCTTACTCCTTCCAATGACGTCAGACGCGCGCGTGCGTCCTGGCGAGGTCCACCGCAGCTTGTTTTGCCTGCTCAAACGCGCCCTTGGGATCTGGCGTCAGGAGGGTGGGCTGGAATCTCACCTCGTCGATGGCGGTGACGCCGGCTTGGTTGAGCCAGGCCTTGAGATAGGTGGACTGGTGATCGACCCCAAAGGCTGGCGACGGGCGGCGATCGGCATAAGCGCCGCTGGTCAGCACCAGGGTGGCGTGCTTGTTTTCCAGCAGGCCGAAGTAGCCGGTCTCTGGCTTCAGGCCAAAAAGGAGACCCGGCTGGTGGATGATGTCGATGTAGTGCTTAAGCCTGTATGGGACCGTGCCGTTCCACATCGGCACCGCGAACAGATAGCGGTCCGCGGCGACGAAACGAGAGGCGATCTCTACAACTTGGTTCCAGGCAGTCTTCTGCACGGCGCTCTGCTCTTCGCCGAGAAACACATTGACCTTGGCGGCAGCCTTGTCGCCGTCGAACGCCGGCAGTTCGGTCTGCCAGAGCGGGAGCACATCGACCTCAAGCGCGGGGTTCGTCGCCTTGAGTGCGTCGAGGTAGGTTTGAGCGACCTCGATGGACTTGGACTGTTCGCCGCGAGGGGAGGCTTGAATGAAGAGCAGTTTGGTCATGGCAGGGTACCTTTCGGATGTGGGTGGTAATCGCCGATGCGTCGGCGGGCTTGGCGTCACAGGCCGAGGCCGCTTAGGCCCGGGTGGTCGTCGGGGCGGCGACCCAGGGACCAGCGGAAATGCCGCTTGGCCTCTGCTATGGGGTGTTCGTTGATGCTGGCGAAGCGCACAGCCATCAGACCGTCGGCGTCGAAGCGCCAGTTCTCGTTGCCGTAGGCGCGGAACCCGTGGCCGCTGTCGTCGCGGTATTCGTAGGCGAACCGCACCGCGATGCGGTCCGCGGCGAAAGTCCAGAGCTCCTTGATCAGGCGATAGTCCAGCTCCCGGACCCACTTACGGGTGAGGAACGCCTGGATCTCCTCGCGGCCGTTCGGAAACTCGACCCGGTTCCGCCAGCGGCTGTCTCGAGTGTAGGCCACGACCACCCGCGCCGGATCGCGCGTATTCCACGCGTCCTCCGCGGCCAGCACCTTCTGGATTGCGGTCTCTTCGGTGAACGGGGGCAGCGGTGGGCGACTCATGGCGTGGTTCTCAGGCAGGTAAACGGATGAGGGGCGCCTGCCGGACATGGTGCGGAGTGGCCCGGCCGGCGGCAGATCACGGACGCCGAGCTTCCGCGACCGCCAAGGTGTCGATGTACTGCCGGAAGCGGGTGATCTTCCCGTCCTTCACCGTCCAAACGTGGGCGTAGCGCGCCTTGGAGGTCTTGCCGGTGGCGCCGTGGACGCCTTTAAAATCGCCGAGCGACACCACGGTCTCACCTTCGGTGATGAACTCTGCGGGCACAAGCGAGAAACTAGCCCACTCGGCCATCAAGGGCTTGAATAGGCCCTCGGCGACGGCGCCGGGGCCGCGGCCTTCGACCTTGTAATGCCACATGGTGATCCACTCGATGTCCGGGTCCATCAGGTCCAGGGCGCCGGCAGCGTCGCCGCCGGAAAGCTTGTCGTAGAAGTCGCGGACGGTGTTCGTCGGGGTGGTAATCATGGTCAGTCTCCGTTGACGAAGTTCCGGTCTCAGTGGCCTCGAAGGTCGCGGCCGCTGGGCGCCGCGAGTGGCACCCGGCGGCGGTCGAAGGTCAGCACAAGTGCTTGGCGAGGAAGTCGCGCATGGCCGCGCCGATCTCGCGGGCGTGGGTCTCCAAGGCAAAATGGCCGGTGTCGACGAAGCGCACCTCCGCGTCCGGGACGTCCCGTTTGAAGGCTTCGGCACCCGGCGGGATGAAGAAGGGGTCGTTCTTGCCCCAGATGGCCAGCACCGGCGGGCGCTTGTCTCGCAGATAGGCCTGGATGTCGCCGTAGAGGGCGACGTTGGTCTTGTAGTCGCCAAGCAGGTCTAGCTGGATCTCGTCATTGCCGGGGCGCGCCAAGTAGAAGTCGTCGAGGTTGCGGCCATCGGGCGACACCAGCGCCGGATCGCTCACGCCGTGGGTGTATTGGAAGAGGGTGGTCTGCGGGGCTAGGAACCCGCGTAAGGCGTCGCGGTTGGCCTGGGTCGGCTCGTTCCAGTAGGCTTGGACCGGGGCGAAGGCCTCGGATACACCTTCAAGGTAGGTGTTGCCGTTTTGAGAGACGATCGCAATGATGCGGTCAGGTTGGGCCAGCGCCAGACGGAAGCCGATCGGGGCGCCGTAATCGAATACGTAGATGGCAAACTGCTTCAGGCCGAGCACATCGGTAAAGCGGCCGACCACCGTGGCGATGTTCTCGAAGGTATAGGCGAATGCCTTGCGGGTGGGCTGCTCGGTCATGCCGAAGCCGGGCAGGTCCGGGGCGACGACATGGTACTTGCCGGCCAGCTCTGGAATCAGATCGCGGAACATGTGGCTGGCGCTGGGGAAGCCGTGCAACAGCAGGACGACTGGAGCACTCTGGTCGCCAGCGGAACGGTAGAACACCTTCAGGCCATCAACGTCTACGGTATTGAAGCCGACGGTCATCATGCGATCTCCTGGATCTTGCGGCGCCGGGCCGCGCTCTTTGAGGATGATATTGTTGGCCTTTCCGGACCGACCGGGCAGCGGTTGAGTTCGGGAAGCAGCCTCCCATGAAGTGGAAGTGTCTCAAGCGGGCTTATAGCCCCGAATCGTTATCCGATGCACGCCATCGAGTCGAGGCTCGTAGCGAGAGTGAAGGTTATCGGAATGACATAAACCTCAATAAATTCCGTAGACTTACATCTCTCTCGGTCTGCATCCGTGCGGTGTGCCGTCGCCGCGATACCAGAATCGGCGCTTGCCTTTGCGGAAGGTCACGACGCGAATGTAAAGAACATGAAGCACGCTGCCTGGTCGCCAATTCGAGCACAGGCCGCCTCTCTTTTGGCCCTTTTGGGCTCCCGCATCGCAGAGAATGCAGCGTACTTTGAGGACGGTGTCGAGTGAGCGAAGCAAAGCAAAACTTCTGGAGAGTATTGGGCTTTGCACTGGGCGGATGCGTATTTGTTGGCTTGGGGCTCTGGATCTATCTTTTGAGCACCATATGCTCAGCGCCCCGTATGCCGAACCCGACTACTGGTAACCTGATTGCTTACAACTGTCACGGCTCGATCGTCTTTATCTCGCAGGCTCAACATGTCCTGCTTTTGTGGCTAATCCCGGCTCTAATCTAATCGCCCTTGGACTTTGCGGAAAGGCGGCCCGTAAACGAAGGAAGGTGCTTCCTTTGCAGCCCGGGTCGGGAAATAAGATTTCGTGATTTTCG
>CAWCTM010000018.1:0-51377 GCA_963798595.1 uncultured Gammaproteobacteria bacterium | reverse complement strand
TAGGAGAGCTATTTGCTTTCGGCGGAGGCGATCCCGCCTCGCGGGACCAACTGTCTACACAAGGATACTGCTACCTACACTACGGCGACATTCACACCTCAATGCGGACTATCGTGGACGTTGATGCTGACTATCAGGACATTCCAAAACTAAATGTTCCCCTAAAGCGAGTATCTCGCCGATCTCTTCTCAAGGATGGCGACGTAGTATTCGTGGACGCCTCCGAAGACGACGAAGGTGCGAGTAAACATATTGTCGTTGTAAATAAAAACAATATTCCGTTCATATCCGGGCTGCATACAATTGTTGCCAAAGCCCGATCCGATGAACTGACTTACGCGTATAGAAGATACTGCTTCCAGACGAAGGCCATACAACAGCAATTCCTGTTTTACTCCGTCGGAACAAAGGTCACGGGTATAAGCAAAACCAATATCGCAAAGCTGGTAATTCCAGTCCCAAGTGCCCGCGAACAAGATGCAATTGCGGATGTTCTGTCGGACATGGATATGGAGATCGGCGCGCTGGAGCTACGCCGGGAAAAGACACGATCCCTCAAGCAGGGTATGATGCAAGCGCTTCTCACCGGCAAGACGCGCCTCATATGACCGCCGCCGCCATCGGAAAAGCCGAAAGGGTCACGCAAAACCGCATCATCAAGTTGTTTCGCGACGATCTCGATTATCGATATCTCAGCGACTGGAGCGATCGTGCAGACAACAGCAATATCGAGGACGCGCTCGTTACCGAGCATCTGACCCTCCGGCTACTCGTCCGAGCAAATCAGCCGCGCCATTTATCTCCTCAAGACCGAAGCGATAAACCCGAACCGCAGCCTGTACGACAACAATAAAGCCGTCTACTCGCTGTTGCGGTACGGCGTGGATGTGCAAACCGAAGCCGGCCAGCCGTTCACAGAAAGTTCATCTCATTAACTGGAGCGATCCGGAGAAGAACGATTTTGCCATCGCCGAGGAAGTGACGCTCAAAGGCGGCTTTGAGCGCCGCCCCGATCTTGTGCTCTATCTCAACGGCATTGCCATTGGGTCATTGAACTCAAGAACAGTTATGTGTCGATCGGCAACGGCATCCGCCAGTTGCTGTCGAACCAGCGACCCGAATTCAACGAATGGTTCTTCAGACCGTCCAAATCGTTTTCGCCGGGAACGACTCCGAGGGCCTGCGGTATGGCACCATCGGCACACCGGAAAAGTTCTTCCTTAAATGGAAAGAGGACGAAGCCGATAACACGGGTTCAAGCTGGATAAATATCTGCTCAAAATGTGCGGCAAAGAGCGGCTCATCGAGCTGCTCCATGACTTTGTGCTGTTCGACGGCGGCATAAAGAAACTGCCGCGGGTGCACCAATACGTCGGCGTGAAAAAGGCGCAAGCGCACGTCGACAAATATCAGGGCGGCATCATCTGGCACACGCAAGGGAGCGGCAAAAGCATCGTCATGGTGCTCCTTGGGCGTTGGATACTGGAGAACAAGCCGAACGCCCGCGTCCTCATCCTCACCGACCGCGACGAACTGGATAAGCAGATCGAGCGGGTTTTTACGGCGACAGGGGAGACCATATACCGCACCAGCAGCGGCAGCGACCTGATCGCGCAGCTTGGCCAGGCCAAGCCGCGGCTCCTGTGTTCGCTGGTGCACAAGTTCGGGAAAAAAGGCGTCGATGATTTCGATGGGTTCATTGCGGAACTGAAAAAGCAGCCCTCGCCGGCGGTCGGCGAGCTGTTCATTTTCGTCGATGAATGCCATCGCACGCAAAGCGGCAAGCTGCATGAGACGATGAAGGCGCTGCTTCCTGGCGCGGTCTTCATCGGCTTCACCGGCACGCCGCTCCTGATGCAGGATCGCAAGACCAGCCTCGAAGTGTTTGGCAACTACATCCACACGTATAAGTTCGGCGAAGCCGTCGAGGACGAGGTCATTCTCGATCTGGTCTACGAAGCCCGCGATATCGCGCAGCAGCTCGGTTCGCCGGAGAAGGTGGATGCGTGGTTTGAGGCGAAAACAAAGGGCTGAACGATTGGCAGAAAGCCGCGCTGCGCGAGCAATGGGGCACGATGCAAAAAGTGCTCAGCTCACGCTCCCGCATGGAGCGGCTGGTCGAAGACGTCATCTTTGATTTCAACGTGAAGCCGCGACTTGCGAGCGAACGGGGCAATGCGATGCTCGTCGCTTCTAGCATCTACGAAGCCGCGCAATATTTCGAGCTGTTCCAAAAAACGCCGTTCAAGGGCCGGTGCGCGCTGGTCACCTCATACAACCCGCACGCTAGCGACGTGACCCTTGAAGAGACCGGCGCGAATACGCAAACCGAAAAGCAATTTCTCTTCGACACCTACACCGAGCTTTTGAAGAACGTGGTCCCGAAGCCCGGCAAGTCCAAGACCGAGACGTATGAGGACGACGTAAAGAAGCAGTTCATCGAAGAGCCGTCGAACATGCGGCTGCTCATTGTGGTGGACAAGCTGTTGACCGGGTTCGATGCGCCAAGCTGCACGTACCTCTATATCGACAAGTCGATGCAGGACCACGGCCTCTTTCAAGCGATCTGTCGGACTAACCGGCTCGATGGCGACGACAAACATTCGGCTATATCGTCGACTACAAGGACCTCTTCAAGAAGGTCCAGGGGGCCATGGCCGTGTACACCTCGGAACTTGACCATAGCGACGGCGGCCCGAGCCCCGAGATTTTGCTGCAGGACCGGCTGAAGAAAGGAAGGGAGCGGCTCGATGAGGCGCTTGAAGGCTCGCGCACCTGTGCGAGCCGGTCCAACCGCCCAAGGGCGAGCTGGAGCACATCCATTATTTCTGCGGCAACACCGAGATCGCGGACGATCTCAATGAAGCGAGCCGCAACGAAGCGCGCTGTACAAATCGACCGCGTCGCTTTAGTCCGAGCCTATGCCAACATCGCCGACGATCTGCCGCATGCCGGGCTCTCGGACGCGGAGGTCGCGACCGTCAAGGCGGACGTGACCCGATATCTCAAGCTGCGGGAGATCATCCGGCAGGCGAGCGGCGAGACTATCGACCTCAAGGCGTACGAAGCCGACATGCGCCACCTGATCGATACATACATTCAGGCCGAAGCACCGCGGATTATATCGGACTTTGGCGAAATCGGGCTGCTCGATCTGATCGTCAAAACCGGCATCGCCGACGCGGTCGCGGCCTGCCGCCTGGCATCAAAGGCAACAATGATGCGGTGGCCGAAACTATCGCCAACAATGTCCGCAGCAAGATCATCAAGGAGCACCTGAACGATCCCGCGTTCTACGACCGGATGTCCGCGCTCCTGAAAGAAATTCTCGCCGACCTGAAAGCCAAGCGGATCGACTACGAGGAGTTCCTGAAGCGGATCGGCGATCTCGCCAAGCAAGTGCAGGGCGGCACGGCGCCGGACACGCCAAACGCGATGAATTCTCCCGGCAAACGTGCGCTGTACAATAACCTGAACAAGGACGAGGCGCTTGCGCTCAAGATCGACGACACCGTGAGGCGAGTGAGGCCAATTCGTTCCGTGGCAATCAGGCAAAAGAGAACGTGATCAAGGGGCACTGCTTCCGCTTCTTGGCAATGACCGCGACGAGGTCGAGCGAGTCTTTCTGATCATAAAAGCCCAGCCAGAGTACTGATGACTACCCAAATCCAGCTTGGCGATATTCGCGTTGATGTGGTCCGCCAGGATATCAAGAACGTCCATTTGAGCGTCCATCCCCCGACCGGGCGCGTGCGGTCGCGGCCCCCCGCCGCATGACCCTTAATACCGTCCGCGTTTTCACCATCGCCAAGCTCCCTTGGATCAAGCATCAGCAAAAGAAACTTCACGAGCAGGAGCGCGAATCGCCCCGCGAGTTCATCGACCGGGAAAGCCATTTCGTTTGGGGAAGGCGCTACCTGCTTAAGCTGGTTGAGGCCGATCGAGCGCCGTCCGTCGAGTTGTCGCACAGCAAAATGGTTCTGTCGGTGCGGCCGGACACAGGAAAGCTGCGACGCGAGCAAATCGTCGAGGAGTGGCTGCGCGTACAAATGCACGACGCTGTGCCGCCGCTGGTGAAGAAATGGCAACGCGTCATGGGGGTGGAGGTCAGGAACGATCTTTATTCAACGGATGAAAACCAAAGTGGGGAAGCTGCAATCATCGCGCCGGCTCGATCCGCCTGAATACCGATCTGGCGAGAAAGCCGCGCGAATGCCTGGAATACATCGTCGTACACGAGATGGCGCATCTAATCGAACCAACACACAACGATCGGTTCGTCGCGCTCATGAATCGACTGATGCCGAAGTGGCGATCCCGCAGAGACTTGTTGAACAGCTTGCCCGTCCGGCATGAGAGCTGGGATTACTAAATCCGAGCGAGGTGTGATCAGCCGAGGCCGTTCTCCGGGATAGTAAGGATCGTGAGTACCTCGTCGTTTGGAAGTGGAAATGACTGCTCTAGGATTTCGTATCGATCCACGTTACGGAACTCAAACCACGCGCCGGCACCGTTTTTACGCGGGAACGTATCTTCCGCGGCGCCGCCGTGCAGAATCCCAAACGCAAAGAGTTGGCGTCGAGGTCCTCGCGGGGGAACCACCAGTTCGGCAGCATGTTCGATCGTCTGAACCAGTGGCGCTTGTCCTTGCCGTGGCAGACAACAAGGATAGGGAAATGATCTTCGTTTATGATCCTCATCAATGTTGCCGTCTACTGGCTTCAAACTCCGTCGCGATGTCGCGTACGCCGGCAAGCGTGAGTTTTTTAAGCTTGTTTATATAAGGACGCGCCAGATACGGCGGCAGTACCAAATCCGCGGCAAACTGGTCGGCTTGCCGTTCGGGATCGAGCGGCCCGCCAGCGAAGCTGCCAATATCGCTCTCGCCGCAGAATAAAATCTGGCCGCGGTGGTGGTGCCAATGGCCCAGTTCATGCGCAAGCGAAAATCTCCGCCGAGTTGGACTGAAGAGCTGTTAACGGCAATAACGGCATGGCTGACCCAGCCGATAATAGTGGCCTCGGCATTGTCCATGGGACGGTATTTGACCAGAGCGCCGACATGCCAGGCGATGGCTTCGAGGTCGATCTCCTTTGGAGAGGATATGCCGAGGCTGATCAACAGCCTCTCGGCGGGCGTTAGCCGACTTATTCGGATTTATCCTGGCCATCAAGCCCCTTAAGGTCCTCCCAATCGTCCATAAGTCCTTCAACATCTCGGTCAGTCGGCGCTTTTCCTTTTCTTGCAGCCAACGTCACGCGCTGGTCGAGTTCGCGGTCCCTTCGGCGAAGTTGGTCAAATTGAGATCGCGCGCTCGATCCGAGCAGAGAAACGACGTTGCTTGGTCGTGATGCGGTCCACGCCTCACGGTCAGCCTTTGCCTTCAAAAGAGCTTGCTTGGAAACATTGGATGCAACTTCCGTTACGACCTTCTGCACGCGAGCAATTCGCTCGTCGCCGACCTCGGCAAGCACGTCGTCGTCCGACATCGCTAAGATGCTTTCCGCGAAAGCCTCGGCAAGTCGCAAAAGCTTGGCGTGATCATCATGATCTTGGCTCATGACGTAACTTTCGTTTTTGGATCTCGTGAGGAGGCGCGAAAGCCGCTTGTAGACGGTAGCGAGACCTTTCGCATCGCTTCCAAGAGTTCCTGCAATTTAGCGCCGCGCATTTGGTCGTAGATTTCTTCGATCAGGAACTGAAGCTGTTCGTCGCCCTCTGCGCCGGCAGCGATAGCCGCCAGCACCGGGCGATCGTCAATGGCAGACATCGCGCTCTGTTCCGGTGTTGGCGTCAGCGCCGGGGCATCCGGTAAGATCGGCTCGCCGTTGCGCAGAACCGTAACAGGGCGACGGCTGCCCTTGCGGGCCTCGATCTCTTCGGATGCCAAGCTCTTCATGACACCGCAGATAAACGGGACGAAGGTGTGCCGAGTTTGCACGTGCGCCTGCCTTCCAGCGCGCGCGTGAGAGCCTCTTGAAGCAGTTCTTCTGGGTCCAGGCCGCACAAGCTCGAAAAGCCTTGAGCAGCCAGATCGAGCCTCGCCAGATCGGGCTTTGTGAGCGAATTCACGGAATCCCGAATTCCGGCGACCGGGACTCGGTCGCCGTCCGGTATTTCAGCCGGTCGCCCTCATTGGTCCGCATCGTGGGTCGGCGCCGCCTTCTATTTCCCTATGCGGACGACGGCCCGCATCTCGGACAAAAATAGTTTTGTCCGAATTCCGGCGCTTGGCCGCATACATGGTTAGGACCCCGGCGACACTATTCCCGGCCGCCTGTGGAGGTCGATTCAGAACCATATCACAGGAGGCCCGGCATGGCCGACGTACAGGTGACGTGCATCAACAAGCAGCCCAGGGATAACCCGCACGAGGGAATCACGCACCTCGGCGGCGCGACATGGAAGTGGACGCGCCAGCAGGTGATCGACTTGATCAGCAGCGGTTCCAACACCTTCTACACATTGGTGAACGGCAAGCGAGCGGAAGTCGGCGTGGTCAACGGCCCGAACGGGCAATACGTGCGGACGCATGCCGACGGCTACTGGAACGACAACCTGCTCGCACTGAGCGAGTGCGGTTGAGAGTGAACTGAAGGAGGCAACCGCACGCAACTTTGTTGACTAGTGGACTGGTTGTATAATGGCAGCACGGCAACCGAGTCTTATCCGGAAGCCCTAATCACGATCGGAGAGAGATATGGCAGAGCACGAACATAAGCACCGTTTCATCTACAGCACGCACAAGGAGCCGCTCGAATTACCGACCGAGCGCATCAAGGTATCGGAGCTGAAAGCGATCATCGGAAAGCACGTCGAGGGCTTCAATGCCGAGTACACGCTCGTCTTGGAAGAACACGGCGACCACGCGGACAAGCCGTTGAACAATAACGACGAGGTGCATATCCACGAAACCCCGCACTTCTACAGCCAACCTCCGGCGAATTTCGGATGCTGAGCCCGTGACAAAGCTGACGCCCAAGGCTCTCGCCGATTTTGAAGAGTTGAAGGCGCGCCACCCGAGCGCGGTGTTGACCGAATTCAACAGCGGCGCCGCGCTGGTGACCCTCGACTACCCATTGCCGGCAGGGTGGTCCGCGGCCAAGATTGTGTTGCGCTTCATCATGCCGAACGGCTATCCGGTCGCGCCGCCCGACGGGTTCTGGGTCGAACCGAGCTTGACCATCGGCGGCAAGCAACCGCGAAGCACCGAAGCCAGCCCGCAGATCCCGGAAGCCGGGATGTCGAGGCAGCGCTTTTCCTGGCATTTCGATGCCGGGCACTGGTCGGCGAACCGGGATAATTTGCTTACGTGGCTTCGCTCCTGCCAGGAGCGTCTTGAGAAACTCGAATGAACAAGCTTGTCTTTCCTGGCCGGATGCTCGACGAGCTTGCCGAGACATTCAGGCAGACGGAGTTAGAGAGTTTCGCGCTCGTGCTGGCCAAGCCCGCGACGGTATCAAAGCGGAACACGCGACTCCTGGTGCAATCGATACATATTCCCACCGATACCGAATACGAGGTGCGCTCTCGAACGGAGGTAAGGCCGTCTGCGGCGTTTCGGCTGCCGCTCGAAAAGCGAGCGCGCAAAGAAGGACTCTCCCTCGTCTACTGTCACAGCCATCCTGCGCAGCGCGCGACGCCGACCTTCAGTACAACGGACACCCGTTCGGAGAAACCACTGGCCACGTACGCGGCCGAGCGCGTTCCCGGTGTGCCGCACGCGGCGCTCCTGGTCGGCGCGGAGGGGATCGCTGGCCGCGAGCTGGGCAGCTTTAACGCTGTCGAGGTCTGGCAGATCGGCCGTGACGTGCGACGCTTCTTCCCGACGATCTCGGCTGCCGTGAGGACCGAGCACGACCGTCAGGTGCGGGCATTTGGCAAGACAGGGCAACTGGCGATCCAATCATTGCGGATCGCCGTCATCGGCTGCGGAGGGACAGGTTCGATCGTGGCGCAGGAACTTGCGCACCTCGGCGCGACGAACGTTTTGCTAGTTGATCCCGACCGGCTTACGAAAACCAACTTGAACAGGGTTGTCGGCGCGAAGCCCTCCGACATTGGTAAGCCGAAGGTCGATATCGCGCGTCGTATGATGAGGCGGATTGCCCCCGGCATACATGTCGAGGCTATCAAGGGCGATGTGCTGACGCGATCTGCCGGACAGCTGATCGCAGATTGTGATCTTGTCTTCTGTTGCACCGATTCGGACGGCAGCCGGCATTTCATCAATCAGCTTGCATATCAGTATTTCATCCCGGTAATCGACATGGGCGTCAGCATCACTCCGGACAAGAGCGGCAAGATCGTAAGTATCGACGGCCGAGTGCAAATGCTCGCGCCGGGGCTGGCATGCCTCATTTGTAACGACGGTATCATTTCTGGCCGGCGCGTGATGTGGGACCTGCAAACGGCACGGCGACGTAGGGACGATCCGTATTTCCTTGAAGTCGCCGGCATAAAGCAGCCAGCGGTGATATCATTGAATGGCACGATTGCGTCGCAGGCGGTCACGCTATTTCTCTCAGCTGTCGCGGGGATACCGGTAACCGCTCGGTCAATCTGGTTCCGTATAATGAAGGGTGACGCGCGAGTTATCAGTGATGAGCCTCGGCAGGGATGCGTGAATTGTTCGGCCGAGAAAGGTTTTCTTGGTAAAGGCGATCTGCACCCCCTGCCAGCGCGGGCTTGATGGAAACTATGCGAGCTTCAACATACAAGGTACTCGGGACGGCAGCGAGTTACAGCGAAGCCGTGGAGAAGCTGCACTCACCAGGCGATTGCGCCATCGTCGAGCGTGGGGGAGTGATGAGGCAGATCGTCATCCAATGCCCAGACGGCTGTGGTGAGGTGCTCTCTATAAACGTGGATCGTCGCAGCGGGCCCGCATGGCGACTTTACAAGCGCCGCGGATCGTGGACCCTTTATCCCTCGATCGATAAGCCGACGGGGTGCGAAAGCCACTTCATACTTTCATACGGGACAGTTATTTGGACCGACGCTGATTGGGAAAACACGGACTGGGAGGCGGAGAAAGTCACCGATGTGCGGCGGTATCTCGCCGGTCGGGATATGACGAGCTACGTAGAAATAGCTGAACGCCTCGATGCTATCCCGTGGGACATATTACGCGCATGTGGAGCGCTCGTACGGCAAGGTGTGGCAGAGGAAGGGCGGGAAAGCTTACGCGGGCACTTTCGGCTTAAAGACCCCGAGAACTAACCGGTCTGTTAGTCGGAAGCTTGCTAGAGGGCTTATCCACGCGCCTTGCGGCTTTAGCCTTACCCCCTTGCCTGGCGATTTCTGAACGACGCGCTTTGGAGAGCTTCTTCGCGCGACCTTTGCCGCCCATACTGGCGAAGATGCGCGCCGCCTCATTTTCATTCATAGAGTGCTGTCATCCACGATGATGATCTGGCCATCCTTGTCGCGAACAAGCTCAATTGCCTCACCGAGGGCGTCACCCTGAAGGATGAAGTAATCGCCGACGTAGCCGGGACTACCGGAGTGGTAGTTAAACTTCACGGCGTACACCTCTTTGTCGAGCATCTCTTCCATTTCAGCCGCAGTTTCCGCGCCCCACATTTCACGAATGCTCTTCATGTCGGCAATTTCCTTCATCTCCTTCTCGCGAGAGCATTTGGTTTGTTGTTCATAAATCGAAAGAGATAAATTACTAATTTCTGAATTGTACTTGCTAGCAAGCAGCCCGCAAGGGAATACCCCGATCGGCGTTGTTCTATGCTGATTGTCAAGGATATGCGGGCCGTCGAGGATCACGGCCGAATGGTGACTGCGCTGAATGGGAGGGACGGCGCTCCATCTATCATGAGCTTCAGGTAGACGTGATGGTTCGGCAGCTGCACGAGATCAGTTTGGTCAAACACCTCAGTAAACTCCCGAGACAGGTACGGCGCGTCCTCGGCGCCGACGCGGAAGGATATGATCGTGCCGGTATTGCCCAAGACGGCATGCCGTACGTCAGGCTCCAGTTGGTGGAGATACTGGTGGGCCACCGTGAACCCGAGCCGGTACTTGCGCATCTCGGAAAGCATGTTCGCCATCGCGAGTGTGGTGAAACTCTGGAACTCGTCGACGTATACGAAGAAGTCCCGGCGCCGCGCAGGATCGATATCGGCCCGGCTGTAGCCGGCGAGCCCAATCGTAGTGACCAGGAGCCCGCCCAGAAGCGAAGAGCTGTCCTCGCCGATGCGGCCCTTCGCCAAATTCACCAATAGCACCTGCCCTTCATCCATTATGCGTCGAATACGCAAGTCTTGCTGCGGAGCGGTCAGAATTCGGTTGAGAAGGGGATCGGCCAAAAACGCCCCCACCTTATTCTGTATCGGCGCGATGCCATCGGCCCGGTAGCCAAACGTGAAGCGGTCGAACTCCTTTTGGAAAAAGGTGCGGACGGTCTCGTTTTTTAGCGTCGCCGCGATCGACTTCCGGAATTTGGTGTCGGAGAGAATGCGCAGAACATCGTGCAGCGTTGCCGAAGGCTGCTCCAGGAGGGCCATAAGGACATTGC
Source organism: uncultured Gammaproteobacteria bacterium (assembly GCA_963798595.1). GTDB lineage: Bacteria > Pseudomonadota > Gammaproteobacteria > Steroidobacterales > Steroidobacteraceae > Bog-1198. Next base: position 40,846 of record CAWCTM010000018.1, on the reverse strand, counting down.
GCAGGATATGCTCCATGCGCACGCCCCAGGCTTCGGGCCACATCTTTGCGAACACCTCCATCATGCCGGATGCGGCCAATCGCTATGCGGTCTGACCGGACATGACGAAGAGGATTGTATCCATACGGCTGCGTCGGATCGGCAGCGTCAAGGTAAACAACATCAAGTAGCCGCTTAGGCGGAATACGATCAGCGACCCGCTCGACAAGATCGCCATGCGGATCGATGAGCGTGAACCCATTACCGCGCTCCAAGTCCTGAAGCGCCATCCTCTCCATCAGGGTCGATTTGCCGGTGCCCGTCTTGCCGATGATGTAGACGTGCGAAAAGCGGTCCTCCTGCTTTATGCCAAACGGCCGCTGACCGTTGTGAAAATCCGTTTTACCGAGATACGTGACATCGCTCGATTGGGACATCCGACCACGATACTGACCACGCGACCGCTCCGCACGACGCGAGTGTGTGCCAGGACGGCAAACACTCGCGTCGATCGAGCGCGTCCGCTTTCTTGCCTGAACGGCACAGACGCGAGTCTTGGCCGCGATTGTACCGCGAGCAAAATGGCAGACAGACAATATCGAAGCTCGGCCTCGTCGTTCGGCGCCCCTTCAGGGTGGGCGCCGATAGCGGGGCGGAGTGGCAAGCGACGGCGGCACCTTATTAGCTAAGGCCTTGAGACCTCCGCCTCGCCATCCGGCGTCCGAATGTTCGGCTGCCGGCCAGCGAGGAGGAGAATCATGACCCTACTTCTTACCACCAAAGCCCAGAAGCTGATGAAGCTGTGCGACGTCGAGGGCTTCAAGAACGCCCTCGATCTCGTCGAAGCCGTTTCGTCCGACAGCGTGTGCCCGGCCATCTGCATGACCGAAGGCTGCGACCACACGGCCGAGATGGAGCCCGATCAGACCGAAGGCCACTGCGAAGCCTGCGGCGGCAACACCGTAACGTCGGCGCTCGTTCTTGCCGGCCTCATATGAGGAGGCGGCAATGACCGACGTGACCGAGTACAACGGGATACGCGTGCTTAACGACAACTTCCGCTCGACTTTCATCGGCGGCCACGTCGTGTTTACGAGCGGGGTAAGCGAGCTTCCGATCGACGTGAAGGCCAAGGCGCTGCTCATGGTGAAGACGTTCAAGGACTTCACTCCGGACAACGACCCGCATGGCGAGCATGACTTCGGCAGCTTCGAGGTCGCTCGACAACACGTTCTTCTGGAAGATCGACTACTACGATCTCGATTGTCGATGCGGATCAGAAGACCCGAACGACCCCGAGAAAACGAGGCGCGTGCTCACGATCATGCTCGCCGAAGAGTATTGAGCCATGCCGCCGAACGGACGGCGCGTGTACATGCTCGCCGAATACACCGTAGAGCACAAGAAAGACGGCTGGTACTTCGGCCGCAGTGCTCGCTACGGCGAGAAGGATGAGATGAAAGGGCCGTATCGGAGCGTTTCGTCCGTAACCCTGCTCATCGCACGCCAGCTGAAGCGGGAGATCGCGAAACGTGATGCTCCGCACGCGGCAGGGACCTGAGATGGCGCCCGCATTCATCGTCATCGATGGCAAGCGCTACGCTCTGGAAGGAACTCCTAAAGCTCCGCCGCGAACAACGAAAAGCGGCGAGACAGCCGCAACCGACCCTATTCGACATGAAGGACGACTAGCCGCCCGGCGAGTCAGCGGACGGCGGAAGGTCGCTACACTGAACCCATGCTCTTTAGGGTCGACTAGCCTTTGGTGCGAACCGTTCCCACGGGCAGCGGGGAGGGTTAGCGGCCGGGCTCTGGGACACGTGGGCCAGCCGTCCCTATGATCCGCGATGTGCCGAAGGCAACCCCGCTCGCAATGCGAGCGGGGCTTCTATTGATCCGCATTGCAGATCAATGTCCGACCGCTTATCAGTTTGTCCTCTAATGCTTGTTGTTAATTGCTGTCAACCGACCATTATCGGTTGACAACAGGTTGCCACAAAACTGACAAAAGCTAGTCCTTGCTGCCTTTTCTCACCTCAACTTGCTCAGCTACAATTTGCTCATATGTCCTTCATTCAAGCCAATAATCTTTGTTTGCTGCCGTCTATTAGCGAGTTCGCGGAATGCTACTTTCAGGGTTCGACTCCCCGTGGGTCCACCGATCGAGACACGAGAACACCGGAAGCCGAGCTACGATTTCGTCGCTAAGATAAAGCATATTTTGTCTCACGCTGCCCTTTGACCGACTTCGCTCCTTTGAGCTTCCTGCCATTGGTTGACACCAGGTTGCCCAAAATTTGCGTCGATCATCGTTTTCGGGTTCAGCATATCGATTGCCGACCGCAGGGTTGACGGCGCCACGTGCGCGTACCTCATTGTCGTCATGATACTGGAGTGTCCCATGAGTTCCTTGATTGCCGGAAGCGGCACACCGCGCATCGCGAGATGCGACGCGAACGTGTGCCGGAGGGTGTGCCAGCCTATTTTTCTGAGCCCAGCCTGCTTGCAGAGCTTTCGGATTGCGTTGTTCAGGCGATCGTTATTGAAGGGTTGACCGTCGCGCGCGAGGAACACGTATCCAGTGGCTGCCTTACGTTCGTATAGCATCGCGTACAGGTCCACATCGAGCGGTATATGCCGCGTCCGGTTGCTTTTCGGCGGCACCAACACTTTCCGGTAATCGTCCCGCGAATGCCGGACTGCGACGCTTCGGTTCAGCCAATCGATCGACGACCACTGAAGCCCCTTGATCTCTCCCTGCCGCATGCCGGTGCGGAGCGCGATCAGAACCATCTCGTACATGACCCCGACCGCGTGGGACAGGAGCAGAACGCATTCTTCAGGGGAAAGGTAATCGATTTCAGGCACGACGCATTTCGGCCACTTGATCTTGGGAGGCGCTCCTTCAAGCTCCAGCCACTCATATGCGGTAACGAGACACTTGTTCAGGATCGTCAGGCGGTTCCTGATCGTCTTATTCGTGAACCCTTGATTGACCTGTTGCGCCTTGTACCGCTCGATGTCATGCGAGCTAATTTGTCCGATTGGGGTGTTGCCGAAGAACGGAATGAGGGATGCCGACAGAACGTACTTCTTCGCCAGCAGTTCAGAGTATTTGTTGTTCGGCTTTACGTAGTCTTCGACCCACTGCTCCGCGAATTTCTTGAAGATCAGCTCTCTCTGAGCAGGCCTGTTAACATGACTTATGTGTTTGCCGTCCGCTAGTCTTTGTCGCAGCGCGATTTCATACGCGGCGGCGCCGGCGCGCGAGTTGTCCGGGCTTCGTTTTCTGTATCGCGTGTGATGGAACATAAAGTCCACCCACCACGAGCCTTTCATTTTTCGTACTGCCATACATCTTTATTCGCCGATCGCACTGACGCGCCGCCTCTCTAGGTACTCCCCCAGATCGCTTTTGACGAAGCGAACGGAGCCACCTACTTTGACGAACGGAATTTTGCGCTGCCGCTGAAGACGCCGAACGGTCCACACTGACACTTTCAGTAACGCGGCCACGTCGGAAATGGTGAGCAGCCCCGACGACGGGACAGCGTCAATCGACATATTTGTCAGAGATCATTAGAGTTCGTGCAACCTGGACTAAGAATACATCTCCGTTGCTGCCGGCGCGAATCGACATACCAACTCAGTTTGATTGCGCGGCGATATCGCGTAGGTAGATTGCGCCGACTTTACGCAATAGGTCCGTACTGATCCCGTTATTGTATGCGAAGGAATTGAGGTGTTGCCCGACGGCCTCTTCGAATGAAAGCTCGGCGAATAGCCGGAAAGCATGACGTTGCACATCGTACGGATCGGACAGAGAGCCACGATTCAGCGCCGCGAGGAGGATTTGCTTTTTAGTGTCGATGTACGACTTCAGCCCGCTGCGCTGGAGGACATGGTAGCCCGCAGCGGTGAGGGAAACCGGAGAGCTGTTCTTAAACAGCTTGGTCGGCACGTTCTCCGCTCTGATTAACAGTTCGGAAATCGTCTCCTTGAGCCATCCGACATCGGTTTCGAGTACCGAGAAACGGCCGTTGGTGGCGTAGGCGATCGCGATAAGCGAGCCCAAGAGACCGAGAAAAAACTCCCAACCGATATTGATGGTCAATGTGTTCATGGCCCTGATCGTACGCGGCCGATGAACCGTTGCCAGACGCCGATATATGCCGGGCTGGCAAGATTTTCGAAAGAGAAGTGCGTGGACAGAGCCCTGGCTACAAATCGCCGCTTGCAATGAGCCGCGAAGTCGGACGCGCAGTTGGAAGTATCGCAAATGCGGGAACGCCGGAAACTCGTGAGCGTTCGAAGCGCACGGTCGGAAGTTTTCTAAACTTTCAACAAACGTGCGACTTCGATAAACGGTTACGAGTTTTCTACGTAAGACGTTCCAGCGTCACCGCTCTTACCGAAGCGTTCGTCGCATGCGATGCCGATCGTGGCACGTAACGGAGCCCGCCTCCGATCTTCCAGTTCTTCATCGTAGCTTCATTATCTGATATGCAAAATAATTGCCTAGCTGGCATATTGTTGAGCATATCTTCCGCGTCCGTACGGGAGCAGGATTGTTCGCGTGACCGTCAGCAGGTTCGATGGCGGCACGATCTATGCCCGCACTACGCAACTATTTACGTGTGTACCGACGGAGATGGCACCTCACCCAAGAGGAGCTTACTTTTCTATTCGGATACGACGCTGAATTGATCATCTCGCGTTTCGAGCGCGAGGAGCGCACGATTACGCTCACTGTCGCAGCTGCCTGTCATACTATCTTCGGTGTAGAACCAAAAGAATTATTTCCAGCACTTTTTGATAGCGTTGAGCAGAAGGTCGTGCTGCGAATGCACGAATTGCGCGAGCGTCTCGTAAAAAGCAAGCCATCACAGAAAACATTGGCGAAGCTTCAGCTATTACAGGACGCGCTCGGAAGGATCGCGGCTGGTTCAGAGCAACAGGGGATATGACAAGCCGACAATATGATCTCGTTGTCGCCTTCTACCCTCACGCCCGCGGCTTTGCGTATGTCGTCTTTGAAGGCCCGCTCTCCCCGGTCGATTGGGGAATGAGCGACGTTCCGGTCAGGGTGAAGGCCCGAAGGTGTCTGCGTCGATTGTCACTGCTGCTCGATCGATACAGGCCGGATGTGCTGCTCATACGAGAAGTTTCGGAGAGGTGCACGAAGGGACGGATCGCGAAGTTGCTGGCGGCAATCGAGGATGAGGCGAGAGGTCGAGGAATTTTCACCGTCGCAGTCTCGCGCAAGCAGATACGGGAGACGTTCGCGCATCTTAGATCGCCGAGCAGGTACGCGATCGCGGAAGCGATCGGAAATCATATTCCGATGTTCGGCTTCATACGTCCCGCCAGTCAGGAAGATCTGGAACGGGGAGGATAGAAGGATGGGGCTGTTCGACGCGATAGCTCTCACATTCGCGTTCTACAAGAATGAGATTGCGGACGATACGCCTGAGCAGATAGTCACAACCTAGCGCTCGCTCGGAATCTTTCCCGTTCCGCTGCAGCGTCCGCATTTATCGTTTCCGGACGCTTTCCCGGTGCCACTGCAGCGGGGACACGTTTCAAGCTCGCCTTTGCCCTCTCTGCCGCTCGGCAGCTTTTCAATACCCATGCGATCCTCCCGCTGTTAGGACACGAAGATACCTAAAGTTGCCGGGGCATGGGAATTGCTACGTTGCCTCATTCGAGGAAGCCAAAAACACTCAGGGCTCCGGTTGGACCCGGAGCCCTGTGCCCTTCGATAGAGGTGTGTCGATTACGCTGCGCGTGGACGCTCAGCGATCCAGGCTTCTACTTCATTCGCGAACCAGGCGACTCTGCAAGCTCCAAGCCGTACCCGCGTGGGGAATGAGCCGGCGGCTTCGAGGCGCGCGATTTGTGCGAAGCAGTAGGGTATGCCATAGACGGATTTCAACTCTTTCTTCGAGACCAGTTTTTTCACTTGTTGCATCGACGTTCTCTGTTGAGGAGCAGCGTCGACGCCGCAAGGGGCCTATATGCGGATGCATACAGGGCCAACCAGCAGGCAAGGGAAAACATACAATCAAATACGCGATGATTCAACGTGAACATAGCTGCGCATAGCATCTCGGAAGGGGTTAATTGCGCGCGATTTACGCCGCCCGGCGATCAGTGACAGCAACGCTCTTGAACTGGTCCAACAAATCCGCCCAGGACTGCAGCAGCTTCACGCGCTCGGGCCAGTACGTCGCCCGGTTATACGCGCGACGGATCACGTTCTTGTCCTGATGCGCAAGCGCCGCCTCGATCACATCGGGATTGAAGCCGCGCTCGTTTAGAATGGTACTCGCCGTTGCGCGGAAGCCGTGAGAAGTCATTTCATCTTTAGCGTAGCCCATCCGTACGAAGAGCGCAGTTCATCGCGTTCTCCGACAGCGGCTTCTTGATTGACCGGATCGAAGGCACGACAAGATCGCCATAGTCCGACAGGCTCCAAATCTCGCGGAGTATTTCCAGGGCCTGTCGCGAGAGCGGCACGTCATGGGCGCGCCGCATCTTCATGCGCTCGGCTGGAATGCACCAAACCGCGCGCTCGAAATTGATCTCCGATCGCCGCATGAACCGCACGTCACCAGGACGGGTCATGGTGAGCGCTGTGAGCTGTAGTGCGGCGCGAAGCGTCGGCCAGCCGTCGTACTCGTCGACCGCTCGCATGAGGACGCCAAGCTCACGTTCGTCGATGATTGCCGGACGGTGCTGAACCTGCGGCGCAAGAAGCGCGCCGCGCAGGGGAGCGGTGGGATCGTTTGTCGCCCGCAGTGTTACGACGGCGTAACGGAATACGCCACCGATCATGCCTCGGAGCTTGCGAGCCGTTTCGCGCCGGCCGCTCTTTTCGACGCGTTTGAGAACGTCCAGCACCTCAATTGGCATAATCTCTGCGATCGGCCGCTTGGCGAGCGGCGCCGCAAGGTCCTCAAGCATCCAGCGGTTCTTGGCCAAAGTTGTTTCCGCAAGACCGTTCGCCGCCATGTTGGCGAGGTGTTCGGCGACGACTGCACCGAAAGTATTCTGCGCCGCTTTCTCTTCCGCGATCTTGTCGAGCTTCTTCCTCACGGCCGGATCAAGTCCGGCGGTCATTTGCTTCTTCGCTTCCTCGCGTTTTTGTCGCGCGCTTGCGATCGATACGGACGGATACGATCCGAAAGAAAGTAATTTCTCTTTGCCAGCGAAACGATATTTGAGCCGCCATAACTTGCTGCCGCTCGGCTGAACGACGACGTGCAATCCGCCGCCATCGGAGAGCTTGTACGGCTTCTCCTGCGGTTTTGAATTACGTACGGCTCGGTCGGTAAGCACTGGGGGTATTTCGCTCTTACAGCTTCAGGACACCCCCGAAAATACCCCCAAACGGAACGCGCTGCAAGAGCGATACACGTTTCAGTATGTTCACAACTTTGAGAGTTAGCCCAATAAAATATGGGTTTTTTGTAATGTATGAGAAGCTATGCGAAGCAGTGTTACAACCTATTGGTGCCCGTGGAGGGAATCGAACCCACACTCCTTGCGGAACACGATTTTGAGTCGTGCGCGTCTACCAGTTCCGCCACACGGGCATCCGGCGCTTTCTATATATTCCGCTCGGCGCTGGCGTCCATCGCCTGGCTTACTCTGACACCGCTCGTCCCGGCAAAAGCGGGACCAGGCTTGAGACGAGTGCTGGATGCCCGCTTGCGCGGGACTGAGCGGCGATATCGCGCCGGCCTTGCTTCCGCCCTCAGGATCGGCACATTGCGCTCCGGAACGAGCGTGGCGGAAAGGCCGGCGGAAAATGGCGAAGCAAAGCTGGATCGATCGGGCGCGTGCCGAGCCGGCCGCCGCGGCGGCGCTGGCGATCTTCGTCATCAGCGCGGCGACGCTTGCCGGCGCCTGGTATTTCCAGCTCGTGGTCGGGCTGCCGCCCTGCCCGCTCTGCCTCGAAGAGCGCATCGCCTATCATATCGTCATCCCGCTCTCGCTGTTGATGGCGATCGCGGCGCTGGTGCGGGCGCCGCCAAAGCTGTTGATGGTCGGGTTTGTCGCCATCATCGTCGCGATGGCGTGCAATGCGGTGCTCGGCGTCTATCACGCCGGCGTCGAGTGGCATTGGTGGGCCGGCCCGACCGATTGCACCGGGCCGCTGACCGATCTGCGCGCCGGCGGCTCGCTGCTCAATCAGTTGCAATCGATCCATGTCGTGCGCTGCGACGAAGCGGCGTGGCGCTTTCTCGGCATTTCGCTCGCCGGTTACAACGCGCTGATCTCGCTGTTGCTGGCGGCGATCGCGGCCTTCGGCCTTGTGGCGCGCAAGCGGGCGTGACCGGACGGCCGGCATAGCCTGCAACCGGCCTAGTACCCCGTCAAACCTTCAACTAAGCTTCGGTCGTGTTCCTGACACGGCGCCGGCTTAGCGTCCGTTTTTTCGGCGATGGAGGACGATCATGGGTCTATTCGACAGCTTGAAGGGCGCGTTGGAAAGCGAAGCGTTGCCGGTTGTGATCAATACCGTGCTGGCGCAAACGCAATATCACGATCTCCCCGGCCTGGTGGCGGCGCTGGAGAAGGGCGGCCTTGGCCCGCAAGTGCAATCCTGGCTCGGCAACGGCCAAAACCTGCCGATCACCGAAGACCAGCTCAAAGCCGTGCTGGGCAATGCCCAGGTGCAGGAGTTCGCCCGGCATCTCGGCCTGCCGGTCGACCAGACGCTTTCGGTGCTGGCGAAATATCTGCCGGAGATTATCGACAAGGCGAGCCCTAATGGAGTGTTGCAAAAACCCGCGTGATGCGAGAGGTTTTAGCATTGTCCGGGTAGCCAGCACCCAATGGAGATCAACATGAAAACGATTGCAGTTATTGTCGCCTCGCTTTGCCTCGTGGGCGCCGCGATGGCGCAGAATGGCCCTGCCACACCGCCAGCCACCCCGCCCGCGGCCGCCGCTCCGGCGCCGGCCCCGATGGCTCCAATGTCGGCCGCTCCGGCAGCCGCCGCGCCGGCCGACGCCGCCGGCGCCACCTGCCAATCGCAAGTCTCCGCCAAGAAGCTCAAGGGCGCGGCACTCACCAGTTCGGCGACGAAATGCTGCAAAGATGCCGCCAAAGCAGCGAAGCTCAAGGGCGCCGCAGCCACCAGCTTCACCAAGAAGTGCGTCACCGACGCCACCAAGGCCTGAGTTTCGCCACGTCCAAAGTTTTGTTGTCCCGAATGATCGGCGTGGCCCGCGGGCTTGACCCCGCGGGCCACGCGACGCTAAATCCGTGCCGCGCATGATCCGGCAACGTGTGATCGGGTTCCCGACAACATCATGTTTCACCTTGGTTTTCGGGCGGTTAGCTCAGCGGAAGAGCACTTCCTTGACATCAGTAGCGGGGCCTTAAACATGTTTCCAACAAAAGGTCCCAACACCTAACAAACACATCCCAGAAGTCTCGATTTTTCCGGCCTTTCCTCTATCTTGGTAGCTCCTGTTGGAAGCGCCGGCTGTCATGTCCAGACAGCCCCTAAAGCTACCCCTGCGCTACCCCGAGATCACACTACCGTACGGGACGGGGCCACGAGGAAAGCCATGACTGCCATCGAAAAACGCTGGACTGATTTGACCATCAAGAGCATCAAGCCGCGCGACGCGCGGTTCGAGGCGAAGGCACCGGGCTTCCCCGGCTTGCGATTGCTCGTTCATCCGAGTGGCACCAAGACTTTCATTTTCCGCTACACGTTCGGCGCGACTTACAAAAAGCTAACGCTGAATGCTTACGTGCCGGATACCGGCGCGCTCGCCGCTGCCGCCACGCACTATAAGGAAGCCGAGACCGAGCTTCACAACGGCCGCGATCCCGCCGACCTGTTCAAGCGTAAGCGATCGAGAAACGTCGCCGACGACGACACGGTCACAGCCTACCTCGAATTATACCGGCAACAGCACGTCGCTCAACTCGCCGTGACGACGCAGGACTACGTGAAGCGCGAATTGAACCTCATTGGCGATAAGCTCGGGCCAAAGGATATCCGCAAGGTGACGCAGGACGACGTGCAGAGGATCATAGACGGCTCGATCAAGCGCAAAGGTCGCGCTGACGGCCTCGCCGCGCGCAACCAGACCTACAAGGTCGCGAAGCAATTTTTCGCCTGGACAGCTAACCGTGCCGGTATCGAGTCGCCCTGCACGAAGATCGAAAAGCCGGCCGACGACAATATCGGCGAGCGCGTGCTTGATGACGATGAAATCAAGATCGTATGGGGCGCCGCGACCAAGGCCGGCCCGATGCATGGCGGTTACGTCAAGTTGCTCCTGCTCACCGGTTGCCGGCGCGACGAAATCGCCTATCTGCGGCGCCATGAATTGAAGGCCGACACGATCGAACTGCCGGGCGGCAAGGCGGCGGCGCGCACCAAGAACCGCGACCCGCACAGCGTCCCGCTGACATGGCTTATGCGGCGCGTGCTCGCCGAGTTTCCAAAGGGCGGCGACTTCGTGGTGACGGGCAACGGCACCGGCCTGGGAGGCCATACCAAGGCGCGCGATGCGATCGAGACGCCTGACATCCCTTGGTGGACTTTCCACGATCTGCGGAGGACGGTCACCACTGGCTTAGCCAGGCTTGGCGTGCCGCTCGAAGTCGCCGAACGATGCTTAAATCATCGTCAGGGCGTCGGCCGATCGCAATTGCAGCGCATCTACAACAAGCACACTTACGAACCCGAGATCAAAGCGGCCTTTGAGAAATGGACCGACCATGTTGCGGGGCTAGTCGGCGAGAAGCAGGAAAAAGCTGCCGCCTAATCGCGCTCCTGAAAATGAGAAGCCCGGCACGATGGCCGGGCTTCCCTGCTAGACTGCCCGCGACAAGACCTGACGCGACTGGACATGACTAGCCAACTTTAATGGTGACGTCGCGATCCTTGATGGGCGCTTTTTCAACTTGCACGGTGACTGTGCGATCCGCGACCGGCCGGATTTTTGCAATGAACACTGTCTCGTGTTGGATGCATCCGGCCTTCACAATGAAGGACGTCGCGTCTTTTGAACGCATGAAACCGCGCACGATTGATCGGGCTGTCGTTTGTCCCGGTCGCGATGTAGACCAACCGTGAATGAACATGAGGTAGGGGCGGCCGCTCTCTTGGGCCTCGCGCACTTTCTCCCGCACAAGCCGGTCAATGTCTGCCATCACATCCTGATATTCAACGCCCCATTCCCGCCGACCGAAATGCAAATCGACTTCATCGCTCGGCAGCAAGCCGAGGCGTGCGCGATAGTCCGTCCAATTTCCGATCTCCTGTTTCATGCCCGGCACCTATGCTCGCGCTCGATCCGCGCCAAGATCGGCGGTCGGAAATTGGTTGAAGGATGGTTAAGACTCACGCTAAGCGTCCGTCGATTATTTTCTCAGGCGCAATGGAACGGCGCGCGCCGACGCGCGCCTAGTCGAGGTCGCAGCAGTCGCCATAGAATTCGTCGTCCGCGTCGTTAATGCCATCGCCCTCGGGGTCGTAGGGTCGGCCCTCGCCAAGGTGGAATGGGCAACCATCGCGCTCTTGCAGTGTGCACGGTCTCGCGCCGCAGTGGCGGGGAATGAACAGCTTGCAGAATGAACAGAATGGCGCTGGTGCGTTGCTCATGACCTACCGCCCTATCCTTGGAACGGCGCCGGCGCCGCTTACAGGGCGTCCGAACGAAGCCCGATCGCCGGCGGCATGGCCGGCGGCATGCGCTGCCTCATTGATATTCGCCGGCCCGCTGCCACTGCATGTGCGCAAATGGATGCCTTGATCCTTCAGGAATGCCTTGATCGCGGCATCCTTGATGACCACCAGTTCACGGCCGTTGCTGGTACGCGCTTTCTCAGATCGCTCGACAAGCTCAAGCAGGCGGTCGCTGATGCGGGTGCAGGCACCATCAACGAATGATCGGATGGCGATCCGGCTCTCGCGCTTCGGTGCAAGTCGCAGATGCACGATGCTGTACTCCATTGACTCGGTGAAAACAAAATCGGCTATGACATTGAGCAGCCACGTCGCCCACTGCGCATCGCTCGGTGCGCCGACGCAAGTCATCCCCGTCTCATGCCGCGCGCGGTAAATTTGGACTCCACAAAATTTTCCGACGCCGTAACCGATCCGCCACTTGATGCCCAGAGCGTCGGTCGTGTCTGGATCGGCATGCAGCACCGCTGCCTCGTCCTTGGTGAGTTGCAAATCCGCGTCAGCGATCTCGTAGGCATCCTGCATGAACGCCGCTCTTTCGAGTGCGGCCATCATCTCGGCTTCGGTGCAACCGTTCTCTTTGGTTTTCGAAAGCAGCGCCTTGATCTTGTTAATTATCGAATTGCGATCGGTCATGTCACGCCGCCTCTTGATCTTGGACTCATACAATTTTGATTGTGAGGCCGCATGCCGCGACACAGCCCGAGAAAATATCGCAGGCCGCATTCAGATGTGCCGGCGGCAGATTGCGTAGGTAGGCGTTGCAGGCATACCGGAACTCAGCAAGGCGACGATCGGCATCGGGTGCCGCGTTCCCGATGGCGGCGGCGATTTGCTCTTTCGCCTTGTCGCTGAAATTATCGAGTGACTTGAGCGACTCACCGTTGCCCAGGCGCACCGTGCTGCTGTCGTCCGTCCGAGACGTCTCGGACTCCGGCGGCGGTAACTTTTTCTTGTCAGCGCGATTTTTCCGCTTGCGCTCGCGCTTCTCTTTTCGATCCGCTTCGATCGCCTGCTTGATCTCGTCGTCGGTCTTACGGCCGCCGACCATCTTCATGATCTCGTAGGCGCGGGATCGCTGGAGGCCCTGGACCTTTTTCAGGAACTCATTAAAGGCCAAACCCTTGTGAACCTTGCGCGCTTCGAGGAGCAGCGTGCCGACCACTTTCGCTTTCGCCACGACTGTCTGATCTGCGGCATCGAGTTCCTTGACCGCTGCGTTGAGCTTGGTGAGAAGTTCTGTGTCCTTGCTCATTGGGCGATCACCCGCGAGCGTTCCCATTCCAGGACTTCACTGACGCGCCAGCGCCGCGCCGAAGTCTTACCGCCGAACTTAATCGGCGCGGGAAAGCCGTGCTCGCGCATGCGGCGCACGATCCACATGTCCGAACACTGGAAGCGTTCGCGGATTTGGCCGGCGGTCCAATATTCCGGATCGGCGCTGGCGACGTGTCGAGATAGGGTCGATGAAGCTGCTAGAGCCATGGCACAAGGTCCTTGCTGCTCCGCATCGCGGAGCGTCGTGAGGACCCGATATTCCTGCCGGGGCAACCGTCAGGGCGTGCCAGACCAGCGATCCGCGTTTTGCCTATTCGGGGTCAGGCAGCGGGCTAGTCACACGATCCAGCGAGCAGGAAAAACCTGATCGTCGCCGTGGTGGGCGCGACATAGGCAGAGATGTGGGAAGCATTCAAGCGCAAGATCGGAACGTTGTTAATTCGACTCGCGGCGTTCTTTTTGTAGAATTCAGGGGCCTATTCGTCGGACTGTTTTGCAGAATTTTTGCGGGGCAATTCGGGGGATCGTCAGCGAGGCGATATTCAGGGGCACAGGCGCTCACCACGATCCGTAGGATTCCAGCAACCATGTCGCATCGGTCCCGTCCCTTAGGATAATGTGATCTCATTGAAATTACTGTGGAAATTCGCTCGTGGGTAATGCTTGGGGTAGTGACGGAAGCCAATAAAGCGGTTGGATCGGTACTCAACAAGGTCCCGCTCGAAAACGACCAAGCCGTCAACATCGATGATTTTGGTGAGGTGCAACTTGCCAAGGCGACAGCCGGCAACACCGAGACTGCGGAAGCCGCAATCACGCACGCAACCGAGGCCGGCTTCTGTTGCATCGCCCGACGCAACAAAAACCGCAGACGCCAGCGCCGAGAAGCGTAAAGCCGAGAACGCAGACCTGGCGCTGAGCGCCGAGGAGAGGGCTGCCAAAAAGTCGACCAAGAACCTCGGTGAGTTTATGTACGCCTGCGAGCTGTACCTGCCCACGCTGACCGAGCCCGATCTGAAAAAGGCCCGCGTCTACTTCATGGAGGGCACATGGAAACCGAAGAAAGCAAAGGCCGCGTGATGAACGCAACTTTATCATCGAAAGTAAACCGACGCTCTGACCGTGAGGAACAAATCAGACAACTAATCTTGAAAAATATTTGGATAACAAACGGCGATGACTCTGAAACTGTCGGCAGTCGACGTCGATTGATGGCACCGCGCCAGACGGCGACGGCCGTAGGCGACTCTAATGGACCTTGATTTTGACTATATTCTGGTGTAAGTGCCGCACGTTCTCGCACCGTGTAGGATACCTGTGCCTGCTCACTGAGGACACCGGCCAAGCGTCGCAGGACATGAGCTAGGGCCACGCCCCTCCGCTGGCACACTGAGCCAAACGGACCGCGCTCCTGTCCTAACCGACCCGATTAGACGAGCTTGGGACAACCGGCGGTGACCGCTCGACCAGGGCGGATATCGGGCTCTTTGATCGCTCTTGTTAGGAGCGAGAAAGGGCTCGCGCCATGCGCACCCACGCTGTCGAACCCTACGCACTCTCACCCAAAGCCGCTGCCCATTGGTGCGGCCTCGGGCTGACCAAAATCAAGTCCCTGCTGCGGGACGGCACGTTGCCGTGCCGCAAGGATGGCCGGCGCACATTGATCCTACGCGCTGACCTTGAACAGTACATCGCCGCACTCAGCACTGCTCGACCCGCACTGCCCCGCGGCCCCGACGGAAAGTTCGCCGGCAAGGCGGTGCGTCATGCGTGACCTGTGGCTTGTACTCGACGACCTCGTTGACAACGAAATGACTTGGCGTCGTCCAGTCGATGACGACACAGCCCGCGTGACGATGGCTAAGACTGATGAACTCCTCGCGGAGTTAGTCGCGGCTTACCTCGAAACGGAAGACGATGAATTGCTCTTGGATTCCCGCGTGGAGTTCGCGCGCGAACTGGTCGAGGGTGTTTTCTCGATCCCACGTCGGGGAAGAATATCGTGAGCAAGATAATCAAAACCAAGCCGGCGAAGTTCGATGACGTTCAGATCGAAGCCGGCCCCCGCCTCTTTGTTCCGCGCTCACACGGAAAGCATTGTTTAGACGGCCAGCTTGCTGATGACGGCGACACGCTGGTCGGGTCCAAACCGTCACCAACTGAAAGGTCCCACCATGACCAGGCATAAGACCAAATACCCCGGCATCCAAATGATATCGGGAATTGAAAGCAAGTACCTCCATGACAAGAACGGCGAGGTTCTCGGCCCGACTGCCACGACAATGGCACGCCGTGCCGAACTGTTCGACGCCGTCTCAGGAGATATGGACGAGAACCGCGCAGGAGGCGACTTGCAGACCCGAGATTTTCGGGACGCAAGTGAGATGCTCAATACCGAGATCAGCACCCTCGGTTTTTGCCAGACGACGTTTTTGCGCGAGAAGGCAAAAGGTCCGCGCAGAAATCTCGCGTCGGCCGCGCTCACGAACCGCGATCACACGATCATACGATTGATGATCGCGTGGGCGAACTACATTGCAGCGATGCCCGGCGTGGCAGTTTGATTGCGCCTGTTGCGCCGGGGGAGTACGCCGACGCAATGGGGGCAATCAAGGCCGAGTGCGACCCATGACCGAAATTATGCCGAAGGATAACGAGGATCCTGGCATCGCCGGCGACGGCATTCTGCAATCGTTGCTGTATGCCTTCCACGCGCCTCGCTGCAGCAATGATGCCGCCGCGCGCAAGGGCGAGACCGATGGCATTTGGAATCTCATGGCGGATCTCGGATCCAGCGATCGAACGGGCCGTGCGCAAACCGGCAGATCCTCCGCCGGCGCCGCCGGCTTACGTGCAGATCAATGGCCTGTCCTATTTCTTCGACGACGATGCGGAGTACGCCAAGATGGAGCTGGCGTCGACGCAACCAGATTCGGGTGCGCGCGCCCGTTGTCGTTCAACTCGTGAAAATCGACCGTGGATTGAGAAAAAATAAGCCAATGAGACCTTACTCCGCCGCCACAGACTTCGCGCTCAGCTTACCGACGTCGCAGGTGCATCTGACTGCAATTCACCCGGAGAAAACCGAGATAAACCGCTGGGGCCGAGAGCAGCCGATCATTCGGGGACACAGCTTCGACCGCGTCGACGTCGACGGCATCGAACAATGGATTGCGCTTGGCCAGCGGCGCGAGTTCGGCGTGTACTTCAATTTCAATGATCTATCGAGGCCGCTAAGTAAGTTTCACCCGAAGGCCCACGAGGGTGACGTGTCAGTGCTGCATTGCCTGCACGTCGATGCCGATGATCCGAAGGATGTTACCGATCCGGAGAAGTTCAAGGCGGTGCACGCCGCGCTGCTAAAACGCATCCGTCAATACCCGCTGCAGCCGTCGCTTATAATCGACTCCGGCAACGGCTTTGGACTGTTCTGGTCGATCCGGCCGGCGATCGTCGTCACGGATGAAAACCGCCTCGATCTGAAATCCCACAACAAGGCGCTGCGCGAATGGTTCAATGCCGACCCGTGCGAGAACTTGGACCGTGTGATGCGGCTACCGGGCACTACGAACTTTCCAAGTGCGGTGAAGATCAAGCGCGGGCGCAAGCCGACTCTGGCGCGGATTGTCCAAGATCATCGGCGGGAAATTCTCGACGGCTATCCGCTGAGTGAATTCCTGCTGTCAGCCGAACCGCCGGTTCCAACTTCGCACAGCGGTGATGCTTACAAGGCTATCGGCGAACCCGAGATCGCCGACGCGAACGATCTTGTGAAATCGAAGGCGTTTCACGTGCTTGATGCCGATTTGCAAAAGCTCATTCTCACCGAGAACGTCACGGTCGGTGAAAGGTCCGAAGCGGTGTTCAGAGTCTGCTGCGACCTGCGACGCCGCGGATGGTCGGACGGCGAGATCATCGCCATCATCACCGATCCCGCACTCGCCATCAGCGCGCACATCCTCGACCAGAAGCAGCGGACCAACGTCGAGCAAGCCTCGCGGATGATCGTCGCGATGAACAACATGGGCGTCAAAACAATCGCAGAGGAGTTTGCAGATGTCGAAGAAATCTGAAGCGATACGGCTCTCGCGCGCCAATCCGCGCAAGAGCGCCGCCGAATTCCGCGCCCGCCGGCATCCGAATCTCATTCATTTTCAGGAGGACTGGCTCGATTATGACGGTGCGGCTTATGTGCTGATCGACGACGCTACACTAGCGGCGGAAGTCGCGGAGTTTCTCTCCGAATGCCGCGTCATCATCAAGTCGAAGGATGGTGGCGATGATAAAGACGGGCCATTCCATCCGAAACGCGCCGACGTGCAGGAAGTCGTGACGGCGCTGGCGCATATCTGCAACGTGCCGCCCGGATCGCTGTCGCCGCCGTCGTGGCTCGACGGCCGCACCGATCTCGAACCGACCAGCCTCATCGCTTGCCAGAATGGACTACTCGACATCACGACGCGCATCTTGTACGAGGCGACTCCGAAATTTTTTACGCGGACGGCGCTACCTATCGAGTACGATCCCGACGCGCCGGCGCCCGATCGCTGGCTGCAGTTCATCGCCGAAATTACCACGGGCAGCGAGAAGATGGCGCGCCTCGTTCAAGAGATGTTCGGCTACCTGATCTCGAACGATACTTCCCAGCAACGCGTATTTTTTCCACTTGGACTGCCCGGCTCGGGCAAGGGCACGTTGCTCCATATGCTCGTTCAGCTGGTCGGAAAGCGCAACACGCATAGCGTCACCATCGAATCGCTCGGAGGAAACTTCGGACTCGAAGGTCTGGTCGGAATATCGGTGTGCATCATCTCCGACATGACCTGCCACGATAGTGCCAAGCTGTCGGCCGCCGCCAATCGCGTGAACATGATCTCGGGCGAGGACTACATCGGCGTGTCGCGCAAATTCAAAACCGACCTGGAGGACCAAATGCTGCCGGCGCGCGTCGTAATCGCTGGTAACAATATGCCCGACTTCGGGGAGCACTCTGCCGCAGTGGCCCGTCGCGTCATCATCATTCCATTCGACAGATCATTTGCCGACAATCCAGATCGCCAGCTGAAGAAAAAGCTTCGCGCTGAGCTGCCGGGAATTCTCAATTGGGCGCTCGAAGGTCTAGCGCGACTCACTGAGCGCGGCGACTTCATGATTCCGAGGGCGTGCAACAAGCTTAGGACCGAAATGCTGTACCTCTCCGATCCCGTGCGTGGCTTCGTCGCCGAACGATGCGTGATCAACGACGACGCCACGATCTTAAAGTCCGATCTTTACTTGGAATACACAAGTTACTGCAAGGCGATGGGCGCGAAGCCGAAGCCCATGGAGCAATTCGCCCGTGCCCTCTATCGTCTCAACAAGCGCATCGGCGACGAGCGGGGTAGCGAAGGCAGACGACGCGTGCAGCGATTCACCGGCATCGCGGTGACGGACGGTCTGATCCTGCCACCGACCGAGTCACCGCCCACGCTCGACGACACGCTGCGCGAATTCTTCGTGGTGGACGAGGATTTGGTCGAGCTCCTGGGCGGCCCGAACGCTGTGCAGGAGGCAGTCCGAATGAAGCCCGTGCTGCGCGACCTCGACGGCGGCGACCTATTGCGGCCCGACGACGCCGGCGATCTGCTCCAATGAGGCGTCAGGGATGTCAGAGACTTTTCCCTACTCCATATAGAATTTCTTCTCTCTCCCCGTGTGCCAAAATATTATTGTTAGGGTAGGGATTTTCCCCTGACATCCCTGACGTGAATTCGACCCCGGCCCTATTGCACGAGAGGCGGGGACGGCGACGAATGCCACGTTCAGGCAGTCAGCCATGTCCGGTCTGTCCGAAATGTCTTGACTTGTATAGGCACAAATGATAACTATAGTACAATAAGTAACTTCGTTGGTCCCCCGCACATCTCATCGCTCGCGTCGAACAAACCCGAAAAGTTACGGGATTGGGGGAGTAACTAAATGACCAAACGAACTCACGACCTATTGCGCGAGTTGCTCGACGAACTCACCGTCTCGCCGATCTACACCGCAGCATGCGCGCGCTGCGGCATCTCGACTAAGAGCCTCTGGCGCTACGTCCGCGCTTCGCAACGCGAGGACGATCCCGAGCATTATTGCCTAATCTGGTGCGACGCTCAGGATTGGTTCCACAATCACATCAAGCATGCGATGCGAATGTCGGCGCTCATGATCGAGGCGACGGCGCGTCATCACGCTCTAAACGGATACGATGAAATCCAAGTTTTTCAAGGCAAAGTGTGTTGGAAAGAGGATCCCAGGCTTGCGGGCCTCGATGACGAGGCGCTGGCGATGCTTGGATACGCGGATCGCTATGAGCACAATCCCGACGGATCTCTGACCCCGCTTACTGTGCGGCGCAAGCCATCGGACCAACTGGTCTTGAAAATGCTGGCGGCGCATTTTCCGAATACCTATGGCGACAAGGTGCAACACCAGCACAACGGTATCATTGGCGTCATGCGCGTGGGGCGCGATGGCAAGATGCGACCGAACGCGCCCGCGGTAGAGCTTGAAGACCAATCAACTGAGCTGGTCGTAAGCGCGGACAGCGGACCCGTTGAACCGTCGCAGATGAAGATCGGGCTCGTCGTCGGTGAGCCGCTTGGTGCAGAAGAACTCGAGCGCTTGTACGGCGGTCAGCAATCGATACAGGACGTTGAATTTGAAGACTATGAAGAAGACGACAACGTGGTACTCATTGAGGCAGACGGCACGCGCACCGTGGTGAAGCCACCGACGCAAGAGTCCACTGCAGCGTCGACACCGGAGCGCGTACCCGCGCAAGCGACCAAGGTGGGTGACGCCCCGACAGAGCAGCGAGGCGATTCTGCAGCCGATGGCGGCGGGCCGTCGCGCGCGCGTCCACTGCCCGGCGGTTATCGCGTCCGTTGACCTTGAGCGTGGGCAGCCGGTATCAACGATGGATGCGGCGTGACCTTTCGTTTTAACGTTCCAGTCGTCTTAGTCGATGAGCCGCGTCGCCCGAGTTCAGAGTTGCCTTGAGCGGCGTATCAACTTCGCGCACGCCGCTTTGTGCGAGTTTGACAATAGTTTTCGCGACCAACTCGGTTGCTGGCGCGTCAACAGAGAAGAGCTATAAGTCGTTCACTTGATTTGCAGATTGGATGGAGCGTTTGGCGGATATGGTACTTTCTTTCCGTATAGATCGCCGTCAAAGCCTCTCAGTATTGATGGTCGCTTACCCATTGCCAGCTGTAGTATTGTGGCTATTCCGCAATAGGGTTCGTAAACCGTCCGGGATTCCTGACGACTCTCGTTAAGAAACGCCGTGTCGGCGAGAAGGGAGAATATTTTCAACTCCTCCAAATCAGCGTCTGTAATCGTCGCTGGCACGACCCAATATACGAAAATGATAGCAAATTTGTCGCTGCCTGGCAGCTCTAGCAGGTCGGTTCCTGGAGGGTTGGCTAACGCACGATAGAAATCCACACGGGTCCTCGCGGCATACCTTTCGTTCATCAGCTCGGGCACTGTTTTGGTCTTCAGGTCGGAGGCTTGAAAAACGTTTTGCGTGTCGAGATATTTTTTAATGTCGGCAATGCTGGTTGCATCCCGCGCAATGTAGATTGACAACTCTTGCCACCGATAGGCCAACTCGTTGCTGATTGCGGCATACTTGGCGCTGATTTTCTCACCATCGTCAATGCACGTTCGAAAGGCGTTGTAATAGCCCACGCCAAGAGTAAAGACGACCGCCGTCAGGAGCCACAAAAAAAACGGCGCATTGACAATCTTCAGCACAAGGGATGGAGATGGTTTCTCTAACGACGACAATACCCGTCTCTGAAACTCCTTGTCGTCTTTCGGCGGTTCAAGGTCCTTTCTCGACGGGAGCGACTTTAATTTAGACCATGCCTTACGCCATTGCTTGACCGGTGCTTGAATAAGCCTGTGCGCGCTCAGTCGTAGACGGACGAGTGCATTCACAGGATCCTCCCGAACCCAACATATGCTCCCGTCTGTAAGCTCTCTAATGAGTGAGCCCAGGGACCGTGCGCCGAGCGGGTCGGCGCGCTACGACCGATGCAGCAATGATTCAGCGCGCGCCAATGGAGTAGCATCTTGTCCGTCATAAGACGGCAGGCTACGCATCGTATCGCCCCGCGTCGAACGGCGCAAACGGCTGGGAGGGAATCCTGCCCGCTCGGATTCTGCGCTAACATGCGCGAAGCGTAAAGCTTGTTGCTTGCGCGTGCCAGCGTTTCGCGAGTGCGTCTTTCGGACCGGTTTTAGTCGCTCCCCTCGCCCCTGTAATCGAATTGTCCGAAGCTTCGACCTAGCATGTGTAAACCGGTACCCGGGTGTCGTCTAGTCTTTCCAGAAACCTTTGAACCGGTTTTGTGCCAGCGCCGTGTATCGTACCGTGTTCTGGATATTGCGGTGACCCAGATAGTCTTGAAGTGACCTAGTATCGACGCCATCGTTCGCCAACTTAAAGCCGCAAGCGTGGCGCAGCATGTGCGCGTGCGCTTTGACGTCTAACTTGGCCGCGACTGCCGCCCGCTCGACCATGCGGGAGAAGCCGGGTGCCGTCAGCGGCGTGCCGCGTTCCGACACGAACACGAACGTCGATTGTTCACTGTCGCGTTGATGTTTGCGCAGCGCCCGCATTTCCCGACCGGTCAACGGGTGTGTCGCCGGCGTGCCGTTCTTGACGCGACGGACGTGCAGGGTGGCGATCTTGAAGACGACCTGTTCCCAACGCAGATCGCAGATTTCGGCGGCGCGCAATCCATGCCGGAAGGTTAACAGAATCATGAGCGCGTCACGCTGCGCATAACGGTTGTCTTTCGCCGATTTGATCAGCCGTTCGACCTCGTCCGTGGTGAGGTGCTCACGGGTCCGGATGTCAGCGTTCTTCGGCCGACGCGGAACAACTGTTCGTTTTTCAGTGGCTGGACGAACCAGCTGCAACTGCGGTTTTGCCATGGGATTACGCTCTCTACGCGTGCGACTGTACAAACAACAGGCATTTTATGAACAGTTGCGAGCGCTGATTGCGGCGCTGGCTAATGGGTTCCATTTGCGTAAAATTGTCTGCAACCTGCGTCGCGACGCCAGTTGCAGCGCGTCGCTGATCGCCACCTCACGACGCGCGGGTCGTGAGCGCTCGCGTGGCGCTGGCTGGGGGTTATTTTGCGCGAGCGCGTGAGCGCATTCGACGTGATGCTGCTTGGTCAATGTTCACGCCGGTTTTCGACCTCATCGCACCCGCACACTCGACATTCTTTTAAGGACGGTGGGGGTGGTAACGCGCGGATCAGCTCCGGATTTGCTAGGGGGTCGCGTACAACTTTTTCGCGCTGGCGCGGAGGCCAATGGGCTAATCAACAATTTCGGTCCAATTCAGCTCATTCAAAAATCCTCATTCTGCTTCTCGCGTTCAATAGGCCCACCGATCTCTTGACTGGCCAGAAGATCGATACGGGAGACGCGCTGTACCAAGGCAACACCAAGGAATTTCACCACTTCTTTCCTCGAGACTACCTCATAAGCAAAGGGCAATCACCACGAAGAGCCAGCCTGCTGGCCAATTTCATTATGCTCACTGCTGCGAGCAATAAGCGTATCACGAACAGGGCACCATCAGACTACTTGAAGGATGTGAAGGCATTTGCGTGACGCTACTTGTTCAATGGTTACGCCGGTTTCCGACATCGTCGCGCGCCTGCACGCCCGGAATTCTTTTAAGGACGGTGGGGTGGTAGCGGGCAGATCAGCTGCGGATCAGCTACGGGGTCGCGTCCAAAGTTTTCGCGCTGGCGCAGAGGTCGTGTAACCTCCGGTGCACTCTCTCTCCGATCCGAAAGACGGAAATTTCTCCAGAAAAAAAACAAAAAACTCCAAAATCGAAAGGATGCCACCGCTCTCCGGGATCTACGTCGTCATTGTCTGTCGCCTTGCTTGCTATTGAGCGAATGCGTCGCGCGAGACTTCGGTACAGCTGTTATTCTTGGGCCGATATACTTTTCCGCTCCCTTAGCGGTACTGAATGACGCAGTTTTCGTCGAGCATTTACCGATTTCTTATTGCTTCCGATACCTCTCCATGACCTACGGCCAGCAGCCCCACGCAAGCCGCGACGAGCTTCCAGCGTCCAAGCAGCCGATGCGGCACGTCTCGTCGACTCGGGCCTCGCTTACGATGCAATATCTGAAGACCATGTAGTCCCGGCGTTTATCACTCAACGAGTGCTTTGAAGACTGCGTCCGCTAAATCCTTGTAGAATTCAATATTGATCTTCGTCCACATCTCATCAGGTAAATCATTTAGCTGCCGTCGAGCGGCAACGGGCATAAGCAGCGTTGCTGCCTGCTTGTCTACCGCAAGCTCGGCGATACGAACGGCATTGGGGATCATCTCGATTGAGCCGCCAAGATTGAGGGCCCCGACGACGACGGTGCCACCCCGCGTATTTTTGCCCAACATGCCGCCACACATCGCAACAACAATCGGCATGCCAAGCCCGAAGCCGCTCTTATCGGCGTCCATCGGCCGCATCTGGATAGAGAATTCCTCCTCCCGCGGGTTTCGATCGCCGACCAGTTCGCGCGACCGCGTATAGAGGTTTTGTTCTCCAACTTTTACGCTTTCCCTAAATGCCGGCGGTGGCGGCTGGTTGAGTATCCGAACCCCGCCGCCTCTGTGGCAGGTCACGTCTATTCGATAGAGCCCAGGTCCGCTCTCCGGAGACCCGGGGCTCACACCCCAGACTTGGCCCGGCGGCAGCGGATCGCTTTCGATGGCCTCATCGCTGTGTAGCTCAGGCGTCGATACAAATTGCTCAGTGCCTTCGGCGCCCAACGTGTAGCTGAAGTGGGTGTTGCGGAATTCGCTCTTGAAAACTCGTTTCTGCTGCTCCTTCACGCGGCGACGCGATTCAAGGGCCAGTCGCACAATCCACTCCAGATCTCCGTCGGAAACCGGCATCTCGGGATCAGGAAAGAGAAGTTTCGTCAGGCCGCTCACAGTCTTGTTCACCGCCTCGATGTCTCGTCCGCTCAGCGCGCCGCCGAGATGAATTCGTTCGTGCATAATCGAAATACGGCTGCTGCCACGCAACCTCGTCCAGCATTCGCTCAAAAAATCGCTCACGAGCCCGAAGTGATCGGTGAAATGCACTCGCGGATCAAGTTTCGGAAAACTCCAGCCTGGGGCGTAGCCGTGAATGCGGTCCATGAAGGCCGTGTCGTCACGCATCTCCGGCGGTAGCGGCGTCAGCAAGTGCCCGACCCTCTGCGCCTGCTCTACGTCAACATCGAGATTGCCGACCAGAACGATGCAACCCTCCGCCCTGATGCTGTCCTTTCCGCGCGAGAACTCGCCCGACGCCATGTACCCCTTCATGATGGCGACGCCGTCCTTCGAGTCGAACGAAATCCCGGACACCTCGTCAAAGCACACGACGTCGTATTGGCAGACAAGTCCGCGTTGGCCGTTGGCCATGTTGACGAACATTCTCGCAACGGTGGCCTTCCCGCCGGAAATAAGGTGTGCATAAGGCGAGATCTGCTGGAAGAGATGGCTTTTGCCCGTACCGCGCGGACCAAGTTCGACGAAATTGTAGTTCCGCTCCACGAACGGAACCATGCGAAGGAGAGCGACGCGCTTCGCTGCCTCGTCGAAACCGGATGGCTCCAGACCTATCGACCGCAGAAGAAAATCAATCCATTCGGCGGTCGTGAACTGCGAGCGACCTTTGGAAAACACATCCAGCACGTCGGAGCGCGACATCTGGATGGGCCGCAATGCTGATACTTTGAATGGAAGCCCGGCCTTCTCTTGGGCGATGGACCCATCGTAGGAGAGCGTCACTTCGGCATAAAAGCCGTCAGTAAGCATCCGCTCATTATCGTGCACCAAATCATCATCGATCCGGATATCGTTGAGAGCAAGGCTCGGCAGCGCGGCGATAAAGCGATCATTCTTCGCGTCGAGACTGGCATGAACGACGTCAATAATCTTTACCGACCCGTCCTCACGGGCCTTAGCCTTCACAAGCTCCTCTTCTCCGGTGCGGACCGTACGGTTCTGAAGCTGCTTCTCGACGACCTTGAGTCCTTCGTTGATCTCTTCCTCTTTCGTGCTGGCGCAATAGCGGCCGAGGAGAAATTCCACGACGTACGTCGGAACGGGATACTGGTGGGCATATTTGCGGACAAGATCTTTGCGGACAAGATATCCGTCAAAGGGGGTCGACGCGAGCTTGTCGAGACTGTCCAGGGCAACACTCATTACACTTCTCCAACGGTCGTAGCCGCGTGCTGCAAAACCTTGCCGGCCGGATCGAGCACCACTACAACGGCGCCGGCGCCCTCATGACTGTCGTCCTCGACGATGAGTGTCACCTCTCCGCTCTTGGTCACCGGCTTGGCTTCAGCCGCGATGGATTTTGGATCATTCCGATTCAGGCGTAGATCCACCTTCAACCCGGTCGCGTCGGTCTTCAGCGTGATGCGGCAACGCATCCCTTTCCAACCGACTTTGACGATTTCCGCGCCGTGAGCCTGCTTTCCAAGTTCAATTGAGATATCCGGAATTACGCACTCTTGGAGCGTCACGCCGCCGTGGGCGTATTCGATGTCCGCGTAGAACACACCGATACCCGGAGGCGAGACGACGATTACCTTTGGGTTCCAATGCCATGGATAAGTCGGAAGTTTCACCACAGAGTCGCCTTTCACCGCTGCGGCACGATGGCCTTTTCGTGCGACTAGGGACGGCGGAATCTCAATTTTCGGCAGATCGCCCGGCATCAGCAGCCAGCCGTGATCGGTCACGATTCGGACGCGTGCCCAGCCCGCATTGAGAAGCTCCATCACGCGATCCGCGATGGCCTCGATCTCCCGCCCGATCTGATCAGCCAACCGCGCATTGAGCTTGTGCCCAAGAGAATCGATTTCGCCAATCTCCGCCCAGCCGCCTTTGGCAATGTTGGATGCCATTCTGATCTGGCCACCCTCAATTATCTCCACGCCTTGGCTGGCCATCGCCTGACGAAGCCGCTCCGCCGTCACAGGTTGCTTTGTGGAAGAAAGGATTGGGGAGAAGTCTTCGGTGCTTGTGGTACCTTCGAACATGGCGTGCGCGGGCGATGCCAGCGGCTTACCGGTTGCCGTAACGGTCGGCAACGGTGCGATGCGATGGGCAACGCGGACCTTGGCGCCCCGCGCCTCCAAAACCTCTTGCACCATTCCTCCGACGTCGAACCTGAGACCATCGGCAAAAAGAACGCAGGCTCCATGCTCGCCGTCGACCGGCTTGGCAAGCGCACGGAAGTTCGCTTCATTAGCTGACACGAGCTTCTGGAAATTTCGTGCAGTCTGATCGAGCCACGGTGCGTAGAGAGCTTTCACGACTTTACCGACCAGATCGACATCAGCAGGTGCGCGCACTTTGACGATCAACTCCAGGGCCGCCCTGTCGGCCTCCCATCCACCGGACGCGTAAAGCTGTATCATCTCGGCACAGGAAGGAGCCTGTATTGGCTGGCTTGCGTGCTTTGCCAGGTTGGCCAGAAACTTCAGCGCGATCGCTAGCGGCGCCCGATCAATACGCGCCCAGACCCAAGCGCGACGCACGCCGTGGTGTTTCTCCAACTCGGCAATTGTGGCACATGCCTCATGATGGGGCTTGCCCGCCGCCGCACCGAGCTCCTTCCGAAGCGCGGCTTCCTCGCGATCGTTGACGGCCGGGTTACGGTCCTGCCGAGTAAGCAGATCGCGCGCTTGGGCCTGCCGCATGATCGTGTACAGAGCGGGGTACAGTTGCGGCGCTTCGGCAAAACGCTTCCACACCTCTTCGAAAGCCGCATCTCCATTGAGAATGGCGGATGCAGCGACGGAAGGCGTGTCCGACTCCGGATCAAACTTGTATGTTCCACGACAGACCGCGCGAAACGAGTCCCACCGCGTTTTATCCGCAGCCTTCTGGAATTGATCTGGTCCGTTCATCCAAGTTAGCGCGTCACGGACCGGATCCTCGACGGAAAGCCGATCGAAGTCATCGGCATGAAGTCTGCGGCCGCGGAGGTGCGTAAGCAGCTCGAGAATCAGGACCGGCAACGAGCGATACATCGCTTCGCGCGTCTTTGCGTCCCCCGCGATATCGAGACCGATGCCTTGTTCTGAAGTGACGAACGCATCGATGGTCCAGTCGCGGCCATTGCGCTGGTGCCAGACCACGCCTCGATATTGTAGTTCTATCAACGGCAGAAGATCGCGCGGGCAGTCGCCGGCAGCCCTGAGTTCCTGCCTGCTGATATCCGGGAGATAGAGGATCGGAACAGTGTCGGGCGGCGGCATGGCGTCAGGCAGCAGGCGCTCAATAACGCACTTGAGCCAGATCACCGGTCCGCTTCGCTCTTCAGGTCGATAGGGACCGAGAACATACAGATGAGGAATCGCTGCCTGGAGCGCGTGTAGCGCCGGCTTCCATTGCCCGTCCGCGTCCGTCCAAAGGACCGCGACCGGCGCGGCGGTGCCGTCACCTGCACGTGCGGCGAAATCGAGCGACGCCTTTATCGCTTCGATCATCGTGGCTTCGGTCCTTACGATTTTCGAAGCCATCAGGCCGCGTCCTCCTTTTGACCGGCCTTTTCCTTTGCCCACAATGAGTAGTGAAGATCGTTCCAACGAACGCCGTCGAACTCCTTCCCTCCGGCGAAATCCTTAGTTTCGCCGCCCCATTTCCAGAACCAAGGAAACTCTTCTTTAGATCGCTGAGGCTCTTTGCCCCGATCCTTGTCCCAAGCGATACGCGGAACGCTCCGAAGTATGCATGCGTTCTTGGCTTTAGCGCCGAATGGCCGTGCTGTCATGAACGGACGGATATTAATTCTTACTCCGTCATTAATGTCGGGATTCCATCCCTTCGGCTGATCGCCAAGAGATTTCCATCGCACAAAGACATCGAATGGTGGCTCGCCCTTTCGAATCTTTTCCAGTTCACTTTTCAAATGCTGAGCAGCGGCAAGGCGTCCATCTGCACCGTCCAAGCCATCCTTCTGGTCAAGTTCTTGCCGCTCGATCCATGCACCAAGGTAAGTGTAGATAAGCCTATCCAGTGTCCTCAGACCTTCTCCCTCAGGCGCAGCCAAGCGATGATAGTTCACCAATGCGTTGAAGCCGTCGCGACGACCATCCCAAACATGCCAAACAAAAGGGCGGTGGTGAAATAGTTCGCAGTGTTGCTGGAAGAATTCATCGCACAGCCAGTCTTCAATTGTTTTTCCGGCACAATTCGCATCGGCAAGCAAGCTTGCGAGCTTCGTCGCCGACCACTCAACTCCGAAAGCGTCGGCTAAAAAGGCATTCAGTAAATCCGCGCCGCGCCGCTCACCCTTGAGTGCCGAGAGGCAAATAATGCCGTCGTCGTCGGCGTGATCTTCGAGCCCATCTGGCTTGATCGGGGGATACCCTGGAAAGCCAGAGCCCATTTGTCGTGGCCAGCAATAACCAATGAGGCGACTGACAGCGACCTGAAGTGGAGCATCTGAATCCTGGATGGCTCCAGAATAAAGCCATTGTGTCGGATCGGGACACGATGCCGCGACAAGTCCATCCGGAAACATTTGGGAAGCTACGGTAGTCCAGGCGGCGCGATCAAAGTCTATCTTTAGGAAGGAACTTTCGGTTACCGAAAGCGCCTGATCAACTGACCGAACCGCTTGAGGAAACCTGCTATCTAGGAGACAAGCCGTCACTGCCAAACGATCGCTATCGTTAGTCGGTGTTATGGCTGCAGCAGTGCAGTCAAAGATCGTCCCCAAATATAAGGATCGGTAGAGATGACCCGTTACTGAAACGGCAACACCGCATTTGCCCCACACTGGTTGCCCGCAAACGCGCGCTTGAGGTGAATTTGCAAGAGTGCCGTCGCCCGCCTCCCAACGTAGCACACTATGACAGCCGGAAATCAACACGTTACGCTCAGGCGCCATCTGGTAGAACGACCAAATAGAATCAAGCTCTGGGATCTCCCAAAACCTGCATACATACCGATTTGTATCTGCAGTACCGACACCTTGGCTCGAAGTCGCGAACGCCTTTAGGATCTTTGTCTGATCAATCGCCTCATCATTGATGGTGTGATCAGGGTTTTCTATTTGTGTTTTCTGCACTACGATGCGTGGACTGCAATTCTGAAGCAGGTTGGACTTTAGCGAAATATCTTTAGAAGAGCTCGCATCCACACTGAAGTACCGCGTTTCGACAGAAGGTGCCTTTCTGGTCAGTCCGACGAGTAGTGTTGTCGCTGCCCACCAATTCATATCTTGAAAAGCAGCAGGCCCAAGGCGAGCGATCGTATTCCACTCCTTATTATTTAGAAGTGCTCGCCTCAGTTTCTTAGACGTCCCAAGAAATAGCCAAGTCTGGGGAGTTACAAGCGCTGCACTTCCACCTTCTAAGCAGAAATCCAGACAGCGCTCGACAAAACACGTCGCTAACTCAGACTTTGCTTCGGGGTATCGCCCGCCACAGTAGTCCCTTAATGTTTGGTCCTGCTTTCCACGTCCAAGATATGGGACATTTGTCGCAACGAGCACAAACCTTCGTCCAAGAAATTCTGCAGCCTTCGCCATTCCCTGCGCAGACACGGCAATCTCGGCTAGGTCATCAATCTTAGCTGCTGACAAGAGGGAGAACAGACTCTGTAATTGAAAAAAGTCAGCATTGAATATGTCGGCACTTGTGTGATGTGGGTCGATGAGGCTGCCAAGCCAAGGTGCCTTAGCGAAGAGTTCGTAGAGTCCTTCGAGGCCGTTTTTAACCCGCACTTCCAAGCCGGCATTTAGCACAGTATTTTCTATTCCAAGGAGATCGCGTTTGGCGGCCGGATCGGAAGCGATAACAGCCTTCTCGGCAAGTTTCAGCCATTCCGCCTTAGTCACACCGATAGCAAGGCCCGAGCATGCGAGATTGAGGCGCGGCAGCGTGCGATAGCCGACCATGCGCCATGCGGCGAAGGCGAGGTTGAATGCCGCGATCTGCGTGCAGCGCGGATCAATCTCCAGCCCGAACAGATTGTCCGCCAACACCGCATCAACCGCTGTTTCGCGGTTCAAACTTTCTTCGGCCATCCGCAAGGCGACAAGAATCAACAATGCAAAGACGAGAAAGTGGCCAGACCCCATGCATGGATCAATGACGGTAATATCCTTCGCCACCCTGGGCCATTCCTCAAATGCCCCCGCTGCAGGCCGCCATGGCCCTTCCGCGCCGTCACTGGCGGCGTCGCGGACGAAGCGCAAATAGTTCCACTCCACGTCGCCGACCTTGCAGGCGGAGCGCAACTCTTCTTCGTTCTTGGCCGACTTTGTTAGTTCAGGCCGGGCGGCCAAAACCTTACCGGCCCACCAAGCTCCCAAAGTATTATGAAGCAGGAAGAGGACCATGTAGTCCTCGGTAAAAAGTTGCGTTACCGCGGGCAATTCGTCCGCACCGATCTTGATCTCGGACTTGTTGATTTCATCCTTCCGGTCCGCCTGCCAGAATTGGTAGGTCCAACCCAGACTATCATCGGCAGTGAAGACCTGTGTATCGAGGCCGCGAATGATCTCTTCAAGAGCCTTGCGTGTCTCAGGAGGCAGCACGACTTCGAGAGCGGGATCGCCGCTCCTGAAGATCTGCGGCAGCATCTTCTCGGCGTATTCACTCACCACCGTCAGCCAATCACGACCCTCCTCGCGCGCGATTTCCTCGATCTCGTTGAGAGTGATCGCCGTCGTCGTCTTGGGCAAGAGAAGGAGGTCGGTCTCAGCAAGAAACCGAGCAAACAGCATACCATGCCAATGTTCGTAGGCGACCTCAGAGACTAGATGATCGATTGATTGCGCACCACGCTGCGAATCGCGATGATCGCCTAATTGACGGCCGTGGGCACGAAGACGAATTCTGAGCTTGCGGTCCTCCGGCGACATCGGACCCCAAGGCTCATGATTGTGCACCGCTAGGCTCTCCATCACTTTGCGAGCGCCATTCTCGGCAATGCGCCGGGCCTCTCGGACCTTATTGCCGAGATCAATTCGGAGTTCGCGAGCAAGTGATGCCATCACATTTCCTCAGTTGACCTGAACAGGGCCCTTGCTGACAGCAGCCAAGAGGCTTTCGCGCTGTCGATCGATCCAAGCATTCACATCCGGAGCCGTCCGGAGCAGATCGCGCGCGACGGTGACGTATTGAACCTTCGGCTCCAGCAGCTTGGCGGCATCCCGTAGGACCGCATCAACTTTGCCCGTCACGGCCTCGACCAGTTCGTGGAGTTGATCGAGCGAAATGCGATTGAGGAAATCAGCGAGGTCGGCATCAGATCCAATCGCGGGAGCGACAGGATCGACAAGTCCGTACTTCGCCAGTAGCGACTGCTGGGTGCCGGCATCGATCTTGCCCCACAAGGGATTCGCGGCGAGTCCCGTCGAAGCGGCAGTCACGGCACTTTTTTGATCTGCGACCAGTCTCTGGACCTCCGCCCGGAGGAGTGCCGCGATTTCCTTCAGGATCGGAGCGACCGGATCGGTGGGGTCAAGCAGCATGCGCCCGGTGCGGATCGATTCAACCTCGGTCAACCGCCCGGTGGCTGCCGGGATTAAGGCGCTGTGTTTTGAGAGACGCTCAAGAAGTGCCCACTGAGGCAAGCGCTTTTCCGCAATTGCACTCAAGTTCTGCCACGACTTGATATTTGTTTCGAAGTCGGCAGCCCTGCCGTGTATCTCCAACAGCTGTTCGTTGCCCACAAGCTTTTGGAGATCTTCGATCGCCGTAACGCTGGGCAACGCCGGCAGAGGCGGCACACCGCCTGCCGACTTCCCGAGGGAGATCAGCGCCGAGAGGAACTCCGGCGCTTTAATCGCTTCGTCCCCACTCTTGCATTGGATTTTGAGCTTCGAAAAGAGATCGCGGAGGCGAATACGTTGCTGGACGCCTAGCGTCGACTTTTCGATCCGAAATTCCGTCTTCGCGATCTTGTTTTGATCAAGTTGGCCGACCGCAACAGCCATACCGTTGAGCTTCGCCGAGATATGCTGGCTGCGGTGCAGCGCGATGACGGCCGCATCGATCGCGTCCTGCGGCCAACCATAGGGCGTTCCGCGCAGTTTCTTCCGAATATCCGTACCGCTGGCTCCCGCCCCGATCGTCGTCATCACTTCCCGGCCGACCGGGTGCTTGTCGGGGGCATCCTTATGGCCGACGGCTTCGAACGGCAGTTCGGCACCTTCCTTGGCGCGGGCGATGACCTTCGGCCACTCGCTTAAATCGGCCTCGCCGAACCGCGGGAACAAGCGGACTAGCGCGGCATCGGCAGCCGCCTTCACCCTGTCTACAAGGGCACTCTCAAGAAGCTCGCTGCCCCCGCCTTGAAATACCTTTGTGTGCTCCACGATCTCGGCAACAAGCCTCTTTTTATCGTCGCTGGCATTCAGACGGCGACTTTCCATGCTCCTTCGCGCATCTTTCCCCTCATCGCCTTCCGGACTGCCTTTTGCCTCAAGCGTCTGCTTCGCAGCCTCTTCCTCGACTATTGCTCGACGAAGATCATCGGCGTGCTGCCTTGGAATGAAGACAAACAGGATTGGGCTATCGACCCCCGCCAAACGAGCTTGATCGAGGAGGTCTTTCTCCGAAGACGAAAAGCCGTCACGGATCCATACCGGGATGTCACTCCCGATGACGGCGGGCGGCATCTGATCGCGAGAAGTCGCGAGCCGGCGCGCCTCCTTGGCTGCACCTTGAACGACCTTGATGTTGCTGATGATCGCATCAACAGCGCCGTACATAGCATTGTCGCGATTGAATTGAATTGTGACGTCGTCGCTCTGGATTTTTTGGACCCGCGTTCGAAAATCGTTATCCCACTCGGCGCCCTCGCGCGTTTGAAGGCGATATTCGTTTCCGACCGTCATCAGGATTCCCTTATCGGCTATCGCCTTCAGGGTCTTCTCTACGTCGTCACGCAGCTTGCCATTGTCGGCGTCCAGATCATCGATAAGTAGGTCGGCGATGTGCTCTTTCGTTGCACGCACACCTTTGTCCGCGGATCCCTCGCGCATGAGCTTTCCGATCAGGAAAACGAGGCTGCAGACGCGGCGCGCGAGCGGGCCATCATTTTTGCCGACCTCGATGATGCGCTCGTTGATCTCCCGGAGCAGAACGCCGGTCGTCGCCATATCGGGCGCTAGCGCCTCGAACAGTTCGTTCGCCGGGATAACGCACCCGACTTCACGATCCGCCACCTTCGCGACGGCGTCATTGATGATCCGCAGCTGCGATCGAAGTTGGCTCGATGTTCCGGCGGCGTCGATCTGCCGAAAGCACTCTTCCCAGAACCGCCGCCGTGTCGGCAGGAGGGGGTAGTCGTCGACGATGATTGCCTTATCACCGGCATGTTCGCCGATCCCGGTTCCATTGAGTTGACGTGAAATCTCACCGCTATGCTTGTCGAGGACCGCGCGAATGGCAGCCACCGCTCCGGGCTTCTTTTGTAGCAGCACCTCACGTGTGACGGCCTCCACGTCGGCGTCCTGAAGGTTGGCGCGGATTGTGAAGCGGTCGAGCAGTCTCTGAAGCTGTGGCGCATCTGTCAGCGCGCTTTGGCCGGCGCCTATCACCATCATATGGCCATCGAACTCCTTCGATGCCGCCTCGGCGACTTCCGTCACCAGCACGGACCGGTCGTGAGAATCGCCGATGTATTGCTGGACCTCGTCCAGGATCAGGAGTGTGCACGGCAGCTTCCCGTTCCCGGAAAATCGAAGAAGCGCATCTTTCGCGGTGCGGATGAAATCCGCTGTCGTGATGTCGCCTTGCTGCGTCGGAAACTGAGCTTTGAAAAGTTGCCTCGCATCGGCCTCGGTAGCGGCGAAGCCCGGGATCGAAGACATGACTGCCTTTGCAATTGGTCCGCTGACATAAAGGTTGTTTAGTTCGTGCTCGAATTTCTTACCTGTAGTCTCGATGGCTTTCTTAACCACCTCGAATTTCCCTTGTTCGTGAAGCCAGAAGCAGAACCGCGCTTGCGCGTATTGCTCCGGCAGACCGGTCGCGCGCAGAATGATCGAAAGGATAGTGAGACGGACTTTATCGGTCGTTCCGCTGAGCAGCGTTCCTGCAGCGGCAAGACGGCCGCCCGAGCGCCGCGAGGCGACGTCGAGTTCCTTGAAGGAGTCCGCGATTTCTTCGGGAAGGTTTGGAACAAGGCTGCGCGCGGTCGCGCCATCGTTGAACGGCGTATCCTGCCAGAGATGACCAGCCATCTTCAGCAGGTGCGATTTCCCGCTACCAAAAAAACCGCTTATCCAGACGCCCTTTTGGGAAGCGTCGTTTTTACCGAGATTAGCGAGGTAGGATGCGAGCAGAAGTGACAGGCCCTTGAGGTATTCGCCTTTACACACGAACGTCGCGAGTTCGTATCGAAGGGCTGCCATGGCCTTGTCGTCGAACACGGTCGAGATGCGTGCTTGACCGTTGTTGGCAAGCGAAGCGGAAGGATCCCGCAGGAGAGTGTCCTTGATCTTCATATCCGCTGCTCCTCTCCATGAAGGGTTATGGGCACCGCCAAATAATTCCAGCCGTCGCGCGCATCGAGCAAACGGTAGTTGTTGCGATCAAATTGGCCGGGGAAAAAGACGATGAGGCGTCCGCGGATGTCCGCCTCCAGTTCAAGAAGGACTTCCGACAGTTTCGCGAAGCCGAAAATGGTGCCCACGCCGATGACGGCGACGACGGTCGTTTCTTTGACGTCATCTGCCACTAGCGCGGTACGGATTTTATTGCACAGATAGTCCCTGAATTCGTGCGAAGCGAGCTTGAGGCTGAGATCCTCGGGGTTCTCGAAGTAAGCATCCCGGTAATCATCTGCAGCCATCCACGTCGCGAAAGCATTCGTGAGATCGACCTCATGCCACTCATGGCCGGCATCGCGCGTGGCAGTTTCGAACAGCAGTTTGCGGGCGCGGAGCCTAAGCTCCATTTCGCGATCGTAGACGATCATGACGACGCGTTGGGCGCCTGCAACCATGCGCTGCCATGGAACGGCGATATGACGACGGTAGCTGTCGGCGAGATCTTCGATGCGCGCCATCATCAAACCTTTCCACGATCGGAATCGAGCCGATCGAGCCCGAGCGTAACGACATCGCCGGCCAGCCTGAGATCGATCAGGCCATGCTGTTTGGCTTCCAAGAGAAGGTCGCGGGCTTTCGCAGGCGAAGCGTCGATTACTTGAAACCAGCCTGACCGGAAGACCTCGGCACCTCTCAGGCCTGCATGGAAAGCGAGATAGGCCGCATAGGTTGCAACAGCTGGTGTCGGCCGTACATGACTACGCTTCTTGAAGGTGCGTCCTGCCAGATGCCCGGCCTGTACCCAAGAGCTTGCTGCGTTTCGGACAACCTTGTCGAGTATCGAAGCGTTGAGGCGATCGCCGCCGATGGACCGCACAGCTGCCGCCATGGGCTCGCGCTGGCACTCCGCTCCATCATCGAGCGCGATTATGTATGGAGCGGTCATCAGGAACCGCGGATCCCGAGCCAAAGCGGTGAGCATAGCCAGCAACGGGCGCCCTTCCGGCGACAGGTGCCAGACCCTCCGGAGCACCCGAAAAATCGGAACCTTCGGATCCAGCGCATAGAACTCGCTCAAACGCTGGTTCGTCAGTTTACGCGTGGCCGCCGTCGACTTGTGGGTGCAGTTTTCCTCGATGATGGCCGACGCATAGGCTGATCGGTCAGCGCCAGACGGAACGGCGTCAAACGTAGCGCGCAGTTCGGCTAGCATCATCGTGCGGCTGGTATGGGCGCCTTTCGCACCTATCCGAAACCCGATTTCCTCTGCCGCCTTAACGGCCAAATCGGACGCAAAAAACACGGGCGCTCCGGCCGAAAGGGGGGTCACTGGACAGACTCCGTCAAACTTGGCGCACAATTGAACACCCTGCCGAACGCACGTCAATGTATTAGCCGGCAAGTTTGCCGGCTAAATAAGAACTGCAGAACGCTTCTGTGTGGCTATCCATCCCGCGCCTGATCGTGGTCGGGTACCGCGGTGCGGAACCTTCGATCATGAAGAGTCTGCTCGGGGAGGGCGGTGATTGCGCGGCGACGATCAAGATGAGAGGGCAGCGTCAATCAGGATGAGAATGCGCTGGGGGCGGGCTGGCGGAAGGAGGGCGTAGCCCGACCGACGGCAGTCCACCCCCGGCGGCGGGTTTTTCGGAACCCGTCTGGCGGTCGTGAGCGACCGGGACAAGCTTCTGATTCGTCTCATGATTGAGGGATCAGACCTTGCCCGGCCTCCATATCACCGACCACCAGATGAGGCTGTACATGAGTTACCGACAAACCCACGATACTGCCGTTGCCGCCGCCAAAGCCGGCTTCAGCACGGCGACCGGCTACCGGATCGAGAATGATCCGCGCCTGCCATCCCAAAAGAAGGCGCCGCGTGGCCGGCGCCGGCCCGACCCGCTTGCCAGTGTTTGGGATAGCGAGATCGTTCCGATCCTGAAGGCGGCCCCCGGCATCCGCGCCATTGCGGTTCTCGAAGAGATACAGCGGCGCCACCCCGAGATTGGCTCGGGCATCCGGCGCACGCTAGAACGGCGCATGCGGGGTTGGCGGGCGCTGGCTGGCCCAGAACAGGACGTTATCTTCCGGCAGGAGCACGAGCCCGGCCGTCTTGGCCTGTCCGACTTCACCGACACGATCGCGCTCGGCATAACGATTGCCGGCGTCGCGCTGGCGCATCGGCTCTATCACTTCCGACTGGCATTCTCGGGCTTCGAGCATGCCCATGTTGTGCTCGGCGGTGAGAGCTTCGTCGCGTTGGCCGAGGGCCTGCAGAATGCGCTGTGGACGCTCGGCGGCGTTCCCGAGCAACATCGCAGCGACAGCTTGTCGGCCGCCTTCCGCAATCTCGATGCCGACGCCAAGGAGGATTTGACGCTCCGCTACGAGGCGTTCTGCGCCCATTACGGCATGACGCCGACCCGCAACAACCCCGGCGTCGCGCACGAGAACGGCTCGATCGAGAGTTCGCACGGCCATCTCAAGAAGGCGCTCGAAGACGCGCTGCTGCTGCGCGGCAGCCGGGACTTCGACGATCTCAATGCCTACCGCCGGTTCGTTGACGAGGTCGTCGGCCGGCGGAATGCCAACAACCGCAAGCGCATCGAGTTGGAACGGTCCAGGCTTACTCCGCTGCCGAAGCGTCGCACCGCCGATTACGAGGAGAAGATCGTCACGGTCACGTCGAGCGGCGGCTTCATTCTGCGCCGTGTTTTCTACACCGCGCCGTCGCGGCTGATCGGCCATCGCCTGCGCGTGCACCTCTACGACGATCGGCTCGACTGTTTCCTTGGCTCGACCCCAATGATGACGCTCAGGCGGGGGCAGCCGGTCTCGGACCGCAAGGGCGGTCACGTCGTCGATTATCGGCACGTGATCCACGCGCTGCGCAAGAAGCCGATGGCGCTGCCAAATCTGGTCTACCGCGATCAGCTGTTCCCGCGTCAGGCCTATCGCAAAGCCTTCGAGGCGTTGCGCGCCGAAGTGGGCGACAAGCGGGCGTGCCAGGTCACGGTCGAGTTGCTGGCGCTGGCACACGATCGGGCCTGCGAGGCCGAGCTGGCGCAGGCCATCGACGCGGAACTCGATGCTGGACGATTACCGGACCTGGCGTTGCTGCGTGAACGCTTCGGCCCATCGCCGGCATCGGTGCCGGTCATCGATGTGAAGCTGGTAGCACTCAACGCCTACGACGAACTGGCGGCTGTCCATGTCGTCGAGCCGACCTCCGGCCTGGAGGTCGCGGCATGACGAGCAACAATGCCGTTGACGCTGCCCGCGTCGAGCTCTTGCTGAGCGAGTTGCGCTTGCCCGCCATCAAGCTGATGTGGGCCGCCCTCGCCGCACGTGCGGACAAGGAGGGTTGGCCTGCTGCCCGCTTCCTGGCAGCACTCGCCGAACACGAGGTGGCCGACCGCGGCCGGCGCCGCATCGAACGGCATCTTGCCAGCGCACGATTGCCGGCGGGCAAGACCTTCGACACCTTCGACTTCAACGCCGTGCCTATGGTCAGCAAGGCGCAGGTCATGGCGCTCGCCGCCGGCGACAGCTGGCTTGATCAAGGTGCCAATATTTTGCTCTTTGGGCCGCCCGGCGGGGGCAAGAGCCATCTTGCGGCAGCGCTCGGTCTGGCTCTCGTCCAGAATGGCCGGCGCGTGCTGTTCATGCGCACCACCGACCTCGTCCAGCGGCTGCAGGTGGCGCGCCGGGAGCTGGGGCTCGAAGCCGCCATCACTAAGCTCGACAAGTACCAGCTGCTGATCCTCGACGATATCGCTTACGTCACCAAGGATCAGGCCGAGACCAGTGTGCTGTTTGAGCTGATCGCCACCCGCTATGAACGCCGATCCTTGCTCATCACGGCCAACCAGCCCTTCGGCGAATGGGGCAAGATTTTCTCCGACCAGGCCATGACGCTGGCAACCATCGACAGGCTCGTGCACCACGCCACGATCCTGGAGATGAACGTCGAGAGCTATCGCCGGAAAGCCGCGCTCAAACGCAAGCGCGGCCCAGC
The DNA here is from genome assembly GCA_963798595.1 of uncultured Gammaproteobacteria bacterium. GTDB lineage: Bacteria > Pseudomonadota > Gammaproteobacteria > Steroidobacterales > Steroidobacteraceae > Bog-1198. The sequence continues at coordinate 2,248 of CAWCTM010000018.1, read as the reverse complement.
CGATTGACGGTGACACCACGCAACCATCATAGCGGGACGTTGCAGGGACTCACGGCGACCGCCGCCGTGACCCTTCGCAACGGATGCCAAGGCTCTGACTTTGCGTCGCTTTCGGGGAACAACAGACATGGAGCGATTTTCGGCGCGCAACGATCTGTAGCGAATGACCCATCTCGTCATTTCTGGCGGGTCATTTGTCGTGGTGCACAACATAACCGCCGATGGTAGGTTTCCCTGCTTAAAGGGGCAGTCCGTGAGGCGACGGGATTTCATCCAAGGAATTGCAGGGTCGGCTGTCGCATGGCCGCTCGCGGCGCGAGCGCAGCAGCCTCCTATGCCGTTGATCGGTTTCCTTATCAACGGATCGGCCGATAGCTTCGCGCGTGAGGTGATGGGGTTCCGCAAAGGTCTCAACGAATTTGGTTACGTCGAAGGCCAGAACGTGACGGTTGAATACCATTGGCTGGAGGGCGACTTCGATGCCCTGCCGGCGCTGCTGGCCGATCTGGTCCACCGCGAAGTGGCCGTAATTGCCACGATCGGCATGCCCGCTGTACGCGCGGCCAAAGCTGCAACGGCGACGATCCCGATCGTCTTCGCTGTTCCGGGAGACCCGGTCCAGCTTGGTGTTGTTAGCCTCGCTCGGCCCAGCGGCAACGCGACAGGCATCAATTTTTTCTCCACCGAGGTTTCAACCAAGCGGCTGCGGCTCCTGCATGATTTGATACCCAAGGCCGTTCGCGTCGCCGTACTCCTCAATCCAAGCAATCCTTCAACCGCTAAATCGACGTTGCGGGAGGTGCAAGCAGCGGCGCCCGCCATCGGACTGCAAATTCAAAGCCTCAACGCTAGTACGATTGGAGAGATCGACGCGGCATTTGCAGTCTTTAAAAGCATCGGCGCGGACGCGCTGTTTGTGGCTCCCGATGGATTTTTCATTAGTCGCGCGGTGCAATTCGCCACTTTGACAGCACGCGACAGGATTCCTGCGTCTTATGGGCAGCGTGATTTTGTGTCAGTCGGTGGATTGATGAGTTACGGAACCGACCTCACAGAAACGTTTCGTCAAGTCGGCGTCTATGCCAGCAGTATCCTCAAGGGCGCCAAGCCCGCCGACCTGCCGGTGTTACAATCGACCAAATTCGAGTTCGTCCTCAACCTCGAGACCGCCAAGGCGCTCGGCATCGAGGTGCCGCCAGCGGTGCTCTCCATTGCCGACGAGGTGATCGAATGAGGCGGCGCGAGTTCATCGCGCTTGTCGGCGGTGCCGCAGCGGCGTGGCCGCTCGCAGCGAGCGCGCAACAGGCGGCGATGCCGGTGGTCGGATTCCTCAGGAGCACATCAGCCAATGCTTCGGCCAACCTCGTGGCGGCATTGCGACGCGGCCTCGCTGAAGCCGGCTATACCGAGGGACAAAACCTCGTGATCGAATTCCGCTGGGCGGAAAATCAAGGAGAGCGGCTGCCGGGATTGGTGGCCGATCTCATTCGCGATCGGTGTGCCGTAATAATAGCCGCCGGCGACGTTGAGGCGCACGCCGCCAAGGCGGCGACCAACTCCATACCCATCGTGTTCGCTACTGGCGCAGACCCGGTCAAAGTCGGCCTCGTGCCAAGCCTCAACCGGCCGGGAGGTAATCTAACCGGCATTTCCTTCTACAACAGCGCCGACCTGCTTTCCAAGCAACTGCAGTTCCTACACGAGGTCGTGCCGAACGCAGCCGCGATTGGCCTGCTCGTGAATCCGAACACTGATCTTGTCGAATCGCAGCAAAGAGACGCGCAAGCGGCAGCGCATGCCCTCGGTCAGCAGATTCTCACCGTGAACGCTGGCAGCGAACGCGATTTCGACGCGGCTTTCGCGACCCTCGCCCAACAGCGGGTCGGCGCGCTGCTCATCGCTGGCAACGCGCTCTTCACCGGTCAACGCGATCGACTGGTCGCGCTGGCGGCACGCTATGCATTGCCGACCATTTGCCCTCTGCGCGAGTTCGTCGCCGCCGGCTGTATGATGAGTTATAGTGGGAGCCTCACGGACGCGTATCGACAGGTCGGCGTCTACGCCGGCCGCATCCTCAAAGGCGAGAAGCCTGCCGACCTGCCGGTCACGTTGCCGACCAAGTTCGAACTCGTGATCAATCTGAAGACTGCCAAGGCACTGGGTCTAACCATCCCACAGTCGTTGCAAGCTAGTGCCGATGAGGTGATCGAATAGGGTATATTTGCTGCGCTTGCTCACGGCAGCTGTT
>CAWCTM010000017.1:0-34490 GCA_963798595.1 uncultured Gammaproteobacteria bacterium | reverse complement strand
TTACGCCTCCTTTGGAGTGCTGCGGCGATCCCGACGAGCCACCGCGTATTCCGTGCTGTGCTTACAGCCGTGCCTCTCGCTGCCGAGTGGGTCGACGACCGTTCTCTATGACCGCTCCTCGGATCCGAATTGCAGACGCCGCAGTATGCAAAGCATCGTGTGGCGCAAAGGGATTCGAAATGGGACCTAAGTCCCACCCTGCAAGTCGCGACCGCATTCTACAAGTACTTGCAACTCAACCGGATGCCAGCTGACGGGCGGCTATAGAGGGCAGAGGGTGTGCGTAAAGGCGCCCGCTAAAAAGCGATTGTCTGCTGGTGTTTGTGCGCTTGAGCCTCTACTTAGGAAACATCAACTGCACTTGCGCGCGGATCTGCCAATTGCCGGCAAACTCGGGTCGCACCACATTGTAATACCCGCCAATCTGAGTGTTCACCGGCAGCCGGCCAATCTTGAAGAGCTTGCCGGCGCCGGCGCCCATCGGTACGGTCCAGACCTGCGAGCCCCTTGCTTCCCAGCTGGCCGTGATGATCGGCGCGGTTGTGAGGTACGCGCCGCCCTCGAAGTTGTAATTGAGGAAAGGCTGCATCAGGCCATTGCAGTATTTGACAGCGTTGCCGAGCGGGTTAGGGCTACTCCCCACCGACCAGACATTGTTGACGAGCACCCCGTACACCCAGGGGCTGCCATGCTCGAGATGCAGCACCACGGCAGTGGGCCCCCATCCCGAATTGGTATTGCCCAGCAAATTGTCATTGTGAGTGGGCAGTTGCGTGATGGCACCCACTCCCCAGATCCAGGCGCCTGGCTTCCCGGGCGAGAGAAAAGCGGAGATTTGGACATCGCCGATGCCGGTCGTGCTGCCCTGGCCCGGAGTAAACGCCGGCAGCGAGATGATGGGCAGAATGGTGCGGGTGATGATGTTCCAGTCCTCGTTGATCGAGAACGGAATCACCGGTTGGATGTTGAGCACGTTCTGCGTGCCGTCAAGGGGACCCACATTAAAGTATGCGTTCTCCTGGAGCGGCACGCTGATGAGATTCCCCACGGGATTTTGCGCGATCTTCGCCAAATCCTCCGCGCTCAAATCGGCGTGAGCGGAGGTGGTGACCAGCGCAGCCACTAGCACGGCTGCCGCGCGTAACGCTCCCATCCGCAATTGATTATATCTTCGCATGTGATCGGTCGCCGGGGTGCCGACACGATGGTCTACGCGGCCAACGAAAGATCATATTGGACCTTAGTCCGCGCCTTTTTGACTGCCTCGATGTTGTCGCTTGATTTGGCCCCTTAGCTCTCAGAGCTGTTGGTCACTGACGACGATGCCGTCCTCGTCGCTGTAGAGCCAATCGCCGCGTCGAAAGGTTGTTCCACCAAATTCGACCGGAATATCGACTTGGCCGACCGAGTTCTTGGTGCTCTTGAGGGGATTCGAGCCGAGCGCCTTAATTCCCAGATCCAGCTGGGCTAAAGCGACGCTGTCCCTGATGCCGCCCCAGATTACGAGACCCGCCCAACCGTTGCGCAGGGCGAGGGCGGCGATCACATCGCCCACCAACGCGGATTCAAGCGAGGCCGCGCCGTCGATGACCAGCACAGCTCCACTGCCCGGCTCGGACAGCGTTGCTTTGATCAAGGCGTTGTCCCTGAAGGTCTTGATCGTCCGAATCGGACCACAAAACCGCAACACTCGGCCGTACTGACGGAACTGCACCGAGCAAGTCCGGATACGATCTCCGTGCTTGTCGACTAAATCGGAAGTCAGCTCCACCGTGATTCACCCCCGAGCCGCGGCGCACGTGCCCGGCACCGCTTTGAGAAAAGTTCTCTCCTCACGCAAGATGATGCGCCGATCCCGCGCGAAGGCGAAATTCTCGCGCGCCTCCGGATCCGTGAACAGCCGCTCGCGGTAGGCTTCGTACGAAGCGAGACTCTCGAACGCAATCAGGCCCCAGGCGACATCGTTGGTCCCCTCGTGCGGAAGAAAGTACCCCAATAAGCGCCCGCCGCAGCGAGGAATGATCCGCCCCCAGTTTTCCGCATATTTGCGGAATTCTTCGCGCTGCACCGGATCAATCTGGTAACGGATGAAGCAAGTGATGTCCATGGCGGTATAGTGAAGGGTACTGATCCATGATACTTCGTTATACGACGAACTATGAATTCCAAAGTCTGGGGGCCTGCGTGCTGGGCACGGTGCGCCTCAGGGCGCAGCCGACGAGCGAGGAGGCGGCGCCCGTCGGAAGGAGCACTTCAGTGTCCGGCGGAATTCTTGAACATCTCGCCGTAAAGCAAGGTCAACTAAGACTCTTATGCTGAGCCGTACTCGCCTGGTCGCCCTCGCCGTATCCGCATCTTTGTACGGAGCGGCGTTGCTCTTCATCACGCCGCCTGCGGGATCCGCCGCTGCGTCGACTCAAGCAACTCAGGCGCAGGCCGTGCAAATCAAGGCGGCCTGGATCCGCTGGCTGCCGGGTGGCGTGCCGCTCGCGGGTTATGCCACACTCACCAACGTGTCGGATCAGCCGGTCGTGCTGACTTCGGTCACGAGCGACACGTTTCACGATCTGTCTCTGCATCAGACGCTGCACACCGGCGGCACGGTGCGCATGTCACCCCTCGAGCGGATTTCCATCGCCCCTCACAGCACGCTCGATTTCGAGAGCCGCGGGATTCATCTGATGTTGATGCAGCCGCGCGAGACGTTCGATCCGCGCGGCTCGGTTCCCATCACCTTGCACTTCGCGGATGGCTCGTCGCAGACGGTTCAATTTCAAGTCCGCACGTCGGCCGGTACATCGCCGCGCGACTGACCCCGTTCCGCGCTCCGACATCTTGCTTCGGGCTGTCCTACGCTACCCACCGATTGCCCCTGACAGACGCAGCACGATGCTGCGGAATACGGTTTGCACGTCTGAGGGGAGGACGATTTGCACCCGCTGATCCCATATTGCGGTACGCCGCCGCTGCCGGACGAGATTCTCGGCCGGTTCAATCTCGACCCTGTCTTGATCGGGACTCTGTTGATCTTCAGCGGTTTGCACGTCCGCGCAGTCTTGCGATCCGGCGTTGCAGGCTACGTCGCCGGCGGCTGGCTCATCGCGGCGGCGGCATTCATCTCGCCGCTCTGCGCACTGTCGGTCTCGCTGTTCTCGGCACGCATCGGTCAGCACATGATTCTCATCCTGGTCGCCGCCCCGCTGATTGCGCTCGGATTGCCGCAGCGAGAATCCTCTCGCGGAGCGTGGCGCTCCTGGGCGGCCGCCGGCGCGTTCTTTGGCCTCCTGTGGTTCTGGCACATGCCGCTGCCTTACGAGGCCACATTCACATCGACGCCGGTGTACTGGTCGATGCACCTCACGCTCTTTGGCAGCGCCATTCTCCTATGGCGGCAAATTCTGCATCACTCGCGGGAGCAGGCCTTCGGGGCCTTGGCCGTCGGCGTCCTGTCCTCGATGCAGATGGGCCTGCTCGGGGCAATCCTCACGCTCGCCGAGCGTCCCCTATTCACCCCGCACCTGCTGACCACGCAGGCATGGGGATTCACGCCGCTCGAGGACCAGCAGCTGGGCGGCGCATTGATGTGGGTGCCCGGGATTGCTCTTTTCCTGTGGACATCGCTGCGCTCGTTGCAGCAGCTTTGGGGTCGGCTCACGAAGGCACGCCCTGCGTGAGCATGGGTCTTAGCGAATTTCCCCTCAGCTATCTCAGTGCGGCCGGCACGAGGGCCGACCGCGTGCTGCCGCTGACCTGGTACTTGCTGTGGGTCGCCATCGCCGTCTGCCTCGTCATCGGCGCTCTACTCTGGATCGCCGTCCGCCGCGATCCATCCAGGGCCGCATCCCGAACCGAGTCCCCGCAAAGCATCAAGGATGTGCCCTTGGTGCGTGGAGCCGACCCCGTCCGCTGGATCAGCCTCGGGGTCTCGATTTCCGCGATTCCTCTGGTGATTGCACTGGTATGGACCATGGTCACGCTCGCGAGCACCTCGGGGCCTCCGTCGAACCCCGACCTCGTGCTCGACGTGACCGGCCACCAGTGGTGGTGGGAGGTGCGTTACGACTCGGCTGAGCCCGCGCAGGTATTTGCGACGGCGAACGAGATCCACATTCCGGTGGGCGAGACGGTACTCGTGCGACTGCACGGGGGAGACGTCATCCACAGCTTCTGGGTGCCGAAGCTCACCGGCAAGACCGACACCATTCCGGGTCAAGTCAACTTCAGCTGGATCAGAGCCGACCGTCCCGGGCTTTATCGGGGCCAATGCACGGAGTACTGCGGCTCGCAACACGCCCACATGTCGCTCGAGGTCATTGCCGAGTCGCGGCCGGCATTCGACCAGTGGCGCGCGGCGCAGCTCGCGCCCGCCCCTGCAACCACGACGCCGGATCAAGCGCGCGGTCAGAAGCTGGTCGAATACCGCTGTGGTCTGTGTCATCAGGTCCGCGGCACGCTCGCCGGCGCGCTTTCGGCGCCCGACCTCACGCACATCGCGAGCCGCCGCACCCTCGCAGCGGGAACCCTGCTCAACAATCCGGGAAACCTTTCCGGCTGGATCGAGGATCCGCAAGCAGTGAAACCCGAGTCGCTCATGCCGAACCAATTCCTTTCGGCGCAGGAGCTCTCGGATGTCCGTGCCTACCTGGAGACGCTGCAATGATGCCCGAGGTGATCACTCCCAAGATTGGAGTCAGCGGCTTCGAGCACGAGGCGAAGCTGAATGAGCTCTGGGAGACGAAGCCCGGCTGGAAGGGATTTTTCGCCTCGGTCGATCACAAGAAAATCGGCATCCGGTACATCATCACGGCATTCGTGTTTCTTGGCCTCGGCGGCCTGGAAGCGCTGGCGATGCGCCTGCAACTGGCAGGGCCCAATCTCTCCCTGCTGACGCCGAGCGAGTACAACCAGCTGTTCTCGACTCATGGCATGACGATGATCTTCTTGTATGCGGCGCCGATTTTGTCTGGCTTCTCGAACTACTTGTGGCCGCTGCTCCTCGGCAGCCGCGACATGGCCTTTCCGCGGCTCAATGCCCTCTCCTATTGGGTCTATCTGGCGGCGGGCATACTCCTGTATGCCGGATTTCTCACGGGCAACGGCCCGAACGACGGCTGGTTCAACTACGTCCCGTACGCGGAACGCGACTACAACCCGGGGTTGAATCAGGACTTCTATTCGCTCGGCATGATCCTGCTCGGCATCTCGACCACCGTCGGCGCGGCGAATTTCGTGGTGACCGCATTTCGCACGCGGGCGCCGGGGATGTCCATCAACCGGGTGCCGATCATGATCTGGGGCACGCTGACTGCGAATGTCGCAAACCTCATCGTGGTGCCGGCCGTGAGTCTGGCTTTCTTCTTGCTCTGGATGGACCGGAACTTCGGGACGCATTTCTATGACCCCGCGGGCGGGGGCCAGGTGCTGCTGTGGCAGCACCTGTTCTGGATCTACGGACATCCGTGGGTGTATGCAATTGTGCTGCCGGCGATGGGTATGGTGTCGGACGGTTTGCCGGTCTTCTGCCGCCGCCCCCTCGTCGGCTACGCTCTCGTTGCCTTCGCCACCGTGGCGACCATGATTCTCGGCTTCGGCGTCTGGGTGCATCACATGTTTGCGACCGGGCTCCCCGGACTCGGCATGTCGTTTTTCTCCGGGGCCTCGTTCCTCATCGTGCTGCCCTCCGCCGTCTCCGTGTTCGCCTGGATCGCCACCATCTGGCACGGCCGCCCGGTGTACCGAACTCCTTTTCTGTTCTTCTCGTCCATGATCTTGTTATTCGTCATAGGCGGTGTGTCGGGTTTCATGACCGCAAGCGTTCCGGTCGACTTGCAGCTGACCGATACGTATTTCGTGGTGGCGCACATCCATTACGTGTTGATCGGCATCAACGTCTTCTCGGTGGTCGGCGGCATCTACTTCTGGTTCCCGAAGTTCACCGGCCGCATGCTCGATGAGCGCCTCGGCAAGCTCAACTTCTGGACCATGTTCATCGGCTTCAACCTCGCATTCTTGCCGATGCATGTCACCGGGCTCCTCGGCATGCCGCGGCGCGTGTACACGTATGGGGCTTACGGCGGTTGGGGTCCGCTCAACCTCATCACGTCGATCGGCAGTTTCCTGTTTGCCTTCGGACTGCTGCTGCTGCTGGTAAACGTTCTGAAAAGCCGCAAGTCCGGCGATCCGGCGGGCGCAAACCCCTGGGACGCTTACTCGCTCGAATGGGCGGTACCCTCCCCGCCCCCACCCTATAACTTCGCCGTCATCCCAACAGTCGCCTCGCGCTATCCGCTGTGGGAGGACCGTATCGGCGAAGGGGGCATCGTTTCGACCATCGACCGCGGTATGTTGCTCACCGAAGGCAAGCAGACCATCGGCACGACGGCCGTCGACGCCGTGCCTGACATCGTTCTGCAAATGGCCGACGACAGCTATGCGCCCTTCTGGCTCGCAACGGGCATTACGATCATTTTCGTGGGGCTCCTCTTCAAGAGCATGACCGTCGGGATCATCGGCGTCGCGGTTGTCGTGCTTGCGCTGGTTGCGTGGCTGTGGCCGAGCGCCGACCTTCGCGAGCGGGAGCCGATGCATGGTTGAGCACGCCGTCAGTCAGCCGCAGGACCTCCCCGTTGGGCCGACGGTCTGGCGAGGCTTGGGGATCTGGGGAATGTGGACGGTCATTGCGACCGAGGCGGCTCTGTTCGCCTATCTGTTGTTCTCGTACTTCTATCTCGGCGCGCAAGGCTCCCCGGGCTGGCTGTTGGAGCCGCATCCCTCGCTGAAATACGCCTTGCCAAGCACCGCGGCCGCCCTCTTCTCATGCGCTTTCACATGGTGGGGAGTGCGGGCGACCCTCTCAGGCCGGCGCGCAACCGCGCTACTCGCGTTCAGCGCCGCTCTGCTGCTCGGGAGCGCCTTCGTCGGCCTGGAAATCCTCGACTGGCAGGCGAAGCCGTACCAGCTCGGCACTTCGAGCTATGCATCGATCTATTTCGTGACCACGGGTCTCGATCTCGTGCACTGGCTGGTCGGGATCGGCATTTTCGCCTTTCTGATTCTGTGGACTTCGCTCGGCTATTTCAGCGCACGGCGCAGCGTCGTCGTGACGGCGAGCGCGCTCTATTGGTACTTCGTCACCGTGATATGGCTCGCGATCTTCGTGACCTTCTATATCTCGCCCTACCTCGGATTCGGTCGATGGCAATGAACACGCCGATGGTCGCACTGCATACAAAACCCCGCGAGGCAGGGGGACGGCTGCATGAAACCTTCTTTGCGTTGTTCGCCGGTCCGCTCGCCTGGCTCCTGCAACTTTACGCGGGCTATGCGCTGGCAAGCGAGTCCTGCTATCCGGGGTCCGAGCGACGCTTGACGCTTCCTGCCCATCTTGTCTGGACGCGCCCGGCCATTGCGATCGTCATGATCGCTGCCTGTCTCGTATCTTTGCTCGCCCTCGCGAGCTCGCTGCGCTCCTATCGTCGCAGCGCCGATGAGACGCGGCGCGACCCCACTGAAGCGGTCCGCTCGAATGCCCAGCGCACGTGCTTTCTGGCGCTCTGGGGCATGATCTTTGGTGCGGGCGCCGCCGTCGGCTCGGTCCTCATTCTGCTCGCCTATTTCGTTCTGCCCCCATGCGCCGGCTGATGCTCGCATCTTTTCTGTTGCTCGTCGGCTGTCACCATGGTCACCGCTGGCAGGCGCGCCACGCGCGCATCGCGGAAGCGAAGTCGCTGATCGCCGAAAACTGCGGCGCCTGCCATCGCGTGCCCGGCGTCCCCGGAACGGTGGGTCGCGTGGGTCCCTCGCTCGACGGCATCGGCCGGCAGATGATCATCGCCGGACATTTCGTCAACACACCCGACAATCTCGCCCGGTGGATCTCCGAGCCCCAGGCGATGTTGCCGGGCAATGTAATGCCGGATACCGGGGTGAGCTACGAGCAGGCGCGCCTCATCGCTTCCTATCTTTATTCGCAAGGCCAGTAAGTAATGAGAACTCCACTGCATCTCGCATTCGCGTCCGCGCTCTACGCGGGGGTCGTCGCCGCGCAGACGGTTCCGGCGCCTGTTCCTGAGTCCGAAATATTCTCCCCCGAGCAGATCGGTCATGCGCTCGCGCCGCCGACGCCGCAGGCGGGACGCACGGCACCGAGCGCCGCGAATGCGCCACCGGACGACGGGCAGTGGACCATGCCCGCCAAGAATTACGCACAGACACGGTATTCCGAGCTCACCGAAATCACACCGCAGAACGTCGGGAACCTTACCGCTCAGTTCACCTTCTCGCTTGGCGTCATCAAGGGCGAGGAAGCGGCGCCCATCGTCGCGGACAACACGATGTACATCGTGACGGCTTATCCCAACTACGTGTACGCGCTCGATCTCACCAAACCCGGGGCGCCGATGAAGTGGCGTTTCGCTCCCAGTCCCGCGCCGGCGAGCCAGGGCATCGCCTGCTGCGACGTGGTCAATCGCGGAGGCTCGGTCGACCATGGCAAGTACATCTTCAATACTCTGGATGGCCAAACAATCGCGCTCGACGTGAAGACCGGCAAGCCCGTCTGGCGCACCCAACTCGGCAACATCGCCATCGGTGAGACCATCACGATGGCGCCGCTCGTGGCAGACGGTAAGGTCTATGTCGGCAACTCGGGCGGCGAGATGGGGGTTCGCGGCTGGTTCGTCGCGCTCGACGAGGGCACCGGCAAGCTTCTGTGGAAGGCCTATTCGACAGGTCCCGACAAGGACGTGCTGATCGGCCCCGAGTTCAAGCCGCACTATGCCGCCGACCAAGGCAAGGATCTCGGTGTCTCGTCGTGGCCTCCTCAGGCGTGGATGATCGGCGGCGGCAACATGTGGGGCTGGGCAAATTACGATGCCGAGCTGCACACCGTCTATCACGGCACGGGCAACCCCGGCCCGTGGAACCAGGAGCAACGTCCGGGCGACAACAAATGGACGACCGGCATTTTCTCGCGCGATCCCAACACCGGAGCCGCGCGCTGGTACTACCAGTACTCGCCTCACGATGAGCACGACTACGACGGGATCAACGAGCAGCTGCTGCTCGACATGCCCTTCGACGGCAAGATGCAGAAGGTGTTGATCCACATCGATCGCAATGGCTATATCTACGTGATCGAGCGCAACACGGGGACCGTTCTTTCCGCTGATCCTTTTGGTCCGGTGAATTCGATCCAGGGCATCGATCTGCAGACCGGGCGCCCGAACATGAATCCAGCGAAATTGACCCGAGTCGGCCAGACCGTGACCAACATCTGTCCCACGGCGTCCGGAGCGAAGGACTGGAATCCATCGAGCTTCAGTCCGCGCACGGGCCTTCTCTATATCGGGCACGAGAACATGTGCATGGATTGGGAGGACGTGCAAGTCAACTACATCGCGGGCACTCCCTACGTAGGCGCGCTCGTGCACATGAAACCGGGCCCGGGCGGCAATCGCGGCCTGTTGACGGCATGGGATCCGGTCGCGCGCAAGCCCGTGTGGCAGGACAAAGAGAACTTTCCGATCTGGTCGAGCAGCGTCGTTACCGCCTCGGACGTGCTGTTCTACGGCACGATGGATGGGTGGTTCAAGGCGGTCAATGCGCGCACGGGCGAGTCCCTGTGGCGCTTCAAGGTCGACAGCGGAATCATCAGTCAGCCCATCAGCTACCGCGGCCCTGACGGCCGTCAGTACATTGCGGTGCTGAGCGGCGTCGGCGGCTGGTCCGGCGCCGTGGTGTCGGGTCCGGTCGATGCGCGCGATGGCTCCGCGGCGCTCGGCATGGTGGCGGCGATGTCCGATCTCCCGAAGTACACGACGGCCGGAGGAACACTCTATGTATTTGCGCTTCCACAGCACTAGACAAGCGCGAACTTCGGCCGGTCGTCGCGCAGCCTTGGGTCCGGTCCTGCTCATGGCGGCCGTCCTTGCGGGCTGCAACCACGGTCCCGGACAGGGAGCAACGCCCGCTCAACAGCCGGATCATTTCGGGGTGGTCGATTCTGCGCTGACCCCCGGCGTCGGCAAGAGCCTCGTGAGCGAAGATCCTCGGGCCGCCCAGTACTACGACAATGCGGACGCGGTAACTGCCGGCAAGCGACTGTTCGCGCAGTACAACTGCAACGGCTGCCATTCGAGCGGCGGCGGCGGCATGGGGCCGGACCTCATGGACGGAGGGTGGATCTACGGCAGCCGGCTCGCACAGATTCACCAGACCCTCGTCGAAGGCCGGCCGAACGGAATGCCGGCCTGGGGCGGGAAAATCCCCGATCAAGAGCTCTGGCAACTCGCGACCTACGTGCGCTCGCTCTCGCTTCCCGCGACGATTGCGGCCGAGTCGGACGACACGCCCGGTCAGCGGCCGGCCGCCGTGCCGCGGGCCGCGGACGAGGACCCGGGCTGGACGCCGCCGGCGAGCACCACCAACGATTATGGAACGACCCTCGAAGGCTCCGCCTACGAGGGCGCCGCGTCGAGCAAGGGCCCGAGGTGACGCCTCGGGGGACCGCACGCAACGGGCTGCTGTTCGCATCGATGCTGTTCGCAGCCGTCGCACTCGCTGACGATCGGGCCGTGCCGCTCACTGTGTGCGCCGATCCCAATGACCTGCCGTTTTCGAACCAGGCGCAACAGGGCTTCGAGAACAAGATCGCGCAGCTGATCGCCGTCGACCTCGATCACCCGCTGCGATATCTTTGGTGGCCGCAACGCCGGGGCTTCGTCCGCAAGACCCTGGGCGTGGCGCAATGCGACCTTTGGCTCGGTGTGGCGCATGGCATGGAACATGTGGTCAGCACGAGTCCCTATTACCGCTCGACCTACGTCTTTGCCACGCGGGAATCCGATGGGCTCACGGGCCTCACGCTGGATGATCCACGGCTGCGATCCCGGCTGATCGGCGTGCAGATGCTCGGCACCGAGTCGAGCAACACGCCCCCCGCCCACGCGCTCGCCGAGCGGGGAATCATTTCGAACGTACGTGGTTTCATGGTTTATGGGGACGCCGCGCAGGCGAACCCAAGTGCAGCCATCCTCGATGCCTTGGTGAAGCGGCAGATCGATATCGCCCTGGTGTGGGGACCGCAGGCCGGCTTTTATGCGCGCCATTCCCCTGTGGCGCTGCACCTCGAGCCTATCACCCCCGCAGCAGATCCGACCGCTCCGATGACCTACGCCATCTCGATGGCGGTACGCGTTGAAGGGCCGCTTCGCCCCCTCATCGAGGCAACTCTCATCACCGAGGAACCCCGCATCCATGCGATTTTGGAGGAATACGGGGTCCCACAGCTGCCGCTCTAGTGGCGCGGGTCGAATGCGGCGATCGCCGCCTCCGCGACTTCCAAGTCTTGATCCACCGTGCCGCCGCTCGCGCCAAGACCGCCCACCACCGTATCGCCGATCTTGAGGGGAATGCCGCCCCCAAAGATCACCACTTTTTCGTGGTTGGTGCTGTCGATACCGAACAGCGGCTTGCCCGATTGCGCCATCTTGCCGAGCTTCTCGGTCGGCATGTCGAACGCCCGTGCCGTCCAGGCCTTGTTGATCGAGATGTCGACGCTGCCGAGCCATGCGCCATCCATGCGCACGTGGGCGATGAGTCCGCCGCCGGCATCGACCACCGCCAAGTTGTAGGGAATGCCGAGCTCACGGGCTTTCTTTTCGCCGGCGGCGATGAGATTGCGTGCATCGGCAAGCGTGAGAGAGGGAATTTGACGCGGCATGATGTCTCCTTGGGACGTGGTCTCGTGAGGAATTGCAAGGCTGATGGCGCGCCGTGCTAAAGTCTGTCGGCGATGCGTGCGGATCGCCGTAAGGTTTCGCCGATCGTGTTGGCGTCGTCGCATCGGGGGAGAGATTGTGAACTCAACGGCTTGCGCGCGGTCCTACGCGCCGCTGCTCGGTTTCCTCGTCGTCACACCGGCGCTTTCCAGCGGCGATTCGCCGCCCAACTGAATCGTTCTGGCCGCATCGTTGCGGCAAAAACTTCTAGGAGACTGCGCATGAATGCATCGGCACCTCGGATATCTCACCTCGTAGCGGGCCTCGCGGGACTACTTTGGTGCCTGGGTGCCGCAGCGGCCGCGCCCGACGCGGCCCTCAAGGCTGCCGTCGGCAATCCGGCACGGAGCCCGAATTTCGTGACGCGCGACAAGGCGCGCCATCCGGCCGAGGAGCTGGCATTTTTCGGCATAAAACCGAACATGACCGTGGTCGAGCTCTGGCCGGGCGGCGGCTACTGGACCGAGATACTCGGGCCGTACCTCGCCAAGCAAGGGACCTATTACGTCGCTCTCGAGCCCTCGAACAACACCGAGGCCGAGCAAGGCAACGCCAAGTGGCACACGCGGATCGATGCCATGAAGGGCCAGATCGGCACGATCCATGAGACAAGCCTCGGAGCCGGCCATTTCGATATCGCACCTCCCGGCTCCGCCGATCTCGTGCTCACGTTCCGCAACCTGCACAACTGGATGGACGGGGGATATGCCGAGCAAGCGCTGGCCGCGTGCTTCACCGCCCTCAAACCGGGCGGCATCCTCGGCATCGAAGAGCACCGCGGCCGCAAAGACAAACCTCAAGATCCAAAGGGTGCAGACGGCTACGTGCGCGAAGACTACGCGATCGCGCTCGCGAAGAAGGCAGGATTCGTGCTGGCCGGATCATCCGAAATCAACGCCAACCCCAAAGACACGAAGGACTGGGTGGATGGCGTGTGGACCCTGCCACCTACTCTCTCTCAGGGCGATAAGGACCGCGCGAAGTACATTGCGGTGGGTGAAGCGGACAACTTCGTGCTGCGATTCCGCAAACCGACGCAGTGAGCTGAACCGCTAGATCTCCGGGCCGATGACGATCGGCGAGCCGTCCTCGAAACGCGACAGCCGAAACGGGGCTGGATCGACCGAGGGGGTCTGTCCGGTCGCAAGATCTGCAGCGAGGCGGCCGGCGCCGGGGCCGATGCCGAAGCCATGACCTGAAAACCCGGTTGCTACGGTCAAACCCGGCACCGTGCCTGCGGGCCCGATGTAGGGCAACACGTCCGGCGTGACATCGATGTATCCGGCCCACTCCTGAACGATGGGTACACCGCGAAACTGTGGATACAGTCGGATCATTGCCTGATGCGCCGCCCTGTTCAATGCCCGATCCGGCGGCGGATCAAGCACCCGGTCGCGCTCGAACGGACTCGGCCGGTCGAGCGGCCAACGGCGCGGGCCACTCCATTCCCTGAAAGATTGAGCGTTGAGGCGCAGCTTCATGTGGCCGCGCTCTTTCTTCAGCGTCGAAAGGAACTCACGCAGATAGCGCAACGAATCCGGGACCACCGGAGCCACGAATCCCGAGCCGCGAGCGATGGTGTATCCGCCATCGAGGCGCCTGCGATAGGCCACCTCGTCCATGTACGTACACGTGTCGGGCGCGCCGGCGACGGACGCGGTCCGCATGACCGAGGAAAGCACTTTCAATTGCGGCAGGCGAACGCCGAGGCTTGCGCAAAATAGGCTTGTCCAAGCCCCGCCCGCCAAGATCACGGCACCGCAGCGGATCGTTCCGCGCTCCGTGATCACGCCGCTGACGCGGCCCGTCTCGCGCTCGAGGCCGCGCACCGCGCAGTGGGCGAGGACGACGGCGCCCATGCGCTGTGCGGCCCGCGCGATGGCCGGAGCGGCCTTCTGGGGCTCCGCGCAGCCATCGCCGGGGACATGCAGCGCGCATCGATAACGTCTCTGCGCACCCCTCATCAATCCCTCGAGATCCGCGCCGCGCAGCAAGCGCGCGCCGATCTCGAAGGGGCGCGCCATCTCGAGCCATGCCTGGAAACGCTGCTCGTCCTGCTCGGATTCCGCCACGTACATGACGCCGCATTCGCGAAACCCGGCGGCGCGATCCGTCAGCCGATCCATATCGCGCCATAGGCGCAAACTTTCGACGATCAGCGGCATCTCGCGCTCGTCGCGCCCCGTCTGCCGGCACCACCCCCAGTTGCGGCTGGATTGCTCGCAGGCGATATACGCCTTCTCGCAAAGCACGACAGGAATGCCGCGCGCAGCCAGCGACAGCGCCGCTGAGGTGCCGATGATGCCGCCGCCGATGATCACGACGTTGGTTGCCGCCGGCATCTGCTCATCGGACGTTACGGAGTCGACATAAGGGCCCATGAGACCTCGCGCACGCAAACTTGCCATTATACGGATCAGGGAGGAGCATGGCGTCGCGCGCGCCATGCTCCTTGAGTCCTCCATTCCCGTAATTGATGTGTCGTCGCTCTTTTTGGGCGAGGGAGCGGATCGGGCGCGCATCGACGCGGCGATTCTGCGCGCCGCAGCGTCCCCGGGCTTTTTTCTCGCAAGCAATTTGCCTCAGACCGTGCCGATCGATCGCGAATCGCGCTGCGAACTGTTGCGCTTGTTTGATTTGCCGGAGCGCGAGATTCGCCCCCTGTGGCGCAGGAAATTCGACCCCTCCCATGCGAATGTCTATCGCGGCTGGTTTCCGCTGCAGGCCGGATTTTTGACCAGCAAAGAAGGCATCGATCTGGGTCCGGACGTCGCTTACGGGTCAACGCTCGCGCGCGGCGACGATCCACTGCAAGAGCCGACACCGTTGCCTCGCGAGCAAGCGCTGCCGGGCTGGCGCGAAATGGTCGCCCATTACTACCACGGAATGATCGAGACCAGCCGGGCACTCATGCACTCTATCGCCCGAAGTCTCCATCTCGAGGAGAATTTCTTCGACGACGCCTTTGATCACGGGCTCTCGACCCTGCGTCTCATCCGCTATCCGCCGCGTGTCGACCTGCAGCAAGCTGCGGAGACGGATCCGAGCGTGTGGGTCGTGCACGAAGAGAAGCGCCGCTATGTGACCGGCGCGCCGCATGTCGACAGCGGCTTCTTGACTTTGCTGGCACAGCACGACGTCGGCGGACTGCAAGCGCGCGGCCGTCATGGCGAATGGATGGATGTTCCGTCACTCGATGGCGCGCTCGCGGTCAATTTCGGCAAGGTGCTCGAGCGCTGGAGTGCCGGGCGCATCAAGGCTACAGAACACCGCGTGATCGGCAGCGGCGAGGCGCGAATGTCAGTGCCTTTCTTCTACGAGGCGCGTGCCGACGCCGAGATCCGGCCGTTGCCCATGGATCCGGCCGGTGCGTTCGAGCCGTTCCTGTATGGCGACTACCTGTGGGCCACCACCACCCAGTTCGTCGAGTTCAAGGGCATGGAAGGCCTGCGCAGGCCGCTGCGGGCGCCAATCCGTCCGAGCGGAGGCGCGCGCGGCCGCGAAGCTTGAAAGGCTCGCTTTCGATCCCATAAAGACCACTAATGCCCATTCGTCGCCGGTTCTTGAGCCCCGTCTGGCTCGCCCTGTCGCTTCCGTTGTACATCGGCCTGCGCTTGCTGCCCGGTCTCACCCAGGCCCCCTGGGGGATCGGCGTCGGCGCCGCGGTCCTCACCGCTGCCTGCGTCTTGATTCCACGATCCGTGCGCCGGCGCGACCGATCCGCCTGGGTCGGCCTGATCGCGATGGGATTTTTGTCCACGTTATTCGTGATGACCTTGTTGCGCGACGGGGTGCTGCTATGCGCACGCATCGTATTCGGCGCCGGCGCCTACGCGACCTTGGGACGACCCTCGGCCATCGACGCGCTGGTCCTCACCGCTGTATTCACGTGGGTCGGCTTCCTCCTCGCGCGCCGGCCGCGTCTCGTGCACGTCGATATTCCCATTGAGCGGCTCCCGCCGTCTCTGCACGGCTTCGCCATCGCTCAGATCAGCGACGTGCACGTCGGCCCAACCATCCGCCGGCGCTTCGTCGAGCGCTTGGTCGCGCGCGTGAATGACCTGAAAGCCGATCTCATCGCGGTCACCGGCGACCTGGTCGACGGATCGGTCGAGCAGTTGTCCAGCCACACGGCGCCTCTATCCAACCTCTCCGCCCGCCATGGAGCATTCTTCGTCACGGGCAATCACGAGTATTACTCGGGCGAGGGTGCGTGGACGCGTGAGATTCGACGGCTCGGACTCACGGTGCTCAAGAATGAGCACGTGGTATTGCAGCACGATGGCGCCCTGCTGGTGCTCGCCGGCGTCGACGACATCGGCGCCTGTCATTACGATCCGGCGCAACGCAGCGATCCGGCCGCGGCGCTGCACGGCGCGCCGGCGGGTGCCGGGGCGAGGATTCTCCTCGCCCATCAACCGAGCTCCGCTGCCGCCGCCGCAACGGCGGGCTTCGACGTGCAGATCTCGGGCCACACGCACGGTGGTCAGTTCTGGCCCTGGAATCATTTCGTCCGTTTCTTCCAGCCGTTCACCGCGGGTCTGCACCGGCTGAAGGACCTCTGGGTCTATGTCAGCCGCGGCACCGGCTATTGGGGGCCGCCCAACCGATTCGGCGTCCCGTCGGAGATCACCCGCATTCGGCTCGTCACGGCTCAGCCTTGATCCCGGACTCAGCGCAACTTGAGCCAGGTATAGCTTTTATCCTTCGCCATGCTCGAGCCGCGCTCGAGCCCGGTAAGCCCGAATGGCCCGATCGACCAGTCTCCGGTCTGCGTGGTTTCTGAAAACCAGTCGTGGGCGACGAGACGCTCGGCAATCCGCCATTCATCATTGCGCCGCTCGAAACGATCCAAGTAACGGCCGCAAGCGACTATGGCGCGGGGAACGGCTCCGGGAATGACGGCGACGGACCAAAAGTAGGCTTCGCCGGATGCCTTGTTGCCATCGAGTCTGAGCAGAATATTTCCGATCATGTGCATGCCCTGCTCCATGGCCTGGAGCCTCGGCTCCGCCCACGCAATAAATTCTTCGATGGTGCCCTTGAATCCAGTATGAGTGTCCATCGCGCCGGGCCAGTACGCGGAGCGCAGCAGCTCCATGTCGCATCGATCGATCCCTCGGCTATATCGATATAGGCAGTCCTTGATTGCCTCGCGATCGGCCAGCTCGTCTTTGATCTGCGATACGGTCCGAATCATTCCAGTCTCCATGAGTATTGCTTGGTCCACCCGCGCTGTTCTTCGAGTATAGTTGCTAACAAAGCCCGATGCTCCTTCGGCCTGTGGAGACCACTCATGGACGCTGTACGAATTCTCGAGCAATCTCGCCGCGCGACTCTCGCCGTGGCAATCATGGCCGGCATCGTACTCGGAGCCTGTTCGCTGACCGCATGCGAGTCGCAGCAACAACGGGTCGAGCAGCGTGAGGATCTGTTATCGGCCGCCGGATTCATTGTCCGCCCGGCAAACACCCCCGAGCGCCAAGCCATGTTGAATCGCCTGCCTCCACACAAATTTGTGCAGCGGGTGAATGGCGACGTCGTCCACTATGTTTATGCCGATCCGCTGGTCTGCGGCTGTCTATACGTTGGAACGCAGCAAGCTTATAACCAGTACAAAGCGAATCAGTTGCAGCAGAATCTCGTGGACGAGCAGCAAATGACCGCACAGACCTACTCTGATGCCAGCTGGAACTGGGCTGCCTGGGGACCGTGGACACCGGCCGGCCCGGGATTCGGGTTTGTGTATGGTCCTCCCTACGGCTGGTAGGACCGCCAGGCGGCGTAAAACGGCAGAGAGAATCGCGTGGGCGACGCCCTGGCTTGGAACGGGAACTGGGCTTGGAGCCTGCCGCTGATCGTCATCACGGTGATTTTCCATGTCGTCGGGCTCGTCTTCATCAACGAGAGAATCATCCTCACGAAGAACTACCTCAGAAGGAAGCACAACTTCCTGCTGGCATTCGCCCCCATCATGGGCGCCGCGACGCTCTGGGTTACCCTGTTGCACGCCATCGAGGCCTGCATATGGGCGGGGATGTACTGGTTTCTCGGCGCTCTCGCCGACGGCAAAGCTGCACTCCTGTACTCATTGGGAGCCATGACCACCTACGGTCATGCAACCGCCTATTTGGCCCCGCACTGGCAGCTCATGGGAACGCTCGAAGCGCTGAACGGAGTCATCCTGTTCGGTCTGACCACCGCATTTCTATTCAACATCATTCGAGAAGTCGGGCCGACCGCAGCTTGACTCCTCGCGGGCTGTCACCCAAGCCACGTCACGACGCCCGTACTTACGTCATGCATCGCGGCGACAATTGTCAGTTTGTGGCCGTCGACCAAACCTGCAAGCACCTTGCTGCGGGTGACCAACTGTCCGGCGGCGTCCTGAGCGTTGCGCTCGCTGACCTGCTGCACGAACTTCTTGTCCTTCGAGCTAGCGGCGCCCCCGGCCGCCCTCACCTCCGCCACGGCCGGCTGAATGTTCTCGAGCGCCGCCGTCAAGTTACCGAGCTGGACATGGTCAATCGCGCCTTTGACGGCGCCGCAATCCGAATGACCTAGGACCACGATGAGCTTGGCGCCGGCCACGTCGGTCGCGTATTCGAGGCTCCCGAGGATGTCGATGTTGACGAAATTACCCGCCACGCGAACCGCAAAGATGTCGCCGAGGCGTTGATCGAACACGAGCTCGGGCGCTACACGGCTGTCCATGCAGGCCAGCACCGCGGCGAAGGGCGCCTGGCCCGCGGCCGTGAGCTTCACCTGCGTTTGAGGATTGCAATGAACCGGATGTCCGGCGACAAAGCGCGCGTTACCTTCCTTTAATCGATCCAGCGCCTGCGTCGCCGAAATGGCGCTCTGGGTGCTCTTGGTGAAGACGCCGCACAAGTCCTCCCCCCGTGCCGTAGCGGCGCCTGTCCCGAGCGCTCCGATTCCCATGAGAAAGCTGCGTCTCGTCGTCATCATGCCTCCTGCGGCAGATTCCTTCTGCGGAGCACGCATTTTTAGTTCAGTAAGCGCGCGAAAGCAACCCGGATCAGATTACCAAAAGACCGATCGGAGCGAGCGTACCCGCGATCAGCAATATCCATACCAGTCCCTTCCGCCGGATCTGCGTCGTTCCCATCCAGATCCCAATCAAAGTGGAGACAATCAAGCCCACGGAAACGAGCGTGAAGAACCACTTCAAAGCATAGGTCGATACGCTCTGCTTCTCGTCCTCATTCGCGGCAGGCTGGTCGGCGCCGGCCGCCGCAGGCGTCGCGTCGTGATCAGGCGCGGATTGATCGTGCGGCTCTTCGAATACCTGATCCTTGTGAACCGCGCTCAATTTCTTGAGCAAGACAGCCGGGTGATAGCTGCCGTGCGCTTCGTGAAGATTGAAAATCTGCAGGGTCCCCGTCAGGGCAAAGAACAATACGCTCGGTGCAATGAATAAGCCCACGTATGCGTGCCATCGGCGAAGGGTGCTCGGAATCATGAGGCGTACTCTGCCACAGGTTGCGTGACATCCGCGCCCCGAGAACTGCAAAAAAATTGTCAATGTTCCAGCGCAGTTGCCCGGGTCCGCTGATCGACGGCTTTCAGCAAATCTACCAAGTCGACCAATGTGCGCCTCATCTCGTGCCCCGGATCACCCAAGTGGGGATCGTCGAGTACGACACAGAGCGTTGCGGACACATCCCCGTCGGGAATCACGGCAATCGGTGCGAACATGACGCCGTGTCCGGCGCCCATGAGCACCACCGTGCGCCCGGCTCGATCGCCGATCCGGAACGAAAATCCGGCGATTTGCGCGGTGAACTCTCGCATCGCCGAAGACTGCTTGCCGGGCGGAATAAACTGTTGCAACGCTGAGTCGATCGTCGACTGGAACTCAGCGGGTGCCAACGGTCCGTGCTGGCAGAGCATGATCGAGTAGTGTCCGAATTCCTCCCAGGCGGTCCTTCCATCCGGTGTCGCCACCTCGAGCGGGCGCAACAGCCGGAAATTCCTGCGCTCGCTGCATTCCTTCGCGGCCTCGACGGACTGCGACTGAGGGTCCTCCTCGATGGAGAAATGCCCGCCGGCGAAAGACTCCTCGCTGCGCACCGCAAGAAGCGCTTGCAGGAACGCTGCATCGACCTTTTTCAGGCTGATGTCGGCCTGCGCAACCGGAGCGAGTCCGATTAAGCTGACCGCCGCGCAGGCGGTGACAACCCCATGAAAGCCGCTCATTGATCGTTATTCAGATTACAGACGATCGAGAGGCGTAGTGCCACCGGTGAATTGCGACCGAGCCTGCTCCAGGCGGTAGCGATGCTCGCTGCGCCAGCGCGCGAAGTGGCGTAACGCCGTAATGGCATAGACCAACTTGAACGCCCGCAATCGGCGTGCGACTTTTGGCGAGTCGAATAAATCGCCCGCCAGCATTGAGATCACACCTTGCTCGATCTGCCAGATATTGCGCGGTTGCCGAAAGATCCGGCCCATGATCGGACTGTTGAACCGATAAATGAAGAATGCAAACCGTCTCATGCCGGCTCGCTGTCGCCTCTCGAGCTTGCGCAGCAGGCTGCCCTCACGCCGCGGATCACGCAGCGCCTCATCGACAACGGTCGCGGCCTGCTCGGCGCCGCTCATGGCGAGATACACGCCGGAGGAAAATACGGGGTCCAGAAACGCGAAGGCATCCCCGATCATCACCCATCCCGCGCCGCCCATCAGCGCGGAATCGTACGAATAATTCCCCGTTACACGCACCTCCTCGCCGATTAGCCTGGCATGCTCGATTCGGGACCTGACGCCCTCATTCTGCTTCAGAGTCTCAAGAAGGAAATCGACGGTCCTCCCTTTCCGCTGCTTCAGATAGGCGGGACGACACACGGCTCCGATGCTCATGACGCCATCCGGCAGCGGAATCATCCACATCCAACCATGGTCGAAGCGATAAATGCTGATGTTGCCGGCGTCTTCGCCGGGACGGTACTCGGCACCCCGAAAGTGTCCGAAGATTGCAGCGCTCTGATGCTCATGGTTTTTGCGACGCAGGCGCTTTTTCGACGACAGAAACGTATCCCGTCCCGTTGCGTCCACTACATACTGAGCCGCGATCCGGTAGCTCTGACCATCTTCGATGCGAACTTCAATGTTGCTGCAGCGAGAGTCCACCTGCTCGACGGCAACCACCTCGTGCCCTTCCCGCGCATCCGCGCCCGCCACCCGCGCGTGTTCGAACAGCATCTGGTCAAAGTCTTGTCGCCACACTTGATAGGCGTGCGGCGGGCTGTTGCCGATCGCGCGCTTGAAAGCAAATGTATTGTAACCGCGCTCATTCTCTGCCTCGAAATCGGCGCCCGGCTTGAACACGCCCATGGCCTGGACTTTCTCCAGAACCCCGAGACGTTCGAACAGCGGCAGGTTCATCGGTAATAGCGATTCACCGATGTGAAAGCGTGGATGGTGCGCCTTCTCCAGCAGGATGACCTTGCGACCCAGTCGGGTGAGCAGCGTCGCCGCCGTGCTACCGGCGGGGCCGCCGCCCATGACGAGCACTTCGCACGTGCAATCTACTGCCATATCGCTGACACCCGGGCCTAAAGCGCTGGACGATACCTCCCGGTGTCGAACTATTCCAGTGTCACGCCCTCCGGCCCGGCCGGGCCCACCCAATCACCTGGTGCGGCCTCCCGGGCACTTGCTCGAGCCTTCCGACTGATAGATCTCGCCTATGAGTGCGAGAGAAAGGAACTACTTCACCTGCTCAATGGGCGGACGTATGTTGGATCTACAGGAAAGGACTTAACGGAGACCTGCCATGAGAACTGCCGACTATTCACCTCGATTGTTTGACGACGCCTATGCAGCATCATTGAGCACCCCCAGCGCTCTTGCTGTGAAGGCAGCCGAACAAATCCAGCACGCCATGAATCCCATCCTCGCGGATGTATTCGCCATGTACTTGAAAACCAAGAACTTCCACTGGCACATGAGCGGACCGCATTTCCCTGACTATCATTTGTTGCTGGACGAGCAGGCGGCCCAGCTACTCGCGATGACGGACCAAATCGCCGAGCGCCTTCGGAAGATTGGCGCCTCGACGCTGCATTCTGTTGGACACGTTTCGCGACTCCAGCGTGTCAAGGACAACGATGCCCAGTTCGTAGGGCCGTTCGATATGCTCGTCGAGTTGATGAATGACAATGCCAGCCTTGCCGCGAGGCTTCGCGACGCACACGAGCTGTGCGACCGACATCGGGATATCGCCACGGCAAGCTTGATCGAAGTGTGGCTCGACGAGACCGAGAATCGGACCTGGTTTCTCTTCGAGGCGACCCGAAGCCCGAATCAGTGCGCCTCAGGAGCATAGAGGTCGACGATTTGTGAAATGAATGATTCCGGCATCGAGCCCTCGATGTCGGAGAGGATGATCACAGTCAGGTGGCGACTGGGCGCTTTGACGCCACCTGCGACCGGCGTATAGTTTCGCCCTTCATCCGGTGGGCGACCCGCCTTGCTATCGAGACCAATCATCATCTGTTCGACACGCTGTATCACGCAGTCGCGCTCGAGCACGAAGACGCAATGCTGGTGACCGCAGACGATCGGTATAACGGAAGGCCGAGCGCTAAGGAATGATTACTGCATTTCGCGTCTGGGCAGGCCTACCTTGGTCGTCACCCCTTGATCCAACGGCAGCCGTACGAATTTCTCAACTAGAGACTCTTTGAACCATGATCACCCACCGTTTGTTGCCCGTTATTCTTCTCGCAATGACTCCGCTGGCCGCCACGCGTGCTGCGCTGCCTCGATTCCCACAGCCGTTCGGCGATCGAATCGTATTCGTCGCGAATGGCAATGTGTGGTCGGTCCCCAAAACCGGCGGCACCGCCGTGCGACTGACGAGCGCGCCAGGCCAGGACATGTTCCCGCGGGTCTCGCCGGACGGCAAGTGGATCGCCTATACGGAAGCGAGCAAGGCGGGCACGGACATCTGGGTGATTCCCGCCGCGGGCGGTACCGCGCGGCGCCTGACATTCCGCCCAACGACCGAGGCCGGCACGGGAGGCCGCCATGGGCCGGACAACATGGTGGTCACCTGGACGCCGGACTCCCGGAATGTCGTCTACTTGTCCAAGGGCGACCAATGGAACAGCTGGATCCAATACCTCTACGAGGTTCCAGTTGTGGGCGGGCTGCCGACGCGCATGCCGATCGACAGCGCGGTCGGCTTGGCGAGCTACGGGCCCGATGGTCACACGATCGCCTACAACCGCATCTTTCGAAATTTCCGGACCTGGAAGCGCTACAACGGCGGCCTGGCACAGCAGGTCTTCACCTACGACTTCAATACGCATGCGCTCAAGCAGCTGACGAGCTGGTCCGGCACTAATACCTCGCCGATGTGGTACGGCGATCGCATCTACTATCTCTCGGATCAGGATGCGAACCGCCGCGCCAACATCTGGGTGATGGACACGGTCAGCAAGCAGCCGCGGGAAGTCACGCATTTCACCGATTACGACATCGACTTCCCGGCGTTGGGCGGCGATGCCATCGCCTTCCAGCAGGGGGGCAAGCTCTATCGGCTGGATTTGCCGAGCGAGCACCTCGAGGAAGTTCCTGTCCAGCTCCCCGACGACGGTCTGCGTACCCGAACTCGCGTGGCCGACGTCAAAACTGAGATTCGCGCGATCGACCCCGCACAGCAGGTGGATTTCGCGCTGGCGCCGAACGGGAAGCGCACACTGTTCTCCGCGCGCGGGGATATTTTCAGCGTACCGACTGAAAACGGCGCGACGCGCAATTTGACGAGCACACAGGGCGCCGACGAAGACCACCCCGCCTGGTCCCCGGACGGCCGGACCATCGCCTACACCACCGATGCGGGAGGCAGGCAGGAAATCGCGATTCGACCGGCGGAGGGAGGGGCTGAAAGAATCCTCACCTCGTTCGCCGAGGGCTACTTCTACGCCCCCATCTTCTCGCCGGATGGAAAGATGCTGGCATTCTCGGATGGCGCCCATCGGCTGTGGATCGTCGGCACCGACGGCGGGGCGCCGAAACAAGTCGCGCAGGATAAATTCGGGGAAATCCATGATCAGGCGTTTTCGCCGGACGGTCGCTGGCTCGCTCTGAGCCTGACCGCGATCAACCGCAGGCGTGACCTCGCGCTCTACGAAATTGCGACCGGCAAATTGACGCGTATCGGCGACGGCTCCGGAATCGATGCGAATCCCGCCTGGTCATCCGACGGAAAGTATCTCTATTTCATCTCGAGCCGGCACGAGAATCCAGTTGGCTCGGACGTCGACTTCGATTTCGCCATCCTCAAGTCGGCGGGAATCTACGCGATCCCCCTCGCGCGGGACACGGCCTCGCCGGTCGCGCCGAAGTCCGACGAGGGCAGCGGCTCCTCTTACGACAGCTCCTCGGCGCAACCGGACGAGGCCAAGCACGAGCAGGAGACTAAGCCCGGCAAGCCCGATAACCACAAAAAGAAAGACGACTCGGCGGCCGAGCCGGTGGAACCGGTCAAGCCCGGCCCCATCAAGCCGATCCGGATCGACTTGGACGGCCTGATGGCGCGCGCCGTAGCGGTGCCGGTCGATGCGGCGAACATCGCCCAGCTCGACCTGCGCGGAGATCGCATTTTCTATCTGACGCAGCCTCTCGGGCTCATCGACGGCATGCTCGCCGGCGAGAAGTCGGAGCTGCGTTTCTACGATCTCAAGACGCGCAAGTCCTCGACGATCACCGAGGAGGTGGACGCCTATTCCTTGTCGCGCGACGGACTACGCGTGCTGATCCGGCATGAGAAGGATTACACCGTGCTCGCGACCAAAGCCGACGCGGCCAAGGACACAGAGACCAAGAAGCCGCTCAAGCTCGATCATTTGCGCGAGCTCGTCGATCCCAAACAAGAGTGGTCAGAGATGTTCGAGAATGCCTGGCGGCTCGAGCGCGACCTCTTCTACTCGCCCCCCATGAACGGCGTGGACTGGAAGGGTGTGCACGACCATTACCGCGCGCTATTGCCGCTCGCCGGCTCGCGCGAGGATCTGAATTACTTGATCGGGCAGATGCTCGGGGAAATCAGCAATTCTCACACCTATGTCGGCGGCGGCGACGATGGGGACACTACTCCGCAGGCCCACAGCGCGTTGCTCGGCGTGGATTGGGCGCTCGATACCGCCTCGGGCCGCTACCGATTCGCGACGATTTATCCGGGCGATAACACGCGGAGCGATTATCGCAGTCCGCTGGCGCAGCCGGGGCTCAACGTCAAGACGGGCGATTATCTGCTCGCGGTCAATGGCGCCGAGCTCAAGGCTCCAACCGATCCGGACAGTTTGCTGCAACTGGCCGACGCGGACACGACGGTCGAGCTCACGATCGCCGATCGGCCGGACGGCGCACGCCGTCAAGTCGTCGTCACTCCGGTCGCCAAGGAGCTGAGTCTGCGCGAGGCGGCTTGGATCGCGCACAATCGCGAGGTGGTTGACAAACTCTCGGGCGGGCGCGTGGGCTACGTCTACATGTCCGATATGGAACAGCTGGGACTGCAGCAGTTCGTGCGGCAATTCTATGCGCAGCTAGGCAAACAAGCCCTGATCATGGACGACCGGTGGAACGGCGGCGGGTTCATCGCGCCGTTCGCGATCGAGCGCTTGCGGCGCATGCTGGTCGTGCTCGGGACCAATCGCGAATCCGGGATTTCGACCGAGCCGGAGGAGGTCTTGAATGGGCCCAAAGTGGCGCTACTCAATCATTGGTCGGCTTCGGACGGCGATATCTTCCCGTATCTGTTTCACCGCTACGACATCGGCAAGCTGGTCGGGACGCGCTCCTGGGGCGGCGTGCGCGGAATCCGCGGCAACTGGCAAATGATGGACGGCGGCTACGTCACCATTCCCGAGGACGCGCTCTATACGCTCGACAGTCAATGGGCGCTCGAGAACCATGGAGTCGACCCGGACGTCGAGGTCGAGAACCAGCCCGCCGATTTGCTGGCCGGCCGCGACGCGCAGCTCGAGACGGCGGTCGATCTGATGCTCAAGGCGATCGCCGGTAAGCCCGCAGGACTTCCGCCGCCGCCTCCGTGGGTTCCGGCTTACCCGTCGAACGGAATTGTGCCGCCGCAGCCTTAGTATTTAGCAGGGGAAAATGGCGAGCGGAGCGCGGGGAAATAAAGTGGCGAAGAGGGTGGGAAGGACCGTGATGAGTCCGTTGTGTTGCAGCGACTTAAGGGTTGCCTGAGAACAGCGCGACTAGGGCTGCGCCCAGGGTCACGATCTTCCCTTTCAGGGGCCCCAAGAGTGTTCGCTTGCGAAACGCAACGGCTCCAGAGATCCATGAGCGTTTCGCACGCGACCTACTCGCCCACTTGAACACACAGCATGGAGATCGAGCCCCCGTCAAAGCCCGAGACTGGAAACGATAACTTCTCACCGGGCTGTTGCGTGCCGAGCACGTATAGGAGCGGCAGAAAATGCTCGGGTGTCGGAATGGCCAACTGCGCATCGTGACCGAAATGTTCGTAGTTGATGAGCGGCTTGAAGTCGCCGGACAGAATTGACCGTTTGACAGCTCCTTCAAAGCGCTCGGCCCAATCGTAAGGGTTGGGCACATGCCTCCCCCACGCATAGGCCTCAAGGTTGTGGACGATATTGCCGCTTCCCACCACCAGCACGCCCTCGCTTCTCAGCGGCGCCAGCTGTTGGCCCAACTGAAAATGGAACGACGCCGCGTGCGCTTCGTTGATACTGAGCTGCACCACCGGCACATCGGCGTCGGGGTAAGCATGACGCAACACCGACCAGGTGCCATGGTCAAGTCCCCAATCGTCGGCAAAATCCACTTTGTAAGGATGCAGCAAGGCACGAACACGACGGGCAAGCCATTCGTCGCCCGGCGCCGGATATTGCACGCGAAAAAGTTCCGCCGGAAATCCGCCGAAATCATGGATCGTCTTGGGAGGTTGGGAGATCGTGACGGCGGTGGCCGGCAAATACCAATGTGCAGAAACAGCGAGTATCGCCCGGGGTTTCAGGATCGAGGCAGCCGTGCGGCGCCAGCCGTCCGTAAACGCGTTTCGCTGCACGGCATTCATTGGGTTGCCATGACCAAAAAAAACTGCCGGCATGGGATTGGTCACCAAATTTCTCCTCGCCCGATGCTTTGAATGGGCTCCGCAAGATGTTTGCGATCCGCTGTAATCAGTACACTAGTGGCGTCGAGGTCATAGGATTCAATGAGCGTTGCCGGGCCCTCGCTCAGCGTTGCGCACCGCCCATGTGCTCGACGAGCGCTCAAGCACGATAAAGACTGGATAGATATCTCGACTTGGGCACGATCGCCTAGATTCACCGCGGTCGGCGGGGGGCCCGGGTCAGCGCCGGCGCACTTCAAGCGCGTCAATTGAGTAATTGTACTAATAACCAGTGAGACTCTTCATGATGTTTCGGCGAGCCTCCCAAGGTGTCGCGTCGACCTGTGTGGCGATGGCTGCGTCTCTGTCAGTGACAAACCAATGGACCTGGCGCCCGTCGACCGCCCGCACTACGGTCTCATCTACCATCTCCGGAGTCACGTGAACGCCCAAATCGTTTGAGCGCCGCTGCGATTTGGCCTTGATCACAGACATCAATGCAAAAGGATTGGGCTTCACCACCGATTTGGGCCGCAAGAGCGCGCGTTTCGCCATCCTGTCGATCGACGAGGCCAACCCGCCAGCCATTTTCTGCGAAGAGTCGCGCGGTAGCCGCTCCGATACCCGAGCCCGCGCCGGTTATGAAAATTGATTTTGATGTCATGGTTTGTTCCCGATTCGCGGCATCAATCCTACAGTGGTCAGAGCAGGTTGCAACGATGGAGCGCGCGAGCCAGTTAAGACTGATTGCGCGACGCTGGGCGTGAGGCACAGGCTCCTGGCGGCGGGTCGGCGCCGCCCGTGGTCGCTACCGCCGTCATCGTCGCATCACGGGTCGAGAAGCGACTTGTGCGACAGCCGAACTGTCGTGACCTGACCCCTGAATGCGCCTGTTCGGCAACCATAGCACCGTGACGGTAATCACAGGCCAACAATCGAATTCAAAGGATGATGGTCTGGCACTAAAATTTGAGTGAGTCGCGAAACAAGGATGTATGAACAAACCGCGAATCTTGATTCGGTTGAGCGATGTAATTCGCCGCGCACTGGCGCGCGGCCTGCCAACCTGGCGCGAGAAAGTTAGCCTGGGCGTCATTGTCCTTGCGACGCTGATAGCCATCGCGCTGCTGAATCCCATCCGCGAATCGGATCCCATGGAGGCCGAACGGAAGGCCGGATGGGTAACCAATTGCTCTGGGCCGGAATTCGCCAAATTCTCGCAGACGAACAGCGCTGGCCCAGGGGGCACTTCGCGTCCGGTCTTTAAGATCAGCGATGAACTCGTGCTGGCCGTGCCGAAGATCAATAGGCCTTATGTTGGCGACATTGAGAGATTCCCTCGTAAATGCCGGACCACCGGTGATCTTCCCAAGGCTCCATATCTCTACTTTGTGATTCAGGGGAACTGGTCTGGGAACTATGAGCCGAGCGACATCCCCCTTCAGGATGGCAGGAAGCAATTTCTACCTGACGCCGTGACAGTTCGTGTCGAGCAGGACCCCCCGACTCGGTTATCGATCGAGGATCAACGCGAAGTCGCACGAACGGTAAATAAAACATGGGACGAGCATCTGGATCAACACGATGTCGATGGATTGATATGCGGCCGAGATCCTTTCATGCGTCCGCATCCGCGAGACCAAGGTGGACTTTGGTGTCAGGGCCATCGAACACCATCGGACCCCGACATCATAAGGCTCAGCACTAAGTCATTCGGATCGCCATTTGTTCTGCTCGACGCCGACTATGAATCATCGCACTACGGCAAAATTCATGTCTATTGGTGGGGCTGGACGTCGGATCTGGCCCACGCCCGAGAGATTGACCTAGCAATCTGGAATTCGCTGGCAGAGTGGAATCTCGTGAGCGAACCTGCAACCCGGCCGGGGTCGGATTGAGTTCGAGAGGCCTGGCTACTGTACGACCAGGTTATTCATAGCGAACGTTTTGGCTTGAAAGATCAGGGCGAGCTCGTGTTGCTCAGCCAACGGCGTCTGCTCGATTTCTTCGGCCTCACGAGCTGACACAGGATTTCCTGTTGCCGGAAGGGCATCATTTTTGTCCATTCTCGGCATTCCGCCTGCGTGTGCAAACAGCCGACGCACAACCTCGTCTTGTCGTCGAATCGGCAGATCGCAACACAGGGAGGCCGACCACTCACTTGCTGATGCTCGAGTGCGGGTGAACCTCGATCGTGATATGCGACAGTGCGCGGTAGCGTGCCAATTTCGCCCGGTAATAATCCGCGTCTCGGCCTTCCTTGGGGCACACCGACAGGATCGCGCCCAAATGGCCGGGTCCCAAGCGCCACAGGTGTAGATCGGCGAGCGTGCTGCCGTCGCTTTCGATCGCAGCGCGCAGATCCTGGGCTAGCCGGCTGTCCGGAATTCGATCGAGCAGAATGGCGCCGGTGTCGCGAATCAGTCCATAGGACCAGCTGGCGATCACGCAAGCCCCGACGATGCCCGCCAGTGGATCCATCCACAGCCACCCGAATGCACGTGCCAGCAGTAGCCCAATGATCACCAAAACCGACACGGCAGCGTCCGCCATAACGTGAATGATCGCGGCCCGCATATTGTTATCACGACCCGCGGCACCGTGTCCGTGGTCGTGCTCCTCGAAGACAGTCGCGTAAGCATGTGCGCCAAGCTCGATCTGCGCGGTGAAGGCGTGCGGTTCCGGAATCACATCCTGTGACTCGAGAAAATCACCGCGCGCGACCAGAGTGAATTCCTGCTGCGTGCCATCCGGGCGCACCGTGGTGATGAGCGTCGTTCCCGCGGCCGGCGGCGGCCCAACCGCCGCGCGCAACCGAAAGCGCGGCGGGACCCCATCCTCGAATACTTCCAGGATGAGATCGCCGGAAGAAGTCTTTATCGAATGCGCCTCGTCGTGACCCCGCTCACCACCATGACCATGGCCGTGGTGATGGCCGCCGCTGCTCAAGAGCCACGCGCTCGCGATGTTGACGGCGAGGCCGACACAGGCAATTGGAATCGCCTCCGCGAAGTGGATCTGGATGGGGGCGAAAATACGAGCCACCGATTCGTAGCCGATCAACAGCGCGATCATCGCCAGCACGATGGCGCTGGTAAAACCGGCAAGATCACCGAATTTGCCTGTGCCAAAAGTAAAGTTTGAATTACCTGCATGCCGGCGCGCGTACGTATAGGCGAGTGCCGCGAGAAGGAGTGCCCCCGCGTGGGTGCTCATATGCAGCCCATCGGCCACGAGCGCGATCGATCCAAAGACCAGACCGCCCACGATTTCGGCACACATCATCGCGCCACAAAGCCAAATCACCGTCCAAGTCTTACGCTCACTTTGTTCGTGCTCCTCGCCGAGAAAAATGTGCTGGTGAAATGGCGGCTCGATGGTGTTGGTATTAAGGGTCATGACAACACTCACTTCAAATACGTACGGACGACGTCCAGCAATTGCTCGGCGGCTTCGCCATTGAGGGCACCCGGATGTCGGTCGTTATCTACCAGATGCGAACGCACATGGTCCTCGACAATCTCGGCCATCAGGCCAGCCATGGCGCCGCGTGCGCCGGCGATCAGATGCATGACCTGATCGCAACCGGCCTCGCTCTCGAGCGCACGCTCTATCCCCTCCACTTGACCTCGCAGGCGGCGCACGCGGGCCAATAGCTTCTTCTGCTGTCGAATTGTGTGACTCATTCCAAAATTATGGCATAGCCCCCCACCCTATTTCAATACGCACACCCGTGTTGCGGGGCGGTGCGGATTCCAAAACAACCATGGTGGGCTTAGCCACCGAAAACCAAAGGACAAATTCCCTTTAATTGTCGTGGCCATAGCGCAAGAAGTACCCGTAGCCACATTGCTTGTTTCGCCGACCCTCCAAAGGACCCTTAGATTCGACGCGGTCGCTGGGCAATCGTCCCGGAGCGGTTGCGCCGTGGCACCGGCAATTTCTCGGATGGACACAGCTGCCGCCCACCTTGAGCGCGCTCGCTGTCAGCGAGTTTTTCACGCTGGACGGGGGCGAGATGGGAGCGTACCCGGGAGCGACGTTCAGCGACCGTCGAGCCAAGTGCCGGACCTGGGACCGGCACTTGCCTTGCCACTGGATTCAATGCACCTCGATCGCCAAAGGCTCCGCTTTCTTGGTTGTGACTTTGGGGATGTGAATGCGCAGCACGCCATCCTTGCTCTCGGCCTGAATACCCTCGGCATCGACGTGATCCGGCAGGACGAAACTGCGCGTGAATGCACCGTAAATGCTCTCGACGCGGATGGCATTTTCGCTCTGATCCTCGCGCGCTAATTTGCGTTCACCGCTGATGGTGATTACACCATCCGCCACGGCAATCTTCACATCTTCCTTCTTCACGTCCGGCAGCTCGCACTTGATGAGATATTCTTTCTCGGTTTCGCTGATGTTCGCGAGCGGTACCCAGCTTCTCGTCGAGGCGTGCCTAGCGCCGTCGTCCGGCAGATATAACGGCGAAAAGCGACGCAATGTATCCTCCATTTCACGAAATGGTTCCCAGCGCAACATGGCCATATTGAATCCTCCTTCAACACACTACAACGATTGATCGTGCGGTCGATTGGCTCGACCGCGACATCGAGTCAATCATAGTGCGTGCGCAAACCGCCGCTTTGATCGGCGTCAATTGCGGTGCAAAAAATGCCCGCGGTGGTAATTGACCTGCATCAATGTGCGAACGCCTGAGAGCGCTTATAAATCCAGCCGTACGCGGCCGCCGCGCGCCGATACCCCGCTCACTTAGGTGCAATCCCATGAGAACGAAACTAACGCCAAGCCTCTCCACACTGGCACTTGTCGTTTTCACCGTAGGTGCCGCCTTTTCGCAGCAGCGCGAACCCGGCGTGAGCGATGACTCATTGCGCCATGCCGTCCAGGCGCTTGAAAGAAAGACAGGCGGTAAGGTGCTGGAGGTTCGACTTTCGGACCAGACCGGCGATTCCTCGTTGGATGCGGTGATTGCCAAAGACGACGATCTTCTTTACATGCGTGGACTCCGCGACGCGGGGTAACGCGCTCATGTCATCTCCGATCGCAGTTCAAGTTCCGAGCATAACCTAACCGCGGGCTCTCTCACGCAGCGTCTCAGGAAGGAGGGAAGTCGGCCTTGATGTTCTGTCCGGAGGATAGCTGGCACTGGCCTTCGCCGCCGCCTTTCATTCCCTCGTCGGCACGCAGCAGCTGAAACTGACAGCGCATGCCTTTCCCGTTCGGGCCGGCAAGATTCGCGAGGACGTGGCCCGTATAGTGCGTGACAAATTCCTCGTCGGGCTCGGCGCCCCAATAACCCCATCCACCCCATCCAGGACGCCAGGGATACCAGAGCGGACCCAGCGACTCTACCGTGGAGTTGCACGTGCGGCGCGCCCAAATGGGGAAGATAACGCAGCCGGGCATCACCGTTAAACCAACGCGGGAGTACGTGATATGAGACTGGACGCAGACATCAGGAGGGACGTGGAGGATGAGCTCCGCTGGGATCCCGACATAAACTGGACGGA
Source organism: uncultured Gammaproteobacteria bacterium (assembly GCA_963798595.1). Lineage (GTDB taxonomy): Bacteria > Pseudomonadota > Gammaproteobacteria > Steroidobacterales > Steroidobacteraceae > Bog-1198. The sequence continues at coordinate 2,055 of CAWCTM010000017.1, read as the reverse complement.
TATCGGCGTGGCCGTTCACAACGGAAAGCACACCGCTGAGCCCATACCATGCTGAACGCGGCCAGACGCCGATCTTAAAGGCGTGGACAAGCTGAAAAGTCGCGGTCACCAGCAAAACGGCACCAAAAATCGCGACGGCCGCGAACGACGCGACGATCGGAATGGCAAAGGCGATGGTCCCGGCAATGATCTGCACGATGCCAAGTACCAGCAGCCATCCCCACCGATGCGTGAGTGTCCTTGTACCGGGATTCGCGTCCATAGTATTGCTCATGGTCGTCATGCGGCGCTCCTTGGGTTTGATTCGTCCACGAGAATATGCCCGTCCGATAGCCTTAAGGATCGCGACGGGTGCCGCCTTGATGAGTGTCGAGGCGGCCTGATTTATTGAGCTATAAAACTCTCGCGCCGGACGCGGGCCCGGAATCGAATCGACAGGCTCCCTCAATGCTGAAGAGAGAACAGGCGCCGGATATTGCCTAAGACCCGGTTCGCCAGTCCGTCTCCATGCTGCTCCTCGGGGTCTCGGTGGTCGAGCACGGTGCGATGCGCCAGCTGCCGGCTTGCGAGGCTTTCGCTGAGCTCCTCGGCCATGGCCGGACGCGCCTTGAGGAGCGGAGCGAGCGCATCCTTAGCAATCTCGTAAATCACGACCCAACTGAGCGCAGTAAGGTCACCCTTCAGCGCCTCACCGGTAAGCAGTCCGACCTCGCCGAAATAATCTCCCGGTGCCAATCGGGTGACCTCAATCTTGCGGCCGTCTTGCTCCACCGTTCCAACCAGAACGCCGTAACTGACGATGCACAAGGCTTGCATGACCGTACCGGCCTTCACGATCACCTCGCCCGGCCTGTAATCCTTCCGCTGCATCTGCGAGGTTAGCGCTGTTTTTTCCTCCGCCGTCAAGGTCGAGAAAATCGAGATTCCAGCGAGCAGGCGATCGGGAATTCCTGAGTCCCCGCTTTCCTCCGCGGCGGATCTTTTCGACGAGCCCGTCACCCGTGGCGAAAATTTCGCTCCAGCCGCCGCCGCCGCCCGATAGATCCGGTCGAAAAGTTCGTTTTGCGCCCGGTCGACGGCGCCGATGTCCGCAACCACGTAGAAAAGCTCAAAATCGATCATCTCCGCGCTGACATCCTTGATGGTGACGGTCGGCTCAGGCGTCCGCAGGATCTGCGTGCTGCCGAGGAGCACTTCCTTCAGCAAATGACAGCCCGCGGCGGGCGTCAGCGAGGGCTCCAGCTTCACCCGGATGTTGGTGCCGTGAATCTTGGTTGGCGCGCTGCAATTCACCAATCTGGATTTCGCAATGACGCTGTTCGGGATGATCGCCACATCCTGGTTTCCTGTCAGAATGTGCGTCGCACGCCAGTTGGTTTCGATCACCTTACCCTGGATGGTGTCGTCCAGAATGATCCAGTCGCCCACGTGGTACGGGTGCTCGATATTCAGTACGATGCCGGAGAAGACATCTCCGAGCGAGCTCTGCAACGCTAGACCGATGATGATCGCCAAGGCACCCGAGGTCGCCAGCAGGCCTTTCACCGGGAGATCGAACACATAGGCGATGATTGCGAAAGTCGCAACGAGATAGATCAGGCCGGCCAGAAGATCCTGAACCAATTTGGCCTCTCGCGGCTGTCGCCCCAGCACGACGAATGCCCGCAAGAAGCCGGCGGCGAGCCATGCCGCGCCCAGCCACCAGATCGCTTCGAGCGCGCCCACGATGAGACGCCTCGGTTCGGAGCCGATCGTTATGCCTGGGCGGTAAGGAGTAACGTCGCCGGCAAGCAACAGAGCCGTGAGAATGACAAAGACCAGAAGCTGGACGATAAAATGCACCAGCGGGCCCCGCCTCTGCCCATAGCGAGCGCCGAAGAAACCGGCGACGATCGCCGTACCCGCCAAAAGAAGCGGGTCAGTCGCCGTCGCCAGTATGGAAGAGAACGAAATGGCCATTTGATGCGGTTACTTGGTACAGCCGCCGATGACTTACCAACATCGAACGATAGCGAGAGATACTCCTTGTGCGGCAGCAGTTCAAGTGCAACGCGT
>CAWCTM010000016.1:0-782407 GCA_963798595.1 uncultured Gammaproteobacteria bacterium | reverse complement strand
TACGCTCACAGGTCCTGACCGCCAAGGCCGTCGCCGGCGCGCTGGCCGGAGTCGCATTCGGGATCCTCGGCGAGGCGATCGGCTGGGCGATCGGCTACGCGATCCTCGATGGGCGTGGCATCACCGTCGTGCTCGGCGGCGGCGACATTCTGCTGCTCACGCTCGGGGGGCTCGCCGGCGCGGCCCTGTGGGGCGCGATCGGGGCCGGCCTCGGCGCGATCATCCATAACCAAGTGGGCGGCGTCATCGTGCTACTCGCCTGGGGCCTCGTCGTCGACAGCCTCCTGTTCGGCCTCGTCCCTTCGGTGGGGCGGTTCACGCCAACCCGTGCTTCGGATGCACTCATGGGTCTCCGAGTCCAACACCTTCTCTCGCCAGGCGCCGGCGCGATCACGTTGATCGCCTGGGCCGGCGCACTAGCGGTAGTCGGTATCGCCCGGTCGGTTCGGCAGGACATCAACTGACTCCCTGGGTGACCGGCACGCGGTCACGACTACGGAGTACCGGTGACCGGAAGGCCCTGGCAACGCCGCACCGGCTTACTCCTGTGCGCAAGGGTGGGCTCGCCGTGCCGGCGGGGAGGTCAGTGAAGCTCCACGAATCGCCGCAGGTCACGCACGACTTGGGCGTCTTCAGGCGCGGTGCCGAAGAAGCCTCCATGCGGTGCAGCCTCCATGACGTGCAGTTCGGTCGGGACATCGGCAGCGCGCAGTGCTCTATGCATCCGAACGGTGTTGGAGAGGAAGAGATCGGTGTTCCGGTGGTCAAGAAGGTGGGCGGAAAACCTTTGGCGAAATCGCCAAAGAGCGGGGAGAGGTAGGGATGGGCGAGGTCGTGTCCGGCGGCATACAGCAAGTTGGCCGGCATGAGGCTGCCGGTCAGGACCGTGTCGAGACCGAGGTTCGTCCGGAAGGAATCGCCGGACTCCGTCAGGTCCACCTCCGGTGTCTGGAGGATGGCCGCCGCCGGCAGTGGGAGACCTTCGTCGTGGGCTCGGAGGATCAATGCGGCTGCGAGGTTGCCACCCGCCGATGCTCCGCCCACGATGATCTGTTCTGGCCCACGAATGTCGAGGAGCGCTCGGTAGGTAGCGACCGCGTCGTCGAGAGCTGCGGGATAGGGAAAGTCGGGCGGCATCCGGTAGTCAACGGTCCAGGTCCGCCGCCCAACGCTGCTCGCCGCTCCGATGCCCATTGCTCGACAGATATCGCCGCCACCTGTGATGAGGCCACCGCCGTGGAAGTCGAGATAGACGCGCTGGTCCTCGTCCGACGTCCCGGCGGGCGCGATCACGAAGATCCGCGTGCCATTGCAATCGATCTCTTCGACCTCTCCACCAAACGCCGAGACACGCTCGGACATGATCGACCGTACGACTTCATCCCTGGAAGCCACCATGGCTCGCCAGCCGTCCAGGTCCTCGAGTGGCGGATACTCATCCACCTGAAACAAACCCATCCCAAGAATGGCTTGCGCCTGCGGGCTCAGAAAAGAAGGCACAGGCACGTCGCGGGCTGGCACGCGAAGTATCGCTTGAGCATCGGTTGCGGCCATTGAACCCCCAGGTTTCTGATTTTGGATCTGGGTAAGTCTCGTCCATCGCGAATCATTCCGTCGAGTCATGCGGGACGACACCGCTCACCCTGGCCGCGTCGCTCCGACGAAGAGCAGGCTGCCAAAGGCCGCACCGACACTGTCGGGGAACTGCTCGAGCCGCACGTCGGCCCCTGTGTAAGGCGCGTCGACCATGATGCTCGCCCCGCCCGACACGCCGACATAGAGACCCACGTGGTCGATGCCACTTAGCCCGCCGCCAAAGAAGACGAGATCCCCGACCTCGAGCGGCGCACCCGGTGGCACCTCGGCCGTCGCGTCGTACTGGTCCTGGGCCACCCGGGGGAGCGAGACCCCGGCCGCCCGGTAGGCGGCCTGCACCAGCCCGGAGCAGTCGAAACCCACGCCGACGGTTTCGCCACCCCAGATGTAGGGCGTGCCGATCTGCTGCATGGCCCACTCGGCTGCCACGACACCGGCACTCGACCCCGTCGGCACCAACGATTCGGTGGTCCCTCCGTAGGACTGGGCCAGGGCCAGAACTTCGGCCACGTACGCCGACGAGTGGTTGTACGACTCGATCGCCCCCGCCAGGTTGGCTCCGTTAGCCGCCCCGTTGGCGCAGAGCATCCGGGCCGCCGCGTACACCGCGTCGGTCGGGTCATAGGGGCTCGGCGGATCGGCGCCACCCGGAGGTACCGGCTCGTCGTAGGCCGCGAATGTCGCCGGCTCGAATTGCATCGGCCCTTCCGCGCCGGCGCTGTTCGCCCCACTGTGCACGCCGGGCAACGTCGACTGACCGTTGTCCGACTCGATCGTCCCGATCGCCGCCAGCACCGTCCACGGCAACCCGGGGCAGGTGGTCGCCGCCGACTGGTACATGGTCAGCATGGCCGGAGGGATCGCCGCCGTTGCCGCCGATGAAGCGGTAGGCGCCCCACCACCGAAGACCGTGGCTGCCCCGCTCACCAGGACGACCCCGAGCAACGAGACCAGCGCCCCGAACGTCGCCAGCACGGCCTTCACGGAAGCTCACCACAAAGGTCCGCATCCCACCTGACCCATCTGCGTCGTGCCACGACGGAGAACGGTCGGCCGCCTGAGACCACGGGCACGTCCAAGGCACGCGCTCATCCGTAAGTCACGAAGGGCACCCGTCAGAACGTTCCTACGTCGCCCTATCCCCAAACACGCAGGCGTACGGGGGCACCCCCCTACCGTCTACCGGAGCCACGGGCACTACCGGGTAGCCCTTCGAAGATCCCACGGTCCCCGGCGAACGGGGATACCCCTTATCCCAGCCTGTTCCGGAACTTGCAATGGATCGTGGACCGCTGGACGCTCCTTTTGGCGACTAATGACAGGCCTGAGCGATTGCCTGGATGTGGCGGACATCCGTCCCACAACGCCCGCCAGCACGTTCATTGTGGAGAATCTCTTGACGGAGTTCGGCGATGACTCGCGGCCAAACTCGTTCAGGGTCTCCATCGTCTAGATCCGTCGCGTCATCGAGTTCGGTATGGCTCATTCGTGAAGCGTTGGCCCTCACCATCTGGATGCGTTGAATCCAGTGCTTTCGGGACCAGCACGTCGTCGAAGTGTGTCGGATGGGCGCAGTTGATGCCGTAATAGGCCGGTCCCGAGCTGTGCTTCATCCACCTCGAATTGCTGCACTCAACGGTGACCCCTCGGTAGGACACCGTAGTCTCGACGGTAAAGGAGATTACGACCGGCAACCTGAGGCGCTCCGCGGCCTTCACAATTCCAATTGCCTCGGCTGTATGGGTGATCGTGAGGGCGGTCACGAGGTCGGTCTCTGTGTCGCCAAGTGTTCTGATCTGCTCTGAGTGGTAATCCTCCGCCTCCTCTGTGTCATGAGGTGATCAGGGTTGTATGCATCTCCTCGCGGACCGATCGCCCCGCTGATGACGATTGGACCTGTACCCCGCCCAACGCCGTTCTGATTCGACGAGCAATCGACGGCGCGGCGATTGACGTCCGCCAGCGAGGCCGAAGTATATCCGAGCTGCTATGGCCCAGTCGCTACTGGCTCGCCAAGTTGCGAGCCTCGAGGATGAACCCGACCTCGGCCTCGGTTGCGACTTGCGCGAATCGTAGGTAGTAATTCGCGAAAGGCCGTTATGCCCGCTTCGCTCTCGAGCAGCGGAAAGGAGGCGAAGAGGGCGTCTCGAATCCCTGGTGGAAAATGAGGTCGGTCTCGAGCCCGCCATCAGTAAGGAAGATGCCCCCTGCCAGTTGCGGAAGTGCGTTTCGGTACTTCGCCATCTGACCACCCTGCGAACGTTCACCTTCTATCGCGCCGTTCCAAGGAAGTTTCCCACCTCCGTGTGATGGTTGCCACGGGACGACTCGACGAGTGACACGAACATCCGTTCGGGTCCGGCTCTTGGCCCATCGACACCCAGTCATCCGCTCCTCCACCAAGTCCGGGCCGGGGGACCTAACCCGAAAGTGCCGAATGCCCCACTCTTCCGGCGTTCGGGGACGCCTTACCCCGCAGGACCGCCGACGCCCAGGGCATACAGGATCGTTGCCCAAACGGCCTTGAGCCAGTTCCCCGCCTTCTCCTCGGACTGCTCCACTTTCCGTTCCGATTCGTCGAAGTCGCAAAGGTCGGTCGCCATCAAAAGCGTATGCCGCCGGTGTCGCTGAGCGACGTCTGGGCTACTCGCAATGCGGGCTCATGGTTTTCGGGACCTGCTCCAGTGAGGGAAGGCGACGGTGGTGCCGACCTCAGATCGCGTCGAAGATGATGCGGTAAACCCGGTAGTCGACACCGCCACCTTCTTTGAGGCGGCCTTCGGCAACGAAGAGGCTGGCGGTCAACCACTTTATCGTTCGTCGGCAGTTTCGAAACGTGGCATACTCCTGAATACTGTCGCCCCAGTCGGTGCCAACGGCGCTGGCATGCGGTCATCACCTTGTCGTTCAGCTCGAGCAGGCCGGTGTAGTGCGTGTAGATGAAGGCCCCATCGCCGTTCCGATTGGCATCGGACGTCAACCTGCGCCCGTCCGTCCGAGCCGGGCACGACAGTCTCCGCCACCGGCCCACTCCCGTCCTTGAGCCGGTCTCGCCGATCACCCTCCTTCTGTCAGTTCGAGGAACATGAGGATTCCGGAGAACAGGTATCAGGGTCCCATATAGTCGAAATGGTGGACGAGCTCCATATCGCGCCTCCGGAGGTAAGGCTTTTCCTTTGAGCGTTCCACCAGCGTGGCGAACGGAGCCGAGGAGCATGATGACCCAATAACCGGCGTATCGGGGCACCCTGCGGCGGAATCATGGCGTCAGTGTCTGGCTGGGAGGGGGGACAGAGTGACGGGAAGTTCAGTTCCAGAAACCCCCGTCACCGACCCCTGGGTCGAACCGCACTGTGCCGCGACATAGTCGATGACTGCCGCTTGGGCAGATATGAAGTCAGAAGTCCCAGTGCCATTCATTGACGCATTCAGCCCAGCAGCGTTCCTTGCCTTGCGTACGAGCTTTTGAAGAACCTTGATATTCGACACTTCCTTGCGGGCTGCACTGCGGACATTGGCAGGAACGTTCGTGCCGACGTCGATGACGGCTTGAGACGTATTGGACAGCATTTGGTCAAAAGCAAGAAGAACCTTCTGGAATGCACTCCAATTTCCCCGACTGCATTTTTTTAAGGTTGGACGCTTGGTTGCGGAGTGTCAGGTTGACCGCACGGAGCTTCTTGCAAAGAGGGCTATGCGGGTTTTTGCCTAGGACGATGGTTTGGCCCATCTGCGTGGCAGTGGTGGAGGCGGACGGACCTGTCTGGACGGCTGCACTGCCCGACGCAGCGGACAGAAGAGCGCCAACGCTCAGGATTGAGAGCAGGATCGTCGTGGCACCGAACCGATAGACCACTCGCCGCCACGATCCGCCGTTCAACATCTCGACCACAAGGCTACTTCCTCGACAAGGAGCGTCGCGGGGTAGCTCTAGAGCTTCCGGACCGGGAGTTGAGGTGACAGATGGCCTCTGCGGTTGATGGTTGTCATGCTGCCTGTTTCTCTTGTGGTTGTCGAGGATCTCTTGAGGGGTCCGGCCGCGCATGTAGTCGCCGTGGTTGCGCCGGCGGCGGTTGTAGGTGATCAGCCAGGCGTCGGCTTCGGCCTGGAGCTGGCGGACCGAGGTGAAGCGGCGGCGGTGGAAGGCGGGGCGCCAGCACTCTTGGAGGATGGTCTCGTGGAAGCGCTCCACCACGGCGTTGTGGTTGGGCGAGCGGGGTGGGATGCGCACGTGGGTGAGCCCTTTGGCCGCCACCGCGGCGCTGAAGGCCGTGGCGTTGTACTCGGGACCGTTGTCGCTGAGCACGGCCCTGACCTTGATCCCGTGGCGGCGGTAGTGGCGGAGCAGGCGGTCCAAGAAGCGCACCGACACGGTGGCGTCGGGGGTGCCCGCGACCAGCCAGACGAAGGCCAAGCGGGTGAAGACGTCGATGGCGCTGAGCTGGTACACCTTGCCCACGCCCTTGAGCTTGCCGATGTAGAAGCTGTCGACGCAGACCAGCTCGCCGGGGCCGCCGCTGGCCAGGCAGAACCCGAAAGGCTCGTCCTCTCGGGCCGCCTCGGTCACCAGCCCCGTCGTCGCCGCCGCGATGGCTGCGGCCCGGGCCAACCGCTGGGCACGCGTGCCCAGCCCGTGGGCGACCAGGTGCTTTTGCACGGTCGACTTGGCGATCACGAAGCCCTGGTCGCCGAGCCGATCGGCGTATTGGCGACAGCCGATGGTCGGCTCGAGCACGGCCAGGGTCAAGAGGCGCTCGACCACGTGGGTGGGGGTGGCCGAGGGCATCTGGGGCGACCGGCGCTCCTTGGGCATGAGGGCCTCGAGCCCGTAGCGCTCGGCCCGGTTCTTCCACTCGTAGTAGCGGGTCCGGCTGATGCCGAAGGTCCGGCAGGCCTCCGCCACGTTGCCGGTCTCTTTGGCCAATGCCAGCACGGCGAGGCGCCGGCGGTAGATGATCTCTGCTGTGGGTCACGGTGATGGGCTCCTTGGCTCTTTGGTAGGAACCACAGAGTCCATCGCCGGACCCCTCAAAGGGGTGGATGTGCAACCTCAACCCTCGGACAGGAAGGCCTAGCCCATATGTGCCGAAGGGTGCGCCCCCGGTCCGGCGGATTGGGACACCTCCATCTATTGAGTTGATCGCCTCAATGAGTGGATGGAGGCCGGTTAGCGCCCATACGACAGAGCCACGCGGCGCCATAGGCTGCTTCGGTGGAACAAGCAGCGCATTCGTGGGTGCTGGAGGCTCTTGGCGCGAAGAATGTCGTCGATCTGCGCTCGCTGGCCTTCGGCGTCACCTCAGATCTCCGCTTGATCGAGGTCGATGGTGCCCAGCTCGTGCTCCGGCGCTATCTCACAACCGACGTCATCGACGAGATCCCCCAGGTGATCGCAAACGAGGCCCGCGCTCTCCAGGCGGCACACGCTGTTCTCGGGAGGCTGGTGCCCGAACCGTATCGCCTTCGACGTCACAGGTGCTCGGGCAGGGCACCCAAGTCTTCTGATGACTCTTTTTGCCGGGGAGACCCATTGTGCACAACCTGGACGTGCGGCGAATGGCGGCTCCCCTCGCGCAAATCCACGAGGCAGCTATTCCAAGCGGGCTCCCTAGCTACCAACACTGGTTCGACCTCGACAAGATTGCAGTTCCGCTTGGACGAGCGCTCCCTCAGCCTGGACAATCTTGGTAGACGCCATACATGGGCCAGAGCCCGAAGGACAGCCAGCCTTCTTGCACCGCGACTACCACCCCGGGAACCTCCTCTGGGATCAACGGAGAACTCGTTGGCATAGTTGATTGGCCCGTCTCTTGCTGCGGGCCCGGAGGAGTCGATATCGCGCACACACGGGGCAATCTCGCCCTTGTCGACGGTGTCGACGCGGCCCGAGGCATTCCTCGAGGCCTATCGAGATCACGTGCCCGCGTACGACCACCTTCCGTGGTGAGACGCCGCGGACCTCCTGTCATTCGAAGACGACTTCAGGGGCGTCATGGCCTTCAATGCCTTCGGGGCCCAGCTTGACCTCGACCTGCTGCACTCGACGCGCCGATAACTGGGCTCGGGTACTCGCTCGGAGGTTCTGACCTTCCCCGCTCGAGCCTTCGATCATTTTGCTCTGGGACCGGCGAGGCAGTGGACAGTGGAAGACCACTGCGTCATCGTCCCGGCGATAGGTGGCACCCCACCCGACCGAGTCGGGCGGGGATGACGGCCGTACTGGAGTGCTCAACGGCGATTCAATCGCGGACGAGCTTCAGTGCCAACCTGGGAACGATGAAGGAGGCCAGAAAGATCGGCAAGAACCTCTTTCCGGTGCATCGGAAGGCGACGGTCTCGCCCTCGACGGCGTCGAAGGGTTCAGTACTGCTCGACTTTCGGCCATTGCGGACCTGGAGGGTATGACGTCCGGGCTCGGTTAGTATCTCGATCGAGTCGTTCATTTCGACCGACCCCACCTTCTCACCGTCCACTACGACGTCGTACGCGCCACGACGTACTTCCGCTCCAATTGACTTATGCGTCAACTTCAGCGTTGCCGACATCGGGGTCTCCTTTGGCTCCCCGAGCGTCCGCTGCCTGGCTCGGTGATGATGCAGCATAGCTGCGACCTTCATCCACATCGACGAGTCACGAACCGCGCTCCATCGAACATTGCGGCCCTGTGTTTGCAGGCTGGGCTACGCCCGCTCTGCCACACCCGGCGTTAGGTGGCAGCGCTTCGGAGTAGGTCAGGCCGCCTCGGTGCTGTCCTTGATATGGCGGGCAAAGAACGGGCCCGCGACGACGAGCTTGCCGTCTGACCCGCCTTCCGGGGTATTACCTCTCGGCAGCCGAGTTGGCGAAGTTCAAGACGTTCTTGGCGGGGTTGTACGTGACCACGATCACCGGGCCGAGCGAATAGGACCGGCCAGGGCCGAACGAAACCGGTGCCGCCGCCCCGGGGATGGTCACGTTGCGCAGCCCGTATCCGGCCTTCTCGAAGCTGCCCACGGTGAGGTCCTTGCCGGCGGCCTTGGCGATGGTGGTGAAGAGCGCCATGTTGATGCACGCCGATTCGACCGAAAAGAAGGTCTGGTCCGAACCGCTGATCGGGTTGGTGGGAGGAGTGATCTCATCGGACGGGTACGCCTTGCGGACGACCTGGTCGCAGTGTTGGACAAACGGGGTGTGCCAGATCTGGTAGTTCGACGGGACCGGGCTCGAGGTCACCACGCCGCGCAGGTACGTGGGGGAGATGGATGCGGCGATCACCGACGTCTCCAACGTGCCCTCGACCGTGGCCACCCAGGGCGGGTGGTACACACTCTGGTTGGCCTGGAGCGCGTCGGGCCAGACGAGGGAGCCCTCACCGACGGCCACCACCTCGTTGACTCCTGACGACTCGAAGCGCTGCGTGATGATGTTCGCCTGCTGGTTGATGGCAGCCGTGTCACCCGAGGCACCGCCGTCCACCGCTGTCGCGACGACCGGGACGTGAAGGGAGCGTAAGGCCGATGCCACCCCTCTGACCTCGGATTCGTCGGTGGTTTGTCCCCCGAAGATCCCGACCTTCTTTCCCTTGAACACACCCTCGTGCGCGAACACCTCAGCAAGACGAACTGTGAAGCTCAAGCGGCGACAGGAACATGGGCGATTCCTCGCGGGTTCACCGCACGTCTCCGCAATCGTTGAGCAAAAAGAGCATCACTCCGGTAGTTTAAGCCGGCCTTGAATACTGAACTCCGTTTGCAGGCCAGGTACGCCACTATCGGGTTGTCCTCCTCCAACTGCGAGTCGATAGTCGCCCGGCATGATCTGCCGATCGCCATTTTCATCCACAGCGCTCAGATCGCGAGGCGCCAGAGTAAGGTGCACCGGCTTTTTCTCTCCGGCCATCAGATGAACGCGGGCAAAGCCGCGAAGGGCGTGCCTGGGAGCGCCGGGATAGGGAGGAAAGCTCAGATAAGCTTGCACGACTTCATCTCCCTCACGATTGCTGTCATTGCTCACCTCAACATCCACTGCGAGCGAGTCGCCCGCGGCGAGATTCTTCTTAGAGAGTTGCAGGTTGCTATAGGAGAACTTGGAATAGGAGAGCCCGTAGCCGAAGGGATACAACGGCTTCCCCTGGAAAAATCTATAGGTTCTGTTCTTCATCTCATAGTTTGTAAAGTCTGGAAGTTGATCGACTCCGGTATAGAATGTGACCGGAAGACGTCCGCCAGGATTGTTTACGCCAGACAGGGTTTGGCCAATGGCGTTGCCGCCCTCCTCACCGGAATACCAAGCATCGAGAATCGCATTCGCATGCTGTTGTGCCCAGTTGACGGAAAGTGCGCTGCCATTCATGAGCACAACCACCAGCGGTCTACCGGTGGCCTGCGCCGCTTCAAGCAGCGATGCTTCCTGCTGGGGAAGATCGAGGCTGGTGCGATCTCCTCCATGAAATCCAGGCAGATCGATCTGCATCTCCTCCCCTTCGAGCAGCGACGTAATGCCAACTACGGCAACAATGACATCAGCGGAGCTAGCGTTGGCAACGGCCTCGGCCAAAGGATTCATTTGCGGAGGCGGGCTCCAGACCAGTTTCGCTGCGGCGCCGGCCTGGGATTGAAAGTACTCAAGCTTGACGGCGTATCTACGGCCCTTTTCCAGATTGACTGTTTCCATCTTGGTGGATGGGCCCGGCCATGGTAATCCAATCTTGATTGTCTCGTCCTCGACCAGCAGCTTTCCATCAAGCCAGAGCCGGTAGCCATCGTCCCCGGTCACGCCAAGTTTGTAATTCCCAGAGCTGCTAACGGTGAGCAGTCCCGTCCATCGCGCGGAAAAATTGGTTCCCGGAACCCCTGGCGCGGGGCTATTGCCGCCGAATTCAAAATTCACGTCCTTGTCGATGCGCGTGACCACAGGCGAACCGGCGAGATTCATACCTAGAAAATATTCTGCCTTGATTCCCGGTTCGCCGTCTGGAGTAGTGAGCCAGGTTGCAGGAACCGGCATGACGGTGTCGCGTAGGAAGTCGGTACCGGGGGTAAAGGTTACTTGAGCGTTAGGGAAGGCGTTGCGAATGCCGCCGAGCGCGCTCACTGCCCGTGAGGGCATGCCGTGGTAATTGCCGAGCAGCACTTCGGTTTGGTCAGCGAGCGGCCCGATCACAGCAATTTTGCGAATCCCGGGCCTGAGCGGGAGCGTGCCGTCGTTCTTGAGGAGCACCATGGTTTTGCGTGCGACTTCCAGAGCCAGTTGGCGATGAGCTTCGGAGTCATTCTCTGACGGTGGGATTTGGGCATACTTCACAATGCTCGGCGGATCGAACATGCCGAGAAGGAAGCGCGCACGGAACAGGCGCTTGACGGAAGTATCCAGAACCGATTCGGCAACCAGTCCCTGCCGGACTGCCTCAAGATAGTGCGAGTAGTCGTTGCCGGGAAAATTGCAATCGAGATCCATGCCCCGCTCCAGGGCGAGAGCGGCCGCTTCGGCAGGCGTCTTTGCATGATGGCCGCTATAGAGTTCCGCAACAGAATCGCAGTCCGAGGTGACGTAACCCTGGAACTTCCACTTGTCGCGCAATTCCTCCTTCAGAAGGAAGCTGTTAACACATGCCGGCTCTCCATTGATGGCGCTGTACGCGCACAGGATGGAGCCCGCCTTACCCTCTACAATTGCGGCGCGGAAGGCCGGTAAATAGGTATCCTCTTCGTCCTGCTTCGAAACTTGGACGTTCATGGTATGGCGAAGCGATTCAGGGCCGCTGTGCACGGCATAGTGTTTTGGGGTGGCGATAGTACGCAGATATTTTGGATCGTCTCCCTGCATTCCCGTCACATAGGCGACCGCAAGCTTGGAGGTCAAAAAGGGGTCCTCACCATAGGTTTCTTGGCCGCGCCCCCAGCGCGGATCGCGCACGATATTGATCGTAGGCGCCCAAAAGTCGAGAGCCACATGAGTAAAGTTCCCATGCCGGATCTCCTCTTCGTGTTTGGCGCGCGCCTCGGTGGATATGACTTCGGCCATGTGATGGATGAGTGGCGTATCGAATGTAGCACCCAGCCCGATCGGTTCCGGAAAGACCGTCGCCGTGCCAGCCATGGCGACGCCGTGCAGAGACTCAGTCCACCAGTTGTAAGCGGGCACGTGAAGCCTGGGAATCGCCGCCGCCACGTGGACAACCTGAGAAGCCTTCTCTTCCAAGGTCATCCGCGACACCAGATCGTCAACCCGCTGATCGATAGGCAAGGAGGGATTCAGGTAGGCGGGAGCGCCGCTTGATTGCGATTGTGCCATGGCGGGCGTCCCGAGGAAATGTGCCAGCAGCCACAAGAAGCCGAGGGAGTGTTTGGTAAATTTCAATCGTCTCCTCAAAGAACAATTCATTGCGGTAACGTAACAATCGCCACGGCGAATCCGTATAAGCGCAAAACTTCGAGAGGTGCGATCTCTGTGGCAGGAGGACCGAACGCGGTGTTCTGATCTACATAATCAACACGCGCACCTTTGATTCCAGATAGGGAAGACATGGGACGAAGCGTGTGTATCGCGCGTGAAGATCTGTGAGTGCGCCCCACACTTGATCATGAACTTGAGAGTCCCGCGCCATTAACGCCGTGATGACTACCTGCAGGGTAGCGTCGGCACGCGATATCTTCAACACCTTATTCCAATCCACCTGCACTCGCTGCGGCACCTGTTTCGAGGAAGGATTTGTTGAGGATTCCTGTGCTGTCAACTCGATGGAGACTGCCAGCGCGATGACTAGAATCATCCAGATAATTTCAAAACGAGTGCGCATTCTATTGTTGGCTCCTTCGGCTATGCCAGGCACAGCGATTAAACATTTGCAACTGATGACTTGCGGCCTTCTTTTGTCGGTCCTCTAACTTGGGAAAGTGCGATCACATCACATCGCGCTTCGCAGGCGAGGTTTTTGATCGCATTCCACACCTGAAAGTCCAGGCAAGAGTCCTGTGCTATCAACCGCCTCGTCAAAGCATAAGTCGTTAAGCTATCACGGGTAGTCCACAAATCAGCTCTCAGCCAGATACTCAGACTCAATGGTCAGAAAATGATCTTGCCCGCGAGCTTAAGGATCCGAGCATTGTGTGCCAGTGAGCTATAAATATGGTAGGCGAGGCGGGAATCGAACCCACGACCCGCTTCTGTCGAGGAGGATCACCCTCGTAAAAGCTATTTCACGATCACCGGCGCCACTCCCGGGTCCGTGGTGACCTTTGCATCGGTCTCCACCAGGCGCACGGCCCTGCTTTTGCTGCCCGTGACCTGAACCGACCCGATGCGTGACTGCCGAACCAGAACGCCGTCCGCATCGTTGAGCCGCAGCACCGGCTGGTCAGATCCGGGTGCGGCATCGATCCTGACGCCATCGAGCAGCAGGTCCTCAACATGGTCGACCAGAAGCCCTGCCTGCCAGGTGGCCGCGTGCGGCTCTTCCCAGGCGATCTCCACATCGTTCATTGCCACATCGCGCGCGTATTGCAGCGTCATGGCCGCGGTGGTGCTTTCATAGGGCGCTTCCGCGCCGTGGGACACAAACAGGCGCACATGGTTGAGCCGGATTCCCTGGAGCCAACTTTCCGGATGACCCTGCATCGACGATGTGCCCTGCCCGTGCGCGATTACGTTGCTGATGGTCACGTTGCGGATGATGCCGGCCGGCGGTTCGTTGTCGCGCTTGACGCCGTCCACGTCGCTGCGCCGCTTGATGTTGAAGTGAATCGGGTCGCCATCTCCCCACCAGAACCAGTCGAAGCGCCGGGTGTCGATGGTTACGTTCGAAATCACTACGTCTTCCACGATGCCGCCGTCGAAGACCATGAAGGCCAGCCCGCGGTTTGAGTTGGTGATGACGACATTGCTGATGGTCACGTGGCGCACGGCCTTGCTGTTGCCGTCGCAAAACTTGATGGCGCTCGATGACGACGAAAGCCGGCTGTTGGTCACGGTCACGTTCTCAGTGGGCAGGACGGGGCCCCACATATCGGTCGAGTAGAAGACGATGGCGTCATCGCCGGTCTCAATGGTCGAGTTGGAGATGTGCACATCCTGGCAGCCATCCGGATCGATGCCATCGGCCCATACGGCTTCTTTCTGGCTTGAATAGATGTACACGCCATCGATCGATCAGCCGCTTGCAGGCGTATGGATTGATGGTCCAGCTTCGCGACCGCAGGAACTTCAGGCCCGCAATGCGCACGTCAACGCAGCGCAGCAGCAGCACCATGCGCGGATATACGGTTTCCTTTCCAAAGCCCGCGGGAAACGAACGCAGCAAGGGCTTTCCGGCGGCTTCCATCTGGCGCTGGTTGCGACAGGATGTAGTAGTCGGTAATGCTGTTCAGATGCCACTCATAGGCCGCCTGCCCATCGAGCGTCCCTGCGCCTTCGAGCGCAATATCGTGCAGGTCCTCGCCATAGATCAGCGCGGCCTTCCTGGCGTCGTCGTACTGGCTTGCCATCGAGCGTGGCGTAGATGGTCGCGCCCGCCTCCACATACAGCCGCACACCGGAGCGCAGATGAAGCTGTCCCGACGTGTACTCCCCGGGCGGAACGTAAACCCGGCCTCCGCCGGCTTTGCCGCAGGCATCAATGGCTTTCTGCAGCGCCGGCCGGGCATTGTCGCTCTTGCGGCCGGTTGCGCCGTAGTCCTTGACATCGAAGACGCGCTGCGCTGCCGCCGTTTGACTGGCGACAGCCATTGCCGCTGCGCATGCGAACAAAACGCTTAGCCGGGCCGGAATCATCCCGCTATCATGCATCAATCGCGCCAGACCGAACAAGGGGGCGGTTGGAGCGGAAGATTCCAATCGAACAGGCTGCAGGATCTGATTTCACGGTGATATTAGACGGCCGGATTACCGGCGCAGCTGCTACAGGTGAATCCAGCCGTTGCGGATCAATGCCAGCGAGCCAACGTAGCAACGACAATCCACAGCAGCACCCCTTGGAGCAGCGGGCGAACTCCCACTTCGCGCAGTGTCTTCATCGACAGACCGGTTCCAATCAGGAACAAGGTTACCGTGAGGCCGATAACTCCCAGGTGCTTGAGCGCCGGATACACAGGCTGAAGAATAGGAAGATAAGTGTTGGCGACCGCGGCCAGGCAGAAGAAGAGGATAAACCAAGGCCAGTGAATGCGCGCCTTGCTTCTTATACGTAAATGCAGTCCCAATAGACATAGGCACGATCCATAAGGCGCGGGCCAGCTTGACGGTAGTTGCAACGACAAGGGCTACGGCGCCGAATTTGGCCCCCGCGCCGACGACGGAGCTGGTGTCATGAATGGCGAGCGCGGCCCACAGGCCAAATTGCGTCTGCGTCAAGTGCAACGCCGAGCCAATTGCCGGGAACGTCAGCAAGGCCACAGAATTCAGCACAAACACTGCACCCAGGGAGACGGCAATCTCCTCTTCGCTTGCCCCTGAAATGGGAGCGACAGCGGCGATTGCGCTGCCCCCGCAGATGGCCGTGCCTGCAGAGATCAGAAACGAGATTCTCTTCTTCACGTTCAGGAATCTTCCCAGCCCCCATCCCAGCAGCATTGCAAAAGTGATGCTGGCCGCGGTGTAAAGGAACCCGGAACGTCCTGCATCCATTACCTGCTGCAGATTCATTCCAAACCCAAGGCCGACCACCGAGAGCTGAAGCAGAAGCTTCGACAGCCGCTTGGCATCGAGATGGTAGGGGTGAACGAAGGTAAAACCGTAGATAAGCCCCGTGGCAAGCGCGAATGGGGGCGACAGATAGCCGCTGGCGGCTAGTATCAAGCCGGCAAAAAATATGTTTTCCATCTGCCATGGCCACCCGCGCAAGTCACCTGGTGGCGGCCGCGATTCCATGCAATCCCGAGTCGGCCGGCAGGGCATTCGATGGCGCGAAAGAGTGTCGCGGAGCAGTCGAGCGCGACGGCATGTACGGTGGCTCCGCGTTTATATACTCTCCAATAGGCGGCATGTTCGTCGAAGGTCGTCGCTTGAGTGAACGCAATGCTTATCCTGCCATCGAAATCGAAGACATATGACATTCAACGACAAACCTTATGCGGAGAAGAAATTCATCGAGATCGATGGTTATCGCTTGGCCTATATCGATGAGGGCCAAGGCGATCCGATCGTGTTCCAGCACGGCAATCCAACCTCATCCTACCTCTGGCGCAATGTCATGCCCCATTGCGAGGGGCTGGGGCGCCTCATCGCCTGCGATCTGATCGGCATGGGCGATTCGGAAAAGCTTAGGCCATCGGGCCCCGACCGCTACAGTTATGTCGAGCAGCGGCAGTTCCTCTTCAAGTTGTGGGACGCGTTGGATCTGGGCGACCGGGTGGTGCTGGTCATCCACGACTGGGGGTCGGCATTAGGCTTCGACTGGGCAAACCAGCACCGCAACCGCGTGCAAGGCATTGCCTACATGGAGAGCATCGTGAAGCCGCTCAGCTGGGAAATCGCCCCGGGACGGTCGCGTGACGTCTTCAAAGCCATTCGCTCCCCCGCCGGAGAGCAAATGATGTTGCAAGACAACATGTTCGTCGAACGCATGCTTCCCGGCTCGATTCTTCGCACCCTCAGCGATAACGAGATGGCCGTCTACCGAAAGCCTTTCCTTGTCCCAGGCGAGGATCGCAGGCCGACCTTAGCCTGGCCACGCCAGATTCCGATCGACGGAGATCCCGCCAACGTGGCGGCAATCGCCGCCGACTACGCGGCGTGGCTACAGGCGAGCGGCGTTCCAAAGCTCTTTATCAACGCCGAACCTGGCATGCTTCTCACGGCGAGCTCACGAGACTTTTGCCGCACCTGGCCGAATCAAACCGAAGTCACCGTCAAGGGACTGCATTTCATCCAAGAAGACAGCCCGGCGGAAATAGGCTCGGCGGTGGCTGATTTCGTGAAGCGATTGGGCAGATAAAGCGGCCGTGCGCCTTCACCGGCCCCGTGCTTCGTGACGTTTTCGCACGGATCGGGAGAAGGTGTGCCAAATGCATGTCGCATTGCCTCATTAATAATGTTACCGGACTAGGGTCGTTGCCTCATCCGAGATGTTACCGAGAGCCCGTGCGACCATGATGCGTGGGTTTCTAGTCGGAATGCGCAACCGCGTGGAGACAATGACCAATTGGTTCTGGGCATATCTGACTTTTGGCGGAGGAATTCGCATCATAACGAGCGCTGAATTAGTAGCAAGGGAGGCTGATAAGCGACCGGCAGGGTGATCGCGTGTCGTTGAAACGGCGCATCCGAACACGTTCGCCCGCTAGGAGCGTGTCCGGGTAACGGTTCGTAAAGGCAGGTGATCGTCATCGGGGAAGATTTTCACGTGATATTTCTCACCACGATGTTGGGAACGAGAAGGCCGATGGCCTCGGGGGCGAGGTATTCATGGTTTTTTCGTCGCTTTGGCCAGCTTCAGCAGGTTATGAACCGTGCAGATCAAGCTCCATTCGCCTTGCGCCTTCTCAAGACCACGCAACATGAACTGCCGGAACCCTCGAGCCTGTTTGATTTGGCCGAACACCGGTTCAACCACCGACTTGCGCAACCGGTACCGGCTGCGTCGGCCGGCCCGTGCCAACTTAGTACGCATCGCTGCTACCCGGGTACCGTGGGTGCGGCGTCGGCCGGTGGCGCTGGATTCATGATGACGCTGGCGCCCGGTGGCGATGTAACTATCGACGTGATGCCGGGCAAGGACGGCGAGGTTGCCTTCGGAACAGTATCCGGCGTCGGCCGAGAACTCCTTCGCTTGCCGTCCCGTGTTCTGTTTGATTTGCTTCAAGGTCGGGACGAGCTGCTGCACGTCGGTGGCGTTATTGCTCAGGCTCTGCGCCACGATGACCTGGGCGGTGGAGTCCACCGCGGCTTGCGCGTTATAGGCCTGCACATAGTCTTTGCCGCTCTTGCGCATGATGCGGCTCTCGGGGTCAGTGAAGTTGCGCTGTGCTTTGGGGTCCACAGCCGCCTTACCGGCAGCGCGCGCCTCGGCTTCCAGCGCCTCGCGCGCCTCACGGATCTTGGTGATTCGCTGCTGTTTGTCGGCGACCCAGCCGGGCATCTCGTCGCCGCGGCGCGTAGCCCCGTGCAGCCGATCTTCCGCCTCGTCGGCTGCCTTCGCCTGGCGAAACCACTCCCGCACTTCTTGCTTCAAACGCTTCTCCGTCTGATGCATCCGGTCATAGCTCATCGCCTTGTGCTTGCTCGCATTCGCCTTGACCTTCGTGCCGTCCAGGGACACGTGGCCGAGCTTGACCAGCCCCGCGTGCTGACACAGCGTCAAGACTTGCGCGAACAGGCCCTCCAGGGGGTCGAGGTGGCGCTTGCGAAAATCACTGACCGTTCGAAAGTCCGGTCGGTTCAGTCCCGTCACCGCCATGAAGTCCATCCGCTCCTCGCATCCCCGGGCGATGCGCCGCGAGGAATACACCCCCTGGCAATACGCATACAGCAGCAGCGCCGTCATCATCACCGGGTTGTACGGCGGGTAACCCCGCTCCTCCTTCTCGTACGAGGCAAGAATCTCAGAAAGATCCAGCTGCTCCCGCACCGTACCCCGAATAAAATGCGCGATATGATCGGCCGGCACGAAATCCATCACCGAAGGCGGCAGCAGCCAATGCTGCTCGACATTCCACTCACGAAAGGTCTTAGACATGCCCGCTAATCCTCGACTATTTCCCTTCCAGAAGCTTAACGGATCTATTACTCGGACACACTCCTAGAGCGCTCGTTGCCTGCGGCACTCAACTCTGTGGTTAATCGTCGGTGTCGTCGAAATTAGTTAGCGGCGCCGTCTCGTAGCCTTGTGGCTAGCTAAATGATCGAACGCCATATCGAGAGCAACCTTGAGTGGTCCTTCACTGCGCGAAGTCTTGGCGAGCAGCAGACCTCCTTGAACCACGGACAATACGCCGATCGCTAGATCCCTGGGAACGGCTGATCTCCCGAGTTCGCCGTTCTCTTGCATTTTCGCAAAGCCTTCCGCCAGACGGTCCTCCCATGAATTGAAACCGGCGACGAGCAGCGCACGAGCTTGCTCGGATTTATTGGCCAGTTCGCTTGCGAGCAATCCCAGTGGGCATCCGCCATTGGCGGTCCCTCGGTTCAACACCAGGATGCAATCGCACCAGCGACGCAATGCCGACAGGGAGTCGAGCTGCGTAAGCGCGGTCCCTTGCGCGGCCAGTACGTGCGCCGCCTGAGCGGAAATTACTTCGCGGACGAGCGCGTCCTTATCCGCGAAATAATGATAAAGCTGGGATTTACTCACGCCAGCCGCTGCGCGTACATCGTCGAGGGTCGTACCCTCTACTCCCTTTGCGTAAATGAGGCTTGCCGTCGCATCCACGATTCGCTGCCGGGTCGGGGCACCCCGGGGCGTGTAAGTCTTTTGCGCGCTGACCGGCGGCTTCTTCATGACGTGTGGCCTTTTTAGCACCATTGGACTTGAAAGTCCAATGAGACCCTGGCAACGTGGACCCTATAGTCCATTTAAGTCTTACTTCTTCAGGAGCAGTGTTATGAGCAGTTCGGCTACCCCGCTTTTCCCAAGTCTTCAGGGCGACCAAGTTCCCGCCGGATCCCGCCCGATCTTAGAAAAGGTGAAGAAAGGCTTTGGATTCATCCCAAATCTCTTCGCCGCGTTCTCGAATTCCCCGGTACTGCTTGAGGGATATTTGGGGCTCGATGCGGTCTATAGCAGAGGTACATTGAGCGCCGCAGAACGGCAGCTAGTCCTCCTGACCGCCAGCGTCGTCAACGAATGTGCCTACTGCGTCGCCGCCCATAGCACGCTATCCAAGGGCATGCTCAAGGTTCCCGCCACCGTGGTCGCAGCGGTGCGCGCTGGGCAGCCGGTGGCCGATGCGAAACTCAACGCTTTGGTCAATCTCACGCGCGAACTGGTGCAGAGCCGGGGTCACGTTGCCGCCGCGACCATCCAGTCGTTCCTAAACGCCGGGTACCGTAACGATCAGATTGGCGAGGTGCTCATCGGAGTCGCCCTCAAGACCCTTAGCAACTACACCCACCATCTCTCGCCGGTGGAGATTGATGGTGCATTCAAGGCGGAAGCGTGATCTCGTTCTCCACGTTGGAAACAGCTGAACACGATTACCGACAATTACAGGACCCCTCACATGACGAGCCTTTACGACCCCATAGTTCTCGGCGATCTGAATCTAGGCAATCGCGTCTTTATGGCGCCATTGACCCGAAATCGCGCTACACCAAGTGGCGTGCCGGGCCCATGGGCATCCACGTACTACAGCCAGCGTGTATCGGCCGGCCTGATTGTCACGGAGGCAACGCAAATCTCGCCCATGGGAAAGGGCTATATCAACACTCCGGGCATTCATTCGGAGGAGCAGATCGCCGGCTGGACGCCGGTCGTCGATGCAGTACACCGCTCGGGCGGGCGAATCTTTCTTCAGCTCTGGCACGTAGGCCGAATCTCTCACAGGAGCCTCTTGCCGGGAAACGCATACCCGGTAGCGCCTTCCGCGATTGGCGCACGCGCTCAGACGGTTGCTGAGACTGGGCTTGTCGATGTTTCCGAGCCCCGAGCACTTAGCCTGGCGGAAATCCGGCGCACGATTGAGGACTATGGTCAGGGTGGTGCCAATGCCAAGGCAGCCGGCTTCGACGGCGTGGAGATTCACGCGGCCAACGGCTACCTGATTGACCAGTTTCTTCGATCGCAATCGAACGTCCGCACCGACACCTATGGAGGCAGTGCTGCGAACCGGGTGCGCTTTCTCGGTGAGGTCGTCGAGGCCATCTTGAACGTCTGGGATCCGGGTCGCGTGGGAGTACGTATCTCCCCCCTCAGCACCTTCAACGACATGGGCGATGCCAATCCAGAGGAAACATTTTCGTCCGTTGTGGATGTGCTGAATGGGTATCAGGCCGGATACCTGCACGTCGTGGAAGACCCCATCAACGAAGCGTCCCCGGTCGATGCGGACTTTTTCGGACGCTTGCGCTCGGCATGGAAGGGGATCTATGTCGCCAACGGAGGATACGATGCCGGGCGGGGCGAGCGAGCGGTCTCGAACGGATCTGCCGATGCCGTGGCCTATGGCCGGCTCTTCCTCGCGAACCCCGATCTGCCCACGCGCTTAAATTGCCGCGGACCTTTCAACGTGCCCGATACCAAGAGCTTTTACGGCGGCGACGAACATGGCTATATCGACTATCCGGAGTGGGTCAAGAGCGAAACCTGAATTAGGACTGCACGGCTCACCAAACAGGTGGCGCATATTCACCGGCGCGCAGCTGAGCTTACGAAAACCGAACGCTACAGGATTATAGAAATGGACTCGACCCAAATATTCTGGATGCAGCTTCTTACGAGCGTTGTCGTCTTCGGCATCGTCGCGGTGTGGTACGTTTGGCCGTATCTAGCCAAGCATTCGCGTGATTCTGCTCTAATTCCGCTGCTCTTTGTGCAGGTGCCTCGCTATGTGGGAATGACTCTGTTAGTGGCGGGCATGGTCGATCCGAAACTGCCCAGAGAGTTCCTTTCCAGTGCCGCTTACGGTGATCTCTTAGAGGCGGCGCTGGCTCTCGCTTCCATCTTTGCTCTGCGGAGCAGCTGGCGTTTTGCCGTTCCTCTGGTGTGGGTCACCAACACGTGGGGATTCGTGGACCTGCTAAACGGGGTACGCGGCGTCCTGCAGTTGAACGTGCCGAGCTTCAACCTAGCCACCTTTTGGTATGTCTATACGTTTTACGCTCCTCTGGTACTTGTTTCACATTTGATGGTCTTTTGGATATTGATCAAGTCCAAGTCTTGGGGGAATGAGATCTCATCTTAGCTCAGAAATAAAAGCGCCTTACTGCAGCTCCGCCCATCCCCTGGCGCATCGATCCTCGGAAGGAATTACGATGAATATCGAATCACTCAAGCCTACTATCGTGCTCGTGCACGGGGCTCTCGAAGACTCGTCGCTCTGGACCCATGGGGTGATCCAGGGTCTCCAGCGTGACGGCTATCCGGTCAAGGTCTTCTCCAATCCCTTGCGGGGTGTGGCGGTCGACGCTGCCTACCTGGTAGCGTGCTGGACACGATCGAGGCGCCCGTAATCCTCGTTTCCCACGCCTACGGCGGGGCCGTCATCACCCAGGCCGGGGACGACCCCAAGGTCAAGGCCCTTATCTACGCGGGCTCCCCTATGCCCGGAATAGGGGAATCTGCAAACGATTGTCTCGTACGGTTTCCCGGCGGCGACTTCGCCTCGTCGGTCGAGCTGACTCCATACACCTTGCCCGACGGCACCAGCGGCACGAATGTCCACGTCAAAGCCGACAAGTACCGCTACCTCGTCGCCGCCGACGTGCCTGAGAGCCTGGTCGACATGATGATCGCCACCCAACGCCCCATCAGCTTGGCAGCCCTCAACGAGCCACTAACATCGGCAGCCTGGACGAGCAAGCCGAGCTGGCAAATCCGGCCCCTGCTGGATCCCGTCATTCCCCAGGAAGAATTTAAGTTCGAAGCCGATCGTGCTCACTCTCACGTCATTGAGCTGAACTCTTCGCACGCCATCCCCATCACTTTCCCGGACGTCGTGGTCGATGTGATCAAACAGGCTGCCCACGCAACCACGAAAACGGGAGTCTGTTGAATGGCGGTTCCACAGGTGGCAGCACGCGAGACAGCGATCGTCTTTGGGATCGGCCCAGGACTGGGGTGGGCTCTGGCAAAGCGCCTCATGACCGAGAACTTGCAGGTCGGACGCTTGCTCGCGACGAAGCGAAGCGGTGCGTTCAGGCTGCCAAAGGCGCTCATGGAAGTGGGTTGGCACATGTACGACAACAGCGAAGATGGAACGATAGTGCGGAGGGAGGCCACTATTCATGTCCTCGGCAAACGCAAGAATGCGTGTTTGGACGTCCCGCTGTACATCTACTTTGTATATTTTTCGCTGCCGAGTAATGACGTAGCCGAGGTCTGTCTCGAATGCCGACGAGAGGAGGAACAGGTGCTCCTGATGCACCGACGTTTCTTTGTTCGCATAACGTGATCTTCTGGCAAATCTACTCGGCTGGGTGATGGCGCAGCGCGGCCGGGGTCGCGTCGCACATTCTTGGTCTCATGATTGGTGAGATAAGTCCGTTGAAGACGGGCCAGCTCAGTGACAATCTAGTGTTCCGGTACAGACTGCAACGACTTATAGCTGGCCACCAGGTCGGCAACGGCCTCAATAATGACGTCAGGACGATCGTGCGCTACGTCGTGCGAGCTTCGCTCTGCCACCACCAATTTCCGATTACTGGCGCCATTTACAAATTCTTGGTGCGCCTCTCTCCACCACTGCGCATCCTGCGCAGCCTCGAAGGGAGTCCGCTCTGACACAATGACGATGGCGGGGACCGACGCCGGCCAGGTTACGCGATGAAAAGCTTGCGATGTCTCGCGGAACGATTCCGACACGGCCAACAATTGGCGCCCCGCCTGGCTTGCAGGCGCCGCTTTGGTTGCAGCGATGATCGGCGCGTAAGCGGCCGTCGCCCGATCGATGGCCTCGTCAGTAAAGAATTGTGGCACGTTGGCGTCAACTAGCACGACACCGGAAATCCATTGCGGATGTAGTCGCGCGAGATAGGTGGCGATTTCACCAGCAATTGAGTGCGATACCAGGATCACATGATGCGTGGCGCCAAGCCTCTGCAAACCGTTCGCCAGATCTTCGGTAGCGCTCAGCACACTCCACGGCCCCGGTACTTCATCGCTGCGGCCAAAACCGGCGCGATCGTAAGTGATGATCTTGCATCCCGTTCGCTTCGCCAGCTCGGGTACCAGAGCGTTCCAATACGAAGAATCCAGCCCACCACCGGCATCGAGAACAATGACCGGCGGCGACCCTCGATGAATGTGAAACGCAATATTGTGACCGTCGCGCGGAATCATTTGCGTGACCTCGGCAGCGGGTTGCTGAGGCTCAGTATGCGTCGGTGTGGAAAACGGGAAGAGTATACTGAGCGAGACAATCTTTAGGAGTTTCATTGTTCTGTCCTGCCTATGAGGGTTTTATCGGCTAGCCGACCATGCCCTAGGGATGTAGTAGAGTACGATTCATCAGGTCGCCTCGCCCCGAGAAGCGCTTAAGTGATTGTCTGATAT
Source organism: uncultured Gammaproteobacteria bacterium (assembly GCA_963798595.1). Lineage (GTDB taxonomy): Bacteria > Pseudomonadota > Gammaproteobacteria > Steroidobacterales > Steroidobacteraceae > Bog-1198. The sequence continues at coordinate 758,691 of CAWCTM010000016.1, read as the reverse complement.
TTCTCCAGCCTCGGTACCAAAAATAAGAACTCGAGCCTCGGGTCCGAGTTTCAGTGATTCGCGGAAAGAGCTTTGTTTGCTGATCTCGACTAGACCCGCTAGCCCCGCGGCGCCCGACGGCCCGGCATCGATCGGCACAGCCTCTCCGGTGGCATCGCAATTCTTGAGGAGCTCGACCGTGCGGCATGCAGCCTCGTCATCGATGCTGATGAATGCATCCGCGCGGTGTCGGAGAATGGACCAGGCGACGGGAGATGCTTCGCCGCACGAGAGCATTTCCATGACGGTTGTGAGCTCGCCGACGATACGTGTGGGGACGCCCGCCCGTGCGCTTGCCATTAAACAAGCGGCTGCGCGCGGCTCAACGACGACCAGAGTCGGCCGCTCTCGCCCCAGCACCTCGGCAAACGAGCCAGCGACTGCCGCGGCCAGGCCGCCGACTCCGCCTTGAACGAAGACATGCGTGGGCATCCGCAGGCGGCCGATTTGAGCGAGCAATTCGAGTATCATCACGGAATACCCCTGAATCATCTCCGCCGGCACCTGTTCGAAGTCCGACTCACTCGTGTCCGCGATGAGGATGCATCCGGGGCTGCCCGCGGCGTCGCGCGCCATGCGGACCGAGTCGTCATAAGTTCCCGGTGTGCGGCGGATCTGGGCGCATTGGCGAGAAATCGCTTCAGCCTTGCGTGCGGAAGCGTTCTGATGCATGAACACGATGCAGTGGCACCCGAAGCGCCTGGCGGCATGGGCCACCGCCAAGCCATGATTTCCGTCGGTGGCGCAGCACAACGTGTAGGACTTCAATTCGGCCGCGTACTTTCCGCTATGAATATCCGAGAGTGCAGCGGCGATACCGAACTCGGCGCGAAGCCGGCGTTGCAGCTCGCGTGCCGCGGCGTAGCCTCCGCCGAGTGCTTTGAAGCTGCCGAGCGCGAAACGAGCTCCCTCGTCCTTGTACAGAATCTCCTGCAGTCCCAGCGAACTGGCCAGTTTGCCCAGCGTGCGCAACGGAGTGGGTGCGTAGCCGGGCCAGCGACGCATCTCCACCAGGGCCTCTTGGGAAGCTTGTAATGAGAGGACGCGCCGTTCGGCGGCGGTGTAGCTTTCCCGATGCGATCGGGGATTCATGACCAGTTCCATGGATAATTCGTAACGTGAGTTGGAAGAGAAGGCTCGCTTACCAGCCGGAGAACCCGAGCAGTCCCCAGCAGCGGAGTGTGACGGCACACGCGCCGAATATGACGTAGCTCCCGGCCACACCGGCCCACCGCCGCCATGACCAAGTTCGGGGTCGCGCAACCAACACCGCGGCGGTCAGGACAGCGGTGGTAAGCGCAGCGGCCGCAAACAGCCAGCAAGCCACCGGAAACACCCTTCCCGGGTATTGCATGAGCAGCGCATTCGTGTCGAGCAACCACGGTGCGATTCCGATCCAAGCGAGCACAAAAGCGATGAGCCACAAGGCCGAACCGACATACCAGGCGCCACCTGCGTCGGAACCACGTCGGTTGCCAATGTCCCGCAGCAGTTGGATGGAACCGCCTACGGCTGCCACTTGAGCCAGCAGCACGATGAGCAGCAGCCAGGTCGAGCCTGCGAAGAATCCAATGCGCTGCAGCGGCTCGAGCCCATCAGGGTTGAGCAGCAGCAAGTCCCCATCCTCGCGGCGGAACTCGATGCGGTTGGCCGCACCGAGCTCCTGGTACACGCCGTCGCGGACGGGCGCAAAACGAGTGGTGTCGGCTGAGAGCCCGGACACAATGACGTCGCCATTGCCGGCCAACTTCACGTTGACTTCCATCAGATTGAGAAACGCGCGTTCGGTGCGGAAATATGCCCTACGCAGCGGTCGATAATTTCCTGCGATGTCCGGGGTGGCATTCGTGCTCGTACTCGCCGCCGATAGAGGGTCCGCGGCGGGCGGGGGGTTATCGCCCAGGAGATGTAGGCCAATGAGGGTGGGGAGACGCTGCACGAAATCGAGGCCGGATGAGGTGTTTGTCCCGATGAAGATGCCGAGACCCAGATCGGGTGCGATGATCATCACGGCATTTTGATAGAGCGTCTCGCCATCGTGACCGAAGGCGAAGTGCGAACCGGGCAGGGGATATTGGAAGAAGCCGTGATAGTTGGTGCCAAAGCCGGGAGCGTTGGAGAAAAGCGGCTCCAACAGGGTGCGAAAGCTCTGGGCCGTCAGCACCCCCGACCCTGCCAGCGATTCCGGATTGAGAAGCGCCCTCATGTATGCTGCCATGTCGTTTGCGTTGGCCACCATTGCGCCGGCCGGAGCGTAGTGGGTGATGAACTCCGGGGGCGCCTCCTCAAGCCGCTCGTTCCGCCATCGAAACCCGCGGCTTAACAGCGCGGCGGCTGGGGCGTCGATGGGTTTCGGTAGGCCCCGATCCGCCGCCAGGTCTGAGGGCAGAGCTTCGCGGAACGTCGCAAGCCGCATGCCGAGCGGGCGCAGGACTTGTCGTTCGGCGAACTCCTCCCAGGGCATTCCACTCACTTGCGAAACAATGATGCCCGCGAGGGCCGCGCCATAGTTGGAGTACACCTCAATCTCGCCGGGTGGTAGGACACGGTGGGGCCGATACCGGGCGAGGTAGGCTCTGAGCGATAATTCGCGTCGGGGATCGTCCACCACCATGTGCCCGAGCACGGTCTGTTCGAAGCCGGCCGTGTGCGACATGAGGTGCCACACCTCAATGGGCTGCGCGAAGCCTTCATCCGGCACTTGCAGCGACTTCGGCAGATACCGGTTGATGGGATCGCTCAGCTTGATCTTGCCCTCTTCAACCAGCTGCATCAGCGCGATCCAGACAATGGTTTTGGAAATCGATCCGACGCGACACAATGTGTCGGGGGTCATCTGCGTTCGCGGATTCAAGGCCGAAATGCCATATCCCTTGGTCAGCAGGACGGCGTCGCGTCCTACGATTGCGACGCTGACACCGGCAATATGATCCCGCTGCATGGCATCGGCTACGGCGCCATCAACGAAATCTGCCAGGCGGGCGGCATCGATAGCGGCACGCACCGGTGCCGCGTGGAGGCAGAGCGCAAAGAGGAGAGGCACAGCGACGCGCCACATCGGGCGAGATAGAGGCATCAAGGCGTCAAGTCAGCGTTGTAGAAGTCCACGAAATCGACGAAGTCCGAGACTTCCTGCATGTCTTGACCCAAGAAACGCACGGAGTGCGCGTCAGCTCGCTGGATCGCGCGCAAGTAAGTCAACACTTCCGCGGCTCGGTAGTTCTTGAAGGATAGTTCGACTGTGATCGGATGCGCGATCTTGAACGGCCTTCGTTGGTCACGATGCCCGATCGCCGAGCGGACGCCCAGGTAGATTGCATCGCACGCAGCGGCCGGAGTGATGGTCTCGGCGGCATGAAAGCCCAGGCTTCTCTTCGTGACCACCGAGTCGAGAGGACCCAGACGCCCATTGATTTCTTGAATAGCGGCGTCATCGCCCGAGACAAACACGACCGGCACGCCGAGATCGCCCGCGTAGGCCGCGTTGAACTCCGCCTCCGTCACAGCCACGCCGTTGAGCGCGACCCGGGTAAAGTGCGCACTCGAAATCGTGTGCGCACGCACGCCGGTGGAGTTGGTCGTCGAAGCGTGATAGCCGATAAACACGACGGCGGCGAACGATGCATCCAAACCTGCGAGCATGGCCCCGTGGCGCGGGAACGAGCGCACCAGTCGCACGTCCTTGGGGAATCGCTCTACCAGCAGATTCTCGCCATTGCCGTGGGAGTCGCTGACAACCACCTCGGTGGCACCTGCGTCATGGGCGGCGTGTACGGCCGCGACCGCCTCGTCCGTCATAAAGGCGCGAAAGCGCTCATATTCAAAGCCGGGAGGATTTAGTTGATCCCCCGAGACCACGCCCGCAACGCCCTCCATGTCGACCGACACATAAATCTTCAGCGCCTGCTGGTTCATCGCAGGCGCATTGGAGGCGGCCCAGATAGGTAGCGGTGCAATCGCGAGCAGCAAAACGAGCGCCGCCTTCGGTCGAATTCGCGCATTGTTACTGAACATCGCGTAAGCCCGCCGACGCAGGGTTGCTAGCTCGGGCATGAGGTGTTCCACCGACTGGCTATCTGAGGTGGTATTCGAATTGTAGTCCATAAGTCCGCGGTCGCACGCGCTCGTCCCACTCCGGGACGCCTGGGAATTCGGGAAGCGGCGACCGATTGTAGTTGTTGATGTTATCGACGAAGGCTGTTACCGACCAATGCGCCGGCGCCTTGAGGGTAGCGCTCACGCGCGCGATCACGAGATTACTGCCCTCAAAGATCATCCCGTTGGCGACGCCGATTTGCGGTGGCGCGGACATCTGCGACGTGTAATTTCCCGAGGCAGCGAGGTTGCCGGTGTAGCCGCCCGAACCCAACGGGAACGCGTATCTGGTGGAAACCCCGGCGGTGTATTCGGGCGACCGATTCAGTCGTTGTCCTTTGGCGAACACCAGACCATCCGCCGACTCGACGTTGGAGTCGAATTCCAGGCCATTCCAGCTGGAGTTCACCGTGACCTCTAGTCCGTCCGTGACGTGGGCCGTTACCGCAAACTCAGCGCCCGCCCCACTCGCCGACCCAGCGTTCACGAACGCGCCGAACGAGGCGCCCTGATACAGCACTTGTAGGGCCTGCTGCACGTCATTCCATTTTACGTAGTAGACCGCCGCGTCAAACGACAATCGGTCCCAGAGCGCCCCTTTGGCACCGATCTCGTAATTGTTGATCTTGTCCGGTTGCACCGGCGGAATCCCGGGAGCTGCCTCGAGAACCACGGGCTGCTGACCGAAGCCGCTGCGAAAGCCCTGCGAATACGACGCGTAGGCGGTGAGGTTGGGTTGGGCGAACCAGGACAGCACGACGCGCGGCGTGGTCGCGTGGAATGTCTCGTTAAAATTATCGACCGTTATGCCCGGGGGCGGCATAAGGTCGGTAGTCGACTCTTCGTCGTGATAGTACCGTCCGCCGAGAGTCCACTCCCATTCATCGTGGAAGAACTTGCGGCTCAACTCCCCGAACACCGCATACGCTTTGGACTGGTCCTCATTGCCCACGCCGATGAATTGTTGCAAGAGCTGATCTTTTGCGTCTCGGTAAGAGAGACCGGCAGTCCAGCGCCATTCGTCGAGCCGTTCCGAGGCCAAGTTAATCTCTTGAGAGAACACCTTAGAATTGAGAACATTGTGCTCGAGTGGCGGAAAACTGGGCTGTTCGGGGAACGTGACGCCGATCAGCGGGCCGACGGGTGAGATGTCGAAGTAGTTGTCGCTGTCATAATCGATATAGCCCGACATGCTGTTCACCGCGAAGGAGTGGAAGTCGTAGCCAATCCGGAGCCCGTACATGTTGAATTTGATGTCTGTCGGCTCTGGCTGGGTCGCGGTGATTGTGTTGTTATTCAGTGAGAGCGAAGGGGCACCGTAGTTGGACTGGGAATGCCAGGCTTCGACGCCGATGGATAAGTCACTTGTCGGCAGTGCATCGACTTTCAGCCGCGCCGTCGTCAGTCGCTCGTCGTTAACGTGGTTTCGCACTGGGCTGTCGATCCACCCGCTTAGGTATTCCTGACCGACCACTGCGCGAGCGGCGAGCTTGTCTTCGATAATGGGCACGTTAACGGCCAAATCGCCCTGGTAGTTGTCTGCGCCGTGCTCGGTGATCCCGTCGGACAGGCGCGTCTTAATATCGAAGTTCTCCAAGTCGGGGTTGTTGGTGATGACCCGGACGACGCCATCCTCTGCGCTGGCGCCATACAAAGTGCCTTGCGGTCCGCGCAGCACTTCCACGCGATTAAGATCATACGGGGCGAGGTCGGGCACGACGGCTGACTTCACCAGACCGAATGGAACGCCGTCCAGGTAGTAGGCGATTGGACTGGTGCCTGCCAGCGACGGGGCGCCTGCCGTCACGCCTCGAATCGTGAGCTGCGCGCCACCCCCCTGCAGCGCGGCGTTCTGGGCACCGGTGATTGCAACACCGGGTACGTTGCCGAGTGCGTCGAACAAGCTAACGGCACTCGACTCGTCGAGCAACTTACCTTGGAGAACCGTGATTGCGATCGGGACATCCTGCAGGCGTTCCTCACGCTTCTGCGCGGTGACCACGATCTCCTCGAGGGAGGCCGTACCAGTCTTGTCATCGGTTGAATCCGTCGCTCCCGGCGCGGCGAATACAGCTGACCCCGCCACAAAGGCGAGCACACCTAGCGCGCTCGTGGACCGTGCCTTGCGTTTCATAACTGGGTTCCCCGTTATCTGCTTTTCTAGGTCAAACGGCATCTTTTAGGATCGGAATCGCCAGATGGGCCGTTTATCTCTATACAGGATCTTTATACCCGTCCCGGACTTTTCAGGCAAGCAACCTATTAGGCGAAAGAGCGGCTGGCTCAATGTTCTGCTGGAGCAGGTCGTCTTCGAGATCGACACTGAGGGCGAGTGCTGCCGCAATCCTGCTGAGTGCAGGTGCTGTCTGAATGCCATACCCCCGAGCGCGGCAAGCCAGAAAAAGTCGGGCAGCAGGGGTCGAACCCTACGACGGGAGAGCGGTCCGTGACGAATGAGCGCAAGCCCGCCCACTTATGCCGCACGTGCTTTACCTCAAGTGTCGTCGCTCGCTCGATGCGATCTACCGCGACCGCGACGTCGAATTCGTCCGGATAGACGTCGCACGGCTCCATCTCCGTTTCATCAGCAGGCGACAACAGCAGCATCGAGGCGTCGGGTTTTAGGTAAAACTGCTCTTCCGCATCGACCAGCATCGGCCATAGATCCGACTTGTGGCCCGGAGGGGGGTCCACAAGGCAGGCGGTGCGCTTGAGCGGCCGCAAGCCGATATCCAACGCGCCGACCATCCTCCCGATAACGCCCGCCCAGGCGCCGGCAGCATTGACCAGGATCCTTGAGCGGATGGTTTCGCTCGCCGTCGTCACACTCCATGCGCCGGACGAGCGATCGAGCGCGAGCACCTGTGCGCGAGTCGTGATGGTCCCCTCTCGGGATTGGAACAAAGTAAACCCGAATGGAGTCCGTGAACATCGATGTCGCCCGACCGAGCGACCAACGCGGCCCCCAAGAAGATGGCCGGTCCGGGTCGCAATAGCGGGTGCAATTCGAGCGCTTCGTGCGCGGTCTTCACTTCAATTGCATCGCTCGCTCGGGCGTAGTTCGAACCGCCTGGAATGCGCTCGTTTGGTCGGTTTTCGCGACCAGCAAAATAGTCGCGCTTTACAAACGACTGCGAGCAAAAGAAAAAGGGAGGGGACAGAGGAATTATTGCGTGCGTTAAAGCGCGGACGGTCTCGATCGCCGTACGGCTGAGTCAAACAGGGCCGCTGAGCGCCCCGTAGCGTGGATCCCCCGGCTGCGGCTCCATTTCCAGCAGGTGCACAGGATCGTGTTCGGCAAGATGTGCCGCTATAGATGCGCCGGCAATCCCACCGCCGATCACCAGATAGTCGCATTCACCCCTCATCGAGAAGCATCCTGCATAGACCGGAGCTACGCATCATTGCGATCCCACCCTCAGGCGGCCAAGGAGGGCTTGAGCAGGCCGGGTCTTTACATGACCAAATCCCCGTGACGTCACGAGGTGCGCTGGCAAGATCGACGGCATGGCAGAGGCTTTCAGCGGACAACGCATGGGCGAGCTTTGCGATGGTCGCTAGATACGCTTCGCGTAGCTTGCGCTCGAGCTGACGTTCGGCTGAAGCGGCCAAAAATGTCGCCAAAGGACTTTCTCGCAATCCCCTGAGACGATGAAGGACTTGAAAAGAGCACCATGATCCATCGGCCAAAGGCATGCTTGCGGACTCGTCCGGTTCGTGGATTCATAGAAGACAAGAACGGAGGTGCCAAGTGAATGCGAATGGAGCGCACGTCCTCGAATTCTTCGGCGAGCGCGGCCTGAAAATGCCTGTCACAGCACAGTTGCGCGACCTCGTATTCGTCTTTGTAAGCCATCACTTTGTATGCCGATCGTGCGGCCGCCCAGATGAACGCCTCGGCGCCGTCGACACCTCTTGAGGCGGAAGTCACGAGCGCCATCAGGTCCGCATAGCGCTTCCCAGATTCCGAATTCCAGTATCGGGTGAGATCGGCGGCTCGCTGCTCGATGAATTCTTGCATCGAGAGCGATCGGGAGGCGGGAGCGCGGGTCTCCAAGGGCGGCCGAGCGACCTGCGGTAAAGGCCTTTAAGTTCGCTTCGATCTGCCTCGCCATCGAGAGCAATGGCTTTCTCGATGGACTCTCGTTGCAAAGGAATGGTCCTGTCGCCCCCAGGCGTAGCCAAGCATCAGGAGATTCGCTCCGATAGAATCACCCGGTAGGCTCCTGGGACAGCGTCGCGGCCGGAAGAAGATAGGCCTCGGTCCCGGCTCGCTCTCGCAAGGCTCGAGATGAGGAGATCGGGTGATATCGAAAGATCGCGCTGCGTCTGAAAGTCCGCAGTCGTGAGCAAGTCGATATTCCCAATGACGTGTGGCTCCCCCGCCCTGATCGTGTCCAGCACTTCGTTCTGCACGCCTGCGATGAAATCGCAGGCGGAAATGCAGTTGCGCCTCCCCGGGACCCACGCGCGCCGGAACGACCTCCTCCGAAGAGGGTCGCAGCCGCGTACGCGGCCGAACACCTGCCCGCCCTTCTCCGGCTCAAGCCCGTCATATCCCCAAGGTTCGCGCCGAGACCTTCGATTCGCGCCGCCATCCCCAGGATGCCGCCGAGTGAATTGCCGCCGTGCCGCCGATGCCGGCGAACGAATGATCAAAGCCATCACAGATCTCGGGCACCGCGTGGGGGTGGGAACTCCTTGTACGGCCATGAGGTCCGAGCGCGCAGTGCGGCGTGGAATCCTTCCACCCGTGACAGTCACGAGGAGGACAACAGCAGCCTTTTACGCAAGAGAAATCCTTGTTGCAGGCTGACTGATCGAGATCCGCCGGCTCGACGGCCGAGCTCGGTTTCGAGCGGCTGCATTGCTCAGGCAGTTCGACTCGGCCGAGAAATTTGCCGCACCCCTCGCAGACCACCGCGTTGATGAACAGTTCGCCGATCTGCATCGGGACAACGGTGGAGCTTGCGTCTGCGTCGCTTCTCGGCGGCGCAGACCTGTTCATAGACGATCACGGTGACGCCGCGTTCCTGACGCAGGGCCTCCTGAACCGCGGCGAGCTCGTCCCGGTGGCGCAGTTCCGTATGGGGCGGCAAAAGGTTGGTATTCCCAGCGTTTCGGGTTCATCGGACACGACCCGACGACGCGCGAAACGCCTTCTGCGCGCACCTGCTCGACGATGCGCGCGGCGGCGAGCCGACCTTCCACCGGCTGCCCGCCCGTCATCGCAACCGCGTCGTTGAGCAAAATCTTGTAGGTGAGTATCGACCCCGGCTTGCACGGCCGCGCGAATGGCGAGCGAGCCGGAATGGCTATACGTCCCATCTCCCAAGTTCTGCAGATTCGACGTGTCCACGAACGGCGCTAGCCCCGCGTTCATTGCGCGCCCTCAGCGCCCGATATGACCCAGGGGTAGAGGATGGCGCTCCGGGTGGAACACGACCATGGCGTGACAGCCGATCCCTGTTCCTCCGACGGATCCGTCAGGGATGACCGTGGAGGTATTCGCGCGCAGAGCCCGGGCAGAAGGCCGGTCGTCGCGCTATTTTGGGTCCGGTCGTCCTGAGGTTCCATGGCCCCGTTCGGCTCGCGCGAACGACCTTGATTAGTCGAGGATATTCATTGCCCATTGCCGGGAACGAGGCCAGCAGTCGCTCGGCTATCGCTTGCGCGACCTGTACTGGATCGAGTGGCATGTCAGAAGGTAGTAACGGCTCGCCATCCGGCATTGACTTTCCCGTTATTCGCAGCTGCCCCGCGCGCCCGTAGAGCAGCTGGAAGGCCTGCGCTTCGGCGTGAGGGCGCTTTTCCTCCACGAAGAGCACTTCCTCGGCCCGAGCCGTTGCACTGGCGAGCCCGACCGGATCGAGGGGATAGATCAACCCGATTTTGTACACACCGATCCCCTCCGGCGTGCGATCGTGTCGTTGATTCCGAGGGCCGTTAGCCCCGCCAGTACCTCTGCATACGCCTTGCTGGCCGCGGCGATGACGAAGCGCGCGGAATGACTGCCGAAGGCCATACGATCCAGTCGATTCGCCCTTGCAAAGGCTTGCGTACGGGGAGTAGCTTATGGCGCAGCAGCCGGGCGTCCTGCTCTTGCATGGCGCGCAGTTCGCGCCGGATGTGCACGCCGCCCTCCGGCAGAGGCATCTCCGGCAAAACCAATCCGGGCGCGGGCTCGAAATCGACAATTGCGGTCCCATCCGCGGTCTCGTTGACGAGCTTCAGTCCCACGAGAGCGCCGGCAAACCGTGCCATGGCGATGCCTGCCAACCCGAACTGCAGGATTTCGCCGACGGAGCTTGGATAGAGGACCGGCACGCCCCACTCGCCAGCGTCAAATCGCTCTGGTGTGCCGTGGTCGACGATTTGCCCGTGTGATCATCGCCGAAGGCGACGAGAATGCCCCCGTGCGGCGACACACCGTTTAGATTGGCATGCTTCATTGCATCCCCGGAGCGATCAACCCCGGGGCCCTTGGCATACCAGATGCCGAGTACTCGTCCACTTTGCGGCCTGGGACGAAATCAAGCTGTTGTGCCCCGGCAAGTGCCGTGAGTGCCAGGTCCTCGTTTAATCCGGGTCTTGACAATAATGTCGCGTTTCGTCGAGCAGTTTCGCCACCTTCCACAGCTCGAGGTCGTAGCTTCCCAAGGGTGAGCCGCGATAGCCACTGACCATTCCCGCGGTGTTAAGTCCCCGCGCACGATCGAGTTCCCGCTGCGCGATCGGCAAGCGAACCAATGCCTGGCGACCGCTGATAAGCGCCGTCTTGCAATCTAGCCGGTACTCATCGGCGAGAGACACTGGACATCGATCGGCGCGAGCGATATCCGCGTTCATCATGACCTCCAAGCCCGCCGCTTTGGGCTGAACAACCTCGAGCAGGTCGCCTCGCGCGCGCTTACATAGCTGCCAGATGCCGTAGGTCATTAACGGGACTACATAGAGGGCAATCATGAGGTAGGAGAGGGCGCGGTAGCCCTTTGCGATGAGCGTGACCAGTCCAAAACGATCCGCGAGGAAAATCGATCCCACCAATATCAGGCCAGCGACCGTGACTGGCACCGGCTTTCTCAAATCTTCGCCTTCTTCGTTCCGCTGGTAATATGCCGAAGCGATGCGTTCGTTAACGGCGTGAACTGCGCCCGTGCCACTTTCAAGGAGCGCCGCAAAGATCATGAGCTGAAAGGTCATCTCGAAGATCGGAACATTCATCTGCTTCAACATGAACTCAGAGGGGAGCGTTTCGACTCCGATTCCAGGAAAGAAGGCGCACATGCAGATGAAGAAGATGATGGCGGGCAGCATTGCCAACGGACCACAAAGCAAACCGGCCGTCACCGCGTCACGGTTACTCGTGAGATGGCGCGTGACGGGCAGAATGACCACGGCGGCGACAATGTTATAGCCCGCGTAGGTCACCCCCTCACGGCCCACCCTTGCGCGGATACGTGCACGGCAAAGCTGCAGTAATGTAATGCTATCGCCAAATTTGACGAGAGCGAGCGTCAAGAAAACCGCGTAGGTGGCGTAGAGAAATATCGACACCCATTTGAACAGTCTTTCCGACGGCGGGACTGCCGAACGTCGTGAATAAGGCGATCCCGGCTATCAGACAGAGCGTCCCATAGAGCGTGGGCCAGCCCAAGATCGCGCCTCCGAGCGCGCCAGCCGCGGCGCCAAACACCGCGAGGATCAGACAAATGTTGAACAGAAGGCCAGCTCGAACAGAACGGCGAACGGCCCGAGGAGTTGAGCAAAGAATGTGCGATAGTCGAGCGCCTGCGCGGCGCGAGCAAACAGGAAGGTGACCACGGAATCCGCCCTCCAGACGAGCACGCTCAAGCCCATGCCTGCCAGCAGGCCGTCGCAGGGTCCACGGGATGAAGTACTCCGCGAGCTCCCGTCCCGTCGCGCTACCGCCGCCCACCACGACCGCCTTGAAGGCGAAGCCCGGCAAAAGAAAGCGCTTGAACCATGAGGCTTGGGTGCCTCCTGCGTGTTATTGCGGTGTTCCCCACACCAGCGCCTCCGAACAATGAATCATGCGGTTGACGTACTCGACCGACGGGGAGCGATCGACGATTAGGAACGTGGTTGCATCCAGTCAACCATGTCGCAAAGTTGACCGAGGACATAGGACGGGGCCAGCACCCAGGTCGGGGAAAGCGCCCCGCCGCTCGCCTTGTTGCGCTGAGTTCGGGAGCCCAGTCGAACAACCCGTAGTCGGTCTTTGCGTGCCGCTCGGCGGTTTCTTTGCCAAGAAACAAGGGATAAGGGTGAGGTAAATCGAATTCCATGTTAGATCTCACACTGGCCCGTCAGGGACGCTCGGATCGGCGACCGGAAGCGAATGAAGACGCCGCCGATCATTGCCGGCCACGATCCTAAATGGGTATAGTGGTCCTGTCCAGAGAAATACCACCTTCGAGGAGCGGAAAACCGATGGCAATACAACTCAAGTATGGGAGTGAGCCTTGGATGCCCCCTACATGTCGCCGGCGAGGGTCGAGCGCAGGATCAGGTAAGAATTACCGTCGGCACGGAGCGGTTCACTGCGCGCTGGGAACGCGATCTGTCACCCAATACCTGCGCAGCGTTCAAGGCGCTTTGGCTCTCTTCGCAGAAATATCCACGCTCGTTGGAGCGGCGAGGCATGCTGGATTCCGCTGGGTGCCTTTGATTTGGGTGTGGCTCGGGAGACAACCGGCCGCCCCCAACCAGGCCAATTTCTCTTCTATCCAGCATCGCTTAGCGAGACTGAGATCCTGATCCCCTATGGAGTAAGCCGATTCTCGAGCGTAGCGGGTGAGCTTACGGGAAATCGGTTTCTAACGATCGTCGGGCTGGCAGAGATGGGAAAGAATATCTTGTGGCATGGGAGCCGCGACATCCTCTTCGAGGAAACGCAGGCTTAAGCGAATGGCGTCATTTTTTTCGACTTTTCGGATGTCCCGTGGACTTCTTGGGCGGCTTGGTCGCGACGCTGTCGGAGGACTTGCCGGCAGAAGCGTTTGCCCCGGGGTATTCCGAAGTACGCAGCAAACCCAGTAGCTCGTTATCGGAGCTTGTGCAACCAGCCACCAGCGTAGCCTCATCGCACCCAGGTCCGAGCAGATACGCGTGGCCCATGGCAGAATCGATATAGGCACATTGCCCTGGCTCGAGAATGACCGGCTCGTAGAATTCGGTATGTACGGCGATTCGCCCTGTCAGAACGTAAATAAACTCTTCACCCGGGTGTCGCATCAATTCCCCGAATTCATCCAATGTTTTGGCGCGAACGCGGCCAAAGATGGGAATCATCGCTTTTTTGCGTAGATCCGGGCACAAAAAGAAATAATCGTAGTTGGGAGTATCCACGCGTACCGCGCTATCCACGGTGCCGATGTGCGCCTCGTCATGGCCCTCGTGGCTGACTCATCTCCCGAGGCAAAAAGCTCGGACATCCGGATGTTGAGCCTCTTGCTTATTTGCATGAGCTTGTCGTATCCGAGGGTCAGCCGATCGTGCTCCACCTTTGCGAGGGTGGATCGAGGAATACTCGTCTTATCGCTCATCTCCTGGAGCGTCCAGCCGTTACGGTTCCGTAGCCAGCGGATCAGGCGCCCCAAGGTCGGTGCGTTGTCGTCCATCAGTTACATCCGAAGTCTAGATTGCAAGTTTGAAAAACTCGACGGACGAACAATTGTAACGCGTCACGGTGCCGGTTGCATTGACTTGTCTCTGTACAGGATATAACGTCCTATACATGAACGGTCGGACTTCCCGCCGGCATGGTCCTTCGGATCCGCCGGGCGTGCTTGGCTGAGAATCGGGAAACATCCGTGCGGTGGAACTTCGTCCAAGATAATCAACTCTGGCTGGACGGTGCAAAACCCCTCGTGCCGGAAGCCCATCATTGCGTCGAGCTGACGGGGCCGGGATGTGGAAACGCCCAGGCACGCCGTACTGGTCGCCGACAGCGGTTGTTGTTTTCGGGAATCGGCTTCGAGCGTGACTCCTCAAATATCGTCGCATTCGGGAGACCCGCATGACGCTTTCGAACCGCTTTCGTTCCGCCGTTATGCTGGCTCTCTTTGGAGGCTGGTCCGCACAGGCGGTTTCCCAACCCGACGACGTAGTCATCAGGCCGGGCGGGTTTACGACGGGGCTGGCGCTAGTCCCGATGTCGGTGATATTGCAATCCGTGGAGATCGCATTTCGTATGTAGGTCCGCCGCACTCGATGACGGCCAAGCGCACCATCGACGCGCACGGTCTGGCCGTTGCGCCCGGCTTCATCAACATGCTGAGCCAGGCGCAGAAAGTATGGTGGCGGATGGTCGAGAGGAAAGTGATCTGTTTCAAGGCGTCACACTCGAGGTCATGGGTGAAGGCGACTCGATGGGACCGTTGACGGATGAGATGGCTGCGCGCAATGAATCGCAAGAATCCGACATCAAATACCCCATCGATTGGCGCACGCTCGGCCAGTACTTGCAAGCGCGAGAGCGGGCAGGCACCTCACTCAATATCGCCTCGTTTGTCGGCGCCACCACCGTGCGCGACTTCGTGCTAGGTGAGGGCGACGTGCAGCCCACCGCGGAACAGTTGCAGCGAATGCGCGCTCTCGTGCGCCAGGCGATGGAAGAGGGCGCGCTCGGGGTTTCCTCCGCCCTTATTTACACGCCTGCGACGTTCGCGAAACTGATGAACTGGCCGCGCTCGCAACGGAGGCCGGGATGTGCGGGGGAATTACATCACGCATATGCGAAAGGAGGGAGACCATCTCCTCGAGGCAGTGGAGGAGACCATCTCCATCGCGCGCCAGAGCGGCGCTCCAGCCGAGATTTATCACCTGAAGGCAGGAGGTAAGTCGAATTGGCCGAAAATCGATGCGGTCATTGCAAAGGTCGACGCTGCTCGAAAGGCCGGTATACGCATCACGGCGGACATGTACACCTATACGGCCGGGGGCACCGGACTCGATGCGGCGATGCCGCCGTGGGTTCGGGAGGGAGGTCTCGAAGCGTGGACTCAACGATTGAGAAACCCGGCAGTCCGTGCGCGCGTTGCGAAAGAGATGGACGACCCTCAAGCGGGGTACGAGAACCTATACCTGAAAGCCGGCCCTGACGGGATGATTCTCGCGGCATTCAAAAGCGACGAACTCAAGCCGCTCACCGGCAAATCGTTAGCCGAGGTCGCGAACATGTGGCATGAAAGCCCGGAAGAGACTGCCATGGATCTGGTAATCAAGGACGGTAGCCGCGTAGGTGTCATCTACTTCGTGATGTCGGAGGATAACGTGCGAAAGGAGACCACCTTGCCATGGATGAGTTTCGCATCGGACGAAGCTGCCCCCTCGCCCGAGGGGATTTTCCTCGAATCAAACGTGCATCCACGGGCGTACGGCAACTTCGCGAGGCTGCTGGCCAAGTACGTGCGAACGGATAAGGCGGTTACATTGCAGGATGCGATTCACCGCCTAACCGCGCTGCCAGCGTCGAACCTGTCGCTGAAGGACCGTGGTCTCTTGAGACCAGGATATTACGCCGACATCGTTGTGTTCGACCCGAACAAGATCCAGGATCATTCGACCTACGTTAAGCCCCATCAGCTGGCGAGCGGGGTGAACGACGTCATCGTTAACGGGCAATTCGCATTATCGGATGGAGTGGCCACCGGGGCGCATTCCGGCCAGTTCGTGCATGGTCGCGCCTGGACTGGTGCGAAGGGCGGGGGTTGCCGCGCGGCGGCCAAGGATTGGATATGGGCGTGGTAATGAAAAATCCGAACTCGAAGGCCGCCGGCCTGCACGGCAGCCTCGATTGCTAACCAAGCCCGTTCTTTGCTGACACGCCATGCAGAGTAATCGTTCACCCTACGCGCTGTTCGACGATCGCCCACCAGCCGATATTCCACTAGTGGACGTTGACCCCTTCTCCGCAGATTTTCTGGATAATCCCTATCCCTATCATGAAGCGCTGCGGGAGGCCGGTCCGCTGGTCTGGCTCTCGCCTTACTCCATGGTCGCGACCGCCCGCTATGACCAAGTCCGCCAAGCCTTACTCGATTGGCAAACGTTCTCTTCCGCTCGAGGGGTGGGAATGGCGGATTTTGAGAACCACGGGCGATTTCGCTTGCCGAGTTTGATTCTCGAGGCCGATCCGCCGCAGCACTCGCGTTCCAGAGCGGCATTAAGCAAAGCTCTGTCACAGCCCATCATGCGAAAGTTGCAGACGCAGTTTGCGGAAGCCGCCGATCACATAGTCGAGCAACTGGTGCAACGTGAGGAATTCGACGCTTGTAGCGAGCTCTCTGAGGCATTCCCGCTTCGCGTATTTCCGGATGCCAAGGGATGCGTCGGGAGAGCCGCGACCAGCTGCTGCCTTACGGCGACATGGTTTTCAATTCCTTTGGACCTCCCAACGAGCTCTTTCAACAGTCGGCCATTCGAGCCAAGGAGGCCTTTCCTTGGGTTGAAGCAGAGGCACTGCGAGAACACCTCTCACCGGACGGATTTGGCATGATTTTGTATCACTGCGCGGACTCGGGTGAAATCACCCATGACGAAGCGCATAAGCTGGTACGTGCGATTCTCACGGCAGGCGTCGACACTACGGTCAATGGAATTGGGGCCTCAATATATTGTATGGCTCGCTTTCCAGAGCAATACGCAAAGCTTCGCGCCAATCTCAACTTAGCACGCGGGGCCTTTGAGGAAGCGATCCGTCTGGAATCGCCGGTTCAAACATTCTTCCGGACTACTAACAAAGCGACTGAGTTGGGTGGAACTACGCTCGACCCCGGTCGAAAAATATTGCTTTTCCTGGGCGCAGCCAATCGCGACCCACGCAAATGGGAGAATCCGGATCGCTATGACATCGAGAGGACCACGTACGGCCACGTAGGGTTTGGCGTCGGCATTCATATGTGCGTGGGACAGCTTTTGGCACGCCTTGAGGGAGAGGTAGTACTTAAGGCCGTTGCGCGGCATGTACGGGCGATCGAAATTCAGGAAGAGCCGAAGAGGCGACTTAATAACACGTTGCGGGGTTTGAAGGAGTTTCGCATTCGATTTGTCAGGGATTAGACCCCTAGTGCGTGGAATTGCGAAACTTCGGATAACGCATGTAACACGAATTGGCGCCGCCTTCCAGGAGGGTGGTCTACTTTTACTTCGGCAATGACGATCAGGGGTGGTCCAGTTTTACTTCGGCGTTGATATCTAATGACATGCACAGGTTGAATGCCTCTTGCATGGCTTGAAAAATCGCGCTTGCCGCTAGGAGCCTTGGCGAGCACGCCTAACCCCTCACTCAGCGGGTCGGCGTATCGGAGGCGCATCTGGCGGCTCATGCCGTGAGGCTTCGAATTGACGCATCCGATCCCTGAGTTCTGCTAATTCCCGCTCGAAAAAAGCCATCCGGTCGAAGGTGTAATCAGTGCCCGAGTAATCCAGTGCTTCTGACCACCTGGCCACTTTGGTCATCAGACGACGAAACGCCCCGGGTCCGCCGCTCACGTCAGTTGTCATTGTCGTTTCTCAGTGATGAGCATGAGCAGGCTTTTTGATGGGGTTGGGATCAGGCTATTTGATGGAGTTCCCGCTACCGGTTCCCGCGCGCTGTAGAGCGTGCGGGAACGGGAACCGGGTAGAGAACGTGGGCGGTTATGGTTTAGTAGCGATGCGGTATCCAACGCCATCGCGGTGAAGGTGACCGGCGGCGGTCAAGGCAGTCAGCCGCTCGCAGAGGGTGGCCTTGCGAACGCGACACAGCGGCCGCAGTTGTGAGATCGATAAAGGTTTTGACGCGTCGATCAACGCAGCCGTAATGCGCTCATCGATGGACGTTGCGGTTGGATTTACACACGGCGCCGATGTCAGCACTTGCAGCGCGAGGGACGCGTTGTGCGACACGAGTTCGAGTCCGATGGCGGGCGGCGACGGTGCGGCGCGGTGTTCGACGGTGAGCGTGAGCTTCGGTGCCGTAGCGACGCAGATACAGATTCGAGTCGCCCCAGGCATGGAACTCGGACGAGCCGCGCAGCGCCTGGCCGGCGCGCATGCGGCCGGCGGATTTTTCGGCGTGATGCACGACGAGCACGGCGAGCTGTGCTGTCGTTGCAGTGTGCGCAGGTAGGCGAGCAGCGGCGCGACTTCGCCGCTGGCGTTCTCGTCGATGCGGTGCAGGCGCACGAACGGATCGAGCACCAGCAGGCGCGGCTTGAGCTGCGCGATGGTGTGTTCGAGGCGCTCGCGGTCGGCGGCCTGGTCGATGCGCACGTTGGCGGCGGTGATGACGTGAACGTCCAGTTCCTGCAGATCGAGGCCGGCGGCGGCACAGATGCCCTCGAGTCGGCGGCGCACGACATGCAGGGCATCCTCGGCCGCGTACAGCAGGACGCGGCCGGGCTGCGGCACGGGGAAGCGGCGCAGGCACGGCGTGCCCGAGGCGACCGCGACGGCCAGATCCAAGGCGAGGAAGGACTTGCAGCATTTGGGCTCGCCGCCGACGATGCCGACGGCCTGCTCGGACCACAGGCCGGTGACGAGCCAGCGTTGCTCCTCGGGGCGATCGGCGAGACGATAGGCCTGCTCGACGGGCAGCCCGCTCATCGACGCCGACCAGCGGCCTTTGGCTGCGTCGGGCGAGGGCGTGGCAAAGAGTCTCGAAGAACAGCTTCTCGTCGATTTGAGGGGCCTCGCGCTGCGCCGCGAGGGCCAGCAGTTCGCCGGCCATGTTCATCAGCGCCCGCAGGTTCCCCTGGGCGTGATCGCACAAGGTGGCGATGAGTTCCGGGGTCATCAGTTTGGTGGCGCCGGCCTTTTGCAGCGCATGGCGCAGACACTCCTGCAGCTCCTCCGGCGTGTTGCGCTCGAGCGCCAGGCGCACCCGCATGCGCGAGCCCAAGGGCAAGAGTTCCTCGGCGCGGAAGCGCTCGATGAGGCGCTGATCGCCGGCGAGCACGACGGTCAAGCAGCAGGTGCGAGTCCAAGCGCGCCGAGGACAACAGGCGCAGCTCGTTCAAGCACGGCGAGCTGCATTTCCTGAGCCTCATCGGCGATCAGCACCGGGCGGCACAGCGAGGCATCGATATGCCCCTGCCAGCGCGCCCGCAGCACCTTGGCGCCGCCATGGCGGTTGTGCGGATGCAGCTCGACGCCGAACAGCTCGCCCATCTCGCGGTAAAAGTCCGCCATTCCCGCCTGCGGCCGCGATAACACGCCGACCTGCACATCACGTAGCCCCGCGAGCCGCTCGGCCAGCACGCGCAGCGTCACGGATTTGCCCACGCCAGGCGGCGCCGGTGACGACCGCAAAACCGCCCTCGCCGGCGAGTTGCTCGACGCGCCAGCAGAACGACTCGATCCGCGGGGTCATCTGCAGGGCCTCGACCGGGACGTCCGGAGCGAACGGATTAAATTTGAGCCCGTACAGGGCGAGCAGTTTCTTGTTCAAGGGGTTTCTCCTTCGTCATGTCGGTCGTTCATCTTGTGGGCAGGTACGGGGGCGGCAGCCCGGTGCGGCCTGCTGCTGCCATCAGCTTCGCGAGCAGCGGCGCGATGCCGGTGCGGCGGTGGGCGCTGACTCGGCGGCGTCGTGCGCCGAGCGGCTCGAGGGGGCGGCGCATCCCGTTGGCGTTGGCGGTCTTGTCCAGCGGATACAGCCGCGCACAGCACCTGGCCGCTGTGTCATCGACCAGATGCACCTGGGAGAGATCCCAGCGCGCGTAGCGCACCAGCAACGCGTCAGATGCCGGAAGGCGCTCGGCACTTCGAAGCGGCGCGCATCGATCACCACCGTGCCGTCGCTGCGCCGCTGGGTGCGCCGCTCGGTGCGCGTGAAGGCGAGGCGCAGCGCCGCGCTGTCGGGACTCGGCCGCAGCACATCCGGGCCCGCCAGCCCAGCGGGCGAGCGGCGTCTGGCCGATTTCACTGTGGATCCCGCGGTTATACCCGAACTCGACCCAGGCCTGGGTGGCTTCGTTCAAGAACTCGAGCGTGAGATCCGGGACGTCCTCGAGCATGGCCATCAGCCGCCCTTCGACGGGCGTCCACAACGTTTCTTGTTGGCATTCTGGTAGGGACTGTACGAAGCGTCGTCTCGTGCACGATGCCGAGACGAGCGAGCCCCTCGGTGATTTCCGCGGCGCGCATCGCCGCGCCGTTGTCGCTCAATGCAGCACGCGGCAGGCCGCGCCGCAGGAACGCCTGCGATAAACCGTGCGCGACGTTCTCCGCATTCTCGGCGAGATACCACTGCAGATGACAAGCAGCCGCGAGCGATCATCGATGACGCCGAAGAGCACCGGCTGGCCCACTCGCCGCGCGGCGTGACCACCTTGAGCGAGCCGAAGTGACATCCAAATGCCAGAGGCCTCCCACGTACTCGGCCTCGTAACTGCGCACCTCGCGCTGCAGTCGCGCCTCGGCACGCAGCGCCCGCGGTGTCGCGGGCGCTCAAGCGCCGGCGTTTGCACAGCCCCTGGGCCTTGAAGAACCGGCGGATCGTGGAGTAGGACGGCACCGGGGACAGCTCGGGCTGCGCCTTGGCGAGCGCACGCAAATTATCGCGTGGAGCTGCACCGACCAGCTCGATGCGGCGGCGTATTGCGCGCGCAGCGCCTCGCGGATCGCCGGCTCATCGATTCTTGGCTGCCGACATCGGTGCGACCTTGCGCCCAAGACGCCCACCGGATCGCGCCGTTCGCGGCGGGCACTGTGCAGCCATCGCTCGATCGTCGATACCCCGAAGCGCACCGGCTCGCCGGTGATCGGATGCGGCCACTCGCGCGCCGCGAGCTCTTTGAGCTCGCCGCGCAGCTCCCCTCGGCGGCGGCGCGGCCAACAGCTGGCCGACCACCGAGAAGCGCAACTGCGCCCAGCGCTCATGGATCCTTGAACCGCCATCTGTCGTCATGCCCGCACCAATGCTGTCTGCTGCATGGTGGGCACCGTAATGCACACGGTGCATCCCGGCGACGCGCATCCTCTGCGGGCGAGGCACGTACGTCACATAGCGAGCACCGCCGCGCCGTCCGTGAGCGGTCCCAGGAAGCGAAGTACCCCAGCAGTTGAGTGGCCGGATTACCCGAGAAACGTTCCAGGAGCGAGGCTGGCAGTGCGGCCGTGGACACTGGGGCATCGAAGTTGGCGCGGGCGCTTTGCCAGAACGGCGTGCTCACAAACGTCTCGCACCACCATCGGTGCCAGCGCGTGATGGCGCGCCGGCTCGCGCCGACCAGGGCCTGCAGGCGGCGCCGGACGGTCGGCGCAGCGCCATGCCGCAGGGCCGAGATCAGCACCAGGATCGCCGCCGCATACACCTTCGGACCCAAAAACCGCAGCGACGGCACCGTTTTACGCCGCCGGCACTCCCTCACCGCGCAGCAGAAGCTAAACCGCTGTCGATACTCCTCACCCAACCCAGCCGGTAGGCCGCGCGGCTTGCGCCGGTAGCGTGCCGAGTGCAACACGCCGCCGCAGCGCAGACACCGGCCGGTCCGCGCCCGTGCGGCCAAGTCCTCGTCATAGGCCAATAGCAGCCGATGAAATCGCAAATCCTTAAGCAACGCCTCGCTCATCCCCGTCCCTCCGTCTTGGTAAAATGCCCATCATGGCAACGAAGATCGGACGAAACGACCCCTGCCACTGCGGGAGCGGCAAGAAGTACAAGCGCTGCTGTCTTGAAGAAGACCAGGAAGGCGAGCGGTTCGTCCGTGAAGCCGCGGCCGCCGTGATCGCTGCAGAGCAGGCCGAAGACAACACGTTTGCTGAGTGGAGCGACAAACTCGACGATGAATCAAACGCCGTGATCGACCTCATCGAGGCCGACAAACTCGACGAAGCTGAGCAGGCCGCTCATCAGCTCATCGCAAACTACCCGGAAGTCCACGACGGCTACGACCGCCTAGGGATGGTCTACGAAGCGCGTAAGGAACCGAAAAAAGCCGCGGAATCCTATCGCAAGGTCATCGAGATGATGAAGGCTCATCCCACCGACTACGACGCAGACTTCCTAGCCGAGTTCGAAGAACTCGTGCGAGAACTCGATCCCCCCACACCCGCAGATCCTCCTGCCTGACACCGCTCTCCTGGCGTCACGATCGGCGAGCGACCGCATCCCGATCGCATCAACATACGTGCCCAAAATCAGCGCCGGCACTATCCAATAACTCGGTCAGGCTCATGAATTATTCTGGATAACCCGTCAGACGCGCCGCGGCAGGAGCACCAAGTCGGCCGCTTCCTCAGCCTCTTTGAGGAGCGTCCTGCGAGGCGTGCCTATCCGCGCACGCATGGTCAGGCCACGAGCAAGATCCGTGACTTGGATCGCGCGCACAGCTACCGGAAAGTCAGGCGGGATGTCTCCCGCACTGATCCCGTCCCGGAAACGGCGCTCCACCAGCGCCGCGCCGCCCGCGACCGCGTTCTGCAGCAACCGCCGAACCTCAGCGTCGTTCACAAGCGGCGCGATGCACACCATAAGGCAGCCCCGGGCGGACCCTTTCTCGGTCGCACTTTCGACGGAGAACCTCAGAAAGCCCGCGATCGAGTCGCGAAGACCCTGTGGCGTGAGGAGTGCTTTCGCGGCTGCCGCGCCCTTCCGTTCTGCGTACGCCTTAAGGACGCGCAAGAATATCGCCCGCTTGTCCCCGAAGACCGCATACAGGCTCGGCCGGCCCACGCCCATCCCGGCGACCAGATCGTCAATCGTTACTCCGTCGTAGCCTTTCGACCAGAACACCTGAGTCGCCTTTTCCAGCGCCCCCGTCTCGTCGAAGCTGCGCGGTCGCCCCCGCGGCTTGGCAGTATTCTGAATCATTTGGTTCAAAATTCGTTGCATTCCTGGGATCCAAAGCGTTATTGTACGGAATAGTTCGAAAGTAGCAAAGGCGACCCTACCAGCAGGGGGGATGCCGGATTTGACCGACCTCTTCACCACGGAGCCACCATGGAACATCCGATTGCGCTCGTCACCGGCGCCACCTCCGGACTCGGCCATGCGGCAGCACGCACTCTTGCCGGACAGGGCTGGCGCGAGATCATCGTCCCCGGGCGGAGACTCGCCCGGGTCAAGGAAACGGCGGCCGAACTCGCGGTTTAACAACCTAAAAAGGATAAGAGAATGAACGAAAGTATCTTAATAACCGGAGCAAATGCCGGGCTTGGGAAAGAGACTGCCCGACAGTTAGCGCTGAAAAAGGAAACAAAAAAGGTAATTCTTTTTTGCAGAAATCCAGCGAGAGCAGAGGCAGCAAAAAAAGACCTCGAGGAGAAAACCGGGAAAAAGATTTTTGAAATTATTATTGGGGATGTTACGGATGCAGGTTCCGTAAGAAAGGCAGTAGAAAAAATAAAGGAACCTATTGATGCAGTAGTTTTAAATGCAGGTGGTGTAATTGGGAAAACGGCTGCGAAGTTGACGCCTTCCGGCATGAATCAATTAGCTGCTACGAATATTTTAGGTAATGTAGTTTTAGTAGAGGAATTAATTAAACGGGACAAGTTAAGGAAAGCAGTTCTATCCGTCAGTGCGGAAGCTGTTCCAGGCGTGAAGATGCTCGGAGTAAAACGAGTTTCAATGAGCACTTCTTCTGTAGATGAGTTTGCTGCTGTTCTTGATGGCTCATATTTTGGTAAGAAGTTCAATGCATTGCAGGCATACGCATATGTCAAATATGTCGAAACCATGTGGACGTTATCAATGGCAAGAAAATATCCGACGCTCAAGTTTATTGTTGTGAGCCCCGGAAATACAACAGGAACTCAGGCGCCAGATGCTCTTCCCCCGCCAATGCGGTTTATGTTGAAGTACGTGATGATGCCTATCGTAATGCCACTGATGGGCGGAATGGTGCATAAGCTGGACGTGGGTGCAAAACGCTTTGTAGATGGCATTTCGACTGAGCGGTATAAAAGCGGCGTTTTTTATGCCAGTAAAGAGGGTAAGTTATCCGGGGAGATGGTGGATCAGAGCACTTTTTTTACTGATTTGAAAAATACGTCATTTCAAGATAACGCCAACGAGGCAATTCACCGTTTCATAGATTAGGCCTGAAAAGTAAAAGTTCTCCATATCAGTCGAGGCGCTGCGCCCCCCACATTTTGAGGATCGCGCCAGCTAAGGAGCCGGGTGGCAGGCCGTCGTCAACGTCTTTGGGGTCATCGCTCGTCTGAAAGGCCCGCTCGCAGTCGGCTCCGCCGATACCAATACGGTCCGTTGACACGGAAAATTCATCGTCTTCCGCGGCAGCTTGAGAGCGGTGTTCCGAAGGAGCGCCAGATCGGGGGCTGACTGGATCCCGATAACCCAAATCATCAGGCGATAACCGAGGTAAATGATTGCCGCCGGGGTTTCCGCTTTTCGAAATAAATAGTTCAAAACTACCTTGACCACCGCTGTGCTGTCCATTACCGTACCAAACAGTTCGAAAACAGCAAGCGACCATAACGCGAGGAGATACACATGGAACGGTACCAAGGCAAAAAGGCAGTCATTATCGGCGGCACGAGCGGCATGGGGCTCGCAACGGCGAAGATGCTCCTAGATGGGGGTGCGCGTGTTCTGGTGACGGGTCGCTCGCAAGCCGGCCTAGAATCGGCGCAAAAAGCGCTTGGCAAGACCGCGCTCGTGATCTCGAGCGATGCGCGCTCGTTGAAGGACATTGAAGCCCTCGCCTCCCGGGTAAAGGCAGAGTTCGAGACCTTCGACCTACTCTCCGTCAGCGCCGGGTTCAGCATCCGAGCGCCTCTCGAGAGCATCACCGAGGCTGTCTACGACGAGATGTTCAACGTGAACGCCAAGGGGCCGCTCTTCGCGGTGCAGAAGCTCGCGCCGCTGATCAACCGGGGAGGGGCGGTCGTCTTCACGACCTCGATCGCCAACGTCAAGGGGATGCCCGGCAATGCCGCATACGGAGCCGCCAAAGCTGCGATGCGATCCTTCGCTCGGACGCTCGCCGCCGAGCTTTTACCTCGGGAGATTCGCGTTAACGCGGTATCGCCCGGCCCCACCGACACGCCGATCATCGGTAAAACGTTTCCCGATAAAGACGTGGCCGCCCAGCTTAGGCAGCACATGATCAGCATGAATCCGATGAAGCGCTTCGGGACGTCGGAGGAAATCGCCAAGGCCATCCTCTTCCTCGCGTTCGATGCGACCTTCACGACAGGCGTGGAGCTTCCGGTCGATGGCGGGTGGTCGCAACTGTGAAGGTCAGTGCACGCCGCGAAGGATCTGCAGATCGGAGCGCCGCTATCGTGCTCGCTGACGTTACAAAGGTGGGTGACTTAGACGCCTTGTATGCGCAGGTTTGGGACGAGTTTAAACGCATCGACCTGCTCTTCGTCAACGCCGGTGTCCCCAGAGCAGTGATCGCGAGGCGCACATCTCAGGAAGTTCAGCTTCTATACAGCTGTCCGGCGCGCGATTGAGTTAACAGTCTTGGATCAAAGCGTCGCAGAAGACAGCGGGACGCAGCAAGAGTCCGCACAGAATGACAAGCCGAACGGCGCGCGGCGCAAATGGCGTTTAGCCATCGCCGCAGCTGTGGTGCTCGTTGTCGGCGTTATCGCACTCCTTTGGTGGCTTCATGCTCGCCATTTTGAAAATACGGACGACGCCTACATCGACGGCGACATCACGAATGTCGCCCCGCGCGCTGCGGGCCAGGTGACCCAGGTGCTCGTTGTTGACAATCAATGGGTGCGAGCCGGTGAGCTACTAGTCCAGGTGGATGACTCCATCGCGCAGACTCAGCTCGCCTCTGGCGAGGCAGCGCGCGCCCAGGCCTACTCTCGAATCGATGAGGCAAAGGCCCAGGTTCAAGTTGCCGAGGCCCAGGTGGCACAGTCGCAGGCGAACATACGAGCCCCCGAGGCTCAGGCCGCGGTGGACAAG
The DNA here is from genome assembly GCA_963798595.1 of uncultured Gammaproteobacteria bacterium. GTDB lineage: Bacteria > Pseudomonadota > Gammaproteobacteria > Steroidobacterales > Steroidobacteraceae > Bog-1198. Next base: position 732,656 of record CAWCTM010000016.1, on the reverse strand, counting down.
CGCAACTACGAGCGCTATCTGTCGGTGCGAACAGCCACGCCGGCGGCTGTGTCTCCTCAGCAACTCGATCAGAGCCGGACCACTGCCGACATGAGTTCCGCCCAGCTCATAGTGGCCGAAAAGCAAGTCCACATCAGCCAGGCCCAGCTCGTCTCTGCGCGCACACAACTCTGGGCCGGACAGGCGGAGCTTGAATCGGCCGAGGCACAGGTCGCACAGGCTCGACTGCAAATCACCTACGGTCGCGTCGTCGCAAGCATCACCGGCCACATCGCTCACAAGACGGTCGCGGTCGGTGATTTTGTCCAACCCGGGCAACAACTGATGTCGATCGTCCCGGACGTGGTCTGGATTACGGCCAACTTTAAGGAGACGCAGCTGAACCGAATGCGTCCTGGTCTGCCGGTGGATATCCATATTGACGCCTATCCCGATTTGAAGATGACTGGCCATGTTGACTCCATTCAATGGGGAGCCGGGCAGTCCTTCGCGTTGCTCCCAGCGCAGAACGCCACGGGTAATTTCGTCAAGGTGGTTCAGCGGGTGCCCGTGAAGATCCTCATCGACCACCCGGAGCGCATTCGTCAGGCATTGGGTCCGGGGATGTCGGTCGAACCGCACGTGAGGGTTGATTGATGGCCGACAGTCCATCCAATGGGGGCTGGACCCCGGAGCGCTCGGCGGCCGGCCAGCGCTCGCCATGGCTGATTGCCTCGATCGTCTCCTTGGCTACCTTCATGGAGGTGCTCGACATCTCCATAGCCAATGTCTCACTGGACCACATCGCAGGATCCCTCTCGGTCACCTACGATGAGGCGACTTGGATCCTGACCAGCTATCTGATCGCCAACGCCATCGCGGTACCGATCTCGGGCTGGTTGTCCAATGTGGTCGGCCGTAAGCGGTTCTACATGATCTGCGTGGCGCTGTTCACCGTGGCGAGTCTTTTCTGCGGCCTCGCCCAGGATCTCGGGTTCCTAATCTTTGCCAGGATCTTCCAGGGGATTGGCGGCGGGGGGTTGGCGCCCACTGAACAATCGATGCTCACCGACACCTTCCCGCCGGAGAAGCGTGGAGGCGCGTTCGCCCTCTATGGCATGACCGTAATCTGCGCTCCGGTTTTTGGACCGACGGTCGGGGGCTTCATCACCGATCAAGCTTCCTGGCACTGGGTCTTTCTGCTGAATGTGCCACTGGGGTTACTCTCCCTCTTCTTGGTACAGACCTTCGTCGTCGATCCGCCTAAACTGGAGCAGCAACGGCGCGCACGCCTGAAAGGTGGGCTCAAAGTCGATGGACCCGGGATCGTTCTTCTCGTCCTCTGGCTAGGGTGTCTTGAATACGCCCTCGATCGCGGCCAGCGACTTGATTGGCTGCAAAGCGGCTGGATTGTGACTGCCTTCGCTGTTGCGGCGATTTCCTGCGTTCTCTTGTTCATCTGGGAGTGGGATGCGAAAGACCCCGTCTTTGACGTACGTCTGTTCTCCAAGCGATCCCTTTTAATCAGCGTCCTAGCGATGATGAGCACGGCGGCCGTCTTTCTCGGCACTGTTCAACTGATTCCGCAGTTCGCGCAGGAGGCGCTGGGATATACGGCCACCACTGCCGGGTTGGCAATGACGCTCGGAGGACTTGTCATCGTGGTGCTGATGCCGGTTGCTGGAAAGCTGATCAGCCTTCATCCAGCCCAAATACATGATGATGGCGGGCTTGGCCGCGGAAGTGGTCGGCCTACTCGCGTTCGCGCGACTCGACCCCGACGTTAGTTGGTGGTGGCTGGCGCTCGCCCGAGCGGGCCTCGCCATCGGGATCCCCTTCCTTTTCATCCCGATTAACACCGCAGCCTACGCCGATATCCCCGGGGAAAAGACCTCCCAGGTTTCGGCCCAGCTCAACCTCGCGCGAAACTTAGGCGGGAGCCTTGCCATCTCGATCGCCCAAGCGATGCTTGAACAGCGCCAGCAGTTCCATCAGTCCCGGCTGGTGGAGACGGTGGCGCCGGGGAATTCTAACCTACATAACTGGACGTCCCAAATGACAACAGCGTTGAGCCACTTGGGGACCGGCGCGTCAAATGCCGCCTTGGGCGAGATCTACGAGAGCGTCACTCATCAAGCGCAGATAATGGCCTACGGTGACGTCTTCTGGGCACTGGGGATCGTCACAGCCATGCTGATGCCCGTTTTGTTCTTCATGAGAAAGGTCAAGCCAGGCGCAGCTGCCGCCGGGTAATCGGACATGCGTAGTCAACTGTCACGGCTGGCCGGGCTCATCGCGTCCTTCACTGCTCTCCTAGACGCAGGCTGCGTCGTGGGCCCAAAGTATGCACCGCCGCAGCCGCCGTCATCTGCGAGCCTGGTCGCAGCCAACGCGCCCGCCTCCGCAACGCCGCTCAGCCGGGTCGAGGACACACCGGCCGATCTGGCGGCCTGGTGGCACGGCTTTAACGATCCAGAACTAGATGCACTGGTGTCGCGAGCATTGGCCGGCAATCTCGATCGGCAAAGCGCCGCATCGCGGGTGCGCCAAGCTGAGGCTCAAGCCCTGGCTGTACGCGCTCAGCTTCTGCCGACTCTGAACGGGATGGCGGCCATCAATCGCACGCAAATCAGCAAGAATGCCGGATTGTCACAGATCAGTCCCGTAATCGGCGGGGGCTCGGGCGGCAATATCGCGACGGCAGGTTTACCGGCGCTGGAGTTCGACAGCTATACCCTGGGATTGAGCGCCAGTTGGCAGCCTGACCTGTTCGGCGGGGCGCGAAGTGCCCTTCGCGCGGCCCGTCTACGACAAACGGCAGAGGTTTGGTCGGCACGTGACACTGATGTCGCTGTAGTCGCTCAAGTGGCTCAGGCCTATCTTGCCCTGCGCGCAGACCAGGCGCATCTGGCGGTGGTCCGTGACAATGATAAGAACCAAGCCGATCTACTGAACCTGATCGATGCCCGCGCGCGCGGCGGCCTCGTCAACGAGGTGGACACCGTCGAACAACGAGGTCAACTCGAGTCCACGCGCGCCCAGGTCGCGCCTCTCGAGGCCGATGCCTTGGTGCGCATTCACCAGCTAGGCTTGCTGCTCGGTCTCGCGCCAGATGCTTTGGCCGATGAGCTGGCCGCGAAGGTCAATCCGATCGACGCCTTTCCGCCAGCCAATCCAGTGGTGCCGGTAGGCCTGCCTTCAGATCTGCTGCGGCGACGCCCCGATGTGCGCAAAGCTGAGCGAGCGCTGGCGGCAAGCGTCGCCGACGTCGACCAGGCGACGGCCGCCCTCTACCCTCAACTCCAACTCACCGGTTCGTATGACCTGATCTCGACCGCGCTGAAGACCTTGCTCGATGCCGCAAGCCGCGACTACGTGATAGGCGCCGCGTTCGCGCAGCCGCTCTTCGACGGTGGCATGCTGCGGGCGCGGAAGCATGCAACCGAAGAGCAGGCGGTTCAGGCTGCGATCACCTACCGTAAAGCCGCCCTCGTCGCGTTCCAGCAGACCGCCGATGCGCTGGCTGCCTACGCAGCCGACCAGCGACGTCTCGTCGCGCTTCGCGCCGCCTTTGCGGACGAGGCACGTTCGAGCGAATTAAATCGCGCCCAATATCTGGGCGGCATATCAGATCTGCAGGGGACCCTTCGCGCAGAAGCTGTGGCTTTCCAGGACCAAGATGCGCTAATTCAGACCCTGGGTCAGCTCAGCCAAGATCTCGTCATACTCTATCGCGCCCTCGGCGGCGGCTGGTCGGGTTCCGACGACCGAAGCGATCATACGCTGTCGCTCAAGACCGAATGAAAACTCGCGCCCGGATGAAGCGTGATCGCGATCGTTGACGACAACACAGCCGTTGGTCAGGCCTTAGTTCGTCTCGTACAGGCCGCGGGCTTTAGCGCACGCGCCTACGCCTCCGGTACCGCATTTCTAAATCACTGGCAGTCTGAACCGCCTGACTGTTTGTTACTCGACCTCGATATGCCGGGTTTGTCAGGGATGGAGGTGCAGCGATCCCTTAAGCTCGCGAGCGCACAGTTTCCAATCATCATTATCACAAGTTACGACAGGGAGGACCTGCGCGAGCGCTGCATGAGTGCGGGTGCGGCCGCATATCTCTGTAAGCCCCTCGATACCGAGGTCTTAATTCCAGCCATAAGCCTTGCACTGTCTACCTTCTCTCTGAGGATCCCTGGATCAGCTCGTTCCAATGGTAAGTGACACAGCCTCTATATCCTTTCGCTGGGGCTGCGATCATGTATAGCATGGCTCATGAACGCAAATGACCTCCCCACAGGCATTTCGGAGTTGCGATGCAGGACGAAGCGGTCATTACAATCAATGGCGTGAAATTGAGTGATGCGGATTCGATGACGGTTCGCGTCGCGGTCGACACGCTCGCGAATGTCTTGGCTGAGGGACTTGACGAGAAGGAGGGTCAAGAATTGACTGCGGTCTACATGGACTCGCTCGTGCGAATTCAAGCCCTGCTCGAGAGCCGCGAGACTCGAAAGCAATAGATCCAAGAATGTAAGGCAGACACCGCTGCCGCGACTCGGCGCAAACGCGCCAAGACGGGTTAGCCGCGGCAATGCAGCTAGCGAAGATCGGGCTCCGATTTGCCACAGGAATTGGCCACGGACGGAGCGCGTAAGGCGACCCAGGAGTCGGACATTGCGTGCGGCCAGATGCGCGCCCCCAGCCAGAGGGAGGACGGCCTGCGTCCGTATACAGTAGTGTCTACAGCGGATTACTGGATGGACGTCTCGCGCTGCGGGGCGCGAGAATTCGCTGCATGGCGTGGAGTGCTCAAGAGGTGAGGCGCGGGCCGGGACGACCGGTCCTAGCGGATCCGTTTTACTACTTGAACAATTTCAGGGCCGTGCTGGCGTCGATCGAGAACCGCTACTGGGAGCTGTTAGCGGCTGAGGAACGGGAGTTCATTCGGCGGTGTGCGACGCTACCGGAGCCGTCCTGTGCGCTGCTGGTGCGGATGATCATGCGGGTGGGCATGTTCTTTCGCTTGAGTCGCCTCGAATATCCCGAGATTGGGAATGCTGCCGCCGCGGCAGCGCCGCTGCTGGACATGGGGTGGATGGAGGAACCTCTCCTCGAAGTCGGTGAACTGCATCGACTCCTGACCAAAGCAGAGCTGTCCGTCCATTTGGCGTTGCCCAGAGCCTTCGGGCGGCTGAATAAGTCCGACCTCCTCGAGGTGCTCCGGGAGCAACATACGGAGCCGAGGCCGTTTCACGGCTGGTGCGCGCAGTTAAACGATCGGGTATTGCGGCCGGTGGCGAAACCACTCGCGGACCGATTTCGACTCCTGTTTTTCGGGAACTTCCATCAAGACTGGACGGAGTTTGTGCTGTCAGACTTGGGGATAAGCTCATATGAGGGTGTCCCTGTACACTCCGCCCCGTTCCGCACTCGGGCGCACGTCGATACGTTTTACCAGATTTATTACTGTCATCGGGCGCTAGCTGAGGGCGCGGACTTGGCGGAGATTGTCGGTCACATTCCATCGGCCATACCTGACAGCGATTGGTTAGAGGAGCACCGACAACGCCTGCTCTTCCAGGTCGCGACGGCCTATGAGCGACTGGACGATGCCGCCTCGGCGTTGGCCGCGTTCTCGACGTGCCGACATCGCGGCTCGAGGATGCGGGCAGCCAGATTGCTCGAGCGTACGCGTGAGTGGCAAGCAGCGCGGCAGCTTTGCGTAGCCGCGGCAGAGAATCCAGAGAGCGAAGCGGAGCGTCAGCAGGTACATCGGATGCTGCCCCGATTGAATCGAAAGTTACGCGTCGCCGACGATACGGGCAGGGAATTGCCGCAGGTAGCGGCTTTCGATGTATTGCTCGATGCCGCGCCTCAAGATCGAGCGCTGGAATTCCATGTCAAGGATCACCTGGTACGACAGGAGGGGCCGCCTTGCACAGTTCACTACGTCGAGAACGGATTGATCAATTCGCTATTTGGGCTCTTATGTTGGAGTGCGATCTTTGCGCCGATACCCGGCGCGTTCTTCCACGACTTCCAGCATGGGCCGGCGGATTTAGAGAGCCCGTACTTCTACGAGCGGCGTCGAGACCGATTCGTGGAATGCTTCGCGGAGCTGGAGTCGGGGCGTTATCAGGACATTATTCGACAGCGGTTCGTCGCCAAAAGAGGCATTCAGGCGCCGTTCGTGAACTGGGGTCTGTTGAAGCCGCCGCTGCTCGAGTGTGCGCTACATTGCTTCCCGGCGTCTCATTTGCGGTTGTGGTTTGAATGGATCATGAGAGATGTCGTGGAGAATAGAACCGGATATCCGGACTTGGTGCAATTCTGGCCGAACGAGAAGCGATATCGCCTGGTGGAGATCAAGGGGCCGGGCGATCGATTACAGGATAACCAACGCAGGTTTTTGGAGTTTTGTAGTCAGCATGGGATGCCGGTCTTTGTGTGTCGGGTGGCGTGGAGGGCCGACATTGCCGAGAAACACCACCAACCGTAATATAAATGAGCAAAGCCGCCATCTGAGACCAGGGTCCGGTGCTAAATAAAACGACGAAGGGAGATTCACCTATGAGAAGGGCGTTATTCGTTGCCGCATTTTCACTGGTGCTCGCGATCCATGCTGAGCAGACGGCTTCTGCTGCACCTGCCGATTCCCCGTCGACAACGCGTCCCGTGCAGTCGCCGCAAGCCGTGCTCCGGGCATTGATGTCCGCTTTCAATCGCCACGACTTCACGGCGATTGGCGCGCTCGTCGCCCCGGAGGGAGTCTACGAGGACTTCGCCGCACGTTTTCGTGGTGTTGGACCGGCCCAGCTCAGCGAGTTCCTGCGCGGGGTCATTCAAACACAGCCTGACTTCCACTGGCAGCCAACGAATGCGATGGAGTCCGGCACGAGCGTCACCATCGAATGGACCTGGACCGCGACCTATACGGGCGAAGGCCCGGGCGGAAAACACCTCACAGGCCAAAAAGTGTCGGGCAGAGGCGCAACCGTTGCGGTCATTGAGAATGGTCAGATCAAGCAGCTCCACGACTACTACGACGACGCAAGCTTCTTTCCAGTGACATCTCCCAGCGATCGCCCGTAGCTTAGGAAGAGAAGGGCAATCCGATCTTCGTGCCAATCCCGTACATAAGCCATTGATATTTATCGATGTTTATTATTTTAGTATCGATAACGGGCCTTCTCACTAGCTATCGCACGAAGCCCCGGTCTAGCCGGGGCTTCGCGTACGAGAGAGCTGGCCGTCATGAAGCTCCAAGAGATTATTTTTTTGGGTCGTCTCCACCAGCCCACGCGATAAACTGCCAACGGTCCCCTTCCTTGACTAGTACGTCGGTGTAATGACCAGTCACGGACTCACGTTCTTTCTTGTAGTTCTCGCGAGCCATCCTGTAGTAGTACTGAACAACGGCAACATTGCCTGTGATCGTCGTCGAGATCGGAAGCAGTTCCTGCTCAAGGACAGTCGAAGACTCGTTATCGTAACGACTCCAATGCTTGAGTGACGCCTTGTCGCGCGGCATCGGCGCGCCAGTCTCCCAGAATCTCATGCTTGGAAGCAGTAGAGTGTCGATCCAGCTGCTGTCCTTCGCCGCAGAAAGTTTCCATTGTTGTTGTTCAACCTTCCAGACTTCCTGCTGATCGGGGCTCGAAGTCTGTGCAGAAACCGTATCGGTGAATGTGCAGAGGGCGAGCGACGCCACGGTTAACCAAGCCATGCGAGTGAACATTGTGAATTACCCCTTTTTTGTTGTGGATGTGCAACGGACTCGAACCTGCCGGCGCTAGTCACCATACTCCTGTTTGTCGCAGAGGCTGCATTTGGGTCGTTGGGACTCTATTGCGGATGGCAGAAGGGAATTCGACGCCAGTCGGCGACGCGGACAGATCCCGCTGTCTCTGATCGGACCCACACCTGCCCATCGAGAGCGGCCCATTCGAGGAAATCAAGAGGCTCCACAGGTCTGGTCAGCTGAATACCTGACAGAGCCCACGTATAATGTGAGGGAGAGGAAACTTTAAGCGACTGCGCTTCTAAGCTTAGCGCCCCAGCGCCCGCGACAGACCAATAAGCCGCCGATCAAAAGCATCAGGCTACTCAGCGTAGATGCGGGATCGATTTCCGGGGCTCGCACCGCGCCTACTCCGGTGACGAGATTGGCCGAATCACTCCACTTTGTGTTGAACGTCGGGTCAACCGCACTGCCGTTGGGTGCTATCGCCGTAACCGCGCCCAAGACCCAGATCGTCTCGCCGGGATGGAGCAGCACACTGACCTCGGTACTGCCTGTGCCTGCGGCATTGGTGTTTGAGTCCGAAAACACATTGAAACCTAGTTGAGTAAAACCCGCCTGAGTGATGGTGCCCGAGGTTGGCGTGTTGTCGGTGTAGGCATCCGCTAGGGCCTCGAAATTCTGAAGAGACGTTGTGCCTGCATTAAATAGCGCGCCCGGATTCAGAGTAAAAATCTCAATGGCGGCCCCTGTTCCCGAACCGTTTGGGTAACTCCCGGTCATCGTTTGCGAATAATTGACGGTGCCACCGAAGGTATCGAGCCTCGATGAGGATCCCGTGTAGGTGTAGCTTTGGAGGGCGTACGCGGTTGCGCCTTCTCTCGTTCCGGAAGTACTGGAGGCAGCCGCATTGAGGAGCGGCGTGCCAAGCACCCCTGTGAGCGCTGCACTTGCAGAAACCTCTCCATATCCTTGAACCGCGAGGCTCGCAGAGGAGGCACTCTGCCCGGGAGCGCCTCCATCGGCGTACTCGAGTACTGTCGAGATGGAACTGCATCCGGCGATGCAATTTCGCGTGGTCACGAAGCTGCTCGTTCCAGAGGATACGTATTGTGCCTCGGCACCCATTGCAGCAAAAAGTAAGCTGAAAGTGAGGAGCGATTTTGGATTTGTGTTCATTTTTGTATCCCTGTTTGTTTTCGAGTTCCCTATCCCGCAAATCCCATTACACGCACAAGGGGTGCTCCGTCGCAACCCTTATTTATGCACGGCGCTCTACAGACTAGTCTTTTACTTAATCCTACATGTTGATGCACTAACTAGATCCTGTACCATATGCCGCTACGTCTTCATCGCTATCTTATGGCGATGAAGTCGGGATTGCTGCCGGCGGCAACCGGCGATCCCATCACCGGGCTCAGCACACCCGTGGTGCTGTTCAGCGTGAATTCTGAAACGTTGGCCGATTGATCGTTGGCAACGTAGACGAAATCTCCGGTGGGGTCGATGCTCACCGAATAAGGGTTTGTACCTGTGGCAAACGGTGATCCGGTGGAGGCCGTGCCCAGCGCTGCCGTGGTCGCATCGATGGGATACACCGCGAGACCGACGCTCCCCGCCATCGAATTGGCTTCGGGGACAAATAGAAATTTACCTTGAGGATCGATGCTGATGTACCCAGCCACCGGGATGGCCAGTGGGTTGCCTGCGATGGACGTCAGAGCGCCGGTGGAGGAATCGACAGTAAATGCAGAGATGCTGCTGTTTTGACCCGCTCCAGAGTTGGCCGTGTAAAGCACCGACCCGGACGGATTGATTGCTAGGCCGGCAGGCGCCGGCCCAGTTGTGGCGGGCGTTTCGGTGATTGGACGAGCTAGCTCGCCCGTGCCGGCGGCGATGGTTGCGCGATCAGGTGACCGGCGAAGCGGGTCGCTGCCCAGCATGCCCGTCAGGGAGTTACCGCTATTGCGGGTTAGCTCGCGTAATGTGCGGGAGACAAGTGTAGTCGCACTACAACGAACATGCTTAAGGTCACTATTGCCGCGCTGCCCCTTGCGAGTTCGGCCAGGAGCGGACCTGCGGCGGGACGACCAGAGTGGGCTTTCTTCATGCCATCCGCCGAAACGCCAACCCCGTCATGCGTCTCATGCCGCCCGATTTCAAGACGGGTTGGCGCGCGCCAGTTTGGTGGATCATGACAAAGATAGCGTTAGCGCTCACGGGACACGCACCGAGCCGTCCTGCGATAGTGGTCATGGGAGGGTCCGTTGTGAGTTTATCAGCTCCGCCGTTGGCAGGGCCTCAACACAGGTGCCCGGCGTGTCACTTGCGCGAGAATGCCAATCACCCGCAGTCGGGGATTACCACTCACGACTTGCGCGCTCTCAGCGTCTGGGGCGTAGGTTTGATATGTATTACTATGATTTTATAGCTACCATTGCACACCCTGCAGCTGGCCATATTCACGGTCGATAATTCGATACAATGCGGCCGTGAATCGATCGGCGTCTGCTGCCGCCAAGTGTGACCAATCGGGCAAGTTAAAACCTTGCAGCTCGGGATAGTCCTCAAAGTGAATGCCCGGAGCGCCTGTAGAAGCGAGTAGCACATCCCATGTCTTTTCGCGCGGATAGTCGTGGCGCTCGAACTCGAGATATGCGCCTGAGCTTGGCTCTCGCACGAACAATACCGGGATGTGGCGAAGCCGGAGCCTTGCTACCGCGGCCGTGGCACGCGCGATCTGAGTGGCCAGCGCTTGCTGGTCCTCTACGGCCTCCGCCGGGGTCGGCGGCGGGTCGTGAAAATCCTGGTCCCAGATATGACGGTACATATCTCTGTAATCAGAATCGGTCTCGACTTTGCTCCACATCCGAGTATTGCGGTCGGCGTCGGTGTCGCCGAGTTTGCGCGGTACGATATGGCTTTCGCGTCCGGGGCGAAGCGGCCACGGCTGGCGCTTGAGCACCGTGAACAAAGCAAAGTCCTGGTCATAGAAGGCGACATAGGGCTCAATCAGGCGCATCGAGAGCCATTTCGCTACCCGCTGCGATGGAGACTCTCTTTTGTAGTCCCTTAAGAAGCCCTCGCGGTACTCGAACCCACTGAAGAATACATCCGGAGCAACACCCACCAACACCCGTCCCTTGAATTTCGGATCGTCGGCGAGGTCCTCGAGTGCGAAGAGCGGAGAGGTGCCGGGAAGGGCGAGTTGAATGGGCCGCCGGCCCGATAGGCGTTCCCATACGGGTAACTGCAGATCGAATAAAATCCTGGAGGCTGCTACCAGAACGGTCGCGTCGCTGTCCGTCGCGTCGATTCTGCGGCGCTGTATGGCCCATAGCGCGCTGTCGTCCCGATAGCTCGGCTGAACGCCGTAATCGCGCCAGTACCACTCCCAGCCGCCGAGCAGCAAAACCGCGAGCGCGAGCGCGGCCGGGAAGATGCCGCGCCACGGCAGGCTTGGCACGGGACGCTCCGGCACAGGCTGAGCGACGCCGGGTCGATCCGCGGCGGTGAGCCTGAGCGCTGTCCCACCCGTTTGCGCGACGCTAGAACTGGAAGTAGATAAACGCATTGCCGGTGCCCTGAGAAATAATGATCGCGAAGCCCATTACACTCCATACGCTCGCCGCGAGCGCCGGGTGCACCCGTGACAGCATCGACTCGAGCGTTTGGTTGCGCATCAGCCAGTGGGTCACGACGATGCTGACGACTACCAGCGGCACGACAACGAGAAACACCGTATCGAGTATGGGTTTGGCACCCGTATTCGTGCCGGCCATGCCACGCAACACCTGCCACGCGGTGCCGAAGCTTTTCGCACGAAAGAAGACCCAAGCGATATTCACCAGCATCCATGTCAGGAGACCTAAACCCAGCGTGGCAAGTTGCCCAGGACGATAAAGGACAAAACGTCCGCGAAGTGCACGTTCCGCTGAAAGATAAAGCCCATGCAATCCGCCCCAAACCACGAACGTCCAGTTTGCGCCGTGCCAAAGACCTCCCAGGAGCATGGTACCCATCAGAGCGCAGTGGGTGCGTGCGGGACCATGGCGGTTGCCGCCGAGCGGAATATAGAGATAGTCGCGAAGCCATGACGATAGTGTTATATGCCACCGTCGCCAAAAATCCGAGAAGCCGACCGCGGCATACGGGAAACGAAAATTGTCCGGCATTGCGAAGCCGAGGCAAAGCGCGGCGCCGATCGCGGTGGTCGAGTAGCCCGCGAAGTCGCAAAATATCTGACCGCTGAACGCCAGTGTTCCGGTCCAGGCGTCAACGGCACCCGGCACCTTGCCTGCATCGTAGACTCGCTCCGCAGCATTTGACAGCAGTGTGTCGGCGAGCACGACCTTCTGGAACAATCCAAGCGTCATCAAGGCGAGCCCAAAACGCAGTTGGTCCGCGCTCGCACGATGCGGTCGTTCAAACTGCGGCACAAGCTCAGTGGGCCGCATAATCGGGCCCGCCACCAGGTGAGGAAAGAAAGTCACGAATAAAGCGTAGTCGAGAAAGTTGCGAGCCGGCAGCGCCCGACGCAAGTAGACGTCGAGGGTGTAGGACATCGTCGCGAACGTGTAGAAAGAGATGCCCACCGGCAAAACGATGTCCAATTCAGGCGGCCGGTAACTCACACCGAGGGCGGAGACCAACGAGACAAAGGTGTGGAGTAGGAAACTACCGTACTTAAAGTACAAAAGCATGCCCAGATTCGCGACCACCGAGAGCAACATCCATGCACGCCGTGCCGATTGCTTTTCGGCATGCACCAATGCTTGAGCCACGTACCAGTCGACCACGGTCGAAATCCACAGAAGCACTATAAACGGCGGATTCCAAGCCGCGTAAAATATGTAGCTTGCGATCAGCAGATTCACCTTTCGCGTCTTCCATCCAAAGGGCAGCGAGTGAAGTCCGAGCACGAGTGCAAAGAAGACCACGAAGGTGAGCGTATTGAAGACCATGAGCGAGTAGATCCCCGTCCGGATTATTAGCCGCAATTCATTGCGGGCAACTCTACGATGGTGCGGCCTGCGGAAAGAAGGGTGTTCGGCGTCAGCGTAGCCTAAGCTAGCACTACCTTATTCCAAATTCATGGTTGTATACCGGGGATACCATGAAAACCCGCCATTCCGGGTTGGACGGCGTCGGCGCGGAAAGCGCTTCACCTCGCAGATGAGGCGCTTTTTCTGGGAGAGACGGTTTTCAGTTTGCTATAAGCCCACAATGGCGCGTGCAGTGAACAGGGTTATGTTGCACCGCATCCTTCGCATGACGTGCTATTTCGTCAAGTTATCGTGGACGATGATGCGCGCGCCCACTAAGCAGTCCGGCTCTTTGGTAAACGTGCCGGTAGGGCGGACTTCTTTACTCGCGCGTGTCCAGTTCGCAAGGATTGGAGCGCGCGTTCGACGAGCATGATGGCTTGATCATATCCATCTGAAATTCCGAGCGCCTCATCGATGACGAACGTTCGTGCCAGTGCAGCGGCGATCGTCACGACGCCGGCAGCGGGATAGATGCTTTGATCGACGCCATGTTTTTCCAATATGTCCGACACGGCCTCAATTTGTAGGAGTCGGAATTCCCTTGCGGACCGAACTATCTCGGCTCGGATTGCCGGCCGGTGGTGCGCAATTGCCGCCAACTCGGTTGAAATGATAGCGCCCCCCGCACCACTGTTTAGCTCCCAGAGAGCCCTTAGCGGTTCGGAAGACGCAATTGCATCCTTGAAGCGCAGTAGCCGTCGGCGCGTTATTTTTTCATGAACGGCGAGGACGAGGTCATCCATCGTCCGAAAGTAATAGTAAAGGAGCTGAGGGGTAAGGCCTGCTTTCTGAGCAACCTTTCTGGCGCTGATTGCGGCATAACCTTCCTCTCGTAGAAGCTGCTCGGTTGCCTCGACTAGAAGACTGCGGTTCGCGGCATTTTTATCGCCGAACCTCCGGTTCGTTGCCATGTTTCTCCTCACACGGTTAAACACTAGACTCTTCTTAGTACAACACAAGGCAGTAAACGAGCCAGTCAAAATATCCGGAAGGCTGCTCGAAGATTCCGCGAAGCTTCGGATCCCATCCGGGCCAGATCATCGGGCGTGGAGCCGTAGTGGTTGACGCCGGCCGCTTGTAATGCTATGAAGGTGTTCAGCATCCGAAACGATGCCTAGCTCACGGACGCTGGGCAGGTGGTCCTCCGATGGGCCCGTGCATTTCCGACTTAGTGTGAAAAGGGTCAAATGGGGGATCTCCTATGAACACAGTCCGCATTGAGGAAATCAAATCGGCCATCGGCGGAATCGTTCATGTAGCCAAGGCGGATTTGTTAAATGATGACGTCGTCAGCGCACTTCGAGAGGCGCTCGATGACCGCGGAGTGCTTGTTTTCCCGCGAATAGATCTGACCAACATCGAACAGTTGGCGCTCACCGACAAAATTGGCAAGCGGCTCAACTACGTCAGCAAGGCCCCGGGGAGCGGCGCGACCGGCGACACGGACGTGTACACGATCACCTTAGACAAGAAGATCAACAATCAGCCCGAATACGTGTTGGGCACTTTCTTCTGGCACATCGATGGTGTGACGATCGATCAGCCGTTACCCAAGGGGACCCTTCTCACTGCCCGCAAGCTGTCCTCAACAGGCGGACAGACTGAGTTCGCTAGCACGTATGCTGCTTACGATAGTCTGCCCGATGCGGAAAAGGAGGCGTATGCGCATCTGAAGGTCGTCCACAAAATGGAGGCTTCAATGCGGCCTGTATTCGAGGCACTGTCAGAGGAGGATCTTGCTCGCTGGCGCGGTATGTCGAGCGTCATGACTCACCCGCTGGTATGGACACACAAGTCGGGTCGCAAGTCGCTCGTGGTGGGTAGTCACGCCGACAGCATCGTGGGCCTTCCAATTCCACACGGCCGTTCGCTGCTGATACGTCTGCAAGAATGGGCTGCCCAGCCTGCCTTCTCGTACCGTCACGAATGGCAGGAGGGCGACCTCGTCATCTGGGACAATCACGGTCTCATGCACCGCGTCGTTCCCTATGATGTGGATTCTGGGCGGATGATGCATCGGACGACCCTCAAGGGCGAGGAGCGCGTTGCAGCCTGATCGCCAAACTCAGACTACAAGAGGTTAAGTAACAGACAAGGCGTGTGCTCGTGTCCGTCTTGTTTTAAAAACCTGACCGACGGAGCTACTGATTGCTTCCGACGAATGAACCTATTTGGGAATGAACATGCTCATCGAGCGCTCGGAACTGATAATTAAGGACGGCGTGGAAGACGACTTCGCTGCCACGATGAGCGAACGAGGCATACCGCTTTTGAGCAGCGTGCCAGGCGTGAACGCTGTGCAATTCGGTCGGGGAGTTGAAAACCCCGCAAAGTTCATGCTGCTGGTTGAGTGGTCCGCGATGGACGCGCACACGGCATTCAAAAGTAACCCTGTCTATCCTGAGTTCTCGCAGCTACTAAAACCCTTCGTCAAGGCGGGTGCTATGGAGCACTTCCACATTGCCTGATCCTTGGAGTTCGGTGCGATTTGCTTGATCGGTTCCATCAGCCTGAATGTGTGCTTGGACTCGAGTGCTCTGGAAAAATGAGGGTCGTCCCAGATTCAGCAGAGCCTACCGACCAACGCTCCGCACAAAAGATCGAATGTAAGATTGATAGTATGTGTGAGAGCCAGCATCACAACCCGCACTTGGAACATGGAATGTCGGACACTAGCTTGAAAATTTTGCTGTTCATGAAGCGCCGGCCGGGAATGGCCGTTGAAGCCTTTCGCGAATATTACGAGAACCATCACGCTCCGCTTTGTGCAAAATACGCCAAGAATTTGAAGCGCTATATCCGTCGCTATATCGATGCGCAGCCGCACCCCGAAACGGACACGTTCGGCGAACCCCCCTTTGATGTGATCACCGAGCTATGGTTTGACGACGAGGCAATGTTTAAAAGCACTCTGACATACATTACGACGACAATCATGCCTGACGAAATCGTGGAGGACGAAAAGAAGCTTTTCGACCGCACGTCTTTTCGCATCGCCACGGTGGTGGAGCGTGAGTCCGCTTAGAGGCCATAGATCGGGCGGCGAGTTTGACTTGGGGAGTATGCATGTGAGGGCATGGGCCCAAAGAGCTTGGCGGATCAAGCCTCGTTTCGTTACCGGGCACGATACCGGCCCGCTTCCCGATCAGTTGTGGGTGGTTCGAGGAAATCAATCTGACCATGACTAGCTGCGCGGAAAAGCGCAAGGTTCTCGTGACGGGCGGAACCTCCGGGCTCGGCCGGGTGATCGCCGCCGGCTTTGCCGCAGCGGGCGACGATATCATCATTTGTTCACGCACCAAGGCAGATTGCGACCGTGTCGCTGCCGAAATCTCAAGTACCAATCCAGGGCTCTGTACCGGTTTCGCGTGCGACCTCATGAACGTAGAAGCCATTTCCGCCCTGGCGCGCGCGGTCGCGGAGCGGTTCGGCATCTTACACACGCTCGTAAACAACGCGGGCACCGTTGCGCCGGGACCGCTGGAGGAGGTACACGAGCAGGATTGGGACCGAGTCGTCGACGTGAATCTCAAAGCCGTGTTCTTCATGACGCAACAACTTGCCCCGTACCTACGCAAGGCTGCGTCGGCCGATTGGCCCGCATCGGTAATCAACATCGGATCATTCGCAGGCAGCCGGGTCGGCCGTCGCCCGCACTTCCCCTACACCGCCGCAAAAGCGGGCCTTCGCTACCTGACTCAATCGCTGGCAAAGGAGCTGGCGGCCGACCATGTCAAAGTCAATGCCATTGCACTTGGCGTTTTCCCGCACGACTCAGGGATCATGCGCGAATACAGCGAGGAAGCCCTGGATGTCATTCGACAGAGTATTCCCGCCGGTCGGTTCGGCGCGCCCGGCGACATCGTCGGATTGATTCAATTCCTAGCGTCGCGTGCGTCAAGCTACATTACTGGTGCCACCATCCCATTGGATGGTGGCATGCACATCTGAACCGGCGACTCTGATGTCCAGAGGGAACAAAATGGGGTCGATTCGTACGACTCCAAAACCCCGCGGATGGTGACATCGATTTTTGGCAAGACGGATAATCGCCAAACTTTCGTTCTACTGCATCGCTTGTTCGCATAACGCCGGATTCTGTCGAACGCCGATCTCGGGTAAACGGTCGAGGCCTCAGTGATATTTTTCAAGCGTTCTTGAGTGCAAGTACAAACCGATCTGACGAAAATCAGGCTACGAATCACCTCGGTCCAGTCGCACTACGCTCGCTCGAGAGTAAGTGAGCCTGTAACCGGCAAACTATCGGGGTCGCAGTCCCGTCGTAGAATGCGTGCGACCCACGGCGATCGCCTTCAGTCCCGCGAGAGCGAAGTCGACCAGATGGCGAGTCAGCACTGGGACGGCATTCTCTCGCACTTCGAGGTGGGGCAGGAGCAGCTTGAGCTTGCGCCGATCGACGAGAAGCAGTACGGCGCAGGGCGCGATCGTACTGATGCAGCCGCGCGCCACCAAGGGATCCGCGGGTGCTCGGCCGATGAGCGCGGCGATGATCCCCTTCAAGATCTTCGCCCGTGCGAGGAGCGCATCGTCATGAACCGGGCCGTATATGCGTGTCGGCGACACGAATTCGCGCGCGAAAAGTCGGCCCGCCCAGCTTTGGGACAGAGGGCTCAGCAGGGTGCGTACGAGCAAGCCGAGAAACGCCTCGAGCCGGCGATGCGGATCCGACTCCGCGTCAACTGCCGCCAGGATCTGCTCGGTCGTCGGTAATCGAGCGCGCGCCTCGTCCAGAACCGCGCGATACAGTCCCGCCAGTCCGCCGAAATGGTAGACGATGGCGGCGCTGTGAACGCCGGCCTCGCGACAAATATCCTGACCGTTGCCACCTTCGAATCCGAGTCGCGCGAAGCTCTTGCCTGCCGCCTCGATCAACACGGTACGAGTGCGTAGGCTACGTGCCCCGAGCGGCGGCGCCGCGGCTGCCCCGGTGATTCGACGCGAACCTTGCGATCGGCCTCGTGGCACTTTACCCGGTTTCCGATGCTTGCCTTGCTTGCTCACCGCGATCACTAAAGCATCGATCGCCCCCGTGGGCAAGGCTTTTCAAATTCGAATTTGAATTTCACTTGACTGGCGGTCGGCGTTCGACTCTACTGCCGCATGCATCTCACGGACCGTGGCAGATGTCCAAAACCGTCCGTATAGTCGTCATCGTGCTGGTGAGCGTCGCCGCAGCCGCCGCGCTCGGATGGTGGCTCGAGCGCCCGGTACGCGCTGGCGAGCTCGTCGTTTACGGCAATGTGGATCTGCGCCAGGTGGAGCTGCCGTTCAACGGCTCCGAGCGCGTGTCCGAGGTGCTGGTGCAGGAAGGCGACCACATCAGGCGCGGTCAGGTCCTCGCGCGGCTCGATACGAGCCGTCTCGGCGCACAGCTCGGGAAGGCGGAAGCGGATGTCGCTGCCCAGCAGCAAGCCGTGACACGTTTGCACCGGGGCAACCGGCAGGAAGATATCGAGCAAGCGCGCGCCAATGTCGAGGCCGCGGCGGCCGATGCGGAAAACGCGCGCGCCCAGTATCAGCGGCTCGAGGTGCTCTCCAAGAGTTCGTCCGGCCGCGCCGTGAGCCGCCAGGATATGGATGCGGCGCTCGCCACGCTCACGACGGCGCAGGCGCGTCTTGCTGCGAATCGCCAGGCGCTCGCGCTCCAGGTCGCAGGGCCGCGCCAGGAGGATATCGCGCAGGGCGAGGCGCAGTTACGCTCCGATGAGGCACAGCTTGCGCTGGTCCGCCAGGAGTTCAGTGACGCCGAATTGCGGGCGCCGCTCGACTCGGTGGTGCGCTCCCGCATCGTCGAGCCCGGCGAGATTTCCTCGCCGCAGAAGTCGGCCTTCACGCTGGCCATCATCGACCCGAAATGGGTGCGAGCCTACGTGGCGGAACCCGATCTGGGGGCGGTCCGCGAAGGGTTGCAGGCGACGGTCTCGGTCGACGCCTTCGGCGGACGCAGCTACAGCGCGTGGGTGGGCTTCATTTCACCGACCGCGGAGTTTACCCCCAAGTCGGTCGAAACGACCGAGCTGAGATCGAGCCTGGTGTACGAGATCCGCGTCTTTGTGCACGACCCGAACGATGAGCTGCGCCTCGGGATGCCGGCGACCGTGCACCTCTCCCCGCAACGGGAGCCGGGCGCGCCGACCGCGCGCGCAGCCGTGACCTCGGGCGGCGCATGAGCGCTGCCGCACCGGCGGTCGACGCGAAAGAGCTGCGGCGTGAATTCGCCGGGGAGGGCAAGTTAATCGTGCGTGCGCTCGACGGCGTATCGCTGCGAGCGGCTCGCGGTACGCTCACGGCGCTGGTCGGGGCCGACGGGGCCGGCAAAACCACCCTCATGCGGTGCATCGCGGGTCTCCTGCGCCTGAACGGCGGAACGCTGCGGGTACTCGATATCGATGTAGCAGCTCATCCGCAGCAGGTGCAGGACCGGATCAGCTACATGCCGCAACGCTTCGGCTTGTATGAGGATCTGAGCGTCCAGGAGAATCTCGATCTGTACGCGGACTTGCACGGAGTGAGTGCGGGCGAGCGAGCAAACCGCTATCCGCGGCTCATGGATATGACGGCGCTCGGGCCGTTCAAGTCTCGGCTCGCCGGCAAGTTATCGGGCGGCATGAAGCAAAAGCTCGGGCTCGCCTGCACACTGGTACGCTCGCCGGAGCTGCTGCTCCTCGATGAGCCGACGGTCGGCGTCGACCCTTTGTCGCGTCGCGAGTTGTGGGAGATCGTGCACAACTTGGTGTCCGTCGAGCATCTCACCGTGCTTCTCAGCACGGCCTATCTCGAGGAGGCCGAGCGCTGCGCCCACATCATCATGCTGCATCAAGGTCGGGTGCTCTATGAGGGGCCGCCTGCGGACCTGGCGGCCCGGGCTACGGGCCGAAGCTTCATGGTCACGCCCTCAGCGGGCGAATCCCCGCGCACGCTGCAGGCGCGGCTCCTGGATCAAGTCATCGATGCGGTGCCCGAAGGCGGACGGGTGCGCATCGTGACTCGGGGCGCAGAGGAATCGCCAGGCGCGCTGTCGCTGACGAGCGCGCGGCAGGTCGAGGCGGTAGCCCCGCGGCTCGAGGATGGCTTCATGCTGCTGATCCAGGAGCGCACGACCGTCGAGCGGCCCAAAGGCATCACCGTCGAACACCGGCCCGCGGCGCCGGGCGGTGAAGCCGTGATTCACGTGCGGGGGCTGGTGAAGAAATTTGGCGCCTTCACCGCGGTCGATCACATCGAGTTCGAGGTGCACCGCGGAGAGATTTTCGGGCTGCTCGGGCCGAATGGCGCCGGTAAGACGACGACCTTTCGCATGCTCTGCGGTCTTCTCGCCCCGAGCGCGGGCGAGCTGCGGGTGGCGGGCCAAGACGTGCGCGGAGCGTCGGCCGCAGCTCGGGGGCGTCTTGGGTACGTCGCGCAGAAGTTCTCGCTCTACGGCCCACTCAGTGTGCTCGAAAATCTCGAATTCTTCGCGAGTGCGTACGGGCTGCGGGGCGAGCGTCGGCGCAGCAGGATCTCCTGGGCGATGGATCAGTTCGATCTGGCCGAGCACGCGCGGACCACGAGCTCGGAGCTTCCGGGTGGTTACCAGCAGCGCCTCGCCATGGCCGCCGCGCTCCTGCACGAGCCGGAAATCCTGTTCCTCGACGAGCCGACGAGCGGTGCGGATCCACGCGCCCGCCGTCTGTTCTGGCGGCGCATCACCGCGCTTGCCGAGCAGGGGGTGACGATCATCGTCACCACCCACTTCATGCAAGAGGCCGAATATTGCGACGGTGTGGCCATCATGGATTCCGGCCGCATCCTCGCGCAGGGGACGCCGGCGCAGATCCGCGAGCTGGGTCACGGCGCCGCCGCGGCCGCACCCACCATGGACGATGCGTTTATAGCCGTCGTCGAGCGCTCCCGACGGGAGCGTACCGCAGGCGCGGCCGCGGCATGAGAGCAAAACTCGTACGCCTGCGGGCATTGGTCATCAAGGAGACCCGGCAGGTCGTGCGTGATCCCTCGAGCATCGCGATCGGCGTCGTGCTGCCGCTGATCTTGATCGTGCTGTTCGGCTATGGCTTGTCGCTCGATGTGAAGAACGTGCCCGTAGCCCTGGTGCTCGAGAATCCGACGCCGGAGGCACTCGACCTCGCGAGCGGGTTTCAGCTCTCTCCCTATTTTCGTCCGCTCATACAGCGCTCGATGCCGCTGGCCGTGGAGCTGTTGCGCGAGCACAAGGTTGACGGGATCGTGCGCCTTTCGCAGGATTTCTCGCGGCGGCTCGCGAGCGGCCTGGCACCCGTGCAGCTCATCGTGCACGGCGGGGACGCCAACCGGGCTCGGATCATCGAGGGCTATGTGGATGGAGTGGTGGCGGGGTGGGCGGCCCGGCGGGCAGCACAAGGACGGGACATTTCGAGCCCACCCGTGAGCATCGAGGCACGGCTGTGGTTCAACGAGGCCAACGACAGCAGCTACTTCCTGGTGCCGGGACTCATCGTGCTGGTCATAACATTGATCGGTGGCCTCCTTACGGCCATGGTGATGGCGCGCGAGTGGGAGCGCGGCACGCTCGAATCGCTGCTCGTGACTCCGGTCCGGAGCGATGAGATTCTGCTCGGCAAGACCTTACCCTATTTCGCGCTCGCGCTCGTCGGCTTCACGCTCTGCGTGCTGTCCTCGCAGTTCCTGTTCCACGTGCCGCTGCGTGGGTCCTTCCTGATCCTGTTCGGGGCTTCCATGCTGTACGTGCTCATCGCGCTCGGCATCGGGCTGCTGATCTCCGCCTGGGTCAAGAATCAGCTCGTGGCGAGCCAGCTCACCATGCTCGTCACCTTCCTGCCGGCGTTCATGCTGTCGGGATTTCTTTTCGACATCCGCAGCATGCCGACCGCGGTTCGAGTCATCACCTACGTATTGCCCGCCCGCTATTACGTGGCGCTCCTGCAAAGCGTGTTCCTGGCCGGCAACGTGGCCTCCGTGATCGTTCCGAGCACGCTCGTGCTCGCAGCGATGGCGGCGGCTCTGGCGCTCGGGAGCCGCGCCGCCATGAACAAGAGGCTGGCATGATGAGCGGTGCACTCGCCGCGCTTACGCGAATCGTTGCGTTGACGCGCAAGGAGCTCCTCGCCGTGCTCAAGGATCGGCGCAGCCGCATGAGTCTGCTCATTCCGCCGATCGTTCAGTCGCTCATATTCGGCTATGCCGCCTCCTACGATCTCAACCATGTGCCCTATGCCGCGATGGACGAGGATCGCAGCGAGGCATCCACCGAGCTCTTGGCCCGGCTCGACGGCTCGGGCGTATTCGAGCGCGTCGCCGACGTGACCCGCGAGCGCGACATCGCGACCTTGATCGATGCGCGCAAGGCGCTGCTCGTGGTGCATATCGCACCGCTGTTCGAGCGTCAGCTCATGATGGGAGGCACGGCAGCCTTGCAGGTGATCGCGGATGGCCGCAACTCGAACACCGCCGGTACAGCCTTGAACTATGTGAGCAACATCGTCGACAGCTTCAACGGCGATTGGATTCACGACCACGGCGGTCAGCCGGTGGCGGTGCAGACCGTCGCGCGCGCATGGTACAACCCGAACCTCGAGACACGCTGGTTCATGATACCGGGCATGATCGGCACGCTCACGCTGCTTCAGACCATGATGCTCACGGCCATGTCGGTGGCGCGCGAGCGCGAGCAAGGCACGTTCGATCAACTGCTGGTGACGCCTTTCAGACCGTTCGAGATCATGGCGGGGAAAGCGATGCCCTCCATGGTCATCGGCACCATTCAGGCGACCTGTGTGCTGCTCGTGGCGCAACTCTGGTTTCGGATCCCTTTCGTGGGTGCCTATGCTACGTTGTACACGGGTTTGATGCTGTTTCTGCTGGCGGCAATCGGCATGGGTCTATTGATTTCCGCCGTATCCGCGACCATGCAGCAATCGATGCTCTACTCGATGCTTTTGATCATGCCGTTTTCGCTGCTCTCCGGGCTCACGACACCCATCAGCAGCATGCCGCGATGGGTTCAGTATCTCACCTCCATCAACCCGCTGAGCTACGCGATCGATATTACCCGGCGAGTCTACTTGGAGGGCGCGGGTCTCGGGCTATTGACCGGGGATCTTTGGCCTCTTGCGCTCATCGCCCTGCTCACCTTGGGCGGGGCAGCGTGGACTTTCGGCAGGCGATTGCAGTAATCCCATGAGTAAGCGCTACACCCGTCGGAATCTCGAGCGCGGCCTCGAATGCCTGATGCTCGCGTCGCTCGCGCTCGGCGCGTGCACCGTGGGGCCAGATTTCGTGCGACCTCAGCCGCAAATGCCCGACCACTGGTCGCAGACCGCTCTCGTGACCGCACCGCCCCACACAGAGGCCTCGGCGGCCGCGGCAACCTCGAGCGTCCGGGAGGAGCCAGAGGAGCCCGTGGAATGGTGGCACCGATTTGAAGATCCCACGCTCGATTCTCTGATCTCCCGCGCCGTGGATGCGAATCTCGATCTGCGCGCGGCCGTGCTGCGAATCGAGGAGGCGCGTGCTCAGCGAGCCGTTGCAGCAAGCGCCTGGCTGCCGACTCTTGCCCTCGATGCCTCCTATACCCGTCAGCGCTTCAGCGAGACCACGCCGAGCGGCGCCTTGTTCAATACGGTGGGGAACGTGCATCTTCCCGGCGGCGCCGCCATCAGCTTTCCGAATCCCTACAATCAGTTTCAGCTGAGCGGTTCCGCCTCCTGGGAGATTGATGTATTCGGCCGGGTGCGCCGCTCGGTGGAGGCAGCGGATGCCAATGTGCAGGTCTCGATCGAAGACCACCGAGCCGTGCAAATCGCTATGCTCGCGGATGTTGCGCAAAGCTACGTGCGGCTGCGCGGCGCTCAGACACGCTTGCGCGTCGCGCAGGAGAATCTCGGCGTCATCGACGAGCTCTTGGAGCTGACTCGCCAGCGGCTCGCGGCGGGCCTCACCACGCATATCGACGTGAGCAATGCCCGCGCGCAAGCAGAGGTGACGCGTGCACAGATCCCGGCGTTCGAGCTCGAGATCACCCAGGACGTGAATCAGCTGAGTCGGCTGCTCGGCCGCGAGCCCGAGGCATTGCGCGCGGAGCTCGAGCCCGCGGCACCAGTCCCTGACGTACCGTCGCAAGTGTCCATCGGTGTTCCGGCCGAGCTCGCGCGGCACCGGCCCGATATCCGCGAGGCCGAGGCGAAGCTGCATGCGGCCACCGCGCAGGTCGGGGTTGCGGTCGCGGATCTGTTTCCCCGCCTGACGCTGAGTGCGGGCGGCGGCGTACAGTCTGAATCGGCCCACCAGCTGTTCGAGTGGGCGAGCCGCTTCGGATCGTTTGGTCCCTCGATCGACCTACCGATCTTCGATATGGGCCGCTGGCGCACCATGCATCTGCAGGGCGTGCGGCTCGAGGAGGCTGCGCTCGATTATCGACGCACGGTACTCAATGCCTTGCAAGAGACCGAGAATGCGATCGCCGCCTACGCCGCGGATCAAGAGCGCCGTGTCTCGCTCGCCGCGGCGGTCGTCCAAAATCGCGACGCGCTCGCGCTGTCGCGCGACCGCTACGAAAGCGGTGTGACGACTTTCATCGACGTGCTGGACGTGGAACGCAACCTGCAGCAAAACGAGCTCGGGTTGGCGGAGAGTGACGCCACCGTGAGCGCCGACCTCGTACAGATCTATCGGACGCTCGGCGGGGGCTGGGAAATGGCTGTGGGCAGGAACCGTTAAAAATGGTGGGGCGACTACCTGAGTCAGCGAGGCTTCTACTTAGGCGCCCCGAAGTCACGCCTTCGGGTTGCCGTCGGCGGGCGAGGGCAGGACGCCCGAATGGCTCGACCAGACGAAGAACTCAGACAAGTGACCTATCGTACCCTAACCTCAAGCCGCCGACACGAGCAGTGGGACTCAGACTCGCGACGCTGATTGCTGCGTGGTGTTGCTTAGGAGGCTGCGTCAGTCGGTCGATTTCCTTTGACTCGCTTAGGCCGCTGCCGCCGTACGATTCCTCCCGCAATTCAATTACCGACTTATCATCGGGGATAGCCGGCGGTATGTCACTACCCCATCGTGATTTGATCAGGGTAGATTTTACCTCAGGCACCGATCTTAGGAACATGGTGGCACGCAATGTCTTGTTCGTGCATTCGTACTTTTGTGATCGGGGCGACGCCCTTGGCATGCTCGGTACTTCTGGAGTGTACGTCGATCGCGCAGATGCGGGAAGAGAAACGCGGGTGAATCGATTTATCTTCGTTATAGACGTGAGCCGACAATCTAATCCAGGATCGACCCCGCCGGAGCCGGGGTTTGACCTCGCCGTGCGGGCTCAGGATATCTGCTTCTATGTGACTGCTCGTGACGTGATGACTACCTATAGATCCAAGATCGCGACAATTCCCAAAGGGTCGATGGAGCAGGCATTTACAGGGTGGAAACCCCGTTAAGGACAACTTGCATATAGCGAGGGTCATACGCCGCGAAGCGCGGGCCGCCGGCGCCGGGCGAGGGCAGGAAGCCCGAACAGCCCGAACTATCGAAGAAGCCTATCCATGTCCGCCTGCATACGCTGCCTATATTCATCCGACCAGTGTGCGCCAGGTTTCGATTTATTGGCGTTAGTGGACTGCGTGACGGATGCAGTCTTTGTTTCTCGGGGCGACTTGCGCGCGCCGATCTTTAGCTTGAGGGTGGGGCGCGGGGAGACAGGACTAGGCTTGCTCGTAGACTCCTGATGAGGTGGGATAGTGATTGCGAGAGCGTTGGAGGCTGCTGCACCGATATCGAGCTATCGGGGCGTGACGTCGAACTGTCGTCGACAGTGCGTGTACTGCTGCCATGCGAAGCTAAGTCTAACCCAATGGTTCGGCAAGTTCGGCCTTCGCCTCGGGCAGAAACTCGACGATCATCGGCTGCCGAGTCGGTCGCTGATTTCCTTCTTGATCTGGTCGTAGGGTACGCCGGACACGCGGCCTTCATTGACTGCTTCAACGCGGGCACGAATCTCGCTGTCCCAGGCATCCGCGATTTCGCTCCCTTTGGCCGGCTGATCCAAATCGAGCAACAGACGCACGCGCGTCAGACGCTCCTGCCGTGTCGTGGTGGCCGCTTCCTCGGTGATTTTCTCAAGGGTCGTGCCCATACCTGCATCCTACCAGTTGGCGGGTCCGGTCCAAATCCTGCCAAAAATTGCGACTTAACCTAAGAGGTATCATACGCATAACATGTTGAGTTTATTAATTTTTCTAGAGTTGTAACATATAAGGCGCCATGCACCCCCGGGTACGGCACAAATTCGAGCAGTCCCTGGGGCCTCTTCCTGGGTTTCCTGTGAACCGCTGAATCGGATTCGGGAGACCGAGCGGAACGATCAGGTTACGCAGCGAGCGGTCATCGGAGATTGCGAGGATGTTGAGTATCAGACGGAGCTAAGCCGTGGGAGTAGCGTCGGCAGTGCGGTGACTAGATAAAGGTAAGATGGTAACCGTCCGTTGAAGGCCGCATTGACGGGGGGTCAATCAGCCTGCGATGCCTAGCTCTGGCATCTTCAGGAGCAAATTCCAGCAGTTAAGTTATATAAAAAGCTTGCTTACGTCCCCGGGTGCTCAAAGCGCGCGAGCCGGCGGAAGAACCGGGAGGCGTCAGCAGAACC
The DNA here is from genome assembly GCA_963798595.1 of uncultured Gammaproteobacteria bacterium. Taxonomy (GTDB): domain Bacteria; phylum Pseudomonadota; class Gammaproteobacteria; order Steroidobacterales; family Steroidobacteraceae; genus Bog-1198. Next base: position 706,234 of record CAWCTM010000016.1, on the reverse strand, counting down.
GCCGCGCCGCAAGCATCAAGGATCTATTCCTACCGTCACTTTTCTGGCGTATAACCAAAGCTCAATCCGTACTTACCGTCGCTCACCAATACTTTCATTTCAAGGCGACGGGCACGGAGACCGATAGGACTTGGTCTACAACAACAGCATGATTAGGGAGTCTGGCCATGCATACCAACTACACTGCTTCTAATCAATCCATCGCAGCCAAAACATGCACGCTCTATTTGGGTCTTTGCGGGCTCGGGGCGGCCATGGCGGCAAGCGCGGGTGAGCCCCAAATCATCACGATCGACGCTCCCGGCGCGGGCACGGGCCAGTACCAAGGCACGGGGTGCTTCGAGTATACGGATTGTTCTGTGCTCCTCAATAACTTCGGGGTCATCACGGGATACTACTTGGATGCGAACAACGTGTTCTACGGCTTTGTACGCAGTCCCGAGGGCAAGTTCACGAGTTTCCAGGTACCCGGCGCCGATACAACTCCGCAAGATTTCAACGGAACCTTGCCGAACGCCATCAACGATGCGGGAGCGATTACCGGAGAGTGGTGGGATGTGAACAATGAAGAGCACGGGTTCCTACGAAGTCCCGAGGGTAACTTCACCACCTTTGATGTACCGGGAGGGACCCCCGGCACCACCACGCCCATCGCCTTGAACATCGAAGGTGCCGTCGTCGGCTACTATCTAGATCAAAGCGGCGGGTTTCAGGGTTTTTTACGAAACCCCGACGGCACGTTTGCATCATGGACGGCTCCTGGCGGCTGCACGAGTACCCCCTCGGACGGTTGTTACGGCACGGCCGCTTTCGGCATCAATGTGTTTGGACTCATTGCCGGGGGCTATGAGGACAACAGCGTCAACTTCGTGGGCCACAATTTCATCCGTAGCCCGCGAGGCAAGTTCACTTCCGTCACGGTTGCCGCCGCAGGCGTCGGCGGCACAGGCTCACCGGGCTCGTCCGTCCCGATCAATGTATTCGGCGAGATCGCGAGCTATTACGTCGATGCAAACTATCTTGTGCACGGGTACGTACGCAGTTCCTCAGGGGAAATCACTACCTACGATGTACCGGGCGCGGGGCCGAATGGCATCGGCTGCTTCAGCGATTGTTCTATTGGCTTGAATGACTTCGGGACGGTCACGGGCTATTACTTGGATGCGAACAACGTCTATCACGGGTTCGTTCGCAACCCTAAGGGCAAGGTGACGAGCTTCGATGCGCCCGGCGCAGACACGACCCCGGATGCATTCAATGGAACCTTTCCGGTCAGCATCAATGACCAAGGGGCAATCACTGGATATTATTTGGATGCGAATGAGGTAAGCCACGCGTTCCTGTTGTTGCCGCGCGAATGGTGAGTGACTAACGGAACGAATCTAGCAGTGAGGGTGTAGGCAGCTCGCCCACGAGGCTGTCTTACGCGCTGAGCGGAATGGCGTGAATGCACCAGCGGAGCTAGGACTCACTCTGGAAGACGGAAAGACCCGGAGGAATACGATTGCCTCGAGCCTTGCCGGCAAGCCGTCCGTGCCGGAAATCGGTTGACTATCGCGATTGACGGCACCTATGTGCGCTCTGATCTGACGAACGGCTTATACCAGCACTATGTGTGGTGCCGGGAGGGTCGAACGCGACGGACACCTGGGCGGGCACTTTGCCTGGGTCGCCCAACGTCCCGATGACGCATTGGAATTCATGAAGACGGCAATGCGCGACGACGGATGGACCGAGCGGTCGCGAGTCGCCGTGCTCGCCGATGGCGCAGACGGCCTGGCTGATCTGCGTGGGTATCTATGGTCCCGCAGGCGTCAGAAGTTCGAGGACGCAGGGCAGGCGATCACTTGGCCAATCGCGGCCTATTTGGCAAAGCTATTTTTGCGCCGGAAAGTACCTAGAGCACCGACAGGAACGCGACCAGATCCGCAATCTGCTCGGTCGACAGGCCAATCTGGAAGCGCTGGTTGTAGAAACCGACCACCTGCGACAGATTGGCGGCCGAACCATTATGGAAGTACGGAGCGCGTGCGGCGAGGCTGCGCAGCACCGGAACCTTGACCTTGTACACGTCGCTGCATTTGCCGGTGATCAACGCCCGGCCGGGATCACTCGTGTAAAACGTCGTGGTTTGGGTCGGGTCAGTAGTATCCGGGCATCCACTGATCATGTACACGGGTAGGTCGGGGGAGCTGAGTTGGGCGAGTGCTGCGGCGATTTGCGGATTGGTCTCCATGTTCGGCAGCGTGCTATGCGAGGCACCGATGTCGAACATCCCCGACAGGGATCGATTGCCGATGTTCGGGGTATCATGGCAAGTTGCACAGTGCGTGACGCCCCCTCCCCCCGTATTGAGCACGGCGGTATCGAAGATAGCTTCGCCGGCGACGATCGCCGCGCGCGCTGCCTCGCTGATCCCGCCGCTTGGTGCTGCGTCGGCCCAGGCCGCGAACAGCGTCATGTTCGACACATTGAACGGTGCTCCCGTGGGATCACCCCCTCGGGCATCGTTGATGCCCGGATAGAATTCCTGAGTCGATAGCGCATTGGCGCCGCCCTGTGCTCCGTCCACCATCAGAAGCCCTGCGCGCCAATCGAACGACTGCGCCGTGTAGAACCCCATCTCGAAATTCACGATGTCGGTAAGCTGCGCGTCAGTCGGCGCATTCAGAGCCTGCGCATGGCCGGTCGTCGCATCGGTGGCCTGCTGCTTCAGGTCGGTCTGCAGATTCGTGAGATAAGTGTCCAGCGTACCGAGAGACGCGACGGTCTCGCGGCCGTCTATCATAACGTCGCTCAGGAAGGAAAGATTTGTGGCAGGCAAAGGTCGTCGGTAGACGGAGATATCCTCCTGTCCGGTCTTGGGGTCGGTGGTGATCGCGCACCCATAGGGATCGTGAATTGCCGTGATGGTGAATTGCGCATTGGCGGGAACTGGGATGCTGATACGGAACAGCCCATTCTTCAGAATGAGACTGTGCGCCGAAGGATCACCCTGCGCGGCGTTCGGACAGTTGGCGCCGTCGACGGGCGCGAACAGCGGATCGCGTCCCCAAGTCAGAATGTACGTCAGGTTGGCCGCGGCCGCGTTCAGAGTGAAGGAATCCTCGGGCACATGGCACGTCCCGCAGGTGCGGCCGTTGGTTCCGAGGGACTGGAAGAAAGCACTACGGCGATTGATATTGCCGGTGCTGCTCAGCGTCGCGAAGACGCCCGAGGTGTCGGGGAACAACTGGGGAAGAGCCGGAACGGGTCCGGCGGCGGAGGGGGAACCGGCGAATGATGCGTCAATCAGGACGGTCGACAGGCCGAGCACTGCTAACATGCTATTTTTCATATTCGTCTCCCTGAAATTGGCACTTTCGAGGACTCTGCTACGTGAATCGGAATTGGCGCGCAGATCCCGACATCCGGTATGGAAGCAGCGCATGAGGGCAGGATGGACAAGCAGGGCCGGCCCCCGCGATACAAGCCTGGCGGGCGGTATTCTTGGGCCACGCCTCGCAGAACAGCGAGCCCGCACGGCGTATTGCGGAGGACCTCGCTACGGCGGTATTGAGGTGTGGTTCGACGAGAGCGAGCTGCGACGCGGGGATGCCTGGGATCAGAAGCTTCGACGCGAGATTCAAGCATGCGCGCTCTTCATTCCCGTCATTTCAGCCAATGTGGATGTCACGCAATTCTGTCGCTTCGACTTCTAATCGAGTCCGAAGTCGGAAGTTGAAATCGGGAAAGACTGTTTTTTTGACTGTGCCGACGCAAATGGCGGCATTCGTTGCATCCGATTTAGGACACACGCCCATTGTCGAGGGAGTCATGCATCGCTGAGTGCTCGATCACGGCATCCACGGTCCTGCGGCGGCGCTAAGGCGCATAGGTAGGTGAAATTCTGATGTCTTCTATAATTGGGGATGCTCGTTTGCCGAGCGAAATGAGAACAATTAAGGATGCGCGTGCAAAGAACTCTCAAGATGATGGCAGTGGTCGGCTCAGCGGCGTTACTTCTGCCTGCGCTCGCGGTAGCGGGGGTTCACGAGTACAAGTTCCTGTCCATGTCTCCGGATGGGAACCGCGTCGCCGCGGTCGAGACAGTCACGCAACCGGATAGCGAAATCGAACCGCGCGGCCCGGTGGTGATCCGCGCCGTGAAGGGCGGACAAGTGCGAGCTCAGATCGATCCGTGCTCGAGCTGCTCGTACTCGTCGCTGGCGTGGTCACCGGACGGATCGGAGCTGGCATTCCTGGCCGCGACTCCGGACGCGGCATCAGTGCAGATTGAACAGATACCTGTGGACCGGGACGGTACCGTGAGTGCAGCGGGTACAACGACCTTGACAACGTTCAAAGGGACCGCGGGGTCATTGTCGTGGTCCCCGCAGGGCAAGGTGCTAGCGCTCCTGGCGACGCCGGCGGCCAAGAAACTCGCAGGGGCGTTGGAGGCGGGCGCGCCTCAAGTCGGCGAGATTGGTGAGGAGGCGCAAGAACAGCGAATCGCCGTGATATCACCCTCTGGCGGAAATTTGCGCCTGGTTTCGCCGCCGGATCACTACATCTACGAGTATGACTGGATGCCGGATGGACGCGGTTTCGTGGTAACGACGGCTATGGGCGACGGCGATAACAACTGGTGGATGGCGGAGCTCGCGAACGTGGACGCCGCCATGGGCGAGCTTCGGACGCTAGCGAAGCCGACCTATCAGAATTCGATGCCTCGTGTCTCCCCGGATGGTAAGCACGTGTGGTTTATCGGCGGGTTGATGAGCGACTTCGGCACGGTGGGCGGGGACGTGTACGAGGTGGGCATCGAGGGCGGGGTGCCGGTGAAGCGCACGCCGGACTTCCGGGGGTCGTTTGGATCGCTGATGTGGAAGGGTGGGCGACTCTACGGGGGCGCCTTGGTGGTGGATCGTGCCTCGATCATCGACTTCGATCCGACGGGGATGATGGCGTCGCGATGGTCATCGCCGGTCCTCGCAAGCACGGGTGATGATGGATCAGGTGACGTCGATCCCATCATCACGATGAGCGCCGACGGAAAGACAGCGGCCACGGTGGTGGAGGACTTTGCGCATCCGCCGGCGATCCTGGCTGGCCCGGTGGGCGATATGAAGCCCATTACCACGGACAACGATGACCTCGCGGCGTCGCTGACGGTGAAGAGCGTCCGCTGGATCAACGAGGGATACGACGTACAGGGGTGGTTGGTCGGACCGGCTCGAGCCGAGGCGGGCAAGCGCTATCCGCTCTTGGTACGCGTGCACGGCGGTCCGGCCTGGGCGTTGCCACCTCATTTCGGGCGTGAGAATGACTTTCAGGCCTCGCCACGCGAGTGGGTGACGCGTGGCTACTACGTGTTTTTGCCCAATCCGCGTGGTAGCTTCGGCCAGGGTGATTCCTTCACCCGCGCCAATGTGCGCGATTTCGGGGGCGGCGATTTTCGCGACATTCTCACCGGCGTTGATGCAGTCCTTAAGACGGCGCCCATCGACGAATCGCGAATGGGCATCTATGGCCACAGCTACGGCGGTTTCATGACTATGTGGGCGGTGACGCACACGCAGCGCTTCAAGACCGCGATCGCGGGCGCAGGTATCGCGGACTGGATCAGCTATTACGGCGAGAACGGGATCGACAGCTGGATGCTGCCGTTCTTCGGCAAGTCGGCGTACGACGATCCTGCGGTGTACCGCGCGGCGTCACCCCTGGAGTCGATTAAGCAGGCGAAAACCCCGACCTTGATGTATGTGGGGGAGCTCGATGTGGAGTGTCCGGCCCCACAGTCATTCGAGTTCTGGCACGCGTTGCATGCACTGGGAGTCCCAACGCAGCTCGTGGTCTACCCGGGGGCCGGTCATCGGATTCGTAAGCCAGAGCAGGTGAGAGACGTGCGCAAGCGGGAAGCGGAGTGGTTCGCAAAGTATCTGATACCGTGAGACGAATCGGTTGTCGATGCCACCACGTAACGGGCTAATCGCGAATGAGTTCATGGCAATGGCCAATGACCTCATTTTTCGCGCGCGACCTATTCTGGGCGATGCTGGCATTCTCACCGAGCCGGCGGACACGGCGCCTTTTCTCGAAGAGCAACGGGTGTCGACATCAGTTGTCTGTGTCCAATGGGGCCGTATCAAACTTGGGGGTAAGACTGCCGGAGTGTAACAATTGAGGCCGACTGTTGACGGACTGAATGGCAACCGGTGAGACGCCGCCCATGGAATTCATCACTGAAGTCGACAGTGTCTCGGTAATATAGGATGGTAATGCTCCGAAAACAAAGAATGCCGCTAGGACTCCCGGGCTCCTGAGTAGCAATAATCTCGATTGAATCTCGTGGTTCCGTCGATCTCGTAAGGACGCTAGCCATTCGCCCCAGGCTCAACTCCGATTTCTTCCGAACTCCCACCGGTATCGCAGTGCTGATTATCACTGTCGTTGTGCTGTTGTGGGCACTCTTCGCTGCCCTTCGCCCATTCCCCGGACGTGATGTATCGATGGCGACCGGACCCGCCGGAAGCGCCTACGCACAAATCGCCGAGCGTTACCGTGAAATATTGGCGCGCGACGGCGTGCGGCTGCATCTCGTCCCGACAAATGGTGCGGTTGAGAATGTAGAGCGCCTCCGGGACGCGCGGGCCGGGGTAGACGCGGGGTTTGTGCTGGCCGGCATTACCAGCGAGCGGGAATCGCCAGAGCTGGTCTCGCTGGGCACTATGTTCTATGAGCCGCTGTGGGTCTTCTGCCGCTATTCGACATTGGCCGAGCTGCTGCACGATCGGCCGAATGCGAGGATATCCATCGGTCCCGTGGGGAGCGCGACGCGCCCGCTCGCGCTCAAGCTGTTGGCGCTCAATAGGATTGACACAACGAACCTGCAGCTGTCGGGGCTCGCGCCGGAGGAAGGGGCGCGCCGACTGATCGCAGGAGAAATCGATGCGATCGTTATGCTCTCAGCGTGGGAGGCGCCCGCGCTGCAGCAGCTCCTACTTGCGCCAGGCATCGAGCTGATGGGCTTCAAGCGCGCCGACGCCTACGTCGCGCTTTATCCGAGGTTCAGCAAACTCGTCTTGCCTCAGGGTGTGGCTGATCTCGGCGCGAATCGTCCGCCCGCCGATGTGCCGCTGATCGCCTCCAAGGCGAGCCTCGCAGTGCGCCGGGACCTACACGCCGCCTTGCAATACTTGCTGATCCAAGCCGCGATCGAAGTGCACGGGCAGCCCGGTATCTTTCAGCGTGCTGAGGAGTTCCCTGCTCCGGAAGCCATTGATCTGCCCCTCAGCGACGAAGCACGTCACCTCTACAAGTCAGGGCCATCCATCCTGCAGCGCAAGCTGCCCTTCTGGCTCGCGGAGCTGATTCAGCGTCTCGCGATCATCATCCTGCCGCTCGCCGGCATTCTGTATCCGCTCTGGTCTCTGCTGCCCGGATTCTATAAATGGCACATGGAAAATCGCATCTACCGAATCTACGGCGAGCTGGAATCTATCGAGGGCGCGCTGCGAAGAAATTCGCACGCGGATGCGGACGCCGAGGAGCGCGCGCGGATGTTGGCGCGGATCGAAGAGCTTGAGCGCCGCGCGCTCGAGCTCGACATGCCGAGTTCGTACAGCGAGAGGAGTTTCAACCTCAAGGCACACATCCGCGCTCTGATGGCGAACGCGCGCGGAGATAGGTGAGTGCCCGCGGCCGATACAAGCCGGCCTCATCAGCACCATTGAGCCGCAGCTGTCGACACGCGTGTTCTCAGTAAGTGAGACCGTCAGTAGTGCCGAAAGGATTGTCGGGTGCGGACTTAAGTTCCACTCGCACACAATGGCCCACTGTGTTTACAGACGACGGCTTTGCTTAGTGGGGATCTAAGATAACAGCGGCCGATCACGCTGCGCCGAAGCCAAACTGCGCATAACGCACGTGCTGTTTCAGTTTTCGTACGCGATCGTCAAATGATAGTCTGGAGTGCTTGCCTGACTGCACTTTGCACAGAGCGCCGAAAAGCGCTGCTCACCGAGGGTTGCGCTCAGAAGCGAATGCCGACACGCACGGGCACGAACTGCCTTTCGTTGTCCTGAGGCGCGATGCGCTGATAGCGCACTTCCACAAAGAACGATGTACCTCCCGGCATGGCCACCTCGCCACCGAACCCTGCATTCCACGAGGTGCGCCATCCAGTCGTGCTTGACTGCTCACCCGAATTTGGACCGCAATAATAGTAGCCGCAACCGTACCCAGCGACGACGTTCTGCTCGCGGTACCAGCCCGCGCCGCCCAATAGATAAAATTGGTAGCGGGAGGGTGTGTGCACCAGATTAAATTGCAGGTCGGCATCGCCTCCGTAGATGTTCTCGTGGGCGGGCAGGTAGTAGTTTGCGTTCGGATAGTAGTACGCGTTACCTGCGTCGAATCGGCTCCAACTGCCATCGATTCGTAGTCCGAGGGGCAGGGTGTGGGAGGGAAAGAAACTGAACCCGATACCGACGTTACCGCCATCGTTGAGATAGTCACTGGTGGATCCGGCGGTGGCCGTGTAACCCCCCTCGATCGCGAAATGTACAGGCCGGTATATGAGCTCGGGCGATTCCCACCAGTATTGCCGGGCGTACACCGGCCGCGCCGCGATCACGGGAGGCGGGGCGGGTGGGGATTGGGGGGGCGCGGGTGCCGGATAGCTCACGGTATATCCTCGTCCAGTCATGCAGGCCGTGAACGCGCGCTGATACAGGTTCAATCCCGCGGAGCTGCCGGACTGGGCAGGATCGAAACCGCTTTGGCCTTTCGCCCAGCCATAGCATTCGTAACGGTCGCGCGCCAGTTGTCCTTCGTCTTGGCCGCGGCTCGCGGAAATTGTCGGCGCACCCGGAGCAGCCTGTGTAGGCTGGGCTATGGCCGGCAAGGACATTGCAACCAGAAACGCTGCGCTTAAGAGTTTGGCGGGCATGCGAGTCCTCAAGAAAGTGGCTTTCCCCTCAACGCAGCGAACGTCAACTCGTTGACCACACAGTCCTTATAAAGGTTTCGTTTCGTGAGATGAGCAGTGCGTAGGCGCTTTCCGACGCGCTATGAAATGACACGAAGAAGCACACAGCGTGATGCGACATGGATCAATCGGTGCGATCGGAACCGCCGAAAGGCCCTAAGGCGTACGATGTTTGCCTTTTCAGCTAGGGGCATCGACGGCTAAGAAAGTGAAACAGCTGCCTTGGTCCGGTGAGGACGTGCGGAGCCTCAAGAGTTTCGCAAAGGCGCGGATGTCGGGGCCGTTGATTGCGAGAAGCTCAAGCGTACGGCGGGAGCGTAGAGTCAGAAGGCGTTTGCGTTGGGGGTGAGGTTTCGGTCGGTTGCCGAAATCGAGGCGCGACTTCAGTATAAGGCCGCTACCATCGTGCTGGCGAGTTTAAGCACGGATCGAACCCAGAAAGCGAAACCACTCATTGACCGGATACTTAACAGGCCCCCGGACATTGACGAGTGGCTCCGCGAAATCGAGCGGAGGCCGTCTTCGTCGATTGGGCGATACGCTGGATGCGCAGCGCATGGTGTGGGGCGCGCAGCATTACGGCGTCAGGTATATTTGCCCGATTAACCCACCCTTTCTTAGGAATCGTCGAATGCCCTGTCTCCCGTCCCCGCGCCAGCTGCTTGCTGCCGTTTCATTCGGTGTCCTTGCTTCTTCCGCTGTCGCGGCTCCGCCGCCGCCCGGCAATGTCACGGCGGCCCGGGTTGCCGCCGATACTTCGGGAGACAACTGGCTGGTTAAGGGCGGCAGCTTCGCCCAGCAACAGTTCAGCCCGTTGCGGGCGATCAATGACAAGAACGTCGCGCAGTTGGGCGTGGCGTGGATCGCGGAGATGGACGATCCCATGGGTCTCGCAGCCGAGCCTTTGGTCGTGGACGGCGTCATCTATGTGAGTGCGCCGCGATCGATCGTGCGGGCGGTCAATGCGGCTGACGGCAAGATCTTATGGACTTTCGATCCGCACATTCGGTTGGATTACTCCACGGTGGATTCGAGTATCGCGCGTGTCAACCGGGGCGTTGCCGTGTGGGAGGGGAAGGTCTATGTGGGGACCGCGGACGGACGGTTGATGGCCATCGATGCCGCCAAGGGCACGCAACTCTGGTCGGTGACCATGGACGATCCGGCGCACGACGGCATCTCGGGCGCACCTCGCGTAGCCGCCGGCAAAGTGTTCATCGGACACACCGGCTCGGACGATCAAGTCCGCGGTTCGATCGCGGCCTACGACGCAAACACGGGTAAGCGGCTCTGGCAATTCTGGACGGTGCCCGGCGATCCGGCGCTGGGGTTCGAAAGCAAAACGATGGAGATGGCGGCGAGAACCTGGTCCGGCAAGGAGTGGTGGAAGCAGGGCGGCGGCGCGGTGTGGGATCCCATCACCTATGACGCTAAGACAGGCCTGCTGTTGTTCGGCACGTCGAAGGCGTTTCGCGGCGGTCCCGATGACGCGCAGGAAGCGGGCGGGGGCGCGAAGCTGTTTTCCGGCAGCATTGTGGCGGTGCACGCCGATACCGGTGAGTATGCCTGGCACTACCAGACCAGCACACCCGAGCGGCAGACCGAGAACTTTCATATCGTGCTGGCCGATGTGCCGATCGCCGGCCGGGTCCGCCACGTCGCCATGAGCGCGGCACGCAATGGCACGTATTACGTGCTGGATGCCGAGACAGGCGAGTTGGTCAGTCAGACGCCGTTGGTCAAGCAGGAGTGGTCGGGCCCGAGGATGGATTACCCGGGTGTCGTGGTCAACGGGGTGGAGGACTGCAAGGGGAATTGCTTCGGGGTGCGCAATTGGTGGCCGATGAGCTATGACCCAATCACGCAGCTGACCTACGTGCCCATCATGGATCGACGCCGTACGTCGCCGCCGACGTCCGATGCGTTGCCCATGGTCGGGCGCTTGGTGGCGTGGGATCCGAAGACGGCAACCACGCGCTGGAGCGTCGAACATCCGTTGATCATCAACAGCGGTGTGCTGTCGACGGCGGGTAATCTGGTGTTTCAAGGCCAAGGCACGGGTGAGTTTGCGGCGTATGCCGCGGATACCGGCAAGAAACTATGGTCCGCGCAAACGGGGTCGGCCGTGAACGCGGTGCCGGTGACCTTCAAAGTCAACGGCGAGCAGTATGTGATCGTACCGGTGGGCTGGGGCGGCGCGTTCCGTTTATGGTCGCCGTCGACGATGATGGTGACGCCGACCTCGAAGTACGGTCCCTCGCGGCTCGTGGCGTTTAAGCTCGGCGGCCGGCAGCCATTTCCATTGCCAGCCATTCAGGTGCCAGAGGTGCCGCAGCCGCCCGCGCAGACATACACGGCGGAGCAGGTCAAACAAGGCGCGGCGTTGGCCGATGACCATGGCTGCACGGACTGCCACTCGCCCAAGTTCGATGGCGCGGGACGTTGGGCGGTCAATGGCGGTATACCGGATCTGCGCTATATGCCGCCCGAGGCGCATCGGGATTGGTACGCCATCGTCTTGGGTGGATCGCACCAACAACAAGGCATGATGCCGTTTGGCACGTCATCGACTGCACTGCGTGTGACCGGGTTGACTCCGGCAGAGGCGGATGCGATTCATGCATACGTGATCGATCGGGCGCAGGCGGCGTATGAACTGCAGCGGAGCGCGTCGATGAAGCCGTAAGTAAAGCGGCGAGCGTGTAACGTCGGGAGCGTTGTCGACTCTGCGTGGCGAGAATACGGCGCATAAGGGCCGAGATACAACTCGGCTGACAGTCGATCCGGCTCCTACCGAGGACATCCGATCTGGTGGACTTCGAAAGGCGAGCTGATCACTGGCACATTCGCGAGCCTTCCGGGCTTTTAGCCTTTGCGTGAAGAGGAGCGCTGGCTGGCAGGCTTTGGGAAGCGCTGAGGATCGCCAAGGAGCTTGACCAGCTTTGTCTCGCTTTCGGAAAACGAGTACCCGCGCCGCTGCGAGATCATGAAGGTGAGGGGGCGCATGTGCCATGCGCGCCGTTGGAGTTCGACCAGTGTTCCATTCGCGAGGTCTTCCGCAACTATATGACGCGGCATATGCCCCCAGCACAAGCTTCCCCTCAGCAGATCGTGCTTCGCGCCGAGGTCATTCACCCGCCACTGGCGTTCGGCGGCGACCCCTTGTTGTGTCTTTTCGGCATCGGGCTGATTGTCGGTTACCACGAGCTGGATGTGCCGGCCCAATTCCTGCCGCGGGATCGGCCCCGCGATTGCGGCCAGCGGATGCGATGGCGCACAGACGGTCACCATTTGCGCGTCACATAAAAGCTGCCTTTCTATTGTACCCGGGCTCAGCTCCGGCACGTCCGTGATCGTCACCGCCAATGCGCACGTGCCTTCGAGAACCAAACGCTCGCCGCCCTGCATGGTCGTTATGCGCAGGTTGATTTCAACCGTTGGAAATTCCGCCTGCAGGCCGCGCAGGCATTCAATCAAGTGCACGCGCGGAAAATACGTATCCACGGCAATCGAGACTTGTGGTACCCCGGCTTCGGCAATGGAAGCCGCGCGCGTCTTCATTTCCTCGGTGCGTGAGATCACCGCACGAGCATCAGGCAGGAGGCTGCGACCCGCGGCCGTAAGCGTCGCTTTGCGGGTGTTGCGTTCGAACAGCTCTACGTCAAAGGCACTCTCGAGTGCCTTGATCGCGTGACTGATCGCTGACTGTGCACGCCTCAGCTCTCGTGCGGCCCCCGAAAAGCTTCCTTGGTCACACACGGCAACGAAGGCACGAAGCTGATTGATCGTGACGTTATCTAGCACAACGATCTAAAGATTAGATGATACATATCGATATTCAGTCAATTGTCCTCATGAGTAAAGACCCCAGTTACTGGGTCAATAGGGATTACTCCAACGAAGGACGACTGACATGAACAGACTAAATGGAAAGACCGCCGTGATCACCGGTGGTGCGACCGGCATCGGCCGCGCCGCAGCAAAGCGGTTCATCGAGGAGGGCGCCTTCGTCTTCATCTTCGGCCGCCGGCAGAAGGAACTCGACGCCGCGGTGGCCGACCTCGGGCCCAATGCCCGCGCGGTGAAGGGCTCGGTCTCGGATGAGGCCGACCTCGACCGACTCTACGCGGCGGTGAAGGCCGAGCGCGGAACCCTCGACATCGTCTTCGCCAATGCGGGGGTGGGAAGTCAGCTTAGGCTCGGCGAAATCACCGCCAAGCACATTGACGAAACCTTCGACGTTAATGTGAAGGGTACGATCTTCACGGTACAGAAGGCGCTGCCGCTGATGGGCCAGGGCGGTTCGATCATCCTGACCGGATCGAGCGCCGGCACCACGGGCGCCCCGGCATTCACCGCCTACAGCGCGAGCAAGGCGGCCGTGCGCAACCTCGCGCGGACCTGGGCGGAGGACCTGAAGGGCACCGGCATCCGCGTAAACGTCCTATCCCCCGGGGCGATAGCGACCGAACTCGCGACGGCAGCGCTCGGCGAGGAGGGTCTGAAGGCCTACGGCGCGATGACTGCGCTCCAGCGCATGGGTGATCCGGCGGAGCTCGGGGCGGCGGCTGCCTTTCTCGCGTCGTCGGACAGCAGCTTCATGACCGGCAGCGAGGTCGCCGTCGACGGCGGCCTGGCGCAACTCTGACGCCGGCACGGTCCCGGGCTTCTCAAACTTTAAAACGAAGACAAAACCAGAACGAAGGCTAAAAGATCATGAAAAAACTGGAAGGTAAGGTCGCGGTCATCACCGGCGGAAGCAGCGGAATTGGCTTGGCCACAGCCAAGCGCTTCGTGGACGAAGGTGCCCACGTCGTGATCACCGGGCGACGAGAGAAAGAGCTGAAGGAGGCCGCAGCCTCGATCAAGACAAACGTTACGACGGTGGTGAGCGACGTGTCGCGCTTGGAAGATCTGGACCGGCTCTATACCGTCGTGAAAGAGAAACATGGTCACATCGATATTCTCTTCGCGAACGCAGGCGCTGGGACAATCGCTCCGCTCGCGGTAGCTACTGAAGCCCATCTTGACCAGACCTTCGATGTGAACGTGAAGGGACTGTTCTTCACGGTGCAGAAGGCACTTCCCCTCTTCAAAGACGGCGGTTCGATTATCCTGACTTCTTCGGTCTCGAACGTATTGGGGCTGCCAGGGTTTAGCACCTACGCCGCGAGTAAGGCGGCCGTGCGCAACTTTGCGCGCGCTTGGACTCTGGAGCTGAAAGACCGCAAAATCCGCGTCAATGCGATGAGCCCCGGGCCCACCGAGACCCCAGCCCTAGAGACAACGACGGGCCTTACCGCTGAGCAAGCCGAGCAAGCGGCCGCCCAATTTGCTTCACAAGTCCCCATGGGTCGCAGGGGCAAGCCAGAGGAAATCGCGGCTGCCGTCACGTTCCTCGCCTCCGAGGAGAGTTCTTTCATCACCGGCGTGGATCTCGCCGTCGATGGAGGCATGGCGCAAGTCTGACCCCCAGCGTTACCACCAGATCGGAGAAGCATTATGAGCTATGCAATCGTATCGGACACGATCCGATCCTAAGAATGGAGAAGTTTTTATGAGCACAAAAGAGAATGTTCAGATTGTGAAAGATTTCTTTGCAGCAATAGGTGCCCACAATAAACAAGGTCTGCTCGCGCTAGTTGCCGCAGATATTGAGTGGATCATTCCGGGTGAGCACTGGCCGCTGGCCGGCACGCACCGCGGGCACGCGGAATTGGCCGCTGTGCTTCAGAAGGCGTCCGAAGAGGTGGAAATGACATACCCCAAGCCCCCCGAATTCGTGGCGCAGGGAGACCGAGTTCTGGTCGTCGGCGTCGCCACGGGGAAAATCAAAGCCACGAATAAACCCTTCAAGGACGATTGGGTCTTCGACATTACCGTTCAAAGTGGCAAGCTGACGAAGATCCGGGAGTATATCGACACGCAAGCCCTGGCGCGGGCCTCGCAGATGGACACGTCCGGGCGGGCGTAATGCTGGCCATCTGCGGCCACTGGGCCGGGGCAGACGGTGTATCAGCCGTGAATCACCCCCTCGCGCGCCGCACGCTCGTCGAAACCCCAACCGTAAAGGAGCTCCCGATGTACGACCAATCCAAGCTATCTGAGTTGATCCGGTTCGCACGAGTCGATGCGGGTTCCACCGTCATCGACGTTTACCCAGGCGACGGCGACTGGACCCGCCTTTTCTCCGACATCGTGGGACCCGAAGGACGGGTCTACAGCTTCGTGCCGGCCGAAGTTGCACACTTCAAGAACGATCCGGTCGGCCGCATGCGCACGCTTGCGAAGGAGCCGGGCCGAGAGAACGTCGAAGCCGTCTCGGCGGACCTCGTGGCGATGCCGGAGGCCACGCAACCGGCGGATGTCCTGTGGCTGCACCTGTTCTACCATGATCTCCACACCGCGCTGATCCAGGCCAGGGGCGCGACGGCGGCCGACTTCAATCGAGCTGTCTACGAGCGGCTGAAGCCCGGTGGGTCCTACGTCATCGTAGACCACGCCGCCGCCGTCGGGGCGCGCACGAGCGACGCCCAGTCGCTGCATCGGATTGAGCCTGCAGCCGCTCGCGAGGAGGTGGAGGCGGCCGGCTTCGTACTGGATGCGGAAAGCACCATGCTCGCGAACAAGGACGATCACCACTCGATCAAGGTGTTCGATCCCTCGATCAAGGGCGTGACCGATCGCTTCGCCTATCGGTTCGTGAAGCCCTGACAGGTCCCGGCGCCGACTTCATGTCCACCTCCCCAATGGGCGCAAACAAGCCCATCGAAAACATCGAGGCAACCCCTGCTTGCCGCCGCGAAGTCGGATTTGCATGAGCTCGTCTGATGGGCCCACGCGACGATGGCGGCGAAGGCCGCTGAAATTTCTTAGCAACGCGAATAAGCGCCAGAACTTCCGATCCGCGGCTCCCCGAAACCATTTCTATCGAGAAAATCAGCCCGCCGGAGGATTGCCCTCGGATGATTTCGACATCACAGGGTGCTGAGGATGCTCAGCGTCTGAAATGCGCGGTCGCTGCAAGCGGATCATAATACGCCGCACTGCACCCCAAAAAAGGAGCCCTTAATCGCCCCTCATTGACATCCACAGAATCTCGCGGGACAGTGAGGGCGCATTTTTCCGGAGAACGGCGGGTTCTTGGGAGTCTCGGGTGTGGCTCATCGCGACTCGCCTTTGCATTAGCCGCTAAACTAACGAAGGAGGTATTCCATGCCCAAGATCACTACCCGTGATGGTACTACGATCTACTATCGTGACTGGGGCTCGGGACCGCCTATCGTTTTCTCTCACGGCTGGCCGTTGACCGGTGCGGCGTGGGAAGCGCAGATGCTGTTTTTCAATGACCACGGTTACCGCACTGTCGCGCATGACCGGCGGGGTAACGGCTATTCCGATCAACCGGGATCCGGGAACGATGTCGACACCTGGGCCGACGATTTGAACGAGCTCATCAACGCGCTTGATCTTCGCGGCGCAATATTGATTGGGCACTCGACGGGAGGCGGGGAACTGGCCCGCTACATCTCGCGCCATGGAACGTCGCGCGTCGCCAAGATGGTCCTCCTCGATTCGATCGTACCGGCGATGATGCAACGTGAAGGTATAACTGGGGGAACTCCGAAATCGGTAATTGACAGCATCCGTGCCGGCGTTGCACATGATCGTTCATCGTTCTACAAAGAGTTGTCGGCGCCGTTCTTCGGAGCCAATCGTCCAGGATCGACCGCAACGCAAGGCATGCGCGACTTGTTCTGGTTTCAGGGTCTGCTGGGCGGCGCCAAGGCGCAGTATGAAACGACTTACAGTTGGGAACTTGATTACACCAAGGATATCGCGAAGTGCGATGTACCGTTGCTAGTCATTCACTGCGAAGACGATCAGATCGTGCCGATCGGGCCGACCGGCCGCCGCGTACCATCTGTCGTTCCTCACGCGGTCCTGAAAGTTTACCCCGGTGGTGCGCACGGTATCGCGATTGTCGATCCTGAACGGGTCAACTCCGACCTACTCGCTTTCGTCGAAGGTGAAAAGAAGGGGTGAGGGGGGGGGCGTGGCCACCATGTGGATGGGAACCCGTTAAGAATGGTGGGGTACCCAACCCCAAGGAAGCCCAATCTGGCGGGTTCCGATAGTTGGGAACCATCGCTGGAAGCGTTCCAGCAACTCACCGTTGAGCGAGGCACGTCGGACCTGCAGAAGGAGGTGGGCCCCTCGCTTTGTTCATAACATGTGCTGTCCTTGCATGGAGGTGAAATTTTCCTGGGGGCTGCTTATGCCAATGCACGGCCGGCAAATACGGAACGTTTATGAAGTGCACCCCAGGCTTTCACAGCCTGCTGCGCAGTCACATTAACGATTACTATGCCGTGGTGATCAAGGGCATCATGTCCAACCCCGAGAGGGGTGAAAAGGACTCGCCCTTGCCGCCGGGCTCCTACTGGTACCAGAAGGGCGGTGAGCCCGACACTGCGGTTCGCACAGTGCCGAATGGTGGATGAAGCGCGGAGGCGCGATGAAAATCATTAGTCTTCGTGGCGATCGCTTCTCTCTAAAAGGCTAAGGTCCAAAGCAGACTCTTGCTTACTCAAAGATTTTCGGGCTGCCCAATACGACCGGCCGTTAAATAACGTTTTCCGCGCTCCACTTGCAGGAGCGCCTTCACACGACGGTGAGCTAGAACAGGAACGTACGTTTTTATCCGGGCCGAGCGCTCGAGCTTGTCGCGTTCTACTCGGTAGATTTCACGCACCATGTCGAGTGGGGTATCCGTCTCTCGCGCCAGCATTTCAAATTCTGGCTCTCGCGCAACAGTTGAGGGAGCAATGGATGTCTCGTTCATATCTCATACGTTCTTTAGCACCTGGGACTTTGAATATTACATGAACCTGATATATCAGCCAGTCGCATCCGTCAATCTTGCTTGCCGGCGGTCCGGCGTGCGAGTTTCCCCGTGATGCAGACAGAGGATCCGAGAGTGCCCGCTACAAATGCCAGACGACGCCCCGGGGTGCGAGGAGACAGGCACGCCCTGATGGCCAGGCTCATCGATACGCTCATGGGGTGGACGAGAGTACGCTGCATTCAAAGACGGGAGCCGGAAAAGTCTCTGAGCATTCGGCGGCGCAGCGTTGCACCCCTGATCATGGGCGGTCCATTGGCCGCCTTTGCTGTTGTGAGCGCCCAGGACGCGGAGACCCTCGAGAATTATCCAATCGTCACGAAAGAGAGAATTGCCATTGAACACGTTCGCGTTGAATCGGCAAAGTCATTCGCTCACGTTATAAACTCTGTCGGCGCCGGTCGCCCAGATCGCTGAGGTCAGCAGCACAGCCAATACATGGGCTCTCTGACGACAGCGAGGCATTCGACGAGACTCGCGGCGGAACTGACATCGCCATGAAACCTCTCTTTTCCACCGGACAGCAGCATTATAGTGGGTGACGCCCGATGCTCCGCCTTGCGCGGTCCACACCAATCGGTGCAAGTTGCCGTCGAGCGACACGATTAGTTCGATCACCGTCATCCCGTTGGCGAAAGTCACACGGCGTCCGCCGGGCACTAATTCGGAGTTGGTTACGAAACCTGGCACCAAGCGAGTGTGCAGTGCGCCTATATCTCGAATTACGTCCCAGACGGCCGCTGCGGAAGCATTTGTGCCCACTTCGACTGCGAATGAAGTCACTTCGATGCTTCTTCAGCGTAGTAGGCTTCAACGCGATAGCCGTCCGGATCTAAGAGATACGCGGCGCCCTCGGATGGCACATCATCAGAGTTCGTGTGAGTAGCCGAGGAATCCCTGCTATCGTACTCCGCTGTGGGGACCGAATCCGAAGTGCGGATGTCTATCCGTTACCCATCGCGCCGCGGCCTCGTTCTCTAGCTGGGCGCTTGCATGAATCCTAAGTTGCGTGTGTTGGCGTCGAAATTGGCGAGATTCGGAAAGATCGTCAACAAGTCGGGATCACTCACACCGAACCAAGACCCCAAGGTTGCGCCGAACTGATCCACCGCCATAGTCGGAATGAAGCGGCCGCGTCCCACGTCGAGTGGGCCAGGCGTCGTCAAGTTAGGCGGCAGCACGGGGGCCGTGCCGTAGAAGTTCTTGCCGCCGACGGCCCCGCCCAGGACGAAGTGCACGCTGCCCCAACCGTGATCCGAGCCATCGCCATCGGAATTCAGCGTGCGCCCGAAGTCCGACACAGTGAAGCTCGTGACGTTGTTCTCGAGTCCGAGGGCATTCATCTCACCGTAGAAGGCCGCCATGGAAACGGCGACATCGGACAAGAGCGGCGGCTGGTTCGCGACGACGGCATCGTGGGTGTCGAAATTGCCGGCGCCGACCATAAACACCTGGCGTGTCGCACCGATCCCGGAGGCTTGTCTCGCCGCTATGACCCGGGCCACCATCGACAGCTGGGCCGAGAGATTCGTTGTCGTCGTCGCCGGAAATGTCGTGACGGTCGAGGCCGGCAGCGCGGCGCCGAGGATCTGCTGTCCGACCAGCGAGCGACTCACGACATCAGCATAGGTCGCCTCGAATAGATTCGCGAGATTGCCGGTGGAGTCGGTGCGTTGCGCCGTGGTCAACGTTCGCATCACGCTTTGACAGGCCGAGGAGCCGAACAAGGGATCGACGATGCTCTGGATCGGAATCGCGCCGCCGGTGGGAGAGATCGAGTATGTTTCGGTGCTGAGCCCGGTGAGAAATAGGCTGTCGCCCGCCGGCGAGATGCATGTAAACAGGGCGTTGCCGTTGCTTGCCGCGAAACCGTCGGCAATCCGGCCGCCCCAACCTGATGAGTTACCAACCGGACCCTCGGCTTGATAAAACGCACGCTGGTCGAGATGCGAGAACAGTTGCGGCGGGAGTATCGCCGCCGGTGCGCTGGCATAGGCGGCGGCCGATGCGATCGGCTCGATCAACGTCCCGATGTTCAGCATGACGGCCAATTGCCCGCCGTCGAACAGGGGCAGGAGGGGGCTGAGCGCGGGAGCCAACGCGAATTGCTCGGCTCCGGGAAGCGGCATCGCGGGAGTCAGGAGCGTCGGCGTTAAGGTGCTCAGGGCTGTGGCAATGGCCGGCCGCTGCTGCGTGTAGATCGCGTAGTTCGCGGGGTCGTACGGTACGAGCGTATTGAAGTTGTCGTTGCCGCCGATCATGAACACGCAGACGAGCGCCTTGTAATCGGTGGCGGTGGCGGCAGCGGTTTCGCCGAGCGCTGCGAGGTTCAGGGCAAGCGGCGGCGCAAAACGTGTGGCAGCGAGGGCGGTAGCGAGCTTCAGAAACTCGCGTCGCGATGCAGGTTTGGTCACGGCGGATGTCCTCACTTCTGAACGAGATATTCTGGAGTACACATGACAAGGGTCAGAGCGGCGTAGAGCCGGTTGTTCAAACCCGTCGATGAGCTCACGTCGATGGTGTCGAGCGCACCCTGCATGAGCGCGATCGTCGCAGCCGAGATCTGTCCCGCAGCCACGAGCACGTTGAGTTCGGCGAGCAACGCAGCGGAGTTGCCGCCCTGATTCACCAGCGGCTGCAATGTGCTGTAATCCCCAGGCACGCCGCCAATGCCGGTCGCCACGAGCTTCTTGACAAAATTCATGTATCCGGCGACCGAGCACTCGTTCGTAACGCCGAATTCCGGTGCGGTGATCCCGTTGGTCTCGAGGGCGGTCTGTGGCGGGAGGTAACCGGGTTGAAAGAAGAAAAATACGTTGGGCGATTGCAGCGGACTCTCGGCCAGCGCGTTCGAGGGGTTCGCGAGGTTACCGATGGCGGCCCATGCGGCCGCATCAGTCGGGGAGAAGTTCACCGGAAAAGTGCGCGCCCATTGAATGAAGCGTACGACGGGCTCACGCAGCTTGCCGGCCTGCGGGTTCGACAACAACACGTCGGAGGTCGCTTCCGTGTCCGTCAGAATCGCAGTAATGATCGATTTCATGTCGCCCTGCGTTGACTGAAAGACGCCGGCGACGCGGGAGACGTAGTCGGGAGACGGATTGCTCGTCACGAGACGCTGAATGAACTGTCGCGATATGAAGGGCGCGATGTTCGGATGCTGCATCAGAATATCGATCGCCGCCCCAAGCGTCTGCTCGCCATTCAAGCCGGCGGCGATGGTTTCGCCGAGAACGTACTTCTCGGTGGTGTCGGACCCGGCCGGATTATTGATCATGTCGGTAGCCGCCGAAGCGCCTGGATAGGCAGTCGCGGCAGCATTCAGCTCCCAGCCGGTGAAGACCTTCGCCATGTTCAGCACATCCGTCTGGCCATAGGTGGCGAGTGCCACTCCCGGATCGCTCGGATTGGCGAGCGGCGTTCCGTCGAGATTGAGCTGCACGACGCCGATGGAGAAGAGCTGCATGATCTCGCGAGCGTAGTTCTCGTCGGGACTCGTACCTGTGACTGGATTGGCCTTAACGCTACCCAAGAAGCTCAGATACTGACCCATGGCCGGGGTGTGTGACACGGCCAGCAACAGACCCTTGAAGTTGCCGAACGCGTTGGCCTCGAGTTGATCCAGATAATATGCAGCCGCCGCTCCGCGGTAATTGAGGGTAATCGCTCCCGTGTTGATCACGAACAGATCCGTGAGCGCCAGCATCATGCGCTGTCGCAGCACGTCGGGGCTCGAAATCAGCTTGCGCCAGAGCGAGCTCTGGACACCGGTCGTATCGAACTCGATCGAGATGAGAGCGTTGGCCTGCATCCAGGCGACGTTTGACAACTGTCCCGATGGATTGACGGGGATCGCGAATTGTTGCGCAAGCCAGCCGTCGATGCCGTTCGCTTGGTTTTGCACATTCTGAATGTCGCTATCGGAGCCGCTGAAGGCGGCCTGCGCCAAAAAGCGCGCCGCCTGGATGCGCGACATCGACACCGGGGTTGCTGCGACAGCCGCTGAATTGGCACTCGAGCCGATCGCATTCGACGCCGATACAACATAATAGTAGTCCGCGCCATTCGTGACGCCGGTATCTGTGAAGGCGGTCGAGGAGGATTCACCGACCGTTGCATACGGGCCGGTGCTGCTCGTGGCTCGGCCGATGGAATATCCTGTCGCGCCTGTACTGGCAGACCAAGCAAGCACAATCTGGTTGTTCCCGGGCGTCGCCGCCAACCCGCTCGGTGTGGGCGGAGCCGATGGCGAGGACGAGAGCGAAGGATTGCCGCCGCCCCCGCCACACGCGGCCAATCCCAGAGCTGACAGGCCGAGCACGGGAGCCGTCATTCCGAGGTTGCGGGTCGCAGCGAGGAGATCCACTGGCGTGTCGACCGGCGGACTACGAGGCTGCGACTGGTCGCCGAGGGTCGTCAATTCGACGATCGCGAATCCGTTTGTGTTCATAGTTCGCATCATCCCCTGGGACAAACCGTACGCCGTCCCGCACCAAGTGGATAACGGCGAACCGCGGTCTCCGTTGACCCGCCGAAGTGTCTGGTTGTGGCGACGGTTAGCCGCCTCTCTTGTCCTGAGTAGCGCTTTCGTACATTGACGGGGCTATGCGACGCAGCGCGCCACCGGAGGGTTCGTGTTTTGAAGGTTTGAGACAATTGGAGAACGACGTTACAATTCAACGTCGTATTAGGCTGGCTGGAAGAGTTAAAGACATCACATCGGATAGCAAAGCGCCACCGCCAGCGGGCGTTCTAACCAAAATTCTCTCCCGAGAAGGCGTACTGGGCCGAGCGTGGGTCCGCTATGCCCTCGCGATCGCGCTCGTGGGATTGGCCCTCGCGGCAAGATTCGCAATGTTGCCCATGACCGGGGGGCTCGCGTTTAACACGTTCTATCCGGCCGTCATAGCTAGCGCGCTTCTGCTAGGAATCGGACCCGGTGTACTGGCCAGTGTGCTCGGCGGGTTGTGCGCCGTTTATTTCTTTATTCCATCATTTCCAGCAATCGGCTACGACGTCTCAATTGCGTTCTATGCATTGACCTGTGGCCTGACCTGCTGGCTCGCAAAATGGCTGCGCAGCGCCGTGATGGAGCTGCGCGGGACCGACCGCAAGCTGCGGGCACTCTACGAGACCGCGAACGTCGGCATTGTGCTTACCGACATGAATAGGCGTTACGTGGATTTCAACGAGACGTTCCGTCGCTTTACGGGATACTCCGCCGATGAGTTGCGGGGGCTTGACTACCAGAACTTGACGAACGAAAGCGATTGGGCAGCGACGGAGGAACAGCAGGAACTGGCGAAGCGCGAAGGACAATTCGGGCCCTACGAAAAGGAATACATCCGCAAGGATGGCGGCCGAATTCCGTTGCGTTTCAATGGGGCGCTGTTCAGCCACAACGACGGACAGAACTATCTGTGGTCGATCGTCGATGACATAACCGAGCGGCGCCGCCTCGAAGGTATGCTGATGAATTCGATCAGCGCGGAACAACACAAGCTCGGACGCGACCTGCATGACGGTCTCGGGCAGGAGCTTGCCGGGATTTCACTGTTGGCCACAGCGATCGCGTCGAGTATCAAGAAAGGGGGTCGTCCGGATCCAGCCGAACTTGAAAATCTTGCAAAGGTTGCAATACAAGCACTTGCCAACTGCCGCGCGATTGCACATGGGCTGTCGCCGGTGATTTTTGCCGACGGTGGCATCGTGGAAGTGTTGGAAGAGTTGGTAAAGCTGAACCGCGATTCGTTTGGAATCGATGGAAGTTGCGAAGTGACTCGGTCGGCGCCGATTCGACTCGGGACCGATGCGCTGGACAACCTGTATCGGATTTGCCAGGAGGCGGTCTCTAATGCCCGACGACACGGCCAGGCAAGATCAATAAAAGTGACGCTCCAAATTGAGCCGACATGGGTGAGGCTGGGCATTCTGGACGACGGTGTTGGTATGCCGCAAATGACCGCACAGTCGACCGGAATGGGTCTCAAGATTATGAAGTATCGTGCATCAAACATAGGTGCCCGGCTGACAATTGTGCCGGGACCCAATGGAGGTACTCTCGTATCCGTCGTATGTCCTCAACCGGCCTAACCCACTTTCATCGCCCGGTAGCGCCGAGCGGGAAGACGGTAGAAAAAAGCGGCGGATGCCAATGGGACGTGGAATAAATAGCCGGTCGATCTGGATTCGGCCGGACGGCGTGCAGAATAAGACGCCTGCGTCATGCAGGGCGGCCGACCCACATGGGGTGCTTCCCATCTTGGCTCTGACCGACACGGCGTAAGCGCTTAGTCCTATAGCCAGCCTAGCTGCCCACCGGCTGCTAGACGCGTCCGATCGAGACATACTCGTGCGGTCCCTTCATACTATTCGGAGAGAACTGCAATGAATGTCGCGCCAACGCATACGCCGCCAAGCGGTGCCGATGACACCCCCCAGTCCCACGATCTTGATCTAATCGAAGGCGGGGAGGAGATCACGAGCGATGGGCCGGTGCTGGAAGCCATCGATACTTCCGGCGTGTCGCAAACCCGACGCCTCACGCCGCCGACGGAGATGGATCCCCTCTTCGGGCAGGACGGAGCGACTGATTACCGCGCGCGTTGGGATGTGGTTCAGCGCAGCTTCGTTGATGATCCCAAGCAAGCTGTGCGACAGGGCGATGAGCTCGTTACACAAGTCATCGACGCATTGAGGGAGACCTTTGCCGCGCAGCGAACGGAGTTCGAAAAAGACACTGACCGGGATCAGGATTCTACAGAAACTCTGCGACTGGCACTGCGACGCTATCGGGCTTTTTTTGAGCGGCTATTAACGATATAGCGAGAGCGGCCGTGGATACCACGATGAGCTCGAAACCACGATCACTATCGCTTCTCTTGCTACGGGCGTAGCCAGAGACGAAGTCCGCGAGCGGAGCTCGAGTCGAGGCTCTGACGCGCACGCGAGCTGCGTATCAGAGTGCGCCTAATCACAGCTGTAACACGGCGGCTCAATTGTGCAATCAACACGCATCGCAGCATCGGTAGGGTGACGACTGGCGGGATCGTGCGTTACTCCACTCTACAGAGCAAATTATGAAAGCGATTATCAGTATGGCAGCGGCGGTTTGGTTGCTATCCGGTTGCGCATCACTTACCCGGGGTCCGGATGACGATAGCGTAACGGGGGCCAGTTTCGACACAAGAACGAGCCTATGCTCGGATGCTACGCCGCCGCCTTGCGCGCCTCCCCGAGATTAGCGGGCAGACAGCGGGCGCGGCAGCCGAGGCGCCGGAAAAGCCGCCGCTCCGCGAGCCGGCGGCCGCGGGCTGAGCAGGTGATGATGCGCTCGGCGCTCGCGCCCCTCAGCGGCATAGGCCGAAAGCGAGAAAGCCGCCAGGAGTGACTTTGCGAGTGGGATTACGCGATTCTATGCGCGATTAAATGGAAACCAACTTGATGATCCCCTTAAGCGCGTCGAAGTCGGCGGGGTTTCGCGTGTAGAGGGGTAGGCTGTTAGCCGCTGCCGTAGAAGCGATCAGCAAGTCGGCCAGCCGCGAGCGACTCGACCGTCCGGCGGTTCGCGCAGCCGCAAACATCCTGCCGTATACGCGTGCGGCTTCTGCATCAAAGGGTAATGGATCCCAGGTGACGCTCGCCCATTGCAATCGGTCCTGGCGTCGCGCGCGTTCGTTCTTATCTTCCGTGGCGTGTGGCCCCGCGGTGAGCTCGGCGAGGGTAATAGCGGAAATCGCAGATTCATCGGGCAACAGTGCAGGGTCGATCAGATCGTGGTCGATAACCACCGACGTGTCGAGGAGTCCTCTGGTTTGCTCAGTCATCGACGCGCTGGTCGATCACTGCATCGAGGTCCGCACGAAATCGCGCGGCGTCAATCCGCGGCGAGCGAGCCGCCGCCTCGGCAAGCGTCGCTCGTAGCACGAAACGTTTCGGCCGAATGGGCCGCAGCTCCGCGACCGGAGTGCCGTTGCGCGTGACAACTACCGTCGCACCCGCCTCTACCTCGCGGAGCACGGCTGCGGATTCGTTTCGAAGTTCACGCTGCGTGATGATTCGGGTCATGCGTACGACCGTAGCACATGTAGCGTTCTGTAGCAATTCACGTTTGTGCATGATTAACATACGAACCACCAGGCCAATAAGTGATTGATTACATTATCTATTGTTGGGCAAAAATCTGACAGAAACATGCCGCCGCACGCGGCCAATCCCAGAGCCGACAGGCCGAGCACGGGAGCCGACAGGCCGAGCACGCAGGGCTTATCTTGCAAATCTTGCGCGTAGAACAGCGCGCACCATTCATCTCGCGGCACATGCTTCCAAATTAAATCCGCGTATCTGAGCCACGCCGAGGCGAAGCCAAGGCTAACGCGGGCTTTGCGGCACCTTGCGGAGCTTTGACACGTCATACCCCATCGCCCGCAGGCGCTCGACGTCGGCCGCATAAGCAGCCTCTGGAATCTGCGGGGTGCGGGCCATAATCCAGGCGTAGTCGCGCTTGCTGCGCGCGATGATGGTCTCGGAGTAGCCCGGATCGAGATAGGAGATCACATACTCGGCCTTGATGGGCCAGATGAACTGCATGCCCCACACCGCGTTGTCGGTTCCCGGCACGACGCTGCCCACGGGCTGCATCGTCTTGAGGGGCGCCTCGAAGTTGCCCTTCCTATAACGAAACGTTGTCTGGATACGGCCATCGGGGCGCAGCTCGTAGGATTCCACGGCGTCGTAGGCGTTGCGCTCCGGGTAGGAAGGAATACTCGCGATCACGTACCAAGCGCCCATGAAGCGTGGCAGATCGACCGCGCGCACGGTGGGAACAGTGGGCGAGCCATTGCTCATGCAGCCGGCCCCGACCGTGCTGAGCGCTCCAAGCACGAGGATCCTGACACCGCGCCGTGCCGCACTCGCCACGCTCACGGGCGCCGCGCGAAGCGGTAGTGGGCGACGACCCACTCCTGCCCGCGCGCATAGCCGAAGAGCTCGGCGCACGCCATCCAGAACATGCGCCAGCGCTGATTCCAAAGCGCCGCCGTCCTCGCGCCGTACGCGTTGCGCAGAGTTGCCATGACCCTCGCGCGATGCGCATCGTGATTGGCGAGCCAGTGCTCGGCCGTGCGCTGATAGTGCGTGCCGTCGAGGAGCCACTGCGCCTCCACCTCGACGTGCTCCTGAAAGCGCAGCAGCGTCTCGGTCGAAGGCATCAGGCCGCCGGTAAAGAAGTGCCGGCCCATCCAGTCGTCCTTGCCCTCGGTTTCGAAAGGATAGAGGAGCGTTCGGTGCGCAAAGATGTGCACGAAGAGTTTTCCGCCGGGAGCGAGGCTTTGGGCGATGCGCCGGAGTAAGGCGCGATAGTTTCGCACGTGCTCGAACATCTCGACGGAGACGCAGCGATCGTAGAGGCCGGCGGTGAGGTCGAGGCGGTTCACATCTGCGGTGCGCACCGTGACGTTGCGGATGCCGCGTCGTGCGCAGCGCGCTTCGATGAACTCGCGCTGCAGCTTCGAGTTCGACACCGCTTCGATGCGTGCGTGGGGAAAGCGCTCGGCCATGAAGAGCGTGAGTGATCCCCAGCCGCAGCCAAGCTCGAGAACGCGCTGACCGTCCTTAAGCTCCGCACGTCCCACGTACAGCTCCAGCATGGCCTCTTCGGCCTGATCGAGCGTTTCATCGCCGCGTGGATAGTACGCGCAGGAGTACTTCAAGCGCGCACCGAGGCATGACTCGAAGAACGCGGGCGGCAGCTCGTAGTGCTGCGCGTTCGCCGCATCGGTGTGGATGGCGATGGGACCGTCGTGCAGGAGCTCGATGCGCTTCTCGAAGCGTGCGGCCTGCCCCTCGAGGCCACCGGCGCGCTCCTCGCGTAGACGCGCCGCGCAGAGACGCCGGATGCCGCGGCGGATGAGGGCATCGGGCAAAAGGCGGCGCTCGGCCCAGCCGGCGGCGCCGCCGCTCACGGCCGCAGGGGCGGTGATGGGAAGGGAGATCGGATTTACGTAGCTCAACGATGCTCCTTCGGAAACCAGGGAATGAGCTGCGAGGTCTCCGCCTGATAGCGGCGGTAGTCCTCGCCGCGGGTGCGTAGCGCCTGCGCCTCGGTGAACGGAATGCCGCTGACCCAACGCAGGAACGCGTACATGATGACGGGGCCCGAGATGCTCAGCCAGAAGAGCGGGCTTCCCACTGCGAGGCACACATAGGCGAACCAGTGCAGCCACTCGAAGAAATAATTGGGATGCCGCGAGTAGCGCCACAAGCCCGCACGGCACGTGCGGCCGCGATTTACCGGGTCGGCCCGAAATCGCGCGAGCTCGCGGTCCGCGAGCGCCTCACCGCAGACGCTCCCAATCCACACCGCGATGCCGGCGAGCATCCAAGGCGTGAGCGCGGCGGTGGGGTTGCGGGCCACGGCGAGAAAGGGCGATGAGAAGAGCACGATGAGCAGCGCCTGGAACTGAAACATCCCGAACATCTTTGCTTGATTCCCCTGCCAGCGTAGACGCAACTGTCGGTAGCGTCCGTCCTCCGGGCCTTTGAGCACGCGCGGCGCGAGGTGAGCCACGAGCCGTAGGCTCCAAAGCGCGCCAAGGAGCCCGAGCAGCGCGCGTGGCATCACACCGCCGTCGAGCACGGCTGCGTACCATAGCGCGGCGGCGCCGATGCCCGCCGTCCAGATCACATCCACAATGCCCGCGTTCTCGTGCAGCCGCTGCCACGCCCAGCCCAGGCTCATGGCGAGCGCCGCACTCGCCCACAGGATCGCGACCGCAACCCAGGTGCTCACAGTCGCGCCTCGATGGATGCCGCCTCGGCGCCCGCGAAGTCGCGCCGCGCGAGATAGGCGAGCACGGCTAACGCCGCTCCCCAGCCGAGCGCGAGCGCTCCCAAGGCGCGCGCCGCGGGCGGAGCGAGCTCGACCGCCGCAAAGCCGCGCGCCGCACTCGCATAGGCAAGCGGTCCGCCGAGTGCACCCAATAGGGTGGCGAGCCACGGCCGACGCATGAGCCAGGTGAGCGAGCGTGTAAGGGTGAGCGCGAACGCGGCCCACAGGCACAAAATCCACAGCGGCGCGCCATGCGGCGGAATCGCAGGCTCGGGCGAGGTATACCGCAGCCAGCCCAGAAGACTGAGCGTGCCGTCGATCGCGACGCCGAGGAAGATCGCCGCAGCCATGAGACGCGCATCGGACAGGCGCCGACTCGAGAGCGCGAGCTGCACCGCTGCGAAAAGCGCGGCCGCGCCCATGCCGAGGGTCGCCCGACCGTGGCCCGCGCTCGTTACGACCGCGAACCATACCGCCTGATAGGCGACGAAATTGATCACCTCGTTCACTTAGGGAAGATCCGCCTTGACGAACTTCAAGTGCGCGATGCCGATCGAGCGCTCGTGGAAGCCCGCTTCGCAGTAGGCCAGATAGAACTCCCAGAGCCGAATAAATTGATCGTCGTACCCGAGCCGGCGCACTTCGCCGCGCTGCGCGAGGAAGCGCTTGCGCCATGCCTCGAGGGTGCGCGCGTAGGACGGCCCGAAATCCTCGAACCGCACGAGGTTTAAGTCCGTGACCCGGCTCTTCGCCTCGAGCATCGCGCTCACCGACGGAATGAAGGCGCCCGGGAACACGTGGCGCTTGATGTAATCGACTTCGCGCAGCGCCTGCTTGTAGCGGTGATCCTCGATGGTGATAGCTTGCAGCAGTGCCAAGCCTCCCGGTTTTAGGAGCGAGCCCACCTTCGCGAAGAAGGTCCCGAGATAGCGTGCACCCACAGCCTCGATCATCTCGATGGACACGAGCTTGTCGTAGCGGCCTTTAAGATCCCGATAGTCGTCGAGGAGCACGGTGACACGATCGTCGAGACCTGCGGCCGCCACCCGCTCACTGGCAAGCGCATGCTGCTCCCGCGAGATAGTCGTCGTGGTCACGTGGCAGCCGTAGCGGCGCGCGACGTGCAGGGCGAATCCGCCCCACCCCGTGCCGATCTCGACGACCGCATCGCGCGGGGAGAGCTCGAGCGCCGTGCAGATCGCATCGAGCTTGCGCGTCGAGGCCGCTTCGAGCGTGTCCTCATCGCCCGCCCAAAGGGCCGCGGAGTACATGAGATCGGGCGACAGAAAGAGTCCGAAGAACTCGTTGCCGAGATCGTAATGCGCGGCGATGTGCTTGCGGCTCCCGCCGCGCGTGTTCGGCTGAAGCGCCGACCAGGCACGCAGCAGCCAGCCGCCGAGCCGCGCGGAGCCGCGCTCGAGCCCATCGAGCAAACCGCGGTTGCGCACCAGGAGACGCATGAGAGCGACGAGATCGTCGCAGCGCCAGTGGCCGCGGATATAGGACTCGCCCGCGCCCACCGCGCCGCTGGTGGCGAGTGCGCGATAGAGCGCCGGGTCGTCTACGCGCACGTGTGCGCACATCCCGTCCGTGGCCACGCGCCCGAGCGTCATCCGGCCACAGGCATCCTCGATGATGAGGCGGCCATGCCGTAAATGGCGTAACCGCTCGATCAGTCGCGCACGCAGCGCACGATCCAGAGCGCCGGGCTCGGCCGACGTCGTCTGACAGGATGCGGGAAGAGTCTTCTGCTGATCGATCATCGCTGCTCCGCCGCCGAGGGATGTGTATAAACGGGATTGCGCTTGCCCCAGAGTTTCAAGGCCTGCCAATGGATGCCGGCCATGACCTGCGCGGTCATGAGCGGATAGCGCCACAAGACGCGGCGCAAGGAGGCGGCATTAAGCGGCCGGCGCTCGAGCACGAGCGTCGCGTCAAACTCGCTCCGTGCGCCGTCGAGGACCTCGATGTGCACGCGCAGGCTTTTGCCCGGCTCGCTTGCGCGCCAGCCGTAGCACCGGTTCATGGGCACGAAGGGTGAGATATGAAAGGCCTTGTCGAACGACCAACGCCAGGCGCCCGCCTGCCACTCAGCCTCGCGCACGGGCAGCGCATAGACATGCCGCTCGCCCCAAGGCGTGTTGGTGATCTCGGCCACGAGGCACTCGAGGCCCGTGCCGTCCGCGCCAAAACAATAGTAGAAGCTCACCGGATTGAAGACGTAGCCGCCGTAGCGCACATGGGTCAAGAGACGCACGGGCCCTTGCGGCCGGCGACCTGAGGCCTCCTCGGCGCAATCGCGCACTGCCTCGATCAGTGGCCGGTCGGGCCGGCCGAGATAGTCGCCACGGCGAAATTCGGCAACGTTGCGCCGACCCACAGACCAGAGCCAGCGTCCCTCGAATACGTGCTCGATCTCCTCGAGATCGAGATAGAGTTGCGCCATAGAATAACGAAAGGCGTGGGGGTGCGGCGCGTGCCGCCGGTGACGCACAACACCCTCGTACACGGCGCTCGCGAGGCCGCGCTCGCCGGGCGAAGGCGTGCCTGAGTCCCTCATGCGGCGAGCTCGCGCGCCACCGGGAGCGGCGCGGAGTTGATTGCACGCGCGGGCCACGGCACCTCGAGCGCCGCGGCCACCTCGACGGCGCTGCGCATGCCGTCCTCGTGAAATCCCCAGCCCCAGTAGGCTCCCGCGAACCAGGTGCACCGCGCGCCCTGAATCTCGGCCTTGCGCGCCCGAGCCGCAACGCTCGCCTGGGTGTACACCGGATGCGCGTATTGAAGCGAGCGCAGCACCTTGGCCGGATCGATGCGCCGCGTGGGATTCAACGTGACGATCAACGGCTCCGCGCTCTCGATGCCTTGCAGCAGGTTCATCCAGTAGCTTACCGTGCACGCTGTCCCCGCCTCCTCGGGGATGAGCGCGTTCCATGCCGCCCAGGCGCGTGGCCGCCGCGGCATGACCGAGGTGTCGGTGTGCAGGATCACGCTATTCGGCTGATAGCCGATCGCGCCCAGAATGTCGCGCTCCGCGTGCGTCGGCGCGGTGAGGAGCTCGAGCGCCTGATCGCTGTGGCAGGCGAGTACGACTTGATCGTAGCGCTCGCTGCCGGCGAGCGTGTGGACGACGACATCGCCGCCCATGCGATCGATGCCCCTCACCGGGCAACCGCGGTGTGTCGTCACGTTCCAGCGCGCGGTGAGCGCGCGGATGTACGTCGAGGAGCCGCCCTGCACCACGCGCCAAGGCGCGCGGCCGCTCACTTGCAACATTTCGTGGTTCGCCAGGAACTGCACCAGATACTTGGCCGGAAATTCGAGCACATCGCGGGGCGGCGCCGACCAGAGCGCGGAGCTCATGGGCACCAGATGCTCGTCTCGAAACGCGGCGCCGTAACGATTCTCGGCGAGGTAGTCGCCGAGCGTGGGACCCGGGCCCGCAAACGACAGCACCGCGCGTGCCTCGCGGTTGAAGCGCAGGATGTCACGGATGAGCCCGAAGAAGCGGGGCGAGAATAGGTTCCGGCGCTGGCAGAAGAGCGTTGCGAGCGAGGTGGCGTTGTACTCGAGTCCAGTCGTCTCATTGCGCACCGACAGGCTCATTTGCGTCGGCTGCGAGCCTACTCCGAGCTCCGCGAACAGCCGTGTGACGAGCGGATAGTGCGCTGGATTGAAGACGATAAAGCCCGTGTCTACGGCGTGGTCACGATCGCCGATTCGCACCGTGTGCGTGTGCGTGTGGCCGCCGAGATAATCGTTCGCTTCGTAGAGCGTGACCGCGTGGCGGCGCCCGAGAAGCCACGCGCTCGCCAACCCCGAGATGCCGGAGCCGACGACGGCAATGCGTTGGACCTTGCTCATGAATCGCCGCCCATCCCGCGGCTCGATTGCGGCCGCATGGCTCGATCTTGCGTAGGAATACACGGGGTGAGAAGGCTCACCGCTCGCGACATCCGCACCTTGGACGGACGATGCGTTTGATGCTCCGGGGGCTCTTCACGATTTAATGCCATGCCCGATCCTCGAATTTGAACTTGCGAAAGCTATTCGAGGGCGGCGGCTACTTGGATGCGGGCGGCAGGGAGTCAATCCCGGAGGTGCTTGGCGCCGCATTGGGGCGAGCGTGTGCACTGAGGTGCGGCTATGGAGGGGAGATCTGCGAAAGGCTAACGTCCGGGTCCCTACGAATGCGTGGCCAATCCACCATGCACGCGCATTTGGACCACGGTCAATGTATCGAGACAGTCCTTTTGAAGGGGTCCGCCAAGTGAGTGCGCGAGTTCGCCGAAGAGATCATCGCCGAGCGCGGTGTTCGGTACGCCTCACACGCAGGATGGCCGCACTCACCGTCACCTGAACAGGCATCATTGATTTCGATCCCGCCCGGGGCCGAGCGAATGCGGAGGATTGCTCAGCGGGCGCCGGAGCAGGCACGGCGCTTCGTGGATAGGAGGACGCGTGCGATGAGACCGCGTTTCAATGATTGCCCGGACAAGCCCGGATGCCCAAATTAGCCCATCGAGCGGGCACCGGCGTGTCCCGTATAATGAGGGGATGCTCGTCGTTCATCATCTCAACAACTCCCGGTCGCAGCGGGTACTTTGGCTGCTCGAAGAGCTAGGCGTCCCTTATGAGGTCACGCGTTACGAGCGGGACACAAAAACAATGCTGGCTCCCCCGAAGCTGCTCTCGGTACATCCACTCGGCAAGGCGCCGGTCATCGTAGACGGCGACGTCATGGTGGCCGAATCGGGTGCCATTATCACGTATCTGGTCGATAGATACGGCCATGGGCGGTTGATACCTCCGGCGGGCAGCGCGGAGCGACTGCGCTATACCTATTGGCTTCATTATGCGGAGGGCTCGCTCATGCCGCCGCTCCTCATGAAGCTTGTGTTCGATCGTATTGCCACGAACCCCGTACCTTGGCCGATCAGCGCCGTCGCCCGCCGAATCGCTGGGGCGGTGCAGAGCTCCTTCATCGCTCCCAACCTGAAGCGACATCTGGACTACCTGGAAGCTGAGCTTGGGGCACACACCTGGTTTGCCGGTGAAGAATTCACAGCGGCGGATGTGCAGATGAGCTTTCCATTGGAAGCGGCCGTTTCGCGCGCGGGTTTGAACGCGAGCCGCCCGCGGTTGATGGCATTTCTCGATCGCATTCACGCGCGCGCCGCCTATCAGCGAGCCCTGGAACGCGGGGGTCCCTACGGCTTCTAGACGGAGCCTTCAGGGCAGCCAATCGGCTCCCGAAGCCTCACGCCACGCCAGGGCACGCGTCTACGAACCGAAGCTCCGCAGTGCTCCGAAGCATAAGAGGATACCGATCATCGTAATGGTGCCGGCACTGAACGCCGGTAATAAAGGCGCCCAGCGGCCGCCGGCACTGGGGCTGCGAAAGCGATTGCGGGCATATAGGAACGCAACGCCGACCAGGGTCAGCGTGATCGCGAGACCGATGCTAAACGCGACCACCAAGAGCATGCCATAAGCGGCTTTATTGACGGCAATCGCGGCGAGGAGCAACACCATGGCAGAGGGGCAAGGAACGAGGCCGCCCGAAACTCCGAGGGTCAGTAGGCTGCGCCAGGTGATCCTTTCGCCCGCCGCGCCGGGCGGCAGGTGCGAATGCATCGGACCCCCGCCGTGTGAGTGCATCGTGGCATCGATCATTTGCGCGACAGGCGCGAAAATGAGGCCCCGTGCGCCGGTGGGTGCAGGCGCTTCGGATTTCACGAAGCGCAAGATACGTACTGGAGCGCCAACTACCTTGGGCAGCGCCTGGCGTGCGGCATGTCCTCGTTGTACTAATAATACGATGCCCATTCCCAGTACGAGCATGGCGGATATCAGGCTCAATATGGGGAACAACCGTTCGGGCACGATGTACTGCGAGGCGTACAAAGTCGCGAAACCCAGGATAAATACGCCTATCGTGTGGGTGACGCTGACGGTCAGGCCCAAGAATGCCGCGTGCCGTGGCGTACCCCGAGAGCCGATCAAGTAAGCGCCGACGATGGTTTTGCCATGGCCGGGCGACAATGCGTGCACCGCGCCCAACAGGAATGCTCCCAATAGAGCCAGCAATCCTACTCGTCGCGGCACGTGCGGGCCAGATATAGCGTCCACGAGCCGTCGGGTCCGAACCGATATCCACTTATTCTCCGACGTAACGCCGACAGTCTTAGTCGGCGTCGTCCGCGTAGGCGAGGCCGTCGCAGTGCCATTTCGCGCTCTAAGAAGCGCGGCCCCGGGCGGAGCGCCCTTGCCGAAACTCAAACGCGCCGTACGCTCATCGAGCGGTCCTGCGGCGGGAAGCGACTGCAGCGCTTCGGTCAGGCCGCCGGTCAGAGACGTACTGAATGAATTGGTATCAAATAC
Source organism: uncultured Gammaproteobacteria bacterium (assembly GCA_963798595.1). Lineage (GTDB taxonomy): Bacteria > Pseudomonadota > Gammaproteobacteria > Steroidobacterales > Steroidobacteraceae > Bog-1198. The sequence continues at coordinate 671,146 of CAWCTM010000016.1, read as the reverse complement.
CATCAGGCCGGGCGCCGGCTTGATGACGATTTCGTGCCATCCCATCCGGCCGGCGTAGTTTCGATTGATGAACTCGAGCCTCCGCAAAGCGTCCCCGGGCGCGGGCGGCAGTGCAGCGGCAAGATCCACATCGACGCGTAGAGAGAAGCCCCCTTGCTCGGTCGGTAGACTGCTCGCCCAATGGGTCGCATGCAACGGAACGATTGACCCATCGACCTTTAGTTCAAGGCTTTGGGCAAAGCCCGGCGCAAGTCTACCGACGTACACATCGCGTTCGGCTTGCGAGGTGACGCCATCGCCGTCGGTGTCCGCTAAATGCAGCTCACGCAGGGCGGGTAATTGTCCAAATACGACGACGTAATGAACCTCGACGAACTCGCGCCTGAGCTCGAGTCCACAGTATTGATTGATGGTGAAATTGCCCAACAGACTGGCCACCGTGTCAGCTCGACTGGCACCGGGTGCCGCCATCGCGCTTGCCAGCAGCACCAATCCCAAAGTTCGCTTCAGTCGGCGCATTTGAGCCACGGTGTCATTCGATGTGCGCATGCAGATGATCATGCGAATGCTCTGAACCATCGGCGTGCACGTGGGTATGTGCGTGGGGACCCATCTGCATGGAAAAGCGTCGCTCAAGGCGACCTAATTTCCAAAATGCAACCGATAATGCCCACCCCAGCAGGAACATGCCGACGATGATATAGCCCAACACGCCGAAGTTCAGTCCCGCAATGAAATCAAAGAATGGGCTGCGTACGTCCAGCAGCCCGATGAACACCTGCAGGAGTTCGATGGTGCCGATCAGCAACGCGACGGCGACCGACAATCCAGTCGTTGTAATGTTGTAGAAGATTTTTCGCAACGGGTTCAAGAATGCCCAGTCGTAGGCCTTTGACATCAGCACGCCGTCGGTCGTATCCATGACGGTCATGCCTGCCGCAAACAGCACGGGTAGACTCAGTACCGCGGGCACCGGTAAATCGCCGGCAGAGGCTCCGGCGGTCATGGCAAGCAGCCCCACTTCGGATGCCGTGTCGAAGCCCAAACCGAACAGCAGTCCCAGGGGATACATCTGCCAACTGTGATTCATGAGCTTTTGCAGGCGTCCACCCAATAGGCGATTGAGCAACCCACGCTTCTGCAACAGCGCCTCGAGATGCGCATGGCTGTGAGTCCCCGACTTAGCCGTTTGCCAGACCCTCAGGATATCGAGGAATACCAATAAGTTGAGAATTCCGATGATCCATAGAAAGGTTCCGGAGACGCTCGCACCGATGATCGCGCCCATGTTTTTGAGCTGCGGTAGTCCGGCTTTGATGGCAGTCGCAGCAAATGCAATGCCGATCGCCAGACCGAGCACGACCGTCGAATGACCTAAGGAGAAGAAAAATCCGACGCCGAGTGGGCTTTTCCGCTTCTGCAGCATATAGCGTACGGTATCGTCGACGGCTGCGATGTGGTCGGCATCGAAGGCATGACGCAGGCCGAACAGATAGGCGACGAACCCCAGACCTATCAGTTGCGGGTAGCGCCCTGAATAGTGCAGATACGCGCCCCAGCCGAGGATATGCAGGAAGGCTATAAACCCGTATAGCAAGCCCAACCGGGCCCATTCGGCGCGTGAGAATAGGATCGCCCGAGCGGGGTGGGGGAGGGGTCCAGCAATAGATTCAAAGTTCGTCATGGGCACCGCTTTTCACCCCTGTCAGTTGCCATGGTATACGCTGCAGCCGCTCTGCTGGATGCACCTTAGTCGATGTGGAAGCTATTCAGTCAGCCTGTCGCTGAGAATTCGGATGGCAGTTCGTTTCGGCTGCGTTGCCTGGCGTGGGTTCTGCTATCGTGTGCGCAATGATGTCGCGATACGGCGGAATCCACTCTTGCTGGCCGTCCGAATAAGCTTTCAAGCCAATCCATGAACCCGTCCGTGCTCCAACGCATCGCAAACGGCGATTCGAATGCAGTACGCGAGTGCATCGATCAATACGGCGCCCTCGTTTGGAGCCTGGCCCGGCGACTGTCGCGCACGGCCGCGGACGCGCAAGATGCGACACAGGATATTTTTCTGCAGATATGGCGCAGCGCGGCTCGCTTCGATGAGTCCAAGGGCTCGGAAAAAGTGTTTATCGCCATGATCGCCCGCCGTCGTTTGATCGACCGGCTGCGCAAGAGCGCCGCTGAGCCTCCCATGGATTCTTCCGACGAGGTTCTCGAGTCCGTGGCGTGGTCGGATCCGGGCAGTAGTACGGCGGACACCTCGATCGAGGTCGCTCAAGCCATGCAAGCGCTCGCCGAATTGCGGCCCGATCAGCGGCAAGTGCTCGAGCTTGGGCTTCTGCAGGGCCTGACGCAATCCGAAATCGCGAGGCGGCTCGGCATGCCATTGGGCACGGTGAAATCCTGCATGCGCCGCGGGCTCATCCGCGTCCGCGAATGCATGCGAGTGGGTGCCAAGCAGATCTCTGGGAGGTCCGATGTCTGAGACGGGCCCGGAAAATCAGCCGGATGAGGCCATGATCGATTTGCTGGTGAAACAAGTCACGGAAGGGCTGTCTCCAGAGGAGCAGCGCGCGCTCGACATCTTGGACAGCGCCGTTGCGAGTGAGTATTCTCGGGACCTCGAACGCGCGGCCGCTGCGATCACGCTGGCGGCGAGCGTGGCACCCCTCGAATCGCTGCCGGCAGCTCTGAAGGCTCGCCTCGAAGAGCAGGCGCAAGATTTCGTCGCGCGTCACCGACCGGTTGGACTCGTCTCTGATCGAGAGATTGCAAGGCCGAAACCTCCCACGGCCGCCCGGACCGGCGCTGCCGGCTGGTACGCAGCCGCTGCGTGCCTGTTGCTGGCACTGTTCGCGTGGCTGCGATCGCCTCCGCCCGCGAAGCCTGTGGCGCAAGCGCCTCAGGCCACCCAAGCGCCCGCGGCACGGGTGGTGAGTACGCCCCCCGCACCGCCGACGCCGGCCGAGGAACGCGCCGCGCTGCTTGCGCAGGCGGGATCGATCAAGGTGCAGCTCACGCCCACCAAGGATCCGGCCGCGGCGGGCGTCACGGGCGATGTGGTGTGGGATCCCGTCACGCAGCGCGGCTTCTTGCATTTCGTCGGCTTGAAGCCCAATGACCCGCGTTTGCAGCAGTACCAGACATGGATATTCGATGGCGGGCGGGATAAGCGTTATCCGGTGGATGGCGGCATATTCGATGTCCCCGCAGATTCGTCCGAGGTGATCGTGCCGATCCATGCGGCAGTACCGGTGCGCCTCGCGAAAGCGTTCGCCATCACGGTCGAGAACCCAGGCGGCGTGGTGGTCTCAGCGCAGCATCACGTGGTGGCGCTGGGCGCTGCGAGCTGAGCACGCGGGGTAGCGCGCACCCGAGCCCTCTTAAGAACCTTTCTGCTGAGCTCGTCGCCACTGAGCGACGGCGGCGAGGGCGTTTTCTACGTGCCTGTCCGGATTCAGCGAGGAGTAGGCATAGATGATTTTCCCGGTCGGCGCGATCACGTAGGACGTGCGGCTCGAGTACGAGGTGAAGAACAGCACCGCATCGTAGGCTTTCGAGATTTTCTGGTCAGCGTCGGAGGCGACGGCAAATTTGTTCCGGCATTCGCTGACCGAGAACTTATTGAGCGTATCGATCGAATCATGCGAGACGCCGATGACTGTGGCGCCAAGGGCCTTGAACCCGTCGGTCGCCTCGGCAAAGTCGTGCGCCTCGATGGTGCAGCCATGCGTGAACGCAGCCGGATAGAAATAGAGTACGACCGGACCTGACTTGAGGGCATCGGCCAATGCAAAGGTGAATGGTCTGCCAGCCAGGGTCGCTTGCGTCGTGAAATCGGGCGCCGGGGTCCCCGGCTTCAACGCCGCATCGGCGGGTGAGCCGAGCAGCGAGCAGACGAGCCCAAGAGCTATTAGACGTTTCATGACCGGCATCCTCGGCGGGTTCCGTGCGACCGAGCTTATCCGACGCCATCGGCTGTGGCGACGGCACGCGGTGAGGAAATTCTCCTGCCAGCCTCGCCGGGCGCATCCGGATAAGGCCTCCCTACGTATAACACCCTGACGAACGCGGTATCGAGCCGCGCCCAAGGGCCATTCAGGAGGTTTTCATGTCCAAGTACCCATGGGCCGTAGTCGCGGCCCTCTCGGCGCCGCTGCTTGCATTTGCCTCGAGTCATCGGGAGGCGCCCAATATCTCGCGCTTGCCAACGCTCGATGCCACCGATCTTTACATGTTTAATAGTTATGAAGCGGGCCGGGCGGGATACGTCACCATCCTCGCCAACTACATCCCCTTGCAGGATCCCTACGGCGGCCCGAACTACTTTGCACTCGACCAGGCCGGGCTGTACGAGATCAAGATCGACAACAGCGGCGATGGTGTGGAAGATTTAACCTTCCAGTTTCAATTCACCAACACGCTCGCCAACAACGACGCCGGAATCGCGCTTAACGTAGGGCCCACCGGCAGCGCGAAAAGCGTCGCCGTCCCGCTCAAGAATGTGGGGCCCATCAGCGCCGCGAGTTCGGCCAATCTCAACTTCATCGAGACCTATACGCTCACCTTGGTCACGGGCCCGGCGCGCAGCGGCACTGCGACGCCGATCACGAATGCGACCAACGGCAGCACGACCTTCACCCGTCCGATGGACTACATCGGCCAGAAGAGCTTCGGCTCGGATGCGGGCTACGCGGCCTACGCGGCGCAGTACATCTACAACATCACCATTCCGGGCTGCGGATCGCCGGGGCGGGCGTTCGTTGGACAGCGCAAGGAAGGATTCGTCGTGAACCTTGGCGAGATCTTCGACTTGGTGAACCTCGTCCCAATCGAGGGCGACAATAACCCGACGTACAATCCGCCGCCCGGCAAGCCATTTCCAGGCGGCATAACCCAGAGCGCGACCAACAACGTGCTTGCGAACAAGAACATCACGACGTTGGCGTTGGAGCTACCCGCTGCTTGTCTGAAGGGTACGGGTAACGGCGTGATCGGTGCTTGGACCAACGCGAGCACGCGTCAGGTGCGGATCCTGAACGAGAACGCGACATTCGCCAAGCCCGAGGTGAACGGCGGCGCGTGGACCCAAGTCTCGCGTCTGGGCATGCCGCTGGTGAACGAGGTCGTGATCGGCCTTCCCGACAAGGATCACTTTAACGGCAGCGCCCCACAAAACGACGCGCAATTTGGCACTTATGTGACGAATCCGAGTTTACCTGCGTTACTCAATGCCCTGTTCCTGGCGCCCGTTAATGCGACGCTCGGTACGACCCTCACAAATCTCGCCCCGACGAATTTTCCGCGCAACGACCTCGTCGCTGCCTTCCTCACCGGCTTTACCGGTCTAAATCAGCAAGCCACGGTCACCCCGTCGGAAATGCTGCGCTTGAACACGGCGGTCGCGCCGACGCCGGCCGCGTCCCAGAACCCGCTCGGTGTGATCGCCGGCGATGTCGCCGGCTTCCCAAACGGCCGCCGGCCGGGGGACGATGTGGTGGATGTGTCGCTGCGCGTCGCGATGGGAGCTTTGTGCTACCCGCTGCCCATCGGCACCGGCGGCGCCCCGACCAACCTCGGCCTGTGCACGCCCGCCCAGGCGCCGGTCGGTAACGCAGCGTTTACGGACGGCGCGCCCATCAGCGCCCTCGATTTCGATCAAACGTTCCCCTACCTGCAGACTCCTCTTCCCGGCTCGCCGATCGGCGCGATGTGAGGCACCTATGACTTCTATTCAAGTTCGATGGCGCATTCGGGCGGCGGCCTCCCTGGCCGCCGCCTCTCTGGCGGGGTGTGGCGGCAGCGACGGCAGTACGGTGCCGACGCCGGGTACGATTTCGGAGGCGATTCCATTTTCGGTCTTCGCAACCCAAGCATTTTCGAACAGCGCGAATTCCACGCCGGTCTCCGTTAACCAGAATTTCGTGTTCGACGTCAACGACGAGCCCACGGCGTTCGATGCGTTGATCTTATCCGGAACGTATTAGGCGGCGCGCCTCAGAAAGGACAAAGGAACCAGAGGACGAAGTGGTACGCGCGAAAAAGAAAGTGCCGGCGAAGCGGCGGTCGACCGGGGGAGCGACATAGTCCTCCTCGGTCAAGCGAACCTGTATCTGCGAGAGTGTGTGACGCGCATTCGCACCGTCCCCCGGGCCGGGCCCTATCGGTCGCTGTGCCCACTGTGACGCAGTTCAGGCGCTCGTTTCTCGCAGCTGCCTTGCTGCATCTCGCCCCATGGTCGGGCGTAGGCCACGCTGCCGCTGGCGTCGACGCGAACGTGGTCGCTCCCGCTCCCTTCAAAACCCCTTACCTGCCCTCGAGCGATACCCAGGTGCTACAGGACGTGCCGTCGAGTTCCGATCCCGCGGTCGCCGAAATGAAAGCGCTGCGAGTTCAGATCGATGCCGCGCCGCAGAGCCTGCCCGCCGCGATTAAGCTGGCCGGCGCCTACGTGGATTACGGCCGACAAGTCGGCGATGCGCACTATGCGGGCTACGCCGAAGCGGTAATTGCGCCTTGGTTGGCCACCTCGCCCCCTCCAGCCAGCGCACTGGTAACGGAAGCAACCATATTGCAGTACCGGCATCAGTTCAGCGATTCGCGCAACTTGCTGCGAAGAACGCTGGTGATCGATCCCCAAAATGCACAAGCATGGCTCACTCTGGCGACGCTCGACATGGTTCAGGGCGACTATGAGGCGGCGGCCAAGGATTGCGTCCAGGTAACGGGCAGTGCAGGTCTCGAATTGGGTCTGGCATGCTCCGCGAATTTGAGATCCTACAGGGGTCAAGCGCGCCAGAGTCTCGCGCTCCTCGAGCGGGTCGAGGGCGCCGGCGACCAGGTGCCGTTGAGTTACCAGGCGTGGGTCCAGGGGATGCTCGCCGAAGCCGCGGAACGCCTGGGCGACTGGCCCTTGGCGGAAAATCATTACCGCAGAGCGTTACGACTGGTGCCGCAGGATAATTTCTTGTTGGTGGCCTATGCGGATTTCTTACTCGACCGCGGTCGCCCTGCGGAAGTTCTGCTGCTACTGGCCGACCATACCCAATCGGACACCGCATTCTTGCGCCTTGCGCTGGCGCACTCCGCTTTGCACAGCGACGCGGCGGCGCGCTACACCTGGATCATGGCGGCGCGCTTCGAGGCGCTCACGTTACGCGGCAGCGATTTCTTCGGCCGAGAGCAGGCACGCTTCGCCCTGGCGCTGCAGCACGATCCGAAAACCGCCTTAGAAATGGCCCAGCGCAATTGGCAGGCTCAGCGCGAGCCGTGGGATACCCGCCTGCTGCTCGAAGCCGCATTGGCGGCGAAGGAGCCCCAAGCGGCCGTCGAGACATTGAAATTCTTGCGCAAGAGCCGACTGGAGGATCCGATCATCGAGTCCCTCGCCCAAGAATTGCACGCCCAATTGGAACGAATCCCGCAACCGGTGAACGGAGCCGAGCGATGAACCGCTGCACCGGCGCAGCGCAAGAGGACGCGGTCGCGCAGACAGTTGAGCTGCGCGGCTGGCTACTTTCGCTACTGCTGATCTTCCTCCAGGTACCGCCGGCTGCGCGCGCGCACTCGGCGAGCGATGCGTACCTGAATCTGACCGTTCACAGGCACGGCGCCGACGGACAGATCGTGGTCGAGGGCCAGTGGGACATCGCCCTGCGGGATCTGGACTTCGTATTGGGCCTCGATGACGATGGGGACGGCCGGTTGACCTGGGGAGAGGTCCGCCGTCATCAGGCCGCGATTGAGCGCTATGCCTTCGCATCCCTTCACTTTGACGGCGGTCCCGACAACGCCTGCGCCGTTAAGCGCGGGCGCCAATTGATCGACGAGCACGCGGATGGCGCTTATGCGGCATTATTCTTCGATGTGCTGTGCGCTCGCCCGCCGCGCACGCTCGCGCTTGAGTACCGAATATTCTTTCCCATCGACCCTTCGCATCGCGGCATCCTCGTCGTGCGTGATGGGGCGGACATCGCGACCGCGGTGCTCTCACCCAGCAGCTCACGTATCGGTCTGATCCGCTGAGCGCAATTCCTAACTCGCCTATGCCGGAGCGTATTGTAAGAACCGAAATGGCACGGGTTTCGGGGGTAAAGAGACACCCTACATTGGGTCCAAGCTATCCTCCCTAATGGCCGGTGAGCATATCCTTAACCTTGAGCTCCGCCTCCAGCCAATCATCCAACATCCGGCCCGGCTCGAAACCGCGCTTCTCAGCAAGAAAATACGCGGCCTCCGAGACCATGCGATGCCAGTCGGATTCCATCGGCGGATCAAAGTTGCTCGACCTCGTCTTAGTTGACTCTTCCACTGCGATCTCACCTCTGAAGACAAATGTGACGCACCGACCTCCTCGAGCACGCTTTCGGCAGCCGATGTTCGCAACAAAGTGTGCGTGGCGGCATCGCCGATCAGAAATCGTTCATTGACTCGACCGCCCGCATCCATGGGGTGCGGGTAAGGATACCGCACGTGACGTCGCCGGGAGGGCCAGAGACCTCGTTTATCAGTGTTCAGCCGCAACTGCGCATCGAGGCCTCGTTATATCGTCCGACCGTCCGACATGCGGCGCCGGCAATTTCCTATGCCATCCCGCGGGATCGCGCCTGAAGATGCTGCATGACAGGCATTCAATACGCTGGGATTCGATCGTCGCCCCGGTTGAACGACGCAGAAACGCATTGATGACCCGTCTCATCGCCGTATCAAATCGGGTAGCCCTCCCGGATAAAGGTGCGCCAACAGGAGGTCTTGCAGTCGGCGTGCTCGCCGCACTCAAAAGCCCGGGCGGCGGGGTTTGGTTCGGTTGGAGCGGCCAAACAAGCGAGAAGCCGTCTTCGACGCCTGCGATTCAAGAGAACCACGGCATTCAGTTCGCCACGGTCGACCTGCCTACAGATAGTTTCGAGGCCTACTACAACGGCTTTTGCAACAGCTCGCTCTGGCCCATCCATCACTACTTCACCAGCACGTTTCGCTACGACGCTACGGAGTATGACGCGTATCTCGCGGTCAATCGTTTCTATGCCGAGGCGTTGCGCAAGGTGATTCGTAGAGACGACCTGATCTGGATACATGACTATCAATTGATGCCGCTCGGTCGCATGTTGCGCGAATCCGGACTCGATAACCGGATCGGATTCTTTCTGCATATCCCGTTTCCGAATATCGCGGTGTTCCGACTTCTTCCTCCGTACGAGCAGTTAGTCAAGGATCTATGCGAATATGACCTGGTGGGGCTTCAAACCGATGAGGACCTCGATGGATTTCTTTCCGCCGTGGAAAGCGTGTACGGCGTGGCTCATCCGCGCCGCGCGCCGTCTATTTCCGTACCCGGGCGCAAAGTTCAACTCGGCGTGTTCCCGATCGGCGTGGATGTCGATGCGGTCAACCACCAAGCGCGCAAGGCCCGTCAGGATGACGATCAAGTCGCCCGTCTGGTGTCGAGCCTCCTCGGCCGCCAGCTGCTGCTCGGAGTCGATCGCTTGGATTACAGCAAGGGATTGATCGAGCGGTTCAAATCGTACCAGTCATTGCTTGAGACTTCGCCCGAGCTTCAGGGCAATGTGACGTTCATCCAGATTGCGCCTTTGAGCAGAATCAATGTCGCCGCGTACGCGGACATCCGCGATGCTTTAGAGCGTACGGCCGGGCACATCAATGGCCGCTTCGCGGATGCCGACTGGACGCCCATCCGATATCTCAACAAGGACTTCTCGCACGAGACCTTGAGCGCCTTCTTGCGCGTGGCCGACGTTGCCGTGGTGACTCCGGTGCGCGACGGCATGAATCTGGTTGCCAAGGAATACGTAGCCGCCCAGGATCCGGAACGTCCCGGAGTTCTGGTGTTGTCGACTCTGGTCGGAGCGGCCAAGGAGTTGGGTGAGGGCGCTCTGCTGGTGAATCCCTATGACAATATGGCGGTGGGCCGCACGCTCAAGCGGGCGCTCATGATGCCGCTCGAGGAACGGCAGTCCCGCCATAATCTCATGCTCCAAGCCTTGCGGAATAACTCTATCGCGGATTGGCATGAGCGCTTCGTGTTTGCCTTGCGCTCGACCCGCGAGGCCCGTGACTCAGACCTGCGCGGTGCCTCCATCCACGAATAACTCGATCCCGGTCACGAAACTCGAATCCTCGGAGGCCAGAAAGAGCGCAGCCGTGGCGATCTCATCGGATGTCCCCATGCGACCCATCGGCACCGACGCGACGATGTTGTCGATTGCTTGCTTCGGCAATCCCGCAAGGATCGGCGTGTCGATGGTGCCCGGACTAATCATGTTGGCGCGGATCTTGCGGTCCTTGAGCTCCATCGTCCAAGTGCGGACCAGGGAGCGGATTGCGGCTTTGCTCGCGCTGTAAACGGAAAAGCCTGGAAGGCCTTTCACCGTCGCAATAGACCCGGTCAGAATAATGGATGCACCTTGACTCAACAGCGGCAAAGCCTTCTGTACGGTGAAGAAGGTGCCGCGTACGTTGACGTTGAAGATTCGATCGAAATGTTCTTGCGAAACAGACCCGAAAGGAACGACCTCACCCACGCCTGCATTGGCGAACACAATATCGAGGTGGCCCTGGGCGCCTTTGACGGCTTCGTAAAGACGATCGAGGTCTTCCAGCTTGGCGATGTCGCCTTGAATGCCCGTGACGTTGCGACCAATCTCTGCAACGGCCGCATCGAGTTCAGCGCGCCGGCGACCCATGAGATAGACATGCGCGCCTTCCGCGACAAACCGCCTGGCGGTGGCGAGGCCCATTCCCGAGGCTCCGCCGGTGACGAGCGCGACTTTACCCTGAAGCTTTGCCATGAGCGTCCTCGTTAAATGACAACGAGGGAAGCATCCGCCCATTCCTTAATTGTGATAAGAAGCGATGGTGGCATATTATTCATGCGTTTACGGGCATGAATACCCCAGTAGGAGGTGGCCTTGGATCGTCTTGTGTTGATGCACACCTTTGCTCGCGCCGTTGAGACGGGGAGTTTTTCCGCGGTGGCCCGCGAGTATCGAATCGGGCAACCGAACGTGAGCCGTCAGATTGCGAAACTGGAGGAATATCTGGGGACTCGACTGCTACATCGGTCTACGCGAAAACTCACTCTGACCCCCGAGGGGCAACGGTATTACGAGGAAGCGAGGCGCGTGCTCGATGCCGTTGAAGAAGCCGAGTCCAACGCCCGTGGTGAAGATAGGCCGCACGGGCTGCTACGGGTGGCTTGCCCCACCGCGCTCGCTCGAACTCACGTTCTACCTTGGATCAAGTCAGTCCTCGACAGCTATCCGGGAATCGCCTTGGATTTGCAGATCGGCGACCGTTTCATCGATCTAATTGAAGAAGGCGTCGACCTGGCCATTCGCATCGGTCTCTTGAAAGACAGCGCGCTGAAGGCGAGGCGCATCGGCACTGCCGAACGGGTGTGCGTCGCGAGTCCGCAGTACTTGAAAACACATTCGATGCCGCATACGCCCGCCGACTTGATACATCACGACTGCATTGTCTATTCGCTAGCGCAGACGGGCGACAGATGGACGTTTCAAACGACCGAGGTGGCCGTGAACGGTCGCATGAGGGTCAATACCCCGGACGGGATCTACCGCGCGGTACTCGACGGTCTCGGCGTCGCGTATGCCCCAGTGTGGCTGTTCGAAAAGGAGGTGAAGGATGGCCGGCTCGTGCCGCTTCTGCTCGGGGACGTAGGGCCTTCGGTGCCCATACATATCGTGTACCCAGCGAAGCGTTTGTTAGCTCGTCGAGCGACTGTGTTCATGGAGGCAATCGCGGAGAAGTTCAGTGGCGAGCCGGTGCTGAACGAAGGCGCAGTGAGGCGTCTAATACGTACCCGACGATCTGCGCGGCCGCGAGGCTGAGTGCCTTCGCATTGACTTCACGAGAATGTGCGCATCTGGTCGCCCCTACCGGGCCCTCGCGGCGCGAAACCCGGGCAGATTGCACTGGCTTGGCTCCTCCAGAAGGGCGATGACATCGTGCCCATCCCCGGAACGAAGCGTCGGCATTATCTTGAGGAGAATGTGACGGCTGGGAGCGTGAAGCTCGAATCCAAAGACATCCGAGCCCTTGATGCGGCGCCCAATCCGTCACAGATCTCGGGCAAGCGCTATGCCGATTGGATCATGGCGACGGTAGATCGCTGAACAAGGATCACATTAGCCCCAGGTCCAACTGCGCTCCGCCACGTAGTCGAGTAGGGTGCTTGGCGGGTCTACTGTTGGAGGTGCGGCATGAAAAGAACTATCACTCTATTAATGGGCGTATGTTTATTCCCCTTGGCCGGCGTGACCTTGGCGCAGCAGGTTTCGCAGCCGAGCTTCACAAATCAGGACATTTCCGCCTATCACGGCGACAACAACACGCTGGTGAATGCAATTGGAGTCATCGAGCAGTCCGCCGCCGGAAAAGTAATCGATATCCGATTCGCGAGTACCAACGGCACGCCGGGCTATAACGTGGTCCTCGTCAAGGGCGCACAAGTCAAATTCTTCCACTTTGAAGAACACTCCAAGCAGGTCGTTGAATTGGATGCGAGCAGCAAGCCGACGTACATGCTGAACTGGCGCGGTAAGGCGGATGTCCACTTTGCCCAGACAGCGCAGGTGTCTTTGTCGACCGCCATTCAGACGGCCGAGCAAGCGCATCCCGGGGCACCCGCCATGGCCGCGGGAATCGCGCGAAGCGCAAGCAATCCGGACAGCGAAGTTCACGCGTACAACGTGTTGCTGAAACGTGGCGGCAGCGTAAAGAGGGTCGCAATCGACAGCGCGACCGGCGAGGAGATTGCAGACCCGAGTGCGCTCAGTTCATTTTAGTAGGCTGATCGGGACGGGTGTGAAAGGCACGTAAATCCTCCTCGCGCCTCACAGTTCGCATAGCGACTAGTAAGTTGAACGAGCAATGCTCAAGGGGACCTTGCAAGACACTTTCGCCCCATCAGCGCGGCGGAAAAAATACGGGCATCTCTACTTCTTTGGTCTTTTGTACGACTTCTTTGATCGGCCCAAAGAGAGGGTAGTCAATTCTGCGACCCTTGAGGGGAATGTTGTAAGTGATCGTGGCGCCGTATCGGTCCTGCGCTTGGGGGTCCACACGCAGTCTGTCGAACACAAGGAGCCGGGTGCCCAGTTGGAAGCTCTCCTTCAAATCGTGGGTGACCATGAATATGGTCATCTTGTGCGTGTTCCAAAGCTTCAGGATCAGCTCGTGCATGTCCCCGGTGATGCCGGGATCCAGTGCCCCAAACGGCTCGTCGAGCAGCAAGATTTTCGGCTCACATATGACCGACTGCGCAATTGATAGGCGCTGCTGCATGCCACCGGAGAGCTGCGCGGGGAATTTGCTGCGCGACGCCGTCAAACCGATGGCCCCAAGCAGAGCGTCCGCCTTGGCGATTGCCTCACGGCGGCGCGCACCGCCAAGACGCCCGAGGACACGAGATCCTTGGAGATCGAGCCCGAGGAGCAAGTTGTCCAACACCGTCAAGTGAGGAAACAGCGCATAGCGCTGAAATACGATCCCCCGATCCGGGCCGGGCTCCGGCGCGAGCGGGCGACCGTCGATTAGCAGCTCGCCCCGAGTTGGGGACTCCACCCCCAGGAGCATCCGGAGGAACGTGGTCTTACCACAGCCGGACGCACCCACGATGGTGACGAACTCGTGGTCGCCCACGTGCAAATTCACATTTTCGAGGACGACTTGTTTCTCGAATTCCTTCCATAGGCGTTTGACCGTGATTTGTGTCATCAGGTGTCAGCTCGGTCTCGCCCAGGCGAATGCTCTGGCTCGTACCAGACGCAACAATGCGTCCATCGCGAACGCGAGCAGCGTAATCCAGGCAACGTAGGGCAAAATGACATCCATCGCGAGGTAGCGGCGCACCAGAAAGATGCGATAGCCAAGTCCATCGGTCGATGCGATAGCCTCGGCAGCGATGAGGAACAGCCACGCGGATCCGAGGCTCAAGCGCAGGGCATCGATTAGCCGCGGCCAAAGCTGAGGCATCACGATGCGCAGCATCAGCTGCCAGGTGGACGCGCCCAGGGTCTGCGCCTTGATGATTTGCTCGGGAGGCAGCTCAGCCACTCGCAGCGCAAGATCGCGCACCATGATCGGCGCCACACCGATAATTATCAGGAGTACTTTGGCCAGCTCGCCCAAGCCGGCGATAATGAATAGGATCGGCAGAAGCGCGAGGGGCGGAATCAGGGATACTGCAGCGATGAACGCCATAAGCGTCGCGCGAACGTAAGGAATTACACCCATCGTGAGACCGAGTGCGACCCCTAGGGTCGCACTGATAGAGAGGGCAATGAGAATCCGCTTGAGGCTCGCCGAGGTATCAGTCCAGAACAGAATGTCCCCGCTGCGCTCGTCTTCCTCGAAGACATACTGATGCATGGTGTGGGCGAGCGTGGCGGGCGAGGGCAACAGCTTATCGCCGGGATTGGCCGCGAGCCGGGTATTCGAGCCCGCCAAATAGGCTGAAATCAACAGAATGAACGGCAGGACGGCCAGGAAGAGCGCGCTACCCCTGGTGGGATGCCGATTGACGAGCCGCCGCATCGCCGTCCTGCTACAGCTGCCCGTCCAGGGCGAGCTTGGTAAACGCCGGATCGAAGCGCATCTTGATATTGCCCGCATCGCCCAATCGCCTTCCGCCGGGAAACTGGATCCCCACGACGTCCGGTGAAGCCGCGCCTTGTCCGAGTATGCCGTGCTCGTAGGAGAATCGGCGCACGAGGTCCATGGTCTTGAGGACCGCGTCACCCGTCATGAAGGCATACGCCTCGGCCGGTGTAGAGAATAAATGCGTGGTGACGAGCTGCGAATCGAATCCCGCCGGATCCGTGCCCGAGGCCTTGGCCATCGAGGCGAGCGCCGCCTTCGCGGCGGCGTCGTGACGCAGCATGAGTGCCATCGTCTCGTACCAGGCGCCGACCAACGCCTTGCCGAGCTGCGGATAAGCGGTGAGCGTGGCCGTATTCACGACCATCAAGTCGATAATTTCTCCCGGGATCTTGCTCGAATCGAACACGAGCTGCGCGTTGGGGGCGGCGAGCACGCTACTCAGCTGCGGCTTCCAGGTGACAACCGCGGTCGTCGCCGCCGCCGAGAACGCGCCGACGATGTCGGCATCCGAGGTGTTGACAATCTTGATGTCGCGTTCGCGGAGCCCCACGCCCGAGAGCGCGCGAACTAAGAGGTAATGCGAAACCGACAGCTCGACCAGATTCACCTTCTGACCCTTGATGTCGGCAAGCGTCTTACCCTTTCCTTTGAGGACGACTCCGTCGTTACCGTTCGAGAAGTCGCCCGCGATCAAGGCCGTCGAGTCGAGCCCACCCGCGGCGGGAATGGTCAGCATGTCCATATTGGTCATCACGCAGGCGTCAAAACCGCCCGCCGTGTACTGGTTGATCGACTCAACGTAGTCGTTGATCTGCGTGAGCTTGATCTTGATGCCGTACTTATCGGCCCATTTCTTCAAGATACCGCTCTGGTCCGCATAGTCCCAGGGCATCCAGCCGACGTAGATGCTCCAGGCCACGTTGAACGTGGTCCTTTGTGCAGCGGAGCAGGGAGATAAGGAGCCGACGACACTCAATGCGCACAGGAGCCACGTGAGTTTGAACGATCTAGCTGACAAAGACATGCTTCTGCCTCCTAAGGAACACGAGACGCATCAGGCGACTTCCCGCCGCTCGTTCACCTGTAAAACCACGAGGGTTTGCGCGAACGAGACGGCGCGACCCTCCGCGCAGCGCAATTCACTCACCAAACCGTCGACCGGAGCTGTGACAGCGACCTCCATCTTCATCGACTCGATGAGCACGAGCGTATCGCCCGCCTTGACGCTCTGGCCCTGCGGCGAGCGGATGCGCCAGACGCTGCCGGATACCGGGCTTGCGACGGCCACGCAATCCGCCGGCAACTCATCCTCGTCGGGTGCGTCGGGTTCATTTGGTAGATCGGCGATCGAGCCGCGTTGCTCGGATGCCTGCCAGCGTCGGCGTTCGGCCTCGAACGCGGATTGCTGGCGCGCCTTGTGCGCAGCAATACTTTCGCGATTGTCTGCGAGGAATCGACGATAATCGCCGAGGCAAAACGTGGCGTCGCTGATGCGAACCTGCGCGCGGCCGTGCAGGAAGTCGGCGCGAAAATCGAGCAGTTCCTGCGGCGAAACGGGATAGAATCGTATTTGGTCGAAGAAGCGCAGCAGCCAGGGCCGTCCGGGCGCGAACGGGCCCGTCGCTTTATAGGTGTTCCATACCTGGCAGGTGCGCCCGACGAACTGATACCCCCCCGGTCCTTCCATGCCGTAGATGCATAGATACGCTCCACCGATGCCGACGGCATTCTCGGGGGTCCAGGTGCGCGCGGGATTGTACTTGGTCGTCACCAGCCGATGTCGCGGGTCGAGCGGCGTTGCGACGGGGGCTCCGAGGTAAACATCGCCCAATCCCAACACGAGATAGCTCGCCTCAAAGACGATTCGCCGCACGTCGTCCACGCTGTCGAGTCCGTTGATACGGCGGATGAACTCGATGTTGCTGGGGCACCATGGAGCGTCGGCGCGCACGGATTGCATATAGCGAGCGATGGCGAGTTGGGTCGCGTCATCATCCCAGGACAGGGGCAATTCGACGATCCGCGTCGGCACGTGCGTGTCGTCGATCGCGGCCAGGGTCGATTCGGCTGCAATCAGCAGCGACAGCAACTCATTTAGCGGAAGGACCTGATTATCGTAGTGCACCTGCAGGGAGCGGATACCGGGCGTGAGATCGATGATTCCCTCGAGATCTCGCTTTTCGAGCCAAGTCATGAGCGCGTGCACGCGCAGACGTAACTCGAGGTCGAGCACGATCGGACCGTATTCCACCAAGATGTTGGCGTCGCCGGCGCGCCGATAGCTGACGGCCGGACGTCCGATCTGCGCGGGCAGGCTCGCCAGTATGGGCGTGATTGCGCTCAACACGCCGCGTGAGGGGAGTTGGGCGACCTTGCGCTGGGAGGCGAGTGCGGCTCGTTGCGCGTCATGCAGATCCTGCGCCATTTGCGCCGTGAGGCGTTTGAATCGCACCCGGTCGCCAGATCGCAGCTGCCCGAGCTTCCACAACTCGGCTCTTGCGAGTGTCACCGGGCACACGAAGCCGCCGAGCGAGGGACCATCGGGACCAAGAATGACCGGCATATCACCCGTGAAATCGACCGCGCCGATCGCGTATGCATTGTCATGGATGTTGGAGGGATGCAGCCCCGCTTCACCGCCGTCGCTGCGCGCCCATTCGGGCTTGGGGCCGATCAGGCGGACTCCGGTGCGGCTCGAGTGATAGTGCACCTCCCAGGTGGCTGCGAAGAATGCCTCCATACCGGCCTCGGTGAAGAAGTCCGGCGCCCCATGAGGGCCGTCGAGTACGCCAAGTTCCCAGTGATCGGTCATCTCCGGGATGAGCTCCGCCGGCACCGCATCGAGGGATGTCGTGCTGCTCGAGACACCCCAATGCAAGACGTCGCCTGCCAGCAGGGCGCGGCCGCCGTGCCCGCCGAATCGGCCCAAGGTGAACGTCGCGCGACTGCCCAAGTAAGCCGGCACGTCGAATCCTCCGCAGATCGCGAGATAGGCGCGACATCCGGTACCCTCGGGTGCGCCGATGCGTAGCGTCGTTCCCGCGGCCACCTCGATGGGCGACCAAAACTTTATCGGGTGCCCATCGAGCTCGGCGTGCATCGCGGCGCCGGTGAGGCAGATGACTGCATTCGTGTCGAATTTGAGCGTCGGACCGGACATCGTGATCTCGAGCGCTGCGACATTCTCCGGGTTGCCGAGTACCCGGTTCGCGAGCCGGAACGACAGATCGTCCATCGGCCCCGAGGGAGGCACGCCGACGCTCCAGTAATTCAACCGTCCAGGATAATCTTGAATCGTGGTCTGCGTACCCCCGCTTAGGACTTCGAGCGTCCGCGGTGCGCTGGAAAACGCCTCGAGCGCGCGAGTCGTCATGCCGCCTCGAGCAAATGAGTCTTGGGCCACGAGCTGTCGGAGGTATTCGAGATTCGTTTCGATGCCCGCGATCTCGGTATCTTCGAGCGCCGCACGCAGCTTGGTGACGGCAGCGCTTCGGTCAACACCTGCCACGATGATCTTGGCAAGGAGAGGATCATAGTGCGCGGTGACTTCCGTTCCGTCCTCGACCCAGGTTTCGACACGCGCATCGGGGGGAAAGCGCGCGCGCGTGAGCATGCCGGAGGAGGGGCGAAAGCCGCGCCCGGGGTCTTCCGCATAGAGCCGCACTTGAATCGAGGCGCCCCGCGATGCGGGCTCGATCAGCTCGATCGGCTCCTTGGCCGCCGTCCGGATCATCCACTCGACGATGTCTACGCCGGTCACCTCCTCCGTGATGCAATGTTCCACTTGTAAGCGCGTATTGACCTCGAGGAAGTAAAACTCCGCGCGCTTGACGTCGTACACGAACTCTACCGTGCCGGCAGAGCGGTAACTCACGGCTTGCCCCAGTCGCACGGCGCTCTTGTGCAGTCGATCGTGCTGGCTCGGTGACAAGTCGACGGCCGGCGTTTCCTCGATCACTTTTTGATTGCGGCGCTGGATGGAGCAATCGCGTTCGCCGAGTGCGATCACTTTTCCCGAACCGTCACCGAATATTTGGACCTCGATATGGCGTGCCTGCTCGACATAGCGCTCGAGGAACACTCCACCGCGGCCGAAGTTCTTCCGCGCCAGGCGCTCGACGTTTTCGAGAGCGCCGGCGAGCTCGGATTCGCTCAAGACGAGCTGCATGCCGATGCCGCCGCCGCCGGCGGAGCTTTTCAGCATGACGGGATAGCCGACGCGTGCGGCCTCGCGATGCGCCTGCTCGGCATCGGCCAGCAGCTCGCTTCCCGGCAAGAGTGGGAGCCCCGCGCGGGCGGCGATTTGCCTGGCTTTGTGTTTCAAGCCGAAGTCCCGCATCTGGTCGGGAGTGGGGCCTATGAAAACGAGTCCCGCGCTCTCGCACGCCTCGGCGAACGCTGCGCTCTCGCTCAGGAAGCCATAACCGGGGTGGATGGCCTCGGCGCCACAGTCGCGAGCCGCAGCAATCAGCGCGTCTTGCCGCAGGTAGCTTTCGGCAACCGGCGCTGCACCCAGCCGGATCGATTCATCGGCCTGAAGGACGTGCAGCGCATGCCGGTCCGCGTCCGAATGGACAGCGACCGACGGGATGCCCATGCGCCGCAAGGTGCGAATGATGCGGCAGGCGATCTCGCCTCGATTGGCGATAAGAACCTTATTGAACATCCGGGTCCCAGATCAGCACCTCGAGTGGAGTCGGATTGTAGGCATTGCAGGGATTGTTGAGCTGCGGACAATTAGAAATGAGCACGATAATGTCCATGGCCGCGCGCATCTCGACATACTGTCCGGGACCGCTCAGTCCGTCGGCAAAAGTAAGACCGCCCTCAGGCGTCACTGGCACGTTCATGAAGAAATTGATGTTGTGGCTGAGATCGCGCTTACCGAGGCCGAGCCGATCGTGCTCGGCAACGGCCAGCAAGTAGCTGTCGCGGCACGCATGCATGGTTCTTTTCTCCAATGCATACCGGACCGTGTTGGATTCGGAAGCACAGGCCCCGCCCAATGTATCGTGGCGCCCGACGGTATCGGCGACAATGTGCGCGAGTACGTCGCCGGCGGTGGATAGGAGGCGCGACCCTAGGCCCAAGTACACATTGCGTTGCTCGCGGATGGTATCAACGGCGCTATAGCGGTCCGCGGTGTCGGTCGCATTGAAGAGCAGGGTGTCGGCAGCCTGATTGCCCTCCACGTCGACGATGCGCAGAATGCCGTTGTCCTTAATGACATGAATCCAATAGTCCCCTGCCGGAATGCGGTGACGATACCCGGCGCGCTCCGGGGAGAGCGCACTTTCTTGGCGCGCAAGGCTCATGGCCGATCTCCACCGACACAGTGTCGATACAGCTCTGTATTGACGAAGCCCCGCTGGTTTTCAGGGCGGAAGTTTCTGCAAAAATCATCCTGCGTCACCGGGCTCGATTCGCTGAGCTGCAAATTCACGGGACAGCGCGGATACTGCGCGGCGGGATTCAATGGGTGCGGGCAGGTGTGCATCAGGACCAGCGTGTTCATCTCGAAGCGCAGTTCCACGAAGTCGCCGGCGCGCGAGTGATCAGGCTCGAAATGCATCGCGCCCTCGGGGTCGATCGACACCTTGCTGAACCAATTGACATTGGCGGCGAGATCACGGCGGCCTAGGCCGTATTTTCCGCCTTCCACCAGGAACGCATCGTGGCCGTTCTGGGTCCACTCATTGCGCCACTCCTGGTAACTATTCTCGCCCCATTGTGCTCGTACGATCTCGCGGCTCGTGTTGCCGCAGACCGTGTCGTGCCACCCCAAGCGATCTTCGATAATGGAGCAAAAGATGCGGCCCATGTCCGAGTAGAGACAATGGCCCTTGCTGAGCCTGAAGGTATGTTGGCATTTCAGTGTGTCGGGCGCGTTGTAGCGTTCCAGGAGGTTCTGCGGGTTGTAGAACAGCATGCCGACGTTTGCGCCGCCGTTCTGATCCGTGATGCGCAGCTGGGTGCCGGCGCGTACGCTGAGCGACCAGTGTTTGCCACCTTCGATGAGAGTTTCGTAATACATCGGGCCTCCACGAACTCCTGAACCGGAACTTGGAGGCTTTATCGCCCGGAATTCTCACAGCCGGAGAGAATCCCGAGGGCGCTAATGCCTCCTCGACATGTTCTCCCGGGCTTTTGTCCCGCCGTGTATCCTTAAAAATGATAAGGACTGCATCTCTCGGACCAGACACTTGGCAGACAAGCCGGAACCCTAGACGCACATTTGCCCTAAGACGGGTGCAAATCCCGTGCCTAACCGCGTCCGGCAACGCGCGGGCGATTTCCGCAGAGACACGGGGTTGTTCGTAGCTGCGGCATCGAGACTCGCACCACTTGGGAGCAACCCCCTGCTATTGGTGCCCCGATCACGCGCATGCATGCGACCGCGGCGACGGCTATATTGAGCCGTATGACCGACCGCTTGTTAATCGCTGACCTGCTCGAGGGGTATCGTTGCCGACGCTTCACACCCGCCGAGGTCATGGAGGAGCTGATGAATGCGGCGGATCGTGCCGAGGAGCGGAATGTATGGATCACCCGGCTCTCGCGCGGCGATGTCAGCCGCTACGTTGAGGCCCTCGAATCGCGCCGCATCGAGGATTGGCCTCTATATGGAATACCGTTCGTCATCAAGGACAACATTGATCTGTCCGGCGTCGCGACTACTGCCGGGTGCCCGCGATTTGCCTATACGCCCACGCGCTCGGCCACCGTCGTCGAAAACCTGCTGCGGGCGGGGGCGATCCCGCTGGGCAAAACCAACCTTGATCAGTTTGCCACGGGCCTTTCTGGAAACCGCTCTCCGCATGGCGCCTGCCGCAACAGCTTCAACGCGGCGTTCATCGCGGGCGGGTCGAGTTCTGGATCCGCCGTCGCTGTCGCCTCCGGACTCGCAAGTTTTAGCTTGGGAACCGACACGGCTGGTTCGGGCCGGGTGCCCGCGGCATTCAATAATGTAGTGGGCCTCAAGCCGACTCTTGGGCGTTTGAGCACCCGCGGCGTCGTACCCGCGTGCCGCTCATTGGACTGCGTATCCATTTTTGCCTTGACCGCCGATGACGCCGGACGGGTGCTTGATATCGCCGAAGGCTTCGATGCCGAGGACCCCTTCGCACGGCACGTCGGCAACACCCCGCTGCGCGGTGCGCACTCTGGAGGGACCTCCTTCGGAGGCGCCGCCTTCGGCGTGCCGCGGCGTGAGCAACTGCAATTCTTCGGAGACTCGGTCTATACGCGGCTCTTCGAGGCCACGGTGCGGCGGGTGGAGGAACTGGGCGGCCTGCCGGTCGAGATCGACTTTGCCCCTTTCATCGAGGCGGCGCGGCTGCTTTATGAAGGTCCCTGGGTCGCCGAGCGTTATGCGGCGGTTGGCCGGTTCATCGACGCCCACCCCGATGCAGCGTTGCCCGTCACGGCGCAGATCATCAGTGGCGGGAAGACACCCTCCGCAGTGGAAGCGTATGAGGCTCAATACCGGCTCGAGGCTCTTAAACGCGCGAGCGAGGCCGCCTGGGCGGGGGTGGATTTGATCCTCACGCCGACCGCCGGAACCATTTACTCGATTGCGGCCGTCGAAGGCGATCCGATCCGGCTCAACACGACCCTCGGCTACTACACCAACTTCATGAATCTCTTTGATCTGGCTGGCGTTGCGGTGCCCGCTGGGTTCCGCGACGACGGTTTGCCCTTCGGCGTCACATTGATTGGTCCGGCCGCGAGCGAGCGCGCCCTGCTGGCGCACGCCGAGTTGCTGCACAGTGCTTGCGTCACCACGCTTGGCGCCACAGGCATACGGCGACCGTCGTCGCGCATTCGAGAATCGCGGCTCGCCCCCGGACACGTGGCCATGGCCGTCTGCGGCGCCCATATGCAAGGCCTGCCACTCAACGGTCAGCTGCGCGAGCGCGCGGGGTACCTGCTCGAGCGCACACGCACGGCGTCTTGCTACCGTCTGTTCGCATTACCGGGAGGTCCGCCGCAACGTCCGGGCCTGGTGCGCGTGGCGGCTGGGGGTGCCGCCATCGAAGTGGAAGTCTGGGGGATCCCGGCAGAGGAGCTTGCGTCGTTCATGGCCGGCATTCCGCCCCCGCTGGGGATCGGCCAAATCGAGCTTCAGAGCGGCAGTCTCGTGCCAGGCTTTATCTGCGAGGCGTACGCCGCGGCGGGAGCCGCCGATATCACCTCCTATGGCGGCTGGCGTGCCTACGTCGGCTGAATCCGTGCAAAGCGCGGCGCTCTTTTCTCTCGTGGGCAAAGTCGCGGTGGTGACTGGTGCCTCCCGCGGCATCGGTTGCGCCCTCGCCTCGGCTCTCGCGGAGGCCGGCGCCTCCGTGGCGCTGCTTGGCCGCGATGAAAGTGCGCTCGCCGCCCGTCAGGCGGCGCTCACGCAGACGGGACACAAGGCAATGCACTGCGTGGCCGACATTACCGTGCCCGCAAGCATCGAGGCGGCCTTTGATCGAATCCTGCAAAGACACTCCCGGCTCGATATTTTAATCAACAATGCCGGCATCGAAGAGCCCTGCCCAACGCTGGAGGTTTCCGAGGCGCTGTGGGACCGGATCATGACGACCAACCTCAAGGGAGCTTTTTTCTGCGCGCAGACGGCGGCACGCCGCATGGCGGGAGGCGGCAGCATCATCAATCTTTGCTCGCTCACCGGGGTGCGCGGTGTCGCGGCGGCGGCCCCGTACAGTGCTTCCAAGGCGGGGCTCGCCGGCCTGACGCGCGCGCTCGCCACCGAATGGGCCGCAAGGGGCATTCGCGTCAACGGCATCGCACCTGGGTATTTTCGTACCGTCCTCACCGAATCGTTCTTCGAAGATGAAGACTGGCAACAATCGATGCTCGAGAAAATTCCCTTGCGCCGCTTCGGCCGGCTCGAAGATCTGAAGGGCGCCGCTATTTTCCTTTGCTCCGATGCGGCCGCGTATATCACCGGACAGGTATTGTATGTCGACGGCGGCTGCGTGACGTCGCTATGAGGACTCCACGCCGTGCGCTGCGCTTATGGCCGCTGCTCACCGGCACGCAACGCTACGAGAAAGTGGTCTCGACGCGCGACCGCGGCCACGGTCAATTCATCGATGCGCCGATCGTCGCGTATTTGATTGAAACGCCGAACGGCCGGATTCTCTACGATGCGGGCTGCGATTACCGCAAGATCGCAACGCCGGAATTGCGGGCGCGCTTCTTCGAGCCGATGCGCCCACGGTTCGAGCCGCCGTGCATGAGCGAGACGCAGCGCATACCTCACTACCTCGCCGGACTAGGCCTTACGCCGGCGGACGTCGATCTGGTGTTTCTTGGTCATCTGCATTTCGACCACGCCGGCGGCCTTGGAGATCTTCCCGGCTGCGAGGTCCACGTCCACCGCGAGGAGGTCAGGGTCGCGGCACTTGGGCTCGATGAAGGCGTGTTCGCCGACGAATGCGCGGATGCCGCCAGCTGGAAAATGCAGGACGGCGAATATCAACTCGCCACGGGTGTGCAGGCCATCGCGACACCTGGACACACCGCGGGCCACATGTCGTTGCTGATCGAGCCGCCGCACGGTGCGCCGGTGATTCTCTGCGGAGATGCCGCCGATCTGAAGGAAAATCTGGTCGATGAGGTGGCGCCGGGCTATTGCTGGCAGGATGACGCTGCGCTCGCCGTTGCCAGCATTCGCAAGCTCAAGGCGCTCGCGCACATGGAAAGTGCGGAGCTATGGCCGAATCATGACTTCGGGGCCTATTACGGCTGGCCCCAATTCCCGGCCTGGCGCTGAGCCGTTCACTCGGCCGCGTGAGCGGTGAAGCGGTGCAGCGCTCCAAGGTCGCTTTGCAGCGTAGATGTGGCTCGGATGCGCTCCAATATCTGCTCCTCCAGGTCCAGAAACCCCGGCGATCGCTTGAGCTGTTGCGTCCGCTGCAGCGCCGGTGGCAGGGCCGGACACCACACGGAATCGATCCGGCCCGGAGCGGGCGCCAGCACGATGACGCGATCGGCCAGATACACGGCTTCCTCGACGTCATGAGTAACGAAGAGGATGGTGCTTCGTTCCACGGCCAGGACGTGCAAGATCAGGTCGTGCATGACGCCCCGCGTCTGCGCGTCGAGCGCTCCGAAGGGTTCGTCCATCAGGAGCAGATCCGGCCTCGAGAGCAGCGCCCGCGCGATGGCGACGCGCTGGCGCATGCCGCCTGACAGAGCTTGCGGATGCACATCGCGGACCCCTTGAAGTCCCATCAACTCGAGCAATAATTGTGCGCGTTCCGCGCCGCGTCCGGCGGGCTCGCCTTGATTCGCTCGCAACCTCAAGCTGAAACGAATGTTGTCGAGCACCGAAAGCCAGGGATAGAGGCTATAGTCCTGGAAGACCATCGCGCGATTGCGGTCCGGACCCGAGATCGGGCGCTCATCGACCAATATCTCGCCGCTGCTCGCAGTTTCCAATCCCGCAATGATTCGTAGCAGCGTTGATTTGCCACATCCGGAAGCCCCAACCAGGGCAACGAATTCGCCTGACGCCACGTTGAAGGATACATCCGCGAGCGCCGGGACAACGCCGCCCCGATCGAAGTGCTTGCCAAGCGCTCTCACGATGAGCTTGGGGCTCATGTCGACCGGACGCCGGCCCAGGGAAAAAGCCGTCGATGCAGCAAGCGCAATCCTTGGTCGATCCCCAGGCCGATCGATCCTATGAGAATGATGCCGACAAATATGCGGTCGGTTTGCAGAAAGCGCTGCGCCTTGAGGATCGCGTAACCGAGACCGCTGTTGGCGGCCACCATCTCGGCGACCACGAGATAAGTCCATGCCCATCCGAGCGTGATGCGCAGGGTGTCGAACATCGCCGGCATTGCGGAGCGCAGCAGCACGCGCAGGATGATTTCGCGTCCGGTCGCGCCCATGGTTCGCGCCGCCTCGACCTGCTGGACTGGAACGCGCCCGACATCTTCGGACAGCATGATCACCATTTGAAAAAACGTACCGATCCATATCACCATGACCTTGGATGACTCTCCGATTCCGACCCACAAGAGCACCAGAGGGACGAATGCCACCGCCGGCAGGTAACGGGCAAATTCCAGCAACGGCTCGCAGAAAGCGCGCACTGGGCGGTAGGAGCCGATCAACAGGCCTAGCGGTACCGCCATCACAGCCGACAACAAGAAGCCCGCTGTCACCCGAAATAGGCTGATTCCGGCATCGGACGCCAAACTGCCCTCGCGCAGCCATGCCAAGAACCGCCGCAGGACCGCGCCGGGACCAGGTAGAAACAGAGGATCCGCGAGCTCGAGCGCGGTGGCGGCCCACCACACAGCGAGCCACAGTGCGAAGCTGGCCGTTGCGATCAACATGTAGCGTCGCCGATCCAGCGAACCGCGAATGTTCCAGTCGATGCGCAGCGTCGGCGGCCGCACCGCCGCGCCCTCGATGCGTTCGCGTAGGCGGGGGAGGGCGCTCACTCGCGCCACGCCGACAGGGCTGCCGCGGTGTCCACTACACTGCCCAAGATCCCGCCCTCGCCGGCAATGCACGCCAGCATCGCCTCGTGGATGGCAGGATCTCCGGCCGCGCACGCATCGCTCACCGTGGTGCAGTCAAACCCACGGTCCACCGCCTCACGCAAGGTCGAGTGCACGCAGATATCGGTGGTGACGCCCGCAATCGTCAGTCGGGAAATGCCCGCCGCGCGCAGAATCAGCTCCAAATCGGTCGCGAAAAACGCCCCGAAGCCCGGCTTGTCGATGACGGTCTCCCCGGGAAGCGGCGCCGCCTCCTCGATGATGGCGTGCCCGGGCTCACCCCGGACCAACAAACGACCCAGCGGTCCCGTACTGCCGATGGCGGCTCCGGAACCTGCGGCGCGGGCGCGTTTGCAGGCCGTTAGATCGGATAAATCGGGACGGTGCCCTTCCCGAGTGTGGATCACGCGCACGTTTGCGGAACGCGCCCCGTCCAGCAGACGCCGTACGTTGGGTATGGACCTGCGCAGAATGCCGACATCCACGCCGCTTTGGGCGACATAGCCCCGCGGATCAAGGAAATCGCGCTGCATATCGATGACCAACAGCGCAACGCTCGATCTTGCGCTCATGACTCAAACCGCCGTCAGGAAAGACACGCCGATGGCGCCCAAGAATCCGGCCGCTCGATCTCCCGTTGCCGCCACCGATCCGTAACTTTCCGCCATGACTCGCGCCACGCGATGCCGGTGATAACTCGCCGCAAGATCGCGGCAGCGAATAACCTGCCCGTCGTTCTCACCATAAAGTGACCGATGCAGCGCCGGCAGGCGGTGCCACGGCGCCCCGGGGCGGACATGATGGGCATTGTGGTAGGGAAAATTGAGTACCAGCAGGTTGAGCCAAGACCAGCGCTCGCTAAGCAGGTTCGAATACGTATTCTCATACTCGTAGCGTAAGTCCCGGCGTGGATCGACCGCGGCCGCTTCGAGCGACTGCGACGCATACACCTCATAGGTATGCTGAAACGCATCCATGAAACGCAGTGCGGTCAGGAATATCCAATAGGCAAGCGCATAAAGCAGCACCGCTTTCACCGAGATCCACGCCAGCGTCGCGAAGAAAGCAACGCGCACTAGCAGCGTCCAAAGCACCCGTAGCCGTTCCGCGATGCTGCCCGCCGTCAGCGGCGCGGCGATTATCATGCCGCGGATCAAGATTTCGACGGCCGGAATATACGCCCATTCGAGCGCCAACACCCCACGCTGCACCCAGGCGGGTGTGCTACGCAGGGCCGCACGGTAATCGAAGGTGACCACGTCGAGCCGATCCGAATGATGGCGCAAGTGCTTCTTCTTCAATCGCGCATAGCTCGCAATGCACGCGCCGTTGATCCAACTCATGAGCATCCCCAGCCGATCGTTGGCGCCGGCAGTCGCAAAGACGGCGTGGTGTACACATTCGTGAATCAGATAAGCCGAATAGATCAACGCATGCGTCACCAGCAGAACGCCCAACGCATTGAGCGCGACTTCCGGACGGGCGAGCATCCATAGGCCCCCGGACCACGCCGCGAGCGTATAGCAGATGGCGAGTCCGCTGCGCCAGGAAACGCGCAGCTTAGCCACCGGAGTTGCCCTGCAGAGCGCGCACGAAGCTCGCGTCGTAGGTGCCCTCGATCGGCGGCGGGGTATCGATTTGACCCTCGCGCTTCAAAATCTCGCCGATGATCTTGCCGCTTGCATAGAACGATGGCAAAGATTCGCTCCTCTTGAAGACGTCGCCTAGGACCGGCAACGCCGGATTCTCGATGTTGGGTAATTGCTCCGAGGCTTCCGCGGAGCTGATGTCCAAGGTCTTGGCGATGATCTCGGCCGCTTTGCCGGAGTTCGCGGTCATGAACGCAAGTCCGTCCAACGTGCCGCGAATCAGTCCCTCGACCATCTTCGGGTTCTTGGCGATCACGCTATCCTTGAGCACCAAGACATCGGTGATCATGCCGCGCGCTTCGCGCGAGGACATGAGCACGTGGAATCGCTTGCCGCCGCTCGATTTTACGATCGTCGAAACATTGGGCTCGTAACTGACACCCACCGGCGCCGAGCCTCCCACCATGATACCCACCACGCCCTCGGGTGTGGTGTTGATCGGCTGCACATCGCGCTCCGACAGCCCATCTTTGGCCAGCGCGTAACCCAGCAAGAAATCCGACGGCGAGGCCGACATGAAGGCCACTTTGAGGCCTCTTAAGTCCTTGATGGAATGAATCTGGGTACTCGCGAGGATCGCATCCCCGCCAACCGAGTAATCGATCGGCATCACCACCTTGAGCTTCCAACCGTGTGCATTCGCCGCGATCACTTGGTCGTAAGTCATCGTGGTCGCGTCGATCTCGCCGCTTTGCACGGCGCCTGCCATTACCGAATTGTCACTGAAGGTGATGAGCTTTACATCGAGTCCGTACCGTTTGTAATAACCGTTGGCCGCCGCGCAATAAATTGGACCGTAGCCGATCCACGTGACGACGCCCAAGGTGACCGGAGTGCCCGCTTGAGCGAATTGCGGGATGATCGGGAGGCTCACGACGGTGAGCCAAGCCAGCAGGTGCGTTCGCCATCTCCGCATCACATCCCCCTTTGCATCAACTCTCAGCCGCATCTTTCACCGCTTTGATACGGGGCGCAACAAGAAAGTCCCTGACATACGTCGAAGCTTCGGGTGCGCACGAGAGCGGTGCGGGGTGCGATCGGTGAAGCACGGTTATCGTGCGTCTTGAGGGAGGCGCGCCGGCACGGGACGTCGCGCCAGGACAAAATACAGCCCGCCCGAAGCGGCGAGCGCCACGAGCCACGACACATCGACCCGGCCCAGTGCCTGGGCGGCGGCCCCCGTGTACAAATCGTTCGCCAGGAAGGGCACTTGAATCACGATGCCGACCGCGTAGCACGCGAGGGCGGTGGCATTGTAGCGACCATAGATCCCGCCATCCGGCGCAAAAAACGAAGACACATCGTAGGCGCCGTGCTGGACCAGATAGAAATCCACCAGATTTACCGCCGTCCATGGCGCCATGACACACAGGAGAAGTGTCAGAAAGTTCTCGTAGTTCGCCATGAAGTTGCTGGCACCGAGCAGCGCCATCGTGAGCGCGAGCAGGCCGAAGATGATAGTCAGCACGATCCGGGCGGCCCGCGCGGCGCGCCAACTGGGTCGGAAGCTCTGACCCACCGTGATGGCGGAGAGGACGCCGCAGTACACGTTCATCGCGGTGGTTGCGCCGATACCCACCGAAAAAACCAAAATGATGGCCGCGCCGATTGGCGCCATGGCGGCGGTTAGGCCGGACACGATGTCGCCGTTGGCGACGTTCAGCCCGAGCAGCGCTCCGAGCAACATCGGCAGTGCCGAACCCAGCACGCAACCCCAGTAGCTGGCCCAGAAAGTCGGCCAGACGCCGCTGACCGCCGGCATGTACCGCGAATAGTCCGAGACGTAGGGCGCGTACGCGATCTGCCACAACGCGCCGATCGATACCATTCCCAGAAATCCGCTAAGGGACACACCGCCACGATGCCACGCATCGGCGGGCAGCCCGGTGACTGCGAAGATCCAGACGAAGCAAGTCAGCAGCGCGGCACCGCAAATCCAACTCATCCAGCGTGCATAGGCGTGAATCAGATCGTAACCGTAAATCGCCGCCGCGAAACTCAGGAGCGCGATGAGAACGATGCCGGCTTGATCGCTGAGGCCGCCGGCGATGCCGTGTAAGGACTGCCCACCGAGCACGAGGTTGGAGGCGACAAAACCCAAGTACATGAACACCACCAGCGCAACGACGAAAATGGCGCCGATGGACCCGAACTGTCCGCGGCTTTGCACCATTTGCGGTACGCCGAGCTGCGGACCTTGTGCGGCATGCAGTGCCATGAAAATGCCGCCTACCAAGTTCCCGACCAGGATCGCGAGACTGGCGGCGACCAAGGACAGCTGAAACCGCAAGGTCGCAAGCGAGCCGGTCACGATGGTCAAAATCATGATGTTCGAGCCGAACCAGACGGTGAACAAATCCCGTGCGCGGCCATGCCGCTCGTTCGCGGGAATGGGGTAGATCGTGTGTTGCTCGATGCGCGCGGCTTCGCTCATGTTCACTGCGTTGCGATGCCGGCCGCGCGCAACTGCCTGGCAAACGGCTCAAGCTGCGCTTGATAGTGGCGCCATTGAGAGACGGATGTGCGGTACATCGGTTGTCGAACTTGGACAGCGCTGGCGGTCGTGGTCGGCGCCGTGTTGCGATGGAAGTCGACACAGGCGTCTTCCCAGTCGAGGCCGCAGTATTCGAGGAGCTTGCGCGTCTCAGCGATCTGATCCGCCACCAGTGCCTCATAGCTCAGGCAATGGATGACCCCCGGCAAGGCCGACTCCCAGTGATCCATCAAACGCCGATAGGACACGTAGTAGCGGCCGATATCATCGAGGTCATAAGAAAACGGATAGGCGTCCTTGAACAAGGTCTTGTACATGGCGTAGCAGGCGGCCATGGGATGACGCGTCAGGTGCACGATCTTCGCGAGCGGCAGCGCGCGGTGAATCAGTCCGCAATAAAGATAATTCAGCGGCATTTTGTCGGTGAAGCGTTCCTCTGAACCCACGACCTGCCGCACCCGGTTCAGGTACTCGGCGCCGAGCGCCGCGAAATCGAGGCGTGCGGAGCGCGCCACCAGCTCGCGTCGGGGGATCGCGGCGCGCAGATCACCTCGTGCTCCCCCGACCACACACCGGGCAAAGTCATCGAGCTCCCCCGCGGAGTGGACCGCGGAGTGACTGCCCAGGATTCGATCGACGAGCGTCGTGCCGCTGCGCGGTAGGCCCACGATGAAGATCGGGGCGGCGCTGCGCGTTCCGACCACAGGCCCGCTCGCCGATGGAAAGGCCTCCACGATCCAATCGACGGTCGCCACGTCGGAGCCAACGTCATAGCGCAGGTGCCGTCGGCGCTTGGTCGCCCCTTCTTTCAGGTGTTCGAAGGACTTGGCGTAATCGGCGAGATCCTCGTATTCCTTTGCCAGGGCGTAACGAATCTGCACGACGCCCCGCCAATCCGCGATCCCGGACTCGAGGACCCGCTCGAGCTCGTCGATGTGATTCGCGGTCGGAGATTGCGTGCGTAATTCCGAGCGATTTTTGTAGGCTTCGTAGTCGTTGGGCTTGAGCTCGATGACGTGATCGTAATCGCGCTCGGCCTCGATCAATTGCCCCAGGAAGCGGTGGACCGTGGCCCGATTAAAGAGAAAGTGCGGAGCCTCGGGCGCGAGGGCGACAGCTCGATCATAAGCCTCCAGGGCTTGCCGTTGATCATTGCCCTGACTGAAGAGGCTGCCGATCGCATCGAACATCACCGGATCCGGCGGCGCGGCGCGTCGCGCCGCCGCGGCGGCCTCGCAGGCTTCAGGGAGTCTTCCAAGCGCGAGCAGGCACTGCGCGCGACTGATGAGCCATCGTGGATCATGGGGTGGCGCGGACAAAGCCTGCTCGAGGCACTCCAAAGCACCGAGCCAATTGCGTGCCTCCATGCGACGCCGCACTTCCTCGCGTAGCGCGCGCGCCGATGGCGAATTCGATGGTGTGGAAGCGGCGTGCATGACCCTACGGATCTCCCGGAACCCCGAAACTTGAGGCGCGCGTCGGATCGAGCGCCCGTTGCACGTAGTCCTCGATTTGCGGCGCATAGCGCCGCCACAGCGCCGCCAGCGCCGCCACCGGATCGGCGTCGCTCCAATCGACGCGCAAGTCGACAATCGGCCATTGCACTTCGCGCATGATGAGAAGGGCCGCCGAATGCACGGGTCCGGCTTCTCCGCCGGCGGCGAGTCCGGCCCCCACACCTTCGAGGAGACGGTCGCCCAAATGTCCGCTTCCGGACTCGAACGCGCTCACGATGACGTTCGGAACCGCGGTATGGGCCAACAAATTGCCCGCCGCGGCCGCATCGATGCCGATGGCCTCGCCCGTCAGCCCGAGGGCACGGACGCCCGTGTGAACATAGGGTGGCCCGCACCGGCCGAGGGCGAGCAGTTGCCGGTAGTCACCGAACGGTGTACCCGCCAGCGCATGCTTCACGGCATTCCCAGCATCGAGGCCGCCCTGAAGACTGTCGAGCACGCGGGGGGCCAATCCGGGATCCGTGATGTTCTGAGTGGCGACCACGCCCACCCCGGCACGGCCATGCGCGCAGCGGGCGCCGACCGCTGGCGACGAAGACACGATCGCCATGCCGAAAAGATCGGGATTCGACGACCGAGCGACAATCGAAAACGTCAAAATTCAACCCTCTTCGGGAATGACTGCAATCACGTCCACTTCCACCAGCCATTCGGGTCGCGCCAGCCCCGCCACGACAATCCCGGTGGATACCGGATAGACCCCGCGCAACCATCGGCCTACGGTGCCGTAGACGGCCTCGCGAAACCTCGGATCGGTGATGTAGATCGTCACCTTGCAGATGTGCTCGAGTTGCGCGCCGGCCTCGGTCAGCAGCCGCTCTATATTGGACATCGCCTGTTCGGTCTGCGCGGCGGGATTACCCACGCCGATGCTGACCGCCGTATCGAGGTCCTGACCCACCTGGCCGCGCACGAAGACGGTGCGGCCCCGTGCCACGACGACCTGACACAGGTCATTGTCGAGCTTCTGCTCGGGGTACGTGTCGCGCGTGTTGAATTTGCGAATTCGAGTATGCATTCGTGGCCCTCAGCCTGCGCCCGGCATGACGCGATCGGACAGATCCGCGGCCCGCCGCACGAAGTCGAGCGGGCCATCCCAGTCGAAATTGTTGTACACAGCTGCCAAATGGGCAAACGGCGGAGCTTGCGCAAATAGCTGAAAGGTCAGGCGATGACCCGCATAGTCGGAATTCAATAGATCGCGCGCGAAGGCGAGTAGCCTGCGCCGATCTTCCGCCACCCACTGCGCGTTGACCGAATAGAACTTCTCCAACCACGGCCGTGTGTCCGGCGAATCAAACGCGGCCTTGTCGGGCGTCACGCAGATCTGCCCCCCGCACAGCTCCCGTGCAATGTGCATCATGTGATGCAATTGCGAACAGGCGAGCACCCGCCCGCTATAGAGCAAAGACTGATTCGGCATCATGAGCCCCGCCGGACTTTTCTCGGCCACCGCGATCGCCGCGGTGAGATGAGCGTTGATGCCCTCGCGGTAGACGGCGAGCTGAGCGAGCTTCTCCTGCACGGCCTGCTGCTTATCGAGCCCGGTCTGCCGCACGTTGAACAAGGCGGCACCGATCATGAGATCGGCGAACCGCAGAATCCGCTGCACGAAGGCGAACGCCGAGTAGCGGTGCAGCGTCGATCGAATGAAGGACGCCGCCTTGGTATGGCGATAAAATAGCACGTTCTCCCAGGGCACCAGCACGTTGTCGAACACCACCAGCGCGTCGATCTCGTCGAAGCGATTGGCCAACGGATAATCCGCCGCCGGCGCGCGCCCCGCAAAACCTGTACGGCAAATGAATTTGAGGTTGGGAGAGCTCAGATCGCAGATGAAGCCGACCGCATAATCCGAGAGCGCGGAGTTTCCCCAATTAGCGATGGTCGGCTTGACGAACGCTTGATTGGCGTACGGAGCCGCTGTCTCGTATTTTGCGCCGCGCACCACGATGCCGGCGTCGGTCTCTTTGATGACGTGCAGCAGCATGTCGGGATCCTGCTCCTGCGGCGGCTTCGATCGGTCTCCCTTCGGGTCGGTGTTCGCGGAGACGTGAAAGGGGTCGCCCCTGAGCACGGCGTCGACGTGCGTACGAATATTTACCGAAAACTGCGGATCGACCTCGTCAAGCACGCTCTGACCGTCGAACAGCGACCACATCTCCCCGACTGTCTCATCGCCCACGCGGGTGACGATGCCCCCGATGTCCTCTAGAATCGTGTCGGTCGCGCGGCGCTTGTCCGACCAATCCCCATGAGTGCGCGGCAGCTTGTTGGCGATTGCGTTCCACTCGTCGTCCTCGCGGTAAGCGAGCAGGCGTTGAGTCGCGGTCTCGTGCTGCATATCGTAAATGCGCGCGCGGATGTCGATCAGCGGCTTCAGCATCGGATGCGCAGCCAGATCCTTGACGCGCTCGCCGTTGATATAGACCTCGCGGGTATCACGTATGGAATCGATGTATTCGCTTCCCGTTCGGATCATGACAGCCGGCCTTCCGATTACAATTCTTTGAAGGAATATCCTAGCGTGAATCCGAACGTGCGCGGCGTCGAAACCACCGCTTGGGAGCGATTGCCGTAGATGGAGGGGTCCGTATACGACGAAATGCCCAGGTTGTTGGTCAAATTGTTGATGTATAACGTGCCGATGAAATGCGATCGCGCCCAGCTCAAGCGGGTGTCCAGCATGTAGTAGCCCGGCACCGTCGGCACGGTCGCGGAAAGCGCCGGGATCACCCGACTCTGGTAATGACCGTTGAGCGCGTACCGCAACTGCCCCCCAGCCAGCGGCAGGCCCCCATATTCGAGACCGGCCGCGAGGCTCGATTTAGGCGTGCCCGGCAAGGGGCTGCCGATCGCCGGCGGCGGTACAGAGACATTCGGGAAGGTGAACAGCGGATTGAGGGACGTGAGCTTGGTCAAGTCGTAGGTGTAGCCGAGCTGTGCGGCGAGGTGCCGCGTCACGCTCGCCGAGACCTCCAACTCGACCCCCCGGCTGTAGGCCTCGCCGATATTGAGCGACGCCGGCAACACGAGCGGCGTCAACTGCACGCCCTCCTGAATGTTATGCCACTGAATATCATAGATCGCGGCTGAGTAGCGTATCCGGTTCATTACTGTCCCTTTGGTGCCGATCTCGTAGTTATCTGCCGTATCGGGCTGCAGGTGGGTCAGCGCCGGCGGCGTCACGTACGGCTTGCCCGTCGAGGGATCGATGAAGGGCTCGCTTGGTGGCAGCGCGTTGACGCCGCCGCGTCGGAATCCCTGCGACCAGGTCGCGTAGACGAGATTGTTCTTGTCGAGCTCATAGGCGGAATTGACCTTGAATTGGGCCCGACGCCACGTGTCGCTGGCCGACTCGTTGGCGGCGTAGCCCGGACCGTCGAACAGAAGACCCGTCTGTTGCGACTGGTTCAGGGTTTGCTTGAAGACACGCGCTCCCCCCGTGAGACTCCACGCCGAAGTGAGATGCCACGTCAGTTCGCCAAACGCCGCTAGATCCTTGAAGTGAGTTTGGAAGTCGCCGATGTATGCTTGGTCCACGACGAGCGGAATACCGACGATGGAGGGGGCGACGTTCACATATTCACCGAGTCCGCAGTTGCCATTTGGATTGGCGGCGATGCAAGCGTTGTAGTAGTCGTTATAGCCCGGATAGAATTCGTGCTCTTGAATGTAGGTCTTTTCGTCCTTGTAGAAAATACCGCCGATCCAGTCGAACATCCCGCCGGTCTTGGACGCGAGACGCAGCTCCTCTGCGTAGACTTTGTCGTCCAAGAAATCATGGCCCTGGATGAAGGATCGCGGATTCTCACCGTAATACGGTTTATAGAAGCTGAAATTCGTGTAGAGCGCGGTCAAGTCGGAATTTGTCTGGTTGTTGTGGTGCGCGGCCGAGCTCGATGAAGTCATGGTCGCAAATCCCAGATCGTAGTCGACGGTGAGCGCCGTGACATCGACGTGATCCTTCGTGTTCTCCAAGCTGTTCGTCGCGGATGACAGTCGGTCGACGCCGGGAGGAACCGGGGCATCGTACAGCTGCGGCAGGACACCCGGGGGTTGTGCAATGGGTTGATTGTAGGCAAGGCTCGAGGTTGCGACGTACGGGAATCCTCCTGCGCTTGCTACTTGATAGTAATAGGACAGCTGCGCTTTCAGCTCGTCGCTCGGCCTCCAGAGCGCCGATACCCGTGCGGTACGATATTCATAGGAGTTCACGCCATCCTCCGAATATTTCACGGGCGGGGCCGTCAGCGCGTGACTCGGGTCCGATGAGATCGGCACCCCGGAGCTGCCTAGCACATAAAGATTCGGCTGATTGATGAATCCGGCATCGTCGGTCCAGGATCCATTCAAACGCACGGCGAACGTATCCGAGAAGGGTAGGTTGACCATGCCGTTGATGTCTTCGTTGAGCGCATGCGTGTGAGCAGTTTTACTCAGGCCCATCTCGCCTTTTGCATCAAACCCCGACGGATCGGGGGCGTTTTGCACGAAGCGAACGGTGCCGCCGAGCGATCCCGAACCGTATAACGTGCCCTGTGGACCCCGCAGGATCTCCACGCGCTCCAGATCCATGAGACGTAGATTGACGAACAGCGGCGTCTCGTCGATATACGTTGCCACGGGCGGCACAACCGGAGAGGCGAGTGCCAACTGGCCCGCTGTCGCTTCGCTGTTCAAGCCGCGGATAATCAACGTGCTGCCATTGACCCCGCCAAAAGGACCCTT
Organism: uncultured Gammaproteobacteria bacterium; assembly: GCA_963798595.1. Taxonomy (GTDB): domain Bacteria; phylum Pseudomonadota; class Gammaproteobacteria; order Steroidobacterales; family Steroidobacteraceae; genus Bog-1198. The sequence continues at coordinate 634,593 of CAWCTM010000016.1, read as the reverse complement.
GTCTGTATAGTTCACGCCCGCGACCGCATGCGCCAGCCCTGCAATATCCTCGATTCCTGCCGCTTCGAGCGCTTGCCCTGTCACCGCCGTGATTGAGATTGGCAGATCCTGCACCGACACGGCGCGACGGCTCGCGGTGACGACGACTTCTTCCAGGGCATCGCCTTGCACCGTATCGTCGGCGGCGCTCGCCGGCTTGCCGTATAGCGCCGTGAGTACCGCCGCGGCGACCGAGGTGAAACGCATCAGCGACCGCCGATTGCGTTGCCAGTCCGTGATCAGCGGGGAAACTTGCTTCATCGAGAGCTCCTCACTCAAACGTGGTGCCGCCACTCGAGGAGCCTTCGAGTTCAGTCGGGATATTCCCACCTAAAAGGGAGACCATCCCGAGGACGCGTCAGCTTCCTCGACCTTGATCTCCCGGGCTTTTATCCCGCCGTGTATCCTTACGAGTAAGGACTGCCTCTCTCGGACCAGCCGCTCAACTGCGTTAAGCCGGAACCCTAGACGCACATTTAGATCGAGAGACTGCAATTACCGTGCCCGCCACGGCGCGCCAGCCTCAAGACCCGCAAAGCCCTTAAAATAAAGCCGTTTTGCCGTCCAACGCGCGAGCGGCGCCGTGCACAGGTGGTTGCCCCGAGTCTTGCATCGCACCGCTTGCGCGCAGCGAGAGCGCAGGACGCCCTAATTTTGCCCGCTGCAATGGGGCAATCCGCAACAGTCATGGCCGGACACTCCTGCAAAGAAGGCGGGTTAGCAACCGCCTCATTCGGCGAGATTGCTAGAAGCAGGAGACGTCCATGCCACTAACGGACGGCACGGTGAATAAGAGGCGTTATAACTCGTGATCGAGGGGCAGAAGCTCCAAAAGCTGGACCTTGGTCCTTTGCCAGAACCCGCGACTCGGCTCGCGAGTGAGCTCTATCTGCCGTTGGTCCATCTCCGTCTTCCAACGCAGATGCTCTCTACCCTTGCTGTCGATGTCCAAGAAGACCTGATAGGCGGCCTTCGGACTGACCATCGCTTCGAAACGTTTCGCAACTTCTTCGGCAAGCTCGCGGTTCTGTATCAGAAGGCCGACCTCGGTGTTGATCTGCCACGACCGCTGATCATAATTCATCGACCCGATGTAGAGGCGCTCGCGATCCATAACGTAAAGCTTGGCGTGCAAGCCGTAGGTTCCGTAACGGGAGATAGTACGGGTCTGACCGCTGCCGCGATCGCTGCTAAGGAGCGCGCGCACTTCGTAGAGTTGTGCGCCACTCTGGAGCAACCGGATGCGAAACTTGTCGTATCCGGATTGCGCCGCAAGCGCCGGTGCCGATTCGAGCGAATTGCTGAGGATGCGCACCCTGGTGTTCCGTTCTCTGAGCTCTCCGAGCAATGTCATCTCGCTTTCGGATGGAACGAAATATGGGCTGACTATCAAGAGTTCGGTGTCAGCCTCTCGCATCGCACGGGTGACTTCTGGTGCCATCAGGCGTCCGCGTTTCTTCCTTTGTTCGACGTCTTTCTTGTCCGGACTATCGCACACGACCGCGGCGGTAGCCCAATGAAGGGCAGCATCGTCGGCCATGAGGTCCTGTAGAGGTTTTCCGCTGGCAATCCTCGCTCGATAATCCGCGCCGCCGTCCGCGAACGACACTTTCGGCTCCGCAGATCGCTCCTTCGGCAAGGGGAGCGACGTCGAGGGCACCGCAAACTCGCTGTTCCAGTAGCTGTCGAAGGTTTTCGACAGCTTTGCCGCGATCACGCCCGCGGCAAATGCATCATCGTCCGCGAACTGGGAGTCCGGCTCGACCTGAAAATACTGGGCGCCGATGTTCCGGCCGCCGACCAGCGCTACTGAATTGTCGACGATCATCAGCTTGTTGTGCATCCGATAATCGAGCCGGCCCTTGTGGAACAAGAAATCGACACGGCGCAGGACTGCATTGTGACCTCGATAGTCGAATGGATTGAAGATCCGCACCTCAATATTGGACTCTTGTCCGAGTGCCAAGATTTTCTGATCCCCCGCTACCGTGTCGCCGTCGTCGACCAGAATTCGCACGCGTACGCCACGGGCGGCAGCGCGCTCGAGCGCCTCAGCGATCAGGAGCCCAGTCTTGTCACCCCGAAAGATGAAGTACTGAGCGTCAATGGTTCTTTCCGCTGCATCAATCATCTGAATTCGGGTGACGAACCCATCAATTCCCGAGTTGATGATGTGGTAGCCCGATTCGCCCTGATGACGCTCGGACGCGGCCAGAAATTGCCGGCCGAGGCGAGTGTCCTCCGGTCGTTCGAGCGCGAAAGAGGGCGTCTTGGGCGACGCGGAGCCTCGTGGCATGGTGGAGCAGCCCAGCGTTGAGAGCACGATGAGCAGCAGTATCACTCGCACATCAATCTCCACTTAGTCCGGCACATTCCGGGTATGGCTCGCACGGCTGCCTTTGCATCGCCAAGGCGCGTGGTTGCCAACCTACCGTGTCTCACGAGCTATGAGCATGAGACGTTCCACTTGCTGCGAGCCAGAATTGTCCTACGCCAAAAAGCGGGTCCTGGCGGGAGTATGGATGTCTGGAGATTCTGGCAATTGGGCAGATGCGGCGCTGGCGCGCCGATTAACTCGTCGATAGTTACGGCACTGCCGCCGATTACACGCGGACTTCCTGAGATCTACGTATAGAAGTCTGTTGGGTGATCTGCGATGCGACCGCGCGACCGTCTCGGCAAATCTGATTCCGCGCCGCGCCGGTTGCAATCATTTGAACGCCTGGATCGCCTCTTTGAGCACGATCGCGTGGTTAATCTTCGGATCATGTGCCGCGTAGAGTAGAGTTACGCGGGTCTTCTCGGACTCCTTCGCCAGCGCTGCAAGTGCGTGCGGGTGCACCGCGTGCAATTCGTGCAGATAGCGCGTACAGAACTCGCTCATCCGTGCCGGATCATGCGAGAACCATTCTCGCAGTTCCGTGCTGGGTGCGACGTCCTTTGCCCACTCATTCAGGTGGGCCCTCTCTTTGGTTATGCCGCGAGGCCAAAGTCGATCTATCAGAACTCGATAGCCGTCGCCGCGGGCGGGTTCATCGTAAATGCGCTTGATCTCGACGTCTCGCATGACGGTGCTCCTCTCGGATTGCTGCATCGCCACGAAACTACACGTAACGAGCGATTTCGTCGAATCCATTTGGCTCGGCGCTGAGTGGGTTGGTGGTGCGTTTGAAGATGAGATGCGGAGGCTCGTAACAACCACCTGCCGACAGCGCGTCGACGCTGATCGATGCATATGTGGTTCCTCCCGCAGGAATTAGCGGCGAGACATCGCCGATTGAACAAGAATGCCAGGTCGTGCAAACTGCGGGAGAAATGACGCCGCACATGCAGCGCCTTAGGAAGTCCCAATTCTGGCGTTCCGCTGCCGTGTGCGTCGGTGGCGGCATCGGACTAGTCTCTCTCAGCGCTGTCTGTTTCCGGTTACAGACTACTCTGGCCACGGCAGGTTTTGCCCTGTTAATCATGATCACGCTGATCTCCCTGCTGGGGAATTTCGTCGTGTCTGCCATCCTCTGTTTCGTGGCGGTGCTCTGCCTGAATTTCTTCTTTGCTGCGCCGATATTCAGTGTTCGAGTAGCGAAACCGGTGGATGTGATCGCCGTACTGTCCTTCCTGACGACCTCGCTCGTTGTTACGGGTTTGTCGGCGAAAGTTCGCGATCTGGCGGAGAAGAAGCTTGAGCAGACCCGGACGGATCTCGCGCGTTTTGCGAGGGTGGCCTCTCTGGGGGAGCTGACGGCGTCAATCGCGCATGAGGTCAATCAGCCACTCGCCGGGGTTGTGAGCAGTGGAAATGCGTGTCAGCGCTGGCTTGCGAGCGAGCCGCCCAATCTGGAGAGGGCAATTCAGTCCGTCGATCGGATCATCCGGGACGCCAATCGTGCCAGTGAGGTCGTTGAGAGGATTCGCAACCTCGCGAAAAACCGACCTCCGGAGAAAGTCGCAGTGAACATCAACGATGCAGTGCTTGAAATCATCGCCTTGGCGCGAGGAGAAATCGACGAAAGCGGCATTTCGTTAAAGACGCAATTTGCAGATGGTACTCCGCTGGTCCTGGCAGACCGCATCCAGCTGCAACAAGTCATTCTCAATTTGATCATCAATGCCATTGAGGCCATACGTGAGCTTACCGAGGGACCGCGGAACTTGTTTGTCGGCACCGAGAAAGACGTGTCGAACCGCATTCTTCTGACCATCCGTGACTCCGGCTCGGGACTCGATCCCGAGAATGCCCATCACATCTTCGATCCTTTGTATACCACCAAGCGGGAAGGAATGGGCATGGGACTCGCCGTCAGCCGCGGTATCATAGAAGCACACGACGGCCGTCTGTGGGCCACACCCAATGAGCCCGTTGGTGCGGTCTTTCAGTTCACGCTGCCGATGCATCAGGAATAGGTGATATGAGTTGGGTAGGCATCCTGGGCCGATTGGACATGCACGTAGCACTCCTGGCGGTGGATCCAGCCTCATGACGGAGGGGAAGCCCGTCGTTTTTATCATCGATGACGATGCGTCCGTGCGGGGAGGCCTGGTGGATCTTTTTCAATCGATCGGTATGGCAGCGCTTTCTTTCGGGTCGACCCAAGAATTCCTCGCGGCCAGCCGACCCGATTCGCCCGGTTGCATCGTTCTCGATGTCAGATTGCCCGGGCAGAGTGGATTGGAATTTCAGCGCCAGCTCGCACAGGCCGATATTCTCCTCCCCATCATATTCATCAGCGGCCACGGCGACATACCGATGTCGGTTCAGGCCATGAAATCCGGAGCGATAGAGTTCCTAACCAAACCGCTGCATGAGCAGAACCTGCTCGACGCCGTGCAGGCGGGGCTCGAGCGTGACCGCAGCCGGCGCCTCGAGGCGAGGGCGGTGGCGGAACTGCGCTCACGCTACGAGTCTCTGACGCCTCGAGAACGAGAGGTATTCGCGCTGGTCATCACCGGGCGCCCGAACAAGCAGATCGCGGCATCGCTCGAGTTGAGCGAAATGACGGTGAAGGTCCATCGCAGTCAGTTGACTCGAAAAATGCATGCCAAGTCCGTGATCGAGCTCGCGCGAATGGCGGATAAGCTCGGTATAGCGACCCGCGGGGCGTAGCGGCCTAAACCAAGGCACTAGTCCTCTCGTTCAATGGGCGATTCCGCCCTAACTCACTCAAAGGCGTTTGCGCCCGACGCGGAATAGCCGCGGGCGTTTTGCCGCACTAGCCTATTCTCCATGCGAAGTGAGAGATGGCCGTGCCAAACAAAAGCGTGATTGCGATCGTGGATGACGATTCGTCGGTCCGTGAAGGCGTGATGGATCTCCTGAACTCGATGGGTTTCGACACAGAGATCTTTCCGTCCGCCGAGGACTTCTTGGCATCCAATCTTCTCGGGCGCACAGCCTGTTTGATCACCGACGGGCGACTGTCCGGGATGACGGGATTCGAGCTTCACGACTATTTGATCACGGCCGACAAGCGCATACCGACGATTCTGATCACGGCCTTTCCCGACGAGACCGATCGTGCACGCGCGCTTCGCGAGGGGATGTTCTGCTATCTCCCCAAACCGTTCAACGACAACGATTTGCTGGCGTGCTTGCGCTCGGCGATCGCGTCCAATCAAAACGGAAACGAATGATGAACTGTCCAAACCCGGATCGATTTCTCCTTTCAGCGGGAATGCTTTCGGCATTATTTGTGCTTTCCGCGGCCGTATCGGCGCACGCGAGCGACCGCCAGCTTCATCCCGCGCGTGCAGAAGCCGTCGACAATCGCTACAACCACGGAGCCTATGATCCGCGTCTCGGCGCCGTGGTGCGGACGCTCCCGCCCATCGGTATGCACGTTCCTATGCTCCCGCGCTATCACAACACCGTGTGGCTGGGCGGGGTCCCCTATCATTATGCCGACGAGACCTTTTACCGCTGGGAAACCGGTACAGATACCTATGAGGTTGTGTCGGCGCCGGCGGGGGCAGACCGTTTGGCCGTGCCACCGCCCGCGGTACCCGCCGAGCCGCCAAACGACCCCATTTACGCCTACCCCCAGGACGGCCAGACATCGGAGCAGCAGGCGGCGGATCGTTACGAGTGCCACGCGTGGTCCAAGAACCAGACCGGCTTCGACCCGGCTGAGCCTGGCGGCGGAGTAGCTCCGGATCAGAACAAGTCAAAAAGATCCGGCTATGACCGCGCCATGAGCGCATGTCTTGAAGCTCGTCACTACACCGTGCGCTAGGCGCGAGCGCAAGGCGGGGACCGGCCACCATGCATTCACCACTTCTAGAAATAACAGGGCCCTACGGACTGCTCATTGTCTTTGTAGTCGTGCTGATCGGTCAGATCGGCCTGCCGATACCCGCCATCGTGGTTCTCGTCGGGGCCGGAACGCTGGCCGCGAGCGAGGAGATGTCGGTCGTTGGATCCTTTGCAATCGCGATGCTTGCGTGCGTCATTGCCGATGGCTGCTTGTTCGTGCTCGGACGACATCTCGGAATCCGCGCGCTGAAGACCCTGGATCGTATTTCCTTGTCGTCTGATTCGTCGCATCACTTTGAACGTTGGGGGCCGCGCTCACTCATCATCGCCAAGTTTGTTCCGGGCTTGTCAACCATCGCACCCCCCTTGGCCGGGGCGTTGGGTGTGAACTGGCTTCGCTTTGTACTGCTGAGTGCCGTAGGTTCGGCGCTATGGGTGGCCGCCGGACTGGGGGCCGGCATCATCTTTGCCGAACAAGTGCCGTACCTGCTCAAACACCTGAAACTCATCGGTCGATTGTCGGCGCTCGCGGTTGTTTCGCTTGGTGCGGTCTACGTCGCGTACGTCTACTTCACGCGCCGCACTCGGCTGGCGCAGTCAAAGGATTCTCGCTCCGCTCATCGACCACATGGTCAGCCCCTGGGCGGTGCTCTTCAGGGCGTAACCCGCTCGAACAGGGCTGGGTGAGAGAGCATGAGGCGGGCGTGTCGCGAACAAAGCTAAACGCGGGTAACCGGTTGGACCCTCCGGTGGACTTGACCCGACAGGTGATAGCGAGCCCCTCGCGAGAAATTCCACTCTGGACGGTGCTGGCGCCGCTGATCGGCGGTGTGATCGCATTGGGGGAGGCGGTGGGTGTCGGAGGATACTCCGCGATCCTGGTGGTGCCGGGACTGGCCATGGGGGTATTCGCGGCTATCCATCACGCGGAGACAGTTGCCCTGCGCATTGGCGAGCCGTACGGCACTCTGGTGTTGGCATTATCGGTGACGCTCTTAGAACTATCTCTCGTTGGCTCGGTGATGCTTTCGGGCCACGGAGACACTGCCGCCCTAGCGCGCGATACCGTATTCGCTACGGTAATGATACTCCTGAATGGAATCGTCGGTCTTTCGCTCCTGGTTGGGGGTCTGCGCCACCGCGCACAGGAGTTCTCTCTCGACGGAGTAAGCGCGGCACTCGTCGCATTAGCGACGATTACAGTGATGACCCTGGTGTTCCCCAACTTTACTGAGACCGTCCCTGGGCCATTCTATTCACCGAGCCAACTGGCCCTTGTGGCCGTTGTTTCCGCGGTGGTCTACGGAGCGTTCATCGTCACCCAAACGATCGGCTATCGCCCACTCTTCCTTGAAAACGAGCCAAGCGTCGCGCCGCGCTCCCAGGTTACGCCGCCAAGCGCGGTCCTCGCGTATGCGAGCGCCGGCCTTCTGCTCCTATGCCTCCTGGTCGTCATGGCTAGTGCTCATGCCTTGGCCCCCTTGATCGAAGCAAAGGTCGCGGAATGGGGGGCGCCGGATGCCATTGTCGGCATCATCATCGCGACTCTCGTGTTACTTCCCGAAGGACTCGCGGCACTGCGAGCCGCGCGACAGAACCGGTTGCAAACAAGCTTGAATCTCGCTCTCGGCTCAGCGCTCGCGAGCATCGGATTGACTATACCCGCCATCAGTGTCCTGTCTATTTTACTAGGGATCAAGCTGGTGCTTGGAATAGATATGAAGTCTATCGTGCTTCTCTTGCTTTCGCTGTTCGCCACGACGCTCGTATTACGAACCGGTCGTACGATGATCCTTCACGGCGTGGTACTGCTCGTTTTATTTATCGTCTATTTATTCCTTACTGCTGTTCCATAGCCCTCGGTAAATGCTCCAGCAAATTCCAATACCCGGCGGACCGACTGGCGCCCTGCACCATCATTGGCGAACGGACCGCGCATCTGATCCGCCGCGAGTACGGCATCAAAACTAGACCGTCCAGGCCTAGAAAGTCATCAATACCAAAGGAGGTTAGCATGCAAACGATTCTGATCACTGGTTGCTCGTCGGGCTATGGCCTGGAGACGGCTCGCCATTTCCTCGCAAACGGCTGGGAGGTCATCGCGACGATGCGTACTCCCCGCGAGGATGTTCTCCCTCGCTCGGAGTCCTTGCGGATCCTGCCGCTGGACGTCACCAGCGAGGACAGCATCGCCGCCGCCGTTGAAGCCGCCGGGCCGATCGATGTGCTAGTCAACAACGCAGGCATTGGTGTCGTCGGTGCGTTCGAGGCCACGCCGATGGCCACGGTCCGCGAGGTCTTCGAAACCAATACCTTTGGTGTCATGGCGATGATGCAGGCGGTCGTACCCCAGTTCCGGAAGCGCCAATCTGGGGTAATCGTGAACGTGACTTCCAGCGTGACGATGGCGGCGATGCCGTTGGCTGGTGTGTATACGGCCAGTAAGATGGCGATCGAAGGGCTAACAGGCTCTGTGGCGTTCGAGCTTGCTGCATTCAACATCCGCGTCAAGCTGGTTGAGCCCGGCTACGGTCCCACGACGGCGTTTACCAGCAACGGCGAATCGCGCATGGCAGGGCTGATTCCTGAGGCGTATGCGTCTTTCGCGGAACCCATCTTCACCGCATTTGCGCAGCCGACAGCGGTGACGACCGAGGCGGACGTGGCCGAGGTAGTGTGGCACGCTGCGAACGATCTGACCGGACAACTCCGATTCCCGGCAGGTGCCGACGCCGCGGCCCTCGCTCAGGCGAGATGATTACCGGTCTACGGCTCAAATTGCCTGCACTCCGTATAACACCCCGCATATGGATCACATGTTAAGCAGCAATAAGAATTCACGCATCGGATCCATGCAAGGGGCTCGAGAGAGGCAGCGACAACAAATTACCAACGAACAGTTTTTCCGGTTTGTGGAACGCAATCACACCAGAGGGTCATTGACATGAAAATCGCAATCTTGGTCGGCAGTCTCTTCGCGATTGGCTTTGCGGCGACGGGAGCTCAGAACTTGGCGCAAGCCGGCGATTTCCAAGGACCGGCTGATCGTGCGGTGGTGTCGCCGTCGAAGCTGGTGAAAATGACGCCCAAGGGTAAGTTGGTGAACCCATATAGGGACACTCAAGAGGATATCGTTGCGCAAGGCGCTAAACATTTCCAGCGCTACTCCTGCAGCGGCTGTCACGGTGGTGGTGGCGGGGGTGGGATGGGCCCACCCCTCACAAACGACATCTGGATTTACGGCGGGGATGACGACACCCTGTTTCGCCTCGTAACACTTGGCAGCGACGAACTCCAAAAGCAAGGCTACACCCGTACAGGCAGGGAGAACGTCGTAGGACCAATGATGCCCTTCCACAGAATCATTCGAAGTGCCGATGATCTGTGGCAACTGCTCGCATTCGTGCGCTCCAAGTACAGTGGCGATCCTGCCTATAAATTCGGCAACCCGGGGGCGCCTTGAATGAGTCGACCGAAAAGCGACTGCCGCGAGCGCCATAGCGGCCATAGCGCGCCATCCGCAGCGAACGCGTTCTCGTGTCGTGAGGGGGTCGGGTGCAAGGGCGGTGGGCTAAGGTAGTACTATGCCCTCATGGCGTTGAGCTCTACGATGTATGCGTTTACGGTGCGCATCGCGGATGCGGACCGTAATGTCTACGAATCACTAACGTTGCGCGTCGCCCAGCACCCGTCGGAGGCAGCAGAGTATTTGGTTACACGGGTCCTGGCATATTGCTTGGAGTATGCGGAAGGGATCGCTTTCTCCAAAGGCTTGTCCGATCCCGAGGAGCCCACGATCGGGGTCCGGGATCTCACCGGCGTCTTACAGAGTTGGATTGACATCGGTGCCCCAGAGGCGCCGCGATTGCACAAGGCCGGCAAGGCCGCGCGCCGAGTTGCAGTCTATGCGCATCGAGAGGTGGCACCATGGTTAGAGCGCCTTGCGGGCGAACGTATCCACCGCGCCGAAGCGTTGGAAATTCATGTAATGGATCGAGATCTGGTGGCGGCCATGGTCGCGCGCCTTGCGCGACGCATGGACTTTGATTTATCCGTGTCGGAGAAAACCCTCTACGTATCGATAGGTGAGGAGACGCTGACGGGGACCGTGGAGTTACGACGTCTTTAATCCATTCTCGGAGCGTGCGCGGCGGCCGGGGTTCTTGGCTTAAAGCCAGTCGCACCCGGCATTCACCCAGTGCCCTGTCAGTATCCGACAAGTGGAGGCCGCGTTCGACGGATCCACTGTTGCACCGTCGGGCGACACCACTGCAGAGTCGCGTATTCGATGAGGCGTTGGGGCACCGAGTCGCCTAGGACGATCAGTCGCTGCAACATCATCGCGAGATCGACATCCGCGATCGACCAGTCGCCAAAAAGGTTGTCCGTGCGTCCATCGAGCAGCGTCAGTGCGGCAGAGAATAGCTTGTCGGCAGCCTCACGTGCCTGTGCGGAGAGGGCCGGACGCTTGGCACCGCAGAAGACGACGAAGGTGGGTCGCTCGTCACGAATCGGCATGAGATCGCTGCGCAACCAGGCTTGAACTTGACGTGCTCGCGCACGGTCGCGGGTATCCGTGGGGTAGAGGCGCGTGCCCGGAAAGGTCTCGTCAAGGTATTCGCAGATCGCAGAGGATTCAGATAGGGCGAAGCCGTCATGAACAAGCGTCGGAATGCGTCGAGTGATAGACGTCTTCGCGAAGTCGGGGTCTTGATTCGCGTGAGCGACTATATCCAGGGCTTCGATATCAATCTGTAACCCTTTCTCGAGCAGGCTCACAAAGGTGACTAGGGCGTAGGGGCTTGCGAAATTGGTGTCAACGTAGAGGAGCATTGCGGGTGCCTCGCGCGGTATTTGCCGCGCATTGTAGTCATCTCCTAGCGGGGTGTCGCCGGCGATTGATTCAAATTTTCTAATCTATCGTTTAGAACCTCTGGGCATGCGTACCAAGCATGCGGCGTACACTGCCGGCGTTTGTGGCACTCACCGGCGTCGCGTCATCTTGGCGATGAGTCCACTCGTGATCCGACTGATCGAATTCCTTCTCCTCATCGCCGAACATCACGTCCGCCGAGCCCAAGCCGCTAACCCGCAGTCCATCGGGTGTTCGGAGATACGTGATGAAATTCACCTTGGCCGCCATACCCCGGGTACGGGAAAGCATCGCACCCCGGATTTACGAAACGCGCACAAGTCCGTAGGGCGGACGGCCGCCGACTGGCGACCTCGTTGGTTTTAGGTGGGATCCCATAAGAGCGGCGGGGAGTTCGTTCGCTCTTTTAAGCCGTAAGAGTCCGATGGCGATGAATGCGGTCGGCCCCATTCCACTATTCGAAGCGCGGACAGGACGAGAAACGGACCGCGGCTCTATCGCGTGAGCGGAATTCACCCGCCATCTAACATAACCTGGAACGAAGCGCAGCTCTCTCGCTGGAACTTGGCTCGCCCCGCTTGAAAGGCGTCTTGTTCGGAGCATAATGGAAGCCATCACCGTACTCGCTCTGAAGGGAGGGCAACGCGGTGTTCCCCGTCACGTTCCTAGCGATCATCACATTGATGCTGTCTATCGGCCAGGTCACGCTCGCCGATGTCGTGCGTCTCGACCGCGCGAGTGGCGAGCTGTTCGCCGTTCCGGTGGTCGTCAATGACAAGACGGTGCTGCGCTTTACCATCGACAGCGCATCCTCGGACGTTTCTATCTCTGAGAATGTTTTCTCGACCCTCATGCGCACCGGCGCTCTCAATCCCGAGGACATGATCGATACACAAAATTATCGATTGGCCAATGGCACCGAGCAGAAGTCGCCACGGTTTCGCTTCCGATCGTTGCGGGTCGGAAACGTCGAGCTTCACAATGTCATCGGATCGATCGTCACCGAAGACGGCGATCTGCTGCTGGGGCAAAGCTTTCTGTCGAAACTCAAGTCTTGGTCGATCGACAACGAGCGGCACGTGCTATTACTCAACGAATCGGACAGCTCTCAGCGGTTGCTTGCCGAAAGCTCCGTGATAGAGCACGGCGCCGGAAGTCACGGTGACGCCGGACAGGCATCGGGCAGTCTCTTTCGCGAGTCTATCGCGTATCTCCTGACGGGCGATGACTTGGGGGTCGTGCGCGTCGTGAATGGAGCGCAGTGTATCGTCGAGGTTCGCCATCGCGTCTGGCCGGATGCGCCGGAGCTCGTGAGCGTCATTCATCTCAACAATGTGGATCGCAACCTGTCGAGCATTCGGGCGTCCCTAGACGTACCGCGAAATCGCGTGGATATCACGCTCAGGGGAAACACCGTGATTGAATACCTGGCGAGGCCCGCCTACACCCACGGCTCGCAAAAAATGCCGGCGATACCGGCGCATTCGGCGCCCGAGGCGACGATCACACTGTACACGGACGATGTTTCCCGGGTGCAGAACGCCTGGGATTACATCTATTCGCATGGCTGCAAAGGCAGCGATTCCTTGCGGTCGGCGCGGGCGGCCGCACCGCTCTGATTCTCCGCAGCCTCCGGCAAAAGCAGATCACAAGATGTTACCGCCGCAGGGATCTGGAAATGCGGGGTTGCCAGATCTTTAGAGATAGATGATGGTTCCGCGGTCAACCCCGTTTGACCGTCCGGGCGCGTTCGTCGGCGAGCACCTCGCTCGCGCCGGCCTCCAGAGCGTCGAGGGCGGCGTTGAGCACGCTCTGCGGGGACACCCTCGTCGACTGGGTTTCCCGCCATGATGTAGCACTTACAATATATCGGCGTGCGACACTCCGCGGGTCCCCTGGCGTTTGGAGGTGTGCACAGTGAGCGAACCGTCAAAAGACCCCGCGGCACCCGCCGCGCCGGATTCCCAACCGCTGCCGAACGTGGCGTATCCGGTGACGCTGGCCGGACAGACCGCCTTGGTCACCGGCGCGAATTCCGGTATCGGGAAGGCAGTCGCGATTGGGCTCGCGCGGGCGGGCGCCGACGTGATCGTAAATTACGTCGTCAATCCAACCGAAGCCGAGGAAGTGGCGCATCAAATCGAGGGTGTGGGGCGGCGAGCCGTCGCGATCAAAGCCGACGTCAGCAAGGAAGACGAGGTCATCGCGATGTTCGCACAGGCCATCAAGCATTTCGGGACGCTCCACATCGTCGTCAGCAACGCGGGGCTCCAGCGCGACTCCGCCTTCACCGAGATGACCCTGGACCAATGGAATACGGTGATCGGCGTCAACCTCACCGGCCAGTTCCTGTGCACTCGGGAGGCCGCACGGGAATTCAAGCGTCGCGGCGTCGATGAATCCCTGTCGGTGGCAGCGGGCAAAATCATCTGTATGAGCTCCGTGCACCAAGTCATTCCATGGGCCGGGCATGCGAACTATGCCGCTTCGAAAGGTGGTATCGACATGCTGATGCGCAGCATTGCGCAGGAGCTGGCGCCGCATCGAATCCGAGTCAACGGCATCGCGCCGGGTGCGATCCGCACGCCAATCAACACCTCGGCCTGGAATACGCCCGCGGCCTATGCGGACCTCATGACCCTAATACCTTACAAGCGGATCGGTGAGCCGGACGACATCGCGCGCGCCGCCGCGTGGCTCGCCTCCGATGCGTCCGATTACGTGACCGGCGCCACTCTGTTCGTCGACGGCGGCATGACGCTCTATCCTGGATTCGCGACCGGTGGTTGAGCGCCACGACATCATCATCGTAGGGTCCGGCCCGGGCGGGGGCACCATGGCGTGGCGGCTCGCTCAAACCGGGAAGCGAATTCTGCTCCTGGAGCGCGGCGGCTATCTGCCCCGTGAGCGGGAGAACTGGGACGCTCAGGCGGTCTTCATCGACGCCAAGTACCAGGCCAAGGAGACGTGGTACGGCGCCGATGGTCGGGCGTTTCATCCCGGGTTGCACTATTTCGTCGGCGGTAACAGCAAGGTGTATGGCGCGGTTCTACTGCGACTGCGAGAGCGGGACTTCGAGGAGATCCGGCATCCGGATGGAATATCGCCGGGATGGCCGATCAAATATAACGCCTTCGAGCCCTACTATCAGGCAGCCGAGGAGCTCTACCACGTGCATGGGCTGCGCGGTGAAGATCCGACCGAGCCGCCGAGTACCAAACCCTACAAATACCCGCCGATTTCCCATGAGCCGCGCATTCAGCAGCTGTTCGATGGCCTGAAAGACGAAGGACACCATCCCTTTCATTTGCCCGTCGGCATCTTGCTCGATGAATCGAACGGCAAGCCGCTGCCGCATTCGCCCTGCATCCGATGCGACGCCTTCGATGGCTACCCGTGCCTGACCAATGGCAAGGCGGACGCCCAAGTCATTTGCGTCGATCCGGCGCTTGAGAGTCATCCTAATTTGACGATGCTGACGAACGCCTATGTCGAGAGGCTCTTGACCGATTCGAGCGGTCGACGCATCACCGGCGTGCAGGTGTCGCAGGCGGGCGAGGGGGTCACCTATACCGCCGATCTCGTGATCATCGCATGCGGGGCGCTCTCGTCCGCCTTGCTGATGCTTCGCTCGGCCAATGAGCATCATCCGAGCGGGCTTGCGAACAGTTCCGGCTTGGTGGGCCGTCGTTACATGCGGCACAACAATTCGGTCTTGATGGCGGTGTCACGTACGCCGAATCCGACCAAGTTTCAGAAGACCTTGGGGTTGAATGATTTCTACTTCGGGGCTGACGATTGGGACTATCCGCTCGGGCATATTCAGATGGTCGGAAAGTCCAACGCTGTGCAAATCCGCGGCGAGGGGCTGCCTAATTTCATGCAATGGTTTCCGGAGAAGCCGTTTGAATGGATCGCGCGGCATTCGCTCGATTTCTGGCTAACCTCGGAAGATCTGCCGCAGTACGACAATCGCATTTTCTATGATGGAGAGCGCGTGGTCCTTGATTTGAAACAGAGCAATCTCGAGGCACACGCCCGCCTGAGGGCGAAGCTTGAGGGTTTGTGCGGTAAGCTCGACATTCATCCCCATCTCTTTGACCGCTCGCTCTATCTGGGACAGAACATCCCCATTGGCGGTACCGCGCATCAGGCGGGCACTTTAGTGTTCGGCCGAGATCCCTCGACATCCGTCTTGGACGTTGACTGCAAGGCTCACGAGCTCGACAACCTGTACGTTACGGATGCCAGTTTCTTTCCCTCGATCGGTGCAGTGAATCCAACGCTGACCATCATTGCGAACGCGCTTCGCGTAGCCGACGTCATCCTTTCGCGGCTCGTCTGAATGGAGCGGCACAGCAAACCGGGCGATCGAGCCTTCGCCGCACTTTCCGAAGCACTCATCGGTCCGAAGCTTCGGATCCCGACAGATCGCGTTCACGTCACAGCCTTGCAAGTGTGGGCGCTGTCACGGCTTATCGGCCTGGAAGCCCGGACAAGGCCACTCGATGGCGCCAGGGTGGTCGATTGCGAGCGCGCGACGATTCCGAGACCCAGGTCTGCGCGTACGCAGACCTCGACCGCCACAGCGTTTCAAGTGATATAGTTACTCATAGCAGGTCAAGAACTAAGGCAGTCAGTAGACATGTCAGACGCATTTTCTGTGTCTATTTCTTCCGACGTGCTAATACGAGCCCGCAAGATCAAGCTCTTCTTAATGGATGTGGATGGCACTCTAACCGACGGGGGCGTGTGCCTAATCTCCTCGCTGGCGCTGGAACAGCACGACGCCGCCGGCGTCACCGAGATGAAAGTCTTCAATGCTCACGATGGCCAGGGTCTTTCGCTAGCCCACACAATGGGAATCCAGACCGGCTTCATCACTGGGAGACGCTCTCCTGCGGTTGAGCAACGCGCGAAGGAAGTTAAGGTCAGATTCGTATGCCTTGGACAGGCCACAAAGACGCACGCGTATGAAGAGTGCATGAGACTGGCCGGTGTCATGGAAGACGAAATTGCTTACCTGGGCGACGACCTGCCTGATATCCCGCTGGCAAGACGCTCCGGTCTGGGAGTATGCGTAGCCGATGGAGCCCCAGAACTCAAACAGGTGTGTCACTACACGACACAACGGTGCGGTGGCAGGGGAGCTGCGCGAGAAGTCATTGAATTGATACTCAAAGCGCAAGGCCGCTGGGAAGAAGCGGTACCGCTTGCTCTGGCCTAGCGCACAACACGTGGGGGGTGGTTACTCTCTTGACCAACCACATTTTGTGGGCGTTCGCCGGCGCGGAACAGTAAGCGCTTCGAGGGCGAAGGACCGCCGCGTTCGTGCACAGCGCGACAAATCCGCGTCCACTCAGCTACGGAGTGGGTGCCGGCTCTTCCTTATGAATTTGGGGCCTGGTTAGTAGGCGCTACTTGCTGTCCAACTTCGTGATCTTCGATCCTTGAAGCCCGAGGCCGGCCATCAGACCCTTCTGATCAAAGATGAATGCGTAGACATCGTCCTGCAGCGTCGTAGTCGTCAGTGACTTTGCCTTACCTTTATCGACGATGACAATGCTGGGACCCACGCCGAGCTCCCAGCCGTCGCTTTTGTGCAGGTATTGCAGCGCGTTGTCGGTCATCAGGAACATCGCGTAACCAAACGCCTGCACACCGGCCTGCAAACCGTAGGAAGCCGCCACTGAATTGTAGTGGGCCGTTACGTGGCCGTTCATGATCAACGCGCCCTCCCCATATTGGGCGCCGACAATGAAGCCCGCCTTCACAATGTTGGGAAACACCAGCACCGCTTTTGCCTTTTCGCCGATGAGCTTGGCCGCCGGCTCGTTTTCATAGAGCTTTTGCAAGGCGGCCTTGGCATCAGCATCGAATCCATCGTCCGCAAGCGCGGGAACATTCCCGAGGGTGAACATGGCAAGCGCCAGGACGGCTGCAGCGCGTACGAATTTCATGCTTAATCTCCTAAAACAACTCACGATGTCTGCGAACGGCATGATTCTGCCGGTAACTCTAACTCGGTGACGCGGGCCTACCACTTTAGGGAATTCGACAGCAGGCAGTTAAGACCCTAACAATCGTATCTGCTAGTGGACATTGGGCTTAGGTCCCACGGCGAATCGACTGTTCTACACACCTCCGCTGGAGCCTATTTCGGGCGCGCGGCGCGATCCATGTGACCAAAGCCCTATTCGTAACAGACAACGGGCTCGGCGCCTTACTGCCTAGCGGACGAGGTCCATGTCGCGTTCAGCTTCAAATGGCCAAGCTAATCGGTGCCTGGTCCAGCTTCTATGGGGGCAGTAGACAGTGGGTTCTACCGTGGAGAGTGTTCAGCATGATCTTTACTGAAACGCCGGGATGACTTCCCTTGCGAAAACCTGCGCGTATTCGACGAATCTTGCGGGTGGGAGCCCGGGCGGCATCATCATCATCACATGCTCGAGGGGCATGCGTTTTCGCTTGGCCTTGAGCATGGCAATTGCGGCGTCGGGAGTCATGATTTGCAAAATGCCGCTGGCCTTGAATGCGTCGAGACTCATCGGTTTCAGCCCTTCAACCGATTGGTCTTCGTTGAACCATTCGCCGTAGGTATTGTTCACGTGATGGAAGTGGGGCGCGAGCTCGTCCATCGCTTTCTCGCAATCGTGCGCGACTACAAGAAACAAATCGGTGGAACGGATTCTGGCCGAGGCGAGATCCTTGCCCAGTTCCTGAAGCTTGGCAGCATAAAGATCGCACAAATCCCCACTGCCAATGAAGCCATCGCCGTATCGAGCCACGCGCTGCATCGCTTTGTCGGTAAAGCTGCCGATATAAAGCGGAATGCGTCCGCGAAGCGTGGGCGGCGAGAGTTTCGCGCCCACCAGCGTAAAATGCTGCCCCTCGAAGTTGACCTCTTCGCCGGCCCAGAGCCGGGTCACGATGTGCAGCCATTCGTCGAATATGCGACCGCGCTTGGCAAAATCCACTCCGAAGGCGGCGGCTTCGCGGCGCCGGTAGCCGACCGCGAGTCCTATCTCAAGGCGGCCGGAAGAAAATATATCGAGCACTGCACAGTCCTCAGCGAAGCGCAGTGGGTGATAGAGCGGCGCAAGCGCAATTCCCGATCCAAGCTTCAGGCGCTTGGTGCGCGCCGCGATGGCGGTAAGTGCGATCAACGGCGAGGGCACGTAGCCGTCGTCAGCAAGGTGGTGTTCAGGCACCCAGGCGCCCTCAAACCCCGCTTCCTCGGTCCAGCTGACCACGTCCAGGATCTCCGCATAGAGATCTTCCCAAGGGCGTCGCCATTGGGGAGGATTGCGAAAGTCATAAAGATAGCCGAAGGTCAGCTTGCTAGACATGGGGACTCTTCCCGTCATGCCGTGGCTGCGATTGCCCTGGCCACATGGTCGAACCCCAGTGATGAGGTGCCCGGGAACAGCGTCGCATACTCGCGAGGAGGACCGCAAGCAGCAGCAGCGAGCTCCAACCAATGACTCGATGCCACTTAAACTGGCGATAGCGGATAAGCGTCGCCTGGGCGAGTACCAAGATCAGCCACCCCGTTGAGGCCGTCCCATGGAGCATATGCGCGGCATCGACATGACTCAGTTGGGAAAAAAAAGTCGCCCAGAATCCGACCAGGGTTACCGCGATTGCGACGAGGGCCAGCGGGATGCCGCCGCCAAACGGATCGCCCGCGCGGATCACGCGCCGGTGTATGGAGCCGTTCAGTGCCTGCGCTACCGTCACTGCCATATCATCATCCTTGCGCGCACAACCCCATTTGCGACAGGATGTGTACAGTTGTTCCGGATGTCAATAAGCATGCAAACTAGAATTCAACGGCGAATCCCAATCACAAATCGGCTCACGCTTACCTTGCAGCTGTCACGGCCAGGGAATTGCCAATCATCTGCTCAACTCCGGACGTGACTGCATGGCGAGCGCCCTCGGGCCCGTCAGCAAATCGGCGTACCAAAAAAATGATCCGGTTGCTGGCTCAGAGAACGCGACTTTGAGACTCTCCGAGCTACAGCAATACATATTCGCCCATTACGTGGCGACCGGGGCGCGCGACGTGGACATGACGCCGAGATTTTGGCCATATTCTGAACTCGTTGAGATTATCGAGGATAAGATAATGCTCGGCGTTCGAAAATTCGGCATTACGTCGAGCGTCACCTGTAGGCCCGTTGCGAGCGCGTTTCTCGACCTGTTGATCGATCAGCGGGGCTTTTCGACCGTGACGGGTTCTTTGGGCGAAAAGATGCATCGCTACCAGCCAGAGTACTTCCGCCCGAGCATCGATCAACTCATCGCAACAAACCCTATTATTCTAGAGGCTCAGAGCGCTGGTCCCGATTTTTGGCGGGCGGCGTTTGCTCAACGGCACCGTTGATCGACATCGAGCGTGTTAGAACGTCTTGCAGGCGACCCTATCTGCGGCGCTGGGCGGAGTGGGACATTAGGGCAAGGGATACAAACGACTTCGCCGCGGCAATAAGGCTCGGCGTCACGAAGGGAAGGCTCATGGTTGCGACGACACAGATGGTTGACTCCGGCGACAGAGAGTCGATGCGTGAGACTCGATGCGTGCTTCGTTGTAGGGCGGCATGGGGAGTTCCGGCGCTGCTGGCTTTCGCGGCGGCGAGCGCATCGGCGCCGAAGGTGCAGCCGGCCGATGTCGTTTATGAGAATGGCTATGTGTACACGGTCGACGCCAGCGACAGCGTGCAGCATGCGCTCGCCGTGCGCGACGGCGAAATTGTTTACGTCGGCGACGATGCGGGAGTAAAGGGCTTTATCGGCACCCGCACCCAAGTCGTCGATCTGCACGGTCGAATGACGATGCCGGGACTGGTCGATGGCCATATGCATCCGCTCGACGGTGGCGTCGTGCTTCTTGGTTGCAATTTGAACTACGAGCGGCTGACGGTCGCGCAGATGCAAGTCAAGATCCAAAGCTGCCTCGATCAGACGAAGGACAAGGAGCCGGACAGCTGGCTAATGGTCTCGAACTGGTTCCAGGAGGCCATGCTACCCGCGGGGACGATCACCAGCCGTGCGACGCTGGATGCGCTGCAGACCCGACGCCCCATACTGGTCGTATCTTCCTTCGGGCATACAGGACTTGCCAACACGCGGGGCTTGGAGCTCGCTGAGATAGGCGCCAAGACGCCCGATCCTCTGGGCGGAGTCTTTGCGCGAGACGCATCCGGAAATCCCACGGGCCTGCTTCAGGACGCGGCCATCGACGCCGTGCAATCCAAGGTTCCCGAGAGGACGCCCGTCGAGGACGTCAAGGCTGCCGAGGCGGCCGTGGATGCGATGCGTGCTCAGGGCATCACCACGTTCCTCGACGCCGCTGCGACACCGCAAACGCTGGCTGCTTTTGCGGGTGCGGAGAAAGATGGGCATCTGACGGTGCGAGCCCATTTCGCGGTTCTGATCCGGCCGCCCGAAGGGCGTGATCCCAAGAAGGCCGTGGTGTTCCTGAGGAGTATGGCGAGGCAATACGATCAAGGGGAGGTGGTCCCCGAGCCGCGCATGACCGTGCGCAACTTCAAGATGTTTCTGGACGGCGTGATCTCCGCGCCCGCGCTGACCGGTGCGATGCTGGCACCTTATTTCGCGAATCGGGGCACCGCAGCCAATCCGCACTGGGTCCCCAGCAATAATCGCGGGCCGGACGTGTATTTTCCGGCGCCGGTGTTGAGCGCGATGATGATCGAGGCGGCCAAGGCGGGCTTCGAGCCGCACATGCATGCAGACGGCGACCGTGCCGTCCACGAGGCGCTCGATGGGATCGAGGCATTGCGCAAACAATTCTCCGGGCATGACATCCGAGCCGCGATCGCTCACGACGAGATCGTGGATCCGGCCGATTTCCCGCGCTTTGCGCCGCTCGATGCCATCCCCGTCTTGTCGATGCAATGGGAGAAGCCTGCTCCGGATACGATCGACAACGCCCGCGATTATCTCGGGCCGGCGCGATTCAAGTACATGGAACCAGCTGGCTTCTTGGCTACCGCCGGAGCCCGCATTGCCTACGGTAGCGACTGGCCGGTCGATCAACTGAACGAATGGTTCGCGCTCAAGGTCGGCGTCACCCGCGCCAACGATGCCGCCGCGGGGCCGCAGTATCGCGGGCACCTCAGCCAAGACAAGGGCCTTACCCGCCAGCAGGTTTTGCGGGCGATCACCATGAATTCCTCGTACGAGTTGCACCAGGACGCCAAGACGGGCTCGCTCGAGGTGGGGAAGCTTGCCGATTTTATCGTGCTGGATCGCAATTTCTTTGACATACCGGTTGAGCAGATTGCCGAGATCAAAGTGCTCACAACGGTAGTCGGCGGACGTGTCGTGTATCAACGTATCCAGTGATCTCGTGTTTCGGCGCCCGGTTAGACTTGACCGGGCGAAGACACCTCACCCCTTCTTGGGTAGGTCCAGCGCCACATTCACGAGCGTGGACTTACCGACGCGTCGCCAGATCTCAGCCTTGAATTTGAATTCCGCGACCGCGCACGTCGGCATGCGGTTAATATCGGATGAGAAGCGATGCGCGAGCTTTGATAACGCTGGGTGATGACCCACAAGCATCACGCGATTCACCTTCTTGCCTAGGTTGTAAATTATCTTCAGCAGATCGTCCACGGCACCGGGGTACAGGCGATCATCGGCAGCGATATCCTTCCGCTTGTAGTCCAGTTTATCCGCAAAAACCCGTGCGGTCTCAATCGCTCGTTTGGCCGGACTAGAGAGGATCAGGTCCACCTCTACGTCTCGCTTGGCCAATCGCTTGCCCATTTTCGGCGCATCACGCTTGCCGCGCTCATTTAATGGTCGGTATTTGTCCGGTAATCCAGCGTCATCCCAACTCGACTTTGCGTGCCGAACGAGAATTAGTATTTTCATAGAATATGCACGCAGACTATAAAGGGATCTCAGGTGAATATGATCACCGGCAAACAGTACCGAGCATCCCGCGGTGTTTTCAGGGAATATTACTACTTTACCCGATTAGTCGGCCCGTCAGCGGCCAGTCGCCAAAGGCAGGACAGGGGTCGGTTCCGGCCTGATTGGTTAAAGGAAGGACCGTTCAGCCACTGACCTCGCGGGGCAGGCGGGTCTTCCGGTTTCATCTTGCGCCGGTTCTCGTGAGTGAGGACGCCCGCTTCATTTACGGTAGGACGTCACCGCATCGCCCAGAGCGGCCCGCAGAGAACCAAGCCAGCGCTCGTAGTTTCGCCACTGGTCGATGCCTTCGCGGCTGATGGGCTGCCGCACCTGCTCGGAACTCGCCGTGCGCACGTTGCGCGGGGTTTTGTGGAACTCAAGACAGGCCGGCTCGAACGGCAGACCGCAGAAGTCCAGGATACGGCGCACGTTGCCCTCGAGGTCATCTACCACGTCTTCGTGAAGCACGGTCAGGATCCGCCGGGGCAGCACCTCATTCCAGTGGCGCATGATTTCAAGGTAGCTGCGGTAGAAGCGTGCGATGTCATTGATGCTGTAGCTGAACTCCTGCCCGCTGGAGAACAGCTGCTTGAGATTGCCGACGCAACAGGCCACGGGTTCGCGCCGGGCGTCGATGATCTTTGCGTTCGGCAGCATCACATGGATAAGGCCGATGTCGCGGAAGTTGTTCGGCATCTTGTCGATGAAGAACGGGCGCCCCATCTGACGGTACACCCGCGTTTCCTTTAAGAAGCGTTCGCCGAAGCGCAGGAACTCCTCCGCGGTTAGCTCCGTCAGCACGCTTGGATAGCGGGGGTTGTCCAGGTGCGTGCCGCGACCCCGGAGCTCCATGACAATGCGCGGGACATCAGCGAGTTCCTGGGTGCCCTCGACTCGGGAGTGCGAAGCCAGGATCTGCTCGATGAGTGTGGAGCCGGAGCGAGGCAGGCCGAGGATGAAGATCGGATCCGGATCCGCCACGCCCCAGTCTTGCCGTGCTGCGAAGAATTCCTTCGTGCACACCTGCTTCGACAGCCGGACGTGAGTCTCTGTGATCTGAGGCAGGTAACGAATCTCGGCGTGCTTGAGATCATTGCCGCGCTCATAGAATCGCCAGGAGTCTTCATATCGGCCCTGGTCCTGCAGCGCCTTGCCGAGCGCGAAGCACAGGTGGTATCGGTCTACCAGGGAGGTGGCCGGTGTCGCTTCCGCTGTGCGCATGCGCGCGATTTCATCTTCAGCAAAGCGGTAGGTCTTGAGGTTAGCCAGGCTCCACCAGGCCTCGCCCGAGTCCGGCGAGGCGGCGATGGCGGCGTGATACTCCCGAATGGCTTCCGGCTGCCGACCAACGGTTCTCAACAAGTCTGCCAGCCACAGGTGCAAGTCCGCAGTCTCGGTTACGGTTGCAGCGCCTTCCGCCAGCATCTGGCGGTATAGGCGAATGATAGGTTCGTAATCGCCGACAGCCACGCAGGCCGCCGCGCACAGCTTCAGATAATCCCGATTACCGGGCTGGAGCTGGAGTAGCGTGTCCATTTCCTGCCGCGCGCGCAGGTGCTTCTGCTGCTTGTACAGGACACCGGCGTAGTCGGCTCGCGCCGCCTCGTAGTCCGGTGCCAGCTTCAGGACGGATTCCAGCAACCGTTCGGCGTCATCGAGCGCCTCACGCTGGATTGCGATGCGAGCCAGCAGACGTATGGCTTCGACATGATCACCGTGCTGAAGTAAGTAGGCGCGGACGATGTTTTCCGCCGGCGTCAACTCGCCCTCAGAGAACATGCTGCCAGCCTGAATGATGGGCGGCGGCAGCTTCTGTAGAGCCGCCATGTGCTCCGCTGCGGTGGCGGCGTTGTGCGGGTCCCCCATCATACGGTACAGACCATGCAGCATTTGCCAGCTGTCGGGCAGCGCCTGATTGATGCTGACGCCGCGCCGGAATGCCTCGATGGCCCGGGGGGCATCTCTCAGTGCGACGTAGCAGTGGCCGCGCTCTTGGTGCACCCGGCTGTATCGCGGGTGATGCTGTTCCAGGCGTCGAAGGAGTTCGAGCGCGTCCGGGACACGATTCAAATAACGCAAGTTCATCGCCGCCAGGTACAACAGGTCACGGTCTTCGGGGTGCCGAGCCAGCAGTGGATCGATGCCCGCCAGCGCCGCAACGTAATGACGTTTTCGGGTAAGTTCTTGCAGGCGAAGAATCTCCTGCTCCAGCAGCGTCGTTTGGGCGGTCAAAAATTTCACGCAGGTCAGGTTGACCACCGCCGGATGAGTTCAGGCCTCATACGGAGGTGCCGCCGCGGCTGGACCAGCGGCCGCGGCGGCACCTCGCTCATCGCCTCAGATCAGACAGGAACCTTCAGAGCGACAAGGCCACCCATCGCCGGATCCGAGATGCTCTCGCGGCCGGTCTCGATGTGGCCCGCGAAGCGATACTCGAAGGTCGGGTCTTCCTCGACCGTGATGACGAGGTCATACCAACCCTGGAATTCTTCCAAGGACCAGTCGTACACAAATTCCTCACCATGGCGCGTGAAGAACGCCGGAACGATCCTACCCGTATAGGCGTCGGTCACCGTGACGCTCGCTTTATTCTTGGTCAGGTTGGCGATTTGCAGCACGAACGAACCGCAGCCCCCGAATTCGTGCGTCGCAGTAACGCCAAGCACCGCGGCAGCGCTGTCGTTGCTGCCGTTGAACTGGCGCAGGAAGCCGTTCGGGCCGTAAACCGACAAGCCGTAGACCGCCGAAATGTCCCAGACTCCCGAGAGCGACTTGCCCGATTCTACGGTGTAGGCACGCACCGCGTCCGCGGCGTTGACCGAACGCACCGAGAACACCGCGGCCTTGCGACCGGTGTTGATGAACGTCAGGGTCACGGTGCCCGCGGTGGCGTTCACCGAGGCGGTGACCTCCAAGTCGTACGGCAGCGCGCGCGCCGGGCGCACGCCGTGCTCCTGCTTCGGGATGCCTAAGGTGATCTGCGCAACCGATGACGGGGTCAGACTGGAACCGCCGCCCGAAGGCAGCTCTTCCGGCAGCCAGGCGGACGTGTTCGGCAGCCGCGGGACCGGACCGTTGGGGTTGGCGAAGTTGAAGAAGGAGGTCAAATCACTGCTCACTGCACGGCGCCAGGGCGTGATATTCGGGCACTGCACCCCGAAGCGCTTCTCAATGAACTTGATGACTGAGGTGTGATCGGACAATTCAGAGTTTACATAGCCGCCCTTGCTCCAGGGTGAGATCGCCAGGAACGGGACACGGAAGCCGAAGCCCATTGGCAGCGCAGGCGAACCGGGCACCTGCTCGTAGTTGGCGGTGACCGTCGTCGCACCGTCCGAACCGTCCGCGCTGATCGCCGGGACCGGCGCGGGCAGGTGGTCGAAGGAACCATCGTTCTCGTCGTAGTTGACGATGAATACGGCCTTACTGAACACCTCCGGGTTGGACGTCAAAATATCCAGAACCTGAGAGATGTACCAGGCACCGTAGCCGTTCGGCGCGGCGGGGTGCTCGCAATAGCCGTACGGGGCGACCAGCCAAGACACCTGCGGCAGCGTGCCGTGCTTTACGTCGCTCTGAAACTGCGCGAACAGGCCCTCGGCCCAGCTCTCCCACGCAGCGCGGGGCGCCGTGAGCGCGGGGGTGTTGTAGGCGAGGGCGGTGCCCGTTGCGCCCTTCTGGAACAGCGGCGAGCTCGCCGGCGCGTAGGCGTACTGCTCGAAGTAGAGCACCGGGTTGTCGGTGTAGTTGCCGACGAAGCTGCCATTGCAGACCGGTTGACCGGCGGAATTCGTCGGAATCGGCCCGCTGCCTTGGTCGTTGGTGATGGCGGTGGGGGTCGACACCGAGTCACCCACGATATCCTGGTAAATGCGCCAGCTGACGCCGCCGGCCTGCAGCATCTCCGGGTAGGTCGGCCACGACAGCGGATAGCCATTCAGATAGCCATTGCTGAGCACGATGCCGCCGCCATGGCCGTTGGTGCCCTGGGCGGTTGGGGTACCGTTCGGCAGGATGTTGCCCGGGATGTTGCCGTTGCAACCGGTCCACAGGTAGCAGCGGTTCACATTGGTCGGACCCCGGAACGAGCAGTAGTAGTTGTCGCCGACCGTGAAAGCATCGGCCAGCGCGCGGTGATACGGAACATCCGCGCGCTCGCGGTAGGCCATGGTCAGGGGATTCTTGGCCGGGATCCAGGCATCCCACTCGCCGCCGTCCCGAGCTTCGGTGCCGAGAGTCCAGCCGTGGTCCAGTCCCGGACGGTACACCAGATTCAAGCTGTCGGTCGGAAGGGTGGCGGAGGGCGCGTTCGCCGCGGTCGCAGCCGACGCATTGATCTGGAATGGCGGCACTACCAGATCGGCGGTCACACCGCCGTACTGATTGGCGGGCCAGCCATAGGTCACACCGTTTTCCACATAGCCGGTGGGGGGAGCGCCGAACGTCGACGCGGCCGGCTGCAGGAACACGGGGTTACCGTTCTTCTGCTTGACTGCGCGCGGGTCGGAGAAGCCGCGCACGCCGCGCAGGGTACCGAATACCTCGTCGAACGAGTTATTCTCTTGCATCAGGATGACGATGTGCTCGACGTCCTTGATGGTGCCGGTCTTGAAGTTTGCCGGAATGCTCAGCGCCTTGGCGATGGACGGGTCGAGGAGGGCGGCGGCCGAGCCCAGACCCATGAGCTGTAGAAATTCACGACGATCCGTCAGCTTGCGATCATTTGCCACAAAATCCCCCTTGCCCGGTTAGAGATCCAGGCGTTGAATTCAACGAAGTGATAGCGTGTGCGGCCACACGGCTGCATCGCCAGCCTAGGGCTGGATTGTTAAGTCGCAGTGAAGAGTTTGTGACGCGATCACTGCATCCTAACTAAGGCTTCTCTTCGGGAAGCGCTGGCAGCATGCCGCTGGCCTGCAAGTTCTCGGTGTTGCTGTAGAATCATTTGTCGCAGAATGATGACAGTCTCGCTTTTTTGCCCCTCATTGATTTCGTTGTCATGAATTCCTCAGCCGAACTGCTGTCGCAATTCCCGCAGAACCGCGGCGAGCTTTACGTGCAGGCCATGAACTTGCGCTTGCTCAACCACTTCGATGAGGCGCTGGGCGTACTGGAGCAGCTCCAGCAGCTGCATCCCCGTTACAGCCGCTTGTACGAGGAGCGTGGCCACTGTTACGCCGCTCTCAGCAATGCTCCGAAAGCCATCGACGCCTTCTGGCAGGCGGTGAACATCAACGCCGCCCTGCCCACCAGCTGGCAGATGCTGCACACGCTGTATCTGGGGATAGGGGATGAAGAGAACGCCGCCAGGATTGCGGATCGCCTCGCCGCGCTGCGCAACCTGCCCCTTGAGATCATCGAGGCCGGCAGCCTGTTCGCCGACGGGGAGCTTGTCCATGCCGAGCGCGTCCTGCGGAGATACCTGGCGCAGCATGGGGAGCACATCGAGGCCATGCGCCTGCTGGGGCGCATCTGCATCGCACGCGGGTTGCGGGAAGACGCCGAGCGGCTGCTGGAAGCAGTCGTGGAACGCGCCCCCGGCTACCGCGCCGCGCGTGCCGACTACGCGCGCGCGCTGCTCGATCAACACAAGTACGTGCAGTCCCGCCAGGAGATCCAGCGGTTGCTCGAGCTCGATCCGGGTAACAGAGCATACCTCCGGCAGTGCGCAGAGGCCTGCATCAGGTTGGGTGACTATAAGCCCGGGATCAGCCTGTACCGTCGGCTGCTGAGCGATGCCCTGCCGGGACGGGAATCCGCAGAGCTGCACTTGTGGATCGCGTTCTCCCAAAGAGCCACGGGGCACCCGACGGAGGCGATCCAGGGCTACCGTGCCGCCATCGCCGCGTTGCCGGACTCGGGCGAGGCCTGGTGGAGTCTGGCGAACCTCAAGACTTATCCCTTTTCTCTCGACGACCTCGCGCGCATGCGCTCGGCGGAAGCTGCACCCGCCACATCTCTTGTGGACCGCTACCACCTGTGCTTCGCGCTGGGCAAGGCACTGGAAGACCAGAAGAGCTACGCCGACTCTTGGGTCTACTACGAGCGCGGCAATGCGCTCAAGCACGCGGAAGTTCGCTACCGGCCCGGGCTCGCCGAGGCCCACGTCCGGCTGTCGAAGCAAGTGTGTGTACGGGAGTTCTTCGAGACGCGCAGGGGTTGGGGCGTTGCGGACGCGGATCCCATCTTTATCCTGGGGTTGACGCGGTCCGGCTCGACGCTCATCGAACAGATCCTGGCTTCGCATTCACAGGTCGAGGGCACCCAGGAACTGGCGGACATCCAACGCATCGTGATGGCGTTACGCGGGCGCGACACAGAGCTTAAGAGCCTGTGCTATCCGGGAGTACTGGCCGAGCTGGGGCCTGAGGACTTCCGCAAGTTCGGCGAACGCTTCATGGCCGACACCCGGATCTACCGCCAGAGCAAGCGCCCGTTCTTCATCGACAAGTTGCCGGACAACTTCCGCGACATCGGCCTAATCCACTTGATGCTGCCGAACGCGAAAATCATCGACGCCCGGCGCGAACCCATGGCCTGCTGCTTCGGCAACCTCAAACAGCTGTTCTCGGGCGGTCAGGAGTTCAGTTACAGCATCGGGGACATTGCGCACTACTACCGAAACTATCTCGAGCTCATGCGGCACTGGAACGAGGCGTTGCCGGGGCGGATTCTGACCGTGCAACACGAAGACTTGGTGGAGAACCTGGAGGTCAACGTGCGGCGCATCCTGAACTTCTGTGGCCTGCGCTTCGAGCCGTCCTGCCTGGAGTTCCACAAGACCCAGCGTAACGTGCGCACGGCGAGTTCCGAGCAGGTGCGACAGCCCATCAGCCGCGAAGGTGTCGATCAATGGAGGAATTACGAACCCTGGCTGGGCCTGCTCAAGGAGGGCCTCGGCGACGCTCTGACCACTTACAGGGACTGAACCGCGCCATCGCTTGCAACTGCCGCCAGTGTTTTATCTTGGCGAATGTCAGATGAGAATCTTGGCTACGACTCACTAATCGAATCGACACGCTGCGGATAGAAGGCCAGGTGTTCCTTGATTTCTTTGACGGGCGGATACGGCGCCTCGTACGTCCACACGGCATTCTTCGATTTGTCACCGCCCGTAGGAATGCTGAAATAACAACAATCGCCTTTGTAAGGGCAGTAAGTCGTCAGTTCCGATCGCTCGAGCGCAGACATATCGGCGTCGGATCGAGGGACATACAGAATGGGTGGATAGTTCGCCTCGCGAAGCACCAGCGCCTTTCGCGTGTCGACGATGGCTCGACCCGCCACCGTCACCACCACCCGCGTCCCCGACGACTTGACGGTAATGGCATGATCCGGCCCAGGCTGTTTTATCACTCGGTCGCTCATATCTAGACGCCTTCCATAGGAATGGGTTTCTCTTGGCACTACGGTATCAAGAATGCGGGAGCGTTGGAGGGAAGAAGCCACTTGCTGGCGCAAATGATGCAAGATACAGTGCTGGACGTGTGTACAGCTCATTAGCTGGCAACAGAATTGAGATGTCAAACACCGAAACACGAAGACTTACTTCGGAGCGCACGCTCCTTGCGCGATCGTTTCCTGTTTGACGGGAACGAGCTCCGTGATGAAGGGCTTGCGTCGTCGGGCGAAGCTGATCGAGGCGGCCGCCTGAAGGCCAGATAAGTACCGGCCGGCTATTTCGACGGCGGCGCCCCTCCGTTTGGGCCATGGTTGTCGGCCATGCATGACATTAGCTGCAACGGGGAATGCACGATGCCATTTCTCGGCGGCCCTCACAGCAGGTGTTAATCAAACATGAGCGAAGATGTGAACGCTGCATGCACGCGACCGGCCGAGCTTGCGAACTGCGGCACACCAATCGAGCGCGTTGACTCGCTGAACTGGTCTGCGATTACCGATAATCTGAATGCGTTCGGCAATGCCGTGTTGCCGGGCCTGCTGACGCCGACCGAATGTCAAAGTCTCTCGTCCATGTATTCAGTACCCGATCACTTTCGGAGTCGAGTGATTATGGGCCGTCACGGTTTTGGTCGGGGCGAATACCGGTACTTCAACTACCCCTTACCATCGATTATCGAAGGGTTGCGAACCGCGCTCTACGCCAAGTTGGCACCCATTGCGAACGCCTGGAACGAAGCGATGGGAATCGATGTTCGTTATCCGGAAGTACATGCCGAATTCCTAGGCCGTTGTCATGCCGCGGGTCAAGCACGTCCCACGCCGCTGCTGCTTCAATATGGCCAGGGTGATTACAACTGTCTACATCAGGATTTGTATGGCGAGCACGTATTCCCTATTCAGATCGCCGCACTTTTGGCTCAACCGGGAGTCGATTTTACGGGCGGAGAATTCGTGATGACTGAGCAAAGACCCAGGATGCAGTCGCGACCCGAGATCGTTCCTTTGAAGCAGGGCGATGCGGTGGCGTTCGCAGTGAACCTTCGTCCGGTCCAAGGCACGCGGGGGATCTATCGAGTGAAGACGAAACATGGAGTCAGCCGATTGCGGTCGGGCCAACGCCATACGCTTGGCATCATATTCCACGACGCGGCTTAGTCGTCGTGCGGCGAGCGCGCGGGCGTGGCCGCGAAGAGACTGTGCCCTTGCACGTGTCCAGTTGATTTTGGAACCAACACGGCGTAGAAGAAAACGCGACTCATAATAAACAATCTCCACGGGGGGGGTTCAATGCGCATGATGCTAGGCACAGCCGCGCTGGCGCGGCCGACAATACTGCTGGCGCTACTCGCTGCAACATGGCCGGCGCTCGCAGCGGGTACTGATTGGGACCGATCGGAATCATACGCAATTGGCCATACGACGATGGTCCTTACGGATACATCGCGCAATCCCGACGGCTCTACTCCGCTAACGACCGCAGGACGGCCACTTTATCTGCACATCTGGTATCCAACCTCGGCTAGTCCGGGACAGCACACCCGTTACACCTGGAACAATCCGGTCTACAACCAGAATCCCGGCGGTAGCGTCTATCCCGGCCTACCTGACACACCTGCACTCACCTTCACGGCGAGTACCTCGGCACACACGATCGCTGAGGGCGCGCCGCTCGCTCGCGGCCGATTCCCGTTCCTGGTGGCGACGCATGGGTATGAGGTCGCCGCGGCGAAGAACATGCCGGACACGCTCGAGACGCTCGCGAGCCATGGCTATATTGTGGCTTCTGTCGAGCACACAGGCGACGACGATGTCTGGTATCAGACCTATTTCATGGAGAATTACATCGGACTGACTCTCGGTCCGAATCCGAGTATCTACTCCGCCACGATTCTAGAACGTGTCAAGGACGTGAGCTTCGTAATCGGGGCGATTCTGGCCGGCAAAGCCGACCAGAGCGGTGCGCCCTTCGCCCAGCGGATCGACGCTGACGATATCGGCGTACTCGGCTATTCCCTCGGAGGACAAACTACACTCGCCACCGTGACGGGCATCAGCACGCAGAGTCAGCCGGCAGATCGTCGCGTCAAGGCAGCGTTCATGGGTGCGGGCAGCAACTACGGTCTGCTGCTCAATGCGGCCGACTATGCCAACGCGCGGGTGCCTTTGATGTTCTTCGGCAACGACACGGGCATCGCATACACGAATTTCAATGCCTTCACGGGGAGTCCAAGAAAGTACCGCGTCGATATTGCCGGCTGGAATCACCATACAGGCGGCTATCAGACGAGCTGGTGTCAGGACATCCACAACTCCCTCGTGGCCGTAAACCCGGCGGTCTACCCAGAGGCGTTCATAAACCCCTCGACCTTGAATCCCTCGGACATCGCCAATTTCGTATTCGATTCAACTTTCTACTGGAGTTATACCGGTCCGTATGAGGATGGCGTCTACAATTTCTGCGACGGATCGGTATTCAGCGGCGTTAGTGATGCTCAGCTGCAAGCGGTGCTCTTCGGAAACCCCGAGATACTCGTCGCCAAGAGTGCCCTGGAGGGCTCCATGCCCCTCGTTCGCGAGCTGCCGATCGCCGAGCAGACGCGTTTGACCACCGGCTATGCCGTTGCATTCTTCGACTCCGTGCTCAAGCACGAAGGCCGGGATCTACCTAACCTTGACGATCCACTCGTGCGGGTCGTCAAGGATTGTGAGCATGTGCGGAGCCATCCATTTGACCTCGGTAGCGGTGACCAGATTGTGTTTGTTCCGGCCGGCCACTCCTACAGCGTTACGGTGCACGCGGGCGCGACGCTGCTCGCTCCCGGGACCACGCAGCTCGCGGTGGCGGGAAACGGAACAGCGACCCTGAGTTATCCGGGATTTGCGTTTCCCGTGCCCGGAACGGCTGAGCCGGTGAGTACGTTGTTCGTCAGTGAGGACGGGGCGATCACGACGCGTACCTCTGGGGACTACACCGGGGTCGACGACAACGGCTCGCCTTGGTACATGCGCGGACAGCTGCTGCTCACCAATCGGCTTACCATCGGCGCCCTGATGAAGGATCTCGATAGCACCGCGGCAACGGCCGGCGGCGGCGTGTTCGCGACCTACGATGCGGCACACCAGCGCGTGATTGTCACGTACCAGGGAGTTCCGGCTGCCGGTACGACCGCGCCCAACACGCTGCAAGTGGTGATCCATGCAAGCGGAGAGATCGACATCACGATCGGAGCCCTTGCCGCCACCGGGCCCAACTACGCTCCCGGTATCCTCGGGACCCTCGGAATCGCATCCGGGCAGACCCGAGCTGTCGATTTCCGCAAGGTCAGACCCATCGATTTCGGCGCCCTGAAAAATGGCCCACCCGTCGTCCTCCCATTCGCAGGCGGGGGCGCCATCTATGCTCAGTATGATCAGGGCGTAAGCGGATCTTGCAAGGCCGATGAGGATTAGCAGCCCGACCATTACGGCTAACGCCGACGCCGAGACATCAAGATCGAGACTAATCGGCGATGGTTTGATGAGCAGACATATTAAATCTGGGCGCAGCGCGCTTCGATATTGGTATTTTCAGTCGACAACAACAGTAGTGGTTTCCCTTTTGATTTGACGCGGACTGCGGACAAACAGCAGCAGCGGCAACGCCATGAGGATGGCGATCATTAAGAATTTGAAGTCATCGATGTAGGCGATCAAAGCCGCCTGCGTCGTCACCTGCTGATTGAGCAATTCCATGGACCTGATGCCTGTCGCACCGGCCAGCTGCGGCGTCGTGCGGCTGTAGGGGGTGATGTGCGCCGCCAGTGAGGCGTGAGCCGTCTGCATATTGTGTACCAGCAGGCCCTGCATGAGAGAGATCCCAACGCTGTTGCCAAGGTTGCGCACCAACGCGTACAACGCCGTGGCTTCGTTGAACTCTGCGGGCAGAAGCGTAGCAAAGGCAAGCGTCGTCGCCGGAACCATCGCGCTGCCGAGTCCGAACCCCATGATCAGACCCGGCATCATTATCGGCCACGTATCCATTAACAAGCTGTATTGCGTCATCTGCCAAAGCGAGAATGCGGTCAGCCCGAGGCCCGTGGCGATCAACAGGCGCGCATCAATCCGACCCACCATGCGACCGACCACCAGCATGCTGACCATCGTACCGATGCTGCGTGAAGACATCAGGTAGCCCGACTGGAGGACGGAGTAGTGCATCAGTCCCTGCAGGAATGGCGCCAGGAGCGACATCACCGCAAGCATCACCATACCCATCAAAAAACTCATCACGTTGCCATTCAAGTAATTGCGGTCCTTGAAAAGTGCGAATCGAACGAAAGGCCGATCCGCCGTCAGCGTGTGGACAATGAAGAGGTACAAGGCCAGTGCCGCGACGATAGCCTCAAGCTGTATCTCGGCAGAATCGAACCAATCCTTCGTCGGCCCACGATCCAAGAACAGCTGTAATGTACCTACGAACAACGCCAGCATCGCGTATCCGAAGAAATCGAACGACTTGCGCGCATGCCGGGTGTCGGGGAGGTAGGCCAGCACGCCGAGTATGGCGAGCGCGCCGACCGGCACGTTGACGAAGAACACCCAGCGCCAACTATAATTGTCCGTCAGCCATCCGCCGATAACGGGGCCGAGCATCGGGCCCAACCCCACACCCATGCCCCAGATCGCCATCGCGCGGCCGGCCTGAGCTTTCGGGTAGATATCGAACAGCACTGCTTGGGACATGGGAAATAACGACGCGCCGCATAGCCCCTGCAGCAGCCGAAATGCGACCACTTGCGAGAGCGACTGGGCCATACCGCAGAGGGCCGAGGCGATCGTGAAACCGATAACGGAGAATAGAAACAGGGGCTTGCGCCCAAAACGATCCGCGAGCCAGCCGGTCAGCGGCGTCATGATGGCGCCGGCGATGATGTACGAGGTCAGCGCCCAGGTCATCTGATCCTGGGTTGCGGACAGGCTTCCCTGCATATGGGGGAGCGCGACATTGGCAATCGTGGTATCGAGCGCCGTCAAGATAGTCGCGCTCATTACCGTCAGGGCAATCATGCCGCGGTGTTCCCGTAGACCGTAGCCCGGAATCGCTGCCGCTATAGGTGTACCCGACGTCGACGACATATGGTCAGGTTAAAGTGAATGGCAGGTTTTCGCTAATGGTGATCGCCTGCAGCCATTTCTATCAGGAGGTCGTCAGGTTTCCAACGGTCAGGTCGCCCTCTGATTGACGTGCTCCCAGACCTTCGAGATCACAACGGAGCCTTCGCCCACGGCCGACGCTACCCGTTTGACCGACCCGGCCCGTACGTCGCCGACGGCAAAAATGCCGGGGTAGGATGTTGCGAACGGCGAAGCTGGTGAGCCAAGTCCGGTGATGACGTACCCTTTGTCGTCGAGCTTCACTAGACCCGAGAGCCATTCGGTGTTCGGCGCCGCGCCCACCATGATGAATAGCGCTCGCGTCACAACCTTGCGCGACTCCCCGGTCTCCGCATTGCGGATGGTGAGGCTTTCCAGATGCTCGCCGCCCTCCAGCGCCGTGACCTCACAGTTGTACTCGATCGTGATGCCCGGATCAGCTTCTAGCCGACCGCTAAGATAGCTCGACATCGAGGCTGCGAGCGAGGCACCTCGTACCAGCACTCGGACGCACCGGGCGTAGCGGCTGAGGAACATTGCGGCCTGACCGGCAGAATTGCCGCCGCCGATGATCACGACCTCGGTGTCTTTGCAATAGCGGGCCTCCATATCGGTGGCCGAGTAGTAGACGCCCGAACCCTCGAAATCGGCCAGTCGTTCCAAGGGAAGCCGCCGATACTGCACTCCGCTCGCCACCACTATTGCACCGGCGCGGACGCGTTGACCATTCTCAAAGATCGCGCAGAAGTCGCCGTGCTCTTGCACCTCGAGTGCCCTGACTCGACGCGGCATTGCAAATCGCGCGCCGAACTTCATGGCCTGCACCTCCCCGCGCCATAAAAGGTCCGCGCCCGAGATGCCGGTTGGAAAACCCATGTAGTTCTCGATTCGGCTCGACGTCCCCGCTTGTCCCCCCAAAGCGATGTCCTCGACGAGCAACGCGCACAGACCTTCGGCGCCAGCATACACGGCTGCCGCCACGCCGGCCGGGCCCCCGCCGACGATCAGCACATCGAAATGCTCGTCGCCACTGAAGTCGATGTTAAGCCCGAGAAGCCGAGCTATCTTATCGGGCGTCGCATCCGTGATCGGTACTTTGCTGCCGAAAATAACTGCCGGGGTTCGGGCATCGATTGCGCAACTCTTAGCCGACGCCTCGGCTTCCGGGCTATGGAGAGGGACCGACGTGTAAGGCAACCTATTGCGACTCGCGAACTCCGCGATACGACGCACGTTCCGATCAGCCTCCTCCCCGATCAGATACAGGCCGCTGCGGCGCTCGTCGAGTTGACGGCGACGTCGAGCAGCAAACACGGTGATGATGATGTCCGACATCTCGGGGATCTGAGACAACAGCGTAAGGAAGATCTCGCGCGGTACCTCGATCACGCGCGTATCGACCACCGTGCGCAGCGGCAGGGAGGCGGTACCGCCATACAGCAGGCTGATCTCTCCCATAAACTGGGTTGGGCCAATGGTTGACGAATAGTGACGTTCGCCAGTGAACGGATTGACTACCTCAATCTCACCTTCCTCGACATAGACGAAGCGATTCGCCTTTTCGCCGGGCTGGGCCATGATCGTGCCCTTGGCGTATGTCACGACCTTGCCTGCCGCCCGCAAGGCCTCCACATGCGACGAGGCAAGTGGTGTCCGTATCATCTCGCGCAAGTCTTGGCCTATGGTTTCCACGGACGCCCCCAAGGATTACAGTTCCAGGAATAGCACAAGGTACCGCGAGATTTCAACAACTTGCAGCGGTGATAGTAGGCGGAGGCGACGCCTCCCGGGCCAGGAGACGTGAGCATAGGTCGAAGCTACACGCGCCAGCTAACCCGTCTTGTTCCACACGATATCCCAGCTCTCGCGCCGCTCGATAAAGCCGGTGACTCTGCCTGTCGTGTCGTACTGGAAGATCTTGCGGATGCGCGGATCGCCCTTGATGAAGAACACGTCGCGCGTCTCTGCAACCCACTCCGAGGGCACCTTGCCGGTGCGACCGCCCATCAGCTTTCCGTCAATCAGTGTAATCGTGTAGGTAGGCTCGGAATCTTTGAGCTTGTAGTTGCCCGTGAAGTTTTGCAGATCGCTCATCGGCGGCGCGATCGACGGCGGATCGGCCTTTTCGGCCAGAACCTGTCCCTCGATCTGCCTCCAGCCGTCGGCGCGCTTCTTCCATACCGTGTTCAGAAGATAACTCGCATGGATGGTTTGCCCGTAATAGCGCTCGATCTCGTGCTGGCGGAAAAGCGCCACCGCGGTGTCGCCGTCTTCGTGATAGGAGAGGAGCTCAACCTTTATCTCTCCGCCGAGACCTTGCGGCAGTGGACGCACCTCGTTGATCATCCCGTCCTTGCCTTTGAAACTGTCGTCTTCTTCGGCGTAGATCACATTCGCGTCGAGATATTTGTCCCAGACGGCTGGCGTGCCGCTCGTGATGGCGTCAGATAGCTGCTGCTCGTATTGCGTGATTTGCGCGCGATCATCGGCCAGCGCCGGCGCCGCGAGGGCCGCTAGCATCACTACCGTGAGGTTTTTCTTCGCATTTGCGCACGCAAACTCCAAGAACCGGCGAAACCTTTGTTCAATGCTCATGACGATCGCTTCCTGTGGATTACCCCTAACGCCGTCCAATCGGCGCTCTTAATTCTGTCGCTGATAACATCCGGGGAAAATTGGAGAGTAGCACCCCCCGGTGTAACACGTTAAAACGATTCACGAATATGATTCGTGGTTGGCGACAGCCATAACTCGTTACCGGAGATCAGCGATGAATAGGTAGTCTTACGGATACGCCGTATTTCCGACCGTGAATCTCCTCAGCGCCGGACTGCAGGCGGGGGCGAAGGCCTATAGCGAGATCATTTTCTTCGAGGACAAGCGCGCCCCGCAGCGCTTCGGCCGGCTGCGCGGCCGATTCCTCCGCCGACGAGAAAGCAACTACGGCGACTACTCCGGATAGGCCTTGAGGCTGTCGGCCACCGAATCAGCGACATGCTCCTTGGTAATCACGCCGGCAGCCTCGCCCGAGCAGACAACCACCGCCATAATCGCATTCCGACGCCACATGCGCCGGATGACGTTGTACGCGGTTTCGTCTTTGCGCACGATGATGAAGTTTCGGCTCGCGACATCGCCGAGACTCACGCCCGTATGCGCCGCCTCGAGTCCTCGCCTCAGGCCGGTGTTGACGCGAATCACTCCATGGATATCGCCGTTGGCAGTCACGACAACGTGACGAAGGCGCCCGGCATGCTCGGGTTGACGCAGGTAGTCATCGAAACTCGCCTCTATTGGCAGGACCTGGATATCGGTATCCATCACCTCAGCGGCGGAGCGGACGAGAAACATATTCGCGTGGCGTGCCTTGGGAATCGCCTGACCACGGCGCACCAGCTTCAAAGTGTAAATGGTTTCCCGGGATAGCATCCGGCGGACACCAATGCTCGTTGCCACGGCCACGATCATGGGCATTACGATGCTGTAATCGAGGGTCATTTCGAAGATCATCGTAACGGCGGTCATCACCGCACCGGTTCCCCCGCCAACCAGCGCTCCCATCCCGACCATGGCAAACGCTGGGACACTGAGATGAATCGGAAAGCCGACGGCATTCAGTAGCGCAGCGAACCCGCCGCCGAGGGTCGCGCCCATGAACAGGGAAGGTGAAAAGATCCCGCCGGAGGAGCCGGATCCCAAACTGAGCGCGGTTGCCAAGACCTTGCAAACGCTTAACAGTCCCAGCAGCCAAAACGTCGAGATCCCTCCTGCCAACACGGCCTGGACCGTTGCGTAGCCCACGCCGTCGACGTAATACTGGCCGAGGGTGCGGAAGAGAAGGTACATGAGCATGCCAAGCATTGCCATCCCAAGCAGGTGCCGTAGATAAGTGGATTTGATCCGCTCGAATAGATCCTCGGCCAGATGTAGTCCTTGTATGAACCCCGCCGCCCAGAGTCCGCTCAGCGCGCCCACGACCGCGAACAGCACCAGCACGAGCAGGGCGCTCGAATCGATGGCCAATGCTTGGATCGGCGGCACATGGAAGGCGGGCGCATCGCCGAAGAACCAGCGGCCCACGAACGTTGCCGCACCGGTCGCGATGGCAACCGGCAGGAAGGTCTCCACGCTCACCTCAGGCATCATCAATTCGATGGCGAACATGACCCCGCCGATTGGCGTATTGAAGGTGGCGGCGATGCCCGCGCCGGCGCCGGCAGCAACGAGACAGATCCGCTGCCATGCCGGTAAGCGGATGATTTGTCCCATAGTCGAGCCAAGAGCGGAGCCAATCTGAATGATCGGTCCTTCACGTCCCACAGATGAGCCGCTTCCGATGGCGATGGCCGACGCAAGTGATTTGACCAGCGCCACAACGGGTCGGATGATGCCTCCCCTGTAGTAGATGGCATCCATCACCTCCGGCACTCCGTGCCCCTTGGCCTCGGGCGCAAAATTATTCACCAGGAACGTCACGACAACGGCACCGAGGACAGGCACCAAAATGACCAGTGGTCCCCACGGGGAGGGCGGGGTGAAAACATTGGCGTCGTAGCGGATCACCGCATGGCCGGTGAAAAACACGTTGTGAATAAAGCCGATCAAGTCTCGGAAAATCACCGCTCCGAGACCGGTGACGACACCGAGACCTAAGGCCAGCAGGGAGAGCCGAGCCAGCGATAACGGCCGGGGTTTCTCGCTGTCGAGCGCGCCGGTGGTCACTCCCTTCGTCACGGTTCTCCGATCAACCTTGTCCCTGATCGGCCTTCACAACCTCGCATGGCTGGTGATCTCGCTTAAGCGAGGAGCAAGCCGAATTGGCGTCTTGACGGTCCATCAATCCCGACATCACTCGAAATTCCTTGTTCGCTGAGTCGGGCGCCACGACGTCGATCTCTACGAGCGTCTTGTTAAATCTGGATTGCAGCTGCGAGAGCTTGCGTTGGGCGGCCCGCTCGCTGTGAAAACTGCCCAGCTTGGCTCGATAACCGGACCGGATTACCGCGAGCTTCTGCCGTGCCTGGTCCGCCTCGGGGGCTTGCGGGTATTTTTGCAGGAATGCCTGCAACGCGGCCGCCGAGCCTGCGGATTGCGCCGTCGTCCACGCGTTCGCTCGATCGAGCCCAGCTAACACGTCGCGGGCCGCTTGGACGTGAGTACCACTCGGCTCGGCCTGCAGATACGCCTGGTAGCTGTCCGACGAGTTGGCAGCCAGCGCCGTCTTCCACGCCGCCTCGTCCTGCAGGCCCGCAATGCGAGTTCTCGCCTCTTGCGCATGCGCATCCTGTGGGTGCTTGTCCAAGAAGATTTGATAGCCGGAGAGAGTATTTTCAGCGCTCGCGCTCGTCCAATCTGTCTGCGCTGTGCCGCATGCCGCGAGGG
Source organism: uncultured Gammaproteobacteria bacterium (assembly GCA_963798595.1). Taxonomy (GTDB): domain Bacteria; phylum Pseudomonadota; class Gammaproteobacteria; order Steroidobacterales; family Steroidobacteraceae; genus Bog-1198. The sequence continues at coordinate 594,565 of CAWCTM010000016.1, read as the reverse complement.
CAAACGCACTGCAGAGAGCCAGAGGCAATAGGCACCTGTACCAACTCTTCATATGAGACCTCCAGTTGATATTCTTTTGAGCAAGCCCCAAGCCCTCACGATTGCGGCTTTTGGGCAGTGCCCTTCAGCTTGCGCTTGTAGTGGGACTCAGATATACGATACAGACTGTTTGAGAAAGTTCCGCGCATATGACCGCCAAGAGTAGGCATCGAAAGCTCGCGATGCTCCGGGACAAAAGCTCGGAGTCCGCCCCCACGTCTGTCCGCGCCCGTGGCCGGCCGAAAAACCCATCTATCGACGCCGAAGTCGTGGCCGCGGTCCTGGAAGGGTTGCGCTCGCACGGTTATCGCGGAGTCACAATCGAGGGTATCGCGCGTCAAGTGAAGCGCGCTCGCACGAGTTTATATCGCCGTTGGCCGAGCAAGCGCCACTTGGTTGCGGATGCGGTCGTGGCCGAACTGGGGGCTCAGCCTGCACCCGATACCGGGTCCTTGGGCAAGGACCTAAAGGCAGCGGTCGCCACCCTGGTGACCGCCTTTAGTGGAACCTTGGGAAAGGCGCTCCCGGGACTCGTCGCCGACATGGCGCTCGATCCTATGCTCGCGCGAATGATTCGGGAAAAGGTGCTGGTGGCGCGACGACGATCGATCCGCGCAGCATTCGATCGGGGCGTGGCGCGGGGCGAGAGCGGTCGGGGATTCGACATCGAGGTCTTGATTGACATGCTGACCGCACCCTTTTACTTCCGAGCTTTGTTCGGTCACCTGCCATGCACCCCGGTCACGGTGACTACCGTCGTCGACTATGTGCTGTCGATCGTAGGATCGAATACGAGCGGCCGATTGGCGCCAACGGACCTAGAGCCGACCCGCGATCGCGCCAGGTCCGCGCTGTCATGCAGCGCAAAGCCCCGGAGGGGGCCAAAAGCGCAATAACGGCGTCAGGTCAACCCCGATGGGAACATTGCCATACAGTGTGTATCATATATAACGTAGCATCTGGGTGCCAACGGTAACTGGAGCATATATGGACACTCGACGCCTCCTCGTCTCTGAGTTTCTGTGTTGCGCCGTCCTCCTCGCTGCATGCGGGTCTGCCAAATATGAGTGGTCACAGGCGAGCCACCTCGACACCATCGCCGCGTACCAGACGTTTGTCTCGAAGTTCCCGAATGATGTACACGCTGCCGACGCGAATCGTCGAATTGCGGAACTTTCGGACACGCGGGCGTGGAACGCTGCGCAGATCGCCTCGTCGGTGGAGGGATACCAACAATATCTAACTGCCGAGCCGAATGGCGCCCACGTGCAAGCCGCGGGTGAGGAGATTGTGACCCGGGAGCGCGTTGCGGCCTGGCGCATTGCGCAGACGAGCGGCACGGCACAGTCGTTGCAAGAGTTTCTACAAAAATATCCGACGGGAGCGGAAGCGGACGCCGCCCGCGACAAACTCAAGAGCCTTGCTGGATATCGAGCGGAGCTCGGGACGGCTCAGACCAAGCGAATTGCTGAGCACGAGCGTGACGCCCTCGCGAAGCGGTTCGCCAAGGATTTCCAGGAAATTGTCGTGCTGGAGCCCGATGCGAATAGTCATGACTATCGGATTACGTCGGCACCGATGAGTCAGGACGATGCGAAATCCGCGTGTGCGACTGTCAAACAGAGCGGTCGATCCTGCGAAGTCATACAGGTGGCCAGTTAGAGCGCGGGTAGCCCGCAAACTCCGATCGGATCGGCGAAATGTCTGCATTCGAGGACGAGTCTGTCATGTCCGTGTTGAGCCGCAACTTTCAGGCGCGCATCGCGAGCGGCGGCAACGTCGCGCTTGGCATTTGGCTGATCGCCTCGCCCTGGGTGTTCGGCTACAGCGGAAGATCTCCTGTTTTGAATAGCGTGCTCGTCGGTGTGCTGATTGCGATGCTTGCCACCCTTCGCCTTACCTCCTTGCATCAGAGTGCGGGTCTAAGTGGTATCAATCTGTTGCTCGGATTCTGGACGATTGTCTCGCCGTGGGCGAACGGATACGCCGTAAACAAACCGGCTGTGGCGAACAACCTCATGGTGGGGGTCTTCGTCACGGCGCTCGCGATATGGAGCATGCGTGCTACCGTGACAGAGGTGGAACCCCGGCGGAGCGTGTCGGGGCGATAGAGTCTATTGCCACAAAGGAATCTGGTGTATGAAGAGCTGGAAAAGGATCGCTTGGATCGCGGCCGCTTTCGCGCCGCCCGTGATATGGGGGCAGACTTCCGACGGAGCCTCGCCACCCACCTCCGGAGTGGACGCGGCGTTTGTGCGGCAAGCGCTACAAGATCAAACGGCGGAGATCGAGCTCAGCAAGATCGCTCAGAATAATTCTACCAATCCTGTGATCATCGACTTCGCAAAGGCGACAGCCCGCGATGAGACTCAGGCGAACCAAGTGCTCCGGGAACTGGCCACAAAGAAGGGCATTCGGGTATCCCCGGCGCCCGACGCAGAGCACGCCGCGATGGCGAGGATCCTCGGCTGTAAGAACGGCACGCAGCTCGACGCCTACTACGCGGAGGATATGACTCGCATCGATGACAAGATGATTCAGCTCTATCGGGCGGAAAGCGCCGACCATGACCGAGACATTGCGGCCTATGCGCAGAGCACTCTTCCTCAAGAGGAACGACACGAGAAACGCGCGCAGAGCCTCACAGGCAGCGCGGCTCAGCAGGCAACTTGATGGCCCGGGTTATGTCGCCGCGCTAGCTCTATCGCGTGGACGGCTGAAAGTCGGGATCGCCTGTCTGCCAGAGCATGAAGGCGAATTGGTAGTCCGAGGCAGATTGTTGCGACAGTGAGCAACGTGAAGGCCGGCGACTGGATAGGTCAAAGGCGATGAGCTCGCGGGCCAAGTCAGCGGCTGTATTGTCCGAGCGCTTGGTGTAATGTCCGCCCACACTTGGGCCGAAACGCCCAGAGCGAGATCCTAACGAGCAACAGCAAAAACTTAGGGGGAAGTCATTATGAGGGCTTCCTGTTATCTCGCTATTTTCTATTCCTTGCTTCTGTTGAGTTTCACCAGTGTTTTTCTTTTGCACTCAGGTCATCAGACGGGGCGCCGCGAATCACGCAAGCCATTGACGAGACGAACCTGGTCGCCGCGGGTAGCACGTTACGGCTTGCCACTGGCAGCCTCGACGAGGGCCTGGTTTCCGACAGCATGCCGATGGATCATCTCTATTTGCAGTTGAAGAGACCTGCGGAGGCGGCGCAGGCGCTGGAGAGCCTGATGCGAGATCTCACCGATCCGCACTCGAGCCGCTATCACCAATGGCTGACGGCGCAGGAGCTGGGCGAGCGCTTCGGCCCCGCAAGCGCGGATATCGACACCGTGATGGACTGGTTGAGGTCCGCGGGCTTCAAGGTCAACGGGGTATTCAAAAGCGGTCTCACCATCGATCTATCGGGCACGGCGGGAGAGGTGCGTAATGCCTTTCATACCGAGATTCACCGCTATCTGGTGAACGGCAACAGCCACATCGCCAATGCGAGCGCGCCGATGATTCCGGCGGCTCTGGCGCCGGTGGTGGCGGGCATGGTGTCGCTGAACAATTTCCTGCCGAAGGCGCAGCTGGTCAAGCGCATCAAGCCTCATTTCACGATCAAGTGCACGGGCTGTCCCGACGGCTTCAACAATCTCGAGCTGTACCTGGTGGCTCCCGCCGATCTCGCGACGATCTACAATGTCGTACCTCTCTACGCGGCGAAGAAGCCGATCACGGGCAAGGGAGTCTCCGTCGTTGTGCTGGAGGACGGGGTTTCATGACGTCACCGTCGGCACGAACGATGTGCCGTGCTACGGACCGGTGAATTGCTACAACCCGAATCCGACGACGGATTACGGCGCGCTGTCGATGAGCGACAAGAAGCTTCAACCGGCCTACTTGGCCCATCCAGGGTGGGACTTCACGAGCGGTCTCGGGACATTGAATGTCGCGAATGTCGTGAATGCGTGGCCGTAAGGCGAGCTGATCCTTGAATTAAGGCCGCGTCTCCTCTAGAGACGCGGCCTTTCAATCTGCTAACTCAATTTCGATATAGGCACGTCGACGCATGCGTCCGGTCAAGGTGGCCATGACATCGGTGAGGCGCATCAGCAAGCCATATTTCTCCCGCAATGCCCTTCGAACTTCGACGATCAATGTCGAATCCAAGACTATTCGGGCATGGGCTTCGATCCAAGGACCTCGCACTCCGCCACGGACGTTGCATGCCGCGAGGCGCACGCGCGGCGTCGTCCGAATTCTCTTAACCTTACCGGCATCGCCTGCACTGAACACGTAATAGCGCCCGGCCAGCTTCGCAATCCAGACGGGCGTCTGAACTTCGACGCCATCTCGGCGGTATGTGGCTAGGCTTACGTACTTCTCGGTGGCCGGATCGAAACAAAGAGAATTCATAGTCGTCGGAAACGATAGGGGAAACCTCAGAGTCGCCTTGATTTCGGCGCAATGAAAGGCCTCATGGATGCTTGCCCTTTTGCACCAGGCGCACCACCAGAGATTCCGTGTACGTGACTTCTACCTTGTCGCCCGGCTGAAGAGTGCGAACGAATTGCTGCATGTTGGGCGACCTGACCGTCACCACATCCACCGTGCCATCCGCGCGCGTGAAAGACACATCATTGGTGGTTCTGTTGATTGCCAGAATAGTGACCGTCGCGGTGACTGAAGCGCCGACTCCTTGACCCTGGCCATGCCCGCCATAGGAGAAGGTGGATGCGGCCGGCTCCGTGACCTTCGTATCCCCTTTGGCCATCTGCGCGGCGATTCCCTGGTAGTAAGTCAGGGTCACTACATCACCGACATGGACGTTCTCGAGGTTCTTGACGGAACGGTCGACTTTAAAGCTTACCTTTCCGGTTGGTCCGTCCAAGGTCACATTGCGCGTTGCAGGATCGATGGCGTCCACAGTGGCATCGATGCTGCGCGCGGTGTTCACGACCACCGGCTGGGCGGGCTTTTGGTCTTGTGCCCAAGCGCCCGTGATGATGGCGGTAAAGACCAGCGTCCAAAGACTCTGATGCAGCAGCTTCATGTTAGGCATATAGGCTCCATTCTTATGAGAAAGTGAGCACGCGCAATGCGAGCGCACGCTGTACGTAGTCTTCAACCTGGAGCACAGAGCCGCTATGGGACGTTGGCCACATGGATTAGAGCTGCGTTTTCATGACCTCGATCGAGAATTGAGCCGGAAACAGATTATTCCGGCCCCCAGCACAAACCCGCAGAAACCGAAAAGCTTGAGCTCGAATAGGGCCAGGTGCGTGACTTGGCGCGTAGGCACAAGCGCGCTGGCAGTGGCAACCAAAGTCACGCAGAGGCCGCTGATGCCCGACACGGCGAGCGTGGCGCGGCTGAAAAACAGGTCGACATCGCGTCGGCGGAAAACCAGCGCCAGGAGCGATGCGTACATGTAGAGATATTGGAACAGGCTCAAAATTACCGACAGCTCGAGGATGGTGAGGAAAGCCTCGTTGAGGCCTGAGCCCGCGAAGCTCAAACAGAGTGCGAGCGCGCAAAGACCGCCACAGAGCAGCAAGGCGGTGTGCGGCGAGCCGTAGCGCGGATGAAGGCGCGCAAATACGCGCGGCAAATGTCCGTCGAGAGCCGCTGCGTAGGGAATGCGTGCCGGTGCAGCGAGCCATGCGGCCGCCGCACCGGCCACTGAAACGGCGAGCAGTCCCGCGATCGCCGGTGCAAGCGAACTGATGCTGAGCCGACCCGCGAGCCCATCGACCGCTTCCAGTACGCCCTGGACCGCGTTCATCCCTTCGGGGGGCACGGCGAGCAACATTGAGATGATCAGGAAGACATCGAGGGTCGCGACCAGAATTGCCCCCACCAGAAGCGCGCGCGGGAGTGTCCGGCGCGGATCGCGAATCTCATCGCCGACATTCGAAGCGATCTCGAGGCCAAGCAGCGAAAAGCACAGAAGACTGAAAATCGATATCAAATGCCAGTCGAACCCGGAAGGTCGCCAGATGAGCCGCGTCGGCGAGAGCCCTTGTCGCACGGCCAACAAGGAAGCAAGTCCGATGAGAATGAGACCGGCGATCAGAGTGCCGAGCGCAGCCGTATTCACCAGCAGCTTTTCCGCCGCAAGTCCCCGGATGTTGAGCCAGATCAGGAGTGCCAGCAGCACGAACGAGCCGATCTCGATTGCCAGGCGATCGTTCGCGAGAGCGGTCCCCGAGACGCCGAACATGTAGGCGGCCAGTCCCACCGAGGAGACGATCAGGGTCGGAACGTAGACGATGTTCGACATCCAATAGCACCACCCCGACAGGAACCCGTGCATCTCGCCCAACAACCGCGTCGGCCAGATGTAGACGGCTCCCTCCCCGGGGTAGTGATGGGACAGTTCGATGACCGTGATGGCCTCGGGCACAAAAAACAGGAGAATCGCGAGCGGCCATAGCCAGAGCACTATCGGACCGTTCTGCACCAGAGGCGCCATGGTGTTCAGGCTGACGAGACCTGCGACGACCATCAGCGCAACGTCGAAGCCTCCAAGCGTACGACGCAGATGCGGTGCGCCGGGTTGCGGGCCGCTCACATCCCTCCGCTCAAGCCCGTCAGTATCCACTCGACGAACCGGCTCGCATGCTGCTCCATCTGTGAGTAAGGTCCCGGCTCGTACCAGCGTGAATTAACCCCCTGCTGGTTGGTCTCGATGATGCGCTTGTCCGCATCGCTCGTCACCCTCCACAACCAGGTCAGCCGCTCGACATCGTAGTCGATCCCCTCCCGCGCATCGCCGCGCACGAGCCAGATGACTTCCATATCGGTGCGATCGACCGTCTGCGGCACGAATCGGTAAATCAGACCATGATCGGTATACGCAAGAAAATGATTGGTCAATCCGACGTCGAAGAAGGTGACACCGCCGTCGAAGCCCGAGAACTGCCCCATGAGAGGGGCGAGCGGCTTTCCGTCTTCGCTGCCGCTCACTGCGCCCTCAGCGAGTGCCGAGCGCAGACTGTCGACGCCTTCCTGCCCCGGCAGCGCTCGCTCGCCCCAGTGATCCACGTCCGGGATCGCAACGCCCTGCGCCCGGGTGCGCTCGCGGAGCCGGTCGTCGGCTGCCCGGTTGAGCTCCGCCGGCCGCGCATAAAGGTGAAACCGGGAATACTCCACATGCGCCGGCGCGCAGTGGTAGCACTCCATATAATTCTCCTCGACGAGTTTCCAGTTGGCGCGCACGGGGTAACTCTCTCGATGAGCCACCTTGGCCGACGCCCAACCATGAACGCCTGCTGAGTGGCCGAGCACTGTCTCGACGTCCTCGAGGCCGAGCGGCTGATCCGCGAAGCAGATGAAGATCAGGCCTTCGATGATGCGAAGATGCACGGACTTGAGACCGTGTTGGGCGCTGTCGAAGCCGGGGGCCATGTGGCGTGACGCCCGTAGGGTGCCATCGAGGTTGTAGCTCCAGGCGTGGTAGGGACAGACGAATGCACCGGCGCGTGCGCGTCCGCTCCGCTCGCTGCACAGGCGTGAGCCGCGATGCCGGCAAACGTTGAGAAAGGCGCGGACTTGGGAATCCTTGTCGCACACGACAATGAGTGATTCCTGGAAGAGCTCGACCGTAAAGAAATCGCCCGGATCTACGAGTTGGCTGCCGTGCCCTACGCAGTGCCAGTGCGGCAGGAGCAGCTGTCGCAATTCACGTTCGAAGAACGCAGGGTCGCAGTAGAATGGCTGGGTCAGGGCGTGACCAGGGCGGTGCGCCTCGATTTCGCGGGCAATGTGATTGATCGACAGTGCCTTCTCTTCCATTTCGCCTTCTTCGTCGCAACGCACGGGCGCCTCGAGTCAGCCTGGAATGGGCCGCTGCTTACAATACCATTGAAGATCCGTATCTAGCCAAGGGAATGGCGTCCGGAATGTGAGACCAGTGGTAGGCTATAGGCTCATTCAAGCGGAGTAATCTCATGACCACAATTACCGTGTCGTTGAACGGCCCTTTGAAAGTAGACAGCGCGGATGCGACGCTCGTTGACTGGAATGGTGCCGCCTATCCAATCGCCAAGCGACCTTTTTACCTCTGCCGGTGTGGTGCCTCAACCAACAAGCCCTTCTGCGACGGCACCCATTCAAAGATGGGATTCAAAGCGGCTGAAGCGGCGGTGCCTGGGAGTACGGACAAGCCTGCGCGATAAGAAGCGAATGGGACACGCATCAGAGGCGCAAGGTCGTCGCCGGTTGGCCTGGGCGTTGGGGTCGGGCCAAGAAGCGAGCTATTGAACGCATTCTATGAATCCAACGAGGATCTTCGCTCCGTTCTTCGCGCTGATTGCACTTACGATCATCGTTTGGATCTACATGTACGCGCGCCGAATTCCATTCATCATCCGGAGCAGGTTTACACCACAGCAACTCTCCCCAATCGAGTTTGCGCGTCTGTCGCCCCCGAAAGTCTCGAATCCTTCCGACAATCTCAAGAACTTATTCGAGCTACCCACGGTGTTCTATGCGTTGATACTTTGCCTTTATGTGACAAACCGTGTGGATGCGACGTACGTTTGCGCTGCGTGGCTGTTCGTCGGCTTTCGGGTCCTCCACAGCGCGGTGCATTGCACGTACAACTTTGTGCCGCTGCGCTTCTGGCTCTACGCAGGTGGGGCGCTCTCTCTGTGGTTCATGGCAGTTCGGGCTGCTTTTGCACTGGTTTGGTAGCGGCGTGATGAGTGGGCCTGGCGGTCGGCATATAAAAGGGGGTTCATCAGGGAATCGTTAGCGTATAGAAAAAGCGCGGCGCCGTACGCAGCGTCACGCTTGCCGGGCGGGAGCAGGGTAGTCCCGTAAGACTGAAACGCTTGACCGTTCGGTATTCCTGCTGGGCCAGGTCGTCGAACTGATCGTCCAAGACATCAACAGTTACTCCCGGCCGACCGCCTGATTGGTTGGGTTGGCAATCTCCCCACTTCAATGAGAAGTTGTGATGGGCGTTGGTGCCACGGTACACCATGGTAACGACGAGCTTGTCCGTCTGCTTGTCATAGTAGATGCGGCCGAAGTTGTCCGCCACCGCGGATCCCGGCGACGCCAGGGCTGCAAGCGCGAGCCAAAGCCCCTGCGCGGATTTACGGAGGCGGGCGCCGACCGGCCGAGATGTCACGACAACACGAACACGTAGTACTTGCGCACTCGCTCGACGACCTCCCAGGTCGCCTTGAAGCCCGGCTCTATCACGAACACATCGCCGGCCCTGAGCTCGATCGGCTTGCCGCCTTCCGGCGTGAGAATGCAGCGGCCTTCGAGAAAATGGCAGTACTCCCAGTCCTTGTAATCGACCTTCCATACCCCCGGAGACGATTCCCAGATGCCCATCAGGCGCTTACCGTCCTCGGACTCATAGCCATTCAGGGTTACAGTGTGGGGGTCGCCCGATATCGGCGTGCCCGGCCATGGAGCATCGAGGACAACCTCCGCTCGAGCTTTGCGATGAAGGTAGATATGCTGAGGCAACGCCATTGTCGAGCTCCGTTGAATGAAGTTAGGTCATGAGTGTATGGCAGGGAGGGTCGGCTGTCGCGTCTCACGATTGATGAGCCCCTGTCCTCGAAGCGCGACCCGTGAATCAAACCGATCGAGGAGGTATTCTATGAATCAGACTGTATTTGTTGAGCTGGAATTCTGGTTGCTGGTCGTCTTCTCCATCGTGGTGCCACCGCTCATTATCTGGCGGCTTCTCACCGTGCGCCGAATCTCCCGCGGCCATGTATTGGCTGTGGGGCTGCTACTCGTCGCGATGTCAGGCTTTGATGTCTACCTGCTGCAAAAGCTCAAACGCGAATCCGTGCAGACGCCGTCGACCGCGGACGATGCGGTGTTTAACTCGGAGATCACGCTCGGACTCTACCTGTTGCCCGCCCTCCTGGCAGGCATCGGGGTCAACGTCACTTCGCATGTTCTCCTCCAACACCTATCGGAGGCGGAGCGCGTCTCAGCACGTCAATGATTTGATCAATATCTATGGCTCACGTGAAGCATCCCCAACTGGGGCCGCCCGCATAGTTACAGGCCGCACGTCAAACCAGGCCTTCCTTCCAGGTCACCGGGACGAAATCGCGGCCGAATGAGCGCTCAACTTGAATCAGCCCGGGGAGAAGAATTCGAGCTTTATTGCCCCGGAAACGCAATCCGACCAAGGGCTAATGCAGGTGGGGTCGTCGAGTGAGCTAGTGTCAGAGCTCTGCTGCAATTTAGGATCTGTGTCCAATGCAACGCGTTACGAGGATCCGTTCCCTGGCACTTGCCTTTTGTGGCGTTGCTGCTCTGGCATTTACTGCTCCGGCCTTCGCGCAGCATGGCGGCGTAGTGGTGCGCGGCGGCTATTACGGTGGGTATCGGGGTGGTTACTATGGTGGCTACCGCGGCTATTACGGTTACCGTGGCTGGTATGGCGGCTACTATTACCCTTGGGGATGGGGCGGCGTCGGACCCGGGCTTTATTTCGCAACCCTCCCGTATTATTACTCGACTTATCCGTACGGCATTCCTTACTACTATCCGGGCAACACATACGTTTTGTCGGGTCCGGCCGTGAGCCAATACCAGACCGTCGCCGAGGTGGCTGGAGCGTCTGACGGGCGTCGACCGGTGTGGTCCGAAGTGGTCGTCTATCCTAAGAATGGTCAGAGCTCATATCAGCAGAGTGTGGACAGGTACGAGTGCTATCGTTGGGCGGTTTCGCAGCTCGGATATGATCCGACTTCGGCGGGGGGCGGGACGGTGCGTCGTGACCTCACCGATTACAATCGTGCCCAGGCAGCGTGTCTCACGGCTCGCGGTTATAGCGTCAGGTAGTACCCGCAAAAGAGCTGGAACGCGCAATTGCCGCTGCGTCAGAATTCCAGTCGGATCGCGGCGCCCCAGAAGCGAGGTGTCCCGGGCACCAGCCAATAGGCACCGAAGGTTGGACCGCTGACGCCGCTCACGCCCCCGACGACATAGTGTTTGTCGAGAAAATTGTCGGCCCACAGGGAGAAGTCCCATGCGCTTCGCCCAAGGTTTCCCCGAAGTCCGGCGCGGAGATTTACCAGGCCGTACGCGCTTACGCGCGCCAATTCGGAGTCATCCGGTGTTCCAAAAAAAGCGGAGCGCCAGGAATATTCCGCAAGGGCATAAGCATCGAGATCGCTGCCGAACTTGTAGGCGGGGCTGATGCTCGGGTTCGCAATCCATTTGGGCGCGCCGACCACCGGGTGACCGGTCAAATTGCAGGTCAGTTCCCCCACGGCTTCGGCCGCACAAGGTGCGTCAAAATAGGACGTATAGACCGCCTCATTATACGAGGCAGTGACTCGAACAGTGAGCCATTCGGGAAGCTTCGACGACATTTCAGTCTCGATGCCCCGCGTTCGAATTGATCCAATATTCGCCAACGTCTGAACGAAAACACCAGAAAGCGGCTGTTCGATCTGTGTGGCCTGATAATTCTTGACGTCGGTCCAGAAAAGCGCGACGTTGAACACGAGACGCTGGGCCAGAGGCCTCGTCTTGACGCCGAGCTCATAGTCAATCGCTGTTTCCGGCAGTACATATAAGGAGGAGCTACGTAGGCCGGGGGTCGGAACGGCTTCGTTAATGCCCCCCGCCTTCGCGCCCCGCGCCACGATCAAATACCCGTGCGCGTCCGCGTCGAATTCATAGTCGAGATTAAAATCGCCGGATAAGTCATTGTCAGCGATTTGTAGAGCACCGGAATCGTACGAGGGCAGTGCGTCATTGGGGAGGGGGCCTGTGGCCGGACCGCGCCAGATATGACTCGTCTTCTCCTCATAGGTGTCGCGAACTCCGGTCGTGAGGCTGAGTGCGTTGGTCGCATGCCAGACATCCTGGGCGAACGCTGCGTAACTGTTCGTCTTTGGATATGCATGCACGACCGATTGCGAATCGTTGTAGAACGCCGGCAAGCCATACAATGCGCTCGCGGCAGGCCCGTATTGAGAGTTTAAGAGGTTGTCTTGGTATTGATAGAAGTAGTACGCTCCCGCCACCCAATCGAGGCGGCCTCCGGCAGGAGAAGCCAGCCGCAATTCTTGACTCCACTGCTCGTCGTCTACCGACTGACCCAGATCCATAATGGCCGAGACACTGGTGTTGTCCCCATCGTAGCGCGGCACGAAGTGCCATGCTCTATACGCAGAGATCGAGGTCAAGGTGTACCCGTCGCCCAGGCTGAGAGTCCCCTTTACCGATCCACCACCCTGCCGGACCGCCACATGCGGTAGATCGTTGATCGTCACCGAGGAGAACGTGGGATCGTAGAGTTGCGTAGCGCCGGCTGCGGCGAGCCGAGTCTTATAAAGGGCTCCGCCATTGAGCCCTTCGTTATAGAGGACGAGCGTGCAGCAATTCGAATTCTCCGTTTCATAATCGGCAATAGCACGGACCGACAGCACGTCGTCGGGCTTGAAGAGAAGCTGACCGCGAACGCTCTGCCGCTCAGTGCCGTTCACTCGAGTGTTATCCGTCACATCCTGGATATATCCGTCGCGCGAATCCTTCGAGAAGGATATCCGGCCGGCGAGCGATTCATCGAGGGGGCCGGAGACCGTGCCCCGCACTTGATAGTAACCGTAATTGCCGACGGAGGTTTCCAGCATCGCGTAGGGCGTGAAGCTTGGAGGGCGGGTAGCGATGTCGAGGACACCGGCGGTCGTATTCTTGCCGAACAGGGTCCCCTGTGGTCCTCGCAGAAGGGAGATTTGCTCGACGTCGACCAGATCCTGGCTGGCCATGCCAGGCCGGCCGAGATACACATCGTCGAGGTATACGCCGACGCTCGATTCAAAGCCGTCGTTTGCTGGATTGTTGCCGAGGCCTCTCACCGCCAAGCTGACTTGGCGAGGATTCGCGAGCTCTATGTTCAAGCTGGGCATCTGCCGATTGAGGTCGTTCAACCGAAAGGTTCCCGATTGCTCGAGCGAGCTGCCGGAGAGTGCCGTTATCGGCATGGGCACGTCCTGCGCATTTTCGGGACGGCGCCTGGCGGTGACCACGACGTCCTCAAGAATTCCAGCCCCGCCCGCAGCCGGCAGCTCAAATTCCGTCGGCTCGCCCGCACGCGCCTGAGCTTGGACAAATAAAATCAGCATCGCAGCCGCTGCGCGGCGAGCCAATCTTTTGCTCACGTCCGCAAGCGGCACGGTTTCGACACCGTTTGCCGTAGGGCCAATCACTCGTTTATTCCCAATCGGTGGGCGTAACGCCTCGCTGTGATCGAGATTTCAAAAGCCCGAGCCCCCCGCTTTCCAGCGGGTCGCACTCATACATGAGCCAACTCTCACCCCGGGCGACTTGAATGTATAATTGCCCCATCCTACCACTCGCGGTGCCGCGGCGAGCTGTCGGGCCCGCGCCGCCAAGCGCAGGTTGCCACGCGGGTCGAAGGAGCGATGATCATCATGATCGCGAGATGATTTCCCTCGCGAGCCGGGCCTTGGACCGCCGCCGTCTTGTTGGTGTTTTTCGCTCTAGGTGCACCGCTTGGTCTCGACGCAGGGGAGGCGCCCCGATCGAATGATCCCCAACCGCTCATCGAACTCCTGCGCCAGCGTTTCGCAGCCTCGCCGCCCGATTTGGTAGTAACGTTCGGCCCGCCCGCCGCCGAGTTTTATCTCCGGAATCGAGACGCGGTGTTCCCTCGCGGAGTACCCTCAGTGCTTGCCGCATTGGACCAGCGGTTCGTCCCCAAGTCGGACTTGCGCGCTGGCGACGCTTTAGTTGGCGTTCGCCAGGACCTGCCCGGATATATCTCCAACATATTGCATATCTCGTATTGCAACAAGTTGACCGCGCGATGGGCAATGGAGCGCTGCTCAGGCTGTTCTTCGAGCGACCTCGCCTCGCAGACGTTGCAAATCTGCGAAGCGATAACGACGCGGCTCGCGTTCAAGAGTGAAGTGGGAGCGATGATCATCTCAGCGGAACATCAGCTGTACGCGAACATACCGGCGGCAAAGCCGCCGCCGCCTTCGCCGCAATTGGATCTCGACGAAGCAATGATTCACAACTTTCCGGATCGGATTCCCGACGCCGGAGGCGATCCTGAACCGGCCGAAAATGCGCACGTTTGTCCATCAACAGTTGGGAATGTAAACACATCTCATCGGAGCTAAGCAGAAGACTGTCGGCGAATTGTCGCTTTTGCAACGTGACGGCGATTTCAACAAAGCATCACCGGCCTGCAACATTCGCCGGCATACAATCCGCGCGTGCCTTAGGGCGCCACTCCAATTCGACAGGGGAGACACCATGAGAGTTAGTGCGTTTGTTTCGCAGGCACTGTGTTGCCTGCAGGCGACAGCGATGTCGCTGGCCGTGATTCAGATGTCCGTAGGTCCCACGCTGGCAACTGCGGCACAGGCTCCCAACGATTTGCCGAGCCCGGGGAGCCTCGGCAACGCGCAGTCACCGATCAAGCACGTCATCGTGATCATCGGCGAGAACCGCAGCTTCGACCACGTGTTCGCCACCTACCAGCCGACAACCATCAAAGGCCGCCCGCAGGAAGTCCTGAACCTGTTGAGTGAGGGCATCGTGAGCTTGAATGGGACCAATGCGGTCCCCGGCCCGAATTGGCGGCGAGCCGTGCAGAAGCAAGTGGCCTCGCAGGAGTCCGCATTCACGCTGAACCCGCCGTCGACAGACTACAAGATCCTGCCGAATCCACTGGCCGGCGGCCCGTCGGGCCAGTTCGCAAACCTGACAGGCTTCTGCCCCAGCCTTGCCGCTTGCACCGCACTCGCCGAAGAGGTCGAAACCGGATTGCCCGATCTCTCCTACTACGCATCGCTGGCTTCGGGCGGCACCGGCCTGACTTCGGGCACGCCCGACACGCGCATACAATGGGCGAGCGGCAGCGTGCTGGACAATGACCTGTTGCCCGGTCCGTTCCAGCTGACCAGCGCGACTCTTGCGTACACGGCCTACGCCGCGAGCCCCGTGCACCGCTTCTACCAGATGCAGCAGCAGCTCAATTGCAAACCTCGCGAGTGGGACTGGCTCAACCCCTCCGGTTGTGACGGCAAGCTGTTCGCGTGGGTCGAAACCACCTTTGGCGCAGGCTCCAACGGCGATCTGCCGGGCTACACCGGCACTCCGGGTGCGCCAGACTACGTCCAGAAGGGCACTTTCGCCACCAACTACACCACCGGCGAAACCCCGGCTCCGATCACTACCGGCGAGGGCTCCACGGCCCTGGGCTTCTACAACGTCCAGCAGGGCGACGCGCCTTATTTCAAGCAGCTGGCGGATGCTTACGCCATGAGCGACAACTTCCATCAGTCATTTCAGGGCGGCACGGGTGCCAACCACATCATGCTCGGCCACGGCGATGCGCTCTATTTCCAGGATCAAAACGGGAACGCGATCGCCCCGCCCAATCCGGTCAGCAACCCGCTGGGCGCTCTTAGCGAGATCGAGAACCCCAATCCGAATCCGGCTGCAGTCAGCCTGGGGAGCAACAACTGGTACACCGAGGACGGCTACGGCGGCCACGACGCGGCCGGGAGTGACTACTACGGAGGCGGCACCTACAGCGATTGCTCCGACTCCAGTCAGCCCGGCGTCGGGCCGGTTCTGGCATTCATCCGCAGCTTGGGCGTAGCGTCGCGCTGCGAACCGGGGCATTACTACCTGCTGAACAACTATAACCCCGGCTACGAGCCCCAGCTGATCAACGAAGACGCCGGCACCTTCAACGGCATTTGGCAGGACGCTTACTATCAGGATTACGCCTCGGGCGACGGCGCCACCGCGTTCACCATTCCGCCGAACCGCAACGGTAACGGCAAGGACCCGTCCAAGACGAACAGCATCGGCGACACGCTGAACAACGCGGGAATTTCCTGGAAGTATTATGGCGACCAATTGAACGTGTTCCACACGGATCCTCACGTGACGAACAGCCCCGCCAAGGGCCAATTACCGGACGAGTACTGTCAGATCTGCAACCCGTTCCAATACGACCAGTCGATCATGGAAAGTGCGGACGTGAACAAGCACCTCCAGGACACGACCAGCCTTTACGCGGACATCGGCGGCGGCACGAACCTGCCGGCAGTTTCGTTCGTGAAGCCCAGCGGCCTGGTGGACGGCCACCCGGCTTCTTCGAAGCTGGACCTGTTCGAGGGCTTCGTGAAGAAAATCGTGGATGAGGTGCATAGCTCGGCCTACGCCAACAACACCGCCATTTTCATCACCTTCGATGAAGGTGGCGGCTACTACGACTCTGGTTACGTGCAGCCGGTGGATTTCTTCGGCGACGGCACCCGCATTCCGCTGATCGTGGTGGCGCCGACGCAGTACTTGAAGGGTGCCGGCTACATCTCGCACCAGTACGCGGACCATGTCTCGATTCTGAAGTTCATCGAGCGCAACTGGCGGCTGCCGACAGTGACACCCCGCAGTCGCGACAACCTCCCGAACCCGCAGCAGTTGCCTGTGACGCGCGGCTTCTGGGGCTTCGTGGACACTGCCGGCTATGTGCCCTACGTGAACGGTGTGCCCGGAAAGGCGGCGATCGACGACCTCTGGGACCTCTTCAACTTCCCGTCTTCGCGCAGCCGCTACTAGCCGAAGGCTGCGTCTCGACATTGAGAATTGGGGCCGCCGGTGGGGCGGCCCCTTCTCTTCCCGATCAGCCCGCGAGGGGTCCGCTCAAGCTAACGAGAGAACTGCCGCGAGTGACTTTTAGGCCGAGTGCATCAGGGGCGGAAGCCGCCGGTGTTCCACACCCAGTGTGCTCTCATAAGCAAAGGCCAACTGCAGCAGGTTGAATTCTTGGCGGTTCGGCCCCACGAGCTGGATTCCGATGGGGAGCCCTTGATCGTTGAACCCGGCCGGCACGGCGAGCGCCGGGGAGCCGCACATGGTGATGAGCAGCGCCGCCTTCATCCACTCGTGGTAGGTCTGCATCTTCAGGCCTGCGATTTCCTGGGGCCAGTGCTGCGCGACGTCGAAGGGAAATACTTGCGCCGTCGGGGCGATAAAGTAGTCGTAGCGCTCGAAGAAGCGGCGCACCGCCTGCGTCCAGTCGTTACGCACTACGGAGGCGGCAGTGATTTCGTCGGCTGATTGCTTGAGCCCCGTTTCTATTTCGTACACTGCCTCCGGCTTGAGCAGCCCGCGTTTCGCCGGGTCCTGATAGAAGGCCAGCAGCGTGCCGCCGCTTTGCCAGGCGCGGAGCCGGATCACCGCTTGCCATACGGCGTCGAGGTCGAACTCCGGAATCGCCTCTTCAACAGTGCAACCCAAGGACTCGAAACTGCGCGCGGCCTTTCGGCAGACCTCGATGATCTTGGGCTCGCAGGGTGTATGGCCCTTAAAATCGCCGACCCAGGCGATGCGCGTACCTTTGAAGCTGCCATCCAAACGGCGTTGAAAGACACTGCCGTCGCCATCCAGCGAGAGAGGCACTCGGGCGTCATAGCCCGCTTGGATCGATAACAGCATGGCAAGGTCCGTGACATTCCTCGCCATCGGGCCGGTGACACTCATGGTCGGCAGCCAAGTATCGCGCGAGTCGTAGGGAACGCGCCCGATGCTGGTACGAAACCCCATAACATTGTTCCATCCGGACGGATTGCGCAGGCTGCCGCCATAGTCCGAGCCATCTGCGACCGGCAGCATGCGCAGCGCCAGAGACACGGCGGCACCTCCGCTTGAGCCGCCGGCGGATTTTGCCGGGTCATAGGCATTGCGCGTGACGCCGTAGACCGGGTTATAGGTATGCGATCCCAATCCAAATTCCGGCGCGTTGGTTTTGCCGATGAAAATCGCACCGGCCTTCCGCAACCTCTCGACCATCAAGGAGTCTGCCGCGGGCACGAAGTCTTTGAGAATGGGGGACCCCTGGGTGGTGCGGATGCCTTTGACGGCCTGCAGATCTTTCACCGCATGGGGAAAGCCGTGCAGAGGTCCCATGGATTCTCCGTGCGCCAGTTGGTCGTCACGCTCGCGCGCCTGTGCAAGCAGCGCGTCTCGATCTTGGAGCGCAACGATGGCGTTGACCTGTGGATTGACTGCCGCGATATGATCCAGATACGCAGCCATGACCTCTACGCAGGACACTTTGCGCGTATGGATCGCCGCGGCGAGTGTCGTCGCATCCAGCGTGACGATGTCATTGATACGCGCGGCGTCCCGCGACGATCGGGGCGTTGCCTGGACCGCGGCCGCCACGGTGGCGCCGGTCGCTAAACCTAAGGCCGTGCGGCGGCTCATGGACCCGCCCTTGGTATTGTTGTCCGAGTCCAATCAGCACCTCTGGTTGCCCGAGCTTTAACAAAACCATCGTTTCGAACAAGCTCGCATGCCGGACGTAGCACAATCAAGGGGCCATTGTAGTTCTAAACACCGGGTTACATAACCCGCGTGGTGGGCCGCGCGCGATCGTGAGCCGCGCGACGTGCTGAAATTGCCCAGATCGGCTTAAAATGCACCAAAGGATAGGACCGGAGGTATTTCGTGCACCAGGTCGTCGAGCAGCTGAAGTCCGAGGGCTATGCCATCATCCGCGGGTTCCTCTCACCCGCAGAGATCGCTGCGGTGTCAGCGGAGACGGACCGCATCTATGCGGAAGGCCTCAAGCATCATGCGACATACCGCGATCGAAACCTGCTGTTCGAGGTGCTCAACGACCCCAAGGCGAAGCGCCGCGTCGTGCTGCAAGCACATTGGACCGCTTGGATCAGCCCTCTGATGGAGGAAATGCGGCGAAGCCGGCATTACTACGCCGTGCTCGAGCCTCTGCTGGGGCCTGATATCAAGCAGATCAGTCATCAGATCCACTGGAAGCCGCCGGGCGCAAAATACACGTCCTATCGTTTTCATCAGGACGCGCGTTTTCGTGAAGGATCCCTCAAGGCATTCGATTATCTCGCGAGCAGCGTAACGACGGGTCTCGCAATCGACCGGCAAACGACCGAGAACGGCGCGCTGCGCCTTTTTCCCGGCAGCCAGCAACTCGGCTATTTGGGGCTGTCCGACGATGGACCCATCATGGTGGGCGAGACCCAAGACGAGGAGCTGCGTACGGCGGGGCTCGAGCCGGCAGCCATGATCACGTGCGAAATGGAGCCCGGGGATCTGTTGCTCTGGACGCTGTTCACCGTGCACGGGTCGGCGCCTAACATGAGCACCTATGACCGGCGCTTCATGATCAACAGCTACGTGCGGGCGAACGACAGCGATCGCGGGGAGTGGGCGTTCAAGGATGGTCAATCGAAGGCGCTCGGCACGGAGCCCGAGATTTGCAAATACGAACAGTTGCGCGAGCGGCCCGGCCCGTTCTACATCGAATCTGATTGGACCGAGGAGGCGGCGGCAAGAACGGCGGCGCTCACTTAGTGCGGCGGGCGGTCAAAGTTTTCTGCAGGCCGAAGGCTGCTAACGTGTAGTGCGCGACCGCCCACGCGAAGAACCCCACCGTGACCAGCAAGCCGCGCCGGCTGCCCGCCGCGAGCGCCGAGCGGCAGGCCTCTTGTACAGTCACTGCCGCGCCGGCGATAGCGGCACCGCCCGGACAGATCTCACGGAACGAGTGTGCGGTACCAGAGGCGGCGAAGCCCGACTCAGCGAAATGATCGATCACCCATCCGACGAAGAGCGGTCCAAGGCCCAAGGCCAGCATGCTCAAGCAGATGTACAGAAACGCCGTGGCCGTGGCCCGGCGACGCGCGTCCACCACGTTTTGCACCACCCCGAAGGTCGGGCCGAGAGAGGCGTACCAGAAAAATCCGCCCAGAGAGAGCGCCGCGGCGGCAGCCTTCCACCCCGGTGCGATCAGCGCGAGCACAAAAAACGGCAGAGAGAGGGTCCCGCCGATGGCCGGAACCAATGCGTACCAGCGAGCGCTCCAGCGCGCGAGGAAATCCGCAAGAACGCCGCCCGCGAGAATCCCGAGCCCCACGGCCAAGCCTCCCGAGACGGCGCTGATGAGCCCGACCGAGGCGGAATCGAGCGCGAACTGACGGCGAAAATAAGCGGGGACGAAGTAGTAAAAACCGTATGCAGCGAAGGCCCCGAGGGTGAGCGCGAGCACCATGTGCAGAATAGGGCGATCGAAAAGCAACGCAGCCGCGACCGCACGAAGCTCGGCTAATTCGTGACGTATCGAGAATGGCGGCAGTTCGGGCGCGACTGACGGTGACCTCCTGCCAAGAGCATCGTCGCCAGGCGTGTCCGCACCGCCCCGCGGCGGCTCGCGCACGGCGCCCTTGATGATCAGAGCGGTCAGGACGCCCGGCAGGCCCACGGCTGCGCAGGCCATCCGCCACCCGGCATGCTGCGCGACATATCCGCCCAGCGCGCCAGCGAGTATGTAGCCGAGCGAGATGCCGCAGGTATATATCGAGAGGGCGGATGCGCGACGTGCCGGCGCGACATAGTCGGATATCAGGGAATGCGCCGACGGGGAACATCCGGCCTCTGCGACACCGACCCCCGCTCTGATCAAGAGCAGCTGCCCGAAACTCGCGGCGAGCGCGCACATCGCCGTGAGGCTCGACCAGGCAATGAGCGCGACGGTCATGATGTTCACTCGGTTCTTCCGCTCGGCGAGGCGCGCGATCGGCAGGCCCCCGAGGCCATACAACAAAGCGAAAGCCGTACCGCCCAGCAGACCGAGTTGCATATCGGTGAGCCGAAGGTCCGCTTTGATCGATGGCGCCAAGATGGAGATGATGCTTCGATCCATCGAATTGAAAGTGTAGGCCGCTGTCAGCAACAGCACGACCGTTCGTCGATAGCCTGCGGAATAGGGAGTCATGGGCGCATCCTCGGGGATGCGAGCATACCTGAACGTCGCGCCCCTGCTATGGAAGCGGCGGAGATCCGACTCCCCGTGCGCAGAAAAGTCCCGGCCTGGCACTATGCCCGAGTCGTCCCCAGCACCCACCCCGCGAACGCTCCCACCGCTGCGCTCACAGGTACGACCGCGATGTGCCACACGATCACATGCAGCGCCTGAAAATTAGCGCAGTGGAGCTCCAACATCATCACGCCGCTGAGGCCTGCAAGCGCTCCACCCGCGAGGCCCGCTGCGACAGAGTTCACCGCAAAACCGCGCCGAAGCACCAACCAACTCAGGACAGCAGCGGGGATCGCCAGGAGCACGCCCGTCACCAGGCATGCGCTCCCCGCGGCGAGGAAGTGGTCGGTGCGGTAGTCGCGGAACACCAACGTAAACACACCAAGCAAGGAGGCACTGATCGTGGCAAGCAAACCGACCCCACTAAAATTCGGGCGGCTCATCGTGTCTCTGAGCTTCCTATACGCGCATTCAGAATGATTTTCAGCTGGGCGCCGTATTGCACCGTAACTTTTCCACGCGCGGGAGCGAATCTCCCTCTCGTTGAATGCGATCTTTTGCCTTGAACGAGTCCCCGGACCCGTGAGTAGGAACAGGTTCAAGACTACACCAAATTTCCGAGCACGCCGCCCGGGAGAATGCATGTCTTTATAAAATCTCAATGAGGAGATCCGCGAATGAGCTCTTTAAAATTTGCCAAGTCCCATGCAGGCCCAGTGGCCAGACTGATGGTGATCGCTTTGCTCGCGGGCACCGCGGCAGTCGCCGACGAGCCCGAGCGCGGTGCGTTCGTGCTGACGAGCACGAATGATCCCAGCGCCAACGAGGTGGTTGTGTTCAAGCTCGACACGATCGGAACACCGGCGTTATCTCTGCTGGACACGCTGCCGACTCAAGGCAAGGGCGGGGCAGGCGGGGCGGGAATTCTACAGTTCGAGGGCGATCTCGGGGCGGTGGGAAACTTTGGCTCGAATAGCGTCAGCCGGATCGTGCGCCGTCACGATGCCATCAGTATCGAAGGAACGATAGGCTTGGCATCCAATTGCGCGAACCCTAATTCAATCGCGCTCGTTAGGGATCATCTTTTCGTTGTCGGCGCGAAATGCGCAGAGAGTCATGCCTGGCCGGCCGGCAGCGTGGAGGGCTCCGTTGTCACGCTCAGCGATCCCTCGGCTGCGCAGATCGCCGTCGGCAAGGACTGGGCCGCTGTCACCATGACCTCAGGCTCGCTCCTGCAGCTGCCTCTGAAGTGGGATGGCGTGCTCAGTGGGTCGAGTGTTGCGGTGTCGCTTCCAAGCTCGGCCAACAATACTCCGCTTGGGGCCGCGTTCTGGGACAATGTTCTCGGATTCACGCCGGCTCACAGTCCCGACAGTTTTGCCATCGTGAACAAGAATCGCGACCTCTTTCCGATAACCGGACCGACGCCGCCATATCCCACGAATGCCCCTTGCTGGGTGGCCAAGGGCCCGGGGAACCTCTGGTACACGGCCAACTCACCTGGGCGCGCGATATCGATATTCCTGACCGACGGCCAGGGCGGAGTGTTCTACAAATCGATACCGCTGCCCGGCTCGCCGACGGACATCACGGTATCCCCGGGTAAGAAGTGGCTCGCCGTCATCTACAGTGCCGGTGCGAGTGCCTATGTCGCGGTATTTTCCATCGATGCTTACGGCGACCTCACTCCTGCGGCAACGTCCAGCCCCATTGGCGTCGCCGGTTTCAGCGGAGTGGCCATCAGCGAGTAGTTCTCTCGTTCATTGGCTGTTGACCGGCGGCCATTTAGCCGCCGGCCGAGGCGAGCGTTAGCACGGTTGTTGTGCGTAGCCCGGCGTGCGCAAAATCATAGGAAGTCAGATGACATAAGCGGCATATCGAGAGTAAGCCACTGATTAGCCCTGGTTTTTGTAAGGTCAACGTGGCTGCCGACGCGCAGGGCAAGTCCGCTGAATCGGCGGGCCTCCAGGCAGCTGGAAAGACCGCGGCATCCGACAGAATGACAATCGGATGACACCGAACACCTCGCGACTGGCGCTCGCCGATCATTCGACCTAGGATGCTGCATGGCAAGAGGACGAGAGCCGGTTGATGATCTGCTGGATGCGCTGGTATGGATGCGGCGCAAGGCGAAGAAGCATGCGCCCGTAGACGATGTGGTCGACGCCCTGGTGAAAATGCGGCGTCAGGCGAAAAAGAAGTTGGCGAAGCGCAAAATCAAGAAGCGAGTGCGCTCGAAGTCTACGCAGACTCAACGCAAGACGCGCCGAAAATAAAACTGGTTAACTATTCGCCATTTCAATATAACCGACTGAAATTCCGTGACGATTGGGTGACTCAGAACCAGTTGTGCACCGGGTTATCCACCGGGATTGGGGACAGGTGGTCGCGAGCTCTTTTGATGTCAGCCGCTCCCCCCGCAGTGACGCCTGAGCTGCCGTTGCCCATCGGTGAGCGGACAGCCGGAATCCGGCGATTTGCGTTCGGCGTCCTGACGGTCGTGTTGCTGTTCGTCGTCTGGCGTTGATCCTCACCGTGGTGCAGGGGTGGGACCTGCTGCCAGCCTTGAGCGACGCTACTCCTGACGACTCATGATGCACCGCACGGCCTCCGCCCAACCGGCGGCGCGCGCGCGGCCGGTCTTAGTAAGATCGATTGTGCCGCCGCTCACTATCAAATGTAGCTCGTTCGCGGCATCCAACAGATCGCGGTCAATAGCGGTCCCTGTCATCCGGACATCACCCAAGGCTCGCACGCCGGCGAGGAGTCGCGCCTGATCAGGGGTGCGACCGGCCGCGAGTTCATCCAACGCGTGGGCGGCGTCGAGCAGCGTCATGGCGCACCGATCGGCTGCGTCAGTTACCGCAGTCGCCGCCAGCTCCAAAATGCAAGCACTCGAATCAATGCGAGGGCGACCAAGCCGGATACGAGGAAAGCCTGGCCGTCCAAAGGAGGTCTCAGAAGGTCGACTCCTCGCGTAATGTGATGGTCGTCCTGTAGATAACCAATAATGCGGATGGCTTGTTGAACGCCGATGACGAGGTACAGGATTAAGTAAACCATGCGCGACAATTCCCGAGAGAATTGGCGGATCTCGGGCGCGAGGTTGACCGGGTGGTGATGGGTCCACCCGTTAAATCGGACCACTACTAAGCCGCAAAGCAATAAGCCGAAGAGGATGTGAATAGCAGCCTTCGGTGACTCGCGGCCCATGGGCCATGACTCGAGCGCCAGACAGATCCCACCGATTGCGAATCCAAGCGCCGCGAGGGTTCGAGGCGCTGCAATGGCCCGGAAGGGGCCCTGATTTGGTTCATCCGAAGTCCGCTCAGCATCGATATCGGGGATCATGGGCCTTCAATACCTGGACCGGTGTCCCCTTAACTAGAGCACACCCGACTTTGTATTGCAAAGTATAAATTAACGGGTTAGTGCTCCAAGGTTGTCAGCAGGCGGACCCTGTCTTGGCATCGTTCAGCGTGACCTGAACGAGGCGATCGCCGACCCATGGGCGATATAGAGAACATGCGTCGTGGGATCAAAAGTCGTGTAATCCAAGAATCAGGGGCAGGACTCGTCGTCGACTAAGCGTGCGGGTGAGCCTCATCTGGGTGGCGTTGACTGACTGGGTTGGGCGGCGCGGCGGCCAAAGAGAACGATGCCGATAATCATGAGCACCGCGATGATCAGCGAGGCGATCGGCCGGCTCACGGCGAGTCCGCCCTCGGCGAGCGGCTTGTCCAAGAAGTCGCCGATCGTCGCACCGAGCGGGCGGGTCAGGATAAAGGCGATCCAGAAGAGCCATTCCCGCGACAACCGGGTCCAGAAATAGGCGCCCGCAACCAGCACAAGCGCCGCTCCGAAAATCAATGCTGCGCCTTCGTAGCCGAGGCCGGTGTCATCAGCGGTCCAGTCGCCCAACGCGGTGCCGAGCGTTTGCGAGAACGTGATGGTTGCCCAATAGAATCCCTCGACTCGGGGAGTTGCGATCGCACTCACCGACACGGACCCTTCATACCACCGCCACAGCGCGAGCGTGGCCACGACGCAGCCGAGCAAGATCGCCGAGCCACCCGCGTAGCCGACCCCAAGCGAACGGTCCGCAAAGTCCGCCATCGTGGTACCCGCCGTGGTCGATGCGACTATCGTTGCCCAATAGAGCGGCGCGCTGTAGCGTCGCGCGCGGATCTGGAAGATGACAAGGATGACGAACACCGAGAGAAAGATCGCTGTCCCGGCTAAATAGCCCAGACCCATGGACATGGTCACTGTATCGCCAGCCGTTTCACCCAGCGTGGTGGCAAGGATTTTGATGATCCAAAATCCCAACGTCACGACCGGGACTTTGCTCATGGCCTGCGAAGTTGTGGATGCCGGAATTGACATCACTTCACGCCTGCGGTTAGCGTCCGACTCATATACATCGTAGGCCTTGCTGCTTCATCATTGTCAATATACCTTCCCTGGCACCTGGATTCGACGCAAATATATCGGCAAGGTTACCGGCATTCCGACCGCGCAGCAGCGCGAAACCTACTGTCCGCTGGTATGCTCAAGGTGTGCTCTACGCGACGGGCCATGTCGTTATGCATCTACTTGAGCGTCAGGAACAACTCGACACGCTGAACCGGTGTCTTCAGGAAGCCCGTACGGGGGTCGGCAAGATGGTGCTGGTCGCAGCGGAGGCGGGATATGGTAAAAGCTCGCTGACCGAACGTTTCGCTTTGGAACATCGGCGCGATGCACGGGCACTGTGGGGCGCGTGCGATTCCATGGCGACGCCGTCAGTGCTCGCGCCGGTGCATGAAATTGCCGCACAGACCTCGCTCATGTCGAGTGCGGTTGCCGCGGAGAGTGCGTCGCGTGACTGGTTGTTTCACGCACTATTCGATGAGCTCTCGGACTCGCAGCAGCCATCTATCGTAGTGCTCGAGGATGTGCACTGGGCCGACGAAGCCACTCTCGATTTCCTGCGATTTCTAGGGCGGCGAATCCAGCGCACCGCCGCGCTCTTCATTGCAACCTATCGACTCGACGAGGTCTCCGCCAATCACCCGCTTCGGCAGGCGCTCGGCGATCTCACCGGCCACCATGTGACTCGCATGCGACTACCGCCGCTGTCAGCGGCGGCAGTCGCTCTGCTGGCACAGGAGAGCGGGCGCGACGCCGCGCTCCTGCATCGGATAACCGGCGGGAATCCGTTTTTCGTGCGTGAGGTGCTCGCGAGCCACGATGAGAGGGTGCCGGAGACAGTGCGCGATGCCGTTCTTGCGCGGCTGGCTCGCTGCACTGCGACCACTCGAGCTCTCGCCGAGTTCGTCTCGATGTCTCCGTCTCGAACGGAAGTCTGGCTGATCGAATCCGTTCTCGGGGCGCACCAACCGGCCCTCGATGAGGCGGGAGCGCGCGGCTTGCTCGTCGTGCAAAGCGACTCCGTGGGCTTCCGTCACGAGTTGGCGCGTCAAGCTGTACACAGCACCATTTCACCGGAGTCCGCCCGCGCGCTGCACAATCGCATTTTGCAGGCGCTCTTGGGGCACGGTGCCAATCCCGCCCGGCTGGCGCATCACGCGCAACTCGCGCAGAACACTGCCGCAATTCTCGAGCACGGTCCGCGTGCCGCCAAGGAAGCGGCACGGGTCGGCGCTCATCGCGAAGCGGCGGCTCATCTGGCAGCCTGCTTACAGTATCGGTCGAGCTTGGCGATCGAGGTGCAGGCCCAATTATTGGAAAGCCATGCCGAGGAAAGCAGCCTGGCGAATCACACGCGCGCGGCGATCGTCTCGGGAACGGCCGCAGTGGCCGCATGGCGCCAGGTTGGCAACGCCCAAGCGCAGTCGCGAGCCTTGAATGTCTTATCGCAAGATTATCGCACCGAGGGCGACAGGGCGCGCGCCGACGAATGCGTCGCCGCCTCGGTGGCTTTGCTCGAGGCGCTGCCGCCGAGCATCGAGCTGGCGCTCGCATACAGTGCGCGCGCCCTCTTGGCAGTCAATCGCGGTTGGGACAAGGAGGCGCTCGAGTATGCGGGAAAGGCCCTCGCCGTTGCACGCCAATTCGGTGACTGCGCCGCGGAATCCCACGCACTGTGTAATATCGGATCCGCTCAACTGGGCAGAGGCGAGCGAATCGGATACGAGACGCTCGAACAAAGCCTGGCACTGGCGCTCGAGCATAACGAGGAGTATGCGGCGCGCACGTACCGCAGCGCGCTGTTCTATGCGGTGCTGATACACGATTTCGAGCGGGCAGACCGGGTTTTTCGCGAAGGCCTTGCGTATTGTGAGGAGCGGGGCATTTTTTCTCACAGTGCGTATATGCGCGCCTATTACACGCCATGCGAACTTGACCGCGGCAGGTGGACGGAGGCGACACAGATGGCGATCGACCTGCTGCGCAACTCCGAATTCACAGGAATACCGCAACGTATTATGAGCCTCGCGACGCTCGCATTGGTGCGCTTACGGCGGGGCGATCCCGGCGCGGATGCGTTGCTCGATGAGGCCTTGACGCTTGCAGAGCCGACCGGCGAGCTCAACCGGATCGGCCGTGTCGCGGCCGCAAGAGCCGAACAGGCGTGGTTGAACGGCGATCTCGAGCGGGTGGCACGGGAAGCTGCGCTGGGATTGCAGCACATCTCTGCACACACTGCGCCGTGGATCAAAGGGGAGCTCACGTTCTGGCTGTCGCGGGCGCAGCCACTGGACGCACCGCCGATCGATATCGCGGAGCCTTACCGGCTCATGCAACGGTCCGAGTGGCTGGAAGCCGCAGCCATTTGGGAAGAAATGGGCATGCCCTACGAGCAGGCGCTATCGCTTGCCGAAGGCCCCGAAGATGCGCAGCGTAATGCGCTCGCCATCCTGGATAAGTTGGGGGCATCGCCGCTCGCTGCCATCGTTCGCCGGCGTCTTCGCGAGCGCGGCGTACGGGGCATTCCGCGCGGTCCGAACGATGCGACCCGCGCAAATCCCGCGGGCCTGACCGCCCGGGAGATTGAGGTCCTCGCACTTCTCGCGCATGGGATCAGTAATGCACAGCTCGCGCACAAGCTGCACCGTTCCACGAAAACCATCGATCATCATGTGTCGGCGATTCTGGAGAAACTCGGCGCGCGCTCGCGCACTGAGGCGGTGGCGACGGCGTTGGCGCAAGGCCTGATCCCACCACGCAGCGAAACTGCAGCGCCGTCGCCATGATCCGCGGCGGTAAAATGGGTAATCGCTTGGCTTAAGTTGGGTAGTTCTGCTGATTTGGTTCTGCATCGTCCGCTGCAGAATGGTTCCGCGCTGTAATTACAGCCGAACGCAACCACCAAGCAGGAGAATGCCATGAAGAAATTGCACCCCTATGTCGCAGTCGCCTTGATCGCGACTTCAGCTCTCAATATCGCGCGCGCCGATGCCTCGGGTGATGTGCTATCGCGGACGGTACGATTCGCGGACCTCAATATCAATAGTTCGTCCGGCGCCGAGATTCTCTATCGACGGCTGGATGTCGCGGCCAATAATGTTTGCCGCGGGTTGGAGCCGGGTCGCTCATTGGCGTTGGTGACACCTCATCGCGCTTGCGTCCATTCGGCGCTGACCAAGGCATTGGTCAGCGTCGGAAACCCCGTCGTGCTGGCCTACGCCGCGGCGCACGGAGTGGTTGCTGCCGATGTGAGCGTACGCGTCGCGCAGTCTAAATGAGAGGGCGTTGGCGGCTCCGACGCGGGGCGTCGGGGCCGGCGGCCTGCGTAATGTGGGTAGCCTCGTTGTCTAATATGGGTGCCCCGCCGGCTAAATTTGGGTATGTCTGCCGATTCGCTGGGGTTTCGCAAGTTCCAGAATTGCTGCGGGCCGACGGTCATCGGCCACCCAAGGAGTACCGATGGCTCGCTACCTGATCGAACGACAGTTTCCCGATGGTTTGAGCATCCCGCTGGATGAGGCGGGCGCCGCCGCATGCCGCAGCGTGATCGAAAATAATGCCGAAGACGGTGTGACCTGGTTGCACTCCTACGTAACTCCGGATCGTAAACGAACCTTTTGCGTGTACGACGGACCCACACCGGAAGCGGTCCGCAGCGCCGCCGCGCGCAGCCGATTACCCATCAGCCAAATCACCGAGGTACGCATTCTCGATCCGTACTTCTACAGATAGCGCTAACGACCCCTACGCGAATCAAAGGAGATCGTCGATGAGAATCTTTCGGCGCAGCAAAATGGCGATGTTGTTGATTGTTACCCCGGTCGTCGCGATGACAGGGGGAGTAGCGGGCGCCGCGGCGCAGGATGCGTCCGCGAAAGAGACGCTATCTCCACTCGTGCAAAAAGTACGAGCCGCGACCGAGCGGTTCAGGAATATCAACGCCGCGACTGCCGCGGGCTTTGTGCAGGCGACGCCCTGCGTGAGCGGGCCAGATTTCGGCGCCATGGGAGTGCATTTCGTGCTGCCCGCCCGCGTCAATGGCGCCGTGTTGAGCGCTGATCAGCCCGAGGCGTTGATCTATGAGCCGCAGCCCAGCGGGGCATTTCGCTTAGTCGGCGTCGAATTCATCATCCTCGCCGATCTCTGGGCAAGCCAGCACCCGAACGGCGATACACCGGCATTAGAGGGGAATCTATTAAACTATATCGCGGCGCCCAACCGATACGGATTGCCGTCTTTTTATGAATTGCACGTGTGGGCATGGGAGCAAAATCCCGTGGGCACTTTCGCTGATTGGAACACCCTGGTGACCTGCGCACACCAGCAGGCCGATTGACCCACGCCTCAGAATGCACTTTTCACGACGCCGCCATCGACTCGCAATGCAGCGCCGGTTGTCGCCGACGAAAGAGGACTCGCGATGTAGGTCACGAGCGAGGCGACCTCCTCGGGCGTGGAGAAGCGTTTGATGAGCGAGGTTGGCCTGACCTTTTCAAAAAACTCTGCCTCAACCTCTGCACTGGTCTTGCCCCCAGCCTTGGCCAAGGCGTCGACGAATTCGACAACTCCGCGGGACTTGGTTGGACCCGGCAGAATGCTGTTGACCGTAATAGCCGTGCCGGCGACCGATTCCGCCAAGCCCCGCGCAACGGCGATCTGGGCCGTCTTGGTCATGCCGTAATGGATCATCTCAGCCGGAATCTGCAACGCGCTTTCACTCGAGATAAAGATGATCCTGCCCCAGTTGGCGCGTTTCATCCGCGGTAGATACAGCCGGGCAAGACGGATACCGCTCAACACATTCATTTCGAAGAATCGGACCCAATCCGCATCCGGGATCTCTTCGAAGGGTTTTGGTTCGAAGATCGCGAGATTGTTGACGAGGATTTCCACATCGGGATGACGGTGGGCGATTTCATCCGCCGAGGCAGCCGTGCCGAGATCCCCTGCGAAGCCCACGAGGTCTCCCCCGGTCGCCGCTTTCAACTCGGCAACCGCCTCGTCGACGGAGGATTGAGCGCGGCCATTGACTATGACGCTCGCGCCCTCCCGAGCCAGCCCAGCGGCGATGGCGCGTCCGATGCCGGCGGTGCTGCCACTTACCAGTGCGCGTCTGCCCTGAAGCTGCAAGTCCATAATCTTCTCCGGTAATGAGGGAATGCGATTGCGGCTCAATAGCCTGACATAAGGGCGCCCGTATTTTGCAGGTTACGCGCCGAGCTTCGTGAGCAGGTGGGACAGCCATTCCACGGCCCGGAGAGCTGCGGCCGCGCTGCCCTCCCTGTCGATTCTCGGTCCAACGAGCTCAAGATCAAAGAGGCCCGAGTACCCTGCATCGAGCAGATCGCTGATGAGGTGCTCCAAGGGCACCGCGCCATCGCCGGGGACTGCACGGCACGGAGCGATGCGATCCCCCATCACGTAATCGCTGACCTGGACCAGCTTCGTGATGGGCATGGCGCGCCGGAACAGTTGCGCCAGGCCCGCTTCTCCCCAGCAGGGCTGCAGGTCGATGCAGACTCCGATCCCCGCCATTTCGGCCAGCAGTATCGTGTCCGCCAGCGTGTGGGCGATGTGTATGTCGATATTGAAGGGCGAGGCGTTCTCGATCATCAGATCGACGCTTTTTTCGCGGGCGAGGTCCTTGCAGGGAGCGAGTAGCTCCATGAACCGGCCGGCGGCCTGTTCCCAGTCGAGCTTTGCCCGGCCCCCCGTCTGCAGGTAGATCGCGCCGGCTCCGATCGATGCGGCGACGGCGATCGCCTCCGAGAGCCTCTTCGCTGCCTGTCCGGTGTCCTCTTGAAGGTTGGGGAAGGTGGCAAACGGATGATTGAGCGTGCTGGTCCTCGGCCCTCGAACAGCAGACGCTCTTACGATCTCGAGATCGTCCTGTCGGGTGATCAACGGGGTCGCGAGCGTCATGTTCGGCACGGAATTCTTGCGGCAAAAATCGACGAATGCCGGAGTCCCTTCCCGCATAAAGGCAACTTGGTGGAGCGAAATTCGCGGATGGGCGGTCATGGCACCGGGGTGTCGCCGTCTCTTTCCGCTGGACCTTTGGAGCTTGGATCGCTCATAGCGCCCACGAGTAGGTTCTCGCCGGAGAAATCCGCCGCGATGGACGAGGCGGCGGGCGAGGTTTCGGCGTGGGTGCGATGCAATTTGCGATAGCTGAAACGCCACTGACCATCCAGCCCCTTGACATAGGACTCGTGGTAAAAGCCGAAACCGCGCAGCCACTGCTTTTCTCCGTGGCGCGTCCAGAAAAGATTGTCCTCCATGGCCCAGACGCCGGTCGCGTGGTTGCGATCCTGAAATTCGATCACCGGCGTGTGGCAATGATGGACGGTTGTGACATTCGCCAGTTGGATCGCGAGCGCGTCGGCCGCCGCCCGACCCCCGACGATCGGCCTGGCGGAGATTGACATGGCGACGTAATCGTCGGTGTGCAGCTGGGCGTAGGTGTCCCAGTCCTTCTGGTCCACGGCGTGATCCCGACGGCCCTTGAGGTGGTGGATCGCCTGAAGCTCGACCAAATGCTCGATGTCGCTCATTGCATCGCCCGTGCCCATGCTCTCCTGCATTCGCCGCACGGCAGGCTCGACGCCGGGGCTGACATATTGTTTGATGTCGAACTTGCCTTCGACGAGCCGGCGCGACTGCGGGATCGATTCAATCACCCATTCAGTCTTCATGTGTGCCGCGTGCGCGCCAGCATCGCGATAGACCTCGATCACCACATAGGTGTCCGGCTCGTCGACACTCTTGCCGAAATCATAGTAGGCGACACCGGGCTCGTGCTGACGCGTCATGTCTCGTACATGCGTCATCAGCGCCTCGAAGGAGGGCCCGTTTTCGGGCTTCACTTTGAGGTGGGCGACGAAAGTGATCATTTGCGTGACGGTTGGCCGAGCACATGATGCGCATTGGGTAGGCGCTGATCGGCCGCCTCTATGATCCGCCGGATGCCCTCGTGGACGGAGATCCTGCTCGGGCCCAGCAGCTTCTCCATCTTCGTGGTATCGGCCCAGATCGGCCAGGATTTGCCGTTTTCGACAAAGATCGGCCTCTTGCCGAGGATCTCACCGGCCATTTCGCAATATTCCTGGGTGGTAACCGCCTCTGACCCGCCGACGTTGATGATCTCGGTGCCGATCTTGGCGATTCCCGCCGCGGCGATGGTCTTCTCCACGTAATCGTCTTCGTAGAGCGGTGTGTGAACGTTGCGCACTCCGGGATAGACGCTGACCGGCTCGCCGCGCGCGACTTGGTCGACGCGCTGCGTCACGCCACCGCCGCGCGGACCGTAAAAGGAGAAGATGCGCACCATCGTCACCGGCAGCCGATAGTCGATGCTCAAATGTCTGAGGAGATATTCTGCGGCGATCTTGCTGGCGGCGTAATTTTCACCCGCACTGTGCAGGCCGTAGGGATCGTCCTCGCGCAGCGGGCGCTCGCCTTGATATTCGTAGAGCGAGCCTGTACTGCCCTGGACGAAGGCCTCGCAATCGCGATAACGCCGCGCGAGCCGGCCGGTCGCGCCGGTGTTCACGTCATAGGCGCGGTTCTTATGGGACGGCGGCAGCACCGCATAGTTGATCACCACATCGACCGATTTCGGCAGCGGCGAAAGATCTTCCTCGGCGATGTCGAAGGCTATTGCGCGTGCGCCCGCGGCCTCGATCAGCCGCTTCTGCTTGGGGTCCGAATAGCGCGCCACCGCATACACCTCGTTTTCCCTTGCAAGCGTTACCGCAACGGGAAACGCCACCAGCCCGCTCGCTCCGGTAACCAGCACACGCTTGCCTGAAAGTCCCGCCATATCTCGTCCCCCATATCGCCGGTGATGCGTGCCGCCTCAGCCCAGCCGGGCAATGACCTGCGGCAGGTCGATGATCGTCTGGAAGCCCGGCGGCGCCTCGCAGACGTAGGGGATCACGTTCACGGGCCGATGCGCGGTCAGTCCCGGCGTCATGTCGGCGTAGTTTTCCGGTTCGACGGGAAAAGTGATGCCGATGTCCAGCGGGCAATCGCCCTCGAGCAGAACGCGCCAGCCCGATGTGCGGAAGTCCCATACCTGCCCGTCCGTCGTGGCCACGTCGTTCGAGACGTACCAGTTTGCAATCATCTGCATGACCGGCTTGCCGCCGCGGATGCCGGCGATCGTTGTGCGCATGGCCGCGACGGTGCCGGAAGGCACGACGCCCGCGGCGATGTGAATGTCGCGTCGCGCGATGCCGAGTGCACCGGTAACCTCAATGCTATCGACCGGGAGTCCGAAGGCCTTGGTCATCAGGTGAATCGTGCCGCTGAACGACATTCGCAGATGTCCGAGAATGCCGGCGTTGGGGCCGTCCTCGGGGCGCGCGCCGAATCCCATCATGCCGAACAGCATCTCGGGCGAATTGCGCGAGGAGCAATCCGCGAACTCGAAGATGCTGAGGCAGTCGAGCCGTCGCTGGATGGATGCGAGCACGATCGGCAGGGCCTCCGTGATGAAGCCGGGGCTGGCGCCCGTCGCATGCACGGAGGAATTGCCTGACTTGCAGGCCTCTTCGATGCGTGCGCGATCGTTCGGATCGAGCATGTCCGGATTGTGCAGCTCCATGCGGGTCGAGACGACGTTCGCGCCCGAGGCGAGGATTCGGCAAAGCTGCGGAACGTCGAAGACATGAGGCATGTACAGTACACAGTCGGCGCCGAGCGCGAGGATGTTTTCGATACTGTCGGTGGCGGCAACCCCAACCGGCGCAATGCCGGCCAGATCTCCGGCGTCGCGCCCGACCTTCCCGGCGCTGTGTACATAGACACCGACGAGCTCGAGGTCGGGATGCTCGATCGTGCGGCGCAAGGCGCGTGCACCAACATTGCCGGTTGCCCATTGGACCACACGGTAGCGCTTCGTCCGGTCCATCGTCTTCTTCACCCCGCGTCTTGAACGACCGCTTGATTGTAAGTCAATGAGAATCCGCTGGCATTTGTTTCCTGCTCGTTGATCACGCAGAGGAATGTCCGCCAGTGCGCGGCGGCCGCAGCCCGGACTTACCCGGACATGCAAACTTCTTCCATAACCGTTATTTTTGTGGTAACAGTGCAAGCTGACCAACGTAAAGCGAGGTAAAAACAACTAGCTGCAATCAGCTCAACAAACTCCTCGCAACGACCTTCGACGACGCAATAACTTCATAAAAGACGGGATGCATCATGGATTTACACTCGAAGTTGTCTTGCGCGATCGCCGCCATTCTAGGAAGCGGCGCGTGCAGCAACGCGTTCTCGGCCGATACGTCGGATACCGCTCAGGCCGGCGATCAGATTCAAGAAATCGTCGTGACCGCACAGCGGCGCACCGAAAACATACAAAACGTGCCGATCGCGATCCAGGCGCTCACCGGCGAGACGCTGAGCCAGCTGAACGTCACGAATTTCGATGATTTGGTCAAGTATTTGCCCAATGTGACAGCTTCTTCGTCAGGGCCCGGTCAATCCCAAATCTTCATGCGGGGGTTGAGCGTGGGCAATCAAGGGACCCAATCGGGCGGCTCGATCAACGGTTTTCCGAACGTAGCCATTTATCTGGACGAGCAGTCGGGTCAGCTCCCGGGGCGCAATCTCGATGTGTACGCGGCGGACCTGGAACGCGTCGAAGTTCTGGAAGGGCCCCAGGGAACCTTGTTCGGCGCGGGTGCTCAGGCGGGCGTCATACGCTACATCACCAACAAGCCGAAACTCGACGTGACCGAGGGGAATGTCACCGCGGGGTATGGGGTCACCGCGGGCGGCGATCCGAACAGCGATGTGACTGCGGTCCTCAATCTGCCGCTGATTGACCACACTCTCGCCATCCGCGCAGTGATCTACGATGACCATCGCGGGGGTTACATCAACAACGTGCCGGGCACGTTCACTCGTAACAACACCGATCTGGGAATTCACTACGCAGGCTATACCGCGACCGGCCCGGTGTGCCCGAATGGTCACCCGCCCAGTCCTCCGCCGAATGCCGGCTATTGCGTGCCGCCTGGTAGCGCATCGATCAACAACAACAACTTGGTGGGCAACGCGATCAACCCGGTGACCTACCAGGGCATCCGGGTGTCCGGTCTCTGGGACATCAATAGCGACTGGAACGCCCTGCTTGTTCAAAGCTACCAGACCATCGACGCCGACGGCGTGTTCTATCAGACGCCGAAGAGCTCCGATGGCGTACCGCTGCCTCCGCAGTCGGTTACGCTGTTCAACCCGTCGTACAACAACGACAAGTTCGAGAATACGGCCTTGACGGTCGATGGGAAAATCGGCGATCTGAAATTGGTCTACGCCGGCGCCTATTTGGTTCGCAATATCACTCAGTCTCAGGATTACACCAATTACACGCGAGGACTCTATTCCGACTATTACCAATGTCACGGTGCGGAACCGACGCACGGCCTGGCTGCGACTTGCTTTTCGCCGAGCACGACGTGGAATGAGGCCGAGCGCAACACCCATCAGAGTCATGAGCTTCGCCTGAGCACGCCCGACGACTGGCGCCTGCGCGGCATCCTCGGCGCCTTCTGGGAGGAGTTGGAGATTGATGACCAGCTCAACTGGCTCTATAAGACCTTACCGCCCTGCACCGCGTCCGTAACGTACGGCTGCTTGACGGATGTCGGCACTCCGCCGGGTGCGAGCGTCAACAACCCCGGCGTGCGCAATGACAACACAGCTTTCTTCAATGACGTGCAGCGCGGCTACCGGCAGACTGCATTTTTCACCTCGATCGATTTCGATATCATTCCCAAGGTGCTGACCGTTACCGCCGGCACGCGCTATTACCGTTTCGTCAATACCGAGAAGGGCGCGGTCGTCGGCAGCTTCGGCTGTTACGAGGCGGGACTGGCACCATGCTATGCCTCCGCGACCAATATCGACGAGGAAAACCTGCATACGGTCTATCAGGGAGCCAAGAGCCGCGGCAATGTGACGTGGCACTTCCTGCCGGACGCGCTCGTTTACTACACGTGGTCGCAAGGCTTTCGGCCGGGCGCTTTCAATCGAAGCACCGGCTGCTACATCCCCGACGCCCGGGGGATCAATCAGTATTGTTCCCCGCTCGCCTACGCGTCCGACAACCTGACCAACAATGAGATCGGCTGGAAAACCGAGTTCTTCGACCATCGCCTGCAATGGAACGGCGCTGTTTACCGCGAGGACTGGAACAACGTGCAGGTCGCCTTCTTTGATCCGGGCGTCCTCGGGAACGTGGGCTTCGGGACCAACGGCCCGAATTATCGCATTCACGGATTGGAGACGACCTTCGTCGCGGTCATAACCGAAGGGCTGATTGCGCAGGGCGGGGCGGCCTGGAACACGAGCAAGCAAACCAACTCGCCTTACCTGATCGCGAACAATCCGGCGCTGCTCGCGAATCCGGCGAGTAAGGCGGAATTCGGGCAGCCGATTTACGCGGTCGACAATCCCTATGGTCCCGCCGGCGGTCCGAGCGCTAACTCACCGCCGCTGCAGTTCAACGCGCGCTTGCGCTACCAGTGGACGATGAACTCCTACAACTCCTTTGTGCAACTGGGCGCTACGCATACCGCGCATTCGTTCACCCAGTCGAGCGCCAACCCGACGCTATCCTCGGGATCGAACGTGAGCACCACGCTGCTCAGGTTCGAGAATCCGCCGATTTCGCAGTTCGACGCCTCAGTGGGCGTCGCGAAGGACGCTTGGACGGCGGGCGTCTATATCGACAACTTGACCAATGTGATTAAGAGCACGTACACCTCGACGAACCAGTTCATACCAGCCGAGACCATCACGAGGCCCCGAGTGATCGAGTTCAGGATGGGTTACAAGTTCTGAGCTTCAGCCCGGCGCGTGGTGCGCAATCCAGTGCCGGGCAAGGCTGGCGCGGTTGCAGAGCCAGACGCCGTCGTGGCGACGAATGTGCTCGAGGATGCGTGCCAACGCCTGGATACGTCCCGGGCGGCCGATGATGCGACCATGCAAACTGAGGGTCATCATGCGCGGCTGCCCGCGGGCGCCCTTGGCATACAGCCAGTCGAACGCGTCTCGGAAGTAGACGAAGAAGTCCTCGGCGGTGGCGAAGTCGCCGCCGCGCTGCATGCGGCTGTCATTGACGTCGAAGGTATGCGGAATCACCAGATGCGCCCGGCCGGCGACGCGAGCCCAATACGGTAAGTCATCGTTATAAGCATCGCTGTCATACAGGAATCCGCCGCTCTCGACCACCAAGCGGCGGGTATTGGGACTCGGCCGCCCCGTGTACCAGCCGAGCGGCTGCCGCCCGATCATGCGCGTGATGATCTCGACATTGTGCGCCATGTGGGTGCGCTCGACCGCCTCGGGAACGAACTGGTAGTCGATCCAGCGCTGTCCGTGACAGGCAACTTCCAGGCCGCTGCGCGCGATTTCCGCGGCAGCCTCCGGATTGCGTTCCAACGCCATGCCGACGGCGTAGATCGTCGCCTCGACAGCGTGCGCCTCGAGCAGTCGCATGATTTCCCAGAATCCGACGCGACTGCCATATTCAAAAGTGGACTCGACGTTGAGGTTGCGTGCACCCTGGATCGCGTCGCCGCCCACATCCGTCAATACCGATTCGGAGCACGCATCACCGTGTAACACATTACTTTCGCCGCCTTCCTCATAGTTCAGCACGATCGAGACGGCGATCTTTGCCTCGTGCGGCCACCGCGGGTGAGGCGGCCTGGCGCCATAGCCGACGAGATCTCGTGGATAAGGATCGGGGGAATTCATAGACCCGCGCGGCGCTCGGCGGCGATCCAGTCGAGGTACGCGTGCAGGGCCTCGCGCACGGGCCGGGGCTTCCATCCCGTTTCGCAAGCGATGCGCGATACATCATAGGCGCCCCACATGCCGCCGGTGAGGCTTGCATCTTGCAGGATGTCGGCCTCCTCAGGCGCGGTGACTTCCGCGCGAAATCCGGGCACCTTTTCGGCGATCCAGCGCACCAAATCGCCGACCGTCGCCGCCTCTCCGGCAGCGACGTTGTAGGCACTGTAGCGCAGCCGCGGCGCGCGTAGCAGGGAAATGATGGCGCCCGCCACATCCTCCGAATGGATGTAGTCTCCCACGGCATCGAGCGTATTGATCCGCACTGGCAGCCCGTCGAGCGCCATGTGCGCCAGGCGGTTGGGCAGATGCCGGAAGTTTCGACTCGCCGTGACCCGGTCCATGGTCCCGTATACCGAGGACGGACGCACCGATGCGGTCGAGAGGCCGAATAAATCGCCGTAGCGTTCGGCTATCAGCTCTGAAGCCAGCTTGGAGATTCCATACAAGCGACGCGGCATCACGTAGCCATCTTCCGGTAGCGGCTCGCCGGGATGGTCGGGGCCGTGATGCTTGTAGACGGCGCCGGAACTCACGTAAATGATCCTTTGGAGCCGTGACAGCGTGCGAGCCCAATCGAGGATCGCCACGGTACCCATGGTATTGACCTCGATGATCCGGCCTGGATTTTCAGCCTCGGGCTCTCGCTTCGCCTCGGCCGCGGTACCGCGTGATAGGGGCGTGATGGTGGCGCCGTGAACGATATGCGTGACGTCATTGCCCGGCAGCGCGCTACGCCAGGTATCAGGCCGCGTCACGTCCGCAACCACGACCTCGAGCCGCTCGGCCACCGGAGCGAAGTAGCGCACCGCGGCTGCATCGAGTGGCGCGGCGTCGAGCACGATCAAGCGCGCCGTCGGATCGGTGTCCAGCCACTGACGGCCGAGCACGCTCATGACGAATCCACTGCCCCCGGTGACCAATAATTTCATCATGTCTCTCTACAGCGGGAAATCCAGCAACAGGCGCAAGAGTGCTCGGGTGGCGACGTCGAAGTCCCCCATTGCCAGTGCTTCATCCGGATTATGGCTGCCATGTTCGTTGCGCATGAAGATCATGGCGGTGGGGATGCCCATCTTGGCAAACACGGCGGCATCGTGGCCCGCGCCGCTCGGCATCTCGAAAGGTTGATCCAGCAGGCTCATCAAGCGCTCGCGCAGGCGCGCATCCATGACCGCGGAGGGCGAATCGCTGGTGGCGCCGAGTTCGAAGTTCACCCGGTAGGTTGCGCCGATGCGCGCCGCCGCGCGGCGCGCCTCAGCCGCCACGGCGTCCATCGTGGTATCCGAGACACTGCGCAGGTCGATGACAAAGCGCGTCTCGCCCGCTATTTTGCTGGGTCCGTGCATCCCGGGATCGGTGTAAAGCTCTCCCGTGGTTAACACGAGATCCTCTCCCGCGTCCTCCTGCTGCACCCAAATCCTCTCCAGATGATGTAATAGTGCCACTGTCGCGGCCACCGCATCGTGCCGATAGGGGCGGTTGACGGCACCGGAATGCGCATACTGGCCGAGGCAGCGCGCGTTGCGAAAGCGCTTGCACCCACGGATACCGGTCACCACCGCGGCGGGCAGTCCCCGAGCCACCAAGGTCGGACCCTGCTCGATGTGTACCTCCAAGAAGGCGCGAATCTGGGAGGGCTCGATAAGTCGCCGTCTCCTGCGAATCGCCTCCGGATCGAAGCCGCGCTCGATCAGCGCAGATTCAAGGGTGCGCCCATTGTCCGAGCGTTTGATCGAGAGGGAGGCGGGATCAAGGAGCCCAAAGGCGCCGGCGCTGCCGATATAGGGGACGTCGAACCAGGCGGACTCCTCGGCGCGAATCCCCATGACCGTAAGATCGTAGCCGGGCTCGATGCCCGCCTTCTTGAGCGCAGACAGCACGCACAAACCGGCGACGACGCCCGCCGCGCCGTCGTAGTTGCCCCCCTGAGGCACGCTATCGAGGTGAGAGCCGATGATCACACCGGCGGCGCTGCGGTCGCGTCCGGGTTGGGTCATCATGAGGTTGCCGATGGCATCGATCGAGATGTCCAGATCGAGGCGCGAGGCCGCCGAGCGCATGATGTCATGCGCAATCTGCTCGCCCGATCCATAACTGTCCCGGACGATGCCGTGGCCCTGGCGGGTTGCGCGACTCAAGGCATCGAATAGCGCCGCCGCGAGTTCCAGATCGGGCTGCACCGCTGTCATCCCGCCAACCATCCGCCGTCCACCACGAGATTCGAGCCGGTCATGAAGGTTGCTCGATCGCTCCCGAGAAAGACGGCGCTATTGGCGATGTCCTCGGGCCGCCCGAACCGCGGCCAGGGCGTGCGCCGACGCGCGTAGTCGAGCAGCGCCGGATCCATCGCCAAGCCGGGCTTGCCCGTCACGATCTTGCCGGGCGATATGCAATTGCAGACGATGAGATTTTGCGCATACTCGACCGCGATTTGCTTGGTGAGATAGATCGCTCCAGCCTTGGTCACGCCATAGGGCGAGTCGCCCCGCGTCGATATGACGCCGTGCTGCGAGCCCAAATTGATCAAGCGCCCGCGCACTTCGTTTCGAGGCTCTTGCGTCACCATCTGTTGAATCGCGCGTTTGCACCCGTAGAACATCCCGGTCAGGTTGACCGCCATGACCTGCTCCCACTGCTCCGCGCTGGTATCGGCGAGGGCCGTGCCGGAATACGTGGCCGCGTTATTCACCATAATGTCGAGCCGGCCGTAACGAGCCACCGTGTTCGCGACCAACGCGTCGATATCGCCCCAACGCGCCACATCGGTCTGCTCGAATACTGCGGCGCCACCCGCGCTATTGATGATGTCCGCCGTCGGCTCGCCGCCTTCGATCGGCCGAGCATCAATATCCGCGATGACGACGCTCGCACCTTCGCTCGCGAAGCTTATTGCGATCGCGCGCCCGATCCCGGAGCTCGCTCCGGTTACGACGGCGGTTTTTCCCGCAAGTAAGCTGGTCATCGGCGCCGCCCTGAAACGGTCAGTTGTTCGGCACTGCGTAGACTTTGCCGCGGTAGGGCGACTTGTCGAGTTCATCGAGCGCCGTGACGTAGAGGGTCTTCTCGTCGGGACTGAATGCGAGGTTCGGCACCCCGGGGGACGGCAGCATGATCTGGCGCAGCAACTTGCCCTCCGCATTCACGACAAAGATGACTCCGGCGAGCGGTGCGTGGACATCGCGGGGATTCTGGCCGATATAGATCGTACCTTGCGAGTCGATCTTGACGCCGTCCGGATAGATATGACCCACGTTATGCGTCAGATCGTCCATGTTCAAAAACAAGCGTCGATCGGAGAGCGATCCGCCCGGCCCGATGTTGAACTGGATCAACCGGTGCCCCTCGGTCTCGATGACGTAGAGAACCTTGCCGTCCTTAGAGACCGCGACACCGTTGGCGCTCTCCACATTGTCCGCTTTTTGTTCGAGCGTCCCGTCCGCCGCGAGGTAGAAGACCTTGCCGTCGATCGCGGCGCCCGGATGCCCCGAGGCGGTGAAGTAAATTCCGCCGTGGCTGTCCGGGGCAAAATCGTTGGGACCCACAAGCTTGTTCCCGGCCTTGTCCTGCGTATAAGGGGGGAGCGTTCGCCCGTCGGCGGATATCCGGCCGATGCTGTTGCTATCGTAGCAGGTGGTGAGAAACTCGCCCCGGGCGGTAGGAATGACCGCCGATGGCCCGCATCCTTTCTGCGACCAGAAAATCGTGTTCTTCGCACCATCCCA
Organism: uncultured Gammaproteobacteria bacterium; assembly: GCA_963798595.1. Classification (GTDB taxonomy): domain Bacteria; phylum Pseudomonadota; class Gammaproteobacteria; order Steroidobacterales; family Steroidobacteraceae; genus Bog-1198. The sequence goes on along the minus strand of CAWCTM010000016.1, from coordinate 552,705 downwards.
GACGGTCACCGAATTGCGGTCGTACTCGACGTAATACAGCTTGCCTTGGTACCAAATGGGTCCCTCAGCGAAGTGCGCATCGGCGTTCAGGATCTGGATGCCGCCGGCGTGAGCGTTCAACGCGACGGTCCCCGCCAGAATCATGCCAAGCCGATGGATCTTCACCGCAAATCGCTCCTCATGCCGTTGCGTAGCCGACGGCGCGCGTCTGATCCGCGACGACGGTTTTTTCCGCCAATACAAAATGCCAAACCGCCCAGAATCCCGTCGGTGCGAGAAACAGCAATGCCAGGCGCAACGATGCGGCATCGGTGCCATGGCCGGCGGCGAAGAAGTCGCTCAGGATGCCGACGACCTGCGGCGCGACGATCAGATTGAATACGTTGCCGACGAGGACGGACCAGGCAGTGAATATGGAGCGCATGTTGCTCGGCGCGAGGTTCAGCACGAGTGCCATGCAGGGTCCGATGAAGAAATAGATGGCGGGAATATAGATCCAGAACATGAGCTTCGCCACCCACAAGGTATGGGTCCAGTAGGCAAAGAAGGACGGAATAGTCGCGAATCCGATGACCGCTCCAAGCGTCCAAAGGACGCGCCGAGGACTGACCATGGAGGGCCGTGCCATCAGCCAGGCCGTGCCGGCCGTCGCCAAAATGCCGCCCACCAGGTGAGCGTGGCCCGTGACGGCACCTGCTTGGCCGACGTTCAGATTATAGGTGCGCATGAGAAACGTCGGTGTCCACCACACCAGGCCCCATCCCCAGAGGGAACACACGCCGCTCGCCATGATCACATGGAACGCCGCCCGCTGGCGCCACAGAAACACGAGGGAATGCGACAAGGACGGCTTGTCTTCCCCGCCGATCGCATCCAGCCGGCCGCGTTTGGGCTCCCGCACCGTCAAGAAGACGAGCGCGCCCAAGAGTATTCCGGGCGCCCCGAGCGCGAAGAACGCGGCGCGCCAGCCGAAATCCTGAGCGACGGCACCGGCCAGATCCGCGCCCATCCAGGCGCCGATGGGCGCGCCCAGAGTCAGCACCGTCAGCGCCATCGGGCGCCGTTCCGGCGGAAAGCAATCCGACACGATTGAGTTCGAGGGCGGCGTGGCGCCGGCTTCCCCGACGCCGACGCCGACGCGCCCCACCAGGAGGTGCCAATAATTTTGGGCCACGCCGCAAAACACCGTGAATCCGGACCAGATAATGAGCGCCGCGGCGACGATATTGCGCCGATTCGAGCGGTCGGCGAACCAGGCGATCGGGATTCCAAAGACTACATAGAACAAGGCCAGCGGAACGCCGGTGAGGAATGCCGCGCCCGCATCCGTCAGATGGAGCTCGAGGCGGATCGGCTCGAACACGGTCGTCACCACATATCGGGCCGCAATATTGATCGCGTAGACCAGGCACATCACGATGAGGACATACCAGCGCTCAACGGCCGACGGCGCTTCGGATTGCGGGATGACGGATGCCGGTCGCGAGCCATCGCGCTCGCTTGCTGTTAGCATCCAATTCGGCCGAACGGCTGATGCATCGATATGGTTGCGCCGATGATGATTTCCCCGATATCAGCTTAGCACTTTGCGCGGCTCGTCGGCATGAACGTCAGGACATAGAAGGTGAGTGCGTGAACGCAATGACCTGCGGTGAGGCCGTGATGAAGCTTCTCTCGGCCTACGAGGTGGACACCGTATTCGGTATGGCCGGAACCATGACGGTCGAGCTGTATCGGGGCATTGCACTGGCGGGGATCCGTCACGTGCAGTGTCGCAACGAGCAGGGCGCCAGCCTCATGGCCGACGGTTACGCGCGCGCGACCGGCAAGCCCGGTGTTTGCACGATTATCGCCGGTCCCGGCGTTACCAACGCGGCGACCGGCATTGCCCAGGCTTACTGTGATTCGCAGCCCCTGCTCGTGTTATCCGGCGCCTGTGCCACTCTCACGCAGGGGAAAGGCTGGGGAGCGGTCCACGAGCTCAACGACCAGGCTGCGGTAACCGCCGGCTTCACCGCGTTCAGCGCGATGATCCGATATCCGGAGGAACTGCCTGAATTGATTGCTCGAGCCTATGCGCTGTTTCGCGGCAGCCGGCCTCGTCCGGTTCATTTATCGCTCCCGCGGGACATCCTGCCTGTGGCCGTCGAGGGCAACTGGAAGACCCGGCGGGCTCCCTCCTTGCCGATGCCGGACCCGGTGGTCATCGCGGAGGCCGCCGATCGCCTCGCACAGGCAGAACGCCCTCTGATTCTCGTTGGCGGCGGCGCGGTCGGCGCGCGCAAGCCACTGAGCGATATCGCCGAGCGTCTCGGAGCTTGCGTCCTTTCCACCAATGCCGGAAAGGGGATCCTGCCCGAATCCCATCCGCTGTCCTTGGGCTGCTCGATCCTGCAGGAGGCGAGCCAGCAGGCACTGGCCGAGGCCGACGTGGTGCTGCTGGTGGGCTCGGAGGTGGGGCAGGGCGATCACTTCCTGCCCAAGCTCGAGATATCGGGCGCCCTCATTCGAATCGATATCGATCCCACGGAACTGACCTCGATGTATTCCGCGGCGGTGCCCATCCAGGCCGACGCCCGTGCCGCAATGCTCGCGCTGGCGTCCGCCCTCGCGAGCCGGCCGCCGACCCCGCGGCGCCCGCAAGGTGAGATTCGGGTGCGGGATATTCTCGCGCGCAATGCCGCGAAAATGACGGACCTGGAGAAGCTTCACGCGCGCGTCTGGAAAATACTGCGCGCAGCACTTCCAGCGGACGCCATCGTGATGGGGGACGCCACGCAAATTGTGTACTCCGGCACCTTTGCCATGCCGATGGAAATGGAGCGCTGCTGGTACTATTCCGGCACGTATTGCGGCCTGGGTGTTGCTTTGCCGATGGCCATCGGCGCCAAGATCGGCGCACCGCATCGGCCGGTGATTGCCGTCGCCGGTGACGGCGGCATCATGTTCACGGTCAATGAGCTCGCGACGGCGGCGGAAGAACGGCTGGCGATTCCCGTCATCGTCTGGAACAACGACGCCCTGAAGGAGATCGTGGACCAGATGGACCGCCGGCAGATTCCGCGCATCGGCCTCGAGCCGAAGAGCCCGGATTTCCTGCGATTGGCGGAAAGCGTCGGCTGTCATGCCACTCGCGCCACGAGCGCCGACCATTTGGCCAAAGCGGTGAGCGATGCGCTCACCGCCGATCGGCCGACCTTGATCGAAGTTCGACAGGACAGCCCGTGGCTCGCGGCCTGACGGGTGCGCTGCGCGCGCCTCAGTCCAGATGGAGCGCCCGCGGACGCCGCACAGGGTTCTGATCGTTGATTTCGTCGCGAGGCCGATAGGGCGATTCGAGGAAGGCCCGTTCGCCGGCGTCGAGTCGCAGCTCCAGTGCCTCGACGGCGACGTCGAGATGAGCGGTCTTCGCAGCACCCGCGATCGGAACATTGCGGTGGGGGCTGCCCGCAACCCAGGCCATCGCGACGTGTGCCGGGCTCACGCCGCGGCGCGCGGCTACCTCCCGCACGCGGCGTGCGATCTCCCGATCGATGTCATCGCCGTAGAATTGCTGGTAAAGGTCGTGGGCGGTGCGCGCAGTCTGCTCGGCGCGTGCCAGGAAGCCGCGCGCGAGAGGACTGAAAGTCGTGACGGCGATCCCCTCGTCGCGGCAGTACGGGAACATCTCCCGCTCTTCCTCGCGGTAAAGCACGTTGTACTGGCACTGCATGTTGACGAAGGGCGTCCAGCCGTGCCGCAGAGCCGCGTGGTTCAGCTTGGCGAACTGCCATGCGTACATGGTGGAGGCACCGAGGTAGCGCACCTTGCCGGCGCGCACCGTGTCGTGGAGTGCCTCCATCGATTCCTCGACGGGCGTCGCCTCATCGAAGGCATGAATCACATAGAGATCGACATAGTCGGTACCCATCCGTGCGAGTGATCTATCGATCGAGGCGGCGATGTGCTGGCGTGACAGTCCCCGATCCCTCGGGTCATCGCTCATCGGGTAAAAGACCTTGGTCGCGAGCACCAGATGTTCGCGCGCGCTCATCTTCAAGAGATTCCGACCGACGACCTCCTCGTTGCGGCCGGCGGAATACCAGTCGGCCATGTCGAAGAACGTGATGCCGAGATCGAGGGCACGCCGCAGGATGGGAATCGAATCACGCTCATCGAGCACCCAACCCTTCCAAGCGGAGCTGCCCATGGACATCGTGCCGAGGCAAAGCTCGGAGACCGTGAGATCTGTCTGGCCAAACCGGATGTAGTCCATGCATTTAATTCCGTGACGTTACACGCGCCAGCGGCGTTGTTCCTCGACCGGCAGATCGTAGCCGGACAGGAAGAGGGCGAGCCGCTGTCCTTCGACCGCGGCGTCGCCGTCCGGCCGGAGAAGATAACGCGGCGGCCGCGCGACGCCGCGGTGGCGCAACAGGGAAGAAAGCCGGCGCCAGTGGAGGCCGCCGCCGGGTTCCCCGCGCACTCCAACGGCCGCCACCGCATAACCGTGGTGCGCATATTCTGCGACTTGATCGGCGATCACGGCGAGCAGCCCGCCATGTTCACCCGTCGGGGGAAGCTGCAGAACCCCGTAACCGCAGGTCGCAAGGACCCCCAGCACGTCCGGCAACACCGCGCGGGCGCGATCCGGCGGATTGACCAATGCGTTCGGCACCAACGCCACATGCCAGCCGCGGGCATCGCAGGTCACGGCGCAGAGTCGTCGCCACGCGCGGCTGCAGCGACCTCGCGACTCTCCAGGAATTCTTCCAGATCGCGGCGCGACCCCGCCTCATCGAAGCGGCCCATGTCCAGCGCCCAGCCTGTGGCGGGTACGGGCGGCAGTCCGCGGCGCTCGAGTTCTGCTTCCAGTTCCTCGATCCACACGCCTGGGCGCTCCACGATGTCCCAGTCATCGTCGGGTCTGTTGGGCCGTCCACCCCAATCGGGTTTGCTGGACGTAAAGCGCACGCCGGTCGATGGACTGCCGTCGAGCCCGATCAGAATCACCTCGTCGCGACGGCGCAAATGCTCCTCGATCAGCGGCGCGATAGCCTGGGCGAGCCGCCGGCAGTGAGCTCGATACGCCGGCGTGTCATATTGCTCATAGACCGCCCACCAACGTCGCACGCCAGCGAACGCCAGCTCGGGGCAGGGGAGCTGCAGCAGCAGATATCCTCGGCTGCGGAGCGTCTCCACGACCGGACTGACAATACCCCGATAGCGTGCTCCCTCGCAGACTTTGGCGTTCTGATTCAACAGGCAGTGGGCAATCAGCGCCACCTTGCGCGGCGCATCCGGCTGCACCGCGGGCATCTTCCCCTCGATGGCGCGCGTCACCGGTTTCTCCTCGTGCATGCGAAGAGTTTATCGGAATTGCCGTCGCAAGGTTAATTGCGAGGCGTTTCACGGGCATTTTCGATGCGTCTCGTCTGTTGCCGCACTGAGCCGCCCCACATATACAATGTGCCGCGAATTTGCGATTGGGAGATCTCCATGCGTCTTGCGATTTACCGGATTTTTCTGCTTACCGCTGCCCTGCTGGCTGGCCCGGCACTCCCGTCGCCCGCCCGTGCAACGGACCTCGCGCCCGCGCCACCCAAAGTAACCAGTCCGCGTCTGTACGTATTCGACTGTGGCACCTTGGTCTACAACAAACCCGAGGATTACAACCTGAAGCGCGACGAGGTCAAAGACAGCAATATGGGCGTCACGTGTTACCTCGTGGTTCACCCGAAGGGCCTGCTGATCTATGACACGGGTCTAAATGATCGGTTGGTCGGCAGACCCCTTTACGAGAACGTGACCGATGGCTATGCCCAGATCAAGTTCAACACGCTGAGCGGGCAGCTCGCCGACATTGGCATCACGCCTTCCAAGATCGATTACCTCGTATTGTCGCATTACCACTGGGACCATATCGGCAATGCCGATGACTTCGCCGGCTCGACCTGGCTTGTCTACAAGGGCGATCGTGACCAGATGTTCAGCAGCACGGCGCGCGCCTATGCCTGGTTCGGCCAGTATTCCGCGTTGGAGAACAGCAAGACGAAACTGCTCAGCGGCGACTATGACGTCTTCGGGGACGGTACTGTGGTCGTGCTCGCGACGCCGGGCCATACGGAGGGACATTGCTCATTGCTGGTGCGCCTGAAGAACACCGGACCCGTCGTGCTCTCGGGCGATCTGTACCACTATGCGGAAGAGCGCGACCTGAAACGGATGCCGGACGAGGAAAAGACCACCGGAACCGTTGAGTCACGCCAGAAAATCGAGGAACTGTTGCGGCGGACCGGAGCGCAGCTGTGGATCGGCCACAGCATGGAGTTCTTTCGCACCGTGCGTAAGTCGCCTGCGTGGTACGACTGACGACCTCCGCCAGAAGCGTGTTCAGCTACCCTTACTCGCGCGCGCAGCCTCGAGATGCTTACGCAAATTGTCCGCCCAGCCCTTGAGAATGAAATCCGCCGCCTGGGTGTTCGTAACGCTATCGGCGATCTGGCCCCCGAACTGTTGATCGGCCTGCGAATTCATCGCGCGGGCCAGTAGCGTATTGGTCATAGAGTCCCACAATTCCAGATAGAGCGTTGCCGAGCCGGCGGAGCTCACCACAGTGGCATCGATGCCTGGAGTCATGAGGTCCGGGGCGGTCACTCGCAGGTTGATGATGGCCGGCCGCAGGACGAGAACGTCAGGAGCGGCCGAGGTCACTACCTGATAACCGCCCGCTTGCAGTTCTTTGGTGAATATCTGTTTGAAAGCCGCGGCCAGCTGTTTTTTGATGCGATTCATGGCATCGCTGCTGACGAAATTGGAGGGGTCGACTTGACTCGCGTTGTAGTTGCTCTGCCAGTCCTTGTCGAATTCCACAAAGCAATCGAGGATCGCGACCTTGTCGTACTTGCTAAACGTGGCGCCCGGCTTCACATACACCAGGGACGAGCCGGTGTCCGTTCGCAGGCGCAGACCGTCCACCATGGTCGGCGGCGAATTCTGGGCTCCCGATGGCGATGAACAGGACAGCCCCATCGCGACCGCAATGCAAATCAGCCCGGCTAGATGTCGTGTCAATTTACTTCGATTCACAGGCGCCTCTTTGTCGCCCATGCTGGCAGAGGCCCGAGCAGCCGCAATTGGTACAAAGTCCTACAAACGCGGCGCCAAGAAAGATCAGCACGTCCGGCGCCTCCGGCCGATTGCCCCCATTGACGGTTAGCCCTCTGAAAACCCGAGGAATGGATCCCGAGATTGCACTTGTAACAAGACTGCTGATCCACTCAATCGGCGGGCGACACGCCGGGGAGACTGCGCAACTGCAGCGGAGTATCATATTAGCTCGACCTAATCCGTACAGAGCAGCAGACCATGAAAAGCATTATCAGTGTGGTCGCGGTGGCTTGGCTGGTGTCTGGTTGTGCCTCACTCACGACCGCACCGGACGACGATAGCGTGACCGGCGCGAATCTCGACACTCGGACGAACCTGTGCACTGATGCGACGCCACCTCCCTGTAATCCTCCTCGCGACTAGCTTGTAGTCCGCGACACGATCGCAGAGGAACTCACGCGGCTCCGTCTGCCGCGGATGAGTCGCGTCATAGCTTGCGACAATTTTCAGTGGAAGAGATAAGACAGATCGATCCCCGCCGTAAGCGGCTGGTTGGTTTCGATGCGAGTAAAACTGGGTTGCGGCTCATTTTCGGTAAACATACTTTCCAACTGAGCGTGCTTGTTGGTGAGATTGTTGACGAACAACGCAGCTTTCCAGGCGTCGTGGAATTGCACTCCCGCGCGAACATTGAGCAAATCATATCCGGGCATTTGTCGGTACGTACCGGTGAACTCGTACGGGTTTGAAAAGAAAATCGAGTAGCGCGGGCCGGTGTAGGTGTTTTCGAGTCGCGCCGTAAAAGTGTAGGATTCGCTGAGGGATTTGGAATAGCTGAGAGCGACGGTCCCGCTTTCCGGCGCGACCTCGGGCATCTTGTGGATCGGCGCAATTACCCAGTGCGGGCCGCCGTTCAACCATTCATTCAGGTAGCCGGCCGCGACTTCGAACTGAAATCCCGCTCCTAGATCGGCGAGCACGTCGACGTCGGCCCCGTAGATGGAGACATAGTTGCCGTTGATGTTCAGCGCCCAGTCGTTGGGATACGCCTCGAGTTGGACGTGACGCCAGTCCTCGTAATAGACACTGGCGTTCACGGTTAGGCGGCGATCGAAGGTTCTGGACTTCACGCCGACCTCGTAGCTCAGGACGCGATCAGGTTCGTAGGTCGCCGGCCACTTGCCGCTCGTATAGTTCTGCTGCTGGAAGGCCGCTCCCCAGGCGGCACCGGTGGTCGGGTAGGCCGCATTGCCGCCGCCGGGACGGAAGCCCGTCGCGACGGTTGCGTACGTCATCAGGTCCGGGCTGAACGTATAGGACAAGTTGAATTTTGGATTGAAACTGGTCGAGGATAGGGCGATGAGCCCGGAGCAGGAGGGCGTGGCGGCTCCGTTGGCCGATCCCCAGCCACTCAGGCAGGAAGAGAAGCGGTAATCATAGTGATTCACCCGGCCGCCGACATCGACTTTGAGCTCGTCGGTCAACGCATAGGTCGCGTCGCCGAAAGCGGCATACTGTTTGAGCGTGGTCGGCGAATAGGCATCGAACCAGTTGGGCGTAGTTGCCGGCGCGAGCGTGCCGAGGTCCATATACGCAGAGTAGTTGGGCGTTGTTCCTTGGAAGCCCCATAAAGAATAAAAGTCGCTGTAGTAAAGTCCGCCCACCCAACTGGCTCTTCCGTTCCCGGTCGAAACCAATCGCAGCTCCTCGCTGAATTGATGGCTGGGATCGTCCTCCATGCCGTGCTCAGGGCCGGTGCCGGCCGCGCCATAATATCCGGGGTTCGGGAGACCATAGTTGTAGTTATAGGCGATCGCTTCGAGCGGATTGTTAAATGCCTCGCTGGCCTCCTCTACCTGAGTGGAGTCTCGGGTCCATCGAGCAGTACTCGATGTGAGATCGACGCCCGGAAAGTTATAATTCACGTTGAGGCTGTAGGCCGTCAGGGAGTCGGTCAGTGGTTCGGCGATGTCAAACGGTTGGTAGTGCGCAAGCGCCCCGGGGACGCTGTCATAGGCACTGATCCCGTTTTGTGTGCTCGTTGTATGGAAAAATGACGGAGTAACCGAGAGATTGTCCATCGGCTTCCACAACAGAGTCACGCGCGCCGCATAGATTTGATAGGCATTCGAGCCCGGGTATTGCTTCGTAATGGGCGCGTCCTGAACATTCCCGCGCGCGGTACCCACAGGGTCTCCACCGACCAGGGGAAATGGGTCCGCGACGATTCGGTCGATCCAGCCGCTCGTATAATCCTCTGTTCCCACGACCCGTATTGCCAAGGTGTCGTCTATGAGGGGGAGGTTGACCATCAAGCTATCCTTGTGATTGAACCCGCCGCCATCGGTGCCGGATAATACGCTCTGAGCGGTCGATTCAGATTGTGTCAAGTTCGGCTGGTTGGTAATAAGTCGTACCGTGCCGCCCATGGATCCTGATCCGAAGAGCGTGCCTTGAGGCCCACGCAGAATCTCGATGCGATTGAGGTCGTATAGGTCGGGGTCGATCACGACGTGACCATTCTGGGCACTTGCCGGCCCAGCCAGCGGAACGTCATCCAAATAGAAGCCGACCGTCGCGGAGTTGCCACCGCTCGAAGTCATACCGCGCATTTCGATCTCCGTTTGACTCGGCCCTTCGCTTTTCAGCGATACGCCGGGTGTTCCCTGGGCCAGGGAGGCCAAGGAAGAAATGCCGCGAGCCAGCAAGTCGCTGCCTGAGACCGCCGTGATGCTGATCGGCGTGTCCTCCAATGTGGAGAGGCGCTTTGAGGCGGTTACCACGATTTCGTCCAAAGCAGGACCTATGGCATCTCCCGTGGCGGCCGACTGGGCATTTGCTTCGAGAGCGAAGAGTGTCCCGAGAGTCGCCAGCATGGCGATTGCGGCGACAGTTGCAGGTGAGGGGCGCATCCTATGTTCTCCCAATTCATTTCTATGCCAACCCCGGGAACTGATGATCGCGCGGCGACGTATTAAATTGCCGTCAAGAAATTCGCAGCGATCAGGGAGAGCACCGCATGCCCCAGAATGGGGAGGCAGGCAGATTGGGTGCGCCGGAGCGCAGGCGCGAGGCGGCCTAACTTTTCTCGATCGGTGGCGCCGCCGGGCGCATTTCTCAATCGATGTGTAGCCAGTGCTTCAGCTTGGCCAATTTATTGTCGAATGAGGACTGTTCGTCGAGTTTCGAGACAGTGGCCGGCCCGGCCTCCGGACATTCCTCGATTGCTATGGCGCGCAGCGCGTAATCCTCAGACATTCGTCCGGCGGCGATCTCGCGGTCGGTGACGTGAAGCATTTCTTCATAGGAAACGACACCGTCAACGAGTGTCTCCTGAACGATGAGACGCTTGTACTCCAATTCGCAGGCATCCATGAATTTTTCCAAATGCTCGCCGCGCAGCTCCAATTGACGGACTACAAATTCCATAGCGGCCGCGCGCGCGGCGAGCAGGTCGTTGCGCTCCTCGGATGTCGTCGCAGCAGCGAACTCTTCGTTCACTCGCGTGCTGAAGGCTATCCAATCAAACGGTTCGTGCGGCGGCATGTCCTCGAGTTCCTGCGTCAACTTCGATACCGACATCTAACACCTCCGGCGGTAAGCCTTGCAGCTCAGGAGCACGCTTATGCGCTTGATGAGGGAATCTAGCACCTGCGAACCCCTGCAAGTAGGTGAGAGCGCGCCTCTCGACTTGAACCAAACCGGCGGATGCTGCACCGCAATCTCGCGTAACTCGGGGAGCGCCGGCCACAGGGTGACTCGAAGTGACGGCAACATGGCAAGCCTGATACCGTGCGGCGGAACTCAAGCATTGCGCCCCATTCCCGGCGTGCTGGGAATTATGATTCTAGTCGTCGGTCAAGATCCCCTGGAGGTTTGCCGTGAGATGCAAAGTTGTAGGTTTTCTGTCGCTCGTGCTGACGGCGACAACGAGTTTCGCCGCCTTGAAGCAAGGCGACACCGCGCCCGAGTTCAAAGCCGAGGCCTCTCTGGCCGGCAAGGAGTTTACCTACTCACTGCGTGATGCACTGAAGAAAGGCCCGGTGGTCGTTTATTTCTATCCCGCGGCCTTTACCGGCGGCTGCAATCTACAGGCGCATACCTTTGCGGAGAATCACGACAAATTCTCCGCCGCGGGTGCCTCCGTCATCGGCGTATCGCTCGATAGTATCTCGCGCTTGAATGACTTCTCCGCCGATCCTCAATATTGCGCCGGAAAGCTGCCGGTGGCCTCGGACGAGAAGGGTGAGATCGCGAAGTCCTACGATATTAAAATCACGGACACATACAAGGGGCAGGCCGTCGCCACGATGAAAGATTCCCGCGGCAACGAAATCGGACATAGCACGGCGGAACGCACCACCTTTATCGTCGCGCCCAACGGGAAGATCGTTGCGACGATCGGTGGAGTCGCCGGCGATGCCAATGCCGAGCAGGCGCTCGTCATTGTTCAGCAACTGGCGGCAAAAGCTACCGCGAGGAACTAACGAATCACGAGTTGCTCCGGGCGTCCGGTGCATGTGTGGATCATGGGGAGCGTGCCAACGCGTAGTCGATAGCCGCGCAGACCGCGGCCACTTGCGCCGAATTGCATTGCGCTTGCGTCGCTCGAGGGCTGTCGGGGTAGACCTCGGTGGTCGTCTTATAAGGTGCATTGGTGATGCTTGCGCACAGACCGAGCTGCTTGAGCGGATAGCGGATGACGCCGGGCGCGACGACGGGGGATCCAATGATCTCGCCGCGCTGATCCGCCGGCGCGATGTGTGTGATTTTCGAGACTGCCGCGATCACTGCCCGCTGAAACTCGGGTTGTGGATGCTCGCTATCATCGACCAGGTAGAACCCGTCGGGGATCTCACCCGGCACGTACGCGACACCGTCCCGGGCGGCGAGCGCCGGGCGAAACTCAGATTCATCGGTATCCGTGGTCTCATGCAAATCGATATGCACGAGAACGCGCTCACGGAAGGGCTCTACAAAATGCATGAGGGCGGCCGACTCCGGAGCGGGACTATCGTCGCGAAATGAGCGGTTCGGATCGATCGCATGGATGTTCCAGCGGTGAACTACTTCGTAAGCCCAAGGACTGACGCAGGGAGCGACCACGAGATTGATCCGCCCTTCATACGCACCGCCGTGCTGGTCGATGAACTGTAATGCTCCGTGCACGCCACTCGTTTCGTAGCCGTGTACGCCGCCCGTCACCAATACACAGGGGAGCGAGTCGCGCCAGGCGCGGCTCTTGATCGCGAGCAAGGGATACTGTTGAGGGTGATATTCAAGGCGGCCATACTGCACGATGTCGTAGCGTGACCGCAGCGCGTCGACTACCCGTAGCACGTCTACGTCGTAGCTGCGCTTGACCGTCTGTCGGGATAGCCAAGCAGCCGCTTCGAGTCGGCCCCAGGGAGTTCCCGGCGTCCCGATTGGATAGGGCGGAGGGGTCATGAAGGGCTATTGGGGGCCGATACGGTCGCGAGATCGGTCAGCCGGACCCGTCCGCGTTGAGTCAAGATCGAAATGCCCACCGTCTCTGCTGAATGCGCGTGCAGCATGCCGCGGAACTGATATTCAGCGGTATCGTAAATGGTAAGAACGCCTTGCCATTCAACCGCCAATCGCCGATTTTTCGGAAAGTATGCGTACCGCATCTCGGGCGATGTACCGCTGGTTGAAGCAACACCAAGCTCCGAAGGCCAGCTGGATTTCGACACCGGTTGTCGCGATCGGAGCGAACGGTCGTTGTGCGGTCTGTTCATCGCGGGACATTCTACGCCCTTCAGACCCGCCCCCTTGAGGCGATTAGGGACGTTCGAAAACCAAGTGATTCTTGTACTTCTTCCCCTTTTCGTCCTTCCCCTCATCAATTTCCTCGAAGATTTTACCGTCTCCGGAGACCTCCTCGAGTTCACGCTCGACTATTTGACCGTTCTTTGTCCAAACGGATTCCCATGTGGTCGCGTTGATCATCGTATCGGTCACAAAATCGGCCATGGCATAGTCGATAAGTGCTATGGGCTTCCCGTCAAAGGCCGTGGAGTATTCCACATGACCGACGGTGCCGTCAGCGTCGATCCAGTCGCTTTTGATGAGCAGGTGATTGGCGCCGGCATCGATCACTTTCATGGTGTACTTCTTCATGGGCGGACTGGGCTCAAACTTCGATTTTACAATGTTGAGATCCCAGTCCCCGAGCAGCGCGTCCAACTTTCCCGCGAAAGCCGCGCTACTTAATGCGGTCATCCCGAAGCCGGCAAGCACCAAGGAAGTGGCCATCAGCTTTATGATTCTCACGGGGACATCTGCAACTCGCCGCCGGCGTTGACGGCCATCGACGAGCTTGCTATTTAGCTCGCAATAGCAGCGCCGCGGCGTCTCGTCTTCTTCCGCCGCTCGAGGTATTCGTCTACCGCTTGCCTGATGAGGTACTGCACGGGCGTCTCAGTGTCGTCCGAGACCTTCTTCAGCGCGGCGATCTGTCGCGCAAGCAAATACGGCGGGTATCGCCTTGCAATCTGTTGGCGCGGGCTTTTCTTGGCGGCCATGACGAGGTCCTACAGCTATTTGGATAACCGTAACCTGAAGCGCGGCAGGCTTGCAAGTCGGGGTATTTCAGCCGTTCCAAACCCGGAATTGTGGCGTTCACACCGTCGGGTGTTGAGGAAGAGAGGCTAGATGGTCTGTTCGAAGGTCGTGCTCGGTTTGAAGGGAGAGGCGTTCTAACTCAGCAGCCAACTGGGAGATAAGCAGCTTGGCTCGTTGACCCAGTTCCCGGGTCCGCAGAGGAGCCTGCCCGGATTTTAGTAGCTCGGCGGTACCTGACAGCATATCGAGCTGCTGGCGGATGGCGTGTCTATTACTGGACATCGCGAAGTGAAGACGCGCACAGCTGACCTCGAGGCCCTGAAGCTCCGCCAACATGCGCCGCAAAATACCCGCGGCCTCATCGATGTTGCCGATCTGGGTATCACTCGCGTCGTCAACCAATTCTTCCTGCATGCTTCCATTCTCGCTAAAGCTCGTTGCCAGGATGAAGGCCGCGCTTTCCGAAATCTTGTACGTTTATGCCTTCGGGATCACTCCACCGGAGTGGACCGTGCCGCGCGTGACCGCGGCGGCTAAGCGCCGCGCGGGGCTGCGTCAGCGATTAGCCCAACGTCCGGCGGTATAACGCGATGGCCTCCGCGAACACGCGATCGGCCATTGCCGGATCGTAACGCGCACCCTCATCGCGCATGAACGCATGTTCGCCGGGCAATTCGAGGTACGTATGCCGGACGCCGGATGCTTGCAGCGCCGAGCGGACGATGCGGCGGGCAGGCGCAGGCACATGCGGGTCGACGTCGCCGAACACCAGCAGTAACTCGCCTTTGATCTCGGCGAGCCGAGCGAGCGTACCGGCATCGGGCTCCGCCCCGAGGTTTCCATCGTGCACGCCCGTGGGATAAGCGCACACCGTGGCGCGGCATCTGGGATCCAAGGCCGCACGCAGCGCGAGATGTCCGCCGATGCAGAAGCCTATGGCGCCGATCGAGGGACCCGAAGAGTCCCGCTTCAAATCCTTGCGGGTTCCGAAGTGATCGAACACTGCGGAGGCCGTGGCATCGAAGTGGGCAACGGGCGTGGTATGGGCCAGATAGTTGCCATGCATGCGACCCGGGTCGTCATAGGCGATTACCAGGCCGGGCGGACAGGTTCGATGGTAGATTTCCGGCGCCGCCACCACGAAGCCGTGCCCGGCCAGGCGGTTTGCCGTCCGGCATATCGGCCCTGTCAGCTGAAAGATCTCCGAGTACAGAATGATGCCGGGATACTGGACATCGGGCTGGGCCGGTTTCGGAGCGGCCACGTAGGTTCGGCAGGGGAAGCCGTCAATGGTCAGTTCGACGTTCGTCGTGGTGATTTGCACTTCGTCGGCCTTCCTCAACGCCGTTGAAAAACCCGAAACGCCAGTGCCATCATAAAGCCAATCCGCCGAGTCTGCAGCGCCCGTGCTTGCGCCCCCGCAAATAGCGGGGGCGCAAGCACGCTGCGAATTACTGCTTCAGGTAGACGCCCGTGGTCTTTTCATTCTCCTTTCCCGGATTCCAGTTCACGTCGGAGAAAGATCGCCCGTCCGCGGCGAGCGTCTGCTCTCCCATGTTGTCGGTCTTGCCGTTGATCTTCATGACGTACTTGATTTTGGTCGGCGAGAGCATCTTGAAGGAGATGGTTGATCCCGGCGGCACGTCGGGTCCCGTGAGGGGAGTGTCGCTACCGTCGGTGCGGCCTTCGGCACTTGCCTTCATGTCGGGGACCTCATAACGCACCACGCCCGGCGCCGGCGAGGCGATCACAAACTCCCGGGGACCATTGGGCTCGGACACCTTGACAGAGCGCCACGTGCCAATCAGACCGGTCGTGCCACTGACTCGATCGTAGACCTCCTCGTCCCGGAACGCAGTTCCGTCGGGTCGTGTCCCCGTGAAGGTGATGGTGAGAGTCTTCTCATCGGCTGAGAGCTGTCGATGAGACTTCACCAGCACTTTGCCATCGGCTTGGGATACGGTGTCCCAGGCGTTCTTGCCGACGGGGTTCCAGATCGTCGTGCGATTGGACCAAGTTTTGTACTCCTTGCCGTCGATCCCGAAATCGTAGCTGGCCGTGCTGCCGTCGGCATAGTGGAGCAGGGTCCCGGGACCCTGGCTCAGCGTGAACGTATCGCCGGTGAAGTGGCTCTGCGCCGGATCGATTTTCCAGGTGCCGCTCCAGGGATTGTCGGCTGCGAGTGCGGAACCCATCGGCAGTGCGAGCACTGAATAGAGAATCAAGGTCGTTTTCATAATGCGACTCCGTAATGTTTAGGGTGGCTCGATCAAAGGGTGGGGAGGGGGCGGCGTTTGCACCGCATCGGACGCTATGACCAGGAAGCTGCCGCTCCAGAACCGGTCATAGCTCTCGCTCTGAACAAAGTGACTCCACGAAGCCTCGTAGTGCGCTTCGCCGGGCCGCAGTTCGATGGTCACAAGGCCGCCGCTGGCGGCATGGATGACACCCGCGTGCACCGCCGTGGCGCAGATCGAGGAGCCGTCGGTATACGGCCCCTTGCCGACGACCTGCCCGGCCCTCGCCTTACCCGGCGGGCAGTGGAATCGAAAGCGCTCTCCGTTCAGGCCTCGAAGGTTGAGATCAAGTGGGCTGGTGCGCCAGTCGATATCGTGCACTGCCGGGGCGGGGGTGAGAGTTGCCGTGAATGCGGGCCGCTCGAGGAACGCGGCTATCAGCGGAACGCAGAGCCACCCCAGAGGGTGCAGCCAAAACCGCGGTAATGCATCCATAACAAGGACCCCGTCCAGCGCAGCCACGGCACCAGAGTGGTGCATGTCGCCTGATGAGTGGGACGCTGACAAAGTCGGTCGATTTCGTCCTAACCGTTTCGCTGGCATTTTTCTGGCAAACTTGTGGCAGCCCGGTGCGTTCCGCGTAAGTCCAGGACAGCGTTGGAAAAACGTGTTTACCGATTCAGGGATTTCGAGCTCGAGCCCGATGAGCGCCGGCTGTCAGAAGCCGGCAAGCCCGTTGCGCTGACTCCCAAGGTCTTCGATACGCTGGTGCTGCTGGTCGAGCGCTCCGGCCACGTCGTCAGTAAGGACGAGCTGATGAGGCTTCTCTGGCCGCGCGGCTACGTCGACGAATCCAATTTGACCAAGCATATCTGGCTCATCCGGCGTGCCTTAGGTGAGGGTGACCACGACTCGCGCTTCATCGAAACGGTTCCCAAGCTCGGCTACCGCTTCGTGGCGCCGGTGACGGCGAGCGGGCGCCCGGGTGACGCTCCTGCCGCGATGCCCCCGACGCCTGCCACAGGCCCGGCCCCGGCATCCGGGCAGGCGCCTCGAGTGGCTCGCAGCTTTGCCGTTGGGATCCCCGGCCGGCTGTGGCTCATTGCGCTCGGAGTCGTTGCGTTCCTTATTACCGTCATCGCATGGCGGCTGCAGACGCAGCAGGCCGGAAGGCCCATCGCGGGCCCGCCGGGGCGGGCGGTTGCGTTCGTCGGCTTCAGCAATCTCTCGCGTAATGCGAAAGACGCGTGGATCGCGCCGGCGTTGACCGAAATGCTCGGCGCCGAAATAAGCGTCGCGGACGACTTGCACGTAGTGCCGGATGAACTGGTGCGCGATGCCAGTATCGACGTCGGGCCGCCCGCCGCAGGAGGGTACGCGCCGCAGACGCTTGCGCGCCTGCGCCGACGGCTCGATGCCGACTACGTTGTCAGCGGCAGCTATCTGGTCAGCGGCGCCGCCGACAACGCTCCACTGCGTGTCGACATCGAACTCCAGGATGCGCGCAACGGTGCAGTGCTCGGGTCTGTGTCGAGCCAAGCCGGTCTGGGCGAGATCACCGCACTGGTCGCGAAGTTAGGCATCAGATTGCGTGACAAACTGGGCATCACATCCCCGGGGGAACAGGCCCTTGGCCTCGTTGCGAACGAACAGCCGCCCAATGTCGACGTGGCGCGCCGCGTGGGTTTTGCCCTCGATGCCCTGAGGCACTACGATCCGGCTCGCGCGCGCGACGAATTGATCGAAGCCGTTGCGCAGGCTCCCGGCTACGCTCCCGCATATACCTATCTTGCGCAGGCTTGGTCGGCGCTCGGGTACCACGACAAAGCCCTGGCCGCCGCCGGCCAAGCGGCCCAAAATGCCGCGAATCTTCCTCAGGAACAGCGCCTCCTGGCCGAGGCGGTGTTGGAATCCGAGCGCAAAGATTGGAAGAAGGCGGCCGACGCCTGGCAAGCGGTGTCGAAGCTAAGGCCCCTCAATCCCGAGTATCGCCTTCACCAAATCGACGCCCAGATCGCGGCGGGCGATGCTCCGCACGCGCAGTTCACGCTCGACGGTCTGCGCCGACTGCCCGACGCTGCCGGTGATGCGCGCACCGAGCTCGCTGCAGCCCGCCTCGCGGCTGCCGTGGACGACGCAAAAGGTGATGCCGACCACGCGGCGAACGCGCTGGGTCAGGCGCAGCAACATGACGCGGCGGGCCTGGTCGCCGACGCACTGCTCGAGCTCGCCTCGGCTCAAACGCGTCTTGGCCAGCGGGAGACAGCGCGCGCGAACCTCGCGGCCGCGATCGAAGGCTATCGCTCGATCCGAAATCCGCGCGGCGAAGCGGAGGCCCGCAGGGCGCTCGCAGGGGTGCTGGCCGATCTGGATCACGGGCAGGATGCTCGCGAGGAATACCAGCGCGCCCTGGCGCTTGATCAGAGTGTGGGCGATGCCGGGGGCGTCGCGCGGATTTATCGCGACCTCTGCGAAATGTTATGGATGAGCGGCGACCGAGATGGCGCGCAGACAGCCGCCCGACACTCCCTCGAGCTGGCCCGCGACACGGGCGACTTGCATCTGCAAGCCTGGACACTGCGCGCGCTCGCGACCATCGCCGCCGACGAGGCAGTAAGCGATGAAGTCATGCAGGAGTATCGTGAAGTCACCGCGCTGACCGAGCGCAGCGGCGACCGCGGCGGTCACGTCTGGTCGCTCGCGACGTATGCCGATGCGCAAAGGATGCGCGGCGAGCTTGATCAGGCTCACGTTACTTGTGAGCAGTCGAACGCAGAGGCCAAGGCACTCAGCGACCCGCAGTTTGCGGTGTACAGCGGCTTCACGTGCGCGCTCGTCGCCGTCGACCGTGGGGAAACGGCGGCCGCGGCGACTGCCTTGCAGGCGGCCATGAGTCAGGCTGCGAGCATGAGCAACGAGGCGTACGTCAACAATGCCCGGATGATGCTTGCGCAACTCGACATGGATGAGAGGCATTGGGCGGCGGCGCGGGACAAGTTACGCGAGGCGAGCCGCGGTTTCGCCGCCGCCGAGCTGCGTACCGGCGAAGCGGATGCGCAAGCGCTGCTGGCGCTGTGCGCCGAGGCCCTTGGCGACACGGCTGAGCGCGACGCCGCCGTCGATCGCGCCCGCACGTTGCGGCAGGCGATGACCTCAATGCAGGAGGTCTATGTGGTTGACATCGCGCTCGCCCAGACCGGGGCGCGATCGGGCGCGATGACCGTGGAAAAATTGTTGGCGCTCGCGGCGGACGCTGAACGGCGCCGGTTCGTCGCTTGGGCTCTGGAAGCGAGGCTCGCCGCCTGGCGGCTACTGCAAACGCAAGGAACGGGGGCGGCGGATACTCTGCGGGGTGAAATCGAAAAGACCGCGCGCCATCACGGATTCGGCAGAATCCTAAAGCTGCTGCAGCAACCCATTCGCGTGAGCGGCTAGCGTCCGAAGATCCCGTCGGGTGAGCCCTTATAGCGGCGTGTCCGCATCTCCTTTAGGTACCCGATTCTTCACAGCCTCACTCATAGATATCAGGCGGGTCGCGGAAACTGGCCCGTCTACTTGTGCCCCATGTAACTGGGTGTGCCGACTCGGCCAAGCGCAAGGAATCGCGACTGACCCGACAAGCTTGCAGAACAACAGTGGGTTGCCCTCGTTGTTCTGCCGGTAGATCATCACCGCAGAGGTGAAGACAAAGAGTGGCGCTGCCTGGGGATGAGTTCAACCCGATTGCTGCGAGCGGCCTGAACCCCGGCGCGTTCGTCGGTCCGTACGAGCTGATTCGCCTTCTCGGAGCCGGCGGAATGGCAGAGGTCTGGCTCGCGCGGCGCGCGGATGGTGCATTCAAGCGTGACGTGGCGCTGAAACTTCCGCTCTTGACACGTCGACGCCAGGACCTCGAGCAGCGCTTCGCGCATGAGCGCGACATCCTGGCGAGTCTTGAGCATCCTCATATAGCGCGCTTTTACGATGCGGGTATCGATACCGAGGGGCTGCCTTATTTGTCAATGGAATATGTCCAGGGGCAAACCCTGCTGACATGGTGCGACACACAACTGCTGGGCATCGCAGAACGCTTGGCGTTGTTCCTGCAGGTCCTCGATGCGGTGAAATATGCGCACGAGAAGCACGTCATCCATCGGGACCTTAAACCCTCCAACATCCTGGTTACCGACACCGGTCAAGTTCGGTTGCTCGACTTTGGCGTTGCCAAGTTGCTGCAGGACGAGGACGGGATGTACCAAGCGCAGCTGTCGCGTGTCTACGGCCAGGCGCTCACACCGGACTATGCGAGCCCTGAGTCACTGAGCGGCGCTCGAGTGAATGCCCGAAGCGATGTGTATTCGCTGGGGATGGTGCTATACGAGTTGCTGACCGGCGCTCGACCCTATCACTTGAGCCCGAGAGCCTCGATTGCAGCACTGAAGCAGGCCGCGGCTGCCGCTGATGTCAAAAGCCCAAGCACCCAGGTCACACAGGAAGCGAGTGCGGCCCGCGCCATGACGGAGGGGCAGCTGGCGCGCAAGTTGCGCGGCGACCTTGATGCCATCGTCCTCAAGGCGTTGGCCAAGGAATCGGCCAAGCGATACGACAGTGCCGCAAGCATGGCCGACGATCTGCGGCGCCACGTCCACGGGGTGCCCGTCAAGGCGCGGTCGAGCCCGGTCCTCTATCCGGTCGGCAAATTCTTACAAAGAAATCGAGGGAGAGTATGGCTTGCAGCTCTATCGGTCGTCGCCATTGTTGCGGCCGTCGGAGCAGATCGCCTGATGCTCGCGAGGCGTGTCAACAGCACGCCATCGTCGTTCTCAGCCGCGGGGCGTTCGCTGGCGGTACTGCCGTTCGCCGACATGAGTGAGAACCACGACCAGGAGTATTTCTCGGACGGCCTGTCCGAGGAGCTGATCGAGTTGCTTGCGCAAGTGCCCCACCTGCAAGTTCCAGCGCGCACCACGTCTTTCTACTTCAAAGGCAAGTCGGCGACCATTCCGGAGATCGCGAACGCGCTTCATGTCACGCATGTGCTCGAAGGGAGCGTGCGCAAGGCAGGCAATACGATCCGAGTGACCGCCCAGCTCGTTCGTGCCGATAACGGCTACTACCTGTGGTCTGAGACGTATGACCGGGACCTCAAGGACATCTTCAAGGTGCAGGACGAAATCGCGGCCGCTGTAGTCACCGCTCTGAGGGGAAAGCTTGCGCTCTCACCCAGGGTATCCTCGCAGCGCACCTCGAATGCCGAGGCCTACAATCAATTGTTGCTTGGCCGGCAATTCTTCAATCGATCGAACGCCGACACTCTCAGGCGGGCGGTCGCCGCCTACCACAAAGCGATTGCGCTCGACCCCAACTATGCAGCGGCCTATGCGGGTCTCGCCGACGCGGAGGACAATTTGGCAGATTGGACCGGCGATATGTCCGGGATCGAGCGCGCCGAGGCTGCCGCGGATAAAGCCATCGCGCTCGCGCCCGATGAGGCCGATGGCTACTCCGCGCGCGGGTCTCAGCGGATATATCACAGCTGGGACTGGGCCGGAGCCCAGTCGGATTTTACGCAGGCGCTCATGCTCAATCCCGCTGACAGTGTTGTTCTGCGCGCATACGGCATCATGCTGGGTAGCCTCGGCCGGTTCCCAGAGGCGCTGGCGGAGATTCGAAAGGCCATTGCTATCGACCCGCTGGCCAGCCGGGGATGGGAAGCCCTCGGCACTTTTCTGCTCGCTCAAAAAAACTTTCCGGCTACTCACGAAGCGCTGAGTCGTGCACTGGCGATTCAGCCCGATGATGCCCTCAGTTTGAACCGCCTGGGCGTGTTGCAGCTGATGGAGGGCAACGCGAAGGATGCGCTGTCGACGTTTCGGCAAATCGATGACGAGGGTTTTCGCCTCTACGGAATCGCAATCACCGAACACACCCTGGGTCATTCGACGGCGTCGAAACAGGCGCTTGATGAGGCGATCACGAAACACGGGACGGATTCGGCTTATCAAATCGCTGAAGCGCACAGCTGGCGCGGCGAGAAGGACGGTGCGTTCGACTGGTTGGAGCGTGCGTACAGTCAGCGCGATGGCGGTCTCGCGGAAGCCAAAATCGATCCGCTCCTCGAGAATTTACGCGACGACCCGCGCTATACAGTGCTGTTGCGGAAGCTGAATTTAGCCGAGTGATGAGGCCCTGAGGGAGGAGGGTGGCGGCATTATCAATCATTTAGCCTTACATATTCTGCTGGTAATAGACCGACCGATCGTGCTAATATTGAACCTTCCGATGCGAAGTTCACGATCAGTTACGTGTGGGGGGCCGGATGGATAAACGCGAATCCAAGGGGGAACAAACCCGCCGCACCATCGTGTCGCGCGCGCTCGGCATCGTGAGTGATGTCGGCTATGAGGGGCTTTCCATTGGTGCGCTCGCCGAAGAGAGCAAGCTGTCCAAGAGCGGCCTGTTTGCACATTTCAAGTCAAAGGAGGCCTTGCAGCTCGGTGTCATCGAGGAGGTGGTCACCCGGTTCATCGTGCGCGTCGTGCAGCCCGCGCTGGCCTCGCCGCGCGGAGAGCCGCGTGTCCGCGTTTTGTTCGAGAAGAAATTAGAATGGATTCGGGGTGAGCAAGAACTTCGCGGCTGCTTGCTGCAGAAGGCCTCGCTCGAGTATCACAACCGTTTCGGGCATCCCGTGCGTGAGCGCGCGGTGCATGCGCTGCAAGATTGGCGGGAGCTGCTGACGCGGTGCGCCCAGACCGCGATAGACGAAGGTCACTTCCGGCCCGATTTGGATCCGGAGCAATTCGCTTACGAGTTCGACGGGATTACGATGATGTACCAACAGATGCACGGTCTCATGCGCGACCGGGCCGCGGGTGAGCGTGCGCAGAAGGCGTTCGCATCGCTGCTTGACCGCAGTCGGCGATTTTCTCAACAGAGCTGAGCGGGCGAGTTCCCAGGTAAGTCATTTCCGCGATACCAAATAGCACGATCGATCGTGCTAACTAGAAGGTACTTCTATGATGACGCTGCAAAATGCCTCCCTGCCGGCACTGATTGGGGTCGCCACGTTGCTTGCCTTCGGGTCTGTTTTGGCGGGCCAGGTCCTAAGCGATACGCCTCCGCCCGCGCCGCGTGTCGAACACGAGCCACCGCGCCGCGATGGATATGCCTGGGCGCCGGGTTATTGGGAATGGAACGGACGCTTTTATCATTGGGTATCTGGCACGTGGATATTGGAACGCCGAAATCGCCACTGGGTGGCGGACCACTGGGATCCGGTGGGTAATCAGTGGCAGTACGTGCGCGGCCATTGGGACCCGTAGGGCACTCAAGCGTCACGCCAGGCTGCGCTTCATCGCCTCAGTTCTTGAAGACAATGCGGCCCACGACTTGTCCGGCGCGCAGTTCATCGATCCATTTCTGGACGTCGCTCATCGGCTCCTCGCGGATCGGTGTCGGCTTGATCTTGCCGGAGCGCGCCAGCACCATCAGTTCATGCGTCTCGGCCAGGGTCCCCACCATGAAACCCTCGATGGTCATCCGCTTGTAGACCCACTGCACCATCGGGAGGCTGAAGTTGCCCCCAAGCAGGCCTGAAACCACGATCTTGCCACCGCGCGCCACTACAGAAATCGCAAAGGCCAAGGACTTGTCGCTGCCGGCGAAATCGACGATTCCGTCAAATCCGCCTGCTGTCTCTTTGAGGATGCGTTTGACGATATTCTCTTCCGCGGGATCGTAGGCCACGTCCGCGCCGCTGGCTAACGCCGCCGCGCGCGCGGCTGGGCTCACATCCGCCACCGCGATCTTTAGCTTGAACATCGCTTGCGCGCACGAAAGCCCCATCATCCCGACGCCGCCGAGACCGATCAGCAGGAGATAGCGCTGCCGCGGCCGGTCGACCAGGCGCTTCAGCGCGCCATACGCCGTGACTCCCGAGCACATCAATGTCGCCGCTACGCTCACCGATAGCGGCTCGTAATCCAGGAGGTATTTCGAGTCTGGCACCAGGACATGGCTGGCGAACCCTCCGTCGATCGTCACCCCGAGAAAGCGCTGCTTGATGCAAAGATTTTCGTCTCCTCGTGCGCAGTCGAGGCAATGGCCACAGCCGATCCAAGGGAACACAGCCTTTCTCGTCCCGATCAATCCCGCGGGCGAATCTGGACCGACGGCCTCGACGACGCCTGCGATTTCGTGTCCGAGCGTGAACGGCAAGGTCATGCCACGCGTGGTATCAAGCTTCTTGCCGCCGCCGAGGTCCGCATAACCATCCTGGATATGCAGATCGGAATGGCAGAGCCCACAACGCTCGATTCGCACCAGGACTTCCCTTCCCAGTGGCTTCGGCAGGTCGGCGACGGTCTCGCTCAGAGGCGCATCAAATTTGACGAGTGATTGACGGCGCATCGACACCATGCTGTTTTCACCTCGGTTTGTTCACAGCAAGCTCTCCGCAGAACGCAACTGACGGCCCGATGGTGCGGCGATGACAGTTCGCCCGTTGGCCTCCTATGATACTCGGTCGGAAAATTGTGAGTCACTGGAACCCATGGACTGAACATCCTTCTCTAGTTCCCCTTTCCTGCGACGCGCGCCAATCGGCCAGATGCCTGTACGAAGCGTGACGGGTGAGTACTCTCTAAACGACCACCGCAGCGGCAAAGATCCACGGCGACGCCAGCCCCGCGCAATATGAAACCGCCACAGCCGCTCGGCGCCGGTAAACGCCTCGGTCGAGCCAGTCCAATCCACCTGCGCCAAGCCCTGAAGTTGCAGCATGTCCCCGGTCTCGAAGTCCACGAACAGCAGAGACGCGCGCGGTTCAGCGATCAGATTGCCCAGCGTGTTGAAATACCGGTTGCCGCGAAAATCGGGGATTGTTAAC
The DNA here is from genome assembly GCA_963798595.1 of uncultured Gammaproteobacteria bacterium. GTDB lineage: Bacteria > Pseudomonadota > Gammaproteobacteria > Steroidobacterales > Steroidobacteraceae > Bog-1198. The sequence continues at coordinate 527,928 of CAWCTM010000016.1, read as the reverse complement.
ACGTCGCCATCGACGCGGACGAAACCAGGGCGCCCGCCGCGATGCGAGACGTCCGCACCGAATGCGGCGCCGTCACCGGTCCGGGATCGGCTCGCTACAAAGAACGTGTCGGCGCCGGCGATGGCATTCTGGGCGGCCTCATCCAGCCGCGTGAAGGACTCGAGAGCTGCGGGTGCGGCCCGGGCCGTATCAGCTCGAAGATCGCCGGCGAGGGCCCGCAGTTGGATGTATTGCGGACAGTTGCCGAAGCTCTGGTCGATCGCGACACCGATAGCGTTCGCGTCGCGGCTCAAGATGCGGCCATTTACGCGATTGCGCCGGCGGGTCGAGAAGTCGATGCCGAGGATACCGACGCTGCGCCCGGGAACGAGCGCCTCCGCCGCAGGATCGCCGACCTCCGGAAGGGCTGCGATGTACAAAGTCGAAGGGTCCGGTGACTGAACGAACCCGGGCTTCCCAGCGATCAGCGTCGCAAGTGGCCATCCGGCAGTATCGATTGCGGCAACGAAGATATAGGACAGCTGGGCAAAGAAGAGTCGATGCGGCTCTGGCATAAAACGTCGAATGCCGCCGGCGCCGCGGGGTCCGCCGCCGGCCAGCGCCTGCGCAGCCAACTCATCGGAATTGAAAGGCGATTCGTCCATGCATTGCTCAGGTTCCCGGTAGCGGTGAGGCCGGAATGGGCTTGAAATGAGGCAACGCCTCGACGCGGCGAAGCCAGGCGCGCACCGACGGGTAGGCGCCGAGCGAAATACCACCTTCGGGCGCGTGATTGACATAGGAATAACAAGCAAGGTCGGCGATGGTCGCATGATCTGCTGCCAGAAATGTCCGGCTATTTAAATGCTCGTCCATGAACCGCAGGAGTGTATCCGCGATCTGCTTCGACTCAGCGAGCGTGCCCGGGAAATTCCATTGGGTGATCATGCGTGCCGTGGCGGGTCCATACCGCACCTCTCCGGCCGCTATGGATAGCCAGCGTTGTACGCGCGCGGCAGCATCCGCTTGTTCCGGCAACCACCGGGTTTCTCTCCCGTATCGTTTGGCGAGGTACACCAGGATGGCATTGCTGTCTGCGAGTGTGAGATTGCCATCCTGCAACACGGGTATTTGGCCCAGCGGATTCCACTGACGAAACTCCGCAGAGCGGCGGATGTCGGCACCAGCTACCTCGAACCGATAGGGCAGCCCGAGCATTCGAAGCATCAGCTCGACGCGGTGGGTGTGCCCGGATAATTCCGTTCCATGAAGAATAATTTCGGAAGTGGCCACGCGTGATGCCCCTTGGAGTCGTTGTTGCCGGCGTGATTATACTGTTGCAGTATTCGGATGGATTACCGCCATCGGTAACTCAGAATTCCACCAACAGGAACAATAGAATGGACCGCCTCGACGAACTGACCATCTTCCTCGCCATCTTCGAGGCCGGCAGTCTGATCAGTGCTTCGCGGCGCCTGCGTCGGTCGCCACCCGCGGTGACGCGGGCACTCGGAGCACTCGAGGATCGAATCGGGCTGCGATTATTTGAGCGGACGACGCGGCGGTTGGCGCCGACTGAAGCGGGTCGCCTGTTGGCTGAACGGGCGCGTATCTTATTAATAGAGTATGAAACCGCGCTGATGGGCGCTTCGCAGGCGCCGGTCCGCGGCCTCCTGCGAATCACGGCGCCCGTACAATTTGGGCGCCGCTACGTGGCACCCGTCGTCTCGGCATTTCTCAACGACTACTCTGATGTACGGATTGAACTGACTCTGAACGACCGCAACCTCGATCTCATCGAGGAGGGACTCGATCTTGCCGTCCGCATCGGAGGTCTCCCGGACTCGACCTTGATTGCGCGGCAAGTCGGCCATGTGCGGCGCGTGGCTGTTGCGAGTCCGCGCTATATCGCTGCCCGGGGAACGCCCCGAGTGCCGGCTGACTTGGCAAAGCATGACACGATCTTCGGCATGGCGCGATCTTCGGCACGCGAATGGCGTTTCGGGAAAAAGAGGCGAGGCGCCGTCGTTCGACTCTCACCGCGCCTTCTCGTCGATGATGTCGAGGCGCAAGTGCAGGCGGCGAAAGCCGGCCGTGGTGTCGCGCGGGTGTTGTCCTATCAGGTCACAGAGGAGTTGGCCGCCGGTACCCTGGTGCGATTGCTCCCGGACTTCGAACCCGAGCCCTTGCCCGTGCAACTCGTGACCGTGAGTCGCGTCCCCATGACGTCAAAAGTCCGCGCATTTATCGACATCGCCGTGAAGGTCCTACGCGATGTGAGTGTTATTCAGTGACCCATACGATCGTTCCACAGCCGGATGACGCTGTCCAAGCCGCCGTGATCGTAGCCCAGCACGCAAACGCCGGTGGGATCAAGCGCTAATCGGCGCCCGAGGTCCGCAGAGTTATCGACCCACCTCGCGGCGAGTATGCGCAGCACATGTCCGCTGGAGAAAATCAGGACGTTGCCTTCCAGCGGCCGAAGCCGCGACACAACCCGATCGACCCGCTCGGTGATCTGAATCACGGACTCGCCGCCGGGACAGCCGTCGCGGAAGAGCTCCCAGTCAGGGCGACCTTGACGGATCTCCGCCAGTGTCCGCCCTTCGTACTGACCGTAATCCCATTCGAGTAGGTCCGAGTCCAGTGTTGCCCGGTCGGCAAAGCCCGCAAGTTCACAGGTTCGCAGCGCCCGCCGGAGCGGACTCGAGAGCACGTGCTCGAACCTCAAACCCTTGAGCCGAGGCTCAAGTCCACGCGCCTGCTCCTCGCCGTGGGGCGTCAGCGTAAGATCGCTCCGTCCGGTGTGCTGACCGGTGACACTCCAAGCGGTCTCTCCGTGCCGCACGAGATAGATATCGTGCTCGCTCATGGCGTCACCGTGTGCCGTTTGGACACCGCCGACAGCGCTGCGTCGACGAGGGCATCGCGCAGCGTACTTCTCTCAGTAGTGTGCGGTTGCAGCAGCTTCGCAATCAGTCCCGTCCAGCCCGTCTGGTGAGACGCCCCGACACCACGGCCCGTGTCGCCATGAAAGTACTCGTGGAACAGAATACAGTCGCTGAACTGCGGATCTCCGGCGAGTTTGGGGTGATATTTCAACACCGGCCGCTCGCCATCAGCCCCTTTCAGGAAAAGGCGCGACAGGCGGCGCGCCAACTCTTCAGCCACTTCGTACAGCGTGAGGAATTGGCCGGATCCCGTCGGGCATTCGACTTTAAAGTCGTCGCCGTAGTAGTAGTGATATCGTTGCAGCGCCTCGATGATGAGATAGTTGATGGGCATCCAAATGGGACCGCGCCAGTTCGAGTTGCCGCCGAAGAGTCTGGTACGCGACTCAGCCGGCCAGTAACTGACTTCGTGAGTTGTGCCACCTGCGTCAAAACGGAACGGGTTCTGCTCGTGATTCTTCGACAATGCGCGCACGCCGTATTCGGATAGGAAGCGATTTTCATCCAGCATCCGGTGGAGCAGCGCCTTCAGGCGGTGACCGCGCAGCAATGAAAGCAAGCGACGATCGCCTTGCCCGGCGATATGCCAATTGGAGACCAGACCCGCGAGCTTCGGACGGTGCTCGAGGAACCATTGCATTCGCGCCGAGAACTCCGGCAGCAGGCCCAGCACCTCCGGCTCCAACACCAGATTGGCAAACAGTGGAATCAGTCCCACGATAGAGTGAATTCTCAATGCAACGTGGGCGTTGTCCGGAAGGACGAGCTGATCGTAATAGAACTCGTCGGATTCATCCCACAGGCCCAGCCTGTCCTCGCCGGCGCCATTGATTGCGCCGGCGATGGAAAGGAAATGCTCGAAGAACTTCACGGCGATGTCTTCATACGCCGGATCGTGCAGCGCCAGTTCGAGCGCCGCACGCAACAGGTGCAGACAGTACATCGCCATCCAGCTGGTCGCGTCCGCTTGGTTGATGAAACCGCCGGTGGGCAACGGACTGCTGCGATCGAAGACGCCGATGTTGTCGAGGCCTAGGAAGCCACCCTGGAAAATGTTGCGCCCTTGCGCGTCCTTGCGGTTTACCCACCACGTGAAATTAACTGTAAGCTTGTTAAACACGCGCTTCAAGAATTCGAGGTCGCCCGGATAGGCCGGGTTGGATTCTTGCTGCTGTTTACGGTCGATTTGGAATACACGCCACGCCGCCACCGCGTGCACCGGAGGATTGACATCCCCAAATCCCCATTCGTAGGCGGGAAACTGGCCGTTGGCATGCATGTAGGTTTCGCGCGAGAGTAGGAGGAGTTGCGACTTGGCGAACTCGCTGTCAATGATCGCAAAGGCAATGCAGTGAAAGGCGAGATCCCATGCGGCGAACCACGGATATTCCCACTTATCGGGCATCGAGATCACGTCGGCGCAGTAGAGGTGTCGCCATTCTTGATTACGTCCGTGCTTGCGCTCCGGCGGGGGCGGCGGCCCCGAGTCACCCTCGAGCCACTCCTCCACGGAGTAGTTGTAAAACATCTTGTTCCAGATCATGCCGGCAAACGCCTGGCGCTGAACGAGCTTTGCGTCGGAGTCGACCATCCGCCGCTGCAGCTCGGTGTAAAACTCGTCGGCCTCGCGGCGACGCGCATCAAAAATGGCGTCGAAGTCCGCGAAGGGACGAATCATGGATTTCACCCCTTTGTCGGGGGACAGTCGCAGCCGTACCTTCGCCGCAGCGCCGGATGCGACGTTCATTTCATAGAGCGCGCCGACTTTGGTGCCAGTCTGTTCGCGATTCACCGCGTCGTGCTTGCCGTGTACCAAGTATTCGTGAAAGGCGTCCTTGAAGTAGCCCTTTACCGCATTCGAGCCGAACAGCCGGGCAGTATTGGTGTCGTTGTCGCAGAACAGCAAGGTCGACACTGATTCGACATCCAGCCTGTACTTGCCCAGCTCCGGGTGCTGAATTTCGACCGTGCCGGGCCGGCCGATCAGCGTCGGCTTCGCAACGCCCGACGTCCAAGACCAAATATTTCGGCAGCACAGCTGCGGCAGCAGGGCGAGCGGCGCGGAATCCGGACCGCGATTGTGAGCCGTGATCTGCATGAGGATTTCATCGGGTGCGCCTTTGGCGTATTCAACGAACACGTCGAAGTAGCGATCGTCGTCGAACAAGCCCGTATCCAGCAGCTCGCACTCCGTATCTTCGCGGCCGCGCCTGCGGTTTTCCTCCAAGAGCTGCGAGTAGGGGAAGGCCGCCTGCGGATACTTGTAGAGCATTTTCAGGTACGAATGACTCGGCGTGGCGTCAAGGTAGTAGTACAACTCCTTGACGTCTTCGCCGTGGTTGCCTTCGGCGTTGGTCAGCCCGAACAGCCGTTCCTTGAGAATCGGGTCCTTGCCATTCCACAATGCCAGTGACAGGCATAGATACTGATGGTCGTCGCTGAATCCGGCGATGCCGTCCTCACCCCAACGATAGGCGCGGCTGCGTGCGTGGTCGTGCGGTAGATAGTCCCACGCGTCGCCCCGGGCGCTGTAATCCTCGCGGACTGTGCCCCACTGACGCTCGGAGAGATATGGCCCCCAAAGACGCCAATTTTCCTTGCCTGCCGCGTCGTTAGCCAGCCGCAGTCTTTCGGTAGAGATCTTCATCGGTGTACTGGCGCCGCTGCTGTCGACATACGAGCCTCCTAGGTCCCACAACTGCTTGAAGTCTCTGTTGGGCAGTGTCTTATTTCTTGCGTGTTTGAGCCATTATGATGCGAAAAGCGGCTTCATTCCCAACGGGTTGATGCTCGGCACTGCGACACAAGAGCGGCGGTACCGTTCAAGACCGCTGCCCCGCGACGGGCTCACTGTACTTCAGTGCCGGGACCGCACCGCGTCGCGGCTGCTCCGGATCGTGAACCATTTTGAATCTAGTGAGGGCAGCATGACTACGCTACTTGAAGTATTGCAACAGGCCGACGCCCGCAGAATCGCGGTCGGCCATTTCAATGTGTCGGACCTGGTTACGCTTTACGGCGTCATCGAAGCTGCGCGGGAGCAAGGGCTTCCGGTCGTGGTGGGGGCTTCGGAGGCTGAGCGGCGCTTCATCGGCGTTCAACAACTGGTATCGATCGTCCAGAGCCTCCGCGATAGAGGCGGCCCGCCGATCTTCCTCAATGCGGACCACACCCATTCGCTGTCCGGAGCGCTGGAGGCGGCGAAGGCGGGATTCGACTGGGTGGTGTGCGACTTTTCGGCGCTCCCATTCGACGACAACCTGCGGCAGACGAAGGAAGCGGTCGTCGCGCTGAAAGCGCTGCGTCCGGATATCCTGGTCGAGGGCGAGATCGGCGATATCGGCAGCGGCTCGCAGATTCACGACAGCGCACCACATCGCCCGCTCACGACACCGGACGAAGCGATGCGGTTCGTGCAAGAGACCGCGATTGATACGCTGGCGCCGGCCGTGGGCAACATGCACGGCGTCCTGAAAAGCATGCTGACCGGTGACGCCCGCAAGCATTTGGATATCGAGCGGATCGGCGCCATCAAGGCGCGTACCCGGATTTTCATGACGCTGCACGGCGGCTCGGATACCGCTGATGCCGATCTTCGCGGTGCGATTGCGGCGGGCATGACGGTCGTGCACATCAATACCGAGGTTCGGCTGAGCTGGCGCCGCGCGATCGAGGAAAGCCTTGCGAGGCAGAAGGACGAAATCGCGCCCTACACGCTGCTTGCCCCGGCGGTCGAGGCGGTGAAGCGGGTCGTGGGAGCGCGCTTAGCCCTGTTCAGCAGCCGCGAAGCGCGAGCCTAGAAGGCGTAGCTGCGTCCAAAACTCGCACCGAAACGCTTATCGCGTTCAGAGAAGGCGCTCACTAGGGACCGATGCAAAAGTATCGGTCGATACCATCGTCCAATAATCGGTTTCTCTCGTCATGCGTAGTTTAGGGGTGTTGCTGAACCAGCCCGATTCAACGCCCTGGAGGATTCAGGAAAATGAGAGAGCCATATCCGCTCGGAGCGATGTCTGCCACGGCCAGTTTGACTGTCGCTGTGGCCCAGGACTCATCGACCTACATGCATCGCTCGCTGCGTTCAGTGGCGTCGGCATCCGTTCGAGTCGGACATCTTGTCAAGCAGGCCATGAGCTTTTTTGAGACCGACCGCAAGGCGGCGTGGCGCTGTTTGAGCGATGCCTCGACGCTGCTCGGCGCCGACGCACAGGATTTCGGGGTCGACGCACCAACCGCGCACAAGCTTCAACCAGGAGGCTTGGCCACTTGGCAGGCGAGGCGCACCCTCGCGTACGTCGAAGCGAATCTTGCCTCGAAAATGGATATCGACAGCCTGGCGAATGGGGTCGCTTTGAGCAGGAGTCACTTCTCTCGCGCCTTCAAGCACAGTGTCGGAATGTCGCCGATGGAATACGTCGTGGTGCGACGAGTGGAGCGGGCCAAGACGATGATCAGCGGAACGAGGGAGCCGCTCGCTGAAATCGCGCTGGCCTGCGGATTCGCCGATCAGGCGCATTTCAACCGACGGTTTCGCGATGTTGTCGGTGTCACCCCCGGGCGATGGCGGCGAAGCAATGCCCCCGTGGGGAAGCCAACCCCTTATCCCAACGGAGGAGGGCTGACGACGAGCGTGCTGCGGGGTCGCACACTTGAGGCGGCGCGCCATGAGTGCAGATAACCGGATTATGGTGGGCGACATCGGCGGCACTCACGCCCGCTTTGCCGTCGTGGAGCCCTCTGACGATGGGCCGTGGCGCATTCTTCATCGTCTGGACCTTGACGAGCGGTTTGCTACTTTCAACGAGGCGTTGCGGACCTATCTCGACCGTTCCGGCGTGACTCCGATTCCGCGCCGAGCGGCGATTGCCGTGGCAGGTCCGGTCGTGACTGGCACCGCTCGGTTTACCAACCGAGGGTGGGATATCTCGGAGCAGGCCATGCGAGAAGTCGGCTTCGAGAGAGCGCTCCTGATCAATGACTTTGCGGCGCTCGCCCTCGCCGTCGACCTGCTCGGCGCGGAACACGTGCACAGCATCGGCCCGGAACTCAAAGGAGCCGAGGGCGAGAGCATCACGATCCTCGGCGCCGGTACGGGATTCGGTGTGTCCTGCCTCGCGCGCCACGGCGACCTGGCGGTGCCGATGGCGACCGAAGGCGGTCACATGGACTTCGCGCCCGGCAATCCCGAGGAGATGGAGGCGCTGCAACTCATGTGGAAGGAATCGGGACGCGTTTCCATTGAGCGCATTCTCTCGGGCGCCGGCCTCGAGCACTTGTACCGGACGCTGGAGCTATTAGCCGGCCGCGCGACGCCAGCGCTCACCGCGGCCGAGATCAGTGCCGCGGCACTGCGCAATGAGGCGAGGGCCAGCACGGCTCTGACGATGTTCTGCTCCGTGTACGGCGCCGTCGCAGGAGATCTGGCGCTCGCTCATGGAGCGCGCGGCGGGGTGTATATCGCAGGCGGGATCGCCGAGAAGATCGAACCGTTTCTGATGCGGAGCCCGTTTCGACGGCGCTTCGAGGATAAAGGGCGTTTGGCGCCGTACCTCGCGGCAATTCCCACCAAGCTGGTCGTGTATCCCGATATCGCGCTGCTCGGAGCGGCGCGCGCCGGCGTCATGCTCGCGCGCAGCAATTGCAGCACTGCGGTCCAATGAATTTCGTTGAACCTCGGGCAATCTACGGTGCGAGTTGCGTCGGGAGGCGTTGAACAGTGAGCGGGCATCGAGTGCTGGTATTTGGCAGTATCAACATGGATCTCGTCGTGGAAACGAACACATTTCCACGGCTTGGGGAGACTCTGTTCGGTGCGAGCTTCGCGACGCATGCCGGCGGGAAGGGGGCCAATCAGGCCGTGGCTGCGGCGCGTCTCGGCGTCCAGGTCGCCATGCTCGGCCGAGTGGGTTCCGATGCGTTCGGCAGAGAGCTCAAGGCGCGCCTCGCCACCGAAGGCGTCGCGACGCGCTGGGTCCACGAGACGCCCGATGTGTCGACCGGCGTCGCGGCCATCACAGTGTGCAACGCAGACAACGCCATCGTCGTGGTGCCCGGCGCCAACGCGCGGCTGAGCGCGGCCGATCTCGACGCCGCGGAGTCGGCGTTCGCGGAGGCCGATGTCGTGCTCGCCCAGCTCGAAGTGCCGCTCGCCACCGTCGAACACGGAGCCGAGCTGGCCGCGCGATACCGAAAGCCATTCGTATTGAATCCGGCGCCCGCCATGCGGCTTCCGGAGAATCTTCTGGCGCGTTGCACATTGATCACCCCCAACGAGTATGAGCTCGGCACCACGCTCGACCGGCCGGACCTGGGCTGGCGGGAGCTGATGGCTCGGTTGCCGGGACGTGTAGTCGTGACCAAGGGAGCGGAGGGCGCCTACTTCACCGATGCAACCGGTACGCTGCGGCATCAGCCCAGCTTTGCGGTCACGCCGGTCGACACCACCGGGGCGGGCGACACCTTCAACGGCGCACTGGGCGCGTTCTGGAATCTCGGCCTTGCGGAGGCCGTGCGCCGCGGCACAGCGGCGGGCGCCCTGTCGGTGACCAAACGTGGAGCGCAAGACAGTATGCCGACACTCGCCGAGCTCAACGTGTTCCTGGACCGCGCGCCGTGAAGATAAGCGGACATCTCAACCGTGAGGTGAGCCGTGTGCTGGCCCGCATGGGCCACACCGACAGCCTCGTAATCGCCGATTGTGGCCTGCCCGTGCCGGACGGCATCGAGTGCATCGATCTGTCGATTGCACTCGGCGATCCCCCGTTTCTCCGTGTCCTAGATAGCGTGCTCGCCGATTTCAAGGTCGAGCGCGCGGTGTTTGCAACGGAAGCGAAGGAGCACAACGCGGCCGTCGCCACGCGGGCATCATGGTTCGCCCGCGAGCAGGTACTGGTGGACTTCGTGACCCACGAGACCCTCAAGAACCTCGCGTGGCGAGCGCGCGCCGTGATTCGCACCGGCGAGGCCACCCCCTATGCCAATGTCGTGCTTTATTCGGGCGTGATCTTCGGCGACGCGGATCGGGCGAGCCCATGAGACTGACGATGCAGGGCATCAGCAAGTCGTTCGGCCCGGTACGAGTGCTCGACACCATCGATTTCACCGTAGCCGGCGGGGAGATCCACGCACTCATGGGCGAGAACGGCGCCGGTAAGTCGACCTTGATGAAAATCCTTTCCGGCGCATACAGTTCTGACAGCGGCCGCATTCTCATCGACGGCGAAGCCGTCACCATCCGCTCGACCCGCGAAGCCGAGGCGCTTGGCATCGCCATTATTCACCAAGAGCTCAACATGATCCCGCAGCTCTCGGTGATCGATAACTTGTATCTGGGTCGCGAGCCGAATCACTTCGGTGTAATCGAGCGCAGCCGCATGCAGGCCGAGTCGGCCGGCTGGCTGAGCAAGGTCGGCGCCGGGCAGATCGATGTGAATCGGACGGCGGAAACGCTTTCGATTGGATTGCAACAGCTGGTGGAGATCGCGAAGGCTCTGTCCCTCAAGGCTCGAGTGCTGATCATGGACGAGCCCACGGCCTCGCTCACCGACCGCGAGATCGGCACGCTGTTTGCAATCATGACGGACCTGAAATCACGCGGTGTCGGTATCGTCTATGTATCGCACCGAATGGAGGAAATTTTCAAGATTTGCGACAAGGTCTCGGTGCTGCGCGATGGGCACTTCGTCGGCGAGCGAGTGGTTGCGGAAACCAGCTTCGACGAAGTGGTCAAGTTGATGGTGGGCCGCGAGCTCAAGGAGCGATTTCCAAAGCGAGAAGCCTCCCTGGGTCCGGTGCGGCTCAAAGTGGACGATCTCACCGACGAGGGCCATATACACGGCATTCACTTCGAAGTGCGTGCCGGAGAGGTGTTGGGACTTGCCGGTCTGATCGGGGCCGGACGCAGCAGAATCCTCAACACGCTTTTCGGTGTAAATCGCAAGGCCTCGGGCGAGGTTCTGCTCGATGGCCGGCCCCTGTCGATCGATCGACCCGCCGATGCGATCGCTGCGGGCATCGGGTTCGTCACCGAAGATCGCAAAAGCCAAGGCCTGGTGCTCGGATTGTCGCTGCGCGAGAACGTTACGCTCGTGCACCTCGGAAAATATGCTCACGCCGGGATCATCGATCGCGCCGCGGAAGACGGAGCGGTCAAAGAATTAATGGACGAGCTGCAAATTCGAGCCCGCGATGCCGAACTCGAAGTGAAGGCGCTCTCGGGCGGCAACCAGCAGAAAGTCGTCTTCGCGAAGTGGCTGGCGGTGCCGCCGAAGGTGTTGCTGCTCGATGAGCCCACGCGCGGCGTCGATGTCGGCGGGAAGGCCGAGATCTACCATACTATCAACCGTCTGGCGGCCGCCGGCACGGCCATTGTGATGGTGTCCTCCGAGCTCCCGGAGGTGCTGGCCATGAGCGACCGCATCCTGGTGATGCGCGAGGGTCGGCAAGCGGGGATTTTCGACGCGAAGGCCACAAACCAGGAGCGGATCATGGCCGCCGCCACCGAAGGGTTGAGAGCATCGTGACCGCGCAACAAAAGGCGATGCTGCAGAAGTTCGGCCCTCTACTCGCTCTCGTTGCGGTCTGCATCGGGCTCGCCAGCCTGAGCTCAAACTTCCTCACCATCAGCAATTCCTTTGACGTGATGCGCCAGGCATCGATCAATGCGGTGATCGCCTTCGGCATGACGCTGACGATTCTCCTGGGCGGAATCGACCTCTCCGTGGGCTCGATCCTTGCTGTCAGCTCGGTGCTCGCCGCCATGATGATGAAGGGGGGCCACGGCGCCGGACTGGCGGCCGGGATTGCGATCCTCGCCGGCGCCGGGATGGGATCGCTGAACGGCGTCGTCATTGCCAAGGGCAATGTGGCGCCGTTCATCGCGACGCTCGGCATGATGACGCTGCTGCGCGGGATCGCATTGGTGCTCTCCAATGGCAGTCCGATCAGCGGCTTCTCGAGCGAGCTCTTTGCGATGCTGGGCGGCGGCTACGTGGCGCACTTGATCCCGGTGCCGGTCGTGCTGATGCTCGCGATGTTCGCGGCGTTCTGGTTCGTTCTCACCAGAACCGTGTTCGGCCGCCACGTGTACGCCACGGGTGGCAACGCCGAGGCGGCGAAGCTCTCGGGTGTGAACACCGACCGGGTGCAGATACTCGTATATACCATCTCGGGCGCGATGGCCGCGCTCGCCGGCGTGATTCTCAGCTCGCGGCTCGATTCCGCTCAGCCCACCGCCGGGGTGGGCTATGAGCTTGACGCGATCACCGCGGTGGTGCTCGGGGGTACTAGCCTCGCCGGCGGCCGCGGTTGGATCTTCGGCACGCTGGTCGGTGCGCTGCTGATCGGCGTGCTCAACAACGGTCTGAATCTCATGGGCGTGTCGTCGTTCTACCAGCAGGTCGTCAAGGGATCGGTGATTCTGCTCGCCGTGCTGCTCGATCGAAGCGGCAAGACCTGAAGGAGATCTTGGCATGACGGGAAAACAGGAGGGTCTCAGCATGATGCGCAGCATTTCGACCTTGGTTGCGAGCGTGATCGCCTTGGTGGCCTGCTCCAATCAGGGACCCGATACCGGAGCCGGCGGGACGGCGGCCTCAACGGCCTCGGTGTCCGGCGCTGTCACTGTCGGCCTGTCGATCTCGACGATGGACAACCCATTTTTCGTGGCGGTGCGCGACGGCGCGCAGGCAGAGGCCAAGGTTGTCGGGATCAACTTGATCACGGTCGATGCGCAGAACGACGCAGCCAAGCAAATCGCGGGCGTCGAGGACCTGATTCAGAAGAAAGTGCCGGTAATCCTGCTGAATCCGACCGACTCCGATGCCGTCGCCAATGTGGTGAAAGAGGCGGCGGCCGCCGGCATCAAGGTGATCTCGCTCGACCGAGCCGTAAATGGCGCCGAAGTCAGCTCGCACATCGCCTCGGACAACGTGGCCGGCGGCAAGATGGCGGGTGAGTTCCTCGTGAAGACGCTCGGCGGCAAGGGCAACTTGGTCGAGCTCGAGGGGATTCCCGGCTCGAGCGCCGCGCGCGAGCGCGGCGAAGGCTTCGATTCGGTCATCGGGGGCCAGCCGGGCGTGAAGCTCGTGGCCAAGCAGCCGGCCAGTTTCGACCGCGCCCAAGGGCTCACGGTGATGGAAAACATTCTTCAGGGCAACAAGGACATCCAGGGCGTATTCGCGCAGAACGACGAAATGGCTTTGGGCGCGCAACGAGCGATCGAGGAGGCGGGCCTCAAGAACGTGGTCATCGTCGGCTTCGACGCCACGGCCGATGGGGTGGCCGCGGTCAAGGCGGGCAAGCTCGCCGCCACCGTGCAGCAAAAGCCCGAACTGATCGGCAAGATGGGCGTCGATACGGCGAAGCTGTTGATCGAGGGCAAGCCCGTCGATCGGAACATCCCGGTACCACTCGCCCTCATTACTCAATAACGGGGCCGGACATGACACCCACCGACGTGAGCTTCATATTCGACCTGGATGGCACGCTCGTCGATAGCGTCTACCAACATGTCATGGCATGGCAGGAAGCGCTGCAAGGCGAGGGCATCGACCTTTCGATGTGGCGCGTTCATCGCCGTATCGGAATGAGCGGAGGACTGGCCACCGGCATGTTGCTGCGCGAAGTCGATGTTGCGATCAACCCGGCATTGCTTGACCGGCTGCAGAGCCGTCACAGCGAAGCGTACGGCCGTTTGGCGCGGTCCGTCCGCCCTCTCCCCGGCGCGGTGCCGTTGCTCGACTACCTGCGGCAAATCGAGATTCCGTGGGCCATCGCCACCAGCGGCAGCATGGACGTGGCGAAATACAACCTCGAACTGCTCGGCATCGACCCGGAGACCGTCCCCGTCATTACCCGGGACGATGTGAAGAGGGCGAAACCAGACCCGGATCTGTTTCTGGCCGCGGCCGACCGGCTTCATGTCGACGTCACCGCCTCGGTAATCATCGGCGACAGCATCTGGGACATGCTCGCGGCGCGGCGCGCGCGCGGCCTTGGCGTGGGCGTGCTGTCCGGAGGCTACGGCCAGGACGAGTTGGAACGCGCGGGCGCGATCCGTGTGTATGAGGATCCGGCGGACCTGCTGCGCCACATCGATGAGATCGGCGGCCGTGTGTAAAGCACGCCCCGAGCGCGAATACCAAAGTTCAAACTAAAGGACACCACTTATGCAAGCAACGCAACGACTCAGCTCCGCCGGCCAAAGCATCTGGCTCGACAATATTACTCGCGATCTCCTCTCGACCGGGACGCTGGCGCAGTACATCCGGGATCTATCCGTCACCGGCCTCACCTCCAATCCCACGATATTCGACAAGGCGTTGAGCCATGGGTCCTCCTACGATACGAGCCTCGGCGCCCGAGCGCGGCAGGGCCTCTCTCACGAGGCGCTGTTCTTCGAGCTGGCACTCGAGGACATCACCCGCGCCGCGGATTTGTTTCGCCCGATACACGAGCGGACGGCGGGTGTCGACGGGTGGGTGTCTCTCGAAGTGTCACCGCTCCTGGCCTCCGATGCAAAATCGACTCTCGCCGAGGCGAAGGATCTGCATGCACGGGCCAACCGGCCGAACCTCTTCATCAAGATACCCGGCACGGCCGACGGACTCGAAGCGATCGAAGAGTCCATCTTCGCGGGAATTCCGATCAATGTGACTCTGCTCTTTTCGGCGAAGCAATATCGGGCCGCGGCGGATGCCTGGCTGCGGGGTGTGGAGCGGCGCATCGAGGCGGGTCTGAATCCGCACGTCGCGTCGGTGGCTTCACTCTTCATCAGCCGTTGGGATGTGGCAGTGGCGGGCAAGGTTCCGCCGTCGCTCGACAATAAGCTCGGCATCGCGGTCGCTCAGGAAACCTACAAGGCCTATTCGGAGTTGCTGGAGAGTGCGCGCTGGCGGCGTGCACTCAATGCGGGCGCGCGTCCGCAGCGGCTTTTGTTTGCGAGTACCGGCACGAAAGACCCCAGGGCGCCGGATGTCCTCTACGTGCAGGCGCTGATTGGGCCTCTGACGGTGAATACCATGCCGGAGGGAACCCTGCGCGCGTTCGCAGCCCACGGGGACGTCGGTCGGGAGCTGACTCCGGACGGCGGCGACTCCGCCGAAGTGCTGCTCAAATTCACCCGCAGCGGCGTTGATCTCGAGGCGCTCGCGACACGCCTGCAGGAGGAGGGTGCGGCCGCCTTCGTCACTTCCTGGAAGGATCTTCTTGGCGTCATTGCCTCCAAAACCGCTGCGGTCGGCAAGGTGCAGTCATGACGGCACCGACTTTGCCGTTGAATCGGCGCGCCGCCTGGAAGAAGCTTCAGGCGCACTTCAAAGTCATCGGCCGTCGGCACCTGCGCGAGCTATTCGCCGAAGATCCTGACCGCGGTGAGCAGCTCACCCTGGAAGCGGCAGGAATCTATCTCGACTACTCGAAGAATCGCGTCACTCGGGCGACGCTCCAGTTGCTGGTTGAGCTGGCCGAGGAATCGGGCCTGCGCGAGCGGATCGATGCGATGTTTGCCGGCGAGCCCATCAATGTCTCTGAGCATCGCTCCGTCCTGCATGTGGCGCTCCGTGCGCCGGGCGATGCCTCCATACGGGTCGGTGGTCAGGATGTCGTGCACGAGGTGCAGGACGTGCTCGCCAAGATGAGCGCTTTCGCGGCGAAGGTCCGCAGCGGCGCCTGGCTCGGATTCACCGGTCGGCCGATCACGAACGTCGTCAACATCGGTATCGGGGGCTCCGATCTTGGTCCGGTGATGTGTTATGAGGCGTTGAAGGCATATAGCAAACGCGACATGACGTTCCGTTTCGTCTCGAACGTAGACGGGACGGACTTCGTGGAAGCGGTACGCGATCTCGATCCGTCACAAACCATGTTCATCGTTTCGTCGAAGACCTTTACCACCCTCGAGACGATGACGAATGCCAGGGCCGCCCGTGAGTGGTTGCTCCGGGGTCTGGGAGGCGACGTCTGCGCGGTCGCGCAGCACTTCGTCGCTGTGTCGACGAACGCCGCCGAAGTACAGAAATTCGGGATCGATACCGCCAACATGTTCGAGTTCTGGGACTGGGTGGGGGGCCGATACTCGATGGATTCGGCGATAGGGCTGTCGAGCATGCTCGCGATCGGGCCGGGTCAATTCCGCGAAATGCTCGAAGGCTTCCACGACATGGACGAGCATTTCCGCACCGCGCCGTTCGCCCACAATCTGCCGGTCGTCATGGCGTTGCTCGGCGTCTGGTACAACAATTTTTTTGGTGCCGAAACCGTGGCTGTGCTGCCGTACGAGCAGTACCTCAAGCGTTTTCCCGCTTATCTGCAACAGCTCACGATGGAGAGTAACGGCAAGCACGTGACGCTCCTCGGCAAGCCTGTCGGCTACAACACCGGGCCCATCTATTGGGGCGAGCCCGGGACCAACGGTCAGCACTCCTTTTATCAGTTGCTGCATCAGGGCACGCGTCTCATTCCGTGCGATTTCATCGCGTTTGCCGAACCCTTGAATCCGCTCGGCGATCAGCACGAGCTGTTGCTGGCCAATGTTCTCGCTCAAGGGGAGGCGCTCGCCTTCGGCAAGACCATCAAGGAGGTCGAGGCCGAAGGGACGTCTCGCGATATCGCTCCTCACCGGGTATTCGAGGGCAACCGGCCTTCCAATACGCTCCTTCTTAAGCGACTGACGCCGAGGGCGCTTGGCCGGCTGGTAGCGCTCTACGAGCACAGCGTGTTCACCCAAGGCACACTTTGGCAGATCGATTCATTCGATCAGTGGGGCGTGGAGCTAGGCAAGGTACTGGCCAAGCGCATCTTGCCGGAATTGCACAATGGCTCGGCCACGAACCTCGACCACGACAGCTCGACGAATACGTTGATTCGGCGACTTAAGCGCGCGCGGGCAGAGCCCGTCTCGCACACTCCTTAAAGATTTACCTCGGAGGCGTCTATGCAACTAGGAATGATTGGTCTGGGGCGAATGGGTGCGAATATGGTGCGGCGATTGCTGCAAGGCGGTCATGAGTGTGTTGTGTTCGATCCCGTGCCGGAGGCGGTACAGTCGTTGGTCCGCGAGCGGGCGATCGGAGCCGCCTCGATCAAGGACCTCATCGCCAAACTTCGTGCGCCGCGCTTCCTCTGGCTGATGGTTCCGGCGGCCGCGGTCGAGCAGACCATCACGCAAGTTCGTGAATTGCTCGCGGCGGGAGATACCGTGATTGATGGCGGCAACTCGTATTACGTCGATGACATCCGGCGATCGAAGCTGCTGGCTACGCAAGGCGTGCGTTACGTCGACGTAGGGACGAGCGGTGGGGTGTGGGGCCTCGAGCGCGGATATTGCATGATGATCGGCGGCGACCGAGATTCGGTGCGCCAGCTCGATCCTGTCTTCAAGACCCTGTCGCCGGGGCCCGGCGACATCGTGCGCACCCCGGGTTTCGATCGGCTGGGCGATAGCACGGCCGAGCACGGGTATCTGCACTGCGGCCCGAGCGGTGCCGGTCACTTCGTCAAGATGGTTCATAACGGGATCGAGTACGGCATCATGGCGGCGTATGCTGAGGGACTCGACGTGCTGCGCGCAGCCGATGCGGGCAAACAGAAACGCGCGGTCGATGCGGAGACGACCCCGTTGCGCGATCCGGAGCACTATCAATACGAGATTGCGCTGCCTCAGGTCGCCGAAGTATGGCGTCGGGGCAGCGTGATTGCATCCTGGCTGCTCGACCTCACGGCAGCCGCACTGGTCCCGGATCCCAAGCTCGAGCGCTTCGCCGGCCGGGTATCGGACTCCGGCGAAGGTCGATGGACGATCAAGGCAGCCGTCGATACCGGCGTACCGACGCCGGTTCTGACCGCGTCCCTGTACGAGCGATTCAGCTCGCGAGGCAACGCGGAATTTCAGGGGAAGCTGCTGTCGGCCATGCGCCTCGGTTTCGGCGGCCATCTGGAGAAACCTGCGGAGAGAGGAGGGCACTCCGGTGAGTGACAGCCAATGCGACGCACTGGTCTTTTTCGGCGCCACGGGTGATCTCGCCTACAAGAAGATCTTTCCATCGCTGCAGGCGATGATCAAGCGCGGCACGCTCAATATCCCCATCATCGGCGTGGCCAAGAATGGATGGAGCCTCGAGCGGCTGCGCGAGCGCGCTCACGACAGCCTCGGGCATCACGGCGGCATCGATGCCGCGGCATTCGCGAGGCTCATGGAGCTGCTGCGCTACATCGACGGCGGCTATGAGGAGCTCGAGACCTTCCAGCAGTTGAAAAAGACCCTGGGCGGCGCTGAGCGGCCTGCGCACTACCTCGCCATTCCGCCGACGCTCTTCGGGACCGTGGTCGAGCATATGGCGGCGGCAGGCTGCGCGCCGGCGGGTGCGCGAGTCGTCGTCGAAAAGCCGTTCGGCCGCGACCTCGCCTCCGCACGCGCGCTCAATCGCATCTTGCTCAAGAACTTCAGCGAGGAGCGGATCTTCCGCATCGACCACTATCTCGGTAAGAGTCCGGTACACAATATGCTTTTTTTCAGGTTCAGCAATTCGTTGCACGAGCCGGTATGGAACCGGGAGCACGTTGAGAGCATTCAGATCACCATGGCCGAGGATTTCGGCATCCAAGGGCGGGGCGCATTTTACGACTCGGCGGGTACGATCCGCGACGTAATCCAGAATCACCTATTTCAAGTGTTGTCGAATCTCGCCATGGAGCCGCCGGCGCGCACCGACAGCGAATCGATACGCGATGAAAAAGTGAAAGTGCTCAAATCCATTCGTGCGCTCGGACCGGATGATCTCGTGCGTGGCCAGTTCCGCGGTTATCGCGAGGAGAACGGCGTCGCGCCTAATTCTCAGGTGGAGACGTTTGCGGCGGTGCGCTTGCTGATCGATAACTGGCGCTGGCAAGGGGTGCCTTTCTATATCCGCGCCGGCAAATTGCTCCCGGTGACCTGCACGGAAATGGTCGCGCGACTGCGCCGCCCACCCTCCATTCTGTACGAGCACTCCGGCGCGAACCACTTGCGCTTCCGGATCGGTCCGTCCCAAGAGCTGGCCATCGGGCTCAATGTGATGGATCCGGACGAGACCGGCGTCGGCCGGACGGCAGAGCTCTTTGCCAGCCGTCATCCCGGAGCAAACGAACGCGATGCCTATGAGCGCGTGTTGAGCGATGCCTTGCTCGGCGACAGGACGCTGTTTGCGCGGGAGGACTACGTGGAGGAGGCCTGGCGCATCGTCGATCCCGTGCTGAGTGCGCCCACGGCGCTGCAAACCTACGAGCCGGGTACTTGGGGTCCCACGCAAGCCCCGGCCGTTACGCCGCCCGGCGGCTGGGTCGATCCGATCGTGACTGGAGAAGGCCGATGAACGCAGTACAAAAGAACTTGATCGTGAACAATGATGACGCTGCTCTGCTCGCCATCAACACCATCAGGACGCTAACGATTGATGCCGTGCAGAAGGCGAACTCGGGCCACCCGGGCGCTGCGATGGCGCTCGCGCCGTTCGTCTATACGCTCTGGAATCGGATCATGCGCTTCGATCCGGCGGATCCCATTTGGCCGAACCGCGACCGGTTCGTCCTCTCCAATGGTCATGCCTCGATGCTGCAGTGGTCGATCCTGCATTTGACGCGCACGGTTGCGGTGAATGCGGATTACGAAACGGTTGGAACTCCCGCCGTAACCCTGGACGAAATCAAGCGCTTTCGTCAGCTCGATAGCAAAGCGCCCGGCCACCCGGAATATCATTGGGTTTCCGGTGTCGAGACGACCACGGGTCCCCTCGGTCAGGGGGTCGCCACGAGCGTGGGCATGGCGATGGCCGAGAAATTCCTCGCAAATCGCTACAACAAGCCCGGGTACGACCTGTTCGACTACCGGGTGTATGCGGTGTGCGGCGACGGCTGCATGATGGAGGGTGTGGGCTCCGAGGCGGCGTCCCTCGCGGGACACCTGGGTCTCGATAACCTCTGCTGGATTTACGATAACAACCACATCACTATCGAGGGGTCCACCTCGATCACCTTCACCGAGGATGTGATCGCGCGCTTCATCGCGTACCGCTGGAATGTCATGCGGGTCGGGGATGCGAACGACATCGGGCGGATCGAAGAGACTTTGCGCTCGCTCCCTGAGACCCGCGGCCGGCCGACTCTCATCGTGATCGACAGCCACATCGGCTACGGAGCTCCGAAGGTCCAGGATACCGCGGAAGCGCACGGGGACCCGCTCGGCGCGGAAGAGGTCAAGGTAGCGAAGCGTAACTACGGGTGGCCCGAGGACGCGCAATTTTTGGTGCCGCCGGAAGTTTATGAGGAGTTTGCGCGCGGCGTGGGTGCGCGCGGCGCCGAGGCTCATCGATCTTGGCTGGAGAAGCTCGCCAGCTACCGCTTGACTTATCCGGCTCTCGCCGCCGAGATCGAACAGATGCAGCGCAGGGATCTTCCCGAGGGGTGGGACCGGGACCTGCCGGTATTTGCGGCGGACCCTAAGGGGATCGCCGGCCGCGATGCATCCGGTGCCGCGCTCAACGCGATTGCGCGCAACGTGCCGTGGTTTTTAGGCGGGTCTGCCGATGTGGGGCCCTCGAACCGAACGACGCTCAAGTTCCCCGGCGCTGGAGATTTCCAGGCGCAAAGCCCCGGCGGCCGGAATCTGCATTTCGGGATCCGCGAGCACGCCATGGCCGCGATCTCCAACGGACTTGCGGTGTCGAAGCTTCGGCCGTTCTGCGCCTCGTATTTCATCTTCAGCGACTATGCGCGACCGGCTTTGCGGCTGGCTGCGCTGATGGAGCTGCCGGTGATTTACGTGTTCACTCACGATGCGATGGGCGACGGCGAGGATGGTCCGACTCACCAACCGATCGAGCACCTCGTTTCCCTGCGGGCCATGCCGGGTCTTACGCTGTTCCGGCCTGCCGATGCCAACGAGGTTATCGAAGCATACCGATACATCCTCAAGTTGCGCCATCGACCTGCGGTGCTGGCCCTCTCGCGGCAATCTCTGCCCACTCTGGATCGAACGCGCTACGGGGCGGCGAACGGAGTGGCGAAGGGGGCGTATGTGCTTGCGGATGCCGACGGACCGCCGCAGTTGATTCTCATCGCGACGGGGAGCGAGGTCAGCCCCGCGATACAGGCTTACGAGACGCTGCGTAGCGAAGGCATTCGGTGTCGTGTCGTATCGATGCCCTCGTGGGATCTATTCGAGCAGCAATCCCCGGCTTACCGCGAGTCCGTACTGCCTTCCTCGGTCACGGCACGCCTGGCGATCGAGCAGGGCTCAACGCTGGGTTGGGAGCGATATGTCGGACCGAAAGGGCGCGTCATTGGCATGCACACCTTCGGCGGGTCGGCTCCTCTCAAGGCGCTGCTCGGCAAGTTCGGATTCGAACCGGGCTCGATCCTGAAGGTTGCCCGCGAAATGCTGGCATCGACCTGACGCGCGAACGCTGGGGCGATCCTCTTCGGGAGCAGATTAGAAGTCGATTCGCGGGGAGGGCCGCGGTGTGCATGGGCGCGCACCGCGGCGTCCCGGCAACGCCGGCGCTAGGTTTTCAGCCGGATCGTCACACCTTGCGCGGCCAGCTTGACCTGCAGGCCCTCGCTCGATTCCAACAGCTTGATGACTACGCCGTGCTCGTTCTTCAAATACGACGCACCCGTACCTTCGCCGACGGCAATGCCGGCGGAGGCAGCCGTGTACTTCCCACCGAAGTCGCTCAGATGCTTGAGGTTATAGACTTCTCCGGTGGCGGAGATGTCGGCAACGCCTGCATCCACGACGGAAAGTCCCGAGATTTTGAATCGATGCTCCTTCCCGTTGAAGTCAAGCTTTCCTTCACCCCAGACCCACCCGACGCCTGCAGCCAAGCTTGTTCCATTTAACGACAACGATCCGTCAGGACCTCCATTCCCCGGGGATGCGTCTTGCGTTGAATCTGCAAAAGCACCTCCGCTGATGAGCAAGCATGCCGCCACTAAAGTCGCTATTCGCATATTTCCTCCAGTATGAAAAATTTATATAGTCAACAACGCTGCGGTGCAATCATCCGCAGCCTCAAACACTAAAGCGCTTGATTGATGCGGGCCTTGCACGATCGTGTGCTTCTTTGAACGACATTATCTTCGAGTCAGAGTGCAGGCTCTCGACTGCCCATACCAACGTATCGACCCATACCAACGTGCAATCGATCGGCCACCCGATTTCGCGTCTGATGCCGCATGAGAGATTGCTAACTGGAGGAGGCGATCATGATCCGATCCGAGGAGATGGCGTACAGCGGCGCAATCCGCCCCGATCGAACGGGCCAGAGATGGCAGGCCAGTGCAGCGCTCGTGCACATTGCCGCGCCCGGCGCTGCAGCGTGCATGCTGCGATCGGCCTGGTGCAAGCCGGATAGGTGCGGCGTGTGGCCCGCGACGATGCGCCTCGCATCCGGCGAGCCCGCACTCTGGGTACTCGCCGCAGGAACAGGCGCGAAGCGCTCTCGAGAACAATAACGGCGCGGCCAATCTGCGCGACTGCCCTATGCTTGCCATAGCCTCATCCGCGATCAAGACCGACGAAAACACGGCGGCAGAGCGCGTGAGCAATGCCGGCTGGCGGGCGTTCGTTCGCGCCGACACTCTGGTGCTCTCCTTGCACGGCGATTGGTCCGTCCGCGGTGAAGGATCTCATGCGCGCACACCGGAAGGGCTTCTGAGGCACCCCGATGTTCGCGTCATAGCTTTCGACTCGAGTGACTTGGGCAGGTGGGACAGCTCCTTGCTCATATTTCTGTCCTCCTTGCGCGACGCCTCGGCCCCGCAGGGGATCGGCTTCGATGAGTCTGGTCTTCCGGCCGCAACTCAACGCTTCCTCGCGCTGCTTCGAACCGAGCCGCGGAGCCCACCTGCACCTCGCGTGCATGCCGGCCTGGTGGAGCGCGTCGGTGAATGGGCGCTCGCCAAATGGTCCGATGGTGCCGCACTGACGACTCTCGCCGGCGAAGCCGTGCTGCGCGCCGTACCTGCTCTGCGGGGGAAGGTCCGATCACGTACCGGCGATCTTATGCAGTTGATTTACGACACGAGTGCCGCCGCGCTGCCGATGGTTGCACTCGTCAATGTCCTGGTCGGTGCGATCGTCGCCTTCGTCGGCGGCATCCAATTGCGGCGGCTCGGTGCCGAGGTCTACGTGAGCAACCTGATTGGGGTCACCGAGGTTCGTGAGATGGCGCCTTTGATTACCGCCATCGTCATGTCCGGACGTACCGGCAGCGCCTACGCCGCGGAGATCTCTGCCATGCAGGGGAGCGAGGAGATCGACGCGCTTCGCGCGCTCGGGATTCCGATCTTCGACTACCTGGTCTTTCCGCGGCTGGTCGCACTGGGCGTCATGATGGCGCCGCTATGCGTGTACGCGGCGGCTTTGGGCATCCTTGGCGGATTTGCGGTCGCCTTCTCCATGATGCACATCTCGGCGGGAACCTTTACGGTTCATCTCCTGGACGCCGTGGCATGGGCCGACATTGTCCTCGCGCTCGCGAAAAGCATTGCGTTTGGGAGCTGGATCGCGCTGGTCGGTTGCCGCATCGGATTGGGCGCCGGGCGAAGCGCCACGGATGTCGGTCGCGCAGCGACCACCGCTGCGGTAACCGGCATCGTCGGGGTCATTGCGCTCGACGCCTTGTTCGACGTGTGCGCCGAAGCGCTCGGAATCTAGCGTTATGACACAAAACGCAGGCGGTTCGATTCTCGAAGTCCTCGGGCTGGCATATGGCTACAACGGTGACACGCTGCAGCATGACGTCTCATTCGAGGTCAAGCGCGGCTCCATATTCGCCATCATGGGGGCAAGCGGAAGCGGCAAAAGCACATTGCTCAGGGTGTTGATAGGGCTACAGCGACCGAACTCGGGCGATATCGCATTCGCAGGCGTCAACTACTGCTCGCTGGGCGATCCCGAACGTGCGGAGATCGGGCGCAATTTCGGCGTGCTGTTCCAGGGAGGCGCGCTGTGGAGTTCCATGACGGCTGCCGAAAACGTCGCCCTGCCGCTGCAGATGTTTACCGAGCTCGAGCCGCCGTCGATCGAGGCATTGGTTCAGTTGAAGTTGGCCTTGGTGGGCCTGGACACGGGCCGTGATCGCATGCCCTCGGATCTGAGCGGAGGCATGCGCCAGCGCGTCGGGCTCGCCCGTGCGCTGGCTCTGGATCCGGAGATCCTGTTCCTCGACGAGCCTTCAACCGGACTCGATCCGATCTCCGCCCGGCACTTCGACGATCTGGTCAAAGGCCTTCGGGACGGTTTCGGTGTTACCGTCATCATGGTGAGCCACGAGTTGCCGAGCCTCTTCGGCATCTGCGACGACGGCGTGTTCCTGGATGCCGAAACGCGTACGACCATTGCACGCGGCGCACCGCACGTTCTCCGCGATGAGTGCACGCATCCCACCGTGCAGGCCTTCATGCATCGCGGATCGACTCCAGGCCCTTCGCAAAGCCGAGGCAGCTCATGATACGGTCCAAGCCTCTCATTGTCGGCAGCTTCTTGCTCGGCGCGCTTGCGCTCGGGGTCATCGCGATTCTCGCGTTTGGCGGCATGAATCTCTTCGCGCACAAACTACGAGTGGTGGTGGTGTTCGGCGATTCGATCGCAGGTCTGGACGTCGGCGCACCCGTTACGTTCCGGGGCGCCCGTATTGGGCGCGTCGAGGGAATGCGGCTGCACATTGACATTCATCGTCAGACGAGCTGGCTCCCGGTGTATCTGGATCTAGACCTTGACCGTATTGCGTGGGCCAATGGGTCGATTGGAGGCAGTCGAGCCGATTTGCAGGCGGCTGTAGATGCAGGATTGCGGGCACAGCTCGTCTCGCAAGGCTTGGTGAGCGGCGAGATGAGCGTGAATCTGGACTATCGTCCCGGAACGCCTGTGCCGCCCGCCGGGCGAACGGAGGACGCCTTCGAGATTCCGACGGTTCCGTCCGACCTGCAGGATCTGAAGGCTCAGCTACTCAAGCTGGATCTACCCGAGATTGGACACGAGGCCCGAGAGGTCCTGACCAGCGTGCAGCGTGTGACGGATGAGCTTGGCGCGAGGATCGGGCCGCTCGCCGATGATCTGCACACCACCTTAGCGACGACCACGGATGCAGTGCATCATCTACAATTGGACTCGGCTCACACGTTGGGCGACATCGATCGCCTGGCGAACGAGAGCCGCAGTCAAGTCGCGACCAACGGCAAGGATCTCGACGACCTCATCAAGAGGGCGGGCGAGGCGACCGGCAGAGCCGATGCACTCGTCACATCGCTGAACGACATGACCTCGCCCCGAGGGGATCTTCAAGCGTCTCTTCGCGACCTCGCGGCCAGTGCCAGCTCCTTGCGCGGACTGACTCACGACTTGGAGCGCAATCCACTGGGCACGCTGTTGCGGCGAAGCGAATGATGCGTCTTCGTGCCGTGTTCCTGGCCGGAATGCTCTTGCTCGCCGCGGGTTGTCTATCGCATCCCGAGTACCGCCACATCTACTCTCTAGACGGCGCGGTCGATGTCCCAACTCAGGCGGTCGCCGTCGAGGCACATGCGGTCATCCAACTCCAACGCGTGCTGATTCCCGACTATCTCGACACCGACGATATTCTGCTGCGGGTAGGGGCGCACGAAATCCACGAAAGCTCTACGGGCCGCTTCGGCGAGCGGCTCTCCTTGGGGATCACGCACGCCCTACGCTCAGATCTGGCATTGCGCCTACCTCAATACACCATCGCGCTTGCTCAATCCGCTGATAGGCCGACGCGCCAGATTCTGGTCAATATCGACGCGTTCGAGGTATGGCCGACCGGGCGCTGCGTGCTGGTCGCCGACTGGACAGTACTCGACGCGGATCGCAAGGCGTCGTTATCTGGTGGACGCGGTACCTTTGAGACCGTCGCCGTCGGCCTCAATCCGGGCGATGGCGCGATTGTCGCGGCAATGGCGGATGCCGTGCGGCAACTTGGGGACCGCATCGCATCGACCGTTGTTGAACAGAAGTAGGCCGGTGCGATCAGGACACGGCTTTGGCGGCGCCGCGAATGACGTCAAGCACGACTTTGGGGTGGGACAGCATGGCGACGTGGCTGGAGTCGACCTCCACGGTGTTTGCGCCCATACGCTTCGCGGCGGCGCGTTCCAGATCGGGATGGACGGTGCGATCCTGGGTCGCCACGATGGACCAACTCGGCTTGGATCGCCACGCGACGCCCTCGAGTTTTTGTGTGAACAGATCAAGCGCGGGCGCAAAATGAGTGGACCAGACAACGCCCTGCTCCTCGGGAGTCAGGTCGCCGGCGAAGCAGGAGACACCCTCCGGCTTCATCCAGATGCGGCCATCCGCGACTTCCACATACTTGAAGACGTCGGTCTGGGGAAACTTGTTCTGCTGACCCTGCGACGTCTCGGTCTCATCAGGCCCCAGCGCCGCGATATAGACCAGGGCAGCTACGCGGCTGTCCATGCCGGCGTGCGTTATGACGGTTCCGCCGTAGGAGTGTCCGACAAGGACAATCGGACCGCTGACTCGCCCGAACGAGCGGATGGTCGCATCGACGTCGCCTTTCAACGTATCGAGGCCATACTGGGCGGCGAGCACTTGATGGCCCTCCGATCTCAGAGTCGGAATCAGCTTCTGGAAACATGAGCCATCGGCCCAGATCCCATGCGAAAACACGATGCTGGGTTTCATTCGTTGCTCCTTATTTGGGCCTTCGCAGAGCGGCACAACCGGCGCCCTGCGCGCCTTCCCGGTTGTCAAAGTAGCAGACCTTGATTTCAGTTGGTGACATCACCTCTACGCTGGCCCGGCCTCCAGCATCGATACAATTCCAAATTGTCGGACTGGTCTGTGCACAGACGAAGTGCTTTTTGAACTCGCCGGCGATCCAGGTGCCCACCGCCAATCCTTTGCTCTGAGTCTCGATGTCGAGCTGCAGGGGGTTCTCGACGAACCGCGGCGACTGCGCTCCCTTGCCGTCTTCGCGCGGTTGGCCAAAAGGACCCCGTTCCGGTGGTAGCTCGATCTGCACCCCGTTGAATTGTCCAACCCATTTGCCGGTCAAATCCGTATCGGCACGCGCAGGGACACTGACGACGACGGACAACAGCGCGCCTAGCGCAATAAAATGATAACTTCGCACGATAACCTCCTCGGCTGATATTCACGCCCTTTTTAATTTAACGCATTGTCATAGAGACAGATCGCCCTGTGATTGAACGCATTTGCGATCGTTGGTCTAAACGTGTGCTGGCTGAGACGATGAAATTCATATGTGTGGGGGCGAGGGTTGCCGGTCTCACACGAGTATTTGGGTGAACACGACCCTCATGAACGCATCGAACGCATGCCGGCTCTTTTCGACTCTGGCGCGCAGAATTGCGCCCTCATAGGAATCCAAAAGAAAAATCGCCAAACGTCCGGCGTGAGCATTCGTTGAGATCTCCGCGTTTCGTTGTGCCTCGCTGATCGCCGACTCGATGTCCTGCGTCCAGTCGGCAAAAAGCGCGGCCAACCGCGCGCGGATGAGCGGGCACTGATTGGCAAGCTCGGCGCTGAAATTGCCGAGTAAGCAGCCCCGTTCGTAATTCGTTCCGATGTAATAATCGTTCGCCGCCTCGAAATGACGTCGCAGACGCTCGAGCGGCGGGATCGACCTGTCGGCCAAGCCAACGCGCCTTGGGCCGGTCTCCCCGTACTGCCGTACGAGTTCCGCGCCGAGTGCCTCCTTGTTCTCGAAATAGCTATAGAAAGCGCCCCTGGGCAGGCCGGCCGAGGCGGTGATTTCCTGAATGCCGGCGCTGTTATAGCCCTTTTTGAGAACGATCCGCATTCCTGCGGCGATCAGGTGCTCGCGAGTGCTGGGTGTTGTCACGGGACCTCCCGGTGCTCACGTCGCTTTCGATATCCTGGAGGGTTGGCGGCTTGAGGATCGTCGAGTACAGGTCCCCTCGCCGTATTGAACCTACGTGCTGCCAATTGAATGCCGCAGCAACGGGCGCCATGAGGTCAGTGGCCTAAAGCTGTGCGAGCAGGTCGGCGGCCGCTTGAACGTCTTTCGTAACGTGCCCTTGCGTGAAATGACTGAGGACAGACTGCAGCGTGTCACGTGCTTGGCTGATGCGGGCCGATCCACGAACAAGTGCGGCGAGACTCGTAGCGGCCCGGAGCTCCCAGGCTTTCGCACCCTGGCGTCGGGCGATCTCGAGTGCATGGGCAAGCGGGGCTTCCGAGTCGGAGCGCCCCGTCGTGTCCCCGGTTACCCGGCCCTCGGTCCAGGCCCGCAGGATTTCGGCGGCACACCAGATGTCCTCGTCGGCTTGCGCCCGTGCCAAGGTCGCGGGTCCCGCGAGCCTGATATCGAACGTTGCCAGCAAATCGGCTTGAGAGGGGAGGGTGGGCCTTAGATCCGCAAACCGGGACTCCTCGCGCCCATCCGGCCCCGCAGTCACTGCTCGCAGGAACTTCTCATAAAGCAGTCCCCATTCGTGCCAATGCTGAAATACACTCTGAGAATGCTCGAGAAGAAGGTTCGCAAAATGGCTCGCCTCGGCAAGCTCCCCCCGCCAAATCGCGATGGGGCACACGTTGAACGCCAGGGTCCAGCATGTCGATTGCTCATGACCAAGCCGCAGCGCCTGCAAAATGCATTTTTCCGCTTCCTGCATGGCGTCATCTGGGAACCCTCGTAGCCACAGGACTCGCGCGTATGCGGATCGGGACGCGATCCAGTGATCTATCTCATAGGCATTCAGGTGCATCTGAGGTAGCTCCTCGCGGGCAGGCCGCAGCGCAAGTTCCACTTGTTGCTGCGCGAGGTCATGCTGTCCGAGGTCGCCGAGCGCGCGGCTCATCATGCGCCGTGAGCGGAGGCTTGCCATTGGACCCGCCGAATCATCCGCAACAGTGGCGAATATTTCGCTATAGGCGAGTTCCTGGCGATAATTCCCGGTGTTGCCCGCGATGCCATACAACATCCAAAGAACTCGAAGCTCGTGATCCTTGTCCCCAATATCCTGAGCGATCCTGCGCGCCTTCTGCAAGTGACCCTCCACCGCGGGCTGGGGACCTTCCGTGAAGTAGAGCGCGAGCGCAGCGGCGCTGCGGAGCCCCATCTCTGCGCGAAGCGCCGTTTCACTGCCGCCATTGGGATCGGCGGTCGCGAAAATATGCGCTAAAGCGAGCTCGAGATACTTGCGGTGCTCTCTGAGCAGAGAGAGACGAAGGGCTACCGGCGTGGCTGCGGACGCCAGGTCTACGCCAAGCGCTATGTCGCCGCCGCGCAGCAGAGCCCAGTCGAGCGCGGTACGGACGTCCACCATAGCCTGACGCCACATGCCATGATCATCGTCAATGCCGGCGGGCATGCGGCACAGGTTCAGAAATCTTTGCGCATGCCGCCTGCGCAGGGTGTCGAGCTCGCCGGCTTCGGTGAGTTTGGCCTGCGCATAGACCTGGATCGTCTCCAGCAGCCGATAGGTCACGGCATGGCCACCTACATCGGCGGCGACCATTGATTTTGCAACGAGATCGGAGAGGGTATCCAAAACGGACTGCTTGGGCAGCCTATGATCACTGACCACACCCATGGCATCGTCGATGCCGAAGTAAGCCGAAAAAACGCTGAGCCGCCTCAGTGTGATCTGCTCATCGGGGGAGAGCAGGTTATAGCTCCAGTCGAGAGCGGCGCGAAGCGTTTGCTGACGAGGCAACGCATTGCGCTGACCTCTCGTAAGCAGCGCGAAACGATCATCCAGGCGTTGGTCAATGGCGCGAACGTCGAAGAGGTCGACCCGCGCGGCCGCGAATTCGACCGCGAGGGGTATGCCATCGAGTCGCCGGCAGATGTTGGCCACGGCGGCTGCGTCTCGGTCACGGAATTCGTAGGTGTCCACATTCGCCATCGCGCGTTCGATGAAGAGCTGAACAGACGGAAAGGTCATCGCCTCGGAAGCGGTCAGTTCTTGGCCGGCCGGCGGCAGCCCCAGGGGAGCCACGCGATGGATCCACTCACCCCCAATACGCAGCGGCTCACGGCTGGTCGCGAGAAGGCCGACGTGCTGGGTCCCGCTCAGTAGAACCGCGCAAAGACGGGCCGCAGCGTCGATAACGTGTTCGCAGTTATCGAGGATGATCAGCAGGCGGCGGTTCTGAAGCTCCCGCAGCATCGCCCCGAGGATGTCCTCATAGATCGTCGGTGCGGAAATAGCCGAGGCGACCGCCGCGGGAACGCTACCCGGATCGCTCACTGCTGCAAGGTCGACGAAGTACGCTGCGTAGTCCGAGTCGCTCGCCCAAGACTGGGCAGCGGCCAATGCCAAGCTCGTTTTACCAATGCCTGCGGGTCCAACTACCGTGACCATTCGCTCGTGGGTCAGTTCTGCCCTTAGTTTGATGACGGCTTCGGCACGTCCGACGAGCCGGGTCACAGAACCCGGTAGAGTGAGAGCCGTTTGAGGTTTGCGTGCGATCGATCGATCGGAATTCGTCGGTTCCGACATAGTCGAGATGGCGGCTGTGAAGCTATAGCCGCGCCCGGGAAAGTTGAGGATGTATCGAGCGCCGTTCTGCCCGTCGCCGAGCGCGCGACGAAGCGCGGCGACGTGGACCCGAATATTGGTCTCTTCGACAAACGTGTCGGGCCAGACCAGCCGGGCTAGCTCCCGCTTATCGACAACTGTGCCGGCCCGCTCGACGAGGATTTGCAGAATTGTCAGAGCTCGATTCCCCACGTGCAACGGGGTATCGCCCTCGAGCAACAGCCGCTGAGCGGGAATTAATCGAAAAGGTCCGAAAGTTATGGCGTGGTCAGGCATATGGACTCGAACCGAGCACACGATACACTCAGCAAGAGGAGAAATGGCCGGAAAGACCGGACCTTCGACGAGCGGATCGGGGTGGGCGCTGCGCGACGCGTTCCTGTACGCGAAATTTACAACAATTAACTCGCCACCTTCAATCTCCTGGCTTAATCTGCGACGCGCGGAGCGAAACCGGCGCGGAGGCGTGGCCGGCTTTGGCGGTCCGATTTACAAGCATTAACGGCGCATGGAAAACGGTCATCCTATGCTCCCAATACAGATTGGGGGTGGCCGACATGCAACAGAACGTATCAAACGACGAAACATCGGCTGCCTTCGTTCGCCGCGGGTCTCGATTGAGTCGGCGATCGCCCCCTTCCCGCGACGATGACATCGTATTGGAAGCTGAGTCGTCATCGCGCTGGGGAGCCCCCATCCGTGCGCAAGGTGCCACTCTCGAACGGCTACAGGCCGCCATCCTTGAGCTGTACAAGGCGGTGAGTAGCGCGCTTGAAGGTGAACCGAAATCGGCACGACAGTATATGGAGCGTGCAGATCTGTTCCTGCGATCAGAATTCTCGGCGTCCGCGGACGATGAGTTCGCGATTTTGGATGCGCAACAGTCGAAGCCCATTCGTGGAGGGCTGGCGTCCTGGCAGATCCGGCGCGTCAAGACTCATATCGAGGCGAATCTCGACGCCACCATCCGGGTGAAGGAGCTTGCGGAACTCGTGAGGCTGAGCTCCTTCCACTTCTGCCGAGCATTTCGAGATAGTTTCGGTGATTCACCGCACGGCTACGTGATGCGGCGGCGCGTGGAACGAGCACAGGGGTTAATGCTAACCACCAACGCATCGCTGGCACAAATCGCTGCGGACTGCGGGTTAGCCGACCAGGCTCACTTCAATAAGCTGTTTCGCCGGTTCGTCGGCGAAAGCCCGGGGATGTGGCGCCGCGCTCGAGCGACGGAACCGGGATGATCGCGCCGCCCCTAACGGCGCCGTGTACCGTCAACCATTCGTGATATCGAGTTCTTCAAGCTCGCCCAGTTGGGCAGCAATGGCTCGCTTGTGCAGGTCGAACTTCTTCCACTGCACATGAGCCCGCTCGAGTGCGGCGGGGGCGCACTCCCTTCGCCGGCGAGTGCGAAATAGTGGGCTTTCGCTGCGTCGGCGCTCAGCGAGGCCGCGCGATACCGGGCCTCGAGTTTGCGCAGGCGGGTTTCGATATCCATACATACCTCCGGAGATTTGGCCACGAGAATAGTCCGGATGTTTGACGCTGTTGAGACGATCGTGTGACGGGCACGTAACTCACCTACGCTGCCCAGACGACCATGGCAATTGTCAATAGTCCCATCAAAGTGATTAGTACGTTGTGACCCCAACGCGCGATCAATTCAAGCATGTTCGATCTCCTGTGAATGGCGCTCGCGATGCTAACCAGTGCATCGCTGCGATCTCGATGCACCACTATGGGGGCCGGTCTTGGCATTTCTATGGTGACGCCGTTCGCAGACGCTCCGCCGGAATCCGATCAAATTCAAGTGGTTTGAGCGTCAAGCGATTATCCGCGCAGTGTCGGTGAAAAGATCTCATGCCGAGTGGGCTTTTGACGGGCCTGCATAAAGGACGTCAGGATCCTTCCGCTGGCAACGTGCCGACCGTACAATGCGTGAACGAATAAAAATACGAGGATCGCCGCGTCGTGGTTATGGGCACCGACTTGCTACGAGACCTCGCGGCGTACGTACAGCCGGACGAGAGGACCACCGCGGGTCGAAATGCGATCCGAGAGTCGCCATTCATCGTGGGTCTGCTCGGGCACCGCGAGCTCGACCCGTCCCGCGTGCCCCGGCTGCGCGACGTGGTGGCGGCGTTCGTCGCAGACATCCGGAAGCACTTGCCGGACACCGAGTTGCGCGCAGTCATTGGACTGACCCGGGGCTGCGATCTGCGCTATGTGTCGGGAGTGCTCGAATTCGCGTCGCGCGTCGAGGTTGTACTCGCGACACCGCTCGAGGAGTGCTCGGGTGATTTCGATGCGGATGCCTTGCGGGCGTTGCGCGAACTGCTCTTGGACCCGAAGGTCACCTCGACAGTGCTGTCCCCGCCGGCGCCGCCGCTCGGCATTGGTGGCGGCGAAGAAGACCGTCACGGGCCCCGGTACGCGAAGCTGACCGAGACGCTCGTTCGGCGCAGCAGTGTGCTGCTGACTCTTTGGGACGGTCACTCGCCTCTGCGCGGTGGGATCCCGAACGCGGCGCTTCGGCACGTGGGAGTAGTATCCGACGCCTCCGATGGCGATGCCACCCTCGTGATGCTGGATCTGGCCGATGACGCGAATGCGGTGGACAGTGTCCTCCACTGGGCACCGGGGGCCGGCGATGCGGGCAGGCCCGAGCGGTCTTCCACGGAAATGCCGCCGCAGCTCCTGCGCCAGCTCGTCGACCTCAACACGTATAACCGCGATTATCGCCAGCTGCGGACCTTGGGCCGGATCCGGGCACCAAGTTCCTTGCTGGCGCGCGTGCCTGCCGAATTGCCCCTCGAGGATCGGCCGGCGCTCGAAGCGATCGACGCGGAGTACGGCAAGGCAGATGCACTCGCGCTGCGCTATCAGTCGCGCTCGGATTGGCTTTCCACGCTTTTTGCCATGATGGCATTCACGATGGGTTTTGCATACCTCACTTACGACAAGCTCGCACACCAGAGATTGTTGCTCGTCTGCTATCTTGTCGTGCTGTTCTGCAGCCTGTGCATCTACTACGCGCTCCGTGACCGGCGTTGGTTCGTGAAGCACCTGAGCTACCGGACGCTTGCCGAGACGCTGCGGGTCACGTTCTATCTCCGGCTGATCTACGCCGATCACCGGCTGGACGCAGCGCGCGTGCTCGCGCTGTCAGGCATCAATCGTTACCGTGGCTTTAGCCTTATTACCGACGTTCTGGCTGCGCTCGCGATTTCCGACGCGCAGTCGGCCGAACGGCGCGCGCCCGACTTGAGCTGCTCGCGCTACGTGGAGCGCGAGTGGCTGCAGGGCCAGCACGGCTACTTCATCGCCAAAGTGTCCAAACTCAAACGCGAGGATCGGCGCGTCAGGACTCTCAAGGACGCGCTATTCGCGACGGTCGTACTCGTAATTATAGCGATGGCGCTTTCAGAGCACGCCATGGAGCGCTACGAGATCCTTTCCGGTATCTCACTCAAGACTGCGATGACCTTCATTTGGGGACTCCTCGCACTGCTGCTCGGCGCCTGGCAACTGCACCAGAACAGCAAGGCGACCCGCGAGTTGCTCTTGCAATATCGCAACCAAGGAGCGCATTTCTCTCATGCCCGACAGCGGCTGCTGCGACTTTGCGATGTCAATGAGCGCAATCACATCCTTGTGGAGCTCGGTCGGGATTCGCTGATGGAGAGTTACCTGTGGACGATCCACCGCTACCATCGTGAACATGAGCCGACCGGTAGGCGCTGAATTGACCCCCATCCAATTCACCGAACAGTAGGCTTACCCATCGCGAGAGACTGCGGGGCTTCCACCAAGAATCGTTTATGCCCGCGGATTTGATGCCCACGATAGGCGCTTAAACTCTCGCTATGCACGCTGGCTACCGCCCGTGTTATCGCCTGATCGACGCACTGACTCCACATCAGTTTCTCCAGCATTAGGACGTCATCCGGCTGGCCGCAGACGGCTTCCGCCGCCCAGCGGATGCGCCGATACACGCCGGCGACTCCCTGCGGGGTATCGAGATCCTCGCTGCGGTACCGCACAGTAACAGACGTTGCTTGAGGGGGAAGGATCGAGGCATTGACGGGGTCAATGAGCGACGCCATGAGCAGAGGAACCAGCGCAACTGCGACGATGCGAATATTTCGGTTACAACTAAGCATGGGAATCTCCTTTGCTGTTTGGAGCCACCTGACATGTAAGGTGAGAATGCCAGCCGCGGAAGCGCGTGGATTGCAACGATCTTAACCAGACTTAAGCTTTGCTTAACGCCGGCGGGAGAATGGCGGCAGCGGCGCGGCGGAAGCACGCGGCGGTGGAGGAGGGTGACTCGGCGCGAGTGCGAGCACCGCGGCGCGCCGATGGATCGCGTGACCGACTCGGATAATCGGTGTCGCCGAGTTACGCTTCCCCGGACGCCTCAACCGTGCCGCCCATGATTTCCAAGCAGAACTCAATAAATGTCCGCACCTTCGCCGCGCGATGAAGCCGCGAGGGATAGATCGCGTAGAGAGGAAACCGCTCATCCGTCCACTCGGGAAACAGCTCGACCAATCGGCCACTGCGCAGAAGTTGCTCTTGGCCGATTTCCAAGATCTGAGCGATGCCCGCTCCCGCCTCACACGCACCGATCAGCGTTCCCGAATCCGAGACCAGCAAACGGGCCTTGATCCGCAGCGGCAGAACCTCTCTTTTGCGTCTCATCTCCCACTCATAGGGCCGTGCGTTGGCTGCATCGTAGAAGTCGATGCACTCCCGGTCCTCGATTTCTCTGGGGTGTCGTGGTTTTCCCTTGGCTTTGATGTAGGAAGGCGAGGCTACGGTCAACACCCGTGTCTCGATCAGCTTTCGAGCGACCAACGATCCTTGCGGCGGCTCGCCGAAGCGCAGGGCCAGATCAAACCCATCTGCGACCAGATCGCCGATGCGATCGCGCATGATCAGTTCGATGGAGAGGTCCGGGTAGCGCGCAAGTAATGCGGCAAGGTGACGCGACAAGACGATCCGTGAGAAGAACGGGTCGATATTGACGCGCAACCGTCCTCGTACTTTGCTACCCGAGCCGGCGGCCTCGATAGTGGCCTCTTCGATGCCGGCCAAATGGGGTCCCACTTGCTCATAGAAGCGTCGCCCTTCATCCGTCAATGAAAGCGACCGCGTGGTTCGAGCTAGGAGCCGAGCGCCCACACGCCGCTCGAGTCGCGCAAGGGCTCTGCTCACTCCGGACGGCGATACCCCGAGCGCCTCGGCAGCGCTTGCGATTGTCCCCGCATCGACCACCGCGATAAACACGGTCACCCCTGAGAGTAACTTGCCGTCGAAGGCCATGTTGATTCCTGGCATTTGCGCATGACTGCATGCACATAAACGCTATTTAATCACGTATCCGTCAGTGGAATACTGGCGTCCAACGTCACCGTCGACGCTTCTCTCGAAATAGGAGGCATCATGTTTGCAGTTACTGGAATCACCGGAAAAGTCGGTGCGGCCGTGGCCCGCAGTCTGCTCGCCGCGGATCAGCCTGTTCGAGCTGTACTCAGGGATCGCACCAAGGGTGCGGCGTGGGCGCGATTGGGCTGCGATATCGCCGTCGCCGACCTCGAAGATACCGGCGCACTCACAACGGCATTCGAGGGGACATCGGGCGTTTTCGCGATGCTGCCGCCTGTGTTCGACCCGGCTCCCGGCTTTCCCGAAGCCACGCGCCTGATCAACTCACTGAGCACGGCTCTCGCTCGCGCAAAGACCTCAAGAGTCGTGGCGTTGTCGACCGTTGGCGCAGACGCCCCGCAACCGAATCTTCTGAATGTGCTCGGCCGATTGGAGGAAGCCTTGGGAGGTCTGCCGATGCCGGTCACCTTCCTTCGCGCGGCATGGTTCATGGAGAACGCCGCATGGGACATCGCCTCGGCGAAGAACGGCCTCATGCAGAGCTACCTTCAGCCGCTGGACCGGCCAGTCCCCATGATCTCAACTGAGGACGTCGGACGTGCTGCCGCGGCGCTTCTGCAAGAGCGCTGGGAGGGCAAGCGCGTAGTCGAACTAGAGAGTGCGCAACGCGTCTCGCCAAATGCCCTGGCCGGAGCATTCGCCAAAGTGCTCGGGACACCGGTGCGCGCCGAGGTCGTGCCGCGCGATCAGTGGGAGTCTGTTTTTCGTGCGCAGGGCATGAAGAATCCCACGCCGCGAATGCAAATGATCGACGGATTCAACGCGGGCTGGATCGATTTTCCGGAACACGGCGCACATGCCCGCAAGGGTTCCATCGACATCAACCAGGCCATCGCCACGCTTATCCAGAGAGAACGCGCTTGAGAGGGTGCGTTCGACGATTCTGTCCTCTCGCAATGAGGGACTTGAACTTTTCTTGGGGCGTCAGCGTCTGTGAGATTTGATCGCAGCCGCGAGCAGCCGTTCGGAAGTTGTTAGATCAGAGTCATATATTTGTATTATATTCAATCGAGTATATATTTTATATGAAGTGACTTAGAGATCAAGCAAAGGGGAAAGTCATGAGAGCAGTGCGATTCGACAGATATGGCGGTATCGAGGTTTTGCAGGTCGTGGAGGTGCCGATCCCCGAACTGTCCCATGGCGAGGTGCTGGTGAAGGTCAAGGCCGCATCGATCAACCCCGGCGAGGCGAAGATCCGCGAGGGACTGATGCACGCCATGTGGCCGGCCACGTTCCCTTCGGGCGAGGGCAGCGATCTGGCGGGCATCGTGACAAAGGTCGGACCCGGGGTCGAGAGCTTCGCTGTTGGCGACGAAGTAATCGGCTTCACTGATCAGCGCGCCAGCCACGCCGACTACGTCGTCGTGAAGGCACAAAATCTGACTATCAAACCGGCAAAGGTACCTTGGGAAGTCGCCGGTTCGCTGGCAATCGCCGGCAGCACGGCTTATGCATCAGTGCGCGCAGTGTCCCTCAAGAGAGGCGACACCGTGGCAATATCCGCCGCCGCGGGCGGGGTGGGATCGATCGCCGTGCAACTCGCTGCCCGCGCGGGCGCGGAAGTGATCGGCATCGCGAGCCCGGCTAATCACGAGTGGTTGGCAGCCCACGGGGTCAAGTCAGAAGCATACGGGGCAAACCTCGCCAGTCGGCTGCGCGAGGAAAGAATCGATGCGTTCATCGATACGCACGGAGGAGGGTACGTGAAGCTAGCGGTCGAGGTTGGCGTTTCTCGGGAGCGGATCGACACCATCATTGACTTTGCCGCGGCGCGCGAATACGGCGCGAAGACGGAAGGCAGCAGCGCGGCGCTAAACGCTTCCGTCCTCGCTGAGTTGGCGACGCTGGTCGCATCGGGTGATCTGGAGGTACCGATTGCCGCGACATTTCCTCTGAGTGAGGTTCGAAGGGCCTTCTCACTACTCGAGCAGGGGCATATCCGCGGCAAGATCGTGCTGCTGCCTTGAACCGTAGCGGCTCCTTACTTTTCGTGGAAAGCTGGCTTCGCGTCACTCCCGTTATTCTCGTCGCTCGAATGCCGGAACTTGCAGTCCCTTCCCGGCTGGACAGTTGATGCCAAGGTATCGGTCGATACCATAGTCCAATGAATGGGTTGCCTCTTCGTGGCCTAATCAAGGCCTCTTGAACGTGAAGCCGATTCAACACCCTGCGAAGAGGACGAAAGTGAGCGAGTTCAGCAATTACGAATACAGGAGACAACCCGGGTTCGATATGAACACTTTCGAGGGTGCGAACCAAGCGATACCGATGAAGACCCTGGTGATCTACTGTTTCGACCCCCGCGCGGCCGAAATCCCACAGGCAGTTGCCGCGTGTCTTGGGGCAGAGGTCTATCCGGGCGAAAACATTCTCGACGAATCCGGTAACCGCGTTGGCCACACACGCACACTATTTACCGAGACCAACGCGGGTGGACGCGCCGCCTTCGCTTTAGAGTCTGTGGCGGCCATGGACTATATATTTAACGTTCAGAATGTCGTCGTGGTTCACCACTCGTTCTGCGGCACGACGACTCTGACGCCGGAGCTGCTCAT
The DNA here is from genome assembly GCA_963798595.1 of uncultured Gammaproteobacteria bacterium. Taxonomy (GTDB): domain Bacteria; phylum Pseudomonadota; class Gammaproteobacteria; order Steroidobacterales; family Steroidobacteraceae; genus Bog-1198. The sequence continues at coordinate 489,443 of CAWCTM010000016.1, read as the reverse complement.
CCAGGAGTTTCATGATCATCATCACGCTGATATCTCGACGATGTTTGATCACGATAGCGTTGCCATCATGGATTTCGAGAAGTCGATCAAGCATGACATCGGGTTGCTACGCTCGAGCCCGGCAGTGCCGAAGCACATCAAGCTCTACGGCTTCTTCTACGAGATCAGTTCCGGCAAGTTGACCGAGGTGGTGCGGGACATTCCTGCTCAGCTCGCGGCATAGCCGGTTGCCCCAATCCGAGCATGTTTATTATTTAACATAATATACATTATGCGAAGTCTGGTTATAGGTACATCTCATATCTATATATATCAATAAGTTACGTTGATAATCTCGATGTTAAGCACGCTACCAGAAGACCAGAGCAACCCTTCCCTCACGTACACGTATGCGGGACCGGTCTCTAATTGCAGCCGCCGCGGAACCTCATGGGTGTGACACCTACGATTCGGCGGAATACCTTCGTGAAATGACTTTGATCGGCGAAGCCAGCCGCCGCTCCTGCGCAGGCTAAGCTGATCTTGGGATCCCGCAGGTATTGCTTCGCGCGCTCAACCCTACACCTAAGGATGTATTTGTAAGGGGGTAAGCCTGTGCTTGCCTTGAAAAGCTCGCAGAAGTAGTTGGGGCTCATGCCAGCCATTTGGGCAAGCTCCCACAGCCGAAGATCTCGTCCCAGATTCTGGTGAATAAATTCCAGAGTCCTGTTCAGGCGCATCGTAGGCATGCCGCCACGGTAATCAGGCTTGGCGGAATTGCGGACCGAATAACGGCCAACCAGATAGACGCCGAGCGCCAGCCCGAGAGATTCGCCGTAGAGCGGACCGGCCGGTGAGCCATCTTCCAAGTCGGCATGCAGAGCGAGCATCAACGACTGAATGTGGCGGTCGCGAAGATTCCAGTGGGCGGTGAGTTCTACATCCTTTAGGTGCCGGGTCTCCTCAAGCGAACGCGAAAGGAATCGCGGTTCCATGACCAGGATGATACGACTGCTCGGACCGGACCAAGTGAGGCGATCGCGGGTTCCTGTCGGCAAGACGTAGATTGTCCCAGGGGTATTGTCTGCGCTGCGACTCTTGCCCTCCGTGGTCCACTGGGCCTTGATATTTCCATGGGTCAGAAGATTCAGGAAGTGAGTCGGATGCTCGTGATCGGGAATCGAGACACCAGGCACATCACTGAACGACTCTAAGGCAATGCCGTCCCACCCGGCCCGTTTGCTGTTGAGGGAAGATAGCGTAGGCATGGGACACACCGCGCACCCATTGCACATCACCTCAACAGCCTTGACAGGGAGAACCCCAGAGATATCCATTGCTTTACCTCCGGCCGAACAGGAAGCCCAGCACTCCGATCATACCGTCGTATGCCCGATTGCGTGTATTTTAGACCATTAATTCGGAAGAACTGACCAAACCGGAACATTCGACCAATGTTCTCGCGCTATCGTTTGCTCGCAGGGTAGCAAGCGAAGAGAAAGGGTGCGCACATTGGCAAGAGAAGTGTCGCCAGAGTGATCGACTACATCCGCGCGAACACTGGGGCAAACATCAGCCTGGTGGCCATGGCGCAGATCGCCGGTGTGTCGCCGAACCATCTGGTGTTGTTGTTCACCCAAGCCACAGGCCTGACCCCTCACCAGTTTGTTCTGCGGGCAAGGATCGACAGCGCAAAGGTTCACCTGAAGGATAAATCGCTAAGCATCGCCGAGGTTAGCAAACTAACTGGCTTTCGGACCCAGGAGCATTTCACGAAGGTGTTTCGGAAGATCGTCGGCGTCACTCCACGCGAGTTCAGAGGCGCGATTTAATGCCAACACCGTTTCATGTCGACAGCGAGAGTGCGATCCCTCATGAGCAGAAACGGCTTGCAAGTGAGCTCGATCGGCGGGTTGCGGAACGAACAAGGGCGCTTGCCGAAACCAACGAACAGCTGCAACTCCAGGTCGGGCTTCTACAGCATCTTCCGGTATCGGCCTGGACGCTCAAACCAGATGGGACCCCCGATTTCGTGAATCAAGTATGGCTCGAGTACTCCGGTCAGACCCTCGAATTCGTCCGGTCGTATCCCGAGGCCTGGATGACGGCAGTCCACCCCGAGGATCGCGAATCAGCATCGAAGAGCTTTTGGGAGGGCGTACGCTCCGGACAGGGATTTGCGATGCAGACCCGATCTCTCCGCGCTCGGGACCGGGCCTATCGCTGGCATCTCAATCAAGCCGTGGTCTTGCGCGATGCAGAAGGAAAAGTCCTCAAATTCGTCGGTACGACCACCGACATCGACGAGCAGATTCGGGCCGAAGAGGAACTGCGAGCGAGCGAAGCCAATCTGCGTCAGATTGTCGATAGCATCCCGGGGCTCGTCTGTACCATGAGTTCGACTGGTGAGCTCCAACAGCTCAACCGACCACTCCTGGAGTACTTCGGCAAGACCCCTGAGGAACTGAAGAGTTGGAAGATAACCGATGCCGTTCATCCGGATGACCTTCCTGAAGTCGTCAAGGCTAATACTTATTCGATCAACACCGGGACCCCGTATGCCATTGAGCATCGTTGCCGACGAGCCGATGGTATCTATCGATGGTTCCAAGTCCGCGCCCTTCCCGCACACGACACGGCCGGTAAAATCGCCTCCTGGTATTGTCTGATAACCGACATCGACGATCGGAAGCGCGCCGAGGAAGCGCTCAGCAAGGCGCGATCGGAACTGGCGCGCGTGTCCAGGGTTACAACCCTCGGGGCGCTGACGGCTTCGATCGCGCACGAAGTCAACCAGCCGCTATCAGGGATTGTCACGAACGCGAGTGCGTGCCTGAGGATGCTCGCCGCCGATCCACCAGACCTCGAGGGAGCGTGTGAAACGGCGAGGCGGACAATCCGTGACGGCCAGCGTGCCTCGGACGTGGTTACACGGCTGCGCGCTCTTTTTAGTAAGAAGAGCGCGCCGACCGAAGTAGTTGACCTCAACGAAGCGACAGAAGAAGTAATCGCCCTGCTGTCCAACGAGCTTCACGCGGCAGGGGTGATATTGCGCGTGGAACTCGCCCGGGATCTCCCGCCAGTCGCAGGAGATCGGGTGCAGCTTCAGCAGGTCGTCCTCAATCTAATGCTGAATGCCTCCGAGGCAATGAGAGACATCGACGTACGCCCGAAACGTTTGACGATCAAAACCCATAGAGACGCAGAAGACGGCGTCCACCTGAGCGTAGAAGATGTGGGGGTAGGTTTGCCGCAGGATTCGGAGAGGCTCTTCCATGCCTTCTACACCACCAAGAGTGATGGCATGGGCATCGGCCTATCCGTGAGTCGCTCCATTATCGAAAATCATCAAGGTCGTCTCCGGGCTGAGCCGAATGGTGGTCCGGGAGCGACGTTTTCGTTCTGCATTCCTTCCGGATCAGAGCCCGAGTCAACCACGCGACGTTAGAGGCATGGTCATGATCTTCTCCGAGTACACCGCACCGCGATTGCGCCCGCCCCCATCGCCCACCACACCGATCGTCTTCGTAGTCGATGACGACATCTCGATACGCGAATCGGTGGAGCCGCTGATTCGCTGCGCGGGTTGGGAACCCAGCATCTCGGCATCGGCGGAGGAATTCCTCGCCAAGTCACGAGTCCTCGTTCCGAGCTGTCTTGTACTCGACGTTAATCTGCCACGCCTCAACGGGCTGGATCTGCAGAAGCTCATCGCCGAGCGGGTGGAATTGCCGATTATCTTCATCACGGGTCACGATGACATCCCGATGACGGTTCAAGCCATGAAGGCGGGAGCGATCGAGTTCTTGATAAAGCCACTTGTCGGCGAGGTGCTCTTGAGTGCCATCGAACATGCCCTAGGGCACAGTGCGGTCTCACTTCGCCACGCGGAGCAGCGCCAAGTTCTGCTGAATCGTTATATGTCGCTGAGCCAACGCGAGCGCGAAGTCATGGAATTAGTCGTCTCTGGCCGATTGAATAAGCAGGCCGGTGGCGAACTCGGCATCTCCGAGGTCACGGTGAAAGCACACCGAGGCAAGATGATGCGAAAGATGAAAGCGGCCTCTCTTGCAGACCTGATAAAAATGGCCCTGGAACTCCGCATCGCGCCCGAGCAGGAGGAGCCGGGAACCCGCCTATGGCGCGATCACCTCGCGGGAGGTGCTTTTAACGGCTCCGGGGTGACCCAATGCAAGACTGCCTTGACAGTTATTGCCTAGGCAAGTACTATACGTGTCAGGTGGAAATGTGAGTAAACAAGCCAAAGTCTACGATTTAGAGACCTATCAGCCGGCCAACTGCGTAGGGCAGTTGCTGTACCGGGTGAAGGCTGCGCAAATGAATGCCCTGGATGAAGTGCTCGCGAAGGACCCGGACCTCGCGCCGCTCGAGATCAGCGCCGCGCAGTACGTAGTCATCAGCGTGCTCGCAAAATCGGAGTGCGTGGATTCGGTGGCGCAGCTGTGCAAGGACCTTCCCTATGATGCCGGCGCGATGACCCGCATGCTTGATCGCCTCGAAGCAAAGGGCTTGATCAGTCGGCGTCGATGTCCCGATGACCGGCGCTTGGTGAAGCTCGAATTGAGCGAAGCGGGTCGCGCTGCCCTGCCGAAGATGCGCGAATGCTCGGTGCAGGTACTCAATCATTTCCTGCAGGGATTTAGCCAGGCTGAAGCGCGCCAACTGGAGAGTTTTTTGGTCAGGATGCTGCAAAACACCTGAGTTTTTTTACGCAAATGCTTGCCTAGGCATAGGCAGCCAAGGCAACGGATTAAAGGGTTATGTCAATGAACAAAGTTAATCGGCTGTTACGCCGCGCGCGACTCGCGGTCCAAGAATTCGGACCATCGATGGGACTGTTGGTGTTGCCCGGTGGTTATCTCATCGCCCTGACCGGATTGATCCATCGCCACTGGCCTGTCGGATCGAATACGCAGAGATAGCGTGATGCACACGAATCACGTGATCCGCTTTCCGTCAATACGGCCATGACTGAGTACCGAGCGGCCGATGTCCAGCGGATGATGAGTTCGCCGGCCGCTTTGCTATCCGCTGAATTCTTTGATGTTCCTGGAGTGCTCATATGCCTGACGGTCTAGATTTCTCACATCAACAGCTCCCCGTATCGAACTACGGCTCAGCCATTGCACGAGCTCTTGAATGGTTAGGGGACCGCTATCTGCTGGCCAAACCAATCAATGCAGGTATGCGGCCTCGTGAGTCAGCCGCGGAGCCTGGACATGCCTCCGCGAGACCGCGCCAAGTTCCTATTGAACGCCGCGCAAGAAGATTTGAAGATAATTTTCGCTAGAGGATTTCATATGGCGCAGTCAATTCCCTTTGGTTCCCGATCGACAGCCGATCAAGTGCTCGCGGGTATCGACTTGTCGCGAAAGCGAGTGCTCATCACCGGATGCAACTCCGCCATCGGACTCGAAACCATGAAGGCTCTAAGTGCCAACGGCGCCCTCGTGATCGGAGTCGCGCGCACGCGGGGCGATGCAGAGGCTGCGTGCAGTGCAGTTCCCCGCTCTACCCCGCTCTGTTGCGATCCCAGCGACCCAGCGTCCGTCGACGCGGCGATGGAATCACTGCAGCGTCTATCCAATCAGCTGGACGCCGTCATCATCAATTCCTTCGAACTACGGTGTTTCGCCGATCATGTCGCGCAATTTGTGTTCGTCAACCGTCTCGCCGAAATCGTCCGACACGGCACGGGACGGATCGTGATTGCCAGTAATGATCGAAGTATGGCGGAGCTGCGGATAGAAAGCCTGGCGTTCGATGATCTCAGCAATGAGCGGATATATGACCCGCGCGCCTTTCACGAGCAAACGAAGCTCGCCGCGGCACTCTTCGTCCAGGAACTCTCGCGTCGCTTGAATGCGCGAGGCGTATTGGTCAACACGTTCCATTCCGATACCGCTGTAAATCAGAGTCCAAGTGCGCCTCAACCCGCTGCCCAGCGATTGATTCAGTCAGTCTTGGGATATTTCACGAGGTCGCCCGCACAACGAGCGGGCACGCCGGCTTTGCTGGCGGCGAGTCCATTGGTTGTCGGCATAACCGGCGAGTACTGGCTGGATTGCCAAATATCCCGCAGGAGTCCTCTGTTTGGTGACGCCGGCCTCGCGAGACGGCTCTGGGACATCTCTACACAAATCGCGGCAATGATGTTGGGTCGTACCGATGGCAAGAATCCATCATCGCTTCGTGTGAATTCTCCTGGAGCGCACCCAGCGCTCTAGGCGGACTGCAACGTTCGCGCCAGGCTTCCTCGGGGCGTCGCGCCGCCCTGCAACGCGTTCATGGCATTAGCTGCAATATCCATACGATCAGCGCCTTAAGATCCTTGTTCGAGATTTCAGTCGGCGGCATTGTGTTATTTCCCCAAGTTCCGCTGCTCCCGTTTACGACGCTGGTCTCCAGGTCGCCGATCGCCTGAGGATCGCTCGCGTATTTCTTTGCGATAGCGCGATACGAAGGGCCCGGCAATGATGATGCGCCCAGTGTGTGACAGGTCTGGCAGTTATATTTAGTCAAGAGTTGGGCCGCCTTGGTGTTGCTGATCACCTCATCTGCTCCGGCCGCTGAAACGACGCTCAGTGCCAAGATGACAGTTTGCAGAATTCTTCTCATATTTAGCTCCAACCGGTGAATTGACCATATTGCACTTGCAACCCCCGTCCCGTGCGCAAGCAGGGACCGACGGCTCTGCATCAACGCATTGACGTCGAGGCATGGCAATTGGCACAAGGTCCATCCGCCGCGTTGAATATCCCCGAGCGGTGCTAATCGGAATGTCATTTCCATAAACCAAACGAAGCCTGGCGGTCACTTACAGTGGAGCGACGTCCGCTCGCTCGTGCGGCACGCGCGCCATGCATTCCGTTCGCAACGGCCCGCGGCCACGAAGCGCCGAGCTCATTCCCGCAAATAAGCCGTCGCGCTAAACCGCAAGCACACCGCGCGGTACTTACTCGATGTCCTGGTTCATCACGGGTCGTCGGGGATGCGAAAACTATTCGACGTCGCACTTCTGTTAGTCGGGTGCGTAGCGGGCTGCGCCGGCAATGGCGACGGGCTCAGTCAAAACGGGATGCCCATCATGGGAGGCGGCACCGGGAGCGGAGCAATCACGCCGGATCTGCAGTCGATCGAAGACAATGTATTCACGCCGATCTGTTCGAAATGCCACATTGGTGCGAGTGCGCCCGAAGGCCTGCAACTCGATGCCGCTCATGCATACAACGCGCTCGTCGGCGTACCGAGCGTAGAACAGCCCAACTTTCTACGGGTCAATCCGGGTAATCCGGACGAGAGCTACATGGTGCTCAAGATCGAGGGTGCGCCCGGCATTGAGGGCGGCCAAATGCCCCTCGGTGAGACCCCGCTGCCTCAGGCGACCATCGACGCGATTCGACAGTGGATCACGAATGGCGCGCCCGATGTGCCGGCAGCGGCGGCCGCGGCGAAGGTCTTCGTCATTCAAGACACAGTCCCGAAAGATAGGTCGATCGTGATTGCGCCCGTGCCGCGAATCGTCGTGGCGTTCAATCACGACGTCGACTCCTCTCTCGTCAACGATACGACCATCACGGTGGAACGAATGGGCGATGCGGACCTCGATCCCGAGACTGCCGCGGCGGCCGCCAGCGGCGCGCGGGTGGCTATCACCGGTGTGCTGGCCTCCCAGAATCCCGCAGTCATGCTGATAACGCCGAAGGCCGCGCTCGAGGCCGGCGTTTATCGGCTGGTGGTACGCGGCACCGGCGGCGGCGCCTTGGCCGATCTTCACGCGCAGGTGCTCGGTGCCGATCGCTCATTTGTTTTCACCGTGGAGCCCGCTCAGTGATCGGTCGAACGGCTCAATTCGGTGTTGCCTGCGTACTCGCATTCCTGTGCTTCGGTGGATATGCGGCTCACGCCGAGCCCTATCTTGCCGTGCAATTCGGCTTGAAATGCAATGTCTGCCACGTCAACCCGACGGGCGGCGGTTTGCGTACCACGGTCGGCGACGTGCTCGCGCAGACTGCGATTCCGAGTGCGCATCTGGACACCGGAGGAGACAACTGGACCGGCGCGCTTGACCAGTACATCCGCACCGGCGGGGATCTGCGGTTCGACGCCCAAGTGACCCAGCAGCCGAATACCCCCTCGGTGCAGGAATTCTCGCTCGAACAGGCGCGAATCTACCTGGAAGCGAATGTGATCCCGAATCGGCTGCTCGCCTATATCGATGAGCAAGTTGCACCCGGGGGCGCTCTTAACCGCGAGGCCTATGTTCTGTACTGGTCCGGTTCTCACGATTGGTACCTAAAGGCCGGTCAGATGTACCTGCCTTTTGGATTGCGGCTGCAGGATCAGACTGCGTTCATTCTGACCGCTACCGGAATCAATATGACGACCCCGGACCAGGGCGTGGAATTCGGTTGGGAGCGGGGCCATTGGGACGCGCAGTTGGCGGTGAGCAACGGCACCGCGGGGGGCGCCGTCAAGAGCGACGGCAAACAGTACAGTCTTAACGTCGCCTTCGTGGAGTCCATTTGGCGTCTTGGCATTGCCGCCAATAATAATGACCAATCGGGCGGCGCGAAGAACGCGTTCGGCATCTTCGGTGGATTGCGGACCGGCCCCATCTCCTGGCTGGCTCAGGCCGAAGTCACTGACGACAAGAGCATTCCCAATGGACAAGGCAGGGAACTCGCGACCCTGCTCGAGGCCGACTGGCTCATCGCCCGTGGAAACAATCTCAAGATTACCGATGAGTTTCTCAATCCGGATCGCTCGGTGCCGAATGGCGAAGAGACCCGCTGGAGCGTGATTTACGAGTTGACGCCGATTCAGTTCGCCCAACTACGCGCTGGATTCCGTTGGTACGACGGTATTCCTCAGGATCCGGCCGAGCATCAACGCCTCTACTTCCTCGAGCTGCACGGCTATTTCTAGGCCCGTGGCCGCAATCACTATCACTACACCCTGAGGTCTTAGCATGAAAAGGTACATTCCTTCCTGGATCAAAGCCTCGTACATGCTTGTCGTGGCCACTCTGGCCGCGTGCGGAGACGGCGGCTCTATGGGTTACACCGCGCCCACCACCGCCACGCCGGCCACTCCCGCCGCGACTGCAAGCTTTGCGCAGCCGGCGTCTCCGACCACCATTAATGTGGGGCAGGCTGTGAAGCTACAGTGGACTTCGACCTATAGCACCGGCTGCTCGGCCACGGTTTCTGGTGCGGGTGGCGGCAGCTTCACCGGCAGCCAATCGATGACCGGTACGGCAACCGTGGTACCCACCGCTGCCGGCACTTACACGTACACGTTGAGCTGCACGGACATGGGGGGCAACGTATCGGTGAGCACACCTGCGGTGACGGTCTCCCCTTCCCTCCTCACCGCGCTATCGACGGCCGGCAAGATTACGACCATCGGGTCGACGGTCGATCCGATGAACGGCGACCAGAATCCATACGGTCTTGCGATCGCTCCCGCGACCGCGGGTCTGATCACCAAGGGTGACCTGATCGTGTGCAATTTCAATAATGCCAGTAGCCCAGCAGCTCAAGGCGGGGTTCAAGGCACTGGCACTACCATCGTCGGACTACATCCGGCCGCTGGGTCAACGCCTTATCGAATCGCCCAATCGGCAAGCCTTGACGGCTGCGACGCCCTCACGATGCTGCCGGATGACAGCATCTCGGCCGCCGCTTGGTCGGCCACCAACAACCCGCTGGTCAGTGCGGCCGGTGTCGTCGCGACGCCCTTCGCCGACACCTTCGCCTATCCCTGGGGCGAGGTCTACGTCGCGGCAGCAGGCTCGCAGCCCGCGGCGATCTACGTCTCGAACGCTCCGGGAGGCGACATCGCCGCCGGAGGCACCATTGACCGCATCAGTCTCGACGCCGATGCGCAAACGACCTTTACGGAAATCGCCAGCGGCTTTTGCTCGAGCGGCTCACCGGGGATGATTTTCGGACCGGCCGGACTCACTTACGATCCTTCCAACGACACGCTATACGTCGTCGATACGAGCTCGGCAAGCGTGATCGCGATCGTTGGCATATCGATCGTCAGCAAGGACGGCTTGGTTGTGAACGGACAATGTACCGGGACGACAACGCCCACGCCCACTCCGACCTTCTCGGGTCCATCGATGACATCGGCGCGGGTTATCGCGCACGGACCGCCGCTCAACACGCCGCTGAGTGCTGCTTTGCTCAAGAACGGCGATCTGGTGGTTGCAAACGCCGATATCGGCATCCAGGCGCCCAGCGCCGCGACAAACTTCTTGATCGAAGTGTCACCGGTCCTTCCGGGCGGCTTCGTTGGGAAGCCCCTGCAACTCGACGCCACGGCACCCGGCGCGCTGTTCGGCCTCGCAACCGCGGTCGACGCGGACGGCAATCAGATCATCTACTTCAATGATGACAATGCAGCCGCGGTGCTCGAGTTGACCACCCCCGCGGCGAGTGCGAGCCCGCCGACTCCTTATGGAACCCCTCGATCTCGCTAGCCGGCTGCCTGCGGGCGTCGCGATTGACGTCAACATGGGCGAGGTCTCAGTGCAACGCGACACGGGCGGGCTGATCGGTCGTACACGATCCTCGGCCCAACAGAGTCACAAGGGCGGCACAGGCGTCGACATGCACCGTCCCGTCCGCGCCTGCCTCGGTACGCACGCTCGTGTCACGCAGTAGTTTCAAAGCCCTCGCGGCGGTGAGCGAGCGGTTCTTGGCGAGCAACAGTGCGACCACGCCAGTGACCTGGGCTGTGGCGATCGAGTCGCCCGAGGCAAAGTCATAATGGCCGCCGGGCATGAGCGTCAGAATATCTTTGCCCGGAGCATACACCGCGGCGGCGGGTGGGAGACGGCGCTCGGCGCTGGCGACTTCGATGACGCCCGGCAACTGCGAGAGGCCGTGTCCACCGTCAGCCGTATCGGATGCGGCCCCCACGAATAAGATTCCCCTGCGTGCCCCTTCTTCGATGAGACCGCGCAACAGCGGATCGTCCGGACCGATCAGACTCAAATTGACGACTTGTACGTCGGCATCGAGCGCCGCAACCAGCGCACGGGCGAGCGTGAACGAATTGCAGATCGCGGCGTCGGCGTCGAGTCGCAGCTGCCAGCACGCTTTGAACAACAACAAACGCGCCTCCGGCGCCACGCCGACGATACCCTCGTGGTTGTTGGCGACCGCAGCAATGACACCGGCCATTTCCGTACCGTGCCGGTCGCGTCGAAATTGCTCGCTATCGGAGTCGACGAAATTGCCCGCCGCCGCGATTCGACCGCGGAGATCCTGATGCTGCGTATCGGCGCCGGTATCGATAATAGCCACTTTCACGCCCTCGCCGCTCGACCACGAATGGGCGTGGATCACATCCATTTGGCGAAATCCGAGCTGCAAGGCCAGATACGGGTCGTTGTAACCGCTGCGTGTCGAGAAGGTCTGCAGAGGTTGCGCGAGCTTGACGCGCGGATCGACCGACATGGCGGCAAGCAATGCGGAGCGATCCGCGCCATCGGGAATCTTCAACACCGCGCAATCCAGGTGCAAAGGTTTGATCGGCCACTCGCTGACCTGCTGCAGGTCATAGTCCTTTTCCAAAGAGCGCAGGCGTGCCCGGGCTGCCGAGCTCGCAGCATAGGGGACGGTGCTATCGTAGCCTCGCGGGGTGCTGGCGGCGTTCGCCAGCAATGTAGTCTGCTCGTTGTCGACGGCGGCGATAATCAGACGCTCAGAGGACTGGCCCGGCGCGTCCCCCAGGGCTCTGGGTTCGATGCGCACCGGGGCACTGCCGCACCCGCTCAGCAGTGCGACTACTAGAATCACCGCCCGTCGGCTCATCGCGGTTCGCCGGTCACACGCGGGTCGATGCGGGTACTTTCTGCAAAGCGCACCGACGCATGTCGGCGTAGCAGCGACAGCGAGGCAGTCACCGGGCGCTCCGAAGTGGCCCCCAAAGAATAGACCCCGGCTTCGGTGGGACCGGAAATGATCCGCAGCTGCGCTTCGCCGAGAATCGCCTGCAACTCCACGAGAGTGATCGCCGGAGAGAACACTGCGCGGATGACTTCATCCGGCGCGCGAGGCGCCGCGCTAGTGACAGTGTGGTATTCGGCTGGCAACGCGCGGATCTTCAGCCATCGGTCCGCCGAAGCGAGACCGAGGGACCCGAGTGCGAGGACGGCGATCGATGCCGCTGCGAGACGCGGCCAGGACATGGGACCGCGCCGCCGGGGTATCGGGTGCTCGCTTGCGGATGGACGCACTGCGGCCTGAGGCGCCGCCAGCGTCTCCGGAGAGAGGGCATCGAGGCGGGCCTGCAGACGACTGAAGGACGCGGGGATGAACTCGAGGCTCGACTCTGCGGACATCGATTGGTAGATCTCACGCTCGCGTGCTAGCTGGTTGCGGCACGCCGCGCAAACACGCACGTGCTCATCAACTTTCTGCCGCTCCGCCTCGGTAATCGTGCCATTCAAATACCACGGGAACAGCCCGAACACTTCCTCGTGATCACCTGAAAGATTCTGCTCGTAGATCATTCGTTCCTCGCCGGCAATTCAGCGTCCTCGCCGCCGATGGCCGGCAGGTATTCACGCAGCTTGCGGCGAGCGTGAAACATGCGTGCCTTGACGGTTCCGACTGTGGTATCGGTAATTTCCGCGATTTCATCTAGCGAATGACCCATGCGATAAGCGAGTTCCAACGTCAACCGCAGCTCGACGGAGAGGCTGTTCAAGCCGTGTGTCACCCAGTCCTGCACCTCCACGTCGGCGTCCGGATCAACGATCTGCTCGGGCGATTCGTCCAAGCTCAGCGCCGCCGCGTGATTCTTCTGCCGCCGCTGCGACTTCAGTGCCGTGCGGTAGGCGATGCCGAAGATCCATGTCGATACTTGCGAGGCATTGCGAAAGTCCTTGGCGCTCTGCCAGACGACCATGAAGGTGTCGTTGATGATTTCTTCCACGTTCTCGTACCGCGAGGTGAATCTCGACAGGAATCGCGCGAGTCTGCGGTGATAGCCGTGATACAGCTGCTCCAGCGCCGGGCGATCACCGGCGGCGACGGCAGCCAATAGATCGAAATCGCCTTCGCGGGAGGAGATTTTGGCCAATGAATTCATCGGACCCCGGCTGTTTCTTGATCGAGGCGGATCATGCCCCTGTAAGTGCCCAATCGCGGCCATAAGGTTGCAACCGGTTGGTCTGGAGGCGCTAAAAAGCCCTGGCAGACCCGCCGCCGCCCACAGCGGCTTTATAAAACAATAGGTTAGCGTCTCCAGAGGCGCCGATGAAGTAGAATGCAGTGCCATAACAGACGCTCGCCGCGCCATATAGTTTACCAATCAGCGGGTGCCGCTGGTCCAGCTCCGCCCACTCGGCCTGGACCCGAACCGTCCACTCAATCTCGACAGCGCGCTTCTAGAACGATCCGGCCTGGTGTAGTTGGACGCGAAAAGTCCGCCACGAACCCGGAGGGAGACCGCGCGTAAAATCGCACCGTTGCGGACAACATACCAGCAGACATACGTCGAGGGATCGGTATGGCCAAAGTGGCATTCATCGGGTTGGGCAGGATGGGTTCGGGAATGGCGCGACGCCTCCTGGATGGCGGTCATCAGCTGCGAGTGTTCAACAGGACGAAGGCTCGAGCGGATGACCTGGTAGGTCGAGGAGCTGTGCAGTGCGCCACACCACGCGAAGCCTGTGAGGGTGTCGATGCGGTCGTATCGATGGTGACGGACGATCAGGCTTCACGGGAGATCTGGAATGGAACTCGCGGTGTCCTCGCAGCGCAGTTTGCACCTGCCGCCTTCGCGATCGAATGCTCAACGCTCTCCCATGATTGGGTTCTCCAGCTTAGTGCCGAAGCCACTCGTCAAGGAATGCGCTACCTCGACGCGCCCGTCACCGGTCTTCCCGAGAGTGCCGTTGCAGGTGAGCTCACCTTGCTGCTCGGTGCGAATTGCGAAGACCTGAGCGCTGCACGTCCGCTACTGGCGACGTTCTCGAAAAGCATCCTTCACTTCGGGCGCGTGGGTACGGGCACCGCCTACAAGCTGCTGGTCAACATGCTCGGCGCCGTGCAGATCGCCTCAGCAGCAGAGAGCCTGGCGATTGCGGAGAAGATCGGTCTGGATCTCACACTGGTCGCTGACGCGCTTGCTACCGGGCAGGCAGCAAGCCCGCAAGTGATCCGCAACGCCCGCCGAATCGCCGATGGGCACCATGACCGAGACATCCTGTTCACGCCACAACTGCGGCTGAAGGACGTCGAGTATGGTTTAGCACTGGCCCGCAAATTCTCGATCGGCAGTCCGTTCGGCAGACTCGCGGGTGAGCTGTTTCGTCAGCTCTGTGCGCTCGATCAGCGGCCAATCAATGAAAGCAAGATCATCGACATCACAAGATTGCAGGCTGTCCAAGACCCCTGAGAGCTACGCGCGACCCACGCACCAGGGATCCGGCTGCATATCGACCGGAGCGCCGGGGTGATCCGGTGGCGGAAAACGGGCCTTGAAGGTGAACGCGTCGGGCGTCGGCCCGTAATGCTCGAGCCGCCACAACCGTGACAAGCCCTCATCTACGGTCGGACGGTGATCTGCGGGTACCCACCAGAGCGCTTGATAGATCCCGGCGAACTTCTCGAAAAATTCCCGCCGCCGCGCCATAACATTCGTGTGCGCGCTTCGATAAACGAATGAGAATAAAGCGTCGGCATCCGCCCAAACCGACATATTGACGGCGAACAACGGATCCGACGTCGTCCGAATTCCCGTGGCATTGCCGCTCTCGTCCTGCAGCCGCCAGACGAATCCGGGAGCGGCATCGGCAAGCGCGTTGATTTCCTCGAGAGCCGAAAAGAATGCCGCGGTACGAGGATCGCCCTGGGGTGCGACCAGACGGCCAACATTGATCTGAGCCAGCTGCCACACAAATAGCCTCCGGATTCCAACGCGCGCCTGCGCACACTAACGGATTAGGAACGCTTGAGAAAGTCCAGAACCAGCATTTCCGCCTTGCGGGGCGAAGCCGTTGCCAGATTGCCGCCGGATATCGTGTGGATCGCTCCCGAGCGCCATCCCTCGAACACGGCCGGGTTGATATAAGACTTGCGGCATACGGCGGGCGTGTTGCGCAGCTCCGAGGCAACCTGCTTGATGACGCCGACGATCGCGCTCTTCAAGGCGCTCTCGCTGGCGTCCGGATCTCGGGGAATCCGCGCGAGCAACACCAGCGCACGCAGGGTGGCGCCCCATGTCCGGAAGTCTTTCGCAGTAAAGTCATCATCCATGGCTTCGCGCAGATAATCGTTGACCTCGCCTGAATCGACCGGACAGCGGCCGCCGTCGTCGGCGACGTACTGGAACAGATGCTGACCGGGGAGCTCCTGGCAACTCTGAACGATGCGCACAATGCGCTTGTCGTCGATGGGGATCTCGTGTTGAACGCCCCCTTTGCCTCTGAAGTTGAGGACCGCACGGCCGTCGCGCACGAACGTGACATGACGGTTGCGTAGAGTCGTCAGCCCAAAACTCTTGTTGTCGCGCGCGTATTCAGCGTTGCCGATGCGTGCGCGGGTGGCATCGAGCAGCGCCACGACCGCCGCGAGGACCTTCTCACGCGGCAGACCTGGAAGCGATAGATCTCGAGTGAGCTTGCGGCGCAGCTTTGGCAGTGCTTCGCCAAAGGCAACCATCCGGTCGAACTTCGCGTTGTCGCGCACTTGCCGCCAATTCGGATGATAGCGATATTGCTTTCGACCGCGCGCATCGTGACCCGTGGCCTGCAAGTGGCCGCGCGGGCTCACACAGATCCAGACGTCCTTATAGGCCGGCGGAACGGCGAGGCCGGCGATGCGCTTCAGCTCGCCGGCCGACGTCAACCGCCGATTCTCTGGAGTGAGGTAATAGAAACCCCGGCCGGCGCGCATGCGGCGAATGCCGGGGTCGCTGCACGAGACATAAACGAGCCCCGCTTCAATGGCCATTTGCGCGCCCTCGGCCGCCAGGCTTGAAGTGTCGGTCGCTGTTGCGCCGCGGAACATCATAGGGCTGAATTCTCAACGCACTAATGTGCCCGGCGCTATCGACTTTCGCCGACATGAGCGTAGGAAAACGCGATTATGCGAGGTGCCTCACGCCCTAACTGCCCAATTGGACAGTATTTCGATTTTACAGTTGCGAAGAAAGGGGCTTGGCCTTAGAACCATCGCCGTCCTTTCCCCCTGCGCTCGCGATCGTCACGGGCTCGCGGACGGATTGTCTCAGGCTCTCGGCCAAGAGCCACGCGCGACGATAGCTCATCCCGATATTGCGTGCGCCTTGCGACAGCGAACCCGAATCGCGAATCGCTTCTCTTCCGTCATCATATCGAAGGCGAGCCCGTACAAAACATCCGGCTTCGATGCAATGACCCCATGTATCGGCCACCTCACCCTCATCGGGTTTTTTGCGCTTCACGACCTGGCCGTGTTATATATGCACGAATACAACGAATTTAAAAGCGATGAATGATAGGTCTGCGGGGAAAAAGCATCACCGGGAAAGGGGCGCTCTTAGCCGTGAGCGTGACTCCGGATATGGCGCGGACGACGCAGGGTTCCATCAACCATCGCGATCGTTAGATCACGTCTGAGTAACAGTTTTCCGAGGACAGTAATATGCGGTCTGTGCAGTGGTGCGCCGTTGTGGTGCTTGTCTCGACTTTCGCTTTGAGTCACGCGGCGCGCGCCGTCGAGGATCTTCCAAACCCCGGCCCGGGTCCGGCCGCGCCATCCTCCTCCGAGGCTTGCGCAAGCTTCGAGGACTTCGTCGCCACCGCTTGTCCGCTGACTTGGCACGGTATCACCATCTATGGCGCATACGACGTCGGTGTGGGCTGGGTGAGCCACGGCTTACCGGAAAACGGCTACAACTACGAAGGCGAATCGCTTGTCAATCGCAACGGGCAGGGCTCTCGAGTCGTCCTTGCGCCGAACAACCTGCAGCAGACGGGACTGGGCATCAAGGGCCGTATCGAGTTTATGCAGGACTGGTATGCCGTGTTCAATGCGTCAACCGGCATCAATCCTCAGTCCGGTCAGCTTGCCAACATGGCGGCCACCAACACCACGAACAACGGCCTACCCCGGAGCGCCTATTCGATCACGGGCGATGGTGCGCGCGCGGGCCAAGCCTTCAACGACGAGCTCTATGCCGGCGCATCGTCGACGCAATTCGGCACGCTGACCTTCGGTCGCCAACGCTCTCTCGGCACGGATACGATGCTCAACTATGACCCGGCCGGCGGCTCGTACTCCTTTTCGTACATTGGTTATAACGGCACCATGGCGGGCGGCGGCGACACCGAGGACACCCGTTGGGACGAAGCCATCAAATATAAGCTTGCTTATGGGCCGGTGCATTTCGGCACGATGTATAAATTTGCCGACGGCTCGGGCGGCTGCTTCTCCGCCTCCGGTACCTGGAGCGCCGCCACCTGTACTCCGGAACAGGCGCATAACACCGCCTATGGATTTGACTTGGGCGTTGAAGTCTTCAATTTCTCCGTCGACGCGGTGTTCCAACATTACAGCCAGGCGATCAGCGTCCTGAACCCCTTGCTGGGACCTCAGAGTCTGACGCAGCCCTATCAGTCGACCGTCAACAGCATCAATACGAACCCCATCACCGGGGCGAATGTGATCGGAACGGACAACACCGAATATGGCATCGTGACCGACAACACGGCCGTCATGCTCGCTGCCAAGTACACCTGGGACGTCTTCAAGTTCTTCGCCGGCTACGAGCATATCCAGCAGTTCAATCCCACGAATCCGTTGGGCGTCGGCGCTTCGGCTCAGGGCGGTTATCTTTTGAGCGGCGTCGAAGACAACAATCTTGATTCTCCCAAACTCGTGCAGATCGCCTGGACGGGCGTGAAGTACGCGTACGACAACAAAAGCGACATCACTTTGTCCTTTTATCATCAGTGGCAGGACACCTTCCGTGTTCCGGCGGCCTGCCCGCCCACGAGTTACCGCGCTTCCTGCTCGGGCTTCCTCAGCGAGGGGTCGCTGTACGCGGATCATCACTTCACCAAGCGTTTCGACGTGTTTGCCGGCGTTTCGTATTCCATGGTGAGCGGCGGTATGGCCATCGCCATTCCCCACGGCCCCGGCGTCCCTTATCTGAACAAGAACAACACGGCTCCCGTGATCGGTGCCCGTTTCACGTTCTGATCGTTTTGCGCTGCGGCCTCGCTGGAGCGGCCGCAACGGCTGATCTCCCCCGGGCCGCCTGTCGGCGTGCACCGACAATTCTTTGCCCGTCGATGGTTATAAATTCACGGGCGAATTGGGTTAAACTCTGCTTGCATGTCATCAGAAGTCGAATACATATCGACGTCACATATCCGTTGTTCCATATCAGCGCTTCGGCAGCTATTGCTGAAGCAACAACCATCACCACCTATCACGAGCCTATGAGCAATCCGAATCCCCCGTCCCCGCGCCCCACTCTTAAGCTAAAGGTCGCCCCGCGAGTCGCCTCCAGCAAGAGCCCCTCGACTCCTAAATCCGCCGCTCCGCCCCAGAAAACGAAACCGGGCGCGCAGTGGTCGGATGAATACAAGGAGCGTATGCAGGCGGATATGGACGCTTTGTCCTCGCGTTAACGGGGCGGACCCCAAGCCCTGGGGGCTTATAGCCCAACCGACCCGTTGCCGGTCCCCGCGTTGTGGGGGGCAGAGGGCTCCGTCGGCCTGATCTGCGGCGCTGCCTGTGCTTGCGCCGCTTTCTCCTTCGCGCGATGGTGCCCCAGAGCGCAACCCACAGCGGCACCGGCCACGCCGTGATGACCCGCCAGGTGACCCACCAGTACCGCCGACCACGGCACCCTTAATACAACCGTGCGCGCTGGCGCTAACGGGCAGCCATCCTGCACAGAGCGACAGGGCAGATATCAGCAGAATATTTCGCATCATCAGTTCCTCAGGCCACCAGCGTTCCCGATGCCATTGTCATGACAACGATGCCAAAAGCGACTAGATAGAGCGCGAAGGCTATAAAGATCGGCCAACCGTCCAGGACCATGTCATGTGAGCCAACTTGATTGCTGTTCATACCATTTCTCCCGTGTCCAACCATAAAACACGGCAGTAGGTAAAAAGTTGCAGCAGTCCCATCAGGCGGATTTCTTGACGGCCTGGAGCGCGGCTGCCGATTCGACCTTGGCCTTCTTGGTAGACATCGAGCAGTCGGACTGTCCGCGGAATGGCGCGAGGCGCCATGCGCCCATGCTCGACCTCGAGTTCAAAGTCTGTCAGTGTCTCCGTAGCGATACGTCCGCAGGCCGTACCCCTCTCTAGGGAACATTCATCATGGAAACGATTGGCGGCGATTTGCGCCAAATGCAACGGACCCCCCTCGCCCCGGCGCACGTCCAGGCGTTGCGCGAACAGGGAAAGATTGTGACCTACCCTGCGGCCACCTTTCTCGCCCGGCCTGGCCAGCCTATCGATCGCTTTGTCTACGTCGAGGCAGGCGAGATCGAGGTGGTCAATCCCTACACCGATGAGCGTCACGTGCCCTCCACGCTCGGTCCGACGCAGTTCATGGGCGAAATCGGCTTTCTGTATGGCGGCGGTTGGTCGCTGGCAATGCGTGCCGTCGTGGAGACGCGAGTGATCGAGGTGCCGCGCGAAGCGATGCTGACGCTCATGTCCCGGATCCCGGAGATGTCCGACATCATCATCACCGTTTTTTCCGCTCGCCGCCGGCGTCAACTCGACGATCGAGACGGCGTTTTATTACTCATCGGCGAGGATGTGGACCGGAACATCCGGCGGATTGCCGAATTTGCGAATCGGAATCACATCCCCTATTCGTCCGTGCCGCTACGAAGCGCCGAAGCGGATGCGACGGCCCATCGCTGTTCCATCGCGCCGACAGAGCCGGCCGTGATCTTTGGACGCAACGTCGTCGTGTCCGATCCCACCCCTGACAAGATCGCCCGACTGCTCGGTCTCAATCTGGATTTTCGCAATGACGAGATCTTCGATGTGCTGATCGTGGGCGGGGGTCCGGCCGGAGTGGCAGCTGGAGTGTATGCCGGGGCCGAAGGTCTCTGCGCACTTGTCGTAGAGGACGTCGCAATAGGGGGTCAGGCCGGGACATCGAGCCGAATCGAGAACTACATGGGCTTTCCGACGGGCATTACCGGGGCAGACTTGGTCTGGCGCGGCGAAGTTCAGGCGATGAAATTCGGCACCCGCTTTGCCATGCCGCGGCGGGCTGTGGGGCTTCAGCGCCTCGAGGATCAAGGGTTTTGCGCAACCTTCGACAACGGCCAGCGCGTCCGCGCCAAGGCCGTCGTGGTCGCGACCGGGGTGCAGTACCGCCGACTGCCCCTCGAGCGCCTGGCCGACTTCGAGGGCGGCGGAGTCTATTACGCCGCCACCGAAATGGAGGCGCGCTATTGCAAGGGAGCCGACGTGGTCGTCATTGGCGGGGGTAACTCGGCGGGACAGGCCGCCATGTTTCTAAGCCGCTCGGCGCGTTGCGTACGCGTCCTGATTCGAGGCGAGTCGCTGGCCGCCTCCATGTCGAGCTACCTCCTAAGCCGGCTCGAGGCGGATCCCCGGATTATCATCGAGTACGGCGTCGAGGTATCCGCCTTGCATGGCACTGATCATCTTGAGGCGCTCACCATTCGCGAGCTGAAGACCGGAGGAACCCGCCACCTCGACACCCCCGCGTTATTCATCATGGTGGGCGCCGCACCGAATACCGAATGGCTCTCGGGGATGGTGGAGTTGGATAACAAAGGCTTCGTAATCACCGGCGCCACGTCCGCGTCGGCCGCGTCCCCGTTCGCCACCTCGCAGCCCGGAGTGTTCGCAGTGGGTGATGTTCGCGCGGGCTCGGTCAAGCGGGTCGCCTCCTCGGTCGGTGAAGGATCGGTCGTGATCTCCAAGGTCTGGGAGTTTGTGAACGGCTGACGCGGACACTCCGGGCCGGTCTACTTCGGTGGAGGCCGCGGCAGCGGAGACGCGCGTCCCTCAGCGAATGCGCGCAGACAAGCGTCAACGAATTCGAGCGTCTCTGCGTGGCCACGGTCAATATCTATCGCGGACTCGAGTGTCAGGACTTGCGACAGGCTCGTCAGCAAGACTGTTGCAACGATTGGCTGGAGTTCGGGCGAGATCCCCCGCTGGGTGAGATGCTGTATGAGTACTCGAGTCTGCAAATCACGGAATTCTTCTGCGAATCGCTTGACCTCGGCCCGCACGGCGGGACGGCGATTTGCGAGCGCACTCAACTCCAAGGTCAGCGTCGCCTCGGCGGGATCGCTGTTGATCTCCCAGAGGGTGCGCAGAGGCTCATCCGAGGTGAGCGCGGCCTCCAGGCGAGGACGGGCTCTATCGGCTCCTCGCCGGATGACAGCGATGAACAGATCATCCATGGAATGAAAATAATAGTGGACGATCTGGCGCTTGAGGTTGATTTTATCAGCGAGGTTTCTCGCTGTGACGGACGGATATCCGCCCTCTCGGATCAGTAGCTCTGCCGCGTCGATGAGCGCGGCTCGTACTGCCGAATTCTCCACACCTCTGCGACGACTGGAAACCATTCCTGAACACCCGACCTTCTCACCGGGACCGCAGCCAACCAGCTGCGCGCGATGAGACCGGCGCAATGACCTCCCGTCTATAGGACAGGCAACGATGCGAGCTCGGCATCCGCCGCGTCCAGCGCCTCCGTCGTGAACTTATCGGGAGCAAATTTCTGCACGGCGCGCAGGGTCATACTTTTCGCCATGCCGATCCGCTTGTCGTCACTGACGCCGGGGAAGTATTTGTCGAGCACGGCCTTTGCCGCCGGATCGGCGAGCAACGAGCCAATCTTGGTATTCGCCGTCGAGTATCGGGTGGCGGGTGCCGCTTTGGTCTCGGCCCGCTTGCCAAAACCGAAAAGGCCGGTCCGCTTTTTTGTGGAAACCGCCCCGCCGACCGGTGTCAGCTTGAGATTCAACTCCGACAGTCCCCGGATGATGAAACTCGCCTCGTAATCGTAATCACGATTGTTCCGCGGTCCATGCTTTTCCTCGACCAGATCGATGTGAGAGGTGTGCTCCAGAAACTTCTCGAGAATGATCCGCACCTCGGCACGAGCGAGTGGCGCACCCGCACAGACATGGGCGCCGCGGCCGAAAGCGAGGTGCTCTTTGATTTTCGGCCGATCAAGAATCAACGCCTGAGGGTTTTCCCAGCGGCGCGGATCACGATTCGCCGCCGAGAGCGCAAGCATCACCCGGGTTCCCGCCGGCACTTTGAGTTCGCCAATGTGTGTGTCCTTGCGAGCGAGACGGGCGGTCATCTTTGCCGACCCCTCCAGACGCAGTACTTCCTCGAGCAGCGACGGAATCAACGACGGATTCTGGCGCAGCCGATCCTGTAAGCCAGGCTCGTCCATGATGAATTTCATCGTATTTCCGAGAAGCTTGGCGCTGGTGTCCTGCCCTGCGCCGAAAAGAAACGTCGCGAGTCGGACAATTTCCAGCGCCTCCGGGACCGAGCCATCGGGATAGGTGGCATTGGCCAGCTCCGAAAGAATATCCGCGCGCGGGTCCTGGCGTCGCTCTTGCACATAGCCGGCGAAATACATTCCCATCACCACCAGCGGCTGATGTTGCGCCATCAAGTCATCACCCTGCAGGCTTCCCGGAGGTGGACCGGCCTCAATCGCGTCCATGAAGATCTGCCGGTCGGCAGCGGGCACGCCGAGCAAATCGGCGATGACCATCGTGACGAAGGGGGTTGCGATCTGCTTGATGAGTTCGCATCCGCCGTCCGCGACCGCATCCTTCACCAGCTGATCGGAATACTCCGCCATGAACTGCTCGTTCGCCCGCAGGCGAGACGGCGTAAAGAGCCGGGTCAACAGCGAGCGGGAGAAGGCGTGCTGCTGATCATCGTACGCGACGACCAGATCGCCACCCACGAACTCGGTTCGGTGTGCCTCGATTTGAGGCGTAATGTCAGCGCCCTGGGGTTGAAAAGGCAAGGGCGCCGCCGGACCGCTGGGTGCGATGACGGATGAGAAATCGTTGGTGTTCTTGAGTACTTCCAGGATCTCGTCGAACCCAGTGACCACCACCAGACCGCTGCTCGGAATCTGATAGATCGGCCCCTTGGCGCGGATCGCCTCAAAATACGCATACGGGTCTTTGAGAATCACGTGGTCCGTGAAGTAGTCTCGATCTTCCAATAACTGCATGTGAGCTCTCGCAGCGAAAAACGCCGATGAATGGTATGCTAGACACCTGTATAGCATTGTCTTCGAGCACCCGTCAACGCGGCATCGGAATCACAAGAATGCATGTCACAAGGACCGGCCCCGCCAAAATGCGCTCGCGATTGTCCGGCCTTACTTTGGTTCTGGCGGGCATGGCTGCCGCGCAAGGACCGCAAGCGCAAGCTGAACTCGAAGGCGCATATAAAATCGACGCGAATGCCAGCGATGATATCGAGGCGGCGATCACCTGCGGCACCGCGCAAATGAACTTCGCCATCAGATCCCTCGCCCGTCACCTGATTGCCAAAGCCAACCCTCCCTACCAACGAATTGTCATTTCGCGGACGGGAAGTACGGCGAACTTACAACTCGATACGCGCCCAGCCATTCAAACGCCCCTCGATGGCAGCTGGGTACGCTGGATCCGCGAGGACGGCGGCATCGATAGGATCACGGGTCAATGGTCGTACCCGACATTCGTGGTCTACTTCAAGGGAGAGGATGGTGCGCGCACGCAGACATACTTGCTTGACTCCGATGGCCGGACCTTGAAGCTCGACGTCGAACTCACCAGCCCGCGTCTCCCCCACCCGATCGACTACACGCTGGTCTACCGGCGCGATTGAAACCTCAACGACACGGCATAGAGGACGACAGCGATGGCCTCAGATCGGGAATTCGTGAAATTTGTCTGCGAACAGCTGCGCGGCGCCGGTGACATTTCATCCCGTCGAATGTTCGGCGAAGCGGCGGTCTACCTTCAGGATAAAGTGATCGGACTGATTTGTGACAATCAGTTCTTCGTCAAGGCGACTGGCCCCGGACGAGCCAAGATCGGCGTACCGACGGAGGCACCGCCTTTCCCCGGTGCCAGCAATTGGTTTCTGATGGCGGATCTCGATGATCCAGAATTCCTCGCGGGCTTGGTTCGCGCCACAGCCGCCGCGCTGCCGAGTCCGAAGATTAAAGCGAAGAAGACGCCCCGAGCGAAATCAAAGACCCGCAGGAAGCAAGCGCGCTCTTAGTGCCCAATCAGATGCAACGACAGCGCCTTCCAGGTTGGATTGGTCAGCAGTGTGAACGCGGTGAATTGCAAGGTAATCATCCAGACAACCCCTGCAATATAGGCAGGATGCAGTTTACCGCGGGTGGCCAGGTCATAAAGGGCGAGCCCCAGCACTAGGACATCGCTTCCCAGATAGAGCCTCGCTAAATTACCCCAAGCACTATGACCCAGCGGCGCGGCCAAGAAGCCGTTTAGAAGCCGGGCAAATCCGGCGTCGCTGATATAAATCAGGCCCAGCAACATCAAACGCTTGTGCGCCGCAGAAGTCCGGCGCATCAGCAGCCCTGCCGCCGTCAGACCTGCGAAGGCCAGAATGTCGGATAACTGGACGGCCAAAAACTCGGGAGTGCGGCCCGTCGCTGTAAAGCGGGCGGCGTCCACGACCAACGCGGTCGCGGGACCCAGCACCACCATCACCGCGGCGAGCGCCGCGCCTGCGACACCGAGTCGACGATGAATGTCCGCCCGCCCAGCTCGGATCAGCGCCACCTGCGCCGTGAACAGCGTCAGCCAGCCGACGAAGGCGACGGCATGGAAGTGGACAATCAAAGGATAGTCCAGCCCGTACTTGCTCACGTGCTGGAAGCTGTCGGTCCCAAACCCGGACAGCACGCCGACCCAGACCAAGCCCGTGAGCAAAAGAAACGCATTCCGATCGGCGCCCGCTCGCGCCGGGAAGTTTTCGAGCGTTATTGATGTTATTTCAGTTCCCTCGTCGACAACCAAGAGCGCGCGCCTTGCGACATTCGGGCTCGGAAGAATCGGGCGCCGGCCGGAGAATATCGATTCGAGCGGATGCTTACCAGTGAGAAATCTCCTCAGGTTCTTCAAATCCCGGCCGATAACCCTGATTGCAGCGGTCGCGATCGAGGCATTATGTCAATTGGAAGCGTCAACAACACTCAGGCCGCAGCGCTGTACAGCCTCCTGAGCGGGTCCAGCGCCGCTTCCGCCGCGTCGACCGCCGCCAGCACAGCTGCGAGCACCAACGCGACCTCAAATTCGACCGCAGGCTCAACGTCCAGTCTGGCTTCGACGGTCGCGGCGCTCACGAGTCTCGCCACGGAATCGGGTGATAGCGAATTGCTCAGCAGCCTGAACGGGGGTTCGGGCGCCTCGAGCAGCGTCACGTCGAGCCTGAGTTCGGCATTTCAGAGCCTGTTAAGCGCTCTGACGGGTGGCAGCGCGAATTCTTCCAGCACCGCTCCGGACACGACGTCCTCGACGAGCGCCGAGTCGGCGCAATCGATCATCTCCTCGTTCATCGACAGCTCAATCGCGGATCTCGGCGGCAGCTCGAGCCCCTCGAGCAGTTCGACCGGCGCGCTCGGCAGCATCATCAACACAATCGCCTGAGAGTCGGAAATACCGGCAGCACACCGGCGGGCAGCGGGTGTAACCGCTGCGGAACACGTGCGGGATGTCGTTGCAGGCACGCGTGCGCTCGTTCGAGAACTGACGCCCAGTCGATGACATCGCGAGGATGCCCGGGTCATCGTCCGTTGGCAAAGTGCTCTTGCAATTTCCTCAGCGCACCGGTCCAACCCCACTCGTGGCTGCGCTGGCTCGCTTCGTCGTGCAAGCGCGAATGAGTGAACGTCAACTCCGTGCCCGTATCGATAGGTCGTAAAATCATTTCCACTTGCGACTCGCCCGGATCGTCCCCACCAGCCGTCCAACGCCAAGACATCACGACGCGTTTCGGCGGCTCGACTACGAGAAACTCACCGCTGCACTCGTGCTCTGCGCCGGGAAGCGTGCGGAAGCGCAGACGATAGCACCCGCCGACGCGCGGATCGGACTCCGAGAGAAGAACAGGCCCCTCGTCCGGCCCCCACCAATGCGCGATACCTTCAGCCGTCGTGACGGCCGCGAACACGATATCGGGCGAAGCCTTGATGCGACGTACAAGAGTGAGACTGGTCACTTCTTGTGACTCCGAGCCTCCACTTCCTTGCGCTCGGCGTAGGCGGTGAGCTTGTCCAACCTAGTAGACCAGAAGAGCTCATGTCGGCGCAGCCATGTCATCGCATCACGCATGGATCCCGGTTTGAGGCGAACCGTCACCACGCGCCCGGATTTCGAGCGGGTTATCAAACCCGCTTCGCCGAGCACGCCCAGATGCTTCATCACTGCGGGAAGTTTTATGGCAAAGGGCTCCGCCAATTCGCTGACAGACGCACTGGAGCGCCTCGCAAGCCTATCAAGAATTGCGCGCCGGGTCGGATCACCCAGCGCCGCGAAGGTGCGATCCAGACTATGCTTACTGTTTTCCATCTTGGAAAGTATTAGCTAGGGCGGATGCGTTGTCAACCGGATGGCGCCGCGTATATAAGGACACTTCGTTGTCCGCGCCTGACCGCAACATCACCATAAATTGTAGCGCATCGTTCCAGGCAGCATGGCGCGCCGTGTTGTCGAATACACACCAGATATTGCTCGCTTTGTTCTTCCTCACTCTTGCGAGGAAAATGGCGAGTTGGGCCTTCGAATACTTCGAGTAGTACATGCGGGGCGCGCCATGCCAACGAAAGTAAGCGAAACGGGCCGCGCCACCCGAGGCTTCAGCATCGGGACAGCGAGCGGGGTCCGCGGCGACCCGGCTCACGCCCGCTTCGCGCATGGCGCTCTCTGCCTCGCTCGTGAACCAGCTCGGGTGTCTGGGCTCGCACACCACCTTTGCCCCGTGAAGGTGCGGTAGGGACTTGAAGAAGGCTTGAACCGTGCGCCGGCAGAATTCCAATCTGGGCGGCAGCTGCACAAGTACAGCGGCGAGCTTGGGCTGCAGCGCCGCGATGTCCTCATAAAAGCGCCCGACGTCTGCCGCGCAGTCCTGCAAGCGGCTTTCGTGCGTGATGCTTCGAGGCATTTTTACGGAGAATCGAAACCGCGCGGGCGTCTCATCACGCCAACGCTCATAGGTGGCGCGCTGATGCGGCCGATAGAAGGATGAGTTGATCTCGACGCAGCTGAAATGCGCCGCATAGTAGGATAAGTGCGTTTGATTGTGGTTCCGTTCCGATCGCTTCATCGGTGGATTGCTCCATCCCGCCATGCCAACCCAAACTCGCGTGCCTTGGTCCATACCAAACTCTGGGGGTGCCCGCTATGAGGCGTTGGCCACTCGGCTCTTGATTCGCGGCAGCACTTCCCTGCCGTAGAACTCGATCACCTTTTGCTGGTCCGGCTGGCCTGAATGGATGTTGACGATGGTCGCGCCGCTATCGAGGAGCTCCTCGATGGTTCGCACATGAGCGTCCGGGTTGGAACTGACGGTCCAATCTCCAAAGACCTTCGGCAACGGGAGTTCCTTTTGTGCGCGCTGCTCGATCTGGGCGGGGTCTGGAATGTTCTGGTATCCCTTGAACGCTTTAGGAATGAAGTTCCATAGCTTGGCTGCGGTCTGCGCCTCACTCTGATCACCGACGACCACGAAGGCTTCGACGAGCACGGGCATGGCGCTCGGATCCTTTCCCGCCGAGCGGGCGCCCTTTTCCCATTCCCCTTTGTGTTGTTTCCAGGTTTGCGGATCAGTGATCAGACCGTCACCATGCTCACCGGCGAGCTTCATCGCCTTCGGGCCGTTTGCGGCCAGCAGCAATGGAATGGGTTGAGGCGGCGGATCGTAGAGCCTGCCGTCGACGATGTAGTGCGCGCCCTTGTGCTGCACCGGCTTGCCCATCCAGAGTTGGCGGATGATCGTGACAGCCTCGATGAGGCGGTCCCAGCGTTCGCGCCACATAGGCCATTGGCCGGTGGCGGCCTGTTCGTTCAGCGCCTCGCCGGAGCCGAGTCCGAGGAAAATCCGGCCGGGATAGAGCAGGCTCAAGCTCGCGAACGCCTCGGCCACCACCGCCGGGTTGTATCGCAATGTCGGACAGGTAACGGTCGGTCCCATCCAGATATGCCGAGTTCGCTGCCCGAGCGCAGCGAGCGTCACCCACGCCTGTCCAGCATGACGCTCGTTCGCCTGCCAGGGTTGGAAATGGTCGCTCGTGGCCACTAGGTCGAATCCAGCGCTTTCTGCCGCAGCTCCCAAACGGATCAGTTCGGGCGCCGGAAACTGCTCGTGTGCGAGCATGAATGCGACCATGCCTTTCACCAGCGAGCGTGGAGCACCGGTTGGGCCCTCCGGCGCGCCCGAAACGGGACCGCCGCCACCCTGCGCGGACGCCAATCTCCCGATGGGCAGGCCGGCACCAACCGCCATTAGCAGCCCGGATTTCAACATGCGGCGTCGGCATGTTCCGCCGACGCCCTCCTCACCCGAAATTGAGTTCGACATGACTACTCCGCTTGCGCCTGGCATGAGATTGGCGGGCCGATGCCCACCTGCGTGTCGGCGAGCTTGTGCTATGCAAATCAGAGCCGGCTGTAGGATCAAGCCGCGAGCGTCGTGCCAGCGGCAGCCCCGCTCGCTGTGGTGACTGCTCCTACTCGCCGCGATCGAGTCATAGCGACGGCGGCGCACATGCGGCGCGAGCGACGACTCGTAAGCACGGTTCCGCGCAGATCGTGGTACCCGCACGCAGCGAATCGCACTCTTATCTGACCATAGGCAGTGAACAGCTCGCGCGTAGTCGACGCGTGTGGGCGGCCGAGACGACCTCCAACCAAAGCCAACAAAGGGGAAGAAAATCATGAATCTAACGCGAGTATCGTCGATTATTCTAAGTGCAGCCGCCCTGCTGGCGCTTGCCTCGATGTCAGCACAGGCACAGCAACCCAGCGGATTCAAAGTCTATGCCACGGGGCTTGATGCGCCGCGTGGTTTGCGATTTGGTGCAGACGGATACCTCTACGTCGCGGAAGCCGGTAAAGGTGGCACCACGAGCACCGCCGGCAAGTGTGCTCAGGTACCGGGGCCCGTGGGTCCATACACCGGCGGCACCACAGGAAGAGTTTCCAAAGTCAGCAGCAGCGGCAAGGTGACGACGGTCGCGAGCGGGTTACCTTCGACGCAAGACGCCCAAGGAGATCTCATCGGAGTGGCTGACGTCGCATTCCTCGATGACACGCTGTATGCGGTGGTGGCGGGCGGCGGCTGCTCGCATGGGCACACAGGTTATCCGAGCGGCATCGCCAAGGTTAATCGCACGACCGGTGCATGGAGCCTGATTGCCGACGTAGGCGCTTGGCTCAAGAGCCACCCTGCCGCGGTCGAGAATCCGGGCGATTTCGAGCCGGATGGAACGCTATACAGCATGATTCCCGTCGGAGATGCTCTCTACACCGTGGAGCCGAACCATGGGCAAGTGCTATCGGTGAGCAAGTCCGGCGCGATTGGGCAAGTCATCGATATTTCGGCCTCCGAGGGCCACATCGTTCCAACCTCGATCGCGGAATATTACGGACAGCTCTATGTGGGCAACCTGTTTCTCTTTGCCATCAATCCCGGCATGTCTCGGGTCATGACTATCGAGAACGGCGATTTCGACCATGAACTCGCGCCAGGTTTCGGTCCCGGGCACGGCTACCACATTGTGGACTCCAAGGCGGGATTTACCACTGTCGTGGCGGTCGATATCGGTCCCGATGGATTGCTCTACGCGCTTGAACTGTCCGCCGCGGCCGGATACCCCTCATTAGGACAAGGCAAAGTCGTACGCGTGAAGCACTCCGGAGAGATTGAAGATGTGGTCACGGGACTCAACGTTCCCGGTGGCATGACGTTTGGACCCGATGATCGGTTATACATCTCCGATTTTAGCGCCGTACCGGCGCCGACCTTCGGCGTCGGTCGCATTCTGCGATTCGACATCGCGCCGGGTTGGTAATAAGGGCCCGGGAACCCCGGCCGCGGCTGAGGCGCGGTCGGGGCTCGGCAGTACGCTCAGGCGAGGGTGAGGCCCACATCGACGTTGCCGCGAGTCGCATTCGAATAGGGACAGACTTGATGGGCGGCATCGACGAGTCGTTTCGCGTCAGCGCTCTGCAAACCTGGAAGACTTATTTTGAGGTCCGCCGTGATGCCAAATCCCCCCTCGGAGCGCGGACCAATACCGACCGTCGCGGTCACCGTCGCATCATTGGGCACACGCAACTTTTGCGCGGGCGCGACCGCTTTCATCGCGCCAATGAAGCAAGCGGCGTACCCTGCAGCGAAAAGCTGCTCGGGATTGTTGCCCGGACCGCCGGGGCCGCCTAATTCCTTGGGTATCGCAAGTTTGATATTCAGGCTGCCATCCGCGGTGGCGGTTTGACCGTCGCGGCCCCCGATGGCCGTGGCACTCGTACGGTATTTGACATCAACGGACATATGATTCTCCTCTGCGGTTGCATCGTAACAAGCGCACGGCGCCGATCAAATCGATTGATCCTATACAACTGATCGACCCTGTCTATCGAGGGTTTTATTGACCAGGGCGGCCGCGCTCGCTCTTCGTTTCGGCCTCATTGGTTGCTTGGATCGTCTTTGCCGCACGCGCCAGGGCTTTTGCCGCGATTAGATCGCCGGCCATGTTAGGCCTGATGAAGGGCTCAATTTCACTGATGGTGACCAACAAGGCGTTGACGAGGCGAGCCGTCCTCTCCTCGGACTCGATCAAGTCGTGAGTCGTATCGGCATCTTGGTGTCGGACCCACGTGGCGAAGGCCTCGGCTTCGTCGTCCGCCTCCCGTAATGCGCAGCGGCATAGCTCTTGAAATCGATTCAGAGCCTGATGCAGCCGAGCATCATCGGAATGTTTCAGGCTGATCGATACCGCCTTTCCGCCGCAAGCGGCGGCGAGCGCGAGCGTCAGCGCGCCCGCAGCGCCGGCGCCGGGAGTTACCGAGTTGCTACAAATGAGCTCCGTGACTCGGCTCATGGGTAGATCTGCCAACGAAGTCGACTGCATTGCTCGAGCCTCCACCAACCCTTCGATGGCAGAATACGGTCATTGTCCTACAAAAACTCGTGCTTTAATGACGCTTTCGAGCAGGCTGACATGCCAATCTCCCAGTTACTTTTTCTGAAACACTCATGACCATGGCCGACTTCCCGATTATCGGCATCGGCGCTTCCGCGGGCGGCATCGACGCCTTCCACAGCTTTTTCGATCACATGCCGGCCGACTGCGGGATGGCCTTCGTGACGGTTTTGCATCTGCCTGCTGATCGCAAGAGCATGCTGACGGAGATCTTGGCGCGCTGGACCCAAATGCCCGTGATCGATGTCACTGACCGGGTCGCGATCAGGCCCAACCATGTCTATGTGCCGCCGCCACATGCCATCGTCACGCTCATCGACGGGTATTTGAACGTGGAGATGCCGCCTTTGGGGAGTGATCGGGTCTTCCGACCCATCGACGCCTTTTTTGACTCGCTGGGCTCTGCCCTTCGGGAGCGGTCGGTGGGCATCGTGCTCTCGGGAACTGGAAACGACGGCGCGCTCGGCCTCAAAGCAATCAAAGAATGCGGAGGCCTGACCATTGCACAAGGCACCAATGGCAGTGCACCGCAATATGGAGAGATGCCCGCGGGTGCAATCGCTACCGGCGCGGTCGACATCGTCGCACCCGTGGAAGAAATGCCGGGGCATTTGCTGCGCCTGCGAGGCATAGCGACGGAGCTTTCTCAGTACGATGAGGGCAGTGACTCGCTTGACGCGATGCGCCTCGAGACCTGCGATATCTTGCGTAAGCACGTAGGACATGACTTCAGCGGCTACCGAAGCCAAACCTTTTTGCGCCGCGTCGATCGTCGCATGCATGTGGTGAATGCGGCGACGATGCAGGACTACATCGCCAAACTCAATGCCGATCATGATGAGGTCACGCGCCTATTTCGGGACTTACTCATCCGCGTGACCAGCTTCTTTCGCGACGGCGAGACCTTTGAGATTCTGGCCAGGAAGGTCATCCCCCAGCTATTCGCGGGCCAGACCGCAGATACCATGGTGCGGCTCTGGGTACCGGGGTGTGCCACGGGTGAAGAGGCCTATTCCCTGGCGATCCTCTTGCGCGAACACATGGACTCTCTAACGGCGCCTCCGAAAGTCCAGCTCTTCGCCACCGATATAGATGAGGCTGCAATTACCACCGCACGCCTCGGACGTTATCCGAAGACCTTGATCGAAGGATTGTCGCCGGAACGGCGTGCGCGCTTCTTCTCCTTGTCCCATGGTAGTTACGCAGTTGCCAAGGAGATCCGCGATCTATGCACTTTCTCATCGCATAACCTGATTCGCGACCCGCCCTTCTCGATGATGAACCTGGTCTCCTGCCGAAACTTACTCATTTACATGGACACCGAACTGCAAAGTCGGGTGATTCCGGTGTTCCACTACTCGCTGATTCCGGGGGGTACTTTGTTGCTCGGAAGCTCGGAGTCCGTGGTGCAACATCCCGATCTCTTTGAGACTGTGGACAAGAAGGCGCGCATTTTTCGTCGACTCCCCGGCCGAAGCCCGGAATTGCGGTTGCAGTGGCGTCGCTCGTCTCTGGATTATGGCGGCCATGCCCATCCCGACCGCGAGCCACAGAGCCGATGGCGCGAGCCTCATGCGCAGAGTTCGCTGCACCTGCCTCGCGCGGGCGAGGACGACTCGCCCCTGAATCGTTATAAGGATTTATTGGACATTGATGCCGTCGATCCGGCTTCGGGTGCGCAGCTGCAAAGCACGGTGAGACATTTGTGTGAGGAACTGCAGTCGTTGACCGAAGAGCATCAAACCGCGCTTGAGGAGTTGCGCAGCGCCAATGAGGAATTACACTCGGTCAACGAGGAGATGCAATCGACGAACGAGGAGTTGGAGACCTCAAAAGAAGAGTTGCAGTCACTCAATGAGGAGCTGCAGACGGTCAATCTGCGCTTGTCCGACAAAGTGGATGAGCTCGATCAAGTGAATAGCGATTTGAAGAATCTATTCGACAGCACTCAGATCGCCACCGTATTTTTGGACCGCCATCTCATCATTCGAAGTTTCACGCCCGCCATCGCCAGCGTGTACAACCTCATTCCGAGCGATCAAGGCCGTCCGCTCACGGATATCGTCAGCCGTCTGCGCTACACGGGATTGCGTGAGGATGTCGCCTTCGTTCTCTCGACACTCGAGCCGTTGGAGCGACGCGTCGACCGGGATGATCGCACGACCCATTACATCATGCGAATACTGCCCTATCGGGGAGCTGACAGCACCGTGACCGGAGTGCTGGTGACATTCATCGATGTAACCAATATCGTGAAAGCCGAAGAAGCGCTCGTAGCGGCCGACGTCCGCAAGGATGTGTTTTTGGCGACTTTGTCGCACGAGCTGCGCAATCCGCTCGCACCGATCCGCATCGCGGGGCAACTGTTGCAATCGCCTAAATTGTCGCCCGACGAGCTCAAGCGCGCCCAGAGCATTATCACTCGCCAGGTCACGCATATGAGTTCCTTGCTTGACGACCTGCTCGATGTATCCCGTATCACGCGCGGCTCCTTTCTGCTCAAGAAGGAATATGTCGATGTCAGGGTGTTGATTGACGACGCCGTCGAAGCGGTGCGCGGGGCCCTGGAAGCCAAGCGGCATACGCTGCGGGTAAATCCGCCGGAGGCACAAATCCGACTCGAAGTCGATCCGGTGCGCATCACGCAGGTCATCACGAACTTGCTCACCAATGCCGTTAAATACACGCCCGCCGGCGGGCTCATCTACCTTGGGGTTGAGCTGGGTGCGCAGTTCTTGACCATTTCGGTTCGGGACACCGGAGTAGGCCTGTCGTCCCAGGCGATGAACAAGGTATTCGACATGTTTACGCAGATCGAATCGGAGCTCGGGCGGTCGGAGGGCGGTCTGGGCATTGGCCTGGCGCTGGCAAGGGGCCTGGTGCAGTTGCACGGCGGACGTCTGGAAGTGCATAGCGCCGGGCCCGGTCTGGGCAGTGAATTCTTGATCTGCCTGCCGCACTCGCTCGTCGTTACCGCCCCGTCACTTGCGTCGGATGTTGCGTCGAAGGCGCCGATTCTGCGGCGAAGGATTCTGCTCGCCGATGACAATCGGGACGCTGCAGAATCGTTGAGCATGCTGCTCAAACTTTCCGACCATGAGGTGTTCGTGACGCACTCGGGGGGCGAAGCCTTCCAAGCCGCGAAGGAACTGCGGCCGGATATCGGTATTTTTGACATCGGCATGCCGGAGTTAAATGGTTACGAGCTCGCCGAGCGAATCCGGCATGAGGCATGGGGGAAAGAGATGACCCTAATCGCTTTGACCGGGTGGGGTCAGGAATCTGACCGGCGCGAGGCACATCTGGCCGGCTTCGATCATCACTTGACGAAGCCGATTGATCCAGACCAGCTGGAGGACTTGTTTGAGAGAACTCCCCGGTAGCCCCTCAGTCTTTCGGGCTGAACAGCCCCGCCAGGTAGACGATGACGCCGCCGACAACGACGCCCGTGGCGAATCCGAGCCGCGGATAGCCCGTGATGTAGCGGTCGACCGACGCGGCGTAGCGGCGAATGCGTCGGCTGGCGCTCTTGCGCTGCACCTCGAGCGAGTCGACGGCGTCTTGCACCCGGCGCTTCAGCTCGCGAACTTGAGGAGATGGGTCGTCGGCCAGGGTGGCGATCAATTCCTCGACGTCTCGAACCAGCGAGTCCAGTTGCTTTGAGTCTTGCATGTCGCACGCTCCGTGTCGGTAAGTGGGTACAATATAGCGGCAACCCTGAAACGATGTAGCTCGGTACACGTAGGACACGGCATAAACGACGTGTCAGCGCGTTGGGCAATCCCACGGCACCACGGGTGACGGTATAATTTCGACATCCGAGATCACAGGCATTCTTGCATGCAGATCAAGCACTTTGCCCGGCCGCTGTCGCGTCTCTTCGGCACCCCCGATGACTCACCGACCGCTCCTGACCCCGGAATCGCGGTCGATTCGCCGCAGCGCCTGCTCGCCGCCGCGCTCGAAGGCGGCGAGGAAACGCTACGCCACGCGGTTGAGCTCGTGGACGGCGAAGGTTTGAGGACGCTCGCGGGGCTGCATGTTGGAACGGCGAGCGATGTGCCGGCGAGGCTCGAGCGCGCCGCGCAGGAGCGTCTCGCACAGCTGATCGATGCTGGCTCCCTCGAATTCGAGACGCTCCGGGCGCCGCCCGTGAACATCTCCGCCCTCCTCGCCGTGGCAGGCTACTCGACCGACCCCGAGCGGTTGCCACGCACTCTCGCCTCGATCGATGAGGCGGAGCGCAGAGCGCTCGTGCTCGCCGGTCCCTCGAGCCGCATCCGCCAGCTCGCGGCGCAGTCGGTGTCGGATCCGGCCGAGCTCCGGCAACTCTTGAAGCAGCTGCATGGCAAGGACAAGAACGTCTACAAGATCATTCGCGAGAAATGCGACGCGCTCAATGCCGCGGAGCAGACAGTCGACAAGGCTCGCAACGATGCCATCCGTGCCTGCGAGTCGCTTGAACGGCACGCGCACCGGATTTATGAGGCGGTGTACGAGCCGACGCTGCGGCACTTTCACACGCGTTGGCAGGCGCTAGAGACGTACGCGGCACCCGACTTGCGCAAGCGCGCGGCGCGCGCGATCGAGCGCTGCGAGGAAATCATCGCCGAGCACCAGCAGCGCATCGGGCAGGAAGCCGCGGAGGCGGCAGCGCGGATCGCCCGCGAGGCCGAGCGCGTTGAGGCCGTGCGTCATGCCGAGCTCGAATCCGCTCGCACGCGCGAGGAAGCTGAGCGAACCGCGGCGGAGACGGCGGCACGGCGCGAGGCTGAAGAGGCTGCTCGTGCCGCGACAGCCGCGGCTGAGGCTGCGGCGCTGCGCGAGGTCAACGCATTGATCGGCAAAGCACACGCCGCGCTCCGTGACGGGGCCACGGGCCGCGCCTCGGGACTGCGGCGGGCTCTCGAGGAGAAGCTGGCAGCGCTCGCGGCCGTGCCGCCCTCGGTCTCGCGCCAGGTGCAAAAAATCGACACATCGCTCGGCGAACTCAAGGCCTGGAAGGAACATGCCGTAGCGCCCAAGCGCGCCGAGCTCATTCAGGAGATGGAATCACTCATCGGTGCATCGCTGGAGCCCAAAGCGCTCGCGGAGCGCATCCATCAGCTGCAGGAAGACTGGAAGACGGTGAGCAAGGGCGTCCTCAGCGACTCGGATGCGGACTGGCAGCGGTTTCATCAGGCAGCCGAGCGCGCGTACCAGCCATGCCGCGAACACTTCGAGGCCCAGGCAAAGCTGCGGCAGGCAAATGCCGAAAAGCGCAAGGCCATTCTCCAGCGGCTGCGCGCCTTCGAGGCCGCGCACAGCGGCGAGAACCCGGACTGGCGTGCCTTCGTCACCGTGCTGCGCGAGGCGCCGCAGGAATGGCGGCGGCATTTTCCGATTGAGCGCACGCCGGCCCGTGAGCTTCAGAAGGAATTCGATGCCGCGATCCGCCGGCTGCAGGTCCGGCTCGATACCTGGTACGGAGCCAACGCCGAGGAGAAGCGGCTGCTCATCCGGCGCGCCGCCGCACTCGTCGACCTCTCGGACGGCCGTGAGGCCACCGAGGCCGTGAAACGCCTTCAGGCCCAGTGGAAGGAGCTGGGGGCTGCCGGGCCCGATCAGGATCGAAGCCTGTGGGAAGAGTTTCGCGGGCGCTGTGATGCAGTGTTTCAGAAGCGCCAGCAGGCACACACCGATTACACCGCAGGCCTTCAGTCCAACAAGGCGCGCGCCGTTGCGCTCTGCGAGGAGGCGGAGCAACTGGCGGGGAAGTCGGCGACCGATTTGCTGGACGGTGCCGCCAAAATGCCTGAGTGGCGGGCGGCGTTCGAGGCTGTGGGTGAGCTGCCGCGGGCGGAAGAGCGGGGACTCAAAAGTCGGTTCGAGCGGGCGCTCGACCGCGTTAAGGCATCGATAGCGGCACAGAGAGCCCGGGAAAAGGAACGGTCGCTCGAGGATCTCCTCGAAGCCGCAAGCCGGATCCACGCCTACGGGCGCGCGGTGTCGCTAGCGGCGCCGGTCACCGAGCGCGAAGCGCTCAAACAGGCAGCCGAGGCTTTCATTGCCGGCATTTCGCATTGGCCCAAGGGGAATGCCGAGGCGCTCGCGAACGCCTGGGACACCGCCGAGGCCGGGCAGCCGCTCGACGCGGCGCACGAGAAGGCGCTCAGATTGCTCTGCGTGCGCAGCGAGATTCTCGAGGATCTCCCGACACCCGTAGAAGATCATGAATTGCGACGGGAATATCAGATGCGAAGGCTGGTCGAGCGAATGGGCCGAGGTCACGATGGGACCGACGACAGCGTCGAGAGCCTGTCGTTGGAGTGGATCCGCGGGAACTCCGCGTCGCAGGAAATATATCAATCACTGTTCACGCGATTCTGCGGCTCGCTGAGGTCTTCACGTACCGGCGCATCGCGCCGGGTCAGCGGGCGGTGAGTTTTATCTCGAACTCGACGTCGACTGCATCGGCCAGCGTGGTTACTTTCGCGATCGCCAAATTCGTCGCGGACACTTTGATATCTGTCCCCGGCACGCTGGTCGGCTTGAGTAACGGCAGGAGATCGATATTCTCCGATTTCGGCAGTGAGCCCCCGGTCGCGGATTGCAGCAAATCAATGATCTTGCGTGTGGATTCGTCTTGGACATTGTCGATGCGAATGTCGTTGATCTCGATGTGCGAGCCGGAGCCCACCAGTTTTCCGGACATTTTGACGTCCGAGATCAGCTCCGTGCCGACGCAGGAGTCACCGACCGTCAGTCCCAGTCGGGACGAGAGGTGCGCGTCGATAATGACCCTGGCCGAGTCGAGTGCGACATGCGGCCGCTCGAGGTAAGCGTAGCATTTGCCTTTGACCAGGTACCACCGTCCCTGATCCTTGAATACCGATGCCGCTACCAGCGTCTGCAGCGCCTCCCGGCCGATGACGAGCTCGCTGGCGCTCACCCTGCCTAACCAACCGCAGAGGCCCAAGCAGGTAACGAGCAGCACTCGCGCTCGAAACTGCCGCCGCAGGGGTTGGGCATCGTGTCCGTCCAGCCGTTCACATTCTGACCGCATCTCGCGTTACCACCCTTGCTTCAACCAGATTTGACAATGTAGCAGCTTTGCTGCGATGGCTGGGGTTGGCGCAATGGTACTTAGCGGAAACCGACGGACGAGAAGACCTCCCGGCCGGTGCGCGGGGTCATCAATCTGCCGCAGACAGTCGACGCGAATTATCGACGGAGGTCTGGCTCGAGATCGCGAGGATAACGCCCACCCCGGGGGCGCTATCCTCACTCAAAACAGTGGCACTGCTTCTACGAATGCTTCTGATGGTAAATGCGCTGGCTGTTTTTATTTTCCGACTTATTGAGTCGATTCTGTTCGCCTTTGGTCAAGTGGCCGCCGTGCTTGGCCTCATCGACACTTTCGCGTTTTGCGATATTGGCGTCATGCGCCTCATCGCGCGCCGCTTCCTTGCCGGTCATCGTGCCATTCGCCAAGCCCTGATTGATGCGCGCCTGTTGGTTGTCCAAGCGCTGATTGACCTCGTTGACGCGCGGATGATCGGGAACGTCTTGCGCCATCGCGAGTGACGAGCCAAAGCCCGCGCAGAATAAAACTGCAATCTGCACATATTTCAAACTGACCATACTTCCTCCTAAAGGCCGTTACATCCTGGTGTTAAATTCGCGCTGCGTACCATACCGCGGCATAGCAAGTTCAACGCGGATCCAGGCCGACGGTTGACCCAAGGACAACGCTCGCCGGCATGGAAATGAGACGTAAT
The DNA here is from genome assembly GCA_963798595.1 of uncultured Gammaproteobacteria bacterium. Lineage (GTDB taxonomy): Bacteria > Pseudomonadota > Gammaproteobacteria > Steroidobacterales > Steroidobacteraceae > Bog-1198. Next base: position 450,439 of record CAWCTM010000016.1, on the reverse strand, counting down.
CGACATAATCGGGGGGGGCGAAAAAACCGGCGGCGCGCTAAGCCGCCTCATCGACCGCGAGCCCGGCGAGAGCCGGCTCCGCCGCAGATTTCCCGGCCGCAATCCTGCGATTGATGAAAAACATCATCGAGAGCGTCAGCAAGGTGCTGCCGACGAGAACATAGCCGACGCGGTCGAAATGGACCAAGAATCCGTCGGCACCCTCGATCACGATGCTTCCGGAAAGTATCGCAGCCATTCCGCCTGCCACCTGTTGCAGTGAAGAGCTTATCGACATGTACGCGCCCCGATCGGCCGGGGCGGGAAGCGCCGACATGAGTGCTGAGGCAGAGATCATTCGAGAGAAAATGCCGACCTGCAGGATCACCAGTACGCTGACGAGGACCCACAGCGGGGTAATGGCGAGGTGGGTGAAAATGACGACCATGACGACGGTGACTGCGCAGCCAAAAGAGAAGACATTGAACTTCCCGAACCTGTCGCTCGCACGGCCGATGAGCGGCCCGGCCACCACGGAGAACAACCCCACGAGCACATAGACCAAAGGCAGTCTCACCACCGCGACGCCCACATTGTGGACGATGAACGCGCTCATGAAGGGCATCAACATGAATCCGCCGACGCTCAATAAGGTCGTCGTCGCAAATCCTTGCAAGTAGAACCTGTTCGACACGGTCTGAACCAAGTGATGCAGCGGGCTGCGATCGGGATGGCGTTTCAGGTGGCCGTCGACAGGACGCATGCGTGCCTGAATCAGCCAACCCACCGGAACGCCCACCGCCACGATGAGCAGGAACGGCGCGTTCCAGCGCCAGCTCGTCGAGAGCAGCAGCCCGATCGGAATTCCGAGCACCGAGCTCGCGGCGAAAGCGGTCTGAATGATGCCCATCACACGGCCCCGCATTTCAAACGGAAACACATCGGTGATGATCGCAAATGAGACCGATCCGACGACGCCCGCGAACAGCCCCGTGATCAACCGCCCGAGGAGCAATGTGTCATAACTGGAGGCGAAGCCGCACAGCAGGGTTCCCGCCAGGAATCCCACGTAGAAGATCAAGAGCAGTTTTTTTCGATCGAAGCGATCGGCGAAGCCCGCTGCCAGGATCCCCGACAGGCCGGCACTGAATGCATAAGTCGAGACGAGCAGCCCGAATTGCACCGGTGAGATATGCAGAGCCGGCATGAGCTGGGCGCCCAAGGGCGACAGAATCATGAAATCGAGAATGACCGTGAAATTCAGGAAAGCGAGAATGGCCGCGACGAACTTCTGATAGCCGGAAAAGCTGAGGCCTGCGGGAGAATTCATGTCTTGCCTCGAATGTCGCTTGCCGCACGGCGCAGAATTTCGAGAATTCTCATTTTCTCCTCGAGGGAAGAATCGAGCTTCTCGTGAATGGCCGCTTTGAGGTCATCGCGCGCCTCACGAAACTCCGCTTTCATCTCCCGCCACTCGCGTCGATTCCGGTCTCGCGGATCACGGGCAAAGTGGTCGGCAACGTCCTCGTCCTCCGTGATCTGCCTTTGGAAGTGTGCGAGCTTGCGACCGACGCGGCCCAAGTGCTGCCAGACTTCGCCGGCCGCCTCTCCGTTCTGCGACAGGTGCGCTTTTCCTTCAGGGGTGAGGGTGTAGAGTTTCTTGCTGCCTTCGGATGAGGCGGTCGCGAAACTCACTTCGTCAAGATAGGTAAGCGCCGGGTAGACCATGCCCGGACTCGGCGTGTAAATGCCGCAGGATTGTTCCTCCAGCGCCTTGATGATTTCGTATCCGTAGCGGGGCCGCTCACTCAAGAGCAATAGGATGATGAGTTGCAGATCGCCGGAGGCGAGCATCTTGGTCGCCCGCATTCCTGGTTCTAGGCCCTGATATGCGCCCGCGCCTTGGCGGTGGCGATGTCGCTTACTTCCAAACATGTTTTCAAATGTATCTCATGATATATCCGGCGTCAACCATGGCAGGTGTGCCGCGGCGATGCCGGCACCGTGATGCAGTCCGCTTACTCCGCCAACAAAACTCCGGAGCCGCCCATTTCCTTGGGGAAATCTTTTTGCTTGGGCAATCCGTCCTTGATACTTAGGACTTTCTCGCCGTAAGAGACATGCAGCGCGGGCTTGAAGGCGAGTGCCGGCAGCATCGCCGCATAGACGTCCACCAGCTTCATTGACGGATGATCGGTGAACAAATGTCCACCGCAGGTCTTGCACCATTTACGAGAGCTATTGGCCGTTTTGTTATAGGTGCCGACATTGCCCGCACCCTTGGTGATCTTCAGCGCGCTCGGATCCCACAACGTAAAGGCGTTGACCGGACCTGCGGACCAGTGACGACAGGATTCACAATGGCAGTAGCCCATGGCCGCCGGTGCGCCGCTCACGGTAAATTCGACTGCCCCGCAAAAGCACTTTCCTTTGTAGTCGCTCATTCACTCCTCCGTTCAGTAACTCGTGCGCCTATATCCCGACATAGACCGCCTTGGTGTTGAGATAGGCTTCAATACCCTTCCAGCTGCGCTCGTACCCCCAGCCGGATTGTTTGAATCCGCCCATCGGCATTGACTGGTCGGCAGCGAGCACACAATTCACCCAGACCGTACCCGCCTGCAGCCGCTTGGCGAGTCTGTGCGTGCGCCCCACATTCTCGGTCCAGATCGTGGCAGCCAGACCATATTCGGTGTTGTTGGCAGCCGCTATCACCTCTTCTTCCTCGTCGAAAGGAATGACCGAGCCGACCGGCCCAAAAATCTCTTCGCGGATCAGTCGCATGTCCGCGCGAGCTCCGGTAACGATCGTCGGCTCGACGAAGTACCCTGGACGGTCGAGTGCCTTGCCTCCCGCCACGACCGTGGCACCTCCGGTCCGTCCTTCTTCGATGATACTGATTACGCGGTTGCGCTGTTTGGCGCTGATCAGCGGACCGAGATCCGGATTGGCATCCTCGCTGCCGCCCATGCGCAGCGACTTGGCTGCGGCGGTCAACCCATCGACCACCTGCTCGTACACGCGGCGCTGCACATAAATGCGCGACGTACAACAGCAATTCTGGCCGGAATTGATGAACAGGCCGACGGCGGCACCGGGAATGGCCTTGGCCAGATCAGCATCATTGAACACGATCGCGGGCGATTTGCCACCCAATTCAAGCATGACTTTCTTGAGATTGCCCGCCGATGCCTTGACGATTAGCTTGCCCACCTCGGTCGATCCCGTAAAGGCCACCTTATCGACGTCAGGATGCGCGGTAATCGCTGCGCCTGTGGTCTCACCATATCCGGTCACGACATTGATCACGCCGTCTGGAACGCCCGCATCCCGAAAAATGCCCTCGAGCTTGAGAGCGCTGAGCGGTGTCTCCTCCGCGGGCTTGAGCAAGCAGCTGCAGCCCGCCGCAAGCGCCGGCGCAAGCTTCATCACGGCACAATAGAACGGCCCGTTCCAAGGAATGATCAACCCGACAACGCCGATGGGCTCCATGAGCGAATACGCGTGATATTCGGCAAATACCTTGGTAATGCTGCCGTCGGCCACGATATCGACGGCCTGGCCGTGGATCTTCGTGCACCACCCCGCGTAGTAATACAGCATCTCGGTGCTGGCGAGCACGAGGTTGCGTGCATGCACTCGCGACATGCCGTTGTCCCGCGCTTCGATATCCGCGAGTTCGTCGACCCGCTGCTTGATGATGTCAGCCGCGCGCCACAACACATCCGCCCGCCGCGTCGCCGGGAGCTTGCGCCAAACGCCCGCCTCGAATGTCGCGCGCGCCCTGGCCACCGCACGATCTACTGCGGCTTTGTCCGAATCGGGTACTTCACCGATCAATTCCTCAGTGGAGGGGTTGAATACCGAAATCATGGTCGACCCCTCCCCGATCCGACTTCGGGTCGCAGCCTCTTCGATGGTGCTCATGGGATCTCCTTGACGGTGCCTGGGCGGCCCGCGGACCGCCCATCGTGAATGGCCATCATACTCGGGAAACTTTTTGGGGCGGCGCACCGAGCCAGCGCGCGTTGAGCGCTCGATATCCGCCAACGGATTGCGCTGTTCCAGCGAAGCCTCTTGGAAGCACAACGATGCTCCCCGGGCCAAAAGATGCGCTTTCCCCGCCGGCCGTGAGGCTGAGCGCGCCCGCCAACACCTGAATGACTTGGTCCGCGGACGATGTCACGGCCCAGCGGGCGGGCTGCTCGATATTCTCGGCTTCGAGCACGTATCTTCCCTTGAATATCTCGTGCTTTCCGTTCGCTCGCGGCAACTCGAGCGGATACGGCGATCGGTCATTCGGAGGCGGCATCAGAGAGGCAACGAAATAGTCGCCCGGCGTAATCGCTACCTCACGAAACCAGCCGGCGTCGGCTTCCATGCGGTAGATCCCGTGCCAGCCCGCGGGAATCATCAACATGTCGCCCGCCTTGAAAACCTGCTCGACTTTTGTCGAGTCGGTCAATAAACGTAGAACGCCGTTGACCACGAGAAGGAACTCATCGCCCGGCTTGCTCGGCGTATGAACCGCGTTCGGCTTGATCTCGACGACGTCGATGACGAAGTCGCTGCAGTACGGTGTCAGATGGACGGACTGAGCGTCGTCCATGCTCTCGACCCAGTCGACCAAGTTTGCGCTCGCATTGAAATCATACGGCGCAAGTCCTTGGCCACGCAATGCGCCGGGTGGCACCTCCAGCCATTTGACGCCTTGGCCTGCCCCAGAGTCCGCAACTGCACTCATCATAGCTCCCTCTCTATTGACCTATACTGCACCAACGCGGCCCCTCCGCCAACGATCTGAGCCGGGGTGCTTTGTCTGAATCGGCAAGCGCAATGCGCTGCAGGTGTAACGCCGGCAGACAGGGTCACGAAACGGTAGCGCCTCGGGAGTGCTCTTCAGAATGCGTGTAGATGCGACAACGAAGTAGCGGACTGCTTTTTGCGTAGGCGGACTTACCTTTCGACCGCGGCGGTCATTGCGACTGCGTCCATTTTCGGACTGACCTACAGCCTCACCGCCCCACTGATCGCGCTCCAGCTTGCGCAGCGCGGCTATGGCGAATTCTATATCGGGCTGAACGCGGCCATGCATGCCGCCGGTGTCCTGCTGATAGCGCCGGTCTTGCCTCAACTGGCAGTTCGCTTTGGCGCCCGGGGGCTGATTGTCGGAGCACTGATATTCACCGCCGCGTTGCTCGCCTTATTTCCGGTGGTTCCTGTTGTGTGGTTGTGGTTTCCGCTGCGTTTGGGGTTCGGCATCGGCGCGGAGATCTTGTTCGTGATGTCCGAAACCTGGACCAACGAGCTCAGCAATGACCGCGTACGGGGTCGCACCATGGCGATCTATACAGCGTCGTTATCGTTGGGCATGGTGGGCGGCCCCGCACTGCTGTCGGTGTTGGGCGCTCGCCCGATGGCCTATTGGGTCGGCGCCGTCATTTGTGTCGCCGCGGTGCTATTTGTGGCCGGACCCTGGGTCATCTCACCGCCGCACGTCGACAGCCCCCACTCAAATCCGCTGAAATACTTGCGCATGGCGCCCATCGCGGTGGCGACCACTATCCTCAACGCGGCGATCGAAACCGCCGGCTTGTCCTTTATTGCACTCTACGCCACCGGCATGGGCTGGAGCGAGCAAGGCGCGATGCGTTTGATCTCCACCTTGATGCTCGGCGCCATTGTTCTTCAGCTGCCCATCGGCTGGCTGGCCGACCGGGTCAATCCTCGCCGCCTCGCGCTGGGTCTTGCAATCCTTTCGGCCATGAGCGCACTCGTCTGGCCCTGGATGCTGTCCGCGCATTGGCTCGCCTACTCTGTGATTTTCGTTTGGGGCGGGCTGTTCGTCGGCATCTACACGGTCATGTTGACCATGGTGGGTGGCCGCTACAGCGGCAGTGATCTTGTCGGCATCTATGCCGTGATGGGGCTGGCGTGGGGCGGCGGTGCGTTGATCGGGCCGTCCATGGCCGGATTTGCGATGGGCGTGAATCCGTACTACGGCCTGCCGGTGTTCGTAGCGATTGCTTGCGCCCTCTTCTCTGTCTTCATGTCTCTAAGCCGCAGCAGGACTTAGCGAAGCTCACGAGGTAGCGCTCAAGCTTTGCGAGTGGGTGCAGTCGGATCAGCGCTGCGCTGCAAGGGCTCACCGCGGCGCACCGCCCGGGTGTACCGATAGGCATTCGCGAAATACTTCGCCAATGTGACGACGCCGAGCGGGGGCGGATCGATCGCGACTTTCAACGCCCGTGCGTAATCGAGCACGAGTCCCGGCGTCCAGGCCGCCGCCTGCGCATGCTTTTGCAGTTGACTCGCGACCCACAACTCCGGATTGACCATGGACGTAAAGAATTTCTGCATACCATGCCGGCTTCCGCCGAGTGCGCCTTCCATGGCGACTTCCAAGGCCATGGCTACGGTACTGGAGCAATTGCGATTCGTCAGGTTATAGGTCGTGTTTAGACTGTAGCGCGCCCAGAACTGGCAGAGTCGTCCCAGGTTATAGCGTTCAAAGGTAACCTTTGCCGTCGATTCCACCCACCCGGCGGATTCGATGGCATAGCTCGGCTGAAACTTGCCCGGAACGTTGTTCTCCTGGGTCGCCCTCAAGATCGTTCTGAAATCCTCAGGAGAGCGATCTATCTCTTTCGCGGGATAGTGGCTGATATAAAGCACATCGGGTACATCCAGGGCGGCGTGGCCCGTCGATATAACACCGTGACCGTCCACTGCGGCCACATAACGATCGAGCACGGGTTGCGGCAATGCATCGACGGCGGATCCCACCGGTGTCCAGACGTGTACGGTCAGCAAGGGTAATCGCCTGTCATCATGCGCCGGCTCAACATCGAACACCGAGACCGATTCACCGTCTCCCCGAGCCAGCAGCGCCAGTACGGAGGCGCGGGGCCCAAGCTTACGCAGCCGTAGCGCGAGGCGCAGTGTGCCGAAACCGGAAAGCATCAGTCCGAGCCCGACGCAGTACGGCACCGTGCCGGCGTAGAAAGTGGGATAGGGCTCGAACATGAAGATTGCAAAGAGAAGCTCGAAGAGACCGAGAGCCATCGAAAGGCGCCAGCCGGTGAATCGCACGACCTGCGCAGAGGCGATGCGCAATATCCCGTCGATCGCAAACACGATTCCAAAGAGCATGGCGAGAATGAACGAGCTCGCTCGATGTGGGTCGATGATGAGCAGCCCAAGGACGAAGAAAATCACGCCGCGTCCTTTGCGAAGTACCGTTTGCGCGCCGCGGTTGGAGGTGGTCGCGACCAACGTGACCAGCGCTTCGATGATGAGCAGATAGCCGAAGATATGAATCGGGAAATAAACGACCCCATCCAAAGCGTCGATGAAAAGCGCGAGCCCCAACAGCCCCCAGACGGCCCCGATAATCGCCAGGAGTCGCCAGCGTTCGCGGATGAAATCCGCGCCCAACAGCAACAGCACCAGTCGAATCACGTCCTTTCTCCGAAATAGCGAGCCTATGGGTGCGATGATAGCGCTGCCGGAATTCGTGGCAGGCATTCGGGAAGGTCAGCGAGGTAATACGCTAAAACCGCCATGGTGGCGATCTGCGAGGCAAAGTTCGCCGGATCCACCTTATCGAGGGTGTCTGCGGCCGTATGGTGATAGTCGAAATAGTGCCGAGAATCAACCAAAGGCGCGAATCCCGGCACACCCGCCGTTTGTAGTGGCTCGATATCGGCTCCCACTTCGCCTTCGCGGGGTTCGATGATTGTCGCGCCCAAAGGCGTAAGGGCCTGGGCAACCACCTGGAGCGTCGGAAGCGAGTCTTTTGTCACGGCCGCCACGACGCCGAGTGAGCGCCCCGCTCCATCGTCGCTTTCGATTGCCGCACATTGAGTATTGAGCATCGCGCTGACAGAGTCGAAATAGGCCTTGGCGCCGCGCCCCCCATTTTCTTCGTTGGTCCAGCCGATGAAGCGAATGCTCCGTCGCGCGTGCAGCTTCAGCTGCTGCAGCACCTGGATCACGCCGGCGGCGCCCACCACTCCGACACCGTCGTCAGTCGCGCCGGTGCCAAGATCCCAGGAATCGAGGTGCCCCGACACCACGACGTACTCATCGGTGCGGTCGGTACCCGGCCAGTCGGCAATCACGTTGTCGCTATCCGCATCGGGCAGTGTCTGCGGTGTCAGCAAAAGCTTCATGCTGACCTGCCCCGCCCCGGCCAGGCGTACGACCAGGTCGGCATCTTCAGCCGCCAGTGCGGCTGCCGGGATCGGCGCCTGATGGTCCTTCCACCGCGTAGCCCCGGTGTGTGGTAAGCGGTAATCGGCCCCTCCTATCGAGCGCACCAGTGCAGCCACAGCGCCTAGGGCCGCGGCTTCGGACGGTCCGCGAAAGCGATATTCCCCCGCCTGCTGATACGCCGCCCCGGCATGTCCGTTATCGGCGAGGCGCTGATCGAAGCGCGAATCGAAGAGCACGATCTTGCCGCGAACCTCTGCAGCGTGCGCCTTCAGGTCATCGAAATCCCGAACCACGATCACGGGTGCTTCGAGCCCTGCCGCAGGCGTCGCCGACGATCCGCCCAGCGCCGTTAAGTGCAGATGCTGGCTGAGACCGTCGGGCCGCCCCGCGTAGCGCGTGAGCTCGGCCCGCTCCTCGCCGCGCACCCAATGCGGCACCTTGGCAGGCTGCAATGTGACGCGAGCGCCCAGCGCGCGCATGACGGCAGCCACCTGAGCAATCGCGGCGGCATGCCCAGGGGACCCGGATAGACGGGGTCCGATCTGGTCCGTCAAGCGCGCAAGCTGCTCCCAGGCCCAATCACTGTGGGTCGCCGCGACACGAATTCGTGCAAGGGTCGCTAACGTCGCCGGATCCGTTTGCGGTTCGTCCGCCGCGGCAACGCCCGTGCATGACCCGCTGAGCAGCGTTGCGCCGGCGATTGCTGCAAGGACGGAACGTCTCATGGGATCTCCGCGCCGTCTCACGACTTGAACAGGTGTCGATACTGAATGAACCCTGAGCGTTCCGCGATTCGCCCGTAGAGTTGCATTGCGCTCGTATTCGTCTCATGGGTGAGCCAGTAGACTCGCGAACAGCCGCTCGCCTTCGCCCTCTCGTAGACATATTCAATGAGCATTCGGCCTACTCCCACGCCCCGAAAACCCGGCTCGACGAAGAGATCTTGCAGGTAGCAGTAATTCCCGGTCGTCCAACAGGATCTATGTTGGATGTAGTGAACCAGGCCGATCGCCGTCGAGTCACGCCAGGCGAGAGCGCCGTCCATGGGCTCTGAGGCGTCGAGCAGGCGTGTCCAGGTGACGGCGGAAACAGCCGCAGGGATGTCGGTCTCGTAGAAAACCTGGTAGCCGCGCCATAACGGCATCCAAGCGTCGTGATGCTCCTCGCGCAGCGGGGAAATGGTGGCGGGCATATCGGGGGTCATGTCAGCTCCCTAAGTCCGCATAGATTACACGACGGGCTTCGCGCGCGTCTGCGGGCACGCAACTGGTAATCCACACTCGAGCCGCGAACCGGTAAGCTGGCGGCATGAGCGAGATCAGAACCGTCGCCGCCAGCCGTTATGTGACACCGCTACGGGAGGGCGGGTCCTTGCCGGCAATTATCGAAGCAGACGACGATGGGATGTACGTGCTCAAGTTTCGCGGGGCTGGCCAGGGGTCAAAAGCCCTGATCGCGGAACTGCTCGCCGGTGAAATCGGACGACTGGCGGGGCTGCCGATACCGGAAATCGTCTTTGTCGAGCTCCCCGCCGAACTGGCGCGCACCGAGCCCGACCCCGAAATACAAAGCCTCATACGCGCGAGTGCCGGTTTGAATATCGCCTTGGACTATCTGCCGGGCTCGGTGACTTTCGACCCCTTGGTTGCCGTCCCGGATACCCGATTGGCCTCGTGCATCGTTTGGTTCGACGCGTTCGTGTGCAATGTGGATCGCACGGTACGCAACGTCAATATGCTGATGTGGCACCGTCAGCTCTGGCTCATCGACCACGGCGCGGCGCTATATTTTCATCACGCCTGGAATCGTGACGATCGGCATGCGCTGGATCCGTTCGCGTTGATCAAGGAGCACGTATTGCTCGGATACGCGAGCGCCCTCGCCGACGTCGATGCGCAGATGGCGGCGCTGCTGCCGCCGGACAGGCTCGCGAGCATCGTGGAATCGATTCCCGAGACCTGGCTACCCGAGGACCCAGGGTTTGCCGGCCGAGGCGGGCAACGGCAGGCGTATCTGAATTACTTCACGTCGCGCCTACAGTCTTCCTCTGTCTTCGTACAGGAGGCGATTCGTGCGCGCACTTCGAACCTATGACTATGCGATCGTGCGAGTCGTCCCGCGCGTCGAGCGCGGGGAGTTCGTCAATGCGGGAATCATCATGTCCTGCGACGTCGAGCGGATATTGAAGGCGCGTATCGAGCTGGATGAGGACGCTTTACGGGCGCTCGATGCCCGGGTGGATCTCGAGGTGGTTCGCGAGGCGCTCGCGACCATCCCATTGATCTGCGCGGGTGGCGCCGGTGCGGGACCCCTTGGGAATCTCTCGGCCCGCGAACGATTTCACTGGCTGGTGTCCCCGAAAAGCACCATCGTTCAAACCTCGCCGGTGCATACGGGTCAGTGCGACGATCCGGACGCCGCGCTGGAGCATCTCATGAAAAGGATGATTCGCCGCTGACGGTCCGCCGATTCACCGCTCGACTGAATCCTCATCCGGATAGAGATGCCGAGGATACAGTGGCCGCACGAGCAGATCCCGTAGCGCGCTGTGCAACCCCACGACCATCAAGAATCCGAACCCGAACAGGAGTCCGACCACCAACAGCCCTTGCATCATAGAATGCTCCACCACACCCGCCGAGGTTGCTATCGGCGCCGTGCGGATATCATCTCCTAGGAGTCTCGGAGCGTCTTTCACCTGAGCGCTCTAATTTGTACGAAGATGCCAGAATCACCGCCGTCCCGGGCGCTCGATCGCGGTGGTCGCCCGCTCAGAAAGACGCGTTGAGGGTAATGAGATTTTGCGGGGCCACATGGATGATCCCGCTGCGGGGACTGTCGATATCGGCAATCAGGAACAGGGAAATCCCGACGATGAGGGGGAGAATGAAGAGCATCGCGCTTTGCGAGCGACTTCGCCCGCCGTTGTAGCCGACCATCGCGTTACACAGCACCGCGATGAGCACCATGAACGCCCAAGCGGCAAGCGGGATTCGATTCCACCATGCGGCGTGGGTATAGCCTTGCGAGTTCAGGACATCATTCATTCCCGCAACCACCAACCCCCGCAAAGCATCCGGCTGCGACAGGGCCGCCGTTTGCACGGTCGTCCATAGTTGTCGTTGCAGGCGAGCCGTATCCCTATCGACTTGAGCCAACCCGGTTGCGTCCCGCGTGGTGTAGAACGCAATTCGCTGCCCGGTATAGTCGCGCAGAAGCGCTCGCACCGTCGACGCGGCATCCGGCGCCAACAAATCGAGTCTGAGGTATTCCGTCCCGATCGCATTGGCTTCGGCTTCTTCGTAGTTTTTCCTCTGATCGTAGCGGCTGAGAGCCATGGAGAAGCTGAATCCGATAATGAGCCCGAGAAGGGTCAGCGAGGCGGCGAGCACGACGCCGAAACTCTCGCGTGACTCGTCGCTGAGCTGACGATCGCCGCGAAACACGAAACCGCCGAGCCACGCGGAAGCCGCCAACAACGGCATGGTGAGTACGAAGACCAGAAACGGCGAGTCGGTCAGAGCAGCCATGGTGGTTACGTCCTATGCCTGGAGCGATCGCTCCATTTCGCAAAGGCAAGGTCGACACCTTTTTGGCGTTCTACTTGAAATGCCTCGAAGTCTTTGCGCACGCTGTCATACGAGGCAATGCGATTCCGATTTGCACCCGTGAAGTGCGGCATGACGAAGCGCGCATAGAGCTCGTAGGATTTCTTGGTTTGCTCCCACCCGGCCCAGTTATGGGCCTGGAGCAGCATGACGCCGAACTCCCCCTGCTTTTCCTGCAGCTTCTCGATCATGGCGATGGCATCCTCGGGCGTGCCGATGACCGCACGCCCCGCATTGATCAACAAATCCACCGGGTCACCGCGGTCCAGCAACCCACCCATGCCTTTTGGAGCCACTCGATCGAAGTATTCGCACCAGCGCGCCAGCCCGCGGGCGACGTCGGCACGGGCCAGCTCGCGCGTTTCGGCGATATGCATCGGCGCGACGAGCCGCAAGCGGCGCGGGTCCATGGTGCGGCCGTGCTCGGCGGCGATCTCCTGCGCGACTTTCCAGTTCTCGCCGAGCACATCAAAGCCCGCGGTCTCCGTCGCCGCCACGCACAACATTCCGAGGCCCAAGCGGCCGGCAAGCATGCCGCCGCTGGGCGTGATCGCGCTCGCCACAGCCACTTCGGGATGGGGGTAGCTGTAGGGCAAAAGGTGCGCGCGCGCCCGATACAAGTTGAACCACGTGGATTTATGGGTAACCTCTTCACCACGCAGGAGCGGCAGGATGACTTCGAGGGCCTCCACCATCATGTCCCGCTGCGACTTGATGTCGATGCCGAGCATACTCGCGTCGGTCGGCAGCAGACCCGGGCCCACACCAAACATCACTCGCCCCAAGGTCATGTGGTCGAGTTGGATGATCCGGTTCGCGACCATCAGCGGGTTGTGGAACGGCAGCGAGACGACTCCGGTGCCCAGTCTGATTTGGCGGGTGTTCTCGGCGGCAGCCGCGATCATGAGCTCCGGCGAGCCGATCACTTCCCAACCGGTGGAATGATGCTCGCCGAACCAGGCCTCGCGAAAACCGAGCCCATCGAGGTGCGCGACCAGCTGAATATCGCGGCGAAGCGCAATTGTCGGGCTCTCATCGATATCGTGGTACGGCGCCATGAAGATGCCGTGTTGCAGTGGAATCGCACTCATCTTCCGGCCCTCGATTGTTTCGGAGTCGTTCGATCGGCGCCAGTTTACCGAAGCAACTGCCCGAAGAGGTCATTACAATTATCGAAGAACTCGGCACGGACGACCACTCAAAACCCGGGGATGTCGATGCGCATCGCGAGCGTGGGTCATGCGGTCTTTGCGGCGACCCTGGTCGCCCTCGGAATACTGGGCCTGATCCAAGGCAATTTCGCCGCCATTTGGGACTCGGTGCCGAAGGGCCTGCCCGCACGCCAGGCGCTTGCCTATGTCTGCGCCTTCATCTCCCTGGCATGTGGCCTGGGCTTATTCTGCCGACGCGCGGCTGTCACTGCCGCCCGCGTACTGTTCGTTTACATGCTGCTGTGGTTGCTCGTGTTCAAGGTGCGCTTCATCGTCACCGGGCCGCTGGTCGAGGGGTCGTATCAAGCTTGTGGTGAGACCGCGGTGATGGTGGCCGGCGCCTGGGTGCTGTATGCCTGGTTCGCCGCCGACGCCGACAGGCAGCGCCTCCCTTTTGCCGTCGGCGACAACGGCATGCGCCTCGCGAGGGTGCTCTACGGCCTCGCGCTGATCGCGTTCGGCCTCTCGCACTTCGTCTATCTCAGCTTAACTGCGCCGCTGGTGCCCGCGTGGCTGCCGGGCGCTGCGTTTTGGGCTTACTTCAGCGGCGCCGCCTACCTCGCGGCGGGTGTCGCGGTGATCTTCAATGTGTGTGCACGCCTGGCGGCCACGTTGTCGGCCTTGGAAATGGGGATGCTTACGCTGCTGGTGTGGATACCCATCGTCGCGGCCGGTTCCAAAGACCCTTCCCAATGGAGCGAGACCGTCCTGTCGTGGGCGCTCACGACCGCCGCTTGGGTGGTCGCGGACTCTTACCGCGGCATGCCTTGGCTTGCTCGCCGCCGCGCTTAGCCGACAGGTTTCGGATACCTCTGACGTAGTTCGCCGAATGCCGTGCCCGGACCCTGCGCGAGCCGCGCCTCGATTTGCGCGCACAACTCATCGGGCTTGAGCGCGGCCGAGTCCAGCGCAAGGTCGGCGCAGTCGTTCTGGTAGGCACGTTCGTAGTACCAAGGGGTCATGGCGCGCAGCGTTTCTCCGAGCTTCTTGACCCCATCGGGACCGCCCACCGCTTCGATCATGGGTGCCGGCAGCTCGATCTCGCGCTCGGTGACGCGCCTCTCGAGGACTTGCCGAGAAGGCTTCAAGTTGACAAACAACACGGGAACATCGGCCATGCGCCAGATACAGTCCTGCAGGATCGGCGGGTCGATGAACATCAAATGGTCCACGACCATATTCTGTCCGCTGCGGGCGGCGGCCGCGATCATCTCGTGCATGGCTTCGATCGCCTTCCAGCCGACAGGCCCCCACCCGGTCCCGTAATATCCTTCGTCTTTCTTGTCGCCGAATATCGTGTATTTGCCTGGAAAAAGCGTGCCGACGAGCAGATCCATGCCGAACATCAAATAGGGCTGATCGGCACGCCGTGCGAACGTGTTGCAGGTGGTCGTCTTGCCCGCTCCGGACGAGCCCGAAATCAAAACGATTTGACCGCTCACATGGAGTCTCCCCTTAGCCTGCAGCGTTGCCGCGGACCATGCGGCGGAACTGCTCCATCGGCTGGAATTCCTGGATGTCGCCCCAGCCCTTGAGACCTCCACCGAAATCGGCTTCGAGCAGCGACCAGACCACCTGGCAGCGAGGGAACCCGTTGAACATCAGATGGCTCCGGGTGCTTGCCGTGATCTCGGCGGTGCGCCCAAGCCGATCTTCGAGCGCGAGCCGGAAAGTGTGCGGCGTGAGACTGCCCATGTCGGTGACGACACGCTCGCCGCCGGCCAGCGTGGCGGTCTTGCCGTCGAGCGTGAGGAAGCCGCCGACCACCCGTTGGGTGTCGCCTTCGCCCATGGTCTGCGCATGGAAGGCGATGTCCTGCGACTGGATTGCCCAGAAGTAGCTGCCGCGTTTCACGCTGTCGGTCTGCCGTCGGCCCCAGGAGGTATCACGCAACGCGAAGCTGTCGACATCGAAAGCCTCGCCGCTGTATTCGATCCGGCCCCTCACACGCCCGCGTTGCTCGAGGTGCATGCGATTCTCAGCCGAGGCGCCGGTCGCCTCGATCTCCATGCCGAGGAAATGATGCGGCTCCTCAATCGCGGTCCAGAGAAGATCCGTCTTGAAGCCGTTGGCATCGTAGCGCAGCCGATATTGCCTCAACGGCTCGATGATTTTGACATCCAGCGAATTGGTCGCGGTGAAGTTGAATTTTTCCGCGTTCGGCGGGATCGGCTGCAAGTGATGCCAGTCGTAATAGAGGCAATCCCAGCTATGCGCTCCGCTGCCATCCCAGAGGATCGGGCCGCCCATCATCAACTTCATGTTGGGGCGAAAGAAGTAGTAGACCATCCCATGGATGCCTCGCTCGGGAATCGAGAAAGAAAACCAGCAGCTTTCGTTCCAGTAGGGGCTGTCGTCGCGCACCTCGCAAAATCGATCGACCTGGGTAGGCTCACGCATGGGAATTCCTGGCGCTGATGTGGATTGACGATAAGGCAGCGCACCGCCACCCGCAACTGGCGCCCGGGGACAGTTAAGTCAGGTTGCGTTTACGGACAAGGCGCCGTCATGCCGGGCTCATGCCGAGCACCAGATGCACCTGCTGAATGCACGCGGACCCTTCGCCGACGGCCGCCGCAACTCGTTTGACGCTTCCGCAACGAACATCGCCCACCGCGAAGATTCCCGGCAGACTGGTCTCGAAGGATTCTGGGCGGCGACTCGTGCTCCACCGCTCGGGATCGAGGCTCTGAGCCGGCACGTCGGGTCCGGTGAGGACAAAGGATTTTTCGTTGAGAGCGATGCACCCGGACAGCCAGTGTGTGCTGGGTACGGCCCCGGTCATCAGAAAAACGTGCCTGATGGGCAGGGTCTCGGTGGCACCGCTCGGCGCTGTGCTCCAAGTCACACGCTCCAGCTCGTCGGTCCCCTCCAACGAAGTGATTTGGGTATTCACGTGCAACTTGATGTTGGGCGTCTCCTGAATTCTCCTGATGAGATAGCGCGACATGGTGTCCGCGAGGCCTTGCGAGCGAACGAGCATGTGCACGACTCTCGATGTCGTGGCGAGGAATACGGCGGCCTGTCCCGCCGAGTTGCCGCCGCCGACGACAACGATCTCATCGCCTCGACAGCGGCGCGCCTCGGTGGTGGTGGCGCCGTAGTAGATTCCGACGCCCAGGAATCGTGCGGCATTCTCGAGATTGAGCTGACGATATTCCACACCGCCGGCAAGCACGATGCAGCGGCCCTTGACCGAGGCGCCGGACGCGAGCTCGATCGCATATGGGCGGTCTTCGCAGCGCAGCCGCATGGCCGAAGAGGCAGTGCGAATCTCCGCACCGAACTTTTGCGCCTGCACCAACGCGCGCCCTGCGAGCGCCAGCCCCGAAATGCCGGTCGGAAACCCGAGATAATTCTCGATCTTCGAGCTCGATCCCGCTTGGCCGCCGGGCGTACCGGTTTCGAGGACGAGGACGTCCAAACCTTCAGAGGCGCCATATACCGCGGCCGCCAGACCCGCCGGGCCGGCGCCGACGACGATCAAGTCCCTGACACGCCGATCGTCGACCGATTGATTCATGCCCAGGCACGCAGCGACTTCCTCGGTGCTCGGATTCTTGAGCGCGACCACGCCCCGGCAGAGAACCACGGGGAGATCGCCCGCCTTGAGCTTCAGGCGCTCCTGCAGCTCGCGCGCGGCCGTATCGTCGTGGACATCCAGGTACAGGTAGGGGTAGGTGTTGCGGGTCAGGAATTGCTGCAGCCGCAGCGTGTCGGCGGAATGACTCGAGCCGAGCAAAATGACGTCGCCGGCCTGCGCCTGAATGAGCCCGACACGCCGCAGAATGAACGCGCGCAAGAAAAGCTCGCCGAGCTCGGAATCCGTCTGCACGATGGTGCGCAAGCAGTTCTCGTCGATCTGCAACACCTCTCCATCGGCGCACACGCGCACGCGAACCATGGTGCTGATGCCACGCAGCGTGCTCATTTCTCCGCTGAATCCGCCGGCGGTATGGGTGACCACGGTGCTCTCGCCGGCCATTCCCACTTGGAGGGCCTCGATGCTGCCGGACAGCACGACCCACATCGGCAGTCCGCGATCGCCGGGCTCGGCCAAGATTTCACCGGCTCGAATCGCGCGCCGCTGCCCGTAGCGGTGCAACCGAGCCAATTGTGCGGCGCTCAGCGCGGGGAACATTTGATCCCGACGGTTCGCCATGCTGCCTTGGCTGGCTAAGTCAGGTGTTTTTCCGGAATCCGTCATATGAGGCCCCGCCAGTCCCGTCCGGTTTCGCATTTTAGCGCGCCGTAACCCCGTTTCGTCGGCTGCATCGTTTCATCCTATGAGTGCATCAGATAAGGAGCCGACGTGAAACTTGTGCTTTTGCTCGCAACGATCGGATTGGTCCTCACCGTCGAAGCCCAGGCGCAACCCCTGGGTGGCCTCGCCCAAATCGCCGTCATCGATCGATCGACGGGTGCCGCCTTGAGCCCGCATTACCATCGAGGCGAATATTGGATCGCAGGGCGCCCGGGGGCGAAATACTCGATAGAGATTCACAACCGCCTCGGCGAACGCCTGCTGGCCGTGACCTCGGTCGACGGCGTCAACGTCCTCTCCGGCGAAACCGCTGCTTGGGATCAAGCCGGCTATGTCTTCGCGCCCGGTGAGCGCTACCAAGTCACCGGCTGGCGTAAGAGCGATGCGGAGGTGGCAGCGTTCACGTTCACCGAATCACCCAACTCGTACGCGGAGCGCACCGGTCGCCCGGCGAACATCGGCGTCATCGGGATCGCCCTGTATCGCGAGCGCCAACCACAAGCATGGACGTCCCCTCGCCTGTCGGAGGAGGCGCCGACGAATCGCTTGGCGGCGCCGGCGGCGCCGGCAGACGCAGCGCCGCTTGCGATAACCCCTCGCGCCGCACCTGCGCCGAAGCTCGGTACCGGCCACGGCGAGCGCGAATACTCGTATGTCAATCACACGGAGTTCGCGAGACTTCAGCCGCAGCCGAACGAAGTAATTCGCATACGCTACGACAGCCTCGACAACTTGCTGGCGATGGGAGTGATCCGGCGGGACCGGCCGCCGGCAGTCAACCCGTTCCCGGCCGCCCCAATGCCCGGCTATGTGCCGGACCCGCCGGAATGGGGAGGAGTGCCATAATGCCTTGAGATGACCGCAGCGGCCGACCCGGACGAGGTCTTGATGGATCGATACGCCCACGGCGATGCCGCGGCATTCGAGTGCCTTTATCGTCGGCATGAAATGCGCACGTGGCGCTACATCGAACGCAATGTGGGCAATCGGGCGAGCGCCGACGAGCTCATGCAAGAAGTCTGGTTTGCCGTGGCTCGCCAGGCGCCGCGATATCATCCCTCGGCGCGATTCACGACTTGGCTCTTTACCATCGCGCGCAATCGGATCATCGATTGGACGCGGACCCAACGCCCACAGACGAGTCTCGAGTCGCTCGGCCACGAGGCCGGCGCCGTGGTCATGCAGCTCAGCACGGACCCAAGCTCCGGGCCCCTCGCCGCAGCGGTCGCATGCGAGCAATCGAGCGCCCTAGCCCAAGCCCTCGCCCAACTTCCAGCCGAGCAGCGCGATGGGTTCCTGCTGCATATCGAGGCGGGGCTCAGCGTTGATGAGATCGCGACGATCGCCGGAGTCAGCTTTGAGACGGCCAAGAGCCGCTTGCGCTATGCGCGGATGAAGCTGCGCGACTTGCTGCAGGAACACGCATGAACGAGATTCCGACACCTGACGAGGACACCGATGAGATCGATGAACGATACCGACGCCTGTCCGAGCGCGATGCGAGCAGTCCGAGCGAGGCCGTGCGTCGCGCGGTGTTGCGGCATGCGGCGGAGCTCGCCGCGCACATTCGCACCGCGGCTCCCTCCGCAACGACACTAAGGCCCGCGGCGAAGGGGAATCGATGGCGTGTTGCGACCTATAGCGGTCTCGCGGCAGCTGCCGTGCTCACAGGTCTTTTGCTTGTCCCGCATTTTTTGATGCCGGGACAGGTGGCTCTCCAGTCCCGGGTCACCCAGGTCACCGCCTCGCCGCAGCCCGCAGTGCCCGCGCCCGCTCCCGCACCCCCGCCGGCTGAACGCGCAGCCGATGCACAGCCCGTGCCGGGACCCGCGCGAAATAGCATCGACTCCCCCCGTTCATCGCCTGCTGAAACTCAAACCTCGCCCGCCGCCGCGGCAGCGCCCCGAGCACTCTCGCCGCAAGTCGCGTCCATCGCGAACCCGGCAGCGGCACTGCGTGACGCCGCGCGTCGTGGGGATTTGTCCATGCTCCGGCGGCTGCTCGCGGAGCAGCTCGATGTGGACGCACGCGATGCGAATGGGCGCACCGCCCTCATGCTCGCTGTGGTCCGAGGTCATCAGGAGGCGGTGACGACGCTGCTGGCCGCCGGCGCGGATCCGAACGCCGCCGACGCAAGCGGCACGACACCTCTACAAGCCGCGCTCGCAGGCGCGCACACCGCCATCGCCGCGGCACTCGAGCAATCGGGCGCTCGCTGAACGCGCCTGACCGTGCCGCGACGTGCCGGCCCTGCTATTTCGGGGGCGCGATAGTCAGATCGTCCGTGACATTGCCCTTGCCGGCGAGCGCCTGCGCCTTCGTCTCGATGACGTTCTTCTCACGACTGTCACGCACCACGCCATTCAACGTCACCGCACCATTCACCGCGACAATTTTCACGTTGTGCGCGTAAGTCGATAGCGATTTGTCGGCGATCACACTCTTGCGAATCTGTTGAGCGAGCGTGATGTCCGCGGGGCTATTGCTCTGCGCCTGGGCTGTGCTCGTGCCATCAGTCGAATTCATGCTGTTGGCGTTGGCTTTGGAGTTGTCGGGCGCCGGCGCCGAGTTCTGCGCGCCGGCCGCGGGCGCGAACAGGGCGAATGCAACGGCCGCTAACAGAGCATTTTGTGTCGTCATAGGGTGTCCTTTGTATGTCGTGTCGACTGCCACGGACATTAGCGTCCCTGCAACCCTCCCGCCGTCGGACGGCCGGCTCGGCCGTCGGTCAGACTTTCCCTCATTCGGGCCATCGCCTTATTCCCGATCTGGACTTCCCGCAAATTGCAGCTAGCATGGCCGACTTCCTTTGATCCATAACGAATGGGGATGAGCCATGGGACGACATTCGACATACGCCGCCGCGACCCTCGTCGCGGGCATGCTCATCACGTACGCGGCGGCCGCCAAGGATCCGGAGCTGCTTTCGCTCGGCGCCGAGCATTTCACCCAGACCGCCTCCGTCACCGAGGAGCCGCAGGCGACCCGGATCACCACTGAGCGCGGCTATGTCGAGCGTAGCGGACTCATGGGCGAGGTCTGGAACGACGAATTCCTCGTGGCCCGCATCGACCATGACTCGCGCCAAGTGTCTTATGAGATGAACGTATCGTTGACCTATCGCGGCAACAAGCACTCCTACCAAACGGCTGAGTATCGCGGGCTCGAGCAACTCGAGACAGTGCCGGTCAAGGTGTTGAAACGCCAAGTGATCAATTGCCCCACCGGCGAGTGCACCTATACCGACTCTCTCGCGGTGCCTATCGAGGAAGCCGTGCTCCGTCATATCGCCCAAGGCTATGTGCCGGGCAAGCCTCAACTGTGGCGCTTTCGAATCCTGGTGAAAGGTGGATCCGATTACCGAGGTGAGCTGTCGAACGCGGAGGTGGCGGGACTGCTCGCGAAAGTCGATAGCTACCTGCAAAACCCAGCGACGGTGAGGGCGCCCCCACCGCCACCGCCGCCTGCCCGGCTGGACATCGGCATCAGCGGGCTCCCGGTGGCGCCGAGCGCAGAGGCACCCAATCGCGCGGGCGTGCTCGTGGTCGCCGTGAGCCCAGGGTCGATCGCCCAAAAGGCGGGAATCATCACCGGCGACATCATCTATGACTTCGCGGGTCACCCAATTCACTCGCCCAGCGATCTGCAAGCGGCTGTGGCGGGGAGCGCGGGTCGTTCAACGGCGGGCATCAAGCTGTATCGGGGCAGCGAGCCGATTACGCTGGAGGCGCACTTCTGACGTTGCCCCAGCCCCCATGTAAGTATCGAATCTAGCTTGGATAAATCTACTATATAGTTGATTATCCTGTCTTTTATGTACCTGTACAAAAAACCAGGTACGCGCTAAACTACCTCCTCGACGGCCGTCCGGCATCATCCGCGGCGGCCGCCCTGGGCCCGCCCGCGTGCGGCCCGACGCACCTTCTGGATCCCCTGGTGATACGGCTAGCCGAGGAAAGAGCGCGTGCAGGCATTTGGAATATTTGAAGGCGGCGGGGCCAAGGGTCTCGCACATGTAGGCGCCATCGCGGTGGCCCAAGAGCTGGGCGTGCAGTTCGTCGGGGTCGCGGGGGCTTCGGCCGGCGCAATCGTTGCCGCGCTCATCGCGGTTGGCTATGCACCCAAGCAGGTCTACGACCCCGCCACGCAGAGCGGCCTTCTCGCGGGCGACCTCACCGATCTGTTCGGACCGGGACGTTGGCAGGAGTGGGAACGATTTGCCGATTCCCTCATGGCGAGACTGGAAGGCGGGTCGCTCCTGCGCGCCTGGCTCAGCGCTCCTTTTTTCTATCGCAAATGGCGTGCCCCGCTCGGCCGCTTGTTGGTCGACCATGGTTTTTTCGACACCGCGCCGGTCGAGGACGCCATCGATCGATGGCTGCGTGCCGGTAAAGTCTCCATTCGTCCCGATCAGCCGCGGCTTTTGTTCAGCGATCTCGATCCGAGCATCGTCCCTCCGCTGCGCATTATCGCGAGCGACATCGATCGCCAGTCGCCGGTGGTCTTCAGCCGGGAGAGGACACCCGGCGTCGCCGTGGCGAAGGCTGTGGCCGCGTCCATCGGGTTGCCGTTCTTTTTCCGCCCCGTGCGGCTCACCTTGGACGGCGAGGAGCGAACGCTCGTGGACGGCGGTCTGGTTGCGAACTTTCCGGTTTGGATTTTCGATGATGCGCGCCGGCGCCGCCGTGCGGACCCGACCCCGATCATCGGCTTTCGTCTGCTCGAGCGTGCGGACGCCCCACGCGATCAGCGGACCTCGCCGCTGCGCTTCGCGCGCGCTCTGCTCGAGACCGCGTTGAACGCCAACGTCGAGATCCACGCGCGCGGAATCGACGATCTCTATACCTTTCCGCTCGAAGTGAACGTCTCGACCTACGATTTCGACCTGTCGGCGGCGCACAAGCAAGCGCTCTATGAGAGCGCCAAACAGCAGGCCGGCTACAAGCTGCTCAAGGACTTGGCTCCCCGTGACCCACGCGTGCTCGCCATGATGCTCAAGGAGGCCACCGAGCTGTTCGTCAAGCACACGGGATTGCATCGCCATCTGCGCACCAATCTCGCGCTGCTCACCTCGCGAGAGACGCTCAAAATCGTCGCCGGACACAATATGGACGAAGACGCCGATGATCGGCTCGAGTTCGAGCTCGACGTGAGCGCCTGCGGCGAATGCTGGATGAGACACGATCTGGTGGTGCTCGACGTCGGCACGTTCCTACGGACCAAGTCGGCGATTCCCGGCCTCTCGAAATATCAGCAGGCACTCGTGCGGCCCACGTTGTCGACCATCCTGTCGGTTCCGATATTCGACCCAGCGCGGTTCTCAGCCGCACGCGAGGATGTGTTCAATCCGTTGATCGGCATCCTCAATTTTGACTCCGACAGCGCGAGCGTGCCAGAATTCATGAGTGCGGCGAGTGCCGCGCGCGCAGCCGCGGTCATGTGCGGTGAGATCCTCACAGCGCGGTTGTCCACTTGATCGATGCTGGAGCGATCTATGACCAGTGCCACGTTGGATTGGATCGATGCAAAGACGCCTCACGCCAAGCGTCTGCGAAACGACAAGGCCACGGCGCCCCGGAGCCTGCGCAACGATTCCGAGGATATTCGCAGCGCGGTCGAGCGCGTGGAGAAGTTCCAAGCGCGCGTGCTGCGCGAAGCGGTAGAACGGCCGCTGGTACTTGCCGAGAGCGCTTGATGCCCGGCGCCGGTGTCGCACCGGCCCACCCTTCCCCTGCCCTCTCTTACCGCCGCCGGCTGGCCGACTGACGGGCGCTGCGGCCGGTCTCGAAGGTTGATCGATGTCGGTATTCAAATCGAACTCGAGCATGCACGGCGTTGCGCTCGGTCTGGCCGGCTTCTTCGTATTTCCGGTACACGATGCCCTGGCGAAGCTCTTGGTTCGTGATCTCTCGGTGTGGGAGATCATGTTCGTGCGCAGCAGCAGCATCCTGCTCATCGTGTTCGCTTTCAACGGCACGGCCCCCGCGCCGCGCGCGTACCGATCACCCGTGCGCTCGCTCCTCGCCCTGCGAGCGCTGATTATCGTTGCCGCGTGGGCGCTGTATTATTCGGCGGCCCGCTCCCTCGCCCTCGGCGAGATGGTCACCATTTACTTCGGCTCGCCCATTCTGGTCGCCTTGATGGCCGGCCCGGTCCTACGGGAGCAGGTCAGCATGGGCCGCTGGGTGGCGGTATCCGTGGGCTTCGTCGGCGTGGTGATCGCTTGCCGTCCCGGATTCAGCGCCTCGGGGCCTGTTCTTCTGGCGCTTTGCGCCGCAGCTCTCTGGTCGGTCTCCACGATATTAATCCGCTTGACCAAGCTCTCCGAGCCGACCAGCGTCAACATGCTCATGACCAATCTCGGCTTCTTCGTGCTCGCCGGGCTGATGCTGCCGTGGGTTTGGAAAATGCCGTCCGCGCAGGATTGGGTGCTGCTGCTCGCGCTGTCGCTCGCGGGTGCGATCTCTCAATTCCTGGTGTTCGAGGCCCTGCGCCGCGCCTCGGCCTCCACCATCGCGCCGCTCGAGTTCACGAGCCTCGTGTGGGCTTTCGTCATTCAATTTACCGTGTGGGGCAATGTCCCCGATGGCTTCGTGATGCTCGGCGCATTGCTCATCGGTTGTAGCGGACTGGTCATCGTGTCGATCGAGTGGAAGGAGTCGATGCGAACCAGGCGCGCGCGGCTCTCCTAGCCGATGCTGGACTGTCCACATCGCCCACCGTGCCCTGGATGCCCGCGGTTCGCCGAGCCGGGCATCGATCCCCTCGTGCGCGAGGCGCTCAACGATCTCGCCCGACAACACGGCTTGGCCGAGCCCGCGATCGTATCCGGCCCGCCCCTCGGCTTTCGGCATCGCGCCCGCCTCGCCATCCGCGGACGCGTCGGCTCGCCGAAGGTCGGGTTGTTCGAGCTCGGCACACACCGCGTCGTGCATATTCCGAACTGCCGTGTGCAGCATCCGCTCATCAACCGCGTCGCGGGTGTCGTGCGCCGTGCGCTCGTCGAGGCACGCATCTCCAGTTATTCGGATCAGGCGCATCTGGGCCTCGCACGCTATCTGCAGGTCGTCGTGGAGCGCGGCTCGCAGACCGCGCAAGTCGTGCTGGTTGCGAACGCCGAGGCGTCCGCGCCGCTGGCGGGATGCCTCGAGCTGATCCGCCGGGAGCTGGACGGGGCGCTGCACAGCTTATGGTTCAATGCTCACTGCGATCGATCGAACAGCGTACTCGGGACGCATTTCGAGCGCTGCTCTGGACCTGCGACGGTGGTGGAGCGCTTCGGTGGAGCGCAGGTGCACTACCCGCCTGGCGCTTTCGGGCAGAGCAATCTCGAGGTCGCGCAACACATCATCGACCACCTGCGCGAGCAGATTCCTCAAGGATCGTGCGTGACAGAATTCTATGCCGGGGTGGGTGCCATCGGGCTGTCGGTGATCGATCGAGCACGTGAGCTGCGTTTGAACGAGTCGAGCCCGGACGCGCTGCACGGACTCGAGCAAGGACTCGCCGGACTCGAGCCGGTGCAACGCGCAAAGGTCATACTGCGGCCCGGACCGGCGGGCGCGATGCAGGAGGCGGCGGCTGGGGCGGACGTGGTGATTGTCGATCCGCCGCGCAAGGGCTTGGACCCCGAGCTCGCACGAGGACTCGCGGCGCAGCCGCCGGAGCGGCTCCTCTATGTCAGCTGTGCGCTCGAGTCACTGCAGGAAGACTTGTTGCGGCTCACCGCCGAGCGCACGCTGCGCCTCGTCGGCCTCGCCGCCTTCGATATGTTTCCGTATACGGCACACGTCGAGACCGTCGCCCGTTTCGAACGCGCGTGATCCCCGCTCAGGCGCCGAGTGCGCCGGCGATGGCTCGCAACAGCTCATCGCGCGTCGCATCGTCCGCGAAATCGATCACCAGCTTGCCGGCCCCGCTCGACCGTTGATGGAGCTGCACGCGCGCGTTTGCGGTGCGCACCACCTCACTCACCACCGACACGGCGACTTCCCGTGGGGCCGGTGGGCGCTGCGCCTTGCGAACGCGCATCTCGGTCTCACGCACCGACAGCTGCCGCTCGACCACGACCTTCGCCATCTCGATGCGCGCGCCTTCATCGCCGAGCCCGAGCAATGCGCGCGCATGCCCCATGCTGATCGACTGGCCATCGACCAGCTCGATCACGGGCGGGGGCAATTCGAGCAGCCGCATCAAGTTGGTGACCGCGACGCGCGACCGGCCGACCGCCTCGGCCACTTGTTGATGGGTCAAGGAGAACTCATCGATGAGACGTCCGAGCGCTCTCGCCTCCTCGGTCGGCGTCAACTCTTCGCGCTGAATGTTCTCGACCAGTGCGAGGGCAAGCGCCTCCTGATCGGATAGCTCCCGGACGATGGCCGGTATCTCGGTGAGGCCCGCAAGCTGGGCGGCTTGCCAGCGCCGGTCACCCGCGACGACCTCGAATTGGTGCGGGAACCCAGGCACCGGCCGCACCAAGATGGGTTGGATGATCCCTTTCGCTTTGATAGAGGCCGCCAGCTCTTCGAGCGCCTCCGGGCGAAACTGCGTGCGCGGCTGCATGCTGCCGCGCCGAATGGCGGCGATGGGCATCGACCCGACGCCGGAGCGGTAGATGCCGCGCGGCTGCTGCGGATTGAGGAGCGAATCGAGACCGCGGCTGAGACCTTTACCTTGGACGCTCATGGCGCCAGAGACTACCCGCTGCAGTCCTTGCCGTCCATGCAGACGGACGTTCGCTGTTGATCTCGGGGACTGCGTATGCTTGTATCCGCACAGGGCCATTTCCAAAAGCGAGGTGCGGTGGGACGGTTGACCGCGAAGCGTGTGCTCCTGACCGGCGCCGGAGGACTCATGGGTTCGGATCTGGCGCGCAGCTTTGCCGCTGAAGGCGCCGATCTCGTACTCACGACGCGAACTGCAGCCAAACTCGAGCCCCTCGCCGCGCAGGCTCGCTCGCTGGGCGTTCGTGCCACGACCGTAGCGGCCGATTTCACGAAGGATGAGGACGTCGATCGACTGGCTGAGGCTGCCTGGGATGCCTTCGGCGGGATCGACGTGGTGCTGCTCTCCAGCCAACCGCCGAACCCGCATCTGGGCGACTTGCTGACCACTTCCGATGCCGTCTGGCGCGAACAGCAACAGACGATCGTCTGGGGTCCCTTGCGCATGATGCGGCGGCTGGCGCCCAAGATGATGGCGGCCGGCGGCGGCAGCATCATCACCGTGATCTCCTCCACCGGCTTGGATCCCGAGCCGGGCTATGACGCCTACGGCATGGCGAAGGGTGCACTGTGGCTGCTCACGCAGTACATGGCCAAGGAATGGGGCAAAGGCGGCGTCCGCGCCAACGCGTTGATGCCGGGACTGATCTGCACCCGCGAGAATGTCCGCGAGTTCGAGCAGGCCGTGCGCGCCTACGGCATGCTCGGCCGCACCTCGCTCGGCCGGGTGGGTCGCACGCGGGAGTGCATCGGTGCGGCGCTCTATCTGGCATCGGAGGAGTCGAGCTTCACCTCGGGCCAGTGCATCGGCGTCGACGGCGGGCGCTTCTAAGTGGCGATCACGACGCACGCGGCTTATCCGCGCATCTTCAGCCCGATCCGCCTCGGGCCCGTCGAAATTCCGAATCGCTTCTACTTCTCCCCCAATGCATCGGCGCTGAGCGTCGGCACCAAGCCCTCGCGCGATTTGGCCCATTATCTCCGTGCACGTGTGCAGGGCGGCGGATGCGGTCTCGTCGTTCCGAGCATGACCGCGCATCCGCGCGGCAGATCTTTGCAGTCCTCGCCCTTTCCCCGGGAGAATATCCGCTCGTTTCGGGCGATGGCCGACACCGTGCACCAAGCCGGCGGCAAGATTTTCGGCCAACTCTTGTATTGGTGGGGCAGCTATGGACAGTGGCAGCCGATGAGCCCTCCGGCTCCTGCGCTTGCACCCTCGGCGGTGCAGTACGGAATCGCCAATAAAACGGTATCGACCCACGCCATGGATCAGGCCGAAATCGGTGCGATGATCGATGCGTTTCGCCGGTCGGTCGAGAACCTGTGCGAAGCCGGATTCGACGGCGTGATGCTGCATGGATCGCATGGCGGGTTGATCGAGCAATTCGTCTCGCCGTATTTCAATCGGCGCACGGACGAATACGGCGGAAACCTGCGCAACCGGATGCGCTTTCTGCGCGAGTGCCTGGAGGCCTGCCGCGACGCCGCGCAGGGTCGCCTCGCCGTCGGGATGCGCTTGAACTGCGACGAATTGCTGCCGGGCGGGTATGACACCCAGGTCGCTCATCAAGTCCTGCACGAAATCTCCACGGCGGGACTGATCGACTTCGTCGATCTCGACATCGCGATCGAGCCCAATCAGTTTTACCTCGGCATGCCGCCGGTGTACCTCAAGCCCCACGTCTACCGTCCCTATGTCGAAGCAGTCCGCGACGCGGCCGGCACGGTGCCGGTTCTGAGTGTGCTGGGTCGGTTGACATCCGTCGCCGACGGCGAGGCGGCCATCGCGGCCGGCGTCTGCGACATGGTCGGCGCCGCGCGCGCGCTCATCGCCGAGCCGGAGCTCGTCAAGAACGCCTACGAGGGTCGCGAAGAGCGCAGCCGCATTTGCATCGCTTGCAACTGGTGCGTGGCGGCGATCGCCGATGGCGCGCAAGGCTGTACCATCAATCCCGCGAGTTATCGCGAGCGGCTCTGGGGAGTGGAAACGTTTGGCGCAGCCCCCGCGCAGCGGAGCGTCATCGTCGTCGGCGCCGGACCAGCGGGACTCGAGGCGGCCCGCGTGAGCGCGCTGCGGGGACACGACGTGACACTCTTCGAGGCACGCACCCGACTCGGCGGCGCGCTCGCCCTGTGGGCGGATCTGCCGGGTCGTGAGGATTTCCGCCAGGCGATCGAATGGTGGGAGCGAGAACTCGAGCGGCTGGGCGTGAAGATTCTTCGCGAGACGGAAGCCGAAGCAGATGCCATATTGCGTGCCCATCCGCAGGCAGTCATTGTCGCCACGGGAGCCCGCTATAGCGCGGGCGGGCGCAGTTACTTCGCCGATGCGGACATACCGGGCCACGGTCGCAGCTTTGTCTACCGGCCGGAAG
Source organism: uncultured Gammaproteobacteria bacterium (assembly GCA_963798595.1). Classification (GTDB taxonomy): domain Bacteria; phylum Pseudomonadota; class Gammaproteobacteria; order Steroidobacterales; family Steroidobacteraceae; genus Bog-1198. The sequence goes on along the minus strand of CAWCTM010000016.1, from coordinate 422,062 downwards.
ACATCCTTCTCGGCAATATCCGCCCATCGGGCAAAGTCGTGTTGCTGGATGCCGAGGGGCTGAATACCAGCTTGGGAACGGCCGAAGTGCTGGCCAACGCCGGAGCTGTTGTTCAGTATTTAACGCCAGGGTTCGCCCCGATGTCTGCGCGGCTGGTGGATGCTCACGAGTCGCGCTTCATCATGAAGCGTCTGCGGGCCGCCGGAGTGATCATATCCACGAACACGTATATCAAAAGCATCGGCGACCACTCGCTGATTGTTTACGATGTCATCACTGAAGAGGAACGGACCCTCGAAGGCGTCGATGCAGTCGTCCTGTCGACGGCCCGGATCCCGCAGAACGGTCTGACCCAGGAGCTCACCGGCAAGGTCGCGCAGCTCTATACCGTTGGGGACGCGCTCGCCGCAAGGCCCTGGGCCGCCGCCGCCTACGAGGGACAGAAATTCGCGCGCTACGTCGGCGAGCCGGGCGCACCGACGACGGTCGGTGAGGCCTATTTCCTGCAGGACTCGCCGGAGGTCATGCCGTTGCCCGCCGAGGCGCTGCTGACTCCCGGCAGCTAGAATCAACTGACTGGATCGTTGCAGCGGACATCTATGGCCACTCGCCGTTCGAATGCGCCGAAGAAAAAAGCGCGCCCCGGCAGCTCGCGCCGGCGCCTCAGGCCCGCGGCTGAAACTCGCGGCCTGAATCGCGAGGACATCGCCCTCTTGCTTACGCACGAGCCGCTGCAACCTCTGTTGAAGCGAATCGCCGATGCCGGCGGAATCGCCCTCGGCGGCTATCGCGATCCTTTTGGCGGCCGTGAGCTGGTCCTCGCCGCGCTGCCTTTTCGCAGCGTGCAACCGACGCCGTTTCAGCGCGACCTATCGCCCACCCACACCAAGCGTCTCGCGCACAGTATCGAGCAGGCCGGATCCTTTCTCGATCCGCTGATCGTGATTCCCGCAGCGGAAGGCGGCTTCTGGACGCCGAACGGCCGCCACCGGCTCGCGGCGGCCAAGGTCTTGGGCCTCAAGTACATCACCGCGTTGATCTGTCCGGACGCCGAGCTTGCCTACCGTATCCTGGCGCTCAACACCGAGAAGGCGCATAACCTCAAGGATCGCAGCCTCGAAGTGGTACGCATGGCGCGCGACCTGGCGCGCCGCCAGCCCACCGCCAAGGAGTCGGGCTTCGCATCGCAATTCGAATCCGCGGAGCTTTTGACTCTGGGGATCGTGTATGAGCAAGCGTCGCGCTTCGCGGGCGGCGCGTATAGCTCATTTCTCAAAAAAGTGGATCGCTTCAGTACGCGCACGCTGCCAGTGAGCCTGCGCGAACGCGAGGGCTACGCGGCCCGACTCCTCGCCATCGATGGGATGGTGGTCAAGCTCGTGACGGCGATGCAAAAACAGGGCTTCAAATCGCCGTATCTGCGCAACTACATCGTCGCCCGCATCAACCCGGTGCGGTTTGTTCGCAGCAAGCCGGGCGAGACCGCGCCGGCGCTGCCGATCGGTCAAGCGCTCACGCGCATGACCGCAGCAGCGCGTGCCTTCAAGATCGATCCGAAAATGGGTTCAGACCTGTCATGGTTCGCGCTCGGCAGCGCGGCCGCCGAGTAGCGCTGAGCGCCCCCATGGCGCCGGAGACGGTTGGCCGAGCCTGGCCGCTTCGGCGAGAATCGCCTGCCGCGCGCGGGCGATCGCCCGCCGAAGCATGAACGATTCGGTGCGCAGGTCGCCGCAATCGGCACAGCGTTGTAACCGGTTCAGGCGCCATTCCATGGCCTGGAGCTCGAGATCGACATCGTCGCGAAGCCATTGCGACACGCCTTGGCGGTCGCTGCCCGCAATCGTCACCTCGTGCCGCAGCTGCTCCTCTCGCTCGGAAAGGACATCGCTCTCGCTCATGCGCGATCGGGTGATGCGGTGAACGAACAGCGCCACGAGCCAGAGAGTCGCCGCGGCCACCAGGCGATTGGTGATGGCCATCCACGTCGGCGCCCCCATCGGCGAGAGCAAGTAGCCGAATAGCAGCGCCGGCATCAAAGCGAGCGCCATCAGGGGCGCCGCCCGGGGACTTGCGATAGACCCGCACATCAATATGGCGAGGACGTAGGGAAAGCCGTCCAGCAATCCATTGGGCGTGCGTACGTCGAGCAAGAACAGGGTCAAGGCAACCAGTATCATGCGAGCCGTTGGCGAGGGGAGCAGCGCGTCGAACTGCAAAGGCATCGAAAATCGAATTGAGCCTGAACTTGCTTCCATGGGCACCCCGGAGGCTCTGGCCAGGGGCATAGGATATGTAAATGCGCCGGCAGCCGTTGTGATCGGGGTCTCGCTTCGCCGACGGCCAACCGCCTACATCACTTCGCGGCACTTAGGAATTCCAAAGCGTGCCAACTCGGCGGAGATTGGCTCGCCAGTGGGCGACAAGACTCAAGCCAACCATTGTCCGGCGGCCGGCTCGAAAAATATCGATAAATTACTCAAATAAACAATTGTAACTTATTGGCATCAAAGGATTTTACATGATCGATTCGCGTTCGTCTTCATGCGTTTGGCTCGGCGCCGTGGCGCTGTTGCTGGTTGCCTGCTCGCCGCAAAAAGAGCCGGCCGGAAAAATAATTGCGGATATCGAAGCCGCGGTGAGCGCCGCGCCCGATGCGGCCCAGTATGTCCCGGATCAGTTGGCGGATGTCCAAGAGAAACTCGGCGGCCTGAAGGGTGACTACGATAAAAAGAACTACCCGGGCGTGGTCAAGGATGGCCCGCCCGTGTTGAGCGAAGCCCAGGGCCTGGAGGGTGCCGCGACCGCGAAGAAAGAGCTCATCGCTCGCGGGTTCAAAGATCAGTGGTCGGCGCTCGCCAACAGCGTCCCTGGCAATGCCACCGCGATCCAAAGCCGCATCGACTTCTTGAGCAAGAAAGAGAACAAGAAGCTCGCCTCGGGTGTAGACCTGGCGGAAGCGCGCTCGAGTCTGAGCGATGCGGAAGCCCGCTGGACCAAGGCGCAGGATAGCTACGGTCAGGGCAACCTGGAAGAAGCGGTCACCATTGCCAAGACCGTACAGGGCAAGCTCACCGCACTGGCGGCCTCGATGAAGCTGAACCTCAACCAGCCCGCGGCGGTCACCGACACCTCGCAATGACTGCCGCAAGCCGGGGACTGACCGGAGACTAGTGGATCCTGACCTTGGCCTTCGCCGCTTCGAACGCTCGATTCATCTGCTGGCGCTGGTCAGGCGAGAAGTTTTCCTTTACGTCGCGCCACACCGCACTCTCCTCCTCCTCGATGTGATGCTCGACCAAGTCCTTGAGAACCTTGCCGGTGGCATGGTGCTCGGGCGAGGTGGCATTCTCGATGGATTCCAGTCGGGCGAGGGTCTTGCTCGCCCACTCGTGCTCGAGATAGCCCTCATGTCCATCGATGCGCGCATCTTTGTCCCGGAGGGCGATCACCGCGTCATACACGACTTTTTCCTCGGCCTTGGTATGCGGAACCAGGGCCGCCTTGATTTGCTGCACCAGATTCTTTCGCTCTGAGGCGGACTCGGTTTTTTGGAGGTTCGACAAGAGCTCCTTCACTTCGTCATGCTCCTTCTTGAGCGTAGCCAGGATGTCGGTCTGCAGGTCTGCGTCGTCACCCGGGCGCAAGGCCTTCTTCACCGCACTCGTCGCCTCTTTTACCGTTGATTTCACACTCATGACATGTTCCTCTTGGATCGGTTTGGCAAGGTTTGATTAACCGCTTCGCGGCACGGCGGCGCCAGTGCCCGGCGTCCTGACCCGGTGTCGGTACCGTCCTGCACCTGCCCGTCGTCACGCCCGCCCGGGGTACGCAGACAGGCGGCCGATCGCTCATCGTTGCGGTACACTGGCTGCTCAGCTCCGTGGATTCTCGTTGCGACGGAGACCAGGGCCGCATAGGAACGAAACACGCGTGATTGGAGCAATGGTCCCCGAAACGTTCTGCCCGGAACGTTCTGGATCCTTTCAAACCTCAATATCGCCTCCCGGGCACGCCTGCGCCGGGGCTCGCGGGCTTGAGTTTCTGGAGTCGACATGAGTACCACGCAGGATGCTTTATCTCCGTCCGGAGTCGCGCCGAGCCATCGCGGCCGCTGGATCATCGGCGCGCTGGTGGCCGTTCTGATCATTTTCATCATCTGGCATATCCTCGCGCAAAAAAAACCCGCGCGCGCCGCACCTCCCCAAGTCGTGAAGGTCGCGAAGGCGGTGCTCGGCGACATGCCCGAGACGCTGTCGGAGCTCGGTACGGTTGCGCCAGTCGCCACGGTGACCGTGCTACCCCAGCTGAGCGGCTATCTCACCGAGGTGGGCTACAAGGAAGGTCAAGACGTCAAGAAAGGTCAATTTCTGGCGCAGATCGATCCGCGGCAATACGAGATCGATTTGCAGCAGGCGCAGGCCGCGCTTCTGAAGGATCAGGCATCGCTCGATCAGGCGCACTCGGACCTCGCCCGTTATCACCAGCTGCAGGCGCAGAAGGCGATCGCCGAGCAGACGGTGAGCGATCAGGAATCCACCGTGAAGCAGGACGAGGCTCAGGTCGAATCCGACCGGGCCAACATCGCGCAATTCAAGCTCGACCTCATCTACTGCCACATCACCGCGCCGGTGGCGGGCCGGGTGGGGTTGCGCCTGATCGACCCGGGCAATTACGTCACGGCCTCGAGCTCGCCCGGCATCGTGGTCATCACCACGATGAAGCCGACAACCGTCGAGTTCACGGTCGCACAGAACGACGTCGCCAAAGTCATCGAGCGCGTCAATTCCGGCGCGCAGCTTCCGGTCACCGCCTATACCAGCGACAACAATCAGGAGATCACGACCGGCACTCTCTATGCGCTCAGCAATCAGATGGCCACGAGCACCGGCACCGTGACCCTGCGTGCGAAGTTCGAGAACGACAATGAGGCACTCTTTCCGAACGAGTTCGTCAACATCAAATTCCTGGTGGATACCTTGACGCAGGTGGTCCTCGTTCCGACCCCCGCGGTGCTGAGCGGTGCACCGGGCGACTACGTGTATCGCGTGAACGCGAATAAGACCGTGTCCGTTCAGAAAGTGACTTTGGGCGCGAGCGACGGCCGGAACACGGCTATCCTGTCCGGCCTTACAGCCGGCGACACCGTGGTGGTCGACGGCACCGACCGGTTGAGCGACGGCGCCCAGATCAGCATCTCCACCGCGGCCGACCCTGCAGCGGGGACGCCGCAAGTGCCGGCGACACCGGGATCTCCGCCCGGATCGAAAGCGAGGAGAAAGCCGAACGCCGCCACGCAAGGCGCAAGCGCCACGAGCTGAGTCTCGGCGCCCGCGAACATGAACATCTCACGCCTGTTCGTACTCCGGCCGGTGGCGACGTCGCTCCTGATGATCGCCTTCGTGCTCGTCGGGTTGGTGGCCGTGAGATTCCTGCCGGTCTCGTCCCTTCCGGACGTCGACTATCCGACCATCCAGGTCCAAACCTTCTACCCGGGCGCGAGCCCTCAGGTGATGGCGACGACCGTGACCGCTCCGCTCGAGGTGCAGCTCGGGGAAATTCCGGGACTCACGCAGATGACCTCGGCGAGCTCCGCGGGCGCTTCGATCATCACGCTGCAGTTCAGCCTCGCCTTGAGTCTCGATATCGCCGAGCAGGATGTGCAGCAGGCCATCAATGCGGCCAACAGCCTGTTGCCGACCGGCCTTCCCGCGCCGCCGGTCTACGCGAAGGTCAACCCCGCCGATCAGCCCATCTTGACGCTCGCCGTGACGTCCGATTCGCTGTCGCTCACGCAGCTGCAGGACCTCGCCAACAACCGGCTGGCCTCGAAGATATCCGAAGTCTCCGGCGTGGGCTTGGTGACCCCGGCCGGAGGTAACGTGCCCGCCGTGCGCGTGGAGGTCGACCCGCAGAAGCTCGCCGGCTACGGACTCAATATCGACGACATGCGAACGCTGCTGTCGAACATCAACGTGAGCCAGCCGAAAGGCAACTTCGACGGCCCGGAGCTCGATTACACCATCAATGCCAACGATCAGATCCAGAATCCCGACGATTACTTGAACACCGTCATCGCCTATCAGAACGGCGCGCCGGTGTTCATGCGAGACGTGGCGCGGGTCACTCAGGCCGCCCAGGACATCGAACAGGGCGCCTGGTTCAACCATACCCCCGCCATCGTCCTCAACGTGATGCGCCAGCCCGGCGCAAACGTGATCGCAACGGTCAATCAGATCAAAAAGCAGCTGCCGCTGCTGCTCGCGAGCCTGCCGCAGGCCATGCACGTGACCGTCGTGGCCGACTCCACGGGCGTGATACGCGCCTCGGTGTCCGATGCGACGATTGAGCTCTTGCTCGCCATCGCATTGGTCGTGCTGGTGATTTTCGTGTTTCTACGCAACGTGCCGGCGACGATCATCCCGAGCATCTCCGTCCCGGTGTCTCTCATCGCGACGCTCGCGGTCATGTACGAGCTCAACTACTCGATCGACAATCTCTCGCTGATGGCGCTCATCATCGCGACGGGTTTCGTGGTGGACGACTCGATCGTGATGATCGAGAACATCGTGCGGTATCTCGAGGAGGGCATGAACCCCCTCGACGCCGCGCTCGCGGGCGCGGGGCAGATTGGCTTCACCATCATGTCCCTGACCATCTCGCTGATCGCCGTGCTCATACCGCTGCTCTTCATGGGAGGCGTGATCGGGCGCTTGTTCAGCGAGTTCGCCGTGACGCTCGCGGTGACGATCGTGATCTCCGCCATCGTGTCCCTGACGCTCGTGCCCATGATGTGTGCGCGTATATTACGCCGCAAGGCGGAACGCAAACCGAGCCGTTTCGAGCGGATCAGCGAGGGAATCTTCGATCGCACGCTGGAGTCGTATCGCCGCGGGTTACGCTGGGTGCTGGGACATCAGCCCCTGACGCTGGTGCTGGCGACGGTGACGGTGATCATTACCGTCATCCTGTACGTCGTCATCCCGAAGGGTCTGTTTCCCGTGCAGGACGTCGGCGTGATCGAGGGCATCAGCGTCGCCGGCAACTCGGTGTCGTACGCGGCCATGTCCGCCCGGCAAACCGAGCTCGCGGACGCCCTTCTGAAAGATGCCGACGTCACATCGATCACCTCCTACATCGGCATCGACGGCACGAACACGACGCTCAACAGCGGTCGCTTCCTCATCAACTTGAAAGCGCACAGCGACCGCTCGCTTTCGGCGCGGCAGATCGCGCTGCGCCTGCAGAACGAGGTGGCGAACATTGCGGGCGTCAAGCTGTTTCTGCAGCCCGAGCAGGATCTGACGCTCGACACGGTCATCTCGCCGAGCCAGTATCAGTTCGTGCTGCGCGGTCCGAGCCAGGACGCCTTTCAGCAGTACGTGCCCGAGCTGGTCGCGCGCATGAAGCAGATCAAGTCGATTGCCGACGTCACCAGCGATTTGAACAATAACGGCCTGAGCGTGAACGTCGAGGTGAACCGGCAGCTGGCCGCACGCTACGGCATCACGCCGGCCACCATCGACAACGCGCTCTACGATGCACTGGGTCAGCGCATCGTCTCCACCATCTTCAATCAGTCCAGCCAGTACCGCGTGGTGCTCGTCGCAAAGCCCGAAACACTTCCCAACCTGCAGGCTCTCGGCGATCTCTATCTGCCGACGCAGACGGGCAGCACCGGGCAGGTGCCGTTGCGCGGCATCGCCGACATCAAGGTGACCCAATCGCCGCTGGTGATCAGTCACCTGGCGCAGTTCCCCGCCGTCACCGTCTCATTCAACCTCGCGCCCGACGCCTCGTTGAGCACCGCCGTGGATGAAATCGGGCGCGCCGAGCAGGCCATACACTTGCCGCCCTCCATTACCACCGCCTTCCAGGGCGCGGCACAGGCATTCCAGGACTCGCTGTCGAGCGAGGTGTTCTTGCTGGCGGCGGCGCTGGTCACCGTGTACCTCGTGCTGGGAGTTCTCTACGAGAGCTACATTCACCCGGTGACCATCCTCTCGACGCTGCCCGCGGCCGGGCTCGGCGCCTTGCTCGCGCTGATGATCGCCGGCAGCGACCTTGACGTGATCGGGATCATTGGCATCGTGCTCTTGATCGGCATCGTCAAGAAGAACGGCATCATGATCGTCGATTTCGCCCTCGAGGCGGAGCGCAAGCACGGCAAATCGCCTGAGGATGCGATTTTCGAGGCGTCGATGTTGCGCTTCCGGCCCATCCTCATGACGACGCTCGCCGCCATGCTCGGCGCCCTGCCCTTGCTCGTCGGCAACGGCACGGGCTCGGAGCTGCGCCGGCCGCTGGGACTCGCCATCATCGGCGGCCTGCTGGTGAGCCAGGTACTCACCTTGTTCACGACGCCGGTCATCTATCTGATGTTTGACCGCATCTCGCAGCGCTTTGGCCGCAAGGCGAGCGAGCCCTCCGGTGGACCGGCCGCATGAACATTCCGGCCATTTTCATCAATCGGCCCGTGGCGACATCGCTCCTCGCGATCGGCATCGCGCTATCCGGCCTGCTCGCCTACTTTCAAATGCCGGTTGCGCCTCTGCCGAACGTCACGCTGCCGGTGATCGCGGTGCAGGCGAGCATGGCGGGAGCGAGTCCGGAAATCATGGCCTCGACGGTTGCGGAGCCGCTCGAGCGGCGCCTGGCGACCATCGCCGGCGTGAACGAACTCACGTCACAAAGCAGCGTCGGCAGCGCCCAGGTGGTCATTCAGTTCGCCATCAACCGCGACATCAATGGGGCCGCGCGCGATGTGGAGGCGGCCATTCAGGCCGCGCGCGCCGACCTGCCGACGACCCTGCGCGGGAATCCTAGTTACCGCAAATTCAACCCGGCCGACTCGCCGATCATCATTCTGGGGCTAACCTCGAAAACTCTCACCACGGCCCAGCTGTACGATTCGGCCGACACGGTCATTCAGCAGCAGCTCTCGCAGATCTCCGGCGTCGGTCAGATCCAGCTGGGCGGCGGCGCCCTGCCCTCGGTGCGGGTCGAGCTCCAGCCCGACAAGCTCACGAGTTACGGCATCGGGCTCGAGGACGTGCGCGCCGCCATCTCCTCGGCGAATGCCGACAGCGCCAAGGGGCACATCGACCAGGGCGAGCAGCGCTACGAGGTGATGTCCAACGATCAGGCGACCAAGGCTGCGGACTATCGAAATCTGGTCATCGCCTACCGCAACGGTGCGCCCGTACTGCTGCACGATGTGGCGGCCGTCGTGGACTCGAACGAGAACATCCGCAACGCCGGCCTCTACAATAATTTTCCGACGGTCGGCGTGATCGTCTATCCGCTGCCCGGCGCGAACATCATCAAGACAGTCGCGCAGATCAAGAAAGTGCTGCCCTCGGTCGTGGCGACTCTGCCGCCCAACATCGAGGTACACATCGCCATGGACCGATCTCAATCGGTGACCGCGGCCGTGGGTGATACCGAGCGCAGCCTCATGATCGCCGTGATATTGGTCATCGGCGTCGTGTTCGTATTCCTGCAATCCCCGCGGGCGACGCTCATTCCGGCGGTCGTTTTGCCCATTTCGATTCTCGGGACGTTCGGCCCGATGTACCTCTTGGGCTACAGTATCGACAATCTGTCCTTGATGTCGCTCACCATCGCCACGGGCTTCGTGGTCGACGATGCGGTGGTGGTGCTCGAAAATGTCGTGCGCCACGTAGAATCGGGGGTGGGCGTACACGAAGCGGCGCTTGTCGGCAGCGGCGAGGTGAGCTTCACCGTCGTATCCATGAGCCTTTCTTTGATAGCCGTATTCATCCCGATTCTGCTGTTTCCCGGCGTCGTCGGGCTCCTGTTCCACGAATTCGCCGTAACGCTCTCGATCGCGATCTTGATCTCGCTCCTGGTCTCGCTCACGGTCACTCCCACGATGTGCGCCTACCTGCTGAAGAGCGGCGAGTCGCTGCATTCGAAAGCGCGCTGGGCGGTGTGGACCGAGAGGCAATTCGAGCGGTTCAAGAGCGCTTACTCGCGCTCGCTCACTCAAGTCCTCGATCATGCGCTGCTGGTCGGCATTGGTCTCGGGGTGATGATCTTACTCATCCCGGTACTGATGCTCGGGTTGTCCACCACCTTGTTCCCCGAGCAGGACAACGGACTGCTCGTGGGTCAGATCATTGCCGACCAGAGCATCTCTTTTCAGGCGATGCGGAAAAAACTGCAACAGCTTCAGCAGATCGTGCAGACCGATCCCGCCGTGGCCTCGGTCATCGGTTTCACCGGCATCCGCGCCCTCAACACCGCCACCGTCTACGTGGCGCTCAAGCCCTTGGCGAAGCGCAAGCTCTCGGCCGATCAAGTGGTCGCGCGGCTGCGGCCGAAGCTGAACCGTGTATCGGGCGCCCGGCTGTTCTTGCAAGCCGTGCAAGATCTGCGCATCGGCGGCCGGCAATCCGCCGCCGAATACCAGTACACCTTGACGAGCGACGACACGGCGAGCCTGTACACATGGACCCCGAAGCTGCTCGAGGAGCTCGGCAAGGATCACGCCCAGCTCGTCGACGTGAATTCCGACATGCAGCAAAATGGCCTGCAAACCTACGTCAACATTCAGCGCGCAACCGCGCAGCGCTACGGCTTCGCCCCGAATCAGATCGATTCCGTGCTGTACGATGCCTACGGACAGCGCACCGTCACCACGATCTTCAATCCGTTCAACCAATACTACGTGGTGATGGAGGTCGCGCCCCCGTATTGGCAATTTCCGCAGATGCTCGACCGCACTTATTTGAGCACGGCAGCCGGTAATGCGAGCGGCTCCGCGCAGACTCAGATGCAAGGGGGCACGGTGAGCGGCGTTTCGGCTTACTCGGCCGTCTCGGCAGCGTCCTCGTCTTCTGCATCCAGCAACGCGCTCAACGCCAACGCGCAGGCCAACGCGGTGACCAACAGCATCGCCAACAGCCGAGGCGGCAGCTCCACCGGGAGCGCCGACAGCACGGCAGCCGAGACCATGGTGCCGCTCCCCACCATGACCACGTACACGAATAATCACACCGCGACTCAGGTCAACCATCAAAACGGGCTCGTGGCCTCGACGATATCCTTCAATCTGCCGCCGGGAGGCTCCTTGAGCCGGGCGCAGGCGGCCATCACTCAGGCGATGGGCGACCTCGGCATGCCCGTCTCCATCCGCGGCAGTCCCGCGGGCGCGGGACAGGTCTTTGCGCAGAACGCGGCGGACTTACCCCTGCTGCTGCTTGCAGCCTTCGGCACCATCTACATCGTGCTGGGCATTCTGTATGAGAACACCATTCACCCGATCACCATTCTGTCCACGATCCCCTCCGCGATTATCGGCGCCATCTTGGCGCTGCTCATCTTCGGCACGCCGCTCTCGGTGATCGCGTTCATCGGCATCATCCTGCTCATCGGCATCGTCAAGAAAAACGCCATCATGATGATCGATGTCGCCCTGCATTTGCAGCGCAACGAGCACTTCGAGGCGCAAAAAGCCATTCACGACGCCGCCGTACTCCGTCTGCGGCCCATCATGATGACCACCGCCGCCGCGGTGCTCGGTGCGCTACCGCTCGCGATCGGCATCGGCCAGGGCGCCTCACTCCGCCAACCCCTCGGCATCACGGTGATCGGCGGGTTGATCTTGAGCCAGGTGTTCACGCTGTACACGACGCCCGTCATCTATCTGGGCTTTGAGCGATTGCGCGTATGGCTGCGCAGCCACATGAGGCGCGCCGGTGCGCGCCCCGAATTGAGCACGGATACTTCATCATGATCAGCGCAAGACTCGCCTCTCTCGTTACCCTCTCGGCCGCGCTGAGCGCTTGCATGGTGGGCCCCGATTACCACCGGGCGAGCGCTCCCGTTGCCCAGCAATTCAAGGAGCAGCCGCCGGAAGGATGGACCCAGGCATCCCCTTCGGATGCGGCCCCGAAAGGGAACTGGTGGACCGATTTTCACGATCCGTTGCTCGACGAGCTCGAGCCGCAGGTCGCGGTATCGAATCAGACGGTGCGCCAGAACTACGCTACCTATATGCAAGCGGTCGCCGAAGTCAAAGTCGCCCGGGCGCAATTGTTTCCCGTCCTCGGAGTCACGGGCTCCGTCACCCGCCAGGGCGGTGCAGGCTTCACCGGGACGGGTGTCTCGACGACGACCGGCGGCACCACGACGGGTACCGGCACGGGAACTGGTACCGGCGGCACGACCACGGGCACGACGACCACCACCGGCGGGGTCAGCACCGGGCGCGGCGGCCCGGTGACATCGGCGACGCTCGAAGGGACCGCGACCTGGACGTTGGACGTGTGGGGACAGGTCCGCCGGCTGGTCGAGGAGAACTCCGCAACCGCGCAGGCCGATGAGGCAACTCTTGCGAACGCGACGCTGTCGGAGCAGGCGTTGCTCGCCACCACCGTCATCGAGCTGCGCGCAGCGGATGCCCTCATCGATCTCAATCAAAAGACGGTGGACGCCTATCGCGAGGCGCTGCGGATCACCAGGGCGCAGGGTCAGGCGGGGATCACCGCCACCCCCCCTTCCGCCGTGATCACTGCGCAAGTGGCCCTCGAGACGGCGCAAGCGAGTTTGATCGGTAGCGGGGTGGCGCGCGCGCAATACGCGCACGCCATCGCCGTGCTGGTCGGCAAGAAGCCGGAGGACCTCGATATTCCTCACGACGGCACACTGCCGACCTTGCCCACCGTTCCGATCGGTGTTCCATCCACGCTCCTCGAGCGGCGGCCGGACATCGCGGCGGCCGAACGGACCATGAAGGCGCAAAATGCGGCAGTCGGCGTCGCAGTTGCCGCCTATTACCCGACAATCTCGCTGTCGGCGGCCGGAGGCTTCACGCAGACTCCCTTGCACGGATTGCTGCACGCGGCGAATCACATCTGGTCGCTGGGAGCTAACGGTACGGAGACCTTGTTCGATTTCGGCGAGCGGCACGGCGAAGTGCAGGCAGCGCGCGCCGCCTACGAGGCCGCCGTCGCGAGTTATCGCAATACCGTGCTGACCGCGTTCGAGGACGTGGAGAACGATCTGTCGGGACTGCGTATCCTGGCCGAGCAAACACAGGCCCTGGAGACGGCCGTGACGGACGCCACGCGCGGCACGGATATCGCTTTGGCGGAATTCAAGGCAGGAACCGTCGATTACACCACCGTGGCTCAAGCGCAGGAGATCCAGCTGAGCGATCAGCAGACCTTGCTCTCCGCGCAGCAAACCCGCCTCACCGATGCCGTTTCGCTGATCGCAGATCTTGGCGGAGGTTGGAGCGCGGCGGACTTGCATAGTCCGTCGGACCCGAAGAGCTTGCCGCCCGATCCCTCCGAATCGCCTCCCCCGCCGCCTCCAAAAGTACCGTGAGCACACCGGGTTGGGCGTGCTCACGGCAGTAGCCCCACCGGGAGTTTGTCATCATGAGCTTCAAGCCCATCGCCGCAAGCGTCGGAATCTCTTTGCTGTGCGCATCGATCGCCATCGGCCAATCTTCGCAGCCGCCTGCGCCATCGCACCCTGCGCGCGGCGGCGCCGGCCGGGAGGCTGCGCGTATGAATGAGCGCATCGAGCAGCTCAGTCGCGAAGTGGAGGAGTTGAAAACCCTCGTGCATCAGCTGCAAGGGCAGCTCGCAGCACAGCCGGCGACGGCGGCCGGCGCCGCCCCCGCGGCGTCGCCGCAGGCTCCGCCGGTATCGACTGCCGCGGCGCCGCACGCCGGCGTTGCGCCCGCCTTGCCGGGCTCATTGCCGCCTCCTGCAGGCCCCGTCTCGGCCGCTGCAGGCGCCGGGCCGGTCGCTGCGAACACTGCGCCCCCCGCCTCGCAAGGGATGGTCGCCGACCTTCTGCACGGCTTCACCATAAATGCGCTGCTCGATGGGTATTACGAGTACAACACCAACGACCCGATCGGCCGCGTGAACTATCTGCGCGCCTACGATGTGAGCAGCAACAGTTTCAGTCTCAGCCAAGCGGATCTCCTCGTGGAGAGCGCTCCCGATCCGGCGAACGGCAAGCGCGAGGGCATGCGCATCGACCTGCAATTCGGTCAAGCGACGTCGACCCTGCAGGGCAATCCCGCCAATGAGCTGCGGCCCGATATTTACCGGAACATCTATCAGGCCTACGGCACCTATGTCTTTCCGCTGGGCAACGGCCTCACGGTGGACTTCGGCAAATGGGCGAGTTCGCTGGGTATCGAGGGCAACTACAACAAGGATCAGTTGAATTACTCACGCTCCTTCTGGTTTGACTACCTGCCCTTCTATCACATGGGGGTGCGGGCGAAATATCCGATCAACGATGAAGTCGCCGTAAATCTCTGGATCACCAACGGCACCGACCAGACGGAAGCCTTCAACAACTACAAAGACCAACTCTTGGGGCTCGTGATCACGCCGACGCCGCAGCTCTCCTGGACCATCAATTTCTACAACGGGCAGGAGCACCCGGACGTCGTCTATCTACAATCTCCGGGACCTGGACAGACCGGACTACCCAACCAACAAGGCACCTACATCCTGCCGATCACGAATCCACCGACGGGCAAGCTCGATATCGTGGATAGCTACGTGTCCTGGCAGGCAACCACCGCACTCACATTCGCGGCTGAGGGCGACTACGTGCGCGAGCGCCTGTATACCTACTCCCCGCTGGAGTACGTGGCGGGCGGTGCGCTCTACGGTGGTTACCAATTCACGCCGAAGATCGCGGTGGCGGCGCGCGTCGAGTATCTGGCCGATGTCGGCGGCCTCTACTCGGGCATCACTCAATATCTCAAGGAAGGCACATTCACGCTCGACTACCGCCCGGCCGGCGATTTCTTGATGCGCACCGAATTCCGCCGCGATCAATCGAACCGCCATTATTTCCTGAGCGACACGTTGGGCGTACTCGAGTCCTCGCAGCCGACCATTGGACTGGGGCTCATATGGTGGTTCGGGCAAAAGCAAGGCGCCTGGTAGGCGGGCCCGCGGCCCTCCCTCCGCTTGGCGGGGAGGAGTCCGGCGAACCACTTCCGCTGGTGTCGGCATACGAGTAAAACGAGAAGGGCCGGCCCACAAGAACAAGTCAACGGAGGGCAATTGAACCAAGCCGCTGCGTTAGAGCGAAGCGCCTACCGAAAGGCGTCCCTCCGCATCCTCCCGCTCATCGCGCTCGGCTACGGCGCCGCGTACATCGATCGCGTGAATATCAGCTTCGCTTCGCTGCAAATGAACCGCGACTTGAAATTCAGTGCGACGGTCTATGGGTTCGGCGCCGGCCTCTTCTTTTTGAGCTACGCGGCCTGTGAGGTGCCGTCTAATTTGCTGCTCTACCGATTCGGTGCCCGTCGTTGGTTAGCTCGAATCATGGTGACCTGGGGCCTGGTGGCGATGGGAATGGTTTTTGTACGGACCCCGACGCAGTTCTATATTGCTCGCTTGCTGCTGGGCATCGCCGAAGCGGGCTTCTTCCCGGGGGTGATCTTTTATCTGACCCAGTGGTTCCCGCCCGAATTGCGCGCCCGCAGCGTCACCCGCTTTTACATCGCCTGGCCGCTGAGTTCGGCGGTGATGGGAGCTCTCGCCGGCGCGCTGATGGGCCTCGACGGTCACCTGGGCCTCAGCGGCTGGCAATGGCTATTTGCCGTTGAAGGTCTGCCCGCTGTGCTTCTCGGAGTGGTGTTTTTCATGCGGCTTCCCGAAGGCCCCGCAACCGCCCCCTGGCTCACAGAGCCGGAGCGAGGCGCAGTCCTCAAGCGCCAAGCCGATGCCGCGGCGGCCGCACATGGCCATTCGGTATCGATCGGCGTCGCTCTCAGGGATGCCCGCGTATGGCTGCTCGGCGGTTGGATGTTCTGCATGCTCGGCAGCAGCTACGCCTATAGCTTTTCGGCCCCCGCAATCGTCCAAAGACTCTACGGCTGGAGCATCGCCACGACCGGCTTTGTCATCGCAGCCCTATTCGTGTTCGGGGCCGCCGCCATGCTGATCAATGGAATTCTGTCCGATCGATCTCACGATCCCTTCCGCCACGTGCTGCCCGGGTGCTTCATGATGTCCGGCGGTTTCCTGATGCTCGCGCTGGTCCCGATTCCAAGCCTCGCGTTGACCGGCCTTCTGGTCATTGTCATCGGGCACATGTCGATGCAAGGCCCTCTCTGGACCATTGCAACCAGCTTTCTCAAGGGCCGCACCGCGGCCGCAGGGATCGCGGCCATGAACACCATCGGCATTCTCGGTGGTTTCGTCGGCCCCTATTGGATGGGCATCGCCAAAGACTTGACCGGCAATGACCAGCGCGGGCTCACGATTATGGCGATCCCCATGCTCATTGCCGCCGGTATAGCGCTGCGGCTGCGCCGCCGGTCACATCGCGCAGATGTCCAAATGCCGTTGCCGGTCCTCATCGACCGATGACCGCATAGCCGACGCCGTAACCCTTCACGAACAAGGAGCCTATGAAACATCTGGCCGCACTCGCATTGCTCATTGGACTCGCCTCTCCCGCATTCGCAAATACGTTCAAGCTGGAGTGTCTGGACTCATACGACGGCAAAACACGTCTCGCACTGATCGAGGTCAATACCGATGCGGCGACCGTCCAAGTGTATTCAGAGACGGATCGCGACTGGAAAACGGCCGTCAACGTGTCGATTGCTGATTCGACGATCTCCTATCGCGAGGCGACATTTAGCGACGCGTCTGGAGCCACGTCGGTCACCATTAACCGCGCGACGGGCAAGTATTTCGCCTATGCGGCTCACGCCGCTCGCAAAGATGGCCAATGCAAGAAGCTCCCATAGCACGGAGCGGAGACGCTCACTGCTTCTCAGAGCTCTTCGGAGGCGACCAATACCGCCTCCCCACGACGGGTAATGGTAAAGTGCCCGTTCACAAGAGGAAATACTCATCGACACTGCCGACATCATCGCGCTGACGCGTCGCTGGCTGGAAAAGTCCGTGATCGGCCTGAACCTGTGCCCATTCGCGGGCGGCCCCTACCGCGACAACCGCGTTCACTTTTGCGTGAGCGAGCAACGGACGGCGTCCGGGTTACTCGAGGATCTGCAGACGGAGTTGCGAAATTTGCAGGCGGCCGATCCGCTGCACCGCGAGACCACGCTGTTGATTCATCCCTGGGTGTTGACTGATTTCTTGGAATACAACGATTTCCTCGAAGCCTGCGACTCGACGGTCGATGCGCTTGGGTTGGAAGGCGAGCTGCAGGTCGCCAGCTTTCATCCTCAGTACCAGTTTGCGGACACGCAGCCCGAAGATATCGAGAATTTCACCAACCGCTCTCCCTATCCGATGTTGCACCTGCTGCGCGAAACAAGCGTCGAACGCGCCATTGCCGCGACGGGCGATACAGAGGAAATATATCTTCGAAATATCCGCACGCTGCGCGCATTGGGACACTCGGGATGGCGCAGTCTATTGCAGGACTAGCCTCCGCTGCGCATCTTCGATGAAGTTGCCTTCTCCGCGCAAGTTGGGCGATGGGACGTCCGATGTCCGCTGGGATCAAGCGCGGTGCATCGCGCGCCAAGCGAGGCCAGGCTTCGGTCGCTTAGGCCGGCACCAGCGCGAGAACCCGCAGCGGGCTTCCTGAACCGTTCACGATCTTGAGCGGGGGTGCGATGACCACCGCGCCGGTCGGCGGCAGCTGATCGAGGTTGGTCAAGCTCGCGAGCCCAAAGCGATTGGCGCCGTGCATGATGGTGTGACATGGAAACATCGGATTGAAGGTCGCCGCCTGGCCCGCATCGGTACCCACGGTCTCCACGCCGACCCCCAAGATATCGCGCTCCCGCGCCAGAAACGGCACGCATTCCGGATGAAACCCAGGCGTATGCGGGCCATCGGCAGCGATGTTCAGAAACCCTTCGCCGGACCGCTTGGACCAGTCAGTCCGGATGAGGACCCAGGCGCGGCTGGGAATTCGTCCGTGCTTGCGCTCCCATTCCTCCACCAGCGGCTGCGTCACGAGGAAATCCGCGCTGGCCCGTACCTGCGCAGCCACGTCGATTACGCAGGCGGGACCGATGAACCGCTCTACCGGGATGTTGTGGGTTGCGTTGTCCGGATAGTCTTTGCCGGTCACCCAGTGCACGGGGGCATCGAAATGGGTGCCGGTGTGTTCGCCGCAGCTGATGTTGTTCCAGTACCAGGCGGGACCGCGCTCGTCGTAGCGTGAGATTTCCTCGAGCGCAAACGGCTTCGAGGGCGCGAATTGTGACGGGAGCCGGATCGTCTGCGTGGCGGCATCCAGCGGCACGGTCAGATCGACCACTCGGATTCCGCCGCCCAGGATGCCGTCGATGAGGGTCGAAAGAGTCTGTGCGTGAGTCGCCATGTGCATGCTCCGGTCGCTAGTAATTGATGGAGGGATTATCGCCCGGATAGATCACGCCGACGACATCGAGGCCCGCCGGGGTCGCGCACTGCACGGAATGCAGTTGTTTGCGGGGCAGGAACACGACGTCTCCGCCGCACACGCGGGCTTTGGTGTTCTCGGTCCACACCATGCCGGCACCGTTCAAGACGATCAGCGCCTCCTCATAGAGATGGCGGTGCGGCTCCGCCTTGGAGAGCGGAATGTTGCCGATAAACTGCGTCACGACCGTCGAGCCGTGCTCCCGGGAGATCAGCAGCTGATAGTGACGCTCGGCCATCTTGTGACGTTGCGATGCATCGATGGAGGCGCGGCGCTCCGGGTGGTCGGCGTCGAACGCGGTCTCCATGCGCTCCGCCCAGACGAGGTCCTCACTTCCGGGCCCGTTTGAGATGAATACCTCGAGTCGCTCGAGAGCCTCGATGCGGTAAGTCTCGCCCGGCCGCACATAGACCCCGGTGAGCGGCTCGACGGGAAAGCGCCGGCCGCCGATCTCGATATGGCCTCTGCCGGCACTCACGAACAGCACTGTGTGCCGACCGTCGGCGCTGATCACGGGTGAGCTTCCATGCGATATCCGGGCGTAGAACTGCGACTGAAAGAGCGCTCCGTTCGCGGGAGTCACCACGGCGCAGTAGCGCATGGCACCCCTGGCCTGCAGCGCGGCGCGCGCGGTCGAAAACACATAGCAATTCCCGTCGAGATGCACGATCGGTCCGCCGCCGGGCTCGACCAGCCTTACCCGCCGATTGTCGAGGCTCTCGGCGTCATCGGCCGCATAGCCGCCGGGCAGGTTGCTGTGGCTGCCGTCGCAAAACGGCGGGCTGCCGGTGTGCTTGCAGCCGCAGAAAATGACCTCTTGGTCGCGCTCGGCCTTGAAGGCGACCGGCGTGAAACCCGTCCCCGCGTGCGAGCCGTCGCAAAAGGGCTGCTGCCTCGACCGGCCGCAGCTGCACCAGAAGTAGCGCTCACCCGCCTTCAGCTCGAAATAATGGCCCTTGCGGTGAGCAATCTCAGGCTTGATGGCGTTCAATCAACGCTCCATGTTGCGGCTCAGCCGCCGCATCAAGGCAAACGTCGCGCGCACCTCACGCGGCGACATTCCCGCAAGCAAACGCTTCTCACGCCGACGCACGACAACGTTCAGCGTATCAAACAACGCGCGTCCCTTGTCCGTGAGATAGATACCCGCGCAACGTGCATCGTCGCGCCGCACGACGCGCCGCACGTAACCTTCCTTGACCATGCTGGTGAGCGCGCGGCTGAGCGCCGATTGCTGCATCATGGCGCGATCGATGATTTCGTTGATGTTAATTCCCTCCCCCATCGCGAGGACCGCGAGAATGCGCCAGCGCGTGACGTTGATGCCCTCGCTTCTCAGCTTCTCGATCAGATCGGTATTCAGCCGATGGGCAAGCCGCGCAACCAGATGGGGCAGAAAATCGTCGAATAGGGCCTCCGCCGCCTTCCGGACGCGGGGCGCGGTACGCCGTTCGGCCTTCTCCTTGGTCATTTCGCCTCCGCTAAAGCTCGATGAGTTGTCCGATGCCGCCGGCCCGTGCCTTCTCGAGCACGTAATGCGCAGACGCAAGGTCTTGAGGCGCGACCCCGAGCGATTTGTACAGGGTCACCTCGTCGGGCGAGGTACGCCCGGGATTCGTGCCGTTCGCGACCTCACCGATTTCGGCCGCGATATGCGCCGCCGAGATGGCGCCGCAGCGCAGCGCACGAAGGTACTCCCCGCCTTCGTTCACCGTCGAATTGCGGCAGTCGACAAAGAAGCGCGAGCGCACCACGACCGTCGTGTCGATCTCGGCGGCCGCGGCAACGCTCGAGCCCACGACGTTGAGGTGCGCGCCGCTCGCAATCCAATCGCCGAACAGAATCGGCTCGCGCGCCTTGGTAAGCGTGCAGATGATATCGGCGCCCTCGACCGCCTCGGGAACGCTGCTGCTCGTCTCGATCGCCACTCCATGCCGCGCCCCCTCGGTTGCCGCAAAGACTTCGGCTTTCGCCGGGTCGCGCGCCCACACGCGGATACGGCGCAACGGCCGGACAGCCCGCATGGCCTCTAGATGGCTGCGCGCCTGCTCGCCGGCACCGAGGATGGCGAGATCGCCGGCATCCGGTCGCGCGAGCAGGCGGGTCGCGAGACCGCTCGCGGCGGCCGTGCGGATGGCGGTGATCTCAGCCGCATCGAGAATGGCCACGGGACAGCCGTGTCCGGCCTCGAAGAGGAGTACGAGACCCAAATGCGAGGGATATTCGGGAGGCTTGTTGTGAGGCATGAGACTCACGAGTTTGACGCCGAAGCACTCGGGGTCCGCAAGATATCCGGGCATGTTGCCGAGCATGCCGCGCGCATCGGGCAACGTCATGATCGAGCGCAGCGGCGCCACCGCGCGCCCTTCCGAGAGGGCAATCATGGTGCGCCGCATGAGCTCGACGCACTGGCTCATCGGCAGGAGTGCGCGAACCTCTGCTGCACGCAATACTCGAATTTCCACCGTGCCGCTCCCCCATTTGCCGTCGTGATCATGCGCTCAGGCGCTCGCCGGCTCCCGCGGAGCGAATGAGTCACGCAGGCTTGCCACGGCGGCGACGAAGGCATCCACGTCGTCGTCGTTGTTGTAAAAGTGAAAACTGGCCCGCACGTTCGCGTCTCGATGAGATGCGACGATGTCGCGCTTCAAGAGCTCCGCGGTCAAACCTGCGCTGTCGCGTGACGGCAGCGCAACTGTGGCGCCGCGCCGCTCGTCGGGCGTCGGGGTGACGCTCGGCCAGCCGATTTCCGCGAGGCGCTCCATGCAACGCCGGGTGAGCGCCCTGATGCGTCTCTCCACGGCGGGCGGACCTACACGCAGCAGCATCCGCAGCCCCGCCTCGGCGGCATAGCAATTTACGACGGGGGGCGTTCCCGCCTCGAAGCGGCGGGCATTGGGCGCCGGCCGGTTTGCCGTGATGTCCATGGCGTTGATTTGCGCCTGGGCGAACCAGCCGCTATTCGTGGGCAGGAGCGACGGCACCAGCGTACCGCGCACGTACATGAACCCGATACCTGCGGTCCCCAGAAGGTACTTGAGCATTCCGCCGACGGCGAAGTCCACGTCCCAGGCTTTCACGTCGATGTCCACGGAGCCGACCGATTGATAGCAATCGACCAGCACCCGGGCTCCTTTGGCGTGCGCGAGGCGCACTATCCCGGGGATGTCGAGCTTCGCACCGTTGCGGAAGCAGACGTGCGTGACGGCGACGAGTTGCGTGTTCTCATCGATCGCCCTTTCGAACATTTCCAGCGGAATATAGCCGTCGGCAGCGCGCGGCACGTGCACGACTCGGGCTCCGCGCGGCTCCTGCGCATGCCAGATCTGGGCGTTGGTCGGGAACTCGAAATCGCTCACGACGATCTTGTTGCGCGGGCCCGAGAAGTCGACAGCGCTCGCCAAGGCGTTGAGTCCCGCGGAAACCGAGGCGGTGACCGCGATCTCGTCGGGTAGGGCGCGCAGGAGCGATGCGGTCAGCGCGCGCACCGCCTCGTTCTTCGTTATCCAGAGGTCCCAATTGGCCCCAACGAGGAGCCGGTCGTCCAAGTACGCCTCGAACGCGGCCTTGACTTCGCTGGCCAGCGCGCAGTACGAGCCACTGTTCAGATAGGTCTTGCGCGCCAGCACCGGAAATTCCCGGCGCAGAATCGCGAAATCAGGCTCCGTCATACAGATATCTCGTTGCCGGCTCAGGCGCTATTCTATGCAATGTCATATAATCCGGCAATCAAGGGTCAGGGCGCGCGCCGGACGCGCACCACGGCGAAATACACTGCCGTGAGCAGCGCCAGCCAGGGCGCGCCGACAATCCACGAGATCCGCCACTCTCTCGTGAGGCCCATCGTCACCAAGACCGCACAGAGCAGCGTCAAGCCGGCAAACTGCGCCAGCGGAAATCCCGGCATGCGCACCGGCAGATCCGCGGCGACGTGCCGCCGCCGGAAGCTCAAGTGGCTCGCGAGGATGATGATCCACACGATGATGGCATCGAACAGCGCGATGCCGAACAGATAGTTGTAGGCCAGGGGCGTGAGCTTGGAAACTCCCGCAGCCAGCAAGATACAAACCCCGGACAGCAAAATCGCCGCGAGCGGCGTGCCCTTGCGGCTCAGGCGGCCGAGGATCCGCGGCGCGTAACCGCCGCGCGCCAGGGAGAACAACATCCGGGAGCACAGATACACGTTGGTGTTCATGCTCGAGAGCGCCGCGCTCAGCACGACAAAGTTCATGATGCCCGCCGCGTGCCGCATACCGGAATGCGCGAACACCCGCACGAAAGGGCTCTGAGTGACGACCGTCGCTCCCGTTTCCGTCCACGGCACGACCGACACCACGACGCAAAGCGACAGTACGTAGAACAGGAACAAACGCAGCCCCATGGTGCGCAGCGCCGCGGGAATCGAGCGCACCGGATCCTGCGCCTCCCCCGAGGTCACGGCAATCACCTCGATCCCGGTGAATGACAATATGCCGAGAATGACGGCCATCCAGATGCCCTGCGCGCCGTGCGGGGCGAAGCCACCCGCGAGCCCGGTCAGATTGTGAAGTCCCAGGGGGGCGGCGCCCGGGCCGAAGATATTCACCGCGCCGAGCACGATGAACAGCACGATCGCGATGACCTTGATGAGCGCGAACCAGTACTCGATGGAGCCGAAGTTATGCACCGAGCGCGAATTGAAATACAGCAGCACGCCGGCGAATGCCAGCGACCAGAGCCATACCGGAGTGCCGGGAAAATAGAAGGTCATGTACACCCCGGCCGCCACCGCCTCGCCTCCCACCGCGATGACTTGGGCCATCCAGTAGGAGTAGCGGGCGATCCATCCCGCCCAGGAGCTCAGATAGATCTCGGCGTAGGCGCCGAACGAGCCCGCCATCGGATGAACGACCGCCATCTCGGAGAGACTGAACACCACGGCCACGGCGGCGATAGCTGCAATGGCGTAGCTCACGATGACGCCGGGGCCCGCGTAGCCGATCGCGACCCCGCTCCCCAGGAACAGTCCCGTGCCGATCGCGCCGCCCAGGCCGATCATGACCAGCTGTGCGCGGCTCAGATCTTTGTGCAATCCGGCCTCGCGGCCGGCGATCTCAGAGGCATCCACCGATCGCCACTCTCCCGTTGCCCGGCCATAGAGCGTCTAAGCTAAACTACCGGCGGGGGTTTAGCAGCCACGGTCACACGCGAGAGGCCATTATGCACAAGAGCCTATATCCGGTTCCGCAAAGCTTTGCGGATTCCGCACGAATCAAACGAGGCGACTACGCCCGAATGTATGCCGACGCGATCCGCTCGCCGGAAGAGTTCTGGGGAAAGATCGGACGGCGTATCGATTGGCTCAAGCCTTTCACCCGCGTCAAGGACGTGAGCTTCGCCGCGGAGGATTTCCGCATCCGCTGGTTTTACGACGGTACCCTCAACGTGTCGGCGAACTGTTTGGACCGCCACCTCGAGAAGCGCGGCGACAAGACGGCCATCATCTGGGAATCGGACGATCCGGCGCTCTCTGAGCGCCTGAGCTATCGCGAATTGTACGAGCGCGTCTGCCAGTGCGCCAATGCCCTGAAGGCGCTCGGCGTGCGCAGGGGCGACCGGGTCACCATCTATCTGCCGATGATTCCCGAGATCGCCATCGCCATGCTTGCCTGCGCGCGCCTCGGCGCCGTGCACTCGGTGGTATTCGCGGGATTCTCGGCCGAAGCGCTCTCAGGGCGCATCGCCGATTGCGGATCGACCCACGTCATCACCGCCGACGAGGGGCTGCGCGGCGGCAAACGCATCGCCCTCAAGGCGTGCGTCGATGAGGCGCTCACCCACAAGGGCACACAAAGCGTCAAGAAGGTGCTGGTGGTGAAGCACACCGGTACGTCCGTGGCCATGCAGCGGGACCGCGATCATTGGTACGCGGACCTCGTACCCGGTCAACCGAAAACCTGTCCGCCCGAGGAGATGGGTGCCGAGGATCCGCTTTTCATCCTCTACACCTCCGGCTCAACCGGCAAACCGAAGGGTGTGCTGCACACGACGGGCGGCTACCTCGTTTATGCGGCATTCACCCACGAGGCGGTGTTCGATCTGCGCGAAGAGGATGTGTATTGGGGGACGGCCGACGTGGGCTGGGTCACCGGCCACAGCTATGTCGTGTACGGGCCCCTCGCCAACGGCGCGACCACAGTCATGTTCGAGGGGGTCCCGAATTACCCCGACTTCAGTCGATTCTGGCAGGTCGTGGACAAGCACCAGGTCACGATCTTTTATTCCTCCCCCACCGCCATTCGCTCGCTCATGCGCGAAGGCGAGGCCCCGGTGGAGGCGAGCTCCCGCAAGACGCTGCGTCTTCTCGGTTCGGTGGGCGAGCCGATCAATCCCGAGGCGTGGGAGTGGTTTTACCGCGTGGTGGGCGACGGCCGTTGCCCGATCGTGGACACGTGGTGGCAAACCGAGACGGGCGGCGTGCTGATCAGCCCGCTTCCCGGCGCCGTCGACTTGAAGCCCGGTTCAGCGACGCTACCGTTCTTCGGCGTGCAGCCCGGCATCGTGGATGCCGAAGGCAAGGCTCTGGAAGGCGCGGCCGAGGGCAATTTAGTGCTGCTCGATAGCTGGCCGGGACAAATGCGCACCGTCTACGGCGACCATCAGCGATTCATCGACACCTATTTCAAGACCTTCGCCGGCAGGTATTTCACCGGCGACGGCGCACGCCGCGATGCGGACGGCTATTACTGGATCACGGGCCGCGTCGACGATGTGCTGAATGTCGCAGGCCATCGCCTGGGCACGGCGGAGATCGAGAGCGCGCTGGTGGCTCACGCGCAAGTGGCCGAAGCCGCGGCGGTGGGCTTTCCGCACGACGTCAAGGGCCAGGGAATCTATGTCTACGTCACGCTGATTTCAGGCGCCCAGCCGAGCGATGCGCTGCGCCGGGAGCTGCGTGACTGGGTGCGCAAGGAGATCAGCCCGATCGCCACGCCGGATGTGATCCAATGGGCGCCCGGATTGCCGAAGACGCGCTCCGGCAAGATCATGCGGCGCATTTTGCGCAAGATCGCGGCCGACGAGTCCGATCAGCTCGGCGACATCTCGACGCTCGCGGATCCCGGTGTCGTGCAGCAGCTCATCGATGAGCACAACAAGCTTCCCCCGTCGGGCGAGCGCAGCGTGACCAAGCGCTGAGCAGTGCGCGCGGACGCGCACCGCACGCCTATTTTTCGAGGACGTACTGTCCCGGCGCGTCCGCGAGCGGCGGATACCCCGCGCTTGCCGATCCCAGGCTCGGCGGCGCCACTTGCGCCGTGCGCGAGTGTGCGCTCAGCCAACGATCCCAGGTCGGCCACCAGGAGCCCGTCTGAGAAGGCGTCGTTTCGAGCCACGCTTCTGGGGACAGCGTATCGCGCTCGTTCGACCAGGTGCGCACCCGATGACGGCGGCGCGGGTGCGTGGGGCCGCTCACGATACCGGCATTGTGACCGCCCGAGGTCAGCAAGAACGTGTAGTCCGGCGAGCGCGTCAGCCCGCGCGCCTTGTACACCGACTTCCACGGCGCCACGTGATCGGTCTCGGTGCCCACCACAAACATCGGAATGCAGATGGCGGCGAGATCTACCAATCGCCCCTCGGCGCTGAACTCTCCGCGGGCGAGCGCATTGTTCAAATAGAGGCCGCGTAAGTATTCGGCATGCATGCGGCAAGGCATACGGGTGCCGTCCGCATTCCACGCCATGAGATCGTTGGGGGCGTCGCGCTTGCCTCGCAGGTAACTGTTGACCGCCGGCGTCCACAGCAAGTCGCGCGAGCGCAATAACGAGAATGCGGCGCCCATCTGCTCGCTCTTGAGAACGCCGGTCCGGCGCATCGCCGCCTCGAGGGCATCGAGCTGGCTCGGGCTGATGAACAGCGACAGCTCGCCGGGCTCGCTGAAGTCTTGCTGAGCTGCGAGGAGCGACAGGCTCGCGAGCCGCTCGTCGCCTTGTGCGCCCAGCACGGCGGCGGCGATGGATAAGAGAGTACCGCCGATGCAATAGCCGACGGCGTGCACCTTGCGCTTGGGAACGATGGCCGTGACCGCGGCGAGCGCGTCGCGGATGCCCAGGCGCAGATAATCGTCCATGCCGAGATTGCGATCGCTCGCCGTGGGGTTTTTCCAGGAGACCATGAAGACGGTGTGGCCTTGAGCCACCAGATACTGCACCATGGAGTTTCGCGCCGAGAGATCGAGAATGTAGTACTTCATGATCCAGGCCGGGACGATGAGCACCGGCTCAGCGTGCACCGTCGGGGTCTGGGGCGAATACTGGATCAGTTCCACGAGATCGTTGCGCATCACGATCTTGCCGGGGGTCGCGGCGACATCGCGACCCACCACGAACTGCTCCGTGCCCGAGGCTCCCTTGCCTTCGAGGGTACGCTCCACGTCCTCCAGCCAATGGCTGAAGCCTCTTACCAGATTTTGTCCCGCTTCCGCCCGCGTCGCATCCAGCAGCTCAGGATTGCTCAGCAGGTAATTCGCGGGAGACAATGTTTCGAGGGCGTTGCGCGCGACGAACTCGAGCTGCCGCTCGCTCTGCGGCTCCATGCCCGGTACCCCGGACCAGGCTTTTTGCCACCAATCGGCGTAGTTGCGGTAGCCATGCGCCAGCACGTTGAAGGGCCATTGTGCCCAAGCCTCGTCCTTGAAGCGCGCATCCTCCGGCACCGGCGGTAGCTTTTCGCCCGCGCCAGCCTTGAACGCGAACGTCCAGTTGTCCATTGCCTTCGCGAAGCCATCCTGCAAAATCTCGGCCTGTTTGGAGGGCTTCTGCGCGACGTTTAGATACCAATCCCACCACGCGTTCACATACACATCGGGCGCGAGGCCACCGCTCACCGCCGCGAGCTGTTCGCGCAGCACGCGGCCCATGTCTTCAACACCATCGGATACCTTGGATTGGTCATTCATGGGGATAATCTTAATCCAGATACGCAAAGGGCGCCTCGCGGCGCCCCCTGCTCGATAGCCTAAGAGAGGTCTCTTAGCCCACCTTTCGCTTGGTCTCGGCAGCGGCGCGGTTCACGCTCTCGTTGACCGCATCGCTCATCTCGGTCTGCGAATCGGCGGCCAGCTTGGCGAACTCTTGAGCGCGCGCGCGCAATCTTTCGCTGAGCGCGGTGCTGAGCTCCACCTGCCGGGAGATGAATTCCGCGGGCGTCTGCGCGCCAACGGCCGCCTTCGCCTGGGCCAGGCTCCACTCCAGGTAATCGCCGGCGACCGCGTGCTGATAGCGGCCCACTCGGTCGAGCGCCTTCAGGCCTTCCTGCTGCACTTTGAGGACAGGGGCAAAGGCATTCTTGTAAGTCTCGAAAATCGTCTTGGGATCGAATGTGGTGTCGGTCATGGCGGCTCCTTAGATTGGGTATGGGTCTTTGCTTCAGGTGGCATTATAACCCAATTTGTATGCACCGCAAGAGGATTTTTATAGGCCTTGATCAGCCTGGATTATATTCACATATGTTACTGGTTTTCCTCGATTTTCTTTAAAATACATCGCGGCCTATAAAACCCTTTATTAATGCGATGCAGGAGTTGCGAGCGCCGATCGGCCTCCTCCATGGACCCCGTGTGCTCGAGGGGCACCGGTCGACGTGCGGGGGGCGCGGGCGCATGCTGCCTGCATGTTTTCGCAGGTCCGCGCGATGACCGGCATCCAGAGCCACATCCGCTCGCTCGAGTGCTACGTCGAGCGGTGCGGGGGCTGTGTCGTTCGCGAGTCGCTCCCCGAGGCCATCCATGGCGGGCAGTCCCGCGACTGCATTACCTTGCATGCCGGCTTGGATCCCTACCAACAACTGCTGGCGCTGGTGCACGAGCTCACCCACTGGCTCGTGCATCGGGACGCGCCGCAAGATTTGAGCGCATGCACCACCATCTATGAATACGAAGCCGAAGCCGTGGAGAGCTTGGTGATGCGACGGCTCGGTCTCCCCTGGCCCAGCACGGATGCCGCGGCCGAAGAGTTTGATCGCCCGACGGATGGGCTGCTCACCTCGTCCGTGGCGCGGGTGCGCTCAACGGTACGACGAATCTGCCAGGCCCTCGAGCTCGAGCCTGATCGACCCGGCTAGAGACGCAGGCCGCCGTCCACGTCCAAACAGCGGCCGGTGAAGAAATCGTTCTCGAAGATGAAGCGCACCGCGTGCGCGATTTCTTCGGCGAGTCCCAAGCGCTTCAATGGCACCGGTGCGGTGAGCTTGTTGAGCACCTCGGGACGCATGGCCGACAAAATGTCGGTGCGGGTAAATCCGGGGGCGACGGACGCCGAGCGGATTCCATAGCGCGCGAGTTCCTTGGCCCACACCACGGCCATGGATTCCACCGCCGCCTTGGCGGCGCTGTAATTGCTCTGGCCGGCATTGCCGACCCGGGAGATGCTCGAGATATTGACGATGACTCCGCCATTGCCGAGCTCGATCATGTGCTTGGCTGCCTCGCGCCCACAGAGGAACACGCCGGTAAGATTCACCCCGATCACCGCATTCCATTGATCCAGGCTCATTTCCCCGACGACCACGCCGTCCTTGACCTTGACGAGCAGGCCGTCACGGACAATGCCCGCATTGTTCACGAGTCCGTCGAATCGGCCGAGCTCCGCAACGACGCGGCCCATCGCCGCCGTCACTTCGGCCTCGTCGGCAACATTCACCTGGTAACCGCGTGCTTTGACCGACTTGGCCTCGCAACGCTGCACCGTCTCCTCGAGGTCCGCCGTGTTGAGGTCGAACAGCGCAAGATTTGCGCCGTGGTCGGCAAGATCCAAGGCGATCGCCCGACCGATACCGCGTCCGCCGCCCGTGACCACCACCGTCTTGTCATGCATATTCATAGAAGTTACTTGCCTTTCTTTCGTTTCTTTGCCGCGCTCGCACCCCGAGGTGCGGCGTTCGGCTCCGGATCATCGGAGGGACCCGCCGCACCGCCCGTAAAGGCGTTGCGGGTTGCGGTCTGCAGTTGGTCCCACATTTGCATGTTTTGGCGCGTGAGCTCGGTCAGCGGCGCGAAGGGTGCCTGCAGGGCCTTGGCGATCTCCGACTGCATGGCCTCCTGCTGCCGCGAAATCGAGCCGAAGGCTTCGCCCAGATAGCGGCTGAGCATTGCTTGCATTGGGCTGCCATAGAAGCGGATGATCATTTCGAGAAGGTCGGAATCCAACACGGGCACACCAAACTGCTCTTGCTCGGCAATGATTTGCAGGAGGACGGAGCGGGTTAGATCCTCGCCGGACTTTTCGTCGACGACTTTGATCCGGTTGCCGGCGACGATGACTTGCCGCAAGTCGTCGAGCGTGACGTGGCGGCTGACCGTGGTGTCATAGAGACGACGGTTCGCGTATTTTCGGATGAGGCGTTCTTGCATGGCGGAATTCCAACTCCTCTATCATCCTAATTCTTCATTTGGCATCGCACAACTCCCGATGTCACACTAATCAGACATCACAATTGGGCACGAGGTTTCATCTCAATAAAAACATATAATTAGGAAGTTTATCTCATGTTACTTTATCCTTTCATATCGCGCCCCCGCGTCTTTTGCATCGCACTGGCCCCGGTGCGCCGTGGCCGCTGATGCCTGGCGCCAGTGGGCGGCATTCGCCGCCCTTTTCAATCCCATGGCCGAAGGGTCCTCAACCGGACCGCCTGGCACGCCGCCGGGGTTCGCCCCCTTCATCGATGCCGAGCGATTCGCCGCAGCCGCGCGCGCTTTCCATCAGGGCGGCCAGGACTCCCAGACGGCGGCGGCCTTTGGCGATTTTCTGCGCGATCAGTTCGGCAGTGTGCTCGATAGGATGTGGGAAGGCTCCGCACTCGGTCGCCCCGCACCACCCACACCGGACGCGCCGGCGCTCGGGCCGACTCGAGAGCAACAAGAACGCTGGCAGCGCGTCGCCGCGGCATGGCAACGCCTGCAAGAGGCCCAGCGTCGCCTGCAGCGCCTGTGGTCCGACGCTCTGGCTGAAGCGGCGCGCGCCTTCGTGTCCCGTATGAGCTCGGCGGCCGCACCGCTCACGCCGGAGGCACTGCACGGGTTATACGACGCATGGGTCGACTGCGCCGAAGAAGCCTATGCGCGCATGGCGCATGGTGAGGCCTTCGGGACAGCGCTCGCGGAGACAGTCAAGGCGGCCGGCGACTGGCGCGACGAATCCGCAGCCTCGATCGAGCCGTGGGCCAAATGGCTCGATTGGCCGACGCGCAATGAAATCAATTCCCTGTCAATGCGTGTGCGGGCTCTCGAGCAGCAGACCGCCGCCCGCCCCGCGGCCAAAAAGCGAACCACGGCAGCCAAGAAGCGAGCCGCCCGCGTCAGACGCAAGCGATGAGTGCGGCCTTGTATGCGGCTCTCTCGGCCGCGCGGCACTGCGCACCCGGGTGCTCGGAGAAGGACGAGGTCTGGCGATCGGGGAAGCTGCGCCTATATCGTTATCGCGCCATTTCCGGCCTGCCGAGCGCCGTTCCGCTGCTCATCGTTTATGCGCTCGTGAATCGGCCCTACATGATGGACCTCGAGCCCGAGCGCTCGCTTATCCGGGGGCTGCTGTCCCGCGGTCTCGATGTCTATCTGGTCGATTGGGGCTATCCGGACGGCGCGGACCGCTTCACGAGTCTCGAGGACTATTTGGAGGGCCAGCTCGCGGGCTGCGTCGAGGAGATCTTGAAAGCCCGCGGCGTCGCCGCGCTCAACCTGCTCGGCGTTTGTCAGGGCGGGGTGTTCAGCTTGTGCTTCGCAGCCTTGCATCCCGAGCGCGTGCGCAACCTCATCACCATGGTAACTCCCGTAGATTTTCATACGAGCGCGGACTTGCTGTCGAAGTGGGCTCGCAAGATCGACGTGGAGGCCTGGGTGGGCCAGGCCAACGTCTCCGGCGATGTGCTCAACCAGCTGTTCCTCGCGCTCATGCCGTTTCGGTTGTCGCATCAGAAGTACGTGGATCTGCTGCGCGGCGAGCCCGATCGGGCGCGGATCGAGAATTTCATGCGCGTCGAGCGGTGGATCTACGACAGCCCGGATCAGGCGGGCGCCGCTTTTCGGGAATTCGTGGTGTGGTTCTATCAGCAGAACCGATTCGTGCGGGGCGGACTCGAGATCGGCGGGCGCGGGGTGGATCTGCGCAACCTCGAGTTGCCGATCCTCAACTTGATCGGCGCGCGGGATCACCTCGTGCCCCCCGCTTCGTCCGCGGCGCTGCGCGGTCTCGTCCGCAGCAGCGATTTCACGACGCTCGAGCTCGACCTGGGTCACATCGGCATGTACGTGAGCGCACGCGCGCAGCGCCAGGTTCCCGCGGCGATCGGAGAGTGGCTCGCTGCGCGCTGAGGCTCTGCGCGCACCTCAGCTCGGCTACATGTACACACCGCCGTTCACGTTGATCTGCTGCCCCGTGACGTAATCGCCGTCCGCCGCCAAGAATAAAACCGCGCGCGCGATCTCATCGGGTGTTGCGAATCGGCCCATCGGAATGCGCGCCAAGATTTGCGCCTGAACGTGGTCGGGAACCTTCGCCAGCATGCCCGTCTCCGTGAAGCCGGGGGCAAGCGAATTGCACGTCACGTTATGCTTGGCGAGTTCCATCGCGGCCGTCTTCGTGAAGGCAATGATGCCGCCCTTGCTCGCCGCATAGTTGGCTTGTCCGAAGTTGCCCGCCTGACCGACGAACGAGCTGATATTGATGATGCGGCCATACTTCTGCTCGATCATCATCGGCATCGCAGCAGTCACCCCGAGATAGCACGCATTGAGATTGGTGTTGAGGACGCAGAGCCAGTCGTCGTCCGTCATCTTGCGTAACGTCTTGTCGCGCGTGATGCCGGCGTTGTTGACCAGGATGTCGAGGCGGCCCCAAGCCTCGCCAATCTGCTCCATCATCGAGTTCCAGGTTGCGCGCTCAGCGACGCTCCCCTTGAGGAGCAGCGTGTGACGACCCGCGTCGCCCAGCTCGGTGGCCAAAGCCTCGGCATCGCTTCCGCTCGATTGAAAATTGATCGCGACGTCGGCTCCCTCGGCAGCAAGGGCCCGCGCAATGGCGCGACCGATACCGCGTGCTCCGCCCGTGACCAATGCCTTGCGTCCTACTAGCTTGTTCATGGACCCCCCTAAAGCCGTTATGCTTTCATGGCGCCTCGGCGGCAGGCCCTCCCGTCGCCGGAGTTGCTTCTATCGTCAGGGGAATTTTGCGCCTTCATTCGTCCTGCCGCCAGGGCAGGTCCCCGGCCAATGGCCGGAGTCGGCGAGATTGCGTTATCGGCCCCGAACGGACGGCGGAGTCGGTAATGGCGCAGGCATCGGAGGGGCCGCCGTGTTACCCGAACGCTTGGGACGAATCACGCGCTCATCCGTGATTTCGATGACCGCGTGCCTACCCGTCGCCCCGATGTCCATGCGGGCCTCGACGCGGTGTTGAGCGAAGCGCGTGCGCTCGGCGGCACTGATGCGCTTGACGGTGGGATTGTCGTAGAACGTCCCGAGATAGCCGGCGACCGCCTTGGCGTGCGACTCCTCGGAGAAAAAGCCCACGCGCAAGGAGTGCATTGGCCTGCCTTGCTCCAAACTTGCCACTGAATAGAGCCGGTACTCACTGAAGATATCGAGGTTCGGCAGTGCGTCCGGATCGAAGATTTCTTCGGAGCACGACAGCTGGATCACGAACCAACGAAGCGACGAGGCGTCTTCGAGCTCCTTCGGCGTCAACGGCCGCAGCGTCTGTGTAGTGTCGAAACTTTCCACCCGTGCGTCTCGGGTCTCCGTTCGAGGCGCTCCCGCTCCCGCTGCCGGGCGAGGCGCAGGCGCCATCCGCGGAGCGGGCGCTGGCATCACCGGGCGTGCGGTCACCGCGGCAGGTGGCGCAGTGACCGGAGGTGGTGCAACGACCGCGGGCGCAGTCACGACGGGCGGCGCTGCCACAACGGGTGGCGGTGTCACGACCGGCGGCGCTGCCACGACGGGCGGCGGTGTCACGACCGGCGGTGCTGCCATAGCCGGCGGAGGCGTCACGACGGGCGGTGCCGCCGCGACCGGCGGCGGCGTCACGATGGGCGGTGCTGCCGCGACCGGCGCAGCTGCGATCGCTGCCGTCGTCACAACGGCTGGCGCCGGCGAATTCGCCGGTGCAGGGCCGGAGACTTTAGGCGCGGGTGGGGTCGAGGTCACTGGACGCGAAACCGCCGCGGCGCGCGGCAGAACCACACTATCGGATAGCACGGGAATCAATAACTCGCGCACGTCGGGACGCGCGGGTGCCGCGGGAGCCCCGACCGTCGCGGGCGATGCCGAAACTGTGGCGGCGGTCGCGGGGCTCGAACCGGAAGCGGATGCCCCGGCCGGAGCTTTATCGACGGTCGCAGGAGATGCGGGCGCCGGGGCGGATGCGAAGTCTGCGCTGGGTACGAAGGCTCGAGCCGCTGCTGACCATCGGGCCGGCGCGAACGCCCGGACAGATTTTGTCGGCGCTGCAACCTTGACGCTCGCGGGCGGCTTGGGCGACGGCTTGGCTACCGGCGCCGGAACATCCGGTTTCAGGGAGTGCTCCGTGGGCGCCGGGCTCGGCGTCTGCAGCGCCAGCCACGCAGCGGGCGGAGTCGTCGGCAGCGACTCTCCATCGGCCGCCAAGGGCCGCTCCGGCGGTTCCGGCGGCGCGACGCGGGCCGCCGTGCCGGGGCGCCCATTGGGAAGGGACGCGCTTGCCGCCTTGCTCATGGCGGCTTTCACCATCGCGAGCTGCTGTGCTTCGATCTTACTCTTGATGGCCTCGATGCTGCGCAGATCTTCAGGCTCGGCGGTCGCGGTCAGGGCGCTCGGATAAATCTCGCGCACGGTGGACAGCAACCCCTCTGCTTCTTCTTCGGTCTCGAACGGACCAAATCTCAGGCGGTATCGCACCCGCCGGTCCTCGGTGCGTTGGATCTGATACACGTGGGTGCCGGAATGCTCGGCGATGGCTTTCATCGGCACGCTGATGGGTGCGGTGGACGCACTCAGGTTGATCACGAAAGGACCGGGACCGCCGAGGCGTGGCGAAGCTGGAAGCGGCTCGAGCAAGTCGTCGATGGTCAAATGCCAAATTTCGCTCGTCAATGGGGAATTGATTGGTGTGCCCATTAAGCGTTCCGCGTCTCTCCCAGTGCTGATGACAAGGATATTGGCGAACTGCGTCAAATGAAACCGTGACGGGCGTCGCTCGATGACGACAACCGTGAAACGAATCCCGCTTATGTCAGCAGCGCAAAAACAACACCGACGGTCAGACATCTCCTACGTCACGCGGCGCGCCGGGAGACTCGCAATGCACGGCGCGCCCATGGAAGCTTATGTCTAAATCGTCCACGACGCACCGAGGAGCACAGCGATGAAACAGCAGGGCACCAATCACGGCGAAGGAAATCCCGAGGCGGCTGCGGAATTCAACAAGGCCGAGCAGGCATTCGTGAATTCTCCGAAGGGGAAGGCAAAAATCAGCAAGGGACCGCATGTGCGGCCCGAGGAAGAGGCGGATCTTGCGCAAGCCGAGGAGCGCGCCAAGGCTCATGGCAAGAACGACGATTCCAACACGACGAAAATGAAGTAGCCGCAGCGCGCGGGTACTCGCACCGCCTGTACTCGCGCATACTGAGCGGGTGAGCCTGTCCGATTCTGAAGAGCTGAGCATCGAGGTCGACGGCTCGACGCGCGTGCCGGGGCTTCTACAGCAGGGGACAGATGCGCATGCCATGCTGGTGTTGGCTCACGGAGCCGGCGCGGGCATGCGCCATGCCTTTCTCCGTGAGATCGCATACGGCCTCGCGCAACGCGGGATCGATACGTTGCGCTACGAGTTTCCCTACATGTCGCGAGGCAGTCGCCGGCCCGATTCCCCGCCCCTTTGTCACGCCACTGTGCGCGCGGCAGTCGAGGCCGCGCGGCGTATGGCCCCGTCCCTGCCGCTGCTCGCGGGCGGAAAGTCGTTCGGCGGCCGCATGACCTCGCAAGCGCAAGCAAGCAATCCCCTTCCGGGGGTGCGCGGGCTGGTATTTCTGGGTTTTCCCCTGCATGCCCCCAAGGAGCCCTCGGCGGGCCGCGCCGCTCACCTGGCGCGCATCGAGATACCCATGTTGTTCCTGCAGGGGGCGCGTGATGAGTTCGCGACGCAAGCGTATCTCTTGCCGGTGATCGAGTCCCTCGGCGCCTGCGCCCGGCTCGAGCTGTTCAGCGATGCGGATCACTCCTTCCACGTGCCGGTACGTAGCGGGCGCACGGACATCGAGATCAGGGAAGAGGTCCTCGGGGCGATCGCGGCGTTCAGCCGCGGGCTGGGCAAAGACTCCTGAGGTTCAAGCGGCCGGCGGCTCGAGCTGCGGTTCGAGTCGCTGTGCAGCGCGCCGCGACGCTAGCCAGGATCCGGCGAGGATCATCCCGAACGCCGCAACCCCGCCGGCCCCCAAATGCTCATGGAGAAGCCCGATCCCGAGGAGCGAGGCCACTGCGGGATTGACGTAGGTAATCAGACTGGCCCGCGATGCCCCCGCATGATTGACCAGATAGAACATGAGCAGCATGGCGATCGCGGTGCACAGGATTCCGAGCACCAGGAGCGAGGATATGGCCGCCGCGCTCGGCCAGTGAGCCGGCAACACTCGCATCGCCGGCAGGGTGAGCAACACCAGCGCCATCGCAAGGCTGGCCGCCAAAGGACCAACCGCATCGAGCTCGCGCAAGTGACGTTGAATGATCAGGGGGCCCACGGCGTAACCAAACGCCGCAACCAGCATGCACCCAACACCCGCCCAACCCCACGGCCCGGAGATCGTGCCGAAACCGAGAAGCGTGACCACGCCGATGAAGCCGAGCGCGAGCCCTATCAAGCGGCGCAGACCGAGCGGCTCATGGACGCCGAACGAGCGCGCCAGCAACACGACCCAGAGCGGCACGGTGGCGATGAGTATGCCGGTGACGGACGAGCTGATCCACTGCTCGCCCCAGGAGATCGCGGCGAACGGAATCGCGAACTCGGCGAGAGCGAATGCGCACAGAGCCGCTGCGTGCCCGCGCAAAGAGCCGAGCGCGCCTCGCTGCCACGCCACCGGCAGCAGAACACCGGTCGCGAGCACCAGGCGGCACCAGGCGACGACGAGCGGCGGGACTTCGGCCACGGCCACCTTGATCAGAAAGTACGGGATTCCCCAGATCACACACAAAGCCGCGAATGTTGCCCACGCTCTCCAACTCACCGAGTTCCCCTAACGGCTGTCTTGGCACCGAATTGTATAAACTGTGTCTCCCCGCACTCAATCGCGCAGCGAGATCTCATGGCAACGAGAGATAACCCGTCGGACCCGCACCGACCCGCGAGGGCGGCAAAACCGCGGGGCGCGCGGCTCGTGCGTGTCGGCTTACGCGACGTGATCAGTCAGGGCATCCGCAGGGAAGTAGTTCAGGATCTCTATCACTATGCCATGATGGCGAGCTGGCCACGCTTGTTTGCCACGATCGTCGCGTTCTTCCTGGTTTTCGATCTCCTGTTCGGCTGTCTTTTCCATCTGGTGCCGAATTGCATTGCCAACTTGAATCCGCCTGGATTCGTCGGGGACTTCTTCTTCAGCGTCGAGACTCTCGCGACCGTAGGTTATGGGGACATGCATCCCCAGACTCTCTACGGCCACACGGTGGCGATGATCGAGATCTTCACCGGCTTGCTGATGCTCGCCCTCATCACCGGTCTCATGTTCGCACGCTTCTCACGTCCCCGCGCGCGCTTCCTATTCGCTCGATTCGCCGTGGTACGCCCCATCGACGGCAAGCTCACCCTCATGTTCCGAGCGGCGAACGAGCGCCAGAACGTCGTGCAAGACGCCTCGGCACAGCTGCGCATGCTGCGTAACACCGTCACCTCGGAAGGCTACCGGATCCGCCGCATCATCGATTTGCCGCTGGTACGCTCCCAGCATCCCGTCTTCGCGCTCGGCTGGAACATCATGCACGTCATCGACGATGGCAGCCCACTCCGGCATGAGACCGCGCAGACGCTCGATGAGTATGAGGCGATTTTCATTTTGAGCTTGAGCGGTACGGACGAGACCACCGGTCAGGTGCTCAAGGCGCGCGGCGAATATCAGGCTTCGGCCGTCCGCTGGAATGCGAGCTTTCGCGACATCCTCGAGCAGGATGGCACGACGCTGCGCATCGATTACAGCAAGTTCCACGACGTCGACCCGCTCGCCGAAGCGCCGAGCCCAAAGGTCTCTCCATGACGTCGCCGCCGACATCGACTACAATCCCGGCTCGAGTAAAATAACCATAGGGGATCCAATCAATGCATCCGCTCAACACCGTCAAGGGCGCCATCACGACCGGCGTGGTGCTCGCTGTCATCATCGGCATCGCACTTGCCTACTCGATGAGCAACACCGCTGGATTTCACGGCGCGAGCCTCGATCGCTGGCTCCATATCCTGTCCGGCGTGATGTGGATCGGTCTGCTCTATTATTTCAACGTGGTGCAAACTCCGGGACTCGCCGCCGCGGCGGCCGATAAAGGGGGTCCGGGGGGCGCGGGAATCACCAAGTACATCGCTCCACGCGCCCTGCTATGGTTCCGCTGGGCCGCGGTCGCAACCTGGGTCACCGGCGCGTTTTACCTCGCCACAGCCTATGGCGAGGACAAGGTCGGCGCAGCATTCATGCTCCAGCCGGGCTTTCGCGTGATTGGCGTGGGCGCATGGCTCGGGACCATCATGGCGCTCAACGTCTGGATATTCATCTGGCCCAATCAGAAGAAGATCCTCGGCATCGTGGCGGCGACCGATGAGGAAAAGGCCGCGGCACGCAAGACCGCGGGGCGCGCCTCGCGCATCAATTTTATCTTGTCGATTCCCATGATCATGTGCATGGGCGGCCAAGCTCACGGATTGCCGTTCTAAGCGCGCAGCTGCGGCGGAGTGGGCGACTGCGCCTGCTCCGCCGGCTTGCGCTCCTGCATGAGCCGATCGAGCTTCTCGATTACGGCCGACGGCTCGATCAAGTCCATGACGCCGGGTTTCTCGATCTTCACATTCCAGGGCAACTGATCGGGCTCGCGGCCGAGGAACTCACGCGCGGCCTCCGGAAAGCGATCCACGCACCGCGGCCGGCTGAAATAGGGTCCGCTACGGGCCGGATTGGTAGGCGCGTAAAGCCCGATCACCGGGGTGCCCACCATCCCGGCCATGTGCGCGGGACCCGAGTCGGGCGAAAGCAGCACCGTTGCCGCGCCCAGCAACGCGAGCATTTGCGGCAGCGTGTCGCGTCCGATCTGATCGAGGGGTTTTGAGGCGGCGCGCGCGAGGATGTCGTCGCCCATGCGGCGCTCGACGGCGTCGGGGCCGCCGCACAATATCACCCGCATGTTCCAGCGGCGCGCAGCGTGGTCGCACACTCGGGCATAGCCTTCCGGCCGCCAGTTGCGCAGCGTATGGCTCGAGCACGCGCTCACCAACAACGTCGGCTGCGTGTCGGGAATGATCTCGCGCGCGTAGGCGAGCGCATCCGGCGGCAACGGCAAGTTCCACACCGGGGGATGCTGCGTGATGCCGAGGGCGTCCGCGAATCCCATGAAGCTGTCGAGGACATGCTCGCGCCGGCGCGGGGCGATCCGCCGGTTCGTGAACAGCCATTGTAACTCGCGCGCTCTCGCCCGATCGAACCCGAGCTTGACGGGAGCGCGCACCAGCGTACTCAGGAGGCTCGCCCGCAGGCTCGCCTGCATATGCAGAAGAAGATCGAAACGGCGGGAAGCGAGCACGGTGCGCAGCCGCGCGAGCTCGGCCGCGAAGCGGCGCTTGTCGACGGTCAGAAGCTCCACCCCCGGAACGAGCGACATGAGCTTCGACTCGACGCGTCCGATGATCCAAGTAATGCGACACTCGGGCCAGGCGCTCTGCAACGCACGGATAAGCGGCACCGTGTGGCAGGTGTCGCCGATCGCCGAGAGCCGCAGGATGCAAATATCTCGCGGGCGATTCGCCGGCGCGAACAGGGGGGCCTGGTGCAGCCGGCGCAATGCGCTATGCCTTCAGGGCGTGACTCGCGCCGTGTAGCTGAATTTCTGGCCGGCGACGGTGATCGCGTACATGAGGCCGCCCTTTGCGATGGTGAACACGGCCACTCCCTTGAGGTACCCGCCTGCACTGGTGACGGCATCCTTCTTGCCGCCGCTCGCACCCGACTCTGCGCCGGTAGTCCCCGCGGTGGCGTTGGCTCCGGCGGTCACCGCGATCGCGCTTGCGCCCGCGGCGAACTCGAACGACCCCGATTCGAACTCGTCGAGTGCGCGCTTGTCCTCGAAGAAGACGATCTCGCTGTAGGCTTTGCCGCCCGCCTGGAAGCCGAGGCTGAGCTGGGTCATGCTGGTGTCACCCGTGTACGTGTCGCCGACGTAGACGCGTCCCGTGCCGTGCGCGCCGCCCGCGATGAAGCCGCCTTCGCCGATGGTCGGGAACACCGCATAGGCGTAGCAGTGGCCGAAAAATGCGGCGCTCGAGCCCGCGTTCTTGAACAGCTGCACGGTATCCGAGTACTTGTCGGCGTAAGCGGTGCCCGCGCCGAGCAGCAGCAAGGCGCCGAAGACGAGTGAACGAGTTGCGGTCACGATATTTTATCCCCTGGTGGTGACAACGACGGCGGATATAGTGAGCTTTGGTGCCCGCCGGCGCAACACGATACCCATCGTCGCGGGCTCAGGCGTCTCGCGGCGTAAAGCCATCATCGCTCCACGCTTCGCTGCCCACTCCGTGATGAACCCAGAACAATCCTTCCGGATCGTAAATGCGCTTCACGGCCGCGAGCTTGCCGTAGTTGGACCCCCAGAAGGACGCCTGCCATCGCGCCTCGAAATAGTTCGACTCCGAGACATACGACCCGGCGCCGGGGGCGACGCGCAGCAGCTCGTCCATGGCTTTATCGATGATCGCCGCATCGGCGCGCGCAGCCGCCAAGTCAGGAGCGGGCATGCCGGCATACGCCGGCGGGCCTCCGCCGGCGCAGATGGCGAGAGCAAACGCCTCGAGCGCCTCGGGGTTGAGCGCTGTCTGCTTCGCGGCGGCGATCTCTTCGGGTGGCGCGCCCGCGAGCCCCTTGTTGAAATGCAGCGCGAGCTGCCAGTGGCGGGATGCTGCGAACAGCGCATCGGCGAGCCTGGCCTGCTGATCGTCGGCGAGCAAGCGAGTCGGCAGGTATGCGGAGCGATAACCGTGAATGAACCACCCGACCTGATCGGCATCGCCTGCCCATACGAAATGATGTGCCGGTGTCGCAGGACGGCCGTCGGCGACCAGCAGTGCCGGCGCATGTTGTTTCAGGAATTCCGCGTCCCAATGATGCCGCGCAGGCAACGCTCGGACCTGGACCTCGCGCGCGAAGCGGTAGCTCCCGTCGGCTCGTATCTCATCGAGGAACGGCGACCAGAGGGCCTGCGCCTCGATCTGCTCGAGACCCTGGAACACCAACGCAATCTCGAGCACGTTATCCCGGCGGAACACGAGCTGCTCTCCCCAGTGCGGACTGAACAGGCGATCGCGGTAAAAGGCGATCGCCTTGCCGATGAGCTTACGGTAGGCCGGATCGGAGCTTGCGGCAATCGCGCCGAACACCCCGCCGAACGTCTTAGGCAGTGGGCGCGTGCGCAGTACCAGCCGCGTCACGACCCCGAAGCTTCCGCCTCCGCCGCCCTTCAATGCATAGAAAAGATCGGCGTGCTGGCACTCGTTGACGATGCGCGCGACGCCGTCGGCGGTGACGACTTCCGCCTCCAACAAGCCCGCCGCCGCGCAGCCGAAATTTTTGGAAAAGCTGCCGAATCCCCCGCTTTGCACGAGGCCTGCGACGCCCACGGTCGTGCAGCCGCCGCCCTGGACGTAGCGCCCTGCTTGGGTAGTCACCGCTTGGTAGGCATCGATCCACATCGCACCCGCCTCGATGGAGACGGCGGGCTCAGGCCGGAGCTTGCCGCCGCAACCTTGCGGGACGAACGCATCGTGCAGCACCACGGCATTCATCGAGCGAGTCCAGATGAGCAGCGAATCGGGCGCCTGCGAAGTGCCTTGGTAGCTGTGCCCGCCGCCCTTGATGACCAAACGCAAGTGGTGCTCACGCGCGAAATTGACCGCCTCGATCACATCTTGGGTGTTTGCCGCGGCGACCGCGTAGGCGCTCTGCTGCGACGTCCACGCGCCCACCCATCCGCTCGTTTGCGTCAAGCCCACCTCGTCGCCGACGTAAAACGGATTCTTCAGCGACTCAAGGGCTCTGTGGCAGCTCTCCGGCGCGCACTCCACCAGGGGCGATCTCGGCATGACCAGGCGCCCTTCGACTTTCTTGTTGAGCCGCGCCCAATCCGAGGCCGTGGGCCAGCCCCGATCGCCCGGTCTGACTCGTGCCCGGACGGGGGGCAGCACATCGCCGGCGGAGAGCGCGCTCGACGCGCGCGACAGCAGTGGCAGGGACCCCAGGAACGCAAGCAACATCCGTCGATTCATCGTGACTCCGGCAAAGGACCGATTTCCCCATAGGGGCCACCCGGCCCGAATTGTAGCGTGTCACGATCGGCCGTCAGGCGAAGATCACGAGGCCGGTGATCACGGTCATTCCGATGGCCAACAATGCCTGAGCCAGTCTTGCGATGAGATGAAATTCCTTCATGATGTGCACTCCTTGGTTTTTCTCGACGGTCACAGATTGCACCGGCACTCATTGCGCAACAAACGCAATATCTGACGGCGCAGTAAGGAGTGCTTAACGTGCCATCGGCCTATGGAAGGTTGCCCCTCGGGGCCTTGCGCGTATTCGAGGCCGTCGCGACGCATCTCAACTTTACGGCGGCGGCCGATGCGCTCAACGTCACACCGGCCGCGGTCAGCCAGCAAATCAAGACTCTGGAGTCCTACATCCAGGTGCCGCTGTTTCGACGCAGCGGACGGCGTGTCGAGATCACTGCGGAAGGCCTCGAGCTTCTGCCCGCAATCCGGGAGGGCCTGGAGAAGCTGGAGTCGGCCGTGTATTTCCTGAAGCAGCATGGGCGCGCCGGCCCGCTGCAAATCACGTTGACCGGATCTTTATTGCAAAACTGGCTGCTGCCGCGAATACGTTCGTTTCGACGCAAACACCCGGAAATCGAGCTGCGCTTTCACACATCGTGGGAGCTCGTGGACTTCTCGCGCACGGCCATGCACGTCGCGCTCCGCTACGGACGTGGGAACTACCCGAACCTTCACTGCGAGAAGCTGCTCGACGACTGGATCGTGCCCGTCGGCGCGCCCGAGCTCATCAAACGCCATGGCATGCTCGAGCGCCACACGGACTTGCGCGAGTACCCTCTGCTCGAGGGCGACGATCCACCCTGGCGCGCCTGGCAGAAGTCGGATACGAAAACCGAGTGGCTCTCGCGCGCCCCCCTCATCGACGACTCGGCCGGATTGCTCATCGCGGCGGAGGAAGGACTCGGCTACGCGCTCGCGCGCTGGACCATGGTTGCGCGCTCTTTGAGCAAAGGCACCCTGCGCATGGCGAGCGAGGAAGTGATACCGCACGGGTCGGCGTATTGGTTCGTCTGTCCGCGCTCGTATCTGGATCTGCCCAAGGTCGCGCGATTCCGTGAATGGATCGTTGCCGCCGCCCGGGATTTCCCAGCACCGCACTGACGGCGCGACGGCACCCGATGTGCGCGCCGGCGGTCACCGCTCGGCGGGCAGATAAATCGCAGTGCCGCGTCCATAGCGTTGCAGCGTGAGCGTCGAAGCACCGACTCCCACGTCGACGGTGCCGCGCGGTCCCTCGTACCCCGTCCCGACATCGGCGCCGAACGCGGCGCCCGGTTCGTCGCTGATGCCGTCGAGCAGCACGCCGTTCGCACCAAGCTTGCCGGCCTCCTCCTTGAGCCGCCGCACCACCACCTCCGCCTTACCCTCGGACGTGAACGACCATGATCGCTTGCTCGAAGCACTCACCACGGCGATGCGCTCATAGGGCCGCAGCGGCGCCTCGGTGTAGAGCTGCACCCGATCGGCGGATATGGGTTCGCGCAACGGGCCGATGAGCTGATGCGATGAGACGCACGCCGCGAGGCAAATCCAGGGCGCCATCGCGGCCGTGCGCGCGAATCCCGGCAATCGCCGACCCTCACATACCCGGTGCATCGCAGACTGCGAGGTCGAAGTCGAAGCGTCGGGTAGCGCTCGACTCGCCCCGGCGATCCCACGACCACTCATAAAAGGCCGCGCGGCGCCGCTCATCGACCCGAAACAGCGTGGAACACCGGGTTCCGTAGTCCTCGGCGCGCACGAATGCGCTCGACAGCAGCCGTTCCCACTCGAGCGTCGCGCCGGTGCGCGGTAAATCCGCGTCGCTCGCACGCCGGTCGTCGCGCAACAGGTGCAGAATGCTGTCAGCGTCGCGCGGGTCAGCGAGTGCAGCGGTCAAGGCCGACTTCGCGTTCTGCACTTTGGGCCAAGGCGTGTCAAGCAGGTGATTGGACAGACCGAAAACTCCGGGACCGAGCTCGCGCCCCTCGCCCACGGCACTTTCGTAGATACCCAGCCGCTCCCCGTCGCTGAACAGTATGTTGAACGGGTTGTACTGCTGACCGACATCGCGAAGGTAGAGTAACGTCTCGGGCACGCTGCGCGCAGCCTCGAGCAGCTCGCTCACCAGCGTACCGCGGCTCGGCGCATCGGTCCGCCGCGCGCCGCCGTCCCTGAAGTTGGTGAGCGCCGCGAACCGGCCGCGGCGGGTGACGCCGAGCCAGGTGCCACCGGCGTGAAGATCTCGACCTGCCAGGATGCCCGCTGCTCCGGGCCACCACTCGGCGGGCGCGGTGGCGCGATCGTGGAACTCGTCACGATTGGCGGCCAGCACGCAGGGAAAGCGCGGATGCACGCGCCACGCCAGCAAGATCAGACACATGGCCGGCCAATCATAGCTGAGAGCCCAGCGGACGGGTGATGGCGATGCGGATGGCTGCAAGCGGCGCATAGTCGTCGAACGGTTCCGTCAGCGGATTCTCTGGAACACCGAGCTGCCGCCAGAGCGAGTCGAGCTCCGGCATCATCGGCGTCGCCTTCTCCCGGTCGTACAGATCCTCGAGCACCCGCGTCCCCGTGGCGGCATCGCCTATGCGCAGGACCTCGGCGATATCTTTCTCGGCCGCGTAGCCACCGGTCGCCTCGAGAATCGCCCGCAAGGCCGTTTGCAGCCCCAATCGATTGGCAGTTCGTTGCCGGATCTGCACGTCGGCCTCGAGACAGAAGAGCGCTCCGCCCCAGTACTTGCGCGCCCAGGTCGGCGTCTGATCCATGCCTCCCTCTCCCGCTCGGGGCAATCCCAGCGGCATGGAACGCCGATCCTCCGCCCACACGTCGGCGATGGCGCGATTGCCGGCCTGCGCACGAGCGACGCCCTCGACGTATACCGCGAGACCTTCCGCGAGCCAGTCGTGCCGGCGGCCGATCTCCGGCAGTGCCAGGTGCACCATCTCGTGGACGAGCACCCAGTCATCGACCAGCCGCTCAGGGCTGGCGTCGCGTCCCACATCGACGTGGATGGAGAGCCCCCCTTCGTT
This sequence comes from uncultured Gammaproteobacteria bacterium, assembly GCA_963798595.1. Lineage (GTDB taxonomy): Bacteria > Pseudomonadota > Gammaproteobacteria > Steroidobacterales > Steroidobacteraceae > Bog-1198. Next base: position 377,070 of record CAWCTM010000016.1, on the reverse strand, counting down.
GATCGTATGTCCCCCGCCGATACCGTCACCGTTCATGATGCCGAGATCGATATGCACGAGCGGGGCCGGAAAGCGGCCATAGTATTGCGCGACGATATCCGCCGAGCGCCGCACCCACACCCGCAGCAGCCGGCTTCGCGCCGGAGTTGCCTGCTCGATTTGCAGGCAGAGGGTCGCGGCGCCCACGCTCATGACCTCGGCCGTCGGCCCACACGCCCGCGTCTGCGCGAAGGCGGCGGAGGAAAGCGCGATCGATGCCAGGACGATCGCGATCAAACGACGCAGCAGCGCGGTGCTCAATCGCTCATCAGCTCTTCGAAAGTGCGCTTCTGCGCATTGACCCGCGCCAAATAGTCTCGCGCCTCGTGATCCCCGCAGCGTTGGCTCTCGCTGAGCCGCAAGCCGCGCTTCGCGTAAAAGTCGCCCGCACCCGCGCCACAGAGGTGAATGAGCGCCGCGAGGTCTTGCTTGCGCGCGAGCGTCGCCCCGCGCAACGCATGGCGCTCGAGCACGCCCGCCACCGCGCGATCGAGATAGGCGGAGGTGAGCTGCACCGCGTGCGAAGGAATCACGCGCGTGTACATCCAATTGAACCAGCAGGAATTCCAATCGTTCCAGGGACCCTCCTCCACCACCCGGTGATTGCGTATGCACAGGCGTCGGGCCTCGCGAAACGTGCCATCGGTGATCTGATACATACCGACGGCGCTCGAAGCGGGCCGGTACACGTCGAACGGCGCGGGCGTGAGACTCCAGCGCCAGTACGTGCGCGCGACCGGATTGCCCGATCCTTCGACCTGCGCGAGCGCCGCCAGCAAGGGTGCAGTCATGACCTCCGTAGAGTAGCTGCGAAACAGCGGCCCGTATTCACGCCAAGTCTCTGCGGGCGTCTTGTTCAACGTCCCGCTGACGGGAAAGAATAGCTCGGAAGGCTTGCGCACGACTTGGTAGATTGCGTTGAGGGCAAACCACACGAGCACGGCGAGCGCGACAACCCCGCAGGCTTGCAGGAGTCCCGGTGCACCCAAGAAAATCCGCCACGCGCGGCGCGGCACGCGCAGCCGCTTACAGAACCGAACCGCCCGCGATCCCCACGCGCGCAAGCCGCGGCGCGCGCGCGCCCGGGCCGCGGCCGGACGGCCTCGCGCTTTCACCATGACATCGACCCGGCGCTGCCACAGCGCCGGCGGCCGCCCCGGCACCTCGCCTGGGCATCCCCGTTAATATTGTTCCGTATCATATACTTATGTGACATTTATACTATTATAGATTAATCCACGGATGAGCTTGAAGGTTTTCCGAGTCGCCGCCGCCGGATGCGGGTCGCGTAGGACGAAGGGCGATGCCGCGCGGACGCTATTTGTAGCAACATGAAAAATCGATTACCTACCGGGGACACTGCATGCAACGACCTGTCTGGCGCGGCGCGATTTCGTTCGGTTTGATCTACGTTCCCGTCGACGCCGTGAGCGCATCCAAGGATGCCTCGCTATCGCTGCACTTTCTCGACAGCCGCGACTTCTCGCCCGTGGGCTATCAACGCATCAGCAAGAGCACGGGCAAGGAAGTCGACTGGGCGCATATCGTGAAAGGCTACGAGTACGAAAAAGGCCACTACGTGGCGCTCTCCGAGGCCGACTTCAAGCACGCGAACGTCAAGGCCTCCGAAACCATCGAGATCGCGAACTTCACCGACACCGATCAAATACCACCGATGTATTTCGATACGCCCTACTATTTGAGTCCGCAAAAAGGCGGCCAAAAAGTCTATTCACTGCTGCGTCAGGCTTTGCAGTCGGCGAAGAAGGCGGCCGTGGGAACGTTCGTGATGCGCGGGCGCCAGCATCTTTGCGTGATCGTGCCCAACGGCGAGGTCCTCATGCTCATCACGCTGCGCTTCGCCAACGAGGTGCTCGCCCCTGCGCAGGTCAAGCTCGCGGTCGAGTCAGGCAAGGATAAAAAAGCGAGCGCCGCCGAAGTGGCCATGGCGCGCAAGCTGGTCGAGCAAATGTCCGGCCCCTTCAAGCCCGACGCCTTCAAGGACACGTATCGAGCCGACCTCATGCGGCGCATTCAGGAGAAGATACGCACGAAACAAACCCATGCGCTCAGCGAAGAGCCCGCGCCCGTCGAGCGGCCCAAGGCCCAGGTCATCGACTTGATGGAGGCGCTGCGGAACAGTCTGAAGAAAAAAGGCGCGTCGGCGCGCGCCGCGCCAAAGCTCAGGCGATCTGGCAGGGAATCATGGCGTCCTCGTCGAACGAGTAAACCGCGCAGAGCCGGTGATAGCCGTCGGCAATGATGAGCTTGCCGTGCCGCGGGTCGCGGCAGAGCAAGAGCGGGGGCACCGGCTCCTTGAGAATGATCAGCGCCCGATATCGCTCGACGTGACTGTCGGTGCTGCGCAGCATGGGCAATTCCGACGCTCGGAAAATATCCTTGGCCGCGAACTCCGCGACCCGGGCACGCTTCAGGCGGCTGACAAAAGCGCGCGCTTCGCGCGGCCGCATGAGCAGGCTCAGATAGGCCTCGGCCGCCGGATAATCGTGTTTTTGGGGCTTGGGAAACCAGCGGATCTTATTTTTCTTCATAGGCTCGGCACTTCATCCGTGGCGTTCCATAATCCTGAAGCCTAGCCATTTCATCCCCGCCGCGCAAACCGCGGGCTGGGGACGACGAGCGCCGTTTTTCACCATTTGCAGTGCGCCTGGAGTACGCTTCGATAACCGAGACATCACCGGGAGGCGTCATGCAACACGCGGTCCGCAAATATCTAAAGGCTCTCGAGGCCGGCGACGCCGACAAAGCAGGCGCATTGTTCGTGTCCCAGGGATGGGTGCAATCACCGTTTCTCGGTCGCCTACCGGTGCGAGACTACGTCGCCAAGGTCGCCGCGGCGTCGGGCCGCAGCGAGCTGACGGTGCACGACGTGCTGGTGAGCGCGGAAGGTCACATGCGTGCGGTCGCCTATTATCTCTATGACTGGCGGCTGAAAGACGGCTCGCGAGTGTCCTTCGAATGCGCCGACGTTTTCAACTTCGATCTGGACACCGGGCGCATCGCCTCGATCGTGCTGGTGTACGACTCGCATCTGGTGCGAGACGTGGTGCAGGACAAGTATCCGTGAGCGGAGTGCGAATCGCGACCCTCGCGAGTCACTCGATCCCGCCGAGGCTGGTGAGCGTGAGCGCGCCCGATAGGGCCAGGTAAGCGAGCACGGGCAACAGAGCGAGGGAAAGGAGCGCCGAGACTCGGACGAAATTCCTGCCGAAAGAGGAACGCATCGAAGCCGCGCAGCGGTAGGTGGCGATCGTCACATACACGCTGAAGATGAGCCCGCCGATGGTATAAACCCGCATCGCCCGGTCGCTTTCCACGTCGATGAACAACCCGAGGGCGCTGTAAACCAGTGAGCCTACGATGCCGTACCAGCCGATGACGCGGCCGAGCGTGGTTTTCCCCCGCAGCGGATCCATGACCCATCGAACCAGGCGGGACTCCTCGCTCATGCGGCCAGACAGTATCACGGCCTCGCGCGCGCCGCAGACTACTTGCGCCGGTAGGCCGCGAGCTTGCTGTGCGTGCGGTTGGCGTCGTCCTGAGTGAAGGCCTCGGCTTGCACGGCCTTTTCACGCACCACTCGCTCGAACTCGCGCGCGGGAACCGCCCGGCTGAAATGAAACCCTTGATATTCGTCGCAGCCCACCGCCTTCAAGAAATCCAGCTGCGCCGGAGTCTCCACTCCCTCGGCCACCACCTTGAGCCGCAGGCTGTGCGCGAGCGAGACGATCGCCCGCACGATCGAGGCATCTTCCGGGCGGCTCACGATCTCGTTGATGAACACCCGGTCGATCTTCAGCTTGTCGATCGGTAATCGCCGCAGATAGCTCATACTCGAGTAGCCCGTGCCGAAGTCGTCCACGGACACGAGCACTCCCATGGCGCTCAACTGCTCGAGGATCGCAATGGACTCTTCCGGGTCGCTCATCACCGCACTCTCGGTGAGCTCCACCTCGAGGTATTGCGGCTCGAGGCCCGCATCGTCGAGCGCACGGCGTATGGAATGGATCAGGCCGCTGCCGCGGAACTGGGAAGGCGAGAGATTCACCGAAACGCGCATCGGCGCAAGTCCGGCGTCACACCAGACGCGCGCCTGACGGCAGGCTTCTTTCACAACCCACTCGCCGATGGCGCCGATCAGGCCGCAGTCCTCGGCGAGAGGAATGAAGGCGTCCGGCGCGATCAAACCACGCTGCGGGTGCACCCAGCGTATCAGCGCCTCGGCGCTGCGCACCACGCCGCTGTTGGTGTGGACCTTCGGCTGATAATAGAGCTCGAATTGCTTCAGAGCGATCGCCTGATGCAGGTCGCTCTCGAGTTGCACGCGGTTGTCGATGCCGTCGCCCATGGCGCCTTCGAAGCATTGCACGGATCCGCGGCCGCGCTGTTTCGCGCAGTACAGCGCAGCGTCGGCGTGCGCGATCAGCGCTTCGATGCCGTTGCCGTCCTGCGGATAAAAGGCGATACCGATGCTCGGCGAGGTGTGCACGTCGACCTCCGCGATGCGCACCGGCGCCTGCAGCACCTCGACCGCGCGCGTCGCCAATCCGCGCGCATCGTCGGCATGCTGGATCGAGGTCACCAGCAGCACGAACTCGTCGCCGCCGATGCGGGCGACCGTATCGGTCGTGCGTATCAATCCCGACAGGCGGCGCGAGACCTCCTGCAGCAGCTCATCGCCGGCCGCGTGTCCCAGCGAGTCGTTCACGAGCTTGAAACGATCGAGATCGCAAACCATCAGCGCGAACGCCCGCCCATCGCGGTCGGCACGCGCCATCGCCTGCGTCATGCGATCGTCGAGGAGCACGCGATTCGGCAGCCCTGTAAGGGCATCATGCGTGGCCAGATGGCGCAGCTGGCGCGTGGCCGCCTCCAGCCCCCGGGTACGCATGCTGACCACCTGCTCGAGCTCGAGCATCTGATCGCGCACCAGGCGCTCGTTGGACCACTTGCGAGTCAGTGCGGTCGCGCACTGCAGCACCTCGATGGGCTCGGCGGGCTTGCGCAGGACCAACAGCTTGTCTGAATGATTCAGTCGCTCGACCACTTCCGACCAGTCATAGTCGGTGTGGGCGGAGCAGATCACGACCTGCACGTCGGGATCGACTTTCCACAGCTCCTCGATGGTCTGCAGGCCATCCCAGCCCGGCGGCATGCGCATGTCGACGAAGGCCATGGCGTAAGGCTGTCCGCGCTCGAGCGCCGCGCGCACCATCGCGACACCCTCCTTTCCCTGATACGCCGACTCGACCTCGAAATTGGGGCGCGCCCCGGCGGTCTTCTCCTCGCCGAAAAGGTCCGCTTCGAGCCGGGCGAGGGCCTCCTGCGCGCCGTCTTCCGCATCGGCGCTCAGTACCTTGCGGAAATCCCCGTGTATCGCGGCATTGTCGTCGATGAGCAAGACACGATTGCTTGGAAGGCTCGGCTTGGACACGGGACTCCGCGGACGCGACCTGGTCGATGGTTAAGCCAAGCATATCGGCGCAATCGCCGCAAAACTGAAGCCGAGTTCACAGTTGTCGGCCGCTGTGGTGCGCTAAATTGCAGGCTTAGCGTGCCGGTCACGCTCTGCGGCGAGCGCGGCCAGCGCACCCTCGAGGTCCGAGGAGGCCCTGTCGATGCCCGCCGCGACGTTTTCGATCACCTGCGCAACTTGCGGAACCTGTCCCTCCGCTTCGCGCCAGCGCTTCTCGTCCATGTACTCGCGCACGGCGGCGATGGGCTTGGCACCGTACCCCGTATAAGCACCCGGCGCGTACACTTGGTTCTTGAACCAGGGACGCTCGGGGAGGCCTTGGCTGTTCAGAAACAGCCGCGAGACCCGCAACAAATCCGCGTTGATGAGCGCAACGGACTGGGACGGCAGATCCGGCGAGCCTGCCCCCTCGTAGGCGGCGAGGAGCCGAGAATAGCGCTCCGCGCTCTTCTTCAAGAGCGCGATTGAGTTTTTCATGGGAGCGAAGTTGATGTACGGCGGAATCGCCTCTTGCTGCGGCGGGTTCAATGGACGGCGCGGGTCGTTGGTCGCCTTGAACACTCCCTCTTGCAGCTCGAGATCGAGCTCCTTGAATTCGTCCTGCTTGTCCTTCAACAGCTTTTCCAGCTCCGCTTCGTATTTCGCCACGGCCTCCGCCTGGGGCGAATAGTCGACCGGAATCAAGTCCGCGTCCGCAAGCCGCATCATCGCGGTACCCGCGGTCTGGGACAGCGCCTTGCCGTAGGCGAAGTCGGTATCCACGAAATGCGTGTACCAGTAGAAGTCGTCGTAGACGGAGTGATACTGAGTGCCGTCGCTCTCGTCCTCGAACTCCAGGCTCAGCGTCGAAATACCGGCATAGTCCTGGAAGGCGGTGTAATCGGAGCCATCGCCGAGCGCCTCAACCTCGAGATCGCTGCGCTTGCGGATTGCGGCGCGCTCCTCGGCGTTTTTCGCCGTCGACAGACTGTACAGGTGCGAGCGCTGATACGCCGTCATCTGAGTTTCGGGATCGGTGATCGAGCGCGCCACGCCGCTGATGAATCTCTCGAGATCCTGCGTGCCCCCGGGGAGCAGGTAGCCGCGCTTGTTGGTATCGGAGTTGATGTAAGCGACCGCATGCTTCTGTAGCTCGGCGAGATGCGTCTCGACCCATTCCACCGAGCCGAGGAGTCCCGGCTCCTCGCCGTCCCACGCGCAATAGACGATGGTACGTGCGGGTTTCCAGCCGTGCGCGCGCAGATCCCCCAGCACGCGCGCCTCCTCCAACATCGCGGCCTGTCCCGCGATGGGATCTTCGGCACCGTTCACCCAGGCATCGTGATGGTTGCCGCGCAGAACCCACTGGTCCGTGTCCTTGGCGCCGTGGAGCATCGCAATGACGTCGTAGATCGGCTTGATGTCCCAATTCGAGACCACTCGCAGATGCACCACCGCCGGCCCCGGCCCGACGTGATAGGTGATGGGCAAAGCCCCCCGCCACTCGACGGGCGCGACCGGACCTGCGAGCGCGGACAGAAGGGGCAATGCGTCCGCATAGGAAATCGGCAGCACGGGAATTTTGGTAATGGTCTTCGCATCCTTGATCGCGAGTCGTTTCGCCTGCGGGGTCGCGCCCACACCGGGGGTCAGGGGATCTCCCGGATAATCCGTGTCCATGACGCTGCCGCGTTGCACGCCTTCCTTGGGCCTCCAGCCTCCGTTCGGATACTGATCGCCCGCAAAATATCCATCGCCCTTGGGATCGGAGTAAATGATGCAGCCGATCGCACCGTGCTCCGCGGCTACCTTCGGCTTGACGCCCCGCCAACCGCCGCCGTAACGCGCGATGACGATGGCTCCCTTCACCGAGATGCCGAGCCGATCGAGCTTCTCGTAATCGTCCCGGTTGCCGAAGTTGACGTAGACCAGCGGCGCAGTCACATCCCCATCCGCGGAATAGGCGTTGTAGGTGGGCAGCTGCTCGGCGGTCTGACTCGAGGTCGGATCTTCGGCGATGGGTGGCTCTTGGAGCGAGGCGCGAAACACGGTGGGCTTGACCAGCTCCAGGAGCCGTTCCTTGGGCGTCGGAAACAGCACATCGAAGATCTCGATATGTGCATCGAATCCCCATTCCTTGAAGCGCGCGAGAATCCACTCCGCATTGTCCTTGTCGTAGGGGGATCCGACGTTGTGCGGCCGGGCGGTGAGCCGCTGCATGGCATCGCGGATATTGCCTGGCGATACGCCCGCGCGGAATTTCTCCTCCCAACTCGCCTCGCGGGCGGAGCTCGAGCTGCTATAGCCGAGGAGCACCGAGTCTTGTGCTTGCGAGGAGGATTGCGGGGACGGCGGCTGGGACGACGCCGGCCCCGATACGCAAAGCCACGAAAAAGCTGCGAGCAACACCAAGGCGAATCGTCGAAACGACATCGAGCATCCCCTCGTTCATATGAACCCGTCTGCCGGGCGTGGGCGCGATCGAGCCGCGCCGCCGGTTGCGGCAAGCGAGTTTAATATTCAGCGGGGGATTTTGCAGCGGAATGCGCGCTGCGCGGGCGCCGGCGGCTCGCCGGCGCCCGACGGATTACGGCCGGGTGTTCTTGTCAGCGTCCTTGGCGTCGCTCTTGAAGCGCTCCTTCGCGTCACCGAACTCGGCCTGCGCCGCGCCCACGTTCTTATTCACTTTGCCCTTGAGCTCCTGCGTCGGGTTGCCCACCGTCCTGCCGGCGACTTCTTGCACTTTCCCAGCCGCTTCTTTGACGCGGCCGTCGACCTGATCCTTATTGATGCCCATTGAGTTTGGCTCCTAGGTGATCGGCACGCTGCCGACGAAGCCACTATCGCACCGGGCGCGGCACGCACTTGTAGGAGCGCCTAGGCACCCGCTGTCAGACCGATCGACGGCGCCGGCAGGACGGCAGGAAGTCGAAATCCGGTCTGTGGACGCGCTATCGTTGTCCCGCATGGACATTCCCACGTGAGCCGCCCCCCACCCCTGCTCCGCACGATCCCGCTCGACAACTTGGTGCGGGTGCGCGGTGCGCGCGAGCACAATCTGAAGAGCGTCGATGTCGACATTCCGCGCGACGCGCTCGTCGTGTTCACAGGCATTTCCGGATCCGGGAAGTCCTCGCTCGCCTTCGGCACGCTCTATGCCGAAGCGCAGCGGCGCTATTTCGAATCGGTCGCCCCCTACGCGCGCCGCCTCATCGATCAGGTCGGCGTCCCCGATGTCGACTCCATCGAGGGACTGCCGCCCGCGGTCGCCCTGCAACAGCAGCGTGGCACGCCGAGCACCCGCTCGTCGGTGGGCAGCGTCACGACGCTCTCCAACCTGCTGCGCATGTTGTATTCCCGCGCCGGCAGCTATCGCCGCGGCCGGCCGATGCTGCACGCGGAGGATTTCTCCCCGAACACGCCACAAGGCGCATGTCCGGCTTGCCATGGTCTCGGGTACGTGTACGAAGTGACCGAGCGCACGATGGTGCCCGATGACTCACTCAGCATTCGCGACCGCGCCGTCGCGGCCTGGCCGCCCGCCTGGCACGGCCAGAATCTGCGCGACATCCTGGTGAGCTTGGGCCACGACGTCGACTCGCCGTGGCGCGATCTGCCGCGCAAGGACCGCGATTGGATCCTGTTCACCGAAGAGCAGCCGACCGTGCCCGTGTACGCGGGCTACACACCGGCGGAAACGCGCCGCGCGCTCAAGCGCAAGGAGGAGCCCAGCTACATGGGGACCTTCACCGGCGCGCGCAAGTACGTCCTGCAAACCTTCTCGACAACGCAAAGCGCCCTCATGAAAAAGCGCGTCGCACGCTTCATGACGGGCACCTTGTGCCCGACCTGCAAAGGCAAACGGCTGAAGCGCGAGGCACTCGAGGTCTCGTTCGCGGGTTACGACATCGGCGCCCTGTCGCAGCTCTCGCTCGCCGAGCTCGCGCAAGTGCTCGCGCCGGCCGCGCAAGGGCGCTTCGGCAGCGGCGACCTCGATGAAGCGCCGCCCGGGCTCACCGAGGAGAAGCGCATCGCCGCCCAGCGTATCGCGCGCAACGTCAACGAACGCGTGGAGACCCTGCGCGCCTTGGGCCTCGGCTACCTGTCGATCGAGCGCTCCACCCCGACGCTGTCGCCCGGCGAGCTGCAGCGCCTGCGCCTCGCGACCCAGATCCGCTCGAACCTCTTCGGCGTGATCTACGTGCTCGACGAGCCGTCGGCCGGCTTGCATCCGGCCGACACCGAGGCGCTCGTCACGGCCCTCGATCAGCTGAAACGGGCGGGTAACTCGCTGTTCGTCGTCGAGCACGATCTCGACTTGATGCGGCATGCCGATTGGATCGTGGACGTAGGCCCGGAGGCGGGCTCGCACGGCGGCCGCGTGCTCTATAGCGGCCCGCCGACGGGATTACGCGGCGCCGAGGGGTCGCATACCGCGCGCTATCTATTCGGTCACCACACCGTCCGGCACGCGCCGCGCACACCTCGCGGTTGGCTGCGGCTGACCGGCGTCCGCCGCAATAATCTTAAGAACATCGACGTCGACTTTCCGCTCGGCGTATTCACCGCGGTCACCGGCGTATCGGGATCCGGAAAGTCGAGTCTCGTGAGCCAATCCCTGGTTGAGCTCGTGGCGGCGCATCTCGGGCACGAGCCCGCCACCCCGTCCGATGCAGAAGACGAGATCGAGCTCGCTTCTTTGGCGCCCGTCGGCGGCCACATCGAGTCCGGTGTGGTGGGGATCAAGCGCCTCGTGACCATCGATCAGAAACCGATCGGCCGCACCCCGCGCTCGAATCTCGCGACCTATACGGGCCTTTTCGACGCCGTGCGTGCGCTGTTTGCGGCGACGCCCGCGGCGAAGGCGCGCCGCTACAGCGCGGGCCGGTTTTCCTTCAATGTGGCGGCGGGCCGCTGCGATACCTGTGAGGGAGAGGGATTCGTCTGCGTCGAGCTGCTGTTCATGCCGAGCGTCTACGCGCCCTGCCCCACTTGTCACGGCGCACGTTACAACGCGAAGACTCTGGAGGTGCATTACCACGGGCGCAGCATCGCGCAAGTGCTCGACATGACGGTCGAGGAAGCACAGAGATTCTTCGACGAGTCCCCCGCCGTTGCGCACCCGCTGAAACTATTGCGCGAGATCGGGCTGGGATATCTGCGACTCGGTCAGCCCGCCACCGAGCTTTCCGGCGGCGAGGCCCAGCGCATCAAGCTCATCACCGAGCTGCAGCGCCAACAACGCGGCGCGACGCTCTATGTCATCGACGAGCCGACCATCGGGCTGCACCCGGCGGACGTCGACAAGCTCATGCTCCAACTGAACGCGCTGGTCGATGCGGGCAATACCGTGATCGTCGCCGAGCACGAGATGCGGGTCGCGGCCGGCGCCGACTGGCTCATCGACATGGGGCCGGGGGCCGGTGATCTCGGCGGGCGTGTCGTAGCCACCGGTACGCCCGCCGTGTTGGCCGCTGCGAACCGCGGGCGAACGGCCCCCTACCTGGCGGAGTGGCTGCACGCCGAAGGCATGGAGCCCGCCTAGGATTCTACAAGGCACCTTGCTTTGGAAAACGACACGTGTCATTTTTGTCGGCGTGAGCGAAACTACCAAACCCATCGAGAGCGACGTGCACCCCGCCCGGCGTGTCGGACGACCCCGGCGAGGCACCGAGCAAGCGCGCACCGATGCGCTCATCGCGGCGGCAACGCGCGTCTTTCTCCGGGACGGTTTCGGGGCCGCCAGCATCGACAAGGTGGCACATGAGGCGGGCGTCTCGACCCGCACCATCTATGAGCGCTTCAAGAACAAGGCGGATCTGCTGATATCGGTGATCTCGCGGTTGGTGGAGCGCGATATGGCGGGGGTTTTCGCCACCGCGGAGCTCGATCGAATGGAACTGCGCCAGGCGCTGACGGCCATCGGCCGATCCATCACCGGTCGTGCTTGCGATCCGCAAGCGGCGGCGCTGTTTCGCATCGTGGCCACCGAGGCGCAGCGTTTCCCGGCCCTGGCCGAGCAAATGCGCATCGCCACCAAAGATCGCATCCTGAGTGCGGTGGCACAGTATTTTCGCGGGCAGGTCGCTCGCGGGCGGCTGGCGCTGAGCGACCCCGAGCGCGCCGCCGCCCTGTTCACGCACATGCTCAAAGCCGAGCTGCAGGAATGCATGCTGTTCGGCTCCATTCAGGACGTCGCCCGGCTCGACTTTCAGAGCCATATCGAGCTCGTGGTCGAGATCTTTCTCAACGGCGCCGCGGCGCGCGGACGCAGCCACGGTGTTTGAGGCGGTCCTGCACCTGCGGCGCCCGGCGGGCGTCATGGCCTGCCTGGCGCTCGCGGCGGCTCTCCTGGTGGCCTGCGCCGTGGGACCCAACTTCAAACCCCCGGCGGCGCCCAAGGATGCCGCCTATCTGCCGGCGGAGCCGCCCGCGGCCACCGCATCCGCACCGGTCCCCGGCGGCGAAGCGCAGCGCTTCATCGCGGCGCAGGACATTCCTGGGCAATGGTGGACGCTGTTTCAATCCCCCGAGATGAACGCGCTGCTCGAGCAGGCCCTGCAGCACAATCCGACGCTCGAGGCCGCGCAGGCGGCCCTCCGGCAGGCGAACGAGAATCTCGCCGCCGAACGCGGCGCGTTTTACCCGAGCTTGACGGGCACCTATCAGGCGCAGCGTGCCGACGCCTCGCTCGCCTCGTTCGGTCTGCCCGGCAGCGGCAACTATCTCTATACCTTGAACAGCGCGAGCGTGAACGTGGCCTACACGCTCGATGTGTTCGGCGGTATTCGCCGCCAGGTCGAAGCGCTGCAGGCGCAGGCGGATTACGAGCGCAGCTCGCTCGAGGCAAGCTATCTCACGCTCACTGCCAACGTGGTAACCGCCGCAGTCACGGAGGCCTCGCTCCGGGCGCAGGTCGCGGTGACTGAAGAGGTCGCGCGGTCGCAGCGCGCGCAGCTCGACATCACCCAGCGGCGGGTGACGGCGGGTGGCGCATCCCGCGTCGACGTGCTCCAGCAGCAGGCGACGCTGCAGGCGACACTCGCGACCTTGCCGACGCTGCGCACCCAGCTCGCGCAGGAACGCGACCTGCTCGCCACGTATGTCGGGACCCTTCCGGCGCGCTATGCAGGTGGATCGTTTCAGCTCGACGCGTTGCACCTGCCGCAGGATTTGCCCGTCAGCCTGCCCTCGCGCCTGGTGGAGCAGCGGCCGGACGTCCGTGAATTCTCGGCTCTGCTGCATGAGGCTACCGCCCAAGTGGGCGTCGCCACGGCGAACATGCTCCCGCAGTTCAACCTGACGGGCAGTTACGGGGCCGCCTCGGTGAAATTCTCGGACCTGTTCACACCGAGCTCGGCCGTGTGGAACCTCGCCGGTGGAATCACCACGCCGCTCTTCAAGGGCGGCCAGCTGCTGCATCAGCGGCGCGCGGCCGTCGCCGCCGCCCAACAGGCGGCGGCGAACTACCGCGCCACCGTGCTCACGGCCTTTCAGAACGTCGCGGATAGCTTGCTGGCGCTCGAGGGCGATGCGGAAGCCCTCGCGGCACAGACGGGCGCGGAACAATCGGCTGAGGAGAGCCTGCGATTGGTGCAAGTACAGTACAAGGCCGGTGGTGCGAACTACCTGCAGGTGCTCACGGCCGAGCAGGCCTATCAGAACGCGACGCTTGCGCTGGTCAAGGCGCGTGCGCAACGCTTCCTCGACACCGCGGCATTGTTCCAGGCGCTCGGCGGCGGCTGGTGGAATCGCTCCGACACGAACGCTCCGGTCCCGGCAGCGCAAGGAATCTCCTGATGATGAATAGCCCGGTGCTCGAGGGCGGCCGCTCGCCCGGACCTCGGCGGATGGTGGTGGCCCTGATGGTCGTGGTGCTGTTCGTCGCCCTGATCGTGGGCGGCGTGTTCGGCTGGCAAGCCATCGCGGGATCGTTTTTCAAAAAGTTCATGGAACAGGCGGCGGCGGCACCGCAGACCGTGTCCACCGTGACGGCCGCAAAGACTGCGTGGCAGGCGCAAGTCCGCGCCATCGGCTCGCTGCGCGCCGTGCGAGGCGCGGACCTCTCCGCACAGGCCCCCGGCGTCGTGGATTCGATCGAGTTCGACTCCGGCAATGATGTCCCGGCCGGCAAAATCCTCCTGAAGCTCAGACCCAACGATGATTACGCCAAGCTCGACCAACTCGAGGCCGCCGCCGAGCTTGCCGGGCAGACCTTGAAGCGCGACCAAGAGCAATTTGCCGCCCAAGCCGTCAGCCAGGCCGTCATCGACACGGACGTCTCGACCCTCAAAGCCGCACGCGCCCAGGTGGTCGCGCAGCGCGCGCTCATCGACGAGAAGATCGTCAAGGCGCCCTTCGCCGGGCGGCTCGGCATCCGCCAGATCGATCTCGGCCAATACCTCGCGGCAGGCACCACGGTCGTCACCCTGCAAGCCCTCGATCCGATCCTGATCGATTTCTACGTGCCGCAGCAGGCACTCAAGGACGTGCACCCGGGCCAACAGGTCAGCGCGAACGTCGATACGTTCCCCGGCGTCGACTTTCCCGGCGTCATCGAGTCCATCAATTCCAAGGTCGACCCGGCGAGCCGCAACGTCCAGGTTCGCGCCTCGTTCAAGAACGCCGATCACCGCCTCGTGCCCGGCATGTTCGCCAGCGTCGCAATCGATGCCGGCGCGGCGAGGAGCGAAATCACGCTGCCGCTGACCGCGATCACCTACAACCCCTACGGCAACACGGTGTTCGTGGTGGAGCACGGCACGAGCGGCGGCAAGCCGCGCGACACGGTGCAGCAGCGCTTCGTGAAGCTGGGCGAGACGCGCGGCGATCAGGTCGCCGTGCTGAGCGGCGTCGAGCCGGGCGATGTCGTGGTATCCGCCGGACAGATGAAGCTGCGCAACGGCACAGCCATTGCGATCAATAACGCGGTGCAGCCCACGGATGAGCCCAAGCCGACTCCGCCGAACGAGTAGGCCCGGCACCGCGGCATGAAATTCACCGATATCTTCATTCGCCGGCCCGTGCTCGCGACCGTGGTGAGCCTGGTCATCTTGGTCGTCGGCTTGCGCTCGTTCAGCTCGCTGCAAGTGCTCGAGTATCCGCACACCGAGAACGGCGTCGTCACCATCTCGACCAGTTTCCCGGGCGCCGATCCGGAGGCCATCGCGGGGTTCATCACGACGCCCATGGAGGCGGCCGTGGCTCAGGCGAACGGCATCGACTACATGACTTCGACCAGCCAGAGCAGTACCAGCACCATCACCGTGTACCTGCGGCAGAACTACGACACCTCGAAGGCGGCGGCCGAGATCAATATCAAGGTGAATTCGGTTCTCAATCAACTGCCGACCGGCACGTTGCAGCCGACCATCGTCGTGAAAACCGGACAGACCATCGATGCGATGTTCATCGACTTCACCAGCCAGACGCTCGCCGCGAACGAGATCACGGACTATTTGATTCGCGTGGTGCAGCCGCGCCTGCAGGCCGTCGAGGGGGTGCAGACGGCCGAAATTCTCGGTGGCCAGACGTTCTCGCTGCGCGCCTGGCTCGACCCCAAGAAGCTCGAGGCTTACGGGATGACGGCGAGCGATGTGGCGGCGGCCTTGGCGAGCAATGACTTCGTCTCCGCGGTCGGCAACACCAAGGGTCAGATGATCCAGATCACCCTGACCTCGACCACCAACCTGCATTCCCTGGAGGAGTTCCGCAATCTCGTCGTCAAATCGGTGAACGGGGCGAATGTGCGATTGAGCGATGTGGCGCAGGTGACGCTCGGTGCGGACAGTTACGAGGCGGCCGTGATGGTCGACGGGCACACCGGCGTGTTCATCGGCATACAGGTCGCGCCCGCCGCAAATTTACTCGCCGTCATCAAGGGCGTGCGCGACATCTTTCCCGACATTCACGCGCAACTCCCGCGCGGCCTCGAATCGCACATCATGTACGACTCGACTGACTTCGTGAATATCTCCATTCACGAGGTCGTCGTGACCCTCATCGAGGCCCTGGTCATCGTCATGCTGGTGATATTCGCCTTCCTGGGATCGCCTCGCTCCGTCTTGATTCCGGTGATCGCGATTCCGCTCTCCCTGATCGGCTCGCTCGGCATCATGCTCGCCCTTGGGTTCTCCATCAATTTGCTCACCCTTTTGGCTCTGGTGCTGGCGATCGGGCTCGTCGTGGATGACGCCATCATCGTGGTGGAGAACGTCAACCGCCACCTCGAGGGAGGCATGGCGCCGCTCGCCGCGGCGATTCGGGCGGCGCGCGAACTGGGCACGGCAATTCTCGCCATGACGGTGGTGCTGCTCGCCGTGTACGTGCCCATCGGCTTTCAAGGAGGCTTGACCGGCGCGCTGTTCACCGAGTTCGTGTTCACGCTCGCGGGCGCAGTGACGGTCTCGGCGGTCATCGCGCTCACGCTGTCGCCGATGATGTCCTCGCGGCTGCTGCGGCCGCACCGCGCGGAAGAGACCGGTTGGGAGAGCCGCCTGGTGCGCTTCATCGACGCGCGTTTCGAGTCGCTGCGCGGCTGGTACGAGCGGCGCCTCGACCGCAGTCTCGATTACACGCCCGTCACCGCCATTTTCGTGGTGCTGGTGCTCGTGAGCATTGCGCTCCTCTATCGCAGCGCTCACAGCGAGCTCGCGCCCCAGGAGGACCAAGGCTTCATGGGAGCCCAGCCGACGTCGGCTGCCAACGCGACGCTGCAACAGAAGCTCCTCTACGCCGGCGAGGAGTACAAGGTCATCCAGGCCGAGCACGCCATACAAAACGTGTTTCAGGTGGCGGCTCCCGGCCAACAATTCGACGGCCTGGTGCTGGTCCCGATCACGCAGCGGGACGGCGCGACGCAGGTGTCGCAGCGCCTGCAACAGCACATGAATTCCGTGGCGGGCGAGAAAATCGTGGTATTCGAGCTGCCCTCGCTCCCGGGCGCCTCGGGCTTGCCGGTGCAATTCGTGATCAAGACCACCGAGCCCTCGGTGCGCCTCAACGAGGTGTCGCGCGCCTTTCTCGATGAGGTCAACGCGAGCGGCCGATTCCTGTTCTTCGACACCGACCTCAAGTACGACTTGCCGCAGTCCGTCATCGAGATCGACCGCGAGAAGACCGCGCAGCTCGGGCTCAACATGAGCCAGGTCGGCTCGTCGCTAGGGAGTCTGCTCGGCGGCGGCTACGTGAACTACTTCAGCATGCAGCAGCGCTCCTACCGCGTGATTCCACAAGTGCAGCGCGTGTCGCGCCTCAACGTGGAGCAGTTGCTCGACTACCCCATCGCGAACTTGGGCGGCGTGCCCGTGCCCCTCTCGACCATTGCCCGCATCCGCACCGAAACCATTCCCGAGACGCTGAATCACTTTCAGCAGTTGAATTCGGCGACGCTTTCGGGCGTCGCATCGCCCGGTTTGTCGGCGGCCGAGACCCTCGACTATCTGCGCAGCGTGGCGGCGCGCACGCTGCCCTCCGGTTACACCATCGACTACGCAGGCCCCTCCCGGCAGTTCGTCCAGGAATCGAGCGGCGTCCTCGGAACGTTCGGTTTCGCCATCGTCATCGCGTTTCTCACGCTGGCGGCGCTTTACGAGAGCTTTCGAGACCCCCTGGTCATCCTGATCTCCGTTCCCTTGTCCATCTTGGGTGCGCTCGTCTTCATCGCCCTCGGCGTGCACGGCGCCTCACTGAACATCTACACCCAGGTGGGCCTCGTGACCCTGATCGGCCTCATCAGCAAGCACGGCATTCTGATCGTCGAGGTGGCGAACGAGGAGCAGCTCAGCGGCAAGAGCAAGCGCGCCGCCATTGTCACTGCCGCGAGCGTACGCCTGCGCCCGATCCTGATGACCACGGCGGCCATGGTGCTCGGGGTAATGCCGCTGGTTTTCGCACGCGGGGAAGGCGGCGCTTCGCGCTACGCCATCGGGCTGGTGATCTCGAGCGGGCTCGCCATCGGCACCCTGTTTACCCTGTTCGTGGTGCCTGCCGTGTATCTCTTAATCGGCGCCACGCACGGACACAACCAGCCCGCGCCCTCGACATAATCCGTCCGAACTTGAGGCGCCGGCACGTCCTGTCGGCACTGGGCTCATATTATTCAACCTGTTAGGATTTGATTGACAGGTTCTTTCGAGGAATGATGCTGGCGACGGCTGCCACATCTTTTGCAAACGGCGCGCTAAAACCTTGACAAAGTCCGCGTTGCGTTTTGTCGATTGTCTTGTATATTCCACTCGCAGAATGTTGATTTAACAAGATTCCGAGGCGGGCAAAATCCTCGAAATCACTTTAAGTCCCGCAGCTCGAGGCGAGGTCGTCGGCAAATGGTCAAGCCTTTTGAAAACCTGCACTGTGCAACTCTGGAGTTGGTGCGCTCCACCTCGATCAAGCAGCGCTTGATCGCGGCCGCCCGCCACCTCACCCCCCTAGCCGAAGATCAATTGCCGACCGAGACCCGCGGGTCCTTCGCGCAGCTCATGCGCTCGCTCGCCGGTGTGCAGCCGCAGCGCGGCGAGGATGCCGTGGTCGCCTCGGTGCGCAAGATGTCCAACCAGCAGGCGGACGATTGCGCGGCACTCATTGTCGAAATTTTCGGCGCGCTCTGCCGGATGGATTCGCTCGCGCAGCGTCCGGCCGCGGTCTCCAACATCGTGCAGTTGATCGATCGCCAGCCGGAGGAATTTCAAGTTCCGGTGCTCAGCGCCACCAACTAGGTGGTCGCGTCGCAGTCTTTCAGTCGTCGAGCTTGAACTCGATCGTATCCCAGCGAGTCGTCTCTTGATGCCGTGCCTGGCGTATGAGGGCATCGATCAAGCTGCGCTCGTTCCACCCGCTCACCTCATCCGCAAGGTCCGTAATCGCCTTGGCGAGGGGCTCCGTCGAGCCGAAGTTCTCCATCGCCACGATGGGACGATCCGCGGCCTTGGCAAATTGCATCTGAAATAGCACCAGATCAGGAGCCGCACGATAAGCGGCGGGCAACACGATGATCACTTCGCACGGTGAAATCTGCCGGCGCAAATCCTCGCGCTCGCTTTCCTTGTCGATCGGCCGCTTGGCGTGCGGCAGACTGGTGGTGTGGTAGTAGAAGGTGCCCGGCGCCTCCAGATATTCGAACACGCGCGAATAATCGTCGTTTTCTTCCCAGGCGTGGGTGACGAACAACCGAATCGGATTGACGCGGGTCGACATCGCTCTAGTGTATCCCATGAGAGCGCTGCGCGAAGCACTCCGCGTCCGATACAATGCCAGGGGTGCGCTTGATGATCTATAACATCCGCTATGCGACCGGAACGGGTCCGGCGTTTCACCTCCCTCTTCCCGGGGCCGGATATCTGCGCTCCAGCCGCCAGGTTCTCTCGCAGATCACCGAATTCATCAAGGCGCAGGACCCGGACGTCGTGGGCCTGATCGAGGTGGACACGGGATCGATTCGCACCGGCATGGTCAATCAGGCGGATTTCATCGCTCGCTCAATCGGCCACTACTCGACCTTCGAGTGCAAGTACGGCCAGTCCTCGGTCAACCAGCTGATGCCCATCGTGCGCAAGCAGGCCAATGCCTTCCTGGCCGCGCCGCGGGTTCGCGGTGAGCGTTTTCACTACTTCGACACCGGGATCAAACGCCTGATCATCGAGCTCGAGCTCGACGACATCGCCATTTTCCTGGTGCATCTGTCGCTGAAGTTTCGCCACCGCCAGTACCAGCTGCGCTACCTGTACGACCTGGTGCGCAAGACCCAAAAGCCGGTCATCGTCGCCGGGGACTTCAACACCTATTGGGGGGATCACGAGATCTACCTGTTCATGCAGGCCGCGGGACTCACCAACGCCAACGCCCGCGGCCTGCCCTCCTATCCGAGCTCGAGCCCGCGCAAGGAGCTCGACTTCATCCTCCACAGCGCGCACATCGAGGTGAATCGCTTCGAGATCCCGGACATCCAGTTATCGGACCACCTGCCGCTCATTTGCGATTTCACGATCCACGAATCGGCACGGGCGGCGGCGTGACACCGTGAGCGGCGCCTGGAGTCTCGATGTCGATGCGGATCGCATCGCCTGGCTCACCTGCGACATGCCGGGGAGCTCCACCAACGTATTGTCGGCGGTGGTCATCCAGGATCTGGCTGCCGCTCTCACCCAGGTCGCTGCGCAAAAGCCGGTCGGTCTCGTCGTCTGCTCTGCGAAGCGCAGCGGCTTCATAGCCGGCGCCGACATCAAGGAGTTCGTCGACATCCGCACGCCCGAGGAGGGCTATGCGCTGGTGCGCGCCGGGCAGACGGTGTTTGATCAGCTCGACGCCCTGCCCTTTCCGAGCGTTGCGGCCATCCAAGGCTTTGCCCTCGGCGGCGGTCTCGAGCTCGCGCTCGCCTGCACCTACCGGGTCGGTGCCGACGACGCGCAGCTCTCCCTCGGATTGCCCGAGGTCATGCTCGGCATTCATCCGGGGTTCGGCGGCACGGTACGGAGCGTGAGGCTGCTCGGCGTGCGGCCCGCCTTGGACCTGATGCTGAAGGGCAAGCCTTATCGCGGCGCGCGTGCACTCGAAGTGGGGCTCATCGACCGCTTGGTGGCACCCGCCGATCTCAAGGCCAGCGCGAAGCGGCTGTTGCTCGAGTCTCCCCCGCGGAAGTCCCCGCCGTTCGTTGAAAAGCTCCTCAATCTGAAGGCGATGCGGCCGTTCATCGCACGCCAGGCGACCGCGGCACTGCGTGGCAAGCTGCGCAAGGAACACTACCCCGCGCCCTATGCCATGATCGATCTGTGGCATCGCTATGGCGCGGTCGGTGCCGAGAGCTTCGAGGCCGAGGCTCACTCCATCGCGACCCTCATGTGCTCGGCCACCTCGCGCAACCTCGTGCGGGTATTCCTGCTGCAAAACCGATTGAAAGGGCTCGGCGGCAAACCCACGGTCGAGTTTCGTCATGTGCACGTGGTCGGCGCCGGCGTGATGGGCGGCGACATCGCGGCGTGGTCGGCATTTCGGGGCATGACCGTCACGCTGCAGGATCGCACCGCGGAGTTGATTCAGCCGGCGCTCGACCGGGCCAAGGAGTTCCTGGAGAAGCGTGTGAAGGATCCGCAAGCAGCGGCCGAGGCCGTGGGTCGCCTGCGCGCGGACGTCGCCGGCGAAGGCGCGGCGCTCGCCGATGTGGTGATCGAGGCCATTTTCGAGAACATCGACGCGAAGCGCGCGCTTTATGCGCAGCTCGAGCCGCGCATGCGGCCGGATGCGGTCCTCGCGACCAATACCTCGAGCATCAAGATCGAAGTGCTCGCCGAACAGCTCAAGGATCCGTCGAGATTGGTGGGCATTCACTTCTTCAATCCCGTCGCGCAGATGCAACTGGTCGAGATCGTCCACGGCGCAGCGACTCAGGAGGTTGCGCGCCAGCGGGCCCTGTGGTTCACGCGCAAGCTCGACAAGCTGCCGCTGCCCTGCCGCAGCGAGCCGGGATTCGTCGTCAATCGAATCCTCATGCCCTACCTCAACGAGGCCCTGTTTGCGCTGAGCGAGGGCATCCCCGCCGCGGTGATCGACCGCACCGGGATACGGTTCGGCATGCCCCTGGGGCCCATCGAGCTCGCCGACGTGGTCGGGCTCGATGTGGCGCTGCACGTAGGCCGCGTGCTGGCCGAGGCGTTCAACCGCAAAGTGCCCGACATCCTCGTCGAGCGGGTGCAGCAGAACAAGCTCGGCCGCAAGTCCGGCGAAGGTTTTTACGTGTGGAAGGATGGCAAGGTTCTACCCCCCATCGCACCCGTTCCGGACCCGCCCGCTGATCTCGAGGATCGGTTGATCTTGCCCATGCTGAATGAGGCGGTGGCCGTGCTGCGCGAGCGTGTGGTCGAGGATGCCGATCTGCTCGATGCGGGCGCGATTTTTGCGACCGGTTTTGCCCCGTTTCGGGGGGGTCCGCTGCAGTACGCGCGCTCGCGGGGCGTGGCGCAGGTGCTGGCGCGACTCGCCGAGCTCGAGCGGCGTCACGGCGAACGTTTTCGGGCGGATCCCGGCTGGAGCTCGCTCTCCCTCGACAGCTCTCCAGTGTGACCCACCCGTGACATGCACGCGGTAGGGACCGCGTATGATACTGTTCTCAGAAATCATGGACTTGTAAGGATAGCTGCGGGCCCATTCTCAAATGCTTGACCGACCGGTGGACATCTCGATTTTGACTGCCTTCTCGCCGCTCGACGGCCTCAAGGCGGAAAACTTGCACGCCCTCGCCCGCAAGACGCAGATTCGCGAGCTGGACGCCGGCCGCGCGTTGTTCAAGGAAGGCGATACGGAAAAGCGCACCTTCTATCTCGTGTCCGGCACCATCGAGTTGCGCAACGATGAAAAGGTGATGGCCTCGATCCGTTCCGGCAGCCCGGAAGCGCGTCCGCCGCTCGCGCCGGGTCTGCCGCGCAAATTCACCGCGCGTGCCCTCACCGACGTGTCGTACATCATGATCGACAGCGATCTGCTCGACGTGCTCATCACGTGGGATCAGACCGGTCAGTACGAAGTCGCGGAGCTGAACGGCGACAAGGCGGCGATGACCGGCGACTGGATGACCGCGCTCCTGCAAACGAAAGCGTTTCATCGCATTCCCCCGGCCAACATCCAGGCGATTTTCATGCGCATGCAGCGCATCAACTATCGCGCGCGCGACGTCGTGATCAAGCAGGGCACGGAAGGCGATTACTTCTACGTAGTCGTCTCGGGCAAGTGCGTCGTCACGCGCGAGACGCCGCTCAACAAGGAAGGCATCAAGCTCGCCGAGCTCGGCACCGGCGACAGCTTCGGCGAAGAGGCGCTGATCGCCGAGGCGAAGCGCAATGCCACCGTCACGATGCTGACCGACGGCACGCTCATGCGTCTCGGCAAGCAGGATTTTCAGACCCTCCTCAACGAGCCTTTGCTGCAATGGGTCAGCTATGACCAGGCCAAGCAAGTCGTGGCCGGCGGCGGGAAGTGGCTCGACGTGCGCCTGCCCAGCGAGTTTCAGAATCTGCGCATCGACGATGCGCTCAATATTCCGCTGTATTTCATCCGGCTCAAGCTCAACGCGCTCGCCAAAGACATTCCGTACGTCGTGTGCTGCGACACCGGCAGGCGCAGCTCCGCCGCCGCCTACATCTTGAGCGAGCGCGGGTTCGAGGCCTACGTATTGAAGGGGGGTCTCTCAGCCAGCGCCCACTCACGCGGAGGCTGAACGGTGAAGATGCGGTGGAAGGCGGATCTGCCGAAGATGCCGCGATTGCCCAAGATAGCGCCCGAATCCGGAGACCCCGCCCCCGATGCGCTCGGGCCGCCGCCCGCGCCGCGCGCCTATCGCGAGAAAAACCCCGCCGAGTCGAAACCTGCCGAGTACCAGGCACCTTCGATGCTGGTCGAGCATCGCGGACTCGCTCTGCTGTTTCTTGCCGCCGCGATTGTATTCGCGCTGTGCTGCTGGAAGATTCCGCGCCGAACGGGCGCGCTCGATGCGCCGGCCGCTCGCGGGACCGCGCAAACTGCCGGCGCCGCGCAGAGCCCCTCGTCTGCGTCGGCGCAATCGCCGATCTACGTCGAAGCGGTACCGGACAAGGAACGCTGAGGCAACGGCTGCGCGGCGCGCTGTGACTACTGCCGCACGGACACGCCGTAGCACTTCCAGGACTTGCCCTGGTCAATGCCGGCCAGCCTGAAGTGAATCTGCTTACCATCCGTTCCCATGGTGAACGTATCCCACTCCACGCGCTGGCCCGCCTTGCTGAAAACAAAGTGCCGTTGGCCGGGCTTGGGCTCCGTCATCTTGACCGCCTCCACGTAGTCGGGCGAGCCTGACACCGGCACCGATTTACCGTCGGTGGCGGCCGTGAAATCCAGGTGTGTGTTGGTGCCGTCGGCATCGGTGAAATCGATGACATAGTGCGTTGCGCCCGACGCTTCTGTGACCACAGCCGTGTTGGACGCGGCATTCGGTGTGCCCACACAGTGCGATTTTGCCGTGTCGAGCTTCCAGGTGCCTGCCCATGACGGTGCGTCTTGTGCATGACCCTGGCCAACGACGAACAGAAGACCGCTGAACGCGGTAAGGCAGAAAAATGCAGCGTTCTTGTCTTGCACGCGATACCCCCTGATTCCCACTCGTCGACGAGTGTGTAAGTTGTTACCTAAACCGGCATGAACTCAACGTCGCGAATCGGTCTCGTCCTACATGGTATGCGTCGGCTTGTCCCCGCCGAGCGCGCCGGCGAGATAGTTCTCGATCTTCTTCTGCGTATTGCCGCGGTCTTGATCGCTGAATTGCACGCCGATGCCGGCCGTGCGTTTGCCTTGCGCGCCCTTGGGGGTCATCCAGATCACGCGTCCGGCCACGGGAAGCTTCTCTTCCTCTCCCATGAGATTCAGCAGCATGAAGACCTCGTCGCCGAGCCGGTAGTTGCTGTTGGTCGGGATGAATAAGCCGCCGTTCTTCACGAAAGGCATGTAGGCGAGGTAGAGCGCGCTCTTGTCCTTGATCGTAAGGGTCAGCAAACCGGGCTTGTTACTGGGACTTCGCAATGCGTTTCTTTCCGTCATTTCGCTTCTACTTCGCAAGCGCCTTGAACAGGGCCGCTCTACCGCCGATCAACAACGCCTCCAGCGCCAATTGCTGATTCAGCCCGGTCGCGGCAAAACGCCGCAGCTCCCGCGCGGCGTCGAGCAGTTCGAACAAGGGTCTTATCTTGGGCTTAAGTAAAGCGGCAGGCAAGCGGACGGGTTCCGCACTTTGAGAGGAAACGACACTGCCCAGCTCAACTTGTACGCGCCGTGTGATCCAGGTCTCAAGCCACATGAGGCGCAGCGCCGGATCGGATTTCATCCACGCATCCGCGACCGCCGTGACGTCCGAGGTCCCGTCGACGAGCCGCTTCAAGGTGGCTCGCATCTCGCGGTCGAGTTCGGGCGTGGCAGCCGGCGCCAGCTCGAGCGCGAGGAGCGGCGCCCCCGCTGCCAGCGCGAGCGCGGCATTCCAGTCCTGCACCGCCGGATCGCGCTCCTTGAGCCAGGCGAGGGCCTCCTCCTTGGCAGGCGCCTTGAGCGTGAGCCGCTGGCAGCGGCTGGCGATGGTGGCCGGCAGGCGATTGGTCGGCTTGGCGATGAGCATCAACAATGTGTCGGCGGTCGGCTCCTCGAGCGTCTTCAGAAAAGCGTTGGCGCCGTTCGCGTTCAAGGTCTCCGCGTTCTCGACGATCGCCACTTTGTGGCCGCCGCGATAGCTCGACAGAGACAACGTCTCGATGAGCCCTCGAATCTGGTCGACCTTGACCTGCTGCGCGTCCTCCGCGAGACCGACAGCGTGCAGGTCCGGATGACTGTCCGCGCGCAGCAGCACGCACGCCGGGCACGCGCCGCACGGCGCCGCCTCCTGCGACTCGCAGAGCGCGAGCGCCGCGATCCAATACGCCAGCCGCTCCGCCCCGAGACCCGGCGCGCTCAGGATCAGCAGAGCCTGCGGCAGACGTTGCGCGGTGCGGCTCGCGCGCATCCGCCGCTGTGCATCGCGCAGCCACGGCAATGAGTCCGCGCTCAGGAAATCCATCGTCGCACCCGCAAGGCCTCGAGGATCTGCGCGGCCACGGCATCGATGCCTGCCGCGGCATCGATCACCACGATGCGCGCGGGCTCGGCGGCGGCGCGCGTGAGATAGCCCTCGCGCACGCGCTCGAAGAACTCGGCGCGCTCGCGCTCGAAGCGATCCGCCGCCGACGCGCGTCCCGCGGCGGCATTGCGGGCCCGCACACGCTCGAGGCCGGCGGCCACGGGTGCATCGAGGAGCAGCGTGAGATCCGGACGCATGGCGTCCTGCACCAAGCGCTCGAGCTGCGCGATGCCGTCGAAGGCGAATCCCCGGCCGGCTCCCTGATAGGCGTAGGTCGCGTCGGTGAAGCGATCGCAGACCACCCAACGGCCCGCCTCGAGATGCGGCTTGATGAAGTTCTCGAGGTGCACGGATCGCGCCGCGAACATGAGCAAAAGCTCCGCGGCGTCGGGCAGCACCTCGGCGCCGGGCGCAAGCACCAGCTCGCGGATCTTCTCGGCGAGCGGAGTGCCTCCGGGCTCGCGGGTGAGCACGCACGCGATGGCGCGCGCGCTGAGCGCCTGAGCGAGCCGCGGCACCTGAGTGCTTTTGCCCACCCCCTCGATGCCCTCAACGGTGAGGAACCGGCCGCGCTCGCTCATTTCCCGGTCTCCGCCGCCTTCTCGCGCAAGTGCGCCACGTACCGTGCCACGGCGGCATTCTGTTCCTCGAGCGTCGCGGAGAAAATGTGACTGCCGTCGTCCTTCGGTGAGGCGACGAAGTATAGCGCGTCGGTGTTTTCCGGATGAGCGCTGGCGCGGATCGCTGCGGCGCCCGCGAGCGCGATCGGGGTCGGAGGCAATCCGCTGCGCACGTAGGTGTTGTAGGGGCCGTCGGTGTGCAAATCGACACTGTGCAGTTGCCCGTCGTAACGCTCGCCCAGCCCATAGATGACCGTGGGGTCGGCCTGCAGGCGCATGCCGATGCGCAGACGATGCAGATACAGTCCGGCGATTTTCGGCAGCTCCTGCGGCACGCCGCTTTCCTTTTGCACGATGGAGGCGACGGTGAGCAGCTCGGCGGCACTCTGCAGCGGCAAGCTGGGATCGCGGGTCGCCCAGGCCGACTCCAGCTCACGCACCAGCGCGACATGCGCCTGCCGCAATATCTCCAGCTCCGGCGTTCCCTCGGGAAAGCGATAAGTCTCCGGCAAGAACTGGCCCTCGGGATCGAGCCCGGCGGCGCCGAGCTTGCTCATCAAGTCCTGCATGGGAACATCGGGCGTGAGGGCAATGTCGGGATCGCGCCGGAGCGCGGCCAGCATGTCCTGGGTGCGCCACCCATCGACGATGGTGAACGAATGCAGCAGCACCTGCCCGCTCACCAGCTTCTCGAGGAGGCTGCGCGCGGTCGTGCCCGGATCGATTTCGTATTCCCCCGTCTTGATGGCCGAGGCGAGCCCCTTCCAACGGGCATAGAGCACCCAAGTACGCGGCTGCGCGACGACACCCTGCGCCCCGAGCTCCGCGGCAACCCGGCTGAAGCGGCTGCCTGGAGCGACCTTGAAACGCAGCGGCGCGCTCACCTTGAGGGGCTCGTCCAGGCTGCGCACGGCGCGCAGGACGATCAGACCGGCTGCCGCCGCCACGCCCAGGAACACGGCGAAGAGAAGTGCCCGCCGCAGCCCCCTCATTCGAGCTCCAGGCGAGCGCGCAGTGCCGCGGCCGTCTCGGTTGAAGGCAGGCGCAGGCGTTGCGGGCCCGTCTGGATGAGGCCCACCGGCACGATGCCTGCCACCGCGTTGGTCATGAACACTTCCTCCGCATCGCGCAATGATTCGACGGGCAAACGGCCCTGCCACACGCGCAGGCGCAGATCCCGGGCCTGCTCGAGAACCCAGCGGCGCATAACCCCGGCGACACCGCAACGATCGAGCGCAGGGGTCATCAAGGTCGAGCCGCGCCGCAAGAATACGTTGGACATCGTGCCGCAAACCACGCTGCCCTCCACATCCTGCATCAGTCCTTCCCAGATGCGCTCATCACGCCACTCCGCGCGCGCCATCACCGATTCCAGCCGATTCAGCGACTTCAACCCGGCCAAGTCGGGGTTGATCCCCAGCCGCGTGCGGCACAGTCGGACGTGGACGGGACCGGTCCCCGCCGGGTCCGCAGCGAGCGCATGGAACGAGAGCACGCGGGTACAGCGCTCGTCCCCGCTCGGACGGTAGCCGCGCATACCGCGCCCCCGGGTCAGGATCAGCTTGAGAACGCCCTCGGCGCCTTGTCGCGCTCGCAGGGCGACCTCTCGCTCGATGCCCTGCACCGGAACGGCAAGACCTAAACGCCGGCACCCTTCCGCAAATCGCTCCAGATGCAGCGCCAGCAACCGGATGCGCCCCCGGCGCACGAGCATGGTCTCGAACAGCCCATCGCCGTACTGCAGGCCGCGATCGCGACAATCGATGAGGGTCCCCCGCCGGCCATTAATCCAGATGCTCATGCCGCGGGGCTTGTGCGCAGCGCGCGCAGCAGCCCCTCGGCCTTCGCGCGAGTCTCCGCGAGCTCGTGGGCCGGGCTCGAGTCGGCCACGATGCCGGCGCCGGCGCGAAATGACAGCGTCGAGCCTTGAGCGGTGATGGTGCGGATGAGGATGTTGAAGTCGCAGCTGCCGTCGCGATTCAGATAACCGAGCGTGCCGGTGTACGCACCGCGGCCGACCGCCTCGAGCTCCGCGATGATCTGCATGCAGCGCACCTTCGGGCAGCCCGTGATGGTTCCACCCGGAAACACCGCGCGCAGGATCTGAATGGGAGAGACATCCTCGAGCTTGCGCCCGCTCACGTTGGAGACGATATGGTGCACGTGGGCATAGCTCTCCACGGCCATGAACTCATCGACCTGCACGGAGCCTGCGGCACAAACCCTCCCCAGATCGTTGCGCTCCAGATCGATGAGCATGACGTGCTCGGCGCGCTCCTTCTCGTTGCCGAGCAAAGACTCGATCAGCGCGGCATCGCGCTCGGCCGAGGTGCCGCGCGGTCGGGTTCCCGCGATCGGCCGGGTTGCGATCCGATCGCCCTGCACCGACACGAGCCGCTCCGGGGAGGAGCTGATGACCGCGAAATCTCCGTCTCGCAGGAGCGCCGCGAAGGGACTCGGGTTGGCGGCCCGCAAGCGCCGATAGAGCGCCGCCGCCTCGAGCGTGCCGCGCACACGTCCGTGCCAGCGGCGCGAGAGGTTGGCCTGGTAAACGTCCCCGGCAGCGATGAACTCGAGCGCGCGAGCGACCGCGGCCTCGAAGCGGGCGGGGTCCTCTTCTTCGATCTCGAAGGATTGCATCGGATCCGGACGCGGGCCACGGCCGACGCTGCGCGCGTCCCGCTCGAAGCGATCGAGCAGCGCCTCGTGGCCCGGCTCGGCCACGACCCAAGCCTCGCCGCTTTGCCGATCGCGGATCCAAGCGGCGGGGGTGCGGATGGCGAGGGCGACCGTCGCGTCGGGACTGCGCGGCAGAGCGAGGCGCGGTTCGATCTCCGCGGCCACCTCGTACCCGAGATACACGAGCCAACCGCCGGTAAACGGCAGGCGTGCGCCGCTGGAAGCGGTACGCAGGGCCGACCACCAGTTCTCCAGTGCCGCGAGAAAACCGGGTGCCGCCGCAGAATGCGGACCCGACAGCCGGCCGTCCGCGGAAAGCCGCAACGCCTCGCCCGAGGCGATGGGGAGAATGTCGAATCGCGCCCCGCCGGCCGCAGGGCCTAGAGGAGCGCTGCTCTCGAGCAAGCCCGGATAGGTCTCGGGAAGCTGCGCGATGAGCCCTAAGGGCTCAAAGTCGGCGGAAAACGAGCGAACCGTTGGTGCCACCGAAGCCGAACGAGTTGGACAGCACGGTCTGGAGTTTCATTGGGCGGGCATGTTTCGGCACATAGTCGAGATCGCAGCCTTCGCCGGGCTCGTCCAAGTTGATGGTCGGAGGCGCGACTTGATCGCGCAGCGCCAGAACGGAGAAAATGGCCTCCACGGCGCCGGCAGCGCCGAGCAGGTGCCCGGTCATCGATTTCGTCGAGCTGACCGCGAGCGACTTGGCCGCCTCGCCGAAGGCGCGATGTATCGCGGTCGTTTCGGCGCGGTCGCCGAGCGGCGTCGAGGTCGCGTGCGCATTGACGTACTGAACTTGGTCCGGGTTGAGCTGCGCATCCTTGAGCGCGTTCGCCATCGACTTGCGGGCCCCCTCGCCGTCCTCGGGCGGCGCCGTGACGTGAAAGGCATCGCCGCTCATGCCGAAGCCGATGATCTCGCAGTAGATCTTCGCGCCGCGCGCCTTGGCGTGCTCGTATTCCTCGAGCATCATCGCGCCCGCGCCGTCGCCCATCACGAAACCGTCCCGATCCTTGTCCCAAGGACGGCTGGCGCCCTGCGGATCGTCATTGCGTTGCGAAAGAGCCTTCGCCTGCGCGAATCCGCTCATGCCCGTGACGCAGGTGGCCATCTCGGAGCCCCCGGCGAGCATGGCATCCACGTCGCCGTACTGGATCATGCGCATGGCCATGCCGAGCGCGTGGGTCGAGGTCGTGCACGCCGTGGCGATCGCCAGATTCGGGCCGGTGATGTTGAAGGCGATCGACAAATGTCCGCTCACCAGATTGATGATGCTCGCGGGGATGAAGAAAGGTGACACCTTCTTCGGCGAGTGCGTCTCCAGATATTTGTCGTAAGTCTCCTCGATCGACTCGAGCCCGCCCATGCCGGAGCCCATGAGCACGCCGATGCGCTCGGTGTTGGCCGCCGTCACCTCGAGTCCCGAATCGCGCATCGCCTGCATGCCCGCAACGACGCCGTACTGCATGAAGGCATCCATGCGGCGCGCATCCTTGGGCGTGATATACGGCGTCAGGTCGAGGTCGCGGATCTCGCCCCCGAAATGAGTCGGAAAACTGGCCGCATCGAACCGCACAACAGGCCCTATGCCGCTGCGGCTCGCGAGAATCGACGCCCATGCCGACGTAATGTCGTTACCGACGGGCGAGACGATTCCCAGACCCGTAACGACGACTCTGCGTTTACTCAAGCTTGCCTCGTCAGGCCTTGCCTTTGTGCGAATTGATGTAATCGATGGCTTGCTGGACGGTCGTGATCTTCTCCGCGTCCTCGTCCGGTATCTCCGTCTCGAACTCTTCTTCGAGAGCCATCACCAACTCAACTGTGTCCAGCGAGTCTGCGCCGAGGTCGTCGACGAACGAGGCGTCATTGGTTACTTCTTCTTCTTTGACGCCCAATTGTTCGGCCACGATCTTCTTAACCTGCTGCTCAACAGTACTCATCGTTATGGTGTCCTTTCGGGAAAGCCCATTGGAAAAACTGATCAAACTACGCCGCTTCTAGTCGGGGCCCGCGGCCAGCCTCTTATCGGCAGGGCGCGTATTTTATGTGAACCGGACCGCGACGGCTACCGGCATGCGATCGGCAGCCAGGGGCGGCCCGGGCTGCCTTGACAAACTGCCTTGCCTTAGGGCCGCGCGGACCTTCAAGCCATATGCATCCCGCCATTGACGTGCAGCGTTTCGCCGGTGATGTACGCAGCCTCCGGGGAGGCCAGGAATGCCACGGCGGCGGCGACGTCGGCGGGGGCTCCCAGGCGTCCCAAGGGGATCTGCGCACCCAGCGCGGCACGCTGGTCCTCACTGAGTCCGCGCGTCATATCCGTATCGATGAATCCGGGCGCGACCACGTTCACCGTGATGGCGCGCGAGCCCACTTCACGGGCGAGCGACTTGCTGAAGCCGATCATGCCCGCCTTCGCGGCCGCGTAGTTGGCCTGGCCCGCATTGCCGATGACCCCGACCACAGAGGCGATGCTGATGATGCGCCCCTTGCGTGCCTTCATCATGCCGCGCAACACCGCCTTGGACAGCCGGTACACGGAGGCGAGATTGGTCTGGATGACGGCGTCCCAGTCCTCCTGTTTCATGCGCAGGAGGAGCATGTCGCGCGTGATGCCCGCGTTGTTACAAAGGATACCGACCGATCCTTCGCGCGCTTCGATGTCGGCGATCAGGCCGTCGATGGAAGACTGGTTTGCCACATCGAGCACCGCGCCGCGTCCGCCGCCCGCTGCGAGCGCCTCCCCCACGCGTGCGGCGCCCTCGGGCGTCGTCGCGGTGCCGACGACGCGTGCCCCCTCGGCGCTCAAGCGCGCCGCCACGGCGGCGCCGATCCCGCGCGACGCACCGGTCACCAGGGCCACCTCTCCTTTCAATCTCGACGTCTCGTGCATTTACAGCCTCCCCTTGCGGCGTGCCTCAGATGCTCGCCGCGGCCAGCGCGGCGTCGAGCGATGCCGGATCCTCGAGCGCGAGCATTTTCAGATCGCGATTCTTGTCGATGCGCCGGTTGAGCGAGGTCAGCACCTTGCCCGGCCCGCATTCGACGATGACGGTGGCCCCGGCCCCGATCATGGTACGCACCGTCGAGGCCCAATAGACCGGGGTGTGCAATTGTTTTACGAGCGCCGCGCGGATCTCGTCCGGCGTGCGCTGAATCTTGACGTCGACGCCGTAGACATCGATCCCCGCCGCGCTCTGCATCGCGACGCGCGCAAGCCGCTCGCGCAGCGTCGTAGCCGCCGGCGCCATGAGCGAGCTGTGCGCCGGCACGCTGATGGGCAGGGCCATCGCCCGTTTTGCTCCCTTGGCGCTCGCCGCCTCGATGGCACGGCTGACGGCGGCCGCTGCGCCCGCGATCACCACCTGGCCGGGCGCATTGAAATTCACCGCTTCCACGACATCGCCCTGGGCCGCCTCGGCGCATGCCGCCACGACGTCCGTGTCCTCGAGACCCAGAATCGCCGCCATGCCGCCTGCGCCCGGCGGAACGGCGGCCTGCATGGCCTCTGCCCTACACTTCACCAGCGCGACCGCATCCTTGAAATCGAGACACCCCGCCGCGACCCGCGCGCTGAACTCACCCAGGCTGTGTCCGGCCATCAGCTTTGGGACGGGGCCGCTTCGCTCGCGCCACAGCCGATACGTGGCAACTCCCGCGGCCAGCATCGCAGGCTGCGTGCACTCGGTTTGATTGAGGGCCTCCTCGGGCCCCTCCTGACAGCGCTTCCATAGGTCATAGCCGAGGACCTCGGAGGCTTGCGCGAACACCGACTCGATCACCGGCGAGGAGCCGGCGAGCGCGCTCAGCATGCCGAGGGATTGCGAGCCCTGTCCCGGGAATACGAAGGCCAGCGACATGAGTGAGACACCTCTTGGTTTGCTCGTGGGTCAACGCCGCAGCGGCGGCGACGGCCCAGCCGCGCGCGAACGGAGCCGGATTATAGCCACACGCCAGGAGAGAAGAGCCCCTACCACGAATCCGCAAGCGGCTCCGTAGAGATGCGCATCCACGACCACCAGGGCCGGCTCGTGTCCGCCGAGCTGCTCATAAGCGAGCTTGGCACCGAGACACCCGATCAATATCCAGCGATCCCAGGCCCGCTCGGCGAGATGCCGCGCGCAGCCTGCGCCCATAATCGTGTGCAATACGCCCGACAGTCCCACATACCAGCTGACGCGCGGGCTGAGCCACCAGAGTCCCGAGCTGATCGCGAGCGCGCCCGATAGGACGATGATGCACCACTCGACCGGATCGTAGTCGCCGGCAAACAGCGCCCAGATCAGCACCAGGCCCAGCTCGTTGAGCAGTAAATGATGCCAATCGAGGTGCACGATGTGGGCTGTGAGCAACCGCCACCATCCGCCCGCCGCAATAGCACTGCGATCGTAGCGCAATATCGCTGCAACGCTGTCGCCAAGACCCAACACCAGATCGAGAGCCAGCACCGCGGCGAGGAGCCAGATCCAGCGCGCCCGATCCCACTGCAACGCTTGCGCGATTTGTGCAAACGGGTTCGCACCTTCATCGGGCATGGTTGTCTCTGGTTTTGGTATCATTCATGAATGGCTGAAAACTCTATGCGCAAGCGTCAGTTTGGTTTCACCTTGATCGAGATCATGGTGGTGGTGGTCATTCTGGCAGTGTTGGGCGCGCTCGTCGTTCCGAAAATCCTGGAGAACGTCGACAAGGCACGCGTCACGCGCGCGCAGAGCGACATCCGCGCCATCCAGACCGCGCTCGATCTGTACCGCCTCGATAATTTCAAATACCCCACGGGCGAACAAGGCTTGCAGGCGCTCGTGACCCAGCCGTCCGACCCGACCATCACCAATTACCGCAGCGGCGGTTACCTGCCCTCGCTCCCCAAGGATCCGTGGAACAATCTGTATGTGTACGTGAATCCAGGCCCTAATGGAATGGATTACGACATCATCAGCTACGGACGCGACGGCAAGCCCGGCGGCGAAGGCTACGACGCGGACATCAGCGCCTCTTCGCTCAACCAGCGGTAGTGACCTGCGGGTGCCGCGCGATGCGCAGCAAGGGCTTCACGCTCATCGAGATCCTGGTGGTGCTGGTGATCATGGCCATCGTCATCTCGCTTGCCGTGCTGTCGATCAACACCACCGGCAGGGACACACAACTCGATGAGGAAAGCCGCCGCATCCAAGGCCTCGTCGACATCCTGCACGAGCGGGCGTTGCTCGAGGGCCGCGATTTCGGTCTGCGCATAGAGCCCACCGGCTACGGCTTCGTCGTCTACTCCCCCGACCGCGATCTCTGGCTGCCGCTCACCGATGAGCACGAGTTCCGCCATCGGGACCTGCCGAAGGGCGTTACCTTTCAGCTCGAGCTCGATTCGGTGGCGGTCGTGCTCAAGCCCCTCGCGCAGGGTCTGTCGAGCGGTGACTCCCCGCCGCCTCCGCAGGTGGCGATCGCGGCGAGCGGCGAGGGAACCCCGTTTCGCCTGACCTTGCTGCGCGATGGGACCCAGGCGCGCGCCGCCGTGAACGGCGATGCGTTCGGCAAGACGACGCAGGAAGGCTCGGACCACCCGAGGGCGAATCGCTCATGAGGGATCCGGCAGCGAGTCGAGGTTTCACCCTGGTCGAGGTGCTGGTCGCACTCACCGTGGTGGCGCTCGGGCTGACCGCGCTCATGGTGGCGGTGAGCGGCACGGCCCGCACCAGCGGCTATTTGCGCGACAAGACCATCGCACAGTGGATCGCCCTCAACCGCCTCACGCAAGTGCGACTGATGGTGAATAAGCTCGGCGATAACCAGGATAAGGGGCAAATCGACTTCGCGGGCCGCAAGTGGCACTACGACACGCGTTACTTTAATACCCAGTTCCAGAGCATGAAGCGCATCGAGGTTCGGGTATATCCGGGCGATGCCGGCACCAAGTCCAACCCGATCGCCCAGTCGACGGGGTTCATGGGCGCCTCGATCGGCATCCCCGGCGGCTCGAACGTCGATTGGACCGTGGGCACGACGGCCGCATCGAGCGTGCCCTGCGGGAATGGGACCAGCACGGGCGGGGTAGGCACGGGCGGTTCGAGCACTAGTGCTCTCGGCGGCTCGGTGACCTCGGGCGCGAATCAGCAACTCGGTGCGGCGCAAAGCCCGAACTGCGTTCCTAGCTCGAACACTCCCGCAACGACCACCACCACGCCGACCAGCACCACGACCCCGCAGGGTCAGATCACGCCGTGACCACACGCCCCGCTCGACTGGTTCTGCGTGCACACGGCCGCGGCTTCACCCTGATCGAGATCCTCGTCGCGCTGCTCATTCTCGGCATCATGTCCGCGCTCGGCTACGAGACCTATCGCGCCGCTCGCATCTCGGCCGAGCGCAGCGAGGAGGCCCTCAAGCGCTCGCGTGAAATCGAATTCGGCATGCGCATGATGGTCATGGATTTCGTGCAAATGGTCCCGCGCCCCGTGCGCGATCCGCTCGGTCAGTCGCGCATACCCGCGCTGCACGGCTATGGCGGCAACGGGACCAGTGCGGGCGTAGGCAACACCGCTTTCGGGAGCGGCAGCGCATTGGGGTCGGACTTCCAGCAGCAATTCAAGTCGCAGCAATTCAACTCCGATCCCGGCTTCCAATCCTCGCTCGGCGGCGGATCGAGCAAGACCACGGTACCGCTCGCGGAGCTGACGCGCGCCGGCTGGTCGAACACGGCTGGGCAACAGCGAAGCACCCTGCAGCGAGTCACCTATACCCTGGTCGACGACGTGGTGAAGCGCAGTTACACCACGGCGCTCGACACGGTGCTCGCCACTCAACCGCAGGTTCAGGACTTGCTCAGCGGCGTGAAGACGGTGCAATTGCGCTACCTCGACGGCAATCAAACCTGGCAGACCCAATGGCCGCCGCCCAATCTGCCGCAGGCCGAGGGGCTGTGGGTCCGTCCCGTGGCGGTCGAGATCACCATCGAGTTCAAAGACTGGGGACGCGTGCAGCGGGTGATCGAGGTGGCCGGATGAGCGGCCCGCGGCGCGAGCGCGGGGTCGCTCTCATCATCGCGCTCATCCTGGTCGCGCTTGCCGCGATTCTCGCGACCAAGCTGAGCTTCGACGGCTGGATCGAGCGTCGCCGCACCGTCAGCATCATGGCGACCGAGCAGGCCTTTCATTTTGGCATGGGCGCCGAAGCACTCGCCGCCGACGTCCTTTCCCAATCGACACAAGCCGCGCAGACCGGACAGAACGGACAGTCGTCCACCAACGGCGGCGCTACGAACAGCACCACGAGCACGACGACCACCGGCAACAGCAACCAGGTCACTCTGGCACAAGCCTGGGCGCAGCCCACGCAGCCGATGCCGATCACCCCCGAGGACGATCCCGAGGGGGAGCCGATCGGGGTCTTGCAAGGCGCGATCGAGGACATGCAAGGCCGCTTCAACCTCAACAATCTCGCCCACGTGGTGGCGGGTCAAAACGGGCAGGTCACTCAGGATCCGGTGCCGTTGCAGCAGTTCCAGCGCCTGCTGGTCATCGTCGGGCTCGAGCCCAAATGGGCGGGCATCGCGCGCGACTGGATCGACGCCGACGATCAGCCCGGCGAGCCCGATGGCGCGGAGGACTCGGTCTACACCTCGCAAACGCCCCCCTACCGCACGGGCAACTGGCCCATGATGAGCCCGAGCGAGCTTATGAACATGCCCGGGTTCGGCGCCGACCGCTATCGAAAAATCGCGCCCTACGTGACGGCGCTGCCGACCGCCACGGCCAAGATCAATATCTGCACGGCACCCGCGCCGGTGCTGCAGAGCTTTGCGGAGAACATCGGCAGCGACTACACACCCGAGCTGCTCGCGGGCGAGCGCAAGAGCGGCTGCTTCCCCGACAAGCAGACCTTCGCCAACGTGATAGGTCCCAAGGCGGCGGCAACTGTCGCAAATTGGTACACCGACACGAGCATGTATTTTCGGCTCACGACCCGCGTCACGCTTGGCACTACGGAGTTCACCTTGTACAGTCTTTTGTATCGAACGGCCGGCGGTAAGGTCACGCCGTTGCTGCGCACTTTCGGAACGCCCTAGAAGACATGCCTCATACATTGTTGCTGCGCCTTCCCGCACCCGGTGAAGAGGAAACCGAGTGGCTCAGTATCGAGGACTCGGGCGCACCGAGCACGGCTCGCCAGCGCGGCCCCTTGAGCCTCGCCGCAGCCGTCGCGCGTTCGGCGCGCGTGGTGGCGTTGGCACCCGCCTCGCACATCCTTCTGGCCGAGCCCGAGCTGCCCCCGGGGAGCGGCGTGAAGCTCGCGCGCGCCGTACCATTCGCGCTCGAGGAGCAGCTCACCGAGGATGTCGATCAGCTGTGCTTTACGATCGGGCGCCGACGACCCGGCGGCCACACGCCCGTCGCGGTGGTCTCGCGCACCACGCTGCAGGGCTGGATTGCACAGCTCGCGGCGGCCGGCATCGATCCCGTTGCGATCTATCCCGACATCTCGCTCGTGCCGGAGAATCCTGGACATACGGTGCTCTGGCTCGAGGGCCCGCGCCTCACCGTGCGCCGCCCCGGCATGCTGCCGTTTGCGGTCGAGCTCACGCCGGTGGCCGAGGCCTTGATCGTGGCAGGCGTCATACCCGATCCATTGACCGAGCCGACGCGCGAGGGAGAAGCGCCCGCGCCGCTGGAAAGCGCCGTGCTGTACGCGAGCCGGGAGGACTGGACACGGGTGCAAGACGAATTTCAGGCAATGGCCGGCCAGTTCGCGGCGCTCAAGGTGCAGATACTCACGGACGGTCCCCTGCCGTGGCTCGCGCGTAGCCTGCAAGGCACCGAGGCCGTCAATCTGTTGCAGGGCGAGTTCGCCCGCTCCACCGACTACAACGCCCGCTGGTTGCGCTGGCGCACCGCCGCAATGCTCGCGGGAGGACTCTTGTTCGCGCACATCGCCGCCGCGATGATCCGAATTCATCAAGCCAATCACGAGACCCACTCGCTCGACACCCAGATCTCGCAAATCTTCCAGCAGGTCATGCCGTCCGAGAAAATGCAGGACCCGCGCCGCCAGATGCAGTCACGTCTCGATCGGATCCGCCATTCGGGCCCCGGGCCGGAGTACTTTCTGCATGCTCTCGAAGTGCTCTCGAGCGCGGTCTCGTCGGCGCCGAACACACGCATCGATTCGCTCAGTTATCGCGAGCAGGCGCTCGACCTGCGGGTCACGGCTCCCAGCCTCACCGCGTTGTCGCAACTCTCTCAGCAAGTGAGCAAACAGGGTTTGACGGCCGACATTCAGTCCTCGCAGCCGGTCGAGGGCGGCGTCGACGCGCATCTGCAAGTGCGCGCGGCAGGCGTCAAAGGACATCCATGAAGGAGCTTCTCGCCAAGCTCAAAGCCTGGTATGGCGCTTTGCAACAGCGTGAGCAGCGCGTGGTCGCCGGCGGCGCTGTGGCGCTCGCCGTGTTGACTCTCGTCCTCGGCGTGCTGCTGCCGCTGCACGCGGCGGTCTCGGACGC
Source organism: uncultured Gammaproteobacteria bacterium (assembly GCA_963798595.1). GTDB lineage: Bacteria > Pseudomonadota > Gammaproteobacteria > Steroidobacterales > Steroidobacteraceae > Bog-1198. The sequence continues at coordinate 339,145 of CAWCTM010000016.1, read as the reverse complement.
GGTCAAGCGCGTCGACTCGCGGCGTGAGGATTACGCCTGGATGCAGGTGAACGCCGCCGAAGTGCAATCGGGCAGCGGCGCGATCCCCAACGACACCGGCGAGGCCCCCATGGTGGTCGTCGACCGCGTCGGTCGGGAGGCCGGGCTCGGCAGCGCCCTGAAAGGCACGCAACCGAGCGGCAGCGGCGTGCGCGTCCAGTTGGAGGCGGCGCCCTTCGATACCTTGGTGACCTGGCTTGCTACGCTCGATCAGCGTTACGGCCTTGCGATCGAATCGATCACCGTCGATCGCGCCGCCCGCCCGGGAATAGTCAATGCCAACATCACCTTCGCCGCGCCGCGCCGTTAGCCGCGTCGCCAAGAAAACACCCCCGGCCGTCGCGCCCGCGCGCGCGCTCTGGCCACGCATCGCGTTGATCGGTGTGCTCGCCGTTATCGCGGTAGTCGTCATCGTGCTGCCCGCCTCGCTCGCCAACAAGTTCCTGCCGCCGGCGGTGCGGGCGGAGGATTTTTCGGGGACGCTCTGGCACGGCTCCGCGGGCCGCATCAGCGTCGCGGGGCGCGATGCCGGGGCCCTCGAATGGCAGCTGCATCCCCTCTCCCTGTTGAAGTTACGTCTCGATGCGGATCTGCATTGGGTCAAGGGCGGCTTCGTCGTGGACGGGGCCGCAGATGTGAGCCGCAGCGACTTTCAGGCATCGGATCTGCACGGCGGCGGCCCGATCGCCGACCTCTCGACGTTCGGCGTGGCGCCCGGCTGGCGCGGCATCGCGGAAGTTCGCATTCGCAATATCTCCGCCGATCTCGCAGGCGCCAGCCCCGCGCTACGCTCGGCCGTGGGCGAGATCGATGTCGCGGATATGAGCTCGCCGCAGGTCGCGGGGGGAGCCGACATCGGCAGCTACGCGCTGACTTTCGACAATGCCTCATTGTCCGCGAGCGGCGAGGCCCGTGCGGCATTGGTCGACAAGGGGGGTCCGTTGAGCCTCGACGCCTCCATCACGCTCACGCCGCAGTCACGCACCGGGCTGCTCTCCGGGACCGTCAAGGAGCGTGCCGACGCACCGCCGGCGCTGCGCAAGGAGCTGGATAATGTCGCACAGCTGCATGCCCGGGACGCACAAGGACGAATTCCCATCGATCTCGAATTCACATTTTGACGACTGTGATGGCCGTCATTGTTTTACCATACGGTCCGTCTATCGTACCTTTACAGCCATTTGTACCGAGGCCCCTAGATGCTGCTGCTCGCCCTCATCGCCCGCCTGTTGCCGGTCCCCGCGGAGCAGCCCGATCAGGGAGCTTTGCCCTTGAACCCGGCGGTCGGGCATCTCGGCCTCACCATCATCGCCCTGGTCTACGTTCTCGTCGTGATGTGGCGCGGCTGAGCCGCGCCGCGGGCGCCCTCTGCGCGGCCGCGACTCGGCTTGAAACTCTGTGATGCAGAGTACTTGACGTTGCAGCATCCAACCCCGTAAATTCACCTCCTACCCCAGAGGGGCCTGCGGCCGCCATGCAGTCCGACTTTCCTATTCCGATCGAGAGCCGAGCGCTCGGAACGCTCACGTACATCCGTCGTTCCATCGACGCCTCCGCCTCCATGGCGGTTCCGGGTACCGCGGGCGTCGTGATGGGCGTCATCGGCCTGCTGGCGACCGGTCTGTCCTCGCTGCCGCATTGGGGAGCACACTGGCCGCGCATCTGGATGTGCGCGGCGGGGGTGGCATCGCTGGTCGGCGGCGCGCTCATGGCGCGCGAGGCAGCTCAATCGGGACACGCCCGCTATCTCGGTCCGGTGCGCAAATTCATGTTGTGTCTGTGCCCGGCGCTCTTTGCCGGCGGCGTGCTCACCGCGGTGCTGAGCCGCGCGCACCTCGAAGGACTGCTCCCTGGGACCTGGCTGCTGCTCTACGGCTGCGCCATCCTGTCGGCAAGTACCGTGACCATCGCCAGCACCATGCGGCTCTTTTGCGCCATGGGCGCGCTGTTCGTCGCCCTCGGTCTGTTCGCCTTCGTCCTCCCCGCGGCCAGCCACATGGCGATCTTGGGTTTGGGCTTCGGCGTCCTGCACGTGGTCTTCGGCTACCTGGTGGGTAGGTCCGACCATGCCGCATAAATCGCCTGCCGTCCGGCGCCACGAGGTGCACATAGCGGGATCGCCCCGGTCGCGACCGGTCGCCGTGCCGAATGCCGCGGGCATGAATGCCGACGGCGGCTTCGATCGGCTGATCTACGAACGGGTTCGGCTCGGGATCATGAGCGCGCTCGCGATGAATGATCAGTTGACCTTCAACGAGCTCAAAGCACTTTTCAACGCAAGCGACGGCAACCTGGGCGCGCATGCGCGCAAGCTGGAGGAAGCCGGCTACGTCGAGTGCACGAAATCGTTCGAGGCACGCCGGCCCAAGACCATCTATCGCATCACGGGTGTCGGCCGCAAGGCGCTGCTGCGCTACCTCGAGCACATCGAGGCCGTGATCAAGGCCACGCGGCGCGCCTGAGCGCTTCCGCGGAGCGTATGCACGTCGCGATCATCATGGACGGCAACGGACGCTGGGCGACCCAGCGGGGATTGCCGCGCGCCGCAGGTCATGCCGAGGGCGCCAAGGCGGTGCGCAGCGTCGTAGAAGTGGCCGCGCGCGCCGGCGTCGATACCTTGACCATGTACGCCTTCTCCGCCGCCAACTGGGCGCGTCCTGCAACCGAAGTCGCCGCCTTGATGCGGTTGTTGGGTCAGTACCTGTTCACCGAGACTCGCCGCTGCGTGGAGCAATCGATCCGGTTGAACGTCATCGGCCGCCGCGACCGGCTGAGCGACAGCCTGCTGCGCTCGATCGAGCAGTGCGAGCGTATGACCGCCGCCTGCGCCGGGATGCACCTGCGCATCGCGATCGACTACTCCTCTCAGTACAGCATCATGCAGGCCGCGCGCCGCGCCGCCGGCGATCCGAATCTCGACACCGAAGGATTTCGACGCTTGCTGCATGAGGTCGATCACTGCGCGCACGATGCCGGCGAAGTGGACCTGCTCATCCGCACCGGCAGCGAGCAACGGCTGAGCGATTTCCTGCTCTGGGAATGCGCTTACGCGGAGCTGCATTTTGCCGGCTGCCTTTGGCCGGACTTCGACGAAGTCCGATTCCATCAGGCGCTGCGGGATTTCGCCGGCCGGCAGCGCCGCTTCGGCGCGCTGAGCGGGGACTGACCTGCGAAAAATGCTTGCGCGGGTATTTGTCCGCTCGCTGCTGCTGCTCGGAGCCGCGGGGCTCGCGGCCGCGCAAAGCGCACCGCCGGCGCCGCCCTCACCCGGTGCGCCCCCGCCCGCGCGCGGCGCACATCCCGGGACGGCGAGCGCTGCGGCCGAGCGGCTCGAGGAGACGCTCGCGAACGGGATGCGCGTCATCATTTTGCGCAACACGCTCGCACCCGTGGTCACCTTGGAAATGAATTTTCTGGTGGGGGGCAACGAGACCCCGCCGGGATTTCCGGGGATGGCGCATGCGCAGGAGCACATGGCTTTCCGCGGCTGCACCGGCATGAGTGCGGACCAGACCGCCGCCATCTACGCGGAGCTCGGCGGCGAGAACAATGCGGACACGCAACAGAACATCACGCAGTACTTCGCCACGGTTCCCGCCGCGGACCTCGAGGTGGCGCTCAAGGCCCAGGCGGCCTGTCTCGCCGGCATCGAGGACTCGAACAGCGAATGGGCACAGGAGCGCGGCGCCATCGAGCAGGAGGTCGCGCGTGATTTATCGAACCCGACGTACAAGTTCATCGATCGCCTGAACCAAGACATGTTCTCGGGGACACCGTACGCGCACGACCCGCTCGGCACGAAGGCTTCCTTCGATGCGACCACGGGCGGCATGCTCAAGTCCTTCTACCGCAGCTGGTATGCGCCCGGCGGCGCCATTCTGGTCATCGTCGGCGACATCGATCCGGCAGCGACGCTCGAGAAGGTGCGGCAGCTGTTCGGCGCCATCCCGAACCACCCGACGCCGCCGCGGCCGATCGTCGAGCTCGGAGCGGTGAAGTCGGAGAGCTTCACGCTCGACAGCAACCTGCCCTATACCCTGGTGTTCATCGCGTACCGCTTTCCCGGAACGAGCTCTCCCGATTACGCGGCCGCCGAAGTACTCGCGGATGTTCTCAGCAGCCAGCGGGCGGATCTGTACGGCATGGTGCCGGCAGGCCACGCCCTCGCCGCGGAATTCGGGCTCGCCGAGCCGTACGAGAAGGCGAGCGTGGGCTATGCCGTGGCCGCGCTGCCCGCCGCGGGCGACGCCAAGGCGGCGCTCGCGGAGCTGCGCAAGATCCTGCAGACCTACGCACAGCACGGCGTGCCCGAAGATCTGGTGACGGCCGCCAAGCGGCGCGAGGTTGCCGATGCGGAGTTCGAGCGCAATTCGATTCCGGGCCTTGCCAATGTCTGGTCGAATGCAATCGCCGCCGAGGGCCGCGCCTCGCCGGACGAGGACGTGGCGGCCATCCAGCGGGTGACGGTCGACGATGTGAATCGCGTGGCGCGGCGTTATCTCGACGCGGCGAGCTCCATCACCGCCACCTTGAAGCCGGTGCCGTCGGGTCAGCCGGTCGCCTCCAAGGGCTTCGGCGGGGCCGAGCAAGTCACCGCGCCGCCGACCGCTCCCGTGCAACTGCCGCCCTGGGCGAGCGCCGACCTCGCTCGCCTCGAGGTACCGAGCGAGCCCCTGGACGTGTCGGATACGACCCTGCCGAACGGCCTGCGCCTAATCGTGAGGACCGATCGCACCAGCCCCACCATCTCCGTGAGCGGCTCGGTGAAGCACGACTTCGGTCTGCAAACGCCGCCCGGCAAAGATGGCGTCGCGGAGGTCTTGGGCTCGTTGTTCTCTTACGGCACGCAGACGCTCGACCGGCTCGCGTTCAGCAAAGCGCTCGACGACATTGCCGCCAACGAGACGGCGGGCTACAGCTTTTCCGTGACCGTGCTCAAGGCGGATTTTTCCCGCGGCGTCGAACTGCTCGCCGACAATGAGCTGCGGCCCGCGCTGCCGGCGCCGGCGTTCGCCGTCGTGAAGCAGCAGACCGCGCAGTTCGTGGCAGGCAATCTACATAGCCCCGAATACCGCACGCACCGCGCGCTCGATACTGCGCTGCTGCCCCCGGCGGACCCGGCGTTGCGGGAAGCGACGCCGCAGAGCATCGCCAACATCACGCTTGCGGACGTCAAGGCCTTTCACGGCGCGACCATCCGTCCCGATCTCACCACTCTCGTGGTGATCGGCGATGTGTCCGCAGAAGAAGCGCGCGCAGTGATCGCTCGATGGTTCGGAGATTGGCGCGCGACCGGCGCCATGCCGAACACCACCCCCGCTCCCGTGCCGCCCAACGCACCCGCCGCCGTGGCCGTGGCCGACGCCGAGGCGGTGCAGGACACGGTCTATCTCGCAGAGCAATTGCAGCTGAACCGCTTCGACCCGGATTATTATCCCCTCGAGCTCGGCACCCATGTTCTCGGCGGCGGATTTTACGCGACGCGTCTCTATCATGATCTGCGCCAGGTCGCGGGCTACGTCTACACGGTGGACGTGCACCTCGATGCCGCGAAGACCCGCGCCCTTTATGCCGTGACCTACGGCTGCGATCCGGGCAATGTCTCGAAGGCCCGTGCGCTCATCGAGCGCGATCTCGATCAAATGCGCACGCAGGACGTCTCGGCGGACGAGCTGCATCAGGCGAAGGCGCTGTTGTTGCGCGAGATCGTGTTGAACGAATCCAGCGAAGAGGCGGTGGCCCGCGGCTTGGTGGCACGCGCCGAGCTGGGGTTGCCGCTGGATGAGCCGCAGATCGCCTCGCGCAAATTCTACGCGCTCACCGCGCCGCAAGTGAGAGCTGCGTTCGATCGGGCAATCCGCGCGCATGGCTGGGTTCAGGTGGTACGCGGACCCGCGCCGCACTGATAGACCGGCGGGCCGCCCTACTCAGGAATAATGTCCAGCCCGAGTTTTTTCCCAACCCTGCGGACTCGATCATCGAGGCTGAGCAGCATCAAGCCGACGATCGCAGTCCGGGCCACGAGCACTGATGCAAGATGGATCGCATCCAGCGTTCGAATCGGTTCACCAGGAAACGGTTGGCGGGCGCGCTCCACAATTTCCGGTGCAACGCGCAGGATCTGCCAGTGAGATGCTGCCGACGTGAGGTGCGCGCGTCGATCCGCCGCCTCCGCTTCCGTCAGTTCACCAACTGCCGCTGCTCGAAGTATGACGCGATCGCACTCGATGAGCGTCAAATCCGATGCAACAATAATGTCCGCGGCGGCAAGTGATCGACGCACCTCGGCCGCTGAGTTTTCATCGAGGAGCCAAGCTAGGACGGCGCTCGACTCGGCGTATAAGTTCACCGCGAGCCGCGCTCTTCGTCGAGAAGCTGAGCGGTGCTTCGTTGTCCACGGCGTGCGCGCGGCAGCGCCACGTAAACGCTCGCATCGCCCGGAGAACCGAGCGTCACGAGGCCCCGCCTTGCCAGTCCCAGTAAGCCAGGCGGCACCGAGGCATCAGCCAGCGCGCGGCCAGGCGGTGAGAATTCAGCAATTACCTCCCCCCGATCCGTCACCAATACGCTCTCGCCCGAGCGCACGTGGCGGAGGTATTCGCTCAACCGGTTTTTTAACTCGCGGATGCCCACAGTCCTCATGAGGAACAATGTAGCCTCATGACGCTACAAAGTCAAAGCTTAGTCACCGGTGTCCACGGGCGCACAATTGGTCCGCCCCTGCATCACGCAGTCTTGCAGATCCGAACTCTTCTTGAGGGCGTACACGAGGAACAGTCCGCCCAACACGAGCGCGAGGCAGATCGCGAGGCCCATCAGCGCCGCGCGCTGCGAACGCGTGTCTTGGCGGCGGTGAGCTTCCAAATCCTCATTCATCGCGGACTCTCCCGGGGCGGCGCCCATTCCCGCCAGGCGCGCATCAGCGGAAAGTATAGCGCCACCCGCACCGGTTCCGGGCCGAGGCGACGCGCCAGCACCGCGTAGCGCTCGAGCTGCGGACGGTAGCGCTCGACCTGCCGGTCGAGGAATTCCTCGCGCCCGCCGCCGGAATGCTCGCTGGTCTTGTAGTCGATCACCCAGCGGGTGCCTTCTTCGTCGATGAAGCTGCGGTCGAACACCGCGCGCACCACCTCGCCGCGCCAAACACCCGAGAGCGCATGCTCGCGCAGGTCGTCGCGATAGCCCGTCTTGAAGATCCACCGCGCGCGCGGGTCGTGATGTACGCCGCGCAGCGCGCCGGTGACGCTCGCGACCGCGCCCTCGAGATGCTCATCGGGCACGCCGTGCAGCGCCAGCCAGCGCTGAAAGTGCGGTTCGCGCGAGCGAACGGTGCTCTCATCGTGACGTCCGAGGTCAAGACTCTGCAGCTCGGCGTGCACCAGAATGCCGACCCGACGGGCGGTCTCCCCCGCCCAATCGAAGACCACCGGCTCCTCGCGCGCGGCGGAGGCGAGCGGCAGATCGGCCTGCAAGGGCAGCAGCCGGCGCGGCGCCCACCCGTGAGGCACTCGCCGCAGCGGACCGCCGCGCAAACCCGCCAGATTCTCATCGGGCTCCGCTTCCGCCGCAGACCCGCGCACAGCGAAGCTCGCGCCTTGCGTCGGCCACAGCACGCGGAGCAAGCTCCCTTTGAATGGCGACCAGGGTTTTGCCTCGTCTGCGGCACGTGCGTCCCCGTTGCTCGCCGTGTCGTCCGCGTCCTCCGCAGCCGGCTCGATGGGCTCGCCGAACCAGTCGGGGTCCACGCGCAAACCGACCGTCGCGGTCAGATGCAGCTGATGCTTCGCGCGGGTGCACGCGACGTACAAAAGACGCTCGGCCTCGAGGTGAGCCGATTCGTAGGCCTGCCGGCGTAAGAAGCCGAACAAACTGCGCCGATTTCCGGGATCCGCGATGGGCGGCCGAGCCGCCATGACCAGACCGTCCCGGTCGCGACGCGCGAAGGGATGCATGAGCAGCATGGGGCCGCCCGCGACCCGGTTATGCCGGTGCAAAGCGGGCACGATGACGCAATCGAACTCGAGGCCTTTGGCCTTGTGGATGGTCATGATCTCCACGCCGCATTCAGCTCCATCGTCCGCGTAAAGATCGGCAAACCTGGGCGCCAGCGCGGCGGGGTCCGGAAGGCCCTGCCGTTCGAGTTCGCGCAGGCGCTCGAACACGGCCCGCACCTGCTCGAGCTCACGCGCATCGGCGGCGCAACTCGGGCCGCCCAAGGCGAGCCACGTGCGCTCGACCCAGCGCGCGATGCGGGTGTGTGTCTGCACCTTGAGCGCCGCATCCAGCACACCGCGCAACCGCGCACACCGTGACCGCCCGCCCTCGCTCAAGCGCCCGAGCACCGCGGAGTCGTTCAGCGCATCCCGGATGAGGCCGTGCGCACGGCCGACCACCAACAGATCGCTCAACGTGAGGCCGCACCAGGGCGCCCGCAGCACGGCGAGCCACGCGATCCGATCGCCCAGATGCAAAAGCGCGCAGGCGAGCATCACGGCGTCGCGCACCGCGGGTCGATCTTGCAATGGCTCGATCTCGACGGCACGGAAGGCCGTGCCGCGAGCGCGCAGCGCGTGCGCGATTTCGCGCGCGTGGGTGCGCGCTCGCACCAGTATGGCGATACGCCAGCCGGGATGCCGTTCGCGGCATTCCGCGACGGTCTGCGCGACCGCGTTCGCCTCGTCGGCGGCGCTGGCGAATCCGCGCAAGCTCACGCAGGCCTCGCCCTCCGGGCCCGGCGCAATGGCCGGCGTGCTGGGGCGGAAGGCGATTGCGCCGCGCTCTCGATCGTCGCGCTGCGGCAGGATCTGCTCGAAGCAACGGTTGACCCAGGTCACCAGCGCCGGGTCCGATCTAAAATTGGAGCTCAGCCGCTGCACATCGAACTGGACGGCGCCGAGTCCGTTCTCCGCCAGGTCGAGAAACGCCCGCACCTCCGCTTGGCGAAAGCCATAAATCGACTGCATCGGATCGCCGACGCAGAAGACGCTACGCCCGTCGTCTCGCTGCCATCCCGCCGTGAGCTGCTGCACCAGATCGAGCTGCGTCGAGGAAGTGTCCTGAAACTCATCGAGCAGCAAATGCTGCAGCCGGTAATCGAGTCGCAAGCTCAAGTCGGTGGGCGCCTCGGAGCTTCCGAGCGCGCGCAGCGCCGTCATCGAGACGGCCGGAAAATCAACCGCGCCCTTTTCCCGAAAGACCCCGTCCAGCTCGGCCGCCGCCAGGACCAGAACTTGAGCCACGTCGCGCACTCTCTCCCAATCCGATGGGTCGTAGCGCGGTTCCGGGAGATCGCGAATGGAGCAGAGCGTCGCGATGACATCCGCCGCAGAGTCTCTGCCCTCGAGTTGCTCGAGCAAGGCATGCATGACTCCCTTCTCCGCACAGGCGGGCGGGAAGCCGAGGTTCTTGTCGACCTTCTTGCGAATCTTGCCGCTTCCGGTCAAAAGGACTGTCGCCACTGCCCGCCAGCGACCGAGGTCTTGAAGATCGGCACCGAGCGCGGAAGGCTCGGCCTGCCAAGGAACGAAGTCCGCGCGTGTCCCGCCGAGATTGCGTGCGGCCGCGCGCAGGCACGGTCCCAACGCTCCCAACAGCTCGCCGCCGAGAATCCCATGGGCCCGCGCCAGCTCGCGCTTCACGAGCAGCCCCAGATCCTCATCGAAGCGTGCCCGCACGTGGGCGAGCTGTCCCTCGTCCATTTCGACGGCCGCATGCAGGTGCCCGACCAAAAATGGCAGCCAGCGGTCCCGCTGAGGCAACATCGCGACGACCAAGTCGACGAGGGGACTCCAGCGCTGATCGCCCACGGCGAGCACGCGCTCCACGGCCTTGCCGAAGTTGTCGCCCCGATCGTGCAGCAGCGCGCGGCGCGCAGCTTCCTCGTACAGCGGTCTCGGGTTATCGATGAGGGTGAGCCGCCCGCCGGCCCCGGAGATGATGGGCAGTTGCGTTGCCAGCCAGGCGTTGAACGAATCGATGGTTTCGATACGCAGACGCGAAGGGTGGCGCCCCAGGTCGATGCCGAGGCCGCGCAGCCGGCGACACGCCGCACCGGCGAGCTCCCAGGTCTGCCGATCCACAGTCGGGGGACATTCTGCCAAGCCGCCGGCCTCGAGGGCGCTGATCACACGGGCACGCATCTCCTCGGCCGCGCGGCGGGTGAATGTCAGCGCAAGGATGCGCTCCGGTGCATCGACCGTCGCGAGCAGCCGCAGGTAGCGCTGCGCCAGCAGCGTCGTTTTGCCGCTGCCCGCCGGCGCTTGCACCAGAACCGAGCCGCTCGTCTGCACCGCGCTCGCCCGAGCGCCGGCATCGGCGATGGAGACGGATTCCTGTGTCATGAAGTCGCGACGACGGGCACGAAGGGTTCCAGGGCATCCAGGGTCGAAGGCACCCGGCACAGCCCTTGAAGATGGCAATACCGGCACGCGGTGTCTTTGGGCGCCACTTGCGCCGCGCCGCCGGAGAACTCCCCCGCCAGGCGCTCGACGCGCCGCTCCCACGCCGCGACAAGCTCGGCGAAACTCGCCAGGCTTTCCAGCCGGCTGGCGCGGACGTTCGGAAAAATATCGCCACGCCCGGACTCCGCCACGAAACGACACTCGGCCGCGCTCACGCGGCCATAGGCGACCGCGACCAAGTGCTCACGGTGCCGCAGCGCGTACATGGGCAGCTGCGGGTTGTCCGGCCGCTCACCCCGCCAGTCCGGTTGCACCCAGCCGGTCTTGTAATCAATTACGACACGCGAGCCGTCGTCGAGACGATCGATGCGATCGATACGCAGTTTGTACGCGAGGCCGCCGTGAACGGCGGTCTCGCCGCTCGCCTCGACGTGCTCCACTTGGAACGGGGCGCGCTTCGATTCGAGATCGAGCCAACGCTCGAGCAGTCCTTGCAGGCGCTCGCGCTCGCGCTCCGCCCACCGCGCACCCGGATTGCGCTTCGCGCACTGCGCCTCTACCGCGCGCCGGACATAGTCCGCGATTCGCGCCGCACATGCCTCGGGCTGCGCGATGAGCTCCTGAAGACTCCGAGAGTTGTTGACCTCGGTGAAAATCCCTTGCAGGGCATCGTGCAGGATCTGTCCACGCTCCCGCTCGTTGAAGCCCGGCGTCGGTTGTTCGAGCACGCAGGCGTCCAGCCGGGTCTCGGCGAAACCGCGAAACGGACATTGCGATTGAGTTCTGAGCGTCGCAACGCCGCGCGTTCGCTCCTCCATTCCCACCGCTGGTGCGCGCTCGTCGACGATCTCCTCGAGCACGGGCGCCTCGATCTGCTGCGCCGTCCAAAGAGGCGGCGCCGACGTGGGTTCCACCGGCACGGCTTCGCCCGCTGCGGACGCGGACGGTACGGGGTCCGCGAGCTCTGCGAGCAACGGACTCGCCGGCACATGGCGGCCCTCTCCGGGGTCTGCGCAACTGAACACGCAAGCTCGAGCACGTGCCACCCATCGTGATTGCAGATCCGCGGCGAAGGCGAGCTGTGCCTCCGCGCTTGCGGCAATGACTCCGTGCTGTGTCTGCAATGCCGGAGGAATCAGTGGAATCGGATCGACGGGCGGGGGCCAGCGGCTCTCATCGCAGCCGGTGACCCAAATTCCGTCATAGGCCAGCCAGGGATCGCTCAGCTGGCCGCTCACCCAGATGGCCGGCACGCCGGTCTGCATCTGGAAGGGCGTATCGCGCGCCGCCCGATCCAGTATGCTTTCGGCGGCACGCCGCGAGAGATGCTCGAACGTGCGATCTCCGAGCGCCAGGGTTTCGAGCAACTCTCGGAACCGGATGGCCGATTGAAACTCACCGCTCGACCAACGCGCGCGCAACGCCCATGGCGCCTGCTCGAACGCGTCGATCCAGACCGAGAGCCACCGGCTCATCCGGTGACGGCCCTGCAACCCGTCGAGCACTCGCAGTGCACCGCCGAGGCGCTGGAGCGCCGCGGCCGGCTCGAGAGCCCTGCCGCGGGCGATTCCCTCGGCGAGCCTCAACCACTCGCGCAGCGTCGCTTCGCTCGGCACCCGGCTGCGGAGCGCCGTATCGAGTCGCGCCGCCGCACTCGCTTCCGCCCGCGAGGCCTGCAACTCGGGCGCGCGCAGCAATGCGCTGAAGCGTTCGAACGGCACGCTGCCGGTCGCTGCCGCAAGCAAGTCGAGTGCCGCGCGCACCGGGGCGTGCTCGCTGAGCGGCGTGCCCCCGGCGACTGCGTAAGGCGCCAGGCCAGCCGATTCTTCCAGGGAAAAGCGCTGCGGGGCGAGTGCGGCGTCGAGCGCATCCACCGCCTCCTCGCGGCGCGCCGTCAGATCGCGAACACTCACCCAGGCGCGAAAGGACGCATCCGTCTCCAAGCTCGCGCGCAGCCATTCGGCGAGTGCGGCGAGCTCCGCCTGCGGCGAGGCGGCCTGCATCGTCCGCGGGGCGCGGCGCCGCCCGTTCGAGGACGCTGTTTCCGGCAAGAGCGGCGCACCGGCGTGGCGTTCGAGCCAGCGCCTCGCGACCGGCCGCCAGAGCGGACTCTCGATCCATGTCGCCCGGGCCTCGCGCGGTGGCCCGGTTCGCTCGAGGCCGCCCAACAGCTCGTCGGCACCGATGACTTGCAGCTCTCGACAGCTCGACTCGAATGCCGCGCGCCAGCCTTCGAACGCCTGGGTCTCCTCGGTGCCGTAGGCGTTGATTGCCGCGCGCGGAATCCCGTATTCGAAGGTCGCGCGCCGCGCTCGCTGCGCGGCACGCGCCGCCCCCGAGGGCTCGAGGAACTGCGCGCTCGCCGCGCTCTCGAGCACCACGCGCCGCCAGAGCTCCCGCTCCTCGGCGTCGGAGAGACAGCGCGGCAGGGACGAGTCGAGCAGCTGCCGCTCGAGGTGCCGGGCTTTGAGCCAGCTGCCGAAATCGAGGATCTTGGGAGTCGGCCAAATCTCGCGCCCCGCCTGCCGGTGCGCGCGCTCGACGGCGTCGACCAAGGCCGTGGCGAGCTCCGCGCTCGGCACCAGCACGATGCGTCCCGCAGCGGCGGCCTCGATCAACGGAGAAGGCATGCGCTGCGGCTTAAGGCTTGCCCGCGCCACGGACCAGGGACAGCGTGGGTGCGCCCGACGCGTGAGCGTCGAGCAACTCCTCGATTCGCGAGAATACGGTGCCGAGCACTTGCGGCTCGGGGAGGTTGGTGATGCGGAAGCAATTGCGGTACGGCACGTTGAAGCTCACACCCGGAGCCACCAGCACGTGCTTGTTCTCCAGCAGATCGAGGGCGAAGGCTTGATCGTCGAACTCCGGCAACACGTCGCTGCGGACCTCGACGAAGGCGTAGAGCGCGCCCATGGGACGCGCCAGTCGCAAATACTTGCTGCGCGCCACCGCCTCGAGAATCGCCTGACGCGATTCATACAGGCGTCCGCCCGGACGGGTCAGCTCGCGAATGCTTTGGTGGCCGCCGAGCGCCGTCTGCACGGCCCATTGCCCGGGGACGTTGCTGCAGAGTCGGAGCGAGCTCAGCAATTCGAGACCGTGCAGATAGTCCGAGGAGTTCTCGGTGTCGCCCGAGAATACCGCCCACCCGACCCGATAACCGCACGCGCGGTAGACCTTGGACAAACCGCTCATCGTGCAGCAGAGGGTGCCCTGCACGAGTGTCGCCATGGGCACGAACTCAGCGTCGTCATAAAGAATCTGGTCGTAGATTTCATCGGACAGTACGACCAGCCGATGCTGCTCGGCGAGGCGCGCGATCGCCTCGAGCACGTTGCGGGGATACACCGCTCCGGTGGGATTGTTGGGGTTGACCAGGACAAGGGCGCGGGTGCGCGGCGTGATCAGCGATTCGATCTCCCGCGGATCGGGAATGAAGCGCTGCTCGGCACGGCAGGGATAGTGCACGGCGCGACCCGCGTTCAAATTGACCGCCGCCGTCCACAAGGGATAGTCCGGGCTCGGCACCAATACCTCGTCACCCGGGTTCAAGAGCGCACGCAGCGTCAAGTCGATGAGCTCGCTCACACCATTGCCGATGAACACCTCCTCGGCCGTGACGCCTTTGACGCCGCGCTCCTGCTGCTGCATGACCACGGCTTCGCGGGCGGGGAATATCCCCTTCTGGTGTACATAGCCCTCGCTCATGCGCAGATTCTCGATCATCGCGAGACGCATGGTCTCGGGCGTGCGAAATCCGAAAGCATAGGGATTGCCGATGTTGAGAGAGACCACGTCGTATCCCAGACGCTCCATATCGAGCGCGCGGCGCGCCAGCTTGCCGCGTATTTCATAGCGGACGTGCGCGAGTCCCGCGCTCGCCTGCAACGGGCGCCGTTGGCTCATCGATCGGCCCGCGCGCGGGCTCGCTGGGTTTCGCTCCTCATCGTCGACAAGAATACACGAGCTCGGCGCGGCGGTGGCAGGCGACGGCGTGCTCCGCTGCCAGCGGCTCGAGCACCGGCACGGCTTGCTCGCAAACGGCCTGCGCCAGCTCGCAGCGTCCTCGGTAGGCACAGCCGCCGCGCGCTTCGGCCTCGTTCGCGATCCGCGCCCTCTCCCGGGGCTCGCCGGACGCCTGCAGAGCCGCCGCCGGGTCCGGCACGGCGGCGAGCAGCGCGCGGGTGTAAGGGTGCAAGGGCGCGGCGAACAGATCCGCGCGGGTCGCCGTCTCGACGATGCGGCCGCCGTACATGACCATGACGCGATCGCTCAGATGCCTGACGACCGCGAGATTGTGGCTGATGAACAGCATCGCGGTCTTGAGGTCGCGTTGCAAATCGCTCAGCAGATTGACGATTTGCCCCTGAATGGACACGTCCAGCGAGCTCACCGGCTCATCGCATACCAGGAGCTGCGGCTGCGGCAGCATGGCGCGCGCGATGCCGATACGCTGGCATTGTCCACCGCTGAACTCGTGCGGATAACGCCCGGCCACCGCGGCCGGGAGACCCACCCGTTCGAGCATCTCCGCGACGCGCTTCGCCCTCGCCTGCCTCCCGAGCTGCGGCTCGAAAATCTCCAGCGGCTCCGCCAGCGTCTCGCCGACGGTCAGTCGCGGATCCAGACTCGCCAGAGGATCCTGAAAGACCATCTGCAGATCGCGCCGCCGCCGGCGCAACGCCGCCCCCCGGATGCGCAGCAGATCCGTGCCCCGCCAGCTCACCGTGCCGCGCACCACCGGCACCAGACGCAGCAGCGCGCGCGCGAGGGTTGATTTGCCGGATCCCGATTCGCCGACGAGTCCGAGAACCTCTCCCGGCGCGATCTCGAAGCTCACCTCGTCCACCGCCGCGCGGCCCTCGTAGTCCACGCCCAACCCGCGCACCTCGAGCAAGCTCTCGCGCGGGGAGCTCATGTCGCGTGCGGATGATGGCATGCGACTTGAGAGAGCTCGTCGATGCGTGTCAGCGGCGGCCGCTGCTCGCGGCAGCGGTCGCTCGCGCGCGGACAGCGCGGCGCGAAGGCGCAGCCGATCTCCGGCGCGGTGGGGTCCGGCGGCTGACCCTTGAGGCAGGGCATGCGATCGAGGCGCGCTCGATGCAAGCTCGGTGCGCATTCGGTCAGCAGCGCGGTGTACGGATGGCGCGGTGTGCGCAGCAGCTCGCGCATGGGCGCGCTTTCGACCACCCGGCCGGCATACATGACCACGATGCGCTCGGCAATGCCTGCCACGACGCCGAGGTCGTGGCTGATGAGCACGATGGACGTGCCGAATTGCGCGCGCACATCACGCAGCAATGCCAGGATCTGCGCCTGCACGGTCACGTCGAGCGCGCTGGTGGGCTCGTCGGCGATCACCAGCCGGGGCTCGCACATCAGACTCATGGCGATCATCACGCGCTGGCGCATGCCGCCGGACAACTCGTGCGGGTAGGCACGCATGCGGCGCGGCGCATCCGGCACCCGCACGCGCTCGAGCATCTCGAGCGCGCGGCGCTCAGCCTCGCGCCAGGTGGCCGAGGCGTGATGCACCCGCACTTCGGCGAGCTGCACGCCGATCCTCATATGCGGAGTGAGCGAGGTCATCGGGTCCTGAAACACCATCGAGAGCTTCGCGCCGCGAATCCGGTTGAGCGCCGCAGCGGACAGGCCGAGCAGCTCCTCGCCGTCGAAACGCACGCTGCCTTCGATGCGCGCACTGCTCGTGAGAAGTCCCAGGGCGGCGAGGAACACCTGAGACTTGCCCGAGCCTGATTCCCCCACGATCCCCAGGCATTCGCCGGCGGATACCTGCAACGACACGTCGCGAACGGCCGCAAGCGAGGCACCGTCGACGCCGTAGCGAACCTTGAGTCCGTCGATGCGCAAGGCCGGCGGCTCGGGCTGCGGCGCGGCGGCGCTCATGCGGGTTCCCGCACGTCGAAGGCGTCGCGCAGTCCGTCGCCGAGCACGTTCAGAGAAACGAGCAGGAGCGCGAGGAAAATGCCCGGCGCCAGCAAAATCCAGGGCGCCGCCTCGATCTCCCCCGCCCCCTCGGCGATGAGCGTGCCGAGACTCGCGTGCGGCTCTTGGGTGCCAAGGCCGAGAAAGCTCAAGAAGCTCTCGAACAAAATGATCTGCGGCACCATGAGCGTTGCATAGACCGCGACCGGACCCAGCACATTGGGCACGATGTGTTTCATGATCACGCGGGCCGGACTTCCGCCCGAAGCGACCGCAGCCTCGATGAACTCCCGCCGCCGAATGCTGAGGGTCTGGCCGCGCACAATGCGCGCCATGGTGAGCCAGCTGATGGCGACCAGGGACGTATACAGCACGTAGCCGTTCCGCCCGAGGATCACGGTCAGGAAAATCACGAAAAAGACCAGCGGCAGTCCGCTCAGAATCTCGATGACGCGCATCATGAAGTAATCCGCCCGCCCCCCCAGGTAGCCTGCGATGGTGCCGAAGCCCAGGCCGAGCGTGAGGCTCGCTGCGCCCGCAACCAGGCCGACCGCCATGGACGTGCGGGCACCCTCGAACGTGCGGACGAACAAGTCGCGACCGAGCCGGTCCGTGCCGAACCAGTGCGCGTGCACCACGCCGGGACCGGTTGCGACCTGCGACCAGTCGAGCGCCTCGACCGAATTCGGATTGAGTGCCGGTGCCGCGAGCGCGAGCAATACGAGCACGGCGATCACCGCGAGGGCAACCACCGCCGCGGGGTTGGTACGCAGTCGCTGAGCGGCCCCGCGCCACAAGGTGGCGGTCATCGCGCGAATCTGACCCGCGGGTCGAGCCAGGCGTGCAGCAAGTCGACGAGCAGGCCCATGCCGATCAACACGCTCGAATACAAAATGACCATGCCGAGCACGAGCGTGTAGTCGCGATTCAGTGCCCCCTGCACCAAGTATCGCCCGACCCCCGGCAGTCCGGCGAGGGACTCGACCACCAGCGATCCTGTCATGATGTTGGCGACCGCCGGTGCAAGGTAGCCGGCCACCGGCACCAAGGCCGGCCGCAAGGCATGGCGCGCGAGAATGACCCGCAGCGGCAGGCCCTTCGCGACGGCCGTGCGGATGTACGGACTGCTCAGCGTCTCGAGCATTCCGCCGCGCGTGAGCCGCGCGATGTAGGCGAGCGGCGGCAAGGACAATGCGATGACGGGCAACACCAGGTAGCGGACCGATCCCGGCTCCCAACCGGCAACCGGCAGCCAGTGGAGCGCCATGCCGAATACCAGACCGAGCAGCGGCAAGACGACGAACGGAGGCACCGCGATACCGAGTACCGCGAGCGATATCGCCACATAGTCCGTCGCGGAGTGCCGATGCAGTGCGGCGAGGATGCCGAGGGGAATCCCGACCACGAGCGCGAGCGCCAACGCGAGCGTGCCGAGCTCGAGCGTCACGGGCAAGCCCTGGACGATCAGCTCGCTCACGCTGAAATCCTTGTACCTGAACGAGGGACCGAAATCGCCGTGGACCAGACCGCGCAAGTAGCGCGTGTATTGCACCCACACCGGCTGATCCAGCCCGTAAGCGGCTTGCAAGTTGGCCATGATCTCCGGCGGCAACGCGCGCTCCTGGTCGAACGGTCCGCCGGGAGCCCATCGCGTGATGAAGAAACTCAAGGTGACGATGATGAAGAGCGTCGGAATCGCGGCTCCCAGACGCTTGAGAAAGTAGCGTTGCATTGCTGGCGCGAATCCTAGCCGTTGACCACGAGGTGGACAAGTGCCGGCACGGTCCTTAGAATCCCGGGTTCACCTGTCGAGGTTACATGGAATCCACACGTCCGATACGTGCGCTGATGCGCGGCCTGGATGCGCTGACGGTACTGAACACACGCGACGGCGCGACAGTATCCGAGATCGCCCACGAGATCCGCCTCCCGCGTACCACCGTATATCGCATTCTCGAGACCCTGTGCAGTGCGGGATTCGTGTTTCGCGACGAGAGCGACGATCGCTATCGGCTCACCATCATGGTGCGCTCGCTGAGCGAGGGTTTCGACGACGATGCCTGGGTGTCACGCATTGCGAAACCCATGATCGAGGAGCTGGGACGCGAACTCGTGTGGCCGGTGTCCCTCGCGACCCTTTCCGGCACCACCCTGGTGGTGCGCGAGGCGACCGATCATTCGAGTCCCCTCGCCGTGGATCGATACTCGGCCGGCCATCGCCTCCCGCTCCTGTCGAGCGCCTGCGGACGGGTGTACCTGAGTTTCAGTCCGGCCGCCCAGCGCGACACGCTCATCGACATCCTGGCGCGCTCCGGCAAGGAAGAGGACCGTCTGGCGCGCGCCCCGCGCGCCGACCTGCAGCGCATCCTCGCCGAGATCAAGACGCAAGGTTACGCGGTGACCTCGCGCACCCGCCGGCTGATCGAGGAAATCAGCTTGAGCGTGCCCGTGATGAGCGGTGAGCGCATACTTTCCTGCCTGACCGTGCGATTCACGGCGACAGCCGTGCCCCTCAAGGCGGCGCTCGAGCGCTTCCTGCCGAGGCTCAAGGCTTGCGCGGCCAGGATCAGCCATTCATTCGTGGAAGTTAAGGCCGAGGCGCAAAAAGGTGCGCCGGAACGGTCTGCCTAAGGAGCGTTGATGCAGAAAATCATGGTGTGTATGAAGCGCGTGGTCGACTACAACGTGCGCGTGCGGGTCAAGCCCGACGGCAGCGGGGTCATGCTCGACGGCGTCAAGATGAGCCTCAATCCGTTCGACGAGATCGCACTCGAGGAGGCTCTGCGCATCAAGGAGCGGGTCGGCAACATCGAGGTGCTGGCCGTGAGCATCGGTGTCGCCGACACTCAGCAGCAACTGCGCACCGCCCTTGCCATGGGTGCCGATCGAGCGATCCTGGTGCAATCCGACACCGCCGTCGAGCCGCTGATTGCGGCGCAGACCTTTCTCGCCCTGGTGAAAAAGGAAAACCCGGACCTCGTTTTACTCGGCAAGCAGGCGATCGATGACGACGCCAACCAGACCGGACAGATGCTCGCAGCGCTCTGGGACAGGCCGCAGGCGACCTACGCCTCAAAGGTCGAGATCAACGGCACCAAAGTCCAGGTGACGCGTGAGGTCGACGCCGGACTCGAGACCATCGAAGTCGACTTGCCCGCCGTCATCACCGTGGACTTGCGGCTCAACGAGCCCCGCTATGTGAAGCTGCCCGACATCATGAAGGCGAAGAAGAAACCGCTGGAGACGACCTCGCTCGATACGCTCGGCGTCGCCGCGGGACAACTCATCAAGGCGGTGAAAACCGACCCTCCGCCGCAGCGCCAGAAAGGTGTAATCGTAAAGGATGTCGCAGAGCTCGTTGATGTGCTCAAGAAGAAGGGTTTGATCTAATGCACAAGATACTCATCATCGGTGAACACGACGGCAAGACGCTGAATCCCGCGACCGCCAAGTGCGTCACCTGCGCGAAAGCCATTCCGGATTCCGAGATCACGATTGCGCTGCTCGGCGCGGACACCGCGAGCGTCGCCGCGCAAGCGGCGGCGCTCTCCGCCGTTAAGTCCGTGCTGCGGGTCGATCGCGCCGAGAATGCGCATCCGCTGGCCGCGACCTTCGCCCCGCAGATCGTCGCCCTCGCGGCGGAATACAGCCATCTGTTCGGTCCCTCGACGAGCTTCGGCAAGGACTTGATGCCGCGAGTGGCGGCGCTCCTCGGCGTGCCGCAGGTGAGCGACCTGATGGCGGTCGAGAGTGCCTATCGCTTTCGCCGGCCGATTTACGCCGGCAATGCCATCGTGACCGTCGAAGCCGACGCATCGCGCAAGCTCGTCGCCACCGTGCGCGTGGCATCGTTCGAGGCCGCCGGCACGGGCGGCAGTGCCGCCATCGACTCGAAGAGCCTGAATGTCGCTCTACCGGCGCACACCCGCTACATCGGTGCAAAATCGGGCTCGACCGACCGGCCCGATCTGCAGACCGCCTCGAAGGTGGTGTCGGGCGGCCGCGCCCTCGGCAGCGCGGAGAACTTCAAGCTGCTGTTCAGCTTCGCAGACAAGATCGGCGCAGCGGTCGGGGCCTCACGAGCGGCGGTCGACGCCGGCTACGCACCGAACGAGATGCAAGTGGGTCAGACGGGCAAGATCATCTCCCCCGAGATGTACATCGCGGTGGGCATCTCCGGCGCGATTCAGCACCTCACCGGCATCAAGGACGCGCGCACCATTGTCGCGATCAACAAGGATGCCGAAGCGCCGATTTTCGAGGTGGCCGACGTCGGGCTGGTGGGTGACCTGTTTCAGATCGTACCGGAGCTCGAGAAGCTGGTCGGAACCTAGAGCGGGCGGGCCTGGTCCAGCGACCCCGCAGCCGCCTCGAGGGCAGCGACGAGCCGGTCTGCATGCTCGGTACCGAAGGGCATCGGCGGCCGCAGCTTGAGTACGCTCGCGTCCGGGCCCTCATAGCCGATGAGCACGCGCGCCTCCTCGGCGAGCCGATTGATGACGCGCTTGGCGCCCTGCCGCGCCGTACCCGCGGCGCTCTCCTTGACCTCGAGCCCGAGCAACAGACCCGTGCCGCGCACCGCTCCAAAGCACGGATAACGGCCTGTGAGCATGCTCAGCCGATCGCGTAGATAGCGGCCGGTATCCGCGGCGTTCGCTTGCAGCCGCTCTCGCTCGAGCACGTCGAGCACCGCAAGTGCTGCCGACGCCGCCACCGCATTGCCGCCAAAAGTGGAGAAAAAGCCATATTTTTTCTGGAAGGCCTCGATCAGCTCGCGTCTCGCCACCACCACGCCCATCGGGTAACCATTGGCCACGGGCTTGCCGAGCGTCACGATATCGGGCTCGAAGCCGCGGCGCTCGAAGCCCCAGAAGTGCGAGCCGCATCGCCCGAGCCCGTATTGCACTTCATCGGCGACGATCAGCGCGCCGGCCGCGCGCAGCCGCGCCGCGATCCCGGCGCCCCAAAGCGGCGGCGGATCGAAAATGCCCGAGCTGGTGATGGCCGTATCGACGAAGAAGGCCGCCGGCGCATGGCCACGGTCGGCGAGGACGGCGACGGCTCGATCCACGTCGTGCTGCGCGGCCTCGAGCGCGTCGGGCGGCAACTCATCGTCCCGAATGAGGCCGTGCGGCGGAGGGGCCAAGGTCACGACCCGGGCATCGCGCGGTTGGCCGGTGCTCGGGGTCAGGGCCGCCACGGCGTCCGTGATGCCGTGATAAGCGTGCGCCATGACGAGGCCGCCGCTGCGGCCGGTCGCGAATTGCGCCAGGCGCCAAGCGACGTCGTTCGCCTCACTGCCGGAATTGACGAACATGCAGGCATCGAGATGCGCCGGCAGCGTTGCCGTGAGGCGTTCCGCGTACTCGAGAATACGGGCGTGCAGATAACGCGTGTGCGTCGCGAGCAATGCGGTTTGCTTCTGGATTGCGGCCACCACCTCAGGATGCGTATGCCCGACGTGCGGCACGTTGTTGTAGACATCGAGGTAGGCGAGCCCGCGCGCATCGTACAGCCACACGCCGGAGCCGCGCACGATGTGCAGCGGCCGCTCGTAGAAGAGCTCCGCGCCCGCGCCGAGCAGGCGCTGCCGGCGCGCCAGCGGCACCGGCTCGTGAGCCGGCCCCGCATCGTCTTGGAGCGCTCGGCGCCAGCTCTCGGTCAGCGCCTCGCGGCCGACTTCCTGCAAACGCGCCATGGAGCGTACGGTCGGGGCGATCGACCCCTCGAGCACCCGCGCACCCTCCGCGTCGTGGCGGGCGCGCCAGGCATGTACCAGGATCGTGGCTGAATGGCGGCCCAGAATGAGGTCATAGAGCAGCTCCAGCTCGGCCGGCTCGAGGGCTGTCCTACGCGCATATCCGGCGAGCAGAGCAGGCAGGATCTCCATCGACACGCGCTCCTCGGCGAGAAGCTCGGACATGGCGACGGCCGGCTCGAGCACCCGCGGGGCATGCACCATATCCCCGAAGTCCAGGACTCCGCTGATGCCGCTCGAGCCCGGATCGACCAAAACGTTGTGCGCATGGCAATCCCCATGAATAGCCTGGCTGCGCAGCGAGCGTAAGGCGGGAAGTCGCTCCTTCAGCGCGGCCGCGGCGTTTTGCACGTCGCGCCGCAGGCTGGTCGATTCGAGATAGGCGGCATGCGCGGCGAGTTCCGGCAGGCGCCTCACGTCCCAGGCCAGGCGCTGCCCGAGCCCCGGGTGAAAGAACCCCCGGAGCGCAACATCCAACCGGGCGAGCATGGCGCCGAGATTCTCGAGGAGCGGGGCATCGGGCGAGCGACTGGCCAGCAATTCGCCGGGCAGGTAGCCCATCAAGCAGGTCGCATAGCTCCCCTCGCGTCCGGCGACCGTGCCGATCTCCCCGCCCAGCGTCGTGGGATAGACGCGCGGCACCGGCAGCGCAGAATCCTGTTCGGCGAGGTGCTCCAGCACCCGCAGCTGACAATCAGTCGCCTCCGGGCTCGAATTGAAATCCAGGATTTTGAGGACGTAGTCCCGCCGATCGGCGGTATGCAAGTGAAAGTTGCGGTCGCGCTCGCCGGGCAGCGAGCGCACCGACACGCCAAGTCCGTAAGTATCCCGCGCGATGCGCTCGACTTGCGCCTCTGTGAATACCGGCGGAGAGGTCCGCAGGGCGAGCAAAGCTTCCGCGCTAGAGTTGTTTCAAGACGTAATCGGCGGCCGATACCTTGAACTCGCCCGGGGCCTCGACGTTGACGTGCTGAGCGGTGCCGTCCTTGACGATGATGGCGAAGCGCTGGCCGCGCGTTCCCATGCCGAAGCCCGAAGCGTTCAACTCCAGGCCGAGCGCCTTGGCGTACTCACCGTTGCCGTCGGCGAGCATCAGGATCTTATCCCCGACGCTGCTCGACTTACCCCAGGCGTTCATCACGAAAACGTCGTTGACCGCCGTGCACGCGATGGTGTCCACGCCCTTCGCTTTGATCTTCTCGGCGAGCTCCACGAAACCCGGCAAGTGCTTCGCATCGCAGGTCGGCGTGAACGCGCCGGGCACCGAGAAGAACACCACCGTCTTGCCCTTGAAGAGCTCGTCGGTCGTGATTTTCTGGGGCCCGTCCTTGGTCATGCGGGTGAACTTGCCGTCAGGCATCTTCTCGCCGGCTTTGATGGTCATGGGATTGCTCCTAAAATTTACCGCTCTCAGCCCGACGCGACCGGCATGCCCAAAGTGGCGCCGTACAGGTCCCATACCTTCAACACCCGGGGACCGATGTTGGGCACGCTCTTGAGGTTTGCGATCGCCTTTTTCGCATCTGCATAGTTCTTGAGCTGCGCATCCGCGAGTGCCAGGTACACATAGGCCTCGTCCTGATGCTTGATGCTGCCCTTCTGCAGCCCTTGATTGATGGCCCCCGCGGCCTTCTGGTAATCGCCGAAGCCATAGTAGACCTCGCCGAGCTTCACGCTCAGCTCACCCGCCGCACTCTTGCCGGCCTCGGCCTCCTGCTGCGGCAAGCCCTTTTTGTCCGCATCGGCCCGATCCTGCAACGCCTTGAGCAAGCGCGTGGTGCGCTCCTTGTGCTCGTCCTTGATCACTCCCGTCGACATCGCCTTGTTGAGCACGGCCGCGGCCTCGCCGGGCAGCGCGGCGTCGCCGAGTAGCTGCGCCATCTCGATGTAATCGGTATCGGCGTTCATCGCGTTGGTGTTGTACATGACGCGGTAGATCATCAAAAGATTGTGATCGTCCCGCTCATCCTGGCGCTCGAGGCGCAGGAACGTATTCCAGTACGTCGTCTTGTTGGTGAGCCTGATCAGATCCACCAAGGAGCTTTCCATGCCCGCGGTATCTCCGGCATCCGAGGCGCACTGCAGCTTGAACTGGTAAGTGTTCTCCTTGGGCGTCTCGCCGGCCTTCTTGGAGGCGGCCAAGGACTTGTCGGCCCACGCAACCGTGTCTTTGCAGTCCTTCTGCAGGTAGTAGAGCTGCGCCATGATATTGAAGTCATCCGGCTTTGCGGTCGGTGACTCGGCGACCTGCTTGCCGTACTCGATCGCTTTGGCGTACTGCTGATTTTGGGCGGCCACACGGAACAGCAGATTCGTGGTCTTCGCCGCTTCCTCCGGGGTGTACTCGCCCGAGGCAAGTGCCGCCTCGTAGTCGGCCTCCGCCTCCTTGTACTTGGCCAGCCTGAACTCGGCGAATCCTTTGAAATCGTGGATCTTGAATTTATCGAAGGCGGTGATGCCGGACTTACCTTCCGCCTCGTCCAGCGATTTGAGCGCTTCCGCCCACTGCCCTGCCTGCAAAGCTTTTTGCGCGGCTTGCATTTCCTTGCCGATGGTGTGGCTGATTTCCTTCTTTTCGGCCGCGAGCGACGCGCCCGGATTCAGGCCAAGCGCCGCGATCAGGGCCACCGCGGACATGACCGCCGCCCGCTGTTGCAAAGCTCGCATCGAACGTTGTGCTTCTTTTTTCATCGATAGAATCATGATCACACCTTCAGATCTAACAAGTTATGGGTAGCGATGAAACAAACGGCGCGTGAACCCGGAGGGAATCGGGTTGACGCGCCGCAATACCCGCTAGGACCCTATTTCAGAAATAGTCGTTGTTGACGAACCCGATCTTCTTGAGTCCCCGATGCTGCAAATCCGCCAGCGTCTGGGCGACGATCTCGTACTTGGCGAACTTGTCGACGGTGATGTGCACCTCGGGCTGCGGATCCTTCTGCGCTTCCGTCGCGATATAGCCCTGCAGCGTCGCACGATCGACCGGCGTCTTGTTCCACAGCAACGTGCCATCGAAGTCGATCGACAGATCGATCACTTCAGGCGGCGGCGGCGGTACGAAATTCGGCGGCGGCGGCAACGGATTGTCGATCTTCACCGCATGCGTCTGACTCGGGATCGTGATGATGAAAATGATGAGGAGCACCAGCATGACGTCGATCAACGGCGTCATGTTGATATCCGAATAGGACTGGCCTTCGCCGCCCCCGCCTACTGCCATCGCCATGTTGAATCGCTCCTATGTCCCGGGGCCGAAATGATCCGGCGTCGTGATGAACGCGACCTTGCGGATGCCGATCTGCTGCGTCGCCACGAGCACCTGCCCCACGAACTGATACCGTACGTTGGAATCCCCGCGGATGTGCACCTCGGGTTGGGGATCTATGCGCGCGATGGCCCGCAGATGCGCCTTGAGGTCTTCCGTGCTGCTCAGCTTCTGAGTATTCCAGAAGATGTCGCCTTCCTTGTCGACCGCGATGGTGATGTTCTCAGGCTTCGTCTGAGTCGGCAGATTGGTGGCTTTCGGCAGCTGCACCGGTACTTGCTGAATGATGACGCGAATCGTGATGATGAAGATGATGAGGAGCACCAACATCACGTCCACGAGGGGCGTGACGTTGATGTCCGACATCGCTTCGGCTTCTTCACCGCTGCCGATATTCATCGCCATGACGCTTCCTCAGCGAGCGGCCACGGGCGAGGGCTTCACCACGGGCGGAGGCGTGCCTCCCTTATCCATGCCAAGACCCATCTTCGCGCCGGCGATCAGGTACGCGTGCAGCTCATGCGTAAAGTGGCTGACGCGCTCCTGCACACCCTTATTGCGGCGCAGAAGGATGTTGTACCCGAGCACCGCGGGCACGGCGACCGCCAGACCGATGGCGGTCATGATCAGCGCCTCACCGACGGGACCCGCCACCTTGTCGATCGACGCCTGGCCTGCAACGCCGATCGCGATCAGCGCGTGGTAGATGCCGATGACGGTGCCGAGGAGGCCGACGAACGGCGCCGTCGCGCCGACCGAGGCGAGCACGGGGAGACCCGATTGCATGCGGCTGATCACCGTGTCCGCCGTTCTCTGCAGCGACTCCGTGATCCACTCACTGGTGCCGATGGCACCCGAAAGCCGGGTCTTGTTGGTCTCGTGATATTCGTACGCCTGCTTGCCGGTCTCGGCGAGCGCGCGGAACGGATTCGAGTTGCCCTTCAGCTTACTGATCGCATCAGTGAGGCTCGAGGAAGACCAGAACTCGCGCTCGGCAGCGATGGCCTGCAGACGGGTGCGGCGTTGGTCGAAGAACTTGGTGATCATGATGAACCACGTCAGGAGCGACATGAACAGCAGAATGATCAGAATCGATCGTGCGATTATGTCGCCATTCGCGATCAGGGCACCAAGGCCATATGGGTTATCAACAGCTGTCTCTTGCATTGACCGATTCCCTCTACATTTAGATTAAGCGTAGTAACAAGCGAGATTCACACCAGGACTGCATTCAACTATTTCGTGAGCTTCCAGACGATGGGCAACGCCGCGGTGGTCTCGATGGGTTTACCGTCCTCCGTCGCGGGCTTCATGCGCTGATCCTTCACACCCTTTATGCAGGCTTCGTCGAGGCGTGGAAATCCCGACGATTGCTGAATGGCCGCATTGGTGATGCGCCCGTCGGCGGCCACCGTGACCGTGACGATGCAGCGACCTTCTTCGCCCGCGCGCTTCGAGGCGTCGGGGTAGTAGTCCTCACCGATCTTCAGGGGATGCTTCGGATCCATCGCGATCGGAGTGTGCGCATGCTGCACCGGTGCCGGTGCAGCGACGGGTGCCGCTCTCTGTACTTGCGTCGTCTCGGTGATCGCGTTCGTTTGCTGTGGTGCTGCCTGGATGTCGACGAATTCCGGCGGCGGCACGAACGGCTTGACCTCTTCGAGTTTCGGCGGCGGCGGCGGCGGCTTGTCTACGTCCTTGGGCTTGTCGATCTGAGCGATCTCGACCGGCGGAATGATCTTCTGCACGAGCTTACCGGCCAAGCCGGTATAGAACGCCCAGACGATGCCGATATGGAGAATGATGACTGCGATGAGCGCCGCGCCGCGCGGCCCCGAAAACATCGACGGCTGTTCGTATTTGTACATAACTCTAGTTCGACACTCGCCCCTAGCTAGTGCTGACACGCCACGCACGCTTTGTGCATGTTGCCACGCGCTTGAAAAAACGCGCGAGCCGCAGACCGCCCCTATATTCTAGAAGCGTCCTTCAGTCCCTACGGCAAGTAAAGAGACTGACACATATCCCGCCCGCACTGCAAGCAGGTTTTCGTCCCCTTGCTTTACTCATTATCGGTGACTGCGCCTAGCGATGCGCTGCTGACTTGCTTGGCATACTTCGCCAGCGCACCGCGACGCGCATAGGGCTTCGGCGCGTCCCACGCCTTGCGCCGGCGCTTCAGCTCGGCTGCGGCCACATGCAAGGAGATTTCACGACGCTCTGCATCAATCGTGATTTCGTCGCCGTTCTTGACGAGCGCAAGGGGACCGCCGAGCGCGGCTTCCGGCGATACGTGGCCGACCACGAAGCCGTGGCTCCCGCCGGAGAACCGCCCATCGGTGATGAGCGCAACGCTGTTGCCCAAGCCCTTGCCGATGATGGCGCCGGTCGGGCCCAGCATCTCGCGCATCCCCGGGCCGCCCCGCGGACCCTCATAACGGATGATCACGACGTCCCCCGCTTTGACCTTGCCGCCGAGAATTCCCGCGATCGAGGCCTCCTCGGAATCGAAAACCCTCGCCCGGCCCGTGAAGCTCAGGCCCTCTTTGCCGGTGATTTTTGCAACCGCACCCTCCGGCGCGAGATTGCCGTACAGCACGACCAGATGACTGTCCCTCTTTATAGGGTCGGCCAGGGCGTGGACGATGTCCTGCCCCGGCGGGTAAGGCGCCACGTCGCGCAGATTCTCCGCAACGCTGGCACCCGTCACCGTCATGCACTCGCCGTGCAACAAGCCCGCATCGAGCAGCGTTTTCATCAGCGGACGGATGCCGCCGATCGCCACCAGCTCCGACATCGAATACCGTCCGCTGGGGCGCAGGTCCGCCAACACCGGCACCCGCCGCCCGATCCGGGTGAAATCATCCAGCTGCAATTTGACATTTGCCGACGAGGCGATGGCCAGCAAGTGCAGGACAGCATTGGTCGATCCGCCGAGGGCGATGCACACGGTGATGGCGTTCTCGAATGCCTTGCGGGTCATGATATGCCGCGGCCGAATGCCGCGCTTGATGAGCTCGACGACGGCCGCGCCCGCGCGCGTCGCGTCGGTGCGCTTTTGGTCGGAGACCGCTTCCTGCGCCGAGCTGTTCGGCAAACTCATGCCGAGCGCCTCGATCGCCGAAGCCATGGTGTTGGCGGTATACATGCCGGCGCAGGAACCCGGTCCCGGGATCGCCGTGCGCTCGATGAATTTGAGCTCAATGTCCGAAACCTTGCCCGCGGCATGCCCGCCGACCGCCTCGAACACCGACACGATGTCCCGTCGGTTGGCACCCGGGCGGATGGTGCCGCCGTACACGAACACCGCCGGACGATCGAGACGCGCGAGCGCCATCACGCATCCCGGGATGTTCTTGTCGCAGCCGCCGAAGGCCACCACGGCGTCGAACCCTTGCGCGCCCACGACCGTCTCGATGGAGTCGGCGATCACCTCGCGCGACACCAGGGAATAGCGCATGCCCGGCGTTCCCATGGCAATCCCGTCGGAAACGGTGATGGTGTTGAAGGTCACGGCCTTTGCGCCCTGGGCTTCGACACCCGCCGCGGCCAGGCGAGCGAGTTCGTCGATGTGCATGTTGCAAGGCGTGAGATTGCTCCAAGTCGAGGCGATGCCCACCTGCGGCTTTTCGAAATCTCCCTCGCCGAATCCCACGGCGTGCAGCATGGCGCGAGCCGGCGCTTGCTTGATGCCGTCGACCACCACACGCGAGTACGGCCGGACATCGACGGCGGGGCGAGCCGCGGATTTCCGCGGTTTCTTCTGCGACATGATCAGACCGTCCCGTAACGTTCGAGCAAATAACTATAGGTGCCGCGCACCGCCTGGGCCTCCGCGCCCACCCCGCGACCCGGGCGCTCCCTCGGATTCCAGGCATACAGATCGAGGTGCATCCACTGCGCGCCGGCGGAGAGGAAGCGCTTCAAGAAGAGCGCCCCGAAAATCGCGCCCGCGAACCCCGAAGCGGCAACATTGTTCAGGTCCGCGATTTTGCTGCCGAGCTCCTCGTCATAGCCCATCCAGAGCGGCATGGGCCACACCGGATCGTGCACCGCCGCGCAACAGCGCGCGAGATCCGCCGTCAGCGCATCGCTCGTACCGAACAGCGCGGGTAGCTCGGGACCTAAAGCGACGCGGGCGGCCCCGGTCAGCGTCGCGAAATCGATGATGAGATCGGGGCGCTCCGCATCGGCCAGCGCCAGTGCATCGCACAACACCAGGCGCCCTTCGGCATCGGTGTTGCCCACCTCGACGGTCAAACCTTTGCGCGTGGCGAGCACATCGCCCGGCCGGTACGCGTTGCCGCCGATCGAGTTCTCCACGATCGGCACGAGCACGTGCAATTCGGCACGCAGGCCGCGGCTCATGAGCATGTGCGCGAGGGCGAGCGTGACCGCGGCGCCGCCCATGTCCTTCTTCATGAGCGCCATCCCGGAGCTCGGCTTGATGTCGAGGCCGCCGCTGTCGAAGCACACGCCCTTGCCGATCAGCGCGAGACGCGGCAGTCCCGACCCGCCGCCGCGCGGCGACCAGCGAATTTCCGCAAGGCGCGGCGGCTCGGCGCTCGCCCGGCCGACCGCGTGAATCGCGGGAAAGTCCGCCTCGAGCAGCTCCTCGCCCACCCATTCGCGATACTGCGCCTGATGGCGCTCGGCGAGGTCGCGTACCGCGGCGGCGAGTTTCGCGGGACCCAGATCGCTCGCCGGCGTGTTGATCCAATCGCGCGCCGAAGTGAGCGCCTCGCAGGCGAGCGCGACGTACGCGCGATCCGCATTTTCCGGCGGCTCGAGCGTCGCGAGACGCTCGAGCTTGGCGGGTCGATAGCGCTCGTAGCGATACGCTCCGTATGCGAACCCGAGATGGATCTGCGTCGCATCGGCGGCGCTGAAGGCCTGCGCCAACCGATAGCGCCGCGGCGGCAGCCGCTCAGGCAGTCCCGAGACGTGCCAGAGCGAGAGCTCGCCTTGACGCTTGCCGAGGCCCGCAACCGCGAGCGTGGCGGAGCCGGCCGGGTCCGGCACGAGCAGCACGCGATGTTTCTCGGCCTTGAATTGATGCTCGCCGAGCCAGGCGACAACGTGCGCGGCCTGCGCGTTCTTCCAGCCCTCGATGTCCTCTTCGTACAAAAGCCACAGCGGGAGCGCGACGCTACCTTCGACGGTCATGAGTTGCTCGATCCTTCAGGCGCGCGAAAGCATAGCGCGCCGGTCCTTGCATGATAAGAGATTCTGTGTTGGTATTTCTGGCTACTTTCACGGAGCTCGCCCATGCGTTTGTACTCACATAAAGACGTCGACAAGAAGGCCCTGCGCGGAGCGCGCATTGCGGTGCTCGGCTATGGAAGCCAGGGCCGCGCGCACGCGCTCAACCTGCGCGACAGCGGTTACGACGTCGTGGTCGGCGTTCGCAAAGGCGATAGCTGGAACAAGGCGAAGAAGGACGGACTGAAGGTGGCCGAGCCCGCGGCCGCGGTCGAAGGTGCGAAGCTCGTCTCCATGCTCGTTCCGGACATGACGCAAAAGGCGCTCTATCGCGAGCTGAGGCCGCACATTGCCAAAGGCGCGGCGCTGCTGTTCGCGCACGGCTTCAACATTCACTTCGCGCAAATCAAGCCGCGCAAGGATCTCGACGTCGTGCTGATCGCACCGAAGGGACCCGGCGATCTGGTGCGCCGTCAGTATCAGCAAGGCCGCGGCGTGCCGTGTCTGATCGCGGTCGCGCAGGATGCCAGCAAGCACGCCAAGGCAATCGCGCTCGCGTATGCCGACGGCATCGGCGGGACGCGCGGCGGCGTGCTCGAGACCACGTTCGCCGAGGAGACCGAGACGGATCTGTTCGGCGAGCAGGCCGTGCTCTGCGGAGGGGCCACGGAGCTCGTCGTCAAAGGCTACGAGACGCTGGTCGAGGCCGGCTATCAGCCCGCCGTCGCCTACTACGAGTGCCTGCACGAGCTCAAGCTCATCGTCGATCTGCTGCACGAGGGCGGCATCACCAAAATGCACCGCTTCATCAGCGAGACTGCGAAGTACGGGGATCTGACGCGCGGACCGCGTGTGGTGAACAAGGCGACCAAGCGAGAGATGAAGAAAATTCTCTCGGAGATTCAGCAGGGCAAGTTCGCGCGGCAGTGGATCTCCGAGACGAAGCGCGGCCGGCGCAAGTACTCCAAGCTCCTGAAGAACGATCTCAACCATTCCATCGAAAAGGTCGGTGCGAAGCTGCGCGCGCGAATGCCCTGGCTCGAGGCTGCCAAGGCCTGACCGGGCTCGCGATGACTCCGAGCACGCTGTTCGAGAAAATCTGGAAGACGCATGAGGTCGTGCCGGAGACTGCCGAGACGCCGGCGGTCCTCTATATCGATCTGCACCTCGTGCACGAGGTAACCTCGCCGCAGGCCTTCAGTGCACTGGGCTCGCTCGGCTTGGGTGTACGCCGTCCGGATCGCACGCTCGCGACCATGGATCACTCCACACCGACTACGAGCGATCAGGTGTTCGGCCGGGTTCCCATCAAGGTCGATGCCGCCGCCCGGCAGGTGCGGCAGCTCGAGCAGAATGCGGCGCAGTTCGGTGTGGAGCTGTTCGATCTGCAGGATGCACGGCGCGGCATCGTGCACGTCATCAGTCCCGAGCTCGGCGCGAGCCGGCCCGGCATGACCATCGTCTGCGGCGACAGCCACACGAGCACGCATGGCGCCTTCGGCGCTCTCGCCTTCGGCATCGGCAGCACCGAGGTGGGCCATGTGCTGGCCACTCAATGCCTCCTGCAGCGCAAGCCCAAGACTTTCGCCATCAATGTCGAGGGGCGATTACCGCCCGGAGTCACGGCCAAGGACTTGATTCTCGCCATCATCGGCAAGGTCGGCGTCTCCGGGGGCACCGGCCATGTGTTCGAATACCGTGGCTCGACCATCCGAGCGCTCTCCATGGATGAGCGCATGACGGTGTGCAACATGTCCATCGAAGCCGGCGCGCGTGCCGGCATGATCGCACCCGACGCCGTCACCTACGAATATTTGCAGGGACGCCCGCGCGCACCCGCGGGGCGGGACTGGGACGTGGCGCACGCACGCTGGGCCGAGCTCAAGAGCGACGCCGGCGCCGTGTTCGACCGCTCCGTCGACATCGATGCGGGCGCGATCGAGCCCATGATCACCTACGGGACCAATCCCGGCATGGTGGTGCCGATCACGGCGTCGATCCCGCATTCCGCGGGCGATGCCGTCGCCGACAAGGCGCTCCGTTATATGGGATTCCGCGGCGGCGAAGCCATGCTGGGCAAGCCCATCAACACCGTGTTCATCGGCAGCTGCACCAACGGCCGGCTCGAGGATTTGCACGCCGCCGCCGCGGTGCTCAAAGGCCGCAAGGTCGCCACAGGCGTGCACCTGCTCATCGTGCCGGGCTCGCAGCAAATCAAGCGCGATGCCGAGGCTGCGGGACTCGCCGAGATATTCAAGACGGCCGGCGCCGACTGGCGCGAATCCGGTTGCTCCATGTGCTTAGGAATGAACGGCGACACGGTCGCGTCGGGCCAGTATTCGCTCAGCACGAGTAACCGCAATTTCGAAGGCCGGCAAGGCGCGGGCGCGCGCACCTTGCTCGCGAGCCCCTTGACGGCGGCGGCGAGCGCCGTGCGCGGCCGCATCACCGACCCGCGGGAAATGTTGTGAGGCACCCGGAGCTCTTGGCATGCAGCCGATGAGAAGCGTGCGATCCAAAACCGTGGTGCTGCCCCTCACCAACGTGGACACGGATCAGATCATCCCTGCGCGTTTTCTCACGACCACGACCAAGGATGGCCTCGGGCAACAGTTGTTCAGCGATTGGCGCTACCAAGCCGACGGCACGCCGAACCCTGACTTCGTCCTCAATCGCCCGGAGGCAGTCGGTTGCGAGGTACTGGTGGCGGGCCGCAATTTCGGCTGCGGCTCCTCCCGGGAGCACGCACCGTGGGCGCTCCTGGGTTACGGCATCCGGGCGGTGATCAGCACCGAGATCGCAGACATCTTTCGCGGCAACGCCTTGAAGAACGGGCTGTTGCCGGTGACCGTGGATGAGAGCACCGCGGCGTGGCTGCTGGCGCATCCCGGCGCCGCGGTGACCATCGATCTGGAGACGACGCGCCTCACGCTGCCGACCGGCGTCTCGATCGAGTTCCCCATCGAGGCATTCGCGCGTCATTGCCTGCTGCACGGGATCGACGAGCTCGGCTATCTACGCGGCAAGCTGCCCGAGATCGAGCGCTACGAATCGATGCACACGGGGCCTTGAATGCAGGCTCTGGTCGCTGTCACCGCCGGCGACGGCATCGGCACCGAAGTTACCGCCGAGGCGGTGCGCGTCCTCGAGCGCATCGGTGAGCGCTGCGGCCATTCGTTCCGCTTCGAATCGGGGCTGCTGGGCGGAGCGGCCATCGATGCCACCGGCGAGCCGCTGCCGGAGAGCACGCTCGCGCTCTGCCGGCGCGCCGACGCGGTACTGCTCGGTGCGGTAGGCGGACCCCGGTGGTCCGACCCGAACGCCAAAGTACGACCGGAGCAGGGGCTGCTGCAGCTGCGCAAGTCCCTCGGCCTGTTCGCGAACTTGCGCCCCGTCGCGCCCCACCCCGCCTTTCTCGACGCCTCGCCGATCAAGGCGGAGCTGTTGCGGGATGTCGATATCATGGTGGTGCGCGAGCTCACGGGCGGCATCTATTTCGGCGAGAAGCAGCGCTCCGCCACTGAAGCGTTCGACGTCTGCCGTTACAGCGTCGTCGAGATCGAGCGTGTGGTGCGAGTCGCGGCGCTGCTCGCCCGCGGCCGGCGCCGCAAGCTCAGCTCCGTGGACAAGGCCAACGTGCTCGAGACCTCGCGATTGTGGCGCTCCGTGGTCGAGCGCATTCTGCCGAGCGAGTTTCCCGAGGTGAGCTATGAGCACATGCTGGTGGATTCCGCCGCGATGCACCTGCTCAAACGGCCGCGAGATTTCGACGTGATCGTCACCGAGAACATGTTCGGCGACATCCTCACCGATGAGGCCTCGATGCTCGCCGGATCGATGGGACTTCTGCCCTCGGCCTCGCTGGGGGCCTCGCCCGGCGGAATCTTCGAGCCCATCCACGGATCGGCGCCCGATATCGCCGGGCGCGGCATTGCCAATCCTTATGCAGCCATCCTGAGCGCGGCCATGCTGCTGCGCCATGCGCTCGGGCTCGATGCGGAGGCGCGCCTCGTCGAGGCGGCCGTCTCAAAGGCGATCGATTCGGGCGCGCTCACGGCGGACCTCGCTCCGCGGGGCGCGGCCGCGGTCACGACCCGTGCCGCCGGAGCGGCAGTTCTGGCTGCGCTTTAGCCGCGCGTTCCAAACCGGCGGCAATGTCCGCCACCAGATCTCCTGCATCCTCGATTCCGACCGAGACCCGCAGCAAGCCCGGGCCGATACCAGCCTTCAACCGCGCGGACTCCTCCATGCCCGCATGGGTCATGCTGGTTGGATGCGAGATCAGGCTCTCGACGCCGCCCAAGGATTCGGCGAGCGTGAAGCACTCGAGACCCTCGAGGAACGCCGCGACCGCCGGCTCGCCACCCCGGAGCTCGAAGCTCAGCATCGCGCCGAAGCTGGATTGTTGCCGCCGAGCGATGTCGTGCCCCGGATGATCGGCGAGGCCGGGATAGAACACCTGCCGCACCGCCGGGTGGCGGCGCAGACATTCGACCACCTCGGCCGCATTCACCGCGTGCATCGCCATACGCGCATGTAAGGTTCGCAGGCCGCGCAAGCTCATAAAACTATCGAACGGGGAACCGGTTACACCGATGGCGTTCGCCCACCAGGCGAGGCTTGCCGCGAGCTCGGCCGTGGCCGCCACGACCGCTCCACCCACCACGTCGCTATGGCCGTTTACGTATTTGGTCGTCGAATGCACGACGAGATCCGCCCCGAGCGCAAGCGGTTGCTGCCAGAGCGGCGAAAGAAACGTGTTGTCCGCCGCCACCAGCGCGCCGGCGGCGTGTGCTGCCCCGGCGACGGCGTGGATGTCCACCACGCGCAGGAGTGGATTGCTCGGTGTCTCGATCCATACCAGCTGCGGCCTCGAGGCAAGGGCCGCGGACAGCGCGTCCGCGTCACTCTGATCGACGAAATCGGCCACGAGCTTGCCTTGTGCATGCAGCGCGGCGAGCAGCCGGTAGGTGCCGCCATAACAATCGTGCGGCGCGAGGACGCGCGCGCCCTGCGGGAGCGTGGCGAGCACGAGCGTGATTGCCGCGAGCCCGGTGCAGGTCACGACCGCTCCGGCGCCGCCCTCGAGATCGGTGAGCGCGATCGCCAGCTGATCGCGCGTCGGGTTGCCCGAGCGTGAGTAGTCATACTTGCGTGGTTTGCGGTAAGCCTCGAACGCAAAGTTCGACGACAGGTAAATCGGCGGTACCACGGAGCCGTGCTGCGCGTCCGATTCGAGGCCCGCGCGCACCGAGCGCGTGGACAATGCTTTGCGGCGTTTTACTTTACTCATGGTTTTACTTTACTCACAAGAGAGGCTCCGACACTGCGCGTTTGAGAATCGGCGTCAGCGCCGCTCCTTCTTTCAGGAATGCGTCGTGGCCGAAGATGGAATTGATCTCGATGAGCTGGCGCGGACCGTTGAGGCGCGCCGCCAGGCCTTGCATGTCTTGGAACGGAACCAGCTGATCCTCGCGCACGGCAATGAGCGTCGCCGGCGTACGCACGCGCGTCGCGTCCATGCGATGCAGATCGATCGACTCGCTCAGCGCGAGAAACGTCTCCGCCCGGTACTTCTGCACGTAGTCATCGCCGCGCGCGAACAGGTAATCCTCGATGGGAAATCTAAAACCGTGGGCCTCGCGTACCGGTGCTGCGCCGAAGCGCAGCTCGAACTCCACCGAGCTGCGGTAAGTCGCCATGGCGAGCGCGCGCGCGAGCTTGAGGCCCGCGGGGCCATCGCCACGGGCAATGGCCTCGCGCACGATTTGCCGCTGCACGCTGCGCCACGCGGTCGAGAGCACTTGAGCTTTGTCGGCCCCGCTCAGCACCACGATGCGGCCGACATGGTCCGGGTAGGCTTCCGCGAAGCACAGCGCCACCATGCCGCCGTAAGAGGCGCCGACAATGGCATGCAGGGATTTGAGCCCGAGGTGCTCGACGATGCGTTGCAAGGCATGCGCCTGGTCGTACGAGCTCAAAGGCGGGAACTTGCGGCCCGTCTCGGGCGCCGAGCTGCCGCCGCGGCCGCCCAGGTAGTCGATACCGAGCACGCAGTACCGAGTCGTGTCGATGGCGTGGCCCACACCGACGAGCTCCGGCCACCAGCCCTCCCCGCCGTTGACGATGCGATGCGCCGAAATGCCGCCGAGCACTGCGACGACGGGGGCATCCGCGGGGCCGACCAGGCGAAAGGCGATGCGCGCATCGGGCAGCTCGTCCCCGTAGTGCAGCCGCCACGGAGCGGGCAGCGCCAGGACCTCGTCGCGAATCAGGGGATCGGTGGCGGCGCGAATGGGCGTAACGCTCGCGGGGCTGTTCGCTTGCGCGGCGGCTTTCGGCTTTTCAGGGATCTGATTCGGCACCGGTAACTCCTGCAAAGGTTGACATAACCCCTGAGAAGCGGCGCCAAGCGCTCGGCTGTTGAGGCGCTTCGCGCCCGGCAACTCGCCGCCCATCTATCGAAGCTTAAGGCACTGGACTGCCGGCTGCTCCGCAGGAGTTGGCACCGTTCCTTGGGTCCTTGCGGACCTTCGGGTGGTTGCCCCGGCTTCTAAGGGCCTTTCCCTCAGCCGGTCTAGATAGGCCTGCAAATGGTATCAGGCACGGCGCGCCCGTCAAGCAACTTCGTCCTTGCGCGGCTCTCTCTCTTGTAATAACGTACTAGTACATTATTACATTAGTACAGGCCCGGCCGACTCGTGAAAACCAACCGTCCAGTGACCCAGCGGCAGGAACAGCAGCACGAGCGCGCCCTTTTCACGGCGATTCTCGCGCTGCGCAGCGTCGAGGAATGCCGCAGCTTTTTTCGCGACCTTTGCACCCCCACCGAGCTGCAGGCCATGGCGGATCGCTGGGCCGTGGTCGAGCTCCTCGAGCGCGGCCTGCCCTATCGCGACATCCACAAGCAAACCGGCGTGAGTGTGACCACCATCGGCCGCGTCGCGCGCTACCTGCAGACGGGCAACGGTGGCTATCGCGCAGTGACCGATCGGCTGAAGGCGCACGCGTGAACGAGCCCGGTCCCGTGCGGCTCAAGGTCGCCGTGCAGAAGAGCGGTCGTCTCACCGATGCCTCGCTCGATCTCTTGTCGCGATGCGGGCTGAAATACACGCGCGGCAAAGACCAGCTCATGTGCTACGGGGAGAACATGCCGCTCGACGTGCTGTTCGTGCGCGACGACGACATTCCGGATCTCGTGCAGGAAGACGTCTGCGATCTCGGCATCGTCGGTCTCAATGTGGTGGAGGAGAAACGTTTGGCGTTCCGGGCCCGGAGCCTGTC
Organism: uncultured Gammaproteobacteria bacterium; assembly: GCA_963798595.1. Classification (GTDB taxonomy): domain Bacteria; phylum Pseudomonadota; class Gammaproteobacteria; order Steroidobacterales; family Steroidobacteraceae; genus Bog-1198. The sequence continues at coordinate 301,248 of CAWCTM010000016.1, read as the reverse complement.
GCCCTTGTTCGAAACCGTGCAACCGCTCGATTTTGGACGCTGCAAGCTATGCGTCGCGGTTCCGGACGGCTTCGTGTACCGCGGTGCAGAATCGCTTGCGGGCAAGCGCATCGCGACCACCTATCCCTACATCCTCGGGCGCTTCCTCAGCGAGCGCGGCATCCGCGCCGAGGTCGTCGTGCTGTCGGGATCGGTCGAGATCGCCCCCCGGCTCGGCCGTGCAGACGTGATCTGCGATCTCGTATCGACCGGCTCGACCCTCGCGGCCAACCATCTGCGCGAGGCCGAGGTCGTACTCGAAAGCCATGCCGTGCTCATCCGCACGCCCGTGCCCATTCCCGCCGAGAAGCGCGACTGGACGCGCCGCCTGCTGATGCGCGTCGACGGCGTCGAGCAAGTCCGGGGCAGCAAGTACATCATGCTGCACGCCCCGCGCCAGGCGTTACCGGCGATCGCGAAGCTGCTGCCCGGAAGCGAGGCGCCCACGGTGATTCCGCTCGAGGGTCTGGGGGATCGCGTCGCCGTCCATGCTGTGTGCCGTGAAAGCGTGTTCTGGGAAACTCTCGAGCAGCTGAAGAGTGCGGGCGCGAGCTCCGTGCTGGTACTGCCTGTCGAGAAGATGTTGGCGTAGTCGGTATGCGTATGCTCGATTGGACGACGCTCTCGACCGCTGAACGCCGCAGCGCTCTCGAGCGGCCCGCACAGCGCGACGCCGGACGCGTCGCACGCGAGGCCGCCGAGATCGTCGCCGCCGTGCGCGGCGGCGGCGATGCGGCGCTGCTCGATTTCACCGAGCGGTTCGACGGGGTGCGCCTGCGCGCGCCGGAGGTATCGGAAGCCGAGTTCGAAGCGGCCGAGCAGATCTTGAATGCCGCGCAACATCGAGCCCTCGAGGTCGCGATCGGTACGGTGCGGACCTTCCACGCCGCGCAGTCACGAGAACCCCTGTCCATCGAAACGGCGCCCGGCGTGCGCTGCGAGCGGATCAGCGTGCCGGTGCGCGCCGTGGGGCTGTACGTGCCCGCGGGCTCCGCGCCCCTGCCGTCGACGGCCATCATGCTGGCAGTACCCGCCAGCCTCGCAGGCTGCCGCCAGCGCCTTCTGTGCACGCCGCCCGACCGCCGCGGCGCGGCCGATCCGGCGGTGCTCGTGGCGGCGCGGAAGGCCGGTGTGCAGCGCGTATTCAAGGCCGGCGGTGCGCAAGCCATCGCCGCCATGGCCTATGGCACCGCCTCGATACCCAAGTGCGACAAGCTGTACGGCCCCGGCAATGCGTGGGTGACGGCCGCGAAGCTCTGTGTCGCGAGCGATGCCGCCGGTGCGGCGGCGGACCTGCCGGCGGGCGTCACCGAGGTGATGGTGATCGCCGATGAGACTGCGCGCGCCGACTTCGTGGCCGCGGATCTGCTTGCCCAAGCCGAGCACGGCGCCGAGGCGCAGGCGATCCTGGTGACACCGTCGCGAGCGCTTGCGGCGGCCGTCGAGCGCGAAATCCGAACGCAGGCGCCGCACCTCTCGCGGCGCGCGATACTCGAAAGCTCCGTGCGCGAGATGCGGCTCATCACGGTCGATTCCCTCGATGCCGCCCTCGACATCGCGAACGAATATGCTCCCGAGCACCTCATCTTGCAGGTGCACGAGCCGCGGCGTTGGCTGACCCGGGTCGAGGCCGCGGGCGCCGTGTTCCTCGGCGCCTGGTCGCCGGAGCCGCTGGGGGACTATTGCAGCGGACCGAATCACACGCTCCCAACCTACGGCTATGCGCGCGCCTACAGCGGCCTGTCGCTCGAGGATTTTGAAAAGCGCATCACCGTGCAGGAGCTCACCCCTGCGGGCCTCAAGGGCTTGGGCGGCACGGCCTGCACCCTGGCGGCGCTCGAAGGACTGGACGCTCATGCCGCGGCGGTGAACATCCGCTTGGCGGCGCTCGCGGAGCACACCGCATGAATCCCGTGCTCGCGCTCGCGCGCCCCGAGATCTTGGACTTGAAGCCGTACTCGCACGCGGCGTGGCAGCCCGCGCTCACGCGCCTGCACGCCAACGAGGCTCCTTGGCGCCCGTCCGGCGATACCACGGCGGCAGGCCTCAACCGCTATCCGGAGCCGCAGCCGAAAGCGCTCGTCGCCCGGTTGGCCGCGCTCTACGGCGTACCGGCCGACATGCTGCTGGTCGGCCGGGGCAGCGATGAAGCCATCGACCTGCTGTCGCGCATCTATCTGCGCGCCGGGACGGATGCGATCCTGCAGAGCCCGCCGACTTTCGGCATGTATCGGGTGGCCGCGCACATTCAGGGCGCCGGCGTCGTCGACGTGCCCTTGGAGCGGGAGCGCGGCTGGAACCTCGATGCCGGCCGCCTGCTGGCAGCTTGGCGCCCGTCCATGAAAATCGTGTATCTCTGCTCGCCCAACAATCCGACGGCCAACGCCTTCGACCTCAGCGCGATCGAGGCGGTGTGCAGCGCGCTCGATGGCAAAGCCATTGTCGCGATCGACGAGGCCTACATCGAATGGTCCGGACGCCCGAGCCTCGCGGCCTGGATCGAGCGGTTTTCCACGCTCGCCGTGTTGCGCACGCTCTCCAAAGCGCACGCGCTCGCCGGCGCGCGCGTCGGCGCACTCCTCGCCCATCCCGAGCTCATCGAAGTCGCGCGACGGGTTATTCCGCCCTACTCGCTCGCCCAGCCGACTATCGAAGCGGCGCTGTGCGCCCTCGATCCCGAGGCGCTCGCCGCAGCCCGTGCGCGCATCGATGCGCTCCTCACGGAGAAGGATTACCTGCGCTCGCGCCTGGAGCGGTCGCCTTTGGTCGACAAAGTGTGGCCGAGCGATACGAACTTTCTTCTGGTCGACAGTGCGGATGCCGATCGCTTCCTGCGCTTGAGCCGGGCGGGCGGAACGCTGGTGCGCGATTTGCGCGCCAACCCGGCACTGCCGAGCGCGCTCAGGATCTCGGTGGGCACGCGCGCTGAGAACGATGCCCTGATTGAAAGTCTGGCGGCCGCATGAACGCGGGCCACCGAGTCCTGTTCGTCGACCGCGACGGCACACTCATCGAGGAGCCTGCCGATGAGCGCGTCGACCGGCTCGAGAAAATCCGCCTGCTCCCGGATGTCATTCCCGCGCTGCTCGCCCTCACGCGGGCGGGTTTCGGTTTGGTGCTGGTCACGAACCAAGACGGCTTGGGCACGCCCGCCCTGCCTCAAGATGGCTTCGATCGCACCCACCGGTTCATTCTCGACCTCTTCGCATCGCAGGGTATCGACTTCGAGGCCGTGTTCATCTGCCCGCACTTCCTGCACGAGGGTTGCGGTTGCCGCAAGCCGAAACTCGGCCTGATCGAGGAATACCTCAAGCATCATCCCATCGATGCCGCGCGCAGCTTCATGGTGGGCGATCGCGACACGGATCTCGAGTTCGCGCGCAACATCGGTGTCGAAGGACTGCGCGTCCGCGTAGACGGTGCTCCCGCGGAGCGCTGGCCCGCGATCGCGGAACGGATTCTGGGCGCGGCACGGCGTGCGCGCACCGAGCGCAAGACGAAGGAGACGCACGTCGTGGTCGATGTGGACCTGGCGCGCGAAGGTCCGACCCGCATCGCCACGGGGCTGGGATTCTTCGATCACATGCTCGAGCAAATCGCCAAGCACGGCGGCTTCGCCCTCACGCTCGAGACCCTGGGGGACTTGCACATCGATGAGCATCACACGGTCGAAGACACCGCGCTCGCGTTGGGCGCTGCGCTGCGCGAGGCACTGGGCGACAAGGGCGGGATCGGCCGCTACGGCTTCGTGCTCGCGATGGACGAGGCCGAGGCGCAGGTGGCGCTCGACCTGTCGGGCCGGCCTTTCTTCGTCTGGGACGGACGCTTCAGCCGGGAGCGGATCGGGGACCTGCCGACCGAGTTGGTGCCGCATTTCTTTCGATCTTTGTGCGACACCCTGGGCGCAACGCTGCACCTGCGCGTGAGCGGCGAGAACTCGCATCACATGGTCGAATCCTGCTTCAAGGGCGTCGGCCGAGCGCTGCGGCAAGCCATTCGTCGCGACGGCAGCGAGCTGCCGAGCACCAAAGGAACCCTGTGAGCGAGCGCGACATCGTCATCGTCGCCTGCGGGGGCGCGAACATCGCCTCGCTTCAGTTCGCGCTCGAGCGCCTCGAAGCTCCCGCCGAGGTATCCGCCGATCCGGATCGCATCCGCGGCGCGAGTCACATCATCCTGCCCGGCGTGGGCGCCGCGCTCGACGCCATGAAGCGCCTGCGCTCGAGCGGTCTCGACACCCTCATTCCCTCGCTTACGCAGCCTGTGCTCGGCATCTGTCTCGGCATGCAGCTTCTCCACGAGTCATCCGAGGAGGGCCCCGCGCAGTGCTTGGGCATAATCCCGGGGGCGACCGTGCGGCTCACCGACGCGCCCGGTCGTCCCGTCCCCCACATGGGCTGGAACACGCTCGACATCGACCGGCCGTCGCCCTTGCTGGAGGGGCTCGGGATGCAAGAGCACGCTTACTTCGTGCACAGTTACGCGGTGCCGCCGGGCGCCGCCACCGTCGCCAGCTGCCGTTATGGCGCGGTATTCAGCGCCTGCGTCGCCCGGCGCAATTTCTATGGGGTGCAATTTCACCCGGAGCGCTCCGCCGCCGCCGGCGCGCGCGTGCTGCGCAATTTCATCGGCCTTCACTGAGCGTCTGCGGATCCCGCCTGCCATGCGTCTATTCCCCGCCATCGATTTGAAAGACGGGCGCTGCGTGCGCCTGTTGCGCGGCGATTTCGCTCAGCAGACGGCGTACCCGACGGCGCCGCTCGAGCTTGCGCGCAAGTTCGAGGCGATGGGGGCGGATTGGCTGCACGTCGTCGACCTCGACGGCGCTCGGCAGGGCTGCGCCGATCAAGGCAACCGCGTCGTCATCGCACAGCTCGCCCGCGAATCGAGCTTGCGGCTGCAAGTGGGGGGCGGCCTGCGCACGCGCACCGACGTCGAGCGCGTGCTCGAGGCGGGCGCCGCGCGAGCGGTCGTCGGCAGCGCCGCGCTGTCGGATCCGGCGGCGGTGCGCAAGTGGATCGATGACCTCGGCGGCGATCGCATCGCCCTCGCCTTCGACGTTCGTCTCGATGCGGGCGGCACGCCGTTAATCGTCACGCACGGGTGGCAACGACAATCGACGCGCCCGCTGTGGGAAGCCCTCGCCGACTTTCCCCGCGCCGCCCCCGCGCACGTGCTCTGCACCGACGTCGCCCGTGACGGTGCCTTGTCGGGGCCGAATGTAACCCTCTACGCAGAGGCCGCGCGGCGTTTCCCCGGCATCGCCTGGCAGGCTTCCGGAGGCATACGGGATGCGGCAGATCTCGAGGCACTGGCGTCCTGCGGCGTCGCTGCCGCCATCAGCGGCAAGGCGCTGCTCGAGAACCTCATTCCCGTCGAGGAGCTGCGGCCATTCTTGCCAAACGCATAATCCCCTGCCTCGATGTGCGCGGCGGTCAAGTGGTCAAGGGCGTGCGCTTTCGCGGGCACACCGTTGTCGGCGAGATCATGGATCTGGCGCTGCGCTATCGTAACGAGGGCGCCGACGAGCTCGTGTTCTACGACATCACGGCGAGTCCGGACGCGCGCTCGGTTGATCGCCGCTGGATCGAACGCGTCGCACGGATTCTGGACATTCCGTTCTGCGTCGCCGGCGGCATCCGCAGCGTCAGAGACGCCGAAGAGGTGCTCGGCTGCGGAGCGGAAAAAGTCTCCGTCAACTCGCCGGCGCTCGCGGATCCGGCGCTGATCGATGCGCTCAGCCGGCGCTTCGGCAGCCAATGTGTGGTGGTCGGCATCGACAGCCAAACGGTCGACGGTGAGTATCGCGTGCAGCAATTCACCGGCGATGAGAGACGCACTTGCGATGCCGGACGCGCAACCTTAGATTGGGTTGCCGAGGCGCAACGCCGCGGCGCCGGTGAAATTGTTCTTAATTGCATGGCGAGCGACGGCGTGCGGCAAGGCTATGACATCGAGCAGTTGCGTGCCGTGCGCGGCGTGTGTCGCGTCCCGCTGGTCGCGTCCGGGGGCGCGGGCCGCATCGAGCATTTTGCGCGCGTGCTCCGCGATGCGGACGCCGACGCCGCGCTGGCGGCCAGCGTATTTCATTCCGGGGACATTGCCATACCGGAACTCAAGCGCGCGCTGCGCGCGGATGGCATCGAGGTGAGAGCTTGAGCGGCCTGGACACACTCGATTGGGACAAGAGTCAGGGATTGCTGCCGGCGATCGTGCAGGATGACCAGGACGGCGCGGTGCTCATGCTCGGCTACATGAACCGCGAAGCGCTTGCGGCGACGCAAGCCAGCGGTCGGGTGACCTTCTTCAGCCGCAGCAAGCAGCGGCTTTGGACCAAGGGCGAGAGTTCGGGCCATTTCCTCGAAGTGCGCGCCATCGCCGCCGATTGCGACGGCGATGCACTATTGATTCTCGCGCATCCCCGCGGGCCGGCCTGCCACCGCGGCACACGCACTTGTTTCGGCGCGGGCGCACCGCAGACCGCGGCGCAACCCTACGGCTTTCTCGGCGTGTTGACACGGACGCTCCGGCAGCGCATCGATGCACGGCCGCCGGGCAGCTACACGGCCAAGCTCCTCGAGGAGGGCCCGCGGCGCATCGCGCAAAAGGTAGGCGAGGAAGGACTCGAGCTCGCGCTCGCGAGCGTCGCACAGGGCGAGGCCGAAGTGATCGCCGAGGCTGCGGATCTGTTTTACCACGTCGTGCTGCTGCTGGAAGCGAAGGGATTGTCGCTGGCCCAGGTCGTGGACGAGCTGCAAGCACGTGGGAACGGCACCGAATGATCCCGCAGGCCGAGAACGCCGGGCGCGACCAGCGGCTCATAATCGAGAAGGCAGCGCGTACGCTCCACCTCTATGCCGGGACCTGCCTCGAGAGGAGCTACCCGGTGGCCCTCGGCAGGAACTGGGCCGCGGACAAAGCGGTCGAGGGCGACGAGGCGACGCCCGTCGGCGAGTTCTACATCTGCAGCAAGAACCCGCGCAGCAAGTTCTTCTTGTCGATGTGTCTGAGCTATCCGAACGCGGAGGACGCGGAGCGCGGTCTGGCGGCCGGGCTGATCACTCCCGAGGAGCACGGCGGCATTCTGGCGGCGGTGCGCGACAAGCGTCTGCCGCCGCAGCACACGCGGCTCGGCGGCGAGATCTACATCCACGGCCAGGACCCCGCGCGCCGGCACGGAGCACCGAAGGATTGGACGCGCGGCTGTATCGCGCTGGAGAACAGCGCGATGCAGCATCTCTACGAGCGGATCACACTGGGGGCGACGGTTCTCATCCGCGAGTGACTCGGATTCATGGCGTGGCACGGCGGCGATGGCGCCTCATCGCCACGAGGGCGATGCCGAGCCACACGACGTTGAGGCCGGCCGACGGCCATGCGCCGTTCCAGCCGCTGTTGATGGCCAGGCCGATCGCGCCAACGAGGTTCATTCCCTGATAGAGCGCCGAGCGTGGCTGGAGCTTGCCGGAAGAGATCAGCGCATAGGAGCCCAGGACCAACACGGTACCGGTCCAGCCGGCGATGTCGATGAACGTCTTGAGCTGCAATTCAGCCGGCCTCGAGCGCTGCAGCGGAGGCCGGCACACGGCGTCGCAGCTGCGAGCGCACGAGCCACAGACTCACGATGGCCTGCACCGTCATGCTCACAATGGACACGTACCACAGCTGCACCAGGCGAAACTGCGGCTGATGCGTGAGCCACACGGCGGGAATGACGAAGCTCACCAAACGCGTCGCGGCGCTCAACACGGCGGGCACGGTATTGCCGAGCCCCTGGAAAACCGCCGAGCAGGTGAATACGAATCCGGAGGCGATGAAGTTCAAGGAGATGAGCTTCAGGAACTGCGTCGCCACCGCGACGGCGCCCGGCTCGGTGGTGAACGCGCGCGCGAGCCACTCTGCGCGCCACTGACACAGCAAGGTCAACGCAGCCATGATAACCGCGCCGATGATCATGGCACGCACGAAGGTCTCGCGCACCCGCGCGAACTTTCCCGCCGCATAATTTTGGCCGACGATGGGGGCGGTCGCGAAGGCGACGGCCATCGCCGGCAGGAACAGGCTCTGGTTCAGCCGCATGCCGATGCCAAATCCCGCCTGCGCGTCCTGGCCGAAGGGGCGGATGATCCAATAGATGATCATCATGTACACGAACATCAACGCGAACTCCCCGCCGGCGGGCAGGCCGATCCGCAGCAGACGTCCCCATATCGCAAAGTCCCAGCGCCACGCCGTCGAGTCGAAGGTCACGTAGTGCTCCAACCGATGAAAGTAAATGGCGAGCAGCACGACGCCTGCGGCGAGGGACAGGGAGCTCGCGAGCCCCGCTCCGGCGACGCCCAGCGGATGTCCGGTGCCCCACCCCGCGATCAGTACCGGGGCAAGCACCGCATTCAAAATGACCGTCAGCACTTGTACGATCATGCTCGGCTGCACTATTCCGGTGCCGCGCAGCGCGGAACCCATGGCAACCACCGCAAATTGCAACGCCAGACTCGGCAAGAACCACCATAAGTAGTCGATGCCCGCGCGGATGGTCGCAGCATCCGCCCCTAAAGTGTGCATGTACGGCGCCGCGACAAGATAGCCGGCGACGAGCGTCAGGAGCCCGCATGCGAGGGACAAAGAGAAACTCTGATTGAACACCCGCGTCGCATCCGCCTGGTCCTTGCGCCCCGCCGCATGCGAGATGAGCGCGACCGTGCCCACCCCCAGCACCTGCGTCAGCGCGAAAACGATGAACATGATGTTGCCGGCGGCGCTGACACCGGCGATCGCCGCATCGCCCAGGTGGGCGACGAAATATAGATCGATCAGAAAATAAAGCGTTTGAAACAGCATTCCCGCCATGATGGGCAGGGCCATTTGCAGGATGTGCTTACCGATGGAGTGCGCCGTAAGGTCCTTCACGGGACCGCACTTATAGCACATCGGGCCGGCTCACTTGAGGGCCGGCGCATGCTACGCTTTCCACATCGCAGCCAACGGATTCGCCCTCATGACGATCTCCCTCGCCGACGTGAAACGTTACCCCGACGCCGCGGCGTTGGCCGATGGGCTGGCCGCGGACATCGCCGCGAGTCTTTCCCGGGCGATCGCGCAACGCGGACTCGCAAGCCTGGTGGTCTCCGGCGGCAATTCGCCGAAAGCGTTGTTCCAGGCGCTGAGCAAACGGCCGCTCGACTGGAGCCGCGTCTGTGTCGCACTCGCCGACGAGCGCTGGGTAGGGCCCACGGAAGCCGGCAGCAACGAGAAACTCGTGCGCGACAACTTGTTGCATGATGCTGCCGCCACCGCGCGCTTCGCGGGGCTCAAGAACGCGGCACCCTCGCCGGACTTGGGTGCGGTGTCGGCCTGGGAAACGTTCGCCCGTATCCCGCAGCCTTTCGACGTCACGGTGCTCGGCATGGGGGATGACGGCCATACCGCCTCGCTCTTCCCCGGGTCCCCGAACTTGTCCAAGGCGCTCAACCTGAGCGCGGCGCCCGGTTGCATCGGAATGCGGGCGCCTACCGAGCCGCACGCGCGCTTGAGCCTGAATCTGGCCGCGCTCCTCGGCTCGCGGCTCATTTACATCCTCCTCCTCGGCGACGCCAAGCTGAAGACATTCACCGCGGCAAGCGGCTTGGGTCCCGTCGAGGAGATGCCGGTGCGCGCGGTGCTCCGACAAGACCGCACACCCGTCGAGGTGGTGTGGGCGCCATGACGGAGCCGAAAGACGACCGCACCGCGCTCGACAAGGACGCCATCAAGAATTCCTTCCTCGACGACCTCTTCTACATGCAAGGCAAGTTCGCAGCGCTTGCCACCCGCAACGATTACTACATGGCACTCGCCTATGCGGTACGCGACCGGATGCTGCAACGCTGGATCAGCACGGCGGCGACTTACACTCGGGAAGCCTCGCGCACCGTTGCCTATTTGTCCGCAGAATTCCTCATGGGCCCGCATCTCGGCAACAACCTGTTGAATCTGGGCATCACCGATACGGTGCGCACGGGTATGGCCGAGCTCGGCCTGGATCTCGAGGATCTGCTGCGCCAAGAGGAGGAGCCGGGACTCGGCAGCGGCGGCCTCGGCCGTCTGGCGGCGTGCTACATCGATTCGCTCGCGACGCTCGAGATTCCTTCGCTCGGCTACGGCATCCGCTACGAGTTCGGAATCTTCCAACAACAGATCGTCGACGGCTGGCAGATCGAAAAGACCGACAAGTGGCTGCGCTTCGGCAATCCCTGGGAGCTCGCGCGCCCCGAATGGGCGGTAAGCGTGAAATTCGGCGGCACCACCGAGCACTACCTCGACGACCGGGACTGCCCGCGCGTGCGCTGGGTGCCGCACAAGATCGTGCATGGGGTGCCCTTCGACACGCTGATCTTGGGTTATCGCACCAATACGGCCAACACCTTGCGCCTGTGGAGCGCGGAGGCACCCGAATCGTTCGATTTCGCCGCGTTCAACAGCGGCGACTATTACGGAGCGGTCAACCAGAAGGTCACCTCGGAAAACCTGAGCAAGGTTCTCTATCCGAACGACGAGCAGCTGCGCGGCAAGGAGCTGCGGCTCGAGCAGCAATATTTCTTCGTGTCATGCTCCATACAGGACATGTTCCGCATCGTGCGCACGCAGGGCGTGCCGCTCGAGCAATTTCACGAAAAATTCGCGGTACAGCTGAACGACACTCATCCCGCCATCGCCATCGCTGAGCTGATGCGGCTCCTGATCGACGATTTTGCAGTGTCTTGGGCCGAGGCCTGGAACGTCACCACGCGGACTTTCGCGTACACCAACCACACGCTGCTGCCCGAGGCGCTGGAGCGCTGGCCGCTCGAGGTGTTCGGCCGCGTTCTGCCGCGGCATCTGCAGATCATCTACGACATCAACGCGCATTTCCTCGAAGAGGTGCGCATGCGTTTTCTCGGCGACGAGGATCGCATCCGCCGCATGTCGATCATCGACGAGAGCGATCAGCGTTACGTGCGCATGGCGCATCTCGCGTGCATCGGCAGCCACTCGATCAACGGCGTGGCGGCTCTGCATACCGAGCTTCTCAAGCGCGACGTGCTGCGCGACTTTTACGAGCTCTGGCCGAAGAAATTCAGCAACAAGACCAACGGCGTCACGCCGCGCCGCTGGCTGGCGCTGTCCAATCCTTTGCTCGCCGAGCTCATCACCGAGCACATCGGCGACGGCTGGATCAAGGACCTGGCGGAGCTCAGACGGCTCGAGCCCCTCGCCGAGGATGCCGGGTTCCGCGCCCGCTGGCGCGACATCAAGCTCAAGAACAAGCGCAGTCTCGCGGCGCTGGCGCTGGAGCGCACCGGCATACGCATCGATCCCAATTCCATGTATGACGTGCTGGTCAAGCGCATCCACGAGTACAAGCGGCAACATCTGAAGGTCCTGCACATCGTTTCGCTCTATCACGGATTGAAATCCAATCCCGCCTTGCCCTGCGTGCCGCGCACCTTCATTTTCGGCGGCAAGGCCGCGCCCGGATACCACCTCGCGAAGCTCATGATCAAACTGATCACTTCGGTGGGGGACGTGATCAATCGCGACCCCGACATGCGCGGCCGGCTGAAGCTCGTGTTCCTGCCGAATTTCAACGTGACCAACGGCCAACATGTCTACCCTGCCGCCGATCTGTCGGAACAAATTTCCACCGCCGGCAAGGAAGCGTCGGGCACCGGCAACATGAAATTCTGCATGAACGGCGCGCTCACCATCGGCACACTCGACGGCGCGAACATCGAGCTGCGCGAGGAAATCGGCGCCGAGAATTTTTTCCTGTTCGGTCTATCCGCCGAGGAGGTGCTCGCGCTCAAGTCGCGCGGCTATCGGCCCATGGACTACTACGCCGCGAACCCGCAATTGCGCGAGGTGATCGATCTGCTGCGCAGCGGCTTCTTTACGCGCGGCGACACCGCCTTGTTGCAACCCTTGCTGGACAACCTGATGCAGCACGATCCGTACCTGCTGTTCGCGGACTTCGCTGCCTACGTCGAATGCCAGGAAAAGGTGTCGGCGGCGTATCGCGACCCGGAGCACTGGACGCGGATGGCGATCCTCAACACGGCTCGCAGCGGCAACTTCTCATCCGATCGCAGCATCCGCGAATACTGCGCCGATATATGGCAGGTCGAGTCCGTGCCCATCACGCTGCTCCCGCACGAGCATGCGCTTACCCCAGCAGAATACGCATAGTGCGCCGCAGGGGCTCGGCGGCTCCCCACAGCAGCTGATCGCCGACCGTGAACGCGGAGAGGTACTCGCCGCCCATCGCGAGCTTGCGCAATCGGCCGATCGGAATGCTCATGGTGCCGCTCACGGTTGCGGGCGAGAGCGCAGCAATGGACGACTCGCGCTCGTTCGGCACGACTTTGACCCAATCGTTGCCGGCGGCGATCAGGCGCTCCACCTCGGTCAAGGGCAGATCGCGCTTCAACTTGATGGTCAGCGCCTGCGAGTGGCAGCGCATCGCGCTCACGCGTACGCAGATTCCCTCCACCGGCACCGGATTTGCCTCGGTGCCCATGATCTTGTTCGACTCCGCGCCCGCTTTCCATTCTTCACGGCTCTGACCGTTGCCGAGATCCTTGTCGATCCACGGGATCAAGCTGGCCGCGAGCGGTGCACCGAACTGCGCCTTCGGAAAATCCGGCCGGCGCAGCGACTCCGAGACCGCCCGGTCGATGTCGAGGATGGCGCTCGCCGGATCCGCGAGCAGACCCGCGGCCGATCGATGCAACGCACCCATCTGCTCGAGCATCTCGCGCATGTTCTGAGCACCCGCGCCGGATGCGGATTGATAGGTCATGGCCGTGATCCATTCCACCAGTCCCGCGCGCAGCAACCCGCAGACGGCCATGAGCATGAGCGAGACCGTGCAGTTGCCGCCGATGAAGTCCTTCACCCCACGAGCCTGCGCCGCGCGCATGACGGCCAGGTTTACCGGGTCGAGAACGATCACCGCCGAATCCGCCATGCGCAGCGTCGACGCGGCATCGATCCAATAGCCCCGCCAGCCCGCCGCGCGCAACGGGCCATGCACGGCTTGGGTGTAATCGCCGCCCTGGGTGCTGATCAACAGGGGCAGGCGCGCCAGTGCCGCGAGATCGTGCGCGTCCTGCACGGGTCGCGTTTTGCGGCCGATGTCGGGTGCTGCGGCGCCGGCCTGCGAGGTACTGAAGAACACCGGCTCGATCAGCTCAAAATCGCGCTCGGCGCGCATGCGCTCGAGCAGGACCGAGCCGACCATGCCGCGCCAACCAATGATGCCCACTTCCGTCATGCGATCACAAACTCCGCCGCCGGGGGCCGCAGGTTATAGTGAGAGGCCATCGCGTAGCCATAGGCGCCGCAGTTGGCGATCAACAGCACGTCGCCCTCCTCGCTCGGCGGCAACCAGCGGTCGCTCCCGAGTTGATCCGCCGTCTCACAAATAGGTCCGACGATGGTCACCTTATCAGTCAGCGGCTGCGAAAGGCGCGTCAGGTTGCGGATATCGTGATGCGCGCCATACAACGCGGGACGAATGAGCGAGTTCATGCCCGTGGCGATGCCCACGTAACGCGTCTCGCCCTTGCCTTTCAGCTGTGTGACCGTCGCCACGAGCACGCCCGCCTTGGCGACCAAGAAGCGCCCCGGCTCCATCCAGAACTCGATGTGGGGAAAGCGCCGCGCGAGTTGTGCGACGCCCGCATCGAGGGCCGCCAAGTCGATGCCGCTCTGTCCGACCTGCTCCGGAACCCCGATCCCGCCGCCCAAGTCGACCACGCGGACGTCGGGGAAATGGTTCGCGAGCTGCGCGAGCAAAGCGCCTGTTTCCGTCCAATTGGCAACGTCCAAAATACCGCTGCCGGTGTGCGCGTGCAGTCCAACGACCCGCGCGCCGCCGGCGTGCGCGAGGCTCGCGAGCTCCGCCAACTCCGCGAGAGGCACGCCGAATTTCGAGTGCTCGCCGGCGGTGCGGACGTGGTGGTGGTGCCCGCGGCCGGTGCCGGGATCGACGCGCACGAAAATATCGCGGCCTGCGAATACTTCAGGCCATGCCTTCAGCGGGTACAGGTTGTCCAGGGTGACGCGCACGCCTCGTTCGAACCCGAATTCGTACTCGGCGCGCGGCGCGAAGTTCGGCGTGAACAGCACGCGCCCCGGCACGAGGCCGGGCACGTGCGCGAAGGCGTGCTCGATTTCGCCCCGCGATACGCATTCGAGCGAGAGGCCCGCGGCGTACACCCGGCGCAGGATCTCGGCGTGCCAGTTCGCCTTCATGGCGTAGGCCCAGCGCGCAATCGACTTCACATTACGCAATGCCGCGGCCGTGGCGTCGATGCTCGGCAAGTCATAGACGAACGCAGCGGATTCGCGCGCCGCGATTTCGAGCAGCCGCTGCCGCTTGGAAGACTCTTCCCACCAGTTGAGCGCAGCCGGTGCGGGGCTCGTCGGCGGCGCAAACAGCTGCAACCACGTGGGACCGAGTACCTTGTCCGAGCCGATGCTCTGGATGAGGCGCTCGTGCAGCTGCTGCACCAGACGCTCGCCCTGGGACTCGTCGATCACGAACGTGAAGTTCAAGTCGTTCGCGGCCTGGCTCACCAGATAGACCTTGTGGTCCTGGAACAGCTCGAAGGCGGCGCCGAGCTCGTGCAGGATGCCGCGAATATTGCGTCCGAGCAGACTCAAGGAGGCGCACGGCCCCAGTATCTCGACCCGACACAGCTCCCCGAGCGCCGCCGACAGCCGCTCCAGAGCCGCAGGATCGAGGGTGTTGGCCGTAGGATCCAGGGACACGGTGACGTTCGTTTCCGAAGTGGAAATCAAATCCACCGAAATGCCCTGCTCCTTGAAAACCTGGAACGCATCGGCGAGGAACCCCACTTGGTGCCACATGCCGGGACTGTCCATCGAGACGAGCGTAATGCCCTTCTTGATGGCGATGGCCTTCACCTGGGCGGCGCTATCGGCGACGTCGGCGCTGATCACCGTGCCTTCCAGGCCGGGCGCCTGGGTCGCATAGACATGCAGCGGAATTTTGTATTGGCGAACCGGCAGCACGCAGCGGGGATGCAGTACTTTGGCACCGTTGCTCGCGATTTCCTGAGCCTCGTCGTAATGCAACGCGCGCAGCAACCGCGCCGTCGGAATGGTGCGCGGATTGGCACTGAACAAGCCCGGCACGTCCGTCCAGATCTCCAGGCGCGCGGCGGCCAGCTTGGCGGCAAGGTACGAGCTGGATGTGTCCGAGCCGCCGCGCCCGAGGAGCACCGTATCGCCCGAATCGTTGGCAGCGATGAACCCTTGCGTGATGATGACGCCGTCGAGCGCCTGCCAAGCCGCCATGAGGGCCGGGTCAGGTGCGAAATCGCAGGTCGCCGACAGAAAGCTCGCTTTCACATTGGAGCCTGCGCGGTGCTCGGCGCGCAGCACGGTGCGCGCATCGATCCAGCGAGTAGCGACGCGCTGCGCATTGAGAAAGGTGCTGCCGAGCGCCGTGGCGAGAAGCTCGCCCATCGCCATGACCCGGGCCCGGAGGCGCTCATCGATCTGCCGGCGGCGGGCGATCTCCGCAGTCAGGCTCTTCAGCTCCGCGAGAAATGTCTCGAACACGGCGCCCGGCTCGATGCCCAGCTCTCGCGCCAGATCGCGGTGGGCGTGTTCGATGCGCTCGAGCCCCGGCCCGTGCGTGCCGGTCTCAGCCGCCGTGAGCAGAGATTCGAGGCGATCGGTGATGCCGGTAAGCGCGGAATGCACCACCACCGGCCGCAGCCCCTCGGCGATGCGCTCGCGCAGAACTCGGGCGATGTTGTGCCAGTTCGAGACCGACGACACGCTCGTGCCGCCGAACTTGAGCACGACCCAAGGGGCGCTCAAGGGGACTATTCGTCTTCGAAAATGTCGCGCAGCTCTTTTTCCAACTGCCGCTCGGCCAAGACGTCTTCCACGCGGCTCCAGGCGGCCTTGCCTCGCTTGGCGGCGGGCGCCGACGCTTTAGGCCGCCGCTCGGCCCGCTCCAACAGGGGATCGAATTCATGGGATTCCTCGGCTTCGCCCAAGAACTCATCGTCAATGTCAAAATGTTCGTCTTCGCGTGCACTCATTTTTCGAGAAAAGCCCTTGAAATCAATGGGATCGAACAGGCCGACACATGAAGTTGCGCACTATAGCGGATTTTCCAAGCCATTCAACTAATTCCCCGCTGTGCCGGTAACTTCTATTCGGGGCACCCAGGCGCGATTTCAAGGCGCCTCAGGTACCCGTCCGAGCGCTCCGCGCGGCGGGGGCCAAAGCGCCGATCGCGACGGCCCGGTTTACCGCCGAGATCACAGCCAAAAGGGAGGCCGTAATGATGTTCGAATGCATTCCTGCCCCGAACAACGTACGACGCGAGCGCGTCGTAATCTCGATGTAAGACACGGCCATGGCGCCGCTTCCCTGGCCGCGCGAATGCTCCTCATAGGAAAGCACGTCGAATGGCAGCCCGATGGCGGCCACCACGGCGTCGATGGGACCCGAACCCTGTCCAAGCCAGGTCTCGAGTCGCCCGTCCCGATCGACCTGCAGGGACAGCTTCTCGCTGTCCGCGCCGTCCGTAGAGGCTGCGAGTTGATGCCCGCGATACACGAAGGGCGCTCGGGGAGCGAAGTATTCCCGGCTGAAAAGCTCCCATAACTCTTTCGATGTCAATTCCTTACCAGTGATATCTGCAGCTGATTGTACGACCTGGCTGAACTCGATCTGCAGGCGCCGCGGCATCACCAGCTGATAGTCCCGCTCGAGCAAATAGGCCACGCCGCCCTTACCCGACTGGCTGTTGACGCGGATGATGGAGTCGTAAGAGCGGCCGAGGTCCGACGGATCGATGGGCAGGTACGGCACGTCCCAGAGGTCGGCCTCGGTCCGAGCCGCCAGGCCCTTCTTGATAGCGTCCTGATGAGAGCCCGAAAAGGCGGTGAACACGAGGTCTCCCACGTACGGATGACGGGGATGGATGGGCAATTGATTGCAGCTTTCGGCGCACCGCGCCGCTTCGTTGATGTTGGAGAAATCCAGCGCAGGATCAACACCTTGGCTGTACAAGTTAAGAGCCAACGTCACGATATCCACGTTGCCGGTGCGCTCGCCGTTGCCGAACAGCGTCCCTTCGATGCGCTCCGCGCCCGCCATCACCGCGAGCTCCGCCGCCGCCACCGCGGTACCGCGGTCATTGTGCGGATGAACGCTTAAAATGATGCTGTCGCGACGGTTCACATGCCGCAGAAACCACTCGATTTGATCGGCATATACATTCGGGGTCGCCATCTCGACGGTCGCCGGAAGGTTCAGGATGGCGCGGCGCCCTGGGGTGGGCTCCCAGACCGCATTCACGGCATCGCAGATCTCGACCGCAAAATCGAGTTCCGTGCCCGTGAAGCTTTCCGGACTGTATTGAAAAACCCATTCCGTGCCGCGCTCGCGCTCGGCGTGCTCGCGTACGCAAGTTGCGCCGCGCACTGCGATGTCGATGATGCCGGCGCGGTCGGTGCGAAACACGACGCGCCGCTGTGCGACGGAGGTCGAGTTGTACACGTGCATGATGGCTCGGCGCGCGCCTTTGAGCGATTCATAGGTGCGTGCGATCAGCTCCGGACGCGCCTGCGTCAGCACCTGAATGGTCACATCGTCCGGGATGAGTCCCCGCTCGATGATTTCCCGCACGAAATCGAAGTCCGTCTGGGACGCGGCCGGAAATCCGACCTCGATCTCTTTGAAGCCGATGCGGACCAGCATGTCGAACATGCGGCGCTTGCGCGCGGCATCCATGGGCTCGATCAGCGCTTGATTACCGTCTCGAAGATCGACGCTGCACCAGGTCGGCGGGGATTCGATGACCGCGTTGGGCCAGCGGCGGTCCTTGAGATCAATGGGCGCGAAGGCCTGATACTTGGTCGATGGATGTCGCAACATGATGTTCTCTGCTCGTTAGGGTCTGGCCACGCCTCTCGTGCACAAACCGTCTGTTCGATTTGGCGAGGGATTGGTTTTCGGTCTTGTGAGCGCCGACCGATGGCGCATGTGTGAGTGGCGCCTAGCGGCGCAGCAGCAGCGCAAGCGAATCCAGGCATAAAATGCCGAGAGGTCCGCCAAAAGTCTGAACTGCCGAGAACATATACGCTGAATCTAGCACTTCACGGGCGGCCCGGGCAAGCGAGCAGTATCCTGACGGAAACTCTTCGGGCCGAGAGGCCAAGGCGAGGCCGTCATGTCAGAAGTCAACCAGACCCCGCCGCTCTGTGAATACAACTTATTCACGAGCGATGAGGCGCTGCAGGAGGCCGTGACGCGCGAGGGGGCCGCGGCCCATGCCGCGCATCTCGCACGCGACGGCGCGGCCATCGGAACCGCGGCCAGCTTCGAGCACGGCCGGCTCGCCAATCGTCACCCGCCCGCGCTGCAGAGCTACAACGTGCGCGGCGAGCGCATCGATGCGATCGAATTCCATCCGTCCTGGCACACGCTCATGGAGGGCATCGCGGCACGCGGGTATCACAGCGCCCCGTGGGCGCGCGAGCGCGGTCGCGCCGGCGCCGGTGCGCACGTGGCACGCGCCGCCGGCTACTTGATGCAGGCGCAGGTGGAGTGCGGGACACTCTGTCCGACAACCATGACCTACGGTGCGATCGCCGTCTTGCGCCGCGATCCCGAGCTCGCGCGCGACTGGGTGCCGCGGCTCCTCACCCGGGTCTATGACCGCCGGGATGTTCCGATCGAATCCAAAGAAGGCGGTCTGGTCGGCATGGGCATGACCGAGAAGCAAGGCGGTTCCGACGTGCGCGCGAATACCACGCGCGCGGAGCGCACGGCCGACGGTTCCTACCGTCTCAACGGCCACAAGTGGTTTTTCTCTGCGCCCCAGTGCGATGCACATCTGGTGCTCGCCCAAACCGCCGCGGGTCTTTCGTGTTTCCTCATGCCGCGCCGTCTACCGGACGGCAGCCGCAACGGCATTCTCATTCAGCGACTGAAAGACAAGCTCGGCAACCGCTCGAATGCGTCTTCCGAAGTCGAGTTGGTGGATGCCTGGGCGCGGCTGATTGGTGAGGAAGGGCGCGGTGTGCCGACCATTCTAGAAATGGGCACCTACACGCGTCTCGATTGCGTCCTCGGCAGTGCCGGCATGATGCGCCAGGCGGTGGTGCAGGCCTTGCACCACGCACGCCACCGCCGCGCATTCGGCGCGCCGCTGTATGAGCAGCCGCTCATGCGCAGTGTGCTCGTCGATCTGATCCTCGAATCGGAGGCCGCGACGGCTCTCGCGATGCGGCTCGCTCGGGCATTCGAGAGTGATGCGCCGAGCGAAGGGGTGCTGCGCCGCGCGCTCACCTCGGGCGCCAAATTCTGGGTCTGCAAGCGCGGCTGCGAGCTCGCCGCCGAAGCGATGGAGATTCTGGGCGGCAACGGCTACACGGAGGAGCTGTCGCTCGCGAGGATGGTGCGCGAAATGCCGGTGAACTCGATCTGGGAGGGTTCGGGCAACATCATGTGCCTCGACGTGTTGCGTGCGTTCGGCAAAGCCGCCGCGACCAGCGAGGTCGTGCTGCGCGAGCTGTCGACGGCGCGCCGCCAGAACCGATATTTCGACGCCGCGTTCGAGCGCTTCGCCACATTCCCTGCCGAAGGGTTGAGCGAAGCGCTCGCACGACGCTTCGTGCAAGGATTCGTCACGCTCATGCAGGCGCAACTGCTGCTCGGCGCCGCGACCGTCTCCCCCGGTGCGCGCATCGTCGCCGAGGCGTTCTGCGCGACGCGCTTGAATCCCGAAGCGGGCTGGGGAGCGGTGTTCGGCGCGGCCGGCGCGCTCTCCGACGCCGGCGTGGTGCTGGACCGCGCCTTCAAGGACTAAGCCTCGAGCCCCGACCAGGAACTGAAGACCAGGGCGAGCGCGCTCAATAGGAGCGGCTTTTCCAGCGCGCGCCCGCCCCGCTCCATGCATCGACCGCCGAGCCCACCGTAGCCGCCATGTAGAAGAGCGCGATGAGTGGCAGGGCGAGCGCCCAAGCAAAGCTGCGCCGATAGCGCGCGAGCGTCGGCAAGTAGCTCAGGACCGCGAGCGCGCAGGCCGCGAGCCCGCAGCCACGCACCCAGCCGTGCCCGAAAAGCGCCGCCGCGAGCGGCGCGAGCCACACGAGACTCAGGCCGAAGAGTGTCCCGAGCAAAAGCCAAGCCGAATGACGCAACTGCGTGAAAGCGGTCCGCGCGATCATGCGCCAGATGTCCGCCAATCCGGGATAGGGACGGATGGAAGCAGCCAGCGCCGAATGGCCGAGGAAAATCGCGCCCCCGTCGCGCCCCTTGATGGCTTTCGCCAGGGAGACGTCGTCGATGAGCGCGCCCTTGATGGCGCCGATGCCGCCGATGCGCTGCAGGGCCTCACGGCGAATCAATACGGTGCCGCCGGCCGCCGCTGCAACGCTCGAGCGCGCATCGTTCACCTGGGCGAAGGGGTACAGCATCTGAAAGAAGTAGACGAACGCCGGGACCAGCGCACGCTCCGCGAGGCTCGAGCAATTGAGGTGCACCATCTCGCTCGCCATGTCGAGTTGCGAGTGCTCCAAGCAGGCCACGAGCGTCGATAGATGCCGCGGCTCGTGGATGATGTCGGCGTCGGTCAACAAGATGAGCGGCGCATCGCCCGCGGCGATTCCCTGCTCGAGCGCCCACATCTTGCCCACCCATCCCGAAGGCTTCGGGGTGCCCCGCAGGATGTTGAGATTCGGCGCGCGGCCGGCGCGCTCGGCGGTTCCGTCGGTGGAGTTGTCATCGACCAGCGTCACCGCGAACGAGCCGGGTGCGCCCGCGCCATAGTCCTGCGCGAGGAGCGATGCGATCACGGGACCGATGCTCGGCGCCTCATCGCGCGCAGGGACCACGATGTCAACGCGCGGACCGCGCATGCAACTTACCGGCGCAAGCTCCGGGCGTGACAGCCAGAACCTGCCGTGCGCGGCGATCAGGTAAATCCAAATGGCGACCGCGAGAAGGGCGGCGGTGGCGAGAAACGTCGTCATAAATACTTATTAATCAATATATTATAACCAACCTTGCAGGTGATTTGTAATGATACCGCTGAGCGCCTCGACATGCCGGTCATCGTCGTTGAGGGCGGGAATGAGCTCCAGGGACTCGCCGCCGAACTCGCGAAACTTGTCGCGATATTCCAAAGCCACTTCCTGCAGGGTCTCGAGGCAGTCCACCGCGAACGAGGGCGACACGACGGTGAGCTTGCGCTTGCCGCGCTTTGCCAGCTCGTGCAGCGTCTCTTCGGTATAAGGCTTCAGCCAGAGCACGCGCCCGAAGCGCGATTGGTAGCAGTGCGACCAATCCTCGGAGGCCAGCTGCAGGCGCGACACGACCGCTCGGGTTGTCGCCTCCGCCTGGGTTTGATAGGGGTCTCCCTCGCTTACATAGGATGCGGGCACGCCGTGATAGGAGAACACGAGGTGCGACTGGCCGCCGGCGCGCTCCCAGTGCTCGCGGATACGTGTGCACAAGGCGTTGATATAACCGGCATCGGCATAGTAATCGTTGATGAAGCGCGTCTCGGGAATCCAGCGCCAGCGTTCGAGCGCTTCCATGATGCGATCGAATACCGAGCCCGTCGTCGATGAGCAATATTGCGGATACAGGGGCAACACCAGGAGCCTGCGCACGTTCTGCTCCGCGAGGATACGCACCGCGCTCGCGACACTCGGATTGCCGTAGGTCATGCCGAGCGCAACGCGCACCCGATCGCCGAGCGCCGCTTGCAGCCGGTCGCTCAGTTTATTGGTCAGGCGATGCGAGTACACCGCCAGCGGGGAGCCGTCTTGCATCCAGATCTTGCGATAGTTGGCGGCACTGCGCAGCGGCCTGAGCGGCAGCACAATGCCGTACAGAATGGGCAGCCACACCGCCGGCGCGGTATTGATGACGCGCCGGTCGCTCAAGAATTCCCGCAGATAACGCTGCACGGCGAAATAGGTGGGCGAATCCGGTGTCCCGAGATTGACCAGCAACACACCGATGCGTTCCGGGAGCGACGCCGCCACTTGGGTCACGGCGTGATAATAAGCCATGTAGAAATCCTCGTCGGTCCCGGACGAATCTCCTCGCGCCCGGGCGAACCTTTAGCGCACCAGTATACTGCGTGCAGCATGCAGCCCCGGATTCTTACTCACCAGGAAGTCGCTGCGCTCGGACTGAGCTTGAGCGTCGCTTGGCGCAGCGTCGTGTTCAGTCTGCCGCCCGCGATTTTCTTCGCTTGGGTGCTCACCCGGCGCCGGTTCGTGGGCAAAACGCTCCTCGACGCGGTCGTGCACCTGCCCTTGGTGCTGCCTCCGGTTGCGGTCGGCTATGTCCTGCTGCTCCTGTTCGGCACCCGCGGCCCGATCGGCGGATGGCTCGACCGATCGTTCGGCATCGTACTCATTTTCACGCGCAACGGCGCCGCGCTCGCCACGGCCGTGATGTCCTTTCCGCTCATGGTGCGCGCCATCCGCATCTCGCTCGAGAACGTCGACCGCGGCCTCGAGGATGCCGCGCGCACGTTGGGCGCCGGGCCGCTCGATCGGTTCACGAGCGTGACGTTGCCTTTGATGCTGCCCGGATTGCTGGCCGGGGCCATCACGGCCTTCGCGGCCGCCTTGGGGGAGTTCGGCGCGGTCATCACGTTCGTGTCGAATATTCCCGGCGAAACTCAGACTCTGCCGCTCGCCCTGTATTCGGCTCTGCAGGAACCGGGCGGGGAACACGCGGCGGCACGGCTCGCCGTCATGTCGGTGGTGCTGGGTCTCGGCGGCTTGCTGCTGTCCGAATGGTTCGCGCGGCGCGTGCGCTGGATGCTCGGCCGATGAGCCTCAAGGTCGCCGTCGAAAAGCGGCTCGAGTCGTTCGTGCTCGATGTCAAATTCGATGCGCCCACGCCCGGTATCGTCGCCCTGTTCGGGCCCTCGGGATGCGGCAAAAGCACGACCATCAACATGATCGCCGGGCTTCTCACGCCCGATCACGGCGAGATCAGTCTCGATGACAACGTCTTGCTCGATACCCGGCGGACATTCGCCATCGCGGCGGAACGGCGCGGCATCGGCTACGTGTTCCAGGATGCTCGACTGTTTCCGCACCTCAACGTCGCCGCGAACTTGAACTTCGCACAACGTCGAGCGCGGCGTGCGCCGTATGTGAGCCTCGAGCGGGTGCTCGCCCTCCTCGATCTCGAGCCTCTGCTGTCGCGCCGTGTGCATCAGTTATCGGGTGGGGAGCGCCAGCGCGTGGCGATCGGCCGCTCCCTGCTCTCGCAGCCGCGGCTCTTGTTGCTGGACGAGCCTCTTGCCTCCCTCGATCGCGAACGGCGGGAGGAAGTGCTGCCCTATCTCGAAACCCTGCGTGATCAGCTGTCGATTCCGATGATCTACGTCAGTCATCAATTCGACGAAGTGCTCCGACTCGCAACGCATATCGTGCTCATGCAGTCGGGTACGGTCGCTGCCGAAGGCGGCATCACACAAATGAGCCTCGACCCGAAGCTGCGCGCCCTGATCGGTGCCGATGCCGTGGGAGCGGTGATCGACGGCACGGTGATCGGCGCAGACGCGGCAAGCAGCCTGACCCGGGTCCAAGTGGGGAACGGGGAGATCAAGGTCGAGGCCGCCCGGCTCGACGCAGGAACGCGGATGCGGGTGCAGCTACTCGCCCGGGACGTCATCGTGTCGACGCGTATGCCGCAGTACTTGAGCGTGCGCAACAGCTTGCAGGGCGTCGTCTCGGCGATCGATGACGACGTCGGCCGAGCCGGCGACGCCGATTCCGATCTCATCTCCATCGATATCGGCGCGGGCGCCTCGATCCTCGCCCGCGTGACGCGCGCGGCAACGCGCGAGCTCGAGCTCGCGGTAGGAGCACCCGTGTGGGCGCTCGTCAAAGCCGTGTCGTTACGTGGCCATTCCTTTCCCAGGCGAAGCGCAGCTATTTGACTCGCGTGCCGAGATGCATGATGCCGACGATGTGATCGGTGGCATTGAGGCCGACCACCGCCTTGACGTCAGCGTCGTAGGCCGCGGCACCGGTCTTCCACATCACCCCATAACCCAAATCGTGTGCCGCCAGGAACAAGTTCTCCGCGGCGGCACCGGCCGCGACGACCTGCTCGATCTCCGGCACTTTGGGGTTCTCCCGCACCATGCAGCCCACGACGACGAGGGTCGGGGAACGCAGCATTTTCTCGCGCTCGGCGGCGAGCTGCTCATCGCTCATCAATGCGGTCCGGCGGCGCTTGGCCTCTGCCGCAGCGGCGGCGAAGCGCTCCCGGTCGGCACCTGCGAGCACGACCAGTCGCCAGGGCTTCATGCGCCCGTGGTCGGGCGCCCGCTCGGCGGCTGCGAGGATCCGTGCAAGATCCTCGGAGGTTGGACCGGGCGCGCTCACGCGACCGGCCGAAGAGCGCGTCTCGATTGCAGTCAGTAACTCCATGGGTTCCTTGTGATAAAAGCGGGATAGCGCCGTGCAATCGGCTATCATTCGTGCCTATCGGCGCCAATAGCACAAGCGGACGACGTCGATCCGAATTATACCCACAGTAGCTCAAGGAGCCTTCATGAACCGTATTGTTTTGGCGTCCATCGCCGCGCTCGGGTACGCGACCGCATTCACGGCGACCACATTCGCCGCGCCGGTGACTTACGTGCTGGATCCCAAGCACACCTATCCCAGCTTCGCCGCGGATCATTTTAACGGGCTGTCCGTGTGGCGCGGCAAATTCACCGACACCTCCGGCAAGGTCGTCTATGACAAGGATGCGAAGACGGGGGCGATCGACGTCACGGTGAACATGAGCTCGGTGGATTTCGGCAATGCGAAGCTGGATGAGCACGCCAAATCGGCCGAGCTTTTCGACGTCGCGAAATACCCGACGGCCACCTACGTGGGCAAGTTCACGAAGTGGAACGGCGACAAGCCCACGGAGGCGGAAGGTACTTTCACACTGCACGGGGTCAGCAAGCCCCTCACGCTCAAGATCGACTCGTTCCTGTGTAAGCCGAATCCCATGACCAAGAAAGAGGTCTGCGGTGCGGATGCCTCCGCCACCTTCGATCGTTCCGATTACGGCGTCACGTTCGGACAGGCGTACGGATTCCAGATGTGGGTGAAGCTCGAGATCCAGGTCGAAGGCAGCCCGGCGGGCTAAGCCGGTACACTCTTGCGCTCGAGATAGGGGAACCACCAGGGTTTCGGCTCGATGGCTGCACCGGTCCGCGCAATCCGCGGCAGGGGATTCTGCGCGGGCAGAGCGGTGAGGGCCGCGAGCACGCGGCCCGGTCGCAGACCGCCGAAGGGTCCTGCCTGCGAGCTCCCCGGATCGTTGATGAAGAACGTGCCGCCGCTGCGCGCTTGCAGGCTGCGTGTCACCGCTTCGGGATCGCCCGTATAAATCCACGCCCGCGGGGGTGCCGCGGCGTGGCTCGACAGCTCGAGCGCGTCGGCAAGATCGTTGACCGGCGTCAGGGTGATGACCGGACCCAGGATTTCGTCACTCGTCGGTGCGCTGCCTGCGGGCACGTTGCTGAGGATTGTCGGCTGAAAGAAATGGCCGGGCAGCCCCGACGGACGAAAGCGGCGGCCGCCGAGAATGAGCCTCGCGCCCGCACGCAGCGCACGTCCCACCTGATCCTCGACGCGCTGCGCGGCCTCGTGTGAGACCAGAGGTCCCAGGTCGGTCGGCGGCTTGCCCGGATCGTCCACGTCGAGAAACCCCACGCATTGATGCATTCTGTCGGCGAACTCGCCCGCGATCGCGCGATCGACATAAATGTGGCGCGGCGAGGCACAGGTCTGACCCGCATTCATGAGTCGCGACCACGCGATCGCCGGCACGGCGCGCTCGAGATCGGCGTCCTGGCAGACGATGAAGGCATCGAGCGAGCCGGTCTCCAGATCGAGGGACTTGCCTCGGGCGAGCGCCTGCAAGCGACAGGCGACCGCCGAGGAGCCCGTGAAGCTCACGCGGCTTACCTTGGGATGTGCGATCAATCGCTCGGCGCTGTCGGCGCCGCCGGTGATTACATTGATCACGCCGGCGGGCAAAGAATCACAAAGACGCACGAGCTCGAGCAATGTGAGGGGATTTTGGGGCGGCGGCTTGCAGACGAGCGTCGCGCCGGCGGCGAGCGCCGGGGCGGCGGAGGCGGCGAAAGCCAGAACGGGAAAATTGTACGGCGTGATGACGGCCTGGACGCCCGCGCGCCGGCCGGCATGGGCAGATGCCGCGTCCGGAGCATCCGAGTCGCCGCGCTCGGTGTCGCCGCGACGCTCTATGGGGCCGCGACGCTCGAACATGTCCGCGGCGGCAGCGATGCAATCGCTCGCCTCGCATAACGGCTTGCCGGTCTCGCGACTCAATGAAAGCGCGAGCAGGGCTTGCTGTGCACGCAAGCGCCGCGCGGTCTCTCGCAGCAGCGCCGCGCGTTCATCCGACGGCATTTCACCCCACGTAGGCTGAGCGGCGGCGGCCGCGCCAACCGCTCGCTCCACATCCTCCGCGCTGCAATCCGGCACGGTGTCGAGCGCCTTGAGAGTGGCGGGATTCTTGATCTCGCGAACCGACGCAGCGCGTGCATCTGTCCATACGCCGTCGATGTAAATCGGATGCATCAGCCAACCCTCGGCGAAACACAAACTCCCGTATCATGCCTCACGGTGCTCGACTTCGATCAACTCTGTCGGCGCAGCGCCGCGAGCGGTCTCGCGGTGCGCGGTGCGTTTCACCCCGAGCCCGGTGAGCTCGGCGCAGTATCCCGCGTGGCGGAACCGGGAACCGTGGTTTTGCTCGGCTTCACCGGCGGCGACCAGTGGCGCGCCTTTCAGGATTCCACAGAAGCGCAGGACGGACTGCCGCATCCCCTCGACCGATGGTCGCAGCGGGTGATCGGAGCGCTCGCAAGCGAACTCGGCGCGGCCGACTTCTATCCGAGCGGATCGCCCTCACCCCCGCTGCCCTTCCAGCGCCTGGCGCGGCGCTGCGAGCCGGTCCATCCGAGTCCCATCGGACTGTTGATTCACGAGACGTATGGGCTATGGCACGCCTACCGGGGCGGATTATGTCTGCAAGACAGGATCACTTTGCCGTCCTCGCAGTCCTCGCCCTCACAGTCGGCCTCCTCGCCGCGGCGGGGGTCGCCCTGCGAGCGCTGCCCGGATCGGCCCTGCCTCACAACCTGCCCGGTCCACGCGTTTGACAACGGCTCGTTCGATCTTGATGCCTGCGTGAGCCACGTGCTGAGCGCGGCCGGAACCGACTGCCGGGACAACGGCTGTCTCGCGCGGCGCGCCTGCCCTGTCGGACCGCAGTTTCACTACCAACCGTCCCAGGCACGCTTTCACATGAGCGCGTTTTTGTGTGCCGTTGCGGGAGATGCCGCGCCGTTGGCGTAAACTGCAGTAGCCGGGGGTGTTTAGCGGCGGCACCAAAAAAAATGCATGCGTACAATCCCACCTAATTTCGCCCGCAGCGCGCTCGATTTTGCGCCGGATGCGATGGTCATCGTTAATACCTCGGGCACCATCCTGTTCACGAATCGGCAGGTTTCCGTTTTATTCGGTTACTCGCGCGACGAGATCACCGGAAAGAACGTCGAGATGCTGATTCCGGAACGCTTTCGCGCCCGGCACGTCGGACACCGAGAACACTACGCCGGCAACGAGCGTACGCGGCCTATGGGGGTGGGTCTCGAGCTGTTTGGACGCCGGAAAAACGGCACTGAGTTTCCCGTCGAGATCAGCTTGAGCCCGATTGAGGACGATAGCCGCACGCTTGTCGCGGCCGCTATTCGCGATGTAACCGACCGCAAGCGGATCGAAACCGAGCTGCTCTTGGCACGCGAGGCCGCCGAGGCCGCCCGCGAGTTCGCAACTAAAGCCAACCGCAGCAAGAGCCGCTTTCTCGCAATGGCCAGTCACGATCTACGTCAGCCGCTGCAAACCATCGAATTGCTCAACGGCTCCATGCGCGAGGTGACCGGCGAGGATCTGGTCACATCACTGTCGGAACAGAAACAAGCCATTAGCGCGATGTCGAGATTGCTCAACGCCCTGCTTGATATCAGTAAAATCGAATCCGGAGCGATCATACCCGAGCCGGCCGATTTCAAGGTGGACGCTATCTTCGACGAGCTGCGCATGGAATTCGCGAGCGTTGCGGACAGCAAAGGGCTCCAGCTCACAATCGAAAGATGCAACCAAACTGCCTATAGCGACTCGTCGCTGGTTCAACAGATCCTGAGGAACTTAGTCTCGAATGCCGTCAAGTACACGCGCGAAGGCCGGGTGCGCTTGTGCTGTCGGCAAGAGGCAGGATTGGTAAGAATCCAGGTTCTCGATACGGGCGTCGGTATTCCGCCGGATCAGTTGTCCCACATTTATGATGAGTTCTATCAGGTCGGCATTCCGGCCAACATCTCGCGGGATGGCTATGGGCTCGGCCTCTCCATCGTGCAGCGCCTGGTGAAGCTCCTCGCCCTCAAACTCGAAGCGCACTCCGAGGTGGGCAAGGGCTCGGCGTTCTCCCTTCTCTTACCTGCGAGCCACAGCCACGACATCGGGACGGATCCAGCCTCGATGACGCCTGCGTCCGGCCCTCAGCAAGCAGGTGAGGCGCGCGTTCTGCTGGTGGAAGACAATACATCCCTGCGACTCGCGCTGAGTCGATTGCTCAGGTTAAAGGGATATCACGTCACGGCGGTCGAGTCGACGATGGAAGCACTGCAGCACGTGCAGGGTGGACCTTGTATCGATCTGCTGATCTGCGACTATCATTTGAGGGACGGCGAAACAGGCTCTGAAGTAGTCGCGAGGTTGCGCCAAATGCTCGGTGCCCCCCTGCGAGCACTCATCATAACCGGAGACACTTCTTCAGCTATGAAGAAGCTGCCTCGCGACTCTCACCTGCGGATCGCCAGCAAGCCCATCGACTCGGAGGAGCTCGTGAGGTTGGTCCGATCCTTGCTCGCCGCCGACTAATGCGTGTAGGAGAGCGAGGGAGAAGCCGTAAGTTCGATTCAGGCCATGACTGCTAGTCGATGTCGCCCCAAGACTTGATCGGCTTCTCCCCCGTTGAGAGGCATGGTAGCGCAACGTTTGCGCCGGCCGATCAGCGTGCATCCCGAGTTCGTGTGAGGAACTGCCGACGCGCCCGCGACGCGATGCGCTGATCCGCGCTATCATCGAGTCCGGCCATGGATTTTTCATCGCACGACCTTGCCTATGTCCCGACCACCGGGGTGCGGCGCCTGCACGTGACGCCCTTGGTCGAGGCCACGGAGAAGAGCCTCGAGGGATACGGAGCGCTCGTCGCAGATCCGCGGTCGTTCCCGATAGAGATCGTGCGGTGGCCGGCTCAAGGCTGGCGTCCCATCGATGCGAACTCCGGAGATCAGGGCGGCATCACCGAGGGAATCTTCGAATTCCAGTGGAAAGGCGAGATCCTTTTCGCCCGCAACAACGCGGTCGGCGACAGCTACCTGTTCGGCTGGAGCAACTGGCCGGAGGAAGCGCGGGCAG
This sequence comes from uncultured Gammaproteobacteria bacterium, assembly GCA_963798595.1. Lineage (GTDB taxonomy): Bacteria > Pseudomonadota > Gammaproteobacteria > Steroidobacterales > Steroidobacteraceae > Bog-1198. The sequence goes on along the minus strand of CAWCTM010000016.1, from coordinate 271,642 downwards.
AAGCCTCGGCTGCGCGGGAGAACGCTTACATCTGGCGAGCAAACTATCATCCGGACGGCGGCCAGCTCATCTATCCCCTGCATGGCGAGTCTTTCGTCGTCCCTCTTGCGCTGCCAGGTGATGACATCTCCCCAGACCGGTTCACCGCGTTCTGGTGCGACGGAACTTGCGGGCTCTACGTCCACCCGAATGTCTGGCATGGCGCGTTCGTGCCCTTGGATGATCACGCCGAATTCCTGGACCGCCAGGGGCGCGTACACGCGCGTGTATCGGTTGATTTCCCGAAGGAGTTCGGTTGTTACCTGGCGGTGCCGCTACGCCGGCCCTGACGGCGCGCGAGCTTCCATGGACTTTGCCTTCTCCAATAACGCCTCCGCCATTCGGATACTGGCGTAGTCGATCAGACGTCCGTCCAGCGACACGGCGCCGCGCCCCTCCCGGGCGGCTTGCTCCATTGCCTCGATGATGCGCCTCGCCTTCGCGATTTCGGGCGCAGACGGGGTGAACACCTCGTTGCATAGCGCGATCTGCGAGGGATGGATGGCCCACTTGCCTTCATAGCCGAGCACGGCGGCGCGGTTGGCGGCGGCGCGGAAACCGTCCGGGTCGTTGAAGTCCCCGAACGGGCCGTCGATCGGCCGCAGCCCGTAGGCACGGCACGCAATGAGCATGCGCGTTTGCGCCGCGTGCCACGGATCCGTCCAGTGATAGCCGCGCTTGCCGTCCGCGTCCTTGTCCGTGAGCACGCCCGAGTCCTTATTGACCCCGCCGATCACCGTGGTACGCGCCCGCGTGGAGGCGGCATAGTCCGCGACGCCGAAGGACATCGCCTCCAGGCGCTTGCTCGATTGGGCAATGGCCTCGACGTTCGCCATGCCGAGTGCGGTCTCGATGAGCACTTCGAATCCGAGATGCTTGCTGCGGCGCTTGGCGGTCTCGATCTGGGTGACGAGCATATCCACGGCGTAAACGTCCGCCGCCACTCCGACCTTCGGGATGAGAATCATATCGAGACGCGGGCACGCCTCGACGACGTCGACGACATCGCGGTACATGTAATGCGTATCGAGCCCATTGATGCGCATCATCACCGTCTTGGAACCCCAGTCGACTTCGTTGAGCGCCTGGATGATGTTCTTGCGCGCCTGCGCCTTCTCGTCGGGCGCCACGGCATCCTCGACGTCGAGGAACACGATGTCCGCGAGCGACTTGGCCGCCTTCTCGAACAGCGCAGTATTCGACCCGGGCACGGCCAGTTCGGACCGCTGGAGCCGCGACGTCGCCGGCTCGATGCTTGTGAAACTCATGAAAGCCTCCTGATGATCTGAACTTAAGCTAGCCGGTGGCCCCGAGCCCTGCCGCCGCGCAATTGATGGATCGCAAAAGAGCAGTGCGAACCTCGTCGCCGCCCTCGCTGCGGTGCGCCCGCAACAAATGCACCTGCTCCCGGCTGACCTGATTGATGGTCTTCAAGCGGCGTGCGAGACGGCGGCGGTATTGGGGAAATCGCTCCCCGATACAAGCATCCCCCGAGAGGGTTTGGACCATCTGGGAGGTGAGCCGGAACTCCTCGCTCACTTGCGCGAAAATGGCCTCGCGCACCGACATGTCTTCCACGAGCTCCGCGTACTCGCGCGCAATCGACATGTCGACTTGCAGGAGCGCGCGCTCGACATCGTCGACGATGAGACGAAACAGCCGCGCCTCATTGAACATGCGCCGCAACAAATCGAGTCCCCGCTCTTTGCGCACGTCGAGAAAGGCCTTGATGCCGCTGCCGACGCCGTACCACCCGGATAGCATGTGGCGGTTCTGCGTCCAGGCGAACACCCAAGGAATCGCACGGAGATCCTCGAGCGTAGCCGCTTGCGTGCGCCGCGCCGGTCGCGATCCGATGTTGAGCAGCGAAAGTTCCTCGAGCGGACTCGATTGCTGGAGATACGTGAGCATACCGGGCGTCTCCATCAGCCGGCGATACGCCGACCAGGCGGTCCCGGAAAGCGCCTCCATGGCCTCGTGGAACTCGTGCACCGGGACGAGCGCCGCCTCGCGCTCCGAGCGCAGCACGTGCTCGACCACCGAGGAGCCCAGGAGTTCGACTTGATAGGCCGCCGTGCCGCGATTGGCGTACTTGAAAGACACGACCTCGCCCTGCTCCGTGACGCGGAACTGTCCCCGAATCGATCCCGCCGGTGCGGCGGCAATGGCGCGGCCGGTCGGGGCACCCCCGCGGCTCAAGGATCCGCCGCGGCCGTGAAAGAAGGCGATGGCCACCCCTTGCTCGCGCCCCAGCCGCGCCAGCTGACTCTGCGCCTTGGCCAGCTCCCAATGCGCGGTCAGATACCCGCCGTCTTTGTTCGAATCGGAATACCCGATCATGACCTCCTGGACTTTTCCCTGCACGTACAAGCTGCGCTGTACCAGCGGGACCTCGAGCAATTGTCTCAAGATGGCGGGCGCGCGGCGCAGGTCCGGGATGGTCTCGAGCAGCGGCACGATGGGCAGCGTACAGCGCTCGACCCCCGCAGCGTCAGCGAACAATCCAGCCTCCTTGGCGAGCAGGTAGACGCCGAGCACATCGGCGGCGCTGCGCGTCATGCTGAGAATGAGGGCGCCGAACGCCTCGCGATCGACGTCCTCGCGCAACCGCGCGATCGTACGGAAGGTCTCGAGCGTTTCGGCCGCGTCCGCCGGCAGCTCCTCGCCGCTCCGGGTCTCGCAGCGGGGAGCGCCGAGCTCGGACTTGAGCCAGTGCCGCCACTCCTCGGAGCTCGGCGCCGGCGCCTCCGCGCCGCCGTGTCTTGCCCGATAAAGAGCGGCCAGCGTCTGATTCACGCGCATGCTGTTCTCGCGCACGTCCAGGCGCACGGTGCAGAATCGGAAAGTCCCTACTTCGCGTCTCAGGGGCAGCAGCAGCGCATCGGCAATGCGCAGCGCGCCGGCGGCCGTCAATGCATCGCGCATGAGATCGATATCCTCGATCAGCGCATCGGCACGAAGATACCCGGTGTCGCGCGGAGCCGGCCGCTCCGCGACGGTGTGCTCGATCGTGGTCTCGATTCGCGACAACATGCAGCCGATGAATTGGCGGAAGATTTCGCCGCGATTGCGCGCCGCGCGCGCTGCGCCGTCGGGCAATCTGCCAATGGCATCCCTCACCGCCGCGCGGAACGATTCGGGCAGCGGCAGCGCATGGTCTTCGATGCTCGCCGCGCGCAACAGCTCGAATAGCCGGATCCGGTAGCGCTCGAGACTCGCCAGGCGTGTCTGCCAGAGCGTGCGCCGCGTGACCTCGCTGGTCACATACGGATTTCCGTCCCGGTCCCCGCCAATCCAGGATCCGAACTGGAAGAACATCGGCACCTCGAGCGGCTCGCCCGGGAACTGCTTGACGAAGGCGCTGTGCACCTTGGCGAGCATTTGCGGAACGACGTCGAACAGATTCTCATTGAAGAAATACAGCCCCCATGCCACCTCCTGCTCGACCGTCGGCTTCTCGAGCTTGAGCTCGCCCGTCAGCCATAAGAGCTCGATCTCATCCCGCAGGCTTTGAATGAGCTCGTCGCGCTCGCGGTCAGTCCAGCGCGGAGATTCGAGCTCCAGAAGCTTGAGATAGATGCGCCGATGACGCTCCATGACGGTGACTCGCTTGGCTTCCGTCGGATGCGCCGTGATCACCGGCCGCACGCGCAACGAGCCCAGCACTTCGCGGATCTCGGCAGCCGAAATCCCCTCACGCGCCGCGGCCGCGAACACGCCCGCGAACGTGCCGCGCAATTGTCCGTAGCCGAGCTCGCGCTCGCGCTCGCGACGATTGCGCATGTCGCGGTTCTGCTCCGCGATGGCGAGCAGCTGGAACCAGATGCCCTGGGCCTGCAGGGCTCGTGCGAGCAGCACCGCCGGCATGCCCGCGGTGTCGCGCTCCTCGCGCAGCACCACGGCAACGGCCGGCTCGTAACGCGTCACCACCTCCAGCAGGAGATCGAAAAGCAGCTCGGCGCGCGAGAAATTTCCGCCCGGGTGAACCTGGGGCGCGTTCATGGACGCGCTAGCGCCGCGCCTTGCGCAACGCCAGGGCGGTGGTGGCGCCGAGTTGCGCCGCGCTCGGCGCCACCAGCAGCCCGTAAGATTTCATGAGCTCGGTCTTCTCGGCGGCGCTGTCGCCCTCGGCGGAGATGATCGCGCCCGCATGCCCCATGCGCCGCCCCTTGGGCGCGGTGAGGCCCGCCACATAGCCGACGACCGGCTTGGTCATGTTCTCCTGCACCCATCTGGCCGCCTCCGCTTCCTGCGGTCCGCCGATCTCGCCGATGATGACCACGGCATGAGTCTCCGGATCCTGCTCGAAGAGCATCAGATGATCCAAGAAGGAGCTGCCGTTGATGGGATCTCCGCCGATGCCGACGCTGGTGGTGACGCCGATGCCGAGCGCTTTCATCTGCGACGCCGCCTCGTAGCCCAGCGTTCCCGAGCGCGAGACGATGCCGACGTTGCCGCGAATGTAGATGTGGCCCGGCATGATGCCGAGCATGGCCCGGCCCGCGCTGATGATGCCGGCGCAGTTCGGACCGACGACCGTGGTGCGCTCTGTCTTCTGATAGCGGCGCAGATAGCGCTTGACCCGCATCATGTCCTGGGCCGGAATGCCGTCGGTGATGATGCAAACGAGGCGCAATCCCGCATCGGCTGCCTCCATCAGTGCATCCGCCGCATAGGGCGGCGGTACGAACGCGAGGCTTGCCTCGGCGCCGGTAGCACTCACCGCGTCCTTCACGGTGTTGAACACCGGCCGATCGAGGTGCCTCTGACCGCCCTTGCCCGGTGTCACGCCTCCGACCACGGAGGTGCCGTAGGCGATCATTTCCTTGGCGTGAAAGGTCGCCTTGTCGCCGGTGAAGCCTTGCACGATCACACGGGTGGTCTCATCGATCAAGATGCTCATCGGAATGATTCCCCACGCGAGGCCGCTACGGCCTTTTCGGCGGCCTCCGCCAGCGTCTCGGCCGAAATGATGGGCAGGCCGCAGCCTGCGATGATGCGTCTGCCCTCCTCCACATTGGTACCGGCCAGGCGCACCACCAGCGGCACACGCAGGCCCTGGGCGGCCTGCACCACGCCCTGCGCGACCCAATCGCACCGATTGATGCCGGCAAAAATGTTGACGAGGATCGACTTTACGTTCTGATCGGAGAGCACGAGATTGAACGCCGCCGCCACGCGCTCGGGCGAGGCGCCCCCTCCGATATCGAGGAAATTGGCGGGTTCGCCGCCCGCGTGCTTGATGACGTCCATGGTCGCCATGGCGAGCCCGGCACCGTTGATGATGCAGCCGATGTTACCGCTGAGGCCGACATAGTTGAGCCCGAGCTCGGCGGCCTGCGTCTCGCGCGGATCCTCTTCCGCGGCATCGCGCATTTCCGTCACACGCGGCCGCCGGAACATCGCGTTGTCGTCGAACGACATCTTGGCATCGAGCGCGAGCACGCGATCATCCTTGGTGACGACCAACGGATTGATCTCGACCATGGTCGCGTCGAGATCGCGAAAGGCGCGATAGCAACCCATGATGGTGGTCACGGCCTGACTCACTTGCTTGATGTTGAGGCCGAGTCCGAAGGCGAGCTCGCGTGCCTGAAAGGCCTGCAGCCCGACGGCCGGATCGACTTGCTGCTGCAGCAGGGTCTCGGGCCGACCCGCCGCGAGCTCCTCGATCTCCACGCCGCCCTCGGCGGAGGCGATGACGCGGATGCGCTCGATCTTGCGATCCAGCACGAACCCAAGGTAAAGCGCGCGCACATAGGGCTCGGCTTTCTCCACATAAAGCCGATGAACGGCTTTGCCCGCGGGTCCGGTCTGCGCGGTGACCAAGACCGAGCCGAGCATGCCCTTGGCGGCGGCAGCCACTTCCTGGTACGTGCGGCACAATTTGACACCGCCCGCCTTGCCGCGGCCGCCGGCGTGGATCTGTGCCTTGATGGCCCAATGCCAGCCGCCGAGTTCAGTCGCCACGTACACCGCTTGTTCCGGACTGTAGGCCACGCCGCCGCGCGGCACGTTGACCCCGAAGCCGGAGAGCAGTTCTTTCGCCTGATATTCGTGGATATCCATGATCTCCCCCGGCCCGCGGTCGTGGCGCGCATCGCGTCGCGATGCAGGTTTTTCGATCATAACAATGCGGTCGCGCGCGCATCATCAGAAAAGCGGATCCACATCATAAGCTGCGGAGATCGTGTGATCGCGCCGACTCTCAAATGATATTGTTTATATTAATACTCTATAATCAATTGATATTGCTACGTTTTAATTGATTGCTTGCTCACATAGGCTGCGCCCGCACGGCCCGCCAGACGGGCATCGCCGAGCGCCGCGGCGCACGCGGCGAAGCGCTCCGTGGGTCCTTGCCACTCGATCTCCTCGACGCGTGTGAACAGCGGCGCATCGCTGCGTAAAGTCGCGAGCCGTTTGAACAGCAGCGCGAGTTCACGCCGCTCTCCCAACGTTTCAGCCGGGAACTCTTCGATGATTCCGTAGCGGTTGATGAGTCTCGCCGCCCCTTTGGGACCGATACCCGCCAAACCCGGATAGCCGTCTGCGCTATCGCCCACCAGCGCGAGATAATCCGGAATCCACTCGGGCCCGACGCCGAACTTGGCGCGCACGCCCGCCGCGTCGCGAATACTGTTGCTCCTGCGGTCGACTTGCACCACGCGCTCGCCGCGCACACATTGCGCGAGATCCTTATCCGGCGTCCAGATCGAGACCTTCTGCACCCGGGCGTCGGCCGCGGCAAGCGCGGCCGCCGAAGCGAGCGCATCGTCGGCCTCAAGCTCGATCATGGGCCACGTCGCAATCCCCATGGCGGCGAGCGCGTCTTCCAAGGGCTCGAATTGCGCGCGCAGCGCCGGCTCGATGCCCTCGCCCGTCTTGTAGCCGCTCCACAGCTCGTTGCGGAAGGACTCGATCACATGATCCGTGGCTACGCCCAGATGGGTCGCACCCTGCTCGATCATCTGCAGCACGGTGTTGAGCACCCCGACGACCGCGCCCCTGGGCCGGTCCTCACCTTGAGTAAAACGCCGCAGTCCGTAGAAATGCCGGAACAACTCGTAGGTGCCGTCGATGAGGTGTGCAATCACGCCTCATCATCACATGCCGCCGCAGGGCGGCGCGAGTCTCACGCGTGCGGCCGGCTTTTGCGCTTCGCGCGCTTTACGGCGGGCCCTGCGGCGACCGGCTGAGCGGGTAAGGGATTGCGCAACGGGATGATGGTTTCGAGCAGCACCGAGGTGCTTGAATCGGCAGCCACGGTGAGTCTTTGCAGAATCTCCGCGAGCTCGGTCACCGAGCGGGCGACGACGCGCGCCACCATGCAATCGTCCCCGGTCACGCTGTGCATTTCGATGACTTGGGGCATCGCGCGCGCAATATCGCCAAGTCCGCGCTTCTGCGTCGGCTTCGTCCGCAGCCGTACGAAGGCACTGATATTGAATCCCAGCCGCGCATGGTCCATGCACAGCATCGCGCCGCGGACGATGCCGCGGGTCTCGAGCCGCCGGATCCTGTCGGTGATCGTCGGCTGCGACACACCCAACTCACGGGCAATTTCGGCGTAGGGGCGGCGCGCATCGGCGTCGAGCGTTGCAAGAATCTTGAGATCCAGTGCATCCATAATGAAAGTCCTCAAGGGATTACGGCTTCATAATTAAGCCAGAACTCGCTTATAGCTTATAGATGAGAAGGCATAACTGCCAATCCGCGGCTATTATCCAAGATACGTCAGGTAGGGAGCCGCCATGTCCACAACCACCACCCCGCAAAAGACCTCGCCTTGGATGATCGGGGCTTGCCTGCTGGCGGTATACGTCATCTGGGGTACGACCTACTTCGCCATCAAAGTCGGCGTCGCTGAAGTAGCGCCTTTCTTCCTGGTCGGCACGCGCTTCGTGGTCGCGGGCGGCGCCTTGATGATCGCGCAAATTCTCCGCGCCCAGCGGATGCCGACGCGGAACCAGTGGCGAAACGCGGCGCTGCTGGGATTTTTACTGCTGGTAGTCGGAAATGGCGGCGTATCGGTTGCCGAACGCTGGGTCAGCTCCGGCGCAACCGTCGCGCTCATCAGCGTCATGCCTCTCGCCACCGCACTCTGGAGCGGCGCACTTGGCCAATGGCCGCGCCGCTGGGAGTGGCTCGCCATCGGGCTCGGCGCCATCGGCGCCGCGGTCATGCTCATGGGCCGGGATCTGCACGGGAGCCTCTCCGGAACGGCGCTCATCCTTCTCGCCACGACCTGCTGGTCTTTGGGGACGGTCCTATCCCGCCGCCTCGACCTGCCGCACGGACCCACGGGCTTCGGCGCCGAGATGCTGTCGGCCGGCATTATTGCGCTCATCTTGAGCGCGGCGCTCGGTGAGCATTGGGCGGTGCCGACCGAGCCCAAGGTTTGGTGGGCGTGGGGCTACCTCGTCGTATTCGGATCGCTGATCGCGTTTTCCGCCTACCGCTACGTCGTCGAGCGCGTATCGCCGACGCTCGCGGCAACTTACGCCTATGTCAACCCGCCCGTCGCACTGTTCGTCGGATGGTGGCTCGGCAACGAGTCTTTCTCCGCCAACGTGCTCGTGGGGCTACCCATCGTGCTCGGCGCGGTCGCATTGCACGCCTGGATACAAACGGCGTCCTTCAGGAGAGAGGTTTCGAGTCAGCGCAGCGCACCCTGCGCCGACGGAGGTGCTTCCGCCGACGCCGCCGGATGACGAATCGAAGCGACGATCTCCGTCTCCCACTAGCTACGTCCGGGACAGCTCGTGTCGCCGATACAGCCACAACAGCAGCGCTACGACGGAGCCACCGGGCAGCACCAGAGCTAGGGCCGCATAGGTTGCCAAACCTTCAAGGGCTGCCAAACCTTTAAGCTTTACAGCAACGCCCGACATGGCGTGTTAACCAATCACCATCGCCAACTGCAGGACCACCCCGGAAGCCACCGTCGCGGCGACGGCAAGAACGGCCTGGGCCAGCCTTACGGATAGTATTTCGTTTGTCATGCGCCTTCTCCATGAGTTGAATTGATCGGACACACCCAGATTGCACTGGCCGCCCGCGCGCAACAAACGCAATTCCTCACCGCATGTTTAGCTTTCCTTAACAGGCGCAGCTCCATCGACCTGCGTATGTTCTTAGAATCGAACGATCTTGGTAACAAGCGGAGCAATTCACGAGTCTCCTCTACGGGCTCTGTGGCCTACGAACCCGCGCCGGCCCTCTTCCGGACGCAACCCCCTTACGACCGCCGCTTCGTTCGCCACAGATGCCCACCACTTGAACCGCGCCCTGACCTAGCCCGCAATCTTGTCCTGTGTCTTGGTGTCGAAGTCGCTCGCCGAATGGCGCTCGTGCAACTGACTGGCAGGCTCTCCGAAGGTTCTGTTGACCATACGTCCGCGCTGCACGGCAGGTCTCGCCAGCACCGTGGAGGCCCAGCGCTGAACATTTTTGTACTCCTCCACGGAGAGAAATTCTGCCGCGCCATACAGCCAGCCCTTCGCGAGCCCTCCGTACCAAGGGAAGATCGCCATGTCGGCGACTGTGTAGCTGTCCCCCGCAATGTATTCGGACTCTCCCAGTCGCCGGTCAAGGACGTCGAGCTGACGCTTCACCTCCATCGCGAATCGATCGATCGCATACTCGATCTTGATCGGCGCGTAGGCATAGAAGTGACCAAAGCCGCCGCCGAGGAAAGGGGCGCTCCCCATCTGCCAAAACAACCAAGACAGGCACTCGGCGCGCGCGCCGGCATTTGTGGGCAGATACGCCTGGAATTTCTCCGCGAGATACAAGAGTATCGCCCCGGATTCGAAGACGCGAATGGGCTTTTCACCACTGCGATCCAACAGTGCCGGGATCTTGGAATTCGGATTCACGCCCACGAAACCGCTGCCGAACTGATCACCATTCATGATATTGATGAGCCACGCGTCGTATTCGGCGCCGGAGCGGCCCAGCGCCAACAGCTCCTCGAGCATGATCGTGACCTTTACACCGTTCGGCGTAGCAAGCGAGTAGAGCTGAAGCGGGTGGCTCCCGACCGGCAGATCCCTTTCTTGTGTTGCACCTGCAATCGGACGGTTGATGTTGGCAAACTGGCCACCGCTGGCCTTGTTCCACGTCCAGACTTTCGGGGGAACATATTCGGATGAATCGTTCATCTTGCGCTCCGAGCACCAATGCAAAATATTGATCTTACAACCAGCGCCGAATACGCTCAGCCTGCTGGCGCAGGATTTCCGGATCCGCTTTGACGGCGGCGTGCATCAGCAACTGCTCCCCCGGACGGCGGGGAATGATGTGAAAGTGCACATGTGGAACCGTCTGACCGGCGGCCGAGCCATTGACCTGCGTAACCATCATGCCCGGCGCGTCAAACGCGCGCTTTACCGCCGCGGCAACCTGTTGCGTGGTCCGCATACAGGCGGCGGCACCCTCGGGCGAGAGATCGAACAGAGTCTCGGCAGGCTCCCGCGTGATCACGAGCGCATGGCCCTCGGTCTGGGGCATGAGATCCATGAATGCGAGCGTGTATTCGTCCTCAAAAAGCCGAACGCACGGTAATTCGCCGCGAAGAATTCGTGCAAACACATTTTGCGGGTCATAAGGCATTCGACTGCGAGAATATCACGGAGCCTGCGTCCGTAAACTAAGGCAACGGGGTGCACCCGTACCGTCAGGAGTGAGCGCATGACAGTCCCACAGGTGTCGGAATTTTTCACCCGATCCAAGGTTCGTCTTCGATTGCGGAGCCAGAACCCCGGTGTACTCAATTGGCTGTTCCTGCCCGGCGGACCTGGGATAGGAGCCGAAAGCCTGGAAGATCTCGTGCAAGCGGTTGCCCCACCTGGACAAGCCTGGCTGGTCGATTTGCCGGGCGACGGGTCGAATCCAGTGGACGGCGATCCCTTTCGACACTGGCCCGGGATTTTGCTCGAGGCAGCACAGGCGCTTCCTGATGCCGTATTTGTGGGGCACTCGACCGGCGCCATGTATCTCCTATCAGTGCCCGACCTGGAACATGGCAGCCGTCGAGCGGTCGGATAGTCATTTCGACCATACCTACGAATTCAAATGGTGGCCGAAGACGCTGCCGACATTAATTCTAAGCGGATCCCACGATCGAATCGTCGACCAGAGCTACTGGGACGACAATCGCTTCATGGATGAGAACGTCATGCGGCTGGCCATCGAAAACGCGGGCCATTTTCCCTGGATCGAACAACCGATCGCTGTCCGTGACTCCTTCGAGCGATTCTTCCGCGGGCTAGATCCTGAGGTTTCTCGACGTTGAACCATCAGGGACGTTGCGGAGGAGCCATGAACTCGGGACCGACAGGGTCGGGGATCGCTGTATTCACAATACGTTCGATCTGATCCCGGTCCGAGCTTTGTAACGACCAGCCAGCGACACCCAGCGCCGCCTCGAGTTGATCGGGACGGCGGCCGCCCCAGAGCGCCACACTGATGCCTTGATCGAGCATCCAACGCACCGCCAGTTGAATCACAAGCCGGCCGAAGCGGCGCTGCGCGAACTCATCGAGTTGCCGCACGGCCTCCAGATACTGCGCAAAACGAGGCGGCTGAAACTTCGGGTCGACGCGCCGCAGATCGTCACCCTCGAAAGTGGTGTCGGGACGCATGCGTCCGCTCAGCAAGCCTCGGCACAGCGCCCCATAACCGAGGGTCACGATGTGATGGGCGCGCGCATAGGGCAGGATGTCCGTCTCGATGGCGCGTTCGAAGAGATTGTAGGGAGGCTGCAGCACGTGCAGAGGGGCCACGTCGCGAAACCGCTCCATCTCGGCGACCGAGAAATTGCTGACGCCGATGGCTCGGATCTTGCCGGCCTCGTAGAGCAAGCGCATGGCCTCGGCCGTTTCCTCGACCGGGACCTTGGGGTCGGGCCAATGGACTTGGTAGATATCGATGTAATCGGTCCGCAGTCTGCGCAGCGAATCATCGACTTCCTGCAGGATTCGCGCGCCGCTCGCATTGCGATAGACCTTCCCATCGCGCCACTCGAGTCCGGTCTTGGTGGCGATGACGGCCTGAGCACGCACGCCCTCGAGAGCCTCGCCGACAATCTCCTCCGACACGCCGAAGCCATACACCGGCGCGGTATCGATCAAGTTGAAGCCTTGATCCAAGGCGGCCCGAATCGTGGCGATCGACTCGCGCCGGTCCGTGCCTCCCCACATCCAGCCGCCCATGGCCCAAGTGCCGAGCGCGACGCGCGAGACTTTGAGCTGAGTTGCGGGAACGTCGACGAATTCGGTTTCTAAAGCCGGGATGCGCAGCTGCGTTGACGGTGCCATGAAGCGGCCTCCTCTGTAGACCTTCGATTGATCGATAGATTGACTCTAAGACCGACGTGTCTCAGTCCGATTGCAGATCTCGCCACTACCGGTTACACCTGAAATAGGGACGAGTGCTTTCATGAAAGAAGTCCTCTGCAGGAGGACCGATAGTGTGCGATACGGAAGCGATTCTCCGTCTGAACCATCGTCAGAAACCAAGGTATTTCGTCAGCGATTCCGGTAAATATGTGCAGCCCAATTCTCGAGAGTTGGCAGGCCGCCTTCGAAACTGGTGAACTTGAGTCACCGGTGATAGGCCCGCGCAGGGACAGCCGATGAATGCGATCGTCCTCATAGCGCTCAAGCGCCCTTATACGTTTGTCGTCCTGGCCATTCTCATTTTAATCTTCGGCGGCCGGGCGGCGATCCGCACACCCACCGATATCTTTCCCAATATTGGCATCCCGGTCGTCGCAATTGTTTGGACGTACAATGGGCTGACGCCCGAGGATATGTCGGGGCGCGTCATTTACTACTATGAGCGCGCACTCACGACCACGGTCGGTAACATCGAACGCATCGAAAGCGAATCCCTTTACGGCCGCGGCATTGTCAAGGTTTTCTTTCAGCCCGGGACCGATGTCGCGGCGGCGCAAGCGCAAGTCACCGCGGTTTCTCAAACGGTCCTGAAGCAAATGCCGGCCGGCATCACTCCGCCCCTGGTGCTTTCGTATAACGCCTCCTCCGTGCCGGTTCTCGAGCTTCAGGTCGCTGCCGATCGGTTGACCGGATATGGGCGTCCTCGAGAAGATTGATGCGCTGGGTGACCTGGCGGCCTCCCGGTATGACAAAGGCCAAGCGCGGCTCGCCCGGCGCTTTCCAACAGCCATTCGCCAGCTCGATGTCCAGGTCATGACGACGGCAGCGCAAAAGAAAACAGAGCTCCGCCATGGACGTCTTGAGTTCCATTTCCCCGGATACCGACTCGATGGCAAGAGCTTGAACGCTAGCCCCGCGCCAGATGAGTGAGCGTGTCCAGTGAACGTTTCCCGCCACTGTCCAGCGGCGTATGCCGCTATGCGGAGGAAATGGGGGCACAGTCTTGCGACTGTTACCATCGCTCGGCCGCCTCTTGTCAAAGGATCCACCGGGATTCAGCATCGTTAGGCACTCCGAAGCTTTCGCATGGGCACATGCCTACGACCCTGATCGTCGACTGGCCTTAGCTGTGAACGACGTGGCAGCGGGACTATGAGGAATTAGCGCGGCCCTTACAAGAAGCGCCCAATGGATCGAGCAGCCGTTGCGCTACCAATGCTGAGGATGCCTATTGCGTCGCAGCGAGCAATTACTGTTTCGACAGACGCCAACGACACGCAGCCACCATAGCCCAAATAGCTTCCACGACCCCGAAAGGCCATGCGCCTTGCAGAAAGCCATAAATTGAACCGAGGACGCACGCTCCGGCAAATGCGAGGATGAACCAAGGGCTCCGATTCTCGAGCGCATAGGTCACAAGCATGGCCGTGACTGCAAAGAGACCAAACGCTGTTAGTCGGTCCACCGACGCCCTCCCCGCTCGGCTAGCGGGACCGGTCCCAAGACCGAAGAGATCGCAAGTCCGGGTGCGAGAGGAACCGAAGGAAATTCCCAAGTTCAGTCACGGTCAAGAGACCATCTTGATCACGGTCCGCGGCCTGGAACTTCGCCTCTATGAAGCGCAGCAATTGACTCTTACTCACCTCGCATTCCTCGCTCGAGCGGGCACCTTGTTGATTGGCATGTTCAGTCATGGCAAATCCTCCTGCCGCCTGTCAGGCGCCCTTAATTGGGCAACATCAGCACAAAACCGCCGTTTTCGTAGGCATAGAATCGCCATTCGCGAACCGTTTTCGGTGTCCCTAAAATGACAAGTTGCTGACGGAGCGTCGCGACGTCGTTAAACACGTCCGCGCTCTTGATGAGGCTCTCGCACTTTCGCAGCAAGGCGTCGGTCGCATCGTCAGCGGCATACGTGATCAGCACTTTCAGTGGCGCGTTGAAAGACTGGAGCTTGTTCATCTTTTCGTGCACGCGAGAACTATCGTTTTCGTGCTCGATTGCCACGGAAATCCAATTCGCGTAAGTGGCGTACTTGCCGGTGTTGTCTACGCCGCGTTCCTCGTACAGCATGCCGTCCAGCGTGTAGTACTCCTTGTTCCATGCCAGCAAGCCCAGTTGTCGGGCGACTCTCGGGTAAATAGTGGTTCGCATGAAGAAGTTATACGATTTGGTCTCATAACCCACCGCCGTACGAAAGTCGTCGCGCTCCGCTTGCATGACAGCAAGAAAGGCATTTCGAAAATCTCTCGGCGTAATTTTATTCATCGCGCGCCGCCTTTACATTTCGCCACAGCTGAAAAGATAATTATAATCAATAAGTTAATCCTCAGCGAATCGACGCGTGGCGACACCGCCATGCTCTGGCGAACTCTCGAACTCAAACGCGGGGTTTGCCGCGATCCACTACACGATCTGGGACAGCACGGTGATCTGGCGGCGTCTGCGATCGAGGATGCGACAGTTAAAATGGGTACTCTTGGCGAACCCACGCACTGAGGTATACGGTTGTGACAATTGGCCCTATTCGCCGTTTGTTCTGTGATCATCCGTCTTCGGTGGGTGAAACGTACCTCGAGCATGGTCGCCACGCGCTGAGCTTCGGTTGGGCGATGTTGCGCGGCTCAATGGCATGCTTTATTCATGCTGCATTTCCATGGGCTCACACGCGCACCGGGAGCCAAGCGGTTATTCGGCTGCATGGTCAAATGGTGATCAATCGCAGGAAACAGCGTGCGGATGAGATGAGCTCCCTCGATCCTGCGGACTGGATCGCCGAGGACATCTGAGCTCGTCAGTGCCTCATCGCAGGGAGCGCGGCGTCACACTCTGATCGGGTCAGGCACCTGTTCAGTCCCCTCGCCTGCCGCGGTCGCCTTGGCACACTCATGCGGTTTTTCGCGGGACACGTAACTCACTCCCACGATCATCAGGCTGTTCAACATGACGGCAATTGCAAACGCGGTGATCTTCGACGCGATTTGAGCATGCATGCGAGGCTCCTGGTTGGTTGTCGACTTCGGTCATGGTCGGCCAAAATCTCGGCCTGGTGCCGTCATCGAAGCAAACGCCGTGCCAAGGTATCGTTGGGTGCTAACTCACTGATTTACCGGCCACTTGCCGCAACTGTCCGTTTCCGGGGACGGTTGCGGACGTTGTCCGCCGGACAGAGGCGGACAGTTGAGGCTACAGCGGATGCGCACCACCGGCAATGGGCCGCGGCCGTGAGGCTAAACCTCTTAATCCGTGCCGCGAGCCCCACCTCGGGAATGCCATTCTCGCCATCCTCGACGTAAGGGCTCTCCGACAGCTTAGAGCCGCGATACCTACGCGCTTTGAAGCGGTGGATTCAACGTTGGTGCTTTGAGCGGCCACCAGCCACAGCGTAACAGACGCAGCACTTTCAGCTGGTCGGTCTGCCTCGCAAGCAACTCTTGGGAAAAATCGACGGGCATCAAGCGATCATATAAGCGGACAAGGTCGGGCTCGATGTCGTCAGATTGGATCGCCGCGCGAAGATCCGCGATCGTGGCATCAAATCTCGGCGGAAACAGCCTGATCAAGGAGGCAACGCAGCCACCGAAAATAAACGTATTCCACAGGCCCCCGGCGTTGATCAGTCTGCGCGCCCGGTGTACATCCGGCCTTTCGACGAACTCGTAAACGCCCGTCGGCATGAGGATGGCATCGTGCCAAGGAACAATGTAGCCCAATTGGTCATGGGGACCTTGCGGCAAGGCACCGAGCAGGTAGACCGGCCCCGGATCCTCCGCGATCCATTCGACCATGCTCGTCAGAGCGTTCGTCATCACCTCTTCATCGTCGACGACATGGTCTGCGGGAAGGAAAAACACCGGGGTAGCCGCAGAGATCCGGCTTTCGAGGAACAGCAACGCGAGCAAGACTTCGTAGGCAGTGCCTTGATGCCTGGGCTGAACGAAGAGATTTCGAGACGCAAGATCTTTTAGCGGGCTCTGCCGCCATCTGACCGCTGGGGCCGGGATGACTGCAGCGATCCGGGCGAGTGACGTTACCGTGGCGGCCCGGCGCAGCGTGTCGATTAAAGGATCGCGCTTGTTCAGTGCCGGCCGTTGAGCGATGCTGCGTCCCGGATCCGCTCGGCCTGCCAGAATTACACACCAAGGCTCAGTCACCAGCCACTTCTCCTCCAAAGTTTGAGCAATACATTGCCGACACGCAGCTTACTCTTCATCAATGTCCTGTGCATGATGTCATGCACAGGACCACGTCCCGCGCGTCACCACCAACCGCGACGTTTGAACCACAGGATCGACAGCAAGATGCTCAATGCGATGAGCGCCAGACCGTAGGGATAGCCCCAGCGCCAGTTCAACTCCGGCATGTCGTGAAAGTTCATGCCGTACATGCTGGCAATTAGTGTGGGGGGAATCCCAACGACCGATACGATCGTCAATACCTTGAAGATCTCATTCTGTTCGGTGTTGATAAAGCCGAGAATAGCATCCAAGAGAAATTGAGACTTGCCGGACAGGTGCGCCTCGAAATCGACCAGCGAGACGAGGTCCTGCTGCGCCGTGCCCAAGCGAGTTTTTTCCTCGGGCGCCATCCAATCGGCGGTCATCTTTAAAACGAATCCGATTATACGCTGCAACCCAAGCATACTTTCGCGCTTATGGGACAGCTGGTCGCCCGCGATTCCGATCGCCTTGAGGCATTCGCGCAATCCTTGCGAGACTCGCTTATCGTGGTTCCGCGGGGCAGCCTGCGGCCCGAACGCTCGCGCCGAGACCTTCGCCAGCTCGCTGCTCAACTTCTCGAGCTGGTCGGCGCTGAAGTCGACCATGGCTTCGATGAGGGCAGAGAACACGCGGGCGCTGCCGATATCTTGCTTCTGTGCAACTCGCGCGGAGACCCCGTTAAAGGCAAGAACGTCCACGTAGCGCACAGTGACCAACCGCTCCGGCGAGAGAACAAACCCGAGAGGCACCGGCGTAAACCCTGAGCTCTCGTCCTCTATGGCCAGTGGCATGCTGACGTACAGCACTTGTCCGAGAGCTCTCAGCCGGCTCGAAGTCTCGATTTCCTGCAACGATTCCCGCGACGGCACCGCGACCCCATAGTCGGCCGCGACCTGCGCAATCTCTTGCGCGGTCGGATTCAGCAGATCGATCCAAAATGCTTCGGAGGCGCGCGCTTTCTTGTCGGCAGCGGCCACGGTGTGCACAATCAGCATGGAAGACGGCCCGAGACCTTAACTGGTTTGGCACTCATCATGTCACGGATGCACCGGGTTTGGATATGCTGGACTGCCGATTCAATATTGGCTGCAATCCGAGCCGCTTGCGACTGCATGCACAGCCCGATCATGCTGCGGTGATCGAAACCTCCGGATGCTTCCCGAATTCTCGTGCCAGCCAATCGATGAATACTCGTACGCGAAGCGAGAGTTGTCGGCGATGGGGATAGAGCAGCGATACCGGTGTGGACGATGGCCGGTGCTGCGCCAGAATTTCGACGAGCGTGCCGGCGGCGAGATCTGCGGCGACGTGGTAGTGCGGGACTTGAATGAGGCCGAGACCCAGCCTCGCAGCCGCCACGTACGATTCGGCCGCCGCGACCGTCACAGTGGCCGGAAGCGAGAGATTCCTCAGAGCACCTTCGACGGTAAATTCCAGCGGCAAAGCAGCGCCAGTGGCAGAGGACATGAAAGCCACCGCGACATGCCCCTCGAGATTCGCGATCGTAGCGGGCACACCATGCCGAGCTAGATATGCGGGGCTTGCACACGTGACTTCCGTCAGCATCGCGACTCGACGCCCGATCATGGCTCCGTCCTGGAGATCTCCCACACGCAGCACGCAATCGATGCCTTCACGCACGAGATCAACCAGCCGGTCACCCTCGCTCATCTGCAGTTGAAGATCGGGGTACTCAGCCAAGAACGCAGGCAACGACGGCAGCACGAAGTGCCTCGCCAATGTGCCATGCACGTCGACACGGAGCAGCCCGCGGGGTTTTGCATCTCGAAAGGCGGACTCCGCGTCCTCAATCTCTCCCAGGATCGCCACGCAGCGCTGGTAATACGCCTCCCCGTCCAACGTCGAACGAACGCTGCGAGTCGTTCGCTGCAATAGCCGCACACCAAGCCGCGTCTCGAGTTCTTTGATGACCTGCGTTGCGGTCGAACGCGGCACCTCCAGATCCTGAGCCGCCAGGGTAAAACTGCGGCGGTCGACGATCCGGGTGTACAGCCGCATGACGTCCAAACGATCCATTGGTTTCCTATTATTCGTCATTTACGAACAATATTGCCAATATATCAGAGATTATCTTTTATTAGACGAACTGTATGTTCTCCTCACCCGGCAATTTCGCCGGAAAGGGAGAAGGAAAATGGAACAGAAGGATGCAAAAGTCGCCCTGGTCACCGGAGCCTCGCGTGGCATTGGAATGGCCATCGCCGAGCGCCTGGCGCGCGACGGATTCAAGCTGATCATCAACTATTCCGAGAACCCCGCCCCCGCCGAGGCGCTGGCCCGCAAGCTCGAAGAAGCCGGCGGCCACGCCATCGCCGTCAAGGCCGACATCAGCGATCCGATTGCCGTCCGGCAGGCGGCGAAGCGGCTGCGTGATGGTGGACGCATCGTCAATTTCTCCTCGAGCGTCGTCGGCCTGTTGATGCCGACCTACGGCGTCTATGTCGCGACCAAAGCGGCCGTTGAAGGACTCACCAGCGTGCTCGCCAAGGAACTTCGGGGTCGCAACATCACCGTGAATGCCGTCGCCCCCGGTCCCACCGCCACCGATCTCTTTCTGAAGGGAAAGCCTCAGGACGTCGTGGATCGCCTGGCCAAAATGGCGCCGCTCGAGCGTCTGGGCCAGCCCGCCGATATCGCAGACGTCGTCTCGTTTCTCGCGGGTAGTGATGGCGCCTGGGTCAACGGACAAGTGCTGCGCGTCAACGGCGGCATCATCTGATCATCCTTTCCAAATCTCACCGGAGTATCACCATGAAACAGGTAATCGTAATCACCGGGGCCTCGAGCGGTTTCGGCGCCCTCACTGCGCGCCGCTTGGCGGATGCCGGTCACACGGTCTATGCCGGCATGCGAGCGACCACTGGCCGCAACGCGACCCAGGTTGATGCGGTGGATCTGCTACGTCCCGCCAGCAAGGACTAAGTGATCGACGACAGATCCGCAGTACGGAGGGTTCCGTACTGCGAATTTGACCGCCGGCGCTCATATCCCGGCGGTTCGGAGGCCATTGTAGGCAAGCATTTCCGCGTGCGTTGGAGGTTCCCAGATTCCTTCGACAAAATCGAACATCTCACGCGTCACATCGAACCCGAGTTGGTACGTATTCCCCTTCCGCGCGTTTCGTGTTTCCACGCGGCGCCAGCGTTCTTCCGCTGGGACATCGATGAAGTGCAGTTGAACGGATAGGCCCGCCGCCGTCGCCCGGTCGGCAAACTTCGCGCGGCTCTGCGCCTGACTGAAGCCGAGATCCAACACACACGGAACGCTCCGCGCCGCAATCTGTAGCGCCACCGCCCATATCTGGGTCAGACAGCGCTCGACGCGCTCCATCGACCATGCGGGATCGAGTGGTTGGGGCGTATCCATCCAGAACAGTGCAGCCATCCATTCATCGATGGAGAATCGGATACCTTGCAGGCGCTCGCTGAGCCTAATCGCGTAGGTTGTCTTGCCGGCACCCGTCGAGCCGCATATTAGATGAATCAAGTGATCTTGCACGGACTGTACCCTTCGGAAACCTCATGGCGAAGCCGCGGAGACTCGCCAGACACTGTTGCCGGTATCCATTGGCGAACGGCACGTAAACGATCTGGTAGCCATTCAGCACGCGCCGATTCCAACTTCCATGCTAACCGACGAAGGCGCCTCCGCGGTAATGCGCATCGATCAATCCCGCCGTCGCCGCAAAGACCGAGACAATCAGGCCGACCACCAAGAGCCACGCAGAGATGTCCGCCCATAGCATCGCGGCCGTCTGCCAATAGACAATGTCCGTAACGAGTGTAGCGACGAAGCAGACCGTCGGAATGGGAACGAGCATCGCGTGCAGCGGGCGACCGCGAAGGCTCAGTGTCGAGCGAGGATTGATACTTGGCGTGGCCATACCGGCAGACTAATCTACTGTAGAGCGTTACCCTGTTAAAGGCGGATCAGCAAAACAACACCTTCCTCGACACGTAATTGAGAAAGATTCCGACACACACCGCCGCAAACTGCAATTCAAAGCCAAAGAAAGCTTCATGAAACTATCGCTATTCGCTCTTCTTGCGCTCACGGCTCTGCCCGCCCCCGGTCAGGTGGCCCACATGAGGCAGCCGATCCTCGACGAGAATACGACTAGGATCTCCGAGCACGTATGGGAAATAACGGGATTTCCGAACATTGCCATCGTCGTCGGCGACCGAGCGACACTCGTCGTCGATACGGGGCTTGGGGCGAGGAATGGAGCGACCGTCGCGCGCGTCGCGGCGAGACTCGCGCCGCACAATTCGAAGCTCTTCCTCACGACCACGCATTTTCATCCCGAACATGCCGCCGGCGAACCTGGCTTTCCGCCCGGCACCATTTTGATCCGCGATGTCGTCCAACAACAAGAGATGGAAAAACACGGGCAGGAGATGATCGACATGTTCCGGGGGATGTCGGAGCAGAACAAGGAATTGCTGACAGGAATCGAGTTACGCGAGCCGGACGTGACCTTCGATCGTGAAGCGACTGTCGACTTGGGCGGCGTCACGGCTCGCCTGCTCTGGTTTGGAGGCGCACATACCAAAGGGGACGAGCTCACGCTGGTCGAACCGGACAACACTCTGGTCTCGGGGGACGTGGTGCAGAACAAGACCATCCCGTTCATCTTCGGCGATGGCGGCACCCCCTCCAGTTGGCTCAGCGTGCTGGACAAAATAGCGGACTTGCATGTCGCCCACGTCGTACCCGATCACAGCCCGCCCGGCGATGGCTCGCTCGTTGCCGCAGAGCAGGAACTGATCTCTTCGATTCGTCTGCAGGCTCTCGCCCTCGAGCGCCAGGGCGTTACGGCCGATAAGGCCGGACAGCAAGTCAGCGCCGAGCTCAAGAAACAGCATCCTGACTGGCCGGACACCAATGCCTCCGGATTCGTAAAAAGCGTCTACGCCGATACGGCCGCGCCGTGATCGCCGGCGAGCCAACCTACGAGGCACATTTCGGTGCAAAGGAGCACGACGATGAGCAATGATGACCGACTGGCGGAACTCGAGCGCAAGATCCAGCATTTGACCGATCGTGAGGAGATTCTCGATTGTATTGTTCGCAACTCGCGCGGTAATGACCGTTTCGATCCCGAACTGGTAGCGAGCTCCTACCACGTTGACGGGTCGCACGAGATCGGCCGCACCATCATACCCGGGTTAAAATACAGCGAACACGCAAACCAGGCCCATGGTGCGATGTGCGAACAAAACCTGCACCACATCACGATGCACAGCGTCGAGATCGACGGGAATGTCGCGCATGCCGAAAGCTACGTGATCGGCTTGTTTCTCAATAAAGGTACGCAGACGTCAAGAATCCTTTCCGGCCGGTACATCGACCGCCTGGAGAAAAGGGATGGCGCATGGCGGATCATGGTCCGCCGCGCGACGGTTGAAGTTATCTTGGAAGGCACCGCTGCAATGCTGAATGCACCGGCATTCCGGGAGCGTGGTTACCTTAAGGGCACGCGGGACAAGAGCGATCTCTCATACGTCCGGCCGCCGGGACTGGAGGGTGGCGAGCGCTGGTAAACGTCACCGAATCCAGGTCCACTTTTGGCTGCTGTCGCGGCAGCCGCCACCCGGCAGACCGGTCCAGGACCGGCCGCGGACAACCCGCCCGCTCGGCGCCCCGGTTGCTTTGCCATCGCGGAGCGCCTGCACCCCGTTGACCCAGACATCGTCCATACCCGTCGCGAGCTGATGGGGGTTGTCGTAGGTCGCATGGTCTTGGACGGTGGCCGGATCGAAGACCACGACATCCGCAAAGTATCCCTCGCGAAGCATTCCGCGGCTCTTGAGAGAGAGGTTTTGCGCAGGAAATGCGCTCAGCTTGCGGATCGCTTCCTGAAGCGAGATGACCTTTTCGTCGCGAACGTACCTCGCCAGCACGCGCACGAAGTTACCGTATGCGCGGGGATGTTCGCTGGATTGCAAGAAAATCCCCTCGGGTGCGGGCGCGGCGGCGTCGGACCCGAAACTTACCCAGGGAAGCGCGACCTCGCGCCGCACATTGTCCTCGGACATCAAGAAGTAGGCGACTCCGACCCGCGATCCGTCCTCCACCACGAGATCCATCGCCGCCTCTTCTGGCGAGACGCCGCGCATCTTGGCGACTTCATCGAGCGTTTTGCCGGCGAGCGGCTTAAGCTTGGGATTTTTGAATTCGAGCAGAAGCGCGCCCTTCGGACCCGCCCGCTGCAGTATGTTCTCCCAGGAAGGTGATGGATCGCGCATATCGGCGACGACTCTCGCCCGGACCGCGGGATCCTTCATGCGCTCGATCCACTTGTCGAGACCACCCTCCTGAACCCAAGGCGGCATCGCCGCATCGAGGCCCGTGGCACCGGCCGTGTAGGTATACATGTCCGCCGTGATTCGAACGCCCGCCGCGCGCGCCGCCTCGACCTTCCGGATCACCGTATCGAGCTTGCCCCAATTCGCTTGTCCGGCGGCCTTCAAGTGATAGATCTCCGCAGGGGCGCCCGAGGCCTTCGCGATGTCGATGGTTTCCTGTACGCCTTCAACCAGGCGATCGCCTTCGCTGCGCATATGCGCGATGTACATCCCGCCGCATTTCGCCGACTCATCCGCCAGTGCGATGAGCTCGGGAGTTTTGGCGTAGGTGTTAGGATTGTAGATGAGCGCCGTGGTGACCCCGAGCGCCCCCTCTTCCATCGCCTGATGCACCAATTTTCGCATCTGCAGGAGTTGCTCCACGCTTGGCTGGACGTCGTCCTCGCCGAGTACGTTGATGCGCACGGTACCGGCACCCACGAAGGAGGCGACGTTCGGTGATATGCCCTTGCGCTCCAGTTTCTCGAGATACTGACCGAGCGTAGTCCAGTCAACATCGTAATGAATATCGACCTGCTGCCGGACCGTCTCGTCCTTCATCGCGGGCGTCAAAGGTCCCATCGAATCCTCGCCCATCACCTCGAGCGTGACGCCCTGAACTAAATCGCTCAGGGCACGGCCGTCGACCAGCAGCGACTCCTCCGGATGGGCCAGCATGTTGATGAAGCCGGGCGCGACGGCCTTGCCGTGGACATCGATCTCGGTGCGGCCGTGACCGGGAGCATGTGGACCGACATAGGCAATTCGGTCACCGTCGATTGCCACATCGCCAGGGTACGGCGCTTTACCGGAGCCATCGTAGATCAGGCCATTACGAATAATCAGTTCGTGGGGTTCCGCCGCGGCAGCGACGGGGGCTGCGGCCAGCGCCGCGATCGCGAGAGTCATCGTCGCAATAGCGTGTGAAACGTGCGGGGTTGTCGCATAGGGTCGCATCGATCGAGCTCCGGACGCACTTCAGCGTCTAGTTTAGGGAAATCTCCGGACGAGTCGGGCCCTACTCGCGAGCCCGTGCCGCCTCCATCCGCCGGGTCGGTCCATCGAGAGCGTAAAGCAGCGCGGCCGCGACTCCCGCGATGGTCGCGAGAACCACAAAATACAATGCATGGCTCACCCAGCTCCACAGCATTCCCACTGCACCAGCCGCGAGGCTGCCGCTGAAGATCGCTAAAAACCAGGCCGCCATGGTCGTGGCGCCGAAGCCGATCGGCGCCAACCGCGCAAAGAGCCCCAGTCCGGTGGGCAAAATATAAAGTTCGCCCAACGTGAAGACCACGAAAAACAAGGCGAGCCACAACCAATCGGCGCGGTTCGTCCCCGCCTCGAAGGCTACAACGGCAAGTAACAGGTACGCTGCGGCGACGAGCAGTGCGCCGATGGTCATCTTCTGCATGGACGACTGCTCGCGGCCGGCGTCGGCGCGGCGCCGCCAAACGGCGAGCAACGCCGGCGTCATCACGAAAACCAGCAAAGGATTCAACGACTGAAACCACGTCATCGGAATCGTCTTCCAGGCAGTCGTACGATCAATGCCGGTATCCGCCCACAGGGCGACAGTATTGCCGATCTGCTCGTAGACTCCACGGAATACCGTGACGGCAAGAATGACGGCCGCGAGCAGCAAGAACGTCGAGCGATAGCCGCCCGCCGCGCTCTTTGGGACGACCGGAGTCGGCAGCCGGTTCGCCGCAGGCTCGGGCAAGTACTTACCGCCGAGCACGTAGATCATCAATCCCGCAAGCATGCCGACACCCGCGGCGCCAAAGCCCCAATGCCAGCCGTAGAACTCGCCCAGCGTGCCGCAGATCAACGGCGCCAGAAAGCCGCCAATGTTGATGCCGACATAGTAGACATTGTAGGCGCGCCCGCGGCGGGGGTCCCCGGCCCGATAAAGCGAATCGATCTGACTGGGCAGGCTCGGCAGAAACAGACCGTTGCCGAGTGCAATCGTCGCGAGGGCCGCGTAGAACCACGGCTCGACGGTCATCATGAAATGGCCGGCGGCCATGATGCTGCCGCCGATGATCACCGCGCGCCGCTTGCCGAGCCATCGGTCGGCGATGACGCCGCCGAAGATCGGCGTGAAATAAGCCATGGCGGTATAAGTACCATAGATGACCGAGGCTCTTTCCTGTCCGATCAACAGCTGCTTCGTCATGTAGTAGACGAGCAGCGCACGCATTCCGTAATAGGAGAATATCTCCCACATCTCGGTCAGGAACAGTATCGTTAGTCCGCGCGGCTGACCAAACCACGTCGGCCCATCTCCACTCATGCAGGAGCCGCGTCCCGTGCTCCCCATATTCGGTCATCGCTCCATGCCGTGCCATCGACGTACTTCATTCCGGGTACGCGGTCCTTCGAGAGAAAGATCGGTCCGTCCAGATCGACCACATCGCAGAGTTGCCCCAGCACAAAGGCGGGTGCCATGGCCAGGCTCGAACCCACCATATTGCCCACCATGACCCGCAAGCCGAGGCGACGCGCCTCGCGCGCCATCGCGAGTCCTTCCGTCAAGCCGCCGCACTTATCGAGCTTGATGTTCACGACTCGAAACCGCCCGACGAGACCGGGTAGATCGGCGAGACAGAGAGCGCTCTCATCGGCTGCAATTGGGATTGTCGAGACATAACCCTCAAGATCACTCTCTCGGCCGCGCTTGATCGGTTGCTCGAGCAAAGAGACCTGACACCTCGTCAGCGCCTCGATCAGAGGATCGAGGGCGCCGATGCCATATCCTTGATTCGCATCCACACCGATCCAGCAATCGGGTCGCGCCCCGCGAACGGCCTCGACCCGCGCAATGTCGAGATCCAGATCACCGGTTAGCTTCAATTTCAACGACCGCGCCTGTGCATAATTCAGGGCCCCCGCCGCCATTTTTTGTGGCGAGTCGGCGCCGAGCGTAAAGGTCGTGACCAGAGGTCGCGGGGCCGGCACGCCGGCGAGTTTCCATACGGGTGTGGCCGAGCGCCGTGCATCGAGCTCCCACAGAGCGCAATCGACCGCGTTGCGGGCCCCGCCCGGGGGTAACAGCTGTCGCAACTCGGCTCGATCGATGCCCTCCTCGATCTGAGCGCGCTTCGCTTCGATGGCGGCGATCATCGTTTGCGCCGTATCGTTCAAGTAATAGACACCGGAGGCCTCACCGCGGCCCTGATGTGTGCCGTCGTCGAGCGTCGCGATGACCACATCCTGCTCTTCGAACACGAAGCCGGAGATGTGGAACGGCGCCGCGAGCCGCAATTTCTCCACGGCGATGCGCAACTCGAGGCGTGCCATCAGTAGTTCACCCCGAAGCCGATCAAGTGAAAGGCAAACGCGACCCAGAGCACCACGAGGGCCGCCAGTGCGAGTACCACGCTCCAGAGTCTCGCCGGCCAGCGACGCCTGCCCGTCCACACCACCACGAGATTCCACATCATGGCGGCGAATCCCCCGATGAAGACAATGGCGCCGAAAGCTTGCGCAAGGTGCACCACCGAATCGAAGCGCGCGCTCAGATTATTGAGGTCGTTGAGCATTCGTACCATGGTGAATGCCCACAGGCCCACGCCGGCCAATATCAGGACCGCCGCGAAGCGGCTGAGCTTGAATGCGCGGAAGGCGGCGACGTCGAGAGTCAGCCTCGCCTTGTAGTGTCGGCGCACGAGCGCAGCCACCGGCCATAGCAGCGCCGTGAGCGCCAAAGCGCCGAGGCTCGCGTATAGGAGCGGCAACAGCCAAGCGCCGTCCTGATACCAAGGCGCACGATCGAAAACCATGAATGGCGATAACTGGTCGATGCTGAAGCGCACGACTTTGCCGTCCACCACTTTGGCGGCCAAGCGCTCGTGACCGTCTCGATCCCGCCAGAGAAACGGTGCGACCTCGACCCAATTGTGCGGCTTCTCATTCAAGCCGTTGAACGGCACCACCAATTCGCCCTTGGGTCCGAGGCTCACTTTGGTCTGGCTGATAAACCCGACGGCGGCCAGGAAATTCGACTGCGAACCGCGCGAATTGACCCAGTGTCCCACCAACATGGCAGCGTGCGCTGCCGCGGTCTTTGCATCGACCTGCGCCGGTGCTTCGGGAGCAGGGAAATAGCGATCGGCGAAATCATCGAACAGCGCCGTACGCAGGCTGTGGGCGGCCCCGTTCTTGCCCGCGCTGTTGAAGGAGACGTAGAAGCCGACCCCTTCCTTGAGGAACAAATGAAGCGATGTGTGAAAGTAATCGGTATCGCCCAAATGACCGATGACCTCGCGACCGTTGATGTTGGTCTCGAAGAATCCCAGCTCCATGCGATTGAGCGGCGGCAGGAGCGTAAGAGGACTGTTGTGCATCATCTCGGCGGTCGCCGCGCTCAGGATGCGATTGCCGTGGTATTCGCCGTTTTGCAGATGCGCGATCATGAAATGCGCCATGTCCTCGGCCGGCGAGGACATGGCCCCGGCGGGCGCAGGCCCGATGATCTCAAAGGGGTGCGCCGGATCCGACGCAAGCTCGTATCCCTTGGACATCAGGGATGCCAGCGCCGCCGGCAAAGGCTGGCGGAAACTCGAATGCTGCATGTCGAGCGGCTGAAAAATGTGGTTCTCGACGTAGGTATCGAAGGGTTCCCCCGAGAGCCGTTGCACGATATAGCCGGCGAGCGACGCGCCATAATTTGAGTAAGCGGGCGTCTTCCCCGGCGCGAAAACGCGCTGCGGCACCCATTGTTTGAGCAGGGCTTCGAATCCGGGCGCCTTCGGATCCTCCGATATGATGCCTTTGGCCTGTTCCTCGAAACCCGCCACATGCTGCATGAGGTTGCGCATGGTGATGGGCTGGCCCTCGCGCGCCGGAATCTTGAAATCCAAGTACCCGTTCACATCGGCATCGAGGTCGATTTTCCCCTGTTCGACGAGCTGCATGACCGCGGTCCAAGTCACTAGCTTGGATACGGACCCGGGCCGGAACAAGGTCAGTTTGGGATCAACCGGCGTGCGAGCCGCGACATCCGCATAGCCGTAGCCGCGCTCGGTAAGTATCTGGCCGTCCTTGACCACCGCGACGACCGCGCCCGCAATGTCGGCGGTGTGCAGCGCATAGGGCAAATAGCCGTCGAGCCACGCGTTCAAATCGTCGGCTGTCAAAAGAGCCGGGGGATGTTGCACCGGAGCTGCCTGCGGAAGCGTATTTGCTGGCGACGCAGGCCCGCTCGACACTGGCGTCGTCGGAGGAATAGCTCCCGTGGGGGTCTGGGGTGGGGCTGCGTGCGCGATGCCAAGCACCAGCAGACAAGCCATCGCCGAAACTATCTTACGCATATCGTTTTTCCTTGTGCACCCAGGCCGCAATCAGGCGAGACACGCGTCGACCAGGCGCTCGAAATGCTCACCGCCGCGCACGGGATCTGCGACCGGGCAGCCCAGCCGCTCACTTTCTCGGCTGAGCAGATCGTCGGCGGCATCCGCGGTGAGGCTCGATGTATTCAAGCTCACGCCGGCGCAACGAATCGCCGGGTTGGTACGCGCCCCCAACAGCAAATTCAATTGCCTCGTCTCGGGGATGCCCGGCGTTGGGTAATCCGGATAGCCGAGCATATGCGAGCGGCTCGGATCGTGGCAGACGACGATCAGGTCGGGCTGACTACCGTGCAGGAGTCCGAGCGATACCGCGGCGTACGCGGGGTGGAATAAGGAGCCCTGCCCCTCGATCACATCCCAATGCCGCGCGGGTGCATCGGGCGTCAGCAACTCCGCGGCACCCGCCTCGAAATCCGCGACCACCGAGTCCATCGGCAGGCCACTTCCTGCGATTAAAATTCCGGTTTGTCCGGTCGCCCGGAACCGAACCGGCGCACCGCGCTCCGCAAATGCGCGCGTCAGAGCGAGCGCAGCATATTTCTTGCCGATGGCACAATCGGTGCCCACGGTGAGCAAGCGCTTGCCCGAGCGCTTACGACCCGAGGCAATGGGAATGTCGGGCGGCGGCGTTCGCACATCGATGAGCCGGCGCCCGTAGCGATCCGCGGTGTGCTTGAGTCGAGGAATGCTCGCCAGCTTTGCATGCATGCCGCTGATCAAGTCGAGTCCCGCCTCGAGCGCTTCGGTGAGTGCGGGGATCCACGTCTCACTGATCACCCCGCCCGCGTTGGCGACGCCGATCACCAGTGCCTTCGCGCCGAGCGCGAACGCTTCACGCGGCGTCACTTTCGCAAGGTGGGTCGTGACTGTCGCGCCCGGACACGCCCACTCGCCCACGCAGCGCTCCGGGGCCCAATCACGCAATCCAAAGGCCGTCTTGGCGTAGCCCCGCTCGGTCGTGTCGCCGAGAAACAAGAGGTACGGAGACGGCAGATCCATGACCTTCAAGAGCGGTACCTCTGCCATGCGCAGCTCCTGTCGCGCGCCCGAATCTGCAGTGTCAGAATTTGACCGACAGCGTGGCGCCGACGGTGCGAGGCTGGATGACCGTCACCGTCGAGTACGGCGCGCTGTAGCTCTCGTAATCCGTGATGCCCCGTGCATCGGTGAGATTTTTACCGTACACGGTGAATCGGTACTGACCTTTGTCGACGCCGAGGCGAACGGCGGTGGTGTTATAGCTCGGCAAGACGATCTGGCCGGGGTTTCCTCCGGTCGCGACGGTCGGAGGTGCCGAGGAAAAATCACTGCTGCGCGCACCGACGAGACTCCAAGTCGCGCCGACGAAGGCCTTCAAGTCACCGAACAGCGCCCAGTCATACTCGCCGTCGAGCGATGTGCCCCACTTCGGCGCGTAGGGCAGCGGATCGCCGGAATTCGCATACAAGGCGGTCGCGGGAGAAGTCAGCTTCGCCTCCGTATAGGCGCCCGTCCATTCGAGCTTGAGGCCGTGCAGCGGGGAATACCCGACCGTCCACTCGAGGCCCTGCGTACGCGCAGTGCCGCCGTTGCCGTTGATGCCGAACCCGTCCACTTCTTCCAAGAGCTGAATGTTCTTCCAGTTGACGTGATACAGCGCGACGTCGAGAAACAGCGTTCCGTCCAGTTGCGTCGTTCGCACCCCCAACTCGACGTTGGTCGTCTTGTCTGAGCCATATTCCCGTTCGACGGTGGGTGGAGCGATCGGCGGGAGCACATTCGGGCCGCCGGGGCGGTAGCCGGTTGCCAGGCGCGCGTACACCATGGTGTTCGCATCCACATGCCACTGCGGCGCTACCGAGTACGTGCCTACGTTGCCGCTCGAGTTCGCGGTGATGACAGCAGGCGGTGGACCGAGGAGCGGATTGAGATTGGTGACTTGGGTCGCGTCCTGCTCGTTGTGCGAGTACCGGCCGCCGACCTGCACGTCGAACTGGGGCACGATGTGGTACGTAAGACTGGCGTATCCCGCAGTCTCCTTGTAGTCGGAATTGATGATGGGTTGCTCGATCAGGCCGAGCAAGGTACCGGCGGGAATCGTGACCCCGTCCAGATATTCGTTGAGTTCTCCGTATTCGTGCGTGAAATAGGCTCCGGCCTGCCACTCCAGGAATTGCGAGGCGGGCGACGAGACGCGTATCTCTTGCGTGAATTTCCGCAGATCCACGTTATCGTCGAGGAGTGCACCCGGAGTCGGAACGGGGCCGAAAAGCAAAGCCGCGTAGGGGCCGTAGATCGGCGTGGCGTCGTTCACCGTCTCGGAGTCCAAGATCCCGAAACTGGTGCTCGACACAATGCGCACCGGCCCCAGATTCCAATCGACGGTGCCATTGTAGTTCTCGTACTTGAAGTTGCTTGGCTCGGTGACCACGCGCTCTTGACTCAGGCCGCCGTACAGCGGCTGCAACGTGAACGGATTCACATCAACGGTATTGATCCCGTTGTATTTGGATTCCTGCGCAGTCGCCGTCAGGCGAATGGAAAGATTATCGGTCGGTGCCGCCAGCAGCGAAGCGCGCCCGCCCTCCTTATGACCGTCATTGATTGCGCGCTGGTTGAGCGCAGGGTCATCGATGTACCCCGGGTCGTCCTCATCGAACCCGCTCACGCGCAGTGCCATCTTGTCGCCGAGCGGCAGATTCAGCATGACGTGCACATCGCCGCCATTACCTCCGTTCGCGACATTCTCGCCGCTGACCTCGGCGGCACCCGACAAGGTTCCGAGCTCAGGCGCGTTGGTTACGAACTTGAGAAGTCCCCCCTCGCTGTTGGCGCCGTACAGCGTGCCCTGGGGTCCGCGCAGCACCTCGATGCGCTGCATGTCCCAGGTATCAAAATCGCCGGTATCGACGCCTCCGTTGAGGAGGCCCGTGCTCGAGCCGAAGGGAGACTCGTCCACATAGACGCCGACGGTGGATCCGACGCCCCCGGCGTTCTGACCGCGCAAGGTCAGTCGCGTCAACCCCGGCTGCGCGGCGTTCAGGGACAGACCCGGCACCAGGGCCGCATAGTCAGCAAAGTCACGCGCCTGTAGATTGTCGAGGTCGCTGCCGCTCAGGGCGGTCACGCTCATCGGCACATCGATGAGCGGTTCGGAGCGCTTCTGCGCCGTGACGATGATCGTCTCGAGCGCGCCGGCGTCGCTATCGGAGGGCGTTGCGGCGTCGAGCGCCGAGGCGAGTTGCGAGCACAGTGAGCCGGCCCCGCCCAATAGCGCGCAGACCGTCAGTTTGAGGCGCATATTCATACCTTATCCCCATTTGCTTTATTGGCTCGATCGAGACAGTATCGTCCTGATTAGAAACTTGTCAACAGCAGGCGTCTGATCAGGCTTGTGGGCCGCACCGGCGGTGGGTTATGCCGCACGTGGACCTTTACGGACCGCCCGAATCGTCCGATCGACCGCAAATCAGACGACGGTTGACCTGTTGTTTCCCCTAGGTATGCTTCATCCGCGGCCGATGGGCCCTCTTTAGGACACACGTTTCTCGATATGACTTGCGATTGGAACCGGGACCGATATGGACATGAAAACGCGGCATTCCACTTTAGGCAGTCTCTTGCGCTCGCTGCGTTTGCGAAACCGCTGGACGCTCAAGGAAATGAGTGAGCGCAGCAGTATTCCGGTATCCACGCTCTCCAAAGTCGAGCACGATCGCCTCACCCTGACGTATGACAAGCTGGTGCAATTGAGCCAACGGCTCAACATTCGGATCTCGGAGCTGTTCGCGGATCCTGCCGGTGCCGCCGAGCCCGCAGTGACGGCGCGTCGGAGCATCGGCCACGTCGAAGACGCCGTGCGGGTGAATACCAAGAATTACGACTATTATTATTTGTGCCCCGAGCTGCGCAAGAAGCGCATGGTGCCGATTTTGACTCGGATCCGCGCCAAGAGCGCCGAGGAATTTGGTGCGCTCGTGCATCATTCGGGGGAGGAATACATCTATGTGCTCAAGGGCGTGATCAAAGTCCTCACCGAGTTTTACGACCCCGTGGTCCTGAGGGTGGGCGAATCGATCTACATCGACAGCAACATGGGCCACGCTTATGTCACCGCCGAGGGCTGCGATGAGGCGACTGTACTCGGCATGTGCTCGAGCACGGATGAAAGCCTGATGGAATCATTGCTGTCGCTGCACGGCGATGCCGGCACGGCCACGCACACGAAGCAGGCGCCGGTCGCTCCTGCAGCCAAATCCCGCGGAACCCGCAAGCACAAGAGCGCGTCGGGCTGATCGGCCAACGCCAGCGGTCACACCTCCGGCAGATGAGTCTATATAGGACTGCAATGCTCGGATTAGAGAAATCGCGAAAAAAATGGCGGCCATCCAAGATGCACGGCCGGCGACGGCTGTTTTGAACCGTTCAACGCTCGAATTGGACCGCCGAACAGATGGCCCGCTTGCGCGCGCGTCGCCGGATATCCTGATGAGCGTGCCACCCGGATCCCCCACTCGCCCCCACCCGTCGAATCGTCTTTACTGGCTCTGCCAGTTCACCGGATGGGG
This sequence comes from uncultured Gammaproteobacteria bacterium, assembly GCA_963798595.1. Classification (GTDB taxonomy): domain Bacteria; phylum Pseudomonadota; class Gammaproteobacteria; order Steroidobacterales; family Steroidobacteraceae; genus Bog-1198. The sequence continues at coordinate 238,710 of CAWCTM010000016.1, read as the reverse complement.
ACTGTATGCGATAGCAAACTTTCTCGGCGCGCTCGTGGTCGTGCGTCCGCCGGCGCAGCGGGCGGCGCTCGATTTGCTCATCTTGACTGTGCTTGGACTCGGGTTCTCGCACGCACTGCGCGCCTACATGCGCGCTCATGGTTGGGCAGCCCTGCCGAGAACTGCCCGCATCGGTCGCGTTCTTCTCGCGAGCAGCGTTTGCGGCCTGGCCATCGCAACGGTCAAGGTCCTGTTCGGGCTTGCCCCGTGGCAAACGGATAATTTTCCGATCGAACTGGGCCCAATGCGGCGCTCGTTGACTTTCGTCCTACCGGCGATCAACTGGACGTTTCTGATGCTTTTCTGGTCCGCCCTGTATTTCGGCGCGCTTTCCCTGCGCGCCCACAAGTCGGCACAGCTGCGCGAATCCGAGCTGGCGCGCGCTTTACAGCTTTCCGAGCTGAGAGGCTTAAAATCCCAGCTCAACCCGCATTACCTGTTCAACGCGCTGAACACCGTGCGCGCGCTCATCGCCATCGACCCGACCGTCGCACAGCGGGCGGTCACGCAGTTGGCGCGCACACTTCGCTACACACTCGGCGCCGGTCAGGATGATCTGGTAACCCTTGAACAGGAACTGGCGACCGTCGAGGACTACTTGGCACTCGAATCGTTGCGTCTCGGCGAGCGCCTACGCGTCGAGTGGGATATGCCCGCTGCCGCTCGCGAGGTGCGCATTCCGGTGATGCTCTTGCAGACTCTGGTGGAGAATGCCATCAAGCACGGCATCGCCGAGCTTCCATCGGGCGGCCTTCTCAAAGTCGCGGCGCGCCTGGAGCGGGACGTCTTTACGCTGACGGTCGAGAATGCCTGTCCCAACCGCGCGGTGAATCTCTCGACTGAGGGTATTGGGTTACGCAACGCGAGCGAGCGCCTGCGGCATCTGTTTGGCGGCGATGCCTCGCTGCGACTCGACATCACGACGCCGCCCTCCTACCCATCGGAGCCTGCGCAAGCGATTGCACGGGTGACGATAGGGCTCTCGGCATGAAAGCAATGATTATCGACGATGAGCCGCTTGCGCGGCGGGAGCTGCGGCGGCTGCTGCTCGAGTTTCCATGGGTGGAGATCGTGGGTGAGGCAGCAGAAATCGTGGAGGCGGCCGAGAAGGTTGAGACTCTCGCCCCTGAGCTTCTTTTTCTCGATATCCAGATGCCGGGGGGATCCGGCTTCGATCTGCTTGCTCGCCTCGAGCATCTACCCCAGGTCATTTTCACGACTGCGCACAGCGAGCATGCCGTGCGCGCCTTCGAAGTGAATGCCCTCGATTATCTGCTAAAACCCGTGGAGCCGGAGCGGCTCGCGGCCGCATTGAGCCGCATCAAGCGCGGGGACGGCGCGCAAGCACTTCCCGCCGGAGCGCCGCTCGAGCAGCTGTTCGTTCGCGACGGCCCTCGATGCTGGTTCATTCCGCTACGTGAGGTAAGTCTCCTCAGCGCGGACGGCAACTACGTGCGCCTGCTGTGGGGAAAGCTGCGGCCGCTTCTCGGCCGGCCGTTGAGCGTGCTCGAGCAGCGGCTCGATCCCAAGCACTTCTTCCGTGCGAACCGCAGCCAGATCATCAACCTCGACTTCATCGAAAGCGTGGAAGTCGGGGTGAATGGCCGGCTCCACGTGCAACTGCGCGACGGTGGACCCGAAGTGGAAATTTCGCGCCGGCAGGCGCGCCGCTTCAGAGATTTGACGAGTGTGTAGTACCCATTCAACGAACGCTCGACCTGTTCAACACCTTGGATTGGAGACCTCATGTCCGCAAAAGCAATAACGATCGGCCTTGCATCGCTGTTTGTCCTCGTCACCACCTCGACTCCACAGCCCACCGGCCCCTCTTTGCCCAGCGCGCCGCCCGCATCCTCTGTGATCTCGGCAGGAGACGCCCCATCGCTCCGGACAGCAGCCGCCAACAATCTGGATGATCGGCCGGCTCTGGAGGCATTTTTCGACGGCGCAATGCACGTCGGGATGGAAGAGCATCACGTCACCGGTGCCGTCGTCGCGATCGTGAAGGACGGAAAATTGTTGTTCGCGAAGGGTTATGGCAAAAGCAGCCTCGCGAAAGATACGCCGATCGATCCCGCGACGAGCTTGTTCCGCATCGGATCTACCACGAAGACACTGACCTGGACCGCCGTCATGCAGCTCGTCGAGGCGGGAAAGCTCGATCTCGACACGGATGTGAATACGTACCTGAAAGGGGTAAAGCTTCCCGAGGCTTTCGGCAAGCGCATCACCCTGCGCGAGCTCATGACGCACACCGCGGGTTTCGAGGAAGGATTTCTCGGTTATCTGATCAGCAGCGACCCGAAAGCCCAGATTCCGATCGAGACGGCCATGGCCCTGCATCGGCCGAGCATCGTATCGCCCCCGGGGAGCATGTCAGCCTATTCAAATTATGGTGCCGCCCTCGCCGGTCTGATCGTCGAGCAAGTGAGCGGCATGCCTTACAACACATACATCGAGACGCACATCTTGGAGCCTCTCGACATGCACTACGCCACGGTGCAGGAGCCGGTACCCGAACGGCTCGAGCCCTACGTGACGACGGGTTACAAGTTCGAGAATGGCGGCGAGGTCGCGCAGCCCTATGAAATCATCGGTGGGTTCCGGCCCGCGGGTTCGGGTGCTGTTTCGGCGCTTGATATGACGCACTTGATGCTCGCCCACTTGCAAGGCGGGCGTTACGGCGATCGTCAGATCTTGAAGCCCGCTACGGTCGATCTGATGCATGCCACGGCCTTTCAGCTCGATCCGCGCTTTCCCGGGATGGCGCTCGGTCTTTACCACGCAGACATCAATGGCCGCGATGCCATCGGGCATGGAGGCGATACGGAGTTTTGCCACTCGGACATGCTGCTGCTGCCGAAAGACAACGTGGGACTATTTTTGTCGTTCATCACTCCGGACAACCGGGTGCGCGAACGCGTCGAACAGGCCTTCTTCGACCGTTACTTTCCGCGCACCGCCCCGCAACCGCAGCGACTCCCCGATGCTGAGGCAGTCAAGCTCGCCGCCAAATACTCCGGCGCCTACCAGTGGACGCGACGCAATCACTCCGATATCGAGAAAGTGCTGAATCTCACCGCGGGTCTGAAAGTAGGCGCGCTGCCGAATGGCAATCTCGTGGTGAGCGGGCTCGGGCAGGATCCCCTCCAGTTGGAGCCCATCGGCACAGATCTTTACCGGGAAGTTCTTCAGGGGAACATAGAGGTCGCCTTCCGCACCGATGCAGGCGGACGCGTCACGCACATGTTCTTCAACATGCTCCCCTTCATGCCGACGGAGCGAGCGCCCTGGTACGACCAGGCCTCCGTGTGGTTCACGGGGCTTGCTGTGATTTTCCTTGCATGCCTCGGCGCCCTCGCCTCCACCTACTACCGCTGGCGTGAGATCCGCATCATGCCCACGCGCGAACGACGGGCCATCTGGACGGGTGCGCTAACCGCATTTTGGGCTCTCGCGACTTTTGCAGTTCTGGGCGGCGTCCTGGCAGTGACCGGCATCGATGGCCTCCTCGACCGAATTCCGACTGGCCTGCGCGTGGGACTTGTCATGCCGCTGGCATTTGTCGCCCTCACGATCTACCTGTTGGCGGTTACTTTGGGCGTTTGGCGCGGCCGGTTTTGGACCGTCGGCCGACGAATCGGCTACTCGATCACGGCACTCGCCGCGACTCTCCTCTGCATATTCTTCTGGCAATGGAATTTGCTGGGGTGGCGCTTTGGCTGACGGACCACCCGATAGAGCTCTGTGAAACTTGCGTCCCCTATGGCCCAACGGGCGAGTACTATTGAGGCTTTAATCCGCCGAGGTCACCTATGAATCTTCATCTCGCAATTGCACCGGCGATCGCGCTCATTGCCGGTATCCTAATTCTGGTGATGCCGCAGTTATTGAATCTGATCGTTGCGATCTATCTCATCGTCGTCGGCATAACGGGCCTTCTCAACAAGGGTACCTTCAGCTCCAAGGCGCCCTGAATCCTCGGCATTTTGGAGATGCGGCGAAAGCCGCACCACGAGTCGCGTGATCAACGGTGCCAAGCCGATCACGAACAGCAGCCGCACGGATTGCAGGGCGAGCACGAACTGCAGATCCACCCTCGGTGTCGAGGCGGCAATGATCGCCACGGAGTCGAGGCCGCCCGGGCTGGTGGCGAGGTACGCGGTGAGGGCGTCGATGTGCGCCAGCCGAGTCAGGCACCAAGCGAGGAAACCGCATAGCCCGATCAGACAGAGTGCTGCACCGGCGACCACGGGCAGCGCCCGTCCCGCGTGACGCATAAAATCACGTCGGAAGCCAAGACCGATGTGCCAGCCGAGCAGTGCGTAGGCCGCAGCGAGGAGCCAGAGCGGTAGATCGATCGCGAGCCACCCGGCGGCGTGCAGCGCAGACAGCAGCAACATCGGTCCCAGCAGCGCCCACGCCGGCACGCGCAACACCCGCGCAGCTTGCTGGCCCACCGCGGCCAGTACAGGACCATCCCGAGATTGCCCCAATGCACCGGCCCGATGAGCGCCGAGAGCGCTGCCAACGCCAGCCACTGAAGCGGAGCCGGCCAAGATTGCAGCCACGTCACCGCCACAGGATACCGCATGCATCGCACTGAACACCGCCCACGTCGGCGAAGCGCTGGTAATCGATGTATTAGCTTCTCGTCCGGTCGCCCGATAAACTGGTGTCGTGAAATCCATGGGTACACGCGCCGCCGGTGCGCGCCTTGAACGCATGCAAGCCTCACCTTTGTGGGCGGGCGACCGATTTCAAAACGTGCATCCGGTATTGCCGAACCTACGCGATCCGACGGTGCCTATGCCATCGCTCAAAGATTTTCTTTGCGGCGGCGAACGGCGCGTGCCGCGCGGGTCGTTGCCGTCGATGAGCCCGCTCGACGGGTGGGCAGTGAAACCGCAAAGCGGCTTGCGAGTCACCTGGCTTGGACACTCCACGATGCTGATCGAGATCGGTGGCGCGCGTATTCTGACCGATCCGGTGTGGGGTCCGCGTGCGTCTCCTTCCGCGATTGTCGGACCGAAGCGTTTTCAACCCGTGCCCGTAGCGCTTCGCGAAATGCCGCCCGTCGATGTCGTGATAGTCTCGCACGATCACTACGATCATCTCGACTATCCCACCATTCGCGCCCTGGCCAAGACCCACGTGCCGTTCGTCACGTCCCTTGGAGTCGGCGCGCATCTCGAGTATTGGGGGATTGCGCCGGAGCGCATCGTCGAGCTCGACTGGTGGGAGTCCTATACGTTGCCCAATACGGATGTTGTATTGACGGCTGCGCCATCACAGCATTTCTCAGGACGCGGATTGAAGGATCGCAATTCAACGTTGTGGTCATCGTTTGCGATGCGCTCGCAGAGACACTCGGTGTTCTTCAGCGGCGATACCGGTTTGACCACCGAGTATCGATCCATTCGCGAGCAACTGGGGCCCTTCGACGTCGTGATGCTGGAGATCGGCGCGTTCTATCCCGCCTGGGGCGACATTCACTTGGGACCCGATAACGCCGCTCAAGCGCACGCCATGTTGGGTGGGGCACTCATGCCGATTCACTGGGGAACGTTTTCATTGGCGATGCATGCTTGGGATCAGCCGGCCGAGAGATTGCTCGAGCTTGCGGCTCACTCGGGCGCCGAGCTGCTCATGCCAATACTGGGTCGACCGGTTGAACCGGCTCATGCGGAAATCGCAAAGCCGTGGTGGCGCGAGGTTGACAGTGTTTTTGTCCAGCCCGCACTCGACATGGAAAGAGAAGTCGCGTTGTCCAAATCAGTGCCCTGGCCGTTGGACTGACGACGAACAGTGCGGCAGCTTGCGCTAAGCGTAGGTATCGATGAGCTGGCTTCTCGTGCGGTCGCCCGAGAGATTTTGCGTGCGCGCATATTCGGCTGCGCCTGCGGCCGACACGGCGCGCGCCGGCGACGGATAAGGCACGAGAGATTGGCCAGGCACGACCGGCGCATCGACAGTGGCCGCCGACGGAAGCAGAACGCGCTCGCCGGCGGCCGCCAAGAATTTCGCAGCACCTGAGTCGGCCGCGCGCGTGCTCGCTGCATAATCGCCCTGTACCAGCAGCATAGTCACGCGCTGCAGCTGTACGCGCATCTCGGATCCACCGACACCGCGATCGGCGTTGGCGCGCCGAGGCGGAATGGCCTCGCCCGCCAGGATCAGCGTCTGCTTGTCCGAGCTCACTTTCACGGCAAAAAGCACTCATTGCTTATGGAAAGAACCAGACCATCCTGGCCTCTACGGCGATTATACAAGCGACCGCCTTCGGTCAGCGGGCTCAGGAGGGGATTCTGCTGTGGGACAGCCCCTGACAGGCGCAAATAGATGCTGCGTCGCACCAAACGATCGATCTGACCGCGTCGACGCTCCTTATTGCACCGACCACTGCTGGCTGGGCGACGAGGTGCAGGTGGCGATGATCAGGGCCGCGTGATCCTGGGCGTTGCCGCCGACGACGTCGATGCACTTGCCGCCGATGCCGACGATCTGACCGTTGGCCAAGGTCCACTTCTCGCTATCGCGCCCATTGCAATGGACAATGATGATCTGCGCGCCGTCCTTCGGAGCGCTGCCCATGACATCGAGGCAGACACCCGACATACCGGTAATCTGTCCGCCGGTGATGGTCCATTGCTGGTTAGGGCTGCCGTGGCAATTGAAGAGCGACAGGGGCGTGCCGTCGTCGGTCTGCTGGTGCGGGATGTCGACGCATTCGACGCTGTTCGCGATAACGATCTGTGCCGCCGCCGCCGGCGTCCACGCAGCCGTCAGCGCGACCAGCATGCCCGCCAATCCAATCCCCGCTCTCCTCAAGGCAATTGTCTTCATGAAGATCTCCTTGCGCCGTCTGGCCGCCATCAGGGTCGACCTCTGAGCCGTTTCGTCATGGAATCTCGCGCATGGTTTCGAGCGCGCGATGAAATGCGTAATCGCTGACGTGCACCCAACCTTGAAACGGCTTGTCGAGATCGGCAATCGTCAGCATGACCAAGGTGATGAGGAGTGTCAGGGACATGACCTGCAGCAGGTGCAATCGTAGCTGACGGGCCCCGAAGATGGAGACGGCTATGATGGTGAGGATGCCTCCCGCCAAGAGCACGCACCAGAAGATGCTCGGAAGCTCGTACTTGCTGTCCAGCAACCGGGTGCGCCGGTGCTGAGTCAAGAGACTCAGCTCACTCAAAGCGTGATCGTGCGCCGCAATTTCCATTGGCGCCGCAATTTGCGCAGACAGCAACGCTTTCCATAGGCGCTCGTTGACGGCATGACTTTCCTCGGGCATCTCGGCGCGCGACATCTCGGGCCAGTCGCGCTCGATCACATCCTGGGCATAATCCATCGTCAATCCTTCGATCTCGACGCGCTCGCGCGGCATACCCTGGGCCAACCGATAGATGTTCCGCAGAGAGTTGGCCTCGAGCTCAACGTTGAGCTCCGCGCTCCTGAAGTCGCCCCACTCCGTGTAGAGCATGAATCCGAGAGTGACCGCGTAAGTGGTTCCGAGGACGCTCAATTGCCAGCCGACCAGATCGTTCTCTTGGTACCGGCGGGCGGCAGGCCAGAGCCGATGCATGAGCAGCGTGAAGGCCAGCGACGCGATCATCGCCGCGACAAGAATCAGCATGTTCGCACTAAAGCTCAACGCCGTGCGCTCCGGCTCGCTGGGTCGCCGCTCAGTGCACCGACCATTGCTGACTCGGCGCTCCGCTGCAAGTGGTGATGATCAGAGGTACGTAATCTCTCTGACCACCCCCGGCGACGTCCAGGCATTTCCCACCGACGCCGGTGATCTGGCCGTTGGCAAGCGTCCAATTCTGGCTGGGGCTGCCATTGCAGGTGACGCTGATGACGCGCGCACCATCGAGCGCATTGCTGCCCTCGACGTCCATGCAGCTTCCGCCCACGCCGACGATCTGGCCATTCTTCACGTTCCAGGCTTCTCCAGGTCGACCCATGCACGGGATGAGACGCACCGGCGTCCCGTCGATGGGATATCCATGCCATGGAAGATTGGCGCATTGATTGTTGGCATTGTTCACGAGCTCGCTGGCGCAGGCAGTGAGTAGCAATGCCGCGGGGACGGCGATCAAACGGTAGGCTTTCATTTAATCCCACACCGCGGCGGTGATCTTGCCGTCTTTGTTCAGTATCAAGGTCAGGCGGTTCGGATTCGAATCGGCGCTCGAAATGCCTTCCGTGGGTCGCACGATGCGCGTCGCGGCAGGCAGCTGTTCCTCGCGAACCAGCTCCGATGCGGGCTTCCCCGCCGGGACCGAGGCGCCCTTGGCGACGAACGTCTTGCCGACGCACTTGCTGCAATCCTCGGCGGGCGTCTTGCCTTCCGCGTAGCCCGGCAGTTGCGTCACGCTGACGGAGTTCGAGGCGCTATGAACATTGACGCCTTTGAATGGATGATTGGTCTCGAGGGGAAAGATCGCCTCCACTTCCTCGAACCCCTTTGCGTCGGCCGCATCTTGAGGGGCGCGGGCGATCATGATCAGCTCAAGCATGCCGTCGGCCGGGATCCCCCGGCTCAACGGGACGAGTTCCGCCTCTTCCCAACCCGGACTACTCGCAACGCCTCGGACCCGGATAATGTCGAGGACCGGCGGGTGGGCACTGCGGATGATCTCGACGCTCTTGATGTGCAGTATCGGTGCGCTCGCTACCGCGTGCTCTTCAGCGCCTGCCGGCACGTTTGCGGGTGCGCCCGCGGATTGCTGCGCCCCATATTGCCCGTTACCCGCTTCCTTCCCCTGCTCCGAGTTCTGCGCAAGAGCTGCCGAAGCCAGGGCGGCTGCGATCAGCAATGCCTTCAGTGATGTGCTCATCGACCTCTCCCGTAAATTGAAATCAAGAACCCATCGCCATCCCGATTCCACTCGCCCGATCCAATGCCCGCTGCGCGAGCTTGCTTGGGTCTTCCTCCGCGAGGCCCCCCTCCAGCCGGCCGAACGCGTCCAGGATCAGATCGATCGGAACCTTTTGCGTGAGATCACAGAAAGATGTGCGCCCGCTCGCGAAGCTACCATTCTCGAACAGCTTGTTCACGGGGGCACCGCCGCCGCAGACTGAGAAGTACTCGCAGCTCCGCCGGCAGGTCTCGACGCCCGACGCGATATCGCGGGCCATGGCGCGCAGCGCATCGCTCGCGCGCATTTCCTCGAGCGATGAGGCGTGCACATTGCCGATGACGAAATCGTGATACTCCGCGTTCTTGAGCCCGAGAAGCTCCGGCGAGAAGGTGGATACATTGCCTTTGCAGTCGATGTTCACCATGCCGAACGGTTCGGTCTGAATGTTTCTGAGCCGCTCACTCTCGGGACGAAATACGCGCGACAGCATACCGTCGATCTCGCGGATGAAACGGATCCGGCCTCCTTCTCGGGCGAGGCGCCAAAACGTGCCGAGGAAGCGACTAAAGCGCGCCTGTAATTCGTCGCCTGAGAATAGCTCCGAGACATGAGCGCCTTCGGATTCCTCGACGTTGAAGCAGATATCTTCGATTCCCTCGGACTCGTAAAAGGCGAGCATCTCCTCCGCAGCGTCCATGCTCCGTTGCGAGAGCACGGAAATGACGTGGAACGGCACCCCCTCCTCCCGCAGCAGCCGAATGCCGCCAAGCGCCTGCTCGAAGGTACTTTTGCCGGTGCGTGTCAGCCGATGCGCGTCGTTGAATTGCCTCGGTCCGTCGATGCTCACACCGACGCCGACGCGCCAGGACTTGAAAAGCTCGCACCACTCGCGCGAGATCAGCATCCCGTTGGTCTGCATCGAATGGCGCACCCGCACCGATGCGGGGCGCAGCGCCTCTATGGCTTGGAACCCACGCTCATAGAATCCGGGCGATACCACGAGAGGCTCGCCGGCGTGCCAAATCACGGAGAGGTCATCACTCGCCCATCCTGAGGCGAACACCCGCTCGAATGCGGCTCGGAGAGTGCTGTCCGCCATGATGGTCTTGTCGCTTCGCTGAGGCAGGTAGCAATAGTTGCAGTTGATATTGCAGAAGGGGGTGGGTTGGAGGACCACCATGCCGATCGTCGGCGGGTCCGAGCAAGATTTCATCAGGGCCGCGCCTAATAGTTATGCCAATAGTTGTGCCAACCCCCGTTGTGCCAGCCGCCATTGCCCCAGCCACCGTTCCCCCAGCCGCCGTTGCCCCAGTTGTGCCAGTTTGGCCAGTTTGGCCAACCCAAGCCGTGGTTACCCCATCCGAGGTGCCAGCGACCCCAGCCGCCGTTGCCCCACCAAGTCGGCTCGGCCCGTGCGCTGTCTCCCGGGGCGAATTCCGCCGATCCCGATGACTGCGGAGCATCTGCGACATTGGGGCTCATGTCCGACACTGCCGCGCGTATCGCGGTCAAGCGCTCGGCGACGCTCGGCGGCGATGCCGTATCGATCGGCTGCGAAGGCCTCGCCTCGCTTGGATTGGACGCGAGTGCAAGTAAAATAGATGCGCCGAAGGCACCGCGGGGAAGGAGCGCCGCGAGCGCTTTCGAAAGTCGTTGTTGGTTCGACATCGTGTCTCCCTGAATCATCCACGAACCGCGAGCAACGCCACGGCCTGTCCCCGATCACCCTCTGATGTTCGATTCGCTCAACGAAGGCTTTACTATATTCCCGCGTACACAACGCTGTCCATCGGGCGTTGTATCAACCCGGCTATGGATTATCGGGTCACGATATGCCAAATGTCGCTGCGAAAGCCACGCCGATCAAGGTCCGCGATCTGCGCGCCCCGCACAGCCTTACCCGCCGCGCAACGCCACGAATAGATGGTCTCGTGTCCGGTCGCGAAGGCGGGCACGTCCGTTGCAGCCGGATTCTCGCGACAGAAAGTCTTCGCCCCGGGATTTTGTTTCGCCCGGTCGGCCTTGGGGCCGCACGGGAGATTCGCGCCCACGGCGCATACGTAAACCTTCCCCTGCATGCACCGCCAGAAGACACTGCGTGCGGGAAGGGGAGAGTCCGCGGGCAATTGGAGAGCGGCGCGCAGATAGGGCTCCAAGATCTTGAGCGACGCCTCGGTCGAGACGCCGCCGGCGCCGCTCAAGCGATCGTCGGTTCCCACCCGCTCACAGTAAGCGAACGGATCCGAATCCTCGAAGCCGGAATTCGTCGCAAGCGCCGGCTTCCCCATGGCCGCGCCGGAGATCGCAAATAGCAAGCAGGCCGCCTTGATGCCCATGGACATCACCCCTCGCCGCTCATTACGCCTGAACGAAGCAACTCCGGCAACCCAAGCCGGGACTGCCGTCCGTCGACCTTGATCGCGAGGCGTTGGCGTTCTTGTTCGGCGACCGAGAAACCGGCCGGCACACCGCTGGGTCCCACCGTCGCCCGCGATGGCGCGATCTGGGTTGCCGATGACCGAAACGCCGCGATACTCCGAATCGCAATAGATCTTCCATGATCCAAACTCTCGCCCAGGGTGCTACCAGGGCGACCACCCCAGTCGCGTCACCCACCGCGCTTGAAGAACTGAACCGCGCGCTCATGCTTTTCGGCGGCGGCGCGCGTCGAGAACGTGCCGAGATTCTTACGGCGCTTCGTCCTTGGATCAAGCTTGCGCGAATACAGTCGGTATTGGCCACTCGGAAGTTTTCGAATCATATCGATAGCGAAACAAACCCGTGCCCTCGCCACAATCGGCGGAACGGCAGAGCGAGGTAGGACCTCGCTGACTTGCCTCACCCCTATCCGATCTGACCCGCCTCCGCCGTTTTCTCTTCCGCCCTCCGAATCAATTCCATCATCAACGCGCCTCCCGCACTGACAACATCTTTTGGCGGGTTGGTAATCAAGAAGGGACCTGATCGAGTCAGCATCGTCACTTGGATTTCGCGCCTCGGCAGCGACAAGGACGTCCTCGGCTTTGCCCTGCTGCTCGCCGGAATCGTCGAGTCCACCAATGCCTGACACAAGCGTTTGACCTTTGGATCCGGTGCATCCCAGAAGATCCCCTTACCGGAGAAGTTCAAGTAGCGCGCCGATCCATCGACATAGCCCGCGAGCGTGTCGTAGGCACCGCCGGATGGCATTTCCAGTACCGCACCCAGGACCTCGAACGCGGATCTCCCTTCCGGTTTTTCACCCAATTCGCGCAACGCCGCCCACACCCGCAGCTCACTTCGAGTCTCCGGTGACGGCGAGTCCAGGATACGTCGAAGCCGAGCCACTGCTTCCTGGGTGTTCCCCTCCTCAACCAGCCGCAGCGCATCGGCAAGGGACTGCGCACGTCCCGATCGTCCGTCGGGCTGCATATGGCTCACTTGCTCTCGAAGTGACTGAGAAGCAAAGAGCAATCGCCGAATAGGATCCGTCTGGGAGCCCAACTGGTCCGGCTTCGGCGCCGTCGCGCCGCGGAATAATTTCCTTAGAAAGTCAATCATTTCGCTCTCGGCGGCTCGCCAGGATCATCAGCGTGCGGTTTGGTTTGCCTCGGTATGGAATTTCTCGTATGTTCCCCTGCCCGGGTGGACACGCCTGCTGTCAGTCCAGACGAACACATGATGATATTGGAGGATCGCACAATGACCAAGATCACTTATAAGGTTGTCAAGCACGATGGCGGGTGGGCGTACGAGGCGAACGGTACCTACTCCGAGCCGTTCCGCACCCGCGAAGCGGCGCGCCAGGCCGCAAGACTCGCGGCCAGCGAACAGGCTGCGCCGGGCGAGACGACACAGATTTCCTATGAGGATGAAAAAGGACGCTGGCACAACGAGGTGGACAGCGGGACCGATCGTCCTGAAACTACCGTCAAAGGATGACGGCCCCGGTCAACCGCATAAGCGCTTGGAGTATCGGCAGACTGGTCTCCTTCCCCGCGTGTAGTCGTGCGAGCCGTAGCAGGCTGAGCGCACGAATTGCATTCATGAGAATTTCCGCTTTCACCGGCGCATTGCTCCTGCTGGTCACGATAAGTGCGCAGGCCGATGATCACGGCGTGCGACTTGTGAAGACCTCGATTCCCATGCCGGATGGCGTGCAATTGGCTGCGACGCTGTACATGCCCGCGGACCTGCAACCGGGACAGCGTGTCCCTGTCCTGCTCGAGTACCTGCCTTATCGCAAAGACGATGACGACGCGGTGAGCGACTACGGCCACCATGCGTACTTCGCCCGCCACGGCTATGTCGGCGTCCGAGTGGACATTCGAGGCTTCGGCAACAGCGGCGGCGTGCAGCCCCCGCGCGAATATTCAGCGCAAGAGCAGGAAGACGGCGAACGCGTCATCGCCTGGCTCGCACGACAGCGCTGGTCGAACGGCAAGGTCGGCATGCTGGGTATTTCCTGGGGAGGCTTCAATGCGATCCAGATGGCTATGCGCCGGCCGCCGGCGTTGAAGGCGATCCTCGCCGTCGCCGCCACCGAAGCGCTTTTCACGGAAGATGTTCACTACATGGATGGCATCATGCATGTCGATGAATTTGAGGTTTCCATGGACCTTGATCAGGGGCGCAGCGGAGCCCCCCAGTTTCCGCTCGACGAAGACACGCTCGCGAAGCGCATGGACGCGACTCCCTGGTCGCTGGATTACTTTCGACATCAGCGTAACGGCGCCTTTTGGCGCGCCCCAATTCGGCGCTTGCAAGACATTCAAATACCTTGCTTCCTGATCGGCGGACTGCAGGATGGCTACCGCAACAGCATCGCGCGCATGCTCGAACAGGTGCGGGCGCCCGTCCATGCCTGGGTAGGTCCTTGGAATCACGACTTCCCGAACGAGAGCATCTATGGCCCGAGGGTCGAGTGGCGCGACCAAGCGGTGCGCTGGTTCGATCATTGGCTGAAAGGGATCGATAACGGCGTCGAGCACGATCCGCAGGTGGTGTTCTATCAGCAGCATGGACATCCTCCCGGCGCCGAGCCGCAAGACGTGCCCGGTGAGTGGCGCGCCGAGTCTTGGCCGCCGGCGGGACTCAAATCGGTCTCCTGGTTTCTGGCGCCGAATCATCAACTCACCCAGGCCGCGGCCGCCGCTGCAACCGATCGCCTGCGCTACGTGCCCTCGGCAGGGGTGGAAGCCGGCTTTTGGTGGGGCGAGTTGTTGGGCGATCAAAGACCCGTCGATGCCTTCAGCCTGACCTATGACAGCGCGCCGCTCGAGGAGGACGTGGCAATGCTGGGACGTGCACATGTGCGCCTGCTGGTCTCGGCGGATGCACCTCTGGCCGATTGGTTCGTGCGTCTCGAGGATGTCGCGGAGGATGGGCGCGTGACCGCAATCACCGGTGCCGGTCTGAACGGCGCTCAGCGGCGGTCGACAGATCGGCCCGAGCCACTGGTACCGGGCACCGAGTACAGGCTGGACATCGACCTGTATTTGAGTTCCTGGGTGTGGGCGCACGGCCATCGCATTCGTGTCGCCGTCTCGAACGCTCAATGGCCGATGCTTTGGCCCACGCCTTACCCGATGACCACGACGTTGCGTTTGGGCGGCGCAGAAGGATCCTCGATCGTACTGCCCATCGTACCGATTCACGGTCGATCGGCGCCGAGCTTCGCGCAGCCGGAGCCGGTAGAAAAGCCATCGCAGATAACGACGACAGGAGACTACGCGTGGCCCGGCACCTGGACTCTGGAGCGCGACGAGGCGACCGGACGGAGCACCGTCACGTGGCGCGGGACCTCCGCCCTGCAGTTTCCGTGGGGCTCATACGACCACCACGAACAGCTCGTCTACCATGTGGACGATGCCCATCCGGCGGATTCCGCCGTCGAGGGCGACGGCGAGAGTGTCGAGCAGCTGGCGGATCGCGTCCTGACGTACCGCGGACATCTTCGCTTCTCGAGCGATGCGACGACATTTCACTACGCCTACACCCGCGAGCTGCTGCGCGACGGGTCGATCGTGCGTACGCGCAGCTGGCACGAGGACATTCCGCGAGACCTGCAATAGAGCGGGAGCGCGTAGCTCTTCAGCCGAGAACGCATACCCGCAAGATGCGCGCCTCTAATAATCTTTGGGCCGTGACGTGATTGCTGCGCATGATCAGCCCCGGCGACACCGCCTCCAATCGCTCGCGGAAACGCTCGCGAAGCGCAACGAACTCGGCTCGTCCCTCGGGCTCTTCGCCGCACAACAGGTGCAGCTGCCGCCAATCGCGCACGAGTCCGAATAGCAGCGCGTGATACTGCGCGAGGTTGGCACGGTACTCCGGCGTGTCCGCCTCGACAGTGAGCTCAGAGCGTGTGTCGAGGACCAGGAGTTCCATCTCTTCGGGCGACATGATGGGCCGGGGGAAACTTCGCTCCAACAGCAATGGCCGGGCCTCACTCTCACGGTAAGGGTGGTATTCGGGAGGCGCCGCCGGATTCAGCCCGCGCGCCACGAGGTCCCAGAATCGGGCGTCTCCCGTCGTGTCGGCGACGAGATGGATGCGATAGGAATCGGTGGGGTTGCGCACCTGGTGCTGGCGCCAGTTGTCGAAGACCCAGCACTCGCCTGCTCCCATGTGTACCGACTCGCCGTCGCAGGTGAACTCGACCTCCGGCAGTGTCTTGATCGGAAAATGTACGCGCGTCCGATAGAACCAGTGGCGATAGATATCGGAATGCCTTTTGACCTCGGCCCCCGGCGCGAGTCTCAGCAATCGCGAGCGGCTCCAAACCACTCCGAACCCCGCCAGTATCTGCCGTACGTAAGGAAGGCGCTCAAGGTATCGCGTCATACCCATCGCGCCATGCATCTGATCGTTGTCGCCGCCGCCGACACTGATCAGTCGCACGGCGGAATTACCGGGCTCACCGGTCGGGTGCGCGACCCAGGCCTCTGCGGGAACATCCTCGATTTCCGTGCGCAAGCGGGCGACGTCGAATCGCACCGGGAGACGATAGAATCTTTGTGGCAGGCGCATCTGAGCGGCGATCTTTCCGCGTAAGACGCGGCGATATGGATGGTACCATCAGCCGCCTCGGCGCGTCTGAACCCTCTTGATTGGGACCTCCCAGCCCGCGTGATTGTGCGCCTCTCCCCGAGAGATCTTTATCCCTCCGTTGGGGGAGAAAATCTGCCCGACCAGATGTGAACCACGTCCCCCTCGAAAAGGTGGAATTGGTCGTGAGCTCGATCGGGTTATGTCTCGCGCCGCCCTTTGAACGTGCGCCGGATCACACGCGGTTTGTGTCGCAAATCTCATTCATCCGCCTGCCCGTAGGAATTTTCTCACAAGTCCTACAAGCGGGGTTCCAATGTCAGGTTCGCGCAAGCTTCGGCCATTAGCGTCAACTCATGTCAACTACAACAAGCACAGCACCTTACGACGCGTCACGCCCCAGTATTCATCGCATGCGCGGCGCCGGCTTCACCCTCGTGGAAGTGGTCGTCACCATGGCCGTCGCGGCGATTCTCCTCACGATCGCCGTGCCCTCGTTTCGCTATGTCACCAACTCCAATCGCATCGCCGGCGAGTCGAACGGCCTGGTCGGGGACTTGCAATTTGCGCGCGCCGAGGCAATCAAGGAAGGCCGCACGGTCACTGTCTGTGTTTCCACGGACGGCAACACCTGCGCCAACTCGGCCACGTGGCAAAGCGGCTGGATCGTGTTTTCAGACCCCACGAACGTCGGCGTGCACGACCCCAGCGAGACGATCTTCCGCTTTCAAAAGACCTTCTCGAGCACGGATACGTATTTGGCCTCGAACAATGTCTCCGTCATTACTTTCAACCGCGACGGCTATGCCGTCGGCATTCCCAACGGCACATTGATCACGCTGCATGACGTGACGGATACCAGCGCCTGGACTCGATGCCTGTCCGTCAATTTGAGCGGGGAAATGACGACGATAGTTGCCGGCGCTACCGCCAACGGTGCGACCTGCACATGAGTACTCGCGCTCGCATCGGTCGCCGCAACGCCGGGCGTTCCGGAGGCTTCACGCTGATTGAGATCATGGTGGCGCTGATCGTCACCTCGATCGGCCTGCTCGGCATTGCGAAGCTCCAAGCGCTCGCCTACGCGAGCACCGGATCGGCCGCCGTGCGCTCGCTGGTGGCGCTGCAAGCGGCGGGCCTTGCCGCCAGCATGCATGCCAATCGCAGCTATTGGGCTGCCGGCGCCGCGCCCTCGCCCTTCACGATCACCGGCACCGTCATCAGCGACTCGACTCTCAATTCGACCGCCGCGGTTGCGACCTACTGCCAACCCGGCGGTGGAGGAGCGCCTTGTCCCACGGACGTGATGGCCGCCTACGACTTGCACACCTATGCGACCGCATTGAACGCGATGCTCGTCAACTCCGCTCCGATCACGACGGTCACCTGCACCGCCTCGGTTCCGGTGAACTGCACAATTCAGGTGACTTGGAACGAAAAGACGGCGTCGATCAATACCCAGAGCGTCGCCAACACCACGGATTCAACGTTCGCCCCGACTTACATCCTCTACGTAGAGCCCTAGCCATTCGCACCCAACACACACTGCCGCGGGCGCTGCCCCAACGGGGCTTCACGCTCATCGAGATCATGGTCGCCCTGCTGATCGGGTTGTTCCTGCTCGGCGCGCTGCTGGTCATCGTGCAGACCAACAAAAGGGTATTCGTGAATCAGAACCAGCTCGCGCAACTGCAGGACGGCGAACGCATGGCGCTGACGGTCGTCTCGGACGTGATCCAGTCAGCGGGCTATTTTCCGGACCCGACCACGAATACTCTGGACTTGAGCCTCGGCGCCGTTCCGCCCTTCGCGATCGGCCAATCGATTTACGGTGTGTCCTCGGGGACCCCCGCGGGTGACCAGCTCTACGTTCGCTACATGACCACGGGTGGCGACGGAATCTTGAATTGCAGCGGACAATCCAATCCGCTCGGCGGCCCGAATACGATGTACGTCAACGTGTTCCAGGTGTTGAACGGTCAGCTCGTGTGCACCATGAACGGGACGCAGTACAACTTGGTGGGTGGCGCCGGCGGGGCGGGCGTCACCAACATGAGCATTCTGTACGGCGTCAAGGCCAACGCCGTTGCCACGGGCAACAACGTCGACACGTACATGACGGCCGCCCAAGTCACCGCGGCAGGTCTTTGGGACAACGTCATCGCGGCCCTGGTGCAATTTACGTTCACCAACCCGATGTATGTCCCGAGTCAGACCGGCCAACCCGCCACGGTCAGCATCCAACGGGTCATCAGCGTCATGAATCAGACAGGCCCCACGCTATGAGCGGTCGTGCATACCCAGGGCGCCGCCCACAACACGGCATGGTGTTGATTTCGAGCCTGCTGCTGCTGCTCGTGGTCACCATCATCGCGCTCAGCATGTTCCGTAGCTTCGGCATTCAGGAAAAGATCGCCGGTAACATGCGCGAGAAACAACGCGCGCTGTCCGCCGCCGTGTTGGCGGAAGAATACGCGGAAAACTGGCTCGACAACGGCGGCAATTCGACCTCGGCGTCGGTGGTTTGCAGCAATCTGCTCAATGCCAACGTGGGACAGGGGCAGATTTGCTCGAACAAACTGCCGCTCGCGGTCACCGACTTGACCAACGTACCGTGGACGATCAGCGGCGTGCCCGTCGGCGTGAGCTACCTGCCGCTGACCATGCAGGTCAGCACGACCACCTCGGTGACAGCCGCCAACCTGGCAAACCCGAGCTACTACGCGACGCCCACTTTTTACATCTCCGACATGGGTGCGTCGGCCGACCCGACCATCCCCGGTGAAATCTACCAGATCGATGCAGTCGGATATGGCGGCAACTCCAACACAGTGGCCGAGGTCGAGAGCACTTACGCCGTGTACACGAGCTCGAGCAACAGGACGTTATGATGAACATTAAACACGGGTGGGTCGCCTTGGCGATACTGCTGAGTTCGCTGGCGGCATCTGAGAGCCGGGCGCAAATCACTTTCAGCGAAGATTTCACGGGCGCGACGACCACCAACAGCTGGTACTTCTTCAGTGGCGCGTGCCTGACGGCAGGCACGTCGTCAAGCACGACCAGTCCCGGGACGATCCCCGGCTGCACCTCCGTCTTGTTGAACTACTACGTGAATGCGGCAAATGCCGATCCGTACCTGGTCGGCGGCAACAACGGCTTCCTGGGATCGAGCACCCCACCCTCGAGCCCGAGCGCGCAGGCGGCGGATCCCGTCGGCAGCGGCGCACTGCGTTTCACCAACGGCTCGGTGAACAGCGGCACCACCCACAGCTATGGGCACAATGAGCGCGGTGCCATTCTCTCCACCAGTACGTTTCCGACCGGATCGGGATTGCAGGTCACGTTCAAGACGATCACCTACCACGGCGACTCCGGCGGCGCCGGTGCCGATGGCGCAGACGGCATCAGCTTCTTCTTGCAAGACGGCAGCCAGGCGCCGGGACTGGGTGCCTTCGGCGGCAGTCTCGCCTACTCATGCTCGAACTCCAACACGCCCCACGACGGCCTGGTGGACGGATATATCGGCCTGGGCATCGATGAGTACGGCAATTTCTTGAACGGCACGAATCTCAACTCGGATTACACCGGCACCAATGTGGCTTCGGGAGACAATACGGCCTACGGCTATGGCTATAAACCCG
Organism: uncultured Gammaproteobacteria bacterium; assembly: GCA_963798595.1. Lineage (GTDB taxonomy): Bacteria > Pseudomonadota > Gammaproteobacteria > Steroidobacterales > Steroidobacteraceae > Bog-1198. The sequence goes on along the minus strand of CAWCTM010000016.1, from coordinate 219,125 downwards.
ACCGGATCGGGCTGCGCGGCGCGGGCAACGTGGCATGGTCGTCTTTGAACGGCGCCTATGGCACCAACCCGGGCAACTCGGCGGCACCCTATTATCCGATCTCGCTCACGACCTCATGCCTCAACGCGGGCGGGGTCTATAGCTCGCTCACGAACAATTGCATCGATATTTGCTCGGCCGGCTCTACCTATGACTCGGTGAACGGTCTCTGCAACAAGGCGTGCGCCACCGGCGGCACGTACGTTGCCGGCACCGATACCTGTAACTCCTGCCCGAGCGGGACTTACAACTCGGGCAGCAACCTTTGCCTGAACACCACCAGCTGCGCATCGGGGACCTATAACAGCACGACCAACACGTGCAATACCTGTCCGGCGGCCGGCTATGCGACAGGCACCTATAATTCCAGCTCCGGGCTGTGCATTAACAGCTGTCCGACGGGCTACGCGTACAACTCGACCTCTCCCGGGTACTGCGTCCCGACGGGCGACACGTTCTCGACCACCGCAGACGCTTACTGTCCGGCGGGCTATACCTATGGCTCAGGATACTGCTACCCGACGGGCGACGTGCTCAACAGCGCCGCGGACGCTTACTGTCCGTCCGGTAACGCCTACGGCTCGGGATACTGCTATCCCTCGGGAAGCGTACTCAGTGCGGCCGGATGGTATTGCCCGAGTGGAAACACCGTCGCCACCAACGGTGCTCAATACGTCTGCTATCCCTCCACCGGCGTCTATAACGCCGGCTATTACTGTGCCAGTGGCAAGACCATGAGCGGGACATCCTGCTACCCCACCGGTGATTCCATCGGCGGGAACTACTACTGCTCTTCTACTCAGACCGTCAGCGGGGCGTATTGCTACCCGACCGGCGACTCCATCAGCGGAAATTACTACTGTGCCTCCGGCAAGACCATCAGCGGGACATCCTGCTATCCCAACGGCGACTCCATCGGCGGGAACTACTACTGTTCTTCTACCCAGACCGTCAGCGGGGCGTATTGCTACCCGACCGGCGACTCCATCAGCGGAAACTACTACTGTTCTTCTACCCAGACCGTCAGCGGGACGCACTGCTATCCCAACGGTGACTTGATCAACGGGAACTACTACTGTGCGTCCGGGGACGCCGCGCCTACCGCGTCCACCAGCTCGGGAAAATGCTGCCCCTCCGCGTTCCCCTATAACAGCGGCACCGGCAAATGCTCCAACAACAATGCGGCGGTCGCCGACATCGCGATGACGAACGCGACTGCAATGACCGCCGCGACTGCAATGACCGCCGCGACTGCGATGCCGGCCGCGACCGCGATGACCGCCGCCACCGCCGCGCCCGCCGCCACCGCCGCTACCACTGCGACCACCGCACCCGCCGCCACCGCCGCGGCCCTCGCGATGTCTGTGACCCCGAACCAGACGGCGACGCAGAATCTCAGTCCGACGACCGTTGCACCCGCGACGCTTTCACCCTCGACGGGCAATGTCGACGCGCAGTACGCGGTACAGAAGACATGCGCGACAGGGAATCTCTATAACTACAGCTCGGCAAGCGCGCCCACTTCTGCCGGACCCGCACTTCTGACCAATGCGCTGAATACCGCCGGCATCCTCGACTACGCCCCGATCACGGGCGCTTACAAGGAGCTCACCAGCTTCCAGATCGCCAATGAGAGCGCGCTCACGCGCGGCGCGGCGACCCCGATTTTCTATAACTTGAAAATCACCCAGAACGGTCTTCTAAGCTTCGCTTACAGCGTGAGCGGTGGCGCGTACTCCTACGTCATCAAGAATCAATCGATCACCGCCTCGAACGGTCCGCTGCCGGCGAGCTTCCGGGTGGGATTCGCCGGTTCGGACGGCGGCGCCAGCAACATCCACGAAATCATGTGCTTCAAGGCGGCCTCGGCGGTTCAGTCGGGCAGCTCCGCGACCGTCAACGAAAAGGAATCGGCTAAAGTCCAGGCAGGCACTCAAGCGTATTTCGCCTACTACAATCCGAACGACTGGACCGGCACGGTGACCGGCAATAACCTGCTCGATAGCGCGGGCGTGATCAGCGTCAGCACGACCGCGAACTGGGATGCCTCGTGCGTGTTGAGCGGCACCGCGTCCGGCGCGCCGGCGAGCGGCGGCGGGTGCGCCACGACCAATGCCAGCGGCCCGACAACCGCCACGCCAGGACCCACCAACCGTGTGATGCTCACCTGGGATACGGTCAACGGCGTCGGCATACCGTTCGAGTGGTCGAGCTTGAACAGCGCGCAGCAGGCGGCGCTCGATTTCGGCGATCCGACCAGCACAGTCTTCCGGCTGAACTATCTGCGCGGCGACACCAGCAACGAGATCAATTCCTCCGGAGTCGGCCTGTACCGCGCGCGCGACACCATCCTCGGCGATATCGTCGATTCGAGCCCGACCTGGGTGGGGCCGCCGTCTCTGCCGTACACGATAACGTGGAAGGACCGTCTGAATCCGGCGGCGGCGATGCCGGAAAATAGCGGCACGCAGACCTATCTGCAGTTCACCACCGCCGAGCAGACACGTCTCAACGTGGTGTACGTCGGCTCGAACGACGGCTTTGTGCATGGCTTCCGCGCCGGTAGTTTCGATGCCCTTGGAAACTTCGTTACGGGCGGCGCAACCCCCAATGACGGTCAAGAGGTGCTCGCCTACATGCCGGGATCGAGCTTGGTGAGCAGCGCCTTTCCCTCGGCCCCTGGAGGCTGCACCAACGATGCGAACACGCAAACGCTGGTGCAAGGCATTCACGGAGTAACCCCGGCCATCGGCGCGAATGCGGAGTGCGTGGAACCGATCCTCGACTATTCGAACCCGCAATACGGACACAACTTCTTCGTGGATGCGACGCCCGGGTCCGGTGATCTGTTCTTTGGCGGTCAATGGCACAGCTGGCTCGTCGGCGGCCTCGGCGTCGGCGGCGCAGCCATCTACGCGCTCGATGTGACGAACCCGTCCGCCAGCAACTTCACCGAGGGGAATGCCGCCTCTATCGTCATCGGCGAGTGGAATGCCGGGACCATCAATTGCACCAATGTCGCCAGCTGCGGCACCAATCTGGGCAACACCTTCGGTACGCCCCAAATCCGCCGTCTGCACAACGGCAACTGGGGCGTGATCTTCGGCAACGGCTTGGGCAGCGCCTCGGGCGATGCAGGTATCTACGTGATGTCCATCGACAGCACGTCGGGCGCGCAAACGTTCTACTACATCAGCACCAACACCGCCGGCGGCAACGGCATCGGTTACGTGACACCGGCCGATTTGGATGGCGATCACATCACTGACTACGTCTATGCGGGTGACCTCAAAGGCAATGTGTGGCGGTTCGATCTGACCAGCAGTAACCCGAGCAACTGGGCCGCGGCGAGTGCGCCGCTGTTTACGACTCAGGCCGGACAACCGATCACCTCGCAGCTCCTGGTCGTCTCCAGCACCATCACCGGCGGCTTGCCGCGCCTGTTCATCGAATTCGGCACCGGCTCGCGGACGCAGCTCACCAATTTAGCTCCGGTGCAATACGCAAGCGGCACGCAGTCGATCTACGGCGTCTGGGACTGGAATTTCTCCGCCTGGAATGCGATGGAGCCGGGCGCGAGCTACTCGAGTCTACCTGCCACGCTGCCTGCGACCGGACTGTCCTCGCCGTTCACGCTAGGCGCCTCCAATCTGGCAGCGCAAACGCTGACGCCCAACACCTCGACCGGCGTGGTGGACGGCACCAACGTGGCGGTCTGCTGGCAAGGCACATCGACCTGCGGCACCACGAGTAACCAATTCGGTTGGTACGCGAACCTGCCGGGAGCTTCCGAGCAGGTCATTTTCAACCCGGTATTCTTCCAGGGTGCGTTCATCGTCAATTCCACGATCCCTGCAAATAACGTGGCGACCTCGTGCACCAGCAATCTGGATACCGGCTACACCTACGCGCTCGCGGTTGCGAACGGAGGTGTTTTCACCAATACATTCCCCACCTACACGAAGAACGGAACCTTGATCACCGATGCGCTCGAAGCCGGCGTCCAGACCAATGCAACGGGCAGCGTCTATGTGGTCACCACGGCCCAGGGGACCGCCAACATCGTCTATCAGACGATCTCGGGCACTCCCGGCGCCCAGCAGCTCAATATTCCGTCCAACACCAAGGCGAAGCGCCTGACCTGGATCGAACATCGATGATAGTTAGGAGTCGAAACGTATGTTGAAGCACATTCCTCCGCCGAAGAGAGCCTCGCGCGGCTTCACACTGATCGAAATCATGATCACTGTGCTCATCGTCGCCGTCTTGGCCGCCGTTGCGACGGCGGGCTACACCAACCAGGTGCAGAAGTCGCGGCGGACGGACGCCCGCAACGCGTTGCTCGACTTGGCCGGCCGGGAAGAAAAGCTGTTCACCACTGTGAACGCCTATAGTCAGACCCCGTCCGACCTGGGTTACGGCGCGGTCGGTAGCACCTTCCCGATCACCGTGGGTAGCGGTTACTACAACATCAGCGCGACCGTCGCCAACCCGCCCGTCTCGTACCTGATAACCGCAACCGCCATCAACAGCCAGGCCAACGATACGCAGTGCGCGACGCTCAGCGTCGATCAAACGGGCGCGCAGACCTCCACGGGCGGGGCGACCAGCTCGACCTGTTGGGGAAACTAAGCGCGGAATCGATGGCCTGAGCACTCCAGAGCTCAGACCCGCCCCGAGAACAGGGCGACACTGCCCACCTGCTCTACCCGCACGTCACGGAGATGCCGCTCGAGGCTTTCCACGAGCCGGCCGCGCGTATCCCGGACCCGTTGCCGGTGGGCGCATCTTGAGGCATAAATTCCATTATGAGGATCTTGCTGGATATCGTCGCGGTCGCGCTGATCGTCTTAGGTCTCGCGGGCGCGATCATTCCGACGGTCCCAGGTATTCCGCTAATTTTTATCGGCATCTGGTTGATCGCCGGCATCGACCATTACCGCCACCTTGGATACGGGTGGCTCGTTGCCATCGCGGGTGTCGGTGCAGTGGGGCTGGCGATCGATCTGCTCGCCGGGGTTTTAGGCGTGCGGCGAGTGGGCGCCAGCAAGCAGGCGATCCTGGGCGCCCTCTTCGGCACAGTCGTCGGGCTGTTCTTTGGGCTGCCCGGACTGCTGCTCGGGCCCTTCCTGGGTTCAGTGCTGGGTGAGCTGACCGCCGGCAGCAGCGTTCTGCGCTCGACGAACGTGGGGATTAACGCGTGGCTTGGATTGATCTTCGGTACGATGGTCAAACTCGCATCGTCCTTGATGATGGTTGCCTTATTGGGAACCGCTTGGTGGTGGAACCGGGCTCCCTGAGTGGGCAGGATTGCGCTTTTCGAGAAGTATGGCATCGAGAAGCGCGCCGAGGACATCCGCATCGATGGGCTTCGTGAGATGGCGATCAAAGCCCGCGGCAGCCGCCCGCTCCTTGTCGGCGGCTTGTCCCCATCCCGTAAGCGCAACAAAGTACGCGGATTTTCCCCATGACTCCCGGCGGGCGGAGCGCGCCACTTCGTAGCCGCTCATGTCCGGCATTCCGATGTCGAGTATGGCGATGTCAGGCCGATAGCTCGCCCCCGAGTCGAGAGCGGATTTTCCTGAGTGGGCGACCTTTACATCGTGCCCCGCGAGCTCCAAGAGCATCCCCAGGCTGTCGGCCGCGTCGCGATTGTCATCGGCAATCAGGATCCGCGCACGGCGCTCAGAAATCGGCGGTCCTGGATCACTCGAAGTTGCAAGAGTGGGCATTGGCGTTGCGAGCATCAGTGTCCTCGGGAGCGTGATTTTGAACTCGGCTCCGAGACCCTTTCCCGCGCTCCCGGCGCTTACCGTGCCTCCGTGCAGTTGTATCAAGCCTTTGACGAGAGACAGACCGATTCCGAGTCCCCCTTCAGCCCCTTCGGTCGCGGCATGAGCCTGAGTGAACAAATCGAAGAGATGCGGGGCATGGGTCGCTTCGAATCCGATGCCGGTGTCGCGCACGGCAATGACGATGTCGGTCGGAGTTTTGGTGACAGCCAGATAAATTCGGCCGCCGCGCGGCGTGAACTTCGCCGCATTCGTCAACAAATTCGAAAGGGCTTGCGACAGCCGCAACGGATCCGCCTCGAAGTCGATCTGTTCCGCGGGTTGGCCTACCGTCAATATCAATTCCTTGGAATCGATCAGGGGGCGCGCGGTCTCGACGGCGGCCGTGATCAGGTCCGCCAAAGTCACCCGCTGTTTCTTCAGGACAAGCTGCCCGCGAGTGATGCGGGAGACCTCGAGCAAGTCATCGAGCAGCAATGCCATGCGGTGGGCCTGCCGATCGATGACCTCCAAGCCCCAGCGTTGCTGTTCGGCCGTGGCCGCTGCCTCCCCGAGTATCCTGACCGCGTGTCGGATCGGTGCGAGAGGGTTTCGCAGCTCATGGGCGAGCGTCGCAAGAAATTCATCCTTGCGCTGATCACGATCCCGCAATTGGGCTTCTGCTTGATCACGAGCATCGACCTGAGCGCGCAGCTCTTCATTGAGGTTGGCGAGCTGTGCGGTTCGAACGCCCACTTCTTGCTGGAGCTGCGCAGGACTGCGCAATTGCATCGCGTGAGGTATCACCTTGAAAAGCGCGAACATCGTGGCGACCGAGACAATGCCCGTGATCCCCTTGAGCGCGCCGGCGAGACGATAGTCCGGATGCCAGACCGTCCAAATTTCCATCAGATGGGTCGTCCCGCATAGGACTATGAACGCGGCGAACATCAAGATGATTCCCCGGAAGGGGATCTCCTTACGGCGCTCGTGAACCAGGTAATAAAGAGAAATGGGAATCGCGTAATAGGCCGCCGCGATCAGACCATCGGAAGCGACATTCAGCCACAAGGTTCCCGGCTGCCAGAGATAGCACATGCCATGCGGCATGAAGCTCGGCGATTGGAAGAGCCAAACGGCATAATCTTGCATAGGTCTTCCCCGCTTTCATTTGTGGCCATCCAGATTCTAGCGAAGCAAGCGCGTGGGATAGGTATAATTCGCGCGCCCGGCAAATCCAGGGCCACAGGGCTTTGAGGTTTCTTGCCGAATAACTGGGGGATGGATGAAGCTAAACTCGACGCCGCGATTGAGTGAACATCGCGCAGCTGTGCTTACGAGACGTTTCATCACGTTGCTGGCGCTCAGTTTTATCTCGCATCCCTCGTCCGCCCAGAGCGACCATCCGTGGGCGGGTCCTTATATGGGCCTGAACGCCGGAGGCGCCCATAGCGCGAGTTGCGCCACGGTATCGCTCCAGGGAGCCACAGTCGGCTCTGAAAATGTTCCAGGCTTTAGCAATCAATACTGCCCCAATGGGGATTTCGTCGGCGGCGTACAGCTCGGCGAGAACTTTCAGATAAAGCGGTTCGTCTGGGGAATCGGCGCCGACCTCGACGCTTGGAGCGCCAAGAGCGTCCAAGGGTCGCGGAAATATACGGGGTCGCTGTTACCGCCGGGCGAGTACAGTTTCTCCGGCAAACTCAACCCCGACGCCTTCGCTATCATCGGCGGGCGTATCGGCTATGCCGGCGATCTCATGCTGCCTTACCTGCGACTGGGCGGCATCTTTACGACGGGATCGCATAACAGCACACTCGTCTACACGCCAACAGCGACCACAAAACCCTCGGCCTCGTTCAACGGGGGACAAAACTTTACAAGCTCGGGCTGGGTTGCAGGCGGCGGTACGGAGATCGGGTTAAATGGTGCGTGGTCGATCACCGCCGAGTACCTTCACGTGAGTCTCGGCAAGAGCTCCAATGCGACAGCCCTCTGCAATGGGACTCCCGCCGATTGCGCAGCGTTCGTCGGCACATCCCTCGACAGCAGTCACGGTACCTTTGCTGCCAATATGTTCCGCATCAGCATCAACTATTGGTTCAGGTATTGGGAGCCGTAATACCCAACTTCTCGTAACCGAGCGATCTGCTGGAGCCGCCGTTGCTGGGACCGTAAATTGCGAGCAGTCGAGCGTACGTTGGAGCCCAGTATCTGCCGACCGCCCCGGCGGGGACACGCACGACATCGCCTGTATGCGCCTCGACGGTTACTCCGCCGGATTCCACGAACAACTGGCCTTCGATCACGAAGTTGTACTCAGTGTGCGGATGCTGATCCGTCCACGATTCCGCGGCGAGCACCCATTCAAACACCGCGGGCTCGGACCAGCCGCCAGTTGACGCCGGCAAGATGACACGACATTTCGCCTTGTCGGGCCCGGTAAAGTCCGTTCGCGGGAATATTGTCGGAGCGCTCACTGCATCGGCCATGGCTGGTTCCTTTGGTTGCCCCAATTCTTTTCAACGTCCTGTGCGCCGTAGCCCGTCCATCAGAAGGTCGATGAGTCGACGCGCGCTCGCTTCCCACGCCTGGTCGGGATTCCCGTAACTCACGCCGACCATCGCGCGCAGCAGGTCGGATGGAGCGATATCCTTGCGCACCGCGCCGCTCTCGGCCGCGCGTGTTACCAGGGTTGCCACCGCCCGCGTGATCAGTTCGGTCGAGTTCGCGCGAAGGGCGGACGCCTCGCCGGTCGCGGTGCCCAGCGATGGGGCAATCAAACGCTTGGTCGCGATGTAATCGACGAATAGATGCATCCACTTGTGCAGCGCTTCGCCCGGCGGCGAGGATTTGAGGAGTTGTGGAACGGCGTCCGCAAGCTGTTCGACTTCATGTCGGTAGACCGCTTCGACAACCGCTTCTCTGCTCGGGAAATGGCGATAGAGAGTGCCGATGCCGACGCCGGCGCGACGCGCAATTTCTTCCAGGCTCACGTTCAGCCCGACGTCCGCGAACGCCGCTTTGGCGGTGTCGATCAGCAATTGTCGATTCCGCGTACTGTCGGCGCGGGGTTTCCGCACTGGCACCGTTGGCTTCCGTTTCACTTGTAACCGCCCCTCCCGAGGAAAGCACTTGCAAAGCGGAGGAACCCTCCGTATATTAAACGGAGGTTCCCTCCACTTTCCATTAGACCACTTTTCCGGGGTGGAGCGGTAGGGCAAACGGCAACTGCGAGGAGTGACCACCATGTCCCATACATTTGGAGCCACATCGACGACGGACGAGGTGCTGCGAGGCGTCGATTTGACCGGCAAGCGAGTGCTCGTCACCGGCGTTTCCGCGGGCCTGGGGGTCGAGACGGCGCGCGCCCTGGCGGCGCACGGGGCGCAGGTCGTAGGAGCCGCGCGTGATCTCTCGAAGGCCCACATAGCGACCGAGCAGGTTCGCTCCCAAGCTGCCCACGGCGGCACCCTGCAGCTCGTCCAGCTCGATCTGGCATCCCTTGAGAGTGTGCGCCAGTGCGCCGACGGCTTGGTTGCCGCCGGCAAACCCTTCGATGTGATCATCGCCAATGCCGGCATCATGGCTTGCCCGAAAGGCGAGACGGTTGATGGGTTTGAGACGCAGCTCGGTGTCAACCATCTCGGACATTTCGTTCTGGTGAACCGAATCGCGTCGCTCCTGCGGCGAGGCTCACGACTCGTGAACCTGTCCTCGGCGGGCCACCGGTATGCCGACGTCGATCTCGACGATCCGAACTTTGAGCGCTCGCCGTACGCCGAATTCGTTGCCTACGGCCGCTCCAAGACCGCGAACGTGTTGTTCGCCGTCGAATTCGATCGCCGCCACAAAGCACGCGGCGTCCGAGCCGCGGCCGTGCACCCTGGGACCATCCAGACGGAGCTGGGTCGCCATATGGGGCCCGGGGTGCTCGAGAAATTGATCGCGGACATCAATGCCAGCCAACCCAAGGGCGCTCCGTCCTTTAGTTGGAAGAGTATTCCGCAAGGAGCCGCAACGTCCGTATGGGCGGCCTGCGTCGCCGACGCCGACGCCATTGGAGCTCGCTATTGCGAAGATTGCCACGTGGCCGAGGTCGCCTCAATCCCCGGGCTGCGCTCCGGTGTGCAGCCTTACGCGGTCGATCCCGAACACGCACAGGCGCTTTGGAAAAAGAGCGAACAGTGGGTCGCTGAGCGCTTTAACGCCAACTAACAACCCGAGGAGAGATCATGACCAGTACATCTAACGCAAACCGGGCGGAGGCCAGAGCCGCCGACGTGCTCATCCCGGTCATTCGTACGGCAGCCACCATCGGCTTTGCCATCGCGCCGTGCTCGCTGGGCTTCGTCATCATCGCGGTCTCCGAGCAACTGATTCGGTCGATCATGGTGGGTGATGACCCCGTAATGCTCATGAGCGACCTGCAGAATCAGTTTCCAAACGAGGCGCTCGAGGTCATGGAGGACGATCACGCCGGCTTGGTCCCGAAGGTCGTTGACCTGATAGAGCGGCCCGGGCACGCCCTGGATCTGCCTCCTGAAGCTGACGGCATTCGGGCGCATGTTCTGAATGCGCTACATCGAGTGCGCGTCGGCGCCTTCGCACGGGAGGATCGTTCACATGCCAAGTAAGGTCTGGTTCATCACGGGTACGTCCAGAGGGTTCGGACGTGTTTGGGCGCAAGCCGCTCTCGCGCGCGGCGACCGGGTCGCCGCCACCGCACGCGACGTCAAGACGCTCGCACCACTCGTTGAGCGATACGGCGATCTCGTGGCGCCTGTTGCGTTGGATGTCACAGACAAAGCCGCTGCTTCCGCCGCAATTGCATTCACGCATGAGCGCTTTGGCAGGCTCGACGTAGTCGTCAACAATGCGGGCTACGGGCTTTTCGGGACGATTGAGGAGGTTAACGAGTCTGAAGCGCGCGCCCAGCTCGAGACGAATCTCTTCGGCGCGCTCTGGGTGACTCAAGCCGCATTGCCATTCATGCGCGCCCAGGGATCGGGACATATCATCCAGGTATCTTCCATCGGCGGCGTCAACGCGTTCCCGACCGTGGGTCTTTACCATGCATCGAAATGGGGGCTCGAGGGTTTTAGCCAATCCCTCGCCGCCGAGGTAGCCGGATTCGGAATCAAAGTGACCATCGTCGAGCCGGGCGGTTACGCGACGGATTGGGGAGGCGCTTCGGCAAAACGTGCGACACAGATGAAGATCTACGAGGGCGCTCGCGAAAAGATCGCAGCAGTGCGAGGCAGCGCCGCCCCCGGTGATCCGAATGCGACCGGCTCGGCCATCCTGAAAGTGGTCGATGCGACGGATCCACCGCTGCGAATTTTCCTCGGCTCAGGCGGTCTGCCGATGACCCGGGCAGAATACGCTCGCCGACTCGAAACCTGGCAGAAGTGGAACGACGTGTCCGTAGAGGCGCAGGGCAGCCTGGCAGCCAGGCGGTGATTTTCAGTCATCGCTGACAAGCCATGGATTGGCTGCGAAGCCTTCCGACAAGGAATCGAGAAGCGAGCGCACCGCAGGCACCATGCCACGCCTCGATGGGAACACAGCGTGCACGACACCGGCTCGAGAACTCAACGACGGCAATAACCGCACGAGCGCGCCGCCGGAAAGGTCCGCCGCCACGAGCAGCGCCGGCAGGCATGCCACGCCGACTCCGCAAATGGCTGCCTGTCGCACGGTATACAGGTCGTCGGTGCTGAGACGTGGGCTGTGAGTCAGCTCGGCAGGTTTTAAATCCGTATCGACGAAACGCCATGAGTGCTGTTTGCCGGCGGTCCCCATCGATAGTGTCGGCATTCGCTCGATGTCCGTCAGGGCTTGCGGCAGTCCATGAGCGGCTATGAGCGCGGGACTTCCCACCAGGATCATCTGCGAGCCACCGAACGAGCGCATCGCCAAGTCTGAGTCCTCGAGGGGAGGCACTCGGACCCGAATCGCGATATCGATCGCATCATCGACGACATCGACCCTGCGATTGGTCGCTTCGAGTGCGATGCGAACCTGCGGGTAGGCGCCGAGGTACCGTGCAAGCATATCAGCCACGCCACCTTGCAGCAGGCCCGTGGGACAGCTCACCCGAACGACCCCTCGCGGCGCGGAGAGTGTTTGGCCGATCGCATCCTTCGCCGCCTCGGCCTCGGCAATCAGCGCCACGCAGTGACGATGGAATGTTTTTCCTGCTTCAGTCAGAGACAACTTGCGCGTGGTGCGATTGAGTAGGCGTACGCCGAGTTCACGCTCCAGTGCACCGACCCGGCGACTCAGCTTCGAGGTCTGCAAGCCGAGCGCTTCGGCGGCGGCCGTATAGCTGCCGAAGTCCACGACTCGGGCAAAGAAATAGAGGTTATTCAGGTCTTTGAAGAGATCCATAGAGCTGTGCCTCGATCGCCCTATTATTCTATTATAGACAATAATCTTTTCCAATTTAGCCTCTGAATACGGGACTGTTGCATGCGTATGCTCTCTACATCGGGGTAGATGACTAGCGGACACCTGATCAGAGGAGAGACCACGATGCTGCAACTTCGAACCTGGGACAGCCTGGAAAGTGGCAATCGCGACTGGCTCAAGGCCAGGCACCATTTCGCGGTCGACAGCCAGGGCAATCCCGCGCACGCGCGGCTCGGCAGCCTTGTGGTCTGGAATGACGACGAGATTGCTCGGCACGCGGGCTTTCCGATGCATGCGCACCGAGATACGGAGATCGTCACGTACGTGCGCGAAGGCGTACTGCATCACGAAGACAGCTCCGGTGGTCGCGGCGAGATTCGCGCCGGAAACGTGCAGGCCTTGAGTGCCGGCCGTGGAATCCGGCATTCTGAATACAACGAGGGCAACGCGCCGCTGCGGCTTTTTCAGATTTGGCTATTGCCCCGTCGGCGCGGAATCGATCCTCGTTGGGCAACCAAATCCTTCCTCGATGCGCAGCGCGCGGGACGCCTCGTGCCGCTCGCGAGTGGGTTTCCCGAAGATCAAGCTACCTTGCACATCGATGCAGACGCCCGGGTACTCGGGGCGACACTCGAGGCCGGACAGCGCATCGAATATGCGTTACCGTCGCCGCGCTACGGCTATCTCGTGCCTGCCCGAGGACGATTATTGGTGAATGACCAATACGTCGGAGAGCGTGACGGCATCGCAATCGAGGGCGAATCCGGAATTAAAATCACAGCGCTCGAAACCGCCGAGATCATTCTTGTGGAAGCGGCGTAACACCAGACCAATTGACTACAACAACTCACCGGAGATAAAAATGGAAAAATCGAATCGTTATCTTCCGCTGCTTGGCCGCGTCATGATCGGCGCTCCTTTCATCCTGAGCGGCCTCGGCAAGCTCGCGGCACACGACGCCACAGTCGGGTACATCAGCAGCGTCGGACTGCCGTTCCCGCAATTGTCCTGGCTCATCGCGCTGACCGTGGAGATAGGAGGCGGTGCACTGCTGCTCCTCGGCTACCGCACGCGCCTCGTTGCGTTGGTGGTTACCCTTTTTACGCTCGCAACTGCTATTTTCTTTCATCGAAATTTCGCCGATCAGAACCAGATGATCCATTTCCTGAAGAACATCATGATCGCCGGCGGCCTGCTGCAGATCGTCTATTTTGGAGCCGGGCCCCTGAGCATCGACGCATCGCGCAAGCAGCCACAGTCCTGAAGAAGGGGCAGGGGCGCCGCGAAATCGACCCGCCCCCCCCTCCCACGTCGCGCTAAGAGTAAAGAGCTTCCAATGGAGTCCAAGATGAGCCAGATTCTTTTGATTACGTCGAGCCCGCGAGCAGATTCCCATTCGACGCGGGTGGGCCGCGAGCTTGCCCAGAAACTCGCCGGCCCGCCCGGGTCCAACCTTACCGTGCGCGATTTGGCCCGCCAGCCTTTACCGCACATCGACGATACCTTCGCGGTCGCCCGCAACACACCGTCCCACCTTTTGACGAGCGCCCACAAGTCGGCGTTGTCACTGTCCGATGAGCTGCTGACGGAGCTCTTCGCCGCCGACACCGTGATTATCGCCGCGGCCATGATCAACTTCGGCATTCCTTCGAGTCTCAAAGCGTACGTCGACCACATCGTGCGCCCGGGGGTCACGTTCCGCTACGGCAGCAACGGTCCGGAAGGCTTGCTCAAGGGAAAGAAGGCGTATCTCGTCGTCGCGCGGGGAGGAAGCTATTCCGAGGGTCCCATGCAGGCCTTGAACTTCCAGGACACTTATTTGAAAGCGGCCCTCGGATTCATCGGCATCACCGACGTCGAGGTCCTCGCGGTGGAGGGCATCGCCTTCGGACCGGAGGTCGCCGAGAAGGCCGTCAGTACCGCACTCGCGAGAGTGGACGCCATCGCGAAATGAGTACGGCGCGAATAAAGCGACGTTAAATCAAAGACTTGACGAGAAAAGACTCGGCGCTCAGATTCCCGGACTTTTCGGCGTGTACCTCTGTTCGCTCCGGGTGCTCCATCGGTACAGATCCTCATCCCCGCAATGCGGGCATTTGATCGCAGTCAATTGATCTTCGAGTTCCGCCGGCACTTTCCCGCCGGCGGTCGCCGCGCTAATGGCGATGACTTGCCCGCATTTCTTGCACAGCCAACCGACGTAAAGCTCGCCGGGCACCATCTGCTGCGCCGCCCTGACGTCAACATGGCGCAAGGGCGCGGACACGGCCGCCTTGTGGGATGGCGTGCCCCGGCTTTTGCTTGGACGCTTGATCGCCATTGGCGCCTCTCCGCTGATGCGATAGGGCAGAGCCTACCGCGCCTGCAATGACTCTGCCAGCCCCGACTGAAGGGATGAAATCCGGCATTCGCTAATTCGCGACCTCGAGATTCGGGATACCTTTGCGAATATCGGTTGAAAAACTCTCGCTATGATCAGCCTCTCTCGCTCGTTCCGTGATCCGTCCCCGTGCCCGCAGTTCTGCAAACGGATAGTGCGAGTCAAGGCCGCCGATTCTGTACACATACTCCGGCAGGTACCCCGTCAATAGCAGACTGTAGTTCAGCGGCAGGGAGCCTACGATGCGTTTCATCATGTGGTAGACCAGCGTCGTGCAATTGGCCGTTATCGTGTTATAGAAGCGCGGCGTGTGCACGAGACCGTTCGCCTGGTCGATGTACGCGAGGAATAATGAGCGCCTCACCGAGGCCGGCATTTGTATTCGGTATAAATAATCGTCTTCTCCGCGCACATTAGTCCGAACCCGAATCACGTCACGCTCGTCAGCCGCGATAATGCTGAGTTCAAACTCCTTGAAGAATCCGCCAATCTCCGAGAAGGTCTCTCCTTTTTCCCGGCGTATCTCCACCGAGAACACGACATAGTCCGCGTTATCGAAGCCGAACGACACCAACATGTGGGCGATCGCGGGACCCGCCCAATACGACATGATCATGTCGACCGTTCTGAGCTTATCGAGGTCGTACTGACGGGTCTCCCAGCGCTGCGTGTAGTCACTGTCGCTGCGCCAATCGAAATTGCGCACATTGTGGAGCGTGACATGCTGACCGTCGACGATGCCGGACGCCACTTGCGCGACGTCATCGGCCCAGATACGGTCGTTCGAGGGCGGCAGGAGATGCCACCAAACAAGTAAAATCGCAAACGCCGCCGCGAAGGTCCACAGAGCTTGTGCGATTCGCCTGCGCCATAGCGCGACCATCACGGCAACGCTCAGGGCCACCCACAATGTCACTCCGAGCGCTTTCAGCGCGTGGGCACTTGGCAATTGATAGCTGAGCGCAACGACACCCCAGGTTGCGGCGACCCCGATGACCGTCGTCATCAGCACGCGTGCCGCAATTCCATTCATCTGTCTGCTCCCGAATCCCCCCGCGTAGTCCCCAAAGTCTCCATCAGGAACTCAACCACGTGCGCATCGTACCCGCGCGGGTCGTACGCCAGGAAATCCTGATGCCGGGCGCCCTCCACCACCCACATCGCCTTGGGCTCTGAGGCCGCGTCGAACAGCTCCTGCGACTCCGCGGGCGTCGTCTGTGCATCGAGAGATCCCGCCACGATCAACACAGGCGCTCCCAAACGGCCGATGAAGCGAATCGGCTCGAGCTCCGCCCGGTCGATATGCAGCCTTGGCTCGAGCTGCATTAATAACAGCGGCGTAATCAACGGCGCCAACGGTCCCAACCGTATCCGGACCCGATTCTCCACGGCCCGTGAAATGCGCGCATAGACCGCCTCGAGCACGACGGCATCGAATCCGGATGGCTGCACGCCCAAGAGAACCGCTGCTCCGCCCAAAGAGCATCCTATTACGCCAATACGTCGACCCGGCGCCTTCTGCCGAATCCAGTCTCGCGCCGCCGCCACATCCCCGGACTCGCGCAGCCCAAACGTAATTGCCTCGCCCGCCGTTTCCCCGTGCGCTTGCAGATCGATCAGCAAAACCGAGAACCCATGCCCCTGCAGGAGCTTCGCCCTGGATACCATCGAGGAACGGTCCGCCCTCACTCCATGCAGCAACAGAACTACCGGTGACCCCGGTCCGCTGTCAATCCACCAACCGGCAACCGCATGCCCCGGTCCCGGAATCGACACCCGTTCCGCGTCGAAGGCAGCCGGAATCGGCACTGGATGATTCGCAGGCGCGATGAGCTTTGAACCCGTAACCCAAGCGAAGCTCACGATCGACACAAGAACGACGCCCGCCACCGCGAGGCTAAATCGAGTCAATGTGCCATATCGCATCGCAGGGGGTTCCACCAAACCTTGGGAGCAACGACGGGCATTGTAGCCACGATCGTCGACGCGGGGACATCCGCCCCCAAATTGAACCGAAGGGTCGCCCCCGCGGGTGTTCGCAAGCGAGTTGCACCCGGACCTTGAATCTAAGTGCTGCGCAGGCCTGAACGCCATAGGCACGAAATGGGAGAAAAGCCGGCCGATGGGTTTGACGCCGCGGCGGAATCTTGTAGTCGACTTCGCATCGCGCGCAAGTCTATCCGAGCAGTGTCACTGTGCCGATCGTCCAGAGTACGATGGGTGGTTCCTGTCCGAACGACGCGCCATGATCCGGATAAAATCGCATCAACTGCTCCGTTAGATGCTCCTGCAACCGTGCATCTGCCATTTGGCGATGCCCTTTCTGGGCATCGGCGTAGTCCAGGAGTGCCTCTTCCTCAACGACTAGTCGGATCGTCTTCGATCGCTTGCTGGGACGCTGGGGATCCGTGCCAAGCCTCCAAGAAATGATCAACACCAAGTCGGGTCGCTCCGCAACCGTCGCTATGCGAGCTTCCGGCGAAAAGCTTCGCGTCACGACGGATCTCAAATGCATGCTGCAATCCTTCATCCCGCGCACCCCCTGGCTCGGATATTCCCCTCAAAGGCCGCATCAGGAGAGAAGAGCTAATGGTTGCTCGTGTGAGTACCGATCTGCGCCGACGATCCCATTATGCGTGAAATCGCAAAATGCGCCGCTCAATAAGATCAATGCGATAAAGGGGGCGCCGAGTATCCATGTCGGAATAAATCCTGGGTTCATAGCGAAGGATCAGCCGCCCGGTCGCTGTGCCCACACCTTGCACCACCCGCCCCGGGGAACGCTGTGACCCACGAAGATGTTGCACCCGCCGGTGGTGTCCGCGGGTTTCCCCTGAAATTGAGCGCACACGCCGCATCGCTGCCCCGGCTTATAGGTTGGAAATGCCGCGGCGCTGACTTTGGTGGCATCGGCCACGAACCCGAGCGCTGCCGCGGTGGGGTCCTTCGGATCAAGCGGCGGCAGCGACTCTGCGCTCGCGGGTCGATCGATGAGGCCAAACATAGGCGCGATCCCCGCACCGATGACCACTCCCTTCACAATTGCTCGCCGCGTCAACCTGCGTATCATCGGTACGATCCTTCTGTTGCAGACTAATAAGGAATGCCGCTCTCGGTCTCGTCGAGATGGTGCGGGGGAAAGCGCGTCCACCGCAGCTTCAGATCGCCAAGGTGCGCGATCAGAGCCGCAACCAGCCAGATGGCGACCATCGTCCAGTGGGAGCCGACGACCGCGGCACGTAGCGCCAGCAACAATGCGACGCCGGCGCTCAAGCTCACGATAAGCTCGCGCGGCGAAGGCCCAGATCGCCTCAAGCGATGTAAGGCGATCAGGCCGAGCGACTCGATCGCCATAAAAACGAGGATGCAGTCGACCACACGACCGCTCGCAAAAAGCTTACCCATGGTGCACGAAGGGTGCATTGAGTTGCACGATCTTGAGGTTGAGGATCGATGCAAAGCTCACCCACAATAAATAGGGGATGAGGAGCGCCGCCGCGGGGCGTGACGTAAGTCCCACGAGAACGATCATGACGATGATCGATCCCCATAAGAAGGCGACCTCGTAAAGGGCCCAATCGGGCCGTTCGAAACGGAAGAAAAGTAGACTCCACAACAAGTTCAAGAAGCCATTGAAGACGAAGGCGGCGATCACTTCCAGGCGCTCATCACGCCTCACCGGTTTCCACCAATACAGAACGAACGAGTAGGCCGCGAGCGCAAATATGAGTGTCCAGGCGGGACCGAAGAGGGCGTCGGGGGGCTGCCAGTCGGGTTTAATCAAGGCCCGATACCAGGGTCCGAGATCCGTCGTGATCGCGCCGAGCGCCGCAACCGCCGCGGCCGCCCCGGCCGCCGCGAGAACCGGTTTGCGGCTCCGGTGCCGAATATGCGCGGGCAGGCTCATGCGCGCACGAGACCGAGTAAATGCGCCATGTCCTTCATGAAGATGCGCAGGTGCGTCATCGGTTTCGCGCGCACCAACTTCTTGTGCATATAGGCCTGCCAGGTGAGGCGCTGCACGTCCGGATCCCGGCAAATGGACACGAAACGCTCGCGCCGCTGGTCAGTGGAATACCAAAAGCGCTGCATGATCCCCAACACCCAAAACACCATGCCGTGCGCACGCATGAAATCGCGGCGTGCGGCCCGGAGCGCACGCGGATCTCGGCTTTGCAAGAATCGATCGACCGCCGATGCCGCGTAGCGCCCGCCAGCCATCGCGTAATAAATGCCTTCCCCTGAGGCCGGTGCAACCACTCCTGCCGCATCCCCGGCAAGCACCACATCGCGTCCATCGTCCCAGCGACGCAGCGGCTTCATCGGTATCGGTGCGCCCTCGCGGCGCAGGGTCTGTGCTCCTTGAAGCTCTGCCATCGAACGAAGATCGCTCACGGCAGCGCGCAGCGAGAAGTCCCTTTTTGGCGCTCCCGACTCCCACGCTGGCCGTGTCGCCATGCGGAAATATCCAGGAATAGAAGTCGGGCGACAGCCTACCCTGATAATAGACATCGCAACGCGTGCCCACATACTTGTCGCTTGCGGCCGTGGGCGCGCGCACGATCTCATGGTAGGCCGCGACGAAGCGCATGCGCCCCGCGCCCGGGATGCACTGCCGAGCGACGGCGGATTTGGCGCCATCTGCGCCGATCACGGCGCGCGCGCGAATTTGCTTGATTGGCGCGCCGGCGCATGGCGTTGCGCCGGCGCTCGTCGTCTTGTAATGCACGACGGCGGCGCCGTCCGCATCGCGTGTCAGTTTCTCGAAGGTCCCCCGGATCAGCTCGGCGCCCGCGCTTCGGGCTCGCTGGCGCAGCCACTCATCGAACGTCTCCCGGTCAACCATGCCGACGTAGCCCCCCTCGATCGGCATGTCGACGGCGCTTGAGCGGGCGAAACCATTCGCGCCGAGTGCACGCGCGCGACCAGCAACTCCTCCGAAATCTCGAATTCCTCGATCAGCTTCGGCGGAATCGCGCCACCGCAAGGTTTGATGCGCCCCGCGCGATCCAGGAGACACACTCGCTTGCCGAGTCGAGCCAGATCCGTCGCGGCGGTCGCGCCCGCCGGACCGCCGCCCACGACCACCACATCGACCATCTCCGCGACAGGGGTCATACCGTCACCGCCGCTGGCGCGCCGCTGTCTGAACGCTCATCACGGGCACCGTTTCGGGCCGCGAGCATCCCGGCGGCGAGGAATAGGAGCGCCTCGATGCCGAACACCAGCGCAAATGCGCCACTAGCCGATGCGAATAGCGAGCGAGCAGAATCGACGAGGGACGTCGCGAGTACACCACCCAGGGCGAAGCCGAGCGCTTGCGCCGCGCCCCACAACCCCATGCGCACACCCGAATTGCCCGGGCTCGCCTTGCCCCGCAAGCGCCATCATCGATCCGATCGCCGCGACTGCAAACACGCCGTTTGAGACGCCGAGAGCGATCACGGAGCTGCGCAACGGCCATTGCGGGCCGATGAGCGCGGCACACAGCAGACTTGCGATCGCAACCCCCGACGCGGCACATCCGACCACCATGCACGCACGCAGCAGCGCATCGTGGCGTCTGCCCCGGCAAACGACTCCGACGATGATCATGCCCACGAGCACCGATGCGTGCCAGAGTCCTGATAGTCTGGCCGACTGCCCGAGCGAGTAACCAAAAACCAATCCCGCGAAGGGCTCGAAGAGAAGCTCCTGCGCGCTGTAGGCCAGCATGGATACGAATACGAAATACGCGAAACGCCGCGATCTAGGCTCCCGCCAGACGCGGGAGAAGCGCGCCGACGAAGACGCTGCGACTCGGATCCGCGCGGGCGCCCGCGGGGCGCTCCTTGCAGCACGTCAGCATTCGACGAGCCCTCCACCTTCCACATCGCGATGAGCGCAATGGAGAACGCCGCCACGGCCACCCCGCTGGTCACGCCGATAAGCCGACGCGGAGAGAATGGATCCAGGAAATGCCCGACGACGGCTGAGGTCAGAGCAAAGCCCGCGATCATCAGCACCCACATGGTGGTTGCCGCTGCGGCACGACTGCCCTCCTTCACGCGCCCGGCGAGAAGCACCAGTAGCGAGGTCCCGGCCGCACCGACGCCAAGACCCACGAGGATGTACGCGACGATCGCGAGCAGCAGCGCCGGCCAGGGACGACTCGACAGTCCGACGGTCGCGAGCGCGCACAGCACGCCGCCCGTGACGAGCACGGCCATGCCGCCGAGGATCCACGGCGTTCGCCGTCCGCTTCGATCGGAGCCGTAGCCGAATCGCGGCCGCGACAGCTGCACGGCATAGTGCAGAGCCACCAACGCCCCGGGCAGCAACGCCGGCCGGGCGTATTCGACCACCATCACCCGATTGAGGGTCGAGATCACCAGCACGACGATCGACCCCAACGCCGCCTGCACTATCCCAGGCGAATGATTCCCGGCCAGCCGAGACTTAGCATCCGGCGACGGATATCGATCGATCATGCGGGGATTCCTCGGACGGCGAATGCGCTGATCAGCATTCCCATCACGTACAGACTCACGCCGGTTGCGTTGTACCAGGGCGCGCGCTCGCGCGGGCTCTCAAGCAGCCGGCGCATCAGCAGGATCTGCGCGAGTAGAACAGCGCCGACCGCGATCGCGTGATATTTCGCGCCCCACGCGGCGAGCAAGACAACGACGACGAATTGCGGCGCTGCCATCGTGATGCAAGCGACCTCTCCCGCCCGCTTCGCGCCCAATCGCACCGGCAGCGATCCGAGCCCCAAGCGACGATCCCCGTCGATCGATTTGAAATCGTTCAGCGTCATGATGCCGTGCGCGCCGAGGCTGTAGAGCAGCGCCAAAGCCAAGACCCTCACCGAAGGCGCCGCGCCCGCGGATAAGATCACCGCCCCCGTGACCCACGCCAACCCTTCGTAGCTCACGGCGCAGGCGAGGTTGCCCCACCAGCCGTTCTGCTTGAGCCGGACCGGCGGCGCGCTGTAGGCCCAAGCGAGGGCGAGGCCGGCCGCCGCGGCGCATACCACCCAGGTGCCGAGCGCGGCGGCGCAGGCGAGCGAGAGCAAGCTCCAAAGAATCGCGATGTAAAGACCCCAGCGTCCCGGCATGCGGCCGGATGGTATCGGCCGATTCGGCTCATTGATGGCGTCGACTTCGCGGTCAAACCAATCGTTGACCGCCTGGCTGGTTGCGCACAGCAACGGTCCGCAGAGAATCACGCCGGCCAGGATCGATCGCCAATGGGGCTGCGCGGGCGAGCCCGAAGAGACCACGCCGCAGGCGAACGCCCACATGGGCGGGAACCAAGTGATCGGCTTCAGCAGCTCGAGAACAGCGCCTGGCGTCGGGTAGTCCGAGGTCAACACGCTCGAGCCGTAAGAGGACATTCCTCGCCCCGTCATTCGAATTCTGCGCTATCGGCCGAGGCGAGTTCCCCGAGACCGTAGCGGCGCAGTTTCGCATACAGGCCCTGGCGGCTGAGCCCCAGAATCTCGGCAGCGGATGCACGATTGTCGCCGGTGATCTCCAACGCCGCCTCGATGCATAGCTTCTCGATCATGTCCGTCGACTCGCGCACCAGATCCTTCAAAGGCACTCGACCCACCAGCTCGGTCAGCTGCTCGACCGAGCGCGGCTTTTCGCGGCTGACTTGGCGCTCGAAGGTCACGCGCTGCCCGACATCCCGTATCGTGAATCCGAAACAGGGCTCCTCGCCGTCGGCCACCGATACCGCGCAGATCTCCACATCGCTGCTCGAGCCAAACTCGCCGCGCAGTTGAGTGGCAAACAACCGCACCGACCCGTGCTCCCGCAGCTGCGCGATCAATAGATTGAAATCGACGCCGGGGCGGCCGAGCCATCGGTCGATCGATTCGTTGCGCGCCTGCTCCTCTGTGGCGAGTTGCACCAGGTCGAGAAACGACCGATTCGCGAACAGAATTCGCCCCTCGAGGTCCGTCACGACGAAGCCCTCGGGCGCGCTCGATACGATCTCCAGCACCCGCGAGTCCTGCGCCTTCGCCAAGGTCGGGGCTGATCGGCGCTGAGCGCCCTCAGTCTGATGAGAAAAAACGAGCTTTGATCCTCGCGGAACAGCGAGGCCGATGTCACGAACTCGCGAACGCCGTCGGCCGATCGCACTTTAACCTCGTTGGTGCGGCCGGTGGCGCGCACGGCGCCGAGCAGTTCCTGCAGAGACTGGGTGCTGGGGGCGTCGAAACCCTCGGGAAACAGCCGCCCGACGAGCCGCCTGTTGCCCTCGCCGAGGAGCTTCGCCGCCGCCGGATTGACCTCGAGCACCTTGGACGTCGCCGCATCGACGATCAGCACCGCTTCGGAGGCCACTTGAAACAGCAAGCGATGACGCGCCTCCGCCTGGCGCATGCGCAGGTATTCGCGCTCCATCGATTGCTGCGCGTTCACCAGCTGCTGCTGCAGAACCGCCATCGGTTGCATGCTGCGGCCGAACGCCACCACCTTACCCTCATCGTTGACCTGCACGGCCGCATAGAGCACCGGCAGATCCGTCCCGGTGCTCGAGGGGTGATTGACCATGCGCCATCGCGGCGCGCCCTTCTGACTCGAATCCCGCAACAGTGCCGCGATCTTTTGCCGGCTTTCGGCAGTGACCGTGTCCGCCCAGGCCTTTCCGATCCACTTGTCGGTCAACGCCGCGGCCAGCTCGTCGCTCCCAAAGGATACGTCTCGAATCACGCCGTGCCGGGCGTCGGAGACCACCAGTGCAACGTCCGATGCAACCGTGATCAGCTTCGCGGCGGCATCACTGTCGAGATCGCTCAACCATTTCTTTGCGCCGCTGAACTGCTTCACGTTTCCCCTCGCCTCATCGGTTGGCTGCGGCCCGTCGGCCGCAAAAATGCTCCGCGCGCAGCACCGCTTGGGGACCGTCCGCGGCCGTGCCGTCGGCGCCGACCAGCTCCGCCAGCTCGGGCTTCGCGAGCAGCATCGGCCCGCCGATCAGCACGCCCACCGCTCGGTTGCGGGAGGCGGCGCGAATGGGACGAATCGTCGAGGCAATTTCTTCGAGGCGAAGATTGCTGCCGACCGACAAGCCGACCACCGCAAACCAGTTTTCTTGACCAATTCCAGAATCTCCGCCTTGGTCGCCGGAAACTCCCGCCAAACCTCCCAGCCCGCCCGCTGGAGAAATTGACTGACCACCGAAATCCCGAACGTATGCTGCTCGCCCGGGCACGGGGCCAACAAGATGCGACGGTGCAGCTGGCGCTCCGGCTCCTCGCAACGAAATTCGGCGCTGAGCTCCCGCAGCAATTGGTGCAGTCTGCACAATGCCACCGTCACCTGCATGAAATCACATTCATCCTCTTCCCATAAAAGTCCGAGCTCGCGCGCCGCCGGCGCCAGCAACTCAAGGCACACCAGATCAAGCGTCGCGCCCCGCTGACGAACCGTCTCGACATACGCCGAGGCAACCCCCACATCGTGAGCCAACAGGAGCCTCACCAGCTCCCGGACGTCGGTCGCGTCCGGCGACCTACCTCGGCCACGTGGGCCACCTCCGGCTGCACCGGCTGACCGCGCGCCAGCACCAGCCGCGGCACGATCTCGCCCTCGATGACCCGCACCAGACGCGCCCTTCGCCTATCCGACTCGCTCGGCCGGCGTCGCGGTGGTCTGCGCTTCCGACCGTTCGGCCGGCCCCCGTCCCGGTTGCGCGTCCCCCCGCCCAGCCGCTCGTTTGTACAGTCACCCATGCGCATTGGTTCCAACCCTCCAATGAGAACGCGGGTGGTGAAGTCCCCGCCGGTAGTGACACCCCCTGTTAGCCGGAGGTTGTCTTTAGCATTCAAATCAACTCTTTGCCTCCATGACCGGCTGATTCGAACCCTCTCAGTTTTTGATCTCCATGTCAATTTAGCTTGACGTACACTTTTGTTGACATAGCCAAACCTTGGGTCTAGGGTTAGCCCGCATGGCTCTCTACACACCCGAAGAGCGGACCAGACGCGACGCTTCTCCATGGACCCTGGTCCAAGGAGTTCTGGCCCCGATACAGTTTTTGGTTTTTTTGGTGAGCGCGGCGCTGGTGGTGAGATACCTGATCAGCGGGTTCGGGTTCGAGGCTGCAACGACGTCGATCGTCATAAAGACCCTCGTCCTCTACACCATCATGATCACCGGGTGCATTTGGGAGCGGGCGGTATTCGGCCGCTACCTGTTTGCCCCGGCATTTTACTGGGAAGATTTCGTCAGCCTGTTCGTCTTAGCGCTACACACGGCTTATCTAGGCGCATTGTTGTTCCACGCCTTTGCCCGCTATCAAATGTACATCGCGTTGCTAGCGTATGCCGCTTATTTGCTTAACGCAACGCAGTTCTTGATAAAACTGCGCGCCGCGCGGCTCGACAAAGCGCATCGGATACGCATCTCCACAGCGCGGTTCCGGAGCGGCCACATGAGCGCGTGCGCGCCCGACTTGCGCGTCACCAGCGAGCGCGGCCAGCGCGAAGTGTTCTGCGGACTCACCGGGATCGTCTGGCTCCACCGCAAGATTCAGGACGCCTTTTTCCTGGTGGTCGGATCGCGCACCTGCGCGCACCTCATCCAGTCCGCGGCCGGGGTGATGATTTTCGCCGAGCCTCGGTTCGCCACCGCCATCATCGAGGAGCGCGACCTCGCGGGTCTCGCCGACGCCAATGCCGAACTCGACCGTATCGTCGATCAGCTGTTGGCGCGCCGTCCCGACATCAAGCTGTTGTTTCTCGTCGGCTCCTGCCCTTCGGAAGTCATCAAGCTCGATCTATCCCGGGCCGCGACCCGGCTCTCCGCCCGGTTCTCCCCGCGGTGCGGGTGCTGAATTATTCGGGCAGCGGAATTGAAACCACTTTCACGCAAGGCGAGGATGCCTGCCTCGCCTCGATGGTGCCGATGCCTCCCCGGCCGCCGGACCTCCCGCCGAATCTCCTGATCGTCGGCGCCCTGGCCGATGTCGTGGAGGACCAGATGCGCCGGCTGCTGGAGGCCATGGGCGTGACCGAGGTGGAGTTCTTTCCGCCACGGCGCGCGCTGGATTTGCCGCAGGTGGGCAGCCAGACCCGGGTGCTGCTGGCCCAGCCGTTCCTGGCGGACACGGCGCGTGCGCTCGAGGAGCGCGGGGCACGGTATGTGCAGGCGCCCTTTCCCATCGGCGCCGAAGGCACTCTGCGCTGGCTGAAGGCGGCCGGCGATGTCTTTCAGGTGGACGAGGCCACGTTCCGGAGCGCCACACACTCGGCGTACGGACGCGCCCAGCGCGCCGTGGCGCGCTATCGCGACTAGCTCGAGGGCCGGCGGATCTTCTTCTTCCCCGACTCGCAGCTCGAGGTCCCCCTCGCCCGCTTCCTTGCGGCGGAATTGGGCATGCAATTGATCGAGGTCGGCACGCCGTACCTGCATCGCACGCATCTCGCCAGCGAGCTGGCCCTCCTGCCGCCCGGAACGTCGATCGTGGAGGGCCAGGATGTCGAACGGCAGCTCGACCGGTGTTACTCGGCAGCCCCTGACCTCGTCGTGTGCGGCCTCGGCCTCGCCAATCCTCTGGAGAGCCGGGGGATAACCACGAAGTGGTCCATCGAGCTGGTGTTCACACCCATCCAGGGCTTCGACCAAGCGGGAGACCTCGCCGAGTTGTTCGCTCGACCGCTCATCCGTCGCACACGGCTGGTGGCATAGGTCATGCAACTTACGGTGTGGACATACGAGGGGCCGCCGCACGTCGGAGCGATGCGTGTCGCGACCGCCATGCGCGGCGTTCACTACGTTCTGCACAGTCCGCAGGGCGATACCTATGCCGACCTGCTGTTCACCATGATCGAGCGCACGGCGCATCGGCCGCCCGTGACTTACACGACATTCCAGGCGCGCGATCTGGGGGCGATACCGCGGGACTTCTGCAGCGCTCGGTGCGCGAGGCGTATGACCGCTTCAAGCCCGATGCGATTCTGGTGGGCAGCTCATGCACGGCCGAATTGCTTCAGGACGATCCCGGCGGCCTCGCACGGGCGATCGGCCTGCCCGTCCCCGTCATCGCGCTCGACTTGCCCTCCTATCAGAAAAAAGAGAACTGGGGCGCGGGCGAGACGTTCTATCAGCTGGTGCGCGCCGCCGCTTCGCAGCGCGCGCCGGCGGCGGGCGTCAAGCGCGCGCCGCGCGCCGGCGATGCGCCGAGCTGCAACATCCTGGGGCCCACCGCGCTCGGCTTTCGGCACCGGGACGACCTGCGCGCGGTCAAGGAAATCCTCGCGCAGCTCGGCGTCGAGGTGAACGTGGTCGCGCCACTCGGTGCCAGCTTCGCAGACTTGGCTCGATTGGGAGAGGCGGACTTCAACGTGCTGCTCTATCCCGAGACGGGCGCGCAAGCGGCGCGCTGGCTCGCTCGAACCTTCGATCAGCCGTGGATCAAAAGCGTGCCGATCGGTGCCCGCGCGACGCGCGAATTCATCGCCGAGGTAGCGCAGGCGGCCGGAATCGATGCAAGCCCTCACCTTCAAAGCATCCTGTCGCGCTCCGAGTGGCACTCGCGTTCCGTCGACTCGACCTACTTGACGGGCAAGCGGGTCGTCGTGTTCGGCGACGCCACTCATGCGGCCGCGGCGGCGCGAGTTGCCTCGGAGGAGCTCGGATTCTCGGTGGTCGGCCTCGGAACCTACAGCCGCGAGTTCGCCCGCGAAATCCGCGAGGCGGCCGAGCGTTACGGTGTGCAGCCTTTCATCACCGACGACTATCTGGAAGTCGAGGCGAAGATCACGGAGCTGCAGCCCGATCTCGTGCTCGGGACGCAGATGGAGAGGCACATCGCCAAGCGGCTGCGCACGCCCTGCGCGGTCATCTCCGCCCCCGTCCATGTCCAGGATTTTCCGGCGCGCTATTCGCCGCAGATGGGCTTCGAGGGTGCCAATGTACTCTTCGACAGCTGGGTGCATCCGCTCATGATGGGTCTGGAGGAGCATCTGCTCACCATGTTCCGCGGAGACTTCGAGTTCAACGACGCAGCTCCCGCATCCCACCTCGGCGCTCCGCCTGCGGCCCGCCCCGCCTCGCCGCCCGCCTCGGTCGAGAGCTCATTCGAGCACCCTCGCGGCGGGGCACCGCCGGCGCGGCCGAACCGGCGCCGTCCTGGGCACCGGAAGCCGCGAAGGAGCTCGGCAAGATCCCTTTCTTCGTGCGCGGGAAAGCTCGGCGCAACACAGAACGCTTTGCCGTCGAGCATTCGCTCGGGCTCATCACGCTGGAGACTTTGTACGATGCCAAAGCACACTTTAGCCGCTGATCAGCTGCGCTTCGTCATCGTGACGATGGACAGCCATCTGTCGAGCGCGACGTCGCGCGCGGCCCGCAGGCTCTCGAAGGATCTTCCCGCACTCAAGCTCAGCATCCACGCGGCGGACGAATGGGGCTCGGATCCGCAGGCCCTGCGCCGATGCTGTGATGACCTCGCGGACGCGCACATTATCGTCGTCACCATGCTTTTTATGGAGGATCACTTCCAGCCGCTGCTCGACACCTTGCGCAAGCGGCGCGAGGACTGCGACGCGATGATATGCGCGATGTCCGCCGCAGAAGTGGTCAAGCTGACCCGCATGGGCCGGTTCAGCATGGACGGCACTCAAGGCGGCCCCCTCGCACTGCTCAAGCGGCTGCGCGGCTCGAAGAAGTCGGGCGCCAAGGCCGCCGGCGCGGACCAGATGAAGATGCTGCGGCGAATCCCACAATTCCTGCGATTCATTCCCGGAACCGCGCAGGACGTGCGCGCCTACTTTCTGACGCTGCAATACTGGCTGGCAGGCTCCGAGGAGAACATCGCGAACATGGTTCGCTTTCTCGTCGGCCGATACGCCGGTGGACCCCGCGCAGGCTCCTCGGCGCGGCGAAAGAGGCGGCCCCCATCGAGTACCCGCAGGTGGGCGTTTATCACCCACGCATGGCGACCCGCTTCAGCGAGCAGGCATGATCTTCCCCCGGGCGCGCGGGTCCGCGACGGAGCAGGGCACGGTGGGAGTCCTGGTGCTGCGCTCTTATTTGCTGGCAGGCAACTGCGCACACTACGACGGGGTGATCCAGGCGTTGGAAACGCGCGGGCTGCGCGTGATTCCAGCCTTCGCCGCCGGTCTGGACGCGCGGCCGGCCATCGAGAAATTCTTCGTCAAGGACGGCGCGGTCCAAATCGATGCCCTCGTCTCGCTCACCGGCTTCTCGCTGGTCGGAGGGCCGGCGTACAACGATTCGAAAGCTGCCGAGGAGACGCTGGCGCGCGCTCGATGTGCCCTATATCGCGGCTCATCCGGTCGAATTTCAGACCCTCGAGCAATGGGATGCCTCGGAGCGCGGCTTGTTGCCGGTCGAGTCCACCATCATGGTTGCCATTCCCGAACTCGATGGCGCCACCGGGCCGCTGGTCTTCGGCGGCCGCTCGAATGCGAGCGGCAAGGATATGGCGGTGCATCCCGAGCGCGCCACGATGTTGGCCGCGCGCATCGCGAAGTTGATCGCTCTGCGCCGCGCGAAGCGCGCGGTGAAGAAGATCGGCATCGTGCTTTTCAATTTTCCGCCGAATGCGGGCAATACAGGCACGGCGGCGTTCCTGTCGGTCTTCGAATCGCTCTACAAGACCTCAGCGCCCTTCGGCGGGAGGGCTACAAGGTGGATCTGCCCGAATCCGTCGATGCGCTGCGCGAGAAGATCATCAGCGGCAATGCGGCCAAATTCGGCGCGGTTGCCAACGTGCATGAGCGTATCCCGGCGAGCGATCACGTGCGCCGGGAGCGTCATCTGAAGGAGATCGAAGCGCAATGGGGTCCCGCGCCCGGCAAGCAGCAGAGCGACGGTGGCTCGATCTTCGTGCTCGGAGAGCGTTTCGGCAACATTTTCGTCGGCATTCAACCGCCCTTCGGCATCGAGGGCGATCCGATGCGGCTGCTGTTCGAGAAAGGCTTCGCCCCGACGCATGCGTTCTCCGCCTTCTATCGCTTCTTGCGCGAGGACTTCGGGGCCCATGCACTGCTGCATTTCGGCACCCATGGCGCGCTGGAATTCATGCCGGGCAAGCAATCGGGCATGTCGGGCAATTGCTGGCCCGACCGGCTGATCGACGACATGCCGAATCTGTATCTATACGCCTCGAACAATCCTTCCGAAGGAACGATCGCCAAGCGCCGCACCGGCGCGACCCTCATCAGCTACCTCACCCCACCGCTCACCGATGCCGGCCTGTACCGCGGCTTTATCGACCTCAAGGAATCGATCGACGGCTGGCGCGCCTTGAGCCCCGGCGCGGGGCATGCGGACTCGCTCGCCGAGCTGATCCAATCGCAGGCAGCGGAGCTGAATTTGGCGCAACTCAGCCGGGCTGGGGTCTGGATGCGGCCGACGAATCGAGGCGCTCCGGCAGACGATCCTGGAGCTGGAGCACACCCTGATTCCCTATGGCCTGCATGTCGTGGGGCAAGCGGCATCGCCGGCGCAGCGCGTCGATCTGCTGATGGCCATGGCGGATTGCGCGGCCGCCGCCTCCGACAGCCCCAGCCTTCGCGGGCCGCCGTGCAGGCCTTGGTCGAGGGCAAAGGCGTCGAGGCCTCGCTCGCCATCGCCGAGCCCGACCGCGAGCACGCTCGATCTGCTTCGCGACTTGGAGCGATCCAATCTACGACTGTCCGAGAACCGGGAGCTCGAGGCCATTCTGCAGGCGCTGGATGGCGGGTTCCTGCGCCCCGCGCCGGGCGGCGATCTCATTCGCACGCCCGCTGTGCTGCCCACCGGACGCAATCTGCACGGCTTCGATCCGTTTCGCATCCCGAGCACGTTCGCGGTCCTCGAAGGCGCGCGCCAAGCCACGCAACTCATCGAGCGGCACATGGCGCCCGGCAATCCTTATCCCGAATCGATCGCGCTCGTGCTGTGGGGAACCGACAACCTGAAGACCGAAGGCGGCCCCATCGGGCAAGCGTTGGCGCTGTTGGGCGCGCGCCCGCGTTTCGATGCCTACGGCCGCATCGCCGGCGCGACGCTGATCCCGCTCGACGGAGCTCGGCCGCCCGCGCATCGACGTGATGGTGACGCTGTCCGGAATTTTCCGCGACTTGCTGCCGCTGCAGATCAAGCTGCTCGCCGAAGCGGCATTTCTGGCGGCATCGGCGGACGAGCCGCTCGAGCAAAATTTCGTGCGCAAACACGCGCTGCGCTACCAGGAAGAGCACGGCTGCGATCTGGAAACCGCGGCGCTGCGCGTGTACGGCAATGCCGAGAGCACCTACGGATCCAACGTCAACCATTTGATCGAGAACGGCCGATGGGACAAGAAGACGAGCTCGCCGAAACCTACACGCGGCGCAAAAGCTTTGCCTATGGGCGCGCGGGCCGCCCGGTGCAGCAGACCGAGCTGCTGACGAGCATTCTCGCCGACGTGCAGCTGACCTACCAAAATCTGGATTCGGTGGAGCTCGGCGTAACCACGGTGGACACGTATTTCGATACGCTCGGCGGCATCAATAGCGCGGTGCGGCGCGCCAAGGGCGGCGAGTCGGCACCGGTTTACATCGCGGACCATACGAGCGGCGCGGGCTCGGTGCGCACCCTGTCGGAGCAGGTTGCGCTCGAGACGCGCACGCGCACCCTCAATCCGAAGTGGTACGAGGGCATGCTCGAGCACGGCTACGAGGGCGTGCGGCAAATCGAGGCGCACGTCACCAACACCATGGGCTGGTCCGCCACGACCGGCGAAGTGCAGCCCTGGGTGTATCAACAGATCACCCAAACTTTCATCTTGGATCCGGCAATGCGCGCGCGCCTGGCCCAGCTTAAACCCCACCGCCTCCGCCAAGGTGGCCAACCGCCTGCTCGAAGCCTCCGAGCGCAAGTACTGGCAGCCCGACGAGCAGATGCTCGCGGCGCTGCGTTCCGCGGGAGAGGAATTGGAAGATCGACTCGAAGGCATCTACGAAGGGGTAGCCGCGTGAATGCAACGGTCCCTACGTGCCATCCGAGGATGCGCCGCGCGGGCCGATGGCGAGGGCAGCGTTCAGGTTCCGTTGGATCCCCACCTCAAGATCGGCAACGCCAAGGTGTTCGCCGTCTACGGCAAGGGAGGCATCGGCAAGAGCACCACCTCGTCGAATCTCTCGGTGGCATTCTCCAAGCTCGGCAAGCGAGTGCTGCAGATCGGCTGCGATCCGAAGCACGACTCCACCTTCACGCTCACCAAGCGCCTGATGCCCACCGTCATCGATGTGCTCGAGTCGGTGAATTTCCACTCCGAAGAGCTGCGCGTCGAGGATTTCGTCTACGAAGGCTACAACGGGGTGATGTGCGTCGAGGCCGGCGGCCCGCCCGCGGGCACGGGCTGCGGCGGCTACGTCGTCGGCCAGACCGTCAAGCTCCTCAAGGAGCATCATCTGCTCGAGGACACCGACGTCGTGATCTTCGATGTGCTGGGCGATGTGGTGTGCGGCGGCTTTGCCGCCCCGTTGCAGCACGCCGAGCGCGCGCTGATCGTGACTGCCAACGATTTCGATTCCATATTCGCCATGAATCGAATCGTCGCGGCCATTCAGGCGAAGTCCAAGAACTACGCCGTTCGGCTCGGCGGCGTGATCGCGAACCGCAGCGCCGGCACCGACCAAATCGATAAGTTCAACGACCGCGTGGGCCTCAAAACCATGGCGCGATTTCCCGATCTGGACGTGATCCGGCGCAGCCGGCTGAAGAAGGCGACCTTGTTCGAAATGGAAGACTCGCCCGAGCTCGACGCGGTCCAGAGCGAGTACCTGCGGCTGGCGCAACCGCTGTGGGACGGCGCCGATCCGCTGATCGCCGAACCCATGAAGGATCGCGATATCTTCGATTTGTTGGGGTTCGACTGATGCGCGGGTCAAGCTATATGCAGAGGCGCGGCGAGCTGGAGATCTATTTCGATCGGACGGCGGTGCAAGCCTGGGCGCGCCTCACCTCGACGGCGCCGCTCAGCAGAATACGCGCCACCGTGCGCGCGGGCCGCGACGCGCATGCGCTCGACGCTGCTCGGCTATCTGCGCGAATCTGCGCGGAACGCGCCTGCTGGATGCCGGCTGCGGCACCGGCGCGCTGAGCGTCGAGGCGGCCGAGCGCGGAGCGGATGTCATCGCGGTCGATCTGTCGCCTACGCTGGTCGCGCTCGCGCGCGAACGGCTGGCGGAGCAGTGCGGACCCGGCAGCATCGAGTTTCGGGTGGGCGACATGTTCGACGCCGGCCTCGGCAAATTCGACCACGTCGTCGCGATGGACTCGCTGATCCACTATCGGCGCCGACATGGTGCGCATTCTCGCGGGATTCGCCGCGCGCACCGAGCGCTCGATCCTGTTCACCTTTGCGCCGAAGACCCCGCTGTACGATCATGTGGACGCTCGGCCGGCTCTTCCCGCGCACCGATCGCGCCCCCGCGATCGAGCCCATCTCCGAACGTGTCCTGCGGCGCCGCATCGCGCGCGAGCCGGCACTCGCTGGGTGGCGGTTCGGCCGCACGCGGCGCATCACCAGCGGCTTTTACAAGTCCCAAGCCATGGAGCTCGTCAGGCGATGAACCGAATCACCGGATCGTTCACGCAGCGCTGGATGAAGGTCGGCAGCGAATTCTTGCCGTTCGCCGATGCGGCGAGCGCCGAGCTGCCGCTGGGGCGCTTGCTGCGCTTGTCGCTGTTCCAGGTGTCGGTGGGCATCGCCATGGTGCTGCTGATCGGCACGCTGAACCGCGTGCTCATCGTCGAGCTGGGCGTGCCCGCGTGGTTGGTGTCCCTGATGGTCGGCCTGCCGCTCGTGTTCGCGCCGTTTCGCGCGTTCATCGGATTTCGCTCGGACAATCACCGCTCGGCGCTTGGCTGGCGGCGTGTGCCCTATATCTGGATGGGAACGCTGCTGCAGTTCGGCGGGCTCGCCATCATGCCGTTCGCGCTGCTGATCCTCTCGGGCGACACGCACGGTCCGATATGGATCGGGCAAGTGGCCTCCGCCTTCGCCTTCCTGCTGGTCGGCGCGGGCCTGCAGATCACTCAGACCGCGGGACTCGCCCTCGCGACCGATCTCGCTCCGGAGGAAGTAAGGCCGCGCGTCATTGCGCTCATGTACGTGATGCTGCTGGTCGGAATGGTCGGCGCCGGCGTGGCCTGCGGTCGCTTGCTCGCCAATTTCAGCGAGATTCGTCTGATCCAAGTCATCCAGGGCGCCGCCATGGTCACCATGGCGTTTAATCTGGCGGCGCTTTGGAAGCAAGAGGCGCGCGGCGCCGCGACCATCAGCAAGCCCTCCGCCAAATTCCGCGACTCCTGGCGTCAATTCAGCGGGCACAGCCGTGCCGTTCGTTTCTTGGTGGCGGTCGGGCTCGGCACCGCGGCATTCAACATGCAAGACATCGTCCTCGAGCCCTACGGCGGGGAGATCTTGCACCTGCCCGTTGCCGCCACGACCGCGCTCACCGCGATGCTCGCCGGCGGAATGCTGGGCGCTTTTTCCATCGCAGCGCGCTTCTTAGTGCATGGCGCCGATCCTTATCGGATCGCCGCTTATGGCGCAGTCATCGGTCTATTTGCCTTTGGCGGCGTCATGCTCGCCGCGCCGATGGATTCGCCGCTTCTGTTCCGACTGAGCGTTCTCTTGATCGGATTCGGCGGCGGCTTCTTTTCGGTCGGCACGCTCGCGGGCGCGATGGCGCGCGAGCGCAACGGCGAAAGCGGCTTGGCGCTCGGCGCGTGGGGCGCCGTGCAGGCGACCAGCGCCGGGCTTGCGATCGCGCTCGGCGGCGCTACGCGCGATGCGATCACGAGCCTCGCCATGCACGGCTCGCTCGGTCCGGCGCTGCACAGCCCCTCGACGGGCTACGGGGCGGTGTATCAAATCGAGATTTTGTTGCTGTTTGCGACACTGATGGCGATCGGGCCATTGGTGCGCTCGGGACCGGCCGCTCAGGAGTCGCGGGACCCCGGATGGGCCGAACTTCCACATCCAGTGGACCACTTGCCTTGGGAGCCGAGATGAACAGAGGCGCAATCACGGACTACATCGACGTCGCACAAATCGTGCTGTACGTGTTTTGGATATTCTTCGCCGGCCTCATCGTTTACTTGCGCCGAGAAGACAAGCGCGAAGGCTATCCGTTGGAATCGGATCGCTCGGGTCGGGTCACCGTACGCGGCTTCCCGCCCATGCCCGCGCCGAAAACCTTTTTGCTCGCGGATGGCAGCACGGTGCTCGCGCCCCGTATCGAGCACGACACGCGCCCGATTCTGGCGAAGCCGATCGGCGAGCACTTGGGGGCGCCGCTTAAGCCCACGGGAAACCCCATGCTCGATGCCGTGGGCCCGGCGGCTTATGCCGAACGAGCGACCCATCCTGACTACACGAGCGACGGTCTGCCGATGATCGCACCGCTCCGCGTGGTCTCGGATTTCTCTATCTCACCGAAGGATCCTGATCCTCGCGGCATGGAGGTTTACGGTGCAGACCTTGAGTTGGCCGGCACCGTCAGCGATCTGTGGATCGATCGTGCAGAACCCCAGATTCGCTATCTGGAGGTCAACATCGGCACGCGGCATGTGCTCCTGCCCGATCAATTTCGCAAAGATCGACGGCCGCTACCGCATCGTGAAGGTGAAATCGATTCAGAGCTCGCAGTTCGCGACGGTCCCCACCTTGGACAATCCGGACCAAATCACTCGTCGCGAGGAGGATCAGATTCTCGCCTACTATGCGAGCGGGCATCTGTACGGCTATCCGGGACGCTGCGAGCCCTTCATATGAGCCACGATGATTTTAACTTCGAGCCTCGGCGCGGCCTTCCTGCCTTGCTGCCGGAAGGAGAGCGGCTCCTCTGGCAGGGCAGCCCGCGATGGCAATCGCTCGCCGTGCGCGCGTATCAGGTGCGAAAAGTCATCGTGTATTTTGCCATCCTCGTGCTGTGGCGCGTTGCGATGGGATTGGCCAACGCACAGAGCCTCGCCGCCGTGATCCTGTCGTCCCTGTTCATCCTGCTGTTGGGCAGTATCGCCTTCGGCGTGTTGTGCACTCTTGCCTACTTGAACGCGCGATCCACCGTCTACAGCATCACCAGCCGCCGGATCCTCTTGAGGCATGGCGTGGCGGTTCAATTGACGATGAATATACCGCTTAAGTTCATCGACACGGCCGGCCTGCGCCCCTTCGCCGACGGCACGGGCGACATCGCACTGACGCTCCCGCGCAGCGAGCGGATCGGATTTCTGATCACCTGGCCGCATCTGCGGCCCGGTCGAATCACTCGTCCGCAGCCGAGCCTGCGGGCGCTGGTCGATGCGAAGGAGGCGGCGGACATCCTGAGCGCGGCGCTCGCCGCAGACGGCGCCGACGGGACTATCGCGGGCACTGCGAGCCGACTCGAGCCCGCAAGCGCGGGAAGCACGAGCCGGCGCGTCTCGGGACACGCCGCGGCGGCGGCTTGAGCATGCGCGAGCGAGCCTCCGATCCCACTCTGCCACGCGGCGCGCTGATCGGCGCGGCGGTATTGGTGGGCCTGTCTCTGCTACTCGTCTGCATCGCGCGCCTCACCGGCTACCGGCCCGCACAGCCCGCGCCGAGCCGGGTCGTCGTGAGCTACGACCTGCGCTTCGAGGACCGTGCCGATGGCGCCGTGCTCGTGTATGACGTCGCCAACGATCGCTTGGTGGACACCTTGCAGCCGGGCACCAACGGCTTCGTCCGCGGCGTGCTGCGCGGCCTGGCGCGCGAGCGGCGCGCGCGGCAGGTGGGCCCCGCGCCCCCGTTCCGGCTAACGCGCTGGGCGGACGGGCGACTGTCGCTCGATGATCTCGAGACCGGACGGCATGTGGATCTCGAGGTGTTCGGCCCCACCAACGCGGGAGCGTTCGCCGAGATATTGATCGCGAGCGGCAAAAACATGGACCCGTCATGATCGAGTCAACGAGCCCCGTCACCTCGGCGAACGATGCCACCCGCAAGGCGGAAGCCAACTCGCTGTTGAGTCCGCGGTTCTACACCACCGATTTCGCGGCCCTCGAGCGAGTGGATGTCGCGGCCGTGCGCCCGGAATGGGGCCAGCTGATGGAGGAATTCAAGTGCGATACCAATCGCGACCACTTCGAGCGCAACCCGGCATTTCGCGCGGAGCATCAGAAACTGCCCGATGACCTGCACCAGGAGTTTCTGGATTTTCTCATCAGCTCGATCACGGCAGAATTCTCAGGCTGCGTCCTGTACAGCGACATCAAGAACCGCGTGGGTAATCCCGACCTCAAGCAACTCATGGGCTTTATGGCGCGCGACGAGGCGCGTCACGCCGGCTTCATCAACCACGCACTCAAGGATTTCGGCGTGGGAGTCGATCTGGGCTTCTTGCGCCGCGATAAGAAATACACCTATTTCAAGCCGAAATTCATCTACTACGCGACCTATCTGTCCGAGAAAATCGGCTACGCACGCTACATCACGATCTATCGGCACCTGGAGAAGTATCCGGAGAAGCGCTTTCATCCGATATTTCGCTGGTTCGAACGCTGGTGCAACGATGAGTTCCGCCATGGCGAGGCGTTCGCGCTGCTGATGCGGGCGAACCCGCGCCTGCTGCGCGGCCACAACAAGCTCTGGATACGCTTTTTTCTGCTGGCGGTATTCGCGACCATGTATGTGCGCGACCACAATCGGCCCGCTGATGCATGCCGCATTCGAGATGGATCCGACGGAATACGATTTCACGGTGTTTCGCATCACCAGCGAGATATCCAGGCAAGTATTTCCGTTGTCGCTCGACCTCGACAACCCCGCCTTTCGCGCGGGGCTCGAGCGGCTGCGCCGGATTGCCGCCGCGAGCGAAGCCGCGCGGGCGCGCGGCGGTGCGATCGGGGCGCTGAAGCGCGTGGGGCTGGGTATCGCCGCGGCCGCCGTATTCGCGCGCCTTTATTTCTTACCCGTGCGCCGTCATGACTTGCCGGCGCAAGTCCGTATGGCGCCGGCCTGGTAGCGCGCCCAGCGGCCCGAGGGAACAACCATGACCGGATTCGGCTTCCCCACCGCTTATGCGGTACTCGTCTGGTGGT
This sequence comes from uncultured Gammaproteobacteria bacterium, assembly GCA_963798595.1. Classification (GTDB taxonomy): domain Bacteria; phylum Pseudomonadota; class Gammaproteobacteria; order Steroidobacterales; family Steroidobacteraceae; genus Bog-1198. Next base: position 181,464 of record CAWCTM010000016.1, on the reverse strand, counting down.
TCTCGACGGGCATCATCCTGTTCCTCGATGGATTGCCCCGGCGGACGTTTCGCTGGAGCATCGCGGCGGCCACCGTCCGTGCTCCTCGCGGCTTTTTACTGGATGCACACAAGCGCCTTCGTCTTAACCAGCGGCGGTGCGTACACCGGGTTCACGTGCGCGATTTTGGTCTGGGGTTGGCTCGAGATGAGCTTCCTGATGGGCTACATCACCGGCCCTCGAAAGCACGCCTGCGCCGAACGCTGCACCGGATGGCGGCATTTCTTACACGCATCACAGACCGTCATCCATAATGAAATCGCCACGGCCGCGGGTGCCGGCTGCGTACTCGCCGCGACGTGGCATGCGCCGAATCGAATCGCCCTCGGAACTTTCCTCATCTTGTGGGGCATGCGCCTCAGTGCGAAATTGAACTTGTTCCTCGGTGTCCCGAATCTGGGTGAAACGCTACTCCCCGCGCACTTGAGTTATCTCAGGAGCTTCTTCCGACGTCGGCCCATGAATATGCTGTTCCCCTTCTCGATTCTCATCTCCACTACGATCACAGGAATTCTGGCACACCGCTATATGACCTCCGAGGACGCGTTTCATGGCGCCGCCTATGGTCTGTTGACCAGTTTGCTGGCTCTGGGGGTGCTCGAGCACGGGCTCATGGTGATGCCGCTGCCGAGCGAGAAGCTGTGGAACTGGGCGCGGCGGCCTGCGCGAACATTCTCACCGTAACTGGCTGCGCCGCGGCCGTGCTTGCCCCGCGGACACGTGGTCAGGCGACAAGGCCCGGAAATCCAAGAGTCCATTCAGCTTCGGCCCTACCGCTACGAAGTCCCACCCTAGTTGCGCCGCAGCTGCCCTATCCCACAGCCCGTCGCCAATGTTCGTAACCGAGGTAAACGGCCCCTCCAGTTGCCTGAGTGCATGGAGCATGATCTGCGTGCGGTCTTGGTAGTCATCAGCGCTCGCCAGAGGAATACCTTCCAGGGAAAGCCGGCGCTTGTCAGTTTATGCTCCGCCGTCGCCCTCCAGCCACCGGTTGCGTATGCAACGCGAACGTCACGTGTTCTTCGGAGGGTATTCAGATACTGCAGCGCCCCGGGAATCTCCTGGTAAGGCCCCTTGGCTTCCATATGGCATCGAAGGAAGCCGAAGTAGACGTTCATGACGGCTGTCGATACCGAGCCGTCATAGACCAAAGCGTTGTCGCTGCATATGTCAGCGAGAACGCCGGTGTCAGTCACACGAGCGTACTTTTCCCAGACGTCTCGAATAATCACCGTGCCGAGCGCGGAGCGAACTGCGTCAGCGTACATCGAATTGTCGATCCCATAAGAATCAAGCAGCGTTCCGTCGATATCAAAGATAGCTGCGCGCATAGTGCCGCCTAACATAAAATGAACGAAGGCACTGGGTCAGCATGGCAAGGGACACCAGAACGCACCAACTCCATAAAGTTACGCCAGATCATCCGTCGTCCATCCGTATCAAATTCAATCTAGCGATCTACCAGGGAGTGACAACGAGGCCTGCGCGTAGACATAGCGCCAACCTTTGGGGGTGCGCACATAGACGTCAGTAAACCACTGCGAGTAGTCAACCTTGACGCCATCCTCTATGCCCCTTGCGCGCAACTTCGCCGTGACTACTCCAGTATCGCCAAACACCGCAACCGTCCTCTCGCTGTCGTCCTGGCGCTCATAATGGGTCTTGCCGCTCTTCGCGTCGTTCACCAAATCGGCCTTCGTAGATCGCTTGCCATCGCCTTCCACAAGCACAAAATCGTCGGCCAGAATTTCCGCCATCGCTTTGGTGTCATTCTGCTCAACGGCCTTTTGGTATTTTATATCAGGATCAGCAAGAGTCTGTCGATCTTCAGCTTCAGACGCTTGGACGGTCGCTGAAGCGAACCCTATCGAACCTATGAAAAGCATTACGGATAGCTTTGTTGCGCTGGACCAGCGCTAGTTTGCACCCCGCCAAAAGTTCCGAAACTTCGCCAATCTTACTCGCGAAGGTCGGGTTCAGAGCGCTCGTCCAACCGGGCGAGCGGGCTTGTTAGCGCTGCGCCAGCAGCCCCGCCGTAGGCGGCCTCGATGCAGCCGGGGAGGCGAGCCGCCGGCCGGGGACGCCACCGGTGCATGGGGCCCAGGAGCTCCGGGTAATCCTTCGCCATGCTCTCGCCATAGAGGGCTTGAAGACGCCCTGATGACAGGTCGCGCAATTGATCTTTGCCACATCGCCGAGAATCCCCAGCCGGTGCGGCGGGAAATGCTCGGTCAGCGGCACCATATAATTGTTGTTGAGATCGCGTGCCAGGCGAATACCGTACCAGGCCGTGGTGCGCTTCGGCGTGCTGGCATCCCACATGGCGAAGGAGCGGGTGTTGTGGCAGAAGTCGCAATTCACGCCGAGAGACTGCGAAATCGAGATCATGAGCGCGTAGGTGGAGTCGGTCTGCTTGATGCTCGAGCGATTGCCGTCCGGCAGCGCATCCTTGGAGATCACGCGGATGTTGGCATCGTGCAGCAGAAATCGCGTGAACGGATCATAGGGCAGTGCCGTCAGACCGATGGCGGGCGCGGGCTTGTTCTTGCCGGCATTGCCGGCGATCAGCCCGGTCTCGGCGGATTGTCCCGGATCGGTGAACCACACGTTTTGCGGAACGGCGTTGCCGCGATGGCAGGTGTAGCACGTGACGCCGGTATCGGCGACGTGAGTCTTCCAGTCGGAGTTGATGTGCCGTACCATCTGCAGCATGCGCCGCGCGACCACCTTCGTGTACCGCGCATCGCTCGCCATGTCGCTCGTGTGGCAGTAGTTGCAGCTCTGATCGGGCGGCGCCACCCACTGCGTGATGGCCAGCATCACGCGCGTGAACTGCGCGACGTTCAAGTCCGTGAGCACCTGGATGTTCTTATAGACGCTGCTTGCCGGCGGTCCGCCGGCCGGCGCCGGCGGTATCGCCGGCGGCAGCTGGTTCTTTGCCGCCTTGATCGCATCGAGCCGCGGGTTGATCACCTGCTCCATGCCGAGACCCCGGTAGCCGCCTTGGAGCGTCTCGACCGGCGGCCGCTCGCAGCCGCCCAGCCCGATTGCCGCAGCGAGCAGGAGCTGCAGGCCGATACGCGAGCGGTCATCGACTCGTTGCGGCTCATTGCGGCGCTCCCGGCAGCGTCGCCGGATCCACCACCGGCGGAAAGACGTGCGGATACATCGGCGCGACATGATGCTTGACCGCCCAGAGATACCAGTTGTCGACGACCGTGCCCGTGAGCAGAATGCCGATTCCGCCGACCAGCGGGCACAGGACCGCAAACCACCAGGCCCAACGATGAATCGATTCCATGGTGGCGTTGAAGCCCATGGTCCAGCGCCAGAACAGCGCCGCGCGCTCCGCCGCCGTTCCGCGATCGACGATCTGCTCCAATTCGCGGTCTCCGCCCAGCCGGCTGACCGCCAGGATGGTGCCGCCGTGCATCGCGAACAGCAGCGTCGAGCCGTAAAGAAAGGCGATCGAGAGACAATGGAACGGGTTGTAGAACAAATTTCCGTAGCGGATCGAGAACGCGGCGGTCCAGTCCAGATGGGGAAATATTCCGAACGGCACCGCCTCGCCGAAGCTGCCCATCAGCACCGGACGGATGATGCCCAGAACCAGCATCAGCCAGATCGCCGACAGAAACGCCCAGGCGACGTGCGTTCCCATGCCGAGCGCGCGGGCGCGCCGGTACATGCGCAGCCACCAGAGCAGCACCGAGCTGGTCAGAAAAAAGCCCGCCATCAGCCACCATCCGCCGTCCTGCAGGCGCGGAAAATGCAAGCCGTTCGCCGGCGACGGCGGCTCGAGCGCCAGCCACGGCAGCTGGCGGACGAACTGGATCGGATTCCAATGCACCGAGGCGAACATGTTGAGACCGATGATCTCGAAGGCGATGAATCCGCAGATCAGCGACAGCAGTCCGGTGGTACCGAGATAGATCGGACCGATCTGCGCATCGCCGAAGCGGCCCAGAAGGTGACTGAAGCCGCCCTTCCCCTGCCGCCCCCATGCACCCCTCGGCAGCTCCACGCCGGCATAGGCCGGTGCGCGAATTTGTACGCGGGTAAATATATTTTGATATTCGGCCATGCGATTCCCCCAGGCGATCTCTCGCTCAGTTCCAAATCGACAGATTCAGCCACCAGCCCCACCACTCCGGCCAGCCGCGCGTCCAGAACGGTCCGCTGATCAGAATGCAAACCGCGCTCCAGAATGCCGCGCTGATCGCGAGAAACAGTCCCAGCCGGTGAATGCCGAGCGAGCCGATCGAGTAGCCGATGGTGTCGCGAAAGTAAGTGTTCTCATGCTCGGCGGTCTTCACCGGTCCCGTCTTCGGGTTCGCCGCCGACAGAATCACCGCGCCGTGCAGCGACAGCGCGAGCGTCGTCGCGAAGAAGAAACTGACCGCGAGCATGTGCGCGGGGTTGTAATGGAAGTGCAGGTACTGATAGCCGGTGTTCGACACCCAGTCGAGATGGCTGAAAATCCCGTAGGGAAAGCCGTGGCCCCAGGCCCCGAGCAGCAGCGGCCGGAACACCTCGAGCGATACGTAGGCGAATATCGCGAAGCCGAAGGCGAACGGCACGTGATAGCCGATGCCGAGCTTGCGGCAGATCTCCACCTCGCGCAGCGCCCAGGAGACGAACGCGCCGACCGCGCAAATCGTGATGAGCTGCCACAGCCCCCCTTCGCGCAGCGGCGCGAGCGCCAGCCCGTACTTGAGATCCGGCGGGGCGATGTTGATCTGCCAGATATTCCAGGTCGGACCGATGGCCGCGCCCCAGACGATCAAAGCGGTGCCCAGCAGGGCGAAAAACGCCGTGGTCACGCCGAAAAATCCGACGTAGAACGGACCCACCCAGAAATCGAAAAGATCGCCGCCGGTCAGCGTTCCGCCGCGCACCCGATATTTTCTTTCAAAGCTGAGCATCGCCATGGTTGTGCTCTCTTGTCCCTGATGTCTCTCTCATCGCCTTCGGCGGCGGCGGGAACACGAACCGGGGAACGTGACCCGCCGCGCCTCCGGCAAATCGCTATGGGCTTGGCGGTGCGGGCAGCGTCGACATGTGCTGCGCCGCCGCCGAGGGAGCCGCGTGCCCTCCCAGCCAATTGAATCTGTCCGTGCTCAGCAGAATGAAATGAATCAGCAATGCCAGCACGAACAGGAACGTGAACAGCGATATCAACGCTCTGCGCGGATCGAAAAGAAGCCATATTCGCCACATTTTTTCAGTCTCCTATGTGAAACAGCGATGCGAAACCTCGAGCATTCGTCTTACTCAAAGCCAAGGCCGCCATTGCCACACCAAGAAATGCGCGACGATCGCAATCACCGTAAAAATAATGAAGCTCGTCACGAAAATCCTGTGAAACTCCTTCGCCTCACCCTCCGTCAGCCCCGAGAGCGAGCCTCTTTTTTCCTCTGCCATATCTTTCACCTCCACCGAGCCTTTCGGCCGTCAACGCGCGCCTATCGCGCAACTTAGAAGCCGCTGCGGTTTGATGTCCCGCCACGACCGCCCTTCCGCCCGAAATGCTTCGGGCGAATACTTCGAGTTCATGTGCGAGGGCGCATCAGGCGGGCACCCGCTTCGCCGCCCGCGGCCGCATCGTGTCACCGCCACGTGCTCCTCGCCCGCGCCCCTCGCTTCCGCTTCCGCGCGATCGCGCAGACGCTTGGCGGCCGAGATGCGCACCAGCACCGGCTCGGCGGCCACCAGCTCGTCCAGCGCCTGCTTCGCCTCGTCCGTCCACGGCAGCTCGCGATGCAGGCGCGACGGCGTCGCATCCACTTTGTCCATCTCGCTGGCCAGCGGAAGAATGTTGAACAACGCGTCGAACAGGGCGTTGCATACCTCCTGCACGATGTAGGTCGCGCCGCTGTATCCCATGAACGGCGTGCCGGTGTGCCGGCGGATGATCGCGCCCGGAAACGAGGCCGGAATGTACATCGCGCGTGCCCGCTTTCCGCGAGGTACATGCGCTCGTTGAAGCTGCCGAACAGAATCAGGGGCGGCGTATCCTCGATCGCCTTGCGCACCGCCTCGTTGTCCGGCTTGACGCCGGCGCGGCGCGCGAACGAGAATGTGCACGGCAGGCCCATTTCGGTCTCCAGAAAATGGCGGATGCCGCGCGCATAGGTCTCGTTCGCGACGACCGCGAAGCTGGCCGTACCGAAGAAATCCTGCGTAACCGAGCGCCACAGATCCCACAGCGGCTTGATGGTCGTATGCTTTTCCCGCTCGATGAATGGCTCCGGATCGAGGCCCAGGATCTCGCCCAGTTTGAGCAGGAATTTGGTCGTGCTGTGCAGGCCGATCGGTGCCTGCAGATACGGACGCTCGAGCGTTTCGCACAGCAGCCGGCCGAACTCGCGATACATGCAGATGTTGACGTCGGCATCGACCAGGCGCGGAACATCCGCGAGATGGCTGCCGAGCGGGAACGTCAAATTGACCTCCGCGCCGATGCCCTCGACCAGGCGGCGAATCTCGGCCAGATCGCTCGGCGTATTGAACGTGCCGTAGATCGGTCCGATGATGTTGACGCGCGGCCTCTCGCCGTCCTTGCGCGGCTTGCGTTCGGGAATCCGCTTTTTGCCGTATTCGGTCCAGAGCCAGGTCATGGCGCGATTGGCGCTCTGCCATTGATCCTCGTCGATCGTGCGCGGCAGGAAGCGCTGGATGTTCGTGCCCTCCGGCGTCACGCCGCCGCCGATCATCTCGGCGATGGATCCGGTGACGACCACCGCCGGCAGATCGGGGCTCAAGGTCTTGTGGGCGCGTTTCATCGCGCCCTCGGTGCCGTGCTGGCCGAGCTCCTCCTCGGCCAGACCGGTGACGACGATCGGCAGCTCGTGCGGCGGCAAGCCGTCGGTGTAATGCAGCACCGAGGTCACCGGCAGATTCTCGCAGCCGACCGGACCGTCGATGATCACCTGCAGCCCTTTGATCGCGGTGAACACGTAAACCGAGCCCCAATAGCCGCCGGCACGATCGTGATCGAGCACGAGCATCAGATCATCTCCTCGGCTTTGCGCTTCGCCGCGGGCTTGGCGAGCTGCGCCGTGTAGCGCTCGCGAAATTGCGGATGATCCTCGGGCATCTCCTGCCAGACGCCGGCGGTATGTCCCGCGCCGACGCCGTGAAGAAGGCCTTCATCTCGTCGAAGCGGGCTTGATTGCCGAGCGCCGCGTTGACCACTTGGGCGAGCGACCCTGCGCCCGCGGCGCCCATGAGCGGACGCGCCGAAATGAGGTTGGTGAAATACAGTGCCGGGATCGCGAGCTCCTTGGCCTTTTGCACGACGGGCGTCGTGCCGATGGCGAGATCCGGCTCGAATTCGTGGAGCGCCGCGAGATCCTGTTCAAGCGAGGCGCGGTACTTGAACGCCGCACGCCCTTGGCCTCGAGCCATTCGCGGTCCGGGTCCGACCATGGGGTCCGCGGACAAGCGGTGCCCACATAGCGCACGTCGGCGCCGCTCTCGATGAGTAGGCGCGCCACCAGCAGCTCCGATCCTTCGTAGCCCGACAGCGTGATGCGGCCCCGAATGGGCGACTTCGCGAGCGCGGCCTCGAATCGCGGGCAAGATCCGATTCTGCGCCGCGGCGATCTTGTCCGGCCCGATCCCGCAGCGCTCGCCGATGGCCGCGAGCCACGCGGCGGTGCCCTCGTAGCCCACCGGCGCGGAGCCGACGACGCCGCGCCCGGCGGCGGCGAACTCGCGCACCGCGGCGGTGTAGAATGGATGGATGGCCGCGACCACGGCGCAATCGAGCGCCGCGTAGAGCTCGCGCCATTCGCGTGTCGGCACGACCGGACCGGCTGCCAGGCCCATCGGCTCGAGCATCATGCCGATCCGACGGGATCGGCCGGAAACATCTCGCCGAGCAGCGTCACCGTGGGTCGCGCATTGCGGCCGCCGCGCGGCGCCTGCACCGGTCCCTGCGAAGCCTCGGTTCGGGCATATCGCAGCATGGCGCCCGCCAGCACGTCCTTCGCCTCCGCGTGCGTCGGCACGCCGAACCCGGGCACGTCGATGCCGATGATGCGCACGCCGTGATCTCCTTCGGCAGCAGCTGCAGCGGCACGCCGGAGGCGGTGGGAACGCACAGATTGATGATGACCACGGCATCGTAGAGCGCAGGGTCCGCGAGCTTGAATACGGCTTCGCGAATATCCTCGAACAGCTTCCCGGTCACCAGGGTCTCCGAATTGAACGGCACGTAGCCGACGGTGCGGCGCGCGCCGTAGAAATGCGACGTGAAGGTCAGCCCGTACACGCAGCACGCCGAGCCACAAAGCACCGTTGCGGTGCGGCGCATGCGCAGGCCCACGCGCAGCGATCCGAATGCCGGACACATGCTCTGCGGCTGATCGTGAGGACCCGCCGGATAGTCGGCGCCGTACCGGCCAGTGTCTCGCTCTTCCCTGCGGCGGCCGCGGCGCGCCGCAGCTCATCCTTGCCGCCATGGCAATCCACGCCCGCGGCGCCGACCGGCGCCGCCGCCGATCGCGCAAAGCCCGCCGATTCGGATGTCGCCTGCATCATCACACCGTGTCGTAGACGATCTCGAGGGACGGCTTTTCGACATGCGCGGCCCCGCACATGTCCTCCTGCGACGCCGGTTCGAGCACCACGTTGCGACCCACCACCTCGCCTTTGAACAGCCCGAGCAAGCCATCCTGGGACAGCGGCTTCGGCCGCAGCGGCGGCGCGTCGGCAACCTTCGCGGCCAACCCTTCGAACAGCGGCCCCCACGCCGTCCCCGGACGGCCGACGATCTCGTAGTTCGCGCTCTTGCGGCGTATGTCCTCGTTCGCCGGAATCGCGGCGAGCACCGGAATGCCGGCGGCCTGCGCAAATGCCTGCGCCTCACCGGTGCCGTCGTCCTTATTGATGACCAATCCGGCGACACCGACGTTGCCGCCGAGCTTGCGGAAGTACTCCACCGCCGAGCACACGTTGTTTGCGACGTAGAGCGATTGCAGGTCGTTGGAGCCGACCACGATGACCTTCTGGCACATGTCGCGCGCGATCGGCAGGCCGAAGCCGCCGCACACCACATCGCCCAGGAAATCGAGCAGCACGTAATCGAAGCCCCAGGCGTGAAAGCCCAGCTTCTCCAGCAGCTCGAAGCCATGAATGATGCCGCGGCCGCCGCAACCTCGTCCGACTTCGGGACCGCCGAGCTCCATGGCGAATACGCCGTCGCGCTTGAAGCACACATCGCCGATCGCCACCGGCTCGCCGGCGAGCTTTTTCTTGGCGGAAGTCTCGATGATGGTGGGACAGGCTCTCCCGCCGAACAGGAGCGAGGTCGTGTCGCTCTTCGGATCGCAGCCGATGAGCAGCACTTTGCTTGCCCTGCTGCGCCATCATGTAGGAGAGATTGGCGAGCGCGAAGCTTTTGCCGATACCTCCCTTGCCGTAGATCGCGATGATCTGTGTCTTCTTGGTTGGTGTGTCGCTCGATACGGCGTCGGGCTCGACCGCGGCTTCGGCGCGCAGGGCCTCGAGTCGAAGCTGCTCCGTTCGAAGCGCGCCGGAGGTGGCCAAGGCTGTGCTCATGCGTGGGCTCTCCAATCGAGAATCATTTTGAGGCACGAGGAATCCGTGAATGCCGTGCGGTAGGCGGCCGGCGCATCGCTCGCCACCTGCCGATGCGTGATCAGTCCGTCCAAGCTCAGCGAGCCCGATTCGACCAGGTCCTTCGCCGCGGCCAAGTCGGGCTGGCGCCATTCCGCGGCAACGCGGATGCGCGCCTCACGCATGAACGCGGCGGGAAAGGCGAAGGCAAGCGGCTCGCTGTAGAAGCCTGCGAGCACGATCTCCCCGCCCGGCGCGAGCCGGCCGATCAGACTGTCGAGCAGCGTCGCATCGCCGCTGACGTCGTAAATCGCATGATAATCGCGGCGTGGATCCTCATCCGGATGGACCACCGAGTAGCCGCTCGCGCCGTCCATGCGATGCGGATTTCGCTCCCATACCACGGGCGGCTCGCCCAAGGTGAGCGTCGCGAGGCGGGCGAGCAGGCGTCCGAGAACTCCGTGGCCGACGATGAGACCGGGCTCCTTCGCGTCGTCCGCCGCCAGCGCGTGATACGCCGTGGCGGCGAGCGCCAGAAGCACACCTTGCTCTCCAAGCCGCTCGTCGATCGGGGTGACCCGCGCGGCCGGCACTACGACCTTCGACGCCGCACCGCCGAACAGCCCGCGCACATCGCCAAAGCAGCGGGCACCCGGCACGAACACTCGTTCGCCGACTTTTAATTGCGCGCGCGAGCCCGCGTGCGTGATGCGGCCGACCGATTCGTATCCGGGAATCAGCGGATAGCCCAGGCCCGGAAACGCCGGCATGCGCCCGCTCCAGAGCAGCCGCTCCGTACCGCGCTGATGCCGGTCCAATCCATCTCGACGATCACGTCCTCGTCGGTCGGCGCGCACAGCGGCAAGCGGCTCAACGTCATCTGCTCCGGACGCTCCAGAACCACGGCAAGCGTGTCGAGCAAGGCGGGCTGGGCATCGAATTCATTCGCCGCATTACCTTCTGAAATCGGTCCCTTGGAGGCTGACTGTCACCATACTCTGACTATTTTATATGTCAACATTTATTAACACTTGGCCGGCGCGGCGGCCTTGTGGGCGACGATGAGGCGGGTTTGCAAGGGCTGGCGGGTGCGTACCAGCTTCGAGCGGGAAAAGCCGGCGACGCTGCAGCATCCGCTGCAGCTCCGCGGGGGCCCGCGGCTTGCCGTGCCCCATGGCGAGCAGGTAGAACCCAAAATAGGCATGTCCGACGGTCTCCGCGCCGGGAGTCCCGAGCATCGGCTCGGCGAGAAGAGCACGCCCTGAGGCGCGAGCGCACGGTGCGCCGCACGGAGGAGCGCCGCCGCCGCATCGTCGTCGTGGTCGTGGATGACGCGCACGAGCGACACGACGTCGGCGCCTTGGGGCAAGCGGTCCTTGCTGAAATCGCCGCCGAGCGCTTGCGCCCGCGCGGCGATCCCTTCCGCCTCGAAGCGCTCCGCGGCGCGCTGGGCGACCGCCGGAAGATCGAACAGCATCAGCTTGAGCTGCGCGTATCGCCGGGATGCTTCGAGCAGGAAGCTGCCGTCCCCGCCGCCTACGTCGAGAAGACATCGGTGCTTGTCCAGCGGATAGGCATCCAGAATCTCCGCCGCGACCAGCGGCTGAGAGTTGGCCATGAGATCGGTGTAATCCGCGGTGCGCTCGTTGGGCAGCCGCGCGGCCGCCTCCGCTCCCGCATACGCCCAATATTTGGCGAGTTCGGTTTGTCCATGCTCACCGCGCAGCAAACGCACCGGATCGTTGAGATCGGAATAGAGCAGCCGGTGATGCTCGATCATCGCGCCGACGGCAGGATTGCCGACCAGCGCGGCCCCCAAAGTGCCGAGGCCGAACCGCCCACCCGTCCGCCGCTCCACCAGCTCGAGCGACACCGCGGCGTCGAGGAGCAGTTCCGCCGCGCTGTCGGAGAGTTTCAACGCCACGGCGACGTCCGCCGCGGTATGCGGCCCCTGGGCGAGCAGATCGAAGAGCTTGAGCCGCACGCAGGCATACAGGATTTGCGAATAAACGAAGCCCGCACACACATCGAAGAGCGCGCGAGCGCGCTTTCGCGCGGTGCGGCGCGTGAGCGGAAATGCGGCTGCCCATCGCTGAAATCGTGGGTTGCTCAACCATCGGTTTCTGACGGCGAAGTATCGATCGCTTAAAGACATGGCGGCGGCCCGCTAGGCCGCCGGACGTGCCAGTTCACGCGGTAACAGGCGGCTCGCCTCACTGCGAATGTGCGATCGCAGATCGCTGGCGCCCGGACAGGCGGGTATCGCCTCGACCGCGGCATCGACCAGTCCCTCGAGCCGCGCGACGGCGGCTCCGATCCCTAAGCGGTGCACGGCATTCGGACGGCCGAGCGCCTGGTCGCGCCCGGTGGGCTTGCCGAGTTGCTCGGGATCGGAGACGACATCGCGGATGTCGTCGGCGATCTGGTACGCCTCGCCCAAGCGCTCGCCGAGCGCGTGCCAAGCCTCGCCCTCGTAACCTGCCGCGCACGCCCCGGCCGCCGTCGCCGCCGCGAACAGGGCGCCCGTCTTCGCTCTCTGGTAGCTCGCGAGCGCGACTTGCGGCTCGCACTCCCACGCTTGACCGGCGATGATGCCGCCCGGCGCGCCGACGCCCCGCGCGATGAGAGCCATCAGTTTCGCAACCCGCGCGGAGGCGCCGGCACCGGCCATCGCAACCGACTGAAAGGCGAGCACGATCAGCGCATCGCCCGTGAGCACCGCGATGCGCTCATCGAACGCCCGATGCACCGAGGGTCGTCCCCGCCGAGTTGCCGCATCGTCGAAGCATGGCAAGTCATCGTGCACGAGCGAGGCGCAGTGCATGAGCTCGATGGCCGCAGCCGCCGCCAACGCAAGAGGCGGGACCTGAGGCGAGCAGGCGCGCGCGACCGCGAGGCAGAGCCGCGGGCGAATCCGTGCACCGCCCGGAAACACGGCATAGCGCATCGCCGCGAGCAGCAAGGGCGGGGCCTCAAATCCTTTCGCCAGCTCGAGCGATCGGAGGAGCGACCGCTCAATTTGTGTCATGGCATCCACAAATCGCCTCCATCCATGCGAATTGTCTATTTTACTTGTCACTACATGATGTAATGTAATATAGACACCAAACTTCCCGGGGTCAATGTCTTTGAAAACTCCCCGCATCGCCGTCATCGGCGCCGGCGTCGCCGGCCTTGCGAGCGCGATCGATCTGGCGGCCGCCGGTATGGACGTCACCCTGTTCGAGCGAGCTCACCATCCGGGCGGCAAGATTCGTCAAATCACGATTGGCGGCGCAGCGATCGATGCCGGGCCGACCGTATTCACCATGCGGCACGTATTCGATGAGCTGTTTGCCGATGCGGGCGAGAGCCTGGACCGCTACATCAAGCTGACGCCGGCTACGCTCTTGGCAAGGCACGCCTGGAGTGCCTCCGAGCGGCTCGATCTGTTCGCCGATCTGGACCGGACCCGCGACAGCATTCGCGCCTTCGCGGGCAGCCGCGAGGCGCAGGGTTTTGTGCGCTTCTGCGCGCAAGCAAGGCGTATCCATCGCACCCTCGAGGACTCGTTCATGCGCTCGTCGCGTCCCTCGCCGCTCGGGCTCCTGCGACGTACGGGGATCGGCGCCTGGTCTGAGCTATGGAACATCCGCCCGTTCGAGAGCTTATGGAGAGCGATGAATACCTATTTTCGCGATCCACGCCTGTGTCAGCTGTTCGCACGCTACGCTACCTACTGCGGATCGTCGCCCTTCAGCGCTCCGGCCACCCTGATGCTCGTGGCTCATGTCGAGCAGGCCGGCGTTTGGTACGTGCAGGGGGCGGCTGCACCGCCTGGCGACCCAGCTTGCGGCGCTCGCGCTCGCCAAGGGTGCGCGGCTGCGATTCGCGACGGGCATCGCGGAGCTCTTGATCACCCAGGGCCGCGTCGCCGGCGTGCAGACCGAGGCCGGCGAGCGCGTTCTAGTCGATGCCGTGGTCTGCAACGCGGACAACAACGCGCTTGCATCGGGACTCTTCGGGCAGCAAGCGATGCGCGCGGTGCGGGCGACGCCCGCGTCTGGACGGTCACTGTCGGCGGTCACTTGGAACCTTCTCGCGCATACCCAAGGCTTCGACCTGGCTCATCACTCGGTATTTTTCAGCCGCGATTACCACGCGGAATTCGATGAGATATTCCGGCAGCGACGTCTGCCCTCCTCGCCGACGATTTACGTCTGCGCGCAGGATCGGCGCGATGCCAAGGCGAGCGGCGCGCACGCTGAACGCCTGCTGCTCTTGATCAACGCGCCGCCGATCGGCGATGCGTGCGGTTTCGACTCGACGGAGCTTCAATCATGCGAAGACGGAGTTTTTCGGACTCTCGAGACATTCGGCCTACAAATCGACCGACGGCCCGAGGACGGCGTGAGGACCTCGCCTGCGGATTTTCACCGCTTGTTTCCAGCGACGGGCGGCGCGCTCTATGGGCCGGCCAGCCACGGATGGATGGCCTCCTTCAAGCGCCCGGGCTCACGCAGCGCGATTCCGGGGCTGTATCTCGCGGGCGGCAGCACCCATCCGGGTCCGGGAGTCCCCATGGCGGCGACGTCCGGACGCCTGGCGGCAGCGTGCATCATGAGCGATTACGCTTCGATGGCCCGCTCCCGCACGATGGCTATGAGTGGTGGTACCTCGATGCGCTGAGCGATGATGCGGCTTATGGGTTCACGGTGATCGCGTTCTTGGGCAGCGTGTTCTCACCGTATTATGCGGGGGCCCGCCGGCGTGGCGCGGGGGACCCCTTGAACCACTGCGCGTTGAACGTCGCGCTCTATGGTCCGGGCGCACGGCGCTGGGCGATGACGGAGCGCGGTGCGGCTCAGGTCCGCCGCGAGCCCGCGCGCCTTGTGATCGGCCCGAGCGACCTGCACTGGGACGGCACGGTGCTCGAGATTTACATCGATGAGCGGTGCGCGCCGATACCGCGGCGCCTCCGTGGAAAGATCCGCCTCCACCCCGGCGCGTGGCCGGCGCAGAGCTTCGCGCTCGACGCTGCGAGCTTGCATCGCTGGACCCCCTATGCCCCCTGCGCTCGAGTGGAATTAGCCTTCACCGAGCCCGAGCTGCGTTGGTCCGGTGCCGGCTACTTCGATTCGAATCGCGGCGCGGAGCCTTTAGAAAACACCTTTACCGACTGGACCTGGTCGCGCTCGAGCGCCTCCGAAGACACCGTCGTCCTTTACGACGTCGGCGCTCGAAGCGGTGCTCGCTCCTCATTCGCCTTTCAATTCACGGCGCGCGGCGACCTGCAGCCGATGGCGCCGCCCCCCTTGCTCCGCCTTCCTACAACCGGCTGGGGGGTGCGGCGGAACACCCGCGCGGACGCCGAATACGGCGCGCGCGTCATCGACACCCTGGAAAATGCGCCGTTCTATAGCCGCTCGCTGCTCGAGACGCATCTTGGCGGAGTGTCCCGTCCGGCAATACATGAGAGTCTAAACTTGGACCGATTCCGCTCGCGCTGGGTGCAGTGCCTACTGCCGTTCCGAATGCCGCGTATCGCCTTTTGACTCCTCCGCTCGCTCGTGCGCGGCATGCGCGAGGCGACCCACTCGAGGATCCCCCAACCGATCCCGAACAGAAGCACGACCCCGAGCTCGATCAGCCCGAGCCAGGGCCGCATCAGGAATTCACCGCGCGCATTCCGGCGCGCTCGCGCCGCTCCAACCGCTCGAACAAATCGATCAGCCAAACGACGCGATCCTCGATCCGCGGCCAGCGCGCTCGTTCGCGTGCCGACTCGGCCGGCTCCTCGACGGATTCCGCTGCGGCCGGCGCGCCGCCGTCCAGCAAGAACTTCGCTTCCGGCATGATCTCCTCGGGAGGCTCCACCGCAGCGCGCGCCGAGGCCCGCATCGCGTCTGCCAGTATACGGGCCTTTCTTTGCCATGAAACTACC
Organism: uncultured Gammaproteobacteria bacterium; assembly: GCA_963798595.1. Classification (GTDB taxonomy): domain Bacteria; phylum Pseudomonadota; class Gammaproteobacteria; order Steroidobacterales; family Steroidobacteraceae; genus Bog-1198. Next base: position 165,917 of record CAWCTM010000016.1, on the reverse strand, counting down.
GCGCGCCCGCTCACGGAATCGAATCGCTTGCGCGCGACCTCGCGACCGATCTCCTCGTAGAGCAGCCGCGCGGCATGCATGCCCGGGCGGCAAACCGGCGGCAGACACGAGATGCCCGCATCGCTTGCCGCGTAGAGCTCGCGCGCGGCGGCGAGGAGGCGCTCGAGCACCGTTGCGAGCGCCGCGCTCGGAACCGGCCGAGCGAGCCAGGTCATCGGCTCGATCTGCGCCTCGCGGAGCCAATCGAGGGGCAAATATAATCGTCCGTGGTGCGCATCCTCGCCCACGTCGCGGACGATATTGGTGAGCTGCATCGCCACACCCAGATCGCAGGCGCGGGCCAATAGGGGGCCCTCGCGCACGTTCATCAGCATCGCCATCATCACGCCCACCGTGCCAGCCACGCGCACTGCATAGGTCTTGAGCTCGCTGAGGTCGCGGTACCGGCGGTTAGCGATGTCCCACGCGAAGCCCTCGAGCAACGCGCTCGGGTACGCTCTCGGAATCGAAAATCCGAGCACTGCATCGGCGAACAAGCGATCGACGGGAGTGTCTTCGGGGCTCCCTCGGTAAATACGCTCCAGCCGCTCGTGCAACCGAGCAAGTGCCGCCGCTCGATCTTCGCCTCGATCGATGGTGTCGTCGGCGACTCGGCAGAAGGCGTACAGCCCGGTCGCCGGAACGCGCACGCTCGCGGGCAGAATCAGCGAGGCCGCAAAAAAAGTCCGCGACCCATCGCGCAGCATCGCGCGACACTGCGCCAAGTCGGCGGCGCTCGCGAACGCGCTAGAGCTGGCGCGAGCGCGCATCCGGCACTACCCGATCGAGCACGCGCGCCGATGACAGCACGCCAGGAACACCGGCACCGGGATGCGTGCCGGCGCCGACCAAATACAACCCGTCGATCTCCTCGCTCCGATTGTGCGGGCGAAACCAGGCGCTCTGTGAGAGCGTCGGCGCTAAGCCAAATGCAGCCCCGTGATACGAGAGGAGCCGGTCGCGGAAATCAAGCGGCGTCATCACGCGTGAGCTCACGATGGTGTCCTCAAATCCCGGCAGGACGCTGCCGCTCAAGGCGCGCGCAATGGCACGCCGGTAGGTTTCGCTCTCGCGGTGCCAGTCGGTGACGCCTTGCAGATCGGGTACCGGCGAGAGCACGTAGAAGGCGTCGCAACCCGGCGGCGCGAGCGACTCATCCGAGGCCGTTGGACGGTGCAGATAGAGGCTAAAGTCCTGCGCGAGGATCTTGCGATCGAAGATATCGCGCAGCAGCTCCCGATAGCGTGGGCCGACGAGAATGGTGTGATGCGGGACCTGCGGATAGCACCTCGAGGTTCCGAAGTACCACACGAACAAGCTCATCGAGTACGACGCGCGCTTGAGTTTCCGCTCGGTCCAGCGGTGGCGCAGATGCGCGGGCACCAGGTCCCCATAGGTCGCGGCCGAATCGGCGTTCGACACGACAATGTCCGATGCGATCTCCTCGCCCGAGCTCAATCGGATGCCCGTCGCGCGCCGCCCGGTGGTGGTGATTGCGTTCACACGCGCATTGTAGCGAATCTGATTGCCCTGCCCTTCGATCAGCTTCGCAAGCCCGTTCACGAGCGCCCCGGTGCCGCCTCGGACGCAATGCACACCGAAACGGCGCTCGAGAAATGCGATGAGCCCATAAATGGACGTCGTCGTGAAGGGATTCCCGCCAACAAACAGGGGGTGAAAGCTCAGTGCAAAGCGCAGCCGGGGATGCTTCACGAATGAAGCCGCGAAGCCATAGACGCTGCGGTAGCTGCGCAGCCGCACCAAGGCTGGCGCCAAGCGCAGCATGCCGGTCAACGAATCAAACGGTGCGTGCGCTAACTGCTCGAATGCGACCCGATATATCGCCTCGCTCGCGTCGAGAAAGCGCCGGTACCCCTCGAGATCTTCGGGCGCGAACCGATTGATCTGCTCCGCCATGGCCTGATCATCGTCCGAACAATCGAGGATCGCACCGTCATCGAAGCGGATCCGGTAGAAGGGCCGCAGGGCCTTCAACTCGATGTCGTCCTCGAGGCGACGATCGCACAGGCGCCACAGATCCTCCAGCAGAAAGGGCGCGGTGATGATGGTGGGCCCGGCGTCGAACACAAAACCGTCCTGGCGGAACACGTAGGCCCGGCCGCCCGGCGCATCGAGCTGCTCAAGCACCGTCACTCGATAGCCCCGGGCTCCGAGCCGAATAGCCGCCGCAAGCCCCCCAAATCCGCTGCCGATGACCACGGCGTGCGGGAGGCCCTCCCTCGATGCATCGATACCGGTGGATTCGAGCATGCGGGAAAAGTCTAGGTCCCGACGTGCATCGAGCGCAACCGGCATATTCTCGCAAGCTCTTGCGCGACCCCCAGGGGGTCCTCCTCGTGCGCCAGATGACCCAATCCTGGCAACCGACAGACCTCCGCCTGCATTACGCGTTTTTGCACCGTGAACGCCTGCGCGGGAGGTACCGCGCGGTCGCGCTCGCCCACCACGAGCGTCAAGGGCGTCGCGAGCCGCGGCAGGTCTTTCTCGAAGGCATGCAGATTCCAACGGCTTAGCATCGCGAGGGCGCCCGCGATGTGCGCCGGATCACGCACCAGACGCACGTACAAATCGATCCCGGCTGAATCGAGCTGCGATCCGGTGCTCTCGATGATCCGCGCAACGCTCCCCGTGTTGCCGCCGCGGCGTGCAATCCAACGCGGCAGTACGGAGCTGCGAGCGAGGAGTTGGGCAATCGGCGAGAACACCAGGCGCGAGGTGCCGCGCGGCGGCAGGAACGCGCCATTGATGCCCACGATGCGCCGGGGTGCGATGCGCGCGTCCAACGCGAGACGACAGAGGATCACCGCGCCGGCGGAGTGGCCCACGCAATAGTCTGGATCGACATCGAGCGCGCGCAATAGCTCACCCAGCTGCTCGCTCATGCCTGCAATGGAGCTGCCCGCGCGGCAGGCCGCGCTGCTGAAGCCATGTCCCGGCAAGTCGACGGCGAGCACGCTGTATTCGCGCGCGAGGATAGGAATCAGGTCGCGCCAGGAATGAGTCGACGCACCCGTGCCGTGCACGAGCAACAGGAGCGGCCCGCTGCCCGAGCGCTGCACGTGCCAGCGCACACCGCCCGCATCGACGAAGCGGCTGAGCTCATGATGGGGCCAGGACGCCAGCTCACTCGCCTGCAAGGACGGCCGCCGCTCTGACGATTCCGGACACGCGCTCTGCACTCGCGTAGGGCAATGCGACATATTGCGCATGCATGGCGGCCGCAAGGTCTTTTGCGAGAGCGTTCGGCTGGGGTGAGGTGTCGATGAAGAGTGCCGCGATGCCTGCACGGGCGATGGCACGGGCGGCCGATAGCGCCTCCCCATGCGCACTCTCTCGCCCGCCGGCGCCGCTCCGCGTGACATTCGCACGACCGTCAGTGAGCAGCACCAGCGTCGGTGTTTCGCTCCGGCGCTGTGACTGCTTCGCAAGCAGGGCAGCGGCGTCGATCGCCGCGGCGAGCGGCGTACCGCCCCCTCCGGGCAGGCCCGCGAGGCTCCGTTTCGCGCGCACCAACGAACGCGTAGGCGGCAGCAACAGCTCGGCGGAGCGGCCGCGAAAAGCAATCACCGCCACTTGATCGCGGCGAATGTAGCAGTCGGCCAAGATGAGCTCGACCGCACCTTTAGCCTCGGCGAGACGATTGAGCGCGGATGAGCCCGATGCGTCGACCGCGAAGATAGTCAACGTCGCGGATCGCTCTTTGTAGCGCTGTTCGCGCAGATCCGAGCGCGCAATGCGAATGCGCTGATCACTGTCCTCGGCGCATCGGCCGCGCAGCCTCTGCCACGGCGCCGCCGCGCGCAGCGTCTCCACCACGTGGAGGCGGCCCCGACCCGTGGACGGGCCGGCACCGCACGGGCGGCCGCGCTTGCTGGTCTTGCGAAAAGCGCCCGCGCGACCTGCGTTGGACCCGCGCATCCGACTCGGGTTCTCATTCCGCAGTCGGGCCAGCAACCCCGCCGGGATCGACGCCTGGGTCGCTGCGAGCACGCCGTGCTCAAGATCCCGCTGGGCGCTGGGCTGCGGCGATGTAGGCGGCTCCGACTCCTTCGAAGTCGGCGGGAGGCTGCGCGTCTCGTCGCGCGACCGCGGCTCGCGCTCCTCGGGCGATGGCGGCTCCGCCGCGGGCTCCTCCGCCGGAGCGAGCGTCGCGCGGGGCGCTAGCACCAGTCGACCGGCGAGAATTGCGTCATCTTGGCTTACTTCGCTGCGCCCATCGAGCGCCGCCGCGGCGCGTGCCGCCCTCCAGGCGAGCGAATAGATTCGCGGCGAGTCCACCCCCAGCGCGAGCGCGGTTGCGCACAGCGCCGTGAGCAACGAGGCATCGCCCGATACGTGCGGCAGCCGCTGCCGAGCCGCGTCGATGTCGGCTCGATCATGGAGCGGCGTCAATACCGATCGCGGCGGCAACGCATTGAAGTCGAGAAGGAACGCCAATCGATCCAGCAACGCTGCAGGGACACGCTCGTCGTCCGCGGTACCTTCATCGAGCAACACGATGCCGATGCGCGCGGCGTGCGCGACCAGTACCCCGTTCCGCGGCACAGCCACCTCCCCGAGATCGAGCGTGCGCGCCAGATGACTCGCGGTGACCGACGTCAGCCGCTCGGCCATCGCGACCACCAGGATGCCGCCATCGGCCGCCGCGAGCACGCCCTGTTCGGCCACGGGACGATTGCACCTCAACGTGGCGGCGAGATCTAAGTCCCCGAGCAGCCGATCATCCGCGACGTTGCAGGGCATGCGGCGAAAGGGAGCATCCGCCTGCGACAGGCGCTTGAGCAGCTCGAGCCACTGATCGCGCACGGGATGCACCGGCGAGCGCAGGGAGGCGCCTCCCAAGGCCGCCGGATCCACGGCGAAGAGAGCTGCGGCGAGCGCCGCATCGCTCGGGGTCGTCATGCGCCAAATGTGTCCACGAGAGCCCGCTCGACTCGCGCGGAGGAATCGGACTCATCGAGCGGGTCGCTGCGCAGCCGATGCCGCAGCGCCGAGGGCGCCACGCGCTTCAGGTGCGACACGTCGACCTGCCGCGCGAGCTCGAAGCTTGCAAGTGCGCGCGCCGCGCGAATCAGCGTGAGCTCGGAGCGCAATCCATCGGTGCCGAGCTGCATGCAGAGTTTCGCCGCGCATTCGAGCATCTCGTCCGATGTACTGACATCGCGCAACCGCTTGCGCCCCGCGACGATGCGCCGGCGCAAGGCGTCGTCTTTGGGTTTCCATTTCGTGCGAAACACGCTTTTGTCCCGCTCGAACTCATCACGCCGCTTGACGACCTCCACGCGATCCTTGAGCTCTACCGGGGTCTTCACTTCGACGGACAAGCCGAATCGATCGAGGAGCTGCGGCCGCAACTCGCCCTCCTCCGGATTGCCGCTGCCGATCAGCACGAATTGCGACGGATGCCGCACACTCAACCCCTCGCGCTCCACCAGATTCTCGCCCGAAGCCGCCACGTCGATGAGCAAATCGACGAGGTGATCTTCCAAGAGATTGACCTCGTCGATGTACAGAAACCCCCGATTAGCTCGTGCCAGCAATCCGGGCTCGAACGCCTTGATACCGGCCGACAGCGCCCGCTCCAGATCAAGAGAGCCGACCACCCGGTCCTCGGTCGCACCGAGGGGCATGTCCACCACAGGAATCGGCGTCAGCCGGCTCTTAAGTGCGCCGTGCCGGCTGCGCTCGCGGCACTCCTCGCAGAGCATCTCGACTGCGCCGGGATCGCAGGCATAGCGACACCCCGCGACCGCTTGCATGGGCGGTAACAAGGCCGCCAGAGCCCGCACGGCCGTCGACTTACCCGTTCCGCGATCGCCGAACACCAGAACGCCGCCGATGGTCGGGTCCACGGCCGCGCAGATGAGCGCGAGCTTCATCTCGTCCTGGGCGACGATGGCTGAAAACGGAAATACCTGGCGTGCTGCGTACGGCATGCTTGTTACCTTAAGAATCGAGCGGAAATGCCAGCTGTGCCGATGGCTCCATCCCTCCTGTATCATATCTCGCAGATGAGCACCATTGCCGATCTGCGCGCCGCAACGTGGCCGTCGCATCAAAAACTCGAACGGCGCCTGAATGTGAAAGCCCGGTTCTCGAGTGCGCTCGGGTACCGCAAGCACCTCGAGCAGATGTGGGGCTTTTGTGCGCCCCTCGAAAGCCGAATCGAGGAGTATATCGGCGCAGCGCTTGAAGACTTCGAGTCGAGGCGCAAGCTGCCTCTATTGAGGCGTGACTTGTGGGTCGCCGGTGCAAGTCCGCCGAGCATCGACGCTCTGCCACGAGCGCAGCCCCCGCCGTGTGAGGAGACCGCGGATGCCTTGGGCTGTCTTTACGTGATCGAGGGCGCGACGCTGGGCGGGCGCACGCTCCTACCGATGGTGGCCAAGAGCTTGGGCTTGACCGCGGAACGGGGCGCAGAGTTCTTGGCCAGCTACGGGGAGCGCGTCGAGGTCATGTGGCGCGGATTTGGGGTCGCACTCGATGCGTGGTGTGCAGACCCGCGCCGCAGCATGCGCGCCCGCGATGCCGCTGTTGCCACCTTCGAGTCGCTCAGTGAGTGGCTGTGCGGAGATCTTCGATGAGCGAGGTCTTCGTGCGCTTCGGTGAGGCCGACCTCACCACCTGCGACCGTGAGCCCATCCACATTCCGGGATCGATCTATCCTCATGGCGCCTTGCTGGTCGTCGATCGACGCAGCCGACGCGTAGAACAAGTGGCGGGCGATACGAAATTCCTGCTCGGGGTCGACGCGGAGCGCGTGCCGGGGTTGCCAATATCGGCGCTCCTTGAAAATGAGGCCCTCGGATTTTTAAACGCCCAACTCGACGCGTCGATCGCTTTCATCGCTCCGGTCATTCGCTTGGGTGTGCGCTCACCGAGCGGATCGCTTCCGCTGGACCTTACCTTGCACGCCCTCGACTCAACCGCGATCGTGGAATTCGAGCCGGCGCGACGCACGGCCACATCGGCCGGGGACCCGATCGCCCAGCTCAAGACGCTGCTCGCCGCCCTGCAAGGAACGGCCAGCCTCGCCGAATCCTTCGATCGAGCGGCCATCACCATGCGCACGGTCACCGGTTTCGACCGCGCCATGGTTTATCGGTTTCTGCCGGACGGGAGCGGCGTCGTGGTCGCGGAGGACGCACGCACGGGACTCGAGTCGTTTCTCGGATTGCACTATCCCGCCTCGGACATCCCCAAGCAGGCACGCGAGCTCTATCGTCGCAATTGGCTGCGGGCGATTCCCGACGTGGATTACCAGCCCGCGCAACTGCGGCCCGCGTTGAATCCGCGGAGCGGCAAACCGGTCGACATGAGCCACTGCACGCTGCGGAGCGTCTCGCCGATTCATCTCGAGTACTTGCGCAACATGGGAGTGAGCGCCTCGCTGTCCGCCTCCATCGTTTGCCAGGATCAGCTGTGGGGCATGCTGGTACTGCATCACTACTCACCGCGTCACGTCTCGGCGGATCTGCGCGTTGCCTGCGAGACCTTCGCTCAAGTGTTCTCGCTACACGTCGAAGCTAAAACGCAAGCCGAGAGCTCGGTTCTGCGCATCGATACGCGCCGCCGACGCGAAGAGCTCGTCGGCCGGCTCATGGGAGCGAGCGATTTGAGTGAAGTGCTCGCGACGTGGGACCTGCTCGGCTACGTCGGGGCACGCGGGGGGGCGATCTTTCTCGAGGGCCGTCTTCGCATCCTCGGTGAGACGCCTCCCTGCGAGGAGATCCCCGCGCTGGTGAGCTGGCTCAATACCCTAAATCAACCCGTGTTCGCCACCGATAATTTGTCCTCAAATTACCCGCCGGCGGCGCAATTTTCGAACGTCGCGAGCGGATTGCTTGCGCTCGGCGTATCGCGAGATCCGCGGGATTACGTGTTGTGGTTCCGGCCTGAGTTCGGGCTTACCGTGCGCTGGGCCGGCAACCCCTCAAAGTCGCTCAAAGTGGGACCGCTCGGCCCACGTCTCACGCCACGCGGCTCGTTCGCGGAGTTTCTTGAGAAGAAAAGCATGCACTCCGTGCCCTGGTCCGAGATCGACATCGAGGCCGCGGAGGCGTTGCGCGTCGTGCTGCTCGAAAGCATCCTTAAAACTGTCGAGATGGCGCAGCGCGAGCGAGCGCTCGTCGAGGCGAGGGTCGCGGCGGAAGAGCTCGAACGGCGCGTTGCTCAGCGCACCGAGCAGCTACGCAGGCTCGCATCGGAGCTCGAAGCGGCCGAGAACCGCGAGCGTCAACAAATCGCACGCGATCTGCACGACGATCTGAGCCAGACTCTCGCTACGGCTCGCATCCGGCTGGCCGAGCTTTGCACCCACAAGCGCAGCGAAATACGCGCCGTCGCGAATGCGGTCGGCGCCTTGATCGATCTCGCGAACAATTCAACCCGCTCGCTCGCCGCCCAACTCTCGCCTGCCGTGCTTTATGAGCTCGGTTTGAGGGCGGCGATCGAATGGCTCGCAGAGGAGATAGAAAGCAACTATGGGCTCAAGGTAACCGTGATCGGGGATGAGCCGCTCAGGCCGCTTGCACCGGAGATCAGCTCTATTCTCTATAGGGCCATTCGTGAACTCCTGATCAACGCGGCGAAGCATGCACAGACAAACGCCGCAACCGTCAAGCTGGCCCGCCAGGACCGCAATGTGCTCATTACCGTGTCGGATGCCGGGGTCGGCTACGACGAGACCTCCGCTGTCGCGTCGCCGAAGCGAGGCCTGGGTCTCAGCAATATGCGCGAGCGCTTGTCTCTCGTCGGCGGCAGTGTGAGTATGCAGTCTCGGCAGGGAACGGGAACCATCGCAGTGCTGAGTGCGCCCTTGGATGTCGAGGGAACCTCGGAAGCCAATCAATGACAATTCGGGTATTGCTCGTCGACGATCACCGCCTGGTCCGCGAAGCATTACGCGATGCGCTCGCCAGGGTGTCCGACGTTGAAGTCGTCGGCGAGGCCGGTGATGCCGCGTCTGCGTTTCTACAGATCCGATCGCTCGCTCCGGATGTCATCGTGCTAGACATCGGATTGCCCGACCTCAATGGCATGGAAGTGGCCGCCCGCGTGCGCGAGTCCGACAGCGTCGCTAAGATCGTCGTGCTCTCGGCCTATGCAGACAAACGGTTCGTGACTGAAATGCTTCGCGCGGGGGCGTCGGGTTATGTCACCAAGTCCGCCGCGGGAACCGAGCTAGTCCGTGCCATTCGCGCGGTCGTCCTGGGGCAAGGTTATTTCTCGCCGGATATTGCGGGCACTCTCGTCTCGGTCGCGCGCGACCAGGCGCTCGCCCCAGAGAGCCCCCGTCTCGCCCGCAGGGAGCGAGAAGTGCTGCGCCTGATCGCCGAAGGATTGCGCTCACCCGCCATTGCGAAGCATTTACAAATCGCGGTCGGCACAGTCGAGGCGCATCGACGCAACATCATGCGTAAACTGGGGCTGCGCAACGTCGCTGAACTCACCAAGCACGCCATTCGGGAAGGGATCGTAACCCTCTAGGCGACGTAAGACTACCGGGTTCCCGGTAGTCCTGGATACGGCAGAACTGGGATATTGCACCCAGGCTCCCCCCATATACTCTGGGGTCGCGCAGCCACCGCTACATACTCCAGCACGAAGACGCTAGGGACATGAATTGTCGGAAACACGCATGAAAATGGCGGCACACCAATCGGCAGACAGACCGTCGGCACTCGTTGAGGCGGAGCAGGTCCTCGAAGCGACCCGGCGCCGGGTGCTGAAACTTCTCTACGAGCGCGGTGAGGTCGATCGCAACACTCTCTATATGTTGCTGACCCAGAAGTCCGAGTGCTGGCATATTACCGGAATCGTCGAGCGTAAGACCGACTTTGTCATAACAGTCTCGCTTCCCGGCACGGGCCCGGAACTTTCGGACCTGACGGTCGAGGCACGCGAGCTCGTCATTACCGCGAAGCCTGCAACCTACCGGCTTGCCGCGACTCTGAGCGGACAGCTCGGTCTGCCGATCGACTTGCAATCCGAGAGTGTGGAAGCCTCGCTCCATCGTGGCGCCCTAGTTGTCATCGCTCCGAAAGCGGCGCTCTGACAAACAGCTCGCCTAACAGCGTTTCTTCACCGCTCTAAGCGCGGTGACATCAAAGCCTTTCAGGCCCTCATATTGCCCCATCGCTCGTTCACCGCCGCCTCTTCGCGGAATTCACAAGGACGCACCTATGCCAAGAGATGACGCGGGAGATGATGGAAGGCGTCGGGATGCCTCCATCAACGTGCTCGGTGAGCGTCTCGAGGTGTGCTCATTGACGCCGATGACAGGATTCTTTCGCGACGGGTGCTGCGACACGAATCGAGAGGACGTGGGCAGTCACACGGTCTGCGTCGTCATGACCGCGGGATTTCTCGAATTTTCCCGATCACGCGGCAACGACCTGTCGACGCCGGTTCCCGAATATGGCTTTCCCGGATTGAAACCTGGCGACCGTTGGTGTCTGTGCGCGGCCCGCTGGCAGGAAGCGCTCGAGGCGGGGCAAGCACCCCGTGTGGTTCTGCGTGCGACTCACGCCGGCGCGCTCAAAGATTGCGCGCTCGCCGACTTCAAACGCCTCGCGGTCGACCTTACATGAAAATCAGAGCCTGCGCCCTGCCGTCGGCCTGAGTCGGAAGTCGTAGTTCACCGTGTAGAACGAGGTCAGCGTCCCGCGGGGAAGGCGTTTTGCGCATGACGCGGTGTGTCCGGCGGCTCACCCATCGCATCGAAAAGCGCCGCACTGTCGGCGAGGCGCGCCGCGCGTGCCCGCGAGTCTTGAACAGCCGCGTTCTCGTATTGCTCGCGCGCCGACAGCACCGCAAACAGCGGCACCGAGCCGAGCCGATACCTCGATTCACTGTCCTGCTCCAGCGCCCACGAGGCCTCGGCGGCGCGGCGTGTCTCGGACAACGTCCGCGCATCCTCTTCCAGCGACACCAGCGCATCGGCCACACTGCGAAACGCCGAGATCACGGTCAGCTTGTACTGCGACACCGCGGCCTCGTAATTCGCTTGATATTGCCTCCGTCGAGCCCTCAACGCGCCACCGTGAAACAAGGGCTGAGTGAGCTGGGCTCCGACACCCCAGATGGCTCCCGCCGGCGAGCTGAACGTCGACCAGTCGAATCCTCCGCGGCCGTATGACGCGGAGAGCGACAGCGACGGAAACATCGACGCCGTGGCCGCACCGGCCTCATCCGCGGCGGCGCGCACCGCGGCTTCCGCCGCGAGGATGTCGGGCCGCTGATGCAAGAGCTCGCTCGGTACCGACACCGGCAGCGTGTCGGGCAGATGCAGCGCTGCCAGGGGCAATGGCGTGGGCGCCTGGTCGGGCCTGCGCCCCAGGAGCACGGCCTGCGCGTGGCGGACCGCGAGCAATTGCGCGCGCAGGGGCGGCAAGGTCGCGGCCGCATTGGCCGCATCCGCTTCCGCCGCGAGCATATCGTCGCGTCCGGCGCTGCCGACCCTGTAGCGAGCCGTGGTCTGCCGGGCGCGCGCTTCACTCGCCACGACGAGTTCCGACACGGCTTCGGCTTGTGCCTGAAGCGACGCGGCGTTGATCGTCGCCATCACGACATTAGCCGCAAGCGCCCGGCGTGTCGACTCGAGCTGCAGGGCTTGCTGCTGAACTTGCCTCGCCAGCGCACGATCCGCGAGCACGGCGGCCCCGAAAAAATCAAACGTATACGAAGCCTGCACCTGGGCGACGAAAATGTTCTCGAGGAAGGTCTCCTGTGGCAGAACCGGAATGCCGAGGGCGCGCTCCCGGTTGGGACTTGCCACCAGATCGACGCTCGGCACCAGGGAGTTGCCGATCTGCGAACGCAACGCCTCGCGTGCCGCCTTCAAGTTGCTTTGCGCGGCCGCTAGCGAGGGGCTGTTGGCGAGCGCTTCCTCGACCATGGAATCGAGCTCCTGCGACTGATACTCCTTCCACCATTGGCGGATCGGCGGTGCGTTTTGCGCCAACCGCTGCGCTACACCGTCGGCACTGGGCAACTGCGCGTCCGGTGCCGTCACGGAGTAATTCGCGGAGGTCGGAATGTGCGGCGGATCGCGCGGTGGACCAAAGGCCCCGCACCCGGCCAGGGCCACGCCCAGCGACACTGTCAAGATCAGTCTCGATCTCATGAAGTCGCCTCCCTCAGGCCGTCACGCCGGACACGAAACCAGAGTGCATAGAGCGCCGGCAGAAAAAACACCGTCAGCAACGTGGCGACCGTGATTCCGCCCATGAGAGCCGTCGCCATGGGACCGAAGAACTGGCTGCGCAGCAGCGGAATGAGTGCGAGCACCGCGGCCGCGGCCGTGAGCGTGATCGGGCGGAACCGCCGCACCGTCGCACCGACCACGGCATCAAAGGGGCTGTGTCCTACGCGAATGTCTTGCTCGATCTGGTCGACCAGGATCACGGAATTGCGCATGATGATCCCGAACATTGCGATCGTGCCCAGCATCGCGACGAAGCCGAACGGCATACGGAAGAGGAGCAGTGCCGTCACCACGCCGATGAGCCCCAAGGGAGCGGTGAGAACCACCATCAGCACGCGGCTCAAGCTCTGCAGTTGGACCATCAGCAGCACGAGCACCGCGATGATGAGCACCGGCATCTGGGCGTTGATGGAGGCCTGGGCCTTGGCGTTCTCCTCGACCGATCCGCCGACCTCGATGCGATATCCGCTCGGCAGCGTGGCGCGCAATTGAGTAAGAGCCTTGTCGATGTGGGTCGTGACATCGATCCCTTGGGCGTTGTTTTGCACGTCGGATTGCACGTTGATGGTCGGCCGGCGGTCCCGCTCCCATACCACACCGTATTCGAGGCCATAGCTGAAGGTGCCGAGCGAGGCAAGCGGAACTGCGGTGCCGTTCGGCGTGGGAACGGCCAGCCGCTCGACCTGAGATGGATCGATGCGGTCGCGCTCCGGTGCTCGCAAGTCGACGCTGATGAGCTTGTCGCGCTCGCGTAGCGGCGTGAGCGTGTAGCCGGTCAGGGACATCTGCAGATAATTCGCGATATCTTGGGAAGAGATGTTGAGTTGCCGAGCCTTGGACTGGTCCACCGCGAAATGCACGGAACGCTCGGCGGGCTCGTCCCAATCGAACTGCACGTTGTAGGTGTCGGGATCCTTGCGCATGATGCCGGCAACCCGGTCGGCGAGCTCCCGTACCGTCGCGATCTCCGGTCCGCTCACGCGAAATTGCACCGGAAATCCAACCGGCGGCCCATTGTCCAGCCGTGAGATCCGCGTGCGCAGCGAGGAATATTTCGTGTCGAGGAGCGGCGCGAGATCGCGTGCGAGGTGCTCGCGCTCTTTGATGCTTTTGGCGGTGATCACGAACTGCGCGAAGTTGGGCGTCGTGAGCTGCTGATCGAGCGGCAGAAAGAACCGGGGGGCGCCGGCACCGACGAAGTCGACGACATGGTCGATTTGCGGACGGCCTTTCAAATCGGACTCGAAGCGCTGCGCCTCACGCAAGGTCGCGGCAAACGAAGCACCGTCCCGCAGCCGCAAGTCGACCAACAGCTCGGGGCGCTCGGAGCTCGGGAAGAACTGGCGCGGCACCAGCGAGAACGCCGCGAGAGAGACCAGGAATGCCAGGACGGTCATGCCCAGCACGAGGCCGCGGTGATCGATACACCAGGCGATCCAGCCGCGCAGGCGCCGATAAAATCGTCCGCCGTAGACATCGTGTGGCTGATGCGGGTCGCTCGTCGGAGACTCCGCATCCGGGTGACCGAGGCCGCGCCGGGTCGGATGCTCGGAGAGAATCCGGTAGCCGAGCAGCGGGATGACCACCACCGCCGCGAGCCAAGATAATATCAGCGCGATCGCCGAAACCTCGAATATCGAGCGGGTATATTCGCCTGTCCCGGATTTCGCCAGCGCAATCGGCAGGAAGCCGGAGACCGTGACCAGCGTGCCGGTGAGCATGGGAAACGCCGTGCTCGTGTAAGCGAACGCCGCGGCCTTCACCCGATCGTAGCCTTGCTCGAGCTTCACGGCCATGGTCTCGACCGCGATGATGGCGTCGTCGACCAGCAAACCGAGTGCCAGCACCAGCGTGCCCAGGGAGACCTTGTGCAGGCCGATGTGAAACAAATACATGCAGAGCGAGGTCGAGGCCAGCACCAGGGGGATTGAGATCGCCACCACCATGCCGGTGCGGAAACCCAGGCTGATGAGACTCACGATCAGGACGATCGCGATCGCCTCGGCGACGGCCTCGACGAAATCGTCGACCGAGCGCGCGACCGCGTGCGGCATGCTCGAGACCTCGACGAGCTCGAGCCCCGCGGGCAGCGAGCGGCGCAGCTCCGCCGCCTTGCGATCGAGCGCCTTGCCGAGCGCGATGACATCTCCGGACGGCGCCATGGTCACACCGATACCGAGCACGTTTTGCCCCTCGAACCGCATGTACTCGGTCGGCGGATCGGTATAGCCGCGGCGGATGAGAGCGATATCGCCGAGCCTGAACGTGCGCCCGTTCACGCGAATCAGCGTCTCACGAAGCGCCTCGACGTCTTTGAGCTGCCCGCTCGGGCGCACGAACACTCGATCGTCGACGGTGTTGTATACGCCGGCACCCGCCACTGCGTTTTGTGCACCGACCGCGTCCGCGATCTGTTGCGGCGTGAGACCGAGTTTCGCGAGCTCCGCATTGGCGATCTCGATGTAGACGCGCTGCTCCTGATCTGCGATGAAATCGACTTTGTTCACGTCGGCTACGCGCAAAATCTCCGCCCGCAGCCGCTCGCCGTAGTCATAGAGCTGCGCGGGCTCAAAGCCGTCGCCCTTGAGCGCGTAGATGTTGGTGTAGACATCGCCGAACTCGTCATTGAAGTAGGGACCCTGGATACCAGCCGGCAACGTGTAGGCGATATCGCCCACTTTCTTTCGAACCTGATACCAGGTGTCCGGAACGTCCCCCGGCGGCGCGGTGTCCTTGATGGTGAAGAAAAGCTGCGACTCGCCGGGCCGGGAGTAAGAGCGCAAGAAATCCACATCGGGGGTTTCTTGGAGCTTGCGGGCGATGCGATCGGTCACCTCTTCTTGAACCTGGCGGGCGGTGGCGCCCGGCCAGAGCGTGCGGATCACCATCACCTTGAAGGTAAACGGCGGATCCTCGGACTGCGCGAGGCGGCCATACGATGCGATCCCGAAGAGCGTCAGCAGCGCGAGAATGAAAATGACGAGCGCTTGGTGACGAAGCGCCCAGGCTGACAAATTGAACCGATCCGACTCACCGGCCGTGAACGGCCCCATGGGCAGTGCATCGCTCGAGGCCTCCGGGCTCACGGCGCAGTGCTCGCGGCGCGCTGATCCGCCGCAGCAGTCTTCTGCGCCGAGCCTCCGGTGTCGTCGGCGAACAGGGGCTGCACGGGCACGACGTGTTCACCTGCATAAACCGTATGCACCCCGGCTGCAACGATGCTGTCCCCTTCGTGGAGGCCTCGATCGACATAAGCGGTGCGCTCACCGTATCCGAGCACGTTGACCGGGCGAAGCTCGAGCGTCGAGCCGTTCGGGCGAATGGTCCAGACCGCCGCATTCTCGCCCTGGTGAAACACCGCCGTTGCCGGAATCTCGAACACGCCGCGCGTCGCGGCGGCATCGCTCAGGGACGGCGATCTCGCAATCACGGCCTCGCCCGTCATCCCGAGGTGCACATCGGGTCCTGGATCAGCCAGCGTGAGCTTTACCCGATAGGTTCGGCTCTGCGGGTCCGCCGCAGGCGAAATCTCGCGCACGCGCGCCTCGAAGCGGCGTTCGGGGAGGGCCAGGAAGGTGACGCTGGCGGCTCGACCCACCCTCAGGAGCGGCAGATCGCTCGGCGCGGCATCGAGGGTGACGTCGGTCTCGCCGGTCCAAGCGAGCCCGTAGACGGGTTGGCCCGGCGACATCACCTGTCCGGTGTCCGCATTCTCGCTGGTGATGACTCCGTCGTGCTCGGCGACGAGCGAGTTGTAGCGCAGCGTGTTCAAGGCAAGCACCAGCTGATCCGCCGCTTGAGCGCGCGCCGCCAGCGCCGCGCGGTACGCATCTTGGGTTTGCTCGAGTTGACTCTGTGCAATGAGCTGCTGTGATGCTTGCGCCTGATCGCGCTCGATCTGTTGCTTCGCGAACGTAAGCCGAGACTCGGCGGCTTGCAGGGCGGCGCGTGCGCTGGCCGCTTGCTTGGCAGCGTCGAGCGAGTCGAGACGCGCAACCACCTCGCCCTTGCGCACGGCATCGCCCAAGCGCACGCGCCGGTCGATCAACTGGCCGGCCACACGGAATGACATGGCGTTCGAGTAGCGCGCCGCAACCTCCACGGGATAGCGGAGGGGTGCGCCGGTCTCCCCCGGAAGTCCCGCACGCACGGCGACCGCAACCACAGCCACGGAAGGCGGTGCCGGGGCTTGCGACTGATGACACGCCGCAAGAAGGGCTGCGAAGGACAGCGCGGCAACACCGCGGGTCGCTGTGGCTGCCGGGCGCCGCACGTCATCTCCGGGTATGTTCTGCGTCGCTCTCGCGATTAGTCGTCTGTTCATCTCTTAGACACCTGTCAGAATAACGACAAAAAAACGGCTAATTCGGACGATACTGGCGCATCCCTTCATTCAGCAGCCGAAACGCATAGTTGCTGAAATCCGGTATCGCGATTCCACGGCGCGCGAGATCAGCGCCCTTTGCCATGACCAGTTGAGTGATGCCGTGAGTGAAGGCCCACAAACTGAAAGCGAGCATGAGCGGATCGCCGATGTCTTTGCGCAAACTGCCGTCGCGGATTCCAGCCTCGATGACCCCGACCACCGAGCCCATCACCTGATCGCCTGCAAGGTGGCATGCAGTCTCGTTGGCGCTCGGCTCCGAACCCATGGCGTGTGACTGAAAGCGCGAGCAAACATCGAAATAATGCGGAAACTCCAGGGCGTATGCCACGTACGCCCGGCCGATGGCGTCGACCCGCTGCAAGCCCGTTCCCGGACCCGCGGCTGCAGCCTGGAAGCGGCTCGAGAGCAACTCCATGGCCCGCTCGCCGATGGCGAACAAGAGGTCTTCCTTGTCCCGAAAATAGACGTACACCAGCGCGCGTGACAGCCGGGCGCTACGCGCAACTTGGTCCATGGTGACGGCGTCCCAGCCTTGTTTGGCATAGAGCGCCTCCGCGGCAGCCAGAATCTCCGACCGGCGTCGCTCCTTCTCCTCTTCCCGGCGTTCAGCAATATACGACATTCAATATACACTAGTCAGTTATTGACATCGTGTCAATAGTCTTGCCAGGCACGGGCATCACCGCGTGTTCGTGGGCGATGCCAAATCAAATAGCGTCGTCCCTTGCAACGTCAGTACTTGCCGGTCGTTTTGATTCCACAGCTCCGACTTGGACAAGATGATACCGGTCCGATTGGAGGGCGATTTACTGGACCTGAGGACTTCGAAGTGCAGAGCAACTGCATCGTTCGCCCGAACTGGGTGCTGCCATTTGATGGTGTCGATCCCGGGGGAGCCGAAAGCTTCTGATCCCGACAACACATTTTGTACCATCAGCTCCATCGCGATGGCGCAGGTGTGCCAGCCGCTCGCGATGAGTCCGCGCCACCGGCCTTGCGCGGCACGCGCTGTGTCGACATGAAACCATTGCGGGTCATAACGAGACGCAAACTCAGTCATTTCCTTCTGGGTGACGAGCCGGGGTTGGGAACGCACAACCAGGCCGGGTGTCAGATCGGAAAAAAGCACGAGTAAACCCCTCCATCGCTGTTGCCGAGAAGTATGCAGCAAATCGCCATTTGCTTCCCATAACATCTGCCGCTCGGGATGTGCCCGCGAGGCATAATGGTGACCCATGCCCATCGCCGCAGAATCCGCCGTGCTTGAAATAATCTCCGTGGGCCGCAGGCTCGACGCGCGCGGTCTGGCTGCGGCAACGTCCGGCAACTATTCCTTGCGAGTGAATGACAACCGCATCGCGATTACCGTGTCAGGCTCCCACAAAGGGCAGCTACGCGAGGCCGATGTCATGCTGGTGGACGGCGAAGGCCGCTCGTTAGATGATCGGAGACCCTCCGCGGAGACGCCCTTGCATGTGCAGCTTTACCGGCTGTATCCGCACGTGGAAGCGGTGCTGCATGTTCATTCGGTCGCCGCGGTGGCGCTCACCCGGTCGAGGCCGAACGCCACCCTCCTCGCCCTGGAGGGCTACGAAATGCTCAAGGCATTTCCCGGCATCAGCACCCACGAGGTTCGGGTCGACATCCCGATATTCGACAACTCGCAAGACACCCCGGCGCTCGGCCGCTCCATTGCGGCCCGACTCATGGAGGGGCCACCCCCGCCCGCCTATCTGATTCGGAGCCACGGCATGAATGCGTGGGGCCGAAGTCTCGACGAGGCCGAGCGCGTGTTAGAGGCGCTCGATCATCTGTTGGCGTGTGAGCTACATGCCCAGCAACTCCCAATCGGCAAACAGCTCGAAGGACGGTCATGACTCGCCTGACCATTTATCCCGATCATCCGCCACTGACACCTGAGTTCGACAGCGTCGACGCGGTCGCGATCGCTGAGGCCTTGCGTCGCATCGGCGTTCGATTCGAGCGCTGGCATGCCACGCGGCCGGTGCCCAAGGAGGCCAATGACCGTGAAGTGCTGGATCTCTACGCACCCGACATCGAGCGGCTGCGACGCGAAAATGCCTACCAGTCCGTGGACGTCGCGCGCTGCCGTCCGGATAACCCACAAAAATCGGAAATGCGCTCAAAGTTCCTGAACGAGCACACCCATGATGACGATGAAGTACGCTTGTTCGTCGAGGGAACGGCCATGTTCTATCTGCGCGTCGATGGAAAGGTCTACATGACGCGATGCGAGGGGAATGACTTGATCAGCGTACCCGCCGGCATGCGGCATTGGTTCGACATGGGTCCGGCGCCCAACTTTACCGCAATCCGGATGTTTACCACGCCCGATGGCTGGGTGGCGCGCTTCACGGGAGATCCCATCGCGTCGCATTTCCCCGCTTTTGACAATCCTTCCTAGAATGCAATTCAACGGCGTTCGCGCGGTCGTTGTCGATGTCGAGGGCACGACCAGCAGCATTGCCTTCGTGAAGGAGCAGCTCTACCCGTACGCGCGAAACCACATTCCCCCTTATGTTCGCGAACACGCAGCTTCAATCCAGGACATCCTAGACGAGGTCAGACGCATCGAAGGGAACTCCGCCCTCAATCCGTCGCAGCTGATCGCCGTTCTTCTGCACTGGATGGATGACGACCGAAAGCTCACGCCGCTCAAGAAGCTTCAGGGCCTCGTTTGGCGAAAAGGCTTCGACAGCGGCGCACTCTGCGCGCCTGTTTACGACGATGCGCTACGCGCACTCACGCATTGGCATAAGCAGGGATTGAAGCTCTACGTTTACTCCTCGGGCTCGGTGGCAGCGCAGCGATTGCTGTTCTCGCATACTCAACACGGCAATCTGACGCCGTTATTCTCGGGCTACTTCGACACCACGACGGGCTCAAAGCTGGAGCCTGAATCGTTTCGTGCCATCGCGGGCTCGATCGGCCTGCCTGCCGAGGCGATTTTGTTTCTCTCCGATCACAGCGGCGAGATCGAAGCAGCCCACGGTGCGGGAATGCAGGCGATCTGGGTGGAGCGGGACCCCGATCCCGCGGCCCGTGCGGAGTCGGACCGCATCGGGAGTTTCGACGACATCGTCATAGCGAACCCGGGTGGGCAAGCGCGTCCCTAATGGGCACGCCAAGCTGTGAGCGCCCGCTTACGACCGGCCGCGACACTTTCCGGCTGATGGCCGCCTGACTTTTGGCCCAAGCTCGGGTTTTCCACCGCCTAGCAGCGAGGCCAGTCTAATGAGCTCTGAACGACCTGAGGAATTCTCCGAGCAGCCGGTAAGCCGAGGGCGGCAATCGTCCGACGATGCTACGCGCCATGAAGCCACCGTCGTGGTACGCGGTGAGACCGTTCAAGAACAGGCGCCACAGTCACGGCCCAAGGATTCACCGCCCAAGGACAAGGAGAAGACTCCGCGCAAGGAGGTCTCTGAGGCCAAAGTAAGAATGCAGAGTCGTCTACCCGCCCTCGACGACGATGCTGACGTCGGGGTTCAGAAAGAACAAATCGTCATCAGGGACGGCAAGGCGGATCTGGCATTTACCGGGACGCTGCTCGCCTCTGTAGCGCCGTCCTCCGCACCGAAGGGGCGGTGGCAGGAGTATCGGATTTACCAGACCAATGCCGGGAAGCATGTGTTCTCAAAGGTGGGCCGGAGCGTGTTTGCCGAAGACCAGGACACTCACGAGGCGGAAGTATTCGATCCGTCTCCTTCCTCGGTGCCGTCGCAGCTCCTCAGGAGCGCGCGCGATCTCGCCCGCTCGCGGCCGCTCACGTGGATGGACGCGGCGGTCGCCTTTTTTGGATACGACCCACTTGCCAAGGATCTTTACCGAAAGCTCGGGGGCCAATTCGAGGAACACATCAGTTAGGAAATCCGGGTTCGGGCCGCAGCGGCCTGCGTCTCTTGCAGACTCTTGCAGCGCTGCGCACGCCAAATCGCGGGCGATTCGCCGACAATTTTGCGAAAGCAACGATTGAAGTGTGATTGATCTGCAAAGCCGCATTCCGCGGCGATGTCGCACAGCGGGTCTGAGGACAGTGTCATCAGGTTCTGAGCGCGCACGATTCGCATTTGCCTGACGTACTGACCGGGCGTACAGCCAAAGCTCGCCTTGAACGTGCGATTGAACTTGCATCGGCTGAAGCTCGTCACCTTCGCCAAATCGGCTAGACTGATCTTCGAGTGCAGGTGGACGGCCAGGTAGCCCTGAACGCAGCGCGCCTGCCAGACCTCCATGAAAACGCGACTGCGGCCCTTGGGCGTCTTTGCCCGATACGGCCGAACGTCGATGGGGCGGGTTTCGTGCAGCATGGCGCGTCCTTTACCTGTCTTTGAGCCCGGCCACGATACGATCACCCAGATCCTTGTCGACCTTGCGCCAGTAGTCGAGCGCCCGCGCGAGCACGGGTCCTGAGACCCCGTCGCTGAGATGTCCGACGATATTTCCCACGAGGCGTGCGCGTGCCGCGTCATCGAGTACACGACGCACCAGCGTGCCGGCCTGACCGAAGTCATCGTCCTCGGCGCGCAACGTGTAGGCCTTGCGCACCATGTCGCCGTCGGCGTGCCACAGGCCGGCGGCGTCGGTGCGCTCCGGATCGGCCTTGGGGCCGCCGTAAGAGTTCGGCGCGTAGACTGGGTCGGACACGTTCTGCACCCGCATCGCACCGTCCTTGCTGTAGCTGTGCACGGGTGACTTTGGCCGGTTCACGGGAATCTGCTTATAGTTGACCCCGAGGCGTGCGCGGTGCGCGTCCGAGTAGGAGAAGCCGCGCGCGAGAAGCATTTTATCCGGACTCAGCCCGATCCCGGGAACCAAGTTGTTGGGCTCGAAGGCGGCCTGCTCGATTTCGGTATGGAAATCGGTAACGTTGCGATCCAGCGTCAGCTTGCCAACCTCGATGAGCGGATAGTCTTTGTGCGGCCACACCTTGGTGAGGTCGAACGGGTTGAAACGATAGGTCTTGGCCTGCTCGAACGGCATGATCTGCATTTTCAGCGTCCAACTCGGGAAGTCACCCTTCTTGATCGAATTAAATAGATCACGCCGATGATAGTCGCCGTCCACCCCCGCCAGACGATCCGCCTCGGATTGCGTCAGGAAATCGACGCCCTGGTCGGTCTTGAAGTGATACTTCACCCAGAACTTCGCTCCCTGGCGGTTGACCCACATATAGGTATGGCTGGAAAAGCCGTCCATTTGACGCCAGGTTTTGGGGATACCTCGATCGCCCATCAGCCAGGTCACTTGGTGCGCCGACTCCGGCGATAACGTCCAGAAGTCCCATTGCATGTCGTGATCGCGCAAGCCATTATCCGCGCGGCGCTTCTGCGAGCGGATGAAATGCTGGAACTTCAAGGGGTCGCGCAGGAAGAACACCGGGGTGTTGTTGCCCACCATGTCATAGATGCCCTCGCTCGTGTAGAACTTCAGCGAGAAACCCCGCGGATCGCGCCAGGTATCGGGACTGCCCTGCTCCCCGGCCACCGTCGAGAAGCGGATCAAGGTCTCAGTCTTGGCGCCCGGCTGGAAGACCGCGGCCCGCGTATAACGGCTGACATCTTGGGTGACCTGGAAATGGCCGAACGCGCCGCCGCCCTTGGCATGCGGTTGCCGCTCCGGGATGCGTTCGCGATTGAAGTTCGCCATCTGCTCGATGAGATAGTGATCGTTTAGGACGATGGGTCCGTCCGCACCGACGGTGAGTGAGTGTTCGTCGCTCGCGACTGGAGCGCCGGCGTCGGTCGTGGTTGGCTTGGTCGATTCACTGGTCATACGCTGCTCCTCGTTACACAGGGTCTACCTATTCGCTCCATAATTCTTGTATCCCTCTGCCCTATCTCACGGTATGTATATGATCCAGGGGGATTACTCCATTAGCCGAAAGGACCTATTGACGCATTGCGCAATCGCTCAAGTCCGAGCGGGCGCCGCTATCCCTCCCGTCGCGGATACCCTGGGCTATGAAATCCCGCCAACAACCTTTGAGAGGTCAACTCATGCCGTCAACAAACTCACCGAAGCAATCAACGCTGGCCGTATGGGGCGGCGAGACCGAGCACGCCCCCTACGAGCGGGCGACTCAAGTTCCCGTTGTTCACAGCATTTCGTTTGGCTACCCCGACGTGGATACCTGGCACGCGGTGGCCCTCGGGCATGCAGAAGGCCACATCTATTCCCGCAATTCCAATCCGACGGTGCGTGCGTTCGAGGACAAGGTCAAAGTACTGGAGGGCGCAGAAGCTGCGACCAGTTTCTCCTCGGGTATGGCCGCCATCAGCGCTTGCTTATTCACTTTGCTTCGCCCCGGGGACCGCGTGGTGTCCATCAAGGACAGCTACGGTGGAACGAACAAGCTGTTCACCGAATTTCTGCCCCCTTTCGGGATCGACGTGCGGTTATGCGATACGACCGACTTTGAACAGCTGGAATCCGTGATCGCCCAGGGTTGCAAGATCCTATATCTGGAATCGCCGACCAATCCGACGATCAAGATCGTCGACATCGAGCGGCTCGCCCGCGCGGCACACGCGGTCGGCGCGACGGTCGTGGTGGATAACACCTTCGCGACGCCGATCAATCAGACCCCCTTGCGCCTCGGCGCGGATCTCGTCCTGCACAGTGCTTCGAAGTTTCTCGGCGGACACGCCGATGCGTTGGGAGGCGTCGCTTGCGGCGACGGTGCGCTCATCCAGAAGCTCTATCACTTTCGCGAGATCAACGGAGCGGCGCTGTCGCCTGCCGATGCCTATTCTCTTCTGCGGGGCATGAAGACGCTTGGCTTACGTGTTGAACGGCAGAACCAGAGCGCCCTGACGATCGCCCGTTGGCTCGAACAGCATCCCGCGATAGAGAAGGTGAACTATCCGGGGCTCGAGACACACCAGCACCATGATGTCGCGAAACGACAGATGCGCGGTTTTGGCGGCGTGCTGAGCTTTTCAGTGGCCGGCGGCTTGCAAGGAATCAAGACATTCCTGCCTAAGCTGCGGTTCGCTCACCGAGCCGCCAACTTGGGGTGCACGGAAACGGTCGTCGGGCCGCCGCTGGTCACCAGTCATGTGGAATGCACCCCGGAGGAGCGCGCCGCCGCCGGCATTCCCGAAGGCCTGGTACGTTATTCCACCGGCATCGAGGACGTCGAGGATCTCATCGCAGACCTACGGCAGGCCTTGGCCTCATTGCGCTGACGCCGCCGCAACCGCGAACCAGCGTCGAAACCAGTCGACGGTTCGCTTTCGGAAATCCGCGCGATCCTCCGCCTTGTGCAGGTGATGGCCCTCGCCCGGATAAACGTGAAACTCAACGGGCACGCCGAGCGCTGCAAGAGCCGTATAGAACTCTTCACTTTGCGGCACGGGGCACTCGAGATCGCGCTCGCCCACGGTCAGCAGCGTCGGCGTGCCAACGCCACGCACGTGCATGATCGGCGAGGCTTTGAGATACGGTGTGGCATCATCGTAAACCGATCCGCCGAAGTTCACTTCGTCCGACCCCGCCTGCGGCGCCTCACCCTCAATGGACAACCAGTCGGAGACGCCCGCATGCGCGACACTCGCGCGAAACCGATGCGTCTGCGTAATGCCCCACATGACCATGTAGCCTCCGTACGAGCCGCCCATGATTCCCACCCGCGTGTCATCGATCGGCGCCGCCCGCTCCGCGGCGTCTACCCCCGTGAGCACGTCGCGCCAATCGCCACCACCGAGATCCTGGATGCTGGCGGCGGCAAATGCCTCGCCTTGGCCGAAGCTGCCTCGGTAATTCGGCTCGAAGACATCCCATCCTGCCTGCAACAACGTTCGGGCGTCGCTTGAGGGCGGCAGGAACTTGTTGACGGCGGCCGCTTCGGGGCCGCCATGCACCAGCACCACCATCGGGCGTTTCAGTCCGGGATTGCCATCCGCCGGTTGCAGCAGCCAGCCCTGCACGTCGAATCCATCATTGCGCCAGGTCACCGATTGCGCGATGACTCCGCTTGCAGCGATTGCCGCGTTTTCGTGCGTGACGGTATGCCAATGACCGAGGGGTCCCGCCACAATCTCGGGCGGCGTCCCAAAGCTCGAGCTCACCGCGGCGATGCCATGCGGTACGCAGGAGAGACCGTCACCGGGCCCGCCGCTGAGCAAGCCCTGTCCCGACCAAATGGGCTTTGACCGCGCGGTGTCGAGTCTGGCGATGGTCACTGTGCCGCCGCCCAGCATCATCCCGATGAGTCCCTTGCCGCAGCTCCAATCCAGCGCCGTCACCGTCGCATGCGATTCCGCTGTGAGGTTGCGAGGTACTGCCCCCGGCTGATCGAGGCGCAGCACATACGCATCGCCGCCGGTGGAACCAAAGTCGCTCATCCAACCGCCGATGAACGCCACACTCTTGCCATCGGGCGACGCCGCGGGCGCCGCAAGCTGCTCCCGCGGTCCAGGCACAAACACCACGCGGGCTTGTGACTGCTCGAACACGTACAACTTGGCTACCCACCACTGGCTGTCACCGTCGCCCGGCGCCGCGGTGCCCACGAACCCACCGTTGGGCAGAAAATCGAATTCATAGACATAAAGGTCCGCGGGCGACACAAAGTTGAGCGCCGCGTCGTCGACCACGGCGATCCGCTGCTCATCGGCCTCGCTGCCGATATCGCCCACCAGGGGCGCGCCCGCCTCCTCGCGCCCGACTGACTTGTGCGCCCGGGCCGTTGCCAGCACGGCGAGCCGGTCATCCGGTCCATAACGCAACCGATCCAAAGTGCCGCTGAACATGAGCACCCGGCGTACCGTGCCGCCCCTCGCCGCCACCGCGTCGATTTCCGCCCCTCCGTCATCGGGGTGCGACACGATGAAAGCAAGCTGGCCGCTCGTGCTCCACGTGGGCGAGTCCACCTTGCAGTTGGGCCCGGCGGTGCACGGCAGCGTCACGGTCACCGCCCTGCCCTTCAGATCGCGAATCACGAGCGCGGCGGGCACATCCTGGTCGCTGCCGTCGTCCTGCGTCTCGATCGAGGCGATGTGACGGCCATCAGGCGCGATGGCCACGGTCGTGAAATCATGGAGCCCGGGCGCGCCAAGTGCCGTCACCGGCGCGGCGAGCATCGCTGCGACTAGACGTGCGTGCATCAACGACGCGTCTGCCAAATCAGCCCGCGCCGTACATTTTCATCACATCCTTGCGCAGCGAGAGCTGACTGTCGCTGCGGCTGTAGAACATGTGGCCCCCCGCGTATTCCTTTACCTGGATACGGCTGGCATTGCCCATCACCGGCATCTGATCGACGATGAGCACGGACGCCATGAATGGGCACGACAGATCGCCCCAGCCATGCGCGATCAACACGTCGAGCCGGGGATCCACCGCCACGGATTGGCGCAACTCCTCCACCGAGCCCCGCTCGACGCGGTCGTGTTCCTCGTTGTCCTTATCGTTCCAGAGTTTATTGACTTCATAGCTCAGGGCGTTGTAACGCCCGTCGTATTTCCAGCCTACCGTATGCGTGATGAAGTCCACCATGGCAGTCGTGGTCGGCGCGATGATGCTGTCTAAAATAGGATCGTTCGTGCGTTGATAGGGGTCGAACGGAAACGGATCCCAGCCGGTCACGTTCGAATCGTACCGACTACCCAATTTGCCCTCGGCCCGGTAGACCTCTCTGAGATACGCTTGTGTCTCGAGTCGGCCGCCCGAACGGCGTACAAACAGCGGATCGAGCCCCGACAGCTCTGTAACCCGCTTGACGATGCGATCCGTGGCCTGCGGATCTGAGCGCCCGAGCAGCAGGTCCGCCACATAGTCGGTGCGGGTATAGCGAACGATCTCCGCCATGGTTGCATCGTTGAGTTTTCCTTGGCGTTCGAGATTCGCCGCGGCGATGCTCGGAAGCGTGAGCATCCACGGGAGGGGTGAGAGATCTCCGTTGCTTTCGGCCCCAGGGTCGAGATACGGCGATACCAGCACCATGCCGCGCATCGCGACACCGAGCCGCGTCTGCAGATAATGCGTGATGCGCGGGCCGCGAAATCCGCCGTAGCTCTCCCCCACCAGATACTTGCTCGAGGTCAGGCGCTCGTTCTTGACCAGCCAATCGAATATGACGCGCGACAAATATTCCACGTCCGATTTGGGATTGTAAAATCTTTTCTTGGCCTCGTCCTCCTTGACCAAGGAGTAGCTGAAACCCGTACCCACCGGATCGATGAACACGAGATCCGTAAAATCCAGCCAGCTGCCGGGGTTGTCGACCGGTGTGGCCTGATCCGACGGACTATTGCCCTCGGCGCCGAATTGCACGCGCTTCGGGCCGATCGCGCCAAGGTTCAGGTAGACCGACGAAGCCCCCGGGCCGCCATTGAGCGCGAACGTCACCGGACGAGCCGGCCCCGGGACCGTATAGGCTGTGAACATGACGCTGGCAATTTGCTTTCCCTTTTCATCGAATACGGGCAGCGAGCCGACGGTGGCGTCGTACTTCAACGTGCGGCCACCCAACTGCATGGTCTGATGAATCGTCTTATTGGATGGAAAGGGCGGCAGCTTGATCTCATCGTCCTTGGCCGAGCTCTTGTCGTCCGTGGAGGTGCTCGAAGCATCCTTGTCATTCGCGTAAATGCTCGACGGCGCAATCGCACTGAGGAGCAGTACCACCGCCATGACACTCGAAATCCCACGTGCTCGCATGATCCCTGCCTTCACCAGCCAACGGCCAAACCGGGGATTCTACGTGGATCGCTGCATTTTCGCCCGTCCCCTCGTACACTTCCCTCTGGGTGATTTCGCTCATCAGCGATCCCGAGGTCATCAAGAACTGCTTCGCCAGGAGAATGCCGTGACTGAAGTGTTCATCCGATTCGCCGTCCACTGCCCAATATGCAACCAAGAGTCGACTGCTCAGCGGACCAAGAGTGAGATTCTGGACGCCCTCGCCAACAACCAGCCGATTCGCGTCTATGCCGAATGCCACGACTGGCATTGGGACTTGGGTGAAAGCGAACGTAAAGCGCTTGCCATAAGAGCAAAGGCCTGAGAACTCGTTCGCTACGAACGCCGTCGCTCGTCAAATGCGCAATCAAGCCGATCTCTCGCCGCTCGAGACACTCTTTGATGCCAAGCACGGCCGCACGTTGAGGTTGACCCCGAATCTCTTGCGGCTGTACGGGAACCTGCGAATGCCGCAAGCGCGTTCCCATCCGTACGTCTTCAGCAATTTCGTGTCCACTCTGGATGGCGTCGTATCACTTCAGGTACGTGGGCACGCCGGCGGCGGCGATATCAGCGGGTTCAGCATCCAAGATCGCATGGTGATGGGCCTGCTGCGTGCCATTGCCGATGTCGTGATCGTCGGTACCGGCACCCTCGAGGCGGACCCTCAGCACATGTGGACGCCCGACGGCATATGTCCGGATCTGACCGGAGACTATCGAACATTGAGAATGGCGCTGCGCAAACCCGCTGCGCCGCTGAACGTCCTCGTCAGCGGCCGTGGCCGGCTCGACCTGAGTTTGCCGGTATTCACATCCGGCGGCGTGCAAACGATTGTAATAACAACCACCGCGGGCGCGAAGCACTTGGTCAAGCGCAAGACGCCTCGCTCACTCAAGATCCTCGCCATTCCCCGCTGTCGCGAACTGATCCCGCCGAGCTCGATTCTCCGCGCGATCGGTCGGCTGAACGCCGGCAAACGGATCCTCATCGAAGGAGGCCCGCAGTTACTCGGGGAATTCTACGCACAAGGGCTGGTTGACGAGCAATTCCTGACCTTATCCCCGCAAATCGCCGGCCGCGAGTATGGTGACGGACGGCTCAGTCTGGTGATGGGTCAGGCGTTCCCGCCGGGCGATACGCGATGGGGCACCCTGACCGACGTGCGGCGCGGCGCCGGCCATCTGTTTCTGCGTTATTCATTCAACCGCGAAGGTACGCATCCGTGCCCGCGAGCCAGTCCTGCCGAGGCGGATTGAATATGTCGACGTCGAGGGTATCCTCGAGGGCAAGCGCCCGGTGCGGCAAATTCGACGGGATCACCAGAACCTCCCCCGAGCGGACCGTAAATTCGTGCTCGCTGTTGTCGCCCAGCCAAAACCGCAGCGCGCCTTCGAGAATGTAGGTGATTTGCTCATTCTCATGCGAATGCCACGGCACGTCATCGCCCTTATTGAAATGCACATGCGCAATCATCATACGCTCACTTGTTATCAGCCGCCGCGTCAGTCCGCCCTTCAGTCGTTCTGCCGGCAGTTCAGTCCAGCGATAATGCTTGGGGCTTGTTCCATCGTTGGCAGCCATGGTGGAAACCTCGAGTGCAGTGTGTTCTACGATCCGCCAATGTTACGGCGTCAATGACTCACCTCGCACGTGAATTCTGCCTGCTGCCCAACCCCCACGGGTGTCCGATCTATTCACTCGCCACGGCCCCACCGCCGCCTGCCGGCCGACGCACGAGCCAGCACAGTGGGATCAGCAAGATCACCAGCCAACCCGAGAAATAGAAAATATCCAGACTCGACAGCAGATAGCCCTGGCCGATCACCTGCTGTTGCACCAGGGCCGCGGCGGAGTCCCCGACGAAGCCGTGGGCATGTAGCTGTGCCAGCGTGCTCGAGTAGCCGGGATCGTAGGCGGATAGCGACTCCACCAGCCGCGACTGATGGAGCGCCTCGCGCCGGTCCCAATAGGTGCTTGTGAGCGAAGTGGCATAGCTGCCGCTCGCGATGCGCAGGAAGTTGTTGAGGCCGGAGGCGGCCGGCACGCGCTCGGGCGGCAGGCCGTCGAGGGATATCGTCACCAGAGCCACGAAGAACATGCCCATGGCCACACCCTGTACGAGCAGGGGCACGACGAACACCCAGACGCTCGCATCCGGGGGCCACGCCGCGCGCATGAAGTAGGAGATGCCGAAGATCACGAAGGAAGCGGCGGCAAATGCGCGCGCGTCGTATTTGCCAATGAAGCGTCCCACGATAGGCGCGACCAGCACGGCCGTCACGCCGCTCGGCGCGGACACCAGGCCCGCCCAGGTGGCGGTGTAGCCGAGCTGAGTTTGCTGCCAGAGCGGCATCAGCACGACATTGCCGAAGAACACCGCGAAACACAGGCACAACGCGAGCGTGCCCAGGGTGAAACTGCGCGACTTGAACAGCGTCAGATCCACGATGGGATGCTCCTCCGTCAGCTCCCAGATGATCCAGGCGGCGAGGCCCAGGACGCTCACGATGGCGAGCGTGACGATGAGTTTGCTGGAGAACCAATCCAGGTCCTTGCCCTGATCCATCACCACCTGCAGCGCAAAGACCCACACGACCAGCAGCACCAGGCCCACCTTGTCGATCGGCAACATGCGCGTCGGTGTCTCGTGAGTGCGCAGAAAGCGCCAGCAGATCGCGGCGCAGAAAAGACCCACCGGGAGATTGATCAGGAAGATCCACTCCCAGGGATAGTTGTCGGAGATATAGCCGCCCAGGATCGGGCCGCAGATGGGCGCGACCAGGGTGGTCATCGACCAGATCGCAAGCGCGGTGCCTTTCTTCTCGGCCGGGAATAGCGACAGCAGCAGCGCCTGCGAGCCGGGGATCATGGGACCGGACACCCCGCCCTGGAGCACCCGGAATACGAGCAGGACCGGTAGGCTCCAGGCAATCCCGCAGAGAAACGAGGCCAGCGTGAACAACAGGATCGATAGCACGAAAGTGCGTACGACACCGAAACGTCGCATCAACCACCCCGTCAGGGGCACAGAAACACCGTTCGCAACTGCAAAAGATGTGATGATCCAAGTGCCCTGATCGGCCGAGACGCCGAGATTGCCGGCAATGGTGGGAATGGACACATTGGCAATGGTGGTGTCGAGCACCTGCATGAAGGTCGCCAAGGCCAGCGCCAACAGGGTGATGGTGCGCGCGCCGCCAACGAGCGGCGCCGGATGATCGTTCGCAGTGGTGGAATCGCCCATGGAGGCTCGCTTTACCGGTTGGCAGCGACGATCTTGGCGCCGGAGCCGGCACCGCCGTTCGCGGCGAGGATGCGTGCGATGCGCGCTTCCGCCTCGGGGTCATTGCCTAAGCTGGCCTGTACGGGAATCGGCTCACTGCGCACTTGCGAAGCGATCAACGCGCCGGAGGTGTTGCGCACATCCACCGTCACGGTCGTCGACAGACCCACGCGCAGCGGATGATTTTTTAGCTCTTGCGGGTCGAGTGCGATGCGCACGGGCAGGCGCTGCACGATCTTGATCCAGTTGCCGGAGGCGTTCTGCGCCGGCAAGAGCGCGAAGGCGCTACCACTGCCGGCCGATAGGCCTACGAGCTTGCCGTGATAGGTAACGCTGCGGCCGTAGATGTCTGCACGTACTTCCGCGGGCTGGCCGACGCGCATATCTTTGAGTTGGACCTCCTTGAAGTTGGCGTCGACCCAAACATCGTACAGCGGCACGACCGCCATCAGCGCAGTACCGGGCGCAACCCGCTCGCCGATCTGCACGGATCGCCGCGCCACCACCCCGGCCACCGGCGCAAAGATGTGCGTACGGCGCAGGGCGAGAGCGGCATCGCGGACGGCAGCCTCCGCGGCCAGCACTTCCGGATGGGTGTCTACCGTCGTGCCATCGATTTGTACGGTGGTGGCATTGAGCTGCTCACGCGCCGCGATCAGGCTTGCCCGCATCTGCGCAGTGTTATCTTGCGTGTGGGACAGTTCTTCCGAGGAGACCGCTCCATCCTGCAGGAGATTGGAACGGCGGCCGTAGTCGTCCTGCGCGCGCTTCAGCTCGATCTCGCGCTCGGTGATCTGGGCGCGCAGCTCCTCGGCGGTCGCGAACAGGGTGCGCACTTCGCGGACCGCCCGAGCGAGTCTCGCCTCCGCATTGCTCATGGCGACTTGCGCATCGGCGGGATCGAGCTCCAACAGAGTCTGGCCCCGCCGCACGCCTTGAGTGTCATCGGCATTGAGCGCCATCACGTTGCCCGGCACTTCGCTGGTGATCTGCACCAGGTCACCCGCGACGTAGGAGTCGTCCGTGCTCTGGTAGTGACGCGCGTACAAGAACCAGTAGCTACCGTACAGCACGGCGCCGAGTGTTGCCACGAGGCCAAGAGCCATCAGTCCGCGGCGGCGCTTGTTCGGCGTTTGAGCCGGTGCAACGCTCGGCCCGGTGGCCGCAGGGGTTGGGTTGTCGCTCATGATGTTCTCCGGAGAAAAATCAGATTGGGGTGAGAGGTTGCCAAAACTGCTCAAGGCGCCTGCGGATCGAAGTTGCCTCCCACGGCCAACAGAAGATTGACGCGCGCGATGGCCTGGTCGGAGATCAGCCCGACGTGTTCGCGGCGCGCGCTCAGAACCGCTGTTTCGGTGGTGAGTACGGTAAGGTAAGTGGTCAAGCCGGCGCGGTAGCGCTCTTCGGCCAGCCGATAAGCGGCCTCCGCATCGTCCAGTGATCGCTGCTGTTGCACGATCTGAGCGTTCAGCGCTTCCACGAGACTCAGCTGGTCGGAGGTTTCGCGCACCGCCTGTAGCACGGACCCGTTATAGGCCGCGACGGCCTCGTCAATCTCGGCGGCAGCGCCGCGGTATTCGGCTCTCAGCCGGCCCGCATCGAACAGCGGCAGATGAATTGCCGGTCCGGCGCCATACACTGCCGAGTTACCCACGAACAATTTGCCCAATCCGACGGCGCTCGTACCGGCGAACGCCATCA
This sequence comes from uncultured Gammaproteobacteria bacterium, assembly GCA_963798595.1. GTDB lineage: Bacteria > Pseudomonadota > Gammaproteobacteria > Steroidobacterales > Steroidobacteraceae > Bog-1198. The sequence continues at coordinate 133,568 of CAWCTM010000016.1, read as the reverse complement.
GGTTGATGTCTGGATAGAACGCCGCCTTTGCCGCCGCCTGGCCGGCCCGGGCGCCTTCGATCCGGTCGCGCGCCGCCAAGACGTCCGGCCGGTGACCCAGCAGGTCTGCCGGCAGCGCCGCGGGCAGCGGCAAGACGGCGGCGGGATCGAGCGTCGGGCGCCGCAGCTCTGCATAAACCCCGGCGCCCTGACCTGACAGGGCAGCGAGTTGGTGCGTATCCAAAGCCGCAGCCGCCTGAGCCTGCAGCAACTCGACATATGCCTCAGGCACGGCGCCTGACGCCTCGCGCAACTCCACGTCGGTATCGAGACCCGACCGCACTCGCCTGCGAGTAATCTCGAGGATGCGTTGGCGTTGCGCTTGGGTCCGTTGCGCCACGTCGGCCAGCGCGTCGTTGCGGTATAGATCGATGTAGGCCTGTGCGACGGCGCCGCTCAACGCCAGCCGCGCGCCGGCAACGTCCAGAGCGGCAGCCGTGGTTTGCGAGCGGGCTTGTTTGAGTAGCGAGGCCTGACGGCCCCAGAAGTCTATGTTCCAGGACAGATTCAGACCCTCGCTCCCCAGCCAGCGCTTGGTTCCGTTGTACGGCGACGGGATGGGTTCATGGCTACTCAAACGTTGACGGACTTCCTGTGCGTCGAAAGAGACGGAAGGCGCGAGTCCAGCCCGCGTCACATCGGCCAGCGACTGCGCTTCGCGTACCCGCGCGATCGCCTGCGCCAGGCTCGGATTGTCAGCCAGCGCCTTCTGCATCAGACCATCGAACTGAGGATCGTTGAACGTGCTCCACCAAGCCGGTACGGGAAGCGGAGCAGACACCTGCGACGAAAGACCGAGGCGATCGTTCGCAATTGGCTGCGGCTGCGGGCCGAGGTTCGGCGGCGTGATGCAGCCGGAGAGGGCGAGGATCAGCGCAGTCATCGTCAGGCGAGAGGGATTCATGCTCATTTCCCGTAGCTGCAAGCTCACAAGTGCGATTGAGCCACGCCCGCGGCAGTAACACATGTGGACGAAAGTATTGGCACCGCGAGACGCGACGCATGCGCGAGGCATCTCGCGCCGATACCATGGTGCAATAGATTCGTCTCTGCGCCGGCGCTGTACTGGTTCGACCTACAGCCAATCTTGGAGAGCAACGATGAGCATTATCGACAACGCACTGAAGGCAAATCGCAATTATGCAAAGCGGCACGATCCGAAACTCGGCCAACGGCCGGCTCCTAAAATCGCAGTGGTGACATGCATGGATCCTCGACTCTCGAACCTGCCGGAAATCCTCGGGGTGCCGCAGGCCGATATCGACGTCATCCGGACCGGTGGACCGGCGGTAACCGAAGATGTGCTCGGCGAGCTGGTTGTTTCTACTCGCGTGCTCGGCACGAAAGAGATCATGCTTCTCAATCACACCGGCTGCGGATTCACCACATTTACCGACGCTGAGTTGAACGCAAAGCTCGTTGCCGCGACCGGTGTACAGTCGCCGGCCCCGCTGCGCTTCTTCTCTTTCAAGGACCCTGTGCAGAACACGCGCGAACAGATCAATAGGGTGAGATCTCACCCTTGGATCGCAAAGGAAATCCCGGTGCGGGGCTTTGTGTTCGACGTGGAGACGGGTCTTCTCAGCGAAATTGAGGCAGCGCCACAGACGACGGCTAATTGAAAGATCGGCCGGTCTCAGAGACTGCGAGATAGGTAGGGTTGAGCTACGGGGTTACCCTATAGCGGTGTAGGCCTATCACTGGAGTGCGACCATGCGTTCTGACATCGTGCCGGGAGCGGCGTTCCCCGACTATCAATTGCCTGATCACACGGGCAATGTTCGCAAACTGAGTGAGCTGCAGGGCGAGGATCCGCTCGTCCTCACGCTCGCGCGCGGCCATTACTGTCCGAAGGAGCACCAGCAGCATCTGGAACTCGCGGCGTTCTACCCGAGGATCGCCGTGGCATACACGCAGGTTGTCACGATCGCGACCGACGACCACCACACGCTTCAGGAATTTCGCGCTTCGGTCGGTGCCCCGTGGACTTTCCTTTCTGATCCCGAGCGAAGGATTCAGAAAGATCTCGCCATCCAAGAGTACACCGACCCCGAGCATGACCCGATGATTCCGCATACGCTCGTGCTCAAGCCGGGTCTCGTGATCCACAGCGTCTACAACGGCTATTGGTTCTGGGGACGCCCGTCGGTCGTCGATCTTTGGCACGATCTGCGCGCCGTAACGCGCGAAATCCGGCCTGACTGGGACTTGAGTACGCCTGGACTCCGCGAGGCATGGAACGCCGGTGATTTTTCGCGTTTCCACGGATGGAACAACAAGGCCGGGCGGACTTCGGAGTGATGTATTCCCTCGACGCAACATGACGCCACGCCTTCTAGCAGTCAATGTCGGAATGCCGCGCGAGCATAGTTGGCGCGGCCGGACTGTGCGAACGGGAGTCTGGAAAGAGCCGGTTACCGGCCGGGTGATGGCGCGGCAGCTGAATATTGACGGCGACGGGCAAGGAGACGTACAGGGTCACGGCGGCGAGCAGCGCGCGGTTCTGGTTTATCAGTTGGAATCCTATCGCTATTGGGAGCGCGAGCTCGGCCGGCCGGGGTTCCCCTTTGGCCAGTTCGGTGAGAACTTCACGGTTGACGGCTTGCCTGACTGCGAAGTGTGCATCGGCGATCGCTACCGTATCGGGGATGCGGTGTTCGAGGTCACCCAGCCGCGCGTCACCTGCTACCGCGTCGGACTGCGCATGGACGAGCCGCGGATGGCCGCCCTGCTCGTCGCGCACGGCAGGCCGGGCTTTTACCTGCGGGTGCTCGAGGAGGGACTGGTGGGCGCCGGCGATGAGATCGTCAAAATCGCCGACGGAGCCGAGCGCATGACCGTTACCGCGATCGACGCCCTGCTCTATCTGCCTGGACATCGCCGCGAAGACCTGCAGCGCGCGCTGCGTATACCGGCGCTCAGTCCGGGCTGGCAGGGGTCGTTTCGTGCGCTGTTGGATCAACCCCCGGAAAGTGGCTCGATAGCAGGCAATGCCGGCCTCTCGGCGGACCAGGGTCCGCCTGCGGCCTGGGAAGGCTTCCGCAGCCTGCGCGTCTCACGGATCGATCAAGAGAGTCTCGCGGTATTCTCGCTGACTCTCGGCCCGCTCGACGGGCGTCCCCTGGCGACTCCAGCGCCGGGGCAGTTCGTTGTTCTGCGACTGCGCCCTGCTCCGGGATCCGCGCCGCTGCTGCGCAGCTATTCGCTGTCCAGCGCGCCCGCAGCGGATCACTATCGCATCAGCATCAAACTGGAGGCGCATGGCGCCGCCAGCGGCTACCTGCGTGATTCCATCCGTGTCGGAGACTGTCTGGACGTGAGCGCGCCGAGAGGCGCATTCACTCTGAAATCTGCCGAACGGCCGGCGGTGCTACTGAGTGCCGGCGTCGGAATCACGCCGCTCCTCGCAATGCTGCACGCACTCGCCGCGGCGCGATCGACGCGAGAAATTTGGTGGATATACGGTGCGCGAAGCCGCGCGGAGCATCCCTTCGCACGTGAGTGCGAGGAGTTGCTCCGGCAGATTCCTCGCAGTTGCAGGTACATCGTTTACAGCCAGGCATCCGCCTCGGACTCTCTCGGCAGCGATTTCGACGCGCACGGACATCTCGGTCTGGACGTCCTGACTCGCCTTGCCGTAAATCGGGAAGCGGATTTCTATCTGTGCGGACCCCCTGCATTCCTGCAGGATTTGACGCAGGCTCTTCTGAGCTTGGGCGTGCCACGAAGCCGGATTTACTCCGAGGTGTTCGGCCCCGGCGGTTCGTTGACACCGGGCATCAGCGAGCAGCGACCCCCTCCACATGCTCCCGCAGGTCCGCCCGGGGAGGGCCCGCGCGTCTCGTTTGCGCGTTCGGGAATCTCCGTTCCCTGGGATGTGCGATTCCAGAACCTGCTCGATCTGGCCGAGGCGTGTGACGTCCCAGTACGCTGGTCATGCCGCACGGGTGTATGCCATAACTGCGAAGCCGGACTCATCGGGGGGCGTGTCACATACGAGCCTGATCCACTGGAGCCCCCCGCACCCGGCAATCTGCTGATTTGCTGCACACGGCCTTGCGGAGACGTTGTGCTCGATCTCTAGTTCGTCACCGGCGTGGCAAGAGGTTCACCCTTGTCGATGATCCAGGTCGACAGCGCCGTCCCGCCCTCGCTACCGGGCACTGTTCCCAGGCTATGCACCACGCCGCGCGCATTGAAGAACGTATCGCCGGTCTTGAGCATCCGATCGGGTAGACCTTTGATTTTGAGCACCAAGGGTCCCTTGAGCACATAGCCGAACTCATCTCCGGGGTGAGTATGAAAACCGACGGCGCTGCCGGCCGGCAATACCGCGGTTCCCAACAAGGCCTCCTTCCCGGGCACTCCCGTTAGATCATGACGCTCAAGGATCGTCCGTACGGGCGCACTCGAGGGCGGCGAGGTGGGGGCATCGGCGAAGACGTTGAGCGAGACGGATAGAATCGCGATAATTCCGAGGCTGTATCGTGTCGGCATGGAGCTTCTCATGTTTAGAGTTACGCTTCTATGACACCATGGTGTGCACCGATACCATCGTACAATCGACTTCAGCGCGCCGCCTTGTTGTGATCTCTCTTGTCGGGAACGGTGTTCGGCCACTCAATCATCACCTGCGGGACGAGGGATCGCATTCCCCATACGGCATCGTATCGGACATTCACTGCCGCAGGAAGGCGCGGGCACGCCCGACGGTAGGGTCGACCAAATGCTAGGGGAAATTTGATGCGTAGATTTCTGCTCGGGGCGCTCGTCACTTCGTGTTTTGCGGCGGCAGGGATCGATGCCTCGGTCGCTCAAACGGCGGACTCGGATGGCTCCGGCCTGCAGGAGATCGTCGTGACGGCGCAAAAGCGGCCGGAGAACGTCAATACGGTACCGATTGTGATGACCGTTCTGTCGAACCAGGACCTCATTCAATCGGTTATCGGTTCCACTCAGCAGATCGAGTGGCAGACGCCGGGCTTGGTTTTTGGCAATACGAATGGCTTTGCGCAGCCCTATATCCGAGGCATCGGTACGGACCTGCTCTCGCCCGGACAGGATTCACCGGTTGGATTTTATCTCGATGGGGTCTACCTGCCGCTCACTTCCAGTCTGTTGCAGCAATTCGGGGACATCTCACGTGTCGAAGTCCTGAAAGGCCCTCAGGGCACCCTATATGGCCGCAACACCACAGGCGGCGCCGTAAACATCATCACGCGCGATCCGGAACAGGCATTTTCGGCGGACGCAACGTTGAGCGCCGGCAATCTTGGATATGCCAAGGCGTCGACGTACGTTACCGGGGGTCTGACCAACGACTTGAGCGCCAACTTCGCGGGCGTGTACACGATCCATAACGGATTTTTCGACGTGCTCAACACGGGAGGCCACCTCGACAATCTCGACCAATATGGACTGCGCGGCAAAATCAAATACCAGATCAGCGATGATTGGGACGTCTTGTTCGGCGGGGATTACGAAAATAAGAACGATTCCTCCGACACGGTGTACACCGCCTTGTTGGGAAGCGATGCGCTGCCGCCCGGGAGTCAGGCTCCGTTTCGTACGCGCAATCTCTACACGATCCTTGACCCGCCGCCGTTTCGCACGGCCACGGATTTCGGAGCCAATCTTACCGTGCATGGTCGCATGGGCTGGGCGAACTTCACCGCCATCACGGGCTTTCGCGAGGATTATTTTACGTCCCTATCGGACGGAAGCGAGACGTTGCTCCCGTTGCTCGCCTATCAGTCGTTCGACGGCGAACAGCAATTCACGCAGGAGCTGCAGTTGACGTCCTCCGGCTCCTCGCCCCTGCAGTGGATTGGAGGTCTTTATTTCCTCAAGGGGAACGCGTTTGAGGGCCCCTTGAACGTCTGGGCGGACGTTCCGATTACGGATCCGACGAATGCCGCTCTGCTCGACGGCAGAACTCGCATCAGCTCCTACGCGATCTATGGCCAGGCAAGCTATGAGCTGCCTTACGGATTTAAGCTGGTTGCCGGATTTCGAACCAGCTATGAGCAGCGGAAATTGACCGGGCAAACGGATTTCGGGACCGATTTGTTGAATCCCGCGGTGCGTGCCCAGATGGATCTGGCGCCGATCGATGCCGCGAAGAGTTGGACCACCACCAAGCCCAAGGCGACCGTTGAATGGGAAAATCCCGGCCAGTTGCTGTATGCCAGCTATTCGACGGCTTTCAAAGCCGGCTCTTACAATCTCATCAGTGTCACCTCTCCCGGTCCGTTGGATCCCGAAAACATCAAAGCCTACGAAGTGGGCGGCAAGCACGACTTGCCGTTCTTGAGCCACGCACACCTGGATTGGGCCGTTTTCTACTATAACTACAGCAACATACAGGTCAGCATCCAACAGCCGGGGATCGGCGGTGAGGCAGCCTCTCAAAATGCCGCCTCGAGCATCAACAGGGGCGTCGATCTGGATCTCGCCGCGCCTATTGTGAGGAATTTGACGGCATCGATCGGGATGGAGTACCTCGATGCCCGGTATGAGAGCTTTCCGAACGCTCAGGTCCCCAACATCGTGGACGGCGAGTTGGGAACGGCCACACCGATCGGTTACGAGAAATCGGTGGATGCTTCGGGAAACCGCATGGAGCGCGCGCCACTGCTTACTTCCACGGCGCAGCTTCGGTGGTTACTTCCCATCGGCACCGATCGATTTGAAACGACAGCCAGCTATTATCACAACAGCGGCTTTTACTTCGATCCGGGCGATGAGATCCAGCAAAAGGCCTACAACCTGGTGAACCTCTATGTCAAGTACGGCCCGCAAGGAGATCGCTGGAGCTTGGCTGCGTGGATCAACAACGCCTTCAATGCCACAGTTCTCGGGGGCGCGGCTGCATCGCCTTACGTCATGGGCGGGTTTTACAATGATCCGCGGCTCTTTGGCTTGAGTGCCTCGCTCCGCTACTAGGCAGAGACTGATGTGCCGATTCCACCCGATGTTCAGTCCTTGAGGTCCGCGTATCTGGCCTCAACCAAACGTTGAATTGCGGCGAAAATCATCGCTGTCGATACGCCGAACAAGAGCATTCCGTCTGCCGTTTCCAGAGGGCCTAGCAATTTCCAGGTGGGACTCATGATGATGTCACCGTACCCCAGGGACGTGTAATTAACTGCTGAGTGGTAGTAAGCCGTGGCGAACTCCGAAAATTCCCCGCAGATCAGGAACAATGCGGCCCAGAGAGCCATCTCGATGAGATGTGCCACAAAGGCATACAAGATAATTCGCATGACAACTCCCATATCCATTCGGAAGTTGAGGCCGAGATGGCCGCGCTTTTTCTCGCGGCGGATAAAGCTGACCGTCGCGCTCAGAGGCATTGCGTGAATGAGAAACGTGCAGAGCACCGCGGCAAAGCCTACCGCAAGGGGTAGGAGCAGCAGAATTGGATGGGCGTCTTTCATGCGTCTTGACGAATGCGATCCAACACGCGAGACGATGGTAGCCTCTCACCTTGGTGATAGCCTTGCAAGAAGCACTCGGCGGCACAGGCAGGGTAGACATGGGCAGTGACGAAAGCACGGCGGCGGAGGTTGACCTCGGCAGGGTTGTGAACGTGCTGCCCGCGCTGATCTGGACAACGCAAGGCGACGGTCGCAGCGATTTCGTCAACCGTTACTGGTGCGAATACACGGGTCTTGGGCCGGACGAGGCACTCGATCATGGGTGGCAGAGGGCCATCCACCCCGACGATCTGACGTCGTTCCTGGACTCGTGGAGCGAAATCCGACGGTCCGGTGTCTCCAAAGAGATCGATGCGCGATTGCGGCGCTTCGACGGAGAATACCGTTGGTTCGCAGTCCGCCCCTCCTTGATGGAGGCGGTGAGCGGGCATGGTCGTTGGTGTTGGCTCGGCTTGAATGCGGACGAGGGTACCTCGCTGGATGGCCGCCTGCGTCGCTTTTTCGACATCCTGCCCTGGCAGGCGGGGTTCCTGAACACGGCCTATGTATCAGAATTCAGCAACCGGCAAGCCCTCACGGACTTCGCAATGACCCAGGAGCAATTGGCGCAGTGGACAACATCCGGGATCATCCATGTCGATGACTTCGAGAAGAACGAGAGGGCCTCGAGGAATCTGCTGACGACGGGTAAGCTGTTCGACGAGCAAATTCGCATGCTCTATCCGAACGGCGCCTATCGGTGGACGCGCGCACGAGCCGTGCCCGTCCGCGACGCGCACGGCAACATCGTCCGTTATGTAACGTTCCAGATTGACGTCGACGATCTAAAACGGGCGGACGATCTGCTTGCGGCTGAAGTGAAGGCGCTCGAGCGGGTGGCGCGAGGCGAACCGCTGGGCCAGGTTCTGGACGCCCTCAGCCGGCACGTGGAGGAACTCTGCAGCGGTTGCTTCTGCAGTATCCTGGTCGTTGCATCCGACAACACGCGCTTCGAGGTCGGCGCCGGCCCCAGCCTGCCGCACGCTTTCGATGAGCTCCTCAACCAAAGGCCCATTGACCGCGGCGGATTCGACCCCTACTCCATGGCGCTCAACGAGAAGGCTCCAATCATCGCCGCGGACTTGGCCAATGACTCGAGATGGGCAGGATCGCCTTGGCCGGCGATGATGAAGTCCTACGGCTACGCCGCCTGCTGGGCGATGCCGATCATGACGGCTTCAGGGGGAGCCTCCGGGATCATCGCAATCCATCGGCGCGAGCCGGCCCATCCAACGACGCAACAGCAAGATCTCATCGACCGGTTCGCGAAGATTGCGGGCATCGCAATCAGCCGTGCCCGGGCCGACGAAGCGCTCAATCAAGCCCGCCTGGAATTGACGCACGTGGCGCGGCTCGCAACGCTCAGCGCGATGACCGCCTCCATCACCCACGAGGTGAGCCAGCCCATCTCGGGTATCCTGACCAATGCCAACACCGGCGCGCGGATGTTGGCGGCCGATCCGCCCAACGTCTTGGGAGCTGCCGAGACGGTTCGGCGGACGATCCGGGACGCCAATCGTGCCACCGAGGTGATCAAGCGTCTGCGAGCGATGTTTGCCAAGAAGGCGCCGACCATGGAGAGGGTCGACCTTAACGAAGCGGCGCGGGAAGTGATTGCTCTCTCTGCGGCCGAAGTACGAAGGAGCCGCGCGGTCTTGGAGACAGACTTCGCGGAACTTCTGCCGGCCGTTAGCGGCGATCGCGTGCAACTGCAGCAGGTCATTCTGAACCTCCTGCTGAACGCAGCTGATGCAATGTCCGGGATCGAGGACCGGCCGCGATCGCTCCGAGTTCAGACGCAATTCCATGGCAGCGACAGCATTCAACTGCTCGTTCGAGACTCCGGCGTCGGCTTGGATCCGCGCGGCCTCGAAAAGCTATTCGAGCCGTTCCACACGACCAAAGCGCATGGCCTGGGCATCGGTCTGTCGATCAGCCGCTCGATCATCGAGAGTCATAAGGGACAGCTGTGGGCAACGCCCAACGATGGACCGGGCGCGACATTCGGGTTCTCCCTGCCCTGCGACTCACCCATCACCTAGCCTTCTCGGCCGGTGCGAATTCCAAGCCTGCCGGCCATATTCACCAGGTCGACGAAGGTCGTGGCATGCATCTTCTCCATGACCCTGCCTCGATGTGCCTTGACAGTAATCTCGCTGATATCCAGCTCGAAGCCCACCTGCTTGTTCATTAGTCCCTTTACAACGAGGTTCATCACCTCGCGCTCGCGCTTGGTCAGCGAGTCGAACCGCTCTTGTAATTGACGCTGGGCTCCTTCTCGCTTCAAATTGGCCTCGCCGCGCAGCACCGCGTCGCGAATCGCTTGAATCATGATCTCGTCATCCAGCGGCTTGGTCAGAAATTCGGCCGCACCTGCTTTCATGGCTCGCACCGATGTCGGAATGTCGCCATAGCCCGTTATGAATATGATCGGTGTCGCGGACTTCTCATCACTTATGCGCTGCTGAATATCGAGGCCGCTGAGATCCGGAAGATTGACATCCAGGATCAAGCAGCTCGGGACTACGGTGGGCAGTTGCGTCAGAAACTCTTGCGCCGATTCGAACAGCGCAGCTTGCCAGCCCTCGTTTTGAATCAAGAGCTCCAAGGATTCGCGAACAGAGACATCATCGTCAACCACGACGACTGTTGGCGTATTCGAGGGCACTGCAAAAAACCTCGGTAAGTGACGGGTTCTCTCTATTAAACGCATGAGGAGTCTTCCTAGGCAAGAGGGGTCAATTCAAGTTTAATGCTCTTTTCAACGCCTCGAGCAAGTCCGTCTCGCTAAACGGCTTTATAAGGCAGTCGACCATGCGCATATCCGGCTGCGAGACGAAGTCTTCCACATGAGCAGTCATGAAAATGGTCGGAATGTGATGACCTCGCCTCAGCAGCTCGCGCCGCAGCTCAGGCCCCGACATTCCCGGCATGACAATGTCCAGGAGCAAACATTCTGTCTTATCGACGAGGGCAGATTGAAGGAAATCACTCGCCGTCGCGAACACCCTGGGTTCCAGCCCGAACTCCCGGAGAAGATCAGGCAACGACTCCCGCACGGAATCATCGTCATCGACTATGGATACCAGCTGGGATCGAAATTTGGGCATACAGTCTCTTCGCCAGAGACGCTGAGCCTTGCAATAACCACTATTGGCTCACCGTGTGTCTGACCGCCGGAATGACAACTCGTTGGTGTACGGTGCGCCGTGTCAGGAGGCGTATCTATAATACTTAAGTGTCGGATTCGGAACCGGTCACAATCGTTAAATATGAGGGGTACAGCGCAACTCTCGCGCTGGGACCGCGCCCCCGGCCTTTGATCGCGGCCGGCCGATCTTCTATTTGGGCGCTTGCGACGCGGTTTCGTGGCTGAAGGTGGGCGACTTCGCGTAGGTCGCGGGCACTTCCCACATGCGCGCCGCATACCATACAGCCCACGAGACAACGAATAGGGACATGACCCACACCCATACCGGAATGGCCGAGCGCGCTTCCGCGCGGCGCGGGTCAAACGGCTCGTCGGTGCTGAACGCATCGACCGTGAAGCGCACCGTGCCGCTGCGGATCGAATTCCGCCGCAGCCCCGAGACGCTGATTCCCGGTCCGTTTTGCACCACGAACGGGATTTCCTCGACCCCTTCCCGCCCATCCTGGCCCTGTGCACGGATTACCATCCTGTGCTCGCCATCGGTCAAGCTCCGCGTGTCGAGCGCTATATCGGTTGGCAGTTCTCGATCCACGATCGGCCGCGGGTCGCCGTCCAAATAGATCCTGACATGAGGAGGCTCCGCGCCGCCCGGGCGTTCAGCGGTCATGGCGAAGCACCAGCCATTTCGGGTGGCCCCGGTCGGTCTCGCCCGGACGAAGCAACATCCAGAACATCGCAACAAAACAGGCCGCAGTAATTGCGCCTGCAATTCCGATGATAAGTACGTTGCCCCAGAACGGACCGGTCAGATGATGATGCACGGCTACCTCCGCCTCGTTAGTTGCTGTTTCGCCAGGTCTAGTTTGGCTTTGCCCGTTCAGCAGCGACTTGCGCTGCGACGACGGACTTTCCGTGGTTGCCCCACGAACTGCGCTCGTAATCGAGGATGGCGGCGATATCGGCGTCGCTGAGCGTACCGGCAAACGGCGGCATGGCGCCGCCGTAGAGTACGCCGCCTATCCGCGTGGCCTGCAGGCCGCGCAACACCACATGAATATGCTCGGTCGCATTGTCGTCGTTCACGACCTCGTTAGCCTTGAGCGGCGGAAACGCGCCCGGCAAGCCTTCGCCGGTCGCCTGATGGCAGGCCGAGCAGTTGGCTGTGTACAGACTTGCCCCTTTCGCCGCGTCGTCCCCGCCGGCGACAGCGCCGGGTTGACTCGAATTCGAACGGGTCGCCGCGGATGCCGTGCCTGCCGTCGCGCGCTCGCCGGCCTCGCCGTCGGTTCCCGCCCAGGTAGGTTGTTTCAACGCGGCCAGATACGCGATCAACGCCTCGGCCTTGTGCGTAGGAACCACGACGCCGCGAGTCGGCGCGAAGGCCGGCGGCAGCGGGACCGGAGTTGCGCCGGCGGGCGCGTGATCGACCACCGCAAAAAGCCAGCTGAAGGACGGCATGATGGATTCCGGAACCACCGCTCTTGGCTCATACAGATGGATGTACTGCCAGACCGAACTCGGCTGGCGCGCGCCGATGTTGGTAAGATCGGGGCCGGTGCGCTCGGACCCGAGCAGTTCCGGCGTCTGGTACTTAAAATCGCCTGCAGCCGACGGACGGCCAAATACCTTGTCCTCGTCCAGCGGCCTCACTTGCTGCGTGTGACAGTAACTGCAGCCATTCGCGACGTACACATCGCGCCCCTCCGCCTCGAGCGCGCTCAACGGCTTGACGCCTGCGCCCGCCGGGATCCTCGACAGCTCGATGCCCGGCAGCACGCCCATCATGAATGCGAGACCGGCATAAACCAAGGTCGATCCACCTACGATCAGCGTGAGCTTGTTCATGCCACCGCCTCCTCGGCGCGTAGAGACGCGAGTTGCGACGTCACCGCCTCACGCCCGTAGCACATGCGCCACACGTTCCAGGCGAACACAACGTGGCTCGTAAACATGAGCAGCCCCCCAACCCCCCGCCACACGTAATAGCTCTGCATATCGATCACCGACTGGATGAACGGCAGTCCGTGCATCCAATCAAGTCCTTGAATCGTGCCGCCGATCGACAGGGAGGTGACGTAGATAAAACAGCCGACGAGCGCCATCCAGAAATGCAACGCCATACCCAGCGTACTGGCACGCCTACCCGTCGCGAGCGGCAGCAGTCCGTAAATGCCCCCCCAGATCGCGAAGGCGATGATGCCGTACATCGTGAGGTGGGAGTGACCCACCGTAAAATTGGTCAAGTGCCACACCTGCTGCAGCGATCGGAACGCCTCCAGCGTTCCCTGCGTGGAGCCGAGCAAGTAGCCCATCACACCGACAAAGATGAATAAGAGCGGATAGGAGTGAATCAAATCCCGCGAGCGCCCGCGCATGGTGAGAAGAAAGTTGCTGCTACCACCCCACACCGGGACCAGCATTGCCACGCTGAACACGATGGCGATGGTCTGCAGCCACCAGGGCAGCGGGCTGAACTCGAAATGGTGCGCGCCGATAATCGGGTAAAACAGCAGATTCGTCCAGAAGGCGAAGACACCCAGCGCGTAGGAGTAGATGGGCCGGTTCAGCAGTTTCGGCAAGGTGTAGTAGACCACTCCAAGCGAGAGCGGCGTAAACCACATGCCGACGGCGTTATGCATGTAAAATCCCGACACCGCCACCTGACCGAGTCCATATTGATACCAGGGGACGATGGCAACGACCGCGATGATGCAAGTCCAGAGCGTGCCGCCCAGGATGTACCAGTTCGACAGGTAGATATCTTTGCTGCTGCGGCGTACGACCGTCGCGATGAGGTTCCATCCGGTCACCATAAGCGCAGCCAAGAAAATCAATCGGACCCAGGCTGGCCACTCGCGGTACTCGAGATCCCCGTCGTTGTAGCCCAAATCGAGTGCAATCGTTCCGGCGAGCGCGGCCACGTTGAAAAGCACCAGCCCGATCCACGCGAGTCCCGCGCTGTAGAGTTTGGCGCCGCTGCTGCGCGCGGCGACGTAATACCCCAATCCGACCAGGGCGATGCTCGCGAATCCGTAGAACGTCGCGTTGGTGTGAATGGGACGCAGGCGGCCGAACGTCAGCCAGGCGCCGGCTCCGAATTCCGGCGCCCCGAACTTGAAGGCCATCAATATTCCGACCCCGGTGGCGAACAACAGCCAGAGCGTCGCGCTCACCGTATAAGCCGAGAAAACCGAGACCAAGGCCCGGCTATCTGCTTCACTGAGCTCGGAGCGGCGGGCCGGCACATCCATCTGCATACCACTATCCTTTCAATAATAAGTCGGTGGAATTGAGCATCGCGTTCTGCGCAAGCTAATACCCCGGTCGAGTTCGCAGCAATGAGACGTTAGTATTCCCTGCGCTTGCGCGAGGCTCAGCGGTAGAGTCGTTCGAGGTACAGACCTAATCGGTCTTCTGCATCTCCCGGTTTATGGAAGCCCAGCTCGCGGAACGCCTTGAGCCGGGCCTGTGTCGTCGGCCTGGCGACCGAGGCCATGCACGCGTCCCACCCAGCCGCCATCTCGACCTCCGGCGTCAGGCTGGCCGCATTTACCAGACGCTTTGTGTTTGAGATCGCCCACTTGTCGAACGAGGCGATACGTTTCGCGAGCGCCTCGACGAAGCCGTCGAGCTCGGCGTCCGGCAGCGACCTGTTCACGTAGCCGTAAGCCTGCGCCAGATCGCCTCCGATATCGTCCGACCCCATGAGCACTTCCATGGCGCGGTTCCTGCCGATCAGTCGCGGTAGGCGCGCCATAGGGCCGCCCCCAGCGACCATCCCGACGCCGACTTCCCACTGCGACAGACGAGTCCTCTCCCGGCTCGCGAAACTCATGTCACAAGCCAGCGTAAGCTCGCTTCCGTTTCCGGTGGCCCGCCCCCTGATCAAAGCAATCGAGACGACCGGGACGCGTTGCAGGCGAACCAGGATGTCCGGCCATGCCTCCAAGCCCGTAGGGCCCTGAGAAATACGGGTCAGCTCCTCGAGCTCGACGTTGAAGTCGGAATGGTTGAGGAAGAAGCCATCGACGGCACTCTCGAAGACTACGACCTTGAGGTGCTCGTCGCTTTCGATCGCTCCCATGATCTCTCTGAACTGTAGAACAAATTCCGGCCCCATTAGGTTCAGCGGGGGGTTGTCCATTATCACGCGCCAATAGTTCGCCGAAACTCGGTCCAGTCGCACCAGTGCGCCGCTTGACGATTCGCCCACAAGAACCTCCTATATGAGAGAGAGACGATCGGGGGTATCAGTTCACCTGCTTCGCTAGAAACCCGCGATGGCCGCTTGCGCCACAACAACCGACATGCGATCAAATCACCGACCGTACTGCGGTGCCATTGCACGATGGTATTGGGCGGGCGGCGCGAACCGATATCCGCCGATACGATGGTGTAATCCATGCGGTTGCTGAAATCCGCTTGAATGCGCATAAGCCCGCATTTGATCCAACCTAAGGACCGATAGCTATGAGCGCCATCCCCCAACTGCACGATGAATCCTCAGACCATGCCTCGAGAGCTGGTCGACCGCGGTGTAAAAGTGAGCGGCCTTTCTACGACGTGGGCGGAGTATTTCACCACCTCAATGGAGAGGGCGTCGTCAGCTGCAGAGTGAACTGAGCCGTCGCGGACAGAGAATTCCGATTATCTTCGTTACGGGTCGCGGCGATCCAGAACTTCGTGCGCAGCTTCTCGCTCGAGGTGCCGTTGAGTGCCTGTTTAAGCCGTTCAGCGAGGATGATCTGTGCTCAGCCCTCGTTCGCGCTGGCGTTGCGCATATAGAAAGAGGGTTATAGCGGCGGTGATACAGCCCAAGGCCACGTAGCCGAGGGGCGTGAAATCCACTCCGCGGCTCACCACTCCCGCGATACCGGGACCTAACGCTACTCCCGTCATCACGAATCCCGGCCCGATCGAGGCCCAGCGACCTCCCTCGCCCAATCCCGCCAACAGCGTGAAAATATACGGCACCACGAATACCATCCCGATGAACATTAAGATGGCACCCCCGATGAACGCGACGGATCCCCCGCCCAGAGTGACCACAAGCATGTCGCCGCCAAGCAGCGCCGCGCAGACGAGCAATGGCAAGAGCACGCCCGCACGCTCGCCGAGTGCGCGGGCGAATATTGCACCTCCCAAACCGGCGAACAAGCCCGATGCCATGACGCGTCCGACCCATAGGACGCTCAGACCCGCCGCCGCACCGATCGACACCAGCGAAGAGTTGACGCAACTATATCCAGCAAATAAAAGAGTCGCAGCGCACAGGCTCAGCACAGCCGCGCCTGCATTGGCCGGGGTGCCGTGCCGTTTGGCGACTTCCGATCTGCCGGCGGCGATGACCGGGACGTCTGCAAGCAAAAGAAACACGCCCACGCAAAGCGCTCCCAGCACTGCAAACACGGAGAGAGTCCCGAATCGCTCGATAATCGGCGGCACGACGAGATAAAACGCAATGCAGAACAGGACCTCCACGAGTTGCACGATCGCATAGCCCCGTTGCGGGGCACTTGAGCCTGCAACCAATCGGTTCGTGACGTTCAGCAACACGCCGAAAGCCGCGCCGCACAGCAGGCAACCCGCGATGAAGCCGGATGACGATCCGAGCCACGCGAGCCCATTCCCCAGCAAGGCCACCGCCGCTGCCAGAAAGGCCAATCTCCGAAGGTGCGCCCCCCTGAACAGCCAGGGCGTCGCCGCGTTGAGAAGAGCCGCGCAGGCGAGCTGTCCCGTGGCTATTGCCCCTGCGCCCCATGAAGGAAAGCCAAAGTGAGCGCCCACGCTGCCGAGCCAGAGCGGCACCGCCGTCGACGCCGAGAATCCGATGCTATTGGCCAGGGAAATCCGCAGAAGAGTCGCTTGCCGGTATTCGATCAAGATCTATCTGCCAGGCAATCAGAAGCGATAGCCGAAGTTTACTCCGAGCACCCGCGGCCGGATCACGGTCTCTGTTTCAATGGCCTGGGAGTCGGTGATAAATACCTTGCCGCGCGCGTCGGTGATATTTTGGCCATAGAACTGCGCCGTCCATGCGTCCTTGCTGACGCCCAGCGCCGCATCGTACGTCGTATAGCCGGGCTGATCGAATGCCTGACTGGTGGAGCCGGCGGGCGCGATGGAGGGGGCGTTGCCGACCACCGACAACGAGTGCGCCGTATGCACCGCCCCGGCCTGGGCGAACGCGAGGTAGCTGGCGACGTGCCTCTCATAGCGCATGCGCAGGTTGGCTTGGAACGGTGGGGACTGCGCCAAGGAGCTGCCCACCTCACCATAGGGACTGGCAATCGTCGTGATCGGCTTTCCAAAGTTCACACTCTGCGGATTGTTCGCGATCAAGGCGGGAGAGTTGGTCTGCTCGGAGCTGTTCCAGGAGGCGCCACCCTGAATCGTCAAGCCCTCTGCAATCCGCGCCACCAGCTGCAACTCGATGCCCTTGACCTGATAGTTGGCGCCGTTCGCCACGAACGCTTGTGAACCCAAGTCAGCCGGGTCGAAAATCTCGAACTGTACGTTGGTCCATCTCTCCTTATAGATCGCACCGTTGAACAGGACCCGGTGATCGAACCACTCCGATTTCCAGCCGATCTCGTTGTTCACGAGCTGATCAGGCGCGTAGCCGGCCGGCGTGTAATATTGCTTGACGCCGTTCTGATCGGGCACGAAGGGCCCATTCATCGTGCGATTGAAGCCGCCCGGCCGATAGCCCTGCGACCAGGTGTAGTAGGCCATCACATCCGGCGTCAACTTCCAGGTGAGATTCGCCCGGCTCTTGAATCCCGCATAGGTCTTATTGAGATGCTCGGCATCGATGCTCCCGCCGCCCGCAGAGCACGGCGCCGGTCCCTGCTCAAAACAGCCAAATCCGCCGCCGAACGCGCCCACCTCGGTATTGTTGAAATCGTAGTATCGGGTGCCGAGCGTCGCGGTCAACACTTTCGGAATCAAATCCACATCGCTCGAGAGGTAGAACGCGTATTGGCGGTAGCCCCGTTCCGCGTCGATCAGGTAGGAAACGCTCGAGTTGCGTACATTGGGATCCCCGACCGTCGAATTCGGTGCCGGAATGATGTTCGACAGACAGCCCACATTGTCCGTGGCCGTGCAGGCCGGCAGAGATCGGTACTCCCAGTTTGCCTGGTCGTAAATCTTGAAATCCTCCCAAAACGCCCCGGCGACGGCGCGTAGCCGCCAATCATCGGGCGTGCTCACGCGAACCTCGTGGCTTTGATGCGTGGCGCGCTCCGTATCAGTCCAGCTCGCACTCGGCGAATAGCACTTCGCCGCCGCAGTGGCTGTCGGCCCGTAGCATTGATAATAGTCCGCGAAGTACCCGCGCGAATAATTGGTGTAGTCCTGCGTCTGCTCGACGTTGCGATCTAGATAGCCGCCCGTATAGACGGCCTTGAGGGGACCCAGCTTGCCGGTCAGCGTCCAGGCCGTATTGGTGAACCGATCTCTGGAGTCGGACGGATTAAAGTTCGTGACCGACAGATCCGGCAGAGGTTGCCCATCCGATCCGCGCGGCATCTCGTAGAAGACGCCTTGTGCGTCGATGTTCTGATAGGTTTGAGCGATCAGGAAGTTCCAGTCATCGTCGATCTGCCAGAGTGCCGACACCCGGATCCCCTGGTAAGTGACCGGGTTGATGGCGTTCCCGACTTGGCTATTGTTGTTGATAACCGGACTGCCGGGAGGCACGCTCCCGCCCGCATAACTTATGCCGAGATCGGTGTCCCGTCGCGTGAAGGTGCCGGGGACGTTGTTGATATAGCCGCCGCGTGAATCGTCGTAGATCACGCCACGCAGAGCGAGCACGCCCTGGATGATCGGCACATTCAGCGTCGCCACAACGTTCGTGCTCGGGTCACCGTGCGCCGTCACGGCATAACCTGCCGTCACATTTCCCTCGGTATTTTGTAAATTGGGTTTGTTGGTGATGTAACGCACTACGCCCGCCTGCGCTCCCGCCCCGAACAAGGTGCCCTGCGGGCCCTCGAGCACCTCGATGCGTTCGAGGTCTGCGGCATAGATATCCAAATTGCGGCTCGGCAACTGCGAGGACTGCTCATCCAAGTAGACTGCGACATTGGGGAAACTTCCCGTGATCCCGTTGCCCTGCGGACCCTGGGTGCCGGTGGCCAGTCCCCGCATATAAATCTCGCCCTGCCCGGGCCCGAAGCTTGCCACGGTGACATTGGGCAGATACTTCACATAGTCGTCGAAGGTGGCGACGGATAGCTGCGACAGTGTTTCGGCGGTCAAGGCTTGAATGGAAATCGGCACATCTTGAAGGTTCTCGGATCTGCGTTGCGCCGTGACGACGATCTCCCCGAGAGCGGCCCCACTGTCCGTGTCGTCCGCGGCGGCAGCGTCGGCTACCTCGATCGAATAGCCCGCGAGAACAGCGGATATTGCCAGAGACAATTTCAGGTTCGATCCCATGCTTCCATCCCCATTTATTCTAGTAGGCGCAATGCCGCGCCCGAAGTTCCCATAAAAGGCGCAGCGAACGGCGGCTCCTTTGCCGCACTCCGTGCGCTCTCGACCCTATGACATTCCCCGCCTCCTCGCTTCACTGCTCAGCGGGGCCGAACGTCCATAGAAACCGAGGCGCTCCTTTTCACTGAACGTGACGCCCGGCCGGTCGTAATACGAGAAGACCGCCACGAGCCGCGAACAGGCGCCGCGGACGGTCGAGACACGATGGAGCGTGTTTTTACCGGCGAAGATGTTGAGCGTTCCCGCCTCGAGCGGGTTGACGCGGATTCCGGAATCCTCGCCCTGCAACAGCTTGCCCACGCCCTCGTAATTCGGGTCATCATCCGATCGAAGATTACTGCGGTACTGGAACTCGCCGCCCTCCTCTGCCTCCCGGATCAATAGGGTGGTCGTATAGCGTGATCGATCGAAATGCCAGTTCAGCGCCTCGCCCGGCCGATATTCCAGGATGTTGACGCGGGCGAGCGGATCTTCCATGAGATGGAGCCGAGGTATCTCGAGGACACGCGCAATGAAATCGACCAGCGGCGCCCACTCGTAAATGCGCTCGATGATCGAGCCCGTGAGCTGATCGCCGCACAACGTGTGATTGATCGTCTCAAAACGCGTGAGCGCCGGATGATCCTCGCGCAATCCCGGAACGTCCCTGAGAAAATAGACGTTATGCCAACGCTGGTGAGTGAACGCAGCGCCTGCGACGAGGGGAATGATCTCCTGCACCGCCCGCCGGATCGCCTCAGGCCGCACAAATCCTTCGAGGTTGAACATGCCGGTGACGGCCAGATCGCGTCGACACCGCTCGGCCAGTTCCGCGGCGCCATCCCCACGATCGATCGGGTATCGATCCAGATCTAGCAGGTCTTGCATAGCCCATCCAAGCTAACAGCAAGCAGATCCTATCACCCCCAAAATGGATGGACGGAGAGAAAACCTAAGGACACCGCAGAAAACCTACAGCTGAGCGCCCTGCACGCACAGCCATTCGACAAACGCTCTGACGCCCGGATTGCGAGCGTTGCCCCGGGCATGCACCGCGCAGTAGCGGTACTGAAGATCGATGCTCGTCTTGAAAGGCATCACCAGAGTGCCGTTTCTCAGCTCCTCCTGCGCGAGCCAGCATTGTGCGAGGGCGACGCCCGAGCCGGAGCGCGCAAGGTCGATCGCCAGACTCGAGATATCCGTACTGTGACCCAGCTCGCGACGCACCTGTCGCGGTGCGCCGGCGGACTCGAACCAGGATGTCCATGTGGGATAAGCAGCAAAGCCGGCCCGCCAGCAGATGTGGATCAGATCTTCATCGCGCAGCGCAGCCGCGTCGCCCCGGAGCTGGCGCGCGGCGGCGAGCGCGGGCGTACACATGACCGTAACGCGATCCCGAATGATGGGCACCGTCACAAACTCGGGGTAAATATGCTCCCCGTAGGAGACACGCACGTCGATGCGGGTACGGAAAAAGTCCACGGGATCCTCCTCGAGCCGGAGGTCGACGCGCAAATCGGCGTGTTCTCGAAGAAATTCGGGCAACGCGCGATTGAGCCAGCGCACCCCCACCGACGGCAAGACGCTGACGACCAAGTTTGTCCGCTCGTTGCCGTGGACCAAGCTCTGCGTCATGACCCTCAGCGTTTCGATCATCTCGGTGCTCGCCGCGTACACCGAGTGACCGACATCGGTGAGTTGCAGCTGGTGGTTCCGGCGGATGAAGAGTTGCCGCCCGAAAAAATCTTCCAGCTTTTTTACTTGCTGGGAAACCGCGCCCGGCGTGACCCCGAGCTCGGCGGCGGCATGAGCGCAGCTTCCTAACCGGGCGCTCACCTCAAAAGCTCTAAGCGCGTTCAGCGGCGGCAGTTTGCGGGCTATGGGCGTCCGGCGCAGCTGCGGGCGCTTAGTCTTTCGAGCGTTTGCCAACTTTATCGCTCTCAGTGTCAGCTAGCATTGTCTTGAATCGAAGTCGCACTTGTCCAGCGGCACAAGTCTCGTCTTGAAGCGCATCTTATGACCCAGGTACAGAGCCAGAAATGCCGGCAGGATCAGATACCCACTGATGAAATCGAACCAGGAGAAGACCGGAGCTTGAAAGACGCCGATGTTTGCGCCGAATAGAACGATCACGAAGAGTATGAGCGCGAACCACGGGCCGTAGGGATAGAATTTCGATCTGAATTTCAGGTCCGTCAAGGGACGGCCTTGCGCGACCCAAGCTTTGCGGAATCGCAGGTGGCATAAAGCGATACCCAGCCAAATCAGAAACCCGCTCAAACTCGACGCGTTGTAAAGCAGCTGATAGATCTTCTGACCGCCTATATAGTTGGAGAGGAACGCGAATCCGCTCACGAGACCCGTGCCCCAGAGCGCCGCCACGGGAACACCGCGCCCATTGAGTCGACCAAAAACCCGCGGCGCTTTATTCCCATGGGACATTGCGTGCAGCATCCGCGATGCCACGTATAGAGATGAATTGCCGCACGAGAGAACGGAAGAGAGGATGACCGCGTTAATGAGGTTCGCCGCGTAGTAGCCCCAGGGTAGCCGCTGAAAGATTATCGTGAACGGCGAAAACGCGATGTGAGTTTCATCTGCGCGGAGCAGGTTCGGATCCGTGTATCCGATCAGCGTTCCGACGACAAAAATAGATCCTATATAAAACAATAGAATTCGCCAGAAGACCGATCGAATGGCCTTCGGCACGTTCTTTCGCGGATTGGCGGTTTCGGCGGCGGCGATCCCCACTCCCTCCGTCCCCTGAAACGAGAACCCGGCAACCAGAAAGACTGCCAGCGCGGCAGTCCATCCTCCCACAAAAGGTGCATGAGTATGTGCATCCGGGTCCGCCAAGGTCCAATTCCGAAATCCGGCGTGATCGTTCGTCAGCATGCCGGCAATCATCAAAAAGCCCACGCCCAGGAAGATAATGACCGTGACGACTTTGATCCCGGCAAACCAGTACTCCGCTTCGGCATAGGCCTTGACCGACAGAAGATTCAGGATCATGACCAAGGCGAAGAAGCCCATTGCGCAGAACGATGGGTTGGCATGTGGAAACCAGAATTGAACGATGAGGGCGCCCGCCACCAATTCTGCCGCCAGGGTTACCGCCCAGCTGAACCAGTAATTCCAGCCCACGGCAAAGGCCAGCGAGGGGTCAATGAAGCGCTCGGCGTACGCCTCGAATGAACCCCGAATGGGCAGTTGCGTCGCCATTTCGCCTAAAGACTGCATCATGCAGAAGACCGCCAACCCCATGACGCCGTACGCCAGCATCGCTCCACCAGGCCCGGCTTGCGCGATGGCCCCGCCGCTCGCGAAGAACAACCCGGTGCCTATGGCTCCGCCAATCGCGATCATGCCCAGCTGTCTGGAGTTGATGCTCCTATGAAGATCAGTTTCCGATGTTGAATCAGTCGGGTTTTCGTGTGCCATTGCGCCAACAATAACTGAAAGGCTCTGGTCAGGTCCCGCTTTCTCGGAACCGCCTCGTCCACGCTTGCAATTGCTCCATCGTCGCGGTAGCACCTCCGCAAACGATCACCAAGAGCGTGTCGAACGATTCCAATGCGGCACCCGGCTCATAGAGCAACGCCAGCGACGCGCCGCAGGCCGGCTCGACCAGCACGCGATGTTCATCCAGAAAGCGGTTGCACGCGAACACGGAGGCCTCGTCCGAAACGACGGCACTTTTAACCGGATGCACCATCGACCATCGAAATGCTTGCTCGCAAACCTGCCGCGCGCCCAGCGAGGTGGCAATGCTGGTGATGCCGGCGAGCGTTATACGGTGGCCGGCAGCAAGCGACCGGGCATAAGAGTCGGCCCCGGCGGTCTCGACGGCAACCACCGGCACCTTGTCCATGGCGTTGGCACGCAGCCCTTCCACGACTCCGCAGAGCAAGCCACCGCCTCCGACCGACAGCACGACCGCATCGGGCATTAGCCCGGCGCGCGCGACCTCGTCGATCATGCCGGCGTGTCCGCGCCACAGCAGCGGATCGTCGAATGGATGAATGAACGCTGTCCGTTCGGCGATCATCGATTGAGCGAGCGCATTCGCTTCCTGCCACGACGCCCCATGTACGACGACCTCGCCGCCTTCGCGGCGCATCAACGCCTTCGCATGCTCGGAAGTGGTCTCCGGTACCACTACCGTGACCGGGATTCGCAAGTGGCGACCCGCGTAAGCCACGGCGATACCCGCGTTTCCTCCAGAGGAAGAGACGAAACGCGCAGTGCCACGGCGAGCGTATTCCTGGCAAGCGAACCCGATACCACGAATCTTGAATGAGCCGGGCGGCTGCGATGTCTCCATCTTTAACCAGACTTTTTTGCCGGACGACGCCGACAGGGGACGAGACTCGACGAGCGGCGTCTCGATATGCAAGGGCACATTGTCATCAACTTGGGACATGGCAGCGCGCCTCCTCGAACGCTTTCGCGTTATGTTACCCCCGCGTCACGGCCTTATTGGCCACAAGTCCAATGACAGCCAGTTGGCGTCCGGCTAATGTTTACACCACGCCGGCCAGCAATTGCGAGCGCACGCACAGCTTCCCATGCCCCCATCCCGCGGCGCTATCTCTTGCTGGCCGGCGTGCCGTAAAGCCCCGATATCTTGCACATCCATCACGGGACCCACTATCCCGCCCTCAGTGTCGACTCGGGACTATTTAGGAGGATGCGAGATGAATACGCGGTTCGGGATTGCGAAAGAGATTACCCGCCTCGTCACAGTGCTGATCGGCAGCGCGGCACTTTGCGCCTGCGGGGACGACCTCACGCTCTCCGCCAGCTCGTATGCCGCCAGCCCAAGCTCCGCCACGAGCTCGTCCTCAGGCACGGCAACGCCGTCCAGTGGCCCGAATGTGGGCATAAACGTCATCGTATCGGGTCTCGATGGCGGCAACTCGCTGCAATTCAGCGTGAACGGTAACACGGGAAGTTGGGGCGTCATCGATGCGAACGGTGATGTGTCCGTGCCGGGTAATGTGACCGAATTGACGGTGGGATCCACTTATTCGTTTGCCATCACCGTTCAGCCACAGGACGAGCTTTGCTCGGCCGCCAATGCCTCTGGAACGATCGGCAGCGGGGTGCCACCGAACATCACCGTTACCTGCGTCCCCCGAACAGACGCGCAAGCGTCGGCCGTTTCGCTCGCGATCAAGAGCACACCCTCCCGCCTAAGTCCGCAGGCACGTCAAGGCGCCGCGTCTTGGACCGATCCGAGCGGTCGCCTCTGGATGTTCGGAGGAGACGGCGATGATGCCCAGGGCGCATCGATCACACTCGGCGACCTGTGGCGCTTCAGCGCGGAATCAGGTAGCTGGAGCCCGGTGTCGGCGTCAACCCCGGCACCCGCCGCCCGCGCCTACGCCACCGCTTGGGCTGACCCGAATGGAGATCTCTGGCTCTTCGGTGGCCAAGCTCGCACCACGAACGGCGCCGCCTACGCACTCAACGATTTATGGAAGTTCTCCGTATCGACCGGTCAATGGACCCGCGTCAGCGGCTCTGCCGCCAAGAATATGCCCGGCGTTTACGGACTTGCAGGTGTCCCCGCCGCCGACAACATCCCCAGCGGCCGTTCGAGCGCCGTCTCTTGGGTTGATTCCGCCGGCACGCTCTGGCTGTTCGGCGGCCACGGCATCGACTTGACCGGAACCCTCGGAACACTCAATGATCTGTGGCAGTTCACCCCATCAACGGGCTTATGGACTTGGGTGAGCGGTTCCGTGACCGCCGCCGCCACCTGACGCATCGCAGAGGCGACACCGCGGCCCGCTCATGAGGTAGCGGCGGGGGGGGCTGGTATCATGAGGAATGACACTCACTGCCGCACAAAGCGACCAACTCAAACGCTTGGCAACCGATGCGATGCGCGACCATGGCCTCGTGCCGGACTTATCGCCTGCCGCCGTTGCACAGGCCAACGCCGCGACGCCTGCCACTGAGTCAGGGCCCGAGATCCGCGATCTGCGGAGTCTCCTCTGGTCATCCATCGACAATGATGACTCCCTTGATCTCGATCAGATCGAGGTCGCTGAGTCGTTGGGCGGCGGTCGTTGCAAATTGCTGGTCGGCATCGCCGATGTGGACAGTGTGGTCAACGCCGGCACGCCGATCGATGAGCGCGCTCGCGTCAACACAACCTCGGTATACACGGCGGCGGAGATATTCCCCATGCTGCCGGAACGACTATCCACCAATTTGACCTCCCTCGGGCAGGATCTGGATCGTCTCTGCGTGGTGATCGAGATGACCGTCGAGGCGAATGGGGTGCTGGGTGTTTCATCGATCTACCGCGGCCGAGTGCGTAATCGCGCGAAGCTTGCCTACAGAAGCGTCGCCGCATGGCTGCAAGGGACAGGACCCGCGCCCGTGCGAATGGGCGCCGTCGCGGGGCTCGAGGAGCAGCTACGCCTGCAGGACACGGTCGCTCAGACGCTCAAGCGCAGCCGGCAAAGCAAAGGCGCGCTGGAATTCGATACGGCCGAGAATCGGGCGGTGTATCAAGACGGTGCTCTGATCGACTTGCAACCGGATCCGAAGAATCGCGCCCAAGAGCTCATTGAGGAGTTTATGATCGCGGCGAATGGCGTGGCTGCGCGTTTTCTGCAACAGCACGGCCGCAGTTCGCTGCGGCGCGTCTTGAGAGTGCCCAAGCGCTGGGACCGAATCGTCCAACTTGCCAAGGACGCCGGCGAGAAATTGCCCCAAGTGCCCGATGCCATCGCGCTCAATGCGTTTCTCACCAGACGGCGGCAAATCGATCCGTCCCATTTCGCCGATCTCTCGCTCGCGGTCATCAAATGCTTGGGCGCGGGTGAGTATGTTGCTGAGGGACCCGCGCAAAAGCCGGAGGGTCATTTTGGATTGGCGGTGCGCGATTACACACATTCAACGGCGCCTAACCGCCGCTTCCCGGACCTGATCACGCAGCGGCTACTCAAAGCCGTGTTGCATGGCCGGCCGTCACCCTACAGTGATGCCGAGCTACCCGCCCTCGCCTCCCACTGTACCGAGCAGGAGGCGAACGCCAAAAAGGTCGAACGACAGATCGAAAAGTCCGCCGCCGCCATGCTGCTAGGTTCTCGGATAGGCTCGAAGTTCGAGGGAATTGTAACCGGCGCCTCTGACAAGGGCATTTGGGTTCGAATCGCCAATCCTGCTGCGGAGGGCCGGGTAGTCAAAAATTTTCAAGGATTAGACGTGGGTGATCATGTTCAAGTGCAGCTCGTGCACGTCGATGTCGCCCGCGGCTTTATCGATTTCTCCGGAGTCAGATGAGCATGCCGACCCCGATATCCACCTCCGCCATTGCCTATCTCGATGAAAGTTTCCTCACGAGCGATGCGGCTCGGCCGCTGCGAATTCTTGCCGAGTACCTGGACCCCCTGGAAGCGTTCCGCCGCGAGCAGATCAAGGACACGATCGTCTTTTTCGGTTCTGCTCGGCTCCGCGAGGAAGGACCCTTGGGGCGTTACTATCAGGAAGCGCGAGCGCTCGCCCGTCTCATCACGGAATGGTCAATGAGCCTGCCGCTGTCGACCTGTCATTACGTCATATGCTCCGGCGGCGGAGGCGGCATCATGGAAGCGGCCAACCGAGGGGCGGCGGATGCTGGTGGCCGCAGCATCGGCCTTAACATCAGTCTGCCCCACGAGCAGCGCCCGAACCCGTACATTACCCCCGGTTTAGCGTTCGAGTTTCATTATTTTTTCATGCGGAAATTGTGGTTCGCCCACTTGGCGAAGGCGCTGATCGTGTTTCCGGGCGGCTTTGGCACGCTCGATGAACTGATGGAGATCCTCACACTCGCGCAAACCCACAAGCTCGAGCGCAAGATCCCAATCCTCCTCTATGGCGAGAGCTATTGGAGAGAAATCATCAATTTCGACGCGCTGCTGCGCCACGAGGTTATCAGCACGCAAGACCTTGAGTTATTCACGTTCGCCGATGAGCCTGGTGCCGCCCTCGCTCATTTGCAGCGCCTCCTCAGGATCTCTACCGAGCACGAAACACCCGCGTTCGCGCACTCAAGGCACATCGAGTCTCGATAATCGCGCGGCTTGGGAGGGTCGATGAAGTCTGCATCTGTCATACGATGTTGCGCGCTCCTTCTCTGGAGTGTGAGTTCGGTTGCACAACAGCATCCGACGTGCGCCGGTCCCCAACTCGGCACTTGGACTCTCCTGTCCATGGAAACTGAAGATCTGGAGACCGGTCAAAAGCAAAATCTACTCGGCGTGCATCCCGGCGGTTACTTAACCTACGGTTCCGACTGCCGGATGTCCGCCATCCTGGTCAAGGAGAGCCGAGAGGGTCCGTCCGCCTTGGTGCCGACAGACCCGGAGAGCATCGAGCTTTATCGCGGATTGATTGCCTACGCCGGCAGTTACGCGATCGACGGGTATAAGATTACCCACCACATAGAAGCCTCATGGAACCAAGCGTGGACAGGCACTACCCAGGTCAGCCAATTCAACATCGATGGAAAGACGCTGTATATGCGGACGGGACCCGGCAAAAGTCCGATGACGGGAAAACAAACGTCGACCGCATTCATCTGGGTCCGGGTCGAATAGCCACCCTCCGATGAAAATTCAAGGCTGCGTGGCATTGGTCAGCGGCAGCAATCGCGGCTTGGGCCTCGCCTATTGCGAAGGCCTGCTGCGAGCCGGTGCCGCAAAGGTTTACGCGGCGGCGCGCGACCCCTCGAAGATCGGCCTACGCGATCCAAGGGTGGTGCCCATCGCGCTGGACGTCACCGCCGTCACCGATGTCATCTCGGCGGCGCACAATTGCCAGGACATAACGCTTCTGATCAACAACGCAGGCGTGTTGCAAAACTCTCCCATGCTTAGAGTGGAGACCGAACGGGCGGCGCGCCAAGAAATGGAGGTGCATTATTTCGGAACCCTTTCGATGGTCCAGCAGTTCGCCCCCGTGTTGGCGAAAAATGGCGGCGGCGCAATTCTCAATGTGCTGTCGGTTGCGAGCTGGTTCACAGACCCCTGCATCGCGACCTATTGTGCGTCAAAAGCAGCACAGGAATCACTGACAGATGCAATTCGCATGCAGCTGCGATCTCAGGGAACTCACGTCGCGGGCGTCTACGCGGGCTACATCGACACCGACATGACCGCGCACATCACACAACCCAAGACCAGCCCGAGCCAGGTTGTGGACCGCTCGCTGGTGGGGTTGGAGTCCGGTCTGGACCGCATATTTGCCGACGATAGCGCGGTCTATGTCGACCAAATGGTTCGCACGGATCGCGCCGCATTCGATGCGGGACTCTTGCAACGTTGGGAAGATTCACAGTCGAAGAACTGAGCGATACCGCCTGAAATCCCAAGGCGTCAAAAGGAGGGTTGGTATGACCGATTTAATGGTAGCCGAGTTTACCGTTCGTCAGCTGCACGCGCGCTATCTCGACGCCGTCTGGCGTAAGGATTTGGATGCTTTCGGAGATTGCTTTGCGGAGGATGCGGAGTGGAGAATTGGCGGCAGAATCTTGCGCGGCCGCGCTGAGATTGTCGGCAATCTCAAGCGTCTTTTGCCCAACTTCCAGCGGGTGTTGATGACCTTCCGCACCCCGCTCGTTCACATCGAGGATGGAGCAGTGACCAGCCGGACGTATGTCACGGAGCAAAACGCCTTTCTTGATGGACGCCCTGGAAACTCCATTGGTATCTACTTCGAGCGGTTTGTGAAGCAGGCGGATCAGTTGAGATTCAAGTGGCGCCTATTCCAGTTGCATTACCTCGGAAAGATGGACATCACGACCCGGCTCTTTGAGAATCCCGACTTCGGGCCACCGCCGTGCATGCCGCCCCTCGACGCACCGACCTACGATCACTCGGGATTGAGTACCGACAGAAAGCTGTAGCTCCCCGCGGCCTCCTCACGCCTGCTTCAGCTCATTGACCGCGCGCCACGCCTGGTCGATCGCCTCGTGCGTGTACGAATTCCACCCCGCATCGGAGTTGGCGATGGCGACACCCCCGCATCGCCTGCGTGCGATCTCGTAGGGCTGCGGTCCGGGGGTCTCCGGATCAAACAGCGAATCGGCGCTGTAGGCATAGCCGTGCGGCCAGCGATTGACGGTGATCGCAACGATATCGCGCGACGACTGAAATCCTCCCGGACCCAGCATACGGTCGAGCTGATCGGCGATCCGCGTTTCGTATTCTGCGAACGGCGTATTCAAGAGCAGCTGCCGTCCCAGCCGAAACTGCTGGACATTCGAGAGACCTTGGTTTGGCGTGAGGGGTATGTGCTCCATATGCAGCAGCATGGGCTCACTCGGCTCGCGCGGATTGCGGTAGCCGCCGAGCGCCACGGGATAATCGAGCTTCGTATTGGAGAAATAGGCGTGAGGACTGTAGATGTCGTGAACGCCCAGCTTGACGAAGGGCTGCCAATTGCGAATGGCGACGTTGACGTAAACGAGCGGCATTTTGACGCTGAGTGCGAGCGCGCGTTTCTGCGGCTCGGGCAGCTCCGGCATAATATGAGGAATCATCATGTTGTAGCCCGCAAGCACGCAATGCTTCGCCTGAATACGATTGAGCGCTCCCGCACGCATGTACCCGATGTCCACCGGACCGCCCTTGGTCTGCGCATTGGCGATCGTTACCGCCGTACTGTTCAGCCGCAATCGGATGGGCGCGCCGTCGACATCGAGCTTTGTGTAGTCGAAGTCCGCGAGCACCACATCCTCCATGGTATGACCCGGAGCCACCGTAGGGATCAAACTGCGCACCAGCAGTCTCGCGACGGAAGCGTTGCCGTCCGGGAAATGATAGATGTAGGGCTCGTTGAATGCCGCAATCTCCGGATCGTTGAGCCCGCCTAGTCCCAAGCCGGCGAAGCCGCGGTACTGGCTGGCCATCGCGTCCAGCGCGGGCAGTATGTCGGGACCCATCGCCATGAGACCGAATGTCGTGCCGTCGAAGAACTTGACCGCCTCATCCCCCAGCCCCGCATCCTTGCGCAAGAAATCTCGGTAGGAGATCTTCTTCAGATAGGCGATCTTCTCCGCTTTCGACTTTCCGGCCAGATAGTCCCTCGGGTGATCGAAAAACTCGATAAGCCGCCCCCGGGCATCATCGGACAACGGGAATTGCCCGACCACGGTCTCGATCGGGCGGGGATGGGCGTCGCTCGCAAACGAGTCCCCGCCGGTAACGACAGGGTTGCCGGCGACCAGCCTGTCCACGCCGAACGTCTCGCGGTCGAAGTACACACCTTGAGTCAGGCCGAGCGACGCATAGAGCTTGCGGTCGAAAGCCGTATCGAAGCGCGCCAGCTCGATGCCGAGCGAGCGCAGGAGTCGATTGACGGTCTTGCTGAAGAAGGTCTTCGGGGATTGCAGCGACTCGGTGCCGCCGTAACCGAGCAGCAGGCGATCGCCGACCCGAAATTCGTTGCGCTTGGCGTGTCCGCCGAAATCGTCATGGTTCTCGAGAATCAGGATGCGCGCCGCGGGACCGTGCGCTTCGCGATAGAACCATGCGGCGGCCAATCCGCTGATGCCGCCTCCGACCACGACCAGATCGAAACTCTGCTCGATCGGCAGGCCGGAGATGTCAAAGGACTTACCTTCGCGACCGACTTGATGGGCCACCTCGAACGATCCGGGATGGCTGCCTCGCAGCCCCGTGAGCGACGGTGGATAGTAGCGGCCGGGCTGCGCGCGTATCTGAGCGAGCGGTGTTAGGCCGGCGGCGATGACGAGCGCCGTGCCGCTGAGAAAGTCGCGACGATTGATTTTGTTGGACATGAACTTCCCGACTCACGCGGGCCTTCTTATCGGACTCAGGGCGGCTGGCCGCGCCATTTTAGCCGCAGAAGTCTGCCAGATGCCACGTCCCCCCGGCTCCCCAAGGTGCGCGTACATTCTCAGGTCGCGTCGACGGTGCGGGCTCGCGCTTCCCCATAGGGGTAGGCGGCTGCAATGGATCTCTGTGCTATTCAGGCAGTAGAGAGCATGTTAAGGTCCAAAACCGGCGGATGGGGAGCGCTTGAGCGCAGGGAGCCGATATGGGGGGCGACGTATATAAGCGCTTTCACGCCGCTGCGGTGCAAGCGGCCCCCGTATTTCTGGATCGTGACGCCTCAATTTCCAGGCTGGAGCACTGGGTCGCCACCGCCAAAGCAAGCGGTGCCGATCTGATCGTCTTCGGCGAGTCCTATATCCCCGCCTTCCCGCTCTGGAACATGCTGCTCGCACCCATCGATCAGCATCCGTTTTATCGTCGCTTGTACGACAACGCCATCAAGATCCCAAGCCCACAGGTTGACCAGCTCGCAGATATTGCTCGCCGCCACCGGGTCGTACTTTCGGTCGGCGTCACCGAGAAGGCGACTGAGAGCATGGGGACGATGTGGAACACGAACCTGCTGTTCGATGCGGATGGCACGCTCCTGAACCGCCATCGCAAACTGGTGCCAACGTGGGCAGAAAAGCTGACATGGGCCAATGGAGACGCTTCCAACTTGCGGGTAGAGCAGACCGAGCTCGCCAAGTTGGGCATGTTGATCTGCGGCGAGAATACCAACACGCTTGCGCGCTTCGCCCTGCTGGCACAGGGCGAAGAAGTACACATCGCATGCTATCCGCCGGCGTGGCCCGTTCGCCGCCCGGGGATGAACCGGAACTACAATCTAACCGACGCGATCCGCATTCGCGCCGCTGCACACGCCTTCGAGGGAAAAGTGTTCAATGTGGTGGCCTCATGCGCCCTGGACGAGCAAGCGATCAGCGAGGTCTCCCAGGGCGATGCCGAAATCCGCGGGATTCTCACGTCGGCGCCTCCCGCAACGTCAATGATTCTCGGCCCGCAGGGGGAGCTGCTCGCGGAGCCTCTGGTGGGGGGCGAAGGCATGGTCCTCGCCGAGATCGACCTGTCACTCTCGATTGAACAGAAGCAAATCCATGACATCGTCGGCTCCTACAACCGGTTCGATGTTTTCCGGCTAACGGTCGACCAGCGGCCTAACCGGCCCATTACCGTGATTCGTGATGAAGAGGGCTCGAGGACCGGCGCTCTGACCGATCTCGAGCATCCGATCGGAGAGACACCACTCGGTATCTGACAAGTCAGCATTGAAGACAATAAGAACAAGGAGTGCCGCGATGACGATGCAGTTACTGAGTCCAAGTCTCGCAGAGCTGACGACCACTCCAGACCTCGTCGCCCGTAGAGCGGTGCGTGCGGCGTACTTTGGTTTCTTTGTCGACATGTTCGAGGTCTATCTGCCCATCGCGGTCTTGGCTCCCGCACTCGAATACTTCATCCCAGCCGGCCTGAGCGCCGCCGGCAAAGCGACGATTTTCTCCGTGGTGTTCGCGATTTCGCTGATGGGGCGACCGATCGGCTCGATGGTTTTTGGTCACTTCGGGGATCGACTGGGCAGGCGTCGGGTCACGTTGATTTCAGTGGCCGGCTTTGCCATTGCAACTCTCTTGGTCGCGGCGCTTCCCGGCTACCAGGCTTGGGGTAGCGCATCCATTGCAGCTCTCCTCATCCTGCGCTTTGCTGATGGCGTCTTCATCGGAGGCGAATATACAGCGGCCAATCCCTTGGCCATGGAATATTCTCCCAAGGAAAAGCGCGGACTGAATGCCGCGCTCATCCACGTGGGCTACCCTGCCGCGCTCGTTTGTGTGTCCTTGCTTACAGCCCTGATGCTCAAATTGGCGCCCAGCGGTGATGCCCGCTCCGCCTACGCGGTGTGGGGCTGGCGCATTCCGTTCGTGACCGGGGCACTGCTCGCCGGCGCGCTCTTCGTTTACTACTATCTGTCGGTCCCTGAGTCCGAAGTCTGGCGCTCGTCCAAGAAAAGCGCCGCCCCTCTGAAGGAATGCTTTGCGGGTGCAGATTTGCATCGCTTAGTGCAGCTCATCACAGTCATGAGCGGTGCGTGGCTCACCCTCGATGCGACCGTGGCCGCGCTTCCAGGGGTAATCAACACCGTTCTCGGTGTGAAGTCGCCCGACGTGAACACTGGCATCTTGATCGGCGCTGCCATCTCGGTGCCGATCCTGCCACTGGTCGGCCTGGCGAGTCAGAAATTTGGACGCCGACCCACACTGATTGCCCTGGGATTGTTGAATCTAATACCGGCAAGCGCCTTGTATTACGTCCTGATGGCGGGCGCCTATCAAGATTCTGCCATGCTGGTCGGACTGGTTGCGCTCATCCTGGTGCTCACTATTCCGGTATGGGCTGTCATCACGCCATACCTCGCGGAGAGCTTTCGCACCGAAATTCGTTCAAGTGGCTATGGCCTCAGCTACAGCCTGGCGACAATACTGCCGGGCTTTTACTCCTTTTATATGCTGGCTCTAGCCAAGCTCATGCCTTATGAGTTCAGCCCGGTCGTACTTCTCGCGGTAGGGGGACTCATGCTTACTCTCGGCGCCCTAGCCGGGCCGGAAACGAAACACGTGGACTTCAATCGGTAGACGCAATTTGCGAAACCGCGATAATATGGCTATTATAGCCATATGGAAAAGGCTACCGTCTCGAAGCTGAAGAATAACCTGAGCGCCTATCTGCGCAAGGTGCGCGCCGGACACGCGGTGGTCATTTATGACCGTGACGCACCGATCGCTCGGCTGGAACGTATCGAATCTTCAGGCAGCGGCTCTGATCGACTGGCTTTGCTCTGCGCACGGGGTATCGTCCGACCGCCGGCGCAAGCGCTTTCTCCCGCCGCACTTCATAGCTCACTCCATTCTGCCCTACCGCGCAAGGCGTCCTTGTCGGCTGCATTGCGAACTGACAGAGACGAGGGCCGATGAGGCGCCACCCACGATGAAATTCTGGGACTCCTCGGCCGTCACCCCGTTACTTGCGGACGAACCCACACGCAAGTCGATGCTGCAGCTTCTACAGCAAGACCCGCAAGTGCTCATCTGGTGGGGAACGCCCA
This sequence comes from uncultured Gammaproteobacteria bacterium, assembly GCA_963798595.1. Lineage (GTDB taxonomy): Bacteria > Pseudomonadota > Gammaproteobacteria > Steroidobacterales > Steroidobacteraceae > Bog-1198. Next base: position 99,455 of record CAWCTM010000016.1, on the reverse strand, counting down.
TTGAGATCGCGTCGGCGCTTGCCCGACTCGAGCGAGAGAAGTCCTTGACCGCGGATGAGGTTTCGAACGCGCTCTCGAGAACCCGTCAACTCGTCGACAGTTGGCACGAAATTGTGCCATCGGACGCGGTGCGACGTACGGCGGAGCGTTTGCTACGCACCCACCCGCTGCGCGCCGCGGATAGCCTGCAACTTGCGGCCGCGCTCATCGCGGCTGACCATGATCCATCCACTCTCGAGATTGTGTGTCTCGATGCACGCTTGGCCAGAGCCGCGCGGCGCGAAGGATTCGCAGTAATCGAAGGTTAGCGGCTCATTTCGCAAAGAACTTAGCGACTCGCTGCGCCGCATCCGGCGCCAACCCCTCGTTCTTAAAGAGCTCCAGGGCGTGCGAATCGCTCAAGCTCAAGCCGTCCGTTTCCAGTAGCGCGCGCTTATTGACTTGATTCGCGTACCACGAGTTGGCCAGGATATCCGCCGACAACGCGGCGACCTCGGCGTCGAGCCGATCATCTGGGAAACAATAATTGGCGAGGTGCATCGCTTCGGCCTGTCGCCCCGTGTAACTTCGGCAGGTGAACATCATTTCGCTCGCCTTGGCTCGGCCGATACGGTGCGGCAACCGCAGGCTCAAACCCCAGACAGGCGTCAGGCCCCATCGTCCATAGACGTCGCAGAAACGCGCCGACTCCGACGCGACGATCAGATCGGCCGCCAGCGCGAGCTCCAACGCGCCGGTCGAACAATGGCCTTGGACGACAGAAATCACGGGCTGCGGGAGGTCGGCGATTCTCTGGATCACCTCAGAGTGAAAGTGCGGTTTTGCATGTGCATTTACGTATTCGAGCACTTCTTGCATATCGTAGCCGGCCGAAAAATTCCCGCCCGCGCCGCGCAAGATGACGAGGCCTGTTTTCCGGGCTTCACGGCCAATCGCCACGATATGCTTGTTCAGCGCATCGAACACGTCCTTGGTAAGCGCATTCAGCTTCTCCGGACGATTCAGTGTGAGAGTTGTCGCACCACCACTATTCTCCCGTCGAACCAGATCGCTCATAGTGAGGCTCCTCCGTACGATTCCACCATCCGCCGCCGAGCGCCTGAAACAATCCAGCCGTGTCGGCCAAGCGATTGCCTTGGGCCTGGACCAAGGCCAGCTCCGCCTGTCGATAGGTTTGCTCGGCAATGAGCACCGCGACCAGGCTGATCGTCCCCAGTTCTCGCTGGTGCTGCGCGAGATCGAAAGTCCGCTTCGCGGCGCGCTCCCCTTCGGCGCTCGCCTTCAGCGCATCGGCGTCCGCCTGCAAAGCACGCAGCGTGTCGGCCACATTCTGGCACGCCAGAATGACCGCGGCCCGGTATTGTGCTGCCGCTTGATCGAGAGCGGCGTCCGCGGCGCGCTTCTTGTGCAGCAATGCGCCTGCGTCGAACAGCGTTTGTGTCAGCGATGCACCGGCGTCCCAGAATCCGGTATAGGGGGAGAAAAGCGACCCGAGCTTCAGGGCGCTCGATCCCAGATCGGCGTTGATGGCGAACTGAGGCAGCATGTCGGCAAGCGCGACCCCTACGGCAGCGGATGCGGCATGCATGTCCTCCTCGGCCTGTCGCACATCGGGACGCTGCTCGACCAGTTTCGAAGGCACGCTCACGGGAAGATCCTTGGGCAGCGTCAGCCCGCTCAAGTGAAACGTTTCCGCCGGCTCACCGGACGGCAGCCGGCCCAGTAGTGCGGTCAAGGCATCGCGCGTTTGACCCAATTGCTTTTGCAGCGGCGGCAGCGTCTGGGCTGTTTGCGCCTCTGCGGATTCCTGGGCGAGAACATCCAAGTCGCTCGCAGTACCCAGCACTCGTTGGCGCCGAGCCTTGTCGGTCAGCTCGCGCTGCACATCGAGCAGCCGCTCCGTCGCCGCGATCTGCCCGCGCAGCGAGGCCTCCTGCACCGCGGTCACGACCACATTACTGCTCAAGGTAAGGTAGGTGGCCTCGAGCTGAAAGCGGGTGCTCTGCTCCTGCGCCTTGGCCATCTCGACCGCGCGGCGCGTGGCACCGAACACATCGGGCATGTAGCTCAATGTGAGCTGCGCCGTGTAAAGATTGTAGGTGTTATTCGATGCCGTGGTGGGAGCGGTCAACGTGCTGACGGGATACTCCGAGCGGACGCCGCCGAAGCTGCCCTGGAGGTTCGGAAAAAAAGCGGTGCGCTGCGCGAGATAGAGCTCGTGCGCCTGGCGCAGGGCCGCCTGGGCCGCGCCGACATTGGCATTTGCCTTGAGCGATTGTTCGACCAGCCGATCGAGCTCGGGCGAGCGAAACAAGGTCCACCACTGACTCGGGATATCCATTCCGGTAACGAAGCGCTGCACGCCGCCGTCCGTGACCTCGGCCGCCGTGGTTTCTTCGTGGGTGGATGCGCTGCCGTAGTCGCCGGCGGCAGGAGGAGTCGGACGCTTGAAGTTCGGCCCGACCGCGCAGGCAGTCAGCACGGCGATGCAGCCACCCAGCGTACCGGCGATGAACGCGCCCTGCGAGCGCCGCATGCCCATCACCGGCCCCACCGAGCTTCGCCGTGGCGCTGCTCGGCCCAATGCTCGATGACGTGGTACATCGAGGGGATGACGAACAGGGTCAGCAACGTCGCGATGGCCAGTCCGCCGACCACCACGGTCGCGATGCCGCGTTGTACGTCGCTGCCGACTCCGGTGTGAAGGGCCGCCGGCAACATACCCAAGGTGGCCACCGTGGCGGTCATCAATACCGGCCGCAGCCGCTCCGTCGCGCCGATCATGATGGCTTCGTGCAGCTCCAAGCCGGACTTTCGCATTCGATTGAGATTCGACACCATGATGATGCCATTTTGAACCGCCACGCCGAAGAGCGCGATGAAGCCGACGCCGCTCGCGACGTTGAGAGTCTGACCGGTGAGATGCAGCGAGATCAGTCCTCCCAGCGTCGCCAGCGGCACCACACCCAAGATCAGCACGGCCTGGCGGAAGGATTTGAGCCCGACCGTGAGAAAGATCAGCATCATGCCCATCACGAGCGAGAGGATCACCAGCAACCGAGATTCCGCGCGCCGCTGATTCTCGAACTGACCGCCCCACTCGAGCCTGATCTTGTTCCTGTCGAAATGCACCTGTGCCGCTATTTTTTTCTGTGCTTCCTCGAGATAGGAGGTCAAGTCGCGCTCGCGATTGTCGATCCTGATCGTCAGATTGCGCTGGCCATTCTCGCGAGTGACCGTGCTCTCTCCCGTGCGCGCTCGAACCTCCGCCAGCTGCGAGAGCGGCACCTGCACTCCGCTTGCGGTGTGCACGAGCAGATTGCCGAGAGCCTCCGGTGAATTGCGGGCGTCATGCGAGAATCGCACCGTCAGAGGATAAGTCCGTTCGCCCACGTACACCGTGGAGACGGGCGCTTGGCCCACCCCCGTCTGGATGACATTTTGCACATCTGTCATGTTCACGCCGTAGCGCGCCGCCTTATCTCGGTCGAGTTTGATTTCCACCTGCGGAATCGGCGGTTCCTGGAAAAGGGAGGCGCTCGAAGTACCTTGGATGCTGTAAAGAACATCCACGATCTGGCTGCCGATACGGCGCAGCTCGTCCAAGTCATCGCCGAAGACTTTGATCACCAGCGGGCTGTGGGCGCCGCCGATCATGTCGTTGACGCCATCGATGATGGGTTGACTGATGCCGACGGAATAGCCAGGCAGCTTGGCGAGGTCCGCCGCCATTTTGTCTAGAAATGCCTTTTTGGACTCATGATGCGGCCACGTGTCGTAGTCGGTGAGGCCGACCGGCGCCTCGATGTGCGACATGGTCCATGAATCGGTACCGTCGTCGTTTCGCCCGGTTTGCGTAACGACATAGGACACCTCGGGATACTTCAAGATCGCACGGCGCAGGTCGCTCGCCATGTCGCTCGCCTTGTTCAGCGCAAGGCCGGTGGGCATCTGTACTTGCAGCCACAACGCGCCTTCATCCAGATCCGGCAGGAAGTCCCTGCCCACCGTGGCCCCCAGTCCAACCACCGCCAGCAACGCAAAGCTCGCGACGCCGTAGATGATGCGCGGTTGATCCAGGCAGGCGGCGAGCCCCCGGTCGTACCAGACGGTCAGACGTTCCAGCCAGCGGTTGTGATACGCCTTGCCGGGATTGCGAAACGCCATGTAGGCGAGTCCGGGCACCAGTGCAAGGGTGGTCAGCAGCGCACCGAACAAGGCATAACCCATGGTATACGCCATAGGTGTGAAGAGTCTCGCTTCCGCGCGCTGAAAGGAAAACATCGGCAGATAGGCGATGATGATGATCAGGCTCGAAAAGAAAATCGGCCGGGTCACCTGCAGGGTCGCGGCCTTGGCCTCGTCCTCGCTCAACACCTCGTTGGGCAGGGCCTCGCGCCGCCGCAGCACGGACTCGGTCACGACGATGGCGCCATCGACGAGGATCCCAAAGTCGATCGCGCCGAGCGACAGCAAATTCGCCGATACATGCGTGAGATTGAGCAGCGAGAACACGGATACCAGGGCGAGCGGAATAGTCACCGCCACGACCAGCGCGCTGCGCGGACTGCCGAGGAACAGAATCAGAATCAGGAAGACCAGACCGATGCCCTCGAGAATGGTCTGCCCCACCTTGTGGACCGTCGCTCGCACCAGGTTGTCGCGGTCGATGTACGGGACGATCCTCACCCCGTCGCTGGCTAACGCCGCGTTGAGCTCGTTCACTTTGGCGTGAACACCGCGCAGGGTCTCGGACGGGTTCTGATATTTCAGCATCAGCACGATGCCTTCGAGCGTGTCCGGATTGCTGTCCTTTCCGAGGATTCCTTCACGTTCCTGATGGCTGAGGGTCGTGCGGCCGAGATCGCGAACCAGCACCGGAGTTCCGTTGAATTGCGTAACGACGATCGATCCGATCTGCTCCAGGGTGCGAATGAGTCCCACCCCGCGAATCACATAACTCTGGTCGCCGCGCGAGACGCGGCCGCCGCCGGCGTTGGTGTTGTTGTTGTTGATGGCATTCATGACATCCGTGATGCCGAGGCCATAGTGCTCGAGCTGCTTGGGCTCGAGATCGAGCTGATATTCGGTGGTGAGCCCGCCGAAATTGACATCATCGACGACGCCGGGAACGGATTTCAGCGCAGGAATCACCTTCCACCGCTGGATCTCCGACAGCTCCTGGAGGTTCTTGCTGTCGGATTCCAGGGTGTAGCGATAAATCTCGCCGCCGGGACCCGACACCGGGTCCGTTGAGGGCGACGCGCCCGGCGGCAGCGTGGCCTGACTGATGCGCTCATCCAGCCGTTGCCGCACCCAATAGTCATCGTAGCCGTCGCGAAACAAGACGGTGATCAAGGACAGTCCGAAAGTGCTTTGCGAACGCATCAGGATCATGCCGGGCGTACCGTTGATCGCGCGCTCGAGCGGCACCGTGATCAGTTGCTCCACTTCCTCGGCCGCCAGCCCGGGAATCTGGGTGGTAACCTGCGAGGCGACATCGCCCAGCTCGGGATAGGCCTCGACCGACAAGGTCTCCCAGGCATAGACGCCAAATCCACCGAGCAGCACGGCGAGCACGATGATCGCAATGCGACGGTGCAGGCAAAAGGTGACGAAACGGTCAATCATTCAACAGAATTCCACCTTTCACGACCACCTGCTCACCGGGATTGACGCCCGAACGGATCGCGACCGAGGTTCCCTCTTCCAGTTCCGGGTCAACGATGCGCCGCTCGAAGGTCCAGGGGGCGACGGCGACAAAGACGCTCGTGCGGTCGTTGTTCATCAATAGCGCGGAACTCGGCAGGACGATGCGGACTCGCTGTGCTCCCTGCAGCGTCACGATCCCGAACATATTCGGTTTGAGCGTGCGGTCCGCATTCGCGAACGCGATGCGCACCTTGTCCCGACGTGAATCAGGCTCGATGACGTCCGATATGAAAAGCACCTTGCCATGCAGCGCACGATCGGGATAAGCCATCAGGCGCACCTCGGCGTCCTGATTGTTGGAAACCGCGGCGATATCCTTCTCCGGTACCATCGCTGTCACCCAGATGGTCGAGATATCGGCAACGGTCATGATGGGCTGTGTCGGGTCATTGATCATGGTGCCCGGCGTGACGCTGAGCGCCGTGATGCTGCCGCTGAGTGGCGCGGTCACCGTCAACAGGCGCCTGGACGGCTTGGTATCGGCGGCTACGTCGAGCGTTTTGAGGTGCGCCTGCGTTCTTACGTATTCAGCTTCGGCCTGGGTATAGTTGTTCTTGGCCTGATCGAGATCTTGCTCCGAAGCCGTGCCGATCTTGGACTGCTCCTTTTGTCGCGCGAGCATTTTGTCGGCCAGCTTGAAGGCGTCCGCAGCCTTGTCGTTATCCTCGAACGCCTGCGCCAGATCGGGCGAATCGATGACGGCCAAGGGTTGCCCTTGGACCACCCGCTCTCCCAACCCCACCTTGAGTGCCACCACACGCCCACCCAGCGCCGGGAGGACGAGGGCTGTGCGTGCCGGATTGGACTCAACCACCGCAGGTAGGACGAGATCGGGGCTGACGGGCTGCATCGATGCCGGCATGACACTCAAGCGATCGCGTAACGCTGAGCCCGCGGGAACCACGATCCGTTCCCCTTGCCGGACCATCAGCGCGGGTGCCTCAGAACCCTTGCCCGATCCGCCCCACAACCCGAACCCCCGCGTAACGAGCGCGGCAAGGAACAGCACCCCTAAGCCTAAACCACCCCAGAAGAAAGCGCGGCCCCGTGACGAAGGTTGATGGTCGTGTATCGGCATGATGTATCCCCAGAGACTTACTCTTCCATAGTTCGGGCAATGAGAGTGTTGCCGTCGTCTGTTACCGCTTGATGCACTAGGGTGACTTTCGATCGTTTTGACACGGTCCGAGGAGCGCGGGCGATGCTATGATAAATTCCCCGAGGTCGCCACTCGATCGAAATACCCGCATGCGGGCGCACCCCCTCTCTCCACACCGCCAATGGCCTGCTCTCTCGGGCGGATTGGCCGCGTTGTCGGCTGCCGTGCTGTTCGGCGTCAGCACACCCTTGGTGCAGCGCCTGGGCGCAGGCATGGGAAGCTTCTGCACGGCCAGCCTGCTCTATGCAGGTGCGGCGCTCATCGGGGCGCTGCTGCGTCAGCCTATCGGTCGCGAGGCGCAGCTACAGCGCGGCGATGTCTCGCGACTCGTACTGATGGCAGTCTTTGGCGCAGGCATAGGACCCACCGCGCTTGCGTGGGGCCTACAGCACACGAGTGGCACCAGTGCCTCGCTCATGCTGACCCTCGAGGCGGTGTTTACCGCCGTTTTAGCGCGACTCTGGTATCACGAGACCTTGGACCGGCGGGTCATTCTGGGCCTGTCCTTGCTCACCCTCGGTGGGATTGTTTTGGTGCTGGATCGCGCCCAAGCGGGCCGTACTCAGGTGGCCGGGCTCTTGGCGGTCATGGCCGCCACGGCTTCCTGGGGCGTAGATAACACGCTGTCGCGCGCGGTGTCCGCTCGCGATCCGAGTCAGGTCGTTTTGCTCAAGGGCGCCATCGGCGCGGCGGCAACCGCGATGTTGGCGGCCGTCTACAAGGAGCCGCTACCGGCACTCGGGCCTGCGATAGGCCTTTTATTGGTCGGCGCCACAGGGTACGGCTTGAGTCTGCGTCTTTACCTGCTGGCCCAGCGCTCGTTCGGTGCGGCTCGCACGGGCTCGGTTTTCGCGTTTGCGCCCTTTGTCGGTGCGCTGCTCGCCGTCATATTGGGCGAGCGCGTCGGCGGCCTGTGGATGCTCGCAGGCGCCGTCTTGATGGTCCTGGGCATCCTCGTCCACCTGACCGAAATGCACGCCCATGATCACGCTCATGAGGCCGGGGAAGACGAGCATGCTCATCGCCACGATGACCAGCATCACGAGCATTTTCACGACCTGATGCCGGTTGGACTTCACAGCCACCGACATGAACACCTGCCGAGAAGGCACTCACACGCGCATACGCCAGACGAGCATCATGCGCACCGGCACTGAGTGGCCGCGAGCGAGACCCGCCCCATGCCTCAGGGTGCCGGATCCTTTGCTGCGCGTGACTTGCCGGCAACATAGCGCCGCTCGCCGGTGCCCGGGTCAAACATCACTTCAACGGGATCCCCGGTCGATGGATCGATGAATTGCTCATCCGTCCGCTGCCAGCGACCGTTGGACGGCTCCTCGATGCGACGGTAGCGCCAGCGCTCGAACAGCGTGCCGATGAGGATGATCACGCCGGTTGCCAGCACCTGCCAGCCCGGCGCGTGCACGCCGTAGGCGATGAGGCCGATACCGACGCACGTGAGAATTGCTGCCGCCACAATCACGACGGAGCGCAACATGATCAAGCCGCCGGTTCCAGCACCACGGCCGTTCCGTAGGCGACGATCTCACTCATCGTCTGACCGATCTCGGCTGAATCGAATCGCATCATGACAATGGCATTGGCGTGCATGAGACTGGCGTTGCGGACCATTCGGTCGACGGCATGACGGCGCGCTTCCTCGAGCAATTGTGTGTACTCGGTGATTTCCCCGCCGACGATCGAGCGGAGCCCCGCCATGATATTCCCGCCAAGCCCGCGGCTTCTGACCACCACGCCGAAGACCTGACCCTTGACTTCGCGTACTCGATGTCCGGGCACATTTTCTGTTGTCACGACGAGCACAGAACCTCCGCAAGCGTTAGAGCCGCTGCGGAGAGGCTACCCGAGCCGGCGCAGCCTTTCGACAGGCGAGTTCACGAATTTATCGGGCAATCCTGCCAAAATGAGGGGCGGCCTCATATTGCGAGCTCGGCCCGCCGCCGGCTCACCAAGATGGCGCCGTACACCAGGCCACCGGCGAGCCAGGTGAGGCCGAGCATCAGAGCCAGCGAACTCATGCCGGATAAGACAGCCAGCACGACGATACTGCCGGCCAACGGAATTGCCAGGTGCACAATCCAGCGTCCGGAGCGGCCTTTCACCCAAAACTGTACGATCACCGATATATGCAATAGCAAGAACCCGCAGAGCGCTCCGAAATTGACGATGGAGACGAGCTCGTCCATCTGGTATCGCATCAACAGCGAGACCGTGACTGAGATGACGGCGGTCGCAATCATCCCGACATACGGGGTGCCGTGTTTGGGATGAATCTTGGCGAGTGCGGCCGGCAGCTGGCGGTCGCGTCCCATGGCATACATGACGCGTGCGACCCCGACCTGCATCGGCAGCGCATTGGTGACCCCGACCAGGGTGGCCATGACCCACGCGGTCAGCGTCGCGGCCCATGGGGCAATCGCCCAGGCGAGCAGCTCGTAAGTCGCAGCGGCCGGATCCTTGATCGCGAAGCCGCCGAGAAGATCCCCCATCACCCACGCCGTCACCGCCAAGATCGCCGCCGCGATGAGCAGCACGCTCACGATCGCGCGGCCCACGAGCCGCTTGTCGTCGCTTTTGACCTCTTCCGACAGCGTGGAGATCGCGTCGAATCCGAGATAGGACATCACACAGATCGAGGTCGCCGTGAAAATGCTCTTGGCATGGTACAGATCCGGCGCATAGAGCGGCCGCAGTGTGAGCGCGCCGTTGCCCTTGCCGTGGTATAGCGCAACCACCCCGAGAACCAGCAATAGAGCCAACACCACGATCTGCACCGCGACAGAGATCAGGTTGACCCGGGAAGTCACGCGCACGCCGAACCAGTTGATGCCGAGAGTCGCCGCGCCGAGTATCACGATCCACAGGGCTCGATCGACCTGCGGCACCAGCGTGCCCAGGGCGACCGCCATGAAGACGTATACGTAGGCCGGTATCAGCAAATAGTCGAGCAATATCATCCAGCCGCCCATGAAGCCGGCGAATGGACCGAGCGCATGGCGCGCATAGCCGTAGATCGATCCGGCGCTCGGCACGGCCTCGGTCATCACCGCATAGCTCTTTGCCGTAAAGTACATGCATATCGTGGCGAGAACGTAGGCGAGCACGATGAGGCCGTCGGATGCCTGCCATACGAACCCAAGGGATTGAAATATCCCGAATGGACAAACGTAGGCGATTCCGTAGATGACCAGGTCGTAGAAGGACAGCGTTCTTCGGAGCGGCTCGACCGTATGACCGCCCTCGCTCCGCGGGGGTTCGCCGCCGGGGCGCCTACCAGTGTCCATCCTCTCTCCGGGCCGACACAGCCGGCGTCCACACTCGTTAATCAGCGATACGAAGCCGACTACGGTCCTCTGCGGTCGTGCCGGCGCGGCGAGTATAAGGTTTCCGGTGTCAGGTTAGCTACCGGACGGTGGTGCCCGAGGATTCTTCAGCTTTCTTCCAGGCAGAATCCGGATTGAATGCCTTCATCGAGCCGGCAATCTCGTTCGTCGCTTTCCCTAGATCTCGCTGATACACGACCCCATCGCGCCCAACGATGAACGTCATCACGCCAGATGCGCGGTATTCCGCCGGGTAGGCGACGAAAGCGAATCCCTCGGTCATCTTGCCGTCTACGACGTATTGCTTTGCGCCGCCCGGGGCTCGCTTCCCTTGCATCCTCAGGATATGGAAGTAGTAACCTCGATATGGAGTCGGGGGACCGCTTCTCCCGGGCGCGTAACCCTGGGCGACAGCGTTCGCCACCAGAGGGCCGATGGGGCTCTGAGTTTCGCCGGCGTTCACCTTCCAATAAAGACCGTTATGTTGCCCTTCATCGCTGAAGATGGCCTGCGCGTACGCGTGCTGAGCGTCGCGGTATTCGTGTTCCGCCGCCGCCAGCTCCTGGCAAACGCGAATGGCCGACATTTCGTTGCGGCCAATTCGCCGATACAGGATTTCCCTCTTGCCCGCCTCCGTATCGAAATACCAACCGTGCGCATTGTGGATCAGCGGTATGGGCGTAGGCCAGTTCTTCGCGCCGATGTATAAAACGGTGGTCCCATCCGGTTCATTGACCAGACGGTGCATCTCCAAGTATCTGTGGACGAAATCAGCCCGGGTCTGAAGGTCCTCGACCTCGTCCCCCGAAGAGACGATTGCCTTTCCGTCGGGACCCAGGAACTCGAGCAACGCCTTTTCGTTTTTGCTCTGCATGGCGGCAACCAGTGAGTTGCTCGCTTCTTCCGCTGACGAAAATGTCTTCTGGCCAGGCTGCTGTGCCAAGCCCATCGCGGGAAAACATCCAACCAAGATAGCCAGCGCGGCAAATTCAGCCGCTCTGTACCATTTGTCGATGTTCAGTTTCGTTCGCTGCATGAGGCCTCTCTCCATTTCCAAGCTCTGCCGGCAGGTATACGACGACATTCGATCATCGATGCCCGCCACCGCCGCCTCGAGGTGCGCCGCCGCCCCCGAAGCTCGCGCTCCCGCGAGAGGAGAAGCTTCTGGCAGCTCCTCCGTGATCGTAGCCGCCAAAGGCGCTCGAGCGACCGGCGCCTTCATCGCGGGCGTCCGCGTATCCTCGCGCCGCCTCGGTGCCTTCAAAAGGACGGGCCGTCGAGGGGTAGCCTCTGGCCGCTTGCGCCCTTCTTGGATCTTCGCCGGACCGGCCGGCGTATCCCTCCCCGGGCCGCCCGGCATCTCCGGTGCGGCCGGTGCTCACTCCCCGCTGCACGTCCCTTGCGACGCCGCCCTCGCCTCCGCCGCGGTAATAATTATTCCGGTTGTAAAACGTGTTGCTCCGCGAGTAATACCTGTCGTGGTTGTAGATGGGATAGCGCCGACGCCAGTCGAATCCCCACTGACCCCAGCCCCAGCCAAAGGCGCCCACGAAACCGATATCGAAGCCGACTCCAAAGGCCAGGTACGGACCACCAAACCAGATTCCCGGATACGGGTACCACCCAGGCCACGCCACCAAGGGATCTCCGTAGACCAACCACGGATCATAAGCGGGAACGTAAACCACCTCAGTGCTCGTCGGCTGAATGGTAATCGCGGACTGTTCTTCGTCCACCGTTTGCTGAGAAGTGGATTGCAGATTGCCCGCCGCTTGCGCTCGCCGGCGCATCACTTGCACGGCATCCATGACATCCTGTTGCTGATTGTAGAAGGCGTCGCCCAGGGAGGACGTCCAGGAGAGATTCTTATCCATATTGCCCAGGACAGCCGGGAATGCCGTGAGCGCCTTGACGCTGGGATCCCATGGTTGCGGGTCTATCGCCTGACCCAACGCGTCGCCTTTCAACTCGGCATGGGCTTGCAGCCATCTATCCGCCTCGACCACTTGCTCGGGAAAGGTCGATGCCGCCAAGATCTGGGCGACCAGCGAATCCGGGTACAGCGCGATCGGCGCGACCAGCTGCTGCAGCTCGTCGGGAGTTTGTTGAGCATGCGGAGGGGCTTGTGGGGGCGGCGCATCTTGCTCGGCGAACAGAGTCTGGGGGCAAATCGCAAGCCAGAGAGTCGAAGACAAGACGGAGACCAGAATCGCCGTGCCCCAGCGAGACCGCGGCTGCTTCGCGGCAGCTTGGACAATATTCATGACCCTTCCTCTCTGTTCACCGCCATAGCCCGGCATCTCCATAGGTCGGCGAGCGCTGCCCAGGACGTCATCAGATGCCAAAATACAGATTCTCTATGGTTTTCCTCGAGTTCTCTTGGATCTTTATCGCGCTGATTGGACGTCGACGGCAGCCCTTGGATTTGGGACGGGCGACGAGTGCACTAGCGTACTAAGTCTCTGTTTTGACGATTATTTTATTCTTAGATTCCAGTCAATGTGCCATAAAAGCCGTGGATGCTCCTGCAGTGATCGGATAGATGAAACTACCGGGCTTCACCGACAGTCTACGACTTGGACTCTCATGCGACGGGCAGCAGCCGGACTCTTCGTCGGTACCCAAGACAAGGGGCTATCAATTGAGCTACACCATCGAAGTAAACGGGACAAAGCATGACGTGGATGCTGAGGGTGACACGCCCCTACTGTGGGTCCTGCGTGACATCCTCGATATGACCGGCACCAAATACGGCTGCGGAATCGGGCAGTGCGGTGCCTGCACGGTGCATGCCAATGGTTCGGCGGTTCGCTCCTGTCAACTGCCGCTCGAAGCCGTGGTCAACCTACGGATCACCACCATCGAAGGCATCGGCGAAACGGCCATCGGCAAAAAGGTTCAAGAGCGATGGCTGACCCTGGACGTTCCGCAATGCGGCTATTGTCAGGGCGGACAGATCATGTCGGCGACTGCGTTGCTCACGCGCACGCCTCGGCCGAAGGACGAGGACATCGATGCCGGGATGGCGGGCAACATCTGTCGCTGCGGTTGCTACTCGCGGATCCGCGCCGCCATAAAACAGCTTGGAGAAGCGCAAAACACCTAAAGGGATTCAGATGGCAACGAGCTCCTCCAACCTCAACACGAGGCCGACGCAGAGCCCCCTGTCGCGACGCGCTTTCCTGACTGCCAGCCTGGCCGCCGGTGGAGGCATCTTATTTGCCGCAACGTTTCCGTCTCTTGGAGACCTCGCCATGGCTGCGGACTCCGACGCCAGCATGGTCACGCTCTTTGCGCGCATCGCTCCCTCCGGTGTTGTGACCATCTTCGCTCCCAATCCCGAAGTCGGTCAGGGCACGAAAACCGCGTTGCCAATGATCTTCGCGGAAGAGCTCGACGTCGCGTGGAAAGACGTCGTGATCGAAATGGCTGATTACCAGGGCGGCAAGATGGGCGGTCAGTCTTCCGGCGGCAGCTACTCAACTCCGTCTAATTGGATGCCCCTGCGCAAGGCCGGTGCGGCGGGTCGAGAGATGCTGGTCAGCGCCGCGGCGGCGAAATGGGGCGTGCCCGCTTCGGAATGCTCGACCTCTGACGGCATCGTGACCCATGTGACGACTGGCCGTTCGCTGACTTACGGCTTGCTCGCGGAGGATGCATCCCGGCTACCGCAGCCGGATCTCGAGAAGGTCAAGCTGAAAGACGAATCGACGTTCAAGATCATCGGCAAATCCGTTATCGATCCCGACAAAGCGCGGATTGTGAAGGGCAAGCAGCAGTTTGGCATCGACGTCAAAGTGCCGGGCATGAAGTATGCGGTGTACCAAAAGGGCCCGGTTTTCGACGCTGCCGTCAAGAGCGCCAATCTGGATGAGATCAAATCCATGCCGGGTGTCAGCCATGTGTTTGTGATGAAGGGGTCTGCGCGCGTCATGGAAGTCCCGCCGGGGACGCCGGGGCCAGGCATAGATGATGGCTTGCGAGGCGGCGTGGCCATCGTCGCCGATACTTGGTGGCATGCGCAAAAGGCGCGACGTAAGTTGCAAGTGGACTGGGACGAAGGTCCGCATGCCAACGATTCGACCGCGGGGTTCGATGCGAAGGCTAAAGAATTGTTTTCGCAGCCACCCCAGGGACAAGTCCGGGTCGATGGAGACCCCGACGCCGCGCTGAAACAGGCGGCAAAGCTGTTACACGCCACCTATTCTTACCCGTTCATATCGCACGCTCCCATGGAACCGCAGAACTGCGTAGCCTCCTACCAGGACGGGAAAGTCGAAATCTGGGCACCCACGCAAAATCCCGGGCCCGGTCGCGCGGGCGTGGCAAAGCTACTCGACATCGACCCAAACAACATCACGATTCACATGATTCGATGCGGTGGCGGTTTTGGCCGGCGGCTTGCCAACGACTACATGATCGAGGCGGCGGCGATCTCGAAGGTGATCAATGGCCCGATCAAAGTGCTCTGGGCCCGTGAGGACGAGATGCAGCATGATTTTTACCGGCCAGGCGGTTATCACAATTTAACGGCCGGACTCGGCAAGCAAGGCCGCCTCGAGGTATGGCACAACCATTTTGTCGGATTCGCACGCAACGAATATTTCGCCGGTTTGGCCGTGCCCAATCGAGACTCTTTTCCCGCCGGATTCATCAAGAACTACGCGCTGCGCACGTCGCGTATTCCGTTCAATATTCCGGTGGGTCCGCTACGCGCACCCGGCGATAACGCACATGCTTGGGTGTTTCAATCGTTCTTGGACGAAGTCGCGCACACGACTGGGCGCGACCCGATCGACTTTCAGCTGGGGCTACTGCGGGATCCCAATCCCGGTGAGGGCGATGGCAAACCTCCCGGCCGCTTTGGTCCCGGCTTCATGGCTGCGCGCATGATCGCCGTCATCGAACGCGTCCGGGAGAATTCGAACTGGACATCTCGCCACGATTTGCCGGCGCATACGGGAATGGGATTCGCCTGTTATTGGAGTCATGTCGGCTATGTCGCTCAAATTCATCGAGTCGCCGTAACTGCGGACGGCACGGTGACTCCGCAACAAATCTGGGTTGTGGTGGACGTCGGCAAACACATCGTCAATCCGACGAATGCGGAGCACCAGATCATCGGATCCATTGTGGATGGGATGTCCGCGGCATTCGGACAGAAAATCACATTTGAGAGCGGCCGAGTCCAACAAAGTAACTATGACAATTACGATCTGCTTCGGAACCGGAAAATCCCGCCGATGCACATCGATTTCGTCAAAACGGATTTTCCGCCTACTGGGCTTGGCGAACCCGCATATCCGTCCGCGTTGCCGGCACTGTGCAACGCTATCTTCGCAGCCTCTGGGCGCCGCGTGCGCAAGCTGCCGTTGAGCACGTCCATGTTGAAAATCTAAGGGTCACGCCTGCGGCTGTTGAGTGCCGATGAAAGGCCCGCGTTGCGAGGGCGGCACGGGCTTGCGCCGCATTTTGCGCCACAAGTCGTAAATGGCGAGCGCGCCCGTCAGCGTCGCCAGCGCACCGAAGTACGCGCGCGGTCCGAACTGCGCCATCAGACCGCCGGCGAGCACGGGGCCGAGCGCCGCGGAAGTGCCGTTGAGCCGCAGCAGCTTGCTCGAGGCTGCAACCATCTGGGACGGCTCCAGCTTGTCGTTCACGTGCGAGACCGCCAATGAGTAGATGGTCAGGACGAATCCGCTAAAAACGGCCGCCAAGAATAGGAACAGCGCGTGCGGCAGATGCGGGAAGGCGGTGATGATGGCCGCCACGACCGCGTCCAGCGAGCACACGGCGGCGATCATGGTGCGCCGGTCCATCCGATCGGACAGACGGCCGATCGGATATTGAATCAGTACGGTGGCGAGGATGCTGACCGCCATGAACCTCGCGACCCCCGGCACGTCAAGCCCGCTCAGGCGAGCGTACACCGGCCCCATGGAGAAGATGAACGCCGATATCATGCCGGAGACCGCGACCGCCACGACTCCGAGGGGCGTATCCCGATACAGATCGCGCAACCGCACCGTACGCGGCAGCCCGTGCTCGGGCACCTGGCGCGAGGACACGAGGATCGGCACGAGCGCGAGGGAAATGAGCACCGAGACCAGCATGAAGGGAGCCGTGGTCGCGGGGCTTGCCGAGATGAGCAGCAACTGCCCGGCGCCGAGACCGACGTACAGCACGACCATGTAGATCGCGAACAGCCTGCCGCGGTTTTCACGGCTGGCGCGATCGTTGAGCCAGCTCTCGGCGACTACATAGATTCCCGCGAGGCACAGTCCCGTCACGCCGCGCATCGCGCCCCAGATGAATGGGTTGACGAAGGACCCTTGAACCAGAATCGAGGCCGAAGAGATGGCCGCGAGCGCCGCGAACACGCGGATGTGCCCAAGGCGGCGCACAAGGGGCGGAGCCATGCGAGTTCCCAGCAAATACCCGACGTAATAGCAAGACATGATCGCGCCGGTGACGACCGTGGCAAATCCCTCGAGCGTGGCGCGCACGCCGAGCAGTGTGCTCTGCAGGCCCATGCCGAGCATGAGCACGCCCATTCCGAGCAACAGCGGCCAGGTCGCGGCAAGCGCACTCGCAGGCCAGGCAACGCTGCGCGGGACCGGAGCCGGCGTCTGGTGCGACGAAGTCTGAGTGACGATGATCTCTCCTGTCTCGACCGGACCGGTCGCGGCAGCGCGGATTCTACTCTAATCGCTAATAGTGAAACTTGTAGCGCAGCTCCGCATAGATCTGGAACGGATTGTTCCAGTGCAGGCCGCCGAAGGTCAGACTGTTGTCGGTGAGCAGGTGCCGGTTGGTGAGATTCAGCGCCGTGATCGACACCGACAGATCCCGGCTGATGTTGCGACCCACGGTCAGGTCGAGCACAGCATAGCCCGGTAGGTGGGTTGGCGGCGCAAGACCGTTTGCGAGTCCGGAATTTACCGACAAGTTGGAACCGACGAAGAACTGGAGCGGCAGATTTCCGTTGTACCCGAGATTCAGCGTGTTGCGCTGATCGTGGTCGAGCGCGACGGGCGGGCTGCCGCACTCGGTGCCGGCCACCACGAGACCCCCGGTGATCGAGCCCGAGCAATCCGCCGTCTGGTTCGAGTAGGCGAGGTGCACTTGCCCGTACGGCCAGAAGGCGGGTGAGCGCACCGTGAGCTCGCGCCCCTCGATGAGCGCCCCCTGATCCGTGAGCGGCAGAAAGATATTGGATTCGCCGAGCGGGTTGTGATCGAAGAAGTTGGTCGACTCGGTGACGAAGTAGTCCGCCTCGATGGTCCAACCCTTCACGGGGATCGTTACGCCGAACAGGCGCTCCGTATCGCGCTCGCCGTGCAGCGGCAGGAAAGCGGTGTCATTCGCGTTCGCGTAGGCGACCAAGGGCCCCGACAGGGTCTCCAACGGCGGCGCCTGATAGTACTTTCCCCAGAAGGCGCTCAGCACCCAGTCGAGGTGCGGCAGCTGCACGGTTGCGCCGAGCCGCGGGTCGGTCGCGTTCTCGGTGAAACTTGCTTGGAAGTGCGATTGGCGCACGCCTGCCGACAGGTTGAGCCAATGCGTAACTGCGAAGGTATCCTGCACCCAAGCGGCGATGAGGCCGCCGTTGGGTCTCTCAAACTCACTGAGCGTCGGCGAGCTCATGTCAGTGAACGCCAGGTTGAAGTCGGCCCGGTCCTGCTGCGCAAAGCCGAAGACGCCGGCATCCAGATGATTGCGGCTGATATCCCACTTCAGCTCCTCTTCGCCGCCCTCGTACTGCGAGCTATGGTGATAGGTGGTGATGGTCGGATAGTCGCCGGCGCCCCCGTCGTAATCCGCCCGGTCGAAGTGATAGAGGAGCGAGCTCGTGAGCACAGCGTTGTTCGTGAAGGTGTGCGCCCAGGACAGCACCACGAAATTGTCCGCTTCACCTTGCTCATCGCCGAATTGCCCGATGCAGCCCGGGTCATCGGCGAGCACAGCCACGGTGCAGTTCGGTATCTGGTAATTATCCTGCCGCAACTGGGCGACGAGGCTCACCGCATCCTCCTCGCTCGGCTTGTATTCCAGGTTGGTGAACACACCGTACCCATGCGTCTGGTCATGGATCACCTGGGAGACGGGGGTCTGCAGGCCGAGATCGCTGCGATTGCCCTCGACGCTCGCATAGTATGCGAAGTCACTCGTGTGGCTCGCGACGCTGAAGTTGTCGTTGGTCTGGCCGAAGTTCCCCCCAGTCACGTCGAGCGCGGCCTGGTTATTGCTGCTGAAGCCGCTCTTGGGGATTACATTGAAGATGCCGTAGGTGCGGTCACCCTCGTCGGCCAGGTAGCCGCCCCGCTCGACGCCCATGGTCTGTATGTCCTGAGGATTCAGCTCAGGGCCGAGGTTCTCGGCGATGTTGGTGTTCGGAATCTCGACCCCGCCGATCAGCCAGCTCGTCTGATGGCCGCCACGCACGTGCAGCATGTCATGGGCCTCGTACGCGCCCGGAACGTAGTCGGTGATCATGGCAAGACTGTTGACGTTGCTGGCTCCCGGGGTGTTCTCGATGTCCTCCTGGCTCACCATCGTGATCGGGGTGACCGAGGCGACGACCGCCAGCCGGGTCGCGGTCACCATTACCTCCGCGAGCTCAGACGAACGCTTCAACACGATGTTTGCGAACGGAAAATATCCCGCCTGCATCGTGACCGGCTGGCTGATGGAGGCGAAGTCGTGTTGCGAGATGGTGAGCATGTATTGGCCGATCGCCATGTTTGGAAAATCGAAGCGGCCCGTCGAGTCCGTCTGCCGCTCTATGACCGCGTGGGTGGCAGACTCGAGCACCACTTTCGCTCCCGCTACCGGCCGGTCGTTGTCGTCCCGGACGAGGCCGCTCACATTGCCGTAAGCGGCGGCCCAGCCAGGCGCCGGAAGAAGAACCGTGAAAAGTGCGACGACCGCCGCCTCGATGAGGGCCAGATAAGTTCGATGCCGGCCGCGCGCTGTCGGCGCTTTGCGGATCATGGGAAAACCCCTCGGGCCCGCTCGGGGGAGGCCCTGCGAATGTAAGACGAGCACGCGCCATTCGCGGGCGCGCGCAAGAATTAGGCTGGCACGAGCTCAGCCAATGGAGGTCAGCTCATGCGAGACGGGGGTGCTCGGGGCTGTGGGAGATGAACGACGCGAATGGCGATCGCGATCGACGTGAAGGCGACGGCACGAAGCAGCTGGGCCGATGAGAAGTCGCTCGGCGACGGCAGGTGAGGGATCGCCCCGGCACTGCATGCGGTGCCGAATACGCAGTGTTCGCTCTGGGAAGTACTTCCGTGGTGGTGGTGCGGTCCCATCGAGTCCGCAGGCATGGGGTCCACGCCCATGGATTCCATGCCCGTAACGTCCGCCTGTGCAGGCTCGAGCCGCGCGAGCATCCCGGCGGGCAGTCCGTCCCAGCAGATCTCGATCCAGAGCGATCGGCCGTTCGCCGGCATGAATCCCGGCGGAATGAGCACACGCGACGCCAACGCCACCAGCATCATGCCGGCCATCAGCGTTCGTCTGCTCCACTTGCCGAGGCTCAAAGGCATCTCCCCAGGCGTCATTCTTCGCGGGGCAATTTTACCAGCAAAAGTCCAACAGCGTGAGCGCCGACATCACGCAGCCCTAACCCGCGGAGCCGCCATACCACCCGCTGGACAGCCAATCCGTTACATGGTCAGAACCACGCGGAACTCCGCGCGGCCGCTCATCATCCGCGCGTATGCCTCGCTCGCTCTTTCAAGAGGATATGTTTCGATCATGGGCCGCACCCCGGTGAGTTCCGCGCAGCGCAGTGCGTCCTCGCAATCGGGCGGCGTCCCGGCCACCCAGCCTTCAATCGATCGAGTCTTGCTGATGAGCTGTAACGGCGTGACCTCGATGGGACCCGAATCCACTCCCACGACCATGAGCCTGCCGTTCGTACCCAAACCATCGATCAGCTGAGACATCGCTTTCGAGCTCGGCGCCGTGGCCAGAATCACCTGTGCGCCGCCCATCTCCTGCAGCGCCTCGGCTACGTTGACCGATTGGCTGTCGATGTACACGGCCGCCCCAAGCTTCTTTGCCAGCGCCGAGGTTTCGGGCCCGCGCCCAATCCCCGCGACTTTGTAACCAAGTTTATTCGCGAATTGAATTCCGAGGTGTCCTAGACCGCCGATACCTTGTACGGCGACCAAGTCGCCGGGCAACGCACCGCCGTGGCGCAGCGCATTGAAAGTCGTAATTCCGGCGCACAACAACGGAGCCGCCTCAGCGTCACCCAACGCGTCCGTCATCGCTACCAGTGCCTCCGCAGGAGCCAGCATGTACTCCTGATATCCACCGTCATAGCTGATTCCGGGAACCTGCGCATTCTGACAATTACGGAAATCGCCGCGCCGGCACTGCATGCAAGTGTTGTCATGGCCGCCGTGCCAGCCCACCCCCACGCGCTGCCCCATCTTCCACTCAGAAATACCGGGACCGACTTCGTCGATCTTTCCGACGACTTCGTGTCCTGGAACACGTGGATATTGAATGCCAGGCCACTGGCCTTCCTTTGTGAACGAGTCGCTATGGCACACCCCACATGCCTGAACCTTGATGCGCACTTCTCGCGCACCCGGCACGGGAATATCCCGTTCCACAATCTGAAATTCCGCTCCCGGCTTGGGAATCTGCACCGCTTTCATTGGCGTAGCTCCTGTGAACCTTTCTCCAATGGGCTGAAGCCTGCACCGACTGACCGGCGACCCACCATTACACTTTGGTATCTATGCGGCAAATCGTCGCGGAAACGTCATTGGGAACGGCAAATGGAATGCTGTCTTTCGGAGTCTCGACAGCGATGACTATCGCGGTACGGAGTTCAGGAGCGGCGAGCGCAACAAAGGCTGACGTGCGGTGGCCTTATCTTGATTAGATTCCGCCGCCCCAACGGTACTGCCACGCGACGCCGTACTGCTTGTAGCTGTCGCCGGTGCGCGCCGAGACTCCGTCGCTGGCGGCGAGCTTGATCGAATTGCGCCGGTTGACCGGCAGCGCAAGTGTCACGCCGACACGCCAGTTCTGCTGCAGATCATTGTTTAGTGTCTCATTGATCGTCGATCTGCCGCCCTCGTAATATGTGGCGTCCACCGAGGCCCAGATCCCGTGGCTAAAACTGCGAATGACGTGCCCTTGAATCGAATAAAGAGGAGCCTGTGTTCGGGTCGTGTCGCCGTAGAAATCAGGGTTGTCTGTGTAGACCGTGACGGCTGCTGTCGACTCCAATATCCACGGACCGACGGCCTTAGAAACACCAAGGCTCGGCTTGAAGAACCAACGATGCGTTGCAATGTTCACCAGGCGCGTATCATCGTATTGTCCCGACGGCGCCGACACCTTGAGCGCTGCGCCGACGATCCAGTCCTGCTTGTAAGAGGCAAAATCCTTCATCCCGACTGCAGGCGCACCGTACAGGTTCACGGACAACTCGAACTCCGGGTTGCCGAATCCATTAACCGTGCGCTGAACCAACTCCCCCCGGTAGTCCGCCGAGCCCGACAGCCAACTGTATGGCAAGGAGGCGTTGAATTTCCCCGACAAGCCCCACAGGTCGAGTGACCGCGCGAAGGCGAGCGCACCAGTATTCGTCTCCAGATGGGGATTACTGACCGGCAGCGAGGGATCGAACGCGATGCCACCCTGCGTGTAAGCGTAACCGAGGATCAGGAAATTCACGCCAACCGGCGTGTCCGACCACTTGCGTGGCTCGATGTCCTGGGAGCGCGCTCCCGACGGAGCCATGAGGGACGCGAGGGCGAGAAGCGCGACGCTCGAACGCATCCGCGTGGTGCGAGCGAGCAGGTACCCAGCTACCATGGCGACCTTCCTGAATTTCTCCTCGCCTTGACGCGAGCAGCATAACTCTGCGCCGGCTGCCTCAAATAATCATAACCTTCGCGTTGTCGCGTGACCGCACTACACCCTGCCGAGAATTCCGTTTGACAGCCATTTGGATTAATACCTATAGGCTAGTACTTTCCACTAGGTCTAATGGTTGATCAATAGCTTTCAGCCGCAGCGGAGGATGGCCTAAAGGCCAATGGTGAAAGGGTTGCATTCAAAACAGCATCAGGCTCGTTTGTCCGTGGCGAGGGCATCGCTTCACGCCGCATTCTCATCGTGTTACCAGTAGTAAACCCGCGGCCGTAAGAGAGAAGCAATGAGTTCGCAAGAGACAACATGTCCCCAACGGTACTTCCCATCCCGCATCGGCCGCGCGTACAGGTCTCATCACTTATGATGCAAAGGATCCCGACACGAAGCGGGCCGCCCGTCGACACACTGAGTATAGCCTCAAACCGATGCTTGGCGGTTGCGCACAGCTGCCTTCTCGAGCACGATGTTCATCGAAGTCTGTGGCCTGCGCGACCCTCACCTCGCCAGGGAAATTGAAGGGATTGAGCCCTGGGGCCATGGGCGCTCACGAGGTGATGATCTGCGAGTTCGATGGCCCGCTCGGAACAGCCGCTGAAGTTGCAAACCCATTCGGTGTCTGCGCACCGTCACCGCGCCAGCGTCTATGAGATACCGCAGAAGCTAACGGACCAGTATCCTCCATATGGCCAGCTGCAGTGTCCGAGCCAAGCAATCACTGCATGGACCAGCCATGGCTCACCGTCAGAGACTGACCGGTCAGCGCGTTGGACTCGAACGAGGCAAAGAAAAGTGCCGCTTCGGCGACTTCATCGACCGTCGTGAATTCACCATCCAAGGCTTCCTTTAGCATGACATCGCGAATGACCGCTTCGGCGGATATCCCCAAAGTCCGCGCCTGCTGCGGGATCTGCCGGTCAACGAGCGGCGTACGCACGAACCCTGGGCAGATCACATTCGCCCGCACGCCGTGTTCTGCCCCTTCCTTGGCGACGACTTTGGCAAGGCCCATGAGGCCGTGTTTGGCGGTGACATAGGGCGCCTTGAAGGGCGATGCTTCCTTCGAATGCACGGAACCCATGTAGATGATGCTACCGCCCCCCTGCTTGTACATCTGTTTGAGTGCCGCGCGCGTACTCAAAAATGCGCCGTCCAGGTGGACTGCAAGCACACGCTGCCAATCGGCGAAGGCCAAATCCTCGAGCGGCGCAATGATCTGAATCCCGGCATTACTCACCAGGACATCAAGCCGTCCGTAGGCCTCGACCACGCTATCAACAGCGCCATTGACCTGCGGTTCGTCGGTTACGTCCACCCCTAAGGCGATCGCCTGCCCACCCTGGCGGTTGATCTCCGCAGCGGCCAGATGAGCACCCGCGGAATCGAGATCGGCGAGGGCAACCTTGGCGCCCGCTCGGGCAAAAGTAAGGGCAATCTCTTTGCCGATCCCGCTCGCGGCTCCCGTAACGACGGCGACCTTATCTTTAAGGCGCATACCCCTCACCGACGCGTGCTGTATGGTTTCCGTATTGCGCTACGAATGCATCAATGGCCGCCAGACACTCACGCTCATTCAGCAACGGGGTGTGGCCCCGATTTGCGACAGTGATGTGCTCGATGCTCGGCTTCTCGCGCAGCATGCGCGCCACTGTCGCGACGCTGAGAATATCGGACAACGCCCCGCGTATCACGAGTATGGGCACTCCCTGGATCAATGAAAACAGCGGCCATAGGTCGCCGGGCGTTGATGGCGGCTTGTTGAAGGCTTCCCTAATTTTTGGATCCATGTCAGGGATCGGTGTACCAGCCGCGCTCTCGCGATACGCGCATCGCGCATACTCAAGCCACTGCTCATCGGACAGGCCGGGAAGTGCAAATCCATATACACTTTTTGTCTGCGCGGCCGCTTCCGCCCAAGAAGACACCGGAGGCAACTTGCCCGCGTAGCTGGCGATGCGGCGCAAACCAACCGGATCGAGTTCGGGACCCGCATCATTGAGGATGATGCCGGCAATTCGATCAGGCCGCGTTGCCGCCATCGCCATGGCTATTAACGCGCCGAGCGAGGTACCCACCACCAGCACGCGGGTTAAAGCGCGTGAATCCAGCAGCGACCAGACGTCCCCGACGTAGGTGGGAAGCTGATAGTGGGACGGATCTGGATCCCAGGCCGAACGACCGCGTCCGCGCAGATCCGCGGCGAATACTTCACGGTCAGCGCGAAGGTGTCCTGCGAGACCGGCGAAATCACGGCTGTTGCGGGTGAGTCCCGGCAAACATAGCACCGGCAAACCGGCGGACCGCGTTGGTGAATAGATACAACAGTACAGACGCAAACCATCGGTGCTGCTGTAGTAGTAGTCAGCGGGATCGGCTGTCATAAAACCCTAACCGCGACGTGTTCGGCTCGCATGCTCAGAAGTGATATTGCACCGTACCGGTGACCGTGCGCGGAGGCCCGTAGAAGCCGATCTGGCTGACGCTCGCGAGCAACCCGGTGCCCGGACCGCCGAAGTCATAACCCGCCACACGATAGTATCGGTCGGCCAGATTCTTGCCGTCAATTGAGAATCGCCAGGCGTTGTTTGACGTGGTAAACGCGACACCCGCATTCAGAACCCCATAGGCGGGCTGATCGGTCACACTTGGGGTGGTGTTCGCAACCTTGGTAAAGCTGCGCCAGTCATAACCAATTCGCGCGAGCAGTGAGCCCGAGGACAGATCCCACGTATACACAGCATTCCCGGATACATTCCAGGTCGGGGCGTTGATGGGTCGATTCTGGTCCGCGACATTCACCGGTGGTGAATTAGGCGTACAGCCCGGCGTGAACGCCGTGCACCCAATAAAATAGTCCTCGTAGTAGGAATCAAGATAGCCGACGTTGAGACCGAAGGTCAGTGCCTTGATCGGCCGCCACACCGACTCGATCTCGACGCCCTGGTTGATCTGCTTGCCGGCGTTGAGCACCGCGGTGACGTTCTCCGGAATACCACCGGTTACGACGAACTGCTGCACGCCGATTTGTGCGTTGGTGTAGGGATCGTAAAACACCGTCAGATTCAAGAGGAGCTTGTCGTCGAACAGCGTGGACTTGATACCCAACTCGTAATTGTTCGCCGTTTCCGGGCCATAGCCAGCCCGTGTCTGAGGATAGATCGCCTCGTTGCCGCGCATATCGAAGCCGCCGCTCTTGAAGCCTCTGCTCCAGCTCGCGTAGGTCATGATCTGCGGCGTCCAATGGTAATCCAACCCCAAGCGCGGCGAGAAATTCACGAACGAGCGGCTGTTAGTGTAGTCCGTCAAAATGCCGGCAGCGGCGTTCGGAAACAAGAAAAATCCGGCAGGCGGAGAAGCCGGATTGAAGAATTGCTGGCCCGCGAGTAATTGAGTGGGCCCGAGGCTCGCATACTGGGCCTGATATACCCAGGCGGTCTTGTCATCGTCGTTCCAGCGAATGCCGGCGTCGAGATTCAGCCGATCGGTCAGATTCCAGGCAGAGTCTGCGAACACCGCCTCGCTGGTGGTTTGTGAACAGCCGGTGACAATGGACGTGAGGTACAGGTCGTCGGGCACTGCCAAAACACCGACAGACGCGTTATACGCACCGCAGGCGGTGCTATCCATGTAGAACACACCACCGACGGCTTTGACCAAATCGTTCCTAAAAATTAGCTGCCCCTCGCCCGAGGACTGTTGATCGTGGTACGAGCCGGGTACCTGAAACAAATTCTCGTCGAGCTCCTCGAAGTCGATAAATTGCTGGCTCCTGCCGTGAATATACGCGCCGATAACCTTCAGGCTAAGCTGGTCGGTCAAATTCTGGGTGTAGGTCGCCGAGACACCGTCGCGGTGAGAGTAGTCGTTCTCGACCGGCATGTCCGTGCGCGTGTCAAACGGATTACCTAGCTCCGGGGCAAAGACATTGTTGAGACGCTGACCGCCGGAGGCATTGGAATTATCCAAGATGTCATCGGCCGTGATTCTGAGTTTGGAACTCTCGCCCCACTTGATCGTGAGGTTGACGCGCCCCGCCAGCACGTCTTTATTCGACACGTACTGACCGAGCGCATTATAGGGACTCGGTGCTAATCCCGGCTGCGCAACCACTTGGCCGTAGCCCTGATGCTGCAGGTCCGCAAGTGCCACGCCAAAATAAACATGATCCTCGATGATGGGCGTCGAGAAGTTGACTCGCTCGTCGTGCTCACCGTAGGTCCCCCCTGTCGCTGACACCGTCAGGCTCGCCGGCCCATCGATGTCGCGAGTCACGTACTTAATCGCGCCGGCAATGGTATTTTTCCCGTATAGCGTACCTTGCGGTCCGCGCAACACCTCGATCTGCTGTACGTCCAGGACGTCGAGCAGGGCTGCCTGCGGGCGCGCTAAATAAACGTCGTCGACGTACACGCCGACGCCCGGATCGAACCCCCACAGCGGGTCGCTTTGGCCGACGCCGCGAATGTAGACGTTGATCGTGCTGCTGGTCGCACGGTCGGCGGCGATCTTCATGTTAGGCACGAAGCTATTGAGATCCTGAAGGTTCGTGACGTTCTGCTCTTCCAGCGCAGCGGCACCAAGCGCGGTGACTGCAATGGGTACGCTTTGCAAGTTCTCTGAGAAGCGCCGTGCGGTTACCACCACTTCCTGAATGGTGCCAGTGTCCGGACGCGCTGACGTGTCGGTCGCCGCGTCGGCCGCGTCGGCGCTGGTGCCACCGGCTATGGACGCATACAGGGTCAAGGCCGAAAAGATCCCACGAATCATGGCGAGCTCTCCCCAAAGATTAAGTGTGAGTTCTTTGCTCACTTGCTGTTATTCCAACGATCGTTGAACTTTAATGCAACGAGCGTTCAAGGTCAAATGGCGCCGCTGCCAATGGAGGATTGCGAAGCATGGCACCAGTTTCAAGGGGTTTCGGCGGTGGGCTGTACTGCTGTTCTGCGTCCGATGATGCACGTGGTAGGCTAGAATTGCTTTTTCCAGAAGGTTTCGCATGCCCCGGCCCAAACGTCCGACTAAAGACAAGATTATGGACGCCGCGGAAAAGCTCTTCGCCCGGCGCGGCTTCCATGGCACCTCCGTGCGTGACATCACGGGCGCGGCAGGGGTTGACCTCTCGTTGGTTAACTATCATTTCGGCAGCAAGAAGGAATTGCTCGCCGCCGTCATCGAGCGGCGCGGCCAGGTGCTAAACGAGGAGCGCGTGCGGCGGCTCGTCGAGGAGCGGCTGCGCGCGGCACCCGAACCGCCGAGCACCGAAGCAATTGTCAACGCTTTCTTCGATCCCGTTCTGGATCTGCTCGCCCACGCCGGCCCTGGCTGGCACAGCTACTTCTCGCTGCTGGCTTATGTGAATAACTCGCCGGAATGGGGACGCGAATTGATGGGTAAGACTTTTGATGGCGTGGTGCGTCAATTTATTCAGGCGGTCATGGACTCGCTCCCCGGGTCGGAGCCGGCCGATATCTACTGGGGCTACAATTTCCTCACCGGCGCGCTGACCCTCTCGCTCGCAGAAACGGGGCGCCTCGACGCACTCTCGGACGGCTTATGCCGTTCGAACGACGTCGCGGCTCTCAGGGCTCGACTGGGACCCTACGTGACGGCTGGCCTTCGCGGCCTCGCCGACCCTCAGGTGCCAACGCCGTCTAAAACAAGACGGTCATGACTACGTCTCCACGAGAGATTGCGCGCGAAGCGCGCCTCGCGCTCGGTCTGCTGTTGCTCGTCTCACCCTAAGGCGAACGGATCTCCTTTAGGCAACCCGCGGCAAGTGCGCGATTGCTACCGGCGTCTGATGCGAGATTTCGCCGAGGTCGTGCACGGCGCCGATGCGCTTCAATTCGACGCCCTCGTGGAGCGTCACTGCGCGGCGCAGGCTCTTGCAAGCCCGGGCGAGCTCGACGGTGCGGCGCTCGAGGCGATCGGCGAGGAGTCCTTGGAACTCGCGCTCGCCCTCACAGGCCAGCCTTTCCCGCAAGATCCGATGGAGCAGTTGCTCCATGCGGTCGAGGCGGTGTTCCGCTCCTGGAACGACGAGCGGGCGCGGCACTACCGCCGCCTCAACGGCATCGATGATGCCATGGGCACCGCCGTGACGGTGCAGGCGATGGTGTTCGGCAATGGCGGCAGCACCTCAGGGGCCGGCGTCGGATTTACACGCGACCCAGCGACCGGTGAGAACCAGCTGTATCTCGACTTTCTCTTCAATGCTCAGGGAGAGGATGTTGTCTCCGGCCGGCATGCCGGGCAGGAGAGCGCGTCCCTGACGCTGCGATTGCCGCGGTTGGCGACGGAGCTGGCACGCATCCGGGCAGCACTCGAGGGCGAGTTTCGCGACATGCAGGACTTTGAGTTCACCGTCGAGCGCGGCAAGCTGCATCTGCTACAGACACGCTCGGGCAAACGCACTCCCTGGTGCGCGCTGCACATCGCCGTCGATATGGTGAGCGAGCGGCTGATTACTCTCGCGGAAGCTCTGCGACGCCTCAAGGTTATTGCGCTCGAGCGGCTCGAGCGGCTGCATCTTGCGGGCGAGGCCGGCGTCGAGCCGCTGGCGACGGCGATTCCGGCGAGCCTCGGCGCGGCCTCGGGCAGCATCGTTTTCAATTCCTCACGCGCGGCCGAGCTTGCCGCGCGCGGCGAGACGGTGATCCTCGTGAGGCCCGACATGTCCACGGCCGACCTCGAGGACATCGCACGCGGCCGTGGTGGCGCGTCAGCTCGGCAAGGTTTGTCTCGTCAATTGCCCGACGCTGCGCGTCCGGCCACTGGAGTCGAGCTGCACGATCGGCGCTCATCGACTGCAGGAGGGGGATGCCATCACCCTCGATGCCGACAACGGGCGAGTCCACCTCGGTCGATTGCCGCTGGTGCGCGAACAGCCGCCGGCCGAGATCGATCAAGTGAGGAGGTGGCGCGAATCGGCCCGACGCGGTCCGACTTCGGTCGCGAACTCGTCCCTATCGGAAGTCTCACAAGCCGGCGCGGCGCTCTTCAGGACTTAACGAGCATCGATGCCCCGGCGACGAAGCGAAGTGAAAGAGCCGTCACGGCGTATCAAGCCCCTAGCTCTCTCAGATCGCCTTTCCCTCATTCCCACGGGGCCGCCGTGCACTCGAAATCAAGGCGAGGCCTTGTTGGCGTGACTCAACCGTATGGTGCTGCCCCGAACGCAATCAGACGGTCGACTTCTTGCTCCGCGGCGAGCCAGTCTCCGAGCTCGTTGCCAGGCTGAAACCCGCGATTTAGCGAGCGTAGATACGCCGCCCTGCGAATAGTTGGCTCACGCCAGCCAAGGGTGGTTCGGTGCAAATAGGGTCTTATGTCGAAAGGCATTGGACCTGCAGAACCCATCTGTTCGCCGCCGCACGACGCTGCCCATCGCGGCGTAGCGCGTCTTGAAGGGTCAATGGATAAGTTCATGATGATCTCCAAACCGTACTTAAACCAATTCGAGAGGAGACTAATCCTGGGGTGGCGCGTCGATTCGCGCCATACGGAGTTCCACACCAATACGTACTATCCACATTGAACGTAGATCTGCCAAGAACCTGCGAAAATGTCAGCCCCTCCGAGGCGAGCCGCCGCGCAGAAGTGCGCTGACTCAATCCGAGGATCGCGGCGATTTGCGACGCGCGGACCTTTCCATGCGGCAAGAGCGGGACGATTGCATTTTCCACCACCACCCGAAATGTCCCGCACTTCACAGGTCATCGAGAAAGCGCTTGCTCAAAATTGGCCACCAACAGCTCGTTCAGGTAGGGATCCGCACTCGTGATTGCCAGATCCATGACTGCCCCGGCGAAGGCAAGTTCGTCAGCTCCCGCTGCAAAATCAATATTGCCGCCAAAGAATCCTGCGAGTTCCGAGGCCTCCTGACCGCCGCGGGTGTGGATAATTCGGACACGGCTCGGCCACAGATGCAGTCCCGTGAGCTTGACGGTAACTGATGGATTGCGAATGATTTGGATCATCAGCCTCCCAGATGATCGCGGTCTTATCACCGTGCTTCGGTAAGTGCCGGTCCAGGCAATTGCTCGCGACGTTGAGCGTTCCGTCATAAAACCAACGTATGTGGACGTCGCTCTGGTGGTAGCTCGAGTCCTTGACCCGGGAGAAAGGCTTGATCCAATCGATTCGACGACCGACGCTCGCCCAGAAGCGCTCCGGATCCTCGACCGAATCCGCATACATGCGCCGGTAGTCGCTTTGCTTGATCAGAGCCGAATTCGCAAAACTCTCGGGAATTCGATACAGCTGTTGGTTCATTGCAGCCGCCGCTTCGCGCTTGCCAAGACGTTCCATGGGAATCTGCGAAATGATCTTCGAGTCCAGCACTTCTTTCATTCAGCGCTCGATCGCAAGCGCTACGCCCATGCCGCCGCCAATACACAAACTTGCGAGCCCCTTTTTAGCATCGCTGCGAATCATCTCGTGCAGCAGTGTCACCTGGATGCGGCAGCCCGATGCGCCAATCGAATGACCAATCGCGATGGCCCCGCCATTGACATTTATCTTCGCAATGTCCCAACCCATTTGGCGGTTGACGCCGATCGCCTGGGCGGCAAACGCCTCATTGACCTCGAGCAGGTCGAGTTCTTGATGCGTCCAGCCCGCCTTCTTCAGGCAACGTTGGCTGGCTGGTACCGGCCCCATCCCCATTATCTTGGGATCGACCGGCGGATGCGTACGCGCGAATGTAGGCCATTGTCTTTAGACCCAGCTCGTCCGCCTTGCGCGCCGACATCATCATCACCGCCGCGGCGCCATTATTGATGCCGGACGCGTTACCCGCGGTAACCGTACCATCCTTGCTGAAGGCGGGTTTGAGTTAGCCGAGTGCGGTTGCCGTCGTGCCGGCTCGGATGAATTCATCGGTATCGAATAAAGTCGACCCCTTACGCGAAACGACCTCGATCGGTGCGATCTCAGCCTTGAATCGACCCGCTTTCTGCGCAGCTTCGGCTTTTTGCTGAGATGCGGCCGCAAATTCGTCCTGTTCGCGACGTGAGATCTCATATTGCTTGGCGAAGTTCTCCGCGGTCGTGCCCATGGGGTAGTTGTTGAAGACATCCCAGAGGCCGTTGCTGATCATGCTGTCGATGAGCTTGGCATCGCCCATGCGAAAGCCATCGCGGGATCCTTGCAGAACGTGAGACGAGGTACTCATGCTCTCCTGACCACCGGCAATGACAATTTCAGCATCACCTTGCCTACGTCCAGACCGACGAAGACGTCAACGCTCTCATGCTGCTCAATGTCACTCATGCCTGCTCCTAAGCTTTACAAAGAAGGGCCAGCGAACCACGGCAACTAGTCTCGGCATCCACGTTACAGGCAACCTCGGAATAAGCCGAGTCGTTCCCCTATCAGGGATCACTAGTCGCCCGCCAGGCCCGGTGACAACACCCCCTGGATCATGGACGACTGGGGGTAGGAATCATGCCGGGCCTAGCTGGCCAACCCCCAGCATATCCGGGGTCAGGGACAAGGTAACGGGGTTCGCCCCTAGAAAAATCCCAACGCCTTGGTGCTATAGCTGATGAGGACGTTTTTCGTCTGCTGGTAGTGATCGAGCATCATCTTGTGGGTCTCTCGACCTATACCCGATTTTTTGTACCCGCCGAACGCCGCGTGCGCCGGATAGGCGTGGTAGCAATTGGTCCAAACGCGTCCGGCCTTGATGCCGCGGCCAAAGCGATAGGCCAAGTTCAGATCGCGCGTCCATACCCCCGAGCCCAGACCATACATGGTGTCATTGGCGATCTCGAGCGCCTGCTCCGGGGTATCGAACGCCGTCACCGAGACCACCGGGCCGAAGATCTCCTCCTGGAACACACGCATCTTGTTGTGTCCCTCGAACACCGTCGGCTTGATGTAGTACCCGCCCGCAAGTTCGCCCGGCAGCTTGTTGGCCACCCCCCCGGTGAGCACCTTCGCCCCTTCCTTCTTGCCGATGTCAATATACGAGAGGATCTTCTCGTACTGATCATTCGAGGCCTGCGCGCCGATTTGCGTGCTCATGTCGTACGGATCGCCTTGACGGATGCTCTCGACGCGCCTGACCGCCCGCTCCATGAAGCGCTCATAAATCGAGCGCTGCACCAGCGCGCGCGAGGGGCACGTGCACACCTCGCCCTGGTTGAGCGCAAACATGGCAAAGCCCTCGAGCGCCTTATCGACGAATTCGTCCTCCTCACGCAGCACGTCCTCGAAAAAGATATTCGGGGATTTTCCGCCGAGCTCCAAGGTCACCGGAATGATGTTCTCGGAGGCGTATTGCATGATCAGACGCCCCGTCGTGGTCTCTCCGGTGAAGGCGATCTTGGCGATGCGCGAACTCGAGGCCAGCGGCTTGCCCGCCTCCAGCCCAAAGCCGTTGACGATGTTCAAGACCCCGGGAGGGAGAATATCCTGCACCAGTTCGGCAAGCACCAGGATCGACAGCGGCGTCTGCTCGGCCGGCTTCAGCACTACCGCATTACCCGCCGCCAACGCGGGCGCCAATTTCCATACCGCCATCAAGATCGGAAAATTCCACGGAATGATCTGCGCCACCACGCCTAGCGGCTCATGGTAATGATACGCCACCGTGTCGTCGTCGAGTTCTCCGAGCGAGCCTTCCTGTGCCCGCACGCAACTTGCAAAATAGCGGAAGTGATCGACCGCCAACGGTAGATCGGCCAGATTGGTCTCGCGAATTGGCTTGCCGTTGTCGTAGGTCTCGACGGCGGCTAGAAATGGCAGATATTGCTCTATCCGGTCCGCTATGCGGTTTAAGATCGCCGCCCGCGCCGCGACCGCCGTGCGCCCCCATGCGGGCGCCGCTGCGTGCGCCGCGTCGATGGCGCGCTCCACGTCCTCGCTTTGCGAGCGCGCGATCTGACAGATCACCTGTCCTGTCGTGGGCGAAATATTCTCAAAGTAGCCGCCTTTCAGCGGGGCGACCCACTGACCGCCGATAAAGTTCTCATAGCGCGCTCGCAACGGGATCTTCCGTTCGAGCGTTTTCAGGTGCGACGCAAAAGAAGCGCCCTCATGCATGGGACCGGAGTGCCCTACCACGTTCACCGGCCTGACTTGGGCAGAACTCATGATTCCTCTCCTTCATTTGAAGACCCTTGAACATCAAGATCGTGACACCTAAGGACCGCGTAATACAGTGAGGGAAACCTCTTATCAGGCGTCGGTAACCACGCGATCAGGACAACGTGAACCCGCTGGAACGCTAAGTCCTCGTTCGGAGGCAATGCCTTTGCATTGAGCGGACCCGAGGTTATCGAGCAGATTCGTCACCTATCTCAGTCACGCGCCGCCCATTGCGGTCCCGGGCTCGGCAGGAATGGACCGTTCCCTGGCAGTAGGGCCAATGAAGGCACAGAATTGGCTCACCTGGGGAGCGGTGCATCCATGTGCGCGCTCGACAATGGGCGAAGCGTCGAAAGCACGATGGGGTTTACCGCGCTCGACGGTTTGCCGATGGGCACCCGACCCGGGCAGATCGATCCAGGGGTGATACTTTATTTCATCACCGAAAGAGGTATGAGTGCGAAGCCGGTCGAGGCATTGCTTTACCGGGAGAGTGGTCTCAAAAGATTGTCCGGCATCAGCAATGATATGCGAGAGCTGGAAAGGAGCGATGCTCCCCGCGCCTTGCTTGCGATAGACTACTTCGTTTACCGAATCAGCCTCAACGCCGGAATGCTGGCGGCGGCGCTCGGCGGCCTCGATGCGTTTGTGTTCACGGGCGGGATCGGTGAGAACTCGGTGACCATTCGCGCCAATGTGGCGCACAAGCTGTCCTGGCTTGGCGTTGCTTTCGATCCGCATGCAAATGGAGAACGCAAATCGCTCATATCACAGCCTGAGAGCCGAATCGTAACGGCACGGCCATCATGAGTCCGTTCGAAAGCGAACACAGCCACTGATTAGGTACTAGTCGCAAGATCTCGAGGGATACCCCGCATGGAAAGGGGGTCGATTGTTGAATCTAATAGGCGTCAATCCCTCAGAGGAACCTTGCCATCGTGTTGAGCAAAGCGAACGCCTCCCATGATCCGCTGCGAAACGCGCTGTTGGGCGCGCTCCCGGTCCTCGATTGGAGCCGCCTGCGCCCGCATCTTCACCCCATCGAAGCCTCCGCGGGCACCCTGTTGTGCGAGCCGGATACGCCGCTTTGCTACGCGTACTTTCCCACCACGTCGATTGTTTCGATGCAGCAAGTCACGGTTGATGGAGCATCGACCGAAGTGGCATCGGTCGGAAGGGAAGGCGTTTTCGGCATCACTCTGCTCATGGGCGACCCCACAACCGGGAGCCGTGCCGTCGTGCAGAGCGGCGGACTCATGCATCGCGTGAGAAGCGAGATACTCATCGAGGAGTTCACTCGCGGCGGCGCCCTGCAATCTCTGCTGCTTCGCTACACACGCGCTTTGCTCGCTCTCGTGGCGCAAGGCTCCGTATGCAACCAGCGCCATTCGATTGATCAGCACCTGTGTCGATGGATTTTGCTGAGCCTCGACCGGCTGGCCACGGAGGAGCTCACTATGACGCATGAGTTGCTCGCCAACACGTTGGGAGTCAGGCGGGAGGGCATCACAGAGGCGGCGCGGCGATTGCAGATGGCCAACCTCATCGCCTATCACCGCGGTCGCATCAGCGTCGTCGATCGAGCCGGCCTCGAGGCGAGTTGCTGCGAATGCTATCGGACCATGCGTCACGAGTACGATCGACTGCTCGACGGCGATGCTTACACGCCGCAGCAGGAACCGCTTGCCGCCAGGCTGCGCGGCTACCTCGCGCACGAGGATCGCAACCAGCGCATCATTGCGTGATTCTCCTCATCAGCCCGCGATAAGGTTTCAAATCAACTTACTGCGAACCCCCGCCCGCTCATTTCGGTTCGTTGCTCGCAATGTACGCCGCCACATTGGCGATATCATCCGCGCTCAACGTGAGCTTCTTGGGGTGCTTCACCGTCCCCGCAACAATGCCTTTGATCTCCGTCTGCAGCTCAGTCTCCGATTTGCCGGCGTAGCTCTGCAACTTGTGGCACGCGGCACAGGTCCCCGTGAAGGTCGCCTGCCCGGCTGCACTGTCGGCGGCGTGAACGGGAATGGAGGCTACGAGCCCTGCCAGTAGGACTGTAACCGCAAGGGACTTTACCGTGCGCATAGGGACACTCACCTTCAGTAGGCGCCAGGGAGAGCAGATCAAGCCACTTCGGCGCATTGCTCGTCTGTGCGTTACCGCACGGACGCGCGAGCGAGCGCCCTCAGCAAATACGCGGTAGCGGATCATCCTCGAGCTCATCGAGCACGCGCAACCCCCCGAACGCCGTCGCCAAGACGACCTGCGGCGGCCCTTCGCGCAACGCGCCGATCAGCCGGGCCTCGGGAGCTACCGTGCGTAGCGCGCTCAATGCGTTCTCCGCCGTCTCCCCGGCAACGACCGCGACGAGACGTCCCTCGCAGGCCAAGTACAAGGGATCAAAGCCGAGTAATTCGCACACCGACTGCACGGCGTCGCGCACCGGAATCGCCGCTTCCGAGAGGTTGACGTTGAGCCGGCTCGCCCGGGCAAGCTCGTGCGCCACGGTCGCGAGCCCACCGCGGGTCGGATCGCGCATGAAACGCAAACCCGGCACCGCGAGGAGCGATTGCGCCTCGCGCCAGACACTCGCCGCATCCGACTTCAAATCGCCGCGCAGCCCGAATTCCTGGCGCGCGAGCATTACGGCCGCCCCATGCTCGCCAATCGGACCGCTCACGAGGATTCGATCGCCCGCCCGCACCCGATCGAGTCCGAGGCGGACCCCGAGCGGCCGGAAACCGATTCCCGTGGCCGCCAGGTACATGCCGTCACAGTCGCCGCGACCCACGACCTTGGTATCGCCCGCGACGATGGCGATGCCGCTCGCGCGCGCCGCATCGGCAAGCGCTGCGATCACGCGGCGCAGCCGGGCGATTTCCAGTCCTTCTTCGAGGAATACGCTCAACGTCATGAAGTGCGGATCGGCGCCGCTCACGGCCAGATCGTTCACGGTGCCGTGCACCGCGAGCGAGCCAATGTTGCCGCCCGGGAACTCGAGCGGCTGGACCGTAAAGCCATCGGTGGTCACCACGAGTTCCCGATCGGCGGCCATCGGCAGCGCCACCGCGTCAGCGCACGTATCAAGATGCGGATTTGCGAGCGCGGGCGCGAACAACTCCTCGATCAGCTCGCGCATCAGCCGACCGCCGTTACCGTGCGCGAGAGCGATGTGGGTATCATGAAATTTCAGGTTTGCTCCTCGGATGCGGCGATGGTCTCGATCAGTTGACCGAAGCTGATGGCCGCATCGTTCACCGGGAGCTCGCGCGGCATGAGGACCTCGAACCCCTCCTCGGTCAGTAACGCCCGCGCCTGCTCGCTCAAGACACGATTCTGAAACACGCCGCCGCACAATCCCACTCGATTGACGCCGGTTTCACGCCGCGCCGCAAGCGCCTGCGCGCACAAGGCACGCGCGAGAGTCGCGTGAAACCATCGCGCTCGAGCGGCGGACTCGATGCGCGCGTCTTGGAGCACCGGCAGGAGCGGCGCCCAATCGCTCCGCCAGAGGCCCGCCGCATCGCGCGCGAGCGGCAACTCAACGGCCTCGGGAGACGCTGCGGCATCGTGGCAGAGCCCCTCCAAACGCATCCCCGCCTCCCCTTCGTGGCTCGCCTGCCGGCATTCGCCCAAGAGAGCTGCAGCCGCATCGAACAAGCGACCCACGGAGCTTGTCGTCGGAGTGTTGAGCCCTCGGTCCCAGGCGAGCCGCACGAGCGGATCGCACAGCCCTTCCCCTTCGTGCCACGAGGCACCCACCTCCCAACTCAAGGCAAGCGCCGTGCGCCAGAGCTCGCGTGCGGCGCGCTCGCCGCCGGGCAATCGGAATGAGCGAAAGCTCGCGAAGCGTCGCCACCTCCCGGGTCGCCCCAAGAGCGCCTCCCCGCCCCAAAGCGTGCCATCGCGGCCGAGCCCCAAGCCGTCCCAGGTAAAGCAGAGGAGCGGCGCATCGCTCGGATACTCGCCCGCGACCGCGGAGGCGTGCGCCTCGTGATGCCACACCGGATGGGTCGGTAATCCCGACGCGCGCGCCCACCGCGTGCTCGGAAAACCGGGATGGGCATCGTGCGCCATGCGCTCGGCGCACACGCCATAGAGCTGCTGCAGATCGTGCGCGACTTGCGCGAGCACCTCCCGTCCCCGCGGACTTCCGAGCTCGCCGATGTGCGGTGAAACCACGGCACGATCACCCCACGCAAGCGCGACGGTAGTCTTCGAGTAGGCACCGACCGCGAGGGTTGGCACCGCCGTAGGCCGCGGCAGGCGAAGCTCAAGCGGTGCAGTGCCGCGCCCCAAGCGCAGCGGTCGCGCATGATCCCGGATCACGCGCACCACCGGATCATCCGCCGGCCGAACGATCACGCGGTCATGGTGCAGGAAGCCATCCGCCACGTGCGCAAGACGCGCCTCGGCCTCCTCCGGCCCTGTCAGCACCGGCTCGCCGCTCGGATTGCCGGAGGTTGCCACGAGCGCGGCGCCAAAATCCGCGAGCAACAGATGGTGCAGCGGGCTGTAGGGGAGCATCACGCCGATGTCGCTCGAGCCGGGCGCGATCGAAGGGGCGAGCGGACTTTCGGCCGTGCGCGGCGCGAGCAGAATGGGTCGCACCGGGCCGCGCAAGGTGGCCGCCTCGAGGGGCGTGAGCCGCACGATGCGGCGTGCCTCGTCGAGGCCGTCGGCGCCGCGCCACGGCACCATCACCGCGAGTGGCTTTGTCGGCCGGCCCTTTCGGGTTCGCAGGCGCCCGACGGCGCCCTCATGGGCGGCATCGCACAGCAGGTGATATCCGCCGACGCCGCGCACGGCGATGATCTGCCCCGCGCGGAGGGCCGAGAGAGCCGCAGCCAGCGCGGGCGCATTGCCGTCAATGCTCGAGGCACCTGCGCGCCAGTAGAGCTTTGGTCCGCAGGCGGGACAGGCCAGGGGCTGCGCGTGAAAACGTCGATCGAGCGGATCGGCATACTCCGCAGCACACTCCGGGCACAGCGCGAACCGATCGAGCGTCGTATTCGGACGATCGTAGGGCATCGCGCGGATCAGCGTGTAACGGGGGCCGCACTGCGTACAATTGATGAAGGGATAGCGGTAGCGGCGCGCCGTCGAGTCGGCGAGCTCCGCCACGCATTCATCGCACGTGAAGAGATCGAGTGGCACATGCACCCGGAGCGAATCGGCCGCGGTCGAAGCCAGAATCTGAAACCGGTCGCGACGCTCGAGACGTGCCGCGCGCCGCTCGAGCAGCTGGGGCGCCGCCGCGGGGGGCGCTCGTGACAGCAAGGCCTCACCGAACAGCTGGAGCCGTTCCGCCCGCCCCTCGGCATGGATCTCGACTTCCCCGCCGCAATTTCGCACCCAGCCGGTGAGACACTGATCGTGCGCAAGACGATACACGAAGGGTCTGAAGCCCACGCCCTGCACCCGGCCACCGATGCGCCAGCAGGCCGCCGCGTGCTGTGCCTCGGCCGTCGCGGACAGCGCGCTCGCGGCAGCGCTCATGCAGCGGGACGGCGATACTTATAATAGGCGGCGCAGGCCCCCTCGGCCGAAACCATGCACGAGCCGATGGGATTGCGCGGGGTGCACCCCTTGCCAAAAAGCGTGCAATCCGTCGGCTTCTTGACGCCGCGGATAATACCCGGGCACTGGCACGCGGCATTTTCGGGCGCCGCCTGGGTCTTGATGTCAAAGCGGCGCTCGGCGTCGAATGTCCCATACTGAGCCTTGATGCGCAGCCCCCCGTGCGAGAGCTCCCCGAGTCCTCGCCATTCGAAGCTCGGCCGCAGCTCCAAGACCTCGGCGATGAGGCGCTGCGCCTTGGCATTCCCCTCGCGCGTGACCCCGCGAGTAAACTGATTCTCGACGCAACTGCGGTGCTCATTCAGTTGCTGTACCAGCATACGAATCGCCTGAAGCACATCGAGCGGCTCGAAGCCCGCGATCACCACCGGCCGCCGGTATTCTTCGGCAAACGACTCATAAGGCCGGCTGCCGATCACCGCGCTCACGTGCGAGGGGCCGATGAAGCCGTCGACGCGCACCTCGCCCCAGTCGCGCGTCGCTTTCGCGTCCAAGATGCTCTGAATCGCGGCCGGGGTCACGACGTGATTGCAATAGACGCTGAAGTTCTCGAGTGCGAGGCGCTGCGCCTCGCGGATGATGTGCGCGGTAGCGGGCGTTGTGGTCTCAAAGCCGATGGCAAAGAACACGACCTGCCGATCGGGGTTCGCAACGGCGATCTCGAGCGACTCAAAGGCCGAGTAGACCATGCGCACATCGGCCCCGAGCGCCCGTGCCTTCAAGAGACTACGCCGCCGCGAGGCGGGCACGCGCAACATATCGCCGTAGCTCACCAGAATGACCTCCGGCCGCCCGGCGAGATCGATGGCGGCATCGAGGCGCGGCACCGCCAATACGCAGACCGGGCAACCGGGGCCATGAACTAAGCGGATGTTGGCGGGCAGCAAATCTTCGACGCCATAACGAAAGATGGCGTGCGTATGACCGCCGCAAAATTCCATCAAATGATAGTCGCGCCGCGGATCGACTTCCGCGGCGATCAGTGCCGCGAGCCCCGCGGCGACAGGACCCTCACGGAAGGCGCGAACGTAGCGCATCGGCGGGCATCTTGAGGTGAAGCGCGATCTCGTCAAATAGCGCGAGCGTCTTTTCTGCCTCCTCGACATTGAGGCGAGTAATGGCGTAACCCGCATGGGCGATGACATAGTCCCCGACCGCGACGGTGTCGATCAGCGCGATCGAGACACGGCTGCGGATTCCCCCGACCTCCGCTTCCACCCACTGATCATCGAGAACCGCGACGACTCGCACCGGTATGGCGAGGCACATCGCTCACCCCCCGCCCAAGGCGGCCGCGATCAGCGGCCTCGGGCTCGCCACGGCCCGAGGGGCGGCGAGCTCGCGCTCGAGCCAGTCGAGCCAAGCCTGCAGCGCGGGCGCGCGCCGCGCGGCCGTGCGGATCAGCGGCGTACCGCCGCCGAGGGCCGCAAGCGCCGCCTCGGCACGTTTCGGATCGAAATCCTCCATGAGGTCGAGCAAGTCCATCTTGCTTAAGACCACGAGATCGGAGGCGCGGAAAATTACCGGATACTTCGCTGGCTTATCGTCCCCCTCGGTGACACTGAGCAGGGTGACGTTTCGATGCTGACCGAGATCGAAGCTCGCGGGACAGACGAGATTGCCTACGTTTTCAATGAACAAGAGGTCCAATCCCGCAAGCGGCAGCTC
This sequence comes from uncultured Gammaproteobacteria bacterium, assembly GCA_963798595.1. Lineage (GTDB taxonomy): Bacteria > Pseudomonadota > Gammaproteobacteria > Steroidobacterales > Steroidobacteraceae > Bog-1198. The sequence goes on along the minus strand of CAWCTM010000016.1, from coordinate 58,991 downwards.
ATGGAGCGCCTGATGCACAAGCTCGGCGTCCAAGTGACAGGCGCCCCCGGTCGTGATTTGCACCGCCGGGACGCCTTGGGCGCGGATGCGCGCGGCGTCGTGGTCGGTCTCGAGATCGCCTTCGATGACGGCAATTCGATAGCGGCTGCGCAGCGCCGCAATTGTGGCCTCGAGCAACGCCGTCTTACCGGCACCCGGGGAGGACATGAGATTGATGGCGAGAACGCCGTGCGCGTCGAAATGCTCCCGGTTATGCCGCGCCACCCGATCGTTGGCGGCGAGCAGACTTTGCAACACATCGACCGCGGTGCTTGAGGCCTTCCCGGTTGCACCTGGGCCGCTCTCGGCACGGTTGACACGGCCTTCCGTGCCAATCACGGAAGGCCTTGCGGCCGTGACACTACAGCCGCAGGTTTTACACATAGTCCCTACTCTCGCCCGCCTGATCGCCCGCCGTTGCCGTGCTGAACGATACCGGGAGCGGCTCCTGAAGCCGGAGTTCGACGCGGCGCAGGTTCAGCTCGTCTCCGGCGATGATCGAAGTCCGGTATCCACCGCAAGCACCGCAGAGCAAGCGGTTGGGGGCGGTGCGTGATTGAGCGCCACAGCTCAAGCACCGGACGGTCACCGGTGACGTCTCGATCGACAAGGCGGCATCGGCCGCACAACTTCCCGTGCGCGCGACCTCAAACGCTCGGGCGAGAAGCGCCCCGTCAACGCCTGATAGCGGTCCCACCTCCACCACAATGCGCTCAATCCCCTTCGCGCCCCGCTCTCTCGCAATGGCAGTGACCTGCGACAGAAGCGCCTGGCAGATGGACAACTCGTGCACCCAATCGATGCTACGACCGGGCCGGGGCGTGTGTATGTACGGAACCGCACAGACCGAGGGGGTAAGAGCCTGCTTTCATCGCCCGGCACGCAATTGGGAGCATAAGATGGCATCAGGGCTTGCACGAGAAAGCGCCGGGGAGCCAGCGGAGACCGTTGTTCCCGAGGTGCCCCTGCCCTTGGTGCTCGGATTCGGGAATGTGCTCTTAAGCGATGATGGCGCCGGCGTACAAATCCTCGACACGCTGCGCTCAGCGCTTGGCCCGGACGCGGCTCATTTCATCGACGCCGGAACGCTGAGCTTTAGTCTCCTGCCCTATATTGAAGCCGCAAATGCGATGCTGGTCCTGGATGCCGCTGACATCAACGAGCACGCAGGCGCCATCGCCCTCTTCGAGGGAGAGGCGATGGACGCATTTCTGCGGAGCACCCGCCGGCGCACCGTTCACGAGGTGGGACTCATCGACCTATTGGACATGGCGCGGCTGCGCGATTGCCTGCCGCCGCGCCGCGCGCTTTTGTGTATTCAGCCGGGCCGCATCGACTGGAGCGAAGAGCTCTCGACGCCCGTGGCGGCCGCGGTTTCGCAAGCGGTACGCGAAGCGTCGGCACTCTTTCAGCGCTGGCGAACCGCTTGAATCGTCTCGCTGAGATCCCGATCCGCGTGGAAACTCCGGCACCCCCCGTCGCATCGGTACTCGGCGGCGAATTGGGACGCGGCGCCGTGGCCGCCCTCCTCAGCGAGCTTGCCAGTCTCCTCGACCGCCTCGCCGAGAGCCATGTACCTGCGGCGATCGATTTGCGGAGCCTCCCGATGAGCCCCGCGGATCGTGCCGAGCTCGAGCGCGCGCTCGGCGAGGGCGAAGTACGGGCCACCATCCAGACCCACGGCGTTTCGACGGTGCGGGAGACGCGTATGGCCGGGGTGTGGTGGGTCGAGCATCGCGACGCCCAAGGCGAGCTCCAGGCCGAGTTGCTGGAGGTGGCCCAAGTGCCGGCAATCCTCGCCAGCGCAGCCGATGAGATCGCATCGGCGGCGCGGGCGCTGCGTGAGCACTTGAGGTCAGGCGCGCCTTTAGGCGCGAGGAGCGAGGGATGATCGCCGATAAGGATTTGACGGTCGGTGAAATGCTATTGAAGCACGGCATCAGCCGGCGCGGCTTCATCCAATACTGCACGGCTGTGGCATCCACCATGGCGCTGCCACCCTGGATGGGCCCGGCGATGGCTGAGCAGCTGCGCACTTCAGCCCGCCCGAGCGTTGTGTATCTCTCATTTCAGGAATGTACGGGCTGTTTGGAGTCCTTGACGCGCTCCTTTGCGCCGACCCTCGAGGACCTGATCTTCAACACAATCTCCTTAGACTATAACGATACCCTCATGGCGGCGGCCGGCGAGGCCGCGGAATCCGCGCGCGCAAAAGCGCTGAAGGACAACTTCGGCAAGTACGTGCTGGTCGTGGACGGATCGGTGCCGACGGGCGCCGGAGGCGCCTATTGCGCCGCGGGTGGGCAGAGCGCGGTTGATACCTTGCGCGAGGCGGCGAAGGGGGCGGCCGCCGTCGTGTGCGTCGGAACCTGCGCCGCGTTCGGCGGCATTCCCTTCGCCGACCCCAACCCGACCTCGGCCTGGCCGGTCTCAGCGATCATCGAGGACAAGCCGATCATCAACGTCTCGGGCTGCCCACCCATCCCCGAAGTGATGACCGGGACGCTCCTGCAATTCTTCAGTACCGGCAAGGTTCCGGATCTGGATGAGCATCGGCGTCCCAAGGCCTTTTTTGGCAATACGATCCACGACCGCTGTTATCGCCGACCGTTCTATGACCAAGGCAAGTTCGCGAAATCATTCGACGATGAAGGCGCACGCAACGGCTGGTGTCTTTATGAGCTCGGCTGCAAGGGCCCGACCACCTACAACGCCTGCGCTACCGTCAAGTGGAACGGCGGCGTGAGCTTCCCGATCCAATCGGGCCACGGCTGCATTGGCTGTTCCGAGCCCGGCTTCTGGGACAAGGGGAGCTTCTATTCCGCCCTGTCCACCCCTGCGTGGAGTAAGGCGGGCGAAGTCGCCCCGCGTCACGTGCTTGAGCTCGTCGCAGGCGCCGCGGCCGCGGGGGTTGCCTTGGGAGCAGCATCCGCGGGCGTAAGTCGACTGCGGCAACACGAGATCGAACAACCCGCCGACAACGACTCGAAAGGGAGCTGAACCCATGGATCTTTTGGCTTTTTCGCGCGGCCCGGCATTGAAGGTATCCCTCGTCATATTTTGCGTCGGGGTGGCCTGGCGCATCGTCGGGTTTGCGCTCCTGCGCGTACGCCGAGATTTCAACAAGCCTCGCGCCTCGATCCTTAAGTGGATGACCGGGGGGCTCGTGGCGGTCGGCTCTCGCTCCTGGCCACATCCGGAGTTCATCCCGCGCACCGGCGCGGGCGAGGCACTCGGTTACAGCTACCACATCGGCCTCTTCATCGTTGTGCTCCTCTTCGGGCCGCACATCGTGTTTTTCGGAAGCCTCGTGGGCTTCACCTGGCCTGGATTGCCGAGCGGCTTGATTACCGTCCTCTCCGTCTTGACGCTCACCTTGTTCCTCGCGGTGCTGTTTCGCCGCGTGACGCATCCGGTGCTGCGCATGCTGTCGAACTTCGACGATTACTTCAGCTGGTTCGTCACCGCGCTGGTACTGGTCACGGGCCTTGCTGCGACCGCGCACATCGGCGCACCCTACGAGACGCTCCTCGCCGTGCACATTTTGAGCGTCGACCTGCTGCTCGTGTGGTTTCCGTTCGGCAAGCTCATGCATGCCTTTTATCTCGTTCCCTCGCGCGCCATCAACGGGGCACTTCTCGCCCGCAAAGGAGCGATTTCATGACCGATGCCACCGGCGCATTCTTTGCCAGTCTTGCCCCCGAGGAGGCCCAATCCCCGCAGGCGCGCGTCGCCGGCGCGATGCGCGGCTTCGCTCAGGAGGTGGGTGCGCTGAGTGCCTTCCGGCTCGAGTCCTGCATCCATTGCGGCATCTGCGCGGATGCCTGTCATTTCTACATCGCGACCGAAGAACCGAAGTACACGCCGATTTGGAAGGTGGAGCCCTTCAAGCAGGCCTACAAGCGCGAGTCGAGCCCCTTTGCGCCGCTCTTTCGGCTGTTCGGGTTCAAGCGCGAAGTCACGGCGGACCAGCTGGCCGAATGGCAGCATTTGCTATTCGACAGCTGCAACATGTGCGGCCGCTGTAGCTTGATTTGTCCCATGGGCATCGATGTGGCGGCGCTCATCGAGCAGGCGCGGCACGCAATGTTTGAGGCCGGGCTCGCCCCCAAGGAGCTCTATCAAAAGGCCGCGCATCAGCATTTGACTGGCCAGCCAGAACCGAGCGCCGAGCCCTATCGCGAGCAGCTATTGGCCATCGGTAAACGCTTCGGCGTCGAGATCCCGCTCGATAAGCCCGAGGCGGATGTGCTCCTCTGCGTGCCGCGAACGGACATCGAGCATTACCCGAGCGCGGTCGCAGCGCTCGCGCGGGTGATGCGGCATTTGGGCGTCTCGTGCACCTTTCGGAGCGACGGGCTGATCGCGGAGAACTATGGCTACTATGCGGGTGGCAAGAGCTGGCAGCGCGACATCAGCATGAAACTGATCGAGCAGGCCCTCCTCGTCAAGGCCAAGACGTTGTTGGTCCCCGAGTGCGGCCACGCCTATACGGCGCTCCGCTGGGAGGCGGCGGATCTGTATGGTAAGCCGCTGCCTTTTAGCGTACGCCACGTCACCGAATTCCTCGCCGACGCTCTCGCCGCCGGGCACTTGAAACTCGACCGAGCCCCGACCGGCAAGACCACCTTCCATGATCCGTGTCAGCTGGTGCGCAAGGGCGGGGTCAACGACGCGCCGCGCGCGCTCATGCAAGCGATGGGCATCGAGCTCAACGAGCTCAAAAATCACGGCGGCTTCAGCTTCTGCTGCGGGGGAGGCGGCGGGGTTCTCGACATCGAGCGCGCAGCGCCGCTCCGCTATCGCACCATGGAAATCAAGCTTCGTGAAATCGACGACACCGGCGCCGGGACCTTCGTGACGAGCTGCTCGGACTGCCGCCGGACCTTCGATGACGCCAAAGCTCATTTCAGCTGGGATAAGACACCCGACAGCCTGCTCGAGCTTGTGGCAAGTCACTTGAGCGGCACCGGAACCCCGCCATGAGCACGATCGTCGTCGATCCCGTCACCCGAATCGAGGGGCATCTGCGCATTGAGGCGGAATACGACGGCGCGGTGATCACGCGCGCCTCGAGCTCCGGCACGATGGTGCGCGGCATCGAGATCATTCTGAGAGGCCGAGATCCGCGCAACGCCTGGGCCTTCGCGCAGCGCATCTGCGGGGTGTGCACGCTCGTGCACGGCATCGCCTCGGTCCGCGCCGTAGAAGACGCCCTGAAAATCACCATCCCTCCAAATGCCGAGCTCATCCGCAACCTCATGATCGGCGCACAGTTCGTGCACGATCACGTCATGCATTTCTATCACTTGCACGCGCTCGACTGGGTGGATGTGGTGTCAGCACTCAAGGCGGACCCGAAAGCCACTTCAACGCTAGCGCAGTCGATCTCGCCCTACGCGCGTTCTTCGCCCGGTCATTTCGCCGACGTGCAAACTCGCGTCAAGAAGCTGGTGGAATCAGGACAGCTCGGCATTTTTGCGAATGCCTACTGGGGTAACTCGCTCTATAAGCTCCCGCCGGAAGCGAACCTCATGGCGGTCGCTCATTATCTTGATGCGCTCGCCTGGCAACGCCAGATCGCGCAGCTCCAGGCCATCTTCGGCGGCAAGAATCCGCACCCCAATGTCCTCGTGGGAGGCGTGCCCTCGGCGATCAGCGTACACAGCGGTGAGGGGACCGGCAGCACCGCGGTCAACGCGGTGGGATTGCAGCAGGTGGCGCAGATCATCGCGCAAATGCGCGAGTTCGTGGATGAAGTCTATGTGCCCGATACGCTCGCGATCGCCTCCTTTTACAAGGACTGGTTCAAGACGGGCGAAGGCATCGGCAATTTCATGACCTACGGCGATTTTCCGGCCGCCGGCAGCCGCGACCCCAAGACGTTGCTCGTTCCGCGTGGCGTGATCTTGGGCCGCGACCTCTCGCACATCCATCAGGACCTCGACTTGAACGCCGAGGCGGACATTCAGGAATTCGTGGCGCATTCCTGGTACGACTACCAGGCCGGCAAGGATACGGGCTTGCATCCCTACCGCGGCGAGACTCAGTTGAACTATTCGGGCCCTCAGCCACCGTATGAGAATTTGGATACCGCGGCGAGCTACTCCTGGCTGAAGTCGCCGCGCTGGAAGGGTCACGCCATGGAAGTAGGACCTTTGGCTCGCGTGCTCATGCTTTACGCGAGCGGCCACGAGCCGACGAAGGACCTCGCTCACAAAGCGCTCGCTCAGCTCGACTTGCCAATCGAGGCCTTATTTTCGACCATGGGCCGCACCGCCGCCCGCACGCTCGAGTGCAAGATCTTCGCCGATGCCATGCCGCAGTGGTACGACGCACTCATGGCAAACATCAAAGCGGGCGATGTGCGCACCGTCAACGACACACTCTGGGAGCCCTCGACGTGGCCTAAGCATGCGCAAGGCGTCGGTTTCATGGAGGCCCCCCGGGGCGCCCTCGGTCACTGGATCGTGATCGACGACGGTCGGATCACCAACTACCAGGCCGTGGTGCCGAGCACCTGGAATGCAGGGCCGCGCGATGCGGCCGGCATCGAGGGACCCTATGAGGCCGCACTCAAGGGTCAAAGCGTCAAGGATCCGAAACAGCCGCTTGAAATTCTGCGCACGATCCACAGCTTCGATCCGTGCCTCGCCTGCGCCGTGCACGTCGTCGATCCGGACGGCGAGGAGCTCATTCGCGTACGCGTTCAGTAGCTCGCGTAGAATAGCCCGACTCGTGCTTCGATCTTCCCGCTCAGACGTCGATTTGCTCCTGCTGCATGCGCCGAGCGTCTACGACTTTCGCAAGAAGGCGATCCTCTACGGCCCGGTGAGCGACATGATCCCCTCCTCGACCGTGTTCGAGATGTATCCCTTGGGATTTCTCACGATCGCGAGCTTCCTGCACGATCGGGGCCTTAACGTGCGGATCGTCAATTTGGCGCTGCGCATGATGAACAGCCGCCGGTTCGACGTGCCGCGCTTTCTCGCGCGCCGGAAGCCCAAAGCCGTTGGCATCGACCTGCATTGGTTGCCCCATGCCCACGGCGCGTTGGAGGTCGCACGCATCGTCAAGGAGGTGCACCCGCAGGTGCCGGTCATCTTCGGCGGCTTATCGTCAAGCTACTATCACCGTGAGTTGATCGGCTACCCGCAAGTGGACTTCGTCCTGCGCGGGGACAGCACGGAGCCGCCGCTCCATCAATTGCTCTTGGCGCTCCAAAGCGGTGCTCCGGTCGATTCAATTCCGAACCTCACCTGGAAGGACGCCGCCGGCATTCACGTGAACCCCCTCTCCTTCGTGCCGGCGAGCTTGGACTACGTCGATTTGCGACCCGACTTGATGGTCGAGATGGTGCTGCGTTACCGCGACCTGGAAAGCACGCTCCCCTTCAACGGCTGGTGGAAGAATCCCATCACGACGGTGTTCACCGTCAAGGGGTGCGCGTTCGAATGCGTGACCTGCGGGAGTTCGCACACCACCTGCACCCATCTCACCAAGCGTCAGAAGCCCGTGTACCGTGGTCCGACGAGTCTCGTCGCCAACATGCAAGCGATCTCGCGGCTTACGCACGGGCCCATATTGCTCGTCGGCGATTTGCTCATGGCGGGACCCGAGCATGCTGCCGAAGTCCTCAAGCGATTGAAGGCGGCGAATTTGCCGAACGAGATCGTGTTCGAGTTCTTCGCCCTGCCGCCGCCTTCGTTCCTCCACGATATAGACCGCTCGGTGCAGCACTGGAGCATGGAGTTCAGCCCGGAAAGCCACAGCCAAGAGGTTCGCGATGCGCAGGAAGGCGAGGCGGGTTATACGACCGCCGATATGGAAGCCTTGATCGGGGAGGCGGTGCGCCTGCGGTGCTCCCGCATCGATATCTTTTTCATGATCGGCTTGCCGGCCCAGACTGCTCAATCCGTGCGTGAGACCGTCGAGTATTGCGGCCATTTATTTGAGTTGGGCGACAAGCGCCTTTCCTGCTTCATCTCGCCGATGGGGCCCTTCATCGACCCCGGGAGCCGTGGCTTCGAGAATCCGGACCGATTCGGCTATCGCCTGTATGCACGCACCTTAGAAGAGCACCGCCAGCTGCTGGTGCAACCGACGTGGGAGCGCATTTTGAACTATGAAACCAAGTGGATGACGCGCCGTGAGCTGGTCGATGCCACCTATGATGCCGCCGAGCGATTGAACGAGCTCAAGATCCGTCACGGACGGCTCTCCAAACGCCGGGGCCGGGGCGTCGCGCAGGGGATTGCCGATGCGCGTGCGCTGCGCGCGCGGCTTGATGAGCACATAGCCCAAGAGAGCCCCTCGACGGCAAATGCGGCGCTCCTCGGCGAGATCTCGCGCTTCAGTATCTCGACCGTGTGCGACAAGCGCGAGCTCTTCTGGCCGAGGCGCTTCTTCAACTTCAAAATAAGGGAAATCATGCGCATTCTCAGACGTTACCTCGCGCCGCGCGATGGCGTAAAGATGATGGATTAGCGTGTTAGCGCGCCGTTGTAATTCCAAAACGCTCATCGGCTCCGCCGATTCGGAGCGGCGAATCGACCGCGGGTACGGGCGCGCGGGGCCTCACCGCACGATCGCAACGCTCTCGCCGAATGCCAGCTCAATCGCGGCCACTGGCCGCGTCTAAGTCCCTACGCGGGTGAGGAATACGGCGATACGGCGTGTATTAAGGCGCGAATGTCTAGGGGCTTGCACAGGTAAGCGATCGCTCCCGCACTCATGCACTCCTCGCGCAGAACCGGCGAATCGTCTGCCGTGATAATGAGAATCGGAAAATGCGCACCTGCCAGTCGCAAGGACCGCTGGATCTCCATACCCGACAAATCGGGCATCTGCAGGTCGAGTAGCAAACAATCGGGCCGATCAAAATGCCAGGAGTTTAGAAACTCTCCGCCGGAAGCAAAGGCGCGTGCGGTATAGCCCGCGGCCTGCAGCACGCGGACCAACCCTGTGCGGACCGATTTCTCGTCATCGATTACCGCAATCATGGTTCGTCCGCTACAGGGAGGTGATTTTTTATGCGCTCAGGCGAGCTGCTTAAATAGGGGACCTTGAGCTGGTTTCCAGCTCAGGACGTTCGCGCTAACACTAACCGCGGGTTCAATTTCCACACCTACGCGCGCGGCAAGTTGTACTAGCTCCACGAGCGAACGTGCCGCCATCTTTGACATCATCAGTACTTCCCTCTCGCGCGGGGTCAGCGTGTCGAGGCGCTGGCGGATGGCGCGCCGAATGCTGGCTTGCCTCCGCTGCTCGTCATCGCGCTGAAGCGCCTGCTCGACTGCAGCAAATAATCGTACGTTGTCCACCGGTTTGGTGAGATAGTCGACTGCCCCGTCTTTCATGGCTGCAACACCGGATTGAATGTCACCCATTCCAGTCAGGAAAATAATCGGCAGCGGACTGGCGGATTCGACGAGCGCGTGTTGCAACTCAATGCCGCTGAGTCCAGGCATGCAAATATCGAGAAGTAAGCAACCTGCCGTATCGGGGTCATGTTCAGCGAGGAACGCTTCCGCCGAGTCGAACAAACGTACTCGATGGCCCCCGGCAGCCAGGACCCGGCCTAATGAGTTGCGAACCCCCTCTGCGTCATCGACAACGAATACCGTCTGTGTATTCCCATTCATGGCCTACAGCCTCCCCCCTCTTGTACTTGTAATTGGCTTCCCATTACGACTCGCGGCGCGACCCGGGCTTACTGCTAGACCACACGGCCCGCGGGCGCGGACTCCTGACATGCCACGGCTCCTCGATGCGCTCTATGCGTACTTGCCGCAACTGGAACCGGAGCTACCAACCAGACGAACCCCTCGCCGGCGGTAGCGATTTATCCTTATCGTGGATTCATCGCCGTACGGCGCCACGCAACTGCCCGCCCGTCATGGCTTAACCACCAAGATGTCGCAGCGCAGACTGTCGAGCGTGTGCTCGGCGGTATTACCGATGAAAATCCGCCGCAAGCCCCTGCGGGACACCGCCCCCATCACGACGAGGCCCGCGTGCATCGAGTGGGCCAAGGCCGCGAGCTCCGCCGCTGGATCACCGCAAACCAGGTGCGCCTTAGATCGGGCAATGCCGTACCGTGCGATGGCCTCGTAAAATCCTTGCCGGATGACAGTCCGATAGGTCCTCTCCTGGACCGGATCCGCGACGTATATCGGCGCGGCTGCTGTCCCTGCGATGACATTCCCTCCGTAGGGTCGATAAACATGCGCGGCGTGCACCGAACCACGCGCGAGCGAGGCGATCGACTGCGCGATCGCAACAATCTTATTGTCGAGTTTGCTCGGCTTGTCGTTGGCATGAAAGGGGTCGAGGGCCGCCAAGATGCGCGGACTCCGCCAGGCCGCGCGGCCTTTGACGATCAAGAGCGGCACCGGACAGCGGCGGATGAGCTCGAAATCGGTCTGGCTGAGGAGCAAGCGAGCGAACAGTCGGTGCTTGCGGGCCTCGATCACCACCAGGTCCGCTTGGCTCAGCCGCGCGCGGCGGAGAATCGCCTCGTGCGCCGGGTAGCCGGTCTGCACCCTCGTCTCGACGATAATTTCTTCGCGACGTAGAGGATTCGCCATCCGCTCGAGCGCGCGGCGATTTTGCTCGGCCTCGAAGCGAACGAATTGCTCCGCCGGTGCATGCGCGCTCCCCTCGGACATGGCCGAGGGGATGGCGTTTAGAATCTCGACGCTTGCGCCCGTCGCTTGCGCGAGCGCGCTCGCGCGCCGGAGCGCGTGACTCGGACCCCCGGCCGGGTCGGCGATGGCGACGAGAATGCGCGCGAATTTGGGACTCGGCATGGATTTCGCCACTCAGCTGCCGGGAGGGAGCGTATGCGCGACTCCTTTATGGCAGTCGATGCAAGTCATCCCGCTCGTCGCGAGCGAGGCGTGCGCCTCGGCGGCCATCGGCGGCTGCTTCGCAAAGGCCATGGCGCTCGCCGTGTGACAGCCGCGACACTCGGCCGAATCGTTGCCCTTGAGCTCGGTCCAGATCTTCTGCGCAAGCTCGAGGCGGTGAGCTTCGAAGCGGGCGGGCGTCGCGAGCTTGCCCGTGAGATGACCCCACACCTCGGTGCTCGCTTCAATGTGGCGCACGAGGCCCGGAAAGAAGGCCGGGGGAACGTGACAGTTGCCGCAGCTGGCCTGGATCCCCAAGGGATTGGAGTAATGAACGCTTCTCGTAAGCTCTTGAAACGGTTGCTGCATCTCGTGGCAGGAGGTGCAGAACTTATCCGTCTCCGCCATCTTGAGAGTCCCGACGAACCCGCCGGTGAAGACCACGCCGGCGATGAACGCGATCAGCCCGCCGGCCGGAATACCCAGCAAGAACCAGCGCTGCGGTCGACGCCAGAGCCACGCGCCGAGGCCGCGCTTGACGGGCTGCGGCGTATTCATGGCGAATGCATCAATGCGGGCATGAGAGTTCCTTGTATCCCCACCGCGACCCGATTCATGGCGTTCTTGCGAGCCGCGCGCGAACGCCGAAGATCCTACCCCTTCAGTCGAACACTCCTCTGTGCGGTTCCGTACAGATCTTGCCCTCGCCGCAGGTTAGCGTAACCCTGAGCCGTGGCGTCGCGCGCGGTTGCAATCGATCCGCAGCGTTTTTGAGCGTGCTTGGACAGAAGGACAGGGAGTAGGGACATGGCGTTCGGCAATCAATCCCTGGCGTTGCGTCCGACGCAGGCGTCCACGGCGGCGCTCTTCGCGCTCCTCTTCGCGGTACTCCTCGCCGCTTGCAGCGGCACCACGGGACCTCCCGGTCCTGCCGGCGCCTCGGGCGCGACCGGACCATCGGGTCCGTCGGGAACGGGGGGATCCGCACTCGAAGTCACCACGGCCAGCGCCATCACGGGAACCATCACGAGCGTCGCGATCAGCGGGCCGCCCGTCGTGCAGTTCAAGCTCGCGGACCAAAATGGCGTGCCCTTAAAAGGCTTACCGACGGCCGATCTCGGCTGGGGCATCGCCCAGCTCGTGCCGGGCCAAAATGGCCTCTCGAGCGTGTGGAATTCCTATATTTTCTCGACCGTCACGCCGTCGGGTTGTCCCACTGGGGTGGCCGCGTGCGACACGACGCCGAAAACCCAGGCGACGGTCGAAAGCGCCGCGAGTGGCACGTTGGTCGATCACGGCGATGGCACGTATCAGTATACGTTCAAGACGAACATCACCACCGTGCCAACCGTCCCGTATAACGCGGCCTTGACCCATCGCGTCGCTTTCGAGATCCGCGGGCTCGGTCAGGCGAATAACGCCTCCTATACCTTCCAACCGTCCACCGGCGCGACCACCGGCATCTTCGAAGACGAGATCGTCGAGACGGCTACGTGCGATAACTGCCACACAATGCTGAATGCCCACGGCGGCGCGCGCGTCGAGGTGCAGTACTGCGTGATGTGCCACAACCCGACTACCTCGGATCCATACAGCGGAAATCCGCTCGATTTCAAGGTGATGATCCACAAGATCCATACTGGCAACACACTGCCGAGCATCCAGACCGCGAGCGGCCCGAACACGACGCCCACCTTAGGGATCGGCTACTGGATCATCGGCTACATGCAGTCGATGAATAATTTCAACACCCTGCTCTACCCCCAAGACACGCGCAATTGCACCACCTGCCATGCGCAGAACGTCCCGGCCGCGACACAAGCCACCGAGTATTACACCGTGCCCTCGTCCGAGGCCTGCGGCGCCTGCCACGACACCGTGAACTTCGCCACCGGCTTAAATCACAGCGCGGCGAATATCGTCGCCAATGACACCCAGTGCAGCACCTGCCATGGCCCTAACTCCACCATCGATAACGGGGCGCTGCAGGTCATCCCCGCCCACGCGATTCTCGCGAACGTCGCGGCGGCGAATTTTCAGTACCTCGTCAATAGCGTCTCCTTCCAAACGAGCGGCGGGAATCTCTACCCGGTGGTGAATTTCTCGGTGGTCAATCCGACCAGCAACAATTCGCCCTACAACATCTTGACGTCGGCGCCCTTTGCCGGGATCGATCCGGGCACGGGCAAACTCGTGTGCGCCGAAGATCTGGCGCGCCTCGCAATCGATATCGCCTGGGACACGAGCGACTACACCAACTGGGGGAGCGGTGCGACGGCCGGCCAATGGGGCCAGCCCATTTCCCTAAATCCGCTCTCCGGCTGCGGCACCGCGACGCCCGCCCCTGGGCTCAGCGGACCGGATTCGACGGGCGCGTTCACCATGGTCTCGCCCACGCCGCTCCCCACCCCGCCTGCCGCCAATTGCCCGCCGGCGGGCGGCACCGCATGCCCCGCCATTGCCAACGTAGGCGTCGTCATCGAAGGCCATCCGGGGGTCGTCCTCACGGGCGGCACCGCGGCGACCGCGATCCCTGTGACGAGTGCGGTCGGCTATGGGAACCTCGCGGGCGGTCTGCCGGTCGCGCGGCGCACGGTCGTGACCACGGCGCAATGCAATGTCTGCCACAACCTGCTCTCGCTCCACGGGACCAATCGCAACAACAACACGCAGGTGTGCGTCACGTGCCACAACCCGGCTTCGACGGATGTCAGCGAGCGCCAGACACTGACCGCGACGACGCCCGGAATCGATGGCCTGTGGGAGCAATCGATCGACTTCAAGTACATGATCCATTCCATCCACAACGGCAGCGTGCGCGGCGCCGGCGGCTCGCCCTTCGTAATCTACGGGTATATGGGCTCGATCAGTAACTTCACCGATGTCGTCTATCCGGGCCAGATCAATCGCTGCGATGCGTGCCATCAGGGGACGAGCTATTACCCCGTAGACGATAGCGCCGTGCAGGCGACGACGCACGCGACCGGACTCTCCACGCAGATCCCGAATCCTACGACGCCCGGTAATCCCATCTCGACCTCCGCCAACATGTCAGTCTGCTCGGCCTGTCACTTCGATGCGCTTAGCCAGACCCACATGCAGCAACAGGGCGGCTCGAGCACGGTTTTGAAGGATGCCGAGGGCCGAACGATTCTGAGCTCCAACCCGGCGACCACCGAGACCTGCGCCATCTGTCACGGTGCGGGCGGAGTGGCCGATATCCGGGTCGCGCATAACGTGCCCGCCGCCACCGCGGGGAATTAAGTGACGGCCCTGCGGCGCAACGTCACGATCGTTGCGCTGATCTTGACGGCCGCAGCACTGATGCCGACGCTCGCCGCCGATCAGGCGGCAACGCCGCCCGCGCCGCCCGCACCCGCCGCCACGGCCTACAGCGCGCAAGGCGCCGACACCTGCCTCGGCTGTCACAATGATCCGGGCGTCACGAGCATCTTTCGCACCAAGCACGCTCAGCCGAATGATCCGCGCGGCCCGTTCGGTCACGGGGGGCTGCAGTGCGAGGCGTGCCACGGACCCGGCGCCGCGCATGCCGCGGCCATGGGCGATATATCGAAGATCATCGTTTTCGGGGCCAAATCCAACACCCCGGTTGAGCGCCAGAACGCGAATTGCTTGGGCTGCCATGCATCGAACGCCGCGCATGATTGGGCCACGAGCGCGCACGCGGCGAGCAATCTCGCGTGTGCAAGCTGCCATCAGCTGCATGCGGCAAAAGATCCCGTGCAAAGCGCTGCGACTCAGGTCGAGGTCTGCACTGGCTGTCACCAAGCGCAGCACGCGGACATGATCAAACTGTCGCATCATCCGCTGCGCGAGGGCACGATGGCATGCACGGCGTGTCATTCCCCGCACGGCTCGACCGCACCGGCGCAGCTCGTCAAGAACACGGTCAATGAGACCTGTACGAGCTGCCATGCCGAGTACCGCGGACCGTTCCTCTGGGAGCATCAGCCGGTCACCGAGGACTGCAGCAACTGCCACAATGCGCACGGCTCGGCGCAGCCGGCGCTCTTGAAGCTCCGTCCGCCCTTCCTCTGTCAGACTTGTCACGAGGGCGCAGGCCATCCCTCGATCGTCAACAGCCCGCAAGGATTGCCGGGCGGTGGTGCTCCCAGCGCTTTTCTCCTCGCCGGCGGCTGCACCAATTGTCATTCGCAGGTACACGGCTCGAACAGTCCGTCGGGCCGCGCCTTCATGCGATAGGCGCCCTCCATGAACTCCCTCCTTCGCTTTCATCGGGTTTGGCTGATTGTCGGGATTGCGGCGGCATTCGCCGCGGCACGCGCGCAGGCTGATCCGCCGAGCACTGACCCCAGCGATTGGAAATGCGCGCAGTGTCCGTTCCTTGAAGGCTACACGGCCGAGGCGCAAGTCGGCATCATCGGCGTGAGCGGCGCGAATGATGCCTTCGGGCGCTATACGGGCATCGATCACGGCGGTGCCTATGCGGATACCGCGGGCTCCGGACAGTACCGGAGCGCGGAGGGCACTTACGCCGACTACGATCTCGAGCGGCTCGGGCTTGCCTCGCGCGCGGGCTATGTCGAAGGCGGCCGCGAGGGTCGCTACGATCTGCGCGTGAGCTACGAGGGGCAACCGAACGATCTTTACGATACCGGTGCGACGCCGTACAAAGCCTCGGGCTCGAACTTGGGTCTCCCCACCGACTGGGTGCGCGCGGGCGGCACCGCCGGCATGAGCGCGCTCGGCGCCAATCTCGCCCCGGTCAATATCGAATCGGATCGTCGCACCGTCGCCGTGCTCGCCCGCTACTTCGCAACTCCGAGCTGGACGGTGTTCGGCGAATTCCGTCATGAAGAGCACGACGGGAGCAATCTCACGAGCGGCAGTTTTCTCACCGAGGCCGTGCAGCTCGCCGCACCGTTCGATTACATCACCAACTCGTTGGAGACGGGGGCCGCCTGGGCGGGGCGCAAGGCGAGCTTTCGCCTAAGCTACACCGGCTCCTGGTTCGAGGATGATTATGATTCGATCACCTTCGCCAACCCATACCTGCCGATCGTGCCGGGCTCGACGCAAGGGCAGCTCGCAACGCCGCCCGGCAACACGCTGCAGCAGGTGACCGCCGTGGGCAGTGTGCAGCTGCCCTGGTCCACGAGCTTGACGTCGACCCTATCGTTGGGGACGCTCAAGCAGAATGTCGCGTTTCTGCCGGTGAGCACCCTGCCCGGCTCCTTACCGCCGACGCCGAGCTCGCTCAATGGCGATGTGCATCTGTCGCACTACGCGGCGGGCTTGGCCTCGCGGCCGTTGCCGAAACTGAGCCTGCGCGGGAACGCGACCTATGACGGGCACGACGAAAAAACCTCGCCCCTCGCAATCCCCTATATCGTTACCGATACCTTTCCGGGCGGCACGGCGGTGACGCCTCGCTACAGCGAGGATCGCGTACGGCTCGATGGCGGCGCGGATTACGCCCTGTTCCACTGGTTTAAGGTCGGCGTCGGCGGCAAGCTCGATGAGATTCATTACGGGCCGGGGCAGGTGGTGACCTGGACTCAGAATGCGGAGAGCTGGGGACGCGCCACCGTGACGCCCATCGCATCGTTGAGCTTTACCCTCAAAGGCGGCGACGGCCTGCGCAAAGCCTCATCCTTCGACAGCGCCGCGCTGCCGCCCGCGGAGAACCCGCTGATTCGCGAATATGACTATGCGCCGCGCGATCGCATCTTCTACTCACTCACCGGAGCGTGGACGGCGACCTCGACCTTAACGTGGTCGGCGGAAGGACTCATCGCCCGGGATGACTATCGCTCCTCACCGCTCGGTCTGCAGGCCGTGCACGAGGCACGCGGCTCGACGAGCCTCACCTGGACACCGCGCGATAGCTTGAGCGCCTATATCGACGGCGGCTATGAGCGGCTGTTCAATTTGCAAAACGGGTTTACGGGAATCAATACGACCCCCTGGCTGGCTGCGGACAGCGAACGATTCTGGAATATCGGCGTCGGGGGACGCTGGGTGCCCCAGGAGCGCTGGACGCTCTCGCTCGACTATCTCATCGCCCCCTCCTATGACAACACCGACACCACCGCGGGCGGCCTGCAGCAGGCGTTTCCGCAGAACTGGACCAAGCTTGATTCCACCCGGTTCGAGGTGGCGTATCGATGGACCTCTGCCCTGCAGCTCCATTTTCGCTACACCCGCGAGACCTACAATTCCAGCGACTGGGCCTTGAATGGCGTGGGACCTTCGACCATCCCGAACCTGCTCGCGCTCGGAATTAAGCCTTTTCAAGATAACGTGAATCTATTTGCAATCACCGTGCGCTATCAATTCGGGCGTGACAACACGCCGCACGTCGCGCCATGAGCCTCTAAGCACCGCCGCGGGAGGCGCCCCGATGAACAATGGATCACTTGAAGCCGATCGGCCGATCGATGGGCCTTCGCCCACGCTCGCAGGACCCGGCCTCTTGGCGGCGGTACGTCGTGGATTTCTCGCAACCCGCCCGCCCTTCCTGATCGCCGCGGTCACCCCGGTCCTCGTCGGTACGGCCTGGGCCGGTGTGGCCTTTCACCGCTTCGATGGCTGGACGTTCGGACTGGCCCTTGCGGTCATGCTGCTCGCGCATGCGGCGGCGAATGTCTATAACGATGTGGGCGATGATATTACGGGCGCCGATCCCGGCAACCACGATCGTATTTATCCGTACACAGGCGGGTCGCGCTTCATTCAATCAGGCCTTCTGTCGCGTGCGCAGATGATTCGCTTGGCGCTCGGTTTAGCCACCGCCGCGCTGCTCTTGGGCGCCTTACTCGCAGTGCTGCGCGGTCCGGGGGTCATCGAGCTCGGCTGCGCAGGCTTGGGGCTCGGACTTCTCTATTCCCTGCCCGGCGTGCAGTTATCCGCGCGAGGTTTGGGCGAGATGACGGTGGCAATCGCTTTCGGCGCGCTGCCGGTGCTCGGAAGCGTGTGGCTGCAGACCGGGTTCGTCGATCTCGGCGCGGTCTTTCTGTGCTTGCCGGTGAGTGCTTGGGCGGCGGCGATCCTCGTGATCAATGAGGTTCCGGATATCGATGCCGATCGACGCGCACACAAGCGCACGCTGGTGGTGCGCTGGGGCGTGAGGGGTGCGCGCTGGATCTATTGCGGCCTCGTTACGATCGCTCTCGCGGCCTCGGTGGCGGCGATCGCGCAGCGTGCGCTGCCGTCGTGGTACGCGGTGCCGGCAATCGCTCTCGCCGTCTTAGGGCTCCAAGCCGCGCGGGGAATCGCTGCGGAGCGCTCGCTGCGCCCGCGGTTAAAAAAGAGCATCGAACTCACACTCGCCCTGCATGCGGCGGGCTGTGTCAGCCTGATCATCGCCATCCTTTTAAACCGCATCGGCTGACGTGCGACTTCAGCCCGACGCACCTGCGGCTGCATAGACCCGATGCGCACGCGCTTCGAAGGCGTGCACGGCGTCGTCGACGGCGGTCGGAAGCAATTGATTCACAATGTGCTGCATCATTCTCGACCGCAACTCGATGTGGGCGATCGCGCTCAGACGGCAACCGGCCGACGGCTCCGCGGCAATCAGCCAGGACAGACTGAACAACCGGAAGGGTGCCTCCGTCGAGGTGACATCGATCCGCTCGGGACGGTTCAGCACCGCCTTGGACATGAACTGCCATCGGAAGGGGCCGAGGCCGACCACTTGGTCAACACAGCACCTATTGGACTCGCGACTTTGAATGCGCGCCGCAATCCAGCCCCGCAAGAACTCCGGATAGCGCTCGATATCGGCTGCGAGATCAAACGCCTGCTCGCACCTGAACGGTAGCAGGCGGCTGGTTCTCGTGATCACAGAGCTCATCTCATCAGCCTACAGGCAAAGGTGGCAGATGAATGGACGTAATCATTGAACGAACGCTAGGGCGCAAGGCGGAGGCCGCCCGCCCGGCATTTGGCAGGTCCTCAGCCGCTTAGTCCCGCCCGCGTTGGCCACGGCGCTCCCAGCCAGAAATCCCCGTAATCGAATCGCGCGTTGTTGCTCGCGGAGGTCTGTACCCTCGTCGATCCATTTCGGCTTTGCTTCGGTCGCTACGTCGAAATACGTATGGTTATTAATTCGGAGCTCGGTAGGCTTCTGTCCCTATGGACGCCATATCAGGAGTGATTTTACACGTTGACGACGACCAGTCGGTGCGTGAGTCTCTCGCAGTGCTATTGCAATCGGACGGCTACGTCGTGAGCAGCGCTGCCAGCGGAACCGAAGCAATACAGCTTGCGAGTGATGGCCTTCGACCGGATGTCCTTATTATGGACTTTGATCTTGGCCAGCGGATGAACGGCGCCGAAGCCGCCGAACAGATTCACGACCTCCTCAACTACTCCCCGCCCATCATGATGCTGAGCGGCGACCTGACCCGCGCGAGATCTCCGCGCATCACCGAAGGAATAGTGTGGCGGGCCTCCAAACCCTTCAAACCGTGGCTGCTGCTAAACGCGTTACCAAACCTTGTATTCCTATCGCGCGTGACGCGAGAGCTGCGACCGGGTCAGCGTTTACTCGTGTAAAGTGCCGCTCTTTGGCTTGGTTTGCCGATGACGAGTGTCGGCTGGCATGCTTCGGACGAGTCCATCACGGCAGCGCGCGAGGTACCCCGGCCAATACGATTTGCTCCACTCCCGCGTCCCCCGCTGCATAGGAGCCGGTCGGACAAGGCAGCACCAACGGGCCGGCCGTGAGTGTCAGATGGGGGGGGGGGAACATTCAGAAGGGAAAGGGCAGCGAACTCGTTGATCACGGACATCACCGCGATTAACATGCAAGCATGGAGCGCACGGAACCCGATACCGCTTGGTGGCAGCACCTATTTGCGGCGATCGACGCGCGCGAGGCGCGCGGTTTCGTCGACCGCCTCACACCCGATGCACAGTTCCGTTTCGGCAACGCCCCGACGCTGGTCGGCGCCGACGCGATTCGCGCCGGCGTCAGCAGCTTCTTCGCCGGCATCGCCGCATGCCAGCATCGCCTAGTCCGGACGTGGAGCGCTCCGAACGGCATCGCCTGCGAAGGTGAGGTGACATACACCCGTCACGATGGGACCCAAGTCTTAATTCCCTTCGCCAACGTCCTCGAGCTGCGCGGCGCGCTCATCTCGGTCTACCGCATCTACATCGACAACTCGCCCCTGATGCAACCGTAATCATCCCTAGAACAGGGCGTTACGCTGTTCTGTCCCTTATCGTCACCGCTGCCCCGACCCGAGGGGCCACAGTCTTTTGCTTTGTTTGCCCGCGGACCAGCAACACCGGGACGGTGCAGGCGCGCACCACGGACTCCGCGTCGCTTCCCATGACAAGCCGAGCAAGGCCGCGGCGCCCGTGGGTACCCATCACGACCACATCCGCAGACCAGGCCTTCGCTTCATTGAGAATCAGGTCTGACGCAGGTGCCCCGACCGACTCGAGCAGCGTCGAGTTCGTCTTAACACCGTCGCGCCGCGCCGTAGCTTCGGCCGCGTCGAGAATGTTTCGACCCATTTTACGAAGCACCTCGAGCGCATCCGTTGCGTACACGCCGCTACCGAAGCCTGCATCAACGATAGCGTCGTTGACGATGTGCACCAACCGAAGCTCACTCCCTTGGCTCTTGGCAATCTTGATCGCCTCGGTGAGCCCCGCGGTCGATGCTTGACTTCCGTCGACGGGCACCAATATTTTCGCGTACATCACTGCCTCCTGTGTTCGTGTTGACTGCCGCTTCGACCCAAATCGCGTGACGAAGGCGCGCTCCGCTACCCTCGGTGTGGCCATGCGCTCATCCTCTTCTGCTGGTGAGGGATATCCTAAGAATCGAGCGCGGCACGGTAAATACGCACATCCGCCTAGCGAAGTGCGGCATATGCTTGGCGCATGACGGAGCGGAAAAAACGCGACGGCTAAGCGGAACCTGTGCTCACACGGCGTCGCTCGGCGATATCGCGGGCCTGCTCGAGCGAATCGGCGAGGTTCTCCGGGCCGAGATGCTCGAGGATGCCGGCCCGCTCGAGCTTGTAACGCACATTGGCCCTGAGCTCGGCGATCAATACGAGGGTGCCACGGCGGCGAAAATCGCTGATAATCTCCTCGATCGCTAGAATGCCCGTGGCATCCACAAAGGGCACATGCCCCATGCGTAAGATCAGCGTGTGCGTGCGCTGTTGAATATGCGCGAGGGTCCGCTCGAGCTTCTCGGCCGCCCCGAAGAAAAAAGGTCCCTGAATGCTGTACACCACCACGCCGTTGCCGGCGGGCGAGGTTGCATTGGCCTCGGGCCCCGGATCGGCCGGCTGCTCCTCGATTTGCACCGCCTCCGCCGAGCGGCGCATAAACAGCAAGGCGGCCACGATCACGCCGACATTGACCGCCACCACCAGATCGACGAATACCGTTAATAGGAAAGTCACGACGAGGATGGCGGCGTCGGGTTTCGGCGCCCGGCGCACCAAGCGCACTGCTTGCGGCAGCTCGCTCATGTTCCAGGACACGACAAAGAGAATGGCGGACAGGCAGCAGAGCGGAATCGTCGATGCGAGCGGCGCGAGCGCTAGCACGACGAGAACGAGAAACCCCGAATGCACCAGCGCCGCCAGCGGGCCGGTCGCGCCGCTGCGGATATTGGTCGCGGTGCGAGCGATCGCGCCGGTGGCGGCGAAGCCGCCGAGTAGGGGCGCCACAATATTGGCCACGCCCTGACCGATAAGCTCCTGGTTGGAGTCATGGGTGGTCCCGGCCATGCCGTCGGCAACAACGGCGGACAGGAGCGATTCGATGGCCCCGAGAAGCGCAATGGTGAAAGCGGGCCCGACCAGGGAAATCGCCTGGGTCATCGTCACGGCCGGGAAGGACGGAATGGGGAACGTGCGCGGTATGCCGCCAAATGCCGAACCTATCGTGGCGACGCCTTTGAAGTGACAAACCCATTGCAAAAGCGTGACCAGGACGAGAGCGACCAGCGGCGCGGGAACTCGCTTCAGATACCGCGGGCTAAGAATAAGGATGGCCAGCGCGAGAACACCCAGCGCGGTGGTTGTGAGGTTGAGGGTCGGGAACGCCGCGGCCAAGGACCAGAGCTTTTCATGAAAGCGCAGGCCCGAGGGCGCCGGCGTCAAACCGAAGAAATCCTTCCATTGACCGACGAAGATAATCACCCCGATCCCCGCCGTGAAGCCCGCGATGACCGGGCGAGGAATGTATTTGATGACGGAGCCTAGGCGAGTGACGCCGAACACGACCAAGATGAACCCCGCCATGAGCGTCGCCATCTGCAACCCGGCGATGCCGAACTGCGCCGTGATAATCGACAGAACAGCGATGAACGCCCCGGTCGGGCCTGAGATCTGCTGGCGTGTACCGCCAAAAAGCGCGGTCAGAGCGGCAGCCACGATGGCGGTGTAGAGCCCCTGTTCCGGGCGCGCACCGCTCGCAATCGCAAAAGCCATCGCGAGCGGCAAGGCAACGACGCCCACGATAAAGCCGGCAATAACGTTGGGTCTCACTTGCGAGCGCGACCACAAGCCGGCGGTCTTGGCTTCTAAGAGTGCGATCATCGTTCAGGAGCCCGGCGATGCGGACCGCGCTTACCCTTTAGGGCAGCGCTTCGCATTCAATCGCGCTTCGGCATCGCGTCGGGTCATCTGTACGTGCCTTTCCTCATGCTGGATACGCCTCGATTGTGGGGCTTGCTCGAGGCTCCGCCATACGGACATATACCTAGCGAGGATTGTCGGCCGCAATTTTGATCTCCGTAGGGGATCTCAGGACGGCTCGTGATTGGACATCGTAGTTGAACGTCTGAGCCTATACTGCCGGTGCGAATAGTGGACCCCTGGGGAAATTCTGACACCGACGACTGTATCGATACTCGCGCTCCTTCTGACCTTCTCGGTCGCTGCGAGTGTGGCGATTGCGCGTCGCCAGCCAGGCCGAGCCCCCTGGCCCGCGTCGTTATTGTGTCTGTTAGGGCAAGGCATTCTCGCCCTACGCTATCGCGTCCGTATCCAAGGCGCAGCGATTGCAACGCAGCGCGGTACGCAGGGCATTCTATTTCTGCCGAATCATCCCGCATTGATCGATCCGGTCATTGTGATCGCCCATCTGCACGGCAAATTTGCAATCCGGCCGCTGGCGCTTGCAGATCAGATCGAAGCGCCGGTGGTGCGTTCGTTGGCAAACCTACTCGGCGTATTGCGAGTTCCGCCCCTGTCGGAACTTGACGAAGACAGCGTGAAGGAAGTGCAGCGTTCCATCGATTTATGCATTGAGGCACTGAAGCGGGGCGAGAACGTGTTGTTGTACCCGGCCGGGAGACTCATGCGGCATCGATTGGAAACACTCGGCGGCGTGAGTGCGGCCCACCGCATTATTTCGGAACTCCCCGACATCCGGGTTGTGTTGGTGCGAACCACCGGACTTTGGGGCAGCTCATTCGGTTGGGCTTCGGGCCGGCCTCCGCGGTTGAAGGATGGCCTCGTTCGACACATCTCCCAGGTGCTGGCGAGTGGGCTATTTTTTGCACCGAAGCGAAACGTGACACTTCAGCTCGCTGAACCAGACGATCTTCCCCGCCAAGGGGAACGCGTCGAACTCAATGCCTATCTAGACAATTTTTATAACTATGCGGCACCGGCTGCGCTCTACGTCCCCTACAGCATTTGGGAGCAAGGCGGCAGACACGAGCTTGCGGAACCCACGTTAGCCACGAGGTCCTCGGTTAACGATGCGCCGGCCGCCACCCGACAGATCGTACTCACGCATCTGCGCGAAGTGACCGGCGTCGAGGGACTGAAAGAAGATCAGGAATTGGCCCGCGATCTGGGTCTCGATAGCCTGGTGATTACCGAAACGCTTCTCTGGCTGGAAAAAGAATTTGCCGTGTCGGTGCCCGGGGTCGAATCCGTTCGAACCGTGGGCGATATGATCATGGCGGCTTGTGGTAGCGCCTCGGCCGAGTCCGCAGACGTGCAAATCCGCGCCCCGCCCGCCGCATGGAGGGTAGATCCAGGCAACGGCCGCGTCCAAATTCCTGACGGCCCGAGCATTCAGCGCGTATTCCTCGCGCAGGCTCGCCGCAATCCAGGCCAAGTCATTGTCGCAGACCTGCAGCAGGGGAGCCGCACTTACCGCGATTTGATTACCGGCATTTTGGCCCTGCGCCCAAAGATTGCGGCGCTTCCTGGGCAGTACGTCGGCATCATGCTGCCTGCCTCCATCGCGGCCGACACGATTTTCTTGGCGACGCTTTTTGCCGGCAAGACGCCGGTGATGATCAACTGGACGGCGGGGCTGCGCGTTGTCCAGCTCGGGATCGATATGGTGGGGATCGAGAGAATACTCACGGCGGAGCTGCTCCTACGCCGCCTAGCCGCCCAAGGGATTGAGCTCGCAGGGCTTGGAGACCGGTTAGTGTCCTTGGAAAAAACGGCGGGTGCCCTTCGCTGGACTGAAAAGCTCTCCGCAGCCATACGCGCCCGCCTTTCGTGGCGCAGCCTGGATCGCGTCACGGCCACGGATACCGCGGTTGTGCTCTTCACCAGCGGCTCGGAATCCTTGCCTAAGGCGGTTCCACTGAGCCATCTCAACCTACTCACTAATATTCGCGATGCGCTGTCTAGCTTCCACATCTTTCAAAGTGACCGGCTGCTCGGAATTTTGCCCCCGTTCCATTCGTTCGGTCTGACCGGCACTTTGCTCCTTCCGATTCTATCCGGCGTGAGAGTGGTGCATCACCCGAACCCGAACGAGGTCGCAGCGCTCGGCAAGATCATCGAGACCTATCGGGTGACGATTCTCCTGAGCACGCCGACCTTCATATCGAACATTGTTCGTGCGAGTGCGGGCCGCGATTTGAGCTCGCTCCGCCTCTGCGTCACCGGAGCGGAAAAATGTTCGCGGGAGACTTATGACTTGCTAAAGGGTGGCTGCCCGCGAGCCACAATTCTCGAAGGGTATGGCATCACCGAATGCTCGCCAGTCGTTTCCGTCATGCGGGAAGATGACGTGCGGCCAGGAACGATCGGCAAACCGTTGCCTTCGGTGGTGGCGACGGTCATGGATATAGACACCCACCTGCCGGCACCGCCCGGGCGCACCGGGATGCTTATGCTGCGCGGGCCGAGCATCTTCGGAGGATACTTAAACTACAACGGCCCGTCGCCCTTTGAAACATTAGATGGCGAGACCTGGTATCGAACCGGGGATCTGGTCAAGGCCGACGAACAGCAGCGGCTGACATTCATGGGGCGGCTCAAGCGATTCGTAAAGATCGGGGGCGAGATGGTGTCGCTCCCGGCCATTGAAGACGTATTGATGCGATCTTATGCACTGCCCGGCGACAAAGCCTCCTGCCTTGCCGTGCTACCAACCCCGGATCAGAATCATCCGGAGCTGGTTTTGTTTACGATTCGGGCATTGGACCGGGAGCAAGTAAATAAGACCATCCGCGACGCGGGACTCTCCGGTTTGCACAACGTCCGCATCGTGAGGGTAATTTCGCAGATTCCGGTGCTCGGCACTGGCAAGACCGATTACCGCGCGCTTGGACAGATGTTGGCGACTGACACATCTCCGTGACGCCCCGCTTAGGCCGCGCGATATCTACTGCCCCCTTAAGGGAAGGTGCGAATAGCCAATCGATGGCCGCTGGCGCAAAGTCGCGCAACGTGAGTTGGTATGGAGTGAAAGTCACGCCGTACGATACCCGACCACCCAGGAGAAGCGCCGATGACTCCGCACGAAATCATTCTGCCGCAACAGCCGCGGCAGCACCGGCCCACTCGTTCGCCATTGCGAGTTCCGGTTGTCATCTCGCCGACGCATGTACACCTGACTACCGCGACCATCGAGGAGTTGTTCTGCGATCACTATCGCCTCCATGAGCTTGCTCGTCTCGGACAGCCGGCACTGTACGAGGCAGGCGAGACCGTCACCCTCATTGGACCCCGCGGGCATTTGGACCACGTTTGTGTCATCGGACCGCCACGGGCGGAGAACCAGGTCGAAATATCATTCACCGATGCGCAGACACTGGGAATCGCTGCGCCCGTACGCCGATCAGGAGACGTCGACAAAACTCCCGGCGTTGTCATTCAGGGTCCAAGAACGAGTGCACGACTGAACCGCGGCGTGATCCGCGCATTGCGCCACGTACATATGAGCCCCGCCGATGCCGAATACGTCCGGGTCCAAGATGGAGACCTTATCGATGTGGTGGTTCGCGCTCGCCGCCCGCTGTTTCGGCTCCGAGGCGTGCTGGTCCGCGTATCGCCCGAGTTTCGTCTGGAGCTCCACATCGACGCGGACGAGGCGAGCGCGTTGGCGCTTCAATCGGGGGATCAAATCGAGCTTCAGCCGCGCGCGCCCGGGCGGCAAAGGAAATAAGCAGCCTCTCTCTCCTGTCAACGAAACCCGAAGATCAGCGCTACCGCGCCCTCATGAGGATCGGTAGATAAATAGTTAATTATAAACAATAACTTAGAACGGCGCGCTGTGGAACGATCTAGTACCTGGAGGGTGGCAGGTTGTACCGGAAGTTAAACCCGGCGATAACCATCCTGCGGTGTTGATCTGATATATAGTGAAGCTAGATCCCCACACGGATTGTCTTTAGATGCGCACCGTTCCACCCGATCTGGCGCGCAGTGCCCTCGACGCGGCGCCGGACGCGATAATTATCATCGATGCAACAGGCATCATCCGATATACCAATCGGCAGGTCGCCGCGGTGTTTGGATACGAACACGATGAAATCACCGGCCAGAGCATCGAAGTCCTGCTGCCCGAGCGCTTTCGCGTGCGCCACATTGTGCATCGCGAGCACTATGTTGCCAGCCTTCGGACGCGCCCCATGGGCGTTGGACTTACGCTCTTCGGGCGGCGGCGCAACGGCAGCGAGTTCCCCGTCGAGATCAGTTTGAGCCCGATTGAAGATGCGGACCGCACCCTGATTGCAGCCGCCATTCGAGATGTCACGGACCGCAAACGGATCGAAGCGGAACTCATCTTGGCTCGCGAGGCCGCGGACGCTGCGCGAGAACTCGCGGATCAGGCGCGCGAGTCCGCCGATCGGGCGAACCTGGGCAAAAGCCGCTTTTTAGCGACTGCGAGCCACGATCTGCGCCAGCCGCTTCAGACCCTCGAACTACTGAATGGGAGTCTCCGTCGGCGCGCAACCGATCCTCATTCGATCGAAGCCCTGTCGCAACAAGATCAGGCAATCGGCTCGATGTCGCGCCTCCTCAATGCCTTACTCGACATCAGCAAACTGGAGTCCGGAGCGATTAAATCGGAGCCCACTGATTTCACGGTGGCTGTCCTATTCGAGGAGCTGCGACTCGAATTCGCGGGTATCGCAGCCCATAAGGGCTTGAAGCTCGAGATCGAACCCGCCGTCGCCCTCGTCTACTCCGACCCTTCGCTGGTGGAACAGATTTTGCGAAACTTGGTCTCGAATGCCGTCAAGTACACTCGTGAAGGCGAGGTCCGACTACGCTGTCTACAAGAGGCGGCGTTAGTCCGTATCGAAGTGCTCGATACGGGTGTGGGGATCCCTCCGGATCAACTGCCGTACATTTACGACGAGTTCTATCAGGTCGGCGTTCCCGCCAACTCGTCGCGAGATGGGTACGGCTTGGGGCTCTCCATCGTACAGCGCCTCGTGAAGCTGCTCGCGCTCAAACTCGACGTGAGTTCTGAGGTAGGCAAGGGATCGGTCTTTTCGCTGGCGCTTCCCGCGAGCCGCGAGAAGTCGACGGCGCCAACCGAGGTCGCCGACCCGTCCCTCTCCAGCCCCCAGCCGGTGGGTGAAGCGCGCGTATTGATCGTAGAGGACAATGAGGCCGTTCGCCGCGCCACGTGCATGCTGCTCGAATTGGAAGGGTATCACGTGACGCCGGTCGGCTCGCTGGCGGAAGCCTTGAATCATGTCCAGCAAGGTCACGGTGTCGACCTGTTGATTACCGACTATCATTTACGCGACGGCGAAACAGGCACCCAAGTCATCACGACGTTGCGCGAGATACTCGGGGTTTCATTAAAAGTCGTCCTGACCACCGGGGATACCTCCACGATTATCAAGCAACTACCCCGCGATCCCTGCCTGCGGGTCACGAGCAAGCCCATTAAATCCGACGAGCTTCTGAGCTTACTTCGAGCGCTGCTCGCTACCTGAAGGCCCATCACTTGGCTTCACATCGCGTCGGGCCAAACCTCGAATTGACCGGACATCCGACCGCGGACACCTGCTCTTCTCTACCCTCTCGCAGATGCATGACGCGTCGCGTATCCGTTGAAACGCAACTCGCACATCAAGAGATCTTTGTCCTTTTGGTGCTTGCCGATAGAAAACTATAAATCGGGCATCTCCCCACCGCTCCGGTCAATATGAAGAAGAATGCAAAGGCAATCAGCCACCAGTGTGTATGTGGCAGGAGAAAGAACTCCCATCCGGCCATGATGCCTACGAAAATTCGTATCGCTTGATCAAGTGGGCCAATGTTGTCTTCCATCGCATGCTCCTGACTCCCGGTGCTCAAACCTTACTGAAAACACAAGAGTTGCGTCATTCGGAGAACTACGTGTACGCCCTACGGGAACATGAAGATTGTCCGGAACAGCTGATTGCCGATTGGTCCACGTTCGGCTTTTTGGGAGTGGGTGCTCATGGGCGACCCTCGCCATCGCGCGGTCGTAATAGGCGTTGAGTTCTCCCTTGAGAGCCATTTGACCGCAGTCGTCCAGCGGCACTTGCCGGGGCTCGAAAGCACCCTTCAACGGGGAGTCCCCTCCCCGCGATCGATGCCTCACGACGTGCGACGCCACCCTAAAGCGCCAGCGAGTAGATCACCTGATGCGGATCGCTCGGATCGCGCATCGACGCCATTCCCAAATCCTTCGCGAGCGCGGCCATGGCACCGTTATCCGCAAGATCCATGGAATAGAGGCGCGTGACGCCATTGAGCTTCGCCGTCTCAATCAGTTGTCTGACCAGCATCATACCCAGACCCCGGTGTTGCCAGTCATCGGATACGGTAACGGCAATTTCGCGAGTATTGGAGCCGGCGGCCGGAGAATAGCGAGCGACCCCAATCTCCACCTCGCGGCCGTTCTGAAGCACGGTGGCAACAAAAGCCATCGAATTCTTTCCGTCGACCTCACACAAGCGCCTCAACTCGGCCGGGGACAATTCGCTCACACCGCCGAGGAACCGGTAATGCTTCGCCGCTGGCGACAGACGACGAATAAAGTGCTGTTCCAGCTCAAGATCGTCGATTCGGATCGGGCGAATCGTCACCGGCTCTCCCGCTATGTGAGGATGCAGTTCCTGACTCATGATCTAGTTCCTCTGGTAGGGACGGACACATGGTATTTGTGTGTTCCGCCGCCCCGCCATCGTGGATTGCCGCAGCCGACCGACACCCACCGCGGCGCCCCTGCATTCGCCTAGGGATTTGTTCGTAGCGCTCGCATTGCACATGCCGGCCCCGGCAGATGGAGCACAAGCGATGTACGCCTACGCCCGATTCGCGGCGCGTGCAAGTTACCCCGGGATCACCCGGCGACATCGCAGTGACGCAACGTGATGTCAGTAGCAGGGAATCAGCTCATCTGCGACGCGTCGAACTCCGGGCACCGATTCCGTCAGCGCAAAAAGCGCCTTGCGCTCTCCCGGAGAATCCACCAATCCCCAAAGATGCACGACGCCATCGGCAACGATCACGTTGCGCTCCCCGAAGCTGGTCCAGGATTGCTTCACTAGGCGATCCAAGATCTGCGATCGAATAGCTTGATCGTTGGACGTTGCCGAGGCCGAGAGCGTCCGTTCAGTCGCCGATGCGAGCGCCTGGATCAGGTTGGCGCGGCTGACGATGCCGACGAGTTTTCCATTCTCAACGATAGGCACCCGCTTGATTCGTTTTCGTTCGAGTAAAGCGGCGATATCCGGCAGCGACGCATCCGGGCGCGCGCTAACCACTGACTCGGACATGAGTTCACGGACCTTTCGTCCGTGGGATTTTGCGTACTCGGCCGCGAGCCGGCCTGCAGGCATCACCGCCTCAAGCCACGCGGGGTGCCGCTTCT
Source organism: uncultured Gammaproteobacteria bacterium (assembly GCA_963798595.1). GTDB lineage: Bacteria > Pseudomonadota > Gammaproteobacteria > Steroidobacterales > Steroidobacteraceae > Bog-1198. The sequence continues at coordinate 29,013 of CAWCTM010000016.1, read as the reverse complement.
CCGTCCCGATTTCCTCACGTCTCAGGAGGTCCGCCTCACTGAGTATACCGAGCACCCGGCGCTGCTCGTCGATGACCGGCAAAGCACTGATGTCGTGATCGGCGAGCATCTTCGCGGCCCGAGAAACGTCGTCATCTGGTCCAATGGTAATGACGTCGTGTACCATCACATCGCTTGCTTTCATAAGCTTTCTCCTCTGTGAGCATGATTACTCCAGAAGCGTTGCTACACTATCCTGGGTTCCCGCTCCAGATTGCCGGATCTACTTAAGGCGACGATTAACGGGTTTGGCTTATATAGCCCATCTCTCCGGCGTATTTTTTTTGTTGCGCTCACGGACGCGCCGCAGGCACCCTTCCGGCCAACCACGAGTAACCCGAGCGCGCCAGGCCAAATCGGATCCGATTTCTGACACGGTCCTCGGCAGTTCACGGGCTGGGCAGTTACTGATGGAAGCCCGTCGCCTGAGGAGATCCCCGTAGTGGATGCGGCAATCCACCGCTATCGCGGCCGTCGCTCCCCGATTACGGTGATGCGGGTGACACCCGTCAATTCAGGGAGACCGAAGTCATGGTTGCTTCCGACGTCATCGATGCAGATCAGAGCAACAATATTCCCGCTTTTAAGCCCGAGGACTTGACCGCGGCGGCATTTCCGCATCCCGTCGTCCGCCTCGAGGTGCGTGAGACCCACATCTCGTGGGTAGTTTTGACCGGGATTTTCGCCTACAAGATCAAAAAAAGCGTGCGCTTCGACTTCCTCGATGCATCAACTCTCGCGCGCCGCCGCGAATTGTGCCAGGAGGAGCTGCGCCTCAACCGACGCCTGGCCGAAGATCTATACGTGGACGTGGTCCCGATCACTCGGCAAGCGGGAGGCCTGCGCATTCGCGGGGAAGGCCCAGTCCTCGACTATGCCGTGCGCATGAGACAATTCGACCCCGCGCAAGAGCTACCGGAGCTGCTGGTCCGCGGCGCGGTGAGCAGCGCTGAGATCAACGATCTGGCACTGCGGCTCGCCGACTTTCATCGCCAGGCGCCTGGCGCGCCCGCGGGCCGAGATTTCCCGCACACTCGAGAGCTCCACGATGCGGTGCTCGGCAACTTGGCACTTCTCCTATCGCACGTCGATGATCAGCGGCTCGTGGCTGAAATGGGGGCTGTCATCGGCTGGACGCATGCCTATCTGAAGGCTTCGATGGATGCTTTGCGGTCCCGCGAGGCGCACGGGGCCGTCCGCGAATGTCACGGCGACCTGCACGCAGGCAATGTTGTCCGGTGGGCTGGGCGACTGCTCCCCTTCGACTGCTTGGAATTCGATCCGAAGCTCCGCTGGATCGATGTGATGAATGATGTGGCGTTCTTGGTGATGGATCTCACGGCGCACGGTCGTGCCGATCTTGCCTCTACGTTTCTCAATGCCTATGTCGAGCGGACCGGGGACTATGATGGCCTTGAGCATCTGAGTTTCTACGCCGTCTACCGCGCCCTGGTGCGGGCCATGGTCGACAGTCTAGGGGCAGAACAAAGCCCCGCGCATCGGGGCGAACTCCAAGCCAGGCTTAAGTCCCGGATCCATGCCGCATCGACGTATGTGGATCGGCGCCGACCCGCGCTTATCATCATGCACGGGCTATCGGGCTCCGGGAAATCCTGGCTGAGTGAATACCTCATCGCGCCTTTCTCCGCCGTTCGCATCCGCTCCGATATCGAACGCAAGCGAATAGCGGGGGTGCAGTCGAACGATGCCGGTGCCGGTGCCGGTTTCGCGGAAAATCTTTACAGCCCACCGATGACTCGTCGCACTTATGCACGCCTGCTCGAATGCGCCGAGAGCTCCCTCAAGGGTGGTAACAACACCGTCGTGGATGCCGCGTTTCTCGCTTCCTCGGACCGGCACTCATTTCGAGAGCTGGCCGCCCGGCAGGGCTCGCCCTTTATCATCCTCGCATGTCAGGCCGACCCTGCCACGATGATTCGGCGTCTTACAGAGCGCAGACAGCGGGGCACTGACCCCTCCGATGCCGATGCCGCGATCCTTGCCCGGCAGCCCGAAGTCGAGGATCTTATAGATGATGACGAGCGCGCGAGCACCCTTGTTATCGACACAATCGACCCGCAAGCGTCTCACAACGCCTTGGCGGCGATTCGGCGCCGGTTGAGCACTGACGCAGAGTGAACGGCTCCGGCTCCTTACTACGGTACTTCGCAGACGTTCTTATCCATGGACGCGTCCGCCCGCAGGGTAACTGCTTTCCGCCTCGCTTGACCGTGAACCAACAGCACCGGGACGGCACAGGTGCGCACCACGGCCTCCGCATCGCTTCCAATGACGAGCCGCGCGAGTCCGTGGCGGCCGTGAGTCCCCATGACGACCAAGTCCGCCGACCAGGCCTTCGCCTCCGCGACAATCACGTCCGATGCAGGCCCCCCGACCGATTCGAGCAGCACCGAGTTCGTCGTGACGCCCTCGTGCCGCGCCGTCGTTTGAGCCGCATCGAGCAGCTCGCGACCTGCTTTGCGGAGCGCCTCGACGGCGTCGCAGGCGTAGATACCCGCGCCGTAGCCTGCCTCGAGGATGAGATCGTCCACGACGTGCACCAACCGAATCTCACTTCCTTGACTCTGGGCGATCTTGATCGCCTCGGTGAGCCCGGCGGCGGATGCTTGACTTCCATCGATGGGCACTAAGATTTTCGCGTACATCACGACCTCCTGTTTATAGGTTTGCCTGGCGCCTCAAGCGCTCGACATGAATAGTCTCGCATGCTCGCGCGGCGACATCTGTCCGGATTAGCCGTGGAGTCATGCGGGTTTTGCGTAGGTCTTGAGACCCACGCCAAGCGCACGGGTGCGGGGAAACACTCCCGACATTTCGGATTGCCCTCATTGTGGCCAATGCGCCGTGCGCGCATCGTGTCGTCACTTCATTGCGCAGCACGGCGCTTACATGGGCGGAATTCTCAGATCTCATCCGCGAGCGCGCCGACATCCTCGCGGCCGAAGCCACCGCGCACGCAGCCAGTGCCAGTATCGGCGTCCGATTTACAAGCCATCGCGACCCGCTATCAAGATACCGTGGCTTTGTACGCTGCCCTCGGTGGCGGCTGGTGGAATGCCGGGCTGACCGGCGCGGGCGCGCGGTAACCCGCGATGACGGGCTCTTTAAGATGGGACCTGCCAAACCGTGATTGTCTTACGGGCACGACGCAAGTCCTTTCGGTAATCCCCATCTACCTGCCTACAGAGTCTTCCGGCAGACTCTGCACTGTGGGGAGGGGCGCGGGGAGCACTCTCACGCTCCCTAGGTCCGATGCTTGCAAGCGAGGTGGCGACATTGAGCGATCTTAAGACACAGTGGTCAGGTTCCCCGGTCCTGCTGCAACGTTTGATGGAGATCGCCCGCGCATCGGCACTTGCCGAGATGGCGAGCGGTATCGCTCATGAGCTCAATCAACCGCTCGGTGCCATTGCGACCTATGCCCAGGCCGGTAAACGCATGCTGAATCGAACCGAGCCCATGCTGGATCGAGCCTTGGACGTATTTCAACAGATCAGCCAGGAGGCGCTCGGCGCCGGTGAGGGCATCAAACGCATTCGTCGCCTATTCGAGCATCGCTCGCCCGACCGGAGCCTCTGCCAGATGGGCGAGATTATCGAGGAACTGCGCCCCGCGCTGGATGGCCTGGCGCTTCGAGCCAACGGGTCAGTGAACGTCCATGTCGGGGAGACATTGCCCGATCTCTTGATCGACCGCACCCGAATCCAGCACGTACTGTATGCCTTGACTGATAACGCGGTCGATGCGAGCGAGGGGCGCTCATCGAGTCCCTTAATCCGGATCGACGTCGCAGCCGATCCATACGCGGTCGAGACAAGCATCATCGATATCGGGGGTGGTGTGCCTGCCGACCTGCAACCCCACCTCTTCCGGCCTTTCTTTACCACCAAGACTAAAGGCACAGGCCTTGGTTTGGCCTCCAGCCGGGCAATCATCGAATCTCACGATGGGACGATCGGGTTCGAAAATCTGCCGGCGGGCGGCAGCCGCTTTTGGTTCCGACTACCGCGCGTGGCGAACTGACCTCACGGCAAGTTGCGCTGATCCGTCGGACGCTTCGAAGCTTGTTTGTCCGCATCGAGCTCAAACCACATGGCATTGAGCACCCCGAATGCGCAGGCGAGGCCGAGACCCAAGACCCAAGTGAAGTACCACATATTAATTCCTCAATAGCTCGTTTCGCGATTCGCATCGATGTATTGAACCGTAACCGGCCCGCGTAGCACTCGATACACCCAGGCGGTATAGGTCAGGACGATCGGCAGGAAAATCACCGTGGCGATGAGCATGATGCCGAGCGTGCGCTCACTGCTCGAGGCATCCCATACCGTCAAGCTGTGGCTTGGCTGCGAGGATGAGGGCAAGAGAAAGGGGAAGAGACTGACGCCCATGGAGCCGATCACCCCTGCGATACCCACGCTGCTAACCACCATGAGCGCGAGCCGTGCGCGTGCCTGGGCAAACAAAGCCACCAGTAAAGGTGCCCCAATCCCGCATGCCGGGGCAAGCAGGGTCCAATGCCAGTGGGCGTAATTCGCGAACCATGCGCCGCTTTGCAGGACGGCGATTTTAGCGGTTGGATTGGGCAACCCCTCGGGCGCCAAGCCGCTCTGAATCGCCACACCGTACCCGCTCGCCCAAAGCCAAACCCCCGCGATGACATACAGTGCACACCACACGAGCGCACTCACGCGTGACACCGCTTGCGCGCGGGTCGACACGGGCTTTTCGGTTTTCAAGGACAGAAACAAGGCGCCCTGGGTCATGAGCATCGCGACCGAGACCAAGCCACAGAGGAGCGCAAAGGGATTGAGCAGGTCGAATAGACCGAATGCATAGGCTGCGCGTAGCTCCGAATCGAAGCGGTAGGGGACCCCTTTCAATAAATTCCCCATGGCCACGCCGAACACGAGTGAGGGCACCGCGCCGCCCACAAAAAGTGCCCAGTCCCAATTTCCCCGCCACCGCGCGCTCGGCATTTTGCTGCGGAACTTAAACCCCACCGGCCTTAAGATAAGCGCCGCCAAAACAAGCAGCATGGCGAGATAGAAGCCCGAGAAACTCGCGGCGTAGAGCGCCGGCCAGGCGGCAAAAATGGCCCCGCCCCCCAAGATGAGCCATACCTGGTTACCTTCCCAGACGGGGCCCACGGTATTGATGACGACGCGACGCTCGGTGTCGTCCTTTGCGATGAAAGGCAGCAGCATGCCCACGCCCAGGTCGAAGCCATCCATGATGGCGAAGCCAATCAAGAGGACCCCGAGCAGCAGCCACCAAATGAATTTCAGTGTCGCATAATCGAACATGGCTAGACCCTCGTCATCTTAGGGGGCGCCCAGGGGCAAGGCGCGGGGTAAGGCACCGACTCTAGGCGTGGTCGGCTCCTCAGGTCCTCGCCGGATGTACTTGCGCAGCAAGTACACATCGATGACCGCCAGAACACTATAAAAGACCACAAAGCCCGTGAGGCTCAGGGCGACGTTGGTCGCCGGAATCGGCGAGACGGCGAGAAATGTCGGCAACACGCCCGCGATGGCCCAAGGCTGACGGCCGTATTCCGCGACGATCCAGCCGAGTTCCGCCGCAACCCAGGGAAGCGGGAGGGCCCAGAACGCGATTCGCAAGAAAGCTCGACTGTTCATTAATTGTCGCCGAGTCGCCAGAATGAACCCGACCGTGAAGAGTGCGATGAAGAAAAATCCCAATGCCACCATCGCCCGAAAGCTCCAGAACATGACACCGACCGCCGGCACGGTATCCCACGCGGCGCGCTCGATCTGCTCCGGGCTCGCCCGCGCGGGGTCATCGACGTACTTGCGGAGCAGCAGCGCGTATCCCAAATCGGCGGCGTGTTCGGTCAGTGTCTGACGCGCCGCGGTATTGCCCGCGTCTTGCCGCAGGACTCGCAGCGCCGTGTAGGCGGGTATCCCGTTTGCAATCCGCACTTTCGCGCCCTCGACGAGCTCAGATATGCCCGGCACTTCTTGATCGGTTGAGCGCGTCGCAATGAGTCCCAACATCCAGGGCACTCGGATTCGGGCTCGTGTCGTATGGCTGGCGGAGTCTGGGATTCCAAAAGCTGTAAACGCAGCCGGCGGAGGTTCCGTATGCCACTCACTCTCGACCGCCGCGATCTTCATCTTCTGGTTTTGCGTCAAGGTGTAACCGCTCTCATCCCCCAGCACTACGACGGACAGTGAGGCGGCGAGACCAAAGCTCAGCGCGACGGTCGCCGAGCGCTTCGCGAGCTCAATATGGCGCCCCTTGAGCAGGTACCAGGCGCTGATGGCGAGCACAAAGATGGCGCCCGTCACGTATCCCGCGCTGACCGTGTGCACGAATTTTGACTGTGCGACCGGATTGAAAATAACCTCGCGCAGTGAATCGAGCTCCATGCGCATGGTATCGGGATTGAAATGCGCGCCGGTCGGGTTCTGCATCCAGGCATTCGCGATCAAGATCCACAGTGCGGACAGGTTGCTGCCGATCGCGACCAGCCAGGTCACGATGAGATGCTGGCGTCGGCTTAAGCGGTCCCAGCCAAAGAAGAAAAGCCCAATGAAGGTGCCCTCGAGGAAAAAGGCCATCAGCCCCTCGATGGCGAGCGGGACTCCGAAGATGTCGCCGACATAGTGCGAGTAGTACGCCCAGTTGGTCCCGAACTGAAACTCCATCGTGATGCCGGTCGCCACGCCCATGGCGAAATTGATACCGAACAAAATGCCCCAGAAGCGCGTCATTTCACGCCAGACCGTGCGCCCCGTCATGACGTACACGCTCTCCATGATGGCAATGAGGACTGAGAGGCCGAGAGTCAACGGGACGAACAGGAAGTGATACAGCGCCGTCGTTGCGAATTGCAGGCGGGAAAGGTCGAGAAGGTGGGTAGAATTCATGGTTTCACCGTCGAATGGTCAAGCAAAGCTGCAGCCGTCGTCTCCGGGTCTACCCTTGGACGATGACTGTCTGCGAAAAAGCAGCAGTAGAGAACAGTCAGTAGACTGAGCTTTATGGCGAGAGCGATGAGGAGATCGCGCCCGACCGCCACGCCGGTTCTCGTGAAAGCCGCCGTCTGTGTCCGAGTCATCCTGAGTACCCTTTGATGCGCGTGCTGAGAATACGCGAGGCACGTCGCGCTGCAACTACGCGGTTCTACCTAGTAAACCCCTCGGATTGTGCGGAGACCCGTCAGGGCCACCCGTCATCCAGTCACGGGTTTCCACAAATGTGGACCGCCCAGCGCTCGGGCACAATGATTCCCATGAGCGAACATCATCACCCCCTCACGCCAACCCAGCTGCTGTCCTATATGCGTGCCCAGCCCTGGGCGATTGAGGCGACAGTCACGCCAGTTGGCACGCCCCAAGCAGCAGTGCTTGGGGTAGCGATCACGGATCGGTGGGAACTTCTGTTCGATACCGTAACCCAGTCGCGCAAGCATCAAAACCTGTTGAAGAATCCGCGCGTCGCATTCGTCATAGGTTGGGAGCACGAGCGCACCGTGCAATACGAAGGGATTGCCGAGATGCCCACCGAGGCGCAATTGCCCGACGTGCAGGCCCATTATTTCGATCGGTTCCCCGATGGCCCAACCCGCCAGACGTGGCCCGGTCTGGTGTACTGGCGCGTGCGCCCCACCTGGATTCGCTACAGTAACTTCAACCTCAACCCGCCCATCATTCAAGAGTGGGACGCCGCTGAGATTGCCGCCTGCCTGAAGTAAGCGCGCGCACCTACAGTGGGCGATATTCGCGCGCAATGTCCACGAGCGCGTCGCGGTTGCATGCGTCGAGTTGAGAGGCCAGGTGAGAACGCTGCTGCACTTCAGATGAGGTACCGGTGACGAGCAGTCTCGCAACGCAGTTAGTCATCGCTACCGCCATGGCGGCTCTCACTGTGGTCACCCATTTGTTGGGACTGAGCGTGCTAATTGCCGCCACCAATCGTCATTCTCGGCGTTTGCGTACCCGGCATGTGCTGACCCAGCAGATGCGGGTGCTGGTGGGAGTCTCCTTCGGTCTATTCATCCTGCATAGCGTCGAGATTTGGAGCTACGCCCTGTTGTACGCCGCGGTAGGCGCCACTCGCTCGTTCGAAGATGCACTTTATTTTTCGACCGCGACCTATGCGACTATCGGATACGGTGACCTCACGTTGCCAAGAAGTTGGCGGCTATTGGGCGCCATTGAAGGCGCCAACGGCGTAATCCTGCTCGGATGGTCGACGGCATTCTTCGTCTCCGTTGTGGCCCGAATCCGAGCACTTGAGCATGATTGGTCCGGGGGCGCTTCCGTAAGCAAACATCAGGCCGATGACGGCACTGCATTGCCCGGAAGGTACGGATCGGGACCCGATAATACGTAAAAGTCCTGATGGTACTCATCGCCCCGCGCAATCAACATCATGCTCGCTCGAACCAGTAACTGAACCCAAGGAGAGACCTTCGATGTCGCTGCCCATTCGTCGAATTCTCGTGGCGGTCGCCAACGGCGACGCCCGACATGTCACCCGGCGCGCCGGTGATCTCGCACTCGAAAGTGGCGCTAAAATCGAGCTCTTTAGTGTGGTGCGGCCGGAATTAGGCGTCGTTGGAGTACCCTCCTCTACGCTGCTGCAAATCAATCGCGCGATCCTCGATACCCGACAACGCGAACTCGACACCCTTGCGCGAAGCCTGCGCCGGCGAGGCCTTGACGTCGTTTGCACCGTCGTCACGCACGATTCATTGAGCGAAAGCATCGAGTATCGACTTCATGAGGCACCCGCGGACCTCGTCGCCATTGAGGCACACAAACACCGTCTGTTAGCGAGGTGGTTTCTGCTGCACAGTGATTACGATCTGATCCGCCATTGTCCCGTACCGCTCCTGATCGTCAAGGGAGTTCGGCGCACCGGCCACCGTCCCATTTTGGCCGCCATTGATCCGTGGCATCAGAACGATAAGCCCGCATCGCTCGACGCAAGCATCGTCGATGCGGCACGCACGATGGCCGAGCTGCAACAGGTCTCGTTGCATAGTGTGCATGCCTACCAGCCCTTGATGGATTTTGTGGGCGGTTCACCATTTGCGCCTGTCGCTATACCTGTTTCAGCCCGCGATGAGGGGGCCCAGACGGCGATGATTGGCCGGCACTTCAAAGCCTTCAACACCGCCCACCGAATCGCTCAACGGCAATCCCACCTCGAGATGGGAGACCCGGCGTATGTCCTGCCGACGATCGCGCGATCCCTCAAAGCCCAAATGGTCGTGATGGGCGCGGTTGCGCGCTCCCGCATCGACCGTCTTTTCGTCGGCAGTACGGCTGAGCAGGTCCTTGATGCGTTGCCGTGCGATGTCTTAATCATAAAACCCAAGGTGAAAGGACAACGCTCCGCATGGGTCGCGAGTGCTCGAAGAGTCGGCGGTCGAGTCCCGAGCGCCGGTGCAGTCCGCGTGCCAACACGTCCTCGGGCTCATGTGTCCGAACCGCGGTCAGGGAAATAGTGATCGATCAGCGAGATCTACAGGAGAACGCCATGATGAAAACCATTTTGGTGCCGGCCAGCGGAAGCTCCACGGATGAGTCCGTCTTCGCAACGGCTTTAGCCGCTGCGCAAGCGTTGACTGCACACCTCGACTTTTATCACATCCGCCTCTCGGCAGGCCAAGCTGCCGCGCGCGCACCGCATGCGGGGTTCTGTGTCGGCGCCGCGGTTCCCGCGATGCTCGAAGTCCTTACCGATGACACGGAACGCCTTTCCAAGGCGGCCCGCGAGCATGTGCAGGCATGCTGTGAGCGATATGGTGTAGAAATCCGCGACAAGCCGGAGTACGGGCACGGCGTCTCCGCGAGTTTTCGGGAGGAGAACGACTACGAGTGTGAGCGGCTGATGCTCCTTGCGCGGCACAGTGACCTCATCGTGATGGGCCGTCGCTCGAATATCGACTACATGCCCTCATTTCTGCTAGAGAATACGTTAATGAGGTGTGGGCGACCCGTCCTGATTGCATCCGATTACCCGCCAAAAGCCCTTTTGGGTACTGTGGTCGTCGGATGGAAGGAAACGCCCCAGTGCGCACGGGCACTGAGCGCCGCTTACCCGCTCCTAAGGCACGCGCAGAAAGTGATCTTGCTGAATGTCGTCGAGAGCGGCGCAGGTATCCATGAATCGCTTGACCACCTTGCGCGGGGTCTCAAGTGGCACAACATGTCCGTCGAGACCCAAAGCATCACCACTCCCACGCCTGTCGCCACCGATGGAGTCGGCCGGGTGGCGGCCGACCTGCATGCGGACCTTTTGGTCGTGGGGGGCTACGGCCATCAGCGTCTTCGCGAGACCCTATTCGGGGGCGTTACGCGATCGCTCCTCGAGCACGCCCCGATGCCGGTATTGATGATGCACTGAGCGCCATGAAGTCACCGCCGCGAGACTATCGCAACCCGTGGGAACGAAGCGGATTCACCCGCGACAACGTGGCTTATCGGATTCGGCCCATCCGCGCCGACGATGCTGCGCGGGAGCGTGCATTTATCATGGCACTCAGTGCTAATGCACGATATACCCGAATGATGTGTGTTATGCGCGAGCCCGTGGCGAGTCTTGTGCAAGCACTGGTCGATGTGGACTACACTCACAGCATGGCGTTCATCGCTCTGGTGGATGAAGGCGCGGAAGAACGCATTATCGGGATCGCGCGCTATGCCGGCGATGAGGCGGACAGTGGCGAATTTGCGGTGGCGGTGCTCGATGAATGGCAAGGGCGCGGCGTGGCAGGAACGCTCGCGAAGTACCTGCTGGTGTACGCGCGTCGCCAAGGCGTTCGCAACCTTCATGCGACGATGTTTTCCAACAACTACGCCATGATCAAGCTCGCGCGGAGACTTCGGATGCCCCCGCACCTTGATCCGCGGGATTCGACCTTGATGACCGCCTCGCGAACCCTAGTCAAGGAGCGTTGCGGGGGGACAGGAAGCGCGTCGTGGAACCTGTCTAATACCATATCGGCTTTGCCGTTAGCGACGACACGCGGGCGCTAGTCGATCACCGACCCGTCGGGCCGCATGATCTTATGAACATGGCCGGGTCCGGTAAGACGAGACAGATAATCGGCCGTGGCGCGCACATCTTGATCCTCGAGGCTTCGCCAGAAGCGCACGAGATCCTCATCCGCGTTGTGGCGGCGTCCCTCGGATAATTTCTCGAGCTGGTCCACGAGATAGGTGTACTGCTGGCCCCTTAACGAGGGCACAAAACCCTCATCATCGCCATGCGCATCCATCTTGTGACACGAGGCACACTGTTCGTGGAAAATGCCTCGCCCCAGAGCAACGCGGGTGCCATCGCCCGTTCCGGCGGCCTCTCTCACGGGAAGATTATTCACATACGCGGCGATATCGACCCACGTCTGCGGCTCCTTGAGCACGGGGTGGGATATCACCCGCTGCATCGTGGCGCTCTCCCGTTCAGCGCCCGCGAAGTTAGCCAGCTGCCGCACGACATACTTAAATCTTTGTCCCGCCAGGGCGGGAATGGCGTGCGCGGCATCGCCCTGCGCGAGTGCCCCGTGACAACGCGAGCAAGACTGCCGAAACTCGACCCCGCCCCGCTCCGCGTGGGCATCGAGCTCAAGCGCCCTCTGCGTCAGGCGGTCGACGCTCGCCTCCGAGGCAAACGCCTGAGCGCTCGCAACCACGCTCAAGGTAAAGATAATGAACGCTTTCATAAGCACCGGAGCCTCGCGAGCCTAAGCTGACCCGATCGAAGTATCCGGGACGGCGGCGCAGATCGTCATACGGGATTACCCGTAGGGAACCGAGACGCCCCGGGTTTGGTAAAATCGTGTCAAGAACCCGTGCGCCGGCATGAGGGGCTGTCACACCCCTATACGGGAAACTCCCAGCTGGGACGCGGCACGGGTGTGAGCGACACTATGATCCCGGTCCCGGAGCGCATCAATGAACAAACCCGCCGACAAAGATGGACAGCCCACGATCTATGTAGTCGACGATGACGACGGCATGCGCCGGGCATTGGACACCCTGCTGAGTACCGTGGGCTATAAGACGGCGGTGTTTTCCCGACCCAGTGAATTCTTGTCGCAATTTAAACCCGAAGCGCACAGCTGTGTCGTTCTGGACATTCGCATGCCGGAAATGAGCGGGCTCGAAGTCCAACAGCAGCTGAATCGCCGCGGCTCCATGCTGCCCGTGATTTTCATTACGGGCCACGGGGATGTGCCCATGGCGGTTCAGGCCATGAAAGAAGGCGCGTTCGAGTTCATCCAGAAGCCCTTTCGGGATCAAGACCTCCTCGATCGCATCAATCACGCACTCAAGCAAGATGCGGACAATCGCACCAACGCAGCGCGGCGCTCCGAAGTGCAGCATCGCCTGGAGTCCTTGACGCCGCGTGAAAAGCAGGTGATGAACTTCATCGTCGATGGCAGCGCCAACAAAGTCATTGCGATCGACTTGGGGCTGAGTGAACGCACGGTGGAGATTCATCGGGCCAAAGTCATGGAGAAAATGGGCGCCCGGTCGGTCGCGCATCTCGTGAAGCTCCATTTGACGTTAGCTGACGATACCTAGATCTCCGATCGCTGCAGATCCCGCCGCGGTCCCCCTACTCCACCCAAATACCGAGCTCGGCTTCGCATTCGATCCTCTTGATCCCACGGGCGGAAAGTCTCGGTCTAGGTAGGGGAAAGCCCGTATATCTCACCACGCGTCCTACCGCCATAGTTCAGGCGAACTTCGGAGATTCGCCGTATGCCGCGTCCGGTCTCGACACTGCTCACGCTGCCCTCTCGGATAACGTACGCTTTGAATGCCGTCGTGTCTCGAAGTGCCCTGCAGTGGGTGGTGCGGCTGTGTTCCCTCCTCGTACTGTGCCTCCAACCCAGCCCCGGACGCGCCCAAAGCCAGGCCTTCGAGCTCACCACCCAGGCGCTCGCCGCGAGCGCGGACCTGGAACAGGGCAAGGTCCTTTATGAGCGATATTGCAAGCGCTGCCACGATGCCGGCGGTAACGGAACCAGCGACCGGGAGGTCCCGCGGTTGGCGGGCCAGCAACGCATCTACCTGTTAAATCAGCTCGCGCAATTCATCGCGCTCGACCGCTACGCTCCCATCATGCACCGCGTCCTCGCGCGGCCACCGCTCCTCGATCCCCAAGCGCTCAGTGATTTGAGTGCGTATCTCGCCGCGCTACCGCCCGGCTCGCATGGCGAGCACGGCGATCCGCATTGGCTCGGTCTCGGTCGCATTCTCTATGACCTGCGCTGCGGCCAGTGCCATGGCACCTACGGTAAGGGCAATGCGCAGGGCCCGATTCCTGCGGTCGGCGGCCAAAACTACACCTACCTTCTCAACCAGTTGAACGGCTTCGCTGTGGGGCACAGGTCCAAAGTCGACAGCGGGCTGCTCACTGCCGTGCGTGCTCTCTCTGTGGACGACAGGAAGGCCGTCGCCGACTTCATGTCACGGATGCCTGACAGCGTCGATCCGCACTACGGCGTTGTCTTTTAAAGCACTGCACTCAGCCCCGCTACGAGCCGTACTGAAGCGATGTCCCCATGAACCCAATCAAACACATTCTCGTCGTCGTGGATCCGACGACTGGTGAACGACAATCGGCGGTCGACAAAGCGATGATCTTGGCCCAACGGTTCCATGCGTCGGTGGAATTGCTGATTTGCGATGTTCCTCTCGACGAAGGAAGTCCCCTTCTTTGCCTTGGCGATGAGACGGAGGGGCCCGGACCGATCGCGCCGCCGGACGATTTGCTCGATCGCTTGTCGGCACCCTTGCGCGATCAGGGACTCGACGTGACGGTACGCATTGTGCGCGGTGACTGCTTGCATACATCCATCCTCGACTATCTCCGCTCCTCGAATGCCACGCTGATGCTGAAAGATACGCACCACCATTCCCTGCCGCGGCGGACGTTTTTGAAAAACACGGATTGGCATCTCGCGCACGGCTCAACCGTGCCGCTGCTCCTCACCAAGAATACTGTTTGGGCCAGACCCCCGAGAATTATGGCTGCCATCGACCGGCATCCCGAGAAGGCCGACGTTACGCTCTTGGATCGGAAGCTTTTGGGGTGTGCCACGGTACTCGCAAGCGGCCTGGACGCGGAATTGGAGGTCATTTACGCCTATGTGCCGGAGGCGCTCGCCGCGGCGGTGTCGTCGCGCACACCGCCCGATACAGCCGATACCGCGCGGGACCTCGAATGCGAAATCTCGTACATACACGGCCAGGTCGAATCGTTCGCGCGCACTTACGGGGTGCAACCCTCCCGCCTGCACGTCGAAATAGGCACACCCACCCGGCGGCTCGTCGATTCGGCGAAGCAGTATGGGATTGATATCGTCGTGATCGGCGCCTCCTCGCACGGCCTATGGCATCGGACGGTCGTCGGCAGTACGGCATCCGCCGTATTGGAGCTTTTGCCCTGCGATCTTCTGGTGGTGCGACCCGATGACGACGCCCGTCGCGCATGAGAGGCGAGCGCGCGTGCATTACGCACTTACTGCAAGATCCCTGCGGGAAGCCGTCATTGCGGACGCCATCCGCAAACCGGATAGTGGGCACGAAGCATCCTTGATTATGAATCCCGGTCCAACGCCCTTTGACCACTTGGAGAACGTTATGTACACAAAGATCCTAGTCCCGCTCGATGGCTCTGAATCGTCCCTGTCCGGGCTGAGCGAAGCGATCAAGATCGCCGGGGAGCACACCAGCGCGATTCGCTTGCTGCATGTGATCGAACCCCCGTCGCCGCTCCTCGATTATGGTTACAGCCAGAGCGATTGCCGAAGCTCTGTGCTGACATCGCTCTGCCGAGTGGGGAAGAACATTCTCAATAAAGCGGAGTCTATCGTCCGGGAGCACGGCCTCGCGGCTGACTGCTTGCTGTTCGAGTCCGGAAGCAGCTCACCTTCCGACGTCATTCTGGAACAGGCCAGGCTTTGGGGCGCGAGCTTAATCGTCATGGGCGCGCACACGCCAAGCACGCGCGGCCGAATTGGGCGCGTCTCGTCCGATGTGATTGCCGAATCCACGGTTCCGGTCCTTATGGTGCACGGAGCACCGACGGTCATGCCATCCGTAGGCCATCGCGAAGTGAATTACGATTTCGCACCCGCTGCGTCCTGAGCATGACGCTGACTTTGGAGGGTCCGAAGCTGCCACGAACGTGTTGCCTTTGACCGGCGACGGGCTCCACGCCGCCAAGCGGAAGTTGGAAGACTGGATCTCGGTGGCCTAAAGCGGGCGGTAAGTTTCGTGGCAAATGAAGTCTCGGCTACGATACCTGATGCAATCGCGAGGAACAGCGGGGATCGTCCAATGAGGAAAGGCCACTTGCTGCTGGCGGTCATCATCATCGGCACCGCCAGCCCGGTGCCTGCCTATACGCAGCCTGCCAGTACCGCGACCGTCGCGACAACAGCCGAGCCATCGGAGCTTCGTGTCGCAGCTTTCATTGTTCCACCATTGGTCATGGAACAAAACGGAACGCTCACCGGATTCAACATCGACCTATGGAACGCGATCGCTGCACGGCTGAAGCGAAAGACCATCTATCAGATCGCACCTGACGTAAGCGCTCTGGAAGAGGCGATGCTATCCAAGACGGCCGATCTCACATTGGCTTTGATCATAACGTCGGCACGTGACGAGGTGTTTGACTTTTCGTATCCCACCTTGGAAGCGGGGCTGCAGATAATGGTAAGAGACGCGCACCAGACAGCGGCGACCGAAAACCAATTGTGGGCCATGCTGCGGCTGATGCTTTCGCGAACGACCGTGGCGTGGCTCGGCATGGCACTGTTGTTAGTATTAATCCCGAGTCACGTAATCTGGCTGCTCGAACGACGGCGAGGAGACAGCGCCATTTCGAGGCGAGACTACTATCCTGGGATCTTTGAGGCAGCCTACTGGGCGCTGTCAACGCTGACCACGCAGGCGGAGGCAATGCCGAGGCATTGGCTGGCCCGCATCCTGTCAGTCCTGTGGATGTTCGCGGGTGTGGTCTTCGTTGCGTTCTATACGGCCCAGTTGACTACGACCTTGACCGTCGAGCAGATTCGCGGCGCCATCGAGGGACCGGATGATTTACCAGGCAAGCAGGTCGCCACGGTCGCGCACAGCCTCGCGGTCGACTATCTTCGGGAACATCGTGCGCAGGTCCAGGAGTACTCGACGATCGATCAATTGTTCAAAGCGCTTGCGGATAAAAAAGTGGATGCTGTGGTGACGGGCGCGCCGATCCTGCGCTACTACGCGGCGCACGATGGAAAAGGGCAAGTGAAGATGGTCGGCTCGGAAATCAATGTTGCGCCGGTCGCCATCATGCTGCAGTTGGACAGCCCCTTGCGAAAGAAGATTGACATTGCGCTGCTTGCGCTTCGTGAAGACGGCTCGTATCAGCGGCTTTACGACAAATGGTTCGGAAGCCCCTAGCAATGCGGCGACGTGAAAACAAAAGGAACAGTCACGATTGCACTGTCCGGTGCTGATCGGACTGCCCGGTAGCTGCCCGCCCCCCCGTCTCAAACGGGTCGAAGGAAGTAGGCCACGCCTCTATTCGCGTTTAAGCCAGGGCAACCGTATTCAACCGCTTTACATTGAATACCCAATCGCCCACCAACACCCCAGCCTATGTCGCCTCAACGAAAACTAGATGCCAAAGCTTACTTACTTGCACCGAATTTGTCCGTCACCTTGGCTGAAAGGGCATCCAGAAACGGACGACCCACGAGGTCCGGTTGCTCTATTTGAAGTTGCTTGGCATAGCGCATCGCAAACTGCGTTCTGGCATAGTCTGACCCATACCATTGATTGTCTGCTTTCCAGTTCTGAAGTTCTCGACGCTTCGACTCCATCGCCGCCGGCGTTACAGGTTGATTCGCTGATTTCTGATGCTCCACTTGCTCGCTGAGAAGCGCGATCTGATGCTGCATATCCTCTAATTGCTGTTGATTTTTCGGTCGTTCATTTGGTTGGTTCTGTCCCTGCTGTTGCTGAAGCTGCCGTTGCTGCTGCATCAGCTGTTGTTGCTGTTGCGCTAGCTGTTGTTGCTGTTGTGTTAGTTGTTGTTGTTGCTGCGCCAGCTGCTGTTGTTGTCGCGCCAGCTCCTGTTGCTGCTGCGCTAGTTGCTGCCGTTGAAGCTTCTGCTGATTGCCTTGGCACTCGGCCAGTGCAGAACCCACCGATCCTGCACACGGATCCGCCTCTTGGGCACCAATCGTCGCGGAAAAAAATGCGAGGCAAAACGCCGGCAAATACCACTTCATAGTCTGCGCTCTCCTCGTTAGGACCAGGTCTCAGGTCGTGGCGAGCTCTCTCCCCAGGTGTGGGGAATTTCAAGCCGCTGTCTTGATAGCTCGGCTTTCGGCAGCTCGCTCGCCGGTCGCGCGGCCGCAGATGGCTGCAGCGCGCTGGGATAACTCGGCCCGGGAAGTCGCTCCAGGCGCAGTGAATTCAACACCACCAGCAGACTCGAACCTGCCATGACCGCAGCCGCTAGGATCGGATGCAGCAGCCCGAGCGCGGCACAGGTCAATGCGACCAGGTTGTAACCGAACGCCCATGCCAGGTTGGCGAGGATGCTCGAACGCACCGCACGGGCCCGCCCGACCACCCAGGGCAGCAGCCAAAGCCCGTCCTTAGGAAGCACCAGGTCGGCAGTTTCGCGTGCCAGATCGGTCGCCGTGCCGACGGCGATGCCGACATCCGCCCAGGCCAGCCCGGGGCCGTCATTCAGGCCATCGCCGACCATCGCTACGACGCCGTGGCGTGGCCGGCATCGATCGAGAGCGGCCCGTTTGGCGTCCGGCGGCAGGCTGGCCTGCCAATCTTCCACACCGACTATGGCCGCGACGCGCGCGGCAGCACCCGCGTGATCGCCGGTCAACAACATCACGCGGATTCCGAGAGTGCGCAATGCCTCGATGGTGGCTCGCGCCTCAGGCAGCGGCGTGTCGTCGAATGAGAGCACCGCGCGGGTCCGCCCGGCGCAAGTCTTCTCGCTCCAACCGATGAATACGACCGAATGGCCGCTTGTCGCCATCGCATCGGCACGCTCGACCAGGGCCGGCGGCAGCTCCCAGCTCAGTTCATGCATGAACGCCGCACTCCCGGCCGCGACCAACTCGCCATCGACGACGCCGCGCAAGCCGCGCCCGGGCACGACACGGATATCCTCGGTGGCGATTGGGTCGAGCCCGCGTGCTTGGCCTGCCAGCGCGATGGCACGCGCCAAGCCGTGCTCGGAATGGCGCTCCAGACCCGCGAGTCGAGCGAGTACCTCATCCTCCCCGACCCCGTCGCTCGCAAGATCGACGAGGTGCGGCTGGCCTAGGGTCAGCGTGCCGGTCTTGTCGAAGGCGATCAGGCGCGTGACGGCAAGTGCTTCAAGCGCACCGGGGCTGCGGACCAAGCAGCCGTGCCGGGCCAATTGCCCGATGCCGAGCGAGTGCGCCATCGGCGCGGCCAAGCCGACCGCGCACGGACAGGCCACCACCAACACGGAGAGAGCGGCGAGCATCGCTTGATCGAACGGCAGGCGCAGACCCCAATAAGTCAAGGTCAGGCCGGCGAGAGCCAACACTCCCGGCACGAAAGCACCCACCAAGCGGTCGGCGATACGCTGCGTGCGGGTCGACTGCCCTAACGCGTCACGGACCGATTGGCAGATTTGCGCCCAACGACTTTGGTCTCCGGAGCCGCTGCTCCGAATCAGCAACGGACCGTCGAGATTGATGCTACCTGCGAGGACCGAGCCGCCGACCGCTTTTGCGATCTGCCTGCTCTCGCCGGTGATTACCGCCTCATCAGTATGCGAATAACCGTCTACGATCAGCCCGTCGACCGGGATCCGCTCGCCCGGCTTGACCCGGATCAACATCCCAGCACGCACCTCCCGCACCGACCGGCAATGCTCTTCTGCCCCTTCGACCACGGTTGCCGATTCGCTTTCCGCAGCCAACAAGGGAGCGAGATCGCGCGACGCCCGCGCACGCGCCGCCGCCTCGAGATAGCGGCCGAGCGTAAACAGCATCAGCACCATCGCGGCGGTATCGAAATAAAGGTAGCCGACCAGGCGGAAGACGGCGAGCGTGGAATAGATATAGGCGGCAAGCGAGCCGAGGACGATGAGTGTCGAGGAGCCTAAGCGCCCGCGCCGGAGATGCGACCAAGTCTCGCGAAGGAAAGGTTCGCCGAGGATCAGTACCGCCGGCGTCGCGAGTCCCCAAAGCAGCAGATGAATGGTGGGAAGAACGCGCCGATCGGTACCCGTGAATGCCCCCGAATACACCAACAGACTGAACAGCATGATGTTCATGGACAGAAAGCTTCCCACGCCGAGACGCACCAGGAGCCACGCCGCCTCCGACGCCTCGCCGCTGCCGCTTTTTACTTGATAAGCGATGCAGCAGCCATAGCAACAGAACTGGCAGCTCTCGCCGTTCACCGCTCGGACAAAACCCCGCCGGCCGAGCGGCAACAGGCAGTGGCGGCACAGAGCATCGGCAGGGGGCGTCATGCGAAATGCCAGATATGGTGCAAGCCATGCGCCGTCATTGGAACGATGCCCCGCGCGAGCGTGACGACCCCCAGCGCCAAAATGAAGCTGCCAGCCAGCCGGACGCCGTGCTGCCGCCACCGGGGCGCAAGCAGCCGGCCGAGTCCGCCCATGACGAGCATAGTGGGGAAGGTTCCCAGGCCGAACGCCGCCATGGTGAGACAGCCCGATAGGACGTCGAGGGTACTCGCGGCCTGGGCGACCATGGCATAGACCAGCGGGCACGGCAGAAAGCCATTGACCACACCGAAGGCAAGCGGTGCCGCGTGACCCCGCGTGCGAAGCAGGCCGCGCAGCGCGCTGGCGAGCGTCGAGCCACCGAAACCGGTCGTGACGCGGCGGAGCTGTCGAAAGCCGAAGAACTGCAGCGCCATGATGATCATCAGTAGCCCCGCTATCACGGCCAGACCCCGCTGCACGGCGTCAAGTGGCTGGCTGAGGATCGGAGCTGCCAGCCCCGACCTTGTTCCCACGATCGACCATCCCAGGCCGCCGGCGAGACCCCCCAGGAAACAGTAGGTCGTCAACCTTCCGGTATTATAGAGCGCATGACGCACCGCGGTGGCGCCGCGCCCACGCGGATCGCCGCCTAGAGCGCAGGCAAAGCCTCCGCACATCCCGATGCAGTGGAAACTGCCCGCGATGCCGGCGACAAACAGCAGCGCGTAATAGCTCATGACGATGTTGCCCGACGAACCGCCCACTCAGGAGCGAAGGGAGAGGCGACTGGGCGCTATTTTCTCCGCGCCAGCATAGCGACCCAGATAAAGAACCCCACAGTAAAGATCGCGAAGCTGACGAACGCAATGTCCTGCAGCAAGCTACCCCTGGCAAACGAGAATGACGTTTGTGCCAGCATGGTTCGTTCTCCTCAGCCGATTGCGGTGCGGATCACGTTCATGGCGAGCTCAAAAGCCAGGACCATTAGGTTAATCACAGCGACCGCGAAAATTATCTTAATGCCCCGCAACGTTTTGATCTCCCCTTGGTGATTTTCGCTTGAGAAACCCTAAGCCGGTTATGCCGGTCCGGAGGCCGCGCCGACTACCCGATTCGACCGGGCCCGAGTCCGCCCCAGTAGTGCACCAGGTAGTAGCATGCCCAGCCGAACAACCCGAAATACACAACCAGCAACCAGATCGGAATAACCCCTTCGCGCGCCTTTATATAACCGCCGGCGTATTCATGCAGCTCGTGCGTCTCAGGCCCTTCCTTCTCGGCCTCATGACCCGTCATGCGGGTCCTTGAATCGGTCATTTGCCATCTCCGCGTCGTAGAAGTTGAGGGCGGCCCGGTCCGTCTCGCTCAGAGCTCCGCCCATGATCCCCCAGATGAATAGACAGATGGAACCCAATCCCATCAGGATTGCCACTGCGTAGGGCCCTAGTATCTCGTAGTCCGCCATGACCTACCTTTCTCGCCCGAATGGGTTTTGCATGAACGCGTCAGCATGGCTGGCGCTAAGGTTGTAGCAGACCATAGGCTTGCTCCGGACCCGGGGTTTCCAACTTCGGATTGTCGAGCGCCGTACGATCCGCGGCAGAGACGTTCAACGGCTCTCCCCTTAGCGGGTCAGTGAAGGCGGAGAGCGAAAGAATATAATAAGCCAGCGCCCAGCGGTCCGCATCCGGAAACGCGTCGCCGTAGGAGGGCATCGGTGTTCCGCTGAGCCCTCTTGAGATGGTCCTGAAGATGTCGGTCACCGACGAGCCGGATTTGAACTGGCCGGCCCGGAGGTTAGCGGGCCGAATGGGAAAACCCGGATCATCTGTCAATCCGGCCGCCTTCTGTCCGTCGCCCTTACCCATCTCGCCATGGCATTCCCAGCACTTGGCCTCAACCCAGATCTCCTTGCCGTGAGTGATCATGGCCATCGTGGGCGGCGGCGGCGGGGGGATGTAAAGCGGCTCGCCCGGTGAGTCCGCGAAGAATTCCACCGGCTTGTCGGGACTAGAGCGATCCACTGCCAGCACATACTTAATGTACTGGATCACGGCGAGCCGATCGTTGAGCGGCAGATCGTACCAGGGGGGCATCGCGGTGCCGCGCACCCCGCGCGTTATAGTGCGCAGCAAATCACCATCAGTCGGCAGCGAGCCCTCAGTCAGTCTGAATTTGAAGACGCCCTGGGTGAAATTGCGTGGGCGTTGCTTGTACATGAAGGTAGCGGCCGATCCATTGCCGTCCCCGTGCACGCCGTGGCAACCAACGCAGCGACGGTCATAGACCTCTTTGCCGTGCGCAATCCATTCCTCCGAGCGCGGCATGCTGACCCCGGCTCCTTCCATCTGCTGCGGCTCGAACAGATCCCGCCACTTACCGCGGTTCATGCCGAGCTTCTGCACGTACGCGATCAGCGCTTCGACGTCCTTGGTCTCGATGGCCAGTTTGATGCTACTGCCGGCGAATTCTTTGTTCGGCGTCCAGATCAACGGGTATTTGCCCTGCGCGGCCAGCGGAACGAACAGCAGACCCTCGGCATTGGGCGTGAGCTTCACCTGCTCCCTGCTGGCGAAATCGAACAGCTTCTCGGTCACTGCATTGCGCTCGAGCGTCTTGCCCGAATCTGCGCCAGTGACGATCTTCACAGCTTCCGACGGCGCTTCGAACAGGCCGCGGTACGGGTCCATGATTGATTCCGGCGTGAGCATGCGGGGATCCCAGAAATGCGCCAGATGCCATTCGTCCCCGTATTTGAGCCCCACTCGGGTCAGGTCCGGACCGATGCGCCGTGTGCCGAACAGATGCGGCACGTCGTACGCATATTCACCGGCTTCACTCACCGGTCCCCAGCGGCGCGTCTCGCCTGTCACCGGCCGCACGTACTGCGAATGGCAATACCAACAGCCCTCGCGTAGATAAACAAGCCTTCCCCGGCTCTCGAGGGGCGTGTAGTCGGTGGCCGACGTTTCCATCCATTTGAGCTGGCCGAGATCGTTGCGGATCACGGCCGTCACGTGGGTGGTCGTCGCCGAGGGCTCGAAAAAGGGCATCACACCCTGGGTGACCAGGGCGAGGAAGAAGAAGCCGACCCCGGCCACCAGCGCGACGATCCGCGCGTTCATCGGCTAAGCTCCCCCGCCGCAAGCGGAGGCAACCCGTTTGGCTCACGCCTGGCGAGCTTAAAGCCAATCGCCCCGGCTGACCTCTTCAGCGCGGTCATCATGAGATTGATCACCAGCAGCGACATCCCGACATCCATCGAGATCCCCGCCAGCGTGCGTACCAGCCAATACGCCCGCATCTGCACCACCGTATCCACCCACTCCGCGCCGTTCATCCACTGGAAGCCCTGCTGAAGACCGGCGGCGCTTAGCGCGATACCCATGGTGGAGATGCCGGCAGTGATCAGCCAAAACGACCAATTGCCGAGCTTGAACGACCACAGTTCCCGCCCACACATGCGCGGCCAGAGATAGAGCAGTCCGCCCATCGCCCACACGACGAAGGTTCCGAACACCGTGAGATGCGAATGTGAGATCACGAAGTCGCTGAAATGGGTTGGCTGCTGGATCGAGCGCAACGCCTCGACCGAGCCCTGAAAGCAGCCGAACAAGTACATGATCGATCCCATGATCAGGAATTTCGCCGGCAGGTTCGCCCCGAACTCGCGCCAGCGCCCGTTCACCGTGCCAAAGAAGTTGACCAGCACGGTCCACACCGGAATGATCAGCAACATGGACGTGATGATCGCCAGCGTCTCGGCCCAATCGGCTATCGGGCTGTAGAGATAGTGGTGAATACCGACAAAGGGATAAAAAAGGGCGAGCGACCAGAACCCGACCAGTGAAAGCTTGTGAGCGTAGAGCGGATTGCGCACGCTGAGCGGCAGGAAATAGTAGATCAACACGTAACCGGCGGGTGTGATCCACAAGCCGACGATGTAGTGAATATAGAGTCCGTGGAAAGCTGCGCTGTTGATGCCCGCGATGGTGTAGGGCAGGATGAAGCTCCCCAACACCAGATTTAGCGACGTCCACACGAAGGCGCCGATTAGGTACCAGAGCGACACGTAGAGCGCCGGATCTAAGCGGCGCCCGATAGTCGTTAGAAATTGCAGCGTGACGACGACGGTGCAGAAAAAAATGGGAATTTCCCCGAGCAAGGGCAGCTCGCCCGCCTCGAGCCCGTGGTTGTAGCCGAGCGGCACCGCAATCAGTCCCGCCGCGAGGAACACGTTCCACACCCAGGCGAAAACCACGCCCCAGCGATTGAACGCGACCCGCACGCCGCACAAGCGCGGCACCAGGTAATAGCACTCCCCGATAAAGAGGCTGGAGAACGCGCCCAGGATGACGCCGTTGACGTGCACCGGTCGGAGCCGACCGAAGGTCAACGCCAGATGCGTCCCGAGATACTCGGGGTAATTAAACAGCCCGGCCAGCAACGCCCCAACCGTGGGCGCGACCATGAGCCAGAACATGCCCCAGAACAGCCAAGTGCGCACCACCGGCCAATCCACCAGTGCATCCAGATCAAGACCTGCGTATGGTCCGTGCAACACCTCTGTAGTTGTTCCCGTCGCCGCCTCTGCCATGAACTCACTCCCTGATTGGGGTCTGCCGGATACTTAACGAATCAGCTGACTTCTATTTGCGAGATTGATCGCTCATGGGTTCGCTCGCGCCGTGCTGCTGGCCGGCATGCCCGCCACATTCTTGGGATACCGGGGACTCAGGCTTTCGATGAAATGCACGAGATCCCATGCGTCGGCGGGACTCATCGAATCCGAGAACGCCGGCATGGGGGTACCTGCCAAACCAGTCATGAACACTCGATAAATATCGGTGGGCGTATCGCCGCACTTCACGTGTCCCTTGGTCAAGTCGTACGGAACGATGTCGTTTCCCCAGTCATCCTTGAGATCGTGCGCGGAAGGCCCGTCGCCTCGCCCGCCAGCGCCGTGACACTGTGAGCAGTTATATTTCTGGTAGACCGCCGCTCCGCGTTTGACCGATTCATCGCTATAACCTGGATTGGGCGGAATGCTGATCGGCGCCTGCGGTTTCTCGCTCGCGAATCGCGGCGAAAAAGTCTTGACGTAGGCGATCACGTCCTCCCGCGATCGCTTACCGAGGAACCCCCAGCTCGGCATGTACGTACCGTAGATCCCGTTCAGCAGCGTGTGTTCGAGGTCGGAGTCGAGCGGCAGCGAACCGGACGGCGTGGTGCGCCATTTGAAAGTACCCGCGCGATAGTCTCGCGGTTTGGTGCTCATGTACTTGGCCGCCTCGCCCTGGCCGTCGCCTTGCGCGCCGTGACACGTGATGCACCAGCGTTCGTACACCACCTTGCCGTTCCGAGCATCGCCGCTGTCCGCTGCGGCGGAGCCGGCAGTAAGGAACAGACCCGCGACAATCGGAACCAATCGTGCTACGCGAAATAACATACGTACGCCTCACGATGCGGGCCGTTGAAAAGTCGCCAATACACGAAGTCAACGTCGAGCATGATTATTTCGCTGCGAGCGTTATCTTCGCCTTGGTGGTTTTACCGGCGGTGACGACCACAGGCTCGGACTTCTCACCTGCAGCCTCGTGCCAGACCTCCAGCGTGTAGCTGCCCGGAGGCACATCCTTGAGGGTAAAATGACCGCCCGAATCAGTCGTTGTGTAATAGGGATTGTCGAGCTCCATGATCCACGCGTGCATCCACTCGTGTGCGTCGCACTTGACCTTGATCAGCTCCGGATTGGCCGGCAGCGGCTTGGTCACGGAGAATCCTTTGAAAGGCAGCGCAATGTTGTAGATGGTCGCGTTGGTTTCGGCGTTCTGCGGATGGGTGTTGTGCAGAATCGGGTCATCCGAGGAGATCGTGATTTTTTCCCCGACCATTGCTCCCTGCACCCGCGGCGAGAACATGCAATGCTCATTGACCAACTTTAGCGGTTCGCTGGCCGGCGCCTTGCCCTTGGTGACATCCTTAAGATAGACAATCACGTTCGCCATGCCGCCGGCAGAATCGACAGTGTAGGTCGGATTGGGGATGGTGGCCCCGCAGTAATCTTGATTTTTGGTGGTCGTGATCGGCGCCTCGGCAGGTGCAGCGCCTGAGAACGTAACGACACCGTCGATGGTGCCGCCGTTGGTGACGGTGATCACTTCGTAGTCGGCGAATGCGGGCAGCGCCGCCAATGAACCGGCAATCCCGACCACCGCCAAACCGGCGGATAGACAAAACGACTGGCGCACACACTGCATCGCACTTGCTCTGTTACTCATCTCGAGTCCTCCGCACGTTCTCGTATTCATTCCCACCTCGGCACGGCCGTTACGCTGATCGATTGTCAGGATCTACTTGGACGCAAGATACTCCGTCACAGCGGCGATCTCGTCCTCGGTGAGGTTTTGGCTGAAGCGATGCATGATTTCGCTTTCACGCAGCTGACCGTTGAATTGCCGTAGTTGTATTGCGAGGTAGTCTCGATGCTGGCCAGCCAGCCGTGGAAATGTGTGAATTCCCTCAGCGTTGGGACCGTGGCAGCCCATGCAAGCGAGAATGTCACGCTCCGGAACCCCATTTTCGTAGATCGACTTGCCCGCCTCGGCCAAGACTGGATTGCGCGGCGCCCTGCCTACCGCCGGTGGCTGGCTCGAAAAGTAGTGTGCGAGCGCCTCGATTTGATTGTCGTCAAGGCCTCTGGCTATCCCCCACATGAAGGCTCGCGCATGGGGATCGCTGCGACCGCGCAGTCTAAATAGTTGTAATTCCAGCTCGATGTAGCTCGCTTGCTGCGCAGCCAGAATTGGAAATAGCGGAGAGATGCTGACCCCGTTGGCGCCATGACACTTGGAGCACGCCATGCTGACGAGCGTCTTCGTGTCATACACCGATTGATCGTGGGGCACGAGGGGGTCCGCAACAGCCGCCTCACGAACGAACAGCGCTCCCACGGCGATCGCGGCGACGATGACCAAGTTGCTCGCTAGGCGGCTCATCAGAAGTCCATCCATAGCCCAAATATCCAGGTGTTGTTGTTCCCCGCTTTGATGTTGGGAAAGGCGGGGGAATTAGGAAAGTTGGCGTGGCTCAGATTAAAGGGGCTTTGGTTGTTGGCCACTACCTGATAGACGTTGTACTGCAGGATGAACCTGAAGTTCAGCCAGGGGAGGTAATCCAGCTCATAAACCTCGTATTGATTGGCCGGTGAGCCATTGCCCCCATTCGCGAGCGGGTCCCATGTGCCGGTCGTCCGCGTGAAGCTGACGAGTCCGCCGTAGCGACGGTCGCGAAAGTACTCACCCGTGACTAAAACCTGCGTCAGCGTGTCCGTTGGGTTCGTGTAGATCGGTGACGACGCACCGCTGAAGGTCGCCGCTACCAGTTGAGAGCTGTTCTGCTGCCGCTCATGGGTGACATGACCCAGAAAGCCATAGATGTTGTGCTGACCGTTGTATTGGTACTGCCAATCGACGCTGAGATCGGTATAACGATTGATGGCTCCCGGCCAGAAAGTCTGCGCAGGCGTGTAGGGTGGCGTCCCGGGAGTTCCCGCCGCAATTGCCGCTTCATTGGCAGCTAATTGTTGCTGCGCCGAGATGTAGCCGACCGCCGGAATCCAGTTGACGTAAAGCGCGCTGCCGCCGATTTCCGCCGAGTGGTAGCCCCAGTCGCGCTCGTAGGCGATGCGCGCGTAAGGCGCAAACCGATCGATGGCACCGCCATTGGCGGCAAGACTGACGCTGTCAACGACGGGTGAACTGCCGCCGGCAACCGCCGAGTGATATTCCGAAAATTCGAAGTACAGTGAGTCGTCATAGAAAACATAGGCGCCGACACCGGCAGCCACTCCAGGCCCCAAAGCATTGATGATCGGCCCACTTGTCCCGGCACCGGCGACGCCGCCGCTCCACAAGGTCACGGTATTGAAGTTCGGAATGGTATAGCTGCCAATTCCGTTCCAGACGTCCTGGAAGGTTACATAGTTGTTGGCCGTGATGCCCCACAGCCACTTGTTGTCGGCGCTATGATCGCTGTATCGAATATCGATATTGTCGACACCGACGCTGCCTGACTGCCCGTTGTAGGTCAATTGCAACCAGCCGCCCACTTGATCCGAGACGGCTCCCGCATACACCAGGCTGAACTGATCCGGAAACTGCAATGTGTCGCTTTGCGCGTGGGCGGGATAAGGCTGACCCGTATCCGGCGGCGCCCGGTTATAATGATCGTAGCCACTCTGCATGAGGACGGCGATTCCCGGCAGATCGGTGAGCCACAGCGTGTTCTTCTTGTGGTCATCGATGTCATTGACCAGCGGCGGCCTCGTGGTCAGCGTGTATCCGCTGAGCTTGAACCGGCGGCCGAATGCCGTGAGCTCGGGCGGCACCGTGTGGCAAGCCTCGCAGGCCAAACCCGTCTGCCGGGCGAATGGTGGAATGGCGCTTGCCGGCTGCGCAACGAGCATCAACGCTGATCCGGCGAGGATAAGCGTGGCCACGGCACCGAGGCGAAACAGCCTCACGGCGCCCGACCCCACCTCCGGCCTCGACTCGTGATGATCGCGGGTCATTCAGTCTCCCCCCAACTGTCTCCCGAGTGCCCTTCAGGGCATCAGGACATCGGCCCATCGCCGAGATGTTTTCCTTGTGATGCGAATTTACCGACCCACCTCTGACCTGAAGATGACCTCAAGATGACCGATTGGTCATGCTTGTAACAGAGAAAAAGGGCGTCGCGCGGATTCGATATCCGGCAGTGGGTCGAAAACCAGGGAGGCCGTCGTGCCCTGTCCCACCGTGCTTTCAATCAGCAAGCGGCCGCCGTGCAGCGTCATGATGGACCTCACGATGGCGAGACCGAGTCCTGCTCCGCCGGGACCGGCGCCACGGGATGGATCGGCGCGGTAAAAGCGGTCGCCCAGTTTGGCCAGATGCTCGGACGCGATGCCTACACCGGAATCGATCACGCTCAGAGTCCGGGTGTTGCCCGGACCCTCGGCCGCCCGCAGCGTCACCCGGCCGCCGCGGGGGGTGTACTTCAGTGCATTCGACAGCAGATTGCTGAGCGCACGCCGGAGCAGCATCGGGTCTGCCGTAATCCCGGTTCGCCTTGCAGGCCAATTCAACGCCTTGCTCCTCCGCCAGAGCGTGGTAGAAATCGCAGACCGCTTGCAGCTCGCCGCTCGCGTCCAGTGAGACCGATGCGAGCACCGCGGGCGCCTGCTCCGCTTTGGCTAGAAACAGCATGCTGTCGATCATACCTGCGAGACGCGTGTACTCTTCGAGCGCGGACTGAAGCACTCGCGTGTACTCCGCGGTCGCGCGCTCGCGCGAGAGCGCCACTTGGGCTTCGCCCGTGAGGTTATTGATGGGAGTGCGAAACTCGTGCGCCACATCCGCCGAAAACTGCGAGAGTTGTTCAAAGGCCTCCTGGAGA
>CAWCTM010000015.1:0-41857 GCA_963798595.1 uncultured Gammaproteobacteria bacterium | reverse complement strand
AGGGCACGTCTCCCCAGCTGTTCGGCCTCGGTACACGTCGCCGTATTTACAGTCACCGAACGCGTATTTCCGCGACTGTCCGGCAGGTGGTGGCATCCGTCACGTGCCCGCACTGAGTGCCCCATCAGATCGTGGACAAAGCGAGGAGTACCCGCGCCCGAGAATCGGAAATCCGACGCCCAACTGGATCCGCGCGCCGTATTGCAATGCCGATGCCGCCCTCTCTACTTTGCGATGCAAAGTATAATATATCGAAAGATTAAGGCAAGTGCCGCCCGGCGCACTACGGTCGGTATGGCGTGACACCAACAACCATGAGAATGAAGAGAGCAATGTTGGGATGGGCCGTCGTTGGAATATTTCCGATAGTCGGGCACAGCGCGGAGGAGAGGCCGACGGGTTCCGGTGCGATTGATTGCGACCCCTGCAACCCATCGCAGGTCGGAATGTCAGGTCAAAAGCGAAAACGCGGTCCTTGAAAAATGGGACCACCGCAGATTTCGTAGAGGTTGCTCAGAGCGGCTGACTTCAAATCGCGAGAATCACTTCGCAGACGGTGTCGACTCACGGAACATGATGCAATCCATTTCCAGAAGGCGAGGGAAGAAGCCGAAATTGTTCGGAACGAATGCGCTCAGGGTAAAGCCGTAGCTTGCGTAGTAATCCAGTGCCTCCCGGTAGGTCGGCGAGCTCGCATAGAGCCGAACGATCGCAAGTTCGCTTTGCAGTCCGACGAACGTTTTCAGCTCCTCGCCGGCACCCATTGCGACCACCAGGTCGTGGCCCTGCGTATCCATTTTCAAAAAGGGCCGACGGAAGCCGATCTTTGCCCGGTACTTTGCGATCTCGCCGGCCAGCGTCACTGTGCGAACCTCGACGCGCCGCTCGAGCTGACCGTCCGCCGGGAATTGTTCCGCACCCGCCATTGAGAACGGGTGCAGGGAGCTAAATTGATCCGATGCGTAGACGTTGAAGGTAGCGGTGCCCTCGGCGTCGCCGAGTGCCAGCTCCTCAATGAACCAGGCGGGATCGGACTTGGCCGCCACCCTCAATTGGGCCGCGAGCTCCGGGATCGGCTCATAGGAAATGATGGTTCCCCCATAGCCCGCCCGCTCCCTCAACATATGTGCGTACTGCCCCGCGTTCGCGCCCACGTCGAACACGCAGTCGACTTCGAAATGAGCAAGGAAACGGCGTAGATGCTCGCGTTCGAAGACAAACGCAGCTTGTCCACACGGAATTACTTGGACGCCGAATACTCGTTCAACCAGCTTTCGCGCAATGATATGCGCCCGCATGCGCACCCCCGGGGGAAATCGTTTCCCTGATACGCGAGATCTACAGTGTGGCACCCTGCCGTGTGGAACGACAGCAGAATTGTCAGTGATGCGCATCGGCGGCGGTGACGCAACTCTGACGCACCGCTTTTCGTCGGGAAATGAACGGGCTACGCTGACCAAACCTCGCGGGCACGCGCCAGACGCAACACTGTCTCCTGTTTCCCCAGAATCATCAACGTGGTATCGATCGGCGGCGAGATGGTGGTGCCTGAGACCGCCAGGCGGATAGGCTGCGCGAGCTTTCCGAGGGCGAGCCCATGGGCGGTGGCCACACGCATCGATGACCTCGTGAATCGCCGGGGAGGACCACGCCTCGAGGCGCGCGAGGGTATCCAGGACCTCGCGCAGCACCGACACCACCTCCGCGGTGACGTTCTTGCGTACGCCCTTCTCATCATAAGCACTCCGGCGCGCGGAAGAAGAACGCGCTGTTGACCGCCATCTCGCGCAGCGTCTTGCAGCGTTCGCGCTGGGCCAGCACGATCTGCTCGAGCTGGAAGTCATCGTTCGCCTGAATGCCTTGCCGATCCAAGTGCCAGCGCAAGTCGGGACACGATGCGGGCGCCGGATCGGCACGCATGATGTGCTGCTGATTGAGCCAGGTGAGCTTCTCGACATTGAACGCCGAGGCGGATTTATTGACCTCCGCGATGTCGAACAATCGCACCATCTCCTCGAGCGTGAAGAATTCCTGGTCGCCATGCGACCAGCCGAGGCGGACCAGATAATTGAGCACGGCTTCGGGTAGGAAGCCATCGTCGCGATATTGAAGGACGCTCACCGCCCCGTGCCGCTTCGACAGTTTCGCTCCGTCCGGACCCAGAATCATGGGCAGATGCGCATACACCGGCGGTGTTTGTCCCAGCGCGAGCAGCATGTTGATTTGTCGCGGCGTGTTGTTCAGATGATCGTCGCCGCGGATGACATGAGTGATCCGCATGTCCATGTCGTCCACCACGACGCAAAAATTGTAGGTGGGTGAGCCGTCGGAGCGCGCAATGATGAGATCGTCCAACTCGGCGTTCTGAAACACCACCCGGCCATGGACGACGTCGTCGACGACGACCTCGCCCGCAATCGGATTCTTGAAGCGCACCACGGGCGCAACGCCCGGACGGGTGTCCGTTCGATCGCGCCAGCGTCCGTCGTACCGCGGCTTTTGGCCACCGGCCATCTGCGCGGTGCGCAACTCCGCCAGCTCTTCCTTGGTGCAGTAGCACCGGTAGGCGTGGCCGGCCAGCAACAGCTCATCGATGACCTGCTTGTACCGATCAAAGCGCTGAGTCTGGTAGAAGGGGCCCTCATCGGCGTTGAGACCGGCCCAGTCCAAGCCCTCCAATATCTGCTGGATGGCAGCGGGCGTCGAGCGCTCGAGATCCGTGTCCTCGATGCGCAGCACGAACTGTCCCGCCCGCCGGCGCGCATAAACCAGCAGAAAAGTGCCGTTCGAAGTCCGCCGATATGCAAAAAGCCGGTGGGACTGGGAGCAAATCGCGTACGGACGGTCATCGGCGTCAAAACTGAACAATGATCAAGAGGGCCAACGAGTGTAGCAGTACGGCCCACGTCCGCCCGCCGTTCCATAGCCGACCGGATCGTGTTGACATAACGTGCGGGTGCTAATCCCTTGGCGGCCTCGCCGGCGCGAAAGAACTCGGTGGCGATAATCCGGCCTGGCCCGAGTTTAACTTGGACTATCTTGCATTTATGTTACAAGTGACCGGAAAATCTCGGAGTGTTCGACGTGGACGGCCGATCGGGGCAAGAGCTCATCAGGGGACGGATGGGGCGGCTGAAATCAGCAAACAGCAAAGCAGGCGATTCTGAGGCTCGCTGGATCCCGCGCCCCCGGCGGGAGGGTTTACTGGATCACCGGCCTATCCGGTGCAGGCAAGACGACGGTCGGTCAGGAGCTGTGGCGCAGGCTCCGGACCGCCGGGCCGCTCCGCGATATTCCTGGATGGAGACGCCCTGCGCGAAGTCATTGCCGAGGATCTCGGACACAGCGTCGCCAACCGCCGCGCCTCCGCGATGCGCAACGCGCGTCTGTGCCGGATGCTTGCCAGCCAGGGCACCGATGTCGTGTGCCCCACCATCTCACTGTTTCACGAGATCCAGGTTTGGAACCGCAGCAATATCCCGGGCTACTGCGAAATTTATCTGCGCGTGCCGA
This sequence comes from uncultured Gammaproteobacteria bacterium, assembly GCA_963798595.1. Classification (GTDB taxonomy): domain Bacteria; phylum Pseudomonadota; class Gammaproteobacteria; order Steroidobacterales; family Steroidobacteraceae; genus Bog-1198. Next base: position 38,344 of record CAWCTM010000015.1, on the reverse strand, counting down.
TGGAGGAATTGCGACGGCGGGATCCCAAAGGCATTTATGCCGCAGCGGATCGGGGCGACTTGCGCGACATGGTCGGGCTCGACGTACCTGCCGAGCTGCCCGAAACACCCAATTTGGTGCTGGATAATTTCGGCTTGCTCGACAGCTCGGCCGCGGTCGATCGCATCTGGAAAGAATGCGTGCGGCGAGATTCTTCGCGATTCGCCCCCCCGGCCGGCAAGCCTGCGTTCGCAACCAAAGCGGAGACGCTCGAACGGCTGGCGCCGGCTCTGCGAAGTGCCGAGATCCTGCCGCAAATTAGATTCTCGGTCGCCGACTGGCACGAGGATCGGAACGGCGTCCTCGATCGTTTGGGAGAGAGAGCTGGGGCTCCCGGCCGGTCATCGTGCGGAGCAGCGCACAAAATGAGGATGGCCCGGTCGAGCTCGCAGGCGGGATGCTATGACTCGATGCTCGGCGTGTGCGGCGATGAGGACATCGCGCAGGCCATCGATCAGGTGATCGCATCCTTCGGACCCGCGAGGGGCGGCGATGATCAGATCTTCGTGCAGCCCATGCTCGAGCACGTCGCGATGGCCGGTGTGGCCTTTTCGCGCCCCCCGAGCGGCAATGGTCCCTATTACATTGTCAATTACGATGACCGCTCCGGCCGGACCGATCGGGTCACCGGCGGCACGGGCGACAATCTTCAAACCTTTCTCTGCCTCAAGTCCCGGGCGGATGCTTGCCCGCCGGAGCTCGCACCCGTCCTCGCGCTCGTCAGCCGAGCTCGAATCGACTGTTCGCCTGCGATGCGATCGACGTCGAATTCGCCATCGATGCGGACGGTAAGATCTACCTACTTCAGGTGCGAACCCTTGCGGTAGAGCCGCGGGAGGAATCTACGACGGGCAAGTCGACGCCGCCGTGGCAGATGTGGCCCGCAAGGTCGAGTTGCTCAGCCGTCCTCATCCCTTCCTGCATGGCAGCCGCTCGATCTTTGGCGTTATGCCCGATTGGAATCCGGCCGAGATCATCGGTCTACGGCCCTGGCCGCTGTCCTTATCGCTGTACCGTGAGCTCGTCACCGATGCCATCTGGGCTTATCAGCGCGACAACTACGGCTACCAGAATCTGCGCAGCTTCCCGCTGCTGGTGAGTTTTCACGGGCTGCCGTACATCGACGTGCGCGTGAGCTTCAACTCCTTCGTGCCGCGCGACGTGCCCAACGACCTCGCCGGCACGCCTCGTCAACTATTACATCGAGCGCCTGCTGGCCGAGCCGCAGCTGCATGACAAAGTCGAGTTCGAGATCATCTTCTCCTGCTACACGCTCGATCTGCCGCAGAGCATGAGCCGCCTCGCAGCAAAGCGGATTCTCGCAAGCGGACATCACGGAGCTCTCGGGCGCACTGCGCCGGCTCACCAACCGCATCATCCACGGCGAGACGGCGCTTTGGCGGCGGGACCGCGCGAAAATCGACCTGCTGGCACAGCGTTTGCCGATGATCTCCAATGCGAAGATCGACAAAATCAGCCGCATCTACTGGCTGATCGAGGATTGCAAGCGCTACGGCACGCTGCCTTTCGCGGGCCTGGCGCGGGCGGGATTCATCGCCGTGCAGCTGCTGCAATCATTCGTCTCGGCCGGCATCATCAGCGCGGAAGAGCATGCGACATTCATGGCAAGCGTCGACACCGTCGGCTCGCGCATCGGGCACGATTTCGCACATCTTGAACAAGGCCGAGTTCTTGTCGCGGTACGGCCACTTGCGGCCGGGAACCTACGACATTCTTTCGCCGCGCTATGACGAGGCGCCGGACCTCTATTTCGATTGGTCGGCGGCGCGGGCGAATTCTCCGCGCCGCAGCCGCGCTTTACGCTCTCGATCGAGCAACTGCGGCACATCGAGCGGCTGCTCAAGGAGCATGAGCTCGATATCGATGTGCTCAGTCTGATCGAGTTCATCAAGGGAGGTATCGAAGGGCGCGAGTACGCGAAATTCGTTTTCACGCGCAGCTTGAGTGATGCGCTTACGTTGATCCGACAGATGGGCGAGGAATACGACCTTTCCATCGAGGACTGCGCGTATCTGGACTATGACGCCATCCGAAGCCTCTACAGCGAGAGCGGCTCGGTGCGCGAGCGCCTGCTGGAGAGCATCGCGCGCGGCAGGCGAGCGGCATGCGCTCACGCGCAAGCTCGTGCTGCCGCCGGTGATCGCCTCGCCCGAGGAAGTATTTGCGTTCCACCTTCCGCCGAGCCAGCCCAATTTCATCACGCGCAAGAGCATCACCGCGCCGGTTGCCTCGGTCGGCGATCCGCCGGAGAGTTTTCGCGGGCCGCATCCTGTTCGTGCCGAGTGCGGATCCCGGCTTCGACTGGATATTCACGCGCGGCATCAGCGGATTCGTCACCCAATTCGGCGGCGCCAATTCCCATATGGCGATTCGGGCCAGCGAGCTCGGCATTCCGGCGGTGATCGGCGCCGGCGAAGCGCTGTATCTCCGCTGGCAGGCCGCCGAAAAGCTGTGCCTCGACTGCAGCAACCAGAAAGTCTCGCTGATCGCGTGAAAATCGTCGCGATTACGCAAAGGGTTGCGGTCGTGCCGCGAGTACGGCGAGCGCCGCGATTGCCTCGATCAAGCATGGCCCCGCTTCATCGCGGCATGCGGGCTGCTGCCCCTGCCGCTGCCGAATGTTCCTCGAAGTAGCGCTTGAGCTGTTCCGCCGTGCCGAGGTTGCCGGTCTGGTGCTGACCGGTGGCAATGATCTTGCGGCGCTCGGCGGGGACGCGCCGGAGCGCGACGCGACCGAAAACGCGCTGCTGGATGCCGCTGAGGCGAGCGGCCTGCCGGTTCTCGGCGTGTGCCGGGGAATGCAGGTCATTCAGCAGCGGTATGCCGTGCCGCTGCGGCGTGATTCAGGGCACGTCATAGCGCGCCAGACGATCGACATCGAAGGCAAGGAGTCCGAGGTCAACAGCTACCACAACTTCGCGGCCAGCGAGTCGCGTCCGCCACTCGAGGCGTGGGCGCTCGCGCGCGATGGAATCGTCAAGGCCGTGCGGCACTCGGCACAGCCCGTCACCGGCATCATGTGGCACCCCGAGCGCAATACGCCGTTCGCCGCTCGCGATATCGCCCTGTTCCGTCGCATTTTCGAGGTCGACCTGATGCGCGGACTCATTCTGGCCGCAGGCCGCGGCAGCCGCATGGGCGCCTTGGGTGATGACCGGCCTAAGTGCCTGGTCGAGCTCAACGGCAGGCCGCTGCTCGATCGGCAGATCGCGGCGCTGCGACGCGGCGGCGTCGACGAGATCGGAGTGGTGCGCGGCTATCGCGCGGAAATATTGAATTTCCCAGGCCTTACTTATTTCGACAACCCGCGCTGGGCGCAAACCAACATGGTGATGTCGCTCACCGCGGCGGCGAGCTGGCTGAGGGTGGGACCGGTCATCGTCAGCTATGCGGACATCTTCTATCGAAGCAACTTGGTGCAGGCCTCGCCCAGCAGCCCGGCGCGCTCGTCATCAGCTTCGATCGTTTCTGGCGGAAGCTCTGGTCGAGGCGCTTTGCCGACCCCCTGTCCGATGCCGAGACCTTCAAGATCAATGGCGCCGGCGAGCTGCTCGAGATCGGGGGTCGCACGCAGACGATCGAGGATATCGAGGGCCAGTACATGGGGCTCCTGAAATTCACGCCGGTGGCCTGGAATGCAGTGGAGGCGCTACTCGCCACGCTCGATCCGGCGAGTCCGCGACCGCCTCGATATGACGGGCCTGTTGCGCCGGCTGCTTGCGGCCAAGTCCATCGCTATCAGCACCTTCGGCACCGACGGCCAATGGGGCGAGATCGACAATCCCGGGGATGTCGAGCTCTACCAGAGCATGATCCGAGACGGTGAGCTCATGCTGGAGGCGCCTCTTGGCGCTGATGAACGTGGCCGCGGCAACCTTTGCAAATTTCGAGATCAACGACTACTGAGAGACGAATATGGGCAAAACTTCACCCAAAGTCAACTGGGATTACACCGAACACGCTGCGCACTACGATAAGCGGGCGGACTACTCGTACGACGCCATCGAGCAGCTGCTGACCGCCACGGGCTGCACAGCTGAAAAACCTATCGCGGAGATCGGCGCGGGTACGGGAAAGCTCACCAAAGAGTTTCTGAAGCACGGACTGACCGTTAAATCCGTGGAGCCGAACGACGCCATGCGCGAGATCGGGATCAAGAACACCCGAGGCAAGTCCGTCACCTGGTCGATCGGGACGGGCGAGGCAACCGGATTGCCGAGCGGCAGCGCCTACGCGGTGTTCTTCGGCAGCTCTTTCAATGTCGTCGATCAGAAGGCCACGCTAGCCGAGGTCAAGCGTGTCCTTGTCCCAGGCGGTTGGTTCGGCTGCATGTGGAATCACCGCAATCTGAGCGATCCCGTTCAGCAGAAAATCGAATCGATCATTCAATCATTTATTCCATCTTATTCCTACGGCTTGAGGCGCGAGGATCCTACCGGTGTAATCAACTCGAGCGGGCTATATTCGCCGGCCAAATCCATCGCCGGCGATTTCGTCTGGGAAATGCCGAAGTCGGACATCATCGTAGCCTGGAAATCCCACGCAACCTTGAGACGCCAAGCGGGAAGCGATGCGGTGTTCGACAAGATCATTGCGGATATCTCGAAATACCTCGCGCCCATGTCGGAAAAGATCAATGTTCCTTACACGACCCGTATCTATTTCGCGCAGTTGAGATAAGCACCGGCGATCAACGGCGATCAACGGCGATCAAGCGAGCAACGATGTTTGTCTTACAACCTTCGCGATGTCATACTTTAAGAGCAACCTAGGGCGGTTAGCTCAGCGGTAGAGCACTGCTTTCACACGGCAGGGGTCACAGGTTCAATCCCTGTACCGCCCACCATTGATTTAAAGGCATTTTCCGCCTTTTCGCCCTTTTCCCAAGATTCCTATACGGTAGCGGATCAGTGAGCCATTACCATGAATAGCGAGGGTGCTGCCCAGGCTCTAGAACACGATCCGATTGTAGCTAGATGGGAAGAATCTGAATCCCAGAGAGGACATGTCTATGGCTGATTCTTCGAAAGAACTCACGGATCAGGTTAAACGGCAGATGAACCAGCCTGAAATCCACGAGTCCTGGGAACAGGTTTACCGCACGACTGAAAACGAACGGTTTTTCGAGCAGGCATTTAACGACTTTGTCGGAAGGATCGGTCAGCAGCCAGAATCTCGCGCGCTGGATATCGGCTGCGGAATTTGTGCAAACTCTATCCGCTTGGCCCGTCGTGGTTACGTAGTTTCAGCTGCCGACTATTCGGAACCAATCCTCGTCGAGGCGCACGAGAACGTATCGCGTAACAAACTTGCCGACCGAATCAGCATCGCTCGCGATGATATTCTCAATCTATCATTTCCCAACTATCATTTTGATCTGGTGCTTTGCTGGGGCGTGCTAATGCACATACCTGACGTCGAGCGCGCCATCAGCGAGCTCGCCCGGGTTACCAAACCAGGAGGATTCTTGGTGTTGGAGGAAATCAATCAAAGTGCTCCCGAGGCCTGGGTGATGCGCGTGGGTTGGCAGGCACTCAAGAAGAATATCGCAATCAAAAAAACTTCGGCTGGTTACGAACAGACTACCCGCTTCGCACGCGAGACTCTATTCTGGAGACATGTGAATACCCGCTGGCTGATTGCTCAATTCTCCCGTCACTCCTGCAGCCTTTTTCGGCGCGACGGTGGGATGTTCACTGAAATGTATACTTACGTTCCTGGCAAATTCTTCAAATCTGCGATGCATGCCTGGAACCTTTTGGCGGCGCGGCGCCTGAACCTGCCCAAACTGGCCTATCACAATGTTTTCATTTTCCGCAAGAATGGAACGACCTGATTTTGCCTCGCGCAATCAGAACAACATTTTGTGGACTTCCCGTGCCTCTGATCGTTCCATTGTGACTAAGTACTAAGGAGACACTGGTGGGACCAAAGCCAGCAGGCCAAATCAATTGCCGCAGTACTGTAGCCCTGTCTCTAACACCGAAGGCCCGGGCCCGTCAGCTTGCTTAGCCGCGGCCTGGCCGGCGGCGGCGCGCTCCTCTCTCTCACGTTGCTGCGCGACCTGACTGGCCCATCCGCAATCGAGTTTTGAATGGCGTGTCGATGGCAAGCTGTTCAATGTCCGGGGCGAGTCGGGGCAACCGCGAGCGGTCGAATTCAAGCGGCGAGCTGCCTTTGCTCCAAGATGTGGCGATTTTTTGACATAATGCTATTTTTAATCTAGCCGAGACCCGGATATCTGACTAGGTTCAAGCACGAACTCATCCCATACAGGAATCGCAACATTTTTGCGAAGGGCCGACTTGTACGGCCCCCGGTACGGCTTATTTCCATCCCCCTACTCCCCCCTGTCGCGTACGACGCCACGCATTGCGTGTCGCGTTGCAAGCTGCGCTTTGCACGGGGTCGATGCGCGGCCTGTCACAATTACGACCTAGCATATGGTCATCGTGACAATCGAGCTGCCGGGCCGATGAGAATCTGCTATTTGGTGTTGGTCCATCACAAGTTCGATCAGGCGGCCCGAATGATTCGGCGCCTCGCCGGGCCGGGCTGTGGTTTCGTGCTGCATATCGACCGCAAAGCCGATCCAGAGTCGATTCAGCGATTTCGAGCCGACCTGCGCTCCATCGACGGGATCGTTTATGCCCGGAGCGTCAGGGTGCGCTGGGGTAGCTATGCGCAGGCGCTCGCGATCATGCGGAGCATCCAGGCCGCAATGGACCGCCCAGAGCGCTACGATCGCTACGTCCTCCTCTCCGGTCAGGACTACCCGATCGTCCCGCCCTGGCGCATCGATCAGTCCTTCCGCGGTGACCCGCAGCGCGAGTACATCGAAGCGTACGCTCTGAACGTCATGGATGATGCGCCCGGCTGGAGTCCTTACTACCGCTTTCGGCGTTATCATCTGTTTGTCGGTCGATTCCACCGCGCACTGCCCTACGCGCACAAGGGACCGCCGCCGCAGGCCATCTACCACGGCAGCACATGGTGGGCCTTGACGCACCCCGCCCTGGAATTTATTTCGCGCGAGTTCAAGAACAATAATCGCCTGCGGCGCTACCTTCGCACCAGCTTTCTCGTCGATGAGGCCTACGTGCCGACTCTGCTGATGGGCTCGCCGCTCCGCTCGCGCGTGGCGGGCCACAACCTCACCCATGCGGAGTGGACACCGACCTCCGGCCCACACCCCAAGACTTTGGGGTTGAAGGACCTGCCGTCGCTGCAGTCTTCCTCGAAGCTTTTTGCGCGCAAGTTCGATGCCGATGTGGACGGCGTGGTCCTCGATGAGCTCGACCGGTTACACGCTCACGAGCAAAAGTATTCGAAAGGGACACTTGGCGTCCTTCCTACAGAGATGGGGACGCCTAATCGCGCCAGCGCCTCGTAGCTAGTCGACGACTACCCCGTTGACCCGCATGCGCTGTGTCGCCGATGTTCACTACTCGCTTCAAGTGCTGATAAACTCGCCTGGCGGATGCCAATGATCGCGGCAGTTGCGTCCGCAGAAAGGCGATCTTTCGAACTGAAATTAAAGTTAATTGTGAATAGATGCAATATCCGCCTATGATTCACGATCATGAGGCCCCACCCTTGCACTGCGTCGCGGCGATGTGCGCCCGCCTCGTCGAGCGCAGCCAACTCGTAATCCCCGTGTGATTTGCTGACCGCGGATGATCTGCCTCAGCGTCTGCGGGAGCAGCCTGCAATGAAGCAGTCGAAGCAATGTCAACTATAAGCGGTCAAACTCCACCAGGACCTGCTGATGCATATGATCCCAGCGAAGACCTGCTCGAGTGGATGCAGCTGAACTTCGAGAGATACGGGGACATCTACAGCGCCAGGATCTTCGGCGCGAGCGTATACGTCGTCAACACACCGCAAATGGCTGAGCATGTCCTGGTGAAGAATTGGGGCAATTATCTGCGCAAGGGCCAGGCGGTGAAGCGTATCGCATTCAGCCTCGGCCCAGGTCTTATATCCACCAATGGTGAGCGCTGGGCGTCTCAGAGACGCATGATCCAGCCGGCCTTTACCCGCGAAGCTGTCAGCTCATTATTCGACGCTATCTGCGTTCCCAACCAATCCCTGTGCGTCAGGTGGCAGGAAGCGGCAGCGGCGGATCAAAGTCTGGATGTCACGCGTGATCTGAGTCTCACAGTTCTGGAAGTAACGCTGCGCGCCTTATTCGGCCGCAACTACGACTCGGTCGCACCAGAATTTCAGATAATCGCCGACGAGAGCCGTGATCTCGAATTTGCGCATATCTGTTCGCAACTTGGGTCGCTGATTGTCGCTGTCGTTCAGGCGCGTCGCAAGCGGCAAAGCGATGATGCCGACATCCTCGGCCGGATGATGTCGGCGCGCGACCGGCAAGGGGCACCGATGCCGGACGCGCAGCTGGCACGCGAAGTACTGACCTTGATGATCGCGGGGCACGAGACGACCGCAAGCGTATTGAATTGGATCTGGTACCTGTTGGCCAAGCACCCAGACGTGCAGTCGCGAGTGGCGATCGAGGTCCGCGATTCCAAGGCGAAAGAAGCGCTCTCCATGAAGACGCTTGAGCAACTGAGCTACACCTGCAGCGTCGTGGAGGAGTCGTTGCGCTCGTATCCGCCTCTATGGCTCATGACGCGAAAGACGATCAAGCCGGACCTCTTGGGTGGATACCGGGTTCCTAGCGGTACGGAGATTTACATCTCCCCCTACCTGCTGCAACGGCACCCTCGTCTGTGGAGGGATCCGCATCGATTTGATCCCGAGAGATTCGAGGCCGGCAACTCGGAGAATCAGCAACGCCTGTCGATGTGTCCGTTCGGCGCGGGTCCACGCAATTGCATCGGAGAGTACTTCGCGAGAGTCGAAATGCAGGTCCACCTGGCCACCGTCATCGACACGCTGTCCCTGTGCAATACCGTGGAAGAACCCGCGCGAATTGTCGCCGGAGTGAATCTGCTTAGCCGGGATCACTTCATCATGAAGCCGCAACTGCGCGATGATTCGGCGGCGAACCGATGACCAGGCTGGTGGGTTGGATCATTATTACGCTGACATTCGCATCGATCAGCATGGGATTGCTTTATCCGTGCTACCGCGTTGCCTGTCGGTTCTATCCAGAATCGAGGAGAATCTGGTGGGTCTACGGTGTGGCCGCTGCGGTCTGCGGCATGGCTCTTTGGTTTCTGCTCCCCGTCGTCGTCCATCGGTTCTTCCCGCGCTTCTGACCCGACTTCGCTAGTCCGTCAAGTGCTTCGCCAGGCGCAAGGCGAGCGCGATGATGGTCAAGGTGGGATTGGCCTGTCCCGCTGTGGGAAAGACCGAGCTCCCGGCGACATAGAGATTTTCCATCCCATGCACGGCGCAATTGCGATCGACGACCCCTTCCCGGGGATCGTCCGACATCCGGGTGGTGCCGATATAGTGAGGGAGCCCTGCAAGCGCATCGGCCACTCGTTCATCGCGCAGCCAGGGTTCAAGGCGTGTGCGGCCGACGCCAACTCGGGCGAACTCTGCCGCGACGAGGCTTGCCAGCCGTGTCGCCGTTCGACGCTCTAGATTCCCGTGCCGCCAGTCGGCTTCCACCCGGCGCAGTCCAAGGGCGTCCAGGTCATCCGCAAGCAATATGCGGCTTTCCGGATCGGGCGCCGGTTCGAGATCGACCAGGAGTAACGCGGACCTCGAAGGAACCCCGCCACTTGCGAGCGTCTGTTTCGACGCGAGGTGCTGCTCGACAACACCGGCCACTTGCCGGATATCCTCGGCAATCAGGCCCACCTTTTCACCCACCTCAGGTGGCCAATGCCCAGTCTGCAGGGCGCGCCAGATGTCCTGGGCGGCGGTCACACCCGATTCGCGGTCCGGTTGATACTCAAGGACGGCACTGCAGTTGAGCAATCCTTCACGCTCCATGATCTCGGGCGTCAAGGTCAGCCCCACCTCGACCTGGATGCCGCTCGGGCCCCGGAGAACGTTGAACTGGTTCTGTACGCGCGCCATCATGGGCTCCGTACTCACGATCAGCCCCGCGGTACCGCGCAAATGCTGCATGAAATAGCGCCCCACAAGATCGTGGTCGTTACCGAAACCGCCGGAATTGCGGTGCGACTCGAGCAGCAATAACCGCGCGTTCTCAATCCCGCCGCAGCAGAGCACGTACTTTTCGGCTTCGATCACTGCGGCAGCGCCGGTCAGGGCCCTCACGGTCAGGCTCACCACCCGAGCGCGGTCGCTTGAGCGCGAAAACTCCGCGAAGTTCGCATGCAATAGCGTGCGAATATTGTCTGCTTCGGCGAGAAGAGTGCCGTAGGCGTTCGCCCATCTCCACGTCGGAGCGTCCTTCATCGCGGGGGCGAAATTCCAGATGAACGGCCTAAGCCATTCCGGATTTAACGAAGGCAGCGGCGCCTTCAGTAGCGCCAACGTTTCCTCGTCCGAACGCCACCTCGATCCAAAGCCGGCAACCTCGCGCGCGCGCTGATAGTACGGATCGATCTCCGCACGGTCGAGAGGCCAGCCGCTATGGGAAATCCAAGGACGGCGCCGGAAATCGATCTCACTGAGAGGCGCACATCGCCCCGCCCAATGATTGGTCGTTCCGCCGAAAAAACGCAGGCGTCCACCTTCCAGCGACATGGGAAGCCCGACGTTGGTACCGGCATATAGCGCCTGCGATTCCGCGTATTCAAACTGCAACCCGCCGCCTTCGATGAGGCAGACACGCAATCCAGTTCCGGCAAGTTCCCGGGCGATGGTAATTCCGGCGGCACCCGCGCCTATCAGGCAGACATCCGCCCGGACCGCAAGCCCGCGCGGATGGTCCCGAAGATCTTCAATCACGCGCGCGCGCCCTCCTCGAGATGGAGGAACGCACAGAAGCGTGCCTCGGCGCGCGCCAGGAGCCAGCCGTCCACCACGACAACGTGATTGCTTGACCAATCCCGGGCAACGACCCTCAAGAGTCGCGCTGGAATCGAGCCGTCATCGCCGGCGGTCAGCAAGTGCGACAACAGCGCGCGAGAGCGTTCCTCGGGGTGCGCTACGAGATAAATGGCCCCGAGCCGGCGAAGTGTCGTTAAATCCGAAAAAAAGCCGGGACCACAGTCACGGACCCAGTCGCCGAGCGCCCCGTAATTCGAACGCACTTCTCCTTGGCGACCCGACGCACGGCCCGAGACCCCCGCGCAGAGCCCGATGAGCGCCAATATCAAATCCCGGCGACCAACCGCTCCGATCGTCTGGTCGCATTGATCTCGCGTGGCGGTCGCCTCGCCTATATTTCCAATCACTAAGTTCTCACCCGCCGCCTCTTCAGCGATACGCGCAACGAGTCAGAGGCTACCGAGTTGACTTGCAGGCGCTTTGTCGCCGATTCGCACTACTCGCTTCAAGTGCTGATAAACTCGCCTGGCGGATGCCAATGATCGCGGTAGTTTTGCCCGCACAAAGGCGATCTTTCGAACGTACGATTCGACGATCCATTCCGCGCTCACTCCGGCGGGAAAGTAGATGGTATCCCCCGCGGTCAAGTGATGCGTCCCACCGGCGTCTTTGATCGTCATGCCACCATCGAGCACGTAGATGGTCTCATCCACGCCGTAATACCAGTTGAATCGCCCTGCGGTGCAGTCCCATATGAACGTGCTTGCGGTACCGTCCGCACTGCGCGACAACAAAATCGCGCGCGCACGCGGATCGCCTTCGAGGATCCAATCCCGGTTAATCGGGGACGGTTCCAACGCGATTTTTTCTACTTCAAGCTTGACAACACTTACGATGGGCATCTAAGCGCCTCGCCACATGACCATAGGGTTCAGGTCCAACAGCATCTTGCGACATCATAGATCGGCGCAAGGTTACCATATGTGCTGCTGAGCAAACGCAATGCCGGCGTTCGAGGGGTTTTTCGGCCCTTGTCGCGTGGCTCTCCGCGGCTATCTCAAAGTGGGTGAAGAAGATCCTCCCTCATGGTCCCCGTACTGGGATATGCACGCATGGACAATTCTTCGCTCAAGATCTCCTTCATCGCCGCTCTCGGCGCATTATGACTAAATATATGGTCACCCCCATCAATGATGTGAACGCGGCAGCGCTCGCCCATCCGTCGGACAACCGACCCGGCCTCAATTTTTAGTAGATCCAGGCCCGCGTCGCCACGTGCGAACACGAAAACGATCCGTACGCCCCGCGCAGCGATCTCCTCGAGTTCCCACCCAAGGTCGTGAGGTAAACGTACGTGCACGTACCTGGCGAGATCGCGCAAGGTGGATTCGATGGCCATGAAGGGACGGTGAAAGTAAATCTTCAGGATTCGCCAAAGATTGACTCGGCCAGCGAACAATCTCTTCCAAGCTGCACTCGAGAAAATCTGTCGGCGATAAATGCCGGGATTATGGGCCACCTCCGCCAATTGCAAATCTGTGAGAGTAGTCCCCTGCTTCCAATAATAATTTTGTGGATTCACCATGAGGATGCGGTTCACTTGCACACCCGCAGCCGCTGCCCGCAGTGCGTGATACGCACCTGAACAAACGCCAAAAAGCGTAATGTCATCCGATCCGTAGCGATCGCGAACAAACTCGATGGCTGCTCGTATGTCATCGAGCGCTGAGGGGGGAAACACCTCATTATCGGGCTGGCCCGGTGCCGTACCGCTGTCTCCGAGTCCGGCCAGGTCCATGCGCAGCGCAATGTAACCCCGGCCAGCCCAGTCCCTTGCAAGATCCACGTACATGCCATTCGCGCCGATATGATGGTCCGCTCCCGCGTTTAGCAGAATGACGGCGCGACGTCGCGTCTCGCCTTTACGCGGCTCCGTAACGATCCCGAATAGCACCGCGTTAGACGTGAAGAATACCGGGCGCTCAATCAGCGGTGCATGTTGCGAAGGCACTCCCTCTCGCAAAGTCATCGCGTTAAGCGGCGGCGCGGAATCCGAATGCCGGTCTCCGCCGCCTTCGGGCAGCACCGATTGGTTTAACGCAGACTGCAACAGCCATTCACGTGTCGCCGCAATCATCCCTTCCGGTATATTCGAAAACTGAGGTGCAGTCATAATCAATTCGACCACATCCGGTGAATCAACGTAATTAGTCCGAACCCCGTGTGCGGATAGTTGCTCAACCCACTCTCGTGAAGCCGGTAAACTCCCACCGCCAATGACGAGTATTTCGCGAACCCGCGGTGGCGCGGAGGCCGTTAGATCTACGTTTGCGAGTGCTGCAACGGTCGCCGCCGACAACGTAAACCCGCTGACTTCCATTGACCCGGCGGCGGCGGAACGCTCAGCAACCGTACCGCTTGTCTCCACCAAATCCGCGCGTAGCGAAGCCAGGCGCGTATTGCGAAGTTCTTTTTGGTAACGCCGACCGGAAATTACGGGTGCGATAAGTACAAGGTATTTCACGGCTGTGCACTGGCGGGCGGCCACCGTGGCTAGGAGCGCGCCAAGTCGAACTCCGAGCAAGCAAACGCTCTGGATGCCAGTCCGTCGCTGTAACTCGGACACAGCCGCTACGATGTCGCGCGCCCAGACGTCCAGCTGGTCGGCCTCAGGATCTATGTCCGAGGAGTCTCCAGTTCCCGCATAATCAAATCGCAGTGTCGGTAGGCCGAGCGCCGATGCCGATTCGGCAAACGCACGAAGGGCACGATGCGAGCAAATTGCCTCATAGCCGAAGGGTCCACAGATTACGAGTCCGACCTTGGCGTTGATTCCCGCAATAGGCCGGTGGAACCACCCAAAAAGTCGGTCGTCGCCAGAGTCGAAATATAAGGCGTCTGCGGCGGCAGTCGATGGCAAATAACCGGAAGCACCGCGCTGCTTAGCGCTCATATGTAGTTATTGATGGCGAAAATCCGCGAATTACTTCTTCCAAAACCCACCAGCTCCATAAGGTAAGTGTATCTGCAAACGCTGGCTTAAATCGCTAACTGATTCATGAGTAAGGTAATTCTGAATTGCCTGGGTTCGGATGACGGACAAAATATTAATAAGATATTATAATCAATAACTTGCATCATAATTTGCATGTGGAATTGTGCACGGATTCGCTTAGCATCGCTGCCGACGCGCAAAGCCCCGGGCGCAGTCGTCTGGCTATAGGCTGAATTGTGATGTAGTCCGTGGTTCAACGGCAGCTGAAAAACCTCCGATAAAGCGGTCACCTTGTCCCTCTCCCGTGCAACGCGTCGCTGCGAGGGGCCACTGCAAACGCGTATTGCGTGGCGGCAGCCCTCAGCTATCGCAACGCTCCGGCCGCATCAGAGCCTCGACACCGAGACGCCGCTCAAGGAGTCGGCACTCCCACTAGTATCTTTGATAGTTGTCTTGCCCTCGAGCAGGCACACATAGAGCGAAGGCGATGCGCTTTATCGCGCGACCCTTGACATAGCTTTACCAATTTTTGAGAAGCACGTGCTCTAAATACACCGGAGCACCAAGTACACATACGCTAGCGCCGTAGATGGAATCTCTATATGACGCCGTATCCTTCGGAAGCGTTCGCATTGCCCAGTGCAATATGTCCCATTTCATCCCGCCGGTCGTTCGGGCGCAGGCCGCATTCAAGCTTTCTTGGGTTTAAAACTCCCTACGAAGCACTGGCCCGCGGATGTTGCCCCCAGGCGACATCGGCGTAGGCTCCGTGAAAGATTAGGGTTTCCGATTCGAGATCGGTCATACTTCACAACAGAGCATCGGCACGCATATGTTGCATTTGGTCAAGTGGTAGTAGTCTTCTGCAACCGTTCCGAGTCTGAAACCGAGCAGGCTGGCTTGCGGATCAGATTTGCGCTCTCGGAAGCCTCTCGCCCGGGAACGCGGCGGTGCTCCATGCGAGACGATTCGTTATGAGACTCATCATGTATGACAGAGCAGTCACGCTCGACCGCATCGGCGAGAAGGTGAGTGACGGCTTGCTGCGCATGAATCATTGGGCACAAGCGAAAGTGCACAGACGGACGCTCCCGGCGCTCTCCCCATACCAAGAAGAGATCATCTCCGATCTGTCGAGCGACGGTGTTCACGTGACGTCCGTGGAACGCCTGTTTCCCGATGTGGGCTCAAAAATTCTGAATTCCTTGGCACGCGCGGCCTCCTATATAGCTGCTGAAGCCGAGCGCGCGGAATCGCCCTCCATGAAGCGCCTGGCCGCTTCGACAGACCTTCTCCCGGACGAACTGCTGAAATCCTTCCCGGACCTTTATCTCTTGGGGTTGTATCCTGGCATCCTTGATCTGGCAGAGCATTATTTCGGTCTTCCTGTCGCCTACCACGGCGTTGCTTTGCGCCAATCATTAACCAACGGAAATCAAGTCGGACCCCGGTTGTGGCATATGGATTCGGAAGACTTCCACGTGCTGCGAGTCGTGATTTATATGTGCGATGTCACGCCGGGTGGAGGTCCCTTCGAATACGTGCCTCGACACAGCGGACTTTCATATAAGGCATTTTCGGGAATCGGCGGTATAACCGATGAGCGAATGCGGTCGGTGGTGCCAGAACCCCAATGGAAGCGCTGCTTCGGACCTATGGGGACAGTGATCTTGGCGGACTCAGCCAAGGTATTTCATCATGAGTCTTTGCAAGTAGACCGTAATCGGACTGTGGCAATGATCGGATACTCGTCGCGGCGACCGAAGGGAATGCATCTGGCGATGTCACACTTTCCGGTGGAGACCTTAAAGCCCGCGCTGCTGCGAGTCGTATCGCCCGCTTACTACCCCCATGTGTTCGACTGGCGGCGCTCAGCCATTTGATCCCAGCTTCGATACACCCCATGGCGCGGGTTTAACGCATGAACCATTCGACCGCCTGAGCGATGCCGCGTGCCTCCAGTTCCTCGCGATCGTTGATGGGATGCCATCCTAAAGCCTGCTCGGTCATGCGGCTGTCGTAATGTGCCCGCTGAGAAGTACATTGCCAGTCATGTAGGCTGGGCCAGCGACGGTTGGGGTGACGCACCGCGTTCTTCGCGAGTTCCTTGATCATATCGGCCGCCCAGTTGCGCAATGCCGAGCGCGGCCTGGCATCGATCCGAGCCCGCATGTGTGCCTCTACGGCGCTTACATAATCTCTTGCGGACATTAGCGGCGGCCCCGTGACAAGTAGTGTCTGCCCCACGACTCCCGGGGCGTCCAACGCGAGCACCAGCGCCTCGGCGACGTCGTCCACGACAACCAAGGGCAGCGCGTTCCGACCGTCTCCCCAATAATCGACCCTTGTCTCGCTCAAGAAGCGGCCCACACCCGGATGAGCCGGAGGGCTGCCGGGCCCAATGACGATACCCGGCCGAAGAATCACGAGTGGCAGCCCTGCCTCACGCTGCATGGCTTGCAGCAACCCCTCACAGGCTGCCTTGGATCGGGCGTAGTGGTCTCGCCTGGCAATTGCCGGGTCCACCGGGGTGTTATTATCAATGACATCGTGCGCGTTGCCGGACGCATATGAAGCGATCGTACCAGTATAGATAAAGCGCTTTACGCCGGCGGATAGCGCCGCCTGCGCAAGCACGCGGGTCGGAGCTATGTCTCCATCCACATAGTCTTGCCACTGTTTCCCATCGCATTTGGCAAGATGATAAACGGCGGATATGCCGTCCATAGCCTCGCTTGCGGATTTGGGATCGCCGTGGGAACCGGCGAACAATTCGACGGCCTGTCCGTCGAGCTCGAGCGCGGCTGCTCGTGGATTTCGAGTCAGCACGCGAACGCTGTGGCCGCGATCGACCAACGTCCTCACCAAGCGACGTCCAATGAATCCGGTGCCGCCAACCACCAGTACCCGAGGTTTCAGTTGCGTGGCCGGCCTGGGAACAGGGATCGCGCCACGGCTCGCCGCGCCGGTGTTCGCTACGGCGGCAACCGCCTCGCATAAGCGAACGACCCCGGCGCCAAAATGCCCATCGTGACGAGGATCGACCTTCGTGACGCCGTTCGCATAAAAAGCCTTTACGCTCCGGAAAACGCTCTCCTCGAACGGATTGGCGTCAGGTCGTTTGAAAAGAGCCGACTTCAGCCGACGAAACCGATCGCGCTTCGCCTGTAGATGCAGTTGGCGAGCCGCTACCTCAGCCGTCGAATAGGCGTCGAAAATTGGATTTTCGGAGTCATTGGTGTCGCGCCAGCCGATATCGCGACCGAAATCGAGTCGAGCACTTCCACCACGTCCTCGAACGCGCAGGATACGGTCGGCATGGCCGGGCGAAATTGAGATGGACAGGAGCACCGTTGTCGCGCCTACGCGACCTACCACCGTCCATTGCCGGAACACGGTCTGCGCCCCCGGCAGGTCTATAGGATCGCCCGCTACAGCCGAAACGATTTCCGGGGGGCCGACCAGATCGAGGACAAAAGCGCCCAAATGCGGTCCGACCTCGAACAGCATATTAGCCGGCGCGTTCAGCATCCAACTGTCGAACGGCCCGAACTGCAGAATTGGCTGGGCAAAATGCCAACTTACAGTGAGTTGATCGATGCGTCCGAGTTCTCCGTTTTTTAGGCTTGCCCGAAGCGCTTCATATCTCGGGGAGAACAGAAAATTGTGGTTTACGCCGACTGCAACGCCCTTCTCGGCCGCGCGTGCACACAGTTCCGCACAAGCAGCGCTATCCAGCCCCATCGGCTTTTCAAGAAATACCGATTTCCCTGCGGCAACCAGCGTTGACGCCGGCCCGATGTGCAGCGCGGGCGGCAGCAGCACATGAACGACGTCGCAGTCCGATGCAGCCAGAGCGTCGACAGAATCAAATACATGCGGAATTCGGTACTTGGCCGCTGCTTTTGCGGCACGACCTCGCGAGACGTCGCATACCGCGTGGAGGGCGACATCGGGAATCGCCATAAGGGCTTGCGCATGAGCATCGAGAATATAGCCTGCACCCAATAATCCGACCCTTGTTCTTTCACTCAAGGGGCGCTTCCTTTTGCCGGTTAACAATATGTCTCATGCGGTTCCCCGATGCTTATATTCGATGAGCCGCGATGCGCGCCCCGACAAACGGTCAAAGTGAAAACCAACCAGCCCGAGGAATTGGGGCAGTTTGCCGACCATCATTAATACCCCCGAGGCTCTGGCTAGCTTCGCGCTTAAGCCCCGGCGGCTCTCCCGCGCGGCCAATTGCATCATACGTAGTGGCCAAGGCACCAAGAGCAACGCGACTCCGATCCACCAAAGTGGATTGATGATGAGCGCCAGCAGCAATACGAGCAACAACATCCCGGGCATGATGCCACCCCATGCAAAGATGCTGCGGACCGTCCGACGCCAGTTAGGCTCGCGAGCATCCGGATGCAGAAAGGCCATTTCACCAAAGGCATGCCCCGACCGGCGAATCCGGCGCCACCACTGGCCAAAGCGCGTAATGTCGGCATCATGCAAGGTCATTTCTGAGTCGATGCGGCGGAGCCGCCAGCCTTTTTTGCGCAACCGCATGGAGAGTTCCGTATCCTCTCCCGCAATCATGCCCGGATTGTAGAAATCGACTTGGCGGAGCGCTGCAACGCGAAACAGCACGTCACCGCCACAGCCCGGCGACTCACCGACCGGCGAATTCCATTCGACTTCGCAAAGGGCGTTATAAATGGATCGCTCAGGGTAACGTTCCCGTCGGAGCCCGTAGACCAGCGCCAGATCAGGTTCGGCCTTGAGCGCGCTTACCGCGGAAGGGATCCAGCCCGCATGCAATTCGCAGTCGCCATCGACCACCTGGACGAACTCAAGATCGGGATTCGCTGCGAGAAGTCGGGCTATCCCGGCGTTACGCGCGCGCGCCGCGGTGAATTGCGGAGGCATCGACAGTTCCAACACGGCAGCCCCATTTTGCCGGGCAAGGATGACGCTCCCGTCGGTCGATCCGGAGTCAACGTACACCCGGTTGGGAATGCCGCTCACCGATTCAAGACAGCGCGCCAAGCGTTCGCCTTCATTCCGGCCGATAATCACCAAGCCCAAAGTTTCCAGTGGGTTCGCAACCTCGCTGGTTGCGGCGTGCGCGGTGGGGGAAGAGATCATTGCAAACTACTTCGTACGACTTTCGTACAATCTGACAAACTCGCCGAAAGTCACGGGAAACAGAACGTCCTCAGAGGAATCGAATGGATCAAAACCGAGCACCTCTTCCAAGCGCACGACTATCAGAGCTAGACCAAGAGAGTCCAACCCCACATCAAGCAGCCTTCTGTCGTCGGTCAATCGCGCTAGTGTCCTTTTCTGTTCGATCGCGACCTGTTCGAACTGCGACACGACAGCCGATCTTACAGACATCCAACAACTCCAGGAATATACCAGGCAGATGATTGTAAAGGCTTTGCGTGCGAAAAGCGCCTTGCTGGGCGGCCGCCGCACCGGATCTCAAAAACGGGATCTATTCGGCAGTTGGCTTGTCTCTAGATCGGTAAACAAGGTACCCGCCCATGCGCAGTTTTGACGTCGCCGTCGTAATCGTCACCTACCGGACGGCGGAACTCACCATTGCGTGTCTGCGCTCCGTGCAAGAGGAGCGCCAAGCGTCCAAAGAGATCACCGTTCGCGCTGTCGTCGTCGACAATGCCTCCGGCGACGCTGCAGTAATCAGATCCGCTCTGGAGGCCGAGGGCTGGCAGTCGTGGGTTACTTTGATCGAGGCACCCATGAACGGCGGATTCGCGTATGGAAACAATCTAGGGGCCCAACATGCTTACGCAGAAAAAATCCCTGATTATGTCTACGTGCTCAATCCCGATACCGAGGTGCGGCCCGGCGCGATTGGCTCATTAGTCCGCTTTCTGGAAGCCTCCCCTCAAGTAGGAATCGCCGGAGGCAGCTTCGAGCATCTCGACGGAAGAATCTGGCCTATCGCCTTTCGCTTCCCGACGATATTCAGCGAACTGAGCCATGGACTGCAGATTGGAATCGTCTCCCGCTTGTTGCGGCGGTGGACCGTGGCGTGGCCCATGATCCAACTAACGCAACCCATCGATTGGATCTGCGGCGCGGCCATGATGATCCGCCCTGCGGTTTTCGATCGCATCGGAGGGTTCGACGAGAATTACTTTCTCTACTTCGAAGAAACGGATTTTTGCAACCGGGCCAGACGAGCCGGATATGCCACCTGGTACGTCCCAGAAAGCCGCGTCATGCACATTATGGGACAGAGCACCAAAGTAACCGACGAGAAAGCCGTTTTACAAAGGTTTCCTGCGTATTGGTTTCAGTCTCGAAGACGGTACTTTGCGGTGACCTTTGGAGTGCTCCACGCGATGGTCATCGACTTAATCGCGGTACTAGCCAACAGCCTCGGCCTGATGAAGCGTCTTGCGCTTCGCAGGCCGAGCGTGCCCTATTACATCCGCGATTTGATCAGCCACAGCGTCCTATGGCCGCGAAATCGATCGGTTCCTGCAGTCAGATGCTTCCGCCCCGGCGGCTAGCCTTTTACGGCGTTTCGATCCACGGTGTCTGCAGGCAGCGACAGAGGCCCTGCTCGCCGGAATCGCCAGTTCTGTCCATGCCTATTGAAATTACTACAATCGGGGGCCGCCTCCATTTAACGTTGGAAAGCATCGCCGCTAGATTACAGTGCACGATGTATTGCTAAAATCGAACTACATGTCCGACTTACAAGCCTTTTCTCGGCCTACTCTCGCTATTGCAGCCACTTTCACTGCCGAGCCTCTGCAGCCAGCCCTGCGCTTTCTCCTAGACGAGGCTGGCTTGGATCTGGAAGTGCGGTTCGCACCTTATAGCCAAGTCTTCCAGGAGTTGTTGTCGCGCACAAGTTTGCTCGCGAGCAATGTACAGGGAGCCAATGTCGTCCTCGTTCGTTTCGAGGATTTCGTCCGGGAGGTACCCGATCCGAACGCCGCCGGAATTTTGTTGGAGAGTACCACACTCGAGTTCCTGGATGCGCTCACGCGCTTCGGTGTTCAAGCGAGGTCGCCAACGGTCGTGGTCGCATTTGCGCCTTCAGCACGAGCCCCCGTTGCACTGCTTCCCCAACTGCAGAGAGCCGCTAGCGTTCTCAAGGAGCGCGCACAGGAACTCCATGGAATATACCAGTTGACTGTCGATGAGACCGCGGAACGGTACGACCGCGTGCGAGACGAGCTGGCGCACATACCTTTCACGGAAGAGTTCTTTGCCTCGCTCGCGCTCGCTATCACCAGAAAGGTTCACGCATTGCGCAAACCGGCGCACAAGGTGCTCGTCCTCGATTGCGACAATACGCTGTGGAAGGGCGTAGTGGGCGAAGACGGCGTGGACGGTATATCTTTTCCTCGAGCAATGCTCGACCTACAGCGGTTCGCGGTCGACGCGCAAGCCGGTGGAGCGTTGGTGTGCCTCGCAAGCAAGAATACCGAACAGGATGTGCTCGACGTGTTCGAGAAACGCCCGGAGATGGTGCTCAAAACCGAGCATATCGTCGCGCACCGTATCAACTGGCAACCTAAATCCGACAATATCGCTTCGCTCGCGGGCCAACTCAATCTCGGTCTCGACTCTTTCGTATTCATCGACGATAACCCGGTCGAATGCGCACAAGTAAGAGCTGCTCTGCCTCAAGTAGTAACCTTGCAGCCTCCAGAATCGGCGATTGCGCAGTTCCTTTCCCGAATGTGGGCATTCGACAAGATTTCCGTCACCGCCGAAGACACCCGCCGCACTGAAATGTACCGCGAAAATGCGGCGCGCCAGTCGCTTGAGGCATCCACCACCGATATCGGGGATTTCATAGCGTCGCTCGGCTTGGTGGTGGACATCGCCTCTCCCTCCGAGGACGAATGGCCGCGTGTGGCCCAACTCACTCAGCGCACGAATCAATTCAACTTCACGACCTTACGGCGTACGGAATCTGAGATTCGCTCGGCGGCCTCAGAGGCAGGCTCATCGGTCCTACGAGTGCGCGTGCGAGACCGCTTTGGGGATTACGGTCTCGTCGGCCTGGTTGTGGCGAAGGCGGAGGGCTGCAGGCTGCTGGTCGATACACTGCTCCTCAGTTGCCGCGTGCTTGGCCGAGGTGTCGAGCACGCAATGCTGCGTCGACTCGGTGAAATCGCTGCGGCTCAAAATCTTTCACGCGTAGATTTGCCCATTATTCCAACGGCGAAAAACGAGCCCGCCCAGGCGTTCGCAGCCAGCGTCGCCGGCGCTTTCAGGGCGGAAGACGAAAATCGGGTTTTTTACAGGATTCCCGTCGAATTCGCCTGCGGCATCAGTCATCGCCCCGGACAAGACCCCGAAGCGGTTACCAAAGCTCGTACATCGGCGGACACGAAGGAGCCATCAGGTGCACCGCCGGATTCCTCAAGCGCAAACCGCTCAGAGCGGTATATGAGGTTCGCTCGCGACCTTGTATCTGGAACAGCGGTCATAGAAGCCGTTCGCGCCAAAAACTTGCGCTCCCGCGATCTTGAGAACCGCCTCGAAGAGCCCTCGACTGAGACAGAGCGCACGCTAGTCGCTTTATGGCGGGAATTGCTCAATCTTGAGGAGTTGGGAGTCCAAGACGACTACTTTGCCCTCGGCGGCACCTCGCTGGTTGCCGCACAGATGTTCGCCGAGATCAGGAAACTCTTTGAGGTAAAATTGCCGCTCACGACGATTCTCGAGCATCCCAGTATTCGTGCGCTCGCACTTGCCATCGACACGCAGCGAATGGCGGCGTCCGATCGTGGCGCAAGCTCCGAGGTGCTCGTCGAGCTAAAACCTGGCGGAGAGCGTCATTTTTTTCTGATCCATGACGGGGACGGAGAAACGCTGCTTTACCGTAACCTAGCGCGCCGCATGCCTGATGATGTCTCCGTATTTGGCATTGAACCTCGCCGACTGACAGGAGTTCCATTGGCGCACACGCGAATTGAGGACATGGCGAAGTTCTATATCGATGAAATGAGAAACAAACAGCCCCGTGGCCCCTATATGCTCGGCGGTCTGTGCGCGGGAGGCGTCATTGCCTACGAAATGGCTTCGCAGCTCAGAAGCGCGGGTGAAACGGTTCAACTCGTCGCATTGTTCGATGCGGCCAAGCCGAGAGCGAAAAAACGTGTCGGACGAATTTCAAAGCAAAGGGCCAGAAGAATCGAGGCAGTGTTCGCGGGCGTTCGCGGCGAACACGGGATATCGGTGCCGCGACTTTACTCCTCCTTCAAATTGGCGTTGGCCAAGGTCACGAACGCACTTGCGTGGGAGGTCTCCTCACGCGCGAAGCGCCTGACCACACGAGTCCGATTTCGCGCATTGCACAGATTGCTCGAGCGCGGACATCCTTGGCCTTCGACCCTACCGGAACTGACGGTAAGGGAGATCTATGACTCCGCAGAGGCGCGCTATTCGCCAAAGGCTTTGTCGGATGCCGGCGTCATGCTCTTGCGCGCCCAGTCCGGAGACAGCGATGACCAGCCCTATCGAGAAGTGTATGCCGACGATACCTTCGAATGGGGGTCCGTCGCGAAGGACATTGCGGTGATTGACGTAAAGGGCGGCCATTCAAGCATGCTTCAAGAGCCTTTCGTCGAATCGCTGGTGAAGGCAATTACACCGAAAGTAACCGCTGACAGCGGTCATCGACCGCTCGATAGCTCCGTCAGGAAATCTGCTTCGTCTCGTTCATGAACGGGTGCCTGCCCCGAGTACGCACGCCACCCGCAGTGCACGTTGTCGGTCAAGTGCCTTGGATTTTATTGGACCAAAAAAATCACTATGTCGGCGACGGAAATCCCAGATTCGGGCAACGTAACGAATACAATCGGCGCCTTCCAACCGAGACAGTACCAATCTTTGCGAATCGCCTATTTCATTAACCATTATCCCAAGGTGAGTCATAGCTTCGTAAGGCGGGAGATCCTAGCTTTGGAGCGTCAAGGCTTCATCGTTCAGCGCATCGCGTTGAGGGGCTGGCTAGACTCCTTGCCTGATGAAGAGGACCACGAGGAGCAGAAGCGCACGCACTATGTGTTGCGGGAAGGCCTCCGGGGACTCTTGCTGCCCATGCTCCGAACGATGTTGCGCACGCCGTCGCGGTTCTTTGCGGTCGTGGCTCTCGCGGTGAAAATGTCCCGAAACTCCGACCGTCCCCTTCCCTATCACTTGATTTATGTTGCCGAAGCGTGCCGTATTCTGCAGTGGCTGGTTGCCTTTGGCAGTATCCGGCTCCATGCTCATTTCGGCACCAATTCCGCTGAAGTGGCCATGTTCACCCATGCCCTCGGTGGACCTCAATATAGCTTTACCGTTCACGGACCCGATGAATTTTTGCGACCGATCGGTCTGGAAGAGAAAATTCGCCGCTCGTCATTTGTGGTGGCGATCAGTGAGTTCGGGCGCAGTCAACTCTTTTTGAGGTCACGGCACACGGATTGGCCGAAGATTAAAATCGTACACTGTGGCTTGGAAGAATCGTTTCATCAGGCCGCCCCTCAGACGCTGGGTCCCCCACGCCTCATCTGCGTCGGCCGACTTTGTGATGCGAAGGGACAGATTCTGTTGATTGAGGCGGCCGCCCTCCTCGCCGACAAAGGGATCTCCTTCGAGTTGGTACTGGCCGGTGACGGTCCGATGCGCAAGGAAATCGAAGAGCTCGTCCAGGAATGCGGGCTTGGCGAGCGGGTGCGCATCACCGGCTGGATCAGCAGCAACCAGGTCCGCGATGAGATTCTGGCGGCGCGCGCGCTCGTCTTGCCCAGCTTCGCCGAGGGACTGCCTGTCGTCATCATGGAGGCGATGGCGCTACGCCGCCCGGTACTCAGCACGTATGTGGCGGGGATCCCGGAGCTGGTCAGGCATGGTCAGGAGGGCTGGCTCGTCCCGGCCGGCGCGGTAAGGGAGCTCGCGGAGGCGATGGAAGCGTGTCTGGCGAGCTCAGTCGATGATCTGAGGAGATTGGGCGATGCGGCGCAAAGTCGTGTTCTTGTCCGCCATTCCGTGGATAGGGAGGCGGGAAAGCTCGCGGCACTGTTCCGCGCCCCCGATCGAGAGTGATAACGCTGCTAGAAACTCTGATCGGAGGGGCGGCGCTACTGCTGATGGTGCCGGTCGTCGTTCTCTTCGTGGAGGTGCTTCTAGCCGTTACGCAGCGCGAACGTACATCGTCAGTGGCGGGAGATCACCCCAGGGTGGCGGTCTTGGTGCCCGCACATGACGAAGCGCTGATCATCAGCCGCACGCTTCGCACCATCGTTCCGGAGATGGCTCGGGGCGACCGGCTGGTCGTGGTTGCGGATAATTGCACCGACGAAACCGCCGCCCTCGCCGCCGCCGAAGGAGCGGAAGTGCTGGTGCGCGGTGACTTGCTGCGACGCGGCAAGGGTTATGCGCTCGATTTCGGCATCCGCCATCTCGCGTCCGATGCGCCTGAGATCGTTCTCATCGTCGATGCGGACTGCCGGGTCCGCCAAGGGGGCATCGACAGGCTCTCCCGGCTGTCCCAGCGGACGGGCCGGCCGGTTCAGGCGCTGTATCTCATGCAAGCGGCCGAGGGTGCCAGCCTCAAGATGCGCCTTGCGGAATTCGCGTGGGTCATCAAGAACCAGGTCCGCCCGCTGGGCTTGCACCGCCTGGGGTTGCCCTGCCAATTGATGGGCTCGGGAATGGCGTCCCCATGGGCTTGCATCAACTCAGCCGACTTGGCGACTGGTCATATCGTCGAGGATCTCAAGCTCGGAATTGAACTGGCCCGTCGCGGAACTCCGCCATTATTTTGTCCTGAAGCACTCGTCACGAGCGAGTTCCCGGCATCAAGCGAAGGGATTCGGAGCCAGCGTACGCGCTGGGAGCACGGCCACTTAAGCGTAATACTCAACGAAGCGCCGCGCTTGTTTTTGGATTCCCTCTCTCGCCTGGACGGAAACCTGCTGGGTTTAGCTCTCGATTTAACCGTCCCGCCGCTTGCGCTTCTCACACTGCTGCTGATCGCAGTATGGATGGCCAGCTGTCTTCTCTTCCTGGTCGCAAAGGTGCTGTTCCCGATTGCCATAACCAGCATTGCGGCCGGACTGTTGACGCTTTCCATATTTCTCGCCTGGGCAAGATATGGGCGACACATCATCACCCTTGGCAAGCTGGCGTATGCGGTCGTCTACGCGTTCCTGAAACTCCCGCTATACGCAAAGTTCTTGGTGACACGGCAGACGGCTTGGATTCGGTCGAAACGAGACGAGGAGGATTAATTTCCAATTACCAGTTACCCAGAACCGATTCCAAGGATGCTGCGCGCGCGATCCCTAAACTCGAAGCGGCGCTCGAGCGGTACGGCAAAATAATTAGTAGTGCGTCTCGGATACCAATGGCTTTCGATAAATCCGATCGAAGTCAATCCGTCACCATCGTGGGCAACGCGATTAGGCACGATCACAGAAAAATCATTTTCCGTCAAAAACCCATGCATCGCCTCCTTCGTGTACCCGAGGCCATCGTCCATCTCCGGCGCACTTTCAAACATTATAATTGGCCTGCATTTCCTCAACAGATTGATTCCTCCGCGAAGCACGCCCAGTTCGGCGCCCTCCACGTCGATTTTTATTGCGTCGACATCCTCCGGCGACACCAAGTCGTCCAATTTCTCGATTCGCACCCTTATTTCAGATATTGATTTGTCGCCGGCATTGGCAGGCCTTCCGAGAGAACTGTAGCCAGACTGCTTGGAATTGACGAAAAAAGAGACTTCACCAGTAGATTCTCCGACCGCGCACGCATGTGTTTCAACTGAGGGAAATCTCCGCCTGAGACGCTCGGCCTTATCAGGCATTGCCTCGATCGCTACAATTCTAATCGA
Source organism: uncultured Gammaproteobacteria bacterium (assembly GCA_963798595.1). GTDB lineage: Bacteria > Pseudomonadota > Gammaproteobacteria > Steroidobacterales > Steroidobacteraceae > Bog-1198. The sequence continues at coordinate 11,534 of CAWCTM010000015.1, read as the reverse complement.
GGGGTCCCTGCGTCTGACCTCCGATATCACCGAACCAATATGCGCGCCAATATCGATGAAAGTCCGTCGAGGTAGGCAGAGCTTCGTTATCAGATGCGTCGCCAGCTGGTCGTTTGCGAGCGTTCCGAGCTGTTCCAGCGAGAAAAGAGCTTCTCGTAGAATGTCGAACTTATCGCGTAGAAAGATCGCGGTTCTGCCGAAGGGACTCCCTAGCAAGGCCTGTTTCATGAGGACTCAATGCCTCGAGCAAAAAGACGAGTGGTGACGTGAACTGCCCGGTCGTCGACTGGTCGTGGTCTGTCGACGTCGCCAAGCTAACCGCGCTGACCGTACCGGTCAAGCTTCACCAACCCGTGTTTCTGCCGTCCATCGTCGGACGATATCGCGAAATTGCGGGTTCAGGCGGCGATTACTGTAGTCGCGCCTCGCGGTGGAGTCGCCGGTCTTCGCCGGAGTCCTATTTCTGCGCCTTGACGTTTGTCGGCGACGTCGGGACTGTGGCGAGCGTCCCCTGGCAACCTGACCACCAACACGGATTTCCGGAAATAAAATCCTGTATGGCTTGCCATTTGGGCGGTGCGCTACTGAGCGGCGAAGTCGTTTGCATGATCGACTCGAGCCCACCCCAGACACCGTACTGAGAGGGAGTGTAAATATCGTTAAAGTGCATGAACAGTTGTCCGCCGTTTGACTTCCATCCCTTTAGGTACGTTTCATAGGCCGCTTGCATTCGTGGGTCGCGATTGGCAGCGATGTAAAGATTTGTGAGTGCGTTGGGGGTATTGTTCGAATTCATTCCGTGCGGAAACGATACGAAGCTCTGGCCCCCCTCATAGGAGATTAGCGGCAAATTATATGGTGCCAGTGTGGGCTTATATGCCGCCACGTTGCGCAGTGCCTGCCCTATCCACCCACCGACTGGGATGCTTGGATCGTTTTGAGAAGTCAGGGAGGCGAATAACGAAGCCAATCCTCCATCTGATTGCGAAGTCCAAGTAGAGGGTACTCCGAAGCCGAAATAGGGCGCAATTGCGACTGCTCCGATGCCGTGGCCGGAACACGGTGCATTCCCGTTGCCCGTCCATAGGGCGCAGTCCAATGCCTGAGTGGCGGTCCATGGATTCGCTCCCTGGGCTCCCATCACGCAGACTACACGCGATGCGTCAGCTCCCCAAGCCGACTTCCACATATCGCAGGTTTGGGCAACGCGCATCCCATACCAATTGAGCCCGGGGTTCTGCTCGGAACTCGCGCCAGGCCACATCGCCTTGCCCTGAGTATAAGCGTATGCATTCTGTGTAAAGGCCGTGTTCCAGACTTCGTTGCTGAACTCGACGTAGGCCTTTTGGGCGGTCCCCAACTGTGCATGGACCAGGGTGGCGAGTTGCGTGATGTAGTTATCGTCGGCCATGACAGGAATGTTGATCCACGCGTCTGCCGACAGTGCATTCGCGAGCTGCACGGCGACCTCATAAGGCACACCGGCGTTCGACCCCCAAGTGGCTTGGGTCGGCAACGGGCGATTCGACCACGACGAGACAGTGCTTCCGTTGGTGTCAAACCAATCCATAAAACGCAAAACGCGGAAATTGCGCATCACGTTCAAAAAATAGGGGTTAAACACCTGTCCCGCTATCAACGCGCTTTCCTGCTCGGCCTTGACGATTTGGATATTGCGGATGTAGTTACCGGTACGATTCGGGTCGGTACTGGTAATCGTAAGGTATATGCCGGCCTGTGAAGGAGTCGCCACGTTGAGCACGTCTCTTCCCGGCGTCGAAAGGCCTGCGACTTTAACGGCGTCAAAGGCGTAAGTGATCGTGCCCTGGCCTTGATAGCGGACGATATACTGCCCAGCCCGGTAGTTACCATTCGGAGTGTTGGGGAGATTGTTGAGTACCAGGACACTCACCTGCGTGAATTTTTGCGGATTTGGATTTTTTGTTGCTGTGAGGCTGATCGGCCAACCATTGGCATCCAAATTCAGATATTGCTCTTCGCCGGTGTCGGCGCCGGAATTTTGGACGTGCGTGCCCCAGCCCCAGCTGGTCTTAAAAATGTCCATAAACGGCTGTTCCGCGCTGTAGTAGCTAACCCCCGTCAAATTCGTTCCTAGCGCGGAATTTTCGTTGTAGCTCGTCGCCGCCCAAATGGGATTGACAGCCCACACGCCTATGATAAATGTCACAAGAACGGCGATTCCCCGGCTGACAGATCCAGAAAGATACGATAAGCGATTCGATGCGGACCGCGCAAAACGGGTTCGGCTCATAATCATGGGTAGGTTCCAATACTGAAGAACTGCGACGACTCTGTCACACAATGCATTGAAGTGCACGCTGCTTTTTCCGGCAATATGTCGCCGTCGGCCGACGAGCCCGTCCGGCAAATTGGATCGCCACATAATCGCAATCTGGCGTTCGACGGCCACGGCCATTGATCGTGTACTCCCAACATGGATAGAACCATCAATTGACGAAGATCTTCGTCGCTCGTTGCTGCGTGGAATCGCGCTCATGGGCGGTTCCTTTCGAGGATTTAAATTTGCATCCGGAAAAACCACGATGCGCACCGTGTCCAATGCAGATTCTGTTTTGCCGCTTCGCTTGACGATGATGTCGGTCGTCTGCGCAGGTCGATCTTCGGGATAAAACGTGAACCAAGTCACGCTACGCCGGCAAGTCAGCGCGCGCACTTTGATCATATAAAAGATCGTCAGCACTCGCCGACATGCACGTCACCAATTGACGACACGTTGTCCGTTCAGCATACGCATATTTTAATTGCGCATGCTTCACGTAAAACAGCCAGCGACGGCACACATCTTGATGAGTCTGGTCTTCTTCGCATCGCTTTTGAGCGGCTGCTCGGACTCTGGTACATCCACTTCGAGCGCGAGTGCTTCGTCGCTGGCATTGTCTGGAGCTCCCGCCGGCAATGCTGCCGCCGGCGTCAAATACACATTTCAACCGACTGTGTCTCAAAGCACCGGGGCAGTGACGTTTTCGATAGCTGGTCAGCCGGCTTGGGCGACTTTCAATAGCACTACGGGTCAGCTGAGTGGTACTCCAACTAGTAGTGAAGTCGGCACGACGGCAAATGTCACAATCACAGCAAGCGATGGGGGCAACACGGCATTTATAGGCCCGTTCAATATCGCCGTCACAGCAGCCGAGGGAAGCGCGGGATCTGCTACGGTATCCTGGTCCCCGCCGAGCGAAGACATGATTGTCGGCTACTACATCTATTACGGAACGAGCGCTGATGCGTTGACACAGATCATCTCGGTCACCGGAAGCGACACGACCACCTATGTTGTTGGTAACCTGGCTCCGGGCACGTATTACTTTTCCGTGAGCGGCTTCACTTCACAAGGTATCGTGAGCCCTCCGTCCGAAGTTGCGAGCACAACCATCTAGCAACGGAAACGGGCCGGGCGGCTCGTTCGCCGGGACACTTGCCGGTGCGGAGGATTTATTGGGGCACCGCCATGCGGTTATGCGCTGTCGCGCGGAGCCATCAGGCGCTTCGCGCGCAATTCAATGCGCCAAAGTAGAAGGAATATCCGCGGCCCTCGCACGAGATACCGGTAGGCCAGGCGTTTGGGATTTTGTGAAAGACGATACAGCCACTCGAATCCAATTCGGCGCACCCAGGGGGGAGCCCGCTTTTCAATTCCTGTTACGAAATTTATAGACGCGCCGACACACAAAGCGAGGCCGCGTGCGATCCCGCGCATTTTGAGTGCCTGCGCAACGATCTCCTGCTGCGGCGACCCGACAGCCAGAAAGCAAAATCGGAACGGGCTCAGGGATTCCACTTCGCGAACGCAAGCCTCGATAGCCACGGGATCTCTAGCAAAATTCATCACCGGGTCGATATGATGAAGCGCTCGTAATCCAAATCGATGCCTCAGCACGCGTGCTTGCTCCGAGCTTCCTCCTACCATGATCGCCACATCATCGGGTTTAATAATCGAGTCGAATATGCCGGCGGTCAGGTCGCTACCTGGACACACTCGAAGCACCTGTCCTTTGAGAAACCTGACCATGAGCGCGAGAAAGCGACTATCCAGCAGGACAAAGGTAGCTTGCTCATACAGCGTGCGAAATTGGGCTTGTCCACAATAGCGGATCACATGATCAACATTGGGGGTGACCAAGTAGCCATAACACTCGCTGCCAAAACCCGCGACAATCTGCAGCGTCTCCTCAAGGTTGTAGTCGTCGAGGTTTAAAGCGTTTCGCATTGCGTAAAACTTGTTTCGCGCATTTCGAGATTATGGTCTCGTGGGGATCGGCGCCCGGAGCGACGAATTTCGAAAATCCACCTGACCGCTGGGTTGATTCTCGAGCTGCGCGTTGATTTTCCGGCCAACTACGCCCCGACGGGCACGCGGTTCAAGGGCGAACAGGTACCGCGGTAAGCGGTTGGCAGTCAGACAGAAACATACTGCTCACCTTCCCTTCCGCAACTGCCGCGCCACAATTGGCGGCACGAGGTCTTTAGCCAGATTTCGCAATCGCTGAGTCAAAGTCGGGTGAAATTCTCGCTCGGTTCGAGCCTGGAACACAGTGGAATGCTCGCCGGTGATTTCTTCCGCTGGCCGACCATTGCTGAAATAATACAGAGCGAGGGACTTACGTGTCATATGCTCCGGGCACCGTAGCGGATCCGGATGGCCGTGGTAGGTAAAATCCGTCGTGCCAAAGATCATTACTCGATTGAACACGGGGAGTACTTTGGCTTCGCACCGGGCCATATTGCGGTCCCACAACTCCAAATGACCGCCGTAGTTCTCCTTCCAATCCTTGTTCAGATACAGCAAGAGATTGAGTCTCCGGTCGAGGCCATAATCATTATGTTTGTTAAAATCCACGTGAATGCCCAATTTACCGCCGGGCATGATCTGGTGAAGGCCGCCCCCCGCGAAGCCGGGATCGGCTATCAGATTTTTGATTCCCGTGACGGCGCTCAAAAACTCGAGGAACGTCGCGGAATTTAGATGATAAAGGAGCAATCGGGTGGCCGGCCCGAAAGACGCCTCCGCTGCCGATGCGAGCTTGATCTCGTGCGCGTTGTCGAAGCGCTGCCAGGGGATCTCGCCAGGTCTCGGAAATTCCGCAAGAACTAGCTCGAGAAGCGACGGATCGAAAAAATCATCAAATACCACGTGCGGGAATGGTTTCGCATTCAGATACGAAGAGTGCGCAGCTTCAGTCAGCGCGTTCATTCGCGACAGCGGCAAGAAAGACTCAATTGTCAATTCGCTAAGGGATCGCATGCTTACACCGTAAAATGACGAGGCGCCCGCCGTCGGAGCTGGATTTAGAATATCAACTCCGCAGTGCCAAACTCGCTAAGTGTCCGGTTATCTTCTACTATATCATGTGTCGGCGTTTTCCGGCCTCTGTGGTGAATCGATGTGTTTTCATAATCTAGTCGTGCCAACAGTTATAGAGAGTTTTCCGGGAACAAAGTAAAGCGTTGATCGACGGGGCGGACAGATTGCCGATCATTCGACAGGCGCAGCTTCCGGGGATTTCGCGCGCCAACGTGGCAGCAAGCATCTCGTATAACCCGCCACGGCTCTCCCAGCGCCGCCTGGCAGGGGGCCTGTCTGCACGCGTGCGGACAGCGTGAGCGCTGCACGCAAGACTCGCAGAGTTCCACCGATCGACACCGCGATAGCTGTCTCGTGTTGTGGGACGACCGCTGAGCAACGGTCAAGTCGCATGAGCGAATCGCCTCATTCGTGGCAACTCAGAAGCGCATCAGAGTGCCCATATGCCGCCTAATGTAAAGAATCTGATTGTCGTACTGGCGATCTCCGCGGTCGTATTCAAATTTGCGAAATCAACCGCCCTGCTGTTCAGCAGCGAGAAAGATTTTTCGCGTCGCCGCAACCTGTGGTACGTGCTGACAGCTGCCGCCTTTCTTAGCCCGAGTATCTGGCTTTACGTGCTAATCGCGGTACCGCTCCTCGTAGGCAGCGGCCGGAAGGACTCGAACCCTTCGGCTTTGTACTTGTTTTTGCTACATGTTGTGCCACCAGTTGCTACGCCGATCCCGCTCCCGGGAGGCGCGAAGCTGCTAGACGTGAGTAACCAGATTCTGCTTTCCCTCTGCGTAATCGTTCCGGCGATCGGGCGCTTACGTCGGTCAAAGAAAGATCGCGACATTCGACGTTTACAACGCATGGATTGGTGCTTGCTCGCCTACGGCATCTTGACATCGATTTTATACATACACCTGCTTGCGCCAGACGGCACGTTTTATCCTTTCACGTTCGCCAATGTCCTAAGAAGGACGCTAACATTTTTGATCGCGGTGTTTGCGCCTTACTTTCTCATCAGCCGAACGAGCCGCAATCGTCCATTTATCCTGGATAGTCTCGCCGCGTTCGCGCTTCCATGCGTCGTAATGGCGGTGATTGGGATCTTTGAGAGCGCGCGCGGATGGTTGTTGTACGAAGATATTCCGGTGCGATGGGACCTTGCGGGTAACTTTACTACGTACCTGTTGCGCGGAACCAGCCTGCGCGCCATGGCCTCCACGGGACACCCGTTGTCGTTGGGATATGAACTCGCCATCGCCTTTGGCATATGGCTGTGTCTCGAGATGTATGTGGAGTCCCGGCGCATACGATGGACCGTAAGCGCAACACTTCTGTTAGGTCTTCTTGCGAGCTACTCCCGCGGCCCCTGGGCGTGCGCGATCGGCATTTACACGATATTTGTTTTCCAGAAACCTCGCGCTGTTTCCGGGCTCATTAAGTCATTTCTGAGTTCTCTGTTTGCTTTAGCGTTAATCAGCATGACCCCGCTCGCGAGGAAAATTGCGGACGTGCTGCCGTTTCTCGGCGGCACGATAGACACCGCGAACATCGACTACAGGAACCGCCTGTGGAGCCAGGGATGGAGTATTGTTCGGGACAATCCAGCATTCGGTGATCAGTATGCGCTGGCAAGGATGCAAAATCTTCGTCAAGGCCAAGGTATTGTCGACTTTGTTAATGGCTATTTGGCGGAGCTTCTGGGTACCGGGTTTGTCGGCCTGACTCTGTTCCTTGTAGTTGTCCTGGCTGGTCTCAGAAAAGTCTTGTCCGCAAGCAGAACAATCAAATTGACTGATCAACGTTTCGGCATGGTGGGCGCCAGTTTGACATCGTGCATACTGGGCACACTATTCTTGTGGGCGTTTGGGGGGCCGGACCCCATCGTGCTTTGGGCACTTGTGGCTCTGGCCGTCGCCTACTCGCGGCTTGACAAATCCGACCACGCTGACGGGTCCGTGCCTCGCCCGCCTCCACAGACCGCATTCTTCTTGAAGCAGAGCGGCGGATGACCGGCATTAGGTCGAGGAGGTTCTCCAATTGAGGCTGCTTTTGCTGACATCCAGTCTTCCCTGGCCAATGGAAATGCACGGCGGCGCGCAGCGAACGGCATTGCTGCTCGAGGCGCTCCGGCAGTTCTCGGATGTGGACATCGCCTTCGTCAATTGGTCGAACGAATCGGTGAAGCTCGCACGGCAAGCGCGTGAACAGGTAGAAGGCATTGTCGGTCTCTTTTGCGTTCCTGATCGCGGCAGTCAGTCGACAGGTCTGCTGTCGAAACTGCCGCTGGTCGGCAGGCCTTTTCGCACCGTTCATCAGCATCTCGCGAGATACGAGTTTGACGCCCAGTTTGCGGCGTGGCTCGATGAGACCGTTGCTGGCGGCAGCTACGATGGAGTGGTGAGTCGTTACCTTTGGCCTGGGGCGGTCGGCCGTCTTGCAGACATTAGGGATATTCCCACGTTGCTCGACTGGGACGACCTGGATCATCTGAAGCTGAAATCGCAAATCGAGATGAGTCCGTGGGCTGGGATCGGCGGCTTCGTCGCAAAATTTCTCACGTTGCGAAAATTGACCAAGACCTGCCTTGCTGAAGCCGCTTCCTACGACCATATCTGGGTCACAAAGACGAGCGATGTCGCCAGAATCGCCGGGAAGTCCGTCTCAGTCCTTCCAAACATACCGTTCGTGGACAATGCGCCGGAAAGATCAGTGCAGCCGAAGAATCGTGAAGACATCCTGTTCGTTGGAAACCTTACCTATCTCCCCAATTCCGATGCCCTAACAAAATTCCTCGAGCGAGTGTGGCCGCGCGTGCATGCAGACTGCCCGAATGCGCGTGTGCTGGCGATTGGCCCGCCGCCTTTTGCCGACGTCAGTGAGCGGTGGGAACGCATTGAGGGTGTGAAAATTGTCGGCACGGTGCCCTCATTGTTCTCGTATTTCCAGGACGCCGCTCTGTCAATTTGCCCGGTCGAATGGGGCGGTGGCTCAAATATCAAGGCGGTCGAATCGCTGGGTTACGGCGTGCCCTGCATCGTTTACCCGTACACTTTCAGCGCCTTCAGGGAGCATTTCGGCAGCACTACTGGAATGATATGTGCGCGGTCCGATGACGAGTATGCATCGGCGTGTATCGAATTGCTAAAGAATCCGCAGCGCACCGACGAAATTGGCCGGGCCGGGCAAAAGATAGCGCACTCGCTCTATTCAAGAGGCCGATTCCAGCAACTCGTCAGAGAAGGGGTAACGGCCGCGTACACCGTGGCGAATGCCCGATTGCCCGGGCGTCGTCAGCCAATCTTTTAAGCATGATTCGAGATAACCTTTCGGTACATTTCGAGCGTCTCCGCCGCAACCTTCTCCGCTGCGTGATTTGCAATCACGTGCTGACGTGCGGTCTGGCCGATAGCCTCTGCGCGTTCGGGATCTTCAAGCATGGAACAAATCTGGAGTGCAAAGTCGTTTGGGTCCTCAGATCGAGCTAGCCGACCGGTAACTCCGTCTATTACGCTTTCTGGACACCCACCCGCGTCGGTACTGACTATGGGGCATCCTTGATACATGGCCTCCAGCAGAGTGTAACCCTGATTCTCCCAGCGGGAAGCGACCAGGGTTACCATCGCCTTGGTTCGCAATTCGGCAATCTCCCTATTGCTCAGTCGCCCTCGATAGTCGACGTGATCCCTGAGAGATTTCGGAAAAAGTGAATCGCAATATGCGTTGAAGTGCGCTTGAGTTCCGTCGGGCATCGATAGACCATTGTCAGGACCAACGAAAATCAGCTTGAGATTTGGGCGCCCCTCCAATGCCAGCAGAAACGCGCGCAATGCTATGTCGGCGCCTTTCCTTAGATCGAAACGCCCGACGAACAAGATGGCATTACGGTCGCAGTTCTCCAGGCGCCACAATGGCGTATCCCGATCCATCGTCAAAGGATTAACGATGTGTCGCTGATACTTCGGCGTTAGTCGATACCGATCTATGGTCTCTGACAGAGTCCGCTGACTCGGCGAGATGATGACCGACGCGCGCCGCAACGCCTGCCCCTCTCGCTCTATTTTCTCCTTCCCAAAGGATGTAGTAAGTTCATTCTCCACCAATGATAGAAACGCCGGCCCATGCAGCTTCACCAACACCGGAAGCCCGATTTGCGCACTCACATCCGCAAACCAGCCAAACGACTCTTCCATTTCAACAATATCTATTGGATCTCGCTGATGGACTTGCCGAAGTCGCGCGGCGATTGCCGCGGAATAATTGAAGATATCTTGTTCGATTGAAGGGGGCGTTCCGGAAAGCCGGCGCTTCACTCGATCCCAAAGGGGCGACCCTTGACCATGTAGACGGCGGGATCACGGACAGAACCATCCAACTCTCTGGTAAATACAGAGACATGATGCCCCTGCCGCTCCAGTTCGCGCCTCATCCAGTGAACGTACGTAATTATTCCGTTGTTGAATTTCTCGATCGGCCACGCCGGGGACCAGAATGCAATGTGCATAAACGCTGCCTATTCTCTGATGGCGTTAGTGTCTTCGGAGCAGTAGATGTAATGAATCTGCCGGGATAAACGCCAGAAGCAGATGGCTCGCTGAGAAGCATACTACGAACACCAACGCGGCCAGCCCCAACAGTCGCAGTTCTTTCGAAAGGTCCAAAAGACCATAGCGTCTCTGTTGCCGAAAAAAATAGATTACGAGAGCCACGGTTGCCCCCTGACCGAACCACAGGAACCCATAGAACCCGAAAAGATAGTATCCAAGAATAGAGGCCGGAATGACGGTGAAAAGCCTGACGACGTTTCCGAGCAGAACCATGTGCGTTCGGCCAGAGGCAACCAGTAAATTTTCCGACGAGGCCTGAAAAGCACTCATTTCGGCTTTAGACCCATTACCGTCAGAATGAGCCCGCCATGGCGTAGCGTCGGTCATAGAGTGTTGAGATAAATAGCTGTGCGAAGCCGGCGACCATGGCGGGAAGAATAACACGACCATCAATAGGCGTTGGTTCTCGTCGTAATAGCGCACACGGGCAGTCGCTCTGTCGCTACGAAAATACGCGGAGCAACGCGCATAGAGAACGACACGAGCATTATGGACGATTACACCGGTGATGGGCCCGAGCATGTTTCCCGCGACGGTGTAAACTCCGACCAGCGTCAGGTTGAAGAGCTTCAGGAGGATGAGCTTGTCGTATGCGACAGGACCATGGTCAGAAGGCTGGAAGGAAGCACGAAGCCGGCGAATCTGGATTGCTCGGCAGCGACCTCGCGATCGTAGCCGAATCGGATTCCGATTTTCGATAGAAGAATGATGCCGATCGTAATGATGGACTGTTGTAGTGGAACACCATAGATGAGAGCGAGGTAACGCCTTAAATGTGAACGACGACGATGACGAAGACCGTCATGAGCGCATTCGATATCATGTCGGCGTAATTTATGATATCGCGCTTTTTGATCGCATTAAGCCAAGATAAAGGAGCCATGGGTTCGAATCAGGCAATCAGAAATTGGAATTTGATTATTTGTGAAGCGTTCGTCAGGACTGGGGTACTATAGATAGCCGCGATAATGGGGGCGCCCAAGAAAACGACGCTAAAATTCAAGACGCAACGTAGGAATCTTATCGTCCAAACGGCATGGATGAATTTCGCTTCGCCGCCTCGGGGATGGCGAATCACAAAAGCATAGGTGCCGACGTCGGAAACGAGATTAACGATGTAGACGATCGAGAGCAGGATCCCGAAAATGCCGTATGCCTGGGGCGCCAACAGTCGAGTGAGAATCAGGCTGCTGCTCAACTTTATTAGAGCGGTCACACCATAAGTGAAGGTCGATGAAAATAGCTCGCCCTTCAGGTTCAGACGGGGTGGAATCAGTCGCACGGGCGTTCTTTAGGAGCGCGGTACGCTTACGGAGCAGCGGCGCCGCAGCTCAGCTCAAAAAACGCGCACGCCAAAAGGCCAACATATCGCGCGCCCATTGCTCGCGATCGCCAACCGTTGGGAACACTCGACATATGGCTGTGCCGGCGACTGCTAAGGAGGCGGTGCATCCTCGGCGGCCCCAGCCCCCTGCAGACGGGTGGCAGCCCTTGGACGGTAGCCAGCGGTCAGGAACACCATGTTTTGCCCATATCCGGAAATGCCTTGCGGGACGCTATAGGAAGTATGATCGAAGCGCAGACGCACCTCG
>CAWCTM010000014.1:0-428374 GCA_963798595.1 uncultured Gammaproteobacteria bacterium | reverse complement strand
TCTTTGCGATGGATGGCCTTTCGGCCCGCTCAGGCCGTGCGACGCCGTGAAGAGAAACGAAGGCCTGGCACGCGGGTCGGAGCCGTGGAGGCGGTCCGGCAGGTTGGCACGGGTGGCCAAAGCACGACGAGGCAGTGCGTCCGGAAGCCACGAACCTCGGCAATCGGCTTAACCGCGGACTGGCCCTGGGCCGCCGCGATCCCTTCGACGAGCGGCTTGACCAGGCAATCGGCACTACGATTCCTCGCGCGGTCGCCTCGGTTGCGGGTGCCCCAGAAGGCGATTTCGCGACCGTGCGGCAGCGTGGCGGCCGTCTCGTACGCGATCACGCTCTCGACGTACCGGCGATAGCCCTCGGCCTGGTCGAAGCAGAGTCGTCCCACGCTATAGGCGACGTCGAGCTCCGACTGGTGCTCGAATGGAATTGACGCCGGGCCTCCGACAAACGTCACGTAAAACGGTAGCTTCGTCGGATCAACGTCCGAGCGATGTGGCACGAGCTTGCCCAGCCAGTCATCGAGCGAAGTGTCCGGCGCAATCTCCAGCACTTTGAGCAGCTCGCTTGGCACCTTGGTATAGTCACGGCGATGCGCGATCAACGGCTCGACGGCCTCGCGAATCTCGGCGAGCATTCAGACGCGAACACGACTGCCCGGCCGACGGACGCGGGGTCGCTGGCCTTGTTTTCGAGATCCTCCGGAAGGCCGTGGTCAGCTTTTTTGTGAAGGATGGCGCTCCAGATCTTGGACAGCCGGCTGACTTCCTTGGGCTCCCGGAGGGACGAGGAAGCGTCCAGGCCAATCGCTTCGCTCGGCGCGATCGGCGGTGCGGCGGGCATGCCGGTGACGGCGTCAATTCCGTTGGCGTGCAACAAGCCGTCGTCTTCCAGGTTCTCCAGAGAGTCGGACGCTGTCATCGTGTCCTCCGCGGAATTCCGCGGCATAACGGCGTCGGCGCCGGCGGCGATGACCGCACGCACGGCCAACATTCGGGTGGTGCTCAAGGAAGGCGGTCACGTTCCCCGTCAACCAGATCCAACCGCGACTGCCCTGTCACCGGAACACTATACATTCCGTAACCACGGAAAACACCAGGAAAAAACAACACGCCGCCGGGTGCCATTGCGGGTACGACCCAGTGGTCACATCCGGTGGCGCTTTTTTTCAGAGATCGCGATTTCAGCCGTGAAACTCCAGAGCTTCACCTGCTTCGATACCCCGCATGATCTTCCATCCTTCAATGACGAGAGCGATCATTACCCCAATGGACGTCATCCCTTCTGAATCGACGCCATTCGCTTCTTCTCCGAAGAGGTCGTTCTGCTCGAAGTTACCTATTTGATACCGCGGGGCATCGTGGGATACCGGCGTGATCCTCGGCAACCGAGCGGGCCGGGCCTGTTCGAGACGGACCGGTCCTAACTTGGAGGCTTGGCGATTCGGATATCGCCCAGGTTGAGCTTCTGGCCCGGCTTGACGGTGAATTCCTTGCGGATCTCCGGGCCGGTCTGGCCGCGGACGAACATGGTGGAATCGATGAAGCGATACGTCGCGCCCGGGATCAGGACGGGGAGCGCGATCCGGCCGAGGGCATCGGGGGCCAGCGCCGTCTCGTAGTTGATCGGGTCGACGTCGCTCAGTTCGCCCTCGTCGGCAGAGAGCAGGCTGGCCTCCTTGTCGTTCGGGTAACTGTTGCTGGCGCGGACCGGGGGTCACGACCATCGTGATGCTCAGGCCGCGCACCGGTTTCGCGACCGGCTTGCCGTCGGGATCGACGAGCCACGCCCGGGCAGACCCGCAGGGCTCGAGCCGGACGGTGACCGGCCCGCCGGCCACCGACTTGACCGAGAGGTTGACGACGGCTCCCAGCTTGCGCTCCGGCTCGAGGAAATAGACGGGGACCTCGGCATCGGGGGCGAGCCCGCGGATCTCGAAACGACCGTTGCGCAGCTTGCCGTGATAGCGGCCGCTCCAGTACCTCCAGGCCCCCCGGCTCGGTTCGAGGATGAGCCGGCTGAAGATCCAGGCATCCCCGACGGGCTGGCCATCCGGCCCGACGACCCGGCCTTCCACCGTCGCGCCGCGGCGGAGGACCAGGTTCACTTCCTGGCTGCCCATGCCCGGTTTCAGGTCGAGCGCAGCATAGGCGTGCGAGTACATCCTGCCGCCGCCCGGCTGGCCTTCCCGGACCAATCCGGGAGTCGATGGCCTGGAACACGTAGTCGTCGTCCGGACCCCGGACGAAGAGGTGACCCGGTTTGGGCTCGGCTCCGAGACGGAATGAGCCATCGGAATCGGTGTGGACGGACATGCTCAGCTCCTGGCCGCCCCGCCCTCCGCGCGTGACTGAAGTCGACCATGGGCCCCCGCGATGGGCTTGCCGGAGCCCTCCTCCGTGACCTTGCCATGGACCAGGACGCCCCGCGGCAAGGCGATGTTGAGGGTCTGCTCGAGCGCGCCCTTGGGCCAATCGACCCGCCCCTTGGCAATGAGATACGGCTGCCCTTCCGGGGGATAGGCCGTGACGTCGTAGGTGCTGTCCGCCGGCCAGGAATTGATGCGGGCCCTGCCCTCGGCGTCGGTCTCGGATTCGTCGAGCTGGGATCCTCCCCCGGCCGGCCGTGCACCCGGAGCGGGGCAGTGAGGGACCGGTTGGCCCGTGTCGGCATAGGTCACGCGCACGTTGACGATCTGGGTCGGGGCCAGCGCCGCCGTCACCGTCTTCGATTCCGCGTTGTCATCCGTGTCGACCGGGATCCTCTGGAGGGCGAACCGTGGGTGATGGACGCTCAGGTCCGCATGCAGGTTCTGGCCCACGCCGCGCATGGTGAAGCGGCCCTCGGCATCGGTCGTCATCGGCCTGGGCCATGCCGGGTAATCGTGGGCGTCTCTGGCCACCAGTAGGAGACGCCATCAGAACGGCGATAAACGTAACGGTCATGAAGCCTGGCCCGAGCCTGTGGGAGGTCGCTGCGGATCGACTGTGACCGAGACCCTGACATCCGGGACGGGCCGGCCTTGCACGTCGAACAGCCGCCCGTGGATCACCTGCTCCGGCCGGAGCGAGATCTCGGCGGTGGGCTGATCGTCGTCGGGGTCGAGCGTGACCCAGCCGACACCATAGCCGGGCGCCATGGCGACGGCGCCGAATTCCTCGTGTCGCGTCGAGGACGTCCGGGGCGCATCGATGCGGAACCGGCCCGAGCCGTCCGTGCGGGCGTCGGCGAGCGGGATCAGCTTTATTCTCGACAGGAAAGTGGGCCCGCCCGGGCGTCAGGTCCCGCGCATGGACCATGACCGCCGCGCCCGGCACCGGTTTTCCCCGGGGGTCGAGTACGCGGCCGACCACGAACATCCGCCCGGGAGCCGGGGTCGGATTGGCGTCATCCGCCTTCGCGGCTGTCGATGGCGGATTGGCCAGGGGAACTTTCGGCTCATCGCTCCGCGCCGGATCGGCCGAACCGGCGGCGACGGCGGCGAGGGACAGCAACGTCAGGGCGATGGATCGTGGCTCGCGGCTCAACATGGCTCGGAGCACCTCCTAGGGAAGGGCCGCCGCCGGTTTGAGGGGCCAAGCCCGAAAATCCAGCACTGCGCTAACACAGACCTCCGTGGTGCATCCGTGAAGATCCGCGACACGCCCGACATCCGGCTAATCGGAGGGGCGAACAGGCGCAGGCAGGCCGGCGTGTCAACTTTCTTGCCGAATGTGGTTTGGTCCATCCGATAGGATGATAACGTAACGCACCCTTCCTTGCATCAATCTTGAGCCCTCGCATGACGACGCGATCGCGAACCGGGATTTTATCGTGAGGCTGTTATGCGAAGAACCGCCCGACTGCATCCTTCATCCGAGGAGCCCGGATCGGTTTAACCGCAGATAATCGTTTTCCCTGCATAAGACGGCTTATGGGGAAATCCCCATGTGGTGCTCTGCGCGGTTAAAATGGATCGTCGACCACTGAGTTAAACACTGCGATACATCGTGGCCGACGGCACGAGAGTCGCTTGGGATGCGGGCTGCGAATCAGAGCGGAGCGCCAGTGCGACCCGATCGCGGAGCCCGCTGGAATCAATGAAGGACGAGGCTCACTCACATGCCTGAGCTGCCAGACATCACGATCTACGTCGAGGCATCGAGCGGCGGGTTTTGGGCGAAGCCGTCGTCGACATTAGAATCCGCAGCCCGTTTCTGCTTCGCACGTTCGATCCGCCATTGAAGTCGGTCAATGGCAAAGCGGTCCAAAAGGTTCGACGTCTTGGGAAACGCATCGCACTCGGTTTCGACGACGAGTTATGGCTCGTTCTGCATTTGATGATTGCCGGACGCCTCCATTGGAAGCCGGTAGGCGTGAAGCTCTTGGGAAAGTCGTCTCTCGCCTCTTTTGAATTTACTCAGGGGAGCTTACAGCTCACCGAGGGCGAGTTCAAAACATCGTGCGTCGCTCCACTTGGTTCGCGGTGAAAATGCGTTGCGAGAGCACGACCCGGGAGGTCTCGAGCCGCTCACAGCAACGTTCGATCAATTTCAAGCCGTCCTGCGCCGGCAGAACCACACGCTCAAGAGATCCCTCACCGACCCGCGTTTATTAAGCGGTATCGGCAACGCGTATTCCGATGAGATCCTCCACCGCGCTGGTCTTTCGCCACTCACCCTGACACAGAAACTCACCGACGACGATGCGGAGACTCTCTACAACGCCGTGCGCAATACTCTCCAGGAATGGATCGCGCGACTCCGATCCGAAACCGGCGACGGCTTTCCGGAGAAAGTCACAGCTTTTCGGTCGGGCATGGCCGTCCATGGCCGGTTTGGCAAACCTTGTCCGGTCTGCGGCGCACCCGTACAAAGGATCCGATACGCCGACAATGAGACCAATTACTGCCCAGGCTGCCAGACGAAAGGACGAATACTGGCCGACCGCTCGCTCTCGCGACTGCTGAAAGATGATTGGCCGCGACACCTCGAAGACCTGTAAGTCAAAACTTGCTGACCTGGCTGTCACCCGGCCGGCTTGTAATCGACTCCCAGGCGTTCGAGGGCCTGGAACAAAGGAGCGAGCATCGATTCATAGTGTCGGAAGCGTCCAACAGAATGGGGGTGAACTGGCTGGCGCACCTGATGCATGCTGGCCGTTCGCACAACTCGCCGGGTTGCGTGGAATTCGAGGCAAGCCGCTTCCCAATCCAGGGCGAGGTAATCGATGAGGCGGCGAGCTTGGGCGTCAAGGTCGACGACTAGATCTTCGTAACGAACCTCGAGCCATCCGAGCGGCCGGCTCCGTTTCCAGTCCTCGAGGAGTCTCAGGTAGTCAGCGAACCGACGAGCGAGCTGGTCCCAGTCGTTGGTCCAATCGATCACGGCGAAGTCGGTCTGACGACACGATACGGCGATATCGCGAAGGTCCCGGCCACAGACGATGACTCGCGCGTTGGGCCACAGCAAGGCGATCAAGCCCAGAAACTCGATATTATCAGGCATCTTGTCAACGACACGAAGGGCCATTGTATCGATATTTCTGTTTATACTGTTGGTATAACGTTGAGCGGCCGTCTTGGCCGAGTCGGGGTCCAGAGCGACAAGCAATTCGAACGGGTCCAAAGCGGGTTGGCCCACGAGCTCGGGCAGGGATTGGAAGATTTGCCGTACGTCGGGCAGCTCACCCGCGCCATGAACGTGGGAGTGCGACGCAACGATCTGCTCAACGAGCGTGGTGCCGGAGCGCGGTAAGCCAACGACAAAAACGGGTCGCGGATCGGGGTCCCCCCAGCCGCGACGTCGTGCCAGGAAATCGGGCGTGAAGGTGGCGACCACGCGATCGATCAATCTCGAATGCGAATCGAGATCATCGCTCTGTCCGCGAGTGGCGCGGGCCGATGGCCCTCACAGCGTTGGCCGTTTCCATGTGCGCGGCGGCTCGGGAGTAATGTCCACGGGCATCGTGAACTCCCGCCAAGCAGAAATGCAGAGAGGCACGATTGTTATCGTTCAAGTGTTTTTGTGCGAGCAGCCCCTCCATGGCCTCGAGCTCGTGCTCGGGCAATCGGTTTTTCAGGTTGGTCGCCAGTCGGCAGTAGGCCTCCGGGAGCTTGGGCTCGATGGCCAGCGCGGCACGTGCCGATTCGCACGACCGATCCAAGTCGCCGCGCTCGGCTTGAATCCGCGCTAACGCGACCCGGGTCGCGGCCAGCTCCTGGTCGATCCGGAGCGCTTCTTAAAGCACGCTTCGGCCTCGTCAAGCCGGCCCTGCTCCAGGAGCGCCAGTCCCAGCGCGTGTTGGGCGACGACGGACCGAGGGTCCAACCCCAACGCGATCCGATAATACCGAGCGGCTTCCTCGAAATCGCCGCGCTCCGCCCACAGACCGCCAAGATCGACATGACATTGTGCGCAGGCGGGCTCGAGCCGTCGAGCATCCTCAAAGTACCGAACGGCACCGTCGAAATCCCCTCGTTGCTGCAGGATCCGACCGATCAGTAACAGAGGCAAAGACCGTCGCGGATCTTGATTCAATGCGCTCTCATAACAGGCCAGCGCCTCGTCGTACCGGCCTTGAATGCGGAGGACATTGCCGAGGCTTTCGCGTGCATGGGGAAGGCCGGCGCACGGCCACTGCGCGTCGACAAATCGATTCTGCCTCCGCCAATACTTCGGGGTCGCCCATTTCACACAAGACTTGACCCAGGTTGGTGAGCGCCGCGGCGTTGTCCGGGTCGAGGCGCAAGGCGATACGCAGGGCCTCGGCCGCCTCGCTCCAGCGTCGACGGCCTGGAGCGTATTGCCCAGGTTGTTGTAAGCCACCGAGGAGTTGGGCTGTAGCCGGATGACCTCGCGATAGGCCACTTCGGCAGACTTGAAGCGTCTCTGATCGTAGGCCAGCACGCCAAGGCTGTTCCAAGCGTGCGGCATCGTCGGATCAAGCGTCAATCCTTTGCGGAGATAATGGAGCGCCTCGTCAAAGCGCTTGAGGTACCGCAGGGCCTCGCCCAAATAGGAGTGGAATCGCGGTGAATCCGGTTCAAGGGCTAGCCCCATTTCGAACAAGGTAGCCGCCTCATCGACCTTGCCCTGTTGATAGACGATGACACCAAGCCCCTCCAGAGCCGCCGGTGTCGCCGGTCGGAGGCGCAGTAGGTCACGATAGAGGTTCTCGGCCTCGCGAAAACGCCCTTGCTCACGGAGAGTGACCGCTCTGTCGATGGTTTCATCGGTGTCCATGTGGTTATCACACACGGTTTCGCCAAAGCGGGCAAGATGAGGCAGGAATCTCTCGCGCGAATCCCTCAGTGTCTGGCGTTTGGTTGAGTTCTGTTGTAGCTTAACCGGGCGCGAACGCGTGTGCTCTCGGTGACGACATCCTGGACGCCGGTCGCGTTGAACGGCTCTAATCTATCCGACAACGAAAGGTCATCGCACCGATGTCAATTGATACCAAGAATGTTCTTGGCCGTCGGAAGCTCAGGCCTGACGCGCGGCTCCGATTGTCGCGGCAGGCTGACGCGCCCAGCCGGTGACCGCGTTCTGTGCGGGTTTCGGGCGCCCCAAGATTTCTTGATTGAGCGGGTATGGTCTGGTCTAGCTCTCAGTCACTAGTTGGAATCACTGCTCATGGCCGAGGCGCGAGAACCGCTTCCGACGACGGTTAAGAAGCCGCAACAGCAAAAAGAGCTGATCGAATCCCAACCGTTCGCCCGCGTGCTGGCTGCGGAGCTCGTCGCGATCGAAAAAAGGCGGCGTTACCTGCAAAACCCGGCTCAGGGAGCAGCTTGAGCAGGAGAGAACCGCGCCGCCGCCAGCCGTGGTCGTTGCGGTCGAGCATGCGGCGCTCCAGGGGATCGCGGACCAGAAGACGCAGCGGCTGAACGCCTTGCAGATGCGCCTGTCGGGCCTGGCGATTTCCGGTGGTGGCATCCGTAGGCAACATTTGCCCTTGGGCTGCTTCAGGGACTTGCCGAGCTGAACATCCTGAAGCAATTCGACTACATTTCCACGGTCTCCGGTGGCGGCTACATCGGCGGCTGGCTCACGGCCTGGACCAAGCGCGAGGGGGATATCGCCAACGTCCACCAACAGCTTCGCCCCAGGCGCAACGAGCAGAGCCAGGCTAATCGTCCTCCTCTGCCCGAAGGCGCAGGCGTCGTCGTCGACGCGGAGCCCGAGCCGGTCCACCACCTCCGCTCCTACAGCAGTTACCTCGCCCCACGCTCCGGATTCTTTTCACCCGATACCTGGTCGCTGATTGCGATCTACGGTCGCAACCTATTGATCAACCTGCTGATCCTCCTACCGGCGACGGTCGTCGTGGTGGCGCTGGTCCGCCTTGCCGTGTTCTTCTTCCGCGCCCACCAAGAGCTATGCCGACGCGTTGGGTCTGTCTGAGGCTTGGTTGATCAAGATTGTCAGCCTTGTCTTCGTGATCGCGCTTTCGCTCGTCTTCAACATCATCGCCATGGAAATCTTCAAGATGCAACTGGCGCAGAACCGGCGAAACGCCTTGCGGCCTGCGCCGTTCAAGGTGCGGTTAATTGCCGGTGTCGCGCTCGCGGCAGTGGTTACCGCCATCGGCGCCCACATCGCTTGGAACGGGGGCTTGATCCCTCAAGGGCCGGTCTTCCTCGTGCAAGTGCTAAATGCCATCGTCATAGTCAGTGCAATTTATTACATCATGGCTGAATACAAGCTCAGGACGGAGACGGTGCCGCCGATCGGGATTTATCGCCTGCTCTGGTATATCATCATCCCATTGATCGTCTCAGCGGTTTTGAGTTGCTGGCTCTTCAGCATCGACCCGAGCGAACGCGGCGGCGATGTCGTGGTCAATGACGGGATTATCACGAACAGAGTGCCGCGAGCGCCGACGTCTTCCTACCAGACGCCAGCAATTTCGAGTCCCGCCTTAAGGTCGTTGGCTACCGGGTCTTGACCGCGCTGTTCGACCCACCCACGTTCCTCGCCGACCAAAGCCCGAGCGGTGGGGTCGACGGCAAGTTTTACTACCAGAACGCCCTCAAAGGCTGGGAGGAGGGCCGATTCTACTTGTGGCCGGGTCTTCAGGTCGCTGCGTTCTTCTCGTTCATGCACGGCTTCGCCCACTTACTGGTCAACTGGAGCAACCTAGTTCGACTGCTGGCCGATAAGGATTACGTGAAGAACAGCCCGCTCTACAGCGGAGCGGATCCGGATGTTCTTGACCGACGTGAGCGTTCCGTTCGTCTCCGGTGCGGTCGGTGGATTGCTGATGTACCTCCTGGTGGTCAAGGGGCTCTGGAGTTGGCACCACCAGCCTCAGGCGCTAGTGACGTTCGGGCCGCCCCTGGCCCTGCTCTTGTTCGGCCTGTCCGCGACTCTGGAGATCGGGCTGCTCGGGCGGCGCCTCGAGGAAGACGAGCGCGAATGGTGGGCGAGGCTTGGCGCCTTGTTCCTGCTCGCGGCGACATTCTGGCTCCTGCTCTTCTTCGCCGTCCTCTACATCCCCTGGCTAATCAGCTTGGCTGCGGACAGCATTCGGACCTGGGTAAAAAGCGGCTTGACCATCGGCTGGCTCGTCACGTCCGTCGCCGGTGCCGTGGCCGGTCGGAGTCCGGCCACCGGAAACGACAAAGGAACCTCCAGCACGTTGAAGGAACTCATCGCCGAGATCGCCCCCTGGGTCTTTGTCGTCGGACTTTTGGCCGCGATCTCGATGATGGTGGGATTTTTCGTTGATGCCAACGACGTGCACCCCAACCTGGCCAGTTACTACTGGGCCCGGGTCGGCCTCGCGAGCGCCGGTTCCCTCCTCGCATGGTTCATCGGCAGCACATTGTTCGCCGTATTGATGTCGAGCCTGGTGGACGTCAACCTGTTCTCACTGCACAATATGTACGCGAACCGGCTGATCCGAGCCTACCTCGGTGCATCTCGAAGGAAGAAGGCCTGGGAGAACCGTTGGCTGACGGGCATCCGGCCAATCGATCGTTGCGGCGCACCAACGAATAGCCGGGGCCAAAACCGCGAGGAGAATCCCATCTCCGGGTTCGACTTCGACGACGATATCCCGCTCTTGGAGCTAAGGACGGGCCGCCGTTCCGACGACCTGAAGCTGCCGGCTTACTGGGGTGCGTTTCCCCTGATCAATACGGCGCTGAACTTGGTGGCGACCCGCGAGCTGGACTGGCAAGAGCGTCTGGCCGAGTCATTTGTCCTGTCGCCGTTGTTTTGCGGCAGTGAGAGTACCGGCTACCAACCCCTGCCCGACGACTTCCGTCGCGGCAATATGACCCTCGGCCGAGCCGTGGCCATCTCGGGCGCCGCGGCTGACCCCAACATGGGGCACCACACGACAACCGCCGTAATGGCCCTGATGACCGTGTTCAACACCCGGCTCGGCTGGTGGATGGAGAATCCTTCGCGGCCTGTCCATCGCTCGGAGACGGCCGACATCGGCGCAGTGGGCCGCCGAGAGTCCAAAGTTCGGTGGCCTTATCCTCAAGGAGCTGACCGGCCAAACCGACTCGGTCGGCGACTGGATCCACCTCTCCGACGGCGGCCATTTCGAGAACTTGGCCGCCTACGAGCTCATCCGCCGCCGCTGTCGCTACATCGTCGTGAACGATGGCGGCTGTGACCCGAACCTCGAATTCGAAGACCTCGCCGGCCTGATCCGGAAGTGCCGGACCGATTTCGGTATCCGCATCGAAATCGACACCGGTCCGATCAAGAGGACGGCTACTGGGCTCTCCCATTGGCACTGCGCCATTGGCAAGATCCACTACGAGGACGTCGACGTCGACGCGGAGCCTGGCATTCTCGTCTACCTCAAGTCATCGTTGACCGGTGATGAGCCACCGGATCTCCAGCAATACGCGCCCATGACCCAACCTTTCCGCACCAGACCACAGCCGATCAGTTCTTCGACGAAACCCAGTTCGAGAGTTACCGCACGCTCGGACTTCACGTGGCCCTTCCAGGTGTTCAGCAAGGTTGAGGCCGATGCGCACGCCACCCTTGAGCAGACCAATGAAGCGATCTTTGAGAACCTTCACGATCGCTGGTTCCCCGCCCCGCCGGAGCTCGAGGCCAATTTCGATAAGATCGCGGAGGCGTATAATCAGCTTCAGTCAACGCTGCGCTCCGATCATAACCTGCGGGCATTCACCTACGATCTCTACCCTGAGCTGGCCCGGCCCACCGACGATGAATTGAAAATCAACCCCTACGACCGCGGCTGCGCCGAATTGCACATGGTCAATCAGATGCTCCTCTTGATGGAGAAGGCATGGATCGCCGTGAAGCTCGAAGGCTTTCCCGAACACCCGATGAACCGGGGCTGGATGAACGAGTTCCGGCGTTGCGCCGATGCGGAACCGTCCGCAGGCTGTGGCCCACCCTTCGAGGTGCGTTCAGCCGGGAGTTCGTGAGATTCTGCGAGCACGATCTGGAGCTCCCAGGCCATTGACCCCGCGCGTGGTGCTGAGTAGCAAAAACCGGTGGAGCGGGTTTCCTAACCCGCTGGTTCCCTCCTTCGCGCACCGGTGAAACCAAGGTTGACGGACCATCAGTAGGTCCCGAATTGGCGATCCGTCATTTGCGGGCGATGCAAACGAGCGTGATGTCGTCGAACTGCGATCGGTCGAGGACATGTCCTTGAACGGCCTTGATGACGGCTTCGCCAACGCAGGTTGCACCGGGTTTCGCGGACAGGATCGAGTGCTTGAAGCGAGCCTCGCCGAATCGATCGTTCGCGGCATTCATGGCGTCGGTGACGCCGTCGGTATAAAGGATCACGGTCTCGCCGGGCTCGATCGTCGTCTCGGCGATCTCGTATCGGGTATTCCGGGCGATATCCCAGTGGCAAGCCGGAGATTCCCTTGCCGAATCTCTTCCAACCGGCCGTCGCGGCGGCGGATCAGGGGGCAAGGATGACCGGCGTTGACGACCGTGAGGCGATGCCGGTCGACGTCGATCACGACCAGCAGGAAGGTGATGAACATGTCGAGCACGCCGCCGTCTGTCGAACTGCTGTTGAGCTGCTGGACGACCTGCGCCGGCTCGGCGTGGTCGCGGAGCGAGAGCCGGACCTCGGCCGACAGCTTGGCGGTCAAGAGCGCCGCCGGCATGCCTTTGCCCACGACATCGCCGACGGCGACCGCCAGCCGCGGCGTTGGGCCGTGCCTGACGGCTCGACCGGGATGAACCCATAGTAGTCGCCGCCGACGTGACGGGCCGGCTCGTAATACGCCCAGAATTCGTAGCCCGGGACCTCGGCGGGCTGTTCGGGCAAGGAGCGACTGCATCACCTGGCGGGCAAATCGGAGCTCCTGCTCGATCTCGCGCTGCTTCGACCAACACCTTGTGCAACTGGGCGTTCTGAACGGCCACGCTGATCTGGCTGGCGACCGCGACCAGAAGGTCCAGATCATCCTGCTCGAATCGTCCCCGGCCGTCGCGCGTGTCGATCTGCATGATCCCGACCGGTTTTCGGTCCTGGTCCAGCAGCGGTACGCACATGAGCGAGCGGATCTTGTTTTCCGAAAGACTTGGACTCTCGGGAAAGTCCTGAGCCAGGTCCTTGCAGAGAATCGCCTGACCGCCCTCGAGGACTCGCTTGAGGACCGTCTTGCTGACCTTGAGCTCACCCGCCGACCCGTTCCGGCGACCGGATCAGCTCGGGCATCAGGGTGTCGCTGCCGGGGACCTTCAACAAGACAAAACCCCGCTCGGCTCGCGGAAAAATCTCGAACAGCGAGTTGAAGATCCTCTCCAGGACCTCGTTCAAGAGCAGCGTGCTGCCCAGCTCCTGGCTGATGAGCCGGAGCGCCCGGAGCTTGGCCTCCGGCTTGACCAGCGGCAAATTCGATCGCTCTGGGTCATCACGTCGATCGCCGCGTAGACCGTCGATTGCTCGTCGTCTCCCTCCTGGATCTGGAGCAATCGGCCGCTGAACGTGAGCAGCACGTCACCGATCTGGATCGTGTCGCCATCCTGGAGCAGGAGCGGCTGCGTCAGCTTCTGACCGTTGACGTGCGTTCCTCGCAGACTGCCCAGGTCCTTGATTTCGAAACCCGTCTTCCTGCCGAACGATCGCCGCATGCTTCCGAGATACCGACTTCGGCTGCAACACCACGTCGCAGTCCAGATTACGCCCGATCATCGTCAGTTCCCGATCCAGCATGAAAAACTGTCCCGCCAGGGGACCATTGATGATCTGGAGCGTCGGGATTATGCTCTGCGGAATGGCCATGGCGTCAGATCGCTCTGGTGCCGCGCCTCCGTGGATCATGCCAGCGATGGTCTTTTTTCGGTTGAGAATCATTCTACCAGAAAACCAAACATGATACCGAAAGCCCGCATCCAACAAATCCGTGAACATCCTGAGTCGGGTTATCAAGGAATGGAGCGCGCTGCCCGAACCGAAAGGCCGCACTCATCCCCTCGGTGTACGACCTTGTGATTCGCGAGCAGTGTCACCCGGGGAAGTCGGTCGCCTGGTGAACGTGTCGGACAGATTCCGCATCTTCTTTGCCGTGAGGATTTCGGTGAAAGTCGGCCGTGCTTGATTAGGATAGAGTGGGCGCTCATCAAAACCGTGAGAATCGGTCAAGACGATCGCCACGTGACGTCGATGGCGTTTGGGGGGCCATATGAGTTCCGTCGGTTCACTGACACTGTGCATCCATCATCTTGAGGTCGCCCGACTGCCGCGAGCGAAACGAGGCGGCCCGGGTGATCTGGGAACGTTTCTCGACTCGATTGCAGTCTCTCGTGCGGCGCCACCTCGATAATCGAATTCGACGGCGGGAGGACGAGCAGGACATTCTCCAGAGTATGTACGTCAGCTTCTGCACCGGTCAGCTCGAAGGCAAGACTCCGCCGTCGAGCCGCGAGGAGCTCTGGAAGCTCCTGGTGCGGATCGCCATGTGCAAGGTCGTCAATACGGCCAATCGGCACATGGCGGCGCGCCGCGACTTTCGGCGCGAGCGATCCGATACCGATCATCACGTTCCAAGTGAATCGCTTTTCCCGCGCTGGATGCTCGAACATGTCGACCGGGCCCAGCCTAGCCCCGAAGAGAAGCTGATCGTGATCGAAGAGCTTCAGCGCCTTCTCCATGGTCTTCCCGAAGATCTCCGCCGCATCGTCCTCTGGAAGCTCGAGGGTTTCACTAACGCGGAAATTGCCTGCATGATTGGACGCACCGTCCGCTGCATTGAGCTCAAGATGCAACTGATTCGGAAACGACTGGAGTGTGGACCGGAGAGATTGAGCGAGTCGCTGTCTGACGTCGACGTTGATGGCGTGGGGCGGGTTTCCTAACGCCTGGATGCGTCAAGAGGAATAGCGGGTTAGGAAACCCGCTCCACGGATTCTTGCTATCCACGATCACGGCCTAGAATATTGATCCAATCTCATGCCAATTCCCTGTCGCAATTTCGTGCCCAACACCTTTGGATCAGGGCTGGAGTGGCGACGAATTGCGGGTCAGGCCGTGGATCAAGATGCCCGGCGGCCACGGCCACGTTCAAGTGAGCTTGCGCCGGCTCGCATGGGAATTGTGATTTTCTTTCGGCATCTGACCGAGCCACTCGCTGTCGATCCCTTCATGTTCGTCGCCCAGGACCAGACCGAGTCGTCGGGGACGTGACGACCGAATCGAATGGCTCGGCTTCGGGATCAGCCACCGCGCCGAAGAACTCCACATTGTGACTCAGGGCCAGCTGGTCGGCGATCTCACTCAGCCGATCGGAGACGAGAACGGGAAGGCTCAACACCGCGCCCATCGAAACTCGCGAGCACGCGTCTCGACAATGGATCGGGACAGGTGGGGCCACTCGAGGATCGCGTCGATTCCGAAGACGTCACCGATTCGGGCGATCGCACCGAGGTTCTCGGGGTTGGAAAGCTTCGGGCAAATCACCAGAGTCAGGCGGCCGGCACCGGCTTGGACGACGTCATCGAGCGACGGCCAAGGGAGGCGAAAGCCACTGGCGAGTACACCGCGATGGAACGGAAAACCAACCAGCGTATCGACCAGCGCGTGAGGCAAGACAAAGGCCGGCACACGCTTCGGGTATCCGGCTGAGGAGCCTTGGCTCATGGCGGTCGGTCATCAGGACCGAGACGGTCGGGAAGCGGCTGGCCAGTAGACGTTCGACGAGCCGTTCCCCTTCGACCACGAACTGGTCGAGCCGTCGCGTCTGGTTAGTCGCCTTCAGCGAACGATAGATGGCGATCCGGGGATCATCAAGATCATCGATTCGCACACGGCCCATCGCAAGACTCGTGAATAGAGAGACCGAGTGCGACTGCAGCAACATCGATGCTCAGATTACCCAATTGTACGTCGGCGATCGATCCGCAAGCTGCGCGATCGACGTCTGCTCCAGCAGCCGGCGCTCGGTCGCGCGGATCTCGTCCCAAACCGACGCCAAGATACGCGCCGAGGAGCCCTGGAGTTCTCGAGAGGTGCCATTTTCGCCGTCGATCGTCAACAGGATTCGGCCCAACGAGATCTCCTCCGGAGGATGAGCCAACCAATATCCGCCGGTCGAGCCTCGCGTGCTACGCACCAAGCCCGCCCTCTTCAGCTTCAACGAGAATCTGTGTCAGTGTGCTTTCAGGGATTCCTTGGTCTTGTGCGATCTCCCGGATATGGATCGGTCGTTTCTCCGTATGTCGTCGCGCCAGGGCAATCAATCGCCAGACACGCATACTCGGCCTTCGCTGTGATCCTCACGATGAATGCCCTCGATGCCGTTCGATCGCATCCTCTCGTCCTGAGTTCCGTAATGCCGTTCCAGAGGCAGCGATTTACGTCCGCATGGGCCATTGCGTGGTCGCAGTGATGGAGAGCGAATACTCCACTGCATCGTGCATTCCAACCGAACTTCAGTTCAAGGATGGTTCCAAGGCACGCTGAAAAGGAGATGGACTGAACGCCCGTACAATCTGTTCGTACGCCTGTTGGTAGATCGCCATCCAGCCCTCGCTCGCTGAGTTTGATGGCCAGAGAGCCATGGGACATACCATCAAACCATTCGTTTGCCCGGAGATCGCGAGGATTGCGAACTTGGGCATCGACCGACCGCTGTTCGTTGGGCCATTGAGCAGACATGGAAAGTACTCCGCGACAAGTCATACACGAATGCCCGACCAGCTCTGACTCAATATACTCTATCAAACTAATCGGGAATGTCAAGTTTACAATTGAGTCAAATGTCCGGAGGCACGCAGAATATGTCAGGCAAGCAAGGAAAGGCAGCGAAAAGTCAGAGTCGAAGATCGCGCGTAAGAGCAAGGTAATCACGGATGGAAAGCATGATAGCACGAGCAGCTTGTGCTTCGTTTTCGCCAGTCGTTGTGGGCCTCGATCTATTCTTCGTGTTTTATCGCAATCTCCTGCCTTCATATCATGCTTGTGAGTTCAATTTCGACCGAACTGGGGATGAGAAGTCGGTGATCTCGCAATAGACCATCTCAATCGAGATGATGAGTGATTCGAGGTCGATCCTGACCATTCCGAGTAGGATGGTAGTCGTTCGGTTCGTGATATTTTTGAAGGTTGATATTGAAATCCGCGGACGATCCGGATAATGGGCTTCGATTGAGGAACGGATACACGGAAATTGAGCCTCTACAGCATTGAGACCAACAACGAAAGGTGAGCTTCAATGACGAGCGCGATTGTGATGGAACGGGCCGGAATGGGAATGCCGGGCATGGGTACGGGCCAGGCCGGGCGGGATGGGAACGTCGGCGGCGATGCCGACGGCACCGCAGTGGATGATGGTGCCGCGGTGCAAGATCACCATGGAAAAGTGCACCGGCGGCATGAAGATGATCTGCAAGTGTGACGACAAGATGTCGGCCACCATGCTGCAGAACCTGTGCTCGATGATGGCGGGCGGAATGTGCAGTTGCTGCTGCATCATGAACGGCATGATGATGTGCTGCTGCAATCTGACGATGGGCATGTGCAAGTGCGAGCCGACCGAAGACGGCTGCTGCATCACCTGCACCAGCGGCGATCCCGCCTGCTGCGCGATGATTCAGGCTTGCTGCGACTGCATGTGCGCCATGACCAAGGCCGGTTGCGTCTGCTGCATCTGCATGAACAACATGCCGATCTGCTGCGGCTGCTGAGCTGATCCCGGTCAACCGCGATCGAACCAGGCCGTTTCCCCGTCAACCGATGGATGGGGAAGCGGCCGTTCTTGTTTTCAGCACTGAGATCAATCGTTTCTCCGTGGTGGATTCACGGCTATTCCGCTTCATCCGGGAACTCGGGGGCCAGCGGGAGCCACCTCCGTGCGCACCCAGGCGCGGAACGATCGGATCCAGCGCGTCTCACCCATGGTGCCGCTTTCCGCGAGGAACTGGCGGAACCGGGCCATCGGGAGCCAGGGGAAGCTGGGGCTCTGGTCGACAGTGGCATAACTCTGGTCGATCTGGAGTTGCATGATCGTGAGCGTCCGTCCATCGTAACGCCAAACTTCGGGAACTCTCATGGCGGCATAAATACCCAACCGGTCGAGAACGCTTCGGGAAACCTCGATCTCGACCGCGATGTCCGGCGGCGGGTCTTGCTCCAGGTCGATATCTCTTTTTCCACGTATCAGAGGCTCATGCTCGACCCAGTAACATTCGTCGGGTTCGAGCCCTTTCTCCTTCAACTGGCTTCGGCATGTCTGCGAGCCGCCGCTTCGGATCGGGATGTTCAACTCCTCGGTTAGCGTCTCGATCATCCGCGCCAGGCATGTCTTGGACGAATTCGTGCGGCAGCCGACAGCGTCATGATTTCCAGACTCCCACGGTCGTAGGTCAGACGAATGTGACGGTCGCCCAGGTCTTCGAGGAGCGCCTCGTAGGTGCTCCAGCGGATGCCGTCCAGCAGGACTCGCTCGGTGTGGTCGGACTGGAGTGGAGGGGTCAGTAATGCTGTCGCCATGCCTTCGACTCCGCGAACGGGAAAAATACTGTTCACCATATAGCACGAACGTCGAATTCGCTCAACCGAACGAGCGTCCTTCGAGGGCCTCGATGGTCTGGCGAATCGTTAATGAGACGGGATGCGACTTGTTGGCGCGATAGTCGAAGACGACAATCGTCGAGCGTCCCTCGGCGGCGATGGCGGCTTGTTGCTGGCTGACGATCGTGTGATCCAGTCCGATGCTGCTGCGCCCGATCCGGCGTCACGCGGCATGCCGACTTGGACCGTGTCCGGGAACGTGATCGGGCGGCGGTAGTCGCACGAGATCGAAGCCAGGATCGGCGCGATCGGCTCGACGTCGAGTACGTGCGACAGGCCGATCCGCTCGAAGTAAGCGATCCGCGCCGACTCGAACCAGCGGAAATAGACCGTGTTGTTGACGTGACCAAATGCGTCTTGATCGCCCCACTGGACCGGCAGTGTGATCACCACCGGGAACTCGGCGAGTAACGGCTCGGTCTTGGTTTCGGAATCCATGAAATTCGATCCGATCGACAGTATTCTTGAAGGATTCGACTCTATCATAGGAAGCCTCGACGGCCCGATGGCCAGGAAACGGCTTCGTCGGGACAACACGAACCAAGGCTCGGGACAGTCGGACACGTTGATCCGGATTCGCGACCTGCGCGTCGATTATGATGACGTCTGTCGCCGTCCACGACCTGTCGCTTGAGGTTGAGCCGGGGGAGGTCTGCGGCCTGATCGGCCCGAATGGCGCGGGCAAGACGACCACGATGCGGGCGATGATCGGTCTGATCGAGCCGACCTACGGCGAGATCGAGATCATGGGGGTCGACGTCCGCGAGCATCCCGAGGACGTCTACCGGGTCGTCGGCTTCATGCCCGATTTCCCGCCGGTCTACGAGGACCTGCTGGTCTGGGAGTTCCTGGACCTCTTCGCGGCCAGCTATGGAATCGCTCGCCACCGGCGGCCGGCCGAGGTCGGCCGCTATCTCGAGTTGGTCGGGCTGACCGCGAAACGCCAGGCGATGGTGGCCGAGCTATCCCGCGGCATGCGACAGCGGTTGATGCTGGCCAAGACCTTGATTGCCGAGCCCAAGGTCCTCTTGCTCGATGAGCCGGCCAGCGGCGTCGACCCCCAGGGCCGCATCGACCTCAAGAACATCCTTCGCCGCCTTGGCGAGGAAGGGAAGACGATCTTGATCTCGTCGCACATCCTCACCGAGATGAACGAGTTTTGCACGTCGGTGGCGATCATGGAGCGGGGCTCGCTGGTGGTCAGCGGCCGGATCGAGGAAGTCAACCAGCGGGTCATGGGCGACTCGCTGTTGGCCGTCGAGGTGCTGGGCGAGGCCGACGGATTCTTGGCGATCATCGCCGCCGACGATCGGGCCGGCCCGGTCGAGCGCAGGGAGCAACGCCTACGAATTCCGGTTCCAGGGCGATGCCGAGGCGGCCAGCGACCTGCTGGCGACCCTGGTGCGGCAAGGAGTCCGCGTCTGCTCGTTCGTGCGGCGCAGGGACAACCTGGAAGAACTGTTCCTCAAAGTGGGCTCAAAGGAGCTATCGTGATGGACTGGGACCGAATTCGTGACTGGCTCGAAAACCCGATCCTGGTCAAGCATCGTGCGCTCCCGCCTGCGGAAGGAGCCGTTGATCGCGTCGATCGTGGTCGTGATCGTGCTCTGCGTGTGCATCGTCTGGGCATCTTTCCAGATCACCGGCTTTCCCAAGGGGGCGACGATCGGGCTCCTGTTCACGCTTCAGACCGATCATCCTGGTGATCATGGGCTCCGCACAGGTCGCATCATCGATCAGTGGCGCGCGGGCCTCGGGAATCCTCGATTTTCACCGAGTCTCGCCGCTCACGCCGACCGAGCTCACGCTGGGTTTCTTCTTCGGCGCGCCGATCCGGGAATATGTCTTGTTCGCATGCACCCTTCCCTTCTCGTCTGCTTTTCGTGGCCACGGGTGCTCTCAGCATGCGCGGGTTCATCCAGCTCATGATCGTCCTGTTCGCGACCGCCTGGATCTTGCACGGATTCGCGCTTCTGAGCGGCTTGATATCCAAGGTGAAAGTGAATAGCGCGGTTGGCGGCAGTGGCGTGTTCTTGGTCGTCTTCTTTCTCGGTGGCCCTCTGATCGCCGGGGGAATCTTTTCAACACAGTTGGTCGAGCAGGCCGACCGGCTGACCTTTTACGGGATCTCCCTGCCATGGCTGGCGGTTGTGCTCCTTTACGAGATTGCGGTGCTGTTCTTTGTCTTTCTGGCGACGCGGCGGCGGATGGAATCGGACCGGATCCACCCGCTGTCCAAGCCCCAAGCGATCGCCGCTCTGGCCACGCTGGCGGTGCTTGCTCTGGGCGGAATTTGGGGTCTCGATGAATTCGACCTGATCGGCGATTGGCTTTCTTTACGTCTTAGTCGTGATCTCGATCTTGCTCCTCCTGATGGTCACGCCCAATCGGGCCGATTATCTGAAGGGCCTGTGGCGAGCGCGGAAGCAAGGACGGACCGATTCGTCGGCCTGGGACGATCTGGCGCTTAACCGGCTCTTTCTGGCGATCGCGTGCGCGATCGTGCTGGCCTCGGCGACTCTGGCCTGGAACGGCGCCGGTGGTCCGCGATTCGTCTGGTGCGGGTCAACCATTTCGCCTGGTTTCCCCTGGCGATCGCGACCGCCGTCCTGACCGTCGCCTACTTCGGCCTCGCTCTTCAGTTCTTTTTGCTCTGGATTGGCGTGCGCGGTCATCATCTTTTTCAGTCTCTTTCTGTTCCTGACCTGGCTTGTCCCGCTCTTGGCGGGCGCGATCGTGGCCATGGCGCATCGTCCGTCCCCGGCCACGCAAGTCAGATCGTGCTCAGCCTCAGCCCGATCGGCGGAATCGCGACTGTTCGCGGGAGAACTATCCCGGAATCGATTCGTACGGCCATCCAGGCGCGCGGCGATCACGCCGGCACTTTTGTTCACTTTCGTCTTCAACAGTCTCTACAATGTGGCCCGCCGTCGCATTCACGACCAGACCATGATCCGGGTCGAAAAATCTGTAGAGCTGGTCTCGGTGGGCTTTCCATAGGTGTCTGTCAAGGGTCGAGGAGAGTGCTCGATCGCCTGTATTGCGAAAGGAAGAGTCGGCCATGGTTTCCGCACTGCATCGAATCGTCCGCGTCGCGCTGGTGGGTCTCTTGCTTCATTCGGTGGCCTGGGCTCAACCGCCGGAACCGTCGGGCCGGCGGCTCTACGTCGCCGTGCCGGGGATTCGTGACTATCTCGAGTATGGCGGACATGGGCTCCTGGTCTTCGACATCGACCACGAGCACCGGTTCGTCAAGCGGATCGCCACGGCCGGTCTCGATCCCAAAGGCACTCCGCTCAACGTCAAGGGGATCTGCGCCAATGCCCAGACCAAGCGGCTCTACATCAGCACGACCAAGCAGTTGATGTGTCTCGACCTGGTCACGGAAAAACTGCTCTGGGAAAAGACGTACGAGGCCGGCTGCGACCGGATGTCCATCACTCCCGACGGTCAGCTCATCTTTCTCCCGTCGTTTGAAGGCCCGCTGTGGTACGTCGTGCGGGCTCGGGATGGAGAAGTGCTCGCGCAGGATCACACCCAACTCGGGCGCACACAACACGGTCGTCGGTCCCGACGGCAAGGAAGCCTATCTCGCCGGGCTCAAGTCGCCTCTCTTGACGGTCGCCGACACACAGACTCACCAGGTGACCCGCGACGGTCGGGCCCTTCAGCGCGAGCATCCGGCCGTTCACGGTCAACGGCCGGCAGACGCTTTGCTTCGTCAATGTGAACGAGTTGCTCGGCTTCGAAATCGGCGACCTGACCTCGGGACGCAAGCTATTCCGGGTCGAGGTGGAGGGATTCGCCAAGGGTCCGACCAAGCGGCACGGCTGCCCCAGCCACGGCATCGGTCTGACGCCCGACGAAAAAGAGCTGTGGGTGGCCGACGCATTCAACAGCCGGATGCATATCTTCGACGCGACGGTGATGCCTCCCAAGCAAGTCGCCTCGATCGTGGTCCGCGACCAGCCGGGCTGGATCACCTTCAGCATCGACGGCAAGTACGCATACCCTTCGACCGGCGAGGTGATCGATGTGCCACCGCGCAAGATCGTCACGGCCCTGACGGACGAGAACGGCCGCGCCTGTCCACAGCGAAAAGATGATGGAGATCGACTTTCAGCAAGGCGAGCCGGTACGAACCGGCGACCAGTTCGGTCTCGGCCGCGTGAGCACGGCGAGTGAAGCGACGGCATCAGCGGCCGTCGCCGAGAACCATCCTCGTGGGATCGCCGCCTCCAAGGGGAATTGCTGGCGATGACCTCGCTATGGAAAGGGGCACGCTACGCGGACGGCCGGCCGAGAGTCCCAGACGACATCCTGCTGCGCATGAAGGCCATCTCGATCGAGGAGGCCTGGGACTTCCTGCGGCTGCAAGGATATGAGAATCAGTTCGTCGGGGGGTGGCAGATGCTTCACCCGGACCAACCGTTTGTTGGTCGGGCGCTGACCGCCGCTTTTCTCCCCAGCCGGCCCGACCTGGTCGACCCGATCATGAATACCGGCCGGAGCGAAGGCCGCATCGGCCCATCGAATTCCTGGCCGATCGACATGCTCCAAAAGGGGGACGTTTACATCGCCGACGGCTTCGGCAAGGTGGCCGATGGAACCTTGATCGGCGACAACCTCGGAAATGCGATCTACGCCCGCACCGGCACCGGCGTGGTGTTCGACGCCGGCGCCCGAGACCCGGACGGACTGAAGCAGATCGAGGGATTCAATGCCTACGTCCGTGGGTGGGACCCGTCATTCTTGAAGAACTCGGTTCTGTCGTCGATCAATCGACCGATCCGCATCGGCCCGGTGACGGTGCTGCCGGGCGACGTCGTCCTGGCCAGGCGTGAGGGTGTCGCGATCATCCCCGCTCATCTGGCGGAACAAGTCGTCGTCACGGCGGAGATCGTCGCTCTCAAGGACGAATTCGGTCACGCCCGGCTAAGGCGGGGGTCTACACTCCCGGGCAGATCGACGTGCCCTGGACCGATCCAATCAAGGCCGACTTCTTCAAGTGGCTCGAGTCGCGGCCCGACAAACCACCGATCCCGAACGCCTTGATCGAAAAGCACCTTTGATCGCGGACGTTTTCGGACGACGGATCTAACCACGGATGAACACAGATCAACACAGATGAATTGACTGACGAAGTGAGTCTCCGTCATACGCTCGAATAGTTTCTTATCCGTGTTCATCTGTGTTAATCCGTGGCTAGATCTGTTATGTGCTCGCCAAGATCGAGCGGATCCGCTCGCCGACGATCGCGTCTTCGCCGGGCTCCATCATCCAGACGCCGATTTGCAACTGCTGTCTCGAGCCGGGGCCGACTTCGATGCTGGGCTCCCCGTCGCGGAGCATCTGGACCATCTTGGTGACGGCGAGCTTTCGCGTCCTGGTATCCCAGGTCACCCGGAGATGCGGCACCGCGTTGGCGACCTGGGGCACGTACATTTCGGTCCTCACGTCCTTGAACGTCTTCCAGGCCTTGGTGATGCGATGGCAGCGTTCCTCCCATTCCTTCCAGGTCTTGGCGTGGTCCTCCTTCAGGAACGATTCGAGTGCCACCAGCATGCCGATGATTTCTTCCTTGTTCACTTTGTTGGTCCGGCAGAGGGTATCTCCGTTCGGACTGCAGTTGAGCCTGGCGGCCTCGATCAGGTCCTTGCGTCCCAGGAGCAGGCCCGCTGACTGCGGACCGCGGAGGCCCTTGCCCCCGGAGAACCCGACCAGGTCGAAGCCCATTTTCGTGTATTTCCAAAGGTTCTCAGCCGGCGGGACATCCGCGGCGGCGTCGATCAGGGTCGGAACATTGTGTTTCTTGGCGATCGCCACGAACTCCTCGTGATGGACCTTTCCTTGCGCGGTCCGCGAAATTGAGGAAGAACATCATGGCGGTCCGCTCGTTGATCGCGCTTTCCAACTGGTCCTTGCGTATCGACCTCGATCATTTTGACGCCCGCGTTGCGGATGGCGTGGTCATAGTTGACCCGGTGGGTCCGCTGGACGACGACTTCATTCTTCATGCCGGTTGTGTCCGGCAGCCGGCGGATCCGCCTCCGGTCGCTGCCGGCGACGCAGGCGGCCGTTCCCAGCGAGAGCGCCGAGGCGCAACCCGAGGTCACCATGGCCGCCGGACAATCGACGAGCTGCGCGATCCGCTTGCCGACGGCGAGTTGCAAGTCGTCCAGTTGGACAAATTTCCGAGCGGCAACTTGCATCGCCTGCACGACCTCGGGTCGCATCAATGATCCAGTCAGGGCGGTGAATGTGCCGGCCGCGTTGATGAAGGAACGGACCCCCAGCTCCTTGATCACGTCGCGGCCCGCCGCGCTCTCTTGAGCGTGAGCCCGGCGTGGAAGAAACGAACAGACGCAAGCCCGGCAAGCCGGCAAGTGTGCACAGAAGCGTTCGACGTTTGATTGTGAAGCGACTCATCATCCGCCCCCCGATGGTAAGGAACTGCAAATCCAGTGAACTTGGTGAGGATCCTAATTGTTCTGGCACGTGCGCGCGCGCCGGATTTTCTCCGGCACCCTTGGCTTCCGGGGGCGGCGTCGGCCTTGGACGGCCGCCGCTGCCGGAGTCCCTGCCCCCCTCCCAACGAGGATTGCCCGTTGACCGATAATTCTTGGGCAGAGTATCCCAATTCGGGCGGGCCAATCCGTTCAGTTCGTAGACGATGCGACCATCCCGCAAGGTCATCTCGCAGGTGATTTTCTGCGTACCGGGAAGGCGGGCTCCATACATGTCGAGAAAGCCGAATTCGCCGTGTTCAACCCTCAGCACGGCCACGTCGGCGGCGGCACCCACGGAGAGATGCCCTAGTTGCTCTTGATGGATCTCGCGCGCCGGATTCCAGGTGGAGCGCAGAATCACGTCCTCCAGCGGCAGGCCGAGGGCCAGGAACTTGCTCATGACGGTCTGCATGTCCTTGAGGCTGGAGTTGGAGCCGCCGGCGTGAAGGTCGGTCGAGATCGAATCGGGAAGGAAGCCTTCCTGGATAATCGGTACGGCGATCCGCCAGGTGAAGCTCCCGGAGCCGTGTCCCACGTCGAAGATAACTCCGCGCTTGCGGCCTTCGACGAGTGCGGGGTTCCCGTGACCTGATGGATCGAGCTCGCCCCGAAGTCCGGAATAGACGTGGGTGTAGATGTCGCCCGGCCGGAGCTTCTTCGTGACGAGCTCGGCGAAGGTCTTCTTGGGGGTCATGGAGTTGACGCGGCCGAAATCCACCATCACGGGGATGTTCGCCAACGTGCCCGCCTCCACGGCTCGATCAACGGCCGCGAAATCCGCCCCCATGTAGTGAGCCGTCTTGATCCCCACGATCACGCTCTTGAACTTCTGCGCCATCTCCGCAGTCGGCTTGGGCTCCATGTCGCTCAGGTTCGACTCGTATCGCGTGCCCCGCATCCCATTACCCACGATGTTCAGAAACGCGAAAACTCGAGTTCGGGAGCGAGCGATCACCGTTTCTTGAAACATCGGGAAGTTGCGCCAACCACTGGAGCCGGCATCGGCCACGGTCGTGACACCGGAGCGAAACGTGAAGTCGTCGGGATAGACGCTTCGCTCGCCGGCGTATGAGTTGCGTTCGCCAGGACTCGCGAACACGTGTACGTGGATATCGACGAGCCCCGGAGTTACGTAGAGGCCCTTGACTTCCACCGTTTTGAACGCCAACGCCGGATCGATCCCCGGAGCCACGGCGGCGATCTTGCGGTCACGGATGGCGACGTCGGCAGATCTTACTAACCTGGTTCTTGGGATCGATGACGTGCCCGCCGCGCAAGCAGCAGATCGTATTTCTGTTGAGCGCACGCATTGGCCGCGAGCAACAGGAAGAGAAAGCCGGGCAGCAGTTTCATGTTCTTCCTCGCGTCGACGCTGGGTTTAGACTTTTTATCGAAGGCGGGAGTATCTTGCGGTCAGGTCAGAGCCAGCAACGACCCTTCTCTCAATCAGCGTCAGTCGCCGCCAACGTGGCACCGCCATCTCTGGGGAGGGTGATCCAGCCGTCGATTTCGGCTCCCTGATATCTTGCGACGTCGCGGAGCTCCTTGTCGAGCATCCAGCGCGTCCCGGATCGAAAAATCGTCCCGCAAGCTCGATCGCATGCACTCGTCGAGGTCGGGCATGAGACTTTGGCATCTCGGCCCGGCCCATCATGGAATGCGTCAGTACGTTTTGCTACACTCCCCGTGAGTGTCGACCTGCCAACCGAAATATCATCCGCGACGAAGGTGATGAAGTCATGAACAGAACCGTTCTTATCGTCCTCGCGCCCGTTGTGATCGTCGTCGGTCTCGCGCAAGCGACCTTCGGCCAAGCGCCCGAAAAGAAATTCATTACTCCGAACGGCAGGCGGCCGACCGGCCTGTTCGCACCTGGCGTCATGGTCGGGAAGACGTTGTATGTCGCGGGGAAAGGAGACTACAAGCCCAACGAGAACACCGAGGGAAAAGTCAAGAATTGCCTGAACGAGATCAGCAAGACGTTGAAATTGGCCGGCATGGACCTGAAGAACGTGGTCCAATCTTACATTTATCTGGAAGACCACGACCAGTACGCCGAGGTCAACAAACACTACGCCGAGTTCTTCCCGAACGACCCACCATCGCGGACGACGCTCGGCGTGGCCCAGGTGCCCGGCCCGTCTCGACTGGAGATCACCTGCGTCGCTTACGCCGATCTCTCCGAGAAGAAAAGGATCGGTGACCCTCCTGCCGGCCTCCCGTTCAGTCCCGGGATCCTCGCGGGCGATACGCTCTACATTTCGGGCAAGGGTGATCAACTCCCCGGCGGCGGCCACCCCGCGACGTTCGAGGAGCAGGTCCGGCAAGCAATGCGTAACGTCGAGGCGACTCTCAAAATGGCCGGCTTGGATTTCCGTCATGTCGTCATGAGCAACGTCTTCCTCGATCGCTACGAAAACCTCGAGTTGGCCGACAAGGTCTACAACGAGTTCTTCGAGGACGGCGCCGAGCCCGCGTGCTCGACCTCATTCGTCAACTGGATCCCCGGCGGTTCTCATGTCGAGATCACCTGCATCGCCACGACCGACCTGGCCAGCCGCAAGGTCGTCCGCCCGGCGGGCATCAAGACCGGGCCGCCCGAAGGGGGCGTCACGGCCAGTGCGGCCGTATGGGCAGGCAACACCCTTTATCTTTCCGCGTTGCCTGGCGCTGCCACGAACGGCGATAGCCGCGTCGGCCAGCGTCGGCGACCAAGTCCGCCGGATGGCGAAGGGGCACGTCGAGATCCTCGATCAGGCCGGGCTGAAACCCGAAGACATCATCTCCGGATTCGTCTATCTGAGCGACATGAAGGACTACGATGCCATGAACAATGTCTACAAGGAATTCTACTCGCGCGGCCCCGGGGTCCGAACTTGCCTGATGCCGGGCTCCGACATCGACAAGACCGGCGTCCGCGTCCGAGGCTCATTCATCGCGGCGCGGACGCGGTAGGCCACGACCTCTCGTGATTGATTCGCCGTCCGTGCACGTGTCGGCATTCAATTCGGCAATCTCGCCCGCTCACCTGGCTCACCGGCCGCTTGATCAACTGGCCGAGCACCTGGTCGAGCTTCTTGCCGCGGAGGTCGAGGCGGACGATCGTACCCTGGGGATCGATCAGGTATGTCGCCGGGATCGAGCTGACGCCGAATGACTCGACCAGGTCGGCCGAGCTGGTCGCGTTGTGGAGCTGCGGCCAGGGGAGGTTGCGGACCTTGACGAAATCGGTCACGGCCGTCTTG
Source organism: uncultured Gammaproteobacteria bacterium (assembly GCA_963798595.1). Classification (GTDB taxonomy): domain Bacteria; phylum Pseudomonadota; class Gammaproteobacteria; order Steroidobacterales; family Steroidobacteraceae; genus Bog-1198. Next base: position 400,613 of record CAWCTM010000014.1, on the reverse strand, counting down.
TTCTCATCCAGGCTGACGCCGATGATTTCCAGGCCGGTGCCGCCATACAGGCGGTAGGCGGCCTGGAGCCGGGGCAGCTCGGCCACGCACGGCGAGCACCAGGTCGCCCAGAAATCGATGAGGACGTACTTGCCGCGGAACGCGTCGAGCCGGATCGGACTGCCCCTTGATGTCTTCCGCCGCGAACGCCGGCGCAGGCTTGCCGACCGTATCCAGTCGCTTCAAGTCGGTCTGGACCTTCTGTCTGCACCTTCGGATTGTCCTTGAAACGCGCGAGCAGCGCGTTCAAGACCTGCCGAGCGACGCCGAACTCGCCCTCGGCGACGGCGGCGATCGCGAGCGAATCCGTGAAGCTGACGGCGAACTCCTCCTGATCGTCCGGGTTGAGTCCCTGGATCAACACGCGGTATTGAGCCAGAGCTTCGTCGAACCGACCGGCCTGGGCTCGGCCCATCGTCAAGATGATCTGGGCCAGCGCCTTGACCGGTCCATCGGGATCGGCCTTGAGGTACTGCCGGCCCAGCTCTTCGGTCTCGGCGAACCAGTCGTGCTCGATGGCCTTGTTGAAGAGCGCGGCGTAGGCCTGGTCGCGATCGTCGGCCTTGGGATTCTTGTGGAGGTACTCGGTCAGATCGTGTGATCAAGGCACGATCGTGCTTGAGTCTGGATCTCGGCGACACTCGCGGCTGGCGGCTCGGCGCGCGATTGCCTGGACACCAGAAGCCAATCCGGCCAGCACGAAAACGATGAAGCGATGTCATGAGTTTCATGGCAATAACCCTCCGGCGGAAGAGAACTCTCGGATATCGACGGACGAATCTGAGCGATCGGGCTGGGGTGATTCGTCGAGAAGCATCGAGCGCGAGGCCGAGGCTCGGAGCGTCGGGTCCGGGTTGCGCTGGCAGTCCTCGAGCGGTTGTCAACGGTTGAGCCAGGAGCTCGCTCGATGAGCTCGTGCCACTGGTTGCAGCAGAGCTTTCGTTCATGGGTCGTCAGGAACGCGGAGCGTCCGCGCTCACCCATGCGTCTTCCCAGGCTGGGATCGCCGGCCAGGAGCGTGAGTGCCGAGACCAGGGCCTCGGCGTCGCCGGGCGCGATCGTGAAGCCGCAGCCGGCGTGCCGGATCGTATCGGCGGTTTCGCAATGCTCGGGACCGACGAAGATCGCCGGCCGGCCCGCGGCCATGACGCCGTAGAGCTTGCCCGGCACGACGATCCCGGTCATCTCGGGCCTCATCGAGATCAGGTGGACGTCGGCCAGCGAGAGCGAGGCGTGCAACTGGCCGCGGGGGAAGTAGTCGAGCAGGCGGATGTTGGTGAGTCCCTCGCGCTCGCGGGCGGCTTCGACTTCGTGCGAGGCGAGGACCGCCTCCCACGAAGAGGAACACGATGTCGGCACGGTCGCGGAGCCGGCGGGCCGCGCTCAAGAACTCGTCGAAGGAGTGGGCCAGTCCCAGGTTTCCCGAGTACATCGCGACGAACGCATCGTCGAGCCCGAGCGACTTGCGAAGCGGATTGGCTCGCGCGGGATCGGGTAGATCTCCTCGCGGCGGCTCCAGACCGGGATCGTCACGATCCGCTCGGCGGCGACCTGCTTGAGCGCGATCCGGTCGGCCATGTACGGACCGAGCACGACCACCTTGTCGGCCTGGCGATAGACGAAGCCGCTCAGCCAGTGCATGAATCGCGGAAACAGGCTGGCTGGGCGACATCCGCCCAAGCGCCAGGCTGGCGTCGGGATGCAGATCCATGCTCCAGTAAACGTGCCGGGTCCCTCGCAGCCACTTCAGCAGCGTGCCGACCAGGCCGATGATCGGGGGCGTCGTCAGGGTGACCACGGCATCAAACCGGGGCAGCATCAGCGCCTTGAAGACGGCGCCGGCGTAGAAGCTCAAGTAATCGGTCATCCGGGCCCAGGTGCCGCGTCGACCCGAGCGACGTCGCCGGGACCCGGTGGATGTGCACGCCCTCGTGAATCTCATGCGCGGGCGGTCGCGGCTCTCCCGGCTTGTAGCGGCTCTGTGACGCACAGCACGTGGCACTCGTAGCCTGCTCGGCCAGTGATTCGGCCAGGTCGGCCAGGTGCTGGGCCGTCGAGGCGTGGTCGGGCCAGTAATACTGGTTGATGAACAGGATGTCGCTTGCCGGCCGAGCTCGTCTGACGGCGGCGCAGCGCCGACCGAGCGGCGGCCGGCAGCGGTTCCTGGCCGGGATCGAGCGCGATCCAACCGGACGCTGCGCCGTCCTGGCTCGACGGCGCGGTCCGATCGCGTCCGACTGCGGATCCTTGGCTCGGAACCATCGGCGGCGCCAGCGATCACCATTTCGCATCCGCCTGGGCCTTGTTGGCCCGGTACCAGGCGATCGTCTTGGCCAGGCCGGCCTTGAGGTCGGTTGGAGGCGACCCAGCCGTCGAGCACCTGCTTCATCCGGGTGACGTCGAGCACCTTGACCATGGCCCCGTCGGGCTTGTCCGTGTTCCAGACGATCTTGCCTCGATAGCCGGTCACCGTGTTGGTCGTCTCGACCAGCTCGCGGATCGATGTGCCGATGCCGGTGCCGATATTCAAGGGCATGGTCACGTCGTTGTACTTTTCCGCCGCCAGCACGATCGCGTCGGCGCAGTCCTCGACATAGATGAACTCGCGGACCGGCTTGCCGGTCCCCCAGACCTCGATGCTGGCGGCCTTGGCCATCTCGGCCTCGACCCACTTGCGCACCAGGGCGGCGACGACGTGCGATCGCTCGGTGTTGTACGAGTCGCCCGGGCCGTACAGGTTGGTGAGGATCAGGTGGATCGAGTCGAGCCCGTACTGCTTCTTGTACGCTTCACCCTGGACGGCCAGCATCTTCTTGGTCAGGCCGTAGTTGACCACGCTGGCGTGGCAGGGGCCGGCCCAGAGGTCCTGCTCCTTCAGGTGGCCTTCGAGGTAGCCGGGATAGCTGCACGCGGTGCCGATGTTGACGACCTTGGCGACCTTCGCCAGCCGGGCGGCCTCCATCAGGTTGGCGCCCATGACGAGGTTGCGAGTAGTACAGCTTGGCCGGCTCGGTCTGGTTGATCCCGATGCCGCCGTAGTAGGCGGCGGTGTGGAACAACAGGTCGCAAGGGTGTTCCAGCAGGCAGCGCAGGCAGGCGTCGAGCGACGTGAGGTTGTACTCGCGCTGGCGTGGCACGAAGACCTTGGCCCCGTAGCTCTCCAGCCGCTTGACCAGGTGCTGGCCGAGGAAGCCGGCTCCGCCGGTGACGGTCACCCGTTTGTCGGACCAGAAGCTCTTCATCAAGTTGCTCCAAAGTGAGTGGTGGTTGGGCACTCGCGATGTGTGACGAGGGCACACGCCGTCGCGAAACCAGGCTTGGCGCGGACCTCGACTGTCCAGCCGATCGAGCCGCTCAGACGTTGGCGAACGGGTTCTGGAACTCGATCAGCTTGGCCGCGCGGACCAGCTCGGCGATGCCGCGGTCGAGATCGATCGTGGTCTCGAAGCCCTTCTTGCGGATCTTCTCGTAGGAGACCTCGTAGTTGCGCTGATCGGCGTCGCTGCCGACCTCGGCGAAGTGGAGGTAGTAATCGACGTGCTCGAGGATCTTGCGGGCGACGTCTTCCTTGGTGAAGTTCATGGTCTCGTGGCCGACGTTGTAGACGTCGTCCTTGACCTCGTCCCAGCGTTTCGAGGGCGAAGATGAACGAGCGGGCCATGTCGCGGACGTGGACGAAGGTCCGCTTGAAGCCGCCCTCGTAGACGATCAGGTTGCGGTTCTTGACGGCCTGGTAGGTGAAGTCGTTGGGCATCAGGTCGAGCCGCATCCGGTTGCTGACGCCGAAGGCGGTGGCGAAGCGATAGGCGACGCTGTTGCCGGCGTCGAGCACCATCTGCTCGGCGGCGGCCTTGGTCTCGCCGTAGAGCGTGATCGGAGCCGCGGGGTGTTTCTTCGTTGCAGACGTAGTCGGGGATCGAGCCGTAGATGCTGCCGGTCGAGGCGAAGATGACCTTCTGGTCGGGCTTGCGGTGGCGCAGCAGGTTGGCGGTCCCCTCGACGTTGATCGCCTGGGCGACGCTGCGGCTCCTTCTTGCACGCGGGGTAGCCGACGATGGCGGCCAGGTGAATGACCGCGTCGATGCCGTCGAGCGCCGTCTTGACGGCGGCCGGGTCGCAGACGTCGCCCTTGATCAGCTCGAAGAAGCGGTTCGAGCAGCAGGGCAAGCAGGCCGTGGCCGCCGAACTTGAGCGAGTCGAGGACGCGGACGCGGTGTCCCTGCTCCAGGAGCATGGGGACGAGCGTCGAGCCGACGTAACCGGCTCCGCCGGTGACGAGAATTCGCATCGCGGGCTCCATCCTTGGTGGCTCGAGTACGCGCCTGGAACGTCGAGGGTGTGTGAATGAGCGAGACATGCGGCAAGGCGAGACGGGCAGTTCAACACGCCAGGCCCTCGTCCTTGCGGCCTTTTCCGTTGTGTTGCTCGAGCCGACAGGCGATCATCCGTTCTTCCAGGCAAGCCATTGCGGACTCGCCTGAAGTCGTCCTGTCCGGGCGTTACTATCGCCAAGTCAAGACGGCCTGTCAACGCCACTTTATCGAAAGAGTCGGCGATGCGACTGTCAACCCGATCGACTCTGAAATGGACTCGGTTCTGGCGATGATCGACGCACGGCAATCGGCCTGACCGCGATTGATAATGCGCGTTGATCGACTTCGATGAAACGGTGACCGGACCGATTCGGAGAACGGAGCTGAAGCCGATGAGCACCGTTGCCGAGACAGACTTACACGCCCGAAGACTTGCTGACGATGCCGGATGGGAAGAATTACGAGCTGGTCGACGGCCACCTGGTGGAGCGGAACATGAGTCGCATTGTCGAGTTGGGTCGGCGGAGAGGTTTTCGGTTCGATCGACAACTTCGTTCGAGAGCGAAACCTGGGCTGGGTCTGGATTTCCGAGCATGGGCTACGTGTGCTTTCCGGACGCCCCAGGAAAGTCCGAAGCCCGACGTCTCGTTCGTTCGCAAGGAGCGCCTGCCGGACGCGCTCGACCTGGACGTGGATATGTCTACATTCCGCCCGACCTGGCGGTCGAGGTCGTCTCGCCAAACGATCCGGCGTATGAAGTCGAGCAGAAAGTCGTCGAATACCTGAGGTGGGAGTGCCGCTCGTCTGGGTCATTTTTCCCGAATCACGCACGGCGTACGTCCATCGTGGCGACGGCTCGGTGAGTCTGGCTGCGGGAGGACGATGAGCTGACTGGCGAGGACGTCCTGCCCGGCTTCCGCTGCCGCGCTGGTCGATCTTTCTTCCCCGAGAAAGCCGGCGGGCGAGAATGGGCAGAGTTGAACACGTTGCGATGACGCGGGATCGAGGAGCGACCGCCGGGATGACGACTTGCATCGAAGAAGGATGCGTGGCCGATGTGCGGGATCGTCGGATACACCGGGGGGCATGAGGCGCGCTCGATCCTGGTCGCCGGGCTTGCGGCGGCTCGAGTATCGCGGCTACGACAGCGCCGGGCTGGCGACGCTCGACGGCGAACGGCTGGTCGTGCGGAAGCGTGCCGGTCGCGTCCGGGTGCTGGAGGAGCTGCTCGAGCAGCGACCGGTCGCGGGCACGTGCGGGATCAGCCACACCCGCTGGGCCACGCACGGGCCGGCCAGCGACCGCAATGCCCATCCCCATCTCGGCGGTCGGGACGGCGCGGCCAGCGTCGCCGTGGTCCACAACGGCGTGATCGAGAACCACGCGTCGCTTGCGCCGCGAGCTCGAGGCGCAGGGGTTCGCGTTCGTCAGCCAGACCGACACCGAGGTCGATCGCTCACCTGATCGCGCGCGAGCTGGAATCGGTGCGACGACCTGTTCGAGGCCGTGCAGCGCGCGTTGCCGCGGCTCGAGGGGACCTACGGGCTGGCGGTCGTCAGCCCGAAGTGGCCCGGCGAGGTCGTCGGCGCCCGGCTCGGCAGTCCGCTCGTCGTCGGCCTGGGCGAGGGCGAGCACTTGCTGGCCAGCGACCCGGTGGCGATCGCGCCCCACACGGCGCGGGTCGCGTACCTGCAGGACGGCGAGGTCGTCCGGCTCACGCCCGCGCGACTTCGAGATCCGCCATCGCGAGCATGGGTCGATCACGCCGCGGATCGACCGGATCGACTGGAAGCCCGACGCGGTCGAGCTGGGCGGCCACGCCCACTACATGATCAAGGAGATCCGCGAGCAGCCCGAGACGGTGCATCGACGCCTGCCGCGGCCGGCTCCGCCGCGCCGAGGCGACGGCGCAGTTCGGCGGGCTGAACCTGTCAGCCCGCCAGCTCCGCCGGGTGCGCCGGATCGTCTTCGCCGCCTGCGGGACGAGCTGGCACGCGGCCCTGGTGGGCGAATACCTGATCGAGCGGCTGGCCCACCTGCCGGTCGAGGTCGAATACGCCAGCGAGTTCCGCTACCGCAACGCGCCGCTCGACGACCGCACGCTGGTCTTCGTCCTCAGCCAGTCGGGCGAGACGGCCGACACCCTGGGCGCGCTGCGCGAGGCCAAGCGGCGCGGCCACCCGACCCTGGCGATCGTCAACACCGTCGGCAGCACGATCGCCCGCGAGGCCGACGGCGGCATCTACCTCCACGCCGGCCCCGAGGTCGGCGTCGCCAGCACCAAGGCGTTCTCGGCGCAGGTGACCGTGCTGACCCTGCTGGCCCTCTATCTCGGCCGGCTGCGGCACCTCGTCGTTCGCGGACGGCCTGGCCGTCGTCGACGCCATCGAGTCGGTCCCCGACCTGCTCGGCGAGGTCCTCAAGACCGAGCCGCTCATCGAGGAGGCGGCCGAGCGGATCGCGCCGGCCCGAAGTGCCCTCTACCTCGGCCGCGACCTCCATTATCCCGGTCGCGCTCGAAGGCGCGCTCAAGCTCAAGGAGATCAGCTACATCCACGCCGAGGGCTATCCGACCGCCGAGATGAAGCACGGCCCGATCGCGCTGGTCGATCGCGAGACCCCCTGCGTCTTCGTGGCGCCGCGCGGCTCGCTCCACGCCAAGACGCTGAGCAACATCGAGGAGGTCCGGGCCCGCGACGGCTTCGATCATCGCGGTCGGCACCGAGGGCGACGACGAGCTCGCCGCGCTGTCCGACGTCTTCCTGCCGATTCCCGACGCGCCGGAGGTCGTCCAGCCGCTCCTGGCCGTCGTCCCGCTCCAGCTGCTCGCCTACCACGTCGCCCGGCTCCGCGGCTGCGACATCGACAAGCCGCGGAACCTGGCCAAGAGCGTGACGGTGGAGTGACGGCGCTTCCCGCTGATCGAGCGTGAAAAGCGAAACGAGATCCCGGATCGATTGATCCGGGATCTCGCTCGAACGATTGCTCGAGAGCATCGGTTCCGTTTTCGGCCTCTGGTCGAGGCACGCGACAGCTTCCTCAGTTATTGGGACGCGGCTCGGACTTGACCTCGAACGGGGCGCCGATCAGCTCTTTCCAGGTCTTCTGCTGTTCATCGTTCAGCTTGGCCTCGGCCTTGGCGAGCGTCTCCTTGTGCAGCTCGGCCATCTTCTTCATGCCGGCTTCACGGTCGTCCTGGGGCTCTGTCTGGCTGAAGAGCTCGCGCATCTCCTGCCATGGACTCCTGCACGATCGCCTGGATATCGGTCTTCTGGGCGTCAGTGATGTTCAGTTTCTTGGCGACCTCGGGGTCGGTGAAGGCCTGTGCACCGCGCACTCTGGTAAGAGATCTGCTTGAGCCGAGTGATCTGCTCGGGCTTGAGGAACTCGCCGAACGCCTTGAGGGCCGCGTCGTTCATCTCCTTGGTGAGCTCTTGCTGTCTTCGTGCGGCGCTCTTCGCCCTCGAGCCCCTGAAGTTTCTCGCGGTTTTCCGCCATCTTCTCCTGGCCGAGGCAGCGTACTCCTTTGCCTTTTCGACCTGTTTGTCGTCGAGCTTCAGCTCTTTCTGGACGCTGGCGTTGCCGATCAGCCCGGCCAAACCGCCGCCGCCCATCATGCCGAAGCCTCGACCTGCCCTGCGCGAGCGCCGGCCCGGCGAGAAACGCGACCAGACCGAAACCAACCAATGCGCGAACCATCGTTCTCATGGTGGCAAACTCCTCGTTGCGGAATAGAAATGGAAAGGACCGACAGAACACGCTTCCGGGCTTGCCCGCTCGCATGGGAGGGCACAAGCTCAGGAAGGCTCTCAACCGGAACATCGAAACCGATTGCTTACTCAAGAAAGCGTCAAAGAATCGAGCGCTGACCAGTATTTCCGGTGGAAAGGAAATCATCTGCGAAAAATGTGCCGTCTCAACGATCCTCAGTCTCCAATTCGTGCTCTGCTGGCACATGCGCGAACTGGATCTGTGCACGCACGCGATGGATCGTTCGGACCGCAGGCGCAGTTGAGCCGAGATTTGAGACGCGAAGGCGCGACGACGGGCGTCTGTTGTCAGGCCCCGTCATTCGTTCCGGGTAAGAAGCGTGCGAGAAAGGATCTGCTTCGCGATGTTCGAGCGTTAGGCATTTGCTGGACAGATTCTCTCGCAAACGCCTATCATGCACCGCCGGTTCCTGAGAGTTGCAAGCCGGCCTGATCGGCGCGAGCGATCAGGTCGGTTTTTTCACTTCCTCTTCAATCAAGTTGAAGAAATCGTCGTCAGTCGGTTGCGTCTTTGGCTTGACGGGCGGCTTTTTGAAATGCTGAGGAACGGTATCGTCGAACTCGGCCTCGTCGGCTGACACGCGCTCGATCACCTTGGGAGCTTTTTTGGGACGCTCGGCCTTGGCATTGTCGGTATCGAGCCCGGCGAGGTCCATCAACGAGTGACGCTCGCGCTCGACCACGACCTCTTCATCCAGCTCCTTGTGGGAGCTGAGGAACGCTTCGGGGCCGGCCGCGACGTATTCGATTGTGATACAAGTGCCCGGCGATTCCGAGCTCTTCGTCGGGCATCAGGCTCTGTCTCGCTCGAGATCGCGAGCCGTTGACGGTGGTGCCGTTGGTGCTCCCCATGTCCCGGACGCTCCACACGCCGTTCATGAACCGGAGGGTGCAGTGCTTGCCGGAGATGTTCTCAAAGTCGAGGCTGATATCGCAACTGGGCCGCCGGCCGATCACAATTTCCCGCTTCATGAGTGGGATCGGGTCGCCGCCGCCGACGGGCTGCAAGACACCGAAAACTTCGGATCCGGGCCGCATGTCATCTCCCTCGCGTCTGCAAGTCGCACATCGCACGTTTCGGACGCCGCCAGACGACTCAAGGCCGAGCAACTCTACTTTTTACCAGACCGAGGGGCTGGCATCTCAAGGGCCGTCTGGCCGTTCGACCGGAACTTTGTCGATTTCGACGAGGCCCGCCACTGGCATCCGATCCGTGGTTGGGATAGCCTCAAGAAGAATCCGAGCGAACCACCGTGTCGTCAATCTCCAATCGGCAGGTTGGAGTCCGGCCTAGCGGGTTCAGTCCGCCTAAGGCGGCTCCCACTCGCCAAACGAGAGCTGACAGACCACTAGGCTCGGCGGGCCGGCGTGGCTGAGCCGCGCGGCGTCATCCAGGAGTCCCCCGGTTTGAAACGGGTCGTTCATGGTCAGGGCAGGAGCATTGTCATGTCATCACCACGAGCTGAGCGTACTTGGAACCGGCGCGAGATGCTGGCCGCGGGTTGCGCGCTGGGCGGGGCTCTGGCCCTGAGCCGAGTCTCGCTGGCCGGCGACTCCCGCTTCGAGGGTCAAAGTGGACCGTACGGCCCGTTCAAGATGGGGATTCAGAGCTATTCGCTGCGCGGGTTGGGTGCGGGCGGCCGCCCGGACGTGGGCAAGGCGCTGGCCGCGACCAAGGATCTGGGCCTTCATTTCTGGGAGGCTTACCCGCGATCATTTTCCGCTGACCTCGAGCACGCAGGAGGTGTCAATTCGCACACGCGAGATCGAAGCCGCGGGCGTGACGGTCTCCGGCTACGGCGTCGTCCCGCTCGGTAAGGACATCGGCCGCCGAACCGCCGGACGTTCGAGTTCGCCAAGGCGGCCCGGCGTGCAATACCTTCGGCCGATCCCGATCCCGGATGCGCTCGACGCGATCGACAAGCTGATCGAGCAATTCGACGTGGCCGTCGGCATCCACAATCATGGTCCGGGCCATCGCTACGCCAAGATCGACACGATCGCCAAGACAATCAAGGACCATCACCCCAAGTTCGGTGTCTGCATCGATACCGGCCATTTCCTGCGGTCGAAGGAAGATCCGGTCCATGCCGTCGAAGCCTTTGGCAAGCGGGTCTACGGCGTTCACCTCAAGGATGTCAAGGACGCCGAGAAGTTCACGATTCTCGGACAGGGCGACCTGCGCACAGTCGATTTCCTCAAGGCGCTGGCCAAGAACAAGTACAGCTACCTGCTGGCGATCGAATACGAGGAGAGTCCCGAAAACCCTGTCGCCGATATCAAGGCCTGCCTGGTGGAGGCCGCCAAGGCCATCGCCGAGGTCCGTGAAGGGCTGAGCGAGGAGCCTGTCGCCATGATTCCGCGCGTGCTCGAGCCCGAGGCGATGGAAACCGCCGAGGAGGTGCGTCAATACGACGCGATGGACCACTCGGCGGTCAACGACCGCTTCGTGGCGGATTTCCTGTCCGCTCACGGACCGTGCCGGGGTGGCGAGATCCTCGATGTCGGGACCGGGACGGCGCGAATCCCGATCGCGCTGGCACGCGCGGATGGCCGAGCCCGCATCCTGGCTCTCGACCTGTCGGCGACCATGCTCGAGCAAGCCGGCAGTCAACATCGCCATGGCCGGCCTGTCGCCACGAATCCGCTGCCGGCAAGGGGACGCCAAGTCGCTCCTGGACGTATTCGGTGATTCGATCTTCGAGGGGGTCGTCTCCAATACGATCATTCACCACATCCCCGACCCCGCGCCGGTGCTGGAGGAGATGGCTCGCCTGGTCGCCCCGGGCGGAACGGTCATGGTCCGTGACCTGGCCCGCCCGCGGTCGCATGACGAGGTCGGCCGGCTGGTCGCGACCTATGCCGCCACCGAGACCCCGGAAGCGCGAGCCCTCTTCGAAGCCTCGCTGAACGCCGCGTTCACCCTGGACGAAGCTCGTACGCTGGTCGGCCGCCTGGGCCTGCCCGATCGCGACGTCACCATGACCTCGGATCGGCACTGGACCTGGACCTGGCGCCGGCCGGAATGAGCCTGCGGACGGAGATCGAAGCCGGTCGGAGCCGACGATTGACGCGGGATGCCAGCCGGAAGATTGGTCTCGGCGCAGTCGTGATATTCGATTATTGATATCGACTGAGGCAGGATCGCGGCGACCGCGTAAAACCATGGGCTGAACCACGTTCCCGAGGCAAGGGATGGCGACGGCGCAAACTGAGGTTCGCGAGATCGACGGTCCGGTCGGCCGACGGCATCGATGCTCCGTGGCCGTTGGTGGCGCCGCCCGGGGCCTCGGGGGGTGGTGATCGTCTCCCACGGTTTCGGCGAACATGGCGGCTCGTACCGCCCGCGTCGCCGATGTTCTCGGCTCCGCGCTCGATCTCGACGTGCGTCGCCGTCGATTTCCGCGGTCACGGCAAGCAGTCCGGGCCGGCGGGGCGTGGTCCGGCGCGTACGACGACTTGACGAACGATCTTGCAAAGCGCCGTGGACTGGGCGTCGGTACAAGTCCCCGATGGCCGCCGGTTTCTGCTCGGACATTCCAACGGAGGGCAGGTCGCCCTTCGCCTCGTACTCGCCAGGCAATCCGCGATCGACGGGATCATCGTCTCGAACCCGGCGCTGCGAGTCGCCATTGCCGATTCCGCCGACCAAGCTGCGAATCGGCCGGTTCCTCGCGAAATACGCCCCCTGGATCACGTTGAAAGGCAATCTTCGCTCCGACCTGCTGACCCGCGACCCGGAGATCCAGCGCGAGCACCGCGACGATCCCCTGCGGCACAGTCGCATGAGTGCCCCGCTATTCTTCGGCATGGTCGAGGGGGGTGAGATGTTGATCGCGCGCGCCGGCGAAATTCGATTACCGATCCTGATGCTGGTGGGCGGACAGGACCCGATCGTCAACCCCGCCGCGGCCCGCGAATTCTACGATCGGCTGGGAAGCGAGGACAAAACCCTGCTCATCTACCCCAAGATGCTCCATGAGCCGCTCAACGAGCTCGGCGCCGAACAGGTCCTCGACGACGTGGTGCGCTGGCTCGAGTCCCATCTTGACGCCGACCGGATGACGCCGGGATTCGCTCGCCGCGGATCTAATACCGTTAACCACGGAAAACTACGGAAAACACGGAAGAATTCAATACATATAATAACGTAATACGCTCGATAGCTTAGAGAATCAATTATTGTGTCTTCTTTCCGTGTTTTCCGTGGTTAAAGTATTTGTTTTCCGTCAGGCCCGGACGAACCGGTGCCCCGGCAGCCGGCGTGACCAGGCGCTTCATTTCCAGGACGCTGAGGGTGGCCATGACCTGAGCGGCGGTCAGGCCGGTGCGGGCGATCAGGTCGTCGACGCCGGTCGGGTGGTCGTCGAGCTGGCCCAGCAGCGATCGCTCCGCATCGGTGAGCGCCAGCTCGGCGGGATGGCGGACCGGCGGCTCCGTCGGGCTCGGTGCGGACTTCCTGGACCAGGGGGCCGAGCTCCTCGAGGATGTCGTCGACGGTCTCGACCAGTCGGGCGCCGTCGCGGATCAGGCGATGGCAGCCTCGGCTGGACAGGCTGTCGACCGGCCCGGGCACGGCGAAGACCTCGCGATTCTGCTCGATCGCGTGACGCGGCGGTCGACAGCGAGCCGCTGCGCGGCGTCGCCTCGACCACGACGACGCCCAGGGCGAGCCCGGAGATGATCCGGTTCCGCTGGGTGAACAAGCCCGGCGAGCGGACCCTGTCGCATCGGCATTTCGCTGAGCAGGCGCACCGGCTTCGACGACGGAGCGGGCCAGGTCCTCGTGCTCGGGAGGATAGACCGACGCCAGCCCGTTGGCGAGGACGGCGATCGTTCGACCGCCGGCCTTGATCGCCCCGCGGTGAGCGGCCGCGTCGATGCCGCGGGCCAGGCCCGAGACGACCGTGAAGCCCGTCCGCGCCAGCGCGGCCGCCAGCCGTTCGGCGATCCGCGCCCCATAGGGCGTGCAGTGGCGCGAGCCGACCACCGCGATCGCCAGCTGATCGCGCGGCTCGAGCTCGCCCCTTGACGTACAGCAGGCTGGGCGGGTCGGGAATATTCTCGAGCGACGGCGGGTATTCCGGATCGCCGCGCGGCAGCACGCGGACGTCCATGCGCCGGCACAGAGCGAGCTCGGCCTCGGCGTCGAGCTCCTGACGGGCTTGGGCGATCTTGTCGGCGAGCTTGGGGCCGACGCCGGCGACGTCGCGCAGCTCCGTCCGAGTCGCCGCCAGCACCCGGCCGGCCGACCCGAAGTGCTCGAGCAGCGCCTGGCTCGTGTGCGGCCCGACGCCCGGGACCATCGTCAGGCGGATCAAGGTCGAGCAGCTCGTCGATCGGCGTCCGTTCGGCCAAGCGAGGCTCCCTGCTGTGAGCGGATCACGGTCTTCAGAGGGCTCGCGAGGACAGCCCGAACGTCGGTCTCGCTCGGCGGCGTCGGTCAGCTCGACCTGGCCGATCGACCGCGGGCAGGACGAAACGGAGTCGGCCGCGCTGGTTCTTCTTGTCGCGGCCCATGGCCTCGAGCAGCCGGTCGGGATCGAGCCCGGGGCCGTCGTCGGCAGACCGAACCGCTCGAGCAGACGAACCAGGCGGTCGACCGACGTCCGGGCCGATCCAGCCCAGTCGCTCGGCCAGCCGGCTCTCGGCGACCATGCCGACGGCGACGGCCTCGCCGTGCTGAAACGGCCCGTCGTAGCCGGCGACCGCCTCGATCGCGTGGCCGATCGTGTGGCCGAAATTGAGGACGGCCCGCAGCCCGGTCTCCTCGCGCTCGTCCCGGGCCACGACGCTCGGCCTTGAGCCGGCAGCTCCGGGCGACGATCCGTCGCAAGGCCTCGTCGTCGCCGATCCAGGATTCGTGCTCGACGTCGCGCTCCAGCTCGGCGAAGAACTCGGCGTCGAGGATGACGCCGTACTTGACGACCTCGGCCAGGCCGCAGCGGAGCTCGCGGTCCGGCAGGGTCCGCAGGGTCTCGGTGTCGATCCAGACGCCGACCGGCTGGTGGAACGCGCCGATGATGTTCTTGGCGCCGGGATGATTGACGCCGACCTTGCCGCCGACCGAGCTGTCGACCTGCGCCAGCAGGGTCGTCGGAACCATGATCAAGGGGAGCCCGCGGGCGAATGTGGCGGCGACGAAGCCGGCGAGGTCGCCGATCACGCCGCCGCCCAGGGCGACGATCAGCGTATGGCGATCGGCCTTGCGAGTCACCAGCTCGTCGTACAGCCGGGAGGCCTGGTCGAGCGACTTGCTGCTCTCGCCGGCGGGAACGACCGCGAGCGCCGACTCGATGCCGAGCTGCGGACAAGGCGGCCTGATACTGCGGCCGGCAAGGGCAGCTCGGCCAGATTCGAGTCGGTCACGATCAGCGCCGACCGGCACGACCGGCCGGCCCAGGTTCGGTCGAGCGCAGCGCGGACGAACGGACCGAGACTCGTCGGGCTGGCCGGTCACGACCCGCACCTCGTACGAGCGTGGACCGAGCTCCACGGCTACGGTGATCTCGGGCGACGTCGAGTGTCGAATCCATCGTGAGAGCTCGCGGACTCGGGATAGTGCATTCATTCGTCGGGCGAACAGCTATTCTACCAATCCTCGGCCGGATCCTGAAGGATCGGCTCGCGACGACGTCGACATCGCTGGCAACGGCAAAGGTTGCGACGCGGTTGCGACCGGCGTTGGTAGATTGATAGAGTAGGCCGTGGCGAGCCGAGCGTTCTCGGCCACGCGATCGCAACCGACTCCGGGATGGCCGACCATGAGCGATCCTCTAACCTGGTCGCCGATCAGTCTGGGCCGATGGTTTGGAACCGCGGTCCGCGTGCATCTCATTCTGATCATTTTCGTGGCGTCCTGGCTCCTGGTGTCCGCGGTCCATTTCGCCGCCGAGGGAGCGCTTCCACAGCTTTCCCAGACGGCCTGCTGGTTGGGGCTGCTGCTGATCGCCCTGGCGTTGCACGAGCTGGGCCATGCGGCGACGGCGGCCTGGCTCGACTGCGACCAGGAGGACGTCCACCTCTGGCCGCTGGGAAGTTTGGTCGGTCCGTCGTTCGTGCCGCGGTCGAGCGAGCATTTGCTGGTCGCGATGGCCGGGCCGGTCACCAGCGGCGCCCTCTTCCTGGTGACCGCCATCGGCTTGCACCTGTTCGCGGCATGCCCAGTTCGTCTGGAATCCGTTCGGCAACGAACGTGGATGCCGGTGCCCCCATGGCTGGCCGATGGCGGCTCTGGCGGCCGCCGCTCACGCCGGCTCTGGGTCGCCGGCTGGTTCGGATACATGAATTGCGTCCTGATGCTCGCCAACCTGATCCCCGCGCTGCCGTTCGACGGGGGCCGGATGCTTCCGCGCCTATCTGGGCAGCACGTCGGTCGTCTCGTCGCGCGACAACATCCATGCGCCCTGGACGGCTCGGGCCTGCGCTGCGCTTCTGGTCGATCGTCGGCCTGGTTCGACTGGTCGCGAGTCAGCGGTCCGACGGTTTGACGCTCATCGGCCTCGCGCTGGTGATCGAGTTCTTGGTGCGGATCGAAGCACACATGCTCGAGGACGGCGGCTATTTCGAGGATGGTGTTTTCGGCTACGATTTTTCCGAGGGCTATACCAGCCTCGAGAGCGGTGCCCCCAAGGTCCGCCCGTCTCGGGAGAGTGCGGTCAAGCGTTGGCGACGCCGGCGCTCCGAGCAGCGCCGCCAGCGGCGGGTCGCCCGCGAGGCCGCCGAGGAACGGCGAATGGACGAGATCCTGGAAAAGCTCCATCGCGAGGGGCGAACCGCCCTCACCGACGAAGAGCATCGGTTTCTCGTTCGCGTCAGCGCGCGCTACCGCAACCGGACGAAATCGCGTGAATGAGCCGGCTTGCGATCATCACCAGACCGCGACAGGACGCTCGCATCGGCAAGTCCGTGCCCGGCCGGACGCGTCTCCGACCGATTCCTGGACGTACTCGATGAGCGTACCGCTGGTTCTGGACGCGGGGCTCGGCACGCGACTCATCGGGCTGGGTCTGAACCTCAGGACGATGATCCGTCGCTCTGGAACCTGTCGCATGCCGCCGACGTCCTCGCGCTCCACCGTCGCGACGTGACGTGCCGGCGCCGACGCCATCTTGACCAACACCTTCGGCGCCAATCGGTGCTGGCTGTCGCGGTTTGGCCGCGAGGACGACGTCGAGTCGATCAATCGCCGGGCCGTCGAGCTGGCCCGGCTGCGCCGCCGGACCGGAGCGCTTCGTGATCGGCGACCTCGGTCCGACAGCCGCGATGCAAACCGGTGCGGCCGCCGAACAAGCGGCGATCCTGGTCGACAGCGGCGTCGATGCCTTGATCTTCGAGACCTATCTCGCCCAGCCCGCCGCAGCGGTGCTCCGCGAAGTCAGAGAAGCCGTGCGCGGCTCGGTTCCGATCCTGGTCAGCCTGCGGGAATGGCCGGCTCGCGCCTCGATTCGAGCGGACCGCCCGCCGTTTCCTGGACCTGGGCGCATCGGTGCTGGGCATCAACTGTCAGGCCGGATATCGTCGCCGCGGTCGCGTTCGCCGAACGAATGAACCGCGTTGTCTCGTGTCCGCTGCTCGTCAAGCCGGGTGTGTATCCATCGGCAGGGACCGGCTCCGACCCGTCGGCGTTCGCCGCGGCGGTGCCGGCCCTGCTGGAGTCGAACGTGCGTTTGCTGGGTGGCTGCTGCGGGACGACCGATGCCCACGTGGCCGCCCTTGCCGGCGTCCTGTTCATTCCACAACCACGCTCGACCGTCCGCGCAGGATAGGTGCAGACCTGTGAAGGACGCCGCCGCCAAACCCAAACGGCGCAAGCCGAGCCGAGCTGAGCTCAAGCCGGGCGAATGCCTGTGCGATTATTGCACCGGCAAGTGCTGCCGCTATTTCTCGCTGCCGATCGACAACCCGACGACCTGGGACGAATTCGACTCGATCCGCTGGTACCTGGCCCACGGCCAGACCATGATCTACGTCGAGAAAGGTCAGTGGTACCTCCTGGTCATGACCCGCTGCAAGTACCTGACCGCCGACGACCGCTGCGGCATCTATCTCAATCGCCCCAAGATCTGCCGCGATTACACGACCGCCAATTGCGAGTACGACGGCGGACTGGCTGTTCGACAAAGTCTTCGAGACGCCCGAGCAGATCTGGGAGTACGCCGAAGCCGTGCTGCCGCGACGCGCCGCCGCTCGACCGCCGGTCCAGCTTGCCGATCGTGACCATCATCGAGCTCGAAATCGGAGAGCTGAGGATTGACGCTGCGCGCCGGAATTCGGGATGATTGACGTGGATCAGGCATTGACAGCCTGACAGATTCGATGTCAGGCTGGAAAGCCTGACCTGCGGGGATCGCCTTGCGAATAAACGAGGCGTGATTCTCCAATCACGGCGACGATGGCCCGAGCGTTCCAATCACTATGAGGCAGCCTTCGAGGCGTTCATTCGCTCGATCCGGGTTCCTTGCGTGGCCATCGACGAAGCCAAGCGGGCCATTTGCGGCGAAGATGGGGTCAAGAACCCGGACTTTCTGCTGTATCCCGGGTTTGGGCACAACCTCGTCGTCGAGGTCAAAGGCAAGCGCGGCAAGAATGCTCGGGGCCGGCGCGACTGGGAGAACTGGGTCACGACGGACGATCTCGACGGGCTGGTGCGTTGGCAGGCGATGTTCGGTCCGGGATTCCGGGCGGTCCTGTCGTTCGTCTATGCCGAGCCGATTCAGCCGTTCCCCTTGCCGCGGGACAACGGTGCCTACGAGTTCCGAGGGCTCGAGTATCGATTCTGGGCGGTCGGTCTCGACGATTACATCGCCCATCTCCGCTCGCGAGGTCCGGCGTGGAAGGCCGTCGCGATGGCCCGGCGCGCCTTCCGCCGCCGAGTCCGCCCCTTACTCGAATGGCTTCCCATGAGCTATGATTCGTCGTCGACGACCTACACCAGTCAAGGAACGCGAACGATGATCACGCACTCGAAATCGATGGATGCGCTGGTTCGCCCCGATCTTTCTGGCCCTCGGGCTGACCTTGAGCCCCGGCCTCAGTCGACAGGTTCTCGCTCAGGAACCCGACGCAGCGCCGAGCGAGGAATGGCGAGAAGGGCCGCCCGCTCGACGGCTACATCGGGACCGTCATCCTGGTTCTTCTGGCCCTGTTCCTCGTGGCAAGTCGGCCCGGCGATGAGCGCTCGCGCCGAGTCCGACTTCGCGGCGGGCCGATCTCCGCGATGGCCAGCTTCGCGGGCATCGTTGTCCCCGAGCTGTCGGATCACCCTGGTCGTTGATCCCATGAGATCCCCATGAATGAACTCGACCGACCCGTATCGCACGGCCGTGTTCACGGGCACGTTCGACCCGTTCACGCTTGGGCCATCTCGACGTGATCCGCCGCGGCCGGCTCCTGTTCGAGCATTTGGTCGTCGGCATCGGCGTCAATCCCAACAAGACCTCGCTCTTCGACGTCGACGAGCGAGTCGAGATGGCGCGGCTGGTCGTGCGTCCGTATTCCAATGTCTCGGTCGAGTCGTTCGAGGGGCTGACCGTGCACTTTGTGCAGCGGATCGGGGCCCGGGTGATCCTGCGCGGCCTGCGCACGCTCTCCGACATGGAGTACGAGTTCGGGATGACGCTGACCAACCACCGGCTCGACCCCGAGATCGAAACCGTCTTCCTGATGGCCGACGGCGAGTATTCGCACGTGTCAAGCACGCTGATCAAACAGGTCGCGTACTACGGCGGA
This sequence comes from uncultured Gammaproteobacteria bacterium, assembly GCA_963798595.1. GTDB lineage: Bacteria > Pseudomonadota > Gammaproteobacteria > Steroidobacterales > Steroidobacteraceae > Bog-1198. The sequence goes on along the minus strand of CAWCTM010000014.1, from coordinate 381,760 downwards.
ACCGAAGCACTCAAGCGGTTTGTTCCGGAGGAGCTGATCGCACCGATTCTCGCCAAGCTCTCGAGGGATTCAGCCGCCAGCCGCGGGGAATGAACAGATCGCGCGACCACTGTCTCAGGCCGAGCCCGTGGCCCGTCAAGAGCTGGTGCAGCGTGTTGACCGCTTTCCAGGCGCGATCGAAGCTCGAATAGACGAGCCAGCCGGCGAACCGATCGTCGTCGTCGCGCGACCGCGAGGCGACCGACTCGCGTGGTGATGATCATGTGGTCGAAGACCTCGTGCAGTGCGCGACGGTCGACGCGTGATCGCCGATCGGTCCCGGCGCGTTCGGTCGCAGTCTGGTCCGGCCAGCTGAGATTCAGGTTGCAGCTCAGGAAGCGATCTTCGTCGGGTGCGCGCTGGGTGAGCCAGAGATACTCGGCATCGTCCCAGAGATAGCGCACGCAGAGCTGCTCGACGGCGACGATGCGCGAAGGGTCGACATCCGTTGTCGTGGATGCCCGCATGGACGGATTCCTGCGCTGCGCTCGGGTCTGGCGTCGCGGCGTGCGCGGCGGGCTGAGCGCGGGCGCATCGACGTGCGGTGGCGCGGGCGACCCGCGCCGAGCTGAGCATCTCGTAGGCCTGGACGAGGATGCGAAAGACCCATTCCTCGCCGCCGGCATCGGGATGGTATCGCTTGGCCTTCTGCTCGTAGGCGTCGCGAATCTCCTCGAGCGTGGCCTGAGGGTCACGCCGAGCACCTTGTGCGGATCGATCTCGAAGCTGAATAGCGACAAGTCGAGCGGCTCTCTCTGGGATCGCGTTCGGGAGCTGCAGCGATCCGGTCACATCGCTCAGTGTCTGCGGGGCCTGCCGGCCGTTGGACAGCCGGCTGCGTAGATACGACGCGCGGGCGACGTTGCGTTCCTCGACTCCGAGCTCGGAGCCGCGCAGCTTCTGGAGGAAGGCCGGCTGGGTCTGGATGAAGAGCTCGTTGACGGTGGCGATCGAGAGGTCGTCGATCAGGCCCAGGTTGATCCCCATGCGGACGCTCGAGAGCAAGAGCATCGTCTCCTCGCTGGAGATCGTCTGGGCGGTCTTGAGCACGCCGTAGGCGCGGCTGACCTGGTCGTGGAGGTGCTGCCGGCGCTCGGTCAGGAGGGTCTGCCGGGCCGTCCGCTCGTACTGGAGGACCTGGGGGACGACGTCGGTCAGGATCTTGATCAGCTCGGGCTCGCTCTTGCCCAGGGTCTGCTGGTTGGAGATCTGGTAGAAGTCGCCGGACGCCTGGCTCCCCTCGCCGTAGAGGCCGCGGACGGCCAGGTTGATCTTTTGCAGGGCGCGGAAGACCTTGTCGATCTGCTTGGTCTGGACCAGGCCGGGCAGGTGGAGCATGACGCCGACGCGGATGCCGGTGCCGACGTTGGTCGGGCAGGCGGTCAGGTAGCCGAGCTGCGGGCTGAAGGCGTAGGCGAGTTGCTCCTCGAGCTGGTCGTCGAGCTGGTTGACCGCGTCCCAGACCTCGGGGAGCCGGAAGCCCGAGAACATGAACTGGACCCGGAGGTGGTCCTCCTCGTTGACCATGATGGCGATGTTTTCCAGCGAGCTGATGGCGACGCCGCGCGGGCCTTCGCCGCTGGCCAGCTCGCGGGAGATGATCTGCCGCTCGACCAGGAACTGGCGGTCGAGCGTGGAGAGGCCGTTGACGTCGATGTAACGACAGCTCGAGCTTGGCGTGCGCCAGGGCCGAGTTGAAGTGCGCCTCGATCTCGGCTTTCTCGCCGCGGCTGGCGCGATTGGTGAACGGGAAATCGGCGAGGTTGCGGGCCAGCCGGATCCGAGAGCACATCACGATGTCGCTCTCGGGGCCGGTGCCTCGTAACCACTCGCCGGACGATTTCGTCAGGTCTTCAAGAGTCATGCGTGGGGATCCTTCGGGCGGAGCAAGTCGCGCAGCCGGGCGGCTTCTTCATAATCTTCGCGGGCGATCGCCTCGCGCAACTGAGTACGGAGCCGAAGCCGCATCCAGGCACCCTCGCGACGCCGCGCCACCTTGCCGACATGCCGGGTCGCTCCATGGATAGCGTTGCAAGAGCGGCATCAATCCCTTGGAGAAGACCCAGTAATCGTGCGGACATCCCAGCCGGCCGCCGGCTCGGAACTCCATGAACTTGATGCCACAATCCGGACAGGCCATCTCGGCCAGCTCGCCGACGAGCTCGCCGACGTTGGCGACGATCAGACTCTCCACGACCGCATCGAGCGCCAGGTTCGGCGGCGATTCGGGCAAGGCCAAACCCGCCTTTCGGGCACAGGACTGGCAGAGATGGAGCTCACGCTGCTGACCTTTGATCCGTTCGGTCAGGTGAACCGCGGCCTCGTTTTGGCACCGTTGACATGTCATCGTCCCGACCACCTGACGGGGAATGACCGACATTCCAGGGCATCGGCGAGCTGGTCGTGACACCGTCGTCATCGCCCCTGTTCCAGCTCGATGCCCTTGATCTTGTCTCGCAATCGCGCGGCCGCCTCGTAGTCTTCGGCCGCGACCGCCCGCTTCAGCTCGTTCCGTAACTGGATCAGGGTCGTTTGCTGCTGCGTGTTGCGCGGCGCCCGCTTGGGGACTTTGCCCGAGTGCCGCGTCTCACCGTGAATGTTCTCGAGCAGCGGCATCAACTCGTCGCGGAAAACCTCGTAATCGTACGGACAACCCAGCCGGCCCGACTTCCGGAACTCCAGGAATGTGATCTGGCAGATCGGACACACCTGCTTGTCCGCCGGCGTAGGGCTCACGCAAGGCTCCCGCCGGCGCTGACATTCGAGGTCAAGCTTCTTGGCCAGCTCACTGATCGGCGGCGATTCGGCCGTCTCATCCGGCGGAGCCAGGTGCTGCCGGGCGTGCTCGTCGCAGAAGTGGAACTCCCGGTGTTTCCCCTTCTCGACGATGTCCGTGATGTGGAATGTGGCCTGCTTGGCACATTTCTCGCATTTCATGGAGCGACTCCGCCAATCCGATCACGATCGCGACGAATGACTCTTCGTCCGTCCCTTCCGTTCACTTGTTCACAGTCGATCGGACTTGGCGGCACGGAGCGTTGCCTCGGTCTCAGAATGAAGCGTTATCTCATTTTGTATTGTAATTCTCCCTCCAAGCGTGTCAAGCAAGCGAGCGGGTGCAACGACACCACCGGCCACGCGTCCGAAGCCATTCCCTGATGACAACCAACGATTCGATGTTCACGCGGAACCTCGTTTTCACAATCCGCTTCCAGGACGACAATCCACGCGTCAAATGGCTCGCCCTAACCGATCCTTCATCCGCGCGCCAATTCAAGTGTAAGTTGATTTCGGTCCAGAACGCAAATCCGCTCGCTCCAAATTCGGGAGGGTGGCGGGTGGTGGGTGGCGTGTGGCGCGTCAAATACATACCACCCATCACTCATCATCCGCCACCCATCGCCCGCCACCCGCCACCCATCACCCACCACCCGTCACAAGCTAGGGTTGGAGAATTCACGTAATGGCAGAGTGACCGGTACCTGGTGGCGCGAGCTGCGCGCCACAGCCTCGGTGAATTGCATGTAGCGAACGCCCGTGAGAAAGTCGGTGCGGGTCACGGCACGTTCGCCTCGGATCGCGGCGATGAAATCCGCCTCGACTTGCCAACCGCCGCGGAGCGACTCGGGTATCGGCATCGGTTGCAGTCCGTCGTCTCGACGTCGAGCGCCGCGAATCTCATCGCGCAGCAGGTCATAGACCAAAGTCCCCTCACTGCCGTAAAGCGCGACCCCCATCGTCGTGTCGTGCCAGACGACACTGCTCAAACGATAGACCCCGCACGAGCCGTCCTCGTGTGTCGTCAGGACCTGCACGCTATCAGGCGTCCCGACCCTCGTTTTCTTCTCCAGCTCGGGGTCAAATCGGCTTGAGATGATCTTGGAAGCATAAGCAATCACACTCTTTGCCGGGGCGACCCAGCGCAGCACGGACTCATACACGATCCCCAAGGTCAGCATGTTGAACCCCGAATAACGGGTCATCTGCCGCCATCCCATCGGCGCGTCCGGATCAGCGAGGTGATTGTTCAACGAATGGACGTGAACCTCTCGAAGCTTGCCGAGGAATCCCGCGCGATCAGTTCGGCCATGAATGCGTCGCCGGCCAGTCCGTAGGGGCTGGGAACCACCATCGCGGTCAGCCGCGGCGATTCGTTGGCCCGATCAAGCATCCGCTGAGCTTCTCGCGCATTCATGGCCATTCGCGCCTGCGTGAGCACGTGCTTGCCCGCGTCCAAGGCCGCCAGGGTCACGGAGCAATGGAGATACGGCCAGGCGCCGATCACGACGGCATCAACATCGGGATCGGCGATCAGGTCTTCCCAGGTGCCGTGGATCTTCGGAATGTCGAATTCACGTGCGACCCGGGCCGCCGTTTCCCGACGGCGATTACAGACCGCCACGACACTGACACCGGGAATTGACTGAAACCCCGGCAGGTGCCGCGTTACGCGTGATCTGGCCTGCGCCGATAATGCCGATGCGGATGTCGCTCGAACTCATCGGTTGCCCCGTTGTCCCCGATGGACGGTCAAGGCAAGGTGCCAATAGTCTCTACCCATTCGATTCTATGCCGGCAGGGACGGGTTGGCGACCGGGAACCGATCGACCAAACCAAGAACGTCCAAAATGATCGGCGACTGTCTCCGGGTGGTCTGCCACGGGGACGCAAGACAGAGACGCAATCGCAGACTGGATCGACGGATCAGTTGGATTCCCAAGTCCCCGGCTCGACGGTGATCGTAGACGGAGCGGTCGGGGGCGTGTGGGAGGCACAGCGTTAATGTAGATTGGCCGGGCACGCGTTGTCGAGTCGTAGTTAGCACCTGCGTAACCGCTCAGGTAGAGTAGCTTGGTATTGGGCCACGGAAAGGCGGTCGCAGCACGGTATTGGTCGAGTCGGGTGGCGGCTTGCAGAAAGGCGAGTATCGCGATTCCATCCGGCGATTTGCATGCCGGCAGAATGGCCGAACAGATCAAGATTCCCAGAAACCCAGCAAGCCGGCCCTGAAGTCGGGTCTTTCCCATGGGGATCGCTTCCTCGGACTCTCAAAGTGAGTCCTTGATAGGGCGGATCGGTCCAAGCCACGGGACTCACCCGGTCCAGACCGCGAAGACAGGCGTCGGGATCCTCACGCAGCATTCGCCCAGCCGCGCGTTCGACGCGAGAAGGTTATGAGGATTATCGGAGAAATCGCCGCGATAGATTGGTGATTCCGGCTCCGGTACGATGGCTCCTGACGCAATCGAGACGTGCCGGTCGCCGGATTCATTCCCGAGACTCGTCGAAAAGGGCCGAGTCCCAAGATTCCACCGCGAATCTTGGGGAACGACGGCTTGTCTTTCCAGTCAAGCTAAACCAATGGGCCACTTTGCTTTCCGTATGTCGGAGGTATGACAATGTCGAGACCAAGTCTGTTCCTGGCCGTGCCACTGCTGGCCATTACGTTGACGAGTTGGGTGCGAGCCGAGCACGCGAAGATCACACTCGATGTCGCCACGGCTCGATGAGCAGGTTTCGGCCTTCGTCGACCAGACGCCACCAGAATCGGGTAAGAACCCTCGCCCGGTACTCAAGGCCAAGGTCCTCGAGCCGATTCGGATCAACTACCTTCTGACCAACGTCTATCCCCACAAGACACTAGAGAATGTCGTGGTCCACTTCTTCATCGCGCCCCAAAAGAAGGTCGGGCAAAAGGAGCTTCCCGATCTCAAAGGCGACGTTGTCATGGAATCGGCATTCGACATGGACTTCAAGCCCGGCAGCAAGGCCGGTCAGCGGAGCACGCTCAGAATCACCACGCCCGGCGTTTATCTGGTGCGGATCGAGACTCGAAATACCCAAAGCGATCACGAACATTTCGCCGCGATCGACCTGGTTGTCACCGAATCCGGAAAATGAAACATGAATCAGAAGTCTGCCTGACAACGTCATTCAGCGCCTATTCGAGTTCATCCTTCTGCCGTTTCGCCGAATCCTTGCTCAAAACACTCAAGTTTTGATTTTCCCAGCATGTACGGCAGGCTCTTCGCAATCGATTCAAGCCGACGAACCTGGCTCGCCGATCGAATGGCTGTCGCGGTTTTCCCGGGGAACCCGCCGCCAGGCCGGGGTCCCGGCGTAGGCGGGGGTCGGGTCGGGATCGCGGGGATATCGCTGGCCTTGTCGTCGTGGTGGTTGCGCATGACTTCTCAAGGCTTACGCCGTTCCGAAGGTTGGCTGGTCTGGACCGGACTCGCCGTCCTGACGCTGACCTTGGCTGGCGGATGGGTTGGCCTTGGAGGTCAGGAAGAACCCCGCATCGCCGAGACCTTCTGGCAGGTTGGCGAGCCGGCTTCAATTGAGGTTTGTGACGGTCGGGCATCGTTTCGCGTGCCGACACCGGACTCAACCTCGGAGGTCTTGGTGGTCGTGTCCGCTCTGTCGAGGGCGAGCGGTCCCTTCGCCGTCCAACTCAAAGCACGGTCGGCCGACGTTGCGTCGGTCCCCAACCTGGCTGTTGACGGCCGTGGGGCATTATCCGTGGAACGGTCGCCCCGAGCGCATCCGGATCACGGTCGGCAACCGGCGCGCGGACTGCCTCCCAACGAGCGACTGTTTTCAATGTTGGTGCGTGACGGCGATGTCGCCAGCCCCAGCAACTACACGACCATCCGGGGAGTCCTCCGAGGTGTCGGACATCACGTCGCAGGTCTACGTTGCGGCTGAAGACCTGGCGGACGTCGATCGCGATCTGCTGAAAGACCTGATCAACACGTTCGATGACCGAATCTTTCCCTTTTCCCGCCGTCGGTTTGGTGAGGCACGCGACGTCGATGGAGACGGCCGTTTCACGATTCTCTTGTCGAGCTGGCTCGATCGTCTGGGAAATGGCCGCCACGCCGTCGATGGCTTCGTCCGAGTGGCTGATCTCGACTCGGCATTTCGGTCCCCGTTCGGAAACCAGTGCGACATGATGTACTTGAGCACGGCGCTCAAGCCCGGGCCGTTTGTCCGGACGCTGCTGGCGCACGAATACATGCATGCAGTGATATTCAGCCAGAAATTGAAGAGCGGCCGGCCGCCGGCGGGTCCCGTCGTGGAAGAGGAGGGATGGCTTGACGAGGCGATGGCCCATCTGGCCGAGGACCTCAATGGCTTCTCAACTTCAAACATTGATTATCGAGTCAGTGCGTTTTTGTCGGGGCCGGAGCGATATCAACTTGTCGTGGATGACTATTTCGCCGCCAATCTCTTCCGGAGCCACGGCAATCGGGGCAGCACCTATCTCTTTCTGCGATGGTGCGCCGATCGGTACGGCCCGGATCTGCTTCCGGCGTTGGTCGCCTCGGACCGTCGAGGGATGGCGAATCTCGAGTCGGCCACCGGCGCCTCATTCGCCAGCCTTTTCCGACGGTGGTCGCTGGCACTGTACCTCAGTGGTTTGGACCCGGATCCGCCCAAGCGGGACTCGACTGAAGACGGTACATCCATCGCTGAATCTCCGTTCACCCCACGAGGAATGGGAGCTGGCTGGCCCGCGGTATCAGCGACTCAGTCCTGACGGTCCCGCCGACCGTTGGACGGCTTCCGGTACCACCAGTCACTTCGTGGTGGTCGATGGTTCCAGGTCGCGTGCCGTCCAGGTCGAAGTCACGGGTCCGCCGGACGCCGAGCTCCAGGTGACGGCTCTGCCGCTCGGGAGTAGCCTGGCCCGGCTCGATCTGTCGCTCCGCAAGTCGTCTGGACCGGACGGCGAACTTCGACTGCGGGCACGGATCCAGGAGCGGCATGGCGTCGAAGTCCGGCTCTCCGCCCTTTCCTGGGAGCCGTTGGTGCCGCCGGCAAACCCTCATTCCGCGGGTGTCCGCCATGGACGCCTGGATATGCTCGGAATCGCCTCGGCGTTCGGGACGTCCTTACTTCCCGCCAACGGTGAGCTCTGGTCTCAGCCGATCCGCCTTGAGCGGGATCTCCTCCCAGACCGGCCCGCTCGTCGTCAAGGTCATCGGCACCGATGCCGGCGGCCGTCGCATCGCCGCATGGGCCGATGTCAATGCGTCAACCGAGGCATCCGGCGGCGAGCCCTGAGGCGGCTTGGCCTGTTTAAGCCAGGCCGGTTTTGTGGTTCAGTTCTCCGCCGATGTCCGTACCGCTCGGGGCATCGCTCGGCTTGACCTTTTCGTATAATGTCACGATTGGCATCCCGATCAATATCGAGGTGGCCAAACTTGTTCAGAACCGTTTTCCGGTCGCTTGACCCCTCCGCCGATCGACCGGGCCGGCTGCCGATCAGGCCGGCCCAGCCTCAGGTTTTCTGGCCATGAAGTCCTACACCGAATACCTGACGTTCAACGTCCCGGCGCGGATGGGCTTCGTGAACATCACGCCGCAGGTCGAGGAGATCGTCCGCAAGAGCGGCGTCCAGGAAGGGCCTGCTGCTCTGCAACGCCATGCACATCACCGCCAGCGTCTTCATCAACGACAACGAGTCGGGCCTGCACGACGACTACAAGAAGTGGCTGGAGGGCCTGGCCCCGTTCGACCCCTCGCCGCAGCGCTACCAGCACAACCGCACCGGCGAGGACAACGCCGACGCCCACATGAAGCGGCAGGTCATGGGCCGCGAAGTCGTGGTGGCGATCACCAAGGGCAAGCTCGACTTCGGCCCCTGGGAGCAGATCTTCTACGGCGAGTTCGACGGCCGACGGCCCAAGCGGGTGCTGGTCAAGGTCATCGGGGAGTGAGCCGGCTTGGACGTCCGCACCGTTTGCCCGTCAGGTGCCGCGCGGGACAAGCCGAAGAGTTGGTCGAGCGAGTTACGCGCGGCGAGCAGGTCGCGGGCATCGGCTGCCGCGGCATGCCGCTGACTGAGCACCTCGAGATCGCGGCCGGTCACGCGGCCTGCCGCCCGGATCAGCGGCTCGTAGCCGGATTGCAGCGCGTAGCTGGTATGCAAAGCACGGCTATCGCCAGTGCCGGGGCTCTGTTCGCAACCTGCGTTGAAACTCGACCTCGAGGAGGAATAGCCTCTCAAGCGGCGGCATGGCGGTTTGCTCCATAGTGTTCCTATGACCACAATGCAATTGCGATCACTATAGGCACCACGAAGCGGCCAGGGAAGAGGGAAGGCGCCGAAGCCGGAAAAGGGCGGTGGCGGCGACGGTTTCCCATGCCACCGTGCTCAGGGATTCCGTCTTTCGGCTGTCTCGTAGCTGTCGCTCCGCGACGACAGGACCTCGAGAATCTCGGACATAGACCCGGAGAAACGTCGGCACGACGATACCGAGCGACCTGACTCAGGCTGGACTCGGGCGTCGCTGGTTCGCGACGGCCAGGGCGGCCGCGGCGATGGCGGGCGACCGGCTCATTCCGGCCGCGCAGGCAAATCAGGGTCGGAACCCGCGACTGGATTAAGCTTGCCACCGCCGTGATCGCGAGGTTGATCAGCTCGGCTGGTTGCAACCCCCGTCAGACAGCGGGAAACGCAAGTAGACGAGCTCGCGGGGAGGCTGCAACGGAAGTTCTTCAATGGCGACCTGTACGATGGCTTCGATACCAGCTTTCAAGAAGATGCGAATAATTCCTACTGTCGCCAGCGTGTCCGATCCACGATCGATGGGGAAGAATCCGATCCATTGATTGCCTCAACTTACCGCAGAATCATCTCAGCGAATCGTTTGTCAGAGAGTCAGATCCTTGGTTTCGGCTCCGTCACTCCCCGCCTGCTCTCGCTTTGGTATTTCCACGGCTTTCAACCGGGCCTCGATCATGAGGGCGAGCCGGACGCCCACATCTCGGCCCAAACTTCCGAGCCGATCGCCGAGAAGTGGCCATCGCCGATCCGGCCGTTGAAGAGCGGGCTGCCGGCCAATGGGGTCCCATGCCGTTGTGCCTCGTTGGACGCCTCGAGCTGGGCGTTGGCGAACGCTTCCATTGGGTCAAGGTACTCGAATCCGGTTGACTCCAGAGTATTGGATACCCCGCCGGGGTAAAAGCCCGCCATTCGCGGGTTCTCGATTTGATTGACCCAGGGCGCCGGCACGACGAGATTGACAATGCCTTGAGCGAAGCAGAGGCTCTGAATGCGGCCCAGCCAGTACCTGGCCTCCTCCCATTCCCCCCTGCCCTGCAGAACCTCCTGGACATCGCCGAAGTCGTTGGCAAAGACGCTGATTACCACAAACTGCGGTGGGAAACGCTTGGCATATTCGACCAGCGAGTAATAGTATTGTTCGGGTGAGTAGCCAAGGTGGCCCGTATTGAGGATCTCCACCGAGGCATCCAGCCGGTCGCGGAGATCGCGCTTGAGACATTCGGTGGGTGTCTCGTCGTCGGCGACGAAAAGGCCCTGCATGTACGAGTCCCCAGAACGATGCCGCGGTAGGTCGTCGTGAGGTTCGGTTCGGGCCCGCGCAGGCCCCAGGAATTGGTCGTCTGGGTCGACCCTGCTACGATCTGGGTGCCGGTTCCGTCCACCAGGTCGGCGAGCTCGGGTGTGTCGGGGGCTTGAAAATAGGCTTTCATTGGCCCCTTGACGGAAAGTTACGGACCCAAATCGACCGCTGTTGGGGCGAAACCGATAGGACCGGCCCGACTCATCCGCTTCGAACACCGTCGCTGGCAACAGCACGGTGCGGTCAAAGTTTCCCCAGCGGACCAGGGCGTGCTCCGGATCGAGCCCGGCGAACCGAAGTAACGCCTGTTGCGGCGGCGAGTACTCGGCGAACGTTCCTGCGAGCTTTCTGCTCGATTGTTCGATATCAAAGAGCCGCTTGCGACGCCAGTCATCGTCAATCTCGCTACGATCGGGCGTGAGCCCGACTGCGCCGAGGGCCAACCAACGTCCGCGAGTCATCAGCCAGTTCGCCAGGTATCGGCCGGAGGGAAGCACGGTCAGAACGATCGCGATCAAGCCGACCGTTGCCATCGCGATGGTCAACTTGAAAATCTGTTCGAGGCGCGCGGTTCGGTCCAGAACCCAAACATGCGTGGCGCGCTCGCCGCTGATGCTTTCGAGGTCGTAAGAGCCTGATCAACGATCGGCCTGTTGACCGCTTGCCTGCAACCGAGCTCGATGTTGGATCGATTACTTTACCGACACGAGCTCGCCTTGCGGCGCCTCTTTCGACAACTCGGGCCATCGCGAACGACATATCGAGGACCGCCTTGCCGTTCCGTCGCGAGATCGCGGGCGTGAGAGTCTTGGCTGGGGCTATCTTCGGTCCCAGCGCGCTTCCGTTCCAGGAGCAGCACGAGCCGGCGGCCGACCGACTCCGCCCATACGTCCGCGCCGAGCGGCGAGAAGTGCCCATCGCCGATATCCACGTTGAACAACCGACAGCCCTGGGGCCGATGGCCCGCTCGTTCCCCGGCGACGACCAACTCGAGTGCGCGTTGATGAAATCGTCGGTCGGATCGAACATCATCAGGCTGTTCACTTCCAGGATATTGGATATCGTTCCCGGGTAGAAGCCGGCCCTGCGTCGTCCGAGCATCTGAGGTTCGACCGGGACCGGCACGAAGAGGTGCGGCAGCTCGCGGGTCCGGCAGAAACTGGTGATCTTGTCGAGCCAGTATTTCGCTTCCTCCCAATCGCCTTGGCCCTTCAAGACGTCCCAGATGTCGCCGAAATCATTGGGACATAGGCTTACGACCACGAAGTCCGGGCGAAAACGCTCTGCGTAAGCGAGCAGTGAGTAGTAGTACTGCTCGGGCGAGTATCCCAGGTGACCGGTGTTCAGGACCGACACCTTGGTCTTGAGTCGCCCTTCCAGATAGCGTCTCAGACATTCCGGCGGAGTGTGATCGTCCCCGATGAACATGCCTTGCATGAATGAGTCGCCAAGCACGATTCCGCGTAGGGGCGCTGGGGTCGGGCTCGGGACCACGCAGGCCCCACGAGTTGGTCGCTTGGCGGGACGTTTCGACCGGAATGGCCGAAGTCCCGTGCATCGCCTCCGGTAGATCGGCCCGATCGGGAACCAGGAAGAACATCAAGACCCCGCTCTTGATCGTGACGTTTCGGAGCCAGATCGATTCGGTACAAGGCCGCAATCGGTAGGAGCGGCCCGACTCATCGGCCTCGAACACGGTTGCGGGCAGAAAGGAGCGTCCGGTCGAAATTGCCCCAACGGAGCAGGCCGTGTTCCGGATCGAGACCCGGCATAACGCATCAGTCGTTGATAGTCAGGCTGGGCTCCGTTGTAGACATCGACCAGCGCACGTTGCGAATCGGCGATCCCTTGCCGCGAAAACGCTCCCATCCCGCGTCGACCTCCTCGCGAGGCATCGGGAGTCCAAGCCCTCGCCTGGCGGTCTGGCGTGCTCGCGACGCCAACGAGGCGACCACGTAACGACCCCGGGGCACCACGCCCAGGATCAAGGCGATCGCCAGGCATGTCATGCCAAGAATTCCCAGCTTGAACCGTCGCCGCCGTCGCAACGACCGTTCGACAAATCGAAGTTTCTCTGGCGAACCGTCGACAGCACGCCGCCAGCGGATGAACCGCGTCATGAAAACTCGACTCCGGGCATCAAGGACGACTGATTCTCCGCTGACCGCGAGCGACGATCGAGGTAATAGACAAAGTAAGTCAAATCCACTATCAGTATAATATAAGCATATATATCGAATCAGAATGCGTACGATCGTGGGGGTTGGCGACCGTGATTCCGCGGACGCCGATGCCGGTCTCAAGCGGCGCCAACCGCTTTAATCCGAGATTGATGATACACGGTACGATCTTGCATCTCAAGAACAAGAGAAAACGAGACGCCCTCGAGGGTAGGGAGTACAGTTGTGAAGCTCATAGAATGCTTGATTGATTCCGTAACGATATGCGTGCGGCAAGCCCACGTGTGTTCCCAGATAATTGGCGGGCCGCCGGCCTAAATCTCGATGATTCTTCGTTGACTCTGTATTCCTTCGTGTAAAAGACGCAAAACAGGACGTAGATACCGGGGAGGGCGAGGCTCCGTCCGAGCAATCGTCGACCAGGCACGAACGGAGCATCGCCTTCCCGCTTATCGCCCCACGAAGTTGACGTTTCTTAAGCTGACAATTCGTCTTGAATTACAGGCGTAATTGCCTCCTTGGAAGAAAAACGCGAGTTTGATCCCGTGCGACATGCAGGCGAGCTTGAGCCCGGCGCGGCATGGTCTGGAACCCTGCCTTGGTTGCGAATTGGTCAATGGATGAACTTCGCGTCGTGGGGTAGACGACTTCACGCGCGGTCCAATTCATGCGCACCGTTGTCCGATACGGCGTTCTGGCACCCCCTACGTTCATTTCCGAGGACGTGTTGCGCTCCGGCACCAAACCGACTTGGCGCATCGACGATAGCATACCGCGTCGCTTAGTTAGACACATTTCGAAATGGAGTCGGTGATGCTCGATCATGTGATGGGATGCATTGACGTTAGTGTCGTCATTGTGAATTGGAATCGCCTCGACGATGTGCTCAGAAATCTCCATTATCTCAGGTTTCAGAAGGATGTCCGGTTTGAAGTCGTGGTCGTCGACAGTGGTTCCACCGACGGATCAGCGGAGGTTGTTGGCCCGGCTCGACGGGATCAAGTTCGTCGGGCTCGACTCGAACGTCGGACCGTGCGAGGCGAGAAATATTGGCATCAAGAACTCTTCAGACCGTTACATCGTGTTCCTCGACAGTGACGCGATCCTCTCGAAGTGGAAGCTCGCACAAATGGTCAGGCGTAGGTACCGGACCGGGATTTCACCATCGGCATTCTGGCATGTCGAATAATCGATTCCGCTATGCGCAAACCTGGCCAATGGATTTACTCCGAACCCGCTTCAACCAGTCAGCATTGCGAGTTTGACACGTACTCGTTCTCGGCATGTGGGACGGTCTGCCGCCTGGAAGCTCTTCGTGACGCGGGGATGTTTTGGGAAGAGCTCTTCATCTACAACGAAGAGGTTGACCTGTCGATCCGCGTCCTTCATGCAAGGTTATCGAATCGTGCATTTTCCTTGCATAAGTGTTTATCACCGTCCGTCTACTCAGGGTCGGTGCTGCAACGGCACCTACTGGCGATTTCAGATCCGAAACTGGATCTGGATCTTCTACCGTCACTACCCACTGGTCCCGCGCATCCGCAAAGTACTGACTTATATCGGAGTTTACTTGATAAAGGCAGTGATGAAGTGAGTTTCAGCTCTCATTGGCGACCGTCTCGGGCATGATCGAAGGTCTGAGGAAGACGGAGATCATCACTCGCTACCCCGACAAGCTGACAGCCGAGGAAGTGCGTCAGATGGGCCGCACTCAACGCCATTTTTAAAATCAGGCTCGACCGTTGACCTCGATCTGGGCTTGTTGGGTGTAATCACCGGAGTATGACCGGAACGAGCCGGGTTCATGTCGGTTTCCTCGTCGACCATTGGCTTCGTTGTCTCGGACCAACACGGCTTAGAGCCTAGCAGGGACCCATGTCACATGCTCGACGACATACTCCAAAGTCTGGCGATCGGTGAGGCCAATAGTGGCGTATCGTGCGGCGATGGAATCGAAGCCCCCGGCGTCGATGATCCGATCGATGAACCCCGCGACCGGTCAGCCGCTCCCGGCCGTCCGCATGGCTTCGCCCGACGACTACGATCGGATTGTGAATCGGGCGGTCGCAGCGTTTCGAAGCTGGAGGATGGTCCCGCCCCCGCGCGGGGCGAGGTGATCCGCCAGATCGGCGAGGCCCTGCGCCGCGCAAGAACGATCTGGGCTGCTGGTCACTCTCGAGACGGGCAAGATCCGCGCCGAGGGGGAGGGCGAAGTCCAGGAGATGATCGACATGTGCGACTTCGCCGTGGGGTTGTCGCGACAGCTTTACGGCCTGACGATCGCCAGCGAGCGGCCCCGGCACCGGATGATCGAGCAGTGGCACCCGCTGGGGCCGATCGGCATCATCACGGCGTTCAACTTCCCGGTCGCCGTGTGGGCCTGGAACGCCATGCTCGGCGGCGGTCTGCGGCGACACGTGATCTGGAAGCCCTCGCCGGAACGCCGCTCTCGGCCATCGCCGTGCAGACAGATCGTCAACCACGTGGCCGAGGCCAATGGCTGCGCCGGCGTCTTCAACCTCTGCGTCGGCGGCGCCGACGCTCGGCGAGCGGATGCGCCCCGACCGGCGGCTTCCGCTGATCTCGGCGACCGGCAGTTGCCGGATGGGGAGCCGGGTGGCCGAGGTGGTGGGCAAGCGGCTGGGCCGGACGATCCTCGAGCTCGGCGGCAACAACGGCCTGATCGTCGCCCCCCAGCGCCGACCTCGAGCTGGCCCTCCGCGCCACGCGTTCGCGGCCGTGGGCACGGCCGGTCAGCGGTGCACGACGCTCCGCCGCCTGTTCGTGCACGAATCGGTCCACGACGCGTTCCTCGAGCATCTGGTCGCGCCTACCGCAGCGTCAAGATCGGCAACCCGTGGGATGAAGGCGTGCTCATGGGCCCGCTGATCAACGAGCAGGCCGTCGACGCGATGATGACCGCGCTCGAGGCGGCGAGGCAGCAAGGGGGCGAGATCGTTCACGGGGGAAGGCGGCTCGCCGGCCGGGTTTCTTCGTCGAACCGACGATCGTCAAGGCGCCGGCCGACCTGCGCGATCGTGCAGCAGGAAACGTTCGCCCCGATCCTGTACGTGATGACCTACGACACGCTCGAGGAGGCGATCGCCATCCAGAACGCGGTCGAGCAGGGGCTCACCTCGGCCCTCTTCACCAACGACCTGCGGGAAGCCGAGCACTTCCTCTCGCCCGAAGGTTCCGACTGCGGGATCGCCAACGTCAATATCGGCACCTCGGGCGCCGAGATCGGCGGCGCTTTCGGCGGCGAGAAGGCCACCGGCGGCGGCCGCGAGGCCGGCTTCCGACGCCTGGAAAGCGTACATGCGCCGGCAGACCTGCACGATCAACTACGGCGACGATCTTCCCCTGGCTCAGGGAGTCCGGTTCGATGTGGGCTGAAACTTGACCGCGGAACATAGATAGAAATAAAATACTTTTTAACCACGGAAAACACGGAAAAAATTAAAAATACATAATGATAATAATTACAATATATGAATAATGATGTTTGCGTGTTCATGTATTCGTACAAATGTTGTTGGACTTTTTTTAGTATTTTTCGTGTTTTCCGTGGTTAAAAGTATTTCTCCTCTTGTTTCCGTGGTGAACAGCCCGGACGAGCATGGCTACTCGCTCGGTCTCGATTGGACCGAGGCGGTCGCCGTGTGGCATGCGGCTCCGCGCACGGCGAAAATATCGGGGTTTCAGTCCCTTCAGTCGCACGATCGC
This sequence comes from uncultured Gammaproteobacteria bacterium, assembly GCA_963798595.1. Classification (GTDB taxonomy): domain Bacteria; phylum Pseudomonadota; class Gammaproteobacteria; order Steroidobacterales; family Steroidobacteraceae; genus Bog-1198. Next base: position 365,439 of record CAWCTM010000014.1, on the reverse strand, counting down.
GTCCACGTCGAGTGTACCGGCCAGCACACGAGCCGGCCAGCCTCTCGTATTCGATCGATCGGTCGCTCCCAGGTGCGATCGATGACCGTGCCCGTGACTTATCCCATGTGTCGATGAGTACGCCCCGGCATTCGTCGATCTCGATGGCGGCATCGATCAGGGAGTCAGGATCGGGTGATCCGGCGCGTTCCCAGTCGGCGTAGATCACGGCGATCCAGGCTGGGCCGGCGGTGAGAGGCTGCCAATTCGGTCCCAGGTCTCGCCAGCGTTCACGCCAGTCCGGACCGGCGGCCGACAGCCCCAGCTTGCGGAACGCAATGCCCGACCATGCAATCCGGGGATCAACCCCTGGCGGAGATCAGACCATTCGTTCAACTCACCCAGGGCGACGCTGACTGGAATCGATTCAGGAACGACCGTCCGCACTTCACTCCAGACGGAAGCGTCGGCTCGTCCCAGCGAGCCCAGGCGCGGCTCCTTGACGTCGATGATCGACGCGCCCCCCGCCACGGCGGCCCGGGCTTCGTCCGCGGAGCGAACGCTCACCAGCAACTTTGCCAACCCGGCTTACTCTCGAAGTGTGACGCTGGCCTTCAGAGATCGCCACAACGGTTTTGCTTGTGCGGCCGCGCGCTGCCTGATTAGCTGACGCGGTCGGCTTCGAGCGGGACGGATGTCGATCGCTGGGCCGCACGTCGATCAGGGCACCCAGACCAAATAGCAACGCCGTACCGACCAGGTCGGCCAGGATCGTCCTGAAACCGAGAAGGGAATCGCAGATTAGCAATCCCCCAGGCCGGGAGCGTCAGCGGGTAGAGTAGTCCCTCGGTCCACACGCCGAAGTTGCTCGCCAGGAAGAACAGCACGATGCGGTCAACGAGAGTACCGGCAGCACGAGCGGACCAATCTTGGGCCGGTTGGCAACCGGACCCAGCATGGTCGTGTCGCGAAAGTCGCGTAGCTGACCAGCGACTCAGCTGGAGAACGGTCGATTGTGCCATAGTCGAGCAGGATATCCGAGAGGACCATGCCGCGACCGGCACGATCCAGGCCCATCGCCGCGGCAGGCGCGCACCGGCGTAAAGCGCCACCGCTCCCATCGGAACAAAGTTCCAGACCTGGAAGTGAGCCGAGCATAACCGGCAAATGACGGCCAGGAGCGTGAGGGCGATCGCAGTAACCATGAGTCGGACCTCGAAAAAAGATGTTCCGTCCAGGGCCTGATTCTAGCCGCTCGGTATCGGCCGATCAACAGGAGCGGTCTCGGGACGCGCGGTGGCACCAGGTCGAATCGCCGGATCCGGTCGAGGCGAAACGATTTCTCCATCGAGTCAAGGTGGCAAAAAGCGACCATGTAATTGTAACCACCGCGCTGAACGAAATTTCGAGGCGTGACCAGGCGAGGCTCGGCCCCGCGACCCGCCCTCATACTCGATTCGGACCGTACAACCGAGGGCCGCCGCCCTCTCAGCGGTTCCCAGCCCCGCGGCACCGAGTTCGGTTCTCGGGCGTCGAGCATTGGATAGGACACCTGCATTTCCGCTGATTCCGAGGGCCCACCGAGTCGAAGCCAGATCTCCTTGACGCGCCGGCTGTCTCCGACGGCCCGATGGGATCCCTCGGGGTCAAGCCCGAAGTGCATCGTGAGGAAATCGAGCCGATGACTCCGGAGCTCTGGCAGGCGTCGCCGGGCCAGCGCCAGAGTATCCACCAGGAAATGTCCGGGTAACTCCATGCCTGCTCGACTCAATTCCCAGCCCAGGAACCCGGCGTCGAACGACGCGTGATGCGCCAGAAGCACCGAGGCACCGGGATTGCCCAGGAACTCGAGAAACTCGGGTAACACCTCGCGGGCCACCCGGGCATCGGCGAGCTGCTCGTCCGATAGACCGTGAATCGCGTACGCCGATGGGGGCATCGGCCGCTCCGGATTGACCAGACTCTGGTAGCGAGCGACCTCGTCTCCATTTTCGAGGAAGCGGATCGCCCCGATTTCCACGATTCGGTCCGTTCTTGCCGATAACCCGGTTGTTTCCAGGTCAAGCGCGATGAATTCCCGATGCGACGCAATTTGTTCAGTCACGGCTGGCTCCCCTTGGGTGCAATTCGTGGTCGTCGGACCCGTGCTCGCCGTCACGCCGTGCATAATGGTCCTCTTCACTCAATGCATTATAAAAGCTTATGATGTCAAATTCAGCGAGATCGATTGACAATCGACAACGGAACCACGCTCGTCGCGAACGCCTTCGACGATAAAAAGTGGTGTGATCCCGACAGCTTCGATCATGTCCCATCGCGCGATCCAACTTTGCGAGATCGGCTTGCTTGCCACGTCGGCGATCGTCAACGGTTCATGGCCGCGCAAGCCCAGTCCGATCATACCAGGTTGGGAACGAATGGACAGGTGTTGTCTGTCGAGGAGCCGGAAGCCGACGCCGATCTCGCGGCCTTGCGTGTCCAAGTGATTGAGGCGCATAACCGCATTCGGCGGAAGCCAAGCTGCCCGCGCTTGTGATCAGTCCCAAGCTCCAGGCGGCCGCCGAGGCGCATGCCAAGGACATGGCCGCTCACGGCAAGATGACGCACAAGGGGAGCGACGGCTCGACCATTGTTGAGCGAGCCAAAGCTCAGGAATATCGCTACTTTCGCGTCGGCGAAAACATTGCCCACGGTCGTTACACGACCGCTCGGCTGATGAAAGGTTGGATGGATAGTCCGCCCCACAAGCGGAACATCCTCGGCAGCTTTTCCCAGATCGGAGTGGCTTGCGCAACCGCTGAAGACGGCAAACGCTATTGGTGCGTTACGTTCGGACTGCCCGCGCGTCGTTAATCACCGAACTCACGCGTGATCAACGCGTATGTTTGAGTGTCGCAACCGGGACGAGCGGCGAATGTCCATCCTGATTGCGCGTTTCTCTTAGGAAGGGGAAAGGGACGATGCGCGGATATCGCTTGTTCGCAATCGGTTTGATTGTTTGTGCTTACGGCATGAGTGCTGGCTGCAAAAGTAGTCCCACCTCGAGCCGTACGATCGTCTCACCGGAGCCGCCAGTGGCCAGCGCGGCGAGCACGGATGGCGTGATTGCCGAAAGCGATCCGGCGACGGCGCCGCCCAAGACCGTGAGTGTGGTCGACCGGCACCCGTTGTTCTCCAAGCCTCGCGATTACTGGGAATCGTCGGGAGACAACAAGATCGTCAAGGCGGCCGCGGCCACGTTCGTTGGTGTCCCTGTCGGGATCTTCGGCGAGGTCAAGCAAATCATCGTCGGCGCTCCGCCGGAGGCGCATTATTGAGAGCCCCGACCCGGCCGTCACACTCTGTCCGGGATCACCTTGAGCGAGTTGAACGACTTGCCCTCGAGTGCCTCGAGGAACGCACCGCCGCCGGTCGAGACGTGGGTCACGCGATCGGCCAGGCCGAATTTCTCGACCGCCTCGGCCGATTCACCGCCGCCCACGGCCGTCACGGCCGTTGAAGCGGCCATGGCCTCGGCGATCGCCCTGGTGCCCGCGCGAATGCCTCGACCTCGAATTTTCCCATCGGACCGTTCCAGATCACGGTCCCGGCCTCCTTGATGATCGTCGAGTAGGCCGCGATCGTGGCCGGGTCCGATGTCCATGCCGAACCAGCCGTCGGGGATCTCCGAGCCGGCGACGACCTTGGTCTCGGCGCCGGCCTCGGGACTGGTCGCGACCAGGTGGTCGATCGGCAGGACCAGCTTGTCGCCGGCCAGATTGCAAGAGCTGAGTCGCCACGTCGAGCTTGTCGGCCTCGACCTTGCTCTTGCCGACGGCTTTTCCCTGGGCCTTGAGAAACGTGTAAGTCATGGCGCCGCCGACCAGCAGCCGGTCGACTTTCGCCAGCAGGCTTTCGATCACGCCGATCTTGTCGGAGACCTTGGCGCCTCCCATCACGGCGATATAAGGGTGCCTGGGATTCTTGAGCAGCGTCTCGAGGATCTGCAGCTCTTTCTCGACCAGGAAACCGATCGCCCGGCGATCGCGGTGGGAACTGCTCGGGGACGGCCACCATCGAGGCTTCATCGCGGTGGCAGGTGCCGAACGCGTCGTTGACGTAACAATCCGCCAGTCCGGCCAGTTTCCTGGCGAATTCGGGGTCGCCTTTCTTCTCACCCTTGTTGAAACGAACGTTCTCCAGGATGACGATCCCGCCGGGCTTGAGGCTGCCGGCAGGCGGCCTGGGCCTCGGGGCCGACCGTGTCGTCGACCTTCACGACCGGGCGGCCGATCAGTTCTTGGAGTCGAGCGGCCACCGTGTCCAGTCGAAACGGGGCATCGGTGGCCGGATCGCCGGTCGGACGACCCAGGTGGCTGACCAGGATCAGGCTGCCGCCGCGATCGAGAATCGCCTTCAAGGTGGGCAATGCGCTTCGAATCCGGCGGTCATCGGCGACGCCGCCGTCGGCGGTCTGCGGCACGTTGAAGTCGACGCGGACCAGGACTTTCCGGCCGTCGACGATCGATGTCGCCAACGGTTTGCTTCGGCATGAGAATCTTCCCCGCGACAGGACGGCCGCCCGGGGATAGGACGCGGACGCCCTGCGTCGGGTCTTAGAGCGCGACCAAGTCCCGCCGAGGCGGCGGCAGTGTGTAGACGACGTCGATTACAGGATGCCCAGGATGCGTGATCAGCCCGGCCGTTCGATTCGAGTATCCCCACTCGTTGTCGTACCAGCCGATGACCTTGACCAGGTTGCCCTCGATGACCAGGGTCTGGTCGGGCACGAAGATGCAGGAATGCGGATTGCCGACGATGTCGCTGGAGACCAGCGGATCGGTGGAATACTCCAGGATTCCCTTGAGCGGCGCGGTCGCGGCGGCGGTCTTGAACGCCTCGTTGACCTGCTCCCTGGTCGCGTTGCGTCTTGAGCACGGCGGTCAGGTCGGTGACCGACCCGACCGGCACCGGCACGCGCAACGAAAAGCCGGTCAGCTTGCCCTTCAACTCGGGGATCACCTCGCCGACGGCCTTGGCGGCCCCGGTCTTGGAGGGAATGATGTTCACGGCGGCGGCGCGGGCTCGATAGGGATCCTCGTGGATCTGGTCGGCGACCCGCTGATCGTTGGTGTAGGCATGAATCGTCGTCATCAGGCCCTTTTCGATCCCGAACGCCGCGTGCAGGACCTTGGCCATCGGCGCCAGGCAATTGGTCGTGCAGGACGCGTTGGAGATGATGCGGTGATTCTTGTTCAAGATCTGGTCGTTCACGCCCAGCACGATCGTGGCGTCCAGGTCGTCCTTGGCCGGTGCGCTCAGGACCACCCGCTCGGCGCCGGCGTCGATGTGTTTCTGAAGACTGGCGCGGTCGGTGAATCGACCGGTGGATTCCAGCGCGATCTGGCAGCCCAGCTTCTTCCAGGGCAGCGCGGCGGGATCCTTCTCCGTGGTGATCGGGATCTCCTTGCCGTTGACCACGATGCTCTTCTCGCGTGCCTCGACCGTCCCTTTGAACCGTCCTTGCACGCTGTCATACTTCAGGAGCAAAGCCAGGTGCTTCGGGTCCGACAGGTCGTTGATCGCCACGACATCGAAATCGGACGGCCGCTCGGCCAGGACGCGGAAGACCAGCCGGCCAATCCGCCCAAATCCATTGATGCCAACACGTAATGCCACCACTGACCTCCTCTTTCAATACGGTAATTCCATCGTGAGACTGAGGCGTTCATCCACCAACGCCTCTGCTAATTTAGCAGATTCCCTACGGATTTCGTAGGGCTCCCCGTCTTGGGTCGTCTGGGCAAGCGAACGACCATTGTGATGCTCACGCTTCTTCTGGGATTTTCCCCACCGTGGGCGCCGGGTTCCCGTGGTCATTCGGTTGAACTCGCACAGGCTCCCGTGCGGTGCGAATCCACTGGTCGGGTCGACCGCCGTGAGAAACGGCGATCTTCCAGACGAAATAAAATGGGAAGAAGGCCAGACTCGAACCATATCGCCACGGCAATCGCATGGACAGGAAGGGGGCGACGGCATAGGTGACAAGCGCGGCCGTCATGAGTAACGGGAAAGCAAAAACGAAGCCCCGAACCACGGGAATCACCTGAGTCGCTGAGGCACGAAGGGCCGCCATGTTCAAGACCATGACCGAGACGTAAACAATCACCAGCCAAGACATTGATGGGATACTCAACTCGATCATCGAATTGGCTTTCTCCCACCAGGTCAAATTCTTCGCCCGGAGGAACTGACCAAGAAACTTCCGCGTCGTCTCCTTTCGGCCGAACTCCCAGCGACGGCGCTGCGTCACGGCGGCTTGCTGTCCCGAGCCGACCATCACGCCGTAAACCGAAGCCCCGGGCTCGAATAGGATCCGCTCCCCCGCGAGGCGCAGCGTCCAGGAATACTCCATATCCTCAACCAGCCCGTGACATCGCCAAGGAATCCTGCGCAGCCCACGAGTGGACAAGCACATTCCGTTGCCCTTGAAGCTGGCGCTCGAGCCCAGCGCGCACTGTCCCAACAGCATCACGCCGTTGTACAGACTGAAGGCGTACGTCAGCAGTCGAGTTCGCATGGTGTGGTCCGGGTTCGCCACCGTGTAGTAACACTGAATCCAGTCGTGGCCGGCGCGTAGGTCCTTGTCAAAGTATCGAAGCAAATCGGCATCGATCGTGGTGTCCGCATCGATGATGACCAGGGCGTCAATGCGAGTCGAACTCGCCCGTTTCGGTCAGATTCCCGATCAGGTACTCGATCGCGAATCCCTTGCTCTTTTTTACCGAGTCGAATCGCTCCACGACGCCGGCGCCGGCGGCTGGCGGCGATCGACGCCGTGCGGTCCGAACAGTTGTCGGCGATAACCACGACTTCGAAGAGATCCGGCGGATAATTGGAGGCCCGACAACTACGGACCGTCGTCGCGATACCCGGCTCTTCATCGTGCGCGGGAACCACGATCAGAATTTTCGACTTGGGTTCTCCGACAACGCTCTGACGGTCGATGGCGAAAGATCGCCGCGAGAGCGGTTGCAAGCAGAAAGAGAAAATACGGCAAGACCGCGAGGTCGAGGATCAACAGGACCAGCACCGCAAACCAGGATACGATCATCGAGCTGAGCCCTTTCCCGAATACTGAGATTGAGAAGAAAGTCGCGTTTGATCGTCTGCGGAGCGATAAAGGAACGCGCTCTAAACGGCGACCGCGGTGAGTCGCGGTGAGCGCGGCGATGAACGCATTAATATCGTCGGCGGTGGTGAATGGACCAGGGCTCAGGCGGAGCGTTCCGTCGGGAAAGCTACCCAGGGCGCGGTGGATGTAGGGTGCGCAGTGGAGACCCGGCCGGACGGCGATCTCGAAGCTGGCGTCGAGGATTCCGCCCATGTCCTGGGGTGTGAGCGGCTCGGGGACGATGAGCGAGAAGGCGCCGACGTGTGTTTCCGGGTCCCATCGTCCGGCGATGCGCCAGCAGTCGGAATCCTCGGCCCAATCCACGACGTGTTGCAGGAGCTCGACCTCATGTCGGCTGCAGGTTGGTCCGGCCCGCGTTCGGCGACCCAGGCGATGCCCGCGGCCAACCCGGCGACGCCCAGCACGTTGGGCGTGCCCCCCTCCAGGAGGTAGGGGAGCTGAATCGGCTGGGTCGCGCTGGAGGAGTCGCCACCGGTTCCTCCCTCGCGCCAGGGGCGAAACTTGCCGTCGGTGCGCGGGCCGGCATAAAGTGCCCCCGTGCCGGTCGGGCCGTACAAGGCCTTGTGGCCGGGGAACGCCAGCAGGTCGATCGCCGTGTCGCTCGAGATCGATCGGCACCACGCCCGCCGACTGGGCCGCGTCGACCAGAAAGAACGCGCCGGCCTCGCGGACGATCGCCGCGATCGACTCGATCGGTTGCACGGTTCCCAGCACGTTCGAGGCGTGCGTCATGGCGACCAGCGACGTCTTGCCGGTGATCGCCGCGCGAATCGCCTCCGGGTCGACGTAGCCGCCCTCCGAGGCGACACGCGTCAGCGAGATCACGCCGGACTTTTGCGAGTGCCTGCAACGGCCGGCTGATCGAATTGTGTTCCAGGTCGGTCGTCACGACGTGATCGCCGGGTTGGATGATCCCCTTGATCGCCAGGTTCAACCCGTCGGTGCAATTGAGCGTGAAGATCCAGCGCTCCGGGGCCTCGCCGTGAAAGAACTGGTTGAGAGCGTGCCGCGCCGCGTCGAGCGTTCGCTCGGCGGCGACGGCCATGCGGTGCCCGGCTCGCCCCGGGTTCGCCAGGCTGGTCCGGGCGAAGCGGTCGAGTGCCTGGTAGACCGGTTCGGGCTTGGGAAAACTGGTCGCGGCGTTGTCCAGGTAGATCATTCGGATCGTTCCAGTAGGTCAGGCTTTCCGGCTGACATTCCAACCAATGCGTCAGGCAGGAAAGCCTGAGTCACGAATTCGAAGACCAGGAATTGCGGAACGCTGATTAACTTCCCACATATTGAGCATAAAGCGTTCGCGCCTTGGTGACGTCGTTGGTTCCCTTGATGATGGCGCGGCCGTCGGGGAAGACGGTGAACTCGTGGCCTTCGGTCGCGAACCGAAGCATGAACGCGTTGTGCCGGACCTCGCCCAGCCCGACGAGTCGGCCGGCCAGCTCGGCGAAGTCGAGCCGGTCCGAGCGCCGGACGGCGACCTGGACGGCGTTGCGGCCGCACAGCGTGGTGGTGTGCGAACCCATGCCCCCGTCCAGCCACTCGAACTTTCGCTGCTGGCAACACGGACAATCCACCTTGCCGAGCAGTCCAGCCACCTTGAGCTGGCGAAACGTCCAGTCCCAGACGTCGACCATGATCAGGTTGACGTTGAGCGCGTCCCAGGCGCCGGTGAGCAGCTTGATCGCCTCGACGGCCTCGAACGAGGCGATGACCGCCACGGCCGGGCCGAGCACTCCCGCCGTCTCGCACGTGGGTGTCATCCCGGGCGGAGGCGCGGTCTCGATCAGGCAGCGGATGCACGGCGTCTTTCCCGGCACGATCGTCATCGTCTGCCCTTCGCTGCCGATCACGCCTCCGAAGATCCACGGCTTGCCCAGCTTGACCGCGGCGTCGTTGATCAGGTAGCGCGTCTCGAAATTGTCGGTGCCGTCCAGGATCAGATCGGCGTCGCCCACCAGGTCGAGGATGTTGGTGTGATCGATGTCGGTCACGACCGGCTCGACGGTGATCGAGCTATTGATCGCCCGCAGCTTGCGAGCGGCCGCCTCGGCCTTGGGCAGGTTCTGGGCGACGTCATCCTCGTCGAACAAGACCTGGCGCTGGAGGTTATGGGTCTCGATGAAGTCGCGGTCGATGATCCGAATGAATCCCGACGCCGGCCCGAGCCAGGTGATTCGCCAGCACGGTGCCCAGGGCCCCGCACCCGCAGATCGTGACCCGGCTCTTCAGCAGCGCACGCTGGCCGGCTTCCCCGAGCTGCGGAAAACGGATCTGGCGGCTATACCGGTCAAGCGGCTCCAAAGCTCATGACTTCTCCTCGGAAACGAATCACTGACCCGAACGATCATACTCGCAACCTAGGATCACGAGACCGGCCTCAGCCGCCGGCGACGGCCGGGATGATGCTCACTTCGTCGTTGGGAGCGACGGGGTGGCCAGGTCTTCGAGGTAGCGGATGTCCTCGTTATTCACGTAGACATTCACGAAGCCTCGCAGCTCGTCGCCGTCGAAGAGACGTTCGCGAAGCGCCGGGTACTGGGTGCCGAGCTGGTCCAGGATGCTCGCCGACGGTGGTGCCGGCGGCCTCGACGCGATCGAGGCCCCCGGCATGGGGGCGCATCGGCGTGGGGATGCGAATGACTGGCATGATAGGGTCCTCGGTCTAGCTAAGCGCTGGCCGCGGCCAGTGCGGGCGAGAAGGTTTCGAGCACGGCCTCGAATTCTTCGAGCGTCGGTTTGATCACCACGGGCTTGGCACTGCGCTCGAGCAGGGGTTCCTGAGTCTTGAGGCCGTTGCCGGTGATGCAGATCACGATCGACTCGTCCCGGTCGATCCGTCCCTGTTCGATCAGCTTCTGGGTGACGGCGAGGGTGACGCCGCCGGCGGTCTCGGTCCAGATCCCTTCGGTCTCGGCGAGCAGCCTCATGGCGTCGATGATCGCTTCGTCGTCGACGTCCTCGCTCCAGCCGCCGGTCTCGCGGATCAGTTGCGAGGCGAAGAAGCCGTCGGCCGGGTCGCCGATGGCCAGGCTCTTGGCGATCGTGTTCGGGATTGCGGACCGGCTTGACCTTCTCGGCGCCCGTCTTGACCATCGCCGAGATCGGGTTGCAGCCGGTGGCCTGGGCGCCGTGCATCCTGGTCTTGACCGGCCCGTCGATCAGGCCGAGCCGCTCGAGTTCCTTGAACGCCTTGTGAATCTTGCCGATCAGGCTGCCGCCGGCCATCGGGGCGACCACGTGATCGGGCGTGCGCCAGCCCAGGTCCTCGGCGATCTCGAAGCCGATCGTCTTCGATCCCTCGGCGTAGAACGGCCGGAGGTTGACGTTGACGAATCCCCAGCCGAACTGGAACGCGATCTGGGAGCAGAGCCGGTTGACCTGGTCGTAGTTGCCCTCGATGGCGATGACCTTGGCGCCGTAGATGGTGGCGCCGAGCACCTTGCCTTGCTCGAGGCCGTCGGGGATGAGCACATAAGCCTCGAGGCCGGCGGTCGCGGCGTTGGCCGCCACGCTGTTGGCCAGGTTGCCCGTCGAGGCGCAGCCGACGGTCTGGAAGCCGAACTCGACCGCCTTCGACAGCGCCACGGCGACCACGCGATCCTTGAACGAGAGCGTCGGGATAATTGACGGCGTCGTTCTTGATGTAGAGCTCCGACGACGCCCAGGGCCCGGGCCAGCCGGTCGGCGCGGACCAGCGGGGTGCAGCCGACGTGCAGCCCGACGGTCGGCTCGCCGTCGAGCGGCAGCAGCTCGCGGTACCGCCACATCGATCCGCGGCCGCGCCTCGATCGCGGCGCGGGTCATCGTCCGCGACACTTCGTCGTAGTCGTACGCGACCTCGAGCGGACCGAAATCGTCGGTACAGAAGTTGAGGGCTTCCTTGGGATATTGCTTGCCGCACAAGCGGCACTTCAAACGAGCTCGCTGTTTCCACGTGACACCGGAGTTTCTCCAATTCGCAACGACGCAGAAATCGAGGTCGGACGAGGCACAGGGTTGGCCGAGGTCGAGAAAGTCGCTTCGATGCGTCCTCGATCCAGAGTGATCGGTGGGAAATTGGGGAAAGGAAAGGATAAGGCAGGTTGTAGGCGATCACCGGGGAGGCGATCCACCATTCACCATCTTATCTGCCCCATCGGCGTCGCTCCTTTGGATGGTGTTCGGCTTTCGGCCAAACCTCGCTCCAAACGAGCCACACTGGGCGGGAGTTAGCACCAGCATCCACCTTGCGGGTGAACCGGTTGCTGTGGCGTCATCGGGCCCGTACCCTCAGCCACTCTGGATAAGATACGCACCAAATTGTTATGGAGTTAATGTACGGGCGACAGCCCACCCGAGTCAAGTCCCGAGAATTTCATTTGTCCCCGAGGTCGCGACTGGTTTCCCAATCCACGCCGTACGGAGGCGAGTCCAGCGATTGGGCGTCCACTGGGCCAATCATAGGGTATGCTTCCGATGATATTCCAGGGATTGTGATCGAATATCGACCGGGAGGAATGACATGGCCGGCGTTGTGTTGGTGGTCGCCCTCAGTGGTTTGGGCTGTCAGAACAAGAGTTGGGACGTGTCCGTTGTCCCGGTGGGCTCTTACGTGAGCGGTCAATCCAACGCACACGTTCATGCCGGTTCTGTCGCGCCGATCGGTTATCCGGCGAGCTCGGCGAACTACTACGGTAGTGACCATTATGCAGGCTACGATCTGCAATCCTCGATTCGTTCAACCCTCTGGAGCTTCGTGCTCGGCCGCGATCCCGATGGCGTGCCGACGGTGGCCGAGATTGAGGCGGGACTCCAATCAGGCAGCTACACCTATTCCGCCGTCACCGGCGCGTACAACGCCAGCTACTCCGCACCTATTGGTGCCTCGAGCCGCTAGACGGCGTTCGGACCTCATGTGTTTTCAATGAGCCGGCTTCGTAGGCGCTTACTTGACGGGTGCCCCTCCGAGCTCTTGCAACCGGCGGCGAAGCTCCCAGAGAGCCAGTTGCTCCATGCGGCGGATCGCGTCGCCATCGTCGAATTCGAGCTCGGTCAAGACGCGGACCCAGCAGGAGATCCGCTCGACACCGCCGACGACCGGCGCGGGGATTCGCCAGCATCGAACCAGTCCATCGGAGCCGGCCGTTGCCAGCCGCCTGCTTACCGGGCTGAATGCCAGAGCCCGCACCGCGCCCTCGTGCGCAAAGGGTGGGCCGATCGACAGACCGAGTCTCCGCATCCCAGAGCCGGACTGTCCCATCCCGACTTCCGGTTGCGATGATCGTGCCGTCAGGATTGAATACCAGGCAATCGACGTCGCCGTCGATGCGACAGCGGCTCGCCGATTGGTCTTGCTCGTCTCGCTATTCCACAGCCGAGCCGTCCCATCCTGACAGGCCACGGCGATCGACCGTCCCGAGGGGCTGAAGTCCGCCGCAACCGATGTCGGTCCGACAAGGAAACTCCGCCAAGGTCGTCCATGAATTCGTATCCCAGAGTCTCGCTCGACCGTCGAGGCATCCCGTGAGGAGCTTTCGCCCGTCGGGGCTGAACGCCAACGTCGCCACGGCCGCCTGGTGCCGAAGTGTCGGCTCAAGCAGGCTCCCCGTCGCGGTCTCCCATAGCCACACCCGGCCATCGTCGCCCGCCACGGCGAGCCGGCTGCCGTCGGGATGGAAACGATACGGCCAAGACCGCGGCGTCGTGCCCGGCCGAACGCGCGATCGGCTGTCCGGTCGCTCATGTCCCAGAGACAGGGAATCCGCCGCCCGGCTCGCGGTGGCGATCATCGACCCGTCGGGGCTGAATCGCAGGGCGGAGACCGGCGCGTCGTGCGGGATCGGGGCCCCGACGACCGCCCCGGTCACGCCGTCCCACCGCATGACGCTCCCATCGTCGCACGCCGTGGCGAAGATTGCCCCGTCCGGGCTGAAGGCGATCGCACGGATCGTCTGTTCGTGACGAATCGGTGGTGAGAGCGGCGCCGCCGCTGGCGATGTCCCAGAGCCATGGCCGTCTGATCGGTGCTCACAGCTCGCCAGCCGCCGCCCATCCGGGCTGAACGCCACGGCGAGAATCGTCGCCTCCGTGTGTAAAACATCGCTCCATCTGCTTGGTCGCGGCATGCCAGCCGCCCAGGCTCGCTCGCACGACGCGCTCGAGGCCCGGGGAATCGGAGGGCGTATTCTCCAGGGCCCGCGCCAGCCAGAGCATTCCCTCGCCGGCCATCTCCCGGCCGAAGAGGTTTTGCGCTCGCTCGATGCAAAGTCGGGCACAGCGATCGCTTGACGTCGTTGAGGGCCTTTTCCTGCTCGCCACGATAACGCAGATCGGCCAGCCAGGCTTCGATTTCCTCCGCCAGCGCGAGTGGAGTCGCATGCCGCTCCTCGGGTCGCAGCGACATGGCTTTCAGGCAGATTGCCTCGAGCGCCGGATCGATCGATTTACGCAGCCGGCGCGGCCCGGGAAAGATCCCGCGACTTACCCGTTTCAGCACGTCGGCGACCCCACCGGTCGGAAAGGGCCCGTGCCCCACCAGCAGACAGTACAAGGTTGCTCCCAGGCTGTAGACGTCGCTGGCGGGCTCGACGCGGTCGAGCTCGCCCGCTGCCTGTTCGGGGCTCATGTACTGCGGAGTGCCGATGACCGAGCCAGCGCGCGTCAACGACGACTCATCGCCATGATCGGCCGGTGTCGGACCAGCGGCTCGGCTGGTCGGTGCGACCGCCAACCGGTTTGGCGAGACCCCAATCGACAACCAGCGTCTCGCCGAACCATCCGAGCATGATGTTCGCGGGCTTCAGGTCCCGGTGCACCACGCCGCGACTGTGGGCGTATGCGACCGCGTTGCAGGCGTCGATCAGGCTGCGCAGTAGCCGGCGGAAGGCCAGCTCACGATCACGGGGCGGGCGACGGAGCTCTCGGGCGCGTGGAACCGCTCAATCGCGTCCTGGAGCGTCTCGCCTTCGATGAGCTTCATCGCATAATAGGGACGGCCTTCGGCATTTCGACCGATTCCATACACTGGCACGATCCCCGGATGGTCCAGGCGGCCGGTGACCTTCGCCTCCAGCAAGAACCGCAACTGGCTGAGCTCGTGCTGGGAAACGTCGGCTTGAAACACTTTCAATGCAACCTGGCGATCCAGCTCGGAATCGAGAGCGACATAGACCTTTCCCATCCCTCCTGTCGCAAGGAGGCGGAGGATCCGATACCGCTCACCAACCGCGATGGTGCGGTCGGACACCTCGCGACGTCCGTCGGTGAGCGGGACTCCGACATGGTCAACGGTGGCGGAGAGCTCATTCGGATCGACCGTGCGCGAGTGAACCCGGACTTCCTCTTCGAGCTGGACGCCAACCAGGCCGGCGACCCGGGCACGCTCCGGCTTCATCCAGGGCACCTTGCCTGACCAGGATGTCGGCCAGATTCCCGCCCGTGTACTTGATCCAGGTCTGAAAGCGCGCGACGAGCTGCGCCTATCAATGAGCCGCGCTGAAGTGCGAACAATCCGAACAGGAGGTCGTGGGTTTCATTGGTTCGTCTGGTCATCGTGAAAAACCTCACGCGAAGGCGACAAAGTCAGCGTCCAAGAGAAATGGTCGATCGTTTGATCCGCCCCGTTTTTGCTCGATGACCCCGCACGTCCTGCGTGGTTGCCGGCCAGAGCCGGCCCCAACAGGATTTGTAATCGGGATCTCCGTCTCCTGATCCCGGTTCTTCGCGGCCGTCTCTCAGGTTATCGAGATTACGCATCGAGAAACAGCCGTCGGGAGCGCGGCGCCCGGGCGCTAAAAGTCTGTTGACCCGGCAAGTCCGGTATCGGCAAAACCGATGACGAAAAGAGTTCTATGCTTCGAGCATGCGATCTGTGTCACAAATTGTCCGATTACGCAATTCTAACGCTGTGTGCCTTCCAGTAGAGGGCGGCTGAGAGCCGCGTCTGTTGCGGAAATCTCCACCGAGGTGCTCTGATGTCCAGAAATGACCGCGATGTTCGACTTGCCAAACGCGTCACGTTGAATGTGGCAGCCATCTACCTGCCGACCTACAAGCGGCCCGATGACGGAGGCAATTTCAAGGCGGCCGAGGCCCTCTTGGAAAAGCACAACATCGGCCTGCAAGTCTGGCCTGCGGGTGGCATCAAACAATCCATCAATTCTCTGCGCTCAGCCGTTACGATAAATCGATCGCGAACGATAAGGCCGCCTACAAGCAGTTGGTCGAGGATGTTAATAGCTCGATCAAGAATCGTGTTCCCGGCTATCCGTTCGTGGTTTCCGTGATCTTCTGCGAATTTGACGCAGGTGGCGTCGCGATTACACCCTTTAGCAGCAAGGTCGGTGCCGCATCTCCCGTCTGCCTGATTTCCATGTCGGCAATGACCATGAAAGACAAGATGACCGTCTTGCACGAAATGGGCCATTCCGCCTTGTGTCCCCACTACGAACATGATAACAGCGAACAGGGGAATCTCATGCAGGAGGCGGACGGAAGGACGTTTCTCTTTCGGTACCAAGTTGAGGCGTTCGGGACTGCGTATTTCGCGAGTATTTGTTCGTCCGGACCAGGAGTAGAGGGGAAAATCGGAACGGGTCTGGTTTCGGTAGAATCGGGATGCTTCCTGTCTCACAGGAACAGTGGTCGCAACCCCCGTCAAGGCCGGAAGCGATATAGCATGCAACACGACATATCAGATATAAGATAGATCCATTTTTGGCCTTAATATGAACCGACACCTTTTTTGCCCTCTTCGGAAATGGATGGAGTCCAGCACTGCGGAGGGCGTCAAGTACCCCGCTTGATGGACGTGGTGGTCCGAACGATCGCCGCGTAGCGGGTTGCATCCCGGCATCTCGTTGCCGCCATGTGGTGCCAGAACCTCGGGCCATCCCGTTTTGCTAAGTCGACTACGCCACGCCATTGACCGAGGAAAAAACGGCTACCTTCAACGACTTGGCCAGCCAGACGGCGTTCCTACTTTGGCAAACCGGCCACAAAGAGTTTTCGGCCCGTCAAGTGAAAGCCGCCAAAACTCGACGCAACTTTGAATGCCGTTCTTTCTCAGAAGTTGGCCGGTCTGGCCAAGCATGTCTCAATCAACTTGATCCTTCACAGAGCCGCGTTTTCATATCGCACCTCGATTACACCGTCGATCGCCTGCAGTTGGTCTATCAAGGCGAGCCGGTCGGGGTTGCTCGCTTGGCGGAGCGAGATTTGGAGCCGACGTTCAGGGGAAGCATTTCCGTTTCGGAGGTGGATTCCGAGGAGTTCCAGGCGAGCACGCCGCAGTATGGCCTCGATCTCGGTCGTCGCGAATGCTTTGCGTGACCACGAGTTGAATGGTGCCCCGTCCATCCCTGCGGGAAGGCGATCTTCGAGCGACTTGAGCGTGGTGAGTGTGATCAGAACCATGACGGTCGCTCCCGCCGCCGCAAGGTACAGACCTCCGCCCGCCGCGAGTCCGACAGCGGCGACGGCCCAGACCGTCGCTGCCGTTGTCAGGCCGTGGATTGACTGGTGTTGACGCAGGATGATGCCCGCACCCAGGAAGCTGATTCCGCTGATCACCTGGCGGCAACCCGCGACGGATCGAGGACCGCTCGACCCGGCTGAAGGACCCGATCGAAGCCGTACGCCGAGACGATCATCGCCAGGGCCGCCCCCAGGCCGACCAGCGCATGAGTCCGCAGCCCGGCCGCCTTTTCTGACCGATGCCGCTCGAGCCCGATGACGCCGCCAAGGACGGCCGCGACGACCAGGCGAAGGAGTCCCTCTGGATGTTCCATGAATCTCCCCTGGGAGAGTTCATGTTATACGCCGCGGCCTCGATCGGACCAGCCCACTCGCCAAGCTTCGCGCCGCGTACGGGTCCGAGAAGCGGGACGGGTCCGGTATCGGTAAATCGCGGCCGTCTCTCAGGTTATCGAGATTACGCATCGAGAAATACTCATCCGGAGCGCAATGCCGATTGTCGATCGGGGCTGATCTGGTATGCTTTCGGCTCCAACGAACAGAATCTGCGGCGAGCCCTGACACCAAGTGTGACCTGATACGGATTGTCGTCGCCAGGGAGGATTGGGCTCGAAGATGTTACCCACGTCTGACCAGATTCAGCGAGCGGCCTATCACGATTGGTTGGGTCACGGCCGGGTCCACGGGCGAGACCGCCAGGATTGGCTCGAGGCCGAGCTGGAACTCACATTCCGGTTGAATTACCCGACGATCGTGGCGATTGCGGCGAAGTGCGAAGCCTTTATCATCAGTGCGCCAGCTACTTGAAAACGCTCCCGCGCTTGCTACATTACTGCCGTCACACCTTTGCTCGTGGGAGCCATCGGGCCGTCGCGTTGGCGAAGCAGGGGCATGGACCGGTCCAGGACGTTGAACGCATCCACGGAAGAACACGGCAAACGCGAATCGCTCGTCACTCGCCCTGAGTAAACGACCAGGCCGCTGTAGGCGCATGCCTGGCGACGGGCTACTTCCGGGTGCGACCGCCGTTTCTCAGCCGGTGCGTGTCTCTAGATCCGACGAACATTCGCGTCAAGGGGGGGTCGACATGTGGGGTATGCGCTCTGTAAGGAACGTCTCGCGTTCTGACTCGCGCGAGCGTCGTCGTCGCACCTCACTGCCGTTGGGTTCGACCCGCGACTTTCCTCTGGAAGTCCGCTGCTTGCTCTCTGGCGTCGGCATGCCGACCGATACCGTCTCGTCTGACATTGGCGTCGGCGGCGTGCTCTACAATGGAGTCACAGGGCAATACGTCAAGCAGATTTCCATCGCGAACAACAGCACCGAGACAATCTATCCATTCCTTGGACGCATGCGAAGGCTGGTGTCAGCTCGTTCTCCGGCCGTGCGAAGGCTGGTGCGAAGGCTGGTGTCGGCTTCATTTTTCCGGCCGGAAAAATGAACTGACATCGTCAGGTCTGTTACACCGTCAGGTCTTGTGCTGCCCGGACGTGACTCAGCCGGTTTCAAGCACCGAATCGGTCCATTCTCCCTGGTGGGCGACCACGCCAGTCTATCAGGCAAGCCCGAGACAGGCGTTTAGTGGACGAATGATTTCCTTATCCCGCCTCGGTGACGTCTCCTGTCCGATCGACGAACGCGGCTGCGGTCTGCCCGAGAGCGCCTTTGCGCTGCCCTAAGGGGGCACAGCAACCGCGCGACGATCGCAGACACCCACCATTTGAGGCGGTGAGCTTGTCTGGAGCGGCGCGCTGAATGGCTTCCGGACGAGCAAACCCCTGCCAGGTCCGCCTCGCCTGACAAGCCCGTTAGATTAAGTGGGTGTCTGCGAAGCTTTATCATCAATGCGCGCAGCTACTTGAAAACGGTGCCGGCGCTTGCTACACTCCTGCCGTCACACCTTTGCTCGTGGGAGCCATCGGGCCGTCGCGTCGGCGAAGCGGGGGCATGGACCGGTCCAGGACGTTGAACGCATCCACGGAAGAACACGGCAAACGCGAATCGCTCGTCACTCGCCCTGAGTAAACGACCAGGCCGCTGTAGGCGCATGCCTGGCGACGGGCTACTTCCGGGTGCGACCGCCGTTTCTCAGCCGGTGCGTGTCTCTAGATCCGACGAACATCCGTGTGAAGGGGTTCGACATGTGGGTATCGGCTCTCTGAGGAACGTCTCCCGTTCTGAACTCGCGCGAGCGTCGTCGTCGCGTCACACTGCCCTTGGGTTGGATCCGCGACTTTTCTCTGGAAGACCGCTGCCTGCTCTCGGGCATCGTCATGCCGTCCGACACCGTCTCGTCCGACATCGGCGTCAGCGGCGTGCTCTACGACGGAGTGACCGGGCAATACGTCAAGCAGATTACGATCACCAACAACAGCACCGCCCAGACCATTTATCCGTTCCTGGAGGATGCCAACAGTCGCACGGCGATTTCGGGTGATCCGAGCTCCCGCCCCAACTATACCGGAACGGGGATGTTTGATCCGTTCGACGCCGTCAACCAGGAATACCGCGGCTACATCGGCTACACCCAGCAGGTCAATGGTCAGACCGTCAACTACGTGGGCCTGCTGCCCGGGAACTCCATCACGATCGATGTGCCGCTGGTCTTCTGGGACGCAGGCCGCATCATCATCACGACCGACGGCGCCGACCTGTTTGGAACGGGGGCCAATGGCAATCCGTTCCTCTATCGTGACCAGAGACACCCAGGTGACCTATTACGGCTCCGTGAGCGGCAACACCCTCACCTTCACGCCAGATTTACAACTCCTTCGCCTACAACAGCACCAACGACGACTATGAGCCTTCCACGGCAAAATGGACGCCGCCCACGAATTTGACGACCGGGATGTTCGTGAACGGCCCTGGCATTCCCGCCAACACGACCATCACCGTGGGGAGCTAATCCAGACTCTGTCACTCTGAACCCGCCGGCGGGCACTTCGATCACGACGCCAGCAGGAGTTTACAGTTCACTTTCACCAGCACCACTCCGATTTCTCAATCGCTTCGCTACACCCAGCCGGGCTACACCATCACGGACGGGTCTTCCAGCGAACACCAGACGGCGTGGTCATGTGGTATCACGCCCTGACGGCCGAGAACCCCAGCAACAGTGCCCCATTCCAGCTCATTGAAATGAGCTTTCGGGGCACGTTCTACAATCCCGCGATCAACGTGGGAACGGGGTTTAACTACCTGATTGGTTTCGACACACCAGACTGAAAATTATATCAGTGCCAATGACTTCGATCTGGTCAATTATGACGTCTCGTATGTCGATTCCTTTGCTCTGCCGGTTGCGATGGAAGCGGATTCGGTTCCTATTCCCAACACCCAGCCGCCGGCGTCGGCCCCCTTCGGCTGGGTTGGGTCCTCGCAAACGATTGACGAGCTGCAGGCTGCATTCGCAGAGTTTTACCAGCTCCGGTAGCAGCCTGGGATCGTATTTCGGCGGCCAGGGCTACCCGAGCTACTACGCGCCCGCCAGCGTCGACACCATCAAGCTGCCGTCCGGCCAGAATCTGTTCTTTCAGAGCCCCTTTAACACGGGAAGCAATCTCTCCTCGTTTGCTCTGACCAACAGACCTTTTCGGACGGTTCGAGCGTTAACTTCCCGCTTTACGCGCTGACTGATGGCGGCTCGGGCCCTTTCTCGATACCCGCCGGGGGCTCCACGGACCCCAATATTCCCAATCCAACCCCGACACAGCTCGTGCTGGCTCACACCAACGATGCCGACAAGTACAAACTTCAGCTCCTGGCATCGGCGCTCTGCCGAAGAGCAATTTGTGGTCACGTCCAGTGAAAACGGTGCCATTCCTGCCGGGACCGTGATTACCAGCATGCTGACGGACCCGGTCACCAACCAGATTGTGGGAGTGAATCTCAGCCAGCCGATCAGTTCAGCCAACCCGTCCCTGTACGTGTACACTTTCACCAGGCCGATCACGGATCCCATCGCCACCGCGATCGCGAGCCTGTGGTATAGCTGGGCGAACTACTACGCAACGACCGTCCAGTCGACGCCGGAGACCGACGTTCCGGGCAGCCATCAACTCGAACATTCTGACCCTGACCGATCCTATCTCGGGGCTGGTGCCCGGAATGGCGGTGACCGATGCGCAAGGCAACTCACACGGCGTGATCACAGCCGTTGCCAGTGACGACAAGACGATCACGCTCAGCCAGGCATCACGGAGCCCTGAACGATACGTTCAATTTTGCCGCGCCGGCCGTCACGTCGATCACGGGTTACGACCCCACGGGCCTGACGCCGATCAAGACTTTCACGTTCGACGCCGCCCAGCAGGCCTATGCCCTGGCATTCGCGCAAAATGTGTACGTGGTGATGAGCACCATGAGTCCCACTGTCAAGCCAGGGACGGCGAATGCTTCGATTCCGTTGCTGGGTAACATCATCGGCGGGAACGTGGGGCCGAGTTTCCTTCCCAATGAAAACGCTGCGATTCAGGCCGCCATCACGAACCAGATCAAGTCGGCCTTGCGGGGGTCCCTGATTTCACCAGCCCGCTCTACTCCAACCCTTCGCAATGGTATCCCGATCCGGCCCTGAGCACCGGCGGCCAGAACTTCAACGTTTTTAACCTGGATCCGTTCATCTGGTTCATTCACCAGAAACTGGGGCTCTCCGCCTACGCTTTTGCGCTCGACGATGACATTGGTGATGTCGGCGCAGGGTGCGCGACCAAGATTGGATGTGAGCGTCGGCGGCCTGGGCGGACTGCCGAACCAGACCCCGTTCGCCAACACGGCAAACTAGGGTCCCGTGTCGGGCACGGTCACGACAATGCCCCACCGGTCGGCTCCAGCGTCATCACCGGCCTGCCTCTGGCGGTGGTCAATCAAATTACGGCCGCCAACTTCAGCAATAACACTCCCGGGACGCTGGTCAACGGCCCCGGCGTGCCCCTCGGCACGACGGTCCTGACCGTGGACAGCACCAATGGCACAGTGACACTGTCCGCGCCGCTGACGAGCTCCCCGACCGGCCAGGTCACCTACTACTTTTTTGGCCCGGTGGTCGGCACGGGGACGGTGCTTGGAGCAAACCAGCCCACGAACACCATCCAGGGCCTTGACATGAACACCTACGACACCCTGCATCTAGCTCGGCCCGCTGACGAATGTTCAGGTTACCGGTCCGGGCATTGATCCGGGGAGCACGGTCACGGTCACCGGGCTGTCCCTGGAGAATGGCGTTCCCGTGGTGACACTGTCCGCGAACCTGGACGCGCAGCCAGATTTCCGAGGTCGGCGGCTCGTTCGCCTACACGTTTGGCTATGCCACGCTCAGTCCGATTAGCGACTCCGGCTTCGAGCAACCGGCTGGCGTTGCGGAGCTCACCGACGGCTACCTGCACGGGACGCAGCTGAAACCATCAGGAGACCAGCCCTGGACCTTTACCGACGGCGATCCCGACAAGCGTATCTACGCCGGCATCGCGGGCAACGGCAGTATTTACACCAAAGGAAATGCGCCGGCGCCCCAGGGACTCCAGGTCGGCTTCATCCAGGGCAACAGCAGCATCAGCCAGACAGTCACCTTCGCGGCGGGCAGCTACCAGATCAGCTTTTTCGCCGCCCAGTCGGCGAACAACACCGCTGACCAGTCGCTGGAGGTGCTGATCGATGGCAACAATGGTGGGAACGGTGGCCATCACGCCGGCCGGCAAGAACTATGCCCGATACACGACGGCGATCTTCACGGTGACGTCCGGCCAGCACACGATCACGTTCCGAGGGAACAGACAAAGACAAGAATACGGCACTGATCGACGCGGTCGCATTTAACCCTGCGCCTGCTCTCCTCACCGCCGTACGGCATGCGTTGCCGGTGACTGTCGACTTCGTGTCGCAGCCCGAGACGCCGTGCCAGACGCCATCCTGCAACCAATACGCGTGGCAGTGCTGGACCAACGCGACCTGCCCTCCAGCGGCCAGATCGTGCACCTGACTCTGATCCGCATCGGTGCACGCTCGCGCGGCCACTTCGTTCGCGGGAGCGTGCTGCAAGCCAAGACGGTGGACGGCCTGGCGACCTTCGACCATTTGGCGATCAGCGCCGGGCCGGTATAAGTTGCGCGCCGAGATCGACGGCCGGGTTGTCCGTACCGAGGTCTTTGACATCGTTTCCGGACAACCCGACGCACTCGCCCGAACCAGGCCGCGACCTTTTGCAGGGCGGTCGCTTCACAGGCGCTGAATCGAGCGCACCTCGATGGGAGAAATCCAAGACATCTGTTTTTTTGGCGGGCTTATCCCGACGGCGCGAATCTCCCGAAGTCCCAGGTGAGGGTCCTTGGTGGATGTCTGGGTTTGCTTCTTGGGCTGACTGACTTCGTCCACGAATCCGGAGCAGAGGAAAGACAACCACCTCTTCGGCGGCCAGCCAAGAGACGCTAAGTGTGTCTGGAAACGCTTTGGCGACGAAAAAGTGGGCGTCGGGGCCTGCTCACACCGGGTCTGCTGACAGTTGGCGACCGAAAAGCGGATGTCTGGGTTTTGACGCTATGCCGATCCTTGCAAGCTCGGTATTATGGACGTAGGTTCACACTCGTGCGGATACGAGGTGCGATGGCATAAGCGACCGCTCGAAGACCGAGTGGAACGATGCGACCTGAAACGAACGTCGAGGATGCAGCAAGATTAACAGCAAGGAGGTGTTGACGAAGTTGGTAGAAGCGGGAGCGAGCCTGACGGTAACTTGTGCGACGAGTTCCCAACGAGACCGGTCGTCGATTGTGCTGACTTGAAGGAGGTAACCAGACAACGCCACGGCTTTACGTTACAGTGTCGGAAGATGGTCCAGGAATTGACGAGGGGAAGCCGCAATGACGAAACAAAGGTTCGGCGGTGACTGGACGGAGCAGAAGCTTAGCCGAATCAAGGAATACATTCTGGCATACAACAAGGCGCGAAGTACCAGCCTTTTGAGCGGGAATACATCGACGCCTTCGCAGGGACCGGCTATCGAGAGGTGAAGAGCGACGGGACGGACGAAGTCACGCTGTTCCCCGAACTGGCGGAGCCAGAGGTACGGCAGTTTCTTGACGGGTCGGCGAGAATCGCTCTTAATATCGAGCCTGGATTCCACCAATTCACGTTCATTGAGAAGAGCCCAGAAAAGGTGAAGGATCTATCGAAACTCAAGGATGAGTTCCCCACCAAGCATATCCGAATCGAGCAGGGAGACGCCAACAGATGTGTTCAATTGATTTGCGGTGAGTCATGGAAGAACCGGCGTGCAGTGTTGTTTCTCGACCCTTTCGGAATGCAAGTGTCCTGGCAAACACTCGAAGCCGTCGCCGCTACAAGAAGCATCGATACCTGGATCTTGTTTCCTCTCTGCGTGGGGATAACGAGGCTGCTCAGCAAGACGGAAATCCCAGACGAGCCCAGGTGCAAGGCTCTCGATGTTGTTTTCGGTGACCGGTCATGGATCGATGCGTTCTACCGGCAGGGCTCACCGTCAAGTCGTGTGCAAGCTCAGCGAACATTCTTCGATGGCCCAGAGGGCGATTCGGGCATCGTGCAGCGAATCGACTTCTCTGCTATCGAGGAGTATTACCGGGCGCGACTTCGCACGATCTTCGCCGGCGTCGCCGAGAACTCCGTTAGACTGACCAACTCGAAAAACGTGCCACTCTATCTGCTCTTTTTCGCGGCTGGAAATCTCAAGGGCGCACCGATCGCCGTTAAGATTGCTGAGTCCATCATCAAACGGTCGCGACGGATTACTACTGTCCGAAGCGATCCCGGATAAGCTGAGATAGCAGAAGAAAAACACCCAACTTTTCGGCGGCCAGCCAAGAGACGGTGGGTGTCTGGAAACACCCAACCCCTGTGGGTGTCTGGAAATGCACTTCGGGAGCATTCTGCCGTTCGGCTTAGTCGCAGATCACGGTGCACTTCCATGACGACTCGTGGTGGCCACTAAAATTAATCAGGCGGTCTAGCGGCGTTCGGATCTGGTCGAGGTAGTTCTCACTTCCGCCTCCGCGCCTGTCGGCGGCGGTCGTGACCCAGCAGTCCGAAGCCGCCTCCATTCCGATACTCTCATCGTCCGCCTTGATCACCCCTCTCGATCACCGCGGCCCGGCTCTTTGGTGGCCTCCTTGGTCCGCTCCTTGGGTCCGCCTCCGGATGCCGACCGCGTGTCGGAACGAGTCCCCGTCGAAGAAGGGGTATCGTCGTACAATGCCTGATCGAGCCACCAGAGCCCCCCCAGGGCGGCAAGATATCCGGTGAGGGTCAGGCCCTTCTTGACCACATCCGTGGTCTTCTCCAGGCCCGGCTCGATTCTCCGGTGGATCTTCCATCCGGCATCCAGGATTGGCTCAACATCCCTGCGCATGCGCCGTTGTAACGAAGCGAGAACGACCCGCTTGTCAAGCGACTGTCCTCTGGCGACGGCCTTGTCGCTGGTGCAGCCGAGCGACTCGATCGACAGCAACGCCAGGACAAGATATACCAAGACCTTGCGCGAGCATTGTCCTGTTCCCTGTAGGTCGTCGGCGATGGGATATAGGGATGAGAATGGCGTTTATAGCCCGGTGCCGCCTCGACGTCAAGGGCAATCCTCTCATAGATGGATGTCTGAGTCTGCGCTGCGGCGCACCTACCTCGCACGCCTGGAGCTGCGGCCCGGAACGGCTGAACCGGATTCCGGTCAGGATGTTATATGCAATCGCCAGATCGCATAGCATAACACCCCGCACGTTGACGGACTTCGACCTCGCGCTCTGGAGCGATCGTCAACGTGCCGGAATGTAGGCCCGGTCGTTCGGCCCTGGAGGTGCAACCTGTGAGGCGTCGCCATCTCGTCGAGTTGGAGGACCTGCGCTGGTGGCCGGCCGTGTTCCGCGACGCCGCCACGGACTACCTGGTCGCGGCTCTCCGGCACGCCAGGCTGTACGTCGGCCTGGCCCCTCGACTGGCGGAGGCCGTCCAGCACCGGGGCGTCCCGGATCGTCGACCTCTGCTCGGGCGGCGGCGGGCCGTGGCCCGACCTCCTCCCAGCGCTGCGGGCGAGCGGAGTCGACGTCCCGGTCTGCCTGACGGACAAGTACCCGAACGCCGCGGCCCTCCGCCGGGTCGCCGAAACGACGCCGGGTGCCCAGTTCGAGCCGGAGTCCGTCAGCACCACCGACGTGCCGGAGCGGCTGGTCGGTTTCCGTACCGTCTTCACCGCGTTCCACCACTTCCGTCCGGACGATGCCCAGTCCATACTGGCGGCCGCGGTGCGGGATCGGCAGGGGATCTTCATCGCTGAGGCCACCTCGCGGCAGCCGGCGGCCCTGGCCTTGCAGGCGCTGGTTCCGCTGGCAGTGCTGGTGCTCACGCCCACAATCCGACCGTTCCGATGGTCTCGGTTGTTCTGGACGTATCTCGTGCCGGTCCTCCCCCTGGCGATCCTGTGCGACGGGGTGGTCTCGACCGTGCGGGTGTACACCCCGGAGGATATGTTGGCGATGGCGCGGGAGGTCGGCGGCGACTATGAGTGGGAGGCCGGGACCGAGCCGCCCGTCCGGGTCGCCGATCCCGATCCCCTATCTGATCGGCGTCCCTCGGCTCCCCGGGGTCGCAGCCCCACCGGCCGCCGCAACCGACCGGCTCGGCACGTAAAACTTCGACCGATGTGTCGCTCCGTGAGCCGCGGCCCGGCCCATTCGTCGCCGCCGGGACCAGGGCCAGGTCACGAAGCCTCGACGAGCGGACAGCGAACAACGGCCGGGGCGGACGCGAGCGGGTGCTCTCCATCCCACCTGGTAGCGTCTGACTGCGCAGCCCCCACGCGAAACGGCCACCGACCATGTATCTCGGTCTCTTCGTCAGCACGCTCATCTTGGCACTGGAGCTCGCGGGAACAGTATCTGTCCCCGCGCTCGCCACCCTGGCAATCGCCCTTGCGACGTCACGAGTCGCCCGCTCGCACCGTGGTCGGCGACCGGATGCGATGGGCTGCCTTTGGGTCGTCCACGAGCTGTCGAGGCGTGCCTGCGTCGTCCTCCTGGCCGTATCCTCGGGTATCGTCGGCGCCGGGCTAATCAGCGTCGGTCTCAATGTGGTGGCATTGGTGCTCGCGGCCGTCTGCGATTTGAACGTGCCGGCGAACGGTGCGGAGCCGGACATGACCCTCGTCGGTGTGCTCTACTTCGGGGTATTGACCCTGGGATTCCTGCTCTTTTTCGCGTTCGCCATGAATATACTGGTCGGGTGGCTCAAGCCGAATGTCGCCGGGAAGCAGCATCAGGCACCCGACCTTGCCGGTCAAGCGAAGTCTGGTGTTAGCTCATTTTTCCGGCCGGAAAAATGAGCTAACACCGTGGGGTCCGACACCGTGGGGTCCGAGTCTGCTTCTGTTGGCGACGAAAAAGTGGATGTCTGGGTCTGCTCTGAAATGTGAAGATTGTACGATTTTGAACGATGTACTTGACCGGCCCTATTACGCAGCTTTATGATCGCTCTCTCGTAGTCAAGTGTTCCGGAAGGGTCGTTAACCGTTACCGTAGGAATTAGTACAATGACGAAACAATGCTGGATTCGAACTGGCATGTTGATCGTTGTTTTCTGTCTATCCGCTGCCTCTTCGCGCGGCGGCCAGATTGGCCCGAGCGACTTCGGACCGAATCCGCGCGTCGTGAGCTATGACAATCTTGGTTTGCCGCCGTTCAGTCAACCGCAGTCGATCTCCGGAGATTTCTATCAATCGAACATCGGCGTTTTTATGTACGAATCCACTGGAGGCACATTCATGGGGCTGTCCGGTGGCGCGATTGGCACACCGATTACTGAGGACACTGGCTACATTGATATCACGCTCGGGACTGACGTCGCGAAAGCCGGCATTTATGCTGGAACGGGCAATGTTCCCTGGACGGCCGTCGTAAATTTCTTCGATGCGTCTCAGAATCTGCTCGGTTCGGTGGATCTCTCCGGCCAGGGTAACGACAACCAGTTCGCGGGCTGGCAGACGACCGCTGGTTTAATTCACGAAGTCAGGATCATCGATAACGACATGAACGGCGAAATCATTCTCATCAAGAATTTGACTACCGCTGCCGCTGTGCCCGAGCCATCGACGCTGGCGCTGGCCGGGGTCGCGTTGGTCATCGGCTTGACTATGTCCGGAATCGCGAATTCAGGGCGCCGCAGCAGGTCCCGTGCGAACAAGACTCGAAATCTCTCTATGCTTAGTCGGACATAGAGTAATGAACGACGATAAGACATGTGGAATCGCAATGCCTAAGGTCATCAATGCAGCCGGCTGAGCTCGGTCCTTTGACCGGCGCCATAGTTCACATCGTCTCTAGCAAGTATTTGGGGCCATTGAACGCGGAGTACACCCCTCACGAAACTTGATCCAGTGATCAAGCTCTGCGAGTGGAATTCTCTTGGCGGTATCCGAGATCTTGCTTAGGAATCGCGAATTTCGCCTCAATTACGAGACTCCTCGCCGATCTCCACCACAATTCATAGCAAGGAGTTAATCTCCAAGCAGTTAGGGCAGATTTCGGGTGCCACTGGTCGTACTCGACCAGTGCCCATCCCGCTTGGCCGAACGCACTGGTCGAGTACGACCAGTGGCACCCAAGATTCGGTGGAGATCCGTGAGGAGTCTCTCAATTACCTTGGCCATGCTTAACGGGAGGCAGGCCGTGCGGTTGATGCGCGCGGATCACGTTGCGCTAGATCATCGGCGCGGCGGCAGTTGCCGCTGCCGTCTTGCTGGTCGCGTCGAACCGTGGTCGTTATAAGGCAGTAACCGAAAAGCGCTTGATGATTGCTGTCGCTGCCACCGTCGCTGCCGTTTACGGGGTTTCCACGGACACCGTGCCCAATGATCGACGGGAGTTCGGAGGTGCAGGATCGGGTCGGAGTTCCGACTAGGAATGAGCTACGAAGGACGGGCACCCTCAGGCGACATTGCGTCAAGTTGGGGTCAATTGTTGTTTTTTGTTTTTCCAAGATGCTCTTCCGACACCCTGCGACCCGATCTCCGGTCCGTACAGGTTTTGCTTGACGTGGTCCCAAGAACAAAAAACAAAGTTGAACCCCGACCGCACGTTCTACTTTTGAGAGAAGCGTTCACGCCAGGAATTGTAGTAATCTAACATCCCATCGTCTTGAAAGCAGATCGCACACTTTTCGAGGAAGCTCGAGAAGGAGGGTGCCGCTGGATACACGGCTCCTCGCTCATCGACGACAGACCAACCCACCTCGCCACTTTCTTTCTTTCATCAGCACCTTATGTCCCGCACAGTCGCAGAAGAGATAATACGCGTCGGCCCACTCTCCATGCGGATCGGGGTGATCCTCGTCGATTTCCTCATAATAACCGCCTTCCTTGAATCGAAGAAAAGGCGGCCCGAAAAAGGACGATGAGAGGTCCCGATCCGGCGACAAGTTGGAGAAGTGCTCGTAGAACTCGACCATGATCTCCTGCTCGGGTAGGCCATACGCCGCCAGGCATTCGACCAGCCTGGTGCGATCGGGCGGCGCCGGCAGAAGCAGCTCTTGTTCGTATGCCGGCTCCGTTTCTGGCCGTACCAATTCCAACCACCACCCGGCGCCCCAATCTTGGCTGGCATCGTAGTAGGGCGAGGGCGGTTGGAAGTAGTGAGAATTCGGCTGGAAGGGAACTATCGAGTCGCGAAAGGAAGCCACAGAACGGACGGTGATGGGGTCCGATTCTCGTCGCAGGATCTCGGCGACCTCAATTGCCGATCGATCGGCGAATCGCGCCAACCGAGGGTCGAGGTGTTCCACCGAATGAAGATCCTCGAGGCGGAACGGCGACGGGTACTCGTGAGGTCGTGCCTGGCTCAAGGCGTTCAGGCTCCGTGTGTCTAACAAGCCGTCAGGCCGTTTTGCGAATGAAGCCGTCCTCCATGAGACTGTGCCCCGATTGCGATCACGTCAGGCGGCAGGTGAGCCGATGGGTGCCGTCCCACCCCCCGTTTGCCTCACCCCGTCGATCCGAAGATGGAGCGGGAGCCACCGAAGGCGGCGATTCGAGAGGTTTCCGTTCGGCGTCATCCCGGGGTCGCGGGTGGCTAGCCCGCCGGGAACGAAGATCGATGGCAAAAGTGAGCCGGGAGGAGCACAAGGTACTGGCGTGGACCGGATGCGGAGATATTATTGGGTTTCGACCTTGATCCGGTTTCCGGCTGGTCTGGACGCCGCCGTCGTCCCGGCCTGGCCGGCCTTCGTCCACTCGAGTCTTCGATTCCTCGAACGTTTAAGGCGTGGATGTTCCACGAGTGAAGTCGCGGGGACCGCGAAGGAGACGATGTCGATGAACGTCGAAGCTGCGCCATTGCCGTTACCAGACGATAGATTGAGGAAGGGGCTTATTCAGGCCCGCGCGGAGATTATCCGGGGGCTCGTCCTGATCGCCGGGGCCGAGCGCGTGCGGGTGCGACCCGTGCAAGGACAGACGGCCGGGCCGACTCCCGAAGAGCGTCTCGGGCGGCTCGAGGCAGGCCTTTCCGTCGTTGATCGAGTCTCTCGGCCGCGTCGGCGAATTGCTCTCCCACCTTCAGCCCGGTCCCGTTTCCAACCTCCCCTCCGGAAACGTCCTCGATCGTGACGGCATGATCGGCACTGTCGGCGAGGCGAGGGCGTTAATCAAACGTTTCCAAGACGAGCTGGTGCCGGCAAGGTCAGCGAAGCGAGGCTCGATGCCATCCCCGAGGAGGCGCAAGCCGCTCTCGGAAATCGTCAATGAGTGGTGTCCGGTCCCCAAGATCTTCGTGGCGGTGCACGGGATCGGCGACCAATTCCAGAACGAGACGGTCCAGACGGTCGCGTTCCGGGTCTGCGACTACGTGGGCGAGCCCGAGGCGATCCCGCTGGGGCGGTTCCACGTGCCCGTGCCAGGTCGGGGTATTTATACCCGAGCCGGGACGCGACCCGGTGCTGAACTGCGGTTTCGCCGAGATCTACTGGGCCAACGTCCCGCGCGTCCCCGCGGCCGACAAGCACATCCTCGAGGAGCCCCGCAAGTGGGCCCGCACCCTGGTCGAGCGTCTCCGCCTCAATAGCCGCTCCCCGGGCTCTCGTCAGCAACAGCGGGCCAACGACGAGCGGGTCGGTGAACTGCTGGAGGAGATGATCGATGGGGTCACGGTGGCCGACCGGATCGCTTCCCTCGCCGACAAGGCCGGCCTGTTCAAGTTCGACCTGAATGGGATCCTGAACGACTTCCTCAACGACGTGCAGGTCGTCGCCGAGTTCGAGGACTACCGCGAACAGCTCCTCAAAATCTTCGGCGATGTGATGGAGAAGATCCATCGCTATTTTTACGCGTCGGAAATCTACGTCGTCGCCCACAGTGAGGGGACGGTGGTCTCGTTCATGGGATTGCTAAAGGGCCTGTACGAGCGGGCTCCCTGGGCGGGGATGGTCCGCGGTTACATGACGATCGGCTGCCCGCTGAACAAGCACGTCTACTTCTGGCCGGAACTGTTCGACCAGTTCGACGCGAGTTGGGCTAGCCCACCCGACCGACCGATCCCCTGGAAAAACTATTACGATTACGGTGACCCGATCGGATATAACCTCGAGCCGACACGGCAGTGGATCGCGGCGAGGCGCTGGGACAAGTTCTTCGCGTTCAGTGACTCCGATGATTTCGGCTTTACCCGGTATTACTTTCCGGGCGAGGCCCACAACGAGTACTGGAGCGACGCCGACGTCTTCGGCCACTTCCTGCAGACGGTCGTCGATCCGAAAAAGAAAATCCTGGACCCTCCCGTGAAGGTGCCTTACAAGAAACCCACAACGCGCCCCTTGGCCTGGGTGACCAGCTACATCGTTCCGTACGTCCTCTCGGCCGGGTTGCTGTTCGTGGCTTGCTACATTCTATACAAGGCGGTCCACGGGACCCTCGACCCGATCGGGTCGAGATTCGATCCTCCGGGCCAGGAACTCCTCAATGTCGCGGCGCTCTGGGGGCTGGTCGGCGGGATGTCGTTGCTGGCCCGCATCCCCCGCCTCGGTGCGCACGCGGCCTGGTGGGTCCTCGCCGTCTTCCTCGGCGTCGGGTTCAGCTTCACGTACTTCGGGCTCTCCGAACCGAACCGTGGCAGTATCGAGCAGTTCCTCGTACAGGGCGAGAATTTCGACGTCTATAACCGCTGCCTATTGGCATCGGCGTTCGTCTTGGCGCTCATCGCGTGGTCCTCGATCCCCTTCCGGGCCGTCGCCGGGACGCTCGTCCCGATCATATTCTGGATCCTGTTCCTGAGGATTTCATTTTCCCGGTTTGCCAACGTCGAGCCGGGCCTCAACAAACTGCCGCTGAATGAGCTGGCGGTTTGCTCTCTCGTCCTGGCGCTCGTGCTCCGGGCGTTTGTCTGGCTGCTCGATCGATCCGCCACGGACTTCGCCGTGGCGTTCCAGTCGTTCATCAAGGGCGTCGCGTGGACGCTCTTGGCGATGTCCCTCTGCTTCGCGGTCCCGCAGGCCGTCGCCTTGGTGCGTCCCGAATGGGGGAAGGCCATCGGGTCGCTCCCGTTGAGTGGGATCGCGGTCCTCTCCGTGGCCTGGGCGATCGGCCTAAGCGCGTGGGCCGTCTCGTGGCATTACCCCGGTTCCGGCACCCGCCCCCTGGTCCACACCGGGGGGCTGATCATCTTGCTGGTCGTCCTCACTCAGTTGAACTATCACCAGAGGTATGTTCAAGGTGTCGAACGCGTCGAAGTTGTCAAAGCCGCCGACCGGCTTGCGGGCGAGGTCGTTCGGCGGAGGACCGCGGACCTCAAGACGTTCTACGACCGAGTCAAACGGATCGAAACCAATCGTCCGCTCCCGGGGGTCGACGAGAGCGACCCGATCCCGAAAACGGAGTGGCCCCTTATCAACGCCGCCGCCGGCCTAAGCGTCGTGGTCAACGAGTCGCTCGAAGAGGCTCCGATCTGGCCGGTATTCCTCGCGGGCGCCGCGTTCCTCTACGTCTGGTGGCTGGCGATCATCGCGTTCGACCTGACTTTCATCTGGCACCTTTACGTCCGCTACGCCGGCGCCACGAAGCTGATCAACGATCGTCTGGAGCAGAGCGGTGCCCTCGCGTACCAGTGCGATCCGGCCGTCCCACCCCGGCCTTTCGTCTCTTCAAAAGAGGATTTCGGTGTCAGTTCATTTCCCGGAGGGTAACGATCGGAAAGCAAGCATTCAAGAAAAATGAACTGAAATTGCGACACTTCTCGCCGAACACCATCGGATTTCGGGTGCCACTGGTCGTACCCGACCAGTGCCAGACTGGCTGCGGCGATTCCCCACTGGTCGGGTACGACCAGTGGCACTGGGATGGAGTCTAACCGTTTTCCAGAGAGTGGTTTCCGTCAAATGGCTGTGGTGTTCGGCGAGAAGTGTCGAAATTGCGCCAAGAAGCCTCGGAGAGGAGGATCAGCTTGAAATGGAGACTCCTCGCCGAACACCACCGCCCGGACCCCGGTCGAACGCCGTTTGGCCCCGCCAAACCGGGGCGGTGTCCAGCGAGGAGTGTCTTAAAATGTGAAACCTTTCATTGAAACCCCGCGGGTAACGAATCCCGTCGGGCCGGGCAAGCAGCCGGGAAGCGAGTCTTGCGTGGGGACGGGCGACCGTCACTGCGACGCGTAGACAGCGAGATCAAACGCTGTGTGATTGAGTCCCTGAAATTCCTCGTCGTGAGCCCTCGTCCTTGTCAGACGCGGGGGGCCGAGCAAGGAATTAGCGACACTTGGACCTATCAGCATGCCTGGTCACACCGGGGTCACAGGAACATGGCGAAGGCTCATACGGGTTTCCCGTGAACTCAGGAAGGGGGCAAACACCCGACATGGCAACCACCAGACCCTCCCTGCCCTCCTTCGGAAGGGGGGGACGTACCGTTGGGCGCATCAAAAACACGCGCCTCGAATCTGTGCTCCGAGGGCCCCCTAACCCCGAGCGCTCTTCCGAGGGAGTGTGAGCGAGTGTCTTGGTCGAGTCGCGGCTCTTTTTGAGGAGAGATGGGCGCAACCGAACAATCGCGCATCCGGCGATCCGATTGGCCCGGTTAACACCAGCTTTTCATCAGCCCAGGTCTATCCCGGCCCAAGAATGCTGACACCAGGAATGCTTGGACACCCGGAATGCCGCGTCGGAAAAATGAACTGAAAGCCGGAATGCTACGGCTTCATCCACGGCACCTTGCCTGAGCAGGATGTCGGCCAGATTCCCGCCCGGGTACTTGATCCAAGTCTGAAAAGCGGCGATGAGCCGCGCGATCGATGCGCCGCGCTGAAGTGCGAAGAGTCAGAACAGGAGGTCGTGGGTTTCCTCGGTTCGTCTGGTCATTGCGAAAAACCTCACGCAAAGGCGCAAAGGCGCAAAGAAAGCGTCCAACAGAAGAGATGGTCGTTCGGTTGATCCGCCCCGTTTTTTTTCAATGACCGACAGACGGACAGGATGGTCGCCGGACAGACCCGGCCCCAACAGGAGTTGTAGGAGGGAGTCCTCCGACTCCCGATTCCGGTTCTGCGCGGCCGTCTCTTAGGTTATCGAGATTACGCATCGAGAAACAGTCATCGAGAGCGCAGCGCCTATTGTCAATCGAGGCTGATCTGGTACGCTTTCGGCTCCAACGATAGAATCCGCGGCGAGCCTTGACACAAAGTGTGACCTGATACGGATTGTCGTCGCCACGGAGGATTGGGCTCGAAGATGTTACCCACTTCTGACCAGATTGAGCGAGCGGCCTATTTCAATTGGCTGGGCCGCGGCCAGTTCCACGGGCGAGACCGCCAGGATTGGCTCGAAGCCGAGCGGGAACTCACATTCCGGTTAAATTACCGGGCGATCGTGGAGTTTGTGCTCGTCTCGTCCACGCCGAAAGTCCTGGGCGATCGACTGACCCGCCATTGTCGCCTCTGCGAGCGGACATCGGCGCATGTCGATTTCAGCAGCCCTCGGCCGGCGATGCCCGGCCTGGCCGGCGATCGGTCGCTGTTCACGGGTGAGGTCTGCGACGAATGTTACGTCGACTGCCTCGAGCCGCTCGCGGGCGACCTCAAGCGGTTCTGGGAAACACTTCAGACGCTCATACTCGACCGCGATACACAGGCTGCCGTGACAGGTCGCAATGTCATTTCAGTCGCAGCCTTCAAGTCGTTGGTCGCGGGCGCGCTCCTTATTGTTCCCGATGCCGAGCTAATGTACTTCCCTGACGCCATCGAGTGGCTGAATAACCCGGAACACGACTGCGACACAGCCCTCTTCGCCGGGACGACCTGCCAGATTTATGACGCACCTTTCTCAAGTCATACGGCCTGGATCAGTGTGGCCCGCCGAATCGACGACGATGCTCCCGTGCCCTACATGATTTGCCTGGTCGCCTCCGGTGGGATCGTCGTGCAAGTCCCGATGCCGTTGTGCTTGCACGACCAGGACCTCGACGGCCGACTGGTCTGGTTGCCCGATCCTCCACTCAGTCTTGGTGATTGCCCGGCCTTCGGCGAATCTCGTCGCGCGGTGCTGGCTTTGGGTGAATCTCCCAGAGCCCCGCGACAGTCGGCCCACTCCATCAGCTCACGTGCTGACCGCGACGACTTTGCGCAAAGCTGTCGCAGGTTCACGGCATTGTGAGTCTTTCGAGGAACGCAATTCGGAATGGTTCAAAGTTGGGTGACAGCTCTGTGGGGCGGACATTCCTGTCCGCCGGTGGCCCCGGTGGCGGACAGGAATGTCCGCCCACCCGCCGCCTGTTACTCGTTTCGCCCCAAGTTTGAACCGCGCCCACAATTCATCCGATAGGTCCCTGCCGGTCACGTGTCGTAGAACAGAATTCATTCCGTTGGTCCGGCCGCGTCGCGTTTCGGGCTAAAAAGAAACGGAATGAATTCCGTTCTACGATCGCACTTGACCATTGGTGAAGTCACCATTAATGCTTTCAAAAGCGCCATGCTCGACCGGTTACGCCGACCATAACGGCGGGTACTAGAATAAAATCGCTTACGAAAGCAAAAAGCTGCAACTTACGACGAGGTTTTGCAGATCATATTAGGTAAGAGAGGCAAGCGAGAACGGTAGCGACGGTTTGGGAGACATCCCCGCATCGTTGCCTCGACCGCATCGACAACTTTGCCGATTCGTTCATCGATGATCGCACCCGTGATCAAAGGAGCCAGCCATGTCTACGCCCGATCGTGCCGAGATCAACCGCCGAAATGGCTCAGAAGAGCACGGGCCCCAGGACCGTCGAGGGCAAGAATCGGTCGCGTCTCAACGCACTCAAGCATGGAATGACGGCGACTCTTCCCGTGCTGCCTGATGAGGATTGCGAGGCGTTTCAGGGGCGAATCGACGCCTGGACTGACGACCTCAGGCCTCGCAGCCTACTGGAGAGCTACTTTATCGAACGGGCCGCCCAGGATATCGTGGCAGCTCGAACGCATCGAGCGCGCTCAATGCGGCCCGGCTGACCACCAACATCCAGCAAGCGGAGGCGGGCGAGACCGACGCCTGAAGAAAGAAGGACAGGACGTCGACGCGCTGGGCGCAGCGGCTATTCGGGGACCGTCGCGGGCCGCTTCAGCTCTATCCCGACACTACGAACGCCGCAGCAATTCGACGCCGCGAACCTCATGCTCGGGCATCGCCAACGGTCCCGACAATCCCGTCCGACTGATCAAACAGCTCGAATCCACCGCCGTCGGCTGCGACTGGCTGCTGGCCCGCTGGGCGGAGCTGCAAGCGCGGCTCGAGCCGGGTCAATCCTGGCAGTCACCCGACAAGCTCAAGGCGATCCGCCTGCTGGGTAAGCAGCCGCTCGACGCGGCGGATGACGCGGACGTGGCGTCGATCTTCATCGCTTGCCATGTGATCGATCCCCAGTATCCGTCCGCTTTCTATGAGATCAGGAGCGACGCGGACCGACTGGGAATGGAAAAAATACGAGAAACGGTTGGATAAACGGGTGCTGGAGCTGCCCAGCCCGAGCAATGAAATCGAGGCACGCGCAGGTGCTCTCGCGAATCGTCGAGAACGCCATGGCCCGGTTGGAAACGAAGGCCGAGGCGTATCGACAACGAGCCGAGCGCGATGCCAAGCTGCTTGCCGACCGTTTGGCGTTCGACGACAGTCGCCGAGGGCGAGCGGCTTCGCCGTTATGAGACGACTTGCAGTCGGAGCCTGCACAAAGCGATTGACTCGATCATCAAGATGCGTCTCGTCGCGAAAGACCGGGACGGCCAGATTGAAAATGACTGCGTCCCGACCGCCGCGATCGAATTCGATCCCGAGTTCCAGTTACGACGAAAACCGTGCGCGCCGAGTCGATCGACCACCCAGTCGTCTCGACGACCCCGATCGTGACTCAGACCGAGCTCACTCACCCGGCCAAGGCGGCGCATTCCGACAGCCCGGTCCGGGACGATGCGATCACGATCATCGAAGACCCCGTTTCGCGAAACGAACCCGGACTGACCGCCAAAAACGCGTTCTGCGAAACGAACCCAGCGCGACTAGCGAAGCAGCGTTTTTGCGAAACGAACCCAGGCTCGACCGGCGAACGACGCGTTTTTGCGAAACGAACCCAGCTCGACCGGCGAAGACGCGTTTCTGCGAAACGAACCCAGCACGACCAGTGAAGTCACGTTTGATGTCCCTCGCGGAGAGCACGATTCCCGGCCACGCGACTCTGCCGATCGAACACTTGGCGTCCACGCGCGATCGCCAGAATCGGCATCGGAAGTGGCAAACAAGCAGAGAGATCGGCGCCGACGGAACAAGATCGCGGCAGGTGAAAGCTCAACGGTGGAGATCGGCGTCCGGTCCCCCTGAGCCCGACTAAGACCTGACGTCACGCCGGCGCGGACTTGTCCGCTCTGCTCCAGGCTGTTAATGTACATTCATTGCGGTCAGAAACGCAAATCCTGGCGGAATTCGCAGCCGATGAGTCGCTATCACCCGTCGTATGAAGACTTTACCCGCTGTTTGGGTTCGGCGTCGTGTGTTCCGGTCTACCGCCAGTTGACCGGCGACGGCCTGACACCGGTCTCGGCGTTTCGCCGGATCGAGCGGTCGGCCCCCTCGTTCCTGTTCGAGAGCGTGATCGGCGGCGAGAAGGTCGGCCGCTTCAGCTTCCTCGGGACCGAGCCGTTCTTGAAATTCGAGGCGCGGGGCCGGAGGTCACGATCTCGGAGACCGATCGTCCGGAAGCGGATCCGCCGGTTCACGCTCGGCCGATCCGTTTCGCGACCTCCAGCAGCTGGTCGAGCGCTATCGCGCCGTCACGATCCGGTCGGACTGCCGCGGTTCGCCGGCGGCGCCGTCGGCTATGCCGCGTACGACGCGGTTCGTTACACCGAGAACCTGCCCGAACGCCCCGACCGACGATCGCGGGCTCCCCGACCTCTCGTTCGCCTTTTACGATCAGATGGTCATTTTCGACCACATCCGCAAGACGATCCTGGTGGTGGCGCAGGCCCACGTCGGGCCGGGTGTCGACCCGAAAGCGGCCTATGAGTCGGCCTGCGGCCGAGTGGATGAGCTGGTCGACGCGATTGGCCACGCCCGGGCCCGAGCTGGGCGTCCGCGACATCGACACCGACTCGCCGGTCACGCTCCAGCCGCGGTCGAACTTCACGCGCGCGAGTACGAGGCGGTCGTGCGGCATTGCCAGGAGTACATCAAGGCGGGCGATATCTTTCAGGTCGTCCCCAGCCAGCGATTCGAGGTCGAGACGCAGGCCGACCCGTTCGACATTTATCGCGTGTTGCGCGTGGTCAATCCCGAGCCCGTTCCTGTTTTACTTGCCGTACGGCGACTTCGCGCTTGATCGGCAGCTCGCCGGAGATCCTGGTGCGGGTCGAGGACGGCATGGTGACGATCCGGCCGCTGGCCGGCACGCGGCGCCGCGGTCGCGACGAGGCCGAAGACCGCGCCCTGGCCGAAGAGCTGCTGGCCGACCCCAAGGAGCGGGCCGAGCACATCATGCTCGTCGACCTGGGACGCAACGACGTCGGCCGCGTCGCCGATTATGGCACGGTCCAGCTCACCGACGTGATGAAGGTCGAGCGTTATTCGCACGTCATGCACATCACCTCGAACGTGACCGGCCGCTTGCAGCGCGGGCAAGACGGCCTTCGACGCCCTGCGGGCCGGCCTGCCGGCCGGCACGGTCTCGGGCGCGCCCAAGGTTCGGGCCATGCAGATCATCGACGAGGTCGAGCCGCAGAAGCGCGGGCCCTATGCCGGGGCCGTCGGCTACATCGACTTCACCGGCAACATGGACACCTGCATCGCCCTGCGGACGCTGGTCATCCAGGGCAAGACGGCCTACATCCAGGCCGGCGGCGGCGTGGTCTACGACAGCGTGCCGGGCGACGAGTACGAGGAAACCGTCAACAAGGCGCGGGGCTCTTGAAAGCGATCGAAATCGCCGAATCCCAACTTCAACGATAGTCAGATCCCCATGGCAACTCATTCATGATTCATGACCGGATACTGATCCAGATCCGCGAGCGATCCTTCCTGGACCTCCTCGACTTGACGCTGCTGGTCATTCGGGAGCGGCCGTTGTCCTTGGGCCTGGCGGCCTTGGCGGGGATTGCTCCGTTCGCGGCTCTCAACGTCTGGCTCCTCTCCGACCCGACGTTTCCCCGCGAGATCTGGCTCGTCGTTGCTCTTGATGGAAGCGCCGTGGGCGACTGCTCCACTCACCTTGTTCTGGGTGATCTGATGTTCGGTTCACGACCTTCATTTGCAAAGTACGCGAAGACCCTGGCGGTCTCGTTGCCGTCGCTTGTCTTCACGCAGCTTTTTTTGCGGGGCTTGCTGCTCGTCACGGTCGTTGGCTACCCGATCGTGATCTGGCGGTTTGCGTTCCTGAATGAGGTGATCCTGCTCGAGCGCGTACGCAGGCTGCTCTGGATGGGCCGGCGGAGGGTCCTTGGCCGTGGCTCCGAGGAAAAGCTGTTTGCGCGGCTGAGGAAACTCAGCCTTGGCTTCGAGGGAGAGCTGCTGATGCGATGGATGGCGCAGGTCGCCCTCGGCTTGACGTTCGCCCTCTGTTTCTGGATGGGGAGCGACGTCAATCAGCTCGACATTCTCCGGCGAGCGAGCTCACCTGGTATCGACCCGGCTTGAGCGACCTCAGCGGGCTCTTGTTTCAATTCGCCGTCTGGATTGCCATCGCGTTTTTCGGGGCTTTTCGCTTCCTCGCCTATATCGACCGGCGGATCCGTCTTGAGGGCTGGGAGCTGGAGTTGAGACTGAAAGAGGCCGGTCGCGTACTGGAAGGGAGGGTCGATTGACGTCTCTGCTCGTGGCGGCGCTCACGCTGATGAATGCTGCGTCGGTGGATAAAGCGGCTCCCCCGTCTGGGTACGCGATGATGCCAAGTTGGCCGCGTGCAACCCGTGCGTTCATCTCCACGCCAACTCGCGTTCTTTCCCCCCCTTGCGAAGGGGGGGTCAGGGGGGGTGGTCCCCGCGGAACCAGTGCCTGGTGCGCGGTTCCGAGGCGGCTGGACCGCGTGGAAAGACCATCTCGGCCGAAGCGGCTGGTTATGCCCTGTCCACCCCCCCTAACCCAGGCTTTCGCAAGAGGGGACATGACCTCGCTCGTTCCAGATGCTCATCATGCCCACCATTCGCCGAAGCGTCTGGATGCCGCACGACCCCCCCTAACCCAAAGGACCCTCCCTTCCTCCCCTCCGATAGGGGAGGAGAGTTCACAACGGGGGGAAAAGGATCGCTTGTTCGTGGCAGCATTCCATCATGTGCAACAAAAACGCGCGTCCGAAAGCGAGGCCGACACGGCTGCGGCCTCCGCCACCAAGCGATCGCCAACCCAGCAATCCGCCCGGCCCAGTCCAGGCGGCACTCCGGGATGGCGGTTATCCGTGGTATGATCCGAACACCGATCGCGTCAAGCCGATGTGGCAGGCGAAGTGGCCCTGGGTCAAGTGGATCGGTCAACGTCTCGAAAACTTTTTCAAGGCCGTTGATAGGTCCCTCAGCCGGCTCAACTTCGGTCGAGGGTCTGGTAGGGGAATCTCGGGGGAGTTGATCATGACAGCCGTGTTCCTGGCGGCTCTGATCGCGTTTCTCGTCGTCTTGGCCATTCTGTGGTCGCGTCGCGACTTTTCTGCGGCCGATCGCTCGGCTGGCGGATCGTCGGTCGGCACGGCCGCACAACTCGCTAATCTTCCCGAGGGTCTGCGGCCGGGGAGCGGGGACCCCTGGGCCGAAGCCTTGCGGCGGCGAGCGGCCGGCGACCTCGGTGGGGCGATCGTCTGCCTGTTCGCGTACCAACTCCTCAGACTGGATCAGATGGGCCTGATTCGACTCGCCCCGGGCCGCACCGGCCGGCAGTATGTCCAGACCATTCACGATCCGGAGTTCGTCGACACTCTCGAGGCGACGCTCGGTTTGTTCGAGGATGTGTACTACGGGCGGAGGCTGCCGACGCTCGAGGCATTCGAGGCCGTTTGGCGGAGTGCCCAGGTTTTTCAAGAGCGCCGTGGCGCGGCGGGGGCGACGAGATGAAGCCTTGGCCCACCGGTCCGCACTTCAGGGTGATTGCTGTACTTTGCTCTCTGGGCCTATCCGGTTGCGCCAGCGGGCTCGAGTCCGACTACGGTTCCAGCCGGGGCAAGAGCATCAACGGGACCGCCGTTCTTGCGTCGATGCTCCGCGACCAGGCGCATGAAGTGCGAACGGCGATCCGGCTTACTGACGAGCTGGCGGAGTGGTCGGAAGGAATCGTGCGGTTCGCCCCCTTCCCCGGTCCACCAACTCGCGATGAGGCCAATTGGTACCGTGACTGGCTCGGCGCCGATGTCAACCGTTGGTTGATCTA
This sequence comes from uncultured Gammaproteobacteria bacterium, assembly GCA_963798595.1. Lineage (GTDB taxonomy): Bacteria > Pseudomonadota > Gammaproteobacteria > Steroidobacterales > Steroidobacteraceae > Bog-1198. The sequence goes on along the minus strand of CAWCTM010000014.1, from coordinate 323,981 downwards.
CGTCGTGCGTGATTTCGACGCCACACACGAATACTGGGTGGAGACCCTCGCTCAGCTTCCCGCTTCGGAGAATCCCGACCACCGAACCGAGGCCGAGGAGGCGCGCGACAAGGCGGCGGATTGGGTAAATCGCCTGCCTCAGAAAGCCAGCGAGGTGGCGGACGCCAAAGAGTGGTTCAAGCTGGAAGCCGAATGGAATCCGCCCCGGATTCTGACAAAACTGAGTGGGCCATGGGCCAGAGGGATCGACGTCAAGGCAGCCGCGTTAACCGCTCATGAACCACTGCACGCGAGCGGAGCGCGCGTCCTACTCACCGGTGATGATAAACCGTTCGTTCTGGAAAAGCCGATGGCTGATTACGGCCGAGTATTGATCATCGCCAACGGGTCCTTCCTGCTGAACGAGCCGCTGGTGAACTCGGCGCCGGCCGCTGGCGGAGAGAGTGGTCGAGTGGACGGGGGACACCGGTCGTCGGGTCGCACTGGTCGAGGGCCGCTTCGTGTTGGGAGGCCCGCCAGGACCGAAGTCGCTCTGGGAACTGGTGACGCGAGCGTTTCGACGTCCGCTGGGCATTCATCCATCTCACGTCTAGCAGGTGGGTTGGCGGCTCTGGCACTGCGCCTCGCCTGGGCCGTCCCAGACCCGACCCTGCCTCCGACGCCGATCAACCCGCCGCCCACGCCAGGGCCCTGGGAGCCCTGCTCAGGCGAGTCGGGGCGGCGACCGAAGCACTCGAACTGCTCGATCTTATCGACGATGGAGATACCCAGGTACGCGCGAGAGTTCCACGCACGCCCCTCGACCGATTGCACGCGCAGGCGAGGCTTCGGCCACGCCGTTGTCACCAAGACAGGAACGCCCCGAATGGATGAGATCGTATTCGAAGAGGAAAGCGCGACGCCGGTCGAAGCGTTACCGGGCCAGCCTGTGCCTGGCGTCGAGCTGGATCACCGGCCGAGCCGCGGTGAAGTCGCGAGCTGGGCCCATCGGATCGTCGGGGAATCCAACAAGGTCTTCGTCGGCCAGCGACAGCCTGGTGCGCGGCGTGCTCGACGGCGCTCCTGGCCGAGGGCCACGTCCTGATCGAGAGTCCTGCCGGGGCTGGGCAAGACGCTGCTGGTGCGCGTGCTCGGCCGCGTGCTGGGCTGTGCCTTCAACCGGATCCAGTTCACGCCCGACCTGATGCCGTCCGATATCACCGGCTCGCCGATCTACGACGAGCGGATCCACGACTTCCGGTTCCGGCCCGGGCCGGTGTTCACCCAGCTCCTCCTCGCCGACGAGATCAACCGTGCCCCGGCGAAGACCCATTCGGCCTTGCTGGAGATCATGCAGGAAAACCGGGTCACCGATCGACGGCGTGAGCTACCCGATCGAGCCGCCGTTCCTGGTGATGGCCACCCAGAACCCGATCGAGTCGGAAGGGACGTACAACCTGCCCGAGGCCCAGCTCGACCGGTTCCTGTTCAAGCTGGTGGTCGAGTATCCGAGCGCGGCCGAGGAGACCGACATCCTGAGGCTGCACACGCGCGGGCTCGGGGCCCGACCGCGAGCTGGTCGACCGGCTCGAGGTCGTCACCAGTCCCGCCGAGGTTCTGCGAGATGCAGAGACTGTCGACCGCGGATTTTGGTGGAGGACCATGTCCTGGCGTACATCGCGGCCCTGGTGCGCAAGACCCGGCAGTGGCCGGGCTTTTCGCTGGGTGCCTCGCCACGCGCCGGCGTGGCGATCCTCCGCGGCGCCCGGGCCGTCGCGGCCCTGGAAGGACGCGAGTACACCCTGCCCGACGACGTTCAGGAAGTCTTGCTACCGGCCTTGCGCCACCGCGTGCTCCTGACCCCGGAGGCCGAGGTCGAGGGCCGCAACGCCGACGAACTCCTCACCGAGCTGATCCGATCCGTCGAAGTCCCTCTGCGATAACGGATTTCTAAACAGGAAAACTACGATTCTTTAACCACGGAAAACACGGAAAACACGGAAGAAATTCAAGAATAAAAATAAATAATACAGTTTAACATGCATTAATTGATTCCAATAAGTGAAGTGATCCATCGATTAGAATTAATTTGTATTCGCATTTTTCCGTGTTTTCCGTGTTTTCCGTGGTTAGAAGTATTGAATTCGTACCGTGGTGAGGCGAGATCGTGAATGCGAATATGATGACGATGATCTGGCCCGGTCGTGCGCTGGGCGTGGCCTTCTGATTCCCGCCTTGGCCTCGCTCACGCTCTTCATCGACCAATCGATCTGGCCGCTCGTGGTGGTGCTCGATGTCGCCGTGGGGCTGGCCGCGCTTGTCGACCTGTTCACGCTGATCGGTGCCCGCCGATTGCGCGTGGAGCGGCGAGGCCAGTGGCGTTTGCTCGCTCAACGAGCCCGAGCAGGTCGAGCTGGTGGTGGAAAACACGGGTCGGGCTGCGCCGGAGTCTGCGGCTGCGCGACGACGTCCCCGACGTATTCGCCGTCGATCCGGTCGCGTTCGATGTGCAGTGTACCCGGCCATCGTCAGGCGACGTTCTTTCCTACCGACGTTCGTGCCCAAGCGGCGGGGCACCTATCGGTTCGAGCAGGTTGACGCGCTTGGTCGCCAGCCGGCTGGGGTTCTGGCGGCGGCACCTGGTCTGGCCGCTGCGGACCGAGGTTCGGGTTTATCCCGATATCCACCAGATCGCGCGCTACACGATGCTGGCTCGGCGCGACCGGCTGAGCACCTTGGGGCTGCGGCGGTCGAGGCGGCTGGGGACGGATAACGAGTTCGAACGCCTGCGCGACTACCTCGTCGGCGACGATCCGCGCCACGTCGACTGGCGGGCCACGCGCCCGTCGCCGCAAGTTGACCTGCCGGGCGTTTCAGCTCAACCAGAGTCAGCGGATCATCTTCATGATCGACTGCGGGCGGTTGATGGCCGGCAACACCGGAGACGGGCTCTCGCCGCTCGACCACGCCTTCAACGCGATGCTGCTCCTGGCACATGTCGCCTTGATCCGAGGCGACCAGGTCGGCTTGCTGGCCTTCTCCGACCGCATACGTGCCTATGTCGCTCCCGGCGGCGGACCCCGGCGGATCAATCGCATCGTGCACAGCGTGCACAACGTGTTTCCCGAGATGGTCGAATCACGTTACGATCGCGCCTTCATCGAGCTCGAGCAGCGCTGCCGGAAACGATCCCTGGTCGTCCTGATGACGAACCTGTTCGACGATCTGAACGCCCAGATCGTGGGCGAATACCTGCGAAATCTGACCGGCCGGCACTTACCGCTGGGAGTCTTCCTCCGCGACCACGACTTGTTCGAGCTGGCCGACACCGGCCCCGGGCATGGGCTCGGCGCTCTATCAGGGTGCGGCCGCCGCGGCACTCCTGAGCTGGCGCGAGCAGGTCCTCGCCCGGCTGCGAACGGGAGGCGTGTTGACCCTCGACGTTTTCCCGGCGGAATTGACGGCCGTGCTCGTCAATCGGTACCTCGACATCAAGGCGCGACATCTGCTTTGAGCTCCGAGTCCTCCGCGCCCATTCGCAACAGGAGAACTCTCAAATGGACCCCGACCGATTCGATCATGACGATTTCGAGAACCCATATGCCCCGCCGGACTCGACATTTGTCCCGGATCCTCCTCAGGACAGTTTGGCTCGGATCCCGTTCACCGTCGGTGATTTGTGCAATTGGACTTGGTCTCTTTACAAGGAGCGATTCGGGATTTGCTTGACCATTATCTTGGGCGTTGGCGGGATTAATCTGATGCTAAGCCTCGTCTCGAACATCTTGCTCAACACCGTGGAGACGGCGATCCGAGATCCGATCATTTTCGCGGTCAGCCAAATCGGGATCATCTTTCGCTGGAAGGGCGAGAACGTCTCGACTGCAGAGGTTCTCGGCGCATTGACGGCCGCACCGCACGTCCTCGACGGCGTCGTTTTCGGGATCGGCGTGCCCGGTACCGAGGGGCGGGCCGGTATGGCCGCGCTCGTCGTCGATGAGCATTTCGATGTCGGGCTGTTCCGCGCGCACGTCGCTGCGCAACTGCCTGTCTATGCACGCCCCGTGTTTCTGCGGCTTGTGCCCGCGCTCGATCTGACCGCAACCTTCAAACCGCGCAAGCTGGAGCTCGTGCGCGACGGCTACGATCCGGCACAGGTGTCCGATCCGCTCTTCGTCGACGACGCGCGCTCGGGCGCCTATGTGCCGCTCGATCGGGAGCGTCATGAGGCGATCGCAGCGGGGCGCGTGCGTCTTTAGGGCTGCCCCACTACGCCGTGTTACCGGCGTCGACCGTGAGCACCGTCCCGGTGATGTTGCGGCCAGACTCGCCGAACAGAAATTCGACGCTGCGCGCGACGTCCACGGCCTCGGCCATGCGTCCGAGCGCGCTGCGCCGCGCGATTTGCGCGCGCTGGGAAGCGGTGAGCTCGTGGGTCATCTCGGTGTTGATGAAGCCGGGGGCGATGGCATTGACGGTGATGCCGAGCGAGCCGACCTCGCGCGCGAGCGAGCGCGTGAAGCCCACGAGCGAGGACTTGGTTGCGCTGTAAACCGAGAGGCCCGTGTAGCCGGTCGCCGCGACGATCGATGAGATATTCACGATGCGGCCCTGGCGCTCGCTCATCATCGAGCGCAGCACATGCTTGGTCATGAGAATCGGCGAGAGTGTGTTCAGCCGGATCAACCGCTCGATATCCGCATCGCGCATCGTGCCGAGCACGCCGGCGGTGCCGATGCCGGCATTGTTCACGAGTCCGTATATCGGACCGAAATCCGCGCGCAACTCGCGCACGAAGGGGCCGAGGCGCTCGAGGTCGGCGAGATCGCAGGCCCGATACTCGATCGACCCGCGAGCGCAGTCGCTCGCGGCCCGGCTCGCGGCCGTGAGCGCCGCATTGGGGTTGCGCGCGATCGCGATGACCCGAAAGCCCTGAGCCGCGAGAGCGCCGGCGATCGCAAGGCCCAATCCGCGGCTTGCGCCCGTAACGACGACGTTATGCATCGGGCCGCACCAGTTTGCCGGCGGGAGTGAGCTCGAGCGTGGGCACGAGCCGCAGCATGGCCGGGACCTTGTGGGCGGCGAGGGCCAGGCGGCAGGCTTGCAGCAACTCGCTCTTGATGGCGTCGGCCGCGCCCTCCGCGTGTGTCGCGTCGGGATCGTTGAGCACGACGTCGGCGACGACCACTGCACCCATGATGGGGTTGCGACGGGCACGCACCAGCGACATGCGTACGCGCGGATCGGCGTTCAGCACGGACTCGACCTCTTCGGGGTAGACTTTTTGGCCGCCCACATTGATGACGCCGCCCCGGCGGCCGCGAAAATAATAGCGGCCGCCTTGCAGCTCGACGAGATCGCCCGTGTCCACATAGCCATCCTGCCCCGCGAGCCCGGCGGGTGCGGCGCCGAGATAGCCGCCCCCGATCCGCTGCGAGCGGATGCGCAGCGTGCCGTCCTCGACTTTCATGTCGACGCCGCGGGCACTGCCGTTCAAGAAGTCGGCCGGAAAACCTGCGAGTCCGTCATCGACCTCGAACGCTACACCGGCCTCGGTGGAGGCAAAGGCATGACCGATGCGTGCGCCGGGAAAGGTCGCGCGCAGCTGATCGAGCACCACTTGATCGGCGACCTCGCCGGACAGCCGCACGTACCTCGGCTTGAGTCGGCCGGCCGCACCGCTCATGAGTGCACGGCGCCAGTGCGAGGGGGTGCCTGAGATATGAGTGACCCCCTGCGCGCCGGCGCGCGCCAGGAAGTCCTCGGTCGCCTCCGCCGGACTCGACAGCACCAGCGGGCAACCCGACAGCATCGCGCGCAAATAGATCTGCAGGCCGCCATAGCGGCGGATGTCGTAGAAAGTGCTCCACACCGAGTCCGGCTCCGGCGGCTGGCGAGGCAAGAATCCCGCGAGACTCGCGAGGCTATGGGCCACGAGCTTGGGAGCGCCCGTCGTGCCGGACGTCAGCAAGATCCACTCGCTCACCGTCGCCTCGCGCCGTTCGATCGAGACCGGCGCGGGGCGCAGCTGCAAGCGCTCGACGGGCCCGTGTGTCCCGGCAAGCTCCACCGAGCCGTCCGTGAGCGTGATATCCGTGTGCGCGCTCGCGGCGACCTCCGCCAGGCGTTGCGCATTCAGATCCGGCGTACACAGCACCAGGCGGCGCGCAATGCCGTCGAGCTCGAGCAGCGCAAGCGCCGTGCTCATTTGCTCGCGTAACGCCAGCAGCACCGAGCGGCCGCGGAAGGTCTCGCGCTCGGTGCCGAGGCAGGAGGCGGTCTCGAGCTCGGCGAGCGCCACCGAGCCGCCGGCGCCGTGCAAGGCTCCTTTGCGGCTCGTGCCCACGCGTGCAACGGAGTCCCAGAGGCATGTCATCATGCGAGCTTAGCCATTTCGGTTGTCTTAGCAAAGGAAACGAGTGCCGATCGAATCCGGCCCCGGACGAGTGTGCCGCAGTGAATGAGCCCATCCTGTCGACGACGTTCGCCGCGCTGTTCCCCGCGGGCGTGGCAGCTGCGGAGCTGCGCGGGCGGGGGGATGCATCGCGCCTCATGCCCGAGGAGGCGCGGACCGTCGAGCGCGCCGTGCCGAAGCGCATTCAAGAGTTTGCGGCCGGGCGCCAGTGCGCGCGGCGTGCCCTGGCCGAGCTCGGTCGCTTCGATGTCCCCATTCCCGTCGGCCAGGATCGACAGCCGGTTTGGCCGTCCGGCGTGGTCGGCAGCATCACTCATACGGCAGGGCTTTGCGCCGCGGTCGTGGCCGAAAGCTCGCGCCTGGTTGCGCTCGGAGTCGACACGGAGATCGCCGGGGCCGTCAAACCCGAGCTGTGGCAAACGGTCTGCGTTGCGGACGAGAGTGCGTGGATCAGTGGCTTGCCGCCGGGCGAGCGGGCGGCCGCCGTGACGTTGCTGTTCTCCGCCAAGGAGGCATTTTACAAATGCCAATATCCGCTGTTGGGCGAGCGCTTGAGCTTTGACGACCTGGGCGTGACCGTCCTTGCGTGGGGCCAAAGCCATGGAGCGTTCAGCGTGCGGCCGATGCGCCCGGTCGCGCTATTCGAGCGCGTCGGTGGAGCGGAGTCGCTGCCGGGATCGTATCGGTTTCATGAGGGGTTCGTGTCCGCGGGGGTGTGTCTGAGCGCGCGGCGCTAATAGGCCTTTTCATCGCGGAACAGCTTGACGACGGTGAGCAGGATGATCTTGATGTCGAGCATCGGCGACCAGTGACGCAGATAATCGAGATCGAAATTCACGCGTGCCTCCATCTCCTCGAGCTTCGCGGTCTCGCCGCGGCAACCGTTGACCTGCGCAAGGCCGGTAATACCCGGCAGCACCTTGTGCCGGATCATGTAGCCCTTGATCAGCTTGCGATACTCCTCGTTGTGGGCGATGGCGTGCGGCCGCGGTCCCACCAGGCTCATACGCCCCTGCAGCACGTTGATGAGCTGCGGCAGCTCATCGAGCGAAGAGCGGCGCAAGAGCGCTCCCACCGGCGTAATCCGCGCGTCCGACCTGGAGGCCTGGCGTATGGTTTCCCCGTCCTCCGTAACGCTCATGGTGCGGAATTTGTAGACGGCGATTTCGCGTCCATCGAGCCCATAGCGCCGTTGCTTGAAAATGACCGGGCCCGGAGAGGACCACTTGACCAGCAGCGCGACGATCGCGAGCAGCGGCAGCAGCAGCAGCAGGATCATCACGGAGAGCACGATATCGGTGAGCCGCTTGGCGACGCCACGATAGCCGTAGAAGGGCGTCTCGCACATGGCGACCACCGGAATGCCCTGAATCTCTCCCGAGCGCGCCTGCACCAGGTCGAACACGAAAATATCGGGCACGTAGTAAATCGACGCGGTGGTGTCGCGCAGGTCGTCGAGCAGGTTCATGACGCGCTGGAGATGCCGGATGGGCAGCGCGATGAAGATCACATCGGTGCGATGTGAGCGCACATAGGTACCCAAGTCCGCGAGCGGTCCGAGGAGCGGTGCGTCGCACTCCATGGCCAGGCGGTCGATGCTGCGGTCGTCGAAGAAGCCGCTGACTTCGAGTCGCATGCCGGGATTTTTCTGCAGGCGCCTGCACAGCTCCAGGCTCGAGGTGTTGTAGCCGGCGACGACGGCGCTGCGCGCATCGAACGCGTTCATGAGAAAGCGTCTCATGAATTCCTGCATGGCGAGGGTCGAGACGATGAGCACGGCGGGCGTGACCACCGCCCAGGTCAGAAACACGCGCCGCGGATACTCTTGCAAGGGCGACTTGGTCACGTAGGCGATGCCGAGCAGCGCGGCGAGGATCAGCGCCCAGCGGAATATCACATCGAGCACGGCGGAGACACGCGGCGAGGTGAGCTGCGTGGTCACCTCGCGCGGCGGTTGAACCAGCACGAGGCACACGATGGCCACGACGGCAATGCCGGACGATAACGGATCGAAGCCGCTGCGAAATGCAAAGATGGTGGCGTACAGCGAGGCGACGGCCACGAATGCGGGCAATATGGCCTGCGCGGCCATCATGGTGGCGATTAAAAGGCTCTGCCTAAACTGAACGGGTTGGGTCATTTATTCCGCAGATCGACCGTCGCGAAAGCGCGACAAAGCTATGCCACATTATCGGCCAATTCCATCGACCCGTGTGCACGCCGCGTCGACAGATGTTAAATGGCCGGAGAACCAATGCTATTCTAGTCGCCCATGATTCGCGTTCCATTACTCGATCTTAAGGCGCAGTACGCACCGCTCCGTGCGGCCGTGCTCGCCGCCATCGAAAGTGTATGCGAGAGCCAACACTTCATCCTCGGCGAGAACGTGCGCGCGTTCGAGACGGAGATTGCCGAATACTGCGGCGCGGCGCATGCCATCGGGGTGTCTTCGGGCACGGATGCGCTGCTGCTCGCCCTCATGGCGCTCGGCATCGGCGCGGGCGATGAGGTGATCACGTCGCCGTTCACTTTTTTCGCGACGGCGGGCACGATCGCGCGCACCGGGGCGCGGCCGGCATTTTGTGACATCGAGCCGGGCTCATTTAACTTATCGCCCTCTGCGGTGCAAAGTTTCATCGACGAGTCGTGCGTGGCGAGCGGCGGGGGACTCGTACGCCGCGCCACGGGCGCTCGCGTGCGAGCCCTCATGCCGGTGCACCTATACGGGCAGGCGGCCGACATGGACGCGCTCTGCGCGTTGGCGCGCCGGTATGACCTGGCGGTCATCGAGGATGCCGCGCAGGCCATCGGTACCGAGACGGCGGACGGTGCGCGGGTGGGATTACTCGGCGACATCGGGTGCTTTTCCTTCTTCCCCAGCAAGAATCTCGGCGCTTTCGGGGACGCCGGCCTGTGCACCACCGAGGACGCTGCCTTGGCGGAACGCATGCGCGTGCTGCGCGTACACGGCGGCCAGCCGAAATATTTTCACGCACTCATCGGCGGCAACTTCCGCATTGACGAGCTGCAGGCTGCGGTGTTGCGCGTCAAGCTCAAATACCTCGATGAGTGGACCGAGGGGCGCCAGCGCAACGCGGCGTTCTACGACGCGGCCTTGGCGGACCCTGCGCTCGCGGCGCGGATCTCGGCGCCTAGAAAGCTCGCGCGCGGACGCCATATCTACAACCAGTACGTGGTGCGCGCGGAGCGCCGCGATGCGCTGCGCGCATTCTTGAGCGAGCGGCACATCGGCACCGAGATCTACTACCCGGTGCCGCTGCACCTGCAGGAATGTTTCGCTTACCTGGGCCATGCGCGCGGTGATTTTCCGCATTCAGAGCGTGCCGCCGCGGAGACGCTGGCGCTGCCGGTCTATCCGGAGCTGTCGCGCGAACAGTTGGGCGCCGTCGTCGCCGCGATCACCGAGTTCTACGCCTGATCAGGACTTCTTGAAATCGTCCGGCTGCAGCTGATGACGGGACAAGAGCTTGTAGAAATCCGTGCGGTTGCGTTTGGCGAGCCGCGCCGCCTGGCTCACATTTCCCGTCGTGATCTGCAGGATCTGTGAGAGGTAGTTGCGGGTGAACTCATCGCGCGCCTCATCGAAGGACGGCAGCCGCGTCGGGTTGCCGCCGAGGCATTGCTGGACCAGCTCCGCGGTGATGATCGCGCCTTGTGACAGAGCCACGTTCTGCCTGACGACGTTGTAAAGCTGGCGCACGTTGCCCGGCCACTCGGCGGTGGCGAGCAGCTCGACGGCCTCGGGGGCGTAGATCTTGCGCTGCCCGGTCTCCTTGGCAATCTGCTCGAGGAAATGCGCCACCAGGAGCGGTATGTCCTCGCGCCGGCGGCCGAGCGCAGGCACCTCGATGTGCACCACGTTCAAGCGGTAGTACAGATCCTCGCGGAACTGCCCCGCGACCATCAGCTGCTGCAGGTCGACACGCGTGGCTGAAATGACCCGCACGTTGATGGCAACCGCCTCCGCGCTGCCGACGGGACGAATCTGGTTCTCCTGCAGGACGCGCAGCAGCCGCACTTGGAGCCGCATCGGCATGTCGCCCACTTCGTCAAGCAGCAAGGTGCCGCCGTCGAGCGTCTCGAACAGGCCCTTCTGCGCACGGATGGCGGCCGGAAAGGCGCCTTTCTCGTGACCGAACAGCTCGGACTCGAGCAGGTCCTCGGCGGTGGCGCTGCAATTGACGACCGCGAATGATTTGTTGCGGCGTGGGCTCGCCTCATGAATGGCGCGCGCGATCAATTCCTTGCCGGTTCCGCTGTCGCCCGTGATGAGCACCCGCGCGTCGGTGCCCGCCACCATGTTCGCCTGTGCCAGCTTGTCTTCCATCAGTTGGCTGCGCGTGATGATCGCGGCGCGCCAATCTTCGTCGACGTGCGCGAACCCCGAGACCTTGAGCGCCCTTTGGACATGGTCCAACAGGTCTTGCTTGTCGACCGGCTTGGTAAGAAAGCCGAAAGCGCCGCTCTGCGTGGCGTGCACGGCATCGGGAATCGTACCGTGCGCCGTCAGAATAATGACCTTGAGACCCGGCCAACGACTCTGCAATTCCTTCAATAACCCGATGCCGTCCATCTGGTCCATGCGCAGGTCCGTAATCACGAGATCCGGACGGAAGCGCGTGCAAGCGGCAAGCGCGGCGGCCGCGCTCTCCACGGCCTCGACTTCGTAGTTCTCGGCGCGCAGCCGGATGGTCAGCAGGCGCAGCAGCCCGGGGTCATCGTCCACCACCAAAATTCTCGCGCGGCGCTTCTGCAGGGAGGCGTTTTCGCGGCTCGAGGGCTGGATGCCGAAACCCAAAGGTGTCGTGGAGGCGAGCGGTGTCGTCGGAGCGAGCGAGTAAGCGTTCAAGGGCAATTTCTCCGGGGGCTGCGTCATTCAAGGAGTATGCGGTTCGGTGGTTCCACGATCGTTGATGGAGCGCTCGATATGCGTGACGGCATCGAGCTTGGCTCGCGCCTCGTCCAGGGCCTTGTGCAACCGCGCGTTCTCATCCGACTCCGCCGCCAGGCGCTTGTTCAGGGCCTGCAGCTTGTCCCGCGAATTCTGCGAGTCCTCGTCTCGCAAGCGCTTATTCTCGGCTTGCAGTACCAGCCGCTGATCGACGTCTTGCAGCTCTTCCATGGCCAGTAAGCGCTCGTCGGGCAACAAAGTCTCGGGCCTGGCCAGCAATTCCGCCAGCTGTCGCTGGGCGGCGACGGGATCCGAGCCGCTGTGACCCGGAACGGCCAGCGCAAGGGCATATCGCAGGCGGTTCGTCGTGGTCGGCGAGACCGAGGCGGCGTCTTTCGCCGACTGAAATAACTCGGCTTGGCGCGCCGGATCGCCCTGCGGCAGGGCAGTCATCATCTCCAGCAACGGCTCGACGGTCCCGCTCGCCTTCGGCTGGCCCAGGGGTTCCGGCGGGGCCTGATTCTTGGCGTCCGACCCGGCGCCCCCCGTCAGGGCGCAACCGCTCAGGGCGCCGAACACGAAAAGGCACATCGCTGCGATCGATCGCTTATGCAGCATGAGCCTTTTCACGTGAGGCGGGCGCGGAGTGCCGCAGCGGCAGACGGACACGGAAATGCGCACCGCCCGCGGCGGCCTCGAGGATCTCGATGCTCCCGCCGTGCGCATTGACGAACTCAGTGACGACCGACAAACCGATCCCGGTGCCCTTGACGTGTCCTCCTTGAGGCGTCTTGCCCTGATAAAACGCCTCGAATATCCGGTTGCGCTCGTCGGGCGGGATACCCGGGCCCGAATCCATGACGTCGATGACGAGCTGTTCGCGCTCGCGGCGGGCGTGGATCGAGATGTTGCCCCCGCGCGGTGTGAACTTGATCGCATTCGAGAGCAAATTATCGAGAATGAGACGCACCTTGGCGCGATCCGCGAGCGGCGTGAGGTCCTCGACTTGCACATCGAGGCGCACCCGCTGAGCCACCAGCGTGAGTTGCTGGTTCTCCAGGACTGACTTTATCAGCGGGCGGAGCTTGAACTCGGAGACCTCCAGACCCACGCTCTTCGCCTGCCACGCGCTGAAGGACAACAAGTTCTCGATCAGGCGCTGCAGTTTCATTCCGTTCTCGCGCAATATCGCAGTGACCTCCCTTTGAGCGCTTTGCAGTTCACCGACTGCACCATCCATCAACAGTTCGGTTCCCTCCCGAATATTCGCCAGTGGTGTCTTCAGTTCATGCGACATGTGTCGCAAGAATCGATTCTTCTCTTGCGCGAGCTCGAGCAGTCGTACCCGCAGCCACTCGAGCTGGGCCGCGAGCCGCTCCAGGTCCGCCGGCCCTCGAATGGCGATCGGCCGCGAGAACGTGCCGCGGCCGAGCTCGTTGATCGAGCGGTCGATGGCGCGGATCGGACGGCCGAACAGATACGTGAACACGCCGACCACAGCGAGGGTCATGGGGACGAGCAGCAGGGTCTGCCAAAACAGGTTTTGCTGCGCGAGTTGCGTGGCCTCCTGCAGCGCGGTGAGCTCATGATCGATCTGTCCGCTCACATGATTGGAAATCTTCGAGGCGAGATCGGACATCTGCGGATAGGAGTTGACGAGCTCCGCCATGCGCGCCGAGTTCGCCGGCGCGGAGCGCAGCTCGACCGCGCGCCGTTCGGCGTCCGCCTTGATGGCGCGAATATCGGATTGCGCCTGCTCGTTGAGCGGCAAGGAGAGCAGCTCATTGAGCGTGTTTTCCAGCCGCTCCTGATTGCGCGCATAGACCTCGAGCAAGTCGCCGTTCGGCAGGATCTGATAGAGCCGTGCGGTGCGCTCGAGCGCGGCGATTTCCACGAACATGCGCTGGTTGTCACCGCTCCCCTGCATGCCGCGCACCACCAGCTGTTCGCTGCGGTTCGACAACCGATTCATCTGCACGGCTGCGTTCACGATCGCGAATAGGAGCGGCGCCGCCACGATCGTGAAGCCGATCAGCATGAGGCCGCTCAAGGATCTGGGACGGGGCAATCGCATGGGGCGCATTCTATCGTAAGGCTCACCCGCGGGAGCGTCTCCTCTGCGCGTAGAATTCCCGAGATGAGCATCCAAGCACCCTACGCGCAGCTGTCTCCCGAAGCGGTTCTCGACGCGCTCGAGGCCGTGGAATTTCGCTGCGACGGACGCATCCTGGAGCTGAACAGCTACGAGAACCGGGTTTACCAGATCGGCATCGAGGACGGCTCGCCGGTGGTCGCAAAATTCTACCGTCCCGGGCGCTGGGACGATGCGGCCATCCGCGAAGAGCACGGCTTCGCGGCCGAGCTTGCGGCGCAGGAGATTCCCGTGGTCGCTCCCTTGGGCCGCGACGGCGAGACGCTGCACTTCCACCGCGGGTTTCGCTATGCCGTGTTTCCGCGGCGCGGAGGACGCTGGCCGGAGCTCGGCACGACGGATGAGCGGGCGTGGGTAGGCAGATTCCTGGGCAGAATCCATGCGGTCGGACGCAGCGCCCCGTTCCGCCATCGCGCGCGTCTCGACGTCGAAGAACTCGGCGTCAAATCTCGTGATTTCGTGCTCGACGGCGACTGGCTGCCCGATTATCTCGCGCCGAAGTACGAGGCAGTCACCGACGAGCTGCTGCGCGAGGTCGGCCGGCGCACCCGCAACTGGCGGGGCGCCGCGCTCGGTCGCATCCTGGGAGACTGCCATCGGGGCAACATTCTGTGGACCGATCAAGGTCCGCACTTCGTCGATCTCGATGACTGCGTGACCGGTCCGGCGATTCAGGACCTGTGGATGCTGCTCGCGGGGAGCCCCGCGGAGATGCGGGTGCAGCTCACCGACGTGCTCGAGGGCTACGAGCAGTTCCTGCCTTTCGACCGGCGTGAGCTCGCATTGATCGAGTCACTGCGGGCATTGCGCATGATCCATTACTCCGCCTGGCTGGCGCGGCGCTGGGACGATCCCGCATTCCCGCGGGCATTTCCTTGGTTTGCGGAGCCGCGCTACTGGGAGCAGCACTACCGCTCGCTTGATGAGCAACTGGCCGCCGTCCTCGAGCCGCCGCTCGAGTTGTGAACCGCATCCTATTTCTGGATCATGCAAGTTCGGGATCATAGGAGCTCCATGAAGCCGCGAGTCATCATCCTTGTTGCGATCGCCGGCTTGGCAGGCTGCCACCGAAATCAAGCCAGTGCACCGGCGGCCCCGGTCAAGCCGAAAGCCGGGGTCCACGCAGCCGCGCCGAGTCAGCCTGGAGCGGATCCGCAGCAGTTGACCGCCGGAATGGTCGAGGCGGTGGCGCAGGGCAAGGCTGCGGCCCCCATCGACCTCAAGTTCGATTTGCTCGAGCGCCCCGTCCAGGGACAGCCCCTCGAGATCGCGATTGCGCTGTTGCCGCAGACGGCCGCCCGGTCCGCCACGGTCGCGGTAACCGCCTCGGACGGTCTGAAGGTCGACGCGGGCGAAGAGCACTTCGAGTTTTCCGGGGTCGAAGCCGCCCAGGTGTACCGCCACAGCATCAAAGTGACGCCCAGCAGCGAGGGGTTTTACGTGCTCACCTTGGCCGTGAGCCTGCAGCACGAGCAGACTTCGGACTCGCGTGTCTTCTCGGTGCCGATTCTGGTCGGCGGCGCCACCGGCAGCGCCCCGGCATCCGCCGCCGGCGGGGGGGCCGCCGGCGCTGCGCAGCAGCCCGACCCGGCTCATCGCGGCTCCTAATAAAGGAGAAATCGGCCGCGGGCCGCGGAACGCGGTTGAACCCAAGCGAATCGGTCCCATTCAGCCTACAATGGGCGGTTTCGTCTCGAGGTTCCCGTGACTTCTCAACTTCGCAACATTGCCATCATCGCGCACGTCGACCATGGAAAAACCACCCTGGTCGATCAGCTGCTGCGTCAGTCGGGCACCCTCGACACCCGCAAGGACTTGCAGGAGCGCGTGATGGACTCGAACGTGCTCGAGCGCGAGCGCGGCATCACCATTCTTGCCAAGAACACGGCGATCACCTGGGGTGACTACCGCATCAACATCGTCGATACCCCGGGGCACGCAGACTTCGGCGGTGAGGTCGAGCGGGTGCTCGCCATGGTCGACTGCGTGCTGTTGCTGGTGGACGCCGTCGATGGCCCGATGCCGCAAACCCGATTCGTCACGCAGAAGGCGTTCAAGCACGGGCTCTCGCCGATCGTGGTCATCAACAAAATCGACCGCGACGAGGCGCGTCCGGGTTGGGTGCTGGACCAGACCTTCGACCTGTTCGATCGCCTCGGCGCCACCGACGCGCAGCTCGATTTCCCCGTGGTCTACGCCTCGGCGCTGCGCGGCTTCGCGGGTCTCGAGCCGACGGTGCGCGAGGGCGACATGCAGCCGCTCTTCAAGACCATCGTCGAGCACTGTCCGCCGCCGGACGTGGATGAGGCCGGTCCGCTGCAGCTGCAGGTGACCTTGCTCGATTACTCGAGCTATGTGGGCGCCATCGGCATCGGCCGCATCAAGCGCGGCACGTTGCGGCGCGGAATGCCCGTGACCGTGGTGGCGCGGGACGGGAAGCAGCGTCCGGAGCGGATTACCCAGATCCTCGGATTCCACGGGCTCACCCGGATCGAAGTGGAGTCGGCGGGAGCCGGGGACATCGTCGCCTTTGCCGGCATACCGGAACCCAAGGTCTCCGATACCCTGTGCGACCCCGCGCATGTCGAGCCGCTGCCGAGTCTCACCGTGGATGAGCCGACGATCAGCATGACGTTCGAGGTCAACACCTCGCCGTTCTTGGGGCGCGACGGCAAATTCGTCACCAGCCGCCAGATTCGTGAGCGCTTGGAGCGCGAATCCATTCACAACGTCGCGTTGCGAGTCGAGCCGACGGCCGACCCGGATAAGTTCGTCGTCTACGGCCGCGGCGAGCTGCACCTCGGGGTGTTGCTCGAGAATATGCGCCGCGAAGGCTATGAGCTCGCCGTCTCGAGGCCCCGCGTGGTCATCAAGCAGATCGACGGCGTGGCGCACGAGCCGTACGAGCAGGTCACCGTCGATGCGGACAACGACGCGCAGGGCGACATCATGACCGCGCTCGGCAGCCGCGGCGCCGAGCTCAAGGACATGCAGTCGGACGGGCGTGGACGGGTGCGCCTCGATTACATGATTCCCTCGCGCGGCTTGATCGGCTTCCAGACGGAATTTCGTACCATGACCCGCGGGACGGGCCTCCTGCATCACGTGTTCGATCACTACGGGCCGGTCGTGCCCCGCGAGCTGGGTCAGAGGCCGCAGGGCGTCTTGATCGCGAACGGGCAGGGTCCCGCGCTGGCCTATTCACTGTTCAGCCTGCAGGAACGCGGGCGGCTGTGCATCGGACCCGGCGAGGAAGTCTACGAGGGGATGATCATCGGCTTACACAGCCGCGACAACGATCTGGTGGTCAACCCGCTGAAGGGCAAGAAATTGACCAATATGCGGGCCGCGGGCAAGGATGAGAACGTCGTGCTGACGCCGCCCATCCGCTTCTCCCTGGAACAGGCCATGGAGTTCATCGACGACGACGAGCTCATCGAGATCACGCCGGGATCCATCCGCTTGCGTAAGCGCAACTTGCGCGAAACCGACCGCAAGCGCTCCGAGCGGGAGACCGCCGACGAGAGCTGACGGCCGGTTCCCCGTCTAGTTAACCGATTATTGGACGAACCGAGACGCGCGTCACGGCTTTGGCGCGCCATCCCCCTAACATTCAGACATTGAAGGTGTCCGCGCGCATGAGGCGCACGGGCGCGGTCGATTGTGCGCGGGAGATCTCTTTACTTGTCACGCGATGTCGCGGCCGCCCGTTTAAGCGATGAAGCGCCGACGGAAGCCGGCCTTAACCACTTTCTCGAACGACAGTTGGCCGAGGCGCGGGCCGGCGGCGGCGAGCTCGACGTGGGCGCGCTCCTGAAGAGCGTGAGCGATCACTACGACCGCATCGACGCCGAGCGCCGCGGGATCGTGCGCTCCATGCGGCTCATGTCCGATGAAGCGCAGGCGCTGACGCGTGAGATTCGCGAGGAGACCGCCTCGCACCTGCAAGCCATTCTCGACAACGTGAAGGATGCCATTCTCACGGTCGACGAAAGCGGCCACATCGAGACCTGCAATCCGACCGGCGAGCGCATATTCGGCTACGCTCTCGCCGAGATCTACGGCCGCACCTTGAGCTACCTGCTGCCCGAGCTTGCGCCGCGCAGCAGCGTCGAGTTTCTCGAGCAGTGTGCGGCCAAGATCGACGACACACATGTCGACCTCGCGGCGCATCATGCCTGGGGTGTGACCAAGGACCGGGTGCGCGTCGCTCTGGAAATCGCGGTGAGCAAGGCGCCGCTCAACCGCCGCGACGGCTACATCGTCTGCATCCGCGACATCACCGAGCGTCACCTCTCCGAGCAATCCATGCGCGAGAGCGAGGCGCGCTACCGGACGTTGGTCGAGCATGCGCCGGAAGTGATCGTGGTGTTCGACGTCGATCGCGGCAAGTTCGTCGACGTCAACGACAATGCCTGCCGATTCTTCAGGATGGAGCGGGCGACTCTGCTCGCCTGCGGCCCCGAAAAAATCACGCCGCCCATGCAGCCCGACGGCACGCCGTCATTCGGCCTCACCCGCGGCTTCATCGACGGGGCTCTCGCGGGCGATGCGCCGGTGTTCGAGTGGGCGCACTGCGACTCCGCCGGTCACGCGATGCCGTGCGAGGTGCGCTTCGTGCGCTTGCCGAGCTCGAATCGCCGCTTGATCCGCGCCAGCATCACCGACATCACCGAGCGCAAGCGCAACGAGGCGATCGCGGCGGGCGAGCGCCGGGTTTTCGAGAAAATCGCAGCCAATGCCCCATTGCCCGCCGCGCTCGGTGCGATTTGCGAGGCGATGGAGCGCGTCATGGCCGCGAGTTTCTGCGGCATCAGCCTGCTCGACGCGGAGCACCAGGCCTTGAGCTACGGGGTCGCGCCGAGCCTGCCACGGGAGTTCGTCACGGCCATGGACCTCTCCCCGGTGGGGATCCGCTTCGGCTCCTGCTCCGCGGCCGTCTACCTCTCGCGTCCCATCACCGTCGCCGACATCGAGACCGATGCTTTCTGGGAATATCGCCGCGAGGCGGCCCGGCAGGCGGGTCTGCGCAGCGCCTGGTCGGCACCCATTCATGCCGCGGACGGCCGCCAGGTCGTCGGCACGATCGCGCTGTACCGCTGCCACCCGGGGCTGCCGTCGTCGCGCGATCAGGATCTCATGGCGCGCATGGGTCAGATCGCCGGCATCGCGATCGAGCGGCGGCGCGGCGAGGACGCTTTGCGGGAGAGCGAGGCCAAGTTCCGCAGCTTGTTCGAGAGCGTCATGGACGGGGTGTATCGCACCACGCGCGATGGCCGTCTGCTGGTGGTCAATCCGGCCTTCGTGCAGATGCTCGGCTATTCCTCGGCGGAGGAACTGTATGAGCTCTCGGCGGGATCCCTCTACTGGTATCCGAGCGACCGGGATACCTATGTGCGGCGCATGGAGAGCGACGGAGAGGTGCGCGACGAGGAGTATGTCTTGCGCCGCAAGGACGGCAGCATGCTCGTGGTGGTCGACAACGGCCGTGCGGTGCGCGACAAGGAGGGCCGTCTGATCGGATTCGAGGGAGCCATCGCCGATATCACGGCACGCAAGAAGGCGGAGACCGCGGTATTCCAGGCGAAGGAACGCGCGCAGGTCACGCTGCAATCGATCGGCGATGCGGTCATCACCACCGATTCGGAGGGCCGGATCGACTACATGAACCCGGTCGCCGAGAGCCTGACGGGATGGGAGAACCGCGAAGCGCAGTCGCAGCTCATCGGCAATATCCTGACCGTGGTGGACGAGACCACCCGGGAGGCCTCCGAGAGCCCCATTGTGCGCTGCCTGCGCGAAGGCCAGATGCTGGGTCTCGCCGAGCATACGGTGCTCGTGACGCGGCGCGGGCAGGTGATTGCGATCCAGGACTCGGCCTCGCCGATACGCGATCGCGCGGGAAACTTGATCGGTGCCGTCATGGTGTTCCATGACGTGAGCAAGGAGCGTCGCATGCACCGGGCGCTGCACTACCAGGCGAGCCACGATGCCCTCACCGGGCTGATCAATCGGCGTGAATTCGAGAACCGCTTGACCCGTGCCGTCGAGAGCGTGCGCCAGGACGCCGCCTGCCGCCAAGTGCTCCTGTATCTCGATCTCGATCAGTTCAAACTGGTCAACGACACGTGTGGCCATCCGGCGGGGGATCAGCTGCTGCGGCAGATCACCGGGGTGCTGCAGTCACGCGTGCGATCGGGCGATGCGCTGGCCCGGCTCGGCGGCGATGAGTTCGGCGTGCTGCTCGCCGATTGCTCGCTCGAGCAGGCGCTGCGCATCGCCGATACGCTGCGCCAGGCGATCCGTGACTACCGGTTCATCTGGCAGGGCGGCGTGCTCGCCGTGGGCGTGAGCATCGGCATCGTGGAAATCACCTCCGATACGCCCACGGTTGCGAGCGTCATGAGCGCCGCCGACGTCGCCTGCTATGCCGCAAAGGATCAAGGCCGCAACCGCGTCGAGCTCTACAAGCCGGACAATGTGCCCGAGCGGCATCGGGAGATGCATTGGGTGTCGCGACTCACGCGGGCGTGCGATGAGGGACGCTTCGAGCTGTTCTATCAGCCGATCGTGCCGATCGGGTCGCGGGCCGCCCAGCCGGAGCACTTCGAGCTGCTGCTGCGGCTGCGCGACGAGAGCGGCACGCTGGTCGCGCCGGCCGAGTTCATCCCGGCCGCGGAACGCTACAACGTGATGCCCTCCATCGATCGCTGGGTGGTGCGCGAAGCGCTCGATCGCGTCGTGCACCGCACCGCCTCGGGTATCAGGCCCTACACCATCGCGGTCAATCTGTCCGGCACCTCGCTCAACGACGAGCGGTTCCTCGAATATGTGATTGCGCAGCTGAGCGCCCATGACCTCGCCCCGGGAGCCATGTGCTTCGAGATCACTGAGACCGCCGCCATCGCGAATCTCGGCAACGTCGCGCATTTCATGCGCGAGCTCCGGGCCCGCGGCTGCCATTTCGCGCTCGACGACTTCGGCAGTGGGCTGTCCTCGTTCATGTACCTGAAGAACCTGCCGGTCGACTATTTGAAGATCGATGGGCAATTCATCGAGAACGTGACGCGCGATCCGGTGGATCGCAGCATGGTCGAAGCGATCAACCAGGTCGGCAAATCGATGGGTATCCAAACCATCGCGGAGCGAGTCGAGTCGGCGGCGGTGCTCGCCGAGCTCGGTCGGCTCGGCATCGCCTTTGCGCAAGGCTTTCACGTCGCCATGCCGCAACCGACCGCGAGCTTTCCTTACTTCAGGGCGCCCTAGGGACGGCGGCCGAGTCAGGGAACGACGTGGGAAGTGCCCAAGTCCTTCCACTCGTAGCGCGGCACCTGCACCCACTGCCCATCCTTGAGCTCGGGCACCTTGTGCACCTTTGTCTGATCGACACTCATGGTGCCGTTCTTGTCGGTTACCCAGAAGTCGATGTCGTAAATCTGGTTCTTGGTGCCGACCACGCGAAAATCCGTGCACGCGAAATAATGCCCGTCCGCGTCGAGCTGCCTGACCGGCTGGTGCGTGTCCACGAACTCGAGCTCGAGCTCCTTCCCGGTCTTGTCGTCCTTGAGCTTGAAAACGCCATGATTCTGGGCGCTCACGCGCATGGCGTTTTGCTCGACGGCGGACATGACTTCCCAGCCGCGTTTGGTCGCGAGGTGGCCGGGGTGCTCGGAGGCGGGGATCCACCACCAGGGTACGGGCTGCCGCGCCATGGTGGTCCACTGTCCATCGACGAGCAGGGGGTCCTTGTAGATGCGCGTTTCCTGGATCGCGAGCTGTCCGGCGACCGGCACGACCCAGAAATCGATCAGGTACTTCTTGCGCGGATCCGCGGGGTCGTGGAATTTCACGTCGGGAAAGAAACCGTAGCCATCGATGGTGCGGGTGAAATCGATGTCATCGAACGCGAGCTTGAGCTGCGCGCCGTCGCGCGCATCGTCCAGCGGATACACACCGCCGTTCGCCTTGAGTTGCGCTGCGATTGCGGTGCGCACCAGCGCTTCCGCATCGCTCGACGTGAACGATTGCATGGCGGTCTCGGTTGACTCCACGTTGCTCGCCGCCACGAACTCGCGCGCCCGCGCGAGCTTCTCGGTGGGGTTCGACAGAAAGGAGGTCTTGGCGGCCTGGGTGCTGAAGCAAAAGAGCTTGCCGTCCTTGTCCGTCCAGGTCACGGAACAGTCGGTCATGACATGCTGACCTTCGGCGAGCGCCTCGGGACATTGTCCCCCGAACTCGGCTTGTGAAGCCGGCACCGGACTTGCCGCAGGCGGCGGCGCCGCGGCGGCACTCGGAATCGCGCTTGGAATCAACCAGGCCGCCATGAGCATCAAGGCGCCGGCGGTCCAGCCCGGCACATGCAGCCGGGTACGATATTTACCGCGAGTGTGCTGTTGGCTGGATTTCACTTCGACCTCCCCCCGCCGCGCGGGCTCCATTGTGACACGAAGTGCGCGCTTGCGGCATCATAGGCGGCATGCCGAGAAGCGCGCGGAAGTCGGGTGCAGGCAAAAGCAACGCGCGGCGCGACGCGCTCGCGATCGTTGTCATCTCCCTCGCGGCCGCCGTCACCTGTGTGCGGTTGAATCTGAGCGAGGCGATGGTCGGCTGGATGCGCCGGCATGAGAATCTGCAGGTCGATGAGCTGCCGGGAATACTGCTCGTGGTCGCGGCCTGCTTGATCTGGTTCTCGACGCGGCGCTATCTCGAGGCGAGCCGCGAGCTCGACCTGCGGCGCGCGACGGAGGCGAGGCTCGCGGAGGCGCTCGCCGAGAACCAGCGCCTTGCACAGCAATACGTCGATAAGCAAGAGCATGAGCGCAAGGCGCTGGCTCGCGATCTACACGATGAGCTCGGGCAGAGGCTCAATGCGATCAAGCTCGATGCGGTGGCCGTGCGCGAGGCCATTCCGCCGGCCGAAGAGGCCGCGCGGATTGCTGCCGCAGCAATGATCGAGAATATCGACCGGGTATACGCCGTAGTGGCCGGGTTGATCCGCCAGCTGCGGCCCGTGGCCTTCGACGAGCTCGGGGTCGCCGCGGCTCTCGAGCATTGCGTAGGCGACTGGCGCCACCGCTTGCCGTCGACTCGCATCCACTTGGGGATGGAATGCGACTTGTCGAGATTGGATGCGGTGTGCGCGCTGGCTCTGTTCCGCCTGGTGCAGGAATCGCTGACCAACATCGCCCGTCATGCGCACGCGCGCCGCGTCGACATTCGCATTGCCGCGGTGCGCAATGGAGGGACGCCGGAGTGTATCGAGGCGACCATTACCGATGACGGACGCGGCGCCGACCTCGGCGTCCCCGGGAGGGGCCTCGGCCTCATCGGAATGCGCGAGCGCACCGCAGCTTTCGGCGGCTCTCTCGTGCTGTCGAGCGCACCGGGCGAGG
The DNA here is from genome assembly GCA_963798595.1 of uncultured Gammaproteobacteria bacterium. Lineage (GTDB taxonomy): Bacteria > Pseudomonadota > Gammaproteobacteria > Steroidobacterales > Steroidobacteraceae > Bog-1198. The sequence continues at coordinate 301,131 of CAWCTM010000014.1, read as the reverse complement.
GATTCAAGGTCTGCGCGCTGCTGCCCGTCGCCGTCTCCTCGTCCGACGGCGCGCTCATTTGAGGAGCGCCGCGCTCCTCAGTGTGGTGTTATTCGCAGTCTGCGGCTTCCCCAAGTCGATCGCGGCCGAGCCCCTCGTCGATACGGCGCCGGCGCCCGCGCCGGGGGTCATGTATCTCGCACGGCGCAGCTGGCATATCGATGTCGGTTTCGCTGTGCGCGATCTCGGCCCGTCGCTGGCATTCATCGCGCGCCGCTTTCCGCACGCGCAGTATTTGTTCTTCGGGTTCGGTGATCGACATTACCTGTTGTCGAAGGGCAAGGGCACGTCGACTCTCGCGGGTGCGCTGTTCCCGGGGCCCGGCCTGATTCTGGTCACCGCGATCGAGAATTCTCCGTCGCAAGCCTTCGGCGCGCCCCACGTGCTCGAGTTCGCCTTGTCGGCCCCACAGGGGGCGGCGGCGCAGCGTTTCGTGCGGCGCTCGCTGGCGGGGGAGGAGGACGACATTCCGCCGGTTGCCGAGGGTCCGTATGAGGGAAGCGTCTATTACAGCGCGGTGGCACGCTACTCTGCGCTGCACACCTGCAACACCTGGGCAGCCGAAGCGCTAAAGGCCGCGGGCTTCGACGTGCACACGCACCTCGTGCTGTTCGCCGGACAGACCTGGAATCAAGCCCGCAAAATCAATAGGCGGGCTGCCGCGCCTTCGGCGGCGCTGCAGGGCATCCCTGCCCCCGGTTCTTCCGATTTCAATCGCAGGGCGGCGGACCGCCGTTTTGGCACACGACCGTCGTCGTCGAGCTCGGCGGGACCACCACCGTCGTCTTCTGCGGAGGAGGCGGGCTCGAGCTGCTGATGCATCCCGCCAGCAATCCTGCCGCCACCATGGCGCTTAATAGTGCTTTCATCATTGACTCCTGTACTGCAGAGCGATCGTATGTCGCATACCGAATTGTCCGTGGCGGGCGGAAAAGCGGGCAGGAGCGGATGACGCATGCCCATGTCCTCGTAGTCCTACGGTCTCCCTGCGTTTTCCTACAGGAGCGTGCACGCTTCGAGGACAGCGCCACGAACCCTGCGCGGGCACCTGATTCTCGCTCGCGGACTTAGCATGCGGGCCCATGAAGAAAAATTTCGCGGCGGAAAATTTCGCGGCTGGGGCGGACGCGGCTGGGGCGGAATAGTCCGTGCGTCTGCTGAAGGTGCCTGCGCCCGCACCGGGCGAGGCACCGGCTAACTGTCGTCGGTGCGATCTGTGGAAACGCGCCACCCAAGCGGTAGGCGGCGAGGGCTCGGGTGACGCCGCCATCATGCTGGTCGGTGAACAGCCCGGCGATGAAGAGGACCTTCGCGGCCATCCGTTCGTCGGACGGGCGGGGCGCTTGCTCGATGAGGCTATCGAGGAGGCGGGCCTGACTCGCGAAGGCCTCTACATCACCAATGCCGTCAAGCACTTCAAGTGGGAGCCACGCGGCAAGCGGCGCCTCCACAAAAAGCCCGGGCTGCGCGAGATCAATGCCTGCAACGTCTGGCTCGAGCGGGAAATCACCGAGATTGCTCCCGCGAGCATCGTGGCCCTCGGCAGCACCGCCCTGCGGGCGCTGACGGGCGCCACCTTGACGATTGCCGTGGCGCGCGGAGTCGAGATGCGGCACGGTCAAGGCGCGCGGTTGATCGCGAGCTATCATCCCTCCGCCATTTTGCGCGCCGAAGGTGAGCACGCGCGCTTCCTGCGCAAAGCCCTCATCGCCGATCTGCGGCTCGCCCACCGGCTCGTCGACGTACAGTAGTCGATGCTCGCAACTACTGGATTTACCGGGCCGCCGCGGGCGCGTAAAGTTTTGGCAATGCCGTCCAAATTCCTCGGTCACCAAACGTTCAAGGGCAGAGGCGCCGCCTCGAATCCGACCGGCCGCTTCGATTCGCTGTCGGTCGAGCAAGTCGATGACGGCTGGTATCGCGACGCGACGCCCGACAGCGTCGCCGAGACGGTGCTGCCGGACAGCGCTCGCGGGGTGATCACCACGAACAATTCCCCGGACGTCGGCTTCGATCAATCGATCAATCCCTATCGCGGCTGCAGCCACGGATGTGTGTATTGTTTCGCGCGGCCGAGCCACGCCTATCTCGGCTTATCGCCCGGGCTCGATTTCGAGACCAAGCTCTTCTACAAGGCCGACGCCGTGAAGATTCTCGAATCCGAGCTCGCCAAACGGTCCTACGTCTGCAAGCCGATCGCTCTCGGCATCAACACCGACGGCTACCAGCCGCTCGAGAAAAGGCTCGAAGTGACGCGCGGCATCCTCGCGGTCCTCGCGCGTTGCCGCCACCCGGTCACCATTGTCACGAAAAGCGCGCTCATCTTGCGAGATCTCGACTTGCTCACCGACTTAGCCAGAGACCGTCTGGTGTCCGTCATGCTGAGCGTCACCTCGCTCTCGGACGACATCAAGCGCACGCTCGAGCCGCGCACCGCCTCGCCGCTCGCGCGTCTGCGCGTGATCCGCGAGCTCTCGCGGGCGGGAGTTCCTGCCGGAGTGCTGGTCGCGCCGGTGATTCCGGCGATCACGGATCATGAGCTGGAAGCGATCCTCGAGCGGGCGTGCGAGGCGGGCGCGAGCGCAGCCGGCTATGTGCTCTTGCGCCTGCCGCACGAGCTCAAGATCCTGTTCCGCGAATGGCTCCAGGACCACTATCCGGACCGCGCGGCGCACGTGATGTCGCTCATCAATCAGGCGCGGGGCGGAAAGGATTACGATTCGCAATTCGGGGTGCGGATGAAAGGCACCGGCGCCTATGCCGAGCTGCTGCGTGCGCGTTTCCACCTGGCGAAACGCAAGCTGGGCCTTGGGGATGCGGACGAGCGCTACGAGCTCGACACCTCCCTGTTCCGGCCGCCCCTGCCGGATTCACCGCAGCTCTCGCTCGGTCTTTAGCGGGGGACGAAGAATTCGTTGTAAGTGCGGATACGATCGTCCGCGAGCTCGATGAGATCGACGAGCTCGGTTGGCACGGTGGCACCCGTAACCTTGGAGTAAATACTCACCCGCCAGTGCGCGGCGACCCGCCGCCCCTCGATCACCAGCGAGATCAGGTGGTAATCGGTCAGCCGGAACACCTTGGTCATCATCGCGAGCCACGGCTTGAACTCGGCGAGGCCCTGCGCCCGGATCGCGATCGGCTTATCCGCGCTTGCGCCGGCGATCTCGAAGCGCCCGTCGTCCGCGAACAGCCTGCACATGCCGGCGAGGTCGCCATTGACGCGGGCCTGGTGCAGGTCCCGCACGATGCGCTCTGCTGCGGCCCGTTCCGTCACTCAGAACTCCTCTTCTAAGCCAATGCCGCCCGGATCTCGCGTCCGATGGATTCGAAAGCGCTGCGGGCATACGGTATGACGGCACCCAATCCATAGAACAGGTGGATCATACCCACGTGGCAAGTATAGGACAGCCCCATTCCAGTGTGGGCGAGACGCTCGAAATATTCCCGGCCCTCATCGCGCAACGGGTCGAATTCCGCGGTGTGGATGATGGTGCGCGGGACGCCGGAGAGGTCCGCTGCGCGCAGCGGCGACAGGCGCGGGTCCAGCGGATCGCCCCCGCCGGGGACGCAGTGGCGCAGGTCGTGCTCGAGGGTCGCCTGATCGAGGAGATACCCGCTGGCGAATTCGGCGCGGGAGCCCGACCGCCGGCTGTAATCGAGAATCGGACAGAGCAGCACTTGCAGGGCGAGCGGCGGTTGCTGCGCGCGCGCGGCGGCCTGACAAGCCGCGGCGGCGAGTGTGCCGCCGGCGGAGTCGCCGCAGATGGCGAGCCGCGTCGCCTCGATACCGTAGTCGGCGGCGCGCGCGCGCAAAATTTTGACGGCCGCGCGTACATCGTCGAGCGCGGCGGGAAATGGATGCTCCGGAGCGAGGCGATAGTCGAGGGCGAGTACACGGCAGGCCCCAAAGTGCGCGAGCGATTGCGCAACGGCGGCGTGCGTGTCGAGGTCACCCGCGACGAGCCCTCCGCCATGCAGATAGAGCATGCCGGGCAATAGACCGGCTCGAGCCTCGACGGGAGAATACAGGCGCGCGTTCAATGGCCCCGCGGCGCCTGGCACCGAGACCGTCTCGGTGCGGCCTATCGGCGGCGCCGGGCCGCCGAGCTTCATGAGCTCGACAATTTGTGCGCGTCGCTCGGCGACGCTCGGCTCGAAGGGCCGGGCAGAGTTCCCCGCGGCCAGTACTTCTAGAAAGCGCTTGACGCGCGGATCGAGCGGCAAGATCGGTCCGGCCCGGGGCTCAAATGCCGAGAGCCCGCCGGGTAACCGCGGGCCACTGCGCCGGATCGACGCCGTGATTGGCGAACAGAGCCACCACCAACCGGTCGATGCCGAACGCCACGCAGCTCGTATGCGCCGGCTCGCCGCGTTCGTCTTTCATGTTCCACACCAGGCCGAAATGCTCGCGGTGATAATTGAAGCTCATGCAGGCGGTCGGCACGGCCCCCGCGTGATAGGGAATCAACAGCTCGAACTTCAAGGCTTGCTGGCGCTGGCTCACCGCCATCATTTGCCCCACGCGCCCGAAGAACGGATCGTTCGCGACGTCCAGGGTGTGGGGCAATGACAGGTCAGCGGCTATTTGCGGCGCGCGCGACAGCCAACGCTCGCGGTACGCGACGATCTCCTGCGGCGAGCCGATCCTCACGAACTCGCGCATGCGAAACGACTGCAGCCGATCGAGGCTGCGCGAAGGCTCGTGCCGGAACACGTCCGCCTCGATGTCGAATTGCCATCCGCCGGCCGGGAGCGCACCGCGCGCCGCGGCGATGGGATAAACGGGATAGCACGCCGCGGGCGAGAGCACGAGATCCGAGGCGGACAGCGCCGCGGTCCAATCACCGCCTTGCTCCAGCCGTTCGGCGGCCGCGCGGATGACGGGCTCGCTGCCGTGCAGGGCGCAAACACAGCCGAGCAGGTTGGGGAAGCTCTTGAGATAGCCGGATTTCTCGAGCTGCTGTCGGCTCATCACGGGCGGGAAGCGCATGACCTCGACGCCGGGCTCGCGCAAGCTCGTGATGTAGCTCTCGAGGGCGTCGCAGATGCGCACATAAAGCGCGCTGCGCGCATAGACGCCATCCACGCCCATGGGGACGAACAACGCGGGGGCGACGTGAGCGAGGGGATCCCCGCCCGGCAAGGCCGAGACGGCGGCGTGGGGTGCATTCATGGGAAGAGCGCCTTTTTCAACCACTGATCGAGGTCGGGAGCGAGGTCATGACCGACGTCATCGCGAGATTCGCGAGTATGCGGTCGTTGTTGATCATGAGCGGCGCCGAGAGAATGTCGCGCAGATGCCGGCCGATGCTGAATTCGCTGTCGTTGCGGTACCCGGACAACCCGCACGCGCGCAGCGCGGCGAGTACCGTGGCGGCCGCGAGCTCGGATGCCTGCACCTTGGTGAGCGTGATCATCGTTTGAAACTCGAGCGACCCGATTGCCTTCTCGTCCGTCATCACCGCCTGATAGCTGCGGAGCGAGGAGCTCAGCACACCGCGCAGGGTCCGCAAGGACGAGACCGCCTGGGTGAAATGGGCGCCACCCGGCGGCATCTGTCCGCCCGAGGCGCGCAAGGCGTTGCGCACGAACGCCTGCGCCTTGGCCGTGGCGGCTGCGGCGATTCCCGCCCAGACCGAGCCCCACAGCACATGCGCGTGCGGCACCATGGTTTGCGGGTGGATCTTCTCGTAGGGGTCGGGGAGTATTTGCTCCGCGGGCGCGCGGGCGCGCAACGTGAAGCCTTCGCTGTGTGTGCCCCGCATGCCGAGGGTGTCCCAGGACTGCAGCCGCTCCAAGGTGTAGTCCTTCTTGAGCAGCACCAGCAGCACCTGATCGGAGGCCGCGGCCTCCGGGGCGCGACGCGCGGTGGTGACGATGCCGTCCGCCTCCATCGCATAGGAGATGACCGTCGCCTTGCGCTCGAGCGTCACTTCATCGCCGACACGCTCGACGGGGGCTTCGCTCGAGCGCACGTTGCCGCCGGCTTGTCCTTCGGTGGTCGAGGAGGCGAGCAATAACTGCTCCGTGGCGACCTCGCGCAGGATGCGCTCGAGCGCCGCATTGCCCTTCGCGTGGCGGATGATGCAGGCCATTTTAATTTGGTGCATTGCGAAAATGAGCGCGCTCGACGCGCAGCCCTGGCCGAGGATGAAACACACGTCGGCGAGCTCGGCGATCGTTGCGCCTTCGCCGCCGAGAGCCTGCGGCACCATCACGCCGAGCAGGCGTTGCTTTTTGATCTCGGCGAACGCTTCACTCGGGAAGCGCGCCGCCGCATCGACTGCGGGCGCATGCAGTAGAGCGGCCTCCATCGCAAGCCGCGCCCGCGCGCTGTAGCTTGTGTTGCCTGCGTTCAAAATCTGGACACCGGAATTTGCGGCTCGTTGGGCTTCCATATCTCGGCTCGCTGAGGAAGTGGCGCGGGCATTATGAGTCAGAGGTGCTGGCGTCGACCAGATAAGTTAATGAGAAATTGCAACTAAGTGACGCAGTACGCGCTCCGGCGGCGATATGTCAAGCTTCGACGGCGTTGCTGCTACACGGTATCATCAAAAAATCGACATTGGAGGCTTATCGGGTGGAAGTTCGTCCGGAGGAAGTGGCCGACCGTTTGATTTCGCTGGTCAAGCAGGTTAGCGGCTCCGCGACGGTGTTTCCGAGCCCGTTCCCGGTCGAAACTCAGCTGAGCGACCTTGGCGTGACTTCGCTGAAAATGGTCAATCTCATGCTCGCCGTCGAGGTGGAGTTCGACATCGCGATTCCGCAGACCGACATCACGCCGGAGAATTTCCAGTCGTTGGGCTCCATCCAGTCTCTGGTGCAGCGAATACTCAGCCTGCGGCGACAGTGAGGGCCTCCACCAGCACTTCGACGTCCGTCTGCGAGATCTCGCCATGCGTTGCGCAAATCCTCACCACGTCGCGACCCTCGAACAGGGCCGGCGCGACCCATGCGCGTCCCGATTCGACCACCCGTCGTACCAGGGTGCGCACGTCGCGGGTTCCGGGCGGCAGCACATCGAGCACCGCGAGCGGCGAATCGTTGGCGAGCGTCCAGCCGAGCGCGACCAGCCGCTCGCGCACGTCCGCGATGACCGCGACGCTGCGCTCGACGTGCGCGCCGAGTCCGGTCCAGCCGGCCGCGCCCAGCGATAGAAAGAGGCGCAGCCCGAGGAATCGGCGCGACCATTGCACGCTGTTGAGGTACGGGTCGACACCGGCGACGCTCGAGGGCATGAAGCTCGTCGAGGCGTGAAAGGCTTCCGATAGGAGGGCGCCGCGCGTCGTGATGTAAATCGCGCAACCCATGGTCGTTGCGAGCCATTTGTGCGCATCGATCGTGACCGAGTCGGCCCGCTCCATGCCGGCGACCAGCCCGCGCATGCGTTCGGAGGCGACGGCCGCGCCGCCCCAGGCGGCGTCGACGTGATACCACAGACCCTCGCGCCGGGCGATGTCCGCACAGGCGTGCAGCGGATCGATCATGCCGCCGCCGGTCGTGCCTGCGGTCGCCACCAGCATGACCGGAACGGCTCCCGCCGCCCGATCGGCGCGGATCGCTTCGGCGAGCGCTTGCGGGTCCATGCGTCCCGAGCCGTCGGTGGCGATGAGGCGCAAAGAGCCGCGTCCCACTCCCGCCTGGTGCGCAATCTTGAGCCACGCGATATGGCATTCGCGCGAGGTGTAGAACAGCGGGGCGCCCGGAAAGGCGCGTGCCCCCTCGTGCGCGAAGCGCGGGTGGGCGGCGGTGAGCGCGCACACCAGGGCGGTGTAATTGGCCTCCGAACCGCCCGTGGCGAAATGACCGGTTGCCTCGGCGCCGAAGCCGGCGCGCTGAGCGACGGCACGCACGACGCGGCTCTCGAGGGCCACCGGCACGGGCGATGAGGCGGAGCTCGCCAGCTGCGGATTGAAGACGCTCGCGATGCGGTCGGCGCATTGCGAAGGAAAATTCGGACCCGGATTGAACAACCCGAAGTAGCGAGGATTCGTCATTTGCACGATGCCGTGCTCCATGCGCTCCAGGGTCCATTCGAGCAGCTGCTCGAGCGGCCGCGGCGCGTCGAAGTCCAGCGCGGCAAGCTCCTCGGCAAATCGCGCCATGTCAATGGTCGGAGTCACCGGGCCGCGCCGCACGCGGGCGAGGGCCTCGATCAACGCATCGGTGAGCCAGCCGTCGAGGCGCTCGCGCTCGGCGGCGTTCGGGAACAGCGCGGCGACGGCATCGGGTAGGGAATGCTCAGGCACCTGATGCCCCGGCGCTAGTCGGCGGGCGCGCCGGCGGCGGCGGCCGCGAGCGCTTGATCGAGGTCCGCGAGGATGTCGTCGATGTGCTCGATCCCGACGCTCAAGCGGATGCTCCCCGGGCCGACGCCCGCCGCGAGTTGCTCCTGCGGGCTCATCTGGCGATGCGTCGTGGAGGCTGGGTGGCAGGCGAGCGATTTCGCATCGCCGAGATTGACCAGCCTCTTGAAGAGCTTCAAGGCGTCGTAGAAGCGCACGCCCGCGGGCAGGCCTCCACGGACGTCGAAGGTCAGCAGTGAGCAAGCCCGACCGCCCATGTATTTGTTCACGAGCGCATGATAGGGGCTGTCGGCGAAGCCCGCGTAGTTGACCGTCGCAACGCGCGAGTCGCGGCGCAGGAAGTCCGCGACCCGGCGTGCGTTCTCCACATGACGCTCGACGCGCAGTGCCACGGTCTCGATACCTTGCAGCAGCAGGAACGCGTTCATGGGGGCGAGTACGGCACCCAGGGTTCGCTGGTGCACGCTGCGGCAGCGGCCGATGAAGGCGGCCTTGCCGTAGTGCTCGGTATACACCAGCCCGTGATAGGACTCGTCCGGCTGGCTGAACATCGGAAAGCGCGCCGCATGCTTTGCCCAGGGAAAGGTGCCGCAGTCGACCACGATCCCGCCCAGCGTCGTGCCATGGCCGCCCATGAACTTCGTGAGCGAGTGGATGACGACGTCCGCACCGTGCTCGACCGGGCGCACCAGGATGGGAGTGGCCACCGTGTTGTCGACGATGAGCGGCATTGCGTGCCGATGCGCCACAGCGGCGAGCGCCTCGAGATCGCAGACATTTCCGGCCGGATTGCCCACGGTCTCGCAGAAGATCGCACGCGTGTTCTCGTCGATCAGCGCCTCGATGTCTGCGGCGCGGTCCGACGCCGCGAATCGCACCGTGACTCCGAGGCTCGGCAGGATATGGGCGAACAGCGTATAGGTCGTGCCGTAGAGCTGCGGCACGGAGACGATATTGCGGCCCATCTGCGTCACGTTGAGTGACGCGTAATAAAGTGCCGTCTGTCCCGAGGCGACGCTGAGCGCACCCACGCCGCCCTCGAGCTCCGCCACACGCAGCTCGAGGACCGATGTGGTGGGGTTGGCGATGCGCGTGTATCTGAAGCCCTCGACCTCCAGATTGAACAGCGCGGCGCCGTGCGCGGCGCTGTCGAAGGAATAGGCGGCGGTCTGGTAGATGGGAACGGCCACGGCCTTGGTGGCGGGGTCGGAATCGAATCCCCCGTGTATCGCGATGGTCTCTCGCTTCATGTCCGCTGCCTTGAGGAAAGAACTACAGTGTAGCGCATGCCGCAACGCACAAAACAGCATTTGCGACGTGTATCTCTACGCGATACACTGCATTACGTGATCAAGAGTTTCCGCCACGATGGACTGGAGCGGTTTTTCCTGACGGGTTCGAGGGCTGGAATTCAGCCTGCCCATGCGAGGCGATTGAGTTTGCAACTGGGCGCCCTCAGTGCAGCCACGAATGCCGCGGACATGAACTTGCCGGGCTGGCGATGGCAGCCATTGAAAGCCGATTTCGCCGAGCATGGAGTGGTTATGGTGAATGGAGACTGGCGCCTGACGTTCGCGTTCGCCGGGAGCGATGCGATCTGGGTGGACTACCGGGATTACCCGTAGAGCGTTTTTTTGGAGGCCTGACTATGACTCGAATGCACAACCCGCCGCACCCCGGGGCCGTCCTTGCGGATACCGTGCTGCGCGCCGATGGCGGCATGACGGTGACTGAGTTCGCTCTGCGCCTCGGCGTCTCGCGTGTCGCTCTGTCGCGCGTGGTCAATGGTCGCGCCGCCGTGTCCGCCGAGCTCGCGATCCGCCTGGGCCAGGCTCTCGGCACCGGCGCCGAGGTGTGGATGGGCATGCAAATCGCCCGCGAGCTGTGGGAGGCGTCCAAAAAGCGCCGCCCGAAGATCAAGCGCATCGAGCAGCGGCCGCAACACGCCGAGGCCGGCGGGCACGCCTAGGTGCAAGTCGAACCGCTCCAGAGCTTGGATAGACGGCTGTGCGTCGCGCCGATGATGGATTGGACCGACCGCCATTGCCGCTACCTGCATCGCCTCTATGCGCCGCATGCGCTGCTCTATACCGAGATGATCGTGTCCGCTGCGATCGTGCGCGGCAATGCCGTTCGCCTGCTCGCGCACGACGCGGCCGAGCATCCCGTTGCGCTCCAGCTCGGCGGCGCCGATCCGCTCGAGCTCGCGGCGGCGGCGCGTATCGGGACGGCGGCGGGATTCGACGAGATCAACTTGAACGTGGGATGTCCCAGTGACCGGGTAAAGAGCGGCTCCTTCGGTGCCTGTCTCATGCTGCGCCCCAGCCTGGTGGCCGAGTGCGTCGAGCGCATGCGCGAGAGCACGCAGCTACCCGTGACGGTGAAGTGCCGCATCGGAGTCGATGCGCGCGATGACTACGGGTTTTTCTCCGACTTCGCCGCGGTGGTGGCGCGCGCGGGCGTGGCGGCGCTTATCGTGCATGCGCGCGCCGCTATCCTCGCGGGACTGTCCCCCAAGGAGAATCGGGAAATTCCACCGTTGAAGTATGACTACGTGCACCGCCTGAAGCGCGACCATCCCGATCTACCCATCGTTCTCAATGGCGGCGTGGCGGAGCCCGACGCCGTGAGCGCTCATCTCGCGGCGGGCTTGGACGGCGTGATGCTCGGGCGAGGCGCCTATCACCGGCCGGCGCTGCTGGCCGAGCTCGAGCAGGCGCTCATCGATCCCGGCTGGAGCGTCCCGCAGCCGTGGCAGATCGTGGAGCGCCTGGTGCCCTATGCGCGTGCCCAGCTGCAGCGAGGCGTGCGCTTGCACTCGATCACGCGGCACATGCACGGCTTGATGGCCGGCTGCGCAGGCGCACGGGCATGGCGTCGATTTTTGTCCGACGTCGCTTCGCGGCCCGACGCCGCGCCGGAAAGCTTGTTTTCGGCGCTATCATCGCTCGAAAAAGGGGTGGCTGCTTAAAGCGCTCAAGCGGCGGCAGCCCGGTTAAGTATAATTCGGCGGGAGACATGGGAAAGGAAGTCGAACTCGCCATCGTTTTCGCCGACGTCGTCGGCAGCACCAAGCTATATGAGTTGCTTGGTGACTTGCGCGCGCGCGACATGGTGGGGATCTGCATCGAGGTGATGCGCGGGGCGACCGAGCAGAATGGCGGCACGGTCATCAAAACCATGGGAGATGAGGTCATGGCGACCTTCCCGACGGCCGACGATGCACTGAACGCCGCCGCCCAGATGCAGAAGCAGATCACGCTGCACCCGGGGCTCAAAGTCGAGGAGCAGGCCGTGGCCATCCGCATCGGCTGCAACTTCGGGCCGGTGGTTCGCGAGAACCGCGATATTTTCGGCTCCGCCGTGCACACCGCCAATCGCATGACCAGTCAGGCGAAGGCGGGCCAGATCATGACCACGCAGACCATGGTGGATCACCTGTCGAGCGAGTGGCGCGCCTCCGTGCGCCAGATCGACATCGCGACCCTCAAGGGACGCTCGAGCGAGGTCGCGTTGTACGAAGTTCTCTGGCAACCCGAGGACATCACCAGCATGGTGCCGGCGATCGCCATGACCTCACGCGCCTCGTCCAACAAGGGCAATCGCCTGCGATTGCGCTATCAGGGCCAGGAGATCCTGGTGGAGGATGGGCGTGCCAACATTTCCATGGGCCGCGCCGAGGAGAACGATCTCGTCGTCAAGGGCAATTTGATTTCCCGGCTGCACGCGCGGGTCGAGCTCAATCGCAACAAGTTCATGCTGATCGATCAGAGCACCAATGGCACGTTCGTCATCGGCAAGGACGGCGAGGAAGCCTTCGTGCGCCGCGACTCGATGCAGATTCGCGGCGAGGGATTGATCGGGCTTGGCAAGGCCCCGGATAGCAACTCCTCGCAGGTAATCCGCTACATCTGCGAGGAGTGAATCAGGCTTCCGTCCGGGCGAGCGCGTCGCGGAGCTCCGCCCGCAACGCCTGCGGTACCCGCTCACCGACTTCCGCCAGATACGTGCCGATCTGCTCGAATTCCTTGCGCCATTCGGGCGCCGACACGGCGAGCAATTCCTCGAGCTCGCCGGGAGCGATATCCAGATCGCGCGTGTCCAGGTCCGCGGCTCGCGGCAGGAAGCCGATGCTGGTTTCGCGCGCGGCAATGTTGCCCTTGCTGCGATCGATGATCCAGCGCAGGACGCGGAGATTGTCGCCGTACCCCGGCCACAAGAATTTGCCGGCCGCGTCTTGGCGGAACCAATTCACGTGAAAGATCGCCGGCGGCGAGGTGAGCTTTGCGCCTACGCTGAGCCAGTGCGCCCAGTAATCGCCGAAATCGTAGCCCGCGAAGGGCTTCATGGCCATCGGATCCCGGCGCACCACGCCGACCGCGCCGGTTGCTGCCGCCGTGGTCTCCGAAGCCAAGCCGGCGCCCATCAGCACACCGTGCTGCCAGTTGCGCGCCTGATAGACGAGCGGCGCGAGCGAGCGTCGCCGTCCGCCGAACACGATCGCAGTGATCGGTACGCCGCCGGGAGCATCCGCGAGCTTCGAATACGCCGGGTTCTGGCGCGCCTGCACCGTGAAGCGCGAGTTCGGATGGGCGGCAGGGCCGTTGGCCGGATCGTACGGCCGCCCTTGCCAGTCGAGCACCGGCCGGCCTTCCTGAAGACCTTCCCACCAAGGCTCGTTGTTCGCGGTGACCGCGACGTTGGTGAAAATCGTGTTGCGGCGGATGGTCTCGTAGGCGTTGCGGTTGGTCTTCGGATTGGTGCCCGGAACGACGCCAAAATAGCCGGACTCGGGATTGATGGCATACAGCCGCCCGTCCTTGCCCGGGTGCAGCCAGGCGATGTCATCGCCCAGCGTCCACACTTTCCACCCCTTGTAGCTCGACGGCGGAATCAGCATGGCAAGATTGGTCTTGCCACACGCCGACGGGAATGCGCAGGCGAGATAATGGGTCTCGCCCTGCGGGTTCTCGATGCCGACGATCAGCATGTGCTCGGCGAGCCAGCCTTCATCGCGCGCTTGCCAGCTCGCGATACGCAGCGCGTGGCATTTTTTGCCGAGCAAGGCGTTGCCGCCGTATCCCGATCCGAAGCTCTTGATCGACAATTCCTCGGGAAAATGCATGATGAAGCGCCGGTTCGGGTCGAGCTCGCCGGTGGAGTGCAAGCCCTTCACGAATTTGCCTTCGCGGGCGATGCGCTCGAGTGCGGGACGGCCGGCGCGGGTCATGAGCGCCATGTTGAGCACGACGTAGGCGCTGTCCGTGATTTCGACGCCGCAGCGTGAGTAGGGCGAGTCGATCGGTCCCATGCAGTAGGGCACCACGTACATCGTGCGCCCCTTCATGCAGCCGGCGAACAGAGCGTCCATCTTCGCATGCGCCTCGGCGGGCGCCATCCAATGGTTGTTGTGGCCCGCATCGGCGCGGTCTTGCGTACACACGTACGTGAGATGCTCGACGCGAGCGACATCGGACGGATGCGAGCGATGCAAATGGCAGCCGGGAAAGCTCGCCGGATTGAGCGGCAGCAAGTCTTTCTTGGCGACGAGCTCGCGCTCGAGCGATTGGTACTCCGCCGCGCTGCCGTCGCACCAATGAATGCGCTCCGGTTGCGTGAGCCGCGCGACCTCGTCGACCCACGCCGCGACCCCGCGGTCCAACGATCCAAGCGATGGGATGAGCTGGGCTGCGGTGGCCATAGACAGTTCCTCGAAGGCGTTCTTCAAAAAGGAAGGATGACAGATGGCTCGGTACGCGCCAACCCCTCCGCAGCGCCGCGCAGGGCTGCCGAGATGCGCGCCCGTCATGTTCCGTAAGATTATAGAAATCGACTCTAACTACATGATTTAACGTAAGAGGTATACTTGACACCATGATCGCGATGCACTCTGCAAGACGCTCGTTCAGCGTGCTCGGGTGGCTCATTCTGGCCGGCCTCGCCAGCCCGCTCTGCGCCGCGGATGCCGTGCGACCGGCGACGCTCGAAGTCAAGGCGACGGCTGCCGTGCGGCAAGACCCCGCGCGCGGGCGCGGTCTGGTTCCGGCCGACCGGGTCGTGCCGGGCGATGAGGTGTTTTACACGCTCGAGATCCGTAATACGGGCTCCCGGCCGCTGCCGGCGCCGACGGTCGACTTCGCGGTCCCGGAGCACATGCGCTACATCGCCAACTCCGCCGTAGGCGCCGGCGCCGACGTGAGCTTCTCGGTCGACGGCGGCCGCACGTTCGAACGGCCGGAGAACCTCTGGGTCGTCCCCGTAGGCGAGGCGCCGCGCCTCGCCACGGCGGCCGACTACACCCACATCCGCTGGCGCCTGAAACATGCCTTACAGCCGAAGGCGATGGCGCTGGCGCGCTTTCGTGCCGTCGTCAAATAGTCCAGAGTCCCGGTTGGCCTCCTCGAGCGAGAATCCCCATCGACAGCGAGTTCAAAGAAGTGTTCGGTCCGCAGGGGCCGTTGGCGCGGGTCATTCCCGGCTACGCCTATCGCCCGGAGCAATCCGCCATGGCCGCGGCGGTCGGGCGCGCGCTTGCCCTCGATGAAGCGCTGATCGTCGAGGCGGGAACGGGGACCGGCAAGACATTCGCCTATCTCGTGCCGGCGCTCTTGTCCGGACGCAGCGTCATCATCTCCACGGGGACGCGCACTTTGCAGGACCAGCTGTTTCGCCGCGACGTGCCGATGCTCGCGCGGGCACTCGGCGCCCCCGTCAAAATGGCGTTGCTCAAGGGCCGCGCCAATTATCTCTGCCGGCACCGGCTCGACCTCAGCTTGCAGCAGCGCTCCCGGGACGCCGGCCGGCTGTTCGCGCCCGTACGCGGCACGGCGCGCATGCTCGCGCGAATTTCCCGTTGGGCGGCGCTGACCAAGACCGGCGACCTCGCGGAGCTCACCGACTTGCCTGAGCAATCGCCCGTCTGGCCGACGATTACCTCGACTCGCGAGAACTGCCTGGGCCAGGAGTGCGCGCAATACGCGCGCTGCCACGTGGTCGAGGCGCGCCGTGCCGCACAAGCCGCCGACGTCGTCGTCGTGAACCATCACCTGTTGCTCGCCGATCTCGCGCTCAAGGACGAGGGATTCGCCGATCTGCTGCCGGGGGCGGACGCCGTGATCCTGGACGAAGCGCATCAGATTCCGGATATCGCGGCGCAGTTTTTCGGTCAAAGTTGGGCCGCGCGCGCCGCGCAGTATCTGCTCAGAGACACGGCCGCGGAGATGGAGGCGGCGCATGCGCGTGCGCCCGCCATCGCCGAGCTGCTCGCGACCTTGTCGAGCTTCCTCGATGCGCAGCGCGACGCCCTCGGCGGCGGCGCGGGGCGCTACGAGTGGGAGCAACTCTCAGATGCCTTCCTGGAGACGCTGCCCGCGATCGAGGCCGCGCTGCATGCTCTCGGCGAGGAGCTCGAGGGTCTCGGAGCGGGCCCCGGCACGGCCAGCTGCGGCCGGCGCGCGGCGGCGCTCGCCGCGCAGCTCGCACAGCTCGCGAACACCGCGCCGGAGTCCGGCATCCGCTGGGTCGATGCCAATGCCGCGGGGCTCACGCTGCAATTCACGCCGTTCGAGATCGCCGAGCGTCTGCGGCAATTCGTCGAGGCGCGGCCGAGCGCCTGGGTGTTCACGTCCGCGACCCTCGCGATCGGCGACGACTTCGGGCATTTTGCCGCACGCATCGGATTGCCCGAGGCGCGCACGCTGAAAATCGACAGTCCGTTCGACTACGAGAATCAGGCGCGGATTTATCTGCCGCGCGACATGCCGGAGCCGCAACACCCGACCCATGCGCGCAAGTTCATCGAGGCGTGCGCGCCGCTCCTCGAGGCGAGCGGCGGGCGGGCTTTCTTGCTGTTCACCAGTTATCGCGGACTCGGCGAAGGGGTAGCCGCGCTCGCGGCGCGCTTTCCCAATCCGTCTTTTCCCGTCCTGGTGCAAGGCCAGGCGCCGCGCGAGGCGTTGCTCGAGCGGTTTCGCGAGCTGGGCAACGCCGTGCTGCTCGCCACCGGCAGTTTCTGGGAGGGCGTGGACGTGAAGGGTGAGGCGCTCGCCATCGTGGCCATCGACAAGCTGCCGTTCGCCTCGCCCGACGATCCGCTGTTGCGGGCACGCCTCGAAGGGATCCGCCGTCTGGGCGGCAATCCCTTTCTGCAATACCAGCTGCCGCAGGCCGTGCTTGCTCTGAAGCAGGGTGTCGGACGCCTGATCCGCGATTTCGAGGATTTCGGGGTGATCGTGCTCGGTGATCCGCGCCTGCGGACAAAGGCTTATGGGCAGGTCTTCTTGAAGGCGCTGCCGCCGAGCCCGCTTCTCGAGGATGGTGCCGCCGGCGCGACCTTTTTGGCGGAGCGCTTGAGCCGCAAGCGAGCGCCGACCGTGGCCGCGGGCTAGCATGCGCTTGCTCGCCATCGACACCTCGACCGAGGCGCTGAGCATCGCGCTGCTCACCGAGCAGGGCACGAGCGAGCGAGGCCTGGAGACGGCGCGCGGACAAGCCGAGCAAATCCTGTCCCTGATCGATGCCGTGCTCGGTGAGGCGGGTGTGCGCCTGTCGCAGCTCGACGGGATTGTCGCGGGCGTCGGCCCCGGCTCGTTCACCGGGGTGCGCATCAGCGTCGCCGTCGCGCAAGGACTTGCCTATGGCGCCGGATTGCCCGTGGTGCCCGTGACCAGCCTCGAGGCATTGGCATTTCCGCTGATCGAGACCGGCGCGGATCGTGTCATCGCCTGTCTCGATGCGCGCATGGGCGAGATTTACTGGGGCTGCTTCGCCGCGGATCCCGTGCGGGGACTGCGCGCACTCGGAACTCTTCAAGTCGCGGCGGCGGATCGCGTGCGCTTGCCGAGCATCGATCGCTATCGCGGCGTCGGCCGGGGCTTTACGGCGTACCCTGAGCTCGCTGCGCTCGCCGGCGTCGAAGTGGATGCGCTCTGCGCGGCGATGCTGCCGAACGCGGCGGACATGGCGCGTCTCGGCGTGCTGCGGCTCGCCGCGGGGGCAGGGGTAGATCCCGCCGACTTAAAGCCTGAATATGTGCGCGACAAAGTAGCGCTCACGGAGGCGGAGCGTCGCGTTGCGAACGGTCGCCCCGCGAAATAGCACCAGTCATGCAACTGTCATACGCCGGCGCTGTAATAGTGGGCTGAAGAATCAAGCGATTAAGGGATCTGATGACCGCCAAGCGCATTCTCATTATTGAGGACGAAAAGCCGATTCGCGACTTGATCGCGTTCGGTCTACGCCGTGCCGGCTACGAAGTGAAGGAGGCCGAGGATTGTCGCGAGGCGCGTGCCCGCATCGCCGATGCGCGGCCGGACCTCATGCTGGTCGATTGGATGCTCCCGGACATGAGCGGCCTCGAGCTCACCCGCTCGCTGAAGCGCTCCAAGGACACCGAGGAGATTCCGGTCATCATGCTCACGGCACGAGCCGAGGAGCAAGACAAGGTGGGCGGCTTGGAGGGCGGCGCCGACGACTACATCACCAAGCCCTTCTCGCCGCGCGAGCTGCTGGCCCGCATCCAGGCAGTGTTGCGGCGTGCCGCGCCGGCGGGCGCCGACGACGTGATGGAGGTGGAGGGCCTGAAGCTCGACGACTCCAGTCATCGGGTGAGCTCGGGCGAGCGCGAGATCGCGCTCGGACCGACCGAATACCGGCTGTTGCATTTTTTCATGAGCCACCCCGAGCGGGTCTTCAGCCGCGGTCAGTTGCTCGATCGTGTCTGGGGGGGCAATACTTACGTGGAAGAGCGCACCGTGGACGTGCACATCCGCCGGCTGCGCAAGGCGCTCGAGCCGTACACGCTGGAAGGCCTCGTTCAGACGGTGCGCGGCGCCGGCTATCGCTTCTCGACCCGAGACTCATAAGCGGAGGCAACTCTCCGGACCATGGCAGCGATGTGGACGTTCGCGCTCGCGCGTCTCGCGGGCATTTTGCTGGCAGGGCTGTGTCTGGGCCTCCTCTTCCCGCCCCTATGGCTCTGGGTGTTGTTCGCCGCCTGTCTGTACCTCGGCTGGCAGCTGTTCAATCTGTATCGCTTGGACCGCTGGCTGCGGCGGCGCTCGCAGCTCGATCCGCCCACGATCGGCGGCATCTGGGGCGATATCATCGCGCAAGTCGTGCGCCTGCACCGGCGCAAGCAATTCCACAAGCAGCGCCTCGTGCAGATCTTCCGCGAGCTGCGCCGTTCGACGGCGGCGCTGCCCGACGGCGTCATCGTCCTCAGCGCCCAGAACGAGATCCTCTGGTTCAACCGTCGCGCCGCGCGTCTGCTCGGGTTGCGGCGTCCGATCGACATCGGCCTGCGGATCGATAACCTGATCCGCTCGCCCGAGTTCGTGCGCTATCTGCACGGCGATGATTTTGCGATGCCGCTGGTCATTCGTCCGCCGCTCGAGGCCGACCTGTATCTCGCTCTCCAAGTCGTGCCTTATGGCGCCGGCCAGTCGCTGCTCCTCGCCCGCGATGTGACGCGCCAGATGCGCCTCGAGGCCATGCGCAAGGATTTCGTCGCCAACGCCTCGCACGAGCTGCGCACCCCGCTTACGGTGATCTCGGGCTACCTGGACACTCTCGCCGATGATCCCGGCATCGATCAGGCGTGGGCGGGACCTATCCGCGACATGCGCACGCAAGCACAGCGCATGAATGCCATCATCACCGACCTGCTCGAGCTGTCGAGACTCGAGTCGACGGACGGCGAGGCGCCGCGCGACCCGATCGACGTGCCGCGCATGCTCGAGCGACTCCACCGGGATGCCTTGGCGAAGGGTGATCGCCCGCATCACGTGCTGCTCGAGCTCGAGTGCGAGGACGGACTGTTCGGCGCCGCGCACGAGATCGAGTCGGCGTTCACCAACCTGCTGGTGAACGGGCTCAAGTACACCTTGTCCGAAGGGACGGTGCGCATGCGCTGGTGGAGCGACGAAGAGGGTGCCTACTTCTCGGTGATCGACACCGGCATCGGCATCCCCGCCGAGCACATCCCACGCCTCACCGAGCGCTTCTACCGCGTCGATGCGGGACGTTCGCGCGGCGAGGGCGGCTCCGGGCTTGGGCTGGCCATCGTCAAGCATGCGCTGCAACGCCATGGCGGCTGGCTCGATGTGCGCAGCGTCGAAGGCAAGGGCAGCACATTCACCTGTCATTTCCCGGCGCTGCGCATCTGTCATCTGGACGTCGCAGCGAGCGCCTGAGCCGCTGATCACAAAACTTTCCGAACTTGTTGACGTGCGGGGCGATCAGATGTAAACGCAGCTGTGTGTTCACGCAATGTGAATGCCGCTTCGCCTCAAGGTAGCAGTCATGGAAAAGGCAGACCTCAGTCACCACATCTCGCGGCGGTTCAACGAAGACCTGGAAAAGGTCCGTAACCAGGTATTGCAGATGGGCGGGTTCGTCGAGCAACAGCTCCACAAGGCGATTCTGGCCCTGGTCGAGGGCGACAGCCGTCTCGGCGAGTCGGTGGCCACGGATGACTACAAGGTCAACGGCATGGAAGTATCGATCGACGAGGAATGCAGCCGCATCCTCGCGTTGCGGGCACCCGCCGCCGGGGATTTGCGGGTGATCGTCGCCATCATCAAGACCATCACCGATCTGGAGCGCATCGGCGATGAGGGCGAGAAGATCGGCTACATTGCCTCGCGCCTGGCTACTATGGAGCGTCCGGCCGACAAATACCGCGAGGTGAAGCACCTCGGCCGCCAAGTCGCGCAGATGGTCCACGATGCGCTCGATGCCTTCGCGCGCATGGACTCCGTCGCGGCGCTGCGCACGGCGCAGGACGACAAGATCGTCGACGAGGAATACGAGTCCATTCAGCGGCAGTGCATCACTTTCATGATGGAAGACCCGCGCAGCATCCGCCGCGCGCTCGAGATCATGTGGATCGTGCGCGCCCTCGAGCGGATCGGCGATCACGCCAAGAACATCTGCGAGTACGTCATCTACATGGTGCACGGCAAGGATATCCGCCATACTTCGCTCGATGATGTCGCCAGACAAATCGATGCCGCGCAAGCCGTCGCTCGGCGTTGACGGCGACAGCTGATGACCGCACGCGCCGCGAATAGTCTCGGCTTCCTCGCCTGTGCTGCGCTTTTGGGCTATGCGTACTACGCACAGTACGTCATGCATCTCGAGCCGTGCCCCCTGTGCATCTTTCAGCGCGTCGGCATTTTCGTCGTGGGCATGGCCTTCGCGCTCGCCGCGGCAATCGATCCCGTGAGCTGGGGCCGCAAGCTGTACGCCGCCGCGATTGCGGTCGCCGCGCTCGCCACCGTCGGCATCGCCGCCCGGCATCTTTACATCCAAAGCCTGCCGCCCGACCGCGTGCCCGCCTGCGGCGCTTCCTTGGAATGGATGCTGAAGGTCTCGCCGCTGCCGAAGGTCATCGCCACGGTGCTCAACGGCTCGGGCGAATGCGCCAAAATCAACTGGCGCCTGTTGGGGCTTTCCATGCCGGGATGGGTTGCAATCGCGGCGGTGTGCCTGGCGCTCTGGGCACTCTGGGCTAATCTGCGCCGCCGTCCCCCGGTTCTCAGGTTCTGATGCCCGATACGCTGGATTTGACCTGCGACTTGATGTCGCGTCCCTCGGTCAGTCCCACCGACGGCGGCTGTCAGGCGCTCATGGGGGAGCGGTTGCGTGCACTCGGCTTCGAGGTCGAGAATCTGCGCTTCGGCGAGGTCGACAATTTGTGGGCGCGGCGCGGCGCATCGGGTCCGCTTTTCTGCTTCGCCGGACACACTGACGTCGTGCCCCCGGGACCGCTCGAGGAGTGGCGGAGCGACCCGTTTGCGCCCGTGGTGCGCGACGGGTTGCTGTATGGGCGCGGCGCGGCCGATATGAAGAGCGGGCTCGCCGCCATGCTGCTGGCGTGCGAGGATTTCCTTGCGGCCTGTCCCGCGCCTCGCGGCAGCATCGCCTTTTTGATCACGAGCGACGAGGAAGGACCTTCGGTCGACGGCACCCGGCGCGTGATCGAGGTGTTGCGCGAACGCAAGGAAGCGATCGACTGGTGTCTGGTCGGAGAGCCCTCGAGCGAGACCGCTCTCGGCGATACGATCAAGATCGGGCGGCGGGGGAGCTTGAGCGGCCGGCTCACGGTACATGGCGTGCAGGGGCACGTGGCCTATCCGCAGCTCGCGGACAATCCCGTTCACGCGCTGGCGCCGGCACTCGCTGAGCTCACATCCCGGACCTGGGACTTCGGCAACGCGCACTTCCAGCCTACGAGCTTTCAGGTATCGAACATCGCTGCCGGCACGGGAGCGCCGAATGTCATCCCGGGCGAGCTCAAAGCGCGCTTCAACCTGCGTTTCTCGACCGAGCAGACCATCGAGTCCCTGCAGGCGACCGTGCAGCGTATCTTGCGGGAGCACGGCGTGCGCTATTCGCTCGACTGGTTCATCTCGGGCTATCCGTTTCTCACCGCGCCCGGAATCCTGTCTCAAGCCGCCGTCCAAGCGGTGCAAGAGGAGCTGCGCGTGACGCCCAAGCTATCGACGGGAGGCGGCACGTCCGACGGTCGCTTCATCGCCCCCACGGGCGCTCAGGTCATAGAGCTCGGGGTGGTCAACTCGACCATTCACAAGGCCAATGAGTGCGTGCGGGTCGAGGACCTCGACCGCCTGCGGCGCACCTATCGCCGCACCCTGGAAATACTGCTCGGTTAGTCGACGAGTGCGACCGCTACCGGAGGCAGCGGTCGCACCGCGTGGCTAATTCACCGAGTAGCCGCGACCTTCCAGGCAGGCGGCTTGGGCGCGCATGTAGTCGTTGCGCTTGTTCCCCGGAGCTGCGGCACCTTGAGTCGGGTCAAAGCCGGTTTGGCCGGCGGCCCACTCATGGCATTCGAACTTGTCCTTGGCCTGCTGGTCGGCGCTCTGCCCGTTCTTCGGGTAGGCGATGATGTCGGGCGGCGCACCGCCGCCGTTCGCCCCGCCGCCGTTCGCTGCCGCGGCCTGGTCCTGTATTTGCTGCGGGGGTGCAACCGTCTCGTACTGCTTCGAGTTCGGGTCGTAAATATAGTACGTGTTGTCCGCGTAGTAGTACGGGACTCCGCCCCAGTAATACGTATTGTAGTAAAGCGGGAGGGAAGCGAAGTACAGCCCCAGTCCGAGGCCGCCCCAACCCCAACCCCAACCGCAGCAGCCCCAACCGCCGCGCCAGCCGTAGCCGCCCCAGCCATAGCCGCCATGCCAGCCGCCGTACCCGTAACCGCCGCGATAGCCACCGTAGTAACCCCCGCCATGGTAT
Source organism: uncultured Gammaproteobacteria bacterium (assembly GCA_963798595.1). GTDB lineage: Bacteria > Pseudomonadota > Gammaproteobacteria > Steroidobacterales > Steroidobacteraceae > Bog-1198. The sequence continues at coordinate 278,524 of CAWCTM010000014.1, read as the reverse complement.
CCGCCGTAGTAACCCCCGCCATGGTATCCGCCATAACCATAGCCGCCGCCGTAATGACCGCCTGCCACTGCGTGGGCGCCGCCGCCGGCATGTCCACCACCACCGCCTGCGTGCCCGCCACCGCCACCACCGCCGCCATGTTGGGCGAACGCACTGGTTGAGAGCACGACGGCACTCAGCAGACCGCCGAGCAGGACTGAGAACTTATTGACTGGCGTACGACTTTGCATAATTTCACCAATTGCCTATGGCCAACAACTTACTGAAATCGGGGCTCTCTCAAAAGGGTCTTCGTCACCATTTTTGACCGCAAAAAAAAGCGCCAGTTCATACGGCGCGCCGCTGCGTCCGTCAGCGGTCATTTCAGTTGTAATTATCTCACCGGTGTCACCGTGAGTCGAACCGCCGCTCGGTCGGCCGCGCTCACCTCCAGCGTCCAATCCGTCCCGGCTTGAAGATCGAACACGACCACCTTGCGCGGCGCGCTGCAATCGTGCAGGCCTTCATAGTCGAGCACCGGCGCGAGAATCGCGCCGCCGGCGACGTCGATCCACAGGGGCACGTCGACGGAGATCCGATACTTTCCCGGTGCCGGAACGCGGAGGGCGACGATGCCGGCGAAGCTGCCGGAAGGCGGCGCCCGGCCCGGCGTGGCCGGGAACGACACTTCGCTCAACGGGTGCAGTGTCACTGTGTAGAGTTGATTCGCGCCCGCGGCAGCCGCCGACGCGCGATCCTTGCCGGCGGCGATCGGCTTGGGTGAGGCAGCGAACAGCGCGCGCTCGGCGCTCACATCCCATTTGTAGCCGCCACAAGGATCGGTTGGGGCAGCCGTTTGCGCACGGCAGACGCCCGCCGGGCCGGAGAGCAGCAAAGCGAGTGCGAGCAACGATGGTAGAAAGCGCGTCGACAGAAAGCGCATCGACAATACACTCCGCCCTGCGGACTCAGTGCCGCTTTTCATGCATTACAGCATCTCCTTAGGAGCCTGCCTACAACCATAACGCTCGAGCCGGCATTGTGGTTGACAAGGGTGTGGAGTGGGATGGGCGCGTGGGTTGGTCGCTCCGTTCGGGGCGCCGGCCGCGTAGAGGAGGGTGCTTATGTCTATTCGACTGGTCATTCGGGCTACGGCGGCCGGCGCTGCGGCGCTGCCGTTTTTGTTGGCTGGATGTGTCTCGACGTCCGGAGACGTGCAGGGCGCCCGGCTCAGCGACAACTTCCAGGTCTATGCACCGTTCGACAACGAGCGAGACTGGGGGCCGAGTTATCTCGTCGGTGCGCCTGCCCACCACTTGGGCGATGAATCGCGCATCGACGACACCCGATCGATTCCGCAAAATGCGGGCGCCAGCCCCGCGGACCCCAAGGGGCCGCCTTTGACGGCGCCTCCGCCGCCCTGAAGTCTCAAGCGGCGAATGCGGCCGGCGCGACTCGCAAGGTCACGCTGATCGTGGTGCCGAGCTGCGGTCCGGTGTCGATGCGCAGCTCGGCGCCGATGAGATCGGCCTGTTCGCGCAGGCCGACGAGCCCATAGTGCTCGGGACGCGGCGCGTGCGGATCGAACCCGACGCCGTTGTCCTCGATGCGCAGCTCGAGCAGTTCCTCGCGCGTCGTCACTTTCACCGAGACGCGTGTGGCCCTCGAGTGCCGCTCGACATTGCGCAGCGCTTCCTGCGCCATCCGCAGCAGCGTCTCCGCTCGCTCATCCCCGAAGCGTGCGGACTCCGCATCAGCGCTGAAATCTCCCGTGGTGCCGGTGCGATCGACGAAGCGTTCGAACTCGCGCGACAGCGCCGGGCCGAGGCCTGTGTCGCGCACCGCGTTCACCCGCATCTGGCTGATCGCGGAGCGCGCTTCTTGCAGTCCCTGGCGGGCGAGATCCTCGGCGCGCAGCAACTCTTCGGCAACGGCGTCGGGATCGCGCGCGTGCAGGCGGCGTAGGAATCGCACCTCGCTCAGCAGCGCCATCATGGAGTGGGCGAGCGTGTCGTGCAGATCACGGGCGATTTTCAAACGCTCTCGGACGATCGCCGCGTAGCGTGATTCCTCGGCGAGCCGCTCCACTTCGCGGGTTCTCACCGTCACCCGCCGCTCCAGCTCGTTGCTCAAGCTCTGCAGCTCGCGGCGCTCCAAGCGAAGATCGCCCAGGATCTTCGCAAACGCGCGGCCGAGCCGGGCGACCTCGTCGGCGCCCGGCGGAATCTCCAATTGCTCGGATTCGTTTTGCCCGACCGCAGCCACCGAGGCGGCGAGGCGCTGTAGTCGTCCGGTGAGCTTGCGTGTGCCGAGAACGCCGAGCAGCGCGGTGGCGGCGCCGAGGCACATCGAAACCCAGAAGATCTGATACGTCACGGCGCGCGCGCGTTGAAAAACCCGATCGATCGGCTCGGTGAGCTGCACCTGCCAGCCGCCCGCCGAAGTGTCGGGGCCGGCGTTGAGCAGCGCCCGTGCGACGAGCACGCGGCGGCCGTCGGGAAGGCGCTGGAATTGCGGTGGGCTGATCGTCTCGGTGCGATTCGGCGGCGTGACCGGGGTGGCCTCGGGAACTCCTTGCCAGGGCCTGTTCCGCAAATCGTCCGGTCCGATCAACACCACACCGTTGCGGCCGAGCACGTAGGCCTGCGTCGCCGGACTGGACTCATCCGTGAGCCGCTCGGGGTGATACGGCGCGCGCCGCCAGCTCAGGTGCGCGGCGATGACACCCACGATCCGTCCGGTTTCATCACGCACCGGTGCCGCCATGTCGCCGAGCGCGGCGCTGTCGGCCCGGGCCGCAGGCGAGCGGTCGATGACCCCAAGCCACGGTGCCTGCGAGCCGCCGACAAACCAATCTCTCGACTCGAGGTTCATTCCGGTGAGCTGCGCATCGGTCGCGGACAGTACGATACCGTGCTGATCGGCAACGGCGATCCAGTCGAACTGGGGGTAGGCGAGGGTGAGCTCGCTGAATACCTCGCGCAATCCGCCGCGCCGTTCGGGCGGCACGGCGGTTTGCAAGATGTGACCGGCCGCGCGGATGGCGTCGAGACGGCCGGCGAGTGCCTGTCCGAGATCGGAGCTCAGCTGATCGGTTTCGAGCGAGAGGCGGCGTATGTGTTGCTCGGAGAGGTTGGCGCGCGCGATACCCCCCACCCACAGGGCGGCAGCGATGGAAAAGGCGGCCGCGAGGCCGATGATGAGCCACATGGCGCCGGCGGCAAGGCTGCGCCGCGGGTCGAGCGATTGCATGAGCGCTCGTCCCAATGTCTCCGGCTTCGGCATGGGCGCACGTTAACAGGTGACTAAAGTCACTTCCAAACCGGACCGCCCGGGCGGCATGATGCGGGGGCCGCAGATTGACGGTGGAGCTTCGCTCGAGGTGCCTCCCGTGCAAGAGGTCGCAAATTCACCGCCGATCCGCATCGTCATCGCCGAGGATCAGGCGATCGTGCGCCGCGGCTCCGCACTGCTGCTGTCGATGGAGCCCGACATGGAAGTCGTGGGCCAGGCGCGCAACGGCGTCGAGGCCATCGAGCTTGCCCAGTTGCTGCGTCCGGATGTGGTGCTGATGGATCTGCACATGCCGATCAAGGGCGGCGTCGCCGCGACGCGCGAAATCACCGGAGCGTTGCCCGGTACTCAAATCCTGGTGCTCACCACGCTCGATGACGATGAGACGGTTTTCGAGGCGGTGCGGGCGGGCGCCCATGCTTATCTGCTGAAGGATGCGGACGAGGATGAGTTGCTGGAGACCGTGCGCGCGCTGAAGCGCGGCGAGTCACGTCTCACCCCGCAAATCGCACGCAAGGTCATGGATCAATTTCGGCGTCTTGCCGCATCATCGCCCCCCTCGGGCGGGCAAGCCGCGCCTCCCCAGCACAATCGCGCCGCGCCGGCGCCCGCCTATGAGGCCGATGCGTTGACGGACAAGGAGGAGAGGGTCCTGCAGCATATCGCCGAGGGCATGAGCAATCGTCAGATCGCCAACACTCTGTTTCTTGCCGAGGGCACGGTGAAGAATTACGTCAGCCGGATCATGGACAAGCTGCATGCCAACACGCGCACCGAGCTCGCTCTGAAGTGTAGAAGGCAGAACTGAGGGCATGGTGGCGCCCCTGAGCGCACGGCGGATCCGGCGCATCGCATGCGCGCTACTGGTCGGGAGCGCCTTGTGCGCCTGCGCAGCTTTCACGGAGCCGGATGCGCGCGACGCACGCATCACGGCCGACGTGACAGCGCGGCTGGCGCAGTACCCGGAACTGCAAGCGCCGAACTCGCTCGATGTGCAGACGCTGCACCGGGTCGTTTATCTGCGCGGGCTGATGGGGAGTCCCTTCGAAATTGCTTTGGCTGGATCGCTGGCCGGCCAGGTGCCGGGCGTGCGGCGCGTCGAGAATCTCATCGGCCTCCAGAGCGGCAGATAACATAATCCCCCGGGGAGGGCCTGCCTGCCCTCTGGCCCGACCCGCAGCCTCGTTCCCGATGTATGCACCGTTTCACCGATAATTGTAGCTATATACCAACGCATGTCATTAAAATGTAACATTGGTTGGCCATCATAGCGGCCTCAAATCGGGCGTGGCGCAAACGCCGCGCAGCGGAGCGGCCCTGAAAAAGTCTCGAAAAACTTTGCACATAACAGCAGAACTAAATCGTTGCGAAAGGCTCTGATCCGGCTTAGCGGCTCGCACTCGGTGTGCGACTATGTTGGGCTCGATGTTGCAAAAAAAATACATCAAGCTCACCGGAACCATCTGGCATGCAGCCATGTGGGTTCATTGCAACAATCTTACATAACTATGGAGTGACATCTGTGCGCAATCAGAAACGAACCACCGCCTCGACATCGACCGCGGAGACCTGCAACGGGAAGCGAAGTTTGCGCGGCTTGGCGACCAACGGCCTCGCCCTCGTGCTGCTTGCCGCGAGCGGCGGAGCTCTGGCGCAAACCGTCTCGCAGACGGGTCTTCCGCTGGCCGGTCGAAGACGGCGGATTGACCTGGAAGGGCATCACTCTATACGGCATCATCGATGCTGCGGTGCAGTACGAAACCCACGGCGCGCCCTTCAACGACTACTTCATCTCGGGCGGCTCGGACATCGTTCAGAAGAACAGCAACAATTCGGTCTTCGGCGTGACCTCCAACGGCCTGAGTCAGTCGCGAGTCGGCCTGCAGGGCAGCGAGCCGTTGCACTTCATGGATTTTTCGGGCGTTTTCAAGCTCGAAACCTTTTTCAATCCAGCATCGGGCAATCTCACCGATGCGCTCAAGTCGGTGACGCAGAACAATGGCCGGTCGCTGGCCGACCAGAGCACGAACATCGACTCGAGCATCGCCGGGCAAATTTTCCAGCAATCTTTCGTCGGTGTGAGTTCGCCGACCTACGGCACGGTCACGTTCGGCCGCCAGAACACGACGCTCGCGGACCTCGTCGCGAAATACGACCCTCAGCAGTTGTCCTATGCGTTCTCGCTGATCGGTCTGTCGGGCACGCCGGCGGGCGGCGGCGATACCCAGGATCGACGTCTCGACGACTCGGTCAAGTATTCCGCCAAGTTCTTCAACATCGTGCACTTGGGCGTTGCAGTACAAGTTCCAGAACTCGAGCGCCGAGAACTATTGCGACCGCCGGCAGCGGCGAGGCCTTCACCGCGACCGAGGTTTCGCTGGGCGCGGAGTATGCGGGCGCGTCGGTCGATGCCTTCTACACGAAGGTGAAGGACGCCGTCTCGATCGGTGCGTTGAGCGCCACCCAGGTGACGGGATTGCCGGTGGGCTATTCGCTCGACAAGTCGCTTTCCGGCACGATCTCGGACAATGCCGCCTTTGGCGGCATGGGCTCCTATGCGTTCGGTCCGGCGACCTTCTTCGCGCGTCTATGAGCACATCACCTACATGAATCCCTCGATCAAGCTGGATCCGGGATTCAGACGACATCGGTGGCTACACGCTCGCCTACGTCAACAATACTGCGTATGCCAAGGACGACAAGGTTCTGCAGGTGTATTGGGCCGGCGTGCGCTATAACGGTCAACGAGAATCTCACCGCCGCGATCGCCTACTACGGCGAGAAGCAGATATGCCTATGCGGCCGGGGCGGACTCTGAATTGCTCGAACACCATCAGCGGTGCGTGCAGCGGCCACCTCAACGCAGCGTCTGTGTCGCTCGTCTACCACTTCACCAAGCGCTTCGATTCCTACGCGGGCGCCATGTGGTCGAACGTGTCGCACGGTCTCGCCAACGGCTATCTCGAAACCACGATGATCGATCCCACGGTCGGCTTCCGCTATTCCTTCTAAGCGATCTCGCCGCGAGGCGAACAGCAGGGGTCTCAGGGTCTGCGTGCCCTGGGACCCTTTCTTTTTGCAGGGACGAATGTACCGCGACCGCTGGCAAGCGCGGCAATATCCGTATACATTGCGATGATGCCCGCAGAGAACGGTGCGCCGAGCAAACGCCGCAAGTGGAGTTGGTGGTACCTGCTCTTCGTCGTGCAGTTTCTGGTGATTCTTTGGCCGCCTCTTTATAACAAGGCGGAGCCGACGCTGTTCGGCATCCCCTTCTTCTACTGGTTTCAGCTTCTTTGGGTGCTGGTGAGCGCGGTGTTCACCGCCGTGGTCTATCGTATGACCCGGGAATCGCCATAGAGCGCGCGGGATTTCGAGGGGGAGCGTCGTGCCGCAGGTGAACGGGATTGCGTTGGTCGTCTTCGTCCTGCTGTTCGGCTTCATCACCTGGCTCGGATTCGCCGCCGCGCGCTGGCGCCGGGGCGATCTCGATCAACTGCACGAGTGGGGTCTCGGCGGCAGACGCTTCGGAACCGTCGTCACCTGGTTCTTGGTGGGCGGCGACATCTATACCGCCTACACCTTCATCGCCGTGCCGGCACTCGCGTTCGGCGCCGGCGCAGTGGCGTTCTTTGCGGTGCCCTACACGATTCTCATCTATCCGCTGCTGTTTCTCGTTTTTCCGCGCTTGTGGAACGTGTGCCACAAGCGCGGCTACATCACGGCGGCCGATTTCGTGCGCGGCCGCTTCGGCAATCGCTGGCTCGCCCTCGCGGTCACGATCACCGGAATCGTCGCCACGTTGCCGTACATCGCCCTGCAGCTCGTGGGCATCCAGGTCGTGGTCGGAGCGCTCGGCGTCACGGGGACCGGCATTGCAGGCGATCTGCCGCTGATCATTGCATTCGTCGTGCTCGCCGCCTTCACCTATTCGAGCGGATTGCGCGCACCGGCCTCGATCGCCATCGTCAAGGATACCCTGATCTACATTGCGACCTTCGCGATCGTCATCGTCGTGCCGATCAAGCTGGGCGGCTTCGGGAAGATCTTCAGCGCAGTGCCCGCGCAAAAGCTCCTGCTCGCGGTGCCAGGTCCGCACACCACCGGCGCCTACGGCTCGTATGCCACCTTGGCCCTGGGCTCGGCGCTCGCGCTGTTTCTCTATCCGCATTCGCATGACGGCCATCTTGAGCGCGAGCAGCGGCGGGGCGATCCGCCGTAACGCGGCCATCCTGCCGGGCTACTCGTTCATGCTCGGCTTGCTGGCGATGGTGGGGTTATTCGTCATCGCCGCGGGCATCGCCGACCTGCCCGCTTACGCCTGGGGGTTCAAGACCTTCAAGAACAACTTCGCCGTGCCGGCGCTCATCCTGCACGTGTTCCCGTCCTGGTTCGTCGGGGTCGCCTTCGCCGCCATTGCGATCGGCGCGCTGGTGCCCGCGGCGATCATGTCCATCGCGATCGCGAATCTGTACACGCGCAACATCCACCGCGAGTTCATCAATCGCAATCCCACCAACAAGCAAGAGTCGCAGATGGCGAAGATGGTGTCCCTCATCGCCAAGGTGGGCGCGCTCATTTTCATCATCTTCGTGCCCACGAAGTACGCCATCCAGCTGCAGCTGCTCGGCGGTATCTGGATCATCCAGACGCTTCCTGCGGTGATGCTCGGCGCTTACACGCGATGGTTCAACGACTGGGCTTTGCTCGTGGGTTGGGCGGTGGGCACGTTCGCCGGTACGGCGATGGCCTACGCCTCGAACCTCGGCCAGCACCTACACCCTCGGGTTCGCCGGCTATAGCTTTCCCGGTTATTCGGCCCTGTACACGGTGATCCTGAATCTCCTGCTGGTGATCGTGCTGACGCCGGTATTCAACGGCTCGGCGGGCGGGCGCAAACCGATCGATGAGACCTTGCCGGCCGACTACACCGCTTGACCCGCGTCCGCAGGCCCGACCAGCCGCCGCGTCTGCGGCTCGCACGGGCGGTCACAAAAAATTCATATAACCCACCAATAATGAAAAGTTAGCTATCCTGCTGGTCCCCTGGGCCGTCACCCACGAAAATTCTGGAGTTATCCACTGATGAACGTAGGTCAGCGCATCGCCGTTGCGGTAATCGGCGTCTATATCGGCATCGCCGCGAATGCGGCAGACATCTCGGGCGCGGGCGCCACATTCCCCTACCCGATTTACGCCAAGTGGGCGGATGCCTACAAGAAACTCACCGGGGTGGGCTTGAACTATCAATCCATCGGATCCGGCGGGGGCATCAAACAGATCAAGGCGAAGACGGTCACGTTCGGTGCCTCCGACATGCCGCTCAAGCCTGAGGACCTCAAGGCGGCCGGCCTGCTGCAGTTCCCCATGATCATCGGCGGCGTGGTGCCGGTGGTGAACCTCAAGGGCATCGCGCCCGGTCAACTGCATCTCGACGGCGCGACGATCGCCTCCATCTACCTGGGTGAGATCGCCAAGTGGGACGATCCGCGCATCAAGAAGCTGAATCCAAATGTCGCGCTGCCGGCGACGGCCATCGCCCCGGTCTACCGATCGGACGGTTCCGGGACGAATTTCCTGTTCTCCGAGTACTTGTCGAAGGAAAGCCCCAAATTCGCCTCGAGCATCGGTGCCAATACCGCGGTGGAATGGCCCAAGGGCATCGGCGCGAAGGGTAACGAAGGCGTGGCCAACATGACCAGCCAGACGGACGGCGCCATCGGCTACGTCGAGTATGCCTACGCCAAACAGAACAAGATGACGTACGCGATGCTCACCAACAAAGCGGGCGCCGCAGTCGCCCCGAGCGCCGAGTCGTTCCAGGCCGCGGCCGCGAACGCCGACTGGGCCAAGGCGGATTCCTATTATCTGATCCTGACCGATCAGGCCGGCGCCAAGAGCTGGCCGATCACGGGGGCGAGCTTCATTCTTCTCTACAAGGATCCGCCCGATCCCGCGGCCGTAAAGGAGGCGCTCAAGTTCTTCGGCTGGGCTTACAAGGACGGCGCTCAGATGGCCTCCGAGCTCGACTATGTGCCGTTGCCGGCAAGCCTCATCGCTCAAGTGAAGAAGACCTGGGCCGCCGAGATCATGTCGGGCGGCCACCCGGTGTGGACCGGCCCCTGAGGTTGGTCCGAGCGGCGACACTTCACCGTGGCGCTCATTGATCCGAGGCACGCGGCCAGGCAACGAGTCTATGAGAGGATTTTTCGCGCCGCGACGCTGAGCGCGGCGATCCTGGTTCTGGTGATTCTGGGCGGGGTCGCCTTGTCCTTGGCTGTCGGCTCCTGGCCGGCGCTCAAGACGTTCGGTTTCTCGTTCGTCACCCGTGAGGTCTGGAATCCGGTCACGGACAAGTTCGGTGCCCTGGCGGCGATTTACGGCACGGTGGTGACTTCGGTGATCGCGATGGTCATCGCCGTGCCCACCGGCTTCGGCATCGCCCTGTTCCTGACTGAGCTTTGCCCGCCGATGCTGAAACGACCCATTGGCGTGGCGGTCGAGTTGCTCGCCGCCGTCCCCAGCATCATTTTCGGCATCTGGGGCTTGTTCGTGCTGGCGCCCGTGCTGCAGCGGCACGTGCAACCCTGGCTGATCGAGCACGCGGGCTCGATACCGGGAATCGGCGGCCTGTTCGCGGGGCCTCCCTACGGCATCGGCATTCTCACCGCGGGACTGGTGCTCGCCATCATGGTCTTGCCGTTCATCGCGGCGACCACCCGCGATGTCTTCGATACCGTTCCTGCGATGCTCAAGGAATCGGGTTACGGGCTCGGCGCAACCACCTGGGAGGTCATCTGGAACGTGGTGGTGCCGCACTCGCGGGCCGGCATCATGGGCGGCGTGATGCTGGGGCTCGGACGTGCCCTCGGCGAGACCATGGCGGTCACCTTCGTCATCGGCAACGCCCACCGCATCTCCTCATCGCTCCTCGCGCCGGGCACGACCATCTCCTCGGCCATTGCCAACGAATTCACCGAAGCGGTGGGCGACCTCTACACCTCCTCGCTGATCGCGCTCGGGCTATTGCTCTTCCTCATCACGTTCTCGGTCATTGCCGCGGCGCAGGCCATGCTGCGGCGGCTCGAACGTCGCGCGCTGTCCTCGGTATGATCCGCCCATGAACCGGCGCCCCCTCCGCAAGCTCAAGAACTGGGCGTTTCTCGCACTCTCGATGCTCGCGACCCTCGCGGGGCTCGCCTGTCTCGCCGCCATCCTTTGGACACTGGTCTCCCGTGGTCTTGCGGGGATGTCGCCGCGGATCTTCACCCAGATGACGCCGCCTCCCGGCAGCGCGGGCGGCCTGCTCAACGCCCTGTATGGCAGCGCGGCCATGACCGTGCTCGGCATCGTGGTGGGATCGCCGATCGGCGTCCTGGCGGGCACCTATCTTTCCGAGTATGGGCAGAACTCGCGCCTCGCGACCGCCGTCCGATTCATCAACGACGTGCTGTTGAGCGCACCGTCGATCATCATCGGTCTGTTCATCTACGAGATCATCGTGGTGCGCATGGGACATTTCTCGGCGCTGGCAGGCGCACTTTCGCTGGCGGTGATCGCGATTCCGATCACCTTGCGCACCACCGAGGACATGCTGAACCTCGTACCGGCGGGCATGAAGGATTCGTCGGCCGCGATGGGAGCCTATCCCTGGCGCACCACCATGAGCATCCTCTATCCGGCGGCGCGCAGCGGCATCGTCACGGGGTTGTTGTTGGCGGTCGCACGCATCAGCGGCGAGACGGCACCGCTGTTGTTCACCGCGCTCAACAATCAGTTCTGGAGCAGCAACTTGAACGCGCCCATGGCGAATCTGCCGGTGGTGATTTTTCAATTCGCGTTGAGCCCCTACAAGGATTGGCAAGACCTCGCCTGGGCGGGCGCGCTGATCATCACCGCGACCATTTTGATTCTGAGCGTCACGGCCCGGATACTGCTCGCTTTGCTGCAGTCGCGCGGCGGAGGCGGTCCCACGCCATGATTCCCTCATCGAAGTTGCCACGGCACCTGAAGACGCGCGTTCCCTATCCGCGGGCCGCGCCGGCGCCCGCCGACACCGGTCCGCCGAAGATCGAGATTCGTAAGCTCGATTTCTATTACGGCGCCTCGCAAGCTCTGCGCAACATCAATCTGGCGCTGGCCGACCGCTCCATCGCGGCGTTCATCGGCCCCTCGGGCTGCGGCAAATCGACTTTGCTCCGCGTGCTCAATCGCATGTACGCGCTCTATCCGCATCAGCGCGCCGTGGGCGAGGTGCTCATCGGCGGGCGCGACATTCTCGGGCCGAGTGTCGACGTGGCGGACTTGCGCTACCGGGTGGGCATGGTGTTTCAGAAACCGACCCCCTTCCCGATGTCGGTTTTCGACAACGTCGCCTTCGGGCTGAAGCTCGCCGGCGAGCTCCGCGGAGCCGCGCTCGCCGCGCGGGTCGAATCCGCGCTCACGGATGCGGCGATCTGGGATGAGGTCAAGGACAAGCTGCACGCCGACGGGCGCAGCCTTTCGGGTGGGCAACAGCAGCGCGTGTGCATCGCCCGTACCATCGCCGTTCAGCCCGAGGTGCTGCTGCTCGACGAGCCGACCGCGGCGCTCGATCCGATCTCGACCCTGAAAGTCGAGGAGACGCTGCAAGCCCTGCGGGAGAAATACTGCATCGTGATAGTCACCCACAACCTGCAGCAAGCCGCGCGCGTGTCGAATGTCACCGGCTTCATGTACATGGGAGAGCTGGTGGAAATCGGGCCGTCCAACGAATTGTTCACGGCCCCGAAGAATCGCCGCACCGACGACTACATCACCGGCCGCTTCGGCTGAGCGGATGCCCCCGACGTGAAACCCCCGGAAGATGTCGCACACCCCTCCCGCACACCGCCGGCGCGCGACTCCATCTACGATCCGGTGATGACGGCGCGTGCCGTCAACGTGTACTACGGGGACAAGCATGCCGTGTGCAACGTGGGTCTCGACGTCGGCCGCAACCAGGTGCTCGCGCTGATCGGGCCCTCGGGCTGCGGCAAGTCCACGTTTTTGCGCTGTTTGAATCGCATGAACGACACCATCAAGAGCGCCCGCGTCACGGGCGAGATCACTCTCGACGGCCAGGACATTTACGATCGCGAGCAGGACGTCGCGCAGCTGCGCGCCCGCGTCGGTATCGTGTCGCAGAAACCGACCCCCTTTCCGCACTCGATCTACGCGAACGTCGCCTACGGGCCGAAAATCCACGGGCTGACGAAGACCCGCGCCGATCTCGACGAGCTGGTCGCGACCAGCTTGCAGCGCGCCGGGCTCTGGGACGAGGTGAAGGATCGCCTCTCGCAACCCGGTACCAGCCTGTCGGGCGGCCAGCAACAGCGGCTGTGCATTGCGCGCACCATCGCGGTCAACCCGGAAGTGATCCTGATGGACGAGCCCACCTCCGCGCTCGATCCGATCGCGAGCGCGAGAATCGAGGATCTCATCGACGAGCTGCGCGCGAACTACGCCATCATCATCGTGACGCACAACATGCAGCAGGCTGCGCGCGTCTCGCAGCGCACGGCCTACTTCCACCTGGGCGATCTGGTGGAAATCGGCCCCACGGATCTGGTGTTCACCAACCCGCAGCAACGGCTCACCGAGGACTACATCACCGGCCGGTTCGGCTGAGCGGCGAGCGGGGCGAACGCCTCCGGCTCAGGGCGCAGAGCTTTCCACGGCGCGCCGGAACGCCGCGATGATCGCGGGCTGCGGGCGCCGGATATCCGGCACCGCCTGATAATTCTCCCATCCCCCGCCCAGGCTCCGGTACAGCTGCACGAATTGATCGCCCTCGGCGACCTGTGCCTGCGCGTACTCCTCCTGGATATCATAGAGTTCTCGCTCGGCATCGACGACGTTGAGGTAGTCGGTGAGTCCGCGGTTGTAGCGCTGGGTGGCGAGCTCGACGGCGCGCTGTGCGGCGATGAGGGCGTCGCCCAGATTCTTCAGCCGGTCCTGCTGGGCGGTATAGGCGTCCAAGGCGGTGTCGACCTGCTGCACGGCAGTCAAGATCGTCCGCCGATAGTTGAGCAGCTCGGCGCGGCGCTTGAGCCGCGCGACGTCGACCTGCGCATCCAGCGCGCCGAAATCGAGCACGGGCCAGAGGGCATAGGGACCGAACGACCAGATGTGGCTGCCCATCGCCGGATTCGTTCCCCAACCTTGACCCTGCGCGCCGATGGAGCCGACCAGCCCGACGCGCGGATAAAGATTCGCAGTCGCCACCCCGATGCGAGCGGTGGCACTCGCCAGCTGCCGCTCGGCCTGCTGGATATCCGGCCGGCGTTTGAGGAGGTCGAGCGGAGTTCCGATCGCGGCGGCGGGCGGCATGGGCGGAACGAGATCGGCTTTGGAGAGTTCTTCGACCATCTGTTCCGGGTATTCGCCCAAGAGCACGGCAAGCGTGTACTTTGCCGCGTTCGCTTGCGCCTGCATCGGCGCCAGTTGAGCCTCGACGCTGCCGAGCTCGCGCGCGGCGAGCGCGACGTCGAGCTCGTTGATGATGCCGCGTTGATAGCGGATGGTCTCCAGGCGACTTGACTCGCGCAGCACACCGACGGCCTGGCGCAGCACGCCGAGCTGAACCTGAAAGCCGCGCAAATCGATGTAGGCGCGCACCACGTCGGCGACGACCGCCGTGATCACATCGTACCGCGCTGCCCGCGCTGCCTGCGCGTCGTAGCGCGTCGCCTCGATTTCCCTGCGGAACTTACCGAAAAGATCGAGCTCCCAGCTCGCATCGAATCCCTCGAGCGTATTGACCTGTTTGATTCCCGTCGTGTTGGTTGCGGAGACCAAGGCCTGGTCGGCGCGACCACGCCCCAGATCGCTCCCAGTGCCGCGCCCCGCGGCGGCGCTCGCGTTGACGTCCGGCAACGCGGAGCTCACCACCACCGCTTCGTAGGTGCGGGCCTGCTGCAAACGGGTCAGGGCGATCTCGATGTCCAGATTCGCCCCGATGGCGCGATCGACCAGCGAGTCGAGCTTCGAGTCGCCGAGCGCCCGCCACCAGCTGGCAAGGGTCTGTTCATCGGCTGCAGCCGGCGCGTCGGCGGCAGAGGATGACGCATAAAAACGCGGTGGGGCGTCCGGTTTCGGCGTGTGATAGTCGGGACCGGCCGCACAACCGCCAAGCAGCAGGATCGATCCTAAAAGCATCGGGCCTGCGCTGTTGATTCGGGCCGCCGGTCCGTGCCCTCGCACGCAGCGAGTGGCTGCGCGTGCGCGCTGTTGCTCGATGCTGGAATTCATAGGATCTCCGCCCCTGATCATGCGGTTCGCGCGGGGTCGATCGAAAGTGACTTTCGTCACTATCGTGAAGTTACTTTCGTCATATTGAATGGTGACTTTTGGCTCCTGACCACGCTGCCGCGCTTCTTTAGATTCGCGCATGATCAGGATGCTCGGTACCGCAAGTCCAAGGAGATCGCCGGCGTGTGGATCGTCGAGACAGCACTCAAGCGTCCCTACACCTTTGTCGTCCTGGCGTTGCTCATCGCCATATTCGGATTGCGCGCGGCGATCATAACGCCCACCGATATCTTTCCGAACATCAACATCCCGGTGATCAGTGTGGTGTGGACCTACGGCGGCCTGTCGCCCGGAGACATGTCGGGTCGGGTGGTATATTACTACGAGCGCACGCTCCTCTCCCAAGTCGGCGACGTAGAGCACATCGAATCTCAGTCACTCAACGGCTACGGCGTCGTCAAGATCTTCTTTCAAAAGAACGTCAATATCTCGGTGGCCATGGCGCAGGTCACCGCGGCGTCGCAGACGGTGCTGAAGTTGCTGCCGCCCGGCATCACGCCGCCGTATGTGCTGAGCTACAACGCATCGAGCGTGCCCATTCTTCAGCTGGCATTGTCGAGCAAGAAGCTGCCCGAGATGCAGCTCTTCGACTCCGGTCAGAACTTCATCCGTCCGCAGCTCGCGACGGTCGCCGGAGCGGCCGTGCCTTCGCCTTACGGCGGTAAGGTGCTCGACGTGCAAGTCGACCTCGATCAGCACGCCATGCAGGCGCACGCGATTTCGGCGGACGATGTGGTGAATGCGATTTCGGTGCAGAATCTCACTCTGCCCGCGGGCGACGAGAAAATCGGCAAGTTCGATTGGAACGTTGCGCTCAACGCGAGCCCCGTGCTGCTCGATCGGCTCAACGATCTTCCCGTAAAGAGCGTCAACGGCACTGTGATCTTCGTCCACGACGTCGCTTATGTGCATCGCGGGTCGCCGCCGCAAACCAACATCGTGCGCGTCAACGGCGCGCGCGCGGTGCTGATGACCATCCTCAAGGCGGGATCCGCCTCAACCCTCGACATCATCAGCGGAGTCAAGGCGTTGCTGCCGCGGGTGGAATCCAGCTTGCCCGCGGGCCTGGAACTGCATCCCGTCGGGGATCAATCGGTGTTCGTCAAGGCCGCCGTATTCGGGGTCATTCGCGAGGCGGTGCTCGCCGCCGCGCTGGTCGGCGCAATGATTCTGGTGTTCTTGGGCAGCTGGCGCTCGACGGTCATCATTCTCGTCGAGATCCCGCTGGCCATCTTGTTCTCTTTGACCGCCTTGTCCTGGCTGGGCGAGAGCATCAACGTCATGACGCTCGGCGGGCTCGCCCTGGCGGTCGGCATCCTGGTCGATGACGGTACCGTCACCATCGAGAACATCAACTACCACCTGGAGCTCGGCAAGCCGATCGAGCCCGCAATTCTCGACGGTGCGCGCCAGATCGTCGTACCCGCGTTCGTGACGCTGCTTTGCCTGTGCATCGTCTTCGTACCGATGTTCCAGCTGGCCGGCGTGGCTGGGTACCTGTTCCGGCCCATGGCGGAGGCCGTCATGTTCGCGCTGATCGGCTCGTTCATTTTGTCGCGCACCCTCGTGCCGACCATGGCCAACTTTCTGATGCGCGACTCGCACGCGGGCGCGCACCCCCACGAGGTTGCGGCGCAGACGTCGGGTGGCTGGAGCGGGCCCTTCACGCGCTTTCAGGCAGGATTCGAGGCGCACTTCGCGCGCGTACGCGAGCGCTACCGATCGCTGCTGGCGCGCGCGCTCGGTCGTCCGACCGCCTTCATGATCGTTTTCCTCGCCTGCGTGCTGCTCTCGTTTCTGCTTGCGCCGTTTCTTGGCAGGAATTTCTTTCCCGCAGTCGACTCCGGACAGATCCTGATGCACGTGCGGGCGCAGCCCGGGACTCGGATCGAAGAGACGGCGCGGCTGTTCGAGTTCGTGGAGCAGACCGTGCGCAGGCAGATTCCAGCCGCTGAGATCGACAACATCGTCGACAACATCGGATTGCCGTTCAGCGGCATCAACATGGCCTATCAGAACACCGGTACCATAGGCCCCGGCGATGGCGATGCGCTCATTTCACTCAAGGCGGGACACGCCCCGACGGACGGGTATATCAAGAAGCTGCGCACCGTGCTGCCGCGGCAGTTCCCCGGCACGACGTTCTCGTTTCTACCGGCCGATATCGTGTCTCAGATTCTCAACTTTGGTCTGCCGGCGCCGCTCGATCTGCAGGTCGTCGGCAGTGACCAAACCGCCAACTACGCGTACGCGACGACACTCGCGAAGCTCATCCGCCGCGTGCCCGGTATCGCCGACCTGCGTATCCAGCAGGTCTTGAATTATCCGCAGATCAACGTCGACGTCGACCGTACACTCGCCGGCGAGGTGGGGTTGACTCAACGGGACGTGGCGAACAGCTTGCTCGTAACGCTCTCGGGGAGCGGCCAGGTTCACCCCAACTTCTGGCTGAATACGCAGAACGGCGTGTCATATCCCATCGTCGCGCAGATGCCACAATACCGCATTGACAGCCTGACGGATCTGTCCAACGTCCCGATAACCTCGGAGAGCGGCGGCACTCCCCAATATCTCGGCGGTCTCGCCCGCATTACGCCGGGGCCTAGTCCCGGGGTGGTGTCGCACTACAACGTCCAGCCGGTCATCGATATCTATGGCGCCACGCAGGGACGAGATCTCGGCGCCGTCGCGGCCGATGTCCAGCGCATCATTCATGACGAGAGGCATTCCTTGCCGCACGGCTCGTACGTCACGTTGCGGGGCCAAGTGCAGACCATGACCAGTGCATACAGCCAGCTCTATCTGGGTCTGCTCGGCGCCATCGTGCTCGTGTACCTCGTCATCGTCGTCAACTTCCAGTCATGGACCGATCCTTTCATCATCATCACCGCGTTGCCTGCTGCGCTCGCGGGCATCGTGTGGATGCTGTTCGTCAGCGGCACGACGCTGTCCGTGCCGGCGCTCACCGGCGCCATCATGTGCATGGGCATTGCGACGGCCAACAGCATCCTGATCGTGAGTTTTGCTCGGGAGGGAATGACCAACGGACTCGACGCCGCCGATGCCGCTCTCGAAGCCGGGGTCACCCGCTTGCGACCGGTGCTCATGACCGCACTCGCCATGATCATCGGCATGGTGCCGATGGCGCTTGCGCTGGGGGAAGGCGGCGAACAGAATGCCCCGCTCGGACGGGCCGTGATCGGCGGCCTCGCCGTCGCCACCGTTGCGACGCTGTTTTTCGTGCCTACGGTATTCAGCTTCATGCACCGCAAACACGGCACGCGTGCCGATGATGATACCCGTGGCTCGCCGGAAGACGGGCCCCCTCGCGCTGCGGAGGCAGTCCCTTGATCGAGAAATCTCTTGCACCCCCCAAGGACCTGAAGAAACCCGCGCTCATCGCCGCGGCCGCGGCACTTCTCATCGCAGTGGGCGGCCTCCTGCTGCGCTGGCACCACGCCGGCGAGGTGACCAAATGGACCGATGCGGCGGCCGTACCGAGCGTGTCGGTGCTCACACCACAACGCGGCGTCAGCGGGGTGCAGACGGTTTTGCCCGGCAATATCCAAGCGTGGTACGAGGCTCCGATCTACTCCCGAGTCAGCGGTTACTTGAAGAACTGGTACTTCGACTACGGCGCGCACGTCAAGAAGGGCCAGGTCCTCGCCACCATCGACACGCCCGACTTGGACGCCGAGCTGGACGCCGCGCTCGCAACCCTCAGGTCGACTGTGGCGCAGACCAAGGTGCGCGCAGCCGAGATGGAGTTTGCGAGGACGACCTATGTCCGCTGGCGGGATTCACCGGCCGGCGTCGTGTCCGAGCAGGAGCGCGAATCCAAGAAAGCCGACTTCGACAGCGCCGAGGCTCGCTACAAGGCGTCATTGGCGGACGTGAATTCGGCCCAGGGACGGGTTGATAATTTGAAGGCGCGCGAGGGTTTCAAGCAGCTCGTGGCCCCCTTCGACGGCGTCGTCACCCAGCGCAATACGGATATCGGGGCGCTCATCAACGCCGGCAGCAGTTCGGGGGCCGGCGGGGCGCCGCAGCTGTTCAGGGTCGCCGATGTCCATGAGATGCGGGTCTTCGTGCAGGTCCCGCAGGAGATCTCATCGCCCATCCATCCCGGCATGACGGCGGACTTGAACCTGCCTCAATATCCGAATCGGAGCTTCAAAGCGGTGGTGGCGACGACTTCCGAGGCGATCAACGAATCGTCGAGGACCCTGATGGTCGAACTGCATGCGGACGGCGCGAACGGCTTGTTGCAGCCGGGAACCTACACCGAAGTGCATTTCGAGCTGCCCAACGACCCTCACATGGTGCGCATTCCCGCGAGCGCGCTGATTTTTCGTGAGGACGGCATGCAAGTGGCGGTTGTGGGGCCGGGCAATCATATCGAGCTGCGCACGGTGAAGCTGGGTCGCAATCTCGGCACCGATGTCGAGGTCGTCTCAGGCCTCACGCCCGACGACCGCGTGGTCGACAGCCCTCCCGATTCATTGGCGAACGACGAAGTCGTCCGGATCGAAGGCGGCCCCGCGCAGGCATCCTTGCCCGCACACGCGGCGACCCCCGCGCTTGCGGCGGATCCGCCGGCGCCCGGCGAGGCCAACTAGCCGCGTCGGGGCCGGCCCCGGCCGGGGGCCAGACTCATCACAGATTGCGCAGCAACTCGTTGATGGACGTCTTCGCGCGCGTCTGCTCATCCACGCGTTTGACAATCACGGCACACGCGAGCGAGTACTTGCCGTTCGCGGCGGGCAAGCTGCCGGGCACGACCACCGCGCCCGCGGGCACTCGGCCGTAGAGGATCTCGTCGCGGTCGCGGTCATAGATGCGCGTGCTCTGGCCGATGAACACGCCCATGGAAATCACCGCGCCCGTCTCGACGATGACCCCTTCGACGATCTCCGAGCGGGCGCCGATGAAGCAGTTGTCCTCGATGACGGTGGGGTTCGCCTGCAGCGGCTCGAGCACACCGCCGATGCCCACGCCGCCGGACAGATGCACGTTCTTGCCGATCTGGGCGCACGAGCCCACCGTCGCCCAAGTGTCGACCATGGTGCCCGAATCGACGTACGCGCCGATGTTCACGTAGCTCGGCATGAGCACCGCGTTGCGCGCGACGAAGGCGCCTCGCCGCACCGTGGCCGGCGGTACCACGCGCACCCCGGCCGCCGCGAAATGCGCCTCGGTCCACGCCGAATATTTGAGTGGCACTTTGTCGTAGAACTGGATCGGGCCGGCGCTCGCGGGCGCGTTGGGCGCGATGCGGAAGGAGAGCAGCACGGCCTTCTTGAGCCATTGATTGACGTGCCATGCGCCGTCGCGCTTCTCGGCGACCCGCAAGCGGCCGGCATCGAGCTCCTCGATCGAAGTCTCGACGGCGCCGCGCAGCTCGCGCGAGACATTCTCCGGCGAGAGCGCCGTCCGCTCCTCATAGGCGCTCTCGATGAGCGCTTGCAATCGGCCGTGATCGCTCACGTCCGCCCCGAGTCGCGCCGATCGAGCGCCCGCACCAAGGCTTCCTGCACCCGTTCGCAGGTCTGTTGATCGAGCACGCAGCCGTCCATATCCGTGATGTAGAAGACGTCCTCGGCGCGTTCGCCCACGGTCATGATCTTGGCTCCATTGATGTCGACTCCCTCCGCCTTGAACACTTTCCCGACCTCGGAGAGCAGGCCCGGACGGTCCGCCGCGATCAGCTCGAGGATGGTGCGGTGGTTGCGGGTATCCAGGCTGAAGTTGACATGGGTCGGGGTCGAGAACATGCGTACCTGCCGCGGTGCGCGCCGCGTCACGGTGAGCGGTGCGTCTTGCGCCTGCTGCAGGGCGCGCGCCAGGCCGCGCTCGATCTCGCGGATACGGGAGGAGTCGGCGATCACTGCGCCGTTGTCCTCGAGCACCACGTAAGTCTCCAACGTGAACCCGTTGGCGCTCGTGATGAGGCGCGCATCGACGACGTTGAGTCCCATCTGGTCGAGCACGGCGGTGGTGCGCGCGAAGCTGTGCGCGAGCCGCCGGGTGTAGGTGAGCACGGCCGTGCCGCCGCGCTCGGCGAGCTGCCGGACCGCCACCAGGGGCGAGTCATCGTCGGGCCGCCGGTCGGCGAGCAGGGCGGTCTGCCAGGCGATTTCTTCCGGCGTGTACCTAAGAAAATAAGCCTCCGTCCACTGCGACCAGACCTGCGAGATTTGCTCAGAGGCCAGCGCAGGGATCTTGGCACGCGCGGCCTGTTGGGTCTCTCGGATCAATTCTTCCTGGTCGACCGGCGTCTCGAGGCCCCTGCGCAACGCGCGCTTGGTGCGCTCGTAGAATTCCTCGAACAGCCGCGCCTTCCAGGCGTTCCAGAGCTTCGGGTTGGTACCGCGCACGTCCGCGACGGTGAGCACATACAGATAGTCAAGATGGGCCTGATCGCCCACGCGGCGCGCGAAATCGTGAATGATGTCCGGGTCGCTGATGTCTTTCTTTTGCGAAGTGATGGACAGGATCAAATGGTTGCGCACCAGCCATGCGACGAGGCGGGCCTCGTAGCGTCCGAGCCCTTGCTCGAGGCAGAAGGCCTCGGCGTCGACCGCGCCGAGATCGGAGTGATCTCCGCCGCGGCCTTTCGCGATGTCGTGAAACAGTGCGGCCAGATAGGCGAGCTCCTGGCGCGGCAGGGACTGCATGATCTGGCTCAACATCGGGAATTCGTGGTTGTACTTCGGCATCGCCAGGCGGCGCAGGTTGCTCACCACGAACAGCGTGTGAGCGTCCACGGTGTAGGCGTGGAACAGGTCGTACTGCATGCGTCCGACCACCCGGCCGAATGCCGGAATATAGCGGCCGAGGACGCCGTACAGGTTCATGCGCCGCAGCTCATGGGTGACTCCGACCGGGGCGCACAGAATTTCCATGAACAGCCGGTGGTGCCGCGGGTTTTGGCGGAACTCTTCGTCGATGAGCGAGAGTGCTAAGCCGATCAGACGGATGGTCTCGGCGCGCACGCCGCGCAGCTCCGGATGCTGTTGCAGCAGCACGAACAACTCCAACAGCGCGGAGGGATTGCGATCGAACACCGCGGGATGGGTGACCTCGAGGTAATCGTTGCGGATCTGGAAGCGTGCGTTGATGGGGATCGGCGCGCTGCTCTGGGTGAGTATCGCCTCGCGAAACAGCTGCAGCAGCATCTCGTTGAGCAGGCTCACGTCCATCACGGTGCGGTAGTACTTCTGCATGAGCTGCTCGACCGCCAGCGTGAAGCTCGCATCCTCGTAGCCGAAGAGTTTCGCGAGCTTGATCTGATAGTCGAACAGCAAGCGGTCTTCGCGCCGGCCGGTGAGCACGTGCAGCCCGAAGCGCACCTTCCAGAGGAAGGCCTGGCCCGCCTTGAGCTTGCGCAGCTCCTCGCGCGTCAGAAAGCCGTGCGCGACCAGCTCATCGAGCGTATCGGTGCCGAAGTGGCGCTTCGCCACCCAGCCGATGGTCTGGATGTCGCGCAAGCCCCCCGGGCTCGATTTCACGTTGGGCTCGAGGTTATAGGCCGTATCGAAGTAGCGATGATGGCGCTCGGACTGTTCCTTGACCTTGGCTTCGAAAAAGTCCTGCGAGGACCAGAGTCGGTCCGGCGCGAGCGCGCGCCGCATGCCGGCGAACAGCGGCTCGGGTCCGGCGAGCAGGCGCGCCTCGAACAGCGTGGTCGCCACGCCGATGTCGGCGAGACTCTCGCGCTGACAATCGTCGATGGAGCGCACGCTGTGGCCGACCTCGAGGCCGATGTCCCAGAGAAAGGTGAGGAAGCGCTCGATGTCCGGTTGCCAGTCGGCGGAATCGCTCTTCGGCAAGAGCACCATGATGTCGATGTCCGAGCAGGGGTGCAGCTCGCCCCGGCCATAGCCGCCCACCGCCACCAGCGCGAGATCCCCGGCATGGCGGCCGGTGTGCTCGGTCCAGGCCGCGCGCAATGCCACGTCCACCAGCCGGGCGCGGTCTCGCACCAGGTCTTCCACCGCCTCGCCGGCGGCGAAGCGCTCGCGCAATAAGTCGGTCCCGCCCTCGAGGACCTGGCGAAATACCGCGGGCAGGAACTCGCCGCTCCGTAATGCTTCGGGGACGGCCGACAAATAGGCCCAGTCAGCGGTGTGATCGAGGAACTTGGCCCCGGCGCTCAAGAAGCGACTGCGGCGGTGGTCTGCGCCGCTGCGGCGCCCAGGGTGAGCACCTCGTAGCCGGAGGGGGTGACCAGAATGGTGTGCTCCCACTGCGCGGATAGGGATTGGTCGCGCGTGACCACGGTCCAGCCATCGTTCAGGAGGCGCACATCGCGCCGCCCGGCGTTGATCATCGGTTCGATGGTAAAGGTCATGCCCGCCACCAGCTCGAGCCCCGTCCCCGGTTTGCCGTAGTGCAGCACCTGCGGATCCTCATGATACACGCGGCCGATGCCGTGTCCGCAGTATTCACGCACCACCGAGAAGCCATTGCTCTCCGCAAAGGTCTGGATGGCGTGACCGATGTCGCCCAGGTGTGCGCCCGGCTTGACCACCTCGATACCCTGCCACATGGCGTCGTAGCACGCCCGCGTGAGGCGGCGGGCGAGCACGCTCGGGGGGCCGACCAAGTACATGCGGCTGGTGTCGCCGTGGAAGCCCTCGCGGATCACCGTCACGTCGATATTGATGATGTCACCGCTCTTCAGCCGCTTGTCGCCGGGGATGCCGTGGCAGACCACGTTGTTGATCGAGGTGCAAATGGTCTTCGGGAAGCCCCGGTAGTTCAGATTCGCCGGGATGGACTTGAGCTCCTGCACGATGAAGTCGTGGCAGCGCTTGTCGAGCTCATCGGTGGTCACCCCGGGCTGTACATAGGCTTCGATCATGTCGAGCACACTTGCCGCCAGGCGCCCGGCGGTGCGCATTTTTTCCTGTTCTTCCGGGGACTTGACGGTGACGTTCATACGGCAGCTCGAACTTGGTTTTCGATGTGGGTCATGGTATAAAGCGCGGCTATTTTTAACAACCCCGCACGCGTGTCGTCACGATCGGCTGGGTGCTCGAACAGCTCCTTTGAATTGCAGGCGTAGCCCGCGGTTTCAAGGGCGCTTTCGGGTTGCCGATCGGGACACGCGGAGGCTCAACCCACCAAGGAGTGACTATGACCAGCGTGTCTATGCGACAGATGCTGGAAGCGGGTGTCCATTTCGGACACCAAACCCGCTTCTGGAACCCGAAAATGGCGCCTTTCATTTTCGGCGAACGAAACAAGATCCACATCATCAATCTCGAGAAGACCCAGCCCCTGTATTCGCAGGCGGCGGCCTTCATCAAGAACGTGGCGGCCGAGGGGGGCAAGATCCTCTTCGTGGGCACCAAGCGCTCGGCGCGCGATGCCATTCAGAAAGAAGCCACGCGATGCAGCATGCCCTATGTCAACCAGCGCTGGCTGGGAGGCATGCTCACCAATTTCAAGACCATCCGCCAATCGATCAAGCGCCTGAACGAGCTGGACGAGATGGCGCAAAACGGCACGCTGGATCGTCGCGGCAAGAAAGAGGCGCAGATGCTGCGCCGTGAGATGGAAAAGCTGCTGCGCAGCCTGGGCGGCATCCGCGACATGACCGCGCTTCCCGATGCACTGTTCGTGATCGACGTCGGTCACGAGGAGATCGCCATTCACGAGGCGAAGAAGCTCGGCATTCCGGTGGTCGCGGTCGTCGATACCAATTGCTCGCCGGACGGCATCGACTATGTCATTCCGGGAAACGATGACGCCATGCGCGCCATTCTGCTCTACGCCGGCGGCGTTGCCGACTCGGTGCTCGAAGGCAAGGCCTCGCTCCCGCAAGTGCCGGTCGGCGAGGACGAGTTCGTCGAGCTCGACGAGGAGGGCAACCCGCGCAAGCGTACGGCGGCGCGCCGTCCGCCGCCCTCCGCGGCGCGCGGCAAGAAACCGCCTCCGCGTCGCAAGGTGCCGGTCACGGTCATCCCGGGCGTCGCAGCTGCCGGAGCGCAGAGCGATGAGGTGGAGGCGGAAGCCGACGAGGTCGATGCCCCCGATACACCGCCGGCCGAGACGCGCCCGGCCAGCGCTCCGCGCCGCCGTCCTCCCGGCCGGCGCACACCGGCGCGCGGAGCTTGAGTCCGTCATGAACATTTCCGCAGATACGGTGAAGCAACTGCGCGAGCGCACGGGCGCCGGCATGATGGAGTGCAAGAAGGCCTTGGTCGAGACGAAGGGCGATCTGGACGCGGCCGCCGAGCTGATGCGCAAGAGCGGCCTCGCGAAGGCCGACAAGAAGGCGGCTCGCATTGCTGCCGAAGGCACCATTGCCGTCCACCGCTCAGGGAAGAGCGCGGCCATGATCGAAGTGAACTGTGAGACGGATTTCGTCGCACGGAGCGAAGAGTTTCAGGCGTTCGCACGCGATGTCGCGAAGGTCGCGCTCGAGCATCCCGCACCGAGCGTGGATGCCCTGGTGCAGCTCACGGTGAGCGGCGCGACTCTCGAGGAACGGCGGCGTGCGCTGATCGCGAAGATCGGCGAGAACATCGCGGTGCGCCGCTTCGTGCGGGTCAGCGCCCCGGGCGCGCTCGGGGATTATTTGCATGGCACACGCATCGGGAGCCTGGTGGCGCTCGAGGGCGGCAACGAGGCGTTGGCGCGCGATCTCGCCATGCACGTGGCGGCCATCAATCCCGCATTCATCGATGCGAGTGCGGTGCCCGCCGATGTGCTCGACAAGGAGCGCGAGATCCTCACCGAGCAAACCAAGGGCGAGAAGAAGCCGCCCGAGATCATCGCCAAGATGGTCGAGGGACGCCTGCGCAAATACCTCGCGGAAATCACGCTCCTCGGCCAGCCGTTCGTCAAGGATCCGGAGACCACCGTCGAGAAGCTTCTGAAAACGTCCGGGGCGCGGGTGGTCGAGTTCGTGCGCTACGAGGTTGGGGCCGGCATCGAGAAGAAACAGGATGACTTCGTCGGCGAGGTGATGGCCCAGGTAAAGAAGCAGCATTAGCCTCATCGCAGTGAATCGAAAGACCCCGCCCCGGCGGGGTCTTTTATAGTAGGGTACGAGATCATGACGGACGCAACGCCCACCGCACGCTACCAACGGATCCTCGTGAAACTGTCGGGCGAGGCGCTCCTCGGCAACGAGGATTACGGGATCGATCCCAGCATGCTCAAGCGCATCGCGGGGGAGATCCGCGATATCTCGCAGATGGGTGTACAAGTGGCCGTGGTGCTCGGCGGCGGCAACATTTTCCGCGGCGCCGGTCTCGCGCGCGCCGGCATGGACCGGGTCACCGCCGATCATATGGGCATGCTCGCCACGGTGATGAATGCGCTCGCGCTGCAGGACGCGCTCGAGGCCCAGGGTACTTATGCCCGGGTGATGTCGGCGATCCGTATCAACGAAGTCTGCGAGGACTACATCCGGCGGCGCGCGGTGCGCCATCTCGAGAAAGGCCGGGTGGTGATTTTCGGCGCCGGTACCGGCAACCCTTTCTTTACGACCGATACCGCCGCGAGCCTGCGCGCCATCGAGATCAATGCCGAGGTCCTGCTCAAGGCGACCAAGGTAAACGGAGTCTATGACGCCGATCCGCTCACGCACCCCGAAGCGCGGCGCTACACGCATTTGACCTACGACAAGGTGCTGAGCGATCGTCTCAACGTGATGGATGCCACGGCGATCGTCATGTGCCGCGAGAACAACTTGCCGCTGCAAGTGTTCAATTTGTTCCATGCGGGAGACCTGGTGCGCATCGTGCGGGGCGAGAATGTGGGCACGGTGGTCTCTGCCGAGGCGCTAGAGGAAAAGCTATGATCGAGGATCTCAAGAAGGACGCGACCCTGCGCATGCAAAAATGCGTGGTGGCTTTCCGGGATCAATTGAAGAAACTGCGTACCGGGCGGGCGCACACCAGCTTGATCGAGCACATCAAGGTGGATTACTACGGCTCCGAGATGCCGCTCAACCAGGTCGCCAACATCGCCACCGAGGATGCGCGCACGCTCACGGTCACCCCGTGGGAGAAGTCCATGGTGTCGGTGATCGAGAAGGCGATCTACAAGTCGGATCTGGGACTCACGCCCAACACGGCCGGCACCCTGATCCGCATCGCAATGCCCGCGCTCACCGAGGAGCGCCGCCGCGACATCACCAAGGTCGTGCGCTCGGAGGCGGAGGCCGCGCGCGTCTCGGTGCGCAATGTGCGCCGTGAGGTCATGACCGAGCTGAAGGAAATGCTGAAGGAGAAGCTGATCGCCCAGGACGAGGACCGGCGCGCACAGGAGGAGATTCAGAAACTCACCGACAAGCACGTCGCCGAGATCGATCATGCGATGGCCGAAAAAGAGAAGGAGTTGATGCAGGTCTAGCCGACCCGCATGAGCTTCGATCGACGATGGCCGATACGCCGCAACACGTCGCAATCATCATGGACGGCAACGGCCGCTGGGCCCGGTCGCGCGGCCTACCGCGCCCCGCGGGCCACCGCGCGAGTGTCAAGGTGGTGCGCCGCGTGGTCGAAGAGTGCATCCGCCGCGACATCCCGTACCTCACCTTGTTCGCCTTCTCGAGCGAGAATTGGCGGCGCCCGCCCGACGAGGTCGGGCTGCTCATGAAGCTCCTGCTCGAGGCGCTGGCTCGCGAGGTGTCGGACCTGCACGAGAATCGCGTGCGCTTGAGGTTCATCGGCGATCGCGACGTGCTCGGCGCCGAGATTACACGCACGATGCTGCAGGCCGAGGCGCTCACGGCGGGCAACACGGGGCTCGTGCTGTGCGTCGCCTTCGCCTACGGCGGCCGTTGGGACATCGCTCAGGCCTGCCGTGCGCTCGCCAACGAGGTCGCCGCAGGCACGCTGCAGCCCGACGAGATCGACGAGGCGCACATCGCCGCGCGTTTGGCGCTCGCGGACCTGCCGGACCCGGATCTGCTCATCCGCACCGGCGGGGAGCTGCGCATCAGCAATTTCCTGCTGTGGAATCTCGCGTATGCGGAGCTGTACTTCACGGAGGTGCTGTTTCCGGATTTCAGCGCCGCGGAGTTGGAGGCGGCGCTGCGGTTCTTCGCGCAGCGCGAGCGACGCTTCGGCAAGACCTCGGCGCAGATCGGCGTGAAAGCCGATGCTTAAGCTGCGCATCGTCACGGCCTGCATCCTCGGCTGTATGCTCCTTGCCGGCCTGTTCTTGCTCGATCCCGACTGGACGGCGTTCGGCTTCGGCATTGTGCTGACCGCGGGTGCGTGGGAGTGGGCGGGCTTCGGCGGCCTTGAATCGCCTGCGGCACGGGCGGCCTACGCGGGCACCATCGCGGTGCTGCTCGCGCTCAGCTGGCGCTGGAGCGAGAAGCCCTCGCATCTGCTCGCGCTGCTCGCGCTGGCCTGCGTCTGGTGGCTGGCCGCGTTCCTCTGGCTGGTCGTCGCCCCGGTGAAACATCAACCGCGGCTCGCGCTCCTCTGCGGCATTCCGGTGCTGGTGCCGGCGTTCGTGGCGCTCGGTCGGCTCGACCGCGTGAGCGGCGAGCCCATGCGCGGGCCGGCGATCGTACTGTGGCTCGTGCTGCTGGTCATCGCCGCAGACATCGGGGCGTTCTTCGTGGGACGGAGCCTCGGCAAGCGCAAGCTCGCGCCGCGGGTGAGTCCCGGCAAGACGTGGGAAGGGGCGCTCGGCGGCCTCGCGGCTGTCGCCCTGGTGGCCTGGGGCGGGGCTGCGTACTTCGGCTTGCCGGCGCTGCCGTGCATTGCATTTGGCTGCGCGGTGGGCATCTTTTCGGTCATCGGCGATCTGACGGAAAGCATGTTCAAGCGTTCGGCCGGCCTCAAGGATTCGGGCGTGCTGCTGCCGGGACACGGCGGCATTCTCGACCGCATCGACAGCGTGACGGCCGCCGCGCCGCTCTATGCATTGGGCTTGTTTGGATCAGGAGTCATCGTATGAGCGCGCCGCGAGGCATCGCCATCCTGGGAGCGACCGGCAGCATCGGGCGCTCGACGCTCGCGGTCATCGCCTTGCATCCGGAGCGCTTCCGGGTCGCGGCGCTGTGCGCAAACAGCAGCTGGCAGACCGTGGTCGAGCAGGCCCGGCAGTTCAAGCCCGACGTGGTGGTGCTCGCGGATCCGGAAGCCGCAGCTCAGGCGCGCGCCGCGCTCAAGGCCTTGGGCGTGGGCACCCGCGTAGAGAGCGGGGCGGAGGCGCTCGCCGCCGAGGTCACCGGAGACAATGTTCAAGTGGTGATGGCGGCGATCGTCGGGGCCGCCGGATTGATGCCGACGCTTGCCGCGGTGCGCGCCGGCAAGCGCGTGCTGCTCGCGAACAAGGAGGCGCTGGTCATGACCGGCCGGCTGCTCATGGAGGAAGCAAGGCGCGCCCACACCGAGATCATCCCGATCGACAGCGAGCACAACGCCATCTTTCAATGTATGCCCGCCGGCTATCTTCCCGGCGAGGCCGCACGCGGCGTGGTGCGTGTGATCTTGACCGCCTCGGGCGGCCCCTTCCGGCTGACCGACCTGGCGCATCTCGACAACGTCACACCCGACGAGGCCTGCGATCATCCGCGCTGGAAGATGGGCCGCAAAATCTCCGTCGATTCGGCGACGCTCATGAACAAGGGGCTCGAGGTCATCGAGGCGACGCTGTTGTTCGATTTGCCCGAGTCGCACGTCAATGTCGTGGTCCATCCCCAGAGCCTCGTGCATTCGCTGGTCGAATACGCCGACGGCTCGTTCCTTGCCCAACTCGGCGCTCCCGATATGAGAACGCCCATCGCACACGCGCTCGCGTGGCCGGACAGAGTCGCTTCCGGTGTACAATCGCTCGATTTGGCGCAGATAGGGCGTTTGGACTTCGAGCCGCCGGATCACACCCGCTTCCCGAGCCTCGGGCTCGCGCGAGCCGCAGCGCGTGCCGGGGGCACTGCGCCTGCCGTTCTCAACGCGGCGAACGAGGTGGCGGTACGCGCGTTTCTAGAGCAACGCTTGAACTTTACGGGGATTTGCACGGTCATTGACAAAGTGTTGCAGCGCCTCGACTCCGGCCCGGTCCGAGCGCTGGGAGACGTCTTGGACGCCGACGCGGCAGCGCGGCGCCTGGCGAGCAGCTTGATTGGGCCTGCGCATGGAGCTCACGCATGACTATTGTGATTTTCATCGCCGCCTTTCTGGTTGCGATCGGGATATTGGTCGCTGTGCACGAATTCGGGCACTACTGGGTCGCGAAGAAACTCGGCTTCAAGGTGTTGCGCTTCAGCATCGGCTTCGGCAAGCCGCTCTTGAAGCGAGTCGGACACGATCGGGATCGCACGGAGTACTGCCTGGCGGCGATTCCGCTCGGCGGCTACGTGAAGCTCCTCGACGAGCGCGAGGGGGATGTCGATCCCGCCGAGCTGCATCGCTCCTTCACGCGCCGTCCCATCACGCACCGGATCGCGGTGCTGCTCGCGGGCCCGGCCATGAATCTCATATTTGCCGCGGTTCTGTACGCCATTATCGCCATGGCGGGGACCGAGGTCGTCAAGCCGATCGTGGGACAGGTGCGCCTCGACAGTCCGGCCGCCGCGGCCGGCATCAAGAGCGATGACGAGATCGTGCGAGTCGGCGATTACCCGGTCGCCGATACCGAGGAGCTGCAGATCGACTTGCTGCGCGCCGTATCCACCAATGCGGCCATTCCGATCGTGGTGCGCCGGGCAGGCGCGGACGTCCCGCTGACCTTGCAGCTTGCGGCGGATGCTCGAGAGCTCACCGAGCCCGGCCGCTTGTTGCCCGGCTTGGGGCTCGATCTGTCGACCTGGCGGGCCGACACCCTGGTGCAGTCGGCACCCCAGGGCAGCGCCGGTGAGCGCGCGGGCCTGCGTGCCGGCGACAAGCTCGTGTCCGTGGACGGGCAGCGGTTGACCAACGGATCGCAGTTCATCGCCGCGGTCAGCGCCGCGGCGGACAAGACTTTGTCGGTCGGTGTGGAGCGCGGCGGTCGGCCGCTCACTCTGTCGGTACCGGTGCCGCGGGTCACGGACCAGGGCCACGTCATCGGACGATTGGGGATCACGCTTGCCGAAGGTCAGCGCAGCTGGCCGGCGGGATATGTGCAAACGCATCGCTCCGGTCCGCTCGAGGCGGTCGGCGTGGGCGTGCGCAAGACCTGGGAGATGTCCGCCCTCACCGTGCAGATGCTCTGGCGCATCCTCACCGGCGAGGTGTCCGCCAAGAACATCTCCGGTCCGATCAGCATCGCGGAGTTCGCGGGCATCAGTGCCTCGCTCGGCCTGATGGCATTCCTCGCGTTTTTGGCGATCATCAGCGTGAGCTTGGGAGTGCTCAATCTCGTACCGGTCCCGCTACTGGATGGTGGGCAAGTGGTTTATCAATTAGTGGAAGCCGTGAAGGGCAGCCCACTCTCCGAGCGAGCGCAAAATTTCGGCCAGCAGGTCGGAATCGCCTTGCTCGTCGTGTTGATGAGCCTCGCCTTTTATAACGATATTTCCAGACATTTGAATTAACGGGACATCATGACCTACGTCGAGTTTGCGCCGCTGGGGCGGCGCGCCGCTGCCCATCGAGATTGCATGCGGTCGTCGCGTGCGGATTAAAACCCGGCTGATTTGCCTGGTGGCGATCGCCATCCAGCCCTTGGGAGCTCCTTTGCGCTCGCAACCTGCGCCGCCGGGCCAGCCGCCGGCCGTTCCGCCGCCGGCCGCCGATGCCCCTGCCGCGCAAGGTCCGGCGCCCGCTGCGCAGGGCTCGGTGCCCAGCGCATTGGCGCCCACGCCGGCCGAACAGGCGCCTGCTGCGGCGCAGCCGGCCGCGGAGTCGAGTTTCGTCGTCGGCGACATCCGTGTGGAGGGTTTGCAGCGCATCTCCGAAGGCACGGTGTTCAATTATCTGCCGGTGAACATCGGCGATCATCTCGATCACCAGCGCATCGGCGAGGCCATGCGCGCCTTGTACGCGACCGGATTCTTCCGCGACGTCGAGCTGCGCCGCGAAGGCAATACGCTGCTCGTGGTGGTGGTGGAGCGGCCGTCGATCGCGAAGTTCGAGGTCAAGGGCAACAAGGACATCAAGACCGAGGATCTCACCAAGAGCTTGCGCAACGTCGGCCTCGCCCAGGGCAAGACCTTCGATCGATCGGTGCTCGACGAAGTGAAGCAGTACTTGACGGATCAGTACTTCAGCCGCGGCAAGTACGCCGTGCGCGTCGATACCAAGGTTACCGATTTGCCGGGCAACAAAGTCGACGTCCTGGTCGACATCAAGGAAGGCAAGCGCGCCAAGATCGAGATGATCAATCTGGTGGGCAACACCAAGTTCACCGACAAGGACATTCTCAACACCTTCGAGCTGCACACACCGAACCTTCTGTCCTGGTACAAGCAGGATGACCGCTATTCGCGCGAATCTTTGACGGGCGATTTGGAGAAGCTGCGCTCCTATTACATGGACCGCGGCTACGCCAATTTTCAGATCGAGTCGACGCAAGTCACGATCGCGCCCGAAAAAGACAACATGTACATCACCATCAACGTGAACCCGGGCGACGTGTTCAAGGTCTCCGACATCAAGCTCGCGGGCACGATGGTGGTTCCCGAGGCGCAACTGCGCAAGCTCCTGCTGATCCACCCCGGCGATGTCTTCTCGCGCAAGTTGGTGACGAGCTCGCAGGAGCTCATGAGCTACCGCCTCGGCGCCGACGGTTATGCTTTCTCGAAGATCGATCCGGTGCCAACGCCCGACAACGACAAGAAAACGGTGTCGCTCACGTTCTTCATCGAGCCCGGCAATCGCGTCTACGTGCGGCACATCAATTTCAACAACACCACGGCGATCAACGACGAGACTCTGCGCCGCGAGATGCGCCAGCTCGAGGGCGGCTGGCTGTCGAATTCCGCGATCGAACGCTCCAAGGAGCGCCTGCAGCGCTTGCCGTATGTCGAGAAGGTGGATTTCGAGACCAAGCCGGTCGCCGGCAGCGCCGACCTCGTAGACGTCGACTACAACATCAAGGAGGGCCTGCCGGGACAGTTCGGCGGCGGCATCGGCTATTCCGAAGCGCAGAAATTCAGCATCAACGGCAATTTCGTGCACAGCAATTTCATGGGGACGGGTGACCGGGTCGCGCTGGAGGTGAACGCCGGCAAGTACAGCAAGACCTACACCATCGCGCAGACCGATCCCTACGTGACCATCGACGGCATAGCGCGCACGGTGTCGCTGACCTACCGCGACATCACGCAGTTCGTCGCGGCCGCCTCGAAGTTCTCGACCAAGCAGTTGACGCTGGCGAACAGCTTCTCCTATCCCATCACCGAGTACCAGTATCTGCAGGCGGGCATATCCGCCAACAAGAACGAGCTGGTGGTCTCGCAGGGTTACAGCTCGCAGCAGTCGATCGACTGGGTGCAGCACAACGGCAACACCTTTACGCGCTATTTGGACGATACCAACGGCGACAACATCATCAACTCCCTGGATAACCCCTATACCGTCTATGGGAGCAACTTCTATACCTTCGAGCTGAGCGGCGGCTGGAATTTCGACACGCGCAACCGGGCGATCTTCGCCGACCGCGGCACGCACATCGCCGCCTCGGCGCGCTACGCGATACCGGGCAGCCAGGTGCGGTACTACGCGACGAACTTACAGTTCCTGCAGTACATACCGGTGTACAAGAAATGGCTGATTTCCTATAACGCCAGCATCGACTACGCGAACTCGGTCGGCAAGACCACCTTCCTGCCGCCGTATCTCAATTATTTTGCCGGGGGTCCGGACAGCGTCCGCGGCTACCGCGAGAGCACCCTGGGTCCCCGCGACAATATCGGCATCGGCAACCCGTTCGGGGGCAATTTCCGGGTGATCAGCCGCTTCGAGCTGCTGTTTCCCGTGCCGGATAAGTGGAAGAGCGCCGCGCGGATCAGCTGGTTTTATGACATGGGGAACGTCTTCTACACGGGGAATAAGGTCAAATTCCTGGGTGAAGACGACATTACGCCGGTCAATTACCACTTCGCTTATGATAACCTGAAGAGATCGACCGGGATCGCGGTGCAGTGGCTCGCGCCCCTGGGCTTGTTCCGCTTCTCGTACGGCATACCGCTGAATGCATTCCCCGGCAACACGGTGACATTCAACGATGAAACGGAGCGTTTTCAGTTCTCTATCGGTCAGGCGTTTTGACCTACCATCACTCGAGGTCCATAAAGCAAACATGTCGACTTTCAATCGAATCACCGCACTCTTAGTTGTCAGCTTTTGCGGCCTGCTGGCCGCCGGCCAGGCTGGCGCGGAAGTCAAGATGGGCTACGTCAACTTCCAGAAGCTGCTGGAAGAGGCGCCGCAAACCAAGTCGGCCATGCAGTCGCTCGAGAACGAGTTCGGCCCACGCCGTCGCGAGCTGATGACCATGCAGACCGATTTGAAGGCCAAGGAAGACAAGCTCGCGAAGGAGTCCGCCGTCATGGCAGAGTCCGATCGCGCCAACGCCGAGAAGACCTTCCGCGACCAGCAGCGTGAATTCTCCCGCAAGGCCGGCGAGTTCCAAGATGACGCCTCGACCCGCAAGAACGAGGAGCTCGGCAAGGTACAGCGCTTTCTCTTCCAGGAGATCCAGACCTACGCGAACGCGCAGGGTTACGATCTCGTGCTGGGCGACGGCGTGCTGTTCGCAAAAGCGCCGCTCGACATCACCGCCGCCGTGCTGGCGCAATTGCAGACGAAGCCTGCGACACTTCCGGCAAGTCCGCCGAAGTCACAAACTCCCCCGGGATCGGCGCCGAAGCCGGCCGGCAGCCCCAAATAGCCCGCTGATCCTTACGCACGGGATGTGCGCCAGTGCAAGAGGATTTCAGCCTGGGAGAATTGGCGGTGCGTTTCGGGCTGGAGTTGCATGGCAGCCCGCACACCCGAGTCTCGCACGTAGCGACTCTGGCGGAGGCTCCGCCGGGGTCGCTTAGTTTTCTCGCCGATGCGCGTCACCGGCGCGAGCTCGCCACGACGCGGGCGAGCGCCGTCGTCCTTGCGGCGGCGGATGCACCTGCCTGCCCCGTGGCGGCGCTGGTGACCGACAACCCGCGGCTCGCCTTCGCGCGAATGGCGGCGCTCCTGCACCCGGAGCCCGCGCGCACGGCCGGCGTCCACCCGACCGCGGTGATCGCCCTCGGCGTGCACGTGCCCGCATCGGCCACGGTGGGTGCGCTCGCGGTGATCGAGGAGGACGTCGAGCTCGGTGAGCGTACCTGGGTGGGTCCCGGCTGTATCCTGCAGCGGGGCGCGCGGGTAGGCGAGGAGACGCGCCTGGTGGCGCGGGTGAATCTTTATCCGGGAGTCGAGCTGGGCGCGCGCTGCCTGGTGCACGCCGGAGCGGTGATCGGTGCGGATGGTTTTGGCCTGGCTCCGGACGGCGGCAGCTGGGTCAAAATCCCCCAAGTGGGGAGCGTGCGCATCGGCAATGATGTCGAGAT
This sequence comes from uncultured Gammaproteobacteria bacterium, assembly GCA_963798595.1. Lineage (GTDB taxonomy): Bacteria > Pseudomonadota > Gammaproteobacteria > Steroidobacterales > Steroidobacteraceae > Bog-1198. The sequence goes on along the minus strand of CAWCTM010000014.1, from coordinate 243,465 downwards.
CGGCGCCAACACGACCGTGGATCGCGGCGCGATCGACGATACGGTGATCGGCGATGGGGTCAAGCTGGACAATCAGATCCAGGTGGGTCACAACGTGATCATCGGCGCGCATACGGCCATTGCCGCCTGCACCGGGATCTCGGGCTCGACGACAATAGGCAAGCGCTGCATGGTGGGTGGCATGGTGGGTTTCGCGGGTCACCTGACCATTGCGGACGATGTCGTGATCACCGGCTGCAGCCTGGTGAGCGCCTCGATCCGCGAGCCGGGCAGCTACTCGAGCGGAATGCCGACGGTGCCCACGCGTGCCTGGCGGCGGATGGTGGCACACTTACGCCGTTTCGGCGAAAAGGAGCGATGATGGCGGAGCGGAACGGTTTGGATATCGAAGCGATCATGCACCAGTTGCCGCATCGGTATCCGTTCTTGCTCGTTGACCGGGTGATCGACTGCCAGGCGGGTCAATTCGTCCACGCCATCAAGAACGTGACGTTCAACGAGCCGTTCTTTCCCGGCCATTTTCCCCACCGGCCCGTGATGCCCGGCGTGATGATCATCGAGGCACTCGCGCAAGCCTGCGGCATCCTCGCGTTCAAGACGGTCGAGGTGGTGCCCGATTCCGACACACGCTTTTATTTCGTCGCCATCGACCATGCGCGCTTCAGGCGCCCCGTGGAGCCCGGCGATCAGATCCTCCTGAAATGCACGCTGAAGCGCGCCTTCAAGGGAATCTGGAAGTTCGATTGCCTCGCCGAGGTGGACGGTGCCGAGGTCGCTTCCGCCGAGATCATGGTTGCGCCCGAAACCAAGGCACCGGCTGCGCGACCCAAGGGCGCGGCGGACGGGCGCAGCGCGAAGACGGGGGGAGAGGGCGGATGATCGATGCGCGAGCGGTCGTCGCGCCCGAGGCGAAAATCGCCCCGGACGTGGAGATCGGCCCTTTCAGCGTCATTGGTCGCGACGTGGAGATCGGTGCCGGCACTTGGATCGGTCCGCATGTCGTCATCAAGGGTCCGACGCGCATCGGGGAGCACAACAAGGTCTTTCAATTCGCCTCGATCGGCGATGACCCGCAGGACAAGAAATACAAGGGCGAGGTCACGCGCCTCGAGATCGGCGATCGCAATGTGTTTCGCGAGGCTGTGACCGTGAATCGCGGTACCGTCACCGGCGCGAGCGTGACGACCATCGGGAACGATAATCTCTTCATGGCCTACGCGCACGTCGCGCACGATTGCCGTCTCGGCAATCAAATCATTCTGGCGAATTGCGCGACGCTGGGTGGCCACGTGGATATCGGCGACTGGGCCATTCTGGGGGGGCTCTCGGCGGCGCATCAGTTCACCAAGATCGGCGCGCACGCCTTCATTGCGCACAACACCATGGTGACGCGTGATGTGCCGCCGTACGTCATGGCTGTCGGCAGGCCGGCGGTTCCGCACAGCATCAACGTCGAGGGTCTGACGCGTCGCGGGTTCAGCACGGAGCAGATCCGCAACATCCGCCGCGCGTACCGCGTGTTGTACCGATCCGGTCTCAAGCTTCAGGAGGCACTCGAGCGCCTCGACCGGTCAGCGGAGTCCGAGGCCGAATTACGGCCGTTCGTCGCATTCCTCCACTCAAGCTCGCGCAGTCTGGTTCGCTAGGCGCCGGATGTCGGGTCCGCTGCGGGTGGCACTGGTCGCGGGAGAGGCGTCGGGCGACACGCTGGGCGCCGGACTCATTCAGGCGCTGCGCCGGCACGAGCCCAATGCCGAATTCTTCGGCGTTGCGGGTCCCAAGATGCGAGCGGCCGGCTGCGAGGTGTGGGAGCCGGCGGAGTCGCTCGCCGTCATGGGACTCTATGATGTTTTGCGCGAGCTGCCGCGCCTGTGGCGGCTCATCTCGCGACTGCGCGCAGCCTTCATTGCCGCCCGGCCTGACGTATTCGTGGGCATTGATGCGCCGGATACCAACCTGCGTTTGGCACGCAGCCTCCATCGGGCAGGCATTCCGACCGTCCAATACGTGAGCCCGCAGGTTTGGGCTTGGCGCCAGCGCCGCGTGCACACGATCCACGAGTCGGTGGATCTGGTGCTGTGCCTGTTACCTTTCGAGCGCAAGTTTTACGAGAACGAGGGCGTCGCCGCCGAGTTCGTGGGGCATCCCCTCGCGGACGCAATTCCTCTCGTCGTCGACCGCGCGGCGGCGCGCGCGCGCTTGGGGCTGCCGGACGCGGGTGAGGTCGTCGCTCTCTTGCCCGGCAGCCGCCGCGGCGAAGTGACGCGGCTGGCGGCGGACTTTGCGAGAACGGCCGCGTGGCTCGCCCAACACCGTCCTGGAATACACTTCGTGGCACCGATGGCGGGCGACGTCGTGCGAGAGATTTTTTCACGCGCGCTCAACGCGATAGCGCCGCAAGTTGAAGTGAAGCTGAGCGACGGCGAGGCCCAGACCGCCCTGATCGCCGCAGACGTTGCGCTGATTGCCTCGGGCACAGCGACGCTCGAGGCAGCGCTCTGCAAGCGGCCGATGGTCGTGGTCTACCGCACCGGTCCCGTCACCGCCTTCGTGCTGAGAAAGCTGAATCTGGTCAAAGCCAAGTTTTTCGCGCAGCCGAATCTACTTGCGGATCGGCGCGTCGTCGGCGAGTATTTTCAAGAACAAGTCGACCCGCCGGCGCTCGGTGCGGAGCTCTCGATGTGGCTCGACGATGCCGGACGACGCGCCAAGCTGGAGCAAGAGTTCGTGGGGCTACACGTCGATCTCAAGCGGGACGCGAGCGCGCGCGCGGCGCAGGCAATCATCGACCTGTTGCAGCGACGCCGGTCTGCGGTGAGGCCATGAGATCGCTCATCGCCGGAGTGGACGAGGCGGGGCGAGGCCCCCTGGCCGGCCCGGTCGTCGCCGCCGCCGTGGTCTTGCGCCCCGGACGAGGCATCCCCGGGCTCGCGGATTCGAAGGTACTCAGCGCCGAGACCCGCGCGCAGCTCGCCGTAGAGATCCGCCGCCGTGCGTTTTGCTTTGGGCTCGGGTGGGCGGAGCCGGCGGAAATCGACGCGCTCAATATCCTGCATGCGACTTTCCTCGCCATGCGCCGCGCGGTGCTTGCCATGCATTGCTGTCCGCACAAGCTCATCGTGGACGGCAACCGCCTGCCGCGGCTTTCGGGGCTGGGCGCGACCGTCACGGCACGCGCCATCGTCGGCGGCGATGCGAGCGAGCCTGCGATCAGCGCCGCCTCGATTCTCGCGAAAACGGCGCGTGACGAGCACATGCATCAGATGGACGCGCTGTACCCGCAATATGCGTTCGCGAGCCACAAGGGTTACGCCACCCGCGAGCATCGGCGACGCCTCTCGGAGCACGGCCCCTGTCGTTTGCATCGGCGCAGCTTCACGCCCGTGCTGGCGCTGCTCGGCAGCCTCGCCGACGCGCAGGAGTGGGATGCCGATCTTTCCTGGGTACCCGACGTCGACGAGGACCCTGAGCTCGCGACCTACCTGGAGCGGTGAGGGCATTGGGTCAGTTCGTACATCTGCGCTTGCACACCGAGTACTCCCTGGTCGACGGGATCGTGCGCGTGCCCGAGCTCATGGCGGCGGTCGCGGCGGCGCGCATGCCGGCCATCGCGCTCACCGATCAGTGCAACCTGTTCGCGATGGTCAAGTTCTACAAGGAGGCGCTCGCCGCCGGCGTCAAGCCTCTGATCGGCGTCGATGCGTGGATTCGCGAGCCGGGCGAGCGCACGCCCCCCTCTCGCATCGTGTTTTTGTGCCAGAACCTCGCGGGTTACCGCCATCTCACGCAGCTCGTGACGCGCTCGTTTCTCGAGGGACAGCAGCGCAGCGCGCCGATGCTCGAGCGTGCCTGGCTCGAGCCCGCAACGCTCGCCGGTCTCATCGTGCTTTCGGGCGGAGCCGAGGGCGACATCGGTCAAGCGCTCGCGCGCGGCAATGCGGAGGAGGCGGCGCGCTGTCTTGCCCGGTGGCAATCCTTGTGCGGCGATCGGTTCTATCTGGAGGTGCAGCGCACCGGGCGCAACGGCGAAGCGCTCTATAGCGAGGCGGTGCTCGAGCTCGCATGCGAGCGCGGTGTGCCGGCGGTCGCCACCCATGACGTGCGCTTCTTGACGCGCGCGGAGTTCGAGGCGCACGAAGCGCGGGTGTGTATCCGCGAGGGCGCGCAACTCAACGACGCCAGCCGCCGGCGGCGCTACTCCGAGGAGCAGTACCTCAAGACGCCCGAGGAGATGGCGGCGCTCTTCGCCGATGTCCCCGCGCTCATCGAGAATAGCGTCGAGATCGCCAAGCGCTGCTCGCTCGAGATCAAGCTCGGCGCATCCATGCTGCCGGCTTATCCGGTGCCCGCCGGCAGGACCACCGAGGACTTCCTGCGCGAGGAGGCGCGCGGCGGTCTCACGCGGCGGCTCGAGGAGACCGCGTCGCTGCGCAGTGCCGAGGTGCGCGACCGCGAACAATATGCGGCACGCCTCGAGCTCGAGCTCGGCGTCATCTGCAGCATGGGCTTCGCGGGCTATTTCTTGATTGTCGCGGACTTCATCCGCTGGGCGCGCGAGAACGGGGTGCCGGTGGGGCCCGGCCGCGGGTCCGGCGCCGGGTCGCTGGTGGCCTACGTGCTGGGCATCACCGACTTGGATCCGATCGAGCACGACCTCCTGTTCGAGCGTTTCTTGAATCCCGAGCGCGTCTCGATGCCGGACTTCGACGTGGACTTCTGCATGGATGGCCGCGATCGCGTGATCGAGTACGTCGCCAACAAGTTCGGACGCGAGCGCGTCTCGCAGATCATCACCTACGGCACGCTCGCGGCGAAGGCGGTCATCCGCGACGTCGGCCGCGTGCTCGGCCACAACTACGGCTACGTCGACAAGATCGCCAAGCTCGTGCCTTTCGAGATCGGCATCACGCTCGACAAGGCGCTCGAGCAGGAAGAGGAGCTCAAGCGCCTCTACACCAACGATACGGATGTCCGCGAGCTCATCGATCTGGCGCGTGCCCTCGAGGGCCTCGCCCGCAACGCCGGCACGCACGCGGGCGGCGTGGTCATCGCGCCATCGGTGCTCACCGACTTCACGCCGCTTTACTGTGAAGAGGGCGGCACACCGGTCACTCAATTCGACAAGGACGACGTCGAGGCGGCGGGCCTCGTAAAGTTCGACTTCCTGGGGCTGCGCACGCTCACCGTGATTGATTGGGCGGTGCGCGACATCAACGCCTTGCGTGCAGAGGCGGGCGAGCCGCCGCTCGACATGCGCGCGCTCCCCATGGAGGATGCGGCGACTTATCAGTTGCTGAAGAGCTGCAAGACCACGGCGGTTTTCCAGCTCGAATCGCGCGGCATGAAGGATCTGATCCGCCGCCTGCAGCCCGATCGCTTCGGCGACATCGTCGCTCTGGTCGCTCTGTTCCGTCCGGGCCCGCTGCAGTCCGGCATGGTGGAGGATTTCATCGCGCGCAAGCACGATACGAGCGGCGCGACCATCGATTACCTGCATCCTGAGCTCAAGCCCGTATTGGAAGCGACCTATGGCGTGATCCTGTATCAGGAGCAGGTCATGCAAATCGCGCAGATCCTCGCCGGCTATACGCTCGGCGGCGCCGATCTCCTGCGCCGCGCCATGGGCAAGAAGAAGCCCGAAGAGATGGCGAAGCAGCGCTCGGTGTTCGTGAGCGGAGCGCTGGCGCGCGGCGTGCGCGAGTCCCAGGCGACGCTGATCTTCGATTTGATGGAGAAGTTCGCCGGGTACGGGTTCAACAAGTCGCACTCCGCGGCCTACGCGGTGCTGTCCTATCAGACCGCATGGTTGAAGGCGCACTATCCGGCGGCTTTCATGGCGGCCGTGCTGTCCGCCGATATGGACAAGACCGACAAGATCGTCACGCTCATCGACGAATGCGCGAGCATGACGCTTACCGTGCACGCGCCGGACGTGAACGAATCGGTGTATGCATTCAAGGTCGCGGGACCCATGAGCATCCGCTTCGGACTCGGCGCCATCAAGGGCGTCGGGGCTTCGGCGGTGCAGGCGATCGTCGACGAGCGTGTCGCCCGGGGCGCGTACCAGAGTTTGCCGGAGCTTTGCCGGCGCATCGATCTGCAACGGGTGAATCGGCGCGTGCTCGAGGCGCTCATCAAGTCGGGGAGCCTCGATCCGCTGGGCCCGAACCGCGCCACGCTCTCCGCCGAGCTCGACCGTGCGATGCACCTCGGCGAGCAGAATTCGCGCGCCATGAGCGTCGGGCAGGTGGATCTGTTCGGCTTGAGCGCGGCCGAGCCGGGGAAGGTCGACGACTGGACCGAGGCACAGCGGCTGGCAGGCGAGCGCGAGACGCTCGGACTGTTCTTGAGCGGGCACCCCATCACACCCTACGAGCCCGATCTCAAGTTTCTGGTGAGCGCGCGCCTGGTCGATGTCGGTGGCCCCAAGCCGGTGACGGCGCCGGGCGAGCGCGGCTGGAGCCACGGTAAGCCGGCCACGGTTGCCGGCCTCGTGCTCGAGGTGCGTCGCCGTCCGAATCGGGTGACTTTGATCCTGGACGATCGCAGCGCGAGGCTCGAGGTGAGTCTTTACGAGGAGACCTTCCAGCAGTATCGCGACATCATCGTCAAGGACGCCATCCTTATCGTCGAGGGCACGCTGCGGTTCGACGATTTCATCGAGGCATGGCGGCTGCAGGCGAAAAGTGTCATGGACATCGATCGCGCGCGCGAGCGCTTCGCGCGGCGGCTGTGGCTGCGCTGGCCGGCGGAGCTCGACGGGCCACAGGGAATGAGCCGATTCGAGGAGCTCTTGAAGCCCTATCTCAAGGGTCCCTGCGCCGTGGGCATCGCCGTCAACCGCACGGAGTATTCGGGGCGGCTGCACCTGGCGGACAGCTGGTCGGTGCGCCCCTCGCGCGACCTTCTGGATAAACTGTCTGCCCTGGTGGGTCGCGAGGGTTGGTATTTGGTGTATGGTCCGCGCAATGATATCCGCGGCGAGGAAACTTCTTCATGGCGCTGAGTTTTTTGGAGTTTGAACAACCGATCGCCGAGCTGGAGGCGAAGATCGAGGAGCTCAAGTTCCTGGGCTCCGACGCGAGCATCAACATCGCAGAAGAGGTGAAGCGGCTGCAGGTGAAGAGCCGGGCGCTCACCACGAGCATCTTCGCGAACCTCTCCCCCTGGCAGATCACGCAGCTTGCCCGCCATCCACAACGGCCCTACACCCTCGACTATGTGTCGCTGATTTTCACCGACTGGCACGAGCTGCACGGCGACCGCATGTACAGCGACGATCTTGCCATCGTCGGCGGCCTCGCGCGTCTCGAGGGATTGCCGGTGATGGTGATCGGCCACCAGAAAGGACGCGATACCAAAGAGCGCGTGCGCCGCAACTACGGCATGCCGAAGCCCGAGGGCTATCGCAAGGCGCTGCGGCTCATGAAAATGGCGGAGCGCTTCCGTATTCCCATCATCACGTTGATCGACACGCCGGGAGCGTACCCGGGCATCGGCTCCGAGGAGCGCGGCCAGAGCGAAGCGATTGCACGCAACCTCTTCGAGATGTCGAACCTCGCGGCGCCCATTCTCTCGGTGGTGATCGGCGAGGGCGGCTCCGGCGGCGCGCTCGCCATCGGCGTCTGCGATCGACTCGTCATGCTGCAATTCAGCGTCTACACCGTGATCTCTCCGGAAGCCTGTGCCTCGATCCTCTGGAAGAGCACGGACAAGAAGGAGATCGCCACGGACGCCATGGGCGGCACGGCCGACCGGCTGAAGAAGCTCGGCCTGGTCGACGAAGTGCTGAAAGAGCCGAACGGCGCGGCCCATCGCGATCCCCAAGCCATGGCCGAGGCCGTGAAGCAAAGCATGATCAAGCACTTGACCGAGCTTTCCAAACAACCCATCACGACGCTCTTGGACGCCCGACAGGCGCGCTTGCGCGGATTCGGCGTGTTTCGCGGCGGATAGCGCATGCGCTTCAGCGCGGAACTGCTGTGGGCCGTGCTCGAGGACGACTTACCGCCGGGCGCGACCGGTCTGCTGGTCGGCTTGAGCGGCGGCCGGGATTCTTCTTGCCTCCTGGCGTCGCTCGCGAACGCTCGGCTGCCCGCGGGCGCGCGCGGCGCGCGCGGGCGGGGGCTGCCATTGCGCGCCGTGCACGTCGATCACGGCTTGCAGGCGGCATCGGACGCCATGCGCGATTCGGCCGCGGCGCTCTGCCGCCGGTTCGAGACGCCTCTGGAGATAGTGCGGGTCGAGGTGAATGTGGCGGGTGGTGCGTCGATCGAGGCCGCGGCGCGGGTGGCGCGCTATCGCGCCTTCGAGGGCGTCATGCAGCCCGGGGAGTGTCTGCTGACCGCGCACCATGCGCTCGACCAAGCCGAGACCTTGCTGCTGCAGCTATTGCGGGGCGCCGGGCTCAAAGGTCTGTCGGCGATGCCCGTGTGCCGCCCGTTTGCGCAAGGCTGGCACTTGCGTCCGCTCCTCGACATCGCGCCCCGCGACCTGCATCGGCTCGGTAAGACGCTCGCGGTCGAGGCGGCTGAGGATCCGATGAACCGCGATCCACGCTTCGACCGTGCGTATCTGCGCCGCGAGGTGTGGCCGCGCATCGAGGCGCGCTGGCCCGCCGCTGCCGGCTCGCTCGCGCGCGCGGCCCAGCATCTTGGCGAGGCGCAGGCCTCGCTCGACACATTGACGCGATACTCGGTGGAGCGATTGCGCGACGGCGAGGCACTGTCGGTGCCGGGCCTGCGGGCGCTGCCCGGGCGTGAGCGCCTGCACGTGGTGCGGCTCTGGCTGACGGAAGCTGCGGTCGAGCCACCCTCCACCGCGCGCTTGGATGAGGCGTTACGCCAAATCCTCACGGCGAAGGCCGACCACGAGCCCGCGGTCCAGTGGGGCGAGCACGTCCTGCGACGCTATCGGGACCGGCTGTTCCTGACAGCCTCGGTCCTGCCCGCGATGGGTGAGGCGCTCGATTGGCCGCTCTCGACGGGCTCGCGCCTGCCGCTCGGCGCGGGCCTGGGAACCTTGCGCTGGGCGGAGCGTGCGGGAGGGCTCGATCCAAAGCGGCTCCCGGAGCGGGTGAGCGTGCGCCGGCGGCAGGGCGGTGAGACTCTGAAGGCCGGCCCGCGCGCACGCACGCAGAGTGTGCAGCACCTCTGCCAAGCCCTCGGCGTACTGCCCTGGCTGCGCGATGCGCTGCCCATGGTTTACGCCGGGGAAACGCTGATCGCCGTCGGCGATCTTTGGCAGGACGCGCGCTCCAGCGTGGCTCCCGACAGCCAGGGCCTCGGCTGCGTATGGGAGCACGCGCCGCCGTTGACCTGAGATGCGATGGCGGTTGCAACAATTGTCGGCTCCGCGATTGTCGCGGAAGGCCTGATCTGGTAATCTGAACTCCCGTCGAATTTAATAATTCCTTTGGCAATTTATGCGCCGGCGCGCGCCCATGGACTGGCGCGGCTTGCGATTATTATTTGGCGGTGACTCATGACTCGATTCGTTTTCGTCACCGGCGGCGTGGTGTCGTCCCTGGGCAAGGGCATCGCCTCAGCCTCCCTCGGCGCGATCCTCGAGGCACGGGGCCTCAAGATCAGCATGGTAAAGCTCGATCCCTACATCAACGTGGATCCGGGCACGATGAGTCCCTTTCAGCACGGCGAAGTATTCGTCACTGCGGACGGCACGGAGACCGATCTCGACCTCGGCCATTACGAGCGCTTCGTGCGCACCACCACCGGGCGCAACAGCAATTTCACGACCGGGCGCATCTATGAGCGGGTCATCGCCAAGGAGCGCCGCGGCGACTATCTCGGCGCCACGGTGCAGGTCATTCCCCACATCACCGACGAGATCAAGTACCGCATCCGCATGGGGGCGGGCGACGCCGACGTCTGCATGGTCGAGATCGGCGGCACGGTGGGCGACATCGAGTCCCTTCCCTTCCTCGAGGCGATTCGCCAGATGGGCGTCGAGCTCGGCCGCAACCACGTGCTCTACATGCATCTCACGCTGGTGCCCGTCGTGGGTGGCTCGGGTGAAATCAAGACCAAGCCGACGCAGCACTCGGTCAAGGAGCTGCGCGGCATCGGCATCCAACCGGACATCCTGCTGTGCCGTTGCCTGCAGCCCTTGCCGGACGAGCAGCGGCGCAAGATCGCGCTGTTCACCAACGTCGAGGAGCGAGCGGTGATCTCGGCGGTCGATGCAGACGATATTTACAAAATCCCGATGCTGCTGCACGAGCAAGATCTCGACGACATCGTCATCGACAAGCTGCGCCTGCATGCGCCGGGGACGGACCTCTCGGAATGGCGCGCCGTGGTGGCGGCGAAGCAGAATCCCGAGGCGGTGGTCGACATCGGCATGGTCGGCAAATACGTGCAGGTCCGCGACTCGTACATCTCGTTGAACGAGGCGCTGATGCATGCGGGAATCAAGACGCGCACACGCGTCAACATCCATTATTTCGAGTCGCAGGACATCGAGCGCTCGGGACCGGCCGTGCTCGCCAACATGGACGCGATTCTGGTGCCGGGCGGATTCGGCGATCGCGGCATCGAGGGTAAGATCCAGGCGATACGCTATGCGCGCGAGAACCGCATTCCCTATCTCGGCATCTGTCTCGGCATGCAGCTCGCGATCATCGAGTTTGCACGCATGATCGGCTTGAAGGGCGCCAACAGCACCGAGTTCGATCGCGCCACCAATCATCCGGTGATCGCGCTCATCACGGAATGGCAGGACCTCGCCCGTGGACAGCAGGTGCGCGACGAGAAATCCGAGCTGGGCGGCAGCATGCGCCTGGGCGCGCAAGAGGCGCGCCTCAAAGCCGGCACCTTGGTGCACTCGCTGTACGGCAAGGAGTCGATTTACGAACGCCACCGCCATCGCTACGAGTTCAACAACAATTACCTGCAGGAGCTGGCTGCGGCCGGCATGAATTTCTCGGGCTTCTCCGCGGATGGGCTGGTGGAGTTCATCGAGCTCGATTCCCATCCGTGGTTCGTCGCCAGCCAGTTCCATCCGGAGTTCACCTCGACGCCTCGAGACGGTCATCCGTTGTTTGCGGGATTCGTCCGTGCGGCACGGGCCTATCGCGCATCGCTCCAGCCGGCTCGCGCCACGGCATGAAGCTGGCCTCGTTCGAGGTCGGCGCCGATCGGCCGTTCTTTCTGATCGCCGGGCCGTGCGTCATCGAGAGCGAGGCGCTGGTGATCGATGTGGCGGGGCGGCTGCGCGACATCACCGAGGCGCTCGGCATTCCCTTCATTTTCAAGGCCTCCTTCGACAAGGCCAATCGCTCCTCGCGTAGGAGCTTCCGCGGACCCGGCCTCGAGAAGGGCCTGGAGGCGCTCGCCCGCGTGCGCAAGCAGATCGGTGTTCCCGTGCTGACCGACGTTCACGAGGACACGCCGCTCGCGGAGGTCGCGGAGGTGGTGGACGTGCTGCAGACGCCCGCGTTTCTGTGCCGTCAGACCAATTTCATCGTCGCGGCATGCTCGCAGGGCAAACCGGTCAACATCAAGAAGGGCCAATTCCTGAGCCCCTGGGAAATGCAGAACGTCGTCGACAAAGCGCGCTCCACCGGCAACAGCCAGATCATGGTGTGCGAGCGCGGCTTCTCCTTCGGCTACAACAACCTGGTGTCGGACATGCGCTCGCTTGCGGTGATGCGCGCGACCGGCTGTCCCGTGGTGTTCGATGCCACGCACTCGGTGCAATTGCCGGGGGGCAAGGGAGACGCCTCCGGAGGGCAGCGCGAATTCGTTCCCGTGCTCGCACGATCGGCCGTGGCCGCGGGTGTCGCGGGCCTGTTCATGGAGACCCATCCGGATCCGGCCAAGGCGCTCTCGGACGGGCCCAACGCCTGGCCGCTGGATCGCATGGGCTCATTGCTCACGACCCTCGTGGAGCTGGATCTGGCCGTCAAAAAGAAGCCCTTCGAGGAGTCCTTGCTATGAGTCGCATCGTCGAAATCCGCGGCCGTGAAATCATCGATTCCCGCGGCAATCCCACGGTCGAGGCGGACGTGGTGCTCGAGTCGGGTGCGCAGGGCCGAGCGGCGGTTCCCTCCGGCGCATCCACCGGCTCGCGCGAGGCGGTGGAGCTGCGCGACGGCGACCCGAAGCGCTTTCTCGGCAAGGGCGTGACCCGGGCGGTGGAGCACGTGAATGGCGTGATTCACCGCGTGGTCATGGGCCACGATGCACAGGATCAGCGCGGACTCGACGAGAAGCTCATCGCGGCGGACGGCACCGACAACAAGTCCAAGCTCGGTGCGAACGCGATTCTGGCGGTATCCCTCGCCGCCGCGCACGCCGCCGCGCGCGATCGCAAGGTTCCGTTGTATCGCCACCTCGCTGCCGGCAGACCGCCCGTCATGCCGGTGCCGATGATGAACATCATCAATGGCGGAGCGCACGCGGACAACAGCGTCGACATCCAGGAATTCATGATCCTGCCGTTGGGTGCGCCGTCGCTTTCGGAGGCGGTGCGCTACGGCGCGGAGGTCTTCCATGCGCTGAAGAAAGTGTTGCATGCGCAGAAGCTCAACACGGCCGTCGGCGACGAAGGCGGCTTCGCGCCGGACTTGCCCTCGAACGAGGCGGCGCTCGGGGTGATCCTCGAAGCCATCGACAAGGCGGGCTACCGCGCGGGCAAGGACATCTATCTGGGGTTGGACGTCGCGAGCACCGAGTTCTACAAGAACGGCGTGTACGACCTCGCCTCCGAGGGACGTAAATTCGACTCGAGCGAATTTGCCGACTATCTCGCCGCGCTGGCGGCGAAATATCCCATCGTCACCATCGAGGACGGCATGAGCGAGGGCGATTGGGACGGCTGGGTCGGACTCACCAAGAAGCTCGGCGACAAGGTGCAGCTGGTCGGCGACGACGTGTTCGTGACCAACACCAAGATCTTCGCCGAAGGCATCGCAAAGAAAGTCGCGAACGCGATTCTCATCAAGCCGAACCAGATCGGCACGCTCACCGAGACGCTGGCGGCGATCGACATGGCGGCAAAGGCCAAGTACGCGGCGATCGTCTCCCACCGCTCGGGAGAAACCGAGGATGCCACCATCGCGGACATCGCCGTCGCCACGGCCGCGACGCAGATCAAGACCGGCTCCATGTCCCGATCCGACCGGGTCGCCAAGTACAATCAGCTGCTGCGTATCGAGGGCGAGCTCGGCGCCGAGGCGGAATTTGCGGGGAAGAACGCTCTGGCGGTTCCAGTTCGTTAAGAGTCCGTGCTAAGCTACTGACCCCATGAGGATTTTCGCGGTCATTTTAGGCGTCTGCCTGGTCTTGCTGCAGTACCGCCTGTGGGTGTCCGATCGAGGCATGCGGGAGATCTGGCGGCTCGATCAAGCGCTCGAGGCTCAGAAAGCGGCCAATGGGGAGCAGCGCGACCGGAATCGGCAGTTGCTCGCCGAGGTGACTGACCTCAAAGTCGGACTCGCTGCGCTCGAGGAGCGCGCCCGCTCAGAGCTCGGGATGGTGGGCAACAACGAGACTTTCTATCAGATCGTGACGCCGGCGACCCAAGCACCGCCGGCGCCGTCCGCCGCCATCACCGCCCGCGCCGAGTGACCGCGCCGCAAAAAGCGCGGCGCATCTGGGCCGTAGTTCCGGCCGCCGGACGCGGTGAGCGATTCGAGAATTCGGCCGGCGCCTCGCATCCACCCAAGCAATACGCACCGCTCGCGGGCAGCACCGTGCTCGGGTGGTCGTTGCGCCCGCTGCTCTGCGAGCCGCGCATCGAGCGCGTGGTGGTGGCGCTCGCTGCCGGTGATGCGCATTGGCGCGAGCACGCGCCGCGCTCGGAGAAGCTCCTGACGACGCTCGGCGGCGCGAGCCGGCAGGACTCGGTGCTCGCCGGCCTGAAGAAGCTGCGCGAGCAGGCCGCACCCGAGGACTGGGTGCTCGTCCACGATGCGGCGCGCCCCTGTCTCGAGTCGGCCGACGTGGCGGCGCTGATCGCCGCGCTCGAGGCCGGCGCAAACGGCGCCGTGCTGGCCGCACCCGTCGTCGACACGGTGAAGCGCGAGCGCGACGGTACGGTCGGCGAAACGGTCGATCGCAGCGGCTTGTGGCGTGCCTTGACGCCGCAGATCTTTGCCTTGGGAGAGCTCGAGCGCGCGCTCGAGGAGGCCGCGCGCTTGAATCTCGCCGTCACCGACGAGTCGCAGGCGATGGAGCGCAAGGGTGTGCGTCCGCTGCTGGTACAGGGCTCGCCGTTCAATATCAAAGTCACCCGCGCCGCGGACCTGCAAGTCGCGGCGCGCATATTACAAAGCGCGGAGAAGCGAACGATGTCCGGGAAGATGCGCGTAGGCCAGGGATTCGACGTGCATACGTTCGGCGAGGGCGACCATGTCGTGCTCGGCGGCGTGCGCATTGCCCACAATCGCGGCGTCATCGCGCACTCCGACGGCGATGTGGTGATTCACGCGCTCTGCGACGCGTTGCTCGGCGCGCTCGGCAAGGGCGACATCGGCCGCCATTTCCCGGACACCGATCCCAAGTACCGCGGTGCCGACAGCCGGTTGTTCTTGCGCACCGTTGCCGCCCTGGTGCGCGAGGCCGGCTACGGCCTCGTCAACGCCGACATCACCGTGCTCGCCGAAGCCCCGCGCATCGCCGCGCATCGCGGTGCCATGGCGGCGAACCTTGCCGAGGATCTCGACGTCGCGCCCGAGCTCATCAACATCAAGGCCACCACCACCGAGCGCATGGGGTTCGTGGGACGCGGCGAAGGGCTCGCGGCACAAGCCGCGGTGCTGCTCGAGGGAGCGTGAGCATCCGGGGTCGGCGTGCGGAAGCCTGGACTCGCGCCGCGTTGTCGCCGCCGCGCGCGCACGGCGCGCCCCTATCCGCCGCACGCATCAAAGCCGAGCCGGAGGACTTTCGGGTCGAGGAGGAACTCTCCTTCGTTCCGTCGGGCGATGGGCCGCATAGATTGTTGCGCGTGGAGAAGCGCTCGGCCAATACCCGCTGGGTGGCGGCCCAGCTCGCACGCATCGCCGAGGTGGCGGTTGCCGACGTGGGTTACGCAGGGCTCAAGGACCGGCACGCAATCGGCGTGCAATGGTTCAGCCTGCCCGCGGCGCGCGGTTCGGCGGAATTCTGGAGCACGGTGCACAAGGACGAGTTCCGTGTGCTCGAATCCCAGCTCAATATGCGCAAGCTCCGCCGCGGCGCCCTGCGCGGCAATCGCTTCCGCATCCGACTGCGCCAGGTCGACTGGTCGCGCGATGCCCTCGAAGAGAAGCTCACGGCCCTGCGGACACAAGGCGCGCCGAATTATTTCGGCGCGCAGCGCTTCGGCCGCGACGGCTTCAATCTCGACCGGGTGGGCGAATGGCTGCAAAGCGGTAAGCGGCCGCCGGGCAGAGCCGAGCGCGGCTTCGCGCTCTCGGCCGCGCGCTCGCTGATTTTCAACGCGGTGCTCGCCCGCCGGGTGCAGAGCGCGGAGTGGTCGCGCCTCGCGCCCGGGGATCTTGCGAGTCTCGACGGCAGCGGCAGCCATTTTCGCGTCGATGCCGTGGACCCGGAGATCGAGCGGCGTCTGGCGGCGTTCGACATCCATCCGTCGGGACCGTTGTGGGGTCGAGGCGAGCCGGGCACGGCCGGCCGCGCGCTCGAGACCGAGCTCGAGGTCGCGCGCGAGCTCGCTCCGGTCGCGGAGCTCCTCGCGCAGGAGGGTCTCGAGCAGGAGCGCCGCGCGCTGCGCTGTGCAATCCGCGATCTGTCCGTGGAGTCCGAAGCCGCGACGCTGATCTTGAGTTTCACGCTCGGCAAGGGCCAGTTCGCGACCGCGGTGCTGCGCGAGATATGCGAGCTCACCGAGCCCGCGCTCATCGACGATTCCGAGCCCGACTAGCGCAGCAGGACGTACACGGCTCCGGTGCCGCCGTCGATGGCCCGCGCCGAGGTGAACGCCAAGACATCGGTGTGGCGCCTGAGCCAGGTGTTCACGGCAATCTTGAGCACGGGACCGCGGGCTCCCGAGCGATAGCCCTTGCCGTGCACGATGCGCACGCAGCGCAAACCCGCATTACGACTT
This sequence comes from uncultured Gammaproteobacteria bacterium, assembly GCA_963798595.1. Lineage (GTDB taxonomy): Bacteria > Pseudomonadota > Gammaproteobacteria > Steroidobacterales > Steroidobacteraceae > Bog-1198. The sequence goes on along the minus strand of CAWCTM010000014.1, from coordinate 227,400 downwards.
GCGGCGATGAAGTCCGCGAGGTAGTCGCGGGCGGCCGACTGACTCAAGCCGTGCAGATCCAGCTCATCCTCGACGGGGTAGCGGCCGCGTCTCAGCTGGCGCAGCGTTTGCTCACGCACGCCGGGTCGGCGGAACGACAGCGGATCCGATGCGCTCGGTGCATCTTCTGTCGTGACGACGTCGCCGAGCGCATCGGCGCCCGGGGACTCGGACTCCACGATGGGCGCACGCCGCCGCGATCGTGCCTGTACGGGTGGCCGGGGCGGTAAGGCGCCCTGCGGCAGATCCGAGGGCGTCGACAAGGGTGTCACGTCGCGCACTGCGGCGCGAAATACACGCGCTTCCTCGGTGTCTTCGCCGCCGTGGTGAGGGCGGGGTTTTGCCATAGTGCAGCGACCAATCGGCTATCCGGGTGTGGAGCGTTACAGTATAGTCTGCAAGGCCCGGGCCGCCATCATCCGCCTCTAGTTGATCTTTAGTGAAAATCCTACTTTCCAACGACGACGGGTATCGCGCTGAGGGCTTGCAGGCACTAAGAGAGGCGATCAAACCGCTGGGAGCGGTCACCGTGGTTGCGCCGGACCGCAACCGGAGCGGTGCGAGTAATTCGCTCACTTTGGATGTACCGATACGGGCGGCGCGTTACGATGCCGACTGCTACTACGTGAACGGGACTCCCACCGACTGCGTGCACCTCGCGATCTCGGGTCTGTTCGATTTCGAGTACGACCTGGTGGTGTCCGGCGTCAACGACGGGGCGAATCTCGGCGACGACACGCTCTACTCGGGGACCGTCGCCGCCGCCGTCGAAGGGCGCTTTCTCGGTCTGCCGGCGATTGCGGTATCGTTGTGCGTCGAGCCGGGCAGCCCGCGAAATTTCGCCGGTGCCGCGCGCGTCGCGGCGAGCTTGGTTCAACGTCTCTCGGTCGCACCGTTGCAAGGACCCGTGGTGCTCAACGTCAACGTGCCGGATTTGCCCGACGATCAGCTGCTCGGCATGAGAGTCACGAGGCTCGGTGCGCGACATCGCAGCAAGCCGATCGTACGGGCCCAGGATCCGCGCGGCCGCAACGTGTACTGGGTCGGCAACGCGGGAGAGGGGCAGGACGCCGGTCCGGGAACCGACTTTCACGCCGTCGCGCATGGCTTTGCCTCGGTGACCCCGCTGCAAATCGATTTCACGCGTCACGCGGCGCTGCCCGAGCTCGAGCGCTGGTTGTCGACATGAGCACCTTCATCCAAGGCCCACGGCTCTCCGGCATCGGCATGACCTCGGCGCGCACGCGCGAGCGGCTGGTGCTGCGGCTGCAGGAGCAGGGCATCGCGGACGTGCGCGTGCTCGACCGCATCCGCAACGTGCCGCGGCACCTGTTCATGGACGAGGCGCTTGCCTCGCGCGCGTACGAGGATACGGCGCTCCCCATCGGCTTCGGGCAGACCATTTCTCAGCCGTACGTGGTCGCGCGCATGAGCGAAGCGCTGCTCGCCGCGGGACCCGCGCCGAAGGTGCTCGAGATCGGCACCGGCTGCGGCTATCAGACCGCCGTGCTCTCGCCGCTGGTGCAGGAGATCTACACCATCGAGCGCATCGGCAGCCTGGTCGCGCGCGCGCGCCGCTCGTTGCGCGAGCTCAAGATCCGCAACGTGCACTTCCGGCATGACGACGGCAACGTGGGCTGGCCGGGCCGCGCTCCCTTCGACGGCATCCTCCTGACCGCCGCGCCGCATAAGGTGCCACAGGCTCTTTTCGACCAACTCGCCGTGGGCGGCCGCTTGATTGCGCCGGTCGGCCCCGACGGACGCCAGGAGCTCATGCGCTACACGAAGAGCGAGACCCGCGTGCAGCGGGAGTCGCTGGGTCTGGTGAGCTTCGTGCCCTTGCTCTCGGGACTGCAGCGCTAGGGGCTCATCTGCGCTTCGCCCGAGCGGTCGGCGTCATCGGGTTCTTCTGCCTCGCCGGGTGCGCGGTGCGCAGCGATTACGAGCCGCAGAGCTACGTCGTGCAGCCGCAGGACACGCTCTACAGCATCGCCTGGCGCCATGATCTCGACTACCGGGCGCTCGCCCGCTGGAACGGTATCGGTCCGGACTATCGCATCTCGGTGGGCCAGATACTCAGCCTGCGGCCGGCGCTGCCGCCCGTGGAGACGCCCTTGGTGAACCGCGCCCCGCCGGTGAGTGCGCCGCCGCGCGCTGCCGGGCCGCCGGGCAACGCAGGCGTCGCACCGCCGCCCGCGCAGCAGTCGGCAGCCACACGCTGGATGTGGCCCACCTCGGCCCTCGAGACCCCGCAAGCGGTTGCCGGCGGCGGCATTCTGTTGGCAGGGCTCCTCGGGCAGCCGGTGCGCGCCGCGGGCAGCGGACGAATCGTCTATGTGGGCAATGGCATCCGGGGTTACGGCAATCTCATCATCATCAAGCACGACGAGAGTTTCCTCTCTGCGTACGCGCACACGCAGGACATCGCCGTGCGCGAGGGACAAGAGGTGCTTCGCGGCCAAGTCATCGCGCAGATGGGCGTCGGACCGCATCAATCTCCGGCGCTCTACTTCGAGATTCGCCTGAACGGCAAGCCCGTCGATCCGCTGCCGTATCTCTCGGGGGCGAAGTAGCTGCGCGACCGGCCAGCCGCGAGTTGCGCCACGGTTTGCAAAGAGAACGTATGTCGTTGAACTGGCAAGGTATATGTTCTAGAAGAAGAGCGGGGCTGGATTGCACCACTGCTCGGTCGTTGACGCTGCCCGCGACCTAGGCGTATGTTTCGACGCGAGTCGTTGGGGAAAAGTCCACTCGCGGGGCGCGACGGTTTAGATTCGGTCCAGAGAAAAATATAACAAGATCAATAAGAAGTAGAACAATTCTCGATACCAACTTACTCAGCTCGTCACGCCCCGCCTTTCTTTATTTTTGAATCTAGACCAGCAGCAACGCCACCACGCGTCGCTGCTCCGTGACCAGCACGTTGAACGTGCGGCAAGCGGCGCCGGTATCCATGACCTCGAACCCGATGCCCGCTCGCAAGAACTGTGCGCCGAATTCCGCGGCCGGAAATACTTGCCGGACACCGGTGCCGACGAGCACGAGCTCGGGCGCGAGCGCCACGATCTGGGCCGTGTGGTCGGCCTTGAGCTCGCCGGCGTTGGTGACGGGGGGGCCGGCCGCGATCGAGGAGGGACCGACGATCAGGGCGTGGTGGAATATTTCGTCGTTGATCTTGATCTCGCCCGGTGCGTACGAGCGGATCAAGTTTCTGGTGGAACTCGGATCCTGGGTGAATCGCATAAACCGGTAAGATACCTCTCCCTCGCCTCAGGATCGCCATTGTCCTCCGTGTATTTTCGCATCACCGCGCGCGGCGCGCATTCGCACACCCGCGCGCCGTCGCTGGAGCGACTCTTGGCGCGCGCGGACGGACCCAGCGACGCCGCCGATTGGCGCGCCCAGGCGTTTCGGCTGATCGCGCCCGAAGGTGCGCGCATGCCGCCCGTCGCCTCCGCCGCGCTGGCCCCGAGCGCGAGCCGCGCCGCCGGCTCGTGGCTGTGCCTGGCAACCCCGGTCCACTTGCTCGCCGGCATGACCAGCATCGGCATGGCCGCCGACGGCGTCCTCGAGATCGAGCCCGCCGAAGCCGATGCGTTGGCGGCGGATTTCAACCAGGTATTCGCCGGCGGCAGAGTGAGCATGGAGCGGGGGCGCGACGCGCTGCTGCTATGTCGCTTCACTGGGCCGCTGCGCGTGACGACCAGCGCGCCCGAGGAAGCGGCCGGTCACGACCTCTGGGCCTACTTGCCGCGCGGCGACGATGCGACGCGGCTGCGCAGCTTGGCGAGCGAAATCGAGATGTGGCTGTTCGACCATGCGGTCAATCGGCGGCGGCGTGAAACGCAGCAACCTGTCATCAATGCGCTGTGGTTGTGGGGCGAGGGGGCTGCCGACGCCGAGCGCCCCACGTTGAGCGGCTGGACGGCGGGCGATGATCCGCTGTTCGGCTCCTTCGCGCCGACGTCCCGTTATCCGGGCGCCGCGACCTCGGGTGTCATCGCGGTGCCTGACTGGCCCGGCTCGGCGGCCTGGCAGAACGTCGAGGAACGCTGGCTCGCGCCCGCATTCGCCGATCTGCGTGCCGGGCGGCTTGCGGGTATCGAGCTGTCCGCGCGCCGCCGCTGCATGCGGCTCAACGCCCGCGCGATGCGGCGCTTCTGGCGCCGTGCGCGTCCCTGGTGGGAGATCCTGACCGATGGCGATTGAAATTCGACGGCGTCCGGCCGGTGCGGCGCTCGACTTTGCTCCGGAGCTTCATCCGGTGCTGCGGCGGGTATACGCCGCGCGCGGCATCGCTCAGGCAGACGATCTCGACCTGTCGCTCGATCGGTTGCTGCCGGTGCGTGCCCTCGATCACGTCGAGCGTGCGGCGGAGCTGCTCGCCGCGCACCGCTCGGGCCGCGTGCTCATTGTCGGCGACTTCGATGCGGACGGCGCGACGGGCAGCGCGCTCTTCGTGCGCGCCTTGCGTGCGCTCAAGTTCGCGCACGTCGACTTCCTCGTGCCGAACCGGTTTCTGTTCGGCTACGGCCTGACGCCGGGGATCGTGGCGCTCGCGGCGGAGCGGGCGCCGTCTCTCATCGTCACCGTGGACAACGGCGTCTCGAGCATCGAGGGCGTGGAGACTGCGCGCGCGTTCGGCATTCCGGTCCTGGTCACCGACCATCATTTGCCGGGCGGGGCGCTGCCGCCCGCCGAGGTGATCGTGAATCCCAACCTCGCGGACTCGACATTTCCGAGCCGGGCTCTCGCGGGTGTCGGCGTCGCGTTCTACGTGGTTGCGGCATTGGCGCACCTGTTGGGGGAGAAAGAATGGAGGCCCTCCGATCTGCTGGATCTCGTGGCCCTGGGCACGGTCGCCGATCTGGTGCCGCTCGATCGCAATAACCGCGTGCTGGTGGCGCAGGGCTTGCGGCGCATTCGAGCCGGTCGGTGTGTGCCCGGCATCCGTGCGCTGGTCGAGTCGGCCGGGCGGCGGCTCGAGCAGCTGAGCGCCGCGGATCTCGGCTACCTCATCGCGCCGCGCTTGAACGCCGCCGGACGTCTTACGGACATGAGCATCGGCATCGCCTGCCTGCTCGCGGAAGAGCCCGATCGGGCCGCGGCGCTCGCCGCGCAGCTGACGAGGCTCAACGACGAGCGGCGCGAGATCGAGCAGCGCATGCAGAGCGAGGCGATCGAACTCGCGGCGGCGGTGCGCTTCGATGAATCGGGAAGCGAGACCCTCGGGGTGTGTCTATTCGATGAGGGCTGGCACCAGGGTGTCGTCGGCCTGGTGGCCGGCCGGCTCAAGGACCGCCTGCATCGCCCGGTGATCGCCTTCGCGCGCGCGGACGGCGGGATGCTGCGCGGCTCGGCGCGCTCGATCGCCGGCATTCACATACGCGATGTGCTCGATGGCATCGCTACACGCCATCCCGGGCTCGTCGAGAAGTTCGGCGGGCACGCGATGGCCGCAGGCATGAGCTTGCCGGAGTCGAATCTCGAGCTCTTCCGCGCGGCCTTCGCCGCCGAAGTGGCGGCGCGCGCCGGTGCGGACATCCTGCGCGGCGTCATTCACAGCGACGGCGAATTGCTCCCGGGCGAGATGTGTATCGCAACCGCGCGCATCCTGAAGCAGGCCGGCCCGTGGGGGCAGGGGTTTCCGGAACCGGTGTTCGACGGCGGCTTCATCGTCGCGGACGCCCGCGTGGTCGGCGGCCGGCACTTGAAGCTCTTGTTGCGCGAGGCGCCGGGCGCCGGCGTCGATGCAGGGGCGCGCTGCGTCGACGCCATCGCGTTCGGATATGCCGACGCCGCGCCAAGTCCCGCGGTCCAGATCCGTCCGGGCGCCGCGGTGGAGCTCGCTTACCGCCTGGAGATCAACGAGTACAACGGCGCGGAGAGCGTGCAGCTCAATTGCCAGCATCTGGACATGCGATGAGTGATAAAATGATCGGTCATGGAAATCAATCAGCTGAAACGATTCATCAAAGATCTCGAGGAGCGCACGCTGTCCTTGAGGAGGTATCTTTGATTACGACAACAAGAGCGAGCGCCTGCAGGAAGTCACCCGGGAGCTCGAGCAGCCGAATGTTTGGAAGGATGCGGAGCGGGCGCAGGAGCTCGGTAAGGAGCGCGCGAAGCTCGAGGAAGTCGTCCACGATCTCGATCGCTTGAGCCGCGGTTTGCGCGACGCAGGCGAGCTCCTGGATGTGGCGGCCGAAGAGGCCGATACCGGCGCCGCCGCCGAGATCGAGCGGGATGCGACGCAACTCGCCACCGACGTCGAGCGACTCGAGTTCCAGCGAATGTTCCCCGGCAAGATGGACTCGCATAGCGCCTTCCTCGACATACAGGCCGGTGCGGGCGGCACCGAGGCGCAGGACTGGGCCGCGATGCTCCTGCGCATGTACCTGAAATGGGCCGACCGGCACGGCATCAAGACCGAGATCATCGATCAAAGCCCGGGCGAGGTCGCCGGCATCAAGGGCGCGACCATCAGCATGAGCGGCGATCATGCCTACGGCTGGCTGCGCACCGAGACGGGTGTGCACCGGCTGGTGCGCAAATCCCCGTTCGACTCCGGCAACCGGCGGCACACTTCGTTTGCCTCGGTGTTCGTCTCCCCCGAGGTGGACGACGACATCGACATCGAGATCAATCCGGCGGATCTGCGCACCGATGTGTATCGCTCCAGCGGGGCGGGCGGGCAGCATGTGAACAAGACCGAGTCGGCCGTGCGTATCACGCACGTTCCGAGCGGCATCGTGGTCGCCTGCCAGAGCGAGCGCAGCCAGCACAAGAACCGCTCCACCGCCATGAAGATGCTGAAGGCGAAGCTTTACGAGCTCGAGTTCAACAAGCGCAACGCGGCTGCCAAGGTGCTCGAGGACTCGAAGTCCGATGTCAGCTGGGGCAATCAGATCCGCAGCTACGTCCTCGATCAATCCCGGATCAAGGATCTGCGCACCAACGTCGAGATCGGCAACACGACGGCGGTGCTTGACGGTGACCTCGACGTATTCATGCAGGCCAGCCTGAAGCAAGGACTTTGATGAGTGACGACGACGACAATCATTTGATCGCGGAGCGGCGCGTCAAGCTCGCGAAGCTCCGCGACCGCGGCATCGCCTATCCGAACCAGTTCCGCCGCGACGCGCTCGCCGCGGACCTGCTGACAGCTTACGAGACCAAGAGCGCCGAGTTCTTCGAGGCTGAGGAGCTGCGCGTGAGCGTCGCGGGCCGGATGCGCGCGAAACGAGTCATGGGCAAGGCGAGCTTCGCGAAGCTCGAGGATGTGAGCGGCTCCATTCAGATCTTCCTGCAGCAGCAGGCGCTCGGCGAGGCGTACGACGAATTCAAGACCTGGGACGTGGGCGACATCGTCGGCGCCGAGGGGATCTTGTTTCGCACCAAGACGGGCGAGCTCTCGGTGCGCGCCGAGCGCATCACGCTCATCGCGAAGTCGCTCCGGCCCTTGCCGGACAAGTGGCACGGGATCGCCGATACCGAGCTCAGGTACCGCCGCCGCTACGTCGATCTGATCGTCAACGAGGACAGCCGCCGCGTTTTCGAGATGCGCTCCGGCATCGTGCGCTACCTGCGCGCCTTTCTCGATTCGCGCGGTTTTCTCGAGGTGGAAACACCGATGCTGCATCCCATTCCGGGCGGTGCGGCGGCGCGCCCCTTCAAGACGCACCACAACGCGCTCGACGTCGACATGTATCTGCGGATTGCTCCCGAGCTCTACTTGAAGCGGCTCACCGTGGGCGGCTTCGAACGCGTGTACGAGATCAACCGCAACTTCCGCAACGAGGGCGTGTCGACGCAGCACAATCCCGAATTCACGATGCTCGAGCTGTATCAGGCGTACGCCGACTACCGCGATCTCATGGAGATGATCGAGGCGCTGTTCCAGGGACTCGCGGACACCCTGAAGGGCTCGCGCAAGATCCAGTATCAGGGAACGGAGATCGACCTGTCGAAGAGCTTCGCCCGCATGACCATCGAGGAGATCCTGCTCGCCAACAACAGGGATCTCGATCCGATGTCGCTGCGCGACGTGACCTACCTGCGCCGGGTTTGCGATGCCATGAAGGTCCCCTACAAGCGCACCGATGGGGCGGGCAAGCTGCAGATCGAGCTCTTCGAGAAGACCGGGGAGCAAACGCTCGTCCAGCCGACCTTTGCCTACGCCTATCCGGCGGAAGTCTCGCCGCTTTCGCGGCGCAACGATGACGATCCGTTCATCACCGATCGCTGGGAGTTCTTCATCGGGGGCCGCGAGCTTGCGAACGGCTTCTCGGAGTTGAACGATCCCGAGGACCAAGCGCAGCGCTTCAGGGATCAAGTCGAGCGCAAGGCCACCGGGGACGAGGAGGCCATGTACTACGATGCGGATTACATCCGTGCCCTCGAGTACGGCATGCCGCCCGCCGCCGGACTCGGATTGGGCGTCGATCGGACGGTGATGCTGTTCGCGGACGCACCCTCGATCCGCGACGTGCTGCTGTTCCCCCACATGCGCCCGGAGCTGTAAGCGATTCCGGCCGGAGCAGCGCCGCTGCAGCGCGCCGCGCCTATCGGGGTATTCGACTCGGGCGTCGGCGGCCTCACCGTGCTGCGCGAGCTGACCGCTGCGTTGCCCGGGCAAGATTTCATCTATCTCGGTGATACGGCGCGCTTGCCCTACGGTACGAAGAGCGCCGACACCGTCTCGCGCTACTCGCTGCAATGCGCCGAGGCTTTGGTCGAACGCGGCATCGCCAGCCTCGTGGTGGCTTGCAATACCGCCTCCGCGTCCGCGCTCGGTTCGCTGCGGGAGCGCTACCCGCATCTCCCGGTCATCGGCGTCATCGAGCCGGGCGCGACCGCGGCGGTCACTGCTTCCCGGTCGCAGCACATCGCCGTGATCGGGACGGAAGGCACCATCAACGGCGGCGCCTATCAAGCCGAGATCCTGAGGCGCAACCCGGCGGCGCGGATTTCGACACGCGCCTGCTCGATGTTCGTGGCGCTCGCCGAAGAGGGTTGGACCTCGGGCCCCGTCGCCGAGGCCGTCGCGCATCGCTATCTCGATCCCGTATTCGCCGCCGACGACAGGCCCGACACCCTGGTGCTTGGCTGCACGCATTTCCCGATTCTCGCCGCCGCCATCCGCTCGGTCTTGCCGCCGCAAGTGCGGATCGTCGATTCGGCGGCAACCACCGCGCAGGTACTGGCGGCGCGCGTGCCGGCGCAACCGCTCGATGTTGATCGCGGCAAGATCCGTTGGCTGGCGACGGACGATGCCGAGCGCTTCGCGCGCGTCGGCGGTCGATTTTTCGGCGCGGAACTGAATCCCGGTGTCGTGGAGATCATCGACCTCTGAAGAAGGCGTGGCCGATTTTTCCTCTCAATCTGTGCGATACGGCAGCGGCAGCTCCTCGGCCGCTACCGCTTCGCCGGCGCCGGCACCCGTGTCGGTGTCGCCCGCGGGGGCCGCATCGCGCAGGCTCAGCACCGCGAGCGCCTCGAACCCTTCGCCGACCCGCACGACTTCGGTGAGACGGCCCGTGCGGCCATCCGCGAGCCGCAGCGCCTGGCCGATCGACCAGGCTCCCGACGGCAAGGCGAGTCGCGACAAGCGGCGCTTGATTCTGCCCAGGTGCTGAGTGCGGGCGATGATCTCCTGGCCGGTATAGCAACCCTTGGTGAAGCTGATGGCGTCCAAGAGATCGAGATTCAGCATCTGCGCGACGAACTGCTCGGACGTCGCGGCGTCCACTCGCGGCATGCCGGCGCGGATGTCCGCGAGCCGCCACGCGAGATCCGCGCGCTCACCATCGGAGCCATCGCCGCGGATCTCCGGGTCGTTCTCGCGCGGACGCACCACCCAGTAACGCGGCGTCGCGCTTTGCGCGCCATCGGCCACGCGCGCGACGGCGATTCCCTCATGCTCCGCATAGGGAGCCCCGGCTGCCGGCAGAATCTCGAGCTCCGGCGCCGACGTGTCGTGTGCGCCGGCGACGCTGTAGCGATCGCTCAGGTCTTCGATCTTGACCTTCGCGCGCAACACGAATTTGCGCAGGCGCTCGAGCGTCGTCAGCGCCAGCTCGCGCGGCAGGATCGCGAGCACGCCGCTGGAATGGGGCAACAGATGCAGCACGGCCACGACGCGCCCCTGCGCGGTGGAGTAGGCCGACAGCAGCGGAACACCGTCCGCCAGGCGGCGGGTATCGTTCGACACCTGGCCCTGCAGAAACGCGATGGCGTCCGTGCCCGAGAACCGCAGTACGGAAAGAGATGCCAGCTCAAATGCCTGTTTACTCACGCCTCATGAATGAGGCCGGCAAGGCGGCCTGTCAACCCCTGCCTCGCCCGGGGCTTTTCTGGCACACTTTCACCTGTGTTGCCGAACGACGATAATCAGAACGAAATCTCCGAGCTGCCGACGTCCCCGCCGCCGGCGGCGCCGCCCCGTGAAGTGGGGGGCCGCGAAGGTCCCGAGCCGACGCGCTTCGGCGATTGGGAGCTGCGGGGCCGCTGCATCGACTTTTGACGAACCCATCGCGTTGAAAAACATGTCTGCACGCACCCGGCCGCTATCGCCGCATCTCGGGGTCTATCGCTGGCAAATCGGCAACACGCTGTCGATCCTGCACCGGATCACCGGCGTCGCCTTGGGCGTTGGACTCCTGGCGCTCACCTTCTGGCTGATTTCGCTCGCGGGCGGCGAGGAGAGCTACCGGACCGCTGCGCGCCTGTTCGCGAGCCCGGCCGGCCTCGTGTGCCTGTTCGGCTGGACTTTCTCCTTTCTGTTTCACCTGTTCAACGGCGTGCGCCATTTGTGCTGGGATGTGGGGCTCGGCTTCGAGCGCACGCAGCGGCATGCGAGCGGTTGGATCGCCGTGTTCGCCGCTCTATGCGCGACGCTCGCTGCCTGGGCCTTGCTGTGGCATGGCGGGCGGCTATGAGCCTGCGCAGTCCCCTCGGCAGAGTGCTCGGCGCGGGCTCCGCCCGGGACGGCACGGTGCACTGGTGGTCGCAACGGGTGACCGCGGTCGCGTTGATTCCGCTGACCCTCTGGTTTTTCTGGTCGCTCCTGCTGCTGCCGACCCTCGATTATGCGACGGTGCGCACCTGGCTCTCCGTGCCCTTGAGCGCGCTGCTCGCGGTGCTGCTGGTTGCAGTCACGGCGTACCACTCCTATCTGGGGACGAACGTCGTGGTCGAGGACTACGTGCACGCCCACGGGGCCAAGTTGTTCCTGCTGGTGCTGCTGCGTTTCCTCTACGTGCTGTGCGCCGGCGCGGGCATTTTCGCCATCCTGCGCATCGCATTCTTACCTTGAGAAGCCGAAGCCTATGAGCGAGTACAAGTTCATCGATCACACCTATGACGTGGTGGTGGTCGGGGCCGGTGGCGCGGGATTGCGTGCGACCTTCGGCTTGGCGCAGGCCGGACTCGCGACCGCCTGTTTGACCAAGGTCTTTCCGACGCGCAGTCACACGGTCGCCGCGCAGGGCGGCATTTCCGCCGCGCTCGGCAACATGGGCGAGGACGACTGGCGCTGGCACATGTATGACACTGTGAAGGGCTCCGACTGGCTCGGCGATCAGGATGCCATCGAGTTCATGTGCAAAGTGGCGCCCGCCGCGGTGATCGAGCTCGAGCATTACGGCGTTCCGTTCTCGCGCACGGAACAGGGCAAGATCTATCAGCGTCCCTTCGGCGGCATGACCACCCACTACGGCAAGGGGATCGCGCAGCGCACCTGCGCGGCGGCGGACCGCACCGGCCACGCCATGCTGCACACCTTGTATCAGCAGTCGTTGAAGCACGACGCCGAGTTCTTCATCGAGTACTTTGCCCTCGACCTCATTATGGAAAATGGCGAGTGCCGCGGCGTGATCGCGCTCGACCTGTCCGAGGGGACGCTGCACCGGTTTCGCGCGCATCAGGTCATCCTGGCGACCGGAGGCTACGGGCGCGCGTATTTCTCCTGCACTTCCGCGCACACCTGCACGGGCGACGGCGGCGGCATGGTGCTGCGCGCGGGCTTGCCGCTGCAGGACATGGAGTTCGTGCAGTTCCATCCGACCGGCATTTATGGTGCCGGCTGTCTCATCACCGAAGGATCGCGCGGCGAGGGCGGTTATCTCACCAACTCGGCGGGCGAGCGTTTCATGGAGCGCTATGCGCCGAACGCCAAGGACCTGGCTTCGCGCGACGTCGTGAGCCGCTCGATGACCATCGAGATCCGCGAGGGCCGCGGCGTGGGCAAACTCAAGGACCACATCGATTTGCACCTCGAGCATCTGGGTCCCGAGGTGATCAAGGAGCGTCTGCCCGGAATCGCCGAGACCGCGAGAATATTCGCCAACGTCGATGTGACCAAAGAGCCGATTCCGGTGCTGCCCACGGTCCACTACAACATGGGCGGCATACCCTGCAACGTGCACGGCGAAGTCACGTATCGTCGCGCGGGTGCGGATGTCGTCGTGCCGGGCTTGATGGCGGCCGGCGAGGCGGCGTGCGTATCGGTGCATGGCGCGAACCGGCTCGGATCGAACTCGCTGCTCGACCTGGTGGTGTTCGGCCGCGAAGCGGCGCGTCATTGCGCCGACGTGGTGAAGCCCGGCGCCCCCCAGCGCCCGCTCGCACCGAACTGCGCGGAGGCGGCGCTCCAGCGCTTCGACGCTCTGCGGTACGCAAAGGGCGCGCGGCGCACCGCCGATATCCGTCTGGACATGCAGCGCATCATGCAGGAGGACGCCGCGGTATTCCGCACGGCGGAGACATTGAACAACGGCAAGCGCCGCCTGAGCGCCGTGTTCGACTCGTTCCAGGACGTCTCCGTGAGCGATCGCTCGCTGATCTGGAACACTGACTTGATCGAAACCCTGGAGCTCGACAACCTGCTCGGCCAGGCGGTGGCAACGCTGCACTCGGCGGAGAATCGCAAGGAAAGTCGCGGCGCTCAGGCGCGCGAGGACTTTCCCAATCGCGACGATCAGAACTGGATGAAGCACACCCTGTGCTGGGTGGATGCTCGAGGCGCGACGACCTTCGACTATCGGCCGGTCCATATGAACACCTTGACCGACGACGTCGAGCCGATTCCGCCCAAAGCGCGCACCTATTGAGGAGCATGATCGATGGCCGAGTTCACTCTTCCCCGCAATTCCGTCGTGCGCAAGGACGGCCAGGTCTTCAAGGCACCCGCCGGCGCCTCGCACGTGAGGGTGTTCAAGATCTACCGTTACGACCCGGACTCGAACGAGAACCCGCGCATCGACTCCTACGAAGTCGACATGGACAGCTGTGGACCGATGGTCCTGGACGCCCTGATCAAGATCAAGAACGAGATCGATACCACGTTGAGCTTTCGCCGCTCCTGCCGGGAGGGGATTTGCGGGTCGTGCGCCATGAACATCGACGGCAAGAACGGCCTCGCCTGCATCAACGCCTGTGCGGACGTCAAGGGCGACATCAAGATCTACCCGCTGCCGCACATGTCGATCATCAAGGATCTGGTACCCGACCTGACCAATTTCTATGCACAGTACGCGGCGATGCAACCCTGGCTGCAGAGTCGCACGCCGCCGCCCCCGGATGGTGAGCGCCTGCAGTCGAAGGAAGATCAGGAAAAGGTCGACCGGCCCTCGGCATGCATCTTGTGCGCCTGCTGCTCGACCAGCTGCCCGAGCTATTGGTGGAACAGCGAGCGCTACCTGGGTCCAGCTGCCCTGCTGGCTGCCTATCGGTGGATCGTCGACAGTCGCGATGAGGCACAGGGCGAGCGGCTCGATCAACTCGAGGACCCGTTCCGGCTGTATCGCTGCCACACCATCATGAATTGCACCGAGGCGTGCCCGAAGGACCTGAATCCCGCCAAGGCCATCGGCGAGATCAAGCAGATGCTGGCGCAGCGGCGCCTGTAGCGGCGGATGGGCGAAGCATCGCACGAGCTCGGTCGGCTGCGCTGGCGCTGCCGGCGCGGGATGAGGGAGCTCGATGTGTTGCTCAGGCGGTACGTCGACGAGCGCTACGCCGGCGCGTCCCGCGAGCATCAGGAAGCCTTCCAGGCGCTGCTCGACGTGCCCGACCCCCTGATTCACGCCTATTGTCTGGGGCTCGAGCCGCCCCCAACCCCCATCCTCGCCGCTCTCATCGGGCGCATCACGGAAGCGGCCGCCGGCGATTAAGCGTGGCGGCCGAGAGCCGCTGCTAGAATTCAACCTGTGTACAAGATCACGCTTGCCGTCGCAATACCGGAAAACCGTCACGCATTCCCGGTAACCCGCCGAACTTTTCCTTGGCCGGTCGGTCTATCGCGACAGGCTGGTTTGCGCACCTGCCGGTTTGGGGCTCTTGAATGACCGTTGAAGAGAGCGACCTCAAACTGGTCGAGCGCGTCCAGCGCGGCGAGCGCGCTGCGTTCGATTTGTTGGTCTTGCGATACCAGCACAAGGTGCTGAAGCTAATCATGCGTTACGTGCACGATGCGACCGAGGCCGAGGACATTGCACAGGAGGCTTTCGTGAAGGCGTATCGCGCGCTGCAATCCTTTCGCGGCGATAGCGCCTTCTATACCTGGCTGTATAGAATCGCCATCAACACCGCGAAGAACGCTCTCGTTGCCACCAAGCGCCGGCCCATGGATTACGATCTTGACCTCCAGGACCCCGAGCAGTATGACCTGCATTCCCGCCTGGCCGAGTCCGAAACCCCAGAAGCCTTGCTGCTCACGGACGAGATCCGCGACACGGTCAATCGCGCCATCGAGAATCTGCCCGAGGATCTGCGTACGGCGATCGTGCTGCGGGAGCTCGAGGGTTTGAGTTACGAAGACATTGCACAGACCATGGATTGTCCGGTCGGCACGGTGCGTTCGCGGATCTTCCGCGCACGCGAGGCGATAGACAAGAAGCTTCGACCCATTTTCGAGGGCGGCCTGGGTAGGCCCGAGGACACATGAGCGAACAAATTCGTGAACAGGTTTCGGCGTTTCTCGATGGCGAGCTTCCGAGCTCCGAGACGGAGCTTCTGCTCAAGCGTCTGACGCGCGATCCGGAGTTGCGCCAGAGCTTCGGCCGGTATGCGCTGATCGGCGAGACCCTGCGCGGTGGCAGCGGGGCATCCCTGAGCCTCACCTTCGCGGCGCGCGTCAATCGCACCATCGACGGCGAGCCCGCGGAGCCTGTGCTGCCGGCGGCCAGAGCCCGTCCGCTGCGCTGGTGGAGGCCGATCGCAGGCACGGCGGTGGCTGCCGGAGTCACGGCCGTCGCCGTCGTTTCCTGGAATCAGCACGCGGCCGCGCCGGGTGTGGCCGCGGCGCCCCGCGTAATAGCTCAGAATGTGCGTCTGGCGACTGTCGCCCAAGAGCCTCTTTCTTATACGGTGCCCACGCCGGCCGCAGCGCCGGCGATGCTGGCGCCGGCGCGGCTCACGAACTACGTGTTCGCGCACAGCAAGTACTCGGTGGGCCTCGGACAGGGCAACCTCCTGTCGACGCTGTTGAGCGCGGACGCCGATACCGTCCAGAGCGCTGCGGCAGGAGCGGGCGGCAACGCCTCGCGGGCCTCGGTAGCGCCGGCGGTATCCCGCGCCACGCAGACCACTCCATGAGGCGAGTGTCTCGGTCCCGCGCTCATTGGCTGATTCCCTACGCCGCGGCCGGCGTGCTGAGCCTCGCCCTCGGGCAGCGTTCGGGTGCCGCGGACGATGCGCGCGCCTGGCTGGAGAAAATGAATCAGGCGCTCGCCACGCGCAATTACGACGGCACGTTCTTTCATTTGAGCGAGGGCCGCGTCGAGACCATGCGCATCGTGCACCGGGTCAAGGCGGGTCGAGTCACGGAGCGGCTGCAGTCGCTGGACGGCTCGGGTCGGGAGTTCGTGCGCAATAACGACGAGCTCACCTGTTTTCTACCGGATCAACACACGGTGCTGGTCGAGCCGCGCCAGGACCACGGTCCGTTCCTCGGCTCGCTGCCGAGGTTTGGCGCGGACGTCGATGAGTTCTACGTGATCGAAGCGCTGCCTGCCTCGCGGGTGCTTGGGCGCGCGGCTCGGGTGATCGCGGTCAATCCCAAAGACCAGTACCGGTTCGGTTACCGCCTTTGGCTCGATGAGAACACCGCCATGCCGCTCAAAACCCAGCTGTGCGATGCGCACGGGCAGGTGATCGAGCAAATCCTCTTTGCCCGCCTGGAAATGCCGGAGACCATTGCCGATGCGGATCTTGCGCCGGCGGTGCGCACCGAGGGCATGCGCTGGGTGCGCCAAGGACCGACGAGCGAGCCGGCCGCGGCGGCGCTGTCCGCTTATCGGGCGAGCGAGCTGCCCCCGGGCTTTCATTTGACGGTGTCGGGCGCGCAAACGCTCGGCGGCGCGTCGGTTCCCGCCGAGCACCTCGTGTACTCGGACGGTCTCGCCACGGTGTCGGTGTTCGTGGAGCCGGACGCGGCGGCGCAGGCAAACACGTCCGCCACGCCGAGCGCGCCCTCCGAGCCGATGATGGAAGGTCTCGCCCGGGTGGGCTCCGGCTTTGCATTCTCCACGGTGGTGCAGGGCCATCAGGTGACGGCGGTCGGCGAGGTCCCGGCGCAGACGGTCGAGTTCATCGCGCACTCGGTCAAGTCGTTCCCCTCGCCGCCGCGCTAGCCAAGGGCTGATCCGTGCGGTTCGTGCTCTACTCGCGGCCGGGCTGCGGGCTATGCGAGGAGATGCGCGCCGAGCTCGACCGGCTTCCGGCCGCCCACGGCTACCCGCTCGAAGTGCTCGATGTGGACGCAGACGCGGACACGCGCAGCCGCTACGGCCACAAGATTCCCGTGTTGCTGTTCGGCGGGGAGCTCGTGTGTCACGGGCGATTGGACACCGAAGAAGTGCTCAAGGCGCTCGCACACCACCGTTGACCGGTATAATCGGCGGTTTGTCCACCCCCAGGCCTTGATGAAGAATATCCGCAACTTCTCGATCATCGCGCATGTCGATCACGGCAAATCCACCTTGGCGGACCGCTTCATCCAGGAATGCGGCGGTCTTGACGCCCGGGAAATGCAGGCGCAAGTGCTCGACTCGATGGACCTCGAACGCGAGCGCGGCATCACCATCAAGGCGGCGAGCGTCACCCTGGACTACAAATCGCTGAGCGGCGAGACCTATCAGCTCAATTTCATCGATACGCCGGGACACGTCGATTTCTCCTACGAGGTCTCGCGGTCCTTGGCAGCCTGCGAAGGTGCGCTGCTGGTGGTCGACGCCGCGCAGGGGGTCGAGGCGCAGAGCGTCGCCAACTGCTACACCGCCCTCGAGCAGGGCCTGGAAGTCCTGCCGGTCATCAACAAGATCGACTTACCCTCGGCCGATCCCGCCAAGGTCATTCACGAAATCGAGGAGATCATCGGCATCCCGGCGGACGATGCGGCCCTGGTGAGCGCCAAGACCGGCCTTGGCATCCCCGAGCTGCTCGAGCACTTGGTGAAGCGTATCCCTGCGCCCAAAGGCGACCCGGACGCACCCCTCCAGGCGCTCATCATCGATTCGTGGTTCGACAACTACGTGGGCGTGGTCTCGCTGGTCCGGGTCATGAATGGTGCGTTGCAGTCCGGGAGCAAGATCCGCGTCATGTCGACCGGGCGCAGCCATGTCGTCGACCGGCTGGGCCGCTATCAGCCGAAGCCCGTGACCTTGCCGGCCCTGAACACCGGTGAGGTGGGATTCGTCGTCGCTGGGATCAAGGAAATCGACGGCGCGCCGGTGGGCGATACCATCACGCTCGAGGCCAATCCCGCCAAGGAGGCGTTGGCGGGATTCAAGCAGGTGCAGCCCCGCGTTTTCGCCGGACTCTTTCCCGTGAGCTCCGATGACTACGAGCAGTTCCGCGACGCACTGAAGAAGCTCAAGCTCAACGATTCCGCGCTGCATTTCGAGCCGGAGGTGTCGACCGCCCTGGGGTTCGGCTTTCGCTGCGGATTTCTGGGACTTTTGCACATGGACATCGTGCAGGAGCGGCTCGAGCGCGAGTACGACCTGGATTTGATCACGAGCGCCCCGACGGTGATCTACGAGGTGTTGCTCACGGACGGCTCGGTCGTCAACGTGGACAATCCCACCAAGCTTCCGCCGCAGGACCGCATCGCCGAGCTGCGCGAGCCCATCATCACCGCCAACATTCTGGTCCCCCCGGACTACGTGGGCGCGGTACTGACGCTCTGCAGCGAGAAGCGCGGCGTGCAGCGGAAAATGCTGTTCCTCGGCAGCCAGGTGTCGCTCCAGTACGAACTGCCGCTCGCCGAGGTGGTGCTCGATTTCTTCGACCGGCTCAAGTCGGCGAGCCGCGGCTACGCCTCGTTCGATTATGATTTTCATTGCTTCCAGACGGCGCCGCTGGTCAAGCTCGACGTGCTCATCAACGGCGATCCGGTCGACGCGCTATCGCTCATCGTGCACAAGGACAACGCCTACACGCGCGGCCGCGAGCTCGTCGACAAGATGCAGGAGCTCATTCCGCGCCAGATGTTCGAGGTGGCGGTACAAGCCGCGATCGGCAGCCACATCATCGCGCGCGCGAGCGTCAAGGCGATGCGCAAGAACGTGCTCGCCAAGTGCTACGGCGGCGACATCACGCGCAAGCGCAAGCTTCTGGAGAAGCAAAAAGCCGGCAAAAAGCGCATGAAGCAGGTCGGCCAGGTGGAGATACCGCAGGAGGCGTTTCTCGCCGTTTTGCAGGTCGGCAAGAAAGCCAATTGACTCTAGTACACAGCCTTTGGGGGGTTCTTCGTGAATGACGGCGACAGCCTGTTTGTAGCTCTTCTGTGCGGAGGCATAGCCTGCGTTCTCGTGATACTCATCGACGGCTGGTTCCTGCGCCCGAGGCGCGATCCCGGAGCGAGCAGCGTGCAGGAGCCGCTGATGCCGCGGATCGCCGGCTACATCCTCGTCGGGCTTGCCCTTGCGATGCTCTGGCGCCTGTTCCGCTACGAGGCGGTCGACTTCAGCTTCATGCTGGTACTGGTCGGCGCGATCTCCGGTGCGATCTGGGGGCTCGACCAGGCGTTCTTCGCCCGGCGCCGCAAGCAGGTGGCGGCGGCGGCAGGCACGCCGCCCGAGCGGGTGCGCGAGCCGATCGCCGTCGAATACGCGCGCTCGTTCTTCCCCGTGATCGTGCTGGTGCTGGTCATCCGGTCGTTTCTGTTCGAGCCCTTCCGAATTCCCTCGGATTCCATGATGCCGACGCTGTTCGACGGCGATTTCATTTTCGTGAGCAAGTACTCCTACGGCCTGCGGTTACCGGTAAGCAACACCCTGGTCATTCCGACCGGCACGCCCGAGCGAGGCGATGTGATCGTGTTCCGGCTGCCGCCGAATCCCAAGATCAACTACATCAAGCGTTTGGTGGGATTGCCCGGTGACCGCATCCGGGTCGACGAGAGAAACCAGGTTTACGTGAACGGCGTGCTGCAGCCGCAGTCTCCCGGTCCCGTCTACTCGGGACCCAAGCAGAACGCCTGGAATTACGTGGGCGTTCCCACGGCGTGGGAGCAGTTGGGCGCCAAGCGCCATCAGATCATGTTCGCGCGCGGCGGCGTGAAGAGCGGCGAGTGGGTGGTGCCGGCCGGCCACTACTTCTTCATGGGCGACAACCGCAACAACAGCAAGGACAGTCGTTGGACGGACGAATCGGACGCCCCGGGGTTCGTTCCGGCGGAAAATCTGGTGGGTAAGGCGGTGCGAATCTGGCTTAATCTCGATACTCGTGACGGACCTCTCTGGAATCGGATCGGTAATGCGATTCAATAAGGGACCCAAGGAGGAGCGAATTTATGCTTAAGCGCCAACAGGGCATGACCATGATCGGGGTACTCTTCGTGCTCTGCTTGGTCGGGGTGATCGGCTACGCGGGCATGCGCATCCTGCCCCTGTACCTCAATTACATGAAAGTCGCGCGCAGCATGGAGGCCACAGCCTCCGAATTCAAAGGCGACGCCGTCGATCAGGCCGCGCTGCGCCGCACGCTCGAGAAGCACTGGCAGATCGAGGACATCGATAGCGTGGCTGCCAAGGACGTGGAGATCGAGAAGGACGACTCCGGCACTGTGATGCACGTCGCCTACGATGATTCCGCGCCTTATGTGGCGAACGTCTCGCTCATGGTGCATTTCGACAAGACCACGAAGGTGCAGTGAGCCCAGACGACGCGGCGTCTCTCGCCTGGACCGAACGCATGTTCGGCCACGCCTTCAAGAATGCCGCCCTGTGCCGCGCGGCCCTCACGCACCGCAGTGCCGGGGGGGATCACAACGAGCGGCTCGAGTTCCTCGGTGACGCAGTTCTCAATTGCAGTGTGGCGCGCTTGCTATACGATGCGCATCCGGACGCCGACGAAGGCGCGTTGTCGCGGCTGCGTGCGAGTCTGGTGAGCGGCGAGACCCTGGCGCAAATCGCGGGCGATTTGCAGATGGGAGAGCATTTACGGTTGGGCTCCGGCGAATTGAGATCCGGGGGCTATCGTAGGGCCTCGATCCTGGCGGATGCCCTGGAGGCGATGGTGGGAGCGATCTTTTTGGATTCGAACTTCGATGTGGCGGCAGCGGCGGTGGCACGCCTCGTGGGTAAACGCCTCGAGAGACTGCCCCCGGCCGAAAGCTTGAAGGATCCGAAAACCCTCTTGCAGGAGGCCCTGCAGGGGCGCGGCCTCGGCTTGCCGGTGTACGTTCTGACCGCCGCGTCGGGAGAGCCGCACGCGCAGTCTTTCACGGTCACCTGCGAGGTACCGACGTTCGGGCTGGTCGCGATCGGCGAGGGTGCCAGCCGGCGGCGCGCCGAGCAGCTGGCGGCGCGTAAAGTCCTCGATCAACTACCCCCCGAAATGCGCAAATCACCGTGAGCGGCAACACTCCTTTCCGTGCAGGCATGGTCGCCATCGTCGGCCGTCCCAACGTCGGCAAGTCGACGCTGGTGAATGCCTTGGTGGGCCGCAAGGTCACCATCGTGAGCGCCAAGCCCCAGACCACCCGCCATCGCATTCTCGGAGTGGTGAATCGCCCGAATGCGCAATTGGTGCTGGTCGATACCCCGGGTTTGCACGAATCGACCCGGCGGGTGATGAATCAATACATGAACCGGGTCGCCATATCCTCCTCACGCGATGCCGACGTCCTCTTGTTCGTGATCGAGGCCATGCAATTCACCGAGGCGGACCTGTGGGTTTGGGAGCGGGTGCGCGGCCTCAAACAGCCGCTGTTTCTGGTGATCAACAAGGTCGACCGGGTGACGCCGAAAGATCGGCTGCTGCCCTTTCTCGACGAGATGACGCGGCGGGTGCCGGCCTCCGAGATCGTCCCCGTCTCGGCACTCGAGAGCGACAACCTCGATCGATTGGCCGACGTGGTCGGATCGCGGCTGCCCGTCGCGCCTCCCTTGTTCGCCCCCGACGTGCTCACCGATCGCGACGAGCCGTTTCAGGCGGCGGAAATCGTGCGCGAGAAGCTCACCTTGAAGCTGCGGGAGGAGCTCCCTTACGGCATCAACGTACAGATCGAGCGCTTCGCGGACGAGGACGGCCGCATCATCATCAATGCCGTGATCTGGGTCGAGCGGGCGGGGCAGAAGGCCATCGTGATCGGCCAGGGCGGCGAGCGGCTCAAGGAAATCGGGCGTCTGGCCCGCATCGAGCTCAACGATCTATGGCAGCGCTCGGTGCATTTGGAGCTCTGGGTCAAGGTCAAGGAAAACTGGGCGGATAACGAGATGGCTCTGCGCCAGTTCGGGTACGAGGCGTTGTGAATCGGCGCGCGTCCGGCCGCCGTGTCTGGCTCGCCCCGGGCTATGTCCTGCATCAGTATGCCTACCGCGACACGAGCCGCATCGTCGAGGTGTTCACGGCCGAGCACGGCCGGCTCACGCTGTTCGCGCGCGGCGCGAACAGCGCGAAATCGACCCTGCGCGGGGTGCTGCGGCCGTTCCAACGAGTGCTCTTTTCCTGGTCGGGCCGATCCGAGGCCTGCCAACTCGTGAGCGCCGAGATCGATGGCTTGCTCACCACGCTCGCCAAAGAGCGGCTGATGAGCGGCTTCTACGTGAACGAGCTCTTGTTGAAGCTGACTGAACGCTGCGACCCGCATCCCGAGGTGTTCGCCGCTTACGCGGCCTGCGTCGAGGGATTGTGCGGCGGCGAGCCCGAGGAGGCGAGTCTGCGCCGCTTCGAGAAGCGCCTGCTCGACAACCTGGGCTACGGATTGGATCTGTCCCAGACGGCGGACGGCCAGCCGATCGCCCCCGATGCCTATTACCGCTTCGCCGCCGAACGCGGCGCGCAGCTCTGCGTCGCCGAAGCGCCGGGCGCCGTGTACGGAAGATCCTTGACCGATCTGGAGGACGATGTGTTCGTCGATGCGCGCTCGTTGCGGGATGCCAAGCGCGTGCTGCGGGCGGCGCTCGAGGTGTGCCTCGACGGCCGCGAGCTGAAATCGCGCGAAGTCATGCGCGCCATGCGCCGCCGCGAGCAGGGTCCGACCCCGCCGGAGCAGCCGTGAGCACCGTGACCGGCATCGCTCTCGGCGTGAACATCGATCACGTCGCAACACTCCGCCAGGCGCGGCGTATCGACTACCCGGATCCCGTCCACGCGGCGCTCCTCGCCGAGCAGTCGGGCGCGGACAGCATCACCCTGCATTTGCGCGAGGATCGCCGCCACATCCAGGACCGCGATGTCACCCTGTTGCGCCGGCTCTTGCAGACGCGCATGAATCTCGAGATGGCTGTGACTCCCGAGATGATCCGGATCGCGAGCGAGGTACAGCCGCAGGATTGCTGCCTGGTGCCGGAATCGCGCGAGGAGGTGACCACCGAGGGCGGACTCGATGTCCGCGCCCAGGAGGCGCGGATCCATGAGGCTTGCAGGGCGCTGGCCGCGGCGGGCGTCCGCGTGTCGCTGTTCATCGACCCGGACAGGGTGCAAATCGAGGCCGCCCGGCGCGTCGGCGCCCCGGTCATCGAGCTACATACCGGAACCTATGCGAATGCTACGGGCGCGCGGCGTGCCGAGGAGCTCGAACGCGTGCGCTCCGCCGCGGCGTTGGGCGCCTCGCTCGGCCTCGTCGTGAACGCCGGTCATGGCTTGAACTATCACAACGTGGAGCCGATCGCGGCAATCCGCGAGATCGTGGAATTGAACATCGGCCACGCCATTATCGCGCGCGCGGTATTCGACGGACTGCCGAGGGCCGTACGGGAGATGAAAGACCTGATGCGCGCAGCGCGATGATTTACGGCATCGGCATCGACGTGCTCAAGTCCGAGCGCGTGCAGCGGGTTTTGGAGAAGTACGGCGAGCGGTTCGTAGAGCGCCTGCTCATGCCCGAGGAGCGCGCACAACTCGAGCGCACCGCGCGCCCCGGGCGCTTCCTCGCGATGCATTTCGCCGCCAAGGAGGCCATCGTCAAGGCCATGGGCACGGGCTTCGCCCACGGGATTTGGATTCGCGACGTGGGGATGGTGCAGAACGCGTGGGGCCGGCCCGAGGTGGTTTATTCGGCGCGCGGCGCCAAGGTGCGCGACGGACTCGGCATCGGCGAGGGACACGTGACGCTCACCGACGAGGCGGGGCTGGTGGTGGCCGTCGCCGTGCTCATGCGCCGCACTGCGCAAAGCCCTTGAGGCCGTCACCGTGAATACTCTGGTATTCGACATCGAGACCGTGCCCGACACGGACTTCGGGCGGCGCTTGTTCGGGCTCACGGGTCTCACCGATGAGCAGATCGGCAACATCATGATGACCAAGCGCCGCCAGGATTCGGGCAGCGAGTTCTTGTCCCCGGAGCAGCATCGGGTGGTCGCCATCTCCGTGGTGATGCGCACGCGGGACTCGCTCAAGGTGTGGAGCCTCGGCGAAGAGGGCTCCGCGGAGAAGGACCTGATCGAGCGGTTCTTCGACGGACTCGAGCGCTACACGCCCGATCTCGTGTCCTGGAACGGCGCGGGATTCGATCTGCCGGTCCTGCATTATCGGAGCCTGCTGCACGGTATTACGGCGGCTCGCTACTGGGAGACGGGCGACGGCGATGCGAGCTTTCGCTACAGCAACTACTTGAGCCGCTTTCATTGGCGGCACATGGACCTCATGGACATCCTGTCCGGCTTCCAGGGCCGTGGGCGCGCGAGTCTGCATGCCATTGCCTGCCTGCTCGGGCTTCCCGGCAAGCTCGGCATGGACGGCAGTCAGGTCTGGGACGAGTTTCGGGCGGGCGGCATCCGGCGCATCCGCGACTACTGTGAGACCGACGTGCTCAACACCTATCTCGTCTATTTGCGTTTCGAGCTGCTGCGCGGCCGCTTGAGCAGCGCTGAGCACACGGCCGAAGTGAGCCGCGTGCGGCAATTGCTGGAAGCTTCGAGCGCCCCGCACCTACACGAATTCCTCGCGGCGTGGCCCGAGACCTGAAGGCCGGCGAGCCGCTCGAGGCGGACGTCGTGGATCTCGCCCATGACGGGCGCGGCATCGCGCGCCTCGACGGGAAGGCCGTGTTCATCGAGGGCGCCTTGCCGGGCGAACGGGTGCGCTTTCGGGTGACCAAGCGGCGCCGCCGGCTCGAAGAGGCGGTACTCCTCGACATCCTGACGGCGTCGCCCGACCGCGTGACACCGCGCTGCGTTCACTTCGGCCTGTGCGGCGGCTGTTCCCTGCAGCATCTGTCACCCGAGGGGCAGCTCGCCGCCAAGCAACGCCAGCTGCTCGACAATCTCGAGCGCATCGGCGGGGTTCGACCGCTGCGCGTGATCGAGGCGCTCAAGGGTCCTGCATTCGCTTATCGACGCCGCGCTCGCCTCGGGGTCAAGTATGTGCACAAGAAGGGCCGCGTCCTAGCGGGCTTTCGCGAGCGCGACAAACCCTACCTCGCGGACCTGCGCCGCTGCGAGATTCTCCTCGAGCGCTTCGCGACGCTTCCCGAGGAGCTCGCGACGCTCGTCGAGACCTTGAGTATCCGTGAGCACATCCCGCAGGTAGAGGTCGCCGCGGGCGATGAGAGAGCGGCTCTGGTGTTTCGCATCATGGCGCCCCTATCGGCCGACGATGCGGCGGCGCTCGAGCGTTTCGGGACGCGTCTCGGCGTGCAAATCCACCTGCAGCCGGGAGGGCTCGACACCATTCGTCCTCTGCTCGCCGATGCCCCGCCGCTCGAGTATGTCGTCGACGAGGGCCGGGTCACGCTCGAGTTCGGTCCCTCGGACTTCGTGCAGATCAATCGCGACATGAACCTCGCCATGATCGATGCCGCGCAAAGGCTCCTCGCGCCGGAGCCCACCGATACGGTTCTGGATCTGTTCTGCGGACTGGGCAATTTCACGTTGCCCTTGAGCCGACGGGCCGCCGCCGTCGTCGGCGTGGAGGGCGACGAGGGTCTGGTGCGCAAGGCCCGCGGGAATGCGCTGCGCAACGGCATCGGCAACGCCGAGTTCTTCGCCGAGAACCTGTTCGAGCCCGCTCGCTTGGGACCTTGGGCCGAGCGGGCCTTCGACCTCGTGCTCCTCGACCCGCCGCGGGCGGGCGCCGTTGAAATCATGGAACGTATGGCACAGTGGCGGCCGCGAAGGGTCGTGTATATTTCCTGCCATCCAGGGAGCTTGGCACGAGATGCCGGAATCTTGGCGCGCGGCCAAGGGTACCGGCTGATTGGGGCAGGGGTGATGGACATGTTTCCGCATACCACGCATGTCGAATCGATAGCCGTGTTCGAGCACGGGGAGTGACCTTGGGCCCTCTCATGGTCGACGTAGAGGGGGCCTTCTTGAGCCCGGACGACGTCGACGTGCTATCTCACCCGCTTGTGGGAAGCGTTCTACTTTATACACGTAACTATCGGAATCCCAAGCAGATTACAGGGCTCTGCGAGGCTATCCGCCAGCTTCGAACGCCGCATTTGTTGATCGCCACGGATCATGAGGGCGGTCGTGTGCAGCGCTTTCGTGAGGGCTTTACCGCGCTGCCCGCCGCGCGCCTCATCGGCCGGCGTTTCGATGAGGACCGGCAGGACGGGCTGCGTTGCGCGCACGCGGTCGGCTGGCTTCTCGCCGCCGAGCTCCGTGCCGTCGGGGTCGATTTCAGCTTCGCGCCCTGTGTGGACCTCGACTGGGGCTTGAGCGAGGTCATCGGCGACCGCTCGTTCCATCGCGACTCCGACGCGGTTGCGGCCTTGGCGGCGGCATGCCTGGCGGGGATGCGCGAAGCCGGGATGGCGGCGGTGGCCAAGCATTTCCCCGGGCATGGCGCGGTACGCGCGGATTCGCACGTGGCGTTGCCCATCGACCGGCGCTCGCTCGCCGACATGGAGGCGGACCTCAAGCCGTATCGCCTGCTCATCGAGAATCAGCTGCCGGGGGTCATGGCGGCTCACGTCGAATATCCGGCGGTCGATACCCTGCCCGCGAGTCTCTCGCGGCGTTGGATCGGTGAGATCTTGCGGGGGAACCTCGGCTTCCACGGCTGCGTGTTCGCCGACGATCTGAGCATGGCGGGTGTCGCCGGCTCGGGCGACGTTCTAGCCCGTGCCCGGCTGGCCTTTGCCGCCGGCTGCGACGTGCTGCCCATCCTCAACGATCGGCCGGGCGTGCACCGGGTGCTCGCGAGCTTCAAGCCGGATGTGGCGCTGCCGGTCTCTCAGGCGCGGCTCGTGCGTATGCGCGCCCGCGGTGCACCGCCGAGCGACCTGGCCGGCGATCCGCGCTGGCAGGCGGCGGTGCGCAGCGTCGAGGAGTTGACTGCCGCTCCGCCGCTCGTCTTGACCGAAGGCCAGCTATGACCTTCGATGCCGAGCTGTTTCGACGCCTGCTCGAGAGCTCGCCCGAAGGGGTGGCGCTCATCGACGCGCAGGCACCGGATCAGCCGGTCCTCTACATGAATTCCGGCTTCAGCACGCTCACCGGCTATCAGCCGGCGGAGCTCATCGGCAAGAATCTCCGTCTCCTGCAGGGCGAGGATCGGGAGCAGGACGGTCGCCACCGATTGCGCGAGGCGATCCGGCTCGGCGAGACGTGCCGCGTTCTGTTGCGCAACTACCGCAAGGACGGGACACTGTTCTGGAATGACCTGACGATGCTGCCGCTCAAGGAGCCGGATGGGCGGCTGACGCATTTCGCCGCCTATTACCGGGACGCCGGCGATCGGCTGCGCATCGATCCGAAACTCTCGCGCGATTCCTTGAGCGGCGCGCACCAGCCGACCGGAGTCGCCGTGCGCGATGACCGCTTGACCGGTCTGTACACGCTCGCCTACTTGCAGGAATTATTGAAGCGCGACTGGGCGATCGCACAGCGCGAGCAACGCAGCATCGCCGTGTTCGCCATCGATATCGATGCGCTCGACATCTACAACGCGACCTTCGGCCGCGCCGCAGGCGATTCGGCCATCCGCCGCGTGTCGCACTGCGTGTCGGGGTGCCTGCGCCGCTCGAGCGATGTCACCGCGCGCATCGAGGGCGGCAACCTCATGGCCTTTGCTCCCGGCGTAGACTTGGACCGGGCGCGGGCGCTCGCGGACACCATGGCCGAGCGCGTGCGGGAGCTACGCATCCATAATCCGCGCTCCGGCGTGCTGCGCTACATGAGCGTGAGCGTCGGCGTGTGCGCCGTCGTGCCGGCCGCGGACGCAAGTCCCGATGCGCTGGTCGAGAAATCCCAGCTCCAGCTGAAAATCGCCAAGCAATTGGGCCGCAACCGCGCGGCTTGAATCCGCGGGTCGGCGGGAATTCAACATAAGCAGTGCGCCGTTGCCGCATCGGCAGCGACTTCAACGCATCTACGGAAAAGGCGAGCGTGAACCAGTTCGCATCTGCGGCAGGTTGGATGTGACGTCGTTCAACGGCCGGTAAATTGCCTTCCCGCGCCCGGATTTAAGCAGAACTGGGCACCATCAAAAAGACACGGATTCTGATACGAAGAGGACCATGAACATCAGGGTCAAGGTCATTTCGCTGCTCGCGCTGCTGTTTGCGGCCCTGATAGGCATCGATGTGGGCATCCAGCGCCAGATCCTCATGCCGAGCTTCGCCGAGCTCGAGCGCGACGATGCGAAGGTGTCGATGAAGCGCATCAAGTACGCCCTCGATCTGTCGCTCGACACGCTCGCGTTGACGGCGGCCGATTGGGGCAATTGGGAGGACGCGTACCGCTACGTGCAAGCGCCCGACCCGCAGTTCGTGCGCGCCAACATCACGCCGTCTGCTTTGAAGCAGCTGCAAGTGAATGCGCTGATGATCGTCGACCGGCGGGGCGACATCGTGCTGTCGAGCGCCGAGGACCTCGTCACCGGAGCACCGCTCGACATCGATTTCGCCGCCCGCAAGGCGTTGCCCGCGGACTTCCCATGGCGCCTCAACCTGGCGAGCGGAAAATCCGCGCGCGGCCTGATACGCACCAACCGCGGGGTCATGATGATCGCCTCGGCTCCCGTGCTCAACGGCAGCGGCGGCGGCACGCCGCTCGGCTTCGTGATCATGGGACAGCTGCTCGACGCAGCGCATGTGCGTGCGCTCGGCGCGCACGCGCAGGCCACGCTGTCCATGTTGTCGGAGCCGCAGGCCGCGGGGGAACGAACCACCGAGACCGACGAGGTCACGCGCATCGACCGCTCGTTCGATGATGTCTACGGCAAGCCGTTGCTCACGCTGCGAGTCGAGGTGCCGCGCCGGATCACCGCCCAAGGACGCGCCGCAGTGACCTATGCCTCCGTCTACCTGGTGGGCGCCGCCGTTGCCGTGCTGCTCGCTCTGCTCATCGTGCTCAACCGAGTCATTCTCGAGCCTCTCGCCCGAGTCACACGTCACGCGGTCACGGTGGGCGAGGGCTCGGATCTCGGCGTCCGGTTGAACTTGCAGAGCCGCGACGAGATCGGCCGCCTGGCCCGCGAATTCGATTGCATGGTCGCGCGCGTGGAGCAATCCCGCCGTCAGCTCGTCGATCAGTCCTTTCACGCTGGATTCGCCGAGCTCGCGAAGGGCGTGCTGCACAACCTCGGTAACGCGATGACGCCCCTGGGTGTGCGCGTCTCGAAGCTCGGCGAGCGGCTGCGCGCCGCACCGGTGGCCGATTTGATGCAGGCTGCCGCGGAGCTCGAGGCGGCGGACGGCCCCGCGGAGCGTTCGCGGGATCTCAGGACGTTCATGCACTTGGGTTGCCGCGAGATGGCCGTGCATATCGAGGACTCGCGGAACGACCTCGAGGTGATCCAGCGGCAGGCGACGCTCGTGCAGAGCGCACTCGCGGAGCTGATGCAATCGACGCGCAACGAGCAGGTAATCGAGACCGTGCGTCTCCCCGACCTCGTGAGTCAGACCTTGGAGATTGTCCCGGATGCCTGCAGGCAGCGTCTGCGGGTCGACGCCGATGAGTCGCTGCGGCAAGTGGGCGCGGTGTGCGTCGCCCGCACCGTGCTGCGCCTGGTGTTGCAGAATCTCATCATCAACGCGGCGGACGCCGTGCGCGATGCCGGTCATGAGCGTGGCGTGCTGCGCCTCGGAGCCGAGATCGTGCGCGAAGACGAGCGCGAGCAGCTGCATCTGCGTTGCGAGGATAACGGCGTCGGAATCGCACGCGGCGATCTCGAGCGCGTGTTCGACAAGGGATACTCCACCAAGTCGAAGGACACGAACTACGGCATTGGCCTGCACTGGTGCGCGAACGCGATCGCGGCCTTGGGCGGCCGGATTTGGGCGGCAAGCGAAGGCCCGGGACTCGGAGCGTCGCTGCATTTGATGGTACCGCTGATGGCACGAGAAACCTGAGGACGAACCCGTGACGAAAACCGAGCGAGCGCCAATACGTGTATTGATCGCCGATGACGAGGCGGACGTCCGCGACGCCTATCGCCAGATCCTCACGCAGGCGGACATGAGCGGTGAGACCGCCGTGTTCCACAATCTGCGAGAGCGGCTGTTTGCCCGGCCGCCCGGCGATGCGGCGAGGAGCATCGGCAGCAACACGACTTTCGCGGCCGTGTTCTGCGAGGGCGCCGAAGCGGCGGTTAAAGCCGTGCGCGACGCCATTGCGGCAGATTCGCCGTTCGCCGTCGCGTTTCTCGACATGCGCATGCCGCCGGGTCCCGACGGGGTGTGGGCCGCGGCCCGCATTCGCGAGCTCGATCCGGCCATCGAGATCGTGTTGTGCACCGCCTATTCGGACGTCGACCCGGCCCACATCGGGACCTTGGTGCCGCCCGAGGAAAAACTCTCCTACCTGCAAAAGCCTTTTCATCCCCACGAGATCCGGCAGATGACCATTTCGCTCGCCAGCAAATGGCGCGCGGAACACCGCATTGTGAAGCTCGCCTATTTCGACCCGCTCACGGGGCTGCCGAACCGCGAACAGTCACGCAATCGCCTCGCGAGCGCCGTTAGTCTTGCGAAGGAGCACGAGCGGATGCTCGCGGTGCTGTATCTCGATCTCGACAACTTCAAGCGCGTGAACGATACCTTGGGTCACGCCGTCGGCGACGAGCTCTTGTGTATGGTGGCTGCCCGCATGCGGCATTCGCTGCGTGCAGACGAGGGCGCCGCGGCCGACGCGCACCCGGCGCCGCGCACCAACCACATCGCCCGGCTCGGCGGCGATGAGTTCATCGTGGTCCTACCCGGAATACGTACCCCCGCGGACGCGGCGACGGTGGCACGCCGTCTCATCGCCGAGTTGCAACAGCCCCTCAAGCTGGCGGCGACCACGCTCGTGGTCACCCCGAGCGTCGGCATCTCGCTGTACCCGACGGACGGTGCCGACGTCGATACTCTGTTGCGCAACGCCGATCTGGCGATGTACTTCGCGAAGCGCAAGGCGCCCGGCATGCACGCTTTCTTCGATCCGTCCATGAACGACGCCGCGCTGCATCGCTTCACACTGGAGGCGCGTTTGCGCGGCGCGCTCGAGCGCGGCGAATTCACCCTGCACTACCAGCCGCAGTTCGATGTCGCGACGGGCACGGTGTCGGGCATGGAGGCGCTCTTGCGCTGGAACAACGAGCATCTCGGCGAGGTGCCGCCCTTGGAGTTCATTCCGATCGCGGAGGAGACGGGACTGATCCTGCCGATCGGCGAGTGGGTGTTGAGAACCGCCTGCCGGCAGGCGAAGCTGTGGCGCGACGAGGGCCTGCCGATCCATCGCATGGCCGTGAACGTCGCCGGCCCGCAGTTCGCCCTCAAGGAATTCCCGACCTTGGTGTCGAGCATCATCGCCGAGACCGGCATCGAGCCGGGGATGCTCGAGCTCGAGATCACCGAATCGGTGGTGATGAAGGACGAGGCGTGGGCGGAGCACGCGCTCGCGCATTTGAAGGAGCTCGGCATCCAGCTCGCCATCGACGATTTCGGCACCGGCTATTCGAGCTTCGGGCGGTTGCGCAACTACGCCGTCGACCGGCTCAAAATCGATCAGTCATTCATGACCAGCCTGGTGGATTGCAGCGATGACCGCGCAATCGCCGCCGCGATCATCGCCATGTCGCGCTCGCTGCGCATCAATGTCACCGCGGAGGGCGTGGAGAATTTCCCGCAGCTCCTGTTCCTGCAGGAACACGCCTGTCAGGAGGCGCAAGGGTTTCTGTTCAGCCGGCCGCTGCCGGCCGAGGACGCCCGCCTGTTGTTGCGCCGGGCTGCGGACACCACTTCGGGCTCGCGCACCCAGCGCCTGCGCTCCCTGATCGGCTAATGTAGGGCGGGCCGATGCGCGCTGGGCTTCCAGCGCTGCAGGAATTCCGTGAGCGCGCTCGAGTCCATGTGGCGCATGTCTTTGAATTCGCCCCCGGTTTGGCTGTATAGCAGCTCGCCGTGCGACGACAGCACGGCAATGGCCGGTACGCCCCTTGTTAAGGGGATCCCGTAACGCTCGGCGATGTCGAGATTCTGGTCGATGCGCCCGACGTTGACGTGCACCACAAAGAAATTGGCATCGACCAGAGGTTGGTTGACCGCGTCGTGCATGTAGTTATCGAGCACATGACAGTCGGTGCACCAGTTGCCTCCGAAATCCACGATTACGCGCCGGTGTTGCGCGGCCGCCTCTTTGAGCGCCGCGGTGAGATCCGCTTGCGCCTGCTCGGGCGCCGGATAGATGTCGGGCAGGGCGATCGCCGGCAGTGCGACGCTGAGCGAGCAGAGCGCCGCGAGGCCGGCCAGGGTGCGCAGATACATTCCCCTCATAGAGCGCTACTATCGCGCAGCTCGCCTCGTTCGTGCAATGCCGTCGGCGTATACCTACATGTCAATGAGTGCGCGGCGGGTGGAGACACGCTGCGCCTCTCGCTACCGTCGCTGCATGCCCAACCGGAAAACCTTCGATCCACGCGAAAAATACGACCACAGCGGTCGGCCGTTGGAGCATGCTAAAAAAAACGACTTGAAGCCGGACATCAGTGAGGATGCCGCCGGGGCGGGCGCCCCGGTCAGCGAGAAAGGCGGGGAGCGCGCCTCGCGCAGTCAGCAAGGTCCTCCCGCCGCGCGCTGATCGATTGTTTCTCACGCGAGAATCTCTCGCGCGGGGCAAGTCGGATTGTTCAAGAATTTTCGATCCGCTTTGACCACCATCATGCAAGGCTTGACCAACTTCAACAGGAGCAACCATGGCAACCGCCGCAAGTACCGCATCGCCCCTCACGCTTCCTCCGCTGCCCTATGCCGAGAATGCGCTCGAGCCGGTGATTTCCGCAAAGACGCTGAGCTTTCACTATGGCAAGCATCACAAGACCTACGTTGAGACCACGAACAAGCTGATCGCGGGCACCGAGCTCGCGGACTTGCCGCTCGAGCAAATCGTGACCGCGGCGGCCGGCAAGCCCGAGCGGGTGAGCATTTTCAATAATGCGGCGCAGGCGTGGAATCACTCATTCTACTGGCGTTGCTTGAAGAGCAAGGGCGGGGGCGAGCCCCCTGCCGCCCTGAAGCAGAAGATCGAGGAGGCTTTTGGCAGCGTGGATGCCTGCAAGAAGGAGATCTCTGCCGCGGCCGTGGCACAGTTCGGCAGCGGCTGGGCGTGGCTCGTTCTCGAGGGATCCAAGCTCAAAGTGCTGAAGACCGCCAACGCCGAAACACCGATCACACAGGGCTTGCGGCCGTTGTTGACCATCGACGTCTGGGAGCACGCCTATTACCTCGATTACCAGAATCGGCGTGTCGATCACGTGAATGCCGTGATCGACAAGCTCCTGAATTGGGAATTCGCCGCGCAAAACCTCTCGAAGTGACGCCCCGGGGCCGCGCGCGGCGCGTGTAGCGCCGCGCCTCGGCCTGCGCCGCAGGTCATTGTCGCTGTGGGAATACTCTTGGAGGAGGTCGGCGAGCGATCCTACAGACCATCGACCTCACCTCGCCTATCGTGCGCAGCATGAAAAACATGATGCGTGTCTTGATTGCCAGCGCCGCTCTTGCGGTTTCGTTCACCACCGCTCAGGCGGACTCGGATCCCGTAAAGACGGAGAACGCCATTGCGCTGTTCCGGAATGCAGGAAAAAGTGCCTGGTTCTTTCATCATAGCTACGGCTATGCGATCTTTCCGACGGTCGGCGAAGGTGCTTTCGTCGTGGGCGGTGCCGGTGGAAAGGGGCAGGTTTTCATTCACGGCCGGCAGATCGGTGAGGCCACGCTGGCGCAAGTGAGCGTCGGTTTTCAGGCGGGCGGACAGGCCTACAGCGAAATCATTTTCTTCGCGGATAAACGCTCGGCCGACGAGTTCATGTCCGGCAACTTCGAGTTCGGCGCCGATGCCCAAGTGGTGGCGATCACTGCAGAGGCAGGTGCGTCGACCGCCACCAATGGCTCCTCGGCCGGCGTGAGCGGCGGAGAGAAGGATGCTCGAACAATCGGCAATTACTACAAGGGCATGGCCGTGTTCACCATCGCGAAGGGCGGCCTGATGTATCAGGCAGCCGTCTCGGGTCAGAAGTTCTCGTACAAGCCGCTGTCGGCGAGCTGATTGCAGACGGCGGGCAGATCACGATCTAAAAGCAAAGAGGAGAATAAAGCCATGAAGAAATTAGTACTGTTGGGCATCGTCGCAGCGGGGGCCGCTTGCATGCCGCTCGCATTCGGCGACGACGGCAGCGATCATCACTTCGTCAAGGATTCGGTCGTCACGACGAAGGTGAAGACCAAACTTCTCGCCAAGCATATGTCGACGCTCGACCACGTGAAAGTCGATACCGACCAAGGCGGCGTTGTCTGGTTGAGCGGCACCGTGCCGAACAGCGATGCCAAGGATGTCGCTGTGATGATCGCAAAGGACACGGACGGCGTGAAAGCCGTGCAGGACAACATCACGGTCGTGCCCCGCTAAAAGCGCGTCGGCATCGAGTCATGCACAGCTCCGCGGCGCCGCGAACGCCGCGGAGCTTTTTGCTGTTCAGCGCCGAATCAATGCGGCTCTCTCATGAATATGAGCAAGCGATTGAATGCGGGCAGATCGTGATCGGCGACGAGCGCGAGCCCATAAGAAGCGGCGAGCTCCTTCACTGCGTCCACGTCCCGCAGTCCTGAGCGCGGATCGCGCTCCTGGAGCATGCCGTCGAACGCTCGATTGCTGTCCGACGTGTACTCGCCGGCGTAGCGAAACGGACCATATACGCACAGCACGCCGCGCGGCGCGAGGACTTCGCCGATGCCGCGATAGGTCGCGACCACTTCGGGCCACGACATGATATGCAGCGTATTGGCGGTGAAGACGCCATCCACCGACTGAACCGGCCAGACGCTCTGGCGGACATCGAGCAGCGTGGGAGGCCGCAAGTTGGGGCTTCCTTCCAGCTGAGCACGGGCCGTCAGGTCGGCGAGATAGCTCAATTGCTCGGTCGGGCGCCACGTCAAATGCGTCAGGTGACGCGCAAAATAAACGGCGTGCTGCCCGGTGCCGCTGCCGATCTCCAGCACGTCGAGGCATTCGGCAAAGGAAGTGCGCAGAACCGCAAGAATCGGCTCCTTGTTGCGCTCGCAAGCCTCTGACATCGGCAGCATGGGGATATTCAATTCCAACGCCCCAAAAACCGCAAGACGGCGGCGGCGCTCTCGGCCGGGCGGGACTGCAGCAACAGGTGAGGCCCCTCGATCTCCGCCACCTCGCCCGGGCGTGTGCGTTGCACGAGCAAGCGCGTCGCGGAGCGTGGCACGATGCGGTCGCGGGTCGCCGCCAGGATCAAGGTGGGCACGGTGATCTCCTCGAGGCACGCCGCGACATCGACCGTCAGCACCTCGTGAAGGCGCCGTCGGATGACCGCCGTGGCCACGGCCGCACTGGCGCGCTCGGCCCGCGGCGGAGCGCGCCGCGGATCGCCCGAGCCCCACATGAGCGGCGCGCGCACCCAGCGCGGCAGGGACTTGAACGGCAATCGCACGGCCAGTGTACGCACGGGCCGCAGCCATGGAAACGGATTCTTCGCGAACGTGCCGCAGAGAATCAAACCGGCGAGGCCGGGCGGCGGTTCGGCCGCCAGGCGGATTGCGATGGGGCCTGAGAACGATTCGGCGAGCAGCACATACCGGTCGCGCTGCGGAAGCGACGGCCGCACGAGCGATTCGAGCTCCGCGTAGCCCATGGGCCGGTCGGGCGGATAGCCGATGATCCGGGTGGGCACGACACCCTCCATTTCGCGGAGGAACGCCGTGAGGCGCGTGCCGGTGCCGTCCAAGCCGGGCAGGATGATGAGCTGCAGCATCGATGCGGGCGTCATGCGGCGATTTTCGCTACAGTAGCGCCCTCTTCGAACACCGGAGGTATTCCATGGCGTTGTCTCTTTTCGATGTCTCCATCCCGGTCCTCGTGCGCGGTCTCACCAACTTGTCGGCCATTATCGACAAGGCTGCCGCGCATGCCGAGGCCAAGAAACTCGATCCGCTGGTACTCGCGCAGGCGCGCTTGTTTCCGGATATGTTTCCGCTCACCCGTCAGGTGCAGATCACGTGCGACACCGCGAAGGGTGCCGCCGGGCGCCTCGCCGGCGTCGAGCTTCCGAAGCACGAGGATAATGAGACCACTCTCCCGGAGCTCAAGCAGCGCATCGCCAAGACGCTGGACTTCGTCAAGGGCATCAAGGCGAGTCAGCTCGAAGGCGCGGAGACGCGCGCGATCGAGCTCAAAGGCCCGAATCGCACTTTGAACTTCACGGGGCTCAGCTATCTGAATCATTTCGTCCTGCCGAATTTTTATTTTCACGAGAGCATCGTCTACGCCATCCTGCGGCACAACGGCGTCGAGGTCGGTAAAGCCGATTACCTGGGCGAAATCTAGCGAGTTGTATCTCGCAGCGCCGCCGCCGCCGGCGGCGCACTCAAGAGAGCAGCTCGACCAGCATTTCGATGCGCATGAACAGCTGCTCCTCGGTGCGCGCGTCGTGTGTGAAGCGCAGCCTCAAGGGATTGTCCAGACGATAGTCCTTGGGGCGGCTCTGGATCAGCTTCACCACCCGCGCCGCATCGATCTTGTTGCTCTCGTCGAAGGTGATGTAGCCGCCGGTCGCGCCGGCGTCGATTTTGCGGATGCCGAGCTCTGCGGCGCGCAGCTTGATCTGGTTCATGCGGAACAGCGACTGCGCGTACGGGGGCAGCGGACCGAATCGATCGATCAGCTCGACCTTGAGCTCGTCGAGCTCCTCGCGTGACTCGGCCCCCGCAATGCGCTTGTAGAGCACCAGGCGCAGGTGCACGTCAGGCACGTAATCCTCCGGGATGAGCGCCGGCAAGTGCAGCTCCACTTCGGGTCTGGAGTCGAGCGGGCGCTCGAGGTCCGCCTCTTTACCGGACTTCAATCCGGCGACCGCCCGCTCCAGCAATTCCATGTACAGGTTGTAGCCGATCTCCTGGATCTGTCCGCTTTGCTCATCGCCGAGCAGCTCGCCGGCGCCCCGGATCTCGAGATCGTGGGTGGCCAGCGTGAAGCCGGCGCCGAGTTCCTCGAGCGACTCGAGTGCCTCGAGACGCTTGACGGCATCGGCCGTCATGGCCTTGCGGGGCGGCGTGATCAGGTAGGCATACGCGCGGTGGTGGGATCGTCCGACGCGGCCGCGCAGCTGGTGGATCTGTGCGAGGCCGAACCGGTCCGCTCGATCGATGATGATGGTGTTCGCAGTCGGCACGTCGATGCCGCTCTCGATGATGGTCGTGCACACCAGGACGTTGAAGCGGCGATGATAGAAATCGAGCATGAGCTGCTCGAGCTCGCGCTCGCGCATCTGTCCGTGGCCCACACTGACCATTGCCTCGGGCACGAGCTCGCGTACCGCCTGGGCCGTCTTCTCGATGGTTTCAATGGTGTTGTGCACGAAGTAGATCTGGCCGCCGCGGCGAATCTCGCGCCGCAGCGCTTCGCGGACGATGGTCTCGTTCCACTCGAGCACGAAAGTCTTTACCGCGAGCCGCTCGGCCGGCGGGGTCGTGATCAAGGACAGATCGCGTAAGCCCCCCATCGCCATGTTGAGCGTGCGCGGAATGGGTGTCGCGGTGAGCGTCAGCACGTCGACCTCGGCGCGCAGCGCCTTGAGCTTTTCCTTGTCGCGCACGCCGAAGCGGTGCTCTTCGTCGATCACCACGAGACCCAGGTTCTTGAAGCGCACATTGCCGTGCAGCAGGCGGTGCGTCGCGATGACGATGTCCACCGAGCCGTCGGCGACGCCGGCGATCACCGCGGAGGCCTCCTTCCCCGTGCGGAAACGCGACAGGCTTTCGATGCGCACCGGCCAATCGGCGAAGCGATCGACGAAAGTCGTGTAGTGCTGCTGGGCGAGGAGCGTGGTCGGGACGAGCACGCCCACCTGCTTGCCGGCGGACACGGCGACGAACGCAGCGCGCAAAGCGACCTCGGTCTTGCCGAACCCCACGTCGCCGCAAATCACCCGGTCCATGGGCTTTCCGGACTTCATGTCGGCGAGCACTTGGTCGATGGCCGCGGCCTGATCGGCGGTTTCCTCGAAACGAAATCCCGCCTGGAAGCCGCGATAGTCCGACTCGGCCGCCGCCATGGAGGTGCCTTCTCGAGCGGCTCGACGGGAATACAAATCCAGCAGCTCGGCGGCCACGTCGCGAATGCGTTGCGCGGCCTTGCGGCGCGCTTTCTGCCATTCCGCGCCCCCGAGCTTGTGCAGCGGCGCCGTCTCGGCCGGCGCCCCGGTGTAGCGCGATATGAGCTGCAACGCCTGCACGGGCACGTACAGCTTGTCGCCGTCCGCGTACTCGAGTACCAGGAATTCGCCCGTGTAGCCCGCGACGTCCATGGTCTGCAGGCCGACGTAGCGGCCGACGCCATACCCCTCGTGCACCACCGGAGCGCCGACGCGCAGGTCCGAAAGCTCCTTGAGTATCTTGGCGGGATCGCGCTCCGATCGCCGCCGCCGCCGTTCCTGGCGTGCACGATCGCCGAACAGCAGGGCCTCGGTGAGAATCTCGAGCGGCGGAGTCTCGAGCCGCAGTCCCGAAACCACGGAGGACACGGTGATGCCGAGTTGCAAGTCGCTCGCGAGGAACGCCGCAAAGTCGTCGAAAATCTTCGGCTGAACATTGCGTGCGCGCAACAGGTCGAGCAACAGCTCGCGCCGCCCGGCCGATTCCGCCGCGAGCAGCACGCGACCCGGCGCCGACTCGATGTGCGCCGCGAGCTCTGCGGCCGGCTGCTCGGCGCGCGGGTCGACGCGCACCGCTGCCGGTGCGACGCTCGCGAAGTTCTGCCAGCGCCCCTCGGTTTCGGGGGGCCATTCGAAGGCACGCAGCTCAATCCTCGGCCAATCGGCAAAGAGCGCCCGGAACTCCGCAGGCGGCAGATAGACCTCCTCGGGATCCAGAATCGGCCGCTGGCGGTCATGGCGCAATTGCTCGTGGCGCTCGACGATGCCATTCCAGAGCTTGTCGACGCCTTCGCTCGCCTCGTGCATGTCGATCAGAATGCTCGCGGGTGGCAAGTACTCGAGCAAATGGGAGGTGCGCTCGAAGAACAGCGGCAGATAGAACTCGATCCCTCCCGGCGCCTGCCCGGCGCTCACGTCCCGATAAACGGGCTGCTCGGCCAGATCACCGGGAAACCGCAGCCGGTAGCGTCGCCGGAACTCACGCACGGCGTCGGGACTCAAGGGCGTCTCGCGCGCGGCCAGCAGCTGGATCCGATCGAGCTTATCGCCTGAGCGCTGGGTATCCGGGTCGAACACGCGGATGCTGTCGATATCCTGGTCCAGCAGGTCGATGCGGAACGGGCTGTCCGAGCCCATGGGAAATACGTCGAGCAGGGAGCCGCGCACGGCGAACTCGCCGTGGGCGACCACCTGCGTCACGGCCGCGTAACCCGCGAGGGTCAAACGCTCGCGCAGGCCCTCGAGGTCGAGTCTCTCGCCGACGTGGACCTTGAGCGAGTGCGCCTCGATGTAGCTACGCGGCGCCAGCCGTTGCAGGAGCGTCTCGATGGCGACCACCCACACCCCTGCACGCGAGCGCGGCAGCTCGGCGAGGGTTTTCAGGCGCGCCGAGGTGATGTCGGGATGCGCCGAGAAGCTGTCGTAGGGCAGCGTCTCCAGATCAGGAAACAGATGCACGGACGTGCGGCCACCGGCGAAGAATCCGATCTCCTCGCTCAGGGACTCGGCATCGCGCGGGCTTGGGGCAATGACCACGAGGGGTGCCGTGGCCTTGGCGGCGGCCTCGGCGATCGCCAGGGGCGCAGCGGCCCCGTAGAGCTTGCCCCACTTGACGATCGTGACGGGAGCAACGGGAAGAATGGGATCCAATAGCGGCATCGGCGACCAAATACAAAAAAAAGGAAACCCGCCGCGAGCACGCTCGCGGTGGGTCTAGATGAGGGCTTCGATCTTACGCGATCTTAAGGCTGGGCAGGCGCTTCGGAGTCGGCGGGAGCGCTCGGAGCGGCAGCCGAGGCGGTGGCCGGGGAGGCGGCAGGAACTTCGGCACGGGCCATCGAGGTCTGGGCTACCGAGGCCTGCGCGACCGGGGCCTGAGCCACCGGGGCCTCCACAGGCGCTGCAGCGGGGGCGGGCTCGGGAGCCGGGGCCGGGGCCGCTGCCGCTGGCGGTGAGGCGGCGGCGGCGGACGATTCCGTCGGGGCGGACGCGGAGACCACCGCGTGGATCACATGATCACGCTCGAAGTACACCACAAAACCGGAGTATTCCCAGCGCGAAATGGGCGGGGCGCCGACGGCCGCCACCTTGGTAAGCGGGTCGCCGAACTTGCTGGCGACCTGGGCCATGGTCATTCCGCGGGCCGGGGCGGCGACACCCGCATCCCGCACCGCAATGCCATCCTCGGAGGCGACGATGTCCGCTCGGCAGATCGGGGCAGAACCCACAACTGCGGTGGCGAGAACCGCGCTCACCGTCAAGGCTCGATAGTCCATGGTTATTCCCTCGCTCTTTCGCCGCCCTTCACTATACCAGCCGGGGGTGGCCAGAACTTGAACCACTTAACACTCTGATTGCGCAGCGGTTTGCGGAGGGTGCCGGATAGGGCCTGGAAAGCCGTCCCGAGGGGGTCGCGGCTGTGGTTTAATGCGCCGCGAAATGTTTCAGCCCGTTCCGGTGTTCGTGGGCCTGCGCTACTCCCTGGCTCGCGAGCATAGCTTTTTCGTCTCTTTCATCACCTGGGTGTCGTTGCTCGGTGTTGCGTTGGGCGTGCTCGCCCTGATCACGGTCATCTCCGTCATGAACGGTTTCGAGAGCGAGCTGCGGGGCCGCCTTTTGAGCCTGTCGGCGCATGCGACCATCACGGCGGATGGCGGTAACGCCATCAACGACTGGCAGCAGCGTGTCCACGAGCTCGATGGCACGCCCGGGCTCATCGGCGCGGCGCCTTTTCTGGATACCGATGCCATGCTGAGCCGCCCTCCTGCCATGGGCGGCGCCATCGTGCGCGGTATCGACCCCGTGCTCGAGAGCCAGGTCTCGACCATTGCCGATGCCATGCGCGAGGGCAAATTGACCGACCTGGTACCCGGTATGAACCGGATCGTGCTCGGACGCATGCTGGCCTATCAGCTCCAAGTGGGGGTGGGCGATACGGTTACCGTCATGATCCCCGACAGCGCCTCCGCCGGCGGCGCCATCGTGCCGCGCCTTGCGAATTTCGAGGTGGCCGGGACCTTCGAGGTGGGACTGCAAGAGCACGACAGCGTGCTCGCGCTCGTCAATCTCGCGGACGCGGAGGCGCTGCGCGGTCTCGCAGGCCCGACGGGGATCCAGCTGAAGTTTCAGGACGTGCTGAAGGCGCCCGAGCTCGCTCGCGCCGCGCTCGCGCGGCTCCCCGGCGGGTATCAGGTGCGCGATTGGACGCAGGAAAACGAGGCGTACTTTCGCGCGATCCGCATCGAGAAAACCATGATGGGCTTGATTCTCATGCTGATCGTGGCCGTCGCGGCTTTCAACATCGTCGCGACGCTGGTGATGGTCGTCAGCGACAAGCGCACCGATATCGCCATCCTGCGCACGCTCGGCATGACGCCGCGTGGCATTCTCGCCGTGTTCATGACGCAAGGCGTGCTCATCGGCTGGATCGGAACGGCGATCGGCGTGATCGCCGGCGTGGCGCTCGCCCTCAATGTCGACGTCGTCGTGCCGTTCATCGAGAGCGTGCTCCACGTGCACATCATGGATGATCCGGACGTCTATTACATTTCCGGGCTGCCGAGCGAGACCCATGCGGCCGATGTCATCCGCATCGCCGTCGCCGCCATGGTGCTGACGCTGCTCGCGACCATCTACCCGGCGTTTCAGGCTGCGAAGACGCAACCCGCCGAAGCGTTGCGGTACGAATGATGCGCTACTGGTACGAGGGTTTTCTCGGCCTGCGCTATCTGCGCGCTTCGCCGAAGCGTGGCTTTTTATCGCTCATCGCAGGCATCGCGATCGTCGGGCTCGTCGTGGGCGTCGCCGTGCTCATCGTGGTGCTGTCGGTGATGAACGGCTTCGAGCGGGAGTTGCGCACGCGCATCCTCAGCCTGACTGCGCATGCGACCATTTCGGGTCTGGAGAACCGCATCCCGGACTGGCGCCCGCAGCTCGATAAAGTCGCGCATTTCCCCGGGGTTGTCGCCGCGGCGCCGTACATCGAAGAGCAGGCGATGATGACGCACGCCGGCAAGTCCGCCGGCGTGCTGTTGCGCGGGGTGCTCCCGCAGGACGAGGCGCGCGTCGTCGATCTCGCCCCGCATCTTCTGTCGGGGCACTTGGCCGACCTGACACCGGGTTCCTACCGGGTGATTCTCGGTTCCGCGCTGGCGGAGGCCTTATCGGCGCACGTGGGCGACCGGGTGGTTCTCATGGTGCCCGAGGGAGACGTCACGCCGATTGGGGTGCTGCCGCGCATGCGCGCCTTCCATGTGGACGGGATCCTGCAAGTCGGGATGTACGAGTACGACCGGCGCATCGCGATCATCGCCATGCAGGATGCCGCGACGTTGCTACGCATGGGCGATGACGTCACCGGCATCCGGCTCAATCTCGCGGATCCGTATGCGGCGCCACGCATCGTGCGCGCGGCGGCAGTCGCGCTCGGCGGCGGATTCGAGGTGGACGACTGGACCAGCCAGCACGTCAATTTCTTCCGTTCGATCGAGATCACCAAGCGCATGTTGTTTGTGATCCTGTCGCTGGTGGTCGCCGTCGCCGCCTTCAATGTCGTGTCGACCATGGTCATGGTGGTCAAGGACAAGCGGCGCGACATCGCCATCCTGCGCACCTTCGGCTCCTCCCCGCGCAGCATCCTGTCGGTGTTCGTCGTGCAAGGCAGCCTCATCGGCCTGCTCGGGATCCTCGGCGGCCTGTGTTTGGGGGTTCTCGTCGCCGTGAACCTGCAGCAACTCGTGCACGGCCTCGAGCACATCGTCGGCTTCAAGTTCCTCGACGCCCGTGTGTATTTCATGAGCGACTTGCCGGCGCACGTCGAGCTCAAGGACTTGAGCCGCATCTGTGGCGTCGCGTTCGTGCTCGCGTGTTTGTCGACTCTCTATCCGGCATGGCGCGCGGCGCGGCTGCTGCCGGCTGAGTCCCTGCGAAACGACTGAGGATTTCCCCGAACACACCCATGATGAACACCAACGACATCGTGCTCGAAGGCGAGGATCTCGCCAAGGACTTCGTGCAAGGCGGCGTGACGCTGCAAGTGCTTCGAGGCGCCGCGATTCGCGTGCGTGCCGGCGAGCGCATTGCCATCGTCGGCGCCTCCGGCTCGGGCAAGACCACGCTTCTGCAACTGCTCGGCGGCCTCGATTTGCCGACGCGAGGCACGGTGAGCATCGCCGGATCGGCAATGAACCGCTTGAGCGATACCGAGCGCGGCCTGCTGCGCAACCGTGCCGTGGGATTCGTCTATCAATTCCATCATCTGCTGCCCGAGTTCACGGCGCTCGAGAACGTTGCCATGCCGTTGCTGGTGAGACGCACCGAGCCGAAGCTCGCCCGCGCGCAGGCCGCCGAGATCCTGGGGCGAGTCGGTTTGGCAGAGCGTCTGGAGCACCGGCCCTCGCAGCTCTCGGGCGGCGAGCGGCAACGCGCGGCGGTGGCGCGCGCTCTGGTGACGCGTCCCCAGCTGGTGCTCGCAGACGAGCCGACCGGCAATCTCGACGGGGCCAACGCGGCGCAGGTGTTTGCGCTCATGCTCGAGCTCAACCGCGAGCTTGGCACGAGCCTGGTGATCGTCACTCACGATGAGCGCCTGGCCGCGCGGCTCGATCGCGTGCTCACCCTGGTCGATGGCACCCTGGTCGAGCGCGGCGCCGGCGGCTCCGCGCCTTAAGTCTTGATCCAGTTCACATTTGGCGGGCAATCACGGTACTTAAACCCGGGGCGGTCAAGTATCATGCCGCCTGTTCTTTTGACTTAATGAGGACACGATGTGGGAGATCATCCGCGCGGGCGGCGGCTTCATGTGGCCGATCATCCTGTGCTCGGTCGCCTCGGTGGCGATCATTCTGGAGCGCCTATGGACTCTGCAGTCGAGCCGGGTCATCCCGCGTGATCTGTCGCAGAAGGTCTGGAACTGGATCGAGGCAGACCAGCTGAGCGAGAAACTGGTGCTCGCGCTGGAGCAGAATTCGCCCCTCGGCAAGCTCCTGGCCATCGGCCTCGTGAACCGCAACAAGCCGCGCGCGCTCATGGTCGAGCGGCTCGAGGATGGCGGCCGGCACGTCGTGCACGAGCTCGAGCGCTTCCTCAATACACTCGGCACGATCGCCGCGATCGCGCCGCTCCTCGGGCTCCTCGGGACCGTGGCCGGCATC
Source organism: uncultured Gammaproteobacteria bacterium (assembly GCA_963798595.1). Lineage (GTDB taxonomy): Bacteria > Pseudomonadota > Gammaproteobacteria > Steroidobacterales > Steroidobacteraceae > Bog-1198. Next base: position 183,157 of record CAWCTM010000014.1, on the reverse strand, counting down.
ATCCACGCCTTCAACGCCATCACCGCGAACGGGCTCGGCGATCCGCGCACGCTCTCCGGCGGCATCGGCGAGGCGCTGATCACGACCGCCGCGGGCCTCACCGTGGCCATCCCCTCGCTCATCGCCTACCGGTACTTGCGCGGCAAGGTCGAGCGGCTGGTGATCGGCATGGAAAAGGAAGCGATGAAGCTGGTCGACGCGCTGGACGAGCGCGGCGATGTCGCCGCGAGGGCTTGAGCTCGTGAACCTGCGCCAACAGGGCCGTCGCGAAGATCCCGAGATCAACGTGATCAACTTCATCGACGTGCTGCTCGTGCTGCTCATATTTTTCATGGTCTCGACCACCTTTAACCAGGAAGGCCGCGTCAAGGTGCAGCTGCCGCAGGCGAGCGCGATCCCGCAGCCGCGGGGCACGCACGAGCCCATCGTGATCACGGTGACCGCGGAGGGCGGCTATCGGGTCAACGAGCGTCCGCTCATCAATGCGAGCCCCGACACCTTGCGGGCCGCGCTGGTGAAAGAGTCGGGCTCGGACCGCGGGCCGCTCACCATTCGCGCCGACGCGCGCAGCACCCATCAGGCGGTGGTCACTGCCATGGACGTGGCCGGCCGACTCGGCTTCGCTCAGCTCAACATTGCGACCGTGCACGAGGATGCCTCGCCTTGAGCACGGCCGGCGCCGTGATCGACCCGCATCCCAAGCCGGACGAGAATTACTGGTCGATCTATTTACGGCTGCTGCGTTACGCCAAGCCGTATACCGGCGCGTTCATGATCGGCGTGCTGGGGATGATCCTGTTCGCGGCGACCCAATCGGGGCTGGTCTACCTGGTCCAGACTTTCTTGAAGGGCGCGTTCATCAACAAGGACCCGCGGGTCGAGTGGATGGTGCCCGTCGGGGTCGTCGTCCTTTTCGCGCTGCGCGGCCTGGGCGATTACATCGGCAATTACTACCCGAGCTGGGTGGGGCGGCAGGTCATCAAAGGACTGAGACGCGATGTTTTTTCGCACTATTTGCGGCTGCCCACGGCATATCTCGACAGCCAGCAATCCGGCGTGCTGCTGTCCAAGCTTACCTTCAACATCGAGCAGGTGGCGGGAGCAGCGACCGGCGCGGCGATATCGCTGGTCAGCGACACGCTCACCATCCTGGGGCTGGTCGCTTATCTGTTCTATTTGAACTGGCGGCTCGCGTGCTTTTGCATCATCGCGGTTCCTCCCATTGCGTGGCTGATGCAAATCGCCAATCGCAGCTTCCGCCGCTATAGCAAGCGGATCCAGAACTCGATGGGCGATATCACCCGGGTCGCGAAAGAGGCCATAGACGCCTCGCGTCTGATCAAGATCTTCAACGCAGAGGACCATCAGACCGAGCGATTCGAGGTGGCCAACGAGCTCAATCGCGCCTCGAACATGAAGCTGGCGCGCGCCAAGTCCTTGAGCAATCCCGTCGTCGGGTGCATCGCCTCGCTCGCGCTCGCGGGTCTTTTGTACGTGGCCATTCGACTGGTATTTGCGAACGACATGCGGGTGGATCAGTTCTGGGCGTTCTTGACGGCGCTGATGCTCATTCCCTCCTCGCTCCGCAGCCTCGTCAATATCGGCGGCCCGCTGCAGCAGGGCGTCGCCGCGGGGCAGAGTGTATTCGAGATACTGGACATGCCGACCGAGGGCGACGGCGGTACCCGTGCGCTGCCGCGCGCGCGCGGGCAGGTCGAGTTTCGCAACGTCTCGTTCGAATACGCGAGCGAGAAGGGCGGGGTTCTGCATGACGTGAGCTTCCAGGTCGAGCCGGGCGAGACCGTGGCGATCGTGGGACGCTCGGGCAGCGGCAAAACGACGCTCGTCGGCCTGGTCCCGCGGTTCTATGATGTACAGCAGGGCTCGGTGCTGCTCGACGGCATCGACGTGCGCGAGTATCGGCTGAAAGATTTGCGCTCCCAGGTAAGCCTGGTCAGCCAGGACGTCGTGCTGTTCAACGACACCATCCGCAACAACATCGCCTTCAACGCCGTCGAGAAGACCGACGCGGAAGTCGAGGCCGCCGCGCGCGCCGCGAACGTCATGGAATTCGTCGCGCAGCAACCGCAGGGCTTCGATACGCCGCTCGCCGATCGGGGACAGAATCTGTCCGGCGGTCAGCGCCAGCGCATCTCAATCGCGCGGGCGTTGCTGAAGGATTCACCGGTACTGATTCTCGACGAGGCGACGGCGGCGCTCGACAACGAGTCCGAGCGGCGCGTTCAGCAGGAGCTCAGCACGCTGATGCGCGGGCGCACCACGCTCGTCATCGCGCACCGCCTCTCCACCGTCGAGAGCGCCGACCGGATCATCGTTCTCGATCGCGGGCGAATCGTCGAGATGGGAAACCACAGAGAGCTCTTGGCACTCGGCGGCTTGTATGCGACGCTGCACGGAATGCAATTCGCCGATTGAATGCGGATGTCCGCTGAATCTTGGCTCAATCGGGTCTGGTACGAGCGGGCGGCACCGCCCTGGTGGCTGATGCCGCTGTCGCTCCTGTACGGAGCGGTGTCGGGTTCGCGGCGCTTTCTCTACGCCAAGCGGCTGCGCCGCTCGACGCGTCTCGCGCGGCCTGTGATCATCGTCGGCAACCTCACCGTCGGCGGCACCGGCAAGACACCCCTGGTGTGCTGGCTCGTCGCGCGATTGGGCGAGCTCGGCTTCCATCCCGGCGTGGTGTCGCGCGGCTACGGCGGCTCCGCGAACACCGTACGACTCATCCAGCCATCCGACGATCCCCGAGTGGTCGGCGATGAGCCGCTGCTGTTGGCGCGCCGAACCCAAGTGCCCGTCGCGATCGGCGGCGATCGGCCGGCGGCCGCGCAACTACTGGTGGGCCGGGGCTGCGATGTGATCGTGAGCGATGACGGTCTGCAGCACTATGGGCTGGCGCGCGATTGTGAGGTGGTGGTCATCGACGGCGACCGCCGCTTCGGCAACGGCTGGCTGCTGCCCGCGGGTCCGCTGCGCGAGACGCGCTCGCGGCTTGCCGTGGCGGATGCGGTCGTGGTCAACGGCGGCCGCGCGATGCTCGAGGGCGCCTTGAGCATGCGGCTCGAGGCGCGCAGTGCCGTCGCTCTCGTCGGCGGGCGCGTCTCGCCCCTCGCCGCCTTCGCCGGGATGGCCGTGCACGCGGTTGCCGGCATCGGCAATCCGGAACGTTTCTTCAACATGTTGCGGGCGCACGGCATCGAGGTCGAGGGACACCCGCTCGCGGATCATGCGCGCATCGCTGCACAGGACGTGCTCTTCGGCGATGACCGGCCCGTGCTCATGACCGAGAAAGATGCCGTAAAATGCGAGGGTGCGGCCGACGACCGGCATTGGTATGTGCCGGTGAACGCGTGTTTCGAGGCAGGCGAATCGCATACACTGCTGAACGTCGTCATGCACCGTATAGCCAACCGCGAGTCGCCGCGGCGAGGGACCTGAGGATGGATAAGCGCCTGCTCGAGCTGCTCGTGTGCCCGATCTGCAAGGGGCCGCTGCGCTCCGTGGGAAGCGGCACAACCCTCGAGCTCGTGTGCCGTCCCGATCGCCTTGCTTACGCCGTGCGCGACGGTATTCCGATGATGCTACCCGAGGAGGCGCGGGTGCTTGGAGCCGACGATCCACTGCTGAACCGCTAGCGCCGATCGTGAGCACCGTGCCCTTCCACGTGATTATTCCGGCGCGGTTCGGAGCGAGCCGCCTGCCGGGCAAGCCGCTCCTCGACGTCGCCGGCCGGCCCTTGATCCAATGGGTTTGGGATTGTGCGCGGGCGAGCGGCGCCGCCTCGGTGATCGTGGCGACGGATGATGCGCGCATCCGCTCCGTCGCGGCCGGCTTCGGTGCCGACGTGGCAATGACCTCGGTGGAGCACGCGTCGGGTACCGATCGCATCGCAGAGGTGGCGCGCGCGCGCGGTTTGAGCCCCGAGGCGATCGTGATCAACCTGCAGGGCGACGAGCCGCTCATGCCACCCTCGGTGCCGGCCCGCGTTGCGGCTGCGCTCCTCGAGCATCCCGAGTGCGGCATCGCCACCGCGGCCGCCCCGATGCCGAGCCTCGCCGAGTTTCTCGACCCGAGCTGCGTCAAGGTGCTGCGGAGCCTGAGCGGCGAGGCGCTCTATTTCAGCAGGGCCAGCGTGCCCTGGCCCCGCGATGCGGCGACTGCCGGCCGGCCGGGCGATTTCCGTCACGCTTTCCGCCACATCGGTATTTACGGCTATCGGGTGAAGAGCCTGCTCGAGTTCGCCGGCTGGCCGCCGACGCCGCTCGAGACCACGGAGAGGCTGGAGCAGCTGCGCGCTCTCGAGCACGGCATGCGCATCCATGTGGTCGCGTTACAAGAGGCTCCGCCCGCGGGGGTCGATACGCCCGAGGATCTCGAGGCGGTCCGTGCGAGGCTACGCGCCCGCTGAGGCAGGGATCGCCCGTCCGACGGTCCCGCGTCAGGCCGCCGGCGTGTGCTGGGCGATCGACGTATCGATGGTAATTCCGGATGTGAGCGCCAGAGTCACGGGTGTCTTGCCCGCGATTTCCAGAAGCCGCAGAGACTGCTCGTCGGTGATCGGCTTTGCGAAGGCGAGGCGGCGCTCGATGTGCGCCTTGCGGCCGTCCGCGGCGGGTGTGTAGCGCAGTCCTACCGTGATCTTGCCGAGCTCCCAGTCCTTGCGTCCCGCATACATGCGCAGCGTGATCGACGTGCAGGCACCGAGACTTCCCAGCAGCAGCTCGGTGGGCGAGGGCCCGGTATCGCTGCCGCCGCGATTCTGGGGCTCATCGGCCGTGACACGATGGTGGCCGGCGACGATAGCTTGAGCGAAATGAAATTCACTGATGACGGTGACGTGAGCCATGAGGTCTCCTCGGGCCGTCTACGAGCGGCCGCCGAAGAGCGATCCTACTCGAAAGCACCCCGTCCGAGGACACTCCGCAGCAAACTCTCCGCCGCAGAGGCTTAGAGCAACGTGCGGAACAACCAGTACAGTCCGCCCGCGAGCGCGATCGACACCGGAAGGGTCAAGACCCAAGCCATCAACAAGTTGCGCACCGTGGCCCACTGCAGACCCGAGCGGTTCGCAACCATGGTGCCGGCGACCCCTGAGGACAGCACGTGCGTGGTACTCACCGGCAGACCATACATGTCCGCCGCGCCGATGGTCAGCATCGCCACGAGTTCGGCGGAGGCGCCCTGGGCGTAGGTGAGGTGGGTCTTGCCGATGCGCTCACCCACCGTAACCACGATGCGCTTCCAGCCGATCATGGTGCCGAGCCCGAGGGCAATGGCAACCGCGACCTTCACCCAAGTCGGGATGAACTTGGTGGAATTGTCGAGCTGGGTTTTGTACTCCGCGAGCGTCGCCTTGTCGGCGCTCGAGACGTCGATCGATTTCGATTTGCCGAGAAAGCGCAGTCCCTCGCTGACCAGATACATCTCGTTGCGAATGTTGACCATCTCGCCGGTGGGCACATTGGCCAGGGAATGAGCGGCGTCGACTTGCTGCTGAATCTTCGCGGACAGGGCCACGAGCGAGGGCAAGGTCTCCGGAGAGATCGATCGAGAGCGCACGATCTCGATCGCACCCTGGTGCGGATCGGCGGGTGCGGGTCCCTTCGCATAGCGGGCGAGCGCAGCTTGCGCCTGCGTCGACACGGTCACGAACCGATCCACGTCCTGCTCGTGCATGGTGCGGTTGAGCGCGTATGCCGTGGGGACGGTGCCGATCAAAATGAGCATGATCAGTCCCATGCCTTTTTGCCCGTCGTTCGAGCCGTGCGCAAAGCTCACGCCGGTGCAGGTGAGCACCAGAAGTCCGCGTATCCACAGGGGCGGCGGCTGGTTGCCTTTCGGCTCCTGATAAAGCGCCGGAATGGGAATGAGCGCTTTCGCGACCATCAGCAAAAGTGCCGCCAGGCTGAAGCCGACGAGCGGCGAGAACAACAACGATTCACCGATTTTCGTGGCCTGCGCCCAGTCGACGCCACTCGTGCCGCTGGCGCTCGCCGCCATCAGTTGATTCATGAGCCCGACGCCCATGATGGATCCGATGAGCGTATGCGAGCTCGAGGACGGCAGCCCGAAGTACCACGTGCCTAAGTTCCAGATGATTGCCGCGATGAGCAGGGCGAATACCATGGCGAAGCCCGCACCGCTCCCCACCTGCAAAATGAGCTCCACCGGTAGAAGCGAGACGATGCCGAACGCCACCGCGCCGCTCGAGACCAAAACGCCCAGGAAGTTGAAGGCGCCCGACCAGACGACGGCGAAATTGGGCGACAACGAGTGCGTGTAGATGACGGTGGCGACCGCATTCGCGGTGTCGTGAAAACCGTTGACAAATTCGAAGCCCAAGGCGATGAACAGCGCGATACCAAGCAGCACGAAGGGGAACACCCGGGTATCGCGCACCACGGACAAGTCGCTCGCGAGGTGATAGCCAGCATATATGATGCCGGTGAGGACCACGACGCCCGCGAGGACGTTGAACCATGGGTTCGAGGTATGTCCGCTGAGAGGTGAGGCTTTAGGGGCGGGAGCCGACGCTCCTGCATGTATCACATCGACATTGGACATGGGGCTTCTCGATGAGGACAGGGAGAGCCCGCGATTATTGTTGCCGATTGTGACAACGAGATGACGATGCCAGGTTATTGATGCCATTTACAATTTCGCATGCGGCCGCGGTCCTGCCCTTTACCCGGCCTCTGGCGCGCTGGCGACTGCTCTCGGCCGCCGTCATCGGCAGCATGGTCCCCGATTTCGGCTGGTTTTTGCCCTGGCGACCGGCGCGGTTCGAGACGCACAGTCCCGATGCATTGCTGACCTTTTGCCTGCCCGTCGGCCTCGCGAGCTACTGGGTGTTCCAGTTGCTAATTCGCACGCCGATCATGGAGTTGCTGCCGCCGGGCGCTTATGCGCGCTGGCATTGGTCGGAAACCCCGGCGGACTATAGAAGCCTGAAGCAATGGTTCTGGGCCGCCTGCGGCCTGCTCGCTGGGGCCATCACCCATCTCGTCTGGGACGCTTTCACCCACGAGGGCGGCCGAGGAATGCGCCTGCTGCCGATCCTCGAGGAGCCGGTGGCCTACATCGATGGCCACGCGATCCGGGGTCCGCACCTCATGCAGGATCTGAACTCCCTGATCGGCCTGATCGCGGTGGTCCTGGTGGTCGCGTATGGATTGCGACCCGGGAAGGCCGCCGACCGGGCCTTGCCCCGTCGGCTGCAGGCCGGCGAGCGTTACGGCTGGATCGCGGCGTATGTACTGACGGCCGCGGCGTTGACCGGCACCTTCTTGCTCTTGAGACACCCACCGGGTCGAAACTCCATCCCCGTGCTGATCGTGCCCTTGAACTCGGCGGCCATCGCCATTCTGCGGGGACTTGCCGCTGCGCTGATCGCGGTGAGCATCGCCCTTACGGTCCGCTTACGCCGCGCGGCACGAGAGCCGCGCGGCGAGCCGGCCAGCTCCTAGCCTAGCGCTCGTCCGGACCGCTGCGGGGAGTGTCCCCCGACCCGGACCACACCACGTATTTCTCCTGAGTGGCGGGACGCGGCGATTCGGGTGCCGCAGAGGCCATCGCCGCAGGTGCCGCCGGGGAAGGCGCGCTGGGCGGCGGGCTGGAGGGTGCCGGCGAAAAGCCGGCGCTCGAGGCCTCGGCTGCCGCAGGCTGATAGGCACCGCCGTCGGCGCGCGGCCCATCGATACGGGGCGCCGCCGAATCCGGACCCCGTCCGTTCGATTCGCCGTTGCTCAGTTGTCCGTTGCCGGCGTTCTCGCCGCCGCCATCACGGCGTCCGCGCCCGCGCCGCCGCCGCCCACGGCCTCCGCGCTCCCCACTTCGCTCGCCGCCGGTACGCTCGCCGGGCTCACCGGGACGCGGTGCCTCGGCACCATTGCGGGGAGTCGCATCCGTGCGCTCGCCGCCGCGACCGTCGCCGCGGCCGGCATCGCTGCGCGGGCCCTCGGCACGCGGCGCTTCGGCACGGGGTGCATCAACGCGCGGTCCGTCGGTACGGGGTCCGTCGGCACGACGCGTCTCGCCACGATGTTCTCCTCGACCGTTATCGCGATGGTCGCGATTCTCGCCGCGCGGCCGGCCGTCGCGGCGGGGTTCGCGAGCTCCTTCGCGAGCTCCTTCGCGAGCGCCTCCTTCCCGGGCCGCCTCGCGCCGGGGATCGCGGTCACGATCTCGATCGCGGCCACGTGTCCGGTCCCGCTCGCGGTAGCGATCCGAGCGCGCTTCACGATGTGCCGGGCGCTCGCGCGGCGCCTGCGCCGCTGTCGCAGACGATGCGCTCGCGACGGGCGCGGTGGGTGAGCCGAAAAGAAAGCGCCACATGCGTACGAATATGCCGACCTGCGGCCTCGCGGCGGCCACCGGGACCGGTGCAGCGACCGGCGCAGGGCTCGGCGGCGGCGGCAGAGGGGTCGCCTCGACTGGCACCAGGCTCGGTACCAAAGGCGCCTCGGTTTGCGGCTTCTTGTCGCGACTGCCGATGTTCGAATCATCGAGCGTCGGCTGCTCGGGAATCTCGTAGCTGGCCGCGGTGTTCTCCGGAAGCTCCTTCTCGTCGTCGCGGATGCGTCGCAAACTATAAGCCGGGGTCTGCAGGTGCGGATTCGGGACGATGACCAGCGAGACTCGGTCTCGCGACTCGATCTCGTGCAGCCACTCGCGCTTCTCGTTCATGAGATAGGTGGCGACGTCCACCGGGACCTGTGCGATCACGCGGCCGGTACGCTCTTTGCGCGCCTCCTCGCCGATGAGCCGCAACAGCGCGAGCGACATCGACTCGACGCTGCGGATGGTGCCCATGCCGCTGCAGCGCGGGCAATGGATATGCGTGGTCTCGCTCAAAGCCGGCCGTAACCGCTGTCGCGAAAGCTCGAGCAAGCCGAACCGCGATAACCGCCCCAACTGAATGCGCGCGCGATCCATCTTGACCGCGTCCCGCAGCATGTCCTCGACCGCGCGTTGATTGGCGGTGGATTCCATGTCGATGAAATCGATCACGATCAAGCCGCCGATGTCGCGCAGTCTGAGCTGGCGCGCGATTTCCTCGGCCGCCTCGAGATTGGTGTTGCGCGCGGTCGCCTCGATGTCTCCGCCGCGGGTCGAGCGCGCCGAGTTGATGTCGATGGAGACCAGGGCCTCGGTGTGGTCGATGACCAGACTCCCGCCCGAGGGCAGGGTGACCTTGTGTGAGTAGGCCGACTCGATCTGGCTCTCGATCTGGTAGCGCGTGAACAGCGGGACCGGATCCTGATAGAGCTTGAGTTTGCGCTGTGCCTCCGGCGGCATGAAGCGCTCCATGTACTCCTGGGCTTTCTTGAACGCCTCCGGCTGATCGATCAGGATCTCGCCGACGTCGTCGGAAAAGTAATCGCGCAGCCCGCGCGTCACCGCGTCGCTCTCCTGGAATATCAGGAATGGGGCGGGACGGCCGTCGTTGGCCTGCTCGATCGCGTCCCACGCCGCCTTGAGATTGTTGAGGTCCCACTGCAGCTCATCGGTCGATCGGCCGACACCCGCGGTGCGCACGATCGCGCCCATTCCGTCCGGAATCTGCAGGCCGTTCATCGCTTCGCGCATCTGGTCGCGATCTTCGCCTTCGATGCGTCGCGACACGCCGCCGGCGCGCGGGTTATTCGGCATCAGCACGAGGAAGCGACCGGCGAGACTGATGAAGGTGGTGAGCGCCGCACCCTTGTTGCCGCGCTCCTCCTTCTCGACCTGAACGATCAGCTCTTGGCCTTCCTGTAGAAGGTCCTTGATGTTGAGCCGGCCGCCCGCTCCGGGTTGCGAGCGGAAGTACTCCTTGGAGACTTCCTTCAGCGGTAGAAAGCCGTGGCGCTGCGCGCCGTATTCTACGAACGCCGCTTCGAGACTGGGCTCGACGCGCGTGATTCGGCCTTTATAGATATTGGATTTTTTCTGTTCCCGGGACGGGATCTCAATCGATAAGTCGTAGAGTTTCTGACCGTCGACGAGTGCGACTCGCAGTTCTTCTTCTTGAACTGCGTTGACGAGCATTCTTTTCATTTGCCCCAACGTATGTGGTGGAGGCCGAGGAGGGCGCGAGCGCGAGAGTAGAAGCCCGGACCGCGATACGGGATGTCGCGGCAAAGAAGAGGGAAGCGCCGAACGCAAGCCAGGCGAGCGGCATCAATCCAACCCAATTCTGCCAATTTGTATTCAGCAAGCCGGGGCCTTGTTCTCGGTCAACCGCTAGTCAGACCTTTTGAGCCTCCGGCGGAGGTGCTTTGATCTGTTTCATCGGCCGAGCGATGGTCTGGACATCCAGAACCAACTAATATGCGTCGCTCCCTTGCGGGGAACGCCGCCGAAACCGGTGTCCGCCTGGCGCTTCCCGGCTGAAAAAATTTTCAGTGGAGGTCAGCATTTCAAGCACTGCTTGTACTCTCAATGCAGAGTAAAGCACCCGACACGGTATTGAAACATTATCATAACAGCACGTCAGGGTCAATGTAATCAATGTCTTAGAAACATCGATTACCGTAAGATCGTTTAAATGAAAGCCGAAACTGAGGAAGGCCGCGACCCGACCCCGCCCCCGAAGGGTCCGAAGAGCGCCGTGGAGCTGCGCACCATATCTGCGCAGGAAGCGGGTCAGCGCATCGACAACTTCCTGATGCGCCATTTCAGCCGGGTGCCGCGCAGCCGCGTCTACCGGTTGCTGCGCAAGGGTGAGGTACGCGTCAATAAGAAGCGCGTGGATGCCGAGTATCGGATTGCCGCGGGCGATGAGGTCCGCCTGCCCCCCGTGCACATCGATCGTACCGACGAGCCGGGCCGCCCCTCGACCCGGCTGCAAGAGCTCATCGAGCACGCGGTGATTTTCCAGGACAAGCATCTTTTGGTGATCGACAAGCCCGCCGGGGTGGCCGTGCACGGCGGCAGCGGCATGAGTTTCGGGGTCATCGAGGCGCTGCGCGCATCGCGCCCGCGCGAGACCCTCGAGCTCGTGCATCGCCTCGACCGCGACACCAGCGGGTGCCTGTTGGTGGCACGCGACCGGGCAACGCTCGTCGCGCTGCACGCCTTGATACGCGACGGCGGCATGCACAAGACGTATTTGGCGCTCGTGGCGGGCGACTGGCAGCTGGGCACGAAGCGTATCGACGCCCCCCTGGCGACGGACGAGCGCCGCCAAGGCGAGCGGCACGTGCGCGTTGCCGCAGCAGGAAAGCAATCGGTGAGCGTGTTCAAGCCGGTGCAGTTCTTCGGCAAGCTCGCGACGTTGATGCAGGTGGACATTCCCACCGGCCGCACGCATCAGATCCGCGTGCATGCCGCCTATGCGGAGCACCCGCTCCTAGGCGACGACAAGTATGGCGACCGCGAGCGCAACGCCGAGCTCAAAGGCGTGGGACTCAAGCGAATATTTCTACACGCCCAATCGATTGCATTCGATTGGCCGGGGTCGGGCGTGCCCTTTCATGCGAGCGCCCCTTTGCCCGCGGACCTCGCGGCGGTCATCGATGCGATCGCGCAGAAAAAGCGGCCCGCCGCCTCCGCGCGCAGGAGCCGCCCGCGGAGTTGAGTGGTCAGGGAATCTGATAGCCGACGCGCCGCAGTAGGTTGCACAGGCGAATCAGCGGCAGACCGATCAGGGCGCTCGGATCCTCGCTTTCGATCGCCTCGCACAGGGAAATCCCAAGCCCTTCGCTTTTGAAGCCGCCGGCGCAATCCAAGGGCGATTCGCGCGCGATGTAGCGCGCGATCGTCGCCTCATCGAGCTCGCGGAACTTGACCCGGGTGGTATCGACGAATTCGTGGGCGCTCGCGTCGCTCGCGCGCACCAGCGCGACGCCGGTGCAGTAGGTGACCGTCATGCCGGAGCAGCGCCGCAGGGTCTGGGCGCAGCGCTCGGCCGTGCCCGGCTTCCCGAGCACCAGTTCCTCCCCCGCGCTGTTCGCGAGCACCGCGACTTGATCGGAGCCGATTACCCAGGCCTCGGTGTGGCGAGCGGCGACCGCCCGAGCCTTGCCGAGTGCCAGGCGGGTCACCAGGGCGAGGGCGCGTTCATGCTCGCGGCGCGTCTCATCGACATTGGGCGCTTCGCACGCAAATGATTCCTGCACCCGGGCGAGCAGCGCGCGTCGGTAGCTCGAGGTCGATGCTAGAATGAGCTCAGGCGGAGACTTCAAAAACAACGACTTGCACCGAATGTACTTTTGACAGGGGTGGGATCGGGCCCTATTATACGCGGCCCATGGCAGCGGGCTTGCCGGACCTCGTCGATTGCGTGCGCCTGGCAGAGGAAGCCGCGGTATTGGAGCGCAGCTACGAGCTGCGCGAGTTATCGCGGCTCAGGGAGTTTCTGGCGCAGGCCCAAGGCGTGGTCCATGCGAGCTTCGCGTTCTCGAAACTGGCCTCGGGCCGCCCAGGAGCGCGCGTCGAGGTGCGCGCTACACCGACGCTGGTCTGTCAGCGGTGCATGCAGGGGTTCGCCTTCCCGGTGGAAGGCGGAAGCGATGTGGAGTTCGCCGACGATGAGGCGGCCGTAGCCACGGATTCGGAGCGCGAGCTCTTCGGCACCCGCGGCGGTCTGGTATCGCTGCGCGAGCTGGCGGAGGAAGAATTGCTGCTGGCGCTGCCGGTTGCACCGGCCTGCAGTACGCCCTCGACGTGCGGCCAGGCGCCGGATCTCGACGGCGACGCGCCCGAGCCGGACGGCTCGGAGGAGATGCGCAGACCGTTCAGCGTTCTGCAGGATTTGTTGAAGAAAAGGTAACAGGACAAGCACTCATGGCAGTTCAAAAAAGCAGGAAGACCCCCTCGAAGCGCGGCATGCATCGCTCGCACTCGGCTCTCGCGGCGCCCGCCGTGTCGATCGAGCCGAAGAGCGGCGAGACGCACTCGCGGCATCGCATCTCGCGCGATGGCTTCTATCGGGGCAAGAAGGTGCTGCAGACGAAGGCGGATGCGGAAGCCACTGAAGAGTAGCTCCTGACCACCGCGGCGGCCGATCCGCCGCTCCAACCATCGAGACGCATGTCCGTGTCGGCGCTTCAAATAGCCATCGACGTCATGAGCGGCGATTGCGGGCCGTCGGTTTGCGTGCCCGCGGCCCTGGCGGCGGCGCGCGAATTCCCGGAGGTGCGATTCATATTGATCGGCGGACGAGCGGAGCTCGACGGTCGACTCGCCGCCGCGAAACCCGCGAACGTCGACTGCATCTTCACCACCCAGGTGGTCGAGATGACCGATCATCCGCGTGAGGCACTGCGCCGCAAGAAAGACTCCTCGATGCGTCGCGCGCTCGATCTCGTCAAGGCGCACGAGGCGCATGCCTGCGTGAGCGCGGGCAACACCGGGGCACTGATGGCGATGGCGCATTTCGTGCTGAAGATGCTGCCGGGCGTCGAGCGGCCTGCCATCGTCTCGCTCATCCCCTCGCGCGCGGGCCATACCTACATGCTCGATCTCGGTGCGAACGCTTCCTGTACGCCCGAGCACCTGCGCCAGTTCGCAGTCATGGGCTCGGTGCTGGCGGCGGATCTCGAGGGCGCGCACGAACGCCCGCGCGTTGGTCTGCTGAACATCGGCGAGGAGGAGATCAAAGGCAACGAGACGGTGCAGACAGCGCATACGCTGATCGCCGAGAGCGGCGTCAACTACGTCGGATTCGTCGAGGGACACGACATCTTCACGGGCGAAGTGGACGTCGTGGTGACGGACGGCTTCACCGGCAACGTGGCGCTGAAAGCCATGGAGGGCGTGGCGCGGTATATCACCGACGCGCTGCGCGAGGAGTTCACCCGCAACACCCTGCGCAAGCTGGGCGCGCTGGCCGCGCGCCCGAGCCTGGATGCTTTGCGCACTCGCCTGGACCCGAGGCGATACAATGGCGCCACCATGGTCGGTTTGAACGGCATCGTTATCAAGAGCCACGGCGGCGCCGACTTGTTCGGGTTTCAACGCGCCATCGAGGTGGCGGTCATCGAGGCTCGAAACGGAGTGCCTGAGAAAATCGCGGAGCGCCTCGGCACGCCGGTCTCCCGGGCAGAGGCTTCGTAGAGGGATCGCGCAATGTTCTCACGCATCGCCGGGACCGGCAGTTATCTGCCGGAGAAGATCTTGACCAACGCGGATCTGGCGCGTCTGGTCGATACCAGCGATGAGTGGATCCGCTCGCGCACCGGCATCGAGCGCCGTCATGTGGCCGGCCCCGGCGAGACCACGACCGACCTCGCAGAACACGCCGCGCGTCGCGCGATGGAGGCGGCCGGCGTCGGCCCGGAGGACATCGATCTCGTCTGCGTGGGAACCACGACGCCGGATCTGGTGTTTCCCAATGTCGGCACGTTGCTTCAGGATCGGCTCGGAATCCGCAACTCCTGCCCGGCGTTCAGCCTCGAGGCCGCGTGCACGGGCTTCATTTACGCGCTCAGCGTCGCCGACAAATTCGTACGCTTGGGCGATGCAAAGTGCGCGCTCGTGGTGGGAGCGGAAACGCTCACGCGCATCACCGACTGGAGCGACCGCGGGACCTGCGTGCTGTTCGCCGACGGCGCGGGCGCGGTGGTCCTCAAGCCATCGGCGGAGCCCGGCATCATCAGTACGCGCTTGCATTCAGACGGGCGATACAAGGATTTACTGATATATCCCGACGGCGTGTCCAAGGGTTTCGAGCTGGTGCGCAAGGGGGGCAATATCGGCGTGCAGATGAAGGGCAACGAGGTATACAAGGTCGCGGTCAATACGCTCGGGCAACTCGTGACCGAAACCCTGAGCGCCAACGACATTCAGAAGTCGCAACTCGACTGGCTCATCCCGCACCAGGCGAATCTGCGGATCATCGAGGCCATCGCGCGGCGATTGGATCTGCCCATGGAGCGCGTCATCGTCACGATCGCGGAGCATGGCAACACCTCCGCCGCCTCCGTGCCGCTTGCGCTCGATACGGGGATTCGCGACGGCCGTGTAGAGCGTGGGCAGCTGTTGCTGCTCGAGGCGTTCGGTGGGGGCTTCACGTGGGGATCGGCGCTCATTCGCTATTAGCGAGCCGCACGGTGAGACGCGCGGGCGCGGCGCCGCCGTGACTCAGGCGCCCAATAAAAACGCCGCGGGATCGCCGCGGCGCTCGTTTCGCTGATTCCTTCTCGAATTACTTCGAAACGGACTTCTTGAACATGCGATCGATTTTCTCGTTGATCTGCTCGATGGCCTGCGAATTTTGCTGGGCAGTCGAAAGAGCCTGATTCGCCGTGCTCTGCGCGCCGGAGGCAGCGGAGGAGGCGCTCTGTGCGGCGCTCATGGCGGCGTTGGCATCGCTCTGCGCCTTGGCGGTGTCGCTCTGCAGCTTCGCAACCTGCGATTTGAGATCATCGATCTGGGCTTGGATGGGCTTCAGGTCCGTGCATCCTGCGAAAGCAATAACGCATGCGGCGGCAACTGAGGCCTTGAGTGTCGTGGAAAATGTCATAGATAGTCCCCTAGGGTTGTTAATTCATTCGTCTCGGAACATCCGAAGTGTTCTCGCACACACGAGTCCATTCCTCATCGTGCCTGGCTCGAATGCGTTGCAACACAGTCGTACATGAAGCCAAATCCGCGCATCGATTGCAACTGAAAGCGAGTTAATGTCGTTAATACGAGACTATTTTACGACGATTCTACCCTCTTTGGTCGCGCATATTAACCCATCGTAAGAAAACTCCCCGCGCCCTCTGTAAGATTTACCACGCCGCGCCTCAGGCGCTCTTGCTCGCGAGCAGCTCCGTGACCGCCCGGTAACCTTGATTGATCGCCACGTCCGTATACGCGCCGCCGCCGGAATCCGAATTCGCAATGGTGATTCGTCCGAACTGCGCGCGGCCGATGACGTACGGCTGCTGCGACTCGGGCAGCTCGGGATCGAACAGCGGGTTGTATTCCCGCGCATAGCCGTGCGGCCAGCGGTTGACCGTGATGCCCGTGATGTCGCGCGCGGGATCGAATCCCCCGTTTGCGAGGGTGCGGCTCAGTTGATCGCGAATGTTGCGCTCGAAAGTCTCGAAAGAGGTTTGCAACAGCTCGATCCGTCCGGCGCGGTTTTGCTCGCGCTCCGTGAGGCCCTCCTGGCAGGGCGTGCGGACCATACGCAGCAGCACGGGGTCCTGGGGCGTGAGGGCGCCTTTATAGGCGCCAATGGTGACGTACGGATTTAGACGAAAGGATGTGTGATAGCTGCCGGGCGCGTAGACACGGTCCACTTTCAGGCGCTCGAACGCCTGCCAATTGCGTAGCGCCACGGTTGTGTACACGAGCGGGGTTTTAACCAGGGTATGCAACGCCTTTTGCTGCTCCGCCGGCAACTCCGGACAGATGTACGGGATCATCATGTTGTAGCCGGCGAGCACGACGCCCCGCGCGCGTGCCGTGTACCCGCGGCCGGCGCGCACGTAAGCCACTTCCACCTCGGCGGCCGAGTGCGGATCGCCCAAGTGGCGCACCCGAACGGCCGTGCTGTTCAAGCGCAAGCGCACCGGCTCGGCGGCGGTGTCGAGCTGCGCATAATCCATGCGCGCGGTGACGATGTCCTCGGCCGCGCTCGCCGGGTCGGCCGCACCCTGCACCGCATGCGGCAGCAGGTCGCGCACCAGCAGGCGCGCGATGGTCGCGTTGCCGTCGGGAAAGTGCAGACGATACGACCCGCCGGTCTCCTCATAGCCCTTCGGCGTGAACCCCATGCGCGGAATGGAGCCCGCGGCAAGATGCATGCCCTGGAAGCCGGGGAGGTCGAATGCCCAGCAATCGAGCGCGGACTGCGCATCGATGCCGACCCCTTGTTCGTCCATGGTCTTGGCGTAGTAATACTTGAGGACGGCGGGATCGGCGTGCACCACCTCGCGCAGGAACGCCTGATAGCTCATGCGCGAGAGGCGCTGCTTTTTCTCGTCGGAGGAAAGTCCGGGCAGGTAATCGACCGTGCCCGTCTCCAACTCGATGATTTGATCGCGCGCCTTGGCGGAGAGGGGTGCCTGCGTGAGTGCTTGCGCGAGTCCGGCCTTGTCGGTGCCGACGATGAGTTGGTCGGTGCCGAACGTCTCGCGATCGAAGAATACGCCCGGCTTGAGTCCGAGGTGATCGTAGTACTGCAGATGCTGGGTCTTTTTTATCAGGCTCGGGACATCGATACCCAAGGTCTTGAGAAGTCCTGCGGCTACAGGGCCGTAAGGACGGGGGCTGTCGATTTCGAGAGTGCCGCCGTTTATGAGGTGCAGCTTCTCGTCCAGATGAAATTCGTTGCGCTTGGCATGTCCGCCGAAATCATCGTGGTTGTCGAGGAGGAGAATTCGGCTGCGCGGGCCGCGCTGCGCGCGATAGAAATGCGCGGCCGCGAGGCCGCTGATGCCGGCGCCGACGACGATGAGGTCGTAGCGCTCGCCGGTATCTTGGAGCGAGGGCAGCGGCTGGCCGTCGCGCAGTGCGTGGGCGGCCTCGAAGGAGCCCGGGTGACTGCCGCGCATACCGGTGAGCAGCGGCGGGTAATAGCCCGGCGCATTTTGGGCGGCCATTGCGGAGTCCGAAGCAGCGCCCACAGTGGCCGCCGGATCGGTGCCGCGCGCCATCAGCGCCTCGGGGTACGCCCAGGCGGCGGTGCCCATCGCGATACCGTTTAGAAAGTCGCGGCGTGTGATGGGGCGGTCGAGACCCAGAGCACGATCTCGAGATTTATCTTCCTTCTTCATGATTTCTCTATGGTTATGGGAGCATGGGAACGAGGTAAGAGGTGCGGCAAAGTAACCCGCCCGCAAGACACTTGCCAGTCCCCGTAAGCTGGATATAATGACAGTTACTGGCTACATATACAGGTAACTGCCATGACTGATCTCACTCCCCGGCAAACTCAGATTCTGCGACTCATACAGACCGCCATCGCGGAGAACGGCATGCCGCCGACGCGTGCGGAGATCGCACGCATCCTGGGCTTCAAGTCGCCCAACGCCGCCGAGGAACACCTGCGCGCTCTGCAACGCAAGGGCGTCATCGACTTGATTCCCGGTGCATCGCGCGGCATTCAGCTGAAAGATATTTTGCGCGAACAACTGGGGCTGCCGCTCATCGGACGCGTGGCTGCGGGACGCCCCATCCTCGCCGAAGAGCACATTGAAAGGCATTACCAAATCGATCCCCAATTGTTCCAGCCGCAGCCGCACTATCTCTTGAAAGTGCAGGGCATGAGCATGAAGGACGCCGGCATCCTGCACGGCGATCTGGTCGCCGTACATCGCACGCCCGAGGTGCGCAACCGCCAGATTGTCGTTGCCCGCCTGGAAAACGAAGTCACCGTCAAACGCTATCGCCAGGAAGGCTCGATCGTATGGCTGTTGCCCGAAAATGCCGACTTCGAGCCCATTCGAGTCGATTTGAAGCATGAGCCCATGATGATCGAAGGTGTCGTGGTCGGAGTGCTTCGTCGCGGTAAAGACGTGGATGCCGCTTGAGGCATCATCGCTTGCGGATCTATTGGCCGATGCACGCGTCTTCAGGATAAGAGACGCCTCAGCCAGTCAGCCTCTATCGTCGTCGCGGCCGGCATGGTCCACCGGTCGCCGCGCCCTGGATGCCCGCTTACCGGGCGGCGGCTGGCC
The DNA here is from genome assembly GCA_963798595.1 of uncultured Gammaproteobacteria bacterium. Taxonomy (GTDB): domain Bacteria; phylum Pseudomonadota; class Gammaproteobacteria; order Steroidobacterales; family Steroidobacteraceae; genus Bog-1198. The sequence goes on along the minus strand of CAWCTM010000014.1, from coordinate 164,540 downwards.
GACGGCCTCACTCGTCGAAGTGCTGATCGATGCATCGGGACTCGGCGAGATCCAGCTTTTTTTGCCTGCTCTGGCGCAATCTCAGCGCAAGCGAGACGGAGATGCGCCGTGGATCGTTTGGATCGCCCCGCCGCATGAGCCTTTTGCACCGGCCTTGGCGCAGCAGGGGATCGAGCTCAGCCGCTTCATCATCGTACGGCCCCCAGGCGCCATGGAAGCTTTGTGGGCAGCCGAACAGGCATTGAGTTCCGGCGTCTGTGCGGCCGTTTTGCTCTGGTTGAAAGGCACCGATGACCGCTGGCTGCGACGCTTGAAGCTGGCGGCCGAGGAGGGTGGCGCGCTCGGCGTGTTGTTTCGCCCCGAGCGGCACCGGTTCGAGTCCTCGCCCGCGGTGCTGCGCCTGTTGCTGTCACAGGGAGAGCCGGAGCCACGCCTTTCGCTGCTGAAAGTGCAGGGCGGCCGCCCGGGTCCCATCGAGCCCGAGCCCGGCGTCTTCGAACAAGGCTCGTGACATGCCTTCGCGAGCGCTCGAATCCGCCACCGCGGATTTATTCGCGACGGCCCCTTGTCCAGCCCCCGCCGAGGCCGAGCCTGCATCCCCTGCGCCCGCCAGCGTGCCAGGGCTCGTCCCCGATGCGCTGCCGTCTGCCCGCCGCGCTCGCGTCCGGGCTCAGCCGCTCTGGTATGCCGTGGTGTTCCCGCGGCTCGAGGCGCTCCGGGGCGCTGCAATGCTCGAGCGGCTCTGTCTGCACGCGCTTAAGTTCACGCCGCGGGTAAGCATCGAGATACCGAACGCCTTGCTCCTCGAGATCCGGGGGAGCGTGAAGCTCTTCGGCTCACTCGAGACGCTGCATGCCGGGATCGATGCGGCCTGGCACCACCTCGAGCTCGAGGTCTCGAGCGCCACGGCCCCCTCGACGTTGGCCGCGTTGTGGCTGGCACGCGCCGGGCGGCGCGAGCTCATCGAGGACCCCAGCTTGCTCGCGAGCCGGCTGGCGGAGCTGCCGATTGGCTGCACCGCTTGGGACGGGGAGCGCTTGCGAGCACTGCGTGCCCTCGGGGTGAGCCGGGTGGGCGAGCTGTTGCGCCTGCCGCGGGCGGGCATGGCACGGCGCTTCGGCGCCGCTGCAGTGCTCGAGCTCGACATCGCCTTGACGCGGCAGGCCGCGCCGCGCCGCTCGTTCGTGCCGCGCGAGCGTTTTCGCGAGCGCTTCGATTTCGAGATGGAAGTGGAGACATCCGCCTATCTGCAGAAAGCGCTCGAGCCCTTGGTCGGACGTTGCGCCCGCTTTCTACGCGAACGGCAAGCCGGGGTGCAGACGTTGGAACTGAGGCTCGCACATCGCGCGCACGCGCGCACGCGCGCACGCGTGGGGCTCGCGAGCGTCACCAGCGAGCAGCATCGCTTGACCTCCGTGCTGTCGCAAAAGTTATCGCAGCTCGAGCTCGCGGCACCTGCCACGAGCATGGAGTTGGTCTCGGGTCCCCTGCAGCCGCTGTCGGCCGTCTCGCTCGATGTCTTCGCGCGGCAAGGCGGAGCCGGCGGGGGCAGCGATACGGCACCCCAGCTGGTGGAGCGTTTGCGCGCGCGCTTGGGCGATGAGGCGGTGTACGGTGTCCGTTCGGTCGCCGAGCATCGGCCGGAAGCCGCCTGGCAGCGGGTTCAAGAGCTGCGTCTCAACGCCGTGCTGGGCCAGCCGCGACACGAGCCCCCCGCCGACAGGCCGCGGCCTGTCTGGTTGCTGGATGAGCCCGCGCAGCTTTTCGAGGAGCCGGTGCTCGTCGAGGAAGGTCCCGAGCGCATCGAGAGCGGCTGGTGGGACGGCAAGGGGATTGCCCGCGACTATTACATCGTGCGCCGCATGGGCGGAGCGCGACTGTGGGTTTTTCAGGAGCGGCGGTCGAAACGTTGGTTTGTGCACGGTGTGTTCGCTTGAGGCCCTTGCGTGTACGCCGAGCTGCATGCCTTGAGCAATTTCTCTTTTCTGCGCGGCGCCTCGCATCCCGAGGAGCTCGTTGCGCAAGCCAAGCACCTCAACTATCGAGCGCTGGCGCTCACCGATGAGTGCTCGCTCGCTGGCGTGGTGCGCGCGCACGTCGCGGCCAAGCAATGCGAGCTGCCGCTCATCATCGGAGCGGAGCTCAGCTGTGTCGATGCGCTGAAGCTCGTGGCGCTCGCGACCGACCGCGCGAGCTACGGCGCGCTCTCCCGGCTGATCACTCGCGCGCGGCGCGGAGGGGCCAAGGGCCACTATGTCCTCGAGCGCCGGGATCTCGAGAATGCGCTCGCCGGATGCTTGATCCTCTGGCTGCCGCAGACCGGCAAGGAGCTGCTGCCGCACCAGGCGGCGGACGGTCGCTGGCTGCGCGAGCGTTTCGCCGGGCGCCTTTGGCTCGGCGTCGAGCTCTTGACCGGCGGCTCCGATACGAAGCGCCTCGCGCTCTTGCAGGCGCTCGGCGCAACGCTCGAGCTGCCACCGGTCGCCGCCGGTGACGTGCATTTGCATCGCCGCAGCCGCCGCGCCCTGCAGGATGTACTCACGGCCATTCGGCTGGGAACGCCTTTGCACGAGGCGGGCGTCCGCCTGTTTCCGAACGGCGAGCGTTGCCTGCGACCCCTCGAGAGGTTGCGCGAGCTCTATCCCGCCGCGCTCCTCGAGCAAACGCTCGCGATCGCCGAGCGCTGCACGTTCAATCTCGAGGAGTTGCGCTATGAGTATCCCGAGGAGATCGTCCCCGCGGGCGAGACTCCGACCAGCCATTTGCGCGCCTTGACCTGGGCGGGCTGCGCGAAGCGCTGGCCGCAAGGCGCCCCGCCCGCCGTGCGCAAGGGTCTCGAGCACGAGCTGCGTCTGATCGCGGAGCTCAAGTTCGAGCCCTTTTTCCTCACCGTGCACGATGTCGTTCAATTTGCCCGCTCGCAGGGCATCCTCTGTCAGGGCCGTGGCTCGGCCGCGAATTCGATGGTTTGCTATTGCCTGCAGATCACGGAAGTCGACCCCTCGCGCATGTCCATGCTGTTCGAGCGGTTCATTTCCAAGGAGCGCAACGAGCCGCCGGATATCGACGTCGATTTCGAGCATGAGCGGCGCGAAGAGGTCATTCAGTACATTTACGGCAAGTACGGCCGCGAACGCGCCGCGTTGGCGGCCACCGTCATCTGCTATCGACCGCGCAGCGCATTGCGCGATGTCGGCAAGGCGCTCGGGTTTGACTTGGCGGAAGTCGATCGGCTCGCGAGCGGCATGCAGTGGTGGGACGGCCAGCGTATCGATCCGGAGCGCATCCGCGCCTCGGGGTTCGATCCGCGCGATGTCAGGATGCGCCGTCTCATGGCGCTCAGCGCAGAAATTCTCGGCTTCCCGCGCCATCTGTCGCAGCACGTGGGCGGTTTCGTCATCGCGCGGGGCCGCCTGGACGAGCTCGTGCCCATCGAGAATGCCGCCATGCCAGAGCGCACGGTCATCGAGTGGGACAAGGATGACCTCGACGCCCTAGGGTTGCTCAAGGTCGACGTCCTCGCTCTCGGCATGTTGAGCGCCATTCGCCGGGCGTTCGGACTGATCAACGACTTCGGCGGCACGCCCCGCGTGGCAGGTGAGCTCAATATGGCCACGGTGCCGAGCGAGGATGCCGCCGTGTACGACATGGTTTGCCGCGCCGACACGATCGGGGTGTTTCAGATCGAGTCGCGCGCTCAGATGTCGATGCTGCCGCGTCTCAAGCCGCGCAATTTCTACGACCTCGTGATCGAGGTGGCGATCGTGCGTCCCGGTCCCATTCAAGGCGAGATGGTGCATCCCTACTTGCGGCGCCGCAATGGCGAGGAGCCCGTCGACTACCCGAGCAAGCAGGTCGAGGGCGTGCTCAGCCGTACGCTCGGCGTGCCGATTTTTCAGGAGCAAGTGATGCAGCTCGCGATCGTCGCGGCCGGCTTCTCACCCGGCGAGGCGGACGGGCTGCGCCGTGCGATGGCGGCCTGGAAGCGCAAGGGCGGGCTCGAGCCCTTCCAGAGAAAACTGATCGACGGTATGCGGGAGCGCGGCTATACGGAGAGCTTCGCCAATCAGATTTTCAATCAGATTTTAGGGTTCGGGGAGTACGGCTTTCCGGAATGTGTCGTTGGAGATACACGAGTCATCGATGCCGATACCGGCAGATGGGTCGCCATCGAGGACGTCTTCCATGGCAAAGCGTGTCTTGAGAATACGTTGGCATGCGATCCGGAGCTCAAGCTCCGCTCCCGGAGAGTATTGCGAGTCATCCAAAGCGGGATGAAGCCCGTATGGCGAATGCGCACCGCATTGGGGCACGAAATTTGCGCCACAGCCGAGCATCCGTTCATGACGGCGTCCGGGTGGTGCAACCTAGGGGAATTAAGGGCCGGCGATCATGTGGCGACGGCACGTTCCGTGCCGGTCGCAGGAGTACGCAAGTGGCCGCGCCACAAGATCTTAGTCCTTGCAGATCTCATTGCAGACGGAAATCTTTGCCATCCGAGTACGTTTTATTTCTATACGACGGAATTGTGGCACTGCAAGGAATTCGTAAAGGCTGTGGAGGTATTTCCGAATACTCGAGCCGTAGTAGAGATACATAAGTCTTGTTTCTCTGTCCGTGTCCGCCGGATTAATCCAAAGCGACCAATAAATGCCGTGGTTTGGTTAAGAGAAATAGGCGTTTGGGGGTGCGGAGCCCGGGCTAAAGCGCTTCCGCCTCAGGTGTTTGAGCTGTGTGACGGCAATATCGGGCTTCTTTTAGCGCGGCTCTGGGAAGGGGACGGCGGTTTTTCTATGAAACGCCATGCATCTTACGATACCGCATCTATTGTCCTCGCATTTCAGATACAACACTTACTGCTTCGTTTAGGCATCGTTGCTCGCGTTTATCGCAGAAGAAGGATTTACAGAGGAAAAGAAATCGAGCATCAAGTTGTTACCGTGACGGGGGAAGACGGACTGCAACGCTTCTGGAAGAAGATAGGGTGTAAGTTCCTGGATCAGAAGAAGCGCCAGCGATCCCAACATCTGGCACGTCCACGATCAGGACGTATGTCTCGAGACATCATTCCTATCGCGATTCGATCAACGATCCGGCGCGATCGGGAGGCACGAGGAATCACGTGGAAGGAATTAGGGCATCGAGCCAAGTTATGTGTGCGTGAGATTCAATCCCGTAGCACCGCTAAGATTGGGTTTCGTCGTCATGTCATCGAGGGTGTGGGGAAGGCATTAGGGTCTTGCGATCTATTACGTTTGGCCGGCTCCGACATCTATTGGGACAGAATCGTCTCGATCGAGCCGATCGGGGACAAAGAAACCTATGATCTCAAGATCGAGGGGGATCATAATTTTGTCGCCAATCATTTCGTTGTCCACAACTCGCACAGCGCCAGCTTCGCGCTGTTGGTCTACACCTCCGCCTGGATCAAGCATTACGCGCCCGCAGCCTTTTGCGCAGCTCTGCTCAACAGTCAGCCGATGGGTTTTTATGCGCCGGCGCAGCTGGTACGCGATGCGCGTGCGCACGGCGTCGAGGTGCGTACGGCGTCGGCCGAGGCGAGCGGCTGGGACTCAACGCTCGAACGGCGCGACGATGGGAGCCCGGCGCTGCGCTTGGGGCTGCGATTGGTGAGACGCTTGTCGGAGGAGGGCGCCCGGCGGCTGATTGCGGCCCGTGCGGTGCGATCGTTCGCCGATATCGCGGATCTTGCCGAACGTGCGGCCCTCGATCGCCGGGATCTCGAGGCGCTCGCCGCGAGCGATGCGCTTGCCGGGATCGCCGGCCATCGATACCGGGCCTTCTGGCAAGTGAGCGGCGTGGAACGCGCACTGCCGCTGCTCGGCGCCGATACGGCCGTCCCGGAGGGCATTCCGCTGCTGCGCGCGCCTCGCGAAGGCCACGACATCGTCGCCGATTACGGCAGCCTCGGGCTGTCTTTGCGACGTCATCCCCTGGCGCTGCTGCGCAAGCGGCTTGAGGCGCGCGGCATCGTGCCGACCGAGGCGTTGTGGGATTTGCCGACCGGCCGCTGGGTGACGACCGCCGGTATGGTGATCACGCGTCAGCGTCCGGGCAGCGCCAGCGGTGTGACGTTCGTCACGATGGAGGATGAGACGGGGCACGTGAATCTGATCGTCTGGAAGCGCGTTGCCGAGGAGCAGCGCGCCGCGTTGCTCGGATCACGCTTGCTCGAGGTGCGGGGAGCCTTGCAGCGCGAGGGCGACGTTTTGCACGTGATTGCCCAACGGCTCACCGATCTCTCGGTGCTTTTAGGGGAGCTTGCGTTCGAATCGCGCGATTTTCGCTAGCGCCTTAGGCAGCCGCATCCCCCGGCCAGCCGCAAGCCCTGGCGCGCCGCGGCTGTTGCGAAAAACAGACGCGCGGGTTACGCCGCCTCTTTAGCGCAGTTTGCGTCGCTTGCGGCCCGGCTTCCCGTCCGGTTCGCCTTCGGCGTCAAAAATCTCGTAATCGTCGAAATCGGAGAGCAGCTCCGCGGTGCGCCGCTCCTCCATCACGCGCTCGAGCCGTCGCCAGGCGGGCTCGGCGCCTTTCGGCGCGCGCCGCCGCTGCGATTCGACGTCGCGCATAATGTGATCGACGTCCACATCCTCGACGGGCGCAGTATCTTCCGCGTCCTCTTCCTCGAATTCGTCGGATTCGGGTTTTTCACTCATGCTTCAACAGCGTTCCGTTGGGCCTCGGTAAGCGACCACGCGCGGTTTATAAACGGAAAGTCGGTTCAGGCGCAATACCCTGGCGCACACCTCGTGGTTTCGGTTGTGCCTTGCGCTGCTACACCCGTTTTATTTCACCAGATCGTTCAGCTGGAAAATCGGCAGGAGCAGCGCGATTACGATGAACATTACCACCGCGCCCATGAACACGACCATGAGCGGTCCCAAGAGGTTCGTCAGGGTCGAGAGCAGACCGTCCATTTCGCGCTCCTGATTCGAGGCGGCGCGCTCCAGCATTTTCTCGAGCTCGCCGCTGCTCTCGCCGCTCGAGATGAGGTGAATCATCATCGGTGGAAAGAGCTTGCGTGCGGCGAGCGATTTGCCGATCGGCGCGCCCTCGCGGACCCGCAGCGCCGCCTCCTCGACGGCATTCTTCATCGGCATGTTGTTGACCACCTCGGCGGAAATGCGCAGCGCCTCGAGCACGGGCACGGCGCTTGCGGTCAGAATGCTGAAGGTGCGCGAGAAGCGCGCCGTATTCACGCCCCGGATGAGCTTGCCCGCGAGCGGCAGGCGCAGCAGGAAGCGGTCCACCTTGAGGCGCGCCTCAGGGCCCTTCACCCACCGCGAGAACCCCCACAGCACGCCCGCAATCACGATGAGGCCATAGACCCAATAGTGGCGCACCAGATCGCTCGCCCCGATGAGGATGCGCGTCGCGATGGGCAGCTCCTGATGGCCGGATTCGAACACCGCGACCACCTGGGGGACTACGTAGGCCAGCAGGAAGGAGACGATGGCGAAAGACAGCACCATCAGCACGATGGGGTAGACCAGCGCGTGGCTCACCTGCTGACCCATGACCTGCCGCGATTCGGTGTAGTCGGAGAGGCGCTCGAGCACCGAATCGAGCTTGCCTGATTGCTCGCCCGCCGACACGGTCGCGCGGTAGATTTCGGGGAAGGCCTGCGGGAAGTCCCGCAGGCCTTCGGCGAGCGGGTGACCCTCGACCACCTTGCTGCGCACGCCGAGGATAATGCGTTGCACGCGCGCCTTCTCGGTCTGCTCGGCCACCGCCTGGAGGGTCTCTTCGAGGGGCAGCCCCGAGCGCAGCAGCGTGGCGAGCTGGCGCGTGAGCAGCGCCAGATCGAGGGACGAGAGGCCGCGGCGCATGAAGGGGCGGCGGGAGCGGTTTTGCTTTTGCTCGCGGTGCGCGGCTTCCAGAATCTCGAGCGGCAGGAGCTGCTTGTCGCGCAGCAATTGACGCACGTGCTTCGGCGTGTCTCCCTCGATGAGTCCCTTGCGTTCCTTGCCGGCGGTGTCGAGCGCGACGTACTCGAAGGCGCCCATCAGGCTGCGTCCTTAATCTTCACGCGTGACGCGCAGGACTTCCTCGAGGGTCGTCTCGCCGGCCAGCACCTTGCGGCGCCCATCCTCGCGGATCCCGGGGCTCGAGCCGCGCGCGTAACGCTCGAGCTCCTGTTCGGAGGCCCCGTCATGAATCATCGTGCGCATGTGGTCATCCACCGAGATCAGCTCGTAAATGCCGGTACGGCCGCGATAGCCGCTGCCCGGCTCGCTGCTCGGCCGGAAGAGTCTTACCGCGCCATCTTTGGCATCGAGGTTCAACAGGCGCCGCTCGTACTCGCCCGCGTAGAACTCCTCGCGCGTCTCCGGGTTCAGCACGCGCACCAAGCGTTGCGCCAGCACGCCGATCAAGCTCGAGGACAACAGGAATGGCTCGATCCCCATGTCGCGCAAGCGGGTGACCGCGCCGACGGCCGTATTGGTGTGAAGCGTGGAGAGCACGAGGTGGCCGGTCAAGCTCGCCTGCACGGCGATCTGGGCGGTCTCGAGATCCCGGATTTCGCCGATCATCACGACATCGGGGTCCTGGCGGAGGATGGCGCGCAGGCCTCGCGCAAAGGTCATTTCGACCTTCGTGTTCACCTGCGTCTGACCGATGCCGTCGATGTAGTACTCGATCGGGTCCTCGACCGTCATCACGTTGCGCGTGTTGTCGTTGATCCGCTCGAGGGAGGCGTACAGGGTGGTCGACTTGCCCGAGCCGGTCGGTCCGGTGACCAGGATGATGCCGTGCGGCTTGTGGATGATCTCGTCCATCGTGGACTGCGTACGCGGGTCCATCCCCAAGGAAGTGAGCTCGATGCGGCCGGCCTGCTTGTCGAGCAAGCGCAGCACCACGCGCTCGCCGTGGCCCGAGGGCAGGGTGGAGACGCGCACGTCCACCGCCCGGCCCGCGATACGCAGCGAGATACGTCCGTCCTGGGGCAGGCGGCGCTCCGCGATATCGAGCTTGGACATGACCTTGATGCGCGACACCACGAGCGGCGCAACGGCACGCTTGGTCTGCAACACCTCGCGCAACACGCCATCCACGCGGAAGCGAATCACCAGGCGGTTCTCGTAGGGCTCGATGTGGATATCGGAGGCGTTCTCCTTGACGGCCTGCGTGAGCAAGGCATTGATGAGGCGGATGATCGGGGCCTCGTCGTCGCTCTCGAGCAGGTCGGAGGACTCGGGAATGTCCTCGGCCAGATGCGCCAGATCGGTGTTGTCGTCGAGGCCCTCGAGCATCTGCATCGCCGCACCGGAGCCCGCCTCGTAGGCGATGCGCAGCAGCGAATCGAACACCTCGACCGATACGCGCTCGAGCCTCAGGGGCACGCCCACGAAGCGGCGCACCTCGGCAAGGGCCTGCGGCGTGACGCCCGGGCGGCACACGGTGTCGGCGTGATCGTCGGCGATCGCGCGCACCAGCACGCCGTGACGCTTGGCGAAGGGAAACGAGAGTTTCCTTGCCTCGGGCTCGCCCGCCCGGGTGCGATCCTCGACCTGCGCGCTCATTGCGGGGGCGCCGAGTGGGTGGGTTGCGGCGCCGGAGCCGGCTGCGGCGCCGTCGCGATCGGCGGCGGCGGCACGGGTTGCGGCTGCGTGGCCGGCTGCGAGAGCGGCGGCGCCGGTTGTGCAATCGGTGCGGCGACCTGGGGCGCCGGCGCCGGTTGCGCCCCCGGCACGGGCTGCGGCGCGGGAGCGGGCTGCGGCGCGGGCGCGATGATCACCGGGGTGCCGGGAGGCGGCGCCTGGGAGTTGATCGCGTTCGGCGAGCTCGCCGGTATGGCGGGCAGGGACGGTTGGCGCTCGCCGGGCAGCAGCGTGATCTTGCCCTTGTGCAGACTCCGCTCCTCCTCGCGAATGTCGTCGTAGCGCTTCGTGCTCACTTCCTGCGTGGCCGCCTGGTCGCGCAGAATCCGCGGGCGCAGGAAGATGAGCAAATCGCTCTTCTGGCGCGACCCGGAGCGCGATTTGAACAGGTTGCCGAGCAGCGGGATGGCGCCGAGCACGGGCACGCGATCCTCGCTTTCCGTGACGGTGTCCTGCATCAGGCCGCCGAGCACGATGATGCCGCCGTCCTCGATCAGGATGGTGGTCTTGATCGAGCGCTTGTTGGTCGAGATGTCGGCCGAGTCCGCGAGCTTCGCGCCGGGGGCGGAGTCCTCTTGCTCGACCTTGAGCTGGATCGTATTGCCCTCGCTGATGTGCGGCGTCACTTTGAGGATGGTGCCGACTTCCTCGCGCTGGATGGTCTCGAAGGGGCTGGTGGTGCCGTTCACCTGGGACTGCGAGCTCGTGTACTGACCCGTAATGAGCGGAATTTCCTGCGTGACCTTCACCTCCGCTTCCTCGTTGTTCATGGTGATGATGCGAGGCGTGGAGATGATGTTGCTCGTCCCGTCGCTACGCAACGCCTGGATGAGCGCGGCAAACCCCTTGCCGGTATTCGAGTTGTAGGTGCCGACGGCGAACGTGGCGCCGTTCGGAATGAGCGAGGAGATACCGGTGGCGGCCGAGGCGCCGCCCGTGGCGATCGCGGTCCCGGTGTTGGTGGCGGTCGTCTGGCCCGCGGCGGTCGAGGAGTTCTCGAGTCCGGAGATGCCCCCGAGCGCGGCGGCCGCAATATCCACGATGCTCGTGCCGCTGCTGCCGGGGAAATTGATGACGCCGTAGCCTAAGCTCGTGCCGCCGTCGAGCAGCCATTGCACGCCGAGGTTCGCGCTCTTGTTGACGTCCACCTCGACGATCATCGCCTCGACTTCGACCTGCGCACGACGAATGTCGAGCTTGTCGATCACTGCCATCAGGTTCTTCATGATCTTGGGCGGCGCCGTCATGATGAGCGCGTTGGTGGGCACGTCAGCCCAGATGGTGACGCTCGCGTCGACATTCGACCCGCCGCTGCCTCCCCCGCCACCGCCGCCGCCGCCTGGTGCGCCGGCGGCGCCGGATGCGGGGCCGGCCTGAGCCTTGGCCGTTGCGGATGCCTGTCCCTTGAGTTTGTCCGCGAGCTTTTCGGCGTCCGCGTACAGCAAGTAGCGCACTTGGGTGTCGCCGCCCCCGGCGCGCGGTGTATCCAGGTCGAGCACCAAGGCTTTGACCTTGAGCCGCAAGGATTTCTCGCCGCTGATCAGGACGCTGTTGGTGCGCTCGTCGGCCACCACTTTCACCGGCGCACCGCCTTCGCCGCCGCCGGCCGCGCCCTGATTGAGCTGGTTGATGGTGCGCACGACCTCCGTGGCGCTCGCATTGCGCAGCGGAATGACCTCGATGGGCTCCTCGCCGCTCTCGTCCATGCGCTCGATGATTCTCATGATGCGCGAGACGTTGCTGGCCCGATCGGAGATGATGAGCATGTTGCCGTTCGGATAGGCGGCCAGGTGTCCAGATTGCGGGATCAGGGGCCGCAGCAACGGCACCAGCTGCGCCGCGCTGACGTTCTTCATGGTGATGATCTGCGTCACCATCTCGTCCGAAGAGGCGCTTACGTTGTTCGGCAAATCGATCGACGGCAACTGCCGCGCGTCGGTATTGGGAACGATCTTGATGACCTTTCCTGCGGGCACTGCAACATAGCCGTACACCTGCAATACCGAGAGAAACGCCTGATAGAACGCGTCCGCCGACATGGGCGTCGAGGACAGCATGGTGACCTTGGCATTGACGCGAGGGTCAATGATGAAATTCTTGCCGGTGACTTCGCTCACCGCCTGGATGATCTGGCTCAGGTCCGCATCTTTGTAGTTCGGCGTGATGGTCGCACCGTCCTGGGAGCGCTGCTGCAGGTTCGGCGCGCCCGGAGGGGCGGCCTGGGCGAGCGCCGCCAGGGACAGCGACACCGTGCAAATCAGGGCGCCGCGGGACAATCTCTCAAAACGCATCATTCGTTCGGGTTCTCATTCGTGGGAGGCGCACCCGGCGGCGAAGTGGCCGGCGTGGGACCCGCGCCCGGCGCGGGGGCGGCTCCCTGCTCGCTCTCCAGATCCTTACTGGCCTCGGCGGCGACCTGGGCGACATTCAAGGTGATGTCCTGCTTCTGGCCGCCACGCTCGACGCTGACCGTGACGGTGTTGGATGACTGAATCGTATTGAAGACCTCCTGACTGTGCTGCGGATCATCCAACGGTTGGCCGTTGATTGCCGTGACCAAGTCACCAGGCTTCAAACCCAGCTTGTTAAAGATGCTTCGGTTCCGCCCGGGGTAGGCGCGAAAACCGCGCAATTTTCCGGCCGTATTATCGTAGGAAGGCACGGTACGCATGACTTGATCCAGGAGGCCCGGGTCCTGCTGCACCATGCGGCGCACGTTGTCGACCGCCGCGGTTCGCGCCGCCACGGGCCCTGCGCGCATGGGCCCGCGCCCGCCGGCGAGCAATCTGGGTAACAAGAGAGTTTCCAACGTGCCCCCACGATCCAAGATGACATGGTCCAGATAGACCGAGTGGAGCGTCGCTCCGTTCACATTCTCGCCGACGGCATAGACCTTGGAGGGGCCGCCGTCACTGATGATGGCGATTCCGCGCTTCGGGTCCTGAGTTGCGATGGTCCCCGCGAGGACGAGGTTGGCGCTGGAAAGTGGCGCGTTGCTGGGATCCTGCTTCGTCGGATCCGCAACGGCCGTTCCGAATAGATGCGCCGCCGCCACGGCCTGCGCATTGACCCCCATGCGCGCGGCCGGATGCAACTGCATGCTAGCGGCGATCACGGGCCGGGGGGACTTGACGGGTCCGCTCACCAGCGCCACTACGATCCGCGCAGCCTCGACCGCGATGAGCGCCGCGAGGAGCAGCGACACGAAATTGGGCCCCTTGCTCTCCAGTCGTGATAGCCATGTAGCGTTGCGTGAATCCAGCATTTAGTAGAGATACTTCGGCAAACAAAAATGGGCGCAAGCGGGCTCGGCGCATGCCAGCCTCCAGAATGCTCGGGCGTAATCATAGGACTACCGCCCAGGCCGCTCAAGCATTTGTTTTTACTTGTTAAAGTGGCGTGACACCGAATGGCGACAGTGGCATTGAGTCGCGGGTTTTGCTTGCTGCGCTTGTAAACCGTCAAGTCGCGCCATATAAATCCTTCTAGTCATGAGCGATGCGGAACGCGGACGGGAAGGAACAGGCTTGGTCGTCGAGGAATCGGCGCCGAAGGTCAAGCGTCCGCCTCTGTATCAAGTTGTGCTGATCAACGACGACTATACTCCCATGGAGTTCGTCGTGGATATTCTGCAGCGGTTCTTCGCGATGGACCGCACCAAGGCGACTCGGGTTATGCTCGAGGTGCATACCAAGGGAAAAGGTGTGTGCGGCGTCTTCACATACGAGATCGCGGAAACCAAGGTGGCTCAAGTAATTGCATATGCGCGGCAACATCAGCACCCGCTGATGGCGACGCTAGAAGAGGCGTAACCAGTGCTCAGTCAAGAACTCGAATTCTGCTTGAACGATGCGTTCGCCGCCGCGCGCGAGGCGCGCCACGAATTCATGACCGTGGAACATCTGCTGCTCGCGATCGTGGACACCCCCAAGGTGCGCGAGATCCTGAAGTCTTGCGGGGCCGACACCACCAAGCTCAAGACTGAGCTGAAGCAATTCATCGAACAAACCACCCCCCGACTGCCGGCCGGAGAGGACCGCGACGTGCAGCCGACCTTGGGCTTCCAGCGGGTGCTCCAGCGTGCGGTGTTCCACGTGCAATCGAGCGGCAAGAAAGAGGTGACGGTCGCCAACGTCCTGGTGGCGATTTTCAGCGAAAAGCAATCACACGCGGCCTACCTGTTGAGCATGCAGGATGTGTCGCGGCTCGACGTGGTGAATTTTATCGCCCATGGGTTGTCTAAAGCCGGCGGTGAGGAGCGCACGGATCGCGACGAAAGCGGTGCCGGCGGCGATGCCGACCGCGACGGCGATGCGCAGGGCAGCGCGCTCGAGAAGTACGCGACCAACCTCAACGAGGCGGCGCGCAAAGGCAAGATCGATCCATTGATCGGACGCAAGCTCGAGGTCGAGCGCACCATCGAGATCCTGTGCCGGCGGCGCAAGAACAACCCCCTGTACGTCGGCGAGGCTGGGGTGGGGAAGACGGCGATCGCCGAGGGCCTCGCGCGCATGATCGTGGAGAACAAGGTCCCCGAAGTGCTGCTCGATGCGACGATTTTCTCCCTCGACATGGGCTCCCTGGTGGCCGGCACCAAATACCGCGGCGATTTCGAGAAGCGCCTGAAGGCGGTTCTCGCCGAAGTGAAGAAGCAGCCCGGCGCGATCCTGTTCATCGACGAGATCCATACCGTGATCGGCGCGGGGGCCGCGTCCGGCGGCGTGATGGATGCCTCCAACCTGATCAAGCCCGCGCTCGCCAACGGCGAGCTGCGTTGCATCGGCTCGACGACCTACAACGAGTATCGCGGGATTTTCGAGAAGGACCACGCGCTCGCGCGGCGTTTCCAGAAAATCGACATCACCGAGCCCTCCGTCCAGGACACGGTCGATATCTTGCGCGGCCTGAAGACCCGCTACGAGGAACACCACGGCGTCAAGTACGAGGATGCAGCGTTGCAGGCGGCCGCGGAGCTCGCCGCACGCCATATCAACGATCGCCACATGCCCGACAAGGCGATCGACGTCGTCGACGAGGCGGGTGCGAACCTGCGCCTGCAGCCGGTGGAGAATCGTGCGGATTCGGTCACCGTGACGCAGATCGAGAATGTGGTCGCCCGCATCGCGCGCATCCCGCCGAAGAATGTATCGCTCTCCGACCGCGACGTGCTGCGCAACCTCGAGCGTAATCTCAAGCTGACGATTTTCGGCCAGGACAAGGCCATCGAGGCGCTGTCGGCGGCCATCAAGATGTCGCGCTCGGGGCTCGGCGACCAGCGCAAGCCCGTCGGCTCGTTCCTGTTCTCGGGCCCGACCGGCGTCGGCAAGACCGAGGTGACGCGCCAGCTCGCGATCGCCATGGGCGTCGAATTCGTGCGCTTCGACATGTCGGAGTACATGGAGCGGCACACGGTGTCGCGTCTCATCGGGGCGCCCCCCGGCTATGTCGGATTCGATCAGGGAGGCCTGTTGACCGAAGCCATTGCCAAGCATCCGCACTGCGTGCTGCTGCTCGATGAGATCGAGAAGGCGCATCCCGACGTGTTCAACCTGTTGCTGCAGGTCATGGACCACGGCACGCTCACGGACAACAACGGCCGCAAGGCGGATTTCCGTCATGTCATCATCGTCATGACCACCAACGCAGGGGCGTTCGAGATGAGCCGTCCCAGCATCGGTTTCACCCAGTCCGACACGGCAACGGACGGAATGGAAGCCATTCGGCGCTTGTTCTCACCGGAGTTCCGTAATCGGCTGGATGCGGTGATCCAGTTCGGCGCGCTCGACCAAGACACCATCGAGCGTGTCGTCGACAAGCTCCTGGTCGAGGCGGAGGCGCAGCTCGAGCAGAAGCGCGTGTCGATCTCGGTGGACGAGAACGCGCGACGCTGGATCGCCAAGCGCGGCTATGACCCGAAGATGGGTGCGCGGCCGATGGCGCGGCTCATCCAGGAGCACATCAAACGCCCGCTGGCCGAGGAGCTCTTGTTCGGCAAACTGGTGAACGGCGGACACGTCGAAGTGAGCTTGAGCGAGGACGGCGAGAAGCTCGTTCTCACCTCGACCTCCACGGATGCGCCGGCGCTGTTGTCGCACGAGAAGCAGGAGACCTGAGGGGGCCGGTTCCCCGGCTAAAGGCGCGGGCGCGCCTTAGCGGCCGCGATACACGATCCGGCCCTTCGTCAAGTCATACGGGGTCATCTCGACGGTGACTTGATCGCCCGTGAGAATACGAATGTAGTTCTTACGCATCTTGCCTGAAATATGTGCGGTCACGACGTGGCCGGTCTTCAGCTTGACGCGGAACGTCGTATTGGGCAGGGTCTCGACGACCTCACCCTCGAACTGAATTGCCTCTTCTTTTGACATGCTTCCTTGTTGAGTCCAACGAGCCGGGCGCATTGTGCATAAAGGCCCCTGGTAATGCAATTTCACGTCCAGCGGCCGCTGGGAACGCGCCGCGCCCAGCGCTGCAGCAGGTGCACGAATTCGTTGCGCGAGACCTCGCGGGCGCCGAGGGTGGCGAGATGCGAGCTCGCGATCTGGCAGTCGATGAGCTCGATACCGCGGGGGCCGCTCGCCTCCACTAGGCGGGCAAGCGCGACCTTGGAGGCATCGCGCTCGCGGCTGAACATCGATTCGCCGAAAAATACGCCCTCGAGCTGCAGCCCGTAGAGTCCCCCCACGAGCTCATCGCCTCGCCAGATTTCCACCGAGTGGCCATAACCCCTGCGGTGCAGCTCTTCGTAGGAATCGATCATTTCCTCATTGAGCCAGGTGTCCGCACCCGAGCGGCGCGGCGCGGCACAGGCGCGGATCGTCGCCCCGAACGCAGTGTCGAAACGGCACTCGAAGCGGCCGTTTCTCAAGGTCTTGGCGAGACTGCGCGAGACTTTGAGCTCTGCCGGAAAGAGCACCATGCGCGGATCGGGTGCCCACCAGAGGATCGGCTGCTGCGCCGAATACCAGGGAAACACGCCGCGCTCATAGGCGGAGAGGAGCCGCGCGGGACTCAAATCCCCGCCCGCGGCGAGCAAGCCCGAGGGCTCGCGCAGCGCCTGCTCGAGCGGGGGAAACCACTCCGGATCGGCGTGCTCGCTCAGCCAGACTAGCCTCCTCAGAGCTGCAACTCCTCGTCGCTTGCACGATGATAGGGCACGTGCTCGTTGACCGCGGCGGCGTAGACGTCGACGCCCTGCGCCTCACGCGCGGCAAAGTCGCGGATCGCCGCCGCGAAACGCGCGTCGGTGATGTCATGCGCCGAGCAGGTCAAGGCAGGGACGAAGCCGCGCGGAATCTTGTGCTCGCCCTGCGTGCCGGGCTCGAATCGCGACAGGCCCTTCTCGATGCAATATTCGATGCCCTGGTAGTAACAGGTCTCGAAGTGCAGGCTGTGGTAGTTGCCGCCCGCTCCCCAGTAGCGCCCGTAGAGCGCGTCATCGCCCACGAAGAAAATCGCCAGCGCGATCGGCGTCGCGCCTTGGCGCGCGATCTTGAGCATCAACCGCTCGGGCATCGCCGCGCCGACGAGCTTGAAGAATTTGAGATTGAGGTAGGGCTCGTGCCCGTGCCGATAGAAGGTGTCCGCATAGAACTCGTACACCGTGCGCCACAGCGCATCGTCCATGTCGGCGCCCGAACGGGTATCGAACACGATGCCGGCTTCGGCAACCCGCCGCCGCTCGCGTTTCGCCTTTTTACGCTTCTCGGCCGTGAAGGTCGCAAGAAAGGCCTCGAAGGATTCATAGCCGCGATTGAACCAGTGGAATTGGCAGTCGCGCCGTGCGATGAGACCGCCCTGAGTCAACGCGGTGAGCTCCGGGTCCGTGGGAAAGAGCACGTGCCATGAGGAGAGGCGCTGATCTCGCGCATGCTCGCGGACTGCGCGGATCAAGGCCGCACGCATTGCCGGCGCGTCCACCGTCGGGTCCACCAGAAAGCGCGGCCCGCTCACCGGCGTGAACGGCACGGCGGTGAGCAACTTCGGGTAGTACGTCAGGCCGTGCTGCGCATAGGCATTTGCCCAAGAAAAGTCGAATACGAACTCGCCGCGCGAATGGCTTTTGCGATACAGCGGCACCGCGCCCACCAGCCGCCCTGCGGCATCGCGCACAATCAGGTGCTCCGGCGTCCAACCGGTCTTCGGCGCGGTGCAGCCGGATTCCTCCAGCGAGAGCAGGAATTCGTGCCGCAGGAAGGGTTGTGCCGAGCTCCCCAGGAGCGCGTTCCATTCCGCTGCCTCGACCTCGGCGATGCTCCGCAGGAGCCGGGCTCGCGAGACGATCACGCGTGCATCACGCGTGCGCGGCGCGCGGCTTGAGGTGCAACTCGGCGTCGAGACGCTCCAGGTACTTGTCGGCGTCGAGGGCGGCCATGCAGCCGGTTCCCGCGGACGTGACGGCCTGTCGATAGACGTGATCCGCCACATCCCCGGCGGCGAACACACCGGACAGGCTGGTCGCGGTGGCATCGCCGTCACTCCCACCCTTGACCATGATGTAGCCGCCGCGCATGTCCAGTTGGTGCTCAAAGAGCTGCGTATTGGGCTGATGGCCCACCGCAATGAACACGCCGTCGGCCGGCAGGGCGCGCGGCGCGCCACCGCCGTGCAGCGGCTTCAGGCGCGCCCCGGTTACGCCGGACTCATCGCCCAGAATCTCATCGATCGTGTGATTCCAGACCAGGGCCACCTTGTCCGCGGCCTCGAGCGCGAACAGCCGGTCTTGCAAGATCTTCTCGGCGCGCAGCTTATCGCGGCGATGCACCAGCGTGACGTGGGACGCGATGTTTGTCAGATAGAGCGCCTCTTCCACGGCGGTGTTGCCGCCGCCCACCACGATCACGCGCTTGCCCCGGTAGAAGAAGCCGTCGCAAGTGGCGCAGGCCGAGACGCCCTTGCCGCGGAAGGTCTCCTCGGACGGCAAGCCCAAGTACTTGGCGGAGGCTCCGGTCGCGATGATCAGGGCATCGCAGGTGTACTCCCCGTTGTCCCCGACGAGCCGCAGCGGCCGCTGCTTCAGATCCACCCGGCTGATATGGTCGAACACGATGTCCGTGTTGAAGCGCTCGGCGTGCCGGCGCATGCGATCCATGAGCTGCGGCCCCTGCAGGTGCTCGACGTCGCCCGGCCAGTTATCCACATCGGTCGTGGTCATGAGCTGGCCGCCTTGCTCGAGCCCGGTGATCAGGAGCGGCTTGCGGTTGGCGCGCGCCGCATACACCGCCGCGGAATACCCGGCGGGTCCGGAGCCCAAGATGATTAGACGACTGTGCCTGGTCATGTATGATCTGCCTCTCTTCGCACCCCGGCGGCCGACGCTGCCGGCCCAGTTTCGCCACGGATCGCCGGCCTCACGGGTTGCGAGTCCATGGTAAGTAAATCGGCGCGCGCCAGCCAGTTCAACGAGACCGGCCGAGCGTTTGCCGGCGGAGTTGGTGCCCCGTCGCCGGCTGCGTTACTATTACATACTATTCAAACAGTTAAGAGCTAAACATCACTAAGGGTCTAGATTTGAGCGACGTTGCAGCGCTGAAGAAACCGAAATCGGGCGTGAAGCTCTCCCTGGCGGTCACTCGCTCCCTGCGCGAGGGCACGCTGTGGATATTGTCCGCGCTCGCGCTCATCTTGTGGTTGTCGCTTTTCTCATACCACGCACACGATCCCGGGTTCTCTGATACCGGCGAGCCCGGCCCGGTCGGCAACTGGATCGGGCCGGTGGGGGCGTGGCTGTCCGGGCTCTTCTTATTCATGTTCGGCCGGCCGGCGTATCTGTTTCCGGTGATGCTCGCGTATGCGGGCTGGCTCGTGCACAAAAATCAGACGCTGCCCGAGGTGCGCTCGCGGGCGAACAGCTTATTGCGCTCGGCCGGATTCGTGCTGACGCTCTTCACGAGCTGTGGTCTGGCCACACTTCACTGGAACGGGGCGGGCTTTCCGGACACCGCGGGCGGCGTCTTGGGGGCGCTGGTCGGCCAAGGCAGCGCGAAGGGTCTGAGCTTGCTGGGTGCGACGCTCCTCCTGTTCGGGCTCTGGCTCGCCGGCGTCGCGCTGTTCCTGGGCGTGTCCTGGTTCGAGATCATGGACAAAATCGGCGCCGCGGTTCTCGGGGGCATCGATTGGGCGCGCGCCAAGCGCGAGCAAAAGCGTGAGCTGGCCTCCGGCCGGGAGCGCAAGCAGGCCCGGCAGGAAGTGGTGCGCGAGGAGCAAAAGAAGGTGGCAAGCCGGCCGCCGCCGCGCATCGAGGCTGCGGCGCCCATCCCGGAAAAAAGTGAGCGGGTGGAGCGCGAGCGCCAGGTGCCGTTGTTCGACGCACCCAAGTCGAGCGAGCTGCCGGCGCTGTCGCTGCTGGACGAGCCGGGGGTGCGCGAGCAGTCGTACTCGGACGAGGCGCTGGAGGCGATGTCGCGTCTCGTCGAGCTCAAGCTCCGCGATTTCGGCGTCGAGGCCGAGGTCGTCGCCGTCCTGCCGGGCCCCGTGATCACCCGCTTCGAGCTGCGTCCGGCGCCGGGCGTGAAGGTGAGTCAGATCAGCAATCTCGCGAAGGATCTCGCGCGCGCGCTATCCGCCATCAGCGTGCGCGTGGTCGAGATCATTCCCGGCAAATCGGTGGTCGGTCTCGAGATCCCGAACGAGAAGCGCGAGATCGTCACGCTCGGCGAGATCATCAAGTCGAAGCCCTACGACGAGGTGGGCTCGCCGCTCGCGCTCGCGCTCGGCAAGGACATCGGCGGCGTGCCGGTGGTGGCGGATCTCGCGCGCATGCCGCACCTGTTGATCGCCGGCACGACGGGCTCGGGCAAATCCGTCGGCATCAACGCCATGGTGCTGAGCTTGGTGTACAAGGCGACGCCCGAGCACGTGCGCATGATCATGATCGATCCGAAGATGCTCGAGCTCTCCGTCTACGAGGGCATCCCGCACCTGCTGTCGCCGGTCGTTACCGACATGAAGCAAGCCGCGAATGCGCTGCGCTGGTGCGTCGCCGAAATGGAGCGGCGTTATCAGCTCATGGCGGCCCTCGGCGTGCGCAACATCGGCGGTTTCAACCGCAAAGTGAAGGATGCAGCGGATAGCGGCAAGCCCATCAAGGACCCCATCCGCATGGCGAAGATCGCGCAGGGCGTACCCGGCGTGGTCGCCGAGGATGTGGAGGATCTGACCAGCTTGCCGTTCGTTGTGGTGATCATCGACGAGCTCGCCGACTTGATGATGATCGTCGGCAAGAAAGTCGAGGAGCTGATCGCGCGTCTGGCGCAAAAGGCGCGTGCCTCGGGCATTCACTTGATTCTCGCGACGCAACGCCCCTCGGTGGATGTGATCACGGGCCTCATCAAGGCGAACATACCCACCCGCATCGCGTTTCAGGTGTCGGCGAAAGTGGATTCGCGCACCATTCTCGACCAGAGCGGGGCCGAATCGCTCTTGGGCCACGGCGACATGCTGTACTTGCCGCCGGGCACGTCCATTCCAACCCGCGTGCACGGCGCCTTCGTCTCCGACCAGGAAGTGCACCGCGTCGTGGCCGGCCTCAAGTCCGCCGCCGCGCCGACGTACATCGACGAGATCCTCGAAGGTCCCGGCATGTCGATTCCGGGCTTCCCCGCCGATGACGAGGAAGGGGGCGAGGGCGGCGCGGTGGACGCCGAGGCCGATCCCTTGTACGACGAAGCCGTGAAAATCGTCACGGAGACGCGCAAGGCATCGATTTCCGGCGTGCAGCGCCGGCTGAAAATCGGCTACAACCGCGCGGCCCGGCTGGTCGAGGCGATGGAGGCGGCGGGACTCGTGGGTCCGCTGCAGTCGAACGGCGCGCGCGAAATCTTCGGCGCTCCGCCGCCGGAGGAATGAGCATCATGTCGATCCGCATGCCCGCATCTGTGCGCCGGCTCACGCTGGCGCTTGCCCTCGCGGCCGGCGCGCTCGCCGCGACGCACGCTCACGCGACGGCTGCGAGCGACGTCGAGAAATCTCTCGCGGGCCTTTCCAGCTGGTCGGCCGACTTCACGCAGACCATCGCGGACGGGCAAGGCAAGGTGTTGCGCAGCGCCTCGGGCAAGTTCTACCTGCAGCGCCCCGGAAAATTCCGTTGGGATTACGCCGAGCCCTCGCAGCAGCTGGTGCTCGGCGACGGCGAGGAGATCTGGTTCTACGACAAGGATTTGCAACAAGCCAACGTGCGCAGGATGGATGCGACGCTCGCGAGCACCCCGGCCGTGCTCCTCTCGGGGACGGGCTCGGTCGCGGAGCAGTTCGACATCAAGGCGCTGCCGGACGAGGGGGGGCTGCGCTGGTATCAACTGCTCCCTAAGCACCCGGACACGGATTTCCAGCTGGTGCGCATCGGCTTCGACAAAGACGGCGAGCTCGCCTCGATGTTCCTCGCCGACAAGCTCAACCAGATCACACAGCTTACCTTCACGCACCCCGTCAAGAATCCCAAGCTCATTCCCGACCTGTTCACGTTCTCCCCGCCGCCCGGCGTCGACGTGATCGGGCGCGACAGCAAGTGACCCGGGCGGGCGAGGGCACCTACCGGCCGTTGGCCGACCGGCTGCGGCCGCGCACGCTCGATGAGTACGTCGGGCAATCACACCTGCTCGCGCCCGGCGCGCCCCTGCGTCGCGCGCTCGAGGCCGGCCGGCCCCATTCGATGATCTTGTGGGGGCCTCCCGGTACCGGCAAGACGACACTGGCCCGCTTGGTGGCGAACGGCGCGAATGCGGAGTTCATCGCCCTCTCGGCCGTGCTGGCGGGCATCAAGGACATTCGCGCCGTGGTGGAGCAGGCGAAAGGCCTGCGGGGCACGCGCGACACGGTGCTGTTTCTCGACGAGGTGCATCGCTTCAACAAGTCGCAGCAGGACACCTTCCTGCCGTATGTCGAGGACGGCACCCTGATTTTCGTCGGCGCGACCACGGAGAACCCCTCCTTCGAGGTGAACAATGCGCTCCTGTCGAGGGCGCGCGTCTACGTGCTCAAGCCACTCACGCAGGAGGACCTCGCCAAGCTCCTCGATCGAGCGCTCGCCGATGCAGAGCGGGGCCTCGGCGAACTGCGACTCGAGCTCGAGCCTGCGGCGCGAGAGCTGCTGCTGGCCGCGGCCGACGGCGATGCGCGGCGCATGTTGAATCTCCTGGAGACTGCAGCCGACCTCGCCAAGCCCGAAGGGCAGGGACACCGTCTCGACGTCGACACCACGCGCGCGGTGATCGGCAGCACCTACGTGCGCTTCGACAAGGGCGGGGAGAACTTCTACGATCAGATCTCGGCGCTGCACAAGTCGGTGCGCGGCAGCGATCCCGACGCCTCGCTCTACTGGCTGTGCCGCATGCTGGCGGGCGGCTGCGATCCGATGTACATCGCGCGCCGCGCCGTGCGCATGGCGAGCGAGGACATCGGCAATGCCGATCCGCGCGCGCTCACCTTGAGCTTGGAGGCCTGCGCCGTGTACGAACGGCTGGGGAGCCCGGAGGGCGAGCTCGCGATTGCGCAGGCGATCGTTTTCATGGCGTGTGCGGCGAAGAGCAACGCCGTCTACACGGCGTTCGGTGCGGCGATGGAGGATGCCTCGAAGCTGGGCTCGCTCGAGGTGCCGCTGCATCTGCGTAACGCGCCCACCCGCCTCATGAAAGAGTTCGGCTATGGGAAAGGCTACCGCTATGCGCACGACGAGCCGGACGGCTATGCGGCGGGCGAGCGCTACTTGCCCGAAGGGCTGCCCGAGCGGCGCTACTATGTGCCGGCGCCGCGCGGTCTCGAGATCAAGATCGGCGAAGCGCTGGCGGCCCGGCGCGCCCGCGACAAGAACCAGCGCGAGTAAACTCGCGCCAGATCCGGAGGAGAAGACGTGCTCGATCCCAAGCTGTTACGCAACGATTTGCCGAAGGTGGCCGCCGAGCTCGCTCGCCGAGGCTTCGCGCTCGACGTCGAGAGAATCGCCGCGCTGGAAGAGCAGCGCAAGGCCGCGCAGATCGAGGCCGATAGTCTGCGCGCGGAGCGCAACGCGAATGCCAAGGCCACCGGTCAAGCGAAGGCACAGGGCCGCGACGCGACGGCGCTGATCGAGCTCGGCGAGTCCCTCGCACAGCGACTCGCGGCCCTCGAGGGACGGCTCGAGACGATCCAGGCCGATCTTTCGAACATTCAGCTCGGCTTGCCGAACATTCTGCATGCCAGCGTGCCGCCCGGGAGCGATGAGGCCGACAACGTGGAAGTGCGTCGCTGGGGCGAGCCGCGTCCGTTCACCTTTGAGCCCAAGGATCACGTGGCGATCGGCGCGCGCTTGGGGATGGACTTCGAGGCGGCGGGGCGCATCTCGGGTGCGCGCTTCGTGGTGATGACCGGATCGCTTGCCAGGCTGCATCGCGCGCTCACCCAGTTCATGCTCGACTTGCACGTGCGCGAGCATGGCTATCGCGAGGCGTACGTGCCCTATCTCGTGCACGCCGAGGCCTTGGTGGGCACCGGGCAGCTGCCGAAGTTCGAGCAGGATCTGTTCGCCGTGCGCGGCGATCCGGGCTTTTTCCTGATCCCGACTGCCGAAGTGCCGGTCACCAATCTGGTTCGCGATCAGATCATCGACGCCGCAGCCTTGCCCATGAAATACGTGGCGCACACGCCGTGCTTTCGATCCGAGGCCGGAGCCGCCGGCAAGGACACCCGCGGCATGATTCGCCAGCACCAGTTCGAGAAGGTCGAGCTGGTGCAGATGGTGCGTCCCGAGGACTCCTATCGCGCGCACGAGGAACTCACGGGCCACGCCGAGGCGGTGCTGAAGGCGCTCGAGCTGCCCTACCGGGTGGTCGCTCTGTGCGCGGGCGATGTGGGCTTTTCGAGCGCCAAGACGTACGACCTCGAGGTCTGGCTGCCTTCGCAGCGGCGTTACCGCGAGATCTCATCCTGCAGCAACTTCGAGGCCTATCAGGCGCGCCGCATGCAGGCGCGCTGGCGCAATCCGGCCACGGGCAAGCCCGAGCCGCTGCACACCCTCAATGGGTCGGGCGTCGCGGTCGGCCGCGCGCTGGTGGCGGTCCTGGAAAACTACCAGCAAGCCGACGGCAGTGTCGTCGTACCGGGCGCACTGGGGCCCTATATGGGAGACACGATGCGGCTCGGCTGAGCGAGCCGCGCCGACAAAAAAAAACGCCGCCTCGACTTGAGTCGAGGCGGCGCGTGTTTGCCGGGCTGCGCAGTGTTTAGCTGCGGTTGCCCATCATGAGGCGCAGCACGTACCAGAACATCAGCGCGATCGATGCAAACAGCTGCATCGCGGCGGAGACGTACCGGTCTTCCGGATAGTAGTGAATGATGTTCGACGTGTCGTAGAGCACTGCGGCGCCCGCGAAGCCGATCATCGCCACGGAGAACCAGGTGCCCAGCTGGAAGCCGAACACCGCGCCGCCGACGATCGCGAGCAGCGCCACGACGCCGCCCCACATGAGGATGGCCCGCAGAAACGAGAAGTCCTTGCGAGTCTGGTGCGCGACGAGCATGAGTCCGCCGGCGCCCAACAGCGTCACGAGGGTCGCGCTGTCGATGGTGCCGGGCGCCTTCCAGTTTGCGATGTAGAGCAGCGGCACGAAGATGAACGCCTCCGCGACCACGTACGCTCCGTAGGCAAAGTACTGCATGCCGATCGACTGGCTGGTCTGCGCAGTGCGCGACGCCAGCCAGCCCACCAACATGAAGGCCCCCAGGATGAGTATCCAGTTGAAGCCCAGCATGAAGCGCGCGATCTGTCCGGCGAGACCGGACTCGAAAAGCCCAAGCTCTATCAAAATGAAGCCGAGGATGCCCCCGACCAGATGGGTATAGGTCCGGGTGATGAACACACTGCGGCCATCCACCCGACCTGTGGGAAGTGCCGCATTGGGAAAGTTAGCCATGGTCTGTACGATCCTCCAGTGATTCCTAGTTGCGGATTTTAGCACCCCGCCGGATAGCGTGCCGAAAAGGCCGCCCGAAGGGCTGGAATCCGAGCCGCGCGATGCCGGCGACGACACATGCAGTGGGGCGTCTTTCGGGGAATTCAATGGCCTTTTGCGCCGCAGCTTATGTCGCGCGCAGCGCCTCGGCCACGGGCACCCGCGCCGCCCGCAACGCCGGGAACACGCCTCCGAGCACCCCGATGGCGCACGCCCAGACGAGACCTGTCACCATCAGCGAAGTGGTGACGGTGACCTGGAACACAATCTGCGCGAACGCGCCACCCAGGGTCGCAACGGTATGCCCGTTGAAAAACCACCAGGCGAGCGCCGCGCCGAGGAGTCCCCCCAGCAGCGACAGGGCGAGGGCCTCCAGCATCACTGACAAAAGCACCGGCAGGGCACCGAAACCGATGGCGCGCAGGGTCGCAATTTCGAGGGTGCGCGCGTCGACCGCCGCGTACATGCTGTTGAGCGCGCCGAACATGGCGCCGATCGCCATGATGACCGCGACGGTGTTTCCCACGACCGTGATCAGTTGGGTCAACTGCTTGGACTGTGCGGCGTAGTACTCGGGCTCGCGCTCCACGTCGACCCGGAGCTGCGGGTCCGTGGTGAGTGCGTCCTTGAAAGTTCCGAATTCGTTCGTGCCGGTGAGCAGACCCACCGCCGAGCTGTAGCCCGGGCGCTCGAGCGCGGAGCCGACTGTGTCGACGTCGGCGAGCAGCTCCGACTCGTGGACGTCGCCATTCGTCGTGAATACGCCCGTCACCGTCCAGTCGGCGTTACGCAAGTGCAGGACGCTGCCGGCAGTCAGCCCGCGGAATTGCTTTGCCGCGCCCGCGCCGGCGATCAATTCGCGGACCGCGGGTCGAAACATGCGGCCGGACACGATCTTGAGTTCCGGGCGCACGTTCTGGACCTGCAGGCCGACGCCGCGCAAGGTGACGTTCGAATCGCTCCCCGTATCGATCTTCGGCAAGTTGACGACCGTGATGATCTCCGCAGAGAGCACTGCCTTGCCTCCGGCGTCCTTGGCTAGACCGGGTGCATTCGCGATCGTGTCAACATCGCTTCGAGTCAAGTTGCTGTTGAGCTCGGCGTCGGATCCGCCGCGCAGCACGATGATGCGATCGGGTCGTCCGCTGTCGGCCACGGTGTGCCGAAATCCGGTCGCCATGGCGAGCACCGACACGAGGACCGCGACCACGCCGGCAATGCCGATCACGATGACGCTCGAGGAGCCGGCACGCTGCGGCAGGGTCTGTATTCCCATCGTGGTCAAGGCTATGAGTTGCTTGAACATGGTCTTCCCGCGCGAGCGACTAGCGCTTCTCCATCAGAGCGTCGACCACGTTCAGCCGCATCGCGCGCAGCGCGGGCGGGGTGCCGACCAGCAGCGCAAGCAGCACCGCAAGGCCGAGTCCCTCAGGCAGCAACCAGGGCGAGGTCACGATGCCCTGCAGCACGCTGCGTATCACCGGGATGAAGGCATAGCTCGCCGCGAGGCCGACGAGGGCGGCGAGCAGACAAAGCACGAGCGATTCGCCGATCACCAGGCCGAGGACCTTGGCATCGCTGAATCCCAGGGTTTTCAGTACCGCAAGCTCGGGCGTGCGCTCGCGCACCGACTGCATCATGGTGTTGCCGGTGAGGAACAGGAGCGTGAAGAACACGGCGCCCAGAATTGCCCGCAACACGAAGCCTACGTCACCGAACTGTTTCACGAAGGACATCGCGAAATCCTTGGCCGGCTGGGTCTTGGTCTCATTCGGCGAATTCGCGAACAGCGCATCGATCTTCTGCGCGATCTGCCCAGATTGCGACGGATCGATGACACGCTCTTCGAGCCAACCGACCTGGCCTTTGCCGAAGCTGCGGCCCTCGTCGAAGAGCTCATAGTGAAACAACACGGTGGAGGCTTGTTGGACTGCCTGCGTCGGATCCTTCACAGCGAACGTGCCCACGATGTCGAAGGTCCAATCCAGCGAGCCGCCGGACTTTTGTGTCCAGATGGTCGAGTGCAGCGGCAGCTTCTGCCCGACGTGCCAGCCGAACTTCTTCATGAGCGCGGAGTTGACCAGCACACCCGAGCGGGTGTTGCGGAAAGCCGCCATTTCCGCATCGCTCACCACGAATTCATCCTTGTGCAAGTCGAAATAGGTGGGCGTGTCGATGGGCAGCGCGAACACGAAGTTCTTCGATTCCTGGTAGTACGCGCCGAACCACGTGATCCAAGTCACGACGGCTACGCCGGGAACTGCAGCTATTTGCTGGACGTCGGAGAAGGGCAGGAGCAGCGTGAGTGAGAACTTATTCGTCGTGATGAGCTTGTCCACGCCGGTCACACCCGTTTGCGGGTTCTCGAATGCCTCATCGATGGTGGCGAGCGCGCCGTACAGCAGGAACGCCACGGCGACCGACAGCAGGGTGAAAATCGTGCGTGTCTTCTTGCGCCAGAGGTTGGCCCAGAGCAGGGGTAAGTATTTCATGACCGGCCTTTCAGGCCGCGAGCGTGCCGGCGTCGAGCAGCGCGCCCTTGTCCATGTGCAAGCTCCGGCTGCCGAATTCCGCCGCCTTTGGATCGTGCGTCACGATCACGATCGTTTTGCCGTGCTCACGGTTCAAGATCTGCAGCAGGTGCAGGATCTCGTCGGCGGACTTGCGGTCCAGATCGCCGGTGGGCTCGTCGCACACCATGAGCGGCGCATCGGCGACCAGGGCGCGCGCGATGGCCACCCGCTGCGCCTGGCCGCCCGAGAGCTCGCTCGGTTTGTGCTTGGCGCGGTCGGCGATGCCGACCAGGGTCAAAGCGGCGAGCGCATTCGCCGCTCGCTGGGACGCGGACAAATGGGTGAGCAGCAACGGCAGCTCGACGTTGCGCTGCGCATTCAGCATGGGCATCAAGTTGTAGAACTGGAACACGAAGCCGACGTGATGGGCGCGCCAGCGGGCGAGCTGGCCGCTGCTCATGCGGTCCAGGCGCTCGCCGGCGACGGTGAGCTCTCCCGAAGTGGGCGAGTCGAGGCCGCCGATCAAGTTGAGCAATGTCGTCTTGCCCGAGCCGCTCGGGCCCATGAGCGCCACGAATTCGCCTTTGGCGATGTCCAGGTCCAAGCCGTCGAGCACGGGCACGTCTTGCTTGCCGCGCGTGTAATGCTTGACGACGTTGCGCAGGCTCACGATGGTCTCGCTCATGCCCTCACCCCTCGCTGCCGCGTGAACGCGGCTAATTTTCGATGCGAACTCTGACGCCGTCCTTCAATCGGGCGAAGTCACCGATGGCGACCCGCTCGGCGGGCTGCAATCCGGACAGGACGGTCACCTGATTCGAGCTGCTCGCGCCGAGCTTCACGGCGCGGCGCTCGACCGTCGAGTCGTGGACGACATACACCACTCCGACGGGTCCCGACACCTGTACGGCATCGGACGGCAAATTCAGACCCGGGACCGGATGCACAGCTCCCTCGCCCGGCGAGCTGGCGAGAAATGATACCCGAACGCCCATTTCAGGAAGAATACGCGGGTCCTTCTGATCGAGCGCGATACGCACCGTGACCGTGCCCTTGCTGCGGTCGGCGGTCGGGATGACGGCAATCACGTGCCCCGGAATCTGCCAGTCGGGGTAGGCGTTGAGTTTTGCGGTGACTTTCTGGGCCGGCTCGACCCGGTTGATGAAGTTTTCGTTCACGTCGACCTGGATCTCGAGGGAGTCCATGTCGACGATGGTGCCGATGCCGGTGCGGGTGAATCCGCCGCCGGCGGACAGCGGCGAGACGATCTCGCCGGGCTGGGCGGCCTTCACCGTCACGACGCCGCTGAAAGGGGCGCGCACGATCGTGTCCGCCAGATTGCGATCGGCAACTTCCACATTGCGCTGCGCCACCTCGATGTTGCTGCGCTGGGTGGCGAGCTGTGCCGTCAGGGCATCCATGGAAGTCTTCGAATTGTCGAGGGCAGCCTGGCTGACGAAGTGCCCCTTGACGAGGCTTGTCTGCCGGTCGAAGTCCCGGCGCGCGTTGGCGAGGTTGACCTCGGTCTCGGCGAGCCCCGCCTTGGCAAAGTCCAGCTGGGCGTGAGTCGCCGCCAAAGCCGCGCGCACGTTGCTGTCGTCGAGCCGCGCGATGACCTGGCCTTCTTTGACGTGGTCGCCTTCCTCGATATCGAGCTCCACCATCTTGCCCGTAATCTTGGATGCCACCGTGGCCTGGCGGCGCGCCACGATGTAACCGGAGGCATCGAGGATGGATCCCGCGCTGGCGGCGCCCGCGTCGGCGACCGGTTGCGGCTCGGCGAGGTGCACGGGAACGTCCGTGGAGCGCCGCCAGAACCAGCCGCCGGTCGCCGCGGCGATCACGATCAGCGCGCCTACGGCGATGATCCAGATTCGCGCGGACCCGGAACGGGGCGGTTCTGTGCGGTCGATTCGCAGCTGATTGAGGAGCGCCGCTTTATCATCCATGAAGCAGGGCGCCCATCGACATCGGCGATACCAGAACTATGGTCACAGTGGCAGGGACGATGGCAGTACGCCTGGCGGTTTTGGATCGGCCGCCCAATTTGAGTGGAAGGATAATGGGGGGACGTGGGTGTGTCCAATAGGGCAAAATATCGGCGCCCGCGGCGGTTGCTTCAGTCGGAGAGGTGGCAGAGCGGTTGAATGCACCGGTCTTGAAAACCGGCAACCCCTTACGGGGTTCGTGAGTTCGAATCTCACCCTCTCCGCCAAAACAGGGGTTTCAGCGCACCGGCGGCGCTCATTGCTGAGCGGCCCGTCACGGCGCAATCCACCCGGCTGAGTAGAATTTCAGCCCATGGACTCCGGAGCCCTGACGATCAGGGAACACCTTAGGCGCCGCTCGCAAGTGATGTTCAATCTCACGGTGTCGGCTTTCGCGGCTAGTTTGTTTGGCCTTCTGCAGAAGTGGCCGCTGATGGCGTTTATCGCTTGGTGGGCGCTCTCGCTTGTCGCTTTGATCACGTTTGCCGTGGTCGGCGCGAGAATGGCGCGCTGTCCACGGTGTGTCTCTAAGATCAGTCCCGACGCGGACCAATGTGCGGGCTGCGGCGTTGACTTCGGGGACCCGATGTCACCCGACGAGTAAACCGTCATGAGAGGCGCGATCCGCGACTACTCGGCTCGGCACGTTCAAGGGATCGGCAGCGTAGGTGAGTCATGATCACCGCCGCCGTGGCGCTCGCCGGCGGGATAATCGTTTCGCCCCTCCTCGCCCGGCTGTTGCCATTCGGGATCGATGGCCGGATAGCCGCCATGATCATGGGCGCGGATCGATGGAATGCGGGGGCCGCGTTAATGGCAGCGCAAAGGCCGGAGGCCTGGCGCAATATCGAGGCTGCAGCGGCGCTACCCTTACCAAACAAAGAGGCGTTGGCGGCTCTCTTCGCATTGCGACCGCGAAATTCGTTCTGAATCGACAAGCGCAAAGGATCGTGGATTGGTGCAGTTCCAGCCAGTTAAGAGCGGCTGGTTGATCTCCTATTCCATTCGTACCCGTTAGGACCAGTCGCTGCGCCAGCCCTTAAAATTTCTGTGCACAAAACCCACTTTGCCATCCAAAGCTTCGCTTATAGCTATCTGCAGTCACGATAAGTGACTAACAGTAAATTGAGCGTTAGACTGACGCGAGGACGAGGCTTTTGGATACCGTGGCGGCGGCCACACTTCCGTAATATCAATTCGGTGGCGCGGAAATTCAGTCTTGCTGTCGCGTCCGACGGTGCCTCAGTAGGGCCAAGCCTTTCAACCGACAATCTCGCCAGCTCGTCTACACCTCACCTGTGAAAGATATTTTATTACCTCTGGAACTGATCGGCGAACACATGGCGAGCGCCGATAGGTGAGAATGGCTTATGTTCCTGAATGCGATCGGTACTGCACTTGCCGGCAAATGTTACTCGAAGGACGATTGTTGGAACGGATTTGCAGCGTCCGATTGGTTTGCGCGTCTCGACCCCCGTTCCCATGCGATCGCGAAACTGGTTCTTACCCGGAACAATGGGATTGAGGAGCGCTGGCTCTGTGTCGATTCCCTCGATGAGGTTTTCGCCATTGAACCTGACGTCCTACATCGCCGCTTTGCCCTCTATGCACCGCCGCTGGCGTCTGCCGCCGGTCTGTCGGGATTGCGTACCGCCGGCATTTGTACGCAAGAGATCGACGCCGTTATCGTCACTACCTGCACGGGGTATTTGTGTCCGGGATTGAGCGGCTATGTTGTCGAGCGATTGGGTTTGCGAAACGACATCCTTGCGTTCGATCTGGTGGGTCAAGGATGCGCTGGGGCACTTCCTAACTGGCAGCTCGCAAGTGCTCTCTTAACCGCCGGGCACTGTAACCACGTCTTATCCATTTGCGTCGAGGTGTGCAGTGCGGCGATGTACCTTGACAATGATCCGGGCGTTTTGATCAGCGCATGCCTATTCGGCGATGGCGCTGGAGCGGCCGTCTTGTCGCGCAGCCCGGTCGCGACGCGGCGCCGAATCGAATGGAAAGAAACCACCTCGTCAATCGATCCCTCTCAGCGCGCAGCGCTTCGGTTCGAGCATCAAGACGGAATGCTGCGGAACATATTGACCCGGGCCGTGCCGCAACTCGCCGCACAACACGCGAAGGACGTCTTAGACAAGACTCTCGAGCGGGCAGGGCTTCGACGAGATCAAATTTGTGAGTGGATTTTCCATGCGGGTGGCCGCGATGTTTTACTCGCGCTTGAGGCGCATCTGGGTTTGCCTCCCGAGGCTCTACGCTACAGCCGAGAGGCGCTTCGCCGATATGGCAATCTGAGCAGTGCGTTTGTCTACTTCGTGCTTGAGGCGGCGCTGCGCGATCGCGCCCAGGGGGGATGGTGGTGGCTGTCCTCATTCGGTGCCGGATTTACCTGTCACGGCGCGCTGCTCGCGGTCGAGTAGAGTCATTGCCGATGACAGGTCCTCGCTGTGTACGTCCGGAAATTCTCGACGGTCTTGCACCCGAAGATCCGAAAGCCCTGCGGTCGCGCGGTGACTTGCGGCGAGTGCACCGCGCCATGCGCTCAATTGCCGCACTCAAATATGCGTTGGTCCGTCTTCGGCTCGCGGCCTCGCCAAAGAACATCCTGGATCTGGGCGCGGGCGACGGAACCTTATTGCTTCGCTTGGCGGCCGAATTAAGACCTCGCTGGTCCGACGTGAAAGTTACACTTCTTGATCGGCAACGCACGGTGAATCCTGAAACAGTAGAAAGTTATCGCACGCTCGGCTGGGAGGTGACCACGGTGTGCGAGGATGCCCTACTATGGGCGCAGCAGTCGGCCCATCGGTACTACGATCTAACTGTCGCCACATTGTTTCTCCATCATTTTCATGATTCGGAATTACGGCAGCTGCTTCGCGGCGTGGTCTCGCAAAGTCGGGCTTTCATTGCGATTGAGCCCCGACGTGAGATGCTCGCAAAGGCGGGTAGTCGATTGATCGGCTTGCTGGGAGCGAACGCAGTCACCCGGGAGGACGCGGTCAAAAGTGTCGATGCGGGCTTTACAGGGGATGAGATCACGACCGCGTGGTCTTCGATCGATAAGGCTTGGTGGACACAGGAATTTCGCGTGCTACCGTTTTCGCACGGCTTCATTGCCAGGTGCGGGTAATGCATGCGTAACGGCATCGATGCCGATGCCCTAGTCATTGGCGCCGGGCCTGCTGGCGCGGCGACCGCGATATTGCTCAAATTAGCCGGGTGGCGCGTAATTCTCGTTGAGAAAAGCTCGTATCCGAGACAGAAAGTCTGCGGCGAATGTCTCTCGGCGGCCGGTCTCACCCTGCTCGATCAGCTTGGTGTAGGCGCTGCCGTTCAGGATCGCGCCGGGCCCGAATTGCGGGAAGTGGGGTGGATGAGCGGCGCCTCGACCCTCATCGGCCGCATACCTCCGTGTACAGAAAGCCCTTACCGGTACGGTCGAGCTCTCGGACGCGACCAACTGGATGCGATTCTAGTCAATCGGGCGAGCAAGCTCGGCGTCAGTCTGATTCAACCAGGAAAAGTACGATCGGTGCGGGGCGAGCTAGGCGATTTCGAGTGTGAAATCCAGCTAGGTGCGACAGGGTACTCGCGGCGTGACGGCTCACCAGGATCAGCTAAGCGACGCGTGCGGATCGTCGTCGATGCGCATGGATCTTGGGAAACGGGTCCTCAAACGGATTCCCGACTTACGCCACGCATGCCAAAACGTGGGTCCGACCTCTTCGGCTTCAAGGCAAGGTTCGTTAATGCGACGTTGCCGCAAGGCCTATTGCCGGTGCTTTCGTTTAGGGGAGGATATGGGGGTTTGGTCACGGCCGAAGATCGCTGGCTGACCCTTGCAGGCTGTATTCGTCGCGACATCCTGGCGCAGTGGCGCGGTCACCTGCCCGGCATGTCTGCTGGCGCCGCGTTCGAACAATATCTGCGCGCGTCCTGTCGCGGAGTGAGGGAAGCACTCGCTGGCGCGCTGCGGCCAGAGGCTTGGCTATCGATAGGACCGCTGCGGCCTCAGATTCGACCGAACAAGCCCGCGGGGTTATTTTACGTGGGCAACGCCGCTGGCGAGATCCACCCTCTGATCGGCGAAGGTATAAGCATGGCGCTCCAGTCCGCCTTTCTGTTGGCTGGATACCTTATCGAGCAGCCTGTCTGCGCGATCGATGAAATCCGTGCGCTTGAGATTCACCGAGCGTATCGTTCGGCTTGGCGCAATGCTTTTGCACTGAGATCGCGCCTCGCGGCAATATTCGCTCACATCGCGATGCGGCCGGTGCTGAGCGTGCCGATTACACGGTTGTTGGGGGGTTGCCCTCAGCTGTTGACCGCGGCAGCTCAGTTCGCCGGCAAGGCGCGGAAGCCCGTCACTCAATCGCTCCTGTTCGAAGGTATCCCATGAGCACATTGGACACACTGGTGGACATTCTAGCCCGCGACTATTGCGTCGCCCGCGAGCAGATCCAGCCCGAGGCGACTCTGGAAACCTTGGGGCTTGATTCGTTAAGTCTACTGGAGCTCATGTTTAAGATCGAGGATCGATACAAAGTCAAAATCCCGGGTGACACCCCAACCGACCTGCGCACCGTAAGCGACGTCGTGCGATACATCGACAGTCTCCTCACGAGAAACCCTGCGATGCACGTTCTCAGCGCATTGGACGTGTCGACCGATAAATGACATTGAACAGAGTCGCGGTGACAGGCCTGGGTGTGATCGCGCCTCTTGGCAATTCCGTCGAAGAGTTTTGGGGAAATCTGATCGCGGGGCGCTCGGGCGTACATCGCCTGACTTCGTCGATCTCGCGAGGATTGCGCTCGCCCATCGGTGCGTCAGTGAACTTCGACGGCAAGGCTTATTTCGATCCGCCCCGATTGCGCCTGCTCGATCGCGTCAGTCAGTTGGCCTTGGTGGCGGCTCGACAAGCGATCGTGGATTCCCGTTTGGACTTCACCGTTGAAAGGCCAGAGCGATGCGGAGTTTTCGTAGGCACGGGCGTGGGGGGCGCTGAAACTACCGAGCAGGGATATCATACGCTGTACGCTCAGCAATCTGATCGGATAAACCCTTACAGTGTGCTGAATGCCATGGCCAACGCCCCGGCTGCATGGATCGGTATTGACTACGCCCTCCAGGGGCCGATGTTGACTTACTCCACGGCCTGCTCGTCCTCAGCGGTCGCACTGGGCGAAGCGGCGCGGCGAATCCAACATGGCGACGTCGACGTGATGCTGGCCGGTGGTGCTGAGGCGCCCCTTGTCGTCGGCGTGCTGCGTGCCTGGGATGCCATGCGGACGCTGGCAACGGAAGACGCGGACGACCCGTCCGCTTCTTGCCGCCCGTTTGCCGCCACGCGGACGGGCCTGGTGCTGGGGGAGGGGGCTGCATTCGTCGTTCTCGAGAACTGGGCTCACGCGCTTGCCAGAGGTGCGATCATTCGTGCAGAACTCGTGGGATACGGACTTTCCAGCGATGTCGCCCATATCACACGACCGACCATCGAGGGGCAGGCGAAAGCCATGCAATCGGCCCTTGTTGCGGCGAACTTGACGCCGGATGTTATCGATTACGTCAATGCGCATGGCACTGCGACTTTGCAAAACGACGCGGTGGAGACAGCGGCGATTAAGAGAGTGTTTGGCGAGCGCGCGTACGCCATTCCGGTGAGTTCCACGAAATCGATGCATGGTCACGTGCTCGGAGCTGCGGGAGCACTCGAATTCGTGATTTCGGTCATGGGGCTGATGCGGGAAATCGTACCGCCGACTATGCATCTCAACGCACCCGATTCCGCCTGTGACCTCGACTACGTATCAGGCCACGCACGCGTCGCTCGTTTGAGAGCCGTAATGTCAAACTCGTTTGCCTTTGGGGGCACCAATGCCGTTCTGATCGCGAGAATGGCGCACTGATTTTTGTCAATCGGCGCGCAAAGCTGACGACCGCTAAGCTTGGAGGGGACTCATCCTCAATCAGCCGAATTTGGCGGTCCGAAGTCTTTCCTTGCCCCCAGCGGGCTCGCCGGGGTGCGCGCGTTTAGATAAAGTGCGTGTGGAAGATACCGCGGTTGTCCGTGATCTCTTAGAGGCCGCTACCGAACTGCACCTCGCAGCCGGCGGTCAGGTTAATCAATCAGCCGGAATGACGGCGGCCACTGATCGCCACGCCTGCAACACGGCCTGCACTGGAATCTCGTTAACGTGGCGAGTGCTCGGCGCTCCGCCCAAGGCAATTACTGGAGCGCCGCAGAAACTACGAGGAAGCCAATGGCGCGGCGAACTGTTGCCGAATAGAACGATGAGTGGCGCGCCCACCGCAGCTGCGGCGTGCGCCGGCCCCGTATCCACCGATATCATGCTGTGCGCGACCTCACACAGTGCAAGCAGCCGAGCCAATGGCAACGGTGCTACGACCACCTCGGGAAGACCCGTGACGTTTTGAATCTGACGCAGCAAGGGCAACTCGAGCTGAGTTCCGCAGAGCACGAATTGCACCAACGGCAGACATTGTTGAATGAGACGAAGTAATTCAGCCCATTTCGGAATCGCCCACGCCTTGTCGTCGATGCACTCTCTTCGCCAAGGCCGATGACGCATGCTTCGCCGGTTTCCGGGTTGGATTAGGACAATCGGCCGCCCGGACCAACCGCTTGATCTGATCCATGCGGCACATTCAAGACGCTTTGCATCCGGCACGTTGATGCGTGGCGCCCGATCAGCATCAGGCGAGGTATAGTCCGCCGCGCGCAAGGATGACGGCGTCCGTTGGCCGAACCGCAACAGACCGTCGATGCGGTGCTCACTTCCATCAGCACCACCCTCATCACGAAGGAATAGACAGCGCTCGCGTTTGACACCGGCGAGTGACAGCAGCATCTTGATCCGTTCCAATTGGGGGAACGTCGCGGATTCGCACACATAGATCGGAGACTGCCCGCTGCAGCGGAGGGCCGATAACACACGCCACCAGGTTGGGCCCAGCAAAAGTGGCGTATGCCGGCTGTGGAAAGACCAGATCCTCGCGACGTCGGGATGCCCCAGATACAGTTCCCGAGACCAAGCGGAGGAACCGATCAGCCAGCAAGGCTGCCGATAGCGGCGATGCAGGAGGTTCAGAAGAGGACCCAGTAAGACCATGTCACCAAGCCGTCCCAATCGAATCACGATGGGGTGCACGGGAGCCGCCGATCTCCCGGTCGAGCCCTGCGGCGCAGCAGTTCCTCTGACGACCAAGTTCGCAATACCGTGCAGGGGTCCACCTCCCGTGTTGGACATCACTTTGCGATACAAAGTACAGGTGCGCGATACCTAAGTGCAAGTCTTTGGAAACTGCAATCGCGCGCTTGCACTCCTAGAATCGCTTACTGATACCAATGGACACGCCACCCGGCAGAATCTGAACCGATAGCGGCGTGTCGCGCGTCGTCGCCCAGTATCCGAAGCCGGTTCCGAGGAGGCCGCCGGCAATGACGTCCGTCTGCCAGTGTGCCTGGCTCTTGAGGCGCGCGATGGCATCGTAAACGGGCAATGCTTCGAGTGCCCAAATCCACGGGTCCTGCTTGTAATAATTGACGATCAAGGGCGTCACAAAAGCCGCTTGGAGCGTCACCTCCCCGCTCGGAAAGCTCTGGCAGCAACTTCCCTTGAACCATGCATTCGGGTTGTCG
Source organism: uncultured Gammaproteobacteria bacterium (assembly GCA_963798595.1). Classification (GTDB taxonomy): domain Bacteria; phylum Pseudomonadota; class Gammaproteobacteria; order Steroidobacterales; family Steroidobacteraceae; genus Bog-1198. Next base: position 126,818 of record CAWCTM010000014.1, on the reverse strand, counting down.
CCTTGATAGGGGCGGGGGCGGCTGAACGCGTATTTCATCAGCTGCGCAGCCACTCCCGACAGAGCTGTCGAGTCGATGTCCTGCCAAAAGGTATGTCCCAGCTTATCGTCGTTGCCGAACCAGAGCGCTCCGGAGACTTCAACCAGAATGACCCCGTTCTCGATGCCTGTTTGATACTTACGCGCCCACATGCCCCCTGTGTCGAGGGGCAATTCTGAGTCGATCCCCAGAAACCCGCTTCCGGCATAAACAACGCCGGACAAGAGAAGCATTACCAGGCCGAGCCAGGGACTCCATCCGACTGGAGAAAGACTTCTCAAACGTTGTGTGTAAGCGCGAGCGACTTCGTGCATCGGACGGGCCATATGGTATCGAGCCATGCCGGAAGTACTCTGGTACGCGCTTCAATGGCGCAAGTGGGCTTAGCCATGCAAAAACAGGAGAGGCTTTGCCGTACAAAGTCAGTGCATTATGCAAATGTGGACGCACTTTGCAAGACAAAGTCGATCGTGCGTCCGGAGGTTTCACGAACATCCGACCGCGGTGATCCGAAGCCCGCCAAGCCGCAGCGTCGTCGGCCGCCGAACTCGCCGAGACCCAGCTTGACACTAGGTAACTCTGCGGTACAAAGTATATAGCGATGGGTCTTATGCGCGACCCCACGTGTCAGCTCTTCCGGGTCATTCGCACGGCGATTTCATTGAAATTCGGCAGGCAGATGCGAAGCAGACACCGCGCCTCGGCGCGCACATATGCCGCGCAGGGCAGTGAGATACGATAGTTGCCGTCAATCGCGATACGAACCGCACCGATGGGGATGCGGAACTCTATGAGGTGCAAGGCATGCCCCCGAGCGTGTTGATTGACCGTCACGGAACGCCTTGCCCAAAGTGTGGCGTGGCATCGGGAAAGCGAGCCCATGTGTTCGGGGAGGTATCCGTTGCGCCGCACTGCCCTCACTGCGGCGTGGACTTCGATGAGTCGACGTCGCCCGCTCCGTCAGCGGGTCGGATGCACGAACGCGAGCGCAAGCCCCACCAGCCAAATGAGATATCCCGCGATTTTCACCAAGGCGGAGACTCGCCAGATACTGCTTAGCAAGACAAGCGCCAGGCCGACTGCCATGCACTCGAGCGCAAGCGTTACGCGGGGCCAAAAGGGACCCACGAGCGCAAAGCAGACCATGGCAGCGAGGATGATTTTGGAGGCGATTTTGGCATTCATCTCAGCGCTCCGGCGATCACGCCTTCTTATCGTGTCGGCGAAGGAGCCAATGGCTGGCGGCCAGCGCGATGATCAGCAGCGCGAGGCCGATGGAGCCTATTTGATCCTTCAGGTTTACCGCGATGACTTTGCGCGCCAGGGCGACCAGCGCGACCGCCAGAATCACTTCGACGTGTACGGTGTGATCTTGCAGGTAAACCTTCACCGTATGCATCAACTCGAGGCCGATCAAGATCAGCAGGAGATCGCCGAAGATTGAATAGACTTGCTCGGTGCCGATCTCCCCGGACGAGAGCGCGATGACCTGGTGCCAGAGGTCGACCGCGAATCCTGCGGCGAGCATCAATACGACCAACGCCATCATCAGAAGCACGGCCCAGTTGATCCAGGTCTCGAAGCGCTCAATCCATTTCATCATCTTCGTTTCCCCTCCCCATGCCTCCGTCAGGGTTGCTCCGGCTCGAACGCCTCACCCTCGCCGAAGGTGGCGCCTTCGGGACCTACTTCGATCAGCGGCGCGAGCGCGCCGTCGATGGGGACTCCGGCCCTCCAAGATCGGAAGCCGCTGATGGCCGGCCACGACGCTCGGGACGACATCGAGCCGGTGGCGAGATTGACGAATGCAATCGAGGACTCCATCGGCACGACCAGGGTCGGCGAGCCGTCGAGAAAATACAGCGTGCCATTCGGCTCCGGAGCCACATCGGGTTCGAATGTGCCTAAGTCCGGACTCACGGTGTAGCTCTTTCCGAAGTCGACGACCGCGGCCTCGATCCCGTCCTCGTACCTGAAGGTGGTTCCATCGTAGAGAATCACGGCGCGCTGCTGGGAAGGGTCGCCCTCGCTGATAATGCAGAATCCGTAGGTGTCGCCCTGCAGGATCAGGGCGCCTGGATCCACGGCGGAGAGAGGCTTGATCTTCAAGGATGGATTGAATTCCATGCCCGCGTTCCTTGGCAGAAGCCGATTCAGGTTTCCTACATCATATATAGAAATCATGCGTTTACGTTAGAATGAGTTGTCGGCGGGGCGTCATCTGTTTACCATGCGACTCCCTGCTCGTTGTGGGATGCGGGCGATAAAACTCTCCGTGACGCAAAGCCGACCCTCCTCCGAGATTTGCGACTGCTGCCCCGTGACGCGACGGCGCCTGCGGGTCTGAGGATGATTTCGCGCTACTCGGCTCTCGCGCTTCTGCGGCGCGCCGTGACCGGCGCACGGTGGCAGCGCGCCTGGCGTGCCCCCGATCCGCAGCCGACGTACGACGTGGTCGTCATCGGCGGCGGCGGACATGGCCTGGCGACCGCCTATTATCTGGCGGCGAACCACGGCATACGCAAAGTCGCGGTGCTCGAGCGCGGCTATCTCGGCTCGGGCAACGTCGGGCGCAACACGACGATCGTTCGCTCGAATTACCAGATCGACGGCAATACCCAGTTCTTCGAGCACTCGTTGAAGCTGTGGGAGGGCCTCTCGCACGAGCTCAATTACAACGTCATGCTCTCGCAGCGCGGCCAGATCGTTCTTGCTCACGGCCCCTCGCAGCTCGATGTGCTCGCGCGCAAGGGCAACATCATGCGTCTGAACGGGATCGATGCGGAGCTCCTGGACCGGGCGGACGTCGCGCGCATGATGCCTTTCCTCGACTACTCGCCGGATTCGCGATTTCCGATCTTCGGCGGCCTGCTGCAGCGTCGCGCCGGCACGGCGCGCCACGACGCGGTTGCCTGGGGCTACGCCCGCGCGGCCGACCGGCTGGGCGTGGACATCATCGAACAATGCGAGGTCACGGGCTTCCTGCGGGACGGCGATCGGATCACGGGCGTCGAGACGACGCGCGGGCGAATCAGCGCCGGCCGCACCGCCATTTCGGTCGCCGGCCATAGCTCGCAAGTTGCGGCTCTCGCGGGCCTGCGGCTCCCGGTCGAGAGCCACTTGCTGCAGGCTTTCGTCTCCGAGCCCATCAAGCCATTCCTCGATCATGTCCTCTCCTTCGGAGCCGAGCTCTTCTATATCTCCCAGTCCGACAAAGGGGGCCTGGTATTCGGAGGTCATATCGACGGTTTCAATACCTATACCCAGCGCGGACAGTTTCCCAAGGTCCAGACCGTCGCCGAATGCGCGCTGGCGCTCATCCCGTCGATCTCGCGCCTGCGGCTGTTACGCCATTGGGCGGGTATCCAGGACATGACGCCCGATGGCAGTCCCTTCATCGGACGAACACCGCTCAGGAACCTCTACCTGAACGGCGGCTGGTGCTATCAAGGTTTCAAGGCAACGCCGGCCACGGGCTGGTGTCTGGCGCACACGATCGCGCACGAGACCGAGCATCCGTTGATTCGTCATCTGGCGCTCGATCGCTTCGAGCGCAACAACGGCTTCGATGAGTACGGCACCGGGCTGTGGACATACAAGCAATGACCCGACATCTTGGTTCGAAGCCATGCTGAGAATTCCCTGTCCCCATTGCGGCGAACGCGACTACACCGAGTTTCGCTACGGCGGCGACGCCAGCAAGGTGCGGCCGGCGCACGGCAGCGGCGACTTGCAGACCTGGCACGATCACGTGTTCCTCTTCGACAATCCGAAGGGCGCCCATCGCGAGTTCTGGCAGCACGTGCAAGGTTGCCGGCAATGGCTCGTGCTCGAGCGCAATACGGCCACCAATACGGTCGGTCGCTCCTGGCTCGCACGCGAGCACAGCACGAGCGGGGCGTCGCATGGGTAGCGGATCTCATCGCCTCGGCGGCGGGGGCCGCATCGATCGTGCCCGTCCGCTCGCATTCACGCTCGAGGGCCGACGGTTGCAAGGCTTCGGCGGCGATACGCTCGCTTCGGCGCTGCTTGCCCAGGGAGTGAGCCTGCTCGGGCGCAGTTTCAAGTATCACCGGCCGCGGGGTTTGTTGGCCGCCGGCGTCGAGGAGCCTAACGGCCTGCTCACGCTCGGCGAGGGTGGACGGCGAACACCCAATGTGCCGGCGACAACGGTCGAATTGCACGAGGGAATCGTTGCGCGCCGGCAGAACGGTTGGCCGTCGGTGGACGTTGATCTGATGGCGGCGTTGACCGCGTGCGCGACGCCTTTCCTGGGTGCGGGCTTCTACTACAAAACGTTCATGGGGCCGCGGCGCGGATCCTGGATGCTCTACGAGCCTTATATCCGGCGTGCGGCGGGCCTCGGGCAAGGTACGCATGCGCCGGATCCGGACCGCTACGAGACTCGTCACGCCTTCACCGATGTGCTGGTGATCGGCGGCGGTCCCGCCGGTCTCGCGGCGGCGCGCGCCGCCGCGCAGGCGGGTGCGCGCGTGCTGTTGATCGAGCAGGATTTCGCGCTCGGTGGGAGCCTCCTCAACGCTCGAACGGATTCACCGCTCGAGCCGTGGCGCGTCGCGCTCGAGTCTGAGCTGCGTGCCATGCCGAATATATCGATTGGGCTGCGCACTACCGCGCTCGGCGTCTACGACGGCGACACCCTCGCGCTTCTCGAGCGCCATGATCATGCGCGCCCCGACGCGAGCCGCGGCAGGGCGCGCGAGGTCATCGTCACGCTGCGCACGCGCGCCGTCGTCTACGCGAGCGGCGCGACGGAACGGCCGCTCGTCTTTGCCGACAACGACCGCCCGGGCGTCATGCTGGGCTCGGCCGTGCGCGCTTATCTCAACCGCTACGCCGTCGCCGCCGGACGGCGTGCGGTGCTCGCAACCAACAATGACAGTGTCTACGCCACGGCGCTCGATCTGGCGGCGGCCGGGGTGCCGGTCGCGGTACTCGATGAGCGGGCGAGCCCCGAGGCCGGGATGCGGGAGGCTGCGCGCAAGGCCGGCGTCGATGTGCGCGCGGGCGTTCGCGTGGCGCGCGCGCTCGGCGGCCGCGCGCTCGAGGCGGTCGAGTTCGAGGCGCTCGAGGGGGGCCGGACGGAGCGGCTCGCCGCCGATCTCCTCGGGATGTCCGGCGGCTGGTCACCCGTGGTGCACTTGACCTCGCATACGGGACGCAAGCCGACCTATCACGCCGCGCTCGATAGCTTCGTGCCGGGCGGCTATGCGCCGGGTCATTTCGGGGCCGGCGCGCTCACGGGGTCGCTCACGCTCTCGGCGGCGCTTGCGGAGGGTCGCGAGGCCGGCCAGGCGGCCGCAGCGCATGCCGCAGCCTCGCGGACCGCGGGCCCTGCGCCGGTGGCACCGGTCGCCGATGAGCCGGTGGGTTTCGAGGCCTCGCCGCCGCGTCCGCTCAAGCGCCGCGGCAAGGCCTTCGTCGATTTTCAAAACGACGTCACCACCGACGACATCGCACTCGCGCACGAGGAAGGATATGTCTCGGTCGAGCATCTGAAGCGCTACACAACCCTCGGGATGGGCACCGATCAGGGCAAGACCAGCAACGTGAATGCCGCGCTCTGGATGGCCGCGCTGCGCGGCGTCGAGTTGCCCGCGGCGGGTACCACGACCTATCGGCCGCCCTATACGCCGGTATCGATCGGTGCGCTCGCAGGACGCCATACCGGCGCGCGCTTCCGGCCGACGCGCCGCTCACCCTTGCATGACTGGCACGTCGCGAACGGCGCCGTCATGCTCGAGGCAGGACTGTGGCTGCGTCCATGGTATTACCGCTGGGCGGGTGACAGCGCCGCCTCCGCGTACGTCGAGGAAATGCGCCTGGTGCGCGGCGGCGTCGGCGTGTCCGATGTCTCGACGCTCGGCAAGATCGACGTCCAGGGGCCGGACGCCGCGGAATTCCTGAACCGCGTGTATGTGAACGGTTTTGCCAAACTACCCATCGGCAAGGCGCGCTATGGGGTGATGCTTAACGACGACGCGACCGTGCTCGACGACGGCACCACGGCGCGCTTCGGCGAGACGCGCTATTTCATGACGACGACGACCGCTCAGGCCGGCGAGGTCATGAGCTGGCTCGAATTCTTGCTACAGACCGCGTGGACCGATTTGCGCGTGCAGGTGGTCTCGGTCACCGATCGATGGGCCGGCATGTCAGTCGCCGGTCCCCGGGCGCGTGCGGCCCTCGAGCTGGCTTTCCCCGATCTCGATGTCTCCAATGCAGCTCTGCCGCACATGGGGGTGCGCGAGGTGGAGGTCGACGGCGTGCCGCTGCGACTCCTGCGGCTGAGCTTCTCGGGCGAGCTTGCTTATGAGCTGTATGTTCCGGCCGACCGCGGCGTCGCGCTCTGGGAACGGTTGCTCGACCGCGCGGCGCCGCTCGGCCTGAAGCCCTACGGTCTCGAAGCGCTTGCATCGCTCCGTATCGAGAAGGGTCACGTCGCCGGCCTCGAGCTCGATCACCGCAACACGCTCGACGATCTCGGACTCGGCAAGATGGCCGCGAGCACCAAACCCTACGTGGGCCGCGAGCTGCGCGAGCGCGCCGATCTGCGCGCCGCGGAGCGCTGGAGCCTCGTGGGTCTGGAGTGCCTCGAGCCCGGGGCAAGACTGCGGGGAGGCGCGATTCTGTTTGCGCGCGGCGAGGCGGTCACCGGCCATGGACGCGGTTACATCAGCTCGGTCACGTGGTCGACGGTTCTCGACAAGTACATCGCGCTCGGACTCTATCAGGGCGGACTCAAGCACGCCGGCGAGGAGATCGTCTGCGCCTATCCCTTGAAGGGCGAGACCGTGCGAGCACGCATCGTGCAGCCGGTGTTTGTGGATGCGGCCGGGGAGCGCCTGCATGTTTGAGAGTCGCTCGCCGCTCGCGGAACGGTTGGCTCTCGGCGGCCGCGACGGGGCCGACGGCGGGCGCGCGGTGCGTTTCACGGAGATTCGGGGCCGGCATGTCGTACAGGTCGGCGGCTTTGGCGGCGGCGCGAGCGCGGTCGCGCCGCTCGTCCGGTCGATCACCGGTGCGGCACTCCCCGACTCGAATTGCGAGGTGACGGAGAGCGGTCCGCATCGTCTTTACCGAATCGCCGCCGATCAATATTGGCTCGTATCGCTCGAGGAAGGCGCAGGCCGCGCGCTCGAGCAGGCGATGCCATCCGACTCGGGCACCGTCACCGTGCTGTCGGGCGCCCGCGTGTGCCTGCGGCTCGACGGCGCGGCGGCATCGGCTGTGCTGGCTCATCACGTCGCGCTCGATCTGGATTTGCAAGAATTCCCGCCGGGGCGTTTCGCGCAGACGGGAATCGATCACGCGGGCGTGCTTGTCGATCGCCGCGGGCGCGAGTGCTTCGAGCTGTACCTGCTCAGCACCTTCGCGGCCTCGGCGTGGGACCTGCTGGTCGATTCCGCACTCCCTTACGGTTACTCGGTCGGCGTCGAATCGGCGGCGGCCGGCGGGGCGGGTTTGAGCCCGCCATGATTTTCTAGGAGCTGGCTTAAATGAAATCACATACGCGGGTCGCGGTCATCGGCGGAGGAGTCGTCGGCTGCAGCGTGCTCTATCACCTGACGAAAGCGGGCTGGACGGACGTCGTGCTGCTCGAGCGCGATCAGCTCACCTGCGGCTCGACCTGGCACGCCGCGGGGGGATTTCACACACTCAATGGCGATCCCAACGTCGCCAAGCTGCAGGGATACACGATCGGGCTCTACGATGAGCTCGAGCGCATCTCGGGACAGTCCTGTGGCTTGCACCGGTCCGGCGGCTTGCTGCTCGCCGATACCGCCGAGCGGATGGAATGGCTCAAGATGGCACACGGCCGCGCACGCTACTTAGGACTCGAGACCTCGCTCCTGACGCCGTCCGAGGCGAAGCAGCTCTTGCCGCTGATCGAAGAGAAATACTTCGTCGGTGCGATGCTCGACGCCGCCGACGGCAACCTCGACCCCTACGGCACCACGCAGGCCTATGCAAAATCCGCGCGCATCGGCGGCGCCGAGATCTATCTGCAGACGCGTGTCACGGCGCTCGCGCGCCGCCGCGACGGTACCTGGGATGTCGCCACCACCGCCGGCACCATCAACGCCGAGCACGTCGTCAATGCGGGCGGTCTCTGGGCGCGCGAGGTCGGCCGTATGGTCGGTATCGAGCTGCCGGTGCTGGCGATGGAGCATATGTATCTCGTGACCGACGACATGCCGGAGGTCGTCGAGTTCAACCGCGCGCGCGGTCACGAGCTGCCCCACGCCATCGACTTCAAGGCCGAGATCTACATGCGGCAGGAGCATAACGGCATGGTGCTCGGCACTTACGAGAAGGCCTGTGTTCCCTGGCAACCGCGCACCACACCCTGGGAGTTCGGCTCCGAGCTCCTGCCGCCGGATCTCGACCGCATCACGCCCTCGCTCGAGGTCGGATTCAAACACTTTCCGGCCATGGAGAGCGCCGGCATCAAGCGCATCATCAATGGCCCGTTCACCTTCTCCCCGGACGGCAATCCGCTGGTCGGCCCCGTGCAAGGCCTGCCCGGAATCTGGTGCGCCTGCGCGGTCATGGCGGGCTTCAGCCAGGGCGGCGGCGTCGGTCTCGCGCTCTCGCAATGGATGGTCAACGGCGATCCCGGCTTCGACGTCTGGGCCATGGACGTCGCGCGCTATGGCGAGTGGGCGACCCGCCGCTACACGAATGAGAAAGTCCGCGAGAATTATTCACGCCGCTTCTCGATCCGCTTTCCCAATGAGGAGTTGCCGGCCGCTCGTCCGCAGCAGACGACCTCGCTCTACGATACCTTGCTTGCCGAGGGTGCCGTGATGGGCGACAGCTGGGGACTCGAGACGCCGCTCTGGTTCGCGCCCCGAGGAGTCGAGCCGCGCGACGTGGTCTCGTTCCACCGCTCGAACGACTTCCCGCACGTCAAGGCCGAATGCCGCGGCGTGCGCGAGGCCGTCGGCGTCACCGAAATCGCGAACTTCGCGAAATACGAGATTGCCGGGCCGGGCGCGGAAGGTTTTCTGATGCGCCTGATGACCAATAAAATGCCGCGCGCCGGGCGGCTCGTGCTGACACCGATGCTGAATCCGGCCGGCAAGCTGATCGGCGACTTCACCATCGCGTGCGCGGATCCCGAACGGTTCCTGATGTGGGGCTCCTCGCAGGCGCAGAAATATCACATGCGCTGGTTCGAGTCGCAGCTCCCGGCTGACGGCTCGGTGCGCCTGCGGCGTTTCGACCTCGACCTCGTAGGGCTTTCGGTCGCCGGCCCACGCTCGCGCGAGCTGCTCGCGCAGCTCACCGACGAGGACGTCTCGGGTGCGGCGCTCAAGTTCATGGATCATCGTGCGATGGATATCGCGAACGTGCCCGCGATGCTCAATCGGGTGAGCTACACCGGCGATCTCGGCTACGAGATCTGGGTTCGGCCCGAGTACCAGCGACGGCTCTACGCCGAGATTCGCGCGGCGGGGCGTCCCTTGGGACTCAACCTCTTCGGCATGCGCGCGCTCTTGAGCCTGCGATTGGAGAAGAACTTCCCGACTTGGTACCGCGAGCTGCGGCCGATCTATGGGCCGTTCGAGGCGGGCCTCGAGCGCTTCGTCGATCTCGGCAAGCCCGAATTTATCGGGCGCGAGGCGGCGCAACGCGAGAAGGCAAGCGGGGGCGTGCTACGGCGCGTCAGTTTTGCGGTCGACGCAACCGATGCCGACGTGCTCGGCGATGAGCCGATCTGGCACGGCGGCAAGGTGATCGGATGGGTCACCTCGGGCGGCTACGGCCATTGGGTCGAGTGCTCGCTTGCGCAAGGCTACGTGCCGGCCGCGCTGGCGGGCGAGACCGCCGAGCGCGCCTTCGAGATCGAGATCCTCGGCGAGCGACGTGCCGCGACGATTTTGCCCGCGCCTCTGTTCGATCCTGCCGGCGCGCGCATGCGTCTGTAGCTCAGGCGACCTGCGGATAGCCGCGCTCGAGCGCCTCGCGCTCGAGCTGCCGCACTTCGGTATAGTTCTCGTCGACCGCGAAATCGATTCCGGTGAGCAGCAGCGCCTCGCGCACTGCCGCGAGCGCGGGATCGGTCTGCACCTCGGCGAGTACTGCGCGTAGCGACGAAAGGATCGAGGCGTCGTTCGCGCGTGCCGTCACGTACGGCAACCCCGGGCTCGAAGGAGTCCAATCGAGGATTCGCAGGCGCGCCGTGAGCTCGGGGCTGAAGCGCCGGATGTGTGCGTAGCTCACGCAGTCGATGGCCGCCACATCGGCGCGCCCTTCGGCTACGGCGTGGACGCTCGCGAGGTGTCCGCCGGTGAGCTCGACCGACGAGAAGAACCGTCCGTGTGCGGCGAGCGGAGCGATGGCCGCACGCAAAAGGTTCGAGCCGCTGTTCGAGTCGCGCTCGTTGACGGCGCAGCGTCGATCTCGAAGGTCCGCGAGTCGCCGCGCGGGGTCCTCGGCCCGCACGATGACCGCGCTTCGGTAGCGGCTTCCCTCGCAACCCGGCGCCGTATATGCCGGGATGGCGACGAGCCGCACGCACTCGTGCCACGCGCACGCGAGCGGATACTGGCACGCCTGCCCGAACAAGAGCCGGGAGTCGCGCCAGGTGTCGACGTGATTCATGTCGCGGCTGAGGGCAAGCGGGACGTCGGCGATGCCCGCAGCGCGCAAGCGTGCGGCAATGGCCGACCAATAATCATCGGTCGCCGCGCGCAGTGGTGGAAAGTCATACATCGGCAACGCCGCGATGCGTCGCTCGGTGATCCGTCGGGCGGCGGACCGTCGCGCAACGGGCCCCCGCGAGGACATCAGCCGGCGGTGGCCGTGCCGGTCGCGGTAACAGTCCCGTGTTTGACCGAGGGCGAGGAGGGCTGCTCCATCACGGGCGAGAGCGGCGGGTGCTCGACGTCGATGGCCGGGCGCAGCAGATAGCGTCCGAGCACCTCGAGGTAGCCGCCGGCATAGACCATTCCGGCCGCGCGCGCCGTTGCGTCTCCGCCATCGGCTTGCAACTTCCGCCAGGCTGCCGGCAGCCGGTACCACGGCAGCGCCGGCCGGTCGTGATGCACGATGTGCAAATTGTTGTAGAGAAAGATGAGTGAAAGCAGCCGGTTCGACTCGACCACCGCCGTGCGATGCGCGGGATCGGCGCTCGCCCGGTGCTCGGCAAACGACCGCAGCAGGGTGAGCGATTGGCCGGGGTAAACGAAGCAGGCGATATACACGAACACATTGATCTTGCAGATCCCCACGACCCAGAGCAGCACCGTCGCCACGGCAACGCCGTGGGCCGTCCAGATGCGCCATTCTCGCCCGTGACCCAACGCGAGGTTGCGAGCGGGACCCGCCAGGAACGTGGCGGTCGCGATGAAGGGCCCGAGAATCAGCCGTCCGAGCAGCGTCGTGTTGGCGCGGCGCAGGAATCGAACCGGCGCGCTGGCCTTCGCCATGGCCCCTTGCGTTAAGTAAAATGACTCCGGATCGACCAGGGGATCGGTCAGGATCCGGCCGCCAAAACGGTGATGCCAGAGATGAGTGCGCCGGTAGAGCGTATAGGGTATGAACAACGAGAGCGGAACCCCGCCCAGGAGGGCATTGAGTCGCCGCGAAGCGAAGGGATGAGTGTGGATGGTCTCGTGCTGCAGGGACCCATGCCAGGCGATCAGCACTGCGCCGAGCGGCACCGCGATCCAGAGCGGCAGGGCATGAAAATACCAGGTGACGAGGCCGAATCCGCCGTAGATGGCGACTGCAACTGCAAGCGTCTGCGGCTCGAATTGCAGCCCTTTGGAAGGAATTTGACGGTTAGTTTTGGCCTTCATGCCGCCTAGCAGCATACTCTAGCGGCGTCTTGTAAGAAATGGCCTACATCACATGTGCGTATGCTCATTGGGCATGACGCCCCCCGGTTCGCCCCCGACCCCATCGATGAAGGTCTGGACCAGATCGGCCAGGATCATTCCGCCGCGACTGTTCAGGTGGATGCCGTCGCTGTGCAAGCGCCAGCCGTTCAAACTCGCCACCTGATCGGGCGTCTTGCGCAGCGCCAGGGTGCGGAATGCGTCGCGATACAGGGGGAAAAAGCGAAAACTCGTGAGAGCACGGTGCGGGGAGGTCGAAAGCTGCGCGCTCATCGCCTCGTTGAGGGCGATATAGGCCACGCTCTCCTCCTGGGCGATATCCTGGATCATCGCATTCAACTGTCCGCTGCGACGATTGAGCTCGCGCTGAAAGGGCTGTGCGGAGTCCGGATCCTCGCCAATAGGGGGCAGGGAACAGAGCCCCACCGTCGCGCGTCCCGAGTCCTTGAGACCCCGGGCGATCGCGGCGAGATTCTCCCGGAACCATGCGGCCGAAGGGGTGTGCGGCAGACGCTTGACGATACGGAAAAAGCGCCGCGCCTTCGGCGAGGCGAGCGCCAACACGTCGTTGTTGCCGATGGCCACCACCACGATCTTGGGACGGTAGTCGAGCACCTGGGGCAATCGCTCGAGCACGTTGAACGACAGATCGCCGCCGATGCCGAAGTTGCGGAAGCTAAAGCGCCGGTTCTGCGGCCGGCGCGCAAGCTCGACGATCCAGTTGAATGCCTGGCCCTTGCCCGCCGTGCTGCTCGATCCGACGCAGGCCACCGTGACGGATGTCGCCATCAAGTGTGATTCAGCGACAGGATCCAATCGACCAGCGGTCGCAGATCTTCCTTTGAAACGGCAACCGGGGGCATTGGCAGGGGGCCCCACGCGCCCATGCTGCCGTTCAAAATGTTGGCAGCCACCTCACTCCGGGCGTTGGGGTCGCTGGCATAGCGCTTGGCGATGGCGCTGAAAGAGGGTCCGCCGTGAGTCTTGTCGATGCTGTGGCATTGCTGACAATTGTATTTCTGAACCAGCTTCAATCCGGTCTGGTCGCCGACGGGCTCGTCGGCCTGCGCTGCCGCAGCAGCGAGCATGAGGATCAATGGCACTATGCGCAGGCTCATGGTGGCTCCATGGATTTATGAGTGCGTTATCATTAGATTATAGAAATGTATTGGACTGGGTGCGAAGTTCACCGGCGTAGGCGCAGCCCGCGAGCGCCCATGCGGGGGGTTGGAGGTGGATGTCGGCGGCTTCGGACAGCGCCGCCGTTAGGTTCAAAGAGTGTATCCACGCCCTGCAGGGGCCAAAGGGAGGGTGAGCCGCATGATTCGATTCACATCCTGGAGCGATACCCGGGCGCCTGGGCCCTCAAAACTCCGGCTAATGACCTCCGTCACGTCAAGCCTCACCAGGTCATGACCACAATGGCGCATATGGAGTGCTGCACTGCAGTCTGGGTGTGAGCGGTAATGCGGCGAGTCAGAAAATCCGCGCTGATCGGAATATTGGGATGGGGGGCGGCTGTCTCAGGCCACGCCGCGGACCAATCATTTGCCGATCGCATCGAGATGTTGGATTGGTCCGATCCGCAGCGCGCGGCAAAAATGATCGAGGGACCCGCCCTCGGCAAAATGCGCGACTCGGATGTGCAATTTCTCGAGGTACGCGGCATGGTGTATGCCGACGTGCGTCGCGACGTCGATGTCGAAGGGACCCTCGCCCGTCTTAAGTCGCTCGCCGAAGACGGAGATCTGTCTGCGACGGTAGCCGAGCACTATGTGAAGGCGTATTCGCTCTTTCAGCACGAGCAATACGCGGCGGCCAGTGCGGAGCTGAGCCACATCGACATGAAGTCGATCTCGTCGGACTCAGAGGCCTACCGGGTATCGATCCTTCGAGGCAATACGCTGAGCACGCTCGGGCAGGCGGACGCGGCGCTGCCGTTCCTGGAGGAGGGACTCGACCTCGCGCGCGACTTGCACGACCAGCAGCGCACGCTGCACGCGCTGCTCTGGCTGTCACGCATTTACACGAACACCGACAACCTGGATCGCGCCTCCGAGGAAATCGAAAGCGCCCGGAGCCTCGCGCTCACGTTGGGTGACGAAGCGGCCCTGTGCGAGGTCGAAATCCGCGCATCCGATATTGCCGACCGCAAAGGCAATCGCTCTGCGGAGCGCAGCGCGAGTCTCGCCGCTCTCGAGCACGCGAAGCTCTCGGGAAGCGACAAGTGGCTGGCGCGGGCGGCGGTCAATCTGTCGGACTCTTACTTGAAATCGCACGACTATGCCGAGTCGCTCAAATACTCCAAACAGGCGTTGCCGATCGCGGACGAAGTGCTCACCGTGGGCGAAACCACAATCGCCTCCTTCAACGAAGGCTTGGCCTACATCGGCCTCGGTGAAATCAAGGCGGGCGAGAAGCTGGCGGAGGGCGCGATCGCAGAAGCCGTCGCGGGCGACAATCTGCTCGCGGCGCAGGACCTGCTGCGCGAGTACGCCAATGCGCTCGAGCACGCCGGCTATCTGATGATGGCGATCCAGGTCTATCATCGCTACGACGAGATGGGCTCGAAGATCATGACCGGCGCGCGCCAGCGCGCCTTTCTCGAGCTCTCGGCGAAATTCGACGACGAGCGGCGCGCGCGCGAGCTGGAGCTGCTGCGCCGGGATAACGCGCTCAAGGCGGCGGAAATGCGCACCCAGACGCTGCGCCAGCAATTCATTCTCGCGGGCGCCCTGTTCGTGGCCTGCATTTGCGCGGCCCTGGTATGGGCCTTCGTCCGCGTGCGCAAGGCGAATGACCGGCTGCGCTTCAACAGCGAGCGCGACGCGCTGACGGGTCTGCGCAACCGGCGTTATTTCAACGAGCATGTGCTGAGCGTGGAGGGCGCGCGCCCGGTCGGCGGTTGCGTGCTGCTCGCCGATCTCGATCACTTCAAGCGCATCAACGACACGCAGGGACACCCGGCGGGCGACGCGGTGCTCGCGACCGTAAGCCACCGCCTGTCGGCCGCCCTGCGGGAGAGCGACAAGCTGGTGCGCTGGGGAGGCGAGGAATTTCTCGCCGTGCTCGACCCCATCACGCCTGAGCAGGCAGATCGAACCGTGGAGCGGTTGCTGCACGCCGTTCGGCGCGATCCCGTGCTCTGGAATGGGCAGGCGATCAAGTGCACGATCTCCATCGGCTACGCGTGCTTTCCGATGGCGGGCTCGGACATGGAGATCTCCCTGGAGAGCGCGATCGGCCTCATCGACAAGGCGCTCTACGAGGCCAAGCGTCGCGGCCGCAACCGCGCCTGCTTGATCAGAGCGGTCAGCGCACAGAACAAGCAGGAGCTCACCATTCTGTGCGACGACTTCGAATCGGCCGCTGCAGACCGGCGCATCCAACTCGTCGACATGGGTAGCGCGGCCTAGTGGCCGGCACCGCCGTTTCCGTGCCCCTCACGGAATGGCAACCCACTGCCTCCGGTAATGCGCAGCTCCTGCTCACCACGGCGGCCTCCGCGGCGGGCCCGGCGCTGCAGATGGACTTCGATTTCAAGGGCGGCAAAGGATTCGTGGTCGCGCGCCGCGCGGTCGAGCGGAGCATGCCGGCCGACTACGCCGTGCAATTCCGGCTGCGCGGACGCGGCGCGATCAATAATCTCGAGCTCAAGCTGATCGACCCGAGCGGGCAGAACGTCTGGCGGTACGTGCTCAAGGACCTGCGGTTGCCGCCACGCTGGAAGCGGTTCGTGGTGCAAAGCCGGGACATCGAATTCGCGTGGGGCCCTTCGAGCGGCGCCGCCATCGCGCAGCTCGGGTTCATCGAGCTCGCCATCGTGGCGGGCGAGGGCGGCGCGGGCAACGTCCTCATCGCGGGCCTCGAGGTGTGCGATCTCACGCCGTTGCGGCCGCCCACCGCGGATTCCTCGAGCGCGCAGCCCGGCTATGAAGCCGCGCAAGCGCTGCTGGGGCGAGGTTGGCGGCCGCGGAGCGAGGACCCCAAGCCGTGGATCACCGTCGACTGTACCGCGCCGCGCAGCCTCGGCGGGCTCATCGTCGACTGGCTCGAGGAAGCACCGGCGGACGGCTTTCGGGTGCGCGCCTCCCTGGCGGGCAAACGTTGGAAAACCGTGCACACGGCTGCGCATGGCGGGGGCAAGCGCAGTTACGTCTACCTGCCGGGGTTGCGGACGCGCTTCGTGCGCCTCGAAATCGAGTCCCCCTGTGCGGGTGCCTCGCTCAAGCTCGAGCCCTTCGAGTTCTCGCGCTCGATCGAGGCCTTTTGGTATGCCGTCGCGGCAGCCGAGACGCGCGGCTGGCATCCCCGTTGGCTGCATCGCGAGCAGAGTGAATGGACCCCGATCGGGACTTCGCACGGCACCGAATGCGCGCTCATGAACACGGACGGCATGGTGGAGGTCCGCAAGGCGTCGTTCTCCTTGGAGCCGATGCTGCTGGTTGACGGCCGGTTGTTCACATGGGCGGACGTCGAGGCGAAGCAATCGCTCGCGGACCGCTGGGTACCGGTCCCGACCGCGGCCTGGGAGGGGCGCGACTGGCGGTTGTGCATCGTGGCCGAGGCCACCGTGGGCGGGACGTTGCGTGTGCGCTATCGGCTGGAGAACCGCTCGCAGGGCGCCATGGCCGTGCGTCTGTTCGTGCTAGTGCGTCCCTTCCAGGTGACGCCGCCCTGGCAGAGTTTTCGCGACGTAGGCGGCGTGAGCCGTATGCAGCATCTCGTCTGGGACGCGCAGAGCCTGCGCGTCGATGATCGCACTTGTATTTCCCCGACGAGCGCGCCGAGCGGATTCGGTGCGACGACCTTCGATGAGGGTCCGCCCGCCGCAAGCCTGGTTACGGGCCGGCTGCCCGGCAGGAGCGAGGTGCAGGATCCGTTCGGCTTCGCTTCGGGCGTATTCGAGTTCGCCTTCAGCGTCGAGCCGCAGCGAAGCGGCGAACGGATTCTTGAATGCCGGCCCTGCGAGGCGCGGGTATTGCCGAACGAGGCCGCCTTCGATTGGAAGTCCCGGATCCAAGCGGAGCAATGGTCGGGTAACGGTTGGTGTACCTCCGCCGTGGAGGCTGCGCTCACGGCCACGAGCCATATCCTCATCACTCGCTCCGGTGCGGCTCTGCAGCCCGGGCCGCGCCGCTATACGCGCTCCTGGATCAGGGATGGCGCGATGATGAGCGCCGCGTTGCTGCGCATGGGACATGCCGAAGAGGTCGCGGAATTCATTCGCTGGTACGCGCCCTATCAGCGAGCCGACGGGTTCGTGCCGTGCTGCGTCGACAGCCAAGGCCCAGACTGGCTGGTCGAGCACGACAGCCACGGCGAGCTGATCGCGCTCATCGCCGATCATTACCGCTTTACCGCGGACAAGACCCTGCTCGAGGAAACCTGGATATTCATCGAGCGCGCCGTGAGATGCATCGAAAGCTTGGTGGAAGAGGATGGCCTGTTGCCGATATCGGTGAGTCATGAGGGTTATCTCGCGCAGCCGGTGCATTCGTATTGGGACGATTTCTGGGCTCTTCGGGGCATGCGCGACGCGGCGGACCTGGCGCGTGTTCTCGGCCGGAACGAGGCCGCCGCACAATCGACGGCGCTCGCAGCGCGTCTCGAGCGATCGCTGTTCGCGTCCATCGAATCGACGCGCGCGCGCCGCGGCTTGGACTTCATACCGGGCAGCGTCGAGTGGGCGGACTTCGATCCGACGGCCACCGCGAACGCGATCTACCTCTTCGACGTGCCGGACGGTCTCGATCGTACGGCCGTCGATCGCACGTTCGACAAATATCTAGCCGATTGGCGGGCGAAACGCTCGGGCGAGGTGGTCGCGGCCAACTACACCCCATACGAGATCCGCATCATCGGCGCCCTGGTGCGACTCGGGCGGCGCGAGGCCGCGCTCGAGCTGCTGCGTTTCTTCTTGTCGGACCGCCGGCCCCCGCCTTGGAATCAATGGCCCGAGATCGCCTGGCGCGACCACCACGCGCCCGCGCACGTGGGCGATCTGCCGCACACCTGGATCGCCGCGGAGTATGTGCTCGCCGTGCGCAGCCTCTTTGCCTACGAGATCGAGGCGCGGCGCACTCTGGTGCTCGCGGCGGGACTCTCGCCGGAATGGCTGGAGGGAGAGGGTGTCGAGGTCAAGGGAATGCCGACACTCTACGGCCCGTTGAGCTATTCATTGCGGCGGATCGATGCGCGGACACTGCGCTTCGCCATCGCAACGAAAATCGATGCGCCGCTGATTCTCCGGCCGCCGCTCGGCTCGCCGTTGCGCAGTGCTCTCGTGAACGGTACCGCTGCCGCGATCACTGCCGGCGACTCCGTGAGCGTTACCCATACGCCCGCGGAAGTGATCTGCGTCGTCACGTGAAAAAGCGCTCCACTCGGACCCCCAGCGACTCGGACGGCGATACCGGCCATAGCGGCTTGTTACATCAAGCCGGCTCGCTGTCGCGCGCGATTTTTGCCTCGCCGGTCGGCAAGACCCTGTTGATCCTGATTGTCGTGCTGATCGCGGTGGTGGCTATTACCGCCTATGGGCAGATCCGGCTCAATCGCTGGAACAAGCCGTTCTTCGATGCGATGTCGCGCCGCGACCTGCGAGAGTTCCTGTTCCAGCTCGGCGTGTTCTTTGCGATCGCCGGATGCTTGCTGGTGCTCAACGTGTTGCAGCGCTGGCTGGTCGAGACGCTCGAGCTCAAACTTCGAGAAGGCCTGGTGCACAGCCTGTTGGCCGACTGGATGCAACCGCGGCGCGCCTTCTGGCTCGCCAACGCGGGCGCCATCGGCGTGAACCCCGATCAGCGAATGCACGAGGACGCCCGGCATCTCACGGAGCTCTCGGCCGATCTCGGCATCGGACTGTTACAGGCGACGATCCTGTTTGCGACCTTCGCCGGCGTGCTCTGGGGTCTGTCGAGCGGGTTTAGCTTCCGCATCGGCGACCGGGACTATGCCGTTCCCGGATTCATGCTGTGGGCCGCGGTCATTTACGCGAGCGCGGGCTCGCTCATGAGCTACTGGGTGGGGCGCGGCCTGATCGGCCGCAACGCCGAGCGCTATGCGCGTGAGGCGGATCTGCGATTCTCGCTCGTGCGCGTCAACGAGCACGTCGATGCCATTTCGCTCGCGCAAGGAGAGGCGGACGAGAAGCGCCGCATCGAGCTCAACCTCAAAAGCGTGCTGGCTGCCACGCGACGCATCGTTTGGGGCCATACCAATCTCACTTGGGTAACGGCGGGATTCGGCTGGGTCACCATCGTCGCTCCCATCCTGGTCGCCGCGCCGCTGTACTTCATGGGGAAGATATCCTTCGGCGGCCTGATGATGGCGGCGGGCGCATTCACGCAGGCACAGTCATCGCTCCGCTGGTTCATCGACAACTTCAGCGCCATCGCCGATTGGCGCGCGACTTTGCTGCGGGTCGCGAGCTTCCGCCAGGCGCTTCTCGGCATCGGCGAGCCGCATGGCTTCGAGAGCCGTATCAGCTATTCGCAGGGCCCGGCGGGCGCGATCACCATCGAGGATCTGCAGATCGTTTCCTCGGCGAATGCCGATCGCCTGCGCGAGCGGCGGGTCGTCGTGACGGCGGGCGAACGGGCTTTGATTCTCGGTGCACCGGGGACCGGCAAGACGCAACTATTTCGCGCGCTCGCCGGATTGTGGCCTTGGGGGGGCGGTCAAGTGGTTCGCCCGGAGGGTGAGCAGATCTTCTACTTGCCGCGCGGCACCCCTTATCTGCCGCGCGGAACGTTGCGCGAAGTGCTCGCGTACCCTCTCAAGACCGATAGCTTCGGCCAGGCCGCCTACGCGCGCGTGCTCTACAGGCTGGGCATCGAGCGTCTTGTGCGGCTGCTCGACGAGACGCACCGCTGGGACCGTGAGCTCAGCCAGGATGAGCAGCTCTGCCTGGTATTCGCGCGCATTCTTTTGCAGAACCCGCCTTGGGTGTTGATCGATGGCACCTTCGGTACGCTCGACGACGATGTGCTCGAGCTGGTGATGGACGTGTTCACCAAGGAGCTCGCACAGACGGGCATCATTCATATCGGTGGGCCCGGCGAGGCCCATGCGCTGTTCTCGACGGTGGCGCACCTCGTGAAGGCGCCGCGCGACGCAGTCACGGCGCCGACGTCGAAGGAGCCGGGGCGATGACACGCGTGTCATTCCGTCTCGCCGCGCTGCTGCTCGCGCTCGGCGCGCCGGCCTGGGCCGGCGCGCAGGATCTGCAATTCCAGGCGCCGGCTTCCGTGAGCGACGCCGCGCTTCCTCGCATCATGCAGGATCTCGCCGAGCGGCTGCTTCCCGTGTATCAGGAGCCCGATCAGGAGCGCTACCTGGCAAATCTCTCGGCCTTGCAGATGGTGGCGGGCGACTACGTGGCCGCGGACGCCACCCGCGAGACATTGCGCGAACGGCGCAGAGGCGCCGACTCCGGCCGGCCGGTGGGTCGGGGCACGATGTACGACGTCTACGCGCACGCCAAATCGCTCGAGACGCAGGATCATCTCGCATTCAACGATGCGTTCGAAAGGACCTACGAGGAGACCATTTCCCGCCTGAGCGATCATGATGTCTATGCGGTGGAGGAGTGGCTGCAGGCCTCGCCGCAAGAGGCGCGCGACTACTTCCAAGCGCTGCTCGCCCGGCAGCGCCCGATCGATACCATCGATGAGGAAGACGCCGTGAAGCTCGTCTGGGCGTATCTCGCGTACGAAGCTTATCGATCGTTCTCGCCGCTGGTGGCCCCGCTGGAAGCCAAGGACGACGCACGACGTTATCTCACCGATGACGAGATACTCATCCCGGTGCCGCAGCGGCCGACCCTCCACGTCCGGGTGATCCGGCCGAAGAGCGCCACTGGAGCGCTCGCGGCGCTGCTCGAGCTCTCGATCGACCCATCGCGAAATTTCGCCAAGGAATATGCCGCACACGGCTATGCCGGCGTCGCCGCTTACATGGAGCGTAGCCGCACCATTCCCTACGTGCCGTATCAACACGACGGCGAGGAGGCCCGCGCCATCATCCTCTGGATCGCGAAGCAGCCCTGGAGCGATGGGCGCGTGGCGATGGTCGGCGAGGGGTATTCGGGCTTCACTGCCTGGGCCGCTGCGGCCCATCCCGCCCCGCCGCTCAAGGCCATCGCAACCTCCGCGCCTGTCGCTCCGGGCATCGATCGACCCATGGTCGGGGGCATATTCGAGAATTCGGCGTATCGATGGTCGTTGCAAGTGACCAATACGAATCCTGCGCTCGATGCCGCCTTCGCGGATGACAGCGTATGGCGTGCACTCAACGAGAAATGGTACCGGAGCGGGCGTCCTTATCGGGACCTGGGGAGCATTTTCGGCAGGCCCAACCCGATCTTCATCCGCTGGCTGAATCACCCGAGCTACGACCGCTTCTGGCAGACGATGGTCCCGTTCCGCGAGCAATTCGCCCACCTCGACATCCCGGTGCTCACGACGACCGGCTATTTCGACGAGGGCGAGCCCGCGGCACTCTATTACTTCTCGCAGCACCAGCGCTACAACCCTCACGCCGACCACACCTTGCTGATCGGTCCGTATGACGACAACGTCATTCAGCATGGCTCGTTGACCTCGCCCGTGCTGCACGATTATGCGATCGATCCGGTCGCCCGCATCGATTTGCGCGAGCTCCGCTATCAGTGGCTCGATCACGCCCTGAAGGGTGCGGCGCTTCCTCCGCAATTGAGCGGGCGGATCAATTACGAGGTCATGGGCGCCAACGAGTGGCTCCATGCGCCGTCTTTCGCGGCGCTGGCCGCAGGCTCGCAGAAGTACTATTTGGATGCCGCGGGCTCCGGCACGAGCCACCGGCTATCGCGGCGCAAGAACCCGAAGCTTGCGGCGACCGCGCAGACGATTCGTTTCAAAGATCGCTCGGACGCGGGCTGGCTGCCGCCCAGCGATTTGATTTCCAGGAGCCTGGTCACGCACGACGCCGTGCTCTATCAGAGCGATCCGCTGTCGAAGGCGACTCGAATGAGCGGTCTCATCACGGGGCGCCTCGACTTCGTCGTGAACAAGATGGACATGGATCTGGACATCGCGATGTACGAGCTCAGATCGGGCGGGGAGTACTTGCGGCTATTCAATCCGGCCGACGAGCTGCGGCTGAGCTACGCGGCGGACCGCGTTCACCGGCACCTGCTGAAGGCGGGCGAGCGTCAGCAAGTTGCGTTCACCAGCGAAAGAATGACCAGCCGTCAGCTCGAGCAGGGCAGCCGGCTGGTGATGGTCCTGCGCGTGAGCAAGCGCCCCGACCGCGAGATCAACTACGGAACCGGCGGAGACGTGAGCGATGAGTCGATGGCCGACGGCAAAGTGCCACTCAAGATCCGCTGGTTCAACGACAGCTACATCGAAGTGCCGGTTCAGCCGATACCACGCTGACGGGCGCCGCCGCGGCGGTGCACCTTACGGGTTGGCGACGTAACTCACGGTCGCGGTACCGGTCTCGCCGCTGGTGCCCGCGTCGTTCGTGTAGGCGTAGTTCAATTGAAAGCTGCCGGGACCCGTGGCCGTCGTCGGCAAATAACTCAGGTCGATCTGACACACCGTGCCGTTGCTCACCGTGGCGCAGGTCGAGCTGCCGGGAATGGTCCAGCCCGTGGGCAGCGAGCCGGTCACCGACAAAGGGCCCGCCGGTGCGCCGTCGCTGGACACGAAGGTCACCGTCACGCCGACGGGGACACCGGCCGAGACGCTGGCTACGGCCGGGGACGGGCTGACGGTGGCGCCGACGGTATCGTCAGACTGGGCCCGATACATGATGCTCACCGTGCTGGTCATCGCGTTTCCGGCATCGTTGGTGTAACTGAAGCCGAGCGAGAGCGTGCCGCTGCCGACGCTGGTCGGCGCATAGGTGAGGGGCAATTGACAGACCGTACCGTCGCTGATCGTCGCGCAGCTGAAAGTGGTCGAGGAACTTGTCCAACCGGCGGGCAACGCGCTCAATCCGGATGTGATCGTCAGATTGGTGGCGGGATTGGCGTCGTCGGTCGCGAAGGCCACCGTCACCGGAGTGCTCGTGCCCGTGAGCACGGCGAGCGAGGAGCTCGGGCTCGGTGTGCCGGCGATCGTGTCGTTGGTGAGCGCCCGATACGGAATGGCCAATGAACCGGTCTTGGTCTGGTTGGCGTTGTTCTTGTAGCTGTAGTCGAGCGTCAGCGTACCGGCAGCCCGAAGCGTCGGATTGTAAGTAAGAGTCAGCTGACAGCCGGTGCCGCTGCTCAAGGTCGTGCATGCAAACGGGCTGGCACTGCTGGTCCAACCGGCCGGGAGCGTGGCGAGGCCGCTCGTGATCTGCAGATCCGTGGCGAGACGCCCGTCGTCGGTCGTGAACACCACGGCGACGGTCTGCGTTCCCATGCCGACGACTGCGTTGATCTGGCCGGTCGGCGACGGCGTGGCTGTCACGTTATCGTTCGTGGTCGCTTCGTAGGGCACGTCGAGCGTGCCCGTCTGCGCCACGCCGGTATTGTCGTCGTACGCGTAGTTCAGCGTGAGGGTGCCGTTGCCGAGCACGGTCGGAGCGTAGGTCAGCATCAATTGACAGCCATTGCCCGTGCTCACGCTGGCGCACTGGAAGCTGCCCGCCGCGCTGTGCCAGCCCGCCGGCAGCGAGCCCAGCGCGGTCGTCACGAGCAATCTAGAAGCGGCCTTGCCGTCGTCGGTGTCGAACGTGACGGCAACCGATTGGCTGCCGCCCTTGATGGCCGCGGTGATCTGTCCGGCAGGCGAGGCGGTGCCGGCGACGGTATCGGCGGCCGTGGTCGAGTACGGGATCTGAAGCACGCCCGTGCGGCTCGCTCCGGTGTCGTCGGTGTATCCGTAGTCCAACGTGAGCGTGCCGCTGCCGCGTGCGGTGGGCGCAAACTGAAGCATCAATTGACAGCCGTTGCCCGAAGTCACCAGCGCGCACGCAAAGCTCGGCGCGGCACTGCTCCAGCCGGATGGCAGACTCGTGAGGTCGGTAGTGACACTCAAATTGCCGGCGGCATCGTCCAGGGTCGCATTGCCGGTGTCGGTCGTGAAGGTCACGCTCACCGATTGCGTGCCGGCGCCGACGGCAGCGTTCACCTGACCGGAGGGGGAGGCCGTGGCGACCACGTTGTTCGCGGCAATCGCCTGATAGGGAATGGTGATCGTGCCGCCGGGGACTTTCGACAAGCCCGCATTGTCGACGTAAATGTAAGTGAGCGTGACTGTGCCCGCATCGGTTGCGGTGGGCGCGTAGGTGAGGTTAAGCACGCAGCCGCTGCCCGTCGAGACCAGCGGGCAGGTGAAAGTTGCCGGTCCGCTCCAGCCTGCGGGCAATGTGGCGAGGCTGCCGGAAACGCCGAAGCCCGTGACCGCAAGTCCGTCGCTCGAATTGAAAGTGACGCTGACGGTTTGGCTCGCGCCCACGGCCACCGATACGAGCGAGGTGTTCGATGCGGCAGTCACCGTGTCGTCAGTGCCCTGCGTGGTGCCTTCACCCCCCACACCGCCGACCGGTCCGGTACCGCCGCCCGTGCCACCGGTGCCCGTGCCGCCGCCGGTATTGCCGGAGGTAGCCGGTACACCGTACGCTGAGCCACCGCTGCTGCTGCCCCACGGTGAGGAAAAGTCGCAGCCCGACAGAAGCAGAAGTGCCGCTGCGCCGATGAGGATTGAACGATGGACGAGTTGCATAGCTATCCACCCCAAGAAACGGCAGCCGCCGAGTCCGTCGGTCGTCGAAAAGAGCTCCAACTTATGCCGCGAGGGAAGCACGCGTTGTTAACGGCTTCACACAATCAGAGCGGCATTCGCGCGCTTTGCGACACCGCGGGTTTTCCCTCAAATACCTACGCAACATGTTCAATTCAGATGTTCAATCGCGCGCGACTATGTTCAATCAGAGCGCGCGAGCGCGCGCTCGGCGTCGCGTCGGCAATGAACATAACGGGCTCGCGTTGATGTCCTCGCACGATGAATATCAGCGCGCCGATGCCGAGCGCTTCGAGCGTTTCGATGTGCGTGCGGGAGATCGTCCGGCCGGCGCAAGCTTCGCCTCGCGCTCCGCGGCGCTCGGGCGCTCCGGCGCCGCCGGGACATCGCATCCGCTCGCGACGTTGACCGCGATCGAGACACTGAAGCGCGGCGGCTGCGCGGCCGATGCGGCGATCGCGGCCGCCGCCTGTCTCGGATTTCTCGAGCCCACCGGTTCGGGTCTGGGCGGTGATTGCTATGTGTTCGTGTGGGATCCGAGCCGCGCGAAGCTCACGGGCCTCGCGGGCTCCGGTCGTTCGCCGCGCTCACTCAGTCTCGACACGGTGCGTGCGCGGGCGCGCGGCGGCGTCATCCCGGCCTACGGAGCGATCGCGGTGTCGACGCCCGGTGTGCTGGATGCCTGGTGGACGCTGCATCGCCGGCACGGTGTTCTGGACTGGAAGTCGCTCTTCGATGCCGCCATTTATTTTTGTGAATCCGGCGTGCCGGTGCCGCAGGTCATCGGCTACCACTTCAAGCGCGATCTCGAGCTGTTTCGCCAGCCCGGCTCGGGCGTGGAAGAGTTCGGCAACGCCCTGCGCACCTATGCACCCGACGGACACGTGCCGCAGCCCGGAGATGTCTTTCGTAACCCGGATCTCGCGCGCACCTACGGCGCAATTGCCGCGGGAGGGCGGGACGCTTTCTACGACGGGCCCATTGCTCTCGCCATCGAGGGTTATTTCAAGCGGATCGGGGGGTGGCTGAGCCGCGAGGATCTGCGCGCCCAGCATGCCGAATGGGTCGAGCCGCTCGTCAGCTCGTATCGAGGGGTGGATGTCTATGCCATGGGTGCCAACACCCAGGGCCTCGCGACTTTGCAGATGTTGAACATTTTGGAGCACTTCGACCTGCGCGCCATGGGCTTTCAATCGCCTGCCTCGATCCATGTGCAGGCCGAAGCCAAACGTCTCGCCTACGCAGACCGCGCCCGGTTCTACGCAGATCCGCACTTCTCGAAGGTTCCGGTCGAATGGCTGAGCTCCAAAGCCTACGCCGCGGAACGAGCCAAGCTGATTCGTCCCGATCGTATCCTGAGCCACGTTGCGGCGGGCGAGCCGCCGCCCGCGGGCGATACCACTTATCTCACCGTTGCGGACTCGAGCGGCATGATGGTATCGATGATCCAATCGAATTATCGCGGCATGGGCTCGGGGCTGGTCGCCGACGGACTCGGTTTCATGTTCCAAAACCGCGGGCAGATGTTCTCGCTCGAGGACGGCCATCCCAACCAGTATCAACCCGGCAAGCGGCCGTTTCACACCATCATTCCCGGATTTGCCGCGAAGGACGGCCGGCCCTGGATGAGTTTCGGTGTCATGGGCGGCGACATGCAGCCGCAGGGCCAAACCCAGATCGTCGTCAACCGCGTCGACTTCGGACTGGACGCGCAGGCGGCGGGTGACAGTCCCCGCTGGCACCACGTCGGGTCGCCGCAGCGCATGGGCGAGGACGAGGCGGGACTCGGCGAGCTCGGCAGACTGCATCTGGAAAGCGGCGTTCCCGAGCGCTCACGGCGCGCGCTCGCCGACCTCGGCTGGCCGATCGGCCCATCGGACGGTGCGTTCGGACGTTACCAGTGCATCGAACAACGCCTGAGCGGCCGCGAGCGCCTCTATGCCGCCGCAAGCGAAATGCGGGCCGATGGAGTCGCACTCGCCTACTAGCTCACAAAAGTGGGCCGGTGTTTGCTAGGCTCTCGGCCAGATCTCGGGGGATGGGCACCATGACAACACAGAATTCGACGGTTTCGCAGACGCGATCGTTCACCACGGTCTTCATGATCGAGATGTGGGAACGGTTCGGCTTTTACGGCATGCAGGTGCTCATGGTCACCTACATGATGAAAAAGCTGGGCTTCGTCGACACCCGCGCCAATCTGGTCTGGGGCGCCGCGGCGGCGCTCATTTATGCGACCCCCGCCATCGGCGGATGGGTGGGCGACAAACTGCTCGGCACGCGGCGCACCATGACGATCGGCGCGGCCGTTCTGGCGGTCGGCTATGCGCTCCTCTGGCTGCCGACGAACAAGGCGTTTTTCCTTTATGGCGCGCTCGGCGTCATCATCGTCGGCAACGGCTTCTTCAAGCCGAACGCGGGCAATCTGGTGCGCAAGATCTACGAGGGCGACGAGACGAAAATCGACAGCGCCTTCACGATGTACTACATGGCCGTGAATATCGGCTCGATGATCTCGATGACGCTCACACCCTGGATCCGGGATTACGTGGGCGCGAGGTACGGCGACTCGGCGGGCTGGCACACGGCCTTCGGCGTCTGCTCGATCGGCCTGGTGCTCGGCATGACGAACTACTTTCTGATGCGCCGGGCGCTGACGCACGTCGGCTCGCCGGCCGACGCACTCCCCATCAATCCGAAGCGGCTCGCGGCGGCCGTGGCCGGCTCGCTGGCCATGGTGGTCATCTCGATCCTCATCCTGCAGAGCATCGATGTGGCGCGGGTATGCGTCTATGCCGCGGGCGCGGTGGTGCTCGGGATTTTCATCAATCTCATCCGTACCAGCCACCGCGACGAGCGCGCGGGGTTGATCGCCGCGCTGGTGCTCGTGGTCGAGACCGTGTTCTTCTTCATCTTCTATCAACAGATGTCCACTTCGCTCAATCTCTTCGCACAGAACAACGTCAATCTCGACTTCAGGCTGTTCGGCTGGCACTTGTTCACCTGGATTCCGGAGCAGTACCAGAATCTCAACTCGATTTGGATCGTGCTCTTGAGCCCGGTGCTGGTCTTCATTTACAACTCGCTCGGCCGCGTCGGCAAAGATCCCGGCATCGCGGTGAAGTTCGCCTGGGGCTTTTCAGCCGTCGCCGTCGGTTTTTTCATTTACGGAGTCGGCGCTCACTGGGCCGTCGACGGCAAGGTCTCCTCCTGGATCATGGTGTGGGGCTACGGTCTATATTCGTTGGGGGAGTTGCTCGTGAGCGGGCTCGGACTCGCCATGATCGCCCGTTATGTGCCGGCACGAATGGGCGGCTTCATGATGGGCGCCTATTTCGTGGCATCGGGCCTGTCGCAATATCTCGGCAGCGTGGTCGCCAATCTCGCCCATATTCCCGAGGGGCTCACCGATCCGCTCGAGTCGCTCGCCATCTACACGAGCCTGTTCAACAAGCTGGGCTTCGCGGGAGTTGCGTGTACGGCGATCGCGGTCGCCATGCTGCCGCTCATGAATCGGCTGTCGGCGAGCCATTCGGACGTGGCCACCAATCACGATCCGCTGCCGGCGGTACGCAGCGAGGAATTCAACCTCGCGCCTCGAGGCCCCTGAGACGCTGCACGCTCAAGCGGAGCGTGCGCGCAAATAGTCCGTGGCGCGACGCGCCTCGCGGCGCAGTTCCTCCTCGAGCTTGGGCAACTGCTCGACCTCCCCGGCGCGCGCGGCCTGCTCGAGACGTCCGGCCGCGGCGCTCGCTGCCTGCGCGTGGATATTGGCGCTCGAGCCTTTGAAAGAGTGCGCGGCGCGGCCGACCGCCGACCAATCCTCGCAGTCGAGCGCCTCACGGATCTGCGCAAGCGCCGCATCACCCGAGTCGATGAACAGCTGGATCAGTTGCTGCGCAAATTCTCCGTCGCCGTCGGTGAGCGACACGAATTGCTCCCAGTCGACCGGGGCGTGTCGCGGCGAAGGCTCGCGCGGCGCGGCGTCGCCCGCTGCGGGGGACAGCACATCGGCTGTCGGCGCAGACCCCGCGCTGCCAAGAAATCGCTCGATCGACTCGGCGAGACGCCGTCGATCGAGCGGCTTGGTGAGATATCCGTCCATCCCGGCGGCGAGGCAGTCCTGCTCAGCTCCGCTCATGGCGTCGGCAGTGAGGGCGAGTATCGGAATGCGCCGGCCCGCCGGCTCGCGAGAGCGGATGGTCCGCGTCGCCTGATAGCCGTCCATGACGGGCATTTGGCAGTCCATGAGGATGAGATCGTACTGCCGCGAGCTCCAGGCATCGATTGCTTCGGCGCCATTATTGACGATGTCCACCGTGCAGCGCATTTTCTCGAGAGCGCCGCGCGCGACCTTCTGGTTCACCGGATTGTCTTCGGCGAGCAAGATGCGCGGGGGCGTCGTGCCGCCGAGCGGTCGAGGCGCGGCGACGACGGGTTGTGTGAACTCGTGCCACTTCGAGGTCCCCGCGGACATGACGCGGCGCAGACAGTCCCGCAGCTCACGATGCGTCACGGGCTTGAGCAGATAAGCGGCGAAGCCGAGTTTCTCCAAAGTCTCGGCGCTGTGCATTCGACCGGCCGAGGTCAGGAGAACGAGCCGGATGAGTGCGAAGCGCGGGTCCTGCGCGATGCGCCGGCCGAGCTCGAGGCCGTCGCACCCCGGCATCATGTAGTCGAGCACCGCGAGCTCGAATGGCGGCGCGTCTCCCGATTCGGCGTCGAGCGTGTCGAGCGCGGCCCGGGCGCTGTCGACGCAAGTCGGGCGCATGCCGAGGTGCGTGAGCTGGCGGCTCAGCACCTTGCGGTTCGTGGCATTGTCGTCGACGACGAGCACGCGGCGATTCCCCAGGACGTGTGCGTCGACTTCCGAGACCGCCTCCTGCTTCGAGGAATTGCCGAAGCGGGCTGTGAACCAAAATACCGACCCTTCACCCTTGGCGCTCGTGACCCCGGTTTCGCCGCCCATGAGCTCGACCAGCCGGCGCACGATCGACAGACCCAAGCCGGTGCCTCCGTAGTGCCGTGTGGTGGAGGCATCGAGCTGGCAGAAGGGCTGGAACAGGGACTCCAGCCGCTCCTGTGGAATGCCGATGCCCGTATCACGAACTTCGCAGCGTACCGACATTCCCGAGGCGTCCTTCGAGGTCAACCGCAGGTCGATGGAGACCTCGCCGTCGCGCGTGAATTTGATCGCGTTGCTGCCGAGGTTCAGCAACACTTGACGCACCCGGCTCGGATCGCCGATCACCCAGTCGGGAAGCTGCGGGTCGATATTCGTGATCAGCTCGAGTCCCTTGGCATGCGCTTGAAACGCGAGTAGATGGCCGACGTCCGCGACGGTTTGGCGCAGATCCATGTCGATCCGCTCGAGGTCGAGTCTGCCGGCCTCGATTTTCGAGAAGTCCAGGATGTCGTTGATGATGGTGAGGAGGCTTGCGGCGCTGTCGCGAATGGTTTCCGTGTAATCGCGCTGCGTGCGGTCGAGCCCGGTCTCGAGCAGCAGGTCCGTCATGCCGATGACGCCGTTCATGGGCGTGCGGATCTCGTGGCTCATGTTCGCCAGGAACTGCGACTTGGCTTCCACGGCGAGCTCGGCCCGCTCCTTCGCTTGCCGCAGCTCGGCATTGGCCGCTTCGAGGTCGCGCGTGCGCAGCGCCACTTGCTCGCCGAGCGCGCCGGCGAGGCCGCGTAAGCGGCCCACCCGCAGCCGGTAGAGCGCCGCGGCCGCGAGCACGATACTCAGGACGCAGAGCGCCCAGAACCAGGCGGTTTGGTACAGATGCGGCTTGAGCGTGAATCGAAAGCTCGCTCCGGGCTCACTCCACACGCCGTCGTTGTTGCTGGCGGTCACCCTGAATGTATAGGTGCCCGGCGCGAGCCGGGTGTAAAACGCCGTGCGGCGATTGCCCGCATCGACCCACCCGGCATCGAATCCCTCGAGCTGGTAGCGATAGTGCGAGCGTTGCGGTACCAGCATACTCAGGCCGATGTAGTCGAACTGCCATTGTTGCGCGCCCGGTGCGATTTCGATGCCGTCCGTGAGCACAACCGGCGTGTTGTCGACCGTCACTTTCTCGATGTACACGGGCGGCGGTTGCGTGTTGGTGGGAATGTGGGCGGGATCGACGCGCACGACGCCGCGCACGTTGGGAAACCAGAGCAGGCCGTCGGTCGATGCGAATCCCGCGGAGGTGTTGCCGCCGTCGAATTCGGGTGAGCGCAGACCGTCGACGACACCGTAGATGTGATAGTTGGGTGAAATGCTCTGCCCGGCGGCGAGGGCATCGAGGTCGGCCCGCGGCACGGACATCAATCCTTTGTTGGTCGTGAACCAGATCTGATGCGCGGGGTCCTCGAGCACTTGCAGGATGGTCTCGCGCATCGGACCACCGAAACGCACCAGCGAGATGATCCGGTTGTCACGCCAGACTGCGAGACCGTTGGTCGTACCGAGCCAGACGACACCGCGCTCATCCTCATGTATGGAGATTACCCAGTCGGTCGGCAGACCGTCCGCCTCGGTCAAGTGTCGCGTCGTGGTCTCGCCCACGATGAACAGTCCGTTGGTTTCGGTTGCCACCCAGAGATTGCCCGTGTGGTCCTCGTAGAGGAGGTGCACCGCAGAGGGTGTCGAGGCATCGAGCTTGGCTTGCATGGACACGACGCTGTCATGCGCGATCATGTCGAGGCCTTCGTTCGTGCCCACCCAGATGCGGCCCGCACGGTCCTCCAAGAGGGCCGTCACCGAATCGCCGGACAAGCCGCTGCTGAGATCGAATAGGCGCATGGAGCCGCCGGGGTCCAGCCGGTACATGCCTGCGCCCTGGGTGCCCACCCAGACGCTGCCGCCTCGATCCTCGATGACCGAGCGCACCCGGGTCTTTTGCCGTCCCCTCGGACCGTCGATGTGGTGAAATTGCCCTGCATCGTAGCTCGAGAGGCCGCCGTCCGAGCCGACCCACACGCCGCCGGCGCGGCGGGGAACGATGGTCCAAACGAGATCTCCGGACAGTCCCTCGAGATCTCCTGCCGTCACGAACTTGCCGTCATGCAGGCGCATCAGGCCGTGGCCGTAAGTGCCGATCCAAAGGCTTCCCTCGCCGTCCTCCAACAAGGCGCGTACTTCGCTGGTGGCAAACATTCCGCTCGCGAGCCGGCTGAATTCGCCGTCGTGCCAACGCATGAGCCCGCCGCCGCCCGGGGCGAACCAGAGATTCCCGTCGCGATCGCGCAGCATGGCGAGGATTGCCGAACCGAACTGCCCGTCCTTGGCCATCACCTCGAAGCTCTGACCGCGGCTGCGGTAAAGCGCGCCCGCTCCCGTACCGACCCACAGCGTACCGTCGGCGTCCTGGTGCAACGACGTGACGGGCTCCGCGGTCTGAGCGTCGTGCAGGGCAATGGGTTCGAAGCGCCGCCCATCAAAGCGCTGCAAGCCGCTGTGGGTGCCGACCCAGAGTGCGCCGTCGGCGCTCGGCTGCAAGGCACGGATGCGCACGTCGATGAGTCCATCGGACACATCGAATGCTCGGACGGTATCGCCGGCGATCTCGACGACACCCATCTCCGTACCGACCCAGAGATGGCCGTCGCCGCCTTCAGTCAGGGCGCGGACGTAGGCTCGAGCGATCTCGCCGCTCAGCGGTCCGCTGCGGAAGCGGCCGTGCTCGAAGAGGGCGAGGCCCAAGCGCGTACCGATCCAGAGCGCGCCGGCTTTATCGACATGCAGCGCAGTAATGTTCTTGTCGGGGATGGCGCTTTCGTTGCCGGGCTCGAATACCGTGAAACGGTTGCCGTCGAAGCGGGCCAGTCCTTCTTGAGTGCCCATCCACAGATATCCGTCGGGCGTGCGGGCGAATGCCTGCACCGTGCTCTGCGGCAGGCCGTCCGCGGTCTGCCAATTGTCAGCCACATACTGGGTGGGCAGCAGCGCCGGATTCAGCGCGGGGCACGGGGACGCGGCAACCACGAACAGGATCACGAGCAGGCTGCGAATCGCAAGACGAGTCATGAGCGCAAGAATTCCGTACTTCCCTGGGCAGTACGGGTTATCGGCCGGAACCGTCGGGACTAAAGCGGGGGCGCGCTACTCAGGGCAGCGCTCAGCGAGAGTGCGAGCAACTGCCGTTGGCCCAGACGTGGACGGTATCGCCGTTGTTCAGCCCTGCATTCTCGTGATGACCGCACTTGCGCATGTCCCGATCGGTGGACATGGCCTTCCAGGACACATGGCCCTGACCCGAGGAATCTGCGCTGATGGTCGTCGCGATAGAAGCGTTGCCATAAATGATCTGACCGGAAAGAATCATCGGATGCCGTCGCAGATTGCGGTCGTACAGGGTTACTTCGAGATTATCGGTGGTGTCGTTCAGCACATGAATGGTAACGGTGCCTTGACCGAGCACCGAGGTGCCGGCGCACGAGAGCACGATGCAGACGAGCAGGGCGCGGCTGAGCAAGCGGCGTGGAAAGGAAGTCATGACGCCGCCCAATATAGCGCGTTGGCGCGCTGCGGGCATCTCGAGTCGATGCTTTAAACCAGCTTCAGGTCTTTGGGGGATACTTGCGGAAAAATCCGGGCACTCTGGTCGGGCGAGAGTCCCCACATCGTGCGAAACATCCCGCCGAGGACCGCCCGGTAGTCATTGAGCACCGGAAAGTCTCGGTCCTGCAGCAGGGCGGCTCGGTCCACGGCGCGCTGCTCGCCGGCGACCATTCCGCCGTTGATCCCGCCCCCCAGCACCCAGTACACCGTGCCGTGGCCGTGGTCCGTGCCATGATTGCCGTTCTCCCGGAACGTGCGGCCGAACTCCGATAAAACGACCACGACGGTGTTCTTCCATTCGGTGCCAAGTGACTGGGAGAAGGCCTGCACGCCACGACCGAGGCTCGCGAGGTTGTTGGCCAGCGCGCCTTGCGCGGCGCCTTCATTCACGTGGGTGTCCCAGCCGCCGACGTCGATGAAGCCGATGCGGTACTTGTCCCGCATCAGGTGTCCCATGCGCTCGGCCTCGAGCTCGAACCCTTTGGTGTTGATGGCGTTGCGGTTGGCGGCGTTCATTTCCTCGGCCATCTTCTGCGCAACTTCCTGGCGCAGATCCAGGCCCTCGCGCACGACCGTGTGTAAATGGTGATCGGCATACATGTCATCGAGAATCTTCGCCTGGCGCTCATCGAATGGCGGTTTGCCGACATTCTTGAGCGACAGATTGGGCACCGTGCTCGAGCCTCCAAAGGCGAGCGGCAGGGCATCGGTAAAGGCGATGGGCTCGGCCGTGGGTCCGGAGAGGGTGCCAGCCAGTCTGCCGAGAAAACCGGAGCGGTAATCGCGCGTCGTGTTCAAGGGTTGCCCGAGCTCGATGCTGTCCTGTGTCTCGAAGTGGCTGCGCGATAGATCGTCCGTGCCGGCAAACGGAACGAAGGCGACCTGGCGCTGCTGGTAGAGGGAGCCGATGGTGTCGCGCACCGTCG
Source organism: uncultured Gammaproteobacteria bacterium (assembly GCA_963798595.1). Classification (GTDB taxonomy): domain Bacteria; phylum Pseudomonadota; class Gammaproteobacteria; order Steroidobacterales; family Steroidobacteraceae; genus Bog-1198. The sequence continues at coordinate 92,713 of CAWCTM010000014.1, read as the reverse complement.
GTGCGAGCGCCCAGTCGGCGGTCAGCGCGAGTGCGCCGGTGGTCGAGGCCGCATCGGGACGCGCGATCGCGATCGTCGGCCGGGACTCATAGTAAAAGCTGCTTGAGTACGGTACGAGCAAATTGAGGGAGTCGTAGCCGCCCCGCAAGAACACCAGCAGAAATCGCGGGCCCGTGGTCGGCGCCGCATACAGCCGGCCGGTGACTCCGGCGCTGGCGATCGCCGCGCAGCCGAGCTTCAGCACTTGACGGCGCTTCATACTTACCTCACTCATAGTTGAAATCCGGCGAGGCCAGCAGGTATGTGTTCCATTCCTGCTGCGAGTTGGCCCGGCCGAGCGCCTCGCGCGTGCGCGCCGTCAAGAACGGCTCGACCGCCTCGAAATAGAGCCGGTTCGATAGTTGCGGAAAGCCCGCCGCCGCCGCCGGGGCGCCTCCCTCGGCGTCGAACAGTGCGGCGCTCCCAGACCCGATGGCCCGCGCAATCTCGAAGCGCCGGCTCATTTGCCCCGAGCTCGCCCACGCAGCCTCGTTAAGCGGATAGCCGTCGGGGGTCGCGCGCCCGAAGGGGGTTTCGCCGAGGCCGTTCAGCCAGTTGAACATGGGGCGGGTGTTGGTGATCGTGCGGCCGTCGTAGGCGAAGCGCACGGCCGATACGACGAAACGCGTCGGGTCTTTGAATTTCCCGCCGAGCGCCGCGTTGATTTCGGGAGAGAGGAGCATCTCGCGCAATACCGCGGCGATATCGCCGTCCGTGCGCTGGAAGGTCTTCGCCATCCGGTCGACCAGCGTTGCGGGCGGATTGTCGGCAACGAAATAGGTGGCGAGCTCGCGCGAGATGAAATGCGCGCAGGCGGGCCGGCGGACGATCCACGTGACCGCCTCATCGACCTCGGCGAATCCGCGACCTTGGATGGTGTGACCGAGCACCACCTTGGTGCTGAAGTCGTGGCGTGCCGGGTTGAACTGGAAAGCACCGTTTTGATAGTAGAGCCCCGCAAGCTCGGGCTTGAGCCGCGGCGGATCGCCGGCGCGGATGCCGCTGCCGGTGAGCACGAGCGCGAGCTGCTGCACGTCCCGCTGGGTGTAGCCCGCATCGACGCCGAGCGTATGCAGCTCCATCAGCTCCCGGGCGTAGTTCTCGTTGACGTGCCCCGCGGCGTTCTGGTTGTTATCGAGATAGGCCATCATCGCCGGATGCTCGAGGGTCGCCAGCACCAGATCCTTGAATCGACCGAAAGCGTGCGGGCGGATCGCCCGATCGGTGTAGTCGGCGACCAGCCAGCGCAGATCCGCTTTCGCTTGATGCACGCTGAAATGGTTGAGCCAGAACCACACCATTTCCTCCTGGAGCTGATCGGGCGAGTAGGTCGCCCGCAACAGCTCGCTGCGCACCGCCTCGTAGGCGAGCTGGTTGCCGCGCTGGTTGAGCGCTTTGCGGGCCGCCTCTCGGTCGGGCCCATCGGACATTGCCTTGTCCGCCTTGCGCTGGGCGTTGACCTCGGCGATGGTGCGCACCGGATCCAAATGAGTGATCTCGAGCGCCGCGAGCTCGGCGGCCACGGGCGCAGGCAAGCTCTCGTGGCCTTGCAGCTGACGGTCCAGGTAACGGGCCCGACCGAGCCGGTGAAGCTCCTCGACGCTCGTGCTATCGATGCCGAAACTCACCCGCTGCAGCCAGAGCACGTCCTGCCGCGAAAGCGCCTGCATCGCGGCAGTTTTTGCAGGTGCCGTGTCGTGGTGCACCGAGTCCGCGCAGCCGGAAAGCAGAGCCGGGCCCATGGCGAGCACGGCCGGCGCCATGGAAAGCAGCGACGGCGCCGCCTCGAGCAGAGCGGGCGGCATGGCCAGGAGCGCCGCGCCCAGCAGGGCTCCCAGCGATCGACCTTGGTTCCTCTGCGAGCTCACATGCCTCCAAAAAGCCGATTTGACACTTGAGACCGAGTCTTCGGCCCCCACAATAAAACGGGCGTTCTCGACCTGCGTTGACGAGGCTCCCGCCGGCGCCTGGAAAACCCCCCAGGCGAGGCCCGAAACGGACCCACAGCGCGGAAATGTCGAGATTTTTTCGACACATGCCCGGCTACGTGGCAAACTCTGCGCCCTTTAAACCCCCCTCGATGGATGGAAGCTCGAAATGGCCCGTACGACCCCTCTTTCCGATATCCGTAATATCGGCATCATCGCCCACGTTGACGCCGGCAAAACGACGACGACGGAGCGCATCCTGTATTACACGGGGCGTAAGCACACGATCATCGATATCCACGACACCAAGGATCTGAAGACCTCCACGACGACGGATTATCTCGAGCAGGAACAAAAGCGCGGCATCACCATCCAGAGCGCCGCGGTGTCGGCCTTCTGGCGCGACAAGAAGATCAACCTGATCGACACCCCGGGACACGTGGACTTCACCATCGAAGTGAACCGCTCCTTGCGCGTGCTCGACGGCGCGGTGGTGGTGTTCGACGGCGTCGCGGGCGTGGAGCCGCAGTCCGAGACCAATTGGCGGCTTGCCGATAATTACGGCGTCCCCCGGTTCTGCTACGTCAACAAGATGGACCGCAGCGGCGCTAATTTTTTGCGGTGCGTCGACATGATCAAAAAGCGCCTGGGCGCCCGACCGTTGCCGGTGCAATTGCCGATCGGCTCCGAGGACAATTTCAAAGGCATGATCGATCTGGTCGAGATGAAGGCGCTGGTCTGGGATTCCGACGACAAGGACTCCGAATGGCAGGTGCTCGAGGTCACGCCCGATATCGCCGACAAGCTGCACATCACCGTGCCGAGCGATCGGGCGATACTCGCCGATGTCGCCAAGTACCGCACAGAGCTGATCGATACCTGTCTCGAGCAGGACGATGCGGCGATGGAGGCCTATCTGACGGACAACGTGGACCCGTCCGCCGACGTGCTGCGCAGCTGCCTGCGCAAGGGCACCATCAACTCGGCGTTCACGCCGGTGCTGTGCGGTTCCTCTTATAAGAACAAGGGCGTGCAGCAGGTGCTCGACGCGGTAGTCGATTATCTGCCCGCGCCGACCGACGTCGCAGCCATCAAGACCGTGAATGCCGACGGCGAAGTGGTCGGCGAGCGCAAGTGCTCCGACGATGAGCCTTTTTCCGCGCTCGCGTTCAAGGTCATCAACGATGCCTACGGCGCGCTGACCTTCGTCCGCGTTTACTCCGGCGTCCTCACCAAGGGTGCCTCGGTGCAGAACTCCACGCGCGGCAAGCGCGAGAAGATCGGCCGCATGGTGGAGATGTTCGCCAAGGAGCCCAATCCGATCGAGGAAGCGCGGGCGGGCGACATCATCGCGCTCGTATCGCTCTCGGATACCGAGACCGGCGATACCCTGTGCGATGCTGCGAACCCGGTGGTGCTCGAGCGCATGCGATTCCCGGATCCCGTCATCAGCGTGTCGGTGAAGGCGAAGACCAAGGCCGAGCAGGAGAAATTCGGCATCGCTCTCGGCAAGATGGTGCGCGCCGATCCCTCCCTGCATCTGGAGACCGATCGCGAGACCGGACAGACCATTCTGCGCGGCATGGGCGAGCTACACCTTGAGGTGACGCTGGATCGCATGCGCACGGAATTCGGCGTCGAAGGCACCATGGGCGAGCCTCAGGTGGCCTACCGCGAGACCATCACCAAGAAGGTGAGCGAGCAATACGTTCACAAGAAGCAGACCGGCGGCGCCGGACAATTTGCGGAAGTCTGGATCGATTTCGAGCCCCTGCCGCGCGGCACCGGCTTCGAGTTCGTCGACGAGACGGTGGGCGGTTCGGTTCCGAAGGAGTACGTCCCCTCCGTCGAGAAGGGCCTGAAAGTGCAGAAGGAAGACGGTGTCCTGGCGCATTATCCGACGGTGGATTTCCGCGCGACGTTGACCGACGGCAGCTACCACGACGTCGACTCGAACGCGCTCACCTTCGAAATCGCCGCCAAAGCGGCTTTCCGCGAGGCAATCCGCAAGGCGGGTCCCATCCTGCTCGAGCCGGTCATGAAGGTCGAGACCGTCACGCCGGGAGATTACTTGGGTGATGTGATCGGCGACATCAATCGTCGACGCGGTTCGATCATTGACCAGCTGGAGCGGGGCACGAATATCGCCGTCGTGGCCACGGTGCCGCTCTCGGAAATGTTCGGCTACATCGGACATCTGCGCGGCATGACCAGCGGACGCGCGTCGTACACGATGGAGTTCTCGCACTACGATCCGGTGCCGCGCAACGTCGCCGACGAGGTGATCGAGGCCGCGAGCAAGGCGAAGACCGCGGTCGCTTAACTCGAGAGCTGAAGAGAACGCCGATCGGCCCTAGGGCTGATCGGCGTATATCTTGACGAGCTCGTACAGAAACCGGCGCCCATTCATCAGAGATACGACGCGTATGCGCTCGTTGAGACCGTGCGCGTGCGCGCCTTCGGCGTCGTGGAACATACCCGACAGGCCGTAGGTCGGCACGCCATGCGCATTCAAGAACCGGCCGTCGGTTGCACCCGTCGACATGGTGGGGACGATGGCGACGCCCGGCCAGATGCGGTCGGCAACGGTGCGCACCGGTCCCAGCATGCGGGCATTGAGCGGCGGCGGCGGGGACTGGATGCCGGTGTCACCGGTCGCGGCGACCGTGATCTTGGCGTCTCCCAGTACGTCGACGATCTTTCCTTGAACCGAGGCAATGGGCACGCCCGGCAGGATCCGGCAGTTGACGTTCGCTTCCACGTGCTGCGGTAAGGCGTTCGGTGCGTGGCCGCCGGCGATCTCGGTGGCGACGCAGGTGGTACGCAGCATGCTGTTCCAGCCCGGATTGACGACCCAAAGCCGTTCCACCGCCTCCTCATCCCGCGGGTTGGCGAGCACGGCTTGCATGTCGGCGGCCACTTGCGGCGGCACGAGCTTGGATTCCGCCGCGAGATAGCCGCGTGTCGCCTCGTTCAGTGCGACGGGAAAGTTATAGGCGCCGAGTTTCTCGATGCCGGCCGCCAAGCGCACGATCGGGTTGTTGTGGTTCGGCCGAGAGCTGTGGCCGCCGACGTCGGTGGCTGTCAGGGTAAAGTCCTGGTACACCTTCTCGCCGGCCTGGATTTGTAGGGCGACGGGTTTGCCGTCCGCGTCGAGCTCGCCGCCCGCGCCTTCGTTGAGGGCGAACTCGGCATCCAGCATCGCAGGCTGCGTGCTGATCAGCCACGCCACGCTGTTATAGATGTTCGGCGTCTCCTCGCCGCAGGTGAGCGCGAGCTTGATATCCCGCCGCGGCTTGAATCCTTCGCGCGCGTAACGAATGAGACTGTCGGTGAACACCGCGGCCATGGCCTTGTCGTCGCTCGCGCCGCGCGCATAGAACCAGCCGTTTTCCTCGACCAGCTTGAAGGGATCGCGCTCCCAATCCTCGCGTTTCGCTTCCACCACGTCGATGTGGGCGAGCAGCAGGACCGGCTTGGGCCGCCGATCGCGGCCGTGCAGGACGGCGATCAGCGCGCCGTCGTTCGGACGGTCCGCGGGGGCCAGGATCTGCATGTCGGTTGCAGGGATTCCCGCAGCGGCGAGTCGCGCACGCATGGCTTCGGCCGCGCGCGTACAGCTGCCGACGGAGCGGGTGGTGTTGATCTCGACCAATTCCTTGTAGAGGCCGCGGAATGCCGCCTCATCGCTCGCCGGCGCCTGGGCGCCGTGAACCGGTCCCGCGATGCACGCCGCGGCGGCCGCCGACAAGATCGATAATCGCAAGGTCATGCTGTCCGCTCCCTTTTTACTTTGTATCCAGCGTGCCGGTTGTGGCAGCGGATATCAAGAGTATGATTCGGCCCTTTCAGACCGCCGCACCGGAACCGCAACAAAGGCAATTCATGACAAATTCGAGACTCGCCGGAAATTCGCTGTGGCTCTGCGCGCTCGTGCTCGTCTTCGGGATGTGCCGCGCGGATCCGGGTCCGGCGACCGCGGCGGCGCCCGCGCTGATCGCCATCCGGGCGGGTCATCTCATCGATGTCGTGTCGGGACGCACGCTCACCGATCAAGTGATTCTGATTCGCGGCACGAAGATCGAGGCGGTGGGACCCGCTGTGAAAATTCCGCCGGAGGCGCAGATCGTCGACTTGTCGCAGATGACGGTGCTCCCCGGTCTCGTCGATTGCCACACCCACCTCGCGGATCTCGCGAATGCCGAGCCGCTTGATCTGTTGCGCAAGACGGCGACGGAGACCGCCTACGAAGCCATTCCCAATGCTCGGGTCACTCTGCTCGCCGGCTTCACCACCGTGCGCGACGTCGGCGTGTATCGCGCTTTCAACGACGTCGCCATGCGCGACGCCATCGCGAAGGGCATCATCATCGGACCGCGCATGTACGTTGCCGGCGCCTACATCACCATCAGCGAAGGCGCCGGCGCGATGACCGGACTCTCGCCCGACGTGCAGCTTCCCTGGGATATGCAGTTCGGCGTGGCTAACAGTCCCTGGGAAGTGCGCCAGAAAATCCGGGAACTTGCCCACCGCGGCGCGGATCACATCAAGGTGTTGTCCACGGGCGCTGTGCTCACGCATGGGAGTAATCCGAAGTCGATCGAATTCACCCCGGAGGAGTTGCGCGCAGCGGTGGAAGAGGCCGCGAACTTCGGTCTGCGCGTTGCCGCGCACGCCCACGCCGCCGAGGGCATCAAGAACGCCATCCGCGCCGGCGTCGCCTCGATCGAGCATGCGACGCTCATCGATGACGAGGGCATCGCCCTGGCGAAGCAGCACGGCACGTACCTGGACATGGATATCTACGACGAGGAGTGCATCCAAGCCGCTGCCGATACGCCGGCGGATTTCCTCAAGCACGACCAGGATCTCGGCGAGATCCAGCGCCGCAATTTCACCAAAGCGGTGCGCGCCGGCGTGAAGATGACCTTCGGCACGGATGCCGGAGTCTGCCCGCATGGCATCAACGCACGGCAATTCGCCTACATGGTCAAGTACGGGATGACGGCCATGCAGGCCATTCAATCGGCCACGGTGAACGCCGCGGACCTCATAGGCCATTCCGAGTTGTTCGGCAGCATCAGCGCCGGAAAATCCGCGGATATCGTCGCAGTGAAAGGCGATCCGCTGGCTGATATTCGCATCCTCGAGCATGTCGACTTCGTCATGAAGGAAGGGGCGATTTACAAACATGATCCATGAAGCCAAAAGGGGAACGGAAAATGCGACGAGCGCTATTGCTGCTGGCGGTATGCACGATGCTTGACACGTTTGCCGCCGCCGCCGAGCGGCCCAATCCTGCATTCGGGCCCTCGAATCCGTTCTACGCCGAGAGCTCGCTGCCGTTTCACGCGCCGCCCTTCGACAAGATCAAGGATACAGACTATCAGCCCGCGATCGAGGCCGGCATGGCGCAGCAGCTCGCCGAGGTGCGGGCCATCGCCGCCAATCCGGCCGCACCGACCTTCGAGAACACCTTCGTGCCGCTGGAGAAGAGCGGGCGCCTCGTCGATCGCGCGCTGCAGGCATTCGCGGGGGTGACGGGGGCGAACACCAATCCCTATCTGCAGGAGGTGAAGACTGCGCTGGCGCCGAAGCTCGCCGCCCACCAGGACGCCATTTTTCTCAACGCGAAACTGTTTGCGCGCATCTCCGCGATTTACGCCAAGCGCGACACGAGCGGCCTCGATCCGGAGCAAAAGCGGCTGATCGAGGTGACCTACGATCAGTTCGTGCACGCCGGAGCAGACCTCTCCCCGGCGGACAAGGAACGCCTCAAGAAGATGAATGAGGAAGGGTCGACCCTCTCCGATACCTTCAGCAAAAAGCTGCTGGCTGCCAATACCGCGGGTGCCTATACCACCAACTCGCCGGAGGCGCTCGCCGGCCTCAGCGAGGCACAACTCGCCGCGGCGGCTGAGGCAGCGCAGGGGCGTCATGTCCAGGGATACCTCGTACCGCTGCAGAACACGACACAGCAGCCGCTGCTGGGCTCGATCAGGACGCGCACGACGAGGAACACGATTTTCGACAACGCCTGGAACCGCACCGAACACGGCGATGCGAACGACACGCGGGCCATCGTGTCGCGGCTTGCGCAGCTGCGCGCGCAGCGCGCGTCCCTGCTGGGGTTTCCCAATCACGCCGCCTGGCAGCTCAAAGATCAGATGGCGAAGACGCCGGAAAACGCGCTCGACTTCCTGAACACACTCGTGCCCCTGGCCACCGCCCGCGCCGTGCGCGAGGGCAAGGACATCCAAGCGGTCATCGATGCTCAGCACGGCGGCTTCACCCTCGAGGCCTGGGATTGGGATTTCTACGCGGAGCAGGTTCGCAAGGCGAAGTACAACCTGGATGATGCGGAGGTCAAGCCTTATTTCGAGCTCAATAACGTACTCGAGAACGGCGTGTTCTATGCGGCGAACCAGCTGTACGGCATCACCTTCAAGGAGCGCAAAGACATCCCCGTGTATCAGCCCGACGTGCGGGTGTTCGATGTGATCGACGCCGACGGCAAACCGCTCGCGCTCTTCTATTGCGACTATTTCAAGCGCGACAACAAGCAGGGCGGCGCATGGATGTCGAACTTCGTCGGTCAATCGAAGCTGCTCGGCACACGACCGGTGATCTACAACGTCGGCAATCTACCGAAGCCGGCGCCCGGCCAGCCGGCCCTCATCAGCTTCGACGATGTCATCACGATGTTCCACGAGTTTGGCCACGCACTGCACGGGATGTTCGCCGACACGGAATATCCGAGTATTTCCGGCACCGCGACGGCGCGCGATTTCGTCGAGTTTCCCTCGCAATTCAACGAGCACTGGGCTACTTATCCCGCGATTTTCGAGCACTATGCGCGTCACTATAAGACGGGTGCCGTCATGCCGCCGGAGCTGGCCGCGAAAATCAAGCGGGCGGAGAACTTCAACAAGGGCTACGACATGACGGAGCTGCTCGCCGCTGCTGAGCTCGATATGCAATGGCACATGTTGCCCGCCAGTGCCCCTCCGCAGGATCCGGATCGATTTGAGCAGACGGCGCTCGACAAGGCGCACATCGCGCTGCGCGCCGTGCCGCCGCGCTATCGCTCGAGCTATTTTCAGCACATCTGGGCCGGCGGCTACTCAGCCGGCTATTACGCCTATCTCTGGACCGAGATGCTCGCCGACGATGCCTTCCAATGGTTCGACGAGAACGGCGGGCTGACACGCGCGAACGGCGATCGCTTCCGTCAGATGATTCTTTCCCGCGGGAACACGGAGGACCTCGCGACGCTGTATGCCACGTGGCGCGGCCGCGCGCCCAAGGTCGACGCGATGCTGAAAGACCGCGGCTTGATCGAGCCCTAGAGGCTCGATCGTCCGCCTCAGTCCCTGCCGCTCAGTGCGTGATGGTGAGCGACGGGTCCAAGTTCCTGAGCGCCCCGGCGGCGCTGGTCTTGCCGGTCTGATCGATGTCGGTCTGCGAGTACGAACGTCCCCAGGCGGTGCAGTTGCTGTCGGGGCCTGGGGGAATATGGCTGCCTGTCGAGGTGAGGCAGGATCCAACGGCGGCACTCGCCGTGTTCGGCGGCGGGGTCTTCGAGGTCGCACAACCGCAGATAGCCAGGGCTGCAAGCCAGGTTGCGCATGTTCGAGTGGTCATGTGAATCTCCCGCTCGGTTTGACAATAACCTCATGGTACGCGCCTCGTCGCGGGATACCAATGTGCCGGCGACCCGACGCAGATGATGCGCTGCAAGCCGGTCGAGGGCCGCGACGGCCGGAAATTCCTGCCGCATAAGTTAACTCGAGCCGGTATCTCCTTGCCGTCCCGGGACGCGGATGGGCTATGATATTTTCTGCTTCGAGAAAAGCGCGGCGAGTTGGTTTCATTCTGTGCAAGGGGTTTTCCGTGAACATGCGCCAGCCATTCGCTCGACATTGGACGCTGGTTTTGCTCCTGGTGCTGATCGCCGGGGTCTCGCGGGCGGTGCCGGTGTCGAACGTGCAGGTTCGAGTCGTGACGGGACCCAACGAGCTCAGCCCGGGGAGCTATGTGGAGCTGCGTATCTACGAGGCCGGCAAGCCCGTGCGCCGCTATCCGCTGACGCACGGTGAAGCGTGGGCCGCGGACTCGACGCGCGTCATCCCGGTGGCCATGAACGAGGCACTCGACTCGCGCGCTGTGTTGCGCTTCAGTCTTTATTACCGAGCGGCAAGCCCGTTGTCGCCGCCGTGGCAGGTGGTTGCCGCCGATGTGGATCTCTCGGCCGGCCACCAACCGCCGCAGTTGTTGCTCGACACCACGTTGTCGGGACAGATTGCGCGCCAGGGAGAGCTCGCGACTCTCGATCGCGACGCGAGCACCATCAGCTGCATGAGCGATACGGACTGCGACGATTCCAAGACTTGCAATGGCAAGGAGCGCTGCGCACCGCACACACCCGGTGCCGATGCCCGCGGCTGCGTGAGTGGGCGCCCGGTCGTCTGTCCGGTCAACCAGATCTGTACCGAGGGGCGCGGTTGCGTCGGTACCGGCTCGCTGACCCCGGTCCCGGCGAAGGCTAATTAGCTCGCTAGGGCATCAACAGGAGTACGTGCGCGGCCGGCCCGGGTAGCAGCGGCGTCGGGCGTCCTTGCGCCCAGGCATCGAATCCGGCGCGGTAGAAAGGCGAGAGGGGATGGCCGCTTGCGCCACCCGGCATGTGCAAGTAAGCATCCTTCTCGTGTCCCGGCGAGACGCTGAACCGTTCCGAGGCGCCGAAGTCGGGGCCCTGAATGCGCGGTGCGTCGTCGTGCGCGCCCGGGGGATGCACGGTCGGCATGTCGAGAAACGCATGCAGCCCCGGCAGGGCGGCGGATAGCGGGTGAGCGACGCGCACGGCGTTCACCCGGCCCCACGTGCAAGACACGAGATCGATGCGCGCGGCTGCGCATTGCCGCGGGAGCCTTGTGGCCGCGGCGAATGCCTCGGCGAGCAGCGCGTCCCAGCTCGCATACGCATTCGCGAGCAGGTGCGGGGGCCGGGCTTCGACGAGCCGCCAGAGCGGTCCCTCGAACGAGGCCGGAATCTCGAAATCAAAGTCGCCGGCCGCGTGCCGCGCCGGTGCCACGAGCATGTAGAAGACGCGTGCCTCGACTTCCTCACGGAATTCCGAGGTCAAGCGGTAGGCAGGATCATCCGTTGCCGCGTGACCGCTCCAGCGCGCGAGCACCTCCCGTGCTCGAGCCGCTGATGTGTCGCCCTGCGCATCCGCGCGCTCGATGACCTGGCCGAGGAGTGACCGCCAGCGCTCGAGAAACACCGCGCGGTCATCGAGCTGGATCCGCAAGCTGGCCAGGGGTTCCAGCGGCCGCGGCGCGGCGCGCAGGTCTGCGTGAATCTGCGCTGCGCGGGCGCCTCGATCCAGCCCGTCATCGCCGATGAGGCGCGCGGCGTCGCCGCCGACGACCCGCGCGTTCGCCGACCAGAGCAACCCTTCCGCCGGATCGAGGACTTGCGGCTGTTCACCGGGCGAGAGCCAGCCCTCGAATCCGACGATGGGATCGGTGGAAAGCTGTGGCAAGACGGGCGCCGCGTCGCTGTGCCGCGGGAGGCGGCCGGCGATGGTCCAGCCGATGTGTCCCTCGGCATCGCCCACCAGAAGATTCTGGCCGGGAATTCCGAAGCCGCCGGCGATGCGCAGCGCCTCTGCCGCCGTGTGCACGTGCTCGAGCGCCAGAATATTCAGATTTAGCGCGGCAGGATCTTGCGCCACCCAGTCCATCACATAGGGCCGCTTCTGCCAGTCCGTTCCCATGACCGGGCCCCAGGGAGTGATAGCCACTTTCAAATGCTCGGACGGCGCGCCCTTGACCTCGATGATCTCATCGACATAGCGCAGTTTTTGGATTCCCGCCGCGGTCGCGTAAGCATCGAGGTCGCCGGCCACGGGCACAAGTCGAACCACCTTCGAATACTCGCCGTAGCTGTTCGTGAAACCCCAAGCGATGTGGCCGTTGCTCCCGGCCACCAGCGACGGGGTTCCCGGCAACGTCACGCCCACCTCATCGAACCCGGCTGCGGAAGCGTCAATGAGGCGCGCCCGGTACCAGGTGTTCGGCACCCGTAAGCCGAGATGCATGTCGTTCGCGACCAGCGCCGCACCGTGGGTCGTGTTCGAACCCGCGACTGCCCAGTTGTTGCTGCCCGCCGCATCGAGCGGTCGGCCGACGGTGTCGGGCGGTTTGATGGGCAGAGCTCCGAGCGTGCGCAGGTCGACCTCGTCGGCAGTCGGGATGCGGGGCGGCTCGCTCCGGCTGCCGTCGATCGCGGCATCCCATTCGGGCGCTCCGGCTTCCATGAGTCGCCACAGCGGCTCGGGGAGTGTGGCACGCAGTAACGCGCGCTGCAGCTGCAGGTGGCCTGTCGAGTCCTGCAGTTGCAGGAACATCGCGTGTGCGCACAGCACCGTGTCCTCGGCGGCCCAGGGCTTGGGCTTGACGCCGAGAAGCCAGTACTCGAACGGCCGCGCCTGCAGCGCGCGCAAGCCCGCATTCGCGCCGTTCACGTACGCATCGAGCACTGCCCGGGTCGGCGCATCGAGACTCGCCACGGCGTTGCGCGCGACGTCGCGAAAGCGATGCCGCCGCAGCTCACGATCGGTGGCGAGGAGCGTGGGGCCCAACAGGGCGGCGAGCTCACCGGCCGCGGCGCGTCGCAATAGATCCATCTGAAAGAACCGATCCTGGGCGTGCAAATAGCCGAGTCCGAAAGCGAGATCGTTCCGGTTCTGTGCCGTGATGGAGGGCACCCCGTCCGTATCACGTTCCACGCGAACGTTTGCCTGGACGCCGGTATGCGCTGCGCGGCCGTCGAGTGCCGGGAGGCTCGCGCGCAGCACGAGCCACGCGGCGAGAGTCGCCAGGAGAAGTGCGCCCACCAGGAAAATGCCCGCCGCGGCGCCGATGCGCCGGGCGCCGCTGCGCCGGGCGCCGCTGCGCCGGGCGCCGCTGCGCAGACCTCGTCTCATGGTCTGTCCGACCGAAGACAACAACTGACGAATGCGCGCGCCTCCATGCGCGCGGCTTTTCCCAACGGGACGCCCTGACGATCACATCCATGCTGCCGGGCGGCCGAGACAATTATCGAGTCTTGCCAGTACATATGCCGTGTGACGCGCAGCGCTCCGGGCAGCGATATGTCAAGGATCATGGCTCGCCCGGGTGATAGCGCCGTTGCGCGTGCGCCATCACATCTTGGGTGCTGAACCACACGTCCCGAAAGCGTCCCTCACAGTACATTTGCGCCTGATCGTTAAAATGCGGCGAGGCCGGGTCGCCGCTCTCGCCGCCCGTCATCAGCGCCTTTGCCCGTACGGTGGGTGCGAATTCCACGGCGGCGATGAAGCTGTTGCCGGTCGATCCATAGATGTGCTTCGTGCTGCGCGGTTTGAGCGAATCGAACGAGGCGAGCGCGCCCCACTCACCCGGCGCGAGCCCGACGCGCAAGCTCGGCTTGAGATCGTCGAAGGGCTGTACGATGTCGCCGGTCAGGCGCTGATATCGATTGACCTCGCCCCACGCCAGCCGCCAGCGTCCGAAATCCTGCTCGAGCTGCGCCATGACCGCACCGAGCGCATCGAGACGCTCTTCGTCCGTCAAATGCTCACGGATGAAATCGTAAGCAAGCTGATGCGCGGTCCGGGCGCGCTCGCGGTTGGCGTCCAGCAATGCTTGCCCCCAAAAGATGGCGAGCGTCTCGGCCTCGGAGTCCGCGCTCGTTCTGCGGTCCCAGGCGCGCAGCGCCGCGATGGGCTCTTGCAGCAGTTGACGGCGTGCATCAGCAGCGCCGAGCCGGTCGTAGGCCTCGAGCAACCCGGGCAACAGGGCCTCGAAAGCCGTGAGATGGGGGTCGTACCCCGCAGCGATCAGCCGGTCCAGCGTCACATCGCCGATGTGCTCGAGGATTTCGATGGCGTGCAGGCCGCGCGGATTCTCGCCCCGTGTCCACATATACGCAGGATAGTTCTCCCGCTTCGGACTTTCTGCTCCCGCGGCCGAGAACGGCCAATCGTTGGTGTTCTGAATCCACCCATTCACGGGATTGAGGAGCGTGATGGTTTCTTCGAGCGCATGTGGACCCCGCCACTCGGTCGCGGGATCGCTCCCGTCCACCGGCCGCGTGTAATCGAAGCGGGGGTCGCGCTTCGGAATGAAATTTCCATGAAAGTAGGCGATGTTGCCATCGGCATCCGCATACACGGTGTTGTTCGATGTATCGGTACGCATGTCCTGCGTCTTGCGGAACGACGCATAGTCGGTCGTCTTGGTGCGCAAGTACGACTGCTCGAGCGCATGCACCGGGTCCACCAGAATCTTCACGGCGATCCATCGGTCGTCATCGGCACGCACAATGGGTCCGTGATGCGTCCGAAACACCGTGAAGCGTCGGGTCATGAATCCCACGCCGCGCCTGACTTTCACGTCGACGGAGACGGCTTGGAGCGGCCGTAAGCTTCCGGCGTATCGATAGAAGCGCTTGCCCGCCGAATCGATGACCGTCTCGGCGTACTCGTCGATGGCGTCGCCGCCGTAGGAGGTATGCATCCAGCCGTTGTGAGGGTTGAAACCCTGATAGATGAAGAACTGCCCCCAGGTCGAGGCACCATAAGCATCGAGCCCCTGGTCGCTCGTCATCTGCAACTCCGCACGGAAGTAGAACGAGGTGTGCGGGTTGATCCAGAGCAACGCGTGTCCGGTCGCGCTCAGACGCGGAGCGATCGCAAAGCCATTCGAGCCGCCGAGGGAGACTTCTTCGGCAACCGGTTCCACCGGGCCGTGCGTCGCGACCGCGCCGTTCGGCGCAGGCTGCTCCGGATAGAATTGCGCAAGGCGATGCAGATCCACGGTTTCGATGTCCCCGCCTATGCTGCCTTCGGTGAACGACAGGGCCATCCAGGGCTCGAAGTGCGTGATGACGGCGGGCTTCACTTCGGGATGCACGGACAGATAGAAATTCAAGCCGTCGGCCCACGCGCGCATCAGGGACTTGAGCCAATCCGGACTTTGACCGTAGGCCCGCCGCAGCATATCGGGATCGATGAATAGCCGTTGACGCAAATCGCTGTAAGTCGCCGACTCGCCTTCCGCCTCGGCGAGGCGGCCGAGCGCGACCAGGTAGTTGTGCTCGATGCGACGGAAGTCGTCTTCGGCCTGAGCGTAGATGGCGCCGAACACGGCATCGGCGTCGGATCGCCCAAACACGTGGGCGATGCCCCACTCATCTCGCACGATGCTGACGGCGGATGCCTCGCCTCTCAAGCGGGCCTCGCTCGCAGCGGCGTGAGCCGACGTGAGAGCCATGGCTGCGAGGCACACAAACGACAGTCGCATGTTCGAATTCAATGCCTCCGTGCGAGCGCGAGCAGGCGCCGGGCCGACGCGCTATCATTGCACGCATCTGCCCCGTGTGGCGATCCCGAAAATCGCGTATGACATCGAAAAAACCTTTCACTCTCTATGGTCGATCCGGATCCGGGTCGCTCGCCGTGCAAGTGGCGCTCGAGGAAATCGGTGCGCCGTTCGAATGCGTATGGATCGGCCGAGAGCCCGCCGAAGTCGCGCGCTACAAAGAAGTGAACCCGACCGGCAGGGTCCCGGCACTCGCGTTGCCCGACGGAACCATCATGTTCGAGTCCGCGGCCATCTTGGTTCATCTCGCGCTGTTGAATCCGCAGACCGCGATCGCCCCTCAGCCGGGTACCACGCGCCACGCGACATTCCTGCAATGGATGGTGTTCTTATCGGCAAACGTGTATGAGGCCGCGCTTAGAATCTACTACTCGGGCCGCTACTCCTCTCGCGGCGAGGCGGACGCCGCCGTCATCCGCGAGCAGGGGCTGGCGGACTATCGCAGCCACCTAGGATTGATCGCGAGGAGCCTGCAGCCGTACGTGCTGGGTTCTGACTATTCCATTGCCGACGTATATTTGTACATGCTGGTCTCCTGGTACCCCGAGCGGGACGAGCTCGTCAGGCGCTTTCCGGCGCTCGGCGCTCACTGGGATCTGGTGCGTGCCCGTCCCGCGGTGGCCAAAGTGGAGGCCGATCACGCCGCGCACGAGTGACCGGGCGTCTACTGTTTGGCGAGCGACGCCTCATCCCAGCCGCCGCCGAGGGCCTTGATCAATAAGATGCTCGCGCTCATGCGGCGCGCCTGAATGGTGGTGGCTTGCACCTGCGCTTGCAAGGCTGCCGTCTCCGCCGTCGAGACCTCCAGATAGGTCACGATACCGGCGCCGTAGCGGTCCTGCGCTTGCTGGAGATTCACTCCGGTCGCGAGCACCGCGGCCGCATCGGTCTCGCTCTCTTCTTGCAGGCGCCGTAAAGCGACGAGATTGTCCTCGACGTCCTGATATGCAGTGAGCACCGTATTGCGATAGTCCGCCGCCTGCTCCTCATAGACGGCCTTTACGCGGGCGGTCTCGGCCACCAAGCGACCGCCCTCGAATATCGGCGCCGTGATCTGCGGCCCCAGTGACCAGAACACGCTGGACGTCGAGAGCAGGTTGGAGGTCTTGGTGCTCTCCACACCGCCCGCGGCGTTCAAGGTGAGTTTCGGAAAGTAGGCGGCACGCGCGACGCCGATCTGCGCGTTGGCCGAGGCCACGTTGCGCTCCGCCTCGGCGACGTCCGGACGGCGCTCGAGGAGAGCGGAGGGCAGTCCGACATCGATCGGAGGAGGCACGACGTCGAGCGGTAAGGCGTTCGCCGGGAGCCCGAAAAGCGAAGGATTCTCGCCGACCATGACCGCGATGGCATGCTCGGCTTGCGCCCGCTGCAGCTTGAAGTCCGCGGCTTGAGTGAGCGCGTTGTCGAGCTGCGTCTGCGCCTGGGCCACATCGGCGAGCGCGGCCGCGCCGCCGTTGAACAGGTCGGTGGTGAGCTTGAGCGCCTGCCGGTAGGACTCGACGGTCCGCTCATACAGCGCGACTTCCGCGTCATAGGCACGCAGGTTGAAATAATCCTCCGCCAGTTGCGCGCGCAGCGAAAGCTCGACCGAAGCGTAATCGGCGGCGCTCGCTTGACGGGCGGCCTTGGCCGAGGATACTTCGTTGCGGACCCGGCCCCACAGGTCCACTTCGTACGAGAAATCCGCACCCAGCAGAAAATCGTTCACTGTGGTCGGGTAGCCGGGCACCGACTTCGGCGCGTTCGGCGAGTACTTGTCGCGCGCCGCATAGGGGTCGGCCGTCAACGTGGGGAACAGATCTGCTCGCGCGATGCGGTATTGCGCACGCGCCTGCTGCAGCCGCGCAAAGGCGGCTTTGAGATTGAGATTCGCCGGAATCTTTTCCTCCAGCCGGTCGAGTTCCGGATCGTGGTAAACCACCCACCAGTTGCCGCGCGGCTGTGCATCCTTCGGCTCCGCGACTTTCCAATCCGCGAGTTCCTTGTAGTGTCCTGGAGCAGCGCCCGTATCCGGCACCTTGTAAGGCGGCGCGAAGGAGCAACCGCCGCCCACGGCGAGCCAAGCGCTCAGCGCGAGGACGCGGCCCATGGCCGTGCGGGCGCGTGCGGTCACGGGGCGGCGTGCCCGCCACCCTGATCGGCGGCGTTTTTCGGCGGCGGAGGCGCAATGCGCACGTGCATCCCATCGTTGATGGAATCCGGCGGATTGACCACCACCGCGTCCGTCGGATCGAGCCCGGTCAGTATCTCGACGGTCTTGCCGAAGTCCCGCCCTTGAATGACTTTTTTGATCTTGATGGTGTCCTGATTCTGAACCACCGCGACTTGCAATCCGTCGGAGCGGAACAGGATGGTATTGGCCGGTAAGCGCAGCGTATCGGTGCTCGATGGCAGCTTGAAATGAATTTCGGTGTACGAGCCGGGGAAAAGCTGCGATTCGCGGTTGTCGAGCTGCAGCTCGACCTGCAGCGTCCGGGCGGTCGGGTCAAGCGAATTGGACGTGCGCACCGTATCAGCATCGTAGGTCTTGCCGGGGCGCTCGGCGAAGTGCAGCTGTGCCTTCAGGCCGGTCTCGGTGACCGCGGCGTACGCTTCGGGAACCTGGGCGTAAATGCGCAGCTTGTGAATGTCGGCGACGCGGAACAGCTCCGTGTTCGGCGACTGTCCGGAATTGATGAGGTAGCCGACGTCGGTGTTGCGCGCGGTCACCACGCCGTCGAAGGGCGCCAGCACTCGCTTGAACGACTCCAGAGCGATCAACCGATTCACGTTCTGCCGCGCCGACTCGACCATCGCGGCCTTGGCCGCCGCATCGCCCGCGCGGTTGTCGGCATCTTGCTTCGAGACGGCCTGCGTCTTGAGCAAGCCTTGCCAGCGATCGTTGGTGATCTTTGAAAGTGCGAAGTTCGCCTGGGCCGTGTCGAGATCGGCGTGCGCTTGCGCGAGCTCGTGGTCCACCTCGGGGGTCTCGATTTCCGCGAGCAGCTGCCCCTTGCGCACGCGGGCGCCGATGTCCGTGTACCAGACTCTCACGTAGCCATTGGTGCGTGCGTAGATCGGCGACTCTACGTAGGCTTGGACGATACCCGGCAGCACGAGTTCGTTGCCGGCATCGCTCAGCTGCGGCTTGGCCGTCACCACGGTGAGAACGGCGTTCTCCGTCGTGCTCTTGCGCAGCTCCGACCGGGTGTGGATGCGGCTCACGATTCCCCAGATCGCGAGAATGAGGGCGACGATGGCCACGAGCAGGCCGTAGCGCATTACAGTCGACTTGAGCTTGCGGCGCTCTTCTGCGCTTTCCTGCTCAACCATGTGCGTTCTCCATCTGACCGTGGTTGTCGCCGCCGTCGTTGTCGCTGCGGAGAGCCGTCCGCTTGGTACGGCCGTGAATGATGACAAATACCGAGGGCACGAAAAATAGGGTCGCGACGGTGGCGAAGACCAACCCGCCGATCACGGCGCGGCCCAAGGGGGCGTTTTGCTCGCCGCTCTCGCCGAGCCCGAGAGCCATCGGGATCATGCCGATGATCATGGCGGTCGCGGTCATGATGACAGGGCGCAGTCGAGTGAATCCCGCCTCGAGCGCAGCCTCCCGGGCGGTGTAGCCCTCGTTCATCTGTTCACGCGCGAAGCTGATGACGAGCACGCTGTTCGCGGTTGCGACACCCATGCACATGATGGCGCCGGTGAGCGCGGGCACGCTCACCGTCGTGTGGGTAAGGAACAGCATCCAGACAATGCCGGCGAGCGCGGCGGGAAGGGCCGTGATGATGATCAGGGGATCGAGGAGCGATTGAAAATTCACCACGATCAGCATGTACACGAGGATGATGGCACCCACCAGGCCGAGCAGCAGGCCGTTGAAGGATTGGGTCATCGTTTCCACCTGACCCTTGAGGTGAATCGTAGACCCTTTGGGCAGATCTTTCCTCGAGGCCTCGATGATCTTGTTGAACTGCGTCGCCACCGATCCGAGATCCGTGCCCTGCACGTTGCCGAAGATGTCGAATGCAACCTGCGCGTTGTAATGGCTGACCACGGCCGGCGCGACGCTGCGATGGATGGTCGATACGTTGGCCAGTACCTGGGAGGTGCCCGAGGCCGCCGGGACCGAGCCCACCGTACGCGAAAGCGGCGTGTTGCTCAGATCGTTGAGCGAGCTCAACTGGTATTGCGGAGTTTGCGCCACCACATTGTACTGAGTGCCGCTCTGCGGATCGATCCAGAAGGATGGGGTGGTCTGAAAGCTGCCCGACAGCGAGATGAGCAGGTTCGAGGCGACGTTTTGCTGGGTCAGGCCGAGAAACGTAGCTTTGCTACGATCGACGTCCACGTTGATCTGCGGATAGTCGTACGGCTGCTGGATGTGCAAGTCCACCGCGCCCGCAATGCCGATGAACTTCGGCAAGAGCTTCTCGATGAACGCGCGGTTCGCGGCGGTGTTCGGTCCGGTCACTTGCACATCGAGGGGCGAGGGCAGGCCGAAGTTCAAGATCTGGCTGACGATGTCCGCCGGCAGAAATTCGAACTGGGTGGAGGGGTAGGAAGCCGCTAATTTCGCCCGCAACTCGCTTTGATAGGCGAACAAGTTGGAATGCTTCTTCGCCAGGTTGATGAAAATGTCCGCATCGCCCGGGCCCACCGGCGCCGAGGTCGAGTACGACAAGTTGATGCCGCTGTAAGGGAGACCGAGATTGTCGACGATGGACGTGATCTCGCCCGGCTTGATGGTCTCGCGGATCGTCTTCTCCACTTGATCGCAAAGAATCGCGGTCTCCTCGATGCGCGTCCCCGTGGGGGCGCGCAAATGCAGCTTGAGCTGCCCGGCGTCGACGCTCGGGAAGAAATCTTGGCCTAAGCCGGGCAATGGGCCGATCGGAAAGGCGAGGAGTGCCGCCGCGGCCATCGCGAGCAAGAAGACGCCGGCGAACAGCACCCCGCCGTCGATCGCCAGGCTGAGGAGATTGTGGTAGCGGTGACGCACGCGCTCGAAGCCGTGCTCGAAGCGCTCCTGGAAGCGCGCCAACCCGGATTTCTTTTGGTGATGCTCGTCCTTCTTTTTCAGCCAGTACTTGGCGAGCGTGGGGATGAGGGTTCGAGACAGGATGTAGGAAGCGAGCATGGCGAATACCACGGCTTCCGCGAGCGGAATGAACAGATACTTGGCGATACCCGCCAGCTGAAACATCGGCACGAACACGATGCAAATCGAGAGCGTCGACACGAGGGCGGGCAGCGCGATTTGATGGGCGCCTTCCAAGATCGCCTGCTCGACGTCGCTGCCTTGCTCCAGATGATAATTGATGTTCTCGATGGTGACGGTCGCGTCATCCACCAAGATGCCGACCGACAGGGCGAGACCGCCCAAGGTCATGATGTTGATGGTTTCCCCCAACGCTGCGAGACATGCGACCGAGGTCAGCACCGACAAGGGAATCGAGATGGTGATGATCAGGGTGCTGCGCCAGCTGCCGAGGAACAGCAGGATCAGCAAGCCCGTGAGCGAGGCTGCGATAATGCCCTCGCGGATCACCCCGCTGATCGCGGCACGGACGAAAACCGACTGATCGCTCAGAGCGACGAGCTTCAAATCCTTCGGCATTGCGGCACGCGCGAGCGGCAGCTTGGAGTTGATACCGGCGATGATGTCGAGGGTCGAGGCGGTGCCTGTTTTCAGCACGTTCATCACGATCGCGCGCTTGCCGTCCACCCGCGCGATGTTCGTCTGCGGGGGATAGCCGTCGCGGACGTGCGCCACGTCGCGCACGTAGAGCACTCCGCCGTCGATGCTCTTGACCGGCAGGTCATTGAGCTCCTCGATTTTCGTCGGGCTCGCGTTGAGCTTGACGAAATACTCCCGGGTATCGATTTTCTCGGTACCCGCCGGCAGGATGAGATTTTGCTGGCTGATGGCGTTTACGACGTCCGAGGCGGCGAGACCGCGCGCCCGCAGCAGCCGCGGATCCAAGTCGACTTGCACCTCCCGCTGCTTGCCGCCGTAGGGATAGGGGATCGACGCGCCGGCAACGGTTGCCAGCTGCGTGCGCAGGATGTTGTTACCGAGGTCGAATATCTCCTGCTCGGGGATGGTCTCGCTCGACAGCGCGAGCTGCAGGATGGGGACGCTCGAGGCGTTGTACGACAGCACGAAGGGCGGGTTGGTGCCCGGCGGTGCCGTCTGCAGCTGCGTCTGTGAGACGGCGATGATCTGCGCCATGGACAAATCTTTGTCGGCATTCGGTTGGAAGAAGTACTTGACCACCGCCGTGCCGTTGACCGATTGCGATTCCGTGTGCTCGACATCGTTCACCACCGTCTGTGCGGTGCGCTCGGAGAACAGCACGATGCGATCTGCGATCTCCTCGGGAAGGAGTCCCGTGTAGCGCCAGATGACGGCGGCAATGGGAATCTTGATGTTCGGAAAGATGTCCGTGGGCATCTTGAGAATCGAATAGACGCCCATGAACACGATGAGCACGGCCAGCATGATGAACGTGTACGGCCGGCGCAGCGCTAGCTTGACGATCCACATGCTTCTCTCCGGCGGAGTGGTGAAGCGCCGAGCTTCCCCGCGCTGTCGCGGGCTTCAGGGGTGGCGCGGTCGACCCGTGGTCTTTGTCCTACCCAAGATGGCGGCCAACCGCGCATAACATCGCCGGCCGCGAAACCGAATAATGTTATCGCACAATGCGCAGATGCAGAAGAGAGGCTGCGCTTTCAAAATCAAAACGAGGAGATTCGGATGAGGAAGCTTTTGGCAATGATCGCGTTGGTCGCGCCGCTCACAGCGGCACCGTTGGCGTTCGGCGCGGACGATCCCGACGCGTCGTTTTACAAAAACGCCGCCGAGGCCGGAATTTTCGAGGTCGAGGCCGCAAACCAGGCCCAGCAAAAGGCCACCATGCAGTCGGTGAAAGACTTCGCCGCCATGATGGTCAAGGACCATACCGCCGCGAACGATCAGCTGAAGACCTTGGCCGCGTCGAAGAACATATCCCTGCCGACCAGCGCAAGCGTCTCCCAGATGGCGGAGAAGGCCAAGCTCGACGTGTTGACGGGCGAAACCTATGATAAATCCTATATCAAAGGGCAGATCAAAGCCCACTACGGCGCGATCAAGCTCTTCAAGAAGGAGATTGCGAGCGGACAGGACGCGGATGCAAAGTCCTTCGCCCAACAGACGCTGCCGACCCTCAAGCAACACTTGAAGGCTGCCCGGGACATCGCCACGCAGAACGGTTGGACGAAGGCCAAGGCGAGTCCCGCCGCGAGCTAACGGCGGGTGATGGATTGGGCCCGAGTTACGACGGGCCGCCGCTCGCCGCGGTGGGATGCTTTTTCCCGGGAACGGCCGTGAACGATTCGAACCTCAAGTCGATGTTCGAGCCCGAGTCCTGATGCGGTATGCACGTCGTGTTGCTCACGATGTTGCGCGTGGTGAACATCGGTAACACCAGCTGGCGGAATTGCTCCATCAACTCGCAATCGCCGACCGCCAGCTGCTGCGGCTGACGGGCGGCGAAGGTAACCGGCCGCCAGACCCCCGGTACGCCACTGCCGGCCGCCGTGCCTGAGTCCGCCGGCGTCAGTGTGTAGAAGGTGAGGTCGGCGCGGGCGAACTTGTCCGGCCGGCCGAACCCACTGGCGCAGGCGCCGGGGGTGGACTTCACGTCCGAGCGTGCGCCTGCGGCGAGCAATACGATCCTGAGCTTATCGGCGAGACCGTCACAGGAGTAAGTCGTCGTGAAGCCCATGAACTGGAACGTGTATTTGTGGCTCTGCCAGCTGCCGGGGCCGCCGGTGGGTGCGCTGTCGTCGGCGAGGCTCAGCGTCGACAGGAATAGCGCGCCTCCAAGTATTGCGGCCAGAACGGAGCGGTCCGTGGCCCGGCGCAAGGGGAGAGTGGTCGTGATGCGGGATGGCGTCATAGGATTCTCCGGCGGACTCGCGGCCCGAGGATAACGTATCGGCGCGACAATGGTTGACTTCCGGCCGGCAAGCGCGGCGCGGCAGGCTTGCGAGCGCGAGCTTCTTGCTAGAATGGCGGATGGGCATCAAAAGCACCGAGTCCCCCGACGTCAAGGCGGATCGCCGGCAGGCAGCGCTCGACTACCACGAGTTTCCGACGCACGGCAAGATCTCGGTCGCTCCCACCAAACAGCTGGTCACGCAGAGCGATCTCGCGCTCGCTTATTCGCCCGGGGTGGCGGCGGCCTCGGAGGCGATTGCCGCGGATCCGCTCAGCGCGTTTCGCTACACCGCGCGCGGCAATCTGGTCGGCGTCATCAGCAATGGCACGGCCGTGCTTGGGCTGGGTGCCATCGGTCCGCTGGCGGCAAAGCCGGTGATGGAAGGCAAGGCGGTGCTGTTCAAGAAATTCGCCGGCATCGACGTATTCGACATCGAGATCGAGCAGACCGACCCCGACAAGTTGATCGAGATCGTCACGGCACTCGAGCCGACATTCGGTGCGATCAACCTGGAAGACATCAAGGCGCCGGAGTGCTTCATCGTCGAGCGCGAGCTGCGCAAGCGAATGAAGATTCCCGTGTTTCACGACGACCAGCACGGTACCGCGATCACGGTCGGTGCCGCGGTGCTCAACGGTCTTACGGTCTGTAACAAGGAAATGGGTGCCGCGAAGCTGGTCGTGAGCGGCGCGGGTGCTGCCGCGCTGGCCTGTGTCGACTTGCTGCTCGATCTCGGCATGCGGCGCGAAAATATCTGGCTGGCGGATTTGGCGGGGGTCGTGTTCGAAGGCCGGCGGGAGTTGATGGACCCCGAGAAGGCGCGCTTCGCGCAGAAAACGCAGGCTCGCACGCTCGATGAGGTGATCAGCGCGGCGGACGTGTTCTTGGGCTTGTCGGCGGGCGGCGTGCTCACGCCCGCCATGGTGCAAAAGATGGCACCCAGGCCTCTGATCCTGGCACTCGCCAATCCGACGCCCGAAATTCTGCCCGAGCTGGCGTTGGCGGTGCGTCCCGATGCCGTGCTTGCGACCGGGCGCAGCGACTATCCCAACCAAGTGAACAATGTTCTGTGCTTTCCATTCATTTTTCGAGGAGCGCTCGACGTCGGCGCCACCACGATCACGCGCGCCATGGAAATCGCCGCCGTGCATGCGCTCGCTGCGCTTGCCCGCCAGGAGCAAAGCGACATCGTGGCAGCCGCCTATGGTGGCGGACAGGATCTCTGTTTCGGGCCGGGATATCTCATCCCGAGGCCTTTCGATCCGCGGCTGATCGTCAAAATCGCTCCGGCAGTCGCGCGGGCGGCCATGGATTCGGGCGTCGCCACCCGGCCGATTACCGATCTCGACGCCTATGCCCGTCGACTCGAGCAATTCGTCTATCACAGCGGCACGCTGATGGCGCCGATATTCGCCGCCGCGCGCAAGGTCCCACCTGCACGCAGCCGGATCGTCTACGCCGAGGGCGAGGACGAGCGTGTGCTGCGTGCCGCCCAGATCGTGGTCGACGAACGGCTGGCGACGCCGATCCTCATCGGTCGTCCCGCCGTGATCGAGCAAGCCATCACCCGCCACGGGTTGCGGCTGCGAATCGGCGAGCACGTGACGGTCGTCAATCCGGAGCAGGATGCGCGCTACCGGGAGTATTGGCAGGAGTACCACCGTCTCACACGCCGCAACGGGGTGACCGAGCAATACGCCAAGCTGGAAATGCGCCGGCGTACGACGCTCATCGGCGCCATGTTGCTGCGCAAGGGCGAGGCGGACGGATTGATATGCGGCATGATCTCGACCCCGGCGCGGCACTTGAAATATATCGACCGGGTCATCGGCCGCCGGCCGGGAGTCGATGTATATGGGGCGATGTCGGGGCTCATCCTGCCTGGACGCCAGCTGTTTCTGGTCGATACCCACATCAATCTTGATCCGAGCGCCGATCAGCTCGCGGAAATCACTGAGCTCGCCGCCGAGCAGTTACGCTCGTTCGGTCTCGTGCCGAAAGTGGCGCTGCTGTCGCACTCGAACTTCGGATCGAGCGACGCCCCCTCGGCGCTCAAGATGCGCGCGGTGCTCGCTCTCCTCAGCGCCCGCTCGCCGGAGCTGGAAGTGGACGGGGAAATGCACGGCGACTGCGCTCTCGATGAGACGATTCGCAAGTCGGTGCTACCCGACTCGACGCTCGAGGGCAGCGCCAATCTGGTCGTCTGTCCGAACCTCGACAGCGCGAGCATCGCCTACAATCTGCTCAAGTCTGCCGCCGGCAACAATGTCGCGATCGGACCGATCCTGCTCGGCTGCGCTGCGCCCGCCTACATCTTGACGTCGGCGGCAACCGTCAGGCGCATCGTCAACATGTCGGCGCTCTGCGTGGTGGAGGCGAGCCATGGGGCAGCCCGCGCCTTGAGCACCAAGCTCTAAACGCCGGGGAGCGCCTCGCCGCGCGAGTCAACGATGGCGTCGGCGGCGAGCGCGAGCGCGCCGAGAGCCCCTGCCCGGGAGCCGAGACCTGGGCTCGTGATGTAGCTTTCGATCCCGACGCCGAGGTCTTCGTGCGGCACGTAGCCATTCAGGCTCACGGCGAGCTCACGGCGTAGTCCGGCGAGAAGCTCGGGACGCGCCTCCAGCACGCCGCCGCCCAGCAGTATCCGTCGCGGGGCCGTCGCCAGAACCAACGTGTGCAGGAGCTGCGCGAGCGCATGAATGACCCCGTCCCAAATCGCATCGGCCGCGGCGATCGAATGTGCGGGTGCGCCGGCGCGTGCGGCGATGGCCGGTCCCGACGCGAGCCCTTCCACGCAATCCCCGTGGAAGGCGCAGGCACCCGGCCAGGTGTCACCCGGGCGGCGGGCGACGCGGATGTGCCCGAGCTCTGGATGAAGGAATCCATGCACGAGCGCACCGTTCGCGAACAATCCGACGCCCACGCCGGTCCCGACTGTCACATAGGTGAAATCTTCGAGGCCTCGAGCCGCGCCCCAACGGCCCTCGGCGAGGGCGGCCCCGTTCACATCGGTGTCGAAACCGATGGGCACGCCGAAATGCGACAGGCGCGGCACGATAGCCGTGTCGCGCCAGCCGGGCTTGGGCGTCGAGGTGATCCAGCCGTAATGCGGCGAAGTCCGACGAAGGTCGATGGGGCCGAAGGAGGCGATGCCGAGCGCATGAATTGGACCGTGCGCCGCGATGCCACGGCGCAACTCGGCGTCGATTTGGGCGAGGGTCGCGGCCGGGTCGGCGCCTGTCGGAACCGTCGCGTGCATGCGGACATCGTCGGGCCCGGTGCCGATGAGGCACGAGCATTTGGTGCCGCCGAGCTCGAGGCCCGCAAGGAGTACCGGTGATTCGGGTGCATTGCCGGGGCTGGCCATGGCGCGAGTGTAGCCGAGAGCCGTGTTATCGTTATGCCGTGAATCCCATCGTCGATCTGCGCAGCGATACAGTGACCCGGCCTACTGCGGCGATGCGCGCCGCCATGGCGGCGGCCGAGGTCGGAGACGACGTCTACGGTGATGATCCGACGGTCAATCGTTTGCAGTCCACGCTGGCCGAGCGCTTCGGATTTCAGAGTGCGCTGTTCTTTCCGACCGGCACACAGAGCAATCTCGCGGCGCTCATGGCGCATTGCAATCGCGGTGACGAGTATCTCGTCGGCCAGGATGCGCATACTTATCGGTACGAGCAGGGCGGCGCCGCGGTTCTCGGCAGTATTCAGCCGCAGCCCCTCGAGAACGAGCGCGACGGCAGCATCTCGGTCGAGCGGATCGGGCGCGCCATCAAGCCTGTGGACCTCCATTTCGCGCCGACGCGGCTGTTGGCGCTCGAGAACACCATGGGCGGCCGGGTGCTGTCACTCGCCTATCTGCGCGCCGCGACCGACTTCGTGCACGCGCGCGGGCTGCGCACCCATCTGGACGGCGCACGGCTTTACAACGCCATCGTAAAGCTCCGCATCGCCGAGCCCGCGGCCGTGGCCGGCTTCGATTCGGTTTCCATTTGTCTCTCGAAAGGCCTGGGCGCACCCGCGGGATCGGTGCTGCTCGGGTCGCGTGAGCTCATCGACATGGCGCGCCGCTGGCGCAAGGCGCTCGGCGGGGGCATGCGCCAGGCAGGCGTACTGGCGGCGGCGGGCCTGTACGCGCTCGAGCATCACGTGAACCGTCTCGCCGAGGATCACGAGCATGCCGAATACCTCGCGGCCGGACTTCACAGGCTCGGCCTCGCGGTCGAGCCGCCGCAGACGAATATCGTGTTCGTGGACATTCCCGATGAGCACGTGAGCGCGCTGCGGACCCATCTGGCGGAGCGCGGCATTCTCGCCTCGGTTGCGCCGCTGACCCGCCTCGCCACGCATCTCGATACGCCGCGCGCCAAGATCGAGACCGTGCTGCAGGCTTTCAGGGAATATCCCGGCTGGTCCCGGGCGCGCGGCGAGCGCTAGGCAGCGCGCGGCCGCGTGTGACGCCGGGCGCGCTCGAGATCGCGCGCCGTGTCCACGTCGAAGGCGGCGGAGGCAAGGCTCACGAGCGCGATATCCCCGGGCGGCAGCTGCCGCGCCAGCGCTTTCAAGCCGACGTCGCCCGCGAGGCCGAGCGCGCGCGCATAGAACCGGCGCGGGAGAATGAGCGGCGCGGCCGCCTCTCCACCGATGCGGCGCGCGGCGACCCGCCGCCTGACACCGCGCCACCGCGCAATCAGCCGCGCGATGTCGCGCCGCTCGAGACAGGATAAATCCATGGGCACGAGCAGCACCGCGGCCTCGTAACGGGCGTGCCGCAATCCGCGGCGCACCGAGCTCGACAGGCCGTCGCTGCGCAGCGGATTCGTGACGAGCACCGATCGTTGGTCCCGCAACTCGGCGCGCAAGCGGGCTGCTCGCGGCGGCACCACGACGATGATCGGTGCGCCTGCGAACGGGCTGAGCACGCGCAGCGTCCTCACGATGAGGCTCACGCCGCGGATCCGAGTCAGAGCCTTCGGCTTGCCTAAGCGGGCCGAGAAGCCGGCGGCGAGCACGACCAGACGCGGCACGGGCGGCAGCTTGGAATTCGTTGATATCATGGCGCTATGGCGAACCCCTCCAGCCTGCAGCGTAAGCCTTTTTGGGCGCCGGTCGGCCTTGCGGCGGTATCCGCTCTGGCGGCCGCGCTCGTCATGGCGTTGCTGGCATGGCTCCTGGTCACGGCCAAGTCAACGACCGTCATCATCGTCCGGGGCGCCGAGACGGTGTCCGACGGCGCCGCGCAGCCGGCGCTCAGCGCCGAGGGACGGGCGCGCGCGGAGCTGCTCGGCCGCATGTTCGGCGATGCACGGCGCAGGGACCGCGTGGATGCCATTTACGTGTTGCCCACGCCCGCCACGCAGGCAACCGCGTTGCCCTTGGCGGGGAAGCTCGGCGTAACGCCGGTCGGCATCGCGCCGCAGGCGCCGCGGGCATGGGCGCGGCGCATACTGCGGGAGCATCGAGGCGGACGTATTCTCGTGGTGGCACCCGCGGACGTGGCGCGCGACTTGGCTGCAGAGCTGAGCGGAGTTGCGGACATTCCGCCGATCCCGCCGACGGAGTTCGGCAGCATGTACATCGTCACGGTGCCGCGCATTGGCCGCGCCAATTTGCTGAGCGTGGACTATTGAGGGATTCAGCTGCTCGCGGCGCGCAGCATGATGGCTTTTTGCACGAATTCCATGTGCCGGCCGATGCGCACATCCGCAAGCACCGCATCGCGGATCCGGCGGCTGGCGTCGATGAGATAGCTCGCGCGCCGGACCCCGATTCCCAAAGGACCGTTGAGGCCGTACATCTTGATGACGGTCTTGTTCTGGTCCGACAGCAAGTCGTACGGCAGCCGGTATTTCTCCCGAAACTTGACGTGTGTTTCGGGCGATTGCGGACTGATCCCCACCACGTGCAGCCCGGCCTTCTGAATGTCGGCGTGCAGGTCACGAAGCATGCAGGCTTGGCGGGTGCAGCCCGGGGTAAAATCCGCGGGGTAGAAATAGAGGACAATCGGTCCGGCGCTCAGCAATTGAGTGAGCGATCGATCAGTCCCTGATTGATCCGGAAGAGTGAACTCCGGCGCGCGTTCGCCCGCTTTTAGCATTGGTTATGGCCTCTTCGCTATATCCTAGCTAAGTTCGCTGCGGAGTGGGGAGACTTTGGCTTGCTGCGGCTTTGCTGGTAGTATTCTGGGCCCTTTTTGGGGGAGTAGCTCAGTTGGGAGAGCGTCGCGTTCGCAATGCGAAGGTCGAGGGTTCGATCCCCTTCTCCTCCACCACCCTTAGGCGGCCGGTTCGATTCCGGCCGGTCTTTGCCTCGGTAGCTCAGTGGATAGAGCGAGTGCCTCCTAAGCGCTAGGTCGCAGGTTCGATTCCTGCCCGGGGCACTCATTTTTCAGGGTCCTTACCGACCGGTCCTTGCGCTACCCGCTCCACGGTGGTGATCACTCAACCGATATTTGTATCCCTGCCTTGCTTTGCCAACTTGGCCTTGGCGAGAGCTTCTCGACGCCGGGTCCGGGTCTGGCGAGCTTCGCCGGCACGCTCTAGAAGCTGCGGCCATCTTTTCGCTTTGAAGTCTGGAATATCAATCTTATCCGCTGGGACGCTCTGCAGTGGGTCGAGGCCGTACTGATCAAGGGTGTTGCCGAGAGAGCTATCGAGCGCAATGTCTGCAACTCGTTCGACCCACGTAAGCGCACCGTGGCTGCCATCAGCAGCAATCCTGTCCTCAAGGAATGCCGCGACAATTTTGATTGAAAGTCGTGCTTGCGCGACGCCAATAGCGTTTTGTTTTTCGGGCAAAAGCTGAAGATTTTTTAATCGACTAGCCATCACATGCACGGGGTGTAAGACGTTGATCCTCGTTGCCGGTGGTAGCGTAAGAGATACAGCGCGCTTGCGAATCTCGCGCGTGTCGAGGCCGATAATGGCGCTTAGAAAATCGATTTGTTTTACGCCGTGGTTTTCAACAAGTTTCGTAAGCTTTGCTGTTTGGGAAGTGTGGTCCCCCACCTGTGGCTTCCACATCGTCCAATGAAGGTGCTTATTGAGGGCGCTAGCATCGGCTTTACTGCCAACGAAATCGGCATCGGTAGTGACCTTATCGCTCAGTTCAGCCGGGGTCTCTATTTCGAACCACGTTGCCCATACGGCAAGGGCCTGACCGCCGACCAGCAATGGATTCGTCCCGCAATAAGCGAGAATCGTGTCTTTTTCTTCGTCTGTTAGCGCGACTTCGTGGAGGAGGGAATCGTCACTCACTCACTGGCCACGCTACTTGCGCACCCCGCATTCTGTCAGGAGAAATGAGCAACATTTCCCCAGAGGAGATGTCTTCTTTGCGCGCGAGCTTTCTGTCGCGCTGCTGAGCAGCGTGCTTCATTTTCCAAAGCTGACTTGCGGAAGCGACGTGCCTACTTTTAACCGGAAATGGCAGGCCTCCACTGGCGACCACTTGGCCAAGAAACAGGCGCAACGCATCGCTCAATCCCAGGCCGCAGGAACTCAAGACCGCAGAAGCTTCCGCCTTTAGGTCCTCATCAATTCGGGCTCTGACAATGCTCTGCTTCATGTGGGCACATTGTAGCTACATTATGGATCTATCGCAATAGCCAAATAATCTCATAAGATGCTGACTTATATAGTAATTCTAATGGACATCCCCTATGAGGGCATTAGGCGGATTGCCTTAAGCGCGCTGGAATGACCTTGGCGGGTATGCCGACGGCCGATGCATACGCGGAACGTCGCTCAATACGACCGCGTTGGCGCCGATCTTCGCGTGATCACCAATGACGACCGGGCCGAGGAGCTTCGCGCCGGCGCCGATATCTGCGTGAGCGCCGATGCGTGGGGCGCCGCGCGAGTCGACAGTCCCGATGGTCACTTGCTGGAACAGCTTCTTGCGCTCGCGAGACCAGTCCGGCACCGTCTTCAATCGCATTCACTCCCTGTCAATGGGTTGCCCTCATTTGACATTGCGCCGCCAAACCTCAGGTCGCGGGTCCGATCGCCGCCCGAAAACACCGCAGGACCTCGATTTGTAGGACCTTGGGCTACATTGGGTTACGGCATTCGCGGACTTCGGGCGCGTCAATCGCCGGCTACCCTGGCGCCACCGAATCAAAAAAGAAGGGCACAGTATGCGAAATTCACGAACCACAACCGCGCGGCGCTTTGTGAGCGGCAGCTTCGTGCTCGCCTTGATCACTTTCGCTTCCGCCTGTGTAGTTGAGACTCGCGAGGGGTACTGGGACCACGATCACAACCGGTACTGGCATAACCATGCTTGGGTCGCTTGCGATGCCGAGCACTGCCGCTGACCTGCAGCTTAACTATTGACTGTAAAAATTGAGGGACCAACGATGCGCGTCAAGTGGTGGGTAGGACTCGTGACGATTGCTCTGGCGACGCCGGTTGGTGCGCGCGCAGACGTCCAAGCGACCCGGGTTCCCGATCTCTGGGACTCTGGACGCGTCGAGGGAATGCCCGCTTTAGCGCGCGTACCCGTGGTGCGCGAGCCGGCGACAATCCGTGCGGTCGACACGTACATGCCGCGACGCTCTGAAGGCTCCGGCGCCGCCGGCAACCGGGGCAATGCCCCGTCTCGGGGTGTACCCACCACCACGCCGCATTTGGCTGCGGCGGCGGCGCCGGAAATGAATGCGGGACTCGCGGCGGCGGGGCTGACCTTGCTCTTCGGATGCGTGGCCATTCTGCGCGGCCGCAGGATCCGTGCTGACGCTTGACGCGCCGTAGCGCGCAGCTTTTCCCCGTGCAATCGCTTCGCACTCGCGACCTATAATGCGCGGGCGCGGGGGTCTTGCCGTATCCTCCGTAGCAAGGAGGCTCGAAGGTGAGACAACTGCTCATGGGGTTCGGTGTGGCGCTCGCGTGCTTGGCCGCCTGCGGCGGGCTCGAGCTCAATCCCTCGATCAACGAGTCACACAGCGTCCGTCTCGAGCATGACTCCTCGAAGACATTGACCGTCCTTCAGGAGATGGTCTGGGACGACAAGTCCCATCCCACTCGGGAGATACGCTTTCCCGCCGGAACGTATGGGCTGGAAGCCGAGGATCCCGACTACTGGTACATGCGCAGCCCCGCACCCCTCAACCTGCGTGAATTCAAGAAGGGCGTGCAGACCCAGAGCCAGAATATTCGGGGTGGGATCGCCCTCGGCAAATACACCACGCGGTCGGTGCCGGCAGCCGGCTACATCGACGGCCAGGAGTCCTCGCGCATTCTCATCTGGAAGCTCGGCAAGGAATTCTTGAGCCGCGAAGGCAAGGACTGGCGCAAATCCTTCTGAGCCACGCTCAGGAAGTCCATGACCGACGCGTCCAACCAGACCCTATCCAGTATTCCGCCGACCCTGCGGACTCCCGGAGCCACCGTATTCTGGATGGCCGTCCTGCTGACTGGACTCGGCGCCGGCGTCGCCGCAGCGGTCCTCACCAATTTGCTGTTTGCGGTTCAACACCTGTGCTGGCCGGGACCGAGTTTGCTCGACGCCGCGCAGCGAGCGGACGTGATGCATCATCTGCTCATTCTGCTGGCGGCGGGCGCCCTGACCGGCGCGGGACAGGTGCTCGTGCGCCGCCTCGCGGCCGGCAACAGCATCGACATCACCGAGGCCATATCCAACTTCGCGGGCCGCCTGCCCGCGCTGCGAACGCTTGCGACGGCGACGCTTTCGGTCGTGGTGGTCGGCATGGGCGCCTCGCTGGGCCGCGAGGGCGCGCCCAAGCAGGCGGGAGCAGTCCTCGCCAACGCGCTCGCGGATCGAGCGGCTTTGACGGACGAGCAGCGCCGCCTGCTCGTGGCGTGCGGCGCGGGTGCCGGACTGGCGGCGGCCTACGGCGTGCCGCTCGGCGGTGCCTTGTTCGCGGTCGAGGTCCTGCGCGGCGTGCTCGCGCTGCGGCTCATTTTGCCCGCGCTGCTCGCCTCGGCGTGCGCCGCCGGTGTCGCGTGGCTGCTCGCGATGCCCAACGAACCCACCTATGTCATTCCCTCCTACTCGTTGTCCGCATCCGTGATCTGCTGGGCGGTGGTGGCGGGACCTGTGGTGGGCGTGTTCTCGGTGGGCTTCGTGCGGGTCATCGCCTGGGCGGACCGCAACAAGCCGCAGGGCACGGCGCGGCTGCTCGCCCCGCTCGGGGCGCTCGGCGTGATTGGGGCGCTGTCCATCCCGTTTCCGCAAGTGCTCGGCAACGGCAAGGACATCGCGGCGCTCGCCTTTACCGGGCAAGTCGCCGCGCCCTTGCTCCTCGCACTCGTGGTGATACGGCCCTTTGCAACGGTGTTGTGCCTCGGGACCGGTGTGCCGGGAGGACTTTTCACGCCGTCTCTGGCGACGGGAGCGCTGCTCGGGGGCGTGCTGGGAAGCGCCTGGTCCTTGATGTGGCCGGGTGTCCCGCTCGGCCTTTTCGCGATCATCGGAGCGGCCGCCGTGCTGGCTGCGACCACGCGCGGACCCGTTTCCTCGATCGTTCTGGTCATGGAGCTCACCGGTCGCGACCGCTCGTTCATTCTGCCGATGCTGCTCGCGGTGGTCACCGCCACCGTGGTGGCGCGCACCCTCGATGCGCGGTCGATTTACGACGCGCGGTTCAGCGACCGGGAAATGAAAACCTTGCAGAAGGAACGCGAACCCGCTTCGCAGTAGACTGCCACGATGCGCGTGCTCGTCGTCGAGGATGACCGGATGATCGCCAAAGGGCTGCACACCGCGCTCAAGCAGGACGGCTATGCCGTCGATGGCGTGAGCGATGGCCGCAGCGCGGCGGCGGCGCTGCGCTCGTCGCGTTTCGACGTCGTGCTGCTCGATCTCGGCCTGCCGGAACGAGACGGCCTCGAAGTACTGCGCGAGCTGCGTTCGCGCGGCGATGCGACGCCCGTGATCATCGTCACCGCGCGCGACGATGTGCACAATCGCGTTCAGGGACTCGACGCGGGCGCGGACGATTACATCGTCAAGCCGTTCGATCTCGACGAAGTCGCGGCGCGTATGCGCTCGGTGCTGCGCCGGACGGCCGGACGCGGCGACCCGTGCATCCGTCATCGTGGCATCACACTCGATCCGGTATCGCACGCGGTCGAGCGCGATGGCGAGCCTGTCGTCCTCTCGGCCCACGAGTTTGCGGTGCTCGAGGCTTTGCTGCAGCGACCCGGCACGGTTTTGTCGCGCGCGCAGCTCGAGGACCGGTTGTACGGGTGGTCGGAGGGTATCGAGAGCAACGCCGTCGAGGTGTACGTGCATGGCTTGCGGCGCAAGCTCGGCAACGATGCCATCCGCACCCTGCGGGGCGTGGGCTACTTCGTGCCGAAAGAGTCATGATTTCCATTCGCGCTCGACTGTTGATGGCGTTGCTCGCCGTCGTGATCGTGACCTCGCTCCTCGCGGGGCTCCTCACCTATCGGCGCGTGCTCGCGGAGACCTCGACCTTGTTCGACTATCAGCTGCGGCAGATGGCCCTGTCGCTGCGCAGCCAGATCCCGATGGCGCCGCGTCTCGAGCTGCCCCCGGATCAGGCGGATTCGGATTTCGTAATCCAGATCTGGGATCTATACGGGACACGGGTCTATTTCTCGCGTCCTGGACTGCCGCTCATCAATGCGACCGCGTTGGGCTATGCAGACGTGCGCGTGGCCGGCGGGTCATGGCGCACCTACGGTCTGCAAACGCTGGACGGGGTGATCCAGATCGCGCAACCGCTGCGAGTTCGCGCGGCCTTTGCGCGGGGCGCGGCGTTGCGCGTGGTGATACCGCTCCTTTTGCTTTTGCCGCTCCTCGGCGCGGCGATCGTCGGCGTGGTCGGCAACGGGCTGCGGCCCTTGCGCCGTGTCGCCACCGAAGTTCAGCAGCGTGACGTACACAGCTTGACGCCTCTGGCGACGGAGCGGCTCCCTCCCGAGGTTGCGCCCCTGATCGACGCGCTCAATCGATTGCTGCTGCGGTTGCACGCGGCCTTTCAGGCGCAGCGAGCCTTCGTGGCCGACGCGGCGCACGAGTTGCGCTCGCCGTTGACCGCGGTGCGTCTGCAGCTGCAGCTCCTCGACCGCGCGCCCGATGAGGCGGCGCGGCGCGAAGCGCGCGCGAATTTGGGCGCAGCCGTGGATCGCGCCATTCACCTGGTCGAGCAACTGCTCACGCTCGCGCGCAGCGAGCCGCGCGAGGAAGCCGGCGAATGGTCGCGAATCCCGCTCGAGCAGGCGACCGCCGACGGTATCGCCGATGCGAACGCGCTCGCCGTGGCGCGGCGCATCGACCTCGGGCTCGAGGCCGAGCCCGCGGCGGTGCAGGGAGATCGCGATGCGCTGCGCGTTCTGGTGCGCAACCTCGTCGACAATGCGGTGCGCTACACACCCGAGGGGGGACAGGTGCGGGTGAGTACCCATCAGCAGGCGTCGGGCGCCACCCTCGAGGTGGCCGATACGGGTCCCGGAATTCCGGCCTCGGACCGCGAGCGGGCGTTCGACCGGTTCTATCGCCGCTCCAATGCTCCCGAGGGCGGTAGCGGCTTGGGGCTCGCCATCGTCAAGGCCATCGCCGATCGTCACGGTGCGCAGATTCGCCTCGACGACGCTCCCGGAGGCGGCCTGAAGGTCACGGTCGCGTTTCCGCGGCCCGCTTAAGGTTCGCTTAAGGTGGGGGAGGGAGGATGTCGCCAGGTGCCCGACAGCGGGCCTTTATTCCCTCAGGAGGATTTTCGATGAGATCTCCCACCAGGTTTGTTGCCGGAGCAGCCGCGGGCGTGTTCGCCATCGGGGCGGTTGCCGGCTGGGTCGCGCCGGCCATTATCAAGAACGCGCAGGCAGCGGACAGCGCAGGCGCAAGCGCGCCGGCCGCGATGGTGCAAGCGGGACCCATACCGCTCGGCACGGCGCCGAACTACCACGCGATCGTTGCGCAAAATCGCGGCTCCGTCGTGGGCATTACGGTGGCGGGCGAGCTGAAGGCCGCCGCCGAGCAACCGCAGCCGTTCGGCGGCAATCCGTTCGGCGACGACGATAACAATCCTTTCTCGCAGTTTTTCCGGCAGATGCCGCATCCGCATGGTAACCAGCAAATGCACGCGCAGGGCTCTGGCTTCATCGTGAGCTCGGACGGACTGATCTTGACCAACGCGCATGTCGTCGACGGCGCGAAAGAGGTCACGGTCAAGCTCATGGATCATCGCGAGTTCAAGGCCAAGGTGCTCGGCACGGACAAGACCAGCGACATCGCGGTGCTGAAGATCGAAGCGCACGGCCTGCCGGCGGTGCGCCTCGGTAACTCGGACGCGCTCGGCGTGGGTGACTATGTCCTGGCGATCGGTGCTCCGTTCGGTCTCGAGGAAACCGCCACGGCGGGCATCGTCAGCGCCACGGGCCGGTCGCTCCCGGGCGACGGTGCGGTGCCGTTCATCCAGACCGATGCCGCCGTCAACCCGGGCAATTCGGGCGGACCGCTGTTCGACTCGACGGGAGCCGTCGTCGGCATCAATTCCCAGATCTATACGAACTCCGGCGGCTATCAGGGCGTCTCGTTCGCGATTCCCATCAATCTGGCGCAAGGCGTCGAGCAGCAAATCGTAAAGACCGGCAAGGTCGAGCACGGCCGGCTCGGCGTGGAGATTCAGAACGTCAATCAGTCGCTCGCCGAGTCCTTCAAGCTGAATGCACCGGAGGGCGCGCTGG
Source organism: uncultured Gammaproteobacteria bacterium (assembly GCA_963798595.1). GTDB lineage: Bacteria > Pseudomonadota > Gammaproteobacteria > Steroidobacterales > Steroidobacteraceae > Bog-1198. The sequence goes on along the minus strand of CAWCTM010000014.1, from coordinate 55,667 downwards.
TGGCGCAGGTGGTGCCGGACAGTGCGGCCGCCCGGGCGGGCGTCAAGCCGGGAGACGTGATCCTCAAGTTCAACGGATCGCCGATCGTGGATTCCGGCGCGTTGTCGGTGCGCGTGAATGCCATGGCGCCCGGCGAGAAGGCGACGCTCGACATCGTGCGCGATGGCAAGCCGATGAACATCAACGTGACCATTGGCTCGGCGAACAGCGCCACGGTGGCGAAGAACGGCGAGGCGGCTCCCGAAGGATCGCATCTCGGGATGAAGCTGCGCCCCTTGTCGCCGGAAGAGCGCAGTCAGGCCGGCGTTTCGGCGGGTCTCGTCGTCGAGGAGTCGAGTGGACGTGCAGCCGAGGCGGGTATCCAGGAAGGGGACGTGGTGCTGTCGGTCAACGGCACCCCGGTCAACAGCGTGGATCAGCTGCGGGAGCTCGTGCACAGTCATGGTGATCAGGTGGCCTTGCTGATTCAGCGCGGCGACACGCGGATCTTCGTGCCGGTGGGCTTGGGCTAAGCCCTTTTTCGAGCCCCCGAGTCTCTGACCACATGTCGGCCTGCAGTCGTTAAGACTGCAGGCCGACTGTCTTTCGGCTATAAGATGCGGGGATGAAGTCTCTCGCCGTCCTCACCCTCATCGCCTTTTGCTCCTCGAGCTTTGCAGATTCAACGGTCCCTCAGCTGCCACCGGCGCCGGGACCGGCTACGGGGCTCGCGGATTCCGCGGCGCTCCGCGCGACCGTGTTCGGCACGCCGCCGCAGGATATCGGCCCACTGCCCGATACGGTGCCGATGCTCGAGATGGACATCGCGTTGCCGTGGCGGCAGCCGGTGCCGCAGATCTTCTGGTTCGATAAGCGGCTGCGGGTGTGGTTGTCCGCCCAGAAGAAGCCGGCACCCCTCGCCATCGTCATCTCGGGGACCGGGAGCGATGCCAATACCGCGAAGCTTTCCGTGTTGCGAGCCATTCTCTATGGCGCCGGCTATCACGTGCTCACCGTGCCGTCGCCCACGTTTCCGGGCTTCATCGTGGCCGCCTCGAGCACCGGCGTCGCCGGCGACCTCATGCAGGACGGTCACGACCTGTACGCCGCGATCGACCAGATCGTCGCTCACTTGCCTCGCAAAGTGCGCATCACCGATGTCGATGTGCTCGGCTACAGTCTCGGCGGAGCGAATGCCGCGATCATCAAATCGATCGACGCCACCGAGCATAAGCTGCATATTCATCGCGCGCTGATGATCAACCCGCCGGTCAGCCTGTTCGCGACGATCGGCCGACTCGATAAGCTGTACGCGGTTTCGCTGGGTGACGGCGACGCCGGCATCGAGCGCTTTTATCAGCAGCTCTATGCCCAGCTCGCCAATGCTTACCGCGCCAGCGGGCGGGTCGAGCTCGATGAGGAGTTCCTGTTGGGCGCCGCCGCCGCCGTACTGAAGACCGATGCGCAATTCTCGGCCGCCATCGCGCTGTCCTTTCGCATCGCGCTCTCGAACGTATTCCTCGCCGGGGATATGTATTCCGGCGCGGGCGTGGTGACCGATCCGGCCCATCCGCCCAAGGTGGGCGATTCGTTGCAGGAGACCGCTCAAGTTCTGCGCAGCAAGACCTTCGCCGAGTATTTCACGCGCGTCTTCGCGCCTTACTATCTCAAACGCCTGCCGAACGCCACGGTCGATTCGCTCATCGCGCAAAACCGGCTCGATGTGATCGGCGATCAGCTGCGCACGGATCCCGACTACTATTGCTTGACCAACAGCGACGATCTGATCCTCGATCACGCGGAGCTCGGCTGGCTGGAGAAAACCTTGGGTACGCGCATCGCCGTCTACGATCATGGCGGGCATCTCGGCAATCTCGGCGATCACCAGCAAGCGGCGGACATGCTCACCATGCTGGACGGCCGATGGCAGGGAGGCAAGTGATGCGGACCCGCATCGGCTGCGCCGCCGCGGTGCTTGTGCTCGCCGGATGCGCGACGCGCGAAGTGCAATTCCATCACTGGCCGGCCGAAACGCCCGCGGCCAACAACAAGGCGGACATCGCGCGCATGCAGGGGTTGCAGGCGGCCGCCGCGGCCGCCGCGACGCTGGCGACTCCGCAGGCGTCCGACCAGCCGGGGGGCTCGGCTCAACCGCCGTCTCCGCCGGTGAAGCCCGGCGATGCGCCGTCCCTCAAGACTTACGATCCGTGGGCACGCCTCAACCGCTTTACCTACCGATTCAACGCCCGCTTCGACGAGGCGCTCTTTCTACCGGTGGCAAACGGCTATCGGCGCTTCGTGCCCGCAGGGCTGCGCGGCGGCGTGCACAGCTTCTTCGCCAACCTCACCGAGATCGACAGCGTGATCAATTACACGCTGCAAGGGCGCCTGCATAGAACCGTGCGCAGCTTCGGCCGATTCGTGATCAACACGACGCTCGGGATCGGGGGACTGTTCGACATTGCGGCGAGGTTCAACCTGCCGTACGAGCCGACCGGATTCGGCACCACGCTGGCGAGATGGAGCATGCATCCCGGCCCCTATCTGGTCATTCCGCTGTTGGGTCCCTCGACGTTCCGCGAGGGCGTGGGTTATGCCGTCGACTACGGCACTGACTATGCGATCAACTTCGGCGATCTGTACCGGGGCGATCAATCCTGGGGATTGGGGGTTGTCAACGCCGTCGATCAACGCGCGAATGTCGATTTTCGCTATTACTCGACGGGCTCGCCGTTCGAATACGAGACCATTCGCTTCCTGTACATGCGCAAGCAGTTGATCGAGGACGCAGGATTGCACAAGAGCAAGCCGGTTCCGAAGCCCAAGCCCGACGAGCCCGCCGGAAAATGACGCTGAACGCGGCTCCTGCCTTTCGCATTCGCTGGCGCATCTTCTCCTTTCTCTTCGGGTTCGGCTTTCTCGCTTACATACAGCAAAAGACCATCACGGTGGCGGCCGCGCCGATGATGCCGGATCTCGGCCTGAGCCAGCTCGACATCGGCTATATCGAGCAGGCGTTCGTCATCGGGTACGCGCTTTTCCAGATGCCGGGTGGCGTCCTTGGCCAGCGCTTGGGCGCCCGGGCCACCTTTGTGCTCATCGGCCTCTTGGCCTTCGTCGCGACCATTTTGACGCCCATCGCGCCCGCGTTCCTGACAGGGACGGCGCTGTTCGTGGCGCTCTATGGCGCTCAGCTCGTTCTCGGCCTCTCCCAAGGCGCCATCTTTCCCGTTTCCGCGGGTGTCTTTGAGAGCTGGTTTCCCGAAAAGCGCTGGGCGTTCGTGCAGGGACTGCAGACCATGGGACTCAACCTCGGATCCGTGGTGACGCCGCCGCTCATCGGGCTACTCACATTACGCTTCGGCTGGCGACAGGCCCTTATCTGGAGCAGCTTGCCGACACTCGGGCTCATCGCGCTCTGGGCTTGGTATGGCCGCAATACCCCGCGTGAGCATCGGTCGATGACCCAGCAGGAGCTCGAGGAGATCGGCAGCCACCCGCAGGCGCACGCCTCGATCAACTTCCGGCAGATCTTGAGACTCATCGGCAACCGCAATGTCTTCCTGCTGTTCTTCTCTTATATGTGCATGAACTACACCTTCTATCTGCTCTCGAACTGGGTGTTCCTCTATCTGATTCAGGATCGGCATTTCTCCTCGCTCGACAGCGCTTTCCTCTCCATGGCGCCGCCACTGGGCGCTGCGGTGGGCGCCGGATTGGGCGGCGTCGCGACCAGTCTTCTCACTGAGCGCCTCGGCAATCGCCGGGGTCTTCGAATCGTGCCGCTCTGCGCGATGACCGGCGCAGCGCTGCTGTTGCTGCTCACCGTCAACGCCTCGAATGCTTATCTTGCGTTGGCCGCGCTCACCTTGTGTTTTCTGGCTGTAGAGTTGACCGAAGCATCCTTCTGGGCCGCCGGGATGATGGTCGGGGAGGGTGACAGCATGGCAGTCTGCGGGTTCATGAACACGGGCGGTAACCTGGGCGGCATCATCGGTATCCCGATCGTGGCGTATTTTTCGGGCCTGCACGCCTGGCACACCGCGTTCTTCATTGGCGCGGGTTTTGCCGTCGTCAGCGCGGCCTCTTGGCTCGGCATCCGCGTAAGCGGGTCAGCGGCGGCCACAACCGCGCTCGCACCGCAAGCGGCGAGCGCGTGAAGACGGCGCTCGTCACCGGCGGGGCGCAAGGCGTCGGGTTCGCCGCCGCGTCGCTGCTGGGACGGCTCGGATACCGCGTCGTCTTGTTGGATGTCAAACCGCTCGATGCGCGAGTGCGGCAACTGCAGGACGCGGGCACGCAAGCGGTCGCGATCACCGGCGATGTGGCCTCGGAGTCCTTCGTGCGCGAACTCGCCGAGGTGGTCGCGCGCGATTACGGCGCACTCGATGCGCTGGTCAACAACGCCGGCATCAGTCTGATCGTTCCCGCCGAGCAGACTTCGGCGGCGCAATGGCAGCAGGTGATGAACGTCAATCTCTTCGGACCGTTTCTGCTGTGCAAATACTTGGGTGCGCAAATGTTGTCCCGCCGCTGCGGCAGTATCGTCAACGTCGCCTCGGTCGCCGGACTCGTCGGGATCGCTCATCGCAGCGCGTACAACGCCTCCAAGCACGGTCTCATCGGCTTGACCCGGACGTTGGCGGCGGAGTGGGGCGGGCGGGGCGTTCGTGTCAATGCCGTGTGCCCGGGCTGGATCAAGACCGAGATGGACGTGGCGGACCAGGGCGGCGGCGCCTATTCGGATGCGGACATCGTGAATCGCGTTCCCATGGCGCGTTTCGCGAGCCCGGAGGATGTCGCGCAGGCAATCGCTCTGCTGCTCGACGGCGAGCGCGGCGCATTCATCAACGGCGTCGCTCTTCCCGTCGACGGGGGCTGGACCGCCGATGGCAGCTGGGAGAGTTTGCGGGTGCGTGCCCGGACCTGACGCCGTGTGGCTGCGAGAAACCTCCCCGTCCGAGCGCCATACGCTGCTCGCCGCGTACCTGGGCTACGGCCTCGACGGCTTCGACTTCATGATCTACAGCTTCATCATGCCGACCCTTCTCGCGGTGTGGCACATGAGCAAGGCGCAGGCGGGCTACATCGCCACCGGAGCGCTGATCACCTCGGCCGTCGGCGGCTGGGCCGCGGGCGTGCTGGCCGATCGATATGGCCGGGTGCGTGTCTTGCAGTGGACCGTCGCCTGGTTTGCGCTGTTCACGGCCCTGAGCGGCTTCACGGACTCCTATCCGGCGCTCTTCTTCACGCGCGCGCTGCAGGGCTTGGGCTTCGGCGGCGAATGGGCGGTCGGGTCGATACTGATCGCCGAGACCATCGCGGCTCGGCATCGCGGCAAGGCTGTCGGACTCGTGCAAAGCAGCTGGGCGATCGGCTGGGCTGTGGCAGCGCTTAGCTTCGCCGGCTTGTACGCGCTGCTGCCGGCGACGCTCGCATGGCGCGTGTTGTTCTGGCTCGGCATTCTTCCCGCGCTGCTCGTCGTCTATGTGCGCCGGCGAGTGCCAGAATCACCCGTATATACGAGCTTGCGGGAGCGGCGCGGCGAGGCGCACTTTTTGGATATTTTCGCGCCACCCCTGCGCCGCACGACGGGGCTCGCGAGCTTGTTGTGCACCGGCATGCTCGGGGCCTACTACGCGGTGAACACGTGGCTGCCGACGTACCTGTCGACCGAACGTCATCTGTCCGCCGGCGGCACCTCGCGCTATTTGCTGATCCTGATCGCCGGCTCGCTGGTCGGTTATCTCACCTCCGCGTGGCTGTCCGATGTGCTCGGGCGGCGGCGCTGCTTCATGCTGTTCGCCGCCGGCGGCGCCATCCTGGTTCTCGCCTACACCCGGGTCGCAGTGACCGACATGCAGATGATGGTGCTCGGGTTTCCGCTGGGATTTTTTCAGTCGGGTATATTCTCCGGCATGGGGGCGTATCTCGCGGAGCTCTACCCGAGCGCCGTCCGCGGCTCCGGACAAGGCTTCTCCTATAGCGCCGGCCGCGCCGTGAGTGCCTTGTTTCCCGCCGTCATCGGCGCCGCGAGCACCCATGCCCATGCATCGCTCGCGGCCTGCATCGGCGCGACCACCGCGGTGGGCTATGGCCTGGTGATTGTTTCGGCTTGGGTCTTGCCCGAAACGCGCGGATGGGTGCTGCGACCTTGACCCGCGCAACCCGCGATCGCTGGCAGTTCTGGGTGGACCGGGGGGGCACGTTCACGGATATCGTGGCGCGCGCGCCCGACGGCGGCCTGTCGACGTTGAAGCTGCTCTCCGAAGACCCCGCGCACTACGAGGACGCCGCGGTTGCGGGCATCCGGCGCATTCTCGGGTTGCGCGACGGGGAAATGATCTCGCCGTCGCAGGTCGAGTCCGTGAAAATGGGCACGACCGTGGCCACCAACGCGTTGCTCGAGCGGCGCGGCGAGCCCACAGTGCTCGTCACGACCCGCGGATTCCGCGACGCCCTGCGTATCGCGACACAAGCTCGGCCACGGCTGTTTGCGCGGCACATCGTGCTGCCCGAACGGCTCTACGCGAGCGTGATCGAAGCGGACGAGCGCGTCGATGCCCGCGGCGGCGTCATCACCGCGCTCGACACGAATGGCCTGGAGCGCGCGCTCGCGCACGCCCGTCGCGCCGGCCTGACTGCCTGCGCGATCGTCTTCTTGCATTCCTACCGCGCGCCGGCTCACGAACGTGAGGCCGAGGCCTTGGCGCGGCGCGCGGGCTTCACGCAGATCTCGGTGTCGCACCGCGTGAGCCCACTGATGAAACTGGTCCCGCGCGGCGACACCACCGTCGTGGATGCCTATCTCTCGCCCATACTGCGCCGCTATGTCGAGCGCGTGGCCGCGCAGATGCCGGGCGTGCGCTTGCTGTTCATGCAAAGCTCGGGCGGCCTCACGGAGGCGGGAGGCTTTCAAGGAAAGGATGCGATCTTGTCCGGTCCGGCGGGCGGCATCGTCGGCATGGCCGAATGCGCGCGCGCGGCGGGACATGACCGCTTGATCGGATTCGACATGGGCGGCACGTCGACCGACGTGAGTCATTACGCGGGCGAGTACGAGCGCGTCTTCGATACCGAGGTGGCGGGGGTGCGCGTGCGCGCTCCCATGATGAGCATTCACACCATCGCGGCGGGCGGAGGGTCCATCATCCGCTTCGACGGGTCGCGTTTGCGCGTGGGTCCCGAATCCGCGGGCGCCGATCCGGGACCCGCCTGTTATCGCCGTGGCGGCCCGCTGACCGTCACCGACGCGAACGTGTTGCTCGGGCGTATTCACCCCGAGCATTTTCCGAAGGTTTTCGGCCCCGACGGCCGGCAGCCGCTCGATCGCGCCGCGGCGGTGTTGCGCTTCGGCGAGCTCGCACAGCGCATGAGCGCGAGTGCGGGCTTCGCCATCGGCTGCGAGGAGGCCGCGGCGGGTGCCTTGCGGATCGCTGTCGGCAGCATGGCGAACGCGATCAAGCGCATCTCCGTGGCGCGAGGCTACGACGTGACGCGCTACACCCTGCAGTGCTTCGGCGGCGCGGGCGGGCAGCACGCCTGCCAGGTGGCGGATGCGTTGGGCATGGAGCACATATTTTGTCATCCGCTCGCGGGTGTGCTGTCGGCGCTCGGCATGGGGCTCGCCGACCAGATCACCCTGCGCGAGGCGACGCTCGAGAGCGTCCTCGACCCCGCAGGCGTTGCCGAGGCGCGGCGGCTCGCCGAGCGTCTCGCGCGTGAAGCGAGTGCGGCGCTCGCGGCCCAGGGTGTGCCCACCGAACGCGTGCAGCGCAAGGCGCGGCTCATGGTGCGCTATCAGGGCACGGACACTGCGCTGCCCTGCGAGCTGCCCACCGGCGATGATGTGGCTGCGATCCGTGCCGAGTTCGAGGTCCTCTACAGGCGCCGCTTCGCTTTTCTGATGGCGCATGCCGATCTCGTCATCGAGTCGGTGACGGTGGAATGCGTCGGCGTGGGAGAGAGCATGCAGGCGAATGGGCACGCCGATGCGCGGCTCGGTGCCGGACGGGTCGCGGCGCGGTCCACGCGCGTCGACATGTATTGCGCGGCGGACGAGCAGCCGGCCGGCTGGCGGAGCGGCCTGCTGATCGACGGCGAGGATCTCGCGCCCGATACCTCGATCGACGGACCGGCGATCATCGCGCAGCGCAACGCCACCATCGTGGTCGAGCCGGGCTGGCGTGGCCGCGTCACGGCCCTCGGGAACCTCGAGCTCCGTCGAGTTCACGCCCGGCGGGCGGCGCGCGCGGTCGGCACGCGAGCCGATCCCGTTCTGCTCGAAGTGTTCAATAATTTATTCATGAACGTCGCGGAGCAGATGGGCCTCTCGCTGCAGAACACCGCTCACTCCGTGAACATCAAGGAGCGCTTGGATTTCAGCTGTGCCGTGTTCGACGCGCGCGGCAATCTCATCGCCAATGCGCCGCACATGCCCGTCCATCTCGGCTCGATGAGCGAATCGATCCGCACCATCATCGAGGCGAATCCGAGGCTTGCACCGGGCGAGGCGTACGTGCTGAACGACCCTTATCGCGGCGGCACGCATTTGCCGGATATCACGGTGGTCACGCCCGTATTCCTCGACGATGGGCCGCTCAGCGGCGCCGGCAGCGTGCCGGCGCCCAGCTTTTTCGCGGCCTCGCGCGGCCATCACGCCGACGTCGGCGGCACGACGCCGGGGTCGATGCCGCCATTCTCCACATCGATCGCCGAAGAGGGGGTGTTGATCGATAATCTCAAGCTGCTCGAGGCGGGGCAGCTGCACGAGCAGCCACTTCTCGAGTTGCTGACGCAGGGGCCGTATCCGGCGCGCAATCCCGCGCAGAATCTCGCCGACTTGCGGGCGCAGATCGCCGCCAACGAGAAGGGCGCCCTGGAGCTGCGCGCCATGGTGGGACAATTCGGCGCCGATACGGTGGCGCGCTACATGCAGCACGTGCAAGACAATGCCGAGGAATGCGTGCGCCGCGTGATCACCGCCTTGAGCGACGGCGAGTTCGTGCTCACGCTCGATAACGGCGCGCGCATCTGCGTCGCCGTGCGCGTGGACACCGAGCGGCGCACGGCGCGCATCGATTTCAGCGGCACCAGCGCACAGCTTCCCAACAACTTCAACGCGCCGCGAGCCATCACGGTGGCCGCGGTCCTCTACGTGTTTCGCACGCTGGTCGATGACGACATCCCGCTCAACGCGGGTTGCTTGAAGCCCCTCGAGATCATCGTGCCCGAAGGCTGCATGCTGAATCCCAAACCGCCCGCTGCCGTCGTTGCCGGCAATGTCGAGACATCCAGCTGCGTGACCAATGCCTTGTACGGCGCGCTCAAGGTGATGGCGGCGAGCCAATGCACCATGAACAACTTCACCTTCGGAAACCAGCGTTATCAGTACTACGAGACCATTGCCGGCGGCTCCGGCGCGGGTGCCGGGTTCGACGGCGCGAGCGTGGTGCAGACTCATATGACGAACTCGCGGCTCACCGATCCCGAAGTGCTGGAGTTTCGATTCCCGGTGCGCCTGGACTCGTACGAGATTCGCGCGGGATCGGGCGGCGCGGGCCGCTGGCGCGGCGGCGACGGCGGGGTGCGGCGCGTGCGCTTTCTCGAGCCCATGACCGCCTCTATTTTAAGTAACGGTCGCACGCGCGGCGCTTTTGGGATGGCGGGTGGAGAGGACGGTGCGCCCGGCGAGAACCGCATCGAGCGCGCGGACGGAACAGTGGAGATCTTGGGAGCGATCGGCCAGAGCGAGATGGGAGCGGGCGATGTGTTCGTGATCTCGACGCCCGGCGGGGGAGGCTACGGCGGCCCCGGCGGGACATCGAGTTCCTGATCGGGGTACCATCGAGCGACCACGCAAGCGGAGTACTGAGAGTCCTATGAGCGATGTTTTATCACCCACGGTACGCCTGGAAATTCGCGAGCATGTCGCGCATCTCACCCTGACGCGTGCGGATGCGGCGAACACCATGAATTTGCAATTCGGCCGCGAGTTCGTGGGCGCTGCCTACGCCATACGCAAAAACTCCGACGTACGGGCCGTGCTGCTGCGGGGCGAAGGCAAGAATTTCTGCTTCGGCGGCGACTTGCGCGGCATGGTGGCCGCGGGCGGCAATGTGAATACTTATTTGACGGAGCTTACGACCGACGTGCATGCGGGGTTGCTGCATCTTGCGCGGGCGAGCGCCCCGGTCGTGGCCGCTGTCCAGGGCACGGCGGCGGGCGCGGGCCTCGGGCTGGTGCTCGCGGCCGATCTCGCAATTGCCGGGAAGAGCGCGAAGTTCACGGCCGCCTATACCGCCGTCGGACTCACGCCGGACGCCGGCACCACGTTCTTGCTGCCGCGGGCCGTGGGCTACAAGCGGGCCATGGAAATGTTCATCACCAATCGCGTGCTCGATGCGCCATTGGCGCTCGAGTGGGGTTTGATCAACCAAATCGTCGACGACACGGAGCTCGCGGACACCGCTGCGGCACTGGCCGCACGCCTTGCGGCGGGTCCCGCAGGCGCGTATGGCACGGTGAAACGCTTGTTGGCGGAGTCCGAACCCGGATGGGAGGCCCAGCTTGGCCGTGAGGGGCCGACCATCGCCGGGCGCGCCGAAACAGCCGAGGGCAAAGAAGGCATTGCCGCGTTTCTCGAGAAACGCACGCCAAAATTCACCTGAGCGACGGGACCTTGCGTCGACCTACCCAGGCGTAGAATCCTACTTGACAGTAGAGTCTACTGCAAAGTAGGATACTGCAGCGGGGCTTCGCAACCCGCGTTTGCAGGAGAGCGGTGATGAAGGCGGCGAGCGACCAGGTTGTGGCAGTCGAAGCGGCGCCGGCGGACGCCTCCCCGTGGCCGGTCCGCGATTCGCGCCAGCGAACCCGCGACGTCAAGCGTGAGGCGGTGATCCGGGCCGCGGCCCGGGCGTTCAGTGAGCGCGGCTATCACAACACCTCCATCGATGAGATCGCGGCGGCTCTGAACGTCACCAAGCCGACGATCTACTACTACGTGGCCAACAAAGAGCAGCTTCTGCTCGAGTGCATCTTGACCGGGCTGGAACGCGTGCTCGCGCCATTTCGTCGGCCGCGTCCCCCCGCGATGAGCGCCCGCGAGCAGCTCAACGAGATCATTCGCCATTACGCCGAGGCCATCGCGTCCGAGTACGGCGGATGCATGGTGCGCGCCGAGGACTTGGGGCTCGCCCCCGCCTCGCTCGCGCGCATCAAGAAGCTCAAGTCCGAGATCGACCACGGCATCCGGCAGCTCCTCGAGGAGGGCGCGCGGGATGGCTCGATCGACACGCACGATCCGAAGATGAGCGCGTTCGCGCTCGCCGGTGCCCTGAACTGGATCGCGCACTGGTATCGCGAGAATCAGTCGATGACGGCGGCGCAGATCGCGGAGGCGTTCGTGCGCATCTTCAATCTCGGTCTCGCGCCGCGTTGAAATCCCGACGTTGTTGAAGGAGCCGAATTTATGAATGCCGTCTCCATCGCCGCAAAACCCGCGCCGTACGTCCCCAAGAACAAGGTCCGCTTCGTCACGGCGACCGCGCTCTTCGACGGGCACGATGCCTCCGTCAACATCATGCGCCGGATCATGCAGGCGTCGGGGACCGAGGTCATCCACTTAGGCCATAACCGTTCGGTGCAGGAAATCGTCAACGCGGCGCTGCAGGAAGACGTGCAGGGCATCGCGGTCACCTCCTATCAGGGGGGACACGTCGAGTTCTTCAAGTACATGGTCGACCTGCTGCGGCAGAGCGGCGGTGAGAACATCAAGGTGTTCGGCGGCGGTGGCGGCGTCATCGTCGCCAACGAGATCCGCGAGCTCCAGGCCTATGGCGTGGCGCGTCTTTACTCCCCGGAAGACGGCGCGAAGATGGGCCTGCAGGGGATGATCGACGATCTGATCCGCTTGAGCGATTATGACCTGAGCGTGCTCGCTCCGGCGGAGGGCGAGGCGCTCGCGGCGTTGCGCTCCGGCGACCGGCGCCAGCTCGCGCGCATCATCACCGCGGTCGAGAATCGTACCTACGCCATGCGCGCGCGCCAGGGACTGCTGCAGGCCGCAGCGGCCATCAAGGTGCCCGTCCTCGGTATCACCGGCACGGGCGGCGCGGGCAAATCCTCGCTCACCGACGAGCTCATTCTGCGCTTGCGTCTCGATCAGGAGGATCGCCTGCGCGTCGCCGTCATCTCGATCGATCCCTCGCGCAAGCGCACCGGTGGTGCTCTGCTCGGGGATCGTATCCGCATGAACGCAATCGACTCCGACCGGATTTTCATGCGCTCCTTGGCGACACGCGATACCGGGACGGAGATCTCCGCGGCGCTTCCCGAAGTGATCGCCTGCTGCAAGCTCTCCGGCTTCGATCTGGTGGTGATCGAGACCTCGGGTATAGGGCAAGGCGAATCGGCCATCGTGCCGCTGGTAGACGCGTCGCTCTATGTCATGACACCGGAATTCGGCGCGGCCTCGCAGCTCGAGAAAATCGACATGCTTGATTTCGCCGATTTCGTGGCAATCAACAAGTTCGACCGCAAGGGGGCGGAGGATGCGCTGCGCGACGTGCGCAAGCAGTATCAGCGCAATCGCAGCCTCTTTCAGCAGTCGCCCGATAGCATGCCGGTGTACGGCACCATGGCGTCGCGCTTCAACGACGACGGTGTGACGGCGCTCTACCAGGCCATCGTGCCGAAGCTTCGGGAGCAGGGCCTCGAGCTGCGCACGCCGAAGCTGCCGCCCGCTCGGGTCAAGGCCTCCTCGCGCGGCCGCGCGATCGTGCCGCCCGAGCGGGTGCGCTATCTCGCCGAGATCGCTCAGGCGGTGCGCGACTACCATGGCCACATCGATATCCAGGCCCGCACCGCTCGAGAGCGCCAAGCGCTGCAAACCGCGCGCGCATTGTTCGAGGCGGCCGGCAGGACGAGCGCGCACTTCGAAGAGTTGATCGCGGCAAAGGCTGCGGAGCTGACTCCGGCAAGCGCGAAGCTGCTCGAGCAGTGGCCGAAAACGCGTGAGCTCTACGCCGCGGACGAGTACGTGGTGAAGATCCGAGACAAGGAGATTCGCACCCAGCTCAAGTACGAGTCGCTCTCGGGCACCAAGGTGCCCAAGGTCGCGCTGCCGCGTTACGACGACGAAGGGGAGATTCTGCGTTTTCTCATGAAGGAGAACGTGCCGGGCTCTTTCCCGTTCACGGCGGGGGTGTTCGCCTTCAAGCGCGAGGGAGAGGATCCGACCCGCATGTTCGCCGGCGAAGGCGATGCGTTCCGCACCAATCAGCGCTTCAAGCGGCTGTCCGAAGGCATGCCCGCACAACGGCTGTCGACCGCATTCGACTCGGTCACGCTCTACGGCTCGGATCCCGATCCGCGTCCGGACATTTACGGCAAGGTGGGCAATTCGGGTGTCTCGATCGCGACCCTCGACGACATGCAGGCGCTGTACGCGGGATTCGACCTGTGCGCCCCGACCACGTCGGTGTCGATGACCATCAATGGTCCGGCGCCGATCATTCTGGCGATGTTCATGAACACGGCGATCGATCAGCAGCTCGGCAAGTTTCGCGAGCAAAATGGGCGCGATGCCACCGAGGACGAGCTGCAGAAGATCAAGGCGTGGGCCCTGTCCACCGTGCGCGGAACCGTTCAGGCCGACATTCTGAAGGAGGATCAGGGACAGAACACCTGCATTTTCTCGACGGAGTTCGCGCTCAAGATGATGGGCGACATCCAGGAATATTTCGTGCACCACAAGGTGCAGAACTTCTATTCGGTGTCGATCTCGGGCTACCACATTGCCGAGGCAGGGGCGAACCCCATTTCCCAGCTCGCCTTCACGCTCGCCAACGGCTTTACCTTCGTCGAGTCGTATCTGGCGCGCGGCATGCACGTCGATGACTTCGCCTCGAATCTGTCGTTCTTTTTCTCGAACGGCATGGATCCGGAATACACGGTCATCGGCCGCGTGGCCCGGCGTATCTGGGCCGTGGCGATGAAGAACCGCTACGGCGCCAGCGAGCGCAGCCAGAAGCTCAAGTACCACGTGCAGACCTCGGGCCGGTCCCTGCACGCCCAGGAAATGGCCTTCAACGACATCCGCACGACGCTCCAGGCGCTCTGCGCGATCTACGACAATTGCAACAGCCTGCACACGAACGCCTATGACGAGGCGGTCACGACCCCCACCGAGGAGAGCGTGCGCCGTGCCATGGCGATCCAGCTCATCATCAACCGCGAATGGGGCCTCGCCCGCAACGAGAACCCCAATCAGGGAAGCTTCATCATCGATGAGTTGACGGATCTCGTGGAGGAGGCGGTTCTGAAGGAGTTCGACGCCATCGCCGCGCGCGGCGGCGTGCTCGGCGCCATGGAGACCGGCTACCAGCGCGGCAAGATTCAGGACGAGTCCCTGTTCTACGAGCACAAGAAGCACGACGGCTCCTATCCCATCATCGGCGTGAACACGTTCCGCAACCCGCACGGTGACGCCGTGCCCGAGACCATCGAGCTGGCACGCTCGAGCGAGGCGGAGAAACAGTCTCAGCTCGGGCGCTTGCACGATTTTCAGGCGCGCAATGCCGCCGCCGCGCCGGCGGTGCTCGGGCGCCTGAGGCGCACCGTCATCGAGAACGGCAATACGTTCGAGGTGCTGATGGAGGCGGTGCGCAGCTGCTCGCTCGGTCAGATCACGGGCACCCTGTACGAAGTGGGCGGGCGCTACCGGCGCAACATGTAGCCGCAAATCAATCGGAGCAAATTCATGCAGATATCGACGGTCGGGGTGATCGGCGCGGGGACGATGGGTAATGGCATTGCCCAGGTGAGCGCGGCGGCGGGACTTTCCGTGATCATGGTGGACGTCGCGCAGGCGGCGGTCGATCGCGGCTTCGCAGCCATCGGCACGAGCCTGGATCGGCTGGTGAAAAAGGAGAAGCTGTCCGCGCAGGACGCGGCCGCCGTGCGGGCCCGGATTCGCGCGACGACGGAGTACGCGGATCTCGCGCACGCGGATCTCGTGATCGAGGCCGCCACCGAGAACGTCGACATCAAGCGCCGCATCATGCGGCAGGCGGACGAGATTATCGCGCCGCAGGCGGTGCTCGCGACGAACACGTCATCGATTTCGATCACGGCTCTCGCGGCGGGCACCTCGCATCCGGAGCGCTTCATCGGTATGCATTTCTTCAATCCGGTACCCGTCATGGCGCTCGTCGAGCTGATTCGCGGGCTGCTCACGAACGACGCGACCCAGGCCGCAGCCGCGGATTTCATCCGGCGCATCGGCAAAACGACCATCAACGTCAAGAACTCACCGGGCTTCGCGGTCAACCGGATCCTCGTGCCCATGATCAACGAGGCGATATTCACGTTGCAGGAGGGCGTCGCGACCGCTGCGGAGATCGACGAGGGGATGCGGCTCGGCTGCAATCACCCGATCGGACCGCTCGCGCTCGCGGACCTCGTGGGTCTCGACACGTTGCTCTCCGTTTTGGAGGTGTTCCAGCGGGACTTCGGGGATCCGAAGTACCGGCCGGCGCCGCTACTGCGCGAAATGGTCTCGGCCGGCATGCTCGGCCGCAAGAGCGGAAGAGGTTTCTACAGTTACTGACGAGTCAAGCGAGAGGCGATTCAATGCAAGAGTATCAGGCACCGTTGGCAGATATGCAGTTCGTATTGCGCGAGCTGGTCGATCACGCGCTGATGGCGCGGCTTCCCGGCTTCGAGGATGCGACGCTCGAGTTGGGCGAGGCGGTGCTCGAGGAGGCGGCGAAATTTGCCGGCGGGGTGCTCTCGCCGCTCAATCGGGTCGGCGATCGTGAAGGGGTGCGCTGGAGCGATACGCAGGTCGCGACCGCTTCCGGATGGAAGCAGGCCTATGGCCAGTTCGTGGAGGGCGGATGGAGCGCGCTCGCCTGTCCGCGCGAGTTCGGCGGCCAGAACCTGCCGCGCATGCTCTCGGCGCTGGTCGAGGAAATGTGGAACGGCGCCAACATGGCGTTCACCTTGTGCCCGATGCTCACCCGCGGCGCGATCGAAGCCATCGATCTCAAGGGGTCGCAGCACCTGAAGGAGACGTATCTGCCGAAGATGGTGTCCGGTGAATGGACGGGCACCATGAATCTTACCGAGCCGCAGGCGGGGTCGGATCTCGCGGCGGTGCGCACCCTGGCGGAGCCGATCGGCGGCGGCCGCTACAAGCTCAAGGGCCAGAAGATTTTCATCACCTACGGCGAGCACGATCTCACCGAGAACATCATCCACATGGTGCTCGCGCGCACCCCGGGGGCGCCCGAGGGCGTGAAGGGCATGTCCCTGTTCGTGGTGCCGAAGTACCTCGTGAATGCCGACGGTTCGCTCGGCGAGCGCAACGACGTGCGCTGCCTGTCGGTCGAGCACAAGCTCGGTATTCATGCGAGTCCCACTTGCGTGCTCGCCTTCGGGCAGCAAGGCGGCGCCGTGGGCGAGCTCATCGGCGAGGAAAATCGCGGCCTCGAATACATGTTCATCATGATGAATGCCGCACGCTTCGCCGTGGGGCTCGAGGGCATCGGACTGTCGGAGCGGGCGTTCCAAGCCGCCCTGGCGTTTGCGAGCGAGCGCGTCCAGGGTATGGAGCCCGGTGTACGAGGACGCGTGCCGATCGTGCGGCATCCGGACATCCGCCGCATGCTCATGCTCATCAAATCTAAAACCGAAGCGATGCGGGCCCTGGCGAGCGTCGCGGCCGTGTCACTCGATGCAGCTCGGGTGCATCCGGACGAGAAACTGCGCGCGCGTCACCAGGCGTTCGCGGATTTGATGATCCCGGTCGTCAAGGGCTGGTGCACCGAGAATTCCGTGGCCCTCACCTCGCTCGCGATCCAGGTTCACGGCGGCATGGGTTTCATCGAGGAAACGGGCGTCGCACAGCTCTATCGGGATGCGCGCATCACGCCGATCTATGAAGGGACCACGGGCATCCAGGCGAACGATCTCGTCGGCCGCAAGATCGCGCGCGACGGCGGCCGCGCAGCGCGGGCCCTCATCGAGGAGATGCGCAGCCTCCGCGAGGCGGGGCGCGTGTTCTCCGCTGCCATCGACGCCCTCGAATCCGCGGTTCAATACGTCGTCTCCTCCTACGGCAAGGACGCGCGTGGTGTTTCGGCGGGCGCCGTGCCGCTGCTCGAGCTCTTCGGCGTGGTCGCGGGAGGCTGGCAGCTGCTGCGTTCCGCAGGGGTGGCGCGGGAACGCCTCGCCTCGCCGCCCGCGCAAGGCGCAGCGAGCGCGGCCTTCTATCGCGCCAAGATCGAAACCGCGCGCTTCTACACCGATCATGTGCTCTCGCAGGCACCCGGCCTTGCGCATGCGATCATCGAGGGATCCGCCGCGGTAATCGCCGAGGATGTATTGTAGCGGCGTGAGCACCGGACCGCAGCGCATCGTTTGCCTGACCGAGGAGCCGACGGAAGTGCTCTACGCCTTGGGCGAGGAGCGGCGTATCGTCGGTATTTCCGGATTCACGGTGCGGCCTGCGCGTGCCCGGCGCGAGAAGCCGCGGGTCTCCGCCTTCACCAGCGCCAAGGTGGACCGCATTCTCGAGCTCGAGCCTGATTTCGTCGTCGGATTTTCCGACATGCAGGCGGACATCGCCCAGGCGCTCATCAAGGCCGGCATCGAGGTATGGATCAGCAATCACCGCTCGGTGGCGGGGATCCTCGCGTACGTACGCCGCCTGGGCGCGCTGGTCGGCGTTGCCGAGCGCGCCGAGCGCTACGCGCTCGAGCTCGAGCGACACATCGAGGAGGTGCGCGCCGCCGCCGCTGTGCTCGGTGGCCGGCCGCGCGTGTATTTCGAGGAGTGGGACGAGCCGATGATCTCGGCGATTCGCTGGGTGAGCGAGCTCATCGCGATTGCGGGCGGCGAGGACATCTTTCCGGAGCGGGCCATTTGTTCCCTCGGCAAGGACCGCATCGTGGCCGATGCCGAGGAGGTGGTGCGGCGCGCGCCGCAGATCATCCTGGGCTCCTGGTGCGGCAAGCGTTTTCGTCCGGAGCACGTGGTCTCGCGGCCGGGCTGGGAGGACATTCCCGCGGTTCGCGACGGCGAGCTGCACGAAATCAAGTCGCCCCTGATCCTACAGCCGGGACCTGCGGCGCTCACCGACGGATTGAGCGCCATTCACGCGGTGGTGCGGCGCTGGGCCGCGCGCGGCTAGCGCGGCTGCATGCGGATGGCGCCGTCCAGACGGATCACTTCGCCGTTGAGCGTCGGAATTTCCACGATGGATTGCACCAGCCGGGCAAACTCCTCAGGCTTGCCGAGGCGCGGTGGAAACGGCACCTGCGCGCCGAGAGAGGCCTGCACGTCCGCGGAGAGCCCCGCCAGCATCGGTGTCATGAAGATGCCGGGCGCGATGGAGACGCAGCGGATGCCGAACGCGGCGAGCTCCCGCGCAATGGGCAGCGTCATGCCGACGATGCCGGCCTTGGTGGCCGCGTAGGCCACTTGTCCGATCTGGCCTTCGAACGCCGCGACCGAAGCGGTGTGAATCAACACGCCGCGCTCACCGTCCGCGTTGGGCGCGTTGTCGCGCATGAGCGCGGCGGCGGTCTTGTCGCAGAGCAGAGTGCCGATCAGATTGACGCGCACCACCTTCTCGAAGAATTCGCCCGACATCGGGGCCGTCTTGCCGAGGAGTTTGCCGGCGCCGATGATGCCGGCGCAGTTGACCAGAAGATTGAGCCCCTGCATCGCGCCGTGCGCGGCCGACACGGCGGCTTGCACTTGCGCCTCGACGCCGACGTCGCAGAGGTGAAAGGTTACGCCGATCTCGCGCGCGGCAGCCCGGCCGGCCTCTTCCTGCAGATCCAGAATCGCGGCGCTCCCACCGCAAGAGACGATATGCTCGACCACGGCGCGACCGAGTCCGGAGGCGCCGCCGGTGACGACCGCCAGGGTTTGTTGAAAGTTCATGCGATGCCCGAACGCTTCAGCCTCATTTCAGGCTGATGGTCGTGTTCACTCCGGCGGAGACGGCGGCATCGTCGAACCAGCGCGACGTGATTGTCTTGGTCTGCGTGTAGAACTGCACCGCTTGCTTGCCGTAGGGGCCGAGATCGCCGAGCTTGGAGCCGCGCGAGCCCGTGAAGCTGAAGTACGGCACGGGCACCGGAATGGGCACATTGATGCCCACCTGCCCGACGTCGATCTCCGACTGGAATTTGCGCGCTGCCGCGCCGCTCTGCGTAAAGATGCCCGTGCCGTTGCCGAAGGGATTGTCATTGATGAGCTTGATCGCCTCATCCAGGCTGTCGACGCTCACGATGGTCATCACCGGTCCGAAGATTTCAGTGGTGTAGATCTTCATTCCCGGCTTGACGCCGGAAAATACGGTCGGACCGATGAAATTGCCGTTCTCGTATCCGGCGACTTTCACGTTGCGGCCGTCGAGCTCGAGGGTTGCGCCTTCCCGCAGGCCGTCGTCGATGAGTCCCAAAATGCGGTTCTTGGCGTTCTTCGAAATCACCGGTCCGAGATCCGCGCCCTTCTCGGTGCCGGCGCTGACTTTGAGGGTCTTCGCTTTGGCGACGATGTCGGGAATCCATTTCTGGGCTTCGCCGACGAGTACCGTGACCGAGGTGGCCATGCAGCGCTGTCCGGCCGCGCCGAAGGTCGCGCCCACGACGGCGTTCAGACTCTGTTCCTTGCTCGCGTCGGGCATCACGACGGCGTGATTTTTCGCGCCCATCATGCATTGCACGCGCTTGCCGTGCTGCGAGGCGAGATTGTAGACGTGCGTGCCCACCGCGGTGGATCCGACGAAGGAGACGGCGGCCACGTCCGGATGCGAGCAGAGCGCATCGACGGCGCGCTTGCCGCCGTGAACGATGTTGAGCACCCCGGGCGGCACGCCCGCCTCGAGGACGAGCTCCGCGAGCAGCATCGGCGTCATCGGATCCTGCTCGGACGGTTTCAGCACGAAGGTGTTGCCGCAGACGATGGCCATGGGAAACATCCACAGCGGAATCATCGCGGGAAAGTTGAACGGCGAGATGCCGACCACCACGCCGATGGGCTGGCGCAGGGTATAGGTGTCCACGCCGCCCGCGACGTTCTCCGCGAATTCGCCGAGCTGCAGCGAGCCGATCGAGCACGCATGCTCCACCACTTCGAGACCGCGGAAGACGTCGCCCTCCGCGTCGGCGAGCGTCTTGCCCTGCTCGGCGC
The DNA here is from genome assembly GCA_963798595.1 of uncultured Gammaproteobacteria bacterium. Lineage (GTDB taxonomy): Bacteria > Pseudomonadota > Gammaproteobacteria > Steroidobacterales > Steroidobacteraceae > Bog-1198. Next base: position 35,477 of record CAWCTM010000014.1, on the reverse strand, counting down.
TCAGGGTGCGCGCGATCCGGCTCATGTGCTCGCGCACCAGCGCCTGGAGTTTGAGCATAATGCGAGCCCGAGCCGCGATCGGCGTGCTCTTCCAGGTCTTGAACGCCTTCTTGGCCGAGGCCACCGCGGCCTCGAGCTCGGCGTCGGTCGAGAACGGCACTTGTGCAAGCACCTGCTGCGTGGCCGGGTTCACGACGTCGTGCCATTCGCTGGTCTGTGAATCGATCAACTTGCCGTCGAGCAGCATTTTGACGGTCGCCGCCTCATCGGGCACAAGCGCTGGTTTGCCGGTCATTGAGAGTTCCCCTTGGGATGTCCGCATCGCGTAAACTACCCGGGAGTTTATGCGGATTCCGACCACTCAACAATCAAACCCGCAAGCGCTTTGGGATTTCCAGCGCCGGGAGCCCGGAACGGTGTCCGTCTTGCTTCGTTGCCGCAGCCCTGGAGGCGGTGGGCGCGCGGCTAAAACCATTATTTTTTGACACTCCAGGAAGATTCTGTATGGCTACTATTGATACATCTGATACATCGACTCCCGCCCCCTCGCCCGGAGCCCGTTTGCGCGCGGCGGTACGTGCGGAACGGCCGCTGCAAGCGGTGGGAGCGATCACGGCCTATACCGCGCGCATGGCGGCCGCCGTCGGGTTCAAGGCGCTGTATCTCTCCGGCGGCGGCGTCGCCGCGAATTCCCTGGGAGTGCCGGACCTCGGTGTGAGCACGATGGACGATGTGCTCACCGACATCCGTCGCATCACCGATGCCTGCGACTTACCGCTCCTGGTGGACGCCGACACGGGCTGGGGCGGGGCGTTCAACATTGCGCGCACAGTCAAGTCGTTCATCAAGTTCGGCGCCGCCGGCCTGCACATCGAGGACCAAGTGCAGGCGAAGCGCTGCGGGCATCGCCCGGGGAAGGAGATCGTCTCCAAGCAGGAGATGGTCGATCGCGTGAAGACCGCCGTGGATGCCCGCACCGATCCCGGCTTCGTGATCATGGCGCGTACCGATGCGCTCGCGGTCGAGGGCATCGATGCGGCGATCGAGCGCGCGGTCGCGTGCGTCGAGGCGGGAGCGGACATGATTTTTCCGGAGGCGATGACCGACCTTCCCATGTACCGCCGCTTCAAAGAGGCGGTGAAGGTGCCGATCCTCGCCAACATCACGGAATTCGGCCAGACGCCGTTGTTCACCCGCGACGAGCTCGGCTCGGTGGGCGTGGACATCGTCTTGTATTGCTGCTCAGCGTACCGCGCGATGAACGCCGCGGCGCTCGGGGTGTATGAGGCGATCCGCCGCGACGGAACTCAGAGGAACGTCGTGGATCGAATGCAAACGCGCGCCGATTTATACAAGTATCTCGACTATCACGCGTACGAAGCGAAGCTGGACGAATTGTTTGCCGAGGGGAAAAACAAATGAGCGAATCGCAGCCGGCCGGATTCAAGCCGAAGAAATCCGTGGCCTTGTCGGGTGTTACCGCGGGCAACACGGCGCTTTGTACCGTGGGCACGACGGGCAATGACCTCCATTACCGCGGCTATGACATTCTCGATATCGCAACCACCTGCGAATTCGAGGAGATCGCCTATCTCCTGGTGCACGAGAAGCTGCCGAACCGCGCCGAGCTCGGCGCCTACAAGGCGAGGCTCAAGGGTCTGCGCGGCCTGCCGGGCGGCGTGCTGACGGCGCTCGAGCAGCTGCCGGCTGCGAGCCATCCGATGGATGTGCTGCGCACCGGCGTGTCGGTGCTCGGTTGCATCGAGCCGGAAAGCGCCGGTCACCCGGTCGATGGCGCGCGCGCCATCGCGGACCGATTGCTCGCGTGCCTGGGCTCGATGCTGTGCTATTGGCATCACTACGCGCGCAACGGCCGGCGCATCGAGGTGCAGACCGACGATGATTCCATCGGTGCCCACTTCCTGCACCTGTTGCACGGCAAAACGCCCCCGGCCAACTGGGTGCGCGCCATGCACACCTCGCTCAATCTGTACGCCGAGCACGAGTTCAATGCCTCGACGTTCACGGCTCGAGTGATCGCGGGCACGGGCTCGGACATCTATTCGAGCATCACCGGCGCGATCGGGGCGCTGCGCGGACCGAAGCATGGCGGCGCGAACGAGGTGGCGTTCGAAATCCAAAGCCGCTACGCATCGCCCGAGGAGGCGGAGGCGGACATCAAGCGGCGTGTAGCGGCGAAAGAGGTGATCATCGGCTTCGGCCATCCCGTCTATACGATTTCCGATCCCCGCAATGAAGTGATCAAAGAGGTGTCGCGCAACCTTGCTCAGGCGGCCAACGACACCAAGAACTTCCAGGTGGCGGAGCGCATCGAGACCGTCATGAAGGCGGCGAAGAACATGTTTCCGAACCTCGATTGGTTCTCGGCGGTTTCTTATCACCTGATGGGAGTGCCGACCGCGATGTTCACGCCGTTGTTCGTCATCAGCCGGACTTCGGGCTGGGCCGCGCACATCATCGAGCAGCGCATCGACGGCAAGATCATCCGTCCGAGCGCGAATTACACGGGACCCGAGAACCTCAAGTTCGTCCCGCTCGCCGAGCGCCGTTAAGGCTCGGGCGATAGCCGACCGCATTCATCCACAGAGACCCAAGGCATGTCATCACACGATATCAAGTCCGCAGAACGTCCCGCTCCCGACTCGCTACTGGCCGCCATCGCCGATTACGCGCTGTCCTTCGAGATCAAGAGCGATCTCGCCTACGAGACGGCGGGCTATTGCCTCATGGATACGCTCGCCTGCGGCTTCCAGGCGCTCAAGTATCCGGCCTGCACCAAGCTCATGGGTCCGGTGGTGCCCGGGGCGACGCTGAAGGGCGGGGCTCGCGTTCCCGGCACCTCGTACGAGCTCGATCCGATCAATGCCGCGTTCAACATCGGCGCGATGATCCGCTGGCTCGATTTCAACGACACCTGGCTTGCCGCGGAGTGGGGTCATCCGTCGGATAATCTGGGCGGCATACTGGCGGTCGCCGATTATCTGTCCCGCAGCGGCAAGCCGGTCGCCGTGCGCGACGTGCTCACCGCCATGATCAAGGCCCATGAAATTCAGGGCGTGCTCGCGCTCGAAAACAGCTTCAACCGCGTCGGGCTCGATCATGTGCTGCTGGTTCGCGTCGCCTCGACCGCCGTGGTGACGGCGATGCTTGGCGGCACTCGGGAGCAGATCATCAACGCCGTCTCGAACGCCTGGGTCGACGGCGGTGCGCTGCGCACTTATAGGCACGCGCCGAACACCGGGTCGCGGAAGAGTTGGGCGGCCGGCGATGCGACCAGCCGGGCGGTGCGCCACGCGCTGTTCGCGCTCAAGGGCGAGATGGGCTATCCGTCGGCCCTGACCGCCAAGACCTGGGGATTCCAGGACGTGCTGTTCAAGTCCAAGCCCTTGACCCTGCCGCAGGCCTTCGGCAGCTACGTGATGGAGAACGTGCTGTTCAAGATCTCCTTTCCGGCCGAGTTTCACGCCCAGACGGCGGTCGAGGCCGCGATGACTCTGCATCCGCAGATCCACGCGAAACTTGCCGACGTCGAGCGGGTCGTCATCGAGACGCAGGAGCCCGGGGTGCGCATCATCGACAAGACCGGACCGCTCGCGAACCCCGCGGACCGCGATCACTGCATCCAATACATGGTGGCGATCCCGTTGATCTTCGGCCGGCTCACGGCTGCGGACTACGAAGACGAGGTCGCCAAAGATCCGCGGGTCGATGCCCTGCGCGCCAAAACGCAAGTGCGCGAAAACCCCACTTTCACACAGGAATATTACGCGTCCGACAAGCGTTACATCGGCAACGCCGTGCAGGTTTTCTTCAAGGACGGGACTTCGAGCCCGCGCATCGCAGTGGATTATCCCATCGGCCACCGCAAGCGCCGTGCCGAAGGCATGCCCGTGCTCGTTCAGAAGTTCGAGACGAGCGTCGCTGCGCACTTCGGAGCCAAGCAAACCGAGGCCATCAAGAAAATGTTCGTCGATCGAGCGGCACTCACGGCGCTCCCGGTGAGCGACTTCATGGCGCAGATGGTGAGCGCCGTCTAACCGCCGAAAAAAATATGCCCGTCGGCGCCCGGATTATGGCCAATCGGGCTTGCCGAGGGGCTGTCCGTCTCGGGATAGTGTGCCATGTCATCGCTACCGCCGACGCAAGAAGAATGGTCCCCCGTGAGGCCTCAGCACACGGGACGCGGCTTCGAGCGGCGCTCACGGCCTGAACGGCGGCACCGTCTCTGGTGGGCATTTTTCTACGGCGCGATTCGGCCCCGCCGGCGCCGCGTGGGGCGCCGCACGGACGACGGCCGCTTCCAGCCCACCGATTGGCACGGTGCCCATCTCTGGGCGGTTTCCGTGGGCATCTTGATTTTGAGCGTCGTGGACGCATTTCTGACCGTGACGCTGATGTCGGGCGGCGCGGTGGAGGTGAACCCGGTCATGGCGGCCGTCATGGGCCATGACATCGGAGTGTTCGCCATCCTGAAGATCGCGATGACCGGCGCCTGCGTGATGCTGATGGTGTTTCTCGCGCGTTACCGGTTCATGCGCGTGGTTCGCGTGGAGCTCTTGCTCTACGGTGTGCTCCTGACCTACCTGTTTCTGGTGGGCCACGAGATGAGCATGCTCCGCATGCTGCCGGACCGCGGCTTTTACTAGCAGAGGGCGAGCCCACCCGCGTGCATCCTCGGTCCGCGTGCGGAATCCGCGGGCTGGGTCACATTCCATATTCTGTCGTATTCGGCTAGAATAATCACTTATCCGCGAGTTTATTTACCTTCCGCATCCGCCTGATTTAGATAGGTTTTCTTCCTCTCTATGAGTGCATCCTTAGCCGATCAGCTGGCCACCACGGCTCTTGCCGGCGCGAGCGCCGATTTCATCGAGGAGCTTTACCAGCGCTACCTCAGCGACCCCAAGTCCATCGACTCGGGCTGGGCCCAGTACTTTGCGAGCCTGCAGGCCGGGGCCGCGCCCGAGAAGCCGCGGCGCTCGCCGCCTGAGCGCGTCACGACGGGGCCGCGCGAGGCCACCGCGCGCGAGCGCGCCGAGCGGGCCGGCAGCGAGCGCCTCAACGGCCGGTCGCCTGCGGCCGATAGCGGCGCGGCGAGCGCGAAGCAGGCCGCGGTGTCGCGGCTCATTCAGGTCTATTGCAATCGCGGTCACTTGATCGCCCACTTGGATCCCCTCGATCTCGCGCCGCGAGCGAAGCCCGCCATTCTCGACCCCGCGTTCTTCGGCCTGACGCCGGCCGATATGGAGACCGAGTTCGTCACCGGCAGCCGCACGTCGGCTATCCCGGCGCGCATGAAGCTCAAGGACATACTCGCGGCGCTTCACTTCATATTCAGCGATACCATCGGCGCGGAGTTCGCGCACGTGTCGGATGGCGAGGAGCGGCTCTGGCTGCAGGACCATTTTCAGTCCGAGCGCCTGCAGCACCGCTTCAGCACGGCGGAGAAGAAGAACATTCTCTGGCAGCTCACGGCCGCCGAAGGCCTGGAGCGCTATCTGCACACGAAATACGTGGGTCAAAAGCGATTCTCGCTGGAGGGCGGCGACAGCCTCATACCGCTGCTCGATGAGCTGGTGCAAGAAGCCGGGAAGGACGGCATCGAGGAGACCATCGTCGGCATGGCGCATCGCGGCCGGCTCAACGTGTTGGTGAACCTGCTCGGCAAGTCGCCCAAGGATTTGTTCAGCGAGTTCGAGGGACAGTACGACCTCAAGAAGCTGCGCGGCTCGGGCGACGTGAAATACCACAAGGGGTTCTCCGCCGACTTGAAGACCCCCACGGGCAACGTGCATGTGGCGCTCGCCTTCAATCCTTCGCACCTCGAAGTCGTGGATCCCGTGATCGAAGGCTCGGTACGGGCACGGCAGGAGCGCCGCGGCGACTCCAAGGGCGACAAGGTGCTGCCGGTGCTGATACACGGCGACGCCGCCTTCGCGGGACAGGGCGTCATCATGGAGACGCTGCAGCTTTCGCAAGCGCGCGGCTTCTACACCGGCGGCTCGGTGCATATCATCATCAACAATCAGGTCGGCTTCACCACCAGCGAGCCGCGCGATACGCGCTCGACGCTCTATTGCTCGGACGTCGCGAAAATGATCGAGGCGCCGATCCTGCACGTCAATGCGGACGATCCGGAGGCGGTGTGTTTCGTCACACGTTTCGCGCTCGAGTACCGGGTGAAGTTTCACAAGGACATCGTGATCGATCTGGTTTGCTATCGCCGGCATGGGCACAACGAGGGCGATGAGCCGGCGGCGACGCAACCGCTCATGTACAAGGTGATTCGCAAGAAGCCCACCGCGCGGCAGCTGTATGCCGACAAGCTGATCGCCGAGGGCGTGCTCGGCGCGAGCGAAGCGGCCGCCATGATCGATCAATACCGCGCAGGTCTCGACGAGGGCAAGCCGCAGGCCCGCGCGGCCCTCGGACTGATCGGCAATAAGTACACCGTCGATTGGAGCAAGTACCTCGAGGCGGATTGGTCGGAGCCCGTGCGAACCTCGGTGGAAATGGTGCGCCTGCGTGCCCTCGGCAAGGCGATCACGACCTATCCCGCCGATTGGACCCTGCATCCGCGCGTGCTCGCCGTCATGCAGGCGCGCGAGCGCATGGTTGCGGGCGAGCTCGCGCTCGACTGGGGATGCGCCGAGACTCTCGCCTATGCGAGCCTCATCCAGGAGGGCTACCCCATACGGCTCACGGGTCAGGACAGCGGCCGCGGCACATTCTTCCACCGGCATGCGGTATTGCACGATCAGACGACGGGTAGGACCTACGTGCCGCTGCAGCATCTGGCTACCGGCCAGCCGACTTTCACCGTCACCGATTCGGTGCTGTCCGAAGAGGCGGTGATGGGTTTCGAGTACGGATTCTCGACCACCGAGCCGCACTGTCTGACCATCTGGGAGGGACAGTTCGGCGACTTCGCCAACGGCGCGCAGGTCATCATCGATCAGTTCATCAGCTCGGGAGAGGCCAAGTGGGGCAGGCTGTCCGGCCTCACGTTGTTCCTGCCGCACGGCTATGAGGGTCAAGGTCCCGAGCATTCCTCGGCGCGGCTCGAGCGTTTCCTGCAGCTCTGCGCGGAGTACAACATGCAGGTGTGCGTGCCCTCGACGCCTGCGCAGATGTTCCACATGCTGCGCCGGCAGATGCTGCGTCCGCTGCGCAAGCCGCTCATCATCATGACCCCGAAAAGCCTGCTGCGGCATCCCTTGTCGGTGTCACGGCTGGAGGATCTCGCCAGCGGCGGCTTTCACACCGTCATCGATGAGATCGACGAAATCAATCCGCAGGCGGTCAAGCGCATCGTGTTATGCAGCGGCAAGGTGTATTTCGACTTGCTCAAGGCACGCCGCGAGGCGAAGGTCGAAACCGTGGCCATCGTGAGACTCGAGCAGCTCTATCCGTTCCCATCGGATGGCTACGAGGCCGTCTTGCGCAAATACTCAAACGCGCGCGAGATCGTATGGTGCCAAGAGGAGCCGCAGAACCAGGGCGGCTGGTATCAAATCCGGCACCGCTTGCAGTTGCCCTTAGGCCCGCGAGACGAATTGCTGTACGCCGGTCGCGCCGGCGCCGCGGCGCCCGCCACCGGCATCTCGGTGTTGCACGAGCAGCAGCAGAGAAATCTCGTCACCGCGGCTCTGCAGGGACTACCGCCCGAAGAGACCTCGCGCCAAACGATGCGCCTTCCCGAAGCTCAAACTAGGACCGCTTAATGACAATCGAAGTGCGCGTACCGCAGCTGCCGGAATCGGTCGCCGACGCTACGCTGGTCTCATGGCACAAGCAGCCCGGTGAAGCGGTTGCGCGCGATGAGAATCTGGTCGATCTGGAGACGGACAAAGTCGTGCTCGAGGTCCCGGCGCCGATGGCCGGCGTGATCTCGGAAATCAAGTTCAAGGACGGCGCGACGGTCACCAGCGGCCAGCTGCTGGCGCTGATCGAGGAGGCTGCCACGGTGCCGGGCGCGAGCGCGCCCGCCGTCATGGCTCAAGCAGATGGCGCCGCCGCCCCGGCGCAGGACGCCGTGCGCGCGGCTGCTCCGGGCATGTCCGCGCCGGCTTCCTCCGCGGCCGAGGCGGGCGGAAAATTGAGCCCGGCAGCCAAGCGTGTCGTCGAGGAAAACAAGGTGGATCCGAAGTCCCTGATCGGCTCCGGCCGTGACGGACGCGTGTCGAAATCGGACGTGGTGAACTATCTCGCGGCGAAGGATGTGCCGACGGCGGCCAAGTCGTCGGTGGCGACGCCCGCGACACAGCCTGCCGCGGCGGAGTCCGCCGCTCCGATGGTGCTGAGACCGAGCCCCAAGGGCGGCCGCATCGAGCAACGGGTGCCCATGACGCGGCTGCGCGCGCGCATTGCCGAGCGCATGGTGCAGGCCCAGTCGACCCAGGCACTGCTCACCTCCTTCAACGAGGTCGATCTGCATCTGGTGAATGAGCTGCGGGCGCGCTACAAAGAGGCGTTCGAGAAGCAGCACGGCGTGAAGCTCGGCTTCATGTCGTTCTTCACCAAGGCGTGTGTCGAGGCGCTGCGCAAATTTCCGTCCGTGAATGCCTCGGTCGAGAACAACGACATCGTGTACCACGATTATTTCGACATCGGCGTCGCCGTATCCACCGACCGCGGGTTGATCGTGCCGATCTTGCGCGACGCGGATCAGTTGAGCTTCGCCGAGGTCGAGAAGTCGATCGGCAATTTCGCCGCACGCGCACGCGCGGGCACCATCACCATGGAAGAGCTCACCGGCGGGACCTTCACCATCACCAACGGCGGGGTGTTCGGCTCGCTCCTCTCGACGCCCATCGTCAATGCCCCGCAAAGCGCGATTCTCGGCATGCACAAGATTCAGGAGCGTCCGGTGGCCGTCGACGGCCAGGTCGTGGTCCGTCCCATGATGTATATCGCCCTCACGTACGACCATCGGATCATCGACGGGCGCGAGGCCGTGCAGTTCCTGGTTACCGTCAAGCAATCCCTCGAGGATCCGGCGCGGATGGTGCTCGGCATATGAGCGACAACTACGATGTGATCGTGATCGGGGCGGGACCTGCGGGCTATCCGGCGGCGATTCGAGCCGGCCAAAACAAGCTGACGGTCGCCTGCGTCGACGAGTGGAAGAACACCGATGGGACCTATGCCTTTGGCGGCACCTGTCTCAACGCCGGATGTATTCCGTCGAAGGCACTGCTCGAGTCGACCGAGCTTTATCACCGCGCGAAACACGAATTCGCGCAGCACGGCATCAAGATCGGCGACATCAAGCTCGATCTCGCGCAGATGCAGAAGCGCCGCGCAACCATCGTCAAGACCATGACCAACGGCATCGCCTCACTCTTGAAGGCCGCCGGCGCGGTGGGCATCCAAGGCCACGGGCGGCTCTTGCCGGGGAACAGCGTGCAGGTGACGGCGCCCGATGGCTCGCAAAAGACCCTGCAGGCGAAGCACGTCGTATTGGCGTCGGGCTCGACGCCGATCCGTTTGGCCGCCGCTCCACACGATGGAAAGTTCATCGTCGATTCGTGGAACGCCCTCGAATTCGACGCCGTGCCGAAGCGGCTCGGCGTCATCGGTGCGGGTGTCATCGGCCTCGAGCTCGGCAGCGTCTGGTCGCGTCTCGGCAGCGAGGTGACCGTTCTCGAAGCCCTGCCGGACCTGTTGCCGATGGTGGATCAGACCATCGCGCGGGAAGCCCAGCGCCACTTCAAGAAACAAGGCCTCGACATCAAGCTCGGGGCGAAGGTGATCCGTGCCACGGTTTCGGGCTCGGCGGTCGATGTGGTGTATTCGACTGCGCAGGGCGAGCACGCGTTGCAAGTGGACAAGCTGATCGTCGCCGTCGGGCGGCGCCCGTTCACCCAGGACCTGTTGGCCGAGGGAACCGGCGTGGAGCTCGATGCCCGCGGTTTCATTCAAGTGGACGAGCACTGCCGTACCGCTGCGGCCAATGTCTGGGCGGTGGGCGATGTGGTTCGCGGGCCGATGCTTGCTCACAAGGGCAAGGAGGAGGGCATCATGGTGGCTGACCTCATCGCCGGGCGTTACGGTGAGGTGAACTACAAGGTCATTCCCTCCGTGATCTATACCGCCCCGGAAATTGCCTGGGTGGGCCTCACGGAGGAACAGGTCAAGGCGAGCGGACGTCCCTACAAAGTCGGCTCATTTCCTTTCGCCGCGAGCGGACGCGCTCGCGCCATGGAAGCGGCGCAGGGCATGGCAAAGATCGTGGCGGCCACAGACGACGATGAGATCCTCGGCGTGCATATCGTCGGACCTTTGGCCGGCGAGCTCATCGCGGAAGCGGTGCTCGCCATGGAATACTCGGCCAGCACCGAAGACCTCCAGCGCACCATTCACGCACATCCGACGTTATCCGAGGCCGTTCACGAAGCCGCCTTGGCGGCGGATAAGCGCGCGATCGACGCGATCAATCGCTGAGCTCTGGGTCGAGATGGCGGAGGACGAGACCGACTTGATGGTTTCTCACGAAACCTTTCCAGGCGGTGTTCGGCGCGCCCCCGCTGACGGCGTCATAGCGCGTTTCCGAAGTGCTCCACGGTGATTTGTCGGACTCCGGATTGGAAACTTGAAAGTATGCCTCGCGAGTTGCGTCTCCCTTAAGATAGAGATCGAGGAAGGCCGTGATGAAGTGCAGGCTCGTGGATGTCACTCGATCCTTGCGCCATACCGGGTCTTCGAACCAGTCCTGATCCCAAAGGCTGTCGCGCATTTCTGCCGGAACTGGGTCGACGCCAATCGAATGCCCGCCCTCTTTGAAAACAAGTAGGGTGCGGGAAGCGTTTAGGGCTTCCGCGAAGATGTCCGCCGGTCCGGGTTTGAACCCCACAGTGCGATCAGCGTCTCCGGCGATGATGAGCAGAGGCACCCTGATACCCGCGAGGCCGTCCTTACCCCAGGCGGAGAAAGGCGTTTTACCCGCGGGAGCAATCGCAATTATCGCTTTCACGTCGCCCGCACTGAGCGCACCTTCCTCGCTCCCACCGGGTTCGTAGCGATCGAGCCAGTGGCTTGGAAGGGCGCCAAAGGACGGCTCAGCAGGATCGAGTCGCGCACCTGCAGCTGTCAGGACGCCGTAGCCGCCCATGGAGTAACCGATGAGCGCTATCCGGCTGGGATCTGCCATGCGACCCAGCAGCCCCTCGCGGATCTCATGGGCGGCGAACGCGATATCAAGCGGCCGCCACAGCAGAGGTTCGATCAGCTTGTTGATTTCCGTAAACCCGGGGTCATTGTGGGCGATTGCGACAACCACATAACCTTTGGTTGCGAGGTTCTCGCCCATCCAACTCATCATCGCCGGATCGTTGGCGAAGCCATGAGAGATGATCACGACGGGATGGTGTTCACCATCCGGCTTCGCGCCCCTGACGGCCAGTGAAGGAAGCTTGAACGACTTTGGTCGCAACGGCGGCGGCTCGGACAAGCTGGCTTGATAGGACGCCGCCTGACCACCCGGCTTAGCGGGGTACCACACCATGAGGCGCAGCGATCGATCTCTCGTGACAATGTGTCGGTCGGCAACCGCCCGCAGCGGATCGACTTGGTCGCGATGTACGATCGCCTTTTCTGTCAGACCGACTGCCGCCGGTCCCGGAGCCGCGAGTTCGGGAGCATCGCCGATCGCGTTCGCCCCCGCCGCCCTTGCCGATATGAATGCCGCCACGATCAGCGCGCGGAATATTCCCATTGACGTATCTCCCAAACAGGCCGCTGCATTGGACGCTATGTTAGGGCGTATTGAAAGGTGCGTTGGGCTGTACGAACCGCCCCGATTCACCCGTCGATACGGGAAACCCCTATTTTTATAGGGTCCAAGCCCTACCAGCCAAATTGACCCCGTCCCCTTATAATGAGCGCCGCACGAAATAGGAGAGCTCAAATGCGTTGGTGGACAGCGGTCGGTCGGTCGAATGCAAACGGGTGGGCGCAGCTCAAGAGACAGTCAAAGGCAATCCGCTACGGAACACTGCTGGCGGCAGGCGCCTTGGCCTTCCTATCACTCGAAGCCCTCGCCGATCCTTCTTTGCCGGCCAGTTCCGTCGACAAGGAAGCCGATACCGTCAAAGCCAACGGGAAATTCGAGCCGTTCAGATCCGAATCCAAGACGAGTACGGGAAGCGTCACCATCGGCGGGCAGACGATCGCCTATCAGGCGATTGCGGGCACGTTGATCGTGCATCCGAAGGGTTGGGACGATGTGCCGCACGACCCGAAGGCCGAGAAAGACGAGGCCTCGGCGGGCAACGAGGGCGAGGGCAAAAATCCGACTGCGGAAGCCTCGATGTTCTATGTCGCCTATTTCAAGAACAACGGCGGCACGTCGCGCCCCGTCACCTTCCTCTACAACGGCGGTCCGGGCTCCGCGACCGTGTGGCTGCACATGGGGGCCTTCGGCCCGCGGCGTATCGTGACCTCGACCGATTCGCACACGCCCGCGGCGCCTTATTCGCTCGTGAACAACGCCTCGAGTCTGCTCGATGTGAGCGATCTGGTCTTCATTGACGCGCCGGGCACAGGCTTCAGCCGGATCGCGGGTAAGGACAAGGAGAAGGCGTTCTACGGGATCGATCAGGACGCCTACGCGTTCGCCGAATTCGTCTCGCAGTTTCTCACCAAATACGGCCGTTGGAACTCGCCCAAGTACCTGTTCGGCGAAAGCTACGGCACGCCGCGCTCGGCCGTCCTCATCAACATGCTCGAGGCGGACCGGTCCGTCGATTTCAACGGCGTGATTCTACTTTCGCAAATCCTGAGCTTCGATCTGAGCCCGGACCGGCCGACCAACAATCCCGGCATCGATGTGCCTTACGAGACGGTGCTTCCCACGTACGCTGCCACCGCCTGGTATCACCACAGGCTCCCGGGCGATCACCCGGATCTGCCGGCGCTGCTCGCCGAGGTCGAGCAGTTCGCCATGGGAGATTACGCGCGGGCGCTTGCGGCCGGGTCGGATCTGCCGCCCGCGGAGCGCACGGCAATCGCACAGAAGCTGCATGACTACACGGGCCTGCCGGTCGAGTACATTTTGAAGGCGGACCTGCGCATCGACGGTGGGGAATTTCGCCAGACCTTGCAGTCGGCCGAGGACATGACGACCGGCCGGCTCGACACGCGTTTTTCCGGCCCCGACATCGATCCGTTGAGCCAGCGGGCGAACTACGACCCGCAATCGAGCGCCCTGAGCTCGGCATACGTCTCGGCTTTCAACGACTACTCGCGCAAGGAGCTGCACTGGACCGCCGACGAAGCGTTTAAGCCGAGCATCGGCACCTTCAGAACGTGGAATTTCAGTCACGCGCAGCCGGGGCAGACCCCGCCGATTCCCTCGGGCATGCCGGCGAACGTGCTGCCCGACCTTGCGAATGCCATGAAGATCAACCCGACACTCAAGGTGCAATTGAACGCCGGTTATTTCGATCTGGCGACGCCTTTCTACCAGGGCGTTTATGAGATGCATCACCTGCCCATCCCGGCGAAGCTCCAAAGCAACATCGAATATCAGTTCTACGATTCCGGGCACATGGTGTATGCGAAGGACGCCTCGCTCCGCGCGCTGCACGACAACGTGGCGGGATTCATCCGCCGCACCAGCAAGGAGGCGGGCGCCGGCACCTAGAGAGGCCGGTGCCTGCGCTCATTTCTTGCGCCGTGCACTCACCACGTTGGGGAGCTGGCCGATGCGGGCGAGGACCCGCGCGAGCTGCGGGAGCCCCGTGATGTCGATCGCGATTTTCATGCGCGCGAGGTGATCGCGCGCATCAGTGGTCGTGTTCATGCTGCGGATGCTGATTTTCTCATCGGCGAGGGCTGCGCTTACATCGCGCACCAACCCGCGGCGGTCGAACGCGTCGACCTCGACATCGACCGGAAATTCGGTGGCTGCCGTGCCCCAGCCGACGGGCAAGATTCGCGCCGGCGCCTTCGCCGCAAGGCGGCCGAGATTCAAGCAGGATTGGGTGTGGATGGTGACGCCCCGTCCGACGGTGATGTAGCCCACGATCGGCTCGGGGGATACCGGCTTGCAACAGCGCGCGTAGGTCGCAAGCAAATCGCCGACCCCCTGCACCTCGAGCTCGGGCTCGCGCGGCGCGGCGGGCCGCGCCTTCACCGGCTCGTCCACGCGTGCGGCGCGGGCGAATAGGCGCTGGACGGCCGCCGCGACTTGGGCAGTGTTGACCTCGCCCAAGCCCAATGCCTCGTGCAGATCCTCGGCGCTCTCGAGCTTGAGCTCGGCCAGAAGCTCCGGCATGGAGGGCGTGTTGACGCCGAGGCGCTGGATCTCGCGATCGAGCATCGCCCGTCCCTCGAGCTTGTTCTGCGACGCCTCCTGTTTGCGAAACCACGCCCGCACCTTATTGCGGTGTCGCGCGCTCGCGAGAAAGCCCGATTGCGACGCGAGCCAGTCGCGCGAGGGATGTGCCGTCTTGCCGGTGATGATCTCGACGGTCTCGCTGTTTTTCAGCGCATAGTCGAGCGGCACCATGCGGCCATTCACCTTGGCGCCGCGGGTGCGGTGACCGAGATCGGTGTGTACCTGATAAGCGAAGTCCAAGGGCGTACCGCCCACGGGCACATCGACGATCTCTCCCTTGGGCGAAAGCACGTAGACGCGGTCCTGAAAGAGCTCCGCGCGCATGCGGTCGAGAAAGTCGTGTGCCGTATCCTTCTCTTCGGGGGTGAGCAGCGCACGCAGCTGATTGATCTTGCGCTCGTACGCCTGGTCGCCGCGGCCGCCTTCCTTGTAGCGCCAATGAGCGGCCACGCCGCGCTCGGAGTGGGCGTGCATTTCGTGCGTGCGGATCTGGATCTCCACCGCCTGGCCTCCGGGACCGAGCACGGCGGTGTGGATCGAGCGATAGAAGTTGTGTTTTGGCGTCGCGATGTAATCGTCGAACTCGCCGGGAATGAATTGCCACAACGAATGCACGATGCCGAGCGCTGCGTAGCATTCGGCCACGGTGTCGACCAGCACACGCGCGGCGCGGATATCCATGATCCGCTCGAACGCGAGCTTTTTCGCCTGCATCTTGCGCCAGATGCTGTAGATGTGTTTCGGCCGCCCATCGATCCGCGCTTCGACGCCGGCGGCACGGAGCTCACGCTCGAGGCGCTCCTTGAGCTCTTCGATGTAGTGTTCGCGTTCGGTGCGGCGCACCTTCAACGCGGCGGCGATGTGCCGATACTCGGCGGGCTGCAGGTAGCGAAACGCGAGATCCTCGAGCTCCCATTTCACCTGCCACACGCCCAGACGGTTGGCGAGCGGGGCGTAAACCTCGCGCGTCACGACGGCGAGCTTGCGCTTATCGGCGCCCTCGAGGGTCTTGGCCCCGCGCATGCGCCGCAATTGCTCGGCGAGCTTGACCACCACCAGCCGCACATCGCCGATGACGGCCACGAGCATCTTGCGCAGTGCCTCGGCCTGCAAGGGCTCGAGTCCGCGTTCCGGCGTCCAGTCGGGCGGCAGGCCGAACTCGCCGAGCTCGCTCAAGGCGCGCGCCAGCCGGGTGGCTTCGGCACCGAGCCGGGTTGCCGCCGCTTCGCGATCGATCACCCCGGCCTCGAGCAGCGGCTGCAGGATCGCCGCGAGCACGACGTCATCGTCCGCGTCGAGCGTGCGAACGATCTCGGCCACCTCGAGCGCGGCGCGGCGCCGCTGCTGCAGGTCGGGCGATACGTCCAGTTCAAGCAGCACGGCGATCCGAGATTCGAGCGCAGAGCTCGCAGTGCGGACGGGGGTGGTGGTTTCCATCTACCTTTCGCGCCGGCGGTCGGTGGGTTTAGCCCGCCAATGCCGGTATCATACCCGGCCATGTCAACTCCCATGACGAACCTCATTCGCGTGGCGGCGGGCGCCGCGTTTGGCGCTTAAGCCCCCGATGGTGCGGGTGCTCGGCATCGATCCCGGCTCGCAATGCACCGGCTTCGGCGTCCTCGATGTGGCCGGGCCGCGATTGACCTACGTGGCGAGCGGGGTGATCCGAACCGCGCAGGGCGATTTCGCGGCGCGCCTCTGGGAGATTTTCAGCTGTGTGCGCAGCGTCGTCTCCCAGTACCGGCCGCACCAGATCGCCATTGAGCGCGTGTTCGTCAACCGCAATCCCGATAGCGCGCTCAAGCTCGGCCAGGCGCGCGGAGCGGCGATCTGCGGCGCGGCGGAATCGAACGCCGAGGTATTCGAATACGCGACCCGCCAGATCAAGCTGGCGGTGGTCGGCTCCGGCGGCGCCGAGAAGGCTCAGGTACAGCTCATGATGCGCAGTATTCTGCGTCTCGATGGCCCGGTCGCCGCCGATGCGGCGGACGCCCTCGCGGCTGCGGTCTGCCACGCGCTTCGCGGGCAGGTGCGTGCCACGCTCGAGCTGGCGACGCGCGGATGATCGGTTTCCTGAAGGGCCGCCTTGCATTGAAGCTCCCACCCTCCCTGATGGTGGATGTGAACGGTGTCGGCTACGAGCTCGAGGCGCCGATGTCGACCTTCTATGGCCTGCCGGCGGCGGGGGAGCCCGTCGCACTGTTCACGCATCTGGTGGTGCGCGAGGACGCGCACGTGCTGTTCGGCTTCGGCACGGAGAGCGAGCGGCGCCTGTTCCGGGGACTCCTCAAGGTGTCGGGTGTGGGCCCGAAAATCGCGTTGGGCATCCTGTCGGGAGCGAGCGTGGAGGATTTCCTGCGCATTATCGAAGCAGAGGACATCGCCATGCTCACGCGCATCCCCGGCATCGGCCGCAAGACGGCGGAGCGGGTGATCATCGAGATGCGCGACAGCGTGCAGAAATTCGCGGCGCCCACGGCCCGCGAAGGAACTGCCTTGAGTCCGGCGGTCTCGAGCCCCCAGGGCGAAGCCTTTTCCGCGCTGGTGGCGCTCGGCTACAAGCCTCCCGAGGTCACGCGCCTGTTGAAGGCAGCCGATGAGCCGGGCCTTTCGACCACCGAAATCATCCGTCGCGCGCTCAAAGCGGCGGCCAAGCCTTAGACTCCGAGTATGGGCATCGAACAGGACCGCATCATCAGCTCAGCCGGCAAGGGCGACGAGGAGGTCATCGAGCGCGCGGTACGTCCCAAAAGTCTCGCGGAGTACGTGGGACAACCCAAGGTGACGGCGCAGATGGATATCTTTATCCGGGCGGCGCGCATGCGCGGCGAAGCGCTCGATCATGTGCTCATCTTCGGGCCGCCGGGGCTCGGCAAGACCACCCTCGCGCACATTATCGCGAACGAGCTCAAGGTCAACCTGCGCCAGACCTCGGGGCCCATTCTGGAGCGTCCGGGAGACCTCGCGGCGCTGCTCACCAACTTGGAGCCCCGCGATGTGCTGTTCGTCGACGAGATCCACCGGCTGAGCCCGGTCGTGGAGGAGGTCCTGTACCCGGCCATGGAGGACTCGCAGCTCGACCTCATGATCGGTGAGGGGCCCGGTGCACGCTCCATCAAGCTCGATCTGCCGCCCTTTACCCTGGTCGGCGCTACGACGCGCGCGGGCTTGTTGACCTCGCCGCTGCGCGACCGCTTCGGCATCGTGCAGCGTCTCGAGTTCTATAGCACCGAGGAGCTGGTCAAAATCGTCGCGCGCAGCGCCTCGATCCTGAAGCTGCATTTGTTGCCCGAGGGCGCCGCGCGCATCGCTGAGCGCTCGCGCGGCACGCCGCGCATCGCCAACCGGCTGTTGCGCCGGGTTCGCGATTTCGCCGAGGTCAAAGCGGCCGGAGTCATGAGCGCCGAGGTGGCGCTGGCCGCGCTCGATATGCTCGAGGTGGATCCACAAGGGTTCGACATGCTGGACCGCAAGCTCTTGTTGACGGTCATCGAGAAGTTCGAGGGCGGTCCCGTGGGTGTCGATAGCCTCGCGGCTGCGATGAGCGAGGAGCGCGGCACCATCGAGGATGTGATCGAGCCGTTTCTCATCCAGCAGGGCTTTCTGATGCGCACGGCGCGCGGGCGGGTCGCGACGCGCAAGGCCTATGTCCACTTCGGGCTCAAGGCGCCGGACATCGAGCGCGACCAGAACCTGCCGCTGTTTCGGGAACCCTCGTAGATGCCGGCGAAGTCGGATTTCGCCTACAAGCACCGTTATGAGCATCGCGTGCGGGTGTACTGGGAGGACACCGATGCGGGCGGCGTGGTCTACTACGCGAATTACCTGAAATTTCTAGAGCGCGGCCGCAGTGAATGGCTGAGGGCCCTCGGCGTCGACCAGCCACGGCTCAGGGCCGAACGCGGATTGCAGTTCGCGGTGGTCAGCGTTGCGGTCGACTTCCTCCGCCCCGCCATGCTCGATGATGAAGTTCTCGTCACCGCGGCGCTTGCGAAGTTGAGCGGTGCGACAATCGAGTTCAAGCAATCGATATGGCGAGGAGACGCGCAGCTCATCGACGCCACCGTCCGCTGCGCCTGCCTGGACTCGGCCACGCTTCGGCCGCGCGCTATCCCCAAGGATCTATTCACGGAGTGGCGTGATGCCCAATGATTTGTCGGTCTGGTCGATGGTACTCGATGCAAGCCCGATCGTGCAGGCGGTGGTTGCATTGCTGCTGCTCGCCTCGGTCATGTCCTGGGCGATCATCTTCCGCAAGAGCCGCGTGATCTCGCATTGCCGGCGCACCGCGGATCAATTCGAGAACCAGTTCTGGTCGGGCGGCGATCTGGCAGCCCTGTATCGGAACATCGAGACCAAGGGCCGCGCAGGCACCGGCTTGCAAAGCATTTTCGAGTCGGGCTTCGGGGAGTTCAGCCGCTTGCGCCAGCTCGGCACGGCGGCCGACCTCTTGCTCG
This sequence comes from uncultured Gammaproteobacteria bacterium, assembly GCA_963798595.1. Lineage (GTDB taxonomy): Bacteria > Pseudomonadota > Gammaproteobacteria > Steroidobacterales > Steroidobacteraceae > Bog-1198. The sequence continues at coordinate 16,658 of CAWCTM010000014.1, read as the reverse complement.
AGGGCTCACGGCGCGGAATGCGCGTCGCCCAGATGCGCGAGATGGATCGGCTCGAGCGCAATCTCGCGACGCTCGCGACCGTGGGCTCGACCAGCCCGTACGTGGGTCTGTTCGGTACCGTGTGGGGCATCATGACGGCCTTTCACAACCTCGGCAATGTACAGCAGGCGACGCTGTCGGCGGTCGCACCGGGTATCGCCGAGGCTCTCATCACCACGGCGATCGGATTGTTCGCAGCCATACCCGCCGTCATCGCCTACAACCGGTTCGCCGACCAGGTGAGCCGCCTGGAACTCCGCTTCGACACTTTTGTCGAAGAGTTCTCCACTATTTTGCAGCGCCATGGCTCGGCCCGCGCGCACATCGCATAACGCATGCCGGCACCGCTGCGTCGTCGCAAACTGATGGGAGAGATCAACGTCGTTCCGTACATCGACGTGATGCTGGTGCTCCTCATCATTTTCATGATCACGGCGCCGTTGCTGAAGGAAGGCGTCAAGGTGGATTTGCCGACCGCCGGCGCGAAGCCCATCGACCCCGCATTCCTGCAGAAGCATGAGCCCCTCATCGTGACCGTGGACGGCCATGGGCGGCTGTATGTCAACTTCGGTCCCAATCCGGACCACCCCGCCGACGAGGCCACCGTGGCCTCGCGCACGGCGGCCCTGCTGCGCCGAGATCCACAGACCCCCGTGCTGATTCGGGCCGACACGACGGTCCCCTACGGTACGGTGGCGCACGCCATGGTGCTCCTGCAACGCGCGGGCGCAGACAAGGTGGGACTGCTGACGGATCCAGAGCCGCCGCCGCGTGCGGCCGGAAGCGGGCACTGATGACCAGCTTCGTCCGCGAAAACTCGGGGCCGGTGCTCTTCTCGGTACTGTTGCATGGCGCGCTGGCGGCGGCGTTGGTGTACCTCACCCTGGCGCGCACGCACACGCCCGAGAGCATGCAACCCGCGCCCATCAACGCAACCATCGTCGACTCGCGGATCCTGCGCGCCGCCCAGCGCGCGCAAGCCGACGAGGCCGCTCGGGCCGTTGCGCAGGCGCGTGCGGCGGCCGAGGCGCAGGCCGCCGCCAAGGCTGAGGCAGGCGCACAAGCTTTGCAGCAGGCCCAGGCCGCGAGAGCTCAGCGCGAGGCGGAAGAGGCACAGGCGGCGAAGGCGGCCGAGCAGGCGAAGCAGGCCCAGGTCGCCAAGCAGGCCCAAGCCACCAAGGAAGTCGAGGCGGCCAAGGAAGCGCAAGCGGCGGCCGCCGCTCGAGCAGAACAAGAGGCCAAGCGGCAGGCCGAAACGAAGGCCGCCGCGGACGCGAAGCGGCAGGCCGATGCCAAGGCTGCCGCCGAAGCGAAAGCGGCGGCGGAGGCAAAGGCTGCGGCAGAGGCGAAAGCGGCCGCTGATGCCAAGGCTGCGGCCGAGGCCAAGGCGGCTGCAGCGGCAAAGGCAGCGGATGAGCGCGCGCGAGTCGAGGAATTGCGGCGTCAAATGGCGGAAGAAGAGCACATCGCGGCCGTCCAGGCGGGTCCGCTCGCCGACCGCTACAGGGCTGCCTTGCAAGCGCGCATTCAGAAGGCCTGGATCAAACCACCCTCGGCGCGGGTCGGGATCGATTGCCTGGTCGAGGTCACTCAGGTGCCGGGCGGCGAGGTCACGAGCGCACGGGTCACCCAATGCAACGGCGACGCCGCAGTTCGCCAATCCATCGAGAACGCGGTTTATCGCGCCTCGCCGCTGCCCGATCCCCCGGATCCGGCCCTTTTCCAGAGAAACTTCGCGTTCAGGTTCAAACCCGATGAATAAAGTCTTTGCCGTTCTGGTGTTGATGGTCTGTCTTGGGCTCGCCCAGCGCAGTAACTCCAGCGAGTTCGTGGTGGAGGTGACCCGCGGGCAAGACAACGCCGTTCCCATCGCGATCGTGCCGTTCGCGGACCCCGGTGTGGCTGATGTCGACGTCGCTCAAGTCGTGAGCAACGACCTTGCGCGCAGCGGCCGCTTCAAACCCATGGATCGCAAGGACATGGTCGAGCAGCCCCACACGGGCGCGAGCATCAGCTACGACGACTGGCGGCGGCTCGGCAACGATTACGTCGTGGTCGGGCTCATGACGGCGCAAGGCTCCGATCGCTACAACATCAGCTTCGAGCTCTACAATGTGCTGAATCGCCAGCGACTGCTCGGCTTCCAGATCAGTGCGAACCGCCCCGGCCTGCGGCTGGCCAGTCATCAGATCGCCGACATGATTTTCGACAAAATCACGGGCATCCGCGGCGCCTTCGCGACACGCATCGCCTACGTGTCGGTATCGGGATCGTTGCCGAATCGCAGTTATCGGCTGATCGTCGCCGACGCGGACGGCGAGAACCCGCACGTGGTGATGCAATCGAACGAGCCGCTCATGTCGCCGGCGTGGTCCCCGGACGGCCAGAATCTCGCCTATGTCTCGTTCGAGCACCGCCTGCCGACGGTGTACGTGCAGGTCTTGAAGACAGGTGAGCGGCACGTGGTGTCCGCCAAGGCAGGCGTCAATCAGGCTCCCGCGTGGTCACCGGACGGGAAGAAGCTCGCACTCACCTTGTCGACCCGCGACGGCAATCTCGATGTGTACGTCATCGATCTGGCGACCGATGGGCTCACCCGCATCACCGACGATCCGGCCATCGATACCGAGCCGCAGTGGTCGAAAGACGGCCTGAGCCTGTATTTCACGTCGGACCGCGCCGGCGGCCCGCAGATCTACAAAGTGGGACTGCAGCCCGGCGATCGACCGCGGCGCCTGACGTTCCAGGGCAATTACAACGCGAGACCGCGCATCTCCCCGGACGAGTCGCAAATGGCCTTCGTGACGCAGGAGGAGGGCGCGTATCGCATCGCGGTCATGGACCTCAAGGGTCGGGGCGATGTGCAAGTGCTCACCAAGGGGCAGTTCGATGTATCGCCGAGCTATGCGCCGAACGGCGCCATGATCATCTATGCGAGCCGCGACCGCGGCCGCGGCGTGCTTGCACTCGTTACCCCCGATGGCCGCGTACAGGAGCGCCTGGCATCGAACGAGGGCGAGGTGCAGGAACCCGCATGGTCGCCGTTCTGAGGTCGATGAATCGCCCAACAACGTTCATAATGAGCAAGATTTCGCTCGTGGTCACAGATAGGACAGTCAATGAAAAAAATCGTATCGATCGCTTGCTTGTTTGCCGCCGCGGCGCTGCTCGCGGGCTGCCCGAAGAAGGCCACGACCGTCGAGTCCCCCACCACGGGCAGTCAGGTTCCGGGGGCGGGTGGTAGCACGAGCGGCTCAGAGACCGGATCCACCTCGACGAGCCCACTGGGAGGCGACGCGAGCGCGGTGGGTGGCGGCCCGGGTGGCGGCCCGAATGCATCGGTCAGTCGGATCATCTATTTTGAATTCGACAAGTCCGACATCCGGCCCGAGTTTGCCGGGGTGATCACGGGCAATGCGCAGTTCCTGGCGGCGCATCCCAATGTCAAGATCAAACTCGAAGGCAACACCGACGAGCGCGGCACGCGCGAGTACAACATCGGCTTGGGCGAGCGGCGCGCGCAGGCGGTGCGGCGGGCGTTGATGCTGCAAGGAGCTTCCGAAAATCAGCTCACGACGGTGAGCTTCGGCGCAGAGCGACCGGCGGTGGAAGGCGACGATGAGGCCGCCTGGGCCAAGAACCGCCGGGTGGAACTGGTCTACGGGCCGTGAGAAGCGCTCGCGCCTCTGCGATCGCCTGTCTCGCGCTCCTGTCGGTCGCGGGCTGTGCGACGCCGGCCGAAGAGGATGCCGTACAAATCAAGCTGAACGATGTCGATACGCGCCTCGCGCGCATCGAGAAGGTGGTCGCGAACAACAGCCTGCTGGAGCTCTCCAATCAAATGGGCGAGCTGCGCGCGGATCTGCGGGCCGTACACAACGACATCGACCAGCTGAATCACGCGCTCGACACCAGCCGCAAGCAGCAGCGTGATCTATATGCCGACCTCGATCAACGACTGAAAGTGATCGAGGCTCGCAGCGGCGTCGTCGCGGGCGGCGCGGTGGCCTCCTCGTCCGGCGGAGCAGGCGGCGCCGGTGCGGCGGGCGCGGCAGCCGGAGAGGCGGGCGGAGGCGTGGCTGGAGGAGGGGGCGGCCAGACGGCGGTGGCCGGCTCCGATACGGCCGCCTACCAAGCGGCGTTCGGTCTCTTGAAGAACAGCCAGTTCGACCAGGCGATTACGGCATTCCAGCAGTTCCTCACCAGCTATCCGGATAGCTCGCTGGCGGACAATGCCCAGTACTGGCTCGGCGAGGCGTACTACGTCAACAAAGCTTTTCCGGAAGCGCTCGCGGCCTTCCAGCGTGTCGCCAGTCAGTATCCGCAATCACGCAAGTTGCCTGACGCGCTTTTGAAAGTCGGCTACTGCTACTACGAGCTCAAACAATGGCAAGAAGCGCACGACACGCTCGCCCAGGTGGTCGCCAGCTACCCCAACACCCCCGCCGGTAAACTCGCGCAGTCACGCCTCGAGAAGATGGCGACGGAGAACCATTGAGTGTCGATGCAGGGAAACGCGAGCGCCTGCGCATCAACGAGATCTTCCACTCGCTGCAGGGAGAGGCCGACTCCGTAGGATTTCGCACGGTGTTCGTGCGCCTGACCGGCTGTCCCTTGCGATGCCGGTATTGCGACACCGAGTATGCGTTTCACGCCGGAGATTGGTTCGATCTCGAGTCGATTCTCGAGTCGGTGCGAACGTTCGATGCGAACCATGTTTGCGTGACGGGCGGCGAGCCGCTCGCCCAGCCGAACTGTTTGGTGCTGCTCGAGCGGCTGTGCGATGCGGGCTTCAAAGTCTCGCTGGAGACCAGCGGCGCGATGTCCATAGCCGCGGTCGATGCTCGGGTGGTGCGGGTCCTCGACGTGAAAACTCCCGGATCCGGCGAGGCCGCGCGCAACAGGGTGGAGAATTTCCCGCTGCTCACGCCGCACGATCAGGTGAAGTTCGTCATTTGTTCGCGAGAGGACTATGACTGGAGCAGGGCGTATCTGCAGGAGCATGCATTGAGCGAGCGATGTCAGGTGCTGTTCTCGCCGAGCTATACCGAGGTGCCGGCGGCGACACTCGCAGACTGGATTCTCGCCGATCGGCTGCCCGTGCGGTTTCAATTGCAGCTCCACAAAGTGTTGTGGGGCGACGTGCCGGGGAAGTGATGAGAAGCGCGGTCGTGTTATTGTCCGGCGGCCTCGATTCCGCCACCACGCTCGCCATCGCGCGAGGCCGAGGCTTCGAGAGCTACGCGCTCAGCGTCGATTATGGCCAGCGCCACACGGCAGAGCTCACGGCCGCGGCGCAGCTCGCGGCAGCGCTCGGTGCGCGCGAACACCGCATCATGCGAGTGGATCTCGCAGGCATTGGCGGGTCGGCATTGACCGATCCCAAAGTGCCCGTACCGGAATCACCCAGCTCGGGTATTCCGGTGACCTACGTCCCGGCGCGCAATACGATGATGCTCGCGCTCGCGCTCGGCTGGGCGGAGGTTCTCGGGGCCGTCGATATCTTCATTGGTGTGAATTCTATCGATTACTCTGGCTATCCCGATTGCCGGCCGCAGTTCATAGCGGCTTTCGAGCAACTCGCGCAGCTCGCGACCAAGGCCGGCAGCGAAGGCACGCGGTTCAAAATCCATGCGCCTCTGATCCACATGTCCAAGGCGGAGATCATTCACATGGGACTCGAATTGGGGGTGGATTACGCGATGACTGTGTCGTGCTATCAGGCGAGCCCGGAAGGTCTCGCGTGCGGCCGCTGCGATGCGTGCCGGTTGCGCGCGATCGGCTTCGCGGAAGCTGCCGTGCCGGATCCGACGCGGTACGCCTGAGCCGATAGCGGCCCGGTGTGGACATGCCCGGCCGCGAGAATTCGGCTATCATGTGCGGCTCTATGGGACGGTAGCTCAGTTGGTAGAGCAAGGCCCTTTTAAGGCTTTGGTCCTGGGTTCGAGTCCCAGCCGTCCCACATAAAATTTACTAGCAAAATCAATATATTATAATAGATAACTATTATTTACATTGAACGACATTCTACTTCTGCACGACGTGGCGTCGCTGGCAGTTGCACGTGGGTTGTGCTGTCTCGCCATCAACCCATGAACCGACATCGAAGGTAATCTCTCGTAGTCGCAAAGCGACATTAATCGAACGCATCTACGTCGATCATCCGCCGCTGGATTTCGGATCGCTGGAAGCTTGGGCTACCTGAACTTATAGCTGAAGCGCAAACCGATGGTTCGGGGACGACTCACCGTTATGGCCTTGTACCACTGCCAGTAGTTCGCATACAGTTGCGCCCGCGTGTCGGTCAGGTTCTCTCCATAGACTTGCACGAGCCACGGGTCCTTTGCGACACCGAACGCGCCATCATAAGTTGTGAAAGGTGGCAGGTCATAAGCCGTGGACTTGCCCTGCAGGTCAAGCGGCAGCTGATTGGTCGCGGCGAGGGAGTGTGACTGACGCACCGCGTCGATCTGAGCGAACGGGGCATAACCGTTGATCGGGAACTCGTAACGTGCGCGAATGTTGCCCTGAAAGGGGGGCGCCCCGGCGAGCGGGCTGCCGAGTGCCCCGCCCGGATTTGGAATGTGAAGGGCGCTGAAGTCAATCGGAGTTCCGTCCTGCCACAGGAGTGTCGCCTGCTTGACCAACTCGCTGTGATTCCAGGCCGCGCCCGCCTCGAGGGTGAGCCCGGTCGTGACGCGGGCCACGCCCGAGGTTTCGACGCCGCGCACCCGGTAGTTACCACCGTTGAGGATCACGCGCTCGGTGATGATACCGCTGGCACCTCCATCGATCTGTACGTGGTTCCAGTTCTCCTGATAGATCGCGCCGTTCCATTGGATGCTCCGGTCCATCCACATCGTCTTCCAGCCGAGTTCATTGTTGGTGAGGCTGTCGGGCGCGAAGGCCAGGGGCGATACCCAGGCCCCGTGTTTGCTCGCTTGCGCGCCGACTGCCAGCGGAGAATCGATGTTTGCTACGATAGGCCCTCGATTAAAGCCGCCCGCGCGGAAGCCTTGCGACCAGGTGTAGTACAGCAGCGCATCCTCGGTGACTTTCCAGCTCAGGTTCGCACGGCTCCTGAAGCCAGAAAAGGTCCGCTCGAGGCCCTCCGCATTGAGATTGATGAAGTAGGAATGGTTCACACACGGATTGGGTACCACCGAATTGTAGACGATCTGGCAACCGTGACTGTCACTCCCCACGGTCGAACCGACTTCCGAGGTATCGGTACTGGAATAGCGCGTGCCGGCCGTCAGCGTCAGCGTTTTCGGAATGAGCTCGAAGTCGACGGATGCGAAGGCCGCCTTCTGTTGATAACCGCGCGTGATATCGTTAAAGAAGGCATCGCCCAGCGGCCGGATGTTCGGGTTGTTCGAGGTCACCGGGTCCGGTACAAAGACCGCGTGAGGCGTGTTGGACGCGACCAGGGTACCGTTCGGCAGCAGCATTGATCCGTTTAGGGTGTAGTAGCCAGTGGGTGGCCCGATCGGATTGAAGTCCGGAAGCGCCGTGAGATAGAACCAGTCGGTCTGCTCCTGAATCCGGTAGTTCTCATAGAATAGGCCGCCGATGCCGCGGATCCGCCAATCATCGGGCGTACTCACGCGCAGCTCGTGGCTTTGGTGAGTGTTGCGCTCCCGATCATGCCAGGTCGAGCTGGGCGTGAAACACTGGCCAATCACAGTAGTCTTAGTTGGAAATGCGCATTGATAGTAGTCCGCGACGACTCCGCGTGCGTAATTCGTGTAGTCCTGCACCTGCTCGACATTGCGCACGAGATAGGCGCCCGCATAGACGAGCTTCAGCGCACCGACGCGGCCGTCAATGCGTGAGCGCGGTATTCTCGAACTTGTCCTTGTCGTACGAGGGATTGTACAGCTGCACGCTCAAGTCGGGTAGCGGTTCACCGAGCGAATTCGCCGCCATCTCGGCAAAGACCCCGTCCGCCTCCATACTCTGGTAGGACTGTGCAAGTAGTGCGCTCCAGTCCTCGTTGAACTGGTACAGGGCCTCGACGCGTATGCCTTGATAGGTGACCGGGTTGATGTCATTAGCCACGAGGGCGGTGTTGTTGATCACGACGCTGTTGGCGGGAACGCCCCCGTATATAGTAAGTCCCGAGGTCCGTAGTAGCACGCGCAAAGGTCCCCGGAATGTTATCGATGTAGCCGCCGCGGCGCTCGTTGTAGATCACGCCCCGCACGGCCAGCGTGTCGGCAATCAAGGGAATGTTGATGGTGGCGTCGACATTGCTGCTCTGATCCCCGTGCGCGGTCGTGGCGTAGCCGGCGTTCACCATCGCTTCAGTCACATCGAGCTTCGGTTTGTTCGTGATGTAACGCACCACACCCGCCTCGGCGCCCGCGCCGAACAACGTGCCCTGCGGGCCCTCCAGGATCTCAATGCGGTCGAGATCCGCGGCGTAGATGTCAAGATTGCGGCCTGGAAGCTGCGCAGATTGCTCATCGAGATACACCGCGACGTTCGGGAAAGTGCCGACGACACCCGACCCCTGTATTCCTCCCACGGTCTTCCCCAAGCCGCGCACATAGATGGTGTTCTGACCAGGCCCCACTCCGTGTGCAGTCACACCGGGCAGGTACTTCACGAAGTCGTCGAACGTCGTGGCGTTGAGCTTGGCAAGCGTCTCCCCGGTCAACACCTGGATCGTCATCGGTACGTTCTGGAGGTCCTCTTCGCGTCGGTTGGCGGTGACAATCACCTCTTGCAGCTCATCTCCGGAAGAGATCTTCGTCGTCGGTTCCCGCGGCGGCGCGACTTCCGCGACTAGAATGCGGATGCTGCGCGGTGTGAGGTACTCGAACCTTGAGTCCGGTGCCCTCGAGCATTCGAGTGAGCGCCTCATGAGCGCCGAGTCCCGCAGAAACGGCGTGGGATCTCTGGTCACGCACATCGCCGGAGACATAGAGGAGCTGCAGGCCGGTCTGGCGGCCGAACGCTGTCAGCGCCTGTGCGAGCGGCTGCGCGGGAATGTCGGCGGCGAGCGCTTTGGGCTCAAACGTCTGAGCCAGCAGCCGCCGGAGACTCAACGATCGCAATGGGCGCGCAGATCGATAGACCGCGCAGCACCGCGGACACCACGGTCGCGATACGCGCCGATCGGCGACCTGTCTGGCCTTCCATGCGCATCCGTTCAGGCATCTTGAGGGGCCTGATATCAAAGCATAACGCAGTGCGGGCGAAATTAGGTGTTGCGTGCCGCCATGCCTAGTCTTGCGACACGTTGATCCGCGTCGACGTCACCTCGACTCGCACGCCCTTGAGGCTTCGCAAGAAGGCGATGAATGTGTCGGGGTCGTCGGTGGCGAACTCCCCGCTGATTGGCAGATTCCGCAGCGCGGGTGTCGCGATCTCGATCGGCTTTGTGGTGTAGCGATTGTATTCGGCCGCGACACGCTCCAGCGGCTCGTGGTCAAACACGATTTCCTGGCGCAGCCAAGCGGTCGTGCTTTGCACGTCGACCGTAATCGGCACGGCAGGCCACTCTCCCTCGGTCACGCTGACCTGCTGTCCGGCTGCCAGCTCGACAAATCGCGGTGCTTGGGGTTGCCCCACGTTCCTGCCGAGTGTTCCCCGCATCGGGGACGGTCCGACCTCGACCCTTCCTTCGACCACGGTCACCACGGTGGAATTCTGCGCCAGGCGCACATCGAATTGGGTGCCGATATCGACGACCTCAGCCGATCCGGCGAGCACCCGAAATGGGCGATCCGGTTCGTGGGCGACTTCGAAGCCGGCCTGGCCGGACCGTCAGCGTGACGAGCCGTTCGGTCTTGCCGTAGCGAATCGTTACCGCACTATCGGTATTGAGGTGCAGTACCGAATTATCCGCCAAACGACGGCTCAGCTGTTCCCCGTGACCGTGTCTGAAAGCGTAATTCCGTGATGCTCTCTGCGACCGGCGGCCTGCCCGGCGTCCCTTAAGTTCCACCACGAGAACAAGCCAAGACTCAACACCACGCTCGCCGCCATTGCCACGGCGCCGGCAAGCCAGGGCCACGAAGGTCTGGCTCGAACCGCAAAATCATCGCGCGATCCGAGGGCTTGGACGGTAGGTTCCTCCTCGGCGCTTGCGCGTGCGAGAATCGCCTCGAGGGAGTACTCAGGATCGGTGCGGGCTTCGCGAAGATCGCGCGCGATCGCCGACACGCCGAGGAACTCCTCGATGTGCACCGGCGAGGTCTTGAGCCACGCCGCAAGGGCCGCGGAGTCTCGCGCATCCAGCGGCCCCTCATCGTTCACGGCGAACCACTCGCCGGCCTGTTCGGCGATCGCGGCTCGGACTTGCTCTTCGCTGGAATTCATTGCTTCAACCTAGCGCCGCCATGCGGCGTCGACAGTGACTTAAGCCCTGCGCCACGTACTTCTTCGCCATCTGCGGGGACACCTCGAGGTGCATCGCGATCTCCCGGAAGGAGAGTCCCTGCGTGAAGCGCAGCTCGACCGCGGCGCGGCATTTCGGACGCAGCTGCTTGAGCACCACCCCGAGCCGCGCGACCCGCTGCCTCGCATCGAGCTCCCCGTCGAATGCCGGCAGCGTCTCGAGCTGCTCGTGCGGCGGCGCCTCATCGATGTCGATACCGCTCGATTGCCGACGATCGAGTACCGCATGCTCCTTGACGAGATTGTTGGCCACCGTATAGAGGTAATGGACGGGATTGCGGATCGCCTCCTGATCGCTGATCCGCAGCATCCGCACGTAGACCTCCTGCGCCAGATCTGCCGCGTCAGCTTTCGCGCGGATGCGACGCAGGAAGAACGTCTGCAGCGCGCCTCGGTGGTCGGCGAACAGCCGCTCGACCAGCGACGGTTTCGGCTCAGCCCCGGCCATGGTGACTCATGAAATTCCCTCTTATCTTCTATAAGAGTCCCGCAGGTCCGAAATGGCAACCAAAATATTTTGTGAACCCGCGCCGACTGTCACCCTCGACCGATCATCACACCCGTCATCCCGAATTTAAGGGTGTCCAATTCGCACCCCGAGGACTCGTTGTCAATGCACCGAGACCATTTCAACGCGAATCCATGAGGAGATTCCCATGTACAGCAAAATAGCTTTCATGAGTGCGTCCGCTCTTGGCGCCACCGTTATTGCATGCACGCTCTTCGCCGGCGGCGTTGCGGCCGAAGAGCAGGAGTTCACCGTTGCTTATCGGGTGACGATGCAGGGACTCGATGTCAATCAGCCCGCGGGAGCGCGCGCGTTGTATCTACGGCTTCGGCATGCTGCGGAGGTCGTCTGCGCGCATGGCATGCGGTTCTACCTCAAGCCCGTAGCAGACGAGAGCGCTTGCTACGAGAAGGCGCTCGCCAATTCAATCAGCTCCGCCAATTTGCCGCTGCTCACGCAGGCCTATCTGCAGACACACACGCTTCGGGAAGCCGCGGCACACGGGATCGAGGTCCCGCGGCAGGTGGCATCGAAGTGAGGATGGGCATCACTTTACTTGAAGGGGATTGACATGAAGCTCACCTTCACCACCACGCTGACCACGGTGGCCATGATTGCAGGATCGGCCTGCGCCTTCGCTTCTGACGATTTGATCGTTTCCGGTAGTCCGACCTCACCTCCGCACAGCCTCGACCAGAAGGCCACGAACGCTTGTTTCAACGCCTTCATTGCCGAGCTACTTCCCGGCGGTAAGGCGCGGGTACGCACGGTAATTCCTGCCGACGGCATCAACATCTTCACCTACGACGGGGACAGTGTTCTGGCCCCTTACAAGATCATGGTGGTTGAGATGACTGCCAAGACTATCCGCGGCAACGAGCTATTGGCCAAATCGTTCTGCATGGTCAACCGACACGCCGAGGTACAGCGCCTCTCCACACATGTCACTGCCGCGGTGAAGCCGGCGGGACTGACGCTCAAAGACATCAAGCTCGCGATAACGAACCGCTAATCGCATTCCAAAAATCTGAGAGGAAAATCCCATGTCACAACAACAGCGAATCAAGATTCTGGCGACCTTGCCTCTTGCCGGAGCAGTCCTTGCGGTGGTGTTGACTCGGTCGCCAGCCGTACAAGCACAGGAGGACTGGAACGACGACGAGGGATCACGCATCAAGATCGGCTTCGAGATTGCGCCGGTTCCGCTGAACCTGAATGGGAAAGACCGGAACCTTGTAGGCTTGGGTAGCTATTGGGTCAACGCCGTAAGCGATTGCAACTTTTGTCACACCTCCGGTGGCCCTCCGAACCTCAATTACGCGAATGGCGGGAACCCGTACTTTGGCCAGAGGAAGAAAACCGATCCGACCACTTATCTGGCTGGAGGCACGGACTTCGGCCCGGGCGTCTTCCCTATACCGGGTATCTATCCGCCACCAGACTACGGGAGCTATGTGGGTCCGGACATTATTACCCGCAATTTGACGCCGGATAAAACCGGTCGGGCCGAAGGGGGTCGCACGCTCGCTCAATTCAAGGAGATATTGCGGACCGGCCACGACCTGGATCACATCCATCCAACCTGTACATCGGCTTTGCCTACCCCCACGCCAGCAAACTGCATTCCGCCTCCCGTCGACGGAAATCTTCTCCAAGTCATGCCCTGGCCAGACATGCAGGACATGTCCGACCATGATATTGAGGCCCTGTATGAATATCTAAGTGCCATCCCCTGCATCGACAACACATCGAGCCCGTCACCGGCCGGTGCCCCTAACGAGCTACGCAACGATTGCGGAGACGATCCCCAGGCCAGCAGCCAAGTCAGCCATTCGGCTGCTAGTCGTAGGGCAAAGCCATAACGCGTTATGAAAGAAAAATGAACCTCTCAGCATGATGCTCTCTTTAGAGGCATCAAAAACAAGATGGAGAATTCCATGAAACGGCACATCCGTACGATAGTCCTACCCATCGCCACCCTTGGTGTTCTGGCAATGTCAGCGCGGGCGCCAGCGCAGGATCCCGCATTTCACCACTCCCACATCATCGTGTTCGATGCTCCGAACGCAGGCACGGCAAGCGTTCCAGAGTGCGCGCCTTTTTGTGGAACGCAGCCGCTTGCCAATAATGACGAGGGCGCGATCGTAGGCACCTATACGGACGCGAACGTGGTGCCTCACGGCTTCTTGCGTACCCCCAGCGGCGACTTTATTAGCTTTGACGCCCCCGGCGCGGGTCTCGGCGCCAACCTCGACGAGGGAACCGTCGCCGTCGCCATCAATGACTTCGGCGTAATCGCCGGGCAGTTCGAAGACGCGAATATCACTTTTCATGGCTTTATCCGCTATCCGGACGGATCCTTCGTCACATTCGATGCCGCCGGCGCCGTTCCCGGCCAGGGCCAAGGTACATTGGCATATAGTCTGAATCTCGAGGGAACGACTGCGGGCATCTATATTGACGCAAGCGGCGTACAGCACGGCTTTGTGCGATCGCCGTTCGGGAAAATCACCGGCTTCGATCCGCCGGGTTCGATTCTCACCGGGGTGTGCGAGGAAACGTGTCTCAACGCCGTGGGCGAGATCACCGGGGGCTACTACGACGCGAGCGGCGTAGAGCACGGCTTCCTGCGCGAGCCGGACGGAACGATCACGACGTTCGACCCTCCTGCGAGCCTGGGAGCGGGCGGTGCCAGCATCAATGAGGAGGGCACAATAACTGGATACTACGCAGATACAGATGGCATGTATCGGGGCTTCTTGCGCCGTCGCGACGGCGCGATTACCACGTTTGCACTAACGGACCTCGCGACCGGCGCGGTGCAGAATACCGCTGTATTTTCAATCAATTTGTTTGGCGCCGTGACAGGAATCTACATCGACGCGGGCGTATTCCACGGCTTTTCGCGTTCAGCCGACGGCAAGATCGCCAGATTCGATGCCCCCGGTGCCTGCACCAGCTGCACCCAAGGCACGCGTCCATCGACCAATAACGCCGAAGGAGAAGTCGCTGGTTGGGAAGCGGATGAAAACACACTGCTTCACGGCTTTATCTGGATACCGTAACGTCAAGAAGCGACGCAAGTCGCAAGCAGCCGGCATATGCCGGCACCGTCTGAAGACGCCGTTCCAAATCTTGTTCTTGTTGCAATATAAGTTCGATTGGCAAATGTTCGTGAATGCAAAGCATACTGTTGTCCTACGAAGTCCGGTGGCAGCCAACATTTTGAGGGGCAGCAGTGGGGGCATCCTCAAGAACGGCTTCAATTTAATATATGTGAAAACAGGAGCTTAGACCGGGTGTTCGGTGGCCAGCCGTCCCAGGATAATCAAACAGTTACAGGGTTATTTTAAAGTAAAATCCTCCAGGCATCGCGACTCAATAATCGACCTGCGGCAGTTACTCTGCGAATACTTCTTGCAGAGTGGTTAGAACGGCAGACAGAGTCTTTGCAGTGAGCGCGCCGAGCCGCTTGACCAGGCGGATCTTGTCCACGGTTCTGATTTGATCCAACACGATCAGACCTTTTGTTCCGGCGTGCGTCAGCGCAACTCGGAACGGCGCTGCGAAACCCCTGCTGGTCATCGGAGCGACGATCACCGTGCGCAGGTGCTGATTGAGCTCGGGGGGCGAGACGATGATGCACGGCCGCGACTTTTTGATTTCACTTCCGACGGTAGGGTCAAGAGCAACGAGCCATATCTCGCCGCGCTTCACCACTCAAGCTCCAGGTCGGCCGCATTAGAAAACTCCCCCATCAGGAGCTCATCTTCACCCTGCGTCGCAACTGATCGGGCGGCATCTGCCCACCCAGAGCGGGCGGCCTTACGAGGTTTGCGCAACACAATGGCCCCTCGCTCGACTGTTAGCTCAGCCTGCTGCGATAGGCCGACTTGAGCTAAAACGGGTTTCGGAATGACAACACCGAGCGAATTTCCGATGCGCCGGACAGTTACTGGTAATGCTTTCATGGTAATAACAATGTTATCACGACTGATTCAATCGTGTCGAGAGAAGTGCCTTTGGAACGAAAGATGTGCGGTCCACTGCAGATAGCACGCTTTAGGGCGTGATAAGCGATGGGGTACCGGTTGGGGTATCTCGCCGATGCATATCCACGCAATGCAGTCATTTCAGATGCTTGGACCCCAATTCAAGTCCCAGCCGTCCCACATTAAATCAATAACTTGCGCTTATAATCGTCCTGTCCGTACGGAAATCGTACGGAAAAATTTCTGCGATCATGAGACGCCCGCTCGAGGTGTTCGCGCTCGTCCGTTTCGATACCTCGTTGTCCTTTATCGGCTGATCCAGGTGAGTTTTCAATTCATAGGTAGATATGATTAAATACCTAGTAATTGATTTGAGCCAGTCATGAACGATGCCCTGGAAAGAAAAACACTCGAAGCGGTGAGGCGCCTCGGCGTTGCACGGCCGCGCGACCTGATCCGGCTCGGGCTGCCACGGGAGTACGTGCAACGACTGGCCGATCGCGGCGCGCTGGTGCGCGTGGCGCGCGGCCTCTATGCCCATCCGGACGTGCCGATGTCGGCGCAGCGGAGCCTGGCCGAGGTCGCGCGGGCGGTTCCTAAGGGCACCGTATGCCTGCTCAGCGCGCTCAAGTTCCATCGTCTGACAACGCAAGCGCCTCCGGAAGTTTGGATTGCGCTCGGTGTCCATGCCTGGAGGCCTCGGAGCACGCCATTTCCGGTGCGAACGGTCTATTTCTCCGGTGCTGCGCTGACAGAAGGCGCGGAAACGCACAAGATCGACGGCGTGCCGGTGCGAATTTATGCGCCTGCCAAGACCGTGGCCGATTGCTTCAAGTACCGCAACAAGATCGGAGCTGAGATCGCCGTGGAGGCGCTGAAGGATTACCTCAAGCAGCATCCGCGCGGCGCCGATGCGCTGTGGCGTTTCGCGAAGGTCTGCCGCGTGTCGAACGTGATGCGACCCTATCTGGAAGCGGCGGGTTGAAAAGCAAGGGAACACGAGATCGCGCGGCTTCGCCACTCGAATCAATCCAAAAGTCAAATTCGGTCACAGCGAGGACGTCGGCGAATTCGCCCCGCCGTGATAGTCTAAGCATATGCGTACCCTGAAATTCATAGTCGAACGGCACTCCGACGGTTTTCTGGCCTACCCGCTGGGGCTGAAAGGCATCGTGATGGGCCAAGGCGACTCCTATGAGGCTGCCTTGGCGGACGCTAAGTCGGCGGCGCAATTTCATATCGAGAGCTTTGGTACGGAGGCTTTTGACGAGGACAGTGATGTCGAAGCCGCGTATGTCGCTGAGGGCAATATCGTCGTTGTATGAAATTCCCGGTCGATGCGCCACGCAGCCGCGTCGTTCGAGCCCTTGAGGTGTTGGGCTTTCAAATCGTGCGTGAACGTGAACACATCTCGATGCGACGGACAAATGCCGACGGCACCATAACCCCGCTCACTTTACCCAATCACGCCAGCCTAAAGAGCTCGACCCTTCGAGCTATCTGCACGCAGGCGCAAATACCAAGGGACGAGTTCTTGCGCGCTTATGAGCGCAGCTGAGCCCAGAGCGTATCGAGTTCTTCCGTGTTGATTCGGGATACGGGGAGGCCATCATTGTATGCCAAGCCTGGCGATGCAGCCGATCCGAAAGATTCTTCCAGCGCTCGAGCGCCGGCGCGGGCTCGTTGAAGTGCCAAGAAATTTATAAAAACTT
>CAWCTM010000013.1:0-20657 GCA_963798595.1 uncultured Gammaproteobacteria bacterium | reverse complement strand
CAGGATCCGCTGCGCACTTTCGACATCAACCTCCTCGTGACTTTCGATGCGCTGATGCACACTCGGAGCGTCACGCAGACGGCACGACAACTTCACGTCAGTCAGTCCGCCGTCAGTCACATGTTGAGCCGGCTGCGTCATGCGCTGGCTGATCCACTGCTGGTGAAGCATGGCAACCGGATGCTGGCGACGGCGCGCGCGGAGGAACTGCACGCGGGGGTTCGTGACGGTCTGGCGCTGGTGCGGACGTCGCTGAAGCGCTCCGAGCCCTACCACCCACGCACCAGCAGCCGGGAATTTGTCCTGCACGCACCGGAGTATTTCGAGACCATTCTTCTGCCCCGGCTGCTCGATCGAATGCGGTCGCTGGCGCCAAACGTCCGATTCAAGGTCGAGCTGTCACTCGATGATCTGCCCGTCGATGAGATGACGCGTGGAACCGTGGATGCGGTCATCACGGTCCGATTGGAGCAGCCTGAGCCCAAGGGTCTTGACTCGGTACCCTTGTGCACGGACCGACACGTCGGCCTCATCCGACGCAAACATCCGTTTTCCGGCAAGACGGTCTCACTGAAACAGTACGCGGCCTTCACTCACGTGGTGCCTTACGCGGTCGTTTCCCAGCGGTCGCGCATCGATGACTGGCTGCTGCGACAGGACATCGTGCCGCAGGTGATCCAACGTTGCCAGAGTTACATCTCCGCCCTCGGCGTTCTCCAGTCTACAGACCATATGATGGTCGTACCGCTGCAGGTCGGGCAGTTCGTAGCGCAAGGTTTCGGCCTGCGCATCGTGACACTGCCCGGTGATTTCCCGCCGTTCGAGCTTTGCTACCTCACGCACCCAAATGCACAAGCCGATCCGGCCAAGCAGTGGCTCAAAAGCGCCATCATGGAGATTGCGGGAGACTTGACGTACGCAGCACGCCGCACCGGCGGTAAGCGGTGATGCCGGCGGTGCTTCGCGAGTCTTAGTTATACAGCTCTGTCGTACCGAGAATACTGGATGAGTTATCCCGTGGATACTCACAGCCGATAGGCGCTAACGTGCGCAGGATGCGCCGTGGATTCAAAGTCGAAAAGCTCTCCGATGAGTTCGGACAATATGAGCTGATCCTGAAATGCGAAGCCTGCGGACATGAACGACGAATACTCCCCAGGTCGCTGGCCAACGTTTGCGGTTGGGATGCGAAGCTCGAGGACGTGACGCGCCGGTTACGCTGCAGCAAATGCGGCGAGCGGCGGTGCAGGGCTCGAGCTCTGCCGCCGGCGGTACCGCGTGGCTACAAGAGCCACTGAGGGGGTCCTTTGACTTCAAGTGGGGTTGAGGTTCTACACTGCGTTCTGTGCACACTAAGGATCGCCCTCACCATTATCTCGCCCTGCTGCTGATCAGCAATGTCTGCGCCGGCGCATCCTGGGGCATTCTTACGCCGACAATTATCGCGAACTGTCTCGGTCGTGGAAGCAGCACGCTCGTTATCGGGATTCTGACCAGCATCTGGGCCCTGCCGTTTCTGATTGCCGCCCCTGTCTACACACGCATCGTGGGACGGGTGAGCGCCAAGCCCGCGCTCTTGATCGGGATGTCGGCCGACGTGGTCTGTGTGTGGTTGTTTCCTCTGTTTCCCTACGACTGGGCGTGGGTCGTTCTGCAGATCGTCAGCGGTGCAACCCTCGGTCATTTCTCCCTGATCACCGAGGCATGGCTCAACCTCTTTTCCACGGAGCAATCGCGTGGTCGGGTGACCTCGCTGTACGGGATTCTCCCGGCGATCGGGTACGCGCTCGGCGCAGGCATCTACGCACTCGTCGGATACCGGGGCTACGCCCCCTATCTCGCCGCTTCGGCCGCCATGGCCATCGGGATTCTGCCGATCCTGCTGATACCCAAAGAGGCGGCCGACATCGTGCTCGGGGGAGAGGAACGGCTGCGGCACGCCTTCGGACGGGCACCCTTGCTGCTCACCGTCGCGGTGCTCGCCGGCGTTCTCGAGATGGTCCCCTGGAGCCTCATGCAGGTGTACGCCATCGATAACAAGTGGTCCATTCGCGCGGCCGCTTTTGCATTGCCGGTCTTCTACTGGGGCCAGGTATTGCTCACCTACCCTATCGGATGGATCGCAGACCGCAGATCGAGACGAAGCGTATTGCTGGGTACGAGCGCGGGGGCGCTTCTATGCATGGCATCCATGGCGCTCGTGGCGCGCTCTCCGGCACTGTGGGTCGTAGTCTTTCTCTCCGGCGGCATCGCAACAGCCACGTACACCTTGGGTCTGGCAATTCTCGGACAACGGTTTGACGCCCGAACTCTGGTAAGCGCGAACGCGGCCTTCATTGCTTGCTATGGCGTCGGGACGATTCTAGGTCCTCCGGTGGTGGGTGCGCTGATGGATCGTCTTGGGCCGAACGCTCTCCCTACCGCGCTCGGTTGCGTGAGCGCCGGCATCTTCCTCTGTGCATCCGCGGCGCGGCTCGAATGGCGGCGGAGTGAGACGGCATCCGCCGAGCCTTGAGCATATACTTGATCCGGGGCACGTAACGCGTTACGCTGTAACGCGTTACAGTGAGGTGCTGTATGGCCGAAGCATCCGAACGAATGAGAGCGATGCGTGAACGGCGTCGCGCACAAGGCATACGGGAGCTGCGCTTGCTCGTGCCCGACGCGCGCTCGCCAATGGTTCGACGCCGAATTGCCAGGCAAGTTGCTAAGTTGGACGCGGGCGCGGAGCGGGACGCGATGCACTGGATCGAATCGGTGGCGGAGTTTGACGCCAAGTGAGGCGAGGTGACGTCGTTGCCGTGGCAGCGGCGGGCGACTACGGGAAGCCGCGGCCGGCGGTAATAGTCCAGAGCGACGCGCTCCCGGCGAAGCATGCTTCAGTAATCGTGTGTCAAATGACATCCGATCTCGTCGATGCGCCCGACTTTCGAATAACAATAGACCCCGATGAGCAAAACGGATTGCGGACGCGCTCGCAGATAATGGCCGATAAACCCGTCACCATACGTCGTGAGCGGATTGGCAGGAGCATAGGAAGTCTCGATGCAAGGGATCTTGCCCGTCTTGACGTAGCAATTGCGTTTGTAATGGGATTGGCTGACTAAGAGCGGCTGCAAGCCCGCCGGTGAACGCGCCCCCTAGCCCGTAGCGGCCGCCGCCGTCGCCAAGTCATTGCGGTTCCACCAGCCGCCACCCAGTGCCTGAAACAGCGTGACGGTATCAGTAAAACGGCTCGACAAGGCGCGGACATAGGCGATGCGCGCCTGCTGATAGGCTTGTTGCGCCGTCAGCAGCGTCACGTAGTTCACCGCGCCGGCCTCATACTGGCGTTGGATCAAGTCGATGCCGGCGTTGGCAGAGCTGACCGCATCGTTCTGCGCCTTGAGCGCCTGTGCATCATTGTCGAGCGCCGTGAGTGTGTCCGCGACGTTCTGAAATGCGTTCAGCACCACCAGGCGGTATTGCGCGCTGGCCTGATCATAGAGATCCACCGCCGCGCGGCGCTTGGCCCGGAGGGTTCCGCCTTCAAAGATGGGTTGGGTCACTCCGCTGGCAATGCTCCACACACTCGAGCTGCTCTGGAGCAGGCTGCTCCACAGCAGACTCTCGTCACCGACGGACCCGGTGAGCGTCAGCTGCGGCAGCATGTTGGCCGTGGCCACACCGATGGCCGCGCTGGCCTGATGCACGAGCGCTGCCTGCGCTTGGATGTCGGGACGCTGTGCGACCAAGGCAGCGGGCAGGCTGACCGGAATTTCTTGAGGTAATTTCAGGTCCGACAGCTTGAGCGCGACCTGCGCGGCATCATGGGGAAACTGTCCGGTCAGCACCGCGAGCGCGTGCTCATAGCTCGCCAACTGTTGTTGCAGCGCCGGCAGCGTCGCGCGCACGGAGGCCAGGTTCGATTGCTGCTGGAAGATATCGGCACGTGTGCGCACGCCCGACTCATACTGGCGCTCAATCATGTGCAGCTGCTGTTCCTCGACTGCAATGATCTGGTGAGTGACCTCGATCTGCTCGCGTGTCGCGGCCAATCCGATGGCGCTGGTCGCGACGTTGGAGGTCAACGTCAGCACGCTGGCCTCGAGTTGATAGGTTTGATTCTCCGCCTGCGCGCGCAGTCCTTCGAGCGTACGGCGCTCGCCGCCGAACACGTCAAAGGTGTAGGAAACATTGACGTTGGCCTGGTAGAGACTGGTGATGAAACTCGGAAATCCCGGCGAAATCGATGCGCCGCTGATCTTCGCGCGTTGCTGATTCGCGGTGCCCTGCACCTGCGGCGCGAACACACCCTGCTCGGCGCGCGCATTCTCGCGCGCAGCACGCAGCGCCGCCTGCTGCGCAGTGATGTCCGGATACTGCTTCAGGGCCTGCGCGATCAGCGCATCGAGCTCCTGGGATCCGAACAGTGTCCACCATTGGCCGGGCAAATCGCCGCCGAGGGCAAAGCGCTGGGCCTCACCGCCGCTGACCGCGGTGGCCTCGGTCGCGCCGGGCAAGGCGTCGGGGGTAATCCCTAGCGTCTTCGGTGCTGCCGGCGGGTGATAGTTTGGACCCACTGCGCAGCCTGCCAGCAGCGCAGGCGTCAGTGCCAAGCCAGCCCACGCCGTGATGGCCGCGTGGCGCCTCATGTCGCGGCGTCCGGCAGGGGCTCGCGCGGCAGATCCGTGCTGTTGATCCAGCGATGACCGATCTTGCGGCTGACCCAGCGCTCCAAGTCATCGATCCATGTGAATGTCGCCGGCACCATGACCAGCGTCAGGCCGGTCGAGGTCACCAATCCGCCGATGACCGCAACCGCCATCTGGGCCTGAAACGAGGCACTCGCCACCAGCGCCACCGGCAGCATGCCCGCGATCATCGCCACCGACGTCATGACGATCGGCCGCGCACGCTTGTGTCCCGCTTCGACCAACGCCGTGAGGCGGTCCTTGCCGCTGCGCATTTCCTCGATCGCAAAGTCCACCAGCAAAATGGAATTCTTCGCGACGATCCCCATCAACATCAAAATGCCGAGCACCGTGGAGAGTGAGAATGGGCTGTGCGTCACGACCAGTCCAAGCACCGCGCCGCCAATGGAGAGCGGCAGCGCCGAAAGTATGGTGATGGGTTGGAACAGGCGCACGAATAACAGCACCAGTACTGCGAATACGAGCATGACCCCCGCAATCATCGCCCACACAAAGCTCGTGAACAGCTCCTTCATGTACTGCGCAGTGCCGATCTCCACGATTTGTACGCCGGCGGGTAAATGCTTGTACACCGGCAATGCCCGGATCTTATCCAGTGCCGTACCGAGCTGTGTATTGTTCAAATCCGCCTCGAGCGAGATCCGTCGGCTTTGGTTATAGCGGCGCACCTTCGACGGCCCCAGTCCGAAGCTGATATCCGCAACCGCCTTGAGCGGCACCGTGGCGCCGCTGCTGGTACGCACCGGCAGATTCTCAATGGTCGCCAGATTGGAGCGTGCCGATTCGATGAGACTGACGCGAATTGGGATCTGCCGGTCCGGGAGCGAGAACTTGGCGTTGTTCTGCGGCAAATCCCCCATGGTCGCCAGACGCACCGTCTCCGAGATATTCGCCACCGTGACGCCCAGTTCGGCAGCTTTGTCCAGATTGGGCCGCACCTCCAATTCAGGTCGCGCCATATCGCCATTGATGCGCGGATCGCGCAACTCCTTGAGCCCGCGCATCTGCTCGACGGCTTCGCGGGCGGTTTGATCGACCAGCTGTGGGTTGCTGCCCACCACGTACAGCGTCAAATCACGGCCCTCGCCGTCGGACTGGCTTTGAAAGGTGACGCGCGCATCCGGGATGCTGTGCAAATCCTTGATCACCTTCGCTTCCCACTGCTTCTGCGTCAGCTTGCGTTGTGAGGTCGGCACCAGCTGAATGTAGAGATTGCCGGAGCGAACCTCTCCGTCCTCGCTCTCACCGAGCGACTCGACCACATTGGCGACCTCGGGATAGCGCTTGAGGATCTGATACGCCTGGGCGGACGCTGCGGCAGTCTGCGCCAACAAGACGCCCGGCGGAAGCTCGATCCGCAACGTCGAGGAGGCAAAATCCGCGTCGGGGGTGAAGGTCTTCGGAATCAGCGCCAAGCCGGCCACCGAAACCACGAAGATCGCCAACCCGGTTATCAGGGTCTTGACCCGGTGCTGCACCGACCAACGGAGCGCGCGCAGATACCAATCCATGATCTTGCCATCGGCGCTGCGCAGCTCGGCATGCGGCTTGAGCGTGTAAGCCGCCATCAGCGGACTGATCAGGCGAGCGACCAGCAACGACATGAATACGGCCACCGCGACGGTGAATCCGAACTGGATGAAGAACTGGCCGACCAAGCCTCCCAGAAAGCTGACCGGCAGGAATACCGCAATGATGGCCGCCGAGCACGCGACGACCGCGAGGCCGATCTCATCCGCCGCGTCCATGGCCGCGCGATACGCGCTTTTACCCATTTTCATGTGCCGGGTGATGTTCTCCACTTCGACGATTGCATCGTCCACCAGGACGCCGGTGATGAGTGACAGCGCGAGCAGCGTCATCTGATTGAGCGTGAAGCCAAACCATTGCATGAAGGCGAAGGTCGGCAACGCGGCGAGCGGAATCGCGAGCGCTGCGATCACCGTGGCACGCCAGTCGCGCAGGAACAGCATCACGATCACGACCGCGAGCAACGCGCCTTCGACCAACGCTTCGATCGAGGATCTGTATTGCTGCTGTGTGAAATCCACGGTCGTGAAGACCATCTTGAGCGTGATGCTCGGTGCTTCATGGCTGATCTTCGCCAGCTCCTCCTGCACCCGATGCAGTGTGGTGACATCCGAGGCGCCCTTGGCCTTGAACACGGCAAAGGTGGTGGCCGTCCGCCCATTCAAGCGCGAGATGCTGCGAATCTCCTCGATGCCGTCGCGCACGTCGGCAATATCGCTGAGCCGCGCGACTCGACCGTCGGGCATGGTCAGACGTACTTCACCGAGCTGCGGCGCACTGTGCGCACCGCCGAGCACCCGGATCGACTGCTCGGAGCCGCCGACCTGGGCGCGGCCACCTGCGGCATCGACGTTCACCTGCCGCAGCTGCTGATTGACTTCGCCGGCCGTGATGCCGTAGGACTCCATGCGTGCCGGATCGAGATCGACCCGAATCTCGCGACTCACCCCACCGTCACGACTGACCTGTGCGACGCCGGGGATCGCCAGCAGCCGCTTGCTGATCGTGTCATCCACGAACCAGGACAGCTGCTCCTCACTCATCCCGGTCGTGCTGACGGCGAAATACACGATCGGGCCCCCGTCCGCGTCCAAGCGCTGCACTTGCGGCTCGAGAATTCCTTGAGGCAGATCGGCACGCACGCGAGCCACGGCATCGCGCACGTCGGTGGTGGCGCGATCCACGGGCGTACCAATCTGAAATTCGACCACGGTCTGTGCCGATCCTTCCGTCGCCGTGGAAGTGATGTTTTTGACGTTGCCAATGTTGGCGACCGCACCCTCGACCTTCTGCAATATCTGCGTCTCGAGTTCCGCCGGCGCCGCACCCGGCTCAGTGATCGTGATCTGCACGAAGGGAGCGGAAATATCCGGATTGAGCGTGATCGGCAAGCGGATGAACGCCACGATGCCAAACACGGTCAGCACCGCGAACATCACCAGGGGGAACACCGGATGCGTAATGGCCCAGGCCGATATGCGTTTCACGTCAGCTCGCTTTGCCGGCGATGGCTACGATCTCGCCGGTGCGCAGGAAGGCGCCGGCAATCGCCACCACGCGCTCGCTGCCATTCAGACCCCGACTCACGAGCAAACCCTCGGAGCGTGCGCCGCCCACGGTCACGGCCCGCCGCTCGAGCTTGTTGTCAGTGCCGACGACCAACACGTAGTTGCCCTGCTCATCGCTCAACACGGCGGTCTGCGGCAGCAATACCCCCGTCGTACTGGCAACCTCGATATCGGCGCGCGCAAAGGAGCCTGGCCGCAGATTCGGATCCGTCGGCAGGACGATACGCACCGTACCCTGGCGCGTGCCGGCATCGATAATCGCCCCAATCTGCCAGATCGCGCCGGTGAAGCTCTTGGCTACGCCATCGAGTCGCACCGTGGCGGTCTGCCCGAGCGCCAATCGCGGTACATCCTGCTCGGCCACCTGCCCGCGCATCTCGATCTCGGCATCGCGCGCAAGATGAAATAACACCGTCGAGCCCGGCACGGCGATTTGACCCACTTCAGCGGTACGCGTAAGCACGATCCCGTCCGTGGGCGCAAGGATGATGGTTTGCGCCAGCTTGTTGCGCGCGTCCCTGACTTGCGCTTGCGCGGCTTTTACTTTTGCCTGGGCGGTCAGCGCAGTGGTGCGGCGTCGCTCGTTCTCTTCCTTGGAAAAGATGTCCTCGCCCTGCTGTGCCCGTGCCCATTCGCTCCGCGCTACCGCCGCATTGGCCTGCACTTCGTCGAGCGACGCCTCGGCGCTGTCGAGCAGTGATTGCGCGGTGATCGGGTTCAAGCGTGCCAGTACTTGACCCTTGCGGACCCGATCACCGGCTTCGACCAGCACTTCGGAGATGCGGCCGGCATCCCCCTCGTTGCCGATGGGCATGTCGTTCCGGGCGCTGATGAGTCCGGTCAAGGACACCTTCGACGTGACGGCACCCAGCGCCGGCACCACCACCGTCACCAGTGGCGGCACCGCAGCATCCTTATCGGAGGTCTGGGCCCCCGCATGCGACCGCACCAGCATCCAGACCACAGCCACCAATACGAGCAAGGCGCCGGCGCCTGCAAAGCGCCACCGCCATCCTGCGCGAGCTCCGGACGCAACCAATTGATTCATAGCAGTAAAAATCCCCAACCTGCCACAAGTTTGGCGGTGATAACCAACCAGTCGGAGCATACCCCGACGTGCTCACGGCTCCCACCGCATCTGCTGGACCAAGAACACCGCAGTCACCCTCAAGGTTGCAACTATTTCCGCATCTCACGGTAACGCATCGGCGCTGACCCTCGAGCCGACTCCTGTCGAGCGGCGATTTGCGCTCGATGATCGGTCAATTCGGGTGATTACATCGAGCGGCACGGCGACTCATCGTGGACCAAGGTCCAGTGACGCCTTCATCGGTGCATTGTTATTGTTCGTTCGATTCCTACTGTCGCGGGTAGCGGGTAGCGTCATGCATGCCAGTTGGCATGCCCTATCCGGGTACATCGGCTAAATCAACCGGGGTGTAAAAGAGTGCCTATAGAATTTGGATTCATCCTGTGCGGATGAAGAATGCCTCGATCGGGGTGGGTCTTCTGATCCTCAGTATGACGTGGCTGGGCGGATGCTCTGGAAATTCGGTCAAGAGCGCCTGGCAGCAGCCGGGGCCGCCGCCGCCGTCGTTCTCGAGGATTCTGATCGTCGGCATCAGCACCGACTTCACCCAGCGGTGCAACTTCGAGTACTCGTTGGCATCACAATTCCAGGGCAGTTCGACGACCCCGATAGCGAGTTGTGACACGATGATGCCTAAGGAGCCACTGACGCGCGCGAACATCGAGCGCGTCGTGGCCGCAACCCATGCCGATGCCGTGTTGACGAGCACGGTGGTCACCGTGCAGGTGGGCTCGCAGCAAGGCGACAGCCGCGATACTCGCGGCACGAGTTACTACCAGGTTACCGGCGTCGGATATGTCACGGGCGATTTGGGCGCCTACGGTGTTCCCGTCGCCTTCGTGCAGGTTGATACGACCAAGCCGCTCCCACAGATCACCGGTTCCGTGCACATCGTAACGAAGCTGTTCGACGTCAAGGATGCCAAGCTGCTCTACACATTGGACTCCGAAACGAAGTCAGACGATATCCAGTCGACCTCATCCGCCATCGAGACGATCACCGGCGAGATCGGAAGCAAATTGCATCGGGACGGTATCATCCACTAGATGAGACGTGCCTGGCGCGCGACTCGACCGCGCATCCTTACCTCCGATTAAAGTCGTTCACGAAGCAGCAGCAACCGCAGCCTTGGCAGCTTCGACGATCCATCGACCAGAATCGCGTGCCTGCTCGTAGATATCGAGATGGATGATCTTATTTCGCTCGTTGAACCGGTAGACAGCCATCACGTTCTTGCGAATAAAATCATCACCGCGGTAGTGCCGCTCCTCGATTTCCTGGAATACCGCGCTGCCAATCTCGGTGATATGGAACACCGTCATCTCGAACCGCGTGCCGCCGCCCACCCACCCCGTTAGGAACCTCCGATAGTCGGGCCAGTTCAACTCCTCCAGATAGGCGCCAACGCGCTTGAATTCCTCTACTTCAAGAAATTCGGCTACCGGTTCCCAGTCCAACGGCGACTTGACTCCTGCTGCCATCACCTCGAATTGCTTGGAGCAAAAGTCGTTGACAATCTTGGTTAGCGGGCCCATTTCATCAACTACGGCCGCTGCGGTGGCGATCTGCATTTTTCCCCCGTCATTTCGGTGTTCTCGGCAGACCTGGAATCCTCCCACACTCCCCGGTGCATGGGAATTCGGATCCTGCTACCTTCGTCTCTTCGAGCCACCAGCCCCGCGGGAGCAACATCGGGATGCGAGCGCGTCGACTGCCGCCTATCTGGATCCTTGGCATGGCGGGCCTCAGCTTCGGATTCGTGGGCGGCTACGTCGCCTTTGCGCTGCCCCAGGCGCTCGCGGCCCGGCATGTCCCGGAGCCCACGATCGCGACCGCATCCGCGATCGCACTGTCGCCGAGCTTCTACTCGTTTCTGTTGAGTCCGATTCTCGATGTGTGGTGGAGTCGGCGGACCTATGCGGTCGTGCTCTGGGTGCTCGCCGCGGTTCTCACGGCCGCCAGCACGTTGCTCCTGGACCATCTTCAGGGGCTCGAGATCGTCGCTGCGCTGGGTTACGCCGCGAACCAGCTCGCCTATGCCGCGCTCGGCGGCTGGCTCTCGACGATCTGCGGCCGCAACCAGGAGAACTCGCTTTCGGCGTGGCTCACCGTATCGAACATTGCGGGATTCGGAGTGTTCGCGATCGCCGGAGGCGAGTTGCTGCGGAGCCTCTCAGCGGTCCCGGCTGCCGCGCTCACCGCGCTCCTCATCCTTGCCCCGCTCAGCATCTTGGTGTGGATACCGTCACCGGGGCCCGACCGCCGGCTGGTCGGCGAGAGCTTTCGACAATTTCTGGGCGATCTGTGGACGCTCATCCGCCGCCGCGAAGTGCTGATCGCAATTGCACTTTTCGCCGCCCCGTGCGCCACGTTCTCACTGACCAACATGGTGGGCGGATTCGGCGCAGATTTCTCGGTCTCGCCGCGCATCGTCGGTCTCCTCGGCGGCGCGGGCATCACGGTGGCAGGCGTCTTCGGTAGCCTGATGCTGCCGCCGCTTGCGCGGCGAATGTCGCTCCGCACCCTCTACCTCACAATCGGAGTCGGCGGGAGCATCTTTACGATGCTGATGCTCCTGTTGCCCCACGTCCCCTCGACATTCGCGCTCCTCGTTCTCGGCGAGAACGCCGTACAAGCCTGCGCAATCGCCTGCTCACTGGGTATCACCTTCGAGACGATCGGTCCACAAAACCCGTTGGCCGCAACGAACTATGCGGTTCTGAATGCCGCGTACAACGTCCCGATCACCTACATGTTGCTGGTCGACGGCGCGGGCTACGAGCGGTGGGGCGTCGCGGGCGCCCTGGCGGTCGATTCGGTGGTCGGGCTCATCGCCTGCCTTGCGCTCGGTCTGCTCATCGGCTTACTCGCCCAGCGGCCGGTCCCCCGAGTCCTCCCGGCCGACTGAGCCCTTGTCGACAGGACGGTGAGCCGTCAGTACCCTGCCGAAACGTCCGTGACGCAAGAGGATAAGAACGTGCCGAACTCCGCCAAGGCGGTCGAACCCGACCTTCTCCGTGATCTGTCCGATCGACACCAAATTACCGAGCTGATTTACCGCTATTGCCGCGCCGTCGACCGTCTCGATCCGGAGTTGGGTGCATCGATTTGGCATGAAGACGGGATCATCGATCTGGGCGATCTTTGGCGCGGTACCGGTCGCGACTGGATGAAGTTCACGTGCGATATTCACCGCCGCCAAGTGCTGGCGCACTCGCACCGGATTAGCAACATCACGATTCAGTTGGACGGCGATCGAGCCGGAAGCGAATCCTACGTGAACGCCACCGTCCGAATGATGCAAGGCGATAAATTGAAGCTATGGACTCACTGGGGCCGATATATAGATGTATGGTCACGCCGCGATCAGCGTTGGGGTATTGAGAAGCGGCAATATCTCGAGGACTTCGCCGAGGTCATCGACGCCAATCCGACCGGTCCCGAGTCCGGGCGGCGTGATCGGAGCGATCCTTCCTACGCAGCGCTCGGCCACAATTAGCCAGAGCTCAAACTCGCACACCTTTTATGTAGCCGTTCGACCGCTTACCGGAGGGACCATGCCGACGATCGATCATCTGCTGGCCGAGATGGCCATTCGGCAACTGCATGTCAAATACGCCGATGCCGTGTGGCGTAAGGACTTCGCCGCATTCGGCGATTGCTTCGCGGAGGACTGCGAATGGCGCATCGGCGGCATGATTCTGCGCGGACGCGACGAGATCGTCCGTACGTTCGAAGGCATCATCGGCCATTTCAACCGAGTTCTGCTGACATTTCGCACGCCCATCATCGAGGTGGGCCAAGGCACGGCCTCTGCTCGTACCTATGTCAATGAGATGACCGCGCGCAAGGACGGAGGACCCAGCACGGCGCTGGGCCTGTACTTCGAGCGCTTCGTCGATCAAGGTGATCAGTGGCGCTTCAAGTGGCGCCTGTGGCAGACGCTGTATCGAGGGAATGCCGATCTATCCGGGGTCTTCTTCGACAACGCGGATTTCGGGGCGCCCCCGCAGATGCCCGACTGGGACACTCCTCCACCCCACTATCCCGGATTTCCGGGGCAAGGCGACTCGGCCCCGGTTGGGACCGCTTCCGAATAGGCAGTAGGCGCTCCCGGGCCGAACTTTCTCTCTACCGAGAATTGCCGGGGTAGCTTTTATTTTCTAATTTAAACAATGTGTTACGGTTAATTTCGGCATCCGCATCGCCATGCGCCGCGGGCGGTTTAGTCGCAGCAGATCTCGCCTCGGAGTTGGTAAACCCATCGGCGATGGTATAATAACTATACCGTAATTATACCGACGATCGCCTTGGTGAGGCGTCATGGGTTTCGAATACGACCCGGACAAGAGCGCTGAGAACAAGCGTGAGCATGGCATTGATTTCGAGGCGGCTCGGAGGCTTTGGACCGATATGAAAGCGAAGACGTTTGATCGCAAGTTTGAGACCGGCGAAAAGATCGTGGAGCACCTTGATCTCAGCAAAGCTCGGCGCGTTGGTACCGATGCGAAGCGGGTCAACGTGGACTTCCCCGCTTGGATGGTGGATTCCCTCGATCGGGAAGCGCAGCGACTCGGCGTGACGCGGCAATCGCTAATCAAGCTGTGGCTTGCCGATAGACTTGATCAGTCGGTCGCTCCGATCAAACGGTGAGCGTGATGACGAGGCGGCGATAATTTCGAAACGGTCAAGATCTTCGGGGCCGTTTGTAGGATTTCGACAAAACCAACTGAGCGCCGCCCCATAGGCGCCGAGGCTTGGTTGCTCCTTATCAGGCCTTTTCGCTCTCTTCTGTAGCCGCAGGCCACTCGACGACACCCATCGGATGCTCGTCGAGATCACCAATCTCCGCGGTTTGCTCGAGTTCGGCGGCTCGTGCAACGGGATTGAATCCCCCCGACTGCCTGTGCCAAAGCTCGGCGTAGAGGCCGCCCTGTCTCAGAAGCTCGCCGTGCGATCCGTCGGCGACGATAGATCCTCGGTCCAACACGATGAGTCGATCCATGTCCATGACGGTGCTCAGCCGATGGGCGATGGCAATCACCGTCTTGCCGGCCATTGCCTCGTGCATGGCTGCCTGAATGATGTGCTCGCTGTGACTGTCGAGTGCGCTGGTTGCTTCATCGAGCAGCAGAATCGGCGCATCCTTGAGAATGGCGCGCGCGATCGCGATGCGCTGCCGTTGCCCCCCCGACAGCTTGATGCCGCGCTCGCCCACCAGAGTCTTGTAGCCGTGATCGAGCTCCACGATGAACTCGTGCGCATGTGCCCGGCGAGCCGCCAACTCGACCTCTTCATCAGTCGCGCCCGGTCTGCCGTATCGAATATTCTCGAGAAGACTGCGATGGAACAGGCTCGTGTCCTGCGGGATGAGCGCAACGGATCGTCGAAGACTCTCTTGTGTGACTTCCCGAATGTCCTGGTCATCGATGCGGATGGCTCCTTCGACTACATCGTGCATGCGCAGCAACAGGCCCATGAGCGTGGTCTTACCGGCGCCGCTCGGCCCCACCAGGCCGACGCGCTGCCCGGCCGGGATGGTTAGCTCAAAGGCTTTGACGACGTTGCGAGCAGGCGTCGCCTTGTCTTTGGAGGGTGCGTCGTAAGAAAAGGCGACGCGCTCGAAATGAATGCCACCCCGAGTCACCGCAAGCTCTGGCGCACCCGCCCTGTCCACAATGGTGGCGGGCACAATCAGTGTCTCGATGCTCTCGCGGGCCGAGCCCAGTTGGTCGTAGAACTCGGGGATTCGCTGTCCGATGTTGTACGCGGTCTGCAGAAGAGAGCTCGTGAGTGCCGTGATCATCACGAAGTCGCCTGCGCCGATCAGGCGGTGCACCCAGGCATAGAGGGCGCCGCCGACGAAGATGATCCACATGGCAATATCCATGACGTATTGGATGGAGCGCAGCCGGACGACGGCTCGATAGGAGGCGCGCCGGCGGTCGCGCTCTTCGCCGGTATAGCGCTTGAGCTGCTGGTCTTCGAGCGGCTGGTTGGCGAAGAAGAAGACATTGCGGATGTTGGTGAGCACATCGACCACACGGCCGGTGACGGCTGCCCTCGCCTCGTTGTTTGCGATGGCGCGCCGGGTGCACTCGCGACCGACGAACAGGCTGACGGTAAAATAGACCACGATCGCGGCAACCGCGATGGCGCAGAATAGAGGGCTCGCGACATAGAAGTAGGCTGCGACAAACACGAAGAAGCACGCCCCGGGGACAAAATCGAACACCGTCATGTCGAATAGCGCGAGCACCTGATCGGGCAGAAGCACCGCCCGATGCGCAATCTTCCCTGAGAGGGTATTTTCGAAATAGGCGCTCGAGAGCCGCTGCGCGTACGCGAAGACCTCTTCTTTGATCCGAACCAACATGGGCGAGCGCGTGTGGTAAGAACTTAACCACATGGCGCTGTCTATCACGAAGCGGGCGACGACGAGGATGACGAACAGCGTGAACGGCGCGAAGAGCGTTCGCGCTTCGGCAGCAGGGTTGTGCATTGCCAGAACGGTGTCGGTTAGACGTTTCGTAGCATAGGCAATCGAGGCGAACACTGCGCGGCCGAGCACAGGGAAGACAAGGAGTCCCAGACAGCCCCAGAAGAACTGCCGGAAGAAGTGGAGCGCGAACGGGAATAGCTTATTGGGTAAGGTCGGAGGATTCATACAACACGTCGACAGCAGCGTAGGGCGCACAGTTCCGCGTGGCCGCTACTGCCGCCCGTTTCAGCGGTTCGGCGGAGAGATGTCGGGCCCGGAGGTTAGCCTATTCGCTCGGAGTAACGCTGGCAACCCGTGAAGTGATCAGAGGGGTCGCAGCGAACCGCTCGCGCCAGCTGTTTGCCCATCGCTGAACTGTTAATTTCACATTCTTTGCCACAGGTCTCCCGTCAATGTATATACCGGTCTTTACCTTGGGCAAACATGTCATGACCCTAAACATCAAAGATCCCGAGGCCCGCGGACTTGCACGGCGACTGGCCGATCAGACCGGCGAGACAATGACACGCGCCGTCATCGAGGCACTGCGAGAGCGACTCGCCCGGATGAGGCGCGCGCACAGCCCGGAAACTGCGACGGAGGACCTTCTTGCCATTGGACGCCGCTGCGCGGCTCACTAAAGGGCAAACTCGTGGACCACGGGGATCTGCTTTATGACGACATCGGCCTGCCAAGGTGATCATCGAAACTTCCGCGATTGCCGCAACTTCTTCCTTTCATTAAGGGTGGTCCGCAACACATTCACTGACTCGACTTTGGCTGCCTTGCCACGATCGAACCCTGTATTGTCTGCGCTCCGCTTTGGTCGGTACGGGGTCCGCTGTATGCTCGATGTCCTGGTGCCATTACTCGTCGCCTTGTCATCGAACCGATCGAGTTCGCGATTTATCCTCGAGGCCACCTAGACCCTGATACGCCCGGAGGCAATCCATGAGCACCCCGCCCCAATCCCGACCGGCCGCACCGGACCCCGCCTTCGATCAGACCGATCCCGCAATGGCGAGACGGCTCGAGCGACTTGGGTTGGCGCATCATGAGGAGCAGTGGACTGAGCGGTATCTGCTTTGTCAGCACCTTGCCGATCCCGCGCTGGCGACTCCGCGAGAGGAGTTCGAGGCCACGAGCCGCTTCATCCGCGACCTGGTAGCGCACCGCTGGGTGTCTACCCGTCAGGCGCGGGAGCACGCCGCCGCCAAGCGTATCCACTACCTCTCTTTGGAGTTTCTACTCGGTCGCACGCTGCGCAACAACATGATGAACCTCTCCGCCGAGCCGTTGGTTCAACGTGCCCTGCAGAAGCAGGGATGGAATCTAGATGCGGTGATCGAGGAAGAGCCCGATGCAGGACTCGGCAACGGCGGCCTGGGGCGGCTCGCGGCTTGCTTTATCGACTCGCTCGCCACCCTCCAGTACCCGGCCATCGGCTACGGTCTGCGCTATGAGTACGGCATTTTCCGGCAGGTGATCCGCGACGGCGCGCAGATCGAGCGCCCGGACAACTGGCTGCGTGCCATCGATCCGTGGGAAATCGCGCGGCCGTCGAGACGCTACACCGTCCCGCTGCACGCCAAGTTCGCGTTACGCGGCTCAGAGCTCGAGCTCACGCCCAACCGACCCGCGAGCCTGATCGGGATCGCGTACGACCGGCCCATCGTCGGCTACGGCGCCAAGTGCATCAACACGCTGCGACTCTGGGCCGCGGCCGCACCGGCGTCGTTCGATTTCGCAGAGTTTTCTCACGGTGACTTCGCCGGCGCGGTGATCGACAACGTGGCCGCCGAATCGGTGACTCGAGTGCTCTATCCAGATGACTCAACCGAGGCCGGCCGGACGCTGCGTTTCCTGCAGCAGTATTTTCTGGTGAGCTGCTCGCTGCAGGACATCGTGGCTCGGTTCATGCGGCAGACCTCGGACTGGTCGACGCTGCCGGACCGCGTCGCCGTGCAGATGAACGACACGCACCCGGCGCTCTCGGTGGCGGAGCTCATGCGAATTCTTTTGGATCAGGCGGGTCTCGGGTGGGATGAGGCCTGGAACATCACGCTGCATACGCTTGCTTACACGAATCACACGTTGCTGCCGGAAGCGCTGGAGAAATGGCCCGTTCCGCTGTTCGAGACGCTCATCCCCCGGCAGCTCGAGATCATCTATGAGATCAACCGCCGCTTCCTGGACGATGTTCGCCGGCATTTTCCCGGCGATGAGGCGCGCGTGGCACGTGTCAGCCTGATTGAAGATGCGCCGGCGCGCCGCGTGCGGATGGCGCATCTCGCCGTGGTCGGCTCGCACAGTACCAATGGCGTTGCCGCCATTCATTCGGATCTTTTGCGCACGCGCGTGCTGCGGGACTTCGCTGAGGTGTTTCCGGAGCGGTTCAACAACAAGACCAACGGGGTGACGCCTCGTCGCTGGCTGCAACAGGCGAATCCGGCCCTCTCCAAGCTCATTACCGAGACGATCGGCGATGGATGGATCCTCGACCTGTCGGAATTGCGAAGGCTTCTGCCGCTCGCTGAAGATGCCGGGTTTCGCGAGCGCTTTGCCGCTGCAAAACGGGAGTCGAAAGCACGGTTCACCGATTGGCTCAGATCGACGCAGGGGGCGATTGTCGATCCGGAGTCGATCTTCGACAGTCAGATCAAGCGCATTCACGAATACAAGCGCCAGCTGCTCAACGTACTGCACATCCTGGTGCTCTACAACCGTCTGCACCAGAACCCCAATGCCGAGACGGTTCCGCATACGTTCTTCTTCGCGGGCAAGG
Source organism: uncultured Gammaproteobacteria bacterium (assembly GCA_963798595.1). Taxonomy (GTDB): domain Bacteria; phylum Pseudomonadota; class Gammaproteobacteria; order Steroidobacterales; family Steroidobacteraceae; genus Bog-1198. The sequence continues at coordinate 2,509 of CAWCTM010000013.1, read as the reverse complement.
CGGCCCCCGCCTACAGCTTGGCGAAGCTCATCATCAGGCTCATCAATCGCGTCGCGAGCACGCTCGACAAGGATCCTCGCACCCATGGACGGCTCAAGGTGCTGTTCCTGCCGGAGTACAACGTGAGTCTCGCCGAGCGGCTCATTCCTGCGAGCGATGTATCGGAGCAGATCTCCACCGCGGGCTACGAGGCAAGCGGTACCGGGAACATGAAGTTCATGATGAACGGCGCGCTGACGATCGGCACCCGGGACGGGGCAACGATCGAGATGGCGGCAGAGGCCGGCGAGGAGAACTTCTTCCTGTTCGGCCTCAACGCACAGCAAGTGGCCGAGAGCGCCGGGTGGTACAACCCGCGCTGGCACTACACGCGGGATCCCGAGATCAGGGAGGCCGTGGATCTCATCACGTCGGATCTCATGACGCAGCATGAGCCGGGGGTGTTCGACCCGATCCGCCGCGCGCTGCTAGACAGCGGCGACTTCTACCGACACCTCGCCGACCTCAAGGACTATGCTCGTGCCCACCAGGAGCTCGACAGCTGCTACGCGGATCGCGCGACGTGGGACGCCAAGGCCATTCGCAACGTCGCGTGTTCCGGGAAGTTCTCGAGCGATCGCACCATCCGGGAATACGCCGACGAGATCTGGAATCTGAAGGTTTCGCCGGTTTCCTCCTAGTGCGCGCGCTCGTATTTGAGTTCGCCCGCATCGATGGCCAAGGCGAGCCGATTCTGTTGCGGCGGCAGCGGGCAGGTTGCGAAATCGGTGAATGCGCACGGCGGATTGTAGGCTTTGTTGAAGTCGACCTCGATGCGATCGGCATTGGGCAGTCCGACGTACAGGAAGCGGCCGGCACCATAGGTCTGCTTGCCGCTCGTCGCATCCGAAAACATCACGAACAATTCCCGATCTCCGGGCGCCTCCAGAATCGCATCCAAGCGCCAGGAGTGCCCGTCGCGCTCGAATTCGATGGCCCCAGGTGAGGTCATCTCCTCCGTCATCCCCAGAATATTGACGATCGGGATGTGGCGCTCGGGCACATAGGGCTCGAAGTGCGCCTGGATGTGCCAGTCGGCCCGAACTGGAAAATACTGCAGACCTTTGAACTGCAATCGGTTCGGACTGACGCTATCGCGCACACGAATGCCCAGATGTCCGGCCCGCTCGATCAGCATGAAATGCAGTGTGCCCGCGACGAGCTCCGTGGGTTTCTCATTGGCGTCGGATATCAGGTCGAGGCTCGTGACCGGCTGGCTGAGATAGGTCATCGCCCCCGAAGCGTGTGCGACATATCGAACATGGCCATCCGCCAACACAAAAGCACCCGTGTCGGCAGCCAGCGCAGCATCATCCAGCGAGAAAGCTCGGCCAGACGCTCGGCCGAAGCTGTTCTCGCCGTCCTTGAGCCAGTAAAGCGCGATGGGCGTCAACCAGCCTGTTTCGCTGGTCAGCGACGATAGGCGCTGGGCGCGCCATTCGGCAATCCGAGTTTGCTCGTCCGGTGAATTCTCGGCTGCGGCAATGCGCAGGGAAATCGCCGCGGTTAGCAATAGGATGGCTGTAGTGCGCATAGGCCGGCGAAAGGATTCGAACGCATCAGAGTGTATAGCCAGTGAATTGAGAGGATTGCACGACGACAACAAAAGCGATCGCATCTTTACGCCCCCCAATGTTCGCTGCGCATCGAATTGAACCATCAGAGTGAGGAGAACTCATTGGCGTACGAACTGGTGTCGAAGTCGTTCCAAACAGCGCTTGTGGTCTCAAGTGTCTTCGCTTTGGCCAGGCGGTGGCCATGCTCGTGCGCGACGAAATCGGCAAGCAGCGAATCGACAACCCCCGACAAGTTATCGGTCACAACCTTTGCCTGTTGCACCAAATCCTCATTCAAGGTCAGATTAACCGGCCGCTTTCGCGCTTCCATTTTGTAACCGTTCTTCATGATGCCTCCATGTGCGCATTGTATGCGCATATTCCCCAGAGCGACGTAACTCTCCCTAACCAATTTATCTCGAGGCTTCTTCAGCGGGGCGTTGCGTACGGGCGCCGCCTGTTTTCCGCCGACCACGCGACCACGGGCGCGCGCCTTAAGCCCACATTAGATGTGTATTGGAGTCCGGTATGAGACACATCCGGAAACCGAGCACTGCACGCACGAATATTGTTCTCGACTCGAAACTCGTTGAGCAGGTCAAGCGACTCGCCAAGGTCAAAACGACTCGCGATGCCGTCCACGTTGCGCTCGAGCACTACGTTCGTAGTCGCGACTATTCGCAGGTTCTAGCATTGCGCGGCACGGGTGGCGTTTCCGAGGACTACGATCCGAAGGCGGCAAGCCCCTCAACGAGCACGAGTCTCGCGTGAATCCCGCACCCGCCCCGCATCAACGGGCTATCGATCTGGGATTGAGCGATAGCCCGTTGACTCTGCCGCTGACGGAGGACTCGGACTCTCAACCTTGGCGAGCACAGCTTGATCGCGGGCATCTCGCTGCTGGGTCCTATCAC
>CAWCTM010000012.1:0-102814 GCA_963798595.1 uncultured Gammaproteobacteria bacterium | reverse complement strand
GCCTTCCGGTTGATTTGACTATAGAGAGATAGTCCTTAGGTCACCACGCCCTTCGCTTCCCGGTGCAGGGTTGCCCTACCAGGGCAACGCTCGGGCGCGCGACCCGCCGAGTGTTATGATTGGCCTTGCGAGAATTGGATATCGGCGCAAATGGGCGATGAAGTCAGAGAGTGTCTGTTCGCGCCTCGGGCATGCTGGGGAATGCGGTATTTCGTCTCCTTTCTCGCAGCCGCGATCACGTCGTTAGTGGCACCGTACGTTCTTCCAGCGCACTGAAGCTGCTTCCGGAAGAATTGCGCGGACAGATCGTCAGCGGAGTGGAGATCTACGATCTTGACGGCTTGATGAAGCTCTTCGAGCGAGTGAAGCCGGACGTCGTCGTCAACTGCGTGGGCTCGTTAAGCAGTTGCCAGGCGCAGAGGACCCGCTCACCGCAATTCCCATGAACGCGTTGCTGCCGCCTCGCCTGCTTGCGATGTGCAAGGTCGCGGGTGCACGCCTCATCCATATCAGCACCGATTGTGTATTCGACGGCACCCGCGGCATGTACCGCGAATCGGACTTCGCTGACGCAACCGACTTGTATGGTCGCAGCAAATACCTAGGCGAGTTGCACGACCCGCAGGCCGTCACGCTGCGCACCTCCATCATCGGACCGGAACTCGGCACGGCGCATGGACTGGTCGGCGGGTTCCTGGCCCAGCGAGGCCCGGTGAGGGTTTCACGCGAGCGATTTTTTCGGGCCTTCCGACGGTCGAGCTGGCGCGAGTGATCCGGGATTTCGTCATACCGGCGGCCGATCTGTCGGGGCTGATCATGTCTCCTCGGCGCCCATCAGCAAGTACGATCTGCTGCGCGGCGTAGCCCGCGAGTACGGGCATTCGATCGAGATCGTGCCGGACGGGGAGCTGGTGATCGACCGCTCGCTCGATTCGTCCCGCTTTCGCGAGCGCACCGGGTATGTTGCCCCCGCTTGGGAAGAGATGCTGCGAGTCATGCATGAATTCGGTTAGTAGCGCGCCGCCGGCGTCTGGAAAAGATCCCTTGCTCAAGGGCAAAGTGGTGCTCATCACGGGAGGGACCGGCTCGTTCGGCCACGCCGCCGCGACCGCCTTCTTCAAACCGATGTTGCGCAAATCCGCGTCTTCAGCCGTGATGAAAAAAGCAGGAAGACATGCGGGTTGCATTCGCAACGATCGCTTGAAGTTCTACATCGGCGACGTGCGTGATTATGACGGCATTCATGATGCGATGGCTGGCGTCGATTTCGTTTTTCATGCCGCAGCGCTCAAGCAGGTTCCGTCTTGCGAGTTCTATCCCGATGGAGGCGGTGCAGACCAACATTATCGGAGCGGAAAACGTGCTATGCGCGCTGGCCAACGGTGCGTCGTGCGCCGATGATCGTTCTCAGCACCGACAAGGCGGTATATCCCATCAACGCAATGGGTATGTCCAAAGCCTTGATGGAAAAGATTACGATCGCGAAATCACGCTTGCTGCCTGCCGGATCACGATTTTGTGTGCAACGCGCTACGGCAACGTCATGGGCTCGCGCGGCTCGGTGATTCCGCTGTTCCTTCAGCAGCTCAAGGAAGGCCGCGATCTGACTGTGACCGATCCCAACATGACACGATTTCTGATGTCGCTCGATGAGTCCGTCGATCTGGTGCTGCATGCTTTTGCGTATGCGAAACCCGGAGATATTCTGGTCCAGAAAGCGCCCGCGTCCACCGTCGGCGATCTCGCGTTGGCTTTGCGAGAGCTGCTGGGCCGCCGCAGCGAGATCCGGATCATCGGCACCCGCCACGGAGAGAAGCTATACGAATCGCTCGTGTCGCGCGAGGAAATGGCGCGCGCCGAGGACCTGGGGGGGCATTATCGGATACCGGCTGACTCGCGAAATCTGAACTATGACAAGTATTTTATCGAGGGAGAGACGGCGATTTCGGGGATCGACGACTACACATCGCACAATACCCATCGGCTGATGTCGGACAGGTCAAGTCCTTGCTGGAACGCTCGCACTGGTCGCGAGGCGATGAATGCTTAAGGTTATGACGATCGTCGGCACCCGGCCCGAGATCATCCGGTTGTCGCGCGTCATCGACAAGCTCGATCGGCACTGCGATCACGTGCTCGTGCATACCGGCCAAAATTCGACTACGAGCTCAATGAGATCTTCTTCGTCGAGCTCGGCATACGGCGGCCGCGATGTCTTTCTCGGCGCGGCCGGCGCGACGGCGGCCGAGACGATCGGCAACGTGATCATCGCGGCGGATCGGGTGTTGCGGGAACGCCGGCCCGATGCGGTGTTACTTTGGGCGACACCAATAGCTCGCTGGCGGCGATCTCCGCAAAGCGCCTCAAGATACCGATTTTCCACATGGAGGCAGGCAATCGGTGCTTTGATTTCCGCGTGCCGGAGGAGATCAACCGGCGGATCGTGGATCATATCGCGGACATCAATCTGCCCTATAGCAGCATCGCGCGCGACTATCTGCTGCGCGAAGGCCTGCCGCCGGAGCAGATCATCACGACCGGTAGCCCCATGCGCGAAGTGATCGAGCACAACTGGGAGAAAGATAACAGTCTCCGACGTATTGACCCGGCTCAACCTGACCGAGCAACGATACTTCCTGGTGAGCTTGCACCGCGAGGAAAATGTCGATGCGCCGGACAGCCTGCGGGGATTGCTCGGGCTGTTGTCTCATCTCGCCGAGAGGTATTTGATACCGGTCGTCGTGTCCACTCATCCGCGGACCCGGCAGAGAATCGACGCACATGGCTTGTCGGTTCATCCTGGAGTCTTGCTGCACAAGCCATTCGGCTTTTGCGACTATGTGAACCTGCAGATCAACGCGCGAGCGGTGCTATCGGATAGCGGAACCATTACCGAGGAGTCTTCCATTCTCAATTTTCCTGCGCTCAACCTTCGAGAGGTCCACGAGCGTCCGGAGGGTTTCGAGGAGGCGTCGGTGATGATGGCTGGACTCGATGCGACCGCGTCGAGCAAGCACTCGGTGTGCTGGCCGAACAGAAGCGCGGCGCGGATCGCTCACTGCGTATGGTCAAGGATTACGAGCCGACCAACGTATCGGACAAGGTCTTGCGGATCATCCTGAGCTACGCGGACTTCGTCCGGCGCCGCGTCTGGGGCGAGAGCTAGAACACGCCATCGAGGCGATCGATGTCATATCTCAAAGCATGCGTCGCCGCTCTGATGGAGCCGTTGATGCTGGCGCTCTTGCTGGCAGTCGCAGCGGGAGTTGTCGCATGGCGCGGCCGCAAGCGGGCAGCGGTAGGGCTGCTCGCCGCGGCGCTCATCGTCGTTTATGTCGGCTCGGCGGGCGTCGTGGGCGACTGGCTGTTGAGTCCCCTGGAGGCGCGTTATCCACCGCTGCAAGATGAGGCGGCGCTGCAGGTCCGGTGGTTCGTGGTCTTGGGTAGCTCCTATACGCCGCACGACGGCATACCTGTCACCGCCGCGCTCGATCGGGACGCCCTGGTGCGGATTGTGGAGGGCGTGCGACTCGCGCCTCAATCCAGCGGCCAAGCTGCTGGTGTCGGGAGGCGCCCCCGACGGGAAGCCGGGGTCTGCGCAGGGCTATGCCGAATTGGCGCGCGATCTCGGCATCGACCCGGGATCGCTGCTGGTCTCGGACCAGGCTCTCGACACCAATGCAGAAGCACGGGATGTGGTGAGGCTGTTGGGTGGCGATCCTTTCCTTCTGGTGACATCTGCCTATCATATGCCGCGCGCCATGCAGCTGATGCGTCGCGCCGGCGCTCGGCCTATTGCGGCTCCCACGGGTCAGCTTGTGACACCTGATTTTCACTGGCGCTGTCTGCTGCCGAGCTCCGCGGGATTGGGTAAATCGGAGCGCGCCCTTCACGAATATTTGGGATTTCTGGCCATGGCGATTGGCGTCAATTGAAGCAGCAAGTGTTGCTGGAGATTTTGCCGGTGCGCTCGCGTCGCTGATCGTATCGGCCATACTTACCGGAGTGATGCGACGGCTGGCATTGACTCATAGGGTGCTCGATGTACCCAATGAGCGAAGCTCGCACTCGACACCGACGCCGCGCGGCGGCGGCATCGCGATCGTCGTACATTGCTTGCGGCCTTGTGGCTGCTCGAGATCACCGGGTCCATGCCCTTTCGCTTATGGGCGGCGCTGTCGGTCTGCGGCAGCGCCGTAGCGCTCGTCGGATTTGCGGACGACAAATGGCATCTTTCTGCCAAGGTTCGGTTGACGGTGCATTTTGCCGCCGCCTCGGTCTTTGTCTGGTCCAGCGGCCCGCTGCCGCCCGTCGATTTCGGAATCGCCGTATTGGGTCTTGGCGTCGCGGGAGGCTTCCTCGGTGTCATGACTCTGGTATGGTTCCTCAATCTCTACAATTTCATGGATGGGATCGACGGCATAGCGAGCATCGAGGCGATGACCGTCGCCTCGGTCGCGGCGCTGTTTCTCGTTCTACACGGTGTCGATTCACCGGTCGCGCTCCTCATGTGGCTCACGGTGGCGACTGTCGGCGGCTTTCTCCTCTGGAACTGGCCTCCGGCTCGGATTTTCATGGGAGATGCCGGCAGTGGATTCCTGGGATTCATTCTAGGAGCGATGGCCTGGACCACCGTCACCGCCGGAAAGCTGTCCGTTTGGTTCTGGCTGATCCTGGCGGGGTCATTCTTCGTGGATGCCACACTGACTTTGCTGCGGCGTTGGCAGCGCGGCGAGCCTCTGGCAACGGCGCACCGCAGCCATGCATATCAGCGTCTGAGTCGCCGGTTTGGAAGCCATCTCAAGGTGACCCTGGGGATCCTGATGGTCAACCTCTTTTGGCTGGCGCCCCTGGCTTGGCTCGCCGCCCTTCATCCGTCATTCGGGTTCGGGCTCACGCTGCTCGCCTGGGCACCTCTGGCTGTCTGTGCATGGCGTTGCGGCGCGGGCCTGCCGGACGACTATTCGCGATGAGGGTGCTCATCCTGTCGCAGTATTTCTGGCCCGAATCGTTTCGCATCAACGAGGTCGCCGAGTCACTACGCCAAGCCGGCTGCGCGGTCGCGGTCCTCACAGGGCAACCGAACTACCCCGACGGGAAGGTCTTTCCGGGCTATCGAGCGTTCAGCAGCGGGCGCGAGCAGCATCCCGCCGGATACACAATCTATCGGGTGCCGATTGTGCCCCGCGGATCCGCCAAGGGTTGGCAACTTGCGCTCAATTACCTGATGTTCGTGGTGAGTGCGTCACTGCGCGGCCGTCGACTCCTGCGGGGGCAACACTTCGACGTGATTCTGGTCTATGCGCCGTCGCCGATTCTTCAGGCGATTCCGGGAATCATTCTCAAGCGGCCGCTGCGCGCCTCTCTGGTGACATGGATTCAGGACTTGTGGCCGGAAAGTATCGCAGTCGCCGGCTTCGTGAGTAACCGCTGGCTGCTGGCGCGCGTCGGTTCCCTAGTTCGCTGGATCTATCGGCGGTGCGACCTGCTGCTGGTGCAATCGCAGGCCTTCGTGCCCACGGTAGAGTCGATGGCCGGCGGGGTGCCGGTCCGCTACCAGCCGAACCCGGGCGAATTGACTTCCGGAAGTTCGCCCGCGGTTGCGGATGCGACAATCGCTCTGGAACCCGGATTCAATGTCGTCTTCGCCGGCAATTTCGGCACGGTTCAGGCTCTGGACACGGTGCTCGATGCCGCTGAGCGCTTGCTCTCCCATCCCGACGTTCATATCGTCCTGGTGGGTAGCGGCAGCCGGCACAGTTGGCTGGTCGAGCAGGTCGCCACCCGCCAGCTGACCAATATTCGCTGCGTTGCGCGCCTGCCGCCAGAAGCGATGCCGGGCATATTCTTGCAAGCCTCGGCGCTGCTCGTGACCTTGGTGCGGAGCCCGATCATGAGCAAGACGATTCCGAGTAAGATCCAGGCCTATCTCGCCTCGGGACGTCCGATCATTGCCAGTCTGGATGGGGAAGGAGCGCGAGTGGTCGCGGAGGCGGGCGCGGGTTTGACGTGCGCCGCCGAGGATTCCGCGGCATTAGCTGAGCGGATACTGCGGCTGCGAGCGATGCCTCAAGGCGAACTGCGCCGGATGGGCGATGCCGGCCGCGCGTATTACCGTAAGCATTTCGATCCGGGTGTGCTAACGCAGAAGCTGCTCGCGCACTTTCGGGACTTGGTCGAGGACCGCTCATGAGCCTTACATGAGCGCTGAAGGCTCCCGCGCTCTGGTGACCGGCGCTACTGGCTTTGTCGGCGCACAACTCTGTCCCACACTCGCGCAGCACGGCTGGCAGGTGGCCTGTGTCAGCCGAAGTCCTTGGCGAGGCGCCCGCACCGCGGGGCTGGAAGAGGTGATCTTGCCTTTGTCGTTGCAGGATGTTGGCTGGCGAAACGCGCTGCGGTCGGCGCGCTGTGTCGTCCATCTGGCGGCACACGTTCATCAGATGCGTGACGCTACGCGGTCCGCGAATGTCTATCACGAGGTGAACGTCGCGGGCTCGCAATTCGTGGCGGAGCAAGCTGCGCGCGCGGGGGTGCGGCGGTTCCTGTACTTGAGCAGCATAAAAGTCAACGGCGAGGGCGGCGGTCCGGCGCCATACCGTGCCGAGGATGCGCCGAATCCGCATGATGATTATGGCCGATCTAAGCGGGACGCAGAGATCGCCCTTCGCGATCTGTGCGCACGCTCAGGGATGGAACTGGTCATCATCCGTCCCCCCTTGGTTTACGGCCCCGGTGTGCGCGCGAACTTCAGGCGATTGTTACGGTTGTCGGCCATGGGAGTGCCGTTGCCTCTGGGCTCGATCGACAACCGGCGCAGCCTCGTCAATGTATGGAACCTCGCGGATTTCATCGAGACCTGTATGACCCACCCGCGGGCTCCGGGGAACACCTTCCTGATTTCGGATGGCGAGGATCTGTCGACTCCGCAGCTTCTGCGCAAGCTCGCGCGCTTGATGCGCCGCCCGTCACGCCTGTTCCGCTTTCCGCCGCAGGCATTAATGCGCATTGCCCAACGGGTCAGTTTGGGCTCGGAGATGAGACGACTCTGTGAGTCATTGCAGGTCGACTCCACTCCGGCTCGTGAGAGGCTCGATTGGCGGCCGGTCGTGAGCGTCGACGAGGGACTGGAACGTACCGTCGCTGCCTATCGGCAAACCCGACAAGCGAGCTGACTGCAACTGCCTGGGATGGCAGAGCGAGGTATATGCGATTGTAGTGTTTCAGTGGCATCCTAAGAAATGTCGGCCAGGTTGTCACGCTTCGATCACGTTCGTGTCAAACTCCACATTCGAGCTCGTGATTGATTCGCCGGAGAGCAAATTGACGAAGACAGCATTGATCACCGGCATAACCGGGCAAGACGGGTCATACCTTGCCGAGCTGCTGTTGACGAAGGGCTATCAGGTGCACGGCGTCAAGCGCCGCGCGTCTTCGTTCAATACCGATCGGATCGATCATCTGTATCAGGATCCGCACGAGAAAGACGTGCGCCTGAAATTGCATTACGGAGACCTGACCGACTCGACCAATCTCATCCGGATCATCCAGGAAGTGCAACCGGACGAGATCTACAATCTGGCCGCGCAGAGTCACGTGGCGGTCTCATTCGAGACGCCGGAATATACCGCCAACGCGGACGGCCTGGGCACGCTGCGTCTGCTCGAGGCTATCCGCATACTGCGCCTGGAAAAGAAGACCCGCTTCTACCAGGCGTCGACCTCCGAGATATTCGGCAACGTCCGGGAAATACCTCAGCGTGAGACGACTCCGTTTTATCCCCGATCGCCCTACGGCGCGGCGAAGGTTTACGCCTACTGGATCACCGTCAATTATCGCGAGGCCTACGGGATGTTCGCCTGCAACGGCATCCTTTTCAATCACGAGTCTCCGGTGCGCGGGGAGACGTTCGTTTCCCGCAAGATCACGCGCGCGCTGGCGCGCATCCGCCTGGGATTGCAGGAGAGCTTGCATCTCGGCAATCTCGATTCCAGGCGCGATTGGGGCCATGCCAAGGACTACGTGCTTGCGCAGTGGCTCATGCTGCAACAAGAGGAGCCCGACGATTTCGTGATTGCGACGGGTAAGCAGTATTCCGTGCGCGACTTCGTGGTGGCCGCCGGTACTCTGCTCGACATGAAGATCGAGTGGCGCGGGGAGGGCGTGGACGAAGTCGGAATCGATTCTGCGAGCGGTCGGACTCTGGTGCGGGTGGACCCGCGATATTTCCGTCCCACCGAAGTGCAGACATTGCTCGGGGATCCGACCAAGGCGCGCCAGAAGCTCGGCTGGCATGCCGAGACCGACTTTGCGGCGCTGGTGGCGCAGATGGTCGCCGAGGACCTGGAACAGGCGAAGCGCGACGCGCTGGTCGCGAAGCAGGGCTACCGAGTCTTGAGCCGCCACGAGTAGCGCGTGTCCATCACCAAGCGCTCCAAGATCTACGTCGCGGGACATCGAGGCCTCGTGGGCTCGGCGCTGGTGCGCGCGCTGCAGTCCCGCGGCTATGAGCGGATTCTGTTGCGGAGTCGGTCCGAGCTCGATCTCACCCGACAAGAGGCGGTTCAAGCCTTCTTCGAGCGGGAGCGGCCCGATGCGGTCATTCTTGCCGCCGCGCGCGTCGGCGGGATTCATGCGAACAACTCTCGCCCGGCCGAGTTCATTCGCGACAATCTGCTGATCCAAGACCACGTGATCGATGCCGCACAGCGCAGCTGGCGTCGAGAAGTTCGTGTTCTTGGGCTCGAGCTGCATCTACCCGAAGTTCGCAGAGCAACCCATCCGCGAGGACAGCCTGCTCAGCGGCCCGCTCGAGCCGACCAACGAGTGGTACGCCATTGCCAAGATCGCGGGTGTAAAGTTGTGTCAAGCTTTGCGCCGAGAGTACGGCTTCAACGCGATTTGCCTGATGCCGACGAACCTCTATGGCCCCGGGGACAATTTCGATTTGCAGCAGGCCCACGTGTTGCCGGCGTTGCTCCGACGGATCCACGAGGCCAAACGCGACGGCTCGGCGAGCGTCACCGTGTGGGGGAGCGGCGCGCCGCGGCGCGAGTTCTTGCACGTCGACGATCTTGCCGATGCAGTGTTGTACCTTTTACACGAGTATGATGGCGAGCCGATCGTCAATATCGGCTGGGGAAAGGACATCTCGATCCTGGAGCTAGCGGAGCTTTTGGTGTCGGTAATCGACTACAGCTGGACAGCTACTTTTCGACTCTACGAAGCCCGACGGCACGCCTCGTAAGCTGCTGGACGTCGGTCGTTTGACCGCGCTTGGATGGGCGCCGACAATCGCGCTCAGAGAAGGCGTCGCAGAGCACATATGCATGGTTCGTGGAACATTTGAGCGAGGCCAGACTCTAGTATGGAGTCAACCGCCGCGGCAGTGGCACGTTGACTCATTAACTTAAAATAAGCCTTTGTTCGCCTGATTTCGGTAGACTGGGCCGAAGGGAGTTGATCGTCACGCCCAACGAACGACAAACCGAGCGGGGCGGGGCTTGATCATGGAGGCTCGCGTTGGGGTCGAATCATCGCAAATCCGCTAGCTACATCAGCCGCACGATCGAGTTGCCGCGTCCCACGAAGCGCATAATCTCTATCTGTGCGGATGCATTGATGATGCCGGCTGCACTCTGGGCGGCGATGAGCCTCAAGGCCGGCTACCCGCTGCTCAGCCTGGCGCACTGGCTCACGGACTGGCAGGCCTATGTCGCGGTGGTCGCCGTCAGCATTCCGACCTTCGTGCGGTTGGGGCTGTACCGTGCGGTGATCCGCTACCTCGGACACAAGGCGGTGTTCGCCGTCGCATTTGCCGTGGCGCTGAGCGGTCTGGTGCTGGGAATTCTCGGCATGCTGTTCGGCCTGCGCGCGCTGTCGTGGAGCGTCGTGGCGATCTACTCCTGTTTGGCGCTTCTGTATGTCGCAGGGTCCCGGTTCGTCGTACGCTACTACCTTCTCACCCGGCACATTCAGCCGACGGTAGCGCGCGTCGCCATCTATGGAGCCGGCGAAGCCGGCGCGAGATTGTCGACGATGCTGTCGACCACGCGCGCCTTCGACCCCTTGGTGTTCATCGACGATAACCGCAGCCTGCACGGCCGCATGGTCAACGGCATCAAGGTCCATCCGCCGGAGGATCTGGCGACCCTCATCAAGGATCGAAACATCGACCGCGTCCTGTTGGCGTTGCCTTCGCTGACGCGCCGGCGCCGGCGCGAGATCTTGAGCTCGCTCGAACCCTTGGGCGTGCACGTTCAGACGGTGCCCGAATTCGAGCAGCTGGTCACCGGCCAGGCGAACGTCGAGGATATCCGCGAAGTCGATGTGTGCGATCTTCTTGGTCGCGATTCCGTGCCCCCGAAGGCCGGTCTGTTCGAGGCGTGTATCCGCGATCATGTCGTGATGGTGACGGGCGCGGGAGGCTCGATCGGCGCGGAGCTGTGCCGGCAGATCATCGGACTCGGACCGAAGCGGCTGGTGCTGTTCGAAATGTCCGAGTTGGCCCTCTACAACATCGAGCGCGAGCTGCGTACGTTCGCGGAGCAGAATTCATTGCACGTGGAGTTGGTAGGTCTCATCGGCAACGGTTATCACAAAAACCGCATGCGCGAGATCTTTCTCGCCTACCGCGTCGAGACGGTCTATCACGCTGCCGCCTACAAGCACGTGCCCATCGTCGAGCAAAACGTCATCGACGGCATCTACAACAATGTCATCGCGACGTGGAACACGGCGGAGGCCGCGCACGAGACGGAGGTCGAAACGTTCGTGCTCGTGTCGACGGACAAGGCGGTGAATCCCACCAACGTCATGGGCGCGACCAAGCGTTTCTCGGAGATGGTGCTGCAGGCGTTGCATCGGCGCGGCACCAAGACGCGCTTCTGCATGGTGAGATTCGGTAACGTGCTCGCCTCATCGGGCTCCGTGGTCCCGTTGTTCAACGAGCAGATTAAGGCAGGCGGTCCGGTGACCGTCACGCATCCCGAGGTGATTCGCTATTTCATGACCATCCCTGAGGCCGCCCAGCTGGTCATCCAGGCAGGGTCGATGGCAGAGGGCGGCGAGGTGTTCGTGCTCGACATGGGCAAGCCCGTGCGTATCTGCGATCTGGCACGGCGCATGATTCATCTGATGGGCATGACCGTGCGCGACGAGCAGCACCCGGACGGCGATATCGAGATCGCGTATACGGGGCTACGGCCCGCGGAGAAGCTCTACGAGGAGCTCCTGATCGGCAACAATGTCACCGGCACGCAGCACCCGATGATTCTGCGTGCCATCGAGCATTCCCTGCCGTGGGAGCGCATCCAGGGCATGCTCGATGAGATTCTGGCGGCGATGAGCCGGTTCGATTGCCCTCGAGCCCTGCAGCTGCTGAGCGAGGTCGTCGTGGAGTACAAGCCGGCGCCGGAATCGCACGACCTCGTCTGGGCGCGGCAAGCGGCGGTCCCGGCGGACGATCGCAAGGTCACCAGCCTTAAAGTGCGGCGAGTCGTGCGCAACACCGGTCCCAGCACCACCGGACCGACCGATACCGCTCGACCGTAGCGGCCGAGTCGCGCCGCGTTGTCCAACCCCACTATCCTGGTCACCGGCGGTGCCGGCTACATCGGCAGCCACGTCGTGCGCCAGCTGCTCGAGCGGGGCGAGCGGGTCCTCGTCTTGGACAACCTCAGCAAGGGTTTTCGCCAGGCCCTGATGGGCGCCGAGCTGGTCGTGGGCGAGGTGGGCGATCAGACGCTGGTGTCGCGCCTGATGGCCGAACGGCAAGTCGACACGGTGATGCACTTCGCGGCCCACACCATCGTGCCCGAGTCCGTGGCGCTGCCGCTCAAGTACTATGGGAATAACACCTGCTCGACGCGCTCCTTGCTGCAGGCCTCGATCGATCACGGGGTCGAGCATTTCGTATTTTCGTCGACCGCGGCGGTCTACGGGATGCCCGAGGACGGCTATGCCGGAGAGGATTCACCGACGCGGCCCATCAACGCCTACGGCACCTCGAAGCTCATGAGCGAATGGATGCTGCGCGACGTCGCGGCGGTAAACCCTCTGCGCTACGTGGCATTGCGGTATTTCAACGTGGCCGGCTCCGATCCGGGCGGCCGCATCGGCCAAGCGACCCCCGGGGCAACTTTGCTAACCAAAGTGGCCTGCGAGGCCATGGTCGGCAAGCGCAGTCATGTGTCCATCTTCGGGACCGACTATCCAACCCCCGATGGAACGGGCGTACGCGACTACCTGCACGTCGAAGATCTGGCCGCTGCGCACCTGCGGGCCCTCGATTATCTGCGCTCCAAGGGCCGCTCCGTGACATTGAACGTGGGCTACGGGCATGGGTACTCGGTGCGCGAGGTGCTCGCCACGGTGGAGAGCGTCGGCGGCAAGCCACTCGTGATCCGCGAGGAGCCGCGCCGCCCGGGCGATCCGGCCTATCTCGTGGCTCGCGCGGACCGGATCCGGACCGAGCTCGGCTGGCAGCCGCGCTACGATGATCTCCGTGCCATCGTCTCGAGCGCCCTGGCGTGGGAGCAAAAGCTGCAACGCGACCCCTGGGTCTAGAGGCGCGCGCCAACTTTACTTGCCCCCTCGAAAACGCTACCCTTAGCGCCCGCTTTTCTCTGCTAAATCAGACTATTACGAATGCGTATTACGATTTTCGGCTCCGGCTATGTGGGCCTGGTGACGGGCGCTTGCCTGGCTGATGCCGGCAATCACGTCGTGTGTGTCGATGTCGACCGGCGCAAGGTCGAGAGGCTGTCGGCCGGTGAGATCCCCATCCACGAGCCGGGTCTCGAGGTCATCGTCAAGCGCAACTTCGCGGCCGGACGTCTGCGCTTCACCACCGACGCAGAGGAAGGCGTGGAGCATGGCCTGTTTCAGCTGATCGCCGTGGGTACTCCCCCGGACGAGGACGGCTCGGCGGACCTGCGATCGGTGCTCGCCGTCGCGGGCACGATTGGCCGGCATATGAGCGAGTACAAGGTGGTGATCACCAAGTCCACGGTACCAGTTGGCACGGCCGACAAGGTGCGCGAGGCCGTGAGCGCCGCACTTGCCGAGCGCGGCGCGGCACTCGAGTTCGACACGGTATCGAACCCCGAATTCTTGAAGGAGGGCGCCGCGGTCGAGGACTTCATGAAACCCGATCGCGTGATCGTAGGCACCTCGAGCCCACGGGCGACGGAGTGGCTGCGGGCGCTTTACGAGCCGTTTACGCGCAACCGCGACCGGATGATCGTCATGGATGTGCGCTCGGCCGAGCTCACCAAGTACGCGGCCAACGCCATGCTCGCCACCAAGATCAGCTTCATGAACGAGCTTGCGAACCTCGCTGAAGCCTGCGGCGCCGACATCGAGGCGGTGCGCATCGGGATCGGCTCCGACCCGCGCATCGGTCACGCCTTCATTTACCCCGGAGTGGGCTACGGCGGGTCCTGTTTCCCCAAGGACGTCAAGGCGCTGCGGCACTCGGCGGCCGAAGTGGGCTATGAGGAAAGCATTCTCGCCGCCGTCGAGAGCGTCAACGAGCGTCAGAAGACGGTGCTATTTCGGAAAATCCAGGGCCATTTCGGCTCGCTCCGGGGCAAGACCATTGCGCTCTGGGGACTGGCGTTCAAACCCAACACCGACGACATGCGCGAGGCCCCGAGCCGGGTGCTCATGGAAGCGCTCTGGCAGGCGGGCGCCTCGGTGCGCGCCTACGATCCGGTGGCCATGCCGGAATGCGCCCGTATCTACGGCTCCCGAGCCGACCTGACTCTGTGCCAGTCGAGCGTGGAGACGCTCAGCGGGGCGGACGGTTTGGCCATCGTCACCGAGTGGCGGGAGTTTCGCAGCCCGGATTTCGACTACATCAAATCCACGCTCAAGACGCCCGTGATTTTCGATGGGCGCAACCTCTACGACCCGGCTCATCTGGCGCGGGACGGCTTCAGCTATTATGCGATCGGCCGCGGCAAGCGGTCAGGGTGAGCGCATGGACATGACGTTGATTCCCGTGATCCTGTCCGGCGGCGCGGGCACGCGCCTGTGGCCGCTGTCGAGGGAGCTGTATCCGAAGCAACTGCTGGCCCTCACCGGCCGGCAAACCATGTTGCAGGAAACGGCCGCGCGCCTCGCCGGCATCGCCGGCGCGCGCGATCCGATCGTCGTCTGCAATGAGGCGCACCGCTTCACGGTGGCCGAGCAGCTGCGAACCCTGGATCTGCACGCGGGCGCCATCCTGCTCGAGCCGGTCGGCCGCAACACCGCCCCGGCGGTCGCGCTGGCCGCTTTGCAGGCACTGACGACCGATCCCGACGCGATTTTGGTGGTGGCGCCCGCCGACCACGTGGTGCGCGACGTCCACCCGTTCCAGCAGGCGGCGGCCACGGCGGCCGCGCTCGCGGCCGACGGCAAGCTCGTGACCTTCGGCATCGTCGCGCATGCTCCCGAGACGGGCTATGGCTACATCCGCCGCGGCGAGGGACCGGGCCCCGCCTATCCGGTGGCCCAATTCACCGAAAAGCCCGCTCTGGATGTGGCGCGTCAGTTCGTCGCGAGCGGTGATTATTACTGGAACAGCGGTATGTTCGTGTTCAAGGCGCGCGACTATCTCGCCGAGCTGCAGAAATTTGCGCCCGATATCCTGGAGGCCAGCAAGGCCGCTTTCGAGGCCGCCAAGACGGACCTCGACTTCGTGCGCATCGACAAGGCCTCCTTCGAGCGCTGCCGGAGCGATTCGATCGACTACGCGGTCATGGAGAAGACCCGCTCCGCCGTCGTGCTGCCCCTCGAGGCGGGCTGGAGCGACGTCGGCTCGTGGGCGTCGCTGTTCGATGCCTTGCCGGCGGACGAGGATGGCAACGTGCTCAAGGGCGACGTGCTGGTGCACGACACGCGCGATTGCTACGTGCACTCGACCAGCCGCCTGGTTGCCGCCGTCGGGATGGATGATCACGTGATCGTCGAGACCAAAGATGCGGTGCTGGTCGCACCGAAGGGGCGGGTCCAGGACGTCAAAGAACTGGTGGCCAAGCTCAAGAAGTCCGGCCGCAGCGAATCGTCTCTGCACCGCGAGGTCTTCAGGCCCTGGGGGAGCTACGACAGCCTCGATGCCGGCGAGCGCTTTCAAGTGAAGCGCCTGTCGGTCAAGCCGGGCGGCCAACTCTCCTCGCAAATGCACCATCACCGCGCCGAGCACTGGATCGTGGTGCAGGGCACGGCGCGCATCACCTGCGGCGATAAAACGTTCCTCTTGTCCGAGAACGAGTCCACTTACATTCCCATCGGGGCGACACATCGCATCGAGAATCCCGGCAAGGTTCCCCTGCACATCGTCGAGGTGCAGTCCGGCTCGTATCTCGGCGAGGACGACATCGTGCGCTTCGACGACATCTACGGGCGCCAAGGAACCAGCACTTGAGCTCGATTCGCTGCTTCAAGGCCTATGACCTGCGCGGCCGAATTCCCGATGAGCTGAACGAAGACGTCGCCTACCGCGTGGGACGCGGCTACGCCGGATTCGTGGCGCCTAAGCGCGTGGTGGTTGGGCGCGACATCCGGCTCTCGAGTCCGGGGCTCGCCGATGCGCTCTGCCGGGGACTCACCGATTCGGGCGTCGATGTCGACGACATCGGCGTGTGCGGCACCGAGGGCGTCTATTTCGCCACGTTTCACGGCGGCTACGACGGCGGCATCATGGTGACCGCGAGTCACAATCCGCCGGACTACAACGGCATGAAATTCGTGCGCGAGCAATCGAAGCCCATCAGCGCGGACACCGGCCTCAAAGAGATCCAGACCTGCGCCGAGCGCGGCGCGTTTCGCGATGCGCCGAAGCCGGGAGTGCACCGCAGCATCGACGTTACGGCGGCGTACATTGAGCATCTGCTCTCCTACGTCGATAAGAAGAAATTGCAGCGCCTGAAAATCGTGGTGAATGCAGGCAATGGCGCGGCGGGTCCGTTCCTGGATCGCCTCGAGCCGCACTTGCCCTTCGAGCTCATCAAGCTCCACCACGAGCCGGACGGCCGCTTTCCGAATGGCGTGCCGAACCCCATGCTCGAAGACAATCGCGCGCCGACCGTCGCGGCAATTCGCACCCACGGTGCGGATCTCGGGCTCGCCTGGGACGGGGATTTCGACCGCTGCTTTTTTTTCGACGAGCACGGCGACTTCGTCGAGGGCTATTACATCGTCGGCCTCCTCGCGTCGGTCCTGCTGCGCACCGAGCCGCGCGGCGGCCGGATCGTGCACGATCCGCGCCTCACCTGGAACACGCAGGAGATCGTCGCGGCCCAGGGCGGGGAGAGCGTGCTGTCGAAATCCGGCCATGCCTTCATCAAGCAACGCATGCGCGAGGTCGACGGGGTGTACGGCGGGGAGATGAGCGCGCACCATTATTTCCGGCGGTTCGCTTATTGCGACAGCGGCATGATTCCTTGGCTGTTGATCACTCAGATCATCAGCGAATCCAAAAAGCCCCTCTCCAAGCTGGTCGGTGAGCGCATCGCGAAGTTTCCGGTGAGCGGCGAGCTCAATTATCGCGTGCCGGATGCGGCGGCAGCGATGGCGGCGGTGGAGGCCCGCTATGCGGGCGCGGCGCGCGCGAGCGACCGCACCGACGGTCTGTCGTTCGAATTCCCCGACTGGCGCTTCAATTTGCGCTCCTCGAACACCGAGCCCCTGATTCGCCTCAACGTCGAGGCGCGAGGCTCCCAAGATCTTATGCGCTCGAAGACCCAGGAGCTGCTCGGCGTGCTGAAGTCGCAGGGCGCCGTAGCAGCCGACACTTGAGGTAAGCGCGCTCGTATGTCCGCCGCCATTCCCAAATTGAGCGTGGTCATTCCCGTGTACAACGAGGAACAGGTGCTGCCCACGCTCTTCGCGCGGCTTTATCCGGCGCTCGACGCGCTCGGCATCAGCTACGAGTGCGTGTTCATCAACGACGGCAGCAAGGACCGCTCTGCGGCGCTCCTGCGCCAGCAATTTCAGCAGCGGCCGCGCGAGACGCGCGTGGTGCTGTTTCACGCGAACTTCGGGCAGCACTCGGCGGTGATGGCGGGACTCGCCTACGCGCGCGGCGAGTACGTGATCACCCTCGATGCGGATCTGCAGAATCCCCCCGAGGAAATCGGCAAGCTGGTGGAGAAACTCGATCAGGGCTACGACTACGTCGGCACCATCCGGCTTAAGCGCCAGGACCGTCTGTGGCGCCGCTCGCTGTCGAAGGGAGTCAACAAGCTGCGCGAGTGGATCACGCCGGTGCGCATCACCGATCAGGGTTGCATGATGCGCGGCTACTCGCGCTTCGTGGTGCAAGCGCTCAACCAGACGCGCGAGGTCAACACCTTCATTCCCGCGCTGGCCTCGCTCTATGCGATGAATCCCATCGAGGTGCCGATCGCCCACGAGGAGCGGCACGCGGGTGAGTCGAAGTACTCCTTGTACAGCCTGATACGCCTGAATTTCGATTTGATCACCGGCTTCTCGGTGGTGCCGTTGCAGCTTTTCTCCATGGTCGGCATGGCCGTGTCTCTGCTCTCCGCGGCACTGATGATCGTCCTGCTCGGCCGCCGTCTCATCCTCGGCTCCGAGGCGGAAGGCTTGTTCACCCTGTTCGCGATCATGTTCTTCTTCATCGGACTCGCGCTGTTCGGCATCGGTTTGCTGGGCGAGTATGTCGGGCGCATTTACACGCAGGTGCGCGAACGGCCGCGGTACGTGGTCGAGGCGGTGCTCGAGGACATCGAGTGACGCGTGCGGTGGTATTTGCCTACAGCGAGGTGGGTGTGCGCTGCCTGCGCGAGCTCCTCGATCAAGAGATTCGCGTGCCGTTGGTTTTTACGCACCCGGACGACCCGGGCGAGAGTCGCTGGTTCGCGAGCGTCAAAGAGCTCGCCGAACGGCACGGCGTCAAGGTCGTCATGCCCGAGGATCCCAACTCGATCGAGTGGTTGGCGGAGGGGCGGCGGGCGCGGCCGGATTTCGTGTTCTCGTTCTACTACCGGCATATGCTGAATGCCGCGTGGCTCAACTTGCCGAAGCGCGGCGCGCTGAACATGCATGGATCGTTGCTGCCGAAGTACCGCGGACGCGCGCCGGTGCACTGGGCGATCATTCGCGGCGAGACGGTCACGGGCGCAAGCCTGCACTATATGCTGGAGAAGCCCGATGCCGGTGCGCTCGTCGATCAGCAACCGGTGCCCATCGGCGAGAACGACACCGCACTCGAGGTTTCCCAGCGCGTGGCCGAGGCGGCGCAGACGGTGCTACACCGGAGCCTGCCGAAGCTGATCGCCGGCAGTGCGGCGGCGCGGCCGCTGGATCTTGCGCAGGGCTCCTATTTCGGGCGCCGCCGTCCCGAGGACGGCCGCATCGATTGGCGCGCCGGGTCGCGCGCCATCCACGATCTGGTGCGCGCGGTGGCGCCGCCGTTTCCGGGCGCCTTCACCCATGTGAACGGGCAACGCCTCGAGGTGTGGGAGACGCGCATCGATGCCCACGCGCCGCGCCACCCCGAGCGGGCGCCGTGCCTGTACACGGAGGAGGGACGCTGGTATGCCGATTGCACGGACGGCAAGCGCCTGGAGATTGCGCGCCTTGCGGTTGGCGGCGAACTGGTACCGCCCCATGCGGCGCGGGGCATCCTTTCGCCTCAGCCGCTGCAGTTCGACGCTTGAACCGTGTTCTTTACCCGTGTATATTACACGTGTAAACGGATAGGATTTCCCCATGCGACCCATAAGCTACGACTCCAAGGCAGCCAAGCAGACGGTCAGCCTCACGATCAATTCGGATCTGTACGCTCAAGCCAAGAGTTTCGGCATCAACGCCTCGCACGTCGCCGAGGAAGCCCTCGCCAATGAAGTCGCACGACGCAAGGCCGAACAGCTCAGGGAGGAGATCAGGCAAGACCTTCAGGCCTTGGATGCCTACGAGGCGAAGCACGGTTCCTTCGCAGAAATGGTCCGCGAGCACTACCAAGCGGCCGACGCGGACGACCCGTGAGCCAGTACGATGTGTTCGATAACCCGATACCGCAGGCGCGCCGAGCGTTTCCGTTCGTGGCTGTCCTGCAATCCGAGATCGCGGATACCGGTCGCGACCGCATCGTGGCTCCGCTGGTGCCACGGACTCGGATCGCAGGCACGATAGGCAGGCTGACGCCCGTCGTAAAGGTCGCGAGCGTCGATCACGTTCTGCTCGTACCGCGCATGACCTCGGTTCCCGTCAACGATCTGCGGTCCGTCAAGGACAGGCTGCTCCTTTATCGAGGCGAGATTGTCGCCGCGATCGATTATCTATTCATCGGCGTGTAATCCGCCAATCACCCTCGACAGATCCTGAGGATCATCTTGAAAAACGTTCTCATTCTCGGCGTCAACGGCTTCATCGGCCATCACCTGAGCAAGTACATCCTGGCGCATACCGACTGGCAGATCTACGGCATGGATCTGCAGTCCGAGCGGGTGAGCGGCATGCTCACGCACGAGCGGTTCCACTTCGTGGAGGGCGACATCACCATCAACAAGGAGTGGGTCGAGTACCACGTGCGCAAGTGCGACGTGATTCTGCCGCTCGTGGCCATCGCCACGCCCGCGACTTATGTGCGCGAGCCCTTGCGGGTGTTCGAGCTCGACTTCGAGGCGAACCTCCCGATCATCCGCCACTGCGTCAAGTACAAGAAGCGCGTGGTGTTTCCGTCGACCTCCGAGGTCTACGGCGCGTCCCGTGACCGTGAATTCGATCCCGAGACCTCGGAGCTCGTGCTCGGACCCATCCACAAGCAGCGCTGGATCTATTCTTGTGTGAAGCAGCTCCTCGACCGCATCATCTGGGCCTACGGGCAACAGGGGCTGCAGTTCACGCTGTTCCGGCCTTTCAACTGGGTGGGCTCGGGGCTCGACAGCATGGACGATCCCAAGGAAGGAAGCTCGCGCGTGCTCACGCAGTTCCTCGGCCATATCGTGCGCGGCGAGCCGATCAAGCTGGTCGATGGGGGCAGTCAGACGCGCGCGTTCACCTTCATCGACGATGCGGTGGATTGTCTCACCCGCATCATCGACAACCCGAACGGCATTGCCGACGGCAAGATCTACAACATCGGCAATCCGGCCAATCTCTACTCGATCCGCCAGCTCGCCGAGATGATGCTCGAGATCGCGCTCTCGCGGCCCGAGTATGCGCCGACCGCGCGCAATACCCGCCTGGTCGACATCTCGGCACTCGAGTATTACGGCAAGGGCTACGCGGACATTCCCGCCCGGCTGCCGTCCATCAAGAATACGACGGCGGAGCTCAAGTGGGCGCCGAGCACGGACATGCGCTCGGCGTTGATGGCGATCTTCGACTCCTACGCCCACAGTCTCCCGGCTGCGTCCGCGCTGCTGTCGAGCCATGCTTGACGGCGCGAGCATCGGCCTCAAGGTCGATGTCGACACCTTGCGCGGTACCCGCGAAGGGGTCCCACGGCTCGCGGCGCTGTTCAAGAAGCACGGCGTAGCGGCCACCTTTTACTTCTCGGTGGGACCCGACCACACCGGGCGGGCGATGCGCCGGGTGTTTCGCAAGGGATTTGCCCAAAAAGTCGCGCGCACCTCGGTACTCAAGCATTACGGATTGAAGACCCTGATGTACGGAGTGCTCTTGCCCGGTCCGGACATCGGCCGGCATGGGCGCGAGGCGATGCGCCGCGTGCACGATGCCGGCTTCGAGGTGGGTCTGCACACTTACGACCACGTGCGCTGGCAGGACCATGTCGCCGGCGCCGATGCGCCCTGGACGCGCACCGAGCTCGAGCGCGGTGTCGCGGCCTTCGAGCGCGTGTTCGGATTCCCGCCGCAATCGCACGCCGCGGCCGGCTGGCAGATCAATCAGCACGCCCTCGAGCTCGAGCGGGAATTCGGCTTCAAGTATGCGAGCGATACGCGCGGCGCGCAGGCGTTCTTTCCGCTGCTGGCGGCCGGTCCGAGCCCCTGTCCGCAGATCCCGACGACGTTGCCGACGTTCGATGAGCTGCTCGGCCGCGCCGGCACGGTGGAGTCGAACATCGCGGACGCGGTCTACCAGCTCTCGGTGGCGGCGCGAGACCGCGCGGTCCAAGTGTTCACGCTGCATGCGGAGCTCGAGGGCGGAAAGCTGCACGACGCATTCGAGTCCTTGCTCGTGAAATGGCGCGACGCGGGCGCCCAACTCGCGTGCATGGCCGAGGTGCATTCGCGTTTGCTCAAGAGTTCGCTGCCCACCCGTGCCGTGGTCATGGGTGAGATTCCCGGTCGTTCCGGAACGCTGGCCGTGGCGGCGGCCGGCGAGGCGCTTTGAGCGAAGCGGGCGCGCCGCCTCGATCAGATCGGCTGGCCTATTGCGCGCTCGCGCTGTTCGCCGCGGTGCTGTGGTTCGCCACCTTGTCGTTGCGACCCTTGTTCAATCCCGACGAGGGCCGCTACGCGGAAATTCCCCGCGAGATGCTGGCGAGCGGCGACTGGGCGATTCCGCATCTCAACGGCCTGTTGTACATCGAGAAGCCGCCGCTGCAGTACTGGGCGACCGCCGCGAGTCTGTCCCTCTTCGGGCAGAACGAGCTCGGGGCGCGGTTTTATACGGCACTCTGCGCGCTCGGCGCCGTCCTCGCCGCAGCGCTCGCGGCGAGGCGCTTGTGGGGGACGGGGGCGGCGATCAGGACCGCTGCGCTCCTGTCGAGCATGCTGCTCTTTTTGATCATGGGACAGCTGCTGACGCTCGACATGAGCTTGACGGCCTATATGACAGTCGCGCTCGCCGCGTTTATCGCGGCGCAGTCGGCCGACCGCAGACATGAGCGGCTCCTCATGCTTGCGGCCTGGGCCGCGACCGCACTGGGCGTGCTGACCAAAGGGCCGGTCGCCGCCGCGATCCCCGCTGCCGTGCTCGTGCTTTACAGTCTCTGGTCGCGCGATTTCGCACCCTGGCGGCGGCTGCATGCCGCTGCCGGCATCGCGTTGTTTGTCGCGATCACTGTTCCCTGGTTCGTAGTCGCAGCGCATCGCGTGCCCGGCTTTCTCGAGTTCTTCTTCATTCACGAGCACGTCGCGCGCTACTTGACGCCGAGCGCAAATCGCGAGGAGGTTTGGTGGTTCTTCGCACCCGTGCTCGTGCTCGGCAGCTTGCCCTGGACGCTGCCCGTGCTACGCGCGCTCGGCAGCGGCTGGCGCCACCGTACGGCGGGCTTCGATGCGCCGCTGTTCCTGCGTCTGTGGGTGCTATTCGCGTTGGTATTTTTCTCGCTCTCGGACTCGAAGCTCATCCCCTACCTCCTGCCCGCGCTGCCGGCACTCGCGCTGCTCGTGGCGGGCTTGCCCGAGGAGACTCTCGAGCGCGACGTCGCCCGCACTGCGCTCATGACTTTGGGCGTCTCGATCGTCCTCGGGATTGCCTGTTTGGTCGCACCGGCGCACCTCGCGCCATCCGAGCGCAACGCCTATTTCCTCGCTCTCGCCAAGCCGCTGGCGCAGGTCGCCGTGCTGCTCGCGGCGTCCGGGCTGTATGCGCTCGTGCAGCGCCGGCGCGGCGTGACGCGCTCGGTGGTGTTCTTAGGGGTGGGCTGGTGCTTGGCGGGATTACTGCTCGTGCAGGCCGCTGCCGCGGTGGCGCCGGTCTATTCAGGGGTCGAGCTCTATCGTGCGTTGCCGAAGGTCCCGGCCGGTACACCGATCTACAGCGTTGCCACGTACGATCAGACCTTGCCGTTCTACTGGCGGCGCACGCTGCTGCTCGTGGCTTACCGCGGCGAGCTCAATTTCGGTCTCGAGCGCGATCCCGGCGCCGAAGAGCCGGACATGGATCGCTTCGTCGATCGCTGGAGGGGCGAGCCCGACGCTTACGCGGTCATGGACCGGAAGACCTTCGCCCAACTCGGCGAACGCGGCGTGCCGATGCGCGAGATTGCGCGTGATATGAATCGGGTGCTGGTGTCGCGGCGCTGATGCTCAAGCGGTGTGACGCGTGTGCCGCACGCTGTGTGGGGTGCTAGGATGGCCGCCCCCAAGGTTCAAGGACAAAGACCATGAAACGAGTACTTGCTCTTGCGCTAGGAACTTGCGTGATGTCGGCGCCGCTCTATGCCGCTCTCGAGCCCGGCGCCAAAGCACCGGACTTCACCACGCAGGCGACGCTTGCCGGCAAGCCGTTCACGTTCTCGCTCGCGGCCGCGCTCAAGCAGGGACCGGTGGTTTTGTATTTCTACCCGGCGGCGTTCACGCCCGGCTGCACGGTCGAGGCACATGAGTTCGCCGAGGCGACCGACAAGTTCAAGGCGATGGGTGCGACCGTCATCGGGGTCTCGCATGATCCCATCGACAAGCTCAACAAGTTCTCGGTGAGCGAGTGCCGCAACAAGTTCGCCGTCGCTTCCGATGCGGACCAGCACATCACCAAGGCCTACGACGCGGTGCTCGCGGCGAAGCCTGAGTATGCGAACCGGACGTCCTACGTCATCGCGCCGACCGGCGTCATCATCTATGAATACACCGCGATGAGTCCCGACAAGCATGTCGAGAACACCATGGCCGCCGTGCAGAAGTGGCAGGCGGAGCATAAGAGCGGCGCCTGAACTCGGCGTACACGCGCGGCCAATCGCTCGCGCGTGTACGCTCGATGGGATTCAAATATGCTCGTCGCGCAGCCGGCCACCGAGCGCCGCCGAGACGCTTGCAATGAACGCACCGACCAGCAGGGCGAGTGCCGTGAAGATCGAAGCCTCCGCAGCCGCCTTACGCGCCGCGTCGACGGCGGCGCGCGCCTTGTTCTCGGCATTGATCGTTGCGGTCACGAAATCATCGACGCGTTTCTGCGCTTCCGCGGGTGTAACGCCCGTCTGAGCCTGCACGAGCTGCGCCAGGTAGGCGCGGTCGTCCTCTGAGACGCCCTGATTGGGATTGGCGGCCGCATGGAACGCGATGTACACCGCCTCCACGCGCGGATCGCTGCTCATGTCCATACCCGGGGCCGGCGATCCGGCAGCATTTGCAGCCGAACTCGCGCCTGCACCGGCTGGCCCTTGCGGCGCCCCGCCGGAGCCCGGCCGGAATAGCTTGTCGATGTCGTAGGTCATTGCCGCCGACGGCCCGCCGCCCGGCATTCCCGGAGGTCCTGCCGCGCCGCCCGCCGCCGCGCCCTGCAGACCGGCCGAGGCCGCGCCGCCGAGAGCGTGCAAGGTCCCGCCGACGCCTGAGGTGACCGAGCCCCCGAGGAGCGCCGCAACGACGACCGTCGCCACCGACCAGGTCACCAGGCCATGCGCCGTGTCTCGAAAGAACACCTCATGGGTGTGCGTGCCCACCCACTTGGTACGCAGCCGTCCGGCAATATAGCCACCGAGCGCGGCCGACAGCCACTGTGACACGATGAGCCAGATGGCTGCATTCACAGTGAAGCCGGTCGCCGACACGCCGCGTCCCGGCCATGGAGACACCATGGCGAAACCGAGGCCCGCGCCGAAGGCGAGCAATATGCCCGAAGCCGCGATGGCGACGAAGGCACCGGCGAAGATGGCGGGCCAGGACGCCGCCGATTGACTCCAACCCGATGCGGCGGAGCCGGCCGCGAGCGGCGGCGAGCCGATTACTTGTTGCACGGTGCCCCCTACCGGTGAGAGCACATGGCAAGCAACAAGATGATCGGGAGAGGAACGCCTAACAACCAGAGAAGAATGCCGCGGCCCATGGGAAACCTCTGTCTCGTTATTGTGATTGGCAAAGATTAGAAGACACCTGGGTCGAAATCTGTCCGCCTCCGAAATCGAGTCGCTGTCAGGACTGTCTTACGCAGACAGCGAGTTCGGTGCCTCGCGCTACCATGGGCCATGAGCCTTCTGATTCGATTTGGACTCGCCGGGATCGTGGTGGCGTTGGCGGGATGCGCGCACGAGCCCGAGCCGCGAACGCCTGCGCCAAGCCTGCAGGGCCGCGCGCTCATCGAGCACGCGATCCCGCGCGGCGTGCCCGATCGCGCCGGTTGGATCGAGGACATGGATGGGGCGTTCAAGGCACTTGGGCTGGCGCCCACGCGGGAGAACGTCTGCGCGGTGGTCGCCGTGACTGCGCAAGAATCGGGCTTCCACGTCGATCCGGTCATTCCGGATCTCGGTGCGATCGCCTGGCGCGAGATCGAGCGGCGGGCCGCGCGCGACGCGATCCCCGTGAGCCTGGTGCACCAAGTGCTCGAGCTCAAATCGCCGACCGGGCAGAGCTACGCCGAGCGTATCGATCACGCCCGCACCGAGAAGGAGCTCAGCGACATATTCGAGGATTTCACGGGTTCGATTCCGCTCGGCCGTGCGCTGTTCGCGAGCTGGAACCCGATTCGCACGCGCGGGCCGATGCAGGTCAACGTCGCTTTCGCGGAGCAGTTTGCGGCCGCGCACCCGTATCCCTATCCAATCAAACAGAGCATCGCCGATGAAGTGTTCACCCGTCGCGGGAGCCTGTACTTCGGCGTCGCGCACTTGCTCGACTACCAGGCGCCGTATGACCGTTATCTCTACCGGTTCGCCGACTTCAACGCCGGCCAGTACTCGAGCCGCAACGCCGCGTTCCAACGCGCCGTCAGCGCAGCTTCAGGTCTGCCCTTGGATGCGGACGGCGCACTTTTGCCGCACGGCAGCGCGGGCGGCACGGGACACACCGAGCTCGCGGTGCGCGCCTTGAGCCGGCGTCTGCATCTCGACGAGGCCGCGATCCACGCGGCGCTCGAGCAAGGCAGGACCGAGGAATTCGAGCGCACCCCGTTGTACAAAGCGGTGTTCGCACTCGCCGCGCAGGCCACGGGCAGACCCTTGCCGCGCGCCGTGGTGCCGCAAATACGCCTGGAGGGGCCGAAGATCAGCCGCAATCTCACCACCGACTGGTATGCCCGGCGCGTCGACGAGCGCTTCCACAGCTGCCTGGCGCGGTGACGACGAGCGCGCTTCAGCGCGGGCGATAGTGCTTGCGCTTGAACACGATGTATTTCAACGCGACGAAATTCACCACCGTGGCGACGCCGATGCCACCGAGCGAGGCCAGCTGCGGAAGCAGCCCGGGTATCCGAGCGAGCAAGCTCAACGCGATGGTGTAGTTGACCAGCGAGCCGACCGAGACCGAGACGAGATAACCCAGGAACTGGCTGGGCATGTGCCCGCTGCGCGAGTGCGAGAAGGTGAAACGGCGGTTCAAGTAGAAGTTGGTGCAGATGGAGGCTACGATGCCGCCGCCGATCCCCACGGGCGCCGTCACTCCGACGCGCAGCAGCGCCGTCACGACACCGAGATTGACCAGCACGCCGCTCGCGCCGACGACGATGAACTGCATGACCTCGCTCGAGGTGCCGTAGCGGTACATGAACAGGCGCCGCAAGTGCCGCAGGTAGCGCAGCTGTTCGCGTACGCTGAGCTTGCTCTCGCCGTGGACGCGATCGGCGAACGCAATCGGCACTTCGGTGATTCGGGTGCAGCGGCACTTGACCAGGAGCTCGAGACCGATCTTGTAGCCGATCGGATTGAGCGCATCGGCGAGCGCGAATGTCTCGCGCCGCAGAGCGAAGAAGCCGCTCATCGGGTCGTTGATGGTCGTGAACGGCCGAGCGAGTAACGTGGCAAAGCGGCTGTTGAGCCAGCGCAGCAGTCCCCAATCATCGTGGGTCACGCCACCCTCCACATAACGTGACCCGACCACGAAGTCGCTGCCGTCGTCGAGCTCCTCCAGCATGCGCGGGATGGCTTCGGGCGGATGGCTCAAGTCCGCATCCATGACCACGATAATCTCGCCGGTCGTTTGCCCGATGCCCTCGAGCACCGCGGTGCTCAGCCCGCGCGCGGCGGTGCGCACGATGAGCCGCACCCAGGGCAGAGCGAGGCGCTCGACGAGCTCGACCGTGCCATCGCGGCTGTCGTCATCGACGATGGTCAACTGCAATGGCGAGGAGTCGGAGCGTCGCAGGGTTGCGAGCCGCTCGATGAGCAGCGGCAAATTCGCGGCTTCTTTGTAGGTCGGAACGATAACGTCGATCTTAGGCACGCGTGCGGAGTTTACCTCACCGACCGGTAAAGGACTGCAGCCGCGACGGCGACCGCACACATGACGCCCGCCATGGCACGCGCCGTGCCGTCGTAGAGCGCGCCCACCGCCGTGCCGGCCGCTCCTGCAAACAAGAACTGCAAGGTGCCGAACAGCGCAGAGGCCGTGCCGGCGGCGTTGCCGAAGTGAGCGAGCGCGAGCGCAAAGCCGTTGGAGAAATTGAATCCGAGCATGGCGACGAAAAGCCCCTGCGGAATCGCCATGCCCCAGAAACCGCCGAAGCCGGTAAGCGCCACCGCAAACAGCACGACACCGAGCGCGGCGGTCACGAGCATGGCGCGGCGGAAGATCAATTCCGGACCGAGCCGCCCGACGATATGCGCGTTGATGCGTCCGACGACCATGAGACCGACAGCGTTGATGCCGAACATGAAGGCGAACTGAATCGGGCTCAACTTGAAATGATCGATGTACACGAACGAGGCGCCGGCGATGTAGGCGAAGACGCTCGACTGCATGAGGTTGGCCGCGAGCGCGTAACGCACATAACGCCGATCGGTCAGCAGGTGCAGCCAGAGCCGCGGACCCATGACGCTCGAGCGCTGCGCCGGGATGGATTCGCGCAACATCGCATGGGCGATGCAAAAACAGAGAACGCCTAGGGCCGACAGCAGCCAGAACTCCGTGCGCCACCCCGTCACGAGCAGGATTGCGCCGCCGAATTGGGGCGCGAGGATCGGGCCGAAACCGGTGATCAGGCCGAGCAACGACAGCGCCCGGGCCGTGTCGGCGACATCGAAGCGGTCGCGAATCACCGCGCGCGGAATGACGCTCGCGCTGCCCACTCCGAGCGCTTGCACCGTGCGCCACACGGTGAGCGCGTGGACTCCCCCGCTCAATGCACATCCCGTCGAGCCGGCCACCGCCAGCGCGAGTCCGCACAACAGCGGCGGACGCCGGCCGAGATGATCCGCGAGGGTGCCGAACAGCAACTGACTCACGGCGAGACCGGCGAAGAAGGCGGGCAACGTGAACTGCACGGCGCCGGCGCTGGCCTGCAAATCGGCGGCAATGGCCGGCATCGCCGGCAGGTACATATCGAGCGAGAAGGGCGTCAGAATCGAGATTGCGCCCAGCAGCAACAGCAATTTCGAGAATCCGGGCGATTTCTGCATGTGTTGGGTAGAATAGCGGTTTGCTCAGACGCATGGTGATGGATGGTTTCGCGAGACGGCGGCGGAAAGGCCGCGTTGATCTGCGGGTCGGTCGCGTATGACACGATCTTGCTGTTTCCCGACCGGTTCAAGCAGCACATCCTTCCCGACAAGCTTCACCTGTTGAATGTCTGTTTCTTCGTGCCCGAGATGCGGCGCGAGTTCGGCGGCTGCGCAGCCAACATCGCCTACAACCTGCACTTGCTCGGCGATACCGCCTTGCCCATGGCCACCGCCGGCCATGACTTCGGTCCGTACCGCGAGCGGCTCGTGGCGCGCGGCATGAGCGTCGAGCACATCAAGATCATCGACGAGGCCTTTACGGCGCAGGCGTTCATCACGACCGATCTCGACGACAACCAGATCACCGCGTTCCATCCGGGTGCCATGCAATACGCGCATTTGAACCGCGTCGCCGACGCCGGCGACAAGGTGGCGCTCGGGATCATCGCCCCGGACGGGCGGGAAGCCATGATCGAGCACGCGGCCCAATTCGCCGCCGCGGGCATTCCGTTCATTTTCGATCCCGGCCAGGGGCTGCCCATGTTCTCGGGCCCGGAGCTCGAGAAGTTCATCGAACAAGCAAGCTGGGTGGCGGTCAATGACTATGAGTGGGGCATGCTGGCCCAGAAAACCGGCCTGACGATGGCCGAGGTGGCCGGCCGGGTCGAGGCGCTCATCGTGACCCAGGGGGCGGCAGGCTCGGTCATTCATGCCGGGGGCCGCGTCTGGGAGATCCCCTGCGCCAAGCCGCGGAGCTTGGTCGACCCCACGGGTTGCGGAGATGCCTACCGCGCTGGTTTAATTCACGGCCTGCTGCACTCCCTGGATTGGCAAACGAGCGGCCGCCTGGCCTCGCTCCTGGGGGCGATCAAGATCGAGTCGCGCGGCCCGCAGAATCACGCCTTCACGCGTGCGGAGTTGTTGCGGCGCTACAGCGAGAATTTCGGCCAAGCACCTGAAGGGATTTGACATTATGAGCAATAGTTTTTCATTTACCTCCGAGTCCGTGTCCGAGGGCCATCCGGACAAGGTGGCGGACCAGATTTCGGACGCCGTGCTCGACGCGATCATCGCCGCCGATCCGCGCGGCCGCGTCGCCTGCGAGACCCTGGTCAAGACCGGCGTCGTCATCGTCGCGGGCGAGATCACGACGAGTGCCTGGGTGGACGTCGAGGCGCTGGTGCGCAAGACCGTCCTCGACATCGGCTACAACCATTCGGACATGGGTTTCGACGGCGCGAGCTGCGGCGTCGTCAACATCATCGGCAAGCAATCCGCGGACATTGCGCAGGGCGTCGATCGCAAGGACGAGCGCAAGCAGGGCGCGGGAGACCAAGGTTTGATGTTCGGCTATGCGACCAACGAGACCGATGTGCTCATGCCGGCGGCGATCACCCTCGCGCATCGTCTGGTGAAGCGCCAGGCCCAGGTGCGCAAGAGCGGCAAACTCCCCTGGCTGCGGCCCGATGCGAAAAGCCAGGTGACGCTGCGCTATGAGGACGATGCGCCGGTCGGCGTCGAGGCGGTGGTCCTGTCGACGCAGCACTCGGACGATGTCTCCACCAAGAATCTGCGCGAGGCTGTCATGGAGGAGATCCTGAAGCCGGTGCTGCCGGCGAAATGGATCGACAAGCGCACCAAGTACCACATCAATCCCACCGGCCGCTTCGTCATCGGCGGACCCGTCGGCGACTGCGGCCTCACGGGCCGCAAGATCATCGTCGATACCTACGGCGGCTTCGCGCGCCACGGCGGCGGCGCCTTCTCGGGCAAGGATCCTTCCAAGGTGGACCGCTCGGCGGCCTATGCGGCGCGCTACGTCGCGAAGAACATCGTCGCCGCGGGCCTGGCGGCACGCTGCGAAGTCCAGGTTTCCTATGCGATCGGCGTTGCCGAGCCGACATCGATCATGATCCAGACCTTCGGCACGGGCAAATTGCCCGACGACCGGCTGACTCAGATCGTACGCGCCCACTTCGACCTCACGCCCTACGGATTGCGCGAAATGCTCGATCTCGCGCGCCCGATTTATCAGAAGACGGCGTCTTACGGACATTTCGGACGTAAGGAAGAGGAGTTCACCTGGGAGCGTACCGACAAGGCCAGCGCGCTCGCTGCCGAACTCAAAGCGACGCGCGCCGCGTGAAGCGCGCCCAAGGAGTCAAACGATGAATGCAGCCATGAAAGTCACCACCGAATCGCGCATCAAGGACCTGAGCCTCGCCGACTGGGGTCGCAAGGAGATCCAGATCGCAGAGACCGAGATGCCCGGCCTCATGGCGATCCGCCGCGAGTTCGCCGCATCGCAGCCGCTGCGCGGCGCGCGCATCGCGGGATCGCTGCACATGACCATTCAAACCGCCGTATTGATCGAGACCTTGAACGCGCTCGGCGCTGAGGTCCGCTGGGCCTCCTGCAACATCTATTCGACGCAGGATCACGCCGCTGCCGCCATCGCCGCGGGCGGCACGCCGGTGTTCGCCGTCAAGGGCGAGACGCTCGCCGAGTACTGGGACTACACGCACCGGATTTTCGAGTGGCCGGACGGCACCCACGCCAACATGATCCTCGATGACGGTGGCGATGCCACGCTTTTGCTGCATCTCGGCGCGCGCGCCGAGCAGGACGCCTCGCTCCTCGGCTCGCCCGAGAACGAGGAAGAGCAGCATCTTTATGCGGCCATCAAGGCCAAGCTCAAATCGGATCCGAAGTGGTACTCGACGCGTCTTGCCAAGATCAAGGGCGTGACCGAGGAAACCACCACGGGCGTCAAACGGCTGTATCAGATGGCCCAAGACGGGAAGCTCGCCTTTCCCGCCTTCAATGTGAACGATTCGGTCACCAAATCGAAGTTCGACAATCTTTATGGTTGCCGTGAGTCGCTGGTCGATGCCATCAAGCGCGCCACCGACGTCATGATCGCCGGCAAGATCGCTGTCGTGGCAGGTTACGGCGATGTCGGAAAAGGCTCTGCGCAGGCGCTGCGGGCGCTGTCGGCGCAGGTCTGGATCACCGAGATCGATCCGATTTGCGCGCTGCAAGCCGCGATGGAAGGCTATCGCGTGGTGAGCATGGATTATGCCGCCGACAAGGGCGACATCTTCGTGAGCGCGACCGGCAACTTTCACGTCATCACGCACGAGCACATGAAGCGCATGAAGGATCAGGCGATCGTGTGCAATATCGGTCACTTCGACAGCGAGATCGAGGTCGCGGCGCTGCGCCGGTATACCTGGGACAACATCAAACCGCAGGTGGATCACATCGTATTCCCCGACGGCAAGCGCATCATCCTGCTCGCCGAGGGGCGCCTGGTGAATCTGGGATGTGGCACGGGGCATCCGTCCTATGTCATGAGCTCCTCGTTCGCGAACCAGGTCCTCGCGCAGATCGAGCTCTATACGCAGATCGAGAAGTACCCGATCGGGGTTTATGTGCTACCGAAGCATCTCGATGAGAAGGTGGCCCGGCTGCAGCTCTCGAAGCTCGGTGCCCAGCTCACCGAGCTCAGCGATGCGCAGGCGAAGTACATCGGCGTCTCGAAGGCGGGGCCCTACAAGCCGGAGCATTACCGCTACTAGCGCGAGGCGAGCCGCGATGCGGCGCGAGGGGAGACAAATAGATGACGAAGTCGGCGAGCACCAAGGTGTATCCGGATGCGCACAGCGCGCTCGCGGACGTGGTCAAGGACGGCATGATGCTCATGTGCGGCGGCTTCGGCCTCTGCGGCATTCCCGAGCGCTTGATCGCCGCGCTCCACGATTCGGGCGTCAAGAACCTGACCGTGGTGTCGAATAACGCCGGCGTCGACGGGGCGGGACTCGGCTTGCTGTTGAAGAGCCGCCAGATCCGCAAGATGATTTCCTCATACGTGGGCGAGAACAAGGAGTTCGAGCGCCAATACCTCGCGCACGAGCTGGAGCTCGAATTCAACCCCCAGGGCACGATGGCCGAGCGCATCCGCGCCGGCGGCGCGGGCATCTATGGCTTCTACACCAAGACCGGGGCCGGCACGGTCGTGGCCGAGGGCAAGGAGCAGCGTGTGGTCAACGGCGAGACCTACATCCTCGAAACCGGCCTCGTGGCCGATGTCTCGCTGGTCAAGGCGTGGAAGGGCGATACCGAGGGCAATCTGATCTACCGCAAGACTGCGCGCAATTTCAATCCGAACATGGCGAGCGCAGGACGTGTCACGGTGGCGGAGGTCGAGATTCTGGTCGAGGCGGGCGAGCTCGATCCGGACCAGATCCACACGCCCGGCATTTTCGTCAAGCGCCTCATCAACGGCAGTCCGTACAAGAAGCTCATCGAGAAACACACGGTGCGCAAGCGCACGGAGGGTTCCCATGCCGTGGTCGCGTGAGGATCTGGCGGCGCGCGCGGCGCGCGAGCTCAAGGACGGCTATTACGTCAATCTAGGCATCGGCATCCCGACGCTGGTCGCGAACTACATCGCGCCGGGGCTCAAGGTGGTGCTGCAGTCCGAGAACGGCATGCTGGGCATCGGCCCCTTTCCCTATGAGGGTGAGGAGGATCCCGATCTCATCAATGCCGGCAAACAAACCGTCACGGCGCTGCCCATGAGCTCGTATTTCTCCTCCGCGGACAGCTTCGGCATGATCCGCGGCGGCCACATCGACATGGCCGTGCTCGGCGCCATGGAAGTCGCGCAGAACGGCGATCTCGCCAACTGGATGGTGCCCGGCAAAGTGGTCAAGGGCATGGGCGGGGCGATGGATCTGGTCGCGGGCGTGCGCCGGATCGTGGTCGTCATGGAGCACAACTCCAAGGACGGCGAGTCCAAATTCAAGCCGCGCTGCGAGCTGCCGCTGACGGGCGTCAACGTGGTCGACATGCTGATTACCGATCTCGCGGTCTTCAGCCGTGCGACGCGCCACGAACCCTTCAGGCTGATCGAGACGGCGCCCGGCGTGAGCCGCGAGCAGGTTCGCCGCAGTACCACCGCCGAATATCTCGACTGACCGGTCACCCGGCCGCGGCGCCGGGCTTATCTCACCATTTGATCTTGAGGGCTGCCCGCTGCGCATTCGGCCAACGCCGTATGTAATCGGTCTGCTCGGGGGTCTGCGGCACCTTGGACCACTGCGCCGAGCGTGCGCTTTGCTTCCAAAGCCGGTTCAGTCGTTTGACGGCGGATCGACCGCTCGGCTCCTCCTCGGCCAGAAAGCACCCGATGACGAGCCCGGTGCGCCCAATACCCGCTCTGCAATGCACATAGATGCCCCGGCCGCGGCCGAGAGCCATGCGCAGGGCGAGCAGCAAGTCCATGGTGCGCGATAACTGGTAGGGGACGCCCATGTCGGGAATTTCGAAGCGCAGGTACTCGTCCTGGGGCCTCAGCAGGTGACTGTATTCGGGCACTTCGTCCGCTTCTGTCAAATCAATGAAGCAGTCGATGCCGGCGTGCCGCAGTGCCGTCAAGCGGTCACGCGTTTCAGCCTCATCCACGCCCGACGGATGCTCCCCGGCGAGCAGGGAAGCCGGGATCACCCAATAGGAATTGGGCAGGGGTAGGTCGGGGAGCGGGCTCAAGGAGTCCTGGGTGCTCACCGGCCGGATGTTAACAGTGATCCCGGCTCGGGCACTCTCGACCTCGTCGCAGCCGCTCCGCGCGCCGGTGGTACTATTGAAGCCGGACCCAGCGGACTTTCCGCAAGCGAAGCAATACGCGCACCGGCCCTGATGAGTGCTGTCCTTGGCTGCCTTATGTGAAGCCCGGCGAGATTAAACATGCGAGGAACTACGCGACAACGTGTCGGCGTTTGCGGTCAGACGTGTCTGACAACTGCCTTCAGGATACGCGTCAAGCGTCCATTGCTCCCATTTGACTTAGCTCACATTTTGTTCTGCAGGGCAGATGCTGCCGAGGTAAGATAAAATCGTGTCCGTGCAAAAAAACTCGACGTTGAAAGCTCGGTTGATTGCGTTGGTGTTGGGATGTTTCTCTTTCGCCTGTTTGAGTCTCGCCATCGCCGCCAATCCGGCCCCCCCTCCGGTCGCCGCTCCCGTATCGCCCGATTATCGGATCGGTCCCGGCGACACGCTGCATATTTTTGTATTCGAAAATGAGCAGCTCTCGGTAACCGTTCCGGTACGTCCCGACGGTAAAATCTCCACGCCCTTGGTCGAGGATATGGTCGCCGTCGGCAAGACGCCGTCCCAATTGGCCCGAGACATCGAGGGTGCGCTCAGCAAGTACGTCAAATCACCCAAGGTCAACGTGGTGGTTGTGACCGCGTTGAGCGTCTACAGCGAGGTCAAGGTGATTGGCCAGGTCAAGGAGCCGCAGGCGCTGCCCTATCACGAGGGGATGACGGTGCTCGATGCGTTGTTGAGCTGCAAAGGCATGAGCCAGTTTGCGGCGGGCAATCGTGCGCGCGTGGTACGTAAGGTGAATGGTAAGGACCAGGAGATCAAGGTGAAGCTCGACGCGCTGGTCAACTCCGGCGATCTCTCGCAGAACATCCCGCTGCTGCCGGGCGACGTGCTGGTCGTGCCGGAAACCCGGTTTTAGCGCAGGCCTATGCCACCGGAACTCTTAAAACTGTTGGATGCCGCTCGTGGCGCATGGCGCTTCCGCTGGCACGCCCTCGCGACGGCCTTTGGCGTGGCCCTCAT
Organism: uncultured Gammaproteobacteria bacterium; assembly: GCA_963798595.1. GTDB lineage: Bacteria > Pseudomonadota > Gammaproteobacteria > Steroidobacterales > Steroidobacteraceae > Bog-1198. The sequence continues at coordinate 67,938 of CAWCTM010000012.1, read as the reverse complement.
CGGCTGGGTCGTGGTATTCGCGCTGCCCGACCGCTACGCCGCCGAGGCTCGCGTCTTCGTCGATACCCGCACCGCGCTGAAGCCGGCATTGCAAGGGCTGACGACTGATCAGAATGTCGATGCCCAAATCAACTTCGTGCATCAGTCGCTCCTCGAGGGCCCGCAACTGGAGAAGATCGCAGCGGAATCAGGAGTGCTTCCGGCGTCGATCACCGATTCGCGCGAGCGCACCGAGACCCTTAGAGCCTTCAGCGCCAGTATTATCCTGACGGTAACGAGCGCCGGCAGTCAGGGCGATGAGCGCGCCACGGCGGGCACGATCTATGGCTTTCATTTTGTCGATCCGAGCCGCGAACGCGCGCTGCGCGTCGTAAAAATCTTGTTGGATACCTTCGTGGACGAGACGCTCGGCGGCAAGCGCCAGGGGTCCGAGGAAGCGCAGAAATTTCTCGAGGCGCAGATCAAGGATTACGAGCAACATCTGAGCGTCGCCGAGGACAAGCTGGCGACGTTCAAGAAGAAAAACGTCGGCTTGATGCCGAGCGAGCAGGGCGGTTATTTCGCGCAATTGCAGACCGAGACCGACGCCGAAAAGAAGGCGGAAGTCGACTTGTCGGTCGCGCTCAGCCGCCGCGAAGAGCTCGTCAAGCAATTGCATGGCGATGAGGCCGTATCCGCGGCCGGTGGTGGGCTCACGGGCGCGGTCGGGCCGAATGGTGTGGCCAGCGGGGGCGACACGTTGAGCCGCATTCGGGAAACCCAGGCGAAGCTCGACGAGTTGCTCCTCAAGTACACTGACCAGCACCCGGACGTGATCGCCACCCGCGCGACGCTCGAGGAACTCAAAAAGCGCCGCGCAGTCGAGATTGCCGCCTTGCGCCGGGGCGACGCTGCCGCGGTCGCCGCGAGTGGCGCCGCCAACAGCCCGGTTTATCAGAGCATGCAACTCGAGCTCAACAAGGTGGATGTCGAGATCGCCGCCCTGCGCCGCGGGTTAACGCAGCACGAAGCCACTGTCGCCGATCTCAGGCAGCGCCTCAATACCGCGCCGCAGGTCGAAGCCGAATACCAGCAGCTCAATCGCGATTACGATGTGAACAAGGCTCAGTACACCGCATTGCTCGAGAGCTACCAAAAGGCGCGACTCGGGGAGCGGGCCGACAACGCGGGATCGGTGCGCTTCGAGGTGGTGCTGCCGCCGTCGTCGCCCGTGATACCGACATGGCCCAACCGCCCGCTATTGCTCACCGCGGTCTGGCTCGCCGCCCTCGCAGCCGGCGCGGGAGTGGCGTATATGCTGCATAAGCACACGCCGGTGGTGAGCTCTGTGCGTGCGCTCAATGAAGTGACCAGCTTTCCCGTGCTCGGCATCGTCAGCGCGGCGTTCCCGACTTTTCAACGGACGCAAACCCGACTCCATACCCTCCGGTTCACGGTTGCGATGCTTTGCTTGGTGGCGGCCTTCGCAGGTGTGCTGGCGCTCAACTGGTCGGGCGTGCGACTCAGCAGCCATGCCCTTCACTCGATGGTGGCAACATGAGCTTGGTCGAGCAAACCATCGCGCGACTCAAACGCCAACAGGCGAAGAACAACGCCGATGCCAACATCATCGACCGCTCGCCCCACGTGGTGGACGCTCCCCTGGTCGCGCCCAAAATCGATGCGCTCCAGGTCGATGCGCCAGGCGTTGTCGAGCCCTTCGAAGACACGGATAGCCTGGCCAAACAGATCATCGTGGACAACGCGACACTGCGCGATAGGGGCTATTTCCCGGAGCGCCAGAAGGACCGGCAATTTGCCGATCAATATCGCCGCATCAAGCGTCCACTCATTGAAAAAGCCATGCGCGAGGCAGCGACTCGCAGCGAGTCGCGAATCATCATGGTCAGCAGTGCGCTGCCGGGAGACGGAAAGACGTTCACGAGCATCAATCTCGCGCTCAGCATGGCGGCCGAGCGCGACGTTTCGGTGCTCCTGATCGATGCAGACGTCGCGAGGCGGCACATCAGCACCATGTTTGGTTTGGCGGAGAAGCCCGGCTTGTTGGACGCGCTGGTCCACGAGGACGTGGAAGCGGAGGCGCATATCATACCCACGAGCACCCGCGGCTTCTCGATCCTGCCCGCCGGCACGCCGGTGGGAGGAACCGAAGAGCTGTTGAGCAGCAATCGAATGCGCAAGATCATGGCGAGCCTGTGCACGCGCAGCCCGCGGCGGGTGATTCTGCTCGACTCCTCGCCGCTGCTGGTGACCAACGAGGGGCGCGCGCTGCTGAAGATCGCAGGCCAAGTGGTGCTTGTCGTGCGGGCGGAAGTTACGCCTCGCGACGCGATCCAGGCCGCCGTGAGCCTGTTCGAGCCGCAGCACGCAGGCGGGGTGGTCCTGAACCAAGTCCTATTGAGGGGCTCGGAAGCCTATTACGAATACGGATCATACGGGGCCGATGGCGATAAGACCTGACTCCGCCGTCCGGCATCTCCTTCTAGGCGCTGTCTGTCCGGTGATGATGCTGGCCTCGGCTGCAAATGCCCAAGTCATCCCGAACTTGACCCTCGGAAATTCCGCCGGCGTCGGAAATTTCGGCATAAATCCGCTGACCGGACTTCCCATCGGAAACACCCCGCTCCTGGAGTATGGCGCGGACGTGGGACTCGGCGAGACGGACAACGTCTTCTTGTCTCCCAACAAAGTCAGCCAGACTATCGCGGTGGCCGATGCCGATTTTGCCGTCAACCAGGAGCGCCGTCTGTTCGATGTACGTGCGGTTGGTGCATTCAGCGATTTGAATTACCTCGAGGGCGCGTACGGCAATGAATTTATCGGGCGCTTCGATGGGCAGGCGCAATACTCGCTGATCCCGGAGCGTCTGACCTGGGTGGTGCGCGACGATTTTGGGCAGGCCACGCTCGACGCCTTCACGCCGGTGGCTCCGAACAACCGGCAAGATGTGAATTACCTGGCGACAGGACCCGACCTGTACTTGCGGCTCGGGGGAACCGCCTTCCTCAACGCGAGCGCGCGTTATGCGGATGCCTACTACCAGACGAGTCCGTTCGATAGCACCCGGGGCTTGGTGACGCTCGGCAGCGGATTGCAGCTCTCCGCCCGGTCGACCGTCTCGCTCAATGGCGGCGCCGAACGGGTGTTGTTCAAAAATACGGAAATCAATAATGATTTCGACCGCTACAGTGTCTTCGGACGGTACGAGGCGCATGGCGCCCGAACCGATATCGGGGTGGCTCTCGGCGGCTCTCGGGTCGAGCAGCGAGGCGACGGCACAGGAATAACGCCGATTGCAGAGCCCGCCGGCGGTCTTGTGACCACAACCACCGGAACGCAGACGGTCGCGCCGGTGACCCCGTTGACTTCGAGCGGGTCGCCGCACGACACCGATACCACCGAACCGCTCGTGCGATTGGAGCTCAGCCGCACGATTTCACCCTCGGCGAGGCTGACGTTTACAGGGGGCCGCGAGTTGACGGATGCGAGCAGCAGCTTCACGACGCAGCAGGGCGGCGCGGTCACCCTCATCAACTTCGCGCCCACTCCGCTGACCTCCGACGTCTATACCGCGACCTATGGCTCTGGAGCCTGGCAATACACGCGCTTTCGTACTTCACTCACGGTTACCGGGCGATGGGAGCGGGATCGATATCCCGGCGCGTCGGAATTCGATCTGACCACTGAAGGCGTGGACATCAACGTCCAACGCCGATTGACTTCTCAATTCACCGCTCAGCTCGTCGGACGGTGGTATAAAAGCGATTATCCCTATGCCACGGTGGCCACGAATCTCGGCAGCCCAGAAAGCGACACCAAGGTGGTCGGCGCGGTGTTGAGCTGGCGCCGCGGCCGCTGGCTCGACGTGCGCCTGCGCTACGATCATACCTCGTATACCGTCCCGCAAGGCTCCACGGGGTATGGGCAAGACACGGTATTCTTGACCGTCGGCTACCGTCCGAGGACGCCTGCTGATCTGCAGACGTCTGAAGGCGCCGGAGCGCCTTGATGCTAGATGGTGGCGCTCGCAACTTCCGACGGAGCGCTCACGATACCTTCTGAAGTGAAGCTGCTCACAGAAAAATAATAGGTGCCGGGAGCCAGGTTACCGATCACGTACGTGGTCGTGTCGCCTCCGGCAACCGAGACGATCTGAGTCAATGAATCAGCGCTGGTTCCGTAAAAGATGTAGTAACCGACCGCGATGTCTTCACTTGGCGGGGCCCAAGATACCGTCGCAGACCCCGCGCTCCCCTCGGCGACTGTGACCTTGATAGTGAACGGACCTATCGATGCCGTGTTGCCCCCATCGTTTGCGGTAATGGTGACACTCGCAGTCGTGCCGACTTCAACGCTCGTTGGGGTGCCGCTCAGTTGACCTGTCGTGCTGTCGAACGTCGCCCAACTCGGCTGACCGGCTATCGAAAACGTCACGGCCGCAGAGCTTTGAGACACAGTCGGTTGAAATGTGTACTTGGTGCCTGCGGCTGCGCTGTCGGCGGGAGTTCCCGACAACGCCAGGGGCGAACTACTCGCAGTGCTCGAATTGCTGCCGGAGTCCGAGCAACCTCCCAAAAGCGATGCGAAGAAAACCAGACTCATCAAGATATGTGCCGTCGCCGGCGGTTTCATGTGAAGCATGCGCGCAATTAAAATATGCGCACGCTGAACGGACAACGTGTCGTCAATTAGTGACGTACATGTGAGCGAAATTTTATGCGATCACAAAGTGCACCGACGAGTGATGTGACTTGGGTCACGTTTTGTCCGGGAAATCAAGCCTTCGCCGAAGAGAAATAATTTTTATGCCGGGATATTTTTTGTCAGTGAATGCTGTCGCCGTTCGAGACGGCGGCAGTTCGTGATCGGATCACGTCGTATTGATGCCCGCGCTAGCCGCTGGGGCGAATCGCGCTATCGTTCGAGGCAAGCGGAATTACCTCGTTGGGCACGGCCACGGGTCGCCTCAGACGCAGTTCGATGCGCGGAAGCAAGAGGAAGATCCGGGGTCCGCGCAATAGATAACGCCTGCCCAGACGTTGCGGATTCTGAAGGAGACGAAACAACCATTCGCACCCCATCTTTTGCATCCAGCGCGGCGCCCGCTTCTCAACGCCGGTCACGTAGTTGATGGAGGCGCCGATACACAATGCCAGGCCCCGCGCGATTCCCCGTTCCTTGAGCTTACGCGCGATGATTTCTTGCTGCGGCGACCCGATGGCCAAGAAGCAAAATCTGAACGGGCTGATCGCCTCGATTTCCCGCAAGCAGGCCTCGACGGCCGACGCGTCGCGGATAAAGTTCATCGGTGGATCGATATGGTGTAGCGCAAGAAGTCCGAAGCGCACCCGGAGCTCCTGTACCTGGTGCGTGCTGCCGCCCACCACTACCACCACATCGTTCGGCCTGATCACTCCAGACAACACGGCTGCCGTGAGATCGCTGCCCGAACTGACGCGGTAGCGGCGTCGTTTCATCAGACCGACCAGGTGTGCCAAAAATCGGCTGTCGAGCAATACGAGCGCCGCCTGCGCATAGAGCTCGCGAAACTCGCCGTCCTCGACGTAGCGGATTACGTGGTCGACGTTCGGCGTAACTAAATAGCCGAATCGCTCGCTCCCAAACGCGGCGATGATGGCCAGCGCCTCGCGGAGTTCGTAATCGTCGATTTCCAAGACATTGGTCATAATATTGGGGATCCGCACGTTGCGCGTTGAGCTCAACTTGCCGCTATTTGCAGCCCCGAAAAGGCTGTTGCAGCGCGTCGGCCGACAGCGACATATTGCCGGAAATAGTAGAGTGCGATTCAATCCGTAGCGTGACGGAGTCGTCGCAAATTCTTCAGCATCGGAACCTATCTATGATCATGAGTCGAGCCCGTTTTGCGCGATCTGAGTCGAGTCCCTTTCCGTGTACTTTGGGATCTGCCGGACGGGGTATCGTCGTCCTTGCGACACTTATCATCGGCATGTGGGCTGTAAATCCCGTTTGGGCGGCGACGAGTTATAACGTTAATTCCGCGCTGGGAACCAATTTGTCGGGGGTTAATTACTATACCCCAGAACAGCCGTTTTTGGACATTTTCAAGACCAGCGGAGGCTGGAGCACTCATGTCGCCAACTCCGGCGCCGACACGGCCGAAGAAAAGTATTTGAATTTGGACGCCAATGGTTGGCCGATCACCCTGACAACGGTAAATGAGCCAAACGCGCAAAAATTCAACCAGGTAAGTGTCCTGATACTTCGCGATCTCCCGAACACTCCAAATGGCAACTACCAGGCCGGCCAGTATGTGGTCCGGTACCAGGGTCAAGGTACGATCACTTATGGCTTTGACGCCGTCAAAGTCGCCAACCTTTCTACGCCGGGTCGAGACGTGATCAACGTGGCAGCGCCTACGCAAGCCGGCATATATCTTTCGGTTACCAGCACCGATCCCAATCACACCGGCAACTACATCCGCAATATCCAAATAGTCAAGGCTGAGCAGGAAAGCGCTTTGTTGGCGGGGCAGGTGTTCAACCCCTATTTTTTGAACGTGATGCGCAATTTCCGCGTTCTGCGTTTCATGGATTGGTTCAACACCAACGGGAGCACGCTCTCATCGTGGTCGAATCGCCCCTTGCCGACCCAGGCCACTTGGGCGTCGAACGCCGGTGTGCCGTATGAGGTTGCGGTACAGCTCGCGAACGCATTATCGGCCGATCCGTGGATCAACATTCCGATCATGGCGGACGACAACTACATCACGCAGCTCGCCACCTTGGTCCATAAGCAATTGGGGACCACTCAGAAGGCTTACGTCGAGCTGAGCAACGAAGTCTGGAACTCGGGTTTTCCACAGTATGCGTACGCCAACGCCCAGGGCAAAGCGATGTGGCCGGGCGCCGATTCTTCGCAGAGCGCCGGTCTCAACTGGTATGGGATGCGCGTTGCCCAAACCTGCGACCTTTGGAAGTCGGCTTGGGGAGCTGACGCATCGCGCGTGGTCTGCGTGATGGGCGCTCAGGGAGCGAATCCGTGGACCGCCACGCAGGCGTTGAATTGCGCGCTCTGGACAGGCACCGGAAATGCGCCGTGCGCAGGGCACGGTATCGGCGCAGTCGCAATTGCACCCTATTTCGGTTACTCGGTGCCCTCTGCTTGGACTTCGCAAGCGGACGGGGGGCTGGCTTCCTTGTTCGCCTCCCTGACCTCCCAGAACGATTCCAGCGTCCCCGTCGGGGGTTGGATAGCGCAAGCGCTCCGCAACGTGGCGGCCTACAAGCCCATACTGGCGCCCTATGATTTGCCGTTGATCTCCTATGAGGGAGGTCAGAGCTTCGTCTCATTTCCGCACGGAATGAATGCGGACAATACCCCCAACGCGCTCACCAATCTCTACATCGCGGCCAATCGCGACCCGCGGATGCAGGCGGCGTATCAATCGTACCTGCAGGGCTGGAAGTCAAACGGCGGCCAGTTGTTCGTGCACTTTGACGATATTTATCCTCCCTCTCAGTATGGTGTCTGGGGTGCGCTGGAGTCGATCATGCAAACGACCAGTCCGCTCGCCAACGCGCCGCCGAAGTGGCAAGCCATACAAGCCTTTATTTCCGGAAATCAGTGTTGGTGGTCAGGTTGCCAGGGCACGGTCACGCCTGCCCCAACGCCGCCGACAAACATCAAGGCGCTGCAATAACGGTCAGCCAGACGGCAACGGCCGCAGACCGGGCCGGTTATTGACGAGGCCCCGCGATGACCTTGTCGTACATCTCGATCGATGCGGCCACGACTCGGGTCGCAGAGTGTTGCGTCATGACATGGCGACGCGCGGCCTGGCCCATGAGCGCCGCCCGTTGCGGGTCCCCGAGAATGGTGCAAACCTGAGCCGCGAAATCTTCGGCGACCCCGGATTTGGCCACCAGACCATTCACGCCCGCGGTCACAGTCTCGGCGCATCCACCGGCATTCGTGCTGACGACCGGACAGCTCTGGAACATGGCCTCCAGAAGCGTGTACCCCTGGCTTTCCCATCTGGAAGCGACGACAGTCACCATCGCCTGCGTTCGCAACTTCGCCACCTCCGTATTTGGGAGACGTCCGCGGAAATCGACACGGTCTCGAAGTTCCTCCGGGAAGAGCGAATCGCGATAGGATTCGAATTGAATTCTCAGCCCGTTCGCTCCCGGCAGCCCGACATCTGGTCCGACGAAAATGAGCTTGGCGCTCGGAAAGGCTTTCAATATCAATCGAAATGCCTTCAGCACGATGTCTGCGCCCTTGCGAACATCGAAACGGCCGACAAACAAAATCGTGTTCTTGTCGCAAGTGTCCAAGTGCCACAGCGGCGTATCATCGACCATCGTCATCGGATTGACGATGTGTGCTTTGTCCCTTGGCGTCAATTCATATCGTTCGATTGTCTCGAGCAAAGTCGATTGCGAAGGAGCAACGATGGCCGTCGCTCCCTTCAACGCCATCCCCTCGCGGTCCACTCTCTCTCGCCCGAGCGGAGTCCCGAGCTCATCTTCCATAAGCGACAGAAACGCCGGCCCGTGCAGCTTGACCAATAGCGGAATCCCCGTCAGCTTACCGACGTCGGCGAACCAGCCGAATGACTCCTCCATGTCGATGACATCGATCGGCTCGCGGCGATGGACCTCCAACATCCGGCGTGCGATCGCTATCGGGAAATCGAACACGTCATATTCGATCGGGAATCTCGTCCGCAGAAGCCGGCGTTTCGCGCGTTGCCAGAGAGGGCGGCGAGGATAGGAAACGCGATAGACACGAGGCTCCGGCGTCGAAGAGCTCACCGCTTCCGTGAACACCGAGACCTTATGTCCCTGACGCTCCAGTTCGAGCTTCATCCAATGAACGTACGTGATGATTCCGTTCTGATATTTCTCCAGGGGCCAAGCGGGCGACCAAAATGCAATATGCATGAAAACTCCGGTCCGGTTAACTGAAATGCCGCTTAAGCCCCAAATGCAGCCAACCGCTCGGAATGAACGACAGAAAGAAATGGCCAGCCCCCCAACACCCGAGAAACACCAGCGCTGCAGCGCCCAATAATCTCAACTCGCTTTTCATGTCCAACAAATCGAGGCGATTCTGCTCACGATATAAATAGATCAACAGTGGAAGCGTTGCGGCTAAATTGAACCATAGAAATCCGTAGAATCCGAACAGATAGTATCCAAGGAACGTGGCCGGGATTGCGCTGACGAGTCGAATGACATTCGCGTACAACACGATGTGGTTTCGTCCGGACGCGACCAGTAGATTCTCCGAAGCATTTTGCAAGGCGAGGATGATTCCGCCAAGACTCAAAATCATCAGAATCGTACCCGCCATCATATATCGGGGATCGTAGAGAACCGCGACGATTGATTGTGAGAAACCGGCGAGCATAGCCGGCAGGGTTACCCCGACGGCAAATAGACGGCGGTTTTCGCCGTAATAACGCGAGCGGGCAGTCGCTCTATCGGTGCGAAAATAATCCGCGCAGCGTGCATACAGGACGACGCGCGCGTTGTGCGAGATCACGCCGGTGATCGGTGCGAGCATATTTCCAGCGATGCCATAGATACCCAGCAGCGACAGATCGAATAATCTCAAAAGCACCACTTTGTCGTACTGCGACAAGACAATGGTCAGCAGGCTCGACGGCATGACAAAGCGGGCAAACTTGAATTGATCGACCACCGCCTCGCGATCGAATGCAAATCCGACGCCGATGTTGCGATAAAAGAAGTAACTGCCGATCGTGAGGAGCGCGCGCTGCAATAGCGAGCCGTAGATGAGGGCATACGCATTTTTTAAAATAGCGGCGATGCCGATGACAAAGACCGTCATCACGGCGCTCGATATCATCTCGGCATAATTCCCGATACGCGCGCGCCGGTGCCGCTGCGCGAGAATAAAGGACATCGATTCGGCGCCGGTGATCAAGAACCAGAAACTGAAAAGCCTGAAGGCGCTCGTCAGTACAGGTGCGTGATAAATGGCGGCGATTACGGGGGCACCGAGAAAGATCAGGCAGAAATTGAATGCGCATCGGAGCAGTCTTATCGTCCATACCGTGTGAACGAACTTGACTTCGTCGCCGCGCGGATGCCGGATCAGCAGCGCCGTAGATCCCACGTCCGACATGAGTTCGACCATGAATAGGAACGAGAGCAGGATGGTGAAAACGCCATACGCTTCAGGGTTCAGAAGTCGGGTCAGGATCAGGCTGCTGACGAGCCTTATAAGGGCGGTGACGCCGAAGGTGAACGTCGACGAGAACAGCTCGCCCTTCAGGTTGGGAAGACGCAGCGGGAATCGCACTTTTCGTTTCTTCAGCCGCGCACCGCAAAAGCGGGCGGCGTGCAGGTCCAGAACCTGGCGGAGGCACTGAGGCTGCCGATGGCCGTCATGACTAATGTGCCCAGATTGTGGTCATCGAGTGCTCCGCTGATGTTTACCCCGCCGCTGTCAGAGTGTTCTGTAGCCTGTTGTCGATGGGAGGATCGTATCAACGTATCGTTGAAACAGGCAACGAATAGTTCACGTCCGGGCTATGATTGGGGCTGCTCTCTCCAGATATGGTCGGCAACTATGGGAGGCGGCGTGCGGTCCGAAACGAGTCGATGAAGCAGAGCTTACTGGGCGGTCCATTTGGCAGAAGCGCGATGCTACTTCGCGATAAGCTCGACATTTTACGAGAAGCCTGTTTTTCGCCGGAACGAGTCGGAACAGTCGCCAACGATCAGCTGGCGACGCGTCTGATAACGAACCTCTGCGCACCCCGGGGGACTTTCATCGATATAGGCGCGCATATCGGATCGGTTATATCGGCGGTAATGCACAACGACCCTTCGGTCAGAATTGTGGCGATCGAGGCGATGCCTGATAAGGCGGAGCGTCTGCGGCGGAAGTTTCACTCTGTGGAAATGCACGCGTGCGCGGTCGGAGAATCGACCGGTGAGGTCTCGTTTTTCGTGAATTCCAAGCATTCGGGCTACAGTTCTCTCGGGAAGCCCGCAAATGCCGACGATAAATCGATTTCAGAAATCAGGGTGCGAATCGAGAAACTGGATGACCTGGTGCCGCCAAAGGATGTCGACGCAATAAAAATCGATGTGGAGGGCGCCGAACTTGGCGTGCTTCGCGGAGGAATCAGTGTGCTGAGAAACTGCCGCCCGATCATAATGTTTGAAAGCGCGCCCGAGGCGGCCAATGGCCTCGGCTATACGAAGGAAGCCATCCATGACTTTTTGACTGAAAATGCTTTTTCGGTGGTCGTGCCAAATCGCGTTGCCCACGAGGGTGATGGATTGACTTCCATCGGATTTATAGAGAGCCACTGGTATCCGCGACGCACGACCAATTATTTTGCGGTACCGTTTGAGCGCCGCATTGAGTTCAGGGATCGGGCGCGCAGGATCCTCGGAGTCGGCTCGGGATAGCGGGTCGGGGCATCAGCTCTCCTTGTCGCGCTTCGAGCGGACCCAGGCCGTCTGCCGGGTTACCAGGAACCTCGCGTATAGCGGAAGCTTCACGAATGCATAGACGCCCGCATACAGAAGCTTACCAAAAGAGATGACCTGCCGGCCAAACCTTGCCCAAGAGAGAAATATGGAAAATACCAACAATCCGGCCGCGATGCTGGTTACGACAACGGGAAACAGGAGCTTCGTGGCCAGGAAGAGAGCGCAGCTGGCTATCCACGCTGCCATGACGAGCAGTGTGAGAAGCGCAAGCGGTGGGACGGTCAAATCGAGGGCCAATGCCAGCAGTCTGCCGTCCAGGCGGGTGAGCGAATCCAAAAACATGTGGGGCGCTTCATTGAGTATGACGTTTAGGTGGCCGTGCTCCCAACGCGTGCGCTGCCCCTTGGCGCCCTCTGTCGAGGCCGGGAACTCGCTCGTGACGAGCGCGGCGGGGCAGTAGAGCGGCGGTGCGCCGACTCGCGCGAGCTCAATTCCAAGCTTGAGATCCTCCACAATGCTGCCGGTGGCAAGGGTTGCCGAACGAATCCGATCCCAGGGAAATGCCATTCCGCTGCCCATCAAGTGGCAAGGAAGTCCGAGGCGATGCAGCCCCGCCGGGCGCACCAGGTTCTTTATCACCCAGGCAAACTCAGCAATCCGCATTCTTATGCCCGCGTTCGCAGCGGCGCGCATGACGTACATGGCTTGAACCGGTCGTGCGGACAAATCACACGCTCTGGCGAGTCGATCGATGGTGCCAGGGGCGACGATGCAATCCGCGTCGATGATTATCACGATTTCGGGGGCATCGAGGCCAAGATGGCGCACGCCGAAATCCAACGCGAATCCCTTCCCACGTTGAGCCAAATCCGTGCGCGCGATTGCCTCGGCTCCCGCCGCGGTTGCCACGGCGGCCGTGTCGTCGGTGCAATTGTCCGCAACGACTAGCAGGCGGTCGGAGTCCGCGAGTTGCGGCTTGATCGAGTGAAGCGTGGCGGAGATCAGCAGGGATTCGTTGTGGGCCGGCATCAACACGGCCAGGCGCGGGCGCTTCCCTCCTTCGTCCACCTCGATAGCCGTGTCCGTGGCAGCGGATACGATTTCCACAAACAGGACAATCACCGGCAGCAGCAACAGCAACGCCGCGCCAGCGACTAGGATCTCGAGAATTAACGGCAAGCCCGCACTCCCGCTACTGCCATTTCTTCGCTCCCTCGAATATGTGCGTGCGGCGTGCGGATTCTTGCGGCTGCGGCCGACGGAGGTGCGCATAGGCTGCGGCAAGTCCTGCGAGAACATAAAACATTCTTTCGCAGCCCGTACCCAGGGACCCGTCCGTCAACAAAAGTAGCGTCACCATGATGCAGGCAACCAGGTTTGCGCCAAGCATGCTGAGATCGGGATCCGCCTTGGCGTTTTCTTTGCTGAACCCCCACGCTTTGAAAAGGCCGACCAGAATAAAACAAAGGATCAAAGAGAGGCCGACGAAACCGTTGCTCAATAAGATCCCCAGATAACCATTTACAATGTCGATGATGCCCTGTCCCTGACGGAGATCCTGCATTCTCAGAAGTGCGCCCTGGTCGCCGAGCAGGGGGTTTTCCCGGATAATTTCCCAGGAGCGATCAAGGAGTCGATGACGGTAGTCGACATTGGCGCTGTCTACGGTCCCCCCCAAGAACGGCATCACATCGACGATTTTGTCGCGCAACGGTGAGACGCTGACCAGCGCAGCGAGAATTGCCGCGACAGCTGCGGCCTTGAAGATCCCGGAGAAAACCCGCGGTCTCAGCGCCGCATAGAAGAAGTAAGCGCAGGCCGCGGCGATCCAAGGTCCGCGTGAGTAGGCAGCCAGCAGCCCCAGCCAAAATAACAAGGTGACGGCGAGCTTGGATCGCTTGGATTTCACATGGGACTGCAGATACAACCAGAAACCGAGACCGATGACGAGTAGATACCCCAGCGCCAAGGGATGCCCGCTCGAGGCCATCGCGCGAAGACTCGAGCCGCGCTCCAAATACTGAGTGAAGTTGTACTGTACGCCCCACCGCTCGGGCATATCGGCGTACATCAACCAGTGGCGCGAGCTTTCGAAGAGGGCTATTGCGGCGAGGATGCCGCAGGCCAAGCAGTAAGTGGCCATCATGTCCAGAATTTGTCGACGATCGGAGCTTCCGCGGCTAATCGCGTAATAGGGGACTACGGTCAGGAAGAAGAACAAGAAGATTCGGCGCAGGTCATCGGTGAACGTGGCCGTCATGATCACGCCGCTGGCAGTTTCCGGGCGAAGAAATAAGAAGGCACACAGCGCGCCATAGGCAAATAGACAAATATCCATGGCGTCCAGTCCGCGCGCCCGGGCTTCGTCCTTCGATCGAAATAGACGCCACGCGGCCGGGGTCATCACGCAGAAGGACAAGAGCAAATAAATATTCGCGTCAAACAGGAAGGAGATTCCTATCATCGGAACTCTGACGTCGAACGGCGGGATGACATGCAGCAGCAATAGATAAAGGGCCGCCGGATTCGAGTCCTTGCGCCCTGCAAATAGCAGCAGCGGCGCGGCAACGGCCGCGAAGATCCAGATGCTTGGGCTGAGGAAGGCGACAATGGTCAACGCAAGCCACGTGTTGCGCCGGCGTGCATAGTCTTCCGGCGTGGTGAAAAGCAAAGCGATGCGCCTCGCCAGCTTGAATACCGCGAGCGCGATTACCAGAACGACGATGAGCTCTTTGAGGGTTTGCGACATGCGGGTCTGCTCAGAGTATTGGGAGCCGCGGACGAACGCTACGCGACGGCATCAATTCCTACACGTGTAGGATTAAGCTTACGCCAATCAGCCATATCCCTAATTATTATGGACTTATAGGCTAAATTTCGTCGAGTTTTAGGCGAACGCGGGCAGCGGAAGCGTCGGTCTGGGAGCGGGTCAGCGAAGCTTCGCGATGTTGCGCGAGACGATCGGCGGCAGGATATCCCGGGCGATACGGCGAATCCGCTGCCTCATCGTAGGGCGGAATTCGTCGGGGTTCCGAGCTTTGAACAGGGTGGAGTGTTCCCCCGTCACTTCTTCCGCCGGCCGTCCATTGGTGAAATAGTACAAGGCGAGCGATTTGCGGGTCATGCCTTCCGGGCATTGCAATGGATTAGGATGGCCGTGAAACGTGAAGTCCGTCGTCCCAAAGACCGCCAGCCGGTTGTACAAGGGCAGAATCTTTGCCTCGCATCGGCTCACGTCGCGATTCCACAACTCGAGGTGGCCACCATATTCTTCGCGCCAGTCTTTGTTTAAATACAACAGGGCATTGAGGCGGCGGTCTAGGCCAAAGCGCCGGTGCTTGTTGAAATCCGCATGCACGCCCAATTTCCCGCCTCGGGGAATCTGATGCAGCCCACCGCCCTCGAAACAAGGATCTGGGATCAAATTTTCGATACCGGTGGTCTTGCTCAGAAAATCCAGAAAAGTGATGGAATTCAGATGGTACAGAAGTAGCCGGGTAATCGGCCCAAACGAGGCTTCGGCGGCCGAGGCCAACTTGATCTCCCGTTCATTGTCAAAGCGCTGCCACTTGATCTGACCCGGTTTGGGGAACTCTGACAGCACTTGATCAATCAAGGTCGGGTCGAAAAAATTGTCGACCACAAAGTGAGGAAATGGCTTTGCCGAGGCATACGCGAGCCCGGTTGCCTCTGCGATATCGGCCATCCGCGATAGCGGCAAGAACGAGTTTATCGATAGCGGCAGTTCAGTGGCGGCGTTCATCGGCAACTGCTAGGCAATAACACCATGATTCGTCAGAATACCATAGCGCCCAAAGGGGGGTATACGCGGCCGGATTATGTGCACCCGTGCGGGGCGGAATTTCGCCGGCCGGTATAAAGTAAGATGCTAAAATCTGCGGGGAGTTGCGATGTCGGGCAAAGAAAAATTGCAGACCCTGCCGGTTTCTTGTCGAGAGATGGGCCGCCGCTTTCGTGCGCTACGGAAATCCTCAGTACGAACCTCATCAGATTGAAATATGTGAATGCACGCGTACGCCATACGTATATGTCGGATAAGCTCCGATTCCATATGATTATGCGCGGCTTATGAAGGCTGGAATGCCCTTCCGAGTACCTGCGGCACATGAGCGCTGATCCGCGAGTTGAACTGGCGGAGCCCCTCTATTTTGACGCTTCGGATCGCAGACTCTTCGGTTGGTTGCACCGGCCTCCTGCGGGGACAAGGGCCAATATAGGCCTGGTGATCTGCAAGCCCTTTGGGTACGAAGCGATCTGTTCTCACCGCAGTTTACGCGCGTTCGCCGATACCGCGGCGATGGTCGGCGTTCCGGCGCTGCGTTTCGATTATTTGGGAACGGGCGACTCGGCGGAAATTGAATCCCAGGCCAACCAACTGGATGTGTGGTCTCGCGATATAGTGGCGGCAGTCGCCGAGTTGCAGCGACGTACCGGGGTCGAGCGCGTTTGTTTGCTGGGGGTTAGACTCGGTGCGCTACTCGCAACGTTGGCCGCGAGCAAATGCGAGGCGGCCAATGCCTTGATTCTCATCGCACCGGTAATCAGCGGCCGACGTTACCTGCGTGAGTTGCGCACGACCGTGTTGGCGGCGTCGCTGGCTGACCCCGCGGAATCGCCCGGTGAGCCGCTCATCGATGGGCCGACGCCGAGTCCCGGCTCAATGGAAGTTGCCGGCTTTTCGTTCTCTGCGGCCACCCTGTCGGCGCTCGCGCTAGTCGATCTAAACGCCCCCAGCGCGCCACCGGCAGCGGACATGCTCGTCATTGATGGCAATAGCCAGCCCACATCGCGCGGGTGGGCGGAGCAGCTTTCGCGGGCCGGAGCCCGGATGAGGTATCTCGCTTTACCCGGCCTGGTCGAAATGATTATGACTGCGCCCCAATTCGCGAGTATTCCGCAGGAGATGATTGCGGCAATGCGAGATTGGCTGCAGCAGTTTCGGTTGGAATCCTCTGCGCAGCCTGACGCCGCAGCCGGCCGCAACAGCGATTCCAGCTCGATGGCGCCGGACGCCGTCATGAGTCTGACAGAGGAAGATGAGCCCGCAGAACACTCACCGCTGATCGAGCGACCTGTGTTTTTTACCTCTGAGGCCCCGTTGTTCGGGATCGTGACTGAGCCGCGCCCGGGCGAAGCGGGGCGCCGCGGGGTCATTCTGCTCAATGCGGGCGCGGACTATCACATAGGTGCGAGCGGCATGTACGTTGGTCTCGCTCGACGGTGGGCCCGGCGCGGATATGTGGTGTTGCGCATGGATTTGGCCGGTCTCGGCGACAGCGGTACACGTCCCGGACGGCCCGACAATGAGATTTTTCCGCCTGCGGCCATTGAGGACATTCGCGCGGCCATTGAGTGGATGCGCAGTCGCTACGACGTCAACGATATTACGTTGGGCGGGGTGTGCTCCGGCGCGTACCACGCGTTGCGCGCGGCGGTCGCAGCGGTGCCCGTGAATCGAATACTGATGGTAAACCCGGAAATTTTCTTCTGGAAGGAAGGCATGACCGTAAAGGACATGCAGATGTCGGAGGTCGTGCGCAATCCGGGGGTTTACAGGGCGCGAATGTTTTCCGTGGCCGCCTGGAGAAAGCTGACGACCGGCAAAGTGAACATTCGGTACATATTGAAGATCTATATGCACCGCGCGTTCTTGGCCGTGGAATCGACTTTCCGCGACTTGGCGCGGCACCTGCACATTCATCTTCCGGGCGATCTCGGGTGGGACCTCGAGCAGATCGGGCAGCGGGGTGTGCAGGTCGTATTTGTGTTCGCGCGGGGCGAACCCGGCATCGAACTTCTCACCATCCTGGGCGGAATGTCAGTCAAGCGGTTGGGCGACCGCTGCCGGGTCCACATCATCGATAGCGCGGATCATGTATTCAGCAAAAAGGGCCCGAGAGCGGTCCTCGAAAAGATCCTGAGCGACGAGCTCTTCGCGCGAACCAATTGGGCCCCCAGCGCCGCGGCAAACTGACAAGAATCCTGCGGGACTCCCGTTACCGGGCTGCCAGCTCGTCGATCACTTTCGGAGTCAGTGCCGTGACCAGTGATTCGACGAACGGCTCCTGCAACATGCTGGAATGTCCGCCTTTCACATCGATAACCGTGATGTCCTGGGCCACGGAGCTCCAGTCGAACGTATCGTCCGCATACACTTCCCGATAAGGCTGGTCGTATTCGTTGCCGGATTGGGCACGCAACAACAAGACTCCGGCGTCCGAGAGTGCCTTGGGAAGATACCGAGCCTCTGCGGAGTCGTAGATCTCCCGCACACTCAGTTCGGGCAGAGAGGAGGGCCACGGACGCCCACGCATCAGCAATTCATGCAATAGGCGAAACCGAGCGCGCGTGGTCAGCCGCTTGGCCCGCGAGGAGAATTCCCATGCCAAAAGATTGATGAGCTTGACTGAGGCTTCCTTGATGGAGGAATACAGCCGGGGGACGACAATCCCTTGCTCCCCCCGAACCCCGGCAAATACCGCTTCAAGGCGCCGTACTCGCTGCTTTGAGATTTGTCCTACACGCTTGCGCGCCCGGGGTCTTGCCGCATCGAACAGCGCGACGAGTTTGACCGATTCGCCCGTGTTCTTTAGCTGCGACGCCATCTCATAGGCGATGACTCCGCCCGCACATAAGCCGCCGAGCATATAAGGCCCTGCGGGCTGTTGCTTGCGCATTTCCTTGATATAGAACCTCGCCATGTCTTCGATACGTGTGTGCGCCAGGGGCACTCTCGAAAGACGGCGGGGTTCAATGCCGAAGACGGAAAGGTTATCCGGCATGCGTCGCGCCAAGTTCCGGTAAAGGAGAGTCTCGCCGTCTCCGTCGTGAATGAGAAACAGGTTTCTCGAGCCGCCGCGCTTGAGTTCGATGAGGACGCCGGAGCGCTCAATCGCCTGCCGCTCAACGTGGCGTGCAAGTGCGCGAACGGTCGACGCATCCAAAATCGTGGTGAGGGGCAGTTTCACGCCGAACCGGTGGACAATCTCGGCGAACATATCAGCGGCGAGAAGCGAGGTGCCGCCCATCGCGAAGTAATCATCCTCGACCCCCAGTTCGGTGACATTGAGCAGTGTGCGCCACAATGCGACGAGCTTGCCCTCAGTCTCCGTGGAGGGCTCCGTGAGATGCCCTGCCAGATTCCGAGCGCGCAGACCTGCTGCGCGAACTGCGTCGACCACGGCCCGACCGGAGGTGAAATCGCGCGCAAGCTTCGAGTAACGTTCCGACCGGTTTGCAATCGACGACGAGCTTGGGACCGTGGTCGCCGATGGCTTTTTCCCCTCGGATTTACTGGCCCTGATCACCGCGTCGGGGTCGTGCCCGGGACGATGCGCGACACCACAGGCGAATGGTGCGGGGATTCTGTACAGGATTCGATTCTGCTCATCGATTCGAAACGCGCCTGCGACGCTCTCCGCGAACGCTTGTGCGGGCTCGTTCTTCGCGGTTGGAATGAACGATAAATCGACGTTCGCGAGGCCCCGCTCTGCAGCAAGCTCGCCCAGCCGCCGCAGCATCGCGTGCTCGACACCGCGTCCAAGCACTCGGCAACTCAATAGAAGCGTATCGACGGCGAGGCTGGTCTCTCGAACGTCCGCAACGAGCACGCCCACCAGGCCATAATCGCCAAATCGATCGGCCACGTTCACACGCAGGATCGTCGATCCGTCGGCCGCCGCCGCACGCATTTCCGGTTCGGTCCGTCGAACGGTTGTAAAGTTGAATTGGTTCGTGCGCTGAGTCAGCTGGGCGACGCGTGGCCAGTCGTTCTCCGTCGGAGGGGCGATATCGATCACGAGCCCCAGCGAAGCGATGAAAGCCGCTATGTCGGTCGTCGAATCTTCGACGGATTGGCGCGCGGCATTTTCTCGGTACATCTTCGTGCGGCGCGTGTCTTCGAGCGTAACCGAGACCTTGTCGAACACCCATAGGTGGGCAAGAAATTGGGGTACCGCCGCGTCCGGGGGCAGTTGCAGAGTAACAACTTGCGGCAATGCGGCTTTGACTTGTGCGCACTCGACGGGGTTATCGTCAATGAACACGAACGAATCGAGGCCCAGACCGAGTTCCTCGGCGAGGGACGAGATATTTTCTGGCTTTGACCTCCAGTTGATGCGATGCGCGACGATATTTTCGAGCTTCAGCATCATATCCGCTCGATTTTCAAAGACATCCAGCACGTCGCGCTCCGCGTTCTTGCTGGCAAGGCACACGAGCGTCCCGTTCGCTTGTTGGTCGATTGCGAAGCGCTGAAGGTCAATTTGTGCCGGAGGGATTGCGATCCCGTCGATCCCGTCCTCTCCCACCACGCCATGCCACAAGGTGTTATCGCAATCGAGCACCAATACCTTGTGTGCGGGAACTCGCAACGCGTGCACTTTGCGAACTATCGCGAGTGCAATCGACGCAAAATGCTCTTCTGTGAATGGTATGTGAGCGAGCTCATCGCGCAAGCTGTCGTATCTTTCGCCGCTCGACACGCGCTCGATGTCGGCGGGGGTTAGAAGATGTATTCCTCGAAGCTCTCGTGCGCGCTCATAAAGGCTGATCGCGGCTGCATCGAAGTCCGAGAGGAGTCCGGGAACTGCGCTTGGCGATGGCGCCAAAATGCCGAACACCGTGGGCGACTTGGCGTGCATCTCATGCTGGATCAGTGCATCCGACAGCTCGCGGACCGTTCTCTCGATCAGGGTACGCGCCGTCTCGGTATCGGCCGCCTCCCGTACGAAATCTTCAATCCGGACCAGGATTACATTGGTCCCATGGGCGTTGGTAGCGAGCAAGCTGCTACGCGAAAGCAATTCCTGGAAGACCTGGTTGTAGGGAGCGAATTTCACCTCGAGATCCAGTCCGGCTTCGCTGAGCAGGAAGCGCAGGGCCGGTAGAATGGGCTCTACCGTGAACGTGGCCGCAATAGCGACGGCCGGCCCCGTATCTGGAAGTGGGTCAGTCATGCATTCTCGATTCTTGGAACACGCCGCGCATACTAATGTAACGTCCCGTCTGCGCCGTCGTAAAGGCAACTTGTTATCAGCATGTTACCTTGTAAATATTTCACATATCCCGGAAACCCGACCCGGTTGTCGCTTCCAGCCGACATCCTTCGTCGGGGCGAACTCGTTCGGTCGTGACCGAGTCCTAGCCGTGAGGTCGAAAGGCCCGAACGGCAGGTATAGCTCGGTTTCGCCGCCATAGGACGCTGTGCCGAAGCAGATCGCGTGTGTAGTGCGGAACGCCGCTGCGACGGAGCGCAGCCCGCTTTAACACGCCCACGGTGTTCGCCAGTGCAGCAACGATATCGATGACCATTGCGCGGCCGAGTCCAAAGGTCACTACGAAGTAGCGTCTTCGCGACTCAAACCAGTAACCCGGAAATCGCTGAAACGTCACCTTCTCATCGGTGACTTTAGTGCTCTGCCCCATAATGTGCATGACGCGGCTCTCTGGAACGTACCAAGTGGAAAATCCCGCTTGCAGCGCACGGTAGCAGAAATCTGTCTCCTCGAAATACAGGAAGTAGTTCTCGTCGAATCCGCCGATGGCCGCAAGAACGCTCGGACGAATCATCATGGAAGCGCCGCAAATCCAGTCTGTCGGCTGCGCTATCTTGGTCATGGCTCTAGCGACCGTCCAGCGCCGCAACAATTGCGCGATGAGTCCAATTTGTAGGCCGTGGGTGAGTTCACTGATCAGTGTCGGGAATCGAAATGAAATCGGCCAATCCCTTCCATCTACATATTCGAAGCTACTACCGGCGATGCCGACCTGCGGCCGCGCTTCCAGGAAGCGTACGAGCGTACTCATCGCGCCGGGTCTGAGTTCGGTATCCGGATTGAGGAGATAGACATAGTCGGGCACGGCAGATTGATAAGCGCGCTCGATTCCAAGATTGTTTCCATAAGCGAAGCCGCCGTTGATCGGAGCGGGAATCAAAGTGACCCATGACTTCCAGTCATTGGCCTCGAGCACCTCCTCAATGGCCTGCCAGTCGCCTGAGGCGTTGTCCACGACGATTACCCGCACCCTGAGCCCGCCTTCGGTCTCGCGCTCCTTATGAATCGAGCGTAAGCAGTTGATGGTCAGCTGCGCCGTCTTATAGGTAACAATCACCACGGCGACATCCAAATCAGGCATGCTGCTGGTCCCCTACCCGATGTCCCCTAAAATAGACGAATTGCGGACATGATCACAGCTCAAGAAAATGGCCGCCACCCTTAGATCTCGGATTTCACGATCAGCATACCCGTTTTCCCCTCCCGCCAAAGGCAATGCGCTCCAGCACCCAGAAGCTCATTTTCGCACGATTTTCCCGAGAATTTATGATTAAGGTCCGGGCGCCATCGATTTTAGGTAAGATAAAATTACAAGGCGCGGTCGAAAAGAGGGCAACCATTTCCGATTAATCCGCGCTAAAACACGAATGTTCGATCGACGGCTCTTGGCAGTCATGCAGAGCTCGAAGCGCGAGGTCACCTGATGGGTTCGGTATCGTTTGTGGGGACAGGCTATGTCGCGGACCTGTACATGAGGTCCCTCAAGACCTTTCCCGACATAAGGATCGGATTGGCCTACGATCGGAGCCCGGAACGCTTGGCCAATTTTAGTCAATATTGGGGCGTTCGTCCCGCCGCAAGCTTGGACGAGCTTCTCGAGTCCGCAGACAATGACCACGTGATTTTGAACCTCACCAACCCCGCGGAGCACTTCAACGTCAGTCTGACTTGCCTCAGAGCCGGCCTCAACGTGTATTCCGAGAAGCCGTTGGCCACAAGGATGGCGGACGCCTATGCCCTCCAAGCGCTCGCCGCTGAGAAATCTCTTTACCTGGCTTCCGCGCCATGCAGCGTCCTCGGCGAGGCAGCCCAAACGCTTTGGCGCGCGGTCAGGGATCGAGTGGCTGGAAAGCCGCTCCTGGTGTACGCGGAACTCGATGACGATTTGGTGTCCCAGGCTCCCTATGGGAAATGGGTAAGCGAGTCGGGCGCACCTTGGCCTCACCAAGACGAATTCCGCACCGGCTGTACCTTGGAGCACGCGGGTTACTATCTGACCTGGCTCATAGCGATGTTCGGTCCGGTAAAGACGGTGATCGGAGCCTCGGCGAGGGTGGTCGAAGAAGGCAACTACCCGGGCGACGCCGCGCCGGATTTCTCGGTAGCAACGCTGTTCTTTGAGAGCGGCATCGTGGCCCGACTGACATGTTCCATCGTCGCGCCACACAACCATGCCTTGCGAATCGTCTGCAGCGGTGGAGTGCTGGAGTTGAACGAATCCTGGAACAATGACGCCGCAGTCCGCTTTCGCCGGCGTTACGTAGTCAGGCGCCGATTGATCAATAGTCCCTTCACGAAGCGTATTCGGCTGCGGGGACCAACCCATCCAAAAGTACCCCGGCGGGGAGCGGCAGCGATGAACTTTGCGTTGGGGCCGGCGGAGATGCTTTCAGCCATCAAAGAAGGCCGTCCGTGCCGCATGTCTGATCAATTCGCTCTCCATCTGAACGAAGTCACCTTGGCGATTCAGAATTCGGGGAACGGGAGCGGCGCGCAAACGATGCAAACTCGATGCCTTCCAATTGAACCGATGGCGTGGGCACAAGCGCGCTAATGCAGCGGGGAGTAGCCGAAGGCATCAAGTTTGGAGTCATCGGAACCGGACGAATGGCCGCTACGATGATGGGGGCATTCCGTGCGGCTCCCGAGGTCGATGTGATTGCGGTCGCTTCGGCGTCGCCGGACCGAGCCCGCGGATTTGCCGATCGCTTTAGAATTCCGGCCTCCTACGGCAGCTTGGATGAACTTCTTCGCAACGATGCGATAACAGCCGTATATGTCGCCAGCCGCAATCTCGACCACTCTCGTGCCACGATCGCAGCGTTGAGAGCCGGCAAGGCTGTTCTCTGTGAAAAACCGTTTGCGATCAATTCCAAGGAGGGCGAGGCGGTCCTGGCCGCTGCGCGCTCCGCCGGAAAGCTGTTCATGGAGGCGATGTGGACGCCGTTTCTGCCGGCCTACGAACGGCTTCTCGAGTTGGTGAATTCCGGAACATTCGGCAAACCGACTCACTTGCAATTCGATTTTGGCTATCCGGCGAGCCGGAAAACCTCTTCTTCGCTTTTTGCGCCGGAGGACGGGGGCGTGCTTCTTGACAGAAGTGCGTATGGCATATCGCTCGCCCTGAGAGTTCTTGGCGACGTCGAAAAGGTCGATGCGTTTCTCGGCGCGAACGAAGCCGGAGTCGATGTCGACGCCTCCCTCCAGTTGACTCATCACAGGGGCGGACAGTCGCAGTTGGGGTTTTCTTTGACTTCGCTGATGTCGAACTCCGCTTCTGTGGCATGTGAAAGCGGCTTAGTCGGCCTGAGGCCGCCGACCATCGGCGCTGAGACGGTGTTCCGGCAGCACGCGGTGGCGGATCAATCGCAAGGCAGGGAATCAGATCGGGCTGGACTTAAGCATCGGATCGTCGGCGATCTGCGGCGGCGCGCATTGGTTCGGCGCATCAAGGCCGCGGCTTCCGGCCCGAAGAGTGAATACCACTCCTTCGGGACTGACCCCTATCTTCCCCAATTGCGTCATTTCATTGGATTGCTCCACGCAGGACGTGTGGAAAGCGGCGTGAACACGTGGGATTCATCGCTGGCCGTGTTGCGAGTCATAGAGGCGGCGAAGGCTTCGCGGCAATCCAAATCGCGCGACTGGGTGTAGCCGCCCATGAAGATAGGCTATTTGATGAATTCCTATCCCATGACGAGCACCACGTTCATCAGAGACGAGATGGCGGCCTTGGAATCGATGAATATCGAAATCAAGCGTTACGCCATTCGGCGTTGGAATCAACAACTGGTCGATCCGGGGGACATCGCAGAGGGCGCCCGCACGGAATATCTGTTGTCCGGAAACGTTGGGAGACTGGTCTTGATTTCGGTCTTAGAAGTGTTTACCAACGCGGGAGGGCTGATCAGGACCATCGGACCGTGGCTGAAACAGATCCGCCGCAGCAATGGCAGTCTGGTGAAGCACGCGGCGTATCTCCTCGAGGCGATGATGCTTCGTAGACAAACCAAGCGTGACGGAATTCGGCATGTGCACGCCCATTTCTCGACGAATTCTACCGCCGTTGCGATGCTCGCGAAATTATTGGGCGGTCCCTCTTATAGCTTCACGGCGCATGGACCGGATGAATTCTCCGACCAGGCCAGCGGCGGCCTTGCGATGAAGATAGAGCACGCTGCTTTCGTCGTGGCGATTTCCAATTTCTGCAAAGTTCAACTGATTGGCTTCAGCGGCATGGAATTTTGGAACAAGGTGCATATCGTGCGTTGCGGAGTACGAGTGGAGAGCCTCGCGCCCGACGCTCGAGCATTTGACGGCAATGAGACGTTTGTTTGCGTCGGGCGCTTGTGCGTGCAAAAAGGCCAGTTGCTGCTGCCGAAAGCCGCGGCCGCCTTGCGCGGCGAATTTCCACGACTCAGGATCGTGCTAATCGGCGACGGACCTATTCGGCAAGCGCTCGAGGAATCGATCGCACAGTATGGGGTCGGCGAGATTTTCGAGCTGAGAGGGTGGCAGCCGAATTTCGCGGTCCGCGAGACCGTGCGCGGTGCGCGCGCTTTCTTGCTGCCGAGTTTTGCTGAAGGACTTCCCATTGTCATTATGGAGGCACTGGCGCTTGAGCGTCCTGTAATTTCTACATATATTGCCGGGATTCCGGAGCTGCTGGATTCAGGTTGCGGCTGGATCGTGCCTTCGGGATCTGAGGAAGGTCTCGTTGATGCGATGCGTGAAGCGCTCAAGGCCGATTCGGGATATCTCGAAGCGCTCGGTCGGGAAGGGCGCCGCCGGGTCGGGGAGCGGCACGACCTGTATCAGAATGCTCGTAAGCTCCATGAGCTATTTCAGCCCGCGTAGGGATCTCCTCTTTGGCGTTTGCAGCAGGCGCTTTTCGCATCTAAAGTCTTTACAATCTTTGTGCTGGGGCGGCCAGGGAGCCATAACGGGTGTCGGTAAGATCTACAATTGTGTCTCAATTCGAGCAGGTCGCGAAGGAACAGGGAAGAAGTCTGTCGCGGTTGTCTGACGAGCTGAAGCTTCTCGATTCAGGGTTGGACTCGCTAAGTTTCGCTCTCATCGTCGTGCGTCTTGAAGAGTCGCTCGGTTTCGATCCCTTCGATGTCGCGGAGGACATGAGATTCCCCGTGAGATTTGGCGATTTCGTCAGATTGTACGAAAGCCACTCCAAATAGGATGCCTCAAACCGCCAGGAGCGCCGAGCCATCTCCGGCGTTGCGCCGTGAGATGGGAGATATGGCGGGCGTGGCAGGACTCGCGAACGTAGGGCTGGTGGTGATTGGCCGAAATGAGGGCGAGCGGCTGGTGCGCTGCCTCATGTCAGTGCGCGCCATACCCGAACGGGTCTATGTCGATTCCGGGTCGACCGATGGCAGTGTCGCCATGGCGAGAGCAGAGGGCGTCTCAGTGGTCGAACTGCCGACGCCCCCGCAGTTCACCGCGGCGCGTGCACGCAATGCCGGAATCGCACAATTGCTGGCCGCCAACCCTGATCTGGAGTTCGTGCAGATGGTGGATGGCGATTGCGAGGTGCAGCCGGGTTGGCTCTCGGCTGCACTGACAACCCTTCGGGCGGAGCCCGATGTCGCGTTGGTGTTTGGCCGGCGCCGCGAGCGATATCCGGAGCGATCGTTGTACAACGCGCTCTGCGACGATGAATGGAACGCGCCGATCGGTGAATCGGCGGGCTGCGGCGGCGACGCGCTTTTCCGGGTCGAAGCGCTGCGCCAGGTGGATTTCTACAATCCGGCGATGATTGCCGGCGAGGATACGGAACTGTCGATGCGTTTGCGCAAAAGAGGCTGGCGGCTGCTCCGAATCGATACCGAAATGACCCTCCACGATGCAGCGATAACCCGCTTTGACCAGTGGTGGCGCCGGGCGCGCCGATCAGGCCACGGCTATGGCGAGATGGCCTTTTTGCACCCGGACGCACGCGATCCAAACTGGCCCCGCTCGGTGCGCAGTATCTTCGTGTGGGGCGGCGTGATACCTGCGATGTTGCTGCTCTCGATACTCCTGGCATTCACAACCAATCCACGTTGGGTGATTGCCGCGGCGCTGCTGTTCGTGTTGTGGCCGGTCCGCATGGCGCAATTGGCACGGCGCCAGGTTCGCAGGGGACTGAGCCGGAGGGTTGCCTGGGCGTCCGGAATTTTGTTGATGGTCGGCAAGTTACCGCAGTTTCTCGGGCTGATCGGCTATCATTTCGACCGCCTCTCGGGGCGCGCTTCACGCCTGATCGAGTATAAAGGTCCGGGGACCGCGTGATGGGTCCGAAGTTACAAAATAAGGACCATGCTTGACCGCTAGCACGAGGGTTGGATTGTTGGGCGCTGGGTATATTTGCGATTCCCATGCGCAAGCGCTCGCGGCGATCCCTGGAGTCGAGCTCCACGCGGTATGTGACCAGTCGCACGGTCGCGCCGCACAGGCGGCCGCCAGGCATCGCATCCCTCATGTGTTTCATTCAATTGCCGAGCTGGCCGCCTCGGACTGCGACGTCGTCCATGTGCTCCTGCCGCCGGCGCAACATATCAGTGCGGCGCTGGCGATGGTCGAGGCGGGCAAGTCGGTCTTTCTCGAGAAGCCCATGGGCTTGGATAGTGCCGCGTGTTTGGAGTTGTGCGCACGCGCCGCAGAGAAGGGGGTGGCAGTCGGCGTCAATCATAATTTCTTGTTCTCACCGGGATATGAGTCGCTCAGAGCAAGCGTGAAGGGCGGCGAGCTCGGCCGGATGGATCACATCGCGGTTAATTGGCATTTCGCGCAGCCCATATTGCAATTCGGTCCGTTCGACAGCTGGATGCTGGCCGCACCGGCAAACATGATTTTCGAGCTCGGCCCGCATTTGGGGGCGTTCGTCGTCGACCTTCTCGGCCCGCCCGATATTGTCTCCGCGGTCGCTGGGAACCCGATCGCGCTAGGAGCCGGCCAAACCGTGTATCGGCAATGGACCGCGATCGGTCGCGTGGACACCGCGACTGTGCTCCTGTCGATCTCGATCACGGCAGGCCATGCCGATCGAATTCTGCGCGTTCGCGGGCGCGGTGGCAGCGCGCAGCTCGATTTCGGGCGCGACATCGGCTGGCGCGACTCGACCGTATCCGACAATCCGATCTTCGATTCTTATGCGACGGCGAAGACGGCGGCGCGGGCGCTGCGCGATCTAGGAAGTGCCGATCGGATCCGCCGTCTGAAATCCGCGCTTACGAAACAGGCCGACGCCAATCCGTTCGAGGAAAGCATTTTCCGCAGCATCAGCGCGTTCTATGCGGGCGGCGTCATGCAGGTTGACCCGCGCCACGACGGACGCTTCGGCGCCGAGGTCATTCGATTGTGCGAGGCCGTTGCTGCGGCCTCCGGTACAGGCTCGCCGAGCCTCGGCAGCGTCTCCGTCTCGCTACCGAGCGCACCGGTGAATCCGCGAGTACTTGTAGTAGGCGGTACAGGGTTCATCGGCCGCCGATTGGTGCGAATGCTGGTCGATCGCGGTCACGGCGTTCGTGTGCTTACCCGAAACCCGCGAGCCGCGGCAATCGAACTCGACGGAATACCGGTCGAACTCTTCGCCGGTTCGCACGGTAACCCGGAATCCGCGAAGCATGCTCTGGAGGGGATCAAGGCGGTCTATCATCTCGCCAAATGTGATGGTAAGCGTTGGCAGGACTATGTAGATGGCGATATCACGCCCACGCGCGTGCTTGCCGAAGCCGCACTTGCCGCCGGGGTGGAGCGCTTCATCTACACGGGTACGATCGCTTCTTACGCCTCAGCCAACCCCGGCGATGTGATCGATAACCATACGCCGGTCGACCCCGCGATCGCGCGGCGTGGGCTGTATGCGCGATCCAAGGCTGCGTGCGAGGCGCTGCTGCAGGCCATGCGGCGCGACGATAAGCTGCCGCTGGTCATCCTGCGGCCCGGTATCGTGATTGGCCCCGGCAGTCCCCCGGCGCATCTCGGCGTCGGCCATTTCTTGAGTGAGACCAGAGTCGATTTTTGGGGCGATGGCGACAATCCCCTGCCGCTGGTGCTGGTCGACGATGTTGCCGATGCGCTGGTCCGCGCGCTGGATGCGCCGGGCATCGAGGGCCAGACGCTGTTGCTGACGAGTCCGCCGCTCATGTCCGCGCGCGATTACGTAGGCGCTACCTCTATCCACATGGCTGCGCAGATCGACGCTCGACCGCGGTCGGCCTGGCGCTATTGGGTTGCGGACATGGTCAAGGAACTCGCCAAGAATGCGGTGCGGCACCCGAACCGCCGCTGGCCGAGCCTCCATGATTCCCAATGTGCTTCGCAGCGCGCGCGCTACGACAGCCGGATGACCGAGCAGGTCCTGGGCTGGCGCCCAATTGCCGATCGCGAGACCCTGGAGGCTCGCGGGATCGCTGAGGCGGTCAGATGGTTCATGCGGTAGTGAGCGTACTCGCCTTCGAATTCGAGCAGTTAGTCAACATGGCTAGGGCCCGACTGAGGTGATCACCAAGCGCATTCCAGCCGGGCCCGCCGGAGCCTACAGCACCGAACAGGAACTATTCGATTGGTTGCGTGAGCAGTTCTGCCGGTTTGGCGATATCTATGCCGCCTCCATCTATGGGACCGATGTCTATGTGGTCAGTCAGCCTGATTACGTAGATCACGTACTGCTCAAAAATTGGCAGAACTACGTCAAGGGTCAGGCGATCAAACGCGTGTCCTTGCTTCTCGGTAAAGGGCTGATGGTGAGTGAGGGGGATTTTTGGAGCAGTCAGCGGCGGATGATACAACCAGCCTTTCACCGCAAGGTGATTGGCGGGCTGAGCGGGATCATATTGTCGGCCAATCGTGCGTTGCTCGCCGATTGGGAGCAGGCTGCTCAACAACGATCGCCCATCAATGTGACCCGGGATCTCAGTCGCACAGTGCTCGAGGTCGTGCTGCGGTCGATCTTTGGAGATGACTACGCGCAGGTTGCGCTCCATTTCAATATTCTTTCCGAGCAACCCGAACGAAGTCTGGGATTTGCGGACGAGTTCAGGCCCCTGGCCGTAATCATTATGCAGTTGGCGGCACGTAGACGGGATGCAAACTCATGCTGCGTGGATATCCTGGGCTTGCTGATGCAGGCTCGTGAGCGGGAGGGCGGTCAAGCCATGCCGGACCGCCAACTGGCCAGGGAGATCATGACCCTGATTGTCGCTGGCCACGAAACGACGGCGAGCGTCTTGAATTGGACATGGTACCTGTTGTCGCAGCATCCCGCGGCCGAGGAGAAGTTGAGCCAGGAGCTAGATGCAATGCTCCGCGATGCGGTTCCGCTCCTGGATGGACTACCCAAATTTGCATATACCCGGCAGGTTCTCGATGAGGCGATGCGCCTCTATCCGCCGGGTTGGCTGATGACCCGCAGGGCCCTAAAGGACGATTATTTGGGCGATTACTTCGTGCCGGCCGGTACCGAGATATACATCTCGCCTTACTTGATACAGAGGCATCCGGCTCTATGGGAGAGTCCCGATCACTTTGATCCGGATCGGTTTACGCCCGAGCGATCACGAAATCGGCACCCTCTCGCGATGTTGCCGTTTTCGGCCGGTCCAAGAAACTGCATTGGCGAATTCTTTGCCCGCATCGAGATGCAGATGCATCTCATGATCATCGCGCAGCGGCTGCGCTTGCGCTACGCGGGAAGTAATCCTCCCGAGTTGGCCGGCGGCGTGAACTTGCTCAGCCGGCACGATCTCATCATGACCGCGGAGCGGAGGGACGCAGCTGAACACTGAGGATGTATACGAGAGATACGCGCTGCAGCAGACGGTGCCGACTCCCGCTCAGCGGAACGAGTACTGCTCGCCAGGGTCTGAAGGCGGATGAGAATCTGCTATCTCATGCTGGTGCACCACAAATTCGACCAGGCACTGCGCTTGGTCGGACGTCTGGCCGGTCCGAACTCACGCTTCGTGGTTCACGTCGATAGAGCGGTGGAGGGTTGGCGAGCCGCGGCGTTTCGTACGAAACTGCAGGCGTTCGGCCCGGTCCTCCATGCAAAGAGCGTCAGCTCTCGTTGGGGTGCATTCCACCAAGCATTGGCCATCATGCGTTGCGTTCAGACAGCCGTGCGACACATGGAACCCTGTGATCGCTATGTGTTGCTGTCCGGACAAGACTATCCCATCGCATCACCGGAGCAGATCGTCGAGTTCTTCGCCAAGCACGGGGACGCAGAGTTCATTGAGGCATATCCGCAAGATGTCGCCGACGCGACGGCTCCGGGATGGTCACCGTATTACCGATTCAGGCGCTACCACATGTGGGTTGGCGATCGGCATTTGACAGTGCCCGTTCTGCGCAAGGGGCCGCCTCCCCTCCCGATCTTTCATGGGAGTACGTGGTGGGCGCTCACACGGGATGCGATGAAATACATCGCACAGCAATTTGACGCGAACCGGCAGCTTAGACGTTATCTTCGGCACGGGTTTCTTGTCGATGAAGTCTACATCCCGACCCTGGTGATGGGCTCACCGTTCTCATCCAGAGTAACGGGCACCAACGTGACGTTCGCAAAATGGACATCAAATTCCGGGCCACATCCGACAGTGTTGGGGGTCGACGATCTGGAGGAAATACTGACGTCGCCGAAGCTGTTTGCGCGCAAGTTCGACGCAACGATCGACGAGTCCGTTATGGATGAGTTGGACTCTCTGCACGAAACGAAACAATCAATCGTGTCGCCTGACTTGAAAGAACTGCGCGGGTTGGATCCCGCGCGCCGGCAATCAGTCCTTCGTCAAGACCCGTTCAGAGAGTGAGCTCGCGCTCGACGAAGTCAATTCCCGCTATCATGGGCATCTTTTCGCAGATGCGATCGATGCGCGCGGAAACGTAATGCCATTCAAGGAGGCACTCATGCCGGTCGAAAGCGTGATCAAAACCGAGGTACTCAAGCTCCCGCTGAATCCCTGTCCAATTCATCCCGGTTGGATCCTGGAAGGCGTGCCGGTCGCCCGCAACGTGGTGTTGTCCTATAGCGCAGACGGCAACGCCAGCACATTGATTTGGGACTGCACAGCGGGTCGCTTCAACTGGTTTTACGATGTGGATGAGACCATCTATGTCCTCGAGGGCGGGATGATCATCAAAGACGCCGGTGGGACGCGTCGGCTGAGCGCGGGAGATAGCATTTTCTTTCCTAAAGGCGCAAGCGCGGAGTGGATAGTCGAGTCGTACATCCGGAAAATCGCGTTCTGCCGGACGCCCTTGCCGTGGCCGTTGGCCTTTGCGAAACGGGGCTTGCGGTTCTTCAAACGACGGTTGCGTATCGGGGGGAAGGATGCGGCCCCCGCCATGTTTCAGGGGGGCTGAGGGTCAGCTGCGCTAAGGAACTGATTATATTAAATAAAATCCGTTGGATAGCGTATTTTGCGGATCGCGTGGTGGGCGGTACAGGGATTGAACCTGTGACCCCTGCCGTGTGAAAGCAGTGCTCTACCGCTGAGCTAACCGCCCGCGACTCTTAGGAGTGAATGATAACGATAAATTGCGGATACAAACAGGGTTAATGATTTCATCGAACCCTGCCTCGCGCTGGGTGCCCCGTGATTGCCTCGTTCGCGAAATTCGTCAGGCCGCCAGGATATTCCGCGCGAGACGTTCGGCGGTGTAACGAGCTCCGAAGGCGAACCGGAGCAGCGGCCCGAAGCTGTTGGCAGCCGAGATGCCCACGAAGAAAAGTCCCGGCACGGAGGACTCGAAGCGCCCCCCGAGAATTGGCGAATCCGCAGCGCTTCGAATGCGTGCGCGAAGAGCCTCATCGATAAATTTCAGGCGAGACAGCGCCACCTTGAATCCGGTGCCGGCGATCAGATGATCCGCCTCGATGGTCTTCTTCTCGCCCTTCTCGGTGAAAGTCACGCGAATGCCCGACCCGACCGGATCCACACGCTCGACTCTGGCTCCGAGATGCAACGGCACTTTGCCGACAATGGCATCGCGTGTGAACCAGCACGGCGCCGGACCCAAGTGGCGTGCTACGGCGCGTATCCTGAGACGCTCTGGCAGCGCATGAAAGACGAGCGGCACGTCGCACGAGAGACGCGATCGCCAACCGGTGCCGAGTCCTGAGCGCGGCTCGAGAATCCGCTCCAGGAACGGTCGGGGCTCGCGCGGCGGATCGTGAAATTTGAGTGATTCGGCACGCGCGACCAACTCTACGTCGGCGTCGCCCTGGCTTAGCAGCGCAGCAATGTCAATCGCCGATGACCCGGCGCCCAGCACGATGACCCGCCGGTCCCTGAGCGGCGTCAAATCGCTGTGATGCGAACTGTGTGTGACCAGGGTCGACGGCAGACCCTCGAGGACCGGCGGCATGTAAGTGAAGCTGCCAATGCCGGTCGCGACGACTACGCAGCGCGAGCGCATGGTTTCGCCCGCGGATGTGGTCAATTCGAACCCGGGCGAACTATAATTGACCCTAACCACCTCGAGATGCTCGAGTTGGGGGACGTAACGTCTCTGGAACTCACGGCCATAGGCAATGAACGTCTCGAGCGGGACCGGGAGCCCGATCGGTGCGTACGGCAGTCCATTCTCCATGCAATATCGTTCGAGAGTGAACTCACCATCAGGGTCATAAAGATTCGACGCGAATCCTTCCGATTTCAGCCGCATGCCACGTGGCATGTGTCGGCTCCAAAATCGCATCGGCTCGCCAAAAATCCGAAAGTTTCGTCCCGTGCTGCCTAAGTGTGCCGCAAGAGACAGGCCATAGGGACCGGCGCCGATTATGGCAATATCGACGGCGAAATCGTTCACGTTGGCTCCAAAAAGATCACTGGGCGGTGCGCCCCTGCGGCGGCTGTGTTTGAGTTAACGGTATCCTAGTCGGGGTCATGCATACTGCGAGAAGTTCGGGAAATGGGAAGCGCATCAAGAATATGGTAAATCGGCTTGACCGGGGCATTCTCGAGTACTCTAACTGCACTCGAATGCTTGCTTGGACGCTGGGAGCCGGGTGATAGAGGGCTGCATGGACAATGACCGACCCTCGGTGTTGATCGTTGCGGCCAAGTGGTGGCCGCTGTCGGCCCGGTTGGCGATGGCATTGATGCAGCACGGATGCCGGCTCGTCGCGCTCTGCCCTAAGGGGCATCCTTTGACGCACATCAGCGGTCTCGAGCGGATCTGCCATTATAACGGCACTCGATCCTTGTCCTGCCTCTCCCGGGCGCTGCACGAGCTTTCCCCCGATATCGTGATTCCATGCGACGACGGCGTGGTTGCTCAGTTGCACGCCCTGCATGCGAGCGACCCGACGCTTCGCCCATTAATCGAAAAATCACTGGGCGACCCAGAAAGCTTTCCGATAGCGGCCAGCCGGTATCAGTTGCTCGAGATCGCGACCGAGCTGGGGATACTCGTTCCCGAGACGCGCCGGGTGGTCAGCGCCGATGATCTCCTGTCCTGGCACCGCCATATTGCACCGACGGCGGTGCTCAAGATCGACGGAGAATGTGGCGGAAACGGTGTGAGAATGTGCAGCTCTCTCGAAGAGATTCTGGGGGCGTGGCGAGAGCTGAGCACGCCGCCGAGTTTGGCGACTTCTTGGAAACGTCTGGTCGTCAACCGGGACCCCTTGGCACTATGGGTGCATCGCACCCGCAAGCCGCCCGATGTCACGATCCAGCGGGTGATTCGCGGGCGGCCGGCTAATTCCATGCTCGCGTGCCTCAATGGCGAGTTGCTTGCGATCGTATCGGTCGCCGTGCTTGCCAGCGACGGCCCAACGGGAGCGGCGGTGGTCATCCAGCGGATCGACAGTCCCGCGATGGAGCGCGCAGCGAAGCTATTGGCGACTCGGTTACGTCTGACCGGTTTCTATGGACTCGACTTCATGATTGATTCTGGGTCGGGAGCCGCCTATCTCATCGAGATGAACCCGCGCTGCACGCAGCTCGGGCATCTCCGATTCGGGAGTGCGCCGAGCGTCGTGGGAGCCTTGGTCGCTCAACTTCGGGGCGAGTCGTCGAACGCGGACGGCGAGCCGCTGCCGCTCAATATCGTGTCGCTCTTTCCGCAAGCGCTCAATGTCCCGAACGACGATAGCCAGTCCGCGTGCCGCGGCTACCTCGATGTGCCGTGGGATGAGCCTGAGCTCATTGCCGAGCTCAAGCAGGCCTCGTGGCCGGAGCGGCGTTGGTTGGCTCGCATCTATCACGCGATGAAGCCTGTCGCCCCATCCAGGTACGTCGAGTACGACGAACTCATTCAACCTGCCCCGCGAACCGCTCCGCTTCGCTTGGCAGCCGTTGGAGCGGCCAGCGGTGGAGTGTCCCCCCGTAGATGACGAGCGAAGCGGATTCCGTATGGCGAATTCGCAGCGCTCGATGCGTGACCCGTTGCTTCGCCGAGCCCTATCTCAGCTGCGCGTAGTAAATACGGGTGGTGTAAGGAACATCAACTCTTTCCGGCATGGGCGCGAGATACTTCGAGATCTCCGCAATGATCTTGTCGAACACCGCGTCACTCCCTGCTTGGCGCCTCAAGGTTGCATGCGACTTCCAAGCGACGATGATGTCGGACTTCGGCATCTCCCAGACGAAATCCCCTGAGATGGATTTGGCCGGCGAAAAAAGGCCGCTGGAATCGATTACGCCGGTGGGGTCCTCGCGCCTCAAACCGTAGGAGTAGGAGGGAATGAATGATTGAATGACCGATTCAATTTTCTGTTGAACGGGATCGTTCAGATTGCGGTGATTCCACATACAGCCAAACCAGCCGCGCGGCATGAGAACTCGTCTGACCTCGTGTAGCGTCGCCTTCTGGTCAACCACGTTGAAAGAGCTTCCGAAGAACACCGCGTGGGCGCTCCCGCTCGGGAGTCCGGTGGCTTCCCCCGTGCCCACCGACCAAGTCACGGACTGACCCTGCGTGTTCTTGATGCCGATTGCGCGCATGGCGTCATTGGGCTCCACCGATTTAACGGTCAACCCATGCTTGAGCAGCTCCTTGGTGAGCTTTCCCGTGCCCGCGCCGACCTCGGCAATCGGTGTGTTAGGTGTGCAACCCGTGGCGGTCAGCAGCTCCTTGATGGCGTCGTACGAGTAATCCGCCCGCTTGTCGTAGTGCGCCGCGTGCTCGGTGTAATCCCAGTTAACCTTGGGAGAAGTTTGGCTCATGATTTTCATCTCTCACTTGTCGTTGATGGCGATTCTCGGTTTTTCATGGGTGCTGCGCTCACGCTCATCGGCGCGAAGAGGCGCCTCCAGCGTGAGTTCGCCGTCTCGGATCATGCTCTGATAGAGCTCAACATCCCCGGGATTGTCGATCTCGCCCCATTCACCGTCGATCCCGAAGGTGCTGATGACGATGGACTTTGCAGCGAGCAGCCGTCGCAATAATCCCGTCATGTCGAGGCGGTCCCGGCTCGGCGCATCGAGGGTGGCAAGTATCTCCTCGGCCGCCTGCCACGCCACCGGCGTGAATTTAAGGAGACCCATGTACTGTCCCTCGATGTCTTCGATGGTCTGAGTGCGCCCTCCGATTTCGAGCAGCTCGCCGGCGCTGTTGATTCTGAAGGTCTCGGCATCGGATAAGGGGTCGGCAAAACGCCTAGACCAGAGGTTCCGCCACCGTCGGTCGAAGCTGATGACCAGCGCACCGGGCTCCTCGGCGAGACCGCGCACCACCTCCCCCCGATAAAAGATGTCTGCATAACTGACGACGACCGGACCCGCTCGCAGCCACGTCGCCGCGGCGGCGAGCGACATCACCATGTTGGTCTGCGACCAGCGCGGGTTGTCGAAATAAGCGAGCCCGGGAAAATTCAATATATCGGCGCGGTAGCCGCGCACGATGCCGATCTCCTCGACGCCGCCACGCCGCAGGGCGGCGATCTGCCGGTCGAGAAGCGGCCTGCCGGCGAGCTCGACCATGCACTTGGGACGGTCATCTCCCAACGACCCCATGCGACTGCCGCGCCCGGCGGCCAGGATGAGGCCGCGCATCAGGCCACCTCGAAGACATCGCGAAACAGGGCGATGTCCCGTTCGGCGAACGGCGTATTGCGCTCGGGGTGCCACATGATGCCCGTCATAGGTTGTTCGGAGTGACGGATGGCTTTGACGATGCCGTCGCGTGCGTGCGCCCAAGCGTCGAAGGGCGGACGCGATTCGCTGGCGCCAAAATTATGATAGCTGTTGACCTCAGCCTCCTGGCCTTCGATGTGGATCGTTTGCCGTCGCATCACGTGCCCTTGAATCCGCCGTAGCGGCACCCCGCAGCGCTGCTGGATGACCTGCATGCCTCGGCACACGCCAATCACGGGCAGGCGGCGCGACTCCGCGGCATCGAGGAGCGCGTTTTCGGTGGCGTCCCGCTCCGGGGCGTCGCCGCCAACAGCCGCCAGGTCATTTCCTCCGGTCAGCACCAATCCGGCCACCCCGGGCTGGCTGAACATCGCGAGCGCCACTTCGGCGACATTCGGCAGAGGCAGGGGCAACAGTCCGCAAGCCGCGATAAAACGAGGCCACGCCTGATCCAAGCAATCGCGGCGCTCGCCGTGCTCCGGAACGAGCACGACTCGTTGCGTGACAGCGACGATTTTCACGCGATCAGCGAGACTTTTTGGTTGCTGCAGTCCAGGCACAGCTTATCCGCAGCCTGCCAGCGCTGATACAGCGCTTCTCCCGCACCGATGACAGCGGGAATGCCGAGCTCGCTCGCACGGATTGCCATGTGCGAGTTGGCGCCGCCGAACTGCGTGACGAATCCACTGATGCCCCGCGTGAATATCCAGTCGAAGCCCGGGTCGGCGCTGGGCACAAACAAGATACGGCCCGCGAAACGCTCCGGAGGATCGCTTACCGAGGCAACCGGCGCCGTGATGCTC
This sequence comes from uncultured Gammaproteobacteria bacterium, assembly GCA_963798595.1. Lineage (GTDB taxonomy): Bacteria > Pseudomonadota > Gammaproteobacteria > Steroidobacterales > Steroidobacteraceae > Bog-1198. The sequence goes on along the minus strand of CAWCTM010000012.1, from coordinate 30,514 downwards.
TTGCGCGTGATGAAATTCGGCTGGCTCGGGGGCAGGTGAAACGCGAATATCTCCTGGGGCGATGCGATGACCGGCGGCAGCACCAGCTTGCGCGTGAGCGCATGACGTTCCCTGCCTCGTGAGATGCTCTCGAGCAGGCGATCGCGCACCGAACCACTCTCGCTGTAGAGATTGCGAATGACGTCGTAGTCCAGATATGCACAATCCTCGATGGAGAGGTCGTATTCCTCGCCCATCTGTCGAATCAGCACGAGTGCATCGCTCAGGCTGCGCGTGAACACGAATTTCGCGTATTCGCGCCCCTCGATGCCTCCCTTGATGAATTCGATCAGACTCAACACATCGATATCGAGCGCATGCTCCTTGAGCAACTGCTCGATATGGCGCAATTGCTCGATGGAGAGCGTGAAGCGGGGTTGGGTGCCTGAGCTCGCGCGTGTCGCTGACCAATCGAAATAAAGATCCGGGGCCTCGTCGTAGCGAGGCGACAAGATGTCATAGGTGCCCGGCCGCAGATGCCCGTATCTCGACAAAAACTCCACCTTGCTGAGGCGTGAGAAATCGTGCCCGATGCGGGAGCCTACGGTGTCGACGCTGGCCATGAAGGTCGCGTGTTCCTCTGCACTGATGACGCCGGCCGAGACGAAAGATTGGAGCAGCTGTACGGCGATGAATCCCGCTCGGGCCAGACCTGCGAAGGGCAGGGTGCCGTAGCGCTTACAATCTTCGATCAGCCAGTAGATGCGGCTGATCTTGTCGATTTTTGCATCCGCGATCATCGGCAAGCGCCGGGCCAGGAGATCGATTTTGGCCCGATCGCGCCGCCACAAAGCAGTTTCGCCGTGAATGATACGGTTCGTGAGCCGACGTAGCGCACCCGAGAGCTCGGTGATGTCATCCTGCGAGAAGCCGTTTTCCGCGAGGCGACTCATGCGCTTCGGTAGATCGAGGGTGTAGCACGAGAAAATGATCTCGAACTCCACCTTGTCGTGCAGCTGTGGCTCCGCCAGCAGGCGATCGATGTAGTAGTTGACGAGGCGGCCGGCGAGATCGCTGGGCACGTCGCGCGGCACGAAGGAGTTGAAGCTGACGCGGACGTCGATGTACGGCAGCCCGTGGAAACTCACCAGCAGCGGAAAGCTGCGCAGATTCTGATACCCATAATTGTCGCGCTGATATGCCCAAATGGAATCGGTGACAAGCTCACGGTATAGCGACAGCGACAGCGGCCAGGGGCGCAGACCAATGATCTCCGCCGGATTCCAATCGGGCATTACACCGAAGATCGAACGGCTGCCATGGAGGAAGGGGTGAGGGCGGCCGAGCAATTCGACCTTCTGGGAAACAGCTGCCAGGGCGTCGTCGATCTGCTCGTCGGATATACCGTCCTGTGGCTCGACGGCGAGGCTTCGCACTTGAAGCAAGTGGATCTTGCCGTCCGCGTCGATGGCAAACTCGACGTCAATCGCCTCGCAGGGGAATAACGACTCGAGCTCGCTGACGAGGGCAAGGACAGGAGCAAGTGCCGGGGGACAGTCTTTGGCCCGGGACTTGAGACAAAGAAAGGTTTGGAGATTGTCCCCCGTGCCGCCGGTGACACCGTCCGTGCGCCCTGAGCGATCGTCATAGTTGACGATAAAGTAGGGTCCGTTTCCGCTGGGCGGGCGCGAAAAAGCGACGCCGGCCATCGCCACGCGTTCCAGCATGGGTTGCACGAAGATCTGGTCGTTCGTGGAGCCCTCAGCACCGAAGGAATCGATGACGCGCTCGATGGCCGACGCTATCTCCTCTTCGCCGCAGACGCCCAACACGGAGTCGTAGCGACCTGCCTGGGAGCTGATCGGACCATCCTCGTTTTGTGCACTGCTTCGCACGATGACCGGGCGGGACCCCCAGCCTGTGCGCACGATCCGGTCGAGGGTGCCGGCGCGGCGGGCGCGCCAATCTGCAACTGAAAATCTAATTTGCGGGAGGATCCCCGCGCAGCGCAAACGCGGCGCCAGCTGCTCGAGCGTCTCGGCCTTGGTGCCAAAAGAAAGCTTCCCCGCGCGTCGCGCAGCTCGCGTCGGACTCCGCTGGACGCATTCTTTCCAGATCCGATCCACAGCACTCAAGCTGTCGAGTGGACCGAAGTTGTCCAGCACCAGATTCGGTGCCTCGGGCACCTCCGCCGGCACGTCGAGTCCCACCACATCGCGCATGTCGCCGCGGGCCGCCGCCGCATAAATCCCCTTCGCGTCCCGCCGCCGGAGTTCCTCCATCGGCACGCGCAGGTAGATTTCGCAGTAGCCGGGGATGTTGCGGCGATTCCAAAGCTGGACTTCGTGAAAGAGCGAGATTGTCGGGCACACAACGTCCGCGCCTTGGCTGGCCAGCATCCGGCACAATCGCGCGTTGCGCATGGCCGAAGTGCGTCGATTCAGGGTGCTGTGCCCGAGGTCCTCGGCAATGACCTCGCGCAGCGCGTCACCGTCGAGAAAAATCGCTGAGCGGCCCGCGGTGCGCAGGCGGCGCCAAAGCTCTCGACCGACCGTGGTCTTGCCCGCTCCGGACAAGCCGGTAATCCAATAGACGTGTCCGGATGGTTCGGGTGCTTTGCGGAAGTTCAGATTCGTCCGCTTCCCTAACGGTTGCTGCGTAAGCATCATCTCGTCCCTTCCGAAGGTCATCCCCACCGGTTGAATACTTTACCCTCATCGCCCGATTTTCCGGCCACTTGTAACATAAAAGCAAGATTAAGGGTTTAAACTACCCAAAGGGGCTAGGTGTATGTCGCCGCATGAACCATGCCGGCATGACTGCTGTTGTGGGCGTAGTCGGGTTGGGGGCGGCCGCCTGGTTGCGTCCATATTATGTCAACAGTTAGCGGCGCAGAGATTTGCAGCGTTTACATGGTGCTGGAGTAAGCTGATTACCGGCACACCAATCGCAATTGGATCGCGAGGCGCCCGCTCACAGGGACCCGGGGGAGTAACGCAGATGGACACCAAGATAGCGGGCATCATGCTGGCCATCATTGCCGCTCCGACGATGACGCTGGCCGCGACCGAGACGCTGGACTACTCCGGATCGATCATGAGCATCACGGGCGAATCGAGCTTCGGCGGAAGTGGGCCGGGTCCCTTCGCATTGAACGGTTGGGTGGAGTTGAGCAGCCCGCTCGGCGCAAATGTCACGAACGATGCGGTGATTCCTGTCGCATGGAGCTTCAATACACCCGAAGGCATCTTGTCGTCGAGCTTCGCGGGCAACCCGACCAATGTGGAGGGCAGTGTCACAGCGTCGTTCACGTTCACGACTCGAAACGGCACCATCGTCGGCTGGAACGTCGCGGCCGATTCGCTTTATTTGCCGGGCGGCCCAACCGAACTTCTGTCGGACATTACGAGCGATGATATGGCGGGAAAGGGCGGGGACACCTACGCCGGAACGGTCGAAAATCAATACTGCGGGAGCGTGTTGTGCTACTCGGCGACCGCCGCCGACTCGACTTCGGGCAAGTGGTCGGCAGTCCCCGAAATCAGCGTCGAATCTGGCGCAGCCGGATTGAGCCTGTTGATCGGCGGCTTGGTGATTCTGCGGGGTCGCCGCGCGACCTGACGCAACGGTTCCGCCGGGCGCCCGCCCTCGGGGGGTCTCTGCTACACTCATCGCCCTTTTATTTCCAGTCCCTGCAGCCGATGATTGTCCGCACGCGATTTGCTCCCAGTCCCACCGGCTTTCTGCACATTGGCGGACTTCGCACAGCGCTCTTTTCCTGGCTGTACGCGCGCCGGCATGCCGGACAGTACGTGCTGCGCATAGAAGATACGGATCTCGAACGGTCGACGCCCGCCGCAATCCAGCAGATATTGGAGGGCTTGGAGTGGGCAGGTCTCGACGCGGATGAGGGGCCCTTCTACCAAACTCAACGCTTCGATCGCTATAAGCAGGTCATCGGCGAAATGTTGTCGAGCGGTCACGCCTATCTTTGCTACTGCACCAAGGAAGAACTCGCGCAATTGCGCGCCGAGCAGATGGCCCGTGGCGAAAAGCCGCGCTACGACGGCCGGTGGCGCGATCGGACGGACGAGCGGGCCGGCGTCGCGCCGGTGGTGCGCTTCAAGAATCCGCTCTCGGGCGAGGTCGTGGTCGATGACGTGGTGCACGGCAAAGTCGTCTTTCAGAACGCGGAGCTCGACGATCTGATCATTGCGCGCTCCGACGGTTCGCCCACCTACAATTTTTGCGTTGTGGTGGATGACATGGATATGCGGATCACGCACGTCATCCGCGGCGATGACCACCTCAACAATACGCCGCGGCAAGTCAACATGCTGCTTGCGTTGGGGCAGTCGCCCCCGGTGTATGCACACCTGCCCATGATCCTGGGCCCTGATGGTGCCAAGCTGTCGAAGCGGCATGGGGCGGTCAGCGTGTTGCAGTACCGTGATGATGGATTTTTGCCGGAAGCCGTGCTCAATTACCTGGTTCGCCTCGGTTGGTCGCACGGCGACCAAGAGTTCTTCACGATCGAAGAAATGGTGCGATTTTTCGATATTGCGGACGTCAACAAGTCCGCTTCGGCTTTCAATGTAGACAAGCTCACCTGGCTCAACCAACAGCATATGATGCGCGCGCCTCCCGAGCGCCTCGTGCCGGCTCTGCGCTGGCAACTGGATCGCCAAGGGGTTCAGGCGAACGATGACGCGCAGCTGTCGCAAATCGTGCTGGCACAGCGTGAGCGTGCCAAGACGCTGCGCGAGATGGCGGCCAATAGTGTCTTCTTTTTCCGCGAGCCAACCGCCTACGACGACAAGGGGGTACGTAAGCACGTGTCGCCGGAGACACTGCCGCTCTTTACCGAGGCGGCGGATGCCCTGGCGATGCTCGAGGATTGGACGGCGCCGGCGATCCATGAGGTCATCAGTGCAGTGGTCGCTCGCCACGCCTCTTCGTTGGGCAAACTTGCGCAGCCTATCCGCCTGGCAGTGTGCGGCAGCACCGTATCGCCACCCATCGATATCACCTTGGCGATCCTGGGCAAACAGGCGTCATTGCAGCGCCTGGCACGTGCGAGGGCGCTGTGGACGGGGTAGTCCATTCAATTCTTTGACGAAAAACGCGCCCGGTCGGGTGTCTCCAGCGCCTGACTTGCCGGTTGTCTGACAGCGTCACGGCAAATCCGCCGTATTCTATGTTCGATTCGACGAGGTTAGGCTCGGCGCACGGGAAAAACGATCTCCGCCGAGGGTATGCATGGGCGCGCGTCGCATTGCAAGACGGCTCGTTGAGCGAGCATTTGGCGTCCAGGTAATTCCGACTGGACAGACCGCGCTTGTCTTCGAGCGCGAACATCTGCGCCGGCTTCTGGCTCATTTCAAAGTCGACTGCGTGTTCGACGTCGGTGCGAACGCCGGACAGTACGCACAGATGTTGAGGGAGCGAGTGGGCTATGAGGGAACCATCATTTCCTATGAGCCGATCCCTGAGCTCGCAGCCCGATTGAGGATGGCGGCCAAGTCCGATCCCGCGTGGTTCATTGAAGAGCTAGCACTCGGCGATGCAGAGGGCGCCGCCACTTTCAACGTCTACGCGGAGGATCAATTTAGCTCTCTGCACGCGTTCTCGCTGGCTGGTGCGGAACAATTCCCGGGGGCGGGTCAACTCGAGCGACGTGTCGAGGTCCGCACAGTGACGCTCGCCGGCGAAATCGCAAAGTACCGGTCAAAGACCGGCTTCCGGCGGCCCTTTTTGAAAATGGATACGCAGGGCCACGACCTTGCGGTAGCCGTCGGCGCCGGCGAGGAGCTGAAAACGTTCGTCGGACTGCAAAGCGAACTAGCGATCGTTAGGCTCTATGCGGGCTCGCCGACCTACCGGGAGGCCCTGGATTACTACGCGAGCTACGGTTTCACCCCAAGCGCATTCGTTCCGAACAATCTCGGCCACTTCCCCCGGCTTCTGGAGATGGATTGCATCATGTTCCGCGAGTCAACGCCGTCTATCGGCGCCGCGAGCCCGGTCTGAGGCGAACAAAGAGATCGGGATGATAGAGTCTGAGGTATTCCTCAATGCGCGTTCGCAAATTCCACTCCTCTGGCAAGGGGAATTTCTGATAGACGCAAATATCGCTGCCGCCGAAATCGTAATGCTTGGAGTGAAACACCTTTAGAAAGCTGGAATCATCCAACACTTTCCGATAGAGCGGTCGATATCGTTCATTGCATAGATAGAGTTTGTTAAGACCGATGGCGAGAGGGACGATTGGTGTCGACCGTTCGCGGAGCCACTCGAAATAACCGGTTGACACGTCCGGCCATTCGGCGCGGAGAAAATCATCGAGAGCGATGACACCGCACTCTCCCAGAGTCGCTTCGGCCAGGCGCAGGTCGTTCCGCACAATCTCCGCCCAGTGTCCCCCGTCTATGGAAAAGAACCGTACGGGGCCCGCGGCCCTGAGAATGTCAGCAGCAGAGACCTGATCGGACGATCGCCCGTCGAGGATAACCGACGACAGATCTACACCCGCACGCGCAAGGTTCTGTTCTACGATCGATCGGTCGCCCTTGCCCGATTGATCGAAATTCAAGTGCTGACTATCGAAAAGATCGATGCCGTATGCGCGTTGGCCGGGCTGCAACGACAGACACAAGGCAATGAACGACTTACCATGGTGCAGACCGATTTCGGCTACCGCGCCATCGAGCGCGTTGGCATTCTGACAGGCGGTCAACAGGTGGAATATCTCGGCATCGACACGACCAAACCAGCCGTGAATCTTCTTTCGTCCTTTCACCACATAGCGCGACAAAATCTTCTCTTGCGCGTGCGTCACGACAATCTCTCACGGATACGCTGCCGTGCAGCTTGAGTCTCAATGAACCTGCCGCAAGTGTATCTCAACCGTTACTCGGACGGAGTCCTAATCTGGGCCCCCGATGCCGCGACCGAACGCGTCGCTTGAGCCGACAGCGCAGGAGCGTACGATGGAGGGCGGATCGCGGAACTCTTCTGTATTTGGTCTCTCCGACTCAAGATGACCCGAATTCTTTTCCTTTCCAAAGACAGACCTGCGCCGGGCAGCGGTAACGGGGAGAGAACGCTCTCGATCTACAATGCATTGACCCGGCTTGGGCAGGTCGACGTGCTGATCGTCCCGCCTGTCGATAGGCCGATTTTTGACAACACCGCCGAATACGTGGTGAACCTGTTGGATGATCCGCGGCACGCCACCCCGTGGTATTGGCGTAAACGACTCTATCTATTCCGGGATTTTAGACCCAACAAGAGAGTTGCAGCGAAGGTCCGAGAGCTTCACCGGCAGCATCCGTACGACGCCTTTTTTGGCAGGTACCATCTCCCCTTTTGGGGCGATACCGCGAGCCTTGGTCCTAGTTTCGTGGACGTCGACGACGTTCCTGCCGATACCTGGACGTCGCGTGTACCACTTATAGACCGGATTCGGCACAATCTACTTGTGCATGCAATGCGCGGTTTCAAGACAGTATTCGTGACAAAGCCCGCGGACGTGCGGAAGTTGGTTCACGACGATGTTCGCGTTCTTCCGTGCATTTCCACCCGTCCGTCCGCCACCGGCCCGATCACGTACCAGGGTAGCGATAAGCGCATGCTCTTCATCGGGGGAAAGTGGCACACGCCCAACAGCGATGGTGTTTCGCGCTTCATGACCAATTGCCTCCCAAAGATTCGCGAGCAGGTTCCTGGTGCATTCCTCCGATTGATAGGATCGGGCCACAAGGTGTTGGACGGTACAGAAGGCGTATCAGCCGAAGACTTCGTCGGTGATCTCGTCGACGAATACAAGCAAGCGAGCATCTTCGTTTGCCCCATATACCGGGGCGCCGGTTCGCTGGTTAAGCTCGCTGAGGCTGTTGGGTACGGATTGGCCATTGTTACGACGACATTTGCCGCTCGCGGCTATGAGGGGATACTGCGCCCCGGTCGCGACATGCTGGTCGCTGAAACAGACGAAGAATTCGCCAACTATTGCGTGGCGCTACTGCTAAATCGACGGCAACGAGAGACGTTGGGGAACAACGCCAAGGCCGCTGCGGCGGCCAACCTACGGCAAGCCAATATCGACAACATTATCGCCGGCGCTGTAGAACCCTATTTAGCCAAGGCGAAACCGGCCTGAACCGCAGCTGAAATCGCGATGATCCCGTTAGCGGTCCTAATTTGCATGGACCAGATCCGGCCTTTGACCGAACATTCGAAATCTTCGATGGTCTAAAGGGTGGCAATTCTATCCGGGGCTGAAATCGCGACGTGAATCCACGTGAAGACCTGGAAAATCTGGAATGAGTTATCCCAGAGCGTCCTCGGCAATTTCCCGCTCCTGGTATTGGTGGCGGCGGCGGCGGTCGCACTGCGTAGACATTGGTATAAGGCCCGGGCGCTGGCCCTGGTTTGGACTTTACCCATTTTCAGTACGGCCGTCGCCCTGACAAGTTGGGGAAGCTGGCGATTCCGAATGCCCGCGGACATCGGCATCATCGTTCTGTCGGCAAGCTTGCAGGAGGCTTCCAATCGCAAGTGCGCGGTAGACACGCGCATATAAACCCCATGAAAATGACGATACGTTCGGTACCTGTAAATGACTTACCAGGCTGCACTTGCCTTAATATTTCGATATATTATACTTTGCACCGCAAAGTGGAACGAGCGGCATCGGGCATTGCAATACGGCGCGCGTAGATCCAGTTGGGCGTCGGATTTCCGATTTTCTGCTCAAAGGCCGAAGTGCGGAGGAATTTCTGAAGTCCGAAAACGTCCGCGCCTGATGCGTCCCTGCAGGAAAGGCATCGACAGATTTACCTGTGCATCGCTGGTGGCGATCTGCATGACCAGCTGCTCGATCGGCGTCAGGCCGGCATCCGAAGTGATGGGCCACCCCTCGTCATCACCGTCATTTACGGTGATGGATCGAGACTTGGAGCCATCGCCTCGGTTTATCGTTTATGGCGACATGCGGTTCACCGATTTCGGCGAGACGAAGGCCAGCTTGCCTGGCCCGCGCCGCCTTCTTGTGGCACGCGTCGGGAGCGAGAAACCCGATGCGGTGTTTCTCACCGGCGATGTCCCTTGGCATGGCGGCAACAGGGTCGATTATGAGGTCTTCGCGCGGGAGACCGCTAGTTGGCGGAGCGAACAGCTGCGGGTGTACCCCGTGCTCGGCAACCACGAATTCAAGAGATGCACGGAGGCCGACTGCCTGGCGAATTGGTGGCGGGCTTTTCCGCAAGAACGTGGCCGGCGCTGGTACAGCGTCGCATTGGGAAGCCAACTACAAATCATCGCACTTGACAGTGATTCCTCGCTACTTCCGGGCAGTGAACAGGGGAGGTGGCTCAAGGGACAACTGGATGATCTTCCGGTAGCCGTGCGCTTCGTCGTGTTCTTGTTGCATCACCCGCCGGTCACCGACGGGGCGGACGGTGTACGCTCCAATGAGGCCGCACTGGCTCAACAGCTTGCTGTCGCCGCCCCAGCTTCGCGCGCACGCTTTATCGTGTGCGCAGCGCATGTTCACAATTACGAGCGCTTCCAGCGCGACGATATCCTATTCCTGGTGTCCGGGGGCGGCGGGGGCAAGCCGGACTCGGTGAAGCGCTCCGCTGCCGATCTTTATCAGAGCGATGATTTCCCAAATTTTCACTATTTGCGGTTCGAGCTCAGCGCCGGCCGACTGCGCGGTGAAATGGTTCGCTTGGATGCGGAGGCCGCCGCGGGACCCTCATGGAGCGTGCGTGACCACTTCGCGCTGGATGCCAAAACGCCCTAGGTCTCCGGACTTGCCTATTACTTGCGAGGAGTTGACCCAAAGCCGGCTCCGCGCGAACATGATTCGAGTCCAACGCGGCACGAATCGCGAGCGAAGTGCGATATTGCACGGCCCGCGCTTCGGATGCGGACTCGAGGACCTTGCATGCACCGACCTATTCTGATGCCGACGCCAATGTCACGGAGATCCTTCCTCCTGCGCGCGAGTGCCGCCGGCACGACGGGACTGATGGGCACTTGGGGCCGGACGGCACCGGCGGCGACGCTGGTTGAGCTTCCCTTCACCAACGGGCAGCGAGAGATCGTCACGAACTTTCCTCAGAAGGGCGCAATGCTCCTGCAGCGCACACGTCCGCCGCTGCTCGAGACCCCCTTCGAGGTTTTCGATCATGGTGTGTTAACGCCGAACGATCGTTTCTACGTGCGTTGGCACCTCGCCAACATCCCCACCACCGTCGATACGGGCGCATTCCGGCTCAACGTCCGCGGGCACGTCCGCGAGTCGCTTTCGCTAACGCTTGATGATCTCGTTCGAGAGTTCCACCCGTTCGAAATCGCTGCCGTCAATCAGTGCTCCGGCAACTCACGCGGCTTCTTCAAGCCTCGCGTAGCGGGAGGGGAGTGGGGCAACGGTGCGATGGGCAACGCCCTCTGGAGGGGCGTGCGATTGAAGGACGTGCTGGATCGCGCCGGGGTGAAGGCGGGGGCGTTGCAGGTGCGCTTCAACGGCCTCGATACTGGGGTGATACCGCAAACGCCCGATTTCATGAAGTCACTCGCCCTCGATCATGCACGCGACGGCGAAGTCATGATCGCCTATGCCATGAACGGCGAGCCACTGCCGCTTTTGAATGGCTTTCCCTTGCGATTGGTCGTTCCGGGATGGTATGCCACGTATTGGGTGAAGATGCTCAACGATATCGAGATCCTCAATGAAGCCGACGACAATTTCTGGATGGCCAAGGCCTATCTGATTCCCGACACACCGTACGCCAACGTCGATCCTGGACAGCAAGGCGTGAAAACGATTCCCATCAATCGGATGGTGCCGCGCTCGTTCTTCACCAATGTCCAAGATGGGGCTGTGCTCAAGGTCGGACAAACGACCACGTTGCGGGGAATCGCCTTCGGCGGTGACGCCGCAGTAGCCAAGGTTTTCTTCAGCTCCGATGCTGGCGGTCAGTGGAAGGAAGCGCGGCTCGGGCCAGATCGAGGAAAGTATGGCTTTCGGCGCTGGGAGGTATCGCTGCGCCCCTCGTCGCCGGGTCCGCAGCGGTTGATGATCAAGGCGCAGAACGCAGCAGGTATCGTGCAGCCCAATCAAGCCAACTGGAACGCCTCGGGCTTCATGCGCAACGTGATCGAGTCGGTTTCCGTGCAAGCGGTTTAGCACTACTCGGATGTAAACCTATGAATCTAGTCGTGCGCATGGTGGACTCTATCTGGGAGGTTCTCTTCCTGCTCGTGATCGTGATCGTGATCGTGCTCGGGGAGGGCGTCGCGTGGTCGCAAGCCACGAACCCCACATCAGCGACGCCGACCGGCGGCGTCTCTGGGTGGCAATGGTCCAACGTCAGCGTTGCTCTGCCGACGAGCGACGCGTCCTTTCCTCCGGGTGATGGTGCGGAAATCACGCCGCAATGCTTGATCTGCCATTCTGCCGGAATGGTGTTGCGGCAGCCCCCGCTCACGCGGGATCAATGGGTGGGCGAAATCAACAAAATGCGCAGCGCCTATGGCGCGCCGCTCCCCGCCGACCAAGTGGGGCGCCTCGCCGATTATTTATTCCGCATCAATGGTTCCCCGGCCTCGCATACTGCAGCGAACGATGGAGGCAGTTGAAAGGCTAAGTCGTCGAAGGCGAAGAAGTTCACGAATCGTGCACGAATCGTGCACTGGGAAAGATACCTGCCGCGCAGACCGAATACCTTGCGGCCCGCATTCTCGGGTTTTCAGAGCAGCTTTTCTGCGCGAATCGGCAGATCTCGCACTCGGACCCCGGTGGCATTGAACACGGCATTGGCGACAGCCGCGTTCATGCCCACAATGCCGATCTCGCCAATGCCCTTGATTCCGAGCGCATTCACCCGCTCGTCCCGCTCGGGGATCATCAAGATCTCCACCGACGGCGTGTCTGCATTCACAGGGATCAGATAATCCGCGAGATTCTTATTGATGTAGCGGGCGGATTTGAGATCGATCTCGGTCGACTCGAAAAGCGCGCTGGAGAGACCCCATATCGCGCCACCCATAAATTGGCTGTAGGCGGTCTTGGAGTTGACGATGGTCCCGGCGGCAAAGGCGGACACCACACGAGGTACACGGATTTCTCGCGTCAGGCGATGTACTCGCACCTCGACAAAGTGCGCGCCGAACGCGTACGCCGTGACATCGGCCCGACTCGAGCCCGAGAGCATTGCGGTCTTACCCTTTGCCATCGCGCCCACGGCGTCGGGAGCTAAGCCGGGCGGCACGTTCTCGGCATAGACCTCGATCCGGTGGCCCACGCGGGCGACGGCCTCGCGCAGAGTCTCCTCGTGTCCCAAGCCGACCAGCTTGCCATCCTGGAGGCGTAACTGCGTGATGTCCTGACCGTGAAAGGCGCTCGTGCGCGCACTCGCTGCGGCGCGAGCCAGTTGCTCTCGCATTTGCTCGCATGCCTTCACCACGACGAGACTTGCCGAGGCCGCGTTGTTCGAGCCGCCCGCAATCATGATCGGTGGGAAATCGCTGTCTCCCAAGCTTACTTTGACTGATTTGACGGGCAGCCCCAGGGATTGGGCGGCCACCACGGCCACCGTCGTGTAAGCGCCTGTTCCGATTTCGTGCCCTGCGAGAGAGACGGAGGCCTGCCCGTCCTCGGTCAAGGACACCCGCACGGCCGCGGGGCCCACATTGCTCGGGTAACACGCGGTGGCACAGCCGAGCCCGATCAGCCAATCCCCTTCGGATGCTGCGCCGGGCTTGGGATTGCGTCGCGCCCAACCGAACTTGGCCGCGGCCTCGTCGTAACAACGCATCAGCGAGCGGGACGAGAAAGGATGCCCGCTCACCGGATCGATGGCGGTGTCATTGATCCGCCGCAGCTCGATGGGATCCATTTGCAGCGCGTGGGCGAGCTCGTCCATGGCGCTTTCGAGCGCAAACATATAGGGCGTTTCAGGGGGCGCGCGCATGTATCCGGGCGTGTTGCGATCCGCATGCACGACATTGACGGCGGTGTGGATGTTCGGGCACGCATACATGCGCGCCGTCGACTCAACACCCGATACATTGTAAGGGGAGGGGCGCGAGGTCACTTCCCACCCCTCATGAGAGAACGAGACGAGCTTGCCGTCGTTCGTTGCGCCTAATTGCAGGTGGTGCCGGGTCTCGGCGCGATAGGTCGCAATGGTGAATCCCTGATCGCGGGTCGGTACGACTTTCACCGGCCGGCCGATCTTTCTCGCAACTCGGGCGATCCACTGGGTGCGCGGATTCGGGCCTTTGGAGCCGAAAGCGCCGCCGATGTAGCGAGAGACGGCTCGGACGTTGTCGGGATTTAGATCGAGCTGCGTGGCAACGGAGGCTTTGGTCCCCCACATGAACTGAGAGGGTTCATAAACGGTGAGCTTGTCCGCATCCCACGCGCAGGTCACGGTAAATAGCTCGATTGCATTGTGATGCTGTGTGGGTGTTGAGTAATGCTCAGAGATTTTCAGCGGCGCGCCGGCAAACGCGGCTGCGGCATCTCCCTTCGTGGGGTCTTCGCCGCGTTCGGGCTTGTGCGGCTCAGTCTCGACTCCCGGCGAATCGAAGGTCGCCGAAGGCGTCTCGGATGCATAAGAGATCTTGACTTTGTTCGCCGCCTCGCGCGCAGCCTCGAGCGTCTCTGCCAGTACGAGCCCAATAAGCTGCCCGTCGTGCCAAACGCGATCGGATTCGAGGGTCGTGGTCGTGGGTCCGCCATCCGGACCTTTGGGGGGCTTGAATCCGCTGCCGACATTTTCATGGGTCACGATATCGATCACGCCCGGCACGGCCTTGGCGTCCGTCACGTCGATCCCACGAATCGAACCGCGCGCGATCCGGCTGACCAGCATATAGCCGAAGGCGGGACTGGTGACGGCTTCGTCCGAGGCATACCGCGCGGCGCCCGTGACTTTGGCGACTCCGTCGATCCGTTCGACCGCGCCCCCGAGTCGATCGCGAAGCTCGTCCGTCATGCGTGAGACCTCGGCGCGTCCAAGTTCATGGCTTTCGCTTCGAATAGCGCCCGCACGATCACTCGCTGCGCCAATTCGCGCTTGTAGTCGTTGTGACCGTGCGTCTTCGCGCCCTCGAGCGCCGCCGCGGCGGCCTGTCGCGCGAGCGCTTCCGTGAGCGGCTTGCCGTTCAGTACCGACTCGGCCTCGTGGGCACGCCAGGGCCGATAGGCCATGCCGCCAAGCCCCAGCCGCACGGTGCGCACTGTCTCGCCCTCGAGCGCCATCGCCACTGCGCACGAAGAGATCGCAAACTCATATGAAGATCGATCGCGCACCTTCAAATAGAGTGACCTCTGGGTCCAGGGTCCTGCGGGTACGTGAAACTCAGTGATGACTTCGCCCGCACCTAAGCAAGTCTCGATGTCGGGATGTGCCGCGGGCGCCACATGCAACTCACGAAAAGGGAGGCGCCGGACGCCGTGAGGCCCAGAGATCTCCATCGATGCATCGAGTGCGATCAGTGCGATGCCGAAATCCCCAGGATATTGGGCGATACAGCTCGGATCCGTACCCAATATCGCATGGTTTCGGTTGAAGCTTCCGATCGCCTGGCACCCCGATCCGGGCGAGCGCTTATTGCACGCCTGCCAGGAGGGATCGCGATAGAAGGGGCAGCGAGTTTTCTGCAGGACGTTGCCGCCGAGCGTCGCCATGTTGCGGAGCTGGGGGCTCGCGGCAAGCTTGAGGCTATCGGCGATCAGCGGGTACGAGCGCCCAACCTCGGGGTCATTTGCCACGGCCGCCATGGTTGCAAACGCACTTAAGTGCAGCCCGTCGCTGCGCGCCGATACACCGTTGTTGCCGCTGCTGCGCAAGGCTCCCAGGTCGATCACCGTGCTTGGCCGCAGGACGTCGAGCTTCATGAGATCAATGAGCGTGGTGCCTCCGGCCAAGAATTGCGCCGCGGCGTCGGTTTGACCCTGACCGGTCCGAGACCCAAGTCGTGTCGCCTCAACAAGGTCGCGCGCCTGGGTGAATTCGAACGGGCGCATCAGGTCGTTTTCATCTGGTCGCGCGCTTGCCGGACGGCCGCGACGATCTTGGGGTAGGCGCCGCAGCGGCAGAGATTGCCGCTCATGTACTCACGAATGTCCTCGTCCGTGGTGGCGTGACCTTCTGAGATGCAAGCGACAGCAGACATGATTTGCCCGGGGGTGCAGTATCCGCACTGAAAGCCGTCTTGTTCAATGAACGCCCGCTGCACGGGATGTAGCTCGCCACCGGGCCCAGCCAAGCCCTCAACAGTGACAATGGGTCTGGCATTGGTCGCCGCAGCGAGGGTTAGGCACGAGAGCACGCGCTCACCGCCTAAGAGCACGGTGCAGGCACCGCACTGGCCCTGATCGCATCCTTTCTTAGTGCCCGTGAGGTGAAGATGCTCGCGCAAGGCGTCGAGCACGGTCGTTCGTGGATCGAGCTTTAGGTCGTGGGCTTTGCCATTGACGATCAAGCGGGTCGACACCCGCGAGGAGTCGCGCGCTGTCGAGGCAGGGGTTGGCGGCTCCGCGACCGCAAGACCACCCAGCGCCAAGGCAGGCGCGGAGGTCAGTAGGTCGCGTCGGGTGATCGTGGGCATAGGAAATCTCGGATGTATCGACTAACTACCTTGACCCGCATCACTGTAGTTGGCCTTTCACCCCTGATCATCCGTGGAATTGCGCGCCCGCATGTCAGAATCTGCTGGCAGGCGTTCACTAATGGTGTCCAATAGGACCCACCAGGTCGAAAGCCGACATGGCAATGCCGGCGAGTGCGCCGATTATTACCACAATAATGGGCCTTGATCGCAACGCCGTCAGGAGTACAAATTCGATTAGCGCCACACAAACGTCTGCAGCGTTATGGATGGAGCTCGTCCACAACGGATTATAAAGAGCCGCTCCCAAGAGCCCGACGACTGCAGCATTGATGCCGCGCATGGCGGCTTGCGCGCCGAGCCGTGAGCGAAACCTATCCCAAAAAGGAAGCGTACCGAGCAAAATCAGCATGCCGGGAAGAAAGATCCCGACGAGTCCTATCGTGGCTCCGAGGATTCCATTGGGCGGCGACTTGACGACTGCGCCCAGATAGGCGGCGAAGGTGAATAGGGGACCCGGGACGGCCTGGGCCGCGCCATAGCCGGCGAGAAAGGCGTTGTCGCTCACCCAACCGCGTGCGACCACGGCATCTCGCAGCAGCGGCAGCACGACATGACCCCCGCCGAACACCAAAGCGCCCGATCGATAGAACGCATCGAAAAGAGCCACGCCTTGATACGAGCTAACGGCGCGAACGATCGGGAGACCAACGAGCAGTCCGATGAATATCAACAGCGACACAATACCGACGCGGCGCGAGACGGGAACTCCCAGCGTGCCCGTAGAAACCGATGAACCGGTCCTGCAAAGCCAAAGTCCACCTAGGCCACCGAGGAGTACCGCTACGATCTGGATGATCGAAGAGCCGCTTAAGCACAAGATGAGTACCGCGGTCAGGGCGGCAATGGTTGCGCGCGCCCGGTCAGGGCACAGCGTGCGGGCCATCCCCCAGACGGCCTGGGCGACAATTGCGACCGCGACGAGCTTCAATCCGTGGAGCAAGCCGTTTCCGAGCGGACCTGTGAGCGACCCCGCGCCGAAGGCAAACGCCGTCATCAGGATGGCGGATGGAAGAGTAAAGCCAAGCCACGCCGCCAGAGCACCTGGATAGCCGGCACGAATCAATCCCAACGAAAACACGACCTGACTGCTGGCGGGTCCGGGCAGAAACTGGCAAAGCGCTACGAGGTCGGTGTAAGCGGCGTCATCGATCCAACGGCGCCTAACGACGAGTTCCTCGCGGCAATAGCCAAGATGAGCGACCGGACCGCCGAATGATGTAATCCCCAGCTTGAGAAAAATCAGCAGCACCTCAAGTGCGGATCGCTCACGCATGGTTGAATAACGTCACGGGCCCGTTCAGGTGTAATAGCTGGGGAGCGGACCGAGCCGGGCCGGATTGTGCATCGCTAAACGCCTCCACTCGAGTATGCCATCAACGTGCACTAAAATGGGTTTTGGGGTAGTGGAGGACCGTACGCATGACAAAAGCGCTCACCGTTCGTTTTCGTATTGATTTCGCGAATGATCGCTCGATCGGTGTCGGCAAGATCGAACTTCTCGAGAATATTGCCCGGAGCGGCTCCTTATCGCAGGCGGCACGTGACTTGGGTATGAGTTATCGCCGGGCCTGGCTCCTGGTGGAGGACATGAAATTGAGCTTCGATCGACCCGTCGTCACGTCGAGTACCGGTGGACCGAATGGCGGTGGCGCAACACTCACAGACTTTGGCGGACGGTTAATCGCCCGGTACCGAAAGCTTGAGTCAGATATGCAGCGGCTCGCGCGAACCGCCCTTCGCGATATTGCCGATCACACGTCGAACCGCCCCAAGCAGGACGTTCACGCAACGTCAATCAAACGAAAGGTACCACCCGACAATGAATAGTTGGAACAGAGTTCATCGGTCAGATTCCGGTGGCGAGTTCCCGAGCGGAACGCGTGTCCGGATGATCGGTTCCGACGGACTTCTCCAGTTGCTCCGCTGCATGTTGCGCCGCGGCGCGGGCTTCGGCTTCCCGACCCTCGGCTGTGAGACAACGGGCTAGGGTCAGATACGCTTGTCCCATCGCTTGCGAGAATTCCGTGGGTCGGGTCTGTTGCAGCAAGAGATCAAGTGCTCGGCGCGCGTCACTCTCGGCAGGCGCGAACTGCTTGAGTGATGTCTCGATTGATGCGCGGTGCCGCAACATGCTCGGTAAATATTGCCCGCACGCTTTGCCTCGGCCGGAGGCCTCTTCGCATAGTTGAATCGCAAGCGTCGCCAAGTTCAGGGCCCGAGCGGTATCGCCCTCGAGCTCAAGCGTTTGAGAGCGCTCCGAAGCGAGGGCAGCGAATGCGTAGTGACCCTGTGGCAGCACGCTTCGCAGCCGCGGTTCAACCTCGTCCAGCTTCGCGAGCGAGCGGGCAAAGTCATGCTGCGCGCGGTAGATGCGTGCCAGCCGAAGCAATGTCTGATTGACGACGACCTCATCCCCCGCGCGCTTGGCGCTCTCGAGCGCTCTCTCCGCGTAGTCCTGCGCCTCAGAAAGGCGCCCGAGGTCAAGCAGTTGCTGCGCATAGTTGGTCATGAGCATTGGCGAGAGCGCGGCGTCGGACGCATCTGCCCGATGGATCTCCATCGATTGGCGCAGAAGTTTTTCGGCTTCGAGAGGCCGGCCCATTTGCGCAACGGCCAGGCCCCAGTTATTGAGCCAGGTTCCAGCCGTTGCCGTGTCATCGCGCCCTTGTGCGACCAGTTGCGGCCAGAGCTGCTCGAAGGTCATCACGGCTTCCCGGTACTGACCGGCGTCACGATACGCTTCCGCGAGATCCGCTTCGGCGCGTAGCTCGGCCAGACTGTGAGCGAAGGGTACCTGGTCCAAGGTGCGAATCGCGTTCTGCGCGCGCTCGATCGAGAGGGGCGCATCGTCGTGATCCATTGCGATCCGGTGGCCGTTCATCCAGCAGAATGAGCGGTCGAGCGCGAACTCCGCACTCTCGGGAAGCTCGTTGAGACCTTCGTTGAACAGTGCTTCCGATCTTGGGGAATTGTCATGCAGCGCGAGCGCGCTGGCGAAGGCGCATGCGGCTCGCGCCTGCACGGAGGGGTCGGGAACGTTGCGGGAGATCCGATAAGCGTCGCCGAGGTACTTGAGCGCCGCATTGTCTTCGTCCTGAGTGTCATATTGACGCCCGATGGATGTCAGGAGCGCTGCGCGATCGACATCGTTGGTTCGCTGGCGCTCCAATACGTGCGCGGCGCGCGCGAGCAGCTCGTTCACCGTGAATGGCTTGCCGGCGGGCGCCGCGTCTGTCAACACATAGCCCATGAGCTCGTTCAAGGACTCGGCGCGCGCCAATTGCCGGCGGGCGAAATCACGCTGATGGCGCGCCTCGACCATTTGGGTTGCGGTGATGGCTACCGCGCCGATCAGCGCGATCAGCGTCAACAGGGCACTGAGGACGCCGCCCCAGTGCCGCTGTGCGAATTTCTGCGCGACATAGGTGCGCGTGGGGCGCCGGGCGCGCACCGGAAAGTTGCCGAGGAAGCGGCGGAGATCGGCCGCGAGATCCGCCGCCATCGGGTAACGACGCGCAGGGTCGCGATCGAGCGCCCGCGCGATGATCGCGTCAAGGTCGCCGCTCACCCGCCGCCGTTCGAGCGGATCGAGGACCTGTGTTGAGGCGCTGGGCGGATCATCGGTCATAGCGGCACGGACGAGTTGAGTGCCACTCGTGGCGCTCGCCCCGAACGGATGCTGTCCCGTCACCAGAACATGAAGCAAGATGCCCAAGGCGTACACGTCAGCCGCCGCGGAAAGAGGTTCGCCGCGCACCTGTTCGGGTGGTGCGTAACCGGGCGTCAAAGCCGTCGGCCCCGGCGCCGCGCTCTCGACTGGTGTCGCGTGCGGCTCGGCTAGCAGGGATGCCACGCCGAAATCCACGAGCTTGACGATGCCGTTATGAGTTACCAAAACGTTCGAGGGTTTGAGATCCCCATGAATAATCAGCTGACCTTGCGCGTACGCAACTGCGTCGAGTACCCCCAGGAATAGCGATAGGCGCCCCGCTAAGGGCAGCGTATGGGTTTGACAGTACTGGTCGATCGGTTCGCCCTCGATGTACTCGAGGATCAGGTAGGGTTGCCCACTCTCGCGCACACCGGCGTCGAAGAGTCGGGCGATGTGGGCATGGGATAGTCGAGCGAGGAGGTTCGCCTCGTGGCGGATCTGAGTGGCGGCGAGCTGCCCCAGTCCGCGGCGTTCGAGCAGCTTGACAGCGGCCTTGCCCTCGAATTTCTCATCGCTCCGACGCCCCAACCAGACACTTCCCATTCCGCCGCGTCCGAGCAGTCGCTCGACCGTATAGGCACCGATCTTCTCACCGATAAGCGAGTCGGGAGATAAAAGCGATCCCTCCAGAAAGCCGGAGCTTCGAACGGCCGTGTGTAGATTCAATAATTTGCGCAACTCGCGCCCGATCTCCGGCTGCTCCCGCTCGAGATTGGCGAGCCAAGGTTCCCGCACCAGGGGGTCGAGCTCCAAGGCTTCGTCGAGGTAAGGCGACACTCGCCGCCACAGGTTGCTATCCAAGTTTGCCATGATTGCGTGGCCCCGCTCGCCTCGACGACGCCCTGCTCGCGCTAGTCTTCACCGAGATCGCGCCGCAAGCTCGAGAGCCTGAGATAGGTCTCGTGCAGCAGGGTCGTCGGACTTAATGTTACGCGCGCGTTGCGACGCAACTCGCGACGGGCGAGGCGGTGGAGCTCCCGATAAAGCGTCGCAAAAAACTCTTCGGACAGAAGCGCATCGCCACGCTCCGCGGACTGAGCCAGTTCCGTCAATCGCTCCGGTACCATGCTGAAACCCTCCGGCTCGGACCCCACGGGAAAGCATGCATGATGACCTCGAGTGTGACAACCTGACAATCGAAGACACGGAATTCGATTAGGGGGATGTCGTCTTTTCGTTCTGAAATCCGATTAAAGCCGCTTTTTGGGCAGCAAGCGGTTACGCATCGCTCGGGCTACCGAACAAGCTTGTCCATATCTGCTTGCATACGTTGCTTGTACTCATCCGACCAGTGAACGCCTGGTTTCTGTTTCGGGGAAGTCGTCAAGCTAGCAGTGGTCGGGGTAGTCTTGTTCGCGGTTGCTCGAGGCGTAACCTTTAGCTTCAGAATCGGGCGGGGAGACGTTTCGTTGGGATTGCTCATAGATTGGTGATTGGTTGGCGCTGAGGGTTGGCTGCTGAAGTGTCGAGACTATCGCGACGTCCGGTCGACGTGAATTCGACTTTGGGTGCACAAGTTGCTGAGATGCGATGGAGAGTCTAACCCGGTCGAGCTGGCCGAGCCCAGAGTGCACGTGACACGATGCATCGTGCGTGGGCTATGTCCGGCGCGTCTTCGTGCGATCGCAGCCGTGCTTGTCTTGGCTGGTTCAGCTCGGCGGACGTGTGGATCTGGAAAATCGAGCCTGCTCCGGGCAATTGGGCGACGGCTCACCGCCCACGACGTGGGTGAACTCGACGATTGGGCCGTGTTAGGGCAAGCTCGTCCACCAGGAACGGCGCGATGACCTCAGATATCGCGTCATGGACCGCCGCCATCCTCGCTTCATCGGGACTCGATTGGGGACTCGTTTGTTAGTATCGTCCAACGTGAGTTCGGTCACTGTCCTTTTCTCCATGACCGCCTCAGCTTGTCTGACGCTCGCGCTCATAAGCATGTTGGTCTGGTGGAGGAACCGCACGTCTTGGGCGAACCTGGCGTTTGGCCTCGTGGCCTTCAGTGCGGCGGGCTATGTCTGGTGCAATCTCGCCATTCTCAAGGCGGCGTCGATCGCCGATCTCGATTCAGCTGTAACCTGGAATCAGGTGATTTTCTGGCTGATGTTTCTATCGTTGGGCGGATTTGTGAAGCTATATCTGAGTGCGGGACGCAGCTGGCTACTTTGGATCATCTGCGGCCTACGCACGCTTTCGCTGCTTCTCAATTTCACCACGGGTAAGAATCTCAATTATCGCTCGGTCGCAGCTCTGCGTCCTATACCGTTTCTCGGCGATGTGGTTTCTCTGCCCGTCGGAGTTGCTCCGAATCCATGGATAATTCTCGGTCAGCTGACTCTATACGGCATGATCCTATTCGCTGTCGACGCCGCCGTGACGGTTTGGCGACGAGGCGATCGACGACGCGCGCTCATGGTAGCCGGCAGCATCGCCTTCTTTACGTTAGCTGATGCCGTTCAAACTCTATTGGTGGTATTTGGCATCGGCCACTGGCCTCCGCTGCACTCAATGTTATATCTCGGCCTGATCCTGGTCATGGCGTACGAAGTGGCAGGCGAAATGATCCGTGCCGCACAGA
This sequence comes from uncultured Gammaproteobacteria bacterium, assembly GCA_963798595.1. Taxonomy (GTDB): domain Bacteria; phylum Pseudomonadota; class Gammaproteobacteria; order Steroidobacterales; family Steroidobacteraceae; genus Bog-1198. The sequence goes on along the minus strand of CAWCTM010000012.1, from coordinate 8,555 downwards.
CTACTCGTGCTCTGCGGGCGCGCGAGCAGCAAATCGACCTCGCGGCCACGGCGGCAAACTTGGGCTTTTGGTCGCAGGATCTGCAGCGTAGAGAGATCTGGGCGACCGATCATTGGCGGTCGCTATTTGGATTTAGCAAATCGCAGCCGCTATATGTCGATAACGTTCTGCAATCCGTTCATCCCGAAGATCGAGGCGTGATGGCCAGGGCTCTAACTGTGGCCAGCCTCACCAGCGAGACTTATCCGGTTGAATACCGCGTGCTTCAATCGGATGGAGGCGTACGCTGGATAGCCTCGTCGAGTTGCCTGGAGTTGGACCGTGACGGTCGACCGATTCGATTGCAAGGCGTCGCGATGGATATCACCCAAAACAAAAAAGCGGCAGCCGATGCGGTAGCTCATCGAAACGAGGTCGCACACTTGTTACGAGGCGCAACTTTGGGTGAACTCTCGTCGGCGTTGGCGCATGAGTTAAACCAGCCGTTGGCAGCCATTATGGCCAATGCGGAAGCCCTAGAGCTGCTTCTTGGGCACGAGCAATGTGATTTGAACAGGATTCGCCAGATTACTCTCCGCATTATCGAGGATGACAAGCGCGCTTCAGAAATTATTAAAGGCCTTCGTGGCCTGATAAAAAAAGGCGAATTTACCCCCGAATCGCTTGAGCCGAGTGACCTAATTCGGGACGTCTTGAGGTTATTGAAGTACGAGTTGACAGCTCGCGATGTGCGGGTGGTCTCAGAGCTCGTCGGGAACGTACCGGCGATTCGGGGTGACCGGGTGCATCTTCAGCAGGTTCTGATTAATTTAATTCTGAATGCGGCCGATGCGATGTCCAAGCAAGCCGATACCAGTACGCTGACCATCCGATCATTCCTGACATCAGGCGGATTCATTCAATTTTCGGTCCAGGATACTGGAAGCGGCATAAAGGTGGGCGACGAGGAAAAGATTTTCGAGCCGTATCACACCACGAAACAACACGGTCTCGGTTTGGGTCTGTCCGTGAGCCGCTCGATTATCGTTGCTCACGGTGGGCGCCTATGGGCTGAAAACTATGCTCTCGGAGCCATTTTTCATTTCACGGTGCCGCCGTGGAAGGACGTATCTGATCCAGAGATCAGTGAGCGTGGCAACGCTCCGGTGAGCGCTCTCTTGAGCCCTGGCAAGGGGCGTGGCGTCGCGGGGCCAAGCCGCACCGCTGGAATGACTAATTAACCGATCCACGACGGTTTGGATCTCTTTTCGGACTTCGAGCAGCTGCTATCTGTCGCACCCCCGATGTTGCCGGTCGCATGGCGACGCTAATTGGCGCTGTTTGCCTTGGTACGATGAGATAAACTCTTCTACTCTCCGTTGGTGGCGGGATGTGAAAGCTGTATCGGAGTGGCAATAATTGCTGCTAGGAGCGCAGTGACAGGGAATGCGAAGAATGGTGCACTGGGGCCGCACGCGCTTAAGCAGGCCGATCGTCGTCGTACTCACATCTTTTTTCGCGCAAGCACCGACGTTACCCGTGGCTGCTCAGGAGGTTGGCGTGCTGTACCCGTCGCCGCCCCGTCCATCCCTCGAAGAAATCGTGGTAACGGCGCAAAGACGCACTGAGAACCTGCAAATGGTGCCGATCAGCGTCAGTGTTATTACAGGAACTACGCTCGAGAACTTTGGAGTCACGAATTTCTTTGAATACGCAAGCACCGTTCCCAACCTTTCGATTGGAGCAGGTACAGGGGCCGGCGGCAATGGAAACGGTCTCGGGGTATCTTCCTCGAGGTCCGTAACGATCCGCGGTGTCGCCGGTAATAACACTACCGGCTTTTATCTCAACGACACGCCGATACCTCTCTCCCTCGACCCGCGAGTGCTCGATGTGGATCGGATTGAAGTTCTGCGCGGGCCTCAAGGCACTTTGTTCGGCGCGGGGTCCATGGGCGGAGTCGTGCGCATGATCACGCGCGATCCGGTTCTCGATGCCACCTCCGGAAAGGCGGAAGCGGAAGGCTCCTATGTCGATCACGGGGGCGGAGGTTATTCCACGAGCGGTATGTTGAACCTGCCCTTGATCAGCGGTAGTGTCGCATTGAGGATAAATGCCTTTAGTGCATTCGACCCCGGTCTGTTTACTCGCGAATGGGGCGGCCCGCAGATTCCGATATCACCGTCGGTTCCTTTGCCGCCGGACGCGCCGAAGGGCGACGATACCCATGTAGGTGCCTTCCAGCGAACAGGCCTGGTGGCATCACTCGGCGTTGTCCCCAGCAGTCTACCGGGCTTTTCGCTCACCCCGATGTTTATCTATCAGCGCGCGATATCCAACGGCTATCCGCTCGCAGATTATAGCCCTGACAGTTTCGTGCAAGACCGACCGCTCGATGTCCCCGAGGCGGTCGCGGACACTTGGTCTTTCAGCAGTCTGACGGCACACTACGACGCGCCATTCGGCCGCTTCGTCGGCTTAGGCTCCTACTTTTATCGAAGTGGGTTCGATCTTGAGGACGGCACCCAATTCTTGGCGACCGGTGGCGCGGGCGTCGGCAACTTTCCATACTATGTAGCTGCGCCTTTCTACAATGATCTGTACACGAAGACATGGTCCGGTGAGGCTCGCTTCGAGTCGCAACTGCGTGGCCCCGTGCAGTTCGTGGCCGGCTATTTCTCATCTTTGTCGAAGCGCTTCTTTACCGAGTATCTCGATGCCCCCGGCGCGAATGCCGCCACCGGGGGACTGTTGGGTGGCGATCTCCTCTTTACCCAGGATTCGCCCGCCTCGGACCGGCAACGAGCGGAATTCCTGGATGTCACTTACAGTGTCACGAGCGAATTGCAGGCGTCCGCCGGTGTGCGACGAGCCTACCTCGCACATGACGGAACATATGTAGCCAACGGCTTTCTGAACGGCGGAGCTTCTCACGATTTCTTCGGCAATCACGGTGAGAATGATACGGCGCCCCGATACACCGTGAAGTACGAGTTCTTGCCGAATCAAATGCTGTACGCGACCGCCGCCAAGGGCTTTCGCATTGGCGGATCGAACTTTCTCCTCGGACCCGTATGCCATACGGCGCTCGCGGCGGCCGGAATCACCAATGGAGCGCCCTTCAAGAGCGATTCGCTCTGGAGCTATGAGATCGGCGCCAAGAATTCATGGTTCGGAGATCGGGCCAAATCCAGACTGTCGGTGTATCGAATTGATTGGAAAGATATCCAGCAGACCACGGACTTAGCGGAGGTAGACCCGACATGTGGATTCAATGTGACAACCAATTCCGGCGCCGCTCGGAGTGAGGGCGCCGAATTTGAGCTCGATACGGCACCGCTGGAACATGTGACGCTGAGCGTTGCCACTGGATACGAGGATGCCAAGATTACCGAGGCTACGCCGGGTTCGCTCACCGTCGTGGGGCAGCCGATCAATGAAGTCCCGAAATGGACAGGCTCCGCCACAGCGCAGTATTCCGTGCCGCGTGCCGAAGGCTCGCCGTTTATCCGCGCTCAGTACACGTACACGGGTTTACGGACGAGTTTCGTCAACGTTTTACCCCCGACTGGTAGACAACTGAACAGCTATAGCCTGGTCGATCTACGCGTCGGGGTCGACCAAGGATCATGGGAAGGCGCGCTATTCGCCCGAAATCTGTTCAACGCGCACGCAGAGATTGCCGATCTGTTGGGAGAGGCGCCGGAGCTTGCCGATCGGCCGCGGTGGTTCATCGCCACCCCGCGAACGATCGGATTGTCGCTGCGTCGTACGTTCTGATCCGGGGCTTGGGGAACCCGCTAACAGCGCGCACTATGCGGCGGCCATTTTGGGCGCACGGCTTGCTGCCCACCCCCTGCTAGCGCGTGGGACTCCAGACGCGTAGCGGGCAATGCCGCGCGGCGAGCGTGAAGTCAGCATCCGTCGTCAGCAGAGTCAGTTCGTGGCGTATGCACAGCTGGCCCAGCAGCGCGTCGATCGTCCCAATTCGAACCCCAGACCGCCGGCAAACGTTGCGAATATCCGCGGCATCAATGTAGTCCCGCCGATCCGGCACCAGTAGCGGTAGTGCGGCGAATCGCTGCGAACGGCAAGTCATGGCGCAGGTGGTTTTCGCCGAGTCTGCGCGAGGAGTGCATCGGTGCCGGCGCCGCTGAGTATCTGTGCAAGCCCCTCGATGTTCGTACTCTGGTGGAGGCTGTATCGCGGGTAATGCCTCCGGCGCGTTAGCCCCCGTCCTGGCCCAGATCGATCAGCCGTGCTCTTAAACAGCAACGACTCATGGCGCGCGGTAAACTGATCGGATGCACGGCCAAGGCAGGGCTGCCACGATCACAGAAACTGATCGTTTGAATGCCGGGGCAGCCTGGTATCGGCGCGGAGGCCCCGAGGCCTGGCGCGTGCTTGTTGACGGTCGATAACTCGGGGGCGCTCGAGGGCTGTCGCGAGGCAGCGGCTAAGCAAAAGTAAAGAGCAACACTGTTCGATCGTCGTGCCGGCGCAGTGATTTGGACAACACAGGAGAAAATTGCCGTTGCACAATCTTAGGCCTTGGACCGTCATCCTCCTAGTGGTGTTTGTCGCTCTAAGTACACCGCTCGGCGCGGCGGCGCCGGCGGCTAAGAGCGTGTTGTTGTTGCATTCGTTCGGGCGGGAAATTGCACCGTATGACGCGATCGCGGCTGCGTTTCGCATGGAACTGAAGAAGGGCTCGAGCGAGCCCATCGCCCTCTATGACGCTTATGTCGACGCAGGCCAGGCATCCCCATCGAATGATCCGCAACCGCTCATCGAGCTTCTGCGACAACGCTTTGCCGGCTCACCGCCGGATCTGGTGGTCACGTTCGGCCCGCTGGCTGCCGAGTTCTATCTCAGCAATCGGGACGCGGCGTTCCCCCGCGGGGTGCCTTTAGTGCTTGCTGCATTGGATGCGCGGTTCGCCCCCAAGTCCGCCCTGCGCGCTGGCGACGCTTTGGTGGGCATTCGCCAGGATCTGCCCCGCTATGTGGCCAACATCTTGCAGGTGCTGCCCGATACGCAACGGATTGCAGTGGTAATTGGGGATTCACCGCTGGAGCGGTATTGGGTGACCCAACTGCGCGAGAAGCTCGCGATATTTGCCAATCGAGTGAGTTTCGAATGGCTCAATGATCTTTCCTTGGAAGAAATACGCCAACGGGTTGCCGCCCTTCCGCCGCATTCAGCCGTTCTTTATACGATCATGACTGTCGATGCGGCCGGCGTGCCGCACGAAGGACGGGCTGGGCTTGTCAGCATTCTCGAGGTATCGGCGGCGCCGATCTTCAGTCTCTACGGCAGCGAACTTGGACTGGGTGTCGTCGGCGGTCCCTACCATCTGGAACAGCGCGACGGTGCGCTAGCGGCAGCGATGGCTCTGCGGGCATTGAGCGGCCAAATTCCTACGGAGCCGTCGATACAACTTATTGACTACGAATCCCCCGTGTATGACTGGCGCGCGCTGAAGCGCTGGAACATCAACATCGCGCACCTGCCTGCGGGGAGTGAAATCCGCTTTCGGCCTCCGTCGCTCTGGGACGAACACCGTGACTTCATCTTGACGGCCGCCACTATCATTGTGTTGCTGGCTGCGTTATCGATCGGACTCGTGTGGGAGCGTATCCGCCGCCGTCACGCCGAGGGAGAAGCACAGGCTTTGAGCGGACGCTTGATCACCGCGCATGAAGACGAGCGCCGCTGGCTCGCACGTGAGCTGCACGATGACATTACTCAGCGGCTCGCGGGATTGGCCATCGACGCCGCCAGGCTTCCCGGTGGCCTGACGCCCTCGGGTGAGGTACGTCAATCGATACGCGCGGGGCTCGCGCAATTGAGCGAGGATGTCCACGATCTTTCCTACCGCCTGCACCCTTCCGTGCTCGATGATCTCGGCCTGGTGGAGGCGCTGAAGGCCGAGTGTGACCGCGTCGCGCGCTTCGAGTCCGTGCAGGTTGAGGTCGAGGCGGAGCGAATTCCGCAGAATCTGCCAAAGGATGTAGCACTGGTCATCTACCGGGTCGCTCAGGAGGCTTTGCGCAATATTGGTCGTCATGCCCGTGCCCGCACCGCGAAAGTATCGCTTGCTTTACGCGAAAGCGGCTTGCGGCTGGAGGTGAGCGACAACGGCAGCGGATTTGAGCCCCATTCGCAGATCGGTCGTGCGAGCCTGGGACATGCCGGCATGCGTGAGCGGATCCGTGTGGTGGGAGGAAAGCTCGATATTCAGAGCAGTCTCGGCAAAGGCACAACGGTGGTGGCCTGGGTACCCATCCGCGGGGCATCGTCGTGAGCCGTGTGCGCGTGTTGCTTGCCGACGATCACAGGATCGTGGCGGAGGGGCTGAAAAGTCTTCTGGTCGCAGAATTCGATCTCATCGGCGTAGTGGAAGATGGCCAGGCGCTGGTCGAGCGTGCCAAGGCTCTAAAACCTGATGTGATCGTAGCCGACATCACGATGCCTCACCTGAATGGCATCGAGGCGCTCGAAGAGCTTAAGAAGTTTGATTCCAATGTACGTGTGGTGTTTCTCACGATGCATCGTGATGTGGCGTACGCCCGACGCGCGATCGATGCGGGCGCGTTCGGCTATGTGCTCAAGCATTCGGCGCCGGAGGAGCTGGTGCTTGCCGTGCGCACCGCGGCGCAAGGACAGGTCTTTGTCACCCCGACGCTTGCAGGCGAGATGCTACAGGCGCAACAACGGAATCCTGCGAAGGGTCGGGATCTCGTTGGGACATTGACACTGCGACAGCGCGAAATTCTCCGTTTGCTGGTCGACGGCCTTACCGCCCAGGAAATTGGCGTGAAGCTGCACATTTCGACTCGAACCGTCGAGGACCATAAGTATCGGATGATGGAGTCGCTAGGGCTTAAGAGCAACGCCGAGCTGATTCACTTCGCGATCAAACACGGCGTCATTGGACCTTGATCTCAATCGATCTCCCGTAGATTCCGGGGCGCGGACCCGTAGTTTCACATAGGCCAAACCCGTAGTTTTACGGGTTCAAAGACCGTGCGCGGCCGGGGTAGGGTGCTTCCCATAGAGTTACCGCCGCCTCCTTGGGCGAACGGATGAGGCAAATGGGAATGAATAGCACAAGGATCATCGAAGCACTCGCTGAAGCGTCTAATAGGTCGCGACCTGCCGTTAGCTGGCGGCTCGCCGCGCTTCGCCAAGCTACCTTCCCCTCGAAATCAGGCTTCTTCCGGCGATTCCAAGCGCATCTGTTGGCATCGTCTCGTGACTAGCGGCGCGATAACGACTCTTCGGAGGACTTTGCACCGGTAAAGAAACGGGAGCGAATGCCGGGTTGGTCCTTCGACGATGCAAGAGATCACGGGAAACGGGCGACGAGCCCAGCGAAGTTCAGACCGGGAGTGTCAGGGGGGATCTGTGAACGGCGTCGAGAAGACTGTATTCATTGTGGAGGATGCCCTTGAGGTTCGTGTGGCGCTCACCCGCATCTTGCACGTTGCGGGGTACAGAGTCAGATCGTTCAAATCGGCGGAAGACTTTCTCGACGAACAGGACGAGGGGGAGCCGGGCTGTCTGCTGCTTGATGTTTTCCTGCCGGGATTAAGTGGCCTCGAATTGCAGCGCGAGCTGGTTCGTTCGCCGCTCCCACGCCCCATCGTGTTCTTGACGGGCAACGGTGATATCAAAACCGGTGTGGGTGCCATGAAGGAAGGCGCCGTGGATTTCCTGACCAAGCCGATCGATAACGTCCGGTTGTTTGCCGCAGTGGAGCAGGCGCTGCAGCGCGACCAGGGCCAGCGCGTGCAAGCCGAGATTCGGCGCGTGATTTACGATCGCCTCGAAACCCTGACGCCGCGTGAGCGGCAGGTGATGGCGCAGGTGGTTCGTGGCCGTTTGAACAAGCAAATTGCCGCGGACCTGGGCACGGGCGAAAAGACGGTGAAAGTGCATCGCGCACGCGTGATGTCGAAGATGGCCGCACGCTCTCTCGCAGAGCTCGTGCAACTCGGGGCACGCGTGGGTATGGAAATCGAGCCTGCTCTGGACAATGGAGGGACGGCTCTGAGCTGGAGGCAACCCGAATGTCTCATAACAGAGCGGTTCGAATGAGCCCGTGACGGGGTGTCTCTTTGCAAAGGATGGACCGTGATTGCCGTAGTCGACGACGAGGAATCGGTATGCAAGGCCGTGGTCCGCGTCCTGCAAGCAGCGGGCTTTTCGGCACGCGCCTTCGGTTCAGGGGCAGAATTTCTGGAGTCTTGGCATTTTGACCGTCCCGACTGCCTGATCCTCGACCTGCAGATGCCGGGCTTGTCGGGCACGGAGGTGCAGCAGTCATTGAAGATGGCCGGGGCGACCTTTCCAATCGTCATCATCACCGCGCACGACTCACCGACTCTGCGCGAGGAGTGCATGGGTGCCGGCGCCGCTGAGTATCTGTGCAAGCCGCTCGATATTCGAGCTCTGGTGAAGGCCGTTTCGCAGGTTATCTCTCCGAAGCGGTAGCGCGCGCAGTTTGTGCACCGCCGCGCTCGCCAAGGCGAATCGGGCTCCCGATTGTCGATCAAGGGGCACCGCTAGCC
>CAWCTM010000011.1:0-34091 GCA_963798595.1 uncultured Gammaproteobacteria bacterium | reverse complement strand
CTGCGGATGACCCCGATTCGCCCGCCACGACGGAGCAGCTTGCTCGCTTCGAGGCGGCGACTGCGGCGCTCGGCGGCGAGCGCAGCATCGCCAATTCCGCCGGACTGTTGGGTTTTCCGAAGGCGCAGGCCGACTGGGTTCGCCCCGGCTTGCTGCTCTATGGCGTATCGCCGTTCGATGGATCCATCGGCGCCGACTATGGCTTGCTGCCGGTCATGACGCTCAAATCGCACGTCATCGCCTTGAAGAACATCGCCCCGGGTGAGCGCGTGGGCTACGGCGGCGCCTGGTCGGCGCACCGTCCCACCCGCCTTGCCGTGGCAGCCGTGGGTTACGGCGACGGCTACCCCCGCAACTTGAGTGCGGGCTCGCCGGTGTTCGTCAATGGCGAGCGCGCGCCGCTTGCGGGTCGCGTGTCGATGGACATGATCGGAATCGACGTGACCGACCTCAAGCGCGCGCCGCAGATGGGCGATCCCGTGATCTTGTGGGGCGGGGGACTCCCGGTCGAGGAGATCGCCGTCTGGGCCGACACCATTCCTTACGAGCTGCTCTGCGGCATCAGCCAGCGGGTGGCGGTGACGCTCGAATAAGAGCCGCTCGCTTTGGGCTCGCTGGCGCGCGCTCAGGTCATGAGCCGTCGGTAAGCCAGGAGATGGCGCAGCGCATCGCGCGCGTTGCCCGCCTGCTCGTACAGACGCGCCAAGTTGAAGTGAGCGTCTGCAAGTCCGGGGTCGAGCGCGATGGCGTGCCGGTACACCGCCATCGCTTCGCCGGCCCGGTCGAGGTCCTCGAGCAACACCGCGAGATTGAACGAGAGCAACGGCTCGGCGGCGTTGCTGCCGCGGTAGACGCTTTCCGCCTCGCGAAGCCGCCCCTTCTCGTGCAGCAGGCGACCCAAGTTGAGGCGCGCCTCCATGCGCCGCGCGTCCGCCTTGAGGCACGCCTGATAGAGCGCAATGGCTCCCTCGGCGTCGGATTCCTCCCGCGCGAGCGCGCGCTCGAAGTCGTCCTCGATCGCGCCGGATGCGGCGTTCGCAACGTTCTCCTCGGCGGCGCTCGTGCGATCGTTGGTGCGCTTGTCGATCATCAGCAGCTCGCCCCCCTGATCGACGAACTCGAGTGCCAGGGTATATTGCCCGGTGTCGGATTCACGCAGCGATTGGCCCTCTCGGACGACAATCCGGTCGCCTACGGCGACGATCGAAAGCCCGCTCAGAGGCAGCTCACCGGGGAGCGATTCGCGGATTTCACGCAGGGTGCGGTTGATCTTTTGGGTCGGAATCTTTGCGGCGCGGAGTGATCTCAGCGTTCGCAGCACGATCAAATCCTGGAACGAGTAGCTGAGGCGGCCCGCTTTCTTCAGCGGGCTGATATGGCCCGCCTTGATCAGCGACCGGACCTGGGAGGCAGGAATGCCGAACAGCCGCTTGAGATCTTTCGAGTCGAACTCATGCATCTCGACTCATGCGTCTTTAGCGGCGCGCGGTTTTGCGTGAGGCTCCCGACGAAGCGGCGCGCTTCGGCGCCTTGCGCTCCTTCAGGGCGGCGGAGTTCCTGGAGCCGCGCGCATCGATGCTCGCCCGCAACGCCTCCATGAGATCGATGACGTTGCCGCTGGTGGCGGCGGCAGGCGCTTCGGCGAGCGAGATCTGCTTGCCGTCGACTTTCTTCTGAATCGCCGCCTCGACGCGTCCTTTGAACTCGTCTTGATACTCGTTCGGGTCGAAGCGTTTCGCGGCCAGATGGTCGATGAGCTGCTGTGCAAGCTTAAGCTCGGGCTCGGACACGGGAGCAGGCTCCAACCCCAAGTCCTTTAGCTCGCGCACCTGCTCCTTGAAGTGCAGCTGATGCATGGCGAGTCCATCTTGCATGGGGCGGATGATGACGATGTGTTCCTTGCCGCGCGACACCCAGCGACCGACCGCGCACTGTCCGGTCTTGCGCAGGGCCGTGGCGAGCAACGTGTAGGGCTTGGCGCCGCCCTTGTCTGGCGCGAGGTAGTAGGTCCCGTCGAAATACACCGGATCGACCGATTCGAGGGGTACGAACTGACCGATGTCGATGGCGTGCGTGGTCGTGTCCTCGAGGGCTTTGAGCTCCTCGGGCGAGAACATGACGTATTGGTCCTTGGCGAATTCGTAGCCCTTGACCATCTCCGCCCGTTCCACCAGCTGGCCGTCGGCGACGGCCACGTATTGCTGCTTGACTCGCGATCCATCCTTGGCGCGTAGTAAATTGAAAGAAATACGCTCCGAGCTCTGCGTCGCGGAATAAAGCTTCACGGGAATGGCCACCAGCCCAAATGAAATCGTGAGCGATGCGATCGAGCGCGCTTGCGTTGCCATACCCCACCTTCTCCCGGCGAGCCCAACAGGTCAAACTCGATAAACGATCAAAATTCAATCGTAAGCCTTTAAATATATGACGATTCTTGGTCGGGTGCAAGAATTCTCCGAATTCCGTTCCGGTCGCTCTCCGACACGGCTATGATCGCGCCTTCGTGCCTGGTTCGTGTCTGGGGGATGGGAAACGATGGCGGGAAGGGCCTGGCGCGTGGCATTTGGCCTCGCGGTGTTGAGTGCAGCGCTCGTCTCGAGCGCGGTCGGTGCGAATCGCGACGCCGCTCCGGGGACGGTCCCATTCGACGTCATCATTGAGCACGGCCACGTCATCGACGGGACGGGAGCCCCCTGGTACGCGGCGGACATCGGCATCCGCGCCGGCCGCATCGCCGCCATCGGCCGGCTCGATCAGTCCCCCGCGAAGCGGCGTATCGATGCGGCGGGCCGAGTCGTAGCCCCCGGCTTCATCGACATGTTGGGACAATCCGAGCTCACCCTCCTGGTGGACCCGAAGGTGCCCTCGAAAGTCTTCCAGGGCATCACGACGGAGATCACCGGCGAAGGGGAATCGGTCGCTCCCGTAAACGATGCGATCGCGCGCGAGAACGCCAAGGGATACGAGCACTACGGCATCAAGCGGGACTGGACCGACTTCGCGGGCTATTTCGCGCATCTGGAGCGGCAGGGAATCGGCATCAACATCGCTTCCTACGTCGGCGCGACGACCGTGCGCGAGATGGTGATCGGCTACGGCGACCGCGCGGCGACGCCCGCCGAGCTCGAGCAGATGCAGGGTCTCGTCGCGCAGGCCATGCGTCAGGGCGCCGTCGGGGTGTCGAGCGCGCTCGAGTATGCGCCCGCACCGTATGCGAGCACCGCGGAGCTGATCGCGCTCGCGAGCACCGCCGCCCAGTACGGCGGGATCTACGCCACGCATATGCGCTCCGAGCAGGAGGCGATCATGACGGCCCTCGAGGAGACCATCCGGATCGGCCGGGACGCGCATATCCCGGTCGAGATCTGGCACCTGAAGGCCGGCGGCGTAAAGAATTTCGGCCTGATGCCCGAGATCGTCGCGCGCATCGAGCGCGCCCGGGCGTCGGGAGTCGATATCGCCGCCGACACGTACGCCTATCCGGCCTGGTTCAACGAGCTGTCGGCCTTCATTCCGCCCTGGGCGCACGACGGCGGCAAGGCCAAGCTCATCGAGCGGCTCAAGGACCCGGGCGCACGCGAGCGGATCAAAAAGGAGCTCGCCACACCGGCCACCGATTGGGACAACGAATGGCAGTCGGTACCCGGCCCCGAAGCCGTCCTGATCGCGACCGTCGCGAACCCAAAGCTCCTCGACTTGCAGGGCAAAACGCTTGCCGACATCGCGAAGGCGCGCGGCAAGGATGCCATGGATACGCTGTTCGACATTCTGATCGAGGACGATGCGCAGACCTCCGTTGCCGTATTCGCGATGAGCGAGCCCGATATCGAGCTCGCGGCCGTGCAGCCGTGGGTATCGTTCTGCAATGACAGCTCCGGCACCTCGCCCGAGGGTCCGCTCGGCAAAGAATTTCCGCATCCCCGCGCCTACGGCACCTTCCCGCGCGTGTTGCGCAAATACGTGCGCGAGGAGCGGCGCATGCGCCTGGAGGAGGCGATCCGCAAGTTCAGCAGCCTGCCCGCCTCGCGGCTGCGGCTTGCCGACCGCGGCGTCATCAAAGCCGGTATGTGGGCGGACATCGTGGTGTTCGATCCGCAGACGATCACCGACCGGGCGACCTTCTCGGCTCCCAATCAGCTCTCGGCCGGTATGCAATGGGTGCTGGTGAACGGCGTACCCGTCATCAGCGACGGATCGGCCACGGGCGCGCTCCCGGGCCACGTGCTGCGCGGTGGGGGGATTCGCCCCTGAACCGCCCTGCGCGGCCACGATTGTGCGCCACTGCACCCCTGTTCCCAGGCCGCTGGGACTATAATTGCGCCATTCGCGCGTGCGATCTCTTTTGAGGAATCATGGAACCGACCGACACCGGGAAATCTGATTATTTTCATAGAGTAGTAGATTGCCAGTGGGCCTGCCCCGCCCACACCGACGTACCCGAATACATCCGCCTCATCGCCCAGGGGCAGTTCACCGAGGCCTACATGGTGAACCGGGAATCGAATGTGTTCCCCGGGATCCTCGGCCGGGTCTGCGACCGGCCCTGCGAGCCTGCCTGCCGCCGCGGCCGTATCGAGAGCAAGCCGGTGGCCATTTGCCGCCTGAAGCGGGTGGCCTCGGACAATCGTGACGACGTGACGGCACTCCTGCCTCGAGCGCCTGACCAGAAGAACGGCAAGCGCGTCGCCTGCATCGGCGCGGGTCCGGCATCGCTGACCGTCGCGAACGACCTGCTGCCGCTCGGCTACGATGTGACCATATTCGAGCAATTTGCGGTGCCCGGCGGTTTGATGCGCACCAACATCCCGGCATTCCGCTTGCCGGTGAGCGTGCTCAACGAAGAGATCGCCTACATCGTCGATATGGGCGCCGATCTGCGGCTCGGCGCCCCCATCGAGAGCCTGCGCACGCTGCTCGATGCCGGGGAGTTCGACGCCGTGTTCGTGGGTAGCGGAGCACCCAAGGGCAAGGAGCTCGAGCTCCCGGGTCGGCATGACAGCGATCGCGTTCACATCGGAATTGCCTGGCTCGAGTCGGTGGCCTTTCAGCACATCGACAAGATCGGCGAGCGCGTGCTCATCATCGGCGTCGGCAATACCGCCATGGATTGCTGCCGCACTTCGCTCCGTCTGGGTGCGAAGGATGTGAAGGTGATGGCCCGCAAGCCGCGTCAGTTCTTCAAGGCGTCCGAGTGGGAGCTCGAGGATGCCGAGCAGGAGAACGTGCACATCATCATCAATCGCGCGCCGAAGAGCTTCGTGGTGGAAGACGGCGTGCTCAAGGGCATGCTGTTCGAGCATCTCGAGTACGAGATGGAGGATGGCGACATCAAGTCGACCCGCGTGGTGGAAGAGGAGTTTTTTCCTTGCGACGACGTGATTCTCGCGATCGGCCAGGAGAATGCCTTCCCCTGGATCGAGCGCGACATCGGCATCAAATTCGACAAGTGGAACGTGCCGCAGATCGACAAAATCACCTTTCAGTCGACCCGCGAGGGCGTGTTCTTCGGCGGCGACGCGGCGTTCGGTCCGAAGAACATCATCTGGTCGGTCGAGCACGGCCATCAAGCCGCGATTTCGATCCACAAATATTGCTGCGGCGATCCCGTGACCGAGCGTCTGCCCCGCGGGGTGAGCTTGAGCAGCCGCAAGATGGGCATGCACGAGTGGTCTTACAAGAACGAGTACAACGCCGTGGAACGGCGCCTGGTGCCCCACGTGGGGCTCATCGAGCGTTTCAAGAAGGTCAATATCGAGGTCGAGCTCGGATTCACCGCCGAACAGGCCGCCCTCGAAGTGCAGCGTTGCTTGAACTGCGACGTGCAGACCGTATTCAGCGCAAAGCTCTGCATCGAATGTGATGCGTGCATCGACATCTGTCCCGTCGACTGCCTCACCATCGCGCCGAACGGCAGTGAGTCGCAGTTGCGCTCGCGCCTGAAAGCGCCGGCAACCAATCCCCAGCAGGCGCTGTATGTGTCGAGTGGACTGCCCCAAACCGGGCGCGTCATGGTGAAGGACGAGGATGTGTGCGTGCATTGCGGTTTATGTGCCGAGCGTTGCCCTACCGCGGCATGGGACATGCAGAAGTCCACCATCAAGATTCCTCATGCAGAAGATGAGAGCGTGACATGCCGAACCTAGTCAACGCGCGCGATCCCGTGAACGACTTCGTGATCAAGCTGGCCAACGTGAACGGCACGGGATCGGCGAGCGCGAATTCGCTGATCATGAAGGCCATTTTCCGCATGGGTGTGCCGGTCACCGGCAAGAACTACTTTCCCTCGAACATCCAGGGCCTGCCGACGTGGTACGAGATTCGCGTGACCCGCGACGGCTACGCCGCCCGCGCCGGGCACGTCGACATCATGGTGGCGATGAATGCGGAGACGTATTCGAAGGACGTGCGCGAGGTCGCCTCCGGCGGCTATCTGCTGTACGACGCAACCTGGCCCCGCAGCTCGCTCCTGCAGCGCGGCGACATCACGGTCATCGGGGTGCCGCTCGCGCAACTCGTCAACGAGAACTTCGATGGGGTGCGCAATCGCATCCTGCTCAAGAACATCGCCTATGCGGGCGTGATGGCGGCGCTGCTGGACATCGACCTCGAGGTGATCAACGGCCTGATGACCGAAAGCTACGGCAAGAAGCCGAAGCTGCTCGAGTCGAACACCCGGGCGCTGCGTCTCGGCTATGACTACGCCAAAGAGCACCTGCAGTGTCCTCTGCCGCTGCGGGTCGAGCGCATGGACAAAACACGCGACCACATCATGATCGACGGCAACACGGCCGCGGGCTTGGGCTGTGTGTATGCGGGCGCCACCGTGGGCGCGTGGTACCCGATCACGCCGTCTACCTCGCTCATGGACGCCTTCAAGGGGTTCTGCGATCGCTACCGGGTCGATCCCGCCACCGGCGAGCACAACTATGCGGTGATTCAAGCCGAGGACGAGTTGGCGGCCATCGGCATGGTGCTCGGCGCGAGCTGGAACGGTGCGCGCGCGTTCACGCCCACGAGCGGACCCGGTATCTCGCTCATGAACGAGTTTTTGGGGCTCGCTTACTACGCGGAGATTCCCTGCGTGATATTCGACGTGCAACGGGTCGGCCCATCGACCGGCATGCCGACCCGCACCCAGCAGGGCGACATCATGCTCTGCGCGTATGCCTCGCACGGCGATACGCGTCATGTACTGCTGTTTCCAGCCAATCCGGAAGAATGCTTCTATATGGCGGTCAAAGCATTCGACTTGGCCGAGCGCCTGCAGACGCCGGTGTTCGTGCTCTCCGATCTCGACATCGGCATGAACGATTGGATGTGCAAGGACTTGAAGTGGGACGATGCATACCGGCCCGATCGCGGCAAAATTCTGTCGGCGGAGGAGCTCGCGAGCCTCGACAAATTCTATCGCTACGTGGATCGCGACGATGATGCGATCACTTACCGTACGTTGCCCGGCGTAAGTCCCAAAGGCGCCTATTTCACGCGCGGCTCGGGGCACAACCAGTATGGCGCCTACACGGAGGATTCCGCCGAATACCAGGTCGTGCTCGACCGGCTGAAGCGCAAGTTCTCGACCGCCGCGCGCTACGTGCCGAAGCCCGAGATCCTCGGCAAGGGCGAGAGCAAGATCGGCATCGTGAGTGTCGGCAGCTGCGACGGAGCGGTGCGCGAGGCCATCGACGTGCTCGCGCGCCAGAAGATTGCGGTCGACTACATGCGCATCAAGGCCTTTCCCTTCGGGCAAGACGTCGAGAGCTTCTTGAGCTTGCACGCGACGATATTCGTGGTCGAACAGAATCGCGATGCGCAGCTGCGCTCGCTCCTCACCCTCGAGACGGGCGTGGACAAATCCAAGCTCAAGTCCATTCTGAGCTACAGCGGCTTTCCGATGTCGTGCGAGCCCATCGTCGACGGTATCCGCGCGACTCTTCCCGATGCTCCGCGGCTGACCGCGATCATCGGCAAGCAAACTCGCTAGAGGGAAATCATGTCATTCATCAACAAGCCCAAGGTCGCCCATCCATCCCTGCCGACCAACGCGCTCGGCATGACCCGTCGTCAGTACGAGGGCACCATGTCCACGCTCTGCGCCGGCTGCGGGCACGACTCCGTCACGGCTGCCATCATCGAGGCCTGCTGGGGGCTCGATATGCGGCCCGAACAGCTGGTGAAGCTGTCCGGCATCGGCTGCTCCTCGAAGACCACGTCATATTTCGTGAGCGGCGCCCACGGATTCAACTCGGTGCACGGACGCATGCCCTCGATTGCGAGCGGCGCGAATGCCGCCAATCGCGAGCTCACCTACGTGGGCGTGTCCGGCGACGGCGATTCTCTGTCGATCGGTCTCGGCCAGCTGGTGCATGCGATCCGGCGCAACGTGAACATGCTCTATATCATCGAAAACAACGGCGTCTACGGACTCACCAAGGGCCAGTTCTCCGCCTCCGCGGATATCGGCACGAAAGCCAAGAAGGGGGAGGTGAATGAGAGCCCACCCATCGATCCGGTGCTGCTGGCGCTCTCGCTCGGCGCCACGTTCGTGGCGCGCGGCTTTTCCGGCGACAAGGCGCAGCTCGTGCCGTTGATCCAAGCGGGCATGCGGCATCGCGGCTTCGCGCTCATCGACGTTCTTTCACCCTGCGTTACCTTCAACGACCACGAAGGATCGACCAAGAGCTACACGTTCACTCGCGAGCACTACCATGCGGCCATCGAGGCCGATTACGTGCCCCCGGCGCAGGAGATCTCGGTCGATTATCCGCCAGGCGAGGCGCTGCCCGTGCTGCTGCACGACGGCAGCCGCGTGGTGCTGCACAAGCTCGGCGCGAGCTACGATCCGACCGATCGGAGCGCCGCTTACAGCTTCATCGAGCAGAAGCTGAAGCAAAACGAATACGTCACGGGTCTCATTCACATCGACGAGGACGTGAGCCACGAGTTTCACCACCTCAATAAAACGAGCTCGGTCCCGTTGAATCGCATTCCGTACGAGAAGCTCTCGCCGGGCAGCGCCGCCCTGGAGAAGCTGCTGGGGCGCTATCGCTAGCGGCCGCTCGCTGGGCCGGCGGTCCCGCCGTCCGCCCCCGGGTGCGCCTCGACGCTGCCGGGCCCCCGATGACAGACCTGGCAGCCTGAAACGGGTCCGTGCTTGTGTGCCTCGATCGCGGCACTCGGATGCCGATGGCAGTCGAGGCAAAATCCATGAAACCGCGCCTCGGCTCCCTCGCGAAGATCCGCGCGTTGGCTGCGGTGGCATTCGACGCACAGGGCTGCTCCCGTTCCGTCGGCATAGTTGTGGTGGCATGCGAGGCAATTGACCGCGCCGTGCTTGTCGTGCGGGAAATCGAGCGCCAACCGGCTCGCGCGGCGAAAGGGTGACTCGCGCAGCGAAGCGTCGACGGAGGCGGGCACAAGGGCGGCCAACCCCGCGGCGCAGATAATCACCACTCCCACGATGAGGGCGGAATGCCGCCCGAACACCAGGATCGGGCGGAGCGGCGCTTGCCGGGAGTTTTGCAGCGGACGCCGGGCGCGCAACAGCATGAAGAGGGCGCCGACCGTAGCCGTGACGTAGAGAACGCGCCGGCCGGCGCCGCCAAGGTAGCGGGCCGTGACGACCACGTGCACTGCGACGAGCGCCGCCAGCACACAAGCCAGGATCACGTGCGAGGCTTGAAACCCTCGATGACTCCTCCAGAGACGACGGCGTAACGGGCCGTGCGACAGGAGCACGAGCACGACCAGCAGGAGGGTCGCCGCGATGCCTGCGAGCTGATAGAACGGAGCGGTGGGCTTGAGATACTCGATGACGGTGTGGTCGGAGAGCAGCAGACCGCCGATGTGAAGCGTTGCCAAAACGAGCGCTGCGTAGCCGATCGCGGTGTGCAGGCGCAGGGACAGAAGCGTTGGAGGCTGCGAGTCTCTCGGCCGGAGCGGGGCGCCGCACAGGAGGATGCAGGCAATGGCGGCGGACAGTCCGGCCCACTGGGACAGCTCCCACGCCGGGCCGACGAAGCCCGCAACCGCGGGGAGAGCGAGCAGCACGACCAGCGCGGCGCCCAGGAGGGCCGCGCGCCAATCAAGACGCGGCAAGATGCTGCGCGCCGGGGTGCGATTGCCGCATGAGTGATCCCACAAATCTTTGCCAGTCGGCGAGGCAGTGCCTATGGTATGTCCTATACCGCGCTGCGCAAAGCGACCTGCAACTTTTGTCGGCCTGCCGTGTTATGGGCTTAAACGAACCTACACCAGTGCAAACCCCAACCACGGAGCCGAGCCGTTCGACCGAGTTCACGACGTTTATGCGTGCCTATCAAGACATGGTTTTCTCGACGGCCGCCCGTTTGGCGGGCAATGATGCGCAGGCGGAAGACGTCGCCCAGGAGGTCTTCATCAAGGCCTATGAGAACTTCGACCATCTGCGCCTGAGCGCGACGGCAGGAGGCTGGCTCAAGACCGTGGCGACCAATCTGTCCCTCAATTACCTCACGCGTTACCGCAACCGCTGGCGGCTGTTCTCGGAAAGCGAGACCGTTCCCGACGTGGCGCTGCCCGATGGGGCACTTGATTCCCTGAACGAGGAGGAGCAGCGGGCTGCGCTCGAGGAGGCCCTGCGCCGCCTGCCGCCCCATCAGCGCGTGCCGCTGGTCCTGTATCACTTCGAAGATATGTCCTATGAGGACATCGCCGCCAAGCTCGATATTTCCCTCGCCAAGGTCAAGACCGACATCCGCCGCGGCCGCGCCGCGCTGGCGCCCATGCTGCGGCTGCGAGGAATCGGAGGTGTCGCGTGAGCCATGAGATCGACCGCGAAGCGAGTCTGGATCGGGAGCTGGAGGCCCGTCTGGGACAGGCGCTGCGCGCGCTGCCGCAGCGGCGCGCACCGGCAACACTGGAGTCGCGAGTGCTCGACGCGCTCGCGCGGCGTGCGCCGGTAGCCTGGTGGCGGCGTAGCTTCGCGGAATGGCCGGCTGCGGCACGGGTCGCGTTCGGCGTGACCAGTACCGTACTGGTCGTGCTCACGGTGCTGGCCGCAGCCGCCGCGAACGCCAATCTCGGTTCGTTCGGCGCGTTCCATGCGCTCTCGACACCCGTGGTGCACGATGCCTCCGTGTTTTTCGTCATCGCGAGGACTTTGGGCGTCTCGCTCGCCCCGATTCTCTCATCCGTCTGGGTTCTCGGTTTTCTCATCGCAAGCGCAGCGCTCTATGCGGCCTTGTTCGGGCTCGCGATTGCCGGCTATCGGACCCTCTACCTCAATGCCGATCCCGAGGTTCGCTCATGACCGCCTCTCGCATTAAAGCCACCGTCTCCTTCCTGCTGGCGCTCTTGCTCGCAATGCTCATCGCCTTTGTCGAAGGAGGCGGTGTCGCTCGGGCCGATACGCCCAACGCCCAGACCGACACCCGGAGCGATGCAGCCTCGGCCGTGCAAAACGACTGGGAGCAGGATTCGCAATCGCGCGATCGCACTGACGCAGCCGAGCGCGCCGACGCGTCCGACAGCGCCAATGGCGACGCTGAGGACGATGACGCGGATGCTCGCGAGTCGCAGGACCGACGCACGGTCGAGAAGTATTTCGACTGGGACAAAGACTGGAGTCACCCCTTCAGCCACCGGCGTCTGCGCAGTGACCGGCATGCATCGAGCGATGACATCGTCAATTTCGCTCACGATTCTCATTTGTCTGCGGGCAGGCACGCCGACAGTGTCGTATCGATCTTCGGCTCCGCCAGCAGCGAGGGCGACGCCGATACCCTGGTCTCCATTGTAGGCGACACCAAGTCGACCGGGCACGTAGGGGACAGTGCCGTGGCCGTATTCGGTAACGTTCAAATCGACGGACCGGTAGATGGCGACGTGGTCGCCGTTTTCGGCAATGTCGAGCTCGGACCGCACGCCCGCGTGAGCGGCGACGTCACCGCCGTCGGCGGGGGCGTGATCCGAGACCCGGCTGCCACCGTGGGCGGCGACGTGCAAAGCATCGGCGGCTTCACGTCAGGTTTCGATCGCCTCAGGCCGTGGATCGATCATTGCCTGTTCTATGGCCGGCCGCTCGCGCTGGTGCCGGGCATCGGCTGGGCATGGGCGCTCGCGTTCATCTTCCTCGCCTTATACGTGTTCCTCGCCTTGCTCTTCCGCGATGCCGTGACTCGCTGTGCCGTCACGGTGGAGACGCAACCCGGTATGGCCTTCGTCGCGGCGCTGCTCAGCATCCTGCTGATTCCGATCGCCATGGTGCTCCTCTGTATCACCGTCATCGGCATCGCCGCGATCCCCTTCGTCCTGTTCGGCGCCTTTTGCGTGGGATTGTTCGGCAAGGCGGTGATGCTGGCGTGGGTCGGCCGGCGCGTGCTCCGCGGCGGCGGCCAGCTGGGTCATCCGGCCATCGCAGTGATCGTCGGCGGACTGATCGTGCTCGTGCTCTATCTCGTTCCCGTACTGGGCTTCCTCGTCTACAAGATCCTCGGTCTGTTCGGATTCGGTGCGGTGATTTACACGCTTATCCTCGCGGGGCGGGAGCGCCGGGCGGCGCGGCCGTCGGGCGCGCGCCAGGCGGGGCCGCCGCCGGCCGGTGCTGCCCCGGGGCCCATTCCGGCCGCCGCCGCCGCTGCCAGTACCGCAGCTGCCACAGCTGCGTCGCCAGGTGGCGCGCCGGCCGGTGGCGCGACGGCCGGTGGCGAGAGGCCGACTGCCGCGGCCGCGCCTGGGGTTGCGCCGTCGCCGCATTTCATCGATCCGGCTTTCGCAGCGACGCTGCCGCGCGCCGGATTCTGGATTCGCATGGCGGCGCTCCTGCTCGATCTGTTGTTGGTCGGAATCCTGATGGGCATGCTTCATCACTCGCACGATCTGGAGCTCATCGTGCTCGCTATCTATGGTGCCTTGATGTGGAAGCTGCGCGGCACGACCGTCGGGGGCCTGGTCTTCCACCTGCAAGTGATAAGAGTCGATGGCCGGCCGATCGATTGGGAGACGGCCATCGTGAGAGCGCTCGCCTGCTTCTTGTCCATGGTGGTCGTGGGTCTCGGGTTCTTCTGGATTGCCTTCGACTCTGGCAAGCAGGGCTGGCATGACAAGATCGCGGGCACTGCGGTGGTGAGGGTGCCGAGGGCGATACCGCTGGTGTGAGGGAGAGGCATTTAACTATAGATGATTCTAGTCGCGGCAAGCTTTGACGGCGTTCCGGCCGCTAGGCAAACTGTGGGAACAAAAAAATAACAGGGATGTTTGCTCCTCATGCCTGAACTCGTGCGCGGGAATCACGGTTCCCACAGCTTGCCCACCCTTCGCCGGGCGGCGCGGGTGTTTGCGCTCATGATCTGCGGCGCGTGCGCCCCGGCGGTGGCCGCTTCCGGCAAGTGCAAGCTCGGCCAAATGGCCGAGTTTCCGGTCACGATGGATCGGATGTCGCCGGAGATCGTCGCGAAGATCAACGGCACCGACGTGAAATTGATCATCGACAGCGGCTCGTTCTATAGCTCGCTCGATGCGGGCAGCGCAGCGGCCTTGGGGCTGCATGTTTACCCGGCTCCCGTCGGTTTCTACGGTCAAGCGATCGGCGGAAAAGTCACGTGGTCGATTACCAAGGTCAGTGAGTTCACACTCCCGCGCGGGACGCTTCACGATCTGGACTTCATCGTCGGCGGAAGTCACATGGGGGGGCAGGCCGTCGGCGTAATCGGCCGCAATCTCCTGCAAATCGGCGACGCAGAATACGATTTTGCAGGCGGTGTCGCACGGCTGATGAAAGCCGAGAACTGTGGAGATGTGGTGCTGGCTTACTGGCTGCGACCCGGTGATTCCTATTCGGTGATCAAGCTGGTCAAGCCGGAACAAAGTCTCCAGCTGGGGTCCCGCTTGGAGACGAGGAAGGGCTTCCAGCCCCCGGTGTTGAGCATTGCCTACGTGAATGGTGCGCCGATTCGAGCGGTGTTCGACAGCGGTGCGTCATCCTCGTTTCTCAGTTTGAAGGCTGCCATGAAGGCTGGACTCAAAGTTGACTCGCCTGGAGTCGTTCCCGCCGGACAAATCTTCGGATTCGGGCGAGGCACGGTTCAAACCTACGTCGCGCCCGTGGCAGTCTTCAAGATAGGCGATGAAGAAGTCCGCAATACCCGGTTGCTGCTGGGGGATACGGATCTGCAGGACGCGGATATGCTCATCGGTGCGGATTTCTTCCTTTCGCATCACATCTACGTGGCCAATAGTCAGGATAAGTTGTACTTCTCTTACAACGGCGGTCCAGTGTTCAATCTCGCGGCTCCGCGGGAGGCTGGCGGCGTGCCGAGCGCCGCTGCTCCACCCGCTGGGGCCCCGGCAGCCATCCCGCCGGCGGACGCGAAGCCGCCGGTCGAGGACCCTTCCGAATATGCCCGCCGGGGTGCGGCGCTCAGGGCGCGGCAGGAGCTCGATCAGGCGCTGCAGGCTTTCAATCGTGCCTGCGAGCTGGCGCCGGACAACGCCGACTATTTCTACCAGCGCGCTTTGCTTCATGAGCAATTGAAGCAATCCGGTCCCGCGCTCGCCGACTTGGATCGCACGATCCAGCTCGAACCGCATCATGTCGCCGCGTTGCTGGCGCGCGCCGGATATCGGACACAATCCGGCGATAAGACGGGAGCCGAAACCGATCTCGATGCCGCGAACGCCATTCTGCCGAAAGAGGACAACGAACGGCTGACCTTGGCGTCCGAGTATTCGAATATCGGTCTGTTCCGCGAGGCCATCGAGCAGTACGATCTCTGGAGCGTCTCGCATCCGCAGGACGTGCGCCTACCTGCTGCGTTCGAAGGAAGGTGCAGGGCGCGCGCACTCGGCGACATGGAGTTGCAGCGTGCCGTGAAGGACTGCGACGCCGCGCTGAAGCACGCCACGAAGGCGAGCCCTTTCTACGCCGAGGTTTCTGCAACGAGAGGCCTGCTCTTGTTTCGGTTGGGCGACTATGACAAGTCGATCGCGGACTATGACGCATCGCTCAAGATCACTCCGAAAAACCCGTCCGCGCTGTACGGCCGCGGCATAGACAAAGTACGGATGCAGAAGGCGCCGGAAGGGCAGGCCGACATCGCGCAGGCGATCGTCCTCTCGCCCGAGATTGCCGAGAGCTTCAGCCGGCGCGGCATTACGCCATGAATTGCACACTGGGCGGGGTCGCCGAGTTCCCGATCACGATGGTGGATCTGCCCCCTGACTCTAACTGGCGACAGAGGCGCCTGATTTCGTCGAATTCCGATAACTACGTCTACGGGAGAGCCGGCATTTTCCGGCTATAAACCGCGAGATTCTCGAGAAGCGCTGACCCTGCAGCCTTCGGATTCATCAGCAGACGGGAGCCAAGAAAGATGTCCGCAAATTTCGCAGGTACGCCGCGCCGCCTGATCATGCTCACCGCCGCGGCCCTTTCTCTGACCGCCGCCGGTGCCACTCTCCCGAATACAGATCTCGTCCCGCTGTCAGGCAACGTCCACCGGTTCGCGCGCGCGCAGTTCGATGCCGGCGAGGCGCCGAGCACGCTGCGACCAAAAGGCCTCGATATCGTCTTTACGAAGACACCCGAGCAGGAGCAGGCGCTTAAGCAGCTCCTTGCCGCCCAGCAAGAACCCAAATCGCCGCAATACCACAAGTGGTTGACCCCCGCGCAATACGGCCAACGGTTTGGCGCTTCCGACGCGACGCTTGCGGCGGTAACGAATTGGCTCAAGTCGAGCGGCTTCTCGGTGGGGCAAGTACCCGCGGGTCGCGGTCATCTGCCGTTCTTCGGCAACAAGATGCAGCTCGAGGGCGCTCTGCATACCCAAATTCACCTCTTTGCGGTAGCCAACGAGCAGCACTATGCGAACGTGTCGGCGCCCTCGGTACCGGCCGCGCTTGCATCCGCGATCAGCGCCATTCGCGGCTTGAACGACTTTCATCCGCGGCCCGGTGTGCACCCGCCCAAGGCGGGTCCGCGCGGAGCCCTGCCTTTGGTGGGCCATGCGAACGCCCGGTCTTTCGATGCTCCCGACACCTTTTATTCAGGATCGAATCAGTGGCCGGGATACGTGGGGCCGACTGACTTCGCGATCATGTACAACCTGCAGCCGGCTTACAGCCAGGGATTTACCGGGGCGGGCGTGACCATCGCCATCGCGGCGCAGAGCGATGTCGATCCCAGCGTCCTCGCGACGTTCTGGAGCGCCTTCGGCGTCTCGGGTCCGAGCTTCGGTTTGCCAGCTCAGCAGTTTACTTCGATGGCCGTGTCGGCCACCTCGGATCCGGGCCAGACCAACGACGGGAATGAGGACGAGGCGTACCTCGATACAGAGATTCTGGGCGCGCTCGCGCCGGGCGCGCAGCTGATTCTGGTGCGGGACCAAGATGCCGGTAATGCCGCGTGGTACGCGATCGACCAGAACCTCGGCGCCATTCTCAATATCTCGTTCGGCCAATGCGAGAGCGCACAGGCCTCGAACAACGCGGTGGTCGAGTCCATGTACCAGCAAGCAGTCACCGAGGGCATCACGATCACGGTGTCCTCCGACGATGCCGGCGTCGTGGGCTGCGTCGCGCAGTCCGATCTCGGGACAACGAACGACGTCAATTCCAACGGCTTCGCCGTGAACGGGCTCGCCTCCACCCCGTACAACCTGGCGGTGGGCGGCACCGATTTCAACGATTTGACGACTTCTGGGCAGTACTGGAGCACGGTGAATCAATCGGGGACGCTGGCAACCGCCCTCTCTCACATTCCCGAAATGGTGTGGAACGACTCGTGCGCAAATCCCGTATTCGCAGCCGCATACGGTGCTCCCGATACGATCACATTCTGCAACACGGCAATGATTCAGAACCAGAGCAACCCGTTCATCGACATCTCCGGCGGCGGCAGCGGCGTCAGCAACTGCACCACGACAAACACCAACGGGGACTGCACCGGCGGCTATGCGCAACCCAGCTGGCAGCAGGGCGTGCTCGGCATTACCAATTTCGGCGGCCGCGCCATTCCGGACGTGTCGCTGATCGCCACGCTCTGGCTGATGTGCTCTTACGACACGACCCCGTGCGACCCGACACAGGCGCCGACGTTCCAGCCGGGCACCGGCACCATCAAGGTCCTCGAAGGCACCTCGGCGGCCGCCCCCTCCATGGCCGCGATCGTCGCACTCATCGATCAGACACAGATCTCCAGCTCGGTGCCCGATGGCAGGCAAGGTTTGCTGAATCCGACGCTTTATAGCCTGGCCGCCATCGAGTACGGCTCGGCGACCACGGCGGCGGCTTGTGATGCCTCGCAAGGCGTCATCACGAACCCCGCCTGCGTTTTTTACGATGTCACGGCCGGCTCGAGCGCGCAGCCCTGCAAAGTCTCCAGTTACACCAGCAATCCCACCATCGAGAGCTTCAGCTCCACCTGCGGCACCGAAAGCGGTGACAAGACCGGCATCATGGAAATCAATGGCGTCCAGTCCTACGCCGCCGGCGCGGGCTTCGATGTCGCGAGCGGTCTCGGCAGCATCAACGCCTCCGCTCTCATCGCATCGTTCGTGTCATCGCCGGCGCCTTCCGGGTTGAGCGCCAGCTTGTCCGGCCAGACCGCGACGTTGACTTGGACGGCCGATTCCAGCGCGGCTTCATACAACGTCTACCAAGGAACAGCCCCGGGGTCGGTGTCGTCCTCGGCCGTGCAGGCCAACATAACCGGCACCTCAACCACCGTGAGCGGGCTCCAGTTCGGACAGCAGTACGTCTTCGCCCTCGCGGCGGTTTCCTCGAGCGGCGTCATTTCGCCGCGCTCGAACGTCGTCGACGTGACCACCGTGCCGGCGGCGCCGAGCGCCGTGTCCGTTGCGGCGCTGGGCACGACCGCAGGCTCTCTCAACCTCGGCTGGAATGCGAGCACCGGCGCCACCTCATACAGCCTCTTCGAGGGGACAGCCTCGGGCGGGGAGGGCACCACCGCCGTCCAGAGCGGCCTGACCGGCACCTCGACCAGCCTCACGAACCTGACGCCCGGCAAGCAGTATTTCTTCACCTTGGTCGCAGTGGATGCCGGGGGGAGCTCAGCGCCCTCGCCGGAGGCAGCCGGCACGACGATCGCGAGTCCGCCGACCGGTTTTGCCGCCGGCGCGGGGAACGCCTCCGTGTCGCTCACCTGGGCCGCCTCGACGGGCGCCACCAGCTACAACGTCTATGAGGGGACGACCTCCGGAGGCGAAGTCGCGACGCCGGTTCAGACCGGGGTCACCGGAACCAGTGTCACCCTCGGTGGGCTGACTAACGGCAAGAAGTATTACTTCACCCTGGCAGCGGTGGACCCAGGCGGGGTTTCGGCGCAGTCGAGCGAGGCGAGCGCGACGCCCGCCGCCCCGAAGGGTGGCGGAGGCTCGACGGATTGGCTGGTCCTCGCAGGCCTCGCCGCACTGCTGGGCACCCGCGCACGCCGGCTTACTTAGGGCGCCGGCTGGGAGCGCTGTCTAGCTCTCGAAGAACCCCATCTTCACGCCCGCGAGCTGCACCACGTCGTTATCGTTGAGCCGGCGGGCCTGAGGACCGATCGGTACGCCGTTCACTTGCGGGTAGTCGTTTTCCTTGCCGCTATCGACGTGCACGATGAAATAGCCTTCCGAGCGCCGGGTGATGGCGGCGACCTGCACACCGGGACGACCGAGCGTGGTGAGAGCCTTGGTGAGCTCGAGCTCACGCCCGGCGAACGCCCCGCTCAGCACTTGCAGCTTGGCCTTGGGAAGCGCGGTCGCGCTTTCCGGAATACCGGCGGCACCCGGTGGGCGTTTGGCGGCGACCGCCTTGGCGGCCTGATCGACCGCCGCGCCGACGCGGCGAATGCGATCCTCCCCCTGCGAGCTGGGGGTGATCACCATGGTTTTCTCGAACTCATCCTGCTGCGCGTCCGTGTCTTGGCTGTCGACGAACCGCAGCTGATGGTGCCCCACGGTGATGACGTCGCCGTGCTGCATCGCGTGCTTCTTGATGAGCTTGCCGTTGACGTACGTCCCGTTGGTACTGTTCAAGTCCTCCAGGAAGGAGTCGTTCAAGATATTGATGATGAGCGAATGATGTCCGCTCACCGCCGGGTTATCGATGCGGATGTCATTATCAGGAAGGCGCCCGATCGTGTAGCGCTCCTTATTCATGTTGTATTCCGCGAGGATTTGACCATCCAAGCTGAGCATCAGACGAGCCACTGAACTCTCTCCTAACCGAACCATCCCAATATTTTGTCAAATATACGCCGTTGCGCTGGGAACGGCTCAGTCACGTGCGCCATTATCACGGACACGTTGTCGCGTCCGCCGTTGTCGTTCGAGAGCTGAATCAATTGCTTAGCAACCGTATCAAGATTAGCACTAAAGGTACTGATTGTTAAGTGAATATCCTCGTCCTCGATCATGTCCGAAAGTCCGTCCGAGCAGAGAACGTAGTAATCGCTCTTCTGCACAGGCTCCTCATGGATCTCTACATCGACGTTCTGTTCGACTCCTAAGGCCCGGGTGACGTAGTTCTTGTTGGTCGCGCGCTGGGCCTCTTGCTGGGAATAAAAGCCTCGATCGACGAGTTCCTGCAGGAGCGAATGATCCAACGTCATCTGCTCGAAGCGGTTGTCTCGGAGCCGATAGAGGCGGGAATCCCCCACGTGAGCCATAGACACCTTGTTATCGTGGAACAGGCAAGCCACCACTGTTGTGCCCATTCCCTCACATTGAGGCTGAGTCTTGGAGGTGTGGTAGATGATTTTGTTGGCTCTGTGAATGGCGTCACGCAGAATGATGCTGGGGCGCGTCAAGCCGGTCTCCGGATCGCGCACCGAGAGGTCTTCGCGAGCCACCGCATCGCGCACCAGATTAATGATGGTCTTGACTGCGATACCGCTTGCGACCTCGCCGGCGTTGTAGCCGCCCATGCCATCGGCCAGCACGAACAGGCCGATGTCGGCCTCGGCGCCGATCATGTCCTCGTTGTGCTCGCGAACCTTGCCCGTGTCGGTCAAGGCGACGCTCTGAATTTTGTTACGCAAGCTCATGTGCGTAAGCGTTCTTTTATCATCTGCACGTGCACCCGAATCATGGCAATCCCGTCGGCAGCCTCGACCGACAGTCCTCCAGGGCCGCAGCCATCTGCGCCCCCGTTTCAAATCGCGCTTCGGGGTTCTTGGCCAGCGCACGATCGATGATGGCGTCGACGCACACCGGCAAATCCGGTCGCACGGAACGCAAGGGCGGATGCGGTGCCTCTGCGATCTGCTGCATCAGTCCGGTCATCGAATCGGCCGTGAACGGCAGCCGGCCGGTCAGTAGCTGAAACAGGCTAACACCCAAGGAAAACAAGTCCGAGTGACCGGTCACGGTTCGCCCTTCGAGCTGCTCCGGAGACATGAAGGACGGGGTGCCGAGCACGATTCCTGTACGGGTCGTGCCGGCGCCGGTCAGCCGGGCGATTCCGAAGTCCGTGATCTTGAGCACGTCCGCGCTCGGATCGTACATAATATTTGCGGGCTTGATGTCCCGATGCACCACTTGCTGCTTATGCGCGAAGCCGAGCGCCTGCGCCGTGCGGGCGGCGAGCTCGAGAACTTTGCGGGGTTCGATCAGCGTATCGGGCGTCGCATAGTCGCTGAGGTGCCGCCCCTTGAGATATTCCATGGCGATGTACGCCAATCCACGCTCTTCGCCGACATCGTAGATCGTGACGATATTCGGATGGTTGAGCCGTCCCGCGGTTTCGGCTTCCCTAAAAAACCTCGAGCGGGCCTCGGCCAGCTCCGATTCGCTGAATTCGCTCGCCAGCGGAATCGCTTTGATGGCCACCAGCCGATTGATTGCGGTATCACGCCCGAGGTAGACCGTGCCCATGGCACCGCGGCCGATTTCGCGCTCGAGCTGATAGCGTCCGAGCCGCTGTACTTCGCCGGTCGCCTCGAGCGCCGCTCGGGCGGCCGGCGCGGCGGCTCCTCCCGGGACGAACTTGGGGGCGGCCGGTGCAGCAACCGCCCCCGCGGACCGGCTGCGGGCGGGGGCGGGCTTGGCGGGGGGGGCGCTGACCGGTACGGGCTTGCGCTCGGCGTCCATGAGCCGCCGCAGTCGCTGGCCGACATCCCTATAGGTGTTGTCGACGCGTACCAGGTGACGGTAAACGGCGGTCGCCTGAACGTTGCGGCCGCGCTGCTCCAGCTGAGTACCCAGGGCGTATAGATCGTCCAACACGGTGCTGGTCGCCTTACGCGCTTTGAGCTCGGCGAACCGCTGCTCGAAATTGTCCAGCAGCCGGCCGGTATCCGTGCCGATCGGCCGATTCGGCTTGGGTGCGGCGACCGGGGTCGGGGAGGCCCAGCGGGCCATGACGAACAGCGCGCCGCCGCCGCTCAGGAGCACGGCGCCAGGCAGCCAAGCCCAGGGACCCGCACTGATGTGCTCGCGGAGCAACACGGCGATGCCCAACAAGCCAAAACCGGCGAGAGCCGAGATCATCCCGAATTTGCGCATGCTCCAGACATAATCTGCCACGAAGCGGCGAAGTATAGGTGATCGGGTAGCCCGGACTGCAATGTTAAGCTCACAAATTCGCTGCCCGGGAGACGCATGGCGAGGTCCAAAGAGGTTTTCGTTTGCCAGTCGTGCGGGGGCTCGTCGCCGAAGTGGCAGGGCCAATGCGCTGCCTGCGGCGAGTGGAACACCCTGGTTGCGGAGCTCCAAGGGTCGGGCGGCGCAGGCCGGGGCGCCGTGCGCGCCGTGCGCGCGTCTCCTTCGACCTCCCTGGCCGAGCAGGCGGGCGTCGAGCAGCCGCGCCTGCTCACGGGGTCCGCGGAGCTCGACCGGGTGCTCGGCGGCGGCCTTGTCGCCGGATCGGTCACTCTGATCGGGGGTGACCCGGGCATCGGCAAATCGACCCTGATGCTGCAATCGGCGGCGGCCCTGAATGCGGCGGCTCCCTCACTCTATGCAACCGGCGAGGAGTCGCTCAAGCAGGTGGGCCTGCGCGCCCGGCGTCTGGGGCTCGACTCGGCCGGCACGCGCCTCATCGCGGAGACTCAGGTCGAGGCGATCGTGGAGGCGGCGAAGAGCCTCAAGGCGCGCGCCCTCATCGTCGATTCGATTCAGACCATGTATTCGGATCGCATCGACGCGGCCCCCGGCGCCGTCTCGCAGCTGCGTGAGTGTACGGCCGAGCTGGTGCGGTTCGCGAAGAGCAGCGGTACGGCCGTCCTGCTGGTGGGTCACGTGACCAAGGAGGGGCAAATCGCGGGTCCGCGCGTGCTCGAGCACATGGTCGACACGGTGCTTTATTTCGAGAGCGACATGGGGAGCCGCTACCGGGTACTGCGCTCGGTGAAGAACCGATTCGGCGCGGCCAACGAGATCGGGGTGTTCGCGATGCTCGAGCAAGGCCTGCGCGAAGTCGCCAATCCCTCGGCGATTTTTCTTTCGCGCCATGCCGAGCCGGTGTCCGGCAGCGCGATCACCGTGATGCGCGAGGGCACCCGATCGCTGTTGATCGAGGTTCAAGTGCTGGCCGACGGCAGCTTGGGCGCGAACCCGCGTCGCGTCGCGGTGGGCATCGACGGCAATCGCCTCACCATGCTGCTCGCCGTGGCGCACCGCCACGGGGGTTTGCTCCTGTCCGGCCAGGATGTGTTCGCCAACGTCGTCGGCGGTGTGCGCCTGCAGGAGACCTCAGGTGATCTGGCGATCGTGCTGGCGGCGCGATCCAGCTTGAACGACATACCTTTGCCGCAAGCGCTGATCGTGTTCGGCGAGCTCGGCCTCGCCGGCGAGATCCGGCCGGTGCCATTCGGCGAGGAGCGCTTGCGCGAAGCGGCGAAGCATGGATTCAAGACGGCGCTGGTGCCGGAAGCGAACGTGCCCCGGCGCGCCGTCGAGGGCATGACGGTACGCGGCGTCGCGCGTCTCAGTCAGGCACTCGATGCGTTGTAGCGTCGCAGTCGCGATGGCCGCTCCTCAACGGCGGGTCACCACCACTTCCAGGTAGTCGCTGGGCACGATCAGCGAATCGGGCCCCGCGCGATTCATCTCGGTGAGCAGCGCGCTCAGATCGGTTTCGAGAGCCGCCGCCTTGTCGGGCGCGAGCGATACGAACGCCTTGTGCACCGGCCCGTACCACGTGCGGAACATCTCGATGAAGTGCGCCGCCGATTGGTAGCGGAACTGGAAAACCCGCGGAGTGGCGTCGATGCGCGCGGCGGAGCGACCGAACAGGATCTCCAGATGCGGCTGAGTACCCCAGAGTGCGGGTGATTGCGTGCCCGGCGCGGGAGGCACGTAGCGGCCCAGGGTTTTGAACAGCCGGCCGATGAAACCGCCCGGAGTCCAATTGGCGAGTCCGATCCGGCCGCCGGCCCGACACACGCGGATCATCTCTGCGGCGGCTCGCGCTTGGTCCGGCGCGAACATC
Organism: uncultured Gammaproteobacteria bacterium; assembly: GCA_963798595.1. Taxonomy (GTDB): domain Bacteria; phylum Pseudomonadota; class Gammaproteobacteria; order Steroidobacterales; family Steroidobacteraceae; genus Bog-1198. The sequence continues at coordinate 10,682 of CAWCTM010000011.1, read as the reverse complement.
ACGCCGAACGTGGACAACACACAATCGAACGTCGCGTCCTCGAAGGGTAACGCTTCTGCGTCGGCCGGAAGAAAATCGGCGCTCAAGCCTTCAGCGCGAGCACGCTCGGCGCCCCGTTCGAGCAGCGCCGGGACATAATCGGTCGATGTGACCCTGCAGCCGCGCCGCGCGGCCGCGAGCGTGGCGTTCCCATTCCCGGCGGCCACGTCGAGCACTTTCTCGCCGTAGCGCAGGTCACAGGCTTCTGCCGTGAGCTCGCCCACGAGCTGTAAGGTGGTTCCGATCACGGCGTAGTCGCCGCTCGCCCAGGCAGTTTGTTGGCGGTTCTTCAACGCACTCAAGTCGATGGGAGTTGCGGCGTTCATGGTCGGTCCTCGCGGTTGAGATCAGGTCCGGCATGTCACCGCAGACGGCGTGTCGCCGTCCTGCCTGAGCGTCCGCGTTTCTTGCCTGCTCGTCCATGCACGGCCACAATGCGTCCGTGGCCATGGAACGCATTGCAGCTGCCCTGCATCGGGTCGAGTCGATCTTGAAGCGGCGTCCCGAGGCGGGGCTGCACGTCGATGAGCCCGCCGTCGCGCGCTGGGAGGGTGGAGCGCGCGTGGTCTCGAGGCACCCGAACGGTGCTTCGGTGGCGACCGATCTACCCTTGGAACTCGGCGGGACGGGCGATGCAGTCACACCGGGCTGGTTGTGGCGCGCCGCTCTGAGTTCCTGCCTCGCGACCCGGATCGTCATGGCGGCAGCCGTGGATGGTATCGATCTCGGCAGTGTCGAGGTGCAGGCGAACAGCCGATCGGATCTGCGCGGTCTTTTGGGGATGAAGGCCGCCTCCGGTGTGCTGGTGAGCCCGGCGCCGAGCGATGTGCAGCTGCACGTGCGCATCCGCGCTCCCGAAGTCTCGCACGAGCGCTTGCACGCCCTGATCGCTCATAGTCAGGTCTGCTCTCCGGTGCAGATCGCGGCGGGTCAAGCGCTGCCGATCGAAGTGAGAGTGGAAGTGCTCGAGTGCTGATGGACGCGTTGTCGCAGACCTTGCGGGTGGTGCGCCTCACCGGTGCGATTTTCATCAATGCGAAGTTCACCGCTCCCTGGTCGTATCAGTCGCCGGCGGCCGCGACGGCCGCTCCCCTGCTCGAACCAGGTGCCGAACGGGTGGTGATATTTCATTTGATCGCCGCCGGGGAATGTTACGTCGAGCTGGGTGATGAGCCGCCGGCGCATCTGCGCGGCGGCGATGTGGTGGTTTTTCCTCAAGGCGATGCGCACGTGATGTCATCGGCCCCGGGTGTTCCGCCGGCGCGGGGCGCCCGCTTGGATCAAGTGCTCGCACGACGACCGCGTCAGCTCATCTATGGCGGCGGAGGGGCGACGACGCGCTTGGTCTGCGGCTATCTCGCGTGCGATCTGCGACTCGCGCAAATGCTGTTTGCCGGTCTGCCGGCGCTGCTGAAGGTCAATGTCCGCGGTTCCAGTGCAGGCGCGTGGCTCGAGGCGTCGTTGCGCTATGCGCTTGCCGAAGCCCGCTCGCCTCGTCCGGGTGGGGCCGGGGTGCTGGCGAAGCTCGCCGAGGTGCTTTTCATCGAAGTGCTGCGTCTTTACATGAATGAGCAGAGCGCCGGCCGAACCGGCTGGCTCGCGGGAGTCGGCGATCGTATCGTCGGCGGCGCGCTGAATGTGCTGCATGCCCGCCCGGCGCACGCTTGGACTCTGGAGGAGCTGGCGCAAGCTTCCGGGACGTCGCGCTCCGTACTGGCCGAGCGGTTTGCGGCAGTGGTCGGCAGCACTCCGATGCAGTACCTGACGCAATGGCGCATGTTGCTGGCGGCTAACTTGTTGTGCGGCAGTAACGCGCCGCTGTCGCGTATCGCGGAGGATGTGGGCTATCAGACCGACACCGCTTTCAGCCGGGCGTTTCGCCGCGAGTTTGGCGCGCCACCGGCGGCGTGGCGACGCACTCGAGCGCGTCGCACGCGGGAAGCGCAACCTTGACATGGCAACCGGCCTTGCGCGGCGCGCTCGTTTTGATCCTGGCTGCCCAGCCGTCGTTGCCGCAAGCCCGCGTCCATCCCATCATTTTGCACGCGGCCCACTTGCTCGACGTCGAGACGGGTCGCCTGCAGACACCCGGCGAGGTGCGCATCGAGGGCGAGCGGATCGTCGCCGTCGGCGCCGCGGTCGAGCGCAGCGCGGATGCGGAGATCATCGATCTCGGCGCAGCGACCCTCATGCCCGGTCTCATCGACGCGCACGTGCATCTGTTTTTGCATCCCGGCGATGAGGATTTGCAGACCGTCGAAGAGTCCGTGCCGAAACGCACCTTGCTCGCGATGCGCGCGGCCCGGGACGATCTGTTGGGGGGCTTCACCGCCGAGCGCGACATGGGCACCGAGGGCGCGGGCTCGGCCGATACGGCGATTCGCGATGCCATCGATAGCGGCCTCATCATCGGGCCGCGGCTGCGCATCTCGGGCAACGCCATCGACATTCTCGGCGGTCACGAGGATGCCAATCATTTCAATCCCGCCCAGCACGTCCTCTCGAACGCCGATTACGCCAACAACCCGGACGAGATCGTGGAGGTCATTCGCAAGCAACACAAAGAGGGCTCGGATTTCGTAAAAATCTACGAGACCGGACACGACACCATGCGCGACGGCGTGCTGCACACGCCCTACCAATATACGGCGGCCGAGCTCAAGGCCGGTGTCGAGGAGGCCGCGCGCTGGGGCGGCCGCGTCGCCGTGCATGCCATGGGCGAACCCGGAACGCTCTACGCGGCGCAAGCCGGCGTCGCCTCCATCGACCATGCCACGCAGCTGAGCGATGAGACCATGCGTCTCATGAAAGCCAAAGGCATTTACGCCGTTCCCACCTTCACCGTGTTCGAATACTTCTCGAGGCCCGACGTACCCGGGCATGATGACCCCGCCGAGCTCGAATACAAGATCAAGGAATTCAAGAAGCAGATCGCAGCCGGCGTTCAATTCGCGGTCGGCTCGGACGTGGGGCCGTTCCCGCACGGCACCCAGGCCCGCGAGCTCGAGCTCATGGTGAAATACGGCATGAAACCGCTCGCGGTGCTGCAAGCCGATCTGTTGAACGGCGCTCGCTTGCTCGGCTGGGACGGTGCGATCGGCGCGTTGAAGCCCGGCTATTATGCCGACATCGTCGCGGTTCCCGGCTCGCCGCTCGAGGACATTACGGTGGTCGAGCGCGTCTCGTTCGTCATGAAGGGCGGAGTGGTCGAGCGGCGCGGGGCTATCCCTTGAGTCCGCGGGCATCGAGATAGGCACCCAATACCGCGGCCTCGGCGCGCGGGTCCGCCAACCCTATATAGCCGTCTGGGCGCACGAGGTAGACCGCGTCGCGCTTGAGCCCGCTGGTGCGCAGTTCGGGGCGCCAGGAAAAGGCGTGTAGAGGCACGCCGCGGTCGCGACAGAGCGACTCGATCTCGGCTCGCGGTTCGCCATACACATGCACTTGCCAGCCGATTGAGTCGAGCGGGGCGAAGTTATCGGTGTCCGCGCCGAGGGGCACCCAGGGGAGCCGGTCACCGCCGCGCACGGCGCCTGCGCGGCCCTCGCTGAGCGCGCTGCCGCGATAGTTCACCGCCGTCTGGGACACCGTGCGGAACATGAAACGACGCATCGTCCGCGTCTTGATGAGTACCGCCAGGAGCCGCGGAAATATTTCGAGCCGCAAAAGCCGCGCGCTCCAACTCGGGCTCGTCACCATGCTGAAGGCACGATCCGTGGTCTGCACCAGGCGCCGTGCGAAGCCGATGCGCTCGGGCTCGTAGCTGTCGAGGATCGACTCCGGCGCCCGAGCCTGCAGCACGGCCGCGAGCTTCCACGCCAGATTGATCGCATCGCCGATACCCGTGTTCATGCCCTGTCCGCCCACCGGGCTGTGGACGTGCGCGGCATCGCCCAACAGGAATGCGCGGCCTCGCCGGAAATGCTCGGCGACGCGGTGGTGCACGCGATAGGTCGAGAACCAGTTCACTCGTTCGACCTCGAGCGGCAACCAGCGCAAGACCTGCTGGCTCACATCCTCCCAGGAGACTTGCTCGGGCAATGTCCCCGGGGCGTCACTGCGCATCGTGCCCACCAAACGCACCGCGCCCGCGGGCCGGCGCGCAAACACCGCCAGGAAATCGGTCGTGTCGAAGGCGACGTGAATGTTCCCGTCGATCACCGTCCCTGCGGCTTGTACGTCGGCGACGTAGAAGAGGTGGGCATAGGTGCCGCCGCCGAAGCCGATGCCGAGCGTCGTGCGCACGGCCGAGTGCGCGCCGTCGCATCCGGCGATGTAAGCGGCCTCGACGCTCTCGCTGCCGCCGTCAGGACGCTTCACGAATGCGCGCACGCCGCTGCCCGATTCCTCGAAACTCGCGAGCTCGCAACCGCGCTCCACCGCGACGCCGAGCTCAGCCAGGCAATCGATCAACAGACGCTCGTGCTCGTCCTGAGGAAATATCAGAGCGAAGGGGAAAGGGCTCAAGCCTGCCCCGAGATCGCCGAATACCGCGCTCGCGCGCCGCTTGCCGCCGACCCAGAAGTTCACCGCGGGCACGCGGTGACCGCGGTCGACAACCGTACTCGCCAGATGAATCTGAGTGTAGAGCTCGAGGGTGCGCGCCTGAACGGCGAGCGCCCGCGAAGTCGTGCCGGGCTCTGGGGCACGGTCGATGAGGCGGACAGGCACTTTCAAGTGCGTCAGCCAGAGCGCGAGCACCAAGCCGGTGGGACCGGCGCCGACGATGAGCACGGGAGCATGGGGCATGAGATGCCTTTCGGGTGATGCGCTCGTATGCTAGGAGCTTCTCAGGGGAGAATAAACATGAACGTAACCCTGCCGGGGGAGCTCGACGGATCGATCTTGTCTCGCGCGGCGCGGCGCTGTTGTGCCTGGTCGGAACGCTGGTTCCCGGATGCCTTTGCCTTCGCCGTGCTCGCAGTTGCCATCGTGTCCCTGGGGGCGCTTTGCATCGGCGCACCGCCCCTCTCCATCGCGGAAAGCTTCGGCTCGGGCTTCTGGAGCGTGATTCCCTTCACCATGCAGATGGCATTCATCATCATCGGCGGGTACGTTATTGCCGATTCACCGCCGGTGTACGCCTGGGTCACGCGCCTCGCCGCCATTCCGCGCACGGGCCGCGAGGCCGTCGCGCTGGTCGCACTCTTCTCGGCGATGATGTCCCTCATTCATTGGGGCTTCAGCATGGTGTTCGCCGCATTGTTGGTGCGTGCCCTGGCACGGCGCGGCGACCTGCCGGTCGACTACCGCGCGGCGGGAGCCGCGGCGTGCACCGGCTTCGGGTCGGTCTGGGCCCTCGGCTTGTCCTCATCCGCCGCACTGTTGCAGGCGAATGCGGCCAGCATGCCCCCGGGATTGCTCGCGGAGACCGGCGTGATCCCTTTCAGTCAGACGATTTTTCTGTGGCAATCGATGCTCTGCGCGGTAACTCTCACGGTGGTGAGCACTTGGATCGCCTGGAAGACCGCGCCGGCCGCGGCCGAGATTCGCACGGCGCAGGCGCTCGGCATCGATTTGCAGGACCGGAGGGACCCGAGTCGACGCACCCGTCCGGGAGAGTGGCTGGAATACAGTCCCATTCCGGCCCTGTTCATTGCCTTGCTGGGGGCGGTGTTTCTCGCGCACGAGTTCGCGGCCAAGGGGTTCGTCGCGGCGATCTCGAATCTCAATACCTACAATTTTCTGTTCATCGTGGCGGCGCTGGTGCTGCAGTGGCGGCCGCGGCGCTTTGTCGATGCGGTGGCACGGAGCGTCCCCGGTACGGCGGGTGTGCTCATACAGTTCCCGTTTCTTGGCGCCATCGCCGCGATATTGACGGGCGCCAAGAACGGCGCCGGTCAAACCCTATCCGGCCTCCTGGGCTCGGCGTTCACTCACATCGCGAGTCATGCGACGTTCGCGCCGATTATCGGTGCCTACTCGGCGTTGCTGGGACTGTTCGTTCCCTCGGGCGGCGGCAAGTGGATCATCGAGGCGCCTTACGTGATGCATGCGGCGAACGCCCTGCAATACAACCTCGGTTGGGTGGTGCAGATCTACAACGCGGCGGAAGCGCTGCCCAATCTCATCAATCCGTTCTGGATGCTGCCCATCCTGGGGATTCTCGGGCTCAAGGCGCGCGATCTCATCGGCTTCACCGTCGTGCAGTTCGCGATCAATCTGCCGCTGGTCCTGTTGCTCTTGTGGGCGCTGGGCGCGACGCTGCCTTATCATCCGCCGCTCGCGCCGCACTGATCGACGGCGCTAACGCTCCACGAAATCCCGCAGCCGATCGAGCGCGTCGTCCCATTGCCGCGAAACCAGCGCGAGATAACGGCGTGCGGCATCGAGCGGCTCCGGATTGAGCGCGAAACGGCTCTCGCGTCCCTCGCGCCGGCTGCGCACCAGACGCGCCTGCTCGAGCACCCGCAGATGTTTAGTCACGGCCTGGCGCGTGAGCTTCGTGTCCCCGGTGAGCGAGGAGATCGAGCAGGGCACGCCCTGCGCCAGCTTCGCGATCAGCGACAGGCGCGTGGGATCGCCGAGCGCGGCGAACACCGGCGCGTAGCTCGCGCGCTTCGAGATCACCTCGCTAGGATGCGACATACCGCTCGATATTCTTCATCTGCTCTTCCCAGCCGCCGCCGTTCATCCGCAACGCCTCATCGCGGCGGTGCGCGGGAATCTTGTCGAAGCCCGATTCTCTGAGTGTAAGCCGTGTCCCGGTCCCCGACTTTTGCAGACAGAACTCCACGAGCGTCGGCGTCTCCTGTGAGTAGTCCACGTTCGGATCGATCGCGTAAGGGTGCCAGGTGAACCCAAAGAGGCTTTCGGGCTGCAGACGGACCACCTTGATCTCGAAGGTCAAATGATCGTAGCCGGGGCTCAGAATGCGCCCCCGCGATGCTCGGCCCTCAACGAACGGCTGATCCATCTTCACCCCGAACCACTCGCCGAACTCCCGGTGGTCGGTGAGCGCGCGCCATACGCGCTGGGGCGAGGCGTTGAGCTCGATGTCTTTCTCGATGGCGTCCATAGGTGCAACCTCCAGGTTGCACATTACCGCCAACGCCGGGGAGAGGCAACCTTATTGTTGCGCTTATTGTGGGCGCGGGTGTGGGGTGGCCGAGGCTGCGGCCGCGAAGGTCTCGCGACTGTGGTCTTGCTCCAGCGCCAGAGAGGGCGCGCAGCTCGCCGAGGCCGCGACAACCTCATAATTCGCCTGCGCCGTGCGGTATCGGCAGACGAGAATGGGCGACCCTGGGTAAGACGATATCAGTCGTTGACCCACGAGCTCGGCGCGCGGACCGTCCGCGGCGCCGGCGGCGCCGGCAATCAATAACCCGAGGGCGAAGCTGGTGATCTTCATCGGCGCGGCTCCCATGGATCAGCCGCCCCATTGTGAGCGGAGCCCTTCGCAAAAGACCGCTACCGAGTTCTCAAATATGCGCTCGCGCTCCGCCCGTGTGCCCGGAGCGCCGCGTGATATGTCACGCGGCGGGTCTCGTCCCCGCACCGGGGGGCCGGATCCGCACCGTCTTGATGGCATTGTCAGCGGTCTGCAGGACCTCGAGCATGTAGTCCGCGAGCTTGAGCGTGGTGCCCGGCTCGGGAATGGTCTCCAGGTACTCGACGATGAGCCCGTTCAAGGTCTTCGGGCCCTGCGTCGGCAGATTCCAGCGCATGGAGCGATTCAAGGCGCGAATCGTCGTCGATGCGTTGGCGACGAAGCTGCCGTCGGGTTCACGGTGCAGATCCTTGTGCATCATGGTCGCGGGGTCGGTGGTGAACTCGCCGACGATCTCCTCGAGGATGTCCTCGAGCGTCACCAGTCCCTGGATGTCGCCGTACTCATCGACCACGAAGGCCATGCGGCGCTTGTCCCGCTGGAAATTCAGCAACTGTGTGTTCAGCGGCGTGCCCGAGGGAACGAAGTAGGCATCGCGCGTGCTCGCCGCCTCGATCAGCTTTTCGCGATCCCAGCGGCCGCGGGCGAGCTCGTGAACCACGCGCTTCATGTGCAGCACGCCGACGATGTGCTCGATGTCCCCTTCGAACACCGGCAGGCGCGTGTGCTGGCTTTGGCGCAATTGCTCCAGAATCTTCTCCCAGGGATCGTCGACGTCGATGCCGACGATCTCGACGCGCGGCACCATGATGTCCTCGACCGTGGCCTTCTCCAGATCGAGCAGGCTCATGAGCATTTGCTGGTGGCGCTTCGGAATCATGGCACCCGCTTCGGCGACCACCGTGCGCAGCTCCTCCGTGCTCAGAGAATTCGAGGCTTGCTCGCGCGACACGCCGAGCAGGCGCAGCACGCCGTTCGCGAGCAGGTTGGTCGCCCACACGAAGGGATACAGCACCCACAGGAGTCCCGTATAGATGTAGGCGGAAGGCAGCGCGAGGCGCGCCGGGTGCAGCGCGCCGTAAGTCTTCGGCGCAACTTCGCAGAAGATCAGGATCACGACCGCAAGAATCAACACGCTGAACGCGAGCAGAAAATCGCCGCCCAATCTGATCGCGATCACGCTGACGAGCGCGGGCGCGGTCACGTTGACGATGGTGCTCAAGAAGAGAATGAGGCCGATCAGCCGGTCCGGGCGGGCGAGCAGCGCCTCGGCGAGACGCGCGCCGCGATTGCCCGCCTTCGCCTGATGACGCAGCCGATAGCGGTTCAGGCTCATGAGCGCGGTTTCGCTGCCCGCGAAAAAGGCGGCGAGTACGAGCAGCACGCCCAGCGCACAGAAAAGGAAACTGAGGGTGGGGTGTGGCATTCCCTTGTTGAGTCAGCCCCAATGACGACCGAGCAGATACTCGAGCACGAACTTCGAGCCGAAATACGACAGGATCAGAAAGCCGAATCCACTCAAGGTCCAGAGCACCGCCGGCCGGCCGCGCCAGCCGTAACGTACGCGGCCGATGAGCAGTACGCCGAACAACACCCAGGCGATGCAGGAGAGGATGGTCTTGTGCTCGAGATGCTGCGCCCGCAGGTTGGTGACGAACACGAAGCCGGTGAGCAGCGCCAAAGTGAGAATCACGAAGCCCGTACCGATCAGCCGGAACATCACCTTCTCGAGCGCGTCGAGCGGCGGCAGCACCGTCGACAAATGCGCGACCCGCCGGGTACGCAGCCGTCGATCCAGGAACACGAGCACCAGGGCCGTCACGGCCGCGGCGAGGAACAGCGCCGCGGCCGCCATGGACAAGAGAATATGAGCCGTGAGCTCCCAGCCGGGCGCGGTCTCCTCGACGAAGGTATGTCCGATCCCCGTCATCGAGGCCCCGAGCGCGGCGAGCCCCAGCAAAATGGCGCCGATCACCCGGTTGCGGGGCTCGGCTGAAATGAAGCAGGCCACCACTGCGAGCGTCCAGGCCAGCATCGAAGTCGCCTCGAGCAATCCGATGGAATAGGGGCCCAGGTGGTACATGAGACGCACGATCGCCTCGGTGTGCGCGGCGATGGCGCCGAAGGTCATCACCCAGGCGAGAGCGCCGAGACGGGAATTGCTGATACTTCGCAGCATCAGCCACGCGCCGGCGGCGTACAGCGCGAATAGAACGATGCGGAAAATCACGGCGGGATGCGGCGGATCACGGCTGAGCAGATCATGACACAAGCACTGAGGGTGCGCCTAGCACGCGCCCTTGCGTTATCATTTGACGATGTTCGACCGTCTCACCGCGGGGTTGACCCGCGCACTCGATGCTCTCTCGGGCCGCGGTTACCTGAGCGAAGACAATATCGCCGACACCGTCCGCGAGGTTCGTCTCGCCCTGCTCGACGCCGACGTGGCGCTGCCGGTGGTGAAGAGCTTCACCGAGGCGATCAAGAGCCGCGCCGTGGGCGTGGAGGTCACCAAGAGCCTGACACCCGGACAGGCCTTCATCAAAGTGGTGCACGAGGAGCTCGTGCGTCTCATGGGCGAGCCGAGCGCGGGCCTGAATTTGCGCGCGCAGCGTCCGGTGGTCGTCATGCTTGCGGGACTCCAGGGCGCGGGCAAGACCACCACGGTCGGCAAGCTCGCCCGCTGGCTCATGGAGAAGCAGCGCAAGAAAGTGCTCCTGGTCAGCACCGACGTGTACCGTCCCGCGGCGATCGCGCAGCTCGAGACCCTCGCCGCGCAAGTGGGCGCTGGGTTCGCCCCGGCGGAAACCACGGAGTCTCCGGTCGCGATCGCGCGGCGCGCGCTCAATCAGGCGACGCTGCAGGCGTACGACGTCCTCATTATCGATACCGCCGGGCGTCTGCACGTCGACGCCGAGATGATGAAAGAGGTGAGCGAGCTCGAGACGGCGCTGAACCCCCACGAGCGTTTATTCGTCGTCGACAGCATGGCCGGCCAAGATGCCGTCAACGCGGCCCGCGCGTTCAACGAGACCTTGAGCCTCACCGGCGTGATTCTCACCAAGGCCGACGGCGATGCCCGCGGCGGCGCGGCACTGTCGGTGCGCCAGGTGACCGGCAAGCCCATCCTGTTCGTCGGCACCGGCGAGAAATCCGAGGCGCTCGAGCTGTTCCACCCCGAACGTGTCGCCTCGCGCATCTTGGGGATGGGCGACGTGCTGTCGCTGGTCGAGCAAGTCCAGGAGCAGGTCGATCAAGAAAAGGCGGAGAAACTCGCCAAGAAGATCAGCAAGGGCAAATCCTTCGACCTGTC
>CAWCTM010000010.1:0-64681 GCA_963798595.1 uncultured Gammaproteobacteria bacterium | reverse complement strand
CCGCCCTCGATCCAACACACCATCAGCGCGGGTGCCATCCCGCGCGCCAGTCGAATCCGTCAGCCCCTCGCCAAGGGATAAAGACCGCGAGCGCCAGCCGGAAAATCGGGAGAGAGAGCTCGACATTGAGCCCCCCGGCGAAGGTCGACGACGCCAGGTGCCGGCCGCGATCGACCCGGTAGCTCGACGGCGCCGCCCGCAAAACGCTAAAAAGAAAAAAGCCGGCGCCGCCCTCGATCCAACACACCATCAGCGCGGGTGCCATCCCGCGCGCCGGTCGAATCCGTCAGCCCCTCGCCAAGGGATAAAGACCGCGAGCGCCAGCCGGAAAATCGGGAGAGAGAGCTCGACATTGAGCCACCCCGGCGAAGGTCGACGACGCCAGGTGCCGGCCGCGATCGACCCGGTAGCTCGACGGCGCCGCCAAGCAAAACGCTAAAAAGAAAAAAGCCGGCGCCGCCCTCGATCCAACACACCATCAGCGCGGGTGCCATCCCGCGCGCCGGTCGAATCCGTCAGCCCCTCGCCAAGGGATAAAGACCGCGAGCGCCAGCCGGAAAATCGGGAGAGAGAGCTCGACATTGAGCCCCCCGGCGAAGGTCGACGACGCCAGGTGCCGGCCGCGATCGACCCGGTAGCTCGACGGCGCCGCCAAGCAAAACGCTAAAAAGAAAAAAGCCGGCGCCGCCCTCGATCCAACACACCATCAGCGCGGGTGCCATCCCGCGCGCCGGTCGAATCCGTCAGCCCCTCGCCAAGGGATAAAGACCGCGAGCGCCAGCCGGAAAATCGGGAGAGAGAGCTCGACATTGAGCCCCCCGGCGAAGGTCGACGACGCCAGGTGCCGGCCGCGATCGACCCGGTAGCTCGACGGCGCCGCCGCGCAAAACGCTAAAAAGAAAAAAGCCGGCGCCGCCCTCGATCCAACACACCATCAGCGCGGGTGCCATCCCGCGCGCCGGTCGAATCCGTCAGCCCCTCGCCAAGGGATAAAGACCGCGAGCGCCAGCCGGAAAATCGGGAGAGAGAGCTCGACATTGAGCCCCCCGGCGAAGGTCGACGACGCCAGGTGCCGGCCGCGATCGACCCGGTAGCTCGACGGCGCCGCCGCGCAAAACGCTAAAAAGAAAAAAGCCGGCGCCGCCCTCGATCCAACACACCATCAGCGCGGGTGCCATCCCGCGCGCCGGTCGAATCCGTCAGCCCCTCGCCAAGGGATAAAGACCGCGAGCGCCAGCCGGAAAATCGGGAGAGAGAGCTCGACATTGAGCCCCCCGGCGAAGGTCGACGACGCCAGGTGCCGGCCGCGATCGACCCGGTAGCTCGACGGCGCCGCCGGGCAAAACGCTAAAAAGAAAAAAGCCGGCGCCGCCCTCGATCCAACACACCATCAGCGCGGGTGCCATCCCGCGCGCCGGTCGAATCCGTCAGCCCCTCGCCAAGGGATAAAGACCGCGAGCGCCAGCCGGAAAATCGGGAGAGAGAGCTCGACATTGACCCACCCCGCCGAAGGTCGACGACGCCAGGTGCCGGCCGCGATCGACCCGGTAGCTCGACGGCGCCGCCGCGCCAAAACGCTAAAAAGAAAAAGCCGGCGCCGCCCTCGATCCAACACACCATCAGCGCGGGTGCCATCCCGCGCGCCAGTCGAATCCGTCAGCCCCTCGCCAAGGGATAAAGACCGCGAGCGCCAGCCGGAAAATCGGGAGAGAGAGCTCGACATTGACATCCCCTCAACGAAGTTGATTGAACTTATTGCCGTCGCGCGCAACCCCCTACCTCGCGCCGGCCGCCGGCACCATCATCACCGCCACGCCCCTCGCGCGCGCGCGAGTAGGCAGCGAAGATGGTCAACGCTGAAATGGATAGGCCTGAAGGAATTAGGCGCACGAGATGATATGACAGAAAGCGCCGTGGAGGTTTCCTCCATTGAGGATACATCTCCGCAGCGCAATCGCCCTAGCCCGTCCAGGGAAGAGCAGTACCCCCTGGGCGGCACCCATCGCTCCATTTGGGCTGCGAGCGACGCACGATAATGCCGATGCTGACGTCGGCAGCACGGAAGCGATCATCAGTCCGACGACGGCAACTACGATTAACCAATTCATTGATTAGCCCTCCCGTTACGCAGATACGGAATCAAGGTAATCACTTATGCTAACCGAGGGCAACTGCCTTGGCGGTGGCCTTTTCTCACGGCGAGCAAGTCCTTTTATGTAAACTGATGCCGCTTCCGGTCAGTAGGACCATCTGCATGTCGGTTCCTGGCCCGTTTCTGCCGTGAGCGGCTGGGCAGAGCACTTCCGCTCTGCCCAGGTATTTCAGACGTCGACCTGTTCCGCTATCGCAAGTAGGGCATCGACCTCGATGCCGAGGTACGGTGCTTTCGATTTTTGTGTGACCGAGCAAGAGTTGTACCGCCCGTAGGTTTCCAGTTCGACGGTAGATTAGCGTTGCCTTTGTTCGCCGAAGCGAATGTGTGCCAAACAGCTTTGAGTCGAGCCCGATGCTGGCGATCCATTCCGAAAGGAGCCGCGCGTATTGCCGAGTGGTGATGCAGTGGCCGGAGCCGCGCCGACCCCGGAACCTCAGTGCAGGGTTGGCTTTTTACGGAAACTGGAAAAGCGTCGCATGCAGTTCGGGCGATCACCTCTGGGATCGCCTCACTTCGATCAACTGGAGCAGCTCTTTATGAACCGTGGCATCTGTGGTGTTTGGCAAAGGCTTACGCGGAACTTGGCCAGTCTGACGATGCTCGGCGTTGCATTGACGACGCGATAGAGAAAGTAGAAAGGTCGAAGGAAAAATGGTGCGAGGCCGAGGTGCATCGCATCGCCGGGGAAATCGCACTTAAGTCGCCAGAGCGGGATGTGGCAAAAGCGGAAGCATATTTCGAGCGTGCGCTCGCGGTTGCGCGCGAGCAGCAGTCAAAGTCCTGGGAACTGCGCTCGGCGATGAGCATGGCGCGGCTGTGGCGCGATCAGGGCAAGCGGGATGAGGCCCGCAATCTTCTCGCTCCGGTCTACGGCTGGTTCACTGAAGGCTTCGACACGCTCGATCTAAAAGAGGCCAAGGCTCTGCTCAATGAGCTGCGCGCCTGACAACGCAAGTCGAAACCACCACTAACCCATCTAACGTCAGCACTAGACCAATGCCCCCATGGAATCTCTCCGAATTTGTTGCGGCACGAGTTTGGTTATGGCCCAGCGCTCCACTTAGTGCGGAGCAAGCGAACGCCGGCCCTTGGGTGAAAAGCGGAAGTCGCGCGGCCATGTCAAATCGGTCGTTCATGCCCCCAAAGCGGTCATCTGAAGAAAATTTGTTGCCCGCTCTGTTCCAACGACGCCGGCTAGAGCTGAGTACGGCCGCGCCGCGCTACTGCCGGCAAAAGTCTGCCGAGCTTTAGGCCGAGTTCTAATCGATTCGAATTTTCACGCGATACGCTCGCTCACGTCATTGGTCGAAAAGCTGCTGAAGGATCATCTGCGGAAAAAGGGCTATCAGTCTTTTTCGTGCCGCATCGGCCTATCCGCTTTCGAGCGGTCCACTCCCAGCGCGACGGGAGGATACCGGGACCGCTACCAAAGAGGGAAATACTCGAAATAGCCAGAGATTTTGCAGCGTTCTTGCGCGGCGAATCAATCGCGCGTGACAAGGCGTTCAAAAAGGTTTCAGGCGCTAACAGGCCCGGACGAAGCGCCAGGATCGAGGCGCTTAGACCTAATCGGACCCCATCCCATTATGAGTTTTCGATTATTGCTCTTGCAGCCGTCTATGATCCGCTGAAACGGATAGCGCTTAGGGCGACCGGCGCGATGCGCGCGGGCCATTTCATAGGCGAAAATATCTGCGGCTTGAAGTGGCCGCGTGGTCTTCGGATCGGCAGTCGTGAGGGTCTCGATGCGGCCTTCCGCAACTCCATAATCGTAAAATTCGATGTATCGGCGAATTTTGCCTTGGCCAAAATGCTTCTGCTTACCGAACACAATGTTGAGCGGCTCGCCGTAGAAGTCAGCCACTTCTAGCATGGCGTTCTTGATGGCACCCCCAACACAATCTTCCATGAGAATCTGATGGCTCAGTTCAGGCTTCTCCGGGTCGAACATTGAGACAGCGCCAAAACCGTAAAACCCGTCAACATGCGCCAGCATGATGTCGAGAAGGGCGTTTAGGAGCCGATGGTGTTTGGCCTGATCGCGCCCACCACCATCCAGCACAAAATCAAATGGTGGCTTCCACGTCTCAAATTCGGTCATGTAGAAATAAGTAAGACCGTGGTCCGCAAGCGCCCGTTGCCACTCACTGTCGAATTTCAGCCAATGATCAAGCGACGCAAAGCATCCCCCAATCGTCATGGTTAGGAGATTGCCGCAACCGTCGTATTCGCCGCTTTCATCGTAATATCCCCACACGATCAGCCCCCCTCGCATCGGGCGGCCAGAATAGGCCGGCCTTTCCGGTAGATCAGGAATGATGTCGGGGGCCTTTTCAAAGCTGACCGACGCATTCTCTGCTTGACCTGACGATTGGAGGATAACTCCAAAGTTTGTCAGTAACCCGACATCAGAAAGGCTAAATCTGACCGCCTCGCTCAGATACTCCAGCGTGGCGGCCGCTTGTTGGCGGCTCGCAAGAGTTTCGCCGGGACTTTTCTGATCGCGCAAGCACGGTTATTGCAACTTCGCATTCGCCCGGCCTTGTTGAAGGTTCATGCTTCGCAAAAAAACCCTATTATTGGCGGACGCTACATGCGTTGGCGCCAAACTTTGCGCGAACGCAGGCAAGCGTTCTTCGCCAACCTGTCTTTAGAAATCACACGCGAATCAATTGCTATTTTGCTAGCGCACGGTGGCGGTCGCCGTAACCGTGATAAATCCCAGGCGGGACCGACGGCCAAGACGGTTCATTTGCTGCGGCCCAATGTCGGCTCGTGGCCCACCGCGTCACTTCGCTGCGCCGAACAATAATGTCGCTGTTGAAGTAACAACGGACATTTGATCGGCACGCGTACTGAATGCACCGGTCGTGAATGACCCCGAACCGACATGAGCTGCTGAGCTTTGCTGCTGCGCAGCAGGCCTCAAGTTGGCCAGCGCATTTATCGAATGCAGGCCGACCCGCGCGGGACGATCCACGGCGGCGGAACCGGCGCAAGGGCATTTAACCACATTTATTAGGAGGGCTTTGTCGCGGATGCATGAGCGAGAGGCCGGCGCCGAGCGCGCAGGACCGAGCGTATTTGGAGAGTTCGCCGTTTTGCCAGCCGGCTCAAATGGACCAAATCTGGTCATCGACTTCGCTGAGACTTCTAGCAAATCACACCAGGCATTATGCGGCGAACTTTAGATTTATGTGACTAGCTTGTGCGGCGTCGTTCGAGGTGCCGGGGCCGTATGGTCCATTCCTCCCCGAACGCGACACCAATCCTAGCACTAGCGCTAAAGCACAATTATGCGTTTAGTACCATGCCGCGCAAAGGTGTCCGGTCCATCGGACGCACCTGCGCTCCTGGCGGATGGTGGTTCTAGCGACGCAGATGCCGCCAACGCGTGTCCGTCCAAGACCGCAGCCGAAGGCGACATTTGTGATCGCGCTGTCCGGCTGATAAAGCGGTGCGACTGTCATCGCGTGGGCCGAGGTAGCGAGCAGCAAAGCAAAACCAGCAACAGCCATCAACCGTGTCATTCTGATCCTCCCTTTTATTGTGATCTCCCTTGTTATACCCTCTCGATTAGTGGTGCAAGAAAAGCGCCGCCATCTCGATGAAACTGCGGTGAATAAACTTTATCGAGTTTTTGAGCAGCGCCGTGACAGTCGGGGGCGGTGCTCTGTCACGTTACGCCGGCAACGCGGCAGCAGGACGATCACCAGGGCCAGCGTCGAAACACGTCATTGGGCTCGCCCGCCGCTTTTTCGGCCTCGCGCGCTACCGCCGGCGCCGGTTGGATTTTTCACTTCAGGTGCGGGCGCCTCCCACGAAAGTCGAGATCATTATCAATCTCAGACCGCAAAAGGCCGTCGTATCGGCTAACGCGTGTTTTGTTGTATTGCGCTCATAAGCGTCTCGTACCTATTTTGCTTTTTCTTGCAGTAGGCAGTGACAACTTTTGTGTTGTAGTCGACGTAGCGAAAGTCGATCACCGACAGATTTTTTGCCGCGCTGAAATAGCCCCTCATCCACCATGCGATAAGCTTCTGCTGCTCTGGCGCAGCGTCAAAATATTGCTGGCAGGTGATCAGCGACATGTCGAGGATGGTTTGAGCCCTCGCCGGCGGTGCAGAGCCCGCAATCAGCAACAAGGAAGCAAGAACAAGTCTTCGGCGCATCGGAAATTCTCCCAGTTCGTTTTCGAGGTTTATTTTTGTGTCGCGCGCTGTAGCGCAGCCATCACCGTGTCGTTCGGGTTGGCGGCACAATAAGCCGTTACGTTCGCGACGTTTCGCTCGTAAGCTTGGAGATTGATCCAGACATAACCCTGTTTTTGATTGAACCATCCGCTCATCCATGCGGCGAAGTTAGCGGCCTGGTCGGGCGGCATGGCGAGGTATTGGGCGCAGGTCACTAGGTTTGTGTCGATCTTGATCTGAGCTTGGGCAATGGCAGGCAAGAGCGCTGCCAGGGCTAGACCGTAAGCCAACGCTTTCATTTGATGTCTCCTAAGATTTGCGACGTAACGCGTCCTTGCGGACGGTTCGCGATCGTCTCCACTCCCTCCGGGAGGAAGGTCGCCGACCGGTCAGAAGGCGCACCAACAGTGAAGCATTTCCGAACGCTCGACGTAAAGCCGATGCCGTATATTAATAACATTGGACCGACATCCCGCATTGCGATATTGGACCACGGTCCAATGGTCGCTCGGTCGGTGATTTGCTTGAAAACGATGTGTGCTTCGCGGTCGGACAACGGCGAGCAGGCGCCGAGCCGCGTCGCCCGACTGCGCAGAATGCACGAGTTCTTGATCTGACTTCGTAAAGGTCGCCGCGTGCTGGCAGATCAAGCCCACGCCTTCGTTGATCAGCTGGCAAATGTCCTCGAACTCGCTGGGATGGCTATCATCCTTGGCAGTATCGTCTTGGCTAGGGCGACTTTCATCCGTTGCGGTTCCCGGACCGGTGATTTCGCGTTTCCGTTCCGAAACCGGGCACGGCATCTTTCTTGGACTGATTTGCTCGTCGGCGCGGGACCTCGACCATCACGGCCGCTCTTGCCTTTGATAGCGGGGCTGCTGGCGGCACTGGTGGCAATTCGCAAGTTCTTAAGTTTCTCCATGGAAACGGAAATTAAAGGCTGCCGGCCCTCGCAGCGGGCAGCCAAAGGTTCTGTCCGAGGCGAGTGACCGACCCCAGCGCTGAAGGGGGCGCTATTGACGAGTGTAAACAGCAAAAGAAGCACCTGATGTCCTTCTTTCATAGGGGTAATCTACGGTGGCTCAGGCGCATGCTGAAATGGTTTAAATCGGCCGCCGCTAAGCTTCGCCGGGCCGGGTCCATCGAAAGGACCGATGCCCCCGTACAGATGGCACTGTTAGCAAAAGTGGTCATCACGCTCAGCATTTTGCTCATGATCGCCGGCGTGGCGTGGCATGGCGTCAGCATCGAAAATATTGAGCGGATCTGGAATAACCTGCTCACACGACCGAGCGGGCCACTTGGGTTTCGCTTTATTCTGCAGCCGGCGATGGCCGCGATCGTTGCGATCCGGGAGGGTCTTTATGACGCGCGCGCGGGCCGTTCGCCGTTTGCGTGGACCATCATATCAAACGCTCGCGAGCGCGGCGGCAGGTTGCGGGAGGGAATGAACGCTACCGCCAGGATTCTCTTGCTGGGTCTCGCGATGGATACGATCTATCAAATCATCGTCTTCAAAGCGTTCTATCCTTATGAGGCGCTCATCATTGCGATGCTTCTCGCATTCGTGCCGTATTTGCTGATGCGCGGATTGACCTCGCGCATCGCACGCAAATTTCTCACGAATTCCGAGAATCTGCCGAACACCGCCAGGAAGAACTGAACTCTACGCCGCGTGTTCAAGAAACGGCCACGTCAGCTTCAGCCCGAAACCGAATCTATAAAGTCACGCGCTCCCGGAAGCTCTGTCGCGATGAGCGCGACAGAGCCTTCGCGAGAACGGGAAAGATAAGAATCAATGTTGACCGCCGCCGCCGGCGTCCTGGATTTGCGCGAGGACCGCGTCGAGGTTGAATGAGGCCGGTTTTTGACGCGGCGGATATTTTACGAAGTTATCGATCTGTTGGGCCACCAGCGCCTGCATGCCATACAGCAAATAGGCGTGCGAGATGAGCCAGTCCCAATAAGTGTTTGAGTTTTCGTCCGCCCGCTCGAACGGATCGCGGCGCAGATTGAACATTTTCGGCGCCCTGAGTTTCACGAAGGGTTCGAACCAGCACAATAACTGCTTGGCTCTCTGTTCCATGAGCACCATCTTCCAGTCGCCCATGCGAATAGCCAGAAGGTCACCATCGTCGCTGAAATAGAAAAAATACTTTCTGGGACTCTCCTTTGCCTCTCCCGTCAGGTAAGGCAAAATGTTTAAGCCGTCGATGTGCACTTTGTAGGTCTTGCTCCCGATCTTGTGGCCGCCGAGCAGCTTTTCGGAGATACCGGGTTCACCGGCCGCAGCCAAAAGGGTTGGGAGCCAGTCCTGGTGTGAGGCAATATCGTTGAAGACCAATCCCGCTTTGATCTTGCCTGGCCAGCGAACAAAGATCGGCACACGCCAGCCGCCTTCCCAATTCGTGTTCTTTTCACTGCGAAACGGGGTAATTCCGGCATCAGGCCAGCTGTTGTAATGCGGCCCGTTGTCCGTCGAATACATAACTATCGTGTCGTCTGCGATGCCGAGTTCGTCCAGCTTGGCCAGCATCCTGCCAATGTTTTCGTCATGGGCGACCATGACGTCGTTATAGTCCCCCTGGCCACTTTTGCCTTTGTGCTTCGCTGCGCAGTGGGTTCTGAAATGCATGGCAGTTGTGTTGTACCAAACAAAGAACGGCCTTCCGTCCTTGCTGGCTTTCTCAATGAAGGCCATCGCGTGCTCGGTGGTCTCCTCATCAACAGTTTCCATCCGCTTTATGGTCAGCGGACCGGTATCTTCGATCTTCTGTCCCCCCTTACCGTCCGCCCAAGAGTGAAGCAAGCCGCGAGGCCCAAATCGCTTCTTAAACGCCGGATCTTTTGGATAGTCCGGCTGCTCCGGCTCTTCCTCGGCGTTGAGGTGATACAAATTACCGAAGAACTCGTCGAACCCGTGCATAGTCGGCAAAAATTCGTCCTTGTCGCCCAAATGATTTTTGCCGAATTGGCCCGTGGCGTAGCCAAGCGGCTTCAGTAACTCTGCAATGGTTGGGTCCTCAGCACGAATGCCGACGTTCGCGCCGGGCATTCCTACCTTGGTCAGGCCCGTACGGATTGGGTTTTGGCCGGTAATGAACGCAGCCCGCCCCGCGGTGCAGCTCTGCTGGCCATAATAGTCGGTGAACGTGGCGCCTTCGTTGCCGATGCGGTCGATACTTGGAGTGCGGTACCCCATCTGGCCGCGATTGTTATAGCTGATATTCCACCAACCGATGTCGTCACCCCAAAGAATGAGGATGTTCGGCTTGCCTTCCTTCGCCATTTCAATCTCCTTTTTGAGTTGTGGATGCTAAATCGGTCGCGGTTCTGGAAACCAAATCGCTAAACCTGACGGAACAATACGGCGAAGAATGCAAACAGCCCGATGCAAGTGAGGAGAATCGCGATTGCGATAACGGGCGAATGCATCTGCTCGCTTGTCGCACCCTTTCTCATGCCGGCAATGGCGGAGAATGGCGCTCCCCACATATAGCGAACTACCCAGCGGTACTGCCAAATCGAAATGAGCAGTGCCAGTACGCCGCTGGCGATCAGAGCCAACCCCAGATATTCGGGGGCCTTTGGATAGTTGGCCGCGCGCGCGTCAGGCATTTGTTGCAACCGCTCAAAAAACTGCACGATGGCGAAGCCAAAACCGATCAACGACACCGCGGTCCGTATCCACGACATCATTGTCCGTTCCAGGCTCAATCGAGTGCGGAGCCAACCGAAGTGGCTGTCCGCCGTCACCCTCACCTCAAATCTTTCCGGGCCTGTGTGCGCTGTTGTCATGCGATCTGCCTGCCGGGTCTTGCTTGAAGTCGCTTGCCAGTTATTTCGCCGCTTCGTTCACATCGACTTTTTTCCAGCCTGCACCGGGATTAAAAGAGGTCATGGCTTCGGCGAGATCGGCAGAGTCCGGTCCGAGATCTTTTTGAAATACCGTGCCTTGGTGATTGACGATGAAGGTCATCACGCCGGAGTTGCGATAAGCCGCCGGATAAGCAACGAGGGCGAAACCGCCGATCATCTTGCCGTGCACGATGTAGTCGGCGGTCCCGCCAGTCGCGGCGGGCCCCTGCCCGGTCAGGATCTTGTAATAATAACCGTGAAAAGGAATGCGCCCTTCGTCAGGGCGATAGCCTTCATGCGACGCCTTCGCGAATAGCTCCCCGAGCGGGCTTTCCTCGCCTTGGGCGCTTGGCCAGTAAAGGCCGTCATGCTTGCCCTCTTGGCTGACGAAGCGCCGGGCATAGACACCGCCGCCCGCTCCCGTGCGATCCTTATCCGCGTAGTCGTATTGTGCGTCGACATAAGCGAGACAGGTCTGGATCGCCTGGAGCTCGTTGTGGCCGATGCGGCGATAGATGATTTCATTGCGGCCTTCCTGGGTGTCGAACGACCACAAGCCCGTTTTGACGCGCTCGAGCGGGATCGGGAAAGGATAATCGTTGTCGCCGATGATCAAGATGGCTTTGTGCTCGCTTTCCATCGTTATCTGATGTTTGATGTCATACGAGTTGATGAAGCGCTTGCGCGCCTGTTCATCGGCGACCTTGTCGCCCGAAGATATTATGTCTTCGCCGTCGGGGCCGAGGACGGCCAGTATCGCTTTAGCATCGCCGTCTTTGACGGCAACGATGAGTGCTTCAGCAGCGGCTTGCGGCGTCTTGTAGTCCAGCTGGGCGACTGCGACGGATGCGGAAGCGAAAAACATCATCGCCGCGGCCAGCGAAGCTGTCAGGCGCGCGAGGTGCGGGTGATGCAACGGATGGCTTTTCCTCATGACATGCTCATTAATGGTCCGTAATTCCAGGCCGTCGATGCAGACGCTCAATGCGAAACTCGGGCGGCGCTTGGCACCCGCGCACCTGACGCTATCCACTCGTCATAGGTCTGAAACTTCAGACCGAGCTTGTCGTAGGAGACAAGGAGATAGCCGTCGCGCCCGCGCGTGACCGCAGCAGGCATCACTGCCTGTACCTCTTGCGCCATCACACCGACATAGCGCCGCTCGCCGCCATTATAGGTAAAGCCATAAAAGCCAAGGCCATTGTTAAGACGTCCGAGAAGGACAATGTCGTGCTTTAGCCTTGCATCCGAGTGCCGCCCACCACCCCGAGAGCCGCCACCAGCTCTGGCGCCACCGCTGTGGAAGCCGCCGCCCGCGCCACCGATGCTCGCGCGGCCGCGCGCGGAATCGAGGCCCGCCGATCGGCCCGCGCCGATGTTGCCCAATGCGTTGCCGCCGCCCGCGCGATCACCACCGCGAGGGCCAGCGGTCCTGTTACCCGCGCCGCCGCCGAGATTGGCCGCATGGTGCCCAGCCCCATTTCCGAGGTTTGCCCGGTTGCCGCCGCCGGCATTGGCGCGATTACCACCGCCAAGCGCCTGCGCCCCACTCGTTCGGCCACGGAAATCCGCACGATCTTGCGCGCCGCCTGCGTTGCGATTGCCGCCGAATTTCTGCGCGACATTGGCGTTATTGTAGCGCACACCTTGCCGGTGCGCGGGATTGTGCGTCCAGTTGTTGCTTTTAATGCTGACGTTGCCGATGTTGACTGAGCGGTTGATATTGATGTTGTTACCACCCCAGTTAAAGCCGCCGCCCCAGCGATAGCCGCCGGAAACCCAACGCCCAAGCGCGTAACCTGCGCCGAAGGCAACACCAGTCGCGATGACGCCGCCGGCGATGTATCCGGGTGCTCCAAAATAGTAGGGCGGATAAGCCGGATACGACCAACTGCCGTAAACCACCGACGGGTTATAGTAGGGAACGTAGATAGTGTCCGGTTGCGTTGGCGCGATGACAATCGCCTGTTTGCCGTCCTCCTGCTGCGTCGTAACGGTCTGCTGCCGGTTCGAGGTCAGCTTGTTGTTGGCCTGCGCTTTTTTGCGCAGTCGCTGCACCGCGTCCATGACCTCACCCTGCTGCGCAAGGATCGCGTCGCCGAGCTTTTGAGTCCAATCGAGCTTGTCGCTCATCATGTCGAGCACGTCCGGCGTCGCCGTCAGCGTCTTCACACTGTCGTCCCAGCCTTGCTTTTCGAGCGCCTCCTTGAGTTGATCGCCTTTGAGGTTTTTGTTCTTGCCGACCCAGCGCTCAGCTTCGACGACTGCAAGCGGGTAAGTCGAGGCCATGAAGATTTCCGACAGCAAGGCATCTGGGTAAAGCGCGATCGGAGCGACTAGAGCCTCAAGCTCGCCGCCGCTTAGCAGTTGATTCGATGCGGCGGGCGGCGGGCTGTCCTGCGGCGTCTGCGCAAGCGCGGTCTGCGCCAATAACGCGGAGAGCGCAAATGCCAGCACCTGCAGCTGCTTCACGATCATCTCACGTTCTCTCCACGACTTCGATTTCCCGATATGGACCCCGGAACTGCGGTCATTCATCGAAAGCGAAAATGCGTTTCCAGTCATTCTTCATGCTGATGACATTCCAGCCGTCCTTTTTCGCCTCGGCGTCGAGCGCAGGCCTGAAAGTGCCGATCCTGCTATTGGGAAGTCCGCGCGCCGGACCGTAAGCGTATTCGCGGTGCGCATCATCGTGCAGCACAAGCATCATCAGCCGTGCGCCGTCGCCAGCGCCCGTATATTCGAGCATCTCCCGGTCGCCATCCGAATTGCCGAACGCCGCGCGCGGGCGTCGGCCGATCATCAGATGAATGCCCTCAGGCTTGCCGGCGTTGTCGTTGTTCAAAAGTAAATTCGGCTCCTTGGTCAGGAACGGCATGCCGTCCTTGTTGTAGCCGAATTTCGTTCCTCCCATCGTACCGACAACCTGCTCCGGAGGAATGCCGTAGACTCGCTGCGAATAGACGCGCACAAAATCCTGACCGCCACCGGTCACGATGCAAGTCTTGAAGCCGCTGGCGCGTAAATATTGGAGAACTTCGATCATCGGCTGATAGACGAGGTCGGTGAAGGACCTCTTCCAGCGCGAGTTTTTCGCGGACACGATCCATTTTTTGACTTCGGCTTCGAACGTCTCGACCGGCATACCAGTCAATGTCGCCGCAAGAATCTTTTCGAGGTCGTGCAGCGGCAGCTTCGCGATCGCCTCGCGGTCGCAGGAAAGCACGGTCTTGAACGGTTCGACATTTTTGAGTTGCGGCTTTTTCTCCACCACTGCCGGAACGCGGTCGAGGCAGTAGATCACCTGGGTATAGATTGGATGCTCGACCCAAAGCGTGCCGTCCTGATCGAAAGTGGCGACGCGATCTTCAGTCGCCACGAATTTTGGGCTTCCCTGATCAGTGGTGGCACGCACGAAGTCGAGGATCGCCTGTTTCGACGCGCCTTCATTCCACGAGGCGAGGGGCGTGCTCGGCGTCGTTTCCGCCTGGGCTGGAGAGGAAAGCAGTGTTGTGGGCAGCGCTGGCAGCAGGACGAGGGCTGAAATCAGCGCGCGACGGCCGATACCGTGCGATAGATCGTCGGACTCCATAGTCCCCTTCCCAAAAGATGAGCGTTGCAGTTATTACGATTTTGCCGACGAGCCTGTGTAAGCGTTAGCGCCTTCAGTTCCTTCCGGGCTGTGCCGCGTAGCGTGTGATCGGACGGCGGCAGTCATTCGACAGGTCATTCACAGCGCGAGAAAATTTGCACAGCGGCTTTGCCGCTCATCGGCGGCGCCGCTTGAATTTCCTTCCCGTTGCGGGCGATAAATTCCGCAAAGCAGTTTCAGCGAATAGTTTGATTCGGCCTATTGGACTGTGGTCCAACGTCTACCGGCCCGGATGCCGCGCGCGAAGTTTGCTCGAGTTTGAAAGTCGTAAGTTGGACCAGTCCAATACGTTTTGAAGAGCTGTCAGAGGTAGCGTTGTTCTTTGTAGTCCGTTGTCTTTGCGGGGATTTTGTGTGAGTGCGTAGAGGCGCGCGTTGCAGCCATGCTAGTGTTTGCGATCGCGTCTATATACAGTGCCGCCTCATCGCCGCGCGTTGGCAGTCGCGGCATTCATCGCCAGACACGATCGAGCAAAGTGAAAGAATTATGGCCGCATATCGTTGCTTCGCTGTTGGCACTCTCCTCCTTAGCCTGCTCGGCGGCGCGGCAGCCGCCGGGCAGGAAGGTACAGATATGAGGCTCGAAGACATGGGCTTCATCATGCGCCCGGCGCAGACGCAGGCACAAATCGAACGAATGCGCCTGTTGCCGGTACGAAAGTTTGTTGCGCGCACAAAAGACGGAATGCGCTACTTCATCTATGCTGATCCCGACTATTGCCGGTGCGTGTTCGTGGGTAATGAAGTCGCCATGAAAAACTATCAAGCGTTCATTTCGCCACCCGCCGCACCTCCCATGCCAACCGGCCCGGATCCAGGAACGGTTTCAGACGGCTGGGTCCAGATCGATCCTGGCGTCGACACTATGCTGGGTTACGGCGATATATTCGACTATAGCTATTGAGGTTTTCCCGCAAGACAATCGCTCTCCGACGTTCGCCAAAACTTCGCGCGGCTCCAATAAGTATCACGATCGGGCCGCGCTCGCTTCTGCCGCGGCCCGTCACCGCTCAACTCAACAACTGTTTCTTATATCCGGCAAGCACGTCAAAACGAGTGCACCAAATCCGATAATGAAACCAGCTTTGACGATATGCAACTGGACCGTTCCCTCTTGAGCTTGCGACGGCATTGACACGGCCAGCAAAAGCGCCAGGACTGCAATGCAAGTGGCCCCGAATTTCATTGCGCGAGTGAAACTAAACATTGTGGTTCTCCTTTAGGGTCTTTTGATATATCGGAAGCCGAGATGGCTGGTGGATGTATCCACCGGCTCCGCATGGCGGGCGGCCGGGCGGTAACGGCGGCAGTAGTTCGGCGCGCATAAATGCGAGCCGCCCTTGATTATCTTTCGCGGTATTTTGATTTTGGGCTGACGCGGATCGAAACTATCTTCTTCACGTCAGCCCCGCGGATTTTCTGGAATGCAGCATGCTTTTTTCGCATCAGCTTCGTGCTTTGGCGAATGCCAATTCGGCTGTCCACTCCCACACGTTGCCAATCATGTCGTACACGCCGTAGCCATTTTGGTGGAAACGCCCGCACTGGCGAGGTGCCGTCGAAGCCATCGTCGCAGCGATTTTCCAGCGGAAAATTACCCTGCCAGGTATTTGCTGCGTGCTTTCCTTCGGGCGTGGAGTTATCGCTCCAAGCGAATTCGGCGCCGTCCAGACCCCCGCGCGGCGTATTCCCACTCGGCTTCGGTCGGAAGCTCTTTACCAACCCACTCGGCATAAGCTAGGGCGTCGCTGTAAGTCCCATGCACGACCGGATGATTGTCTAGGATATTGATACTGCTTCCAGGACCGTCGGGATGGCGCCATGCGGCGCGCGCCTTTAAGCAGTATCCACCATTGGCTCCAATCACGCAGATCGACGGGGTGCCTCGGCGGACTAAACACGAGCGAGCCGGCAAAGATCATGTGCGGCAGCGCGCCGGGAATAGTTTTCTGGATCGCTGGATCTCCGCGAAGGTCTTGTGACCAGTTGACTTCACGAACTCTTTGAATTGCCGGTTTGTGATTGGCGTTCGGCCTTAACAGAGGTCACTCACCATAACGCGATGGGCGCAGGCGCTTCCTCTGGATAATGCTTGTCCGAGCCCATGCGGAATGTACCGCCCGGGATCAACACCATGCCCCTCGGCGCTGCTCGGCCGTCCCGCTCCATCACAGCATCGAGGCTATCGGCCATTTACGCGTAGCCTCACAAAGTCCGCAATGAGAGCGACGATGGAGAAGCATTTTGGACAATAGCGTTCGCGCCTCTCTATCCAACCGTCATCCAACGCTTCTGCGTCGTCACTCGATGATCTTGCCCTACGCGTTCGTCCGCCGAAGCAACAATTTGCTGCGGGGACTTTGGAGTTGACCCTATTAGACCGGACACGCGGACGTGTTGCGATTGGGTAGCGATGTACTCGCGCGGTGAACGGTAGCCTAGTCGCGAGTGTGGGTGAACGGTGTTGTAATCCTCCATCCAGGTTTCGATCAGGGCGAGCGCGGTGCCAGCGTCAGGAAGCGCAGCAACGCGGACATAATCGCGCTTGAAGGTTTTGACGAAGGCTTCGGCCATGCCATTGCTTTCTGGGCTCTCGACGGGGGTGAAGCAGGGTTCGAGATTTAGCGCCACCGCGATCTCGATCGTCTTGTGAGCCGCGAAGATCGATCCATTGTCCGTCAGCCACTGCACGCGATGCGGTGCACGGAAGGTGCCAAAGCGGCGCTCCACGCACTGAACCATCATGTCCCGGATCATCTCGCCTGAGATGCCGCCGGTGGTCGCCAGCCACCCGATCACCTCGCGATCATGACAGTCGAGCGCGAAGGCCACGCGGATAACCTCGCCATTCCAGCAGGTGAACTCCAGCGCGTCAGAGCACCAGCGGATGTTTGACCGGATCGCGATCACCTGGCCATCATGTTGGCGGGGGCGTCTCCGTCCGGTATGGCGCTGCAGGAGCAGCCCGTGTTTGCGCATCAGACGATAGACCCGCTTGGCGTTGACAGGCTCCTGCGCCGGCGGATCGCCGCTCGCGCTTGAGGAGCGCGGCGATCCGCCTATAGCCGTAGGTCGGCCGCTGGTCGACGAGCTGACGAATATCGGCGGCCAATTCCACATCGCCCGGCCGTATCTGTGGTCCCCGTGACCGGCAATCTCCCTTCTCCCGTTCAATGATGTTGGAGCGGGCAACCTCGAGGGTCTCGGCAATCGTCTTCATGGGGAATCTCCCGCGTCGGCAATCGTGACAGCAAGATCGGTTTTTTTACCCGTGCAAGGTCGAGTGCTTCCTTCAAGATCTCGACTTCCATGGTCTTGCGACCGAGCAGGCGCTCCAGCTCCCGAACCCGCTCTTCGAGCTTGCGGGCTTCGGACGCGGGCACGACATCCTCGTCGGCGCGGATCGCCTCCTTGCCGCCTTCGCTCATCAGCCGCCTCCATCGGAACACCAGGCTCGGTGAAAGCCCGTGCTGGCGAGCAACATAGCTGATCGACATGCCCGGCTGCATCGTCTCGGCGACGACCGCAAGCTTCTGTTCCATTGGAAACCGGCGTCGGCGAGCGACCCCAGTGATCACTTCGACTTTCGAAAACGTGTCGGACATAGGCGTATGCCTAGGACTATCCCTAGGCCCTCCGGCTTAATAGTCAATTGCCAAGTCCGAGATTGAATTGAAGCCCGTCGACCGGGATTCGCTTTCGAGCTTGGTCTTACCAAGGCCCGAACTTATAATTCACCCCAACTTGGATGATGTTTATAGAGCGATTGCTGACGTTGAAGGTGTCGTTGACGAGGAAGCCAGCCGTCCCTGCCGGAACAGTAAAGCTGGTGTTGTTCAGCTTTATATAATCGTATTCGACTCTCGCCGACAGGTTACCCCAAAAAGCCCACTCAACACCCGCACCGGCGACCCAGCCGTCGTTGCCGGTGCTTCCGGCCCCGGTAAACGATGCGCCCGTCGTCGCGTTGGTAACCGTATTGTTGCTACTCCCGACCCAGGCCCAACCGCCCTTGCCATACACAAGCACACGATCAAAACCATAACCGAGGCGGCCGGTCACATCGGTCAGCTACCGGTTGTTGCCGGTCACCTGAATGGTATTACCGCCAGTCGCTGGCACAATAGTTCCGTTACTGTTGCTGGCATTGGGAAGCCAGTCGAAGTCAGCCTCGACGCCGAGAAGCACGCCGCCCCAGAATTGGTAGTTAAACCCGACCTGGCCGCCGCCGGCGAATTGGCCTTGGTTGGTCGAATTATTGTAATTCAGACCGAAGCTGTCGGTGACGCTAACGGTGTTCCAGCCCCATCCAATGTTGGGGCCGATATATAATCCGGTCCAGTTATAGACAGGCGGGGGAGCCGGAATGTAGGCCGCCGGCGCGCGAGGCGGAGGCGGCGGCGGCAGGTAGGCCGCGAACGCTCCTCCGCCCGCAGTGAATGGATGCTCCCACGAGCAAAATACGCATAGCTTTGCACTTCATCCGCTTTTCCCCGTCCCAACTGTCAGAATCGGTTTGCCCGTGACTTGCCAACGCGTATCTTTAAGCCTAAAGCGACCCACGCATATTGGACCGTGGTCCAACCGTCAAATCCTGTGGCGCCTCAGCGTGGCTCCAGCGGAAATCCACTCGGCTAGTCGTAAATTTCGATACACCTGCGCGGTCGTATGGCCCTTACCCGTCAAGAAGATCGCCGTTTCCGTCCGTGAGTTGTAGATTCGTCTTGCGGTGACTAATCGAAAGCCTGGCCCCCTCGCGCGCCCGATCACCAATACTACGGATGTACGGGCTCATTAAAAAAACGATTGATGTTCAACTCCCGCGCGTAGCCCCGACGGATTTGTCCTCTCAAGGGCGTGAGAAAGGCCGATACATACAGTAAGAGCATCGAGCCGCGCGAAGCACCGAGCGGATTAACCGCCGACAACAGATCACGAAATGCCCTCTTTTGGTCCGGTGCTATCAATCGGCTGCGATCCATTCGGCCCCTGAGACGCTTACACAAATCACACGTCCGTCAGTGCAAACCAGATCCATCGTCAGCGGCAAAACCGAGCCTATTGAACTGTGGTCCACAGCCCGTCGAGATTGGGTTGCTGTGAGTGAGGCCTCACGCGTGCATCCGACTCGGCACGGTATTTAGCCGCCTCACATGCCAAAACGGAAATTCACGCCTCCCCGAACGATGTTTTCAGTGAGTGTGTTGAACGTCCCGGCACCGATCCACAAATATTCGAGCCTTGCGCTGACGTTTTGCGTGATTCCATATTCGACGCCTCCACCTGCAGACAAGCCGAGATGGAAACTCGACAGAGAGCTGCACGGCGGACTGCCGGCAGCGCCGGAGCCACAAACGAACCCGATCGGACCGGTGAGGTTCGAACTTTCGTCCGTAAAGGCCAAGCCGGCCGTCGCAAAGATGAGCCAATTATTGATGGCGTAACCGACACGCGGCCTCAGAGTGCCGAATGCTGAAACGCTTGAGGAAAGCGTGGCCGTGCCGATAGGCGCGCCGTTAAAATTAATCGTGCCACGGGAAGAGCCGTTGAGATTCATCCAGTCGATATCCCCTTCGAGGCCCATAACGACATGGCCGCTCTGGATTTGCGCCCCTACGGTCGCACCGGCGAGCCAGCCGTTCGCGTTGATGCTGAACGCAGAAAAACTATCGGTGAAGAGGCCCATCGGCGTGGACTGGCCGAACGCGTATCCGCCGTTGGCGCCTAGGTAAATGCCAGTCCAGTTGTACGCGGCAATTGGTGGCGCTGCGTATGCCGGTACCGGTTCCAGGTCCGCTGCGTAAGCAAAACCGCAGCCAAGCTGTAGCGCAACAGCACCTACAGCGAGGGTCATTGTTCTAAACATGGCTGCGCCTATCGTTCAACGCCGTTACAACCGCAACGGACACGACACTGTCAGGAAAAGTGCCTAGGCCCCATTGGACCCTGGTCCAATATCGCGCTCCCTGCCCGCAATTCCGCTGATTGAGTAAATAGATCGCTCGTCCGCACGAGGCGGTTATCTGCCGCGGCGGCAAAAGACGCGAGGTCATATGGACTAGACGAACAGAAGGATTTTTCCGATGCCGCCTTTCTCACCGAGGCGATGCCCTCGGCCGCGTCCTTCAATGGCAGGCGGCGACCCATGGGCAGAACAAATCGGCCATCGCGAATGTCATCCAGAAACTCCCGCACCTTGGAAGGGTCAGGCTGGGCGAATACGCGGGTGACCTTTACTTGCGGATAGCTGGCGGCGGCATTTTCCGGCAGGACAGAGGCATACCCAAATCGGCCTCCCCGCTTTCACTTTGGCCAGAAGCTTAGCCCCTACTTCGCCGCCCACTGTATCTGCTATCGCATCGACAGCGAGTTTGTCGATTGCCGCATTGTCATCGAGTGCCACAACATCCGCGACTCCAAGCGAACGCGCATCACTCAATTGGTCCTTGCGAACCCCCGCGATGACCCGCGCTCCCATTTTCTTTGCTGTGTGAACGGCAGCGCGTCCAAAGTTGCCTAGCGCACCTGTCACTACCACTGTCTGCCCAGACTGCACGCCTGCCCCCTGACGCACCAGTTGATCGCCGGTCAAAACAATCAGGGGCACGGCTGCGCTATCAGCCAGCTCCAAGCCATCAGGCACATGCGTTACCGAGCTCGCGGCCACCGCGACGAATTCGGCATACGTCGCATTGGAAAACGCCACCACACGGTCACCCGGTTTGATGTTCGTGACGGTGGCTCCTACCTCGCTCACCACGCCACTAACGTCCCGCCCGAGGATGGCGGGCAATTGCAAGGGAAAATCCTTCTGTCTTGCGCCCGAGCGAACCTTCCAATCGATGGGATTGATGCTTGCGGCAACCGTTTTTATCAGGATCGAGTCCGGTTGGAGACTTGGGTCAGGAACACCATCCTCGTACTGAAGCTTTTCGGGGCCGCCGTATTCATGTAATCGCACTGCTTTCATCGTTGTCTCCGGCCAACGCTGGATGAATCGGTCGCCGCGCGGCGAACAGCCAGCTTTTATTTTACCACGCCACAGGCGATGCGCGCACCGCCGCCACCTAAAGGAGCGGGCTGGTCAGAGTAATTATCGCCACCTGCGTGGATCATGATTGAGTGCCCCTTCACGTCGGCCAAAGTTTAGATGCGGTGCTACGGCGGCGGTCGTGGCGTTGCCACTAGCATCAACGGTCAGAACTGTAAGATCGCCCTTGTGACCGTCGCCATCGGGGCCGAGATGTTTGCCGGTGTGGGCCGGATCGAAATGGTCGCCCGCCGCCATGCCTGCTGCTGGCTGGCCGTTCGGCCCAGCGCCGGGGCCACAGTCTGGATCTACGTGGACATGAAAACCATGATCACCCGGTGGTAGCCCGGCAACTTGTGGCGAAATTCGTAAGCCTCCGTCGCTGTCGGATAGGCTAATTGTGACGATTTCCTTGCCAACGCCATTGGCGTCAATCGCATTCATGGTAACGATTTCGGCGGCGTTCGCCCCAGTCGCAGCGCCGACAGCGATCACGGCAGCCAGCGTCACAAAATAGGTTTTCATCAATTCCTCTCGAAGATTATCCGCGAGGAAGTATCGTAATGGGTCGGATTAGCCCGTGGAAGTAGCCGCGAGCCGCTGTCGGCGAGCGCAATAAATTGGTTCCGTTCGCAACGGTGTGCTGCCTGATGAATTCCGCGCCAGCGTTTTCTGACAAGCACGCTCGTAGTTGCGCCTGTTGTTGTGTCTGCGCTGTGTGGGCCAAACCAGGCCGTGTACTCGTAAACCCGGCTTAACGTCCGCTTCGCTCCGTTAGCGACCAAATTGATGCGTCGCCGCGTAATGTCGTAATGGACCAGCAGCAAACTCATGCACCGCAGCAAATTTTGGCTGCTGCTGCAGGGAAAAGTCTGCAATTAGCGCCGCCTCGATCACTGAGATCAGTGCGCGCTCGGCTTTTCTGCCTGCCGCCGAAGCTCTCCAATAAGTGCAGCCAATCCGCGATCCTGCGGCGCGATTTGAGCCAATTGCTCCGCATACTTGAGCGCTCTAGACCCGTCGCCAGCATCGCGGCTAAATGAGATCAGCGCCAACACGTGTCGCGATCATTCGGATGCCGAGCTAAATTCGCGGTGAGTTGCGACATAGCCTCGCGGTGGCGGCCGGCTGAATTTAACGCAACTGCGTAAACATAAGTGTATCTCGCTTGTCCTAGAGCGATTTCGGCAGCGCGACCTAACTCACCAAGTGCCGTGAATTCTTTTAAAACGCACGAGAGTTAAACCGAGCGCATAATGGAGGCCGGCATCTTGGGGGGATGCAGCTAAGCCGGCTCGTAGCACTGCCTCGGCATCAGTTTCCCGCCCGAGCCTCCGGTAAAGTTCGGCGAGATTGGCGGCTGCGGGCGCATATTGTGGACTTAGCCTTAGGGCTGCCTTGTATTCGACCTCGGCATCAACAACGCGCCCGCGTTTTGCGGCGGCGGCAGATTCGCTTGGGCCGTCTTCGGCTCGGCGGCAGGAATACCCCACGGCGCGCTCGCGGGGGAATATGTCGGCGCCTCTGGTGATATCGGTTTGGGAGTTGGCGTGGGCGCCAACGTACTGGTCGGGGGTTCGAATCGCAGCGTTGCTCTGCAACCCGTATCGCTCGAAGGTTCGATGGCGGTGAACGTTGTGGCGGGCCTATCGCAGCTAAAATTGCGCCCAGCGCAAATGTAACCAGGCATACTGGCCGCTATTTGCTCGCGGCGGCACCTCTCAGCGGTTATGTTAAAGTGGAGCCGGCCTAGCGCGTCGCGAAGCCCCGAGGCGGCTTGGCGCGTCGCGAAGCCCCATGCTGAACTGAGGGCACCACGTTCGGCCACACCTCCGGATGGGTGCAGGGGTAAGGGGAAATGCGTCCGTTCATCGCGTTTTTCTTTCTTCTTATATTCTTAGGCGGCTGCACCACCAAATATCAGGAGATCAGCGACTGCCGATCGGGAGGACGAGTCCAGCCCGACGGCCGGTCATGCGCATCGAACTCGTAATAAGCTTTTGCGTTTACATAGGCCTGCACCGATCACAACGGAATGATGTACCCGATCTGCGGACCAACACCGATGACACCAGATTCGAAGGGGCACAATTGTAGCGCACACCCGCTGTCGGGGCTGATCTGCTGATAAAAGTAGCCGACTGCGCCCACAAGAAACTGCTTTGATAAGAATTGGGAAGCTCCCCAGTCTAGATGCCAGTCGACGCCGTTTTGGTAGTTCGTGCTTGGGTTGATGAGGTTGTAAGTAAAACCAGTCACTGCCGATCATTCGTGGCCGGTCTTTGGATTAAAGTATGTATAGCCTCCGCCGCCGTCGACGGCGCCGTGACCGATGCCAATATTCGCGAGGTTTGTCGAACTATAATCGCCGACAGGGATATCGCCCGTTCCGTAGACCATCCAGTTGTGAACGCCATTGTTCCAGCGAATAATGGCCTGCGGGTACAAATCTCCAAAGCCTGTCGTTGTTTGGCTGATACTTCCCTGCCGCATAATGGCAAGCGGCCCTGAATCGAGCGTAAGTGTGCCGTTCAGATTGGTGCTGTTGCTCTCGACAAGTCCCATCATACCCAGGGTTAATTGACCGCCGAACACCGGCGTCGCGAACACATAGCTGGGAATAATGAGCCCGGCATCAATGTTGGCGTGCACATTGACGTTGAGGTTGACGTTGACTGTCGGGTTAAACCGCCCAATCGTGATTTCGCGTGAAGCAGCGACGGCGCCGCTCGCTCGCACGGAGTCATAGTAATTGATGACCGTAAGCGCCCAACCGGGCTGCTGGGACACTGCGGCGAGACTACCGAACAACCCCGGAAGCCAGAAGCTGATACCGTTTTCATCCGCGAAGGAGTTGGCGGGTAGCGAGGTGACCAGGCCGATCGCGAGCGCGGTGCTCGTCACAAACGAAAGCGATCGTAAGCGCTTGCTCCCACTTACTCCCATTAGATCAGTCATTGGCCGCCCCCATGTTGTTGGACCGCTCGCGATCTAAAGCCATGGAGTTTCCAAGTATGATTCCAAACGGAGGAGTCTCGCATGGCCTTCGGCCCAAAGAAAGAAGCAATCGGCTGTTAGCCGACATAAGGCAAAGCCAGCGGTAAGCGCTAAGCGACGCGAGCGCGGTGCGCAGTAGAACCCTAGCACTTTACCGACCCGACGTGTTTGGTAGCCGAGGAGATTGCGGCGTTAAATGATGCGCATCGATATAGCTTGCGGAAACTGTCACGAAGTCCCGGCGCGCTTCGCCGGGTGGCACGGTGGGCTCGCCGATCTTGCGGACGGTGTCGGGAGAATGGGAACTGTAACCGCCGCCAAAGACACATTTTCAGCGCGCTCGCCGTTGAACGTCTCGTACACGTCTTTTGTCGACTTTTGTCTGGTTGTTACGGCAAGCGCTGGCACGCGCGGCGCGCGGTCGACGTTCTCGGCGACGGCGATTAGCAGCCCTTGGCTGCGGCGACCGCTGCAGCCAGCGCACAGCATCACGACCATTGCCGCTACAGCCAAGACGGGCGACGCCGGACATTCCCGCATCGTGTTGAGCGGCAATAGCTTTTCGAAGTTGAAGGCAAAGCTGCCCGAAATGTCGCGAATGACAGGTGAAATCCAGGCGGTTTCGGCGTGTTTCCTTCCCTCAGCGCATCGCCGGGGTACTCCGGCAACCTCAATGTCGTAAGTGGGATCACCCAAAACCCCAGCGCGAAGTCCGCCTCCACGCGGATTG
Organism: uncultured Gammaproteobacteria bacterium; assembly: GCA_963798595.1. GTDB lineage: Bacteria > Pseudomonadota > Gammaproteobacteria > Steroidobacterales > Steroidobacteraceae > Bog-1198. Next base: position 40,067 of record CAWCTM010000010.1, on the reverse strand, counting down.
ATGTCAGACGCCCACGGACGATCCCAATACGCGACTTGCTGCCTTTATTGGGGAGGGCAACGTGACGATCGCCGATCTGTTCGACATCACCACGCAGCTCTCTGTTGAACTTGCAGAAACACAGCGGCCGCCACAGCCAAGAGGGTCGATCTAAACATGCGCGCCCAAGTATTTGAAGCGATCCTTAGGATCGAGGCTAAAAAAATGTCAGCAAAAAATGGCCCATCCCCATTGGACCCTGGTCCGCGCTCCCTGCCCGCAATTCCGCTGATTGAGTAAATAGATCGCTCGTCCGCACGACGCGGTTATCTGCCACTGCGGCATCAATTGCGATCGAATGCGGCTTTCACGGTGTTCACAACGGGCGACCGTTGGCTATACAAATTTAAATCGTAATCAGGTGCTTCTGCCGGGCGAGTTGGCAGAACGAACTGAAACACCGCGCCGCTTTTGCCATCCGACCTTGCGGAGAGCTTGCCGTCGTGGTTCTCGATGATCGAACGACAGATCGCAAGGCCCAGACCCATTCCCTCCGGCTTAGTCGTAACGAACGCGTCGAAAATTCCATCTATCTGCTCTGGATCTATTCCAGGTCCGCTGTCGTGGAAACCAACCATGATCGCTTCGTGACCGTGACGTTCAGTCGTTAGACGCAATACCCGGATCGCCGCAGTAGCGACACCCATCGCCTCCAGAGCGTTGTGAATGAGGTTCAAAGCAACTTGTTGCAACTGGCCTTTATTGCCGTCAATCAAGGGCATGTCGGGACCCAGCTCAGGGCGGACTATTACCCCGTGTGCCTCAAAATCGCCCTGCATTGATTTAAGAACTTCAAGGAGCAACTCGTTAAGGTCGATCGGCTGCCGGTCTTTATCAATCCTCCGGAATAACGACCGCACGCCGTTCAGTACCTGGCTGGTCCGATGACTGTCATCGATAACATCTCCCAACGACGCCTTGGCCTCGTACAGATCAGGCGGCGTTTTCGCGATGAGCGCCATTGCTGCACCGGCATTTGCAGAGATCGCGGTCAATGGCTGCTTTATTTCATGGATAATCGCGGCCATCATCGCTTCGAGATTCATAAGCTTGTTGTCTCGCTCGCGCTTCAGCAATTCGGTTGATCGGGCCAGCGAGGTATAAAGCCTTATGATCTCAGACAGCAGAAGCGTCAGCACTACCATTGACGTGATAAGCAAAAGCACGCGACCAGCGTAAAAACCGAATGAATAGCGCGCGCTAACAAGGGCGACGGTCAGTGTGTCTTCGGCAATCGAGGCAACAACCACTAACAGGAGCCAGTAATCGAGTATGGAACGTTTTCGCAGCCAAAGGACCACCAGTGAAATCAACGTAAACAGCACGACCGTACAGTAGATGTAGAGGACAGGACGCTTGTAGATGTGGAGATTGTCGGCAAAGACGGCAGGCAGAAAGTTCTCACCGGCCGTTGCTAACAGGGTAAGTCCGCAAACCAATAAGGCGACTCCCGTGACGGCACCACCAATTACCAGTTGGGGCGACTTGGCGATGCCAAGACCCTTGGCGTCTTTCAAACAAGCGTACCCAAGAATGGCCACTGGAGGCCCGAAATGCCAAAACGCATAAAGCCAAGCAGTGCTTTGCAGGCCGGCGCCAAGAAGGCCACCCGGCGCAAAAGCTCCGGGATAAGTGAGAATATGAGGAACAACGATCAGTGCCGTATATAGATAACCGCACGCGAGCACCAAGATAGCGCGTGACGGAATAACCGAGTATTGCGCGAACAATAAGATCGCAGTGATTAGATCGTTGACGATTATGACTGCTTCGATCGTCGGAACAAATGCGACGAGCTCTGGCATTTGAGTGTCGGCAAACGGAGCCGCGACCAACGACGCAGCGATAAGCACGATCGCAAAAGCGCAGATGACCCGGCGATGCCCCTTCCTCGGCGGCAGGTTTGCCACCGATAAAAGAGGATCCGTCATGCAGCCCACACTCATCTGCCCCCCCGCGCGGTACCCTAGGCCTCACAGTATACGGGCCTTAATCTATTCTTCGAAGACCATGTAACGCCAACGTGAAATGATCTATTATCGCGAAAGATTGGACAATCTAAAGCACCGGCGATCACAGTTTTGATGCGCGGCCAGTTCAGAGAAAGATTGTAAGGACTTTCGGATGATGGAAGTTTCATTGAACGTTGGGTTTGAACGGCCAGCGTGGGATTCGGGGGGGACATGTTCACAGTTTTTCTCGTCGATGACGACGCGCGCGTGCTGAAAGCACTTTCGCGACTGCTGACGGCTCACGGCCGTGATGTTCGAACGTTTGGGTCCGCGGAGGAATTTCTTAGCGAACACGATCCCGAAATTCCAGGTTGCGCAGTATTCGACGTCGCGATGCCGGGCTTGGACGGATTAGAGCTGCAGCGTGTTCTGGGTGTGAACGGAGATCAACGACCCATAATTTTTATTAGTGGCCACGGTGACGTTCCCACGAGCGTGAACGCGATGAAGGCCGGGGCCGTGGATTTTCTTACGAAGCCCCTTCACGACAAACTTCTGCTGGACGCGATAGCGCGGGCGGAACAAGCAGATGAGGCGGCGCGCAAGGCCCGGGTCGAGCTTGGCATAATCCAAGCTAGGGTCGGGACTTTGACGCCGAGGGAACGAGAGGTGCTTTCACACGTTGTTGCGGGAAGGCTGAACAAGCAGATCGCAGCCGATTTGGGAACTGTGGAAAAGACCGTGAAAGTGCATCGCGGCAGGATGATGGAAAAACTCGGTGTGCGTACGGTAGCTGATCTGGTTCGTTTAGCTGGGAAAGTCGGGGTTCAGATTGCCAAATCCTAGGTGTCTCATTTCATGTTGGCCTAAGGGCTAACTCGACCGACCCGTTCGATAGGTACGATAGTCTATTCGATGCCTGCGGCTTCTCCCCGGATTGCTATCGTCGATGACGATCCATCGGTGCTTAGGGCTTTGGCCCGGCTGCTAGGTACACGCGCCTTGGCTGCAAAAACGTTTCAATCCGGCCGGAAATTTCTCGCTTCGCTCGATCACGAAGTACCGGATTGCTTGATACTGGATTTGCAGATGCCGGAAATGACCGGCTTGGAGCTTCATCAGGATCTCGGGCGCAGGGGCGTTCGGATACCGACTATCATAATCACGGCGCGCAACGAAGCAGAAATGCGTGAGCAGTGCGCTTCTGCTGGCGCGATCGCATTTCTTCCCAAGCCTATTAACGACGCGTCCTTGTTCGCCGCGATCGAGCTTGCCGGCCAGCTGGGCAGAGCTCAGTAACCGCGGAAGCGGCCCGGCCCGACGCCTGCGCCTGTCGCCCTACCATCTACGCTTTACCCACGCCTGAGCCGATATTGGACCACAGTCCAATCCCATTCCGAAAGTTTTGTCAGGTAAAATTGCAACGCGTCTTAGAGCTGCACGGGGGCGCCGGCGTCAAAAGCGCTTATTGGACGGATGCGTAATCGCTGTGCACAGGACTGCGATCAGCGGAGGGTGATTTCATGACAAAGAACTTGGCCTGGATTTTAGTTGGCGGTTTGGCGGGATCGTTTTTGTCGTTCGGCGCGAACGCCGTGCCAGTTTCGTCTGCGCCCGCTCAAATTGATCACTCCGACGTCATGCTTGCAGCAGGCGGCTGCGGTATCGGCTTCCACCGTACCGTTTACGGCTACTGCGTCCGCAACGGCTACTATGCCGCGCCGCTACCTGCACCATACTATCCAATGCCGGTTGGCGCATGCCCCTATCCCTATAGGCTCGGTCCTTACGGCCGATGCATCCTTTGATGAACCCATATTGGCCGCGTCCGTGTGACGCGTCCAGCGTACTTCACTCTCGGTGTTGCGCCCCACCGCCGTCAGTCTGCGCGGCGTCGCATCGCCGGGCGCAGCTGGTTGAAAAGATCAAATGGAGGAGCGTGATGCTCATGAGTACTGAAAAGCAACGTTTTTTATCGGCTGCGGTGGCATGTCTCGTCGCAGTGGCATTGCCGACGTTGGCTCTTACGCAGAGCACGTGGACCCAGGCGGGCAGGCTGACATGTAGACTCAATCCGAGCATCGGATTTGTCTTCTTCGGCCATCAATCGATGGAGTGCAAATTCAGCCCCGTATCGGGGCAAGTGCAGGGTTACGACGGAGCGATCAACACAATCGGTATCGATCTAGGCGCGACCGCCGGAGGGGGTTTTGCGTGGGCGGTTTTCGGACCGGCATCGGGTATCGCGTTGGGAGCGCTCGCCGGGGAATACATCGGCGCTTCCGCGGATGCTAGTCTTGGGCTTGGCGCTGGTGCCAACGTGCTGGTCGGCGGAAGCGGGCGAAGCATCACCTTGCAGCCGCTTTCGCTGGAAGGATCTGTCGGACTTAACGTGGTGGGCGGCCTGTCGCAGCTGAAATTGCGGCCTGCCTCACTCTAGGCCGGCCGGGATACCGCGCGTTCGAGGGAGCTGCCGCGCCCGCGCCGTGGCTTTTTTGGCAATTTGGTTTTTCTCCCGTGGAAGCAGAAGCCGGTCAGGAGGGGCACGGACATAAAGGTTGAGGCCATGGGCTCCAACATGCGCCCGGCAAACACGCGTGAGCATACGCGTGAGCATATTGAGCGCTTGCGATTGTTGCCATCCCGAAAATCCGTTGCGCGCACAAAGGGTGGAAGACGCTAATTCCCTGTGGCGGGCTCGCTAATCCAAGAGATAGACCTATTTCAACGTCATGATCGGCAAGGGCAACATCCTCAAGTATTCATGAGGGGATCTGCGGTGCGTTGGCTCGTCGCGCTATCTCTCCTTACGCTGTTGGGCGGCTGCACCACCAAATATCAAAATATAGGGCTCAGAAACTGTCGTAGTTGGTTGGCGGGGGAACGCACGAGTCATTGCCTCCTATGATCCCGCCAAGTTTTGTCCTCAATAATACGACGCCCTCGTTTATGGTTTCATCGCGCACAATAATGAAAATCCAAATCAGGCAGTTCTCGCAATCAGGGGCACGGCGAGCGAAGTCGAATGGTGGGACGATACCAATTCACTCGGAATGGCACCCTTTCCGGTGGCTAATGCGGAAACGTCGCCCTCGGATTGCAAACGCTTCACAAGAAAGCCGCGGCTGCCCAAATCCGGACACCGCACGCTCACGCTAAGCAGACCTGAACGCGCTTCACATAGGCCTTAGGTCCAGTGGCTACTATCCCCGATAGTCGCGATAATTCCGCAAGTTGGACGTGGCGGGATCGGACCAAAAATAGCCTCCAAATATGTGATGAAAAAGGCAACCCCCAGCGGCTCAGAGGATGGATGGCAAGCTATACGCGATGGTATCTGTACATAGCGCTGGTCTTGGTGCTCGTTCTGGCCAGCGTTATCTGGATCGCGCTCGGTGTCCTGATCCCCGCGCCGCCGAGCCGGATCACTATCGCGGGCTCTTTCAGCGGCGGTCATTTCGAGGCGTTGGCGCAACACTATCAGGAAATCCTGGCGCGCAACGGACTCAAGGTGAACGTGTTCAAGAGCGCAGGTTCAGTCGACAACCTCATATCACTACAGGATCCGCGCTTGGGCGTTGATGTCGCTTTTGTGCAGGGTGGCATCTCTGATAGCCAGCGTGCGCCGGGACTGTTGTCTCTGGGCCGCATCGACTACCAGGTCTTCTGGCTTTTCTCACGTGCGCAAAAGCCCTTGACTGATCTGACCCAACTTAAGGGCCAACGAATCGCGCTCGGACCCGTGGGGAGTGGCGCGCGGATTGTGTGCGAGACCATCCTGCACGCGGGCGGCGTGACCTGGGATAATGCTTCCTTCTTCAATTTCGCTCCGCAAGAGGCGGTCGACGCGCTCGAAGAGGGAAGAGTTGATGCACTATTCCTCAATTTGGACGCGGACTCGCCGTCGTTGATGCGCCTGCTCAACAATCCCGAATACCAGCTCGTGAATATGACAGATGCCGAAGCACTCACCCGAATCTTTCCCTATTTGGTCAAATTGGTGCTGCCGCGCGGAGTTGTCGACTTTGAAAGAAAAATTCCAGCATCGGACATCAGCCTGATCGGGACGACCAACGTGGTATTGGTGCGCGAGGACATGCACCCGGCGATCATTGATCTGTTGGCAAAGACAATCACCGAGGTGCACGGCACAGCCTCAATTTTTCAGCGCGCCGGCGAATTCCCTAGTGTCGCAGATCCGGAATACCCGGTCGCTGAAGAGGCCCGCGAATATTATCGCAATGGACCTTCATTTCTGAACCGTTATCTGCCGTTTTGGATCACCAATATCGTCAAGCGAGTACTGGCGCTCGCGCTGACTGCGGTAGCGATCATATTGCCGGTCTTGAGCTACGGACCGAGTTTCTACAAGTGGCTTATTGAATTCCGCCTACGCGCACTCTATCGTCGGCTGCGCAGCATCGAAGAGAGGCTACATAAAGGGTTGGATTCTGTGCAGACCGCGGCACTGGAGGAAGAGATCGAATTCCTTGAACACGACATGATCAAGCTCGCTTTGCCAGTCCGACATTCCAACATGTACTTTTCGGTCAAATCTCACCTCAATCTCGTTCGCATCCGCATCCGGTCGCGCCTTGATTCGACTTCACGCTGGAAGGCAGAAACGAAGGTGTGAAATTACAACTGAATTGCGCATCGCCGATGCGCCCGCTGCAGGCTTGCCCCAATACTCGAAGAGCGCGCGCTTGACTGGTGAATTAGGCCAGGCCAGCGAAAGCCGAACCATGAAAGAATCAAATTTGCGCCGCCGGGCGGCCGTTTGTCGGGGAAAGGCAATGCGTTTAAAAATTGCAGCAAAGACGATCGCAATAATCGCAATGTTTGCCGCCACAGCAAACGTTTCCATTTCGGCACAACCATTTATATCGTTCCCAGACGAGAGTTTGGTCGGCGATCAGCCAGGTTTTGTCCCGACAGCGGAAGAAGAACAGCTCTCGGCAGAATATCGGCGGCAGATGGTATTCTTCCGGACGAGCGAGCAACCAGGAACGATCATTGTCAACACCTCAGAACGTTTCCTTTACCTGGTTCAGGGCAACAATCGCGCCATTCGATACGGCATAGGCGTGGGTCGCGACGGCTTTCAATGGCACGGTCTTAAATATATCAACCGCAAGTCTGAATGGCCGGACTGGACGCCACCCCCCGAGATGATAATCCGCCAACCCTATCTGCCGCGCTTCATGGCGGGTGGCCCGGGCAATCCCTTAGGCGCGCGCGCGTTCTACATTGGCGGAACGGTTTAGACGGTTTACCGGATTCATGGCACCAACCAGCCCCAGACGATCGGATCGGCGGTGTCTTCAGGATGCTTTCGTCTCGCGAATCCGGAGATTGTCGATCTCTATGAACGTGTCCCCGTAGGCACCCGCGTCGTGGTCCTTCAGGCTCCGAACGTTCAGTAAGAGAATTCAGATCCACGGCACATGACCGAGTGAGGAATTTGATGCGCCTCTCTTTTTCCTTCGGCCGCCTGAAAGGCTTCGTTGCCCTATCTACAATTGCGATCTGCGTCACCGCCAGCGCCGCCGCGCATCCGCAAACGCTGGACACCATTAAAAAGCGCGGCGGCATGACGTGCGGTGTCAGCCAAGGTGTCCTTGGCTTTTCCGCGCAACTGGCAAACAGTGGTGAATGGGTTGGATTTGATGTCGACTTTTGTCGAGCGCTGTCGGCCGCGATTTTCAACGACATCGGCAAGGTCAAGCTTTTGCCCGTATCGGCGAGCGACCGTTTTCACGCCTTGCAGGCGGGCGACATTGACGTTTTGTCCAGAGATACAACCTGGACCATGTCGCGCGAAGTCGATTTAGGATTGGAATTTGCGGCAGTGACTTATTATGACGGGCAAGGTTTCATGGTCCCCCGGTCGCGAAACGTAAACTCCGCCCTCGACCTGAGCGGAAGTAAGATTTGCGTGCAGAGCGGCACAACGACTGAACTTAATCTCAGCGATTACTTTCACAGCAACGATATGGCCTATGAAGTCGTGTTCGGAACATCGCCCGACGACAGCGCCAAAGCCTACGACGGCGGCCGGTGCGATGTCCTGACAAGTGACATCTCGCAGCTTCACGCCGTTCGGCTAAAACTCACAAAGGCAGAAGACCACATCATTCTTCCTGATTTGATCTCGAAAGAGCCTTTTGGTCCGGCTGTGCGTCAGGGGGATGATCAGTGGCTGAACATCGTCAAGTGGACGGCCTTCGCGTTGGTGAATGCCGAAGAATTGGGAGTCAGCTCGAAAAACATCGATGATGCACTGAAATCAAACAAACCAGCGGTGCAACGCCTCGTCGGAAAAGGCGGTGATTATGGCGAGCGGATGGGGCTGACGCCGGACTGGATCGCGCGCATTATCCGGCTAGTGGGCAACTATGGCGAGATTTACGACCGAAATGTCGGCGTGAAATCAGCATTGGGAATTCCACGCGGAATTAATGAAAACTGGACCGCCGGCGGGATAATGTACGCACCCCCCATTCGATGAAATTCGAAACTATCGGGCCTTGCCCGCCATACGAACGCAACGAATAGTCTTGGTTAGGGCCCGCAAATCTTGCTCATCGAGCGAAGGGATCGCCACGAAAGCGATCTCGCGCAGGCAACTTGCAAACGATTAGTGCGACTAACCGCCTGTTACAGAACTTAGGGTCGCGACGGATGCGCGAGATTGAGGCGGCTCGGAAGCTACACGGCGGCGCGGAATTCACTTGCCCGAGACGCACTGTACGAGGATATATTGTGCGACTAAACAAGCTTTTCGGACCAGTTTTTAGGTCGTCGCGGAGTGCATTCGGACGCGTCATACGTATTCTCAAGTATGCAACTTCCTATCATTTCAGAAAGCGCATCTTTCCCCAAGATTCGGAGCCGGACCCGCCCTTGCACTTTTCAGGATCAATTAGGCCGACTTGGCCGGCGATCCATCCCCCCGGGACCCAGGCTGGCCAGTCCATAAGCCTAGAAGCAACGACTAATTAGAACGCCAAGCCGTTCGCGCTTGCGATTCCGGGCACGAGTTTTCCGTAGGGATCGTCGATCTTTGCAATCATTTCGTCGTATCGTTACCGATACTCAACGTCATATGGAATGTCGTACCGAATGGGTCTCCCCTGGAAGCCCATAGTTTGCCGCCGTGGGCCTCGACGATCGATCGGCAAATAGAAAGGCCCAAACCCATCCCGTCCTGCTTTGTCGTGTAGAAAGGTTCGAATATTTTATCGAGATGTTCCTGTTTGACACCGTCTCCGGTATCGCCAACCGCGATTGTGATAACGCTGCCGTCACCCTCAACATCGATCGTTAAAATGCGCTCACGGCCAACGACAGCGTCCATTGCATCCACGCTGTTCACGATGAGATTGACGAGAACCTGCTGGAGCTGAACGCGGTTGGCAGATACTGGCTGGAGATTCGGGGGCGTATTCTTTTTCAGGATCGTCCTTTGCCTCAGCAGTTCGCTCTCCGTCAATACAAGAGCTTCGTTGATCAACGAATTGACATCGATCAGAGCTTTCTCGCCTGGCCTGTTGCCGAACATACTTCGGACGCTGCTAATAACCTCATCGACCCGATGCATATCTCTTACGATGCGGCCCAAAGCGGCTTCGACTTCAGCAAGGTTCGGCTCTGGGCCTTTCAGCCACCTTTCGGCGGCGCCGGCGTTTGCCGAAATGCCGCTCAATGGCTGTCGGATTTCGTGCGCAATTGACGCGGTCATCGCGCCGATTGTGGTTTGGCGGGATGTTTGCGCGAGCTCACTGCGCAGCGAATTCAGCTGTTCTTGCGCTTGCTTGATTTCCGTTATGTCCCGGGCAATGGCGTAAATGGACGAACGGTCAGCCATGGAGCGCCAGGACAGCCATCGGTACGAACCGTCTTTGCATCGCATGCGGTTTTCAAAATGACGGCTTGGATGGCCCGCTTCCCGATTGAGCATCACCTGGACCGATCGTTCGACATCATCCGGGTGAACCAGCCAAGTGGCCGTTTTCCCGATCAGCACATCTGGTTCCCACCCCAGTGTCATAGTCCAGGCAGGATTGACGTTGTTGATCGTTCCATGGTGGTCACTAACGACAAGCAGGTCCTGAGAGAGTTTCCAAAGGCGGTTGCGCTCCTGAGCCTCTGCCTCAACACGTTCCGCCAGTGACTCGTTCAGCAGGCGCAACCGGTCCTGCATTGCGGCACGTTCTGCTTCCGCGCGCTTTCGCTCGGTGATTTCCTCGGCGGCGACGTTGATTCCGATCACTTCCCCGTTGCCGCTCTTCAAAGGGTGCCAATAAGTCACCCATACGCGCTCGACATTCGTCCCGTCGGGTCGTTGACCATTCACCTCGACGCCGGTGATTGGCTCGCCGGAGCGCATGATTTCCCGTACGATCCATTCGACCTGCTCCGCGACCAGCGGAACCGTTTCGCGCACCGTTCTTCCGAGATGATCAGCAATTGAGACGCCGCAAATCTCCGTCAAATGCTGATTGATCATCAGATAGCGGCAATCGGTACTCAGAAACGCAAGACCGACCGGAGCCGTCTGGTATACCAATTGAAGCCAAGGCGAGGCGGTAGGCGCAGCGCCGTCCTCCAATCGGAGTGCGGCGCCGCTCATGGATATGCACTGGCCGTATGGTCCACAGGCCCCTCGCATTCACTCGCCGCGGAGCTCTAAAAAGAAAACGCAATCCCGTCCGACACCCAGCCCATCATATCCGCGCCGCAGCCCGCGCGGCATGACAAATACGTGAGTGAGCGTCTGATCAATCGATCAAAGGGTAATCACGTCATACAGCGGCCATAGAGGCTCGCGTGCGCGGGATCGGCGATCGGGCTGAACATTGGGTCACAGCCAAGTGGGGGACGCCTGGGCGAGGACGGCTTCGCATAGAACGAAGGAGTAGGTGCTTTGGCAGCGGAAGTAGGCAACCGATCGCCCTTTTTGGCGGAATTCGAAACGATCGCAGTCCGCCGCTCGTACTGCGCGGTGCCGGGCTCATTCGCTACGCAAAAAAGCACCGCGCAGCCGACAACCGCGATCGCTCCTTTGATGCAGATTGAAAATAATCTCGGCATTGTCTTCGCCTAGCGTTGCGCGGTTTGGATGCGGATCTTAGCTGCCTTGTCGGCGCTTACCACGCGAACGCTGGTGCTGACGCCTTCGTGCACGTGTGCGTCGCGAAGGCACGAAGCCTCATAATACGGCCAAGCCTCCGCGCAGCCGGTCCTGTGTTCAGCGGCGCGCGGTGCCTGCGTTTCGGTTTTGCCGGCGGCAATAATGTGATGCTTACCGTTCTGTATCGCTGCAGCTGCGGGAGCCGGTGGCGGAAGTATTCCCACAAACACCGCAGCACACCCGGCGGCAAGGATGACGGCCATCAAACTCTTCTTCATTTGTCCCTCGCCAGCAGCGGGCCGACTGTCGTCCGCTCAACTTGTTGCGAAGCTAGGCCGATTGCTCGAGCCGCTCCATCGCACCTTAGTTAATGAGGTGTAATCTGAACGGCGGGAGACCTGTACGAAGGTATAGTACTGAAACACAGACGGATTGCGGTAGCGGTGAAATGCCGTTTCGCAGAATCGAACGATGACTTTTCGCTCACTTCAAACGATCTGTACGCCCGCGTAACTGAGCGCCAGCACCGCAACCAGGCTGGCCATAAACAGGGCAAACACTGTCGGCGCGGCCCGGTCCCAGTATTGATTTTCGATCCATATCCTCTCGATGCGGTCCGAAACGTCGTCGAGAAAAGAAGTAAACGCCGTAAAGCGCCGATGGAAGATGCCGCTGCTGAAACGGCGCTGGCTGCCATTCTTGCTCCAAGGAAGTACGGCAAGTTTTGTCGACATGGCATTGCTCCTTTATTAGCTGTTCAGTGGGCCACCGGGGTCGGTCGCAAAAAAATGACGCCAATCATGCACTTGCGCATCTGATCTTCCCCAGCGATGCAATCTCTCCGCTCAGCGCATACTTTCATCGAAAATTTGGATTGGCTTCGGCCCGGACGGTGGTGACCCGGTCGCAAGTTGCGCCACGTCACGGTTATTTAGCGGCAAGACCACCACTTTTGTGCCGACCCGCGTTCGTTCATAAAGATCGATCACGTCAGCATTCAGCATGCGGATACATCCGCTCGACACCCGGGTGCCAATGCTCGACGGCTTGTTGGTGCCGTGAATACGATAGACCGTGCCGCTGAGATACATCGCGCGGGCGCCAAGCGGGTTGCCGGGACCGCCGGCCATGAACCGGGGCAGATAGGGTTGGCGCTGCAACATTTCCGCTGGCGGATACCAATCCGGCCACTCGGTTTTGCGCTCGATCGTCTTCGTGCCGGACCAGGTAAAGCCTTTACGGCCGATGCCGACGCCGTAACGGATCGCTTTGACACCTCCGAGCACGAAGTAGAGATAGGCGTTCGGCGTATCGACTATGATCGTACCGGCCGGCTCGCCGGCGGGATAATCAACCACCTGGCGGCGCAGGCGGGTCGGAATGTCAGCAGCCTCACCGAACTCGGCGGACGCGTCCTGCTGCGGCAGAGCCGCGGTGTTCGCAACATCATACTCCGTCGCCATCGCCATGACCTGCGAATGGGCGGCGCCGGACCACAACCCGCTGGCGCCGACAAACATCAGTCCAGCGAAGCTAATCGTAACGATATGGGTCAGCCGCGAATTCATTCTGCACTCCCCGTGTTTTCACGGATGCTAGGCAGATTGCGTGAGCCGCTCCATCACACCTTGGTTAATGAGGGGTGATCTGAACGGCGGGAGACCCTGTACGAAGGGATGGTGTGCGCATGGCAAGTGGCCCGCTGAGGGCCACCGCGCGGTGCACTCGGAACGCGTCGTTCCTATCCTTGAGTATGGGACTCCCTATCATTTCAAACGACGCATTTTCACTAAGGTCAATGGAGCCTGGTTCCGCTTTTGCGCTATTCTAGACGCCGTTAGGCCGATTTGGCCGGCGCCCCATCCCCTGACACACCCGCCGGCAAGTCCATAAGCCTAAGAGGCAACGACTGTTAGAACCCCAAGCCGCTCGCGTTTGGGGTTCTTTTTGTTGGTCGGCGTCCGAAGCCCGCAATGCTAGCGGTGGCCGTTTATCTCTCTTCTTGCTACAATTCCCTCGCGGCGGCTGCAACGACGCAGCCGACTTGCGCAAATTGGCAGAGCTCAACAGGAAGCTTCGCCAGTGCGAACAATAGAGACTCGCCCCACGGCGGCATTCATGAGCACGCGTGTCGAACCCATACCGATAGTGTTTGTAGTCGACGACGATACGTCCGTGCGTGAGGGTCTATCGGCTCTGTTTAGATCGGTGGGCCTGCAAGTGAGGTCATTCACTTCGGCCGCGGAGTTCCTGAAAAGCAGGCCTGTGCCGGATGGCCCAAGCTGTATGGTACTTGACGTCAGATTGCCCGGGCTGAGCGGCCTCGATTTCCAATCCGAGTTGACCAAATCCAATATTCAGCTCCCGATCGTTTTCATGACGGGTCACGGCGACATTCCGATGACCGTGCGGGCTATGAAAGCCGGCGCCGTGGAATTCTTACCCAAGCCGTTTCGTGACCAAGATATGCTCGACGCGGTCCAAGCGGGACTTGAGCAGGACCGGGAAGGTCGAAAGCGCGCGGGAGATAGCACAAAGTTGAAGGCAAGCTTCGATACGCTCACGCCGCGCGAACGCGAGATCATGGGTTTGGTGACGTCCGGGCTGATGAACAAACAAATCGCCGGCGAGATCGGCGTCAGCGAAGTCACCGTGAAGCTTCACCGCGGCAAAGTCATGCGCAAAATGGAAGCTAAATCGCTTGCCGAACTGGTGCGCATGGCGGACGCGCTCGGGGTTCGGCGCGTCAAGCCCTGACCTATACACAAGTACAGTTCCGGTTTCCTCCCAATCACTGAATATGCGCCGGGGATCAGTCCTGCGTCATCTCCGAATCCCGTAGTTCAGGGGCAAACAAGGTTCCTCAAATTGCCCAAGGTGACGATGATCTCAATCGTTGACGACGATGCGTCGGTACGAGATGGTGTAAACGCTCTCGTTCGCTCACTTGGTTACACCACCGCGACGTTTTCCTCCACCGAAGAATATTTGCAATCAGGCGCTGCTCGCGACTCGTCCTGCCTCATTACGGACCTCGGGATGCCTGGCATGAGCGGCGCCGACCTGCAGGAACGGCTAATCGCTGACGGTAACACGATGCCCATCATTATCATGACTGCATCCCGCGACGATGGTCTTCGCAGGCGCGTGCTGAACGCCGGGGCGCGCGGTTTCCTCCGCAAGCCATTCGGTGACCAGCAACTGATCGACTGCCTCGAGAATGCGCTCAAGCGCACGGGAAGAGAAGTTCCGCCGTTACCTGGTGCGCGCCGATCCGCGCCGTAGCGGCTCGCCCAAGCCCTGGGCACCTATACGACGGTATAGGTCTCCCGCCCTTTCTGCCAAGTAGGGTCGACAAACGTATACTGGAACGGGATCCGCTTCCTCGCCATACCTGCCGTGTAATTTATAACTTCATCTGAGGAGCCGTTTTGATGAATCACTCAATACACAAGGCTGATTCCAGGACGCACATGAAGGTCTTTGCGCTCGGGCTTTTCTGCGCCTTAGTAGTCGCGGCCGTCGGCAAATACGGACACATCGGGACGACCGACCTCGGCACGGCGCCGTTGGTCAAAGCTGGTCGCACGATTACTATGACCGGCGACCCGCCAGTCATCCGCTAAACTGCAAGAGACTATTACTGCCTTGCGCCGCGTTTGGTCGTCGTTGGCACTGAGCTTCGAGTGTGGACGCCCGTTTTGATTTCCGCTTCCGAAGCAAAGCTGGAGCACAGGGCGACGCTCGGTCGATATTGACCCAGGACAACCGTTTGCTAACGTCAATTGACGCATTGCGATAGGTTCATTTGATGACCTCGGTGGCAGCAACGAGAAGCGTCTGTGCTACGGCGAGGCCGAGCGCCTTGGTGCGAATACGTTTCAGCAACGGCAGCAACGGCCTTTTTGGCCATGCTTGGCCGAGACGACGTGAGCGACTAGAATCAATGTGCCTTCAGCCGAGGCGACCAATACCCCGGCAAAGAATGGTGGCTTTCGGCGCAAAAGCATGTCTGCTTTCTGTGCATCGTGCGAAAATACAGTGAGAGGGCGACATGAGTAAGGACAAAGAGCGTGGAAAATCCGAGGACGGCATCACTCCGAACAGCGAAGGTCTCAAACGGCGCGATCTGCTGTTGACCGGCACTTCGTTGCTGGCAGCGTCGGCGCTGCCGGGGGTCGTTCTGGCGACCTCCGCGCAGGCACAGCAACCGGCGCCAGCAACCGGGCAACAGCCGAACATTGTCTTCATCATGGGCGATGACATCGGTATGTGGAACATCGGCGCGTACCATCGTGGCCTCATGGCGGGCCGGACGCCGAACATCGACAAGCTCGCCGCCGAAGGCATGCTGTTCACTGACTACTACGCCGAAGCAAGCTGCACCGCGGGTCGCGCGCAATTCATCACCGGCGAACTGCCGATCCGTACCGGCATGACCACGGTCGGCCAGGCCGGCGCGACTATCGGCATTCCGGCGCAGGCGGTGACAATAGCGACGGCGTTGAAGTCCATGGGATATGCCACCGGCCAGTTCGGCAAGAACCACCTCGGCGACCTCAATGAGTTCCTGCCCACCGTCCACGGCTTCGATGAGTTCTTCGGCTACCTTTATCACCTCGACGCGATGGAGGATCCCGCGCACCCCGGTTACCCGCAGGATTTGCTAAACGTTGTCGGTCCGCGCAACATGGTTCATAGCTGGGCCACCGAAACCGACGACCCGACGGTGATGCCGCGCTGGGGCAAGGTCGGCAAACAGAAGATCGAAGACGCCGGGACTCTCTATCCGAAACGGATGGAAACAGTCGACGAGGAAATACGCGATCTTTCTTTCAAGTTCATGGACAAGGCGAAGGCCGACGGCAAGCCATTCTTCGTGTGGCTCAACCCGACGCGGATGCACATCGTGACCCACCTCTCGCCCAAATACGAGGCGATGCGCAACTCGAAGAACGGCTGGAGCATCCATGAAGCCGGCATGGCGCAGCTCGACGACGACGTCGGGTTGGTACTGCAGAAGCTCAAGGACATGGGCGTCGACGACAACACCATTGTTGTATTCACCACCGATAATGGGACCGAAGTCTTCACCTGGCCTGACGGCGGACAGACGCCGTTTGCGCAGAGTAAGGGCACGGTCTTGGAAGGCGGTTTCCGCGTACCGGCCATGATCCGCTGGCCAGGCAAGGTGCCGGCCGGCAAAGTCGAGAACGGCATTATCTCTGGGCTCGACTGGTTCCCGACCTTTGTGGCGGCCGCCGGCAATCCGAACATTGCCGTTGAACTGAAGCAGGGCAAGAAGCTGGGTGATACCACATACAAGGTCTATCTGGACGGCTACAACCAAATGGATCTGATCACCGGAAAGGGTCCGTCGAACCGGCACGAGGTCTGGTACTTCGGCGAAAGCGAGTTGGGCGCCGTGCGCATCGACGACTTCAAATATCGCTTCATCGACCAACCGGCGGGCTGGCTCGGCGAAAAATCCAAGCTTGACGTGCCCATCGTGGTCAACCTTCGTCTTGATCCGTTCGAACGCACCGGCTGGCCCGACAGCGGAACAAAATTCGGCGCCCAACAATACTTCGACTGGTTCAAATACGAATTCTGGCGCTTCGTTTTTGTCCAGCAACAAGTGGAGAAATTGGCGATGACCGCGATCGAGTTCCCGCCGATGCAAAAGGGCGCCAGCTTCAACATGGATGCCGTGAAAGCGAAGATCGAGGCAGCCCGCCGCGCAGCAAGCGCCAATTAGGCCATGGCCAGACGGTGGTAAGATTGATGTGATACAGCCAGGCTAGGCACAATCCGGGCGGGCTTTCGATCGGGCCATTATCGATCAACGCTGAGCGATCCGGCAGGTCGATATTGCAATCTCCGCACGTGACCCCCTTATTCGAAGTGCAAAATGTCACTTCTTGGGCCCAAAACGTCAACGGCGATGTCTGCTCTCACGTCGGCGATTGGGTGACGAGCGGGCATTGTGCCGACATCGCACATCCGTCGCTTTTGACCGATTTTGTTGAAAAACTCGCCAGTTGAAACGGTGAAGGCTCACTGATTCAGTCCTGTTGAGAAACAGGAACTGAGTCGATGATGGGACCTCGGCAAGTCGAACAGGGTGCCCTGTTCTACAACTTCTCGCTCGATGCCCATGTGCCGGCGGATCATTTGCTGAGGTCGATCGATCGCTTTGTCGAGCTGTCGGAACTGCGGCGCGAGCTCGCGCCGTTCTACAGCTCGCTGGGTCGCCCGTCGGTCGCTCCCGAACTGATGATCCGGATGCTGATCATCGGTTATTGCTTTGGCATCCGCTCCGAGCGGCGCCTGTGCGAGGAAGTCCATCTCAATCTGGCCTACAGGTGGTTCTGCCGGCTCGGGCTTGACGGTGATGTCCCCAACCATTCCACCTTCTCGAAGAACCGACATGGCCGTTTCCGCGAGAGCGATCTGTTGCGACGCGTTTTTGAGACGGTTCTGCAGCGCTGCATCCGCGAGGGACTAGTCGGCGGCGAAGCCTTTGCGATCGATGCCAGTCTGATCAAGGCGGATGCCAATCGGCAAAAAGGGATCGAGGGCGGGAGGGGGCTGCCACCAGATGCCGCCGGCCGGGCGGTCAAAGAATATATAGCTGTGCTCGACGATGAGGCCTTCGGCGCTGCGACCGATGTCGTGCCCAAGTTCGTCTCACCGGCCGATCCGGCGGCGCGATGGACCGGCGCCCATGGCGGGCAAGCCTTCTTTGCTTATTCCACCAACTATCTGATCGATGTCGACAACGCGATCATCGTTGATGTCGAAGCGACAACCGCGATCCGGCAGGCCGAGGTCCTGGCCGCAAAACGCATGATAGAACGCTCGCTCGATCGCTTCGATCTTTATCCCGCACGCCTATTGGGGGACAGCGCCTATGGCTCAGCCGAGATGCTCGGATGGCTCGTCTACGAGCATGGCATCGAGCCACATGTGACCGTGTTCGATAAGTCGACCCGTCAGGACGGCACCTTCTCACGCGACGACTTCACCTACGACCATGTCGGCGACGTCTATTACTGCCCCGCCGGCAAGATGCTAACGACGACAGGCTCAACTGTTGACGAAGCGACATTACGTTACCGCGCCAGCAAGTATGACTGCCAGACCTGCCGTCTAAAAGGCCGATGCTGTCCAAAGGAGCCGGCCCGTTACGTGCCGCGTTCGATCTATGAAGGCGCCCGTGATATGGCACGCCAGATCGCAAGCTCATGGCAAGGGCGCACCGCGCGACGACTGCGCAAGAAAGTTGAAATGCTGTTCGCCCATCTCAAACGCATTCTCAAGCTCGACCGGCTCAGACTAAGAGGGCCGAATGGTGCGCGTGATGAGTTCCTTCTCGCAGCAACCGCCCAAAACCTCCGAAAGCTGGCCAAGCTGATACCGATGCCAAGCCCTCAACCAACCTGAGACCATCAGCGGCTCGCAATCGGCGTCCTTCGAATGACCCGGCCGATTCATCTCGAATTGTTCACCGACTTCTTCAACAAAATCGACCCTGAACCGACGTCACAGCGGTTGGGATGCCGCTTAAATGGCTAGACCCGCAGGACGTTTCCACTTACGCTTCGACCTTGGGAGACAGGGGCGAGCAAGTGGACGATGTATCGAGTGCACAGACCTGCAACGCGCTTTTGATCTATCCTCGGTTCGAGGCGGATACGTTTTGGAGTTTCAAGCGGACGTCCGAAGTTTTCGGTGCCAATATCCGGCATCGCCGCTGGGTTTGATCACTGTTACAGCCCTGTTACCTCAGGCATGGTCGATTTCGGCTGCTCGACCGAAACACCGAGGAGTTGACTGACGATGACCTTGACTGGGCCGACCTGATCTTGACCGGCGGAATGCTTCCGCAGGGGGCGACACGCTCGACATCGTTGATCTCTGCCGCGAGCGCGGGAAGCCCGTCGTCATTGGCGGCCCGGGGGTCACGTCGTCACCGCATCTTTATCGGACTGCAAACTTCCAAATCCTCGGCGAAGCCGAAGGGGCCATCGACAAATTTATCGAAGCCTGGGAAGCAGGTGAAGGAGTTCTTCGAGGCAGAGAAATTCCAGGTCGATGTGACCAGGTCGCCGATCCCCCGCTTCGATCTTCTGAAATTCGACGACTACCTTCATATCGGCGTGCAATTCTCTCGCGGCTGCCCGTTCACCTGTGAGTTTTGCGACATCATCGAACTCTATGGGCGGGTGCCGCGCGCCAAGACGAACGCCCAGATGCTTGCGGAACTCGATGAGCTCTACCGCCTTGGCTATCGCGGCCATGTCGACTTTGTCGACGACAACCTCATTGGCAACAAGAAAGCCGTCAAGGCGTTCCTCCCTGAGCTAGCCAACTAGCTCGAGGCCCACGACTACCCATTCGAGTTCACCACGGAGGCATCGCTCAATCTCGCCGACGATGCCGAGCTCCTGGCGCTGTTGAACCGCGCTAATTTCGTCGGCGTCTTTGTCGGCATCGAGAGTCCGAATACTGCGACGCTGGTGGCGATGCGGAAGAAGCAGAACACACGACGGAGCATTCCGGACAGCATCCACAAGATTTACGCTGCCGGTCTTTTTGTACACGCAGGCTTCATTGTTGGCTTCGACAGCGAGACCGAATCGGTGGCGGACGCTATGGTCGAGCTCGTCGAGGAGGCTGCGATCCCGGTCTTGCATGGTGGGCTTGCTTTACGCGTTGCCGAACACGCAGCTTACGCGTCGGCTCGAAAATGAGGGTCGCCTGCATGTGCGACGTGAGGACGTAAAGAGCGCGGACCAATGCACTATGGGGCTGACTTTGAGACGCTGCGGCCGCGGAAGGAGATTCTCGCCGATTATGTGCACGTTCTCGAGCGCATATATGATGGGGCGGCCTATGCCGGCCGTCTCGAACGTCTAGCCACGCTGCTCGACAATTCCGGCCGCAAGCAGCCGACACGACCGCAGCATTCGCGGCACGGGCTTGGCGCCTCGAAATGTTGCACCGGGTCATTTCAAACTTGCCAGAGCCGCGCGACCTCTTTCGTCGTACACTAACGCAGTGCTTCGCGAGCAATCCGGAATCGACCAGCCGGATCGTGTTGTTGATGGCGCTTTATCTGGATGTTAGCCAATTCTCGCGCGACGTCATTGGTCGTACCGAGAGCATGATCGCCGCGCTTATCGTCCCTCTACTCATGTCACTCTCCCGTTGGCTGCGCCGACCAGCAGCCTAGCGTCGGATGATGTCCAGTCTAAGCGAATTCGGCAGCCTCCATCCGACATCAATACGACCATGCGTATGGCCTTTGGGTCAGGAGCGTCGTTTCGAGCGCGCATCGGCGACTTTCTCTCAGGCGATGCTTTGGCCCATCCTTTCACTCACCGCGCAGGCACAGAGCGCCGTAACCGAGCAGGAGGCGCAATCCATTGCCGTGGATGCCTACATCTACCTCTATCCGCTAATCTTGATGGACATAACTCGAAAGCAATCCACGAACATCGAGCCGGGGAAGGAATTCGGCAAAGGGCCGATGAATATGTTCGTGAACGTCCCGTAATATCCGCCCGCCGATTTTAAAGGGGTCGTCCGCTCGAATTTCGACACGCTTTACTCCATAGCGTGGCTCGATCTTACCAAAGAACCGCAGGTCGTCTCCGCACCGGACACGAACGGGCGGTACTACCTCCTGCCAATGCTTGACATGTGGACGGACGTGTTTGCGTCGCCGGGTTGGCGCACAACAGGGACGCAGCCGGGTAATTTTCTCATCACGCCGCGAGGCTGGAGCGGAACAGTACCAGCAGGCTTCACGCAGATCGAAGCACCCACTCCCTACGTCTGGATTATTGGCCGCACCAAGACCGATGGCCCGCCGGATTACGATGAGGTCCACAAAATTCAGGCCGGTTACAAGGTCACACCGCTCTCGGAGTGGGGCAAATCGCCGAAGCCGGTCGAAGTGAAGATCGCATCAAGCGTCGACATGAAGACACCGCCGAAGACGCAGATCGATACCATGCAGGCCGATCAATTCTTCGTCTACGCGGCCGAACTTCTCAAGCTCCACCCGCCCCATCCGACTGATCAACCGATTATTGCGCAATTGATGCGGATCGGCTTCGAGCCGGGCAAGAGCTTTGATATAACCAAGGTCGATCCTGCGGTGAAGAAGGCGTTGGAGGCCGCCCCTGCGGCTGCGCAGAGCCTGATGGAATGGAAAGTACCAACCCTCGCCCGGGTCGCGAACTATTGGTCTATGAATACGGACACGATGGGTGTGTACGGCAACTATTATCTCAAGCGCACAATCGTCGCCCAGCTCGGCCTCGGTGCGAACCTACCGGAAGATGCAATCTATCCACTCAACCTCGCCGACGAAGCGGGTAAGCCGCTCGACGGCGCAAGCAAGTACACGATCCACTTCGAGAAAGACGCTACGCCCCCAGTGAATGCCTTTTGGTCGCTCACCCTCTACGACAGCGACGGCTTTCAGGTGGCAAACAGTCTCAATCGCTTTGCGGTGAGCAGTTGGATGCCGTTCAAATACAACCCGGGCGGCTCTCTTGACATCTACTTCCAGAACGAAAGCCCCGGCAAAGACAGGGAAGCCAACTGGCTGCCTGCGCCGAAGGGGCCATTCAATCTGACGATGCGCCTCTACAGTCCAAAGTCCGACGCGCTCACCGGCAAGTGGAACCCGCCGTCGGTGACGAAAGTCCAGCGGCCGCCGAGCGTGACGGCTCAGTAGCCGATCAGTATTTGGTTCGTCGGAGTGGTCGTTATTGGCACTAAACGTCGACAGGGGATATCTGCTCTCATGTCAGCAATTGGGTGACGAACGGACACGTTGCGGATGGCGCAATTTGGTAGCGATTAACCGATGCTGTCAAAAAATGCCGATTTTTTCAAAGGCATGAAGTTTTCCAGAGGCGCCGGTACACACAGCCGAAAATTATATAGGCGGACACATGATTATACGATTTCCAACGGTAGCCTTCGCAGGTCCTTTATGAGGCGTTGGATTGCGAAATAGCGGTTTTCGACCGGCGCAGATTTCGGTCAGTTCATTTTCCCTTTCTCGACCGCATCGACCCAAGGCAGACATCAAATATTTCCACGCCACCAACAAAGGTTAGTCGGTGAAAGATTATTCCCAATCCTTAAAGGTTGGCTCTATGCAGCTCCCGCAAACCCAAGGAAATGTCCAATTGGCAGTGCGTTTGGCGCTATCCGGGATGAATTTGCTCCATGCATCCGCGCGGATCGCGCTAATCGATCGCCAAATAACGTCAAATCTCCCATAAGCGTCGATCTGGCCGATCATAGCCGGCTTGGAAAGGTGGTGATTGGTGTTCATCACTTCATCGTAGCCGCTTGGCGCCTTGATCCTTTGGCCATACATCGCTTGGCGCACTGCATTGACCTCCGTCGTGCCAGCTTGGGCGACGGCCTGAGCCCACATCCTAAAGCCGATGAAAGTCGCCTCCATTGGGTCGTTTGTGATTTCACTCTGGTTTCCGGTGAAATCCCTCCACATAGTGACGAACTTCTCATTTTCCGGCGACTTGACGGATTGGAAGTAGTTCCAGGCCGCGAAGTGGCCGGCTAGGGGCTTGGCATTCGCGCCTGCCAGTTCGCGTTCGCTCACGGACAATGCCATGACCGGAATCTTGGCGGCCTCTACCTTCTGGGCGCCGAGTTCTCTGTAAAAGTACGTGTTTGCATTGCCGTCGAGGGTCGATATCACTGCGGTCCTTTTACCCGCAGATCCGAACACTTTGATTTTTTCTACAATCTCTTGCCAGTCGAAGAACCCATACGGCGTGTAGATTGTCAGGACGTCCTCCGCCGAGGTGCCTTGATCCGCGAGATAGGCCTGCAATATCCGGTTGGTCGTGCGAGGATAGATATAGTCCGTGCCAAGAAGCACCCATCTACGAATCTCGCCACCGTCCTTGCTCAACAGGAATCGGACTGCCGGGATCGCCTGCTGATTGGGCGTAGCCCCCGTGTAGAAAACGTTGCGGGAGCTTTCCTCACCTTCGTGCTGGTTAGGGTAGTAGAGCAGGCCGTTAAGTTGCTCGAAGACCGGTAGGACTGACTTGCGCGAGGCCGAAGTCCAGCAGCCAAACACAACCGCGACGTTGCCTTTGGTGAGCAGGTCGCGCGCCTTTTCAGCAAAGAAAGACCAGTCTGAGGCAGGATCGGCGATTACCGGCTCCAGTTTCAGCCCGAGCAAACCACCTTTCGCGTTCTGGTCCCGTATCAGCATGAGAACTGTGTCTTTGAGCACGGATTCGCTCATTGCCATTGTGCCGGAAAGGGAATGCAGAATGCCGACTTTGATGGTGTTCTCATCGGCGGCGGCCGGAACTGCAAACAGCAACGGTAGAAGGACCAGTCCCCGACGCGTAAGATGGAACACAGCCAAGATGAAATTCATGCGGATGCCTCGACGAGCTCGTAAATTTCAGTTTCCTTCGTCATGCCCTTGGCGACGACCGAACCCATCGCTCTAAACTGAAAGCTGTCTCGAACCCGAGAGTAAACCTCCTCGCTGACGAGGATGGCTGTCCCATACTCTTTATTCAGAGCCTCAAGGCGGGATGCCAAGTTCACGGTAGTCCCCAGGGCGGTGTAATTCATGCGTTCAGCCGAGCCGAGATTACCGACAACGGCTTCCCCGACGTGAATGCCGAACCGTGTGAAAAAACGCGGCGCGCCCTCAGCTTCAAATTGAGCGTCTAGCGTGACGCTTGCCGCTTTTGCTGCGAGTACCGCTCGACACGCCCGCTCAACGTGATCGGGCTGCGGATTAGGCGCGTTCCAGAACACCATCGCCGAATCGCCGATGAACTTGTCTACGGTTCCGCCCTCGGCAAAGAAAGCCTCGGTCAACACCGTGAAATAGCGAGAAGTCTGACGCATAAGTACGTCTGGGTCAGCGTGCTCAGCAATTGTTGTAAATCCCCGAATGTCCGTGAAGACCACTGTGATCTCCTGCCGTGCACCGCCGAGTTCAGTAGATATTGAATTATCGATAACTCGTTTGACGAGTTCCTTAGGAACAAAACGCGCGAACGACCAAATCGCGCGTTGCGCAAGATTTACGGTGATACCGAGTTCGTGAATCTCCTTGATATTCGACGTGACCGGCAAATCATCAGGCGCGGCGAGCATCTGTAACCTGCCGGCCTGGATGGTTATTTTATTTAAGGAGCGTGACATTTGATTGCCGAAAATCCACACGGCAGGGATGAAAGCAGCAAAAGCGCCAATCGCTACAAGCAGAGCAATAAGTTGCAATTTCTGGATACCATTTGCAAAGTCGCCTTGCGCTGCAATCAAGAGTATCTTCGCGCTGGATTGCCCGGCGAGCTTGAATTCGCTCAGCCGGAAAAGGTAATTCTGCCCTCCTTCAGGGCGAATGCTTCCTTCGCAAGGCTTGCTACAATCTGGTCTCTTCAACACAGCCGCAGCCAGCCCCCCGATCTCGTCGACATTTGGCAAATGAGGGTGTGACGGATGCGTCATGGCATCGGTCACAAATTTCGCGAAATCGGGATGAGCAATTAGCGTACCGTCGGAATCGAAAATCAATGCCGTCCCATGCTCCCCTGGTCGCTGCTCATATACGAAATCACTAAACACATCCAGCTTGAGATTTGCGGCGATAACGCCGCCAACTTTTCCCCGCAGCGGTTCACTTAGAGTAATCACTGGCACGCCGATGGTGAACGAAACATAGGGTGACGATATAACCGGCCCGTCTGCCGCCATCGCGTCGATGTACCAGGTGCGCTTGCGTGGGTCGTATCCGTAATTCCACAGATCGAGCTGCTCGAGTTCGTTGCCTTTCCAGTCTTCGAAGATTTGCCTCATTGGCAGAGCGCCGTTAGAGGCAGGGCGGATCAAACTTACCGCAAACGTAGAACCCTGCGGCGCGCGGAATTTTTCGCGTTGCGGTTCGCTCAAATCACTTATGCGCCGCACCTGCAACCAAGACCCTGTGTCATAGCCTACGTAGATGCTTTCCATCTGCGGCAACCGAGCAAGGGCAGCCTTTAACAGTGGAATTCCCCGGCCAATCTCGGTTCTCATGCTTGAGTCGGCAAGGCTCGAACTGGTCGCCAGCACGCCCACTATTGAGTCGATCTCTGATACCTCACTCTCAAGGCGTCCGAGGGTCGTCGCGCTCGCGGCCTCCATGTCCGCTGAGGCCGAGTTTTCTGCCGCAACGCGCAAAATCTCTGCATTAATCGAGATCAGGAGCACCGCCAAAGTAAAGACGAACGCCGATATCGCGAGGGTGATCGACATTCGGAAGGTGAACATTTCGCCTCGGCAGCTTGGACGGGTCACTCAAAAGCGAAGATGCGCTTCAAATCGGTTTTTATGTCGGCCCTTACGGCACCACGATTGCCACTTGAGCCTATACCGCCGGATTGGCGCGAGGAGCAGCTTTTGGACGAATCCGCTGAAGAACTCTTCGTTCTCTATAAGGGCGAAGACGGAACGCTGCGAATTTATTCGGGATTATCTGGATTTCAAATTGAAGCGGATGAAATGAAAGAGGCCGCCAACTGAGTGGCCTTCTGTCTAGCCTCGGCTGGTTTTGCAGGCCTTTGGACTTGATCACGCGCTAGACGCTGCATCTTCCGCTATTAACTGGGCCAGTCTGAGCCAATCAGCCGCCATTTCGCGATGGAGACTTCGTTGTTCGCGATCACGTAGTATCCTCGCCGTCTTCACACAGCCCTCGGCGTAACGCATATATTCAGCCGCCTTATCGGCATTCTCAATTCGCAACGGTAGCCCCCCTCAGTTCGGTCGAGCCGCATACCGAAAATCAGAGGGCGACACTGTTCAATATTGAACATCTTGAAAAGGGACCGCAGAAAAATTCAAAAGGGGATCAGTCGTTAGGGAGAGGGGCCAGTACCGCTTTTCCGGGAGGATCTAGCGGGGCGATCGCAGCGTGCTGAAAAACCGAAAACACAATTCAATCCGATTACAAGTGGCCATTCCGTTTGGTACAATCGCTTCTGTCCTGTCACACAAGATGGTTCGGCCGATATCGGCTGCCTGCGTCAGGCTGTCTGGGGGGAACGATGAGAAATCTTATCGCCAAAATCGGAGCCGGAAGATGCCGATCGCTATTGCTTTCGTCGGCCGCAAGTGCTGCGCTTGCGATGGCGGCTAATGTATCGCTCTCGGCGATCTCCTTTGCGGACGAAAATGGCGTAAGTTTCTGGCTGCCCGGCCTGTTCGGCAGTCTTGCCGCGGTGCCGCAGCAGCCCGGTTGGGCGTTTACAGCAATCAACTATTTTACGCCGGTGACCGCAAACGGCGCTGTCGCAGCCTCGCGTGAAATTACCATCGGAAAGTTCAACCCGACCGTCAATGTCAACCTCAATGAATTTGAACACGAAGTTCGAGACCGTCGTCCTCAATCCTAACTACGTGTTTGCGACGCCAATACTTGGCGGCCAACTCAACGTCGGTGTATTGGCGTTTGGGGCTGACAACAGCACTGCATTGAACGGTAGCCTGACCGCTGCTTCAGGCGGGTCGCCATTATGCGGCAAGGCAGCATCAGCCAGACCACGATAGGTTTTGGAGATTTGTACCCGGAGGCCATTATCCGGTGGAGCAGCGGCGTGAATAACTGGATGGTCTACGGGGCGGGCGACATCCCTGTCGGCAACTACAGCTCGACCAATCTCGCGAATATCGGCATCGGTCACGGTGCCGCTGACGGCGATGCGGGCTATACCTACTTCGACCCGAAGGCGGGGCACGAATTCTCCGTGGTCACCGGGCTGACCTACAATTTTCTGAACCCAAGCACAGGTTATCAGAACGGCATCGACTGGCATGTTGATTGGGGAGCTTCGCAATTCCTCACCAAACAGTTTTTGGTTGGGGCGGTCGGCTATGTCTACCAGCAGGTCACTCCCGACAGCGGGTGCAACCCGGTGCTGTGCCCATTCGAATCGAGGGTCATTGGTATCGGCCCGCAAGTTGGTTACATTTTCCCCGCTGGAAACCTGCAAGGCTACGTTAACCTCAAGGCCTACTGGGAATTTGACGCTCAAGATCGGCCGTCGGGATGGAACGCGTGGGTGATGTTGTCATTCTCTCCAAGCGCGGCTGCGAGCGCGCCGCCGCCAATGGTGACGAAATAAATTTTCCGGGGTGGGAGATTCAATCCTTCGCGACGCCTGGTTCGGGGGCATTCGCTTACGTTGGCGGTCAAGGTCGAAGTTGTCGGATGTCTCCTTTGCCCATGGCCAAGGCCGGAAGAATGCTTAGAATCGAAAGCAGTGAGCGACGGCCTATTCCCAAGACTGATGCGTTCGATTTCATCGTCATGATCCATTCGTAGCAATCTATCGAATGCAGTTCAGCGTCATCAGCCTACATTTTGTTAAGCTGACGTGCCGCTCAACGGCAGTTCCTCGCGGCTCTAAGACCCTCGCTATTTTGACTCACGCGGTCCTTGGACTTTTGACACTCATCGTCGCCACTAACGATCCCGCTCTTTGCCGATTTTCTCGTGATGCACCGAAATCCGACGTGGCTTGTTGAAGTATCGATCGGCTCAGCATGTCGCGCGGCCGGACGATAGCGGCGGCAATAGTTCGGGGCGCAGAGGTGCGAGCCGCCTTTAAGCACTTTGCGTGGAATCCTGATATTAGGCAGGGCGGGATCGTAGCTCGCGGCTTCCGGACCGCCGCGCGGATTTTGCGGAATGCAGCAAGCTTTCGGGGCGTCGGCTTCGTGCTTTGTCGAATACCAATCGATCGTCCATTCCCAAACATTGCCGATCATGTCGTACAGGCCATAGCCGTTCGGTGGGAATGCAGTGACCGGAGATGTGCGCTCGAAGCCGTCCGAACAGAGATTTTGTCGCGGAAATTCGCCTTGCCAGGTGTTAGCCATGTGCTTGCCGTTCAGAGTGAACTCATCACCCCAGGCAAACTCCACGCCCTGGAGGCCGCCGCGCGCGGCAAATTCCCATTCGGCTTCGGTCGGCAGTTCCTTGCTGGCCCATTCGGCGTAGGCTAGCGCATCGGCAAACGCCACATGCACGACCGGATGATTATCGAGATTGTTGATATTGCTCTTCGGTCCGTAGGGGTGGCGCCAGTCCGCGCCCTTTAGAAAGCTCCACCATTGACTCCAGTCGCGCAGATCGACCGGGCGCGACGGCGGCGAGAAGACGAGCGAGCCAGCATAGAGCATGTGCGGCAGCGCGCCTGGATAATTCTTCGGGTCGGGGGCGATTTCGGCGAAGGTGACGTAGCCGGTTGCCTTGACGAATTGCTTGAACTGCCGGTTCGTTACCGGCGTGCGATCCATCCAGAACTCGTCAATCGTAACGCTATGGACCGGTGCCTCCTCCGGATAGTGGCTGTCCGAGCCCATGCGAAAGGTGCCGCAGGGAACGCGCAACATCTCCGCGTCGAACCGGCGCTCATATGACAGGTCTTGAGAACCTTCATCTGTCAGAAGGTTGCGCAACGACATCGATAGCTCCCGCGACGTTCGGATGCGACGTTTCTCCCTTTGAGAGAGCGCACGCTCGGCGGTTTCGCCTTTTCTCCGGAGAGTAAATTTAAGAAGAAATGCATTTGGCGCTCGCCAGCCGCGCCGTCGAGCAGCCCCCGGTAGCGACGGTTATTTCGCTTAGAAGACAGAAATTAATCTTGCCCTCCCTTGCAAGTGCACGGCACATGAAACTGGGACAGCTATATGAGAAAGTCTAGTCAATTGTCGACATCGTACCATTCAGGGCAATGCGCTCCAAAGGTTGAGGAATGTTCGACAATGCCACACCGGATGCGGGAGTTGTTGGCTTTGGTGGCGGTCACGGAACGTTGACCTACAACGGCCACGTATAGCACCTGGGTATAGGGGGCGTGGGCATTGGCAGCCTTGGAATTGCAGGAGTGAATCTGACGGGCGTCGCCTTGAATTTACATAATCCCGCGGACATAGCTGGCACGTACGGGGCAGCGGGCGCCGGAGGTACATTCGTTGGTGGCGCGGCTGCGGTGCGTTTGCAAAATGAGAAGGGTGTCGTCCTTGAACTGCACGGACCACAAATGGGCTTTCAAGTGTCGCTTGGTCTGGCCGGAATGACCATTAGATTTCGATAGACCGACGATTAGAATTGCTCAGCGATCCGAAGCTCAGCTTTGAATTCGTCGCCTTTGATGTCGCGTTTGGCCACACCAACAAGGTTGTAGGGATATGTACACACTTCGAATTGGAACGTTCGCCTGCTGCTTAGCTTCCGTCGGAATCTTTGTTCCCTCCGTTTCTCAGGCGCAATACATGATCAACATGTCGCTGGTCACATGTTCGCAATATCTCGCTTTGCCACCCGATCAGTCTCGCATTTTTTCCGCGTGGATGAGCGGGTGGTTCAATCAAAAGAGCGGATACACGTATATAAACTTACCAGCATACGCGAGAAACGTAGAAAATGTGAAAGCGTGGTACGCATCGAACCCGAAGGAGTTGCTTATGACAAGCCTTCAACGCGCTACGGCAAAGTAGGTGAGCGCCATGACCATAGAAAAATCGGGTTTCGCAGGGTAGTGATCGGCGCCGCCTTTTTGCTCGCCGGAGCCTATGGGCCTGCAAGCGCTCAGGTCCTGCTCGATATGTCCCTGCTGAAGTGCGTGGACTACATGAAAGCATCTCCGGAAAGGCAGGAATTGATTGCGGCATGGATGAGTGGCTACTTCAATGCGTCGCGAAACCAGCCGATTGTCGACCTATCGAGATTTGCTACTAACAAAAAGCTGGTCGAGAAATATTGCAAACGCCGCAAGAACGAAAATCTGATGAATGCTATTAAAAAGGCGGCATTCTGAACATTGTGACTTGCCTGGGGTTGTTCAAATTGGTCACGTTCCCCTTTCTATCCCGCCGATGCTTAGAACTGCTTGACTATCCGCAACTCGGTTTTGAATTTGTAAACCGGGTAATCATCGACGATAGGCACACCAAGCTCCAGCGAAATGATCCAGCTATCCGCGATTTTTCGACCGACTGACACGTCGAGCGGGAGGAAGAGACGGCCGGTCTGACCGGAAATCGGGTCCCCGAAGTTGATGCGGATATCGTTACTCGGATAAAAGTTCACGAACCAATGGTCCGGTAGACCTAGGTTCAGTGTTGGGGCGATCTGCGGTTCGCTGATATTCCGCCTTGAAGGATCGCCAGCGAAGCTGACCGCGTAGCGGACTACAGGTATGAAATAAGTATCGGGCCCGATCTCGAGGAAGGAATAGCGCACGCCAACGCCCGGCATGATCTGCCACTTGCCGCTTCCCAGTGAATCCTCGGCCGTAGGGGCGACCAAGCGAGCACCGAAACCGAAGGCCCAGTGTTCATCGATAGCGTGGCTGAGAGCGCCCTGGAACGCCGCGTCGCCAACGCCGAGTTGTTGATCGGGGCCCGTCGGGCTGAAGGTGGTCTTGTCGACGATGGGAACCTGGCCGAGAAGCCCCAGCGTCCAACCCGCGCTAAGGTCGGACTTCCAATTGGCTCGCAGCAGCCAGGTTTCTCGATCCGTTTGGCCGCTCGTGCCTGAGGACGTTTCGTAAAGGATGCGGGTTTCGACGCTCCGCTGCGGACGCGTAAAATCCTCACCGTTGTAATCCGGGTCTTGCTGATCCGGATTAGACTGTTGCGCCTGCGGGTCTTGATTGGAGGACGGCGCAGGCGTCGCCCCGCTGACAGGAGTGGAGCAGGAGATCACGGCCGACCATGCGATGGAAAACGCAACGACGAAATGCGGACTGGAACGTTGTCGCTCGGCGCTCATTCAAAAACGACGCTCTCGCGAACCGGTGCGACAAAGAGCAGTGCGGCTAACCGCTGCGGGAAAGATACTTCGGGCTCCTATCGCAGCGACGGCCGCCCTACACTACACTCGGCCCAGTTTCCATACCATGGCTGCCGGTAGCGGCGTGGTGTCGTTGCTGTAATGTGATTGCACCGGGCGTCATCATTAGTCAGCGCTAATCTGGCCATTTTCCGCAGATGCTGATGCGCGACCGTTGCTCATATCGTTGCCAACTTCGACGCGCATGATCAACCCACGTCATTCAAACTCCTCGCGCTCCGCGCCAGCGCAAAGCACCGATGGTCGCTGGCGATATCCAGCTCTGTTCGGGATGCAAACCATCGGAGTAGTCATCCTCTTATGGAATGCTATTCCTCTTTACAGACAAATTCTCGCTGACCCGGCATCGCACGTGGCGCGAAGTGAGAATTTGCTCTGGTCGCTTTCGTCGATCGCTTTGATGCAAATGGGATATTGGATCTCCAATCGAGTTCGTCCACCGCCGCCGCGGTTTGCAAACGTGCTGCTCGGCCAAGTTACAATGTTCCTGGCTCGCATGAGTTTCGTATTCGCGACCTCCGTTTTCGGTTTCCTATTTATTGCGGAAAAGCCCGGATTCCATCTTCCAGTGTCTCGGTACGTTCTCACCCTTTTAGGTTTGTTCGCGCTATATTGTTATATGCAGGAACTAGAACGTTTAGGCAGGGCTTTCCTTGGCCAGGAGAAAAAACCTCAATAAGCGCCACGCGACGTGACTACGCGCGTCGATTTCCTCAAACTGGGAGGGCGTAACTAGCTGATCCGCGTTGGCGCGTCACCCGCGCGTTCGATGAAAAGCCGGGGTTATCACGCCCGGCTTTTTTCGTGCCGTAGTCCAGACCAAAAATTCCCCAAATGTACCCCGGCCTCAAGGAGCGGTATCTGGGATGTAAACACGGTACTTCATCTTGATTTTTGGAATTTGTTCTGCCCCCAGCCGTCTGTGCCCTAGCACCTGACGACGTTGCGCAATCGGAGCCGGCGCGAAGCTTCCAAATCTATACAGCGTGGGCATTATACGCCGACCAGTTTGGTTGGCGCCCGCTGCGTCAACCTCGCTGCTTTTGCCAGATTTTGGACACATTTGTTCTAGCCCACGTTGCTCCGCAGTGACAGTATTCTGACTGAACTTCCGTTATGTTCAATAGAATTTATTGGGGTTTTGCATGAAACGATTGATTGTTGCCATTGCGCTCGGTTTTGTTGCGGGCTCCGCTGCGCTGGCGGCCGATCTTCCGCCTGCGCCTCCGCCACCGAGAGCGCCGGCGGCTTACATTCCGGCGCCACCTCCGTCGTTCTACAATTGGACTGGCTTCTATCTCGGCCCTAATCTTGGTTGGGGCTTTGGCGGCGTCAGCGGCGTTTCAGATTCGATCGGAAGCACTTTCGCCAGCACCACCCAAAATTCATTTCTCGGCGGCGGCCAGGTCGGTTTCAACTGGGAGTTTGGGGGCGGTGTTGTAATTGGCGCCGAAGCCGACTTCGATTGGCTTCCGAACGCTTCGAACACCCTTACAGCAACAGCGCCGGGAGGAACTACGGCAACTGTGTCAGTTAATAATCGCTGGCTGACGCTTGCCGACGCCCGCCTCGGGTATGCGTGGGATCGCGTACTGCTTTACGCTAAGGGCGGCGGTGCATTCATTGGCACAAGCAACTCCGGTGTTACCATCGCGGGCGTGCCGTTCGGCCTTACCGGTACCTCATCTACCAACACCGGCTGGAATGTCGGCGCCGGTCTCGAATGGGCATTCTCGGGGCCATGGTCGGCGCGGGTGCAGTATGACTACGTGCGCATGAACACCGTGAGCTATACGGTTGCGGCAGGGGCGCCGGCGCCCTTCGCCAGCGACACCATTTCGTCCAATAACCGGACGTATAACCTTGTGACGCTCGGTCTGAACTACAGATTCGGCGGCTGGTGAGTTAATTCCCAAGGCACCTAGAACTCAACCCTCTCGGGGGGCGATGGTTCGGAACGGCTTGATAGCACCGGGCCACAAGAGGGCTATCCAGGCGCTGTTGTGGGGGATTAAGCCGCTGATCGATTTGCGCGGCTCGATCCCATTTCCTTATGTACGGACGTTTCTCACGGTGGCCCTGGCGGACGGCAAACCCGTCGGGGCCTACGCGCGAGAAATGAATATCAATCGTTTCCTTATGAGCCGGTATATGCGCTGTATCGGCGACCGTGGCCGAAACGGTGGAGCCGGCCTCGGACTGGTCACCATAAAGCGAATTCCTAACTCGCCAGTGAGAACGGCGGTATTTTTGACGGACAAAGGGCGTGCAATCGCGGCTAAGGTATATCGGAATTTAAGGCGCGTTGCCGAGTAGATTACTGCTTGGCGCCGATACGGCCGATAAGGGTGAAGTCGCTTCAGTCTCGTTGGATGTCCGCTTTACGACAGCGGCCACCAAGCAACCAAAGTTACTGCACTTCTGAAAAGGCCAAGCTGCCGCATTCGGCAGGCACCTAACGTCTCGTCAAGCCACCTTCTTTGCAGCGGGCGGTGTCCATCTGCGAATTACTGGAGCACGTCGGCTTTGCATCCAAATGCGTAAGAACATGCGACCTTCAGCATGCTCACGCATCCGAGCATAAGAAGTGCGTTAGACCGCGTCGCATCGACATTGAAATGAACTAAGGCGAAAAATTGAAATTTGATCCGGTGGCGACAATGTGGCGACTCGCACCATTAATACCCAGCTCACTCCTAACAACGGGCTGCGAAAGGTTATTGTGCTTTAGATGGTTAGCTTGGTTGCGGGGGTAGGATTTGAACCTACGACCTTCAGGTTATGAGCCTGACGGTGTGACGCGCTCCTTTTGATTGCAGTCGTCGACTAGCCCGGAACTTCGCCAAATGGCGCGGGTTTGCCGGCGAGTTCTTGCTGCTCGATTCAGCGGCTGTCCGAGATCCGGCGCGGTCGATGCGCCAATCGCCGCGAGAGGGACAGGCACGCGACCGGCCGGTAACATAGACCCGCATCGATTGGACGATGCGATTGAAAAGAATGATTCGCACCGGAACTGAACCCACCATGCCGATCGGCCGCGAGAGTGACGGGCCGGGATGCAGCCACTCCTGAAGCTTCGACAGGGCCGCCGACCCGAGACATCGATAGGTCTCTTTGGGTGAAATATGAGGTGCGACGATCTCATCCTGCAGTCGAGTAGATCAGCAACGGGCTTGTCGAAGCGTTCGGCCCAAAGATGAACACCAGTTTCAGCATCAATAAGCTGCACGTTGACGCGAAGCCGATCGCTGCCACGTTGGACGCTACCTTCAAGGTACATACCGGATATTGAGATGGCGCCCGATCTGTTTCACGTCGATGTGCTTGCCCTTGTAGGTGAAGGCAGTGTTGCGCGCGATCACTGTCGCACCCGACAGGCGGGACAAGTCAGTGGTTAGGCTCTCAGTTACACCGTCAACAAAGTGCTCCTGCTCCGGGTCACCGCCAAGGTTAGCGAACGGGAGAACAACGATGGATAGACGAAGCTCCGCTGAGGGTGACGACGACCTAACACCATCAGCCTGCTTCACCGGGGCGGGTTTGCCAATTTCGAGTGAATAGACCCGGATTGGCTCGGCGGTCGTGGCGGCCACCCATGGCGGCACGCGAGGCTTTGTTCTTAAGTGAGGTCGGGCCCAGATCAGTAACGGTGAGATCGAGGCGCGCCTTCACTTGCCGGTAGGCATCTTCGGAAAGACAGATCGCGCCCGGCTTAGCGATGCCTTCCAACCGCGCGGCGATGTTGACGCCATCGCCCATCAGGTCGCCGTCGCTCTCCTCGACCACGTCGCCGAGATGAATGCCGACGCGAAACTCAATGCGGCGCTCGGACGGAAGGCCCGCGTTGCGCTCAATCAATCCGTTATGCGACGGCGCAGCGCACGGCATCGACCACGCTGCGGAACTCAATGAGACTTCCGTCGCCGGTCCGCTTCACCACACGCCCGTTATGCACGGCGACGGTGGGATCGATCAGATCGCTTCGCAGCGCCCGCAGCCGCGCAAGTATCCGATCCTCATCAGAGCCGGCAAGCCGGCTGTATCCGACGACATCCGATACCAAAATTGCCACGAGTTTCTGGTCTCCGCCATGACAGCCTCCCGTAGCTGTACATTAGCACGATTACCAAATCCGGTGATGTCCGTTCCTGGCCGGACAGCGGTCACTGGAGCGCTCTGCTCTGGTTGAAGCGATAGCTCAGTTTACGCAAGGTCTCGACTTGATCGCAACATTGCCCGCCACGCCGGCACTGCGTCGCGAGCAGAACAAGCTGCAGGTCGCGCTCATTACCCCATTGATGCATATCAAAGGATACGGCGCGCCGGAAACAAAAGCGGTGGTGGAACGGGCACGTTTGCTCATCGAACAGACTGAAACGCTCGGCGAGCCTCCCGAAGACCCGCTGTTGCTGTTTTCGGTGCTCTACGGATTTTGGGTCGCGAACGCTGTAGCGTTCAACGGCGATGTGGTGCGCGACCTTGCCGCGCAGTTTCTGGCCCTCGCCGAGAAGCAGAGGGCGGCCATACCGCTCATGGTTGGGCACCGCATCACCGAAGGTTTCGACACGCGCGATCTGAAGGAAGCGAAGGCGCTGCTCGGCGAGTTGGCATGATGAAAGGGCATTCGCGGGGCTGTTGCACCAAGTGGTTCAGACAAACTCGATAACGGTGGGGCTGATGAAGTGATTGTCGCCGTCGCGAAGACGGTCGCACAACTGACTAGTCGTCAAGACGGAGCGATCCACCAGCAATTGATCGAGGAGTTGATGCGCTGCCACGACGGAGCGATTACAATAACTTAGATTGTCAAACGGCATTAAGCGTGTCCACGGTCGTTAAAGGCATTTTGCCGCGCTGTAAAACCGGATGATTGGCCGACCCGTTCGATGTCCGCTACTGACAAAAGCGGACATTCAACCAGCGCGCCGCTCGGTCGCGTATGGACCCTTTGCAGAGACATGCGAAAGGCATTCGCAGGACTGCATTTTGGCCACCGTCTGAGGGTGTAATCCGTCACAGACCGGGTAACGTGGGCGTGGTACCGTTTGTCGTAATTACCTCAGAGCATGGCCTCCCCCTTCGAGCTAGAGGAAGAGAAAATAATGACCGGGAACAAAACCATTCTCCTCGCGACTATCTCCGCGCTAACCGCGGTATTCTTGGGATCGGCTGCAGCACAGGACATGCTGCCAAGGCCTGCTCAGCCCTTTAAGGGGCATGTTGGGACCACCGTCGAAGACTCAACTCTTGATTTTCCAAGGGAAGTCAACGCACCGAAAGGCGCGCCGAACATCCTGCTCATCCTCACCGACGATGTAGGCTTCGCCGCATCAAGCCCGTTTGGCGGCCCGATTGCGACGCCGACCTTGGAACGCCTCGCGCAGAATGGCTTGCGCTACACGCAGTTTCACACCACCGCACTTTGCTCCCCAACGCGCGCGGCGCTGCTCACGGGACGCAACCATCATTCCGTGGCGACCGGCGTTATCATGGAACTTGCAACAGGATTTCCAGGATATAACTCGCTGATGCCGAAGAGCAACGGCACGTTCGCGGAGGTGCTCAAGCAGGACGGCTACAACACTGCGTGGTACGGCAAAAACCATAACGTCCCCGACTGGCATAGCAGCCAAGCCGGACCGTTCGACCTCTGGCCTACCGGTTTGGGCTTTGAATACTTTTACGGCTTCCTCGGTGGCGATACCAACCAGTGGGCGCCGGCCCTCTACGAGAACACGACCCCGATCGAGCCGCCGCACGACGATCCGCAATATTTCTTCGAGCGGGATATGGCAGACCATGCCATCGCGCGCATCCAAATGCTGCATGCGGTCGCTCCACAGAAACCGTGGTTGGCCTATTACGCTCCAGGTACAGCCCACGCGCCACACCACGCGCCAAAGGAATGGATCGCGAAGTTCAAGGGCAAGTTCGATATGGGCTGGGACAAGATGCGTGAAGAAATTCTCGCGCGTCAGAAGGCCATGGGCATCGTTCCGCAAGACACCAAGTTGACAGAGCGTTCGGTTGGCATCCCTTCATGGGACTCGCTCGATGCCGACCACAAAAAGGTCGCGGCCCACATGATGGAGGTCTACGCGGCGGCATTGTCCTACGTCGATGACCAAATGGGCCGCATCCTAGATGCAATCCAGGACTTGGGTGAGCTCGACAACACCCTCGTGATTTACATTCAAGGGGACAATGGCGCCAGCGCTGAGGGCACCGCTCAAGGCCTGCTCAATGAAATGTCCATTGCCAACGCCGTCCCGGAAAACTTCAGCGAGTTGCTCCGCCGCATGGACGAACTCGGCGGGCCGATGACCTACAACCACTACCCAATCGGCTGGGCGCACGCCATGGATACGCCGTTCCAGTGGACCAAACAGATTGCCTCGCATTTCGGTGGCACGCGCAACGATCTGGTCATTTCCTGGCCCGCGCGCATCAAAGACAAGGGCGGTATTCGCGCACAGTTTCACCACGTGATCGACATCGCGCCGACAATCCTCGAAGCGGTCGGCGTCCAGGCACCTGCTTTGCTCAACGGCGTGCCGCAGAAGCCGGTTGAGGGCACAAGCATGGTCTACACTTTCGATGACGCCAAGACGCCGTCGAGGCATCGCACGCAGTATTTCGAGATGCTGGGAAATCGCGCCATTTACAATGACGGTTGGGTTGCCGCCACCACTCCGGCCGTCGCACCGTGGGTTGTGAGTGGAACGCTGCCGCCGGTAAATGATTACAAGTGGGAGCTGTACAATGTCGCGAACGACTTCAGCGAAGCTGTCAATCTCGCCGACAAAGAGCCCGCAAAGCTCCGCGAGATGCAAAACCTGTTTTGGATAGAAGCCGCGAAACACAATGTGCTGCCGATCGACAACAGCAAGGTGGAGCGGCTCGATGTGAACCTTCGTCCCAGCTTAACAGCAGGACGATCGGAGTTCGTCTATTTTCCTGGGATGGTTCGCATTCCTGAAGGTAGTGCGCCGGACCTCAAAAACAAATCCTTCCGCATCACCGCCGACGTTGAGGTCCCTGACGTTGGAGCCGAGGGGATGTTGATCACGCAGGGCGGGCGATTTAATGGATGGGGTCTCTACCTGCTCGCCGGCAAGCCGGTCTTCTACTACAACCTTGCCGGGGTCGAGCGCACGACGATTGCCGGCGGGGACAAGCTGTCGGCCGGTAAGCACACGATCGTGCTCGACTCCAAGTATGACGGTCCTGGCGTCGGCAAAAGTACCACGGCAACCTTATTGATCGATAGCAAGAAAGCGACCGAGGGCAAGATTGCGCGCACTATTCCTTTCCGCGTCTCCCTCGATGAAACCTTGGATATTGGTGAGGATACCGGAACTCCGGTTAGCGAAGACTACCACGTACCATTCAAGTTCACCGGCAAATTGAACAAGGTGACCGTGGAGATCAGTCCGACCGATAAGGCGACCGAAAAACAGCAACAGGATGGTGAGTGGGCCGCTGCAACGCAGCTCGACTAAGCGCCACCTCGTCGGCATGCGCGAGGCTATCAAGCGACCTGCGCAGGTCACTTCCGGTTATGGCCCATCTGTATGGACCGGCCGCGCGTTGCAAGCCGAAAATGATGGTTTGGAGAAGGTTGGTCTTGCGCTTCTGTATCCGGCCTATTGATGGAGCCTTTAAGCTCCTGGCCATCATGGATATCCGCGCGCGTTCGATCTCATTCGCGACTCGGCCCCGAAGGCCAGATGGGCCACCTGATCACGAACGCGCTGGCGAGACCTTTTCTCCATCTCCTCTT
This sequence comes from uncultured Gammaproteobacteria bacterium, assembly GCA_963798595.1. Taxonomy (GTDB): domain Bacteria; phylum Pseudomonadota; class Gammaproteobacteria; order Steroidobacterales; family Steroidobacteraceae; genus Bog-1198. The sequence goes on along the minus strand of CAWCTM010000010.1, from coordinate 1,227 downwards.
TCCGACTCGCAGACCTCGGCTGGAAAGCCAACTATTACTTCGGGATCAGTTTGAGCCTGTCAGCTATTTCTTGGTGAACTTGAGCGTTTTCATTAGGCTGCTGCTTTCGTGATACGCGCTTCATAGCTGCGCTCTTGTGCCAGCACCGTCCAGGCGATCCGCGCCAACTTGTTGGCAAGAGCCGCAGCCAAAACGTTACGGTGCAGGCGTTGAGCAGCGCGAGCGAGCCAGACCCCGAAGCTGTGCTTCGGCCAGCTCGCCGGCCGCAACAGGATGACCCGGGCAGCTTGTACGAAGAGCGTGCGTAGGTAACCGTTGCCGCGCTTGGTGATGCGCCCGAGGATGGTTCGATCTCCTGTCGACATCTGCTTGGGGACGAGCCCGATCCATGCCGAAAAATCCCGCCCTTTGGCGAATGCCGCGCCGCTGCCGATCGCTGCAACCATCGCACTCGAGATGATCGGACCGATGCCCGGCACGGTCATTACCCTTCGACAACCGTCATCACTCTTCGCCAACGTCTCGATCTCATCGGTCACGGGTTTAATTCTCTCATCGAGCTGCCGCCACTCAGTGGCAAGATCAGCGACGATGCGTACCATCCGTGGTGAGAGAACGTCTGTGCGCTTGGCCAGAATGTCGGGCAGTGCCTGACGAAGGAAGCGCAGCCCTTGTCGGACGATGATGCCGCGCTCCAACAGAAAGCCGCGAATCTGATTGATCACGGCGGTCCGCTCGCTGACCAGGCGAGACCGGACCCGGTGTAGCGCTTGCAGATCCAGTTGCTCGTCGGTCTTGGCTGGAACAAAGCGAATCGTCGGCCGCTGCACGGCCTCGGCTACGGCATGGGCATCTCGGAAATCATTCTTGTGCCCCTGCCGAAAGGGCTTTGCATACGTGGGCGGCACCTGCTTCACATCGTGGCCCAGCGTGGCAAGATCGCGAGCAACATAGTGCGTCGCCATACCCGCTTCGATGCCGATAAGACAGGGCGGCAAGTTCGCCAGCCTCGATGTAATGCGCCCGCGTGAGACCTTCTCTCGCAACACGATGGCGCCCCGCGAATTGAGGCCAATCATGTGAAGTGTGTTCTTGCCCATATCCATTCCGATAGTAGTCACTGCGTGAACGCTGGACGTGCGAGGCATGACGGCGCTCCTTCTCCTGACAAGCCCCCGGCGCACTCTGAGTGCCGTTGGGGGCGGGAGCGCGGCCGGTCCATCCCAT
>CAWCTM010000009.1:0-439424 GCA_963798595.1 uncultured Gammaproteobacteria bacterium | reverse complement strand
CCCGGCCAACGCCACCACATCCTCTCGGTGCTGGTCGAGAACAAGGCCGGTGTCCTGGCCCGGGTCGCCGGGCTGTTCAGCCGGCGCGGCTTCAACATCTACTCGCTGGCGGTCGCCCCCACCGACGAGGACGAGCACTTCAGCCGCATCACGATCGTGGTCGACGTGGAGTCCGCGCCCCCTGGAGCAGGTGATCATGCAGCTCGAACAGGAGCTGGTCAACGTCGTCTCCATCGGCGAGCTCTCACCCAGCGAAGCCGTCGAGCGCGAGCTGGTCCTGGTCACCGCGTGGCGGTGGGCCCGACCGAGCGCTTCGCAGGTCTATACAGGCTGGTCGGGGTCTTCGGCGGCGAGGTGGTCAGCGTGGGCGCCGACCGCATCACCGTCATGCTGGCCACGGCCGCCCCGAGAAGATCGACGACTTCGAGGAGCTGCTTGGAGAACTACACCGTCGAGGAGCTCCACACGGCGGGGCGTGTCGCCCTGCCTAAGCTGGATCGCCACTAAGGACAGCCGGACCTCATATCGCCGGAACCGCCCGACGGGACCATATCGACGAGGTGGACTTGGCACTCGAAAAACCGGATTTGCTGCGGGCGCTTCTCGCGCCGGCCGCCGCCTAAATGATAGCTCTGTCCCTTGTCGAAGGATTGGTTATCCGCTGGTCGAAGTAGTCCGTGACGGGAACAATAGTCGAGAACTTTAAGGCATTCAAAGTAGGGATAGTGGAGAGAACCAGACTTGCGGAGTACGTGATTGATGACCCACTTATACGAAGACATTTCAGACCGAACACCCGCAGAACGGAAAACTATCGCGCGGGAGCAGTGGGAGAGCATTCCCACCGTCATTCGGGATATCTTGGCAGATGCGCAAAGGTTCCATGTACGAAGCATTGCGCAAATTGGGTGTTGATGCATCGGCAAAGCGGTCAGTCGAATGGGCATACAAATCGCAAGACGGAGCGCTCGTGGTCACTGTGTGGCACGATCACATCCAATTGTCACCTGAAGGCAAAGTGGTTTACTACATTCCAATTGATCGCTGGCGTGGAATTGGCTCGCAGATCGCAAAGGCAGAGCAGCTAGGCATTGAACTGAACTCGCAGGTGGGTAAAACCGTGAAGGCATTGCTCCTTCGCCACGAATGGAACAGTCAGGACACGCAGTTCGCCAAATCGGTCGCCATAGACCTGCAATCTTGGCTGGTTGAGAAACTGTCAGATTGTGAATTCTTGCTCTGGAGAGGCAAGCGCGCTTGATTGCCGACTGTCGGCAGGATCTTCGCGCGATACGGGCAATACTAGCCGTCATGTTTAGTTTCGTGCCTTACGGTGGCCGTAAACGGGCGCTTGCCGCAACGCGGGCACCGCTGCCGTTTTACAAGGGTCGCCCCTTGAGCGAAATCGTTGGTTCTGATCACGCTAAACACGAGAATGCGATGAGCTCCTTTTCGGCTCACTCGAGTGCCGCTCGCGGAGATTGGCCGAGCGTGGGCAAGGGCTAGCGCGTGGCGACAAATAAGAATCAACATTTCGTTCCTCGCTGCTACTTGCGCCCATTTACAAAAGATGCGGAAGGAGTGGCGATTAACCTATACAACGTCGATCGAGGGAGATTCATTCAGGCAGCGCCCGTAAAAAGTCAGTGTTCAGGCGACTACTTCTACGGTAAGGATGAAAACCTTGAGAAAGCCATACAGACCGTCGAAGGGGAATACGCAAAAGTACTGCGCGCCTGTTTGACGCCTGGGTTTAGGCTCACTGAAGAATACAGCGGAGTGTTAAAGCTATTTTGGTTGCTTCAATATATGCGTACCGACGCTGCGGCTCGGCGTGCCGCTGCCTCATCTGCAGCGATGGTCGACTTGATTGGGGAGGAAGGCGCGCGAATTCCGATTGCAGGACCCGGAACAAACCTGGGGGTGCGAGCATCGGTTTGTCACGATGCCCGGACAGTCTAAGTATCCCGTGAACAAAGGAGGGTACATCCATGCAATTCGTGATCTGGATTGAAACGATAATTGCCGGCAAATCTGTCGCAGTTCAGCGTGGAGCGGTGGTCGAGCGACAATGCCTCGCAAATGTTCCGACACAGCTGGGTCTGACTCTGCAAGAAGGGCGAGCAGTCCTCACCGACATTGAACAAGCGGTGGTTCAATCCCAGGTTGAACTCCAGAGCGGTGCCGCTAGTATGTGCGAGCACTGCCAGGTGTGGACGGGGATTGAAAAGCGCGTGATTCCGGGGATACGCGCGGTTTGACCGCCGGTGGCCGGGTGGGGGATTTTGGATTTTCTTTGGTTTTCTGACGTCGTTTCAGACGTAGACGAGGCGCATTCTGCCGCGGTCAGCGGCAGAAGCTTCGGCATCCGTTTTTGCTCGTGATTGTCGCGCTCGCAACGCGCTGCGGTATTCCGCTCTAAGCTGCTGGCCTACGCCCAAGCAAAGAAGGCCCGGGAACCGTTCAAAACCCCCGGGCCTCCAGCGGTGCGATGCCTGTGGGGGCGATCTTCCGCACGTCATTTAGCCCCGCGCAGCCCGGCGCTGTCCAGTGCTGTGGGGGCGTGCGGTGCAAGAGCGGGAGGAGAGCTACCGGCTGTATAGCTGCCGGGGCTGCAACGTATCGGTGAGCATCTGCGGGCCGTGCGATCGCGGCAATATTTATTGCGCCGGCGAGTGTGCGGCCGTGTCCCGCCGCGCGTCGAACCGGCGTGCCGGCGCGCGGTATCAGCGCACCCGTCGTGGAGCCCGCCGGCACGCGGCTCGGCAGCAAGCCTGGCGCGATCGGGAACTTGAGAAAGTGACGCAGCAGGGATGTGCACCGGTGGGACCGGTGTTCACGATGTCGATCACGGTCGATGTGGCCGCGATCGAGACCGCCGATGCACCCTGCAGCCCCCGAAGAGACGATCATTGCGCCGCCGAGGCGTGACAATGGTGGTCAGCGCCAGGTTCGACGGTGCGATTTTTGTCATGCGCCGCTGCCGGCGTTCACACGTCTGCGCACACGACGGGGTTGGGGCTTCGGTTGAGCGGCACGGATGATCAGTCGCGCGGTGGAAGCCGAGGTGCTGCGTCTGCATCACGCCGAACGCTGGCCGATCGGCACGATCGCGCGGCAGCTCATGCTGCATCACTCGACGGTGCGACGCGTGCTCGCACAGGCCGGCGTACCGGCGGCACAGAAGACGACGCGTCCGTCGATCGCGGATCCCTTCATCCCGTTTATCCTCGAGACGCTCAAAGCATATCCAAAGTTATGCGCGAGCCGCTTGCACGTCATGGTGCGCGAGCGCGGTTATCGCGGTGGCTCGGATCACTTCCGCGCCATTGTCGCGCGCTTCCGGCCGCGGCTGGTGCCGGAAGCCTATTTGCGCCTGCGCACCCTCGCCGGCGAACAAGCCCAATGCGACTGGGCGCACTTCGGGACAATCACCATCGGCAAGGCGACTCGGCCGCTGATGGCCTTCGTGATGGTGCTGTCGTACTCGCGGCACTTGTTCCTGCGATTTTACTTGAACGGCGCGATGAACAACTTCCTGCGCGGCCATGTCGAGGCATTTACCGCGTGGGGCGCGGTGCCGCGGGTGGTGCTCTATGACAACCTCAAAAGCGCAGTCCTCGAGCGGCGAAGCGATGCGATCCGCTTCCATCCGACGCTGCTGGAGTTGGCTGCCCATTATCGGTTCCAACCGCGCCCGGTGGCGGTCGCCCGCGGGAACGAAAAAGGCCGCGTGGAACGGGCCATCCGTTTTGTTCGAGACCGATTTTTTGCGGCGCGTGCGTTCAAAGATATCCATGATCTGAACGCCCAGGCAACGACCTGGTGCCTCGAGGAAGCGGACTTGCGCGGCTGTCCGGAAGATCGTGATCGCAGCGTCCGTGCGGTGTTCGCCGAGGAGCGGCCGCATTTACTGCCGTTGCCGGACAACCCCTTTCCCACCGAAGAACGCGTGGCGGATGCCATTGCGCGGAAAACTCCGTACCTACGCTTTGATCTGAACGATTACAGCATCCCGCATACTCACGTCGGTCGGCAAGTGGAGATCATCGCCTCGCTCGAGCGGGTGCGTGTCCTCGAGGGCTACGCGACGATCGCGGATCACCCGCGCAGCTTCGATCGCGCCCAACAGATCGAAGATCCCCGTCATGTCGAGGCGTTGGAGGCGCACAAACGCGCTGGCCGCGCACATCGTGCGCTCGATCGGTTGCACCATGCCGCCCCCGAATCGAAAAAGCTTTACAAGCTCGCCGCCGAGCGCGGCGTGCACTTGGGCGTCCTCACCCGCGGCCTCCTGCAGCTGCTCGACACCCACGGCGCCGATGCCCTTGCGCAGGCGATCGAGGCTGCACTCGGCGAGAACGCCGCGCACTTGGGCGCCGTGCGGCACTTCATCGATGCCCAGCTCGCCCTGCGCGGTGAGCGCCCGCCGGTCGCCGTCACGCTGCCGAACGATCCGCGCCTGCACATCACCGTACGGGCACACGATTTACGCGATTACGAACAACTGACCACGGAGCCGACCGATGAGCACGAACCCGCCGAACGAACCCTTAAACCTTGAGAACTTGCGCGCGCGCCTGCTGTACCTCGGCCTGCATGGACTGCTCGCCAACATCGAGACCATCATCCAGGAACCCTGGCTGCCCCAGCTGCTGCAGATCGAGGAAGCCGAGCGCTCGCGGCGCAGCTTGCGCCGACGTCTGAACGCCGCCCGGCTGCAGCGCTACAATCCGATGGCCGGCTTCGAATGGACTTGGCCCACCCAGTGCGACCGGCCCCTCGTCGAAGAGCTCTTCTCCCTGAACTTCATCGAGGAACCGGCCAACATCGTGCTGATCGGTCCGAATGGTATCGGCAAGACGATGATCGCGAAGAATCTGCTTGCATCAGGCCGTCCTGCATGGCCACACGGCCCGCTTCACGCTCGCCTCCGACATGCTGCACGACTTGGCCGCCCAGGACTCCTCCACCTCGCTCGCGCGCCGCCTGCGTCGCTATACCAGCCCGGGAGTTCTCGCGATCGATGAGGTCGGATATTTATCCTATGACTCGCGCTATGCCGACCTCTTCTTCGAGGTCATCACGCGCCGCTACCAGAAAAATCCGGTCATTATCACCACGAACAAGCCGTTCGGCGAATGGACCAAAGTCTTCCCGAACGCCGGCTGCGTCGTCACCCTCGTCGATCGGCTCATGCACAAAGCCGAACTGCTGAATCTCGAGGGAAAAAGCTACCGCTACAAAGAGGCGCAGGAACGCACCGCTCGCAATGCCAAATCCCGTGCCGCGAAGAAAACCGAAAAAGACTTGAGGGCCACCGCCATAGAACCGAATGATCTGCCAATCGTCTGTATCCCGCTCGAGTTGCCCGCCGAGGCGGCCGCTGAACTCCTCCGGTTCCTTGCCCACCTCACCGAGACCATCGAGCGGCATTACTTCGGCGAGTTGCATCGGCTCGCCCAGCAGAATCGCAACCCCGGCTACTCTCCCTTCGACCGCCCCGACTCCGACCCGCCGTTCTGAATCAAGCCCTTCCCTGACAACCGCCACGATCCCGGCCGCTTATCCGCGTCTCTCAAATCCGCGAACCGTCCCCAATATGCCGCGCTTTTAGACCACCGTTAACACTCTTGCTGCGACAGCCGAAGTAACGGTGCTCGCGCAGGTTGACCTTTGGGTCGAAAATTCCGGGTAGAATCCAGCTGTATTGGAAAAAATAATCCGTTGCCGGTGGCTCCTCGGGGCTGAAGTACAAGGGACCTTGCGCGGCCAGCCAAGGGACTGAGCCTTCTGAGCCGAAGACGGTGGAAGTAGAGAATCGCGAACGTGCGGCCATTCCGAAGACTCAGCGGGCGCCAAGCAGTAACTCAACGTCACTGCGCGTTTCAGGACTCAAGCGGAAAAATTCATCCTCGGTGAACATTCCAGCCGCGCGAATCCGCGCCAGCATCGTCAGAGCATTCGAACGCTTTGGATCATTGAATATACTTGCCATTTCTCGATCGCGCTGTTCGATGATCTTGAAGATTTCGAGGTAGCGCTGATGCGTGCTCTGTGCACTGTTGTGGGTCACGCGCTCGACCTCGGCAAGTGTGCGTTCGCAGTAGCGTTCGAGTGCGAGTGGATGTATGCGCCTCAACAACTTCCAGTCGGCCTCCGTAATGGTTCTCGGCACGCTGCGGACTCAATCAGCGTCAGCTGAGTTGAACGACACGGCTGCCGCTGCTTCTTTCACTCTATGAACCCTCATCCTGTGACGATCGCCAATAGGTCCTTCATGATGAGCAACAAATGGTACGGGTCGCTAGGGCTTGATTCAAAATTGAAGTGTTCATAGAACGCCCTGGCTTCGTTGTCCTTGGCGTGCACGAGAAGCGCCCTGGCGCCGATGGTTTCGGCCGCTTGCGCGGTCCGTAGCAGACGCATCCTTCAGCAGCGCCGACCCGACGCCTTTACCGTGGATCGACACATCCACCGCAAGCCGCGCCAGCAGGATCACCGGTATGGGATGCCGCGCCAGTCCTTTCTTGACCCGCTCGGTCGCCTCGTCATGGGATACGGATCCGGCCGCAAGACTGTAGTAACCGAGGACGCGCAGGTCTTTTGCGAGGACATAGGTCTGTGCGCTGCGCGCCTGCTGGTTATTCCATGCCTGGCGTATCAGGAAGCGATTCAAATCTTCCTTGCCGCAATCAAAGCGGTCGAGCAGGTGCTCGCGGCGCAGCTTCTCGATCGCGCCGAGTTCGCTCATTCAAGAGCGCTTGGCGTTCTGAGAAGCTTTTCAAGGCGCGGGCGGGATTTCGACGGCGCATCGAGCGCGGCAATAAAGGCGTCATACTGCTTGGCGGTCAATGAGAACTCGCGCCGGTCGGCGAGCGTCTCGGCGGCCGCCGACAAGCCCTTATCGAGAATGAAAGCACTCACAGTCTTGCGTTCGACCGACGCCGCGCGCTTCAGAATCGACTTCGCCTTGGGTGTCAAGCGAACCTCGAGGCGGTCCTCTCGGCGTTTCGTGGAGCTGCGCATTTTATTGATCCTTCGCTTCTAAATGGGTTTACTATAGCACCCGTACAATGTACGGACAAGACGCATCAGATTCACGAGTCGTTGCTCCAGTGCCAGGAATGTGACCAACTCAGATTGACTGTGCCAGGATTGTGCCTTGGTGTGCCGGGGAAGAAGGGTGGCACGCGCTGTAAGTGATTGATTAATAAGCCCCTGAAACCCCCGAAAAATGACTGAAAATCCGCGTGTCGGGTACTTCAATTCCCTCCCTGTCATAGTCCAGCGACGTCCACCAACAGCCACTAAGCGCTGAGTTTTGGGATGTTTTCAGGCATTTGTTTCGGAGGGGGGATGTCGGACAAAGCAATAAAGCAATCGGGATACGCTGGCTCAAGTCGGCCCTCGATAATCCGATAAGTGTGCGCCCAATCTTGGCGCAGGTAATGCACCATCCGGTTCCCGCGTTGCCTTGGGTCCTCCGCTCCGGCGTCGGGGCGAGCGTCAACCGCTACGTGCGCGACCCGGGCTTTCGCCCGGAGTCATCGCAGCGTCAAGCAGTGAAATGAGTTTGCGGCGCGCGCGGTACTGAACGCGGATCTGATTGACCCAAGCCCGAGAACTCGGGCCGGGTGCGAGTGCGAGAATCCGCGCAATCAGCTGCGCTTGATGGGCGTAGTCGCGAGGCTTACACCGCGGAAGCACAGCATCGACGAAGCGTCGCAGGAACCCGGCCGCAGACTCCGGGTGAGTTGCGGCAATCTGTTGGGCAAGACGCTCGAGCAACTCGGGCGCGAGCGCATGCTGCTCGGCAAGTACGCGAGCCGCTTCAAAGGCCTGATCGGCGACCAGCAATCCTGTTCGCAGAGACGCATCGCGCCGCCCGTCCGGTAACACGCGCTCGCGCCGACAAACCTCCTCGAGTGCTCGCGTGCGGTAGCGTGACCACTGTTGACCGGCCGCATTCTTCAGGGCCTGCCAAGTTTCGACAGTCGGCTGACGTTGAAAGTCTTTCCAATAAAGCTCCAGCGACTCGTCGGTCAGACCGGCGCGTTCGTATTGCCTCGCGAGGAGCGGCCGCATGCCGCGCCAGTCGGGATGCGCTTTCAGGCCACGTTCAGCCCACTGCGTCGCTTCGCGGTGCCGACCGGCTGCCTCACACACAGCGACGATGCGTTCGTACGAGTGGCCGTTCGTGAGGTCCTGCGAGATGACAGCGATAAGCGTGTCCGTATCGCCGCGCACGGCGGCGAGTGCCTCCATTCGCTCCGTCGGCCAGAAGTATCCGCTCTGAAACCGGTTGCCCTCGGTCGGCGCGCGGGAAGGTAGCGCTTGAAATTCGTCTTCGATGGACTTTGCATAGACCGCCCGGCCTGCCTCATCAAGGAGTGGCCAGACCTCCTTGATCGGCAGAAAACTCCACTGGTCTTCGCGCTGTAGCTCGAGAAGGGCCTTGGCGCGAGATGCGTCGGCGGGAGAACTGCGGATGAGGCTATCGAGGTAGCGCACGGACGAGTTCTCGAATCCGGTCGCCGATATCGCCTCCGGAATCGTCGCTTTGTTCATAGATCTTGAACATGCGGGTGAGCGCGTACTCGTAGAGCTCGATACCGTTGTGGGCGTCAGTGCCCGTCAATTCGGCAAGCAGTTCAATGACCGGGTCGAGGTCACGGGCAAACTTGCGCGAGGCGCGCCAATCCAAAAATCGCGGAGCACGCAGCAACCTGCCGAGCGCCTTGCGCAGCGCGCGTGGTGAATGCTGCGACTGGTAGACACGCAGACGTCGCTCGATGGCCGGATCGGTCTCGGCGAGATCCGTGAGCCAGCCGGCAAGTCTTTCCGCGGGTTGTGCGGCGAGAAAGACGTGGAGATCGGAATCCGCCGTGGCCGTAGCACTCCGGGGAGTGCCGGAATCGGCGGCCGCCTCGTCCTCGGTTGTTGCGTGGTCGCGAGCGACGATCGCGGTGGCAATAAGGTGCTTGCAAAATATTCCCTTCGCAAACGCGGGGCACGTGCAGTGTGATTCCGCTTCCCGGCCGCCGAGCAGCAGCCTCACGGAGTAATCCTCAGTGCCGGACACTATGGCGTCGATCTGTGTGTCGAGGCGAGCTGTAATCTCAACGACGCCAGAGCGCACGTAGGATTGCGCGCGCTTGAAACTTGCTGAGTCGGACAGCTCTCGCAATTGGGCGTCCGTCGGCAGCGGCTGGCGTTCTGTGTCAGTTCGTGCGCGCTTAGTCAAGCTGGGAGATGTTCCAGTCTTCCCGAACGAGTCTCAGCGTACCGGCGGGTGTGCGCATCGACGGAGTTAGGGCATTTTATAAGCAGCGAACGGGCATACTTACTGCTTCCCTGGGCGAAGCGGCAGCACATGGAGTCGGGTGCGACCCGGGTCGACCGTGAGTAACGCTCCTGCAGCGAGCTCCGCGGCCATTTGTCGTAACGCCGCGATCAGCGGCTCTCCAATGGCTGATGGACTCAGATTGTCTGAGCGGATCTGCACGACACTGGGCTTCGTCCCCTGGGTCGCTGCGAGAACGGCGCTGAAATCCAAGTCATGCGTCACCACGATGTAATCGTGGGTGGCAGCGTATGCCATGATCTCGGTATCGGAAGCATCGACGCGGCCAACTGTCGACCAGTGAATAGCCGGCATACCCGCCGCAGTTAACCGATCTGCCCAATGCGGCGACAGGTTCATGTCAACGAGTAGCTTCACGCTTTGGCCAGCGCAACCTCCCGTTCCTCGGCTCGCCACGCGGCATACCGAAGCGCCTGCAGGATGTCTTCGCGCTCTAAGTATGGATACTCTGCAAGGAGATCATCGATGCTACGCCCGGCTCCGATCTGACCGACGATCATGCCGACGGTGACCCGCATTCCGCGGATGCAAGCTCTCCCACCCATGATTTCGGGCCGCTGGGTGATCCGATTTAGCTGTTCCATGCGTCGTCTCCGGTCAAGTAGTGCAATGATACCGCAACGGTCTTTGCTCTTGGATTCGACTGCGAAGCAGCCGGCCAAGGCAATCACCACCGGCGGTGATAAGGCGCCAGTGCACGCATTTAATCCCACGACTCTTGCGTCAGATCTGCGGGAGTCAGTAACGTTTCGTCGTGCTCAGGGTGTTAATTGCAACGGACCGCCACGCGGCAAACCATTGAATTCACACGGATTCCCTGCTGATGGCCTCGTAGGCGAGGCCAAAGTCGGGTCCTAGTCGTCTGCCTTAGCGGTCTGCTGGGCACCGCGTCCGGGAAGCGCCGGCGGATCTTCTCGAGCGCGTGGAGGATGTGCTTGCAGGTGCGCAGTGTGTTTTTGCAGAAATCCCGATACTGGAAATCATGCAACTTTCACTACACAGCCTGGACAGATTCCACCTGACACCCAACGGTCTCCACCATGGAGACCTGGCTCGGATCGATTAGCTTCACCTCTGACTCGCCTGCGAAGAATGTCGTGATGCGGAGGTTGCTCAGCGGGGTTTTCAGCGCAACATAGTGAGGACCGAATTTCCGCGTCCCCATGGCTGGATCCAGGGAATACGATTGTTGAGCTGCGCACCAAAGCTGATTGGCAAAGCCGGTGGATTCAATGTCGAGTCCCGCTGCGGTGGCCATCGCGTCGCCCAGCCACGTTGCGTGGCGGAGGCCGCTGGTTTCGGAGCGATTGACGCGATCGTGAACGGTGTTGAAGGACAGCACTGAATCCGACAGCATCGCCGCCTGGACGCGCAGGTACTTTCGCCAGATGTCGCGATTCACAGCGGAAAGTTCTTCAGGCCGGAATTGCAAGCAACGGAACGCCTTAGTCTCCGCGATACCCCGATAGAGCAGGGCCTGCCCGCGTTCTATGTGGGGTTGATCCTGATCAGAAATCCATTGATAACTGCCGTGCTGAATCAGCACAGAGCCCGCCGTATCGCTCAGCTTCTTGATATGGCGATAGGCGGCTATCGGCGCCTTGACTTCAATGTCCGAGAAAACACCAGGTTGAGAGTATTGTCGCAGCGCCGCGCCATTCGTGTTGCGGACGTTTCCCCAGAAGTCGAAGAGAAAGCGCGCGTCGCTCTTGATGGGACTGCCGAAGTAGCGGTGCTCGCGCAAATTGACTTTCGGGTCGAAAATTCCTGGGAGAATCCAGCTGTATTGGAAAAAGTAATCTGTCGGCGGAGGCCCCTCGGGGCTGTAGGCCAAGGGACCTTGCGCGGCTAGCCAAGGAACGGGGCGTCCCGGGTCAAATATAGTGGAGGTAGGAAATCGCGAGAGGGTGGCCATACCGATACTTACCGGAGACGCAGCAGCAATTCCACGGCACTGCGCGTTTCCGGGCTCAAGCCGGAGAATTCATCCTCCGTGAGCAAGCCAGCTGCGCGAATGCGAGCCAGCATCGTAAGAGCATTAGAGCGCTTTGGTTCGTTGAATATGCTTGCGATTTCGCGGTCGCGCCGCTCGATGATCTTGAAGATATCGAGGTAACGCTGATGAGGGCTCGCGGCGCTGTTGTGTGTCACGCGCGCGATCTCGGCGAGCACGCGTTCGCAGTAGCGTTCGAGCGCGAGCGAATGCACGCGCCTCAGCACCCTCCAGTCGGCTTCCGCAATACGGTGAGGTTGCGCTGTATTGACGGTGACGGTGGCATCTGCGCACATGGCGATCATTATCCGGAAGCAAGTAGTGAACGATCAAGCACCCAAGAGCCGAGGTCGCCGAATACCCACGGCTGGATCCGGGAGCTGAAGGGACGTTCATTGACAGGTTCCAGGCCGAGGCAAGAACGTGGACTAGCCGTTCCTTCTTCGCATCTCGCTTCTCGTGCCGGCGCAGCGCCGCTCCCATGTCCATACAGGTCCATCAACAGCCGTGAGATCCGATGGGGTAATGTGCGGGTAACTGCTAAGAGGCAATCTGAAAAATGATCTATATAAAATGAGATAAGGTGATCGTTAGGTTCCCTCTCTGGCCAGCAAAAATCAATGCGCGACGGCACATCGGCACCAGCGCTGTCTTATTGGACAGTGTCTAATATTCTTGCGGCGTGGACCTATCACAGCGGCTTCGCACGGGTTTTCGCCGGTAGATCGAGTTGGTCACCGTGGGTGGCTGCGGCCCGATCTGACTGTCGCCGCAGTGGCCGTGTCGTCACTCAGGAACTTCGCCCGGATATCGTGGAAGGTGAAGCGGTGAAGCGCTCGGCCATCGCCCTGGTTTCCGCAGCCCGGCGCATGAGTCGGTCCCAGATTGTCCTGAAGCCGTCGCTGGTGTAGCGCTTATCCTGTCGATTGCAGATCACGAATTGCCGCACGCGGAACGAGATGTCGAACGCCCGCTCGATGACTCCCCGCAGTTCTGGGCTCTACTCGATGATCGGGCGTTTGTGAGTGTTGGCGGTAACGATGTCGATCCCTTCATCGGTTAGATAACGCTTCTCCAACGGCAAGAGGTCGCCTTGTCGCAGGCCTGTGAGCAGCGCCAGATCCATTGCAGTTTGCGGCATCGGTAAAGCAAGCGCGCAGACACTTTGCTGTGATCTCGACAGGCGGTACTTCGCGGAACACGGCCTTGAGCAGCGGGAGCTGCTTGCGGTAGTCGAGCTGGGTCTTTATCCGCTTCGAGTCCGCAAGACCAGCGACTGAAGTTTGCAACGGCGATGTCCATCGCAACCAGCGTCCATCCGAAAACTTGATGTTTCTTCACATCAAGGCGCCGATATGCCCCCAATTATAAGGGTGATCGACGGAAGATTTGTCCATGCAGTGCACGATCCCGGTGCCTCCGCCGCCGGCCGCCGGTCCCGCACCGCTGGCGATCGTCGGTGCTTTGGCCCACAATCGTTTCCCCATGAGTGTGCATCCACAGCCCCGATCGCCCACGGATCCCGGCATCGCGGTGCTGCCCGACCCGCCGATTCGTATAGGCCCGAGCCGACCGTCGCATCCACCGCGCCTAATCGGGGCCACTCTTCTGCTGCTGTTGGCCGGCTGCGCCGTGGGCCCGAATTTCAGGAGGCCGGCGCCTCCCGATGTCGCCGCTTTCACCTCCCCTCCGGTCTTGGCCACGACCGAGGTCCCGGGAATCGCGGGAGGGGACGCCCAGCGCTTCGCTCAAGGAACCGACATTTCCGGAGAATGGTGGACGCTGTTTCATTCGGCTCCGCTCACCGAGCTGATCGAGCGATCGCTCAAGAACAATGCGGACCTCAAGGCGGCGCGGGCGGCACTATCGGTGACGAGAGAGAATGTCCTCGCGCAACGCGGTGTTTACTATCCCAGCGTCGCGGCAAGCTTCGCCGCCTCCCGGCAGCGGCAGTCGGGCCAGATCGCGCCGGCGCTCAACTCGAACGCGTTTCTCTACAACCTGTTCACCCCCGAGGTGACTGTCTCGTACGTTCCCGACGTTTTCGGCCTGAATCGCCGGACCGTGGAATCGTTGAAAGCGCAGGAACAGGAGGCGCGTTTTCAGATGGTCGCGACGTACACCACGCTCACCGCCAACGTCGTGGTCACGGCGATTCAAATGAGCTCGCTGCAGAGGCAGGTGGAGGCGACCCGGCGGCTCATCGACAGCAACACCAAGGCCCTGGAGATTCTCAAGTATCAATTTTCCAAAGGATATGCGAGCCGGCTCGATATGGCCGCGCAGGAATCTCAGCTCGCGCAAGTCGCCGCAACCCTTCCCCCGCTCGTCAAGCAGCTGGCCCAGCTTCACGACCTTTTGGCGGCGCTCACCGGCCGGTTTCCGGCTCAGGTGCCGGAGGAGAAATTCGACCTGTCGAGTCTGGAATTGCCGGGCGAACTGCCGGTGAGCCTGCCCTCGATGCTCGTGGAGCAGCGCCCGGACGTCCTCCAGGCCGAGGCGAACTTGCACGATGCCAGCGCCAAGATCGGAATCTCCATTGCGAATCGGCTGCCGAGTTTCCCCCTGGTCGCCAATGCCGGCAGCTCGGCCGCCTTAATGGATCAGCTGTTCACGGAGGGCACCGGTTTCTGGGGCCTGGGCGTGAATGCAACGGCGCCCCTGTTCCAGGGCGGGCAACTCCTGCACCAGGAGCGCGCCGCCAAGGCAGCATACACCGAAGCCGCCGAGCAATATCGAAGCACGGTCCTCGCCGCATTCCAGAACGTCGCCGACACCTTGTCGGCGCTCGAACAGGATGCGGAGGCCTTGCAAGCGGCCAAGACCGCCGCGGATGCCGCCATGCTCACCCTCGACTTGGCGCAACGCCAATGGCACGACGGCTACGCCGGCTATCTGGCGCTGCTGAGCGCCGAGCAGGCGAATCAGCAGAGCCAGATCAATCTGGTTCAGGCGCAGGCCAGCCGCTATGCCGACACGGCGGCATTGTTTCAAGCCCTGGGAGGCGGATGGTGGAATCGCGCGGAGCTGGCCGCGGACCCTCGTGAACCCTAGGCATTCGTGGGTGATCGCCGTCGCGGCGCTCGCGGCCGCCGCGGCGCTGAGCGGCTGTTCAAAGAGGGCCGAGGCGCCGCCGGAGCCGGTGACGGCCGGCAACGTGAAACTGACCGCGGCGCAGCGGCAGAGCGTGCGCATTTACACGGTCCAGTCATCCATTTTCCACAACACGGTCGAGACCACCGGGGTGGTCGATTTCGACAACGATCAAGCCACGAGCGTGCTGTCACCGATCTCGGGCCCCGTGTCGCGCCTGTTGGTATCCCTCGGTCAGCGGGTCAAGAAGGGGGAGCCGCTCGCGACGGTCGACTCCCCGGACTTTGCGGCGGCCATCACTGCTTATCAGAAGGCGCTCGCCACGGCCAAGACTGACCGCCACCTGGCCGACGTCGACAAGGATCTCCTCGAGCACAACGGAGTCGCTCAGAAGGAAGCGGCGCAGGCCGAAACCGACGCAGCCAACGCCGAAGCGGACCGAGACGCGGCGCTACAGGAACTCGTTTCGCTGAACGTTCCTGAGCAGGCGATCAAGGGCATCCAGCGGGGCCTGCCGATAGCGCACGCCGCGGCAACGATTCGCTCGCCGATTACCGGAACGGTGGTGGAGAAGTTGATCACTCCCGGGCAACTCCTGGCAGCGGGCACGACGCCGTGCTTTACGGTCGCCAACCTCTCCCGCGTCTGGATCATGGCGCAGATTTTCGGGTCGGATCTCGCGTCGGTCAGCTTGGGAGATTCCGCCGAGGTGTCGAGCGGCGCAGGCTCGAAGAGCTTCTCCGGAAAAGTGAGCAACATTTCAGCGCTGGTCGACCCCGACACCCGATCGGTCCCGGTGCGCGTGGTAGTCGACAATCCGGGCGACTTGCTCAAGAAGCAGATGTATGTCCGGGTCCGGATCCGGAGCCGCGCGGAAAGCAGCGGATTGCTCATACCCGTCTCGGCGGTTTTGCGCGACGAGGAAAATCTGCCGTTCGTGTACGTCGTTCAATCCGATGCCGGCTTCGCCCGCCGGCACGTCACCTTGGGTAATCGCACTGGCGATCAATACGTCATCCCCGAAGGGCTCGCGGCCGGGGAGCGGATCGTGGACGATGGAGGTCTTTTCATCCAATTCATGCAGAGTCAATGAGCGCAGAGCCTCAGCCGTCCGGCGCCGCGCCCAGATCGTCGATCATGAATCGGATCGTCGCCTCCTCGCTCCGCCAGCGCTTCTTGATCCTGCTCATGACGGCCGTGCTTCTCGGCGCAGGGACATGGTCGCTGCGGCGGCTCCCGGTGGATGCCTACCCGGACCTGTCGCCTCCCATGGTCGAAGTCATCACTCAGTGGCCGGGCCGTGCCGCCGAGGAGGTCGAGAGGCTGATCACGGTGCCCGTGGAGCGGGAAATGAACGGCATCCCGCGGCTGTCCACCATACGCTCGATCTCGCTCTACGGTTTGTCCGATGTGATCCTCACGTACGACAACGGCACCGATAATTATTTTGCTCGCCAGCAGGTTGAGAACCGGCTGCCCGATCTCACCATGCCCACCGGCGTGAGTCCCTCGCTGTCGCCGATGTCCGCCCCGTCCGGTCTCATCTATCGCTATGTGCTGCAAAGTCCGGACCGCTCGCCGATGGAGCTCAAGACCTACGAGGATTGGACCATCGAGCCGCAGTACAAATCCGTGCCCGGCGTCGCCGACGATTCCGGCTTCGGCGGTGGAACCATGCAATACCAGGTGCTGCTCGATCCGGCCCGGGTTGCCTCGGTGGGATTGTCGGTGTCGCAGGTGGAAAGTGCGCTGACGGCCAACAATGACAATTCCGGAGGCGGTTTCTACTCGCAGGGCGGCGAGTTCTATTACGTCCGCGGCTTGGGTCGGTTGGAGACGCTCGATGACATCGGCAACGTCGTGCTCGCTGTGCATGACGGAGTTCCTGTCCTGGTCAAGGACGTGGGCAGGGTGGTCATCGGCATCGCCCCGCGACTTGGAGAGTTCGGCTACGAGAAGCAGGATGACGCGGTGGAAGGAGTCATCTTGCTTCGCACGGGAGAGAAGACGCAGGACGTGCTGAAGGGGGTGGAAGCGAAGACCCGGGAGCTCAACGATCAGATTCTGCCGAAAGACGTGAAGGTCGTGCCTTTTTACGATCGAAGCGATTTGGTGGACCTCACGACGCAGGTCGTGGAGCGAAACCTTCTGCGCGGCATGGTGCTGGTGATCGTGGTGCTGATCTTTTTCCTGTACGACCTTCGCGCGGGCTTGATCGTGGCGGCGAGCATTCCGCTCGCGCTGCTGTTCGCCTTCATTTGCCTCGATCTTCAAAACGCCTCGGCGAACCTTCTCTCCATCGGCGCGATCGATTTTGGAATTCTGGTGGACGGCGCGGTGGTGATGGTGGAGAACATTTTTCGTCAGATCGTCGCGCGCAAGGGCACATCGCTCAACGTCAAGGACATTGTTCTGGATGCCGCGGCGGAGGTGGACCGCCCGCTCTTCTATTCGGTCGCGGTGATCGTGGCAGGATTTCTGCCCATTTATGTCCTCTCGGGGCCTTCGGGGACGCTGTTCAAACCGATGGCCGACACGATGGTCTTCGCGCTCGTTGGCTCCTTGATCGTGACGTTGACGCTCTTGCCGGTGCTCTGCGCATGGTCCATGCGCAACGGCGTGCGGGAAAGGCGCAATGCGGCGTTCGAATTCATCAAGAACGCTTACACCCGCGGACTCGATGCATGCCTTGAGCGTCCTTGGACGACGACCTTTGCCTCGGCCGTTCTGCTGGCGGTCTCGCTGTTGCTCATTCCTCGGATCGGCGCCGAGTTCATGCCGCAGCTCGACGAAGGCGCACTCTGGGTGCGCGCGACCATGCCCTACACCATATCGTTCGATGAGTCGGCGAAGATCGCGCCCAAGGTGCGCGATATCTTGAGGTCGTTCCCCGAAGTGACGACGGTGGCCTCCGAGCTCGGTCGTCCCGACGACGGCACCGACTCGACCGGCTTTTTCAACGTCGAGTTCTACGTCGACCTGAAGCCCTACGCGTCCTGGAACGGCGCTTATCGCAACAAGGCCGGGCTGATCGAGGCCATCAATCGCAAGCTCCAGGCCTTCCCCGGCATCACCTTTAATTACACCCAGCCGGCGGAAGATGCGGTGGACGAGGCAGAGACCGGCCTGAAAAGCGCATTGGCCGTCAAAGTCTTCGGTGCCAACTTGGAGACCCTTCAGCAGAAGGGAAAATCCGTCAAGCAGATCCTCGAGCGGGTACGCGGAATCCGCGATGTCACCTTGGTTCAGGAGCTCGGCCAGCCGAGTCTGTCCATCAAGATAAATCGCGCCGCTATCGCGCGCTACGGCCTGAACGTCGCCGACATCAACGCCTTGATCCAGACGGCCATCGGCGGCGATGCCGCCACGCAGGTGGTTCAGGAAGAAAAGCAGTTCGATCTCATCGTCCGTCTCGAGCGGGAATATCGGGACAACGCCGAGGAGATCGGTGATATCTTGGTGGCAACTGCCGCCGGACAGCAGATTCCGCTCAAGGAACTCGCGGACATTCGCGTGACCAACGGTGCCTCGTTCATCTACCGTCAGAATAACTCGCGCTACATCGGCGTTCAATTCTCGGTGGAGGGGCGGGATCTCGCGGGCGCGGTGAACGACGCCATTCAGCAGGTCAACAAAAAGGTGAGCCTACCTCAAGGATATCGGCTGGATTGGGGCGGCGAGTATTCGGAATACACCGCTTCGCGCGCGCAATTGAGCGTGATCCTGCCGCTGACCTTGTTCCTGATATTTCTCCTGCTCTTCGCCCTCTACAGCAATTTCAAATTTCCCTTCATCACCGTGCTCGGTGTGCTGCTGTCGGCGCCGGTGGGCGGCATCGTGGCGCTCTGGGTCAGCGGCACGCCGTTCTCGGCGTCCTCCGGCATCGGCTTTCTGGCCCTGTTTGGCGTTTCGGTGCAGACGGCCATTGTCTACATTTCCTATGTCAACGAACTTCGACGCGATGGGACCCCGCTCCCCGAGTCCATCCGTCAAGGCGCCATCCTGCGCTTGCGTCCTATCATGATGACGGCGCTGGTCGCCGCCTTGGGGCTCTTGCCCGTGGCTTTGGCCACGGGCGTCGGCACCGATACTCAGCGGCCGTTCGCGCTGGTCATCGTCAGCGGTTTGTTCACCCGCCTGTTGATCAGCATCTTCCTGATGCCGGTGCTCTACACCCTGGTCGCCCGCTCTGGAGACCGGTTGGAAGTGTGAGCTTCAACAAGGGGCTAAGGCCTCTTCCGTTTGAGGCGGATCTTGCTGCTTGCACCGGTTTTCGAACTGCGTCCGAACGGCGCTCGAATCCCCTCGATCGCGGAAGATGTGGCGACAGACCTGGTCACGGTCCGTTCCCGCACCTCGGGATTGCGCAGATAACGGTTCGCTACGGAAAGTTTGGTTATACAGTCGGCTCACGGAAAGGCCTGCTGCGAGTGGGGACCGAGTGTCCGAGGACGTCTATTAACAGCCACTCCTTTTGCGGGTTCGATTTGAGGGTAACTTTCTATTGGGTCTCAAAAATATCTCTAAATTCCTCAAGATTAAGGATGCTTTCAATTCCCTCCCTGGCAAGTATTGATATCTATTGCCATTGGAGGCAACATTAAGGCTAGGACGCTCTTTTGCTGGAGGACCATACTTTGAGCAGCAGCCTCAATGTCCAATTGACAGACGCGCTTCGCAAGTACGTTGACGAACGGGCGAGCGATAAGGATGTGTACGCGACGCCGAGTGAGTACATCCGCGACTTAATCCGCCAGGACATGCAAGACCGAGCGATCGCGCTGAATGTTTTGGAGGGTCTCGATGATCTAAAGCATGGCAGGCTGTCATCCAAGTCGATTCGCGACTTGAAGGATGAGGATTGAGACGCAGTGCGACGTTCGCGGTATGTACTGACCGCAAGAGCGGCCGCAGACCTGCTTGAAGCGCGAGCCTGGTCGCGTGCGCGATGGGGCAAGGAACTGACGCGCAGATACTTCGATGACCTGCACGAGGGCGCGCAGTTCATTGCTGAGAACCATGCGGCGCTGCTCGGGCGGCATGAACTCAGCGGAGGAACCAGCTTGTTGGTATACCCGGTTCGGGAACACTATATCGTGTACGAGCCACTCGCTGAGCGATTCATCGCTGTTGTCGCCGTGATTCATCAAGGGCGCGACATACCAACTATTCTCCAGAAATGGTCAGCTCCAATTCGTCGCGAATTGCTCGAGATCAGAGCCAAAATCAAACGTGGTGAAATTATTTGGCCGCCGCGGTCCGCCGGCAAGCCGCGTCGGAAGAAATAGGCCAAGTGGTTTCGGTCTCTACACCAAGGCCATGAGGATTCAAAACGACGGATGAAGTTCCGAGATGGCGATGAAAGTCAGAAGTAAGGACAGCGGCAAACTGCGGATCGGCGATGATTGGAATGCGATCCGCATCATCGCGCTGTCTCAGAGTAATCCGCTCAAAGCGATTGCCGAGTTCGTTGAGAACAGCATCGATGCGCAGGCGCAGACCATTACAATCACTCGCAGCCGAGAACACGGCGCGCACTATCTGTCGATCAAAGATGACGGCAATGGAGTTCCGCGCGATGCCGATGGAGTTCCAGATTTCAAGTACGTCGCCACGCACATTTGCGACTCCATCAAAAGGCACCTGAAAGCCGACGGCAACGGAACCGGGCTGCAGGGGGAGTTTGGCATTGGTCTCCTGAGCTTCTGGACGGTCGGCGAAAGCTTGACGATGACCTCCATCGGCGCCGACCAGCGCGCTTATCAAATGACGATGAACAAGGGCGATTCGCGGTACGAGGTGAGCCCGCGCCGGGTTTTATTCGCGGAGAAAGGCACAGAACTCAAGGTTGGGCCGCTGCTCGAGGGCATTCGCGGCTTGAGTGGCGAAAAAATCCAGTGGTACCTTGCCTCGGAACTCCGCGATCGAATTCGGGACGCAAGAGTCCGGGTCACGGTGATCGACAAGCTTGCTCGCAAACAATACGCGGTAGAACCCCGCCGGTTCGAGGGACGATTGCTGCACCAGCTGCCGCCTGTTCGTACCGTTTACGGAGATGCGTACGCGGAATTGTACCTGGCCGAGCCCAGCGAGACCGCGCGCGTGGCATTGACGCGTGCCGGTACGCGAGTGATTGAGGATCTGTCGACTCTGCCCGGGTTGGAACACATTCCGTGGCCGTCACGTTACGTGCAGGGCTTGGTGGATGTGCCGTTCTTGAACCTCACGCCAGGGACTCGGACTGGGATCATTCAGGACGAGCGCTATGCAGCGTTGATCACCGCATTGAAGCCCCTGGAAACTCACCTCAAAGGTTTAATCGACGAACAGCAGCGCGCCGAAGAGGAGCAGGCCAGTCAGCAGTCCTTGAAAGCCATTCAAAAGGCATTTCACGAAGCGATGCTCGCGCTGCCGCGCGAGGAATATGATTGGTTTGATGTCCAAGGCCGCGCACGCCAAGAGGGCGCCACCGCAAAATCCAGCGTTAGCGGGGTCATGGACGCTACTGAATTGGAAAGTCTTTTGCCGGGGTTGCCGGAATCGGGAGCCGCGGCATCTCCGCAACGGCAGTTCTTTGACTATGCCGGGCCGCTGTTCAGTGTAGTGGTGTCGCCGGCCGCGAGTACGACGCCGCTCAATGAGACTCGCAAATTCCGGGCATTGCCGCGCGATCGATCACGAAGGCGTGTCGTCGATGATTTGCAGTTTGCATGGCAGGTGCTGGAAGGCGAGGGCACATTGCAGTGGAGCACTAACCAGGAGGTCGAATATCAAGCGCCAGCAGTGCCAGGTCTCGCTCGTCTAAGCGTGACCGTGACCCAGCGGGATACTGTCTGCACTGCAGAGGCGCTGATTACCGTGACCGACAGTCTGGCGGCGGCCGTAAGTCCGGCCGCCGCCAATGCGCGCGGATTGCCGGGCTACACGTTTGAGCGGGCGGCTGGCGAACTGTGGCGATGCCGTTTTGATGCCGAACGCAACATTATCGTGGTCAACAGTGGTCACCGCGACTTTGTATTCGCGACGCGCAATCGGGCCCTGCAGCTCCGTTACTTGGTACGGCTATACGTCAAAGAGCTGGTATTGAAGAATTTTGCGGGAGCATCGGCGGATCAACTGCTCGAAAGAATGATAGAGCTGTCGTTGTATGCGGAGGAGAAGCTCAAATCGGGATGAGGCTCGATCCTGGAATCCATTGACGTCCGCCAACAGCCAGGCTTGATTGTCGATCAAGCGCGCGATCTGCTCATTGTTCGCAACCTGGAGGTGCTCGGGGAGGCTCGCAGTATGCGCGCGACGAACTTGCAACTCGAAGCGCGCGCGGCGCGCACGACGGAATTGCCGGAGGCTCGGCGGTGCGACCGGCTGACGGGACTTTTCAACCGCGGCTATCTCGACCTGGTGTTGAGGCGCGAGTTGCAAGCGGCCACGATGGGCGAGTGGCCGCTGAGCGTGGCTTTCGTAAGTCTCGAGCACATCGGGAGGATCAACGAAGCTTATGGACGGGAGGCGGGGGGACTCCGTGCTCGTAAGCACGGCGAAGTCGATTGCATCGGTGGCGAGAGACACCGACTGCGTCGCGCGCTACGGCGGCATCGATTTCGTGATCGCACTGCCGGGTCTGGCGTCACCCGGCGCCAAAATATTTTGCGAGCGCCTGATCGCCCGCCTGGCGAGCAGCGTCCATACGATCGCCGGCACGGAGGTAACCGTGCCCGCCTCAGTGGGACACGCCACCTACGCTCCGGAGAAGCCGTTTCAACGCGCCTCCCATCTGATCCATGCCGCAGAGCGCCCGGCGCACTTCAGAGAGAAATCGCGCCGCGATCGACTCCGGCACGACGCGGGGGGCCCGGGCCCGCCGTCAAGGAGCAGTCCTCTGTCGAGGCGGGGCGCGGGGGCCGTCTAACGGGCCTCACCTCGCGATAACGACGTTCACCAATCCGTGGCGATCGAGCACCGGATGCACTGGCTGATGGGGAAGCCGGCTCGTCAGGATCACGGTGATCACTTTTTTCATTTTAGTGTGAGAGGGATCTTTAAAGCCAGCCTCCGCCAAACCCCGCCCGCCGAAGGCCGCTGACGATGTAGGAGGACTGCCGCGTCAATCGCCACAGCAGTTCGCTGCGGTAATTCTCGATCATCAGCACGATCGGTCCCTGATTGAGTCCGAAGTGCCACGGTGACACCCAGCCGTTCGGATTGCCCGACTTTGCCGGATAGGTTGCGTTGAATGTCGCCTTGAACCCATAGGGATTGCTGGCCTTCAGATGGAGCTCACGAACGAAATACTCGATCGACGGCACCACGATGTCGGGAGCAAACGGCAACGAGGCCGCGACGGCCCAAGGCGCTATGGTCCCGTCATCAGGCCCAAATGGTACGCCACGCGCGATGTAGTTGAAGAACTGCCGCTCAACCCCGTCTATCCTGAGGGTATCGGGGCCAGGGCCGTCACTTGCCGTGATCCCCCAACAACACGCCCCGTAGCCCTTGAACATGCGGGGATTGTCGATCGTATATTGTCGTTGCACGTGGGTCGCGCGGCGGGAGTTCTCGAAGTAATCAATTCCCTTATCGCGCATGAAACTGTCCTGGATTCCGCGGAAGTCAATCCATAGGTGCGAGAGTTGGTGGGTGAAAAGAGATCCCGCATAGAGATAATCGTAGCCGTATTGGCTTCTCCACTCATACGTCGAGCACCAAGCGGCAAATCCGTCACCCGCAAGCGGATAGGTGGGCGAACCGAGCGCAAGCATGTACAGCAGCAACCCCTCGTCATAGCCTTCCCAGCGATACGGCAGGAATCCGCCCTCTGGACTCCAGCCGTGCGTCAACGTAGCCCCCTCGTTTTGCGCCCAGCGCCAATTGGCGCGTTGATAAAGCGCATCGGCGATGGTCCGAATCTCGCGCTCGTCGGTGGTATGCGCACCGAAATATGCAGCCGCCGTCAACATACCCGCGAGCAAAAAAGCACTGTCGACCGTCGACAGCTCGCACTGCCAGGCGCGTCGCCCAGTTCGCATGTCGAGGAAGTGATAATAAAAGCCCTGATACCCGGTGGCGTCAGGTTCGGGACCTTGTGGGCTATTCGAGAAGAAGCGCAACGTCGCCAACGTCCGCGCGGCCGCCGCGGCCCGTGAGATGAAACCGCGTTCGACGCCAACCGGGTACGCCGCGAGCGCGAAGCCGGTGGCAGCGATGCTGGCGGGGGAGCCGGGCGCGGTCTTGTCGATCACCAGCCCGTTGACCGAATTGACTTCGTGCACGAAGTAGCTGAAAGATTCGCGCTGAAGAGTATCGAGCTCTGACCCGATGACACGGTTCACTTGGCGCAACTTTCCTAGTCGGACTTAACGAGCCGGTTGCCGATCGCTCTGAGTTCCCGCCGCCGCTTCGGAGGGCTCTTCGGATACGCCATCTTGAGGCCGTCGACCGCATCCATGAGAATTTGAGACACGATCAACCGGGCATTCTCCTTGTCATCCGCAGGAACCACATACCAGGGCGCGCGACGCGTGCTGGTTTGCGCCAGGCAACGGCCACACGCCCGCATGTAGTCTTTCCAATATTTTCTTTCATGAATGTCCGATGAGATGCATTTCCAGTTCTTGTGGGGCTCGTCAATGCGCTCAAGGAATTTTGCTGCTCCTTCCTCGACAAGTGAACGAAGAATTTGATGATTTGAGTGCCGTTTCGATGGAGGCGCTCGTCGTGCGCCTCCAAATAGCTCTAAGGAACGGCCTCCTTCGAAGTCTTTGCCGCTTGCTCTAATTCCTGTACGGCCAGCACATCCTGACGCCCGAGTTCCTCGTACAGTGCGTGGACGCGCTCGATGAGCTTCGGCGTCAGATCGGTCGGTGTTTTGGATTTGGCGTCTGGCTGCGCTTCTGCTTTCGCTTCAGAGGCCGTCGCGGTCTTACTTTCCGCCTTGGCTTCTGGGGCTGGCACCGCCTTGGCATCCGGCTTCATCGCCGCTTTGGCCCCAGGGGCCGGCGCCACATTGACGTCCGGCTTTGCTTCCGCTTTGGCTGCGGACGCCGGCGAAGATTTGGGGTCCGGTTTCGCTTCGGCTTCAGCTCTTTGCGCGATTCCTTTAACTTTCGCCGCTTCTGCCGTCTTGGGCGAATCGAAAAACCGATACGCGAGCAGCTTGACCCGGTCGCTCAGGAGCGCCCATATCAGCGCGTATCCCCAGACCGCTGCAGCCCAACGCCAATCAAGAGGGGGCATGAGAAATCCGAAAACGGCGATGCACGTCGCCAGGATTTGTGTGCCGAGGCAGGCGATCCACAGGGCCGGCGCGGGCGCGATCGACCAGAAGGGACCGCGGGTGCGGGTCAGGAAAATGGTCAAGTGCCCCGCGACTGAAAGCATCAGATACATCATCGGCTGCAGCTGCTGATGATCTAAGTGGAAAACGCGGTCGGCGAGGTAAAAGAGACCAAACGCCGCGATGGGGCCGAGGACACCCAGGACTGTTGCCACGCCCAGTACGAGGCGCATGTTCCACGCCTCGGGCTGATCCTTATAGTGAACATTGTCATAGGCAATCGACAGAATTGCACCGTCGTTGAGCAACGCCAGCATCACGATCATCACCGCGGTCAACGGAAAGAAGTTGAATATCAGAATCGAAGCGGTCACGAACAGCAGCACACGCAGGGTCTCGGCGATTCGATAGATCGCGTAGCTGTTCATTCGCTGGAAGATGCGCCGACTCTCCTTGATCGCGTCGATGATCACCGACAAACCTGCAGTCGTCAGCACGATGGAGGCGGCGGCACGCGCCGCATCGGTCGCTGTCGAGACCGCAAACCCGCAGTCGGCTTTCTTCAGCGCCGGGGCATCATTCACCCCATCGCCCGTCATGCCGACGATGTGACCGAGCTTTTGCAGCACATCAACGATGTGGTACTTGTGTTCTGGAAACACCTCGGCGAAGCCGTCTGCATTCTCGATCGATGCGGTCACCTCTGGGCTCTCTTGCTTCTTCGAATCGCCCAGGTTCCCGGCGTCCAGGATATTTGTGCCCATGCCCAGTTGTTTGGCGGTTTCCTTGGCGATGGCGAGTGCATCGCCAGTCACCATTTTGATCTTGACGCCCATCGCCAGCGCGGTCGCGATGACTGCCTTGGCGTCGTCCCGCGGCGGATCGAACAAGGGCAACACCCCCACCAGCTGCCAGGGGCCGTCTCCCTCGGCGCGCGCGACGCCGAGCGACCGAAAGCCGCGCGCGGCGAACTCATTGACCGCCTTATCGACGGCCGGCTTCACCCGCCCGGCGTTCGCTGCGAGCGCAAGGATCACTTGCGGTGCGCCCTTGGTTACTTTGAACGGCTTGCCGTCCTTGTCCTTGACGCTCGCCTCGGTGCGCTTGTGCACCGGATCGAACGGTGTGAAGTGAACGACCTGGTAGCTCTTCAGAGCTTCCGTGTCCTTGACGCCTTTCAGCACGGCCAGATCGATGGTGTCGTCATTGTCCGCGCGCGAGGCGAGCGCAGCGTCGAGAATGACGTCCGCTGCAGGCTTGCCCTCCGCACAGAAGGGATCGCCCAGCGACAGCTTGTTCTGTGTCAGGGTGCCGGTTTTATCCGCGCACAGCACGTCCACGCCCGCCAGCTCCTCGATGGACACGAGGCGGCTCACGATCGCCTTTTTCTTGGAGAGCCGGCGCGCCCCGACCGCCATGGTGACAGACAGCACAGTGGGCATCGCCACAGGGATCGCGGCCACGGTGAGCACCAGCGCGAACTGCAGCATGCTCAGGATCGCGTCGCCTCGGTAGACGGAGACTGCGGTGATGACCGACACCATGAAGAGCGCGAGGATGATCAGGTAGTTGCCGATCTTCAGGACCGCTTTCTGGAAATGACTGACCGTCTGCGCCTGCTCGACCAGTTGTGCGGTCTTGCCGAAGTAGGTGTTCGCGCCCGTCGCATACACTAGAGCAGTGCTCTGGCCACGGCGAACGATCGAGCCGGAAAACACGGCGTCGCCCGGATTGCGCGTCGCGGGCAAGGATTCGCCCGTGAGCGCCGACTGATCGACCGACATGGGATCGCCATCCAGCAAGCGAGAGTCCGCGGGGACGATGTCTCCCTGCTTCAGTTGGATGATATCGCCCGCGACCAGCTCGCGCGCAGGCGGGGTGACCCATTTGCCATCGCGCTTGACCCGGGTCTTGGTGGCGAGCTTGGCCTTCAGGGCGGCAATCGCGTTGCCTGCGGCGCGTTCTTCCCAGAATCCCACGACTGCGTTGGTACACAAAAGCACCAGGATGATAAAAAAATCTGGCCAGTGTTTGACGACGCCCGACAGAATCACTGCCACCTCGATCATCCAGGGGATTGGACCCCAAAAATACGAGAGAAACTTCAGCACTGGATTGGTCTTCTGCTCCGGTAGCTCATTCGGCCCATCCTTGGTAAGCCGCGTTGACGCTTCGGCCTGAGTGAGGCCCTCGGGTGACGACCCGAGTCGCTTCTCAACCTCCTCCAGCGGCAGCGCTTTCAAGTCATCCTTGACATCCGGTTTGTCCTTTGCGTCAGGCGTGGACTGCCCTTTGTCGTCGGGGGCGTTCGGCGGATGCGATGAGGATGCGGATTTCATGAAGGTGTCTCTCGGGTAGGACTGGGGGTCTCGTCTTGCCAGTAGCAGCCGGCGCAGGGTTACCGGGTGGCAGCATCGACGGTAATTTGCGTCTCTTCGAGAATCTGATGCAGCTTTTCTGGGCCGCGAAGGTGGCCTTCATCGCGCGGCGGGTCATGCGGCGGCCGACTTCGAGGCCACTTGCACATGCAGGTTCAGATAATCCGTGAGTATCTAGTCCAGGGACCAGGGGCTCGCTCATATCCGCGCCGCAGAATCTGCACAAAGAGCCTACAGCACCTAGGTTATACGTCTGTGCGCCAGCGCACCTAACGTGATCCGAGGACCAGGAACCAATTGTGGTCCGCTCGTACCACCTGGGCTGATCAATCGCGGAGACCGCGGTACAAGGTCCAGTCGGGCAATCTGCTTGTCTTCCTGTGCAGGCAGGACACGTACCGAGGACCGCGACGCGCCGGGCGCCAATGCCCGCGCCTCCTCCTGCGAGGCAGCCCGCCCTGCCTGTGCCCGACTAACTGGCTTTCCGCATGATCTTCGGCTCGTTCCCCCTGCTGCTGCATTCGAGATGGCCATCGGCGTCACCATCTGTTTTTCCTGCATTCTTCTCGCGCGAACCCCATTTCCAATTGCGAATCTCCGGCATGTCCTGGCCGTGCTTATTGATGTAGTGCTTGTGCTCGATGAGCTTGTCCCGCAGTGTCTGCTTCAGGTACGCGCCCCGAGTGCCCAGGTCCGGGAGCCGATCGATCACGTCCATCACCAGGTGAAATCTGTCGAGGTCATTCTGAACTCGCATATCAAACGGCGTGGTGATGGTCCCTTCTTCTTTATACCCGCGGACGTGTAGGTTCCGATTGGTGCGCCGGTACGTCAACCGGTGGATCAGCCAAGGGTAGCCATGAAAGCCGAAGATGATGTGCTTGTCCTTCGTGAACAATGAATCGTAGTCATTCTCGCTCAATCCGTGGGGATGCTCCGTGCAGGACTGCAACTTCATCAGGTCGACCACGTTCACCACCCGAATCTTGAGCTCCGGCAGATGCTCCCGCAGGATCGAAACCGCCGCCAAGATCTCCAGGGTCGGCGTGTCCCCGCAACAGGCCATCACCACGTCCGGATCGCTGCCTTGATCGTTGCTGGCCCACTGCCAAATGCCGACGCCTTCTGTGCAATGGATGACGGCCGCTTCCATGGTGAGCCACTGGGGAAGCGCGTGTTTGCCGGCCACCACCACATTGACGTAATTGCGGCTTCGCAGGCAATGATCAAAGACCGACAGCAGGCAGTTCGCATCAGGCGGCAGGTAGACCCTGACGACATCAGCCTTTTTGTTGATGACGTGGTCAATGAATCCAGGGTCCTGGTGCGTAAAACCGTTGTGATCCTGTTGCCACACATGCGAAGCAAGCAGGTAGTTCAACGATGAAATCTTCCGCCTCCACGGCAGTTCCAAACAGACCTTGAGCCATTTGGCATGCTGGCTGAACATCGAATCGACGATGCGAATGAAGGCCTCATAGCTGTTGAATAGCCCGTGCCGTCCAGTCAACAGGTACCCTTCAAGCCAACCCTCACACTGGTGCTCGCTCAGCATAGAATCAAGCACCTGCCCCTGGGAGGCGAGGAACTCATCATTCTTGACCTGCCGGGCGTCCCACTGGCGGTTGGTAACTTCGAAGACTGCTCCTAAAAGATTCGAGAGCGTCTCGTCCGGACCGAAAACGCGGAAATTGCGTCCGCTTTGATTGAGCTTCGACACATCACGCAAGAACTGCCCCAGCACTTGCGTGTCGCATGCTTGGACGGCGCCGGGCGCTGATACCGGCACCGCATGGTCGTGAAAGTCCGGCATTTTGAGATCATGCAGCAACAGACCGCCATTCGCGTGTGGGTTCGCGCCCATTCGCCGGTCGCCCTTCGGGGCGAGCGCTGCCAGCTCCGGGATCAAGCGACCATTCTGATCGAATAATTCCTCCGGTTTGTAGCTCCGCATCCAGCTTTCGAGCAGCGGTACGTGCTCGGGATGCTCCGGATCAACCAGCATGGGTACCTGGTGCGCACGAAACGTGCCCTCAATCTGCAGCCCGTCCACGACTTTCGGTCCGGTCCAGCCTTTCGGCGACTTCAACACAATCATGGGCCATCGTGGACGAGAAGCATCTTGGTTACCGCGCGCATTCACTTGGATCCGCCGGATATCTAGGATCGCAGCTTCCATCGCCGTAGCCATGAGCTCATGCATCGCGTCTGGGTCGTCACCTTCGACGAAATGAGGCGACCACCCGCAACCGCGCAAAAATTGCTCTAATTCATCGCCTTCAATGCGCGCGAGCACCGTGGGATTGCTGATCTTGTAGCCATTCAAGTGCAAGATCGGCAACACGGCGCCGTCCGTCACGGGGTCCAGGAACTTGTTGGATTGCCACGAAGTCGCGAGGGGACCGGTTTCCGCCTCACCGTCACCGATCACGCAGGCGACGATCAGCCCGGGATTGTCAAAAGCGGCGCCAAAGGCGTGACTCAATGAGTAACCCAGCTCGCCCCCCTCGTGAATTGAGCCCGGGGTTGTCGGCGCCACGTGACTCGATATGCCGCCCGGAAACGAGAATTGCTTGAACAGTTCCTTGAGTCCGGCTTCATCCTGGGTCACGTTCGGGTATACCTCACTCCAGGTGCCCTCCAGGTACACGTTCCCCACGATTGCCGGGCCGCCGTGACCCGGGCCCGCCACATAGAACATGTCCAGGTCGAACTTGTTGATCACGCGATTCAAATGCACATAAATGAAATTCTGGCCGGGCGTGGTGCCCCAATGACTGACGACGAGCGGCTTCACATCAGACAATTGCAGGGGTCGCCTCAGCAGGGGGTTGTCATAGAGATAGATCTGCCCGACGGATACGTAATTGGCGGCTCGCCAGTAAGCATTCATCTTGCTGAGCAGTTCAGGTGTGAGGGTGCTGGTCGTCATGATTTGCGTTTCCTGTTTCAAGTGCTCTGACCTCCGCCAAACGACGTTGGTGGCGAGGGGCTTCGCTGAAGTGAGCATGGAGAAAGGTTTTGATCAATTCCGGGGCGAGCCCGGAGCCGATCACCTTTCCACCGAGACAAAGAACATTCATTCGCTTTTGGCGCCGGAGCCGGGGCAGATCAGAATGTCGGCGGCTGGGGGTGCCGTGCGGATTGCGGTGGCAATGTCGGCGATTTCGCCCAGTTGCGCCGCCGTTCCATGCATTTTCCAGTTTCCGGCGATCAAGGGTCGCATGATCCGCCTATTTTCGCGCGCCAAGCG
This sequence comes from uncultured Gammaproteobacteria bacterium, assembly GCA_963798595.1. Classification (GTDB taxonomy): domain Bacteria; phylum Pseudomonadota; class Gammaproteobacteria; order Steroidobacterales; family Steroidobacteraceae; genus Bog-1198. The sequence goes on along the minus strand of CAWCTM010000009.1, from coordinate 409,067 downwards.
TGCAAGGGCCTCGGTGCGCGTCGCAAGTGCGACGGCCGCATTCTGCGACGTCGCTTGGTTTACCCACGCAATTCAGAATGACGCCTACAACCGGGGTTGCGCTTGGGCGTGTTGCGCTTCGCGCGGCCAATAGCCGGTGCGCCCATAATGAGTGTGGATCCCCGCTTCTTGTTCGCGACCGAGCGGTGCCGCGGAATCGTACGGCGGCGAGTGCTTGATCACTTCCCGCGTTAAGCCGACCGAAACCGTGGACTCCGTCCAATCGACATGTTCAATCCACTCTGGAGCAATGAGCACTTTATGACCCAGCCACCAGTTGCTGGTGTTCACGATGAGATAGCGCATTGCCCAAGTCTGCTCATCCACAAGGAAGCCTTCTACGTGGCCAAGATCGCCGTCGCTCGCGTGTACGTAGTAGCGCAAAACGGCATTGCCGCTGCGCAGATGCGGATCATCGTGTTGATGTTGTTCGACGATTATCTCCGCCGGACCGACCGACGTGTGCCTGCGTGTGCCTCTCTCCTGTAATCCCGCCTGCAGCACGTCGGGGTATATGCCTGCGCCCCAAAGCCCACCGCCGCCCCAGTAGCACCCATAGCCGTAGTAGCCGAGATAGCCCATCTCTTGTTGACGCGATACCGGCTTATCGGTGTCGATGTCGGGGCTAAGTGCCACCTGTGTTCGGGTGAGGGACACGGGGAGGATCTTTTCGGGCCAATTGGGCTTCCCGATCGAAATGGGCGAGATGAGAACCCTGCGCCGGCCTTCACCCGGATCCACGACCAAATAACGAACGACCCACGCAGCGTCATCGAAATAAAAATCCCTTACCCTACCGATGATGCCGTCGGTGGCACCGATCGTGTAGTCTTCCATAGCTTTCATGCTGCGTAACATAGCTGCCTCGTTGTGGAAGGGTGTCGAGGCATTAGATCCTCGACAGGCTACGCAGATTGGCGGAACCCGGATACAGCCTGCGCTGTGCGCGGCGCCGCCGTCTGTTCGGTATCACACATCGAGAGTCGGCAGCACGATGCGTGACCCGCGCCGCGCCCGGCCGGTGTGCACGTCGGGGGCTTAGGCGGCTGCCGGCAGCTGAGCGATGCGGTGCCCGGCATAGATGGCAGCGGCTTCGACAAATTTGCCCGCGATGGCGGCCTCGGCGTAGCCTAAAAATCCAATTTACAGTCGGGTCCTTCACTTAGCGGCCGGCAATGTTCCGCTGTCAGCGTTTGAAGCGTGAAGTTCAACATGGAACGCCGCGCCGTAGGGCTCACAGTTTTCTGCCCATATGCGACCACCGTGGCTTTCGACAATCGAGCGCGCAATCGCCAATCCCAGCCCCATCCCACTTTGCTTGGTGCTGAAGAATGACTCAAACACTTTGAGTAGGTTTTCCGTCGAAACGCCGGGACCGTGGTCACGCACGGTAATCACTATGGTGGATCGCGCTTGCGTCATCGAGACCTCGGCGAGGCGCCGATTGTCTGGAAGACCAGTCACCGCATCCATCGCGTTCAGCGCAAGATTGATGAGCACTTGCTGAAGTTGCGTCTGATCGCCTTCGATGATGGCCGGCGCAGACAATGACTGTACGTTGAATGTGACTTTTCGTCTCTCCGCTTCCGGGCGCAATATCATGGCGACATCGGCGATCGCGACCCTCGTATCGAACGGTCGTCGCTCGGGCTCGTGCTTGGCGAGCAGAGTGCGTAGCCGACGAATGACTTCGCTCGCGCGCATGTTATCGCTGCGTATACGGGTCACAATGCGGATGAGGGCCTCGTCACGCTCGGGCCGCGCTTGCAGCATCAGATCGGCGGTGTCCGCGCTCGTCTGCACGGAGCCGAGCGGCTGATTGATTTCGTGGGCTATCGAGGCCGTCAGTTCACCCGCGACGGCCAAGCGCGAGGCATGTGAAAGTTGGGTGTTGAGCATTTGTGTCGTCGATTCAGCGACCGACCGCCGGCGCCGCTCGAGGTAGAGCGAGGCAATCAGGGTCGTCTGAATTAAGAAGACCGAAATGACGACCATCACCGCGGCGCGATGCGCCTCCCATAGTGTCGGGTCTCGAAAATGCACGACGGCGTCAGCGGGGATCAGCTTCGGGTCGATTCCCCATCGCTGAACTTGGCGCCAATCGACATGCAAAGTCGTGGGCGTGTCGAGAGCCAATCGCAGTGCTGCCGGTGCGGTGCCGGCCAAGAGGGCCTTGACTGTTTGGGCTGCCTGCGCCCCCATTTCTTCAGGGCTTGGCATGCGACCGCCGACGATGCCGGTGCCGATAAATGGAAGCCAGGGACCATAGACGGGCGCCGCAGAGGCGCCGGCAATAAGGGCCGCCGCATCGCGCGCAGTGTACTGATTGCCATCGCCATCTTGATAAAAGCCGGGAGTGAAAACCACCGCATCGGGTCCTAAAGATCTCAACTTCTTCTCAAGCACCACCTTCGGCAAACCGGACCAATACTCGGGTATTGCGCTGCCCGCAATGGCGGAGACCTCCTTGCGCAGACGCGCCTCATCGTAACCGTCATACTCTGATGCGCCCGTAACGAGTATCAAGCGCCGTACCTTCGGATGCCAGTGCAACGCTTGAACGATGGTGCCCGAGTAATCATAGTTGTTGGGCACCCCGACGATGTCAGCGCGCATTGGCTGCAGAGCTTGCAGCGCCGCGCTAAAAACCATGACATGGACGACGGGAGCGCTCGGGAAGAGCTCCGCTCGATGATGAACAACAAAATTAAGCGCGCCGTCCGACACGGCGATAATGACATCGGGAGGCGCGCTCGCATATTTCTCGTGGAGGTACGCAACCATCGTGCGTTCATAGCCCTCCCCACCGAATTCGGGTTCATCGAGAAATTCGGAGTGCATCCGCAGCGGCCGCTCGCCGTCATTCAGCAGCGCAGCACTGAGACTCTGATCGATCAAGACGTTGCTCGGCACCAAGCGGCTGTGGGAGTAGAATATGAGGACATGCTTAGTCGTTATTGCGGCGGCTGCGGATGGAACCACAAGAAAAAGCGCCAACGCCATGGATGCGATAGTAAGAGTCCTTGCGATCTTTCGGAGCAGACCCCCCACGCTCATCCCGGGTAATTCAACGCGAGAGTGCTTCGGACGGCGGCCCCCGCGGCACAGCGACGTACGACGTGTTCGGTAAGTTCGCTGCGCTGAGCGCGCGTGCCGCCTCGTCCGCGGCGGGCGGATGTAGGTAACAACCTGAAGTTCACTGAAACATGGGGAGGACTTAGGGCTACGCTGCGCCGGGGATACTCGATTCTAGTTGCAGCGTCGGAGTCAGACCAACGACTTTGACGGTTCCTCGACCCCAGAGATCATGCGGCATCGCAGCATATGCCTGCAGGGACCGCGATACAGGCACTCGCCGGATCTCGCCGCCGCAGGCTCTCGGACGAATTGGCAACTATTGGCGACTCTTTGGCAGGACGCGACTCCCGGGCGAAGCGTCTCATAGGCCTCAGGCGCACTGGGCGCCGTGCAAATCGAAGATCGACTGCTTGCACCACCTGCTACGAAAGGAGAACGGTCATGCCACTAATCAACGTCAAAGTCATCGAAGGCGTATTTTCCGCGGAGCAAAAAACCGAAATCATCCGCAAGCTCACCGATGCGATGGTCGACATCGAAGGCGAGGCGATGCGGCAAGTTACCTGGACTGTGGTCGAGGAGGTCAAGAGTGGTGATTGGGGAATCGCCGGGAAGCCATTGAGCACGGCCGACGTCCGAGCGCTGGCCGCAACTCGCCCCGTCAAGGTCGGCTAAATCATGAAGCCACGACTGCAACGCCGCGTACAGCGTTACGGTTGGGACTTGGCGGCCTCTGTATATGAGCTTCTCTGGCAAGCTCAATTGGCCCCGGCGCAGGCCGAGCTAATGGCCTGCGCCGGGTTGATACCCGGCGAGTACGTGTTGGATGTCGCCTGCGGGACGGGCGCCACCGCGCTGGACGCCGCCGCCAGAGTCTCCCCGGATGGCAGGGTCGTCGGAGTTGACCTGTCGAGTCGCATGGTGGAAGCCGCCCGCCGGCGCGCGATGCAGGCGCAATGCGTGAACGTCCGCTTCGAGCGGATGGATGCCGAAGGGCTCGAGCTGTCTGACCACAGCTTCGATGTCGCCCTGTGCGCCCTGGGGCTGATGTACCTACCAAATCCCGAACACGCCATCTTGGAAATGCGTCGGGTCTTGCGCAACCGCGGCCGTATCATCCTGGCGGTGTGGGGCGAGCGCGCTCGATGCGGATGGGCGGAGTTATTTCCGATCGTTGATGCCGAAGTCAGGAGCGAGGTGTGCCCGTTGTTTTTCCGTTTGGGACAAGGAGATACGCTCGCGGACGTTTGTTCCAAGGCTGGCTTCGACGTCGTCACGTGCTCCCGGATCACGACCACTTTGGACTATTCCGACGGTGATCAGGCTTGCGACGCGGCGTTCATCGGAGGACCCGTGGCGCTCGCGTGGTCGCATCTCGATGATGAGGCCCGTAGACGATCGCGCGCACGCTACCTTGAGGCGATCGGGCCGTGGCGGCACCCGGATCGTACGTATCGCGTTCCGGGCGAGTTTGTCATCGTGGCTGCCTCGGTGGGCACTCGGACATCACACTGACACAGGCGTGAAGAGGGCGGCCGCTCGCAAGAAGGCCGAGGGAAACGAGACACGACCTACCGCGGCAGGCGCTCGTCCGCGAACTCAACGAGGCGTGCGCCTCTGTTCACATTGGCAGATTCCGGACTGCGGCAAAGATGATTGATCAGTTGGATAAGTTCGTCGCCCAAAAACGGTTTGACCAGAACAGACACGCCATACGCGGCGATCGCCTCCATCGTTTTCGATCGGGTATCACCCGTCATTACGATCGCAGGAAAATTCCAGGCAAGAGTGGCGCGCAGTGACTTGATGCTCTCGACACCGTTCATTGCACCTGGGAGGTTGTAATCACATAAGACGACATCGGGAGACAAATCCTTCTGCTTGATCAGGGCGACTGCGTCGTTCACCGTTGCAGCTCCAATGACGCCGATGCCCCGCGCGGTCAATAGCCGGCTGAGTGCGGATCGCACAGACATTTCGTCTTCGACGACCAGCACAGTGCCGCAGAAGATCTCGCCATCAAAATCAGATTTTAACACCGATTCAGATGCACCTACGTGGGCTCTTCCCCGGGGAACCTCAATGGAAAAGCCGGTACCCTTCCCCGCCATGGAGCGCACATCGACCCGGTGGTCGAGAATTTCTCCCAGTCGCCTGACGATGGCAAGACCCAGTCCAAAGCCGCCGCGCTCAGCATCGCAATAATATTCTTCGAATATGTGGGGCAGCTGATCCCCGGGGATACCGATGCCCGTATCCCAAACTTCGATCCGGACCTTGTCGCCGGCGCGTCGGCAGCCCAACAGGACTTTCCCCCGATCTGTGTAGCGGATTGCATTCGACAATAGATTACGGATCATCTCTTCGAGCATGCGCTTGTCGCTGCGTACCACGAGAGCCGATGGCACCACGCGCCACTGTAAGCCCTTCTCCTCAAGTGGTCGAAGAAGGTCGGTTGCGGCCGAATTGAATATCTCATTGACGGCAAAGTCGCTCTTCGATGGACGGAGATTGCCGGTTTCGAGCCGATTGATGTCAAGCAGACTCGATAACATGCTGGACATGGTGTCGATCGAGTGGCCGATGTCTGCAACAATCGCTTGGGCCTCGCCGTTCGAATGCCGCTGTTCAAGCGTCCCATGCAACAGTCGCAAAGTTTGCAGAGGTTGGCGCAGATCGTGACTTGCGGCAGCGAGAAAAATCGATTTGGTGCGATCTGCTCGTTCTGCGAGTTTCTGGGCATGCGATATCTCTGCTTCGAACCGCTTTCGCTGGGTAATGTCGGTCGTCAAGCCGCGGATACGCCTTGGCAGTCCGGCGGCGTCGAATTGAGCGGTGGCGACCTGCTCCAGCCAGACCTCGCTACCGCCATCCGCTCGTTGGTAGCGGAAGGTCACCGAATAAGAGGGGCTGTCGGGCTTGACTCCGTGTACGCAGGCAGTCACCTGCCGCCGATCATCCGGATGGACTTGTCCCAGCAAATCAGATCCGCTGACGACATCTCTCGATCCGAACCCCAGGATTGGCACCGCGTTCTGGCTGTGGCGCACTTGGTCGGCATCGAGATCCCATTCGAAGGCCATCACGCCTCCGGCTCGAAGCGCCTCCCGGAGGCGGGCGTCTCTGTCCAAAAGTGCGATCGCTTGCAGCCTTCGCTCGCTAAAGAGCGCCGTAAGAATGAGCGCCCCGAACGAGATGGCCAAAATACTCGCTTGAGCAGACTGGATGCGCTGATCAAGCGACCAGCGGGAATCGCCGAAGATGCCGATGGAAAACGTCGTTGTCGCGACGATCGTGGTCGCACAGATGAACGTCGCTGCACTGGCAATACCAGGCGGCAGGCGTGCCGCGATCCAAACGAAAAAAGGGCACAAAGCTATCGTCGCCAGCTCGAGGGTCCAAGGCCTGTTTGGCAAGAACACCAGGAAGGCGCACACGACACATACTACCGAAAGTGCCAAAGCGCTTTCTGCGGCTTCCCGCGTCGAGGGTACGTTGCGTATCAATGACGCTAACCCGATCACGAGGGGTGCGACCGTGAGTGTGCCGAGCGCGTCCGAGGCGAACCAGTGAAACCATACGGTCGGGACGGATGCCGGCGCTGCGCCGTGGAACCAGACGAACCCGATCGTGCCGGCAATACCCGAAACGACCGTCCCCGCGATCGTCGCCGCGAACAGTCCGATCACGCGTCGCAGCGTATTGAGCTCAAATAGCGGGCCGTACCAGCGCTCGATCAAGCCCGCGACGATGGCGGCCTCGCCGGCGTTGGCAATAGCGAAGACGAGGGAGCTCCAAACGTTGCGATCGCCCAGCAGATTCGCGAGGACCGTCGCAGCCATCACGCCGAAGATGACGGGCCACCGATCCGCAGATCCCGCGACGATCAATACGCCGGACGCGACTCCGGCAGCCGGCCAGAATGCGGCAACGCCGTCGGGCTTCTCCAGAAGAACCAAGCTCAGCCGAGCCGATAGGAAATAAGCAATCGCGACTGCGACCGAGGCCACGACGGAAATAGCCCACGCGGGAGGCCTTGCCTTACGCGCGCGAACAGCGGCCCTTATCCCCTCTGACAGCAGAACCATAGTTGACTGCCTGTTGTACCCCCCCCCCCAATCGTACAGCGTGGCGTCATGTTTGAGGGTCTTGGCGGTCATGTCCCACCTCGCGATGGCGGACCGACCCCATGCTCATCAGGTTGTCACGATAGCCCGCTACGCTCACCGCTTTCTTATCGGGGAGCTCGTGGGAAAGCGAATACTCTTGTGGGGCGTCGCGGCGTTTATTTTGGCGCTGGCGTTCTCGTTCTGGCACGACGGAGGCTACCACACGGCGCCTGCGACACGTGTTCCGGCCCAGGCTGATAAACCGAGTCTCGCACCCGCCGCCCCGGTGGCCTCGAACGCTTGGGGTCCGTCCTCGGAGGCCGTGACAACACCGACGGCCGCCGCTGCGCCGACCGTCACCGGGACGGATCCACCTGCTGCCATTGCACCTTCCATTGCCGACGCCGATAGCGGAGCGACGCTTGCCCGGAGAGACCGAGGCGCCGAGCACGGCTCGAGATCGCACTAGTCCCCGAAGGTGCGCGGGCATCGCTAACGCTGGCACCTTGATCCGCGCAGGGCGGGCAGGAAGGTGAAGCCTTCATATGACTATCAACTGCCTGAAATAGTCCCTCGATACCCTTGCGAGCCGAGTCTATGGGATGGCCTTGTACATTCAGGGGGTTCTATGAAAGTCAGTGAGTTCGTGTCCAATACCCTGCACGGGTTGAGCATGGCGGCGGCATCGCTGGCCGTTCTGCAGCTGTCGGCAGGCCAAGTCCTGGCGGTGGCGCCGGCGGCGGCTCCGGCGGCGGCTCCGGCACCCGCTTTCGGAGGCCTCTGGAATTCTGGCAGTGACAGAAGCGGTCAGACGGCGACGCCCGTCAAGCATGTCATTGTGATTATCGGCGAGAACCGCAGCTTCGACCACGTGTTCGCCACGTATGTGCCGAGACCGGGCCAGACCATCCACAATCTGCTGAGCGAGGGCATCATCCAGCTCGATGCCAACAAGAATGCCATCCCGGGTCCGGCGTTCCACAAGGCCCAGCAGCTCTCGGCTTCCGACCGGGGCAGCCAGGACGCCTTTCTGTTGAGCCCGCCCAAGCAAGAATTCCCCAACGACCAGCTGCCGGCGCCGGAGGCCGGCGGCCCCGAGTACGCGCAGGGATATTTCACGACCAAGGTTTGCAGAAACGCGACCGGCTCGGCCGAAGCCACTTGCGCCGCCGCGGCGCTCACGCTGGCACAGGAAACGGAGACGGCGCTACCGAACGCCCCAGATGCCGATGGTCTGACCTATTACCAGTCGCTGGTGTCCGGTGGCACCAATCAGTACGCCTACACGCCGGACGTGCGCATCGTCAACTTCGACAGTCTGCCGGCTGGGCCGTTTCAGCTGACCAATGGTACCAACTCGGCGACGCCGGGCTACAGTCTGACGTACACCGACTACTCCGCGAGCCCCGTGCACCGCTTCTACCAGATGTGGCAGCAACTCAACTGCAGTCTTGACCACGCCTCGTGGGACAACCCGTCGGGCTGCAACGGCAAGTTGTTCTCTTGGGTGGAGGCTACTGTCGGTGCCGGCACCAACGGCCTGAGCCAGGCGCAGTACGCCCAGAGTTACTATGGCCCTTCCTTCAGCGAGTTCTTCGAGTATCCGCCGGGATATTCGGCCGCAAACCCGCCGACGGCCGCGCAATGGACTGCGGCCGACTACGCACTTTACGGCTCGGTGCCGACGACCACGGGCGAAGGCTCCAGCGCCCTGGGCTTCTATAACGTCCAGCAGGGCGACGTGCCCTACTTCAAAAGCCTGGCGGACACCTACGCCATGAGCGACAACTTCCACCAATCCGTCAACGGCGGCACCGGTGCCAACCACATCATGCTGGGTCACGCCGACGCGATCTGGTTCAGCGATGGCAACGGCCATCCCCAGACACCGCTTCATGACGTCACCGTGACCACCGATCCTCCCGCTCCGGCCGGTACTCCCCCTGTTCCCGGCTATGGCGGAGTGGGCTTGATCGATGAGATCGAGAACCCGAACCCCGCGAAAGGCACCAACAATTGGTACACGCAGGATGGCTACGGCAGCGATTACAATGCGGGTTACCCGGATTATGATTGGGTGGTGGCGACCCAGCCCAACGGCTTGCCCGTCATTTACGGCGGCGGCTCCTACAGCAACTGCTCGGATCCCACTCAGCCCGGGGTGGGACCGATCCTCGAGTATCTGCGCAAGCTGCGTATCGATCCGCGTTGCGAGCAGGGCCACTACTACCTGCTGAACAACTACAACCCGGGCTGGTTCGGCAACGGTAGCAACGCCTACGTGGACCATAACCCGTCGAACACGCCATTCACCGTTCCGCCTTCCTCCACGCCGAGCATCGGCGATGATCTCAACAACGCGAGGGTTTCCTGGAAATACTACGGCGACCAGTGGAGCCGCTACGTGAATGACCCCTATCAGCTGAACTGGGGCTACAACGGTTCGAGTGCGGACGAGTACTGCAACATCTGCAACCCGTTCCAGTACGACACCTCGATCATGTCGAACCCGGCGCAGGTCGCAGCGCACATTCAGGATACGTTGAACCTGACCTCGGATATCACCAACGGCACGCTGCCCGCGGTTTCCTTCGTCAAGCCGAGCGGCTACGTGGACGGCCATCCGTCCTCCTCGAAGCTCGACCTGTTCGAGGGATTCGTGAAGAACATCGTTGACCAGGTCGAGGCCTCGCCCTACGCCAAGGACACCGTCATCCTCATCACCGAGGACGAGGGCGGCGGCTACTACGACTCCGGCTATGTGCAACCCGTCGACTTCTTTGGCGACGGCACGCGTATCCCGCTGATCGTCGTGGCAAATCCGCGGTACCTGCCGCTGCGCGCCGCGGGATACATTTCCCACAAGTACGCCGACCACGTCTCGATCATCAAATTCATCGAGCGTAACTGGAACCTGCCCCCGGTGACGCGCCGCAGCCGGGACAACTTCCCGAACCCGGTGCAGTTGCCGGGCTCCTACGCTCCGCTGAACACGCCGGCGCTGGACGACCTGTTCGACTTCTTCGACTTCCCCTCGCGCGGCTTCTTCTAGCCGCGCACGGGTCAAGTTGCTGCTGAGAAGGCCGCCGGGTGGCGGCCCTCTCCTTTCCCCTCTGCCCCAGAGCCCTCCCATGTTGGCCTGCCTGCGGTACCCGAGCGCGCTCGCTGTGTAGAATGCTGTCCACCGAAACGGATCAGGTCCATCCTCGTTGCCGGGAGGACTTATGGGAGAAACTGCCGATTCGAGGGATGACACGCCCTCCTTTGGCGAGATCAGTGCTGCCATCGAGGCCGCCACCACGAAGGCCCGGAAGATTTCGCATTGGTACCCCTGGACAGCCTATCCGCGACTCAAGGCCATGGAGGCCTCTCGGGCCAGTCTCGAGGAGCGGGTGAGCAAGTCGATATCCCGGTTTGAATCGAAATACACCGAGATACCCTTGGTTGCGGGGATTCACGGAAGTGACGCCATCGCGGGGTTCGCGCAGGCGGGCCAAACGATCAATGCCATGAATGGAATGACCCGGAGTTTCCTCCTGGTCAACTCCTTACAACAGAAAATGCAGGGTCTGGGCGCCATCATTGAGCGCAAATACGCGATGGCCTTCGGTGTGATTTCCCTTTATATCGGCATCATCTTTGCAGTGTTCTTTGGAGTGGTGCCGATTTGGCAGGAGGCTCATAAACACGATCGGAGCGTGGTTGCGGTGCCGCCGGCAGTGCCGCATGTTTTCCTGCTGCAAGCTCCGGCATCCGTGCGTCTGACGATGCTACCGGTTCTGTTCCAGGCTAATGCCAAGGGCGAGGTCGATGGCTGGCGCGCCGGGATCGCCCTGTCTCAGTACGACGAGGAGTTTTTGAGAACACTGGTGCGAAGTCTTCGCGGCTGTGTACGGGGACCCGCCAGCCCCGCGATTGCGCTCGAGGTCGTCGGCTTTGCGAGCTCGGCGGAGTTTCGCCTGCAAGGGGCCCCGCTCGCCGACTCAGCGCGCCTCAATCTCGAGGCGGCGAATCGACGCGCCCGAGCGGTGAGCCTCCTGCTCGAGCGCGTCAGGGATGAAGGCGGTGCGCAGAAATGGCTGGAGATCCAGACGCATCTGTGGCCGACGTTCGATGAGATGGCGAAGAATCGACCCTACGATGATGGATCGGGTGGCACGCCGCAACAGCGTGAGCAAGAGCTGCTCAATCGTAGCGCGCAGATTCGCCTGGTGAGCGCTGGCGCGTGCGAGCAGCTGGTGATCAAGGAGCCTTAACGCGCTGAAGCGTGAGAGCTCGGCTGCGGCACCCGGCGAGCCGTCCTCCTTAGCGCGACGGCTCGCCGGGTGGTGCCGGGCCGGCGAGGTCGGCCTAATCGACAATCGCGACTTTGCAGTCCCTCGACTCGGTGCCCCAGTCGCAGTGGGATACGACTCCGTTGATCGCCTGAGTTCCGAAATGAGTGCTGGCACGCGATCCGGTCGGGAACGTCAATGTGAAGTTCGAGAACTCGACGAATGCCTGGACACCTGTGACGCTCGGGTTCCGCATCCCGCCAAGGATACAGATTGTCACTGGCGACGGATTGCCAAACGGCGGGTTGCCGCCGTTTCCCGTGATGTAGGCGGTTCCGGTGACGACGAAGCCGTCGGTGACCGGAGGCTTGAATGTCGGGCATTGCGTCTGCCAGTTGACCGAGTCTGTCGGGTCGTCATGGATCACGCCGTCCGTCACGCTGATGTGGTGCGTGTGCGGGCCGAGCTTCGTGGGATCGTGGTTTGCGTCTGTATTCGCAAAGTCGGCCGTCTCCATCGTCATCTCCGCAGAGAAAGTCGCGGCGCCTCGTTCGGGTAGCTGCAGCGACCACTTGCCATGCATCTCGTACGGACCGCCCGCCACGCCCGGACCGCCCGGCATGCTCGGCGGGGGCGGCGTGTAGTCATTGAGGAGGCCGCTGAAGCTCGATGGTAGCCGCGACCGGGCTTCGGCGTGCGCGCGGGGCCACGCGAAGACACCGCATGCCAACATTGCCAGGGCCGTCAATGCGAACACCGTCCTGCCGGATACTGTCCTTCTCAAGTCTTTGCTTTTCATGTGAAACCTCCAGGTTGTTCGGTTGCGCGATGGCTCGGACCCGTTTCCGCCCGCTTGGAGAGATATGCGATAGCGGCCGTGCGCAGTCAAAGGGCGAAAGACTGCACGCCTTGCTGTGCCGCCGAATGCCGCGCTTTACCGCGCGCTCGGCCTGGCGGCTTACAATGAAGCGAGACAGATCCGCTGCGCGGATGGACTCCCATGAATGACATTCGGACCGATGACGCACGCCTGCCGCTGAAAGCGGGGGAGAGAGGGAGGCTGGACTCCTGGAAGAAGATCGCTGCGCACTTCAATCGTGACGTGACGACGGTGCAGCGGTGGGAGCGTCGCGAGGGCATGCCCGTTCATCGGCACGTCCACGACAAGCAGGGTTCGGTGTACGCGTTCCGCGCGGAACTCGATGCATGGTGGGACGGTCGGCGCGGCAAGCTCCCGGACGTAAGCGATGGCCCGCCTGAGCCTGAGACAACGGCCGGCCGCGACGCGCAAGCGGTTCGCTTCATACGCCCGATCAAGCGACCCTGGCGATTGGCCGCAATCATTGCGGCTGTGCTGTTGCTCGGCTACGCGGCGCTCAGATTGGGCCACCCAGCCGGCGAGATTTGGCGCAACCCGCTTGCGAATGCCACCTTCACCCGCCTTACAGATTGGCCGGGTATCGAACAGGCGGCCGAAATATCGCGGGACGGCCGCTGGGCTTCCTTTCTTGCCGATCGCGATGGGCACACGGATGTGTGGCTGACCGAGATCGGCAGTGGGAGCTACCGCAATCTGACCCGTGGCGACCGAATCGAACTCGTCAATCCTGCAATCCGCACCTTAGGCTTCTCGGCCGACGGCTCGCTCGTGACCGTATGGACGCGCAACTCCGACGGATCTCGCTCCGAGGATATCAAGCTGTTGGCGGCCCCGACTGCGGGCGGTGAGCTCCGTGACTTTCTGCCTGGCGTCGCGGAAGTCGCCTGGTCCCACGACGGCAGACAGATCGTGTATCACACGACAGCGCCGGGCGATCCGCTCTTCGTGCGAGACGCAGGAGGTGTCACACACCGGATCTATGTCGCACCGTCGGGTGTGCATTGTCACTTTCCGCTGTGGTCCAAGGACGGCTCATATATCTATTTTGCACGCGGCATACCGCCCGGCGACTGGGATATATGGCGCATTCACTCCTCGGGTGCGGGGCTGGAACGCATCACTTTCCATGACTCGCGGGTGAGTCACCCCGTGCTGCTCGATGAGCGCACGCTCGTCTACCTTGCCAGCGACCCACAAGGATCAGGTCCGTGGTTGTATGCCTTGAATGTCGAGCAGCGTGTGCCTCATCGCATCAGCTTCGGACTCGAGCGTTACACTTCGCTTGCGGCAAACGCCGCCGGAACGCGGCTCGTCGCAACGGTCGACGAATCCAACTCCAGCATTTGGAGCACCCCGCTCAGTCCTGATGCCGTCGCAAACGCAGGCCAGCGCGGGACTCAGCCGATGTCCCTGGTCTCGGCGACGGGGCTCTCGCCCCGCACAGGCCCCGACTACATCCTTTACGTCTCGGCGCGTGCGGGCCGCCAGGGTATCTGGCGGGCGGTGGACGGCCAGAGCCGCGAATTGTGGAGTGACTCCCATGCAATCATCGTGGGCGTCCCCACGGTTGCGCCGGATGGCCGACACATTGCTTTTACGGTTGCCGACGGCGAACAGACGATCCTCTACACGATGGACAGCGACGGCAAAGGCGTTCGAGCCCTGACACGGTCTCTTCAACTGCGCGGGAGTCCCGCCTGGTCACCCGACGGCCGTTCGATCGTATCCGCCGCAGTCCGCGAAGGCGAGCCGCGTCTGATGAGCATTTTTTTGGATAACAGTCCGCCGAGTCCCTTGGTATCCGAGTACTCGATCGATCCCGTCTGGTCCCCCGATGGCAAATTCCTGATCTATTCGGGCGCCGATGTGGGAACGACGTTTCCCCTTCGGGCCGTGGCGCGGGACGGCAGGCCGTACCCCATCCCGCCGCTCATCCTGACCCGCGGAGCACGCCGCATAGCCTTTCTCCCGGACGCTGTCTCGATCGTGCTGCTGCGGGGCGGCGTCGGCCACAAGAACTTCTGGCTCGTGGACCTTCGCACGGGAGCGGAACGGCAAATCACCGAGCTCGCGCCGGATATCGCGATCAGCGACTTCGACTTGTCGCGCGACGGCAGCGCCGTGCTCTTCGATCGCACGCAAGAGAGCTCGCGCATCGCGGTGATCGAGCGAGGTGGTTAGCGAGCCCGCCTTTGACCCGCCCCGCCAGCGGGTGCAGACTTGCAGCGCAAGGGCGTGCGCCCTTGCTCTCTGCAGGCTAGAAAACCAATAAGGAACGTCGCGTGAAATTCACGGCTCTATGCTGCACGGTCCTGTTGCTCGCGCCCGTGAGTCTGGCCTCAGCGAAAAATGCCGATAGTGTCAAAGAGGCCATCGAGGCGGCGAACGCCCAGTTTTCGGCGGCTGCGGCCCGCGGCGACGGGGCAGCCCTCGCGGCATTGTATTCGCCGCAAGGACAAGTGATGCCGGCCGGCAGCGCCCCCATCCGAGGCACCGAGGGGATTCGGAAATTTTGGCAAGGCGCCCTCGATTCCGGAATCGCCGCCATCGGACTTAAAACCGTCGAAGTCTTCGGTCAGGGTCCGATTGCCACTGAGGTCGGCGAGTATGAGTTGCGCGACAAGGCAGGCAAGAGTCTCGACCATGGTAAGTACATCGTGGTCTGGCAGCACATCGACGGCCAGTGGAAACTGCTGCGCGACATGTTTTCCACGGATATACCGCCTGCCAAGAAATAGCCGGCGCGATAGCTGAGATCAGGATCGCCGTTCTGACGGGTTTAAGGGAGGTTACCCATGAAGTCGAATGCCTCGGGCTATTTCATCGTTGGCATTGTTTGCGCGCTGGCCGCGCTCGGCTCTAGCGCGGCGCTCGCTCAGTCGAAGACAGCCCCGTGCAGTCTCCTCACCCAAGCACAGGTGAGCGCTGCCGCCCATGTGAGCGTCGGAGCCGGACAGCCCATCGGCACGACGGGCTGCTCGTGGACGGCGCCGCACTTTACTGCTTCGGTGTCGTTATGGGACGCGACCAACTGGGAAAAGTTTAAAACCCCGCTCCCCGGGATGACGAGGACCCCCGTCTCCGGCTTGGGCGATGATGCTTTCTTCTCGACGGGCGGAACGAGCAAGCAGCTGACCACCCTTACCGTGAAGAAAGGCACCACTGCCCTCATCTTTCATATCTACGGCGTTGAGACCGTGTCCGACCAGATGTCGATGGAGCAGACCCTTGCCGGCGAGGCGCTCGTCAATTGGTGAGCGCTTCCCGCTGAGGCATCTCGCTGGAGTGAGTTTCGCTAGAGTGAGTTTAGGAACGCCACGAGCTCCCGTACCTGCTGCTCCGTCAAATTCATTTGGAAACGTTTATTGTAGAAATTGACCAGCTCATTGAGATCTGCGGCGGCGCCGTTGTGAAAGTAGGGTGCGCGTGCCGCAAGTCCTCGCAGGATGGGACCCTTGCCCCGATTGAAATCGCTGCAAAGACCGGAGACGAGCGCCTTTCCAGGGTCGGTGGTATAGAACGACTCCGGTTGGCCCGCATTGAACGGATTGGGACAGCGGCTGATCAAATACACGGGCAGATTGGGCACCGAAAGCTCGGCGAGCCCGGCGGCAATGTTCGCGTCCGTCTCCGCGCCCGGCAGCACGCTATGGCCGGTGCCGATATCGAGCGGCAGCGGGAAGGAGTGGTCGCCCACGTTCGGCGTATCGTGACAGGTAGTACAGGTGCCGGTAAAAGTACTCGGGCTGCCCAGGGCGGGATTGTCATTCAGCCCGAACGTTCGAGATGTGTACGGGCGCGTTGTCAAAAAGCGTTTCGCCCACCGCGATGTCACGGCGCGCCTGTTCGCGACGCAGCGCTTCCGGATAGCCCTCGGTGCCCGCGGCGGCCCACGCAGCGTAGAGCTGCATCGCATTGGGATTGAATGGCACGCTGTCGGGATCGGCGCCGAGAGCATCATTTATGCCCGGGTAGTACGTGGCCGACAGAACGGTTGCAAGGTATTGCGGAGCGCCGTTGGCACCGTCGGCTCGCAAGCTCTCGGCGGCGTTGTCAAACGATTGCGCGGTATATAAGCCGAGCTCGAAGTCGATGATGTCATCGAGCTGCGCCGCGCTGGGGGTTTGCGTCCCTTGCGCGTGGATGGCGATGGCGTCGATCGCCTGCTGAGTGAGGTCGGCCGCGAGATTGGCGGGGAAGCTCGCACGCACGTTGAGAGGCTGCTTGGTTTCGCGGCCGTCGAACATGATGGTGCTCAGAAAGCCCAGATTGGTCGTGGGCAGCGGCCGCCGGTATACCGACACGATGGGCAGACCGTCGGTCGGGTCCGTGGTGATGGCGCAGCCGTAGGGATCACGGACTACGGAAATGCTGAATTGCGCGCTGGCCGGGAGCTTCAAGAATATGCGAATCAATCCGTGCTGCAGCAGCAGACTGTGGTCTGCGGCGCTGTCTTGCCGCGCATCCGGGCAGTTGGCTCCGTCGACCGCTGCAAACAGGGGATCGCGGCCGCGAGTCTCTGCGAAGCGTTGTTGGATGCCGGCCGCACTGATGCTCATCGCCTGACTCGCCACATGACAAGTGGCACAGCTGCGCCCGTTGGTTCCGAGGCTTTGAAAGAAGGCGCCCTGACTGTGGATCGGACCCTTGACGCTCAGGGTGGTGATCACGCCGCTGGCATCGCGAAACGATTCTCTCGCGAGAGGGTTATCGCTGCGAATACCTTGGGCCGCGGCGGCGCCCGCCGCCAACCCGGCGCAGCCCACAAGCATCGAACATATTCCGTGATGTTTTGCGATCGTCATGGTGATCTTCTGTGTATGGGGACATCCCTAACCCCATAATCGAAGACGACCGGCAAAAGACGACACGTGCGGACCAAAAAGGCCTCGCCCGAATCGCGCTCAAGAGCCGTTATCGTTGATGTGTTGGTAGAGCAGCAGGCGCACTTTCTGCCAGTCGCGTTGTACGGTGCGCTCCGAGATGCCACGCAGCTTCGCGATTTCAGCGAACGAGAATCCGCAGAAGTACTTGAGATCGACCAGCTCGGCGAGGGAGGAATCGTGCTGCGCGAGCTCGTCCAGCGCGCCGGACAATTGCTCCAGCGATTTGTCGTCGCTCACTTCCCCGCCGACCTGGGTATTGAGTTCGACGATCTTGAACTCTGCACCGCGCTTGACCGCCTGACGGCGTCTGGAGAAATCGATGAGCACGCCGCGCATGGCGCGTGCGACGTAGCTCAAGCACTTCCCTTGGTCGGCGAAATGCACGCCGTCGCGACTGGCAAGGTTCAGATAGGCCTCGTGGACCAGGGTCGTCGGGCTTACCCCCGCCGACGGAAAACGGCGGAGCTCCCGGTCCGCCAGTCGACGCAAATCCGCATAAAGCGAGGCAAACAGCTTCGCGTTGGCCCCTTCATCTTCCGGGCTTTCGTGTGCTGCAAGAGTATTCGGCGCGTCTTCGGACATAACCGCCCGCCCCGCCCGGAAACCTTCGAGTAATCGATTGTGCCGAAATGCGCCGGAGCGGGCAACGCGCCGCGGCGGGATCAACCATCACGCTGGCGGGTTTCGGCCCGGGAATCCGATCTAAAGGAAGACACCCACGGACAGGAGCAGAACATGGCGACTTTCACGCTCTTTTACGCGGCATTCGGCTATCTGGCACTGCTCGGGGCGATTTTGTGGGGCATGCTGTTCGTGGGTGACGGCGTTATCTTCGCGAACATGGATGCGCCCGCAACCAGTGCGCCGCTCGAGGCCGCCTGCATCGATGTCGGACTGCTCCTGTTGCCGGCACTCCTGCACCGAGCCGTGAGCCGCGGAATGCTGCGGCGTCTCGCTCGGCGATTGATCCCGCGCGGGATTGAGCGCAGCACCCAGGCTTGGGCGGCAGCCGCCGTGCTGGGGGTGATTTACACCGCCTGGCAGCCGCTGCCGCAGGTCCTGTGGAGCGCACCAGGGTCCCTGCAGTGGATGTTTTCCGCGCTCTTCTATGTCGCTTGGACGTTGATCCTGATCGGCGCATTTCTCGCCGGTCATCTGGACCTGTTCGAGCCCACCGCGGCGACAGAGCTGACACCGCCTGCCGCAGTCAACGACGCCGAACAAGCGCAACTCGCGCGGAGGCCGCCTTTCGCAGTCACGCTTCGTCAGCCACTTTATTGTGGAATCCTCCTGGCGGTGTGGGCGGCGTCGGTGATGACCGTCGGGCATCTGCTGCTCGCCGCCGCGGTCACGGCATACCTGCTGTTCGACGCTCTCTGGTTCGCGCGCCAGGCGGGTTCCGCACGAGAGTCGCCCCCGCGCCGCCGCGCAGCACCTTGCGCAGCGCCGCCGGGTGCGCTGCGCACGGCTTGCGCCGGCCGGCGCGTGAGAATGGGCAGAATGACGGACGCCATGAGGGCGCAGGCGATCGCCGGCATCAGCGCCGCAAACGTGATGCCGAAATCCTTGGCCCGCGCGACCAGCACCGGTCCGAGCAGCCCGGCCGCCCCCCAAGCCGTCAGCACCAGGCCGTAGTTCAAGCTGGCAGCCGATCCGGTCGGATATCCCACCCCAGAAGAACCGTCCGACGGCATTGAAAACGCTCACGACCCCGAACAGGGGCGCAATCTGCGCAGGTGCCAAGGCTGTGAGATCCGCAAGAATCACGACGGCGTTCGAGATGATCGTGGCCCCGGCGATCACATTGGCAAATAGCTGCAGCCACAGCAGGTAGAACTGCGGCATGCGGACGACGCTCGCGGGCGAATAGCCATAGCAGGCGCCCGAGCACTTCGAGCTCGTGCGGCTGGCGTACCCGGCCGGCGGATTTCGTAGGACCTCTGCGGCATGAGCCGAGAAGGCGTGGAACGCGGGGAGGCGCGGGATGAGCTGGTTGTAGACGAAAGCACCGAGCCCGAAGCTGCCGACGACGAGTCCGCCGACAAGTCCGCGCCGCTCGGGAAACCACTTGCTGACGACCGCCACCGGCGTGACGTACGCCATGCCGGCGCCAATGCCTCCGATGAGGCCGTAAGTCAGATACAGCCAGGGCGCGCCGAACCGGGTCGTGCCGAACCCGGCGAGCACGTTGCCGACTCCCCACAGGGCGATGCCCGTCATTGCGACGCGTCGCGGGCCCTTACGGTCCAACCAGAATCCGCCGACGACCACGCCCACGGTCGCCAGGGAAAAATTCGCGACAGAGTAAGCCCATGTGGTGGTCGTCAAGTCTTCAGCCGAAGCCGACGAGGAGTGGTTCGGCAAATATTGCCCACGAGACCACCGTACCGATGAGCAGCATCACCACCGATCCTGCGATCGCAATGATCCATCGCTCGGGCAACGCTTGCACGTGAACCTCGCAGAATTTGTGGCTCCTGCAAGGAAGATCGCAATTCGGGCCCGAAACCGGACACCGCAACGCGGCGAAAGCGAGGGCCTCGCGTTATTCGAGAGTCAGTATGATTTTGCCGACCGAGCCGCCGTGCTCGACGGCTGCGATGGCCAGAGCGGCCTGTTCGAGCCGAAATGTCTTTTGCACGTGCGGCTTCACCTTATCCGACGCCACCAAGTCGACAATTTCGGCGAGCTCACTCCCATTGGCCTCCACCGTGTACCGCAGCGCCCGCACGCCATATCGAGTCGCCGTGTCCTGCGAGGGCTCCGTCAACGTCGACACCAACATTCCGCCGCGCTTCAAAAGCTTCCAGGAGCGCTCGCGGGTTTCTCCATCGATCAAATCGAAGACCATATTCAGGTCCCGAGCCTGCTCCTCGAAGCGTTGAGTCTTGTAGTCGATGACGACATCCGCTCCCAAGCCACGGGCAAACTCGATGTTCTCCGTCGCGACCGTAGTAAACACCCGCGCGCCCTTCGCCTTTGCAAATTGGATGGCAAAATGACCAACGCCGCCCGAACCGCCGTGGATCAAGACCGACTGTCCCTTCTCGAGTCGGCCATGGCGAAATAATCCCTGCCAGGCAGTTTGTGCGGCCAAGGGAATTGCGCCTGCATGCGAGTAGTCGATGCGCGCAGGCTTGCGGGTGATCGCCTTCTGGTCGAGCACGGCCTTCTCGGCATATCCGCCGCCACCAATTCCCACCATGCCCAACACTTCATCCCCTACTTTGAACTGTGTTGCTTGAGCACCGCACTTCTCGATGATGCCCGACACATCGCGTCCGAGCGTGTAGGGCAGCCGGTCCTCCTTGACGGCCGGGTATTGACCGTTGCGGATTTTGAAGTCGACCGGATTCACACTCGCCGCCTTCACCGCCACGAGTACCTGCGAGGCATCCGGTAGCGAAGGCTCGACCGTGTCGACCTGAAGCACCTCGGGACCGCCGAAGCGATGAATGCGGACTTTTCGAATCTTCATGACCGGCCCAGC
Source organism: uncultured Gammaproteobacteria bacterium (assembly GCA_963798595.1). Lineage (GTDB taxonomy): Bacteria > Pseudomonadota > Gammaproteobacteria > Steroidobacterales > Steroidobacteraceae > Bog-1198. Next base: position 388,311 of record CAWCTM010000009.1, on the reverse strand, counting down.
ATCTCACCGCCGGTTCTGAAACTGTATCGGCGGTCCATGCGCCCATCGGTAGGCGCAGGGCTACATCAAGATGGGCGCTCCGCGGCCTGGCCTGCCCGCATCGAGAGCGTAAGGTCCACGCCAGCTTTCTTTTAATAGCCAGGCAGGTCGGAAAGGTAATCGCTCCCCCCAATGCCGCTCGGGAGCCCGGCAGGCCTGCAACCAACAGGAGAACATCATGCCTACGCGAAAGAGCGGAGCGAGAGGAACTACGCGCAGCAAAAGCGCCAGCAAAACGAAGTCGAGCCGACAGAGTGATACGGCTGTCGGAAGCACGGCCGGCGGACCGTCGAGCCCCAGCCAGCCGGCCACCGAGATGGCGGAACATGCTGCGGAGCAGGCTGCTCTTGCCGAAGCAATGCCCTTCAACGCGGCGAAACCGAGCGAGTACGCGCCCGCCAATCCCATCGAGCCCCCGGAAGGCGCGCATGTGGAGATGCCGTCGCCGAGCACCGGCGCGAGTACGCTGAGCGAGAAGAATGAATCCTCGAAGAGCGGCGCAGCGACGTTCGAGCCGCAGTCCCTCGATGGCTCGCTCGCTGCGAAGCGGGTGAATTCGGCGGGTCAGGTGCTCACCACCAATCAAGGCGTGCCGATCAGCAGCAATCAAGATTCCTTGAAAGCCGGCCTTCGCGGGCCGACGCTCCTCGAGGATTTCGTCCTCCGCGAGAAAATCACGCATTTCGATCACGAAAGGATTCCCGAACGAATCGTGCACGCGCGCGGCTCGGCCGCTCACGGCTACTTCGAAGCCTACGAATCGCTGAGCCGATTAACCCGCGCGACGGTGTTCGCCGACGCGGGCAAGACCACGCCGGTGTTCGTTCGATTTTCAACGGTTGCCGGAGAGCGCGGCTCGGCCGATACCGCCCGCGACGTTCGCGGGTTTGCCGTTAAATTCTATAGCGACGAGGGCAACTGGGACCTGGTCGGCAACAATATCCCGGTGTTCTTCATTCAGGACGCGATGAAATTCCCCGACCTCATTCACGCCGTGAAGCCCGAGCCTCACAATCAAATGCCGCAGGCGGCCTCGGCGCATGACACCTTTTGGGACTTCGTCTCGCTGATGCCCGAATCCACGCACATGCTGCTGTGGGTCATGTCGGATCGCGCGATACCGCGCAGCTATCGGATGATGCAAGGCTTCGGTGTGCACACCTTTCGGTTGGTCAACGGCGACGGCAAGTCGACGTTCTGTAAATTTCACTGGAAGCCGCTTTTGGGGACGCATTCTCTCGTGTGGGACGAGGCCGTAAAAATCGCGGGCGCGGATCCGGATTTTCATCGGCGCGACCTGTGGGAGGCGATCGAGTCGGGTAATTATCCCGAGTGGGAATTGGGTATTCAGACCTTCTCGGAGGCGGACGCCGAGAAATTCAGTTTCGACATCTTGGATGCCACCAAGTTGATCCCCGAGGAACTGGTTCCCGTGAAGCCCGTCGGTCGCATGGTGCTGAACCGCAATCCCGATAACTTCTTCGCGGAAACAGAGCAAGTCGCGTTTTGCACGGCACATGTCATTCCCGGAATCGATTTCAGCAACGATCCCCTGCTGCATGGACGAATTCACTCGTACGTCGATACTCAGTTGACCCGTCTGGGTGGGCCCAATTTTCATGAGATCCCCATCAACGCGTCGATCGCCCCGGTACACAACAATCAACGCGATGGACTGCATCGTCAGGCGATTGCTCGCGGTCGAGTCGCTTATGAGCCGAACTCGTTGGGGGGTGGCTGCCCGTTTCAGGCAGGCGCCGCAGGGTTCGTCAGCTTCCCGAAGGCCATCGAGGCGGACAATGCACCAATCGACAAAGTGCGAGGGCGCCCGGAGAGGTTCGCCGAGCACTACTCGCAGGCGGCTCTGTTCTTCGAGAGCCAGACGCCGCAGGAGCAAGCCCATATTATCGGTGGGTTTCGCTTCGAGCTCAGCAAGGTGACCGTGCCCGCGATCCGCGAGCGCATGGTAGCCTCCCTGCGCAATGTCTCGCAGGCCCTGGCGTTGTCCGTTGCCGAAGGCTTGGGCATCGATTTGCCGGAACCGATGCCTCGCGCGATCAAGCGCACGCCGAAGCCCGAAGTGACCATCTCCAAAGCACTTTCCCTGCTCGCACTACCGGGCGATGGAGGAGTCGCGAGTCGCAAGATCGCGATGCTCATTGCCAATGGGGTCGAAGGGGAGTCCATCACCGCGGTCATGAACGCTCTCGACGAAGCCGGCGCCGTGGTCAGGCTTCTCGGCAGCCGTTTGGGCACCGTCACGAGCGAAGAGGGGGAGACTTTCGAAGTCGACGCCACGCTCGAGAACTCACCTTCGGTACTCTTCGACGCCTTGGTGCTGCCCGACGGCACGGAAGCCGTGCAGAGCTTGGCCCGCGACGGCCACACGCTCGAATTCTTGAAGGACCAGTATCGACACGGCAAGACGATTTTGGCGCTGGGCGCTTCCTCGAGGCTGCTGGACAGAGCGGGAATCGACCCGCAGCTTCCGACGGGTGCAGACGATCCGGGTCTTATACTGGCGGCGTCATCGGAAGCTTTGGATCCGCGGATTTTTATCGCCGCGGTGGCCCAGCATCGACATCCCGCCCGGGATAGCGATCCGCCGTTGGTATGAACCGCGATCACTTCCGGGAGGCATAGACTGCAGCTTCCTCAAGCGCCAGAGGCGGCGAGGAGTCGCGCGGTCGCAAGCTCGAAGCGCCGGCCAAAGCGCGCTCTCCGAACCCCGGTTTGATCGCCAGGTGGGCGCCTGCTTTGCCCGCGCCCCCGGGGATTTACGAGAACCGGTTTAACCGATAAGGTACGAAAACTGATCCGGGTCTGGGGCCCGCGCGGCAGACGCGCCCGGTTTGGATCCCTTATGATTGCCCAAGAACGCATAATTTTGGCGGAATCATCGTCCGCAAGTTTTCTCGCCGGCGGCGGGGAGATGGGCGCCTTGATGCGCGCGTACGACTGGGGCAACACGTCTTTGGGGTCTCCCCGCGACTGGCCGGCGCCCCTACGCACGGCGTTGCGCCTGCTCCTCAACAGCGGTCATCCGATGTATATCTGGTGGGGCGGGGAGCTTCTTTGCTTTTACAACGATCCTTATCGCGGCTCGATCGGTAGCGACCGGCACCCGAGCTCTCTGGGCCAACCGGGACGCGAGGTATGGGCGGAAATCTGGCCCATCATCGGCCCGCAGATCGAGCATGTGATGTCGGGCCGCGGCGCCACCTGGAACCGCAACCATTTGGTGCCCATCACCCGCGATGGCCATGTCGAGCAGGTCTATTGGACCTACAGCTACAACCCGATCGACGACGAAACGGCGCCAACGGGTGTGGGCGGCGTGTTGGTTGTCTGTACGGAGACCACAGAGCAGGTATTGGCGGAACAGGCCATGCGCGCGGCGGAGGCGCGCTGGCGGCAGCTTTTTGACCAAGCGCCCGGCTTTATGTGCGTCTTGAGTGGACCCGAGCACCGCTTCGAGTATTGCAACGAGCGCTACTTTGAGCTGGTCGGTCGGCGTGACATGTTGGGCAAGTCGGTGGTCGAAGCGTTGCCCGAAGTCGAGCGTCAGGGATTCATTGCGCTTCTCGATGGAGTCTACCGAACCGGCACGGCGCACGCTGCCAGCGCCGCGCCCATCTATTTACCGAAGTGCGAAGATCCCAGCACGCTGCAGCTACGCTATATCGATTTCGTCTATCAGCCGGTTCTCGATGGGAAAGGCGAGGTCACTGGAATATTCGTCGAGGGCTCCGATGTCACCGACCGGGTGCTCATGACTCAGGCGCTTGTCGAAAGTGAAGCGCGCTTTCGCGACGCCGATCGCCGCAAGGATGAGTTCTTGGCCATTCTAGCCCATGAGCTTCGTAATCCCCTGGCTCCGCTGCGGAACGCCGCCAAAGTGCTGCGTGCGCCGGCGACGGATGCAAAAACGCGGGAATGGGCGACCACGATCATCGACCGGCAAATCCAAACCATGGCCGCATTGCTCGAGGATTTGCTCGATGTGTCGAAGATCACCCGCGGCCAGCTGACGCTGCATAAGCAACTCACATCGATCGTCTCGATCATCGATACCAGCGTGGAGGTCGCCCGGCCGCTCATCGATGCGCGGCGCCACGCTCTGTCGGTCTCGCTTCCCGATGAGCCCATCGAGGTGGAAGTGGATCCGCTGCGGCTCAGCCAGGTCTTCTCGAATCTCCTGACCAATGCAGCGAAATACATGGAGCCCAACGGTCAGATAGAGATAAACGCGAAGTTCGGTGACGGCGGCGTTTATATCAGTGTGAAGGATCGCGGCATGGGCCTCGAGCCCGATTCGCTTGCGCGGGTTTTCGAAATGTTCGCGCAAGTCAAAGGCACTCTCGATAGGGCCGAAGGCGGCCTCGGCATCGGTCTGGCGCTGGTCAAAGGGCTGGTCGAGCTGCACGCGGGTCGAGTCACGGTCTCGAGCGATGGGCTCGGAAAGGGCAGTGAGTTTCGCGTCTGGTTGCCTTCGCCTGCGAGATCCGGGGAAGCGAGCGCAGGTGCCAACCCGCAACGCTCGCGGCTTTCCTCCCGCTCGCGCCGCATCCTCGTCGTCGATGACAATGTGGACGCGGCGCAAAGCTTGGCGTTCCTCTTGCAGGCCGAGGGACATGACGTCCGTGTTGCCCACGATGGCGAGCAGGCGTTCATCTGCGCCGGCGATTTCAGGCCGGAGATCGCACTGTTGGATATCGGCCTGCCGAAGCTCGACGGCTATGCCGTGGCCGAGGCCATTCGCCGCGAGTCCTGGGGAAGAGACATCCTCTTGCTTGCTCTGACGGGCTGGGGACAGAACGATGACAAGCGCCGCGCCCTCGAGGCGGGCTTCGACTTCCACTTGACCAAGCCGGTGGACCTCGATCAGGTGAGCACGTTGATCGCGTAGAGGCCTGCCGCTGGAATCCCGCGTCTGGCCAATCCTCAAAACTTATACGACGCGCCGATGGTATAAGTTCTGCCGTAGGCACTGTACCCGTATCCCACACCGCTCGAGCTCTGACCGACGTTCTGTCCAGGGGCCCACGGCAAAAGAGGGTTGCCGTTCAGATAGGTGCGCGCCACCGAATCGGTGAGATTCTTGCCTTCGACATAGACCTGCAGCCCCCTGTAGACGGTGTAGTGCGCGCTGGCCGTGACCCACCGGAATGGACTCGTGATCGCGGGCCAGCCGGGAACCTCGGTGCACTGCGAGCAGTAGGATTGATAACTCGCGGCGTAATCCCAGTTGACGTCGGCGCTGAACCGCCCCTTGTCGTAGAAGAGTCCCGCGGACAGGGTCATCGGCGGCACCTCATTGATCGGCGGGATTTCGTTGCCGTTCTGATCGAAGCTTTTGGTCCAGGTGTGTGTGTACTGCGCATGTGCACCGAAACCGTTGTCCAAGATGTGCTGCCAGGCGAGCTCGATGCCGGAGTAGTTACTGGTTGCGCCGTTGGCCGGCGCGTATACGGTCCATGGGAAGGGCGTGCAGGTCGCCCCCTTCGTTCCCGGTGGTCCGCCGATACACGAGATCGTGCCTAAATTGACGTTCGTCTGAGTGCCGGTGTAGATGTCGTCGCGAATTTTCTTGCCGAACAGCGCAACCGTCAGTGCGGAATGCGGGTGGTAGTACCATTCCGCCGAAAAATCCACCTGATTGGCCTTGATCGGTTGCAGTCCGGCGGTGCCGTTGTAATAGAGCTGAGGCTGGCCGTTGATCGCATTGTTGGTCGAGGTGGGCGCCAGGTAGCTGAGCTCGGGACGCGCCAGGGTTTCTGCCACTGCGAAGCGTAGTTGCAGCCGGTCGGGCACAGCCCAGTAATTGAAGTTCGCTGCAGGCAGCGGGATCGTGTATTGGCCCTTGGTATCCGACGGCTGCGTGCTCGCGTAACTCACGATCCAGGTCTGTGTAGAGCTCACCGCGTTCTGCGTCCAAAGGGACGTGGGAGCGGCTTCGGCGGTGGCGGCGGTGGTGTTGGTGCGCACCACGCGTACCCCCGCGTTTGCGTTCCACTGGGGACCGGCGAACGTCAACTCGCCGTAAGCCGATATCGTGCGTTCCGTCACGTCATAAGAGTTGTACGGGTTCTCTTGCGGGAGGGTCTCGGCAAAATTGAATGGCGCGCAGGTCGGACCAGGGCAGACTAACGGATTGGGCTTGCCGTTGAGGCTCTTCAAGAAGTTTTCCAGCTGAGCCACATTCAGCTGCGGTAGGACCACGGGATAGGATCCCCCGGCCCCGTGCATGAAATTGGGAATGTCGACCATCGAAATGACGTTGAAGCCCTGCGAGCCGAACGAGTAGGGAGTGCACTGCACCGGGCACCCTGCCGTGTTATATAGAGTGCCGTACTGACCCGAGCCGTTGGTCCAGTCGTTGCTGATGTCTTCGCGGGTTTTCTCGCGTTGAGTCCAGCCGCTGCCGAACAGGACTTTGTCGATGCCGCCCCAGCCCACCTCATAGGCACCGTCCAGCGTGAACCCCGTGATCTTGTCGTTCACGCTATAGCCGTTCAGGCCGTCATAGTGAGTGGACCAATAGGCGTTGTTGTTGAGCAGTCCCGTGTTCATCAACGCCGTATAGGAGCACTCGCCGGGGTTCGTCTTACTAGCCGTGCCCTTGGGGCAGGCTGACATCCCAAGCTGACTCGGCGGGATCACCACATTGAGGTTCGGCAGGCTGTTCGGCACATCGGCGAAATTCAAGGTGTCGACGGGGTAGGGCCCGGCCGTCACGAGGCCGGCGGTCACGAAGGTGTCTTGACCTCCCTCGGGGCGATCGGCCCGAGATTGATACCCATCGGCGGTGATGGTCCATCGGTCGGTGGGCTTCCAGGTGGCATTCAACCCGGCCATCCAGGTCGTGACCACGCGATCCACGGTATTGTTCACCATCTCCGGCTGGAAGTCGTTCGCCGTCACGGCGGTGACCACGCCGTTCTTAATCGTCGTGGGATTGACCCACTCGGAAAGGCCGTTCTGGTCGGTGCCCCATGGGAAATAATAGGACTCGTTGTAACCCACCTGAGGATCGTCTAAGTGGGTCCACAAGCCGTCGGCGACCAACTTGAAGTCCGAAGTGGGACGCCACTCCAGGCTCCCGGAGAATGCATCCCGCTTCTTGTCATCGAAGATCGAGCCGAAAGTAATGCAGCAGGGCGTTGCCACCAGTGGTATCGCGGGCGATGACCCGTCGAACGGATAGCTCGGGGGCCCGTAGATGTTTTGATTGTAGGCATTCAGCGAGTCGGTGCGGGTCTTGCTCTCCGAGTGCACCGCGCCGATGAGAATCCCGAGCGTATCGCCATCGTTGGTATCTTGGACGAACGCAGAGAATTTGCTGCCCTTGAGATCCGACATGTCGTTGTCATTGCCTTCGGCATGCACCCCGCCATGCAATCCGGGATTGTCGAACGGACTCGCGGTGCGCAGATTGACGGTGCCGCCGATGCTGCCTTCGAGGGCCGAGGCCTGCGTGGATTTCAGGACGTCGGCTCCCGAGATGATCTCGGAGGGCAACACGTCGAACGCGAGATCGCGGCCATCGTCGTCAGTGGCCAGAATACGATTGTTGAGTGTCGTGATGTTGTACTGGGGACCGAGACCGCGCACGTTGACGGTGATGCCCTCACCGCCCGTGGTACGGAGTATGGTGATGCCGGGCAGATGTTCCAACGAGTCGGCAACGTCGGCGTCGGGAAACCTGCCCATCTCCTCGGCGTTGATCGAATCCAGAACGACCGGGGCGTCTCTCTTCATCTGGAGAGACTTCTCCAAGCTCGCCCGCATCCCCGTGACCACGATCTCCTGCAACTCGGTCGTATGATCGGCCGGCGTCGTTGACGCCGTGGTGGGAGTGGTCGCGCTGCTCGTCGTGGCTGTCGCAGTCGCATTCCCGGTTGTAGCTACCGCGTCTGCCGCGCAAACCGATCCGCCATATCCAAGACAACCTGCGACGGCCATGAGCCACGCAGAGCGCACGCGTATCGGCATAACCATCCCCTTCTTTCGTATTTTCTTTCACACCTGGCACGGCGAAAGACCGTTCGCGCAGGTATGTGGTCTCGACCTTAAACGAAACAAATATAACTTTCAATAGTGGTTATTCTCGATACTTAGCTAGTGGCGCCCATCGAATCGCATGCAGACAAACTAACTATGCTTCATATTTGACACAATTATCGCTATTGAAATTTAGCTAAGTTTCAAATATAAGTTGCTGGCCGGTTGGGCAATCGGATCCGAGCAAATTCATAACAAGCGGGCCGCGGTAGGCAGCGCGGCAGGAATCTCAATTCATGAAATCACGGCTGTGGTTGACCTATGCCCTGGTAACGACGGCGTCGTGGGGGGTGTGGGGCGCGTTCACGGGCGTGCCGGCCGACCATGGCTTTCCCGAAACGCTGATCTACGCCGTGTGGGCGCTGACCATGATACCGCCGGCGCTGTTTGTATTGCGGCGCGTCGGCTGGCGCCTGCAGCGCGATGCGCGCTCCGTGGGCTACGGCGCGCTGATCGGACTGTTGGGTGCGGGTGGGCAGATGCTGTTGTTCCACGCTGTGAGAACGGGACCCGCCTATTTGATCTTCCCGGTGATCTCGCTGTCGCCGGTGGTGACGGTGGTGCTGTCGATGGCGCTGCTCCACGAGCGCACCCGCAAGCTCGGCGCGCTCGGCATCGTGTTGGCCCTGTGCTCGCTGCCGCTGTTCGACTACGCGGGCAGCGCGGGAGCGGGCGCCTATGGCCAGCTATGGTTTCTGCCGGCGCTCGGCGTACTCCTCGCGTGGGGTGTGCAGGCGTTCTTCATGAAACTTGCGAACGCGACCATGGATGCCGAGAGCATCTTTTTCTATATGACGGTCGGCGGCCTGCTGCTGATCCCGGTGGCGTTGGCCATGACGGATTTTTCCGTGCCCATCAACTGGGGGATGAACGGTCCGTATCTCGCGGCCGCTATCCAGATTCTCAATGCGGTGGGCGCATTGACCTTGGTTTATGCTTTTCGCTACGGCAAGGCGATCGTCGTGTCGCCTCTGACCAATGCGGGCGCTCCCCTCATCACCGCCTTGTTGTCGATCTTGCTGCTGGGCACAGTACCCACGGCCACCAAACTGGCGGGCATCTCCTTGGCGCTGGTGGCGGCCGTATTTCTGGCCATCGAGCCCGAGGCGGTGACAACTTCTCCGGCTACGCCGCCGGCAAAGCCTCTCAAGGAGTATGGGCGTACATGATCATTCGGCGAGACACCAGCAACCGGCGCGAGCGCATCGTCGCGTTGCTGCGTGAACACGGCAGCGTGCAAATTCCGACGCTGGCGGAACGCTTTCGCGTCTCCACGCAGACTCTGCGCAAGGATCTGAACTTTCTCGACGAGAAGGGCATTTGCACGCGTTCCTCGGGAGGGGCGATTCTGCGGCGCGGCACGCCGTTGCCGGCCGAGGAAGCGCTCGATGTGAAACGCGCGCTGTTCGCGGAGGAGAAGATTCGCATCGGCCGGGCCGCGGCGAAGCTCATCCAGGACGGTGAGTCGGTGCTGCTGGATTCAGGCACCACGGCGCTGCAAGTGGCCCGGCACATCGAGGCGGCCGCGACGCTTGTGGTCGTTACCAACGACGTCGGCATCATGAATGAGCTCGTGGCCCGCGAAAACGTGCAGCTGGTATTTCTGGGGGGGACGCTGAGGCGCAAGAATTTGTCCTTCTACGGCACGCAGACCGAGCGGGCGTTGCAGGATTTACACGTCGACAAGCTGTTTCTCGCGGCCGACGGCTTCGACATCGAGAAGGGTGTCACCACCCATTTCGAGCCCGAGGCCATCTTGAATCGCATGATGTGCCGTGCGGCCTCGGAAATCATCGTAGTGACCGACTCGTCCAAGTTCGAGCGGATCTGCTTGCATAAGATCGTCGAGCCGCAGGGAATCGCGAAACTCGTGACCGATACCGGCATGCCCGGCGAGGCCCGCGAGGCGCTGACGCGAATCGGCGTCGAGGTCGTCATCGCTTGAAGGCAATCCTCGACGTCATGGCGGAACACAAGGCGGGACGCGCCGTGGGCATTTATTCCGCCTGCTCGGCCCACCCCTTGGTGATCGAGGCGGCGCTGGCTCAGGCGCGGCGCGAGTCCGGCCCGGCGTTGATCGAGGCGACCTCCAATCAGGTGAATCAGGATGGCGGCTACACGGGCATGCGCCCTGCGGACTTCAGCCGCTTCGTGCACGAGATCGCCGCGCGGCTCGACGTGCCGCGCGAACAGGTGCTCTTGGGCGGCGACCATCTGGGACCGAACTGCTGGCAGCATCTGCCCGCGGATACGGCGCTGGCGAAGTCCGAGCAGCTCATCGCCGACTATGTCGCGGCAGGATTTCGCAAGATTCACCTGGATTGCTCGATGTCCTGCGCGGACGATCCGGCCTCGCTCACCGACGCGGTTGTCGCCGCGCGAGCGGCGCGGCTTTGCGCAGTCGCGGAGCGAGCCTGGCAGCGCGCCGGTGGTGAGCCGCCGGTGTACGTCGTGGGCACGGAAGTGCCGGTTCCCGGCGGCGCCCAGGAGGCGCTCACCGAATTGGCCGTGACTCAGCCCGCGGCCGCCACCGCGACCATCGACGCCCATTGCGAGGCCTATCAGGCGTCGGGGTTGCGGCACGTCTGGCCGCGCGTGATCGGGCTCGTGGTGCAACCGGGAGTGGAGTTCGATCATCACAAGGTCATCGACTTCGAAGCGTCTCGTGCCGTCGACCTGGCCCGTGTCGTCGAGGCGCAGCCCTACCTGGTGTTCGAAGCGCATTCCACCGATTATCAGACGCCGGCCAATCTGCGAGCACTGGTGCAGAATCACTTTGCGATCTTGAAAGTGGGGCCGGGATTGACGTTCGCCATGCGCGAGGCGTTGTGGGCACTCGATGCAATCGAGCTCGAGTCGCTCGGTGCGGCGCGATCGTCGCGGTTGCGCGAGACGCTGCAAGACGCGATGACGGCGAGCCCGGGCTCCTGGAGCAAGTACTATTTGTCGAGCGGACGACGGTTGGCCTTGGATCAGGAGTACAGCTTGAGCGACCGGATCCGCTATTACTGGCCGGTACCGGCAGTCGACGCGGCGCTCGAGCGCTTGCTCGCGAACTTGGAGGCAAACCCGCCGCCGCTCACGCTGTTGAGCCAATATTTGCCGTTGCAATACGAGGCCGTGCGCGCCGGACGGCTCCGTCCGAGCGCACGCGAGCTGGTGCTGCACGCCATTCGACACGTGCTGCAGCAGTATGCGGCGGCCTGCACCGGCAAGCTGACATGACGACCCACCTCGAATTGAACGATGCCGCTCTGGACCGCGCCGGCGGCCTGTGGACGGCGCGCGAGATCGCACAACAGCCCACCAGCTGGCTGCGCACGCAGGATGTGATCCGTGAACAAGCGGACTCGATCAGCAATTTTCTCGAGCCGCTCCTGAGGCAGCCTGATCTGCGCATCATTCTCACCGGCGCGGGTAGCTCGGCTTTCATCGGCGAGTGTCTCGCGCCCCTGCTGTTGCGCCGGCTCGACCGCCGGGTGGAAGCAATCGCCACCACGGACTTGCTGGCCGGCCCCATGCAGTATTTGCAGCGGGACGTACCGACGCTGCTCGTGTCCTTCGGCCGCTCGGGCAACAGTCCCGAGAGTGTGGCGGTGGTCGACCTGACGGAGCAATTGTTGCGCGACTGTCATCAGCTCGTGTTCACGTGCAACGAACACGGGACGCTCTACCGGCGGTGCCGCGAGCGAGCGAACAGCCTGGCGATCCTGCTGCCGGCCGAGACCCACGATCAAAGCTTCGCCATGACCTCGAGCTTCACGGCCATGATGCTGGCGGCCTCCCTGGCATTCGACGGCAACAGCGTCGGCGTTGCGCAGGTGGCGCGTGCCACGCAAGCGCTGCTCGCGGAGCAGAACGCGGCGCTGCGCACGCTTGCGTCTGAAAGCTACTCACGGGTGGTGTATCTCGGCAGCAATGGTCTCAAGGCGCTGGCGCGCGAGGCGGCGCTCAAGCTCATGGAGCTGAGCGATGGCTTGGTGATCGCGGCCTTCGATTCGCCGCTCGGCTTTCGTCATGGCCCAAAGACCATCATCACAGACGAAACGCTGGTATTCGTGTTCGTCTCCAACGATGCGTACACCCGCCGCTACGATCTGGACATGTTGCGCGAACTGCGCGCCGATGGCCGGGCAGGAAAGGTCATCGCCATCACGGCCCAGGCCCACGATTGGACGCAGCACGGGGAGTATTTGCGCGTGATGGGCCTCGCTGAAGCGGGTGACGGCGAATTGTATTTTCCATACGTCGTATGCGCCCAACTGTATGCGTTTCACCGCTCGCTCGCGCTCGGCAACTCGCCGGATCAGCCGAGCAATTCCGGGACGGTGACTCGCGTGGTACACGGCGTAACCATTTACACGCCGTGAGCGGCGCCCCTCATTTGTATCTCGGTGTCGACGGCGGCGGGACGAAGACCGCCCTGGTGCTCCTCGATTCCGACGGCAAGATCCGGGCGACGCATGTCGCGCCCGGGTCCTACTATTTGAGCATTGGCTTGGATGCGCTCGGCGCTTTGCTCGGAGAGGCAGTCCGCGCCGTGCTGGACAAGGCCGCGCTGGCTCCCGGCGCGCTCGATTTCGCATTCTTCGGGCTGCCGGCCTACGGTGAGGATAGCGCCTTGCTCGGCACGTTGAGCCGGTTGCCGCAGCAATTCCTGCGTGCCGATGCGTACCTGTGCGGCAACGACATGGTATGCGGCTGGGCCGGGTCGCTCTTGTGCCGCGATGGCATCAGCATCGTCGCGGGCACCGGTTCGATTTGCTACGGCGAGCGCAATGGCGCCGTCGCGCGCAGCGGCGGCTGGGGCGAATTGTTCAGCGACGAAGGATCCGCCTATTGGATCGCCTGCCGCGGCCTGAACCTGTTTTCGCGTATGAGCGATGGCCGCGAGGCACGCGGAGCGTTGTACGATGTCATCAAGCACTCGCTCGGCATCGGCGCGGATCTCGACCTCTGCGCGCACGTTTTCTCGCGGCTCGGCGGCGATCGGGCGGCCATCGCACAATTGAGCAAGCTGGTCACGCACGCGGCTCAGGCCGGCGATGCGCAATCCCTGGCCATCCTCGATTCCGCTGCTGCGGAGCTGGCGCTATTGGTCGATGCCACGCGGCGGCAGCTCGAATTCGCCGCTGGGGAGCCGGTGCCGGTTTCCTATTCGGGGGGCGTGTTCGAGCACGTCGGTGCGATGTTCAGGGAGAAATTCACCACGCGCCTGCATGCCTACGGCGCCGGCTACCGGGTCGGCGAACCGGTGTTGCCGCCCGCCGTCGGGGCCGCCCTATACGCCGCGAAGCGCCACGGCCGGCCCTTGTCGAGCGCGGCCATTGAGAGGCTGCGTGAGGAAAGCGCGGCTCGGCGTGGTGAGCTCGAATCGTGAAGCGTGGACCCCTCGCCTGCCTGCCGCTGTGCTGCTTCTGGGCGGCTGCGGCCTGCAGCGCAGCGCCAGGCTCATTCGCGGAGGGGGATTTTGCGGCGCTGGACAAAATCGATGTCCACGTACACATCAACTCACCTGACTCGGCGCTCATCGATCAGGCGGCAGCCGACCATTTCCGGTTGCTTACCATCAACGTCGATTATCCTGATTTTCCGCCGCTGGCCGATCAATCGCGTATCGCGCAGGCGCTGGTCGCGAGTCATCCCGGCACGCTCGCTTATGCGGCATCGTTCTCCATGCACGGCTGGGACGATCCCAATTGGCCGCGGCAGACGATTGCACAGCTCGATGCGGCGTTTGCGGCCGGCGCCGTCGCCGTCAAGGTGTGGAAGAACATCGGCATGGAGTTTCGCGACTCGCGCGGCCGCCTGGTCATGATCGACGACCCGAAGTTCGATCCGGTGTTCGAGTTCATTCGCGAGCGGCAGCGGGTGCTGATCGGGCATCAGGGAGAGCCGCACAATTGCTGGCTGCCCATTGCACAGATGACCGTCAACAACGACAAGGAATACTTTCGCGAGCATCCCCAGTACCACATGTTCCTGCATCCCGAATTGCCGTCTTACGAAGATCAGATGGCCGCGCGCGACCGGATGTTGGCGAAGAACCCGCAACTGAAATTCATGGGCGCACACTTGGCCAGCCTCGAATGGAGCGTGGACCGGCTGGCTGCGTTCCTGGAGCGGTATCCGAACACGGTCGTCGATCTGGCCGCGCGCATGGGTCAAGTGCAATATCAATCCAATCTCGATCTCGGCAAGGTGCGCCGCTTCTTCATCCGTTACCAGACTCGGTTGCTGTACGGCACCGATCTGAGCCAAGACCCCGGTGCGGATCCGCAGGAGGTGCGCCACGAGGCGCACGCGACCTGGCTGCGCGATTGGCGATACCTCGCCACCGACGAAACCTTCCGGGTTCCGGAACTGGATGCGCCCGTGCACGGACTGAGCTTGCCCAAGAGCGTCCTGCGCAAGATTTACCGCAGCAATGCCGAGCGCTGGTTCGGCAATCCGTGGCATGCCTCGGCACTGGTGCAGGAGTCGAAATGAATCTCCGGTTGAAACCATGGATCGGCTGGTCGCTTGCCGCGGCACTCGGCGGAACTGCTGCCGCCGCGGCTGAGCCGGCGCATTCGGTGGCGAGCTTGCGCGTATTGGGGTCAGTACACGGCGCGGCCTCGTCGGTCACAGTCTATGACAACGGCGACTACGCCATCTCCGCTGCGGCGGGGACGGTGATCCGCTCCGACGTGGAGGCCGACGTCGATGCCCATGTGTGGCGCTCGTCCGCATACCCGAGACACACTCTGGCGCAGTCCGAGTTTCATGACCAGTTCGGCGGCGGTTCTCTCCTGACCGTCGTGCACACCGGTCTTGCAGGCGCGCCGGATCTGGTCTGTACGTTGCGGCTGTATCGCGATCAAGCGTGGGGCGATATCGAGCTCAAGGTCGTCAACACGACGGAGCGCGTGATCGCGGTGCAGGCGTTGCGGGCCGTTCACGCAATCGCTGCACCCGTCATCGATTTGCAGGGCCCGGCGGCCGCCGACCGAATCCTGTCGGATAGCTACAGCGAGGATAGGCCGCAGCTCGCCATCCGTGACCTCGGCGACGTGCCCAACGGCGTCCACCGTGCGGTGGGAAGCCAGCTGATTTACAACCGCCGCAGTGGCCAAAGCTTGTTTCTGGGCGCGCTCACTTCCGACCGGCTGCTGACCATCTTTCATCTGCAAGAGCGAGGGGCAGCCGCCGGCGCGGGCGTGCAGGCTTACGAAGTGGTCGCGACGGGCACCACCGAAATCATGAAAGGTGAGTCGCTCAAGGAATCGCCCGCGGGCGAGCAAGTGACTCTGAGCCTGCGCGTGGAACCCGCCGCAATCCTATCGTCCGAGCGACTCATGTTCGCCGTCGGTTCGGACTACCATGCGCAGCTCGAGCAGTATGGTCGTGCGGTCGGGTTGCTGCATCAGGCACGAGTCAGGACGCCGACCCCCATGGGATGGTGGAGCTGGACTGCGTACTACTTCGGCATCAATCAAGGAACCGCGACTACCAACGCGGACTGGCTGGCACAGAACCTGGCGCAGCTGGGATACGTCTATTATCAGATCGACGAGGGATACCAATTCGCGCGCGGTGAATACACCACTGCCGACGCGAAGCTGTTTCCTCGCGGCGTCGGATACATCGCGGATCTCGTGCGTCACGACGGCCTGACGTTCGGTCTATGGACGGCGCCGTTCGAGGTATCGGAGCGGGCGTGGGTATTCCAAGCCCATCCGGAATGGTTGCTGCACAATGCGGCGGGTCAGCTCATCCACATCGGTTACGTCACCGATAAACACGATGCGCTGTACGTGCTCGATACCACCCATCCCGGCGCGCAGCAATATTTGCGGGAGACCTACGCCGCGCTTTACAACTGGGGCGTGCGCTTCATCAAAATGGATTTCATGGATGACACTGCGGTCGAAGGGGCGTACACGCGCCCGAATACCACGGCGTTGGAGGCGCAACGGATCGGCCTGAAGATCATCCGCGAGGCCGTGGGCGAAGACGTGGTGCTCGACAAGGACGGCAGCCCCATGCTGAATCCCGTCGGCTTGGTGGATGCGGGTCGTATCTCTCAGGATACGGGACATACCTTCGATGCCAGCCGCGACGCGGCCTCGGGCATCGCGGCGCGCTATTACATGAATCGCAATTATTTCATCGCGGATCCTGACGCATTCACGGTATCGACCCAGACTGTCGATGACCAGTCCTGGCACGGCGGCAGTCGCCCGCTCACACTGGACGAAGCGAAAGTATCCATCGCACTGGCGGCGGTCTCCGGTGGGATGTTCGAGATCGGCGACGATCTTCCGACCCTCTCGGCCTCCGCCGAACGCCTCGCGCTGGTCAAGAATCCGGACCTCATCGATATGGCCCGTCTCGGCCGTGCCTCGGTCCCCGTCGATCTGCTGAGCTATTCTGAAAAGGACCGGCAACCGAGTATCTTTCTGCTGCAGGAGACTCCGCGCCAGTCCATTCTCACCGTGTTCAACTGGACCGATGCGGAGCGGACCAGCGCCATCAATCTCGTCGCACTGGGATTGAAGGAGCCCGGCAAGTATCGAATCGTCGAAGTGTTCGGCGAGCAGAATTGCTGCGCGGCTTCTGCGCAGACGGTCGAGCTCGTGCAGAAGCCTCACTCGGTGCGCGTGCTGAAGCTGATCGACGAATCCATGTCGACGCCGGAACCCGCAGTCGAGATACGCTCAGCGGCGAGCGCCAAGGCTGGGGAGAGCGTGGACTTCACTGCGGTCGCAGCTTCGAGAGGCGCGCCGGTGCTGGCCTGTCACTGGGACTTCGGTGATGGTACGAGCATGGACGGAATGAAAGTGACGCACGCTTTCACGCATGCCGGCGACTACAGCGTGCAAGTCACGGCGACGGGTTTGGGCGCCACGACGACGCACAACGCCTGGCGCGTCTCGGTATCCGGTGAGGTCTCGACGCTGTTCGACCCGGCGCGCAAACAGCGGCCCGAATGATTGCCGGGGTTCGCCCCGCGCCCAACCTCCCTAGGCGATCATGCCGATTTCGCCCAGCCATTTCTCCACCAACTCAGGCCAGCGAGTGATTGGGGACTTCGTGCGTCGCAGCCCGAAGGCGTGGCCGCCACGCGCGTAAAGGTGTAATTCCACGGACACTCCGGCTTTCTTCAGGGCGATGAAGTAAACGAGCGAGTTGTCGACGGTGTCCACGGGGTCATCGACCGCCTGCAACAAGAAGGTCGGCGGGGTCTGGGCGGAGACGGGCACGGTTGGATTCAATTCATATTTCCGGGTGGTCTTTTCGGTTAGATGGCCCGGGTAAAGCGCCACCGCGAAGTCCGGACGGCAGCTTTCCATGTCGGCCGCGTCGACTGCGGGATATGCGCGCTTGTCCCAATGCGTGCTGACATCCGCCACCAGGTGTCCACCCGCCGAAAACCCCAGCACGCCGATCTTGTGCGGATCGATGTGCCACTCGGCGGCGTGAAAGCGAACCAAGCCCACCGTCCTTTGCGCGTCCTCCAACGCCGTCGGAGCCACCGCATCCACGTGGCAGTCGCATTTCGCCTCCCAGTGCGGCCCCGAGTCCGGCACGCGGTACTTCAAGAGGACACAGGTGATTCCCTTGGCGATCAACCAGTCGCAAACCTCCGTGCCTTCGAGGTCGATGGCGAGGTCCTTGTAGCCGCCGCCCGGAAACACGACCACAGCGACGCCCGTATTGGCCGTCGCGGGCGAATAGACGGTCATCGTGGGCTGGGTGACGTTGTTCACCCCCATGAACGGCTTTCCGGCAACGAAGTGATCCGGTTTGGTCACGACCGCAGACTCCACTCCCGGCACGGGCGCCGCATCCGGAATCGCCGCCGGCCACAGCGGCAGTTGCGCGTGTCCGGACGAGGGCTGCCAAACGGCTGCTGGTGAGCTTGCGACGGCGAAGACAATTGAAACCAAAACGCTCAGCCTGCTCGATCTCATCGTCCAGCAATTGTCTTTTTCTCTTCCCACCGCGCTCTCCCTTTTGATCATTATTGCACCGGCTCCGGTCCGTACCCCGGCGCGGCACCCCGCGCCCACAACGGGGGCGTCAGCCGGTATAGGACGTGTATCTGTCCCCATCGTGCCTCCCCTGCGCCTGCGCGCTCCGCGCCGAGCTTCTCGACTGCGCGGCGTGAGCGCAGATTGCGCTCGGCGACCGAGAACAGTACCTCTCGCACATCCGTGAAGGCGTGGCGGAGCATCAAGCGCTTCATCTCGGCATTCGCTGCGCCGCCCCAATGGCTCCGCGCGAGGAATGTGTAGCCGATCGAGACCCTCTCGCCCGGCTCGTAGTTGGTGTACCGGGACCAGCCGATGAGCCGCGCGGCATCGATCGCGACCAGGCAGCCTTTTGACTGAAGAGCGCCGTCAAAGTAGGACGCAAAGCCTTCCTGCGTTCCGCGGGCTGGATCCGGGTGCTGCGCCCAGACCAAGGGATCCGCCGCGGCGGCGAAAAGTTCGTCGAAGTCCCGCACTCCCAGCGGCCGCAGCGTGATCTGCGTACCCGTGAGAGTGGGCTGTAAGTCGAGCATGGTCAGGGTCTCTCCGAAGGCTATCCTTCCTTGAACTTAGCGAAATCTTCGCCGCTTCGGAACCCGCCTGCGCGAAACCTACTCGGCCCCCTCATAGCGCATGTGGTCCAGATCGGAAATCAACCCGACCCCGTTCGGACTCCATCCCAGCCGTTTTTGTGTCATCGCGCTGGAAGCCGCGAGATCAAGGCTCACGAACCCCGCGAAAAAACCAAAGTGAGCGGCGGCTTCCTCCCGAGAGATGGAGACCACCGGCACCTTCAAGCCTCGGCCGATGGCTGCGGCGATGTCCCGGAGCGGTACGCCCTCTTCGCCGACCGCGTGATAGCGCGCGCCTGCCTCGTGCTGCTCGAGAGCGAGCCTATAGAGACGCGCCACGTCGGAGACATGCGCCGCCGGCCAGCGGTTGACGCCTTCACCCACATAGGCGGAGACGCCCTTCTCGCGGGCTATGGCGATCAAGTAAGTCACGAGGCCTTGTTTCACGGTGTCGTGAACCTGAGGAAGCCGCATCACTGCCGCTTCCACACCCCGCGAGACCAGCGCGAGCGCGGTCTCTTCTGAAACGCGCGGCATCGGTGATTGTGGCGGAGGATCGACGTCTTCGCTCATGAGTCGCCCGGGTGCCCAGGGCCCGATCCCGGCAGTAACGATCAACGGGCGATGAGAGCCGGCAAGCGCAGAGCCGAGCGCTTCGATGGCACGCTTGTCGATGTCGGCGTTTTCCTTGAACTTCGAAAAGTCGTGGATGAAGGCCATATGAATCACGGCGTCTGCGCCGGCCGCGCCGCTGCGCAAGCTCTCCAGATCTTCGAGATGTCCACGATGTACGTGGGCGCCGCCGGACGCGAGTGACTTGGCGCCCGCATCTGAACGGGCAAGACCCAGCACCTCATGGCCCGCCGTGATGAGTTCCGGTAGGAGCGCGAAGCCGATAAATCCGGTAGCACCGGTGACGAAAACTCGCATGCGATCTCTCCTCGATTCATGACCGATTTGCCGGCCGTGTTCGAGGCAAGATAGGTGATTGAACAGGTACGATCTATGCTGTAGGGTCCTAATTACTGGTTCGATCGTCCGGCGGACGGCCCCATGGACCCACTTTCAGACGTGCTTTCCCTACTGAAACCCCGCAGTTATTCTTGCGGCGGCATTGATATGGGCCGCGACTGTTCCCTGCAGTTCCCAGGGCATGCAGGCATCAAGTGCTACGCCGTGGTTTCGGGCGAGCGATGGCTGTCTGTCGAGGGTGTTCGCGATGCGGTGCACTTGACCACAGGGGACTGCTTCCTGCTGCCCCGTGGCTGGTCGTTCCGTCTCGCGAGCGATTTGACCTTGCCGCCTGTGGATGCCCTCACGATGCTTTCGGCACAGCAGAAAAAAGGCGGCGTGACATCGATCAATGGCGGCGGAGATTCCGTCATCGTCGGCGCGCACTTCATCTTGAGCGACCACCAAGCTGGCATTCTGCTCAAGGTGCTGCCGCCCGTAGTGCATATCCGTACAGAGTCGGACAAAGCGGCGATGCGCTGGTCTTTGGAGCGGCTGATGCAGGAGCTGCGCGAGCCTCAGCCGGGCGGATTTCTGGTTGCACAACACCTTGCCTACATGATGCTGGTACAGGCTTTGCGGCTGCATCTCGCGGAAGGTACGAAGGGTGGGGTCGGGTGGCTGTTCGCTCTCGCGGACAAACAGATGAGTGCTGCGATTACCGCGATGCATGGCGATCCGGCGCATCACTGGAGCCTGCAGACGTTGGCGCAGATCGCAGGTATGTCGCGATCGATATTCGCAAAAAAGTTCAAGGACACGGTGGGTGAGCCGCCCATGGAATACCTGGTTCGCTGGCGGATGACTCTGGCCGGGGACAAGCTGGTGAATTCCAGCGATCCCATTTCCGTCATCGCTCTGGCGCTGGGCTACGAATCCGAAAGCGCGTTTGGCAAAGCTTTCAAGAGAGTCATGGGCTGCTCGCCCCGGCAATACGGCCGCGGTCCGCCTGCCGAAGCCAGGACAAACGATGTCGTCTCCGCGCTGGTTGCGCGAGATACCATGGGCGGCGACGAACGGGAGCGTGGCGGGCCCTTCCGGCCGGGGGTTTAACAATTCAAAGGATAAAAACCATGCTATGTCCAAAATGCGATCAACCGGTGCCGGACGGCGCTCGATTTTGCGGAAGTTGTGGAGAGTCCATAGGTGCGGGCGGTGGTTCTCCCGCACCGGCCCCGAATCCGGGCGCGGCGGCAACGAGGCTGATCGATCGAGTCAAAAAGATCATCCTGACGCCCAACACCGAGTGGCCGGTCATTCAAGCCGAGCCGACGACCATCTCACGCCTATACCAGGGCTACATCGTCCCGCTCGCGGCCTTCTCCGCGCTCATGTCGTTCGTTCACATGTCGGTCATTGGCATCGGCTATTGGCGAATGCCGGTGCTCACCGGGCTCGCCTATACACTCGTCAGGTTCGTTTTCGCGCTGCTGGGCTTCTATGTCGCCGGGTGGATCATCGACATGCTCGCGCCTAGTTTTTCGGGGCAGCGCGACCGCCGACAAGCCCTCAAAACCGCGGCCTACGCGTTCACGCCGGCCGCGATCGGAGCAGTCTTCGAGTTGCTGGGAGGGTTCGGAAGCGCCCTGCATCTCGTGGCTGCCATTTGGGGCATCTACTTACTTTATTTGGGATTGCCCGTGATGATGCGAAGCCCTCGAGAAAAGGCACCCGGCTACGCGGCGGCGGTAATCGTCTGCTCCATCCTGCTGGGCGTCCTCTTGGGGATCATCATAACGGTGGTGAATCCCATGCACAGCTACAACCCTTTCGGCAGGAACGGCACGGCGATGACAGGCGCGGAGCGGTAGGACCTCCGCGCGCTGGCCGGGGCACCTGAGTCGCCGCCGGGTATCTCAGTGAAATATTTTGCGAATCCTCATGAGCAACTGGCCCGCGGGTCCCACGCTGGGGGTGGCGCGAGTCGCGATCTCGCGGTTCAGTATCTCGAGGCCGCGCCGCACCGCTCGGTCGAACGTGGAGGCGAGCGCCGCGTTTCCGGACAGCAGAGGCGCGATCGCCTCGCGCGGCAGCTGGAAAATCTGGCAATGGGTGCGCGCGGTCGCGGTGGCTGCGTGCGGCGCTCCCGTGAGCAGGCCGATCTCTCCGACATACTCTCCGGCGCCGATGCAACCGATGGTCTCGACGTTCGCTGGCGTCTGTCGGGTCAGCTCGAGCACACCGGTGGAAATCACGTAGAGCGAAGTATCGTCGGCGCCCTCGGCGAAGAGGCGTTCCCCGGGCTCCAGTTGCCGCGATTCGGCCTGAGCGGCGATCTTGTGAATCTGTTCGGGCTCCAGATTCTCGAACAGCACCAGGTCGCTCAGCAGCCGAGGCAGGGCTCCGGCTTCTCCGTCGCGCTCCTTGTCCAGAAACCCCCGGTAGTAAAGCTGCCGCCGCGCTCCGCGTAACAGCAAATCCTTCGTGGTCGCGAGCTGATTCGTGCGGGCGACGAAGAACGAGATCTCGTAGACGTTGCGTTTGGCGCCCAGTTGCGCCAAGACGGCGTGCGGCGCCGGCTTCTTGAGCATGTCGGGGCAGAGCAGCGTCGCTTGCAGTAATGCCTCGATGACGCGCTCCGGAGCGGCGCTCCTGCGGCACGTGATTTCGACCGAGGCGGCCCGCTGCTGACTGGGAAAGCTGCGGTTGATGATCTCGGCTTTCGCAACGAGATTGTTTGGAATGATTGCGATGTCATCGCCATCCGTTTGCACTCGGATGGACCGCCAGTTCATCTGCACCACCTGCCCTTCGATCTTGTCGCCGATCAGGATGCGATCGCCGATGCCGAAGGGGGCCTCGATGCCGACGGCGATGCCGGAGAAGACGTCTGCCAGCGTGCTTTGCAGCGCGAGTCCCAGCACGATCGCAACGACTCCGGAGGTCGCGACGACTCCCGTGACGGGCAGGGCAAGGACCGAATTGAGCACGACCGCAGCCGCTGCAATGTAGATGGCAGCGGCCAGTAAATCGGAAAATAGCCTGACCTCGCGCGAGTGTCGGTCGCGCCGCACCGCGAACTCGAGACCGACTGCAATGATCCGCGCGCCAAGCCACCACCAGGCGCCGGCCAACGCACGCAGCCAAATGGCGCGACCCTCGATCGGCCCCGCCAATGGGGGGAATACCGGGGCAATCTGCTCCCTGAGCAAATACAAGCTGATGGCGAGGAAGCACACCACGTCGAAGGTGAGGCGGGTGCGGTTCGAGAAACGTCGCAGTACCAAGATGCCGACTACGGTGATCGCGACGAGGACCGCGGCGGGAATTAGGGTCGGGCTCACGCCATTGCTCCGGATACTTTCGTGCGACAAGCGGAGCCGACGAGACCGGCGGACCGCGGTTCGTCGTGAATCATGCCACGTAGCGGGGCCTGGCGTGAGCTTCAGGAACCCGGGCGGCCCATGGTCCCGCCGTCCCGGATTCGGGGACGACGGAACTATGGGAGCTTCACCAACTTCTACGGCTCGATACGCGTCGCCGTTGCTGTGCCCGACAGTTTCATGGTCACCGCACCCGTGAGATCATAAAATGTCGTCTCGTTCCAGCCGGTGTACGAGTTGCCATCCCGCGCCACGGCATCGGTCTCGGTCTCGTTGAAGTATCCCGCGACGACGCCGTCGTTGAAGAGCCACCCATAATGGTTCCGATAGACATGCGATCGGTCGAGCGCCTTCCACGAACCCATACAGATGTTTCCGCCGAGAACGGGGAAGCTGATGTTCTCCCATTCCGTGCCGTCACTGTGCCATTGAATGAAGGCCTGACCGGACGCGGAGCCCTCGGTCGTGTAGGCCACGTGCCAGGTTCCCACGATCTCGTCCGCAATACTCGCCCCTGAATGGGACGACAGGGGCGCCTGATTGAGACGCAAAGGAGCCATCTGCTGAACCGCCAACTGTTGATTTGCGCTTTTCGGGTCCACACAGGCCGCACGGGCCGCTAATCCGGGAAGCGTTAATGCCGCGACCACCGCGGCTGCGATGAGATTTGCTTTCATGAAACTACCCCTTGTACATTGATTGATGTTGCTATTCGACCGCCGACACGGGCAGGGGCGCGCGATCGCAGGAGTGCCCTGCCGTGGCTCGACTCAGAAAGGTATGAGTCCGGATCCGGCAAATCGGGTACCCCGAGCTCGCGGGGCCGCGATCGTCCCTGTTCGTGTCAGGACGTGTTTCTCCGGTACCCGATTCTCTTCGCGGCGACTCCTATATAGGTGGCAGGCGGGAAACTCCGCCGAACGCCTGGGTATCAGTGGCCGAAATTAAAAAATCACTGTTGGAACGGCTGTTCTCGGAGCAGGGCAACGCCCTGCGAGCCTTCCTATATCGGAGGGTGCACAAGCACCCGGACGCCGCCGAGCTTGCGCAGGAGGTTTATCTGCGCATGCTGCGCGTGCCGGACATGACCTCGGTCCGCAATCCGGAGGCCTACCTGTATGCGGTTGCCAGCAATCTTGCCAAGGAACATGCCCATCGAGAGGCACGCGACCGAGGTGTGCTCGATATCGACGACCCGTTAGTGCAGGAGCAGCTCGCCGAGCTGCCGAGCTTCGCTGGACAGCTGGACCGCGAGAAGACCATCAAGAGGCTCCGCGAGGTGCTCGATCAATTGTCTCCCAAATGCCGGGCCGCTGTGGTTCTACAGTATTGGCACGGGCTCACCTACGAGGAGATTGGCCAGCAGCTCGGGATCTCGGCGAACATGGTCAAGAAATATCTAAGTCAGGCAATCGTGCATTGCCGGCGCCGCATGGCGAAGCTGGGTTAAGTGATGAGCGCAAAGAACGAGCAGGTGTATGATCTGGTGACCCAGCAGGCAGCTGACTGGTTGGTGGCGAACCGTGCGGAGCTTTCCGCGCGTGAGCGCGAAACCTTTGCGACGTGGCTAAAAGCCTCGCCCGTGCACGTCGAGGAATACCTGGGGGTTGCGGCGGTAGCGCGCGATCTACGCGACGCGTGCGCGGAGTTGGCTACCTCGACGGACTCTCTCGTTGCGCTCGCCCGGCAAGCCGACGAGGAGCCTACGCCCATCGGACCTGCACGCATCGCGCTGCCCCGGGACATTGGGTGGGAGCGCCGGCGGGTCGCTGCCGTGGCTTGGGGCGCCTTCGGGGTGATCTGTCTATCTATCCTTGGGTGGTGGCACTTCGCGGTCAATTCTCCTGAGCGTCGGATCGTGGAGGCCGCCACGACGTTTCATTTCTCGAGCCGGCACGGCGAGCAACAAACACATCGGCTGCCCGATGACTCCGTATTACACCTCAACAGCGACACTTCGGTCACCGTACGGCTCAGCGCCGCGGAGCGGTTGGTCACCTTGGAATCGGGCGAGGCAGACTTCGAGGTGGCTCGCGAGCCGAAGCGTCCGTTCAAGGTACTGGCCGGCTCCGCCCAAGTGCTCGATCTCGGCACTCAGTTCGATGTCCGTCTGGATCGCGATAGCACCGTGATCACGGTGGTCGAAGGACGAGTCACCGTGGGTCCGCGATCGTCGCCGACCGACGGAGATTCGGCAGCGAACGCGCGGGCGGCATTCGTCGAGCTCACCGCCAACCAGCAGCTCCGGGTGGCTCAATGGCCGCCGGGCGCGCCCGTCGCAGCCGACGCGCATGGCAAGACGTCCTGGATGCGACGGCAAATCACCTTCGAGCACGAGCCGCTCTCGAACGTGGCGCAGGAGTTTAATCGCTACGCGTCGAAGCCGATCGTGATCACCACGCCGGCACTCGGAAACCAGGAAATCAGCGGCGTGTTCGCCATCGACGACACGGACGAGTTTATCGCGTTCCTGCGCAGTCTGAAGGGAGTGCACGTCGAAGTGACCGACGCACGCATTCTGGTATCGCAGGAATAGAGGAGGCGCGGTACACTTTCCAAAGAACTAAAAACAGCAAGGAGGTGCATGCGCGCTCGCTCGCCTCACTCCGCCGCGAACCTCGCCGCCGCCGTCTCGGGACTGCTCCGAGCATCGGCGATGTGCGTGCCCGCGAGCCTCGTTGCCGCCCAGGGCGTGTGGGCCGCCCAGGCCGCGCTCACGACCGACATCCCCGCACAAGCTTTGCCGCGCGCCCTCGAGGCGTTCGCCGAGCAGACCGGCCTCCATCTGGTGTACCTCTCACGTGTCGTCCGCGGCCAGAAATCTCACGCCGTCGGCGCCGGCCTTCGCCCCCAGGAGGCACTTTCCGAACTGCTGCGGGGAACCGGGTTGCGATTCGAGGCGCTCACGGCGCACAGCGTGCGCATCCTCGAGATTTCCGCGCCGGAGCCGGCTCGATCGGGCGGAGGCGAATCTCTGGCCGAAGTGATCGTCACGGCCAACCGTCGCGAGGAGAATCTCCAGGACGTGCCGATTACGGTGCGTGTTCTCACCGACGCTGCGCTCTCCCGCCTCAATGCGACGACGTTCGAGGATTTCGCGAGCTACCTGCCCGGGCTTACCGTGCACGGCGTGGGGCCCAGCCAGAACTATATCTACGTGCGAGGCCTCGGGACCGGCGATTTCTCCAACCAGGCTGCGGGCTCGAACGGCAGCTTCCCGAACGTCGCCATCTATCTCGACGAGCAATCGGCGCAACTGCCGGGCCGAAATCTCGACGTATATGCCGCCGATCTCGAGCGCATTGAACTACTGGAAGGGCCTCAGGGAACGCTGTTCGGGGCCGGAGCCGAGGCGGGCGTGCTCCGATATATCACCAATAAGCCCAAGCTCGATGTCACCGAGGGGAACGCGAGCGCCGGCTACGCCGTAACTGCGCATGGCGATCCGAGCGGCGCGGTGCAAGCCGTGATCAATGTCCCGCTCATCGCAGGACGGCTCGCGTTGCGCGGCGTCATTTATGACGAGGAGCGCGGCGGCTACATCGACAACATCCCAGCTACTTTCGCTCGCAGCAACACCGATCGGAGTATCTCGTATGCGGGCGGCTCCGTGCCGGCCAACAGCGTGATCATCAACAATGCGGCCGAGGTCGGGAGCAACATCAATACCGTTACCTATCAGGGGCTACGTGTCGCTGCGCTGTATCAAATCAGCGAGGGCTGGCACGCGCTGCTGGCCCAGTCGTACCAGAACATGGAGGCGCAAGGCGTCTTCACGGAGATGGCGGCGGACACCGCCGGTAACCCTCAACCCGATCTCACGGTACAGCTCTACAACCCCTCCTATGACAAGGACCGATTCGAGAACACCGCGCTCACCGTCGAAGGAAGCGCCGCGGGGATCAAGATCTTATATGCGGGCGCCTACCTCACGCGCCACGTCGAGCAAGTCCAGGACTACACTGCCTACGCGCACAGCGGATTTTATGTGGACTATTATCAGTGCGTGAATCCCGGGCCGCCGGCGGCGGCCAAATGCTTCACCCCGAGCGAGACCTGGCGCAATGTCGAGCGCAACACGCATCTGACCCAAGAACTGCGGGTGACCACCGCCGAAAGCGCGCGCTTCCGCGCAGTCGGTGGATTGTTCTATGAGGACTACCGGATCTACGATGAGGGCGACTGGTTTTATCTCACGGCGTATCCGTACTTCAATCCCCTGGGACCGCCCACCGGTTACTACGAGCTCAACGGTCATCAAGTCTGCGGCTGCCAGGGTGGCAGGTTCATCTACTATCCGCCCACCCTGAATAATCCCAACGTGCGTCCGTTGGGCGACGCCTTCTTCAACGACATCACGCGTGGCTATACGCAAAAAGCCGCGTACACGTCCCTGGACTTCGATCTGGTTCCCTCGCTGACCCTCACCGTCGGCACGCGCTACTACGATATGCACAACACGGAAGAGGGGGTGATCGCGGGTAGTTTCGGCTGCGCACTCGCCTCCGGTCCGCCGAATCCCTGCATCGATCATAATGATTTCACGAACCTGAACGCGGACGGGCTCGCGCGGACTTATGCGGGCTTCAGGAGCCGCGTAAACCTGAGCTACCGGCCGAGCTCACTGGCACTTCTCTATTACACCTGGTCTCAAGGATTTCGGCCCGGCGGGTTCAATCGAAGTTTCGGAACCCCGGGTTCGTCTCCCTTGTCGATGGGCAAGGCGTCGTATCAGGCGCAGGCTAACGAGAACGGCGGGTGGAGTGCGCCGCTCGCCTACGGACCCGATACGCTCGTCAACAACGAGCTCGGCTGGAAGACGCTGTGGTTCGATCGGCGCTTGCAATGGGACGGTGCGCTCTACCGCGAGGAGTGGGAGCACGCGCAGATCGGCGCGTTCGATTCCCGAGTGCTCGGCGGAGCAACCATCAATGGCGCCAATTATCGGGTGCAAGGGCTCGAGACGTCGCTGCAAACGAATCCACTCGACGGATTGACGCTGGAGGCGGGTGCCGCCTTCAACCACAGCGAGCTCGTGAAGGAAGCGACTTTTTTTTGGGCGAACGGAACGCCTATCGATTTCAGCTCCCTGGGAATCCAGAATCCGGCCGGCGTACTCGGCAGCTCGCTCGCCGGAGCGCCGGCATTCCAGGGGAACGCACGGGCGCGCTACGAATGGTCTTTAGAATCCCATCGCGCGTTCATTCAATTCGGCGTGGTCCATCAGTCGCACTCACTCTCGACCACGGATCAGCTTTCCCGGGATCCTCAGGGTCAATCCATTGCCTATGATCTGCCGGCATTCACGACCTACGATGCCGCGATCGGCGCCGGAACCGCTGGCTGGTGGGTGCAACTCTACGGGCAAAATCTCTCGGACACGCGCGCTCAGCTGTTCGCGAATGATAGCGACGGGTATAAGGCGGTCACTGTGAATCGGCCCCGGACCATTGGATTGCGCATGACCTATGACTTCGGCCACTGACGGCACCCGAGGCCGAAGTCCGATCACGCTTTCTAATGCGTCTGGCCAGTGTCTTTGATGCCGATGCTTGACAATAGATGTATATGCATGTATGTTGGCAACCATGAAACTTCAGTCGCTCCCCTGCTACTGCGCAACGCTGCGACAGGCCGCTCGAGCGGTCACGGCGCTGTATGAACAAGTGCTCGCCGAGAGCGGCGTGCACGCAACCCAGTACACCGCGCTGCAGGTTCTCGAATCCGCGCCCAAACTGACCACCACAGAACTCGCGGAGGCTATCGGCATCGACCAGACTACCGCGACGCGGACCTTGGCATTGATCAGGAAGAGCGGACTCGCCGTCGACGCCCCGGGGGACGACCGCCGGCAGCGGCAGTGGAGCTTGACTTCACAGGGCCGGGCTCAGCTGCGTAGGCTGAAGCCTGTGTGGGATGCGGCGCAGGAAACGTTTGAGAATCGATTGGGGCGGACCGAGGCATTGGCCCTCAAGAAGGCCGCCCATCTCGCGGCGAGCAAGCTGGCGCCCGGGTGATCGCCGTTCAATCGGGACAATACATGTATATGCATATTATTACCATCCAACCGCACGACAGGAGAATTAACGTGACCATTTCGAGCTCTCGCAAACGCCTCATCCCTTCACTGGTAATCGCGTCCGCGGCCGTCTTTGGCAGCGCAGCCGGCGCGGGAGCGGCGGATCGCACGAACAGCGACCCGCAGGAGCAGGCGAGACAGCTGCTTGCGCCGTCTCTTGCCGGCCGGCCGGTTGCGCCATCGCATTCATCGTTGTCGGGCGGAGCCCGGCAGAGTGTCCTCGAACCGCAGGAGCTCGCAAGACGGCTGCTCGCGGGTGCACACAGCTCCGAGAATACGGCAACGGCGGCGACCACTACCGGCACAGGGCTCGTGAGCCCGAATGGATTGCCCGGTGATAGTCAGGCTCTCGCGCAGCGGATGATTCTCGGGTCGCGCAGCGCGGCGAAGATGCGCACGGCGACCACGGCCGTCGCTCAGTCTGGAAACGTCTTGGAGTAATCGGCCATCCGCAGAGGTTGAACGGGGGGGGTAGGGCAACCTACCCGATCCCCGTCGGCGTCAGACGGCCGCCTCGGCTGTGGGACTAGAGTCCAATGGCGGTGCGCATGGCGACGGTTAGAGTCATGCGTGAAAAATCGGCGAAACATTCTGCGTCGCCATGATCGCGCGGGGTTGACGCCGCGATCTATGTTTTTGGGCGGCGCGACATTTCAAGCCACGGCCCAATTGATCGGGGCAACAAATCATGCCTGCAAAGACGTTGTGGGTCGTCAAATCCCATTGCCGAGGAGATAGTCGAACAGGGTCCAAGGACCAACAGAACTGAGGCTGGGATGGCTTACGGCTTGCTTGGTGGAATACTGGGGGGTGAGGACGACAAGTCGGACGCGACGGCTTCGGCTTCGTCCACGCTCGCCGCCGCCGAGGCGTTCGCCTCCGCCGTGGCCGCAAAGATTTCGGGAAACGACCCAGAGGTAGCTCGTAAAACGGTCGATTTCCTGAATGAGCAGACGCAGCTGTTGAAGGCGCAGAAGGAGTTCCTCAAAGACGAGCACGCGCTACGCCTTGCGCACCTGCGCAACCAGGTTCGCGCGGAGAACACCCGCCAGATCGGCATGCGCGTTCGAATTGGCTTACATGCCGTTCTTGCGCTTGTCGCCCTCGGAATCGCAATCGGCGCCGCGATCATGATTCACGACGCCGTCCGGTCGCGCAGCGTCGTCATCGACGCGTTCGATATTTCGCCGAATGTTGCCGCGCAAGTGCCGAGCGGTAAGATCGTCGCGGCGGGTTTACTCGACGTGCTGACACGGATTCAGTCAGCCACTCGGAGCGGCGCAGAGCACCGCGCATTGTCGAGCGCCTGGACCAACGATATCGCAATCGATGTGCCTGAGACGGGGATCTCGATCGGGCAACTGGAGCGCACGATGAAGGCTCGCTTCGGCCACGATCGGCACATCGACGGCGATCTGGCGCAAAGCGAGAGCGGCGGTCTCGCGCTCACGGTACGCGGCACCGGCATATTGCCCAAGACCTTCATCGGTGAGTCGCGCCACCTCGACAAGTTGCTGACGGAGGCGGGCGAATACGCGTACGGCCAATCGCAGCCCGGCCTTTTTGCCGCTTACCTGGCCAATAATGACCGGAACGACGAGGCAATCCGCTTCTGTCAGACGGCCTACGCGAGAGCAGATTCCAGCGAGCGGCCTTATGTTCTCAATTACTGGGCGAATGCCATTGCCGGAAAAGGAGCGGAGGGGGCGATGCGCGAGGCGTTGCCGCTCTATCGAGAGGCATTGCGCCGGAAGCCTGATTATTGGACCGCCTATAACAACATCATGTACGCGCTCAATGGCCTCGGCGATGAGGAAGGCTTGGTGCGGGTAAGTGAACAACTGGTCCAGGCCGCCGGCGGGCGCCCAGGCCGGGCGCCCGAACACGAATATCAAAACTACGACCGGACGGTCTGGGACCTGCCGGCCGAGCGCGCGGAGGCCATCGCGGACGTGGAATCCCACAGCGGCATCGGAACGACGGGCAGCGCCGGCGGCGCCGAGAATCTTCAGATCGCGCAATATGAAGCGCAAATGCACGACGTCGAAGCCGCCGCCCTGCGCCTCAACACAACTCCCGTCGATCCCAAGTACGCACCTGACTTCGCACAGGCGACATTTGTGCGTGCGCTGCTCGCCGAAGAAAAGAATGATTCCAAGGCAGCGGCGCATGAATGGGACGCTTACGCGGAGGCATATGCCAATCCGAGCGTTCGAACCAACGATCCTCATACGATCTGTTTCGCAGCGACGAGCTACGAGAGGACGGGTCAGTCGGCCAAGGCTGAGGCGGCACTCAACGCCGTGGGAGCGCTCACACTGGTGGATTGCTACCGGTTCAGGGGCGATATCTTGGATATGCGGGGCGACTGGCCGAATGCGCAAGCCTGGTATGAGAAGGCAGTAAAGCTTGCTCCTAGTATCCCGTCAGGCTACTACTCCTGGGGTATGGCACTCGTAAGGCATGGGAATCTCGAGGGTGCCGCCGAGAAATTCAAGCGAGCCAATCAGCAAGGGCCGCACTGGGCGGACCCGCTCAAGGCGTGGGGCGATGTGCTCATGGAGCAGGGTCAGCCAAAAAAAGCCCTGGAGAAATACGACGAGGCGCTTAAATACGCCCCCAATTGGACGGCGTTGAAGGAATCTCGCGAGGCGGCCACGAAACAAACGATCTGATCAAACGTCGCAATAGGCCTGTCATGACTACGTCGAATGGACTGGTAGTCGGATCCTGCTCATGTGGGGGGCGAATCGGGATACTGCGGAGCGCCCCCGCCAATATGATCCCAGGGAGCTTTGGAATTTACGAAGATGTGCATGTCGATCTGAATGCCCGGATCACCGTCGACGCTACCGAGGGTTACTCCGTGGACTCTGCCTTCATGGGTCCCGCAGAGTGTGGTTCCACAGGTGGCGCAGAAGCATAGGCCCCAACCTGGGGCCGAGTCGTAACTCGTGAGATTTTCAACACCGCGGGTCCAAGTGAATGAGTCAGGTGATACCTCGGCGTACGCCGATCCTGCGCCGCTGAATGCCTTGCGGCAGCGTGAGCAATGACAACTCCTACCGCTGCTTAGTGGCGCATCGATCACATAGCGCACTCGCCCGCAGAAGCAGCCGCCGGTCAAAGTCATGATTCGCTCTCCAGGCTCGGTCGCCGTACGCAATTCCGGATTGGAATAATAGGCCCTCTCGAAACAACTCGCGCTTCGAAACGGCGCCCACGGAGGTATTAGCGGCCATGGGCGATGAGATGGGTTTCGGAACCCATGCTGGCGGTCGTGTATCGGCGGCGCGGGAACTTCATGTCCGAGACGATCGCTTATTGACGACAGCACGTTGTAGAATAATGTCTTGATAACCAACAACTAATCCAACAAGGGAATATCAAATGAAACCACGATACCTAGTTATGGCCGCCCTGACAGCACTGTCAATGGGTGCCATCTCCTCTGTTTTGGCCGACGATTCGAAGTCCTACACCGAGGGGACAGTTGCGGAGGTCACCTCCATTCGCACGAAACCCGGCATGTTCGACGCATACATGAAATGGCTTGATACCACCGGCAAACAACTCAGGGAGGACGAGAAGAAGGCCGGCCTCATCGTCGACTACGCTATCTACGCAGTCATGCCGCGCTCGCCGCAGGACCCCGACGTGTACATGGTCGTCACTTACAAAAATATGGCCGCACTCGATGGCTTGGACGACCGCGCGGAGCCCCTCTTGAAGAAAATCTGGGCCTCGACGGATGCGGAAAACAAGGCCGCCGTCGATCGCGAGAGCCTACGCGAAATCCTCGGCAGTCAGCTGATCCGGCGGCTCAATCTGAAATAACTGACTGCTTGCAGCCGGCGTAGCCGCTCGCCCGGAGACGATTCGTGTGCTCCGGGCGTCGGGCCGGGAGCTGTCGCTTCCGCGAAAGCGCGCTGTCTGGCCCTGGTCTAGGCAGTCCGAGTACGCAGCTGGCCCTCGTAATCGCGCTTTCCGAGCGGCACACCCCGCATGCGCAGGATGTCGTATGCGGTGACGGCGTGGAAATAGAAGTTGGGCAGCGAAAACGAAAGGATGAGGGTCTCCGACGTGAAGGCTAGCCTCCGCGGTCCGATCTGAAGGTCTAGCCCCTTGCCCGCACAGCTGTTGACCTGGTCGGGGGTGAGCGCCTCGAGCGCCGTTTCCGCCTTGCCGATCATGGCCTGCAGGTCGGCGAAAGGAACCGGTCCGACCAGTGCGGGCGGGGCGAACACGCCAGTCTTCACGGCCTCCAGCCCCCACACTGAATGATGCCACGCTGCTTCGATCTGGAAATGGAACGGCGCCATATCGTCGAAGAGCCGGGCATGCACGAAGTCGTCCGGGTCTGCGCGCGTCTCGACGCAGTGCCTGGCCGCGCGGTCGAGAAAGCCCCCGACGGCTTTCACGGTCTGCAGGAAGGTCGGCACGCTGAGATCGTAGAGTGATGTCGCCATCGGCTTCCCCTTGCTTGGATTCCGTTGCGAACGGATAAGCGATCCTCGAATTCAAGAATGCCCAGGATATCGCAGCACGAATGACCCGACGAAGTTGCTCGGCATTGCCGCATCACAAGGGCTGTGATGCGGCGAGTCCTCGACCTCAACCCAGCCCTTGCTGCGTGGCAACGGCCTTGGCGAGCGCGACTGCTGTCATGTATGTGTTCGGCTGAAGAGCAAAACAGTATGCGACGGCGCCCATCACGAGGGTGTTCATAAACAGTGTGCCGGCGAGAGCGGCGAGTTTCGTTGTTAAGGTGTCCATGTGTGTCTCCGTGCCAGTGTGTCTGTGTTCGATTCCTGCTGACAGAACACAGCAAGGCACGTGAAGTTGCAGAAATTGATCGGCGACATCGGGGACGACCCCGCTTTGGGATTGGCCGGAGCACCTTTTGGGTGGGTACTTGATCCGCCCATTCGCAACAAGGAGGTCCTCAGGCTGCACGACCGCCTTCAGGTAGGCGCCGCTGGCCGCTCGGAAAGCGATATCGGCGGCGGCCCCGATCATTGAGACGATCAGCAACTGGGTGAAGCTGAGCCAGTCGAGCGCGAAAGCGACCGGGACGCTCGCCACTGTCGCGAACCGAATCAGATCCATCGCGACCATCACTCGCCGCTTGCGGCGGAATTCCACCCAAGGCCCGAGCGAGACCGCCGCCGCCGCGCCGAGGGCTCTTCCCGCCGCCGCCAGCACCGACACCTCGGCCGGCCCGGCGTGAAGCACGATGATAGCGATCAAGGGATACGCCTCGAATGCGAGGCAAGTCCCGAACGTGCTAACCGCAAACGCCGCCCACAGCCACCCGAACTGTCGCCCCAGCGATCGCATTGCCACCATTCCCGGGATGTCGTTGCCCTCTCTTACGCGAAGAATAAAGCTTGCTGTCGGCGGCAGGTAGTTGGCGCGTCTAGGCGCGCTCGGGCGGCCTCACCGGTTCATCGAGGCTGACACGGCAGTTTGGGCAGCGATGAACTTTCTGGCTACCCCAGATGACGGCGATGGCGGCGCCGAGCGGACGGGAACATCGGGGGCATGGAGTCGTAATCACTCTGAGGGCGAACCACGCGAGCACGACGCCCAAAATACGGTAGTCGGTGAACATGAGCACGAAGGTCGATACCTTTCGAGGAAAGGCATCGGGACGGTAGAGAATCACAACGCGCAGGATCTGCAACGTCGCATAGGGGAGTGCAAAGATCAGGGCGAGATTGCGAAAGCGACGTTTGATGTAATCGCGGATCGTCATCAGCGGCATGCTAGCCGGGGAATTCGAGTCTGGGAAGGCGGAGGGATGCCGCAGCGCGCCTTGGCGGCAGAGCCGCCCCGCGGCACCGGTCCCACCGATCAATGAGGCGATGCATTCGCGCTTTACGTATTTATCTGTCGCGAAGCAGGAATTTATGTGCGATCCCGCAACCGGAGGCTGCGCAGTACCCTAACGGTTGGCCTCACCTCCGCGCGGCATCCCGCGTTCGGCTCACCTCGAGACGCGCGACTGAATCAGCTGTACGATATCAGCGTTGGAGTTCTCACGCGCCCAATCCAGGGCGCTTCGGCCCATGGCATCCCTCGCATTGACATCTGCTCCGCGATCCAGGAGTAGCCGCACCATGTCGACCTGGTTCATTTGCGCGGCTTCGGTGAGGGGCGTATCCAAGGTGAGACGGCTGCGACCCTCTAAGTGGGCTCCTCGGGCGATCAACAGACGCGCCGTCGCGGTTTGACCCGCGGCGGCCGCTGCTCCCAGCGCCGATTGCCCATTCGGCGCCTGCACGTCCGGATCCGCGCCGGCTGTGAGCAAATGCTCGAGCAGTCTGATATCGCCCGCTGCCGCGGCACCGACCACCCAACTCCTCGGCGCGTGTTGTGGGCCGTGAACCCGCAGCACGAGAAGCTTCCACTGCTCCGCGGTGACCAACCACAATCCACAACAGACGATGAGCAGCACGATCAGTCGTCTATTTGTCACCGAAATTCGCGACCCGCCGCGCATGGAGCGAGTGACGACGACTATCGTCCACGGCAGCCCGAGAAGGACGCACACCAGTCCGATCCAATCGAGGGCGAGCTGCGGCACGGGAATTCCCGTCATCTGCACGCCGCCCGTCCAAGCGAGAAGCGTCTGCTCGCAGACTATGCGGGCCGTAAAGAGTGCGGCCGCCGTGCCGAGCACGACACCCAGGTCCGTGATCCAATCGGTGCTGTCGCGTTCCTCAGCACTCATGGCGCGCCGCGCCGCAGTCTGCGCGGCTAGAACGAAATCTTCACCCCGCCGAAATAGGCCCGCGGCATCGCCGGGCTCTGAAACTCCGGAGACACGTCTGGATCTCCCAGCGCGCCGTTGGGCGGCACTCCCGGCGCGCCGACGCCCGTTGGATCTCCCAAGATGCCGAACGTCGAGTAATTCCGGTCGAACACGTTCTGGATGTTGGCGAACACCTGTACGTTCTTGGTGATTTGATATGACGTACGCAAGCTGGCGACTGTGTAGCCCGGCAATTCAGGATTCAAATTGTCTTCGTCGCCTCGATAAAAAGATGGCCCGGTGTAGCTCCAGGTACCGCCTACAGACCAGTTCGGCAGCACCTTGAAATCTCCGCCGAGTTTTACCCGATTCTTCGGAATCAGCGGCAGGGTATCGCCGACGTTGACTTCGACGTTGCCGCTCGCGTCCTGGAATGGATTGGCCGGTGACGGCTCCAAAAAGGCCGATCGGAATGTGGCCGCGATGTAGCTGTATTGCAAATACCCGGAAACCCTCATCGTTTGATACGTCAGGCCGAGATCGACTCCTTCGCGGCGCGTCGATCCGACGTTCTGAAAGAAGCCGGATGCGATCGTCGTCGAGATGCCGTAAATGTCGTTCTCAGAGTTGGTCCGATAGACGTCGAGGTCCCAGGTAAATCTGCCGAAACTCGCGTCGGATAAGGTGCCCCGCGCACCGACCTCGACGGTTTTCGCCACGACTTGCTTTAACGGCGGATCGGAAGCCAGGTTCGTGGGCAACAAGCACGGCGCAGCTGGATTCGCGCACTCGAGTTCGCTGGCGGTGGGAGCGCGATTGTTGATCGCATAGCTGCCATATACCGTCAAGGCGGGGAGGACCTTGTAGGTGAGCCCGGCGGACGGATCGAAGTGCGTGAAGCGGTTGTTGCCGTTCAGCAAGTCGCCATTACGATCGGAGAGATCCACCTTGGCAATGTTGTAGCGGCTGGTGACCGTCACGGACAATGGATCGATGACATCGAACGTGTCGGTGAAATACGCGCTGTAATACTTGTTGTTGGCGTTGAGAATGACCGGAGTGGCGGTGCTGTCGACGCCCTCGGGCGTGGCGACGAAATATGGCGAGGGTAAAACCGATAAGGCCGCATTGATATCGCCGAGCCAGGTCCCCGAAAAGAAGTTGGTCGTCGAGGTGTCGATTGTCGCGCCGGCGGCGAACGCGTTTCCGTGGCCGGCTATCTTTTCGGTGCTGGAGAACTGCAGCGAGCCGCCCCAGGTCTGCGAATGGATTTCCTCGTAATCGTTCTGGCCGATAATAGTCGCCCCGCCATTGGTGATGTCTGGAATATTCTGGCCGGCGGTATCGGTCAGCACGTAATCGTCGTCGCATAACAAGCCCGGGGCTACATCGTCAGGGCAGGCGGCGTAGTCGCTGTTATCGCCGTTCGCCACCGTTTGCCGGAAGTTGCGGAAGTACACCACGTTCGAGAGTGACAACGTCGGCGTGAAGCTGTAGGCCGTGTTGAGCGTCACCATGTCGACGTTATTGATGTTGTTCTGCGGGCCGGTAAAGACGTTTTCGGGAGTGATCGCCAACGATTGCACCGGCGCTGCGCCCTGACCGAACAGGCGGTTGTTGTCGCGCTCATAACTCAAGTCCGAGATGATGGCATCGCTGTGGAAGCTCAAGTCCAGGTAGTACTGTCTGATCCGATCTTGCGCGAAGTGGCGCCAGCCGCCTTCCTTGAGCGTATTGACCGCCACATACGCTCCCAGTGCGCCGTCGTCGACGCCGTACTCCGCCTCCGCCTGGCGTTGATTGAACGAGCCGCCCGATAGCGTGCCGTCGAATCCCTGGTACGTAAACCCGTTCTTCATCGTCACTGTCGCGGCACCGCCCAACGCGTTCAACCCGAACACCGACGTTGCGCTCAGTATGTCGATCCGGTCGATGGCGATGTCGGGAATCAGGTCCCAATTAACCGTGTCGCCGAAGGCCTCATTGATGCGCACGCCGCTTTGGTAGATCGCCATGCCTTCCGGTGTACCGAGCACCGGCGACGCCTCGAAGCCGCGAAACAGCACGTCAGGCTGGAACGGGTCCGCGATCGTGTCGTTGAAATTGACGGCACTGACCTGCTGCGCCAGCGCGCTGAGCACGTCGGCGGTGCCGTTGCGGGACAAATCGCTTGATCTCAAAGTCTGGATGCTTCCCGGGATCTTGTCTTCATCGACTTTGAAGCCCGGAACCGGAGTGACGCCGATGACGACGATCTCGTTGAGATCTTGCGCGGCCTGCGGCGCCTGCTGTGCCACGACCAAAGGGGAGATTGCCGTCACGGTCGTCGCCAGTAGCAGGGAACAGATCCGGGGTGAACTGTTGCGCATCGGGTAAAGGCACATAAATTATCTCTTACGCGTACTGCTCGGATTGGAGTTCACGAGCTCAGCCGGGTTGATGCCGATATCCGGGCAACGGTCCCAATTGAGTCGAGAGCTTGTGGCTCAGGTCGGTCGTCAGGCTTGCGGGCGACGGTACCGACCGCGGGAATCAATACATAGCCTGGCTGCGTGGCCATCGCGTTGAATCGGCCCACTGGTAAACCTCCCCCGAGTCTTTTATGTTGAGGCGGAAGTGTCTACGAACGCTCAGCACTCGACCAGAGAGAAACTCCCTGGTCATATCGGGATTTTTTCCCGACGCCGTGTTCGGGTTTGCCGAAGGCCAAGTCATGCTTGAATCACAAATCGAGTCCGAGCCGTCGCCGATGTCGAGGAAATTGCCTTGGCGCGGCACTGCCTTCCCCGGCACGAGATTCGCTTTATCGGTGCGTGGCGACTTCGAGGATCTCGGTGAGCAGTTGAACCTCAGGACGTACCGGTTGATTCAGGAAAGCCTTACCAATATCTACAAGCATGCGGATGCGGTGCGGGATGCGTGAGCGGGTCGAGATGGAAGGGGGTACGTTCGTCCTCTATGGCACGCCGGGCCACGGATTTCGCTTCGAGGCGCATCTTCCCGCACATGGGAGTCATCATGGCTGAGACTAATAAGAGTCAAGTCAGCGTATTGCTCGTGGACGATCATGCGGTGGTGCGCGAGGGCTATCGACGCCTGTTGGAACGCCATGGCGGCATCGCCGTCATCGGCGAGGCGGCGGATGCCGCCACGGCGCATGCGCTGTTTTGCTGCCTCGACCCGCAAATCGTCGTGATGGACATCACCTTGCCAGGGACGAGCGGAATCGAGGTGATGCGCCGCATGTTGATTTACAAATCCAAGGCGCGCGTGCTGATCTTCAGCATGCACGAGGACACGATCTTCGCGACTCGGGCGCTGCAAGGGGGCGCAGCCGGCTACGTGACGAAGGCGAGCGCACCGCACGTGCTGGTCGAAGCCGTCCACGCGGTGGCGGTGGGTAAGAAATATCTCAGCGCGGACATCGCACAGAAGCTGACACTGCGCGAATTCGCCAACGAAAAGACCGAAGGGTTGTCCACGCGCGAATTGGAAGTGCTGCGCTGGCTGGCTCAAGGACAGACCGTCAAGGAAATAGCCGAGTCCATGGGACTCAGTCCGAAAACGGTCGCCAACCATCAATCCGCAATCAAGCAAAAGCTCGAGGCCGATACCGCGATCGAGCTCTTGCGCAGGGTCAACGAGCTGGGTCTGGAAACATAGAACTATTCAGGTCCGTGCCCCGGTGAAACGAGCTTGGCGCTTACGCGAGACGCAGTACCGCGGCGCCTAGAGCTATTGTGCCGGCGGCCGCAAATCGCGCCAAGCCGACAGGCTCCTTGAGCAGCAATCCGGAAATGATGGCTCCAAAAAGGATCGAAGTCTCTCGCAACGCGGCCACCACCGCGATTGGCGCCACCGTCATCGCCCAGAGCGCCAAACCGTAAGAAGCGAGCGTGCCTACGCCTCCGATCAGCCCGAAATGCCAATTGCGGTGTACATATTGGGCGATGACCGTGCGGCCCCGCGTCCGCAGCGCCCAAGCGGCGAGCGGCACGCCGCTGACAAGGAATATCCACAGCGTATAGGCCGCGGGCGCTCCCGAGCGCCGCACCCCCAGTCCGTCAATCAATGTATAGCCGGCGATGACCATCGCATTGAGGAGGGCGAGCGCCATGCCTTTGCGGCTCCCGCGTCGCGCTTCCGTCGCCATGCCGAGTATCCCCAGGCAAATGATGCCCACGCCGACCCATATCGTTGCCGTGAGATGTGCGCCGAAGGCAAGCACGCTCACGATGGCCACCAACAGCGGTGCCGTGCCGCGCATCAACGGGTAGGTCTGGCTCATGTCGGCGACCTGATAGGCGCGCGCAAGCAGCAGGAAATAGGCGATCTGAAATAATGAAGAGGCAAGAATGAAAGGCCAGCTGGCCGCGTCCGGCTGACGTAGCGCCGGAAGGGTTATGGCTCCGATGAGGGCGGCCGATGTGGTGACCAGTAACGTCGTGAGGAGCTTGTCGCCGCCCCCTTTAACGATGGCATTCCAGCTCGCATGCAGGGCGGCGGCGAACAGGACTATTGCAAATACGCCGATGGGCATGCGGGCAGGCAGCGGTCGGCGTCCCGTCAGGTGGGGGCGATGGCGTGCCTCGTATCGAGCTGCTCGGCCACTTCTTCGAGCGATGTATGGCGAATATCCTTGCCGTGGACCATGTAGATCACGTATTCGCAGATGTTCTTGGCGTGATCCCCGATGCGCTCCAACGCGCGCACGATCCACATAATCTCGAGTGCGCGCCGCACGGTGCGCGGATCTTCCATCATGAACGTGATGCATTGACGCTGTATCGAGTCGTACTCCTCGTCCACCATGCGGTCTTCTTGCGCGGTCTTCAACGCTGCCTGGGAGTCCATGCGCGCGAAGGCATCGAGAGCGTCATGCACCATCTGGGCGACATGCCGTCCCAGGTGCTTGACCTCGCGGTACCGGTCCTCCGGCTGTTCCATTGTGGCGAGCCGCGAGGCAATGTAGGCGATCTTCTCGCCCTCATCCCCGATACGCTCGAGATCGGTGATCGTCTTGATGATGGCGATGATGACGCGTAGGTCTCCGGCGGCGGGAGATCGAATCGCGAGGATTCGGCTGCACTCCTCGTCGATCGACAGTTCCATACCGTTGACCTTGTGGTCGTCTGCGGCAACCAATTCGCCGAGGCGTCCGTCTCCTTCGACGAGCGCAACGATCGCCCGGTGCAGCTGTTGCTCTACAAATCCGCCCATCTGCAGCATCTGGTTGCGCACCTTCTCCAGGTCCTGATTGAACCGCCGCGAAATGTGATGGCTGAGATCGGCTGTTTCCATGATTCTCCCTTGAGGCGTGCAACCACCTGCTAGATAAGGCTTTACATCCAATACGCACCCACGTCAATCGCCGGCGCTCAAACTCGTGACCGGCTCCAGATGTCTGCCTTTGTTCAACCGGCATTCTCGAAGAATCAGCGGGTTACGGCCCTGCTCCGACGCGCGATTAGACACGAATACTCGGGTATCGTAGAGTCTCGGCGCGTAGCTAATCCGTTGTCTGTCAAACCATTTTTCGCTGTGCGGCAGTCCATGGCGGCGCCCAGGATCATCAGGAGAGCAGCATGTCGGCTATCAAGGTTCGCAATTTGAGGGACGATCTTGGATTCGGCTCGATTGTGGAAGGCGTGAATCGAGAGGCACTGGCCGATAACGACGTGCGCGGCGAGCTCAACGCGTTATTCGAGAATCGCGGATTCATCGTGTTCAAGGACGTCGAGCCCACTGCCAAGATGCAGGTAGAGCTCAGCAAGGTCTTCGGGCCGCTCAAGGATCATCCGACCAAGGCCACGCCGCGCGATGCCGATTCCGAGGATCTCGCCGAGGGCGTGATCGACATGCATTATGTGCCCAGCAACGATCCGAACTACGTCGGGGGCTTGGTGGAAGTCGGCGGCCGGCGGTTGGCGCGCTTCTCACCGTGGCATTTTGATCATTGCTACAACAACGAGTTGAACCGCGCCGGCGTGTTGCGCGCACCGATCAACGCGCCCGAGGGCGGGCGCACCGGGTTCGCCGACGGCATCGAGCTCTACAAGCAATTCCCGAAAGACATGCTGGCGAAGCTCGAGAAAATGAACATCATCTACACCCTGGACGTCAGGCTTACGAAGATGCGCTTCGGCGTGAATTTCGTGCCGCTCGGGGACGCGCCGCAGACCAAGGAGCTGCTCAAGGAGGTCGCCATCTTCCCGCGTGCCATGCACCCCGCGGTGTGGACAAGACGCAGCGGCGAGAAGGTACTGCACATCGGGCCTTGGATGAGCGTCGGCATCGAACACCAGGAGACTCCGCAAGGCGACGCCTTCCTCGACGAGGTATGCCACACCGTCAACCGCTTGGCAGCCGGCTCCAGCGGCTATTGGCACGACTGGACGGCGACCGACATGGTCATCTGGGACAACTGGCGGATGTTGCATGCGGTCGAAGGCTGCGATGCCAAATACGAGCGCCGCACGCTGCGCACCACGATCAAGGGTGACTACGGCCTGGGGTATTTCGAGGACGGCAAGAAGATCGGCGAAGTGTACCGCGTCATCGCGGACTAAGCCTTTATGCTCCGCTGGATCAGCCGACCTACTCGGGCAGGTTCATTTTTCGCAGGAACGCGTTGTAGCGGGGGTCGTCGCGCAGGTTGGCGAGCGGCGGGTCGGTTTTGATATCGGAGAGGCCCCCATCCCGCTGCCGATAGGCACGTTCCAGCCAATCGAACGCCTTGTCCTTCTCTCCGCGCCACGCGTAGGCTTCTGCGATCTGGAATGCCGCCCCGGTCGCGTGCTGTGCGATCAGCCGCTCGAGTGCCTGCTGGGACTCTCTTGCATGACCCAGCGTATGCTCGGCCATCGCGACGCTCGATAGGCGGAAACCTTCGTTGTCTATTTTGCGGAACGTTTCGAGTGCATCGTTGGCCCTCCCCTCGAGCAGCTGCAAGGTACCCAAGTCGTTCAGCGAGAAGTCCGATTGCGGACTGATCTCGAGTGCGCGACGGCTCGCCTCGCGTGCGGCGGCGAAGTCTCGGGTGGAAATCAGGTACGTCGTGAGGGTTTGCCATGCACCATGCGACAACGGGTCGAGCCCGATCGCCTTTCGCGTCGTTGCGATCGCCTCGGCCAGGCGACCCTCGGTCGCCAATAGTTCACCGTAGCGCTGCTGGAACCGGGCATCGCCCGGGTCGAGCGCAATGGCCTTCTCGAAGTCCGCCTGCGCGCCCGCCCAGTCCCATCGGATGGCGTAACGGATGAACCCGCGCGCCGCGTAACTGCTCGCATCTTCCGGACCAAGTTCCACTGCCCTATCCGCCGCCTCTTCGGCACGCTGGTATCCGGCGTTATCCCCCGTCTGGTCCGCGACAAAAAATTCCGCGGCGGTGAGGCCTTCGTAGGGCGCGACATAGTTGGGATCGAGGCCGATCGCGCGGTGGTAAGCCTCGATGGCGAGCCGATACCCGTCGAGATTTCCCCGGTTGAAGGCCTGCTGGCCGAGCAGGTACTGGTTATAGGCTTCGGTGTTCGAGGTGCGGCGCTGGGCGCCCTGCGCCATTGGCGCGAGCGTCAGCTTCAGATGCGCCGCCACCGCTCCGGCGATTTCGTCCTGAACGTCGAACACGTCCTTCAGTTCCCGGTCGTAGCTTTCGTACCAGAGCTGCTGCGCGGTGCTTGCGCGGATGAGCCGCGTCGTGATGCGCAGGCGGTTGCCGGCTTTGCGCACGCTGCCTTCGAGAATGTTCGCGACATTCAGCTTCTTTGCAATCGTCGGAATGTCGTCGGATGTGCCCTTGAAGGAGAACGAAGAGGTTCGGGCAATGACCAGAAGTCCCGGGGTCTTCGCGAGCAGATCGAGGAGCTCCTCGGCAAGGCCGTCGGAGAAGTATCCCTGATCCTTGTTTTCGCTCATGTCGACGAACGGTAGTACCGCCACCGATCGCAGCGGCGGTGCGAAGGAGACGGGTGCTACGCCGTCCGCGGTGTTCTCTGGGCGTATGAGACGGTCCACTCCGACCGCGACGACGACCGCCACGACCGACATGGCGATGAGC
Source organism: uncultured Gammaproteobacteria bacterium (assembly GCA_963798595.1). Classification (GTDB taxonomy): domain Bacteria; phylum Pseudomonadota; class Gammaproteobacteria; order Steroidobacterales; family Steroidobacteraceae; genus Bog-1198. The sequence continues at coordinate 344,394 of CAWCTM010000009.1, read as the reverse complement.
CAAGCCGTTGCGGCGTTTCTGCGTAGAAACTTGCCGACTCGATGTGTGATGGGGGTCAGGCGCGCCCGCACCGGTTCGCGGCGCAAGTAGCGCTGCAGGTCCTCGGCCATGCTTGCGGCACTGTCGTAGCGTTCCGAGGGCTCCTTGGCCAACGCCTTGAGCACGAGCGCGTCGAGATCGCCTCGTAGTTTTCTCGCAAGCCGATCCTGGCTCGCGGCTCGAGACATGCTGCCTTGCGGCGTGAGCTGCGTGCTCGGCTTCTTCACATCGGCTGTGGTGACGGCCTGTCTCAACCCGGCAAGCGAAGCGTTGGAGCTCAGGCGATAGGGTCGGGTCCCGGTCAGCAATTCGTATAGGATCACTCCCAGCGAATACACATCGCTCCGCGCGTCGACGGGTGTGCCGCTCAACGACTCCGGGCTTGCGTAGTCCGGTGTCAGCGCCTGGCCATAGATGCGCGACAGCTGTGGCTCGTCGCCGTCCTCCTCGAGCATCTTGGCAACGCCGAAGTCGAGCAAGCGAACTTGCCCCGACCCGGTGACGATGATGTTGGAGGGTTTGAGGTCCCGGTGGATGATGTGCTTCTCGTGCGCATATTTGACCGCATCGAGGACCTGCAAAAACAAGGCGAGGCGCTGTTCGATACCGAGACCCTTGCTGCTGCACCACTTCATGAGAGCTTGCCCGTTGACGTATTCCATCGACAGATAAGGCAAGCCCTCGGTATCCACCCCGGCGTCGTAAAACCGTGCAATGTGGGGGTGCTCGAGACTCGCCAGAATGTCGCGCTCGTGCGCGAAGCGCTGCTCGAGGTCGGCGCGCCGTCGGGTCAGCAGCGGCAGCTTAAGCGCGACGTCCCGCTTGAACGCACCGTCCGCTCGGCGAGCCAGCCAAACCTCCGCCATTCCGCCCGTGCCCAGAAGCCGAACGAGCTCGTAGGGCCCTACGAAGTCGCCGGCGCCGAGGCCGCTTGCGCTGCCCTGATTGGCGTCATCCTCTGACACTGTCTTGCGCAGCCTCGAATGGATTCATTCTCCGCATCGTCAGCCGATGCAATAGGCGCAAAGCTTGTTGCCGTCGAGATCACGAAAGTACGAGAAATGCATGTTGGGACGGCGATCACCGGGAGCACCCTCATCCGTCCCGCCCAGCATCAAGGCCTTCGCGTGAATCGCGTTCACCTCTTCCGGTGTATCGCAGCGGAACGCGACCATGCCACCGTTCCCGACCGACGCGGGTTTCCCGTTATACGGGCCGAGCACCGCGAAGCAGGCATTGCCGTCCTTGCCGTATACACGGCCGCCCGAAGGGTGCTCGAAAAGGCCAGTCATACCCGCCACCCCCAGCAGCGCGTCGTAGAACATCTTCGCCTTCTCGAGAGAGTTCGAACCTACAGTGCAATAACCCAAGGTGGCCATTTTGTGTCTTCCTATCGCCGCAACGGCGTTTGTTACCCTGATCGCATAAGGCAGTGTAACCCGCTCGTCTCGCACTTTGGCCGCACGAGACTCCTGGGGCGGCGCCGGGGCGTCGACAGCGGCCCGATGGTCAGCCGCCGCCAGGGATCGGTGCGATCGCGGGACGACGCTCCGCAGCAGCGGCTCTCATCGCCCGAAGAAAAGGAGCGTGACCCAACTTCATTGCAACTTCTTTCCAAAGTGCCTCATAGATTTGGCCGGCGGCACTGCGGGGCGCATAAGCCGGCAGCGGCTCTCTGCGTACGGTCATTCGTTCTATTTCGCTCCAATAAGGCACTTCGGTGGCGAGAAGTCCGGGAAAATTCGCGCGTGTATTCTCGATAACTTCTTGATGCAGCGATTTTCGCCGATCCACCATGGAGAAGAACGGCAGCAGAGCCATGTCGACCCACTGGTTCGCCGTCAGGAAATCTCGGAGCTGCGTCAGCATTCGCAACGATAAGGGTGTCGGGATCAAGGGAACGACGACCGCATCGGCGGCGCGTAGCACATTCTCGGAGAGCAGCGAGATGCCGGGAGGACAGTCCATGAACAATACATCATAGGTATCACCCAGCGGCCGGCTCATTTTCAACAGACGTTCGGTGGGATGCTTGCGCGCGCTCAAGTGCACGTCGAAGTTGCGATAGGAGAAATCCGACGGAATTACGTCCAGATTGTCGTAGCCGGTCGCGATCAGCAGTTCTGGGATCTCGCGCTCCCCAGCGACGAGCTTCTTCGCGGAGACACGTTCCTTCGCTTCGCAGCGCAAGCTATAGGTGGCCGCCCCTTGCGGATCCAAGTCCCACAGCAGCGTGCGTCGGCCTCCCGCGGCGCAGAGAAATGCCAGGTTGACGGCGGTAGTCGTTTTGCCAACTCCGCCTTTGATATTCACGACGGCAATGATTTTCATTGTGCTCAATCATATTGACAGAATATCGGCACCGCCACTTGGACCCCGCTGCATGAATGGCATATGTTAAAATTGATCCCTGAATCGCCGAAGACACGCACCGGGAGCATCTCTTGCGCCAATCCTCTGCGAGGCCGCCTCGAGGCATTGCGCTGATACTTAAAGCTGCCGAGTTTGCCGCGAGGAAACATCGCGACCAGCGCCGCAAGGATCAGTCCGCATCCCCTTACATCAATCACCCGATCGCTCTCGCCGAGATCCTGAGCGGCGACGGTCAAGTCAAAAGCGCCGACGTACTGGCGGCCGCACTCTTGCATGACACGCTGGAGGACACCGAAACCACCTCTGCCGAACTGACCGCCGCGTTCGGCCCGAAGATCACGCGCATAGTGGAGGAGGTGAGCGATGACAAGCGCTTACCCAAGCAGACGCGCAAGGAATTGCAGGTCCTGCATGCCGCCCACATTTCGAGGAGCGCCAAGCTCGTCAAGCTCGCGGACAAGATCGCGAATCTGGCCGACATCATCTCGAGTCCTCCGGCAGGCTGGTCGCTGCAGCGCAAACGCGAATACTTCGATTGGGCGAAGCGTGTGATCGATCAGGTGCGCGGCACGAACTCAAATTTGGAGCGCCGCTTTGATTCGCTCTATCGAAGGCGTCCCTGACGATGGCAGGATCGCAAGCCCGGGCGGCGCGGTGCCGCTCGGTTCTCTATAATCGCAACCGTTGCAAGTCCTCGGGAGGTCGCCATGCGAATGGAAGGTCAGGACGAGAGCCAGAATGTCGAGGACGCTCGAGCGTCGAGCGGATTTCGACCCGTTCACGGCATCGGGTTGGGCACCATCGCCCTGGCCTTGATCGGCGGGTGGGTCTTCGGTGTGAACCCGCTGCAGCTCCTCGGCCTGATGAGCGGCGGAGGGACGACCGCCTCGACGGCGCCCGATCAATCGTTGTCGGCGCCTCCTGCAGGTGATGCCGAGGCGCATTTCGTCTCACAGATCCTGCGCAGCACCGAGCAGGTCTGGACCGGCGTGTTTCGCGATCGCGGCGCCGCCTACGAGGAGCCGAAGCTCGTGCTCTTTCGCGGCAGCTACCCGACGGCTTGCGGCCAAGGCGAAGCGGCCGCCGGACCGTTCTACTGCTCCCGTGACCGGCGCGTATACATTGACCTCGCGTTCTTCGATGAAATGAGTCGGCAGCTGAATGCGCCGGGGCAGTTCGCGCAGGCCTATGTCGTCGGACACGAGGTGGGGCATCACGTGCAGAACCTGCTGGGCATCCTCGATCGCGTCGATCGACAACGGGCGCAAGCATCGGAAGCCCAGGCAAATGCGCTCAGCGTGCGGCTCGAGTTGCAGGCGGACTGCCTGGCCGGGGTCTGGGCGACCCGATCGCAGCAAGAGCAGGGTTGGCGGCTCGAGTCCGGGGACATCCAGACCGCGCTGAATGCGGCATCGCAGATCGGCGACGACACATTGCAACGGCGCTCTCAAGGCGTCGTCGTTCCGGAGTCCTTCACGCATGGCACGGGCGCCCAGCGTGTGAGCTGGTTTCAGCGCGGCGTCCAGTCGGGAAAGATCGAGGGTTGCGACACGTTCGCCGCGACGAGCCTGTAGCTAAAAGGCGGCGCACTCCCGGCGACTGATGACGCCGACCGATTGCTGCTGGAAGGCTTGGCGATACAGGTCCGAGACTTCGGCGATTTTCGTGCGCACCTCCGCGGTGTCCTCCGCGGCGATGATCATGACCTTCGAGTTTTCGCGCACGACCGAGTGGCTGGCCGGATCGAGCCATTGTCCCTCTGCCTCATAGACGGTGAAGCCGTCCGGAAATCGGGGCGCGACATTACGCCGGACGAAGGCCCGCCACTCCTCTCGGGTGATGGGACCTCGACCTTTGACGTTCAGGCCGAAAAACAGCTGGGTCACCAGCATGGGCTTCTCGTTCGATAAGGGGCAAGGCAGCTCCTGCGCTGCCGCGATCTGCAGTGTCGCAAGAATGAGGAGCACTGTCGCCAGCGCGGTCAATGCGCGGGTGGGTCTCAACGTGCGGGTGGGTCCGATCCGACCACGGCAACGGGTGCGGGGGAATCGCTGCTGACCCAGCGATAGACGGCACCGCCGAGGGCGCCTCCGATAATGGGAGCGAGCCAAAACAGCCAGAGTTGCGACAATGCCCAGCCACCGACGAACAACGCCGGTCCGGTGCTGCGAGCGGGATTGACCGAGGTGTTGGTCACCGGAATGCTGATCAAATGAATCAGCGTCAGGCACAGACCGATGGCGATGGGGGCGAACCCCTTGGGCGCACTGCCGTGCGTCGAGCCCATGATGACGAACAGGAAGCCGAACGTCATGACGATCTCGGTGAGCAAGCAGGCGGTCAATGAGTAGCCGCCTGGCGAGTGTGCGTCGTAGCCATTCGAAGCGAAACCGGCGCTCACATCAAAACCTGCGTGCCCACTGGCGATGCCATAGAGAATGGCGGCACCGGCAATTCCCCCCAGCACCTGCACTACGATGTAGGGGATCAGATCCTTGGCCGGGAATCGCCCCCCGACGCACAGACCCACCGATACGGCCGGGTTCAGGTGGCATCCCGACACATGGCCGATGGCATAGGCCATGGTGAGCACCGTCAGGCCGAAGGCGAGCGCGACGCCGACGAAGCCGATACCGAGCGCTGGAAAAGCCGCCGCCAGGACTGCGCTACCGCAGCCCCCCAACACCAGCCATAACGTGCCGATGAATTCTGCCGCGAGACGTCGTGTCATGGAAAGCGCTCCCTTGCGCTTAAGGTATCGGTGAGACTGTAGTCGCATCGCGGCGACGCTGCAATCTCCCTACAGTCGCCTTGACTTCGTACCATTAGGAGAAATGCGATGCCCTTGCTAACCTCCAAACCGGCCCCGCCCACACCATCGAAATGGCTCTGGATTACCGGTTACTGAAGCGTTCTCTATGTATATACCGACACAGTTCAAGAGCTCCGACCTGGAGCACGCCGTCAAGCTGATGCGGGAACATTCCTTCGCCACCCTGATCTGCAATGACGATGACGGTCAACCGTTCGTGACCTATCTGCCGCTGCACGTCGACTTGGTCGAGCGTGACGGCAAGCCTTGGCCGGTCTTGCTCGGCCACGTGGCGCGCGCCAATCCCCACTGGAAATATCTGCGGGACCGGGGTACGGCGCTGGTCAGCTATCTGGGACCGCACGCGTACATGTCACCGACCGTCTATCCCGATACCATGCGAGTACCTACGTGGAACTATCTCGCCGTGCAATGCCGGGTGCGCGTGCGGTTGCTGACCGAGCGCGCCGAGATGGATCAGATGCTGGATAAGATCATCAATGACAACGAGCCCGCGTATCTCGAGCAATGGCATTCGCTGAGCGAGGAGTATCACTCAAAGATGGTCGCGATGATCGTCGGCTTCGAGCTGGAAATTACCGAGCTGGAATGCAAGTTGAAGCTGAACCAGCATCGGCCGGAGTCGCACGCCGCCTTGCGCCGCGCATTGGCCGCCGGCAGCGCCGACGAGCGCGAGCTGCTGGGCTGGATGGATCGCTTGAAAATGTAGCCGGCGACCGTCAGCCCGCCGTCCACTTGCTCGGATCCACTTCCAGGGGCAACGGGTTGCCGTCGACTCGCAGCTTGTAGAGCAAATCCTTGTCGATGGCACGTGAGGCGTCTGCGACATTGATGTTGTAGAGCCGTGCGGCGTTGCCGCCGAGAATTTGCCGTTTTACCGCAGGAGTGATCACCGGGTATCCCTTCGATTCCACGAGCTGCGCCGGAAACCCATAGGCTTGAAAGGCCAGGATCTGCCAGTGCGGCGGTCCCGCCACGGGCGTATCGGTGCCCCAGAGCACGTGGTCTGCGCCGAGCCCGTTCAATACCGTGGCCAGCATCTGGGCGTAGCGCTCCGGCGTGCGGAACATATAAGGCGCAAGGCCGCCCATCTCCGCATATATGTTCTTTACTTTGGCCTTCTGCGCATGCTCCGCGAGCTCCGCCTCGAACGGAAAGGAGCAATGGAAGGCGATGAAATTGAGGTCCGGAAAATCGGCTGCCGCCTTCGCGAGGTCGGCCGTGTGGCAATACTCCTCGAGGAACAGGCCGGGTAAGCCCTTGTGCACGCAGACGTTCTTGACGCCGTGCTTGCGCAGGACCTCATACAGCGGGTATGTGGTCTTCTCATCGTCCATCCGCCAACCTGTGGTGACCGGCCCCGGCGGATAGAGCTTGAGGCCGTCGATTTTCAACTCCTCGCACTGATAGATAAGCGAGTCGACGGCCGATTGTCCGTCGGGCGGGTCGACGACGCCTAGAACCCGGATGCGCGACGGTGCCATGCTGCGGATGAACGCCGCCTCGCGCGGCGGAAACAGGTCGACGCCGTCGAAGGCGCCGCGCATGCCGAAGCTGTTGAGGAACGCGATGTCGGTCTCGCTGTGCAGGAACATGTCTTCGATGAACATCATGCGCCCCATATCGGCGATGGGGACCGGTTTGCCGATCACCGAGGCGCGGGTTCCGGCGAGCGTCTTCAGGAAATGCTCGCCGCTCGGGGTCAGGGTGCGCAACCCACCTTCTCGCCACCAGACATGGGTCTGGGCATCGACGATAAAGGGCGCGGCCGCTTCTGGATCCCGGTCCGCGACCTTCTCGAGTGCGGCGGCATCAAAAAACTGCGCAGCCTCAGGGGTGGAGAATGCGAAGGGCGGCAGCACGGCGTACGCTGCTGCGCTCATCAGGAGCTGGCGCCTGGTGACTCGCGAGCCCGGTGCGCCGATCTCGATTCCTTTATCCGGCCGCGTCGACATGGTATGCCCCCTTCTAGATTTTTGATGACTATACAGCAGCCCGGGCGGCTGCTAGAAAGAGGAGGATCAACAGGAGGTCCCCATGAGCCCATCGCCCCGCGCCTCGTCACCCGAATCCGTGGAGTTCGATGTCGATGCACGCGAAGCGCAGGTGCTGGGTAAACCGCAACGCATCGAGCCGCTCAAACAAGAGGACTTCGATGACGATGCCCGGGCTCTCGTGATCAGAGTGCGCGAATCGCTGGGCCTCTCCGAGCACTCGGTGATGCCGGAGGCCTTTGCGACCATGCTGAAGCACCCGGAGCTCTATCGCTGTCAAATGGAAATGGGCGTTCAGCTCCTCGGCAAGGGCGTGCTAAGCCCTCGCGAGCGAGAGCTGGCCGTACTGCGCGTCGGTTGGTTGTGCCGCGCGCCTTATGAGTGGTGCCAGCACGTCGACATCGCGAAGCGTTACGGCGTGACGGCCGAGGAGGTTGAGCGCGCCACGCGAGGCTCGTCCGCGCCGGGCTGGACCGACCACGAGGCCGCCATCGTGCGCGGTGTCGAAGAGCTGCTGGGCGATCAGTCGATCTCGGATGACACCTGGAACGTGCTGGCGCGGACCTGGACGGAGCGCCAGCTGCTCGAGTTCCTGGCGGTGGTCGGCTATTACGTCTCCATCGCCTACTCTCAGAACGCGCTGCGCATGCGCTTGATGCCGGGCAAGAACGGTTTGCGAGCGCGCTAACGGGTAGGGCGTTGCCGGCGGAGCTCGCCCAGCGCTTCGCGTCGTAAATGTGAAACCGATTGGATATACCCTGCACGGGTCTTGCTATGTTATGGAAAATCGCGGAAGGCTTTGCCCATGAAGAAAATTCCCAACGGCGTCGGTCCCAACTACCCTCAGGTGGTGGTGCTCATCGGTGCCACCGGCGATCTCTCGAAGCGCAAGCTCATGCCGGGACTCTTCCATCTGTCGAGCGCCGGGTTCATCCCGGGCTGCCGGATCATCGGCGTGTCGCTGGACAATCTGGATACTGACGGCTTTCGGGATGAAATGCACAAGGCGGTGCTCGAATTCTCGACGCGCAAGGTCGATGAGGCGGCCTGGCATTCCTTTGCGCAGGCTCTGAGCTATGTGCCGCTGAACGCAGGTCCGGCCGTGCTCAAGGCGGCCGTCGATGATGCGGAGCGATCGCTCGGCAAAGAGAGCCGCCGGCTTCACTACCTGAGCGTTCCGCCGAACGCGGCACTCTCGGCGGTGCGTCTACTGGGCGATGCCGGTCTCGTCGATCGCTCGCGCGTCATCATGGAGAAGCCGTTCGGTACCGATCTCGCGAGCGCGGTCGAGCTCAACGCGCGGCTGCACGAGGTGTTCAGCGAGGATCAGATCTTTCGGATCGATCATTTTCTCGGCAAGGAGCCTGCGCAGAATATCCTCGCGTTCCGCTTTGCCAATGGACTGTTCGAGCCCATCTGGAACCGTAATTTCGTCGATCACGTACAGATCGATGTGCCGGAAACGCTCGGGCTGGGCAAGCGCTCGGCCTTCTACGAGCAGACCGGTGCGTATCGCGACATGGTGGTGACGCATCTCTTTCAGATTCTCGGGTTCATGGCCATGGAGCCGCCGACCTCGCTCGAGCCCGCGCCCATCAGCGAGGAGAAGAACAAGGTTTTTCGCAGCATGCTGCCCATCAAGCCGGCCGACGTCATCCGCGGCCAGTACACCGGCTATCGCGCGGAGCAGGGTGTCGCACCGGATTCGGATACCGAAACATTCATCGCGTTGAAGTGCAGCATCGACAACTGGCGCTGGGCCGGAGTGCCGTTCTTCCTGCGCACCGGCAAGCGCCTCGCCGAAGGCCAGCGCATCATTTCCATCGCCTTTCGCGAGCCGCCGAAGAGCATGTTTCCCGCCGGCTCGGGGATCGGCTCTCAGGGTCCCGACCATCTGACTTTCGATCTCGCCGATGCGGCCAAGCTCTCGCTGTCTTTCTACGGCAAGCGGCCCGGTCCCGGCATGCGGCTCGACAAGCTCAGCCTGCAGTTCGCGATGCACGACACAACGCATATCGGTGATGTGCTAGAAGCGTATGAGCGGTTGATTCTCGATGCGATGCGCGGCGATCGGACTCTGTTCACCACCGCCGACGGCATCGAGCGGCTCTGGGAAGTTTCGGTGCCGTTGCTGGAGACGCCCCCGCCGGTGCGGATGTACGCGCCGGGATCGTGGGGTCCGAATGCGGTCCACCAGCTCGTCGCACCGTACGCCTGGCGCTTGCCCTTCGAGCGCGCTTGGCGCGATCCCAACGCGACCGGCGTATAGCGGCTCCCCGCCGCGTGACATCTGAGCTTGCTGCGGCGCCGGACGATCTAGTTCCGAGTATTCCCCGAAAGCACCGTGACGTAGCGCTTATCGCCTGGACCGGCGTAGGCGGTCTCGTGATAGGTCACCGTGTCGCCCATTTTCACTTCCACGACGTGTGTACCGGGTGAGACGTTGATGATGCGCGATCGGTAGCTTTTTTCCTGCGCGTCACCGATTTGCACTCCATCGACGAAGACGAATGCGCCGGGGGCGATGCCGGTGACGATGATCTCAGGTGGGTCGGGTGCGGGTTTGCTCCTGTGAAACCAGCTGCAGCCGGCAAGCAACACCATCATGATAAGCAGAGATTTTTTCAATCGACCCACCCCGCCGTTCGATGGATTCGAGCGTAGCACGCTGCTTTGGGAAGCGTCGACAACCTGGATCACACGGCGAGAGTCGCTCTCATCGCATTTCGCCCTCGAGCGCGAGCAATTGTTCGGCGAACTCGTCGGGACGGGCCAATGCGACCAAATGGCCCCCGGGGATCACAAGCGTCTCCTTTCCGAGACGTTCGCGAGCGATGCGTTGCTGAAATTCGACTGGAAAGAACCGGTCGTCTGCCGAGGCGATCACATGGATCGGTATCCCGGGCCAGCGCTCGAAACGGCACGGTTCCTCGAAGATCGACTCCGCCTGATCACGCTGGCGTGCGGGGCCCGTCCGCAGCACAGCCTCCGGCACGTCGTGCAGAAAATAGGTCGGCACGTCGAAGGTAGGGTTGTAACCCCGGGTCTGTGCGGCCGCCACTCGGGAATCAGCCGACTTCGTGTTTTGCCACCAAGCCCCCGCCTTCTCACCGGGGCAGGGGATCATGGCATTTACAAGGACCAGCCTGTGCACGCGGGTTCGTTCGCAGACCAGCGGTGCAGTGAATCCACCGAGCGAGTGCGCGACCAGAACGATCTTCGACCGCGCGCCGATCGCGCGGACCACGATATCCGCGTAATCAGCCAGCCCCGCCCGTGCGTCGTCGGCAGGCAGGTCGATGGCAATCGCCTCGTACCGGGCCTTTTCGAGCAGCGGCACCAGGCGATGCCAATACCACGCCATCCCCCCGGCTCCCGGGATCAAGACGAACGCGCCGCGCGCTTCATCGGCGGCCGATTGCATCACGCCTGCGCCTGTTTGATGACCTCCATCGCATGCGCAAGGCGCGGCGCCGCACGCGGGCGGGCGTACATCGCTTCGAGATAGGCACTTAGTCGCGGGAAGGTCTCGAGCAGCTCGAGCTCATTCGCCCAGTCGAGTGTGTAGGCGACCACGAAATCCGCGACGCTCGCCTTCTCCCCAACCATGAATTGCCGATTCTGCAGGTGCCCATCGAGCACCTTTGCCATCTCCTGAAAATCTTGGCGTGCGTTCGGAATCTCGGCAGGAATACGCCGCGCCGGAGGATAGAGCCGCGCGTGCCGGGCGATCCGCCAAAGAGGCTGCTCGAGCTCGGTGGCGGCGAACAGAAGCCATTGTGTCATGAGCCCGCGATCCGCGACGCTCGCCGGCGTAAATCCCTTCTCGGGGTACTTGTCCGCCAGGTACAGCACGATCGCCACGGATTCGATGAGCACGAGGTTGCCGTCGACCAGCACGGGGATCTTCGCCGCAGGGTTGATCTTCAGAAATTCCGCGGCGTGATGCTCGCGTGCCGGCAGGTTCACGAAGATGCTCTCGAAATCGAGTTGCATCTCCTGCAGCGTCCAGCGCACGCGGATCGATCGGGTGGGTGGGAATTCATAGAGCTTCAAGGTAGTGTTCACGTGCATCTCCGTCTCTTGTCATTGGGCGCCGCTGCCGCAGACCGCAGCTCGTCCCAGGAGCAATTTCCTTTCGCGCGCGTTCTGGGTGAGACCCGCGGCACGCATGAATTCGCTGCGAGCCTCGTCGAATCGCCCGACTTTCTCGAGCAGATCGCCGCACACGCTCGGCAATAAGGCATAACTCTTGAGGCGCGGCTCGGCATAGAGCTCCTCTACGAGCTCCAGCGCGGCCGCGGGACCGAATGCCATCGACACGGCGACTGCGCGATTCAACGCGACGACCGGAGAGGGCGCGATCTGGGCGAGCGCATCGTACAGCGCGACGATCCCCGGCCAGTCGGTGTCCGCGGCGGTCGAGGCGCGGGCGTGACACGCCGCGATCGCCGCCTGCACGGCGTAGGGTCCCAAGGCTCCCAGCGACTGGGCGCGCTCGAGCGCGGCGAGGCCGCGGCGTATCATGAGCTGGTTCCAGCGGGTGCGATTCTGCGCGAGCAGCAAGATAGGCTCGCCCTCGGCATCGACGCGCGCCGCCGTGCGCGAAGCCTGAATTTCCATCAGGGCGACGAGTCCATGCACCTCGGCTTCGTCGGGCAGGAGTTCGGCCAGAATGCGGCCGAGCCGAAGGGCTTCCTCGCAGAGCGCGGGCCGCATCCAATCCTCGCCGCCGGTGGCGGCGTAACCCTCATTGAACACGAGATAGATCACTTCGAGGACCGAGGTCACGCGCTCGGCTCGCTCCCCGGCACGCGGGGCCTCGAACGGCACGCGCGCTTCGGCGAGCGTTCTCTTGGCGCGCACGATCCGTTGCGCGATCGTCGGCTCGGGTACCAGGAACGCTCGCGCAATTTCCGCGGTACTGAGGCCGCCCACCATCCGCAGGGTCAGTGCCGTGCGCGCCTCGGTCGACAGCACCGGATGGCACGCGATGAACATGAGGCGTAGCAGGTCATTGCCGATGTCATCGTCCGCAGCCTCTTCCGGATCCTTGCCGGCCGAGCCGAGGAGCGGCGCCTCGTGGACGAGCGACTCGTGAGTCCGCTCCAGGACTTTGCGCCGCCGCAGCTCATCGAGCGCGCGGTTCTTCGCGGCCGTCATGAGCCAGGCTCCGGGATTGTCGGGTACTCCGGTCGTGGGCCATTGCTCGAGTGCGCTCACCAGCGCATCGTGAGCAAACTCCTCGGCGATCCCGACCTGGTTCAGCATGCGCGCGAGGCGCGCGATGATCTTGGCTGATTCCATTCGCCATACCGCCTCGATAGTGCGTTGAATGCACGCGCTGGACATTACGGCTTGCTGAGAGCTACACGATGCATGGGCCGACTTCCCGCACTTCGACCGTCGCCCAGCCGAGGGCCGGGCATTCCCGCGCAATCGCAATAGCCTGATCGCGTGAGCCGCACGTCAAGAGAAAGAACCCGCCGATCATTTCCTTGGCCTCCGAGAAGGGTCCATCCACCACGCTGGTGACGCCGCCCTGAACTCTGACCCGCGCGCCGCTGCGGTCCGAGGTCAGCGATTGCGACAGAGTGAGGAGTCCCCGGTCCTTCAGATCATGGCCGAAGCGAACCATGCGGTCGTATCGTTCGCGGGCCTGTGCTTCGCTCCGCACTTCCCGTTCCCCCGGGGTTTCGACAATCAATAATGCGTATGCCATGACACTCTCCCGTCACGATATCGATCAAGTCGGCCGCGGCGCCATTGTCGCCGCATTGCGGAAATCCGCCGTTTCGAACACCGGCCGCGCCTCGATCACCCACTCGCCGGGGCCTGGGTTGGGGCAGCGTTTCAGCCACTCGACGGCTTCCTCCATGGACGTCACCTGCCACAGCCAGAAACCGGCGACAAGCTCTTCGGTCTCTGCGAACGGGCCGTTCACGACATTTCGTTCCATACCCCGGTAATGTACGCGTTTGCCGTTGCTGCTCGCCCGCAACCCCTCGGCAGCCAGGAGGACGCCCGCCTTGACGAGCTCACCATTGAATCGCTCCATCGCGGTGAGCGTCGATTCGCTGGGCGGGGCGCCCGATTCGCTCAACGCGGTGGCCTTCACCATGACCATGACTTTCATCATATCTCTCCCCGTCGGCGATGCCTCGAGAGATATGACGAACGGGCGCGGCCCGTTTCGACATCCGGTTGACGTGTCGAAATCCATGGGCGAGGTTCGTCATAGAGATGCACGTGTATTACACCAGGAGTCCTGTCATGCCCGACCTTATTCCCTACCTTGGATTCAACGGCAACTGCGCCGAGGCCATGCGCTTCTACGAGCGCGCCCTCGACGGCAAGCTCGAGCTCATGATGAGTTGCGGCGACTCGCCCATGGCAGCCCAGGTACCCAAGGAGTTTGCAGACCGGATCATGCACGCCCGCCTTGCATTGCCCGGCGGCGCCACGCTCTACGCCGGCGATGCCATGGGCCAGACGTATCAAGGCATTCACGGCGTGTCGATTACGCTCAACTACGGTTTGGTGGCCGAAGCGAAAAAAATCTTCGAGCGGCTGGCCGATGGCGGCAAGGTGACCATGGCCATGGCATCTACGTTCTGGTCCAAGAGTTTCGGTATGGTGACCGATAAGTTCGGCGTGCATTGGATCGTCAACGGCGAGCTCTTGCCCATATCGTGAGCTGCGACGCCCGCGCTGCGTCGGACGTTCAAGAACGGCTGTCTCAAAACCCTCGTCAAAGCTTCGAGCTTGGCAATCGCTTACTTCCTGCCGGCTCTCTCGCTATCGCTCGGCGCGTCCGCATACGCGGCTTTCGAGCTGTGACGGATCCGCTGGTCTCCGCACGGTAGGTCTCGCAATACTCGCGAAACCGACGGATCGTCTCGGACAGCACCTTCGCTCGATGGTGGATCAGCGCCAACCGTCGCGTGAGAGGCGGCAAGCGGGTGTCGAGCACGTAAAGCCGGCCGCTCGACACCAGGTCCGCGACCACTGATCGCGATAGACAGCTGATGCCGAGGCCTTCCGCCGCCGCGTTCTTGATGGCCTCGGAGCTGCCGAGCGTCATGGCGGGCTGAATGCTCTCGAGATGCGGCAGGAGCGCGAGCTCCACCGCCTCACGCGTGCCGGAGCCCGGCTCGCGTAGCAGCCACGGCGCGCATGCGAGTTCCTTGGCCGTCAATTTGCGTCGTCTCGAGGATTCGGCCAGCGGGTGCCCGGGTGCCGCGACGATGACGAGCTCGTCCTCGAGCCAGGGCGTGATATTGATGTCCGCGGCATGACACGGCCCCTCGATCAAGCCGAGGTCTACCGAGAACTCCCGTACCGCCGTCACCACATCGAGCGTGTTGCCGATCCTCACATCGAAGAGGACGGCGGGTACGAGCTCGCGGAAGCCCGACAAGAGTCTCGGCAGGATGTAGTTCCCGATGGTGGTGCTCGCGTGCAGACGCAGCTCGGCCGCCAGGTTCACGCCGCCCGCGACCAACGCGCGCTCGACGTGCTGCGCTCCGTCGAGCACCCCGAGCGCGAGCGGTAACAGGGCGCGCCCGTTGTCGTTCAGCAGGAGCCGTTTGCCGATGCGGTCGAAGAGGCGCGCGCCGAGGCTCCGCTCGAATTCGCCGAGCGCCGTGCTGGTCGCGGACTGCGACAACGGCACGCTTTGCGCAGCCGCGGTGGTGCTGCCGGTCAGCGCAACGGCGCGGAATATCTCGAGCTGCCGGAGCGTGATATGCATTCTATAGGCGCCGCATTAATAGACTGAATAGATTAATTATAGAGAATAAATCAGTTTCACAAATTAAGACATCGACTGCATAGTCGCGGCCATGAACCTCACCACAACAGCCGTCGCGCCGGCTACCGGGGCAAAGCTTCCCAGCGCGGTGGGGGCGCTTCCGGGCATCGGGCTGGTGGCCCTGCTCGCGCTGCTCGCCCTCGAGATCGGCAAGGCCCCCTGGCTCCAGGCCAACGGCATCAGCGCGCTTACGCTTGCAATCCTGCTCGGCATCCTCGTCGGCAACACGCTATACCCGCGGCTCGCACTCGCCGCCGCGGGCGGGATCGCGTTCTCGAAGCAGACGTTGCTGCGTATCGGGGTCATTCTTTACGGGCTGCGCCTTACCTTTCAGGACATCGCGAGCGTCGGCTTCGGCGGCGTGATCATCGATGCGCTCGTGCTGAGCAGCACCTTCACGCTCGCCTGGTGGGCTGGCACCCGCGTTTTCGGACTCGATCGCAACACCGCCCTCTTGATCGGGGCTGGCAGCTCGATCTGCGGCGCGGCGGCCATCATGGCGGCCGAGCCCGTGGTGCGGGGGCGCGCCGAGCAGGTCGCGGTGGCCGTCTCGACGGTCGTCGTGTTCGGGACGCTGGCGATCTTTCTTTACCCGGCGCTCTACCACTTGAACGCGCACTACAGGCTGTTAGTCCTCACCCCGGCCCGGTACGGGATTTTCGCGGGCTCGACCATTCACGAGGTTGCGCAAGTCGTGGCTGCGGGCCGTGCCGTGACGGTCGCGGCCGCCAATACGGCGGTCATCACCAAGATGGTGCGCGTCATGATGCTGGCGCCTTTTCTCGTCATCCTCTCGACTTACCTGTCGCGGCTTCCCGAGCGTGCGCCCGGCCAGTCCACCGAGCCCACCTCGAAGCGCCGCATTGTCATTCCCTGGTTCGCGCTCGGGTTCGTGGCCGTGACGGCGGTCAACTCGGCCCTCGTCCTGCCTCACGCGTTGGTGACGAGCGCCATCACGCTCGACACGTTCCTGCTCGCGATGGCCATGGCAGCCCTCGGCGTGACGACCCAGTTCTCCGCCGTCCGTACGGCGGGAATCAAGCCGCTCGGCCTGGCAGCGGTCCTCTTCGGTTGGTTGATCGTCGGAGGTCTCGCAATCAACACGGGAGTGTCGGCAGTGCTACGCTGATCGCGGCTCCGTCCTGGGGCCCACGATCGGAGGCAGGCATGACAACGACGCGCACCCGTGCGCGAGATCTCGGGCTCCCTTTGCCGGGCACGCCCGGGCCGCACAATGCGATCACCGACGTTCCCGGCGTCGAGGTGGGATATTCGACGCTCAAGTCGCTCGCCGCCGCCCCGGGCGATCGCCAGATCTACACGGGAGTCACCGCGGTCCTGCCGCGCGGGCATTCGCCGATGCCGAGTCCCGTGTGGGCGGGTCAATTCGACTTCAATGGCAACGGCGAGATGACCGGCACGCACTGGATCGCCGACGCCGGCTATTTCCTCGGGCCTGTCTGTCTCACCAACACGCACTCCATCGGCATCGTCCACCATGCCGCCGTGGGCTGGATGATCGAGCAATACGCCGAGCATTTTCGCCATCACGCGTGGGCAATGCCGGTGGTCGCCGAGACCTACGACGGCCTGGTTAACGACATCTGCGGCCGGCACGTCGAGGAGCGGCACGCGCTCGAGGCGCTGCGTACCGCGCGCGGCGGTGCGGTGGAGGAGGGCAACGTCGGCGGCGGCGCGGGCATGTCGACGTACGAGTTCAAGGGTGGCACGGGCACCAGCTCGCGCCGCTGCACCATCGGCGCGCACACCTACACCGTCGGGGTCCTGGTGCAATCCAACTTCGGGATCCGTCGCGATTTCAAAGTACTCGGTGTACCGGTGGGCGCGCACTTCCCGCACGGCATGGTGCCTTCGGCCGCCGGCGGCGAGCAAGGCTCCATTATCGTGCTCATCGCCACCGATGCGCCTTTGACGCCCACGCAGCTTGAGCGCGTGGCGAAGCGCGGCGCCATCGGCATCGGCCGCACCGGCACCCGCGGCGGCCACTATTCGGGCGATCTCATGCTCGCGTTCTCCGTGGCGAACGAGCTCTACTTCCCCGCGATCGGAGAGGCGCAACCGCACAGCTTCCAGACCGAATGGTTGAATGACGCGTTGCTCGATGAGATCTACGGCGCCGCCGTCGAGGCTATCGAGGAGTCCATCCTGAACGCGATGATCGCCGCCGAGTCCATCCCGACCTGGAAGCCTCCCGGCTTCACGCTCGCGGCCATCGACCATGCAGAGCTCCTCGCCGTGCTCCGGGGGCACCGTCTTGATTTCCGGGAACGGAATTGGTGATAGGCTTTTGCGGCGAGCGCCTAGGGACGCCGCCAGATGACCGAGCCTGGAATAGAGGGACGGATGCAGCGCGAACCAATTGTCTTCGTCGGCACCAGCGATTTGTCCGGACACTTCCGCGGCAAGAGCTTTCCGCTCGCGGATCTGACCTCGAGACTGGAGCGCGGCGTGGGTCTCGCGCCTACCAACATGTTCATTTCGGCCTTCGGCCCCATCCAGGTGACGACGTTCGGCACGGTGGGCGAGGTGTTCCTCGTGCCGGATCCCGCCACCCGGGTGCTGGTGCCGTTCGAGGAGGGTCCGGCGGAGTACTTCTTTGTCGGCGACATCAGGACCGCGCAGGGCGAGCCCTGGAATTTCTGTCCTCGCGAGGTTCTGCGCCGGGCTCTCCAGCGGCTCGAGCGCGAGGTGGGCGTCCAGTTGCTTGCAACCTTCGAGCAAGAGCTCACCTATAGCGGTGGCGCCGGGGACAAGTGGCAGCCCTACGATCTCAGTTCCTACCGGCGCCAGGGATTCTTTGGCGAGGCGTTGCTCGCCGCGATGCGCCAAGTGGGCGTCATACCGGACTCTTTTCTCGCCGAGTTCGGCCCGCAGCAATACGAGGTCACCGTCGCGCCGGCGAAAGGAATCCGCGCTGCCGACGACGCCGTCATCACCCGTCAGCTCGCCCATGCGGTCGCCTGGCGCCTCGGGCAGCGCGTGAGTTTCGCGCCAATTCACGAGCCGAACGGTACCGGCAGCGGTACCCACATCCATTTCAGTTTCCTGGACAAGGACGAGCGGCCGGTTCTGTACGATGCGAAGCGGCCGTGGCACATCTCCCTCATGGGCGGTCAATTCCTCGCGGGCATCCAGCATCACCTGCCCGCGCTATGCGCGGTGACGACGCCTGCGGTGGCCTCCTACTACCGTCTGCGCCCGAATCGCTGGGCGCCGGTCCGGGCCGACTCGGCACCCCTCGACCGCGGCGCGGCGGTGCGCATCTGTCCGCTCTCGGGCATCGATCCGGAGCAGCACGCGCGGCAGTTCAACGCGGAATTTCGCGTCGCCGACGCGACGGCAAGTCCCTATCTTGCGCTTGCGGTGATCATCCAGGCGGGTCTCGACGGGGTTCGCCGCAAGCTGCCGCTCGAGACGCAGAACCCGGCACCTTTGCCCACGAGCCTCGCGGACGCCTTGATGGCGCTCGAGCGCAGCACAGCGGCGGCCGACTGGCTGGGAGAGGACTTGCTCGCGGCATACCTCTTGTTCAAGCGGGCGGAGATCAAGGCATTGGAGGGACTCGACGAGAACGAGATCTGCCGCCGCTATGCAGAAGTCTATTGATTGCCGAATTCCAGCGGAGATGCCCACGCGATGACTCAGCCTACCAGCCGTGAAATTGAAATCGACCCCGAGCACACCGTGCTCTTGTTCGTGGACGTGCAGAAATACAACTGCACCTGGGAGGGTGGGGAGTACGCCCACCTGAGCGCCGCAGAACGGGAGGCACAGTACGGGTACTTCTTTCGAACGCTCCGGGAATCGGCACTTCCCAACATGGTTGGGCTGCAACAGGCATGCCGTCGTGCGGGCATCGAGGTGGCTTACACTATCATCGAGAGCATGACCGTCGACGGGCGCGACCGCTCGCTCGACTACAAGATCACGGGGTTCAACGTGCCGAAGGGCTCGCCGGACGCGCGCATGGTCGACGAGCTCGCGCCCTGGGATGATGAGCTGGTGTTTCCGAAGACGTCCTCCTCGGTGTTCATTTCGACCAACATCGATTACGTGCTCAGAAATCTCCAGGCGCGCTACCTCATCATCGCCGGATGCCTCACGGATCAATGCGTCGATTCGGCGGTGCGCGATGCGTGCGATCTTGGCTACCTCGTGACGGTGCCCGTCGATGCCACATTGACGTTATCCGCGGAACGCCACGAATGGTCGCTCAAGAATAATCGCGGCTATTGCCGGCAACGCAGCACCCGCGAGCTCTTGGAAGAGATCGGGCGCCTCACCGGCACGTGAGCCGCCCGATATCCCTACCGCCCGATCCCGGCGCTCACCTTGCGCGAGCGCGACGCTCGCGCGATCGCAAACATCGGCAAGCTGCGTTTCTCCCCCCTCTCCCTCGTCGGTGGTCACGGCTGCCGCCTGATCGAGGAGGGCGGGCGGCAGCTCCTGGATCTCAGCGCCTCGTTCGGGCCGGCTGCCCTCGGCAACGGCCATGCGGCGATCATGCGCGCCGTAACCAGCGCTTGCGAGAGCATGGCCGGTGCCAGCTTGCTCGCCTTCCCCAACGAGAACGCGGTGGCGCTCGCGGAGGAGCTCCTGCGGATCACACCGGGGCGTGAGCCGCGGCGTGTCTGGTTCGGTCATTCGGGCTCGGACGCTAACGACTGTGCGCTGCGCGTGGTGCAGGCGGCGACGGGCCGCTCGCGCTTCATCTCCTTCATCGGCTCCTATCACGGTAACCTTTCTGGCTCGATGAGCATCAGCGGGCACACCGCGATGACCCACACGTTGCCGCGCGCCGGCCTATTGCTGTTGCCCTATCCGGATCCCTATCGTCCCGCTTTCAGCGCGGAAGCCGTGCTGGAGCTGCTCGACTATCATTTTTCGACGACCACCCCGCCGCACCAGGTCGCCGCCATTTTCATCGAGCCGATCATGGCCGACGGGGGGGTCATCGTACCGCCGCCGGGGTTTCTCGCGGCAATCCAGGAGCGCTGTCGGCGCCATGGCATCCTCATCATCGTCGACGAGGTGAAGGTGGGTCTCGGGCGCACCGGCAGGATGCATTGCTTCGAGCACGAGGGCCTCGAGCCGGACCTTGTCGTCTTCGGCAAGGGACTCGGCGGGGGATTGCCGCTCTCGGCAGTGATCGGGCCGCAGCACATCATGGATCACGCGCCGGCTTTCGTCCTGCAGACGACGGCGGGCAACCCCGTCGCTGCGGCCGCGGGCCGTGCTGTCCTCGACACCATCGCCGCGGAGGGTTTGATCCAGCGGGCGAGTCGAGTCGGTGAGCGATTGTCGACCGGGTTGCGCGCCCTCCAAGCGCACCAGCCGCTGATCGGCGAGGTGCGCGGGCGCGGCCTTGCGGTGGGGGTCGATCTGGTACGTGGCCGCGCTTCGCGCGATCCCGTGGCCGTGACGACCACGGCGAAAGTGATCTACCGCGCCTACCAGCTCGGCGCCGTATTCTTTTATGTAGGTCTGCGGGGCAACGTACTGGAGCTCACCCCGCCGCTGACCTTGTCCGAGGCGGAGGCCGACGAGGGCGTCGCGATCATCGATCAGGCCTTGAGCGACGTGAGTCAGGGGCTGGTAGCGGATGCGGATGTGGCGCCGTTCATGATGTGGTGACAATATCAGTGGCGGGGGACCCGGCGCTGATCGGGTTTAAGTATTCATGACGACTCTGGCTTCGCGCTTGAGGCTTCCGGAAGCAGTCGGATTGTCGCTTGCCGTCATTTCTCCGACGGTCACCGCCGCCTTCAACATCACCCTCGTCGTGCAGGCCGTGGGCGAGGCCGCCCCGCTCGTGTTCGCCATCGGCATGGTGGCCATGGCGCTGGTCGCACTCTCCTTCATGGCCTTCACCCACCGCGTGGCCCATGCGGGCTCGGCGTACGCCTACATCTCCCACACCTTCGGCCGCCGCGCGGGATTCATCGCGGGCTGGACCTTGCTCTTGACCTACCTCGGCTTCGCCACCGGATTCGCCGCGCTCGTGGGCAGTTTCACCGGCGCTGCGCTCAAGGGATTCGGGATCGAGGTGGGTAACGGCTGGATCGCGATCGGCGCCGCCGGAATGGTGCTCGCCTGGTGGCTCGCCTATCGCGATATGCGGCTCGCCGGCCGGTTGATGCTCGTGCTGGAAGCGGTCGCGATCATCGCGATCAT
Source organism: uncultured Gammaproteobacteria bacterium (assembly GCA_963798595.1). Taxonomy (GTDB): domain Bacteria; phylum Pseudomonadota; class Gammaproteobacteria; order Steroidobacterales; family Steroidobacteraceae; genus Bog-1198. The sequence continues at coordinate 323,147 of CAWCTM010000009.1, read as the reverse complement.
CGGCCTTTGCATTGGTATCCTGCATCAGGTGCATCCCGACTTGGGACGCATCGGCGCGAGCTTTCATCCATCCGCGCAGTACAACGGCTGGGTGGGCGTCGGCTTCGGCATGGTGTTCAGCATCCTGAGCTTCTCGGGCTTCGAGGGCGCCGCGACGCTCGGCGAGGAGACCCTCAACCCACGGCGCAATATCCCCATCTCGCTCCTTGGCACCGTGCTTGGCTCGGGTATTTTCTTCGTGTTCGTCGCCTACTGCGAGGTGGCCGGATATGGCCCGCAGGGCCTGAAGGAGCTCGCCGCTTCGCAGGCGCCGCTCGATGATCTCGCCATTCGCTTCGGCTCGCCGCGCCTCGCCATCCTTCTCGATCTCGCCGCCGCCGTGAGCTGCTTCTCGGGGATCATCGGCGGCCTGGCTGCCGCGGGGCGCATCTTGTTCGCTCTGTGCCGCGCCGGACTTTCGCCGACGCTGGCGGCAGTACATCCGGTGCATCGCACGCCCTCGGCGGCGCTTCTCGTCACGGCGCTGCTGATTTTAGTGCCGTTCGTCGCCTGGGGGCCGATCGTGGGCAGCGGCAATTACTACAGTTACACCAGCACCATCGGTGTGCTCGCCCTCATTCTGATCTACATCGGCGTCGGTGCCGCCGAGACCGTTGAGGCCTTGCGCGCGCATCGCGTGGCTTGGGCAGCGGTCTGCACCCTGGGGCCGCTCATCTTGGTTTGGGTGCTCTACCGAAACATCTATCCCGTGCCCGAGTTCCCCAACAATCTCTGGCCCTATGTCGCCTTCGTGTGGGCGTGCGCTTCCTGGGGGCTCATCAAACTGCGCCCCGTGGTCGCGGTTGCGCCATTGCTCGATTAGTATGATCGCACCGAGGGGATCGGGATCGGGAGATCAAAGGGAGATGAAATTCTTATGGGGCGTGTTGCTCCTCGCGGCGGGTTGTGCCGCCACGGAGGCGCTCGCGCTCGCGGCGGAGCCCACTGACTTAGACCCGGGCGCGCAGCTGCCGCTCGCCGAGTCGCACACCGTCGCCAAGCTCGACCCGACCAACTCCCGCCGCCTGTTCGTGCTCGACACCGCGTTCCCGGCAGCCGAGGCTGCCAAGACCTACGTGCTCGACGGCAGCACCGGGGCCATCCAGGGTATGTTCAATCAGGCGTACTGGCCGAACTTCGCGGTCTCGCCCGACGGCACCGAGCTTTACGCGGTCGACACGTACTGGGAGAAGCACACGCGCGGCAAGCGCAGCGATTACATCGTGGTGCGCGACGCGCGGACGCTCGATGTGAAGGAAGATATTCCGCTGCCGGCCGGCCGGTTGCTCATCGTCTCCAAGAAATACAACTTCGATGTGACGCCCGACGGCCACTATGGCTTGACCTACAACCTCGCCCCGTCCACCGCCGTGACGGTCACCGACTTGAAGGCGCGCAAGCCCGTGGGCTCCATTCCCATCCCGGGCTGCGCCCTCATCTTTGCGCAGGCGCCGAATCGCTTCTCCTCGCTGTGCGCGGACGGTTCCATCGCGACCGTCACCTTCGACGAGTCTGCCAAGGGCAGCATCCAGCGCGCCGACAAGGTGTTCGATGCCAAGAACGATCCGGCCTTCGAGCATTCGGCCTGGGACAAAAAGCATCAGATGCTCTACCTGGTCACGTACTCGGGCGACGTCGTGCCGGTGAGTCTCGCCGGGGAAGTGGCCGCTCCCGCCGCCAAATGGTCCCTCACCACGCAGGCCGAGCGCGCCGCGGGTTGGCGGCCGGGCGGTTGGCAGATCAGTCACTTTCATTCTGCGAATCGACGGCTCTACGTGCTCATGCATCAGGGTCACCCGTGGACTCACAAGAACTCGGGCACCGAAGTCTGGGAATTCGATGCGGTCGCAGGCAGGCGGCTGCAGCGGGTCAAGCTCACCGAGCCCGCGCAGACTGTGGCCGTGTCGGGCGATGACACTCCGCTGCTCTACGTGATCACCGACTCCGCGCGCATCGCGGCGTATCGCGTCGGTACGGGCAAGCTTCTCTATCGAACCAAGCCGCTCGGCTTCACGCCCCAGCTGCTGACTGTATGGGGCGACTGATGGATCCTTTGCTCGACCTCACGATCGCGGGGGCCCTGGCGGTGCTGTTCGCCGCGTCGACCGCGCACAAGCTCGTCGCGCTGGGAGAATGGCCCGGCGTCGTGCGCAACTACCGCGTGCTGCCGCAGGCGCTCGCCGGGCCGGCGGCGGCCATGCTCCTGATCGCCGGCGCGGTCACCGCCGCTGCGCTTTTCTGGCCCGCCACGCGCCGCATCGGAGCCTGCGCGGCCGCCGCGCAGCTCATCCTCTTCGCCGCCGCGCTGACGATCAACTTGCGGCGCGGGCGCTCGAGCATCGATTGCGGTTGCTTCGGCTCGCGCCTTCGTCAGGGAATCTCCGCGTGGATGGTGGCGCGGAATGTCGGTCTCGCACTACTCGCGCTCAGCTTGCTCTTGCCGGCGAGACCGCGCGATCTCGGCGCCCTCGACATCGCGACGGCCGTTGCCGTCGTGGCGACCCTGAGCTTTCTTTACCCGGTACTCGACGTGGTCCTGCGGCCGCCCCCCGCGACCTTCGCCGAGAATTTCGAGGCCGCGGCTGCGGCTCGACAGGCGCGCTGACGGACTGGCATGCAGGCAGCACTTCCCTACATCGTCGTCCTGCAGCTCCTCCTTACGCTGGGTCTCGCCGTGCTTCTTTTCGGTCTCGCGCGGCAAGTGGGAATTCTGCACGAGCGCGTTGCGCCCATGGGGGCCATGGCCAGCGATCAGGGACTTGCCGTCGGCGAGATGTCGCCGCATCTCGCGGTGACGACGCTCGTCGGTGATCGGCTCGCTCTCGGCGGCGCAAGTCCGCAGGGGCGAAGTCGCCTATTGCTGTTCGTGTCGCCGGCATGCCCCGTATGCAAGAAGCTCCTCCCCATCGCCCGCTCGTTCGCGCACGCCGAGCGGCTCGATGTCGTGCTCGTGGGCGACGGCGACGATGCCGAGCAGCGCTCGATGATTCGCGAGTTCGGCCTCGAGGGCGTTGCTTATGTCAACTCGCCGCAGGTGGGTATGACCTTTCAGGTCGGCAAGCTTCCCTATGCCATCCTGCTCGATGCCGCGGGTGTGATTCGCGCCAAGGGCCTCGTGAACAACCGCGAACACCTGGAAAGCCTGTTGATTGCCGAGGAGACCGGCTTCGGCACCATCCAGGCCTATCTCACCGCCAAGCAGCAAGTTGCAACCCAGGGAAGAGAGCGCCCTCATGAAGCCCATCTCTAAAAGCCGCTTTGACCGGCTGATCGAGCTCGCCAGCCGCCGGGTTGCACAGCGGGTGTCCCGCCGCAGCTTTCTCACCCGCTGCGGCAGCTGGCTCGTCGCATCCTCGGCGCTGCCGCTGCTGCCCGTCTCGCGGCGCGCGCAGGCGGGCGATGCGCCGCAGAAACCCAAGGGTCCGTTCGCCTCCGAGTTTGCGAACCAGGCACAGACCAAGGATCCCACGCAGTGCAACTACTGGCGCTACTGCTCGAGTGACGGGTACCTGTGCGCGTGTTGCGGCGGCGGCCCGAGCACGTGCCCGCCGGGCAGCTCGCCCTCGCCGACGTCCTGGGTGGGCTCGTGCATCAATCCGGACGACGGCAAGACCTATCTCATCGCCTATCGGGATTGCTGCGGCAAGGATTCCTGCGGCCGCTGCTCCTGTCTCGGTCAGGAGGGTGACATGCCCGAGTACCGCCCGCAGGTGAACAACGACATCGTCTGGTGCTTCGGGGCCTCGAGCATGGTCTATCACTGCTCGAGCGCCGGACTGGTCGGCCTCGCGGAGTGAGGCCGGGCGATGCCTAAGAATCGCGCGCTGCGCGGCGGCACGGTCCTCCTCCTCGTCTGTGCGACGGCGTTCGTGAGTCACGCCCAGAACGCGCCCTTCGGTGTGCATGATGCGCCCGTGAGCAACGTGCCGGACGTCGTGACCCGCAAGACTGGATTACACGTTGAGCCCATGGCGCGTCCCGCGCGGATCTACGCCGAGAACTGCGAGGGATGCCACGGATGGGCGGGCGTGTCGGTGACCGAGATCCCGACGCTCAAGGGGCGCGTCGGCTACTTCGCGCGTGTTCCCGAAGGGCGCCGCTACCTGATGCAAGTCCCGAACGTCGCGCTCAATCCCAGCTCGGACGAGGATATCGCCGCGATGATGAACTGGTTGCTCGCCACCTACAGCCGCGATGAGTTGCCCGCCGGCTTCGTGCCGTACTCGGCGGCGGAGGTCGCGCAGCTGCGCAAGGCGCGTATCGATGTGGCGGCCGATCGCCGGCGCGTAATCGCAGCGCTCCTCGCCGCTAACGAGCTCCCATCACCCGACGTGCTGTCGATCCCGCATGCTTCACTCTACTAGACGAACTGCGGCTCGCCGCCGCGCAACGCGCGCGCTGTGCGCGTGCGCAGCGGCGTGCATCGCCGCCTTCACCGCGGGCGCCGTATCGGCCTTGGCGCAGAGCGCGCCCGATGCGCTGGCCGCGGGCCGCGAGAAATATGTTCAATGCGCATCGTGTCACGGCGCCGACGGACGCTCGACGGTCGTGCCGCAGTATCCGAAAATAGGCGGCCAGACCGCCGAGTATGTCGTCAATGCGTTGAAGGCCTATCGCGACGGGCGGCGGCTGGGAACGTATGCGGCGATGATGGCGGCGGTCGCGAAGCAATTGTCCGACGCTGACATCGCGAATCTTGCTGCGTACGTCGAGTCGCTCGACGCATCGCATTAGCCGGGGAGACCTTCATGCCGAAGCTCATTCATTCCATGTTTCGAGTGCAGGACTTAAATCGCGCCGCTGAGTTTTACCACCGCGGCTTCGGTCTCGAGGAGACGCATCGCATGGAGTTTCCCACCTTCACGCTGTTGTATCTGCGCGAGCCGGAGAGCGGGTTCGAGATCGAGCTCACTTGGAACAAGGGGCAGGCCGAGCCCTACACCCAGGGCTCGGCCTACGGCCATATGGCATTCTGCGTCGAGGATCTGGAAGCGCATTACGCGAGATTGAAAGGACTCGGGTATCCCGTGGGAGAGCTGAAGGACCTCGCTGCTCCCAGCGGCACGGCACGGTTCTTCTTCGTCACCGATCCCGACGGCTACAAGATCGAGGTGCTGCAGCGAGCTGGGCATTACGTCTGACCGCACCGTTGGCGCATCAGTGCCAATGACGTATCGCACGGATAATGAACACGGCGCCGATGACGAGCAAGAGAAGGGTCGTCACGTAGTGAATCGCCCGCATCGGTAGGCGGCCGGCAAACACGTTGCCGAGGAACACCACGGGGATATTGGCCAGGAGCATGCCGCAGGTCGTGCCGGCGATGACCGCGAACAGGTTCGGATAACCCGCCGCGAGCGCAAGGGTTGCGATCTGCGTCTTGTCGCCGATCTCGGCGATGAAGAACGCGATCAGCGTGGTGAGGAAGGCGCCTCGTTGCGTTTGTTTGCCGTCACTCTCGCTCAGCGTGTCGGGCTTGAGCATCCACAGCGCCATCCCGACCATACTGATGCCCACTGCGACATCGAGAAAGGCAGGCGTCAACTGGTGTCCGATCCAGGCGCCCGCAAAGCCGGCGAGCGCGTGGTTCGCCAGCGTCGCACAGAGCACACCGGCGAGGATGGGCCACGGCCGGCGAAAACGCGTGACGAGCAACAACGACAGCAATTGCGTGCGATCGCCCATCTCGGCGAGCGCAACCGTGGAAATCGAGATCAGGAAAGCTTCCATTGAGGGGCCCCAGTCGAGCAGATGACGGACCGCGGTCGAGCCCTCGCCGCTCGTGCCGGAGCTCCAACCGTTGGTCTCGCCATGCCCGAAGGCTCCGTACACCATGGCTTGCGCCAAGTGTGTTGACGTACGGCCCGGTCGACGCCGGGCGGCTACTCCCCAAAGCTTCTTAGCTTGTACCGGGGCGCCCGACCTTTGGCAACTGCGCGCCCGCGCTTCACGTATGGACTAGCGTCGCGTTCGGCCTCAGGCTCGCTAACCCCCTCGCGCCGGTTGACGCGAGGGGGTCATATCAGAACTTGTAATTCAGCTGAATTCCCGCCGTGCGCGGCTGGTTGGTCGAGTAGCGGACCACTTGCGGAATGTTGAACTGGAAGCTCGTGTTGTTCGCTGAGACCAACGCCACTTTGTTGGTGAGGTTGTCGACGAACAGAGCGGCGTCCCAGTTGCCACGGCCCAGACCCACCCGCGCGTTCACGATGCTGTACGAGGGCAGCTTGTAGCCGAAGTAGTACGCCACGTCATAGGAGGTGCCCACGAAAGCGTAATCCGCGCGCCCCGTGAGCCGGTAATCTCCTACCGTCGTCGCGTAATTGAGCCCCAGGTCCGCCGTGTCCTTGACCACATTCATGATTGGCACTTCGCACTTGGTCCCCGCCGTGCACGGATGCGTCGCACCGTCCGGCTCGAGGGCGACGTTCTCGAGAAAGCTGGTATAGGAGGCATTCGGATGGGTGAGCTCAGCGTCTGTCCAGGCGCCGCTGAAAGTAGCGGTCCAGTCCGTTGCGAGCTTCGCGTCGATCTCAAGCTCGGGCCCGAACGAGCGGCCATTGCCGGCATTGTTGTAGTACTGATAGCCGCAGGGCAGCGTGATCACCTGCTGCACGCCCAGCCAGCGGAGGTAATAGAAATCGCTGTTGACGGTGAGCCAGCCGTCAAAGATCCGCGCCTTTTCGCCGAGCTCGTAGTTCCACACCGAATCCGGACCGAACTCGAGCGCCCCATTCTGACAGTAAGGCGGGCTGGTGGGCGGCGGTAGGATCTGGTTGGCGCCGCCCGGACGGAAGCCCTTGGACACGGTGCCGTAGAGAGTCAGATCTCCGTTGGGCATGTACGAGAGATCCACTCGCGGGTTCGCGCCGCTGTTCTTGGCCGTGGTGATTTCCGCATGCGGGGGCGGCGTGGAATTCGGCCCGTCAATGCCCCATGAGAACTCGTCTTGGTGACTCTTGTATTGGTAGTAGCGAACACCTGCGGACAGTTTCCACTGATCCGTGAATTTGTAGGATGCGTCGGTGAAGAGGGCGGTCTGCCGGACTCCGTAAGAGTTCCATGACGTGAAGAACGAGCCATCGGGCACCGTTGGAGTCGCGGCGAGCGGACTGGCGCCGATCTCGTTCCATACCGAGCTCAGGTTGCTGTAGAAGGCACCCGCCACCCAGTGAAAGCCGCCGATGTCGTGCGAGGTCAAGCGGATTTCCTGGCTGATCTGGTGCGACGGATCGCGCTCCGCGTATGGAACGGGAACGAACGGCGTTCCGTTCGGCGGTCCACCATTGCTGTAATAGATCGACGTCGAGGCATCTTGGACTTGCTCGCCGGTGCGGCCGAAGTAAGAGGTTGCGCTGGTCAAGTCGGCGATGCCCACGTTCGCCTTGATGGTGAGGCCGAAAATCGAAATGTCGTCGCGGATACCTTCGCGCAAGGGAAATGGCTCGTAGTGGGCGTTGTAGAGCACGGTCGGAGGCTGGTTGTTCGTGGGACTGCCATCGAGCAGGTCATAGCCGCCCGTGTGCAGACTCTGCGTCATGGCCTGGCCGAGAATGGAGAAATCCTCGCTCGGCTTGTAGAGCAAGCTCACGCGGCCGCCGTACTGTGTTTCGTTGTTGGCATCGTTGTAATTGTTGGTCACCGGCAAGGTGTTGAGCGGCTGCGTGTATGAGGTGTCGCCGGGCTTGATCGGAAACGGATGCACGGTTATGTTGTCGATCCAGCCGCTGCGGTAGAGGTAGCTCAAGACCACGCGCGCGGCGAGAGTCTCACCGATCGGTAAATTCATCATGAGGTTGGCCGAGCCGTTCCCGCTGCCCCCCTGCGTGTCCGAACCGGTAGCCTGCACCGAGCCCTCGTAGGTACCGAGCTTGGGGTCATTGGTGAGCACGCGGATGGTGCCGCCCATCGATCCCGACCCGTAGAGCGTTCCCTGCGGACCGCGCAGCACCTCCACGCGCTGCACGTCGTATAGATCGGGATCGATCACGACCTTGCCGGACTGCGACACCGCCGGGGGCGATAACGGAATCTCATCAAGATAGAAGCCGACCGTGGGAGCCGCGCCACCGTTCGAGGCGAGTCCGCGCGCCTCGTATTCGGTGAGTCCCGGGCTCGCGAAGCGCATCGACAGGCCGGGCACCTCTTTCGCGATTTCCTGGACCGTGGTGATGCCCTGCGCGATGAGCTGATCGCCGCTCAGCGCCGAGATGCTGATGGCCGTATTTTGGATGGTCGACGTGTAGCGCTCGGCGGTGACCGTGATCTCGGAGAGGCCGGAGTCGTCGCCAGTGCCGGTCGCGGCAGCCGTGCTCGTGGCCGTGGCCGCGGTCGTTGTTGCTGACGCGCTCTCCGCCGCATTGGTCCATCCCGGTGTGCACAGGCAAGCGGCAGCTATGAAGCTCGCGCAGAGAGTCCGCGGAAGCAGAGTCTGGGCGAGACGCAAAGCCCGCCCCGAGACCGCTTCGAGTTCGATCAATTCCATAGTCATCCCCTTGTTCATTTTTAGCGGCTTGCTCTCGAGGATCGGATCGCCGCGCATGTATACATAGCAAGGAACGTACCAGCCCATGAGACCAGCGGTTCGGCTTTCCGCTGCGTACCGATCGGCACGGTTTGTCCTGTGATTTCTCATAGATCGTTGCACGCCAACGCCCGCGCCTTGCGACTCCCTCTGCGCGCGATTTCCACACCATGCCCCCATATGGGGCGCTGCAGGCGCGGAGCTGCACCAAAAAAGCGCGCGAGCTCGCTGTCTACCGGGCCATCCGCCCTGCGCTTATCATTCTGCGGAGAGCACAAATCGAACGAGGGGGAAGAGCGATGCGGTCATGGATTTTGGCGATGGGCGGTTTACTGGCGCTGAGCGCAGTTGCGGCGGCTGCCGCCGAACCCGGGGGGGCCTCGCTACCCGATGCGCTGACGGTGCTAAAAGCCCACCGGTTCGTCGATCTGACGCACTCGTTCGCCCCCGGCATTCCGCACTGGAAGGGCGCACCCAACGAGCGTGTCAAGACGCTCTACACGGTTGCCAAAGACGGCTTTCGCATCAACGAGTATTGTCACGTCGGCCAGTGGGGCACACACATGGATGCGCCCGCGCACTTTCACGAAGGATTGCTCACGGCCGACCGGATCGATCCGAAGGACATGCTCATGCCGCTGGTCGTGATCGACGTGCACGAGAAGGCCGCCAAGAATCCCGACTACGTGCTCACCGTCGATGACATCGCGGCATGGGAGAAGCGTCACGGGACCATACCGCGGGGCGCATTCGTCGCCATGCGGACCGACTGGTCGAAGCGCTGGCCCGACGATGCGGCGCTCGCCAACAAGGATGCTGCCGGCGTATTTCACTATCCCGGGTGGAGCAAGCCCGCGCTCGAGCTTCTCTATGAAAAACGCGGCATCACCGCCTCGGGTCATGAGACCACGGACACCGATCCCGGCCTCTCGACGACCCACGATGACTACTCGCTCGAGTCCTACATCCTCGGGCTCAATCACTATCAGATCGAGTTGCTCGCCAACCTCGATCAGGTGCCGGAGGCCGGCGGTCTGGTTTGGGTCACCACGCCGAAGGTGGAAGACGGCGCAGGCTTCCCGGCCCGCGTGATTGCAATCGTCCCATGAGCACTGCGAACGCTCGACCCGCGCCCATCGAGTACGCCGATGCGTCCGCGGAGGTGCGCGCCGTGTACGACGACATCATGGCGACGCGCAAGGTCGATTGGATCAACAACTACTGGAAAGTTCTCGCGAATCATCCGCCGACCCTGCGGCGGATGTGGGCCAACTCCAAAGAGGTCATGGGCCCGGGCGCACTCGACCCCCTGACCAAGGAGCTCATTTACATGGCCGTGAGCGTGACCAACGGCTGCAGCTACTGCATCGCCTCGCATGGCGCCGCCGCGCGTAAAAAGGGGATGACGCCGGAGCAGCACGCCGAGCTCATTGCCATCATCGGCCTTGCGAACGAGACGAACCGGCACGCGGCCGGGCTCGATCTGCAGATCGACGATCAATTCCGGTAGGCGACGAAGGACCGCCTGTTGAAATCGGAGCGGATCCCCGCCGGCAAGAACCTCACCACGACGTGCAGGAGCAGCGGTAGCAGCAGGAAATCGTCGATGACCCCGAGTACCGGGAGCGCCAGATTGGCGGGGTCGAGCGCATAGACGGCCAGCAAGACCGACACCGGCACGAGCCAGAGCGGCCGCGCGGGATGCCGCAGCGCATACCCGATGAGCCGGAGGTCTTGGGCGCCGAGGCGCCAGAATCGAAGCAGGCGAAGCATGCTGAATGGACCGTGGATCGGACCCGGAGTTCGCCCCGCGAATCCGGCCGCGCCATCGACGCGGCACGCTCCCGGCCCGCCTAGCGCGCGGCACCCTCGATGAGCGGAATGACCCCGGCCAGGTTGGCGGTCAACGCCGCGGGGAGTCCGTGGCGCGCGACAATGTACTCCGGTCGGTTGTAGGCCACCCAGGTCTTCCCTTGCGCGTCCTCCCACACCAGAACCTTGAGCGGCAAGTCCAGACCCGACGCCGGCACGGCCTGCATCAGCGGCGTGCCGGCCTTCGGGTTGCCGAAAATCAGCATGCGTTCCGGTCGCATGTCGAGCCCCACGCGGGCCGCGTCGGCTGCGAAATCGAGTCGGGCAAAAATAGTGATGTTGCGCTCCTTGAGCTGGCTCTCGAGGCGCTCGATCGTTTCGGCCACCGAGTGTCCCGAGGCGATTTGCACGAAACCGCGATCCTGATTCTGGGTATCGGTCATCATGGGATCCTCCGCAGGGAAAGCAGTGTCCGCTGGATTATGGCGCGTCCGGCGGTTTGACGCAGCCCCACGGGAGAGAGCTGCCTCAGCTTTCGCCCAATCGCCGATAGCGCTCCTTCGTCATCTGATAAAGCCCGTAGCACATCAATCCTGCGGCCACCAAGCCGAGCAGCCACTCCCCGTAGGGCTGCTGCTTCAATCCAGCGAGCGCACCGGCAATACCGCCGGAGTATCGCGGGTCGCGGCGCCATGCGGCGTTGACCAGATATCCGCCGACCAAGACGAACAAAGCGCCCCGCGCAGCGAGTCCGTAAAGTCCGAGCGCATCGATGGCGAACCTGAGCCGCGTGCGGCTCAAGTCGACACGCTTGTCCTTGTCGCGCGTCACCGCCCGGTAAAATTGCCAGAGTCCGAAGACCACGATGCCGACGCCGATGAGGCCTACGGCATAGCGGCCGATCGGGACAGCCATCGCGTGCGCCGTCCAGTGCACCTGGGTCTCCTTCTCATTGTCCGCGCGGGAGAGGCCAAGAAGGCCCCAGACCGCTTGGCCCACGAACACGATATGGAACACCCCGTTCGAGAGATGCCCCAGGCGCACCAGGCGGCGCCGAGGACTGTGCCGCTCCGCGCGGTGCTCGGGATCCGCAATCGCGAGCACGAGTTGCCAGATCACGAAAGCAGCCAACCCCATCGCAAGCAGCGCGAGCAAGGCATCGCCGAATGCCGAGCCGCCGAGCTTCGCGAGTGCACCCTTCGAACCGTTCGGTTGCTGTCGCCCGAGGGCTGCGAGCAGTGCGAAGCACCCCACCACCAGGTAGAGCACCCCCTCGGCGAAGTATCCCGAGTGCCCGACCCAGCGCTGCCAGGGAGTGAGCGGCACCGGCTCGTCGTGCGAGCGAGCAGCCGGCTCGGAGACTCGCGTCATCAACATTGGCTCGCCCCGCTAGAGCTGGGATTGCAACGGATACACGACAATCTCCGCGAACCGCTCGCGCCATGACCGTCCTTGCCAGTTTTCGAGGGTGTACTGGGCCGAGGATTTCAGGTCGCGCTCGAATACCTCCGTCATCTGCCGCGCGAAGCGCTCATCGTAGATGTTGAGGCTCGCCTCGTCGTTGAGCTCGAACGAGCGCATGTCGAAATTCGTGGACCCCACGGAAACCATGTAACCGTCGAAGATCAGCATTTTGCAATGGAGCATCGTCGGCCGGTACAAATAGATCTCGACGCCATTTTCGAGCAACGGCTTCCATTCGCTCTTCGAGGCGACGCCGACGATCTTCGCGTCGAGGTGCGCAGACGGGACCAGGAGGCGGATGCGCACGCCGCGCCGCCGCGCGCCGATGAGCTCGCGGATCATCAGCCGGTCCGGAATGAAATAGGCGGCTTCCATGTCGATGCTGCGGGCCGCTGCCGTGATGGCGGTCAAATACATGAGCCGCATGCTGTCGCTCCCGCCCTCAGGCGAGCTGATGAACATCTGCATGTCCATATCGCCGCTCGGCTCAATGTCCGGAAAGTACGCATCGCCGTGCAGCACGTTTCCCGTGGTCTTGATCCAGTTGTCGAGAAACGCGGCCTGCATCTGCGCGGCCACGGGGCCGGTTACCTTGAAATGCATGTCGCGCCAGTGGTCGGGATCCTGCGCGTGGCCGGCCCACACATCGGCAATGCCCACGCCGCCGGTGAAGCTCGTTGTGCCGTCGACGATGAGCACTTTGCGATGGGTGCGGTTGTTCAGTCGTCCGAGCGAATACCAGTGCACCGCGTGATAGCGCTCGACCTCGACGCCGGCGTTCTTCATGCGCTCGACCAGCGCGGGCGAGATCTTGGCGCAGCCGACCCAGTCGAGCATGAGGTGCACGCGGACGCCGGCGCGGGCCCGTTCGGTCAGTGCTTCAGCGAACTGCTCGCCGATGTGTCCCGACCAGTAAATGTATGTCTCGAAGGTGATGGTGCGCTGAGCCGAGCGGATGGCCTGAAGCATGGCGGGGAATATCTCATCGCCGTTCTGCAAGGCTTGAATGCGGTTCCCCGGTACGATGGCGGGTCCCAGCAACACGCCCATTTCGCGCCTGAGCTGCGGATCGAGCGTGTCGTAGCAGCGCTCGACGCGATGCTGGGGTTCTTTTTCCGGCTTGCGAAAATTGAGCACGAGGATCGTGATGATCAGCGTGCCCAGAATCGATAAGCCGATGGTCCAGATGAGCAAGTGATGTCCTCACGCCGCAGCCCATCTTAGCGGGAGGCCTACCGGGTGCCGGACAGCGCAAACCTGTGGTTTGGGTCGGAGGGCGCTGACAATTCATGCTCCTGCGCCGGCGGAGGGTCATCGAGGCGGTCTCGAGCGGCGGGCGCGTCGCCCGGGCCGGATAGCCGGTTGTTGACCGATAGTCAAGCTTGCCCCCCACCCATATGCTAGGCTGGTGCCTGATCGTCGACGCCCCCGCCCATCCCTGCGCTCTCTCGAGTGTTGAAGTGGACTGAGTCACCTGCGATCTGGTGACAGGTATGCGGTTCGTAGCAAACGAGACGATCTCTCCTTGACTTGACTGCCGTTCCTGCCGTTTTGAGCGGCCTTTTCGCCTCCGGGCCAGCAGCCGCTTTGAGTCAACTGGAGTTTCTTTATAATGGCTAAAATTTATGTTGGTAATCTGCCGTTTACGGCCACGGATGCGGAACTTCGCACCCTCTTTTCCGAGCACGGCACCGTCGAGAGTGTTTCGCTTCCGACCGATCGCGAGACCGGCCGCCCGCGCGGCTTCGGCTTCGTCGAAATGAATCGCGCCGATGCGTCGCGCGCCATCCAAAACCTCAATGGCAAGGACATGGGCGGTCGGGCGCTGCGGGTCAACGAGGCGCAAGACAAGCCCCGTTCGGGCGGCGGCGGTGGCGGCATGCGCAGCGGCGCGGGACGATATTGAACCGCGAGTTGTTCGATCGACAGGGCCCGGCAAGTCCGGGCCCGTCTTTCAAGGAGACCTCCATGGGGCTCGAGAAATCGTCGAATCGCAGTGTCTCCGCGGGTATGGCACCCCAGGTGGGCGAGACCAACGGCGATTACCGTGAGCGCCTCGCGCGGGTGCACGCCGAAGCGTTGGAGCGCCGGCAGCAGGAGTTGCATGAGCAGTCTGCGCCGCATAACGATGCCTCGGCCCGGATACGTATCTGGGAGCGGCTCCATCAGATCGATCTGCCGCGCAATCCTGCCCATCGGCTGATCGAGATCATTGCCGCAAACACCGGGCTGAGTGCGAGCGACGTGCTGGCCGAGCAGCAAATCCGGGCAAATGCGCGGGCGCCGAAGCCCGCGGACTCGATCTGAGGCGGTCGCCGCCCTCGGCGGGATATGGACTCAAGCTGCTCGAAACGGCTCGTCGTGCCCGATGAGCCCGAAGCCCGTGCGCGCGACGTGATACAGAAGGAGCTGAGACATGGCTAAACCCAATTATCGGCAGCAAAAGAAGAGCAAGGAACAAGCGCGCAAGGTTCGGCAAGAGGAAAAGCTGCAAAGGCGCCGGTCCGCGAAAGAGGAGCAGGCAGCGATCGCCGAGCCCGAGCCCGCGGCCGCTACAGGCAGTGTCCCGCCGAAGCTGGTCTAGCGCCAGTTGTTGCCTTGATATTCGCCGGCGCCGAAGCAGCGCCTGCGCAGGTCCGCTCGAACCGCTTCGAGACCCTTTATGGAGCTCTCTGCATGAGAATCACCGCCCGCAAGAGTTCGAAGATCACTGGTCGTGAGCGGCTCATGAGCGAGCGCACACGATCCGCGCCGTTGCGGGATGTCTTCCCCAATGTCGATCAGCTGCGCATCGAGCTCGTGTTCAACGATGCGAGCGCCTTCATCCCGTCGCCGCAGCTGCACACGCTCTATCCCGCCGCCTCCGCGTTCTTCCGGTTCGCCTGCCCGTGCGCCGACTGCGATGGCGACTTCGATCTGAGCGCCGCTGTCGCGTCGCTCCTGGACACTCCAGCAGGACGACGGCGGATCGATGCATCGAGCAGCGGACGGATGGATTGTCAGGGCGTTCGATTGCGCGACATGGCGGGCCAGAAAGTCTGCCCCATGCAACTCAGTTTTCGCCTTGTCTCGGCCGCCGTGCGAGCGCCAAGCGTCGAGGTCATGAGCGCCTGACCTGCGCCCAAGGGGACGGCATGGGTAATTACGAATTCACCATCGCGCTGCGCATTCGCCACCCGAATATCGCGCCCGGCGAGATCACGCGCAACCTCGGCATCGAGCCCCTGCACGCCTGGCGCGCGGGAGACCCGCGGCGCGACGCTGCGGGAGGCGAGATCAGCGGCACCTACCGTGACAGCTACTGGATGGCTCGCCTGATGGCGAAACCCGAGCTCGCGGCGGATCGAGTGAGCGTCGAAAGCGAAGTTCTGCGGACGCTGGCGCAATTGCGGCGAGCGTTCGGCTTCCTGGTGACCCTCAAGGCGGAGGGCGGCGTGGCTGATCTGCACGTGAACATCTTTGCTCGCGAGGAGTTCAACCTCGAGTTCCTGCCCGAGACACTTTCGCTGCTCGGCCGCCTGGGTCTTACCGTGGCGATCGAAGTGAAGCCCCATCCGCACGATCTTGGCGCCACAGAGCCGCCGCCCGCGCCGCACTAGCCGAACTTCGCGGATTCGACCCTGATTGAGGCCGCGCCGAAGGCGCGGCCTTCTCCCAAGCTTTTGATTTTCTTTGTTTGCGGGGCGCACGTTTCCGCGGAAACGTCTGTAGTGCCGACCTACTCTCTGGTCAAGGGCGCGGGCTTGCGGATAATGCGATACCAGCATGTTTTTGCGCGCCAAAACTCGCAAGAAGGACGGTAAGGAGCACCGCTACTGGAGTGTGGTGGAGAACCGCCGCGTTGCCGGCGACCGCGTGGTGCAGCGGCATGTGCTGTATCTCGGGGAGATCAACTCCTCGCAAGAGCTCGCCTGGCGCAAGTCGATCGACGTCCTAGAGGACGGGCAGCCGGCGCCGCGAACCTACGCCCTGTTCCCGGAGGATCGGTGCGAGGGGTTATTACCCGACGAGTCGATCGTGCGCCTCAAGCTCAAAGCGATGCAGCTGCACCGGCCGCGGCAATGGGGCGCGTGTTGGGTGGCCCTGAGCTTGTGGCAGACCCTGGATCTGGATGTCTTCTGGGCCGAGCGATTGCCGCCCTCGCGCAAAGGCACGCGCTGGGATCTGGTGCTCATCGTACTGGCAGCCTATCGACTGATCGCGCCGGGGAGCGAGTGGCGGTTGCATCGAGAGTGGTACGGCCGCACCGCGCTTGCGGATCTTTTGGGCAGCGATGACACACTGGCCGATCCGCACGTGCTGTACGAGTGCCATGACCGCCTGCTCGCGCACAAAGAGGCGTTATTTACCCATCTGACGGCTCGCTGGCGCGACCTTTTTAACGTCTCCTTCGAAGTGCTGCTGTATGACCTCACAAGCACCTACTTTGAGTCCGATCCGCCGCTCGATGAGAACGATAAGCGCCGCCATGGCTACAGCCGCGATCACCGCTTTGACTGCGTGCAGATCGTCATCGCGCTCATCGTCACGCCCGAGGGCCTGCCGCTGGCATATGAGATTTTGCCCGGCAATACCAACGACTCGAAGACTCTGCGCTCCTTCCTGCAGAAGATCGAACACCAGTACGGCAAAGCTCAGCGCATCTGGTGCATGGATCGCGGTGTGCCGACGGAGGAGGTCTTGGCCGAGATGCGCCGCAGCGATCCTCCGGTGCAGTACCTGTGCGGCACGCCGAAGGGGCGGCTCAATCGGCTCGAGCAATCCCTCGTCACCAAACCCTGGCACAGTGCCCGGGCGGGCGTGAAGGTGAAGCTTCTGCCTGAGGATAATGAACTCTACGTGTTCGCCGAGAGCCTCGATCGAATCGCCAAGGAGCGCTCGATGCGCCGCCGGCAGCTCAAGTGGCTGTGGGCGCGACTCGCGCAGCTGCAAACGATGGAGCTGTCACGCGATGCGCTCTTGATGAAGCTCGGCAGTGCGCAAAGCAAGGTCCCGGCGGCGTGGCGACTCGTCGAGGTGAAGGTCGAGAAAATCGGTGCCGCGTTCACCTATCGCCTCAATCGCAAGAAGCTCAAGCAGGTGCGTCGCCGCGAAGGTCGTTATCTCCTTCGCACCAATCTGACCGAGACCGATCCGGTCAAGCTCTGGAACTACTACCTGCAGCTCGTGCAGGTCGAGGAAGCCTTCCGTACCTTGAAGAGCGATCTGGCGATCCGTCCGATCTTCCATCAAGAACCCGAACGCATCGAGGCGCACGTGTTCGTCGCCTTCCTCGCGTACTGCTTGTACGTGACCCTCGGTCGGCAACTCAAAGGCCTGGCACCCGGACTCACCGCGCGTTCGGCGCTGGAGAAATTTGCCGCCGTGCAGATGGTCGATGTGAGAATACCGACCACCGACGGGCGAGAACTTCTGCTCACCCGCTACACACAACCCGAGCCCGAACTGGAGCTCCTGCTGGAGCGCTTGCACCTCACGCTTCCCGCCCAACCGCCGCCCAAAATCAGCGCTGCCCAGACCGCCGCCGCAACCCTCCTGTAGTGCAGACCTTTGGGGGTGCACCCTAAGTGCATCAATCACTTAGCGTCGCGAAAGCCTCGAATCCGCGAAGTTCGGCTAGCCGGCGAAACGCGGGCTAGTCGCGCGCCGCCGCCGCTCCAGGCGCGGGCAGTGTTTCAGTCCGCGGCGGCAGTGACCGCGCCGTGAACTGCGGGCCGCCGGACGATGAAGCATAGCGGGATGAGTGCCACGCTCAACCACGCGGAAAGATAGAAAAGATCGAGCGAGGACAGCAGATAGCTTTGTCCGATGAGTTGCTGGGTCATCGACCCCGCGGCTGCCTGATCGCCGAGGCCGAACTGATGAAGCTGCGCGAGTGACTGCTGGTAACTGGGCGCGTACACCGTGACCGTTTCCGCGAGGTGTGTCTGATGCAGCGCTTCGCGCCGGTCCCAGAAGGTCGTGATCAGGGAGGTCGCAAAACTGCCTGCGGTGATGCGCAGGAAATTCGACAGTCCCGACGCCGACGGAATCTTCTGCGGGGGCAGCCCATCGAAAATGACACCGAGCAGGGACACGAAGAAGGTGCCCATCGCGAATCCCTGCACGAGCTGCGGAGCGGTGAAAGCGAAGAAGCTTGCATCCGCGGTCAGGTGCGCCCGCATGAAGTAGGAGACTGCGAAAAAGCCGAACGAGCTCGCGGCGAGCATGCGTGGATCGACGCGTTGCATCAAGCGGCCTACCAGGATCGAGGTGATGATGGCGGTCACGCCGCTCGGTGCGGACACGAATCCCGCCCACGTGGCCGTGTATCCCAAGTAACTCTGCAACCACAGCGGCATGAGCACGATGTTGCCGAAGAACACGCCATATCCCAAGCACAGTGCGACCGTGCCCAAGGTGAAGTTGCGCGACTTGAACAGGCTCAGATCGACGATCGGATGCTCCTCCGTGAGACTCCAGATGAGCCAGGCGACAAACGCGATCACGGTGACGAGCAAGAGTGAGACGATGAGCGCCGAATTGAACCAGTCGAGATCCTTGCCCTTGTCGAGCATGACCTGCAACGCTCCCACCCAGATGAATAGCAGCATGAGCCCAACGCGGTCGATAGGGATCTTGCGGGTCGGCGTCTCCTGCGACTTGAGATTGTTCCAGCAAATCACCGTGCAGATGATCCCGACGGGCACGTTGATGAGGAAGATCCAGGGCCACACGTAGTTATCCGAGATGTAGCCGCCGAGCAAGGGTCCGGCGATGGGGGCCACCAGCGTCGTCAACGACCACACCGTAAGTGCCGTGTTGCGCTTCGCGGGCCCGAAGACATTGATGAGCAACGCCTGACTTCCCGGGATCATCGGACCCGACACCGCGCCTTGCAGCACACGAAAGACGATCAGCGAGGGTAGGCTCCACGCGAGGCCGCAGAGGAGCGAGGCGATTGTGAACAACGCGACCGACACTACGAAGGTGCGCACCACGCCGTAGCGCTGCATGAGCCAGCCCGTCAACGGTACGGAGACACCGTTCGCGACTGCGAACGACGTGATGACCCAGGTGCCCTGGTCCGAGCTCACGCCCAGGTCCCCGCTGATTGTGGGGATGGAGACGTTCGCGATCGAGGTGTCGAGCACCTGCATGAAGGTGCCCAACGCCAGAGCCACGGCGGTCACGGCCTTGGTGGCACCGCTCAGCGTCGGCGCCTCCGCGACAATGGCGGCGTTCGCGCTCATGGCTGCGCTCAGGGGCCGCTGGCGACTTGCGCGGGGCCGCTACTGTGGGCGCCGCTGCCGCCGCGGCTGAGCCGGGCGGGCTCGTGCGCCTTCGGGCCGGCGTTATCCGCGATGATTTGCGCGATGCGGGTATCTACCGCCGGGTCATCGCCCGCGCTCGCCTCGGTGGGCAGCGGTGTGTTGCGAAACACCGTCGTCGTTATCGCGGGACCCGACGTGTCGTGCAGATCGACGCGCACCGTGGTGGAGAGACCGACGCGCAGCGGATGCGACTTGAGCTCCGCGGGATCGAGGAGGATTCGCACGGGAACGCGCTGCACGATCTTGATCCAGTTGCCCGAGGCGTTCTGCGCCGGGAGGAGCGCGAACGCGCTGCCGCTGCCCGCCGAGATGCCGACCAACCGGCCGTGGTACGTGACCTGGTGTCCGTATAAATCGGTGCGCACGGTCACGGGCTGGCCGGCTCTCATGCGCTGCAACTGGACCTCCTTGAAGTTCGCATCGACCCACACGTCTTCGAGCGGCACCACGGCCATCAGCGGGGTGCCCGCGGCGACTCGCTGGCCGACTTCCACGGAGCGCTTCGCGATGATTCCGCTCACGGGTGAAGTGAGCTCCGTGCGATGCAACGCCAGCTCAGCGTTGCGCACGGCCGCGGCGGCGGCCAGCACCTGCGGATGGTCCGCGATGGTCGTGCCGTCGATCTGCGCGATGGTTTGATCGAGTTCCTGGCGTGCCGCGGCGACGTTCGCGCGGGTGGTGGTGACGGCATCCCGTGCGTGCGAGAGCTCCTCTGCGGAAATAGCGCCGTCCGCGATGAGTCCACCGCGGCGTTTCAAATCGTCATCCGCGGTGCGCTCTGCCTGCTCACGCTGATCGATCTGCGCACGCAGCTCCTTGCTCTGCGCGAACAGTCCGCGCACCTGGCGGACGGCTCGCGCCAAGTCGGCCTCCGCATTGGCGACGGCAATTTTCGCATCTGCGGGATCGAGCTGCAGCAGCGGCTGCCCAGCGTCGACGCGCTGGGTGTCATCCACCTTCAGTGACAGCACCGTGCCCGGAACCTCGCTCGTCACCTGCACCACGTCGCCGTTTACGTAGGAGTCGTCGGTCGATTCATAGAACCGGCCGTCGACGAACCAGTAGATGCCGTAGCCGATCCCGGCCAGCACAACGACGGCGCTCAGGGCCCAGAGGCCGATGTGCCGCACGCGGCGCGGCGGCGTCGAGGTTTGCGATTCGGGGGTGTTGGACGCTTGCGTGTTCATTGGCTTACTCGGGTCAAAAGGTCAGAAGAATTCGCTGCGGTGTGTGCGGCGGCGAGGACGCCGGATGCGCGCGGATCGAAGCTACCGCCGACAGCCAGGAGCACGGTCACCCGCGCGACCGCCTGGCTCGTCAGGATGTCCACCATGGACTGTCGCGCCGCGAGCACCTGGGTCTCTGCGTTGAGAACCGAGAGATAGCTCGCAAGCCCCGCCCGGTAGCGCTCTTCGGCCAGTTTGTAGGCGGCCTCGGTGGCCTCGAGCGTTTGTTGCTGATCGCTCTGCTCTTTCGCCAGCGCGTCGAGCTGCGTGAGCTGATCCGCGGTCTGCTGGACCGCGCGCAGAACCGTATCGTTGTAGCTCGATATGGCGCCGTCGAGCTGCGCCTCGCTGCCACGGTACTCGGCGCGCAGGCGGCCGCCGTCGAAGATCGGCAGCGACAGCACGGGGCCTGCGCCATAGCCGCGTGCATTCCATTGCACCAGGTTGTTCAGGCCGAACGCGCCGATGCCCGCGAGCGCGTGCAAGCTGATGTCCGGATAGAACGCAGCCTTGGCGGCGAGACGCTGCGCATCGGCGGCCTCGACGGAGAGCCGCGCCGACAGCACGTCGGGCCGACGGGCAAGCAAGTTGATGGGCAGCTCGGTAGGCACGGGAAGCGCCGCCTGCACGTTCAGCACCGGGCGCTGGATGGAGGCGTAGGCATCGGCTCCTTGCCCGCTCAATGTGGCGAGCTCGTGGACCGCGAGGTCGGCGGCGGCCCGCGCTTGTTCGTGTGCGACGCGTGCTTGCGGCAACTGGCCCTCGGCCTCGCGAATTTCCAGCTGCGTGTCGAGGCCGGCGCTCACGCGGCGGCGCGTGATGTCCAGAATGTTCTGGCGCTGCGCCTCCGAGCGTTGCGCGATATCCGCGAGCGCATTTTGGCGATACAGCTCGATGTAAGCCTGAGCAATGGCGCCCGCGAGCATGAGACGCGCGTTATCCTCATCAAACCGTGCCGACTGGGCGAGATCCCGCGCACTGTGCAGCGCATCCGCCTGACGTCCCCAGAAGTCCAGATCCCAGCTCAAGCTGCCGCCGGCCTGACTCATCCAGAACGTGTGTCCGGCGAGCGGTGGCGGGAAGAAGTAGTTCTGCGGCGCGCGTTGATAGAGGCTGCTCACGTCGAGGTTCGCCTTCGGACCGAGCGCCGCTTGCGAGGACTGCACTTGGGCGAGCGCCGCAGCGACGCGCGCTTGTGCCTGCGCGAGGGTCGGGCTGTCCTCGAGTCCGCGGCGGATCAGCCGGTCGAGCTGCGGATCCTGAAAGGAATCCCACCAGTTGTCCGCCACCGGCTCGGCGGCCGCGCCGCTGAGCCCCACGTCCTGGTCGACGAGCTTGCGCGGATGCGGCTCCTCTCGCGGCGGCGTCACGCATCCCGCGAGGAGGGCAGCGCCGAGCAGTACGAGACCTTTGATACGCATGATGGGCCTCACGCTTCCGTGCCGACTGCCGGAGCCTTCGGGGTGGCGAGCGCCTTCGGATCGATGATCGTCGCCAATCGCGCGTTGAGCTTGAGGAGCAGGCGCTTGAACTCCGTCACTTCCTCTGGCGAGAAATCGATGAGCGCGAGGTTCAGCTTATCCACGACCGGAGGAATCAGGCTCTCGACGGTCTTGCGACCCGCATCGGTGAGCTGCAACTCCACCTTGCGCCGGTCATTTCCCCGGCGCACGCGCTCGAGCAGTCCGCGCTCCTCGAGCTGGTCAATGACCCGGGTTAGCGCACCGCTGTCGTGCCGGTACTGGATGCAGATGTCTTTCGGGTTGACCGCGATGCCGTCCCGCACCCAGGTGAGGATGGCGTAGTGGATAAAACTGAACCCGCGATCCGCGAACAGGTTCTCCAGCATGTCCATCATCATGGCGTGTGAGCGCTTGATCAAATACCCGATGCTGCTCTGGGCCCGGTACGTCGACGCGTGATAATGCTGCTCAGACATTTAATGCTCCGGCAATTACTGCCTAAACAATCGCTGCTTTGGCAGCTATTATCCCAGCGAGCCGGCGGATGTCAACTCTGCTTCGGAAATTTCGCTCCAGGATAAATAGATCATATAAATCATATAGTTATGAATTTACGTCCGCCGTATGGTCAATTCCGTCGTAGCGATTCCCGGACTAAACTGGGCTGGTGCCCGATCTCTTTCAGTCTGATGCTGCGCTTGAGCGGCTGCCCGCGAGCGACGGGGATCTCCTCTATGGGTCTCGCCTGGAGATTGGCGCGCCCACCCGATCCGTGTTGAACGAGTTGATCGAGCTCACGCCCTGGCAGGCCGAGTCTGTGATCGTCTGGGGCAAGACGTACCGCCAGCCGCGATTGACCGCGTGGTATGGGGACGAGGACGCTCGGTACGAATACTCAGGGCTCGAGCTCGATCCGTTGCCGTGGACGCCGCGGTTGCTCGCGATCAGGGCGAGCGTGGAGCGCGCTGCGGGCAGCCGCTTCAACAGCGTCCTCTTGAATTACTACCGCAACGAGCGCGACAGCATGGGGATGCACAGCGATGACGAGCCGGAGCTCGGTGAGGAGCCGGTCATTGCGTCCTTGAGCCTCGGTGGGGCGCGCACCCTCGTGTTCAGGCATCGGTCCGATCGCACCCGAAAGTCCTTTCGCGTCGAGCTCGGTGACGGCAGCTTGCTGCTCATGCGCGGCGCCACGCAGCGCAACTGGAAGCACGGCATCGCCAAGGAACGACGTCCGTGCGGTGCACGAGTCAATCTCACCTTCCGCCGCATCGTTCAGCGCACAGCTTTACGCTAGTCAGGTGATGGAGACGGCCACGGGCCGGATGACTCCCTTGTGCCACACGCGCAATTCCACCGTTTGACCCACGCGTAGCAGCGCGACGGCATTGCGCAGCTGCGCGGCGCTCTCGAGCGCCATGCCGTTGATCGACACGACGATATCGCCCGGCTTGATGCCGGCACGTTCGGCGGGGGAGCCGCGTGCGACCTCGTCCACCAGCACGCCGCGCGAATTCACGAGCCCGAGAGACTCCGCTCGCTCGACCGTCAGGTCGCCGAGCTTGATGCCAAGCGCGCCGCGTTTCACGGCGCCGTAGGTGATGAGCTGCTGCATGACGGCCTTGACCATATTCACCGGAATGGCGAAGCCGATGCCGATGTTGCCGCCGTTCTCCGAGGAGAGAATCGCGGAATTGATTCCGATCAGCTCGCCCTCGACATTGACCAGCGCCCCGCCGGAGTTCCCTGGATTGATCGAGGCGTCCGTTTGGATGAAGTCCTCGTAGCCGCGCGGATTGATTCCCGTGCGCCCGAGCGCGCTCACGATCCCGACCGTGACCGTGTGCTGCAGGCCGAAGGGATTGCCGATCGCCACTACCCAGTCGCCCACCTCCAGATGTGCAGAGTCCCCGAGCGGCATCTCGGTCAGATGCGGCTCCTGAACCCGCAGCACCGCGATGTCCGTGCCTTCGTCGCTCCCGACCACGCTTGCCGTGACTCGCCGGTTGTCGAGCAAGGTGACGGTGATTTCGCTGGCGTTCTCTATGACATGGCGGTTCGTGACGATGTAGCCCTTGCGCGCATCGACGATCACGCCGGATCCGGCGCTCTGAAACTTGCGATGCCGTACGGTCGGCTCGTTCGGGACGTTGAAGAAGCGCCGGAAGAAAGGATCTTGGAGCAGGGGATTCGTGTGCTGGACGCGCTCGGTCAATACGCCGCGCGTAGCGATGTTCACCACCGCGGGCGATGCCACTTTGATCATCGGCGCGAGCGAGGGGAGCGCGACAGCCCCGGCCGAGGCTGCGGGCGGATTCCAGGAAGCGAACAGGGTCAGAGCCAGGGCGGCGACGAGGAGTCGGGAAACGGATCGCAAGAGAAGCTCCGTGATGTCGAGAGTGCGCATCCTATAACAACGGCCCGGCCGCGGCGCTTTGCGCTACGATGGCTCGTGCCCCGGCTCGCGACAGCGCGCTGCGGAAAGATCATCGGCGCATGCATGGAGGTTTAATGAGAATCGGTCTGCAAGTTCCGAGCTTCACCTGGCCGGGCGGCCCGGCGGCGATCGCCCCCAAGCTCGCGGGGATCGCGCGCGCCGCCGACGACGCCGGCTTTTTCAGTCTGTGGGTCATGGATCACTACTTCCAGATCGTCGGAGTGGGCCCTCCGGAGAATGACATGCTGGAGTGCTACTCGACGCTCGGCTATCTCGCTGCCGTGACCCGACGCGTCAAGCTCGGCCCCATGGCGGTCGGCGTCATCTATCGCCACCCGGGCGTGCTCGTGAAGACGGCGACTACCCTGGACGTGCTCTGCGGTGGCCGCAGCTATTTCGCGCTCGGCGCCGCCTGGTTCGAGGGCGAGGCCAAGGGACTCGGCGTGCCGTTCCCGCCCATCGCCGAGCGCTTCGAATGGCTCGAGGAGACGCTCAAGATCGCGAAGCAGATGTGGTCCGACAAGGACGCCCGCTTCGACGGCGAGCACTATCATCTCGAGCGCACGCTCTGCCGGCCACAGCCGCTGCGGCGCCCGCACCCGCCCATCCTCATCGCCGGCGGGGGCGAGAAGAAGACCCTGCGTCTCGTCGCGCAGTACGGCGACGCGTGCAACATCTATGGCTCGCCCGACGTGATCCGCGCGAAACTCGCCATCCTGCGCGAGCATTGCGACCGCATCGGCCGCGACTACGATGCCATTGAGAAGACGACGATCGGCACGGTAGAGCTCGGCGCGGGCAAGCTCTCCGCCGCGGACGTGATCGGCCAATGCAAGGCGCTCGCAGGGGTCGGCGTACAGCACGCCATATTCAACATGCCGAACGTCCACGAGACCACACCGCTCGAAGTCTTTGGACGCGAGATCATTCCGGCAGTCGCCGGCTTCTAGGGGAGCAGTGGGGATGGCCGAGCACGCGCAAGACTGGGCGATTCGATCGTGCGCGGCGGTCGTGGCCGCGCTTGTGGCCTTTGCGGCCGGCGCCGACGTGCCGGTCGCCACTGCGCCGAGTGCCGTCGCGCTGCCTCACAGCGCCGCCGGCGTGACCGCCGAGCGACTCGCGGCGCCGGCGCCGACCGACTGGGTTGCGCCGGGCCGCGACGGCGCGGGCACCTATTTCTCGCCCCTCACGGACATCAACACGGGCAACGTCGCTCGGCTTGGCTTCGCATGGGATTACCGGCTCGGTACTTACCGGGGGCAGGAGTCGACGCCGCTCGTGATCGATGGTGTCATGTACGCGACCAGCAACTTCGGCCGTGTCTATGCCCTCGATGCTGCGAGCGGCAAGGAGTTCTGGACCTACGATCCACAGATCGACGGACAGTGGGCGCGCTACGCTTGTTGTGACGCCGTGAATCGCGGGCTCGTCGCCTATCGGGGTGTGCTTTACGTGGGCGCGCTCGACGGCTGGCTGCATGCCATCGACGCCCGCACGGGCCGGCGACTCTGGAAAGTCGACACCCTCGTCGGCCGCACCCCGAAAAAGCCCTATACCGTCACGGGTGCACCACTGCTTGCAGGCGATCTCGTGGTGATCGGCAACGGCGGCGGGGACTTCGCGGGCGTACGCGGCTACGTGAGCGGCTACGATCGAGACAGCGGGCGTCTGCGCTGGCGTTTCTACACCGTGCCGCGCGACCCTGCCGAGGGTCCGCAGGATCAGCCGCATCTCGACGCGGCCGTGAAAACCTGGGACCCGAAACATCCCTGGGAAGCCGGCAGCGGCGGCACGGCGTGGGATGGTATGGCGTATGACCCGGCCCTCGATCTCGTTTACATCGGCACGGGCAACGCAGCCCCGTATAACTTGCACCGGGACGGACAGCGCGGCGGGGATGAGCTCTACGCCGCCTCGATCGTCGCGATTCATGCGAAAGATGGGACGCTGGCGTGGTATTACCAGACCACACCCGGCGACCGCTGGGATTTCGACAGCACCGAAAAAATCGTGCTCGCCGACTTGGAGATCGACGGCCGGCGGCGAGCGGTGCTGATGCAGGCTCCCAAAAACGGCTACTACTACGTGCTCGATCGCGCCACCGGCGAGCTCCTTTCCGCAACGCCGTACGCCTTCGTGAGTTGGGCTCGAGGGATCGATCCGAAGACCGGGCGTCCATTGGTCGATGCGCGGGCTGACTACGATCGCGGCCCGGCACTCGTTTTCCCGAGCGAGGCCGGCGCCCATGCGTGGCAACCGATGGCTTTCGACCCGGCGCACGGAGTCACCTTCCTGCCGGCGATCGAAGCGGGCAACATCATTCTGGAGACGAGCGGCCGGCGGGCGGGCCTCGTGGAAGGGCAGTTCACGACGCCGGCGATGCCCCCTGAGATGTATGAGCCGAAAGACATGCGCTCGCTGTACGGCAAGGTGCCGCCGCTGACGCAACTCGAGCGGGGTCTGAGGACCAATCCCGCTTCGCGCGGGTTCTTGCGTGCCTGGAGCGTCTCCGGGCAGCGGGTGTTGTGGGAGACGCCCACTGCGACGAGCTTCGATGGCGGGGTGCTTGCCACCGCCGGCGGCCTCGTGTTCCAAGGCGACGCCAATGGCTACTTCAACGCCTACGCGGCCGACAGCGGCAAAAAACTGGCCTCGATCGCGCTGGGCAGTTCCATGATGGCGGCGCCCATGACCTATGCGGTGAACGGCGTGCAATACATCGCCATCGTCGCCGGCTATGGCGGCGGGGCTGTGATTCTCGGCGCGCCGCTGGATCCGGAGTCGGCCGCGTACAAGTATGGCAACGAGGGACGCATTATTGTCATGAAAATCGGCGGCTCGACGCCGCCGTTGCCGCCGCTGCGCACCGAGGTGCCGCTGCCCGAACTCCCCGCGCGTCCCGCCGATGCGCGGCAGATCGCCGCCGGCGAAGTGCTCTATAACCGCTATTGTTCGCGCTGCCACGTGATGGGCCGCGGCAACTTGCCCGACCTGCGGCGCATCACGCCGGCGACGCATACGATGTTCGATTCCATCGTGCTCGGCGGCGCGTACTCCATCAAAGGCATGGGACGCTTCGATGACGTGCTCTCGCCGGACGATGCGCATGCGATTCACGCCTGGCTCATCGATCGAGCCTGGATGCTGAAAGCCGAGCTCGGGGGCGCGGCGCACTGACGTGCGAAATATAGACTTCACGTCGTGGCCGGCGCTGCTTTCGACTCTGCTCGGACTCAGCCATGACGAGGAGACTGAGCATCACGATTAGGAGGAAAGAATGTACAAATGGGCGTTCATCTATACGATCGACGATGGCTCGACGACCCCGCGGGTGGATGTCATCGGAACTTTGGTGTGTGTTGGCGTTCCGCGCGTCGAGGACGCGGCGGCGGAGGCGCGAAAGCTTGTCGCGCAGGGCGTGAAGATGATCGAGCTGTGCGGGGCATTTGGCGGGGCCGGTCTCGCCGCGGTTACGGCGGCCGTCGGGGGCGACCTGCCAGTGGGTGCAGTCTTCTACGCTTGTGATGCTGCGCCAGGACTACACCGCCTCCTCGGAGGGTCGCAAGTAATCTCATAGCATGCGGGGTCAACTCGATATCAACGATCAAGGCTTCTGATGCAGTCCGAAGCGAATACCCTGCGGGTCACGGCAATTCGAGAATTGACCGAACCCGGGCTCGGAACTCGGCGGATCGTCGCCAGACCGAGCGTCGTGCCCCCGGCGATCTCGTCACTTCATCTTCAATCGAGCGGCTGCACCCGCACATCCACACTCAGCTTATGCCGGCTGCCGCCGAACAAAATCCCCCGCAGCGGCGACACGTCGCCGAAATCCCGCCCCCAGGCAAGCGTCACGTGTCCTTCGCCGACGAGGCAGTCGTTGGTGGGGTCGAAGTCCACCCAACCCAGCGGGGGACAGTACACGGAGACCCAGGCGTGCGACGCATCGCCGCCGATGGCCGCGGCGCCGCCCGGGCGCACGGTGCGTATGTAGCCGCTCACATAGCGCGCCGCAAGACCGCCGGCGCGCAACGCGCCGATCATCAGATGCGCGAAGTCCTGACACACGCCTCGCCGGGTCTGCAACACCTCCGTGATGGAGGTGCGGTTGTTGGTCGTGCCCGGCGCGTACTTGAAATCCCGGTGGATTTTGCGCATCAGATCCTGCGCCGCGGCGCCGATCGACCTGCCCGGCGCGAAGCAATCCGCGGCATAGTCCCAGAAGATCTGCTTGATGGGAACGTGGTCCGAGCGCATACGGTAGCGGCACGCCTCGAGATCGGCCGCGGGGAGAGGCGCCGCGTGATAGCACAGTCGCTCGCACAGGGCGTCCCAGGGCTCGCAGGTTTCGAGCGGCTCGGGCGCGCGCGGAAAGATTTCGACCGTCATCTCGGCGACAACCGACAAGCGATCGTGCGATCGATCGTACTCGAGCCGCGAAATGCCGTTGCCGAAGGCATCGAGGTCGTCGTGCTCCGCGCTCGGCGGCGGATCGAGCTTGAGCGCGTGCTCGAGGCAGCGCTGATAGGCGAACTCGCGCGGCTTCAAGTGCAGCAGGTGGTGCGAATGGGCGACGTCGCCGCCGTACTCGTACACCGTCGCGTGGCGCACCGTGTAGCGCATCACGCGGACACCGCGCCGACCTCGTAATCGACATGCGAAAAATGCTGCGAGGTCAGCTGCTCCGAAAGGGCCCCCGCCGCCGCATTGAGGCTCTCGAGGCCAGCGGCGAAGCGGGTTCGCGATTCCACCGACAGCTCGAGCTCGCTGCCGAGCGGCGCGTACTTGATCGCGATCATCTCGGAGACGGGTGCATACAAGGCGTCTTGCGGACGCGTGCCCAGCGATTCGGCGAGCTCGATGAGCAGCGTATTGATGGCGTGCCACTGGAAGGCAAGGGCGCGCGGATTGTGCTCGTCGTACACCAGCAGATCCACCGTGAAAGCCCACACGGGCGGCGCGCGGTGGCGGTTGCGATAGGTGATGGCGCTGTTGCCGATCTCGAGCAGCCACTCGAGCTCCTGCCGCAACGGCGTCGCCGCGTGCGCAAGCCGGCGCGCGATCACGGCGGACAGAAACAACAGTCGCTCGAGGCGCCGGCCGATCATCATGAGGCGCCAACCGTCGTCCTGGGTCATGTCATCGTGTGCGAAGCCGGCGAGAGCCGCGAGCGAGATCAGCAATTGATCGAGGGCCTCGCGCGCGTCGGCGCGCGCGTTCTCGGCGCGCCGATAGTCGCGCGTCAGAACCGTGAGCGCGCGCCAGTTCTCGGCGGATAGACTGCTGCGCACCCGTGCCGCGCACTCGCCCAGGCGCCCGACGTCACCGCTCAGCGTGAAGACCTTGCGCGCATCGAAGAGTCGCGCGGCACCGTAGTGCTTGCAGATCTCCATGGCTTGCGAAAAGAAGGGTAGATTGCGCCGCAGGCCGAGGGTGGCGCGCAGCATGCGCATCTTGAACTCGCAGCGCTCGGCGTAGCGCCCCATCCAAAACAGGTTCTCGGCGAGGGTCGAGGGCAGATCCTGGTGAGCCGCGCGGGGCGCCGTGCGGTCGATCCGTGCGATGGGCGCCGTCGATTCCTCGGCCGCCTCGTCGGAATCGCACAGCACCCAGATGTCCTTGCTGCCGCCGCCGCGCTGCATGGACACGACCTCCGCGTGCGCATCCGAGGCGAAGCGCGCGAGGCCGCCGGGCATGACGCGGTACCCTTCAGGCGTCGCGATCGCATAGACGCGGATACCGAGCGCGCGCGCCGAGAAGCGGTTCGCGCTCTTGGTGTACCAGACCGGCGCCTGCGAGAACGCGAGGTGCTCCTGCGCGACAAAGGCGTAAGGGCGGGCGCGCATGCGTGCGATCAGCGCCTCGCGCTCGGCGGCGCTCAGATCGCTGCCGAACACCGCGTCGAGGTTCTGGTCCGGAAACGTCGGCTTGATGACCAGATTCTCGAGATTCGCGATCACCGACTCGAACGCGGGCCGCTCGCCGCACCACCAGGTCGCGACCGAGGGCAGGATCAGGCGCTGGCCCAGCAGCCGCTCGGCGATGGAGGGCAGAAAACCAAGCCAGGCCGCGGACTCGAGCACACCGCTCCCGAGCGCATTGCCGACGAACACATTACCGAGGCGCACCGCGGCGAGGAGCCCGGGCACGCCGAGCGCCGAGTCGGCGCGCAGCTCCACGGGGTCGCAAAAATCGTCATCCAGGCGGCGCAGGATGGTGTGCACGCGTTTCAATCCCGCAAGAGTCTTCAGATAGACTCGCGCGTCACGGACGGTGAGATCGTGGCCCTCCACCAGGGGAAATCCGAGCTGTCGGGCGATATAGGCGTGCTCGAAGTAGGTTTCGTTGAACGAGCCCGGTGTGAGCACGACCGCGACCGGCTCGTCGCCGGCATCGCGCAGCAGCTCCGCGCGCAGCGCCGCGAAGAACGAGCCGAGGGGCCGCACGTCCATCACTTGCGCGAGATGCGGGAATGCACGGCGCACGATCTGCCGGTTCTCCAGTGCATAGCCCGGACCGGAGGGACCTTGCGTGCGATCGGCGAGCACCCACCAGCGCCCGTCCGCCGAGCGCGCGAGGTCCACCGCGTAAAGCGAGAGCCAGCGATCCTGCGGTGGGCGCACGCCCACGCACGGCCAGAGAAAATTGGAATGTCCGAACGGGATCTCTGCGGGCAACGCGCCTTGCGCGAGCAGCTCCTGCGGCCCATACAGGTCCGCGAGCACCGAGTTCAAGAGCGTCGCGCGTTGTGCGACGCCTGCCTCGATGTTCTGCCACTCCTCTGCCGTCATGAGATAGGGCAGCGGATCGAGGATCCAGGGGCGGTCGCGGCCTTGCGCGTCGGCATACACGTTATAGGTGATGCCGTTCTCGACGATCATGCGCCGCGTGAATTCGGTGGCGCGGCGCGCGGCGCGCGCGTCGTCCTCGAATACGCTGTCGATCAGCGAGCGCCAGTGGCTGCGCACGCCTCCGTCGCTGTCCAACAGCTCGTCATAGCGACGCGGATCGCTGCGGTAGCTCTGGAGTCTAGGATCGCTCACCGGCTCGGCGGATCGCGCAGGTCCAAGGTGAAGGGGAATTCATCGCTCGATTCGGCCGGTGCGGGGCGCACCTCACCGGGCGTGTGTCCGATGCGAAAGAAGCGCGCCAGGCGTCGGCTCTCGGCCTCGAATGCGTTCACGGGAAAGGTCTCATGGCTGCGGCCGCCTGGATGAACCACATGATATCGAAAACCACCTTCCGATCGATGCATCCAGGTGTCCACTATATCGAATGTCAGCGGCGAATGAATACCGATTTTGGGATGCAGCGCGGACCACGGCTGCCAGGCGCGGAAGCGCACGCCCGCGACGTACTCTCCCTCGCGTCCGGTCGCACGCAACGGCAGCGCGCGTCCATTGCAGGTCGCAACATAGCGGTCGGGTGCAAGTCCGCTCACCTTGAGCTCGACGCGCTCGAGTGAGGAGTCGACATAACGCACCGTGCCCCCGCCGGTGCTCTCCTCGCCCAGCACGTGCCAGGGCTCGAGCGCCTGACGAAGCTCCAGTTGCGCGACGCGCAGCACCTGATCGCCGAGCTTCGGGAAGCGAAACTCGAAATGCGGCCCGAACCACTCGAGCCGCAGAGGAAAGCCCGCACGACTCTGTTCCTCGATCACCGCGGAGAAATCCTGCAAGATGAAGTAGGGCAGCATGAAGCGATCGTGCAGCTGTGTTCCCCAGCGCGTGAGCCGCGGCGGTGCATAAGGCTCGCGCCAGAAGCGCGCCACGAGCGAGCGCAGCAGCAGCTGCTGCACGAGGCTCATGCGCGGATGCGGCGGCATCTCGAAGGCGCGCAGCTCCAGCAGTCCGAGCCGGCCGGTCGAGGAATCGGGCGAGTACAGCTTGTCGATGCAGAATTCCGCGCGGTGTGTGTTGCCCGTGACATCGATCAGGAGATTCCGCAGCAAGCGGTCCACGATCCAGGGCGGTGCCTCCCCGCCGGCTGCGGGGAATTGCTTGAACGCGAGCTCGAGCTCGTAGAGCGAATCGTTGCGGGCCTCGTCGACGCGCGGCGCCTGCGAGGTGGGCCCGATGAAAAGCCCCGAGAACAGGTACGAGAGCGAGGGATGATTGTGCCAGTAGGAGATCAAGCTGCGCAGCAGATCCGGGCGCCTCAAGAAAGGCGAATCCGCAGGCGTCGCGCCCCCGAGCACGATATGGTTGCCGCCGCCCGTGCCGATGTGCCGGCCATCGATCATGAATTTTTCCGAGCGCAGTCGCAAGGCGTGCGCGGTCTCATGGAGATGCGTGGTGAGCTCGACGAGCTCGTCCCAGCTCGCGCTCGGCTGCACGTTCACCTCGATCACGCCGGGGTCGGGCGTCACCTTGAAGTTCGCGAGCCGCGGATCCGCGGGCGGTTCGTAGCCCTCGATCACCACGGGTTGGCGCAAGGACCGCGCGCAGGATTCCACCGCCGCGACGATCTCGAGGTAATCGTCCAGGCTGCGCGTCGGCGGCATGAACACGTAGAGCACGCCGTCGCGCGCCTGTGCACACATCGAAGTGCGCACGACGTCGGCCGGTTTCGCCTCCATGCCCCTGGCCGTTGCGCTGCGCGCATCGCCCGCAATCGCATTGCCCGATGATTTGCCGTCCGCCTGCTCACGCAGTTCCCGATGGGGTGCGAGCGGCGCGAAGCTCTGGTTTGGATCGGGCGGATACAGATGTGGAAAGTCGGCCGGCTCAACCCAGGGAAGCGAGTCGAGCGGCAAGCGATATCCGATCGGCGAATCGCCGGGAACCAGGTAGCAGCGCTCGCGGCGCAAGAACCATCGACCGCTGCGCCACGGAGCTCCCT
This sequence comes from uncultured Gammaproteobacteria bacterium, assembly GCA_963798595.1. Taxonomy (GTDB): domain Bacteria; phylum Pseudomonadota; class Gammaproteobacteria; order Steroidobacterales; family Steroidobacteraceae; genus Bog-1198. The sequence continues at coordinate 290,028 of CAWCTM010000009.1, read as the reverse complement.
CGAGCGCGCGGGTGACCGGTAACACGTAGCCCACCGGCGCATCGAGCTCGCTCTCGAACACGCGCATCAGGCGCTCACGCTCGACCGGATCCGCGACCTTGGAATTGATCGCGTCGACATTGGCGGCGAGCTTGCGCTCGCGCCACGCGTAATAGAACACGTCCTCATGGGCCGAGAACACGTGCTCCGCGCCCACGCCGAGCGCCGTGGCGATCGCGGCGAGCAGTCGCGCGGCATTGGCATGGGCTTCTGGATAGCGGCGCTCCTCGTCGGCGATCAGCGCGCGCTCGGTCCAGATCGGCTCGCCGTCCTTGCGCCAGAAGCAATTCAGCGACCACCGCGGCAGCTGCTCACCCGGATACCATTTGCCCTGGCCGAAATGCGCGAGCCCAGCCGGGGCGTAGCGCGCCTTTAGTTTCCAGAAGAGCTGCGCCGCGAGCCGTCGCTTGGTTTTGCCCATCGCCTCGGTGTTCCATTCCGGCTCATGGGGGTCCTCGCTCGACACGAATGTCGGCTCGCCGCCCATGGTGAGCCGCACGTCACCGGTCTTGAGCTGCGCATCGATGGCTTTGCCCACGGCATCGATCGCCGTCCATTGGGCGTCCGAATAAGGCTTCGTCACCCGCGGCGCTTCCCAGATACGCGCGACGCTCATCGCGTACTCGAACGCGGTCTCGCAGGTATCCACACCACCGGACAGGGGAGCCGCGGCGGACGGCTCCGGCGTGCACGCGAGCGGGATATGCCCCTCGCCGGTGAGCAGGCCGGAAGTGGGATCGAGGCCGATCCATCCCGCGCCCGGCAAATACACTTCGCACCACGCGTGCAGGTCCGTGAAGTCCCGGCTCGGCCCGGCGGGGCCGTCCAGCGGCTTCTCGTCGGCGACGAGCTGGATGAGGTAGCCCGAGACGAAGCGGGCCGCGAGCCCTAGGTGGCGCAGCAACTGTACCAGCAGCTCCGCCGAATCCCGGCACGAGCCGGAGCGCTTTTCCAGCGTGACTTCGGGGGGTTGGACGCCGTGCTCCAAGCGGATCAAGTAGCGCACGTCGCCCGCCACGCGGCGGTTGACATCCACCAGGAAGTCGATGGTGGCCCGGCGCCCGCGCGGGACGGCCGCCAGATATTGCGTGAACAGCGGCGTCGCGGGGCCGGTCAGCAAGAACGGGCCGAGCTCGCGCTCGTCAACCGCCTCGTAGCGGAACGGGAAATGTTGCGCGTAAGGCTCCAGGAAGAAGTCGAACGGATTTACTACGGCCATCTCTGCGGTGAGATCCACCTCGACGCGCAGCTCGCGCATTGGCTTCGGGAATACGAGGCGGGCGAGGTAGTTCGCCTGCGGATCCTGCTGCCAGTTGATGAAATGTTCGGCGGGCTCGATCTTGAGCGAGTAGGCGAGGATGCGCGTGCGGCAATGGGGTGCCGGCCGCAGCCTCACGATCTGCGGGCCGAGCAGTACCGGCCGGTCGTACCGGTAGTGCATCACATGATTGAGCGCTACGTGAATCGACACCGGGTCATCTCCAGAGGGAAGACCCTCGTGTATAGCACGCGAGCCGCAGGCGAGGGAAACGGCACGGGCGTCGCTGTCACGCCGCGGAGGCGGCCCGGGCGTTGGCCTCGCGGTGCGCGTTGATGGTGTCGTGGATGAACCGGAGCTTGCGAATGGCGGGTGCGGAAAGCACGAACGGATAGCTGTCCGGGAGTCCCAGACCGCGGCTCAAGTTGTTGAGCACGTAAGTGAGCGACAGCCACGCTTCGACCATTGCGTCGAAATCGCGGTAGTTGGAGCTGAGGGGATCCGGCGGCGGCTGCATTTGCGGCTCGTCCGGCCGCTTGGGGCGCAGTGCGAGCCCGGTTGCGCCGGCCGTCTCCAGCGCATCCACCATGTGCAGATAATGTGCCCAGGATTCCGCCCAGTCCTCCCACGGGTGCATGGTGGAGTAAGCGCTGATGAAGCTGTCCTCCCAGTGCGGCGGGGGACCCTCGCCATAGTGCCGGTCGAGCGCCCTTTGATAATCCGCGCGCTCATCGCCGAAGAGCGCGCGGAAGTCCTCGAGGAGCGGGCCGTAGGCGATGAGCTGGTCCCAGCAATAATGCCCGATCTCGTGGCGGAAATGCCCCAAAAGCGTGCGATAGGGTTCCTTCTGCAGGGAGCGCTGCTGCTCGCGATGCACATCGTCGGCCTCTGCGATGTTGATGGTGATGAGGCCGTTGTCGTGACCGGTCAGCACTCGCTTGGCATCGCCGTCCATCGAGTCCTCGAGGAACTCGAAGGCGAGGCCGCCGTTGCCACCGTTCTTCGGCTCGACGGGAAGATCCAAACCCATGAGCGTATAGAGCAAGCGGCGCTTCGCGACCTCGAGCCGGAACCAGGCGACCCGGTTTCGCTCCGAGGACAGATCGGGAATGATGCGATTCAGGCGGCACGAGCGACAGAAGTCGTTCGGATCGTCGACCGCGACGACCCAGTTGCAGACGCTCACCTGATCGTAGTTCGCGCACAGACGGTAGGGACGAGCGTCTCCGGGCGGAATCTGCGCCTGCCACACCCCGGCCGCGTCGGGCGTGAGCGCCGCCATGAGGCGGCGATCGGGCAGGAAGGCGAGCGAGTACCCGCAGTTGAGGCAGCGGATATTCTCGAAGAACACCAGATTTTGGCAGTGGCTGCAGTGAAAAGTCTTCATCGTTACTTTAAGGCGCGGTGCGGTTACTTTAGGGCGCGGCGCGCTATGGTTCGTGATGGACGCCGTGGTAAATCTGCGGTGGCGATCTCGAGGCTGCCGCGGCATTTATCCGCAAACGGCCATTGTAAGCGATCGGTCGTCGCAGCAGTTTCGTGTCGGCGGATATCCGACGCGCGACAGGAATGGGGCCCGATCGGCGGTTACGTCGGCACACCGGCTGAGGGCCGGGGAGGACGCCTACGGGGAATCGCAAACGGGTCCTACGGGCGATCTACGCGGCAGGTGACATAAAGAGCGGCCATTGAGAGAGACGCAATGAAAATCCGCTTCGGCTACGAACTGCTCTACAACTGTCCGCAACCCGTGCCCATGATTCTGATGCTGCACGTGCATCCGAGTCGGATTGCGGATCTGCTCGTCCCCGACCGGCTCGAGACGACTCCCGCCGTCCCGCTCGACACCTACATGGATAGCTTCGGCAATATGTGCACACGGATTCTCGCACCCGCAGGCGGCATTCGCCTGACCGCGGATGCGCTCATTCAAGACTCGGGCGTGCCCGAGCCTGCAATCCTCCACGCGCAGGAGCATCCGGTCGAATCGCTGCCGCATGAGGCTCTCGTGTACCTACTCGGCAGCCGCTATTGCGAGACCGAGCGCCTGATGGACGAGGCGTGGCGGCTGTTCGGCAGCGTCCCGCCCGGTTGGGGACGCGTCCAGGCGGTGTGCGATTTCGCGCATCAGCACGTCTGCTTCGGTTATCACTTCGCACGCCCGACGAAAACGGCTGCCGAGGCATACGCCGAGCGGCAGGGTGTATGTCGCGATTTTGCGCATCTGGCGATCACGCTGCTCCGTTGTCTCAACATTCCGGCGCGCTATTGCACGGGGTATCTCGGCGACATCGGAGTGCCGGTGACCGATGCGCCGATGGACTTCGCCGGGTGGCTCGAAGCGTATGTCGGCGGCGCCTGGCAAACCTTCGACCCGCGCAACAATGCGCGGCGCATCGGGCGGATCCTCATCGCCCGCGGACGCGACGCGGCAGACGTCGCCATCAGCACGGGCTTCGGACCCAATCATTTGCAGGTGTTTCGCGTGTGGACGGACGAAGTCAAGGAGTGACCCCCAGCCGTTTCGCCTAAAGGCCGCTTGCATTCCCCTGCGCCGGCGGGTTCAATGCTGCCCGCGATCCCGAAAGGCTGGACCCGCATTGCCGTCATTTCGAATTCTCCCGTGGCTCGCGGTCCTCGCGTTCGCCGCCGGGTCCGTGCATGCTTTCGCGTCCACGCCGAGCCAGCGCCTCGACGATGCGCTGCACTTGATAGCGAACAAGCAATTCGATGCGGGCGTGGACGCGCTGCGATCCGTCATCGACGCGCGCTCGTTCGCCAGCTTGCCGAGTGATGATCAGTATCATGCGCTGCTGACGGCGGCCCGGACCGAGATGCGCTTGCAGCGTTGGTCGCCGGCTCGAGGATATATGACCCGTGCGGCGGCGATGCCTCAGGCAACGGCTGATGAGTTGCTCGCGCTCGTCACCATCGGGTGGCGCCTGCACGACCAGCCGCTGATTGCGGAGTCGCTGACCACCGTCGCGAGGAAGTGGCCCGATCGGCTCGGCAAGATCGACGAGGACTACCTCACCGGAGTCCTGGCAAGTCAATCAAAGTTACCCCGCGCCACGGCGCTGGTGCTGCTGCAGGCCCTGTATTCGGCGAACTTCAAACTCAAGTGGGATATCGAGCCGAGTGAGTCATGGCGCGACCTGATGCTGATGCTCATCGGGCTGGGGCGGCTGTCCGAGGCGGTCGATGTATCCGCGCGCATCACCGATCCACTCGTCCTCATCGAGATCCGCGCCGACCGGAGGTTTGACATCGCGGTCGCCGCGCATCCCGAGCGATTCGACGCCGTGGCGGCCGCCGACCGGCAGATCGCGTGGCTGCAGGCCAAGGATGAAGGCGGAGTCAATTCGTTGCGCGTTAAGACGTTGCTGATGGTCGCACTCATGCGCCGGCACCACGCCGCCGCCGCGCTGGCGATCGCCGACGACGCCGTCGCCGAGATCCGCGACACCAATTATCCGGAGAGGCGCTTCGTCGATTACCTCGCGGAGTATGGCGACTTGCTCACGGAGCGAGCCTCCGCGTTGCTCGATCTCGGGCTGTGGGATGAGGGGGTCGCCCAGCTCAAGGCGGCCGCCCAAGAATTCGAGCACGATCGCGACAACGTCTCGGCTGCAATCGACCTCGCCGGGCTGGAGTGCGATCTGGCCCACCCCGCAGACGCGCGTTCGGTGCTCGCGCAGATCACCGAGAGCCTGAGCCCGTACGGAGAGATGCAGGTGGAAAGCGTCAGGCTCGATGCCGCAACTCAGGAGGGCGATGCAGCGCAGGTCGAGCGCTCCTTGAGCTATGCGCGCGCGCATCGGGGCGAGGCCCCGATGAGCTACCTGGGCGATCTGATCATCGCCAATCAGCTGGACCGCGCCGCGGGGGAGCTGCGACGCCAGTTGCTCGACCCGGATACACGGCAAATTGCGCTCGCCAACGTGCAGACCTACACGCCCGAACAAGCCACACCGCGTGATCTCGAGATGCGCTCGCGCTGGCAGTCGGTGCTCGCGCGCCCCGACGTGCAGAGCACCATTTCCCGGGTCGGGCGAGTGGCGAGCTACGATCTGGAAGGCTCGCTGTTCTAGCCCTGGCGGACGTCATCGTAAACGAACTGCGCGCCAGCGACCTGCAGCGCGTCGAACGTCATGGCATCAGCTCCGCAATTCAACCCAAACGGGGGCGTGGTCGCTGGGCTTCTCCCAGCCTCGCACATCGCGGTCGACGCCGGCTGCCGTCAAGCGAGGCAGCAGCGCCGCATTGAGCAGCAGGTGATCGATGCGCAGTCCCGCATCGCGCGCATACGCGTTCCTGAAAAAGTCCCAGAAGGTGTAGATGGTCTGGTCCGGATGGAGCGTGCGCAGCGCATCCGTCCAGCCTTGCTTGAGGAGCGTTGCGAAGGCCTCGCGCACCTCGACGCGAAACAGCGCATCGTCTACCCAGCGCTCGGGCTTGTAGACGTCGCGCTCGGTGGGGATCACGTTGTAGTCGCCGAGGAGAATGACCGGCGTCTCGCTCGCAGCGAGCGCGGCGGCATGCGTGAGAAGCCGCGCGAGCCACTTGAGCTTGTAGTCGTATTTCGGACCGGGTGCCGGGTTGCCGTTCGGCAGGTAAAGACAGCCGACGGTGAGTCCGTGCACGGTCGCCTCGATGTAGCGGCTGTGCGCGTCGTCCGGATCCCCGGGCAAGGCGCGGCGGATTTCCACGGGCTCGGCATTGCGGGCGAGAATGGCAACGCCGTTCCAGCTCTTCTGGCCGTGCCAGATCACCCCGTAGCCGGCCTCACGGATTGCGCCTTCTGGAAATTTCTCCTGCGGAATCTTCAGTTCCTGCAGGCAGACTATATCGGGGGTTCGTTCGGTCAACCAGCGCAGGAAATTACCGAGGCGCGCCGTGATCCCGTTGACGTTATAGGTGACGATCCTCACCCGCCTATGTTACCGGATACGCGGGCTGCGCTGTCTTACTTGGCCGGGCTCGTGTCCACAGCGACCAGCGGCCCTGAAGTGCTCTTCTCGAGCTGGCCTTCCACCGTTTCTCGGCAGACTTTGGAAGCCTCGTTATAGGAGATCCGCCGGTCATCGGACATGCGCTTCTTCATGCAGGAGATCACCTGCGAGACCATCTGCCGTTTCACTGCCAGCGGCTGCGCTTTCCAGTCCGAGGCGAAGGCGGATGAGGAGGCCATAACGGTGCTGGTGATGGCGAGAATCAGGGTAAGACGCTTCATTTTCTTCTCCTCACCCGTGGTGCCCGTGCCACGGATCACGCCGTTCTAGGTGGCAGTATGGCCGCTATGGAGCGGTGTGCCAGAAGTAGCGCTCCGTGACTGCCTGTCGGCGCTGCCCTACAGCGTTTTCTCCGGAGGATTTGCGGGTTCGCCCGAGACAAATGTGGCACCGCGATCCGTCAGCAGCTCGCGCAGGAGGCTGCGATGGCAATGCGCTTCATCGGCGCAGTAGCAGCCCACGGACAGCTGCGTCGCGTGCGATAGGGCGGCCAGCAAGTCCAGCGTGCGCGCGGCGTCGGGCTGTTTCATCTCAGCGTGGAACTTGCGCACGAACGTGCGCCAGCGGCGCTCGTCATCGCCGGTGGCCTTCACCTCATGGAGCAGCGCCTCGCTCGGCGCGAGCAGCGGCAGCCAGACATCGAAGAAATCCCGCCGCGCGTAGTCCTGCTTCGGCACGCCGCGGGGCGGCCGTCGCACCGTACCGATGCGCAGTCCCTCGTCCGGGTGCCGCTCGGATCCGAGACGCACGATGCGCAGGCTCACCCGGGAGCCCTGACGCGCCTCACTTCAGGGCACGTACTCCCATAGATCGTTGAGCAGGCCCCCGGCATCCGTCGAGTCGAAGCCCTGACCGCCGAACACCCAGAAACCGCCCGCATGGTTGGTCCATGCTGATGCTGAATTGCGCGCGCCAGGTTCATTGCTTGCAGCCGCTGTCCCCTTGGTTCCGTATACGCCTTCGACATCCGCGGTCGAGGATCCGGCAACCCAGGTCCAGGTGCCCGCGGTCGGATTGTACTTCCAAAGGTCGTCGACGCTCCCTTGGGTGCCGGTTGCGTTGTACGCGAAGCCGCCGAAGAGCCACAGATTACCCGAGTGGTCGATCCAGGCAGTGGCATTGTCGCGCGCGCCGGGAACGTCGGCAGCAGCCGCGACGCCCTTGGTGCCGTAAACCGCGAGGGCCGCGATGGTGCTCGAGCCCGAAATCCAGTTCCAAGTGCCCGCGGTCGGGTTGTATTGCCACAGATCGTTCATGGTGCCGAGGTGTCCGGACGAGTCGTAGCCCTGGCCGCCGAACACCCAGAGGTTATTGTTGCCGTCGATCCAGCCGCTGGAAAACTGCCGCGCACCCGGCACATTGTTGGCGCTCGGCGTGCCCTCGATGCCGTAGCTGCCGACTTGGTCCAGACCGTTCGAGCCGGATACCCACTCCCAGCCCAGCGTCCGGTTGAACATCCACAGATCGTTGAGCGAGCCGCCCGTGCCGGATTGCGCCTCGCCGTTGCCGCCGAACAGCCAGAAGTTGCCCTGGCTGTCCGTCCAGGACAGCGCCGAATTTCGAGCGCCGGGCATGTTGCTCAAGGAGGCCGACCCCAGTGCGCCGTAAATCCCGTCGGCGTTTTCCGTGCTCGATCCGCCCACCCAAGTCCACTCACGCGTCGTGGTGCTGAACTCCCACAGGTCGTTGAGGTTGCCGAGATTGCCGTTCACATCGTACCCGTAGCCGCCGAACAGCCACAGGTTGCCGGCGGAGTCCGTCCACGACACCGCGGAGCTGCGCGATCCCGGTGCGTTGCTGGATGCGGCCGTGCCTTGCGTTCCGTACGCGCCGGCCAGATTGGTGGTTGCGGATCCGCCCATCCACGCCCAGCCGTTGGCGGTGCTGTATTCCCACAGATCGTTGAAGTACACGTTTTGGCCGCTGCCGTATCCGGCGCCGCCGAAGAGCCAGAGATTGCCGGCTGGATCGGTCCACGTGACGCTCGCGTAACGCGCCCCCGGAGAGTTGCTCAGCGCGGGCGTGTACTCAACGCCGTAGGTTCCACTGCTGCCCTGCGTGGTGGCGCCGCTCATCCAGGTCCACGCACCCGCGCAAATGACCGACACCGTGGTCACGTTGCCCGCCCCGACCGTGCCCGAGGCCCCGGTCACGGTGCAATCCTGACCGGCGGGTTGCGTCAGTACGGTCACGTCGTAGGGGGAGCCATCCGCGACCGGCGTCGTGAACGAGAAAGAGCCGTTGACGGTGAGCGTGAGATTGCTCCCGCCATTGTCCTGAAGCACAAGCGAGCCGGTGGTCAATCCCGCCAGCGTGCCGCCGACGCTGTAGGTGTTCACGCAATTGACGTTGGCATTGGTCACCGCGCTGCCGGCCACCGTGCCCGAGGCGTTGCTCACGGTGCAATACTGGCCCGATGGCTGATCGAGGACCGTCACGTGGTAGGGCGAGCCGGCCGCGAGCGGCGTGCTGAAGGTGTACGAGAAGCTGCTGCCACCGGGGGCGAGCGACAGATTGTCACCGCCCTCGTTCTCCAAGACCAGGCCGCTGCCGGTCAGCCCCGTGACGGTGCCCCCGATATCGTAGGTGTTAGCCGTGCAATTGATGACGACGTTCGTTACGTTGCCGGCCGCGACGGTGCCCGAACCGTTCGTCACGGAGCAGGTCTGTCCGACAGGCGAGGTTGAAATGGCAACCGCGTAGCCCGACCCGCTTGCGATCTTGGTCGAGAACGTGAACGTCGTGTTCGAGGATACGGTCGTGAGGTTGGTGCTGTTGTCCTCGAGAACGATGCTTCGCCCCGGCAGCAGCCCCGTCACCGATCCACCGATGGAGTAGTCGTTTGCTGTGCAGCTGATACTCGCGGTCACGTTGCTGCCTGTAATCGTGCCCGAGCCGTTCGAGACGCTGCAGGTCTGGCCGGCGGTTACGCTTTGGACGGTGACGTCGTAAGTCGAGCCGGCGGCCACGGGCGCCGAGAACTCGTCGGGTCCGCCGTTGACCGTCACAGTGAGCGCATCGCCGCCGTTGTTCAGCAGCACGACGCTGTTGCCGCTCAGCAGTCCGCTGACCGTCGCCCCCACGTTGTAATCGTTGTCCCCACAGTCGATGCTCACATTGATTACGTTCGCGCTCACCACCGTGCCCGTGCCGTTGCTGACCGAGCAATTCTGGCCCGTGGGTTGCGAGGACACGGTGACCGAGTAACCCGATCCGCTCGCGATGTCCGTCGAGAAAGTGTACGCGTGATTACCCGACACCGTCGTCGAGTTGCCGCCATTGTCCTGAAGCACGACGCTGTTGCCACTGTTCAGTCCGGTCACCGCGCCGCCGATCGAGTATGCGCTGGGCGTGCAGACCGCGCTGATGCCGGTGACAGTTGCACCGCCGACCGTGCCTGCGCCGTTGCTCACGGCGCAGGTCTCGCCTGCCGGCTGGGTAAGAACCGTGACGTTGTACGCTGAGCCGCTCGCGACGGGGGTCGCGAAGTCGTATGTATTGTTCGCAGGGATCGTCAGGGTGTCCGCGCCGTTGTTCTGCAGCGAGAGCCCGCTGCGTAGCAGTCCGGAGGCGGTCACCTGGATGTCGTAGGTATTGTCGGAGCAATTGACCGCAACGCCGGTCACGTTCGCACCGGCCACCGCGCCCGAGCCCATGGCGATCGAGCAGGTTTGTCCGACCGGTTGCGTGAGGATGGTGACCGAGTAAGCCGAGCCGCTCGCCACCGGCGTCGCGAATACGAATGCGCCGTTCGCCGAGACGACCGCGGAGCTTCCGCCATTGTCCTGCAGCACGATGCTGCGGCCGGCGAGCAGCCCCGAGAGTGTGCCGCCGACTTGATAGAGATTTGAGACGCAGACCAACCCGATGTTCGTGACGTTGCTGCTTTGAACAGTGCCCGTGCCATTGCTCACGGTGCAGGTCTGGCCCAGCGGCTCGCTCGCGACGGTCACCGAATAGGCCGAGCCGCTGGCGACCGGTTCGTTGAAGTTGAACGTGCCGTTCGAGGAGATCGACAGCACGCTCCCGCCGTCGTTCTGAAGTCTGAGCCCGCCCGCGGCGAGTCCCGTGACCGTGACCGCGATGTTGTATTTGCCGTCCGAGCAATTGACGGCGACGTTCGAGACATCGTCCGATCCCATCGTGCCCGTGCCGTCGGTCACCGCGCAGGTCTGACCTGAAGGTTGCGTCTGAACGGTCACGGCATAATTTGTGCCGCCGGCCACTGGTGTCGAGAACGTGAAAGTGCCATCGGCGGCGATGGTGGTGGAGTTGGTGCCATTATCCTGCAGGACCAGCGATCGCCCGGAGAGAAGACCCGCGACGGTCCCGCTCACGGTGCGATTCACCGCCGTACAGGTTACGAACAAACCGCCGGCGGGGCTTCCGCCGACCGTTCCCGTGCCGTTCCATACTTCGCAGCTCTGACCGACCGGTTGACCGGATACCGTCACCACGTAAGTCGCGCCCGCCGGCATCGCGACTGGAAACGAGAAGGGGCCGTTGTCGCCGATGGTAACGGCAGAAGCGCCGTTGAGCTCGAGCTGCAGCTGCGTGCCCGTCGCGAGACCGTTGATACTGCCGGCCACGGGGATCCGGTAGGGCCCGGTCCCGCCATTGCTGCACGCGGCGAGCATGCTCAGCGCGCCTAACAGGCAAATCTTCAGGCCACGACTCAGGGGTTTCATATACTAAACCATCGGGAAAATCCCGGAGAACTTTAGGCCCGGGGCTGCCGTTCACAGTGACCTTGATCACGATATGTTGGGGGGCGATGTGCGCCAACTCCCGGTGTCGCAATGGCGTCGCAGCGTATCGATTGAGACATGGCGCAGCTTCTGGGACACTGCGGCGTGGTTGCAACGACGAGCGCTCCTATCGATGCCGCAAGGCGCTGGTATGTGCTCGGATTGTTGATGCTGGTCTACGCCCTCAACATTGCCGACCGCTTCGTCATGTCCACGCTCATCGAGCCCATCAAGGCAGATCTCGGGCTGTCGGATTTCTCCATCGCGTTTCTCACCGGGACGGCGCTGGCTTGCTTCTACGTGACGGCCGGATTGCCGCTCGCATATCTCGCGGACCGCACGAATCGGCGCAGCCTGGTCGCCGGGGCGCTCGCAGCATGGTCCGTGATGACCACCTGCTGCGGCCTCGTGCAGAATTACTGGCAGATGCTCATCGCCCGGGTCGGCGTCGGCGTTGGCGAGGCCGGAGGCACACCGCCCTCCGTATCGCTTCTATCTGACTACTTTCCTTGGCGCTCGCGTGCTCTCGCGATGTCGATCTATTCCCTCGGGCTCTCCTTGGGCTCCGCGCTCGGCACGAGCGCAGGCTTCGTGAGCGATGCGTGGGGATGGCGGGCAGCCTTCCTCGTGCTCGGCGTGCCCGGCCTGCTGGTCGCACTGGCGGTGCGCACGACCATCGCGGAGCCCGCGCGGGGCCGCCTCGATGAGGCGCCGCCCCCGGCAAAGGCGAGCCTCGAGGACACGTTGAACTTCGCCCGCCGCCAGCCCGCGTTATTCCACGCCTGGATGGGCGCCGCCGTTTACACGTTGTGGGCCTGGGGATTGATGTGGTGGACACCCTCGTATCTGGTGCGCTCTCATCATATGTCGTTGGGTGCTGCCGGAGGCGCGCTGTCGCTCATGAACGGCATCGGCGGGACCGCGGTGCTGCTGTTCACTCTGGTACTCATGGGCAAGCTCGAGAGGAGAGACGTGCGCGCGGTGCCGCTTTATGCGGCCGTGACCGTGCTGATCGGTACGTTTCCCTCCATCCTGGCCTATGCGGCCGCCTCGAGGCAGATGACGCTGTTATGCCTGTGGATTTTCATTCCGCTCTCCTACGCGCCGTTTGGGCCCACGTATGCGCTGCTGCAGAATCTGACGCCGGCCTCCATGCGTGCCCAGTCGACCGCGGTCATGCTGTTTCTCGCCAACATCGCCAACCTGGTGATCGCGCCCCAAGTCGTCGGCTTCGCGAGCGACCGTCTCGCGCCGCTTTATGGCGCCGAGTCGTTGCGGTGGTGTCTGGTGCCTTTGGCGTTTGTCGGGTTCTGGGGCGCCTGGCATTTCTGGCGATGCGCGAAGTACACCGCCGCCGGGCTCGAGCGCACCGGCAACGCCGTGCTCCCGCAAACGGCACCGAGCGCGCCCGACACTTCCATTCTCCGCGAACGCCTACCTCCCTAGCGGCGGACGAGTTCGCCCCCGGCTTTGTATGAGCGTAGCGACAGGCAGGTCACGACGTCGCGCACCGTAGGAAGCTTCAACAATGTGTCGAGCGTGAGATCGGTGAGGTCCGCGACGTCCTTTACGGACACCTCGAGGATCAGATCGTACTGCCCCGTCACCGCCGCACAGGTGATGATGCGCTCATCACCGCGGATCACGTCGAGGAACGCATTTGCGTCGGCCGCGCCGCGCTGATCTAAATTTACCAGCATGTACGCGGAGAGGACGTTGCCGAGCGCGACCGGGTTGATGATGGCGCGGTAGCCCGCGATCGCTCCCGATTCCTCCAACGCTCGCACGCGCCGCAGGCAGGCTGACTCCGACATGCGCACCCGCCGGGCAAGCTCCACGTTGGACAGTCGCCCATCCCGTGCGAGCTCGCGCAAGATGCGGTGGTCCGCGCTCTTCAGCTCCATGGCGTGTTCCACCACTTATTCGGCATAGATCGGCATAGTTCACCGAACAGGCTTAGATTTATCGCGAATTATGGCAGATATTGCCCGGATGAACGCCGTATTCTGATAACGCCCATCGAGCGGCGATTTGGCCCCGGCGGTGCGTGGCGTATATATAAGTGAGCGGATTCAGTATGGCGAAGGAGTTTCCCGTGAGCGCAACGAGCGAAGCGGCCGCAAACGGCCCAGCCATGCAATCGGCCAACCCCCTGGGTACGGATGGATTCGAGTTCGTGGAGTACACGGCGCCCGACACGCGCCACCTCGCACGGCTCTTCGAGAGCATGGGGTTCAGCCGCATCGCCCGTCACCGCTCCAAGGACGTGACCCTTTACCGGCAAGGCGATATCAACTTCATCGTGAATGCCGAGCCCAACAGCTTGGCGCAGCAATTCGCGCGCGCACACGGGCCGAGCGCCTGCGCCATGGCATTTCGCGTCGAGGACGCGGCACGCGCCTTGCGAGACGCCGTAGCGGCGGGCGCCCGCGAAGTGCGCGGCGCAGTCGGGCCCATGGAACTCAACATCCCGGCAATCGAGGGCGTTGGCGGCAGTCTCATCTACCTGGTGGATCGGCAGACGGGACCCTCCATTTACGATATCGATTTCGTGATGGAAGCCGGGGGTGAACGCCATCCCGCCGGCGCGGGCCTTAAGGAAATCGATCACCTGACTCACAACGTGAGCAAGGGACGGATGGATTACTTCCAGGACTTTTACCATCGCGTGTTCAACTTTCACGAGCACCAGTACTTCGATATCACGGGTGAATACACGGGTCTCACCAGCCGGGCGCTCGCCTCTCCCTGCGGCAAGATCCGCATTCCCATCAACGAGTCGAAGACCGAGGATGGGAGCGATCAGGTCGACCAAATCCAGGAGTTCATCCAGCAGTATCGCGGTGAGGGCATTCAGCACGTCGCGCTGCGCACGGACGATATCCTCGCGACCTGGGACCGGCTGCACGGCAACGGCGTGAAGTTCATGACGCCCCCGCCGGACACGTACTACGAGATGCTGGAAGAGCGCGTGCCCGGGCACGGTGCGGACGTCGAGGAGATCCACAAGCGCGGCATCTTGCTGGACGGCGCCAAGGGACGCTTCCTGTTGCAGATATTCACCGAGACATTGATCGGACCCATTTTCTTCGAGATCATCGAGCGGCGCGGTGATGACGGATTCGGTCAAGGCAATTTCCGCGCGCTGTTCGTCAGCATGGAGCGCGATCAGCTACGTCGGGGTGTCTTGAAGGTCCCGCCGGCGGAGAAAAAGAAGTAGTCGCATCGCTGCATGATGAGCGGTCTTCCTGAATCCTTATTCCTGAATCCCGTGTGGCACGCGCTGCACGGTCCTCACCGGCATCTAGCCCGCGGCGAGGGCGGTGCCTGCCGCTATCCCGCGGATGTGGCACCGTTTGCGGCGATCGATGCGCCGAGTCGGGCGGCGTTCGCGGAGCTATGCCTCCTGCTCGACCCCGATGAGTCCGTCTGGATCGTCGACTACGGCTGCCCCGCGCCTGGACTCGCCGTCGTGGACGCTCTCGAGTGCGTACAGATGGTATTGCCCGAAGAGGTCAAGGTGCCCGTACCCGGTTGCGACGTGCTGCCGCTCAATGCGGCGCACGCGCAGGAGATGGTGGCGCTCACCAACGTCGCATTTCCGGGATTCTTTCGCTCCGCCACGTATCGCATGGGATCTTTTTTCGGTGTGCGCGTAGGCGGCGAGCTCGTGGCCATGGGCGGAGAGCGCTTGCTTCTTCCCGGCCGTCCGGAGATGAGCGCCATCTGCACGCATCCCGATCACCGAGGCGAAGGGTTCGCGACCGACGTCATCCGTCACCTCGCGCGACATCACCGCCGCGCGGGCTTGGTCTCCTGGCTGCACGTCGGTGCGCCCAATCGACGAGCGATCGATCTCTATACGAGCCTGGGATTCGAGCCCGTGCGCAGCCTCATGCTCCATCGCATCAACCGATCGAGCTGAATCACCCGCTACGAGCGAAACCCGATGCGTGCGTGCGTTCCGTCGCAGAAGGGTTTCTTCGCACTGCCTCCGCAGCGACAAAGATACGTGGTCGTCACGCGTGCCACGACCCGGCCGGTGCCGCTGGTAATCTCGAGATTGCCTTTCACTTGGAGCGGCCCGTCGAGTTGCGGGTCGATTGCAAGCGCCCCGTCGCGCCCCGCCAGCATGTCAGTCTGTCCGCTCGCCGGCTCGCCCGTAGCAGAGAATTGGATGTCGTGATGCGAGCCGTCGCAAAACGGCTTCTTCTTCGAAGCCCCGCACCGGCATAGAGTCGCCCGAAAACCCGCGTCCGCACCATCGAGCAGCAGCGGAGCGCGGAACGCATACGGACCGTTCTCGCGAACGGCGGCAAGATTCACGGGCGGTGCGCTCTCGTCGGGCCGGCCATCCTTGCGCCGGTAGCGAATGGCGCCGGACGGGCATTCTTGCGCAATGGCCACGAGGCGTTCTCCATCGATCGCGTCGGGATGAATCCACGGACCCTTGACGTTCGCGAGGAACACGCGTGGCGCGCCGGTCACGCAGAAGCGCGCGTGGATGCAGCGGCTTCCCTCGTAAATCAACGTCATCGCCCGGCCTTCGACATGCTCCGCACCATCGACGATCTGAGTCGGTTCAGTCGACTGGGCGGCGGTGGGCACGGCGCCGGCCGTCCCGGCGGCTGCTCCGGCCACGGCGCTCGGTGTGGACAAATCGAAACGCTTCACCGCGCGTTCCGCGAGTGACTGGAGCAATCTTGTGCCTTCCTGCACTCGCGCCGCCGCTCGGTCGGGAAGCGCGGCCGCTGCCCGCGTGAGTTCCAACAGGCGCTCGATGAAAAAGCGCCGCGCCCCCGGGCCCGGCGGAAACGCCGCAGCATCGCGGAGCGTCGTGAACGACATGCCCGCGTTACACTGAGGGTTCGAGGGTCCCGCGGGCAGCCGCGCGGCGTGCTGCCCGAACTGCGCCATGGCGCGCATGAGGCCTGTCGCAACGTCGACCGCGAGGGTCTTGTCGGCATGCGGCGCCGCCACCGCATACGAGTAGGCGAGCAGCCGCAGCATCAAGCCGTAGGCGGCGTTGGCCACATCGACGGTCGTGCCGGCAGATTCCGTTTCCAGCCAGACGCGCCCCTCGGGGCGAGGCGGACGCCGCAGCACGGGATTTACGGCGGCCGGATGGCTTGGCGCGAAGGCCGGATTGGCCGCTTTGAGCGCTTGAAACTCCGCGCGCATCGCGCAGAACCGCTCGAAGTGCGATCCCGCGCTGTGTCCGGGGGCGCCCTCGCCCTGGCGGATGATGGCATCGAGCGCCTCCGTCGCGGTCTTCGAGCAGCGCACCGGCCGCGCCCAGGGGAGCGCCGTCTCGGTCGAAGAGAGCTGCAGCGCCGGGTCTCCCGCGAACGCGGCCGCTTCTCCCACGCGCGCGACGAGTACACCAAGGCCTTCACCGAGTACTTTGTAGAACTCTCCGACCGTCGAGTAATCGATGGGCATTGGAGTGAGGCGCTCGGCCGATAGGCCGCGCTGGAACATTCGCTCGGGCTCGAAACCGACGCCCTCCGGTTCGTTCGATCCGACGGGACGCTCGAGATAGACGAAGTGCTGGAGGGAGGCCTCGTTGAACGGGGCGAGCTTCACGACAATGCGGGCAGGCAGATAGCCTGGGTCGAGGGGGAAGTTGGTGCGCCCGAAGCGCGGTGCGCCGCCGAGAGCCGAGGTGATGTTCCACACCGCCACGAGGTGGCTCATTTCATCGATGGCGACGGCAGTGATTTCCCGGCGCCACCGAGCAACTGCATCGGCCTCGGCACCGCTCAGGCCTTCGTCCGGAGATTTCAGGCTGAATGCCGCATAGAGATACGTGCACATGAGATTGTGCTCGATCTCGGCCGCCTCGTAGAGCGCATGCAGCAACGCCTCGCGCGTCGCGTGCCCCAGTCCAGGGCCGGAGGTCGGAATCTCGACGGATCCCAGCGATTCCATGGCAGGATGGTAATCCAAGCGCGCACGGGTGACACGCTGCAGGGCGCCGGCCCGCAGGAGTGCGACGCTTCGCGGCCGTGAAGTGGTCGGCAGTCTTGCGGCATAATTTCGGGAGAATCGCGCTTCATATGCGCCGCGCCCTCGTCTGTACGATATTCCTGCTATTGGGCCCCTTTGCGCGGAGCGCCGAGCTCTACTACCTCGATCGTGACGCCTTCAACAACGAGTACGTCGGCCCCGTCGGACCGCTCGTACTGTCGGGGGAGATCACGCCGGGCGATTACAGTCGACTGCTCGCCAAGATCGCCGAGGATGACAAACGCTTCCTGGCCCAGAACAAGCTCATTCTCGCCTCGAATGAGGGCAATGCTGCCGAGGCCATGAAGATCGCCCAGTTGGTCAAGGCCCTGTACACCCAGGTGGTCGTCGGGCCCCTGACCGGGCGCTGCTCGGGCGCCTGTTTTTTGATCTATGTCGCGGCGGTGGAGCGCGGGACCGACGGCGAGAACCTGCTGGGCGTGACTCGCCCGGGACTCGCCGAATCAGAATGGGTCGGTCGGCCCACCACCGAAGCTGCGCTGCTCGAGGACAGCATGCAAGCGCCGGTGCGCGCCTTTCTGGTCGAGAACGAGGTGCCTGCCGATTTGGTGGAGCAGGCCTTTCAGCGCCCGAGCACCGATGTGTACTGGCTATCGGACAACGACGAGACGGCGCTCGGCTCGAAGTCGCCCGCGTTTACGAAGTTTCTCGAGAAGAACTGCAAGTGGACCGACGGGCTCGACAAGGCCGTGCTTCGGGGCGAGCGCCCGTTCGAGGACCTGAAGGCGTACACCGCATGTCGCATTCGCGTGACCCAGCCCGAAGCCCGCAAGGCGCTCGCGCTCGCGCTGAAAGCCGCGGCGCCGATCGCGAAGGGTGCGTCGGCTGCGCCCGGAGCTCCATCCGCACCCACCGCCCCAGTTGCCCCGGCCGAGTCGGCTGCCGCTGCCGTGCCGGTGGTCGCGAGCGTGTCAGCATCCGCGACGAAACCTCACAAGAAACGCGCCAAAGCTATTCGAAAACCACCCGCGGAAGGTAAAACGATACCGTCCAGTTAGGCAGGTCGACGATCTCGCTGATGCGCAGATCGCCGCATACGCTGCACAGCATGTAGGCATCGAGCGCGGGCATCCCGTGTCGGCGAGTCAATAAGTCGATCATCGATCGAACGGCGGCGCGCGCGGCCTCCATCAAGTCCGGACCGATGCCGGTGGCGACGTCGTACCCCTTGGAGTCGAGGTGGCGGGTGACCGGTCCCGCCGTGCGAAAGCGCGGGAATGCGAGCGGTGTTTGTTCGATGAGATCGAATTTCAGCGCGACGCGCATCGGGCTCTCGATGGCCGTACCACAGACCTCGCCGTCGCCTTGCGCGGCATGCGTATCGCCCACCGAGAACAGCGCGCCGGCGACTTCCACCGGCAAAAAGAGCTCGGTGCCGTGGGCGATGTCGCGCACATCCATGTTGCCGCCGACACGCCGCGGCGGAACGATGCTGTGTCTGCCGGGTGCGGCGGGTGCGACTCCGATAGTGCCCGTGAAAGGTTTCAAAGGAACCTTGGCCCAGCGGCCGAACAGAGCGGGCGCGAGGGTGCCCGGATCGTATTTCCACAGGTGCAGCGCCGGTGTCTTGAACTCATCAGCGAGCAGGCCGAAGCCGGGTATGTTCGCCGTCCACCCCCAACCCGAAGGCTCGAAGCCGAGGAGCGTCACCTTGAGGACATCCCCCGGCCGCGCGCCTTCGATGAAGATCGGGCCGCACACGGGATTGATTCGCCCAAAATCCATGCGGCTCACATCCTCGACGGTCGAGGCGGAGGACAACTGCCCACCCGCGGCGTCGAGCACTTCGAACTGCAAGCTCTCGCCGGGAGCGATGCGCGCCGCGGGCTCGAGGCTGTTGTCCCAGCCAAGGTGCGACTGATGGATGGTGCGGGAGTGGCTCATGACCCCATTGTAACGCGGCCCGCCGGCGACGGAATAAGCTACGATCCAATGCGGAGGCGAAGATTTCATGTCGTTGGAAGAATTCGGTTACCGGCAAGAATTGCGTCGCGCGTTGACGACCAAGGATCTGCTGATCTACGGCATGGTGTTCATGGTGCCCATCGCTCCGTATTCGGTATACGGGTTCGTATGGGAGGCGGCTCACGGCATGGTGCCGCTCGCCTACCTGATCGGCCTCGCGGGCATGATCTTCACCGCCTTGAGCTACGCCGCCATGTCCGGGGCATTTCCGCTCGCGGGCTCCGTGTACACCTATGCGCAGCGCGGCTTGCACGAGATCGCAGGTTTCTTTTCGGGATGGCTGATCCTCCTGGATTACATTCTGGTCCCGGCGCTGCTCTATCTCTTCAGCGTGGTGGCGCTGCGTCCCCTGCTGCCGCAAGTCCCGGCGTGGGTCTGGCTCATGCTCTTCATCTCGTTCAATGCAACGGTGAACTTGCTGGGCATCGAGCTCACGGCGCGAGTCAATCGGTATATGTTGCTCATGGAGCTTGCGACCCTCGCCCTGTTCGTGGGCTTCGGTCTCGCCGCGCTATACCGCGGGGCCGGGGCGGGACACCTCACCTGGACGCCGCTCTACAATCACGGCGCGTTCTCCTGGGGCACCGTGGCGGGGGCCACCTCGGTTGCGGTCCTTTCCTTCCTGGGTTTCGACGGCATCTCGACCCTTTCGGAGGAGAACGGCGGCCGCCCGGATGCCATCGCCCGCGCCACCGTGCTGTCGCTGCTCCTGGTGGGCGCGCTATTCATGCTGCAGACGTGGATCGCTACGGATCTGTCGCGCGGCATGACGTTCTCGTCTCCCGAGACTGCGTTCTACGATATTGCACAGCGCGCGGGCGGGACGTGGCTCAAGCTCATCACCATCGTGGCCGTGGTGCTCGCCTCGGCGATCGCCAATGCCATGGCCGCGCAGGCCGCCGTGGCACGGGTGCTTTTCGCCATGGCACGTGACGGCAAGTTGCCGGCGCTCCTCGCCAAAGTGCATCCGCGGTTCAAGACCCCGTACGTGAGCACTGTCGGGGTCGCCATCGTATCCTTGCTCGTGGGGCTGCTGTTCGCCGCTCGCATCGACGATCTCACGGTGATCGTAAACTTCGGCGCGCTCTCCGGCTTCGTGCTGTTGCATCTGTCCGTCATCAATCACTTCTGGGTGCGTCAGCGAACCGGCCGCTGGCTGCGGCATCTGCTGTGTCCCCTCCTGGGGCTGTCGATTATCCTGTTCGTGCTGTATGAGATGGATCGCTCGGCGAAGATCCTCGGCGCGTGCTGGATTGCCATTGGCGTCGTCTACTATTCGATTCTCGCACTGCGCAGCCGGAACCGGATACCTGCCCCGGATCGGAGAGCCGCGTGATCTATTCTTTGGGCGACAGGAAAATCGAGACCGCGGGCGATGACTATTACATCGCGCCGGGCGCTTGTGTGATCGGCAGCGTAAGGCTCGGCAAGGGATCGAGCGTCTGGTTCAACTGCGTGCTGCGCGGCGACGCCGACTGGATCGAGTTGGGCGAAGGCAGCAATGTGCAGGACGGCAGCGTCATTCACACGGACGAGGGCGAGCCGACCACGCTCGGCAGCAATGTATCCGTCGGTCACTGCGCTCTTCTGCACAGCTGCATCGTGGGCGATTCGACGCTCATCGCGAATGGCGCCCGGATACTCGATCGGGTCCGTATCGGACGGGACTGCGTGATCGCCGCCGGCGCGCTCGTGCCGCCCGACAAGACCATTCCGGATGGCTCGGTGGTCATGGGGGTGCCGGGAAAGATCGTGCGCCAGGTCGGCGACGACGATCTCAAGTTGATCGCCGACGCCGCCGCGCACTATCGAGAGCGCATAGCGCTCTATAAGCGAGAGCTGCGGGTCGACGACCGCCCGGACCGCTCGCGCCGCTGATCATCAGGGCCGGGGCGGCCATTCGGCGTCCCGCCGCCCGGGCGACCCTGCATCCGTCTCAGGCGGCGACCACCGGCTCGATCAGCCCCGCATCATCGTTCGCCGGCTTGTTGACCCGCGTGCTCACCGGCCATGCCACCATATGTCCATCCGGATAGGGCTTGAGGGTCGCCCACGCTTCCTCGGCTGATCCCGCAAGCCACGTATCGCGAGCCTCGCGGGCGAGGATGGCCGGCATGCGGTGCTGCGTGTTGTGGATTTCACTGAGCAGATGATTCGCGGGCATCGTGAGGTGGACGCACGACTCGACCCAGGTGCCTTGCGCCGTCCTCGATACATCCCAGAGCCCGGCGAAGGCGAAGATTTCCTGGTCGTTGAGGTGAATGTAGTAGGGCACGCGCGATTTGCCGTCGGCTTGCGTCTGCCATTCATAGAAGCCCTGCGCGACCACCAGGCAACGCTGTCCGCGGCTCCAGGGTCCTCGGTACGAGGGTGCGGTCTGGACGGTCTCGATGCGCGCATTGATGGTCGAGTACTTGGGGGGAACGCCTTGTGCGAAATAGGGGATCAGGCCCCAGCGCAAGCGAATACCCTGAGGCTCGCCGTTGCGCAGTCGAACCACCGGTACGTCCTGGGTGGGCGCTACATTGAAGCTCGAGGGAAATTGCCACTCCATGTGCACGAGGTTGAACTCGCGCTCGATCGCAGCCTCGCTTGGCGAGACATAGCGCCCACACATCCCTCAGCGCCGTCCGCCGGCCGTGCTCATGTCCAATATACGCGCGCCATTCACCCTGGGACGATAGGCCTGCGGCTCGACCAATCAGCGCAGCATGTCGCGATAGGCGTGCCAGGTGGCGTGGCCCAGGAGCGGTGCGGTGATCAAGAGTCCGAGGAGCAGCGGGGCATACCCGATCACGGTCAGAATCAAGATCAGCGCGCTCCACAGAATCATCGCCGGAATATTGCTAAGCACGACCTTGATGCTCGCGAGCATCGCCTGGGTCGCCGTGGCCTGCCGATCGATGATGAGCGGGATTGCAACCACCGAGATGGCGAATACGCCGGCCGCCAGGATGCCGCCGGCCCCGATGTAGCCAAGCACCTGCGAGCGATTCGCGGAGTCGATGAAGCCGTGATACATGGTCTCGCTTACGCTCGGCGCCGGAATGTGAAAGACGCTGCCGAGCAAGACCGCGGAGAGCGCGAACCAGACGACCCCGCAGATGGCGAGAATCACGCCGAACTCGACGAGCGCGGGCGCATTGCGCACGAATCCTTCGAGCGAATCGTCGAAATTTGCCGGCTGGCCGAGCGAGGAGCGGCGTGACATTTCGCACAGACCCGCCGACATGGCAGGCCCCACGAGTAAAAACCCCGTGATGGCGGCGGCGACGAAGTACGGATGTGTCGCGCAAAATACCAGCAGCGTCCAACCGAGCGCTACGATGAGCGCTCCATATCCGAGGCTCGCTCCCCAACTCTTGCGCATATCGCGCCAGCCGCGGCCGATCCAGAGGAGCGGCTGGTAGAACGGCACGTGCAGAATTTCGAGATGGAGAGATCGGTCTTGACCCGAAACGAGTGTCGTGCCCATGGCAGTGTCCTCCGTAAGATTGACGCCGATGGATCGAAACTTTGAATGCAACGAATCGTCCGGCTAGCGAATCGCGCGACTTCCCAGCACCGACTTTAGCCCCAGCCGACTCGACTATAACCCCCGCGAGGCGCTGGGAGAATCACCACCCCGATGATACACCGGACGCCGAGACACGGCGCTGCACCGCGGCATCTACGACTTCGATCGACCGATGCGGCGCGGACCTGTTTTCGGGGATGGGCAATCGTTCGTCTCGTGGGTCGAGCTGCATGCCTCGAACCTCCACTTCGAGGATGGCTGTCATACGACGAATCTCATGGCGGATCTCCGACCGCTCGTCGGATCGCGCTTGAGAGGGCTCGAATCCCATGGACTCCCGGTTGGATTGCCTGCGTCGCGGACGCGTATATGCAACAGTTCTGATCAATAACGGGCTGGCTGCGAGAGGAACTGCCACCCCCAGAAAAGCGAGAAATTCCAGTAGGTAAATCCTGAAGACATCTCCATAGCGGACCTCTGTTCAACTCGATGATAGCGTCGCCGTCAACGTCTAAATCTAGGGCAAAGCCGTCTTTTGAATTCCTTTGCACAAGGCCGCGGTTCCTTCACTTCTTGAGCGATCGAAGGAGCGGCCTGAATAGAGGATGGAGGTGAGCAGGTGAAGGGTTAGGCTTGCCGGCATGGAGTGCCGGCTGCCTCAAAAATTCCGCTTAGGTCTCTAAATCGTCGCTCGTTATCCCGAGATGCTTCATGACTTTGCGCAAATCGCGCCTGAGCTTCGCCAGGCGGGTCGTGTTGACCGCGGTCTTCAGGGCGTCCGGCAACCGCTGCAGCGGATAGCCTCCGTAGGCCCCGGGTCGGGTCACGTTGTTCGTTACGGTGGATCGCCCGGCGAGGTGGACGTTGTCGGCGAGTGTCAAGTGTGCCGAGACCACGGAATTTCCACCGGTCATGAAGCCTCGACCGATCTTGGTCGAGCCGGCCATCATGAATCCCGCCGTGTAAAGACCGTACTCTCCGAGGTCGCAGTTGTGGGCGATGTGGCAGATATTGTCGAGTTTCGCTCCGGTCCGAATGAAGGTCGACGTAAGCGTTGCCCGATCGATGGCGCAATTGCTGCCAATCTCGACATCATCGCCAATCACGACGTTCCCCAGCTGGCTTATCTTCAGGGGCTTGCCTTGCGGGCCGCGCGCGTAGCCGAACCCGTCGCTCCCGATACTCGAGTGGGGATGAATCTCGCAGTCGGCGCCCACCTCGCAGGCTGAGCCCACGAAGACGTGAGGATGCAAGATCGTGCGCGCGCCGATGGTCACGTCGTTCTCGACGACCGTGTGACTGCCAATCCAGGACCCGGCCCCGATGACGGCGTTCGCACCTATCACGCAATACGGGCCCAGGATAACGTCCTCTCCGACCGTCGCGGTGGGGTGCACCAACGCCGTAGGATGGTGCTTGCCCCATTGGTCGAAACGTTCCGCTTTTCGATCGAAGTACTTGAGCAGCGCCGCCATCGCGGACGGGATGGCCGTCACCGAAAATAAGCACCCTCGCCATGGTTGGCTGGCATTGATGGAGGGCAGGAGCTTGTCGTGCACGATGACGATCGCCGGATCGTGGCTCACGACGCAATCCAGGTGCTTTTGCTCACTCAGGTAGACGAGGCTGTCCGAGCCGGTCTCTTCGGGTTGGTGGCATTGCGTCGCGGTCGAGGCGAGATCACCCTGAAGAAAGGTGAAAATATCCGAGTGCTGTTCTTTTATCGTCTCGGCTCTCAGCACAACGCCTCCGTGGATTGTTCGAAACGCAGCGCTATATGGCCGTGGGCGGCAAGCTTACACGAGCATGGACCATTATTTTACTTCTTACGGCAAAGTCTGTGTGCTACCGCACAGACCACGATAATCGATGCGGCGCGGAGCCGGGGATCCAATGTCAATTCGTGTGCGACGAGACGGGCGGAATGCGCACCATCTCCAAGGGTGCGTCCCCCCAGGCATCGATGGCCGCCTGGCAATAGGCGGCATCGTAGGGTCCGCGCGCAAATTGCCCCGGCAGATATTTCTCGCACTCTATAGAAAGCGCCTTCAACTGCTTCAAGTCCAGCTGTTTTATGGGCGGTGCGTGGATCAGGGCCGGCTCATCCGTGCGCCCAGGCGGCGCGGGCGCACGCGAGCACGCGCTGAGTACGCCGACCATAAAAAGCGTGCCAAGCGTGAGCCGGGTCATCGCGCGCACCTTCCGGGGCCACGTTCTTCTGCGATTCTGAAGGGGACCATGGGGGCAGTTAATGTACCAGCAGACCGGTCCAGTTCGTACGGATTCAAGTGCCGGGAGACCCGGACAGGGACCTCAGGATGTCTCGCCAGCTGACGATGCCCACGGCCCTGAAGCCCTCATCGACGATGGGGATGCATGATACGCGATGCTCGAGCAATAGCTGGATTGCGTCCTCGAGACTCGCCTCGGCTTGCAACGCCAACGGTGAGCGCGTCATGATCTGGTGGGCCCGCTTCTTGAGCGTTGCCGAGTCGCGCGCAGTTTCCGACGGGGTCCCGACGTACGGACTGATGGCGCGCAGCAGATCACGATCGGAGATCACCCCGCAAAGCTTCTTGTCGGATCCGATCACCAGCAAATGATGGAAATGCAGCGAGTCGAAGATCTCTTTCACCGTCGCGAGCGAATCGTCGAACTCGACGGTTACGACGCGTGCGGTCATTATTTCACCCAGTGTCATACATCGTCCCCGGTCCGCGCAGGCGCTGCCGCGGCGGTCGCAGGATCCGGTGGAGTCGGAGAGCTCTCGAGGTCGGTCGATGCGGACGGACCGGCAGGCTCTTTGTGATATGGGAGCCAGGCGTAGATTTCAGGCGACGTCTGGGGATACTGAAGGAATCCCTCGCGCTCCTCGACGCATCGATCCTGCGGGCGGCGGCGAAGTCGCCAGGTCGCGAACAGCGTGAAGCCCGCGGTCAGCACGATGACATATTCGAAGAACGCGCTTGGCGAGATGAGCTGGATGGCGAACGTTCCGGTGGTCGGCCCGATCGCCGCACCGAGCGCCCAGACAAACAAGAGCGTCGAGGACAGAGCAACATAATCACTCTTGTCGGCGCGATCGTTGGCATGCGCCACGCCGACCGCATAAAGGCTCTCGGCGAAGCCGCCGAAGATCGCGAACAGGATACCAATCAGGAAAAAGGGCATGCGCTGATCGACGCTCACGAGCGCCGCCGCGACTGCCAGTGTTCCTAGCCCCAAGCCGATGAGAGCGTGCAGCCGGTCGATCTTGTCCGACAGATGACCGATCGGCCACTGAAGAAAAAGGCCGCCCAGCGATACGCAGGCCATCAATATGACGACATGCTGCTGGTCGAACCCGATGCGTACACCGAACAACGGACCCACGGTAAAGAATCCGGTGAGGATCAAACCGTTCAGCAGACACGCCATCACGCTCGCCGGCGAGGTGCGCATTGCTTTTAGGATCTCAAGTTTGACGCGCTGCGGCAGTTGGGGCGCCCGTACATTAATACCCACCATGGGCACGAGCGCGAGCGTGGTCGAGATGCCGGAGATGATGAGAAACTCCGGTCCTCGTACGTCGAGGTTTTGCGCGAGCAATTGTCCTGCGCCGTAGAAGAGGCCGTATACGAGCACATAGAGCGTCAATACGCGGCCGCGCTGCTCATTCGGCACCAGAGCGTTCAACCAGCTTTCCACGATGATCGCGAGACCGGCCGCGTTCAAACCGATCATGAACCGGAAGAGCATCAGTACTGCCATGCTTTGCGCAAAATACAGGCTGAGGACCGCGACCGCCTTCATGCCGGCGAACGCGGCGTAGGCGCGCTCGAGCCCCACAGGCGCAATGATCTTATGGTTGTAAAGGCAGCCCACGAGGAAACCGAGCGCCTCGGCCGTCGCAATCAGACCGATCGTGCCGGGCGATAGGCCCATCGCCGAAAACCGCAGGGGCAAGAGCGATCCCAATATGCCGGCGCCCAGCATGATCAGCGCCGTGCTGAGCAGCGGCGGCGCGACCCGCCAGGGAACGAAGACCGGCGCACGGGCGGCGGCAGCGGCCTGCATGCGGTAAGCACCGTCTTCCATGACTCACGTTAAGCGAACCGATCACGCCGCGCAACGAGCAGCACACGGGAAGGTCGGCGACCTGGTGCATGCGGCGCTCGGACTTGACCCCCTCGGGAACCGTCGCCAAACTGCCGGCGCTGCTGACGCTGGCGAAAGTTGTGAAGGCTGGTTTCCCCAAGGGGCGCTCGCATGAAGGTATTGGTGGCGGACGACAACCGTGATGCGGCACTCAGCCTGGGTGTGCTCCTCGAGTTAAGCGACCACGAGGTGCTAATCGCGCATGACGGGGAAGATGCGTTGAAAATCGCACGCCAAGCGATGCCCGATGCCATGATTCTCGACATAGGAATGCCGCGTCTCACGGGAGATCAAGTGGCGCGCGCGGTGCGCAGCGAGCCGTGGGGCCAGCGGGTCTTCCTGGTCGCAGTGACCGGTTGGGGAGAACCGGAGGACAAGGAGCGCGCCAGCGCCGCCGGCTTCGATCATCATTTGACCAAGCCCATCGATGTCGACGTCATGGAGAAGCTGCTCGGCGACTTCGCCGCCAGGGCTCAGCCCGGCTCTTAGGCCGTCCCTTCTGCGCTGTAGCGCGCGAGCAGTCCGGTTCGTACCGCGCGGCGATAAACCCGGGCGTAGAGGTACGCGACAGCACACAGCTCCGCCACGGCCACGGCGCCCCCCTCGAGTAGCAGCCGCGTGGGGAATGTTCCTCCGGCCAAGAGACCTCGCATTCCCTCGAAGACGTATGCAGGTGGCAGCGCCCGCGCCACGGCCTGCATCCAAGCCGGCAAGATGGAGAGTGGATAAAACACCGCGGCGAAGGGCGAAAGCAGCGCAGGGAGCGGCCAGAGCAGCCACTCCGCCGCCGGTCCGAAACGCAGCACCATTGCAGTCGCCAGGATGCCGAGACTGATGCCGAAGATGAACAGCACCAGGATAAAAGCCCCCAGCGAGACACCGAGCATGAAAAACTTCAGATGAAAGACAGCAGTGGCCACCACCAGCATGGCGACGAGCCCGAGACTGCTCGTGAGCATGCTGGTGATTACGAGCCCCGAGATATATTCGGCGATCGACAGCGGCGAGGAGAACAGGTTGAGGAAGTTGCGCGACCACACATCCTCGAGAAAGGCGGTGCTGACTCCCTGCATCATCCGCTCGCTTAAGTCCCAGAGCAGCACCGCCCCGAGCAGCGTCGGCACGAAGTTGACGCCGCTCCCGCTCACCGTGTTCAGGTAACGCGTGATAAAGCCCCACAAGACGATGTCGATGGTGACCCACACGAAGAGACCGAAGATGCGCACCGGGCTCTGTCGTAGGAGATAGAGCTGCCGCAGCACGATCGCGAAGATCGGTCGCGGTTTCATGGAACAGGCTCCGGAAGCGTCAACGGCTCGCGCGCGACGCGGATAAACAGATCCTCCAGGTTTGCGGCCCCGTGTTCCCGCGGCAGAGCATTAGGGTCGCCCTCGAGCAAGAGCTTGCCGCGCGAGAGAAACAGCACGCGGTCGCATACCGCTTGAACCTCGTGCATGTTGTGCGAAGTCCAGAGGATCCCGCAGCGTTCCTGCGACGCCAAACGCTTGATCCTCTCGCGGATGATTTGCGCGGCGGAGGGATCGAGAGAGGCCGTGGGCTCGTCGAGCAAGAGCAAGCTCGGGCGGTTGATGAGGGCCTTCGCGAGCGCGGCACGCGTTTGTTCACCCGAGGATAGAAGCCCGCAGCGGGTGTCGCGCAGATGCTTTAGGTCGAAGTCCTCGAGCAACTCGTCGACGCGGCTCGCGAGCGCATCGATCGAATAGAGCAGCCCGAAAAAGCGCAAGTTTTGCTTGACCGTGAGATTGCCG
This sequence comes from uncultured Gammaproteobacteria bacterium, assembly GCA_963798595.1. GTDB lineage: Bacteria > Pseudomonadota > Gammaproteobacteria > Steroidobacterales > Steroidobacteraceae > Bog-1198. The sequence goes on along the minus strand of CAWCTM010000009.1, from coordinate 261,553 downwards.
GGGAGTGCTGCATACACCGCGGCGAAATTCGCACGCGTCAGCGCGAGCGAGCGGGCTTTTGCGATGTCGATCGAGTCGATCACAACCTCGCCTGCGGTCGGCTCGAGTACCCCGAGTATCACATTGATGGTGGTCGTCTTGCCCGCACCATTGGGACCAAGCAACCCTACGATCTCGCCGCGTCCCACGGCGAACGAGACATCCTCGAGCGCCGTGACGCCGGCGTATCGCTTGGTCAAGCCCGTAACCCGCAATGCGGGCTGCGGGCTTTCGGTGCTCGGCATCGGGGTCAAGTGAGTCATCGCACGATTATGCACAGTTTTCGAATGATCAAGAGAATCGAAGATCGGGCGATCCGAATTCGTCTGTGCTTTTTCGCATCGTGTGTCTTTCTTCGCATATCGATGCCTTAATTTTGTTCTCGTGTCGGCGCGTTCCTCGCAGACTGTCAACCACGCGAGCGATACCGATGTCGTCGCCGCGCAGTCAACTCAAAAGGAGATCACGCATGAATAGCTTCAATCTGACGGCGGTCGGTAACCTCGCCAATGATCCCGAGCTCGCCGTCAAGGGCGAAACCACATACACGAAGTTTTGCCTGGTAGGCAATGACTATGCGGGCAAGGACGAGGAAGGCAACACTCGCGAAATCGTCACGACTCTGTGGTTCGTCGCGTTCGACGGCCTAGGAGAGGCGATCGCTAAAAATGTACGCAAGGGCGATCAGCTTATCGTCGAGGCCCGGGTTCGATCCAACAATTGGACCGACAAAGAGGGGGAACAACACTTCGACCATTCGTTCATCGTGCAGTCCTTCCGGTTCGGCGCGCCCGGCAAGGCGAAGCGCGAGGAACTGGCGAGACGCGCGGAACGCGAGCTTGACGAAATGGAGACCGAGATCTAGCCGAGAATTCTTCGAAACTGCAAAGGACATCCCCATGCACCACCCCCACTGTCGACGAGTTAGGCGCGTGCCGCTGTCGTTACCCGCCCTACTGGTTGCGCTGACGTTATGCGTGCCCGGGCTCTGCCTGGCGCAAGCGTCGCCCTTTATGACCGGGGCCAGCGCGCTGCAAACCAACATATTGGCGTGGCTGACGCCGATCGCGATCATTTTGATCATGGTCCTCGGCGGCATGGCCATGGCAAATCGAATGTCGTGGGGGTGGTGCCTGGGCGCGATTTTGGGGATTGCGATCGCCTTCGGCGCACCGCAAATCGTGACTTGGGTGCGCGGGATGTTCGGCGTTTAGGAGAACGTGATGAGCGATCTCAACGCGGGCTTGACGGAGGATCCCCTATTCGTGGGTGCCACTCGGCCGCCGATGCGCTGGGGCGTCACCTATTCGGCCCTGCTTTTCAATATTGTTTTTACAATGGAGGCGTTTTTACTCACGAAAAACCTGCTGATGCTCCTGCTGTGCGCGCCGATCCACGGGATCTGCATGTTGCTCTGCGCCCGAGATGCCCGATTCTTCGACCTGGTTCTGCTTTGCGCGCGCACGAAGCTGCCCGCTTTCTTCGCGAACTGGCGGCTGTGGAAGGCGAGCAGTTATTCGCCCTTAGCAACGGCATTGCCTGATCGCACCGGTCGCCGACGAGTCGACTCGATGGAGCTCGTTCATTCGCATCGGGGCGCATCGTCATGCAGGCCTTAAAACGCGAAAGCGCGCTGCGGCGCGAGTTCAGCGCCGCGGAGCGTATTCCCTATCGCACGCACGTGGCGCCGACCGTCATTCGCACGCAGTTCGGCGACTATGTCCAGGCCCTGCGGATCGGCGGTGCGAGCTTCGAAACACGCGACGATGCCGAACTCAACAACTGGCACGCGCGGCTCAATGTGCTGTGGCGGAATATCGCGACTCCCGGGATCGCGCTGTGGTCGCACGTCATCCGCCGATCGGTTTCCTTGGACGAACGTGGCGAGGAAACGAAGACGCGATCCGGCAATCTCTTCGCCGAGTCGCTACATGCGCGCTATCGCCGACGCCTTAGCGGCGAGACCCTCATGCTCAACGAGTTGTACATCGCGGTGCTCTATCGGCCGGTGTCGGGAGCCGCGACAGGCCTTTTAGCACGAGTCCTTGCGCGCGCGCAGCGCGAGGCCTGGCGAGCCGAGCTGGCCGATGCGCTCGATGCTTGCGAAAAGATCGCGCAGACCTTGCTTGCCTCCCTCGACCGATACGAGCCGGAACTCCTCGGTTGCTATCGCTTGGGCGGCGGTTGGTATTCGTCGCTGCTCGAGTATTTCGCGCTGCTGGTCAACGGAGAGCCGCAGCGTATACCGCTGCCACGCGGGCCTCTCAATGAGGCTCTGGCGAGCACCCGATTGTTTTTCGGAAACGAGGCGATCGAATACCGCACACCGACCGAGAGTCGAGCCGGCGCCGTGCTCGGCATCAAGGAGTACCCGACTCCCACCGTGGTCGGTATGTACGACCGGCTGCTCTCGGCACCGATATCTTTCGTCCTTACACAGTCGTTCGCGTTTTTGAGTAAGTCGACGGGGCAGGGCTTGCTCCAGCGGCAGTTCAACCGCATGGCGAACGCAGGCGATTTCGCGGTTTCTCAGGCGGCGGAGCTCAAGGACGCCCTCGACGCCCTCACAAGCAACGAATTCGTGATGGGCGATCATCACTTTTCTCTGCAACTGATGGTCGACCTGCCTGAGATCGCTGCGGGCGAGCCGACGAGCCCGTCCGTCCGGCTCAAACCACTCAACGATCGGGTGGCGCAAGCGCGCAGCATTCTCGCCGACGCCGGTATGTTGGTTGCGCGCGAGGACTTGGCGCTCGAGGCGGCATTTTGGGCGCAGTTGCCCGGAAACTTTTCGTTCCGGACGCGGAAGTCGCCGATCACCTCACGGAACCTCGCGGCCATGGCGCCGTTTCACAACTATCCGACAGGGCGCGCGGACGGTAACCACTGGGGCCGGGCGCTGACCGTGCTTGTGACGGGCGCGCGCTCGCCTTATCACTTCTCGCTGCATGCGAGCGATCCCGTCGATCCCGACGGCGGCAGCCGCAAGGACACGGGCCATACCTTGATATGCGGCCCTACGGGGTCCGGAAAAACGGTCTTTATCGGCTTTCTGATCGCCATGCTGGCTCGCCGCGACACGACCCAGGTGGTATTCGACAAGGACCGCGGATTGGAGATCCTCGTGCGCGCCCTAGGCGGTGCTTATTTCCCGCTGAAGAATGGCGTGCCGACCGGCTTCAACCCCCTGCAGCTCCCTCCGACTCCCTCCAATATCGAATTTCTCAAGGTCTGGCTGCACGAGCTGAGTCGCGCGCACGCCCAGGACGGGCGTTCATCGGTGCGCGAGCGCGCCGACCTCGAGCAAGCGCTGCGCGGCACGTTGGCGCTGGATCTTGCCGGCCGGCGCCTTTCGCGCCTGGTGGAATTCCTTGATCCCACGGATCCTGAGGGACTCTACGCGCGGCTTGGCTGCTGGTGCGAAAGCCGTCGCGGCGACTACGCCTGGGTGTTCGACAATCCGGCAGACACCCTCGCGCAGCGCCTCGCGGGCCGCACGGTCGTCGGTTTCGACGTGACGGAGTTCCTCGATCACGCGCATACCCGCGCGTCTGTCACCTTGTACCTGTTTCATCTGGTGCGCCAGTTACTCGACGGTCGCCGCCTGGTTTGCTGGATGGACGAGTTCTGGCGGCTGCTGGCCGATCCCGCGTTCGAGAGTTTTGCAAAGGACGGTCCGAAGACCTGGCGCAAGCTCAATGCGGTCATGTGTCTCGCGACTCAGAGCGCGAGCGATGTATTGCAAAGCTCCATCAGCCGGACGCTGGTCGAACAGACGCCGACCAAGGTGTTCTTCCCCAACGCGGACGCCAGTCACGACGAATATACGCAAGGATTTGGTCTTTCCGACCGCGAGTTCCAGCTCATCAAGGAACAGCTCGAGCCCGGATCGCGGACGTTCCTGGTCAAGCAAGCTCACCACAGCGTGGTGTGCCGCCTCGATCTCAAAGGTTTCGACGCCGAGCTCGCCGTGATTTCCGGCAGAGCGGCGAAGGTAACCGAGATGACCGAGCTGATCACCGCGCACGGTCCTCTGCCAGATGACTGGCTGCCGGCATTCATGACGGCGAATACCGATGAATCAGAGTCCTCCAAACAAGCGGGGTAAAGATCATGACCAGAATCCGGTGGGTATCGATGAGCTTGATGCTCTATGTCGCGGCCTTGCCGGCCGCGCGCGCGCAGTGGGCCGTTATCGACGTTGGAGCGATTGCGCAACTCATACAGGAAGTCCAGACCCTGCGCCAGCAGCTCACGACAGCGCAGGCGCAGCTCAATCAGGCAGAGGCCGCGCTTGCCACCACGACGGGCAATCGGGGCATGCAGCTCCTGCTCGGCGGTACCAATCGCAATTATCTACCGACGAGCGCGGCGCAGTTGATCGCCGCCTCGCAAGGGGTCGGTGGCTATCCCGGGCTGGCCTCCGGTGTCCAGGCTTCTATTAACTCGAATGCTGTCCTGTCGCCCGCACAGCTGGCGACGCTCCCGCCGCCTGCTCAGCAGCAGGTCGTTGCCGACCGGCAAGCCGTCGCGCTCCGTCAAGCCGTAGCCGCGCAGGCGCTGTCGAACTCGAGCGCTCGATTTGCCGCGCTCCAGGGCCTGATCGCTGCGATCACGAGCGCACGAGATCAGAAAGGAATCCTCGACCTCCAGGCGCGAATCAGCGCCGAGCTCGGCATGCTGCAGAACGAACAAACCAAGCTGCAGGTGCTTGCTCAAGCAACCGAGGCAATGTCGGCGGTTAACGCGCAGCGCGAGCGTGAGCAAGTCATCATCGGCCAAGGCCAATTCGCGACCCGCTTTCAGCCGGGACCGTGAGCGTCATGGGATTCTTCGCGACGTTTTGGAGTTGGCTGAACAGTCAACTCGCGACCTACATCGGGAACAATACGGCACGCCTTGCGGGGGTGCTCGAGCCCACGATCGTCACGCTTGCGGTGCTCTACGTTATGGTGTGGGGGTACTTGCAGCTGACGGGCCAGATCCAGGAGCCGTTCGTCGCCGGCGTCAAGCGTATCGTGATGCTGGCCGTAGTCTTGGGCGTCACCGTGAACCTGTGGCTGTACAACACGGTGATCGTAGACACGTTCTATAACGCGCCCGCGCAGCTCGCGGCTACCGTCGTCGGCGCGGGTGATCCGGTCGGCACCATCGACGCCATCTGGGAGAGCGGCGGGACCGTTGCTGGCAACCTTTGGACGAAGGGACATTGGTATCCCAGCGGATTCGGGTTCCTGTTGGCGGCCGCGGTCGTTTGGTGCCTGATCGGATTGCTTTGCGTGTACGCCATGTTCTTGATCGCTCTCTCGAATATCGCACTTGCCGTGCTGCTTGCGCTCGGGCCGCTATTCATCGCGATGCTGTTCTTCGACTCGACGCGCAGGCTCTTCTCGGCATGGATCGCGCAGCTCGCCAACTACGCGCTGGTCACTATCCTGACGATAATGGTGGCCGCCTTGTTGCTGCAGGTTGTTCAGTCCTATGCAGCGCAAACCGCGGCACGTGGCAGCGCGATTTTCACCGTAGACGCGCTGCATATGATGCTGATCGCTGGATTGGTGCTGCTGATCCTGCGGCAAGTCATGCCCATCGCCGCGAGCGTCGCGGGAGGGGCGGCATTGAGTTCGTTCGGTATCGTGGGCCGTACTCTGGCTTCGAGTGGACGGCGAGGAGTCGCGGTCGTAGTTCCGGCCGCGACATACGCCGCGCCCAGGGTGGTGAGTGCATTCGCCGCCGCCCCGACGTACGCACGCCGAGCCGCAACCGCCGGCGCTCGCGCAGGACAAACCGCTTATCGCCGAGCAAGCGCAGGCATTCAAGCGATCACCCAGCGTAGGCCCCGTCCGTGAACACCGCGAACAAGCACACACCAATCCGGGAGGGCGTCATGCGACTCGTTTGCCTTCGTTCAATTCTGCTGGCCTCTATTTTGCTTGGCGGTTGCACCACGCACGCCCTTCGTTGCGACGCTCATCTCACGCCGATCAACGCACCGCAGTCACCGGCCTTGACTACTGATGTCAAGCCGGTTGAGGCGGGCTCGCCGTGAGCATGGAGCCCGAGCTTCAGGCCTACTTCGGGGAATCCCAATCCTGGGAGGCCGATCGAGCCGCGCAGCAGCGCCACAGCGCTCGCATTGGATGGTGGGTTGCCGGCGCGGGATGGACTTGCGCGGTATGCGGTGCGCTTGCGCTCATTATCCTGATGCCACTGAAGCGGGTCGATCCGTTCGTTGTGCGCGTCGACAACACCACTGGGGTCGTGGATGTGGTCCCGGCGTATGACGGGCGGGCGACGCCGCAGGAGGCCGTGACGCGTTACTTTCTTACCCACTACGTGTCTGTCTGCGAGCGGTTCAATTTTGCGACCGCCGAGAGCGACTATGAGGAATGCGGCGCCTTTCATTCTCCGCAACGCAATCAGGCTTGGTACGCGATGTGGACCGCCACCAATCCTGATTCACCGCTCAACATACACAAAGATGGCAGTACGGTGAGAGTGCAAGTCAAGGCGGTGAGTTTCTTTACCCGTGCGAGCGGCCTTGCCGATCTCGCGCAGGTCCGCTACCTCAAGGCGCTGCGAGCCGGCCCCGGCGCCGAGGACAAGTTCACTCAATGGGTGGCGACCGTGCAATACGGGTACACGCAGCCCGCGAAGGATCCTCGCACGAGGCGTTGGAATCCGCTCGGCTTTAAAATCATCGAATTCAAGACCGAGCCGGAGGCTCCTGTCGACGGAACGGCCGCCAAGGAGCCTCATCATGATTCTTAGCAAAGACTCCCAAGCCGCATTGCGAGTGCTCGCGGTCGCCGCGGCAATACAAGGGGCACTTCTTTCGCCCGCGCTGCATGCCGAGACGGTGCCGACACGAGGCGTCGCGGACAGCCGGATCCGCTACGCACCGTACAACGGCGACCAGGTGTATCGAGTGCGCGGCTTCGTCGGTTACCAAATCGATTTCGAATTCGAGGTGGGGGAGACCTTCGTCGGTCTCGGAGCGGGGGATCTCGAGGGGATCTCATACTTCGGTACCGAGAACCACCTGTTCTTGAAGCCTAAGGCCGCGAAAGTGGCCACCAATCTCACCGTGCTCACCAACCGGCGCCGCTATCAGATCGACTATACGGCGGCCGCGCAGCGTCCCGAGCCAGAGGATCCGGAGGTGATGTTCGCAGTACGTTTCACATATCCTCCGAGCGCCGCGCGCGCGCAGGCCGAACAGGCCGAGCGTATCGATACGGCACTCACCGGCGCGTCGGCCAAACGGCCGCGGAATATCGACTACTGGTATTGCGGCAGCCCAACAATCAAGCCCATCGCCGCATCGGACGACGGCGTGCATACGCGACTGCGATTCGCCGCCAACGCCGAGCTCCCCGCGATTTTCGTGCGCAACGCCGACGCCACCGAATCGCTGTTGAACTTCAGCATGGATTCGGGCGACGTCGTCGTGCATAGAGTCGCGCGTCAGTTTATCCTCCGCCGCGGCAAGCTCGCCGGATGCATTGTCAATCAGGGTTTCACGGGTGCGGGCCTGCGACTCGACTCCGGAACCGTCACGCCTGACGTGCAGCGCACCGTGCCGGGAGTCGTGCCGTGAACGCCTCGGACGCAGGTACCGAGGAAGTGGCAGGCGAACGCGCGACAACGCTCGTCACTGGCTCGGTCTCCATACAATCGCGATTGAGCAACCTGCTCGCCGTGTCGCTGATGACCGTGCTCGGGTTGGGCGCTCTCACGTGGTACTACGTGAACAACGCCTCGCGTCAAGCGCGGATCCGGAGCAACATCCAAAGCGCGGCGGCGAATCATGCCGCAGGCGACACGGTGTTGCCGAGCCTCGGCCGCATCGATCCGCCGTTGCCGCCAATGGCCTCTCGCGAGATTGACTCCCCGCAGCCAATCGACGCGTTGCCGGTGAGTGCGGCCGATCGGGTAGCCTTGACCGCGACGACACTGCCCGAGATCCCGCTCGCCGCGAACACGGCAGGCTACACGGCTCCCGCACCAGCGACCCCGGAGGAACTCGCTCAGCAGCGCCGGCTATCCGGCGCGGTGTTTTCGAATGCTCAGCCTGGCCCGGGTATCGCGCCGTCCGAAATCAATCCGGTTTCGGGATCTCCGCCCGAGAGTGTATCTGCAGCGCCTTCCGGTACGCTGGCAGCACTCCTGCATGCCGCACCGACCCCCGCCGCGCACGCCGAGATCCTGCCGGCACAACGCCTGCTGCTGCCTAAGGGTGCGTTCATTGATTGTACTTTGGAAACTGCCATCGACTCGACGCTGCCGGGAATGACCACTTGCGTGATGGCGACTGACGTCTTTGGAGTCGACGGCAAGGTGGTGCTGATGGAGCGCGGCACCAAGTTGATCGGCGAGACCCAAGGCCAGGTGCAGCAAGGGCAAGCACGGGTATTCGTGTTGTGGAGCGAAGCCCGTACGCCCGCCGGCGTGGTGGTGCCCCTGGCGTCGCCCGGCGCGGACGAGTTGGGGCGTTCCGGGCTGCCCGGCGAGGTAAACCGCCACTTCTGGGAGCGATTCGGCGCCGCCATGTTGATCTCGATCGTTGATGGAGCCGTCGAGGCGGCCTCGACAAGAAACGGCGGCGGCACGGTCATCGTCGACCCGGCGGGATCGCAAAGCGTGATGACCGAGGTGCTCAAGGGGACGGCGAATATTCCCCCCACCGTGGTGAAGAAGAACGGGGATCGCATCCAGGTGTTGGTCGCCAGAGATCTGGATTTCAGATCGGTTTATGAGCTGCGAGCCGTCACGGGCCCTCGCTGATGGGCAGACCGAGTCGTCGGCGCTCGCGCAGACGATGCGTGCGCTGCGCCCGCTGCTCGCGAACCCCGAGGTCACGGAGCTCTGCATCAACCGGCCCCGGGAAGCCTTCGTCGAATTGCGCAGCGGGTGGCAGCGGCACGCCCTGCCATTCGCCGATTTCGAATGGTGCAGCCGACTCGCAAAGCTCGTCGCCAACTCGACCCAACAACGCGTCGACTCCACGGCACCCCTCTTATCGGCATCCCTGCCGACCGGCGAGCGCGTGCAGGTGGTGCTGCCGCCGGCGACTTCGCCCGAATGCGTTGCAATCGCGATCCGTCGACCTGCCGATGCGGTGTGGAGCATCGATGAGCTGGAGCGACGCGGCATTTTCCAGCGTACCGTCCGCGCTGCCGATAGGCTAGACGACACCGAAAAAGAACTCCTGCGGTTGCTGGCGGTTCACGACTACTCCGCTTTCATGCGCGCGGCTGTCGCGGCTCGCAAGAACATCCTGGTGTCCGGCCCAACGGGATCCGGAAAGACTACGTGGACCAAGGCGCTCATTCGCGAGATATCGCCGGACGAGCGGCTGATCACCATCGAGGACGCGCAGGAGCTGGTGCTCGACCGCCATCCTAACCACGTGCGCCTGTTTTATTCGAAAGACGACCAGGGAGTTGCGCGAGTGACTCCAAAGCAGCTGCTCGAGTGTTGCTTGCGTATGAAGCCGGATCGGATCCTGCTGGCCGAGCTGCGCTCCGAGGAAGCCTTCGATTACTTGCGCAACGTCAACTCCGGTCACCCCGGCTCGATCACCAGCATACACGCGGCGAGTGCCGATCTCGCCTTCGAGCAGCTAGTGCTGTTGGTAAAACAAAACTCGGGCGGTCGCGAACTCGCACGCGAGGACATCAAGAGTCTCCTATATCTATTGATCGACATCGTGATCCAGTTCGGCGTCGAGGCGCACGAACGTTTCATCAAGGAGATCTGGTATGAGCCCGAACGCAAGCGTCGTATCGTCGGCGGGGAGAGGTAATGCTGGGCGAAGCGCTCTTGCACGGCTGGTCGGGCGTCTTCTTCGGGTACGCGGCGGTCCAGTTGCCGATGTTCGCGGGTCTCGTGCGGGGCGGCGGCGCCTGGCAGCGATACCTGACCTCGCCTCTCGTGGCAGCTCCGCTCATGGCGTTGGTCGGAGGTGCGATGAGCATCTCGGCGCCGCTGCTTTCGTACCTGGGCAGCGTACGGGGCGTGGCCGAGTTCGCGCTCGGAACCTCCATGAGCGCCCTCCTCGGTTATGCCGGCGGCCGGACGTTGGCCAATGATGCCTCGCCCGGCGACTCGCACCGGCGCGGAGCGGTCGTGGCGGAGCGGCCCGTGGGCGCCGGGCGGCCGAGAGATCCCGACTCTCCGGCAATCACGGTGGCCGGGCGCGCGGTGGCTTACGAGGACGAGGCCAAGCATTTCAAGCTCATCGGCACCACCGGCACCGGCAAGAGTACGGCCATTCGGGAGATACTGAGTGCCGCGCTTACACGCGGTGATCGTGCGGTCATCGCCGACCCTGACGGCGGCTATCTGGGCCGGTTTTTCGATGCGGCGCGCGGGGACACCATCCTCAATCCCTTCGACGAGCGCTCGGTAAAGTGGAACCTGTTCGCGGAAATCAAGACGCACTACGACGTCGAGCAGCTGGCTCGCTCACTCATTCCGGATCATGAAGGCTCGGATCGCAGCTGGCGCGGGTATGCACGCACCTTCTTGAGTGCCGTCACTCGCCAAGCGCATGAAGCCGGAGTGACCGATACGGCGGAGCTCTACCGGCTCATGATGGTGGCCGATCGGGCGGAGCTGCGCACGCTGGTAAAGGGTACTCCCGCGCAGCCATTTCTCGAAGAGCACAACAGCAAGATGTTCGACTCGATTCGCTCCGTCACGAGCGCGGCGATCGGTCCCCTCGAATACATTGCCCGGCAAAAAGGCACCGGCTTCTCGATCCGATCTTGGGTCGCCGATGATCCGGGTGGTGTGCTCTTCATGCCCTACAGCGCCGGGCAGATCGCTGCGTTGCGCACGACGATCTCTGCCTGGATGCGCCTCGCGATCTTCGAGGCCATGGAACCGCGCGAGCCGGCGGCCCACGAGCAGACCCGAACTCAGCGCCGGCTTTGGTTCGTGGTGGATGAGCTCGATGCGCTCGGACAGATCGATGGACTGAAGGACGCTCTCGCCCGCCTGCGAAAATTCGGGGGCAGATGCGTCCTCGGTTTCCAGTCGATCGCGCAAGTCTCGAGCACGTACGGGCAGGGCGATGCGCATACAATCGTGGAAAACTGCGGCAATACCCTCATCCTTCGCTGCTCCGCGAGCGAGGGCGGTGGAACCGCGCGTTTCGCTTCGCAACTCGTTGGTGAGCGCGAAGTTCTGCGGACCAGCATTTCGCGGAGCCGCCGCGCGAACGAATTTGTCGGCACGACATCCCGAAGCGAGCACGTGAGCACCGAGCACGCGCTACTCGCCTCGCAAATCGAGCAGCTCCCGGATCTCACCGGCTATCTCAAGTACGCCTCCGAGCCGGCGTGGCATCGCGTGCGATTGGACGCACGGGCGGCCTGGGAGGACGTACGCCGTGCCGGCCCCAGTGCCGCTGCCAATGCCACTGCCCGTACCGCTAGAGCGCGGAGCGTTCCGGCGCGATCGCACGAGGGCCATGGCCATGAATGAGCGTACGGGTACCTTTGACGAGACGACGATGAAGTTCGGTCTTCTCATGGAAAGCGCCCAGGCGCACCAGAAGATGGCGGAAATGCACCTGGAGAAGCTGCGCTCGCACACGCAGGATCTCGACGGCGTGGTGCGCGAGGAAATTCGTCGAACGCTCGTCGAAGAGCTCGATGAGCTGACCGCCGAGAGTCGGCGCGCGGCGCAAGCACTGAAAGGAATGAAGCGTACTGCGCACCTGCGCGGCCTGATCTTCAGCGTCTCGACCGTGGTTCTGTCGGTGGCGATACCGAGCGCGCTCGCCTACTGGCTGCTGCCATCTCCCGCCGAGATCGAGACGCTGCGGGTGCGACGAGATTTGCTGCAGGCGAGCGTCGCGCGTCTCGAACAGAGCGGCGGCCGCATCGATTGGCGGCATTGTGGCGAGCGGGCGCGGCTATGCGTTCGCGTCGATCGTAGCGCGCCCACTTATGGCGAAAAAGCTGACTACTTCGTGGTCAAAGGTTATTGACTCGTGCACTGGCTCGCCGCGCTGTTCGATAAGGATTCCGCCGCCGCCGTGCCCGTCGTGGCTGCCTTGGCGATCGGCATCGTCGTCTTACTGCGTCTGTTGGGTGGCCGCCCGGCTGAAGTTCACAAGCGCGGCGTGCGTGTCCGTGAGCGCGCGGCAGCGCGGCGTGGCGCATGGAGCGCAGCGCGGCTGCAGCGCCCAGAAACGCAGCCAGTACAGCTAACGTTTGCCGGTATCCCCGTGCGGCCGGGTGATGAGGCCAAGCACTTCAAGATTCTGGGGACCACGGGAACGGGAAAGTCCACGGCCATCGGCGATCTCCTGGCCGGGGCGCTCGAACGCGGCGACCGCGCCGTATTCGCCGATCCCGATGGCGGTTATCGAGCTCGATTCTTCGATCGCTACCGCGGCGACGTCGTGTTGAACCCGTTCGAGCCGTGCTCTCTCAAATGGGATCCGTTCGCCGAAATTCACAATGTCTATGATATCGAGCAACTCGCAGGCAGCCTTATTCCCGATACGCATGACCGGGCAGCCGGCGAATGGCGCGCCTATGCGCGGACGTTCCTCGGTGCCGTGCTGCGCAGCTGTCGTACTTCGAATCGGACGGACTGCGCAGAGCTGTGGCGGCTCATGTCCGAGGCGTCCCCGGACGAGCTGCGGCCCATCGTCGCCCGCACGCCGGCGCAACCATTCCTCGATCCTGAAAATGCACGCATGTTCGCCTCGATCCGTTCGGTGGCGGTCTCGGCGCTCGCCGCGCTGGAGCATGTCGCCCGGCAAAGGGCGGCTCCCTTCTCGGTGAGCCGCTGGATCAGCGGCACTTCGGCGGCATCTCTGTTCATTCCCTATAGGGCCGGTCAAATTCAAGCCCTCAGGTCATTGATTGCGGCATGGATGCGGCTCGCGATTTTTGCGGCGATGCACGGCGAGGAAGGCGCGGATCAACGTCTTTGGTTCGTGATCGACGAGCTGGACGCGCTCGGCGCCATCGACGGCCTCAAGGATGCGCTTGCGCGGCTGCGCAAATTTGGAGGGCGCTGCTGCCTTGGCTTTCAATCGATCGCGCAAGTTTCCAACACATACGGCGGAGATGCCCAGACCATCGTGGAGAACTGCAGCAACACGCTGATCCTCCGCTGCTCGGCAAGCGAGCATGGCGGTACGTCGCAATTTGCTTCGCGCCTCATCGGCGAGCGCGAGGTATCGAGGCGGCAGATTTCCCGCGGCAGCGATCGCGAGGGCTTGTTCGCTCGCCGGGGCGCACGACGCTCGAAGAACACCAGTGAGCAGCGCGTGACGGAGGCGGCGGTAATGTCCTCCGAGATCGAAGGACTTCCGGATTTCGCCGGTTATTTGAAACTAGCTTCAGCCGGCGAGTGGCTCAAGGTCTCCTTCGAGCGCTCGCGATCATCCGACAGGAGTGCCATGCATGGTCGACTCAAACTCGAAAGCAAACGTCAACGTCCGGTCCAGTAGCTACTGGATCGCGCACGCGACCGGGGAGTGCGATGGCTGCCGCGCTGAGACGCGGTGTGTCGCTCTTGCTCTGCCGCCGAGCCATCAGTCCCTCGCGCTCAATTGGGATGTCCAAAAGGACGAATTGGACGCCTATAACTGGGAGACCGCAGAGTGGGGCGCCCTCCTTTTCTACGTGGAGTACCTGCCCGACGAAGTCCGACGGCGTCTTCAGGCGGCATCCGGAGGCTATCGATTCGCGTTCAGCGAGCGCACCCAAGGTTCGTACTGGGCGAATCATTGCATGGCTTGCGGCGCGTTGATGGAGGATCACGATCTCTTCTGCGAGCCTGACGGCGCCTTTCTACCGACGACGGCCGAGGGCGCCGCCGCTGTGACGCTCGAGCACGTCGGCGAGGCGTTGGAGGTCGGCGCAGTCGGTTACGCGTGCGACCCGCAATTCCTCGAGTCGATGGCCGGAAGCTGAGGGGCCATGGCGGTCTATTTTCTCAACATGCAGACCTTCAACCGCTCGGACGGCAGCAACGGCCCGAGCCTCGCGGCTTATCGCTCGGGCGAGCGCATTCGCGACGAGCGCACGAGACGCACGTACGATCATACGGATCGACAGGGCGTGATGCACAAGGAAATCCTTCTCCCGGCAGCGTTAGCCGGCGCGGACATGGGCTGGGCGGCCGACCGTTCCAGTCTTTGGAACACCGCAGAGGCCGCCGAGAAGCGTAAGAATGCCCGAGTGGCCCGCGAGTATCTGATCGCCCTGCCCAGCGAGCTCACTCACCCGCAGCGGGTCCATGTGGTGCGTGGTTTTGCGCAGGACCTTGCCGACCGCTACGGATTCGCCGTCGACGCGGTGCTGCATGCACCGCGAAATTTCCGAGGAAGCGATCCCCGGAACTTTCATGCGCATCTCTTGGCTACGACCCGCGAGGTGTCTCGCGAAGGTCTGGGAAGGAAAACCACGGCCGATCTCAATGACGAGACCAGGCGGGAGCTTGGTTTGGGACCGGCAGTCAGAGAGCTCTTCTACGCGCGGCAACGCTGGGCAGAGGTGGCGAACATGGCGCTCGAGTCGGCGCGGGTCGATGCGCGGATCGACCATCGCAGCCTCGCGGCGCGGGGCATCACTCGCGAGCCAAAGCTTTGGATCCCGCGCATCCCATACGAGATCGAGCGGCGCGGCGGCCGCAGCGTCGTCGCCGAACAGATTCGCGAGAAGCACCATGCGCGCCACGAGCCACGCCACGAACCGCAACGCACGGCATCCGAATCCCCCAGCCCGGAACGAGACCACGCTCGTACACGCCCCGAGGATATAGCTCGCCAATCGATCGAAAACTGGCGGCAGTATCGACGCGAGAAACTGATGTCCGGCGAGAGCGAACCGTCGGCAGAGGACTCGGCCCGCAAGTATGCGCAATATCGCCGTGACGTGCTCGAGCTTGGCGAGGCTCGCGCTGCCGAAATCCACCTGCAGGGGACGCCCACGGCTGGACGCGACCGGGACTACGATTTCGGCCTATGAGGGCTAATGAACCGGCCATGCGATCGCTGGACTTCGCCTCCTGCTATGTCTATGCCCCGTGTGGCGGGTGCGCCGTCTCGGCCAGGTCCCGGTCGTTCTGCGCGATGGTCAAGGCTGCGGAGCCCCCTCGCGTGGCGCTCTACGCCGGCTGTGTGGCGCGCCAAGCGCATCTCATGCCCTGCCTGGCGGAGTTCTTCCGAACGATCGACGTCCTTGTTCCGATCCCGGCCAGCGAGCCGAGCGGCTCGAATCGCAAGTATCTGCCCGATCGGCTCGCCGAGGCGCTCGTTGCTGAAGGACTAGCGACTAGCTCGTGGAAGGGGCTGCGCCGAATCCGCCCCGTGCCCAAGTCGGCGTCCGCAGCGCCCGGACGGCGACCGACGGTCCTGGCCCATTACGACTCCTTGAGTGTCGTCCCCGGCTGTGATCTGCCAGATGACTCGTGCCTGCTGCTCATCGACGACGTGGTGACCAAGGGCCGAACTCTGCTTGCGGCTTCGATGCGGCTGCACGAGGCCTTCCCGCAAGCGCGCATTACCGCCTTTGCACTACTGCGCACTTTGGGCTTCAAGGACCGTCTCGAGGGGCTGCTGGAGCCCTGCGTCGGTCGGATCGTCTGGCGCGCCGGGGATGCGCATCGAAATCCTTGACCCCCATTCAAACCTTTCAGCCCGCGCTCGCATCTAACGTTGCAATGAGCGATTTAGCGGGGAGTATGGTGGGAACACTCCAGTTTCGGCGAATCCCGGATGTGAGCGATTCCGACACCGAGGCGGCGATAGCCGCGGCCGCGCGCGGCGATTTGGCGGCGTTCGAGACCATTTACCGGGAATTTGCGCCCCGGATTTATGGGCTATGCCTGAGGCTCACCGGTCAGCGCGAGGCCGCCGAGGATTGTACCCAGGAGTCTTTCGTCGCCGCCTGGCGCTCGCTCGGGCGCTTCGAGAAGCGGAGTCTTTTTTCTACGTGGCTGCAGCGGATCGCGATTCGCACGGTGCTCGCCCGCCGCCGCGGCCTGCGTGCGAGCCGCGAGGTCGGCGAGCCCGCCGAGGGGCTGCCCGACCAGCCGGATTCTGGCACCGTGCCGCCGATCGACCTCGAGCGCGCCATCGCGGCGCTACCGGCTGGCGCACGCGACGTATTGGTTTTGGTCGGCATCTACGGTTACAGCCACGGCGAGGCGGCGAGCGCGCTCGGCGTGGCGGAAGGCACTTGCAAGGCTCAATTGCACCGTGCGCGCGGTTTGCTGAGCGCTGCGCTCGGCTTGGAGGAGGAGGCATGAAAGACCCGGCCCAGGAGGCTCTCGAGGCGCGGCTCGCAAAGCTGCCGCGCGACATCGTCCCGCCCCGGTACCTGTGGCCCTCGATCGAGCGCGAGATCGAGCGGCAGCCGTTGCGGGCCCCCCAGGTGGCGCTCGCGGCCGCGGCCGCCGTAGCGGCGTTGATGATCGCTAGCGCCGTCGTGTGGGCGGTGCTGCACAGCCGGGCTGCGACGAATGCGCCTGGCGCACCAAATATCGAGATGAGCCTCGACGAGCCGCACGACCCCGGCTATCTCGCCGCGCGTGCGGGTCTTGTCGACACTTTCAGGCAACGGCTTGCCATGCTCGACCCGCCCACCCGCGCCAAGATCGAAGCGAATCTCGCTGTGATTCACCAGGCGCGCGACGACATCCGCAAGGCTCTGGCCGCGGATCCCGACAGCCCTGTCCTCGAGCAGTTGCTCGAGAGTGCCTGGCACGACGAGTTCGACCTGTACGACGACGTGATACGGACCACACAACCCACCTTGGCGAGAATATGACAATGAGAACGACCCGCACGCGATACCTGCCTCCACTCGCCGCCGCGACGCTCGTGGCCGGAATGATCCCCGCCATGCTGCACGCGGACACGCCGTTTCGCGAGGCGCACGACGCCGACCCGCAAGGCATGGTGGAGATCATCGGGATTACCGACTCGGTCGACGTGACCGGCTGGGACCAGCCCCGAGTGGAACTCACCGCGGAGGAGGATCTGGGCAATCGACTGCACTTCACGGCCCACGGGCAACGCACGGTCATCGACTTGGTGCCGGGCGGCGGCAAGCATCAAATTTCGGTTCGCGTTCCCTCGGGGAGCACGCTCACGGTCACGCTGGTGAACGGCAACATCAGCGTCCATGGCGTCGCCGGCGATGCGACCCTGCGCTCCGTGGGCGGCAATATCAGCGGCGAGGTCGGGGCCAACCTCCGCGCCAACAGCGTCACCGGGAGCATCCGCTTGAGCGCGCCGGGCGCCAAGTCGATCGAGGCGAAGACCATCAACGGCGATGTCGAGCTCAAGGGCTCCCCGACGGAGGTCGAGGTGGTCACCGTGAGCGGCAACGCCAAGGTTCAGCTCGGCGCCGTGAGCCGCGGCCGATTCAAGACCATCTCGGGTAATGTGACCGCCGCCCTCTCGCTCGCACGCGATGCCGAGCTCGAAGGTGAATCGGTCAGCGGCAGTCTGCGCTTTGATTTCCCCGCTGCGCCGGCAGCGCAGTTCGACGTTCAGTCCTTCGGCGGCAATATCGACAGCTGCTTCGGCCCCAAGCCGGAGAGCGCCCACTACGGACCCGGCTCGCGCCTCGAGTTCAAGTCCGGCGACGGCAGCGGTCACGTCCACATCGAGACCAAAAGCGGCGACGTGCACCTGTGCGCGCCTCACTAGTGACTCCCGTCGCCGGCTCCGTGACCCTGTCGGCTTTTTGATTCGGGCGTCGGCGAGTATGATCGCCGACCGTTGAGTATCGTCAACGTCAACACTTCGCCGCAGGCGCGGCCGCTTCGGCGGGAGCATCGTGCCGGACTCGCCTCCCGTTTCGAGGCGGCTCTGGAGCGCGCCGACGGCCCCGAGGCCGCTCACTGTATTCACGAATTGTGGATGCGCGGCGAAATGTCCATTAATATCGAGACTGCGCTCGAGCGGTTGTGGCGGTGTGCCGCTGCCTCCATACCGGAGTGGCTGCCGATGCGCTACGTGGACTGGTTGCCGCGCGCCTACGAGATTGCGCTCGGCTTTCAAGCTCCTGACAAGGGAAGGTCGAACATCTATCTGGTGCTCCTCGACTATCGCGACCAACGCAAGGAGGCGTATGGCGTGTACGTAGGCATGAGCAATTATTCTCCCGCTGAACGCTTCGACCAGCACAAGGCGGGAATTCGCGCGGCCGGCAGTGTTCTAAAACGGGGGCTCGAGGTGCTCACCGGTCCTTCGTTGCACTTGCAGTCGATCAAGAGGACGCATGCCGCGCGCATCGAAGTCGAGCTGGCGCAACGCCTCGCGGCAGAAGGGTTGAGAGTCAAAGGTGGACACTGACGCATGATTTTGATCGGTATGTTCGATTCTCCATTCGTGCGGCGCGTGGCCGTGAGCCTGCGCCTCCTCGAGTTGCCTTTCGAGCACCGCAACTGGTCGGCCTACCGGGACTTCGAATTGATCCGGCAGTTCAATCCGCTGGGCCGGGTCCCCGCGCTGGTTCAACCCGATGGCGAGACCCTGATCGATTCGAGTGCCATTCTCGACTTCCTCGACGACTCGGCCGGTCCCGAGCGGGCTCTGTTGCCGGCGTCGGGACTTGAGCGCCGCCGCGCGCTGCACGTCATCGCGCTCGCCCTCGGTGCCGCCGACAAGGGAGTTGCGCTGCTCGAGGAGACGCTCTTTCTCCCGCAAGCGAAGAGCTACGAGCCGCGGATCGATCGCTTCCGCAGTCAGATGCATGGCGCCTTGGCCGAGATTGATCGACTCGCCCAGATGCAAGTCGGCGAATGGATGGTCGCCGGGCGCATGACGCAGGCGGACATCACGGTCACATGCGTATTCGGTTTCCTCTGCGATGCTCTGCAGCTGGGCCAGTCATGGGTGCTCTATCCGGGATTGACCGCGCTCAGTGCGCGCTGCGAGGCGTTGGCGGCTTTCCGTGAATTGCGCGCCAAGTTCACGCCGAGTGAATCGGCGCTCCCGCCGAGGCACGATCGCGCGGCTCGTTAGAGGTGCGCGAGAACTTGGTCCACCTGGTCTGCTGCGCCAAGGATCACCGGCGTGCGCTGGTGGATCGCGGTGGGCTGCACTTCCAGAATCGGCTGCTCCCGCCCCGCGAGGGTTTTACCGCCGGCTTGCTCGATGAGCATGGCCATGGGATTGGCCTCGTACATGAGCCGCAGCTTCCCCTCCGGCGCTTTGCGCGTGGGTGGATACAGAAACACGCCGCCCTTCAGCAGGATGCGATGCACGTCCGCGACCATGGCGCCTGCGTAGCGGCTCGAATAGCCGTTGCTCTGCGCCCAGTCAAGATAGCGGCGGTACCCCTCCGGGAAACTCTGGCGGTTGCCCTCGTTCAGCGAGTAGGTTTTGTTGCCGGCGGGGATCCTGAGGCCGCGCTCCACCCGCATGAAGGCACCGACACCGGGGTCGAGCACGAACATGTCCACGCCGTTGCCGAGCGTGAGCACGAACACCGTGGACGATCCATAAAGCACGTACCCCGCCGCGATCTGCCGCCGTCCCGGCTGCAGCAACGAGTGTGCGGCCCGCGGCTGCTTCCCGTCGAGCGCGAGTATGCTGAAAATCGTGCCGACGCCGCCGCAAACGTCTAGATTCGATGAGCCATCCAGCGGGTCGAACAGCACACAGTAGCGCGAGACCCCGCGGCCATCGTCCTCGCGCAGCATGATCGGTTGCTCATTCTCTTCCGAAGCGACGATCGCGACGCCTTCGCGGCTGCCGAGCGCGCCCATGAGGACCTCGTTGGCGAGCACGTCCAGCTTCTGTTGAGTTTCGCCCTGCACATTCTCCGTGCCGACGCTGCCGAGCACGTTTTCCAGGCGCGCGCGCCGGACCTTGTCCGCGATGATCTTGGCGGAAATGGACAGCGCGGACAGGATCCACGAGAGAGTCCCGGCGTGCGCATGCCGATCCTGCTCGGCCAGGATGTGGGCCTGGAGAGTCATGATGCGCACGTCGTCGCGGCCTGGAATCGAGCTCATGATTCAGAGTCCTTTGAAATCGGACTAGTTTAGACGAGAATTTACCCAAGTCCGCCCGGCTACGAGGCGGCGCGCTGGTTTGAATAATTTCAATGATTAGGGGGGAAGACTATGTCCTTATCGAACAAAGTAGGTCTGGCTGGGGCGGCGGCTGTCTTGATGTGCTTTGCAGGCTGTAACCAGGCCCCACAATCGCAGACACCGGCGCCGCGGCCGCCGTCGCAAGCGAGCCAGCAATGGAAGCAGACCGCCGATGGCTTTGTGCAGAGCTACTTTGCCGCGCAACCCTCCTTCGCCGCGCAGGAGGGCAAGCATGAATACGACGGCCAGCTTCCTGATGTAAGCGCCCACGGCATCAAGCGCGAAATCGCCCGGCTGCACGATCAGCGCGACCAACTCAGCGCCGTCGATCCGAGCCAGCTCGAGCCCCAGGAGCGATTCGACCGCGCCTATCTGCTGAACGTCGTCGACCGCGATCTGTTCTACCTTGAGAAGGCGCACTTCCCCTCGACCAACCCCTACTGGTACCTGAACGTAGCCGGCATCGATCCCGATATGTACTTGAGCCGCAATTACGCACCCCTCAACGTGCGCATGAAGGCATACATCAAGTACGCCCGCGGCATCCCGAAATTGGCGGGCAATATCCAGGAGAACCTCAAAGGCCCCTTGCCCAAGAGCTACGTCGAACTCGGTATTGCGGTGTTCGGGGGCTTCGTGGATTTCTACAAGAAGGACGTCGCGGCCGTGTTCGCCTCGGTCAACGATCCGGCCATGCAGAAGGATTTGACGGACGCGGACACGAACGCGGCCAACGCGATGGCCAACCTGACCAACTATTTGACGGGCCTGCGCAAGACCGCGACGGACAACTTCGCGCTCGGCAAGGATTTATTTGCGCAGATGGTGAAAGACACCGAGATGGTGGATCTGCCGATCGAGCAGATCGAAGCCGCGGGCCGCGCCGACCTCGAGCGCAACACTGCCGCGCTCAAGGCAGAATGCGAGAATTACCTGCCGAAGGGCACGATCGCCGCCTGTGTTGCGAAGGTGGCGGCGAAGAAGCCGGCGGAAGGGACGCTGGATGCGGCTCGCCGGCAGCTCACCATGCTGCGCGATTTCGTGCGGAAAAATAATGTCGTCGGCATTCCGAACGACGACCAGGCATTGGTCGCCGAGGCTCCGCCCTACAACCGCAATAACGCGGCCTTCATTCAGGTGCCGGGCCCCTACGACAAGGGTGTGGCGGCGACCTACAACATCGCCCCGCCGGATCCGAAGTGGTCCAAAGCCGAGCAGCTGCAGTACATACCCAGCGAGGCGACGCTTCTGTTCACCTCGGTGCATGAAGTCTGGCCGGGTCATTTCTTGCAATTCCTGCATTCGAACTCCAATCCGGACAAGCTCGAGGCTCTGTGGGTGGGGTATGCCTTCGCGGAGGGCTGGGCCCACTATTGCGAGGAAATGATGTACGAGGAGGGCCTCGGGCGCGGCGATCCGGAGCTGCACATCGGCCAGATCATGGATGCGTTGCTGCGCGACGTGCGGCTGCTGTCCGCGATCGGCCTGCACACCGAAGGATGGACCGTTGCTCAATCGGAGAAGATGTTCCGCGAGCAAGCTTTCCAGGACCCCGGCAACGCGCGCCAGCAGGCCGCACGCGGCACCTACGATCCGGCGTATCTCAACTACACGCTGGGCAAGCTCATGATTCGCAAGCTCCGGGCGGACTGGGTGGCGAAGATGCGCAGTGGCGGCGGGGCGGCGCAAGCCCCGACGGCAGCGCCGGCCTCGGCCGCGACGACAGGACCGGCGATGACGGGCCCCGCGATGACCGGGCCTTCCATGACCGGCGCGTCAGCCGCTCCGGACCAGGCCCTGTGGCACGACTTCCATGACAAGTTCCTGTCCTACGGCGGTCCGCCCATTCCGATGGTGCGCAAGGAAATGGTGGGTGAGGCGGGGACGCTGCTCTAGACAGAGCATTTCGAGCGAAACACGACGGCGGCTCGAACGAGCCGCCGTCAGCGCGCGAGACCGGAGAGGAGACCGCCGTCGAGCCAGGTGGCGATCAGCGAGGCGGCGCGCAGCGGCACCTCTTCAGCGGGCAGCTGCCGCGAGAGTGCGTCGCAAACCTGAGCGAAGTTACACCCTTCCAGCGCGGCGTCGAGTGCTGTGATCTCCTCGGAATCCAGTGAGCGAAAATAATTCTCGAGATTGCGCCGCCAAATGAGCCACTCGATGGCGTTGGCCGAGCGCTCGGGCGCGGGGGGCGCCTCCTCCGCGGAAATCGCTTTCCAGACCGCGACGGTGTTCCATTCGAGCGTGAGACGCTGCACCGACGGGTGAAAGCGGAACGTTAGATCGGCCCACTCGGCGGGCTCGACGCTCGCAAGAGCGGCGCGGTCGAGGACAACGGCGTCGGCGGAGTCGAAGGACTCCGCCAGTCTCCACTCGAAGCAGGCGATCTCCGCCAGGATCGGCTGCTCGGCGAATGGAAGCTCGACCCTCAGGAAGGCAGCGACCTCCTGACCATACCAGCGGATCGAGCGATGCACCGACGGGTGAGTGCGAACGAACGCGGCACCGAGCGCCTCGAAATCCTCATCGCCGAGGATTTGATACAGCACCGGGTAGTAGTTTTGCAGCGCCTCGATCAAGCGCGCCACATACGCGTGGCGGTAAATGGCGAGGCGAGCCTCTGTGGTGAGCGGCGGCGTGTCGGCGATATGCGCCTCGATCGCGCTCCGCCCCTCGAGGAGCCCGCTTTGCATTTCGCGTTGCAACTGGCGCAGCTCCATCACGCCGCCTCGAGCGCCTGGCCGGCAGCGATGGCGCGCGCCATATCGAGCTCAGCGACCAACTCGGCGAGGGGCGGAATATTGTCGTCGCGCTCGATCATCGTGGGCACGGGGCCAAAATGCGCGAGCGCCTCGCGATAGAGGCTCCACACCGGCGCGGCGATCGGGTGATCGTGCGTGTCGATCAGGTGATCGCCCATATCGCTATGTCCGGCCAGATGGAACTGGCGCACGCGTTCCTTCGGGACAGCGCGCAAGTAGCGCGAGGCCTCGAACCCGTGATTCACTGCGCTCACGTGGATGTTGTTGATATCCAGCAATATCGCACAATCGGCGCGGCGCGCGACTTCACTCAGGAATTCCCACTCGGTCATGTCCGAGGAGCGGTACGTCAAATAGCTCGAGACGTTCTCGAGCAGGATCTGCCGCCCGAGCAGATCCTGAACTTCGCCTACGCGGGCGACGACGCACGCGAGCGC
Source organism: uncultured Gammaproteobacteria bacterium (assembly GCA_963798595.1). GTDB lineage: Bacteria > Pseudomonadota > Gammaproteobacteria > Steroidobacterales > Steroidobacteraceae > Bog-1198. The sequence goes on along the minus strand of CAWCTM010000009.1, from coordinate 238,227 downwards.
TTCCTCGGTGTAGGGCAACGGCAAGAGATCGTGCACGTTGCGCCCCTCGACCCCGGTCCAGCACAAATGATCGGAGATCCACTCGGGCTCGATGCGGCGCGCCAGCTCGCGCACGCCGGCGAGATACTCCCGGTCGAGGGGGTCGGTGCTGCCGATCGACAGGGAGACGCCGTGCATGACGAGGGGAAAGCGGCTGCGAATGCGCTCGAGATAGTGGAGCGGTTTGCCGCCGGGCACGAGGTAATTCTCGGTGATGATCTCCAGCCAGTCGATGGCGTGAGACTCCTCGAGGATGGCCGCGTAGTGCGAGGGACGCAGCCCCAGACCGAAACCGTTGATCCGCATGCTGGAAGAGGCCGGGGTCGGGCACCGGGCCCGAATGGGTGCGCGCCGACCCCGTCGCTCAGATCGGATTAGCTACCGGACTTTGCCTTGGCCTTCGCCGCGTCGCAGTCGGACTTCGACATCGACGTCCAACCCTGTCCCTTGCAGCTGTTTTGGCCTTTACAGCTGTTTTTCGCGGACTTGCACTCGGACGTGCCCTTGCAGGAATTCACGCCCGTGCATTTGACCGTCGCCGTATCCGCAGCCACGGACACACCAGCCAACCCCGACGTAAATAGCATCGCGGCCGCAACCGCCAACGCCGCACCCGATCCCTTGTTGATTTGCATGTCTGTCTTCCTCTTGTAGTTGAACCGCAGCGAAATTGCTGCTTACGGCAATCAAGACCGGAGCAGCAGTCCGATTATTACCCAGGTATACGAACTTATGTCCGGCAATTATCGCCCGTCACAGCCGCGAGCACCGCCCAACTGGCCGTTGGGCCGCAGCTGCACTAAGCTGGCGCCATGGCGGCCACCCCGACTAGCCTGCCCGCGAGCGCCGCTGCCGGATTCCTGGCGTTAAAGGGCGGCGATCTCCAAGCGGCGCGCAATTACTTCGAGCAAGCGGTCATGACCGGTCACGCCGACGCGGCGGCGTGGTACGGGCTGTCGCGTGTGCATCGTTCGATGGGGGAGTCGGCGAAGGAAGATGCGGCCCTCGACCGCGTTCTGGGATTAGATCCGCATCACCTGCCGTCGCTGATAGCCAAGGGCGATCTGTTCGCTAGGCTGGGCGACCGGCGAGCGGCCGATTCTTATTACGCGGCGGCCCTGAGCCTCGCCGCCAAGCTACCGTCGCTCTCGCCGGATTGGCAGGTCGAGTTGCTGCGCGTCGAGGCGCTGTCGCGGGGCTTCGCGCAGGAATACGAAGCGCATCTGCTCAGGGCGCTGGGAGCCGGAGGGCTCGGCCGCGCCGGCACCGAGCGTTTCTCGCACGCCATCGACCTTCTGCTCGGGAAGCGCAAGATCTACTTTCAGCAACCACAGTGTTTTTACTATCCGGAACTCCCCCAGATCCAGTTTTTCAATCGAGGCCTCTTTCCTTGGATCGAGGCCCTCGAGTGTGATTTCGATGCCATCCGCCGCGAAGCCCTCGCTATTTTGCAAGCGGATGTCGGCTTTGCACCTTATGTGCGCCGCGATGCGGATCGGCCAGCCTTCGACGTGCGCGGCCTTTTGGACAATCCCAGCTGGGGCGCTTTCTTTTTGATCCAGGACGGCTCGATCGTCGAGAAGCATGCGGCGTTATGTCCCCGAACACTCGCTGCGCTCTCTGCGATTCCCTTATGCCGTATCGAGAATCGGACTCCGTCTGTGCTCTTTTCGCTGCTACGCCCAGGTGCGCGAATTCCGCCGCATCACGGCTTTATGAACGCCAGAGTCATCGCTCATCTGCCGCTGATCGTGCCGCCTAATTGTGCGCTGCGCGTGGGGAACGAGACTCGGGGCTGGCGCGAGGGCGAGGTCGTCCTGTTCGACGATACTATCGAGCACGAAGCGTGGAACGCCAGCAGAGAGCCGCGTCTGGTTATGATCTTCGATGTCTGGCGCCCTGAGCTCGGTGCCGACGAGCGAGATCTCGTCACGGCGATGCTGAGAGCCATCGACACGTTCGGCGGGCCACGGCGCCAGTGGACTGCCTAAAGAGATCGCCTAAAGTTTGGATTGGCCGGCTTCGTTGACCGAGCTTGCGCCCGAGGTCAAATTCATGGACGACTGAACTACCAATCCCCACATGCCCACCGCCAAAATTCTTCTCGGGCCGCCAAGCGGGAAACCGAGCGCTCTGGGCTAGTTCCCGCCGCAGGCGGCGCCGGCGCAGGCTCGCGGTCTGGCGAGTTCATCATGCATTTGCTGACGCTGCTCGATGATGCTTTCGATCTGACTCGTGGTGTAGCACGTCTCGGTCTCTAATCGCGTGTTCATCGCCGCATCCTTGCGGCAGAACAGCGTCTTACCGCTCTTCTGCACCTTGGGTTTGAACCCTTCCGAGCGTGCCTTCTTGACGAGTTCGGGCGAGGGGTCGGCACTCATCGAGGACATAGAGGAGGTGCTTGCCGCCGGTGCAGGAGCAGGAGCCGCGGCAGGGGGGGGTGTCGGGGAGCTTGACGCAATATTGCCCCTACTGGGGGCCGGCGTCTCTTGTGGCGTGCCCGAAGTCTGAGCAGCGCTAGCGCTCGAGTCACTGCCACCCACTGTTTGCGCTGCGCAAGGTGAGATGATAGCGACGGCGAACGCACCTACGAGCGCGAGTACGATGCGACAGGTCATGGGACGGTCTCAGGCCAAAGAGCTATGGTATCCCGCCCCTCGCTCTTTGTCAGTCCTAGCCCGCGCGTCCGGCCGAAGCACGATAGCTGGGTGGCCTAGCGATGTGAATCGCCCTGGCGCGAGTCGAGCGCCCGTGCAACGCAGCGCCATCTATAATGATAGATTGACACGAGTAGGGGGAACTGCGGTGTTTCTACGCGTCCAGAATTTTCTTAACGCCGCTGAGCTCGAATCGCTCCGCGCGGTCGCCCGTCAGGCGCGCTTCGTCGATGGGCGGCTCACGAACCCGCACAACACAGCCAAAAATACCACGATCGCGGATGTCAATGATCCGCTCGCGCAGCAGGCGTCGCAGATCGGGCTCGCTGCGTTGCAGCGCAGCGAGCCGGCACGCAATTTCGTGTTTCCTCAGCGCGTGGCACTGCCGACCCTGTTGCGCTACGAGAAGGGAATGACCTACGGGCCGCATGTCGACACGGCCTTTCTTCCGGGCGGCGCGCAGCTCATGCGCTGTGATGTGTCTTGCACGATTTTCGTCTCGGACCCATCCACCTATCAGGGGGGCGAGCTAATCGTTTTTCAGGGGGCCGAAGCGGTGCGGATCAAGGGCGCGCCGGGCGAGGTGGTGTTTTACCCCTCAACGCACATTCACGAGGTGGCGCCGGTGAGTGCCGGCGAACGACTGGTGCTTATCACATTTATTGAGAGTCAGATTGCTGACCCGCTCCAGCGCGATCTACTTTACACCCTCGGCGAGGTACGGGCGCTGGAAGGCTTGAAAATGGACTGGCGGCACCGAACGCAGCTCGAATACGTCATCTCAAACCTTCATCGGATGTGGGCGGCTTAGACACCGCGCGTCGCCGTGATCGGATCGCCTCCCGACATCGACCGCGTGCTCTCTCAGGCCGGCGAGCTGCTGCGACAGGGCGCGCACGAGCAAGCCGCGGCCGCTTGTCTCGCCGTGCTAGCGAGCGCGCCAGACCATGGGGCCGCCACCCATCTGCTCGGCCTCGCGCGCGGACGGCTCGGCGCGACCGAAGAGGCGGAGAGGTTTCTCCGGCGCAGTCTTTCGCTCGAGCCCGCGAACGATCAGTTCCGCGTCAACTTCGGGAATTTCCTGCGGCGCACTGGCCGTCTCGCAGAGGCGGAAGCGGAATATCGTGCAGTGCTCGCGCGGAACCCCGAGGTGCGCAAGGCAAGGCACCAGCTCGCCCTCACGCTCGCCGATCAAGGTCGGCAGGCGGAGGCCGAGGGCGAGAGCCGGCGCCTCCTCGAGCTGCATCCGCGCGATCCTGAGGTGTTGTCGCTGCTAGGATACGTGCTGACAAATCAGTCGCGCCTCACCGAGGCGGAGGCCGCTTACCGCCAGGCGCTCGAGCTCACCCCCGGCTATGGCCTCGCGCATCACAATCTTGGCGCGGTGCTGGTACAGATGGAGCGTGCCGAGGAGGCGCTTGAGGTGCTCGCACGGGCGGAGGCCTTTGGTGTCCCGCCTTTCGAGCTCAATTTGTCGCGGGGCCGCGCCCTCGTGCTCCTCTATCGTTTCGCGGAGGCGGAACAGGCATTCGAGCGGGCGGTTGCAGAGCGGCCACGTCATCTCGATGCGCAGCTCAACCTGGTGCGTCTGCGCTTCATGCGCTCTGATCCGTTCTACACGCGCAGCCTGGAGCGCGCCCTTGAGGAAGCCCCCGACGACGTCGCGCTCGGGAGTTTGCTTGCCAACGTGCAGTTTCGGGCAGGGACGCATGCTCGCGCCGAAAGCACGGTCCGCGATCTTATCGAGAAGCACGGGCCGCTGCCGCAGTTTCGGGTGCTGCTAGCCCGGATCTTGATCGAGATCGGCCGTGTGCGCGAGGCCGAGTCGGAGGCACTCGAGGCGGTCGTCGCGCAGCCGCGCGATGCTCTCGCAGTTGACACCGTGATCTGGACGCTGCTGATGGGGGGACGAGCGGATGATGCATTGCCCTTCATCCAAACCAGGCGTAGCCAGGAGCCTCTAAATCAGAGCTGGATTGCGCACGAAGCGGTGGCGTCGCGCTTGCTTGGCCGTCCCGAACACCCTGCGCTCTTCGACTACGGTCGCTTCGTGCGTGCCTATCGGGTGGAGCCGCCGCCGGGCTGGTCCTCGATCGGGGAGCTCAACGGCGCTCTCGTCGAGGTACTTGGCCGGCGTCATCTGTTTGCGACGCATCCCCTCGAGCAAAGCCTGCGACATGGCACGCAAACTACCCGCAATCTTGTGCTCGACCCGGATCCAGTAATCCAAGCCGTTCTTCGCGCATTTCAAGAACCTCTGCAACGCTACGTCGCCGAGCTCGGCGCACACGCCACACATCCGCTGCTGATGCGGAATCAAGGTCGAGCGCGAATCTCGGAGGCCTGGTCGGTGAGGCTCGACCGCGGCGGATTTCACGTGAACCATGTGCACCCGAAAGGCTGGATCAGCTCGGCCTATTACGTTGACGTACCGTGCGAGGTAAACGACCCGGTACGGCGCTCCGGCTGGTTGAAATTCGGCGAACCGCGCTATCCTGTGCCGGCGGCGACCCCGGAATTCATGGTACAGCCCGCAGCTGGCCTCCTGGTGCTCTTTCCTTCCTATATGTGGCACGGTACCACCGACATCCACGGAGAGGACCACCGCATGACCATTGCCTTCGACGTCCTCCCGGAGAGCTCCTGAGGTCGCTTGCCGTCGCTTGGCCTACAATCGACGAGCCACAACGAGGGGATAAGGGGGCAATCGATCGTGCCGAATAGGGTCGAGTGTCGGGAAGCTGCCATCAGTCGCAAGCTCATTCTCGATTTTGCCGTTCGGCAGCTGCCGGTAGTGTTCAAGGGGCTGTTTGCCGGACAGGCAGTTCGCCGGATCGCGACCGTGGCGGACCTGCCGGCGGATTGGGCGAATACCCGAGTCAGGCCGCGCGAGCCCGCCGAGCGGGTCAACGATCCCGGCAAGAGCTTCAACGAAACGACGGTTCTGCACTTCCTGACCAGCCAGGCGCCGCCCGCGTTCGTCTATGAAAGACGAGCGCTGGTGCCTGCGAATCCTATCGTCGCGCTTCCCGAGGCGCTTGCCGATTGGAGCGTTCGCAAGAACGATTTCGACTACTACATGGGCAATGCCGGAGCATTTACCCATTTGCACTTTGACGCCAATTGCCGGCACAACCTGCATTATCAATTAATCGGTCGGAAACGGTTCCTGCTGTTTCCGGAGTCGCGCTCTAAGTATCTCGCTCCTCATCTGCAGTCCAGCCGTATTTTTCTGGAGCGAATGTCGGCTGTTGAGCGATCGAATTTTGCCGAGTTCGCCGGCGGCTACGATTGCATCTTGGAACCGGGCGACACTTTATACATTCCTCCTCTCGCCTGGCATTACGTGGAGTACCCTGAGCCAAGCATAAGCCTAAGCTTTCGCTTCGGAAAAAGCCGCTACAACGAGACGCTACACCAGGCGATGAGGGGCTTTCACGCCTCCGGGGAGTTCCAGCACATTGCAGTCGGTCTGCTGGACGATGAAGGCGCGTCGGCGGTTTATCAGGAGGCATACCGCGAGTTGTTAGCGACGATCGGTGACAGGTACGAATACTCACTCGTCCAGGCAAAGTTGGAAGCACTGTGTCTGCGGATATGCCCGGAGAAAATCCAGTGCCTGTATGCGGACTGGTGAGAGCAATTCGGAGCGGTGCCGGTGCCGTACTCGATCGGCACGGCCTCTCTAGTCTAGTGCTAGTGGTCGTAACCCCAGTGCTCGAGGTACGGAGCGAGCACGGGAATGACGCTCTGGAGATGTTTCTCGTAGCGGCGCCAGCGGCCGACCGGCTTGCTGCTCACCGGTTCGATGACTTGCGTATAGCTCGGGGTGCTTATGTAGGTCTTGGAACGCGCATGCGATGCCGGGGAGAGCAATGCGTCGTTCCAGGGTAGTTCCAGGAAATCGATGAGCCGGCGCGCTTCCTCGGCGAGATTCGCCACGAATCGCTCGTAATGCAGCTCGACGGTGGCGGCACCGAGCAGCGGAAGTTGCCGGTTCCAGCACTCGAAGGACCGCCGGTACGCAGCCGCGAGCGCGCCGAAGTCGCGGCACAGGAGCGCGAGCTCGGGAGCGCGGAAGTTCTGGCTGAAGCAGCTCACTAGCGCGTCGCAGGGGTGGCGAACGATGAGGACGGTGCGGGCATTCGGAAACAGCCGCCGGATGAGCGGTAGACGCAGCATGTTGAACGGATTCTTGTCCACCACACGTTGACCGGGAGCGAGCCGCACGCGCCCGGCCACGCGCTTCCAGTATCCATCGCGAACCTCCTCGAGCTGCTTCGCCGTGAGTCGGCCGAGCTCAGCAGGATAGGCGACGCCGAAGGACACTGCCTGCTCGAGGGCTTGGCCGAGGAACGGCCGCTCGTCGATCGCTGCGAGCTCGGGGTGCGCATCGAGCGTCTGCTCGAGCAGCGTCGTGCCCGAGCGCGGAAAGCCCACCAGGAAGATGGGACTTTCGGCCGCAGAGGGGGCTGCGCCGTCGTCCCAGGTCGATCGATCCTCGGGCTCGATGTCGCCCCGGGTGAGCGCCATCAGCGTCGACTCCTCGGAAGGCGAGCGCCCGAGCGCCTGGCGCAGATAGTCCACTTGCGATTCGTGCGCAGCGCTCAGCGTCGCGAATGCCGCGTCATACTCGCCGAGGGCATCGAGCGATTGCGCCAGCGGAAAGAGGATGTTGTGCCGGTGCACGTGATCGAGCGGTTGTTCGAGCGCCCTCGAGAGCAGCTCGCGGGCCTCCTCGTGGCGGTCGAGGCGCTGCGCGAGCACACCCTCGGCGAGAAGACGATCGGGATCCGACGGGTTATAGCCCGTGGTCTCGCGCGCGCGGTCGATCGCCGCGCGCGCCTCCTCGAGGCGGTTGGTGCGTTCGAGGATGTTGGCCAGCGTGATGGCCGCGCGCGCTTCGGTGGGCGGTTGCACGCGAAGCCGCTCGATGGCCGGTTGCGCGAGCTCGGGCGCGCCGGTCGTGAGCAGGATGTGCGCCATCTCCGCGACATTGGTCGGCGTGAGATTCGCAAGCGATGGCCAGTCCTTGAGTGCGGCGGCGGCATCCTCGAAGCGTCCGAGATCGGAGCAGCACTGCGCATAGGCGCAGCGCATCCAGGCATTGTTCGGTTCGAGCCGCACCGCTTCCGCGAGCACGGCTTGGGCCGCAACGAGGTCGAGCCGCTCCATCTGGACGAGGCCGACATTATAAAGGGTGGCCGCCCGCGGCGGCGCGAGCGCGACCGCCCGCTCGAAGGCGGCGAGCGCCTCGTCGAATCGCCGCGCGTCACGCAGGATCCCGCCGAGGTTCTGCCAGTGCTCGGCGGTCGCGGGCTGCTGCAGCGTGAGCGAGTGGAACACGCGAATTGCATCATCAAACCGCCCGCGCGCGCGCAGGATCAGGCCGAGCAACGTCCACGCCTCCACGTGCTTCGGGTCGGCATTGAGCAGGTCGAGTACCTTGGCTTCCGCGGCGTTAAGATCTTGTCTCTCGAAATCCTGAACCGCGAGACGAATCCAGGCACTAGGATCGGCGGCGCGATTCATCATTCGATTCGGGAGACTTTGCTCGCCCGGCGCGCAGAGGGGATCCAGAGGACGTAGGAGCCGAGTGCGCCCTCGGAGACCTCGACCTTGTCGCCGGGTCTGGGCGAGAAATACTCGACAGTCTGCAGTTGGAGCCAGACCTGGCCGTTGTCGAGCCGCATGGCGAGTCTCCCATTGGCATTGACCGTCACCGCAGCAACCGTCGCCGTGATTGACTTGACTCTGCGCGTCGCCTTCCGGGCCTGCAGCGGCCCGTTGGCGACGCCGAACTCGCTGCTGCCCGCTCCGGCGTCGCCGGCCGGTGCAAGCGAAGCGGCGGCAGGGGCCGGCGCCGATGGGCCTCGAGAGCCCGCGGGGGCGAGCGGGGCGGGTGCCGTCAGGGCGGAGGAGGGCTGCTGCGGGGCCAGCCGCGCCGCTGCGGAGTCGCGCGCCTCCGATGCGGCGGCGGGTGCCGCGGCGGCCGCCGGTGAGCTCGCGCCCAGCGCGGCGGCGAGCCGATCGTAGCAGCTCAAGCGCTGGGCGGTGTCGGTTTGCGCGGCGCACTGGCGCAGCGCGCCCGCGAGATCGGGCGCTGTTGCGCTGCGCGCACCGAGACCGAGCAGCAGCGCGGCCGCTCCGAATCCCAGCGTCCTTGCTCGGCGATCAGCCCGCACGGTACTCGGACACTGCGACCGTGGCGGCGCGAACCCAATCGCGCTCTGCGGCGGTGAGGAACGGATTCCAGGTGTCGAACAGCAGGATCACGCGAGGCGCATCGCTGTCGTTCCAGGCCTCGTGCTCGATGGTGTCATCGAACACCCAGGCGTGGCCGGGCTGCCAGGCTCGCGTCTCGGAACCTACTCGAAAGCCGCAATTCGGCGGGACGATGAGCGGCACGTGCACGACGAGACGCGTGTTGCTCACGCCAGTATGCGGGGGAATGCGGGTTCGAGGTTGCAGGATCGAGAAGAACACGTTCGGCGCCTCGCCGGGGATATCCGCGAGCGATGCGTTCGCGAGCAGCGCCGTGGTTTTCGGGCACCGCCCGAGGTGCTCCTCCACGGGCGCGCCGTTGCGGACCAGGTAGTAGGCGCCCCAACGCTTCGAGTGGTTGAGGGAGCGCCACTGGTCGAGCGGCAAGCTGTCCGGGTAGTCGACGTACGGTTTGATCTCGTGATCGCTGTCACGGTCGCCGAGCACGGTCTCGAGCTCTTCGCGAATCTGCCCCGTCGCCGCCTCGAACGCATCGAGCCACGGAAACTCCAGCCGATCGAAGAACTCGATCGCGGGCAGCCGTGGGAAGTGCATGACCGTTGGTTGCGGGTGGAAGATGCGGCGGCGTCCGACCAGCGCCTCGAGACAAAGTTGCGCCCGCTCACCTGGGGTCGTCGTGCGCGCGCGAATGAACTCCTCGAGCACGCTGCGATCGGCCTCGACCATCCGCCGCGCATGCTCGATGGCCGGTTTCAAGCCGGCGACTTGCTGCGCACCGGCGGGCAGGCAGTGCAGGAAGGCTTGAAAGGTCTCGGCCGCCTGCTTCGTGCGGCCCTGGCGCTCGAATAGCGTCGCCTTCTGCAGCAGCGCGAGATGAAAGCGAGAATCGAGCTGGAGAGCGCGCTCGATCGCTGTACCCTCGGCCTCGGGATCGACTTGCGCACGGCACGCAAGCGCCACGTGCAACCAGGCAAGAGCGCTCGGCTCAAGACAGACCGCATCTTCGAAGTGCCGCCGGGCTGCGGCGAAGTTGCCCGTCTTCAGGCTGTACAGGCCAAGCGCGGCGAGTACTCTCGAATCGGTGGGCGACAGCGCTCGCGCCTCCTCGAGAAGCCTGCCCGCTTCCTGGTGATTGCCCTGAGCGGCGGCGCGGTCTGCCCGCGTGATCAGGTCTGCAAGCGGCCGGCGGGTATCGGAGGAGGCGGCGGACATGACGGAGGACTATGCGGCAGCGTGCGGGTCCATGCAACCCTCGAAAAAAAAGGCGGGCCGAAGCCCGCCTCTTCGAAGGCCATGCGGGCCGGGCTAGAAGTTGACCTGAACGTTGGCGAACAGGTAGCGACCACCAAAGTCCCACGTCGTCGGAAAGGTGTTGCCGTTCCAGAGCACGTTCGACGCGTAGTTGTCCACGATGGACGGCGGCATCTTGTCGGTGATGTTGTTGACGCCCAATCGCGCCTGGACCTGCTTCGCGACCTGGTAGGACACCCCAAGATCGATGTAGTTGTAGCCGGGGATCTGGTTGCCGATGCCCCCTAGCTGGGCGAGGCCCGGAGTCCCGTTGAACGGAGACCCGCCGACAGAGCTGCTGTTGAGCAGCGGGTTCTGGCTCAGGTACTGCGTCTTGACCGGCCCGATGAAGCGCCAGTTCAGCCAGACATCGAGACCTGGGAGGGGGGAACCGTAGTTGATGCGCGTTACCCCCTTGATCCTGGGGATCACGTTGCCGTCTGCGCCGCAGGAGGGTCCATAGTACCCCGCGCAGTCGTACGACGCGCCGCCCGGAACGGGCGTCGTGTCGTAGTGCAGCGTGTAATTGGCGGAGAGATTGAAACCGAGCTTGCCCGCTAGGCCGAGATCCAGGCGGTAATTCGCATCGAAGTCGATGCCCTTCTGCTGCAGTTCGCCCAGGTTGAACGTGCCGTCCTGGACATAACCCTGGTTGCCAATCCACAGCGAGCCGTCTGCGGGAGTACCTGTGGCGGGCGCCCGGTGCACCAGGCCGCAAAAGAGCGAGGCCGCGTTGCCGCTCGAGACACAGTTGTCCACGATCAGGTTCGCACCGTAGCTGCTGATCACGTTCTTGATCTTGATGTCGTAGTAGTCGATCGTTGCGGTGAAGCTCGGCAAGGCGGTGGGCGTGATGACGATGCCGAAAGTGGTGGTGTCCGCGGTCTCGGGGGAGAGATCGGTATTGCCGCCCACGAGTCCGTTGTACTGCCCGGCGGGATTTCCGACGATATTGCCGAACTCCGCCGCGGTCACACCGCTGGCGGCGCACTGCGCAAAGGTATTGCCGTTGACTTTACCTCCCACTTTCGGGCCGGCGCAGGGGTCGGTCGTACCGTCCAGCTGAACGCGCGGCTGCAAGTAGAGCTCCTGGATGTTCGGCGCTCGGACTGCGACGTTGTAGCCACCGCGCAGACGCACGTCCTGCAGCGGCGCCCATTGCAGCCCGGCCTTCCAGGTGTTGGTCGAGCCGAACGACAGGTTGTAGTCCGAGTAGCGATAGCCCGCGTCGAAATCAAGCGACTTCACAAACGGCTTGTCGTCCACGAGCGGCAGGCGCACCTCGGTGTAGCCTTCCCACACGTGAAAGGCGCCAAAGGTCGGCAGAATCGGCGCTCCCTGGCCGGCGAGGTCGTTGGTGATGAGCTCCTCGTCCGGGTACAGCTCGCTCTTTTCCTGCCTCCAGTCCGTGCCGACGGCCACGCCGAGTCCGCTCGAGGCGGTGGGAAGTTGCACGCCCATCTTGCCGAGATCGCCGGTGACGTCTGTCTCCCAGATGATCTGCGAGGTCTCGCCCGTCTGAAGACCCGGGGCCTCGATGTAGTTCGCCGCCGCGGTGCTCGCGGGGCTCGAGGAGAAGATGTTCCACGGGACGCAGCCCGGTGCCCCAACGGTGCCGTTGGCATTCGCCAAGCAGACGATCTGACCGTTCGGCAGCTTGACCGCCTGCAATGCGTTCGTCATCTTCGTCTTCGATGCATCGTTCAGGTAAGTGTCCCCGAATCGCGTGATGCCGTTCTGCACGTTCGAGTCGTAGCTCCAAACGTCGTTGATGTCGCCCTTGACGCCGAGAACCTCGCGGAACGAGTCATGGGTCAGGTTGTCCTGGCGTGGCGCGCCCTCGACGTTGCGCCGGCCGAAGGTCAAGTTGACGGATGGCGTCGTGGGCGAGCAGCCGAACACCGAGTATTCCTGCGCCGTGAGGAACGGATTGGCGCAGTTCACCGTCCAAGTACCGTTGGGCACGCCGCCACTCGAGCCGAGGCCGGATCCGTAGAATGCGCCGCTCTGCGCGATCTGCGCTTGCGTCTGGTCGTCCATCCACTGGAATTCCATATACGCGCGCGCATGGTCGTTGAAATCGTAGTGCGCAAACAGCCCGCCCTGGTAGTTGTCGTCGGGGCGCTGGTAATAGTTGATCGGCGCGAAGTTGTAGAAGCCGAGGTTCGGCGTCGTATTGCTCGGCACCAGCTTGTTATTGACGATCGTGGTGAAGTAGCTCGGACTCCCCAGACCCCCAAATAACGTCGGATACGAAGTGACCGAGCCCGCGCAATGCCGCTTGGCAAACGTGGTGGTGGGCCCATAGAGCTCGCAGGCCGCGTAATCGCGTGTTCCCTGCAGCACCGGGTCCGTGTGGCGGTAAGTCAGGTAGCCGGTCGCGTTGCCCTTGTCGTCCGCGAAGTTCGAGCCGATGACAGCCGCGAAGTTCGCGCTCTGTCCGTCGGTGCGTGTGCCGGTCGGCGCCGCAAAGCCCGCCTCCGTTTCGAGCGCCTGAATGTCGCCAGCGTTGTTGTTGTGATTCCAGAAGGAATCCCCCGCGTCGAGCTGAACGCCCTCGAAGTTCTCTTTCATCACAAAATTGACGACGCCCGCCACCGCGTCCGCGCCGTACACGGCCGAGGCGCCGCCCGTAAGCACATCGACGCGCTCGACGAGCTGCGAGGGAATTTGGTTCAAGTCGGCGGTGCCGTTGCCGTTCTGGGTCGGATCGCCCGGCATCAGGCGCCGGCCGTTGATGAGCACGAGCGTGCGCTGAGCACCCAAACCCCGCAGACTCACCGATGCCGTTCCCGTGGCACCGTTCGACTGGCTCGAGCCTAAATCGCCCACGACCTGCGGAAGTGTATTGAGCAGGTCTTCGATCCGGTTCTGGCCGGAGTCGGCGATCTCCGCGCCCGACACCGAGATCACGGGACTTACAGCCTCAAGTGCCGGCTGCTTGATGCGCGAGCCGGTCACGACCACCTCTGTCAGTTGGGGCTCATTCGCGTTGGTCGCGGCTGCCGGCGCTTGGGCCTGGGCGTTCGGGGTTCCGAACGTCGCGACGACTGCGCCACTCAATACAGCGCCGCTTAGCGCCCTACGGACGGCCAACCTCAATAATGGATTTGATGGGACCTGGGGACAGTTCGATGACATGTAGCGTCCTCCCAACTGAACTCAATGCGTCGCACCAACTGTCAGGCGGGCTACGTGGAGTTCAGCGGCTATGATTGTTTCTTACAACGATACAGCCCATTAGCGGAGCCAATGAGCTGCACATCCCTCGATGCGCCGAGTATAGACATATTTTTTTGGGCAATACAATATGCGGCGTTCCCGCAACAATGCGGTAATCTTTGAGCTAGCGCGCTCTGGTCAGCAGTGGGTCCCGACGGTGCTACGTCTTCCAAAATCGCCCGGACGGATCTGACGATGAAAAAACCCCGAAGTGAACAGTCCTCGCGGGCATGGCATCGCCGGAAAGCGGCTCGCCGCGAGGCGAGCCGCCCGAGCGCAGGCGCTAGTCGCCGCCGCGGTCGCCGCCGGTGATATGCAGCTCCACACGGCGGTTCGCGAGCCGGCCCTCTCGAGTGGCGTTGTCCGCGATCGGATCTTCCTTGCCGAAGCCCTTTGCGGTCATCTGGTTGCTCAGGCCATGCGACTGCATGTAATGCATGACCGTCTCAGCCCGGTGCTGGGTGAGCTGCAGGTTGTAGGCCTGCGACCCCGTGCTGTCGGCATAGCCACGTACTTCGATGACCAGATTCGGATAGGGCTTGAGCGAAGCGATGGTGGTGTCCAGCACCCCTTCAGCCTGAGGAACGAGGTCTGCCGAATCCTTGGCGAACGTGACGCCCTGCAGTCGAATGTCACCCTTCGGCGGCGGCGGCAGTGGGGGCGGCGGAGGCGGGGCCGGCGGGGGCGCCTGTACCTCGCGAACCACTTCACGCACCGTTTCGTGGGTGACGATCTTCGGCGGCCGGTCATCCGGTGCACCGAAGTTCATCTGCACCCCGAGGCCGAAGACCACGCCCGAGGGATCTCTCACCCCGAACGTCTCGGGGCTCGCGAATTCCATGCGGTACTTGGCTTCCGTACGCAGCTGTACGCGCGTCGAGCCATCCTGTCGGCCGAGCCCGGTCAGCAGGCCGATGCCGGCTTCGGCGGTGAAGGTGTGATACACGAAGTGGCCGTACCCGGGATAATCGGTCCGGTCGTTCAACCCGCCGCCGCCCGCGAGTACATAAGGGTTGATGAAGACCTTCTCCATGATGTCGGTGGGAAAGAACTTCTTGATCACATCGATTGTGTACGCGTCGAGTTGCCGCGTACCGTCCGTGCCCTTGATATCGAATTCACCGCGGCTGAAGTTGAATTCGGCCGCCCACGAATGCGGGAGATTGACGCCGATCGCCCCGTCATAGCCGAAGTTGTCCTTAATTTCAGGGTCGTTTCCCTGAAGGCTGTATTGGATCATCGGCGCCACGTAGACGGACGGCGCGTCCGACGGGGCGGCGCTGTCCGCGTAGGCGCTCGCGCTGGCGCATATCGCCCCCACGGCGCCGGCCAAACTCAATGCAATAGCTCGCTTCATACAAAACACTCCGTTTTGCTAAAATGCAACAGATCGATGGGCGCTGAAGCAACCGGCAAGAGTACTGTCAATTGCCTGTTATTTAGCTTTCAGCGGGCGTCAGGCTGACTGACGCCGTCCGTTGATGTGGCATTTGAGCAACGAGGAGGTTCAAAGTCTGTAGGCAGGCCTCGGGAGTGCCTGTAGGCGCATTCGAAGGGATACGTCAAATCACCGTGAGGTGGTCGCGCGAGGCTTCAGCCGGATTTCAAAGAGTTTCGGCCACTTTTTGCCCGTGACGAACAGGCGATCCCCTCGGGCGTCGTAGGCGATCCCATTGAGTACGTCAGTCGTACCGGGCAGCGTGTCCTCCGCCGGCAACAGACCGCGCAGATCGACGATGCCGACCACGCGGCCGTCGCGTGGATCGATGCGCAAAATCCAGTTCGTCTGCCAGACATTGGCGAAGATCTCGCCCTTGACCCATTCGAGCTCGTTCAGCCGCTCGACCGGTTTGCCGTCGAGGGTGACCGGGAGCATGCCGGCCGGCAGCAGGGTCTTGGGATTCAACACCCGCAGAGTCGAGGTGCCGTCGCTCATGAAGATCTGCGTACCGTCCTGCGTCAACGCCCAACCTTCACCCTCGTAGTGAAAGTCCCGCAGCGGCTTGAAAGTCTTCAGGTCATACACGAATCCCACATGCGATTGCCAGGTGAGCTCGATCAAGCGGCTTCCCCAGTTGACGATGCCTTCGCCGAAGTACTGCCCTGGAATGTCGTGCCGCTCGAGCACTTCGCCGGTTTGCAGCCGGACTTTGCGGATGGAGGAGTGCCCCTCGAGGCCGGTACTCTCGTACAGGAACCCATTCAAGTAGAAGAGCCCCTCGGTGAAAGCGTCCACATCGTGCGGATAGACGTGCACGACCTCGTAGTCATAAACCGGAACGGCGGCCTGAGCCCAGCCGGCGGCGAGGGCCGAGCAGACGAACGCGATCGCCCGGACGCTGCGGATAAGCGCTCTCATGGTTTTGCGGGGGTGCCCTCGGCTGCGCCTTCGTAATTGACCACGCCGGCGAACTCGAACGTGCTCACGAGCAAGGCGCCATCGCCGCGTACGGCGTGCGCGGGTTGCGTGCAGAATCCGCGCGCCTCGAGCCGATAGCTCTTGCCCGGCCCCAAGCGGCGTTGCGAAAGCGAGTCCACCGTGCAGCGCGAATCGCCCAGCGTGCCGTAGATCTGATCCGTGCCCTGCACGATGACCGTGAGATTGGTGGCTACCGCGCGTGCCGGACGGCCCTCCCGCACACCCGTGAGCCCGAACACGAACAGCAGGTCCGGTTTGGCGCCGCGGTGCTGGAAGCTGAGGCGCACGCCGGCTGGTGTGTCTCTGGTCTCGCCCTGGCAGCGCAGGCCCGAGTTGCTCCAATTGATGCGCGCCTCCAGCGCGCCGGCGAGGCGCGCGCGCAGATAGCCGTCGCCGGAAGTGAGGCAGTTCGCCGGCACCGCGGTGGCGGGCGGCGGCGCCAGGGACCCGGGCAGGGCGAAGGTGCCGGGCGCCCCCTGCGCGCCTGCAAGCCCGGGGAGCAGAGCGGCGGCGGCAAGGCCGCGTACAGCCCTTCGCCTCCCAATCGCAGATATAACCGGTATCATCTCGCGCATGTTGCCAGACGCGCCCCGGAGATTCTCGGTGCTGAGGCACCTCGTAGTCGTGCTGTTGTTCTGTGTCGCGGGATGCGCGCCCAAGTTCGAGCGCCCCAATCTCATCGTCACCAGCATCGAGATGCGGGGCGGCAACCTCTTGCAGCAGAATTTTCTCGTAAAATTTCAGGTTCAGAACCCAAACCAGCGCGCGCTGCCGGTGAACGGTCTGCATGCGGAGCTGAGTGTGGCGGGCGAGCGCATTGCGAGCGGGGTGAGCAACCGCAGCTTTGTGGTACCGCCCATGGGACAGAGCGAGTTCGACATGACCATTACCGCAAACGTAGCGCTCGCGCTCCTCAAGCTGTCCAACCAATCGGGTGATTCGATCGACTACCAGGTGACGGGCGCCGCGAGTCTCGATCTGCCCTTTATGCATGACTTGCCGTTCCACCAGACGGGCTCTCTATCACTCAAGCAGTTTCACTAACTTGCTGAAAATACTATAATTATTCGCCTTGGGTGGGTCACGGGAAGCGGCAATCTGCTAAACTGACGGCCAAAAACGGGCATTGCCCCGATCGGCTGATTCATCATGGCGCTGTCACCCTACGAACAACTCGAGCAAGAATTTCATCGCTTGCACGCTTTCCGCGGCGCGCTGTCGCTGTTGCGCTGGGACGCGGCCGTCATGATGCCGCGAGGCAGCGCCGACGTGCGCGGGGAGCAGCTGGCGGCGCTCGAGACCGAGCACCACGCCTTGCTGACCACGCCGAAGGTCGCGCGGCTCCTGGAGCGAGCCGAAGCCGGAGCCTCACAGCTCGAGGATTGGTCGCTCGCGAACCTCCGCGAGATGCGGCGTCAGCGCGATCATGCCATTGCCACGCCGCCCTCCTTGATCGCGCGCCTCGCCAAGGCGACTGCGCGCGCCGAGGTATTCTGGGTGGAGGCACGCAAGGCGAGCGACTTCAAGATCTTCGCCCCGCACCTCGAAGAGGTGGTCAAGCTGGTGCGCGACAAGGCCGCGCTCTTGGGTCAAGCGCGTGGGCTGGCGCCGTACGATGCGCTGGTCGACGCGTTCACGCCGGGCATCTCGACCGCCGATATCGACACCATCTTCAAGGCGCTGTCGCGCAAGCTTCCCGGCCTCATCAACCAGGCCATCGAAGTGCAGGCGGACCGGGCGCCTGTTCCGTTCGGCGGCAAGTTCAGCGCCGTCCGCCAGCGCCAGCTCGCGCTCGAAGTGCTGAAAGCGCTCGGCTTTCCGTTCGACCGCGGCCGGCTCGATGAGAGCGAGCATCCGTTCACGGAAGGCGTGCCCGGCGACATCCGGGTGACCACGCGCTTCGATCCGATCGATCCGTTCTCGGGTCTGCTCGGGGCGGTGCACGAGACCGGGCATGCGATGTACGACTTGGGGCTGCCGGCGAAGTGGCGCGATCAACCGGTGGGACGCGACCGCGGATTGGCGCTCGAGGAGAGCCAGTCGCTGCTGTTCGAGATGAACCTGTGCCGCAGCCGCGCGTTCGTCACCTACTTGAAGCCGCTGCTCGACAAGTACCTGCAAGTGAGCGGCGAGGAGTGGAGCGAGCAGAACCTCTACCGCCACCTCATTCGCGTCAAGCGCAGTCTCATCCGGATGGACGCCGATGAGCTTACCTATCCGGCCCACATCATGCTGCGCTACGACCTCGAAAAGAAAATGCTCGGGGGTGCGCTGCCCGTCGCGGATCTTCCGGAGGCATGGAACGCCAACCTCGAACAGCGCTTGAACATACGCCCGACCAACGACGTCGACGGCTGCCTGCAGGATATTCACTGGGCGGTGGGACATTTCGGATATTTCCCCTCGTACGCGCTCGGCGCGGTGATTGCGGGACAGATCAACGAAGCGTTGCGCGCCGAACGGTCCTCGCTCGACGCGGAGATTGCCGCCGGCCAGTTCGGCGGCGTGATGGATTGGCTGCGTGAGAACGTGCACGGCGTCGGTGCGCGCTTGCCCATCCAGGAGCTCATCAAGCGCGCCACCGGCAAGCCGCTCACCGCTGCTGCGTACCTGCGCTACCTCGAAGCCAAATACCTGGAAGCACCGTGAGGGCTGCGCGATGAGCGCGGCTCAGTCGAGCGAAGCCCGACCGGAGCGGCGGATCTCGAACAACTTCAAGAAGCTCGAGGCGCAGTTACGCAGCGCGGCGGGCAAGGCCATTGCGGACTTCGGCATGATCGCCGAGGGCGACCGGGTCATGGTGTGCCTGTCCGGCGGCAAGGACTCCTACACGCTGCTCGATGTGCTGTTGAGCTTGCGGCGCAATGCGCCGGTGCACTTCGATCTCATCGCCGTGAATCTCGACCAGAAGCAGCCGGGTTTTCCGGTGCATGTCCTGCCCGACTACCTGGCGGGGCTGGGCGTACCGTTTCACATCATCGAGCAGGACACCTACGCCGTGGTGAAGCGCGTGATTCCGGAGGGCAAGACGATGTGCGGTCTGTGCTCGCGGCTGCGGCGCGGGGCGCTATACCGGTATGCGGCGGAGAACGGCATCACCAAGCTCGCGCTCGGTCACCACCGCGACGACCTGATCGAGACCTTGTTTTTGAACATGTTCTTCGGCGGGCGGCTCAAGGCCATGCCGCCGAAGCTGTTGAGCGAAGATCGCCGCCATATCGTCATCCGCCCGCTCGCCTACGTGGCCGAGCGCGACATTGCGCGCTATGCGGCGGCGAGGGAGTTTCCCATCATCCCCTGCACGCTCTGCGGCTCACAAAGCCATCTGCAGCGCGTGGCGGTGAAGGCCATGCTCCGGGAATGGGAGCAGAAGTTCCCCGGCCGCCTCGAATCGATCTTCTCGAGCCTGCAGAATGTGGCTCCCTCCCAGCTTGCCGATCCGGCGCTGTTCGACTTTGCGGGCCTGGATGCCTTACGCGCCGTGGCGCCTGCCGCGACCGAGGATCTCGTCGAGTCTGGCGCAGGCGCCTAGCGCGCCCGGGGCGGTTTTGTAGTTAGAATCGTCGGCAGGGGACCGTAGGATCGTCTCAGGCATCGGCTATATGTCCAAAACCTCATTGTCGCCGGCACGGCGGCGCGGGCGCCGCGCGTCCTCGGGCTATGCATGGGAGACGCTCTCCGACGACCAGCTCCTGAGCCTGCGTTTCTGCGACCTGAAGCTCACCATCGCGGGCACGGAGCTCGAGCGGGCGATCGGACGGCTGTACGACGAGCTCGCCACCCGCGGTATCCGCTTTCGGCCCCACTGCTGGCTCGCACAGGAGTGGTTCTCGCCGGACGGCATCCCCGGCATCGCGGTGCCGTTCTACCTGGCGCATCAGCGCCTTGCGCGCATCGAACGGCGCTTCATGCGCGAGGTCGAGGGCGGCAATCGCAACTGGCTGATGCGCATCCTGCGCCACGAAGCGGGGCACGCCATCGACACGGCCTATCGGGTGCGCCGCCGCCGCGGTTGGCGCGAGGTGTTCGGACCGGCGTCGCTCCCGTATCCGGACACCTATCGTCCGCGGCCCGGCAGCCGGCGGTTCGTGCAACACCTCGGTGCGTGGTATGCCCAGGCCCATCCCACCGAGGATTTTGCCGAGACGTTTGCCGTCTGGCTGAAGCCGCGGTCCGCCTGGCGCCGCGAATACGAAGGATGGCCCGCCTTCGCCAAGCTGGAGTTCATCGACGAGCTCGCCGTCGAGATCGGCGAGGCGAGGCCCAAGGTGACCGATCGAATGCGCATCGAGGATATCGCCGAGGAGTCCTCGACGCTGCGCCAGCACTACGAACGCAAGCTGGCCCGCTATCGCCTGCCGCGCCGTTCGGGCGCCGACGAGCTGCTGCTCAAGGTATTCACCACCGCGCCGCGCTCCTCGAGGGCCCCTCGCGCCGCGAGCGTGCTGCGCGAGATGCGCAACGATTTGCGGCTCAAGATCCTGCGCTCAGGCGGCTTCAGCGAGTATTTGGTGCACCAGGTGCTGCGGCTCATGATCTCGCGCTGCGAGGCGCAGGGTCTGTATCTGCGCGGTAGCAGGCGCGAGCTCAAGCCACACTTGGTGTGGGTCATTGCCCGGCTGGCGGAATCCTACGAGGAGCGCCAGCTGCCGCGCGTCGCGCTATGAAGAAGCTGCGTGCCCTGGTGCTGGTGCACGCAACCCTGGTGCCGCCCGAGTCTCTGCGTGGCGTTCCCGAGAAAGAAATCGACGAGTGGCGCACCGAGTACGACGTCATCTCGCATCTCAAGGAAGCCGGCCACGAGGTGATGCCGCTTGGCGTGGACGACAACCTCATGGACTTGCGCCGCGCGATCCTGGACTGGAAGCCGGACATCGTGTTCAACCTGCTCGAGGAGTTCGACGGGATCGTGACCTACGATCAGCACGTCGTCGCCTTTCTCGAGCTCATGCATCAGCCGTACACCGGGTGCAACCCGCGCGGCATGCTGCTCTCGCGGGACAAGGTGCTTTCCAAGCAGCTGCTCTCCTATCACCGGGTGCCGACCCCGCAGTTCGTGGTGTTCCCGCGCGGCCGGACACCGCGATTGCCGAAGCGCCTGCGTTTCCCGATGTTCGTGAAGTCCTCCACCGAGGATGCCTCGCTCGGCATCGCGCATGCCTCGGTCGTCACGGACGAGCGCGGTCTCAAGGAACGCATCGCCTTCATCCACGAGCAAACCCACTCGGATGCGCTGGTCGAGGAGTACATCGAAGGGCGCGAGCTGTATGTGGGCGTGATCGGCAACGAGCGACTCAAGGTCTTGCCGGTGTGGGAGATGACTTTCGGCTCGCTCCCGCAGGGGCATCCGACCATCGCCACCCGCAAGGTGAAGTGGGACCGCAAATATCAGCAAAAGTACGGAATCACCACCGCGGCGGCGGCGGACCTTCCCGGGGACGTCCTCGCGCGGCTCGAGCAGCTCTCACGGCGCATCTTTCGCGCTTTGCACTTGACCGGATACGCGCGCATGGATTTCCGTCTTAAGCCCGACGGGTCGCTGTACGTCCTCGAGGCGAACGCGAATCCGAACCTCTCCGCGGCGGAGGATTTTGCGCAATCCGCGTTGACCGCCGGTATTCCCTACCCGAACGTCCTCAAGCGCATCTTGAAGCTCGGCGCCGATTACCCCGCTGCCTGGCGCGGCCTGGAAGCTTGACCGGGACGCCGCCGGCGGGGCGCGGTCAGCGGGTCAGCGCGCGGTCCAGCGGTTCAGCCAGGCGAGCACCGTCTCGTACCACTGAATGCTGTTCGCGGGCTTCAGCACCCAGTGGTTCTCGTCGGGGAAGTACAGGAACTCGCTCGGCACGCCGCGGCGCTGCAAGGCTGTGAATACGGCGAGCCCTTGCTCGTAGGGGATGCGATAGTCCAGCTGGCTGTGGATCACGAGCGTCGGCGTCTTCCATTTCGACACGTAGTCGATCGGGTTGAACTTCGCGTATTCCGCCGGGTTCTCGTACTCCGTCCCGCCCATCTCCCACTCGGGAAACCATAGTTCCTCGGTTGAGTAGTACATGTTGCGGTTGTCGAAGTCGCCGTCGTGAGTCACCAGGCACTTGAACCGGTCCGGCCACTGCCCAGCGATCCAGTTGATCATGAATCCGCCGTACGAGCCGCCGAGCGCGCAGGCGTCCTCGCCGTCGAGCCACGCATTTTGCTTGAGGGCGGCCGCGAGGCCGAGCTTGAGATCTTCGAGCGGCTTGCCGCCCCATTCGCCGCGAATCGCGTCCGTGAATGCCTGTCCGTAGCCGGTGGATCCGTGGAAATCGATCATCACCAGGCCATATCCGCCGCCCGCGAAGGTCTGCGCGTTCCAGCGCCAGTGCCATTCGTTCGCCATACTCCCCTCGGGTCCGCCGTGAATCAGCAGCGCCACCGGGTAGGTCTGGCCGCGTTTGAAGTTCGGCGGCTTGACGACGTAGCCGAAGACGTTGTCGCCGTTGGCGCCGGTGAAAGTGAACTGCCGATATTCCCCGAGCGCGCGCGCAGCCAAGTCAGTGTCGTTCAGATGCGTGAGCTGCGTGGGTTTGCCGCCGTCGAGCCCGATCGCGTATAGATCAGCCGGATGGGCGAGATCGCTGTGCGCGTAGATCACTCGCTGCGGGCTGACGCTGAACGCCTCCACATGGCCATCGCCGGTGATCGCGGAAGCTCTGCCGGTGGCTGCGTCGATGGCCCACAGAGGGCGTTGGCCGAGGTGATCGGTGGTCGCGAACAAGTTTTTGCCGTCGCGCGACCAGGCAAAGCTCTGGATCGAGCGGTCCCAGCTCTGGGTTAGCGGCCGCTTCACACCGCTCGCAAGGTCCAGGAGCACGAGGTGAAAGCGATCGGACTCGAATCCCGGCCGATCCATGGCAAGGTACGCGAGGGTCGCGCCGCTCGTTGAGAAAGCCGGCTGAGCGTCCCAGGCGGGATTGTCGGCGGTCAAGTTGCGCGGCGTGCCGCCCGCGGCAGGCACGAGGTAGATGTCGAAATTCGTCGACCAAGGCTCCCCGACGGGCACCGCGCGGATTGAGAACGCCACGGTCTGACCGTCGGGACTCAGCGCGTAATCTTCGCGGCCGCCGAAGGGCTTCGCCGGCACGTCGCCGTCGAGTCCCGCGGTGAGATTGACCGGCGTCCCGCTCGCAGTGCCCGAGGACTCGAGCGCGAGAGAGAAGAGTTGCGAACGCCGGCCGTCGCTCCACGTATCCCAGTGACGCACGAAGATGCGGTCGTAGAGCACGCCGTGCTGCTTCGAATGCGCTTCCGTATCGAGCCGCTGCCGGGTGCAGGCGAGCGTCGGGCAGTCTCGGTAGACGTCCACACTCACGAATACGCGATCGCCCTTGGGCGCTACGCGGAAGGAGCCTACATCGAGCGGCAGCCTCGTGACCTGGGTGGGCTCGCCGGTCGGGTCGGTCCCCGGTGCGAGCCGCCACACTTGGGTCGAGCCGCTGCGATTCGACAGATAGTAGAGAAAGCGCCCGTCGCCGCTCCATTCGGGCGCGCTCGAGTTGGCAGCCAGATCGGTGAGCCGCATGGCCGCGGCGTTGCGCTTGTGGACGTCGAGCAGCCAAAGGGCGGTGCGCCCTTGGTTGGCGTCCATGTCGGTCGTACGCAGGACATACGCGACGTGCTTGCCGTCCGGCGCTACGGCGGGTTCGGACACGCGCGCGAGCCGCACCAGATCCTGCACCGTAAGCGGCGGCAACGCGGGTGCATTCGGGGCACGGGCGCTCACCGCGCCAGCGGCGCCGACGCCGCAAAGTGTCAGGGCCAAAATCAGACTATGCGGGCGCATTCTGTTCTCCATTTTCTCTTTTCTGCCTCTCCCCAGGCTGCAATTGTAGCCGCAGCGCAGGCAGAATCGGCACATGAGCGCGACGCGCGTGATCAGCCTTGACCTCGACGACACTTTATGGCCCGTCGCGCCGGTGATCGCGGCGGCCGAGGCGGCGCTGCACGAGTGGCTGCAGGAGCGCTATCCGCGGACCATGCGCGGTCACAACGCCGGCACCATGCGCGCCCTGCGCGCCAAGATCGCCGCGCAGTTCCCCGAGCAAAGCCACGACCTCACGTTCTTGCGCCGGCGCGCGCTCGCAGCGCAATTCCGAAGCGCCGGTTACGCCGAGTCCGCGTGCGAGGAAGCGCTCGAGGTCTTTCTCGCCGCGCGCAACTGCGTCGAGTTCTTCGACGACGTGCGTCCGGCGCTCGAGCGATTGCGTACGCGCTATCGGCTGTTCGCGTTGAGCAACGGCAATGCGGATCTGCAGCGCTGCGGCCTCGGCACGTTCTTCGATGGGCACGTGAGCGCGATAGCCGCGGGTGCTGCCAAGCCCGATGCGCGCATCTTCGCGGCGTTACGCGACATGGCGGGCGTTCCCGCCGATGAGATCCTGCACATCGGTGATGACCCGATCACCGACGTCGTCGGTGCGCGGCAAGCAGGCATGCAAACCGCGTGGCTGAACCGCGATGCGCGCAGCTGGCCCGTCACTCTCGCGCCGCCGGCGCGCACCATTTCGACGCTCGCGGAAATTCTCTAGCACCGTCGCGGCGCATGGCGCCGTTAGCAGCCTACGACACCGTCTGCTGATAGATAAAACACTGGTTTTGTCGGTATTTTCTGACTGTAGTTCGCACTTTACCGCTTCACTCCGCGCATGCGAAACCGATAGGATGGTAGCAGTCTCGTTGCGAAAGGAAATTGCATGCAAGCCATGGGAGACAGGTCATTGGTGGCGGTCAGCTCGCTGCGTGAATTTTTTCGTGATGCCTTTCACGAAGCGACCGAGCGCCAAAATCTGGAAATCGAGGAGCAGTCCGAGCAGTACGTCGTCAACCTGCTCACCATGTTCTCGCGCGCCGACGCGCTGTACGAGAAGACCCCGGAGGGCCTGCGCATCAGGCCGCTGGCGCATATGCTGGCCGAAGCGCTCGATGCGCCGAGTGCCGCCGCGCGCCAGCGCGCACTCCAGCGACTCGGCGATGTGTCTTTATTCATCGCCGGGTTTTTCGCGCGCAGTTTCGCGCGCAAGCTCATCGACATCGACTATCACATCGCCATGGGCGGCAACGCCTACGGCTCGCTCGCCGATTCCATGCAGCGCTCGGCGTCGAGCCGCGCCATCGGCGCGATTTACGCCGAGCTCGCGCAAAAATTTCAGCGCCTGGTCGACGCTCTGAACGAGGTGAGCGAGATGTCCTACGTGCACTCCGACGCGGACATCCTGCGCCTTTACGAGATCTGGATGAAAACGGGCAGTGCGCGCGCTCACGGGCTGCTCAATCGACTCGGTGTACGGCCGGTGCGGCAAGGCGGTCTCGGCGTCCGGCACTAGCCGTGGTGCTGCGCGGTCTACAAGCCCTGCTGGGTCGTCTCTACGACCTGCGAGTCGAGCACGATGTGTACGATTTCCTGGTGACGGATCGCAGTACCCTCGCCGGCGTGGTGCCCGTGAACGACCATCGCGAGCCCGACGAGGAGCTGCTCCTGGCCGAGACCCCCGACGGCGCGGGCGTCGCCCTGTACATCGATCCGGCCGTGCTCGCCCGGCTGGAGGCCTCCGATCCGCTCGGCGCTTTGACCGAGGAGAATCTTGCCGATTACTGCACGGCGCTCGAGGGTGTCAGCCACTTCCTGTATTCGATTTGGCGGCTCGAATGCGATGCGCCGGTTTCGCTGTTGGAGCTCGAATGCCAGGCGGAGGTGGACAAGTACGCCGCGACGGTCTTTCTGGTGGGCTGGCAGCAGGGCGGCAGCTATCCGACGCAAGTGCATGCGCGGCTCTTCGATCGGGTCGAGTTCGATGCCCGCCTCGAGCCCGAGCAATTCGATCGTTACCGCACGGCGCATCGTAGCGCGGCTAATTTCTGCCGGCGTCTGGAGCGCCGCTTCGTGAGCCGGGGGACCGCGAAGATCGAGCCGCTGGTGCGCGAGCTGCGCAAGTTCTATCGCCTGGGAAGCTCGGCGAAGCTTCACTACGCGATTTCGTGATCCTCTTGAGCGGTGCGCGCGGGTGCCGCGTCGGCCGCAGGGGGCCTATTCGTCGTCGTCGGGCCCTTTGTTCTCAGCTTGTTTCTTCAGCTGCAGCCAGTCGCTGAGCTTCTTGAGATCCGTCTTTTTCTTCGGCTGCGGACCGCTCGGGGCGAGCTTGCCGCTGTCGTAGGGGTTGTAGCCCTTCACCATGCCTTGCGGGTTGGCCTTCACCTTGTCGAAGGGCGTGGGTGCATCGTCGGCCAGCGACAGACCCGGATTCTCCAGCTTCTTCATGCGCTCGGTCGAAACTTCGCGGCCGAAGGCACCGGTGCTGACCGCCCACTCCCAAATGGCGTTGCCGCGGTCGTCGAATTGCACGCGGCCGCTCTCCTTCTTCGCCGCAGAGTTGGGCCGCAGTGTATCCGCGGGGGGGTTGCGGGAGCCGCCGTTGCCGGGGCTGCCGCCGGGACGTTTTTTCGGATCGCCGGAACTCATGATGTCCTTTTTAAAGGAGTTTGGCAGCCTGTCAAACGAATAGCTCGAAAAAGCAGAGAAGTATCACAGTTGCAGCTGATATTGGGCGCGGAGCAGCGCCATGGCGGTTTTGCCGTCGTTCCATTCCCCCTGTTGGATATGTCCCATGACCTGCCCGAAGGGCACCCATTGCACTTCCAGCTCCTCGTCGGGATCCGGCGCCGGCGCGCCCACTTCGAGATCCCGGGCCAGGTATAGATGGATTACCTCCGTGAAAATGCTGGGGGCCGGAACATACAGACCGAGCGGCGTCCAGCGCCGCGCCGCGACGCCGGTTTCCTCGGCCAGCTCGCGCACCGCGCAGACTTCCGGTGCCTCACCGGGATCGAGCTTTCCGGCGGGCACCTCCCAGGTGAAATCCTGGATTCCGTGGCGGTACTGGCGGACCAGGCAGACCCGGCCGGCGTCGTCGAGGGCCACCACGGCGGCCGCGCCCGGGTGGCGTACGAAATCGAGCTCGTATTCACGTCCGTTCGCATAGCGAAGCGTTTCGGTCGACACCTCTATCACACGGCCGCGAAATACCGGGTTGCTGGCGGCCGTCGTTGGTTTCAACATGGTGCACCTCATGAGTCCTACGGCGAAACTAACCATCATCCTAGGGAGTCCCGCCAGCGGCAAGACGACGCTCGCGCGGCGCTTGGGGTTGCATTGGTCCGTGCCGGTCTTCTGCAAGGATGACATCAAGGAGGCTTTGTTCGAGGTGCTCGGGCAGGGCGACCGGGCTTGGTCGCGCCGCTTGAGCGAGGCGAGTTTCACGACCCTCGTGAACCTCGCGCGGCGCCAACTCTCGCTGGGTCAATCGTGCATCGTCGAAGGCAACTGGCGCGCCGTGAACGTGCCGGGGCTCGAGCCGGTGCTGGGCGCGAGCCGCGCCCTCCAGATCTGGTGCTGCGCGGATCCTGCGGAAATCGTGCGCCGCTTCACGGCCCGCAGCCGCCACGCCGGCCATCTCGATGCCTTGATGCCGCCCGAGGAGCTCGACCGATCAGCGCGCGAGCCGCCCGCATTCCTCGAACTCGCGGGCCCGCGCTTCATATTTCGCAGCGATGTGCCCGGAGCCTTCGAGGCGCTTCTCTCGGACCTGCAATCCTCGCCCCTGTGACCTGTCTCCTCGCTTGGGAAGCCCCAAGCGCGCCATGCTGAGAGTCAACGCGTATTGTAATCTGGATATCCATACAGTTCACCGGTATATTTTCGATATGATGAAGGCGAAAACGACCTCGGCATTTGATGCGCTCAACCCGCAGCAGCGGCGCGCTGCCACGCATGGCACGCCCGTCAAGGATCAAGGCGTGCAGTCCGGCCCGCTGCTGATCATCGCAGGCGCCGGCACGGGTAAGACCAATACGCTCGCGCACCGCACGGCGCACCTCGTCCTGAACGGTGTCGACCCGGCTCGTATCCTCATGCTGACGTTCACGCGGCGCGCGGCGCAGGACATGATTCGTCGCACGCAGACCATCGTCACCGCGGTGATGTCGGATCGCGGCAAGCTCGGCGATCGCAGTGTACAGTCGCGCCTGGCGTGGTCCGGCACCTTCCATTCGGTGGGCAACCGCATCTTGCGCTCGTTCGCCAAGCACGTCGGATTGAATCCCAACTTCACGGTGCTCGACCGCGCCGATGCGGCCGACCTCATGGACGTGATCCGTCACGAGCTGGGGTTTTCGAGCAAGGAGAAACGCTTTCCGCGCAAGGATGCGTGTCTCGCGATCTACAGCTATCGCGTGAATACGCGCCTCTCGCTCAAGCAGACCCTGGAGGAGCAGTTTCCCTGGGTGCGCGAATGGGAGCAGGACCTCACCAAGATCTACCGCGAATACGTCGCGCGCAAGCAGAAGAACAACGTACTCGACTTCGACGATCTTCTGCTCTACTGGCACGGCATGATGAAAAACCCGGCGCTCGCGCAGAGCCTCGCCGCAAATTTCGAGCACGTGCTCGTCGATGAATATCAGGACACGAGCTCACTGCAGAGCGAGATCATCCAGGCGCTCAAGCCCGACGGGGCGGGCGTGACCGTGGTGGGCGACGATGCGCAGGCGATCTATTCGTTCCGTGCCGCGGCTGTCGAGAACATCTTGGGCTTCGCCGAGCGCTTCAAGCCGAAGGCCGACACGGTGGTGCTGTCGCAGAACTACCGTTCCACGCAGCCGATTCTCGACGTGGCGAACGCGCTGATGGCCGATGGCGCGCGCCAACATCGCAAGACGTTGCTCGGGATGCGTCAAGCACAACAGAAGCCCATCTATGTCTCGCTCGAGGACGCGGCTTCGCAGGCGGAGTACATCGTCAACAAGATTCTCGCCACGCGCGAAGTCGGCGGGGCGCTGCGCCGGCACGCGATTTTGTTCCGCAGCTCCCACCACAGCGACGTGCTCGAGGTCGAGCTCGCGCGGCGCAACGTGCCGTTCGTGAAGTACGGCGGCCTCAAGTTCCTGGAAGCCGCGCACGTCAAGGACGTCATGTCGGTACTGCGCTGGTGCGACAATCCACGCAACAGCGTTGCGGGATTCCGCGTGCTCAAGCTCGTTCCCGGCATCGGTCCCGCCCATGCCAAGCAGGTGCTCGAGCATCTCGAGGCGCAGGGCTTTGCCGTCAAGAGCCTCGCCGACTTCGACGCGCCACAACTCACGAAAATGGATTGGAAGAGATTCTGCGCGCTCATGGAGAAGCTGGCGGATCCTGCCACACCGTGGCCCGGACAAGTGGGGCTCGTGCGGGATTGGTACAAGCCGCAGCTCGAGCGGCTCTACGAGGCGGCGTTCAGCCGCATGGGCGATCTCGAGCAGCTCGAGCAGCTCTCCACGCAACACGCGACGCGCGAGCGGTTTCTCACCGACTTGACGCTCGATCCGCCGGCGGTGACCAGCGATCAATCGGGCGTTGCCTCCAAGGATGAGGACTACGTGATCCTGTCGACCATCCATTCGGCGAAGGGACAGGAGTGGGATTTCGTTTATGTGCTGAACGTCGCGGATGGCAACTTTCCGTCGGAGTTCTCCAACGGCAAGCCGGAGCTGGTCGAGGAGGAGCGGCGTCTGCTATACGTCGCCATGACCCGCGCACGCAACGAGTTGCATGTGTGCGCGCCGCTGAAGTACGCGGTGACCCAGCAGGCGAAGGATGGCGATGCCCATGTCTACGGGGCGAAGAGCCGCTTCATGACGGACAAAGTGATGGATTGCTTCGAGCGAGTGAGCTTCCGCGGCTCCCGCGCCGCCGACACCTTGAGCCCGAGCAACGCGGCCGTCTCCGGTACCGCGGCCACCGTGGATGTGGGTGCGCAGCTCAAAGAGATGTGGTGAGCGCGCGCGCTCCCTCACCGGGACCTGCATCGAAGGCCCGAGCAAAGACGCGGATCGAATCGGCCGGCTGATCGAGGATCAGCCGCAGCCGTTCACCAGCGGCGCGGCCCGCCGCCGCCGCCCCCGCCACCCGGCGGCTTGGAGCGTGGTGCGCGTTCCTGGGCTTCGTTGACTCGCAGCGGACGGCCACCCATCTGGAAGCCGTTCGTCTGCTGAATCGCGTTCTGAGCCTCGCCTGCCGCCATGTCCACGAATGCAAAGCCGCGGGGGCGGCCGGTTTCGCGGTCGTTGATCAGCTTGACGGAATCGACTTTGCCGTAGCGCTCGAAGAGGCTGCGCACTTCGTCTTCCGTCGCGGTGAATGGCAGGTTGCCAACGTAGATCGTCGTCATTCAACTAGTCTCTCTAACAGTGCGCGCAAAGCACGGTCTGATTCCGCTCGCGCGCGGTTTCACTTACGCAAGCCACGCCTCCTTCTCCGAGCGACGTAGCCTGTACCTTCGGTCGCGCACTTGAACCGTATTGAAGCCAGGGACGACCTACGAACCGATGCTACGCCAGGGAAAAACTGTTGGCAAACGGGAAAATCCAGGGTTTGCCTGCCGCCTTGCGGTCGGCACGGGCAAGGTCCTCAGGCTTTGGCAGGCTCGCTCTCGACCTCGAGGTAGGCGTAGCCGTTCAGCTCGTTCTCGTAAAAGCGCTTCACGCCTTGGGCCTCGGTGATGGACATGCGCCCTTCCTGGATGGCCCGTTCGCAATCCCGGCTGATGCGGGGATAGAGCTCATCGGTGTCATATTCCATATATTCCAGCACCTTGTTGGCCGTATCCCCCTTTACGACCTCCTCAATCCACCAGCCGCCGCCCTCGCGCAGGCGGATGTGCACGACATGGGTATCGCCGAACAGGTTGTGCAGATCCCCGAGGGTTTCCTGGTAGGCCCCGACGAGGAACGCGGCCAGATAATACGACTCGCCCGGCACGAGCTCGTGCACCTCAAGAGTGCGCTTGGTTGCGCGCGGATGGACGAAGCGGTCGATCTTGCCGTCCGAATCGCAGGTGATGTCCGCCAGCACGGCGTTACGGGTGGGGCGCTCGGCGAGACGCTGGATGGGCATGATCGGGAACAGCTGCCCGATCGCCCAGCTGTCCGGCAGAGACTGAAACACCGAGAAATTGCAGAAGTAGATGTCGCTCAACAGATCCTCGAGACCTTCGAGCTCTTCGGGCACGCGATTCAACTTGCGGCAGTGATCACGGATCTTGGTGCACGTCGCCCAGTACAGCCGCTCCGCCAGCCCACGGAACTCGAGGCTCATGTAACCCCAGTTGAACATTTGCAGCGCCTGCTCGCGCGCCTGCATCGCGTCGTGGTAACACTCGACGAGGCGCCGCTCGTTCACGGATCGGTAGCTGTCGAACAGATCGCGCACCGGTTGCGGCAGGTCTTGAGGGCCTTGGTAGTCTTCCTCGGGGCGACCGGTGACCTTGAACTGATCGAGCTTCGAAGCCCCCAAGACGTCGAATACGAGCAGACTATGTTGCGCGGCGATCGCGCGCCCGGACTCGCTGACGATCATCGGGTGCGGCACGTTGCGAGCATCGCAGACGCTCTTGATGCGGTACACCACATCGCTCGCGTACTCGTTGAGCGTGTAGTTCATCGACGATTCGTAGTTGGTGCCGCTGCCGTCGTAGTCGACGCCGAGACCGCCGCCGATGTCGATGTACTGCAGGCCCGCGCCCATGAGCTTGAGCTCCGCGTATACATGAGCAAGCTCGTTGATCGCGTCCTTGACGCGGCGGATGTCCTGCAGCTGGCTGCCGGGGTGGCAGTGCACGAGCTGCAGGCAATCGAGCATGTTGCGCTCCTTCAAGAGCGCATGCAGGTCGAGGATCTCGCTGACGAACAGGCCGAATTTCGACTTCTCGCCCGCCGAATCCCGCCAGCGTCCGGCGCCATCGCTCGCGAGCTTGACGCGCACACCGATGCGAGGCCGCACGCCATAGTGCTCGGCGTGCTTCAAAATCCCGTGGATTTCCTCGAAATTTTCAACGACGGGGATGATGGTCCGGCCGAGCTTGGCGGCGATGATCACCGCCTCGAGGTAGCTATCGTCCTTGAATCCGTTGCACACGACCAGGCGGTCCGGCGCATCCTCGGTGAGCGACATGACCGCGAGCAGCTCGGGTTTCGAGCCCACCTCAAGGCCGAAGCCGAACTCCTTGCCGTAGCGATAGACTTCCTCGACCACCAGGCGCTGCTGATTGACCTTGATCGGGAACACCGCCGCGTAACGATTGCGGTATTCGTTCTCGGCGATGGCGCTGCCGAAGGCGTCCGCCAGATGACGCAGACGGTGCGCGAGGATGTCGGAGAAGCGGATGACCACCGGCGTGTGCAGATCGCGCGCCTTGAGTCCCTGCACGACTTCATAGAGATCGATCTCGCGCTGATCGTCCATGCTGGGACGGATGACCACGTGACCGTCGGCATTGATGGAGAAGTAGCCCTTGCCCCAGGCCTCGACCTGATAGAGATCGAGGGATTCTTCGACCTTCCAGGCGTGGTTGGCCGGCAGGAGCTTTGCGGGTCTGTTCATGTGCGCGCACCATAACAAATTGAGGCTGCATGTAAATGACGCAGATCACTCGCGCCGGCGTCGGACGATCAGCCGCGCGCGACCGGCCGGCCCGGATCGCGGATCCATTCGCTCCACGAGCCGGCGTAGAGCCGCGCGCCCGGCAACCCCGCGTGCTCGAGCGCGAGCAGATTGTGACAGGCGGTCACGCCGGAGCCGCACATCATGATCACGTCGGCCGGTGATGTCTGGCCAAGCCGAGACTGCCAGCGCTGCGCGAGCTCTTCCCGTGGCAGAAAGCGCCCATCGCTGCGCAGATTGGTGCCGAAGGGATGGTTCACAGCCCCCGGAATGTGGCCCGCGACCGGGTCTATCGGCTCGACCGCGCCCGAGTAGCGCTCCGGCGCGCGTGCATCGAGGAGCAGGGTGCGCGGACTCTCGAGCGCCGCGATCAGCTCCTCGGTACCGAGCGCGGCGCGGCGATGCACCTGCACCGCGCCGCTGCGGGCGGCGGCTGCGCGCGGGGGCTCACCGGATTCCGTGGCACCGCCTTCGCGCAGCCAGGCGCTCAGGCCGCCGTCGAGCACCGCGACCTGGGGATGTCCGAGCCAGCGCAGGAGCCACCACGCCCGCGCGGCGAAGGAGCCGTTCGATTCGTCGTAGACGACTGCCTGGGTATTCGGGGCGACGCCCAGCCCCTGGAACAACGCGGCGAGGGTCTGTGGATCAGGCAGCGGATGCCGGCCGCTTGTGGCCGAGACCGGCGCGGACAGGTCGCGGTTCAGGTCGACATAACGCGCGCCGGGAATGTGACCGCGGAGGTACGCCTGCCGGCCGGCATCCGGGGCGGCGAGATCGAAGCGGCAATCGAGCACCGCGATCCCGGGCGCCGCCAAAGCTTCGCGCAATGACTCGACGTCGATGAGGGTCGTGAACTCCACGAGCCGACTCTAGCGCGATGCCAGACCGTGTGCATCCGCTACAATCCCCGCATGGCCATTACTTTCTATTGGGGCAGCGGCAGTCCGTATTCCTGGCGGATCTTGCTCGCCCTCGAGCATAAAGGCCTGCCCTACGAGTCGCATCTGCTGCACTTCGACAAGCAGGAGCATCAGTCGCCACCCATGCTCAAGATGAATCCCCGCGGGCGGTTGCCGGTGCTCAAGGACGGCGATTACGTGGTCTTCGAGTCGGTCGCGGTGCTCTATTACCTCGACGTGAAATATCCGGCCATCCCGATATTCGGCCTCACGCCCGAGGAGGCCGGGGTCATCATGCGCGTAATTTGTGAGTTTCAGACGTACGCGGAACCCGCGCTGTCACGCATCGTGAACGCGATCTTCGAAGGAGGCGTCGCGGATGCGTTCGAGGAGCTGACCGACGCGATGCATGTGGTGGGCCGTGAGGCGCGGACCATCGAAGGACGCTTGAGCAAGGAGCAATGGATCGTGGGAGCGCAGTACTCGGCGGCTGACATGGTCATATTTCCGTGGATACAGATGCTGCGCCGCGCCCTCAATCGCAGCGCGGCGGCCGAGCTCGGCGCGCGTTTTTTACCGATGGAGCGGAACTACCCGGCGCTCGCGCGCTGGATCGGCCGCATCGAGGCCCTGCCGGGTTATGCGCGCACTTATCCGCCGCACTGGCGCGAAGCCGCGACGTCTGCGACCCTGCCGTCATCTGCAACGCAGTCGACGCCGGTGACACCGGTAGCACCCGAGACTTGAGCATTTTGCCAGCCACCCTGTAGGCTGGTCGCAGGCCCCGCGCGCGGGCCTTTACAACAATCACGGGGGTCGACGGAATACATCATGAGTCACGAAGTGCATGTGAATTTTGCGGGCAAGATCGTCATGGTCGGTTTCGGCAGCATCGGACAGGGAGTCTTGCCGCTCATCTTGCGTCACATCGGCACTTCGGCGGAGCGCATCACCATCGTCACCGCCGACGAGGCGGGGAAGGCCGAGGCCGCCAAGTACGGGGTGAAATTCGTGAACGGCGCCCTGACGCGCGAGAACTATCGCGCGCGCCTCGAGCCGCTGCTCGGCGCCGGGGATTTTTTGCTGAATCTCTCCGTGGACGTTTCCAGCGTCGCACTCGTGCGGCTCGCGCGTGAGCGCGGTGCGCTCTATCTCGATACTTGCATCGAGCCCTGGGCGGGCGGTTATTTTGACGCGAACGCCTCGGTCGAGAAGCGCAGCAACTACAGCATGCGCCTCGATGCGCTCGCGCTGCGCGACGGGCAGGGCCATCCGACGGCCGTGTTCACGCACGGTGCCAACCCGGGGCTCGTGTCGCATTTCGTCAAGCAGGCGTTGCTCAACATTGCCAAGGACACGGGCGTGGAAACGGCCAAGCCGCAGAACCGGGAGCAGTGGGGCCGGCTCGCGCAGCGCCTCGGCATCAAGGTGATTCACATCGCCGAGCGCGACACCCAGGTGAGCAAGGCGCCGAAGAAACCCAATGAGTTCGTCAATACCTGGTCCGTCGACGGCTTCGTCAGCGAGGGCGCGCAGCCGGCCGAGCTCGGCTGGGGCACGCACGAGCGACACTTTCCGGCGGACGGCGGGAAGCACGAGCAAGGATCGGGGTGCGCGATCTATCTCAATCGCCCGGGGGCGAGCACCCGGGTGCGCACCTGGACGCCGAAGGCCGGCCCGTTCCACGGATTCCTGATCACGCACTCCGAGGCAATTTCGCTTGCGGACTTCTTCACGGTGCGGGACGGCGACCGGGTGGTGTATCGGCCGACCACGCATTACGCCTATCACCCGAGCGACAACGCCGTGCTGTCACTCCACGAGTTTGCAGGGCGCAACTGGCACCTGCAGGAGCATAAGCGGATCATGCTCGATGACGTGATCGAGGGCATCGACGAGCTCGGCGTGCTGCTCGCGGGTCACCAGAACAATGCCTACTGGTACGGCTCGCAGCTGTCGATCGAGGAGGCGCGCAGGCTCGCGCCGTACAACAGCGCCACCAGCCTGCAAGTGACCGTGGCCGTTCTCGCGGGCATGGTCTGGGCCATGGAGAACCCGACGCGCGGTGTGGTCGAGCCGGACGAGATGGACTTCGAGCGTCCGCTGGGCATTTGCATGCCGTACCTCGGCACGGTCGTGGGTCGGTACACGGACTGGACACCGCTCGAGGGTCGCGGCGAGCTGTTCGTGGAGGACGTCGACACAACGGATCCCTGGCAGTTCAAGAACATTCGCGTCGTCTAACCGCCCGCGCCGCGCCGCGCCGGCGCGGCCGCATAGCTGATTGCCGCCACCGTGAACGTCTGCGCGCCTGCCGGCAGCGTCACGGTGATCTCGTCGTCGAGGCGCTTGCCGAGCAGACTCTTGCCGAGCGGCGAGTCCATGCTCACATAGTCGCTCGCCATGTCGAACTCGTCGGGACCCACCACACGGTACCAGCGCAAGCCGCCATCCTCGAGCTCGAGCTGCACCCAGGCGCCGAAGTAGACCCGCTCGCGGTCGCGGCGCCCACGCTCGGCCTCGATGTCGACGATCACCATGCCCTCGAGGCGCTTGCGCAAAAAGCGCACGCGCCGGTCGATCTCGTGCAGGCGCTTCTTGCCGTAGGTGTATTCGGCATTCTCCGACCGATCGCCTTGCGCCGCAGCGGCGGCGACCGCCGCCGTGACGCGCGGCCGCTCGTCGTGCCAGAGCTCGTGCAGCTCATCGCGCAGGCGTTTTGCGCCCTCGGGAGTGATGTATTTGGAGCCTGCGGGCGTGGGGGGGCGATATCTTGACACAGTGCAATAGCGTGGGTTTGCAAAGTCGTGAACGAGGTCTTGCACCCGATCGAGCGACTGAGCAGTTGCTCACAGATTATGGTGGGTCTCTTTTCTAAGCTCTTTACCCATGAGCGCTAAATACTACACCCACTTCATCGCGCAGTCGGACGGCGCCATCGAGTACAGCGAGTATCGCGGCGTGGTCGAGTTGCTCGGAACTCAAGGCACTGTGCAAGGCAGCCGGGACATCGCCCGCATGCTCGCACGCAGTTTCGACCTGGAGGAGATGGATATCCAAGTTCTGCAGTGGCATCAACTGCACTAGTCTAACTTTGCGGATTCGACGCGAATCCGCAAAGTTAGGCTAGATCCCCTAGCGGGCTTTACTTCCCTTCATTGAAGTCCGCATTTTCCGCCCCGAGCTAACACTCGGGGCTTTTTTTTGTCCGGTGGTAGACTGTTGATTACGCCCCCGCCCCGAGGGGTGAAGGGGACTTGCGATGCGTGGAACTGCCTTTCGGTGGAGTGTCTTCGGCCTCGCGACTTGGGTGGCCTTGTGTTTGTCCGGCTGCGGCTACAACGCGCTGCAGGGCAAGGATGAGCAGGTCAAATCCGCGTGGTCGGAGGTGCTCAACCAATATCAGCGGCGGGCGGATCTCATCCCCAACCTGGTCAATACCGTTAAGGGCTATGCGGCTCAGGAGCAAACGGTCCTGCTCGGCGTGACGGAAGCGCGCGCCAGGGCGGGATCGATCCAGGCAACGCCTGACATGGTCAACGATCCGCAAGCGCTCGCGAAATTTCAGGCGGCGCAAAGCGAGCTTTCCGGGGCCTTGTCGCGCTTGCTGGTCGTGACCGAGAACTATCCGCAGCTCAAGTCCGATCAGAATTTTCGCGATCTGCAGGCGCAGCTCGAGGGCACGGAGAACCGCATCACGGTCGCGCGCAATCGCTATATTCAGGCGGTGCAAGACTACAACCTGGCGGTGCGACAGTTCCCCAACAATCTGACCGCGGCGATGTTCGGCTACAAGGTCAAGCCGAACTTCGCGGTGGAGAACGAGGCGGTGATCTCCAAACCGCCTGCCGTTGATTTCTCGGCGCCGCCGGCTGCAACCCGGCCGACGCCGACGCCCGCTCCGCCGCCGGCAAGCGCCGCGCCGCAGTAGGCACCCGATCTGAGCCCCGTACTCACACCGCGGATTCGGCCCGCAAAGCGCGCAGGACGCGCCGCGGCCGCGGCGCTCCTGTGCCTGGCGGCGGGTCTCGTGTTCGCGCAGGCCCTGGTGCCCGTGCCGCCGTTGACCGCTCGGGTCATCGATCGCACCGGCATCCTTTCGGGGGATGCGGTGAACCGCATCGAGAGCGAGCTCGCCGCGCTCGAGGCGCGCAAGGGCAGCCAGATCGTGGTGCTCGTCGTCCCCACGACGCACCCCGAGGAAATCGAGCAATACGGAATCCGGGTGGCGGATCAATGGAAGCTCGGACGCAAGGGTGTCGACGACGGTGCCATCCTCCTGGTCGCGAAAGACGACCGCCGCGTGCGCATCGAAGTCGGCTATGGACTCGAGGGCGCGCTGCCCGATGCGATCGCCAACAGAATCGTCGATGAGACCATCGCCCCGCATTTCAAGCTGGGGGATTACGACGGGGGCATCGAGGCCGGCGTCAAGCAAATGATCGCGGTCGTCAACGGCGAGCCGCTTCCCGAGCCCGATCGCCGCTGGGAGCGCCATGCCGGCCTGCACAATGTGCTGCCGCTCGCGCTCATCGTCGTAGTGGTGGCGAGCGGCTTCTTGCGCGCGATTTTCGGCCGCCTCGGCGGGTCGCTGGCCACCGGAGGTCTCACCGGCGCGATCGCCTGGTTCCTCACGCACGGCGTTGCGCTGGGTGCCGGCGCCGGCGTGCTCGCCTTTTTGTTTGCCCTGCTGCTGGGAGCGAACCGCGGCTGGTCGACCGGATTCGGCGGCGGCGCGGGCGGATGGGGCGGCGGCCTCGGCGGCGGCTTCGGCCGCGGCGGTTTTGGCGGCGGCGGCGGGGGTGGATTCAGCGGTGGCGGTGGGCGCTTCGGCGGCGGCGGCGCCTCGGGGAGCTGGTAATGCGCATGCAACGCCTGGTGCGTCATGCGGCGGCCTTGCATTGGCGCACGCGCATTTTGTTCCCGCGGACCACGCTCGATGCCATTCGCGATGCCATCGTGCGCGCCGAGCGCGCACACGCCGGCGAAATCCGCTTCGCGGTCGAGACCGCGCTTCCGCCGCGCCGCGTCATCGGCGAGATCGGTCCTCGCGCCCGAGCGCTCGAGGTGTTCTCGGATCTGCGGGTATGGGACACCGAGCACAACAACGGCGTATTGATCTATGTCCTGGTGGCCGATCACAGCGTGGAAATAGTCGCCGATCGGGGCCTGAGCGCACGCGTAACCTCCGCCGAGTGGGAGGGGGTCTGCCGTATGATGGAAGAGCACTTTCGCGCGGGGCGCATCAAGGCCGGCTCGATTGCCGGCATCGATGCCGTGGGCGGTCTGCTCGCGCGTCATTTTCCGGCGGCGATCCCCAATCAGGCCACCGCCCGCAATGAATTGCCCGACCAACCGACGTTGCTGTAGATCGGCGCCGAAGTTTGCTGTAGATAGGGCGCCATGATGCTCGAAGTCATTCCCTCACGCCCGCGCGCGGGCTGGCTCGTTGCCGTAAGCCTCTGCGTGGCGGGTTGCTCGCTACTTCATCCCGCGCCGCCCCCGCCGCCGCCGCCGGCCGCGCCGGTCGTACCCCCGGCTCCGGTACTTCCCAAGCCGACGGCCACGCACCGATTCGAGTTGACCCCCGAGGACGGCGACCTGGTCGGTTACGTGCAGAAGGTCACGGTCGGCAAGGACGACACGCTGCCTGACATCGCGCGGCGTTTCGACGTGGGCTACGAGGAGATACTGCTCGCCAATCCGGGCGTCGATCCGTGGCTGCCCGGCGTCGGCCGCGAGGTCGTCGTGCCCACGCAGTTCGTGCTGCCCGCCGCGCCCCACGAGGGCGTCGTGGTCAACGTCGCCGCCATGCGCATCTTCTATTACCCGCCCCACAAGAAGGGCGAGCCGCAGGTCGTATACACGCACCCACTCGGGATTGGCCGTGTGGGCTGGAAGACTCCGGAGGGTACGACCCGGATCGTCTCCCGCGAGAAGGATCCGGTGTGGGTGGTGCCGGAGTCGGTGCGCAAGGAGCATGCCGAGGACGGAGACATGCTGCCTGCCGTGGTGAAGGCGGGACCCGACAATCCGCTCGGGGAGTACGCCTTTCGTCTGAGCTGGCCGAGCTACCTCATCCACGGCACCAACAAGCCTTATGGGGTGGGCATGCGCTCGAGTCACGGCTGCATGCGCCTGTACCCCGAGGACATCGCGGTCTTCTACGATCTGATCCCCATCGGCACGAAGGTCACGGTGGTCAACCAGCCCTATGCATTCGGCTGGCGCGACGGCACCCTGTACATGCAGGCCTATGCGGTGATGGAGGACGACTCGCGCAACTGGGACAAAAACCGCAAGCGCCTGCTCGCCAACCTCATGAATCCGAAGCAGCGAAAGAAGATCGGACAACGCATCGAGGGCGCGGACAACGACGTCGACTGGCAGCGCGTGGGTGACCTGGCGCACTCGCCGCGCGCCATTCCCGTACCGGTGACGGGTAATCAGCCGGGCATCGATACCGTGCTCGAAAGCTCGCTGCTCGTCGAGAATACATTGCCCGAAGGCTCCAACTGGGACGGCAAGACGGGTCTTCTGGTGGATGAGAAGACCTTCAACGACCTGGTCAACGGCAAGAGTCAGGCGCCGCCCGCTGCGTCCCCTGCCTCGCCGGCTTCCGCGCCCGCCTCACAGGCCGCCGCGACGGAGCCGGCGGGCACGCGCTGACGCATGAGGCACTCCCGGCGCCGGACAACCGCGGGCCTGGTGCTCGCCCTCTCGAGCGGGATCGTCGCCGGCATTGCGTCGGCGGCGCCGCCCGATATTGACGGGGCGCCCGAGACGCCGCGTACGCTCTCGGCCGCACGCCCCGACCTCGCGCCGCTGCAGAGCGGGCTCGATTACCATTCCTTTGCGAACATCGAGCAGTTCCGCGTCACGCACATCGAGCTCGACCTGCGGGTCGATTTCCACAACAAGGTGCTGTTTGGCGAGGCGGCGCTCGAGGTCAAGCGGCTCGACCCAAACGCCACCGAGCTCGTGCTCGACACGCACGGACTCGACATCCGAGACGTGAGCGAGAAGCCGACGACCGTGATTGGCGCTCTGGCGAAGAGCGAGACTACCTGGGTGAGCCGGCCGTTCCATCTCGACAAGGCCGACCCGATTCTCGGGAGTCCGCTGGTCATCGAGTTGCCGCCGCACAAGCGATCGACCCAGATCATCAAGATCGAGTACGTGACTTCGCCGGACGCGGCATCGCTCCACTGGCTGGACGATGCGCATACCGCCGGCAAGCACCATCCCCTCATGTACACGCTCTCCGCACCGATCGGTGCGCGCGGCTGGATTCCGCTGCAGGACACCGCGCTGGTGCGCATCACCTACGCGGCGGCCATTCACACCGACGACAACCTGCTTGCCGTGATGAGCGCGCGCAACGACCCCGAAGTGAAGCACAACGGCAACTACACGTTCGTCAATCGCGACGCCATGCCGCCGAGCCGGATCGCGCTTGCCGTCGGTGACCTGCGCTTCAAATCGACGGGCCCGCGCACGGGCGTGTATGCCGAGAAACCCTTGCTCGCGGACGCCGCCAAGGAATTCGCCGATACGGAAAGCCTGCTCAAAGCCGCCGAGACACTGTTCGGTCCCTATCGATTCGAGCGCTGCGATCTCGTGGTGTTGCCGCCGCAGTTTCCGCTCGCCGAGGTCGGCAATCCGCGCGCGCCCTTCATCTCATCGACCATCGTCACCGGGGACCGCAGCGAGGAGTCCGTCGTGGCGCGCGCCGTGGCGCAGGCGTGGGCCGGGGACCTCGTCAGCGGCGCCACGCCGCGCGATGCCTGGATTGACGCGGGGCTCGCGCTCTACATGCAAAATCGCCTGGTTCGCCAGGTGTACGGCGATGCGCGCGTGACCGTGGATCGCGTGCTCGCGGAGCACGCCGTGCGCGAGGATCTCGCGCAGATGGACCGGCCGGACCAGGCGCTCGCCGTCGATCAGCGCGATCGCGACCCGTCGGTCTCGCGGGCCGCCGCGGACGAGAAGGGCGGCTTGCTGTTCACTTTCCTCGACGACAAATTCGGCCGCGAGCGTCTCGATGCCTTCCTGCAGGGGTACTTCGATCACTTCGTGTTCAAGAGCATCACGACCGAG
Organism: uncultured Gammaproteobacteria bacterium; assembly: GCA_963798595.1. Lineage (GTDB taxonomy): Bacteria > Pseudomonadota > Gammaproteobacteria > Steroidobacterales > Steroidobacteraceae > Bog-1198. The sequence continues at coordinate 196,869 of CAWCTM010000009.1, read as the reverse complement.
GAGTTCCTCGCTTACCTCAAGGAGAATCTCCTCGATCGCTTTCCGGGCATCGTCAGCGCATCCCAAGTCGAGCACTGGGTCAAGGAGCCCGGCCTTCCGCAGGACGCGCCGTTGCTCGCCATCCCTCTTTACGAGTCGGTGGACACAACGCGCAGCGCGTGGCTCGCCGGCAAGGCGGCGGCGAAGAAACTCGATACTCGCGCCTGGGTCACACCGCAATGGGTTTACTTTCTCGACGGAATGCCGGGGCCGCTGCGCAAGGACCAGCTGAGCGACCTCGATCAGGCGTTCGGCTTCACGCACAGTGCGAACGCCGAGATTGCCTCGAGCTGGTTCCTGCTGGTGATCAAGAACGGCTACCAGCCGAGTTACGCGCGGCTCGAGGAGTTCCTCGCCTCGAACGGTCGTCAGACGCTGCTCGTGCCGCTGTACACCGAGCTCATGAAGACGCCGGGTGGCGAGGTGCTGGCGAAGCGCGTGTTTGCGCTGGCGCACCCTGTGTACCAGGCACACACCGCCGCGGTGCTCGATGCCATCGTCAACCCGAGCTCAGCCAGCGCCGATGACGAGTGAGTGGCTGAAGGTGATGCTCGAGGAGATCGAGCGCAAGCGGAACGAAGAGGACCAGGCGCTGCTCGAGCAAAAGCGCCGCGACGAGGAGGCCGCGCGGCCGTCTCCGCAACCGGTCGATCGCCTCAAGGGATGATCCCTCTCAAAGACGACACGCCGTCGGCCACCGCACCCTACGTCACCTATGCTTTGATCGCGGTATGCGCGGCCATCTACTGCTGGCAGTTCTTGCTCGATGCGGGGACCGGGGAACGCGTCGTCGATGCACTCGGCGCCATACCTGCGGTGCTGCTGACCGATGCCCGGCTGCCTCCCGACCTGTCGTGGGTGCCTCGCTATGTCACACCGTTTACCTCGATGTTCCTGCACGCGAGCTGGATGCATTTGCTCGGCAATCTGCTGTTTCTCTGGATCTACGGCGACAACGTCGAGGATGCCCTCGGCCGCGCACGCTACGCGCTCTTCTACGTGGCCTGCGGCATCGTCGCCGTGTTCGCCCAGGCGCTCGGGGAGCCGCACTCGGCGTATCCCATCATTGGCGCGAGCGGCGCCATCTCCGGCGTGCTGGGCGCGTACCTGCTCCTCTTTCCCCGCGCTCGCGTGCTCACCCTCGTCCTGCTGCCGTTCTTTCTGACCACCCTGCGCGTGCCGGCGATGCTCCTCCTGCTGCTCTGGTTCGCGGTTCAGCTGGTGAGCGACCTGGCGCTCGCGGGGGATGCCGGGGTCGCATTTCGCGCGCACATCGGCGGCTTCCTGGCGGGCATGCTGCTCGTGCCGCTGCTCAAGCGGCGCGACGTGCGGCTATTCTCCAGGGTGTAAGCCCCGGCGCACGTGCACCGGCGCGCGCGCCGGGTTGTGTTACAGTTAACTTCGAGACCGCACGTTCGAAGGACGACATTTGGTCACGCCGGCCCTAGGGGTTGAGCTACAAGAAGAACGAGATGCCGACCGCTCGATTGCGCGCTTGCATACGGCGCGTACGGCGTTCGTCGGCCGCACCTTGCGCGGTCCACTCAACCGACCCGTGCTCGTCACGAGCTTCGTCGAGTTCCAGCATACCTTCGGCGGACTGTGGCAACCGAGCCGCCTCGCCTACGCCGTCGAGCACTTCTTCGAAAACGGCGGCGGCGAGGCGGTCATCGTCCGGGTCGTCAACGGTGCCCGTGCCGCGACCCTGACGTTGCGCGCGGGCAAGGAATTCCTCACCCTGCAGGCGGCCAGTCCCGGTACCCGCGAGTTCCTGCGGGCCAGCGTCGATTACGACAATATCCCGCCGCACGATGAGCAGCGGTTCAATCTCACGGTGCAGCGGGTGCGCGTCCAGGGCGGCAGCCACATCGAGGATCAAGAGATCTTCCCGCAGCTCTCGGTCCTGCCGGGCCACGAGCGTTATGTCGGCGACGTGCTGCTGCGCTCCGAGTTGATCCGCGCCCACGGGCCCGTGCCCTCGCTGCGTCCGGACCGAACGCTCGATGCCATGGGCAATCCGGCCTATGTGTCCTCGAACTCCGACGGTGACGACGGCGCGTCCTTGAGCGACTACGATTTGATCGGCTCGGAGCTCGAGGGCACCGGGCTGTTCGCCCTCGAGAGCTGCGACTACTTCAACCTCCTGTGCATCCCGCCGCTCGCGCGCACCGAGGACGTCGGGCCCGCCGTGCTCATGGTGGCGGAGCGCTACTGCAAGGATCGCGGTGCCATGCTCATCGTCGATCCGCCCTTCGCCTGGCACACGGCCGACGACGCGCTCGCGGGACTGCGTGAGTGGGACGTCAAGTCGGAGAACGCGCTCATGTTTTTCCCGCGCATCCTCGCGCACGACAAATTGCGCGGCCACTTCGAATCGTTCGCGCCCTGCGGCGCAGTCGCAGGCATCCTCGCGCGGAGCGATGCGACGCATCCGGTATGGGGCGAGCCGCGCACCGAAGATGCCGTGCTGCGGCCCGGCTACCGGCCGGTGTGCCTGGTGCCGGAGGATCGCCGCGCGCGGCTCTTGCTGCGCGGCGTGAACACGCTGCAGTCGGTGCGCTCCGTGAGCCGCATCGGCACCAAACCGCGCACCTTGGCGGCGGGCGCGGCGGGCACCGCCGACTGGCAAAGTCTCGCTGCGCGGCGTCTTGCGCTGTTCATCATCAATTGCATCGAGCGCGGTACCCGCTGGGTTGCGACAACCGCACCCTCGGCGGAGGCTGCGCAGACCGTCGCGACGCACGTGCGCGCGTTCTTCGAGCAGCTGCACGAGGACGGCGCCTTCGGCGTCCGCCGCCGCGAACAGTCCTATTTCGTCCTGTGCGATCGGCGCTTCAACGCTGCGGACGAGCGGCGCGGCGAATTTCAATTCCTGCTCGGGTTCGCTGCCGCGCGACCAGGGGAATTTCACACCTATCGCATTTGCCACGCCGTTGCGGGCAGCCGCGTCACGCCGGCGAGCCTCAACCGCGCGAAGCTCGCCGAGCTCTGTCCGGAGGAGCTCAAGTGGGTCGACGCGCTGGCTAGCCAGCTAGCACCCTAGCGGCGATGCGCCGCTCGATCTCGGTCGACAACGAGGTGGAAGCGGGCTCTTGGGGCGGTGGGGCGAGGCGCGGCAGGTCCGGAAGCTCCGCGAGCACGCCGCGCGCGTATTGATAGCCGGCCTCGATCGCCCGATCGAACGCACGCCACTCGAGCAAGTCAATGCCCGCGAGCGGGGGCTTGAGCAGAACATCCGCGAGGCTGCGCTGCGCCGCCGCGCCCGAGACGCTGTTCACCATGCCCGCGCGCATCAGGATCTGGAAAATGTTGATGCGCCGGCCGTTACGGGAAAAAAGCTTCCAAAAGGGTGGCCCGTTGACGAGGCGCGCTGGGGCGATCCGGTGATCCGCGCTCACGTCGCAACCGATCACGAGTCCCGGTGCTTGGGCATGCATGATGTCGATGGGGAGATTGTTGATGGCGGCTCCGTCCACCAGCACGTCATCGCCGCGGAAGACGGGCGGGATCATGCCGGGGATGGCGACTGCGGCGCGCAGCGCCCGCCATAGCGTGCCTTCGCGGTGCTCGACGGCACGCGCCGCGTTGAGATCGGCACTCAGGCAGAAGAACGGCGTGCGCAAATCCTCGATGAGCACATCGCCGTACTCGCGCTCGAGGAGCCGCGCGACCTTGCGGCCGCGGGTGAGCGCGACCAGCGGGAAGGTATAGTCGTTCACCGGGTTGCTGTCGACGAAGCTGCGACGGTAGCGAACGCGCATGTCCTCATCGCCCCAGCCCATGGCAACACCCGCGGCGATGATCGCGCCGATGCTCGCGCCGCCGACGAAGTCGACCGGCACCCGGGCCTCGCGCAGCGCATGCACGACGCCGAGATGCGCGAAGCCGCGCGCACCGCCCCCGGATAGCACCAGACCGACACCGCGGCGCGTGATGAGGCGTGCGGCCCGCCCGAGATCGGCCGCGTCGGCAATATGGTGGTGCTGTGCGACCGTCAGGGTCTTCAGCCAACGGCTTGCGGCGCCGGCGACGAAGCCTCCGTCGTGCAGTAACAGGAGTTCCACCCGCGTGCCGCGTGCGGCCGCGGCGCACACGCCCGTGGACCAGGGACGCGGCGCGCTGCCTGCGCGGGCGAGGGTGAGGATCAAGTCCGCTTGCCGGCAGCTCTGGCGCAGCCAGCCACCTTCCCCCGGCCCCGCGGCATAGACGATGTAATCGTTTTGCTCCTCGAGGCGCCCGAACCAGGCGGCGGTGTGCGTCTCGGCGCGCACGTCCCAGACCAGTTCGGTGCGGCCGGTCCGCCGCAACTCATCGGCGAGCCGCACGGCGAAATCGATCGTGTCGATGTCCTCGCTGTTCGGCACGAGGGTAAACACCCGCGCGCGGCGGGTGGTGCGGTAGGCCGCGTTGCTGCGCCGCAGGCGCCGGGCGCAGAGGCGGGCCATGGCGAGCGCGAGCTCGCTCGAGCGGGCAGCGGCTTCCTCGAGGACTGCGTGGGGCAGGAGCAAGAGCTCCGAGTCCCGCAGCGCGCTCACCGTGGCGCTGTGCGGCTCGCCGAGCAGCCAGCCGGCCTCGCCCACCAGCTCACCGCGCTCGATCTCAGCCTTGAAGCCGGGGCCGGCGGTCCCGCTGACGCGCAGCCGTCCGCTCGCGAGCAGATATACTCCCTCGGGCGTGGAACCCGATTCGAACAGCACATCGCCCGCCGGCAGGGAGAAATGCACGGCACCGGCCGCGAGCGCCTTGAGGGCCGCCTCGGGCAGGTCCTCGAGATCGATGCTGCTTTCGAGACAGTCAATGGCCCGGCGCAATTCCTGCAGCGCGCCCGATGGTTCTTCCTCCAAGGCCATGGTCGCTTTAGCGGCCGCACGCGCTTGATTCTTTAACATTAACGGCGCGGAGCGCGACCTTATGTCATGTCTGGTCTTCTCGCACGGCAAGGAAAGCGGACCCTGGGGCCGCAAGATCACGGCCATGGCAGCGCTCGCCCGCGAGCTCGGCCTCGGCGTCGAATCGATCGATTATCGGGGCATGGATGACCCCGGCGCGCGCGTCGAGAAACTGGTCGCCGCGAGCACCCGGCTGCCGAAACCCCTGGTGCTGGTGGGCTCGAGCCTGGGCGGCCATGTCTCGGCTGCCGCGGCCGCCCGCGTGGGGCCGCGCGGCCTTTTCCTGCTCGCACCGGCCTTCTACATGCCGGGATACGAGGCCTATACGCCCCAAGACGTGCCCTGCCCGACGGCCATCGTGCACGGCTGGCACGACGCCATCGTGCCCGTCGAAAACGGCATCCGCTGGGCGCGCGAGCACCACACCTCGCTCCACGTGCTCAATTCCGACCATCGGCTCGAGGATCGGATCGAATCGATTTGCGCGCTGCTGCACGGCTTTTTGGAGGACATCGGCCTCGTGGCGCGGGTGTGACAGCGCCGCCGGGCGCCCAGTGTGCAGAGGGCGCGCCCGGGGGCGGCTCAGCGCTGAGGTGTCGCGGGCTCGGGCGGGGAGTCCGGCATCGCAGGTACGGGCGGCGATGTGGGAGCGTCCGACGGCGCAGACTCCGGCGCCACCAGCGCATCCGGTGACCGGTCGCTCGGACCCAGACTCGCCTGCGCGAGCTCGCGCAAGCTCTCGCCGAGCTGCTCGCCGGTGCGCCGGCCCATGGCGTCGTACCCTGCGCCCATCGCGGCATTGTAAGCGGTCACGTAACGCGAGCCCGCGGGGGACTCGAGGAACGCGAGCAGATGCTTCACGTCCGAATCGGAGAGATCGCGATACGAGTAGGCGAGAAAACGCCGCATGGGCTCACGCATGTCGCGCTCGAGTCCGGCGCGGCTCGCTTCGCCGGATTTTTGTGCCCGCTCGGCGACGCTCTTCTGATCGAGACCGGAGCCGATGGCGGTGCCGATCGCGACGGCCTGCCCCATGCCGAGGAAGATATCCACCGTCGACTCGGTGGACCGCGTTGCCTGTTCCAACTTGTCGATGAGGGCGGCACGCTTCGCCGTGAGCGGCACCGAAATCTCGCCGCTCATCACCTTGTCGATGTTGGCCTCGCCCATGGTCGCGGAGGCGACGTCGTCGGCCACCATGCGCTTGCCGAGGTCGCTCTGCAGGAAGGCATCGATTTTGGCGATGCCCGCGGGGTCGAGATTCTGGGCAAACGCGTTCAGCGCGGGCGCCTCGAACACATCGATGCGAAATCCGTGGATCGCGGCCGCATCCACCGCGGCAAGTTGCTCGGCCGTGAGCCGGGTCGAGTCATCGCGGGAGAACATGTCGCGGATCTGCTTGGGCATCGCGACCAGAGAGGCGCGCACTTGATCGCGCACGGCGGCATCCTGATAGATCCTCGCAGCGGTATCGATATCCACGGTCGGATTGGCAGCGAGGACGTTGCCCGCCGCCAGCACGAGCAACCATGCGAAACGAGTCATGCACCGACTCCGAGTGACTGTATATCCTTCAGGATTGTACACTTATGGTCCTGCTGGCCGGCTGTTAACGAGGTAGCAAATGGGGATGCTCAGGCGTTCGACTCCATGGCTGGGTCTTTTGTTCATTCAGGGATGCTCCTCGTCCAAGAACGCGGTCGGTGCACGGGAACGCGGCGATTCCACGCAATAATAACCGCAGCGGATAGACCCCCCTCCCCATGAGCCCGTTCCGTGGCCTGACTCGGGCGTGGCGTTTTGCCGTTCGCAAGACTCTCGGCTTGTGGGTCAAGATGACCTTCAAGCCGGACGAGATCGCCGAGTCGATCGCCGCGCGCGGCCGCCCGGTTTGCTACGTGCTCGAGCACGAGAGCCGCACCGATTTCGCGGTTCTCTACGACGCCTGTGCTGCGCTCGGCATCCCCGAGCCTGAGCAGTGTTTCGCGCTCGTGCGCCAGGGCGCATTCCTTGGTGCGCGGCGGCGCCGCCACGCGCCGCGTCGGCTCGTGCAACTGGCCGAGCTCGCGAGCCGGGAGCCATCCTTCGACGTCGACCTCATCCCGGTGGCGATTTACCTGGGACGGGCGCCCGAAAAGGAGCAGAGCCTGTGGCGTCTGGTGTTCACCGAGGATTGGGTGCTGCTCGGACGCTTTCGCAAGCTGTTGAACGTGCTCTTCAACGGCCGCAACACCGTGGTGTATTTCGGCGAGCCGATCGCGCTGCGCGAGGCGCTGGCGGACCTTCCACCGCAGCGCGGGGTGCGCCGCGCGATGCGCGCATTGCGCGCCGGGTTCCGCGCGCAGCGCGCATCGACCATAGGACCGGATCTCTCGCACCGCCGGACCATGGTCGCGCACATCATGCGCACGCAGGCCGTGCGCCACGCGGTGCGCGCCGAGATGAACGCCCGGCTCGCCCGCGCGCGCGAGCTGCGGGGGCGGGCGCATGCACGCCAGCTCAAACGCGCGCGGCGGCGCGCGGTGCTGCTTACCGCGCGCAGAGACGCGAGAGAGATCGCAGCCAACTATTCGCAAACCTTCATCTCCATCATGGCTTCCGTCCTGTCGCGGCTGTGGACGCGTCTCTACGACGGTGTGGATTTCGAGCACGTGGAGAATCTGCACGATGTCGGCGACGGCGCGGAGATCATCTACGTGCCGTGCCACCGCAGCCACATGGACTACCTGCTGCTCTCGTATGTGATCTACCGCAAGGGCTTCGCCGTGCCCCACGTCGCCGCCGGTGTCAATCTCAACCTGCCGGTGGTGGGGCACTTCCTGCGCAAGGGTGGGGCGTTCTTTCTGCGCCGCAGCTTCAAGGGCGATGCGCTGTACAGCGCGGTGTTCAGCAAATATCTCGGCTTCATGATGGCGCGCGGGCATCCTTTGGAGTACTTCATCGAGGGTGGACGCAGCCGTACAGGACGCATGCTCGCGCCACGCACCGGCATGCTGTCGATGACCGTGCGCAGCTACCTGCGCGAGCCCAACCGGCCGGTGGTGTTCATGCCGGTGTACTTCGGCTATGAGCGTATCGTCGAGGGCCGGACCTACATCGGTGAGCTCTCGGGCGCTCCGAAACAGAAAGAGAGCGTCCTCGGGCTGATCCGCTCCCTGTCGGTGTTGCGCAGCAAGTTCGGCACGGTGCACGTGAATCTCGGCGCGCCCATCGTCCTCGACGAACTGCTCGCGAGGTACAACCCGGGCTGGCGCGATGCCCCGGGGACCGCCGGCCGCGAGGAGGGCGGCTCGCCGCCGGGATGGATCGGCGAGGCGATCCAAGAGCTCGCGGCGCGCATTACCAGCGGCATCAACGCGGCGGCGGCGGTGACGCCCATCAACCTCGTAGCCATGGCGCTGCTGGCGACACCGCGCCAGGCGCTCGGCGAGGCCGACCTCGTGCGTCAGGTGGAGCTGTATCGCGATCTGCTGCGCGAGGCACCGTACTCGCCGCTGGTCACGGTGACTGCTCAGAACGGCACCGAGATGATGCGCTACGCCGAATCGATGGGCATGCTCGAGCGCCAACCGCACCCTCTCGGCGACATTCTGCGCATGACGGCCGAGCGTGCCATCCTCGCCACCTACTACCGCAACAACGTGCTGCATCTGTTTGCGATTCCCTCGCTCCTCGCCTGCTGCTTTCTCAGCAACGCGCACATGCGCACGGTCGACCTCAAGCGCATGGTCTGGCGTGTCTATCCCTACATCAAGGCCGAGCTTGCGATGCGCTGGACCGAGGAGGAGATCGGCGGCGTCGTCGATCGGCTGCTCGAGGCAATGGCGCGCTTGAACCTGCTCGACGGCAACGAGGACTCGAGCGAGTGGCACCGGCCGCCGCCCGCCTCAGTCGAGGCTTTTCAACTTTCGCTCCTCGCCGAGGCCACCATCCAGACCATCGAACGTTACTACCTCGTCGTGGCGCTGCTGCTGCAGGCGGGCTCCGGCGCCATCGGTCAAAATGCGCTCGAGGAGCGCTGTCATCTCACCGCGCAGCGCATGTCCGTGCTCTATGGATTGAACTCCCCGGAGTTTTTCGACAAGACGTTGTTCCGACACTTCATCGAGCTCCTGCGCCGGCGCAACGTGATCGCGGCTGGAGAGGATGGGACCATCAAGTTCGGCGATCCGCTCCTCGGCGTCGCCGCGGATGCGCAGCTCGTGCTCTCCGAGCAGCTGCGGCACGACATTCTGCAGGTGACGCTCGGTCAGCAGCCGGGGCGGCTAGGCGCTCCCGGCTAGGCGCTCCCGGCTAGGCGCCCCCGGCTAGTCCCACTCGCGGCCGCTGCGCTGGCGCTTGGTGCCGGAGCGTCGCTTCTTGGTGTCGATCCGCCGCTCCTTCGAGGCGCGGGTCGGGCGGGTTTTCTTGCGGATCTTGGGCTCGATCAGCGCCGCGCGTACGAGGTCCGCGAGTCGCTCCAAGGCGGCGCGCCGGTTCTGTTCCTGGCTACGCTCGGTCCTGGCGGTCAACAGGATCGTGCCGTCATCGATCAGCCGCTGTCCCGCCAGCCGCTGCAGCCGCGACCGGACTGCGACAGGCAGACTCGTGTTTTGCGGCAGCAGAAAGCGCAGCTGTACGGCGCTCGCCACCTTGTTCACGTTCTGGCCGCCGGGTCCGGAGGAGCGGATGAATTTCCACTCGAGCTCCTCGTCGGGGATCGCGATGTGCTCGGAGACGACGAGGGCCACGCCGGCGACGCTAGCCGGAGGCTAGTCGAGATCCGGAGGCATGTTGTGCACGTAGATCTCGCGCTGCGCCACCGGGATGGTGATGTTGTTCTTCTTGAACAGAGCCCAGATGGTGCGGTTGACCTCCGAGCGCACGTTGTTCACGCCTTCCTGCGGATCGGAGATCCAGAAGCGCAGCTCGAGCTCGATGCCGTGATCGCCGAACTGCATGAGGCGCGAGACGGGAGCCGGATCTTTGAGCACGCGACGCTGGCCCTCGCAGGCTTCGAGCAGGATCTTGAGGGCGATTTCCGGATCGCTCTGGTAGCTGACGCGCACGGGCAGCTTCAGGCGAATGCGCGGATCGGTGTAGCTCCAGTTGATCACCGCGTTTTGGATGAGCTGCTGATTGGGCACCAGCATCTCGATGCCGTCGCGATCGCGGACCACGACGTAGCGGCCGCGCAGCTCCTGTACCCAGCCGAAGTTCTCCGTGCTCGTGCCGCTCTGTCCCGACAGGCTGATGACGTCGCCGGGCTTGATCGAGCGGTCCATGAGCAGCACGAAACCGCTCACGAAATTCGACGCGATGGACTGCAGGCCGAATCCCAAGCCGACGCCGATGGCGCCGGTGAGTACCGTGAGCGTGGTCAGATCGACGCCGGCCGTGTTCAGCCCGACGAGGATGCTGAGCGCGATCAGGAAGGCGTTGGCGAACTTGGCGAGGCCGATGCGGGTCGAGGGCGCGAGGGTGCGCAGCCGCTTGAGGCGGCGGTCGATCCAGCGGCTGATCCACATCGCCACGAGGACGAAGAGGGTCAGGGTGAAGAGCACTTTCAACACCGACCAGACGGTGATGTGGCTCTTTCCCGAGGTGATGCCGATCTCGTCGAGTACCGCGACAATCGGGTCGAGCCAGCCGAGGTAGTCGGCGGCGAACGCGAGCCAGATGAGCAGCGTCACCCGGTTCTCGAGGTTGCGCATCCAAACCTTGTTGCCGAGGCTCAGGGCGAACAGCAACACGCCGACGCGTATGACGACGTACGCCCCGATCAGGCGCAGGACGGCATCCAGAATCGTGGCGTCGAGGTGCACGGCTTGTATGATCCCGCGCGCGAGCAGCACGAGGCCGAATACCACGAGCGCGGGCAGGACGATCATGGCGATGTACGCGAGAAGATCCATGCCGAGCGCGCCGCCGGGCGGCGGCAATGCGCGGAATCGCTCGTGACCGCGCAGCAAGATGGCGGCGAGCCAGCCGATGCCCACGCACACGACCAGCGCACCCGCCTCGATCAATACGTTCCGTGTGAGCAGGATGTCGAAGAATGCCTGCAGGTGTAGCCAGGCTTCCGTCATGCGTTCAGGTCCGGGATGAGCTGACTCTCGAGCCGCGCGATCTGGTCCTTCAGCATGAGCTTGCGCTTCTTGAGACGCTTCATCTGCAGCTCATCGACCTTGAAGTCGAGCGATAGCCGCGAAATGACATCGTCGAGGTCCCTGTGCTCGATGCGAAGTTGCCGCAGGCGCTCGATATTCTTGAACAGGTCGGTATTGACGTTACTGTCTTCGTCGTTCACGGGTACTTTTTCGGATTTAATGCCGTTATCGATTTTCAGTCACGGTCCCGCCATACCGGGTCGATGCCGGGCGGTAGCTTAGCCAACCGCCCCAAAGGATTCCAAGCGAGTTGTGGGCCATGAAAGTCCGAGCCAACCGAGCCCCGCAGCCCGAATGCGAGCGCGAGCGCCGCGCAGGCCGCGGCATTCTGCGCGCCGTTGCCGCCGGATACCACCTCGAGCGCTGTGCCGCCCGCCGTCGCGAAATCGGCTGCGAGGCGTTTACGCCCTCCCGAGGACAATAGATAGCGGGCCGGATGTGCGAGGCACGCCTCGCCGCCCGCCCCGCGCACCCAACCGACGACCTCTTCGAGAGCGGGCCAATCGGCGGCGACGTGCGCGGGTCTGCCCCGTCCCAAGTATTTGCGAAAGGCGTCTTGAATGCGCCGCACGTGGCCCTGTTCCAGCAACGCGGCCGCCAGATGCGAGCGGGTGGGAATACCGGGATGGGCCTCGACCGCCGCCAGCAGCTCATCGCCCGGCAGTCGCAACTTGCCCAGTGCGGCGCACATGCGGCGCATCCGGACGCGCCGGCGCTCGGCCTGCGCATCGAGCGCAATCGCAAGCAAGGAGGAGGCAGGGTCGATCCACAGCCCGAGCACGTGGATCGACTGGTGGCGCCAGGAAGCGGAAATCTCGACCCCGGGTACCAGGCGGATGCCCACACGCTCCGCTGCCGCACTCGCTTCCGCAAGGCCGGCCAGCGTGTCGTGATCGGTGAGCGCGAGCATGCGCACACCCGCCGCTGCAGCGCGCTCGACGAGCTCCCCCGGGGCGAGCGATCCGTCCGAGCAATGCGAGTGGGTGTGAAGGTCGATCCCGGTCTCGTCGCTCATGAGGGGGCGCCCGCGAGTCCGACCGCCTTGAGATTCGGGCCGGCCATCACAATGAAGCCCTGCGAGCGCTCGAAACCGTCGCTGGTGTAGTCGAAGGTGTAAGTGCGCAGCAGCGTGAGCCGCCCGCGGGCGTCGCGGCCTAGGCGCAAGCCGGCGAAGGCAACCGTGCCGTCGAGGAGCTGCACCACCGCCCGAGAGCAAGCCTCGCGGGCAATGCGATTGGCGGTTTCGCGCGCTCCCAGGGAGCTGTGCCAGAAGCCGTAAACCCCCGCCAGAATGCAGGCTGCGGCTAGAAAATATGCCAAATCGGCGTCCATGAGAGAAAGCTTACCCTGGATTTCCACGCCCCATGCCCCATAGAGGGGTTATGAAACCGCAAATGACCAACGACCAGCGGCCCTATATGACCGTGCAGGTCGAGCCCGATGACATGGTGCAATACGTGCACGCCCTGATTGCCGCCCCGAAGCTCGCGGAGCTGCAGTGGGGCGGCGATACATCACGCGCGCGGGCGGCGCAGCTGCGCTGGAGCGCCTTGAATCGTGCCTTCAGCGATCCACGCGTGAGCGTGTGGATGACGCCGCAAACGCAGGCGCAGTACCAGGTTCCCGCCGCACTCATCGCCGCGGCGGGGGTCGCGCGGCTCACGATGAACGAGGACGAGGTGGCCTTCGATATTCAGACGCTTCTCGACGCGACGTTGCAGCTGTGTGAGCCCGCCGGCAACGCCTAGCTCGAGCGGGGCGACGCCTGGCCTGGCTGGCGGCGCGGGCCGGGCAGCACACGCGGATCGGCGTACGCCACGAAATCGCCGTTGATGAGGCTCTCGCGGCAGTTGTAGCGCAAGCGATGTCCATCCATGCGGGTGACATGCCCGCCTGCGGCTTCGAGCACCGCCTGCCCGGCCGCGGTGTCCCACTCGGAGGTGGGCCCGAATCGGGGATAGAGGTCGGCCGTGCCCTCCGCCAACAGACAGAATTTCAGCGCGCTGCCCACACCCAGGAACTCGTGGGGTGCCACGTGCGCTAGATAGGCCGTCAGCTGCGCGCTCGTATGTGAGCGGCTCCCGACGACGCGCAGGGGTGCGCCCGGCGGGGCCACCCGGATGGCCGAGCGGGTGCCGTCGGCAAGCCGGCGGTAGGCGCCGCAGCCCGCGGCGCCGACATAGACGACCGCCCGTGCCGGCACCGCGACGAGTCCGAGCACGGGCTCGTGTTCGACGACGAGCGCCACGTTGATCGCGAACTCATCGTTGCGCTTGACGAACTCGCGCGTGCCGTCGAGTGGGTCCACCACCCACAGCTCGCGCCAGCTGCGCCGGTCGCTCCACGGCGCCTGTGCGGATTCTTCCGAGAGAACCGGTATGCCGGGTGTGAGTGTCGCAAGCTCATCCAAGATGATGCGCTGAGATTCGAGATCGGCCTGCGTGAGCGGCGAGTCGTCGAGCTTGCGCTCGACCGAGAAGGCGCTCGCGTAGACCGTCATGATCGCCGCCGCGGCGCGCAGCACGACGGGCAACAGCGCTTCGCCAAGTCCCAAAAGATCTCTCATCGATTGGATATCATACGCAAATGCTGCGATTTCCCGAGCTCGATTGGACAAGCATCGATACGGTGCTGCTGGACATGGACGGCACGCTGCTCGACCTGAGGTTTGACAACTGGTTCTGGCAAGAGCACGTCCCGACACACTTCGCGAAGGCGCGCGGCCTGAGCGGCGATGAAGTGCGCGCCTATCTCGACCCGAAATTCCGCGCGCGGCGCGGCACCATGGACTGGTACTGCATCGACTATTGGAGCCGTGAGCTGGGTCTCGACATTACCGCGCTGAAGCGGGCCGCGGGGCCGCAGGTAAGCTACCTGCCCGGTGCGCGCGAGTTCTTGGCGTGGCTCGAGCGATGCGGCAAACGCCGCATCCTGCTCACCAACGCCCATCCCGAGACGCTCGCCATCAAGAACGAGCAGGTGGGCCTCACCGCTTACTTCGATGCGTGCTATTCGACCCACGCCTTCGGCACGCCGAAGGAGCACGCTGAGTTCTGGCCGCGTTTCCACGCGCAGGAGCCTTTCCGGCCGGAGCGTACCTTGTTCGTCGATGACAGCCTGCCGGTGCTCGACGCCGCGCGCGTTTTCGGCATTGGCTGGCTCTGCGCGGTGCGGCTGCCGGACTCGGGACGTCCCGCGCAGGATACGGGGCCCTACGCCGCGGTCGATGGGGTGCGCGAGCTCATGTGAGCGCCGGCGCTCCGCCTCCCGGCTTGCCGCCGCGGTTACGCCGCCGCCGCCGGCCCGCCGGCGCCGCGCCCGCCGATTCCTGCGACGGTGGAGAGCCCGTCGCCCCGGATTCCGCCGTTGTGCCGTGAGCTTTCGTGGTCGAGCTGCCATGCGCGGCCTGAGGCCGTCGCGTGCCGCCTCCGGAGCGGCCGCTGGAGCGATGACCGCCGCCGCCCGAGCGCCCACCACCCCCACCTGCCGGCCGGCCGCCGCCTCCCGGTCGTCCACCGCGTCCTTGACCGGGGCGCGGCGCGCGCTCGCGCCACGGTGCCGGTGGCGGCGCGGTGACGGCGGCGAGATCCGCGGGATCGATCGATGCGCGCGGGATCTGATGTCCGATATAGCTCTCGATGTCGGGCAGCGAGATTGCATACTCGTCGCAGCCGAAAGAGATGGCGTCTCCCTCGGCGCCGGCACGCGCCGTGCGGCCGATGCGATGCACGTAGTCCTCGGCGTCGTTCGGCAGATCGAAATTGAATACGTGGCTCACATCCGGAATGTGCAGACCGCGCGACGCGACGTCGGTCGCGATGAGCACGGCGACATCACCACTATGGAAATCGCGCATCATCTTCAAGCGCTTGGTCTGCGGCACGTCGCCCGACAGCGCCTGGGCCACGAAGCCGTTGGCGGTCAAGGTGCGCTCGAGCACCTCGGCGCTGCGCCGGGTATTCACGAAGACCATGGTGCGCTGCGCGTCGATGCGCCGCAGGAGCCCCATGAGGAGCGGTATCTTCTCCTCCGTCGACGGCAAGTAGAGCGCCTGGCGGACGCGGTCCACCGTCATCTTGTCGGGCTCGATGCGGATCAGCTCGGGATTGTTCATGTGCTCGTAGGCGAGCTCGAGCACGCGATGCGACAATGTCGCCGAAAACATCATATTCAGGCGCTCCGTCGGGTGCGGGAGACGCCGTAATATGAAGCGGATGTCCTTGATGAAGCCCAGATCGAACATCCGGTCCGCTTCGTCGAGCACCGCCACTTGAATTGCGCGCAGGTCGAACACATGTTGCTTGAAGTAGTCGATAATCCGGCCCGGCGTGCCGATGAGCACGTCGACACCTTCCTCGAGCGTACGGCGCTGCTTCTCGTAGTCGACTCCGCCGAACACGATGGCGAGCTTCAAGTCGAGATACTTGCCGATGGCCTGCGCATCGGAATGAATTTGCACCGCGAGCTCACGGGTCGGCGCGATGACGATGGCGCGTGGTGCGTTGGCGGGTCGATTCGGCACGCGGGCGTGAGTCAGCAGGCGATTGAACAGAGCGATAAGGAACGCTGCGGTCTTTCCCGTGCCGGTTTGTGCCTGTCCCGCCACGTCGCGGCCCGCGAGCGCCAGAGGCAGCGTCTGCGCCTGGATCGGGGTGCACCGCGTGAAGCCGAGCTCTGCGATGCCCCGCTTCAGGGATTCGGGGATTTCGAGCGAATCGAAAGTGAGTTCACTGAGATGGGCGTCTGACATTTTTCCTTTCGGTTTAGCAGAAACTTGCAAAATGGTGAGGGTCCGGTTAAAAATACCGCCAATCCGGAGCGCGTCTATCCGCTCCCATCGACCGTATCATCGGTACCCTTTTAAGGTAATCAACACCGCTAAAGCCGCTGTATTGTGCCCGAACGGCCGCGCATCGTCACTTCGCGCGAGGATCGGGCTCCACTCCCCCCAAAAAACACTTCTTCTCCAGGACCTACGAATCTCCAACAGGAGGCATCCCTTCAGTGAGTAACCCAAGCATCGTTCATACAAGCGACGCGACTTTCGATAAAGACGTGCTCAAGCACGAAAAGCCGGTACTGCTCGATTTCTGGGCAGAATGGTGCGGTCCGTGCAAGATGATCGCGCCCATCCTCGATGAGATCGCCGATCAATACAAAGACAAGATCCGCATCGCGAAGCTCAATATCGACGACAATCCGGCAACGCCGCCGAAGTTCAACATCCGCGGAATTCCCACGCTGATCCTGTTCAAAAACGGCACCGTAGAGGCCCAGAAGGTCGGAGCGGTCACCAAATCCCAGCTCGCGGCCTTTCTGGATAGCAACCTGTGAGGGGCTATCTAGGCAACCAGTCGCGCGGCCAGGGTGGCCAGCAGGGCGGCGGCGGACAGGGCGGCGGGCGCTCGAATCGCAGCAATCGCCAGCGCAACGACCGCAACGGCAACACCAACGGCGGCCGGCCGCCGCACGAGGACTACGGCGATCTGCCGGAGGGCGGCGATGATCTAGAGATCATTGCGCAAGCGGACCTCGCACGCAGCCGCAGCTCGATGAATCTCACCGAGCTCAAGAAGCGTCCCATCAGCGATCTCGTCAAGCTCGCCGAGACCATGGGTCTCGAGAACATGGGGCGCTCGCGTAAGCAAGACATCATCTTCGGCGTGCTCAAGGCACACGCCCGCAAGGGCGAGGACATCTACGGTGACGGCGTGCTCGAGATCCTGCAGGATGGCTTCGGCTTCCTGCGCTCCTCGGATTCGAGCTATCTCGCCGGGCCCGACGACATTTACGTAAGCCCAAGCCAGATCCGCCGCTTCAATCTGCGCACCGGCGATTCGATCTCCGGCCTCATCCGTCCGCCGAAGGACGGCGAGCGCTACTTCGCGCTCTTGAAGGTCGGCGAGATCAATTTCGACAGTCCCGAGAGCTCGCGCGGCAAGGTGCTGTTCGAGAACCTGACGCCGCTCCATCCGACCGAGCGCCTCAAGCTCGAGCGCGGCAACGGCTCGACCGAGGATCTGACCGCCCGCGCCATCGACTTGGTGGCGCCCATCGGCAAGGGCCAGCGCGGCCTGATCGTCTCGCCGCCCAAGGCCGGCAAGACCATGCTGCTGCAGAACATCGCGACCTCCATCACGGCCAACCATCCCGAGTGCTACTTGATCGTACTGCTGATCGACGAGCGGCCGGAGGAAGTGACCGAGATGGCGCGCACCGTAAAGGGTGAAGTGGTGTCCTCGACGTTCGACGAGCCCGCCAGCCGGCACGTGCAGGTGGCCGAAATGGTCATCGAGAAAGCCAAGCGGCTGGTCGAGCACAAGAAGGACGTCGTCATTCTGCTCGACTCCATCACGCGTCTGGCGCGCGCCTACAACACCGTCGTGCCGAGCTCCGGCAAGGTACTCACCGGCGGCGTCGACGCGAACGCGCTGCAGCGGCCGAAGCGCTTCTTCGGTGCCGCGCGCAACATCGAGGAGGGCGGGAGCCTGACCATTCTGGCGACCGCGCTGGTCGACACCGGCTCGAAGATGGACGATGTGATCTTCGAGGAGTTCAAGGGTACCGGTAACTCGGAAATTCACTTGGATCGGCGCATCGCGGAGAAGCGCACCTTCCCCTCGATCAACATCAACCGCTCGGGCACCCGCAAGGAAGAGCTGATCACCGATCCGGCAGAGCTGTCCAAGATGTGGATTCTGCGCAAGCTCCTGCATCCGATGGACGAGCTGGCGGCGATCGAATTCCTGCTCGACAAGATGAAGGACACCAAGACCAACACCGACTTCTTCGACGCGATGAAGCGGTAGCGCGGCAGGGCGCAGGAGGCGGAGCTCGACATCATGCAGTGGTGGGCCTGGATAACGGTTGGCGCGCTGCTGTTGGGCTCTGAGCTGACCTTCGTCAATGCGCAGTTCTATCTCGTATTCGTCGGTGCGGCCGCGCTGCTCGTGGGTTTTTTGACTCTTGCCGCGGCGCATCCGGCGGACTGGATCCAATGGTCGCTGTTCGCACTCCTCGCCATCGGGTCGTTGCTCGCCTTCCGGCGTCGGGTTTATGAGCGCATCCGGCGCAAGTTGCCGGACATCAAGTTAGGCCCCAAAGGCGAGACCGTGATTCTGCCCGCCGAGCTTCCGCCCGGCGAAAGCTGCCGCCTGGAGTTTCGCGGCTGTTCCTGGAGCGCGGTGAACGGCGGCCGCTTCGTCATTGCGGCCGGAGAGCGCGCGCGCATCGACCGGGTCGAGGGGCTGACGCTCGTGGTTCACGCCGACGGGCACCCTTCGTAAAGGAGAGACGAGTTGGAGATTCCCTTCGGTTTCGGCGCCATCGTCCTGGCGCTCATCGTGGTCGTCATGGTGGCGAAGACCGCCACCGTAGTGCCGCAGCAGATGGCCTATGTGGTGGAGTATCTGGGAAAATACAGCCGCACCCTGCAGGCGGGATTTCACATTCTTATCCCGTTCGTCGAGAAAATAGCCTACCGGCATAGTCTCAAAGAGATCGCGATCGACATCGCCGAGCAGATTTGCATCACGCGCGACAACGTGCAGGTCGGGGTCGATGCGGTGCTGTACATGCAGGTGCTCGACCCGCATCTGGCGTCCTATGGCATCGCCAATTATGGCTTCGCTATTTCGCAGCTGGCGCAGACGACCTTGCGCAGCGAGATCGGCAAGATCGAGCTCGACCGCACCTTCGAGGCGCGCGGCGTCATCAATGCCAATGTCGTCGGCGAATTGGACAAGGCGTCCGTCGCATGGGGCGTCAAGGTGCTGCGCTACGAGATCAAGAACATCACGCCCCCGAAGGACGTGCTCTCCGCCATGGAAAAGCAGATGCGCGCCGAGCGCGAAAAGCGCGCGGTGGTGTTGACGTCCGAGGGCGAGCGCGACGCCAAGATCAATGCGGCCGAGGGCGACAAGCAGCGGGTGATCAAGCAATCCGAGGCGAACAAACAGCAGCAGATCAACGAGGCGGAGGGCCAGGCACAGGCCATTCTCGCGGTCGCCACCGCGACCGCCGAGGGTTTGCGTCAAGTCGGCATCGCGCTCGCCGACCGCGGCGGCATCGAGGCGATGCAGCTACGTATCGGCGAGGAGTACGTGAAGCAGTTCGGCAAGCTCGCCCAGAGCGGCACCACGCTGGTCGTGCCCGCGAACCTCACGGATCTCGCCTCGATCGTGAGCATGGCGACGAGCATCGCGCGGCCGCACGCGTCCGGCGCCGCGCCCGGAGCACCCGTCAAAACTTGAACGACTCGGTCCCGTCCGAAGGGCTCCCCCGCCCGGCGGTTGCCATACGTTTTGTCGAGTTCGTCGCGCTCGCGGCGGCGATGCAGTCGACCCAAGCGCTCGCTATCGACAGCATGCTGCCGGCGTTGCCCTCGATCGCACGGGCGCTCGGGGTGTCCAATCCGAATCACGGCCAGTGGATCGTGACGGCCTACATGGCGGGTCTCGGCGTTGGGCAGCTTTTCTGGGGGATGCTCTCCGATCGGTTCGGGCGGCGACCGGTATTGCTCGGCGGTCTCGCGCTGTACGTGGTAGCTGCTCTCTCCTGTGGGCTTGCGGGCAGCTTTCAAACGCTCCTCGCCGGGCGTTGCCTGCACGGCATCGCCGCCGCGAGCATGACCGTGGTGCGTTCCGCGGTGCGCGATCAGTATTCGGGGCGCCGCATGGCGCGCGTCATGTCGCTCATGTTCATGGTATTTCTCACCGTGCCGATCCTGGCGCCGAGTTTCGGTCAGTTGGTGCTGGCCGTAGCGTCGTGGCGCTATATTTTCATCGCGTGCGGCCTGTTCGGCTCGCTCGTCTGGGTGTGGGCGTGTCTGCGGTTGCCGGAAACTTTGCATCCCGAATACCGGCTCAGCCTGCGCCCGCGGCGCGTGCTCGCCGCGGCGCGGCTGGTGCTGGGCGACCGGATCTCGATTTTCTACACGTTCGCCTCGACGCTGCTGTTCGGCGCGCTTATTGCCTATGTCGCGATGGTGCAGCAGGTGTTCGCCGACGTGTTCCGGCGGCCGAGTCTCATGCCGGTCATGTTCGCGCTGTGCGCAGTCTTTATGGGTGTCGCCGCGTATTGCAACTCGCGTCTCGTCGAGCGGCTCGGTATGCGGCTCATTTCCCACACCGCGCTGCTCGTGTTCATCGGCGTGGCGACGTTGCATCTGGTCGTGGCCGCGCTCGGCCGGGACGGCATGTGGACCTTCGTGGCGCTGCAAGGCGTGACCATGGCGGCCTTTTCCCTGGCTGCATCCAATTTCGGCGCCATGGCCATGGAGCCCGTGGGATCCGTCGCCGGTATCGGTGCCTCGTTGCAGGGCTGCATATCGACCGGCGCGGCCGCCGTTGTCGCGGCCCTGATCGGCCGCTCTTACCACGGCAGCATCGTGCCCATTCCGCGGGGCGCCCTGTGCTGCGGCCTCATCGCTCTGGCGTGCGTGCTCGCGGCAGAGCGCGGTCGATTATTCCGCCGCCATCATGGCGCGCCGTCGGAGCTCGGGCTCGCGCTCCACTAGCCTTCCGGCGAGTCGAACAGTGCATTGAGAGTCCGCCCCGAAGCGGCGTTCGCGAGTGCGGCGAAGCGGCCGTGCTCGGCAATCTCTTGGGCCGCGTGCATGAATCCGCCCCACGCTGCTCGCGCCAGTGCGCCGCCGACGCTCACGCGGCGCACACCGAGCTCGCCCAATTGCTGCAAGCTCTGCGTCGCCGGCGCCATCACGAGCACGTTCACGGGCTTGGGGTGAACAGCCTCGACGACGCGGCGGATGTGCTCGGCGCTTTGTATGCCGGGCGCATAGAGGCAATCGGCACCGGCGTGCGCGTAGGCGACGAGCCTTGCCACGGCGTCATCGATGTTCGGCTGTCCGACGAGGAAGCCCTCGGCGCGTCCGACCAGCAGCACATCCTCGCCCGTCGCATCGATCGCCCGCCGCGCCGCGCGCACGCGCCCGACCGCCGTATCGAGATCGAACAGTGCGCCGGCTGCTGTCCCGGCCGCACCGGCGGTCCGCTGCAGCCGCGGGCCGATAGAATCCTCGATGGAGAGGCCTGCGACGCCAGTCTCGACCGCGAGGCGCACACTCTCTGCCACGCCCGCGGCGTCGGCCCCAAAGCCGTTCTCGAAGTCCGCGTTGAGCGGCACGTCGATGGCCGTCGCCAGGTCCGCGAGATGCGCGAGGATCTCGGCGCGCGTCGGCGTGTTGTCGGCACGGCCCCGCGACCAGGCGAAGCCCGAGCTCGTGCTCGCAAGCGCCTTGAAGCCGATACTTTGCAGGTACAAGGCGCTGCCGGCGTCCCAAGGATTCGGGATCGCAAAGCAGCCACTTTCGTGGAGCTTGCGGAATGCCCGGCGTTTATCCGATGGCGTCAAGCTCATGGCGACTCCTCCTGACGAGATGCCTCGCTCGCGGTGCGCCGCACGACGCAAGAAAAGCATCCTCGATTGGCATTGTGAAGGTGGATATAAGCGATGCGCGGATCGGCGAACATGCGCAGGATCACCGCAGCGACTTCTGCGCCGGGACACACCGCGGCATCTGTCATGCAATCCTGGGCATCATACGCGCGCACGGACATGAGCCGCCGAGCGACGTAGTCGGGGATCATTCCCGGCTCGATCGACGCTTGCCGCGCACCCTTGCGCACGAAGATGGGACCCGAGGCGCGGTAGGGCGAATCAGCCGGCTGATGCGAGTAGGGCAGCAGCAAAAGCTCCTCGCCGATCTCGGCGTCGGTGAGACTCACACGGCAAGGAAATCCGGGCTTCGTGTCGGCAAACACACGCTGCGCATGGATTTTCGACAGTTCGACCTCGGGCAGCGAGAACAGCGGGGCGAACGGTGCGGCGGGCAGGCCCACGATTTCGAAAGAGGTCATGTTTCACCCGGTAACGATTGTGAGGCGCCAATGATGCGCAAGCTCAGGTCGCGGGTCTCGCCGTATTCGGCCACGGAATTAGCGGGGTGCGGCGCCGATCGCACGCCGGCCGATGTCGCGGCGGAACTGCGCTCCGTCCCAGTGGATCGCATGCACGAGCTCGTACGCCTCGCGCTGCGCAGCGGCGATGCTCTCACCGAGGCCGACGGCGCAGAGCACGCGGCCGCCCGCCGTGAGCACCTGCGGGCCGCTCGCGCGCGTGCCGGCGTGGAACACCTTACCGGGGAGCGACTCGGCGGCATCGAGCCCGCGGATCGGATCGCCGCAGCGATAGTGGTCGGGATAGCCGCCCGCGGCCATCACCACGCCGAGCGCGGCCCGCGCATCCCATTTCACCTCGACCCCTGCGAGGGAGCCGCGGACTGCGGCTCCGCACAGCGAGACGAGATCGCTTTCGAGGCGCATGAGAATGGGCTGAGTTTCGGGGTCGCCCAGCCGGCAGTTGAACTCCAGCACGTAAGGTACGCCGTCTGCGCCGATCATGAGACCCGCGTACAAAAACCCGAGATACGGTGTGCCGTCGAGCGTCAGGCCGCGCAGCGCGGGATCGATGACCTCGCGCATGATGCGCGCCTGCAAATCGGGCGTGACGATCGGCGCGGGCGAATAGGCGCCCATGCCGCCGGTGTTCGGGCCGTTGTCGCCATCATCGCGGCGCTTGTGATCTTGCGAGGTCGCGAGCGGGACGACCTGCTCGCCGGCCGCGACGACGATGAAGCTCACCTCCTCACCGTGCAAGAATTCCTCGATCACCACCGTGTTGCCGGCTGACCCGAAGCAACCCCCGAGCATGCGCTGCGCGGTCTCGAGGGCGGCATCGTGCGTTTCACAAATGACGACGCCCTTGCCCGCGGCGAGTCCGTCGGCCTTCACGACGACAGGCAGACGTTGGGCGCGCACGAAATCCGGATCGAAATCGGCCGCCGTGAAAGCGGCGTACCCGGCCGTGGGTATGCGGTGCCGCTGCAAGAACGCTTTGCTATAGGCCTTCGAGCCTTCGAGCCGCGCGGCGGCGCGTGTCGGCCCGAAGCAAGCGCATCCTTCCTGGGTGAATCGATCGACGATGCCCGCGACGAGCGGGGCCTCGGGACCCACGATGGTGAGCTCCACGCGCTCGCGCAATGCGAAATGGAGCAATCCGTCGATGTCGCCGGCTGCGACATCGACGTTCTGAACCTTCGGCTCGCGCGCCGTGCCCGCGTTGCCGGGTGCGACGTATACCCGCTCCACGCGCGTGGATTGCGCGCACTTCCAGGCGAGGGCGTGTTCCCGACCGCCGCCGCCCACGACCAGCACTTTCATGGTGCTCGCACCTGGCGCGGGTGATTCATGGCTAGTGGCGAAAGTGACGCGTAGCGGTGAACACCATCGCGATGCCGTGCTCGTCGGCCGCCGCGATCACTTCAGCGTCGCGCTTGGATCCTCCCGGCTGGATGATGGATTTGATGCCGAGCTCGGCGAGCACGTCCAGGCCGTCGCGGAACGGGAAGAACGCGTCGGATGCAGCAGAGGCCCCATGCAGCGACAAGCCTTCGTCACGCGCCTTTAGAGCGGCGATCTTCGAGCTCACCACCCGGCTCATCTGCCCGGCGCCGATGCCGATCGTGGCCCTATCCTTCGCACAGACGATGGCATTGGATTTGACATATTTCGCCACGCGCCACGCGAACAGGAGATCCTCGCGCTCCGCCTCGCTGGGTGCACGCCGGCTGACCAGTCGCAGCTCTTCCGGCCGCACCGAGGCGCCGTCGCGCGTTTGCACGAGCAGGCCGGCGGTGACGCTGCGGTACTCAAAGAGCTGGGAGACGGGCATGCGCAGGTCACCGGTCTCCAGCACGCGCACCTCGCTCTTGGCGGCGAGCAGCGATTGCGCTTCGCCGGACACGGCAGGGGCGAGAATCACTTCGACGAACTGACGCTCGAGAATCGCCCGTGCGGCGCCGACGGTGACCTCTCGATTGAAGGCGATGATGCCGCCGAACGCCGACGTCGGATCGGTGCGATAAGCCAGCTCGTATGCGGCGGCTGCCGAAGCGGCGACCGCGACGCCGCAGGGATTGGCGTGCTTGACGATCACGCAGGCCGGCGCCTCGAATTGGCGCACGCACTCGAGCGCCGTGTCGCTGTCCGCGATGTTGTTGTACGAAAGCTCCTTACCTTGCAACTGCTTGGCGCGCGCAACCGATGCGCCGATCGCGCGCGCATCGTCGTAGAACGCGGCGCGCTGATGCGGGTTCTCGCCGTAACGCAGATCGAGGTGCTTGCGAAACGAAAGATTCAAGTCTGCGGGGAACGTCGCTGACTCTGTGCCGATCACGCCGGTGAAGTAGGCGGACACCATGGCATCGTACTGCGCGGTGTGCGCGAACGCCTTGGCCGCGAGCCTGCGGCGCATGGCCGTTTCCGTCGCGCCTTGGTTCGCGGCGAGCTCATCGAGCAAGGAGCGGTAGTCGCCCGGATCGACGACCACGGTGACCGAGGCATGGTTCTTCGCCGCGGCGCGCACCATGGCGGGGCCGCCGATGTCGATGTTCTCCACGGCATCCTCGTAGCTCGAGTCGTGCCGCGCCACCGTGGCCGCGAACGGATAAAGATTGACGACGAGTAGATCGATCGGCTCGATGCCATGCTCACGCATGACGTCCTCGTCGAGGCCTCGGCGCCCGAGAAGGCCGCCGTGGATCTTCGGGTGAAGCGTCTTCACCCGTCCGCCCATGATCTCGGGAAATCCGGTGTGCTCGGCGACTTCCTTCACCGAGATGCCGTGCTGCACCAGAAGCTGCGCGGTACCGCCCGTCGAAAGCAGCTCGATGCCGCGTTCCTTCAGTGCGCGCGCAAACTCGACAATTCCAGTTTTATCGGAAACGCTGAGCAGTGCGCGACGTACGGGCGTGAGCAATGTTTCGCTACTCGCTTATCCCGAACTCTTTGAGTTTCTTGCGCAAGGTGCCGCGATTGATGCCGAGGATGGTTGCCGCGCGGCTCTGGTTTCCCTGCACGTGGCCCATCACCACCTTGAACAGCGGCTCCTCGACTTCGCGCATCACCAGCTCGTACAGGTGCCCGGGCTTATGACCGTTCAACGTCTCGAAATAGCATTGCAGTGCCTCCTCCGCCTGCGTGCGCAGCGGCACGCCCTTGCCATTCACTTTCAGATCGCGTCCGTTGAAGGACGGCGACGGCTCCCTGCGAGCCTTTGACTTCTTCTTTGCGACCATAGTCCACCCGCTATCCCGTCAACTCTTTATTCTTGTTAACTATGTACGCTATGCCGCGCGGCAAACACGCGTGTCGTATTGGTCCAACAGCGTCGCCAGCTGCTCTTGCGGCGTCTCGATTCGCACGAGACGGTCGCGCAGAGCCTCTTGTCCAGGATGCTGTCGGAAATACCAACTCAAGTGTTTGCGTGCCACTCGAACACCGGTCTCATCGCCATAAAAATCGTATAGGTCTTCGAGGTGGGCGCGAATAATATCACGGACTTTTTCTCGCGCTAGCTCCTCGCGCAATTTCCCCGTTCTCAGGAAAAAATTGACTTCGTCGAAAATCCATGGCCGACCTTGCGCCCCTCTGCCGATCATGATCCCATCACATCCGGTGACGGTGAGAATCTCGCGCGCGCGCAGCGGCGAGTCGATGTCGCCGTTCGCGAAGACGGGAATCCCGACGCTCTGCTTGATGGCGCGCACAGTCTCGTGCTCGGCGTTTCCCCGATACATCTCCGCACGCGTGCGACCGTGAATCGCCAGCGCCTGAATGCCGCAATCCTCGGCAATCTGCGCGATACGAATGCCGTTCTTGTGCGCATCGTCCCAGCCGGTTCGGGTCTTGAGCATCACCGGTACCGGCACCGCGCTCACCACGGCACGTAGAATCTCCTCGACCAACGACTCGTCCCTGAGCAGCGCCGAGCCGGCGAGACGGTTGCAGACCTTCTTGGCCGGACATCCCATGTTGATGTCGATGATCTCCGCGCCCTGATCGACGTTGCGTCGCGCAGCGTCCGCCATCATGGCCGGATCGAAGCCGGCGATCTGCACGACGCGAGGACTGGTTTCGCCACGATGGTCCATGCGCCGCCGCGATTTCGGCGTGTCCCAGAGGCGAGCATCCGCGGTAAGCATCTCGGAGGCGGCCAGCCCGGCGCCGAAACGGCGGCACAACATCCGAAACGGCCGGTCCGTCACTCCGGCCATCGGCGCGAGCACGACGTTCGAGCTCAACACGTAAGGTCCGATTCGCGGCAGCACGCTCATGGCTTCGCCTGGGGCGCACCAGCCTGCGTCGCAGCATCCGCCGCGCAGGAAATTGTTTGGCCGGCGCCGCGCAGGCACACGTCGATCTCGAACCCTTCGGCATCCTTGCCGGGATCCTGAATATCGAGCGTCGCGTCGGCGCGCTCGCCCGGAGTCATCAGCCGCGCGATCGGGCGGCCGAGGTATTCCGCGGGTTCGAAGTCGCGCGCGCCGACATGCGTTCCGAATCGATTCGCCAGTGTCACGCGCAGCAGCGGATAGGGCTGCAG
The DNA here is from genome assembly GCA_963798595.1 of uncultured Gammaproteobacteria bacterium. GTDB lineage: Bacteria > Pseudomonadota > Gammaproteobacteria > Steroidobacterales > Steroidobacteraceae > Bog-1198. The sequence continues at coordinate 170,330 of CAWCTM010000009.1, read as the reverse complement.
TTGCGCCGACGTATTCAAGATGCTCGCCCGCAAACGCAGCGTGCCGGCGGCATTCGGATCTCCGGTGACGCCCCACTGGCGCAGCTGATAGGCGGATAGATTCACCGGTGGTTGCACCTTGACGCCGAGCGCCGCGTACACACTTTGTAGCGGCCCGCGCAACGGCCCGTGCGCGGCGAGCCACGCATGGTTTTCGTGGATCACCTGTCCGAGGAATACGATCGCCAGTACGGCGGCCGCGCCGCCCCATGCGAACTGCATCGCCGGGCGTGCCGGCTCGCCCGGCTCCTCGAGTGACGGCTGTCCCAGTCCGGCCAACACGTCGCGCCGCACGTGCTCGGCGACGTCGAGCCCGCCCGTGCGCTCCCCTGCTGGTGCCCTCGGCAGGAGGTCCTCTACGCCCGCGAGGGCCGCCGGGCGCCCCGCAGTGGGATCGATGAAGACCCGATCGAGCTCGCCGGGCGGAAGCGTGAACTCGAGGGCCCCTTCGTCCGCCAACTCCGCCGCCGCACCGGTTTCGGGTGCGCCGGCGGCGGGCGCAGGCCCGGGTGGAGGTGTGGGGACGGCAGCCGGTGCGACGTCACGCGCCACGCGCTTCGCGCTCTCCGCTGCGCTTGCCGGGGGAGCTGTCTTCGTCTTGGGCGCCGGCGATCGGGGCGGCACCACAGGCGTGGTGACGGGCGGAGCCACATGACGTGGCGGCGCGGGCGTCTCGTACCGCGACGGCTTGAATTTCTCGATGAGCTGCAGGCGCGCAAACTCGACGTCGCCCGACGCGAGGTCCTCGCCGTCGGACCCCGGTTCCGATTTCGCCGGCCGCTTCGGCGCCGGCGAATGCAGGATCTCGTCGGCGCGAGCTTCCATCTCGAGCGCTGATTCGCCGGCCGCCGATTCACCGGGCGCGGAGAACGCGCTCGCGTCCTCCGCGAGGCGCGCGAGCGCGTTGAACACCTCACCGCACTTGCCGCAGCGTACCTGGCCGCCGGCGGCGCGCAGCGTCTCGGCGTTCAGTTGGAAGACCGTCTCGCAGTGGGAGCATTGCGTGTACAAGCTAGGAATTTCTCCGAGCGTGGATGCCGCACCAGTCGCCGCGCTCTATCACTTGCACGATAGCAAAAGACACGCCGTACGCGGCCTTTACCGCATAGGCCTGGCTCCTCAGGAGGCCGGAGAGGAACAGATCCGCCCCGGGCAGGCAGGCCGCGCTCAACACCGGCTCGAGCTCGATGAGCGGATCCGCGAGGATGTTCGCGAATACGCAGCTCGCCGGTTCGAGGCAGGGCGGGACACCCTGGATCTCGAGTCGGTCCGCGACTCCGTTACGCGCGGCATTCTCGCGCGTCGCGACGAGGGCTTGTGGATCGAAATCCACCGCCACGACGCGCGTCGCGCCGAGCTTCAAGGCGGCTATGCCGAGGATGCCGGAGCCGCACCCGTAATCGATCAGGGTGCGGCCCCCCAGCGGCATGGCGTCGAGCATCTGCAGGCACAGCGCGGTGGTCGGATGGGTGCCCGTGCCGAATGCCAGTCCCGGATCGAGGCGCACGACCACGGCCGCTGGGTCTTCCGGCGCCGGCGCCTCCGTCGGGCATACCCACAAGCGCCGTCCGAAACGCATCGGCGTCCAGTCTTTGAGCCATACCCGTTCCCAGTCGCGGCTCTCGACTGCGCGCACGCGTGCGGACTCCGTGATGTGAGGCCCCAGCAGTTGCGCCAGGCGCCCGAGGCTCCGCGTTGCCTCGATCGAGCTCGCGTCCGCAAGCTCGAACAGCGCGCGCACCAGCGTGTCGCTCCACAACCGAATCTCGTCAGGCTTGGGCTCGAGCACCGGCTCGTCGCCGCGGTCCGAGAAGGTGATCGCCGTTGCGCCCGCCGCGAAGAGCGCCCTCTCGACCGACTCCGCGCTTAAGGGTGCGAGCGGAAATTCGATTTCATAGTGCATCGGCGCAAGCCGTTGCGGCCGTGGCGGCGCGGCGCAGGGTCGCGCGGCGCAGGGTCGCGCGGCGCCCGCTGGCGCACCCCGGCGGCCTCACTTGAGCCCCAGGCGCCGCTCCAGATAATGAATATCGGTCCCGCCCTGGCGAAATGCGGAGTGATTGAAGATTTCCTGGTGCAGGGGAATGTTGGTCTTGATGCCTTCGACCACCATCTCGGCGAGTGCGTTGCGCATCCGGGCGATCGCTGTGTCGCGCGTATCCCCGTAGGAGATCACTTTGCCGATCATGGAGTCATAGAAGGGCGGCACGTTGTAGCCCGTGTACACGTGGCTGTCGACGCGGATTCCCGGGCCTCCCGGCGAATGCCATAAGCGGATGGGCCCGGGGGAGGGTGCGAAGGTTTTCGGATCCTCGGCGTTGATGCGGCACTCGATGGCGTGGCCGCGAATCTGTATGTCGTTCTGCGTGTACGGCAAGGCCTCGCCCGCCGCGATGAGCAGCTGAGCCTTGACGATATCGATGCCGGTGACGAGCTCGGTCACCGGGTGCTCGACCTGCACGCGGGTGTTCATCTCGATGAAGTAGAACTCGTTGTCCTGATAGAGGAACTCGAGGGTCCCGGCATTGCGGTAGCCGACCTCTTGGCAGGCTCGCGCGCAGCGCTCGCCCATGGTCTTGCGCTGTTTGGCGGTGAGTCCGGGAGCAGGCGCTTCCTCGAGAACCTTTTGGTGGCGGCGCTGCATGGAGCAATCCCGCTCGCCCAGGTGCACGATGTTGCCGTAGTTGTCGGCGAGCACTTGGAATTCGATGTGCCGCGGCCGGTCGAGAAACTTTTCCATGTAGACCTGCGGATTGCCGAAGGCGGCGAGCGCCTCGGATTGTGTCACGCTGATCGCGTTCAGAAGCGATGCGTCGGTATGCACGACGCGCATGCCGCGCCCGCCGCCGCCGCCGGAGGCCTTGATGATCAGCGGATAGCCGATGTCCTTGGCGATGCGAAAGTTCTCGTCCGCATCGCTCCCGAGGGGACCGTCCGACCCCGGCACGCAGGGTACGCCGGACGCCTTCATCACTTTGATGGCCGAGACCTTGTCGCCCATCATCCGGATGGTTTCGGCACGCGGGCCGACGAATATGAATCCGCTCTTCTCGACTCGTTCGGCGAAATCGGCGTTCTCCGACAGGAAGCCGTAGCCCGGATGAATGGCGACCGAATCGGTCACCTCGGCCGCGCTGATGATGGCCGGCATGTTGAGGTAGGAGAGCGCCGCCTGCGGCGGCCCGATGCAAACGGTCTCGTCGGCGAGCAGCACGTGCTTGGTATTGAAATCGGCGGTGGAATGCACCGCCACGGTCTTGATACCGAGCTCGCGGCAGGCCCGCAGAATGCGGAGCGCAATCTCGCCGCGGTTGGCGATAACGACTTTCTCGATCATCGCGTTATTCGATGACGAACAGCGGTTGGCCGAACTCGACCGGCTCACCGTTTTTGGCGAGGATCGCCGTGACGCGTCCCGCCTTGTCGGATTCGATCTGGTTCATCATCTTCATCGCTTCGATGATGCAGAGTATCTGGCCGACCTTGATTTCCATGCCGAGCTCGATAAAGGGCTTCGCCCCCGGAGCGGACGCGGAGTAATAAGTGCCGACCATCGGTGAGGTGATGGTTTGATCGTCGTTGCGCGGCTTGTGCTCGCCGGCCGCGGTGGCCGGCAGCTGGGCCGTGGGTGCCGGCGCGGCGGCAGGGGGCTGCGGCGCCGGACTCGCGGCGGGCGGCGCGGTGCGCGGATGACGGCTGATGCGTACGGATTCCTCGCCTTCGGAAATCTCCAGCTCCGCGATACCCGACTCCTCCAGGAGCTCGATCAGTTTCTTGACTTTACGAATGTCCATTCCAACCCCTTCGATAAATCTTGTTGCTACGGTGCGAGACGTGCGCAGGCAGCTTCGAGGGCCAGCTCGTAGCCGATGGGACCCAAGCCCACGATGCATCCGACTGCGAGATCGGACAGAAATGAGCGGTGCCTGAACTCCTCGCGCGCGAACACGTTGCTCAGGTGCACCTCGATGAACGGCAGCGAAACGGCGAGAAAGGCATCGCGCAGGGCGATGCTCGTATGCGTGAACGCCCCCGGATTGATGATGATGAAGGCGACGCCGTCGGTTCGCGCCGCTTGCACCCGCCCGACCAGCTCGTGCTCGGCATTGCTCTGCGCGGAGAGCACCTCGTGTCCCCGCCCGCGCGCCTTCCCCTCGAGCGTCGCTTGGACCTGTTGCAGCGTGACCGTGCCATAAATGCCAGGCTCGCGGGTCCCGAGCAGATTCAAATTGGGTCCATTTAGCAACAAAATTCGCGCCATCGCGGCGTCAGTCCTACGAGTACCGCCCGGGAAGATGCGCGATATTAACCGGAAATTGACGGGAAATAGCAAGCTTCTTGCGCGAACGTCGCGCCAGGGCGGGCGGGACCCCGGCGACGGAGCGAGCTGCCGTTCAGCCCTGGGTCTTCTCGGCCAGGCGGCCCAGCCCCGCCGCGATGTCGCGGCGGGCCTCCGCCAAACTGAGCTCATGCCGATCGACGCTTTGAACCCGGGACAGGATGAGATCCGCCTGCGCAGGGTGAAGCTCACCTATGTACAGTGCCACGATTTCACCCGCATCGTCGGTGAATACGGTGAAGGGAAACACCGGGGAGGCGACGCCGAGCGCGAGCGCTGCATCGAGCGCGTCTTGCTCGCCCACCAGCAGGGGATAAGGAATCCTCAATTCCTGCGCATAACTTGCGACCGCTTGGCGCCGATCGACCGCGACCCCGACTACCACAATACCGCGATCAGCCCATTGCGCGGCGAGATGGCTGAGCATCGGGATCTCACGGCGACAGGGGGGGCACCAAGTCGCCCAGAAGTTGATTACCAGCGATTTTCCCTGCCAATGCGCGATGGGCGTCGGCACCCCGCCGAGATCCGCGAGCGTGAACGCGGGCAGCCGGGCAGGGATGTGGACATCGCTGCCTGCGAGGCCTGCGTGCGGCTGATCGACGAGATCGCTGGAGAGGGGCGGGCTTGCCTCCCCGACAGGGGTCGCAATGCCGTGATGTCCTGCTTGCGGCGCGGTCCAGGTCGAATAGACGCGAATTCCCGCCCAGATGCCGACGATGACCACGAGCGCGGCCGCGGCAAGGCGCAGGGCGCGATCGGTCATGCCGGCAGTTCGAGCTTGCGTCCCTTACGCAGGACCAGACCGGCCACCAGAAATGCGAGCATACCGCCCACGATCGCGACGGCTTCCCAGCGATGGCCGGGCGCTGCTTCCGCGCTTGGCCCGCCGACCGTAGTCGGAAACAGCACCTTGGTGATGAGGGGATAGCAAAGCCCGGCCTCGGCGCAACCCTGGTAGGTCACCTTGACCTGCAGCGGATGTGCCCCGTAATCAAAGCGGCGATACGGAACAGTGGCCTCCACCTGCTGTGTATACACCTCGTTGATTCCCAAATAGGGGTCGCGCTTGACAGTCCCGAGCGGCAAGGTCAGGCGGCCCATGACCAGGTCCGGACTTTCGGGCATGACGGTAATCTTGGAGCGATAGAGGTAATACCCATCGGCGATGACCCATCGCACCCGCACCGAATTGCCGTCGGCCTGGGCGCCCACCCGAAAGGCGACGTCGGGCGGCAGGAAATCGGTCTCGTTCGACTCAGTCCCGCGCATCCACCAGGGTTTCGCCAGAGCTGAGCCCCCGAGGAGCATAGTTAACATAAGGAGCAGTAGGCCGCGCTTCATGGGCGCACTCTACAATAAATGCGTCCCACGGGGCGCGGACCCATATCCCGACAGACCGAGCAGATAAATCCTACCTCCCCCCTTGATTCGGGGATATCCGCCGCTATCATTAGCAGCCACAAGGGGGGAGTGCTAACACTCACCCGCCAAACAACCCGTAACTCAAATCAGCAGGAGTCTTGTTCTATGAAGATTCGACCCCTTCACGACCGTGTGATCGTAAAGCGCGAAGAAGAGGAGCGTAAGTCCCCAGGCGGCATCGTCATCCCCGACACGGCGACCGAGAAGCCGATCTTCGGCAAGGTCGTGGCTGTCGGCAAGGGCAAGATCTTGGAGAACGGCGAAGTTCGCCCGCTCGACGTCAAGGTCGGCGACAAGATCCTCTTCGGCAAGTACAGCGGAACCGAAGTAAAGATGGACGGCGACGAGCTGGTTGTGATGAGAGAGGAAGACGTTATGGCTGTGGTCGAAGGCAAGTAAGCCCGGCCCGCCGCATCGTTTATCAAGTTCAACCACATCGTTATCAAGTTCAAACAGAGGAATTAGGCAATGGCAGCTAAAGACGTACGTTTCAGCGACGACGCTCGGTCGCGCATGTTCAAGGGCGTGAATATTCTGGCGAACGCCGTGAAGGTCACGCTGGGTCCCAAGGGCCGCAACGCGGTCCTCGACAAGAGCTTCGGCGCACCCACCGTCACCAAGGACGGCGTGTCGGTCGCGAAGGAAATCGAGCTCAAGGACAAGTTCGAGAACATGGGCGCGCAGATGGTCAAGGAAGTCGCGTCCAACACCTCCGACGAGGCCGGCGACGGTACCACCACCGCCACCGTGCTCGCGCAGGCGATTATCCGCGAGGGCCTGAAGTCGGTCGCCGCGGGCGCCAATCCGATGGATCTGAAGCGCGGCATCGATCTCGCGGTCACCTCGGCGACGGAAGAGCTCAAGAAGCTCTCCAAGCCCTGCAAGGACGCGAAGGCGATTGCGCAGGTCGGCACGATTTCCGCGAACTCCGACGAGAGCATCGGCAAGACGATTGCCGACGCCATGGCTAAGGTCGGTAAGGAAGGCGTGATCACCGTGGAAGAGGGCTCGGGCCTCGAGAACGAGCTCGAAGTGGTCGAGGGCATGCAGTTCGATCGCGGCTACCTCTCTCCGTACTTCATCAACAATCAGCAGAGCCAGAGCGCCGAGCTCGACAAGCCGCTGATCCTCCTGGTCGACAAGAAGATCTCCAATATCCGCGAGCTGCTCCCGCTGCTCGAGGGGATTGCGAAGGGCGGCCGTCAGCTGCTGATCGTGGCCGAGGACGTCGAGGGCGAGGCGCTCGCGACGCTCGTGGTCAACACCATCCGCGGCATCGTCAAGGTTGCCGCCGTCAAGGCGCCGGGCTTCGGCGATCGCCGTAAGGCGATGTTGCAGGACATTGCGGTGCTCACGGGCGGAACCGTGATCTCCGACGAAGTGGGCTTGCAGCTCGAGAAGGCGACCCTCAACGACCTCGGCGAGGCTAAGAAGGTGCTGGTCGAGAAAGAGAACACCACCATCATCGACGGCGCCGGCAAGGCCAATGACATCAAGGCTCGTGTCGAGAGCATCCGCCAGCAGATCGAGGAAGCGACCTCCGATTACGACAAGGAGAAGCTCCAGGAGCGCGTGGCGAAGCTGTCGGGCGGCGTGGCCGTGATCAAGGTCGGCGCTGCCACCGAGATCGAGATGAAAGAGAAGAAGGCGCGCGTCGAGGATGCGTTGCACGCGACCCGCGCTGCGGTCGAAGAGGGCGTAGTTCCGGGCGGCGGTGTCGCTCTGGTGCGCGCGCTCAAGGCCATCGAGAAGCTCACGGGTGCCAATGAGGACCAGACGACGGGCATCAAGATCCTGGCGCGTTCCATCGAGGAGCCGCTGCGCCAGATCGTGGCGAACGCCGGCGAAGACGCGGCGGTTGTGCTGAACCGAGTCCGCGAGGGCAAGGGCACCTTCGGCTACAATGCTGCGACGAGCGAGTACGGCGACATGATCGAGCTGGGCATCCTGGATCCGACCAAGGTGACGCGTCTGGCTCTGCAGAACGCGGCTTCGGTGGCGGGCCTGCTGCTCACCACGGAAGTGATGATCGCCGAGGCGCCGAAGGACGAAGAGCATGCACATGGCGCGCCGGGTGGCGGCATGGGTGGCATGGGCGGTATGGACATGTAAACCCGCCGGTGCGCGCGGTCCGCCGCGCGCACTGACTGGTTACGGTCTAAAGAGAGCGGGCTTCGGCCCGCTCTTTTTTTTGGTGCGCCCGGCAGGGCGCACCCACTGGGAGGTGAAAGTCCTGCTTTTCTCAGATCATCGAGATTGAGGCGAAGCGCAACTGCGTGAGGGTGACCGAGCGTGGGAAGGAAGCGTGGAGCGAGCTGCATTCTATCAGCGTGAAAATGGACAATTTGCCCCGATCGCGCCCGGTATAAGCTGATATTTGGACACTTAGCGGCCCTTGCCGATTGAGGATTCAAACTCTCGGCGATCGATGCTGTAGATGATGCTGTCGATCCCGTCGAGTAGCGCCCGGTGCCGGCATACCATGCCGAGCTTTTGCATGACGCGGATGGACGCGGCATGCGTTGGAGTGGTCGCGGCCCAGACGGAGCGCACGTCGGGCAGTGCGAAAGCATGGGCGAGGGCACCGCCGGCGACCTCGGTGGCGAGGCCCAGGCCGCGATCCTCCGCCCGCACGCCATAGGAGAGCTCGGGATCACTCGGCTCTCGCAGGGGACGCAGGCTGCACCAGGCAGCGGGGTCGCCGCCGTCCTTCCAGGATGCTACCCAAACGCCGTAGCCGTGCGAACGCCACCAGGCCTCGCTGTCGCGGACGAACGCTTGGACCCTGCGCGTATCTGCCGCCCCGCCGCCGCGGGCAGCGTGGACGCGAGTCAGGAACTCGACATCGCCGGGCTTCGCCGGCCTCAATCGAAGTCTGTCTGTAACCCGCTCTTGCGAGCTCAAGCCGGCGGTTGTCGCAGGATCCAGCCGTTGCCGTCCGGATCCTGGAAGGTCGTATAGCGTCCCCACGGCTCCTGCTTGATCTCGGCGAGCTTCAGTCCTCGTTCGGAGAGCTCCTTGTGGTCCCGCTCGATGTCGGTGACGTTGAGCATCACGCCCTGCAATCCGCCCGGCCGCATGGCCTCGAACCACGTCGCCAGGGCGATGGTGGTGAGGCATCCCCTGGGAGCGGGCTGGATCCAGCTCTGCCCCGGCCCCATGGGCTCCTCGCGCAGCAGCTCGAAACCCACGACGTCCCGGCAGAACTGCTTGGAACGTTGCTGATCGGACACCGGAACGGAATGATTTCGAAGGATTTGATGGCCATAGCGAGTCTCCCGGGTGGGTGCGGCGAGGACTAGCTTCGCCCATGTACCCGATAGCCGCAATGACGTAGTCGCGATGAAGTTCTGCGGGCGGGGTCGGCTTAAAAGCGCGGGCAGGCCCGCTTCATTCTCCGGTGCGAAAGCGCGTCCACAGTCGCGTCACCAGACGAGTTTGCTCCGGCGTCATCTCCGGCAGCACATGCAGCTTTGCGCGGATTTCGGGGCCGGGATAAATCGTCGGATCGTTCTTGAGCGCGTCCTCTACGAAGGCCAGCGAGGCACGATTACCGTTGGGATATTTCGTTGCGTTGGTGATGCTCGCCATTACCTTGGGAAGCATCAGATAGTTCATCCATTTTTCGGCGTTCTGCGGGTGCGGCGCGTCTGCAGGGATGCTCACCATGTCGGCGGCAATCAATCCGCCCTCGCGCGGCACGAAATAACGAATGTTGACGCCGTTGGACGCCTCGATCGCCCGGTAGCGAGCCTCCGTGACGTCGCCGGACCATGCCAGGATCAGGCACACATTGCCGTTCGCGAGATCACCGATGGTTGCGACCGCGTCGATCGAGCGTACGAAGGGACGAATCTTCATCAATGCGTCGGCTGCCGCTTCGAGATCGGCCGGCTCCCGGCTGTTGGGATCCTTGCCGAGATAGATCAGCACGGAGGAAAGTACGTCGGTCGCGGAATCGATGACCTGGACTCCACAGTCCTGCAGCTTCGCCGCATTCTTCGGATCGAGGAGCAGCGACCAGCTATCGAATTCGGCGGTCCCGAGCCGTTCGCGGACCTTGTCGACGTTGTAGCCGAGGCCCGTCGTAGACCAGAGATAAGGCACGCTGTACTGGTTGCCGGGATCGTGCACCGCCAGCTTCTGCATGATATCGGGATCGAGATTCACGCTGTTCGGCAGGGCCGCCTTGTCGAGCTTGCGGAAAGCACCGGCTCTCATGAGACGGGCGAAATAGAAGTCCGAGGGAACGACGATGTCGTAATTCGTATGGCCGGTCAGCAGCTGCGTTGCCAGGACCTCGTTGGTGTCGAAGGTCGTGTAGCGGACTTTGATCCCGGTCTCGTGCTCGAAATTGGCGACGGTGTCGGGAGCGATGTAGTCCGCCCAAGTGTAGATGTTGAGGGTCTGCTCGGCCGCAGGCGGCTTGTTGCTCCCGCTGCAAGCGAGGAGGGCGACGATCGTGATGAGCGAGGCAGGGACGATGCGAATAAGCAATGACCTACTCAAAAGCCTGTGACTCCCGCTGCCGGCAGGCAACATTCCAACAAGGATATCGCGTCTTGGTCCCGCGGGTCGGGCTACGGTTGACGCAGGCTGGCTTGCTCGAGGATCGGGGTTTCCTTATCAGATCCTAGTCGTCGCGCACTTGCACCTCGACCTCAAAAGACATCGATGCTTTCAAAAACGTGGCAACGGGGTTGGCAGCGGCTGTGGTGCCAGGCGATAGTCTCTTCCCTCGGTCCATACGGGCGTCCGGGTTGAGGACGGCATGGACGCCGCCCCGGAGATAGGCGGCTCCGGCGATATTGGAGTCGAATCCGCAGTCTGCGCTTGAACTGCCAGCGTGTCGGCGTAGAGCCCCCATAACCTCACGATTTTCGGGCTTATGTTCGGCACGTCCTTCAGGCGCGCAAACGCCCGCCGCGCCTCGGCAATGTTACCGAGTTTCTGCTGCGCTAGTCCGAGATATACGTAGGCCTCGTCCAAGTGGACAATGGATCCTTTCTTGAGACCGCGAGTAATCGCGTCCACGGCCTTCTGATAATCTCCGGCGTAATAGAGCTGCCCGAGTCTTGTGTCGGTGCTGTCCCCGATACTCTCATTAGACTCGGTTACTCGTTGTGTAGACGCAGCTTCTCGCGGCGCAGACTCAGCTTCCTGTTGTTTAGACTCGGCTTCGTGCTGCGCAAGGGCATCTCTCGCCGACTCCACCTGCGTTCGCAGCGCCGATACAGTGTTCGAAATGGCCGCCGTCTCCTCTGGCGTTGCAACGTCCGCGGCCAGTACACGCTCGAAGTCCGTCAAGGCTGCGCTAATTTCGTGCAGCCGCAAATGCGCGTAAGCCTTGAAGCGGTTGATCGTCTTCGTATCGAAAACTGTGATTCCCTGTTTGCGCTCGGCTGCTTGCGCGTGGTCGAGAACCTCTTGCCACTGGCCGGCCTGCAGTGCCGTTTCTGCGGCTCTCATCTCCGGCTCGATGACGCGGCTGAGCTTCTGACCGCGCGTTGTCGGCGCCACGCCGCCGAAGGAGGGCTCCGCGGATAGGAAGGAGGCGGGCTGCGCGGAAGCGACGCCGGCGGCTGCGCGGCTCGTCGTCGAATCTCGCATGCTCAAAGACACCCGGTAGCCGACCAGGGCCAGCCCGACCGCGAGCACGATCGCGATCGAACTCCACAGAGTCATACCCAGCGAGTTGAGCAGTGCCCGCATTCCGTGCCGCCCCACCTGACGGTTCGTGACAAAGTATAGTCCGGAGCGCGGACTCGTGCTGAGGGGCGTCGATGGCATGGACTAAGAAACAGCGTAACGTCGTGGTCGCGGCGTATCTGGGTTGGACGCTGGATGCGTTCGACTTCTTCCTCATGGTTTTTATGTTCAAGGACATCGCCGCCGAGCTGCACTCGAGCATGCAGGTGGTCTCGACGGCGGTTCTGCTGACGCTGGCCATGCGTCCCGTCGGGGCGTTCCTGTTCGGCCGGCTGGCGGACCACTTTGGGCGCAAGCCCACGCTCACTTGGAACATCCTGGCGTACTCGCTGCTCGAGATGGCGTCGGGTTTTGCGCCCACGATGACCACGCTCCTGCTGGTGCGGGCCCTGTTCGGGATCGCGATGGGAGGCGAGTGGGGCATTGGCTCCGCGCTCACCATGGAAACGATCCCCGCCTCGTCGCGTGGGGCGGTATCGGGCTTGCTGCAAACGGGCTATCCCTCCGGCTACTTTCTCGCATCTCTCGCGGTGTATCTATTCTACGATCGGCTGGGCTGGCGCTGGATGTTCGTGTTGGGAGTGCTGCCGGCGGTCCTCGTCTTCTTCATCCGGCGCGGTATCGAAGAGTCGCCCTCGTGGCTGCAGCAAAAAGCCCTGCCACGCGTCCTCGAGCCTGCCCCGACGCAGCGCGCGCGCAATGTCAAGCTCGCGTTATATGCCGTGGCGCTGATGACCGCCTTCAACTTCTTGAGTCACGGGTCGCAGGACGCCTACCCAACGTTTCTGAAGGTGCAGCACCATTTCGATACCCGGCTTACTTCGCTCTTGACCGCCATTGCGAATGTCGGAGCGATCTGCGGCGGGCTGCTGTTCGGAAGCCTCTCCGAGCGGATCGGCCGCCGTCGCGCCATCATCATCGCCGCGCTTCTCGTGCTCCCGGCGCTGCCGTTCTGGGCGTACGGGTCGACGCCGCTGATCCTGGGCCTCGGCGCGTTCCTGACTCAGCTGGCAGTACAAGGCGCATGGGGCGTCGTGCCCGTGCATCTCAACGAGCTCTCGCCTCCCGAGATCCGCGGCACCTTTCCTGGCTTCGTCTATCAGCTCGGCAATCTTCTCGCGGCCGTCAATCTCAATGTGCAGGTGGCGATCGCCGAGTCACATCGCAACGACTATGGCCTCGCGCTGGCGATTGTGGTCGCCTGCAGTGCGATCGCCATCACATTGCTGGCGGCATTTGGCCCGGAGCGTCACGGCGTGTCGATGACCGGGCTGCAGCGGCCGGAGCCGCCCGGCGCGATCACCTTGCCTCCTTCGGCGGACGCGGCACGATGACCTGGTCGGCGCAGCAATACCTCGCGTTCGAGGACGAGCGCACGCGCCCGGTGCGCGATCTGCTCGCCGCCGTGCCGGCCATCGAGGTGCGCGCGGCGGTCGACATCGGCTGTGGACCCGGAAATTCCACCGAGGTCCTGGCAGCACGTTTTCCGCAGGCGACGGTGAGCGGCTTCGACAGTTCGGCCGACATGATCGCCGCCGCTCGGAAGCGCCTGCCGGGGTTGCAGTTCGAAGTGCTCGACCTCGAGAACTGGATCGAGCCCGCACGGGCTGGCTCGCCGCCGGACGGCTCGATCGACGTCGCGTTGGCGAATGCAGTGCTGCAATGGATGCCGGACCACGCCCGGGTATTCCCGGCGCTCGTGGCCAAGCTCGCCCCCGGCGGATGCCTCGCCGTGCAGATGCCGGACAACCTCGACGAGCCTGCACAGAAGCTGATGCGGGAACTCGCCACCGAGCGCCCGTGGCGCGACGATCTCGTCGGCGCCGACCGGGCGCGCGTGCAGATCGAGAGTGCAGCAGGGTACTACCGGCTGTTGCGTGCGCGTTGCAGTCGCGTCGATGTGTGGCGGACTACGTATTACCACCCGCTCGTCGACGCGAAGGCCATCGTCGAGTGGTTCAAAGGCACGGGGCTGCGCCCCTTCCTGGATCCTCTCGATGCCTCGCGCCGGGCGGCGTATCTCGCGCGTTACACCGAGCGCCTCGCGTTGCTCTATCCGTCGCAGAGCGGCGGGGTGCTGCTGCCCTTTCCTAGACTCTTCATGGTGGCCCAGCGCTAAAGCGGCGCCATCACGCGCGCCTTGCGATCTCCGCCGCGGCTCCCGCCCATTTGCGGGTCAGCTCGCACACCACCGAGTTGCCGGTGCCGTCCGCTCGGCGGCCGATGAGCAGCCGTGCGCCGATCGCGCTCGCGCGAAACCGCATCGTGCGCATGCCGAGACCCGCGCCGCTCGGGTGATCGGGGGGCAGGCCACGCCCGTCGTCGAGTATCTCGAGCCGTAAACTCTCCGGCGCGTAGCTGAGCTCGATGTCGATCGCGGTCGCGCCCGCGTGTTTGAGTGCGTTCTGCACCGCTTCCTGCGCGATGCGATACAGGTGATTGCGCACCTTGAGCTCGACGTTCAACGCTGCATCGTAACGGGCGCGAAACCGCACCGGTGTGCCGCTCAAGGAGCTGCGCTGCGCGAGCGCCTGCAGCGCGGCGTCGAGATTGCCGTCGGCATCCGTCAGCGGCGACAAGCCTTGCACGATCAGGCGCGCATCCTGGATGCAGTTGGTCGCGAGCGAGGCGAGCTGATTGAGATCCTCGGCAATCGCGTCGCGCTCGCGGCTGGCGCGATTGGCGAGGGCACGCGCCGAAAGCGCGAGGCCGGTGAGCTCCTGACCGAGACCGTCGTGCATTTCCTGGCCGATGCGGCGCTGCTCGGCCGCAATTGCCTCGATCAGCGAGCGTCCGAACGCCCGCCGGCCCGTCACATCCATCGCGAAGACGAGCTCGGCCGGCTCCCCGGCGAAATCGATTGCGCGGCCGAAGACCTCGACGTCGAGGATCCGGCCGTCACGCGTGACATGCCGTGTCTCCAGCGGCTCGCCGGGATTTGTCGTGATCGGCTCGAGCTCTTCCGGCAGCGGCTCGCCCGGCGGCATGAGCGACGTGACGCTCATGGACAGCATCTGTTCGCGGCTCCATCCATACTGGCGTAGCGCCGCCTCGTTGACCATGAGAAAGCGCAGAGTGCTGCGCTGATGCACCCAAGTCGGCTGCGGGCTGCCCTCGAAGATCTCCGCGTAGCGATGCTCGGCCTGCAGACGCGCCCGCGCCGCACCGTCGCGCTGCGTGAGCAACGCGGTAATGCTCAAGTAGACGAAATTGAGTGCGGCGACGAACGTCCACACGATGACGAGACCCGGGAGCTCTTTGAGCTGACCGAACGCACCGATGCGGAACGCGAAGCTGAGCGTCGTGATCAAGGAGAGGACGAACGCTCCAAAGGCCGATAGCACGAGCCCGAAGCGCATGGTCCCCACCACCATGAGAACCAAGGCGACCAGCGCGACCACAGGCCGCGAATACTCGGCGGGGCCGAGGATGATGAGAGCGCAGCACGCGATCAAGCCGAGGATCCAGACCAGCACCTCGTAGAGGCGCTCCCTGAGCGGCAGGAAACTGTCCGGATTCGCGGCGACGAATGCCGGTGCGACCAGCAGGACTCCGGTCGTGGTGTTGCCCCACCAGCGCACCAGGCTCACGACATCGTCCGTCCAGACCATGCCCGAAAGAAAGAATCCGACATAGGCGAACGCAGGTCCGAGCACCATCCCGATCGCGGCCGCGCCGATGAACAGCGGCACGTCGCGCCCGCGGGAGAACGTGCGGTCGAAACCGCAGCGCTCGAGCAGCCACAAGGTCAGCGCGCACGAGGCGGCAAGGCCGGCGCCGCTGACGAAGCTCGCGATCAGCGGCCGATGCTGCCACAGATCGATCCCCATGCCCCCCAGGAGCACGGCCGACCACATGGCGAAACCCCAGCGGCACATGCCGGCCACCGCGAATCCGCTCGGTAGTAAGAACAAGGAGATGCGGCTGCCGACGCTGGGCAGCGAGGAGCCGAGTGCACCGCTCACGAATATCGCGGCGAAGACGCAAATCCATCTGATCAGCAGTGCCCCGGAAGAGTGCAGCACGCGATTCAACGCATTCACCACGGACCCTCTCCCGTCGAATCCCTCCGATCGGTCGACCTCGCCGATGGATACACGGTAAACCCGATTGGAATGTGATTCAATCCTCGCGCGTGGACCTCACCGCTCATTGGCTGGAATCCGTGCCGAAGAGCCTGCGCGAATCCGTGCAGCGTTTCGGCGAGCGTGCTCGAGATCAGGGCGGCTTGGCCGCGGGATTCGAGTCTCTCGGCGGCGAACGGTCGCACGAGCTCGCGCGGGTCGTGGCGGCGAGCGAGTTTGCCGCCACGAGCCTGCTCCAGGATCCGGGCGGCCTCGCCTGGCTCGAGCAGCCGGCGTCCACCACGCGCGCGGCGAGCGCCGAGTACGAGCGCCGCGCTGCGTCCGCCGCCACGCTCGCCGAGGCCCAGCAGGTGCTGCGCGAGTGGCGCCGTCGCGAGATGTTGCGTATCGCGTGGCGCGACATCACTGCTCGCGCCCCGGTCGAGGAAACCTTGCGGGCGGTTTCGGATCTCGCCGATGGCTGCATCCGCGCGGCGGTGCAGGCGGCCCGCACCCATTTGCGCGCCATCTTCGGAACTCCGCGTGGCAATGAGGGCGCGGAAGTTGCCTTCATCGTCCTCGCCATGGGCAAGCTCGGGGGTCGCGAGCTGAACTTCTCCTCCGACATCGATCTCATCTTCCTGTTCGCCGAGGGCGGCGACACGGACGGGGCCCGCGTCGTCGCCAATGAAGAGTACTTCAACCGCCTGGGGCGCGAACTCATTCGATTGCTCGACGCGAGGACGGAGGAGGGGTTCGTCTTTCGCGTCGACATGCGCCTGCGTCCGTTCGGGGAAAGCGGGCCCTTGGTCGTGAGCCTTGCCGCCCTCGATGATTATCTGCAGCAGCATGGCCGCGACTGGGAGCGGTACGCCTGGATCAAGGCGCGAGCCATCGTCGGGGCGGACGCGTACGCAGCCGCTTACGCCGAGTTCGTGCGCCCGTTCGTCTATCGCCGCTATCTTGACTTCGGCGTCTTCGAATCGCTGCGCGACATGAAGGCCCTGATCGCACGGGAAGTTGCGCGCCGCGAGCTCGAGCAAGATCTGAAGCTCGGCAGAGGCGGCATCCGCGAGATCGAGTTCATCGTGCAGTCCACGCAGCTCGTGCGCGGCGGCAGCGACCGGCGGTTGCAGCGGGAGTCGCTCCTCGACGTGCTGCCTCTGCTGGTCGGCTCGAAGCTGATGTCGGCTGAGGAGGTCGCGCAGCTGTCTGAGGCCTATTTGTCATTGCGCAAGGCCGAGAACGCCCTGCAAATGATGCGCGATCAGCAAGTGCATCGCCTGCCGGAGGATCCGCAGGACCGCATGCGCTTGTGCGTTGCTCTCGGTGTGGCCGAGTGGCCCGAGGCGCTCGCGCGCATCGAGCGCGCGCGCGAAGTCGTGGCGAATCGCTTCGACTCCTGGTTGTTCGCGGCGGCCGATCCGCGCGCGGACCTCGAGGTCGGCCTCGGCTGGCTCGATTCGCCGGACGACGACGTGGCCAAAGATCTGGCGGAGGGGGGATTTCCGCAAGCCGAGATTGCTGCGGTGGCGCCGCTGCTCGATGCCTACCGGCAGGCGGCGCCCTACCGACGGCTGGATGACACGGGCCGGCGGCGCGTGCGTGTCATCGTGGCACGTCTTTTGAAGACGGCCGCGCTCAAAGCCTCGCCCGCCACCATGATCGAACGGGTGTTGCGGGTGCTGGACGCCATCGGCGCGCGCTCGTCCTACCTGGCGCTGCTCAAGGAGGAGCCCGCGGCGCTCGATCGGCTCATCGACGTCTGCGCGGTCAGCGGTTTCCTGGCGCGTCAAATCGCCGACTTTCCGCTGCTGCTCGACGAGCTCATCGATGCCAAGGCGTTCGATGAGCTGCCCTCGCGCGCGCGCTTCACTCGCGAGCTGGCCGCGCGCACCGAGCGGCTGCGGCCGGACGATCCCGAACGCGAGGTCGAGGCGCTGCGCGTCTTTCAGCGGGTTGCCACGTTCTCGGTGGCTCTCGCGGACCTCACGCAGCGGCTGCCGTTGATGCAGGTGAGTGATCGGCTCACCGACATCGCGGAGCTCATCGTGCAGTGCTGCATGGACCTCGCCTGGGCACAGATGACCACCATGCATGGGATCCCGCGCTGTGGGGATAACGACGGCGCGGCGCGGGTGGTCCGAGTCGCGGCCGCCGGCTACGGCAAGCTCGGCGGCCTCGAGCTCGGCTATGGTTCGGATCTCGACCTCGTGTTCCTCCACGACTCGGCCGGCGAGTTTCAGCAGACCACGCGCGGCGTCGACAACGGCGTATTCTTCCTGCGGCTGGGACAACGCATCGTGCACCTGCTCACCATGCACTCGGCCGCCGGACGGCTCTACGAGGTCGATATGCGCCTGCGGCCGAACGGCAAGGGCGGATTCCTGATGACGGGAATTGAGGCGTTCGAGATCTACCAGCATCAGAACGCTTGGACGTGGGAGCATCAGGCACTGCTGCGGGCGCGCGCGGTGGCGGGCGATGCGGCTCTGTGCGCGCAATTCGAGGCGGCCCGGCGACGGGTGCTGTGCACCGCCGTGCATCGCGACACGCTGCGCACAGACGTGGCGGAGATGCGGCAGCGCATGCGCCGCGAGCTGTCCGAGTCTCGGGCTGGACAATTCGACATCAAGCAGGACGCGGGCGGGATCGCCGACATTGAATTCCTGGTGCAATACTGGGTGCTGGAACGAACCGCGGAGCATCCGGAACTCGTCAGGTATTCGGACAACGTGCGCCAACTGGACGGACTCGCCGCCGCCGGCCTCGTGCAGAGTGAGACGGCGCGCTGGCTCAAAGAAACGTATATAGGCTATCGTACGCTCCTGCATCACCTGTCGCTGGAAGGCCGGCAACGGGTGGTCGAGGCTGCGGAGCACGCCGAGCGGCGCGCTCGCGTTCAGGAGATCTGGCGCGAGACCTTCGGTTGATCGGCACGCGTGAAGACTGCAATACGAGGACGGCAAGGACGATGGCGACGACCCTGGCGAGCGCACCCGCGACTCCGGCTCTGATTCCGGCGAATGCACAGCACCAGTACACGGTCACACCCGCGGACCTGCCGCTGTCGTGCCCGATGCCCGGGATGTACCTGTGGAATTCCCACCCGCGCGTCTATCTCCCGATCGAGGCGACCGGTTGGGCGAAGTGCAACTATTGCGGAGCCGAATACACGCTCAACCGGGGCTGATTCGCTCCCTACGACTTGTAGTCGGCGTACGACTTTTCCTCGATCAAGCTCGATCCAAGCTGCACGTTCAGCCGCCGCTTGATGGCCGCACGCTCGTCGTTCTCGAAGTACACCGCGCGCGCCAGCTGCACGAACTCTGCATCGAAAGTCTGCGCCCGCTCCTTGTCGCGAATGTCGTCCTCGATGGCCCAGAGACGCTCGTTGACCGCGAGCAGCGCGCTCACGTCGCTCGCTACGTCGACCGCGGCGTAGGGAGAGGCGTTCCAGAGCCGCTCGAGCGCCTCGAGCTCGGTGCGCACGTTAGCCAGCTTGCTTGCATCGCGCATACGTGCGGACTTGATCCTCAAGATGGTGATCTTGTCCAGTAGCTCGCCCGGCGAGACGGGTACCTTGATCTCGTTCATGACGGCATCTTAGCGAAATTCGCGCCGCACCGAAGATGGTAAACTCGATCGCAAGGTGCTCGACAACGCGGCATGGGATATCAAGGACGTCGGCCGACGCATCGCCACCGCGCAGGGTGCCATGCTCGTCGATTCGGTGCGCACCGGTGGGCTCCTCGAAAGCGCCGGCGAATCGCTCTTCGATCCAGAGTACTGGCGCGTACGTGCCGAGCTCGTGCCGGCCGCTCGGGGTCGCGGTGCCGCCTGGTTCGTCGGCCCGGTGCAGCAGTCCTGGGTGCTGCGTCATTATCGGCGCGGCGGCGCGGTCGCGCGTGTCTCGAGCGACCGCTATGCCTGGGCCGGCGAGGCACGGGTGCGCTCCTTCGCCGAGTACCGGCTGCTTGCTCTCTTGCACCGGCGCGGCCTGCCCGTCCCGGCGCCGGTCGGCGCATGCTATCGGCGCAGCGGACTCGCTTATCGTTGCGATCTCATTACGCAACGGATCGAGGCGGCGCAGCCGATGAGTGCCTTGCTGCTCGCCGGTGCACTGAGCGATACGCACTGGCGGGCCATCGGGGCGGCTATTGCCGCCCTGCATGCCGCGGGTGCGGATCATCCCGACCTCAACGCGCACAACGTATTGATCGGGCCCGACGGGGCGATCCGCGTGATCGACTTCGATCGCGGCCGGCTGCGCCAGCCCGGCGGGGCGCACCAGCCCGCCTGGGCCTCGCGCAACCTCGATCGACTGCGCCGCTCGCTCGCGAAAATCGCGCGCGAGTCCGCGCTGCACCGCGTCTTGCCGGAGCAATGGGGGATGCTCAAGGCGGGCTACGAGTCTCGCGCGCCGCGTCCATGATGCGTCTGGTCTACGGCGTCTTGACGCGGGTCGCGGCGCCGGTGGTGTTCGCAGCGACGCTGCTGCGCGCAGCGAAGGATCCGTCGTACCGCACGCACCTGGGCGAGCGCTTCGGGCTGGGTCGGCGCATGCCGACGGCCTGCATCTGGCTGCACGCGGTGTCGGTCGGCGAAGTCGCTGCTGCCGCGACGCTGGTGCGGGCGCTCCACGCGCGCCATCCCGACCTGCCCATCGTGTTGACGACCGCCACGCCCACGGGGCGCGCGCAAGCGGCGGCGCTGTTCGGCGCCGATGTCGAGGTGCGCTTTCTACCTTATGACACGGCAGGCGCGGTGCGCCGATTCCTCGCGCGCATCCGTCCGCGCGCCGCGATCATCATGGAAACGGAGCTGTGGCCCAACCTGCTGCATGAGTGCGGCCGGCGCGGTGTGCCCGTGTTGTTCGCGAGCGCCCGGCTCGCGGCGAGATCGGTGCCGCGTTATCGCCGCTTTGGCTCGCTCTTCAGCGCCGGATTGCGTAGAGCCTGGGTCGCCGCCCAGAGCAGCGCGGACGCCGAGCGCTTCATTGCCTTGGGCTCCGATCCGGCGCGCACGCACGTGGTAGGCAACCTGAAGTTCGACATGCGGCTCGGTGAGGCCGTGGCCGAAAACGGTCGCGAGCTGCGGCGCCGCTATCTGGGCGTCCGTCCTGTCTGGACCGCGGGCAGTACGCATGAGGGCGAGGAGGAGCTCGTGCTCGACGCGCACGCCGGGGTCGAGCGGGCTGTGCGCGGCGCCCTCCTGGTGCTGGTGCCGCGCCATCCGCAGCGCTTCGAGGGCGTCGCGACGCTGCTCGAGCGCCGCGGCCTGCTGTTTGACCGGCGTGGCCGGAGCGAGACGGTGCGTCCCGAGGCGCAGGTCCTGCTCCTCGACACCATGGGTGAGCTCACGAGCTTCTACGCAGCCTCCGATACGGCCTTCGTGGGCGGCAGTCTCGTGCCGGTGGGCGGTCACAACCTGCTCGAACCCGCCGCGCTCGGCGTGCCGGTGATCACCGGCCCTTATACGCAGAACGGACCCGAGATCGCGCGGCTGCTGACTGAGGCGGGCGGCGCTCTCGAGGTGGCCGACGCTGCCGGGCTCGCCGCCGCGGCCGGACGGCTGTTGGCCGATCCGGCACTGCGCGAGCACATGGGTGAGAACGCCCGACGCTTTGTCGAGGCACACGGGGGGAGCCTCACACGGCTTCTCGCTCTCATCGAGCCCCTGCTCGCGGCCGGGGCGGCGCCAGCGGCTGAGTCAGGCGTGAGCGGCTGAGTCAGGAGCTCAGGGAGGGGCGTCGGCGGACGCGGCTGCGTCCTCCGGGGCCGCGGTCGCCTTCGGCGGCTCGTCTTTGAGCAGCGCGTTGAGTCTGTTCAAGCTCTGCTCGGTCAGGATGCCCGCGGCCTGCTGCAACTTCACCATGTTCACCATGTAGTCGTAGCGGCTGCGCGAGTAGTCGGTCTGCGCCTGGATCCACTGCCGTCGCGACGACAATACATCCACGGCCGTGCGCGTGCCGGCCTCATAGCCGGACTCGGTGGCCTTGAGCGCAACGGCATTCGATTCCAGCGCGCGGCTGAGTGCACGGACGTGCGAGATCTCCGAGAGAACGCCGAGGTAGGCATCGCGTGCATCGTGCTCGGTCTGGCGCGCCACGCGCTCCACCCGCTCCTTCGCCGCTCGATGCTGATAGACGGCCTGCCGCACTTGCGAGGACACCATCCCGCCCGTGTAGATCGGCACCGAGATCTGGATGCCGATCACGTTCTGGTACTGATCGAGCGTCGTGGTGCCGTAAGGGGTGTTGTTCGCGTTGATGTAATCGCCGCCGACGGAGTTCTTGTAGCGGCTGGCGACCAGGTCGAGGGTCGGGAAGTGGCCGCCGCGCGCGGCGCTCACGTTCTCGCGCGCGATATCCGCCGCGAGCCGGCTCGAGACCAGCGACAGGTTTTGTTGCAAGGCCATGTCGACCCAGCGGTCCTCGCTAACTGGATCGGGCGTCGCGAGCTCGAAGGGCTCGATCGGCCGCGCCAGGTAATCGAACGCATCGCCCGTGATTTCGCGCAGGAACTCCTGCGCCGAGGCGAGCGCCCGCTTGGAGGCGATGACGGCGGCGGCGCCGCTGTCGTGGGCGGCGCGAGCCTCCTCCACGTCGGTGACGGCAATCAGCCCGACCTGGTAGCGCTTCTCGGCCTGCTCGAGCTGGCGGTTGACCGATTCGAGATTGGCGCGTTGGGCATCGAGGTCGTCCTCCGCCGCGAGCACGTCGAAGTAGCGCTGCGCGACGCGTGAAATCAGGTCTTGCTGGGCCGCCTGATAGTCCGCCTCGGCTTGCGCGACTTGGGCGTCGGCGCGTTTCAGGGCCACCCAGTTATTCCAGTTGAACAGGTTCTGGGAGAGGTCGACGCCGTACTTGTGCGTGGTCGTGTCGACGCGGCCGTTGAACGGGAAGGACTCGGTGAACGTTTGTCCGTCGGCCTCTACCGTCTCGGTCTGGTTCGACTGGCCCTTGTCCTTCTCCTGGGAGATCGTTCCGCTGCCCGAGATCTGCGGCAGCAGCGCCGCGATCGCCTGCGGCTTGGATTCGAGCGACGCAAGCCGCGTCGCCTCCGCCTCCTTCAACTGCGGATCGTTCTGCAGAGCGCGCTGATAGACCGCGAGCAGGTCCGCCGCCGGCGCAACGCTCACCATCAGACATCCGGCGAAGACGAGAAATAGTGATTTCATGCGGTGTTATATATGACTATATCACCCAAGGAAGCGCAACTCGGAGACTAGCGCGAAGTCCATCGCGCTAGTACTGCGGGATCTTGGGATCGATGTCCCGGGACCACGCCAGGATCCCGCCGGCTAGATTGAACACCTTCCCGAAACCGCGCGTCGACAGGAAGCGCGCGACTTCGGCGCTGCGTCCGCCCGAGCGGCAAATCACGACCGTCGTCGTGTTCGGATCGAGCTCGCCGACCCGCTCCGCGATTTGGCCCATGGGAATGTGAAGGTGCGGTGACGGAACGGGTGCAAGCTCGATCTCCCAATCCTCGCGCACGTCGACGAGCGTCATGGGCACGCCCTGGGTACGCTGGTCGAGAAATTCCCGCGGCGTAAGATTCCCCACCATCAGAACACGAACCCTCGGGACGCGGTGGCATCGATCAACGGATCGATGACGGTCTCGAAGAGACTGTCGCGGATCCATTCGGCTTCCCCGACCCGTCGCACCAAGATGGCATCCATTACGGGCGCCGATCCCACGACGGCGAACAGGCGGCCGCCGACTCGCAATGCGCGTTCGAAGCGTGCATCGTAGACCGGCAACGATCCGGTCAAGGCGATGACGTCATAGTCGCCCAGCGGCGCCGCGGAGAAGGCGTCGCGCGTCTCGAGTTGCACGCGCGCGGTGCGCACGGCGCGCAGGTTCGCGGCGGCCTGGCCGCTGAGCTCCGGGTGAATCTCGATCGAGCGCGTCGAGCTCGCGAGCAGTCCCAAGCATGCGCTGAGATAGCCGGAGCCCGTGCCGACCTCGAGCGCGACGTCCGACGGGTTGATTTCCAGAGCCTGGAGGATCCGCCCCTGGACCTTCGGAGCGAGCATCGACTGACCGAAGCCGATCGGCAACGGCGCGTCGGCGAACGCGAGCTCCCGATATGCGCCCGGCACGAATGCCTCGCGTGGAACTGCTGCAATGGCATCGAGCACGCGCGGATCGAGCACTTCCCACGTGCGAATCTGCTGATCCACCATCTGCTGCCGAGCGGCCAGAGTATCCATACTTACCTTTGGTGATTAAGCCGCCGATTATGGTCAATTTCCGCAGGCTTCGCCATGCCTGTGGGGTATTCTCTCAACGCACCCGACGGAGACGCGCCTACCAAAAGGGGGCACTACATAAAGCGTCGTAGGAATCGCAAACGAGGTCATCGTTGAGTTTGTCTCCTCTCGCTCTCTGGCTCCTGACCTCAAGCTTAGCAGCGGTGGGCGCGGGGGTGCTGTTGCGCTGGAAGCGCCGGCAGGAACGAGCCGTTGCCTCATTTTCCCAGCAGCTGAAGGCCCTCGGCGAGGCCGACCTTCCGGCGGGCCGCATCGGGATCGAGGATCAGTCCGCGCCGCTCGCGCAGCTCGGCAGAGCGATCAATGAGCTGCTCGACGATCTGGATCGGCGCGGCACGCGCCTCAAGGATCGCGAGGGGCTGTTCCAGCGCTTGGTGGAGACGGTGCACGATGCCGTGTTGGTGCATCGACAAAATATCGTGTTCGCCAATGCGCGCTTTCTCGACATGCTCGGCATGAGCGCGGCCGAAGTGATCGGCAAGCCGCTCGCGCAGTTCGCCGCACCGGAATATGTCGAGTTGGTCGCCAACAACTTGCAGCGCCGCCTGGCAGGCGAATCGGCGGCGGAGCGCTACGAGATCGAGCTTGTCGGCAAGCATGGCGAGGTTACCCGCGTCGAGATCTCGAGCACCGTCATCGAGACCGCCGGTGAGCCCGCACTGCTCCTCACCGCGCTCGAGATGCTGTCGAGCGTGCCGCGGGAGTCGACGCCGTCGCGGCCGCGCGCCATGGTCACCCTCGATGCCATGGGCGAGAGCGTGATCACCGTCGACGCGGAGGGACGCATCGACTACATCAACCACGCGGCCGCGGCGCTTCTCGGCCAGACCTCCGAGCAGGTCCTGGGAAAGACCTTCCCCGACGTAGCCTCGCTGGTGGATGAGAGCGACCGCCGCTCGCTCGGCGATCCGGTGCGCAAGGCGCTCGCGACCGGAGGGCGCGTCACCATGGGCAAGCGCGCCGTGCTGGTGCCCGTGAACGGCTCGCTCGAACGCTCCGTCGAGATCAGCGTCACACCGCTCAAGTCCAACGGCAACGATTTCGTCCTGGGGCTCGTGCTGGTCATGCACGACACCAGCGAGATGCGCGGGCTCACGCGTCAGATGAGCTATCAGGCGAGCCACGACGCGCTCACCGGCCTCGTGAATCGGCGCGAGTTCGAGCGGCGGCTGCGCGAGGCCATGGATGCCGCCCAGGCGGGCGATGTGGCGCACGCGCTGTGCTATCTCGATCTCGATCGCTTCAAGGTGGTGAACGACACCTGCGGCCACACCGCCGGCGACAACATGCTGCGCGAGGTCGCGACCATCATCAAGGACGCGGTGCGTGACTCCGACACGGCCGGCCGCATTGGCGGCGATGAGTTCGCGCTGTTGCTCGTCGGCTGTCCGCTCGAGAAGGC
The DNA here is from genome assembly GCA_963798595.1 of uncultured Gammaproteobacteria bacterium. Classification (GTDB taxonomy): domain Bacteria; phylum Pseudomonadota; class Gammaproteobacteria; order Steroidobacterales; family Steroidobacteraceae; genus Bog-1198. Next base: position 145,072 of record CAWCTM010000009.1, on the reverse strand, counting down.
CCGCCAGATCGCCGACGACGTGGTGCGCGCGGTGAACGATTATCGCTTCGTCTGGAAGGACAAGATCTTCAACATCGGTGTAAGCATCGGCCTCGTCGAGATCGGCCGTGCCGGGGGCTCGATCGAGGACCTCATGAACTCGGCGGACTCGGCGTGCTACGTCGCGAAGAAGCAGGGCGGCGTGCATGTGCACGTGTACTCGGCGCGCGAGGAGGCGAACGCGCGGCACAGCGGCGAGATCCATTGGCTGCAGAAGCTCCAGGGGGCGCTGCGCGACAACCGCTTCGAGCTCTACTACCAGCCGATCGTGCACGCGCAGGCGAACATGGAGCGCGGTCCGGCGCTCGAGGTGTTCGTGCGGCTCGAGGCCGAGAACGGCCAGCCGAGCGCGCCGCCCGGCGAGTTCATCCGCGCCGCGGAACGCTATCGCTTGATGCCGCACGTCGATCGCTGGGTCGTGCAGGCCGTGCTGTCCGCGCTCGGCCGCGGCGGCATGAAGCTGCCGCCGGGCCGCAGCGTCGCAATCAACATATCGGGCCAGACGCTGGGCGATGCCGATTTTCTCGAGTTCGTGGTCGATTGCTTCGACCACACCGGCGCAAACCCGATCGACATCTGCTTCGAGGTGACCGAGAGCGCCGTGGTCGCGAACCTCGACCACGTGCGCCGCTTCATCGCGGTGCTGCACGGCATGGGCTGCGAGTTCGCGCTCGATGATTTCGGCAGCGGACTTTCCTCGTTCGCGACCCTGAAGACGCTGCCCATGGACTACATCAAGATCGATGGCTCATTCATCGCCAACCTCGCCGTCGATACCGTGAATCAGGCGATGGTCGGCGCGATGATCGAGCTGTCGCGGAGCCTGCGCTTCCGGATCGTCGCCGAGCAGGTCGAGGATCAGCTCTCGCTCGACACGGTCAAGCAAATGGGCATCGACTTTGTGCAGGGCTTCATAATCGCCCGTCCCCAACCCCTGTCCATCACGCCCGGGCCCCTGCAAATCAATACGTTATAACCTCCGGGCAGGCGCTCATAACAAAGTTCTATGGCTTTTCCCCCACGCTTGGGAGGAAAATTCACGGAAGATACATTCGAGGTGCCCCATGCCCATCTATGACGACAACACCAAATCCATCGGTCGTACGCCCCTCGTGCGCATCAATCGGCTGGACGCCTCGAGCGGCGCGACGATTCTCGCCAAGATCGAGGGCCGCAATCCCGCCTACTCGGTGAAGTGCCGCATCGGCGCCGCCATGGTGTGGGACGCCGAAGAGCGCGGCGCCTTGAAGCCCGGCATGTCGTTGGTCGAGGCGACCAGCGGCAACACGGGCATCGCGCTCGCCTACGCCGCGGCGGCGCGCGGCTACGGCTGTGTGCTCACCATGCCCGAGACCATGAGCATGGAACGGCGCAAGGTGTTGATCGCGTTCGGCGCGAAGCTCGTGCTGACGCCCGGCGCGAAGGGCATGAAGGGCGCCATCGCCAAGGCCGAGGAACTGGCGGCCGCGGAGCCGGGCCGGTATCTGTTGATGCGTCAATTCGATAATCCCGCGAATCCCGCGATTCACGAAAAGACCACCGGCCCCGAGATCTGGGAGGACACCCAGGGCAAAATCGATATTTTCGTGAGCGGGGTCGGCACGGGCGGCACGCTCACCGGCGTCTCGCGCTACATCAAGCATACGAAGGGCAAGAAGATCCTGACGGTTGCCGTCGAGCCGACCGCATCGCCGGTGATCAGCCAGACGTTGGCGGGTCAGCCACTGACACCGTCTCCTCACAAAATCCAGGGCATCGGTGCGGGCTTCATTCCGAAAAACCTGGATTTATCGCTGGTCGACCGCGTCGAGCAGGTGAGCAACGAGGAGGCGATCGCGGTGGCGCGGAGCCTCGCGCGCGAGGAAGGCATGCTCTGCGGAATATCCTGCGGTGCGGCCATGACGGCCGCGTTGCGGCTGGCACGCGAGCCCGCTCATGCGGGCAAGGTCATCGTCGCGGTCCTGCCCGATGCCGGCGAGCGCTATTTGTCGGGTGCTCTGTTCGAGGGCCTGTTCGAGGACGTTGAGAAGATGCAGGCGGTCGCCTGAAGCGTTCATGAAGGCCGTCGCTCCCAAGCCCGCCGTCGGCGCGCTCGAGCTGCTGAGCAAGGAGCTGCTCGAAAGCTACCTCGGCGACGAGCGTGCGCGGCGCATCTCGCGGCATTATCTTCCCTCCCGCGAGGCGATCGCGCACATCCTGCAGAGCGTGCTCGATCTCATGTATCCCGGATATTTCGGTCGCGGCGACCTGAGCCGCGAGAACTTGGAAGACTATGTCGCGCAGGCGCTCGGCGAGCTGGCGCCCAAGATCGAGCGCGAGATGGAGCATTGTCTTTGCTACGGGCGAGAGCGCGAGGCGAGCTCGGAATTCGGTGAGTGCGCGCCGCGGGCGCACGATCTGACGCAGGTGTTCCTGAGCCGCCTGCCCGAGATCCGCGCGCTGCTGGTGCGCGACGTGCAGGCCGCCTTCGACGGCGACCCGGCGGCCACCAACCTGGACGAAGTGATCCTTGCCTATCCCGGCGTGCTCGCCGTCAGCGTCTACCGCATCGCGCACGCGCTCTACGATCTGGGCGTGCCCATGATGGCGCGCATCATGACCGAATGGGCGCATTCGAAGACGGGCTGCGACATTCATCCGGGCGCCAAGATCGGCGGCGGCTTTTTCATCGATCACGCTACCGGCGTGGTGATCGGCGAGACCACGGAGATCGGCGAGGGGGTGAAGCTCTACCAGGGCGTCACCCTGGGCGCCCTGTCGCTGCCCAAGGATGACTCGGGACACATCATCCGCGGGCGCAAGCGCCATCCGACGGTCGAGGACGGCGCGACTTTATATGCGAACGCAACCGTGCTCGGCGGCCAGACGGTGGTCGGCGCGCAGAGCGTGATCGGCGGCTCGGTGTTCCTCACGCGCAGTATTCCGCCGCGCTCGCGCGTGTCGCTCAAGGAGCCGGATCTGCGGGTCGCTTCGCGCGACGGCGCGGCGGAGCCCGACGCGATCTACTTCGACATTTGAGGCAAGCCGGCGGCCGGCCGCCGGTAGCTCACATAAGCTTGCCGAGCAGCGGCACCATCAACAGCGCGACGATGTTGATGATCTTGATCAAAGGATTGATCGCCGGGCCGGCGGTGTCCTTGTAGGGATCGCCCACGGTGTCGCCGGTGACGGCGGCCTTGTGCGCATCCGACCCCTTGCCGCCGAAGTGACCTTCCTCGATATATTTCTTGGCGTTGTCCCAGGCGCCGCCGCCCGTGGTCATCGAGATGGCGACGAACAGGCCCGTGATGATCGTGCCGATCAACAGGCCGCCGAGGGCGAGCACGCCGGTGCCCGGTCCCATCAGCCAGTTGACGACGACGACGAGGATAATCGGCACCACGATCGGCAAGAGCGAGGGCACGATCATTTCCTTGATGGCGGCACGCGTCAGCATGTCGACTGCGCGCGAGTAGTCGGGTTTTGCCGTTCCTTCCATGATGCCCTTGATTTCGCGAAACTGGCGGCGCACCTCGTTCACGACGGAGCCGGCTGCCCGGCCCACCGCTTCCATGGCCATGGAGGCGAACAGATACGGGATCAGTCCGCCGATGAACAGGCCGATGATGACGGCCGGGTTCGACAGGTCGAACGCGCTTGCGTGTCCGGTGACGACCTCCAGTTTGTGCGTGTAGTCCGCGAACAGCACGAGCGCCGCGAGGCCCGCCGAGCCGATGGCATAGCCTTTGGTGACGGCCTTGGTGGTGTTGCCCACCGCGTCCAGCGGATCGGTGATGTCTCGTACCTTCTTGTCGAGGCCCGCCATTTCCGCGATGCCGCCGGCGTTGTCGGTGATGGGCCCATACGCGTCCAGCGCGACGATCATGCCCGTCATGGACAGCATGGCGGTGGCCGCGATGGCAATGCCGTACAACCCCTCGAGCCGGTAGGACGCCCAGATGCTGAGGCAGACCGCGATCACCGGCAGAGCGCAGGCCTTCATGGAGACCCCGAGGCCGGCGATGATGTTGGTCGCGTGACCGGTCTGCGAGGCCGAGGCGACATGCTGCACCGGACCATACTCGGTGGCCGTGTAGTACTCGGTGATGACGATCATGGCCGCGGTGAGCGCGAGGCCCACGAGCGTGCAGAGCCACATGCTCATGGCATGCTCGCCCATGATTTTCTGCGACACGAAATAAAACGCGGCTGCCGAAATCACGCCCGACACGATCACGCCCTTGTAGAGCGCGTTCATGATCTTGCCGCCTTCGCGCGTCTTGACGAAGAACGTGCCGACGATGGAGGAGACGATGGAGATGGCGCCGAGAACCAAGGGATACAGCACCGCCGTCGGCCCGAGAAGCAGGCCGCCGAGCAGCATGGTCGCGACCAGCGTGACTGCATAGGTCTCGAACAGATCCGCGGCCATGCCGGCGCAGTCGCCGACGTTGTCGCCGACGTTGTCTGCGATCACCGCGGGATTGCGCGGATCGTCCTCGGGGATGCCCGCCTCGACCTTGCCGACGAGATCGGCGCCGACGTCAGCGCCCTTGGTGAAGATGCCGCCGCCCAAGCGCGCGAAGATCGAGATCAAGGAGCCGCCGAACGCGAGGCCCACGAGGGCCCGCAGCGCATCCTCGGTATCGCCGAGCAGGCGGCGCATGACGAAGTAGTAGCCGGCCACTCCGAGGATACCCAGGCCGACCACCAACATGCCGGTGATGGCCCCGCCGCGAAACGCGACCTGGAGGGCGGCGTTGATGCCGTTGTTGGCGGCCTGCGCGGTGCGCACGTTCGCGCGCACGGAGATGTTCATGCCGATGTAGCCGGCGAGACCGGACAAAATCGCGCCCACCGCGAAGCCGCCCGCGGTCGGCCAATCTAGGAACACGCCGAGCACGATGAACAGGATGACGCCCACGATCGCGATGGTGGTGTATTGCCGGTTCAAGTAAGCGCGCGCGCCCGCCTGAATGGCGGCGGCGATTTCTTGCATCCGGGCGTTGCCGGCGGGCTGCTTGAGTATCCATTGCACGGAAAATGCGCCGTAGAGAATCGCGAGAATGCCGGCACCGAGGGCCAGAAAGAGGGCGTTATCAAGGGTCATTGATGGATCTCGAAGGTGTTATGTTATTGAAAAATATAGCTTTATTAGTGGACGGGGCGCGAAATCATACCACAAAGGGGGTGGAGAGGCGCTTCGGTACGCTTGCGCCCTTGATGGTGGCGTAGCGCGGCAAGCCCTGAGTGTACGGCGGATAGTCTTCTCCGCCGATCAGCGGCAGCAAATAGCGTCGGCACGCCGGGGTGATGCCGAATCCATCGGGCGTGATGAAAGTCCGCGGGACCTTTTTCTCCTCATTGGCAATCGCCGACAGGGGAGCCTCGCCGATGGTCCAGCGGTAGGGCGATGAGGATTTGCGCACGATGGTGGGCATCACGGCGTTCTTGCCCTTGAGCGCGAACTCCACCGCGGCCTTGCCGACGGCATAGGCTTGCTCCACGTCGACCTTGGAGGCGATGTGGCGCGCGGAGCGCTGCAAGTAGTCGGCGACGGCCCAGTGGAACTTGTAGCCGAAGGCCTCTTGGGTCATCTGCGCGACCACCGGTCCCACCCCGCCGAGTTGCGCATGGCCGAAGGCGTCCTTCGTGCCGGCCTCGGCGAGGAACTTGCCCTCGGGGTTGCGCACGCCCTCCGATACCACGACCACGCAGTAGCCGTAGGACTCGACGCAAGATTTGACCCGCGCGAGGAAGGCGTCGCGATCGAAGGTGATCTCGGGAAACAAAATGACGTGCGGTGCGTCGCTTTTGCCGGCACCTGCGAGGCCGCCGGCGGCCGCGAGCCAGCCCGCGTGCCGGCCCATCACCTCGAGCACGAACACCTTGGTGGACGTACGCGCCATCGACAGCACGTCGAGAGCCGCCTCACGCGTGGCCACTGCGATGTATTTGGCTGCGGAACCGAATCCCGGACAGCAGTCCGTCACCGCCAGATCATTGTCGACGGTTTTGGGCACGCCGATGCACACGATGGGATAGCCCAATTGGGCACCGATTTGCGACACCTTGTGGGCGGTGTCCATGGAATCATTGCCGCCGTTGTAGAAGAAATAGCCGATGTCGTGGGCGCGAAACACTTCGATGAGCCGCTCGTACTGAGCGCGATTTTTGTCGATTCCGGCCAGCTTGTAGCGCGCCGACCCGAAAGCGCCGCCCGGCGTATGGCGCAGCGCGCGGATGGTCGCCGCGCTCTCTTTGCCGGTGTCGATCAGATCCTCGGTGAGCGCGCCCACGATACCGTCACGCCCCGCATACAGCTTGCCGATCTTGCTCCGATGCTTTCTGGCAGTCTCGATGACCCCGCATGCGGATGCGTTGATGACGGCGGAAACTCCACCGGACTGGGCGTAAAAGGCGTTCCTCGGGGTCTGGCGCTTCATGTGTGCCTGCCGTTTTTGACAGGCCGCAGGATAGCCCATCGGAGCGCGGCAGGCACACCCCCGGTGGGCGGGCCGCGCGCCCCGGAGCGTTTGACGGTGGCAGCCGGCGCGGGTAGGTTAGCGCGCTTTCAGGCGCGGGGAATCATGCGAATAATTCTTTTGGGCGCGCCCGGGTCCGGCAAGGGCACGCAGGCGCAGCGGCTCGTGGAGGCGTACGGCGCGCCGCAGATATCGACCGGCGATCTGTTGCGCGAGGCCGTGAGCCGGGCGACGCCGCTTGGGCAGAAGGCCAAGGCGGCGATGGACGCGGGCAAGCTCGTGGATGATGCCGTGGTCCTCGGGATGATCCGCGAGCGCATGACGCAGCCCGACGTGCGCAAGGGCTTCATCCTCGATGGGTTTCCGCGCAACAGCGTGCAGGCCGAGGCGCTCGGGCGGCTGCTCGAGGAGCTCAAGATGCCGCTCGAGGCCGTGGTGCTGTTGAACCTCGATCTCAAAGTGCTGTTCAAGCGTCTCACCGGCCGGCGCATCTGCGAGGGCTGCGGGCGGGTGTTCAACGTTTATACGGCGCCCGAGACTGCGCTCGCGCATTGTGACAAATGCGGCGAGAAGGCGCGGCTCATCCAGAGACCGGACGACCGCGAAGAGGTCATCGGCAAGCGGCTCGAGGTGTTCGAAGCGCAGACCAAGCCGCTCATTCAATATTACAAGGACGCGGGACTCCTGCGCGTCGTCGAGGCCGATGCGGACGTCGAGACGGTGTTCAAGAGCATCCAACGCGCCGTGGTGGCCAGTCCCGCTCAGACCTGAGTCGCGGGCCCCAGCGCCGCCAGCAATTGCTCGCCGATCTCGGCGCGTCGCCAGCCCTTGAGGGCGGCCACGTCGCGAGAACCCATGGCGAGGGCTTTGAGCTCGCCGCGGGTCGCCAGGATCTCGGCGCTGACGGCGAGCGCGGCGGCGTGGGCGTCGACCACGCCGGCGAGCCGTTCCGCCAGGGCCTTCTGCTCGGGAGTCGGGCGCAAATCCGCCGCGGGTGCGGTGTCCATCGCTCCGCTTGCGCTGTCGCGCAGCGCCTCGAGCAAGTCTTCGGCCAAGGCATCGCTCATCGGACGCCGCGAGGAGAGGGTGGCGGCGAGCGCCGCGGGTGTCGGCGGCACGCTCTCCGCGGTCCTGAACAGCGCCTCGTCGTCGAGCACCCAGCCACGCGGCAGATTTTTGAGACGCGCCGTCTTCTCGCGCCATACGGCGAGCACTTTGGCGCGCGCGCGCATCGCGGGCGGCAGCTTATGCAAGGAGCGCAGGCGTTTCCACGCGTCCGCCGGATCGGGCTCGTAGAGCGAGGGGTCCTCGAGCGCACGGCAATCCTCGATCACCCATTGCTCGCGGCCGAGCTCGCGCAGCCGCCCGGTCAACCGATCCGCAACCTCGTTCAAGTACGCGACGTCGTCTGCCGCGTACTCGAGCTGGGCGGCCGTGAGCGGACGCCGCGACCAGTCCGTGCGCGTCTGTCCCTTGGGCAGGCTCACGTCGAGGAGTGTCTTTACCAGATCCGCATAGCCGATCTGGGGTTTCAGTCCAATGCATCCCGCCGCGATCTGGGTGTCGAATATCGGCGAGATCACGCGCTTCACATTGAGATAGAACGCCTCGAGATCCTGGCGAGCGGAATGGATGATTTTCCGCGCGCCGGGCGCGGTGAGCGCCGGCACCAGCGGATCGAGACTGCCGCAGCGCAAGGTGTCCACGCACCAGATCTGCGCGCCCGCCGCGAGCTGCAGCAGGCACAATCCCGGGAAGAAAGTCCGTTCGCGCATGAACTCGGTATCAAGACCGATCGAGCCGCACCGCTCGAGGGCTTGCGCCAGCCCCGCAAGCTCCTCTTCTCGCTCGATCCAAATCACATCGGGCATGCCGTCTATCCAGTACAATTTTGCAATGATTCATTATGACCGAATCACGCGATGCTGAGATTCGCAAAAGCGTTTTTGGACATCGCGCTGTGGCGCAAGTCCCCCGCACAGCTTCCGGCTTCGGTGCTGCTGCTCTGCCTGGTCGCAGCCGCCGCGGCGCTGCTCGAGGTGATCGGTGCGCTGCTGCCCGCGGCGCCCGCGGGAGAGATTCTCACGCGCGTCGTGCTCGCCGTGCTTTTGCCCCTTGCATTCGCCTGGGTGGTGCTCGCCATCGCTCGGCAGCGGCAGCGATTCTTGCAGACCGGAACCGCGCTCCTCGGCGTCGCCGTGCTCGCGGAGCTGGTGCTCTATCCGCTCGGCACGCTGCTGAATATCGTCGGTTTCGAGGGACCCGCCTCGATTCCCCTCGGAGTGCTGCTGCTGATCGGGCTCGTCTGGTACTTGCTTGCCTGCGCGAACATATGGCGGGCCGCCCTCGATGCGCGGCTCGGGCTCGGCGTCGCCATCAGCGTCGGCTACTTGTTACTGTCGATGGCCCTGGAGCAGCAGCTGCTGCCGAAGTCTTGAGCATGCATATACACATCTTGGGAATTGCGGGGACCTTCATGGGCGGCTTGGCGGCGATCGCCAAGGCCGCGGGATTCCGCGTCACCGGGTCGGACCTGAACGTCTATCCGCCCATGAGCGATCAGCTCACGGCGCTGGGCATCGAGCTCATCCAAGGGTACGGAGCCGAGCAGCTCGATCTCGATCCCGACATCGTGGTGGTGGGCAATGCGTTGAGTCGCGGCCGTCCGGTGATCGAAGCGCTGCTCGATCGCGGCATGGCGTACACCTCGGGACCGCAGTGGCTGGCGGAGCACGTGCTCAAGGACCGCCACGTGCTCGCGGTCGCGGGGACGCATGGCAAGACCACGACTTCGAGCATGCTCGCCTGGATACTCGAGCATGCGGGCCTCGAGCCGGGATTTCTGATCGGCGGCGTGCCGAGCAATTTCGACGCGACGGCGCGCCTCGGCGGTGGGCGCGGCGGCGCGGCGCAGGCGCATGGGCGCCCCGCGCATTTCGTGATCGAGGCCGACGAGTACGACACGGCGTTCTTCGACAAGCGCGCCAAGTTCGTGCACTACCGGCCGAGAACGCTGATCCTGAACAACCTCGAATACGACCACGCGGACATTTATCCGGACGTCGCGGCGATCCGCTGGCAGTTCTCGCAGCTGCTGCGCACCGTGCCCGGAACCGGACGCATTGTGCGCAATGGCGCCGACGCCGAGCTCGAGGCGGTGATCGCCGCGGGCTGCTGGACGCCGTGCCAGACCTTCGGGCTGAGCGCGAACGATGAGTGGAGCGCGACGCTCGCGCCGGGGAAGGCGTGCGGCGAGTTCACCGTGCTGCGCGACCGCCGCGCGGTGGCGGAAGTGCGCTGGCAGCTCCTCGGCGAGCACAATGTCATGAATGCCCTCGCGGCGATCGCCGCGGCCGAGCACGTCGGTGTTGCGCCCGAGCGCGCGGCGCTCGCCCTCACGCAATTCCGCGGCGTGAAGCGGCGCATGGAGATTCGCGGTACCGTGGGTGGTGTGACGGTGTATGACGATTTCGCGCATCATCCGACGGCGATCGAGACCACGCTCTCGGGTCTGCGCGCGCGCTTGCCGGATGCACGAATCATCGCGGTGCTCGAGCCGCGCTCGAACACCATGAAGCTTGGCGTCCACCGGGACGAGCTCGCGCCGGCACTCGCCGCCGCCGATCGTGCGTGGTTCCTCGCTGTCCCGGGGCTCGACTGGGATTTGCCCGCCGCCCTCGCGCCCTTGGGAGCGCGTGCGCGCTTCGAGGGCAGTGTCGAGGGCCTGGTCGCGGGCATCGCTGCCGAGGTGCAGCCCGGCGATCAAGTGCTCGTCATGAGCAACGGCGGCTTTGGCGGCTTGCACGAGAAGCTCCTCGCTGCGCTCCGCGCGCGCGAGGCCGCGGGCTCTCCGGGGCCGAAGTGACGCGGATCCCGCTGTTCCCGCTCAATCTGGTGCTGTTCCCCGACGGACCGTTACCGCTGCGCATTTTCGAGACCCGCTATTACGATATGGTGCGGCGCTGCATGCGAGAGGGCTCGGGCTTCGGCGTGGTGCTGATCCGCGAGGGCCGGGAGACCGGGGCAGGCGATACCGAGGTGTACGAGGTCGGCACGGCGGCGGAGATCACCGACTTTCATCAGCTCGCCGACGGCCTTCTCGGCCTGTCCTGCGTCGGCCGGCAGCGTTTCCGCATCGTTACACGCAGCCGGCAAGCGGATGGCCTGAACCTCGGCGACGTGAATTGGATCGAGCCGGAGCCCGTGATCCCCGTGCCCACGCGGCATACGCGGCTGCCGGCGCTGCTGCGCAACGTGCTGCCGCAACTCGGCGAGGTGTACACGACCATCGAGATGCGCCTGGACGATGCCGCGTGGGTGGGACACCGCCTGGCTGAAATCCTGCCGCTGCCGCTCGCCGACAAGCAGAGCTATCTCGAACTCGACGACCCGCTGGAGAGGCTGGACCGGCTCGCGTTGCTCGCCCCGCTCGGCCCGCCTTCGGCGTAGGGCACCCAGACCCGGCGCGTCCACCAGAGGGCGAGAGCAATAGCGCCCGCCCAGGGCAGCACCCACCAGCCCACCAGCCCGTCGAAACGTCCGACCCACACCGATTGCACCGCTCCCGATCCGGTGGCCTCCTGCAGCAAGCGCAGCACCACCACCCAGCCGGCGTGCAGGCCGATCGCCGCTGCGATATTGCCGGTGAGCATGCGCGTGAGGCTCAGTAGCAGACTCACCGCGGCCCAAGCGAGCAGCGAGTCGAACACGGCGCCGAGGTTCCCGAGCGGGGCGAACGAGCCTGCGAGCAGGTGAAAGCCGCTCATCCAGTCGGGCGAGTCGACGTGGGCCTTGGCAAAGAAATGCAGCACGGCGAACAGGGGAGCGATGAGCCAGAGAGCGGCCAGCTGTCCGGATTCGCGCGCGACCCCGCTGTGCAGGGCGCCGCGCATCACGGTCTCCTCGAGCAAGGCGACGGCGAGACCCGAGGAGAGCGCGATGAGTGCGAGACGCGCAAGGTGCGCGGGTGAGGCGAGCGAGGCCGGATTTGAAACGACGCGGATTCCCTCGACGAGCAGGAAAGCGGCGCCGGCCGCCGCCGTGAGCATGCCGATGGCGGCGAACAGCGCAGCCACTGCGCAGAAACGCCGCCACGGCAGACCATAACCCAGCTCGCGGCGATTCGCGACGCCGAAACGCCTGCACCAGAACACGAGCGCGCCCACCGCCGCGAGCATCGCAACGCGCCCGTATACCCGGTGAAACGGCCAGGAGGCGATGTGCGAGGTCAGCTCGAAGACGGGGTACGCGAGGGCCGCCGCGACGAGGCCGGCCGCGACCAGCACTCCCAGGAACCACGCGAACGCGCGCATTCGGTAAGTCTAGGCGGCGCTCAAGAGCGCAGACTCGAGAACGTCTTCAGCGCCGCGGCAATGGTCGCGTCGATGTCCGCCGGCGAGTGCGCGGCCGACACGAATCCCGTCTCGAAGGCGGAGGGCGCGAAGTACACCCCCTCCTCGAGCATGCGATGGAAGAACCGCTTGAAGCGCTCGAGGTCGCAGGCCATCACTTTCGCGAAGCTGTCGACGCGCCGCTCCTCCGTGAAGAAAAAGCCGAACATGCCGCACACGTGGTTGGTGGCGAGCGGGATGTCGGAGCTTCGGGCCGCGACGGCCAGACGCTGCACGAGCACATCGGTGATCGCATTCAGGCGCTCGTGGAAGCCCGGGACCGCGACCAGCTCCAGTGTGGCGAGACCGGCTGTCATGGCAACCGGATTGCCCGATAAGGTCCCGGCCTGGTAAACGGGGCCCAAGGGCGAGAGCTGCTCCATGATTTCGCGCCGCCCGCCGAACGCGCCCACCGGCATGCCGCCGCCGATGATTTTGCCGAGAGTCGTCAGATCGGGACGCACACCGTAAAGCGCCTGCGCGCCGCCGAGTGCCACGCGAAAGCCGGTCATGACTTCGTCGAATATCAGAAGCGCGCCGACTCGATCGCATTCCTCGCGCAACGTCTCGAGGAACCCCGGCGCCGGCGGCACGCAGTTCATGTTGCCGGCCACCGGCTCGACGATGACGCAGGCGATCTGCGATCCCAGCTGGCGGAACGCATCGCGCACCTGGTCGGCGTCATTGAACGTGAGCGTCACGGTATGCGCCGCGAGCTCGCGCGGTACGCCCGGCGAGGTGGGCACGCCGAAGGTCAACGCGCCGGATCCGGCTTTGATGAGCAGCGAATCGGAGTGACCGTGGTAGCAGCCCTCGAACTTCACGATGGTCTCGCGCCCGGTGAAGCCGCGCGCGAGGCGAATCGCGCTCATGGTCGCTTCGGTTCCGGAGCTCACGAAACGCACGAGCTCGATCGACGGCATGAGCTCGGTCACGCGGCGCGCGAGCTGGGTCTCGAGCTCGGTCGGTGCGCCGAAGGACAAGCCATCGGCGGCGACGCGTTGTACCGCCTCGATCACCTGCGGGTGTGCGTGACCCAGGATCATGGGGCCCCAGGAGCCCACGTAATCGATAAAACGCCGGCCGTCCGCGGCGACGACGTGAGCACCGGCGGCGCGCTTGAAGAAGATCGGCTCGCCGCCGACGCCCCGAAATGCCCTTACCGGCGAGTTCACGCCACCCGGGATGTACCGGCAGGCTTCCTGAAACAGGCTCATCATCTCTCCCGTTACGCCGCCAGCGCCGTGGCCGGCAGGTTGAGCAGCACCTCGAAGCCCCCGCCTGCGCGGTTGTCGGCCCGTGCCGTGCCCCCGTGGGCTTTCATGACCTGCGAGGTAATGGCCAAACCGATGCCCTCGCCGCCGCTATCGCGGTCGCGGGATTCGGCCACGCGGTAAAAGGGCTCGAAGATACGCTCGAGCTCGCCCGCGGGAACCCCCGGTCCCCGATCGCGAACCGAGATCGTGAGCCCCGCCGCGTTGCGTTCCACGGCCACCTCCACGGGCGCACCCTGAGGACTATAGCGCACGGCGTTACGCAGCACGTTCTCGATCGCGCTGCGCAGCAGATCCCGATTGCCGCTCACCACGCTATGCGCCGCCCCGACGGTCTCCACTTTGCAGCCCTTGGCGGTGCCTTCGAACGCGGCATCGCGTACCACCTCGTCGATCATCTCGTCGACGTCGAACGGCTCGCGCTCGAAGGGAATGTCGGTGCCGTTGAGGCGTGCAAGCTTCAGCACCTGGCTGATGAGCACGTCGAGGCGCTCGATCTCGTGCTCCATTCGATCGAGCTGACGTGCGGTATCGGCGCTCGGCTGGCGCGCGAGGCCGAGCGCGAGGCGCATCCGCGCGAGGGGCGAGCGCAGCTCGTGCGAGATATCGCCCAGCAACCGCGTGAGGGCGCTGCGATTGGCGCGCAATCGGTCGGCCATGGCGTCGAATTCGCGCGCGAGCACCGCGACCTCGTCCTTGCGGCCACCGAGACCCGCGCTCACGCGCACATCGAGACGCTCCCCGGCGAGCGCGCGCGCGCCCTCCTGCATGCGCCGGATCGGCGCGCTCAAGTGCTGCGCGAGCCACCAGCTCGCGAACGCGCTCACGACGAGCGCGATGCCGAGAATACGCGCGGAAATCCCGGGCAGGCTCAGCGCGCCAAAGATGCTCGGACGGCGCGGCACCAGCAATACCGTGTAGGCCGTGCCATCGGGCGCCACGATCTGCGGCAGGACGCGTTGTGGCCGGAAGTTGCGGGGCGGGGGTCCGCGCGGGCCCTCGCGCCCGGCGGGCGGCTCGAGATCCGGCGGCGGTCCGCCGCCCGGCGGACCGCCGGAGTCGGCATCGGACATCGATTCGCGGAAGAACTGCAGGCGGCGTGCGGCGTTTTCGGAGAGCGAGCGGCCGAGGATATCCGCGCCGTCCGGTCCGATGATGTACAGATCGCGATCGGCCATGGTATGGCTGTTGGCGCGGAGCCAGGTGCGCAGCGAGCCGACTCCGCCCTTGGCGAGCACTTCCGAGGCCTCGATGGCAATTGCCGGGCGGCGTTGAAACTCGCGCGATTCGTATTCCCGCGCCGCCACCGTGAAGGTCACGGCGATGCTGCCGGCCACGATGATCGCCATGGCGATCCAGAACAGCACGAAGACGCGCACGAACAGGCTGTGCATACGACCTACTTCGGCGCGCAGGTGAGCGTGTAGCCCGAGCCTCGCACGTTCTTGATCTCCGGATTCTTGCCCGCCTCGAGCTCGAGCTTGCGGCGCAGATTGCTGATGTGGGTATCGATGCTGCGGTCGTAGGGGACGAGCTTGCGGCCGAGCGCCTGCTCCGTCATGGAATCACGCGATATCACCTGTCCGGCGGAGCGCATCAAGATCTCGAGCACGCGAAACTCCGCGCCCGTGAGCGCCACGGCGCGGTCCGCGACGCGGACCTGATGCATGCCGGCATGCAGCACGATCGGCCCAACGCTGATCTCGTCCGCGATTCCGGCGCGCGCGGGACGATTGCTCGCCCGGCGCAGGATGGCGCGCACGCGCGCCACCAGCTCGCGCGGATTGAAGGGCTTGCTGAGATAGTCGTCGGCGCCGAGCTCGAGGCCGACGATCCGGTCCACGTCGTCGCCGCGTGCGGTCAGCATGAGAATGGGGGTGTCGTGAGTGGCCCCAAGCGTGCGCAAGACATCGAAGCCGCTGACGCTCGGCAGCATCACATCGAGAATCAGAATCTCGAAGTCGTTGGCCTCGAGCTCGGCGAGCGCATCGCCGCCGTCGTGCACGCTCTTGACCTCGAAATGTTCCGCGCTCAGATACTCGCTGAGCATTTGACAAAGCTCGCGATCGTCATCCACCAACAGCACACGCGCCTCGCGCGGTGTCGTGCCCGTATCGGGCTTGTTGAGCGCGCTTGTCATATCTTCGGGTTCCGCCATGTACCGAGTGTCCCGCCATCTTCCGGCCTAGTAAACGAATTGACAATTCTTTGCATGCAGCCCACCCAAAATTGCGTCAGCACGAGGTTCGCCGCGGGTGTTTGAACGTAGACTGCTCATCACCGCAACACGGAGGAGAAAGTCTCAATGTTCACTGTACGAAAAGTCGTCCCCGCGCTCTGTCTGGCAGTCTCGATGTCGGGGCTGGCAGTCTACGCGGCCACCACCACCAACACGCCGACCGCGGCCCCCGGCCCGGGCGGGCATCACTGGCAGGGGCATCATCACGGCTTCATGGGCATGGTGCTGCACAAGCTCAATCTGACCGACGCGCAGAAGGCGCAGGTCAAAACGATCATGACGAGCGAGCGGAGCCAGTTCCAGGCGCTGCGCACGAGCTCGCAAGCGAATCACGATGCCCTGGCGAGCACCTCGCCGACCGATACGGCGACCTATGCCAGTCTCGTCGCGACGGAACAGAAGAATGCTGCGGCGCGCATCCAGCTGCAGAGCGAGACCTGGACCAATGTCTATAACAATGTACTGACCCAGACGCAGCGGGATGCGATCCCGGGCATCGTCGCCGCCGCGAAAGCGCAGCGCGAGCAGCGCATGGAGGAGTGGAAGGCCGAGCACCCGCAGGCCGGGTCGAGCGGCGAGTAAGCTCAACGCTGGGCAGCGCGGATCCCGTCTTTTTTGAGCAGCTCGAGCACGCTGTCCGGTCCCACCAGATGAGCGGTGCCGACGATGACGAGATAATTCTTGTCATCGTCGAGCATCGCCTCGATCTTCGAGATCCACTTGCGGTTGCGGGCCACCACGATCGACTGATAGAGCGCGGGGTCCTTGCCCAGATCTGATTTGATCTCAGTCTGGAACCAGGCCGTGTCGCCGCGCCGCCAGGCTTGGACCATGTCGTTCACTTGTTTCGGCAAGTCGTGAGCCTGCTCCAGACTCGACATCAGGTATTCGGCCTGGGTGTCCATGGGCATCGACTCGAAGATCGTCAACTGCTCGTGTGCGGTCTCCAGCCCGGAGACGTTCTTGCCGTCGTCGCGTGCGCGGGCCATGAAGAACATCTCGACGCCTGACTGCGTGTCGAATCCGAGCTGGGCAAGCTGCAGCTGAGAAACCGCCTCGGCGACGAACCACGGGGCGTATCCGCCGAACATCGACAAGTCGAGGCCGACGTCGCGGACCAGGCTTTGCGCGCGTGCGTAGCGAACGGGTCCCACGACCTGCTCCAGGGACTTGCCTTCCGGCAATGCGGCGCTTTGCAGCATTTCGCCCTGCACGTCCGGGGACTCCATCTCGTTGAGGTCGATTTCCATGACGAGCGCCTTCGAGTCCCGGTACGCATCCATGATCGCAGGCGCGAGCGGATAGTCGCTCGCGCGCAGGGTATGAATCGAGCCGAGTACGTAGACGGTGTTGTGCTTGCCGTGGAGCTCCCAGAGCGAATGGAGCGCTTCGTCGGCGTGGACCCGCGTGGCGCAGAGCGCGGCGCAGAGCGCCGAAGTCCACGCGATCGCGAGATATCTACTGCGGCGCCGGGCCGGGTGCATCGCGAGCGCTGCGCTCAGCGCACGCCGGCAGCGTGACGCATCGGCATCGCGTTCACCCAGCGCACCGTGGTCTCGATGGACCCGTCCGGATGCAGCGCGAAGGGCCGGTACGCCGGCGGCCGGGAGTCGACCGCGAATCGCTCGCTCTTCGGCAGGAACTGTGCGCCGGTCGACGGGGTCGCGAACAAGCGCACGGGGCCGCGCTCGGCATCGAGCTCCTGATGCACGTGTCCCCAGGTGACGGCCCGCACGTGCGGGTGCGCATCGATGATGCGCCAGAAATCGTCGGGATTGGCGAGGCCGACGCTGTCCAGCCAGCGGCTGCCCATGACGATGGGATGGTGATGCAGACATACCATCGCGTGCTCGCGAGATTCGCCGAGCGCACGGTCCAGGCGCGCGAGCTCCTGCTGCGTCAATCGACCGCCCGCGTGTCCGGCATCGTAGCTATCGAGCATGACGAACTGCCAGCCCGCGACGCGATAGGTTCCGCAGATCTGGAACGGCGGCGCGGAGAGTGCGCGCTGCATCGCTTCCGGCTCGTCGTGATTGCCCGGAATGCACAGAACGGGTTTCGGACAATTGCCGAAGATGCTGCGGAAGCGCAAATAACCGGCCGGATCGTCCTGCACCAGATCGCCGGTGACCAGGATCGCGGCGTAGTCCGGGACCTCCATGAACGCCTCATCGAGCACGTTGCGCAAGGTCGAGTCGGTTTCCACGCCGCGCAATTTCGCGCTCGCGTGGCCGTACAGGTGGGGGTCGGTTATTTGTAGAATTTTCATACGAAAAAATAGTAGCAAATCAGAGATCGGTCGACGGTGAACTGGATCATGACGGCGGCCGCCGGCCGCGCTACATAACGAGTCCGCCGGCGCACGCCGGGTAATGTGATCGCGTTCCCTTATGAACACCGAATAATGGGAACGTACTCCCTAATAGCGACCCTGAGAACCGGGCATGCGTTCCCTCGAAGGCGCCGCTCCGGCGCAAAGGGAGACCTGTGTCCCGATATTGATGATGGGGGGCGCATCGGGGAGAATGACCACCCATTTCCTCCGGAAGCCCGCGCCATGCCCACCCACCGTGAGCTCGCCAACGCCGTTCGCGTTCTGACGATGGATGCCGTCCAGAAGGCCAGTTCGGGCCATATCGGCACGCCGATGGGCATGGCCGACATCGCCGAAGTCCTCTGGCGCGAAGTGCTTAAGTTCAATCCGGTCAATCCCGGCTGGTGGGAGCGCGACCGCTTTGTGCTCTCGAACGGGCATGCCTCGATGCTGCTCTACTCGCTGCTGTATCTCACCGGCTACGACCTCTCCATCGAGGAGATCAAGCGCTTTCGTCAGTTTGGCTCGAAGACCCCGGGCCACCCCGAGCGCGAAGCGCACCTGGGGGGCGTCGAGACCACCACCGGACCCCTCGGCCAGGGCTTCGCGAACGCCGTGGGCATGGCGATCGCGGAGCGATCCCTCGCGGCGACCTTCAATCGGCCCGGTCACGAGATCATCGATCACCATACCTATGTGTTCATGGGCGATGGGTGCATGATGGAGGGCATTTCCCACGAAGCGGCCTCGCTCGCGGGCATGCAGAAGCTCGGCAAGCTGATCGCGGTATACGACAACAACGGCATTTCGATCGATGGCAAGGTGGTCGGCTGGTTCGACGACAACACCGCCGAGCGCTTCGAGGCCTACGGTTGGCACGTGCTGCCGCATGTGGATGGGCACGACCGGGAGGCCGTCGTGAAAGCGTTCGCCGAGGCGCGAGCGGTAACCGACCGGCCGTCGCTGGTCTGCGCGCAGACCATCATCGGCTGGGGCGCGCCGAACAAGCAGGGCACCGCGGTCATGCATGGCGAGGGCATGGGGAACGACGAAATCGCCGCCGCGCGCGCGAATCTCAAGTGGACATCGCCGCCCTTCGAGGTCCCCGCCGACATCCGCGCCCAATGGGACATGCGCGAGAAGGGAAGACGAGCGGAGCAGGAGTGGGCGAGCCGGTTCCAGGCATACAAGGCGAAGTTTCCGGAGTTGGCGGCCGAGCTCGAGCGTCGCATGAGTGGGACGCTGCCGTCGGGATTTGCCGACAAGCTGTCCGCCCACCTCAAGCAGGCGCAAGAGGATACGAAGCCTGTCGCGACGCGGCAGACCTCCAACGCGACGCTCAATGTCGTCGGGCCGATTCTGCCCGAACTTCTCGGCGGCTCGGCTGACCTCACGCCCTCGAACGGCACGCTGCGCAAGGATTCGGTCATCCTCACGCCCGAGGTCCCCGCGGGCAATTACATTCATTACGGGGTTCGCGAATTCGGCATGTCGGCGATCATGAACGGCATGGCCGCGCACGGCGGCTTCATTCCCTACGGCGGCACGTTCATGACCTTCTGCGACTACTCGCGCAATGCGGTGCGCATGGCGGCGCTCATGGAAGTCCGGGTGAATTTCGTGTTCACCCACGACTCGATCGGCCTGGGAGAGGACGGCCCCACTCATCAGCCGATCGAGCAGCTCTCAGGCCTGCGCGCGATTCCCCGAATGGAGCTCTGGCGTCCTTGCGACGGCGCAGAGACGGCGACGGCCTGGGGTGCCGCGCTCGAGCGTGCGGATGGGCCCACCTGTCTGATATTTACCCGCCAGGCGCTCCCGCCGCAGCCGCGCGACGCCAAGCAGCTGGCCACCATCAAGCGCGGCGGCTACGTGCTGATCGATTCGGACGGGCCGCCGGAGGTCCTCGTCATCGCGACGGGCTCCGAGGTCGGCATCGCCGCGGACGCGGTGCGCGCGGCTGCCGCGAAAGGGCGCAAGGTGCGCCTGGTGTCGATGCCGAGCACGACCACCTTCGACCGCCAGGATCAGGCGTACAAGGACAGCGTGCTGCCGCCGCAGGTGGTGCGGCGCGTCGCCGTCGAGGCGGGCGCGACCCTGCCGTGGTGGAAATACGTGGGGCTCAAAGGCCAGATCGTGGGTATCGATCATTTCGGCGCGTCGGCGCCGGCGAAGGACCTGTTCAAGAACTTCGGCTTCACGGCCGAGCACGTGCAAGAGGCGATCGACAAGACATTCGCGGCGTGATCCGCATCAAAGAGAGGGGAGTGAGCTGATGGCAATCAAGGTGGGCATCAACGGATACGGCCGCATCGGCCGCAACATCCTGCGGGCCCTGTATGAGGCTAAGCGTTCGAGCGCAATTCAAATTGTCGCCATCAACGACCTGGGTGATGCGAATACCAACGCCCATCTGACGCGCTACGACACCGCGCACGGCCGCTTCGAGGGCGAGATTCGGGTCGACGGCGATGCGATGATCGTGAACGGCGACCGTATCCGCGTGGTGGCGCAGCGCGATCCGACGAAGTTGCCGTGGGGCGAGCTCGGCGTCGACTTTGTGCTCGAGTGCACGGGTCTATTCACCAGCAAGGCCAAAGCCTCGGCGCATCTCACGGCGGGTGCCAAGAAAGTCGTGATCTCCGCGCCGGGCGGCGAGGACGTCGACGCCACCATCGTCTACGGCGTGAACGACAAGATCCTCAAGGCCACGGACACCGTCATCTCCAATGCGTCCTGCACCACCAATTGCCTGGCACCGCTCGTCAAGGTTTTGCACGAGGGCATCGGTGTCATGCAGGGCGTGATGAACACGATTCACTCCTATACGAATGATCAGGTCCTCACCGACGTCTATCACAGCGATCTGCGGCGTGCGCGCTCGGCCACCATGTCCATGATCCCGACGAAGACCGGCGCAGCCGCGGCGGTGGGACTGGTGCTGCCGGAGCTGAAGGGCAGGATCGACGGGTTCGCGATCCGTGTGCCGACCATCAACGTGTCGCTGGTCGACCTGTCCTTCACCGCCGCCCGCAAGACCTCGGCCGAGGAGATCCATAAACTGGTCAAAACGGCGGCCGCGGGACCCTTGAAGGGAGTTCTCGCCTACAACGATCAGCCGCTCGTGTCGGTGGACTTCAACCACGACCCGCACTCCTCGATCTACGATTCGACGCTCACCAAGGTGATCGAGGGCACGCTCGTGAAGGTTTGCTCCTGGTACGACAACGAGTGGGGTTTTTCCAACCGCATGCTCGACACCGTCACCGCCTGGTCCAAGGTCAACTGAGGGAGGGCGCCGGCGCCGAAATTCCATGACGATCATCAAAATGACCAGCCTCGATCTCAAGGATAAGCGCGTGCTGATCCGCGAGGACCTGAACGTTCCCATCACGGACGGCGAGGTTGGGAGCGATGCCCGGATCCGCGCCTCGCTTCCCACCATCCAGGCCGCGCTCGATGCGAAGGCGCGGGTCATGCTGATGTCGCATCTCGGCCGCCCGGAGGAAGGCAAGTTCGCCGAGGAGTTCTCGCTCGCTCCCGTGGCCCGGCGGCTCACGCAGCTGCTGGGACTGCCGACGCCGCTCAGGCGCGATTGGCTGGACGGCGTCGCCGTCGCACCGGGCGAAGTGGTGCTGCTCGAGAACGTGCGCTTCAACAAGGGCGAGAAGAAGAATGATGAGCAGCTGTCGCGCAGGATGGCGGCGCTCTGCGATGTCTACGTGATGGATGCCTTCGGCACCGCGCACCGCGCGGAAGCGAGCACGCACGGCGTGGCCAAGTACGCGCCGGTCGCGTGCGCGGGACCGTTGTTGATGAGCGAGCTCACAGCGCTCGAGACCGCGCTCGAGAAGCCCGCCCGGCCCTTGCTCGCGATCGTCGGGGGCTCGAAAGTATCCACCAAGCTCACCGTGCTCGAGTCGCTCCTGTCGAGGGTCGATCAGTTGATCGTCGGCGGCGGCATCGCGAACACGTTTCTCGCCGCGCAAGGCTTCAACGTGGGCAAGTCCCTGCACGAGCCCGACATGCTCGATATCTGCCGCCGCCTGATGGAGCAATCGAAAAGCCGCGGGATCGTCATCCCGATGCCGACCGACGTCGTGGTCGCCACCGAGTTCTCCGCGGTCGCCGAGGCCGACGTCAAGCGAGTGGGCGCGGTCGCGAGCAACGAGATGATCCTCGACATCGGCCCCGACAGCGCCGAGCAGCAGTCGAAGCTGATCGCAGAGGCCGGCACGATTCTCTGGAACGGCCCGGTCGGTGTGTTTGAATTCGATCAGTTCGGCGAGGGAACGCGCACGCTCGCGAACGCCATCGCGCGCAGCAAGGCCTTCTCGCTCGCCGGCGGCGGCGATACCCTCGCCGCCATCGAGAAGTACGGCGTCGAGGACAGTATTTCCTATATTTCCACAGGCGGCGGCGCGTTCCTCGAGTTCGTCGAGGGCAAGAAGCTGCCCGCGGTGGACATTCTCGAGCGGCGGGCGGCGTGAGCTTCATCCTGCGGCGGGCGAAAATCGTCGCGACACTGGGACCCGCGACGGACGATACCCGGGTGATGAACGACGTCGTGCGCGCGGGCGTCGATGTGGTGCGCGTCAATTTCTCGCATGGGCAGCTCGCCGATCACAAGCGAAGGCTCGATCTGGTGCGTGATGCGGCGCGCGCCGCAGGCCGCTATGTCGGCGTGCTCGGCGACTTGCAAGGGCCGAAGATCCGCGTCGAGCGTTTCAAGGCGGGCAAAGTACAGCTCGCCGACGGCGCGGAATTCGCGCTCGACGCCTCGCTCGACGTCGATGCGGGGGATGAGCGCGCGGTCGGCATCGCGTACAAGAAATTGCCCACCGACGTCTCGCCCGGCGACGTGCTGTTGTTGAACGACGGCCAGATCAGCCTGCAAGTGCAGGCGATCGAGGGCGCCCGGATACGCACGCGAGTTCTGGTGGGCGGCGAGCTCAGCAACAACAAGGGCATCAACCGCCAGGGCGGCGGCCTCTCGGCCGGCGCCCTCACCGATAAGGATCGGCAGGACATCGAGATCGCGGCCGCTCTCAAGGTCGACTACCTGGCCGTATCTTTCCCGCGCGACGGCTCGGACATGAACGAGGCACGGAGCCTGCTGCGCGCCGCCGGCGGCCACGGCCTCCTGGTCGCCAAGATCGAGCGCGCGGAGGCCGTCAAGAATCTCGCCGACGTCGTGCGGGCGAGCGATGCCGTCATGGTGGCGCGCGGTGATCTGGGCGTCGAGATGGGCTTCGCGGAGCTCGCGGGCCTGCAGCGGCAGATCATGCAGGAGTGCCGCCATCAGAACCGCGTGGTCATCACGGCGACCCAGATGATGGAATCCATGATCACCAGCACCATTCCGACGCGCGCCGAGGTGTCGGATGTGGCCAACGCCGTCATGGAAGGCACCGACGCCGTGATGCTGTCGGCGGAGACCGCCGCCGGCAAGCACCCGGCGAAGGTCGTCGAGGCCATGGCGCAGATCATCTGCGGCGCGGAGAAATATCAGGGCGCGCACGTGCGCATCCGCCAGCGCAATACCGGTTATGTAGAGCACGTGAACGAGGCCATCGCCGCGGCGGTCATGTACACCGCCAATCATCTGCACGTGCAGGCCATCGTCGCGCTCACCGAGTCCGGCGAGACCACTTTGTGGATGTCGCGCGTGCGCTCGGACATCCCGATCTACGCCTTCACGCGCCACGAGCCCACCCGCAGCCGCGTGACGCTGTATCGCGGCGTGTACCCGGTGGCCTACGACGTCACCGAGAAGGACAACGACGCGCTGTACTTCTCGATCTTCCGCTCGCTCCTCGGTCTGAAGCTCGTCAAGGAAGGCGATCTCATCATCCTCACCAAGGGCGAGCTCACGGGCGTCGCCGGCGGCACCAATTCCATGCAGATCCTGCAAGTCGTGCGCAAGTAGCGCGAGCGAGAACCCTTTGAAAGACCCCACGCAGCCGGAGTTTCGCGGCACCGACCGCTACATCGCCACGGAGGAGCTCATGTCCGCCGTCAACGCCGCGATGGTGCTGTCGCGGCCGTTGCTCATCAAGGGCGAGCCGGGCACGGGCAAGACGCTGCTCGCCGCCGAGATCGCGCGGTCGCTGGAGAAGCCGCTCTACGAGTGGCACATCAAGTCCACCACCAAGGCGCAGCAGGGATTGTACGAGTACGACGCGGTCTCGCGCCTGCGTGACTCGCAGCTCGGCGACCCGCGGGTCAAGGACATCCGCAACTACATCATCAAGGGCAATCTCTGGGAAGCGTTCGAGTGCAATGTGCAGCCGGTGCTGTTGATCGACGAGATCGACAAAGCGGACATCGAATTCCCGAACGATCTGCTGCGCGAGCTCGATCGCATGGAATTCTACGTCTACGAGACGCGCGAGACCGTACTCGCGAAGCACCGCCCGGTGATCGTCATCACCTCGAACAACGAGAAGGAGCTGCCGGATGCGTTCCTGCGGCGCTGCTTCTTTCACTACATCCGCTTTCCCGACGAGGCCACGATGACACGCATCGTCGACGTGCATTTTCCGGGCTTGAAACGCGAGCTGCTGCGCGAGGCCCTCGCGGCCTTCTTCAAGGTGCGCGAGACGCCCGGACTGAAGAAAAAGCCGACCACTTCCGAGCTGCTCGACTGGATCAAGCTGTTGCTCGCCGAGGATATCCCGCCCGAGGCTCTGCGCAGCGATGATTCGAAGAAGCTCATTCCGCCGCTCTACGGCGCGCTGCTCAAGAACGAGCAGGACGTCCATCTGTTCGAGCAGCTGCTGTTCCTCAATCGCCGGAATGCTCGTTAGGTTCTTCCTCCTGCTGCGCAGCGCCGGCGTACCGGCGACGATCACCGAATTGATGACTCTGCTCGAGGCGCTCGCGCGCGGTCTCGGTCAGGCGAGCGCCGAGCGCTTCTACCATCTGGCGCGCACCTGCCTCGTCAAGGACGAGCGCTATTACGATCGTTTCGACCGCGCTTTCGCGGCGCACTTCAAGGGCGCGGAGGAAATCTTCGCGCATCTTGCGCGCGAGCTGCCGCCCGACTGGCTCGAGAAGATTCTGGTTCGCGATCTCAGCGAGGAGGAGAAGGCGCAGATCCAGGCGCTCGGCGGCTGGGACCAGCTCATGGAGACTCTGCGCAAGCGCCTCGAGGAGCAGGAGGGCCGCCACCAGGGCGGCAACAAGTGGATCGGCACGGCGGGCACGTCGCCCTTCGGGGCTTACGGCTACAATCCCGAAGGCGTGCGCATCGGCCAGAACGCCTCGCGCAATCGCAGCGCCGTCAAGGTGTGGGACAAGCGCGAGTTCGCGAATCTCGACGACGGCGTCGAGCTCGGCACCCGCAACATGAAGCTTGCTCTGCGCAAGCTCCGCAAATTCGCCCGCCGCGGCGCGCCGACCGAGCTTGCGCTCCCCGAGACCATCGATGCGACCGCACGCTCCGGCGGCTGGCTCGACATCAAGATGGTGCCGGAGCGGCACAACGTGGTGAAGGTGCTGTTGCTGCTCGACATCGGCGGATCCATGGACGATCACGTGCGCACGTGCGAGGAGCTGTTCTCGGCGGCACGCAGCGAGTTCAAGCATCTGGAGCATTTTTATTTCCACAACTGCCCCTACGAGGCCTTGTGGCGCGACAATCGGCGGCGTTTTCGGGAGCACATCGGCACGGTCGAGGTGATGCGCACGTACGCCTCGGATTACAAGCTCATCTTCGTCGGCGATGCGACGATGAGTCCTTATGAGATTGTGCATCCCGGCGGGAGCGTGGAGCACTGGAACGAGGAGCCGGGGCGGGTATGGCTCGAGCGCCTGACGCGCGCATATCCGAAGTTCGCCTGGATCAATCCGCGGCCGGAGGCGCACTGGCGCCACAGCCCGTCCGTGGAGATCATTCAGGACGCTCTCGAAGGACGCATGTATCCGTTGACGCTCTCGGGGCTCGATGATGCGATCGAAGCGCTCAGTGCGGGAGGGGCCAAGGTCCGGTGAGCGATCGAGCGCAAGATCCCCTGCTCGGCCTCGTATTGACGGGCGGCGGCGCGCGCGCCGCCTATCAGGTCGGCGTGCTCAAGGGCATCGCGGAGCTCTTGGATCGCAGGGCCCGCAACCCCTTTCCGGTCGTCACCGGCACCTCGGCCGGCGCGGTGAGCGCCATCGCGATCGCCTCGGACCCGGCGCATTTCCGGCACGCGGTGTATGTCATCGAGAAGGTGTGGCGGGAGTTTCGCGTGCATCACGTGATCAAGGCGGATCTCGCGAGCGTGTTGAGGTCCGGACTCCACTGGATCCTGGCGCTGCTCTCGGGAGGCTGGCTGGTGCATCCGCCGCGCTCGCTGTTCGACAACACGCCGCTGTGGGAGCTGCTGCGCAAGAACCTCGATTTCGGCGGTATTCCGCGCGGCATGTACAAGCAGCACCTGCAGGCGGTCGGCATCTGCGCGACCAGCTATTCCGAGTCGGACTCGGTCACTTTCTACGCATGCGCCGGGCCCATCGAGCCCTGGACCCGGGCGGCCCGCAAGGGCGCACGCGTGCAGCTCACCCTCGAGCACCTGATGGCGAGCCTGTCCATTCCGTTCCTGTTTCGCCCGATCTTCCTGCATCAGCAATACTTCGGCGACGGCGCCATGCGCCAGACCTCGCCGCTCAGCCCCGCCATCCACCTGGGAGCCAACCGTCTGCTGGTGATCGGCGTGGGCGATGCGGCCGCGGCGGGACTCGGCATGCCCAAGACCCGCAGCGAGCCCACCTTCGGCCAGATGTTCGGCTTCATGCTCGATTCGCTGTTCATGGATCAGCTGCATTCGGATCTCGAGCGGCTCAGCGGTTTCAACGAGCAGCCGAACACGCAGCGCATCGAAGCGCTGGTGCTGACCCCGTCGCGCGATCTGGGGGAAATCGCCCGGAAATACCGCTCGGAATTGCCGCCCAGCATCCGCGCGCTCATGCGCGCCATGGGCGCAAGCGCCGGCAGCACGAGCGCCGCGACGCTCCTCAGCTACCTGCTTTTCGAGCGCGGCTACACCCGCGAGCTGATCGCTCTCGGGCTCGCCGATGCGCGCGCACGCGCGGAGGAGATCCGCACCTTCCTCGCCGAGTCGCAGGTCAGGGCTTCGGCAGCGAGTCGTGCCGAGTGAGCACCAGGGGATAGCGGCGCCGAAAATGCGCGGCTAGCTCCTCCGCGATGTACACCGAGCGGTGTTGGCCGCCGGTGCAGCCGATCGCAATCGTCAGGTAGCTGCGGTTCGCCTCCTCGAACTCCGCAATGCGCAGGTCGAGGAACCCGGCGATCGAGTCGATCATGGTGCGCACGCTTTGGAAAGCCGCGAGATAGTCGATGACCGGCGCATCGCGGCCGGTGAGATGCCGCAGTGAATGATCCCAGTACGGATTCGGCAGGCTCCTCACGTCGAACACGAAATCCGCATCTCCCGGAATGCCGTGCTTGTAGCCGAACGACTCGAACATCAGCGACACCCGCGCCTCGCCCTCGCGGGCGACGCGCTCGCGGATGCGCTCGCGCAGCGTGTGCACGGTCATGCTCGAGGTGTCGAGCACGAGGTCCGCCGCGATGGTGATCGGCTCGAGGAGCTTGCGCTCCGTGTCGATGGCCTCGCGCAGGCTCACCTCGGCGGACACGAGCGGATGCTTGCGGCGGGTCTCGGCGTAGCGCTTCAACAGCACCTCGTCGCTCGCGTGCAGGAACAGCACCTCGCAGGCGATGCCGCTGCGCCGCAGCTCCCCGACCAGGGCGGGGATGGTGTTTATCTCGTTCGGCCGGTTGCGGGCGTCGAGGCCCACCGCCGTGCGGCGGTAGACATCGTCGGTGCCGCGGATGGTGTGTGCGATGAAGGGCTTGAGGAGCGCGGCCGGAATGTTGTCCACGCAGTAAAAATCGATGTCCTCGAGCTCATGCAAGGCCACGCTCTTTCCGGAACCGGACAAGCCGCTGACGATGACCAGACGCATGCAGGCGGGCCGCCCGCGCTCCTCGCTTCAGGACGAGGAGCGGGCCTTGATGACCTCCTCGGCGTGGTGATCCGAGACTTTTTCCTTGTGCTTCTTCACGCAGCGGTCGAGCTTGTCCGTGAGCGCGTCGATCGCGGCATACATGTCACCGTCGGTGGCGTCGGCGTAAATCTTGTTCCCGCGCAGCATGAGCGTGGCCTCGGCCTTGTGGCGCAGCTTCTCCACCGTGAGTACGCAGTGTACGTCGATGAGTTGCTCGAAATGCCTGGAAATTCTCTCGAATTTCTTGATGACGTAGCCGCGGAGGGCGGGAGTGACTTCGACATGATGACCGCTGAGATCGAGCTGCATGAGATCCTCCTATCGCTGCACACACTTGACACTCGAAAATCCTTACGATGCGCGGACTTGAGCGCGCTTGCGCTCGTTGGAGGGCGCGATCTGCATGCCCTCGCGATATTTGGCGACCGTGCGCCGGGCGACCGGTATGCCCTCGCGCGAGAGAATCTCCGCAAGCTTGCTGTCGCTCCACGGGTTCTCGGGGTTCTCCTGCGAGATGAGCTTTTTGATCTTGGCGCGGATCGCGGTCGAGGACATCTCCGTGCCGTCCGCGGCCTCGACGTGGCTCGAGAAAAAATACCGGAACTCGAACACACCCCGCGGCGTGTGCATGTACTTGGCGGTGGTGACACGCGAGATGGTCGACTCGTGCATTTCCACCGCTTCCGCGACGTCCTTGAGGATCAACGGCTCCATGGCCTCCTCGCCGAGCTCGAAGAAGCTAGTCTGGCGCTGCACGATGCAGCGCGCCACCTTGATCAAGGTCTCATTGCGGATCTCCAAGCTGCGCATGAGCCAGCGGGCTTCCTGCAGCTGCGTACGCAACATGGCATGGTCCGGAGCGCGCGAGATCGCGTTGGCGTAGCTCTGATTGACGCGCACGCGCGGCACGGTCGCCTGGTTGATTTCCACGGTCCAGCCGTGCTCGGTACGGCGCACGAACACGTCCGGAATCACGTACTCCGCCTGCGCGGGATTGACCGCGGCGCCGGGGCGCGGATGACAGGAGCGCACCAGGGCGAGAGCCATCTCGAGGTCGCCCTCGCTGCAGCGAAGCTGGCGCCGCAACAGCACAAGCTGTTGATTCGCCACGAGATCGAGGTGCTCGAGGGCGACGCGGATCGCGATGTCGCGTGCCGCCGTATCGGGGTGCAGCTGGCGCAGCTGCAGCGCGATGCATTCGCCCAAGCTGCGGGCGCCGACACCGGCCGGCTCGAGCGATTGCACCGCCGCGAGCACCCGCTCGACGTCTTCATAGCTCGCCTCGATCTCGGGGCGCAGGCTCAGGCGGACTTCCTCGAGATCGTCGTGCAAATAGCCGTCATCGGTGATCGCATCGGCGATCACGCGGGCGATGGCGAGATCGATGGGAGAGAGCTTGGCGAGCTCGAGCTGCTCGATGAGCTGCTCCTGCAGCGTCTGCCCGTGCTGATCGCTGAAGTCGCCGCTGCGGTCCTCGCCGGACCAGGGACTGTCCGAGGGGCCGCTCGTTTGCTCGCCCCAGGCCTCGTCGGCGATTTCGACCTCGGGCTCCTCGCGCTCATCGGTGGAGGCGACGGCGTTACCGTCGAGCTCGGCGTATTTCTCCTCCACCGGCGCGGTCTCTTCGCGCGCGCCCTCGGGCGGGACCTCGAGCTGGGGCTCGAGCGGGGCATCGAGCGCGAGCTCGTCCTCGGCTTCGAGCATCACGTTGGTCTCGAGGGTCTCGCGCACATGGGCTTGCAGATCGAGCGAGGGGAGCTGCAGCAGCCGGATGGCCTGTTGCAGCTGCGGCGTCATGGTGAGCTGCTGGCCGACACGGAGCTGCAGACTTGGCTTGAGCATGGTTGTTAGCGGTCCAAGCCTACAATTTGAAATCCTGACCCAAGTACACCTCACGGACCTGCGGGTTGGCAAGAATCTGATCCGCAGAACCCGATGTAAGCACGGTTCCTTGACTCACGATATAGGCGCGCTCGCAGATACCCAAGGTCTCCCTGACATTATGGTCGGTAATCAGGACGCCGATCCCCTTGTCGCTTAAGTGTCTGATTATTCTCTGGATGTCCGACACCGACAGCGGGTCGACACCCGCGAAGGGCTCATCCAGTAAAATGAAGCGGGGGTCGGCGGCGAGGGCGCGCGCGATCTCCACGCGGCGCCGCTCTCCGCCCGATAAGCTCATGCCCAGACTTTCGCGTACGTGGCCGATATGCAGCTCGTCCATGAGCTCCGTCAAGCGTGCGCGGCGCTTTGCCTCGTCGAGTCCCGGCCGGGTCTCGAGAATGGCCATGATGTTGCTCGACACCGACATGCGCCGGAACACCGAGGGCTCCTGCGGGAGGTAGCCGAGTCCCAGCTGGGCGCGGCGGTGCATCGGCAGGCGACCGATGTCCCTGTTATCGAGAAAGATCTCGCCGTGCTCGCAGCGCGTCAGGCCGACGATCATGTAAAAGGCGGTCGTCTTGCCGGCGCCGTTCGGCCCCAGCAGGCCCACCACCTCGCCGCTCTCGACCTCGAGCGAGATATCCTTGAGGATGGTGCGCGACTTGTAGCTTTTGGCGAGATTAAGCGCCCGCAGGACGCTCATGGTTTGGTGGGGGCGGTCGTCGGCGTGATGATGATGTGTACTCTCTGGGAGTTCTGGTCGGCGGCGTCTGCGATGATGCTTTGCGCGAGCACGTTGTACTTGAGCGACTCGGCGTGCACCTCCTTGTCGCCGTCGGTGAGCCAGGCGTTCTTGGTCAGCCGCACCACGCCGTTGGCCGCGTCGTAATAGATGTCGTCGGCATGGCCGCGCGCAACCTTGCCCGTCTTCTCGAGGCGCTGCTCGAACTCGGCCGGCTTGCCATGTGCAACGGCTTTCGAGAGCAGCTTCTTGGCGAAATTGACCTGTGCCTCGTCGGCGCTGAGCAGGCCGCCTTCCATGGTAATTTTTACATTGCCGCGGAACACCCAGAGGCTGCTGTCGAAGCCTTTGTCGCTGAGCGCTTCGCGGGTGGCCTGACCCTGATCCGCCGTCACGGAGTTGGCACCCTGGGCGATGCGCACCTTGCGGAAGTACACATTGTTGGTTTTCAGGTCGAGCTCGGAGGACTGGGCGTCCAGAGCGATGGGACCGCCGGCGGCCGGCGATGCAGCCAGCGCGTGCGCGGCGGGGAGCGCGAGGCCGGCCACTGCGAGCAGGGCGGCGATAGGCTTAGGGCTGGAAGCGGCCATTGACCTTCGATTCTAGGCGCATGGTGCGCTCTTTCAAATTGGCCCACAGCCCCTTGCCGGTGAGCGTATGCACCCCGAAATCGATGCGCACATCGCTCGGGGTGGTGGCGATCGAGTCCGGGACGCTATAGCGCAGGGTGTCGGTGTGCAACACGGCGGTGCCGGCGTGTTCCGAGCTTTGCTCCTCGAGCCGCACGTTCCCTGCGACGTCGATGATCTTGCCGCCCGCTTCCACGCGGCCGGTATCGCCCAGCAGCACCCATGCCTGGCCCTGCGGCGATTGGTAGTCGACGCGCACGTTGACCAGCGCGACCTCCTCGCTGTGATCGACCTGATCGATACGGTCGGCATGCAGGCGGATCGACACGTTGCCGTCGGGGTCGAAATCGCTGAGCACGGCGTTCTTGAGGTAATAACCGGGAAGCTGATTGACCGCGCCCGAGCCGCTGTTGTTCAGGCGCCGGCCGGACGAGCTCAAATACCAGGTGCTCACCCCGAGTGCGATTACGGCGAGGATGGTGAAGATCCGAAACCCCATCAGGTGGCCCCGAGGGTGGAGCGCGCGCGCAGCAGCGCATCGCAGAGCTCGCGCACCGCGCCCGTCCCGCCGGGCGCCTTGCTCACCCAATGCGCCGCCGCGTGCACCAGCGGGTGGGCGTCCGCAACCGCCCCGGCGAAGCCGACCGTCGCCATCAGGGGCAGGTCGGGGGTGTCGTCGACCAGGCAGGCGGCCTCGAGCGGCTCGATTCCGAGGCGCCGCGTGACGGTGAGCAGGGCACGCACCTTGTCGGCGCAGCCTTGGGCCACGTGGCGCACCCCGAGCTCGCGCATGCGCGCGGTCACGGCCGCCGAGCGGCGGCCGCTGGCGACCGCCACCGTGACGCCGCTCTGCATGAGCAGCTTCAAGCCGTGCCCGTCGCGCACGTGAAACGACTTGAACGCCTCCCCGCGCGCGGAGAAGTGCAGCCGCCCATCGGTGAGCACGCCATCCACGTCGAGCATGAGCAGCTTGATACGGCCGAGGGGGGTCGGCCGGCGCGCCCCTACCCGCATCCCTGCGGTCGTCTTCAAACGACACCCGCACGCAGTAGATCATGTACGTTCAGCGCGCCGACCAGCACATCCTGCCCATCCACGACGATGAGCGAGGTGATGCGATGCGTCTCCATCAGCAACACCGCCTCCACCGCGAGGGTGCCCGGATGCACGCGCTTGGCATCGCGCGTCATGACCTCGTCCATGCGCGTGCCATGCAGATCGGCCGAGCGATCGAGGGCGCGCCGCAGATCGCCGTCCGTGAACACGCCGAGCACGCGGTCGCCCGGGTCGACGATCGCGGTCATGCCGAGCCCCTTGCGGGTCACCTCCATGAGACCTTCGCCGAGCGGCATGCCCGGCGGCACCTTCGGGAGCGCGACGCCGGTGCGCATGATGTCCCTGACGTGCAGCAAAAGCCGCCGGCCGAGCGCGCCGGCCGGATGGGAGCGCGCGAAATCCTCCTCGGTGAAGCCGCGCGCCTTGAGCAGGGCCACTGCCAGGGCGTCGCCCACCGCGAGCGCCGCCGTAGTGCTTGCCGTCGGGGCGAGATTCAGCGGGCACGCCTCGGCGGGAACGCCGATGTTCAGGTGCACCGTGGCGACGCGTGCGAGTGCGGAGGCGGCATTACCGGTGAAGGCGATGAGCGGCACGCCCAGCCGCTTGATGGCCGGCACGATGGTCAAGATCTCGTCGGTTTCGCCCGAGTTCGACAGCGCCAGCACGGCATCCTCGCGGGTGATCATGCCGACGTCGCCGTGGCTCGCCTCGCCGGGGTGCATGAAGAACGCCGGGGTACCCGTGCTCGCGAGCGTGGCGGCGAGCTTGCCGCCGATGTGCCCTGATTTCCCCATTCCCGTGACGACGATGCGGCCGCGGCAGTTAAGACAAATCCGGCAAGCGAGTGCAAACTCGTGTCCCAAGCGGGGCAGCTGCGCACGCAGGCCGTCGATCTCGATGGTGAGGGCGGCACGCCCGAGCTCGATGAGGCCTGCATCCGTGTAGTCAAGGTCCATCGACGGATGATACAACTTGAGGAGAGAGCATGAATCCACAACAGATCACCGAGCTCATTCAGCGGGGTCTTCCCGGGAGCCGCGCGACGGTTGCGAGCGAGGACAACGTGCATTTCGAGGCGGTGGTGGTCGCGCCGGAATTTGCCGGTCTGCGCGCCGTACAACGGCACAAGCTCGTGTATGAGACGCTCGGGGCCCTGATGGGCAATGAAATCCACGCGCTCGCCTTGAAGGTGTATACGCCCGATGAGTACGAGCGCGGGCGCTCGGGCCCGGCGGGCGGTCCCGCCCGTGGATAAGCTCCAGATTCAGGGCGGGATCCCGCTCGAAGGCGAGATCCGCATCTCCGGCGCGAAAAACGCCACCCTGCCGATTCTCGCGGGATGCCTCCTGGCTGATGGCCCCGTGACCGTGTCGAACGTGCCTCACCTGCAGGACGTCACGACCATGATCGAGCTCCTCGGGCGCATGGGCGTGTCGCTCACCATCGATGAGAAGATGCGCATCGAGGTGGACGCGTCGAGCATCAAGGAGCACTTCGCGCCGTATCAGCTGGTGAAGACCATGCGCGCCTCGATTCTGGTGCTCGGGCCGCTGCTTGCGCGCTTCGGCTCCGCCGACGTCTCTCTCCCGGGGGGATGCGCCATCGGCGCGCGCCCGGTCAACATCCACGTCGCCGGCCTGCAGGCGATGGGCGCGGACATTCACATCGAGAACGGCTACATCAAGGCACGCGCGGGGCGGCTGCGCGGCGCGCGCCTGGTGCTCGAGACCGTCACGGTGACCGGCACGGAGAATCTCATGATGGCGGCAGCGCTCGCCGACGGCGAGACAGTGCTCGAGAACGCGGCGCGCGAGCCGGAAGTCGTGGATCTGGCGAACTTCCTCATCAGCATGGGAGCGAAGATCAAGGGTGCCGGCACCGACCGTATCGTCATCGAGGGCGTCGAGCGGCTGCATGGAACCACCTACGAGGTGCTTCCCGACCGCATCGAGAGCGGCACCTACCTGGTCGCGGGCGCGATCACCGGCGGCCACATCCGCATCAAGAACACGCGCCCCGAGCATCTCGACGCGGTCATCCTGAAACTCCAGGAGGCGGGTGCCGAGGTCGGCGTGGGGGATGGCTGGGTGGAGGTCGACATGCGCGGGCGCCGTCCGCGAGCGGTCGACATCCGCACCGCGCCCTACCCGGCCTTTCCGACCGACATGCAGGCGCAGTTCGCCGCGCTCAACACCGTGGCGAGCGGCGTCGGCACGATCATCGAGACCGTCTTCGAGAACCGGTTCATGCACATGCTCGAGATGCGCCGCATGGGCGCGGAGATCCGCTTGGAGGGCAACACCGCCATCATCAAGGGAGTCGAGCGCCTCACCGCCGCGCCGGTGATGGCGACCGATCTACGCGCCTCGGCGAGTCTGGTGCTGGCGGGTCTGGTGGCGGACGGGCGCACCGAAGTGGAGCGCATCTATCACATCGATCGCGGCTACGAGGCCATCGAGGAGAAGCTGCAGCAGCTGGGTGCGCGCATCCGCCGGACGCCGGGATAGCGGCCCGGGTGCGCGACGGCGGCTAGCGGGGCTGGCCTTGGACGTCGGCCTGCGCGAGGCGGGTCGGCCGCTCGGTCACCGGCAGCTTGAGCCTGTAAGCCTCGTCGCGGTGTCGCCCCGCGAGGTCGACCTCGGCGCCCGGCGGGAGCTGCGCGAGCTTGCTCACCAGGTCCTGCGATGAGCGCACGGTCTGCCCGTCGAGCGCGGTAATGACGTCGCCTGGCCGCACACCGGCATCGTAGGCCGGGCTCTTGAAGAGTATGTTGACCACCGTGACACCGCCCCCGGTGATGCCGACCTGCGCCGCTTGCTCCGGCGTGAGGTCCTGCGGCACGAATCCGAGCCAGCCGCGCACGACGTGGCCATGTGCGAGAATCTGCTCCATCACGCCGCGGACGAGGTTCACCGGGATCGCGAAGCCGATCCCCTCGGGACCGCCATAGGTGCGGTTGAGCACCGCGGTGTTGATGCCCACGAGGTCGCCGTGCGCATCGATCAGCGCGCCGCCCGAGTTGCCGAGGTTGATGGCGGCGTCGGTCTGGATGAAGTTCTCGAACGTCGCGAGGCCGAGCTGGCCGCGGCCGGTGGCGCTCACGATTCCCTGCGTCACCGTCTGGCTGAGCCCGTACGGATTGCCGATGGCGAGCACGATGTCGCCCACCCGCAGCGTGTCGGAGCGTCCCACGGGCATCACCGGCAACTTGTCGATGGACAGGTGCAGGATGGCGAGGTCGGTGTCCGGATCCTGACCCACCACCGCGACGTCGGAGATGCGACCGTCGGCGAGCTGAACCCGGATCGAATCGGCCCCGGCGATGACGTGCTGGTTGGTCACGATGGTGCCCTTCGCGTCGACGATCACGCCCGATCCCAAGCTGCGCTCGACGCGCTGGCGATAGCTCGGCGAATAATCGCCGAACAGCTGATCGAGCGGGGCAGGCTGCCGCCGCTCGGTGACCACGCGTGCGGTATATACATTGACGACGGCCGGCGCCGCGCGCGCCACCGAGTCGGCGAAGCTCTGTACGACGACCGCTGCACGCGGCGCGGTGGATTCGGTGCGCTGCGCCGGGGCCGCCGCGACGCCCAGGAACGCCGGCTTCCACCACACCACGAGGAAAGCAGCGGCAAGGCCGACCACCACCGCTCTTAGCAAGAAACTCACGAGAACCCGTGCGTTCTGCAATGACCCTCCAGAGCCGCGCCGAGAGACTCGCGTATCTGTGTATAATGCGCCCGCGATATTATTTGCGAAACACTGCGCCGATAGCGGTATTCGTAAAGTTTTGTAAACAATTCCGAGGATAACGAATGAGCGACGAGCGGGTTGACCGCGGCCAGCCAAGCGTCTTGAAGTCGGCGGCTGCAACGGCGGCAGAGGCGATGATTCCCGTCGACGACGTGCACGCGGTCGACCACAGCCGGCGCCGGCTGCTGACGGCGGCGACCGCCGGAATCGGCGCAGTCGGCGTCGTGTTCGCCGCCGTGCCGTTCATCGCGTCATGGGAGCCGAGCGTACGCGCGCGGGCCCTGGGCGCTCCCGTCACCGTCGACGCCTCGAAGCTCGAAGACGGCCAGATGCTCAAGGTCGTCTGGCGCGGCCAGCCGGTATTCATCGTGCGACGGAGCAAGGCGGTCGTCGACGCGATCGCCAACCACAACGACATGCTCGCGGATCCGAACTCGGACGACTCTCTGCAGCCGGAGTACATCAAGGCCTCGGGACCCGTGCGTGCCCGCAATCCCGAGTACTGGGTGGGATTGGCCGTATGCACCCACCTCGGATGCTCCCCGCTCGGCGCTTTCGAGCCCAACAACGCGTACCAGGTTGCGGGGACCGATCTCGGAGCCAACTGGCCGGGCGGCTTTTACTGCCCCTGCCACGGGTCGAAATACGACATTTCGGGGCGCGTCTTCAAAAGCATGCCGGCGCCGAAGAATCTCACGGTTCCGCCGTATGCGTTCTCGACCGCTGCGCTCGTCGTCATCGGCGAAGACGAAGCTCCCAAATCCACTTGATAATGAGACGAGGTTGAGTGATGGCCGCAGCACCTGAATCCGCCGCAAGCAAGGGCTTACTCGGCTGGATCGATCAGCGCTTTCCGTTAACGGCACTGTGGCGGAGCCAGGTCTCCGAGTACTACGCGCCGAAAAACTTCAATTTCTGGTATTACTTCGGCTCGCTCGCACTGCTCGTGCTGGTGAATCAGCTGGTCACCGGCATCTTCCTGACGATGAATTACAACCCGTCTGCGACCGGGGCGTTCGCATCGGTCGAGTACATCATGCGCGACGTCAGCTGGGGCTGGCTGATCCGCTACATGCATTCGACCGGCGCCTCCGCGTTCTTCATCGTGGTCTATCTGCACATGTTTCGCGCCCTCTTGTACGGCTCGCACCGCAAGCCGCGCGAGCTGCTCTGGATCTTCGGCTGTCTCATCTTCTTGGTCTTGATGGCCGAGGGGTTCATGGGCTACGTGCTGCCCTGGGGCAACATGAGCTTCTGGGGCGCACAGGTGATCACCTCGCTTTTCGGAAGCCTGCCCGTGATCGGCGGGAGCCTCCTCGAGTGGATTCGCGGCGACTATGTGATCGGGGACGCGACGCTCAACCGCTTCTTCGCGCTGCACGTCGCGGCTCTGCCGCTCGCGCTCATTTTCCTGGTGATCGCGCACCTGATGGCGCTGCACGAGGTGGGCTCGAACAATCCCGACGGGATCGAGATCCACGAGCACAACGACGCCCACGGTCATCCGCTCGACGGCGTGCCGTTTCATCCGTATTACACGGTGAAGGATTTGATGGGGGTCATGTTCTTTCTGGTGATTTTCGGCGGCGTGATCTTCTTCGCGCCCACCTTCGGCGGCCTGTTTCTCGAAGGCCCGAACTTCGAGCCCGCCAATCCGCTGCAGACCCCGCCGCATATCGCCCCAACTTGGTATTTCACCCCGTTCTACGCAATGCTGCGTGCCGTCCCCTCGTTCTGGGGCACGCAGGTGTGGGGCGTTCTGGTGATGGGCGCCTCGATCGTGATCCTGTTCTTCGTGCCCTGGCTCGACCGCTCCCCGGTGAAGTCGATCCGCTACCGGGGGCCCATCTACAAGATCATGCTGGCCGTCTTCGTCGTGTCGTTCATCGTGCTCGGTCTCTGCGGCCTCAAGCCGCCGGCGGGCATCTATCCGATGCTGGCCAAGATTTGCACCATCCTGTATTTCGCTTTTTTCCTGCTGATGCCGTGGTACACGCGCTTCGACAGCGTCAAGCCCGTGCCGGAGAGGGTCACGAGTCATGATTAAGGGGTTGCTTCTGATCGCCGTCGCGCTGTTGCCGGCGGGTGTCGCGCTCGCGCAGGAGGGCGGCGAGATCGCCCTCAAGCAGGCGGGCACGGACATCACCGACATCAAGTCCCTGCAGCGCGGCGCTCGGGATTACATGAACTATTGCTCGGGCTGCCACTCTTTGACATATCTCCGCTACAACCGGATGGCGGAGGATCTCAGGATTCCCGAGTCCGATCTCAAGGCGAACCTCATGTTCACCTCGGGCAACCCCTTCGACGGCGTCAACAGCGCGATGCCGGCCGCCGACGCGGCCAACTGGTTCGGCAAGCCGCCGCCCGACCTCTCGCTCATCGCGCGCGAGCGCGGCGTCGATTATCTATACTCGTATTTGAAGGGGTTCTATGTCGATCCCTCACGGATGTGGGGTGTGAACAACTTGTATCTGCCGGGGGTGGCGATGCCGCACGTGCTGGCGAGCCTGCAGGGGCGGCAGGAGCCGGTCTACAAGAACGAGTCGGACTCGGGGGGTAACGCCCACATGGTGCTGGTGGATGTCAAATTGACGACCCCGGGCGCCCTGTCGGAGCAGGAGTATGATGTGTTCTGCCGGGACATCGTCAACTTCCTGGATTACACCGGCGAGCCGGTCAAAGCTAAGCGTCAGTCGCTCGGCGTCTTTGTCACCCTATTCTTGCTGGTAGGCTTCGTGTTTACCTACCTGCTGAAAAAAGAATACTGGAAGGACGTACACTGACGCAGCCGCGGGATCCGCCCGCTCATGGTCCTAGGAGATCACGTTCGTGGCACGTCGCTCGGTGATGACCTTGTTCTCGACGCCGACTGACCCGTGGAGTCATCGGGCGCGCTTGGTGCTCGCCGAGAAAGGGATCGCCATCGAGCTGGTCAATTGCGATCCGCTGAAGCTCCCCGAGGATCTGCTCGACCTCAATCCCTACCACAGTGTGCCGACCCTGGTGGATCGGGACCTCGTGCTGTACGACTCGCGGGTCATCATGGATTATCTCGACGAGCGTTTCCCCCACCCGCCTCTCATGCCCATCGATCCGGTCACGCGGGCGCAGTTCCGCGTCGCGCTCTACCGGGTCGAGCGCGACTGGTACGGCCTGGCGCAGGACATCGAGCTCGACCGCGAAGGCAAGAGCGCGGCGCACGCCCGCAAGATCCTGTGCGAAGCGATCTGCGCAAGCGCCGAGGTGTTCAAGGCCAAACCGTTCTTCCTGAGCGACGAGTTTTCGCTGGTCGACGCGAGCATCGCGCCGATTCTGTGGCGATTGCCGCATTACGGTATTGAGCTCCCACACCAGGCACAGCCCATCGTGAAATACATGAACGCGATTTTCGCGCGCGCCACGTTCCGCGCGTGCCTGAGCGTCGCCGAGCGGGAGATGCGGCATTGAAGCCCCGCCGACCCTATTTGTTGCGGGCGTTGCACGAGTGGATCACGGACAGCGGTGAGACACCGCATATCGTCGTCGATGCGGCGGCGCCGGGCGTGAGCGTGCCGCGTCAATACGTCAAGGACGGCAAGATCGTGCTCAACGTGAGCTTCAACGCGACGCAGGCCTTGAAGCTCGGCAACGATGCCGTGAGCTTCGAGGCGCGCTTCAGCGGCGTTTCGCACATCGTGGAAGTGCCGGTGCGCGCGATTCTCGGGATCTACGCGCGCGAGACCGGGCAGGGCATGATTTTCCCCGAGGGCGACGCCGACCCGGATCCGACGGATGCGCCGCCGAATGCGCCCGGCAAGCCCGGGTCCGCACCCACCGCCTCCAAGAAACCCAAGCTCCAAGTCGTCAAATAGCGCCGCGAGGCGCTAGCCTGCGCGAAATGCATCCTTGATCCAGGCGATCTCGTGGCTGCCGCAGGGATTTCCCTGCACGCCGACGACATCGAAGCGCACGATCGAGCGGCGCCAGTCGGGACGGCTGTGGAGCAAGAAGCGCGTCGCGCGAACGAGCTTGCGCCGCTTCGGCGCCGCGACCGAGGCGAGCGCGCCGCCGAATACCGCACGCGTCCGCTGCCGCACTTCGACGAACACGAGCACGGCTCCGTCCCGGCACACGAGGTCGATTTCACCCGCCTTGCAGCGGACGTTGCGGGCCAGCAGCGTAAGACCCCGCGCGGCCAGATAGGTCGCGGCGAGGTCCTCGGCGCACTTGCCGTTGCGCGCGCCGGCGCATGCCTTGCTCGGGATCATGCCGCCAGCATGCGGGCCGGGGAGGGCCCGCGTCGTGCCGCTTATCGTGCTCGTTCGTCCGCAAATGCGCGGTGAACGCTACAGCGGCTGCGGAATCCCGCCCCTCACCTGAACCCACTCGAGCTCGCGTCGCACCCGATGATGATCATCGAGCGACAGCAGACCGGTCATTCCCGCTACGTCCTGGGTCGGGCCCAACGCATTGGACTTGATCAGCGGGACCAGGTGGTAGGCGTCGAATCCGAAGGCGTACAGGCGATCGAGCCGGGCCGTGCGTGCCGGCCACGCGGCGCGCACGCTGTCACGGATCTGATCGACCGACGGGTCCGTCGAGACCAGCCACGGCATGTCGGCGAAGAACATGCCGTCGAGATCGGAGTTCGCGCTCGGATTGGGCTCGAAGGTATCGGAGGTCGCATACACCGGGATATCGCCGGCGAAGTTGAATTTCAGCTGCGGCAGGATGAGCCGCGCAGCCGCCGGCGGTCCCTCCAGAAAAATGAAATCGACGTCGCCGCGATGCGTGGAGGGCTCGCCCTTCACGCCGTGAACCTGCAGCACTTGCTTGATGACGTCGGAGAAATCCGCGCGCGCCGCGTCGAAGCGGCCGCCGTCGACGAGCGTGCCGCCGTGCTGCGTGAATTCGTCGACGAACGCTTTCTGCACGCGCGTGCCGAGCTCGCCTTGGGCGATCAGCGCCACTCCGCGCAGCTTGCCGTCGGCGACGAGGCGGCGCGCGACACCGCGTGCCTCGTCTTCCGGCAGCAGCGCGAACTGATAGAACTCGGTGCCGGTGTTTACCGAGTCGCCGAGGAAATTGAGCGCGAGCTCGGGAGTCGCCGCGGCGCGCACCGGCACCACTGCGGCGACATCCTCTTTGGTGAGCGGGCCCACGACGAATGCCGCGCCCTCGTCGACGGCATGCCGGTAGGCACCGGCCACGGACTCGGCGGCGGTGTCGTAGATTTTGAGCAACGGACGGGTCGCCGGATCCTGTTGCAGATACGCAGCGATGAAGCCGTCGCGCACGGCGGTGCCGACGCTCTCGGAACGGCCCGACAGCGGCAGAAGCAGTGCGATCTGCTCGTGAAAAATCGGCGCGGGCGCCGCCGCCGCATTTTGCGCCGGGACCGCCGCGCCCCCTGGACCCCCCGGGCCCAGCGGCGCAACGGGACCTGGCGGACCGGCGAGGACGAGATCGCCGCCAGGATGGTTCGGGAATGCGCGCTTCCAATCGGCGAGCGCCGCCGCGGCGTGCGTGGGATTGCGCGCCATGTCGGCGGCGATCGGTCCGAGCGCGAGCCAGCCGGCGATGACCGCATCGGTTTTCGGCGGAGGTTTGAGCGAGGTGCCGCGCTGGGCCGCATCGCGCAGCAGCGTGAGCAGCTCCTCGCGGCTTGCGCGCAGCGCCTGCGCGTCTGCGATGTAGCGCTCGCGCTCGACGAAGGCGCGCGTGCCTTCGACGGGATGTCCGGTGAGGAACGCGGCCTTGCCGCGCAGCCACCAGTAGCTCTGCGCGAGCTGCGGCGAGGTCGGCACCGCAATCGTGTCGAGCTCGTGGATCGCCGTGGCACCGTCCCGCTCGGCGAGGGCGATCTCCGCGGCGACCAGCGCCCGCGAGTCGGGCATGGTCGTGCGTGCCTGGGGCGATACCGCCGCGAAGGCTTGCTTGGCCTGCTCGACGTTGTTCGCGAGCACCCATTGCTCCGCGCTCAAGAGCTCGTAGTTGTCGCGATCCGCAGGCGACTGGGCCGCGAGATCGGCATAGGCCTTCGCAGCCTGGGCATGATTGCCGGCCACGGCCAGGCGCTGCGCGCGCTCCTGCGCGGAGGGCGGCTGCGGTTCCTCGGGCTTCACCAGGCTGCAGGCCGGCAGGAGCAGTGAGAGCGCGAGCGCCGCTGCGAGCGCGAGACGTGGACGTAGAGAGACCGCTGCCATACCCTGCATTGCCAATTCACCCGAAGCCTTTCGCGAGGCGAGAAGTATAGTGACAAACGCGGCACCGGGTCGCCTGTACGTCGTGGCGACACCCATCGGCAATCTGGGCGATCTGAGCGCGCGCGCGCGCGAAACGCTCGCCGGCGCCGCGCTGATCGCGGCCGAAGATACGCGCCACACGGGCACGCTGCTCAAGGCTTTCGGCATCTCCACGCCGATGATTTCCTTGCACGATCACAACGAGGCACAACGCGCGCCGGAGCTCGTCGAGCGCCTGCGGGGCGGCGCGAGCGTTGCGCTGGTGAGCGATGCGGGCACGCCCGCGATCAGCGATCCGGGATTCGATCTGGTGCGCGCCTGCGCGGCGGCGGGCATCGAGGTCATCGCCGTGCCGGGTCCCTGCGCGCTCGTTGCGGCCTTGTCGATCGCGGCGCTCCCCACCGACCGATTCTGCTTCGAGGGTTTTTTGCCGGCGCGTGGCGCGGCACGCCGCGCGCGGTTGGGCGAGCTGTCCGCCGAGCGGCGCACGCTCGTGTTCTATGAGTCGCCGCATCGGATCGAAGAGACGCTCGCGGATTGCGCGGAACATCTCGGGCCGACGCGCGAGGCGGTGCTTGCGCGCGAGATCACCAAGCTGCACGAGTCGCTGTACCGCGGCTCGCTCGCGCAGCTCGCCGATCGCGCCAAGAGCGATGCGGATCTGTCGCGTGGAGAGATCGTGCTCGTGGTCGCCGGCGCGGCGCCCGAGGTTGCTGCGCAGGGCGATGATGGTCATGGCGGCGCGCTCGACCGCGCGCTCAAGCCGCTGCTCGAGGAGCTGCCCTTGAAACAGGCGGCGCACCTGGCCGCGCGTATTGCGGGGGTGCGCGACAACGAGGCCTATAAGCGAGCGCTCGATCTCAAACGAGCGTATGGTGCGCGCTAAGAGTCGGCCTGGCAGCCGCTGCTTTCGCCCGCGCAAGCGGGAGAGGGTGGAGGAAAGTCCGGGCTCCACAGGGCACGGTGCCAGGTAACGCCTGGGGGACGCGAGTCCACGGAAAGTGCAACAGAAAGATACCGCCTAAGCGCCGCGCAAGCGGCGCCGGTAAGGGTGAAATGGTGCGGTAAGAGCGCACCGCGCCGGCGGCAACGCCTGGCGGCACGGCAAACCCCACCTGGAGCAAGACCAAATAGGGAAGCGAGCGGCGCCTTTGGCCGCAACATGTGGCCCGCATGGGCTTCCGGGTAGGTCGCTAGAGCTGCGCGGCGACGCGCATCCCAGAGGAATGGTTGCCCACGACAGAACCCGGCTTATGGCCGACTCTTTTTTATCGCGCTGGCGCACGAACCTTCGCGACGGGGCCGTTAAGAAAACCATATAAGAGATTGATTCCGAACGGAGTCAACGCGCGCGGCCGCGAGCGCTTTGTTAAATGTGACCTAAGTCACTGTTGTCCCGAGTTTTTTTTAACTTAACACGTTGACAGTGCGGCTCGCTGATCCCTATAGTGGTGCTCGGTGGGAAAAAGTGGGAGAAAATGGGTCGCGCGACCCATCCAGCAATGTTCCGGGGCGCCAACAAACTCACTCTCGATGCCAAGGGGCGCCTGGTCATGCCGACCCGGTACCGCGAGCGGCTGCAGGACCGTTGCGGTGGGAAATTGGTCGTCACGGTCGACAAGGATCAGTGCCTGCTCATTTACCCGTTACCCGATTGGGAGGAGATCGAGCGCAAGTTGATGCGTTTGCCTTCGATGAATCCCGATGCGCGGCGGCTGCAGCGATTGATGGTGGGCCACGCGACGGATCTGGAGATCGATGCGGCGGGCCGGGTGCTCCTGCCGCCGAACTTGCGCGAGTTCGGCATGTTGACCCGCGATGCGATGCTCGTCGGGCAGGGTCTTTATTTCGAATTGTGGGACGAAGCGCGGTGGAACGAGCGGCGCGACGAGTGGCTCGCGGGCGGGGTCGCCACGGCCGACCTGCCGGCCGAGCTGCAGACGCTGTCGCTCTGAGCCGCGGCAGCGGCGGCACGAGGCGTGAGTCGAGCAGGGGAACACACGGCAGTACTGCTACCGGA
Source organism: uncultured Gammaproteobacteria bacterium (assembly GCA_963798595.1). Lineage (GTDB taxonomy): Bacteria > Pseudomonadota > Gammaproteobacteria > Steroidobacterales > Steroidobacteraceae > Bog-1198. The sequence goes on along the minus strand of CAWCTM010000009.1, from coordinate 101,021 downwards.
GGTGCTGGCGGCGTTGAACATACGGGCGAGTGGCACGTACCTCGATGCCACTTTTGGGCGGGGCGGACACGCAGAGGCAATTTTGAAGAAGCTCACGCTGGAGGGTCGAATGCTTTGTCTGGATCGCGACCCCGTCGCCATCGCCGCAGCCAAAGCACGCCTGGGCTCCGACTCGCGCGTGGCGCTATTTCGCGCGCCCTTCTCCGCGCTCGCGGCGTGCGCCGACGCGGTCGAGCCGCGCCTCGAGTTCGACGGCATCCTGTTCGACCTGGGGGTGTCCTCGCCGCAGCTCGACGATGCCGAGCGCGGCTTCAGCTTCATGCAAGACGGCCCCCTCGACATGCGCATGAGCGGCGACGAGGGAATCTCCGCCGCCGACGTCGTGAACGGCGCAACGGCCGACGAGCTGGTCCGGATCTTTCGCGAGTATGGCGAGGAGCGCTTCGCAGGCCGCATTGCGCGCGCCATCGTCGCCGACCGCCAGCAACGCCCGTTCACGCGCACGCTCGAGCTCGCCGGCCTCATCGAGCGCGTGGCTCCCTCGCGCGAGCGCCACAAGCATCCGGCAACCCGAGTGTTCCAGGCGTTGCGCATCCACGTGAACCGCGAGCTCGCCGAGCTCGAGAGTGCGCTCGAGACCGCGCGCACGCGGCTCACTCCCGGCGGACGGCTCGCCGTCATCAGCTTCCATTCGCTCGAGGACCGCATGGTCAAGCGCTTCATGCGCCGCCACGCCCAACCCGATCCCATGTACGCCGGCCTCCCGGACATCCCGCCGCACGCGCGTCCCACCTTGCGACTGGTGGGTAAGTCCATAGAGCCCGACGAGTCGGAAATCGCCGCAAATCCGCGCGCCCGCAGCGCCCGCCTGCGAGTCGCCGAACGCCTGCCTGAAGGAATCGCCGCATGAAAAAGGCCAAGCTCCTGCCCCTGATACTGCCCGTGCTCTGGCTCGCGGTGCTCGGCTCCGCGGTGCAGGTGATCTATGCGCGCCACAAGGCGCGCGACATGTTCGTGCGCCTGGAGAAGCTCGACGCGCAGCGCGACTCGCTCGAGATCGAGTGGGGGCGGCTGCAGCTCGAGCAGAGCTACTGGTCTTCCAACGCCTTCGTCGAGCGCGTCGCGAACGCGAAGCTTTCGATGAGCCTGCCGCAAACCCGGGATGTGCGGATCGTCCGGCCGTGAAGCAGCGGGCGAGCGAAAGTAGCTCGGAGCTCAAGAGCTACAGATGGCGCTCAGCGGTGATCCTGGGGCTGGTCGTGTGCGGCGCCGTGGGACTCGGCGCGCGCGCCGTGGAGCTGCAGCTGATCGATCACGGCTTTCTCGCCAAGCAGGGCGACGATCGCTCCATGCGCGTGGTCAAGATCGCTGCGCATCGTGGTGCCATCACCGACCGCTCGGGAGAGCCGCTCGCCGTGAGCACGCCGGTCGATACGGTGTGGGTCAACCCGCAGGAGCTCAACGAGAACATCGACCAGCTGCCGAAGCTCGCCAAGGCGCTCAAGCAGGATCAACAGCTGCTTGCACGGCGCATCACCAGCAACCTCGATCGTGAGTTTCTCTATCTCGAGCGCCACATGCCGCCCGAGGAGGCGGCGCGCATCAAGGCGCTCGGCATTCCCGGAGTGTATCTGCTGCGCGAGTACCGGCGCTATTACCCGGCCGGCGAAGTCGCCGGGCACATCGTCGGATTCACCAATCTCGACGACCAAGGTCAGGAGGGGCTCGAGCTCGGCTTCGAGCAACTCCTGAACGGTGAGGACGGCGCGAAGCGCGTCATCCAGGATCTGTACGGCCACCAGGTCGAGAACGTCGAGAGCATCCGCGCGCCGCGGCCGGGCCGCGATCTGGTCACCAGCATCGATCTGCGCATCCAATACCTCGCGTACCGCGAGCTGAAGGCGGCGATGCAGGATTACCGCGCGAAAGCGGGATCGGTGATCGTGATCGACGTCGACACGGGCGAAGTGCTGGCGATGGTCAACCAGCCCTCCTATAACCCCAACGACCGCGACCAGCTCAAGGCGGCCCAGTACCGCAACCGCGCGGCGACGGACATTTTCGAGCCCGGCTCGAGCATCAAGCCCTTCATCATGGCCGCCGCGCTCTCCTCGGGTCAGTACCGGCCGGACAGCGTGGTGGACACTTCGCCCGGTTTCATCCAGGTCGGCAACAAGGTATTCGAGGACGAGCACGATCTCGGTGTGATCGATTTGGCGACCATCCTCGCCAAATCGAGCAACGTCGGCACGGCCAAGGTCGCCCTCTCCTTGAAGCCCGAGCAGATCTGGACGACCCTCACGGCGCTCGGATTCGGGCAGGTCACCGGCAGCGAATTCCCCGGCGAATCGGCCGGCATGCTCTCGAACTACACGCACTGGCGGCCCATCGGCATCGCCACGCTGTCGCACGGCTACGGTCTGTCGGTGACGCCCCTGCAGCTCGCGCATGCCTACGCGACCATCGGCGCAGGCGGCATCAAGCGTCCGATCTCTTTCGAGCGCCTCTCGGGGCGCGCCGTACCCGGCGAGCAGGTGCTCGATCCGAAGGTTGCGCGCGAGCTGGTGCAGCTGATGGAGCAGGTCGTCGAAAAAGGCGGCACGGCCGTGCGCGCTTCGCTGGTCGGCTACCGCGTCTCCGGCAAGACGGGCACTGCGTTCAAATCGGAGGCCGGCGGTTATTCCACCGACCGGATCATGGCGGTATTCGCCGGCCTGGTGCCCGCGTCGCACCCGAAACTCGCGACGGTGGTGGTGATCGACGAGCCGAGCCGGGATGTGCGCGAGGTCGGCACGTTGGCGCAAGGGGGCACGGTGGCGGCGCCGGTGTTCGCCAACGTGATGTCGGGCGCCTTGCGTCTCATGGACGTGCCGCCCGACGATTTGCAGAACGTGCCGGCGACGTCGCTGGTGCAGGCGAGGGCGCCATGACGGTGTCCCTGAAATGGCTGTTGGACGGCATCGCCGCCATCCCCGAGAGCGACGCGCAGATCGTGGATCTCGCCATCGACAGCCGCGACGTGCGAGCGGGATCCTTGTTCCTCGCGCTACGCGGCACCAAGGCGCACGGCCTCGAGCATGCGGCCGACGCGGCGGCGCGCGGGGCGAGTGCGGTGCTGTGGGAACCCACGGCCGGGGTCGAGCCACCGTTCTTCCCGGGCAAGCCCTTCACCGCACCGGTGCCGGATCTGCGCCGGCTGGCCGGGCGCATTGCGGACCGATTCTTCCAGTGGCCTTCCTCGCAGATGCGCATCGTCGGTGTCACGGGCACGAACGGCAAGACGACCTGCGCCTACCTGATCACGCAGTGTCTGGAACGCCTCGGACACAAGGCGGCTTACATGGGCACGATCGGCTGGGGATTTCTCGGGCGGCTCGAGACACCCACCCACACGACCCCCGATGCGGTGAGCGTGCATCGCTCGCTCGCGCGCTTGAAGTCGCAGGGCGTGCGCGAGGTCGCCATGGAAGTGTCCTCGCACGCACTCGATCAGGGACGGGTGGACGGCGTGCGCTTCCACTCCGCCGCCTTCACCAACCTGAGCCGCGATCACCTGGATTATCACGCCTCGATGCAGGCCTACGGGGAAGCCAAGGCGCGCCTGTTCAGCGGGCAGGACCTCGAGCATGCCATCATCAACGTGGGCGACGCTTTCGGGCGCGAGCTCGCGCACAAGCTCGTCGGCGGCGCGCCGCTGACTGCGGTCTGGGTCGGCAGCCGCGCCGATGCCTGGCTCGCGGAGCGCTTCCTCGAGGCGCGTGAGGTGCGGCTCGATCTGCATGGCATTGCGCTCGACATCGAGAGCGGCGGCGGTGAGATCACCCTCTCGACGAAACTCCTGGGGCGCTTCAACGCGGAGAACGTCCTGGTGGTGCTCGGCTGTTTGCTGGCGCTCGGCGTGCCGTCCGCGGAAGCCGCGCTGGCGCTCGCCGCATGCACTGCGCCGCCCGGCCGGATGGAAGTGATCGAAGCGCGCACACCCGGCAAACCGCTGGCTGTCGTCGACTATGCGCACACGCCGGACGCTCTCGCCAAGGCCCTCGCCGCGCTGCGCGAGCATTGCCGCGGCGCGTTGTGGTGCGTGTTCGGCTGCGGCGGCGATCGGGATGCCGGCAAGCGGCCGATCATGGGCGCCATCGCCGACGAGCTCGCCGATGAGATCATCGTCACCGACGACAACCCGCGCTCGGAAGATCCGCAGGAGATCATTCGCGGGATCACGCGCGGCATCAAGGCGCATCCGGCGCGGGTCATTCCGGACCGCGCCGCCGCGATCGCCTCCGCCCTGAACCGCGCCGCCGCCGCCGATATCGTGCTCATCGCCGGCAAGGGCCACGAGGACTACCAGATCTACGGCGCCACGCGCCGCAGTTTCAGCGACCGGAGCGAGGCGCAAAGAGTCCTCGGGGTCGCGGCATGAAGCGCAGCCTGCTCGAGGCCGCACGCATTCTCGGCGCACCGCTCGCCGGCGCGGATGGGCCCTTCGCGGCCGTCTCGACCGACAGCCGCACGCTGCCCGCGGGCGCGCTGTTCGTGGGCTTGCGCGGTCCGAACTTCGACGGCGCGGACTTCGCCGCCGCCGCGCTCGCCCGCGGCGCGGTAGGCGCTATCGTCGAGCGCGCGCTCACCGATGTGCGCCTGCCCTACATTCAAGTGCCGGACAGCCTCAAGGCGCTGCAACTGCTCGCGCGCCGCTGGCGCGAGGAGTTCTCCATCCCCCTCGTCGGGATCGGCGGAAGCAACGGCAAGACGACGACCAAGGAAATGACGGCGGCCATCCTGTCGCGCCGTGGACCCTGCCTGTCGACGCAAGGCAATCTCAACAACCACATCGGCGTGCCCCTGACGCTGCTGCGCCTCGAGCACTCGCATCGAAGTGCCGTGATCGAGATGGGCGCGAACCGCATCGGCGACGTGGCCGCGCTGGTCGCGCTCGCGAGCCCGACCGTCGGGCTCATCACCAACGCCGGCGCGGAGCATCTCGAAGGCTTCGGCGATCTCGACGGTGTCGCGCGCGGCGAGGGTGAAATGGTGGCGGGCCTTCCGCCCGGCGCCGCCGCGGTGATCAATTGCGACGATGCCTATGCGAGCTACTGGCGCGGCGTCGCGAGCGGCTCTCGCATGGTCACTTTCGGCGTGGGAGCCGATGCGGACTTCAAGGCGAAGGACAGCGTGCAGTCGATCGAGGGAGGTCGCTTCGCCACCCGCTTCACGCTTGAGTGCCCGCTCGGCGCGCGTGCCGTCGCCTTGCAGGCCGGCGGTGCCCACAATATCTCGAACGCACTCGCCGCCGCGGCCGCGGCCGCCGCCGCAGGAGCGTCTCTGGAAGACATCGCGGCCGGCCTCGCCGATTTCCGCGCGGTGGCCGGCCGGCTGCAGCTCAAGGCGGGTCTGCGCGACAGCTGGATCATCGATGACTCCTACAACGCCAATCCAAGCTCCGTGCGCGCCGGCCTCGACGTGTTGCGTACGCTGCCCGGCCCGGCATGGCTCGTGCTCGGCGACATGGCCGAGCTCGGGGCTCATTCCGCGGACAGCCACGCCGCACTCGGTCGCTATGCGCGCGAGTGCCGCGTCGCGCGGTTGTTCGCGCTCGGCCCGGAGAGCACCCGCGCCGTCGAGACGTTCGGCTCGGGCGGGGAGTGGTTTGCCGACGCCGATTCGCTGGCACGGCGCCTGCAGTCGGAGATCGCGCCGGGAGTCACCGTGCTCGTGAAGGGATCACGAGTGAACCGCTTGGAGCGTGTGGTGCAGGCCCTCCTCGGGGGTGCTGCGAGTTCCGGTCCCATGATGCGAGCGAGTTGACGCGCATGCTGCTCTATCTAACCGAATACTTGGCGCGAAGGTACTCCTGGGCCTCGGGCTTTCACGTGTTCCAGTACCTGACGCTCCGCGGCATCCTCGCCGCGATGACGGCGCTCGCGATCGCGATGGTGATCGGTCCGCGCATGATCAGTCTGCTGAGCCAGCACCAGATCGGCCAGCGGGTGCGCAGCGACGGCCCGCAGTCGCACCTGCAAAAATCGGGCACGCCCACCATGGGCGGCGGGCTGATCCTGGTGGCCCTGATGATCTCGACCTTGCTGTGGTCGGATCTCGGCAATCGTTTCGTCTGGGTTCTGCTCGGCACCACGCTCGCCTTCGGCGCCATCGGCTTCTACGACGATTATCTGAAACTGGTGGTGGGCAATTCGAAGGGTTTGCCCGCGCGCTACAAGTATCTGGCGCAGTCGATCGCGGCGCTGTCCATCGCCTTCAGCCTGCATGCCATGAGCCAGTCGCTCTCCGAGGTCTCCCTGTACGTGCCTTTCTTCAAGGCCGTGGCCTTGCCGATGACGACCGCCGGATTCGTGGCTTATGCCTATCTGGTCATCGTGGGCACGAGCAACGCCGTGAATCTCACCGATGGTCTCGACGGGCTCGCCATCATGCCGGCCGTGATGGTCGCGGCGGCGCTCGGCGTCTTCGCCTACGCCACGGGCAACTTCAAATTCGCCACCTACTTGCAGATTCCCTACATCAGCGGCGCGGGCGAGGTGATCGTGTTCTGCGCGGCCATTGCGGGTGCGGGCCTCGGATTCCTCTGGTTCAACTCCTATCCGGCGGAAGTTTTCATGGGCGACGTCGGCGCGCTCTCCATCGGTGCCGCACTCGGCGCGGTGGCGGTGATCGTGCGGCAGGAGATCGTACTGTTCGTCATGGGCGGTGTGTTCGTGCTCGAGACCGTCTCGGTGATGCTGCAGGTCGCCTCCTTCAAGCTCACGGGCAAGCGCATTTTCCGCATGGCGCCGCTGCATCATCATTTCGAGCTCAAAGGGTGGAGCGAGCCCAAAGTGATCGTTCGTTTCTGGATCATCAGCTTCTTGCTGATGCTGACCGGCCTCGCCACGTTGAAAATCCGATGAAAAGCACGGTCGTGGTGGGCTTGGGAAAAACGGGGGCCTCGTGCCTGCGCTATCTCGCGCGGCACGATATTCCCGCCGCGGCGACCGATACGCGCTCGGCGCCGCCGGGTCTCGCCGAGCTCGGCAGTCTGGCCGAGCGCATCGATCTGCGTCTCGGGGCGTTCGATGCAGCGCTCCTCGACGGCGCCTCGCAAGTGCTGCTCTCGCCGGGGGTGTCGCCGCAGGAGCCCATCGTCGCCGAGGCGCGCAGCCGCGGCATCGAGGTGTTGGGAGACATCGAGCTGTTCGCGCGCGCCGCCACGGCGCCGGTGATCGGCATCACCGGCACGAACGGCAAGAGCACGGTGACGAGCCTGGTCGCGCGCATGGCCGAGGGGGCGGGATTGAGCGTGCTCGCCGGCGGGAATCTCGGCAAGCCGGCGCTCGACCTGCTCGAGGAGCCCGTTCCCGATCTATATGTGCTCGAGTTGTCGAGCTTCCAGCTCGAAACCACGACCTCGCTCGAGCTGCTGGGCGCGGTGGTGCTCAACGTCAGCGCGGACCATATGGACCGCTATGCCTCGCTCGCCGAGTACGCGCGCGCGAAGGCGAGGATCTTTTCGCACGCGGCGACCGTGGTGCTGAATGCCGACGATCCGTTCTTCCTCGCCATGCGCCAGGCCCTGGGTGGCCGTCCGGCGTGGGCCGAGCCGCCGCGCCTCGTCACCTTCTCCACCGAGCGGAGCGATGCGGATTTCACCCTGATGCGCGAAGGCGCGAAGAGCTGGCTCGCGCGGCGCGGCGAGGGACTGCTCGACACCGCACGCATGAAAATTCAGGGGCACCACAATGCGGGGAACGCCCTGGCGGCGCTCGCTCTCGGCGAGTCGGCGGGCTTGCCCATCCAGGCGATGCTGCGGGCGATCGAGGCATTCCCGGGGCTGAAGCATCGTTCCGAGTGGGTGGCCGACATCGCCGGCGTGCGCTACATCGACGACTCGAAGGGCACCAATGTGGGCGCGACCATCGCCGCGGTGAACGGCCTCCCCGGCGCGCTCGTGGTCATCGCCGGCGGCGACGGCAAGGGCCAGGACTTCGCCCCGCTCGCTGCGGCGTTCCGCGGCAAGGTCAAGCGCGCGGTGCTCATCGGCCGTGACGCACGCGCCATCGAGGCGGCGCTCGAGGGCGTTTGCGCGATCGAGCACGCCGCCACGCTGCCGGCGGCGGTGGCGGCCGCGGCGGCCGCCGCGCAGCCCGGAGATACGGTGCTGCTCTCGCCCGCGTGCGCGAGCTTCGACATGTTCCGCGATTACAACCATCGCGGCGAGGTGTTCGCCGACGCGGTGCGAACGCTCGGGGAGCCCACGCTCCCGGGGGCCGCATGAACGCGACCACCATGTCCTATGGGCTGCGGGCACGCGAGCGCATGCCGTTCGCCTGGGATCTGATCACGCTCGGCCTCGCCGCGGCGCTGTTGTTGGTCGGGCTGGTGATGGTGAGCTCGGCCTCGATGTCGATTGCCGCCAAAGACCTCGGCGACCCCTTCTATTTCCTCGAGCGCCAGCTGGTATTCGGGTTCGTCGGCCTGCTGTTCGCCTGGGCGATCACCCGCGTACCCGTGATGCTGTGGGACAAGTACAGCCTGGCGCTGCTGCTGCTCGGCCTGTTGTTGCTGCTGCTCGTCCTGATTCCCGGGCTCGGCGCCACGGTCAACGGCGCGCGGCGCTGGATGCGCATCGGCCCGATGAATTTTCAGGTCTCGGAGCTCGCCCGGGTCCTGGTCCTCACCTGGGTATGCAGCTACTGCGTGCGCAAGCGCGAGGAGCTGCTGCACACGTTCAACGGACTGTTGCGGCCGGTGGGTCTGCTCACGGTGAGCGCGCTCTTGTTGCTGCTCGAGCCGGACTTCGGCGCCGCAACCGTGCTGTTCGCCACCGGCTTCGCGGTGCTGTTCGTGGCGGGTGCGCGCATGCGCTACGTGCTGTCGCTGGTGTGCGCCGTGGCGCTGGCCTTTTCCGTGCTTGCGCTCACCTCGGCCTATCGCTTGAAACGCCTGACGGGCTTTCTGCATCCCTGGGACGACCCCTTCAAGGGCGGCTTTCAACTGACGCAGTCGTTGATCGCCATCGGGCGCGGCTCCTGGTTCGGCGTGGGCTTGGGCTCGAGCGTCCAGAAGCTGTTCTATCTGCCGGAGGCGCACACCGATTTCGTGTTCGCCGTGCTCGCCGAGGAGCTCGGGCTGGTGGGCGTGATCGGCGTGCTCGCCTTGTTCGTCGCGCTCGTCTGGCGCGCCTTTCGGATTTCGCGCATGGCGGCGCAGGCCGGCCTGCAGTTCCAGGCTTACGTCGCGCTCGCCTTCGGCGTGTGGCTCGGTGTGCAGGCGATGGTGAACATCGGCGTGAACATGGGGGTGTTGCCGACGAAGGGCCTCACGCTCCCGCTGTTGAGCTACGGCCGCAGCAGCCTGCTGGTGAGCCTGGCGTGGCTCGGCGTGCTCCTGCGCATCTACCACGAGGTCAAATGCACGTCGCGTTCCGCCGTGATGCGTACGCCGGGAGGCGCGCGTTGAGCGCGGCCGGCACAGGCGCGCCCGTCGTCATCATGGCGGGCGGCACGGGCGGCCACGTCTTTCCGGCACTCGCCGTCGCGAACGTGCTGCGCGAGCGCGGTGTGCCCGTCGTCTGGCTCGGCGTGCCCGACAGCATGGAGTCGCGGCTGGTACCGGCGAACGGCTTCCCCATCGAGTGGGTGCGGGTGCGAGGGATTCGCGGCAAGGGTGTCGGGGCGTGGCTCGCGGCGCCGTTCCGCGTCGCCGCCGCCGTGCTCGCGGCGGCGCGCGTCTTGCGCCGGATCAAGCCGCGCGCCGTACTCGGGGCCGGTGGCTATGTGAGCGGTCCCGGCGGGATTGCCGCGTGGCTGCTGCGCATCCCGCTGTTGATTCATGAGCAGAACGCCGTCGCCGGCTTGACCAATCGCTGGCTCGCGCGTTTCGCGACGCAGGTGCTGGAAGCGTTTCCGGGCAGTTTTGGCGCAGGCGTGAAGGCGCGCACCGTCGGCAATCCCGTGCGCGCCGACATCGCCGCTCTGCCTTCGCCCGCGGAGCGCTTCGCCGGCCGCACAGGGCGCACGCGGCTGCTGGTGTTCGGCGGCAGCCAGGGCGCACAGCGCTTGAATGCCGCCGTACCGCAGGCGCTGTCGCGGCTCGATCCGGCACGCCGTCCGGAAGTGAAGCATCAGGCGGGCGCGCGCGGCATCGAGGCAGCGCGCGCCGCGTATCAGGAGCTCGCGGTGGAGGCGGAAGTGCTGCCGTTCATCGATGACATGGCGGCCGCGTATGCGTGGGCGGATCTCGCCCTGTGCCGCGCGGGCGCGATGACCATCGCGGAGCTGCAAGCGGCCGGGCTCGGCGCATTGCTGGTGCCCTTTGCGGCCGCCACCGACGATCACCAGACCAAGAATGCCGAGGCGATGGTACGCGTCGGTGCCGGCCGGGTGCTGCCCGAGGCCGAGCTCAGCGCTGAGCGCCTGAGCGCGGACCTCGTCGAGCTCACCGCCGATCGCGCGCGCCTGCTCGACATGGCGCGGGCGGCGCGCGCGGCACGCAACGTCGATGCGGCGGCGCGCCTCGCCGATCTGTGCGTGGCGGCGGGGGGGAGGGCGGCATGAACGATCGCATGCGCCGCATCCACCTCATCCACTTCGTCGGCATCGGCGGCTCGGGCATGGGAGGCATCGCTGAGGTGCTGCTCAACCTCGGCTACGAGGTCCAGGGCTCGGACCTCAAGTCCAACTCCGTCACCGAGCGCCTCGGGCGCCTCGGCGCGAGAATTTTCCTGGGCCATGCGGCCGAGCATCTCGGCAAGGCGGATGTGGTCGTGGTCTCGAGCGCGGTCGATCGCGCAAATCCCGAGCTCGCGGCGGCGCTCGCCAACCGCATCCCGGTCGTGCCCCGCGCGGAGATGCTGGGCGAGCTCATGCGCTTTCGCTACTCCATCGCGGTCGCGGGCACGCACGGCAAGACCACCACCACGAGTCTGGTGGCGAGCATCCTCGCCGAGGGCGGGCTCGACCCGACGTTCGTGATCGGCGGCCGCTTGAAGAGCGCCGACAGCAATGCGCGCCTCGGCGCGGGCCGCTATCTGGTCGCCGAAGCCGACGAGAGCGATGCCTCGTTCATGCATTTGCAGCCGATGATCGCCGTCGTCACCAATATCGACAACGACCATCTCGGCACGCACCAGGGAGATTTCGCGCGGCTGAAGGCCAGCTTCGTCGACTTTCTGCACAATCTGCCGTTCTACGGACTCGCGGTGCTGTGCACGGACGATGCAGAGGTGCGCGGCATCGTCGCGGGCGTCGCCCGGCCCATCGTCACTTACGGCTTCGCCGAGGGGGCCGACCTGCGCGCGGTCGAGGTGCGCGGCGCGGGCCTCAAGACTCACTTCTCGGCGCTGCGCGTCGGGCTCCCGCCGCTCAAGCTGACCATCAACTTGCCGGGCCGGCACAACGTGCTCAACTCGCTCGCCGCGGTGGCCGTGGGCACGGAGCTCGGCGTCGCGGATGAGGCCATTCAGCGCGCGCTCGCGAGCTTCCAGGGGATCGAGCGCCGGCTGCAGCAGCTCGGCGAGATTCGCTGGTCAGGCGGCAGCGCGCTGGTTGTCGATGACTATGCGCATCATCCGACCGAGGTCGCGGCCACGCTCGAAGCGGTCCGCCAGGCTTGGCCGCGGCGGCGCCTGGTGCTCGCCTTCCAGCCGCATCGCTTCACCCGCACGCGTGATTTGCTCGATGATTTCGGCCGCGCGTTGAGCGAGTGCGACGTGCTGCTCGTGACCGAGGTGTATGCGGCCGGAGAGACGCCCATCGCCGGCGCCGACGGTCGGGCGATTTGCCGCGCGGTGCGCACGCGCGGCCTCATCGAGCCGGTGTTCGTCGAGCGCGTGGACGAGCTCGCCGAGGCGTTGCGCGGCGTGTTGCGCGACGGCGATGTGGTACTGACCATGGGCGCCGGCAACATCGGTGCCGTCGCGCAGGATCTCAAGACGCGGCTCGCGGCAGGGGCGGCGGCATGAACGGCGTGCTGCGCTCCTCGCCCTTCGCTCCCGAGTACGCCACCCGTGTCCTCGCGGATGTGCCCATGTCGCGCCACACCTCCTGGCACGTGGGCGGGCCTGCGGATTTCTTCTTTGCGCCGCGCGACGCCGGCGACCTGGGCGCGTTCGTGCGCCAGCTGCCCGTGGAGATTGCGCTGCTCTGGATCGGCCTCGGCAGCAATCTGCTCGTGCGCGACGGCGGCATTCGCGGTGCCGTCATCGCCACGCACGGCGCGCTGTCGAGCCTCGAGCGCTCGAGCGCAACGCGCATTCGGGTCGCCGCGGGAGTGCCCTGCGCGCGCATCGCCCGGCAATGCGTGAAATGGGGGCTCGGCCCCGCGGAATTCTTCGCCGGCATTCCCGGCACGCTCGGCGGAGCGCTCGCGATGAACGCGGGCGCCTGGGGCGGCGAGACGTGGAACCACGTGCTGGAGGTCGAAGTGCTCGACCGGCAGGGCGTGCGGCGTACGCGCACGCCGGATGATTACGAGATCGGCTATCGCCGCGTCGCCGGTCCCGCGGATGAATGGTTCCTCGCGGCGCAGCTCGAGTTCGAGCGCAAGCCGGGCGTGAACGAGAGCGCGATGCGCGAGCTCCTCGACAAGCGCCGCGAGACCCAGCCCATCGGCGAGTGGAGTTGCGGCTCGGTCTTCACCAATCCGCCGGGCGATCACGCGGCGCGACTCATCGAGAGTGCGGGTCTCAAGGGTTATCGCATCGGCGATGCCTCGGTATCGCAGAAGCACGCCAATTTCATCATCAACCACGGCGCCGCACGGGCGGCCGATATCGAGGCGCTGATCGAGCACGTGCGGCGCACGGTGGCAGAGGTGCACCGCGTCGAGCTTACGACCGAAGTGCGTATCGTGGGGGAACCCGCATGAGCCGGCTCACCTCGGTCGCGGGCCGCCGGGCGCAGACGAGCGCCGAGTTCGGCAAAGTCGCGGTGCTCCTCGGCGGCGACTCGAGCGAGCGCGAGATTTCGCTCCTCAGCGGCAACGCCGTGCTCGAGGCGCTCCTGCGCCGCGGCGTCGATGCGGAAGCTTTCGATCCGGGGGTGCGACCGGTCCAGGATCTTGCGAGCGCGGGATTCGAGCGTGCCTGGATCGCCCTGCACGGACCGGGCGGTGAGGATGGGCTCATCCAGGGCGCGCTCGAGTGGCTCGGCATTCCCTATACCGGGAGCGGTGTGCTCGCCTCGGCGCTGACCATGGACAAGCTCAAGACCAAGCGCGTGGTGGTGGGCGCCGGCTTGGCCGCGCCGCCTTACAGCGTGCTCGCGAGCACCGACGATCTCGAGCGCGCGCTCAAGGAGGTTGGGCTCCCGCTCATGGTCAAGCCCGCCTCGCAGGGCTCGAGCGTCGGCATCAGCAAGGTGAAGACCGCGGCGGCACTGCCGCAGGCCTACGCGGAGGCGCGCGCCGTGGATCCCCTCGTGTTCGCGGAGCGATTCGTGGAGGGTCAGGAGCTCACGGTGGGCGTGCTGGGGACCAGCGCCTTGCCGTCGATTCGCATCCAGCCCGCCACGGAGTTCTACGACTACCAAGCCAAGTACTTCCGCGACGACACCCAGTATCACTGCCCGAGCGGGCTCGATGCGCGCGAGGAGGCGGAGCTTGCCGCCGCCGCGCTCGCGACCTTCCGCGTGACCGATTGCACGGGCTGGGGCCGGGTCGACTTCATGCGCGAGGCGTCCAGCGGCAAGTTCTATTTCATCGAAATCAATACCACGCCCGGGATGACCGGCCACAGCCTCGTCCCCATGGCCGCGCGCCAGGCCGGCATCGATTTCGACGAGCTGGTGTGGCGCGTACTCGAGTCCAGCTTTGTGAGGCAGCGCAAATGAACTTCAATTGGCTGATCCGCCGCAATCGCCTGAAGAACCGCCCGAAGACCGACAAGGCGCCTTGGCAGTGGCCGAAGTTCATCGTCGAGTGGCGCAAGTACGGCAAGCGCGCAGGCCTGGTCGCGCTCACCCTCGCCATGCTCGGCGCATTCCTGCTCGCCCTCGACCGGCCGGTGCAAACCATCGACATGGACGGCAGCTTTCAGCGCGTCTCGCCGGGGCAGATCGAAAAGGCCGTCGCTCCCTATGCGCATGCCGGCTTTCTTTCCACGGATCTCGACGCCGTCGAGAACGCGGTGGAGGCACTGCCATGGGTCGATCACGCACGCGTTCAGCGGCGCTGGCCGAACAGCCTGCACGTCACCGTGGTGGAGCAGACGGCGGCTGCCCGCTGGGGCGATTCGGGCCTGCTCAACACGCGCGGCCAGCTGTTCGTGAGGTCCGCGACGCACGTACCCGCGGAGCTGCCGCGCCTGTCAGGCCCCGACGGGACCGAGTCGCAGGTCGCGCAACGCTATCTCTCGGCGCAGGGTCGGGTGCTCGAGGCAGGCATGCGCATCGCGGCGCTGCGGCTCGACGAGCGCGGCGCCTGGGAGATGGACCTCGACAGCGGCGTCACGGTGCGCCTGGGGCGTCGCGACGTCGACGAGCGCATCGACCGGTTCATCCGCACCGTCTCGCAGGTGATCGCGCACCGCATGACTGAGATCACCTATGTGGACATGCGCTACTCGAACGGCTTCGCCATCGGCTGGCGCAACGCGGCCCAGACGCCGGCGACGCCCTCATCCAAGCATTCCGACGACTCCGAAGCCTGAAGGAAACCAGATTCGACATGGCGAAGCGTTCTGACCGCAATTTGACCGTAGGGCTCGATATCGGCACGAGCAAGGTGGTCGCCATCGTGGGCGAAATAAAGGCCGACGGCTCGCTCGAGATCATCGGCATCGGCAGCCATCCTTCGCGCGGCCTGAAAAAAGGCGTCGTGGTGAACATCGAGTCCACCGTGCAATCCATCCAGCGCGCCGTGGAAGAGGCGGAGCTCATGGCGGGGTGTGAAATCCATTCCGTGTATGCAGGTATCGCCGGCAGCCACGTGCGCAGCCTCAACTCGCACGGCATCGTCGCGATCAAAGACAAAGAAGTCGGACCGGGCGACGTCGAGCGCGTGATCGACGCGGCGAAGGCGGTGGCGATTCCTGCCGATCAGAAGATCCTGCACGTGCTGCCGCAGGAATACATCATCGATGCGCAAGAGGGCATCCGCGACCCCATCGGCATGTCGGGGGTGCGGCTCGAGGCGAAGGTTCACATCGTCACCGGCGCCGACAGCGCGGCGCAGAACATCGTCAAGTGCGTGCAACGCTGCGGTCTCGCGGTGGATGACATCGTGCTCGAGCAGCTCGCCTCGAGCTACGCGGTGCTCACCGAGGACGAGAAGGACTTGGGAGTCTGCGTGGTGGACATCGGCGGAGGCACCACCGACATGGCGGTGTTCTCGGGCGGTGCCATCCGTCACACCGCGGTGATTCCCATCGCCGGCGATCAGGTCACGAACGACATCGCCGTCTCCATGCGCACGCCGACCCAGTACGCCGAGGACATCAAGATCAAGTACGCGTGCGCGCTGTCCCAGCTCGCCAATCCCGACGAGACCATCGAGGTGCCGAGCGTCGGCGATCGGCCGCCGCGCCGACTCGCGCGGCAGACCCTCGCCGAAATCGTCGAGCCGCGCTACGAGGAGCTGTTTGCGCTGGTACGCGACGAGCTGCGCCGCGCGGGCCTCGAAGAAGCGGTCGCCACCGGCATCGTGCTCACCGGCGGCAGCTCCAAGATGGAAGGCGCCGTCGAGCTCGCCGAGGAAGTGTTCCACATGCCGGTGCGTCTCGGCATACCGCAGTACGTCAGCGGCCTGGTCGACGTGGTGAGCAATCCGATCCACGCCACCGGGGTGGGGTTGCTGTTGTACGCGAAGAGCAACTTGGAAGTGCAGCGCACGGAGGCGCCGCTCCTTGCGGGCGGTATGAAAACGGTTTTCGAGCGAATGAAGGCTTGGTTTCAGGGGAATTTTTGAATCCGGGCCTTGGGTGATTACAACCGATAGGAGAACTTGAATGTTTGAACTAATGGACTCTTACAGTCAGAGCGCCATCATCAAGGTGTTGGGCGTGGGCGGCGGCGGCGGCAACGCAGTCTCGCACATGGTGCAAGCCGGTCTCGAGGGCGTCGATTTCATCTGCATCAACACCGACGCACAAGCGCTCAAGCACTCCAAGGTGCGCACCGCGCTGCAGATCGGTTGCAACATCACCAAGGGCTTGGGCGCCGGCGCCGACCCGGAAGTGGGCCGTCAAGCGGCGATGGAAGATCGCGACCGCATCATCGAGCTTATCGAGGGCTGCGACATGCTGTTCATCACCGCCGGCATGGGCGGCGGCACCGGCACGGGCGCCGCGCCCGTCGTCGCGCAAGTCGCGAAGGAGCTCGGCATCCTGACGGTGGCGGTGGTCACCCGGCCGTTCGAGATGGAAGGCAACAAGCGCTCGCGCGTCGCCGACCAGGGAATGCTCGAGCTCTCGAAATACGTCGATTCGCTCATCACCATTCCGAATCAGAAGCTGCTGCAGGTGCTCGGCAGCACCACGACCTTGCTGGATGCGTTCAAGGCGGCGAACACCGTGCTGCAGGGCGCTGTGCAGGGCATCGCGGAACTGATCACGCGTCCCGGCTTGATCAACGTCGACTTCGCCGACGTGCGCACGGTCATGTCGGAGACCGGCATGGCGATGATGGGATCGGGTGCGGCCGCGGGCGATGAGCGCGCACGCGAGGCGGCAGAGGCGGCGATCTCGAGCCCGTTGCTCGAGGACATCAACCTGGCCGGCGCGCAAGGCATCCTCGTGAACGTCACCGCGGGAATGGATCTGTCGATCGGCGAGTTCCAGGAAGTCGGCAACGTGATCAAGCAGTTCGCCTCGGATGACGCGACGGTCGTCGTTGGAACGGTGATCGATCCCGAGATGTCGAATCAAATCAGGGTCACGGTGGTCGCGACCGGTCTCGGCAAGCCCGTTGCGCGTGCGATCGCGGCGCCACCGGTACAGACCGCCGTGCCGCCTCCGACCATGCGGGTAGTGAGACAGAAGTCACCGCTGGCTCCAACGGATTACGCCATGCTCGATAAGCCGACCGTACAGCGGCAGCGCGCCGTGGGCGATGGCCTGCGGTCGGAAACCGAAGCGGAAGATTTGCTCGACATACCGGCGTTCTTGCGCCGGCAAGCGGACTAGCTCGTGTTCGGCTTTACGCGTTACAGGTAGGCCACGCCGAGAAGTAGGCAATGGCGCCCGCTGCAGGGCAGGGCCGAGGGATCGGCCTCGGGGCGCCGTGCTGAAGAGGCGGCCTGTGCTGAAAGGCGGCTTGTGCTGAAAATGCCGCAACTGTAGGAAAGTGTCAGGGCGCTTTGGGCCCGTTTGTTGCGTATGATACCTTGCAGGTTAACTTAAGATGCTCATGGTCGGTTTTGCTCGATGTTGAATCAAAGAACCCTGAAGAACTCGATTCGTGCCACGGGAGTGGGCCTGCATACGGGGAAGAAGGTGCTCATGACCCTGCGCCCGGCTGCTCCGGACACGGGCATTGTGTTCAGGCGCACTGACCTGCCAACCAGCATCGACATCCAGGCGCACGCGCAGAACGTCGGCGACACCATGATGGGGACTACGCTGCAGAGCGGCGAGGCCAAGATCTCGACCGTTGAGCACTTGCTCTCCGCCCTGGCCGGTCTCGGCATCGACAACGCGCTCGTCGAGGTCAGCGCCGGCGAAGTGCCGATCATGGACGGCAGCGCCGGACCCTTCGTCTTTTTGCTGCAGTCCGCCGGCATCGAGGAGCAGCGGATGCCGAAGCGGTTCATTCGCATCCGGGAGAGCCTGAAAGTCGAGGACGGCGACAAGTGGGCACGCTTCGACCCGTACGACGGCTTCAAGGTGAACTTCGAGATCGAGTTCGATCACCCCACCTTCAAGAAGCATTCCCAGGTCGCCTCGATGGATTTCTCGACCACCTCGTTCCTGCGGGAAGTGAGCCGCGCACGGACGTTCGGCTTCATGCGTGACCTGGAAAGCTTGCGCGCGCGGAATCTGGCGCTCGGCGGCAACATGGACAACGCCATCGTGCTCGACGATTACCGCGTACTGAATGAAGATGGGCTGCGCTACGAAGACGAATTCGTGAAGCACAAGATTCTTGATGCCATCGGCGATCTGTATCTGCTCGGGCACAGCCTCATCGGTGAGTTCAGCGGCTACAAGTCCGGGCACGCCCTCAACAACCGCTTGCTGCGTACCCTCATTGCCCGGGACAGCGCTTGGGAGGAGGTCACGTTCGAGAGCTTGGCCGAGGCGCCCATCTCCTACGTGGCCGCGGCGGCCGCCCGCGTCTGACCTGCACCCGGCCCGGGGTAATGCTGCGTCGCGGCAATCAGGCCGGAGGCAGCTGCACCACCTTGATGCGGACACTGTGGATTTCCCGGCCGAGCGTGCCGGCCACGCACTCGCGCAAGGCCTGCGACCGGTAACGCAGGCGGCTGGCCCAGACGCCGCCCGACACCCCCACGGTCAGACGGCCCTCTTCGATGCCCGCGGTGAGCACGGTCCCCTCGAGTTCGGGAGGCAGAGCGGCACGCACATGGGCGAGCACGTCGCGACGCTCGCGCCGGCGGGTCTGCAACCCTTTCAGCCGTCCAGAATCGAACAGTTCATTGATATTTAAAGATTTTTTCATTTTTACTGCGGGGACGCTGGCCTGAATTGACAATAAAAGCGTGAGTAATTTCCTTGTTTCTACTCACCTTATTCTGCATAGTCTAGGCCCGTTGCTTGTCAGGACCGAGGCCGACCTTCCTCATGACCGCCTCCAATTTCACATGAATGTCATTTTTGTCGGCCGCAAGAGCGGTCGCGTGAAGCAGCTCGACCTGCGCCACCCGCTGGTGCTGGCGGCGGCGGCGGCACTGGTCTTCCTGGTCGTCGGTGGTGCATTTTCGGTCGGCGTCGGCCTGGGTGCACGCCATCGCGGCGCCAGCACCGTCGATCAGATCGGCGGCTGGTCCAAGGCGCTGGTCGGCGAACAGCAGCAAATCGATGATGTGCGCCGCATGTTGCAAGAGAAGGTCAACGCCCTGGCCATGCGTGTCGGACAGATGAATGCCAATGTGATTCGGCTGGATGCGCTCGGCAAGCGGCTCACCCGGATGGCGAATCTGAATGACGGCGAGTTCGACTTCGGCAATCCCCCGGCGCTCGGCGGCGCAGAGGGTGTCGACGGGCAGCCGGCGCAGATCCCGAGCCTCACCGCGATGGTCGATGATCTGCAGACACAGCTCTCGAGCCGTGAACAAGAGCTCGGCGTGCTCGAGAATTTGATTCTCACCCGCGAGCTCAACAAGCAGGTCTATCCGGAGGGCCGGCCCGTGCAGGACGGCTGGATTTCCTCGTACTTCGGCCGCCGGGCGGATCCTTTCACCGGTTACCTGGCGGTGCACAAGGGGGTCGACTTCGCCGGTCCTCAAGGATCGAAGATCTCGGCGGTCGCCGCCGGCCTGGTGACCTTCGCCGGCGAGCGTTCGGGATTCGGTGAGATGGTCGAGATCAACCACGGTAACGGTCTCGCCACGCGCTACTGCCACAACGAGAAGCTTTTGGTGAAGCAGGGCGACATGGTGAGCAAGGGCCAAGAAGTCGCGCTGATGGGCTCGACCGGGCATTCCACCGGTCCCCACCTGCATTTCGAGGTGCTCAAGAACGGCACTCAGGTAGATCCGCTGCATTTCATCGGCGAGGATCGCTAGCCTCCCTGGTGTTCGCGCCGCGCGCCCTCATGTAAAAGACCGGACCCCTCGTCCCCCGGGGCGAGGACGGGCAGGCGTGTCGAAACAATTTACCGGCCTTCGGGTCTATCCGTACAATACCCAGTTTTTCAAGGACTCCCCGCGTGTGGAAGCTTCTCACCCAAGTATTCGGCAGCCGTAATCAACGTCTCATCAAGGAGTTGAGCCGCACGGTCGTCGCCACGAATGCGCTCGAGGCCGAGATTCAAGGGCTCAAGGACGAGCAATTTCCGGAGAAGACGCAGGACCTCAAGGCGCGTTTCGCCGCGGGCACGCCCCTCGATGCGCTGATCCCCGAGGCCTTTGCCCTGGTGCGGGAGGCTTCGCGGCGCGTCCTCGGCCTGCGCCATTTCGACGTGCAGTTGATCGGCGGTCTGGCCCTGCATCTGGGGAAGATTGCCGAAATGCGCACCGGCGAGGGCAAAACCCTCATGGCGACCTTGCCCGCGTACCTGAACGCTCTCACGGGAGACGGCGTGCACGTGGTCACCGTGAACGAGTATCTGGCGCAGCGCGATTCGGACTGGATGGCACCCGTGTTCCGCATCCTCGGCATGAGCGTGGGGGTCATCAAGAATGCCCAGTCGCAGGACGAGAAGCGCGCCGCGTACGCCCGCGATATCACCTACGGCACCAACAACGAGTTCGGTTTCGACTACCTGCGGGACAACCTCGCTTTCCGTCTCGAGGACCGGGTGCAGCGCAAGCTCTCGTTCGCGATCGTCGACGAAGTCGACTCCATCCTCATCGACGAAGCACGTACCCCGCTGATCATCTCCGGGCCCGCTGAAGAGAGCACCGAGCTCTATATCAAGATCAATACCTTGATCCCGCGGCTCACCAAGCAGAAGGAAGAGAACGGGCCGGGCGACTACGCCGTCGACGAGAAGACGAAGCAAGCCACGCTCACCGAGGAAGGTCACGAGAAAGTCGAATCGCTCATGGACGAGATTGGACTCCTGCGCGAGGGCGAGAGCCTCTACGACGCCACCAACATCCGCCTGATGCATCATTTGAATGCCGCGCTGCGCGCACACGCCCTGTATCGCCGCGACGTCGAATACATCGTGCGCCAGGGCGAGGTGATCATCGTCGATGAATTCACCGGACGCACCATGCCGGGACGGCGCTGGTCCGATGGGCTGCATCAGGCCGTCGAGGCGAAGGAGGGCGTGAAGGTGCGCGAGGAGAACCAGACGGTCGCCTCGATCACGTTCCAGAACTATTTCAGACTGTACGCCAAGCTCTCCGGAATGACCGGAACGGCCGACACCGAGGCGTTTGAGTTCCAGCAGATCTATGGCCTCGAGGTCGTGGTCATCCCGACCCACAAGCCGATGATCCGCAAGGACAACTCCGATCTCGTGTTCCTCTCGGAGCAGGACAAGTACCAGGCCGTTCTCGAGGACATCCAGGACTGCGTGAAGCGCGGCCAGCCGGTGCTGGTGGGAACCACTTCGATCGAGACCTCCGAGCGGCTCGCGAAGCTGCTGCAGGGCGCAAGCATTCCCCACGAGGTGCTGAATGCCAAACAGCACGAGCGCGAGGCGCACATCGTGGCCGAGGCCGGCCGCCCCGGCGCGGTAACCATCGCGACCAACATGGCGGGTCGCGGTACCGACATCGTGCTCGGCGGCAATCCGCAGGCACAGATCGATGCCAGCGGCAGCGCCGACGGGGCCGCGGTGAAGGAGATCCGCGAGGACTGGCAGAAGCGCCACGAGCAAGTGCTCGCGGCGGGCGGCCTGCACATCATCGGCACGGAGCGCCACGAGTCGCGGCGTATCGACAATCAGCTGCGCGGCCGCTCGGGCCGCCAGGGCGATCCGGGCTCGAGCCGCTTTTATCTGTCGCTCGAAGACAACTTGATGCGCATCTTCGGTGATCCGACCCGCATGAAGTCGCTCATGACGCGCGTCGGCATGAAAGCCGGCGAGGCCATCGAGAGCGGCATGCTGACGCGGCAAATCGAGCGCGCGCAGCGCCGCGTCGAGCAATACAACTTCGATGCCCGCAAGCAGCTGCTCGAGTACGACGACGTCGCCAACGATCAGCGCCGCGTCATCTATCAGCAGCGTACCGATCTCATGGGCACGGAGGATGTCTCCGAGGCGGTCGTGGGCGCTCGCGAGGACGTGGTCGCGCAGCTCGTCGAGCAATACCTGCCGCAGGGTGTTCCCCAGGAGAATTGGGATTTGCCCGAACTCACGCAGTCGATCGAGCGCGATTTCGGCGCGCAACTACCGATCGATGAGTGGGTGAAAGCGGACGAGACGGGCGACATCGCGTTGCTGCGCAACAAGATCATCGAGGCGCTCGCGGCCGCGTACGAGACCAAGCGCACCACGGTGGGCGCGGAAATCATGCGCTACATCGAGAAGGAAGTGATGTTGCGCACGCTGGATCAGCACTGGCGTGAGCACCTTGCGGCCATGGATTACATGCGCCAGGGAATTTTCCTGCGCAGCTACGCGCAGAAGAATCCGAAGCAGGAGTACAAGCGCGAGGCCTTCGAGCTGTTCGCGGGGATGCTCGATCGCATCAAGTTCGACACGGTGACGACGGTGTCCAAAGTCCAGGTGCGCAGTCAGGCGGAGATCGAGCGCGAAGAGCTCGAGCGCCAGCAGCGTCTTGCGCGCGCGCTGCAACTGCAGCATGCGGAGGCGGTGTCGCCGATACAGACGGGAATGGTGATCGACGAGCGCATCGGTGGCGACGGCGGCAATCCCTCGCCGCCGCGCCCCGCCGCGGCCGCGGCCGCGCGCCGCGCCCTTCGTACGGCCGGTCCCGAAAGTGGGACGCAACGAAATGTGTCCCTGCGGGTCGGGCAAGAAGTACAAGCACTGTCACGGCGCCCTGCAGCAAGCGAGCGGTTGACGGAGTCAGCCTCGAGCACCGTGCACGGCAAGCCCGCGATTCATGTCGTGGCGGCCGTGCTCTTCGACCGGCGCGGCCGGATTCTCATCGCGCAGCGACCCGCCGGCAAGCACCTCGCCGGCAGTTGGGAGTTTCCGGGCGGCAAGGTCGAGCCGGGCGAGACCCGTACCGATGCTCTTGCTCGCGAGTTGCGGGAGGAGCTCGGCATCACGATCGAGCGACCTCGGCCGCTGCTGCGTTTGCGGCACACATACCCCTACGGCGACGTGCTCCTCGATGTTTGGGTGGTGCGCCGCTATCGGGGTGAGCCGCGGGGTTTGGATGGGCAGGCGCTCAGATGGTGCCGGCAGGCGGAACTTGGTTCGGCTGAGCTGTTGCCCGCTGATCGGCCGATCGTGGCGGCGCTGCGCCTCCCTGAGCGCTTGCGGCGTGGGGCTTCTCCTTTTTATGACGATTCTGGCGTGCGACGACGTCAAGCTAGCGCCCGGCATTAGCGCGCCGAGCAATGACTCACCTGGAGACTATCCGGCGGCTAGGTTCGGCAAGCGGCTGCTGGGTGCTCTGTGCGGGGAGCCGCGCGAGGCCGGGAGGCCGCATCCGCCGGGGTCGGATTTTCTGGTCATGCGCGACGTGATGCGAACGACGAGTTGGGGCGCTATGCGCAAGCGTGGATCTACCTGTGTTCGCACGCGGTGTATCGCTCGAGCGCGCCTGGACCCTAGGGGCAACCGGAGTCAATTCGATGGTGTGAGCGCACGATAGACGCGCATCCACAAACGTGAACTCTTTGGTAGCGACTTTGGCGGCGGCGGCGGAGACTTCTGCAGCCAGTCCCGAGCCAGCGGCAAAGCACAGTCCACAAAATATGCAACGATTTCGCCTTTCTCGCTTGCTTGCCGCCTGCGCCCTCATGGTCTTGCCCTATTGCGTGGTCGGGGCGTGTGTGGTCAGGGCCAAGGGTCTTCTCTGTCTGATGACTTTCCTGGCCTCGGTCGCATTGGTGCTATGGCTCCTTGTCCTCGTGGCACGAACGTGGCGGCGTCTTTTCGTGCTACATGCCCCGTTGTGGTTCCTGGCAGTCGCGTTCGCCTTTTACGTGCTGATCTACGGCTCAACCCCGGGCGAGCTCCTAGCCTACGTCCTCGCCACCTCCTCTTGGGCTGAATTCCTTGGTTTTTTGGGGATTTGGCAGGGAAAGCAGTTGCTGATCGGCATGGTGATTCTGCTCGCGATTTATATCGCCGTTACCGCCGCCTTACCGCGGACGCCGATCGCTCAGGGACGCACCGCGTACCTGCGTTGGGGTGGATTGATGGCCGCGATCGTTCTCGGTGCCATCGCCTCGCAGAGCCCGACGCTCTTTGCGCAAGGGCTCTCGGCGAACCCCCTAATCGGTACCCTCATGTTTGCGGCTGGACCGCTTCGCTTGGCCCTTGCGGCCGTGCATGGCACTGCGATTCCGAAGCTACGTTACGGCGCAAGCGGAGTGTCCGGCGAGGAAGTGCATATCCTGGTGATCGGGGAAAGTGCGCGGCGTGATTCATGGTCGGCATACGGATATTCACGCAAGACCACTCCCCGGCTTGATGCCATGCGAGACGAGCTCATCGTATTCAAGAACGCCGTCGCAGACGCCAATGTAACCATCTGCGCCGTGCCGATCTTGTTGACCGGCATGTCTCCAAGCCAGTTCGACATGCGAGCCGTGCGGGGCAACCTCGTGGATCTTGCCGGCGAAGCGGGATATGCGACTTCATGGCTCATGAATCAGGATCCGCACATATCACTGCTCACCGGCGTTCACGCAGACCGCATGGTGTATCCGCCGTCCCTGCGTACACTGGCCGCAAGTCGCTTACCGCTCGATGAGATTCTACTTCCAGAATTTCGACGCCAAATCGTGCAGGCAGGCCATGCACGATTCATCGGCTTGCACGTCATCGGCTCTCACTGGGCCTACGATTCGCGCTACCCGCCCGGCTTCGAGCGATTCGGGTCGGGGGTTCCACTTACCTATGAAGACGCGATCTCAGACAAACCCGATCAGGATGTCGTGGATGCGTACGACAACAGCGTGGCTTACTCCGATTGGTTCCTGTCGCAGCTCATCGATGAAGCACGTAAGCTCGCCGTTCCTGTTACCGTGACCTATTTCTCCGATCACGGCGAGGATATCTACGCGCTCGACGGCCGCTCGGGTCACGGTGCTCCGGTCTATTCTCAACATCAATTCGACATCCCCGCATTCGTTTGGGTCAACGCCGCATACCGGCAGGCTCATCCGGACAAGGTGGCAGCAATGAATCAGAACGCGACGAAGGAAATTCGCAGCCACAATGTTTTTTACTCGCTTGCAGATCTCATGGGGATCCATTGGCCCGGAGCGCAGCCCGAGGAATCGTTCGCCTCTGCCGCGTTCCGACCGGATTCAGAGACGCCGCTGATTGCGGGGACCGGCGGTGCCCTGGTCAATCGTGGCAACTAGGCTCCGTGTGCCTCGCTAGGGCGGCGCCGCCGGCATCAGGCTCGAGTTGAAAAATCGCAGCATCGTGGCATAACCATGGCGGCCATCGTGCTGGCGCATCAAGCCGTGCTTCCCACCGGGATACACCATGACGTCGAATGGCTTGCCGAGATCCTGCAGGCGTCGGAACAGCTTGGTCGAGTTCAAGAAGAGTACGTTGTCGTCGGACATGCCGTGAATCACCAGGAGCTTCCCGCGCAGGTCATTGACGTAAGGAAATACGGCGCTCTGCTCGTAACCGCCGGGGTTGTCCTGCGGTTTGCCTAGATAGCGCTCGGTGTAATGGGTGTCATAGAGCGTCCAGTCGGTGACAGGTGCCCCGGAGACGCCCGCCTTGAACAGCTGCGGCTCCTTGAACATCAGCATCAGCGTCATGTAGCCGCCGTAGCTCCAGCCCGAAACGCCGATGCGCTCGGGGTCGACGTAACTCTGCGCGGCCAGCCAGCGGGCGCCCTGCACCTGGTCCGCCACCTCGACCTCGCCGAGGCGCCCATGGATCGGCGCCTGGAACGCCGTGCCGCGCGAAGCGCTGCCCCGGTTGTCGAGTTGGAACACCACGTAGCCGGCGCGAGTGAGGATTTGAGTGAACGAGGCGCCCGTCCAGGAATCGAGTACCCGCTGGACGCCGGGACCACCGTACACGTCGACGATCGCGGGATACCGCTTCGCGGGATCGAAATGCGCAGGCTTGAACAGGCGGTAGTACAGCGCCTGGCCGTCCGCGGCGGTAAGGGTGCCGAACTCGGGCACGGCGTTGTCCGCGACATACGGTGCATCCGGATGGTGCTCGTCGAGACGATTCTCGAGCAAGTAGGTGATCAGGCTGCCGTCGGAGTTGTGCACGCTCACCTGCGGGGGCTGGCGGCGGCTGGTAAAGGCGTCGACGTAAACGTGCGCACCCCGCGACATGACCACCGAGTGCACGCCATCGTCGGCCGACACGCGAGTCGGCCGCGCCGGATCGCCGCCATCGAGCGAGGCGCGGTACAGCTGTCGCTCGACGGGGCTTTTCTCCGTGGCGGAGAAATAGATCACGCGTTTCTTCTCATCGATGCCCTTGATGGCCCGGGTCCGAAAATCATCCACACACCACTTGCCGGCGGTGAGCGGGCGCAGCAGGTGCCCGTCGTAGTCGTATAGATAAAGGTGCGTGAAGCCGTCTCGCTCCGACGCCCAGACGAACTCTTTGGTTTTCTTGAGGAAGGAGATTTCGTCGTTGAGCTCGATCCAGCTCGCGCTGGTCTCGCTGAGCACGAGCCGGCTGGTGCCGCTGCCGATGTCGCCGAACAGCAGATCGAGACGGCGTTGATCGCGGCTCTCGCGCTGAATGGCAAGCGTCTTGCCGTCGGGTAGCCAATCGACACGCGCCAGATAGATGTCCGGATCGCTGCCGAGGTCGATCCAGGTCACTGCGCCGGTACGCACGTCGCTCACGCCGAGCCGCACGCTCACGTTCGGGCCGCCGGTGGTGGGGTAGCGCTGCGCAAAGGTTGCGACATTGTCGGCCGCGATCTCGAAGCGCTGGCTCAGCTTCACCGGGCTTTCATCGACGCGCACGAAGGCGACGTGCCGGTCATCGGGTGCCCACCAATAGCCGCTGCTGCGGCCCATCTCTTCTTGCGCGACGAACTCCGCCAGGCCGTTCTTGATCGTCCCGCCCCCATCCTGCGTGAGCGCCCGGTCGGCGCGCGCCGCGAGGTCATAGACATGCAGATTCTGATCGCGCACGTAGGCGACATAGCCGCCGTGCGGTGAGATGGTCGCGTCGGTGGCGAAGGCATCGGGGGGCGTGAGCGCCAGGACCGCGCTCTGCGGCGGCCTTGCCAGATCGTAGTAATAGAGCTTGCCGTCGAGGGGGAACAGCAGGGCACGTCCCGACGGCGCGAATGAATACTCGAGGATGCCGGAAAGGGCCGCAGTCCGCTGGCGCTCGCGGCGCCCGATCTCCTCGTCAGAGAGCTTTGCATCGACAGGAGCTAGGGCCCTCGAATCGACCAGCAGGCGCGCGTGCCGCGCCTTGAGATCGTAGGCCCACAGGTCGAGCCGGTCTTTGTCTTCGGCCTTGCCTTGCAAGTAAGTCACGCTCGAGCCGTCGGGTGATATGCGCAAGCCCACGATCGTGGGGCCGGCAAGCGCCGGTGCATCGAACAGTCGGTCGATCGTGAGCTCCGCGGCACGCGGCGCGCCGGCGTGCGGCGCGGTCGCCGCAGCGCAGGCGACCAAGGCGGGCGCGAGATAGCGGCCCGATGAACGGAATTCAGCCATGTTTTTCCTTTTGTGGCTCAGAGGCGGACGAGCTGATAGCACACTTCGAACAACTCCGTGAGGCCCTTGGCGCGCAGCCGCGCCTCGTGCGGCAAGATGTCCTGACGCGCGATCTCGCGGACGTCGAACTGGCGCGCATACAGCCGCGCAACTTCCTCACCGGATACTGCAAACGGCGGTCCCGCCATCTGCGACTGCGGATACTCGAGCGTGATGAGCAGCATAGGTGTCCCGCGGCTCATCAGCTTCGTAAGGTGCTCGACGTACGCATCGCGCAGCGCCGGGGCCCACGAGATGAGCGCGGCCCGGTCGTACACCGCGCCCACGCGGCCGAGGAGCGCGGACGTCAATGCGAAGAAATCGCCGCACAGCAAGCGAAGGGCCGGCGCGTCGTAGACATCGAAGGGGCGGCCCGCGCGGCGCCGCGCGGGCAGGCCATTCTCGGAGAAAAATGCCTCGACGGCGGCGGCGGCGAGCTCGACCCCGATGACCTCGAGCCCTTGATCGCGCAGCCAAAGCAGATCGAGGCTCTTGCCGCACAGAGGCGCGAACACGCGATTTCCAGCGGACACGCCCAGTGTGGGCCATTGGCGCCGCAGACTCTGGTCGACGCTCGACTGATGAAATGCGGTCTGGCCGGTTCGCCAGCGCTCGAGCCAGAACTGAGGCTCCATGATGTGGGTCGAGTCCCCGCGGGCTAGGAGGGCTCGCCGCGCGTTTCCCCGGCGCGAGCCTCGTCGTCGGCCAGACCTGCCTCCCCGTCCGGAATCTTGTTCTGCTCGGTGAGCCACGCGCCCAGATCGATAAGACGGCAGCGCTCGCTGCAAAAGGGCCGATACGCCGATTGCTCCGACCACTCCACCGGTCGTCGGCAGGTCGGGCATTTCACCGTGGCGGTCATGGACGCGTGGTCAGGTACAGCAGGTGAGCATGAACGGGACGTCGGTCTCCACGTGCACCGGTCGATTGGTGGTGTCTGCCCACTGCAGGAACCGAATGGTGCAGCGGTGCTGGTTGCCGCTGATCTCGGGAAACAACCCGCTGTCCGGCGGCAAGGTCACCCGCACGAGCTGACAGGCGTTCTCGCGGTCGAATTGCAGCTGGAAAATTCCGCCCACCGCCGTTTCGCTCTTGCGCTTGGCGTTCTGGCGCGTGAGCCACAAGAGCTCCGCGATGCTGTCGCAAAGCGGGCGGATCAGGGCGAGCCAGGTGCCGAACTCCGCGGTGCGCACCTGCGAGGGGCGGTTCAGCCAGAAGGAATAATCCGGCAGGTCGAAATCGCAGGTGCCGCCCGGGATCGCGCTGCGATGCTTGATGGCGCTCAGGAACTCGGAGTCGCGCAGCGGACCCATGAAGTTCGCCCCTGCGGTGGCCAGATCCTCGCGCAGCTTCAAAAGATTCGAGACGAGCGACTTCAAGCGGCTGGGATCGACCCCGGTCTTCGACTGGAATTCCTTGAGAACGTTGACGTGGCGCTCGAGCTCCTTCAGCACCTCACTGCGTGAATCGCCGCGCGCCGTGATGGCGAGGATCTCGAGCAGGCTCGATACGGCCGCCCGAGAGCTCCAGGCCGTCTCGAGCTCGGCGTGGTAGCTGGCCTGCGTGTAGAGAAATTCCAGACGCAGGAACGTCCGCATGCGCTCGTTGAGCGGCTGCTCGTAGACGATGGGAGCCAATTGCGGCTCCGCGTCGGAATGCGGTTCGGGGTAGGAGTTCATGGTCCTATTCTGAGCCAACAGAAGGGCCATGGTAAACCTTGAATTAAGGCGGCATGTCGGCGGCGAGCTCGAGATAGCGTCGATGCAACAGATCCACCGCCTGTCGCAACTCGGCTACGGTGCCAGAATTCACCAGCACATCGTCCGCCGCGGCGAGGCGTGCGGCGCGCGAGGCCTGCGCAGCCAAGGTCGCGCGTGCCTCTGCTTCGCTGACCGCGTCGCGGCTCATCAAACGTGCGAGTTGCAGCGACTCGTCCGCGTCGACCACGAGGACGCGGTCCCAGCGGTCACGCGAGTCGCCGGGGCGGCGTGCGTCGCCTTCCACCAGCAACGGTATCGACAGGACGACATAAGGCCCAGTGGCCTGTGAGGATCGTTGCGCCATGTCGGCGCGGATCAACGGATGCAGGATGGCCTCGAGCTCCTTGCGGCGGGCGGCATCGCTGAATATGAGGGAGCGCAACTCGCGGCGATCGAGCTCGCCTTGCGGGGTGAGGACGCCGGCACCGAAACGCTCGACCACGGCCGCCAGGCCCGGCCGCCCGCGTTCGACCACGGCACGCGCGGAATCGTCCGCGTTGATCACGGGAACACCGAGCTCCGTGAAACGTTGCTCGACAGTGCTCTTGCCGCTTGCGATCCCTCCGGTGAGGCCGATGCGCAGGCGCGGCGACATGCTCAGTGCCGCAGTCCCGACAGGTGCAGATAGCCGTCGACGAGCTGCGGCCCGTAGAGCATGGCGAGCCAGCCGGCAGCCGCGAGGTAGGGGCCGAACGGCATGGGCGCGGCCCGATCGCGGCCACGCAACACGATCATCAAAACGCCTAAGACGGCGCCGCTCCCGGCGGCCAAGCAGGATCACCAGCGGCAGAATTTTCCAGCCCATCCAGGCACCCAGGGCTGCGAACAGCTTGAAGTCGCCGTAACCCATTCCCTCCTTGCCCGTCAGCAGGCGGAAGGCGTGAAATACCGCCCACAGGCTCAGGTATCCGGCGGCCGCCCCGATGATCGCATCTTTCGGCGCCACCGGCAGCGCCACGCCCGGCGTGGGACCGAGGGTGATCGCGGCGAGCAGCCCCGCCCAGAGCAGCGGCAGGGTGATGCTGTCCGGCAAGAGCTGATGGTCCATGTCGATGCCGGTCAGCGCGATGAGCGCCCAAGTGACCGCCACGGCGCAGCAGGCGGTGGCTCCAAAGCCGAAATGCCAGGCCGCCCACGCCGACAGGAGGCCGGTGGTCAGCTCCACCGCCGGGTAACGCGCCGATATCGGCGCTCGGCACGCGGCGCAGCGACCGCGCAGCACGAGCCAGCTCACAACGGGTATGTTGTGCACCGGCTTGATGGGGGTCTTGCAGGCGGGGCAGGCGGAGCGTGGTGTGGCGAGGGTGAAGCGGCGCGGCTGGAGCGCCGCGGGGCCGGCGTGGCGGGCGCCGGCTGCGCGTCGCGGAGTTCAATTCCGTCGCTCTGCGCGCGCCACTCGCGCTCCATCATGATGGGCAGGCGATAAATGACGACGTTCAGGAAGCTGCCGACCATCAGGCCGATCACGAGCACGGAGCCCGCGAACCACGCGGGATAGGCCGCGTACAGCCCGACGATGTCGGTGAACATACGCTGGCGCGCGCCGCGCGCGCCGTTAGCCGACGACTTGACCGAGCTTGAAGATCGGCAGGTACATCGCGATCACCATGCCGCCGACCAGCACGCCGAGGATCGCCATGATGAGCGGCTCGAGCAGGCTCGACATGCCGTCGACCGCGTTGTCGACCTCCGCCTCGTAGAAGTCCGCGACCTTGGCGGACATGGTGTCGAGCGCACCCGATTCTTCACCCACCGCGATCATCTGCACGACCATGTTCGGAAAGAGGCCGGTGTTATCCATCGCACGCTGCAGGCGCTGGCCGGTCGCCACCTCGTCCTTCATGCGCAGTACCGCCTCCTCGTACACGATGTTGCCGCATGGCGCCGGCCACCGAGCCCATGGCCTCGACCAGCGGTACGCCGGCGGCAAACATGGTGGATAACGTGCGAGCGAAGCGTGCGATGGCGGCTTTTTGCAGGATGGGTCCGATGATGGGGAACTTGAGCAGTGAGGCGATCGAACGTGAGCTGCATCTTTTTCGAACGCTTGAGAAAATAGAAAAACGTATAGATGCTGCCGCCGGCGACCAGCGCCATCCACCAGCCTTGATGCTGCACGGTGCGGGACAGATTCACGACCATTTGAGTAAACGCCGGCAAATCGGCGCCGAACCCCTTGAATAGCTCCTCGAATTGCGGGATGACGAAGATCAGCAAGACGAGCGACACGACACCGCGACGCACAACACCGCGATCGGGTAGAACAGCGCCTTCTTGATCTTCTTCTTGAGGGCCTCGGTCTTTTCCTTGTAGGTCGCGATCTTGTCGAGCAGCGCTTCGAGCGCACCGGCTTGCTCGCCGGCCTCCACGAGGTTGACGAAGAGCGAGTCGAAGTAAAGCGGATATTTCGCGAGAGACTCGTGCAGCGTGCTGCCGCCCTCGATGCTCGACTTGATGTCGAGCACGAGCTTCTGTACGGCCGGCTTGTCATGACCGTTGCCGATGATCTCGAAGGCCTGGACCATCGGAATACCGGCCGACATCATGGTCGCGAGCTGGCGGCTGAATACCGCGATGTCTTCGTTCGTGACCTTGCCGCCGCCGCGGAACGCCTTGCTCTGGGTTTTGACGCGTGTCGCGGCAACGCCTTGACGCCGCAAATCGGCCCGCAAAGCCTGCTCGTTCGCCGCGAGAGCCTTGCCGCGTACCTTATTGCCGCGCTTGTCTTTACCCTCCCAGAGGAACTGGGTGTCTTTCTTGCTTGCTGTCGCAGATACCGCCATAAATCGATCCTTTTAACTACTCGACGGTGACGTTGTTAACTTCTTCCAGGCTGGTAATGCCATTGCGCACCTTTTCCAGGCCGGCACGGCGCAGATTCCAGATGCCGTCCTTCGCAGCCTGATCGCCAATCTGAATGGCGCCGCCGCCCTCCATGATGATGCGGCCGATCGTGTCGGTGACGGGCATGACCTGGTAGATGCCGACGCGGCCCTTGTAGCCGTCGGTGCACAGGTTGCAGCCGACGGCCTTGTAGACCCGGATGCCGTTGGTGATGTCCGCCTCCTCGAATCCCTCCTTGCGCAGCGCCTCGGGAGGAATATCGATCGTCTGCTTGCAATTGCTGCAGAGCTTGCGCGCCAGGCGTTGCGCGATAATGAGACTGACGGAGGTGGCGATCGCATAGGGCTTGACGCCCATGTCGACCATACGGGTCAGCGTTTGCGGCGCATCGTTGGTGTGTAAGGTCGAGAGCACCAAGTGACCTGTTTGAGCGGCCTTGATGGCGATCTCGGCCGTTTCGAGGTCACGGATTTCGCCGACCATGATGACGTCCGGATCCTGACGCAAGAAGGCGCGCAGTGCCGCCGCAAAGGTGAGACCCACCTTGTTGTTCACGTTGACCTGATTGATGCCGGGCAGATTGATTTCCGCCGGGTCCTCCGCCGTCGATATGTTGCAGTCCTCGGTGTTCAGGATATTGAGACCCGTATAGAGCGACACGGTCTTACCGCTGCCGGTGGGGCCGGTCACCAGGATCATGCCCTGCGGTTTCGCGAGATACCGCAGATACGTGTCGCGCTGGAGTTTCTCGTAGCCCAAGGCGTCGATGCCGAGCATCGCACTCGAGGGATCCAGAATACGCGATCACGACTTTTTCGCCGAACAGCGTGGGGCAGGTGCTGACGCGAAAGTCGATGGCGCGATTCTTTGACAGCCGCATCTTGATGCGTCCGTCTTGCGGCACGCGGCGCTCGGCAATGTCGAGGCGCGACATGACTTTGAGGCGCGCGACGATCTTCACGGCGAGCTGAACGGGCGGCAGCGCGACTTCCTTGAGCACGCCGTCGATACGGGTGCGGATGCGAAACGATTTCTCGTAGGGCTCGAAGTGGATGTCGGAGGCACCCTTCTTGATGGCATCGAGGAGGATCTTATTGACGAAACGAACGATGGGCGCGTCCTCGACGTCGTCCCGGCCAAGCGCATCCGCGCTGGGGTCTTCGTCGCCGCCGGAGACCTCCAGATTCTCGAGATCGAGATCGTCGTCGGTGAAGGACGGCATCGCCGCGTCGGCCTGGTCGATGGCCTTCGTGACGGCGGTCTGCAGCTTGTCGTCCTCGACCACCACGAACTCGATGCTCATCGAGGTCTGGAACCGAATCTCATCGAGCGCGTGCAGATTGGTGGGGTCCGCAACCGCGAGAAACAGCCGCTTGCCCCGTTTCATGAGGGGCAGAACGCGGTGCTTCTGCAGGAGCTTGTCGCTCACCGCACGCACGGCTTCCATGTCGATGGCCATGGAGTCGAGATCGAGCAGCGGCACGCCGAACTCGTTCGACGCCGAAATGGCGATATCGCGGGCCGTCGCCAGGTTCGAGGTCACCAGGTACGTGACCAGATTGGCGCGCTTTTCCTTCGCCTTGGCGACTGCGTCGAGCATCGCGGCCTCGTCCAGGAGGCCATCCTGAACGAGCCGATGCGCAAGCCCACCAAGGGTGGTGCGATTGGTGCCGCTGACCGCTATCGCGTTGTCATTCATGGACTTAAGAGCACCCCAAAGCCTGGAAGCACTAGTCTACCCCCGGCAACCGGCGAGCAACTGTCAAATGAGCCGCAATAGTCGCATATGAGGCCGGCCGGCCTGCGTGACTTCGTTCGCACAATGACGCTGGACCGCAAGTGCGCCGCGGGGGCGCGCATTGGAAGAAGGCCCGGTCCAAAAAAAGGAGCCCCTCCGACGAGGGGCTTCCCGTCTGTTGTCAAACACTCGCTATTAGGCTATGGCAGAGTTCGGCAGATAAGCGGCAGAGACCGTCGTGCCATCCGCCGGCGGCGCCACACGGACAGCCGTCAAGCTGGCCGGGACCGGAGCGGTACCGCAGACCCACACGACATCCTGGTTCGCGTCGAGACCCGGGTGACAGGTTCAGAATCAGAGGACCGGTCGAGAGCTTGGTGCTCGCCTGGGGACCACCGTACGTGATCTTGATCTGGCCGCCGGGAGCAGTCGCAGTGACGCTGACGGCCGATACGTACTTACCGGCAGAAACGCCGCTCACGGAGATGCAGCCCGCTTTGCCGGTGGCTACAGTGGTCGAGCAGGTCGGAAACGAGCCGTTCTGAGCAAAATACTCAGAAATCGACGTTTTCCACCCGTCCGCCAAGCTCAGACCTTCCGTCACCTGCGATCGGATGGTGTAGTTCTGATAGGCCGGGATAGCGATCGCGGCCAAGATGCCGATGATCGCGATCACGATCATCAACTCGATGAGGGTGAAGCCCTGTTGCATTTTCTTAAACATTTTGTCTCCTAAATGAACGGATAAATCGAGAGTTCTACATTCGAACAACGGCCTGTGCCGGTGACGGGAGGAAGAGCAAGAGGTGTGCCAAGGCGCGAAATAGGCGGATAAACTATTGAAGATATAGGGTTATTCCCTGAACGCGCGATCTCCCTTTGACATAGAACCGTCGTCAACCGGCGCCGCTTGTGGCACGGCTCGTCACTCAATGACAAAATTTGTCAGTTGGACGGACCGTGTTCACGATGTTTCTCAACCCCTTCCCTCATGGTAGTCGTCGTCCGCATTGACGAGCCAGATACTGCCTTTGCCGGCGCCGCCATGCATCATGGAATTGACGGCACTGTCAGCGGCTAGCATGGAATGATCCTGATTATTATATCGGTGCATTCCGTTCCGCCCGATTGGGTACAGATTGGAGAACTGCTCCAGGTACTCGCGAATTTTGCCGAAGTTGCCGTATTCACCGAAATAGGCGGGATAAGCATCCGGGACGCGAACTACTGTGCCGTCGAGCACGTCCTTGCGATCGATCATCCCGAGTTTCTCGAGTTCTCCCGCAGCAAAATCCAGGAACCGCCCGTTGTCCATGGACCACAACTCGTCGCCTTGTCTGCAGAAATACTCCAAGCCCAGCCAGATGGTATCCGGGTCGGAAACCAGCGCCGGACTCCAATTATTGAACACCTGTAACCGCCCGATCTTGACGTCGGGTTCTTGGATATATATCCAGTTGTCGGGCGGCATTCCGTTGTTGCTCATTTGAGGGGTTCCCGAGGAGCCCCAGCGCATTCTTCTCAGAAGCAGTCCCGCGGTCATGAAATCGCGATATGGAAGCCGTTGGGCGATCCGCAGGACACCGGCGTCCTCCGGTTCCAACATCGCGCTGAGGTCGCGAACAGGGATGGTCGAGACGAAAAAGTCACAAGGCACGCGACGCACGGAGCTCGCCGCGTCGTCTCGCACCATGACCGCCTTGATCTCCGTGCCTTTGCGCTCCAATCCAACGATGCGATGACGAAGGTAAAGGTTGCCGCCCTGCATGGCGATGCGACGAGCCACTTCTTCCCACATCTGTCCGGGACCAAGCTTGGGGTACATGAAACGCTCGATCAGACTGGTTTCGATCCGCCTTTGGGCTGTATCGTCGGATGAACGAAATCCGCTCGCTAGCGCATGTGCAACCGCTTTCGTGATCGAGAGCCGCTTGATACGCTGGGCGCCCCACTCGGCGGAGATTTCTTGGCAGGGTACGCCCCACACCTTTTCGGTATAACCTCGGAAAAAAGTGCGATATAGCCGATCGCCGAACCGATTAATGAAAAAGTCCTCCAAGGAAGTCTCCGGCGATCGACGCCTAAGGCGAGCCTTCATGTAGCTCATGCCGAGGCGGGTCGTTTCGACGAATCCCATGTTCCTGAGCGTGTTCGCGTTGAGTTTGAGTGGGTAGTCGAAGAACCGGCGTCGATAGAAAATCCGAGACAAGCGCTCTCGGATCAACATAACCGCATCGGACGAGGTTCGGACCACGGGAGTTACCAGGTCGCGCGATCGTTGTTGGTAGCTTATGCGTGGGAGGCGATGCGGATCCGCTTGATCTGCCGACAACGGCAAAATATCTAGCCACCAGCGCATGACCCAATCGGATTTCGAAAAAAACCGATGGCCGCCGAGATCAATGCGATTTCCACGGTAGTGGACGGTCTTGGAAATTCCGCCGACCTGCCCGTCCGCTTCGAACACGATCGGTCTGATGTCCGAGCGCCTCAGCAATTCCAGGGCCGTCGTCAAGCCCGCGGGGCCCGCCCCCGCAACGACAGCGGTTTTTGGACCTGGACCGGAGGATGAAAGGGTCATTTATTTCCGTAACTTGAGGCGCAAGGGCGTGCGAAGTTTACGCGCCTGCACTCGTATAGGTTCCAGTCTTTCCACAAATGGTTGAGATTGTCGCGGCGTGAGGCCGTCGGGCGCGAGAAAACGACGCCCGAGGACGGATCAACGGTCAATTGGCTTGGTGGTTTCAGCTGAACTAGGTAAATGCGACGGAATTGTGCGTCATCATCGGCTGCGGCAAAGCTTTTCGATCGCGTCTTGGCATTGCGGAACTGATCATCGGATTGAGCGACCAGGAGAAGTGTGATCACTTTCACTAAACGTTATAACCAAGCATTCCCGCCAGACCCGAATTCTGTAAGATTCTTTCGGGCGGCAAACCGTTTTGGCCAACGCGGCAGACTGCAGCGCGTCTCGAGAAGCCTGATTCTGGCGGAACCGCGACGGTGAAAGACATCTATTCTGCGTGGAAAGATTGGGCGTTTTCCGCTAGCCTCCCGTTTCGTTGGCCTGCAAGAGGATTGCAGAGCCAATTCCGTACGGCTAGCCAAGGGTCAGCATGGAACTCAAATGATTCTTCAATGGTTCAACGCGCGCGACGCTGCGGATGCCGGTTCGGCGTTGGCTGACGAGTTCGCTTCTCCCGCGACATCGAGTTCGACAGCAAAAGGCACACCTGCATTCCGGCAGAGCGATAAAGCGATGGAGCGCATATTGCGGCTAGCGGATCGCGAATTCCAATCGTTGCGGCTGAATGCCTACAAGAGAGCCAGATTTGCAAATTCCTTCAAGTGGCGATTGATCGAGAACGGCGTAGCAAGGCAGGTGGCTGATGAAGTGACTCAATCGCTGGTGATGCATCTTTCGCTGAAGCGGGTCGGCGTGCTGCCAGAGGCCGACCCTGTCCCCGGTCCCAATGGTCGAGCTCCGGCTGCCACTGCTAACGATCTGCTTAAGGTGGCCAATAGGCACTTCTCCAACGCTGACTATGGCGCAGCGCTCACTTGTTATCAGGAGCTGGCCGCAATTGATTCGCATCATCCCGATGCGCTTAACAATATTGGATCGGTTCTTTGCAAACTCGACCGCTATGTCGAGGCTGAGGCGTATTTTCGTCAAGCTATCGAGATAAAGCCGGATTACCCAGAGGCGTACTGCAATCTTGGAAATCTGCTCCGATGGAGGGGGTATTTCGCGGATTCGGCAGTCGCCCTGCGACACGCCATCAAGCTAAAGCCAAATTATCTGGAGGCTCATAGCGGCTTGGGTTTGACCCTTACACTTCAAGGCTGCCTGCACGACGCGCGCGGCCGCTTCAAAAAGGTTCTGAAGACAAGACCCCATCATGCGGACGCGCTGTTTGGTATGGGGCAGATTTCGGCCATGGAAGGCCAGCTCGATGAAGCGAACGCCATGTTCGAAAAGGTGCTTGAGGTCGATCCATTTATGCCCAGTGCTTGGGCCGCACAGGCCGGTGTACGCAAGATGGGAGCCTCCGACGGGGCTTGGCTGAAGGGCGCAGAGGCGGTTGTCGCGAGAGGAGTTTCGCCTTTGGATGAGGCGGCCGTGCGATTTGCCATAGGGAAGTATTTCGATGATGTAGGAGACTTTGAACGCGCCTTTCAAAGTTATAGGAGCGCCAATGAGACACTCAAATCAATTGCCGAACCGTATGGTCGCCGCGCGCGCTCGCAACTCGCAAACGATTTGATCCGCCTATATACGCGAAAGACATTGGCCGGTCTCGGGGAGCAGGCTTCTGCTTCTACAACCCCGGTGTTCGTCGTTGGCATGATGCGTTCCGGCACCTCGCTGGTCGAGCAAATCCTCAGTTCTCACCCGCGCGTAAAGGGTGCTGGCGAGCTTGAATTCTGGAGCGACGTGATGCGTGCTTATCAGCCCGACACGTTGCCGGGACCGCTCGAGCGGCCGAAGAGGGAGAAGTTGGCGAAGGATTTTCTCGGCCTCCTATCGGGGCATTCCGCCGACGCGTTACGGGTCATCGATAAGACCCCTGTCAACTCGGACTATTTGGGCGTAATTCACTCGGTATTTCCGAAGGCACGGATCATTTACGTACGACGCAATCCGATCGATGCGTGCTTATCCTGTTACTTTCAGCCGTTCGCCTTGTCCCTGAGTTTTACCTTCGATTTATCGGACTTAGCTCACTACTACAAAGAGCATCGACGCCTGATTGAGCATTGGTGCGCCGTTCTCCCGTCCGGAACGATACTGGAAGTGCCGTACGAGGAACTGGTCGCCGATCAGCAAGTCTGGACGCGCAAGATGCTGGATTTTTTGGGTATTGAATGGGATCCGCGGTGCCTGGATTTTCATCAAACCAGACGCCAGGTGGTGACTGCCAGCTACTGGCAGGTTCGGCAAAAAATATACAAGAATTCCGTCGAGCGTTGGCGCAACTACGAGAAATTCGTTGGTCCTCTTTTGAGTCTCCGCGGCTGGTAGACTTACTTTGGTGCGGCAGGGATTATTCGATCCCCAGCTTCTTGATTCGGTATCGCAATGCGCGAAAGCTCATACCAAGCACTTTTGCCGCTGCTGTTTTGTTGTACTTGGTTTGTTCCAGCGCCTTGAGAATGGCGTCGCGTTCGATATCTTCCAGCTGGTCGCCTAGTGCACCACCGCCGGTTGCGCTTGCCACGGACGTGGATCCCGTGGGTGAGGGCCGCAATTGAATGTCCGAGATGCTGATCTCCCCGCTCGTACTCAACGTGATTGCCCGCTCTAAGATATTCTCGAGCTCTCGAACGTTGCCCGGAAAATTGTACGACGCCAGCGCCGCAAGGGCATCCTTACCCAGAACCGGGTTCGTGATCTTCATGCGTCTCCCGAGTCGGCGCAGGACGGCCTCTGCGAGCTCCGGCACATCCTCAGGCCGCTCGCGCAGTGACGGAACCCGCAATTCGATCACGTTGACACGGTAGAACAGGTCTTCTCGGAACTTCCCTTCGGCCACGAGCCCCGCGAGATTTTTGTGGGTGGCTGACAGAACGCGCACATCCGTGCCCACCTCCGATTGCTCGCCGATCGGACGCACAGCCTTTTCCTGAATAACCCTCAACAGTTTAACCTGCATGTGCAGGGGTAGATCCGCGATCTCGTCGAGAAACAAAGTGCCGCTCTCCGCGGACTGAATGAGCCCCTTCTTGTCGCTGACGGCCCCGGTGAAGCTGCCACGCTTGTGTCCGAATAGCTCGCTTTCCATGAGTTCTGACGGGATTGCGCCACAATTCACGGGAACAAACGGACCGTCGCGTCGCGGCCCGGACTCGTGGATGAGCTTCGCCACCAGTTCCTTGCCGGTCCCCGATTCGCCATATATATGTACCGGCGCCTGGCTGCGCGCGACGCGAGCGATCATCTCTCGCAGATGCTGCATGGCACTTGATGTCCCGAGCAGGCGCGGGCCGAATACGCTGGTGTCGGCATCGTTGGTGTCGGACAGCTTGATCGCAGCAGCGACGAGCTTGCGCAGACCCGGCAGGTCGAGCGGTTTGGAGACGAAATCGAAGGCGCCCAGTTTGAGCGCGCGCACTGCCGTTTCCATATTGCCATGCGCGGTAAGCACCGCAACTGGTACGCTCGGAGAGTACTGCTGAATCCATTTGACTAGATCCAAGCCGTCCCCATCCGGCAGTCTCATGTCTGTGAGACATAGATCAAATTGGTCGGTCTTGAGCATCCGCTGTGCTGCGCCAATGGTGCCGGCGACATGCGGCGCGAGGCTCATGCGCTCCAACGTGATGGACAGCAACTCGCAGATGTCGGGCTCGTCGTCGACTACCAATACGGCAGGAATCGGCATGGGCGCATTGTAGCGTCAGCGAGGCGCTGCGCTACTCCTCCCACCGTTGTGGATCACTGAAAACGACACGAAAAATACTGCCTCCGC
The DNA here is from genome assembly GCA_963798595.1 of uncultured Gammaproteobacteria bacterium. Taxonomy (GTDB): domain Bacteria; phylum Pseudomonadota; class Gammaproteobacteria; order Steroidobacterales; family Steroidobacteraceae; genus Bog-1198. Next base: position 60,788 of record CAWCTM010000009.1, on the reverse strand, counting down.
CACTTCGTGGATCGTACAGCAGGACGGCGCGATTCAGTTGGCATAGCTCGCGCGCGATGAATAGGCCGAGACCCGTGCCGCCCTTAGGACCGGTAAAGAAAGGCTCGAAGATACGATCGGCTACTTGCGGATTGATGCCTGCCCCTCGGTCGGTTACCTCTAGATATGGCCGAAAGCTGGGGGTAAGCCGGCCCAAATTGATTTCGAATTTGATGCGATCCCTCGCCGCGCTGTACTTGATTGCATTGTCGCATAGATTCCAAACCACCTGATGTAAATGGCTCGCATCGAAACGCACCTCGAGATCGTCCGAACCTGCTTGAATCTCAATCGCGGCGCGCGACACCTGCATGGTTTCACAGAACTCTGACAGGAATTCTTCCAGCCAATCGCCGAGGGTCAGACGTGTGGGCTGGGTCGATTCGCGCCGCGACAGCTGCAGCACATTGTTTATGATGGTGCTCACACGTTCGGAGTTACTGCGAATGATGTCTGTCAGCCTTTTGTCGCCTGCCCTAATGTTTGGGCTTTCTGCCAATAACTGCCCTGCATGGCTCATTGCGCCCACGGGGTTACGGATCTCATGAGCGATGCTCGCGGACAGGCGCCCCAGCGCAGCAAGCTTGCTCTGCTGCACCCGTTCGGCTAAGAGACTCGTGTCCTCCAGGAAAATCAGGGTCGGCCCAGGGGCGCTCCCCCCCAGGGGAGCGAAGTGTGGCTGAATGACGCGCGCGCCATCAGCGGCTACGAAGCTCGGCGGCTCGTCGTCTTGCTGGCCGCGCTGCCGCCAGGTGCTCAATGTATACAACAATCGCGGTGACACTTCGCCTACTAGCGCGCCGGGAACCGCTTGGATGTCGCCCAGAATCTCCGCTGCCGATTCGTTGATGAGACGGATCTTATCCGCCGCATCCACCACCAGAAGGCTCTCACGCAGGTGTTGCACGATGTATTGCGACAGATCGGCGAGATTGGCGAGATCGACATCCTTCTGGCGTACCAGCGCTTCGCTTTCCCGCACGCGGCTGGCGAGTACGCTCGCCGAGGCGGCGATCGTGAATAGCACCAATCCTAGAAAACCAGCGCTCGCGTACGCGGTGATATCGGAGTGTCCGCTGATCTGTTGCCAAATCGTGTGCACCAAAACGGCAATTGCCGCGAGCGCTGCCAGGAACAGAGCACTGCGCGGCGGCAGCAGAAACGCGAGGCCGCCCACTGGGACGAGTAACAAAAGTCCGAGACCGCTCGAAACACCACCGCAGGCATGCAGAAGCAGAATTAGACATGTGATGTCGACCGCCGCCTGAATGACGGTTTGAACATGGGCGCTGGCCATGCGCCTGCGCACCAATATCACGCTGGCGAAGCCAAAACTCAGGTAGAACAGAGCAACGGCAAAGAAAAGCCGCGGCGATTCCACGGGCAAGCCGCGGGATCCACCTAACGAATAAAGCCCTAGAGAGCACTAGGGGCACGAGCACCCGATACAGGTTCAAGATACCGAGAACGCGCCAGTTGAGTCCGATCTTGGCCGTTCCCGGCTGTTCGACGGTGCGGTTTAAAATGTTTACTTGCATCGAATTCGAACTCGCGTCCTCTCCCGGACCCCCGCTCGGCGCCTTCGCGCGGAATCGCAGCTTATCCACAATATTGGGATCTCAATGCGACCTGTTCGCCAGTGGCGGATAATCGATGAAATTCTCGGAATTAAAAAGGGGTTCGGTTTCAACAAACCCCCGACAACTGCGCTATGTCCGCGACGGGGCTCGCGGCGATCATTCCGGGTGCCGTGACGAATTTACCTGCCTGCAATCGTAGAGATTCCAGCCATTCCAGATGCCCGGCCGATGATGACGGATCGGATTGAAGCCCACCTCCTCTTTTGCCACCACGAAATTCAGCTCTGGATCCATGCAGATCCGTACCAGACGATCCTGCGTTAGAGGTAGTGGGGCGGCGTCGAACTTGGCCCCGTGCGTTGCGCGGCGTGAGAGCAAACGCCAGTCCTGTTCTTCGATTGGCAGCAGCACTTCGGACCGGCGGTGAATCTCCACGGCAGTCGCGCGTGAGAAAATCACGCCGGAGGACTGATCGACGGTGAGGTAGCTTGGACGCTGGAGAGTGAACCAAGTAAAGCCGGCTGTGTAATATCTTGGCAGCACAAATACATTGTCGCCGGCTGGTATCGCATCCCGCCAGTCTGAGAACTCTTCGATCTGCGCGGTAGTACCCTCGGGCAGCGGATTCTTGAGCGCGCCGGGCGCAGCAAAGGCCGTCGCTAGAGCGAACGCGAGCGCCATGACTCCCGGCAGCGCAATGGATCTGCTGGAGAGCGCCCACGAGCTCAAAAGGAACGCAACGACGACAGGTAAGCAATCCATCCCGAGGATCGTGCGTGCGATGACCAACGTCCTGGCTTCCGTTCCCGCATGCGCCGGGGCAGATGAGATCTCTGCCCAGCCCGAACCTATGATCAGTGCGAGCACCAGCAAGCCGATCAGCACCGCCGCTGCGCGAAGATATGGCGCCGCTCCCGCGGCAATGTGCCTGCAGCCATACCACAGACACAGAGCAGCCGCGATGAAGTAGACTCCATCGAGGGCGGAGACCAGCCAACCTACGAGCAACAGCGCGGTGCACAGAGGCCCGCAGCGCTCGCAGTGCCACATTTGCAGCGCGGTCGGCGCCAGCATCAATACGCTTGCGAGCCCGGTGACCCAGGTCCATCTCCATGCTTGTCCCTGCAGGAGTACCGCAGCCGGCCCAACAGCGCCCGCGACGAACGCGATCGTAAGGCCCGCCGCGCCTATGATCATCGTCGATGCGCCGACCGTCCGAACGCGCTCATCGCGGATCACGAGCACGCTAAGCGCCAAGGAAACGAATGGTCGGGCGTTCGACTCCCAATCCGAGAGCCGCCACAACTGGAGAAACACGAACTGAGAGCGCTCACGCACCATGTCCAACCAGTTCGGGTCCATGCGACGAAGCAAGTCAGGCGTCCACTGCGGCGCGGTTGCCGCCGCCGATGCCAAGCAGAGCACGACCGCGATGGCCGCGAACGCACCCAACAAGGTCGAGCGCGTGCTCACGCGCAGGCCGAGCAATACAAGCACCATCGGCAGCGCCATCAACGCGTGTATGCCGAGAGCACAGGCAGCCAGGGCCAAGCCCGCGTTTTTATGCCCGTAAACGTGTAGACACAGACCCGTCATAGCGAGAGCCTCGGCCATCGATCGGGCGGTCAGCATGTCCTCCGCTACGCGGAATACGTGAAAAGCTCCATATTCGATAGGCACTACGATGAGAAGCGCGAGCGTCAGCAGCGCCGTACGCGCGTCGAAGAGCTTGCGGGTAAAGGCCCACGCCGCTACGTAGAAGCAAGCCCTGAACGACACCAGTAGCGAAGTCGCTGCCGCTTGCAGACCGACGCGCTTGATGAAAAACGCGTAGATCGGCGAGAATACCGTGTAGTGGTCCTGCGATGCGTTATTCAAGAAAACGTCGTGCGCAAGGCCCGGATTGCTGCGGGAGAGCGCCTGCACCGCGTAGAGGCCCGCGTCGCCCACCAGGCCGAGGTATCGGTGCGTGAGGGACCACAGAGCGACGGGCAGGAGAGCGAGTGCAGCGCCGACCGCTGCGCGCCGAGCCACGAGGCTCAACGGGGTTGAGTTCCTGCCGCTGTCCGGCCCGAAGCGGTCAAGGCTCTCGCGCATCAGCGAGGGACTGCCGGTGTCAGGCACGCGCGGGGATGGAGTTCATTCATGTCGGCTGACATCATAAAGCTCCAAAAATTATAAGTCGTCTCATCCGCATGCGTCGCACGGGCTTGCTCGGCTTGCTCCTCAGCGTTCTGTGGCTGGTGTATTTCTGCATGCTGGCAGGCGGCGTAGTCTTCAATCACAGGCATTTCTCGCCCATCTTCTACGATCTTTTGAATCTCTATGATCGGCCGACTGCAGCGCTCGGTGTGCTCGTCTGTTTCGTGGCTCTGCTCTGGAGGAAGACCGCGCCTCTATTGCGGCTTGCGGACTATCTCGGCCGCCACGTCGCGGCTACCGCGGTCACGAGCGGTGCGCTCTTCGCAGCCTGTACAGTCGGCGTTTACAAAGATTATCCGCTCAGCATGGACGAATACTCGGCCGTGTTCCAGTCGAAGGTGTTTGCTTCGGGCCATCTCACCGCACACCTCCCGCCGCCGCTCGTTCCTTGGCTGATCGCACCGGGCTTCAACGGGTATTTCCTGCTGATCTCTGGCCAGACGGGGCGGGGAATCGAAACTTACTGGCCAGGATTCGCGCTCGTGCTCGCGCCATTCCAATTGCTTGGCGTTCCCTGGCTATGCAACGCGACGCTTGCAGGACTCGCGATCTTCCTGATCCATCGCATCACCTTGGAAGTCACCGGGGATCGCCGTGCGGCTGGCTGGGCAGTTCTCTTTGCGCTCGCTTCGTCGGCCTTCTGGGCCAATGCGATTTCCTTCTACTCCATGCAGGCGCACCTCACGGCGAATCTGTTCTATGCCTGGTTGCTGCTCAGGCCGACCGCCGGCCGGAGCTTTGCGGCGGGGCTCGTCGGTGCATTGGCGTTGCTGCTTCACAATCCTGTGCCGCACATCTTGTTCGCCGCGCCCTGGTTGATCGCCTTCGCTTTGGACCATAGTACGAGGCGCCGGCTGATACCGCTCGCTTTAGGATACGCGCCTGCCGTCGTGGTCGGTCTCGGCTGGACATGGCTGCGAAGCGACATTGCGCCGGCCACGCAAAGCGCTGCCTTGGGCCCCACCTTGAGAAGCGTATTCATGCTGCCCGACGTCGACATCCTCAACATGAGGGTGGCTGCTGCGGCCAAGATGTGGGTATGGGCTTTGCCCTGTCTTTTCTATTTCGCGTTCCTCGGGTACCTGCGAGCTCGCGATAACCGGCATGTCAGGCTGCTCATGTTCTCGGCGTTTTTCACTTACGCCGGATATCTTTTCGTTCACCTCGATCAGGGACACGGTTGGGGCTATCGCTATTTTCACTCCGCATGGGGCGTCGTCCCGATACTGGCCGCCTGTGCTATGACGGGGCGGTCGGATACCGAGCGTGGGCTCGTCACGTTCGCGGGTGCGGCCGCGGTGCTGAGTCTCCTGACGCTTGTGCCGTTCCAGCTAATACAGATCGATGGGTTCATCAGCCGACATTTGGCGATGGCGCCCGCCGTGAAGCGACCCGGTGGCAATGTGTACTTCATCGATTTTCGAGGCGGATACTATCTCGCCGATATGATTCAGATGGACCCACTACTGCGTTCCGAAGATCTTTACCTGGCGACTCGAGGCAGCGCATTGGATGAGCAGTTAATTCGGAGCAATTGGCCGAGCGCCGTTCAGTGTGGCGACGCGCCTGGTGTGGTGCAATGGTGCTTGCGTAATGCGCCCGGGCCCGCCATCGGCGCGATTCATGCCACGCTAAGAAGTGGAAGCGAGGCCGATACAGCTCACCCCTAGGGTGATGAGAGCGAGTCCCAGCCATTGCAGCCGGCTGAGCGACTCTCCATAAACGGCCCAGGCAGCAAGGGCCATGCACACGTAGAAGCCTGCGCCAACGCTGGCGCTCGCGAGGCCAAGTTTCATACGCGCGATGAGCATCATCCAGAGAAGATAGCCGAAGCCCTGGATGGCGACGGAGACGTAGACGAGCGGAGATTTGGCCGCAGCCAGAATGAATGTCGGCAGATTCGACAAGGCGGACGAGCCGCCCAGGCCGATCACTGCATACTTGAGCATCAGCTGGCCCAAGACCGCATTCAGCGTTACGGCTATGATCAACAAGGTGGTGGGCACCCATAATCTATAGCACATCGTTCCAGAGACTACCACGCGGAGCGCCGTCGCCTGCATGACCACGAGTATGAACATTTCGCGTACATGGCTCAGCGTGATCATGCCGTCATATCGCGGCGAGGAATGGATCGGACTGGCGCTGCAATCGCTCGCTCCCGAAGCGACCGATGGAATCGAGGTGCTGTTGATCGACGGCGGGCCGACGCCCGCGGCTCGACACATCGCGCGAGAATTCGAAGACCGCATGCATCTGCGCGTGGTGGCGCGCGAGGATATCGGCAGCTGGCACGAGAAGACCAATTTCGGCGTGCAGCTCGCGCAGTCTCCCTACGTCTGTCTGCTGAGCGTGGACGACGTGTGGCTGCCGGGCCGCGCGGACGCTGTTCATGCCTGGATCGAGGCGGCGCCGAGTGCGGTCCTGCACCTTGCCCCGACCGCCATCATCGATCGGCACGGCTGCGCGCTCGGCATCTGGCGCTGCCCGCTGCCGATGTCGCGTGAGCTGTCCTTCGAAAGCGTGGCGGAGCGGCTCCTGGTGCAGAACTTTATCGCCTCACCCACCCCCGTGTTTCGCAGGGATGCGTGGATGGCCAATGATGGGCTGGACGAAAGTCTCTGGTACACGGCCGACTGGGACCTTTGGCTTAAGCTATCAGCCGCCGGTACGGTGCAATATCACCCCGATGTCACCAGCGGTTTTCGTATTCACAGCGGATCGCTCACGATGACCGCCAGCCGAAACAGCGTCGAACTCGAGCAGCAGATGCGCACCGTTCTGGAAAGGTACCTTCCGCGGCTTGGATCTCGTTCGCAATACGTTGAGCGCGCGGCGCGCGCGTCGATTGCGGTCAATCTCGCCCTCGCTTCTGCCACCGCCGGAGATGCTCGAGGCTTGTGGGGCGCACTTGGAAACGTGCTGCGGCTGAGTCCGGCCGAGTTCCGGCGATTCCTCCGCGACACACGGTTGCTCGAACGCATAGGGCCTAGGGTGCGCGCTCGCATTAGGGGCTCGTTTTGAGGCTTATTGATCCGATGGCGGTGCGTGGCGGTCGGCCCACGCCTTCCTACGTTAGCGCAATTCTATTTCGACGAATCCAAGCAGCAAGGCGCCGAACACGATCTGTACGCCCAGTGCGACCGTCGTCACAGACGGAATCGTGATGCGCATGATCTCGCCGGGTACCAGCGCCCCGAATGATGCGTTACCCCAGCGGATAAACGCGTAAATTGCCCCGGCTGTGCCAGCAGCAATCATACAAATGCCGACCCGGAAGGCGCTTTCGCGTGATGCCAGGTTCAATATCGTGTCGGTGAATTTCCGCGCGAGAATTAGTTTCATCTTTCGGGCGAGTGCGATTGCGAACAGCCCGAAGAAAGCAATCTGCAGACCGACGATTGCCGCGACCGCACAATAAAGCAGCGCGTCTATGTCGAGCGTCATCAGCCCGAACAGGGAAATGGGCGTCAGAGCGACCGCGGCGCCACCGGCAAGCCCCAAGACGGTCAATGCCAAGCCCGGATAGAGAAATAGCCACTGGGGACTACGCAACAACATGAAACGCAAGTGCCGCCAGCCATCTCGCCACGGTCGTAAATGCGAGCGCCGGCCACGGCCATCCGGACTCAGCATCGTCGGGACTTCGCCGATCCGGAGGTTGGCTAGGGAGGCTCTGATTACCATCTCGCTGGCAAATTCCATGCCCTCAGCTCGAAGTCCCAGATCTAGAATTGCGCGCCGCTCGAAGCCTCGCAATCCACAATGGAAATCGCCGACCGGCGAAGCAAAAAGCCGCCGCCCTATGAAGGTCAGCACAGGATTGCCAAGGTAACGGTTGAGCAACGGCATCGCGCCGGGCCGGATCCCGCCGTGAAAGCGATTTCCGATAACGAGCTCGAGGCCGGAACGCAACGCGTTCAGGAAGGGATCGAGATCGGTGAAATCATATGAGTCGTCCGCATCGCCCATGATTACGAATCGACCCCTGGCTGCTGCAATCCCGCCGATGAGCGCCGCGCCGTAGCCCTTCTGCGATATCGGCACCACACGCGCTGCCGAAGCCCAGGCAATGCGCTGCGAACCATCGGTCGAGCCGTTGTCCGCCACCAGCACCTCACCCGAGATGCTCCGGCTCTTCAGGTAAGCGTGGGCCTTCTCGACGCACGTCTTAATGGTGAGCGCTTCGTTGAGGCAGGGCATCAGAATGGTTAGCTCAATTTTCGCCTCGCGAGGGATCTCCCGGGGCTGCGTGGAGACGCCGTCCAACACCATGCTATTCGATTCCTGGCGTCTTAAACCGATAATGTGCGGTGCGAAAGGTACTGCCAAGCATCTTCGCCGCCGCCGTCTTGCTGAGGATGGCGTCCGGGTCGAGATCGGCGGTGCGCGGCGCGAGACGTATTGGGTGCAGGCTCATGGACATCAGCTCGTAAATATCAGGCTCGTCGTCGACGATGAGTACAGTTGGCTTCGGCATTCCCAGTATTCTAGCGTCACGAATTCCGTATGCCTCCCTGGGTTGCGGATACCCTGGTACCGCCATCCCGTCCGGTAAAAAAAGGTCCGAAGATACAGTCCGCCATTTGAGGATCGATCCCCGAACCCCGGGGTTCGGGCGGCAACTCGGATTCGAGCGATTCAAGCGGGTCTCGATCTTGATGCGATTGTGGGGTCTGCCATACTTGCTGCCTCAATGCGACCTGCTCGGCAGTGGCGGATAATCAATGAAATTCCATAACTTGGAAAGGGGCCCCGATTGAGCGAGTCGCGGCGGCTGCGTTGCGTCATGGCGCAGCTCAACTTGGTAGTCGGCGACGTCGAGGGCAACACCTCGCGCATCATTGGGCGGCCAACGCAGCGAGCGAGGAATTGGGTGCCGACGTGGTGATGCTGCCGGAGCTTGCCGTATGCGGCTATCCCCCGGAAGACTTGCTGTTCCACTCCGGCATGCGCGCTCAGGTGGCGCGGCGCTCGATCGGCTTAAGGCCGTGAGAGGCATCACACTCGTGGCGGGATATCCCGAATACGATGGCTACCCGGATATTCAACTCCGCAATCGTGATCCGCGACGGCGCGCGTGCTCGCGAATCATCGCAAGGCTTGTTTGCCAAATTACCGCGTGTTCGACGAAAAGCGCTATTTCACGTCGGGGACGTTGCCGTGCCGTCGTGGAGTTGAACGGCATTCGCGCGGGTATCCTTGTCTGCGAGGACGTTTGGGTTTCCGAGCCGGCGGCGAGTGCAAGATCGGCCGGCGCCGAGGTGCTTCTGGTCATCAATGCCTCCCCCTATGAGGTCAGCAAGCAAAGCCAGCGCGAGAGACGAGGTTGCGCGCCCGCGCGTGGCGGAGACGGGCGTTCCGTTGGTTTTCCTCAATCTGCTCGGGGGGCAAGACGAGCTCGTGTTCGACGGCAACTCCTTTGTCATGAACGCGAGCGGCGAAGTCATTCTGCGTGCGCCGGCGTTTACCGAAGGCAGCTATGTCGTGGACCTGCAGTCATCCGACGGGCGGGTCGAGCCACTTCCCGGCGAGATCGTGCCGCTTGCAGGACGAGGAGGAGAGCGTGTATTGCGCGCTGGTGCAGGGCACGCGCGACTATGTCGATAAGCATCGCTTTCCCGGCGCGGTGCTTGGTTTGTCGGGCGGTGTCGATTCGGCGCTCACGTTATGCATCGCGGTCGACGCGCTCGGTGCCGAGAGGGTGCATGCGGTGGCGATGCCTTCACGGTATACGTCGCAAATGAGCAAGGAGGACGCCGCGCAACAGGCAGCGTGGCTCGATGTCAAGCATAGCGAGATCTCCATCGAAGGCATGTTCGAGGCCACATTGACCGCACTCAAGGAAGAATTTGCGGGTCGCGCGCCCGATACCGCCGAGGAGAACATCCAGTCGCGCTGTCGTGGCGTACTGCTCATGGCCATCTCGAACAAGACCGGACGCATGCTGCTCACGACCGGCAACAAGAGCGAGATGGCGGTCGGCTATGCGACGTTGTACGGGGACATGGCCGGCGGCTTCGCGCCCATCAAGGACTGCAGCAAGACTGCTTGGTTTACCGGCTCGCCGCGTGGCGCAACGCCCAGTCGCGGTGATCCCGGCGCGAGTGATCGAGCGGCCGCCCTCGGCCGAACTGCGGCCCGATCAGAAGGACACCGACAGCCTGCCGCCCTATGAGGTGCTCGATCCCATTCTCGAGGCGTTCATCGAGGAAGATCTATCCGTGGATCAGATCGCCGCTCGCGGGTTTGACCGCGCGACCGTCGGTCGCATTCTCGATTTGGTGAAGCGCAACGAGTACAAGCGCCGCCAAGCGCCGCCGGGGGTGCGGGTAAGCGGACGAGCTTTCGGACGCGACTGGCGCTATCCCATCACAAGCGGCTACAAAGCGCAGTGAGCGTGGCCCAGGGCTGAGGAAGCGGGGCCGGGGCGGCGGCGCGCGCACCGGTTTTGAGCCAGTTCACGCCCGCGCCGATGACAGCGGCTGGTAGTGTTCTCGACGATGGACGACCGCGCTACAGCGCCAGCGCCGGCTTTCCGACATCCGGCGCCTTTTCGCTCCGATGTCGAGGGCCTGCGCGGCGTGGCGATCTTGCTGGTGGTGGGCTGCCATTGCGGCATTGCCTGGTGCGCAGGAGGCTTTATTGGTGTCGACGTTTTTTTCGTCATCTCCGGGTATCTGATCACCGGCCTCCTGGCGCGAGGAATATCTGCGAGACCTCGCGGATCGACTTTGCGCGCATTCTTTGCGCGCCGTGCACGCGACTTTTACCCGCCTGCCTTCTCGTGCTCGCATCGACCGCACTCGCGGCTGCGTTATTGCTCGGTCCGCAGGAGAGCGAGTTCGACGGCGCGCGCCACACTCGCCGGCTCGATCTACCTGAGCAACGTCTTCTTCGATCATCGCGGCTCCGACTATTTCGCGGCTCAGCTGTCAGAGGAATCCGCTGCTGCATGTTTGGTCGCTTGGTGTAGAGGAGCAGTTCTATCTCGTGTGGCCCTGTCTGATCTCATCGCTCTTCGCTGGCGGCGGGCGAGCCCAGCTTGGATGCTGGGAGTGCTCGCGGCGAGCTCGTTTGCCTGCGGCGTGTTTGCCGACCCGCGCTCGTCCCGACCTTCGCTTTTTATGAGCTGCCGGCGCGAGCATGGGAGTTTGCCGCCGGTGGCCTTCTGGCGCTGGCGCCGGTGGCAAGGACTTGCGCGCGATCAAGAACTGGGCGGTCGCAGGCGGCATGATCGGTGCAGCGATGATCCTAGGAACGGCGGTGTGGGTCTAAACGGAGGAGCGGGCTTTCCCAGGCTGGATCGCGGTAGTCCCCGTCGCCGGGACGCTGCTCACACTGTGCGCGGGGACGTGACGCCGCAGTGGAGTGAGCGCGGTGCTCGGCATGGCACCCCTGCAATTTCTAGGCGCCGATCCTATTCCTGGTATCTCTGGCACTGGCCGTTCATCGTGTTTGCCGCGATCTCTGCTGCCTGCGATCACGGTCGAGCAGAAGATCGGGGCAGCGCTCGCATCGCCCTGCTGATCGCCGACATGACCTACCGCTGGATCGAGCAGCCGATCCGAAGCAATCGATATCTCGGCGCCGGCCCGGACTTTGCTGGTGCGGCGCTGCCGGCGCTAGCTTTGCTGATCGTCGGTGCATCGGAGGCGCTGGCATCTTTCGCGCAAAATAAGGCGGCAGTCGACCGGAAATACTATGCCATTCGAGGCCGCTTCACGGTGGATTTCGGTTTTGCGTCGGGCGAATGCTATACCGAAGGACGCCACTTCGAGGCAAAGAGATGTGAGTTCGGGGACTCCGCGACGCCGCGGACAGTCGTGTTCTTTTTGGCGATTCGCATGCGATGCAATGGATGAGTGCGATGCGTAAGGTCGCGTCGGCGGAAGGATGGCACCTCGTTACTCTCGTGCGGCCTGGGTGCGCGGCGAGCGACATCAATCCGCACCGGCTTGCCGCCCCGTCCGATCAATGTAAGGTCTGGCGTGCGCAGGCAGTCGCGACGGATCGTCGCCATGCAGCCGTTCGCGGTCGTGATGGCGAGCTACAACGGATGCTACGGCTCGGGCCGACGTGCTGTCGTCGCGCTTGATGCCGGTGGAGGAGATCCGCTCGGGGACGCGATCGACGCTGCTGAAGTTCACAGCGCGCGCACATTTCAGTCGTGGTGCTACGAGACAGCCCAATTCCGCCGTTCAACGTGCCCGCGTGTATCGGCCGCACTATCGACCAAGTACATGCGCCGGCGGACCCTTGCCATTCGATGCGTCCGGGGCGCTCAACACCGCCGCTTTCGAGGCGGAGCGCGCGGCTGGCGAAGGCCTGACCAACGTGTACTACCTCGATATGGACGACCTCATCTGTCCGGGCGCCGCCTGCCCGGCCGTCCAGCATGGCCGAATCGTCTACCGCGACGAGAATCATCTCGCCGGATCGTATGCAGAATCGCTCGCGGGCGAGATGGCCACGCGCCTATCGCGCATCCTCGATGAAGCTCCGGCGCTCGCCCACCGTTTAGGCGACTAGAGGATGCGCCGCCACCAGGACTTCTTCTTTTCGACGTCCTTGGAGTTCCCCGGATAATTGGCGTCGTATACGCGCTCGGCGTCCGCCGCAAGGTCGTTCATGCCGAGGTCGCGGTAGGCCTGCACGATGATTTGCAGCGACGGTTGGACCGCCGGTGCTCCGTCATAGTTCTCGATGCAGAATTTCGCACGGTTGAGCGCGCCCACGTAAGCGCCGCGTCTCATGTAGTACTTGGCGACGTAGAGCTCGAAGTCAGCCAGGCGGTTGCGCAGAAAGATCATGCGCTGGCGGGAATCGCCGGCGTACTGGCTGTGCGGGTAGCGCTTGAGGAGCTCATCGAAGGCGTCGAAGGACTTCTTCGCGTTGATCGGCGGCCGGCGCGATAGATCGACGTTGAACCAGCGCTCCAGAAAGTTCGCCTGACGCTCGAAGTACACCAGCCCTTTCATGTAGTACGCGTAGTCCACTCGGGGATTGGTCGGATTTTCCCGGATGAAAGTATCCGCCGCATCGATCGCGGGGTCTGTCTCATGGTTCTTGTAGTAGGCGTAGATCAGGTCGATCTGCGCCTGATGCGCGGGCTCGGAGAATGGGAAGCGCGATTGCAGCGCCTCGAGCTGCTTGATCGCCTCGCCGTAGCTCGACTTGTTCATGGCCTTCTGGGCCCGGGCGTAAATGGTCTCCGGGCCGGATCGGGCATCGTCCGCGCGGTGGCTGCGGCAGCCCGCACCAAGCAGGGCGATCCCGAGGGACAGCGCAGCGAGGGCGCCCGGACGAACTAGATCACGCAGTCTCACATCCGATTCCTTACAATGGCCAGATCGCAAAAACGCGGCAGTATACCCGAAGCCCCGCCGCTACCTTCGAGTGCCTCCATGAATGCCGAGTTCCAGGTTCTCGAGCTCGAAATACCGCAGGAATTGGCGGGCGAGCGGCTGGACAGCGCCCTCGCACGGCTCCTGCCCGAGCATTCTCGCACCCGCATCAAGGCCTGGATCGAGGCCGGGCAAGTCCAAGTCGGGCGCCTGGCTGCGAAGCCGCGCGACAAGGTCGCGGGCGGTGCGCGCATACGGCTGACCCTCAGCGAGCGGTCACCCGATCGCGAGGTGCTCGCCGAGACGATCCCGCTCGATGTGGTCTACGAGGACGACGATGTGCTGGTGATTGCCAAACCGGCCGGCCTCGTGGTGCACCCGGGCGCCGGCAATCCGCGTCACACGCTGCAAAATGCGCTGCTTGGCAGGGATCCGGCGCTCGCGGCGCTGCCCAGGGCCGGCATCGTTCACCGCCTCGACAAGGACACCAGCGGTCTGCTGGTGGTCGCCCGCACGGCCTGCGCCCAAACGGCGCTCTCGCGACAGCTTCTCGCCCGGACGGTCGCGCGCGAGTATCTCGCCATCTGCGTCGGGGTGATGACCGGCGGGGGAACGGTCGATGAGCCGATCGGCCGTCATCGCAGCGATCGGCTGCGTATGGCGATCCGAAGCGACGGGCGACCGGCGCGCACCCACTATCGCGTACTCGAGCGGTTCCGAGGGCACACCTATCTCAAGGTAAAGCTCGATACGGGACGCACGCACCAGATCCGCGTGCATCTCGCGCATCTCAAGCACCCGTTGGTCGGTGACCCGGTGTATGGCAGCCGCCTCGCACGCCCTCGAGGGTCCGGCGAGGAGCTCATCAGCGCACTGCGCGGCTTCAAGCGGCAAGCCTTGCATGCCGCCGCCCTCGCCTTCGATCATCCGGTGAGCGGCGATCGGCTCTCTTTCGACGCGCCGCTCCCCGCCGACTTGGCTAGTCTGCTCGCGGCTCTGCGCGTCGACGCGCGCGGCAGTGCAACGCCCCGCTCGGTCGAGGTTTGAATGGCTTGGATTCTGCCTGATTGGCCGGCACCTTCCGAGGTTCGGGCACTGTCCACTCAACGCCGCGGCGGCGTGAGCGCTGCGCCCTTCGAGTCGCTCAATCTGGGTGCCCATGTCGGGGATAGCGCCGAGGCGGTCGGGGAGAATCGCCGCCGTCTGCGGAGCGCCGCCCGGCTGCCTGCGGAGCCGGTGTGGCTATCGCAGCAGCACGGCACGTATGTGCTCGACCTGGATGGAGCGCACGACGCGGCGGCCGGCGCGGATGCATCGTTCACGCGCCGTCCCGGGCGGGTCTGCGCCATCCTGACCGCGGACTGCATGCCCGTGCTGCTCGCGTCGGATTCGGGCGCCGGGGTGGCCGCGGCCCACGCCGGCTGGCGCGGTCTGGCCGCGGGGGTGATCGAGGCGACGGTGCGGGCCCTCGCCTTGCCCCCGCAGTCGCTCCTGGCATGGCTCGGTCCGGCCATCGGCCCCGCCCATTTCGAGATCGGCGCCGAAGTCCGCGACGAGTTGCTGCGCGCCGACCCGCAGGCCGAGGCAGCATTCGTGGGGAACGCGCGCGGCCGGTACATGGCCGACCTCGCCGCCCTCGCGCGGCGCAGGCTCGAGCGGCTCGGCATTGCGCGGATCTACGGCGGCGGTGCCTGTACTTACGCTGCCCCGGAGGAGTATTTCTCGTACCGGCGGGACGGGCGGACCGGGCGGCAGGCGACCCTGATATGGCTCGAAAAATAGACCGACAGAGCCGTCGAAGACGTTGAATTGCAGGGGCCAACCCCCACCTATTGACCATTCCGATGATCTCGAAGGTGTTCCTATGCGGATGGACAAGCTGACGACCAAATTCCAGGCTGCGCTGGCGGACGCGCAGTCCGTGGCGGTCGGTCGTGATAATCAATACATCGAGCCCGTGCACTTGATGGCGGCGCTCCTCGACCAGCAGGGCGGGACCGCCCGACCGCTGCTCGAGAAGGCGGGCGTCAACGTGCCGAAGCTGCGCTCGGAGCTCTCGGCTGCGCTCGACCGCTTGCCCACAGTGCAAGGCGTCGGCGGCGATGTGCTGATCGGCAACGACCTTAATAAGCTGCTCAACGTGACCGATAAGCTCGCACAGAAGCGCAGCGATCAGTTCATTTCGAGTGAGCTGTTCGTACTCGCCGCCTGCGACGATCGCGGCGAGCTCGGCCGCATCTTGAAAGCTGCGGGCGCACAGAGTGCCGCCCTCGAGAAGGCGATCGAGGAGGTTCGCGGCGGCGCGAAGGTGGAGGACGCCGGCGCCGAGGAGAATCGACAAGCGCTCGAGAAATACAGCATCGATCTCACGGAAAGAGCGGTGCAGGGCAAGCTCGATCCGGTGATCGGCCGCGACGATGAGATCCGCCGCACCATCCAGGTGCTACAGCGGCGAACGAAGAATAACCCGGTGCTCATCGGCGAGCCCGGCGTCGGCAAGACCGCCATCGTCGAGGGACTCGCGCAGCGCATCGTCAACGGCGAGGTGCCGGAAGGCTTGCGCAACAAGCGCATCCTCGCCCTCGACATGGGTTCGCTCATCGCCGGCGCGAAATTCCGCGGCGAATTCGAGGAGCGCCTGAAGGCGGTGCTGACCGATCTCGCCAAGCAGGAAGGGCAAATCATCCTGTTCATCGACGAGTTGCACACCATGGTGGGCGCCGGCAAGGCGGAGGGCGCCATGGATGCCGGCAACATGCTCAAACCCGCGCTCGCGCGCGGCGAGCTGCATTGCGTCGGCGCGACGACGCTCGACGAGTACCGCAAATACATCGAGAAGGATGCGGCGCTCGAGCGGCGTTTCCAGAAGGTGCTGGTGGACGAGCCGTCGGTGGAGGACACCATTGCCATTCTGCGCGGGCTCAAAGAGCGCTATGAGGTGCATCACGGTGTCGAGATCACCGATCCTGCCATCGTCGCGGCGGCGACGCTGTCGCATCGCTACATAGCCGATCGGCAACTGCCCGACAAGGCGATCGATCTCATCGACGAGGCCGGCTCGCTCATCCGCATGGAAATCGACTCGAAACCCGAAGCGCTCGACAAGCTCGACCGGCGCATCATCCAGCTCAAAATCGAGCGCGAGGCACTGAAGAAGGAAACCGACGAGGCATCGCGTAAGCGGCTCGCCACGCTCGAGGAGGCGCTCAAGGGGCTCGAGAAGGAATATTCAGATCTCGAGGAGGTGTGGAAGGCCGAGAAGGCCTCGGTGCAGGGCGCCGCGCACATCAAGGAAGAGCTCGAGCGTGCCCGCCAGGATGTCGAAACGGCGCGCCGGGCGCAGGATCTGCAGCGCATGTCCGAGCTGCAGTACGGCAAGATTCCCGAACTGGAGCAGCGACTCGCGAAGGCGCTCGAGGCCGAGAGAAAGCCCAACCAGCTGCTGCGCAATGCGGTCACCGAAGTCGAAGTCGCGGAGATCGTATCGAAATGGACCGGCATCCCGGTGTCGCGCATGCTCGAAGGCGAGCGCGAGAAGCTCCTGCGCATGGAGGAAGTGCTCGAGAAGCGCGTGGTGGGTCAGAACGAGGCCGTGAAGGTCGTCGCGGATGCGATCCGCCGCTCGCGCGCAGGATTATCCGACCCGCACCGGCCGATCGGCTCCTTCATGTTTTTGGGGCCGACGGGCGTCGGCAAGACCGAGCTCTCCAAGGCCTTGGCCGAGTTCATGTTCGACACCGAAGAGGCGATGGTGCGCATCGACATGTCGGAGTTCATGGAGAAGCACTCCGTGGCACGGCTCATCGGCGCGCCGCCCGGCTATGTCGGCTACGATGAAGGCGGATATCTGACCGAGGCGGTGCGCCGCCGACCGTATAGCGTGGTCCTGTTCGATGAGATCGAGAAGGCGCATCCAGACGTCTTCAACGTGCTGCTGCAAGTGCTAGACGATGGGCGCCTCACAGACGGGCAGGGCCGCACTGTCGACTTCCGCAACACCGTCATCATCATGACCTCGAATCTTGGCAGCCAGGCCATCCAAGAGCTGGGCGGGGAGGCGAACTACGCGGCGATGAAGGGTGCCGTGATGCAGGTGCTCACAGAGCATTTCCGGCCCGAGTTCATCAATCGAGTCGACGAGATCGTGGTGTTCCACTCACTCGGCCGCGAGCAGATCCGCTCCATCGTCGATATTCAGCTCGGCCGGCTGCGGCAGCGCCTCGCGGAGCGCGACATCCAGCTGCGACTCGACGACGCTGCGCGCGATCGCATTGGCGAGGCCGGGTTCGACACCGTGTACGGCGCGCGGCCCTTGAAGCGCGCGATCCAGGCGCAGATCGAGAATCCGCTGGCGCAGCAGATCCTGCGCGGCGAGTTCACGGCCGGCGATCGGGTGGTCGCGAAGCTGAAGCGTGACCACTTGGTCTTCGAGAAAGAGCGCCTGCACTAGGGCAGCGCTCCCTGGAGCCGCGCTCTAGCCCAAGCGGGATCGACGGGCGCTTGGCTATACTGGCGGGATATGAAATTTCTGCGGGGATGAAGGAAACACATGCCTTTCTACGAGTATCAGTGCAATAACTGCGGCCACGCGCTGGAAGCCATGCAGAAAGTGAGCGATCCGCCGCTGAAGAAGTGCCCGCATTGCGGCAAGCCGCAGCTGCAGAAGCTCATGTCCGCGCCGGTGTTTCGCCTGAAGGGCGGTGGCTGGTACGAAACCGACTTCAAGTCCGATCAGGACAACAAGCGCAATCTCGCCGATCGCCCCGAGGATTCTCCCAAGGAGGAGAAGAAGGAGGGCGCTGTGGCGGAATCGAAGGAAGCACCCGCCGCCGACGCCAAAAAGAGCGAAAAGCCCGCCGAGAAGCCGGTGGAGAAAGCCGCGACCGGCGATTCGGCCAAAAAGACCTCGACACGCACTTCACAGGGCCGCCCTGCTGCGCACAAGACCAACCTGCGCAAGGCCGCCAAGCGGCCCTCGCGGCCGGCGATCAAGCGCGGCCGCGCGAAACCTGCGCGCGGCCGGTAACGCGCCCGCGGCGTTGCCAGCCGTGGGATCGCCGACGGACTCACTGCCGGCGGCCGGGGCCGGGCTTGCCGAGGCGGGTCCCAAGCCTTAGGATCGCGCGCTTTCCCTGCGGTTTCTTCAGCTTATGCGCACTCACTATTGCGGGCAGGTCGGTGAATCCTTGGTAGGCAAGGTGGTCACCGTGGCTGGCTGGGCCCACCGCCGCCGCGACCACGGCGGCGTCATCTTCGTCGACTTGCGCGACCGCGAGGGGCTACTGCAGATCGTATTCAACCCGGACACCCCGGACGTGTTCGCGCAAGCCGAGCGTGTGCGCAACGAGTTCGTCTTGAGGGTCACGGGCACCGTACGCCCGCGGCCACCCGGCACCGTGAACCCCAATCTCCAGTCCGGGAAGGTCGAGCTCATCTGCCAGTCGCTCGAGATCCTGAACCGCTCGGAGCCTCTGCCGTTCCAGCTCGATGAGCATGTGAGCGAGGAAGTGCGTCTGCGTTTCCGCTACATCGACCTGCGGCGCGAAGCGATGCGCGAGCGGCTGCTACTGCGCCATCGCATTACGCGGGCGATGCGCCGCTATCTCGATGATGCGGGGTTCGTCGACATCGAGACCCCGATGCTGTCGAAAGCGACGCCGGAGGGCGCGCGCGATTATCTGGTGCCGAGCCGCACCCATCCCGGCAAGTTCTTTGCGCTGCCGCAGTCGCCGCAGATCTACAAGCAGCTGCTCATGATCGCGGGCTTCGACCGCTACTACCAGATCGTACGTTGCTTTCGGGACGAGGATTTGCGTGCCGATCGACAGCCGGAATTCACCCAGCTCGATATCGAGACCTCGTTCCTCGATCAGGCAGCGATCCAGGAGCATGATGGAAGGATTGGTGCGGTTTCTGTTCAAGGATGTGCTGGACGTCGAGCTGCCGACGCCGCTGCCACGTCTGACTTACGCCGAGGCCATGCGCCGCTACGGCTCGGACAAGCCCGATCTGCGCGTGCCGCTCGAGCTCGTCGACGTCGCCGATCTTGTGCGCGGCTGCGATTTCAAGGTATTCGCCGGACCGGCTGCGGACCCCGCCGGCCGGGTGACCGCGCTGCGCGCTCCGAAAGGCGGTCAGCTCTCGCGCAAGGAGATCGACGACTACACCGCCTATGTCGCGCGCTACGGTGCGAAGGGCCTCGCCTATATCAAGGTGAACGAGGCCGCCAAGGGTCGTGAGGGGTTGCAATCGCCGATATTGAAGTTCCTGAGCGATGCCGCGGTGGCCGGAATCCTGGAGCGCACCGGCGCGAAGGATGGCGATCTGATTTTCTTCGGCGCCGACAGCGCGAAAGTGGTGAGTGATGCGCTCGGCGCCTTGCGGCTCAAGCTCGGTCAGGATCTCGGGCTCGCCGAGCCCGGCTGGCGCCCGTTGTGGGTGGTCGATTTTCCGATGTTCGAATGGGACCCTGAGGCGAAGCGCTGGGCCGCCATGCATCACCCGTTCACGAGTCCTGCGAACCTCGATCCGGCCGCTCTCAAGGCGCACCCTGGCGAGGCACTGGCCAAGGCATATGACCTCGTGCTGAACGGCTCGGAGATCGGCGGCGGGTCGGTCCGCATCCACTCGCAGGATCTTCAGTCCGTCGTGTTCGACCTGCTCGGCATCTCGCCCGAGGAAGCGCGGCTCAAGTTCGGCTTTCTGCTCGATGCGCTCAAGTTCGGCGCACCGCCCCATGGAGGCATCGCGTTCGGGCTCGACCGGCTGGCGATGCTCATGGCGGGCGCCGAGAGCATCCGCGACGTCATCGCGTTCCCAAAGACGCAGACGGCCGCCGATCCGCTGATGGATGCTCCGACGGAGGTGAGCGAGGCGCAGCTGAAGGAGCTGCACATTCGAGTGCGCGTACCCCCGAAGGTCGAGTAGACGTTGGAGTCGTTTCGCCGCCCGGAATCGGTCCTGATCGTCATCTATACCGCGGGCGGCGAGTTCCTCCTCCTCGAGCGGCGCAAACCCCCGGGGTTCTGGCAATCGGTGACTGGTAGTCTCGAATGGGGGGAGATGGCGGATGCGGCCGCGCGCCGCGAGCTGATTGAGGAGACTGGGATTACGCAGGGGCACCTTCGCAATCTGCAGTGGACTCAGGTCTATGAGATCCTGCCTTCGTTCGGCAAGAAATACGCGCCCGGCGTCACGCGCAATCTGGAGCATGCCTTCGCGCTCAAGCTCCTGCAACGCGTGCCCGTCACCTTAAGCGAGCACGTGCAGTATCGCTGGATGTCGGCCGCCGAGGCCATCGCGACGGCCTCCTCGAGCACCGACCGCGCCGTGATCCGGCAGCTGCGACACTAGACGCCGCCGTGCGTACGGTCGTGGTCTATGTGCATGGACTGTGGCTCAACGGATGGGAGTCGCTCCTGCTGCGGCAAAGATTGTCGCGGCAGTTGAACTGCACGACCGCTGTCGTTCCCGTATGCATCGATCGGAGCCGGCCTCGAGGAGAATGTTCGCGCGCTCGCGGGGATTCCTCGGCGGCCTGCATGCCGACGCGCTTGCACCTCGTTGGCCACAGTATGGGAGGCTTGGTGATTCTCGAGCTCTTCGAGAGCCGCGCGGCACGGAGCGTTCCTGTAGCAGGCGACGTTGCCGCCGGGCCGGATCGTGCTGCTCGGCTCTCCGGTTCGCGGCAGCCGCGCCGCCCGCAATCTCTCGCAGCTTCCGTTCGGCCGGCGCATGCTCGGTCTCACGGCTCACGAAGCATTGCTCCCGGAGCGCGATCGGCAATGGCGCGGTGAGCGCGAGCTCGGCATCATCGCGGGCACCGTGCCCGTGGGCTTCGGACGCCTCATGGGGCCTTTCGATGCGCCCAGCGATGGCACGGTGCTGGTCGAGGAGACGCATATGCCCGGGGCGAAGCAGCATCTCAGCATGCGCACGACACACTCCGGGCATGGTGTATTCGCAGCGCACGCCAGTCGCGCGCCGAGGCGTCGGCCTGTTTCCTGCGGGAGGGGCGCTTCGCGGACGAAAAGCCGAGGCTAGGTGGAGGCGTGGGCGTCGGCGGGACTATTTCACGTAGCGACGGATTATTGCCTCAGATTCGAGGCGGCGATAGAAGAACGTCGTGTCGCATAAGCCGCCTTCCGGCAGCAGCGCATAGTCCGGAACGTACCGACCCGTTCCCAGCCAAGCCGTGCATAAAGCCGCTCGGCCTCGCGCGCTCGCCGTGTCGAGCACGAGCAGCGACTTGCCGAGCTTACGCGCAAGCTCCTCCGCGGCGCGCAGCATCGCGGCCCCCACCCCTTGGCGCCGCGCCCGGCGATGCACGAGCATCTTGGACAGATCGGCGCGATGCGGCTGATTCTCCGGCAAGTCCAGAATTAGCTGCACCGTGCCGATGGTGCCGCCCGCGTCCTCCGCAACAAGCAGCGCACGCTCGCCGCGCGCCGTTGCCGGCCGCGACCCGGCGCCAGAAGGCCGATGCCTTTTCGAAGCTAGGGGGCTCATGAAGCTCACCGACGCACCACCTTCAACGCAATCGATTAGCAAATGAGAGAGCGCGATGATCTGTGTGTCCGCTACGCTTTCCAGCCGCTTGACCACGAAACTCATATCGGTCTCCCGCGCCGTGGAATTATGCAACACGGCGGCCCTCCTCTTCCGAGGCGGCCGACGATCAAAATCTTAGTCGAACTCCAGATCCGCTGGAATTTTCAAGGCCTGAGCTTGCTGCACTGAACTACGTGATACTCGTCGCCGATCTCAAGCTTCGCCCATATGGTCGGGACCGAGGTTGGCTTCACCGCGTCCTTGGTCATACCCGAGATGGCAAGATAAAGCTTGGCGACGTCGGCGTGGGCGATGCGATGGGCTGCGATCAGCTCGATCAGTGCACGCGCGGGTCGTCCCGTTGCGCCCATCGCCTGATTCCAGAGCACGAACGATGGCACCGTGCCATCCTTGGTGCTAGTCCTCGGACCGAGATGATACAACAGACCATTATGATCGCTCCTGAGATTCTCACCGTGATCGCTCGTATATACGAAAAAGGCAGGAGCCTTCGTCGCATCCAGGATCCGCGCAAGAGCCGCGAAGAATCGAGCTCCATGTTCTAATGATCGCGCGTAGCGCAGATCTTCTCTCCGTTCCCGGTCGAGACCAGGCGGTTCCGTGGGAAACTCATCATCGGGATACCGCGCGTCATAGGGAACGTGGCTTCCCATCGTGTGCAAGATCATCGCTTTAGGCCCGCTAACCGAGGAAGCGAAGCGTCGCACGAAGGGAAGCATTTCCTCATCCAGCTTCCAGGAATCGTGCCCGTCGCGGGACTTATCATCCGGGTTTGCAGTAAAAGGACCGGCATAAACATCGTGCCCCCGCTCGCGCGCGTCGAGTCCGCCTTCGTTGTTCGATACCCAAGCCGTGGTGAAGCCGGCCGCCTTAAGGATACCGAGGACGGTGGGCGAGCTTGGGGCGTCATCTCTTTGATCCGGCTGCGTCGCAGTCAACAGCATTGGCACCGAAAGGTGCGTGCCGTTGGACGCGGCGCAGGTTTCGGGCAACCAGGCGCCAAGGCCTGTACTGACTCGCTGTGCGAGGTATCGACTGGCGTCGCCGCGGTCGGCGCGATCCGGTCCGTAGCCATCGGCGCGAGCGCTCTCGCCGATTACGAATATCGCCAGCATTGGCGTGGTGACACGCTTGCCGGCGGTCGCAGCGTGCCGTCGATAGCGCCGATCCCACAGCACACCCAGCCTTCTGTGCGCTTCCAGTATCTGTTCAGCCGAGCCCAGCGGCGAGTCGAGCGTCGCACGACCGAAGAGCGGGGTGAATTCCGACGAGGGCGAGTAATTGGCGGCCCGACTCGCGACGCCAACGACCAATGGAATCAACGACAGGAGCAGCGCGAGTCGAGCGGTGTGCAAGTCAGCAGCCCTGAGACTTGCGTCTCTGGAGATGATCGCGGCGCTGCAGGCTAGTGCGAGGAGTCCGAGATGAAGTGAAGCGACGAAGAAAAAACGCGGCTGGGTCAGGACCGTTTGCAGGGCCCCGGAGGCTTCCACGGGATTCGTCTGCAATGTTGCCATTGCCGATTCGTACCCTGGTCCTCCGCCACTCACGGCGGCGAATCCGCACCACCAGAGCGTATATGGGATCAGCGCCACACTGACGGCGAGTGCGGCTTTCCACAGTGTTCCCGGTAAGAACGCCAGGACACCGGCCATGCCGGCAACGACCAGCAGGCGCAACACCGCATCGGTAAACGAGATCGCATTTCCAAGAGTCAGCAACGCCGGTGTCGTCCACGCGAAAAATAGCAGCAGCCTGCCTGTCCTGGGTTCCGTCATTGCCTTGCGCATCCTCACAGCGCGTAAGTTATAAGAGCCACAACGAGTGCTTCAGCGACTGGTTCACGGATTGATCGGGGCAGTTCGGGCCGGGTCAGCCGCGTTGCGGCCATGCGGTCATTCAGTACTCCGCGCCCGGGTTGCACCGAGGCTCATTCGGGACGATCCAGCTCCCGTAGTCGAAAGACAAGTTCCAGGGCCTGGCGCGGACTCAAATCGTTCGGATCGATCGCCCGCAGCGCCTCGAGCGCCGCGTTCGCGGCAGACGCCTCTGAGCGCGTCTCCGCCTGGAGCATTTCTACCGAAGCGTCCGTCACCGGTGCGCTGAACAGCGGGAGCTGCGAATGGGATGAAATCGAGGCATGTAGCGCGTCTCTTTTGCGCTCGAGCTCGCTCAGGTAACGGCGCGCATCGGCGATGACCGATCCGGGAATGCCGGCGAGGGCGGCGACTTGAAGTCCGTAGCTCTGACTGGTAGGTCCCTCCTTCACGCTGTGTAAGAACACCAGCCTATCACCGTGCTCGACGGCTTCCAGATGTAGGTTTGCGACGTCGGTGACCTCGTCGGCGAGAGACGTCAGCTCGAAGTAATGCGTGGCGAACAAGGTAAACGCACGGATCTCTCGGGCGATGAACGCAGCACACGCCCAGGCAATGGACAGACCATCGAACGTGCTCGTGCCGCGACCGACCTCGTCCATCAACACCAGACTGCGTTCGGTGGCGTTGTGCAGGATATTTGCAGTCTCCGTCATCTCGAGCATGAAGGTCGAGCGTCCGCCCGCGAGGTCGTCGGAGGCGCCGATGCGTGTGAAAATACGATCCAGGGGCCCGAGCACGGCGCGCTTTGCAGGAACGTAGCAGCCGATGTGAGCCAGAACGACGATGAGTGCGGCCTGCCGCATGTAGGTGCTCTTGCCGCCCATGTTGGGTCCGGTGACGACGAGCAAGCGACGCGAGTCGTCGAACCGCAGGTCGTTGGCTATAAAAGGCTCCGAGCTAGCATGCTCGACGACGGGATGGCGCCCGTCCTCGATGTGCAATGTGGGCTCCTCGACGAGCTCGGGCTGACTGCAATTCAGCGTCTTCGCGCGCTCCGCGAAACAGGTCAGCACATCGAGCTCCGCGATCGCGTCCGCCGTGGTTTGCAGTTCCGACAGGCGAGCGGTCAGAAAGTCGAGCAATGCATCGTAAATCTCCTTCTCACGCGCCAGTGCTCGGTCGCGCGCCCCGAGAATCTTGTCTTCAAAGCTCTTCAGCTCTGCGGTAATGAATCGTTCCGCCGATTTCACGGTCTGGCGGCGCCGGTAGTCCTTGGGGACCGCTTCAGCCTGCGATCGGTTGATCTCGATATAGAAGCCTTGTACACGGTTGAAACCCAGTTTCAGGCTGGAAAGACCGGTGCGTTCCCGCTCGCGCCGCTCGAGATCGAGCAAGTACCGCTCGGTGTTGCCGTCAAGCGAGCGTAACTCGTCGAGTTCCGAGTCGTAACCCGTCGCGATCACACCGCCATCGCGCAGGATATGTGGCGGCGATTCGACCAGCGCGCATTCGAGCAACGCTCGTTCCGCCGTATGATCCCCAAGCGCCTCGATGAGGCGCGCGAGCAGGGGCGATCGCGCTTGCACAGGCTGAAGCGCCCGGTGCAGAGGCGGCAACGCGGCGAGTGCCACGCGTAGACGGGCGAGATCCCGTGGACGCGCTGATCGCAACGCGATACGCGCCAGGATTCGCTCCAGATCACCGATCGAACGCAGCTCCACGCCAACACCGAGAAAGCTGGAGTCTTCGATCAACGTGGCCACAGCCTGATAGCGCTCGCGCAGCGTGTGCTTGTTGCGTAGCGGCCGGTGCAACCAGCGGCGCAACATCCGAGCTCCCATCGCGGTGGCTGTGCGATCGAATACGCCGGCTAGCGTGAGCTCGGACTTTCCCGTGAGGCCCTCGTCCAATTCGAGATTCCGGCGCGTTGCGGGATCCATGAGCAATGCGCCGTCGTGCTCCTCCGTACGGAGCGACCGCAGGTGAGGAAGTGCGGCTTTCTGAGTCTCGCGCGCATAGGCGAGCAGCGCACCCGCCGCGGCCACCGCCAACGGCTTGTCGGCGCAGCCGAACCCGGCGAGGTCGAGCGTTTGGAACTGATCCCTGAGCGCCCGGGCAGCAGCATCCGGCTCGAAGTGCCAGGCCGGGCGCAGGCGAAGAGGGAGATGCGTGCTGCAGCCGAGGGGCGGGAAGCCATCCGGTGCTAGCAGTTCGGCGGGACGCAGTCGTTCGATCTCGCTGCTCAGAGCGTCCCAACCGGCGACCTCCATGACGCTGAATCGGCCGGCGGATAAATCGAGCCACGCCAGGCCGAAGCGGTCGTGCGCTGTGCACACGCTCGCGAGTACGGTATCGCGGCGCTCCTCCAGCAGGGCTTCGTCGGTGACGGTGCCCGGTGTAACGATGCGCACCACCTCACGCTCCATGAGCCGCTTTGTCTTGCCAGGTTCGCCTCGTTGCTCGCAAATCGCGACCGATTCGCCTTTGCGTACCAGGCGAGCGAGGTAAGTTTCGAGCGTCACTACCGGAACCCCGGCCATCGGAATCGGCGCTCCCGCCGACGCTCCCCGGTGGGTGAGGGCGATATCGAGCAGGTGCGCGGCACGACGCGCGTCGTCGTAGAACATCTCGTAAAAATCGCCCATGCGATAAAAAAGCAGTACGTGCGGATGCTGGGCCTTGATACGCAGGTACTGCTGCATCATGGGGGTGTGTTCTTGGAGGTTCTGGCTCGACCCTGCTGACGGCGCTTCGGTGTCCATGCCGCCATTCTCCACGTCTTGAATGCGAGCTGCACGCTCTCCATGTGCCGACACGCATTTGACTGAGCCCGTCTTTCTTGATATCAAAACTTGGCTTGGATCGAGGTGGCGATGAAAGATCAGAATCATGCGCTTATTCGGCTTGCCGCACGCGTGGGGAAAAACCTGCGCGAGCGCGGACAAGTGGTCACGACTGCCGAATCCTGCACCGGCGGGTGGATCGCCAAAGCGCTCACCGACGTGCCCGGCAGCTCGCAATGGTTCGGCGAGGGATTCGTCACCTACAGCAACGACGCCAAGGTGCGAAGTCTCGGTGTCTCACGCGCGGTTCTCGCGCGTGAGGGTGCGGTGAGCGCGGTGGTCGCTCGCGCCATGGCGCAAGGAGCCCTCCGTCGCACGGGAGCCGAGCTTGCCGTTGCCGTCACCGGTATCGCGGGCCCCGACGGCGCGGTTCCCGGAAAGCCAGTGGGGACCGTGTGGTTTTGCTGGGCGCAGCGCGTCGCCGGCCGCACGCATGCATTCGTCGAGCGCAAGCGCTTTCGCGGGGACCGCGAGGCCGTGCGCCGGAGCACCGTGCGGCACGCGCTTCGCCGGCTGGCGTCACGCTAGGAGCGAGCTGCTCCATGCGATTATTCTTCGCCGCCTTTCCCGAACGCGAGACGCGACGCCTGATCGCATCCGCCGCCGCCTCGCTCATGCTCGGGGACGGCGCACGCCTGGTACCTTGCGAGAATTACCACATCACGCTGGCATTTGTGGGCGAGGTGTCTAATGCGCAGGCCGCCTCGCTACGCACCATCGGGCCGCTCGAGGTGCCCGCTTTCACCGTCCGCTTCGATACCTGCGAGCACTGGCTCAGATCCGAAGTCGTCGTGCTTGCGGCGAGCGAATGTCCACCGCGCGTTGCACGATTTGCAATGCAAACTCCGCGGCGAACTCGCCCATCATGACTTCGCCTCGGACCCCAGGCCATTCCACCCACATGTAACGATTGCGAGAAAGGTCGCGCAAGCGCCTGTGCAGCAAGCGATGTCGGGATTTCTGTGGACGGTAACCGCATTTCAACTCGTGCGGTCGGTCAGATCGACCATGCGGGATCCACTTATACAGTACTCGACCACTGGTCCCTACTGGATAAGCCGGTGCGCGGCGAATAAAACTCTGTGGTTTGGACGCATATGGGATGAGCGCCGGCCGCTAGATATGAAATAATAGCGCCACACCTTGTCAAGGACTCCCAATGATAGAAGAGAATCGTAAGAAGGCTCTGGCTGCTGCTTTGAGCCAGATCGAAAAACAATTCGGCAAAGGCTCCGTGATGCGCTTGGGCGATGCTGGCGCGACGTACGAAGTCGAGTCGATCCCGACGGGATCGCTCGGCCTCGATATTGCGCTCGGCGTCGGCGGTATTCCGCGCGGCCGGGTGATCGAGATTTTCGGCCCCGAATCTTCAGGCAAGACCACGCTGACACTCGCCGTCATCGCCTCGGCGCAAAAGAACGGTGGCACTGCGGCGTTCGTGGACGCGGAACATGCCTTGGATCCGGTCTACGCGGAGAAATTAGGCGTCAAAGTCAACGATCTCCTCGTCTCCCAGCCGGACACCGGTGAACAAGCGCTCGAAATCACCGACATGCTGGTACGCTCGGGCGCTGTCGACGTTGTGGTGGTCGATTCGGTCGCCGCACTCACGCCGAAGGCGGAGATCGAGGGCGAGATGGGCGATCAGCACATGGGCCTGCATGCGCGGCTCATGTCGCAGGCGCTGCGCAAGCTCACGGGCAACATCAAGCGCTCGAACACCATCGTGATTTTCATCAACCAGATCCGCATGAAAATCGGCGTGATGTTCGGCAATCCGGAAACGACGACGGGCGGCAATGCGCTCAAGTTCTATTCTTCGGTGCGCATGGACATCCGCCGGATCGGCGCGATCAAGAACGGCGAGGAAGTGGTGGGCTCGATGACGCGCGTCAAGGTGGTGAAGAACAAGGTGGCGCCGCCATTTCGCGAGACCGAGTTCGAGATCATGTACGGCACGGGCATCTCCAAGGAAGGCGAGATCATCGAGCTCGGTGTGCTGCACAATCTCGTCGAGAAATCCGGCTCCTGGTACAGCTACAAGGGCGAGCGCATCGGACAGGGCAAGGACAACGTCCGCACTTTCCTGCAGCAACATCCGGAAATCTCCAACGACATCGAGGCGCAGATTCGCGCCAAACTGATTCCCGAAAAGGCGACCATGAGCCGCGGTGCGGACGCCAAGGAAGCCTAGCCTCCGCAGCGCCGGGCGGGAGGTCGATCGGCTCGACCCCCGCGCGGCACGCACCGCGGCGCTCGATGCCCTCTCGCGGCGCGATCACTCCTCCGAAGAGCTGCGCGGGAAGTTGCTCGGCAAGGGATACGACGCCGCGGTGGTCGCCGATCTCATGGATCGGCTCCGCGCCGAGAAATTGCTCGACGACGGGCGCTATCTCGAGAACTTCGTGGCCTATCACGCCGGACGCGGCCAAGGCCCCAACCGCGTGCGTGCGAATTTGCGTAACCTCGGCCTGCCGGGCGCGCAAATCGATGCCGCGCTTGCGGCCTATCCCGATTGGCTCAGTCAACTTAAGCGGGCACGCGAAAAGAAGTTTGGAACTTCGCTGCCGAACAATTACGCTGATCGGCAGCGCCAAGCTCAATTCCTGGCCTACCGAGGCTTCAGCGGCGCGCAGATCCGATCCGCCCTGGGGCTAGACACCGATTTGGATGCCGATTAAAGACGAGATATGAAACGCGACCCTAAATTGAGGATGATGACGAGCTCGGAAATCCGGGCAAGCTTCTTGGAATTTTTCCGCAAGAACGGCCATACGGTGGTGCCGTCGAGCTCGCTGGTTCCGGGCAACGACCCGACGCTGCTGTTTACCAACGCCGGCATGGTGCAGTTCAAGGACGTGTTCCTGGGCAAGGACACCCGCAGCTATTCGCGCGCCGCGAGCGCGCAGCGCTGCGTGCGGGCGGGCGGCAAGCACAACGATCTCGAGAACGTCGGCTACACCAGCCGCCACCACACCTTTTTCGAGATGCTCGGCAACTTCAGCTTCGGCGACTACTTCAAGCGTGAGGCCATCCATTTTGCCTGGAACTACATCACCGGCACGCTGGGGATCCCGAAAGAGCGCCTTTGGACGACGGTTTACGAGGAAGACGACGAGGCGCAGCGCATCTGGACGGAGGAGATCCGCATCGATCCGACGCGCTGCACACGCATGGGCGAAAAATCGAATTTCTGGTCGATGGGGGAAACCGGCCCGTGCGGCCCCTGCAGCGAGATTTTCTATGATCACGGTCCCGACGTGGCCGGCGGTCCGCCCGGCTCGCCGGACGAGGACGGCGACCGTTACGTGGAGATCTGGAATCTCGTCTTCATGCAATACGATCGATCGGCGGACGGCGTGCTCGTGGCGCTCCCCAAGCCCTCGGTCGACACTGGGATGGGGCTCGAGCGCGTCGCAGCGGTCATGCAGGGCGTGCACAGCAATTACGATATCGACCTCTTCAAGGCGTTGATTCGCGAAGCTGCGGAGATCACCGGCACTCGAGAGCTCGACTCCCCGAGTCTGCGGGTGATCGCTGATCACATTCGCGCATGCACCTTTCTCATTATCGACGGGGTGGTTCCTTCCAACGAGGGCCGCGGCTACGTGTTGCGACGCATCATCCGGCGGGCGATCCGGCATGGGTACAAGCTCGGACAGACCCAGCCTTTTTTCTACAAGCTCGTGCCCACACTGGTGCGAGAAATGGGGGACTACTACACGGAGCTCGTGCAGGGAGAAGCGCGCGCCGCCGAGATCCTCGCGCAGGAGGAGTCGCGGTTCGCGGAGACGCTGACCACGGGCATGGCGCTGCTCGATGCCGAGACGGCCAAGCTCACCTCCACGGTGATCCCGGGCGAGACCGTGTTCCGCCTATACGACACCTACGGATTTCCCGTCGACCTGACCGCGGATGTGGCGCGCGAGCGCGGCTATACGATCGATCAACAAGGGTTCGATGCAGCGATGGCGGCGCAGCGGGACCGCGGCCGATCGGCCAGCAAGTTCGGGGTCGCGTTGAAGGATTCCGTCAAGCTCAGCGGCAAGACCGATTTTTCAGGTTACGATCGATTGCAGGGTGCGGGGCGCATCACCGCCCTCATCTTCGACGGCGCTGTTGTCAATACTTTGGGCGTCGGCCAGGAAGGACAAGTCGTATTGGACGAGACACCTTTCTACGCGGAAGGCGGCGGTCAGATGGGCGACTCGGGCACGCTCAGCAGTCCGGGCGCACGCTTCACAGTTCGTGACACTCAGAAAATCGGCGCTTCTTTCGCGCACATCGGCGTGGTCGAGTCGGGGATGCTGCGGGTGGGAGACGAGCTGCAAGCGCGCGTCGACGGCGAGCGGCGAACCGCCATCGCCCTCAATCATTCCGCGACGCACCTCTTGCACGCCGCCTTGCGCGCCGTGCTCGGCAAGCACGTGCAGCAGAAAGGATCTCTGGTCGCACCGGATCGCCTGCGCTTCGATTTCTCACATACTCAGGCCGTATCGGCTGAGGATCTGCGCAAGATCGAGGAGATGGTGAACAGGGCCATTCGCCGCAACGACCCGGCGCAAACGCGGGTAATGGCGCTCGATGATGCCGTGGCCGCGGGGGCGATGTCTCTTTTCGGCGAGAAATACGAAAGCGACGTGCGCGTGCTCTCTTTCGGCGATTTCTCCATGGAACTCTGCGGCGGCACTCACGTCGAAAGGACCGGCGACATCGGATTGTTCAAGATCATCAGCGAGACCGGCGTGGCGGCGGGCGTTCGCCGCATCGAGGCGGTGACCGGCCAGGCCGCATATGAGTGGGTGGTTCGGTTGGATCAAGTCGTGCGCGATATCGCCGGCGTGTTGCGCGGCAGCCGCGAAGATGTGGATGAAAAGGTCCGCGAGCTGGTCGATCGTTCGAGGCGTCTGGAGAAAGAGATCCAGCAGCTCAGGTCGAAACTCGCCACCGGGCAGGGCGGCGATGTGTCGGCTCAGGCAAAGGCCGTGGGCGGGGTTAAGGTTTTGGCTGTACAGGTCGAGGGGGCTGATGCTAAGGCGTTGCGAGATTCTGTCGATCAGCTCAAGCAGAAGCTCGGTTCCTCGGTCATTGTCCTGGCGACGGTTCAAGATGGAAAAGTCGTGCTGGTTGCAGGCGTTTCCGCAGATCTGGTCGCGCAGCTCAAGGCAGGCGACATTGCCGGAGCCGTCGCGGCTCAGGTGGGCGGCCGAGGCGGTGGCCGTGCGGATTTTGCGCAAGCGGGCGGTACGCAGCCCGAGAATCTCGGAGCCGCGCTCGCGAGCGTGGAAGGACTGGTTCGCAATCGGCTCGCAAATTGAATTTCGCTAATTGAACGATGTATTTATTACTAATGACAAATTACGTCCCTAAAAAGTAGGATTCTTGTATTCTGATCTGCCCGGGCAGCGATCGCTCCGGGTGAGGGACGATGGAATGCTTGACCGCGCGGGTCTTCGAATTCCGGGCGGCGCACTGTGAAGTGCCAAGGAAGCTGAGGAGCACAATCATGTTGATATTGACGAGACGAGTAGGCGAGACAGTGATGATCGGGAACGAAGTCACCGTCACGGTGTTGGGGGTCAAGGGAAACCAAGTCCGCATCGGGGTCAATGCGCCGAAGGACGTCGCTGTCCACCGCGAGGAAATCTACGAGCGCATCAAGCGCGAAGAAGACGGTGAAGGCAGGTCGCCGGGCGCGGTGCCGCATCTGGTCGACGACGTCGAATAAACCCTTCTTAATCTTCAGCTTTACCTAGACCGCTCCGCACGGGTATCATCCCGCGCTCCTTGATTTGGGCCTCCGGCCCCGTCCGGAGAGGTGGCCGAGTGGTCGAAGGCGCGCCCCTGCTAAGGGCGTATGGGTCAAAAGCCCATCGAGGGTTCGAATCCCTCCCTCTCCGCCAATGGCTCGAGAATGCCCGACGTCGGGTCAGGGACCGAGGCCCTCGAGGCCATGGGCAATTCTGCTTGTTCGGAATTGCCGGTGTTTGGTTTACAAGTGCGCCCGTAGCTCAGTTGGATAGAGCGCCTGGCTACGAACCAGGAGGCCGGGAGTTCGAATCTCTCCGGGCGCACCAATTTATCAAGAACTTACCCAAGCTCAATGCACCGACCGTAGCGCCAACGTAGCATTTTTTGCTACGTTTTCACCCCGTAGCGCTTCTCCGACGGATCTTGATGGCTGCCGCTCGATGCGTCCGGCCACGAAGGAGAGTTTCTCCGGGGCCAGGTGCGCATAGCGCAGCACCATCTCGTACGACTTCCATCCGCCCAGTTCCATCAGCTCCGGCAGCGAAGTGCCGCTCTGCACGTGCCAGGAGGCCCAGGTGTGCCTCCTATGTCGCCGACGACATAGGCGGCACTATCTACCCTCCCGGACTATGTCGGGTAGTACCGAACGCTCTGTGGAATCGATCGTCGATTACCGATCGAAACGCGCGAAGAGCAGGCTATGCACGCGACATAGTTTTGCTCTCTACAGGCTGCTGAGGAAGTTCAGGAGCTGGTCACCGGGACGGTATCGTCCCGGCGTGGCATGCCGTGGCGCGGTTTTGGCCAACGCTTGCTCCTTCATCGAAAGAGTTGCCTCGAGATAGATCTGCGTGGTCTCCACCGACTCGTGACCAAGCCACAGTGCAATGACGGCGCGGTCGACGCCGGCCTGCAATAACTCGAGGGCCATTGTGTGTCGAAGCAGATGGACAGTTACCCGCTTGCCGCTGAGCGAAGGACAGACTCTGGCGGCGCTGGCGGCATGCTTGGTGAGCATGTATTTGACGCCGTGGACGCTCAGCCGCTCGCCTTTGGCGTTTGGAAATAGGCGGTGTCCATCGCCCCTTGGTGGCTCACGCAGCCAAGCGTTGAGGACGGCGGCAGTTGGCTTCGCCAAGGGTGTGCAGCGTTCCTTGCGACCTTTGCCGATCACGCGCACATGAGCGCCGGTTCCGAGGACGAGATCGTCGCGCGTAACTCCGGTGATCTCTGAGAGGCGCAATCCCGTTTGGACCGCCATCAGGATGAAGGCATGATCGCGTCGACCGAACCAGGTGCGTCGGTCTGGAGCTGCGAGCAAGGCGTCGACTTCCGGAGGCGTGAGAAAACGGACCAATGTACGGGTGAAACGCTTGCTGGGAATGGCGAGCACACGCTGGATCTGCGCCGAATGGGTCGGCAGCTCGAAAGCGGCGTAGCGAAAGAAGGAGTGAATGGCGGTCAGCCGCAGATTACGGCTGCGCACGCTTAAGCGCCGTTGCCTCTCGAGGTGATCCAGAAAACTCACGATCAAAGGGGCATCGATCTCCTCGAACGCCAGCGCTGAGGGAGGCTTGTGCAGGCGCTGCTGCGTGAACTTTAGGAACAGGCGGAAGGTGTCACGGTATGAGCCGATCGTGTGGGGACTGACCCGGCGCTCCTGCATCAAGCGCTGTGAAAAGAAGCGCTCGAGGAGCGGCGCGAGGTTCGTGGCGGCGGTCATGGCCGATGCTCCCAGCGCTGTTCGAGCCGCGACATCGCCTCGCCCATCAGCTCCGGCATCGCACTGAGATACCAGTACGTAGCACTCCAATGGACATGACCGAGGTAGGCGGACAAGGTTGGCAAGCGGCGTTCGGGGTCTTCGCCAGTCCGGTACCAGCGCAGCAGCGTCCGGGAGGCGAAGCGATGACGCATATCATGCAGACGCGGCCCATGTCGGTCGCACGGACCCCGAAGCCCAGTCTGCCGGGATAACGCATAGAAGGTCCGGCGAATGTCCCCGCCATCCAACCGATTGCCCCATGTTGATAGGAATAGGTTAGTAGAGGCCGGCCGTGTCGCCCACATCCGCTGGCGTCGCGCGATGTAGCGCGCAAGAACGCGGCAGGTCGAAGGGTGCAAAGGGACCAGGCGATCCTTACCGAACTTAGCACCGCGGATCGTCAGTACTCTCGCGCTGAGGTCGACGTCCTGCAGTTGCAAGTTCTGAGCTTCCCCGACGCGCAGACCCGTCACGCTGAGCAATCCAAGAAAGCAGTAAAATGTCCAACCTCGTAATCGATGGTGGCGCAGCTTCAGCGCCGCGCGCAGCAAATCTCGGATCTCCTGGTCTGAGTACAGATACGGCTGCGCGCGCTTCGGTCGAAATGGCAGCAACCCTGCTGGCGGCACTTGAGTCCGGGGATCGGTCGCGCTGCGATGGCGCGCGAAAATCCGAACGTAACTCAAACGTTGCGCCCAGGTATCAGGATGAGCATCCGCGGGCTGTTTGGCCCAGGCGAGGGCCAACGCCAGTGTGATGTACGAGGCGCGGCGCTGCTCCATGAAGGTGACGAAGTCGAGGAGCCTCGGGCCGCACTTACATAGCTTGAATCCCAAACTGTGCCGCATGGCGAGATACTCCCGCGCGGCTTGTCGGAGCGTGTTCATCACGCACCTCCTGGCCAGGGCATGGCGAGTGTGCGCAGCGCACCGAGGTCAACCTTGGTATAGATCTTGGTGGTCTCGGGACTGCGATGCCCCAGCAACTCGCCGATCTCACTCAGTGAGGCTCCTTGGCGCAACATCTCGGTGGCCAGTCCATGGCGAAACTGATGAGCTCCGGCGGTGGGAGCCTTGACACCGGCCCGCGGGAGCGCATGCCGAACGATCGTACTGATGGCACTGGGCCCGAGAAATCCGCGAATGGGGGCTTTGGCGGTCAAGAACACGCGGCGGATGGCACTGCGAGGTCGTCCATCCTGCAGATACGCGACGATCGCATCGCCCGCATCCTTCGGTAATGGAAGCTGGGTCCGGCGGCCACTCTTGCCGCGCACGTTCAAACATCCCGTCTTCCAGTCAATATCGTCGAGCTCCAGGAATGCGATCTCGCCGGCGCGCAATCCTAAGCGAGCCAGCAGCAGCAAGATCGCGTAGTCGCGCCGCCCGACTGCAGTACCGCGATTGACGTGTGCCAACAGGCGGCGCACTTGATCCGGTGCGATCCCCCGGGGAATCGAGGGCATCGACCAGTTCGCAACCGTTGGAACGGCAGTTGCTAAATCAGAGGGAATCTCTCCGCGGTAGCATCCGTACTGGAGAAATGCGCGCAGCGCGCAGGTCAGCAGCTTCGCTCGCTTCAGATGCAGGCGTGGCGCCTGACGTTGGACAAACCGCACAACATCCCTAGCGGTGAGGCTCGACAACCTAACCGGTGCTGTTCTGAAGCGATCCTTCAGGAACCCACGTACGAACGGTACGTAGTTGACGATCGTCGCCTTCGCGAGCGCGCGTTCCTCGCTCAAATACTGCTCGAAATCCTGAGCGCATCGCTCTGCGGGCGCGAGTCTTCTCGGTGACACTCTCTCAGCGGCTGTGACCCCTTGGTCGCACAGGAACTTCAGAAACTGCTGTAGCGCAACCGCGTCGCCCGGATAAATACTCATGCGCCGTGCGCGGTGTTTTAGATACTGGGCCGTATGCTGGATATGAATATCGGGCGGCCGCAGCCCTCTCTCCCCAAGCCATCGACTAAAGCCTGTCGCAATCCAAATCCGCTGGCGCAGCGAATCCAGTGCGTATCCCTGCTCGTGCGCCCAGCCGCAAAACGGACGAATAAAGGCAGCCAGAGGTCCTTCCGGCGGCCGCATGAGAACAATCTGATCGTTGACTACGTACTTCACGACGGGCTCCTCTCCCTTCTACGGGATGTTGGACGGAGCCAAGACTATGTCGCGGCCGCGAAAGCGGGTTCCCTGGGAAATCCAGGACAAGAGAGATGTAAGCTACATAGTCCGGGAGGGTAGATAGTGCCTCAAGTCGTGGAAGCGGAAGTCCTCGATACCGGCGCGCTGCTTCGCCAGGCCCCAGGCGGTGGAGCTTTGCTGGATGCGTTTACCTGAGAAGGTGAAGCACCAGCGCGGGTTCTGTCCCCGCGTCGCTTCGAGCGCTGCCACGGCGTCCGCATTGAGCGGTATACCGCGACCGTCACCGGATTTCGTCGTGCCGTGATCGAGCCAAGCCACTTTCCGGGCGAGATCCACGCGGTTCCATTCGAGCCCCAGGATCTCACCCGCACGACAACCGGTCGCGAGCGCAAACTCGACGATCGGCTTCATATGTTCTGGCAAGGCCTCGATCAATCGGTCAGCCTCCTCGCGTCTCAAGAAACGAACACGCCGGCGGGGTTCCTTCAGCATCCGAATTTTCGGCACGCCTTTGAGCCATCGCCAGTCCTGATGCGCGACATTCAATATCCGTCGAACCACCTCGAGTGCGCGATTGATGGTCGCGTTCGAGACACCATCCTTCATCTTGCGATCGCGAATGAACGGCTGTAACGCCGCCATGTCGATCACGTCCAGCTTCAGCGATCGCAGATAAGGATCGAGCTTCTTCAGATGATCCCTATCATCCGAGAGGCTTCTCTTATCGGCGAACTCCTCGAGATATCGCACGACCGCTTGCTGCCATACGAAAATGCCGAGGAACCCCTGCTGCCGGGCTTCAATTGCTTCGTTCTTCAGGCGGACTAAGTAGCTTTTGGCATCGGTGCGATTGATACACCCAGTGCTTTGGCATACGCGGCGTCCATCCGGGAGAACGAGGCCAATCCACCAGAACCGCGAATCCTTGCGGCGGTAGAGTCCACGTTCACGGGCCATAAAGTCTCCTTCCAGGCCCGCCCTCGGCACTTATCCTGCTGCATTCGCGCGTCCAGATCAATGCGGTCGTAGACCTTGCAGCGGCCCTTGCGGATGAAGGGCAGTCCCATGCCATCGAGGAATCGGAGGCTGCAGCGGAGGTAGGTGGCGGCTTCATGGCGGGTGAGATACCGAGACGGCGTGGTGGCTGTCGGAGCTTCTTGAACGGCACTGAACGACTTTGGACGTTGCGGTGGGGGCTTTGAGAAGTCGAGCGGCAGCTGTCCCAACGGCGAGGAGTCTTGTCGCAAGTACGAAGCGTTTGTGTGAGTCGGCATGACACTTACATGCTTCAGAACAATTCGTGATGTGTGCTTCCGAGCGATTTCATCGAGGCTTTTCCAGCACCAACTATGACGCGAGAGGAGATTTTTGTCAGGGAGAGTTTCGCGGAAAAATCAGGGAAACTCTTACGGCGCCCACACTTCCTTTCGAGCGCGGCCGTGAACAGTCGAGCTGTCGTTTTCCCTTAATTAGGTTACTGGACTCTTCGTTCAACTTGAGTAAAATGAAGAGCTTAGGGATTTGAGGTTTGGACCATATATATGGAACTGGAACCTTAATTAGGGAACTGACCGGCAACATGTCGTTGTACTCTCGCCGCCGGTCAGAACGACAGAGGTGCGTCGTTTGAGACGCATCCCGCTCAGTCGTCGCTCACACATTACTGGTTTTCAGGCTCTTGGCGTCTCGCGCGCTGCTCAACACGAGAGCGCGTTGGAGCGGGACTTCGTACTGTTGACTGCGTTCCGAGATGCGGCTGCGGAGATCATTGCTCAACCGGTCACCCTGGCTTTCCACGAGGAGTCGGCGCATCGCCGCTATACGCCGGACTATTTGGTGCATTGGAGCGATGGCCGCTCCGAGTTGATCGAGGTGAAGTACCGCGCGGATTTGCGCGCCAACTGGCAGCGACTGCGACCCGCATTTGAGATCGCGCGCACTTGGGCCTATGAACACCAGGCAAGATTTCGGATAGCGACCGAACGCGGCATTCGATGTCCGATGCTCGTGAACGCCAGGCGCTTGCTTCCTTTGCGCACGGCACCTCTCGATGTTGGGATTGCCGAGGAAGTGCGTGCGGCGGTGCGCGCGCTTTCGGAGCCAACATTCGGCGAGCTCGTGGCGATGCTGCCCAAGGACCGCGGTTCGGTGCTGGGTGCGCTCTGGCGGATGATTGCGCGGTCCGATTTGCGTGCCGATCTGAGCGCGCCCATCGGCTTCCACACACGCTTGGCACTGCCTTGAGCAAGGCCAACATACCAGAGCTCATCGAAGTACCAGAACAAGACTGGCAAGAAGCCCGCCGCCGGCTCGCGATCATTCAGCCCTTATCGGCCACGAGCGCTCGGACGAGCGACACGATGATGCTTGCCGCGAAGCATCTTCAGATCAGCGTCACGCACACCTATCGCTTGCTCAAGCGCTACGAGACGGACCCGAGACTGACCACCCTTCTGCCGGCGCCCCGAGGTCCCAAGCGCGG
Source organism: uncultured Gammaproteobacteria bacterium (assembly GCA_963798595.1). Lineage (GTDB taxonomy): Bacteria > Pseudomonadota > Gammaproteobacteria > Steroidobacterales > Steroidobacteraceae > Bog-1198. Next base: position 22,242 of record CAWCTM010000009.1, on the reverse strand, counting down.
CAACAGTCGCCTCCAGCCCCTCGTCGAGGATGTGATCAAGACCTGTATCGAGGAGGTTTATCTCACTCGCCAGAAGCCTTGCGTCACGGCTCTTGTTGCGGAGGTACGCCGTCGATGCCGAGCGCTCGCCCTGCAACCGCCCAGCCAGAAGGCGGTACGACACCGGCTGGCCGCACTATCCGCCGCCGAGATCACAGCACGTCGTCACGGTCGCAAGGCGGCGCGTGATCGATTTGGACCAGTCACAGGCTCGATCGATGCCCCCTGGCCGCTTTCTATCGTGCAGATCGATCACACGCTGGTGGATGTCATCGTTGTCGATTCGGTGACGCGTGAGCCGATCCAACGACCGTGGCTAACTCTTGCCATTGATGTTTGCTCGCGCTGCGTTCCCGGTTTCTACCTGTCACTCGAACCGCCGTCAGCGACCTCGGTCGCCCTCTGCATCACGCATGCGGTGCTTCCGAAAGAAGGATGGTTGGCGAGCCTTGGAGTTGAGCAGCGCTGGCCGATCTCGGGATGTCCCGAGGTACTCCATTTGGATAACGCCCGCGAGTTTCACTCCGAGGCGCTGCGTCGCGGCTGTGAGCAGTACCAGATATCGCTCCAGTACCGGCCGGTCGCGACGCCCCACTATGGCGGCCACATCGAACGCTTGATCGGCACGATGATGGGCAAGGTGCATTTGTTGCCCGGAACGACCTTTTCAGATATTCGAGCCAAGGGCGATCTTGATCCCGAGAAGACCGCCGCGATGACGCTGGATGAGTTGCAGCGATGGCTTACTCATGCGATCGCCGGTGAGTATCACAACACACCACACGGGGCGATCAAGATGCCGCCGCTCGCCGCGTGGGAACGCGGCATCGTGGGCGATGCTCGCAACCCTGGACGCGGCGAGCCGGTTGCGATCTCTGATCCGCGGCGATTCTTGACCGACTTTTTGCCGCTTGAGTGGCGCCTGATTCGCCGAGAGGGGATCTCGCTTCACTCGATCCATTATTGGTCACCGGTGCTCACGAGCTGGGTCGGCGAGCCCCGCAAGATGATCGTTCGTTACGATCCGCGAGACTTGAGCCGCATTTATCTGCTCGCGCCCGATGGTCAGTACTACGATTTGAGCTACCGCGATGTTCGCCGCCCACCGATCAGTCTTTGGGAACATCATTTGGCGCTCAAGCGCCTGCGCGAGGAGGGACGCGCGCGCGTCGATGAAGCGGCCATCTTCAGCGCCGTTGAACAGATGCGCGCGATCGCGGATGAGGCAGTTCGCGCAAGCAAAGTGACCCGTCGTCAACGAGAGCGTCGTTTGCGACTGATTCAAGGCGGCAAGACGGACCCCTTGGCGAGTGAGTCGCCGGTCGAGCCAGCCCACTCGATCGAGGAAGATGAGATCGATACCCGCCAGCCTTGGGAACGGATGCTCCCCGTGGAGGAGTGGTCATGAGCGAAGATTACGCGCACCTACAGCCTTCCGTGCGGACACTCGCGGAGCAGAGCGCGGAAGTGCGAGTCCGGCGCATCCGCGCTGATCGATGGATTACCTACGACCTGGCGGATGCGGCGCTCACAACGATGGAGGACTTGCTCACCTTTCCTAAGCGCACGCGGATGCCCAACTTACTTCTCTGCGGCCCGACGAACAACGGCAAGACGATGATCGTGGAACGATTCAGACGCTGCCACACCCCGGTAGTCGCCAGTACTGCAGAGGCGGGGGCTGCCAATGTTCCGGTGCTCAAGGTGCAGATGCCCGCTGGCCCAGATGAGTCCAGGTTCTTCGGTGCGATTCTGGATGAACTCGGATTGCCCTACGCATTGAGTGAGCGCGTCTGCAAGCGACAGGATGCCGCCATACGGATGATGCGGCAGACCAACTTAGGGCTTCTCATCATCGACGATCTGCAAAATATCTTGGCTGGCTCACGGCTGCAGCAGCGCCGTCTCTTGAACCTGCTTCGGTGGCTCGGTAACGAGCTGCAGATTCCGCTGGTCGCCGTCGGTACTGCAGAAGCCTTGCATGCGATCCAGAGCGATGACCAGCTCGCGAACCGATTCGAGCCCATCGGACTGCCTCCGTGGCGCGCCGGCAAAGAGTACCAACTCCTATTGGGGAGTCTTGAAGCGGTGTTGCCGCTGCGTCGCCCATCGCAACTGGCAAAGCCGGCGCTCGCTCAGAAGATTCTGACGGCGGGCGAGGGCATCCTCGGGGAGATGGTGGCGATCGTAACGCGGGCGGCTGTGCGGGCAGTGACCACCGAGGCGGAGTGTATTACCCCGAAGTTGATCGATGAGATGGGTTTCATTTCGCCCTCCAAGCGCCGTCGTGTTGCGGTCTGATACCCGCAAGAAGACTGCACTCCGACCGGCATCCCGCCCGAGACGATCACCGCCGCTACCGCTCTACATCGCCCCAGCTTCCGAGGAGGCACTGCTCTCCTGGCTCCTTCGCTTGGCGAACCGCCTACAGGTATCGATGCGTACGCTGGCCACGCGCAGTTTTGATATCGACGAGCAGTCCTCAGATTCTCAGTGGTGGTGTCGCCCGCACCGTTGGTTGCTTGCGCGTATCAGTGAGAAGACCGATGTCAGTGTCGAGCGGTTGCGCCAGATGACCTTTGAAGGATTCGAGCCATCTTATCGCGATGATGAGGCCGGTGCTCGGTTTGCCGGCAGACGTTACGACAGGGTTGCTCCAGACCGCCGAGCGTATCGATTTGCCGTATGCGGACCATGCCTCCAAGGCGATGACCATCCGTACTTGCGATCGGCATGGCTCCTCGGATGGATGGCAGCATGCCCAGTCCACGGCTGTGTTCTGATTGAACATTGCGAGTCTTGCGGCGCTGGACTTCGCGCCCCACTGTTTTCGTCCGCGCGTCCGTTCTCACCAACCGTCTGTACTCGATGCTCAAAGAACATTTTGAGTGATTCATATCGCGCCGCGCATCCTTCCGTCGTTCACCTTCAGACGGCTCTGTACCTTGGTAAGCGCGACGGCGTACTCGATCTCAAGGGGCTGGGGCGATTGACCTGGAAGGAGATGGTTGCGCTGGCCGACGTTCTGATCGGCATGGTGTGGACCGATTTCACTCTCGCGGAGCAGGAAGAGATTTTCCGAGCTTATACCGCCGACACACGCAACCAGAGGCAAGAAGCGGATCGCATCTATGACTGTCGTCACGGAAGTCTCCATTTCCTAAATTGGCTAATTGCAGGATGGCCGGACAGCCCAGGTGCGCTTGTTAGCCGCCGCATGCTGATTCGCTGGCTCACAGCTGAGCGCAACCGGATATGCCGTCATCTTCGTCCGGCAAGCGAAGGTCCCTGGAGTATGGGTCCCACCAACTTCGATCCATCGATTCGAGAGCGGCTTCGGACCCTGGCCGGTGCGCTCTAAGCCTCGAAGGTCCGCCGATCATTCGCGCCACGCGCGCACGAGGCATCGCCAGCCGGAGGTCATAGTTAAGGTCATTATTCCCGGCAGCCACAGCCTCAGAGCAATACGGCAGCACTTTGTAGACCTTCAGAACGGGCACGGCCGATCCTTGGAAACAGACTTTTTCAACAACCGGGTCGTGGGACGCAAGGCCGTTGCGGAGCTCATTGGCGACTGGGACCTGGACTTGGACGAACTACTCTGCCGGGTTGGTTTCATCTGGGATCGCCGCCGGACGTGCAAGAAGTTGGTCCACAAAGTCGTTTTCTCGATGCCATCGGGAACCCCTCCGGACAGACTCCTGTCGGCCGTGCGTGATTTCGCACAGAAGGTATTCGCGCCTCGGCATCGATACGCCTTGGCGCTCCACACGGATGAGCCGCACCCCCACGTGCATATTGTCCTCAAAGCCCTCAGCGAAGATTGCGAACGGCTCCATATCCGTAAGGTGACGCTCCATGGATGGCGCCAAGCCTTCGCACGTCATCTGCGCGAGCATGGAGTTGCGGCCAAGGCGACTTCCCGGTCGAGTCGGAAGGTGGCCAGTACCAGCAAGCTCAAGGGCATTTACCGACCAATGCGAACTCCCCATCCAACGACTCACCGCATCTCTGCCCATGCATTCAACTGAAAGTTCGGCCGCCGAACTCGAGATCGTTCACGACAACCGACACCCTAATTTGGTTACCAGTTCCGTAATTACGGTGTCATTTCCCTCGTAAAGCGCCTCATTCACCTAATTAAGGTGAAGCGACAGCGGCCGTGAACAGTCGAGCTTGTTTGATCGCGACGCGGTAAGAGTTTCACTTAGAAAACTGCGAAATGCAGGATAGCCTCCGGCTTACTTTTAGGGCCAAATGGGTCCCAATGGGTTGCACAGGAATTTTGAAGACGGCTGTCACGCCGGAGATGAAACTCCAGGCGAAAGTGATTGCGGATCGAGAATTGCTGTCGGAAGCGACTTGGCTCAGGCGCCTTGTGATACGCGAGATCCGGGCTCGCAACGACGCATCGGGTGCCGAAAGCGATCTCTTGCGTTCGGAGAGTATCCCCAAGCTGACCAGAGTGGCTCCTGGGAAAAATGGTAACGGTAAACCGATGCTGGTGCGCCTCACAGCCGAGGATAGGCTGCTCCTCGACGCTCGCTCCGAGGCGCGCGGCATGCGACCGGCCACCTACGCATCCGTTCTGCTGCGTTCGCATTTGCGCCAGCTCACGCCACTTCCCAAATACGAGCTCCTGGCGCTCAAGCGCAGCATCGCTGAGCTAGGATCGATTGGCCGGAACATCAATCAAATCGCGAAGGCCGTGAGCGGCGGCGGGGAGGTGCCCGGTTCGGTGCGTACCGAGTTCTTGGCGATGCTGAAAATCTGCACGGCACTGCGCGATAACACCAAGGCGCTTCTCAATGCGAACCTGACTAGTTGGGCCGCAGGGCATACCCGTGGCGACGACTAGTGTCTAACCATTTTGACTGAGGGAATTTGGTTGCCGTGTGTGGCTGCAGTCGACCCTCTGCAGTCAGTGACGACTGACTGCTCCCAGGCGGCTTAATGACGGCAAAACTCGCGATGGCTAGAGCGGCAAATTCATCTTGCGAAGGAGCGCCTTGTATCGCGGTTCCACTTCTAAGTTCCTTAGCCAAGGGTCACCCTTGATGTACTGCGCATCCGGAATCTTTTGTGCGTAGGCTTGCTCCAGCCACTGAATGGCGTTATCGCGCTCACCACGGTATGCGTAAACCTCTGCGATCGAAACCGCGGAGTCAATGCCCATTGTTATGAGCCGCGCGAGCGTCGCGTCGGACTCGGCTTTTCGGCCAAGAGCGTAGTACACGATTGCTAGCCCGCCGTCCCGTCCTCCTTCGGGTGCTTCCTGCTGCATTAATTTCAACGCACCCTCCCGATCACCACGCTCGAGCAGAACGAGACCAAGATAGTAGTGTCCGGACAGATAGGTCGGGCTAAGCTCGAGGAGCCGTCTGCCCGCCAATTCAGCCTCGAGAAAGTGTCCCCGGCGCGCTTGAACCCAATCTAGTCCTTGATACGGCAATGGCCATAGCGGGTCTGCTGTCAAAGCGGCGTTGACTTCGGCCAGAGCTTCATTTGAATGTCCGAGATCTAAGGCAAGCCGGGCAGCGTAAAACGAAGCCATAGTGTCGCCGGGCGCCAGCGCGAGCGCCCTGTTCAGCTCACTGTCGGCCGCTGTCCAGTCGAAATCGTGCGCCGTGTGGATACCGCCGAGAGTTACATGGGCAATGGCCAAATTCGGGTCTTGTGCAAGCGCCGCTTGCGCCGCTTGCCGAGCCCGTTCGAAGCCAACGTCCGGGGGTACAAGGCCAAACTCTGCCTGCATCTCATAAGTTACGGAAAGCCACGCAGCCGTCGCTGCAGAGGTCGAATCAAGTTTCAGCGCTTGCTGAAAGTCGCGAATAGCCTCCTCGAAACCCTCTTCATCGGTGCGATCGAGCGCGTGGCGCCCCAGCAGATAAAGGTTGTAGGCTTCCGGGATCCTAAGGGTCGGGCGCAATTGCGCATTAGCGGCACCGACAGTGATTTGCAATGCCCGCACAAGCGATGCCGCAATCTCGTCCTGGATCTTGAGAACATCTCCCGATTGCCGGTCGAAGTGGTCCGACCAGCTGTGTGCGCCCGTCGCGGTATCAATCAATTGGGCGGTGACGCGAATATGGTCTCCGGATCGCCGCACGGAACCTTCGACAACATACGTGACCCCCAGCTTCGTGCCAATCGCTCTGAGATCCTCGTTCCTTCCCTTGAACTGAAAAGAGGAGGTTCGGCCGATGACCTTAAGGTCGGGGATTCTTACAAGCAGATCAATGATCTCCTCCGCCATCCCATCGGCAAAGTACTCCTGGTCCTTCTTCTCGCTCATATCCACAAAAGGCAGCACTGCGATCGATTTGTTGGTTATCGCTGGCTGCGCAGCGCGATAGTTCAATGACCAAAAATGCATTCCGAGGACAGCAGCCGCGCCTACACATATAAGAATTGCCGCAGAGAAGGCGACCCGCTTCTGAATTACCGCACGCTTGGTCGCTGGGATCTGTCGCGCTGGAGTCGCCGATTCGTGCCCAACCGCCACCGACAGCTTTGCCAAAGCCTCCGGCATCCCAAGCGCCCGCACATCGATCCACTGCGACTCGCCCAGGAAATATTCGAGGGCGCGACTCAAGGGCGCTGCATCGATCCGAAATGCAATTAATGGCTTGTGCTTAGAAGCCGCCCGCTCGACCTCCCTGCCCACGTGCGATGAGGCCACCGCACTCCCGGAAAGCACTAACACCACCGCCTTCGCGTTGTTGATCGCTCCGACGATAGCATCGGCATACTGAGCCCCGGGTCTCACGTCGCGCGGTGCCATCCAGCATAGGAATCCTGCTGCCTCCAGTGCCAAACACACCTTTTGTGCCGCTTCAGCATCGAGCGATGCATAACTGATGAAAATGTGGCGTGCCATATCTGCCGCGGCCTCAGCCGGGCCACTTGGGCTTTCAGATTCGGTACGATCGGCCATGGCAGGGTTCTTCGCTAATACCCTCATAGCCTACCGCAAGCTACGAACGTCCGGTAATCGGCGGCGATTTGAGCGTCCTGAACTACCGGTTTGTTAAGGGTTGCCCGACGTCTGCCCTCATACCTCACCGGGTATGGCATCCTCCGCGTTGACGGGCAGACATCGGGCAACCCTTAACAGAGGGTGCCATTCATCCCGCGGCGTGGTTCCACTGGCCCAGCGCAAGGGGAGTCAAGCTGCTTTTCTAACGCTTAGCTTGACGCGCAGACCGGCCGCCGCCGCCATGTTCACAAGTGCATCCAAACCAAAAACGTCGATCTTCCCGCGCATCAGATCTGAGACACGCGGTTGCGTAACGCCAAAGAGCTTGGCGATCTGTCCCTGACTGAGACCGGTGCCGGCCAAATGCTCCTTTAGCGCGATCATCAACGACGACCGAAGCTTCATGTTCTCCGCTGTCTCTGGCGTGTCCTCAATCGCATCCCACACGCTGGCGAATCGCTTCTTGGTCACTTGCCTAGCTCCATTGTCAGTTCACGATAACGTTTGGTGGCCAGATCAAGATCCGTCTTGCTGGTTTTCTGGGTGGTCTTCCTGAAGCAGTGCAGGACATAAACCGCATCAGCAAACTTCGCGACGTAAATGACACGAAACGCCCCGGCGGCGTCCCGAATCCTAATCTCCTGTACACCGGCGCCGACAGTTGGCATCGGCTTCCAATCGTCCGGTTGATACCCTTGCTGCACCCGATCGATTTGGTGGCCCGCCTCGTGACGCGCTGAGCTTGGGAACGCTCGAAGATCATCAAGCGAACTTCCCCTGAACTCGACAGGTTTGCGGGTTACCACCGCGGTCCTTTTATACAATATTTTGTATAGTTACGCAAACCCGTTCGATCGACTGGCCAAAGGAGGCATTGAGTATCCATGACGGCGAGGCTTGGCACCGTAGCGAAAACGTAGCTCTTCATGCCTTTTCGTGCGCTACGGTGCCTGTTTTGGGAGAGGGCGGGCCTGCTAAGTGATTGAAAAATAAGAACCATTCAAATCATCATTGCGACTACGAACCAGGAGGTCGGGAGTTCGAATCTCTCCGGGCGCGCCAATTAATCAAGAACTTATGGAGATTGTGGTGAGCATTGGTCTCGCGTGTAGGCGCTCTGTAGACACACGGCGAATTGAAGTTGCCCCGACAAGAGGTCGTTCCACCAGCTGCGACTGAGCAGGGGAAGCCGACCGCATTCGGACCCACTGCGGCCGGTGATGACCGTCCGGTTTGGTGCAACTGAAAAAGCTGGGTGCGACTATCGGCCACCCCGGCTTTTTATGAGCGGTTTCGAGAACCCGTACCAGACGAACGCCGCCCCGATCCCGACGAGGACCGAACACAAAAGCGTCATACGAGCTCCGTTAACCAAGGTCAGAGTGCCTTCGGACTGCATTGTTAGTATGGCCCACAGCGATAGAGGCGTAGCGCCAAGCAGTTGAAAGAATATCAGGTGGCCTCTAAGTGACGACGTACACCATCTGAAGAACCTATTTCGGAGCACCCTTTACCCTCCCCGGAGCGTCGTCCCAAATGAACACGTGCTATCGACCCGAGCAGCCTATCGCGACTGGCAGCTACCCGTAAGGCTCATGGCTTTGTCGGCGCTGGCCGCCAGTCTCCGCCTGGTATGAACACTAACGGCCATCTGCCTTGAGATACCGGGCTAGCCGCTCCCGGCCGCGCGCTGTGTGTCAGTGAGATGTTTGATTCATCTCGAACTACGTAGAGCCCATTAAAGTCGTCGTCTGGAAACGAGTTCTCGCTACCGAGTAGCAAAGTGATCTTTCCGTCGTTTTCGACCGCGTACGCCGCTGTGTATTGCTTCGGCTCCCAGCCATCAATATTTATACGAGTCCGGTGCTCAGGAAGTATCTCGAACGATATGTTGGGATACTCACAACACATGCGATTTCCGTTCGATGAGAAAAAGCGAATCGTGCCGCCGTGAGCAAATGAAGCGTCTAACCACTTCTGCAGTTCTTGCTTCGTCAACCGTGTCGCATTGCCTCATTAGAGATGTTACCGGACAAGGTCGTTGCCTCATCTGAAATGTTACCGGGAGGCCGTGCGACCATGATGCCTTCGAAACTGTGGGGGCACCATGAAGACGAGGATGACGCATGCAGCGCGGGCAGAACTGGCTGACGCGATCAGGAGCAGGTACAGCGGCGCTTCGGGTAAGGCGAAGCGGAGGATACTGGACGAGTTCATCGCCGCATCTGGCTATCACGAGAAGTCTGCGATCCGCGTCCTTAACGAACCGCGAGCTGCCAAAGAGCGACAAACACGAAAGCGGCCGTCGCTCTACGACGAGGCGTCGCGTGCCGCGCTCATCGTGCTATGGGAGGCCTCCGATCGAGTGTGTGGCAAGCGTCTGAAGGCACTCATACCCATCCTGCTAGCCGCTATGGAGCGCAACGGACATCTCAAACTCGACGCAGAAATCCGTGCCAAGATCCTGTCGATGAGCGCCGCAACCATTGATCGGCTGCTACGGACACCGAGAAGCGCGACGCGAACGAGAAAACCGCCGCGGATGACCCCGGAACCTCGCCGGCGGATAAAAATGCGCACCTTTGCCGACTTGAACGAACCGGCTCCCGGCAGCATGGAGATGGACTTGGTCGCTCATTGCGGGCCCGTCAATCGTGGGAGCTACGTGAATAGCCTCGTGCTCACCGACATTGCCAGCGGATGGACTGAGGCCGCACCGATCGTGGTGCGCGAAGGAAGCTTGGTGGTCGAGACGCTCGACCGCGTCCGCGCCAGTCTGCCCTTTGCCCTACGCGCGTTGGACGTGGATCACGGCACCGAGTCCGTGAACGACGGCCGTCCTCGACGACTGTCGGTTATCGGGAACCTTACTTAGGTTTCCATCCGCAAACAAAGTCGAACGTTAAATCCGCTGCTCGATTCTCTGGCGCCGGGGACCACTTAGGATTTGGCGACCCGTCTATAGTATTAATTGAGCCATCAATCTGATGGGACTCCATGGAGTCGTCATGCGTCAGTTGTTTTATGCAATCGTATGATCTGACAAAGATCACGTAGCTCACAGCTTTGGGTCCAAACTTTTCGTCGAGACGGCGACTTAGGAAGTCGATTTTCTCCCGGGCCCGACGTATGCCCGTATCCAGGACTTCGATACTGGAAGCGTCGATTAGTATTCCTGGCAGCACCAGCACCGTTGCCGACTCCGGTGGCGGTCGAAGGACGACCCACTCCTCAGCGCTGGCCGCATTGGTTACGAGCACCAGTGTTAGCGCGAGTAATTTACGCATCACACATTCCTGTGCGTTATCTATCTGGTTCACCGCCTTAGACAGCTTATCGCAAGCCGGGAGCGACCGCTTACGGGCGGTACGTCTGCTTCGTCAACTGGCCGCTGTTGTTAAGGGTTGCCCGATATCTGCCCATCGGCGATGAGCGTGCCATAGCCGGCGAGGTTTGAGGGCAGATGTCGGGGAAGCCCCAAGGGAGGAAACCGCGGAGCCGAACTGAGGATTTCAGCGGTGGCGATGTGCTATGGGGATTTGAACGGAGACGCGGGGCTCGGCGAGCTCGATAGCGGGACCGATTCGACGGCCCGGCGCCGACGGTTGCAAAGTCGATGCGGCTGGAGCCGGATATTGACCAAGGTGGCGTGCAAAAGCGTTGGATGTGGGCGGCCTTGGCCACGGGCGTTCGCATCAGCCAAGTTCGATACAGCGCCGATGGTGAAGACCGCAGAGGTGAGCGATGAGCTGCTCATATCTGATGCGGCAAGGCCGGTGGCCCGCGGATGTGCTGCGCTCGAGCGAAGGTCTCGATGATAAGCATCGGCGCACCGCAGTGCCTGCAGAGGAAGGTGGGTCGTGTGCTGGCGTGCTCGGCCGGTTCAGGGACAGGCGTTGGTGGCAGCTGATGCAGCAGTTCTCGGACCGCTGGGATATCGTGCTTGCGGTTGGTGTTGGAGAGCAGCCCGTAGTGGCGGATGCGGTGAAAGCCGGAGGGCAGGACATGCAGCAGGAAGCGGCGCATGAACTCCTCGGTCGCGACAGTCATCACTTTGCGGCGCGTTCGGCCGTGCTCGCGATAGTCTTTCCAGCGGAACGTGACGTGCTGATCGTCCGCGGCCACGAGGCGTGAGTTGGAGATGGCGACCCGGTGGGTGTAACGCGACAGATACGCGAGCACCGCCTCGGGTCCTGCGAAGGGTCGCTTGGCGTACACCACCCACTCGCATTGGCGCAGCGGCATGAGCCAGTCGGCGAACGCCTCGGGATCGGCCAAATCGACCTGCTCACCAAAGAACCTCAGTTGGCCGTTCCCATGCAGGCTCTGCAGTTCTTCGAGGAAGCGGCGCCGAAAATAGCGCGACAGCACCCGAACAGAGAGGAAGAAGCCCGGCTTGCACGGCACCCACCGCTCGGCGCCGGGCGCAAGTCCGCCACCCGGTACGATGCCGTGCACGTGCGGATGGTGAGTCAGCGCCGAGCCCCACGTGTGCAGCACCAGGGTGGTGCCGATCCGCGCGCCCAAGTGCTTCGGATCGGCGGCGATCGTGCGCAAGGTCTCGGCGGCGATGTCTAACAGTAGTCCATAGAGGATCTCCTTGTTGGTGTAGGCGATGGCGCTGATGGGCGCGGGTAAGGTGAACACGACGTGGTAGTACGGCACGGGCAGGAGGTCTGCCTGCCGTGCTTCGAGCCAGCGCTGAGCGGCACTCGACTGGCACTTCGGACAGTGCCGGTTGCGGCATGAGTTGTAGGCGATCTGCGGCTCGGCGCACGACGAACAGCGCAGCGCATGGCCGCCCAAGGCGATGCTGCGGCACTGTTCAATGGCCGACATGACCTTCAGCTGCCCGAGGCTCAAGTGACCGCGTTCGTGCTGCCGCCACATCGGCCCGTGGGCGCGGAAGATATCCGCGACCTCCAGGGCGGGACGCTCCACGCGCGGCTACGGTGTCGGGGCGGGCCCGGGCTCCAATGGACCGATCACCTGGCGCAGGATCTCGGTCGCGACATGGGTGTAGAGCGATGTCGTCTCGAGCTTCTTGTGGCCGAGCAGCACCTGGATTACGCGGATATCCACCTTCTGTTCGAGCAGGTGGGTGGCGAAGCTGTGGCGCCTATGTCGTCGGCGACATAGGAGGCACTATCTACCCTCCCGGACTATGTAGCTTACATCTCTCTTGTCCTGGATTTCCCAGGGAACCCGCTTTCGCGGCCGCGACATAGTCTTGGCTCCGTCCAACATCCCGTAGAAGGGAGAGGAGCCCGTCGTGAAGTACGTAGTCAACGATCAGATTGTTCTCATGCGGCCGCCGGAAGGACCTCTGGCTGCCTTTATTCGTCCGTTTTGCGGCTGGGCGCACGAGCAGGGATACGCACTGGATTCGCTGCGCCAGCGGATTTGGATTGCGACAGGCTTTAGTCGATGGCTTGGGGAGAGAGGGCTGCGGCCGCCCGATATTCATATCCAGCATACGGCCCAGTATCTAAAACACCGCGCACGGCGCATGAGTATTTATCCGGGCGACGCGGTTGCGCTACAGCAGTTTCTGAAGTTCCTGTGCGACCAAGGGGTCACAGCCGCTGAGAGAGTGTCACCGAGAAGACTCGCGCCCGCAGAGCGATGCGCTCAGGATTTCGAGCAGTATTTGAGCGAGGAACGCGCGCTCGCGAAGGCGACGATCGTCAACTACGTACCGTTCGTACGTGGGTTCCTGAAGGATCGCTTCAGAACAGCACCGGTTAGGTTGTCGAGCCTCACCGCTAGGGATGTTGTGCGGTTTGTCCAACGTCAGGCGCCACGCCTGCATCTGAAGCGAGCGAAGCTGCTGACCTGCGCGCTGCGCGCATTTCTCCAGTACGGATGCTACCGCGGAGAGATTTCCTCTGATTTAGCAACTGCCGTTCCAACGGTTGCGAACTGGTCGATGCCCTCGATTCCCCGGGGGATCGCACCGGATCAAGTGCGCCGCCTGTTGGCACACGTCAATCGCGGTACTGCAGTCGGGCGGCGCGACTACGCGATCTTGCTGCTGCTGGCTCGCTTAGGATTGCGCGCCGGCGAGATCGCATTCCTGGAGCTCGACGATATTGACTGGAAGACGGGATGTTTGAACGTGCGCGGCAAGAGTGGCCGCCGGACCCAGCTTCCATTACCGAAGGATGCGGGCGATGCGATCGTCGCGTATCTGCAGGATGGACGACCTCGCAGTGCCATCCGCCGCGTGTTCTTGACCGCCAAAGCCCCCATTCGCGGATTTCTCGGGCCCAGTGCCATCAGTACGATCGTTCGGCATGCGCTCCCGCGGGCCGGTGTCAAGGCTCCCACCGCCGGAGCTCATCAGTTTCGCCATGGACTGGCCACCGAGATGTTGCGCCAAGGAGCCTCACTGAGTGAGATCGGCGAGTTGCTGGGGCATCGCAGTCCCGAGACCACCAAGATCTATACCAAGGTTGACCTCGGTGCGCTGCGCACACTCGCCATGCCCTGGCCAGGAGGTGCGTGATGAACACGCTCCGACAAGCCGCGCGGGAGTATCTCGCCATGCGGCACAGTTTGGGATTCAAGCTATGTAAGTGCGGCCCGAGGCTCCTCGACTTCGTCACCTTCATGGAGCAGCGCCGCGCCTCGTACATCACACTGGCGTTGGCCCTCGCCTGGGCCAAACAGCCCGCGGATGCTCATCCTGATACCTGGGCGCAACGTTTGAGTTACGTTCGGATTTTCGCGCGCCATCGCAGCGCGACCGATCCCCGGACTCAAGTGCCGCCAGCAGGGTTGCTGCCATTTCGACCGAAGCGCGCGCAGCCGTATCTGTACTCAGACCAGGAGATCCGAGATTTGCTGCGCGCGGCGCTGAAGCTGCGCCACCATCGATTACGAGGTTGGACATTTTACTGCTTTCTTGGATTGCTCAGCGTGACGGGTCTGCGCGTCGGGGAAGCTCAGAACTTGCAACTGCAGGACGTCGACCTCAGCGCGAGAGTACTGACGATCCGCGGTGCTAAGTTCGGTAAGGATCGCCTGGTCCCTTTGCACCCTTCGACCTGCCGCGTTCTTGCGCGCTACATCGCGCGACGCCAGCGGATGTGGGCGACACGGCCGGCCTCTACTAACCTATTCCTATCAACATGGGGCAATCGGTTGGATGGCGGGGACATTCGCCGGACCTTCTATGCGTTATCCCGGCAGACTGGGCTTCGGGGTCCGTGCGACCGACATGGGCCGCGTCTGCATGATATGCGTCATCGCTTCGCCTCCCGGACGCTGCTGCGCTGGTACCGGACTGGCGAAGACCCCGAACGCCGCTTGCCAACCTTGTCCGCCTACCTCGGTCATGTCCATTGGAGTGCTACGTACTGGTATCTCAGTGCGATGCCGGAGCTGATGGGCGAGGCGATGTCGCGGCTCGAACAGCGCTGGGAGCATCGGCCATGACCGCCGCCACGAACCTCGCGCCGCTCCTCGAGCGCTTCTTTTCACAGCGCTTGATGCAGGAGCGCCGGGTCAGTCCCCACACGATCGGCTCATACCGTGACACCTTCCGCCTGTTCCTAAAGTTCACGCAGCAGCGCCTGCACAAGCCTCCCTCAGCGCTGGCGTTCGAGGAGATCGATGCCCCTTTGATCGTGAGTTTTCTGGATCACCTCGAGAGGCAACGGCGCTTAAGCGTGCGCAGCCGTAATCTGCGGCTGACCGCCATTCACTCCTTCTTTCGCTACGCCGCTTTCGAGCTGCCGACCCATTCGGCGCAGATCCAGCGTGTGCTCGCCATTCCCAGCAAGCGTTTCACCCGTACATTGGTCCGTTTTCTCACGCCTCCGGAAGTCGACGCCTTGCTCGCAGCTCCAGACCGACGCACCTGGTTCGGTCGACGCGATCATGCCTTCATCCTGATGGCGGTCCAAACGGGATTGCGCCTCTCAGAGATCACCGGAGTTACGCGCGACGATCTCGTCCTCGGAACCGGCGCTCATGTGCGCGTGATCGGCAAAGGTCGCAAGGAACGCTGCACACCCTTGGCGAAGCCAACTGCCGCCGTCCTCAACGCTTGGCTGCGTGAGCCACCAAGGGGCGATGGACACCGCCTATTTCCAAACGCCAAAGGCGAGCGGCTGAGCGTCCACGGCGTCAAATACATGCTCACCAAGCATGCCGCCAGCGCCGCCAGAGTCTGTCCTTCGCTCAGCGGCAAGCGGGTAACTGTCCATCTGCTTCGACACACAATGGCCCTCGAGTTATTGCAGGCCGGCGTCGACCGCGCCGTCATTGCACTGTGGCTTGGTCACGAGTCGGTGGAGACCACGCAGATCTATCTCGAGGCAACTCTTTCGATGAAGGAGCAAGCGTTGGCCAAAACCGCGCCACGGCATGCCACGCCGGGACGATACCGTCCCGGTGACCAGCTCCTGAACTTCCTCAGCAGCCGAGTTGATGTCCAAGATGAAGCCGGTGTTTGTGCCACGCACGCTGCCGGTCGTGTTGAGCCGAGAGGAGGTCAGTTCACTCATCGCGGCGACCAAGAACCTCAAGCATCAGACGGCTCTGTCGATTGCCTACGGCGCTGGGCTTCGCGCTAGCGAAGTCATCTCGTTGAAGGTCGGAGACGTCGATAGCACGCGCATGACGCTGCGCATCCAGCAGGGCAAGGGCGGCAAAGATCGCTACGCCATGCTCTCGCCGGTGATGCTCGAGCGGTTGCGCACGTGGTGGCGAGTCGCTCGTGCCCAAGGCAAGATGCTCGACGGTGGTTGGCTGTTCCCGGGACTGAACCCCATCGAGCCTCTGACCGCTCGTCAACTGAACCGCGCCGTGCACGAGGCCAGGCTCGCAGCCCGCATCGACAAGCAGGTCTCCCTGCACACGCTGCGGCACTATCTACCCTCCCGGACTATGTCGGGTAGTACCGAACGCTCTGTGGAATCGATCGTCGATTACCGATCGAAACGCGCGAAGAGCAGGCTATGCACGCGACATAGTTTTGCTCTCTACAGGTCAGTATGAGCGAGAGTCTGCCCGTGGTCACTTCTACCTTACACGTACACTGCAGATCGCGACCGAATCAATTCTTGCGCCAATAAACGCTTTGGGAATCAATCTCGACCAATTCTTCACCGATACCGAACTTGGCGCGGAACTCAACGATCGCGCGTTTGCAAGGTGGACAAGAATTGAAGTCATCCACGATGATAAATCCACCCGGCGCCACCTTGTCATACAGAGGAGCAAGAGCGTCCCAAGTGGATTCATACAAGTCACCGTCGAGTCGAAGGATGGCTAATTGTTCGATCGGTGATTCCGCAAGCGTATCCTTGAACCAGCCCTTCAGAAATTTGACTTGATTATCGAGCAGACCATAGCGCGCGAAGAGTTCCTGGACTTCGGAAAGCTGCACCGCAAGAATCGGAAGCACCTTTGCGCTGATGTCGAAACCTGCGTCTTCGGGGTGCGAGGGTGCCGGAACACCTTCGAAAGAGTCGGCACACCAGATGATTCTGTCCGTGACCCCATAGGCCATCAAAACGCCACGCGCGAAAATGCAAGCGCCACCACGCCAGATACCGGTCTCAATGAAGTCGCCTTCTATCTCCTCCGCAAGTACAGTCTCGATGCAATACTGAAGATTCTCGAGCCGTAGCCTTCCAATCATGGTGTGAGAAAGTTCGGTGATATTGCGCAGAGCGTGTACCGGCACAGTCTTGCCATCCGGGGCAACAACCGTCAGGAGCACCGTGTCCCCAGTTTCCTTCGCGTGCCTCAGTGCGTCCAGAAGATCACTCTCGACCCGCTTAATATTGAAGAAGTCCGGGTAAGCGAGTGGCGATTTGTTCAACATGCTCTTAAACGTATGCATCAGCCGCAGCTCAGTTTCGATGTACAAATCGTTAAGCAGACTCTTCTTCAACAGTTCGATGTATTGCCTAGACAATTCCGTCTTGATCATAATTTGAGGTCCTTTGTCGCGACCGCAGCTTTGGCGAATTCAGGAAAACAGACCGTTACGATTTCCTCCAATAGACACTTTGATCGTCGATTTTGTGGATCGGATCTGTAATGCCATGACTAGCGCGAAAGTCAGTGATCGCCCGTCCGCATTGCGGAATCATGTAGTAGTCGTCAACGATGATGAAACCGCCGCTCACAACCTTTGCGTAAAGAGGATTTAAGGCATCCATCGTTGACTCGTACAGGTCACCGTCCAGCCGCAGCACGGCCAATTTCTTGATTGGTGCTCTCGCCAGCGTATCCTTGAACCAGCCTTCCAAGAAGCACACTTGTTCATCAAGTAGTCCATACCGTTTGAAAAGGCCCTGGACTTCCTCAAGCGTGACTGAAAGTACGGGATATATCCTCGCGCTGATATCGAAACCAGCATCCTCCGGATGACTCGGGGGCGGGACGCCTTGAAACGAGTCTGCCGCCCAAACTCGCCGATCGGTAACGCCATAGGCTGCGAGGACGCCGCGCATGAATATGGTTGCGCCACCACGCCAAATTCCTGTCTCGATCACATCTCCGGGAATTCCAGACCTGATGACTTCTTCAATACAGTGCTGGATGTTATCGAGCCGCTTACGCCCGATCATTGTGTGTGCCAATTCTAGGTAGTTTCGAAGTTGATGCACCGGGGTGTAAGAACCATCCGGTTCCTTCTTGTGCATACCAGTCGATCTGCCATCTTGTTTATAGTCATGAAGCACGAACTGCAATGCAGGATCTACATTGTAGATATTCTCGAATGTTGATTCAGTATTGTAAAATAGATGTCGCAGGGCCTGCACGATCCTCACTTCGTTTTCGATGTACAACTCGTTCAGAAGCGAGCTCTTGAGTGTCTCGATGTACAGTCTCGATATGGGTTTTGCGGTTGTAACGGGATTGGCGGTCGTATCAGTATCATTCGGCCCCGCCCAATCGTTCTCGCGTCGTAGCATCGCTACTCGTTCCGCGGCGACCTTGTAGGCCTCTCTTAAGATCCTCATTGAAGTACTTTCCTCCCGCACGTTTCCGATACCCGAGAGTTTACCAGCTCCGCCAGCACCACGTTTTGAATGAGTGTCAACTTCGCTACGCAAGACTCCCTAAATCTATGCGACTCCACAACACAATCGAGCGCTACCGCGCGGCGAACTCCGCAAACGAACGAGCCTTCTTCCACGCCCTCGGGGCAGCGTCGCGTCGATCTCAGGGCATTGCACATGCCGCTGGCCGCGACCCTCGGCGTTTCACGCTAGATCATGAATTCCTACGAGGTCGGGGGGAGACAAAAGAGCCATTCCCTCGGCCTCGAAGTGAGGGCATCGTGCTTGGACAGGCGTCGCAATTTCTCGCGGATATTCGGGGCTCTCAACTCGGGTGTTTCCGTCGCAGCTGCGCGATGAGCTTCTCGATCCGGAAATGCAGCCGATAGGCGTGGCGGCAAGGTCGATAACCGATTAAGACCAAGTTCACCATGTGCCCGAGAGGGCACGGTCCATTGCGAAGGACAGCCACGAACCGGGTTGCCACTACTTGATCAGCCACCAGTTGCGCGCGCGTATCGTGCCAGTCGTTGAACCGAACCACCAATCCCCCAACCAGTCGATCGAGATATTCTTCTTGTGTTGGAGTGCAAATTCGTCAACAGCTTTCTTCACGCCAAACGTCAGATTGCCAGCGCCGAAGTTGACCTCATGCAAGGGGAGCGCGCCGTAATCGTCGCCAGCCAACAAACCGCCTCGCTTTAGCTTCGGATACCATGCCTCCAGGTCGGCCTTGACCGATTCGTACGAGTGATCGGCATCAAGGTAGATGAAGTCCAGACTCTCCTCTCGGAACCGCACAGCCGCTGCGACGGATAGGTCTCGTACGATTTCATAGCGACCGGGGAAGGCGCGCATCTTTTCCAAGGTCGCCCTGTAGTTTTGCTCGTGATCGTGATGGGCCTCTTCGTAGCCGGGAAGCTCAAGCCAGGCATCCACCAGCCAAAGTTTGCTACCTTTCCACTGTCGTAGGATATGCGCCGAGAAATCGCCCTGGCGCACCCCAACTTCTACACCCTCGCCGAGCAGATTGCGCTCGTTGAGAACAACCGGAAGCACAGTTCGGTGAACCTCATAGGGGCTGTTGGCCTGTGGCACTTGAACTGGCGGCTGCGACATTTGTGATTACGTGACCATTGAATCGTGGAGTTTAGTATCCCTGAATTACGCTGACTTTGCAGATAGGGCGCTATTTGAGCAATATACGATCAGGCAAATCCGGTCACCTGCGACGCAGCGCACGCTTTCACAGATCCGTGCATTCAGTGCAGCGCCTGATGTTTGACACGAGCAAAGGGACAATCGCGACGGCTCTTGCGGTGCAAACGGTCGACCGGTGCGCACCATATCGCATAAGATGCGACGGGTAGCGCGCTTCGGAGGGTGTTGAACCACATGTTCAAATTCTTAAGGTCGGGGGCGTCGAAGGAACCTGCATCGTACGAGGTGACTGCAAGACTTGAACAGGCGCGGGCGCTCAGTAGGCAGGGGCAGTTATCGGAAGCGGCGGCAATGTGCACGACGGTCCTGGAATTGCAGGCAGGCCACATCGATGCGCTGATGTTGAGCGCGGAAATCGCTGCCCGGCAGGGAGACCCGGAACGAGCGATTCAACTCTATTCGAATGTCATGCGCCTCCAGCCCAAATATGGCATGGCTTACTACAAGCGCGGTAACGTGCTCAACGGATGCGGCCAGCTGCAAGCCGCCCTCGCGAGCTACGATCTGGCCGTGGCGCTGGACCCGGGCCATGCCGACGCCTTCTGTAACCGTGGTACCGTCCTCGAGCGAATGAACCGGTTGGATGAGGCATTGGCCAGCTATGACCGAGCCGCAGTGCTCGATCCAGGCGACGCGTTCGCGTATTGCAACCGTGGAACCTTGCTGCTACGACTCGGGCGCGCCGAGGAAGCGCTGGCGAGCCTCGATCAGGCGATTGTGGCGAATTCCGGCTATGTCGAAGCATATTTCAACCGGGGAGGCGTGCTCAAAGAGTTGCACCGATTTGACGACGCGTTGGCAAGTTACGGAAAAGCCATCCAGATCGCGCCGGGCTTTGCCTTGGCATATCTCCGGCGCGGCATGCTGCTAGCAGATATGAAGCAGTCCCATGCGGCTCTCGCGAATTACGACAAGGCGATCGAGCTCGATCCACGTCTTGCCGCAGCTCACTGCTACCGCGGCGTGCAGCTGCAAGAAGCAGGGCGGCCTGATGCGGCTCTCGCGGGTTACGACAAGGCGATCGAGCTCGATCCCCGCTTTGCCGAGGCATATTACAACCGCGGCTTGCTGCACCAACAGGCAAAGCGGCCGGAGGCGGCAATGGCCGATTACGACAAGGCCATCGAGCTCGTTCCGCACTTCGCCGAAGCCTACTTGAACCGGGCGGCGTTGCTGCACGCGAGCAATCAATCCGAGGCGGCGCTCGCCAATTATGACAAGGCCGTCGAGCTCGACCCTGGTTATGCTGACGCCTTGTGGAGCCGCGGGGTCGTGCTCATGGCTCTCGAACGGTGGAACGAGGCTCTCGCCAGCCTCGATCGGGCGGTCGCCTTGTCGCCTGGTTCAGCCGACGCTCATTGCGACCGTGGGGAAGTGCTCTACCAGTTGATGCAGCCTCGCGAAGCTGTCGCGAGCTTCGAGCGCGCGCTGGCTCTCAAGCCGGATTGGACGGTGGCGCTACGCAAACGCACCCTCGTGAAGATGAGCATATGCGATTGGCGTGATCTGCAATCCACCATCGAGCGAATCACCGCCGAAGTCGAAGCGGGCATGCCAATGTCGGCAGAACCGTTCCTCATCTTGGCCCTGGTGGATGAGCCTTCCTTGCAGCACCGGGCTGCGCGGATACGGGTGCGCGACGATTGTCCGTCGGACGACCGGCTCGGTGCAATTGCGCCCCGGCCGCGCAGCGACAAGATCCGGGTCGGTTATTACTCGCCCGACTTTCGTTCACATTCGGTCGCGCGTTTGACGGCCGAGTTGTTCGAGCTCCACGATCGATCGAGGTTTGAGATCACCGCGTTCGCTTTTGGTCCCGAATCGTCCGATCCTTTCCGCAAGCGTTTGGAGCAAGGCTTCGATCGCTTCCTTGACGTCCGCGATCGCTCCGACTTGGAAGTGGCGGCGCTGTCGCGCGAGCTCGGAATCGATATAGCCGTGGATCTCGCCGGCTTCACCGCACACTGCCGGACAAAGATTTTCGCCTTGCGCGCCGCGCCCATACAGCTCAGCTACATTGGCTACCTCGGAACTATGGGAGCGCCCTACATGGACTATCTGATCGCGGACGCCACTATCATTCCCATCCCCAGTCAAGAGTATTATTCGGAGAAGGTCATCTACCTACCTTCCTATCAAGTAAATGACTCGCAAAGAAAAATCGGCGAGGGTAAATTTACGCGAGAGGACCTCGGGCTGCCGGACCAAGGTTTCGTATTCTCCTGTTATAACTCTCTTTACAAAATACGGCCCGCTACCTTCGAGATCTGGATGCGAATCTTGCGCCGGGTGCCAGACAGCGTGCTTTGCATCCACACCGAGAATGCGGACGTCGAGCAGAATTTGATGAACGCTGCGCGGCGCAGCGGCGTTGATCCGGACCGAATGGTGCCCGCCAAGCGCCTCAAGCTGGAGGAATATCTGGCCCGATTCCGGACAATGGACCTCTTTCTGGATACCTGGCCCTACAACGGCGGTACGACGGTGAGTGATGCCTTGTGGGCCGGCCTTCCGGTCCTGACCTACACTGGACGATCTTTTGCCAGCCGCTGCGCAGCCAGCGTACTGAAAGCCATCGATCTGCCCGAGTTGATCACCGAGAGTCCGCAGCGGTACGAAGACTTGGCAGTTGAACTCGCCAATGATCCCCAGCGGCTGGCGGAGATTCGGCGAAAACTGGCCGACCACCGGCACACGACGGCTCTGTTCGACACGCGTTCATTCACCCGTCACTTGGAATCAGCCTATGTAAAGATTTGCGAGCGATATTGGGCGGGCCTGCCTCCGGAGCACGTCTATGTATAACGGGCCGGGTGGAGTCCTCGACTAGTTCGGCGCGATATAAGCGAGAAGCCGCAAATTCGAGGGATCGAAGACCGCGAGCAGAGGTCGCTTTCGGCCGGTTAGGGGGATTCCATCTGCTCGGTCGGATGCCAATCCCGCCGTCTTGAGACGCTCCTTCAGCAACTCTTTTTCCTT
>CAWCTM010000008.1:0-719504 GCA_963798595.1 uncultured Gammaproteobacteria bacterium | reverse complement strand
CTACCGGGCGACTCGAATGGACTTCCAGAATTATCTCGCCGAGGACATTCTGGTCAAAGTGGACCGCGCCAGCATGCTCAACTCGCTCGAAGTGCGGGCGCCTCTGCTCGATTACCGGCTGATCGAGTTCGCTTTCGGGCAAGTGCCGTCCGCTCTGAAGGGGTCCGTGAGCACTCGCAAGGTGCTGCTCAAGAAGCTCGCCGCCCGTGTGCTGCCTCCGCAGTTCGATCAGCACCGCAAGCAGGGGTTTTCGATCCCTCTTGCCTCGTGGCTGCGGACCGATGCCTGGGAGACCTTTTTCAAGGACATTCTGCTGAGCTCGAATCTGTTCGACCGTCGCGCAGTGCGCAACGTGCTGAACGGACAGAAGCGAGGACTGCGGAACAGCGAGCGCCTGTTCGCTTTGACCTTGCTGGAGTTGTGGCGTGGCGAGTACGGGGTTTCGCTGTAGGTCCGATGAGCTCCGAGCTTTCCACTCTCGGCACGGGACCGGACGCGCCCCTGAGGCGCGATATCGGCAGTGTCAAATATCGGCCCGATATCGACGGCCTGCGAGCGGTCGCCGTCCTCAGCGTCATGTTCTTCCATGTCGGATTTGCGCGCTTCAGCGGCGGCTGGGTCGGGGTCGACGTTTTTTTCGTCATCAGCGGCTACCTCATCACCCGTTTGATCCGGGACGAGTACGAAGCCGGCACGTTTTCCTTCGCCGGATTCTATGCACGCCGCGCCAGACGATTGTTCCCGAGTTTTTTCTTCACGGTTGCCGCGAGCTTCATCGCGGGCAGCTTGATTTTCGATCCGGTCTATCTGCAACATTTTGCCGGCGAGGTCGTCTACGCAATCGTCGCCGCGTCGAATTTTTTTTATTGGCTGGACGGCGGCTACTTCGGCGTGGCGGAGCAATACAAGCCGCTCCTGCACACCTGGTCGCTCGGCGTCGAGGAACAGTTCTATCTGATCTGGCCTCTGACGATCGTGCTCGTCCTGCGCTACTGCCGGCGCTACCTGTGGCTGGTGCTGACGGCGGCAGCGCTCGCCTCGCTCTTCCTGGCGGAGTACTTCTTTTGGGCGGATAAGGCGAGAGCCGTCTTCCTGCTGTTGCCGGGAAGAATATTCGAGTTCGCGATCGGCGCCATGCTCGTCTGGCTCGTAAAATTTCAAAAACGCAGCCGGCTGTTGCTCGATGCCGCCCTGCTGCTTGGTCTCGCGTTGATTCTCGTGGCGGTGTTCGGCTTTACCACCAAGACGCCGTTTCCCGGCATTTACGCACTGGTGCCCTGCCTGGGTGCGGCGCTGGCGATTTTCGGAGGAACCTCCGCACATCTTCGCTGGATACTTGCCAATCGCCTCATGGTAGGCATAGGCAAGATCAGCTATTCGCTGTACCTGGCGCATTGGCCGATCATCGTTTTTTACAGCTACCATCGGCTCAACCCGCTGGATCATCTCGAACAGTCAGCGATCTGCGCCGGCTCAATTGCGGCTGCGACGCTCATGTATACTTTGATCGAACAGCCGTTCCGAGATCCGCGCAGAGTCAGGTTTTCCTCGAGAGCGGCGCTCGGGCTCGCTTGCACGGTTGCGATGCTGATCCTGCTGATCCCCTCCGCCATCGTATGGGCCAAGGGCCGCTTGCTGTGGCGAGGATCCGTTGTGGAAATCAGCGCCGGGCAGCTGCAGGAACTCGAGGAATCCCGCAAGCAGACCGAAGTGGACGACTTGCTCAGAGACCGCCCGTTTACGGACAGTCATCGCATCAAGCTCATGTTTGTCGGGGATTCGCACAGCGGCGACATTGCCGCAGCGATGTTCCTGACCTTGGGCGACGCGAAATACGACTATGCGCGCTTGCCGTTCGCCCCGGATTGCTTCTCATCCGTCGATCGCAGGCCGTGGATCCTGCGCATGACCCGTACCAAGAGCTTGTGCGAGTCGCAGCTGGATGCATTGCGCAAGAGCCGTTCTTTGGCGGAGACCGATTATTTGTTCGTCGCGGACCGCTGGTCGCAGGAATCGATCAAGGGGTTTGCGGAGGGACTTGCCCAGCTGCGCAATCTGACGAAGGCGCGGATAATAATTGTGGGTCAAAATGCCGTGTTTCCGACATTCGACGATAGCCTGCGCTTCCTCGACCGCAGCCAGCTTGCCCGTCTGAACAGGGTGTTGTACGAGGCAAAGTCGCCGGAGGACATGCTGCTCAACGCAGAGCTGCGCACGCTGGCGACGACGAACGGCTTGGATTTCATCGATCGGCAGTCAGTGGTGTGCTCGCAGGCTGGCCTGTCGTGCGCTGTTCTCGCGCCGGACGGCAAGTTTCTCTACACCGACACGAATCACTGGAGTTATGAAGGCCGCAGCGTGTTCGGCAAGCTGATGGTCGAACGATTCGGTAATCTATTCGCAATCGATCGGCCCGCGGTCGCGCGCCATTGACCAAGTGCGCGATCGTGCGGGCGTCGGGCTCTAAATTGAACTTGAGGTTGTCATATGCATGCTAAGTTGATCGAGATTCTGCGGTGCCCGAAGACGGGGGAACGGCTTCGGCTCGAGGATGCCCAGTACGCCCATGAGCAAATACAACACGGCTGGCTGGTTGCCGAAAAAAGCCTGCATCGCTATCCCATCCGGGATTTCATTCCACGTTTCGCGCCGGAATCGAACTACACGGACAACTTCGGCATGCAATGGAACAAGTTTCGCCGAACGCAGCTCGACAGCTTTTCCGGCCAACCGATTTCCGCGGACCGGTTTTGGACATCGACCCGTTGGCGACCCGAAGACATCGCCGGGCGGTGGGTGCTGGATGGGGGATGCGGTGCCGGGCGGTTTGCGGAGGTGGCGCTCACCGCGGGAGCCGAATTGGTCGCACTCGACTATTCCAATGCGGTGGATGCGTGCTATGCAAATCTCAGGCATCACCGCAATTTGCACGTCGTGCAGGGCGACATCTGCGCGCTGCCGTTCGCGAAAGGCATGTTTCCTTACATCTATTCGTTCGGCGTGCTGATGTGCACACCGCAGACCGCGCGATCCTTCGCCGAGCTGCCGCCGATGCTTGCCCCGGGGGGCCGGCTATGCGTCGACTTCTACGGGCTCGGATTCGGCACGCTGTTCCACGCCAAGTGGATATGCAGACCCATCACGAGCCGCATGCAGCCGCAGCGGCTGCTGAAATTGCTCCAATCCACCGTGCCCGTGATGCTGCCGCTCAGCCAGCTGCTGGGGGGAATTCCGGCGGTCGGCCGCCTCCTGAAACGACTCATCCCGGTGGCGAACTACACCGGCGTGTATCCGCTCAACCGCGACCAATTGAAGGAGTGGGCCCTCCTGGACACCTTCGATATGCTGGCGCCGAAATACGACCACCCCGAGCCGACTGCCGGGCGCCTCCGGCGCTGGCTCGACGCCGCGGGCCTGGCGGAAGTCGAAGTCTTCCGCCCGGGGCATCTGGTGGGCAGAGGCACCAAGCCGACTTAGGTCTGTTCGAGCTGATCGATGACGATGCTCCACAGAGGCAGCTCGGGACTTCCCTCGGTTTTCACGTACTTGTTGCGATAGCTGGCGTACTTCTCGAAGTCGATCGTCAATTCGTCGCGCCAGTCCACGGCGTGCAGATCGACCCTGTCCAGATTGATCGGCTTCTTGCCGAGCTCCGCAGCCGCCTTCTCGATCGACCTTCCCTCGTACGCCCTGGACAACTCGTCGGTCGTGACGAAAACGGCCGGCTTACCGAACAGCACGGCATACTGAATCGCCGTACTGTCGTGGCAGACGACTGCGCGGCACCCCTTTATCATCTCGGCCGTCCTGCCGCGCTCCATGTGGAACTTCCTGAAGAACGGCTCCTGGCGTTGCTCGTAGCTTGCCCGCGGATGTGCCGCAATCCGGATCTCGAGCCCCAAGGCCGCGGAGATGGCTTCGAGGGCATTGCAGATCAGCGGAAAATACCGTTCCGCGGTGACGACGGGCGGAGTGTTCATATAGACAAATTCGAGATGAAAGCAATAGTCCTGATCGATGAAGACCAGGTAATCTTCGGCACCCGCGGGCCCGGAGCGCATGAGCTTCAGATAGATGTCGTAATCGAAGTTGTGGGCTTTGACGACACCGAGGCTCGAGCGAGCGAGCGCCATCGACTCGGTGCCCGCGATCACCGCCCAATCAGCCGGGATGCGCGGGGCTATCACTCGCGAAAAAAAGGCCGAACTCAGCTGCTTGCGCGCAGCGCCTGGCCCCCTGGAGACGGCCTTTACCAATCTCGAGATCAATGGCGTGTCGTGCTCGGGAACCGGGATCGAGCCGACGGCGCAAACGATCCTTTTGGCGCCCGCGCGCTTGAGCGCCGCCTTGGCACGGACCGAATGGAAACCCGCTCCCGTCAAATCGACGAAGCAGCGGATCGTCGCAGCGCTACCGAGGCTCGCCTGCAGCGCCCGGCCGCCTGCAATCGGAATGTATCCCGCAAATTGCTTCAAGCCATGGCCGCGGCGGTTGAAGTCTTCCCAAACACGCGGATGCGCCCACGGTGTGAGATCCCATACTTCGACGTCCCATTGCCGGTCGATCCAGGCCTGGATACCGAACCGCTCGAAATTGCGCTCATCGAACGGCTGCTCGATCAGATAAACGACGCGCTTCATGGGGCGGGGCTTAAGCGGGGCTTTTTTCCAACACGACCACGGCCGTACTGCGCCGTTGCACGCTGTACTTCAGGACTCGATAGCCGAGCATTTGCGCGAACAAATAATAGTCGCTCTCGCGGTAGTAGTGATCCCCCAATGCGTCATCGGGCGGAAACAGCTCGAAGAAATTCGTCATCAGCCGCCCACGCGTCAGGAGCATCTTGGCAATTCGCCGCGCCACTGCCCAGCGACTGATGTGGGTTTCCCCGATCAAGATCAGCCTGCCGCCAGGCCGCAAGACACGGTCGACCTCGGTCAATAAGCGCAGCGGATTCTCCGCGTGATGAAACGCCGATGACAGAAAGACGATGTCGAGCGACGCATTGGCCAGCTTGAGCTGATAGAAGGAGCCGAGGTTGCGGCTGATCTTCGTCCAGTCACCGGCGAACATCCGCACTGCTTGCGGAAACAGCAGCTCCAGCCGGTGCTGGCTGATTTCCACGGCATGAACTCTGCCGACGTTGGGCAGTCTCGACAAAAGGCTCGACGTCCAGCCGATGCCGGACGCAAGATCGGCGACGGAGAGCGCTGAAGAGGTCATGCCGGCGACATAGGCCTCCCCAATCCTGTAGTCCTCCATCAGACCGGACTCTTCCAGATGAGCTCGCAGGCGAGCGTAGGCGGTCTCGCTGCCGTCGGCGATCCACCACTCCTTGCCGCGCTCCGCCGCGAGATCATTCCAGTACTGCGACGAGTAAATGGACCGCAGCGCCGCATCGTCCAGCCAATGCTCGACCGGCGACTCCAGGTCGTGCGAGGTCGGTGAAGCGGTCATCGGGCCACCGCGTCCTTCAGCAGGCGCGACAGGCTGCTGCGCGCATACGCGATCGCATCCGCGAGCTTCGCATTTCGCATCGCGATCACGAGAAAGCGGATTCGCCGACAAACGCCGCGCGCGTCTTGGCGCGACAGCAGGAAGCTCGCGTGCGCAATTCGATGCCGCTGCACCGCCCTGTCCATGAGATGACGGTGCTTGAAGTAAAATTTCCGCGAACCCGCGTACTGCGAGAGCATGTTATTGGAAATCCTCGGTCCGTCATGTACGTGATAGAGAACCAACGGCTCGGAGCAAACGACGATCTCGCCCAGCTGACGCAATCGCACCCATAGATCCAGATCCTGCCCGGCCACCAGACTGGTATCGAATCCCGCGATGCTCCGCAACGCGTCCGCGGAGCCCATGCACAGCGACGCACTGCCGAGCACGTTGAATTCGAACAGATCCGACAGGTCGACCGAGGGCGGCACCGCGACGACCTGGCGCTTGCGAGACGGGAACACGCGCTCGTAGCCGCAACTGGCGGCGACCGCCGCGGGATGTGCGCGCAGCACGGTGAGCTGTTTCTCGAGTTTGCTCGGTAACCATCGATCATCGTCGTCGAGAAACGCCACCCAATCTCCCCGGCTCAAACGAATGCCCTCGTTGCGCGCTCCACCGCCGCCTCGGGAGATCTCGAGGCGGACAGAGCGCGTTCGCCGATCCCGGGTCGTCAGCGCCGCAAGATACTCCGGCGTTGCGTCCCTCGACCCATCGTCGACCACGATGAGCTCGAAACGCCGCTCGGTCTGCGCGAGCACCGATTCCACCGCGCCTGCAAGCAAGTCGACGCGGTTATGCGTGGGCAATATTACACTCACCAACGGCCGCTGGTGCTGGGATTCCAGCGTCATGCTCGAGGATCCTCAGCGGCCCGAAGCCGGAATCGCGTGACGATTCGCGCCGGCAATCGAACCCGAGAGCGCAAGGAGAGGCCCAGCAGGGGACTCAGTGTACCGTAACAGCGCGAAATCCAGCCGTTGCGGATTTTCGCGTTCCATCGCAGCGGGTTGTCCGGTGCGTCGAGATCGACGATCTCAATGGACACTTCGCCGCCCGCACCGCTCATGGTCGATCGGGACGCATCGAAGCTGACGAAACGCGGGCCGAACTGCCAGTGAAACTCCACGTCGGCCGCACCCTGACCATCAAACGCATCATGAACGCGCAAGCCATTCGCTTCGAGCTCGATGGTTCTCGCGTGCCGAGTTACCGGCGTCGCGCGCGCAAAGCCCGTATGCGCGAGGACGACGCCCGCCTCCGTCGGGAACATCTCCAACGCGGCCTCGGCATAGGGAACCGGCCGCCACTGAGCACCGCTCTTCAGGCTCTCGCAAAACGGGGCCAACCCATCGACGGTCGGAAGGTTATGCGCACCGGCGGCGGATTGCTGCAACGATACTTCGTCCGCTGTGTAGCGGTATCGTCCCGGATCGACGAGTATGTCTATATCGTCATGTAGCCACGCGAAGCTCGTGAAATCGTTGTGACCGTGCGTGGGGAATTTTTTGGGCATCCGCCCCTGCGGAAAGTTGCCGATGACGGTTGCGGCGCCGTCCGCAAGGCGAAACCAGTCATCCACCACTCTGATGCGGTCGGCAGGCACGGCGAGCGCTTGCCAGTGCTGGGGATAAAGCCGCGCAAGCCTGCTGGTCGACCGCTTCGGGTCCATGTCGGGCGAGACGTCCCCGATGCAAGCCAGCAACCCCAATCGATGCGAGCACAGCATCTTCCCGGCCGGCAACATTCGATGCAAGTAACTCTCCAGGAAACGCGCTTCCTCGCAATCGGCGGAGCGCGCGGCGCTCGCGAACCACCACGCATCCAGAATCCAATTGAGCACGACCAATTGATAGTGGGACGATCGCTCACGAAGAAATCCGCCCGCCGAGACGAGCTCGGGCAGCCAGCGCCGAAATGTCTGCATCCCCGCAGAAAATGCGACTTCGCTGCCGGTGACCCATCCACCGACCACCAATGCGCGCGCATTATTGAGCACGTGGTTGTTCGTCTCCGTGCATCCATAGTATTCGACGTGGCGGAAGATCCACGCAACCGACTCGCGCAGAAACTCGCAGAGCCGCGGCGTGACGAATCGCGCACGCTCTGCGGACGGCATTGATGCGAGGTACACCAGCAGGTTGATCAGGCGCTCGCCCGTGGAATAGGGCTCCCAAGCGAGATCGCCCTTGTCTGCATGAGATTCCAGCCACACCATGCATCGCTCGATGGCGACGCGCCGGTCAAGCGATCCGCTGAGCAAGGCCTCGGTCAGGAATCCCCAGCGCTGCTCGGCCATATAATCTTCGGAATCGCCGTCCAAGGGTACGGCGTGGGCAATCTGCTTCACCGCGGGCCCAAACTCGTTGCCGACGTGAGGGTAGCTGGGCAACCGCCCCGCTACCTCGGCGGGGGTCGTTTCGCGTTCAAATAGCTTGTCGGCTGCCCGAAACCAGTCCGGCTCGAGCTTCCGTCCGCGATGCCTGCCGCCGAGTCTCGCGGCCACTCGATTCCTGACCAGCCGGATGACCGACGAGACGAGCCAGGGCAGGTGCTCGGCCGCGAATAGCGGATCTCGCCCCAATCGCCGCCGCAGCGCTTTCTTCTCGTGCTCCACGCGGATGTCACAAGGTCCGCCACACCGTCTTGCCCGCGGATGCCTTGTCGAGCACCGCGAGCACATGCTCGTGGGCACCCATCTCCTCCTCGCTCGCGCGGACGACGACGATGCGCAAGCTGTGTAGCATACGGCTCGCATCGGTCCGCGCCTTGATGCGCACGGGGTCGACGTCTGCGCCGAGGACGAACGTCGCCTGACCGCCCGTCATGGCGAGATACACCTCGGCGAGCAGACGCGCGTCGAGCAGCGCGCCGTGATAGTCGCGGTGCGAATTGTCGACCGAATAGCGCCGGCACAAGGCATCGAGACTGTTGCGCTGCCCGGGATGCATCTGGCGCGCGAGCGATAAGCTGTCGAGAATCCGGCAAATCGCGCCGATGCTCGGCGCGCCGTCCCCGCCCCGCGCGAGCTCGGCGTCGAGGAAGGCCACGTCGAAGGCGGCGTTGTGGATGATGAGCTCCGCATCGCGCACGAAATCGAGGAACTCGGCGCGGATCTCGCCGAAGCGGGGCTCCTTCGCGAGCTGTTCACGGCTGAGTCCGTGGACTTCGAGCGCGCCCTCGTCGATGTCGCGTTCCGGATTCAAGTAGCGATGAAACGAGCGGCCCGTCAGCCGGCGATTGAACAGCTCCACGCAGCCGATCTCGATGACGCGATGATCCTGTTCCACTTCGAGACCTGTGGTCTCGGTATCCAAAACGACTTGACGCATCGCGCTACATCTCACCCTTCAAGCAATTCTCCTTTCAAAGCGATCCTGCCCCTCACGCGCGCTGCTGCGCCAGCATGTGATCGATGGCACGGTTCGCGAGCTGATCCACGAACTCGTTGCCTTCGTGACCCGAATGCCCCCGCACCCAGTGCCATTCGATATCTTGCTCCGCCGTGGCCACATCGAGCCTCTCCCATAAATCCTGGTTCTTGACAGCTTGGCGCGAGGCGGTGCGCCAACCGCGCGCCTTCCACTGCGGCAGCCACTCCGTCGCGCCCTGCAGCACGTACTTCGAGTCGGTGTAGAGCTGCACGGCGCAACGGCGCTTGAGCGCCGCCAACCCTTCGATCACGGCCATGAGCTCCATGCGGTTGTTGGTGGTCGCCGCCTCGGCGCCGGAGAGCTCCTTGCGCTCGCTGCCCGCGATCAGCAACGCGGCCCACGCGCCCGGACCGGGATTGCCGCGGCATGCCCCGTCGGTATACATCTCGACCTTCGTCATGAACCGACTTTGCTGGTCGGTTCCGAGGCCGGTACGAGCACCCGTTGCCGCGCCCTGCGCTTCGGGCGCACGAGGGTGAGCGTCTGCACGCGCTTGCGCGCCTTGAGCAGGTAGCCACCGGCGGTTAGAGCCGTCCGCGGCCGGTAGGGCGGGTCGAGCGTCCCGGCGTCGCTCTTCAGACGCAGCCGCCCGGCGAGGGGAAGCGATCCGAGATAGCCGTAGACGTCCGCCACCTCGAAGTCGAGAAGCGCCATCCAGTCGCGCAGCCGCCGTTCGGCCAGCAAGCGGCGCGTCTGCGGCGGGAAGGAGGGGCGTCGTAAAAAATGGCCGAACAGCCGCCGCGCGCCCCAGCCGCTCCAGGGATTGAAGCCGCAGATGAGCAGACACCCCTCCGCACACAGCACCCGCTCCGCCTCGCGCAGCACCGCGTAGGGATCGGGCACGAGCTCCAACGTATGCGGCAGCAAGACGGCATCGATCGAGTCCGAGGCGAACGGCAGGGAGGTCAGTGGCGCGCACAGCGTCACGCCCGGGCCGGGCCGGGGGGCGAGCAACGTCGTGTGTTGCGTGCGAGCCGCACTCAAGAGATGACTCGCCGGCCCCCAGGCACCCACCTGCAGCAGCTCGAAACCGAACACATCGTCGAGGGCGTGGCGCGTGAGCAGGCTCTCCTCGCGCAGCACGCGCCCGCCGACGGGGGTCTCGAACCAACTTGCCGGCGTGTTGTCAGACGTCGCCTTCAAAGCCCGTCCTTTGCAAAAAAACTAGCGCAGCTCATATGTTACAGGTTAAATACGCCGCAAAATGCCAACCCAAACCCCCGCACTCGGTGTGCGTGCCGTCCGCGCATTCACCGATAACTACATCTGGCTCATCGAGGCGCCCGGCAACCGCCTGATCGCGGTCGATCCGGGCGAAGCCGCCCCGGTGAGGGCCGAGCTCAAGCGCAGCGGATGGAGCTTAGCCGCGATTTTACTCACTCACCATCATCCCGATCATATCGGCGGCGTCGCGGAGCTTCTGGCGGGGGGTCCCGTGCGGGTGGTCGGCCCTGCCGACGCCCGGATTCCCGTGGCCATCGAGACCGTCGGCGACGGCGACCACTGCGAATTTCCAGACTTGGGACTTAGGTTCGATATTTTGCACGTGCCCGGACATACCTTAAGCCACATCGCGTTCTTCGGACATGGCGCATTGTTTTGCGGAGACACCCTGTTCAGCGCGGGTTGTGGACGGATGTTCGAGGGCACGCCCCAACAAATGTGGGCTTCCTTGAGCCGGCTGCGGAACCTGCCGCCCGAGACCCTAATGTACTGCGGACACGAATACACGGCCGCCAATTTACGCTTCGCCCTGACGGCAGAGCCCGCCAACGCAGCCGCGATCGAGTACCGCGACCGGGTGGCCCGCGTCCGCGCCGCTGACCAGCCGAGTCTGCCCTCGCCGCTGTCCTTGGAGCGGCGCGTCAACCCATTTTTGCGCTGCGACGTGCCGGCGGTGCGCCAAGCCGCTGCAGCACACGCCGGCCGGCCTCTGCAGGGGGACGCGGAAGTCTTCGGTACGCTACGCGCCTGGAAGGATCAGTTCCGCTGATGATCAGAGCAGCCATGCGACCCCTTTGCGCCGCCGGCGTGCTGCTGCTCCTCGGCGCGTGCGCGCACAAGGCGCCGCAGGAGCGCATCGTAGCGCCTGCGGTTGTGGCGCCGACCCCGCCGCCGAATGACAGCGCCCAGGCCGAGCCCCCGCCGTCACTCGCGCTGCCGCGTGAATGGCGGCAACAGCAAGGCGAAGACTACGACGATCTGTTTGATCGGATGCGCGCGGGATTCGCGTTCGATGAGGTTCAGGAGCCTGCGATCGATCAACAGCTCGCCTGGTTCGAGCACAATCCGGAGTATCTCGAGCGTTGCTTTCAGCGCGCGCAGCGCTATCTTTATCATGTGGTCACCGAGGTCGAGGCGCGCGGCATGCCGCTCGAGTTCGCCTTGCTGCCGGTGGTGGAAAGCGCGTACGAGCCCTTTGCCTATTCCCCGAGCCGCGCGGCAGGTCTGTGGCAGTTCATTCCCGCCACCGGGGTGCGCTTCGGCTTGAAAGAGGACTGGTGGTACGACGGTCGCCGCGACGTCGTCGAATCGACGCGCGCTGCGCTCGATTACCTGCAGGCGCTGCACGATCAATTCGATGACTGGCTGCTCGCCATCGCCGCCTACAACGTCGGCGAAGCATGGGTGCAGCGCTCGATCGATTACAACCGCGCACACGGCTTACCGAGCGACTTCTGGCACCTCAATCTACCCGCCGAGACCCGCGCGTACGTACCCAAGCTGCTGGCACTGAAGCGCCTCATGGCCGAGCCCGAGCGCTACGGTATCGACTTCGCGGCAATACCCAACGAGCCTTACTTCGCCGTTGTGGAGACCCAGTCGCAGCTGCAGCTCACCATCGCCGCCCAACTGGCCGGCACGAGCTACGATGAGCTGGTGGCGTTGAACCCCGGGTTCAACCGCTGGGCGACCGATCCGGAGGGGCCGCACCGCATGCTGGTGCCGATCGACAACGCCGATGCGTTCGAAGCCGCGTTGAAGACCCTGGCACCGGACGAGCGCATGCACTACGAGACGCATACGGTCACCGCACACGAAACCCTCGCCGCCATCGCGAAGCAATACGACACCTCCGCCGCGGTGCTTGCAAAGATCAACGATCTGCCCGGTGGCCGCGTGACCGCGGGAGAGACCGTGAAGATTCCCGCCGTGAGCGTACAGCTCCCGGAGAAAGTGCTGCTCGCCGCGGAGCGCGTCGACCGGCCTGAAACCGACACCGGCCGCAAACAACGGCAAATCGTCTACCGGGTCCGCGCTGGCGAGACCTTGAACAGCATCGCACGGCGCCATGGCGTGCCGGTGAGCACGCTCGCGCGCCTGAACAACCTGCAGCTCGGGAATTCCTTGACCAAGGGCCAGCGGCTCATCATCAAGGCGAGCACGCGGCGCTATCGCGACGAAGGCATCATGAGCGGCCGGCGCACGCTCTATACGGTGCGGCACGGCGACACGGTCTTCAGCATTTCGCATCAGTTCCAAGTCTCGGTCGCGCAGTTGAAGAGCTGGAACGGCATCAACAAGAATCATCAGATCAGAGCCGGACAACGGCTCGTCATGTACGTCGACGCGAGCCGGCAGCAAGGGTAGGCTCGCGGGAGTGCGGGCGCGGACGGCGCGCATCGCCACTCGATTGTAATGAAGGGGAAGAATATGGGTTTTCTCAACGGCAAGCGGGCGCTGATCGTGGGCCTTGCGACGGATCGTTCCATCGCCTGGGGAATCGCCCAGGCCATGCATCGCGAGGGCGCCGAGCTCGCATTTTCGTACATCGAGCGCATGGCGGATCGGGTCATACCCCTCGCCCGCTCGCTCAATTCGGACATCACCTTTCCCATGGACGTCGCGAGCGACGAGGACATCACGCGCGGCTTCGCGCACTTGAAGTCCCGCTGGGAAGGCTTCGACATCCTCGTACATGCCGTCGCATTCGCGCCCCGCGAAGCGCTCACGGGCACCTTTATCGATGCGACGACTCGCGAGGGATTTCGCGTGGCGCACGATGTGTCGAGCTACAGTCTGACGGCGCTCGCGCGCGCCTCGCTGCCGTTCATGGAAGGACGCGCGGGCGCCATCGTCACCTTGAGCTACCTGGGCGCCATGCGCTCCCTGCCCGGCTACAACGTCATGGGACTGGCGAAGGCGAGTCTCGAGGCCAACATGCGCTTTCTGGCAGCGGACTTGGGGCCGCGCGGTATTCGCGTCAATGCCATATCCGCGGGGCCGATCAAGACTTTGAGCGCGGCGGGCGTTCCCGGGCTGCGCAAAATGCTCGCGCATGTGGCGGCGGTATCGCCGATCAAGCGCAACGTCACGATCGAGGACGTCGGCAACACGGCGGCGTTCCTCTGCTCGGATCTCGCCGCGGGAATCGCCGGCGAGGTAACCTACGTCGACGGAGGATTCAATTCCGTCGCGATGAACTTTCCCGAGGAGACCGGGGAATAGACGGGCCGCGCAGGCCCGGGGCGCGCAGCCCTGTCAACGCCTGCGTGCGCCGCACGTTGTTGGACCAAATGGGTCGTTTGCTCAGGATGCCGCACGGATCCGAAGGGTGGGTTATGTCAAGTTATGCGAAATTCTGCCTGATGCTCGCGGGAATCTCGGCCGGTCTGGCGGCCTGCACCACGCTGCGCGTCACCACCGACGTCAATCCGAACTTCTCCGTGGCGAACTGTCACACCTACACCTTCGCCACCGAGCGCAGCGGCGGCGCCGATGCGGCCTTCTCCAATCCGCTGAACGGGGATCGGTTGCGTGCCGCGATCGAGTCCAACATGGCTGCCCGAGGCGTGACCAAGGTGGCCGACAAAGCGACTGCGGATTGCGTGGTCGGCTATGCCCTTGGCACCCGCCAGGTTTTCAACGACTACTATTCCGGCTGGGGACCGGGCTGGGGCGTGGGCTACGGCTGGGGTCGATCCGGCTATGGCTGGGGCGGCGGTTGGGGATATGACGGCCCGTGGGTCCAGAACGAGACTCGCATCGTGGTCGATGTGTTCGATGCCCGAGCGCATAAGGCGATCTGGCACGGCGCGGTCAGCCAAACCATCTCGGACCTTCAGGGCCCGAGTGCCGTGACCAAGATCAATGCGGCAACGGCGGCGATATTCGCGAAGCTCCCCATCGGGAGTGCGCCTGCGGCACCGCCGCCAGCGCGGGCCAGCTAACTTCTGCGCCCCGCGGGGCGCTGCACGAAGACGTAGTACAGCGCTCCGAGCACCGCGACGACGGCGAGCACGAGCAGCAAGAAGCGATGCAAGGAGCCTTTGAGGAGCTCCGGATGGTCACCCACCGTGGCGCCGAGCCAGGCCAGCACGGAGCACCATAGGAGCGATCCGGCGAGAGTCGCCGCGGCGTACCATCGAAAATCCAGCCGCAGAATCCCGGCAGGAATCCCGATGAGGTGCCGGATCACGGGCAACAGCCGCGAGAAGAACACCCCCGGCCAGCCGTAGTGGGCCGACCATCGCTCGGCGAGCTCGAGCTTTGATACGGACAGCCCGAGGTAGGGCGCAAAACGCACGACGAGCGGGCGGCCGAGCCAGCGGGCTCCCCAATACATCACGCTCGCTCCCACCCAGGAACCGATCGTGGCCGCGAGCACCACCCCGGCGATCGATAAGCCGCCGTGGGTGCGCGCGAGGTACGCCGCGGGCGGAACGATGGTTTCGCTCGGAATCGGTACGAGGGTGCTCTCGAGAGCCATGAGAGCCCCGATGAGCCAGTACCCGCCTTCGTTCAAGGCGGAAAGATACCAGGCGGAGAACTGCTCCAGCAGCGCCGTCAACTAGTCGAGCGCCTGTAGATTCTCGGACACCTTCGCATCCGCGCGGGCTGCCGAGGAGTACTCACGTGCCTCGGTGGCGGCGGCCTGCTGCGTCAACTGACGCCTGAGCATCGCCTCCTGGATTTTCGAGTCGCCGCTCACGGGCTCTTCGCGCACGGCACTCAAGGCGACCACGGCGGCATCGCCGTCGGGAAGCGGCGCGCTCGAGTAGACGGGTTTGCCGGCGGGCTTGGGCTCATCGAACACGCCCTGCCTGATTTCCGCAGGCACGGTCTGATCCGTGCGCGCGACGAACTTCGGCGGCTGCGCTGTTAGCCCCAACGACTTGGCGACACTGTCCCACGACTCGCCGCCCTGCAACCGTTTCACCGCGGCGACGGCCTGCTCGATCGCAAGCTCCGTCCCGCGCTCTTTCTTCCAGGCCGCAACCACGTCGGTGCGCACTTCCTCGAGCGGCTTTTGTTTCGGCAGCTGATGATCCGTCGCGCGTAGCACCACGCCCCGCCCCTTCTCGATCTCCACCATCGGGCTCAGGTGGCCCTCGAGCACGTCGGGACTGAAGGCTGCCTCGACCACGGCGGGAGACTTACCGAGATCGCCCCCGCCGCCGGTCCGGCTGAAATTCGGCAGGTCGTGCACTTCCAGGCCGGCCTTGTGGGCGACCCCGTCGATGTCCGCATTCTGCAAGGCCGCGTCCGCGAGGCTGTCCTGTGCATCGTTGAACAGCTTCTCCGCCTCGGTGCGGCGATACTCGGCATCTAGATCGCTCTTGCTCTGCTCGAAGGTCTTGACCGCGGCGGGCTGGATGCCATCGAGCTTCAGGATGTGGTAACCGAACTGGGTCTTGATCGGGCCCTTGATTTCGCCTTCCTTCATGCTGAAGGCGGCATCGGCAAACGGGCCGACATAGCGCGAGCGCTCCGCCCAGCCGAGATCGCCGCCGTTCTTCGCCGAGCCCGTGTCCTGCGAAAGCTCCTGCGCGAGCTTGCCGAAGTCCTCGCCGCTCTGTGCGCGTTTCAGCGCGGCCTCGGCCTTGGCCTTGGCGGCTGCGTCATCCTTGGGGTCCGCAACCTGAAACAGAATGTGCCGTACGCGGCGCTGCTCGGGCTGCGTGAAGCGTTCGGGTGTCTTGGCTTTCTGCTCATCGTAATAAGCCTTGAGCTGGGCATCGTCGACGTGGACCTTGCTGGCGAGGTCGGCGAGACTCACCTCGACATAGCGCAAATTCACCGTCTCCGGCGTCATGTACTGCGACTTGTGCGCGTCGTAATACGCCTTGATCGCTGCATCGTCGGGCGTGGCTTCAGCCGCGAGCTTGGCCGCCGGAATCGTCAGCCAGGCAATTTCGCGTTGCTGGCGCGTGAGGGCACGCAGCCGGGCAAGCTCGGTCGACGTGACGAAGCTCGAGGCCGTGAATGCGCTCTCCAGCTGTCGCAGCTTCGCGTCGTGACGGATCATGTCCTCGATCTGCCCGATCGGCCGGCCTTGCGCCTTGAGCATCGCCAGTGCGTGCGCGAGATCCCATTTGCCGTCCACTTGCAGCTGTGGAATGTGGGACATCTCCGTGAGGAGCTGCTGATCGCTCACGCGGTATCCGAGATCGTCCGCACGGCTGACCAGGGCCTCGGAGTTCACGTAGTCCTCGAGCACGCGGCGCTTCAGGTCGGTGCGCGCGGCGTCGCTCATCTGACCATTGGACTGACGCTCGTACTGGGCGAGCTGTTGCTGATACGCCTGGCGAACGTCATTGCTGGAGATTTCCACGCCGTTCACTTTCGCGGCGTAGTTGGGGGCGCTCATCGTCCAGTTGATGCCCCAAAAAATGAAGACGAGGCCGATGGCGCCGAGAATCACGCCGGCCAACCAGCCTTTTAACTTGTCATGAATCGTCTGCAGCATGGTCTTCTACTTATCGAGCGCTGTCCCGGCGAGCGTGGCCGGCGCACGTACCTCAGTACCTTCAAGGAAATGGCGGAGTGGACGGGACTCGAACCCGCGACCCCCGGCGTGACAGGCCGGTATTCTAACCAGCTGAACTACCACTCCGCATGCTGGTGGGTGCTGAGGGGATCGAACCCCCGACCCTCGCCGTGTAAAGGCGATGCTCTACCAGCTGAGCTAAGCACCCCCTGGAAGAGGCGCCGAAGTCTACGCGACGCGGCGCCGATTGGCTAGTGCGCGTGCACCTCATCCTTGCTCCGCGGGCCCTTGCGCCGCCGCTTCTCCGCGCCGAGCGGCTCCGCCGGCTTGGTCTCCGAAGGCGCGGCCGTGGGCGTCGGCATATGGGTCAACGCCACCTGCAACACCTCGTCGATCCACTTCACCGGGCGAATGTCGAGCTTCTCCTTGATGTTGTCCGCGATCTCGGCGAGATCCTTGACGTTGTCGTCGGGGATCAACACCGTGGTGATGCCGCCGCGATGCGCCGCCAACAGTTTCTCCTTCAATCCGCCGATCGGCAGCACCTCGCCGCGCAAGGTGATTTCGCCGGTCATGGCGACGTCGGAGCGCACGGGGATCTTGGTGAGCGCCGAGATGAGGGCGGTGCACATGCCGATGCCGGCGCTCGGGCCGTCCTTCGGCGTGGCGCCCTCGGGCACGTGAATGTGCACATCGGCCTTCTGGTAGAAATCGGTGTCGAGTCCGAGCATGGCGGAGCGGCTGCGCACCACCGTCATGGCGGCCTGGATGGACTCTTGCATCACTTCGCCGAGCTGGCCGGTGTGCGTGAGCTTGCCCTTGCCCGCGACGACCGCGGCCTCGATGGTCAACAGCTCGCCGCCGACCTCCGTCCAGGCGAGACCCGTCACCTGGCCCACCCGGTTGCTCTCCTCCGCCTTGCCGTAGCGGAAGCGGCGCACGCCGAGATAACTGTCCAGGTTCTTGGTCGTGATGCTCACCGTCTTCTCGGCCGGGTGCAGCAGCAGTTGCTTCACGGCCTTGCGACCGATTTTCGATAGTTCGCGCTCGAGGTTTCGCACGCCGGCCTCGCGCGTGTAGTAGCGGATCATGTCCTGGATGGCCGTGTCATCCACGGCGAGCTCGTCGGGCTTCAACCCGTTTTGCTTGACCTGCTTCGGCAACAGGTAGCGGCGTGCGATGTTGCTCTTTTCATCCTCGGTGTATCCCGGAATGCGGATGACTTCCATACGATCCAGGAGCGGCGCCGGGATGTTCAAGCTGTTCGCCGTGCACACGAACATCACCTCGGACAGGTCGAAGTCCACTTCGAGGTAGTGATCGTTGAAGGAGCTGTTCTGCTCCGGATCGAGCACCTCGAGCAGCGCCGAGGAGGGGTCGCCGCGGAAATCCGTCGACATTTTGTCGACCTCGTCGAGCAGGAACAGCGGGTTCCTGACGCCGCACTTGGCGAGGTTCTGGATGATCTTGCCCGGCATGGAGCCGATGTAGGTGCGGCGGTGGCCGCGGATCTCGGCCTCGTCGCGCACGCCGCCCAAGGACATGCGCACGAACTTGCGGTTGGTCGAGCGGGCGACGCTCTGCCCCAGCGAGGTCTTGCCGACACCCGGCGGTCCCACCAGGCACAAGATGGGGCCGCGCAGATTCTTCACGCGCTGCTGCACCGCGAGATACTCGACGATGCGCTCTTTGACTTTCTCGAGACCGAAGTGGTCGGCCTCCAGCACTTTCTCCGCCGCCGCGATGTCGAGGTGCACTTTGCTGCGCTTCTTCCACGGCGACTTCACCAACCAGTCGATGAAATTGCGCACCACGGTCGCTTCCGCGGACATGGGCGACATGAGCTTGAGCTTCGCGAGCTCGGAGTTCGCCTTCTCGCGCGCCTCCTTCGGCATGCCCGCTGCCTTGATGCGCTTCTCGAGTTCGCCGATTTCATTCGGCGCCTCGTCGAGCTCGCCGAGCTCTTTCTGAATGGCCTTCATCTGCTCGTTCAGGTAGTACTCGCGCTGGCTCTTCTCCATCTGCTGCTTGACGCGGCCGCGGATGCGCTTCTCGATCTGCAAGACGTCCATTTCGCCTTCGATCACCGCGAGCATATGCTCGAGACGTTTGCGCACGTCGGGGATCTCGAGGACCTTTTGCTTTTCCGAGAGCTTCAGCGACATGTGCGCCGCAACCGTGTCCGCCAACCGGCCGGCCTGCTCGATTCCCGCGAGCGAGGTGAGGATCTCGGGAGGCACCTTCTTGTTGAGCTTCACGTACTGCTCGAACTGCGTGATCATCGAACGCGTGAGCACGTCCATCTCGCGCTCTTCATAGCGCTCGAGATCCGGCATCGGCGTCACTTCGGCGGAGAAGAACTCCCCTTCCGTCAGCTTCTCGATACTGGCGCGATCGACGCCCTCGACCAGCACTTTGACGGTGCCGTCGGGAAGCTTCAGCAGTTGCAAGATGGTCGCGACCGTGCCGACGCGATACAGATCGTCGCCCTTCGGGTCGTCCACGTCCGCCTGTTTCTGCGCGACCAACAGGATGCGCTTGTCCGCCTTCATGGCGAGATCGAGTGCGACGATGGACTTCTCCCGGCCGACGAACAGCGGGATCACCATGTGCGGATAGACCACCACGTCGCGCAGCGGCAGGACGGGAATGCCCACATTGGTCGGGACGGGCGCGGGGGAATCGATTACGGGTTCATCGCTCACGGGGCAGGCCTTTTCGTTTGGGGCACGTACGAGAATCTAGAGAGTACATGCGGCCGCCGCTCATGGGTTTCAAGCCGGAAAATTTCTTGTGCGGAGTGCTCCTGAATCCGCTCAAAGATGATCCGAGCCCGTGGGGCGCCGCTGTTCTTCCACCGGAGCCACCAACCGAGTCTCCTCGGTTCGATGGACTATGTAAGGTTTGTTCTGGCCCTCGATCACCTGTTCATCGACCACCACTTTCTGCACGTTGCGCAGGCTGGGGAGGTCGTACATGGTGTCGAGCAAAACGTTCTCGAGAATCGTGCGCAGGCCGCGCGCGCCGGTCTTGCGCTGCATGGCCTTACGGGCGACGGAGCGCAGAGCGTCCTCGCGGAAATCCAGTTCCACCCCTTCCATGTCGAACAGCTTGCGGTACTGCTTGGTCAGCGCGTTCTTCGGCTGCAGCAGGATCGAAATGAGCGCGTCCTCGTCGAGTTCCTCGAGCGTCGCCACCACCGGCAGGCGGCCGACGAACTCGGGGATCAGGCCGTACTTGATCAGATCCTCGGGCTCGGTGTCGTGAAAGACATCGTTGCCGTGCGGCCGGGCGTTTTGCTCACGCACCTCGGCGACGAAGCCGATGCCGCTCTTGTGCGTGCGGTTCATGATGATCTTTTCCAGACCCGCGAAAGCGCCGCCGCAGATGAACAGAATGTTGGTCGTGTCGACCTGCAGGAACTCTTGCTGCGGATGCTTGCGGCCACCCTGCGGCGGCACGGAGGCAATGGTGCCCTCGATGAGCTTCAGCAGCGCCTGCTGGACGCCCTCGCCCGACACGTCGCGCGTGATCGAGGGGTTGTCGGACTTGCGCGAGATCTTGTCGATTTCGTCGATGTAGACGATGCCGGTCTGCGCCTTTTCGACGTCGTAATCGCACTTCTGCAAGAGCTTCTGAATGATGTTCTCGACATCCTCGCCCACATAGCCCGCTTCGGTGAGCGTGGTCGCATCGGCGATGGTGAACGGCACGTTCAAGAGCCGCGCCAGCGTCTCGGCGAGCAGGGTCTTGCCGGAGCCGGTCGGGCCGATCAGCAGAATATTGCTCTTCGCGAGCTCGACCTCATCCCGCGAGCGCACACCCTCGGAGCCGCGGGTCTGCAGGCGCTTGTAGTGGTTGTACACGGCGACCGAGAGAACACGCTTGGCGCGCTCCTGGCCGATCACGTACTCGTCGAGGACTTTTTTGATTTCCTGGGGCTTGGGAAGCTTGTCCCGGGTCCGCTCCGCGCGCTCCTCGAGCTCCTCGCGGATGATGTCGTTGCAGAGCTCGACGCACTCGTCGCAGACGAAAACCGACGGCCCGGCGATTAACTTCCGAACTTCGTGTTGGCTCTTTCCACAGAACGAGCAATACAACAATTTGCCGTCATCATGCTTGCCGCGCGAATCTTCGCTCATGCTGCCCTCAAATGTGCCGGGCCCCGCTCTAGGCGCGGGACGCGGCTATGACACTGACTATATAGCACCCGGCGGACTCTCCGCAAAGAAAGCCACGCGCAGGCTGTGACCGGGGTCCCCCGAAAGAGCCCGAAGGCGACCGTTAGGGGCGAATTGCGCCCTGTTTGCGGCAATTAGGGAGACTTTATGGGCAGTTCGCCCCGTTTTTCTAGCATGGAATCCACTATTCCATAAGCACGGGCCGCCTCGGCGCTCATGAAATTGTCGCGATCGCTGTCCTGCTTGACACGCTCGATGGTCTGGCCGGTGTGCTTGGCCAGGATACGGTTCAGGCGGTCCTTGGTTTCCATCACCTCGCGGGCGTGAATGTCGATGTCCGAGGCCTGTCCCTGAAAACCGGCGGAGGGCTGATGGATCATGATCTTGGAGTTCGGCAGCGAGTAGCGCTTTTGCGCCGCTCCGCCCGCCAGCAATATCGCGCCCATGG
The DNA here is from genome assembly GCA_963798595.1 of uncultured Gammaproteobacteria bacterium. Lineage (GTDB taxonomy): Bacteria > Pseudomonadota > Gammaproteobacteria > Steroidobacterales > Steroidobacteraceae > Bog-1198. The sequence continues at coordinate 698,231 of CAWCTM010000008.1, read as the reverse complement.
ACGCTGCGAGCCCCACGCAGATGGTGCTCACGTCGGGCTTGATGAACTGCATGGTGTCGTAGATGGCGAGGCCCGCGCTCACCGATCCGCCCGGCGAGTTGATGTAGAGCGCGATGTCCTTCTCCGGGTTCTCCGACTCGAGAAAGAGCAGCTGCGCGACGATCAGGTTCGCCATGTAGTCCTCGACCGGTCCGACGACGAAGATCACGCGCTCTTTCAGCAGCCGCGAGTAAATGTCATAAGCGCGCTCGCCGCGGGCGGTCTGTTCGACCACCATGGGGACCAGATTCAGTGCTCGAGTTGTCATTGCGTAAGCCTTCCGGATTGAATACCGGCGTGAACTTGGGACGTAAATCGGTAATTCAAGTGATTCGCATTCACCCTTCGAAGTTCATCAATTCCTTGAAGGTATGCGGCGTCTCGTGCACCTGCGCGTGCTCGAGAATGAAATCGGTCACCTGATCCTCGAGCGCGAGGCTCTGCACCTGGCGCATGGCGTCTGCATTTTGCAGGTACGCCCGCTTGAGCGCCGCGGGATCCCCGTAAGCGCCCACCATCTCGTCGAGCCGGGCATTCGATCGGGCCGGATCCAGCTCGATCTTTTCGCGGCGGATGATCTCGTTGATCAGCAGGCCGAGGGCGATGCGGCGCCGCGCCGGCTCGATGAAGGGCTCGCGGGGCGGGGCCTGGGAGACGTCCTTGGCGCCGACGCGTCGCATTTCCTCGATCTGCATGTCCCTCACCTGCGACTCGAGCAATGCGTTCGGTACGTCGACGGGGTTCGCCTGGTAGAGCTTGTCCAGCACGGCCGCCTTGTTGCGGTTGCGCAAGTTCTGCTCGAGCTCGCGCTGCATGTTCGCGCGCACGTCCTCGCGCAGCTTCGCGACGCCACCCTCCGCCACGCCGAATGCGACGCAGAACTCATCGTCGAGCGCCGGCAGCGTCGGCTCCTCGACGGATTTCACGTCGACCTTGAACACCGCGTGCTTGCCCGCGAGTTCCGTCGCCCGGTAATCAGCGGGAAAATCGACGCCGATGTCGCGGCTCTCACCGGCCGAGGCGCCGGCAAGGCCTTGCTCGAGCTGCGGGAGCATGCGTCCCTCGCCGAGCACGATGGCAACGTTTTCGCCCTTGCCGCCGGCGAACGCGTTGCCGTCGATCGAGCCGACAAAATCCACCGTCACTTTATCGCCGTCGGCCGCGGGGCGGGTGACGGCGCCGAATTTGGTTTGTTGCTTGCGCAGGCGCTCGATCATCGCATCGACGTCGCTCTCGCTGACCTCGGCGGTCACTCGCTCGATGGCCAGGCTCCCGATCGGTTGCAGCGCGACCTCCGGAAAAACCTCGAAGGTTGCGACATAAGTCAGATCCTGGCCCTCGGCGACCGAGGTGGGCTCGATGCGCGGACTGCCGGCCGGCGACAGCTGATTCTGGGTGACCGCCTCGGCGAAGGAGGACTGCATGAGCTCGCCGATCACCTCGCGATGCACCTGCTGACCGAATTGCTGGCGAATCACCGTGATCGGCGCCTTGCCGGGCCTGAATCCCTTCAGCCGCGCCGTGCGGCTCAGTTCCTTGAGGCGTGTCGCGATCTCTTGGCTCACTCGCTCGGCGGGCACCTGTACCTGCATGCGGCGCTCGAGCTTGCCGGTATTTTCAACGGAAATCTGCATGTGGATCCTTTAAGCCAGTCATTATTTTCCGACGGGGGTTGGTGCGAAAGGCGAGACTCGAACTCGCACGGGTTTCCCCACCAGGTCCTAAGCCTGGCGCGTCTACCAATTCCGCCACATTCGCATCGGAACAGCCGCTTATTATAGCGCGGCTCGGGCGCTCAGCGGGGCCGGCTTTGCCGCACCAGTAGCCGCGCCACCTCGCGCAGCGCCGGCAGACCATTCTCCAGCATGAAGTAAAGTGGGCTATCCCCTTCAAATGGCGGCTCTTTCCGAGGCGCATTCACCCACGCCCAGGCGGCGTCCTTGTCGTCCGAGGAGGCGCTCAACGAGCGATGGATATTCGCGACCAGTGCCGCACGCTCTTGCTGCACGGCGGACAGGCGCGGCGCCTGCCCGAGACGATACCGCGTGAGCACCTGCGGCGAAGGAATCTTCAGGAGTCGACACTGCTGCAGCGGCGAGAGCTCCCACGCATCGGCAATCGCGAAGAATCGCTTCAACGCCGTCGGCGTCGTGTCTCGCGAGGTGCGCCGCCCGGCGGGCTGCAGCACCAATCGTGGTCCACCGCGAGATTTGCTCGACAAGGCTTCACCCATAACACTTAAGCATACACGCACAGTGCGGGCTATCATTGAGCAATGGCGCTCAAGTTCTCCGAACGGCTTAAGCCAAGCGCTCGCGGCAACCGACAGCCTGGTCTGCGTAGGCCTCGATCCCGACCTGGCCCGGCTTCCCGAGGACTTGCGCAGCGACCCCCAGCCGCTCCTCGCCTTCAACCGCCGCATCGTCGATGCGACCGCCGACCTGTGCGCCGCCTACAAGCCGCAGATCGCCTTCTACAGCGCGCTCGGCAAGGAGTCCGAGCTCGCCGCCAGCATCCGTTACATCCGCGAGCGCGCTCCCGCAGCGCTGGTCATCCTGGACGCCAAGCGCGGCGACATCGGCAACACGGCTGAAGCCTACGCGCGCGAGGCGTTCGACCGATACGATGCCGACGCGGTCACGGTAAACCCCTATATGGGCGAGGATGCCGTGCTGCCGTTTCTTGCGCGGCCCGATCGCGGCGCCATTGTTCTGTGCCGCACCTCGAATCCGGGGGGTCACGACTTTCAGGATCTCGCGATCGAGGGAATGCCGCTCTACCGCAGAGTCGCGCAGCGCGCAGCGACCCGCTGGAACCGGCATGGAAATCTGATGCTCGTGGTCGGCGCCACGCGGCCGCAGGAACTGGCCGAGCTGCGGCGCGCGCACCCCGAGCTTTCGTTCCTCGTGCCTGGAATCGGTGCGCAGGGGGGCGACCTCGAGGCGACGCTCGCGGCAGGACTCGATGGCGCCGGCAAAGGACTTCTGATCAGCTCTTCGCGCGCCGTGATTTACGCCGGAGGGGGCTCGAGCGCTGCGATTCGCGCCGCGGCTCAGGATCTGCACGCGGCGATCAACCGCCAGCGCATGAGCGCGGCGGGCGCGCCGGCTTAGTAAGGCACCCTGGCCCGGAGCTCCTAAACGGCTGAGGGCGGGCTCAAGGCGCGCAGACGCGCGGTCACGCTGGTCTTCGAGATCGAGCGGCCGAAGGAGATCCGATCTTTGCCGGCGTTCTTGGCTTCGCGCAAGGCCGCGTCGGCTCGGCTGTAAACGGATTTCCAATCGGAATCGTCGGCGATGCTGAGCGCCAGACCGAAGCTGCCCGTAAAGCGTAAGAGTCCCTTCGGCGTCGCCAGCGGCGCCTTGCCGATCTGGCCATGGATGCGCTCGGCGACATCATGCAAGGTTTGCTCGTTGATGTCGCCGAAGCAGAGCACCGCGAACTCATCACCGCCCAAGCGGGCGGCCATGTCGGAGGAATTGCGCAGCTGCGTGCTCAGAATGTTGCCGAGGGTGCGCAGCACGTCATCGCCCACGTCGTGACCGTACTCATCGTTGACGTGCTTGAAATTGTCGACGTCCAGCAAAATGAGCCCGTAGGGCTTGCGCGACTGGCGCATCGCGCTCGCGGCCTGCTCGCCGCGGCGGCTGAACGTGCGCCGGTTCGGCAGCACGGTGAGCGCATCGTTCGCGCTTTCCTGCGCGAGTTTCGCGTTCGCCGCTTGCATCCCGGCTTGCGCCTCGCGGTATTGATCTTGCGCATCGCGCAGCGCTTCTTGCGTATCTCGCAGGGTGGCCTGCACGCCGCGCAGATCCTCTTGCGCATAGCGCAGCGCATCCTCGGCAGCGCGGGCCGATTGCTGCGCGTCCGCCAGCGCCTTGTTGCGCTCCTTCTGCGCCGTCTCCGAGTCGCCCAGCGACTCATCGCGCTGCTTGAACGAGGCCTGCGCATCGCTCACCGATTTCTCGCGCTCCTTCAGAGCCGCTTGCGCCTCGGCCAGCAACTTCTCGCGGGCATCGAACCCCGCCTGTTTCTCTCCGGCGGCTTTCTCGCGCGCCTCGATGGCCGCCTGCTTCTCCGCCATGGCTTTTTCGCGGGCCTCGATGGCCGACTGCTTCTCGTGCGCGGCTTTCTCGCGCGATTCGATCGCCGCCAGTCTCTCGGACGCGGTCTTTTCGCGCGCCTCGATCGCCGCTTGCTTCTCACTCGCGCTCTTGTCGCGTTCCTTGAGGGCCGCCTGCGCCTCGTTGAGAGATTTTTCCAGAGCTTTCTCGCGTTCCTTGACCGGCGCGGCTCGCGTCTCGGACTTCTGTCGAGCCTCGAACGCAGCCTTCGCATCGCTCAGAGACTTCTCGCGTGCCTCGACCGCAGTGCGCGCCTCGCGCAGAGATTTATCGCGTGCCTCGAGCGCCGCGCCGGCATCGCCCATGGCTTTCTCGCGCGCCTCGACCGCCGACCGAGCCTCGAGGAGTGCCTTCTCGCGCACCTCGACGGCTGAGCGGGCCTCGGCCAACGATTTCTCGCGCGCGTCGATCGACGAACGAGCCTCGACCAAGGATTCTTCGCGGGCCTCGAGCAGCGTTTGTGCCGCCTGCAGTGCTTCCTCGGCCGCGCCGGTTTGCGGCACCGTCTCGCCCGCCTTGGCGAGTGCCGCCGGCTCGGACGCCGCCGCAGCAGCGGAGACCGGCTCGATCGTGACGATGTTGTAGTCCGGCTGACGCGACGGCGCTCGCTTGATGGCCACCGACAACGCCACGCGCACGTAGCCCTTGTCCTTCGCGAGCAGACGCTGCTCCAGCCGGTAGCTCTCGATCTCGCCGGCGAGCGTACGTTTGAACTCGCGGATGTTGTCGGCCAAGTCCTCGGGATGGGTGATGCTCGGAATCGACAGCTCGCGCAGCTCCGCGGGGTTGTATCCGAGCAACGCGCCTGCGCGTTGATTCATGCGCAAGATCAGCCCGTGGAGCGAGGTGTGAATGATGCCGACGGGAGCTTGCTCGAAGGTGTCGCGGAACAGCTTCTCGCGCTCCATGGCGTATTGCAGGACGCCGTCGGATTTGGCGGCAAGCTCTTTGGCGGAGAGCAGGTCCTCGGCAATTTTAGCGAACTCGCTGAGAACGACTTCCTCGACCTCGCCGAACTCGCGAACCGCCGTGTCCATGGCGCAGAGCGTGCCCATCGGCTGGCGATCGCGCGTGAACAGCGGTATGCCGAGATAGGAACGCACGTGCTGCGCGCCGCTCACAAGCGGGTCATTCGCGAAGCGCGGATCGGCGGTGGCGTCGCGCACGATGAGCGCCTCGCGGGCCCAGACGACATGGTCGCAGAGCGAGCCCCGGCGCGGCGTCTCGCGCACGCCGAGCCCGATGCGCGATTTGAACCAGACGCGATTTTGATCCACCAGCGACACGCACAGGATGGGCACTTGCAGCGCCGCCTGAGCGAGCCGGGTCACGCCATCGAAGGCGGCCGACGGTGGGGTATCGAGGAGTCCGAGACGATGCAGGGCGACCAGGCGCTCCGTCTCGTCCACGGGCACACTTTCATCTTGCAACGCAGCATCAGCCGTCGTCTCGAGCGCAGCTCTCATGCGCCGCAGGTTAAGGATCTGCCACCGTTAGGTTAAGTACGCTCATCACGGATTTGAAAACGCGACTCAAGCTTTCTTGACAGAGAACGCCCCCGGGGCCTCCGCAGGCCCCGGGGGCGGCCCGGAATGGGCGAGCTTCAGGAGCCGGTGTCGACCGGGGCGCCCTTGAGCTTGTAGACCACCCCGTCCTTCATGACGAAGCTCACTTTGAGCATCTCGCTGATGTCCGCGGTCGGATCCCCGGGGACGGCCACGACGTCGGCGAGCTTGCCCGCCGCCACGGAGCCGAGATCCTGCTGCCGTTTCAAGAGCTGCGCCGCATTGATGGTGGCCGCCTGCAGGGCATACAGGGGTGGCATGCCCGCTTGCACCATCAATTCGAACTCATGGGCGTTCTGGCCGTGAGGATAGACCGAGGCGTCGGTACCGAACGCGATCTTGACGTGCGCCTTGTAGGCGCGGCCTGCCGTCCCGAGGATCAACGGACCGATGGCCGCGGCCTTGGCGGCGACCTGTGGCGGATAGTATCCCGGCACCTTGGATTGCCGCGCGACGAAATCGCCCGCGATGATGGTCGGCACATACCAGGTGCCGTGCTCGACCATGAGCTTCATGTCCTCGGCATCCATGTAGGTGCCGTGCTCGATCGAATCGACACCGCCGAGCACCGCGCGCCGGATGGCTTCAGCGCCGTGCGCGTGAGCGGCCACGGTAAAGCCGTAATCATGCGCGGTCGCCACCACCGCGCGGATCTCCTCGAGCGTGAGCTGCGAATTGTCGCCGCTCGCGCTCTCATCGAGCACGCCGCCCGAGGGCATGATCTTGATGAGATCGTCGCCCACCTTGTAGTGCTCGCGCACCGCTTTGACCGCATCGTCGGGACTGTTGATGATCCCCATTTGCGGTCCGGGATCTCCCGCCAAATCCGCCCGGTAGCCATCGGTCGGGTCGGCGTGACCTCCGGTGGATCCAATGGGCACACCGGCGGTGTAGATGCGCGGACCCGGCAGCAACCCCGCATTGATGGCGTTGCGCAGGGCCACCGACTCGTTGTCACGGTCCCCGACATTGCGAACGGTGGTGAAGCCGGCGAGCAGCGTACGCCGCGCATAGATGGTCGAGCGCACGGCATAGTCGGCGATGTTCCAGCGAAACTGATCGACGTACTGGCTCGGACTCGTTTGCGAGGTGAGATGGGTGTGGCTGTCGATGAGGCCCGGCAGACACGTTTGATCGCCGAGCTCGATCTCCACCGCGCCCGGCAGCGTGCTCGTGCCGCTGGTCACCTCCCGCACACGCTTGCCTTCCACCACGATCGTGGTCGCACCCAAGAGCTTGCCGGCGACCGAATCGAGCAGATGCCCGCAATGCAAGACGGTCACGGCCGCTGTGGGCGCCGCAGGCGTCGCGGACTGCGCCCACGCATCGGGCCCTAGGCCCGCGGCCAGTGCAAGCCCGATCGATGCGAGCGCGGTCGTGGCCGCGCGCAGATCGAGGGTTCGGTTCAGCATCAAAGGTCTCCTCAAGTCTTCTCGTTAGCGACTGCGAGCATGGCGTGCATCAGCACGTTGGCGCCGGTCTCCAGATCCGCGGCCGAGGCGCTCTCCGCCTCGTTGTGGCTGAGGCCGCCCGCACAGGGCACGAAGATCATTGCGGTCGGAGCGACGGCCGCCACGTTGACCGAGTCGTGTCCGGCGCCGCTCACCATGTCGATCGCCTCGCATCGCAAGCTCGACGCCGCATCCCGCACAGCCGCCACGCATCGCGGATCGAACGTGACCCCCTCCGCCTGCCATACGCAACGAATGTGTCCGGGCAGGCCGTGTCGATCGAGGGCCGTCTGCACCACCCCCTCGACTTCCTCGCGCAACGACCGGTACTGCAAGGTGTCGGGGTGTCGCACATCCAGAAAGAAGCGCAAGTAGCCCGGCACGGTGTTGGGCGAGCTCGGCCGCGTCTCGATCACGGCCACCGTCAAGCGCGCGTGCGGTTGGCGCTTCGCAGCCGCGGCGTAACAGGCTGGCAGCACGTCGGCGAGCACACGCACCGGATCGCGCCGCATGTCCATGGGCGTGGGTCCCGCGTGGGCCTCTTGACCGGTAACGACGACTTCGTGACGGCTCATGTGCTGCACCCCCGTGACGACGCCGACGCGCTTCGCACGCTGCTCGAGCACGGGGCCCTGCTCGATGTGGACCTCGAACGCGGCCTTCACCGGGCGGCGCGCGATCGCCGCGGCGAGATCGACCCCCGCCCGCTCGAGCTCCTCGCGCACGCTGTGGCCCTCGCGATCCTTGAGCGCATAGGCGTCGGCGAGCGGCATGCGCCCCGACCAGACGGCCGAGCCCATCATCGCGGCCGGGAAGCGGCAGCCTTCCTCGTTGCACCACACGGCGATCTCGAGCGGGTGCCGGGTCTCGATGGACCGGTCGTTGAGCGACTCGATCACCTCGAGGCCGGCAAGCACCCCGTACACGCCGTCGAACTTGCCGCCCGTGGGCTGCGTATCGAGATGACTGCCGGTCATGACCGGCGGCAAAGAGTCGTCGCGACCGGCGCGGCGCGCGAATAGGTTGCCGATCGCATCGACGCGCACCGAACAGCCGGCGGCGGCAGCCCAACGCGCGAACAGCTCGCGTCCCTGAAAGTCCGCTTGCGTCAGCGCCTGGCGGTTGCAACCGCCGTGCTCGGTCGCGCCGATTTCGGCCATGGCCATGAGACGCGACCAGAGCCGCGTGCCGCTCACGCGCGGCGTGTCAGTGGATAGATCCGGCATATGAAGTCCTCGCGGGCCTATTATGCTTGCGGCGCTGCGCAATGCGATACTGGTTTACGTGACAGGCAGCGAGGGTGCAGAGCTCGAGAGCGGCAGACAGGTCTGCGCGATCCTGGTCTCCTATCACCCGGATGCCGAGCTGCCGCGCCGCGCAGCCCGCATCCTCGAGGAGGCGGGCGCCCTGGTGATCGTGGACAACGGCTCGGGCGAGGAAGCGCACCAGATGCTCGGCCGGATCGCCGCGGATGCGCGCGTGTCGCTGGTGCTGAACCCCACCAACTTGGGAATCGCGAGCGCCCTCAACCTCGGCGTGGAGCGCGCCCGCGCAGCGGGATTCGCCTGGCTGTTGCTGCTCGATCAAGACAGCGACTTGCACGCCGGCATGCTGACCTCGCTCCTCGAGGTACGCGCCGCGTATCCGGAGCCTGCGCGAGTCGCGGTGATCGGCGCGGGATTCGACGCGGAGACACAGCCCGCGCCGGGCTCGGCGTGGGAGGAAGTCGAATCGGTGATCACCTCGGGCTCTTTGATCCCACTCGCCGTGCACGCGGCCTTGGGTCCGTTCCGCGATGAGTTTTTCATCGACTATGTCGATAGCGAGTACTGCTTCCGGGCGCGGGCGCGCGGATATCGGGTGATCAGAACGACCCGGCCGCTCATGTCACACACCATCGGCGCACCCACGCGACACGACGTGCTCGGCATAACCAAGTGGACCACCAACCACTCGCCCGACCGGCGCTACTATATTGCCCGCAACGACACCGTGATGCTGCGCGAATACGGCGGCTACGCGTTCGGCTCCTGGGCGTTGAAAAGCCTCGCCCGCCGCCTGCGGACGTGTAAACGAATCATGCTCTACGAGCGCTCCAAGGCCCGCAAAATCGCCGCGGTGTCGGCCGGCTGGTGGGACGGGGTGCGCGGTCGCCTGGGGCCACGCTAGTCACGCGCGGATTCCCCAGCAAAACGGATCCGCAGGATCAAGATGCAGGGAAGCTTCGGCGGTCACGTAGGCACGGCCGCGAATGGTCGGAACGATCTCGCCCTTGGCGCGATCGCTCCACCGATAGCGTCCCTCGAACGTGCTGCCGATGATGCTCTCCTGAACCCAGGGCTCGTCTTCCTCGAGGCTGCCATCGGCCGCAAGACACGCAAGCTTGGCGCTCAAGCCCGTGCCGCACGGCGAACGGTCGTAGGCATTGCCTGGGCACAGGACGAAGTTGCGGCTGCGGGCGAGAGGCGCGGCGGCGGGACCGAAAAGCTCCACGTGATCGACTTGAGCGTAGCCGGCCGCATTGACGGCGCCGCGCACCCGACGGGTGAAATCGGTCAGGCTCTCGAGATGGTCGAGATCCAGGCGTTGCTCGTGGCGCGACATCAAATAGAACCAGTTTCCGCCCCAGGCCACATCCCCGGTGACCGCAGAGCCATCCGGCAGCTGCACGCGGACCTCGCGCGCGATGCGCCGGCTCGCCACGTTCTCGACGCTCACCTCGCCGTCCTCGTGCAGGCGGGCTTGCACCACCCCGACCGGCGTGTCGATACGAACAGAGCCCGGAGCGAGCCGCCCGGCGAACTGAAGCGAGGCGACGAGTCCAATCGTCCCGTGGCCGCACATCCCCAGATAACCCACGTTGTTGAAAAAGATCACGCCGAGATCGCAGTCGGCGCGGTGCGGACTCACGAGCATCGCACCGACCACAGGATCCGACCCGCGCGGCTCGTTCACGATGGCCGATCGATACGCGTCGAAATGCGCACGGAAGCGATCGCGCCGCTCGGCCAGCGGGCCCGCGCCGAGCGCAGGGCCGCCTTCGAGCACCAGCCGCGTGGGCTCGCCGCCGGTGTGCGAATCGATCACGCGCATGTGGGGCTCACCGAGTTTCGAGCGCGCGCTGTACCCGGCCGATCACTTCGGCGCGGCGCTCGCCCACGAGCGGCAGGCGCGGCAGCCGCACGCGCTCGCTGCCGCGGCCCATCAGCTCCTCCGCCAGCTTGATCGCCTGAACGAGGTCCGGATCCGAGTCGAGGTGCAAGAGTGGCATGAACCATCGATAGATTTCCCGCGCCCGTGCCAGATTTCCGGACGTCACCGCCGCGAACAGCTCGAGCGACTCGGCCGGAAAGGCATTCGAGAGTCCCGAGACCCAGCCCCGGGCGCCGAGCACGAGGGCTTCGAACACCACGTCGTCGAGACCCGCGAACAGGACGTAGCGCTCGCCGAACGCATTGATGATGTCGGTGATGCGGCGCGAATCGGGAGACGATTCCTTGAGCGCGACGATGGTGGCGACGTCCGCGAGCCGCTCGAGCGTCTTGAGGTCGATGTTGACGCGGTACGAGGGCGGATTGTTATAGAGCATGATGGGAAGCGCACAGGCACCCGCGACTGCGCGAAAATGATGCTCGAGCTCTGCCGGCGTCGGCACATAGACCATCGCCGGCAGCACCATGAGGCCGGAGGCGCCGATCCGCTCGGCGTCACGCGCGAAGCTTGCAGCGGCCGCCGTGGTGAGCTCGCTGACACCCGCAATGACGGGCACCTTGCCCTCGCTCGCCTCGACGGCGCCCTCGAGCACCTTGCGTTTCTCGGCAGCGCTCAGGGAGTTACCCTCTCCGACCGTGCCCATGAGCACCAGCCCATGGACGCCGTCCCGGATCAGCGCCGCCTGCACGCGCCGGGTGGCCGCGAAGTCGACATCGAGCGCGGCGTCGAACTGCGTCGTCGCCGCGGGAAATACTCCCGACCAGCTGCATCCGTTCACGAGCCCACCTCCGGTTGCTTGCGTGATCCCGGATCGTATACGGTTGCGCACCGAGTTTCGACGCGCTCGACTTTCTGGAACAAAAACGCATGCATGCATCGCACCGCCGGGCCGGGGCCGCGGCTCTCGCCCTCCTCGCCTCCTGCCTCCCAATCGGCGCCTGTACCAACAAGACCCAAAGCGCCGATTCGCGGCTCAAGACCATTTACACCGCCGAATGGAAATGGCGCGAGGATCAATTTCCGGACGACGAGGACTCACAGAAACCGATTCAGGATCATTTGCCGAAGGTGGACCCGGCCACCCAGAACATGCGACTCGCGAAGTGGCAGGACACGCTCGCGCAACTCGATGCCCTGCCGCGCGCCGACCTCTCGCCGGCGGAGCAGCTCAACTACGCGGTCTACCGGCCACAGATCGAGACCCTGATTGCCAATCAGCGCTTTCGCGACTACGAGATGCCCGCGAACTCCGACACCACGTTCTGGACGGACCTCGGCTACACCGCGCGAAGGCCCTACCGTAACCTACAAGATTACCGTAACTGGATATCACAGATGCATGATATCCCTAGGTATTTTAGAGAGCAGATCGACGAGATGCGGGCTGGACTCAAGCGCGGGTTCACGCCGCCTCGCGTGACCATGACCGGACGCGATGCCTCGCTCACCGCGGTCACCGATGCGACTCCCGAGGGGAGCCTGTTCTATACCCCATTCAGGGACATGCCAGGAGTGTCCGATGCCGACAAGGCGGCCTTGCGCGAGCAGGCGATCGCGGTCATTCGCGATTCGGTGCAGCCGGCCTATCGGGACCTGCTCACCTTCATGCGCACCGAATACATCCCCGGCACGCGCACGAGTCTCGCCGCTTATGACCTGCCGGACGGCAAGAGCTACTACCAAGAGAAAATTCGCGAGTTCACCACGCTCGATGAGGACCCCGAGACGATCCATGCGCGCGGTGAGTCGGAGGTGCGGCGTCTGCACGCCGACATGCTCGCGGTCATGACGGAGACGGGATTCAAAGGGGACTTTCCCGCGTTCCTCGCCTTTCTGCGGTCCGATCCGCAATTTCAGGCAAAGACGCCGCGCGAGCTCTTGATGCGGGCGGCCTGGATCGCCAAGCGCTTCGACGGCAAGGCGTCGCAGTATTTCGGCATGCTGCCGCGGGCGCGCTTCACCATCGAGCCGGTCCCCGACGATCTGGCGCCGTTCTACACGGCCGGCCGCGGCGGCCCGGGACTGTATTTGCTGAATACCTACGACCTGCCGAGCCGCCCGCTGTACAACTTGACCGCACTCACGCTGCACGAGTCCGCGCCGGGGCACGCCTTTCAAATACCGCTTGCGCTCGAGCACAAGGATCAACCGGAGTTCCGCCAGCACACCTATTTGTCGGCGTACGGCGAAGGTTGGGCGCTTTATTGCGAATGGCTGGGTCAAGAGATGGGCATGTACGAGACGCCCTACGACCGCTTCGGCATGCTCAACTATCAGATCTGGCGGGCGGCGCGGTTAGTCGTCGACACGGGAATTCATGCCCAAGGCTGGACCCGCGATCAGGCGCTCGACTATCTGCGGCAATACACGGCATTGCCGGAGCACGAGATCGAGACCGAGGTCGACCGCTACATCGCCTGGCCGGCGCAGGCGCTCTCTTATTATCTGGGCGAGGACGCGATTCGCGCGAGCCGCACCAAGGCGGAACAGGCGCTGGGGGCACGATTCAATGTGCGCGCCTTCCATGATGCCGTGCTCGAGCTCGGCTCGGTGCCGATACCCGCGCTCACCGCGCGTATCGATCGTTTCATCGCCGATGGCGGCCGCGGACCTTACCCGGATCTGGAATAAGCGAGCCTTATTTCGACGGCGCGTCCGAAGGTTCGGAATTCAGCCATCCGCCCGGCGGTGCCAGCGTCGCCGACGGACCCCAGCTGCCCGGTGCGTAGGGATGGACCGCTATGTCCGCCGCGAGCAGCGGATCGACGATGCGCCAGGCCTCCTCGACATAGTCCTCACGGGCGAACAGCGAGCGGTCGCCGGCCATCGCGTCCGTCAGCACGCGCTCGTAAGCATCCTTCTCGTTCGCTCCCGCATGGCGGCTGGCGAGGAGCTCGGTCGGAGCGCCCTTGCCCGATTCGTCCGGATCCATGACGTTCATGCCGATGGCAATCTCGTTATCGGGACTGATCTGGAAGCGAAAGTAATTCGGCGCCGGATCGTTGTGAAAGATCGCCGGCGGACGCTTGAGCCGCGCCACCACCTCCGTGCGGGTCACGGCGAGCGACTTGCCGGCGCGAATGTAAAACGGCACGCCCTGCCAGCGGTAGTTATCGATATACACGCGCACCGCCGCGAAGGTTTCGGTGCGGGAGTCGGCGGCGACCCCGGGCTCCTTGCGGTAGCCGTCGAATTGGCCACGCACCACGTCCTCGATCCGGATGGCGGGGATCGATTTCAACACCTTCACCTTCTCGTCGCGCATCGACTCGCTGTCGGTGCGTGCCGGTGCCTCCATCGCGAGGTTCGACATCACTTGAAATAGGTGATTCTGGATGACATCGCGAACCGTGCCGGTCTGATCGTAGAACGCCCCCCGCCCCTGCACCCCGAACGCTTCCGCCATGGTGATCTGCATGCTCTCGATGTACTGACGGCTCCACATCGATTCTTGGACCGCGTTGGTGAAGCGGAAGAACAGCATGTTGCGCACCGGACCCTTGCCGAGATAATGATCGATGCGAAAGATCCGGTCCTCGTCGAAGCTCGCCAGCAAAATCCGGTTGAGTGCGCGCGCGGAAGCGAGGTCGTGGCCGAAGGGCTTCTCGACGACCACCCGCCCCTGGTGTGTCGAACAATTGGCGCGGTCGAGCTGCTCGACGACCGTGCCGAACAGCGACGGCGGTATGGCCAGGTAGTGGGCCGGACGCTGCGCGTTGCCGAGGGCTCGTTTCAGTGCCTGAAAGGTCGCCGGATCGCCATAATCGCCGTCGACATAACGGAGCAGGCTCGTGAGCTTGTCGAACGCGGCCGGATCGAGCCCGCCATGCTGCTCGAGGCTCGCTCGTGCTCTCGCATGGAACTGCTCGAGACCTCCGCCGCCCTTGGCCACACCGATGACCGGCACGTCGAGCGTGCCGCGCTTGATCATCGCCTGCAGCGAGGGAAAGATCTTCTTGAAGGCGAGATCGCCGGTCGCGCCGAAAAACACCAGTGCGTCGCTCTGCGCCTCGACCACGGCTATTTCGCCTTCTCGACGTGCCCGCCGAACTGGAAGCGCATCGCCGACAGGAGCTTGTTCTGGAACTCTGCGTTGCCGCGCGAACTGAAGCGCGCATACAGCGCCGCGGTGAGCACGGGGATGGGCACGGCCTCGTCGATGCCCGCCTTGATGGTCCAGCGGCCTTCGCCTGAATCGGAGACACGCCCCTCGAACTTCGCGAGCTGAGGATCCGCCGCCAGGCTGTTGGCCGTGAGGTCGAGCAGCCAGGAAGCGATGACGCTGCCGCGGCGCCACACCTCGGCCACCTCGGGCAAATCGATGTCGAACTGATAGTTCTCCGGATCCCGCAGAGGCGTGGTTTCTGCATCGATCTCATGGCTTTGCTTGCCCACGTTGGCGGCGCGCAGCACATCGAGCCCTTCCGCGTAGGCGGCCATGATCCCGTACTCGATGCCGTTGTGAACCATTTTCACGAAGTGGCCCGCACCGCTCTGCCCGCAGTGCAGGTAGCCTTGCTCGGCCGTGCTCTTCTTGGCCTTGTCGCGGCCTTGGGTGCGCTCGATCGAGCCCACACCCGGCGCCAGCGCCGAGAAGATCGGATCGAGCCGGGCGACCGCCTCATTACGACCGCCGATCATCATGCAGTACCCGCGCTCGAGGCCATACACCCCGCCGCTGGTGCCGACGTCCACGTAGTGAATGCCGCGGGCCTCGAGAGTTTTCGCGCGGCGGATATCGTCGACGTAGTATGAGTTGCCACCGTCGATCAGCGTATCGCCTTTTTCCAGGTGCGGCTCGAGGCCCGCGATCGTGTCATCGACGGCGGCCGCGGGCACCATGAGCCAGACGGTTCGCGGCTTCGCAAGGCCGCGCACCAGATCGGCAACCGAGCCGACCCCCGTCGCCTTCTCCTTGGCGAGGGCTTGCACCGCTGCGGGTGTTTGGTCGAAGACCACACATTCATGCCCCGCGCGCAACAGGCGGCGCACCATGTTCGAACCCATTCTTCCCAGCCCAATCATTCCAAGCTGCATATGGCGACTCCGTGGTGTGGATGGGCGAGATCAGCGCCGCGCCTTGAGGCTCGCGATGCGCTTCAAAAGCGTATTGGTCGAGCTGTCGTGCGCGGGAGCCGCCGCGGCCGTATCGCCGCGCAGCTCCGGTACGATGCGCTTTGCGAGCACCTTGCCGAGCTCGACACCCCATTGATCGAACGAATCGATGTTCCAGATCGTGCCCTGAGTGAACACGCTGTGCTCGTACAAGGCGACCAGCTTGCCGAGCGCCGCAGGTGTCAGGCGCTCGAGCAGCAGCGTATTGGAGGGACGATTGCCCTCGAAGGTCCGGTGCGGCACCAGCCAGTCGGGCGAGCCTTCTTTCTTGACCTCATCCGCGGTCTTGCCGAACGCCAGCGCCTCGCCCTGCGCGAGCACATTGGCGAGCAGCAGGTCGTGATGCCCGCCGAGCGGATTGAGCGACTGGGCGAAGGCGATGAAATCGCACGGGATGAGCCGCGTGCCCTGATGAATCAGCTGATAGAAAGAATGCTGGCCGTTGGTTCCCGGCTCTCCCCAGTAGATCGGACCCGTGTCGTAAGGCACGCGCTGCCCTTCCAGGGTGACATGCTTGCCGTTGCTCTCCATGGTGAGCTGCTGGAGGTAGGCGGGGAAGCGTTTGAGATATTGGTCGTAGGGCAGCACGGCGACCGTCTGAGCGCCGAAGAAGTTCGTGTACCACACGCCGAGAAGTCCGAGGATCACCGGCAAATTCTGCGCGAACGGCGTCGAGCGGAAGTGCTCGTCCATTTCGTGAAAGCCGCTCAGCAGCTCGCCAAAGGCCGCCGGCCCGATGGCGATCATGGTCGAGAGCCCGATGGCCGAGTCCATCGAGTAGCGTCCGCCCACCCAGTCCCAGAAGCCGAACATGTTCTCGGTGTCGATGCCGAACTTCGAGACTTCCTGCGCGTTGGTCGACACGGCGACGAAATGGCGCGCCACGGACTTCTCGTTGCCGCCGAAGCCCTGTACCAGCCAGTCGCGGGCCGACTGGGCATTGGTCATCGTTTCCAGGGTGGTAAAGGTCTTCGAGGAGATGACGAAGAGCGTCTCGGCGGGCTCGAGATCCCGCAACGCCTCCGTGATGTCGGTCCCGTCGACGTTCGAGACGAAGCGGAACGTCATGTTGCGGTCGCTGTAGGCTCGCAGCGCTTCGTAGGCCATCACCGGCCCGAGATCGGAGCCGCCGATACCGACGTTCACGACATTGCGGATGCGCTTTCCGGTGTGGCCCGTCCAGGCGCCGCTGCGCAGGCGGTCGGCGAACACCGTCATCCGGTCGAGTACGGCGTGCACTTCGGGCACTACGTTGCTTCCCGCAACCTTGAGTGTCGCGCCGCGCGGCGCGCGCAGCGCCACGTGCATCACCGCCCGGTTTTCGGAGACGTTGATCGGCTGCCCGGCGAACATGGCATCGATATGTCCGCGCAGATCCGACTCCTCGGCGAGCCGCAGCAGCAACTTCAGCGTCTCGTCGGTGATGCGATTCTTGGAGAAGTCGAAATAAATACCCGCAGCTTGCAAGGACAAACGCTCTCCGCGCGCGGGGTCGGCGGCGAAAAGCTGGCGTAGATGGGCGGAAGCGAGGGTCGCGTGGTGCGCCTTGAGAGCCTCCCACGCCGGGTGGAGCGCCGCATTGCCTGACGTCATCGCGCACCTCATGTGTCGTCGCGTGGAGTGGCCACTGGTTCGCGTGGAGCGGCCACCATGTTATCGATCGGCGGCCGCGCTGCCAAATTTGAAAAAAATTCAGAGTGCGATTGCGCGGCCTTGCGCAGTGCTACCATATACGCGGCATTATTCATACACAACTCCAAGCGGGCGCACCCAGCTCCATGCCGCCGACCGAGACCAGCGAGACGGGAAAGATCCGCATCGAGATCGAGCCCGTTTGGCGCTTTCACCGGGACGACCAGTCGATGCTGGTGATGCTCGACTTCCTGAACGAGATACGCTCCACCGGGAAGATCACCCGTGCAGCGCAACGCGCCGGCATGTCCTACCGGCATTGCTGGAACCTGATCGAGAAATGGGCCGCGTTCTTCGGCACTCCGCTGGTCGACCGGGAACAGGGCCGCGGCACGCGGCTCACCCCGCTCGGCGACAAACTGGTGTGGGCGGGCCAGCGATTGCGGGCGCGGCTGCACCCGCAGCTGCAGAATCTCGCGCAGGAGCTCGAGGTCGAGATCAGCGAGGTCTTGCCGCAACAGAACAAAGTGGTCCGTTTCCATGCGAGTCATGGATTTGCGATCTCGAAGTTGCGCGAGTTGCTGGACCGCGAGCCCAGGCCGCCCATCGACTTGCGCTATGTGAGCAATCAGAACTCCCTGGTTTCCCTGGCACGCGGTGCGTGCGAGATCGCCGGCGTGCACCTTCCCCAGGGTGAGCTGCGCAAGAAAGCGGCCGTCTCGATCAAGCAATGGCTGACGGCCGCGGATCACCGGATCATCGGCTTCGTGACGCGCGAAATGGGGCTCATGGTGAGACGCGGCAACCCCCTCGGCATCGACTCGATGGAGCGCCTCCTCGACCCGGGTGTGCGCTTCGTCAACCGCGACCCCGAGTCGGGGACCCGCGCGCTGTTCGATCGGCTGCTCGCGCTGCACCGGCTCGATGAGACGAAAATAGATGGCTTCGAGCGTATCGAATTCACCCACGCGGCGGTGGCTGCCTATGTCGCGAGCGGGATGGCCGACGTGAGCTTCGGCGTCGAGGCCGCCGCGCGGCAGTTCGACCTCGACTTCGTCCGGCTGATCACCGAAGACTATGTGTTGGTGTGCGGCAAGAACATCGTCGAGGAACCCCCCGTGCGGCAGCTCCTCGAGATATTGCGCAGCACCGAGTTCAGCGCCGCCATCGCGCAATTGCCGGGCTACGTCGCCAAAGACGCCGGAGTCGTCAAGGGTGTGAACGAGGCCCTGCGCTGATCAGTGCGCATCCAGACCGGCGATGGCCGGAAGCGCATCCCCCGCGGCGAGTGGTCTCTCGACCGCATCCTCGAGATCGCCGAGCGCTCGCTGTGCGTGCGCCAGTGCATCGAGGCGCGCGCGCTCGGCCGCCGAGTGCTCGATCTCCGCATCGTCGAGATCGAGACGGCCCTGCTCGCCTGCCTGCACGGATTTGCGCGTCGCCTCGCCGCGTCGTGTTTGCGCGCCCGCAAAACGGTCGGCCTCCGCGAGTCCATCGAGCGCGGCGGCGTACAGCGCGAGTGCCCGCGCGCTTCTCGAAATGACCTCAGTTTGCGTCTGCATGAATTCCGCCTGCGCCTGCCGGCGGTGCGCCTCGGCCTCGGCGATCGGTCCTTGATTGCGGTTCATGAGAGGAATGGTCGCGGCGAAACCAACGGTGAAGTAGCTGCGCTTCTCCTCGTAGGTATAGCCCGGGCCGATATCGATATCGGGGTATTGCTTGGCAATCTCGAGCTGCAAGCTCGACTCCGCCGCCGCGTAGCGGGCGAGCGCCGCGCGCACGTCGAGGCGGTTCAGCACGGCATCGCGCTCGATCTCGTCACGCGGCAGGGACGCTGCACTCGGCGGCGTATCCCATTCGGGCCAAACGACCCGAACTGCCTGGAGCGCACTGACGGGGACGCCGATCGCAGCCGCGAGCGCGGCAGCGGATTCCACCGACCGCGCCTGGGCCTCGGCCACGGCGGCGTGCGCTCGCGACAGTTCGACCTCGGCTGTCGAGACCTCCTGGCGCGAGATTTCGCCGGCGGAGGCCATTGCCTCGAGCAACCGCACTTGCTCGCTACGTCGGTCGGCCTCGCTGCGCAACAGATCCAGCGTTCGGGACGCGACCAATTGATCCACCAGCGCGGCTCGCACGGCACTGCGCACGGTCCAGGCGGCCTGCGCCAGCTCCAACCGCGCCGCCAGATCCAAGCTGCGAGCGGCCTGGAGACGATAGCCGCGCTTGCCCGCGGTCTCGAGCGGAAACGACAAGTCGAGCGTCAGCAAATAAGGGCTCGGGACTCCCGGGGTGAGGGCGAGGCTCGGATTCGGCCGCGCCCCGGCGGTGAGTATCTGCGCCTGCGACTCGGCGATGCGTGCTCGCGCCGCCTCGAGGCTCGGGTTGAAATACAGGGCGGCGAGAGATAGCGCGCGATAGTCCCAGGCGGGAGGCGGCCACGCGGCCGGCCCGTACACCGGCGAGGCGAAACCCCGCAGCCCCGAATCGTCGAGGGTGCGCGCCGTGAATGCGCCCGCTGTCTGCTCGGCCGCGATCGGTGCGGGATGATAGTGCTGGACGGCGCACCCCGCCGCGAGCATTGAGCCGAGCAGCGGCGCCCACATGATGGCTGCCCCGGGCAGCGCGAACTTCTGTCTCAAATCCGGCTCCCCGCAGTGGCCGATCCGGAAATCGGCGCCAGTATAGGGCATTGAGGATAAAATCCGGCCATGAGACTGCTGCGCTATGGCCCTCGAGGAGCCGAAAAGCCGGGATTGCTGGTGGACGGCTCGATCCGCGATTTATCCGGCCATGTAAATGACATCACCGCGGCGACGCTCGCGCCTGCGAGTCTCGCCACGCTGGCGGCTCTCGACCCCTCGACCCTGCCGCCGGTGGCGGGGTCGCCGCGACTTGGCACCCCCGTCCAGGGCATTGGAAAATTCATCGCCATCGGCCTCAACTACGCCGACCACGCCAAGGAAGCCGATCTGCCGGTGCCGAAAGAGCCGCCGATGTTCACCAAGGCGATCAGCTGTCTGAGCGGTCCCGACGACGACGTCATGCTTCCTCGCGATGCCCGCAAGGGCGATTGGGAAGTGGAGCTCGGAGTGGTCATCGGCCGCACCGCGCGCTACGTGCGCGAGGACGATGCGCTTGCATCGATCGCGGGCTACGTGCTCGTGAACGACGTGTCGGAACGCGCTTTTCAGATGGAGCGAGGCACCCAGTGGGACAAAGGCAAGGGATGCGACACGTTCGGGCCGGTGGGGCCGTGGCTGGTGACGCCCGACGAGGTGGGCGATCCCCAGCAGCTCGGCATGTTCCTGAACTTGAACGGCCGCCGCATGCAGACCGGCAACACCTCGAACATGATTTTTATGGTGAAGCAATTGATCGCCTACGTGAGCGAGTTCATCACGCTATACCCTGGCGATCTGCTCGCGACCGGGACGCCTGCGGGCGTCGGGCTCGGCCAGAAGCCGAATCCTATTTTCCTGAAGGAAGGCGACGTGATGCACCTGGGTGTCGACAAGCTGGGCGAGCAGCGGCAGCGCGTCATCGCCTGGCGTCACCTCGGCGATTCGGTGTTGCCCTAAGCGACGGCATCGGCACCCGGATCAGGCCGCGTTGTCCGCGCTGACCGCCACGAAGACGCAGCAACCGACCCGCTCGGCCAACGATGCACGCTGGCGCGCACTCGACCACCAATAGCCGCCGGCGGGCTGCGGATAATGCCCGAGCACGATGAGATCGATCGACAGCCGCTTGGCGTACGCCACGATCTGATCGAGTGTGTCACCGCTCGCGAGGTACCCCTCGCACATCACCCCGCGCGCCTTCAGCCACTCGAGCGACTCGTCCAGGAGCTTCCGATACCCCCCGGAATCCTCCACCAGGCAGGCATATCCCACGGCGCCGGCGTCGACGGCCGCGTTCGCGATGCCGTGCGGAATGATGGAAAGCACATGCACCTGAGCGCCGAGCAATACCGCGAGCTCGGCGCCGCGCTTGAGCGCCCGGCGACCCGCCTGTGAACCGTCGTAGCAGAGCAATACGCGCTTGAACATAATGTTTTCGCCCGGTGTCGCGGCCGTCTCCCGGAATCGATTGTAGCGCGGCGCGCCCGCGTCAGCGGCTTCCTACGCAGCGAAGCGGCCGAAACCGATAAATCGACCACCGCGGCTGCTGCAACGTGCCAGACACGATTAACCGGATGAATTTTCGCTGAGAGGCGTCTATGAACATCGAAGCCAGCCGCTCAGCTGATCACGCCGCGAGGAGTGACCGACGCGCTGCGACCGGCATTTCGGGGCTGGACGAGATCCTGTGCGGCGGACTGATCCCCCAGCGGCTCTATCTCATCGACGGCAATCCGGGTGCGGGCAAGACCACGCTCGCGCTGCAGTTCTTGCTCGAGGGCGTGCGCGCCGGCGAGAAGTGTCTCTACGTTACGCTCTCGGAGACGAAGCAGGAGTTGGAGGCCGGCGCCCAGTCGCACGGCTGGTCCCTCGACGGCATCGAGATCATCGAGCTGATCGCGGATGAGAAGGAGCTTGAAAGCGATGAGCAGCTCACGATGTTGCCGCCCTCCGAAGTCGAGCTCAACGAGACCACCCGCGGCATCATCGAGGCCGTCAAACGCGGTGAGCCCCGGCGGATGGTGCTCGATTCCCTCTCGGAGCTGCGGCTCCTGGCGCAGAGCTCACTGCGCTACCGCCGCCAGATCCTCGCGCTCAAGCAGTTCTTCGTGGGACGGCGTTGCACCGTGGTCATGCTCGACGACCGGACGGCGGAGGGGCCGGACTTGCAGCTGCACAGCATCGCCCACGGTGTGATCGCGCTCGATTCCAATTCCCCGCCCTATGGACAGACCCGCCGTGAAATCCACATCCTGAAATTTCGCGGCAGCAACTTCGTCAGCGGCTACCACGACTTCACCATTCGGGAAGGCGGGTTGATCGTATTCCCGCGGCTGGTGTCCGCGCAGCACAGCGCCTCGTTCAAGCCGGAATCGATTCGCAGCGGCGTGGATCGGCTGGACGCCCTGCTGGGCGGCGGCGTCGAGCGCGGTACCAGCACGCTGTTGATCGGTCCGCCCGGCTCCGGCAAATCGACGATCGCGGTTCAATATGCCGCGGCCGCGACGCAGCGCGGCGATCATGCCGCCGCGTTCCTGCTCGATGAGACCAAGGCCGCCCTTCTGGCCCGATCGGCGGGCATTGGCATGACTGTCAAAGAGGGACTCGGGGCGGGCGAGCTCATGCTCCAGCAAATCGACCCCGCTGCCATCTCGCCGGGGGAGTTCGCCCACCTGGTCCGCGACTCCGTGGAGCGTGGAGCGCGCGTGGTGATCATCGACAGCCTCAACGGCTACTTGAACACGATGCCGCAGAACAATTTTCTCACGGCCCAGCTGCACGAGCTTTTGACCTATTTGAACTCCCAGGGTGTCGCGACGTTCCTCGTCGTCGCGCAGAGCGGCATGATGGGCGCGGCCATGACCTCGCCCGTGGATGCCAGCTATCTGGCCGATTCCGTTGTCATGTTGCGCTACTTCGAGCACGCGGGTGAAGTGAAGAAGGCCATATCCGTCGTCAAAAAGCGCACCGGCGCGCACGAACGGGCAATTCGCGGCCTCGAGTTCGACTCGCGCGGAATTCATCTGAGCGAGCCCCTCATGTCGCTGCGAGGGGTGTTGACCGGCGTGCCGGTCGAGGTTCCGACCGCCGAGAAGCGGGGGACGACTTCGTAAGGCCCGCATGATGTCCGCGGTCGAACGTCCCGAGGAGTATCGGGTGCTCCTCCTTCCCGCGACCCGGAGAGACGCCGAGGTCACAACGGCATTGCTGAGGCGCGAGAGGCTTCCCTCCGTCAGTTGCGACAATGCCGGCTCTCTGGCTCGCGAGCTCGACGCCGGCGTCGGCGCCATTCTCATGACCGATGACGCACTGGTCGATCCCAACATCGACCTAGTGCTCGAGGCGCTCGGCCGCCAGCCCCCCTGGTCCGACGTTCCCGCCATTGTTCTGTGCGGGCACGACCAGCTGCCGAAATTGGCGGGCCTCGCGATGCGGACGCTGCGCAATGTGACCGTGTTGGAGCGCCCTACCTCCTCCCGCACGTTGGTCAGCGCGGTGAAGGCCGCGATCCGGGCCCGCGCGCGTCAGTATCAACTGCGGGAACAGTTCACGACGCTTCAGGAATCGGAGGCAGCCGTACGGTTGCGCGAACGCCAATTGCACACGCTCGCTGAAAATACCCCGGACATCCTCACCCGGTTCGACCGGCAGCTGCGTCATTTGTACGTCAACCAGGCCGCCACCGAGGTCACCGGTTTGTCCACGGAGCAGCTCCTGGGTCGAACTCATCGGGAAATCGGCATTTCCCCCGAGCTCTGCGATCGGTGGGAAACGGCTTTACGCGAAACGTTCGCGGACGGTCAGCGCCGCCGGGTGGCCTTCACCTACCCCGGCGCAGGCGGCGTGCGTCACTACGACTCGCTGCTCATTCCCGAGATGGGGGACAGCGGAGACATCGAGACCGTGCTCAGCGTCGCGCACGACGCGACGGAAACCCAGCGCAGCGCCCAGATTTTGGAGGAGGCGAACAGGCGCAAGGATGAGTTCCTGGCGATGCTCGCGCACGAGCTGCGAAATCCGCTCGCGCCGATCCGCAACGCAAGCGAGATCCTGGCCAGAAAGCTGGCCGACGATCCACAGATGAAAAAGACGGTGAACCTCGTGAAGCGCCAGGTCACGCATCTGGCGCGGCTGGTCGACGACCTGCTCGATGTCTCGAGGATCACAGAGGGCCGCATCGAGCTGCGGCGGGCGCCGCAAGAGCTCGCCCCGATCCTCGCGCAAGCCCGTGAAAGCGTGGAGCCGCTGCTGCGGGAGAAGCGGCATGTTTTGCTCGTCAGCACGAGCTTCGAGCCGCTATACGTCCACGGCGATCACGCGCGGTTGGTACAGAGTGTCGCCAACGTGCTCACCAACGCGGCAAAGTACACGGACCCGGGCGGGGAGATCCGTCTGGAGTTGCGCCGTCAAAACGACCAGGCCGTCATCGTGGTATCCGACACGGGTGTCGGGATCGCACCCGCGCTGCTGCCCCGGGTATTCGATCTGTTCGTTCAAGGCGACCGGTCCCTCGACCGGTCGCAGGGCGGCCTCGGGATCGGACTGTCGGTGGTCAAGCGATTGGTCGAGATGCACCAGGGACGGGTGACCGCATTCAGCGAGGGACCCGGACGCGGGTCGGCCTTCGAGATCCATCTGCCGCTCATCGATGCGCCCGCGGGCTCGCAGGCTCGCTCTCCCGCGCATACGATCCAGGCCAAGCGCATTTTGATAGTCGACGACAACGCCGATGCGGCCAACTCGCTGGCCGAGATGCTGCAGATCGACGGACACATCACCGAGGTTGTTTACACGGGCAAAGATGCCCTGTCCCGCGCCCTCGCACGGCCTGCGGATGTCATCTTGCTCGATATCGGATTGCCCGACATGAATGGGTACGAGGTGGCGGCGCGGATTCGCCCGAAGATCGGGCCGGCGCAACTCATCGCGCTCACGGGATATGGACAGGACGAGGACGTCCGGCGGGCGACCGACGCCGGTTTCGACGCCCATCTCATCAAGCCCGTCGACTTCGACGAGCTGGAGCGCATCATCGCGGAATTCGGCAAAGCTCGAGTCTCTTTGCCGGCGTAAATCTCGCCAGAGCCCAACGTTGAGGCATTTGCTGCAGTCGCGGCGGTCTATCCTCGACGGATGCAAATGACGTGGTGGAGATTCAGCGGATCACGCAACCGGTAGGCTGAACATGAAGCGCGCGCCGCCGGTGGGACGGCGCGCGGCCTCGATGCGGCCGCCGTGCAAGTTGACGATCGCCCGGCAGATTGCAAGTCCAAGTCCCGCCCCGCCGGTATTGCCTTCGTCTCGGCCGCGCTGAAACTTATCGAAGAGGCGCTCCGGATCGCCGGACAGGCCGGGACCGGTGTCGTCGATGACGACGCGCACGTAGGCTTCCGCGGCGCTTGCCCGAATGATGATCCGCGTCTGTGGGGGCGTGTGCTTCGCAACATTCTCCAGCAGGTTCGTGAACACCTGCAGCATCAGCGCCCCGTCCACATATACGGGCGGCAGCTCGGGCGGCAAATCCACCTGAACCGGATGATCCGCCAGCGCGAGCGCCAACCGGTCCAATGCCGAGCCCACAAGATCATCGAGGGTTTGCCAGTCTCGATGCAGCACCACGCTGCCGCCCTCGAGACGCATGAGGGCGAGCACGTTCGAGATGATCTGTGTCATCTCGTTGGCTTTATTCTCGATGGACGCGGCGAGTAGGCGGCGCGACTGCTCGTCGTAGGCCGTGGAGGGGTCGTTGAGCGCACTGCTCGCACCGGCGATGACCGCCAGCGGCGTGCGCAGATCATGCGATATGGAGGCCAGCAAGGTGTTGCGCAAGCTTTCGGTCTCCGCGGCCACGCGCGCCCTCTCCGCCTGGTCGGCAAGCGCTGCGCGCTCCAGCGCGAGCGCGATTTGTCCGGCGAATGTTTCGAGAAGATGGCGCTGCTCGGGTAACAACAGCCGGCGCCGATGCGACGGCTCGACGGCGAGGACACCGAGCACCTTGCCGCTTCCGCGAAGCGGTAGATACTGCGCCGGCGCGCCGGGCAGCGCATCCGTGCCGAGACCCGCCGGCGTATCGTGATCGAAGACCCATTGGGCGATCGATAGGTCGGCGCTATGCAAAGAGCCCGATGCGGCCGGCGCGTGCGGATGGGCAAGCCGCCCCCGATCGTCAGGCAACAGCACCGACCGCGCGGCTGGCAAATGTCTCTGCGACGTGCTTGACGGCGACGCGCGTGAGAGAGTCGAATCCGCGGGCCGCCACCAGCTCACGGCTCATTCCGTAGAGCAACGACGTGCGGCGTTCCCGGGCGCCGGCCACGCGAGTCTGCGCCCGCACGCTTGCCACTAAACTCGCGATGATCAAGGCGACGGCGAGCATCACGCCGAACGTCACGACATACTTGAAGTTGCTGACCGCCAAGCTGTGAACGGGCGGCACGAACAGGAAATCGAAGGCCACGGTATTGATGACGGCGACCATCGCGGCCGGACCCCGGCCGAGACGCAAGGCGGCGATCGTCGCGCCGAGCAGATACACCATGACGAGATCGGTCAACGAGAAATAGGAGGACATGATTGCGGCGAGCGCCGTGCATGCAATCGATACAGGCAATCCGGCCGCGTAGCCGGACCAAGGAATCCCGCGTTGATCGACGACCCTCTCGCGGCTGGACCGACCGATTTCGGACGGTTCCCGGGAGGCGATGGAGGAGACATCGAAGCCGCGGCGCGCCTTCATCAATTCGATCGCCGTCGACTGCCGGAACAGACGCCGCCATCCGGCCCGCTTTGGGCTGCCGACCACGATGCGGGTGACATTGCGCAATCGGGCATATTCGCTCAGCGCGGCGGCGGCGGAGGGGCCGTCGAGCGTGACCGTCTCGGCACCCAGCGACTCCGCCAGCCGCAGGACATCGACGCGGCGGTTGCGCGCCCTCTCTCCGAGCTTGAGCATGGCCGGCGTTTCCACCGAAACGACCATCCATTCGGCGTCCATCGCATCCGCGAATCGTTTACCGAGCCGCACCAGCTGGTCGGCCTGCTCATCGGGAGCGACCGCCACCAGGAACCGGTCGCGGGCGAGCCACGGCTTGGATGTCCGCTCCTTGCCGTCGTAGGCGCGAGCCGCCGCGTCAACGCGATCGGCGGTACGACGCAGCGCGAGCTCGCGCAAGGCAACCAGGTTCGGCTCCCGGAAAAATTGCTCGACAGCTGGGGGCGCGTGACCGGCGCGATAGATCGTTCCCGCCCGCAGCCGCGCGAGGAGTTCGGTGGGTGGCAGGTCGATCAGCTCGACCTCGTCGGCCTCATCGAAAACGCGATCCGGAATGGTTTCCGCCTGCCGCTCGCCCGTAATCCCCTCGACGACGTCGTTCAAGCTTTCCAGGTGCTCGACGTTGAGCGTGGTCCATACGTCGATTCCCGCGGTGCGCAACTCCTCGATGTCTTGCCATCGCTTCGTATGGCGCGGCGCGCCGCCCCCGCCGAGCCCATTGGAGTGGGCGAGCTCATCGACCAGCAGCAGGCCGGGACGGCGCGCGCGTGCTGCATCGAGGTCCAGGTCGCCATACGCACTTCCGCCGCGTCCGGCCTCACGCAAAGTCAGCTGCTCGAGCCCCTGCAACAAGCTCTCGATATCGGCCCTGCCATGCGACTCGACGTGACCGATCACCACATCGAGGCCCGCATCCCGGGCATGCCGCGCCGCCTCGAGCATCGTGTAGGTCTTGCCGACACCCGGCGCCGAGCCAAAGAATATTTTCAGCCGACCGCGGCGAGATGCCGCCGCCGAGCGATCGGGCGCGGTCACCTTTCCGGCTCGACCACGAGGCGATAGCCGATGTTGGGTTCGGTGACGATGTATTTGGGGCGGCTCGGCTCGGACTCGAGTTTGCGTCGCAAGGTCCCGATATAAACGCGCAACGCGCGCGAGTCATCCCGGTTCGGACCCCATACTTCCTTGAGCAGCACCGAATGAGTCACGATCCCTCCGCCATGCCGCGCGAGGGTTTCGAGAATCCGGTGCTCGAGCGGTGTCAGCCGCACCTCGCGCCCATCGGATCTGCTCACGGTGCGCCGACCCAAGTCGACCGTCACATCACCCAGTCGCAGAACCGCCATGGGCAGATCACCGCGCACGTGACGGCGTAAGAGTGCGCGCACGCGAGCCAAGAGCTCCGGCGCGCTGAACGGCTTGACGACATAGTCGTCCGCCCCCTTGTCGAATGCCGAGATGCGTTGAGCTTCTTCCACCCGCGCCGACAGCACGATGATCGGGACCGGGGACCACGCACGAACGGACGTGATGACATTGATGCCGTCGCGATCCGGCAGTCCGAGGTCGACAACGATGATATCCGGTCGATGCAATCGGGCATCGTGCGCGCCCTGCGCAGCCGTGCCTGCGGCGACGACCCGAAAGCCGTTGGCCTCAAACAACACCCTGAGAACGTTCCGAAGAGCCTCGTCGTCCTCGACCAAGAGAACGACATGCATCGCATCGGTCATGTCGACATCCTAATCGATCAAGGCGAATTTCGCGCTGAAGAAGACAAAAAGGCAGACATATGCAAGACCGGGTGCCACAGGGCCTGTAGGCTTCTGCACCGACGCGCGATCAAATATTTACGCCTTTTGGTATTTCGCCCGGTTTGCCGTTGCGCGTAGGCTACGCGCTCCATTTTTCGGCGGTAAGCGGCCGCTCTCAAGGCTGTTGAGGGCTGAGCGGCGCGTTTCAAGAGAAAGGCGACAACCATGAAGACGGGAAGGTATCTCGAAACGGTCCTCTTATCGGTCATCGTATCGATCGCGTCTGGCATACCGATTGTCAGCGCGCAAAATGCGGCGAGTCCGGCGAGTGCTGCGGCGCCGGGAACCATCGTGGGCGTGGTGACCAATGCCGCGAAGGTGCCGATCGGCGGGGCGACCGTGACCGCCCTTCGCGTGGGCGGCGGTATTCGCTCCACGGTGTCGAGTAGCGATGGAATCTATTCCTTCGCCGATGTTCCCCCGGGCTCGTGGTCGCTGACGATTTCCGTCGAGGGTTCCCCCGATGTCGTGGTTCCGCCCGTCAGCGTGGTCGCCAACAAGGCTACTCGTCATGACGTCGTGATGAACATTCCCGCGAGCGCGAAGCCCTTGGCACCCGCGGTTGCCTTGGCGCCTGCGATCGCGGCGCCCGGAGCAATCGCGGCAGCGCCCGCCCCTGTCGCTCCCGCGGCGCCCGCCGCCGCTCCCACGGTACCGGAGGCACTGCAGGCACCTGCGCCGCCCCCGGAGGTCGACACCAAGACCCCATGGGCCGATGTGGGCTACGTCGGCTGGATGAACGGTACGTCGCGCGAGCACAATCCGATATTCGATACGAAGTTTTTCACACCTGAGATCCGCTTGGATATGAACTACCTGCAAAGCGGCAATCATCCGATCGATCACACCATCGTCGGCTCGACTGAGGAATTTCGCTCGGGAGAGTTCCAGATCGAACAGGTGAGCTTCGGCGGTGACTTTCACTGGGACAACGTGCGAGCGCGATTTCTTTCGATGTTCGGCATGTTTGCGACGACCACGCCCCGCAACGATGCCAGTTCCGCCGTGGGCCAATGGGATCTCGACAGTGCCTACCGGTATTTCTCGGAAGCCAATGCCGGGTATCACTTCGACGTGAACCACGGCCTCAATGTCGACGTCGGCGTATTCGTCTCGTACATCGGCCTGTTCAGTTATTACAACTACGACAATTGGACTTACCAACCGTCGTTTGTGTCGTCCAATACGCCTTGGTTCTTCAACGGACTGCGGGTCCAGTGGTGGCCGACGCAGAATTTGAAAATCGAGCCCTGGCTCATCAACGGCTGGCAGTCTTATGCCAAGTTCAACAGCAAGCCCGGAGTCGGCGGGCAGATCCTGTGGATCCCGAATGACTCGCTCAAATTGGTATTCAACAGCTATTCCATCGGCCAGGATAATTTGAATTGCCAGGTGAATAACACCAGCGGCTCGAATGGGACCGTCGATTCGCTCTGCCAGCCCCAAAATGGCGGCAATCCCAGGGCGGCCGTCGGATCCTACGTAGGGGCCGGACCACCGGTCGATTACTCCAGGGTGAAGCGCGTTCATGAAGATGACAGTGTCGAGGTGAAATACTACGACGCGCACGGCACGGGCGGTGCCGGTGTATCCAAAATGGCCTTTAGCTATACGGTCGACATCGGCTGCGAATACGGCGGCGGCGTATCGTGCACGAGCGGAAAGAACAAGGAGAATTTTTTCGGCATGATGCTTTATGACCGTACCTGGTTCCACAGCGATCTCTTCGCGGTCACCATTGGCGGCGGCTTCATGAACAATCCGGGTCGCTACCTCGCGCTGACTCCGCCCATCAACGGTGCGACCGCAGCGACCGGCTCGCCCTACTTCACTCAGGCTCCCGGACAAAAGCTTTATCAATGGGACTCCCAGCTCAATTTCCAGTACATGCCCAAGGACTGGATTACCTGGTGGACCGAAGCGACGTTTCGCCACTCGGACGTGCCCTATTGGTCGGGATCAGGCGGCGTGACACCGCCGGGCGGCAATAATGGCTCGCCGGCAAGTTGCGTGGGGGGCGGCGCTAATTCCACGACCGGCCAGTGCGACGCCGGTGACTGGTTCCCTGACCTTCGTACGCGCGAAGTAGTTTACGGTGCCGGTGTTCTGGTCAAATTCTGAGATTCGCCTATGGCAGCGATTTTCCACATCTGAGCCGTCAAGCGACGTGCGGCGCCTTGAGGAGTCCGAGCGCACGAACCAGCGGTTTCATGGTCAACCCCTGCACCAGCAGAGTCAGGAGAACGACGCCGTAGGTCGTGTGCAAAATCAATTCGCGATGCACGAAGGACTGCGGTAGCGCGAGCGCCAGCACCATGGACAGGCCGCCCCGCAGGCCGCCCCACGTCAAGAGCGTGGCCCAGGAGAGCGAAAAGTTCCGGCTACCGGCCGCGCGCATGACGGCGTATTTCAAGTACACGATCGCGGCGCGGGCGACATTGATCGCAACCCACCCGAGCAGAATCTCCGGCAGATAATGGGCCAACTTGGCTAAGTGAATCTCGGTGCCGATCAATAAGAAGATGAAGCTGTTCAGCAGAAACGCCGTGTAGGTCCAAAATGAGTCGACCGCGGTCTGCGTCGATACGCTCATTCCACGCGCGCCCCAGGTGCCGGTCACCAGCCCCGCGAGCACACATGCGATGACCCCGGACGCGCCCAAGAACTCTGCGACGATGAAAGTGCCGTAGGCGCAGAGCAGCGTGACCGTGAGCTCGATCGTTGGATCGTCGATCGAGCGTGTAATGAGGCCGGCCCCGACTCCGATGAGGGTGCCGACGAGCGCGGCAAGGCCCGTGATGCGCAAGAATTCCCAGGTCACGTGCATCCAGCTGGTATCGCTTCCCGCGGCGAAACCCAGGACGAGAGTAAAGACCACCACGGCAGTACCATCGTTGAACAGCGACTCGCCTTCGACCAGCACGCAAAGCTTATTATCCACGCCCAAGGAGCGGAACAGGGAAAGAACACTGATGGGATCGGTGGCGGAGATGAGCGCGCCGAAAGCCAGCGCTTCGTCGAACGTCACGGATCCTGCCCGCAGCTCATTGACGCCGAGCCAAAGCAGGACCGCGGTCAATAAAGTGGAAATCACCAGGCCGGGAACCGCCAGCGTGAGAACCGAGTAGCGCGCTTGCCAGAACTCCGCAAAGTCGAGCTTGTACGCCCCCTCGAATAGCAGTCCCGGAAGCACCACGAGAAACAATAGGTCCTTCGTCAGGTGCGGGCCGGAGAAAGAAGTGACGTTGCTGAGTGCGAGTCCCGCAATGATGAGTCCAATCGCGTACGGCACGCGCGCGCGGGCCGACAGGATCGCGACCGCCGACGCAACCGCCAGGAGAACCAAGAGACTGATTTCGAGATCGGCCAATGCGCGCCTCCCCCTGCGAGGGTGACCCCGTTGTGGATTGCAGCAGTCCGGATTACAACACGGGACGACCCGATCGGTCCGACCATCGTGCAAGCCCTCGGCTTGGGGCCGACGGCATTCGATGCGGTGAGCGCGGAAGGAACGCCGGTACACCCACCGGGGCCATTTCGGCTCCGGGGGCCCCGGCGGGGCTATCGCTCGCGCAACTCGGGGGTGAGCGAGAGAACCTCTTCGATGGTAGTCACGCCATCCGCGACCTTCTCGGCGCCGGCCAGGCGCAACGGTCGCATGCCGGCCTTCATAGCCATCTCGCGCAGCTCCGGCAACTCGGGATCGTCGGCGATGGCCGATTGTATCGACGAGTTGATGGCCATCAGCTCATAAACGCCGCTCCGGCCGCGGAAGCCCGTCTGCCGACAATCCAGGCAGCCGACCGCCTTATAAACGGTGGCGGGCATGGGGATAAGAGAGCCCACGCCGAGCTCGTCCCACTGCTCGGGCGACACGGGAATGGGCGCCTTGCACTCGGGGCAAAGCCTGCGGACCAATCGTTGGGCCAGCACGCCGATAATCGTCGCCCGTATCAAATACGCAGGCACGCCGAGTTCCAATAGCCGCGTGATGGCGGAGGGGGAATCGTTCGTGTGCAATGTCGACAGCACCAGATGCCCGGTGAGCGCAGCCTGTACGGCCACCTCGGCGGTTTCGCGGTCGCGAATTTCGCCGATCATGATGATGTCCGGATCCTGACGCAACAGCGCTCGCACGCCCTCCGCGAAGTTCAGATCGATGTTCGATTGCACCTGCATCTGGTTGAAGCTGCCGTCGATCAATTCGATGGGATCCTCGATGGTGCAGACATTCACTTCGGCGGTGGCGAGCTCCTTGAGCGAGGCATAGAGGGTCGTGGTCTTGCCGGAGCCGGTCGGACCGGTGACCAGCACGATGCCATGCGGCTGCGTGATCATGCGGCGCCAGATCACGGACTCCGAGTCGTTGAAGCCGAGCCGGCTGAAGTCGTGCGCCAGCACGTCGGGATTGAAAATACGCATGACCAGCTTTTCGCCGAATGCCGTCGGCAGCGCCGAGACGCGCAACTCGATCTCCTTGCCGTCGGGCGTACGCGTGCGAATCCGGCCGTCCTGCGGCCGCCGGCGCTCGGCGATGTCCATCCGGCTGATGATCTTCACGCGGCTGGTCACGGAGGGCACCACGAGCACGGGCAATTTGTAGACATCGTGCAGAACACCGTCGATGCGAAAGCGCACGTTGCACGAATCGCGGCGCGGCTCCAGATGAATGTCGCTGGCGCGCGAATCGAAGGCATACTGGAGCAGCCAGTCGACGATCGCCACGATGTGCTGATCTTCCGCAGAGAGCTTTCCCGCACGGCTGAGCTCGGTCAACTGCTCGAGGTTGCGCAATTCCGTCGGCGCGGCGCGCGAGCGTTCCTCACCGGTGGCCTTGACCGATCGCGCGACCGCGTAAAATTCCACGAGATACTTGTCGATGTCGAGCGGATTGGCGAGCACCCGCTTGAGCGGCACCTTGAGCACCGGCTCCAGCTCCTCCATCCACTGCACGGCGAAGGGGTCCTTGACGGCGAACACGATGCCCGCGGGAGTGCTCTTGACCGGCAGAATCCCGCTGCGCAACGCGTAGGCGTACGGGATGAGCTCGGTCAGCCCCGCCACATCGAGCTTTAGGGGATCGATGCGCATGTAGGGCAAATGCACTCGGCGGGCGAGCCACTGGGTGAGCACCTCCATGGTCAGTTTGCGGCCCTCATTGCGTCGATCGGGCCACTCCTGGGCCGCGGCGATGACCAGGGGATGATGCGCGATGCCGTCCTTGCGCTTCGGCGGCTCGACGACGGCCCGGGCGGACGCCGAATTGATCAGACCCGACTTGACCAGCTCGTTCAGGAGGCCGCGTAAAGTCAAACTGTCGGGACCGTTGACGGACCGGCGGGCCGTCAAGCTAGCGGGTTTATTCATTCACGCTTCGTACTGGAATGCCGGAGTTATTGTTCAGACCCGCGTCACACATTCCGTGTTGCAGCCGCAACGACCGGAAGTGCCCGAATCCCGGCTTGGTCGCAGCCGCGATGTCTGCGACGCGGCGCACATCCGGAGGCCAAAGCGGCCCTCAGACGTAGCGTGGGATGGGCCCCAGCTGCGGCGTTACATTCTTACCCAGATCGAGGAACACTTCGTCCACATAGCACCAGCCCCAGCCCTCCGGGGGGTCGTAGCCCTCGATGATCGGGTGGTGCGTCGCATGGAAATGTTTCGTGGCGTGCTTGTTCGGCGAATCGTCGCAGCAACCGACGTGCCCGCAGGTGCGGCAGATGCGCAAATGCACCCACGGGCTCCCGGTCTTCAGGCACTCCTCGCAGCCGCGCGCGCTTGGATGCACTTTCTTGATGGTGTCGAGATGAGAACATTTACCGGCCACTTTATCTCTCCTCATCCGGCGATCCGGGGGAGCCGGCATTCTACTTCGTCGCACCGCGCTTTTGCGGACGGACCGCCGCCTGCACCAGCCCGGCCCTGTCTGCTAGACTGGCTAAGAGAGCGCTCAGCAAATGAGGTCACGGGGGTCCGCGATGCAAGATTTCGAGGCTGCCAACTTCTTCACCGACGAGTCGCTGATCAACGACCCTCTCCCGTATCTACGCGCCCTGCGAGCCAAGTGCCCCGTACTGCGCGAGCCGCACTACGGCACCGTCATGATCACGGGCTACGAAGAAGCTCTCGAGCTTTACAAACAGGGCGAGAATTTTTCGTCATGCCTCGCAGTGACCGGCCCGATCCCCGGACTGCCTTTCAAACCGGCCGGAGACGATGTCAGCGAGCAGATCGAACAGCATCGATCCCAGGTGCCGTGGGCCACTCATTTCATCACCTTCGATGGACCGGAGCACGCCGCTCACCGCGGCCTGCTCACGCGTTTGCTGACGTTCGAGCGCCTGCGGAAGAACGCGGAATATGTGGAGAAGCTCGCGGACAGGCTGATCGACCGATTCATCGACCACGGCAAATGTGAAATCGTATCCGAGTACTCGCAGCCGCTCGCCACCCTCGTCATTGCCGACTTACTGGGTGTGCCCGAGGAAGATCGCGACGAGCTCGTGCAGGTGATCGGACCACCGCCGGGTATGGTCGGAAAGCCGGAGCACAAGAGCGCGCCGGACCCCTTGGATTATCTCGACAGGCGCTTCACCGGCTATCTCGAAAGAGCGCCGTGGCAAGCCCGGCGATGACATGATGTCGGAGCTCGCCAATTCGCGGTTTCGCGACGGATCGGTGCCCGATCTTGCGGCGCTCGTTCGCATCGCCACCTTCCTCTTCGTCGCGGGCCAGGACACTTCCGCGAAGCTCATTGCATCCACATTCAGAATACTGGGCGAATGTCCCCACCTGCAGCAGCGTCTTCGCGCCGAGCGCCATCGGATCCCGGATTTCGTAGAGGAGACTCTCAGAATCGAGAGTCCATCGAAAGTTGGTTTCCGAGTCGCCCGGCACACGACCTCGATCGGAGCTGTCGAGGTGCCGGCGGGCGCCCTCGCGATGCTCGCGCTCGGAGCGGCGAATCGAGATCCGCGCCGCTTCGAGCAGCCCGACGAATTCCAGCTCGACCGGCCGCACTTGCGCGATCATCTGGCCTTCGGACGTGGCGCTCACGCCTGTCCCGGTGCACAGTTGGCGCGCCTGGAGGCGCGCGTCACGCTCGAGCGCTTCCTCGAGCGGATGACGCAGATCGGAATCTCGGAGGCAGAACACGGGCCGCCGCACGCTCGTCGCTACAACAAGGTTCCCACGTACCTGTTGAATGGCGTGACGGCCCTGCACATCGAGTTCGCCCGAACCTAGCCCGCATAGCGAGGCTCGGGCAGACCCTGCGCGCCGAGTCCTTCGATGACATACAGATCCCCGGCGCCCGCTTCCGGAGCCTCCTTGAAAAAGACGGGATCTATCGTGGTGACGAAGAGCTGATCCAGCCGATCTCCGCCGAACATGACGCTGACGGACAGGCTCACCGGCATCTCGACCACGCGTTCGATGCGCCCGTCCGGCCGAAAGGCCGCCACTTTGCCGCCCTTGAAGATGGCGATCCAGACCAACCCATCGCGGTCGACGGTAGCGCCGTCCGGCATTCCGCCGAGCGGCCGAGTATCCGCGAACAGCCGCTTGTTCGCGAGCGTGCCGGTCTCGTTGTCGTAATCATAGGCGTAGCAAGCATGTTGGCCGCTGTCGGAGAAATAGAAGGTCCGGCCGTCCGGCGAGAAGCAGGGGCCGTTGGAGAATGAGATGTTGCTCTCCAGCCGCGTAACTTCGTGATTGGCGCCCAGGCTGAACACGCCCCCGATGGGTTGCGGGTTGACGAGATCGGTGCAGCAGGAGCCGAGCACGAAGCGCCCGCGCCGGTCGACCTTGCCATCGTTGAATATCGCCTGCGAGGGCTGCTGAGCGCTTGCGATGGGCGTGATGGAGCCGCTGTCGAAGTCGAGCGTGCAGATCGAATCGCCCATGGCGAGCACCGCCCCGCCCGTCTCACGCAGCGCCATGGCCCCTGCCCCGGACGGCGTTTCCCAGCTGCGCGTCGTTCCATCGTGAGGGTCGTAGCGATGGATGCGTTTTTGACCGATGTCCAGAAAATAGAGCGAGTGGGTGGCGGCATCCCACAGAGGTCCCTCGCCCAGCAGGCAGTGGGCGGTCTCGACACGGCTGATGTTCAACGGCATGGGTGCTTTCCTCTACCCGCGACTCATCAGCGGCGCGGGTCGATGACATGACGGATCGGTGCGAGCGGGCCCGACATGCGGGCGACCGCCTCCGCGACGGATCCAAGACCGATGCGCTCGCTCAGCCAGGGCCGGATATCGATCCTGCCGTCGGCGATGGAGCGCAGGGCCAACTCCATATCTTGTTGTTCCTCGCCGGCGGCGAAATGCACGGTCAGCCGTTTGTTTTGCGCGGCGAAGACGTAGAACTGATCGGCTTCCATGCAATAGCCGCCCATCACGATCCTCGCCTCGAAGGCGACGGCGGCGATGATCTGCTGCAAGACCCCGGGCAGGCCGACACACTCATAGACGAGATTGGCGCGACAATTACCGAGATCGGGGATGGGAGCATAAGGAGACAGCTCGCGTGGATCGACGGCAATGTGCGCGCCCATGGAAATCGCGGCGGCTCGACGTGCAGCGTGGAAATCGGCGCCGATGATCGGGGCGATACCCAAGAGCTTCAGGCCGGCGATGACACCGAGACCGATGGCCCCGCAGCCGATCACCAGCGCGGTATCCTCCTGGGTCGGGCGACCGCGCCGCGCGTGCTCGAGACCTACCGCGAGAGGCTCGGTCATCGCCGCCATATCATCCTCGAGGCCCGAGGGGATTTCGATCAACGCATCTTCGTCGAGCAGCATGAGCTCTCCCCAGCCGCCGGGGCACTCATGGCTGAAGCCGATCACGGCATGTGCGCCGGCTTGGCGCATCACCGGGACCGAAGTCACTCTGCGCCCGGTCTTGACCGTGCGCTTGCTGCCCGGGCCGTAGTCGATGACTTCGCCGACATATTCGTGTCCGGGAACGAAGGCACGCTCGAAGTCGAGCCGAGCGTAAGGGCCGCCATGCTTGCGGGAGAGCTCGATGATATTCTTGCCGGAATGGAGGAAATGCTGCTCCGAGGCGCACAGCCCGCAGCTGTGGGTGCGCACCAACGCCTGGCCCTCACCGGGAACCGGCTCAGGAATGTCGCCGACGAGCACCTGGCCGTTCTGGATGTAGGCCGCCTTCATGGATCGCGTTCCAGGGCACCGTAGGATGGATCCGAGCGGTCTCTGCGACCGACGTCGTGATGCTGCAGGGGCGTCACTTCGCGGATCTCATCGAAATCGCGGATGGCGAGGCGATGATCCAATCCCCAGCGTCCATTGCGACGCGACCAGCGGTCCACGTAGCGGCCCCAGATCGTCATTTGAAATAGCTTCTGGTCGCGATAGGCGCGGAGCGAGGCGATGGCATACGCCTCGCTCCCGGCACGATCGCGATCCAGTTCGATGAGGATGTTCGACACTTGGTGAGAATGATGCAATGTGCGCCGATGCTGCGCACAGATGTGATCGATCGCTCCCCGCCCCTTGCCTTGGTAGAAGTCCGCGCCGTAATCGGCCATTGCATCGTCATGCCAGATCGAATGGCCGAGCGGAATATCGAGGCGGTCCACCGCGCGGCAATACCGATAGATGAGATCGGTGATCGCCAGCCGGTCCGCCAGCGCATTGAATCCGGATTGGTCTGTCACGAGGCCCTCCCCGACTGTCGCGCGGCCAAGATCTGCATCAGGGAACGCACGGATCCGGCACCGCCGCTCATGACGGCATCGAGCGCGCTTTGCGCGTGGCGCTCGTCGAGCCGCAGGGTCGCGTTCGCGAGAAACTTCGCTTCGATGTCCAGGGCAGAGAGCGCGCGCGGACCCGCACCCTTGTTAATGGGCACGTGCCTGTGCAGCTCGCGGCCGTCCTTCAGCACGATGCTGACACCTCCCGAATAATATCGCGGGAACTGCGCTTGCGGGTCGGCGCGACACGTCACCTTCATCGCCAGGGCCCGGGTCGCGGGGTCCGACAAGGCGGCGGGCGTGAGCTCTGCCAACCCGAAACGGCCGAGCAACAGAGCTTTCGCGACCACGAACTGTGCGCTGAACTTGGCTTCGTACTCGGTAGCGGCTTGCTGCTTCACCTCGGCGGGCTCGGCCACGATCGGCAGCGTTTGCGCCGGTAGCGAAACTGTCACCCGCTCGAGGTCGCTCAAAGAGAATGTTCCGTGCAGCTCCAGGGCAGCTTCCAAGCAGCCATGGATGAAGTGACATACGGGATACGGCTTGATCGCGGTCTCGAGGAAGCGCCACTCCTCGCCCAAGCGTTGGGTAATCTGGTGGTGATCTACCGTGCCCCCGTGCAGGTGCGATTCGAACAGGCCGAACCGTCCCTCATAGGGCCGGGTCGGCGCTACGAAACCAGAGCGTGCCAGATGTGCCGCGGTAATACCCGCCAGGGCGCCCCAGCCCGGATGCAGCCGCTTCGACCAAGCGCCCTCCTCGAGGAATACCTGGACACCCGAGGCGGTGCTGGCAGCGATGCCCTGGACAGCGACGAGCTGGTCCTCCGACAAGCCGAGCAGCTTTCCCGCTACGAGCCCGGCGCCGAAATGGGACACAATACCGGTCGCATGAAAGCCCGCGTGATGAAAACCTCCCTGGACCGACGCACCGATTCGGATGGCGGTCTCGACGCCGATCACATAGGCGGCGAGAACATCGTTCCACGACGTGTCGAGCTGCTCGCCGACGGCAAGCGCGGCAGGCAGTCCCACGACGCTCGGATGCACGATGCTCGCTGGATGCGTGTCGTCGTAGTCCAACCCGTGCATGAGCAGGCCATTGGCGAAAGCGGCATCGCGCGGAGCGAGGCGGCGCTCGTCTCCGATCACGGTGCACTCACCGGCCCCGGCGGCCGCAATGATTCCGGCCAGCGACGGAGCGGCGTAGGCCTGCGCATGCGAGGCGAGCGCGAGGCCCAAGGTATCGAGCGCGTGCAGACGGGCTTTCTCGCGCACTTCGGCCGGCAATGAACTCCACGCCACCTGGCGACAGAACGCGGCAAGCGGCGCAGCGAGCGGTGGACCCGCGGAAGCAGTTTTGCGGAGTGCGGGCATGTAGCGCTCGTTTGACCAGCGGTCTCGTATTCTTTAGTATGCCAGTGTATACACGAGGGGACACTTGTGAGCAACGCTCCTAGCTCCGGCCCGCTGCCGCATCATTTGTTGCACATCGCCGGGCAATGGCGCGAGGGGCGCGCGAGCCGGCGGTTCAACGCGGTCAATCCGTACACCGCTCTGCCCTGGGCCACGATTGCACAGGCGGAGGCCGAAGACGTCGAGGCGGCAATCGCGGCCGCCCGCGATTGCTTCGAGCGTACTTGGAGCCGAGTCTCGGGATACGAGCGCGGCCGCCTCATGGCGAAGCTCGCCGATTTACTGCAGGCCGATGCCGAACGCATGGGGCGTCTGGAAAGCACCGACAACGGCAAGATCATCCGCGAGACCCAGATCCAGATGGTCTTGGCGGCGCGGCAATACCGCTTCTTTGCGGGTTATGCGGACAAGCTCTGGGGTCAGCAGATTCCGCTCGACCAACGCGATGTGTTCGACTATGCGACGCGCGAGCCGCTGGGCGTCGTCGCGCTCATCACCGCGTGGAACTCGCCGATGGGCTTGCTGGCGAACAAGCTCGCCCCGGCGCTCGCCGCCGGCAACTGCGTCGTGATCAAGCCCTCCGAGCACGCCTCCGTGACCACCCTGGAGTTTTGTCGCTTCGTCGAGGCGGCTGGATTTCCGCCCGGCGTCATCAATGTCGTGTGCGGCGCGGGCGAAGTCGGGCGTGCGCTGGTCGAAGGCGGCGTGGCCAAGATCAGTTTCACCGGGAGCGCGGCCGTCGGCCGCGAGATCGCAGCAGCGGCGGGCCGCCGTCTGGTGCCGGTCACGCTGGAACTCGGCGGCAAATCACCTAACATCATTTTCGAGGACGCAAACCTGGAGCACGCCGCGATCGGAGCTCTCGCAGGCATCTTCGGCGCCACTGGCCAGACGTGTGTTGCCGGCTCGCGCCTTCTCGTACAGCGCAGTGTTCACGATCGGATCGTCGAGCGCCTCAGCGAGCGCGCCCGTGCGGTCCGCCTCGGCGATCCGCTCGATCCGGCAACTGACATGGGGACGGCGGCGAACGAACCGCAATTCCGCCGCATCCTCGCATTCATCGAGCGCGCCTGCGCAGAAGGCGCTCGGGTGGTCGCGGGCGGCAATGCCGCTCGAGGTCCTGGACTGGAGCATGGCTTCTTCGTCGAGCCCACGGTGTTTGCCGATGTTCGCAACGAGATGGAAATCGCGCAGGAGGAAGTGTTCGGGCCGGTGCTCGCAGTCATCCCGTTCGAAGACGAAGAAGAGGCGATCCGCATCGCCAACGCGACGCGCTATGGTCTCGCGGCGGGAGTGTGGACCGAAAATCTGTCGCGCGCCCTGCGCGTGACCCGCGCCCTGCGCGCGGGGCAAGTGTGGGTGAATACCTATCGCTCGCTCGCCGTGCAGACGCCCTTCGGCGGCTTCAAGGAAAGCGGCTTCGGCCGCGAGAAGGGCAAGCAGGCGCTCGATGAATTCCTCGCCAGCAAGAATGTGATGATCGATTTCTCGGGCGTCGCACGCGATCCCTTCGCGATGCGGACTTAATAGAGGACTTGGCCCTCAAAGAGCCGGCGCGCCGTTCGGTAGACGCTCGCATGCCGAACCTCTCCGGATTCACGCTCGCGCTCGGCATCGACGACGATCACGCCCGAGGGATGGCCGATGCGCAGCGGACCCGACGACGAGCCGCAGAGCTCACCCGGCAGCGTGCCGGGCGTTCGACAAGCGACGGCGGCGCACAGCGCGGACGTGATCGGAATGGCTCGATGCGCGTTCCCGCTGGAGAGCATGCGCACGGAGAGGTCTGCATCGCCGGCGCCGAAGCGGTGGCCCGACCGCGACATCCAGGGACGGATGCGCGCGACCATGCCGATGAATGGCACCGCACGGCTCGCGCCGGCCCGTTCCTCGTCGGGCGCGAGTCCCATGATCACCGCAGCCTGACGGCGCAGCGCCTCGAGCGCCTGCATCAGATGCGCATCCGATTCGAGTCGCTCCGCAGGCTCGGTCCCGTCGAGACCCAGCGCCATCGCGTCCACGAACACACAAGGATTGCCCGCATCCACCATGCTGGCGCGGATGCTGTCGCCGCGCGGATGCCGCAGCTCATGCAATGCGCCTCCAGCCGGCAACAGCCGTCCCGTCCGCGCCCCGGCCAGATCGCGGAACTCCAAGCGGATCGGCGCTCCCGATCCGGCCACGCCATCGATGTGCAGTGGCCCATCCACGCGTGCCTGCCCGCCCAGCACCTCGAAACTCGAGTGGATCAATTTACCCGTGTTGGTGTTGTGAATGCGCACCGTGATCTCGCCGTCGCGCGGCGTGGACACGAGCCGCTCGTCGACGGCGAATGGACCGATGGCCGCGGACATGTTGCCGCAGTTCGCACCGTAGTCCACGCTCGCCCGGTCCACCGCGATTTGTGCGAAGGTGTAGTCAACGTCGGCATCGGCGCGGGTCGGCGGACCGACCACGCAGACCTTCGACAGCGACGAGGTCCCGCCGCCCATCCCATCGAGCTGCCGCCCGTGCGGATCGGGGCTCCCCAAAGCGGCGAGAAAGATCGGCGCCCACGATTCAGAATCGGCAGGCAAGTCGCGGCGATGGAACAGCAGCGCCTTGGAAGTGCCGCCGCGTGCGAACACAGCGGGCAGCTTGCGCAACGGCGCGCTCACACCGGCGTGGCCCGGGCGCTCGCGAACTCGGCCGCGCTCTTTCCGGCCTGCCGGCCGAAGACGGCGCCCGACATGAGGCCGGCGCCGCCCAGGTAGTTGCCGTAGAAGATGCCGCCGACGAGCTCGCCGGCGGCGAACAGTCCCGGGATCCGCTCGCCTCCCGTGTCCAGCACGGCGGCCGCGCGATCGATGCGCAGGCCCCCGAACGTGAAGGTAATGCCGCAGGTCACCATGAAGCCGGTGAACGGCGGCTTGTCGATCGACAGCGCCCAGTTCGATTTGGGCGGCTCGATGCCCACGGTCTTCACGCCATCGAGAACCGACGGATTGTAGGAACCGGGCCGGCAGGCGGCATTGAACTGATTGACGGTGCGCACGAGTCCCTGCGGATCGATGTCGAGTCCTCCGGCGAGCTCCTCCAGGGAATCGGCCGCGAACTTGCTGACCTGCTTGATGCGATACTCGTCGCGCACCATCCCGATGGTTTTCGCATCGAAGATCTGGACAGCGGTGCGCCGTGGCTGCTTCATCACCTCGCGACCGTACTTGGCGTAGGTGTGGTTGCGATAATCCGCGCCCTCGTCGATGAAGCGCTCGCCTTTCAGGTTGACCACGATGCCGATGGGATAAGAGTGCTTCTGGAAATTGTCGAGCACCACGCGATCGCCGAACGGCGGCGCGCTGATGTCCCACTGCACGGCATGGCACGTCGACCAGCCGCCGAAGGGCTGCGCCCCGATGTCGAGCGCTGCACGAATGCCGCCGCCGGTGTTATGCCGCGTACCGCGCACCCGGCACAGCTCCCAGCCTGGGCCCAAATAGCGGGTGCGCATCTCGGGATTGGCCTCGAAGCCTCCGCAGGCAAGCACCACCGCGCGGGCGGCGATCTCCTCGTACCCTTCCGGACCCTTGACGCGCGCGCCGGTCACGTTTCCCTTCTGGTCCTGCTTGAGCTCGCGCAGCTCCGTGCCGTAGCGGATCTCGATGCCGAGCTTCTCCGCGCGCTTGATCAAGGCATCGACCAGCCCGAAGCCGCCGCCCACCGCCTCGATGTTCACCCCACCGTAGAAATGGTGCTTGCCGTCCACCCTGTACGATTGGCGTCCGAACATCGGGATGAAGCGCACGCCGTAGGAGCGCATCCACACGATCGTCTCACGCGATCGGCCGATGAGCATCTCGGCGAGTTGCTCATCGCTCTCATCCTCGGTCACACGCATCAGATCCTCGATGTATTGCTCCTTGGTGAGCTTGGGCATGACGATCTGATTGACTTCGGCCTCCGAGAGGTCTGTGAGCACATCCTTGCGCAGATCCTCCACGCCGTCGTGAACGAACCTAAAGCCGCCGGCCGTGAAGAGCGAGTTGCCGCCGCGCTCCTCGAGCGGCGCCTTCTCGAGCACGAGCACCCGTGCGCCGGCTTCCCGCGCCGAGAGCGCTGCGCAGAGCGCGGCATTGCCCGCGCCGACTATCACCACGTCGTACTTTTCGTTCTCAGGCATCAATTCGCTCCCGTCACTGAACCAAATCCCGCCTCAAGCTAGGCAGAAGCAAACAGCTTCTGCATCCTTACCTTCTGTGCATTTCGAATGTGGGCGCGCAGCGCGTCCTCGGCCGCGTTTGCATCCCGGGCACGAATGGCGGTAACGACCGCACGGTGCTCGCCCAGCGTTTCCGCGGCACGCTCGGGACTGCCGAGCGTGGTACGGCCCAGCAGGAATAACGCGTCATGCAGCACCGTCACCATGTTCAGAAGATAGCGGTTGTGACTGCATCGATAGAGCGTTTCATGGAAGCGTCGGTTGCTGACGGTCAGAGCTGCTTCGTCGCCGAGCGCCGCCTCGTACTGCTGACAGAGATCGGACAGGATGGAGATCTCCACATCGGAAGCGTGCTGGGCCGCGAGACGAGCAGCCGTTCCTTCGAGAACCTCACGCATGTAATAGAGCTCCGTCACCATGCTGTAATCGAGCTCCGCCACGACCACGCCGCGGGTCGCGTCATGCGCCACCAAGCCCTCGGCCTCCAGCCGGCTCAAGGCCTCCCGTATCGGCGTTCGGCTGAGCCCGATTTGCTTGGCTAGGTCGATCTCACGCAGCCGTTCCCCCGGACTTAACTGCCCTCCATGGATGGCGCTTCTGATGTACCGGTAGGCCGTCTCTCCTCGGGGCAGACGCTCTGCATCGACGGGCGCGGGAGTCTTTTTGCGTTTCACGGCTCAGCTCTGCGTCTTTTGCCATTCGATGAGCCGGCGCATGCCCGCCTCGAGGCTCACGCGCGGCTCCCAGCCCAGCTCGCGTGCCGCCTTCTCACGACTGAATTCGAGGCGCGTCCCTGCGGCTGAGCGCACGGCGCGGCGGTCTTCGCGATACATCGGTTGCAAGTCCTGACGGCCGCAGAGCTCGAGCGCAATTTCGGCAACCCGCGTCGCCGTGGTGTCCACGCCTGTCGCCACGTTCAGCACATGACCGTGGGACGCGCTGTGCATCGCCAGCACGCACGCGCGCGCGACGTCGGTAACGTATACATAATCGTGGACTTCGGTGCCGTCACCTTCAATGACCGGAGCTTCCCCGCGTCTTACCTGATCACAGACTTGCGCGACGAATACGGCGTTGACGGCGCGCGCATGCTGGCGCTCGCCATAAACGGAGGCGAAGCGCAGAGCGTTGAATTCCAGGCCGAAGCTGCGCGCGTAGCGCGCGCACAAACCCTCTCCCAACAGCTTGCTCGCGCCGTACAGAAGCGACGGAGGCTGGA
Organism: uncultured Gammaproteobacteria bacterium; assembly: GCA_963798595.1. Classification (GTDB taxonomy): domain Bacteria; phylum Pseudomonadota; class Gammaproteobacteria; order Steroidobacterales; family Steroidobacteraceae; genus Bog-1198. The sequence continues at coordinate 653,333 of CAWCTM010000008.1, read as the reverse complement.
GCGCCGCGCTCACGTATCCAGTTTCTTCGCAGATGGGGTGCTCGGTGGGCGCGCCGTAGACGGCCACCGAAGATGAGAACACCACGCGGCGAACCCGGTTGAAGCGGCAGGCCTCGAGGGTATTCACCATCCCGACCGTGTTGACCGACACCCCGGCGAATGGATCCTGCGCCATCGGCAGCGTGAGATAACCGGCGAGAGCGAATACCCCGTCCACATCCTTCGTCGCCTCCAGAAGGTCAGGCAATCGCAGGACATCCCCTCGAATACGCCGGATGCGCGGCTCGCGCTCGAGGTGCGCAATCGTCGACGGCGTACCCAAGGCGTAATTGTCCAGGAGGCGAATCTCCTGGGCGCCCTCGGCCAGCAGCTGATCGGCAATGTGCGAACCGATGAGGCTCGCACCGCCCGTGAGCAGATAGATACCTTTTGCCAGATGGATCTCCTTGGCGACCAAGACAGCGCTCTTCCGAGCGGCGCGCCCAATGTATACATTGGCATACCAAAGTTCAAGTCTCTTTGGAGCCGCTCGTTTTTCGCGCACGAGGCGGTGGCATCAAGTGCCCTACGGTGCCTGCACCTCCGCTCGTCGACCGCCTCGCCTTCGGCGTCTAGCAACGAAGCAGGTAAGAGCCGAAGGCGAGCAGTCTTTTAGATCCGTGATCACGTGAACGATGCCATATGACCTCAGCCTTTTTTTCGACGAGCGTCGGCAATCGTGCGAGGTATCAGGCGCCTGGCGGGCCATGAACGGTCATTTGGGGCGTTTCGCACGATTTCCACAAAGCCGCCATCCGACTCAATGCCCCGCCCTCGCGTCCGAGCCTGCGTAATCTTAGCGGTTCGAGGTGGCTGACTTCGGCAGTTTCGGCCAAGTAGTAAAAAATAGAGCCTGCGACGGCGCGTTGGGTGGTGCCGCGAAGCAACCAGCCGAAGCGTCTCGCGAATCATCTCGGCACCGGCAGTCCGACTTTCCGGCAAAACGCAATTAAGCGCGGATCATCCTTGTAGCGTCCAATAAAAAGGTCGTTGGATATATTGTGGATGTACGGGTCGCGATAGGTCCAGACCTGGTCCAGCCACTCGAACGTCTTGTCCGCGTCGTTGCGCATCGCGTAAATCTGAGCAACTTCATAGGGATTCCAAGAGGCGCCTTTGTCGAGCAAATTCTGAGGGCAGCATCTGCAGCCCCACGATGCTACCGTCTGCAGCGCCTTGGCCAGCGCAGCATCCCGAAAAAAACTGCCCGCCGGCTCCTGCTGTGCGGCGACCAGTGCCGCTTTAGCATCACCTCGTCGAACCTCGATATTTGTCAGAACATCGTGGAGCCACACGCCGCCAGGCTGTAACTCGATTGCTCTCCGAATTGCTCCTTCGGCCTCATCCAATCGGTTCAGTGCGTAAAAATCGACGGCGAGCCAAGCGTACCAGCTTGCATGCAACGGATCTGTGGCAAGCGCGTCTTGCGTCAGCTTGATTGCCCGCTCCACTTGCCCAAAATTTGCGAGCTGGCGGGCAAGGCCGGCTGCCGCCTCACCACTTGCAGGAGCCAACTCGTAGGCTCGTCGATACTCCTCTTCCGCCCCGTGCCAATCGAAATCCGCCATTTCGAGCAGCCAACCGAGCGCGACGTGGGAACTCGTCAGGTTCGGCGCGAGCGAAACGAGGTAGTCGCGCCTCGCGAGCTTCGCATATGCCTTCGGCGCGGTCGCGAGATTGAGATGAAATGCACCAAGGTTAGTCCAGGCGCGCGATAGCGAACTCCACGCGACTGCGTAGTGCGGATCGAGCTGCGAGGCGCGAGTGAAGGCTCGATTGCCTTGCGAGTGTCAGCGTCGGTTTCTCGCACAGTGGTATTTGCCCTCAAGCACGGCGTTGTAGGCGTCCAATCCCCCGCTCGGCGGTCGATCGGTCTGCTGCGCAGAGACGTCCTCCCTCGGGATGAGGTGTGCCCTGAGCGCACCGGCCACCGCACGAGTGAGGTCGTCCTGCAGCCCAAAGAGATCCTTGTAAGGCCGATCGTATCGCTCGGACCATTGTGTGCTGCCATCCGACGTGTCGATGAGCTCGGCACTAACCCTCACCTGATCGCCCGCATTCCGTACGCTTCCTTCCAGAAGATGCGCAACTCCGAGTTTCGCGCCGATCGTCTGGCTATCGTCCTTGGAATCCCTGAACCTGAACGCGGAGGTGCGACCAATCACCTTCAGCCCGGGGAACTGTGACAGGGCCGTGATGAGATCTTCGGATAAGCCATCCGAGAAGTACTGCTGGCTTGCATCGCCACTCTCGTTAGTAAGCGGTAGCACGGCGATCGAGTTCGCCGTTGCGCCCTGCACCAGCGCCTTCGAGCCCAGCAGCCGCCCGAGCCCCAGGTAGCCGAGTACTGCGATGGCGACTGCACCGATCGCAAGGAATGCGGTTGTCCGCGGCCGCGGGAAAGGACGCCTAACCGCCAAGGGTGCCCCCACCGCACCGACCCTAGCTCCGGCGTCTGGGAGTGCCGGGTCCAGTAGTCGCCGTACCCGCTCGACAAAGGCCAATGAGGCGTCTCCACCCGGTAGGCGTGTCCACTGCGCTCGGTGAAACGAGTCCGGCACGTCCGCGCCTGCCTCTGCAGTGGCGTCCAGGGATACGGGCACGATGAACGTCCGGTCGCGGGCCATCATGTGGGTGCGCTGATCCGCAAGATCCCATTCCAGGCGGAAATAGCCTTCCCGCCGCGACATCGTGTTTGCGGAAATGACCGGAATGAACAGCTCGCACTCGCGAACCTCGCTCCGAATCTTCTGGTCCCAGATGTCCCCGCCCCGTAGCTCGCTTTGGTCGAACCAAACCCGGATGCCGACCGCACGCAAAGCGTCGCAAATCTTTTGGGCCGCCTCCGCGTCCTGCGAGGCGTAGCTCAGAAATACCGCGTGCGAGGGCTCAGTCACCAACGAAATCACCCCTGACAGATCGCCGGAGGTCTTCTCAACTGCCTCCGTCTGGGCAGCTTAGCGCAACTGGCTGAGTTTGGCCGAGTTGGCACACCGGCTGAAGGACAATCGGTGATGACCGAAGACGGCGCGCTCAATGTCCGCTCTATTACTTTTGAACGGGCTCCTTTCAGCAAAGTCGTACTTCCGCTCGGGGTCCGACACCGGAAGTCGCCCGCAGCCATCGCATAGACGTGCCCCGCCGAAACCCATCAAGACTATTGACTTCCAGACTTGCCACGCCTGAAAACCGCTACCGCTGCTATAAGAACATCGGTGCCTCTGCGAACCAAACAACGAACCAGTCGAAGTGGGTGAACTCATTCCAATTCCTACGCGTGGAAGTATCCGCAGTGTTGGCGGTATGGCCAGCGCGAATAGTGAGATCAGGGTCATCATCCACGGACGGCGCGCAAAACCTGTCCGCATTAACGTGACCGCTAAAACGATAGTTTCCAGGAACGAACGATCATGGGCCATCGCCGGGGGCCTCTCGCTGCTTGACTTGATTCTTGGTCTTCGTCTTTCTCGGAGCATCTCACGAATCGCTAGCGCGCCGGCAGCCGCCATAATCAACGCCATCGCGAGATGGAAGTAGTCTGCTTCCGTGCGAGCTATATTGAACATCACTTTCTGGACATAACTGGAAACCATGACGAATACGAACGCGATAGCCGTTAGCAGCAGCAGCGCGGGCATGAGCTTACGAAGCATTCGGACCGCCCAAATTCTCTAGATTGATCACGACGGTCAGCTATCAGGTAATCTGAACCACGTTTCTCTAAGGCCTTGTCGCGTTAGGGTCAACACTGGCGGCAAGCGCAAATTCGGCAGCAGCCGGCCAAAAGCGGAAGTACAGCGGTTCAAACTGAACAGACGTAAGCAGCCATTCGCGGCGGCCGGTCCGGAGACAGTCCCCAAGGTCTAATTGCCACGGTGGGGCTTCGGGAAGCCAACTGCGTGATGGCGCGACCCGCTTACCTAACTTTGACCACGGTCATACCAAGTATCAAACGTCGCCAGAACAGCCAGTAACGCGGGAGATATTGTGAACTCGGAGTGATCAAAATGAAGCCTTTGGATGTCATGTGGGTCGGGCTTGGCGGTGGCCTTGGATCAGTATTGCGATACTGCGAAAGCATGGGTGGCACGTTGTGACGTTTGGGTCGGCCGAAGCATTTCTGGAAGACCGGGGTATGCAGGCGCCGGCATTTCTCGTGCTCGATGTGTCACTGCCGGGCCTGGACGGTATGGGGGGGGGTTGCAACGCCGGTTAATCGAAACGCGACGGACGATGCCGATCGTGTTCCTTACGGGGCAAGGTGACATTCCGATGTCTGTGCAAGCAATGAAGGCAGGTGCTTCGAACTTTCTTATGAAGCCTGTGAGTGCGCAGGCGCTTCGCCGTGCTATACGACTCGCCACGGACGAGGCGAAGGTAGCGTGCGGTTCCCGAATTGATACTAATTAGACCAAGGTCTAGTCGCTAATGCCACGGGTGCGGCATAAAAGATGGATGGGGATGACTCCAGTCGATCGAGCTTGTTTTCCACGTTCTTGTTCCCCCGCACCGCCATTACTGCATCGCATTTTGGGCACGCAAATCAAGCAGAGGCTTGACCGGAGAGATTAATGAAACTTGATCCGCTTATCCTGTCGCGCATTCAGTTTGCATTCGTCATCAGCTACCACATCATTTTTCCGGCGTTCACGTTGGGGTTAGGGGCGTGGCTGGCGACGATCGAAGGCGCGCATCTTTTCACGCGTAACGAGCTCTACCGGCGGGTCTTCGACTTTTGGCTGAAGATCTTTGCGGTTTCATTCGGCATGGGGGTAGTGACCGGCCTCGTGATGGCATTCCAATTCGGCACCAACTGGAGCGTGCTGGCAGAGAAGATGGGGGCGATCCAAGGACCGCTGCTGGGTTATGAAGCCTTCACCGCCTTTATGCTGGAGGCAACGTTCTTCGGCGTGGTGCTGCTCGGGCGCAACCGTGTGTCGCCGCGCTTCTATTTCTTCGCCTGCTGCATGGTTTCCCTCGGTACCATGTTCTCCTCGTTCTGGATCCTTGCCAATAATAGCTGGATGCAGGTTCCGCTCGGCCACAGCATTGTCGGCGGCAAGATAATCCCCGCAGACTGGCTGACGATAGTGACCGGCCCCGTCATGCGCGTGCGCTGGCCGCACATGTTCCTCGCTACGTTTCTCACCACCGGCATGTGTGTGGCGGCAACCGGCGCCTGGTATGTGCTGCGCGGCATCCATCGAGCCGAGGCGCGGGTCATGCTGCATTGGGGCTTAGGATTGGTCGCGCTGATCATTCCCGTGCAGCTTTTTTTCGGCCATCTGACGGGCGAGTATGTGCTCAAGTATCAGCCGGCGAAATTCGCCGCCATCGAGGCGCGCTGGAAGAACGAACAACCTGCCTCTGAAACCCTGATCGCGATTCCCGACTCGAAGAACGAGCGCAACCTCTATGCGATCTCGGTCCCCAAGCTTGGCAGCATGATCGCTTCGGGCAGCTGGACTGCGCCTGAAGTTGGACTGGAATCATTTCCGAAGGAAGACCGGCCTCCGGTTGTTATCCCGTTCTTTGGCTTTCGCATCATGGCCGGGATGGGACTGATCATGCTGGCGGTCTCATGGCTCGGCAACGCGCTGCGATTGACGAACCGACTCGAGTCGACGCGCTGGTTTCTCTGGGCTACTTTTCTCTCGTTCCCGACCGGCTTCATCGCTGTGTTGATGGGTTGGTTTACCGCCGAAGTCGGGCGGCAGCCCTGGGTTGTCTACGGGCTTCTGCGCACCAAGGACGCGGTCACACCCTCGCTGCGCACGGGCGACGTGCTGGTCTCACTGGCTGGCTACGTCGTGGCCTACGCCTTAATTTCGTTCGGTTATTACTATATCTACAAGCTGTTGCGCGCCGGACCGACTGTGCCAGCGACACCGATTCCGGGCGCGACTCCCAGCCGGCCTTTGGCCTTCGCCGATGATGCCGCGACTGCCACCGGCAACCAGCCACCAGCGAGGGGTTGAACCATGGAACCGACCAACCTGACGGTGTTCTGGGCCGGCGTCATCGCCTTTGCGATCCTCATGTACGTCATGCTGGATGGGTTTGATCTTGGGGTAGGTATCTTGTTCGGAACCACCCGTGAGGAGAAACATCGCCAAGAGATGCTCAATACGATCGCGCCATTCTGGGATGGCAACCAAACGTGGCTTGTACTCGTTGGCGCGAGCCTGTATGGAGCGTTTCCGGAGGTCTACGCGGTATTTCTCGGGGCGTTCTACATTCCAGTACTGCTGTTGCTGCTCGGCCTGATTTTTCGCGGCATTGCCTTCGAGTTTCGCGGCCGAAGCAAGCAGTTGCTCTCGTTGTGGGACTGGGGCTTCTTTTTAGGATCCTCCGTGATCGCCTTCGTGCAGGGTGCTGCGGTGGGCGCGATGATGCGGGGGATTCCCGTCGTTGACGGGCAGTTCGCGGGTACCGCGTTTGACTGGGTGCGCCCGTTCCCAATCTTCACAGGCTTAGGCATGGTGGTCGGCTACGCTTTGCTCGGCGCTAGCTGGCTTGTCTTAAAGGGCGAAGGTGCCATCAGGGACTGGGCTTATGCATGCGTCCGGTGGCTGGCGGTCGCGGTCCTTGTGGTGTTGGGTTTGGCCTTCACCGTATCGCTGACGATCGATGCAGGCGCGATCGCGCAGAGCAATCTGCGGGCCCGCGGTTGGGGACTGATCTTCCCGATTCTTGGCTTCGCCTCGCTGCTCGGCGTCTTCATCGCATCACGGATACGGCGGCACGACGGGCTACCGTTCGCCCTGACGATATTGTTCTTTATCGCCTCCTACCTTACGGTCGGCGTGATGTTGTGGCCGTACATGATTCCGTATTCGGTGACGGTTGCCGATGCCGCAGCGCCGGATCAGACACTCGAATTCTTCCTGTTTGGCGGCCTCGTGGTACTGCCCATCATCGTCGTTTATACGATCGTTGTTTACCGGGTGTTCCGCGGAAAAACTCATCAAGACTCGACGAGTAGGTACGCCTCCACGCCTGATTCATAGACGGAGGACCGTTAGGAAGCATGAGGATTCTTTGAGGTGGCATCATGCCGTGGATGGTGTGCAAAAAATTGCCGTCGCGGCCGGATTTACCATGGTCGCCTGGCTCGTACAAGATTTTTCCGAGCGGCATCTGAACGAGCTGCAAGTGCGGATAGATGCGCTCGCGCTCCGCCGCAGCGCAGCGAGCTAGCGATTTTGTTGAGGATCACAAGATTTCGGCATAGTGCTTCAGCAATCCTCCGAGGTCTTTTGTCAAAGCCCTGCGCCCCATTTGTATTGCCAAGCAATCCGTAGGTCTTGAATTCATTTCCGCTGCTCACCGTCAAATCTGAGCTGTAGTAAGCCTTGATGGGGTTATGCACTCCGAGATCACGGGAAACAGTGACTCCCCAGCGCGAGTTACTGTAAAAGGTGGACCCGCCTATGCGGAGATCAGCATAGCCGGCGCCACCTCTCTGTCGGTCGCGTTCATCCTCGGACCGGTGCTGACGCAACGCTTCGCTTCGCGCATGCTGGAACCAGCGCCGAATCGACTCCGCTCTAGACAACAGCAACCCACAGCGGCCAGCCCGGTAGCTGCCGGTGGTGAGCGGCGCGTTCGGGTCGACCCGCCTATCGACGCCAGTGCTGTCGGCATCGGGCAGCAATCGGCCACTTTGAGTCATTCGATCCCCAGATCAGTTCACCAGTTAGCGGTCGTTCACCCCAGAAGGGTCCGTCACCTTAGTCGCCAGATTTGCGCGGCCCCCTTTCCCGACGGCTGGGTTGCGGAGGTCCTTCATCTTCGGGCACGGTACTGAGTTGAAATCATCCTTTGTTTTTTTCGGGTAGCAGGCTCGCCCATACGTACCGGCCGAAGCGCTAGACTCATGAGCTATTGCATTCCCCTCGTATCGCGGGAGCCCAAGGTGATTCAATTCTTCTTCTGCTGCTGCGGGAACCGCCACCCAAGAGGTCGATCCACGCGAAGGATTGTCTCGCGGTGGGTGCTGGCACTTTTCTTGGTGCACTTAGCGGCTTCTGCCGAGGCTGGGCAAGTGCTGGTCCTCTATTCCAACAGTCGACTCGGCAAGGGGGATGTCGCATTCGACTCAGGGCTGCGTCAGACGATCAATGCGAATCCCGGGCAGCCCATCCAGATTCTCTCCGAGTTTTTGGACGAGCCTGAATTTGGCGGCGACCGGTACGAACTCACCATGGTCACCTATTTGCGCGACAAGTATGCGGAACGGCCACTCGGCGCCGTGCTGACACTGAATGATACTGCGCTGAGGTTCATCCTGCGCTACCGCGACCGCCTATTCCCTGGGGTGCCGATCGTTTACACCGGGGCGACGCGAAGCTGGTTGCATTCGATGCCGACGCTCCCGCCGGATGTCGTCGGGGTACCCGTCGGGTTCGACTTTGCCGGCACCGTCGAGCAGGCGCTGAGATGGCATCCTCGTGCAACGCATTTGGTCGTCGTGATGGGTGCATCGAAACAGGACGATTGGGAACCGCTGGTGCGTCCCGAAATCACTCCCATTCTGGGCCACGTGCAGGTCGAATATCTGATCGGGCTCACACTGCCGATGCTACAGAAGCACCTTCGCGAACTGGGAAGCGACTCGGTGGTGCTCACGTTCGGCCTTTTCCAGGACGGCGACGGTCGTTCTTATCTGCTGCACGATTCCGCCGCGCTTATTACGGCGGCGTCCTCCGCACCGGTGTATACACCTATCGAGACATTGATGGGTACGGGCGTAGTCGGCGGCCGGGTGCTCAGCTACGAGCACATCGGCCAACAGGCCGGGGAGATCCTGGGGCGCCTGTTCAGTGGTCAGCCTGGTTGGCAGCATATGCCGAAGGCCCCTGCTTCCGTGCTGGAAGTCGATTGGCGTCAGATCAAGCGCTGGGGAATCGATCCCAATCAGATTCCGCCCGATGCCGTCATTAGCTTCCGGCCCCCTACGCTTTGGCAGGCGTACCGCAACGCTGTGGTGGGCGCCCTGACTGTCATTCTGCTCCTGAGCGCGCTGGTCGTGTCACTGTTGCTGGAACGGCGCCGCCGACGCACGGCGGAGATCGCCGCGCAGAAGCAGCATACTGCGCTCGCGCACGCATCACGCCTCGCCGTCGCCGGCGAACTCACCGCAGCGATCGCCCACGAGATCAATCAACCGCTGGGCGCGGCGCAAACCAGCGCCGACGCCGTCGAACTCATTCTCCAAGCCGGAGGCGATCGGCGCGAAGAGCTGTTACGTATCGTGGGCCGCATCCGAAATGACACTAAGCGCGCCAGCGAAGTCATCAAGCGGCTGCGCACTTTGCTTGCGCGGCACGAAGCTCGGCGGCAGCCGCTCGATCTAAATGTAGTGCTGACCGACGTCGAGGTGTTCCTCAGGACCGAACTCAGGCGGCGAGATATGACACTTGTACTCCGACCCGCGGCAACACCGGCGCGCATCCTCGGTGACGAGACGCAGATCCAGCAGGTCTTGATCAATCTGATCATGAATGCGATGGACGCCTCGGCAGACGCGCCGGTCGACAGACGCACGATCGTTGTTCAGGTCGAATCCGCCGCCGGAGCGTACTTGATTTCGGTGAAAGACCAGGGATCAGGGCTCGCGGACAGCGACTTATCGAAGCTCTTCGACTCGTTCTACAGCACGAAGCGAACGGGCATGGGTCTCGGCCTGTCGATCGCGCGTACGATCGCCGAGACTCACGGCGGTACTATCCGCGCGGAGCGCGGCCAGAGCGGTGGCGCGATATTTCATGTCGAGCTACCCTGTCAAGAGACGTCGGAGAATGCGGCATAAGCACTGAATCTCACACTAGACCGCTGATCAGACTGTGACGAATTCACGCTGCACATCTATGCCTGGCCCGCGGAACTAGAGCGGAATTGATGCCATGAAGCTGACATTCGCGAGCAGGTTCGGGTCCGAAATCGGAAATGGACCCCGCACCGGCGATCCCGACAGGGATTTAGACAAGCACGTCGCTGCCCATTGAATGCCGGATCAAGGTTGATTACTCAGGGAATGAGGGAGTACCACTGAACTAAAAAGATAACTACGCCGAGTGCGGTCGCGACTTGCCGGTCTGGCGAATGACACCGAAGATTCCGCTGCCCGCACGCCGGGTGAATCATGCGCGACCATCGGTTTGAGCCGCACGCCCACGCCTACTGTTAGCAGTGCTGCAATCAATAAACTCTTACCCATTGTGTGTCTCTAGTGCGCTATGGAATTGCAAGTGATTGGGCGCAGTAGGGAGGATTTCATGATCGATCGCAACCTGTCGGGCGCGCGGGACAGTGTATTAAAAAGGCGACCGGGTCCGTTGAGGAACGGAGAGGGTCACGCACTGCGCCAGTAGGGAGCCAGACAATATCCGCCGCTTTCGAATACTGATAAGTCGCGCTGCAGCGGATATTCACATCTCTTGGCTCGTAATCTGAAAGCACGTAAAACTCGGGAGCAGCCGCTACGGGCGCGACGGAGCTCACAACCAATGGTCTCCCGCCCTACGGCGCCTATGTTTTCGCGTCCATCGGCTCCGGAGCGGCCGTGACCAACGCGACCATCACGTCAAACCTCGATGGATCCGCCACGGTGAGCGTCACGACCAAGCCGCCCGCATCGCTCGGGTCGGGCATCTTTAGCGATAGTGTGCAGCTCAAAGTCTGCTATGACAGCGCCTGTACCAAACCGGCCGCCGGGTCACCGTTCACCGTTCAAGTGCTTTATATCGTCGATGCATCCCCAGGTGTCGACTTCACACAGACGAGCATCCCGGTCGAAGTGTGGGCTATGGCGTGGAACGCCACGACGCAGCGGTTCTACGCGACCGCCAATTCGGATACCGGCGGAATTGCTCACTCGCTGCTCGTGATCAACCCGGTGACCGCAAGCATCGAGCAGGTGGTATCCCTGGGACAAGACGTCGATCCTACCTCGATCGCTCTCACCGACAATGGTCAATATGCCTACATCATCAGCCTGGGGGCGGTGATACGTGTCGATCTCGGAACCAGGACGATCGATGAGACCGTCAACGTCGCCGCCAATTCGATAAAAACCGTACCCGGCGAGCCCGACTCTTTCGTGGTGGAGACACCCGATCCGAAGCTCATCATTTATGATGGAACGACGCCGAGGCCGCAGAGTTCGGTCACCGGAGCACTCGAAAGCAACATCTTCTTTACGTTCGGCGTCGATGCGAGCACCGTCTACGCCTACGATTCTACTGTCACCTCACCGACCATGTACCAGCTGTCGGTGACGAGCAGCGGATTCACCACCGCTCAGACGACGTCGAATGTTGCCCTTGCCCAGGACTACCTAGACGATATTGAATATGCTGGCGGACTTGTTTACACGACGACTGGGTCCGTCTACAACCCCTCGACCCAAAGCTCGCAGCCGTCGTTCAGCTTTCTGAACTCGAACCCTGCCGGGTCGACTGTGTCTGGTGGCTCATTGGCGATTGACACCTCGCTGAACCGCGCCTACTTCGTCACCACCGACAGCCCGAATCAAATACCGGGCGGTTCAACGATCGAGGGCTTCAATCTGACCACGCAGGCGCCGACATGGATCACGCGGCTGCCCAGCGGAGGCGGAGGGGTTATGCGATGGGGCGCCGACGGACTGGCTTACTATAACGGTAACGCTGCTACGCCGACGATCACGTTTATCTCGGGCAGCGTGATAAGCCGTTGATGCCTGGTGAGTTGTCGTTCCGTGTGATCTCTTGGCCGCGTCTTCGCTACTCGTATCGATCAGCTACGCTGTCGGAAAGCCGTCTGAGGATCGAGCGATCCGCGGCGTATATCGACCGGTGTCCTTAAAGCAGTCGTACGCAGATGGCGAGGGCAGCCGATCTGAATGAGCTAAAGCACCTGCCCGTCATCCAATGTAAAGACGGATCCCGTGACTTGCCGCGAACTATCCGAACACAGATACAGGACCATGTCATCGAGGGCAGACTGCTCCTGCATCCGCCGCCGCGGCAGGCGGGCGATATCCGCTTGAGCAGACTCAGATTTGAACCATTCGTCATTGATCGGCGTTCGGATCCATCCTGGATGGATGACGTTGACGTTGATGCCTTGCCGCGCCCACTCCTTCGCCAAATTCCGCGCCAGATGAGTTACCGCCGCTTTCATCGCCGCATACGTGTTGTTGCCCGTGTGGTGCTGCATGGCGGTGATCGAGCCGATAAATAGGATCCGGCCGTTTTCCTTCTGCCGGCTGCCGTCCGCGATGAGGCGCTTGGCCGCCTCGCGCGCAATGAGGAAGCTGCCAACATAGATCGTCTCCATCGTCTGCCGCACGCTCTCGATCGCTACATCTGTCGAACGCCCGCCGCCGCCGACTGCGGCGTTGGCAATCGCCGTGTCGACCGTTCCAAAACGCCCCTGGGCAGAATCGAAAGCGGCGATGACCGAAGCTTCGTCGGTCACATCAAGCGGCACGGCCATCGCCTTGCCTCCGCCATCGACGATCTCACCGGCGATGCGATCGACCATCGCCTTGCGCCGGGCACCCAACACGACTTTTGCCCCAGCCTTCGAAAGAAGCCGCGCGAAGCCCTCGCCGAGGCCGGACGAGGCGCCGGCCACAAGTGCGGTTCGGCCAGTAAGATCAAACATTGGAACTACATCCTCCTATCTGCCGGGGCCCCCGAGGCCAGGGCGCGGCCGAGTCAGGCGTTCTCCTGGGAGATCCAGTGCACCAGGCGTTGCAGTGGGAACATCGCATCATGCGGCGAGCCGCCCACGTGCTTCGACGCCGAACCCAGTCGAACGACACGCTGTGCACCGGCGTTCGCGAGCTTGTCGCGCAACTTCACTTTGGTTTCCTCCGGATAGATGCCGATGGTCTGCGTGGCGACGTTCACATGGCGGATCGCGTCCTCGAGCGCCTTCACATGCACGACGTTGGCGGTCTTCCCCGAAGGATGAAATCCCACGGGCTCGTCGGTCAGGATGACCATACCGCGTCCGTCGAACCGGCCCCAGACCTTGGCCTCGTCATCCATGAGCTGCAGCATTTCCACTTCCTCGCGCAGCTCCGCGGGCGGGAGCCGTGCGAGGGCGGAGGCCAGGGAGCGGTCGACACCGAGACGCTCCTGAAGCTTCGCGCAGAATTTCTCGACGCCGCTGCGATCGCCTTCGACGAAGAGGAATCGGCTCGCGAGGCAGGCTTCCTGATTGAATGTGCTGACGTCCTCCGCGGCCGCTTCGGCTACCTGTGCGATCGCCTCGTCGGAGCGGAACGCCTCCGGTCCGATCATGGAGATCGAGGTCTTCGGATCGAAGGACACGAGCTGCAATCCGGGGCTGAGATACCGGATCACATTGTCGATCGCGGAACCGCCGCCCCAGGCGACGATGCGGCTGAAATACTGCGGCCGATAGATGGTGCGCTCGATGCGCTCGTCGCCGCCGCGCCAGTAGACCGCCGACATCGATTTCACGACCGGATGCTCCGGATCGATGTCCGCCATGGTCCGTAGCACCGCGACGCAGGAGAACGGGTCGCTCGAGGGCATTTTGAAGACGTTGGTCGCCTTCAGCATCGCACCCTGCGCGATCGATGAGATACAGCCCGCAGGTGAGTTGCCGGCGAGCATGTGAATGATACGCGGTGGGAAGGCGCGGATTGCTCCGGTTTGGCCCTGCGCGTCGGTGCGCTCCACCCATTCGTCGAAATAGCGCAAGTCGTGAAAGTTGGCATTCAGACTCGCCATCAGCACATCGCGAGTCAGGAAATGCCGTGCGCGCCGAAACAGGTTCTCGATGATCCGCCGCGGCAGCGGGTTGGTGGCCGCGACGAATTCGAGCGATTCCTGCAGATAGGAATTGTGGTTTGGATCGAGCCGTTCGCCCACTTCGACCAGAAAATCGACGATCTCCGACTGCTTCACCCCGAACGATGGGGGCATTTCCGCGCGCGGCGTGATGAGCGCGTCGAGATCGATTGCCGGCGTCGTGAAGTCGATGCCGAGATCGCGCGAGGTGTGGCGCACGGCATCGCCCTGCACCAGCTTGCCGCGGATGAAGTGATTGACTCGGATCGTCTGCGGCTTCGCCGCGCTGCCGATCGCCTGCTCGTCGATGACGCTCATGATAGCCCCCTCACATAGGCATCCACGGTACCCGCGCAACCGATCTTGTCATCGCCTTCGAGATCGGCATAGCGGACGATGTTGTCGCGAATCGACGGACTCTTGGCGCCGCATGCGCACGGATCGAAATCAAGCGAGATCTTGTCGCCGGTGATCACGCCGTTCCAGCGTCCGTCGAGCGCGAGGTCGAAGAAGGCGGCGCGGCCCTCGATCTCGCCCTCGCTATGCGGCAGCAGCGCGTCCCCCTCCTTGTCCAACACGAAGGGGACCATCCACGGTGGTACGTGATAGCGGCCGCCTTTTTGACAGCGGGGCATGCCGGAATTGAGCTCCTGCATGCTGTAGTTCTGAAAATTCCGGTTGGGCGGAATGTTGAAGGTCTCATGGACGAACTGTTGATAGTCCGGCGGCAGCAGTGCTCGCTTGAGCCCGCCGCCCACATAGATGCAGTTGTCCGGGTGGAAATCTTTGGCACTGTAGCCCCTCTCGCGGACCAGTTTGGCCACCTGATAAAGAGCGTTCCACAGACCCGAGACGTAGAGCCTGTCACCGCGGGCTGCAATGAGCGCCTCGGCGGCGATGATCATCGCATCGTCCAGCGCCTGTTGCCGCGCCTTCGAGGTCGCCTCGAACTCCGCAATGTCGCCTGGGCGGGCCGTACCGTCGGCGATCGCCTTGCGCAGAACCACCATCTTCGTGAGCTGGCCGACGGTGATCGGCGGTACCGGCAGCCGGAAGCGCTCGAAGCGAGGGTCGCCGAACGCAGCCGCCTGCGCGTCGGCGATGTTGGTGTTCTTAGGCACGTGAGCAATCGGGGCGACACCGAACATGCGGCGATCCCGCGCGGGCGCGACGCCCGACCCCCAGGAGAACACACCGACCGTATCCAGGCGTGACCACACCATGTCCGTGCTCGACGCGATGAGCATCGCCGATTTGCCGGTCGTGCCGCTCGAGCAGGAAATGTAATGCTCTTTCGCCTCGAGCCGACTGATCCACTGATCGATGTCCTCGATGTCGGAGGTCTCGATCGGAGCAATCGGGTGAGAGGAAACCGTGTTGAGCCACTTGGCCAGCCGATCCCACTTCTTCTCGGTCAAGCAGCTCTCGGGGTAGCTCTTGTAAGCCGTGTGCGGAAAGAGCAACGGCACCATCTCCTCCCTCGACCGAATCTCGCTGACGCCCGCTTCCTTCGCGCGATGACCGAGCAGCCGGATGCGATCCTTGCGCTCTTGGAAGCGCTCGTTCATCGCTTCGATCTGTGTTTGGCGAAGATCCGCGTAGGGAATCGCGAAGCGCTGCGGCGAATCGACCAAGCTCGTGAGACGTTCGACGGCTATTCCCATGGATCACTCCTTTCCGGGGTTCGGACTGTCGCGCCGCCCGCGTTGCGCGGCGCCGCATAATAGCACCTGTAAGGTTTCATTATTGCGCAGGCACGGGCTATAAGCAAATATCCCCGCAGCCCGGGTATATCAAGACAATTGCATGAGATATCGGGCTTGACGCCTCTCGCGGGGAGCGCTCTTATAGCCGAACCAGAAACTGCTCCGACAGGACTCGGGTCCTCAGAACCAGAGCGATCCCCGCGGACTCACGCGGAGGGGGCAAATCCGAAGCGCCAATGCCATCGGCTCGCAGAATTCTCCCTGCGGCCTCAAGCGCGGCTTTAGCAATTTCTCGTTTGACTAATTCGCCGCCGACCCCACCTGCAGGTGCGCGGACGCGGACGGTGCTTGCGCTCAGGCGACCGCTTCGACGCCCGCGACCGAGGTCCTGTGCATGGTGCGCCCGGAATCCGCCGAGTAAGGAATGACCCGGTGCAGCGCGCCGCAGTTGTCCCAAACCACGAGGTCACCTTCCTGCCAGTAGTGGCGGTAGGTGAAGGCGGGCTGGGCCGTCCACTCGAGGAGACGCGCCAAGAGTGCTTTGCCGTCGGCGCGCGGCAGGTTGACCACGTAATCGGCGGTGTAGCCGATGATCATGGACTTGCGGCCGGACTTGCGCTTCCAGACGAGGGGATGCTCATGCTTGAGTGCGCGACGATACGGATCGAGCGATTCAGGAGTGGCGACCTCGCGCACGGCCGCGGTCACGCTGTGCAACACGCGCAGGCCTTCGAGCTCGGCCTTGTCTTCCTCCGGCAGCGCCTGATACGCCGCATAAGTGCTGGCGAACTCCGTCTGCCCACCCTTGGGCGCGACCTTGCGGGCGCTGAGCACACTTGCCTTCGGCGGCGGCATGTCGACGGTGATGCCGTCCATGTGCCAGAAATAGGTCCCCAGCACGTATTCGGGCTCGTTGTTGATCTTCGGATCGAGCGTGATGGTGTAGACGTCTTTCGCGGCGCGGTCACCGCCGGGTACCCGATTGGTGAAATTCACGCGTGCCCCGAGCTTGTCCGTGAACGCGAGCTGCTCTTTGTCGCTCAAGTTGATGCGGGGAAATACCAGCACCTGGCGCTCGTCCAGCAATTCCAGGCAGCGCTCCGCGACGTCATCGTCCAGAAGCGCGGAGCGCTCGAAGCGAACGATGCTGCCGATGGCGGGCTTGATGTTCTCCACTTGTACTTTCATGACTTCGATCTCCTGTTACCCGTACCGGCACCCAGCGAGTGCCAATATATACCCCTCAGGCGGCCGGTCGCTGTGCGTCAACGGCGCGATCGACCGCGGCGTGGCTCGCAGCCGCTTTTGCGGCGACATAACCCCAGACGAACGACGGGCCGACGCTCGACCCCGCGCCCGGATAGCTGGTCCCCATTACCGAGGCGGTCGACACTCCCGTGGCATAAAGACCCTCGATGACCGATCCGTCTTCCCGCAGCACCCGGGCGTACTCGTCGGTGACGACGCCGCCGTAGGTGCCCACATCGCCGGGCAGCACCGGCACGGCGTAGAACGGGGGCTCCGTGATGGAACCGAGCGAGGCAGAGGGCTTGTGCAGCCAATCCCCGAGCCAGTGGTCATAGGCGCGCTCGCCGCGGTGAAAGTCCTCATCTCGATTCTGCGCCACGAAGCCGTTGAAGCGCTCCACGGTGGCCTTGAGCGTCGCCGGATCGATCTTGAGGCTGCGGGCCAATCCTTCGAGGCTGTCGGCCGTCCGCAAATAGCCCTCGTCGTACCAGCGTTGCGGCTTCTTGGTGCCCGGCATCGTGCCCGCCAAGATGTAGTTGCGCAGGTATTGGGCGTCGAACACCGCCCAGCTCGGCACGGCCGGCACGCTCTTGTTGCGCTCGAGCATCCCCTTGCAATAAGCCATGTACGAGCCGCCCTCGCTCATGTAACGCACGCCGCTTTGGTCGACGAGTATGCAGTGCGGCGCAGCCGTCACGGACTGAGCCGCCTGCCTGAACTCGCTTTCCTCCCAGCCGGGCTGGGGCGTGAACTGATTACCGACGCGCTCCTGCATCTGCGCAACCGCGGCGCCGTGCCGCATCATTTCCTCGATCATCTCGCCCGTGTCTCCGGGCGCCGCCATGGTCCATTTCACGGATGTCCCGGGTTGATAGCGATCACGCATCTGCTGGTTGTGGGAAAACCCGCCGGCATTGACGAGCACCCCCAAGCGCGCGCCCACGCGCCAAGGACGCCCGTCCTTGACCGTGGCGACTCCCGTGGCCCGGCCATCCTCGACGAGGATCTGCGTCACCGGCGAGTCCGTGCGAATCTCGATTCCTTCGCGCAGCGCCGCCTGCAGCATACGTCCCTGCAGCGCCGCCCCCCCGGCAACCCAACGCTTACCCGTGATCTTGGCGACAACCCCGCGCAGCACGAGCTTTACGAGCAACATCTTCACCGCCCAGGAGCGCTTCATCGCGGGCAGCTCCAGCATCTCCTCGAGCGAGGCGGGGATGGGCAAATGAACGAAGCTGGGGCGGAGTTTCTCGGTCCACGCACCCAGCTCGTTGGCGTCGAATAGCTCCGCGACGACCGTTCGTCCCGGCACAGAACCGCCGGGAAGATCATCGTAGTAATCCGGCCACTCTTTTACGCGGGTCAGCTTGACGCCGCGGCTTCCCAAGAACTCGAGCATGCGCGGCGCTTCTGTTAAATACGTCGCGCGGCGGGTCCGCGAAGCGCCCGGCGCATCCTTCGGATCGGGCAGCACCGCGTCGAGGTACGTCGCCGCCTTCTCGTAGCTGTCCTCGATGCCGTCACGCATCATGAACGGATTGTTCGGAATCCACATGACCCCGCCCGAACGCGCGGTGGTGCCCCCGACCAGAGGGGTCTTCTCGAGAATGAGCACGCTCTTGCCGGCCGCTCTCATGACGAGCCCGGCACACATCGAGCCGCCGCCGCTGCCGACGACGACAAAATCGAACATCTCATCGAAATGAGTCATGGCCTTTCCCCCGTCGAGTGAGCTTGCCCCGCTCCTTCACGGAGCGCAAGGCATGCAACGCCAGCCCGCTCCCGGGTATTTCACTGGTGAAATGGGCGCCGGCGCGGTGCCGCGGCAGCGCACCCGCGGCAGGCTCAATGCACCGTGCCGGCGAGTCGTCCCATGAGCGCAGTCGCGTCACGAATCATGCGCTCGATCAGCTCCGCCACGCTCGGGATGTCGTGGACGAGCCCTTGAGATTGCCCCGCCCAGACCAGCCCTTTGTCCAGATCGCCCGATTCCAGCAGCTCCCGGCCCTTGGCGCCGCGGACCAAATGAGCCACATCCTCGAACTTCGCCTCCGGCCTGGCGAGGATCTCCACCACCTGATCCGAGACGCTGTTTTTTGCGACTCGCGCGGTATTACGCAGCTTGCGGAAAATTACGTTCGTGGATCGCTCGTCGTTCTGGACGAGGAACTCCTTTACCCGATCGTGAATGGGCGCTTCACGCGTGGCGCAAAAGCGAGTCCCCATGTTGATGCCTTGAGCACCGAGCGCAAGCGCCGCCACCAGCCCCCGGCCATCGGCGAAACCGCCCGAGGCGATGATGGGTATCTTGACCTTATCGGCGGTGACCGGAATGAGCACGAGGCCCGACAGATCGTCCTCGCCCGGATGGCCTGCACACTCGAATCCGTCGATCGATATCACATCCGCGCCCATGCGCTCCGCGGACAGCGCATGCCGTGCGGCCGTGCATTTATGAATGATCTTGATTCCATGGGCCTTGAAGTCGTCGATGTGCTCCTTCGGATTCGAGCCCGCAGTCTCGACGATGCGCACACCGCTCTCGATGATTGCGCGGCGGTACTCGGCATACGGTGGCGGGCTCATGCTCGGAAGGAAGGTGAGATTGACACCGAAAGGCTTGTCGGTAAGCGCGCGGCATCGCTCGATCTCGGCGCGCAGCGCTTCGGGCGTCGGCTGCGTCAAGCCGGTCAAGATGCCGAGGGCGCCGGCGTTCGACACGGCCGCGGCGAGCTCGGCGCGGCCCACCCATTGCATTCCGCCTTGGACAATTGGGTGTTCGATCCCAATCAACTGAGTGAATCGAGTGGTGATCGTCACTGCGAGACGCCTCGAAGTGCGTGCCATGTCATTTGCATCCCAAACCTCCAGTTTCCAGGCCTTTCAGTATCGATACTATCCGAGCGCGGGATGGCGTACCATCGCCCGTCGTGGATCTCTCAAGCTACAAGACGTTTCGATTCGAGCGCGAGGGGCGGCTGCTGCGCGCTTCGTTCAATCAGCCCGAGACCCTCAATGCGATCGATCAAGTCGCGCACGAGGAGCTCGCGCGTTTCTTCACAGAGCTGGCGGTCGATCCCCTCACCGACGTGGTCATTCTTTCCGGAGTCGGCCGTGCATTCTCCGCCGGCGGAGACTTGGACCACATCCAGAGGATGATAGACGACCCGTCCATTTTCATCGACGACCTCCCGAGCGTGAAGCGTATCGTCTTCGGCATGCTCGACTGTCCAAAGCCGATCATCGCGAAGCTCAACGGTGCGGCCGTGGGCCTCGGCGCAACGGTTGCCCTGTTGTGTGATGTGATTTTCGCTGTCCCGACGGCGAAGATCGGAGATCCCCACGTCAAGGTCGGCTTTGCGGCCGGCGACGGCGGGGCGGTCATCTGGCCGCATCTCATCGGACATGCCCGGGCCAAGGAGTACCTCATGACGGGGCGGCTCTTGATGGCGGAGGAAGCCGAGAAAATCGGACTCATCAACCATGTGGTGCCGGCGGAAGATATAGACCGGGTGGTCGACGCGTTCGCGCAGGAGCTGCTCGGCGGCGCCATGCGCGCGATTCAATACACGAAGCTCGCCGTCAACATCGGCCTCAAGCAGCTCGCGCATTCGGTGATGGATGCTTCCGTCGCTTTCGAAGCCTTGTCGAATGCGACCGCGGACCACCGCGAGGCGGTGGCGGCGATGCGCGAAAAGCGCCCTCCCCGCTTCACCGGCAAGTAGTCGCGCCCATCAGCTAAGGGCGCCTGCGCGGCGCAAGCGCCCTATCTCCGCCGGTGCCAGGGCGAGCAGCTCGCTGAGAACGCTCTCGGTGTCCTCCCCGGGCCGGCGCCCGCATTGCGGCTGATCGAGCGCGGTGCGACTGAACCGCGGGGCCGGAGCGTTCTGCTGCACGCCGTTGATGGTCAAGAAATTGCGGCGCTCGGCGTTGTGCGGATGGCGAGCGGCCTCCTCGAGCGTCAACACGGGCGCGAAGCAAACGTCGGTCCCCTCGAGAACTCGACACCACTCCTCGCGCGTGCGCGTCTTGAACAGGCGCGCGAGTGCCGCGCGCAGCGCCGGCCAGCGCGCGCGCGCCGCGGCATCGTCCACGGTGGCGATGCCGAGTGCGTCGAACTCGGGATCGTCGATACCGAGTTTCTGCTGCAGCAACGCATAGAACTGCGGCTCGAGCGCGGCGACGGACACGTACAGACCGTCTCGAGTCTCGTACGTGTCATAGAACGGGGCGCCGCCGGCCAAAACATTCTCTCCGGTGGCGTCTCGGAAAAAACTGTTGGCACGGAAGGAAAACATCATCCCGAGCAGGGACACGGTGCCATCGACGATCGCGGCATCGACGACCTGTCCTTTGCCGGACAACTTGGACTCCAGCAAGGCCGCAAGCACGCCGGAGAGCAGCAGCATCGCGCCGCCGCCGAAATCGCCGACCAGATTCAGCGGCGGCACGGGCTTGCCGCCGGGAAGTCCGGTGAGGTGCAACGCGCCGGTCAGCGCGATGTAGTTGAGATCGTGCCCGGCCGCGAGCGCGAGCGGTCCGGTCTGACCCCAGCCGGTGATCCGCCCGTAGACCAGGCGTGGGTTTCGCTCCAGACATTCGGTAGGACCGAGCCCGAGGCGTTCCAAGACGCCCGGCCGATACCCCTCGATCAGGACATCGCAGGCTGCGACCAGCTGCAGTGCCGTCGCCAGTCCCTCGGGATGCTTGAGATTCAACCCGACCGAGCGGCGGTTGCGCAGCAGTGGATCGCGCGAAGGTTCGTGCCACAACGCGCCTGCGCGCTCGATCCGGATCACCTCGGCCCCCATGTCGCCGAGCATCATTCCGCAGAACGGCGCCGGTCCCAGACCGGCCAGCTCGAGCACCCTGACTCCCGCGAGCGGACCGCTCCGGCTCGCGGTGGACACTCTAAAGTGCCTCGATGATGGTCACGTTGGCGAGGCCGCCCCCCTCGCACATCGCTTGGAGCCCATACCGGCCCTTGCGTGCGCGCAGCGCGTTGAGCAGTGTGGTCATGAGTTTGGCGCCGGTGGCGCCGAGCGGGTGACCCAACGCGATCGCACCGCCATTCACGTTCATGCGCTCCGGGTTGGCGTCGACTCCGCGCAGCCAGGCGAGCGGCACTGACGCGAATGCTTCGTTGATCTCGTACAGATCGATGTCCTCGATCTTCATGCCGCTGCGCTTTAGCGCGAGCCGAGTGGCGCCGATCGGCTCCTCGAGCATGATCACGGGATCGCCCCCCGTCACTGTCAGATTGTGGATGCGCGCGAGCGGAGTCAGTCCGTGGGCTTTCAGACCGCGCTCATTGACGATCAGAACGCCCGCGGCCCCGTCGCACACCTGACTCGCATTGGCCGCCGTCAGCACCCCGCCCTCCTTCAAGAGCTTCACGGCGCCGATCGACTCTAGCGTGGCGTCGAAGCGAATACCTTCGTCGACGGTGTGCTCTCCGCCGTCGATCCGTATCGGCAGGATCTCGTTCGCGAACGCCTTCGCCTGCGTGGCGCGTGCCGCGCGCTGGTGACTCAGTAGCGCGAATTCATCGAGCCGCTCGCGGCTGAAGCCATATTTCTCCGCGATCATTTGTGCACCGGTGAACTGGCTGAACTCCTTGACGCCATATCGATCCTGGATACGCTGGCTCCAGGGTCCGCCGAGCCCGGCGTTGACCGCGAGCGCCGTCGGCGAGCCGATGGGCACGCGGGTCATGCTTTCCACGCCGGCCGCAATGACCACGTCCTGGGTACCCGACATGACTGCCTGCGCTGCGAAATGCACCGCTTGCTGCGAGGAGCCGCATTGCCGATCGATACTCACCGCGGGAACGCTGTCCGGCAGCTTCGATGCCAGAACGGCATTGCGGCCGATGTGAAAGCTCTGCTCGCCGACCTGGCTCACGCAGCCGAAAACCACATCCTCGATCGCGGCGGGGTCGATGCCGCTGCGATCCACCAGTGCATTGAGCACTTCACCGGCCAGATCGGCCGGATGCCACGCCGCCAGCTTACCCTTGCGACGGCCACCCGCCGTGCGGATCGCCTGAACGATGTACGCCTCGCTCATTTCCCTACCCTCGTTTCTGCCAAATGATGATTCTCGCCCAGGACGCGGCGGCGCGATAGCGCTCAGCCGGCGCGCGGCGGTGTGCCGCCCAGCGCGAGAAAAAGCTGCACTGTATCGAGATAGCGCTGCGCCATGGTCTGCACAAACCCGAGACGCGCCTGCTGGTAAGAGCGCTGCGCATCGAGCACCTGCAAGATTCCCACATTGCCCTCCTGATAGGCGGCACGGGTAAGGCTCAGATTTGCCTCGGCCGCCTTCTGCGCCTGATCTTCCGCGTCCAACTGCTCGGCGTCATGCGCGAGCGCGTCGAGGAGATCCGCCACCTGGGTGAACGCCTCGAGAACGGTCTCCTGGTAGCTCGCGGCGCTCGCGCGCATGGCATCCACCGCCGCGCGCTTCTGCGCATGCAGCGTTCCCCCGTCGAACAACGGCATGGTCAATCCGGAGATCAGGCTCCAAGCAATGCTCGAGCGGTCGAGCAGGCCGCCGGACGTCACCGCCTGCGGTCCGACGGTCCCCGTGAGCTGGATCTTGGGATAAAAATTCGAGTCGGCGATGCCCACCGCGCTGGTCGCGGCGTGCAGCCGCGCCTCGGACGCCAGGATGTCGGGGCGGCGGTGAGCGAGCTCGGACGGCAGGCTCACGGGTATCTCGAGTGGCAATACGATTTGCGCCAGGTCCAAATCCGCGGGCAGCTCCTTCTCCGGCGAGCGGCCCAGCACCAGCGACAGCGCGTGATGCGCCTTGGCCAGCTGCTGACGCAGCGGCGGCAGCAGCGCCGAATCGCTGGCAATCTGACTCTCGGCGCTCACCACGTCGATGCGTGCGACCGAGCCGGTCTCGAATGCGCTGCGGACGAGCCGCAAGTTGTCCCGATCCTGATCGAGGATGGTCTCGACCGTGGCGATCTGCGCGCGGAGCGAGGCGATGGTGATGGCTTGCATGACCGCCTGCCCGCTGACCGAAAGGTATGCGGCATCGAGCTGCTGACGGGACGCCTCGGCTTGCGCCTGCCGTTGTTCGATCGAGCGCGCGATACCGCCGGTATAATCCAGCGTGTAATTGACGGTCGGGCCCGCGGCAAAGTACGTGAAGGGCGGAAAGCTGAAGTCGCCGCCGAAGAACTCCGCGCCGTATTGCTGGCGGCCGACGCCCGCCGTCAATCCCACCTGAGGATAGCGCAAGCCCGCCTGGGCGAGCGCGAGCTCATGCGACTCCGCCAAAGTCTGCGCGGCGGCCTCGAGCGTGCGATTGTGCTCGAGCGCCTGTTTGACGACACCGTCGATCATCTCCGAGCCGAACAGCGACCACCAGTCGCCTTCGATCTCTTGCCCGAGCGCCACATGTTGCGTGCCGGGCGTAGCGGTCTCGATCGGGAGCGTATCGGACGTATAACGTGCCGCCGCAGGCGCCTCCGGCCGCTTGAAGTCCGGCCCGACGCGACACGCGCTCAGCCCCGCCAGCACGCAGAGCAGCAAAGCGGTCGCGCATCGGGGATAGTTCAGTGGTGTCGGTTGCGACATGCCCGGATCACTCGACGACGACCGCTTCGTCGCTGCGGGGTGGGCCGGACTTGCGCAGCAACAAGAGCAGCGGTATCGCCGCAAGACTCAGCCAGAACATCAGTTTGAAATTGTCGTTATACGCAATCATGGCGGCTTGTTCCGTCACCTGGGCATTCAGCGCCGACAGGCGTTGCAGCGTCGGCGCTCCGCCCGGAAACTGCGCATGGATGAGCGGGCTGAACGGCGTGACGTGCTGGGCAAGCGATGCGTGCGCCTTCTGGGTGTTGCGCGTGAGCAGCGTCTCCACGACCGAGATGCCGATGCTCGAGCCCAGGTTGCGCGACAGGCTGAACATGGCCGCACCTTCGTTGCGCAATGACGATTTCAACGTCGCGAATGCCACGCCCGCGAGAGGCACGAACACGAGCCCGGTGCCACAGCCTTGCGCGATGCCCGACCACACGACCGTGTACATGTCCATCTGCAGATCGAATCCTGACATTTGCCAGGCGGAAAAAGCGGACAGCGCAAACCCGAAACCGATCATCATGCGCACATCGATGACTTTCGAGAGGCGCGAGATGACGAGCATGGCGAGCAGGGTCCCCACTCCGCGCGGAGCGGTGACCAGACCGGTCGTGACCACCGGATAGTTCATCAGATCTTGCAGTAGCGGCGGCAGCAAAGCGAGCGTCGCAAACAAAAGCAATCCCACGTTGAAAATGAACACGAGCCCGGCCACGAAGTTTCGGTCTTTGAAGAGTGACGGGTCCACGAAGCGGGTCTTGCGTGTCGTGATCATGTGCACGATGAAGAGATAGAAGGAGGCTGCGGATAGCGCCGCCTCGATGCAAATCTCCGGCGAGTTGAACCAATCCTTGAGCTGCCCGCGATCGAGCGTGATCTGCAGCGCGCCGACTGCGAGGCTCAGCGTCGCAAATCCGAAAAAATCGAAGGGCGATTTTTTTCCTGTCGATTTCGGCAGAGTCGTCAGGACCCCGAGGAAGGCGATGATGCCGAACGGCACGTTGATGTAGAACACCCAGCGCCAGTTGTAATTGTCCGTGAGCCAACCACCGAGCGCCGGCCCCATGATGGGGCCGATGGTGACCCCCGTCACCCAGATGCTCATCGCCTTGGCGAGCTGCTCGCGCGGATAGATGTCGAGCATCACCGCCTGCGACATGGGAACGAGTGCGGCGCCGCACGCGCCTTGCAGCAGCCTCGCGAGCACCATCTGCGGCAAGGACTGGGCGATACCGCACAGCATCGATGCCACGGTGAAGCCCGCAATCGAGATCAGAATGATCGGCTTGCGCCCAAACCGGCCCGCGAGCCATCCGGCCATCGGCGTCATGATGGCCGCGGCGACGATGTAAGAGGTCAGCACCCAGGCCATTTGATCCTGAGTGGCCGACAGGGCGCCTTGAACGCGCGGTAATGCGACATTCGCAATCGTATTGTCGAGCACTTGCATGATCGAGGCCGTCATCAGAAACACCGTGAGGAGTAAACGGTGCCGCCCCTCTATCGGGCTCATTGCGTCGATCCCGTCTCCGCCGCCAAAGAACGCTTCGGCTCGGAGGAAGAGGCATCCGCCTGTGACCGCGTATCGACCGTGACGTTGGCGCTCAAGCCGCTCTGCAATAGAAGACCCGCGTCGACATGATCGAGCTGCAAGCGGACCGGAACTCGCTGCACGACCTTGACCCAGTTACCCGTGGCATTCTCGGGGGGCAGCATCGAGAACTGCGATCCCGTGCCCGGGCTCACGCTCGCGACCTTGGCGGAGAAGCGCTTGCCTCCGATGCGATCGATTTCCACCGTCGCGGCTTGCCCCGCGCGCATATGATCGAGCTGCGCTTCCTTGAAATTCGCCTCGACCCACACATCGTGTGTCGACACCAAGGCGAACACGGGCGCCGAGGCCGCGATGTAGTCGCCCACCTGCAGCTGCTCCACCTTGGTAACGATTCCGTCGGCCGGCGCCTTGACGAGAGTGTAAGACAGATCGAGGCGCGCGCGATCCAAGGCCGCCTGAGCTTGCTCGACCAGCGGATGGCGCTCGGGAGCGATGTCCGGATCGCCGCCGAGATTGGCCAATGCGACGGCAACGCCCTGCTCGGCATTCGCCACCTGCTGATGCCCGAGATCGAGGCCATTCGATGCCTGATCGAATTGCGCCTGCGAGGCGATTCCGGACGCCAGCAAGCGCTTGTTGCGATCGAACTGGCGCTGCGCATACGCAAGGCTATCGCGCGCCGAGTGCAGCTCGACTTGCCTCTGCCGGTAGCTCGATTTGAGCGAGGCGATCTGCAGCCGCGTGCTCGCGAGCTTTGCCTCGGCATCGCTTACGGCGATCCGAAACGGCGCATCGTCCAGTCGATACAACGAATCGCCGCGCTTCACGATCTCATTGTCGTGCACGTAGATGTCGAGCACGCGGCCCGCGACATCGGCGCTGATGGATATGGTGGCCGCCTGTATGTAGGCATCGTCCGTGCTCTGATAGCGGCCGCCCGTGAGATAGAGATAGACGGCGACCGCGATCAGCACGGGGACTACGAGCATGAGCGGCCAGCGCAGCCGCTGCAGGCGCGTTCCGCGCCCGGCGGGCTCGTCGGGCGCCGCCGCGTCGCTCCCCGGAGGTTGAGCACTCATGGCTTTGCACCCGCTCTGGCGGCGGTCCGGCCGCCGCCGTTGCGGCGCGCCGCGGATACCGCAGCCGCCGGCAACGAATCGAGCGCCATGAAGTTGCCGCGTACCGTATCGAGCAGTTCCATCACCATTTCGCTCTTCTGTTTAGGAATGCCGGCGAATGCCTCTTCCCACGTGATGTCGATCAAATGCCGAATATCGTCCAGCAAGGGCTTGGCGGCGTTCGTGAGATACAAGCAGCGCACCCGCCGGTCGCGCGGATCCTTGCGTCGCTCGAGCCACCCTTCGGCTTCCATCCGATCCAGAATGCGCACCAGAGTCATCGGGTCGACATCGGTCAATTCCGCCAAGCGCACCTGAGTCACACCCTCGCAATCCGCCAGGCGCATGAGCGCCTTGCATTGCGCGAGCGTCAGTCCGAGCGAGGCCGCGTGCTGCTCGAAGCGCTGCACGTAGAGGCGCGTCACATCCTTCAAAAGGAAACCGAAGCGGCGCGAGTCTTTAAGGCGACTGCCCGCCGATGCCTGCCGTGTGATCATAGACTGAAGATATCATAACTTTTGTTATGATCACAACTGATGCGGAGGTCATATGTGCCGAATGCGAACTAGCGCACGCCATGGGAGAGAAACGGAAGGCGAACCCCGTCCATGGGGTTCTTGGGCGCCGCGTTTTTTAGAATTTCACACCAAACTCGACACCCCAGACGGCGGGCGCGCTCCACCCGGCGCCGATGCCGAAGCCGTTGTACTGAACCTGGTTGCGGTAGCGAGCGTTTGCGACGTTGACGCCGTATACGGCAACGAAGTAGTTCTTCTGCGGATTCCATTGGCCGCGCACGTCCAGCGTGGCATAGGCGGGCTGCTGAAACTGGGTGCCCGACGGGCTGAAGTAGATCCTCGACGTGTAGTAAAGGTTGCTCGAGAGCGCAAATTCACCGAAGGCCGTCTGGCCGGTCGAGAATCGCGGCCCGATAGTGGCGGTGTAGTCGGGCGAGTGCTGCATGTGTACGTCGCGAAGAACGGTGCTGGTATTCACGTAATCATAGGCGCCCGTAGCTGTTGGACCGCACGGCGAAGTCGGCGAGGGCGGCGGGCAGCTCGCGTAGATCGGGGCGCCTATCACTTGTCCTGCGGCGTTGAGTGAACCACCGAACTGCAGGTAGCGCGCGTGGGTCCAGGCAGCGCCGGCAATTACCTGGAAATGCTCGTTCAGGTCAAACTTGAAATCGTCTTCGAGACCGTAGATCCGTGACCGCGCCGCATTGACGATATACGCCTCCGCGCCTGCGAGGAACTCCGAAACCTGAAGGTTGTTGTAATTATATAAAAAGGCGGCCGCCTCGTTGGAGATGCGGTGATTGTCGAATTTGTAGCCGACCTCATAGGCGTGAACGTCTTCAGGCTGCACGTTGTTGCACTTGTAGTTGTCCTGAAAGTCCTGACAGGAACCGCCGACGTCGAGAATCGCCGCCTTGTAACCCTCGGTATAGGATGCGTAGACGTTCGAATCATCCGTCAGCTTGTAGCGCAGCACGGCGCGCGGAGTTGTTTTGGTGCTGTTGATACTGGGTACTTTGATCTCTTGGTTGGGATTCGCGCCTGTGAATACGTTGGGGTTATTGTAATAGGCATCGAGCACGGCATCGTGCGCGTAGCGCACGCCCCCCGTGACGAAGAGTTGCGGCGTAATTTCATACGTTGCGTCGAGGTAGCCGGCGATATTCTGCGTCGTCGTGCTCGAGCCACCGAGACGAAACCGGGGGGGCTGTGGAATGCTATCGATGTAGGTGACGTAGGTATCGCGATAGCTCAAGTAGTAGGCGCCCACCGTCCACTGCAGACGCGGGCCGGGCTTGGAGGTCACCAGAAATTCCTGAGTGGTCGTGTAATCAAAGATGGGAAGTCCGAGTTGAAAGCCCGGCAAAGCCGTCTGCTGGAGAGCTTCCGACTGATTGACGTTCTCTTGCCGGTATTGCGAGAGGGAGGTGAAATCGGCGATGCCCAGATCCACCTTGACCGTCATCGTCTCGATATTGGTGCTGTTCGTATATATCCGGGGCTGATTCGCTGCGATCTGGTTGGGATTCGTCGTGTACAGCCCCGGCGCGGTAAATGTCTGGATACCCCACGGCCTGCCCGTCGTCGGGTCGATGCTCGTGTCGGTATTGGAATTGAGCATCTGGGTGGTCGGATCATCTAGATCGGAATGAGTGTAGCGAAACAGCGCCGATATCCCGTCCGTGAACTGGACCTTGAGGCCGGTGCGCACCGTCCAGTTCTCATAGGCACCGACATGGCTGTCATCGTCATAGATATTGGTAAAGAAGTTGCTACCCTTGCTGTAGACGCCCTCGACATCCGCGGCCACGATGCCGAAGCCCCCGGTCGCATAGGCCTGATACTTCTGGGAGTCGAACCGGCCATAGGAAACCTTCGCGTCCGCATGGGGGTCGACGCTCGGATCGTCAGTCGTCACGACGATCGCCCCGCCCGTGGCGTTGTGGCCGAACAAGGTGCCCTGCGGCCCCTTGAGGACTTGGATGCTCGTCACACCGAGCAGCTGGAAGTCGGACGCCAGTGGGTTGGGTGAATAATAGCCGTCCACGTAGACGCCGACGTTCGAGCCGCCGCCCGAGGTCGTGATGCCCGTGCCGATGCCGCGGATCGTCGGCTGGGCGAAGCCCGTCTGATAATCGAACCGCAGCGCCGGGGTGAGCTTCATGATGTCGCCGAGGTTTTGCACGTTGGCGGTTTCCAACTGCTCCGCGCTCAGCGCCGTGATGCTGATGGGCACGTCGACGGAGGCCTCAGAGCGACGCTGCGCAGTCACGATGATCTCCTCGAGACCTCCGACCGGCGCCGCGGTCTGAGTCGCTGGCCTGTTGCTGTGCACGGACAGCAAGCGGTGTCACCAACAGAAGCCCGGCCGCAGCCAGTGTCGAACCGATGCAAGCAATCACTTTATTATTCATAGTCCCCCCTGTTCACTGCCGCCCCGCGCGGCCAGTCCGCGTCAGGTGGTGTTGTTCTTTATGCCAGCGCGCGTCGTAAATACGCAACACTGGTGTTCACAATAGTATTTGGACCGATCGATATAAACAAGGGATCGGGGCGGCCGATAAGGGGGCCGAGAGATATATATGTCAGGCGCGCCGGCCGCCAGCGGTTGCTCTTCCTGGGTGCGGCCCCGGAGAATGCGCCGATGGAACGCGAGGAACATTCATGGTGGAACGCTCGACCAATCCCTTCGATCTCGAGGCTAAAGTGGCCATCGTCACGGGCGGCGCCGGCGGCATCGGCGCGGGCATTGCGGCGGTTTTAGCCGAGGCCGGCGCGATCGTCGTGATCGCCGATCGCGACGAGGCAGGCGCCCGACGCTTGGCCGCGACCCTGAAGGAGCGGGGCCAGCGCGCCGAAGCCGTGCGTGCCGATCTCGCCGACGAGACCTCGATCGTACACGCGTGCGCCGAGGTGATATCCCGCTACGGCGCACCCTGGCTGCTGGTCAACAATGCGGGCGTACAGGATCGCGAGTTGCTGTTGCAGAGCACGGCGAGCGAGTGGGACCGTATGAGCGCGATCAATGCGCGGGGTCCTTTCCTGATGACGCGCGAGATCGCGCGGGGCATGGCGGCGGGTGGCCTCGGCGGGCGGATCGTCAATATCGGATCGGCCGCGTTGGTGGGGTCTCTCGTCAAGGGCTTGGCGGCTTATTCCGCGTCCAAGGGCGCCCTCCTCGGCTTGAGCCGCGCAAGCGCCTTCGAGCTCGTGGACTTCGCGATCACGGTCAACACGGTGTTACCGGGCGGCGTCGCGACTCCCGGGGCCATCGGCGCCAAAGGTCCCGCGGCGGAGGGACCGGCGCGACGGCGGCCGCCGCTCGGCACGTGCGAGCCGAGCGACATCGGCGCCGCCGTCCTGTTCTTCGCCTCGCCCGCCGCTCGCTACATCACGAATCAGGTGCTGACGGTCGATGGCGGCTGGTCGGTTACCTAGTCATCTAGCGCGGCAGCCCCCCTGCACCACACCGACCGCCACATCACTAGGGTGGCAGTTCTACTTCGCCGTAGCCGTCGACCAGTACGTTGCCGTCCTGGTTGGTCATCTGCAATTTGATCGCAACCAACGGCACGCCCCACGCAGACTCCGGCTGTTTCGCCGTGACCTCGCCGTCGATGAACGTGACATCGCCCTCGAAGGCCGGCCCGCGGAACGATAGCTTGGTATGTCTCACCATGCCGTCGTGCCCGGCCCAGTAGGCGAGATAGTCGGTTGCCCACGCGCCCATGGTCGCGCCGTAGCCATAGGCACGCGGAACGCCGATTTCCGCGCCCTTGACATCATCGATGTGGCCTCGAGACGGACCGACATAGAGTCCGTCGCGCTTGCGCGGGTCGATCTTGGCTCCCTCCTCGTCGAAGCCGAAACCCTCGACCCAGCCGGGATCCTGATTGATCCAAGGATCCTTTACGCCCGGCACGCCGACCCAGTGGAAAGTGCCCCAGATATTGAAGAGGAACGCACGATACTCGGTCGTGAAGGAAGCGATCGAATGGGGCCCGATTACGCGCCGCGGCAGCTTGTCGCCCACCTTGATGTGATCGAATCGCGGCGAGACGCCCTCGCGGTTCGACAGGATCCAGTCGTGGCGAATCTTATCCACCTTCTTGAGTGCGTCGGCCGTCCAGACAGGCCTCTTGGTCTGATCGTTGCCCTGGAACATGTTGCGCTTCTCGGCTTCGGCGGCGAGATAGCGAATGGACGTCGCACGCTCCTTCGCCACCAGCGTGCCGTGTTGCGTGCGGTGGACGGTGTCGCCGCGCTGGAACATGGTCGGTCCGGCAAACTTGGTGTCGGTGACCTTGTAGTCGTAGAAGCGCCGCTCCTGGAACAGCTTGTCGCCCGGGCGCACGCGGTGGCCGTAGAACCACCACTCCTCGCCTCCGAACAGCAGATGAGAGCCCGGAATACAGCCCACACAAGCAGGCTGGGCCCCATGACCGAAGTCGAGCGCGACACAGATCGACTGCGGCGCAACGATCCCTCCGAATTTGGACTTCTGCGCGAATTCATGGTCCCAATGAATGGGGTTTGGATAATCGAGCGCCATCACCCAGCGGCGGATATCACTCGCGGCACAGGGCTCCCAGAGCTGACCGCCGCCGACGAGCTGTCCGACCCGATGGTCGACGTCGCTCAGATCGAGCGTGACTTGCGAATCTTTTGCTGCGGTTGAGTTGGACATATCCGCCTTCTCGCGAAAATAGGGGGCTCAGAGCCTGCCAAATCGAGGACACGCTGGCAAGCGCGGGCGGCTGCAGGCTGCCGCGGGCCGCGCTAGACTGGGGTTATGGCCAGGTTCGACCATCTTTCGTTGCCGGTTGCGAGCTGGACGCGGTCGCGCGATTGGTATTCCCGGTGCATCGGCTTGAAGGTCGAATTCGAGATTGCCGAGCGTCTGACTGTCGCGCTGCGGGATCAGAATGACTTCACGATCTTCTTTCAACAATCGGCGGAGCGCAGCCGCCCCGGCGATATCGCCCTCTATTTCAGCGTGGGCGACGTCGAGGCCCTGCATCGAACTCTGCTGGCGGCTCGCGTGGCCTTCGTGCATCCGCCGCAAAAAACCTTCTGGGGCTACGGCGCGGAGCTGCTCGATCCCGACGGCTACGTGGTCAGGCTCTGGGACGAGCGGACGATGCACGAGAACAGCAGCTCATAGGCCGTAGCGCAGCCGGACGCCGTCGAAGCGCTCCCGCATTTGACGCACGCGTTGCTCGGGTGAGACCGTCGCGGTATCCGCGGGCAACGCCGCCGCGAGTTGCGCGCGCTTGACCACTTGGGTTCGAAACGTGGTATGCGCATCGCTCATGAGATTTCGATAAGTGAGATTTCCGCGCTCGAACCCTTGCGTGTCCATCCAGTTGTGGAAGCCGGGATCCTCGGGACAGAGAATGAGGCGTACCTTGCCGTCGCTATCGATTTTGGTGCGGCCCGGCGTGTAACTCACGGGCCGGTAGAGGTAATCCATGCTGTTAAAAAATACGCCCGCGTTGGTCATCATCCAAAAGCCGTCATGACTCCCGAACTCGACGATGAGTGCCTCATCCGGAGCGAGCTGCCAGCACATGTGCGCGACGGCGCGGCCGCGGCGCCGGTCTGAAGCGGCATCGCCCTTGGGATCCGGCGGGAACCTGTTGATGTTGACCGGATCGACGACGCTGCCGCTGTATTGGTAAGGATGATCCGGCCAATCGTTCATGAGGCCGGTCACGAACTGACCGGCCCAATCGATCCCGCGCATCATGACCTCGGGCGTGGGCACGGGCGGCGGCTCGGTCATGCCGACGCGCTCGATGCGCATGCGGGCAGGCAACTCGCTCCAGCGGTCGAAGCCCTGGCGCAGGAACAGCTTGCGCGAGCCGGGCGTCGTGGGCAGCCAGTTGGGCGCGCGCTTTGGGCCTCCGATGTAGAGCTCGAAGCTCCCGTCCCATTGCGTCTCCAGTTGATGACCGAACAGGTTCGCCTCGGGAATGTCGCCGAAAGGCTCGTGCAGACTCGGCCAGTTGGTATTCGGCTGTGTTTCCGGCCTCGGACCTTGCACAGTGAAATTCAAGAATCGCGCCGTCCCCCGGTTCCCGCTGATCTTGTAGACCGAATTGCCGTCGATCCAGGCCTGCTGATATACGAAGTCCGCGCAGTCGCCGCCCAGCTTGCAGTACGGCGTAACGAAGGCATGCAATACCGGATAACGCGTGTCCTTGGTCTCCAGCCCGAGGTCGAACGCCTGCCCGAGATTTTGCGTGAGGAAGCGGAACGCATCGGCCCGATGGAGCGGCGCCGGTGGATTGAAATCCTTGAAGACCCGATCGCCGGCGGCCTGCAGCCGCTCGCAGAACAGCCGCCACGCTGCGCGCAGCGCTGCATCGTCACGACCCTCTCCGAATGCCATCGCTGATTGCTCCTCGGCTGAAGAACCGCGGCGCTAACCGCGCCGCTCTATGTCCAGACCAAATCGCTGTCGATAGGGCTCGAACTCCGCGTGCAGCGCCGCGATGTCGACCCCGATGACATCCGTGGAATAGCGAAACTTTCCGTATCGATCGGCCTTGTTGTTCGCCAGATAATTGCGCATCGCCGTCTCGGTATCCGCGCCGAAGCGCACGCCGTATTTCTCGTAAAAGCCTCGTATCGTCGCTACGGGATCGGCGATGAAGTCTTGATACCGCACATGGTGGATGCGCGGATCCTTGGTCAGGGGATTGTTCAGGGTCGCATTGAACCCGGCCCGGCATGCGGCGAGGTGAATGCGGGACTGCTCCTGCCAGTCCACGCGACCCGTGAGCCCCTCGACGAGCTCACCCGTGAGCACGATGCGCGAGGCGATAGCCTGCACCGGATCGCGGTGCACCCAGATGATGCTGGCATCGGGATAGGTCTCGAACAAGGCCTCGAGTCGCGCCGCGTGAAAGCCCTTCAAAACCCAGTATTTTTTCGGCCGGGCGTACTGGAATTGCTGCAACATCATTTTGTGGATGCGGTATTGGGCGCGTGCGTCAGTCGGCAGACCGCCGATGTTCATTCCCATTGGCACGCGCCACCACGCCGTCGGCGTCATGACGCGAAAATCAAGTGCCCAGGTGCGCTCGCATTCCGGCAGGCCGTCGCCGAGCATGTCGTTGTACGGATGACTGATCAGCCATTTCGGCAGTCTCTTCAAAATGTCGCGCCAATCCTCATCCGCCCGGGCGCGCCGAGGATCCTCGGCGCCGGCGAGTCCGGGCGGCGGCGCGGGATACATCACCTCCCAGAATCGCAGCGCTCGTCCGTTGGGGTCGACTGAGAGCAGCGCATGCAGGAGCGTTGTGCCGGAGCGCGCTTCGCCGGTCGCGAAGAGGGGCCTCTCGATCTTCTCCTGGCCGATGGGGTAACGCTTGTGATCCTCGAAGAGCTCCAACCGCGAAGTCAGAAGCCATAGACATACCGATGCCGCCGCCTGCTGGCCGGCCTCGTCCATATTCACGCTCTTGAGGAACGACACCGCAAGGCGGAAGCGATCGGGCAAGGTGCCATCCCCGTAGTCGCTCAGTCCGGTCGCGCTCTGCGCTTGCGCCAACAAGCTGTCGGCATCCAAGATTTCCTGGCTCATCGCTTCACCCGAGCAGCCGCATCAACTCATCCTCCGCGTTCTGCACCTTCTGCGCGGAACGCGCCGCAAAGCTCAACCCGGCCATGCCGCCGTAGTCCAAGATCTTAGGCACCCGCAGCCCTGCTTCAACGTAGCCTTTGAGGATCCCAGCGATCTGCTTGGAGTTGCCGTGGGGCACGATCTTGAGCAGAGAATCGATGTTCACTTTCTTGAGCATGGCAAGGACGCGCTCGCGCGGCAGTGCTTCCGGCGTGATGTCCTGATACCCGCGCCAGTCATCGCCCAGCGGATGCTCGAAGCCGAATTGACGCATCATCGCGGCCGGCGTCTGCATCACATAGTAGGACCTGATCAGCGGTGCTTCGAGAATCGTGGCAAGCTCCGCATCGTCGTCGGCGATTAGGCAAGTCCAAATCATCGCGGGCGTGATTGCCATCGGGTCGCGGCCGGCCTGCTCGGCGGCATCGCGTACCGCCTTGAGCTTCTGCGCATAGTCTTCGGGCGAGTAGGCCCCGGCCGGCCACCAACCGTCGCAATGTCGACCGATGATGCCGAGCACGCGCGGGCCGCTGCCCGCCCCCCAGATCGGCGGAAATCGACCCTCGTAGGGCTCGGTATCCAAGCGTGCATGGCGCAGGGTGTAGAACTGACCGGAAAAATCGATCGGGCCGTCGCTGGCCCAGAGCATTTTGATGACGCGCAGCGCTTCCTCGTAGCGGGCCACCGGCTTTGCGAAGTCGAAGCCATAGGGGACCGTGTTCTCCGTCTCGCCGCAACCGAGCCCCAAGATGAATCGCCCCCGCGACAGGTGCTGGATGGTGAGGGCGCTTTGCGCCAGCAACGAGGGGTGTCTGCGCACGGTATCGACGACGCTGGTGGCTATCGGGACGTTCTTGGTAAGCGCAGCGGCCGCTCCGGCGACCACCATCGCATCCAAATGCCGGTGAGGAGAAGCCGATACCGTCGCGAGGTCAGTGAATTCCGGGGACCAGATGGACTCGGGCCAGAAGCTGACCATGTGATCCGGCAGCCAGATCGAGTGATAGCGGCCACTATCCAGCACATCCAGCTTGGATAGATCGAGCGGCAGCGTCGTGCGTAGAAAAGCTGCGGGCTGAACCTTCATCATTCCCCCCAAAGACCTTATGACGTCAGTTTAGCGCCCCGATGGCCTCAATTGGCGATCTATGACCGGTCGGACACCGTCAAGTGCGCCGCCGTCGCTTGGCGACCTCGATCGGGCGGTCTAAATGTTGGCGGTGAAACCGATGCCGCGGCGCCCGGGCGCTGGCGGATGCATGAGGTCGCGGATGGCGGAGAGCATGGCGGCGATGGCTTCGTCGTGCGTGGCGAGCTTCTTCTCGATGCGCGCTTCAGGCTGATCGAGGCGTTTGGCGAGTTCCTTGTTCGAGCTCAAAAATTCGCGCAGCTGCACGAAGGCTCGGACGACGTAGATGCTCATCTCGACGGCGCGAGGGCTATGGAGGATGGTGGCAGCCATGATGGCGCCGTGCTCGGTGAATGCGTACGGCAGAAACTTGACGTTCCGGCCGCGTCCTGGCGTCAAGATCACAGATTGTGATCTTGACGCCGCGGCCTCTGCCGCGGTGAGTTGAAACCGAAAATCCTCCGGGAAGCGCTCGGCATTGCGCTTGGCAGCTTGGTTGAGCGCACGAGTCTCGACACCGTAGATCCTGGCGAGCTCGACATCGAGAATCACCCGCTGGCGCCGCAAGATCAAGATTGCTCGGGTGATGCGCTCGACCGGCGCTGACACGGCACGCTTCGCCTTGGCCATGTATAACCCTTTAGCATTGCTTGAGCGATGACGTTATCGAGATTTATTCATTTCGTCACTAGGGTACTTGACCGGTTTTCGGGCACAAAGGCAGGAGCGTGCTCTTTTGCTCGCCGGCACTTCCCCCGACGAAGTTGACGCCCAATCGAGCCCCTTTTATGATCCACTGTGTATCATAGGAGCGCCGATGGAACCCAGTGCCGACTTTTCCGCGGCGTGTCCTTTCGACCCGAGTCGCGACGAACGTAAATCGGCTCGCATCGCGGCCGAACACGTGACGTTCGATCCCAGCGCGCAGGTCGTCAACCGCTTCTGGTTCGCGCGCGACGTGTTACGCAATGCCCTTGCGAAGCAGGCGGGGGCCGATTCCGATCAGGTCGACACGGGCAACCCCGATCATGCCCCGGTGTTCTACCTGGACGGCGAAGCCCACCGGCGCAAACGCGGCACCATCGCCCGATTGTTCACACCCACGGCCGTCACCACGCGTTACCGAGCCGTCATGGAACGGACCACCGAGGCGCTGCTCGCGCGGCTGAAGGCGGCGGGCGAGGCGCGGCTCGACGTTCTGAGCCTCGAGCTCGCGGTCACCGTCGCCGCCGAGATCGTCGGCCTCACCAATAGCGACTACACGTCCATGGCCTCTCGCATTGGTGCGACCCTCAATTCTTCCCTGTCCTCCGCGCTGCCGCACCGGTTGGCGCGGCTGCTGCGGCCGCTCCTCTTCCGATTCCACGCGCTCAACTTTTTTTATCGGGACGTGCGCCCTGCCATCGAGGCGCGGCGCCGCACGCGCCGCGAGGACCTGATCTCGCAGCTCCTCGACGAGAGATACTCGAACAAGGCGATCATGATCGAATGCATGACTTACGCCGTTGCGGGCATGGTGACGACGCGCGAGTTCATCGTGATGGCGGCGTGGCATCTATTCGAGCGCGATGCCCTGCGTGCCCGCTTCGTGGCCGGGGATGAGGCCGATCAATTGGCAATTCTCGATGAGATCTTGCGCCTCGAGCCCGTCGCCGCGGTTCTGCAAAGGCGCGCATCGGAAGACATGGGAATCGGCTCCGAGACCGTTCCCGCCGGGACGCTGCTCGCGATCGACATTCGTGCGGTCAACACGGACGAAGCGGCGACCGGCCCCTGCCCGCACGCGCTGGATCCGGATCGCGCGAAGCGACAGAAGGCGGCCGCGGGATATCTTAGCTTCGGGTACGGCAGTCACCGCTGCCCGGGCTCGCAAGTGGCAATGCATGAGACGAGAGTATTCCTGGATAGGCTGATGCGGGTTCCGGGCATCCGGCTCGAGCGCAAGCCGGAGATTGGCTGGACCGATTTGCTCATGGCTTACGAGCTGCGCGGCGCAAAGGTCGGCTGCGACCGCGGTTAGCGACCCCCGCCTCAGGCCCGGATGAACTCGTGGCGTGCGCTCGAGAAATCGCGGGGATCGATCGCAAAGCCTCCTGAAACGCAAGCCTCACGCGTCGTGCTGAGGCGCTTCCCGTGGAAGAACCTCTCCGCCGCCTCGGTATCCATGATGCGCCACACCAGCGAGTAGATTCCGGAGCTCGGCGGCTCGAGAAACTCGGCGAGAGGTCCCTGCTTGACCTCATCGGGCTGGATGAACGCAACCCGCGTGCCGGCGAGGCGTACCAGGATGCGGCGTCCGGGCTGTGGTAGCGCAATGCGCTCATCGGCGAGCAGCTCGCCGTCGAGGAGCTCCGTAAAGAATACGAATGCGCGGGCGACGTCGGGTACGACGCAGGCAATGTGATCGAGACCCTCAAGGGTCGTCGGGTGGCGGCCCGCCCAATCCGGGTGCCAATTACCGCGCTCATACGGGTCGTTGGGCATCGGCCTTTCGCATACTTCGAGCAGAACGCCGCCCGTTGACTCCTGACGCACATAAAAAAAGAAACCGTACTCCGCCGACAGCTTGCAGCCCTGCTCCTTGAGCCTCGCGGCGACCGCCTGCCCGTCGTCGATTTTGATCTCGAATGAATGAAAGCCGGGACCATAGCGATGCAGGTACCGGGCGAAGTGCTTCTCGAGGCGTGCCGGATCGCGCGGCGCCATGGGCTCGATCATGTGATCGGCCACATAGAGCAGCGCCATGTCGCGGTCCTCGGCCTCGAAATATCCTTCTGCGAAAACGAGCCCTCCCAGCACATCCATATATTGGGCACGGCAGGCTGCGATGTCCGCCACGGCATGGATCGTGTGAATGATCCGGTGCACCTTCACGCGCGAATCGATCATCGACGCCTCCGCCTGCCGATCCCCAATCGCCGGCCCGAGCTCATGTTATTTTAGAATGATCAGCCCGACCACTGCCTTTGCATCGTCGAAAGCTCAAGACAGGAAATTCTGGGATGCCCCATTTTCGGCGGTTCCAAATGCTGTCGCCCGCCGCAGTTTTTGCGCTGTCCGCGCTCTTCGCTTCATCGTCACTGTACGCCCAGATGCCGTTTGAGCTACAGCCCGGTGCGCGCGCTCGAATTGGATGTGGCTGTGCCGTATGTGACGACTTACCGCTCGGGCGGTGCCGAGACTGCCCGCGGCGTCGGCGACGCCGAGCTGGGGGCGAAATGGAATTTGCGCGAACCGCCGGCTGACACAAAGATCCCGGCGCTCGCGGTCAGCTTCTATGTCGAATTCCCGACGGGAGACGCACGAGAAGGATTGGGATCGGGCCTCACCGATTACGCGTTGAATTTTATTCTGCAGAAGCCGTTATCCGAGACCACGCGGATCAACGTCAACTTGGGCGTGCTATTCACCGGCAACACGAACAGCGAGGCCGCAGGAACCCAGATCCTACGCGGCCAAGTCTATACCGGCGGGATCTCGTTGCTGCACGATGCGACATCTCGACTCACCTGGGGCGGTGAAATATACGGAGGCATCTCCGACGCCGTCTCGGGCAAAACCCGGCTCCACGGCATGGTCGGCGCCCAATACGCGATTCGGGATGGCCTCTCGCTATGCGTAGGAGTCCTCGGCGGAAAGTACGGCGCGACGCCGCAGATCGGCGGGCAAATCGGCGTGTCGATCGACTTCCCCGATGTGCTCGGATCGTCGGCACGTCAGGGCCACTAGGCTGCTAATATCTCCTCGAGTTCCGTGGGGTATCGAACCTATGTTCGGGATGCGCTTCGACTTGAGAGTTCCGGGTATGGCCCCTGCCGAGATCGCGCGGGAATATCGGGCGGCGATCGATATGGCGCAATGGGCCGACGAGAAAGGCGCCATGAATATCGGCCTGTCGGAACATCACTGCTCGGAGGACGGCTACCTGCCGGCGCCGCTCGTTCTGGCGGCGGCGATGGCAGCTGTCACTCGGAAAGTGCAGATCATCGTGGCGGCGGCGCTCTTGCCGATGTACGACGCCGTGCGTCTCGCCGAGGAGATGATCGTGCTCGACTACGTGAGCGAGGGTCGGGTGAGCTATGTCCTCGGTATCGGCTACCGGCCGGTCGAATATGAGCTCTACCAGCTGGATTACGAAGAACGTGGCGCGATCGCCGACCGCAAGCTCGAGCAGTTGCTCCACGTGCTGCGGCAGGCCTCCGAAGCGACGGCGATGCCGCGCGTGACACCGGCTTCTTTTACTCCCGGTCGCCCGAGAATCATGTGGGGTGGCGCGACCAAGGCTGCGGCCCGCCGCGCCGGGCGCCACGGTTTGCCGTTCTTCGCGCAGACCAACACCCCGGGACTTGCCGAGACCTATGCGACGGCTGCGCGCGAGGCCGGCTTCGAGCCGGGCCAGTGCCTGTTGCCGTCGCCGGAGATGCCGAGCATCGTGTTCGTTCATCCCGATCCCGACGCGGGGTGGAAAGAGGTGGGTCCGTACTTGCTCGCGGACGCCACGGCTTATGCCGCGTGGAACAAGGACGCAAATCGACCCACGGTCAGCTTGTCGAAAGGCAAGACGGTCGAGGAGCTCCGCACGGAAGGGGGCGCTCATCGCGTCGTCGACGTGGCCGGAGCGGTCGCGCTCGTGAAGCGTTGGGGCCGGCTGCCGCTGCATCCGCTATGCGGCGGCTGCCCTCCGGACTTGGCCTGGACCTATCTGCGACGCGTGGCCGATCAAGTGCTGCCGGCCCTGGAGCGTCAGGGCGGATAAAGCGTTATCGGCTCGTTGTGGGCGTCTGGCGTCTCCGCGCGCCAACGCACCGAGCCGAACGGACGCTCCAGGCGCCGACGAACGCGGCGCGCATCTCGCGCTCCGTTGAACGCATCCGCCGCCGCCTGCAGCGCCCGGTCGGCGTGCGTGAAGCGGCTGCGTAGACGCAGATAATCCAACCAGGTCGGCAAGTGATACCGTTCGGTCCAGAGCGCCGGATCCGCCAGATCGCGCGCCAGCGACCATTGGTAGGCGCCGTTGCGCAGCCGAGCGCGCTGCAGCTTCAACATCACCTCGTAGAACTTACGCGCCTCCGCCGGATCCACCTGATATTCGATCTCGATGACGATGGGCCCGCTGCGCGCGGTGATATCGAGCGCGACCTCGGGCTCGGCGCCGATCTCGATCATCTCGACGTCGGTCGGCGAGGTGCGCCGCATCGGCATGAGCAGTCCGATCAAGGGAGTGAGGCAGAGCGCGATCCCCGAGGCGAAGTAGGCTGCCTCGAGGCTCCAGTGCGCCGCTACCCGCCCCCAAACCCACGCTCCCAGCGCGATTCCCCCGGTGAGCGAGGACTGATACCCCGCGATCGCCCGGGCCGCAACCCAGCGCGGTACCGAAAGCTGCACGCTCACACTGATGAGCGCGATGCTCAGCATGTTCGCCGCGCCTGCGACGACCATCGCGGCAGCGGTGAGCACGAGAACGCGACTCGCGCCGATTACCAGCAGCATCAGCCCCGCCGTGCAGGCGCACAACCTGAAGGCTTGCTCGGCAGTCAATCGGTCGCGCGCCCTGTTGACGAGCAGCGCCCCCACCACGGCGCCCACGCCCGTGCAACCCAGCAAGAGGCCATAGGTGCTGGCGTTGCCCTTGAGCAGATCGCGCGCGACCAGCGGGACCAGCGCAGCGGCCGCGGCTCCGGCGAGCCCGAACGCAAAGGAGCGGACCATGGCGGCGCGGACCGGCGGCGAATGCTGCGCATAGCGGGCGCCCGCGACGAGCGCACCGCCGATCCGTTCGGCAGGAAGCCTCGCCGCGACTTGCTTGCGCCGCCAGAATGCGAACGCGGTCAACAGCGGCAAGTACGCGAGGGCATTGATCAGGAATGCGGCTGGGACACCGAACGCGAGCACCACCACGCCCCCCACGGCGGGGCCGAAGCTGCGCGCGAGGTTATAACTGATGGATCCCAGCGCGACGGCGGCGGGTAGATGCTCCGCGCTGACCTGCTCACCGATGGATGCGGCCCACGCGGGATTATAGAGGGCGACGCCTCCACCGATGAGCGAGCAGAACGCGAGCAACACCCACGGGGTCGTGAGTCCGGCGAGCGCAAGCGTCGTGAGCGTGGCCGCACAGAGCGTGGCGAATCCCAGTCCGACGAGGGCGATCTTGCGCCGATCGAACATGTCGGCGATCGCGCCGGCCGGCACGGATACCAGCATCAACGGCAGCATCAGCGCGGTTTGCACGAGCGCGACCATGCCGGGCGATGAGGTGAGGCGCGTCATCTCCCACGCCGCGCCGACGCCCAAGATGAGCTGGCCGAAGTTCGAGATCACGCTCGCCGACCAGATCCTGCGGTACACGCGTTCACGCAGCGGCTCGAGGGGTGCCCAGATTCGCCTCGCCTCGACGCGGCTCGCGGTCACGAGACAGCCACTAGCGGGCGGCGCCCGGCGGGTCGTGCAACTCCGAGTCAGCGGAGCTTGGCAATGATCTCGGCACCGTAGCGCTCCGCGTTGGCACACCACTCGGCGCGGCTCGAGCCGTCGATGGTCGCTCCGACCGTGGTGACACCGAGCTCGCGCATCTTGGCGATTTTCTCGAGCAGCGCCTGCGCATTCCACGCCTCGTTGGGTTGGTTGACGGCGCCCAGTACGACCTGCGGGGGCAGCGGCCGCCCGACCTTCTCGCAGTGCTCACGCATGTAGGCAATGCCGGCGGCCAGATCCATCTCGTCGGTCATGGCCGCGGTGCGCGTGGTCGCCGATACCGCAGCGGAGGTGATGAAGGGATTCCAGGCATCGCCCAGTTCGACGGCCCTTCGAATCGCGCGCCGCGAATTGCCGCCGATCAGCAGCGGTGGATGCGGCTTCTGCAGCGGCCGCGGCAGAATGCGATTGCCGAGTGCCTGATAGCCCGTGCCCTGAAACGTGAATTCGTCCGCGGTCCACGCGGCTTTCATCGCCTTGAGGTACTCATCCACGATCTCGTTGCGTCGCTCGAAGTCGACGCCCAAGGCCTTGTACTCTCCCTTGAGATAGCCGGCACCCACGCCCAACGTGACGCGCCCGCCGGATACGAAATCGAGCGTCGCCACCGCGCGTGCCGTGATGAAGGGATTGCGGTAAGGCAGCACGAGAATTCCGGTCTGCAGCCGCAGTGTCCGCGTCGCCGCCGCAACGAAAGTCAGGATGACGAACGGGTCCTGCGCGTGGTGACCCCCCGCATCGAGCCAGCGTCCCGTCGGCACCGGATGGTCCGTATCGCAGCCGGCGTCGAAGCCGGCACGCTCGGCCATCTGCGATATTTCCGCAATCGCGTCGGCGCGCAGAAATTCGTCCGGATATTGGATCTTGTCGAAGGGCAGCGAGACGTTGACTTTCATTCCACCAAAACCCACTTGGCGTTGTTGCTGCGGCTTCTGACCCAACCGCCCGACCCGGATGTGCCGCCGTCGACCGGCAGAATGATGCCGGTGATGTAGCTGCTCATCCGTGACGCCAGGAACACGGCGGCGTTACCGCATTCGGTGTCGATTCCCGGGCGTCCGAGCGGAATACGGCGCCCCACGGCATTTTTCTGCTCGTCGGTGAACTCGATCCAAGTCGACGGATCGACCGGTCCGGCGCGATTGCCTCGAATCCCCGGCGTATCGGTCATATCGGGCGCGATGGCGTTGACGCGGATGCGGTGATCGGCAAGCTCCACGGCCAAGGTGCGCGTGAAGTTGTTGAGGCCGGCCTTGCAGGCGGCGTAAACCGAATAGCTCGGCGCCGCGCGCGAAGCCTCGATGCTGGTGACGGTGATGATGGAGCCGCCCTGCCCGCC
This sequence comes from uncultured Gammaproteobacteria bacterium, assembly GCA_963798595.1. Classification (GTDB taxonomy): domain Bacteria; phylum Pseudomonadota; class Gammaproteobacteria; order Steroidobacterales; family Steroidobacteraceae; genus Bog-1198. The sequence continues at coordinate 609,162 of CAWCTM010000008.1, read as the reverse complement.
CTTGATCATGATCGGCACGGCGGCCGAGGTCGCGGCCAACACGCTCACGAGATTGAGGTCGATGTGCCTGCGCCAGGAGCGCTCCGACTGTTCGATAAACGGCCGCGGGCTCACGCCGCCGGCATTGTTGATGAGGATGTCGATTCGGCCGAACTCGCCGGCGGCTCGCTCGATGAGCGTGTGGATCTGAGCGGTCTCCATGACGTCGGTCGGCACCGCGAGCGCCTTGCGGCCGAGTTCGCGCACGCGGGCCGCCGTCTCCTCGCAGCGCTCGGGAACGATGTCCGCGATTACGAGGTCCGCGCCGACGGCCGCAAAAGCGAGCGCGATCGCACGCCCGATGCCGCCGCCGCCGCCGGTGACGACGGCGACCTGATCCGTCAACAGAATGTCATTTGCGTCCACGCGCTCACCGCGGTGCCTTCGCCTCGAGCGTGCGCCGGATTGCCGATTCGATTTCGGTTGGCTTGTAGAGATATTCTGTTTCGAGCACCTTGGCGAAAGGCACCGTCACGTCGCGCGAGGCGACTCGCAGCACGGGCGCGGCGAGCTGGCCGTAGAGATGCTCTTGAATGCGCGCCGCCACTTCCGCGCCCACTCCGAAGCTGCGCGGGGCCTCGTGAACCACCACGGCGCGGCGCGTCTTCGCAACCGATTTCAGGATGCCGTCCGTGTCGAGCGGCGAGACCGTGCGCAGGTCGACGACCTCGACCTGGATACCTTCTTGGGCCAGCCGTTCGGCAATGACCAGCGTATCGCGCAGCGGCCTCCCGTAGCCGATGACCGATACGTCGCTGCCGGTGCGCGCGACATGCGCCTTGCCGAGCGGCACACGATGCCCGGGCGGCGGCGCCGGACCTGTCAAGGCGCGCGTCAGCCCGTCTTCGATGAAGAGGCACGGATCGTCGTCGAAAATGCACGAGCTCAACAGGCCTTTCGCATCCGCCGGCGTCGAGGGCACGACGACCTTGATTCCGGCGACGTGTGCAAACCACGCCTCGAGCATGTCCGAGTGTTGCCCGGCCGTGCCGGCGCCCGCCCCGGTGCGCGTGCGAATGGTGAGCGGCACGCCCGTCTGTCCGCCGGACATGAAGCGCAATTTGGCTGCGTGGTTGACGATTTGATCCATCGCGACGGTGACGAAGTTCATGAGCATGATCTCGGCGACCGGCCGCATCCCGGCGAGCGCCGCGCCCACGGCCGCCCCGAGGATGGCTTGTTCGGAGATGGGAGTTGTGCGCACGCGATGCGCCCCATATTTCGTGGACAGGCCCTTGGTCACCTTGAAGACGCCGCCGCCCTCTTTGTCGCCAATATCCTCACCGAGCAGCAGCACGCTGGGGTCGCTCCCCAGCGCCTCGTCCAACGCCATTCGATAGGCATCCGTGAAGCTCATGGTCTGCGGTGCAGCAGCGGTTACGGTGCTCATGCGGGCGCTCCCGGGGCGTAAATGTCTTTGTTGATCTCGTCGGCCTCCGGCGGGCTCGAGTCCGCCGCGAACTTCACCGCGTCGTCGATCTGCGCATTGATGTCACGCGCGATCGTCTCGAGATCGGCCTCGCTCGCAGCTTTCGTATGCAGCACCGCCGCCTTGGCGGCAGGCATCGGATCGCGGGCGAGCGCCGCAGCGTACTCATCCTTCGGAATATAGGCGCCAGGGTCCCCGAAATAATGACCCATGAATCGAAACGTCATGGCCTCGAGCAGTGTCGGGCCCTCGCCGGCGCGCGCGCGCTCGACGGCCTCCCGCGAGGCCTGCCACATGGCCTCCGGATTGTTGCCGTCGACGGTGACGCCGCGCATGCCGTAGGAAGCGGCCCGATCGGCAACTTGGGCGACGGTCGTGCCGTCCTCGTAGCGCGTGCACTCGGCGAAGCGGTTATTTTGGCAGAGGAAAATGACCGGCAGCTTCCAGAGCGACGCCATGTTGAGCGCCTCGTGGAACGCCCCGATGTTGGAAGCCCCGTCACCGAAATTGCACAGCGTCACGCGGCCATCGGCTTTCAGCTGCGATGCAAGCGCGAGGCCATTGGCGATCGGCAGGCCGCTGCCCACCACGCCCGTGGTCACCATGATTCCGGCTTTTGGATAGGTGATGTGCATCGCGCCGCCCTTGCCCTTGCAAGCGCCGGTCACCTTGCCCGCGTATTCCGCGACCATCTGCCGCAGCGGCATGCCCTTCGCCAGCTGGTCGTGAACGCCGCGATAGGTCGTGACCAGATAATCGGTGGGCTTGAGGTTCACGCCCATCGCCGCCGCCAGGATCTCCTGGCCCCGGGGAGAGTAATAGACCGCCGCCATCCGTCCGGTCGATATCAACGAGCGCATGCGCTCGTCGAACAGCTGAATCAGCAGCGCCTTACGGTAAATATCCAGCAGTATCTGGGGACCGAACCCGTCCGACTTGGTCATTGGCATTTGCTCCTCTCCCCCGCGGACGCGATTGCGCAACGGTGATGTTCATTATCTGCGCCGTCGCCGGAGGTGTAAACGCTCCGGCAACCCTCGTAATTGCCAGGCAGCCATTGCTGAGCTAGCTTAGTATCATAGCAAAAGCGCTGGCCGCGCGAGAGGCCCCGAGCGGGGGGATTCGATATCATTGGCGCAAAGCCGGAAAGCGGAGTCGACGGGGGTAGTTATGTCGCAGGTTATGAAAGGGATCAGGGTGCTGGAGGTCGCGCAGTTCACATTCGTCCCTGCCGCCGGCGCCATCTTGGCCGACTGGGGCGCAGACGTCATCAAGATCGAGCATCCGGTGCGCGGCGATACGCAACGCGGTTTCATCAATCTGGGCGGCATGAAGCTCGACCCCATGCGCAACACTCTGATGGAGCATCCGAACCGCGGTAAGCGCAGCGTCGGTCTCGATTTCTCCACCGCCGCGGGCGTGGAGCTGCTCCACGAGATCGCCAAGACCTGCGACGTCTTCCTCACCAACTACTTGCCCTCGCAGCGTCAGAAGCTCAAGTTCGATATCGAGCACATCCGCGCGGTGAATCCCAAGATCATTTACGCACGGGGCAGCGCGTACGGCGACAAAGGACCGGAGCGCGATATCGGCGGTTTCGACGGCACGGCCTTCTGGTCGCGCAGCGGCGTTGGTTATTCCATGTCGCCGAAAGAGCTCGAGGGTCCGCTCACCCAGGGTATTGCCGCATTCGGAGACTCGATCGGCGGCATGAACATCGCCGGTGGGATTGCCGCAGCCCTGTTCCATCGCGAACGCACCGGAGAGGCGTTGGAGCTCGATGTGTCGCTCTTGAGTACCGCCTGGTGGGCGGCCGGCACCGCAGTCGATCAATTCATCGAGAGCGGCAATGTCATTCGCAACCCCATGCCGAGATCTGGCGGGCAGCCGACCAATCCGTTCTCGGGCAACTACCGGACCTCGGACGGTGGAACGATCAATCTGTGCATTCTCACCCCGGGGCCGCACATCCGCGACACCTTCGAGCATCTCGGCCTTCCGGAGGCTGCCGAAGACCCGCGCTTCAGCGAGACTCGAGCGCTCATCGAGAATTCCAAGGCCGCGAGTGATCTCATCGCCGAGGCCTTCGCTAAGCGCGACTTCGCTTACTGGCGCCAGCATTTGAAAACCCTCAAGGGGCAGTGGGCGCCCGTGCAGAGCCTGCTCGACCTCGCGAGCGATGAACAGGCGCTCGCCAATGACATGCTCTTCGAGGTGGAAGCCGCTGACGGCGGCCGCCCGCTGAAGCTCGTGCGCGGCCCCGTGCAATTCAACCACACACCGGTAACGACCACGCGCGCCCCCCAAGCCTCGGAACATACCGAGTCGTTCCTCATGGAGCTCGGCCTCCCCTGGGAGCGAATCGAAAGCTTGAAAGCCGCCGGGGCGATCTCGTAATGAAGCCGGGAACCAAGCTCAAAAGCGCGGTGTGCGATACCGAGGTCATGGTCATTCGCGGCGCTGCGGATGTCGTCGTGGAATGCGGCGGCGCGCCCATGGCCGAGCAAGCGCCTGGCGAACGGAAGCCGATCAATCCCGGCTTCGCGCAAGGGACGCGCATCGGCAAACGCTACGTCGACGCCGACGGCAAGACTGAGCTTTTGTGCGTGAAGGCGGGACAGGGATCGCTTGCCATCGCCGGCGTTGCGCTGCAGACCAAGGACGCGAAGCCTCTGCCCTCCTCCGACTGACAAGCTGATGAACATTTCGCTCGTGCTGCAGATGGCGGCCGATGCCGAGCCCGAGCGCATCGGCCTCGTTTGCGGAGGTCGCCGCTGGTCGTACGGCGCGCTCCTGCAAGCCGCGCGGGCCGCCGCGACGGACATCGCGAGCTCGGGCTGCTCACACGTCGCCCTGCTCGACGAGAGCAGCGAAGCCGCGGCCATCGCGTTGTTTGGCGCAGCGCTCGCGGGCGTGCCCTACGTTCCCCTCAACTATCGCCTCGCAGATCTCGATCTCGCATCCCTGCTCCGGCGCATCGCGCCCGCGTATATCGTCGGGGATGCCGAGCGCAGCGGGCGATTGAGCCCGGATCTCGGCCATCGCATCCGAGGTCGAACCGCCTTCCTCGCCGCGGCCACGGCGTCCGCGGCCCTCGCGAGCGCGGATGAGCCTCCCGGGGGCATCGCGGTTCAGCTCTTCACCAGCGGGACCACGGCCGCGCCCAAAGCCGCAATCCTGCGCCATGCCAACTTGCTCTCCTACATTCTCGGCACCGTCGAGTTCGGGGCCGCCGGAGAGGAGGAGGCCGCGCTGGTGAGCGTACCGCCGTATCACGTTGCCGGGATCGCGGCCCTGTTGAGCTCCGTCTACGCCATGCGACGGATTTTGCTCCTCCCCGCTTTCGATCCTGACGACTGGCTGAACCTCGCAGCCTCCGAGCGCGCCACCCACGCGTTTTTGGTGCCGACCATGCTCGGGCGCGTCATCGCTCGACTGGACGCCGGTGCCTCTGCCGATCTGTCCGCCATGCGCGCCATCGCCTATGGCGGCGGCCGCATGCCGACCGAGCTCATCGAGCGGGCGCTCGAGCTGTTTCCGCAGACCGCGTTCACCAACGCCTACGGCCTCACGGAAACCAGTTCCACTATCGCGTTGCTCGGGCCCGAAGAGCACCGCGATGCACGCGCCTCGAGCGATCCGGATGTTCGCGCGCGGCTCGGCTCCGTGGGCCGTCCGCTGCCGACGGTGCAGGTCGAAATTCGCGACGAAGAGGGGCGGCCGCTCCCGGCCGGTGCGCGCGGCGAAATCTACGTGCGCGGCGAGCAGGTCTCCGGCGAGTATCGCGAGCGCAGTGCGCTCGATGCGGCGGGCTGGTTTCCGACGCGCGATGCCGGCTGGCTCGATGCCGAGGGCTTTTTGTTCCTGGCCGGCCGTGCCGACGATGTGATCGTGCGCGGCGGCGAGAACATCTCTCCCGGAGAGATCGAGGATGTGTTGCTCACGCATACGGCCATCGCGGACGCGGCGGCCGTCGCGGTGCCCTCGATGGAATGGGGTGAAGCAGTCGGTGTCGCCGTCGTAATCAGGCCCGGCCACGAGGCGCCCGGAGAAGAGCAGTTGCGTGCCCTCGTCAGAAGCCGCTTGCGCTCATCGCGCGTGCCGGAAAGGATCGCGTTCTTGGACGCGCTGCCCTACAACGAAATGGGTAAGCTGCTGAGGCGCGAGATTCGCGCGCTGTTCAAGGGGTAGCTCCTGCCGGAGCGCCGGTCGCCGCGGCCTTGCCGTTGCCAAGCGCTGCGCGCGCGCCGGCGCGAATATAGGCGTAAATCTCGTGCACCTGCTGCGGCCCGAGCATCGCGAACTGCGGCATTCCTTTTTCCAGCAGTGCGCCATCGTGCACCGCGGCCCAGATCCCGCTCTCGCTGAGAGCGATCCGGGATTCGCGCAGGTCGGGTCCGGGCGAGCCGGGAGAGGTGAGATTCAGGCCGTGGCATCCCGAGCAGGCTAGATTGAAAATCGCCTGTCCCGCCGCAGCGTCCGCGTCGTTGATGGTGACTGCCGGATCATCGAGGGCGTTCAGCGAATCGCTGCGCGGTGCGGTCGGCGGCAGCTGGGCTTTTCCGCCGAGGCCGAAAGTGAGGAGCCGGCGCGGCTGTGCGCCGTATTTCCACCCGCGCGGCATCAACTGATTCCAGATTGCCGTGGCGCCGCCATAACCGACCAGAAGCGACACGTATTGCCGCCCGGCCACGGCATAACTGATGGGGGCGCCGATGATTCCGAGCCCGGCATTGAACCGCCACAACTCTTCGCCGGCGGCCGCATCGTAGGCGACGAGGAATCCATCGCCGCTCCCCTGAAATACGAGACCGCCGCCGGTCGACAGCACACCCCCATTCCAGAGTGTGCGTTGCTGCACTCGCCAGCGAGCCTTCTGCGCGACCGGATCCCACGCAATGAGTGCGCCTTTGCCGTCCTGCGCGTCGTTGAGGACACCCGACATGCTCAAGCCGCCGATGTAGAACAATCCCGGTTGCGGCTTGCCCTTGTGAAGATGTACGCCCACCTGCATGTAAGGGAGGTAGACCAAGCCGGTCTTCGGGCTGAAGGACATGCTCTGCCAGCTGTGCGCGCCGGTGGGACTCGGCCAGACGATGGCATCGCCGGTCTCGTAGCGGGCGCCCTTCATTTCCACCGGCCGGCCGGTCACCGAATCGATGCGCTCCGCCCAGGTGACTTTGCCCAGCTTCTCGGCCGAGATGAGTTTCCCCGTGTGCCGGTCGAGCACATAGAAAAATCCGTTCTTCGGTGCTTGCATGAGCACTTTGCGGCGTTCACCGCCGATCACGAGATCCGCCAGCGCCATTTGTTGAGTCGAGTCGAAGTCCCACGCATCGCGGGGGTTGACTTGGTAGTGCCACACATATTTGCCCGTGTCTGCGTCCACCGCGACGATCGAGGCCGTGTACCAATTATCGCCGTTGCCCGGACTGCGCTGGTCGGGATCGTACGGTCCGGCATTGCCGGTTGCGAGATAGATGCGGTTCAGCTCGGCGTCGAATGTGATGCTGTCCCAAACACCGCCGCCGGTGCCGCTTTTCCAGTATTCGCCGCTCCAGGTCGCGGCGGCACGCTCCATGGCTGGATCACCCTTGTTTTCCGCAGGCGATCCGGGCGTCGTATAAAACCGCCAGACTTGCCTGCCGGTGGCGGCGTCGTAAGCCGTGACGTAGCCGCGCTCGCCGGCATCCGCGCCTGCGTTGCCGATGATGACCTTGCCGTTGAACGTGCGGGGAGCCCCCGTGATGGTCTTACCGCCCGACTCGGGCACGGTCTGCTCACTCCACAGCATCTCTCCGGTCTTGGAATCCAGGGCGATCAAGCGCCCATCGAGGGTGCCGCAGAAAACGCGTCCATCGGCATAGGCCGCGCCGCGATTAATGGGCAGCATCAAGGCGAGCTTGGCAGGATTGTGCTTCCAGGTTTGCGGATCGAACTTCCACTTGAGCTTTCCAGTCGCCGCATCGACGGCATAGACCGTCGCATGACTGCCCGTGAAGTAGAGGACGCCGTCGACCGCGAGCGGCGTGGCCTCCAAGGACTGCTCGCCCTCGAGATCGAGCGACCACTCGAGACCGAGCGACTTGACGTTGGATTTATTGATGTCATCCAGCGCGCTGTACGCGTCTTCGCCGGCGCTGTTGTGGCCGGGCCAGTTTTGCGGGCCGGCATTCGTTGCGCCGTCCGGCATGAGCGTCACGGCGGCGGCGGACACGGGAGCCCAAGAGAGCACCGTGAGCGCCAGCGCCGTCAGCGGCATGACGCCCCTGCTCTTGCGCAGAATCACTTTTCGATGACGATGATGCGCTCCGGACAGGCGCGGGCACCGCGCTCCGCCAACTCCTCCATTCCCGGAGGTACGTCGATCTCTTCGACGGCGATATAGCCGTCCTCATCGAGCGGGAACAGTTTTTCAGCCACTGCGGCACAGCGCGCGTTGCCGACGCAGGAAGCCTTGTCGATGCGAATCTTCATCCGCTACCCCCGAGCACGGTGATCAATAATCGTGCGAGCCGCCCGAGTATGGAACGGCGAGACGCGCACTGTAAAGCACTCGGAGCGCGGCCCGGGACGCGCGGCCCGGGACGCATAGCCCCGGGACGCGCACGCTTAGTTACAGAGCCAGCACCTGGTTCTTGCTGAGGCTGGTCACGAGCCTGCCATCGACGCTCGACAAGGTGGAGGCGGGAACGGTCACGATCTTGCCGCCGATGATCATCTGCACGGCCCCGTCGGGACCGACGCGATACACCGTACCGAGACGCGCGCCGTCCGCGGCGATCAGCATCTTGCCCTTCGCAGCGACCGCAGACGCCGCATCATCTTTCGCGAATACGAGCCCGGCAGAGCCAAGCATCAGAACGCAAGCCACCGCGGGAAACCATGAATTCTTCACGACGATCTCCTTTTACTCGACGATGAGGGAAACATACTAAGCTACGTTAGTAATAATACTAAGCTACGTTAGTATCTATGTCAACTCCGACTGCGTGAGGCGTCGCACAAATTGCTACCATGCCGTCGCACACGACTTAATCCGCGACTTATGCCAGACGAGATCCAAAGGCTCGAAACACTGAGTGCCGAAGCGCTGCAGCGACCCGCTGCGCAACCGGTCATCGAGTTCCAGGACGAATGGCGCACCTGGGGAGACATGCGCCATGTCGCGGAGCGGCTGGCCGCGTTGATCGGTGCGAGCGGCGTGCCCTCCCAAGCGTCCATCGCCTTCGTCGCGCGCAATCGTCCTTCCGCAATCGCCGCGTTGCTCGGCTTGATCGCGCAGGGGCGGACAATCTGCATGCTGTATGCCTACCAAGCCGGCGCGGCCCTGGCTCGGGACGTCGAGCGGCTCAGGCCTGCGCTGCTCGTCGCGGCACAAGAGGATTTCTCCGACGAGCTGGTCGCGGTGCTGCGCGCGCAGGGAATCGCCGCCATCGCGCTGTCAGAGATGGACGCATGCGCACTGCCCGGCCTCGAGCAGTCCCGCGCCGAAGCCGCGTTGCAATCCACACCGCCTCGTATCGAGCTCTTGACCAGCGGTACCACCGGGCCGCCGAAGCGCTTCGCCATCGGCTTCGACTTGATCGCTCGACACTTCCTCGGCGCGAGCCTGACGCAGCCGAGCGCCGCATCGACCGGCGGCGCAAATGCCGCGGAGCCGCCGCCGTTCTTGCTCTTCATGCCGCTCGGCAACATATCCGGGGTCTACACCACCATTCCCGTGATGCTGAAAGGCCAGCGCGCGGTGCTGCTCGAGCGATTTACCGTGCGCGATTGGCACCGGCACATTCTGCGCTACCGCCCGCAGGTCAGCGGCCTGCCGCCGGCCGGCGTGCAAATGGTGCTCGACGCCGACATACCGCCGGCCGACCTCGCCTGCATTCGCAGCATCGGTACCGGCGCGGCGCCCTTGGATCCCACGACCCATCGAGCATTCGAGGAGCGCTACACGATTCCGATACTGCTCTCGTACGGCGCCACGGAATTTGCCGGTCCCGTGACGGCGATGACGGCTGATTTGCATGCGCAGTGGGGCAAGCAGAAGTTCGGCAGCGTCGGGCGGGCGATCGCGGGGGCGCAGCTGCGCGTGATCGACCCCGACACCGGCCAGGTACTATCGCCCGGACAGGAAGGAATTCTCGAAGTGACGGTTCCCCGCATGGGGCCGGAGTGGATTCGAACGTCGGACATCGCCCTGATCGATGAGGACGGTTTCATGTATCACCGCGGCCGCGCGGACGGCGCGATCATGCGCGGCGGCTTCAAGATCCTGCCGGAGACCATCGAGCGCGCGCTCTTGCTGCACGATGCAATTTCCGCGGTCGCCGTGCTGGGGTTGCCCGATCCGCGGCTGGGGCAGGTGCCGGCGGCGGCGATTCAATTGAAACCGGGCGTCGAGCGGCCGGATGTCGCGGCTCTGGAGGCGCATTTGCGCGGGCATATCTATGCCACCCACATTCCCGCGGCGTGGCGCATCGTCGCGGAGCTGCCGCGCACACCCTCGCTGAAAATCGATCGGCCGGCGGTGCGCCGCTTGTTCGAAGGAGATGCGAACGAGCCCCGCTCGGGCGCGAGTTCCGGCTAGGAAATGCTCTGTCCGCCGTCGACGGCGAGGCATGCACCGGTGGTGAAGGATGCCAGATCGCTCACCAAGTAGAGCACGGCCCCCACAATTTCCGGGGGATCACCGGCGCGCTTCAGCGGCAAAGCACTCTGCGCGTGGCGGACGAATCCCTCGGAACGGGACCAAGTTTGAGTCGCGTCGGTGTGAAACGGCCCCGGCATCACCGTGTTCACGCGCACCGACGGCCCGAACTCCTTGGCGAACGTGGCGGTCAGCACATTGAGCCCCGCTTTCGCGGCGGCGTACGGAGCGAAGCCGGGTTGCGGCCGAAGTGAGCCGCTCGAGGAGATATTGACGATCGAGCCGGCACCCGAGCTGCGCATTTGACTGCCAAAGAGTGCGCACAACCGGAACGCGGCCCGCAAGTTCACCGCGATGATCTTGTCGAAGAGTTCCTGACTGGTCTCGAGCGATGACGGCGCGACGGGCGACATCCCGACGTTGTTGACGAGTATGTGCGCGCGGCCCCAGCGCGCCGTCACGTCCGCGAACAGACGATCGCAGTCCTCCCAGCGACCGGCATCGAACGCGTGCGCCGAAGCACTCGCGCCGGCAACGCTCAGCTCGTCCACGACGCTCTGACACGCAACGCTCTTGCGACTGGCGACGGCCACCGCGGCGCCGGCGCGGGCCAGCCCGCGGGCGATGGCAAGACCCAAACCTCGGCTTGCGCCCGTGACGACGGCGACCTTTCCGGTGAGATCGATAGCGCTCACACGTTGGCCGTCAACGCGGCCTCGGTTGCGGCGATCTCGGACTTGAGCCACATGGTTTCGCTCAAGTTTGCGCCGCCCGATTCGCGCAGCAACGCCTCGAGCGCGTCCTTCTTCACCGACAGCGCGCCGCGATGCGCAGCATCTGCGCCGAGCGCGATGTCGAGCAGATGAATGGCCTCGAGCGGCCGCCCCTCGCTCAGCTTCTTGCGGGCGCGGTCCGCGAGCACACCCGCCCCTCCGGCGAGCTCTACGAGGTCGGCATCAACGCTCGATCGCGGCACACCGTACAGAGAGGCGGTGGAATCGTAATGAAACCAGCTGGAATACTCTTCCCAGATCGCACGCACGTCCCAGGAGACCTTGCCGTGAAACTCGCCTATCTTCAGCTCGGCCGGTAACCGTATTTCGCGCATCAGGGTATGCACGTCTTTGCCGGCGTTCATGCCGCTGATGGTCGCATCGTTCACATAGGCAACTGCGGCATGCATCTGGTCGAGATCGGCGCGGATTTTCGCGGCGCCGCGAATCGGTTCGCCGTGACCGGTGATGATCATCTCGGCATCGAGCCTGCGCACACGATCGAGCGAGCTGAGATAGCGCTGCACGGAACGCGGCTTGTCGCCGCGAATGGTGCACAGGTTCGGCATGGACAAGAACACGGGGCCGAATAGATTACCGGTGAAGGCAATCCGCTCCTGCGGCATCCAGACCACGAGTGAATCGAGCGCCTCTCCGCCCGGAGTCGAAATCACCTCGAAGCGCCTGCCGCCGAGATCGAACGCGTACCGCCGGTCCACCGTGATGTGCGGCACGATCTCGGGCGGCGGTGGGGGGTTCGCGGCGCGCTTGATGGTGCTCGCCCAGAGTTTGCGCGAACGGCGGCCGAGATACGGGGCGAGCTTGTTGAAGTATTGCCAGGTATCGACAAATCGGCGTTCCGCAATCACCTGCGTCTCGGGCTCGAGCATTGCCGGCACGCCGCCGTAATGATCGGCGTGCGCCTGCGTGAGAATGACGTAGCGCAGCGGCCCCGTGCGATGGGGCGCCAGCAAGCTCTTGGTGCGAAGCGCGTTGTCCATGAACCCGGTGTTGACCATGACATCGCCCGCAGCGGTCGTCACCAGGTAGGCATTGGAGATGTCCTTCGCCATGAAGATGAAATCGGTGATCGCCTGCGCTTCCTTTTGCTGATCACCCGCGAGGACCAGGCCCGCCAGTGGCGGCTTGCCGTCGTTCGCCGCGCTCACCTGGCAGTACCGTCGAAATTGACCATCACCTTGGCGGAGGTCGGCGTGCCGGCCACGCTGAGCGCATTGAGAACCTGGTCGAAGGGAAAGCGGTGGCTGATGAGGCTGCGCACGACATCGCGCAAGCGCGGCAGCGCCGCGATGACGTCGGGCATCTCGCTCGGATAGCCGACCGCGGTGGTGATGGTCATCTCGGTGGTGAGCATCGCGCCGAGATCGAGGAGGACGGGCTTCATATAGGCTGCGGTCACGACCATGCGCGCGTGCGGCTTGGCCATGTTCACGACCTCGGAGAGAATGTTCGGCGCGCCGGCGGCATCGATATAGGCATCGCTCCCCACGGCTTCCCGGCTGAACACCCGCGCCGGTCCATGGAGCTCGCGCAGCCGCGCGCGAACGTCCTCTTTTGCCGGATTGATGACGGCACGCGCACCGAGCGCTCTCGCTCGCTCCAACCGCTCGGGCGCGAGGTCGAGCGCAATCAGATCCTCCACGCCGCGGTCCTTGAGCCACAACACCATGCCGAGTCCGATGGGCCCACAGCCGAATACGACCACTTTGTCGCCCGGCTTGGCTTGCGCGCGATTCACGCCGTGCAATGCGACCGACAGCGGCTCGGTCAGCGCGGCGACCTCGTACGGCAAATCCTTGGGGATCGGGAGCAGACTGTCGCCCACGCGCGCGTCCCGGACCAGGAGCTCCTCGGTGAACGCGCCCTCCGGACCACCGCTGCCGATGTAGCTCGGTGTGTTCATGGGATTGATGACCACGCGCTGCCCCACGGAAACGCCTTTCACACCATTGCCCACCGCGATCACCTCGCCCGCCGCCTCATGACCGATGGGTGTGACGCCGCCGGGCTTTCGATGAATACCGCCGATCTTGATGTACGAGAGATCGCTTCCGCAGACGCCGCAGGCCTTCACTTGGACGACCACATCCGCGCTTCCGGGACGCGGCGATTCGATGGGATCCAACCTGACGTCGTCGACGCCGTGAATGTTGAGAATGCGGCCCATATCGTCAGCTCCTAAAGATTGACCAGGAAGGCTCCGTCGATCACCAGCGTGTCGCCGCTATGAAACGACGAGGCATCGCTTGCCAGATACGCGGCGACGGCCTCGAAATCCGCCGTATAGCCCGGCCGCGGAATCGGGGTCAGGGAGGCGAAGTATTTGTCGACTTGGTTGAGCTCCGAGTTCTCCCCCGTCATGCCGGTCTTGATGTAGCCGGGAGCGATGGTGTTGGCCCGAATACCGTATTTGCCGAATTCCACGGCCATCGAGCGGATCATCGCCCCGATACCGGCCTTGGCCGCGGCGTAATGACCCTTGCCCGCGAGGCCCGCGAACATCGAGAGGCTCCCGCAGAACACCAGCGAGCCGCCCGGCTCACCGTCCTGCGCGCGCTTGACCATCAACCGTGCGCCCTCGCGCAACGTATAGAAGGCCCCGTGCATGCTGACGTCGAGAAACGCGTGATACTCCTCGGTCGACAGCTCGAGAATCGAATTGGAACGAGGGGGCGGCAGCCCCGCGTTGGCTATCACGCAGTCGAGACGGCCGAACTCTTTCATCAGCGCCTCGTAGCCGGCCAGCACTTGGTCCTCGGCGGAGACGTCCACCTGCCGCGCCTGCACGCGCACGCCGAACGCTTCGAGCTCTTTCTTTGCCGCTGCATTCTTGTCCGCCGAGCGGCCCCAGATCACGACGTCGCCCCCCTGCTTGGCGATGCCGCGAGCGAATCCCAGACCGAGACCGCTGTTGCCGCCGGTCACCACCGCCACCTTGCCGCTCAAATCGAAAAGGCCTTTTGCCATATGTCCCCCGCGCCGGAATCGAGATCCGGCTGACGTTAGTGTCCTGCGCGCGCCGAGCGGCCACAACCGCGATTTATGTCGAAGGCCGGCCGCAACGATGCCGGCCGGGTCAGCTAGCGATGATCTGCATGGCCTTGCGCATTTGCCAGATGGCATAGCCGCGAATCTGCTCACCGATATGCGCCGGCATCTGGCCCGACCTCGAGCGGGCGTAGGTTCCCTCCAGCAGGCAGGCGAGCTTGTAACAGGCGAGCGCGAAGTACCAAGGCAGCTCGTCGAGACTCCGCCCGGTGATCTGGCCGTAGAGGCGGGCCAGCTCCGCGCGCGGCACGAAATCCTCCCACGGGGCGACCAAGGGCCGCTTGCCGTCGGGATCGCCCTGCTCCCACCAGCTGCCGAGCACCCAGCCGAAATCGAGCAGTGGATCGCCGAGGGTCGCGAGCTCCCAATCCACCACACCGGAGATCCGCGGTGAATGGAGCGAGAACAACACGTTGGCGAATTGTAAATCGCCGTGGATCAGGCCGACGCGCCGATCCTGCGGCAGATGATCGGAGAGCCAGCGGCCGACTTCATCGACATGCGGCAGTCCCCCCGCATCATAGTTGGGCAGGGAGCGATAGCCATCGAGCTGCGAGCGCCAGCGGCCCACCTGTCGCTCGTGCCAGTCGCCCGGTTTGCCGAGTCCCAGAAGTCCCACGGCCGCCGGGTCGACGGCAGCGAGTGCTGCGGCCGCGTGCACCATTTCCTCGCCCATGCTGCGCCGCCAGTTCGGATCGGCGGCGTAGCGGCCCGGCAGCGGACCGCTGGGCGCAAAACCCTCGAGCGGCGACATCAAATAAAAGCACGCACCGATGACGGCGGGGTCATCGCACACCGCGTACACCGTCGGATGCGGCACGGCGCTGCTCGCAAGGGCGCCGAGAATCCGCGTCTCGCGCAGCATGGTCTCGTTGCTGTTCGGACGCAGCTGCTTGGCGGGTCGCCGCAACACCAGAGACTCGCCGCCGCGCTCGAGCAGGAAGACATTGTTCTGCACGCCGCCCGCGAGTTTGCGCGCGGCAGTCACCGGACCCGTGCCGGGAAGCTGCCGACCGGCCATCCAGGCATTCAAACGCGCCCAGTCGATCAGTCCCCCGAAATCATCGATCGGCGTCCCCGCCTGCGCGGACATCGACTCTCCTCTGAGCGTTGCCGGATGGCAACGAGCTCGCGCGTCAGCCGAAGGCTTCCTCGAACAGATGACGCATGACGGACCAGGACCGCTCGTCCGCTTTCTTGTGGTACTTGAGCGCCGGCACCTGGCGTGCGTCCGCCTCCGGATTGGTGAAGCTGTGGACGGCATTGCCGTAGAAAATCACCTGCCAATCGACCTTGTCGCGTCGGAGCTCGGTCATCACCGTGTCGATGACCTCTTTCTTCACCAGCGGATCGTCGGCGCCGTGATTGATGAGCACTCGGGCGCGAAGCCGTCCGGCGTCCTCGGGCAGCTCGGCGATGAGTCCGGCATGAAAAGTGGCGATCGCGGCGAGCGGAGCGCCGCTGCGCGCGAGCTCGAGCGCGGTCGTTCCGCCGAAACAATAACCGATCGCCGCGAGGCGCGACCCATCGACGCCCGGTTGCGCTCGCAATGCGTCCAATGCCGCGCGCGCCCGCGAGCGCCACTCGGCCCGATCATCGTAGAACCCTTGAATGACGGGCCCGAGCTGCGCCATGTCGTTGTACAGGGCGCCGTCGCCGTTGATATCCGCCGCGAGCGCCACGTACCCGAGCTGCGCGAGTCGATCGGCGCGCTTCTTGGCGTGATCGCCGAGCCCAAAGGCTTCGGGGAAGACGACGATGCCCGGCCGGCGCCCGGTCCCGCCGTCTTCGCCGGCGAGATGGCCGATGAACTTGGTTTTTCCGTTGGTGTATTCGAGGTTCTTCATAGTGAGGCTCTCACAAAGTTGCGATTGCGGTCTGGTACAAGCTGTCGGGCGCGCGCCAATCGAGGCGCACCTTGCGATGCGCGATCAGCCACTGCTCGCCCGCCCTTCGAAACACGTCGACGTAGTAGCCGCAATGGTCGGGGCCGATATCGCTGTAGGCGACCCAGTAAGTGCGCGCCCGGGCACTATCCGGACCGCTGAAATCGATCTGCGACGTGGAAAGATGATGTCGTATGAAGGTCGCGCGTTGCGCGGCAGGCACGCGATCGCGCGAGCGCCAGCGACCGAACCATTCGCCGATCGCCTCCCGGCCCTCGCAGCGAAAAGCATCCGACTCGGGCACCCGTTCCGTCTCGAGCACGGCGTCATCGGTGAACACCGCCATGAAATCCTCGCTGCGTAATCGATCGCCCGCCAGCGTGTAGCGCGCCATCGTTTGGCGGATGCACTCCCGGGCAATCAGCTCATCGACGGTCACGGTAAACCGGTGTTTTCCGCGGCCATGCCGGAAAAACCGATGCAATAACCGCCGTCGACCGGCAGCAATACGCCGGTAACGTAGGAGGCTTCATCGCTTGCCAGAAACAGTGCGGCGGCAGCAATCTCGCGCGCGAGACCCCAGCGGTCGAGGGGTATCCCGGGAAGCCGGGCCACGCCCGGCGGCGGTTCCGGATGTTCCTTGGACCGCGGCACGAGGCCGGTCCAGATGGTGCCGGGCTCGATGGCGTTGACGCGGATCTTGTGGGTCGCATAGTCGAGCGCGCCGGACTTGGTCAGCTGATTAACGCCGGCCTTGGCGGCGCCGTAAACGCTGTGGTGTTTCCAGCCGACGACGCCGGCAGCCGAGGCGATGTTCACGATCGAGCCGCCGCCGGTCTTCAGCATCGAAACGACGCCGTATTTCATACAGAGAAAAACACCCCTGACGTTCACCGCATGGATGCGGTCCCAGGTCTCCGCGGTCTGCTCGTGCAGAGGCGCCATTTTGCCGCCGAAGCCGGCATTGTTGATGAGGATGTCGAGACGGCCGAATCTTTGCTCGGCGGCGGCAATCATTCCACGAACGCTCGCCTCGTCCGCCACGTCGGCGTGCACCGCGACGGCCGCAGCGCCGATGGCGGCCGCCACGTCGTTTTGCTGACCGCTGATGTCCGCGCAGACGACCTGGGCGCCTTCGGCGGCGAATAATTCCGCCATGGCCTTGCCCATCCCGGAACCCGCGCCGGTAATGACGGCGGTCTTGTTGGCAAGACGCATCGCCTCAGCCTCGCAACCGCACGCCGTCCTGCAACCAGGGCGCGGCCTTCTCGGTCTTGTCCTGAAACACCGCCGGCAGCTCCTCGATCATGTCCATGCTGGCGGCGAGCCGGCCGAAACCGATGAAATATGCGATGAAGGCGGCGAGCTCGACGATCTCGCCCTCGCTGAAGAAGCGCCGCAGCCTCGAGAACGTCCGATCGTCGATCGCAAAATGATCGGTCGACGAAATATCCGCGTAGGCGACGGCCGCTTTCTCGGCTTCGCTGAGGTCCGGTGCATCGAGCGGCTTTTCGAGCGAGCACACCATGCCCTCCGTCAAGCCGTCGTCAATCGCGGATTGATAGCGGATCGCCATGCAGCTGCGACACTGGTTATGGAAGGCGATGCGCAGGCGGACGAGCTCGATCAGCCGGCGCGGCAATCGCGTGCTCCGGAACAGCGCCCCGCCGAACCGCACGACGGCTTTGGCCACTTCGGGAGAATGCGCCAGCACCCGCGTCATCCCTTGCTCGAGCGGTGTCGCACTGTCCGCTTGCGTGAGCGCGCGTAAATCGCTGTCCCAATCTTGCACCGGCAATTTGGAAAGTCGGGTCATCTGAATTCTCCTCTGCAGCGCAGCAGCCCCCGCGCGGCCTCCAGAGTAGGTGACTTTGCCGTATCCCGGCAATCTACCACCATCCTAAGCTACCATAGTAACCTGGCTTACCGGCAGCAGAGCTGGCTGCGCGATGGCGCGCAAGGAAGCTGCGGGTAGATTGGCGGCATTCCGGCCCCCTAGAATACATACCGGGGACGGATCTCATCGTAAGGCGCCCTGATACCGGAGATCGATATGAGCGAACTATCTCGTCGAGCGGCCCGCAAGAGCTCCATCGCCGGTAGCGGCGCGGAGTGGCCTCCCAGCTGGAATACGTTGCCGCACGGCATCAGTACCGGCCGCTATATCGACCCTCGCTTCATGCGTCTGGAATACGAGCGCTTGTGGAGTCGTGTCTGGCAGGCGGCAGCACGGCTCGACGAAATTCCCGGAACCGGCGATTACACCGTTTACGACATCGGGGACCAGTCGATTCTGGTGGTGCGCGTCGACGAGAAAACCGTCAAGGCCTACTACAATGCCTGTCCGCATCGAGGCACCGCGTTGGGCAAGGGGACCGGGACGTTTCCGAGTTGCCGGATCATGTGCCCCTTCCACGGCTGGCGCTGGAATCTTGCCGGCGAGAATCAGTTCGTGCTGGAGCGGCAAGAATTCCGCAACGGTCAGTTGCGCGACAGCGACGTGGCTCTCAAGGAGGTCAAGGTCGCTTTATTCGCGGGCTTCGTATTCATCAACATGGATCCGAACGCGGAGCCGTTCGATGATTTCATTGCGCCCGTACGGGACGCGGTCGAGGGGCTGGCCATCGGCGACATGCACCACTACTGGTGGAAATCGATCCCGGTGCCGGCCAACTGGAAAGTGGCGCAAGAGGCCTTCTTCGAGGCGTTCCACGTGCCGGCGACTCATCCACAACTGGAAAAGGGCGGAGCCGACGTGATTCTCGGCAAAAGCGCCAACGCCGAGTTCACGCACCGTTATGTCACCTATGCCGTATACCCGCATGGCCACGGCGCCTTCTACGGCGGCAAGAAAACCCCCATGGCCGGTCACATCAACAATCTCAAGGGAGACCCGCTGGAAGAAATGGCCGCGCGGCTGAAATTGCTGGTCGACGGCATGGATGCCATGGTGCTGCAAGATGACATCGATGTTTTGCTGTCGCTTCGCGGCAAACCCATCCCGGCCGACTCGAGCCTCGGTGGCGAGTATGTGAAAGCGTTGTACGCGGATGCGGCGGCTCGCCAGCGTCCGATGCCCAAGCTCGTACCGGAGATTCTGGGCATGTGGGGCGGGGAGATTTTCATTTTCCCGAACCTGATGATTCTGCCCCAGGCCGGCAATGCGATGATCTACCGCGTGCGGCCCAACGGGTCCGACCCCGACAGCTGCACCTTCGAGATTCTGTCCACTCGCACGCTGCCCGCCGCGATCAAGCCGCCGCGGCCGACCCTGGAGCCCGTGACGGATCTTCAAGATCCCGAGCAGGTGCTGCTCATTCCGCGGCAGGACTTGAGCAATATCCCGCGCATGCAGAAAGGCATGCACGCGCATGGACTCGAGCACACCTGGCTCGCGGAGGACCAGGAGAAGATCATCCTCAACATGCATCAGGAGCTCGATCGGTATTTGCGCGCCGACTGACATGTCGAAACCCCGCATCCCGCCCGTGCTGCCCCCCGAATGGACCGGTGAGGTCTTCGACGCGGTCAGCGCCTTTCCGAACGGCCGCGACTTCGTGTTGTCGCGCCATCGGCTCGGGGAGTCTCCCGGCGGCATGAACGCGCTGGGCACGATGCTGCGTCATCCTGCGCTCGCGAAGGCGTTTCTGACCTTCAACAACCATATTTCGGTGGCGAGCAGCCTGTCCAAGCGCATCCGCGAGCTGTTGATCCTGCGCATCGGCTGGCTGCGGCAAGCCGAGTACGAGTTCATTCAACATCTGGTGTTGGGCGCCCGCGCGGGCTTGAGCGACGCGGAGCTCGAGCGCGTTCAGCTCGGCCCCGACGCCCCGGGTTGGGGTCCGATCGACGCCGACTTGGTGCGCGCGGTGGATGAGCTGCACGCCGACGCCTGCATCTCCGAGGCGACGTACGGGCGTCTCGCGGCGCACTTCAACGCGCAGCAACTGCTGGATCTGGTGTTCACCGTCGGTTGCTACGACGTGCTGGCGATGGCGTTCAAGTCATTCGCCGTGGCGCTGGAGCCGGGCACGACCCCGCTCGATGCGGCCGTGCGCGCACGCATGTACCACGGCGGGTAGATGGATTCGACCATTCGAGGCGTTCCTCTTGCCGATGAGTCCGTGGGTGCACTGACTCTCGGCGGATTTCTGCGTGAGGTGTGTCGCGCGAATGGTGACAAGGAGGCCCTGGTCTTCCACCCTCCCGCCGGGGCGGTGATCAGGCGCTCGTACGCGGATGTTTGGCAGGAGGCGAACCTGGTCGCACGCGCGCTGATCGCGCGCGGCGTAACCAAGGAGACGCGCGTCGGATTGCTTGCGACCAATCGGCCGGAATGGATCACCGCGATGTTCGGTATCGCGATGGCCGGTGGTACCTGTGTCGCCCTGAGCACCTTTGCCAAGGGGGCGGAGCTCGAATATCAGTTGCGCATCGGCGATGTTTCGGTGCTCATCCTCGAGCGCTCGGTGATCGGCCGGGATTTCGCCGCCGAGCTCATGGAGTTTTGCCCCGAGCTCGCCCAAGCGCAGCCCGAAGTCAGATCCACCCGGCTCCCCTTCCTGCGCCGTGCGATTTGCATCGATGATGCGCCGGCCGGCGCCTTCGAGAGCTGGCCGGAATTCCTGAAGAACAACCTCGCGCCGGCCGTCCTGCTGGATGCAGTCGCCGCCGAGATCGCGCCGACGGATCGCGGGCTGGTGTTCTTTTCTTCAGGCACGACCGCGAAGCCCAAAGCCATCGTGCACGCGCACCGCGCCGCGGCACTCATGTGCTGGCGCTGGCGTCATATCTTCGCGCTGGATCCGAACGTCCGGACCTGGAGTGCTAACGGTTTCTTCTGGTCGGGCAATTTCGCCATGGCGTTGGGCTCGACGCTGGCTGCGGGCGGGTGCCTCGTATTGCAACGTCATTTCGATACGGGTGAGGCGCTACGGCTCATGCAGATTGAACGCGTCAGCATGCCGATCGGTTGGCCTCATCAGTGGGCGCGACTGGTCGCCGATCCCGCGTGGAACGAGGTCGACTTGAGCTCTCTGCATTACGTGGGCGAGCGGTTGCCGACGCGCCATCATCCCACCGTCAAGTCCGACTGGCAGGAACCCATGTCGGCGTACGGAAGCACGGAGACCTTCACCCTGGTGACCGTGCACCCGAGCGGCACGCCGGTCGAGGTCGCCGCGGACAACCATGGCGTGCCCCTGCCGGGCAATACGATCCGCATCATCGATCCCATGTCGGGCCGGGTGTTGCCTAGAAACGAGGCCGGCGAGATCGCCGTCAAGGGTCCCACTCTGATGCTCGGCTATTTGCGCGTTGCTCCGGAAGACGTGTTCGACGCCGAGGGCTTTTTCTGGACCGGCGACGGCGGCTTCGTCGATGCCGAGGGCAGGCTCCACTGGCAAGGGCGTTTGAACGACATCATCAAGACGGGAGGCGCCAACGTTTCACCTCCCGAGATCGACGCGGTCCTGGCCGACTACCCGGGGGTCAAGATTGCCGCGACGGTGGGCGTCCCGCACGACACGCTCGGCGAAATGGTGGTCGCCTGCATCGTCCCCGAGGCGGGTGTGAGCCTGGACGAGGACACGGTGCGGACGTTCGTCGCGAAGCGCCTTTCAAGCTACAAGGTGCCGCGGCGAGTGCTGTTCATGCAGGAAGGCGATCTGACCATGACCGGATCGAGCAAGGTCAAGCTTGCGCCGCTGCGCGAGCTCGCGATACGCCGCCTTCAGTGACGCCAACCCCGGATCGAGCTTCCGGCATCGCAGCTGACGATCTCGCAATCGATGAAGCGCGCCTCGTCCGAGGCGAGAAATAACGCCAGCGCCACGATATCCTCGGCCGTGCCGCTGGCTTTCAGCAATTGCGTGCTTTGCACACGAGCGTAGGTCTCGGCGGGAAGCGAGGCTTTGTTCGCCGGTGTTTCCATGAGTCCGGGCGCGATCGCGTTGACCCGGATGCCGTCCTTCGCAAACACATGCGCCATGCCATAGGTCATGGAGTTGAGCGTCGCCTTCGTGACGCCGTAGGCCGAGGCGGGCACGTAGCTCGCCATGGACGATTGGTTCAAGATCACGCCCTGGGCACTCGCGAGCGAGCTGCGAATCGACTGTGCCAGTATCAGCGGCGCAATGCTGTTGATCGCCAGGAAACGGAGCCACTTCTCCTGACTCAGCGACTCGAACCCGTAGTTGATCTCTCCATAGGCGATGCCGGCGTTGTTGTAGAGCACGTCGATCCGCGGATGCGCCTTGCAGATCCGCGTGCCGAAATCCTGGATCTCGGCTTCGACGCCCAGATCGACGCGGTGCGTCGAGCTGACCGCGCCTTGCTTGCCCGCCAGCGTCGCCGTCTCTTGCATCCCGGGCTCATCCACGTCCGTCAGGATCAGCCGCGCGCCCTCGCGCGCGAAGCCGAGCGCAAGCGCCCGCCCGAGTCCGCCGCCCGCTCCCGTAATCAGGACCAACCTGCCCGTAAAGCGCGTTGCCACGAGTGCTCTCCGTTCTCGTTCTAAATGTGGGTCAACCGTTCACTGCGCGAACGAATATCCGCCGTTGACGGGATAGGTTTGTCCGGTGATCCAGGACGCCGCATTCGAGCAGAGGAACAGGGCCATGTATGCGACATCGTCCGGCTTGCCGAAGCGCCGGATCACATAACGCGACAAGCGCGCCTTGGCATGGTCGCCGGCGAGAAACTCCGCCTTCGCCGGCTCCGCCAGCTGAGGTTCCAACGTCGAGAGGGAAATCGCGTTCGACGTGATGCCGTAACGGCCGACCTCCTTCGCAATCGCGCGTACGAAGCCGGCGGCGCCGGCTTTGGCCGCCGAATAAGCCACGAGCCCCGCCTCGCCCACGCGACCCGCATCCGACACGACGGTGACGACCCTGCCCGTGCCTCGTTTGATCATGCCCGGCAAGGCGACATGACAGCAATTCATGACGCCCTGCAGATTGGTGCGGAAATAGCGATCCCAGTCTTCGGGCTCGCTCTCCCAGAAGGGCGGCGACATCCCCATCGATGCTTCGGGACCCGCGTTGCCGGCATTGTTGACGAGCAACGTGATCGATCCGAGCGAGGCTTCCGCCGCACGCATGGCGCGTTCGACGGCGGCGTGATCGCCCACATCGGCCGGCGCCGCCATCGCTCGAACGCCGAGCGCCCCGATCTCCTCGACCACGGCCTGCGCCCGCTCGCTGAGGAAATCATTCACGGCCACACCGCCGGCATTGTGCCGTGCGAGGGCGAGCGCAATGGAGCGGCCCGCTCCCTGCCCGGCGCCGCTGACGAAGGCGATCTGTCCGCCGAGATCGAGCGGATCCGCACCGATCATGCCCCATCGCCTTTGATGACTATCAACACTGCCGTATAGTAACTCGGCTCGACCAGAGGTTTATTCGTGGAATCCGCCATCCGTTACCATCCTAGCCCCGATCAGCTTGCGCTGGCGAGCACGATCGAGGAATCGCTCGCACCGCTCCTGCCGATCTCGCGACTGCATAGCTCGTCGACGGAGGACGTGCGGACCTGGGCGAGCCTTGACGAGATCGGCATTTTCGGCATCACTGCAAGCGAAGAGGCCGGGGGAAGCGGTCTCGGCGCAGTCGAGGAGGCGTTGATCGCGATGGCGCTCGGCCGACAACTGGCGGCCCCCTCGGTGCTCGCCAGCCTGGGCGCAGCGCATGCAGCGCCGGTCGCCGGCGCGCCCGCACTCAAGGGACGCCGGATTGCCGCGGGCTTGCAGCGCGGCGATCGCACCGTCGTGGTGGAAGACGGGGCCGCCGAGTTCGTGCTCGTGCGCGCGCCGGCCAGTGCCGGCATCTACGCGACGGGTTCCGTCGCGAACGGCTCCGCCGCGTCGCGCCCTCTCGACCGCCGGCTCTGGCTTGCCGACCTGAGCGAATGTGATTTGTTCGGCGAGCCGCTCGCGCGCTTCGATGACTCGCGGCTGCTGCGGTTGCGCTTGATCGACGCGGCGGCGCTCGCGGGAATCGCCGCAGCCGCGCTCGACATGGGCGTGTCCTACGCGGGCACGCGCGAGCAGTTCGGCCGCCCGATCGGCAGTTTCCAGGCCGTCAAGCATCACTGCGCGAACATGGCCATCTCCGCGAGTTGCGCGCGCGATCAAGTGAGTTTTGCGGCAGTCGCCGTCGACGACCGGCGCGGCGATGCGGCGCTGCAAGTGGAGTGTGCCCTGTGGGTGGCCGGGTCCGCCGCGCTCGAGAATGCCGGGAAAAACATTCAGATCCACGGCGGGATCGGGTTCAGCGACGAGGCGGATCCGCACCTTTTGCTGAAGCGCGCTCAGTTGTCGATCACCCTCGCGGGAGGCCTCGAGGCTGCGAATGGTCGTATCGCCGAGGCGGGCTCGTGGCAATAGAGCTTTCCGAGGAGGTCGCCGCAAAGCTCGAGGCCCTCGCGATCCGGCGCGGAACCTACACGCTCGAACCGTTGAACCGGATTCAGAAATTCATCGCCGCGCGGCTCACCGAGGCGGCGCGCGACATCCCCACCTTCCCCCTGTCGATGGACATCGCCGTCGACTCGCTGCTGGCGCTTCGCCGCAGTTACAACAATGCGAACGACGCGCCCGTCTCCCTGAACGACCTCATGATCAAGGCCTGTGCCCTCGCGCTGCAAGAGGTTCCCGCGGTCAACTCGAGCTATACGCCGCTCGGCTTCGTGCGGCACCGGCACGCCGACATCGCGGTGGCCGTCGCCACAGACGCAGGTCTCATGACGCCCATCGTCTTCGCCGCCGAGGGGAAGGGGATCGCCCGGATATCGGCCGAGGCGCAAGACCTGCGGAAACGCGCCCGCGCGCAACGACTGCAGGCCGACGAATATGTCGGCGGCACGTTCACCGTCTCCAATCTGGGGATGTTCGGCATCACGAGCTTCGCGTCCATCATCAATCCCCCGCATGCCGCCATCCTGTCGATCGGCGCCGCCAAGGCGGGCCTGATCGCAGGCGAGCCGCTGCGCGCGGTCACGTCGATCAACGTCACGTTGACTTGCGATCACCGGGTGATCGATGGCGTCATCGGGGCGAAATGGCTGAATGCGTTCCGCGGCATCCTCGAGCAGCCGGACCGGTTGGTGAGTTGACCGGATGCTTTACCCGCAAACGGAGACCTCGAAGTGAAAGACCGCGTTGCTCTCGTCACGGGCGCCTCCTCCGGTATCGGCGCCGCCACCGCGGAGCTGCTGGCCCGCGAGGGGGCCATCGTCGCCCTCGTCGCGCGACGCGCTGATCGATTGGAGGATCTGGTGAAGCGCATGCAGGCCGCCGGGTACCGCGCCGCCGCCTTTCCGGCGGACATCGCGCGCGAATCCGAGGCGCGCAAGGTCGTGGCGGATGTGTTGGCGCGCCACGGACGGATCGACATCCTCGTCAACGGCGCCGGCATCGTGCGTCCCGGCAGCGTCGAGACCGCCGACCCCGCCGCCTGGCGCGAACAGATCGATATCAACCTGCTCGCCGCGATGTATCTCTCCCAGGGAGTGCTGCCGGGCATGCGAGCGCGTCGCGATGGACACATCGTCACGGTCTCGTCCACGGCGGGGCGCTACGTGGGTACCCGCCACAGCGGCTATACGGCGAGCAAGCACGCCGTGAATGCGTTCTGCGAGACGTTGCGCCAGGAAGTTGCCGAGCTCGGCATCCGGGTGACGATCGTGGAGCCGGGCGCAACCACCACGGAGGTTCACGAGAGCATACCGGATCCGTCCGACCGCGCCGCGATGACTCAGCACATCACCAAGCAGGGCAATATGAGCGCAGAGGATGTCGGGAACGCAATCCTCTACGCGCTCAAGCAACCTGCCAACGTCAATGTGCGTGAGATCTGGCTGGCGCCGACGGCTGCCGTCCGCTAGCGTGGCGTGACGACGACCATGCCCGATGACCTGACTCGAAGACTGATCGGCGGGCGGTCGATTCGCTGGAGCGACGAACGCGCCGCAAGCGCCTACCGCCGCGGCTTGTGGAGCCGCGACACGCTGGCCGATACGCTCCACGCGGCCGCGAGAGAGACCCCGCAGCGGGTGCTGCTGGTCGACGGCGGCACTCGACTCGACTGCAAAACGCTGCACATGCAAGCGATGCGGCTGGCACAGGCGATGCTCGCCCGGGCACCGGCCGGGAGCGTCGTGTCTTTCATGCTGCCCAACTGGCACGAGGCGGCCGTGCTTTACCTGGCCGCCACGCTGGCGGGGATGGTGGTGAATCCGATTTTGCCGTCGCTGCGCGATCGCGAGCTCGCGTTCATCTTGAACGACGTGCAGACACGGCTGATCTTCGTGCCCTCGGCCATGCGCCAGCAAGACTACGCGGCCATGCTCACCCGCGTCGTGAAGCAGCTCGGGGCACCACCGGAAGTCATCGTGTTGCGCGGCGAAGCGAGAGGCCACACGTCGTGGGATGCGTTGTTCGAGGATAAGCGCGCGCCGCAGGCATTGCCGGCGATCGAGGCGGACGCCGTGAGAATGGTGCTCTACACCTCCGGAACCACCGGACGCCCCAAGGGCGTCCTGCACAGTCACAACTCGATCCATGCGCTGATCCACCAGCTGCGCGAGCATTGGCTGATCGAGCGCGGCGATAAATTCCTGGTTGCTTCGCCGATCGCGCATATCGGCGGCTCGATCTACGCATTCGAATCGCCGCTCCTCCTCGGCACGACCGCCGTGCTCATGGACCGCTGGGATGCGGATGAGGCGGTCAAGCTGATCGACGCGGAGGGATGCACGCACATGGCCGGCGCGACGCCCTTTCTCGAGCAGTTGCTCGCCGGCGCTCGGCGCGCGACGACGCGGCTGCCGAGCCTCAAGGTGTTCATCTGCGGCGGCGCATCCGTCCCGCCTTCGCTGATCCGCAGCGCCGCCGCTTATTTCGAGCGCGCCGTGGTCACGCGCGTCTATGGGTCCACGGAAGTTCCCGTCACGACGGTCGGCGTCACGCAAGCGCAAGACGCCGCACACGCCGCGGATACCGACGGCAGCCCGGGTCTCGCCGAGATCAAACTGATCGATAACAATGCGGCGCCCGCCGGCGAGGGCGAGATCCTTGCCCGTGCTCCACAGATGTTGGTCGGTTACCTGCATCCCGAGGATGAAACCGACACGTTCGATTCGGAAGGTTTCTTCCGGACCGGCGACCTCGCCCGTTGGGTGGATGGCAGCTATCTCGTGGTGACCGGCCGGGCGAAAGACATCATCATTCGCAACGGGGAGAACATATCCCCCAAGGAGGTCGAGGACATTCTGATCGGCCATCCCGACGTCGCGGAAATCGCCATCGTCGGTCTGCCCGATGCGCGCACCGGCGAGCGTGCTTGCGCGGTGATCGTCTCCCGCAATCCGCCTTGCCCGGAAGTCGCCAGCCTCGGCGCATTCCTCGACGCGCAAGGCCTCGCCAAATTCAAATTTCCCGAGCAAGTGGTCCTCTGGGACTCGCTGCCCAAGAATGACGCAGGAAAAGTATTGAAACATCAGATCCGCGCGGCGCTCGCCGCGCCGACACAGCCGGACGCCGCTCCGAAGAGCTGACGGCGAGGAGCACGACCGTCTCATGTCTGATTCGATTTCGACGTTTCGACAAAAGGCACGCGCCTGGCTGGAAGCCCACGTGCCTGCCGAGCCATCCCCCGAGGACGGGCCCGCCTCGCGCGACTTCGTTCTCGCCTGGCAGAAGGCTCAGGCCGCTGGCGGCTGGGCGGGAATCGCCTGGCCGCAAGACGTCGGCGGCCGCGGTCTGTCGGTGCTCGAGCAAATCGTGTGGTTCGAGGAATACGCGCGCGCCGGCGCGCCCTCGCCGCTCAACGCGTCGTTCGTCGGCTTGAATCACGCGGGGCCCACCTTGATCGCGTGCGGTACGCCCGAGCAGAAGGCCTATCACTTGCCGAAAATCCTGGCGGGCGAGGTCATCTGGTGTCAGGGATTTTCCGAGCCCGGTGCGGGGTCGGATCTCGCGAGTCTCAGAACGCGTGGCCGGGTCGAGGGCGATGAGCTCGTCATCGACGGGCAAAAGATCTGGTCGAGCTTCGCCGACATTGCGGACTGGCAGGAGCTGCTGATCCGGACCGATCCCGCGGCGCGCACCTCGTCGGCACTCTCCTGGGTCATTTGCCCCATGAGCACCAAAGGCATCACCGTGCGTCCGATCCGTACCATGGCGGGACCGCGCAAGTATTGCGAAGTATTTTACGACGCGGTGCGCGTGCCTTTGTCCAATGTCGTCGGCGGCTTGAACAACGGCTGGGGTACCGCCATGTCGACGCTCAGCTTCGAGCGCGGGACTGCCGCCCTCGCCCTACTCATCGGGCTCACGCTCAAGGTCGAGAAGCTGCTCGCCGACTGTCCTGCCGATCGGCCTGAAATGCGCATGAGGCTTGCGCGGCTGCGCGCCGAAGGCGCAGCGATCCGCGCGACCACCTATCGCTTTGCGCTCGACTCCGAGAACGCCGTGCCGGATGCGGGCGGATCCATCATTCGCCTGGCGTTCGCTGAATTTGCGCAGCGAGTGACCGCCGCCGCCGTCGATCTCTACGGTATCGACGGGTCCGAAGTGGTCGGCATGCACGGCTGGGGTCACGACTATCTGGATGCGTTCTCCGAGACCATCGCGGGCGGCGCCGCCGAGATTCAGCGCAACATCATCGCCGAGCGGGTCCTCGGACTCCCTAAGGGACCGCGCTGAGCGCAGCGGG
This sequence comes from uncultured Gammaproteobacteria bacterium, assembly GCA_963798595.1. Taxonomy (GTDB): domain Bacteria; phylum Pseudomonadota; class Gammaproteobacteria; order Steroidobacterales; family Steroidobacteraceae; genus Bog-1198. The sequence goes on along the minus strand of CAWCTM010000008.1, from coordinate 580,606 downwards.
CGCGTCGCCGAAGCATTCCTCGGCGACGGCGAGCGCCTGGCCGCCGCGTCCCCCGAGATCGGACAGCAAAGCCTTCAGGCGATAAGTCCAGAGGTGCAGCGGATGCTCGAGCGTCATCCCCATCGCGCCGAGCATCTGATGCATGTCGTAAACGATGCGCGTCGCGCTTTCCTGCGCATGCAGCGCGGCGAGCGCCGCGTCGCCCGGATCCGCGGTGTCCGCGGCTTTCAGGGCAAGCCAGCGCACGCCGCCGGCGAGTACGGCGCACTCGGCCATGCGATGGCGCAGAGCCTGAAAGGCGCCGAGCGGCCGCCCGAACTGTTTGCGCTGGGTGAGATGATCGACCGCCGATGCCAGCGCAGCGTGCGCCAGGCCGCTTGCCTCGGACGCAAGCGCAACCCGCAGCCACTTGCGAACGTTGGCGGCCTCTTCGCCCGAGAGCTGCGTCGTCCGGGCACCGCCCTTCCATCGCCCCATCGGATAAGCGAACAACGATTCGACCGGCTCGACTTCATTTGCGGCCGGCCGCGCCAGGCCGATCCGGTCACCCTCGATGACCAGCAGTGTCCGCGCGGTCGCAACGAAGCGGCCCGGGCGGCCGTTGTCGATGACCGCCAGAGGGCGCGGCCACTCGCCCGGAAGCTCCGGACGCACCAGCATGGACAGGGCGAACTCCGCCGCGAACGGCACACGCGCGAGTCGCTCAACGGCCATTGCCGCACCGAGAGCGCCGAGCTCGGGAACCTGCGCGATGTCGAAGTACTGGCCCTCCTCCAGTTCCTTGTCGAGCTCCTGCCCGAGCAACGCGAACCCACGAAACTCGGTGGGCTTGGCCTCGAATTGCACGGCGAGCTTGTCGATAGCCTCGGCAAGCGCGCTTTGATCGGCCGTGAGCCTGAAATCCATCAGCGCGGCTCCCGCGGCAGCTTGAGCAGATCGGTGGCGATCATATTGAGTTGAATCTCGGCGGCACCGGAGGCTATGCCGGCGACGATGGCGCGCTGATGATGTGCGAGCAGCATGGCCTCGCCGCCGGACAACGCTTCCGGCACATGCTCCACCACGAACTCGTGCACGGCGCGCTCTGCCATGACGGTTGCGAATCGGGCGGCGCTCGCCTCGGGGCCCGTCGGCATTCCATGTTGTCTTTGATCGACGATGCCGTAGCTGTAAAAGCGTGCCGCCTCGCAGGCCGCGCGCGCGCGGGCAGCCTGCTCGATCGCGCCATAGCCGAAGCGCCCGGCTTGCTCGAGCATTCTCACCGCCCGATGCAGCATCTTGGTCGCGAGCGCAAATCGCGGGATGCCCACGCGCTCCAGCGAGAGCGAGGTGCGCGCGATTTCCCACGCCTGCCCCTCGGCGCCGAGCAGCGCACTGGCGGGCACTTCCACGTTGTCCCAGAACACTTCGTGAATGTCGCCTTCGCCGATGAGACTCGGGATCTCGCGCACGATGATTCCGGGCGTGCCCATCGGCACGAGGAACACGGAGATGCCGTCCCGCCCCGGAGCCGTTCTCGCGAGCAAAAAGCAGGTCTCGGCGTGCTGCGCGTAAGAGGTCCAGATCTTCTGACCGTTGATCCGATAGCTCGAGCCCTGCTTCTCCGCGCGGGTCCGGAGCGACGCCAGATCGGACCCTGCCTCCGGCTCGGAGAACCCCTGACACCAAATGGTCTCGCCGCGCGCCATCGGCGGTATGTATCGGGCCTGCTGCTCCTCGGAGCCGAAACGCATCAGCGTCGGGCCGATCCAGTTGACGTTCATGTACTGGCCGCCCCGCGGTTCGCCGGCCTCCCACATTTCCTCCGCCAGGATGAACGAAGTCCAAGCGCCGGCATCGCGCCCGCCCCAGCGTGTGGGCCAATGGGGGACCAGCAGTCCGGCCTCCGCCAGCTCTCCGCAGAATTTCCTCGAGAAAGCGCTCTGCGCCTCCGAGGCCGGCCCGTGGGCCAGCGACTCCCAGTCCTTCGGCAGATGAGCGACAAGAAAGGCCCGCACGGTGGAGCGGAATGTCTGTTGCTCTGCGTCCCAAGCGAAATGCATCAGGTATTATACTGAGCCACGCAGGCAATAATGGCGCGATTAAATCCCCGGAGAAAGAATGGCGACCGAGGTCATCCTACCCAAGATTGGATTTTCAATGAGTGAGGGCACTTTGGCGGAATGGCTGGTCAAGGACGGCGCGCAAGTCACGGCCGGAGCACCGCTGTTCTCTTTGGAGAGCGACAAGTCAGCCACCGAAGTCGAGTCCCCCGCCACGGGCGTGCTGCGCGTGTTGAAGCCCGTCGGAGAGGTTTATCCGGTGGGAACCGTTATCGGCGTCATCGAATAGCGGCCGGGCGCCCTTCGACGCTCAAATCGTCAATTTCCTCTCCCGCCGGCTGGAGGTGGAGCACTGCTACGCAGAGCATCCGGAGATCGACGAGCAGGAGATCGTCGCGCCACTCATCGGCCTCGGCTTGCCGCGTACCGGATCGACAGCGCTCAGCAACTTGCTCGCGCAGGACCCCGCGGCCCGCTCCCTCCGCACCTGGGAATCGATCGCGCCGTGCCCGCCGCCCGAGGCACGGACGCAACACGCTGACCCACGCATCGCGGTGGCCGAGCAATCGCTGGCCCGCCGCGAGGCACTCTTTCCGCGCATGAAAATCATGCTGCCGGCATCGCCGAGCGGACCGACCGAGTGCCAGCCTCTCATGGGCCATGACTTCAAATCACAGATCTTTCAGGCGTTCGCGCACATTCCGAGTTACGTCGCATGGCTCACTCACGAGGCGGATCTCGTGCCCACCTATCGCTATGTCAAACGGGTGCTGAAGCTTCTGCAATGGCATTGTCCGCCCACGCGCTGGCGGCTGAAGAGCCCGACTCATGCGCTTTTCATCGATGGGCTGGCGGAGGTGTTTCCCGACGCGCGCTTCTGGATGACGCACCGGGACGTCGCCAGCGTGTTGCCCTCGGTGTGCGATGTCTACTTGGAGCTCTCACAAGCGTATTCGGATTGCGTCGATAAGCATTACCTCGGACGGCAGAACACCGAATGGACCGAGCTCGGCTTGCGTCGACTCATCGCCTATCGTGATGCCGGACGGAATCATCGTTTTTTCGACATACATTTCGCGCGATTTCGGTATCGATCTTGCGGCGCTTCGCGCGCGATTCCGGTTCTATTCGGAGCGCTTCGACTTGGCGACCGGGGCGTGACGCCTCGAGTCACGAGAGCTTGACCACCATCGGCTGACTCGCGGGCGGAGCGCTACGGCGCTCGCGATAGAGCGTAGCCAAGAACGCGCTGATCGCCAAGCAGACTGCACCGCCCACGAAGGCGTGAGTGTAGCTTCCCGTCGCCTCCTGGCTTCTCGCGATCAAATACGGCGTTAGCGTGATCACCGGCACGAACATCATGCACATCCCGAACGCGCGCCCCATGCCCTCGGCGCCGAACTCGACCGCGATCGCTGCAGCGAGGAGGGTGAACACGCCGCTCCCAAGACCTATCAGGAAACAACCCACGACGATAATCGGCAAGTCCGAGCCGAGCGCCAACAGCAGCGACCCCAGCACCATCAGCAGGGCGAGCCCAATGAATGGCACTCGATTGCCGAAGCGATCCGACAGCAGCCCGAGCACCAAGGTGGCGACGACGTGCATAAAGCTCAACAGCGATAGCAGCCCCGCACCGGTTCCTCTGCTGAGCCCATGACTTGTCGCATACGGCACGATGTTCTGCACGGCCGCGCCGCTGAGCGCCACGAGCGGCAAGTAAATCCCGACCAACAGCCAGAAGTTCTTGCGCTCGATGACCTCGCGCCAGCTCATCTGATTGCCCCCTCCGGCGCCATGCCCGTGATGACCGGCTGATGCACCCTCGCCCGTTAGGTAGTATCGCCCCTCCTCTTCGGACGGCCGGTTGCGCACCACGGCCAGCACGATGGGTACGACGACGACCGCGACGACCGCGCCGCCGCCCCACCAGATCACGCGCCACCCCACCAAGGGCAGAAGCGGGTTGATGATCTGGGGCAATATGACACCCGCCAGGCCGATCCCGAACGCACTCAGCCCGAAGGCCAGGCCGCGGCGGCGAACGAACCAACGCGAGATGAGCGCGTTGGCCACGACGGCCGTGCAGAACGTCAGCGCGGGAGCGGCGATGACGCCGTAGAGCACCAGCAGCTGCCAGGAAGCGGTGACCGAGCCCACGAGAACGTAAAAGAGGGCCATGCCGAGAAGCCCGATGACGAGGAGCCTGCGCGCCGGATACTTATCCGCGAGCGCACCGACGAAGGGCGAGACGACGGCCGCAACCGTGCCCATGATGGCAACGGTCAGCGTCAGATGGCTGATGGGTGTATTGAGCTCTTGCGACCATCCCTTCAGGAACAGGGAGAGCGCGTTGTAAGTGAGCCCGTTTCCCATCGCCTGGGAGAGGATGCACACGGCGACGATGTTCCAACCGTGATACCAGCCGCGCGGCGCCGCGATCGATGCATTTGCATTCATTGAGCTTGTATCCTTGACAGGCCGGCCCCCGCCTGCAGTTGTCGAACTTAAGATGCGGTTTCGACCTCGACCGCCGTAAAGATCCTGATCGTCGACCGATCGAACAGATTCTCTTCGTCCCTGGCCAACGCGGTCGTTTTCTCTGTATCGGCCATGAGGCTCTGAAGACTGCGATGGAAGTCCGCTTCCGAGTCGAACCAGGCCTCCGTGACACAATCGTAGGAAGTCGCGTCACCGGCGGCTAACGCACTATCGAGCGGCGTCAGGTAGTTCCGCGTGTACCGGCGCATCATCGGCGTGATTTTCCCGACGAGCACGGAGTGGCGTTTCTCGTAGTAGTCGCGAAATTCATGCATGCTCATACCGGGCTTGCGCCTGGCCATAATGATCAGCTTGAACATGGCTCGATCCCCCGTGCTCGATTCGCCTGTCCTTACTCTATAGTACGAGAACCAAATTGGCCTTGCCTAGCAGGGAATTGATGTTAGATCCTGAGCCTCTGGACTTCGTTCGCGGCGATACCACGCACCTTGCCATACCTGCGCACGGCAAGGCGTTGCGTACCTTGGGCGAGGCGTTCTTGACCGATGCGTTGCGGAAGTTCGGGTCGATTTCCCCGCGGAATCGCATCACGCGAATCACCCGCTTTGAGCCGTTCCGTGGCGGGAATTCGGGCGAGAAGGTTCTCTTGACCGTCGAATATCTGCGCCCGGAGCCGGGATTGGATGCCGAGCTTTTCGTCAAATTCTCGCGCGACTTCACCGACGCGTTCCGCGATCGTCGGCGCCACGAGTTGGAGGCCGAAGTCCGGCTCGCGGTACTGTCGCGCCTTCCCGCCTTTCCGATTCCGGTTCCCACCGCCTATTTTGCGGATTTCCACCAAGAGTCCGGCACAGGCATGCTCATTACGCAGCGCATCGCCTTCGGTCGTGGCCACATCGAGCCACTGCATCCGAAATGCCGGGACCACGAATTGTCCGAACCGCTCGCCTATTATCGGGCGATCGTATCGACCCTCGCGCGGCTCGCCGCGGCTCACAAGTCGGGGCTGCTTTCCCCGCAAGTGGATGCGTACTTTCCATTCGATGCCGGCAAGGCCGCGGCTGACGATCCCATTCCGTGGGACGAGCGGCAGCTGCGCGACCGAGTTGCGCGCATCGGCCAATTCGCCCGCAGCTGCCCCCAGCTTCTCCCCGCGCAGGTCGCAGCACCCTCATTCATAGCCCGTTTGGAACATGACGCCGTCCGCTTCCTGCGGCACGAGGCGGCGATCAAGCGCTTCCTGCACGCGGATCGCGACTTCATCGCGCTTTGTCACTACAACGCCAATATCGACAATGCCTGGTTCTGGCGCGACGCCTCGGGTGCCCTCGGCTGTGGGCTGCTCGATTGGGGGCGGGTGCGCCAGATGAATGTCGCCTACGCGCTTTGGGGCTCGCTGTGCGGCGCAGGACTCGACATCTGGGACCACCAGCTCGACGAATTGCTCGCGCTCTTCACCGCGGAACTGCACGCTCATGGCGGACCGCGGCTCGACGTAGCGGAGCTCGAGCTGCACCTGGATTTCTACGTGGCGACAATGGGGCTCGCCACGTTGATCGAGGCACCCACCCTGGTGCTTTCACGCCTGCCCGAGGCGGCCGGCGCACGGGATACGCTCGACCCCGTATTCCTCAAAGACGATGTCGCTCGCGGCTTCCTGCATGTTTTCACGGGCTTCTTGCACTTGTGGCAGCGGCACGACTTCGGAGCGCGCTTGGACCTCTTTCTCGAGCGAATGAAACCACCATGAACAACTTAAGTTGGGTCGCGGCCCGCGACACGGGTCAATACGCGGCGTCGGCGGTCGCGCGGATCCATAACTCGGAAATGTTGACCCGAGCCGGCGCGCCCACGATGAATACGACCGCCGCGGCTACATCACTGGGCTCCAACGCGCCGGCTTGATGCGTGTAGGCTCGAATCGCCTCGCGGTGGTCGGGATCGCTGATGCCCTCGGCAACTTCGGTCTTGGTCGGTCCCGGCGCAATCATGCAGACCCTGATGCCATGAGGGCCCGCTTCCTGGCGCAACCCGTCGGTCAGGGCATTCAACGCAAATTTACTCGTCGCATACGGGTTGTAGACCGGACTCGTGGTGCGGCAGGCGAGCGAGCCGATATTGACGATATTGCCGCTGCCTTGCGCGCGCATCGGGCCGAGCGCCGCGTGGCACGTATACAGAGTTGCCAGCAAGTTGACCTCGATCACACGCCGCCACTGCGCCGTATCAGCGTCACCGACATTGCCGGCCTGTATGGCGCCCGCGGAATTGACGAGAATGTCGAGGCGTCCAAAACGTGTCACCGCTTCGACAACCACCCGCGTCGCCATTTTTTCGTCGGACACATCGCCCGGCGACGGAATTGCCGTCCCTCCGGCCCCCTCGATTGCATCGACGGTTTTCTGCAAGCGGTCCGCCCGGCGGGCCACCGCGACGACCGTAGCTCCGGCGGCTCCCAGCGCGATGGCGGTCGCCGCGCCGATCCCGGACGAAGCACCGGTTACTAATGCCACACGATTCGCGAGAGAACCTGCCATGCGCTTGGACTCCTCGGTAGACTAGGTGTCATGTCATCGGATCGAAAAAGACCGGGTGTTCAACTTCCGGCGCGCTCCATTCCGACACCGTCCACGATAAGCCGGGAAGCGCAGGCTTGCCTATCGAATTCGCCGCCTATTGTCGCGGCCGATGTGCCCGACGCCGGGGACCCGGCGATGGTCTCGGTCCATTGAACGTTAATCGCAAGGCTATCTTCATTTCCCTTGCATTTGCCATAGCGGGGGCGTGCGTCTTCATTTTCGAGGGCATTTACCGGGAAGCCGAGAGCGCCGCGATCACGAAGCTGAATCAGCAGCAGATGATCTATGCGCAGCAGGCGGCCCGGGGCATCGAAGAGTTCTTTGCAACTTGGACGAGGAATTTAGACGTCCTGTCGGGGATGAATTCGATCGTCGCGGACGACCACGAAGGCAAAGCGATTCTGAAATTGTTCTACGAGACCAACCAAGTGCGGATCACGGAGATCCTGCGCGTGGATGAGAAGGGCGTGATCCGCGATGACATCCCCGATACCAATGCGGTGGGATTGGACATCTCGCATCGCAAACACTTTCTCGAGCTGCAGCGGGATCACAAACCCGTGATCAGTGAGGTATTCAGATCCATAGAGCAGGTTAACTCGGTCGCCCTTCACGTGCCCGTCCTGCAGGGAACTGAATTCAAGGGGTCGGTGGGAATTCTCGTCGACTCCGAGAGCCTCGCGAAGCGCTATCTCGATGCGATCAAGATCGGCCAAACCGGGTACGCCTGGATGATCAGTCAGGCCGGCACCGTTCTTTACACACCCGTACCGGGTGTCACCGGCCAATCCATATGGGAGGTCAACAAGGACAACCCGTCGGCAGGTCCCCTGGTGAGGGCCATGCTCCAGGGTCGCGAGGGTACCGCGGAATACAGCTCTCAAAGAATCGGCGGGCGGCATGTGAGTCCAACCAGAAAATACGCAGTGTTTGTTCCTGTGCGCCTGGGGAACACCGCCTGGTCAATTTGTGTGGCCTCGAGCGAGCAGGACGTCTTTGCCGATTTGACCACGTTCCGCAATAAGCTGGCCGTGACCATGAGCATTTTCTTCATCGTTGGCGTGGCATTGTCAACGCTCGGGGCAAGAGCCTGGTTGATCGTGAAAGAACAAGAGAAGAACGCACGGGCCGAACTGAAGATTGCGGAACAGCGCAATCAACTGACCCATCTTTCGCGCGTCAATTTGCTCGGCGAGTTGTCCGGGTCGCTCGCCCACGAGCTGAGCCAGCCGCTTACCGCCATCCTCGGCAACGCGCACGCGGCGCAACTGCTTCTGGGGCAGCCCGAACCGGATCTAAATCAATTGCGCGACATCCTTGGAGACATCGAGGCGGACGATGAGCGGGCGGGAGAAGTCGTCCGTCGCCTACGCCTGCTCCTTAGACGAGGCGAAATACAGTTCCAACCGCTCAACGCGAACGAACTCGTCGAGGACGTGCTGAAGCTGCTGCGGAATGAGCTTATCGATCGAGGCGTGACCGCACATTCGAAGCTCGCTCCAGGTTTGCCGATTCTCCAGGCTGACAGAGTTCAACTGCAGCAGGTACTGATCAACCTGGTCACAAACGCCTGCGACGCGATGTCCGAGGTGCCGCGCGAGGCTCGCGCGTTGAAAATCACCACCGGACTGGACAGCGATGGTGTCGTCCTGATCTCTGTTTGCGATGCGGGTCCCGGCATCGCGGAAGGGGAACTGGACCAGGTCTTTGAGCCGTTTTTCACCAGCAAGGCGAATGGCATGGGCTTAGGGCTGTCCGTCTGCCGCACGATCGTAAACGCCCACAAAGGCAAGTTGTGGGTCGAGCGGATCTCAGGTCGCGGTGCCACTTTTCATTTGTTGTTGCCCGTGAGTCCGCCTAAGGCGACTCAGTGATCGCCTACGGGCGCCGCCTTAATCTCTGCCGGACGCGGCTCTCGAGCCCACTGGCTTTGCCGGCTGCGCACGGTCTCGATCGCCATATCCCAGAATGCCGGATTATTCGCGAGTATTTTGATGTTAAAGACGTCGGCGGCGCGGAACTCGAGAACTTCCACGCCGGCACTGCCCGCCTTGTACGTATAGGGCACATCCTGCCCCACAAAGAAACCGTCGCCCGCACCGAGCTCTTCCTGCCCGAACATGAGCGAGCCGCCGAGGATGTAGTAGAGACAATCCACATTGTGAGAATGACGAGGGAGCGGAAAATCACTCTTGAACCATACGTACGTGAGGCTGAAACCCGGAATGGCGAACAATAGCTTCAGCTCGTTCCCTGCGTCCGCCCCTGCCGCCTGCGCTCTTTGCGCGGCTTCGGCCACCATCGGAGTGGTGGCCTCGTACGTCATGCAAGTCATCTCAGCGGCGCCGACCGCATCCTTCCCACGGAAAATCGCGAAACGCGGCCTCTCAGCTTCACCTGTGTTTCCGGCCACACCCGCTCTCCTCGTTTGATTTCGTCGCAATCCTAGCGCTATCACGGTAAGTTAGGCGAACTGCGGAAGCGACTGAAGCCTGGTGGCTTCCTTGGTCCTCAAAACCAGTGGCCCGCGAACAGCGGGCGGTGGGTTCGATTCCCATCCGCTTCCGCCAGTGCGTCACCTGCCTGGCTTCCGTGCTGCCCAGTCCTTCGGCAGCCGGATTTTCTTTGCGACGGGAAAGCCCAGGTAGCCGTTCTGGGCGAAGGCGTAGGCGTTGGTCCGCAGGGGATCTCCGGAGACGAGCACCACGAAGTCCTCCGGGTCGAGCACGATCGGCACGAGGCGGTTTGGATCGTTCGATTCGTGAAATGCCCGCGGGAGCCGGCCGAGATTGACCTGGCGCTCGAGTGAGCCGATTCGAAAGTCCAGCCACTTCTCGGTGAAAGCCTCGACGCGCCACGCGGGCGTGCGCGCATGCTCGTATAAATACCGTTTGACGTCGTGCTTGCTCCAGCCCGCCCGGGCGATCGTTTCCGCCAGAATGGGGCTGAGCACGAGCACCGGGCGCAAGGTGCCGAAAGAAAGACCTCCCACCGTGAACACCATCTCCCAGCCGGTCTGCTTGGCGACGCCGTCCGCAAGGTAGGGCAGCATCTGCTCCGGTGTGCTGCCCGTGACGGAGGGCATGACGCCGCCACCCGTCATCCGCGAGATGGTGACGGTGTTGTCGCCCGTTGAGAACCCCATGTCGACGCTATTGGGCGGCCAGCCAATCTTGGCGAGCGCATCCTCGTTCTCGGCGAGCACCACGCGGAAGGTATTCCCGAACGTCGCCTTGTCGTTTTTGTGCGGAAGAAATCCCGCCATGTTGCGCAGCGCGAGTCGCCAGAAACGCCCCACGGAGGTGTTCGCCATGAAGCCTTCGCGCAATACCCCCTGGGTGTAGTTGAACTTCAGATCCTTGATGATCGGCCCGTTCAGAACGATCAGCGTGTCCGATCCCGGCGTGTTGCCGCTGTGCTCGACGCCGTAAGTGGGATCGGCCATGGCCTCGATCAGCGCCACCAGAATCGGCATGTACTCCGGACGGCAACCGGCCATGACCCCGTTGACGGCCACCGCCCAGATCGTCGCCGCGCGATTCTCCGGCAGGAGAATGCCCAGAGATTCGTCAGGCGCCCTATCCGTGAAGCTCAAGAATTGCTCGATTTTCTCGACGGTCGGTGGAACGATCGGCAGGCCGTCGCTCCACTCTCGCTCATAGAAGTGAGCGTTCACTTCCTCGAACGTGCCGCGAAACACGATGTCGTTCGCGCCCGGTTCAGGCTCGAGGCGGTGCTCGGTGGGCTGTTTCAACAAATTCTCGATCACTTGCTGGGCAGTGACGTTGCGGACGTTCGCCCGCAGCTCATCCAGGCTTTGCGCGCCCGGATGTCCCGGGATCAACGCGACCGGCATGTTGGGCATACCGAGCCCGACGGAGGTGGCCGCGGCTTGGCCGAGGAACCCCTCGCAGACGAGCGACGAGCTGGGAAACCCGCCCCGCTCGCACGCTTCACTCGCCCGCAACACGGCGGGCGTACAGCTCCCTCAGCAGGCCATCGACGAGATGGCGGCATCCACTCCCAGCTCTTTGAAGCGCTGTGGGAGCGATGCGAGCAATTCCTTCTCGTTCACGGCATGGGTCGAGCCGAATTCGCGCCAGCTGACGAATTTCACGCCCGGATACTGCGCGCGGAGCGACTCCTCGAGCGTGGCAAACACCTCATCGCCCGCGAACAAGTAATCCCAGAGCTGCGCGACCGTCTTTCCCGCGAGGGTGTCGAGCCGCTTTGCGAGCGGCCGCAATGCCTGCTTGCGCTCGCCGCGCGGCCAGACAACTTCATAAAGTCCATCGCCGTTGGATTTTTTTGCCATCGCAACACTCCTAGAACTTAAAACCGCAGTCGCCACCGGATTTTAGCGCAAGCTCCGGGGAGGATCAGTGTAACTTCAGTCGTCCCACGCTCTCGGCCGCGCCGACGCCCTCGGCCATGGCCTGCACGAGGTTTCCACCATAGTGGGCACGTACTGCGCCCACCGCGAACACGCGAGAGTCAGAGGTCACAAGATCGGCGTCGGTCTTGACGTGTCCCGATGCCGTCAGCATGGACGCCGGCAAGAACCCGCTGTTCGGGGTTGCACCGACGAACGGAAACAACCCAGCGCATTCGACGTTCGAGCTGCTGCCATCCTTGATGTTGCGCAGGCGCACGCCGGCCACTGTTTGATCGCCGAGAATCGCACACACCTCGCTGTCCCAGAGGAAACGCACGTTCTCCCGCGCGGCAATCCGGTCGACATAATCTCGCTTTGCCTTGAGCGGGCTGTGGCACACCATGATGACCTGCCGGCTGGTTTTGGCGAGGACGAGCGCCTCCTGTGCGGCGCCGTCGCCGCCGCCGACGACGACGACGTCCTGGCCGCGAAAGAACCCGCCATCGCAGGTCGCGCATCGGGACAGCCCCCGACCGAGGAACTGCTCTTCGCGGGCCACACCGAGCTTGCGCAGCGACGCCCCGGAAGCAACGATGATCGCCTCGGGATGATGAACGGCATTCTCCTGATCGATCAGCGTGAGGCGCTTCTCGAGCTCCACCTTCGCCACGCCCGCTTGCACCATCCGAACTCCGGCTTTGCGCGCATCCTCGAGGAGGTGGATGGCCAGATCCTGGCCGGAGAATTTGCCCGGAACGGGAACGCCGTCCACCTCGCCGACCGTCGCGATGAGGCCGCCCCAGAGCGCGCTGTTCTCGAACAGTGTCACGAGACGGCCGAGACGCGCGGCGTGGCGTGCGGCGGAAAGTCCGGCGAGACCGCCGCCGATGACCGCGACTTCGCATAGATTTTTGAGTGGTCTCATCTTCGGTGTCCTCGTCCTGTTCATGAGCGGCGACCCCGCTCGGCGTGCAGCGGCGTCAGATTGCAACACTCGACCTGGAAAAGTCTATGCGCGCAGGCGCCGGTCCTTGACGCGCCGAGTGAAGCGAATCGTGTCGAGATGATCCAGGAGCGGCATGCTGTATTTGCGCGAAATGCCGAGCGCCGCGCCGACCTCGGTGACCAAGAGTCCAGGCTCTCGCTCGAGCAAGGGCGCCAGCCGCTGCCGGGCCTGCTCGATTGCATCCCGATGGAACAGGATTTCCTTGCCCTTCGCTCGGTCGAGGGCACGCACGATGACCCCCTCGCGCAACAAGCGTTCCACAGCGCGTGACGACTGCAGATCCGCCACGATGCTGCTCGGGCTGGGCGGACTGAGCCCTCCTCGCCGCAAGGTCTCGGCGATCCGAGCGGCGAGCTCCGCTTCATTGCGGATGCGGGCTCGATCCTGCGCCGGCTGTGGAACCGCGAACTCGCGGCCGCGCTTGCTGATCACGCCCCGAGCGAGCAACGTCCCGAGCACCTCATCCAGCAGCGCCGCATCGCCCCCGGGAAACTCACGCAGCAACTTTTCGCGAGAAAGCCCCGTTGGCTGGTGCGCGAGCAGTGCGGGGATGCACGCGAGGAAGTCATCCATGTCCGCCTTGCGCAGCACCCGCCCCGAGCGGGTCATCACGAACGGGTGCGTCTGAATCAGCTCCACGACGCGCGGCGTTGCGAGTGCCGAGAGCCGGGCGAGGCGCCGCAGCGTCGTCCCGCCCGGCGCTTGGCGCGCCACTTCCGCAGCAATCATCGCCGCCGGCGGCAAATCCCGAAGATCCCCGAGCCGTTGCAAGGTTCGAGGGCAGTTGCGCCGCTCGCGCCGCGCACCGGGCTCGAGCACCTTGCCGCCGGCGATCGTTCGTGGGGGAGACGGTAGGCGCAATATGACATGCTCGCTCGCGGGGACCGCGACGGGCTCCGCGCAGCGGATCTGGGCAAAACCGGTCTCGCCCGCTTCGAGCACGTCCCGGTCCAGCAAGCGCAAGCGAGCCTCCGTTTCATGGGTGCCAAGAATCGCTCGAAGTCTCGCCCCATTCGCAAGCGGCGGCGCGCCGGCGACGGCGCGCACGGACATCGTGAGCCACTCCGAACTCTCGAGTGCTTGGGGCGCGGCGAGCGCCATGCCCCGAATCAGCTCTGCGGTTTCGATGTCTCGCAGATTGAGCGCCACGCGCTGGCCCGGCGTCGCGGCAGGAACACTCTCTCCATGGACCTGGACCGCCCGTATCCGTACAGGCCGCCGCGAAGGCAACAACTCGAGGGTGTCACCGACCGATAGTGCGGCTCCGCGCAAGGTACCCGTCACCACGGGGCCATGTCCGGCAATGCTGAATGCTCGATCGATGGGCAGGAATACGACACCGTCGACGGCGCGCGGATTCCCGTCCCTGGCCAGCGTCCCGAGCGCCTGACGCAGATCATCCAGGCCGGATTCCCGCAGCGCCGAGGTCATGACAGGTGGATGCGCCGTAAGGCCCCGGCGCGCGAGCAGCCCGACGGCCTCCTCGGCCACGCGGCATGCCTGCTCCGGTGCCACCAGATCCACCTTGGTGATCGCAACCACCGCACGCCGTATGGCCAATAGGCTCGCAATATCGACGTGCTCAATCGTCTGCGGCTGGATGCCTTCGTTCGCCGCCACGACCAGCAACACGGCATCTATGCCGGTGGCGCCCGAGATCATGGTTTGCACAAAGCGCTCGTGGCCCGGCATGTCGATGAGGTCGATTTCCGCGTCGCTGCCGACCTGCAAGTAGGCGAAGCCGAGCGCGATGGATATGCCGCGCTGCTTTTCCTCCACAAGTGAGTCGGTATCCTGGCCCGTCAAGGCGCGCACCAGCGCGGTCTTGCCGTGATCGACATGCCCGAGCACGCCGAACACAAGGCGCCTCATGGGGGCACCGCGCGAAGGGCCGCGCCGAGCTCCTCGAGATCGTCATCGGACACGGCCAGCATATCGAGCAGCAGACGCCCCTCGTTGATGCGGGCGATCACGGCCGGATCACCCGAACGCAAACAAGCGGCCGCTTCGTCGGCCCCGATGCGAGCGCGCAATACGAGTGCCCAGCTGAAGATCCGTTCCTCGGGCAGCGCGCCGCCGCCGGCGAACGCCTCCGTTCGCTCGAGCGTAGCGCCCCCGACGAGCGCCTGCAGGCGCTCGGCGCGCGCTCTCAAGACTGCCTCGGTTTGTCCCAGCATTCGGTGCAGGGGCACTCGCTCGGGCAAGTCCCGGTGCAGCAGCAGCGTTGCCTCGAGGGCTGCGAGGGACAGCTTATCGAGGCGCACCGCCCGCAGCAGCGGGTGATCGCGCAGCCGGTCGACGAGGGCCTTACGGCCGAGAATCAGGCCGGCCTGCGGTCCGCCGAGCAGCTTGTCGCCGCTGCAAGTCACCAGATCCGCGCCATCCGACAATGCCTCGCGCAACGTCGGCTCCGACGTGCCCGGCGCCTTTTGGAGCAAGCCGCTGCCGACATCGGCAACCAGCGGCAGATGGTGCGTGCAGGCAAGCTCCGCAAGCGGTGCAATCGCGGTCGCCGAGGTGAATCCAATCGCGCGGAAGTTGCTCTGATGCACCTTGAGCAGCACCCGCGTGTCCGGGCCGATGGCTGCGCGATAGTCCTCGAGCCGTGTCTTGTTGGTGGCACCGACCTCGACCAGGCGCGCGCCGCCCTGCCGGATCACGTCCGGGACTCGGAAACCGCCGCCGATCTCCACCAGCTCGCCTCTGGAGATGATCACCTCGCCGCCGTTACTGAGCGCGCTCAGCGCCAGCAAGATCGCGGCGGCGCCATTGTTGACGGCAAGGGCCGCTTCGGCGCCGGTCAGCTCGCAGAGCAGCGTCTCGATCGCCTGCGTTCGTGATCCGCGTCGGCCGGTGGCGAGATCAATTTCCAGATTGCAGTAACCCGCCGCCACCTCGGTGACCGCCGCAATCGCTTCGGCCGCGAGCGGGGCGCGACCCAAGTTGGTGTGCAAAACGATTCCGGTTGCGTTGATCGTTCGGCGCAGGCCGCGCCGGCGGCGCGCAGTGAGGCGCGGCACGCAGCGGGCGATGAGCGCCTCGGCATCGGGCGCGCCGGCGAGCAAACCTGCGGCGATTTGCTCGCGCACCTCTTGCAGCGCATCGCGGAGTGCCTGGGTCACGGCTGCTCGCCCAAACTCCGAGCATAGCAAGGTCACGGCCGGCCTCTCGAGGAGTCGCTGCACCTGCGGCAGGCTTCGGAGCGGGTGATCCGTATCGTTCATCCCGCAAATTCTATGCTAGCTCGCACTTGTAAGCTCGGGTGCACCGCGAGCTCGGCGTGCCGTATGGTTTGCTCCTCGGACAGCGCGACGCTATGCTGATCTTTCCCCAAGGAGACCATCACGATGCCGCAGCCCAGTGGACGCTACACAGCCGCGAGACCGACCGGCCTCGCCGACGGCTGGAGCCAGGAACGCATCACCGAGCCCAGCCGACTGTACGGGGCGAATGGCATCCGAACAGGTCCTGATGGCCGTATCTATGTGGCCCAGGTCAGCGGCAGCCAGATCAGCGCCATCGATGTCGAGACCGGCGCGATCGAGGCGATCAGCCCGATGGGCGGCGACATCGTGGGCCCCGACGATCTCGCGTTTGACTCTGAAGGTAATCTCTATGCGACCGAGATCACGGAGGGCCGCGTCAGCGTCCGAGCCCCGAACGGCATGACGCGCGTGCTCCAGGGCGACATGCCGGTGGCCAATCCCATCACGTTTCACGAGGGCAGGCTGATCGTCGGCGAATGCCGGGTCGGCGGCCGCATCATGGAGCTCGATCGCAATGGCGGCGCGCCGCGCATGATTCTGGATAATGTGCCCATGCCCAACGCCTTCTCGGTCGGGCCGGACGGCAAGCTCTACACGCCGGTGATGGGCACCAACGAAATCTGGCGCGTGAGTCTCGAGGGCGGCGCCCCCGAAAAAGTGGCCGGCGATCTGGGCGTGCCCGATTCCGTCAAATTCGATCGGCAAGGATTCATCATCTCGACCCAGGTGATGAGCGGCCAGGTGCTGCGCATCGATCCGCGCACCGGCGATCGCACGGTGCTCGCCAATCTCAGCCCGGGTCTGGACAACAGCACCTTCGTCGGCAACCGGCTGTTCGTTTCGAATATCAACGGCAGCATCACCGAGATTCTCGACGGCGGCAAAACCAAAGAACTCATAACCGCAGGATTCAATTTCCCGCTCGGTCTCGCGGTAGGAGCGGAAGGCGTTCTGTTCGTCGCCGACGGTCCGTTTAGCTACCTCCTGCGGCCGGGACATGCGCGTCAGCGTGTGGGTTTTCTGTTCGACGCCGGTTATCCCGGATATTCCCGCGGCGCGGCCGCGGCGGGCCCGGGCGAATTTATCGTCACCACCGCAAACGGCGAGGTCGCGCGCTTCTGGCCCGAGCCGCAGAGAAAAGAAGTGATCGCCCAGGGATTCGATCAGCTGTACGGTGTCGCCATGGCGCCGCGAGGAGCCGTGATCTTCGCCGAGCAGGGCGCAGGCCGCGTGCATTCGGTTCAATCCGGCAACGTGCAAGTGCTCGCCACCGGTCTCAAGCAGCCTTGCGGTGTCGCGGTGGGGACAGATGACGCTTGCTTCGTTTCCGAGGCGGCCGGCGGCCGCGTAGTAAAGATATCTGCGGGTAAAACCGCCACGGTTGTCGACGGACTTTCGAAGCCGCAAGGCATCGCGATGCGCGGCGAATCGCTCTACGTCATCGATGCCGGCACCAAGCAACTCATCGAATGCGATCTGGCCGGTCGGTCGCGCCGTACCATCGCCTCCGATCTACCCGTCGGCGCCCCGCCGGGGGTCATTCCCAAGGTGCTGGGTCCGGTCGGGACCATGTCGGGTCCGATGGGGCCATTTGCCGGCCTTGCGGTGGGTCCGGACGGGACGCTCTACGTGTCGGGAGACGCGGAAGGCAGCGTCCTGGCGATCCGCCGCTCCGCCCCTACTCCTTGAAGCGGTCCGTGGGCTCGACCACGGACATCATCACCAATGGAATCTCGCGCTGGGTCGAGGCCTGATACGCCTTGTACGGCGGGAACACGCTGACCATGAAGTCCCACACGCGGGTGCGTTCGGCGCCCCGGGGCTCGCGCCACGTCGCACGGTAGGCCTGCGTGGCGATCTGGAAGGACACGTCCTTGCTGTCCTTCACGTTGAGGTACCACGCGGGATGATGGTCCGCGCCGCCCTTGGACGCGACGATCACCACTTCGCCGCCGAGGTCGCCGTAGATGAGCGGCGTGATCATCGTCTTGCCGCTCTTGCGACCGACATACTTCAGCAGCAGCATGGTCGTGAACTTGTGTCCGCCGATATCGGTGACGTCCATGATGTGCCCCGCGGCGCCGCCCGAACGCAAATACTCACTGAGGTGCTCGCCCTTCCAGTCCCGTCGCGCCGCCGCGAGCTCGGTGTAGCTGCTATTGCTCATGTCTCTCTCCAAGGCCGTGGTTATGCCAAATGGTAGCCGATGACAGGGCTTGCTCGCACCGCGTTGCAATTGAACTACACTGTTGTGTACTGACCCTTTACTTCCCGTCCGCCCCTATCATATAAAGGTTAAGGGTGGGTTCCGCGGCTTGATATATCTACCGTGTGTTCAAGACTGAGGCTGCAATGGAAAAACGACTCATGAATCTCGACGGGCGGATCGTCGTCGTGTCCGGTGCCGCGGGCGGCGGCATCGGAACGCACGCCGCGCGCATGCTGGCCGACGCGGGAGCGACCGTGGTCGCCGTGAGCCGCTCCCGAGAGAAGATCGACAAGAACCTCGCCCCGCTGCTCGAGCAAGGCTTGTCGATCGTGCCGGTGGTCGCAGACGTTTCGACCGACGAGGGCGTGGCGGCCACCATGGAGGCGGCGCGGCATGCAAAGGGCACGCTGTACGGCCTCGTCAATGTTGCGGGCGGCGCGGCGGGAACCACCTGGATGCGCGGCACCCGCGTGACCCGCGCCGACTGGCGGGCGCTATTCAATCAGAACCTCGAGACGATGTTCTTCATGACTCAGGCCGTCGCCGCGGAATTGAGGGACAAGCGCCTCCCCGGCTCGATCGTATCCGTCTCCTCGATCAGCGGCATGAACTCGGCGCCTTTCCATGTGGCCTACGGCACTGCGAAAGCCGCAATAGTCGCCGCGACTCGCACCATGGCGGTCGAGCTCGCACTCGACAACATTCGCGTCAATGCCATAGCCCCGGGCACCACGGTCACCCCCGGATCGGGCGCGTATATCGACGAGGATCCCGAGCGCGACCGCAACGCCATTGCCATGGGACGGCGCGCGCACGCCAACGAGCAAGCGGGCGCGATTCTCTTTTTCATTTCGGACCTCTCGTCCTACATCACCGGCCAAACCGTTCTCGTGGACGGCGGCCTCAACCTCAAGTGGACACATCTCGGCGCGGACAACACGTCCTTGTTTCTCAAGGACGAGTCATTTCGCGCCGCGATCAAGCGCTGAGCCTGTCGGAGATATCTCATGAACAAGACCGTCGAGCTGGAAAAGCAACCGCTGTCCGAGGTGACCGAGGACTTGCCGCCGGTGCAAACCCACAGCGTCGAGCCGTACATCTCTGAGGAGTACGCGCGCGCCGAGCGCGACAAGCTGTGGCGCAAGGTCTGGCTGCAGGTTGGGCGTGTGGAAGAGATCCCCGAGGTGGGCAATTACATCACCTACCAAATTCTCGATGACTCGATTTTGATCGTGCGTTCGGCGCCCGACACCATCAAGGCGTTTTACAACGTCTGCTCCCATCGCGGGCGCCGCCTGATCGATACACCTCCGGGTGCCCACCACGCGCACGGCAAGCAGTTGAAGTTCGTTTGCGGCTTCCATGCCTGGTCGTACAACCTCGAAGGTCAGTGCACTTACATCATGGACAAGGAGAACTGGCAGGGCGCGCTCACCGATCAACGCACGCGACTCGGAGGCGTCAAGGTCGACACGTGGGGCGGGTGGATCTGGATCAATCTCGACCCGAAGAGCGAGCCCTTGCGAGATTATCTCGAGCCTGCCGCCTTGCTCCTCGAGCCCTTCGAGCTGCAGAACATGCGCTGCCGATGGCGCCGCTGGATCGTGTTCGACTGCAACTGGAAAGTTGCCATGGAGGCGTTCGACGAGACCTACCACGTACCGGGGACGCACCCGGAATTCATGCGGTTCGGCAAATTCGTGGGGTGGGGGAGACCGCAGGGTAAGCATAGCCATATCGGCTATGACGCCCCCAAGGGACTGGATGAGAACAAGGCCAAGCTGCGTCTGGGCGACGGCCCCGACCCCCGCAAATCGACGGCCGAGATGCAGGTCTACACCTGGGAGCAGGTCAACACGAACACCACCAAAACCTTGGTGGACGCGGCGGTTCGATTGGTCGACGAGTTGCCGGAGGGAACGCCGGCGGACAAAGTGCTGAAGCACTGGCTCGACTCCGCGCGCCGCGACGACGCAGCACGCGGCGTGGTATGGCCCACCGTCGCCCCCGAGCAGGTGGGGAAAAGCGGTACCGCGTGGCAGATTTTCCCGAATTTCCAGATCGGACACGCCGTCAACAACATGCTCTGCTACAGCGCCCGGCCCTTCGGCTACAACCCCGACAAGTGCATCTTCGAGGCCGCAGTGTACGAGCTTTATCCTCGTGGCAAGGAGCCGTCAGCGGAATGGGAGTATCTGCCCGTGGACCATCCCACCTGGGGCAGCGTGCTGGTGCAAGACTTTGCCAATATGGCGGCCGTGCAGCAGGGCATGAAGAACGGCGGTTTCCGCGGGCCCTTGCCGAACCCGAAGTCCGAAGGCGCGGTCACGAGCCTGCATCGCAATCTCGCCAAGTACATGGGCACGCCCGGACCGAAAGATCTTACCTGAGCTCACGCCGCAGACGAGCGGCTGTCAACCGAGCCGGATGCTCCGGTGCCAGCTCGCGCTCCACGATTTTGTCGACCGCAGCCAGCAGCGAGCGAGCTTCGCCAGGGTGTCCCGAGGCCGCGAGAGCGGCGGCAAGCTGAACTTTCGCGGAAGCAATTGCGGGACCGTCGGATTGGTAATGATTGGCTTCATACCCGGAAATCGCGAGCCGCCACAGTGGTATCGCCTCGACGAAACTGCCTTGTTGTCCGAGCAACAAGGCTTTGCCCTCGTAGGCCATTGTTAGGGCAACGCTCTGCGGCTGCTGAAGCGACCGAAACAGGGCGATGGCCTGATCATAGCTGTCATGAGCCTGCTCGTAGGCGCCGGCCTCGCGATAGGAATCGCCTAGCCACAGGAGCCTGCGTCCTTGCCAGCGCTGCACGCCGATCACATTGGGATCCCCCGGCACATCACGCGCCAGAAGATCCATGGCACGGCGCGTTGCGCCGACGAACGCCGAGACATGCGCCCACTTGAAGGCCGCCGCGGTCGCTTCGATAGGTGTCGGCCCCCCCATACGTTGCGAAATCAAATAGGACTCATGCGCCGCCGCCTCGGCGCCGCGATAGTCGCCATATTGCCAAAGCACCTGAGAAAGTCCGCCGAGAGCGCCCATGTACTCCGAGCGATCCAACGTTCCAGCAGCGCGGTAGTCCTCGACGGCGCGCCGGAACCAGTCGATCGATTCGCGTAACTTGTCGCTTCTGAAGAATGCATCGGCCAGACTCAGCTCGGTGTCGATCGAAATCTCGCTCGTTCGTCCGTAAACGCGCACATAGCCGTCGACCACTTGCCGCCAGTCCTGTTCTGCCTCATCGGTTCGGCCGGCATCCAGCGCGACCTCGGCGTAATCGTTGAGCGCATCGAAATAGCGCACATCACTCTCGCCGACCTTGCTCTTCGCGAGCGCCACGCGAGCCGAAGCCAGAGACAGCGCATCGTTCGTTCGGCCGGATTCTGCATACGCGATCGCGAGAGCGCCGAGCGTCTCTGCCGAATCGAGGGAGTCGGCCCCGTGAGCGTCGCGCAACAAGGAGCGGGCGCGCTCGAGCGCGACAATCGAGTTCAAGGGCTGGGCCTTCGCTCGGTAGGCGCGTCCCAACTCGAGCAGGGTGGCTGCCATCGCCGAAGCGTTCTGCGGTTGCTCGGCCTCGAACACTCCGAGCGCCCGTCCCAGGAGAGCGATCGCCTCATCGGCGCGGCCCGCGCTATTGTAAGAGGCGGCGAGTTGCCGATCGAACTGCGCGGCGATCACGGGATCGGCGGCCGGATCGGCGCTTTGCAGCGACAGCGCCTGCTCGAGATCGCGACGGCACGGCTCTGCCTGCCCGAGCTTGCAATAAAGCGTTCCGAGCGCGGCAAGCATGCGCGCGCGCAGCAGCGGTTGGTCTGAAAGGTGCCCATCGATTTGGCTCTGCCCTTGATCGACGAGAGCTCGAGGATCGATTGGCTTGCCGCCTGTCTTATCGGGACTCGCGCCGTCGAACAACGCGAGCAGGTAGCCCATGACCTGATCGGAAGTGCGTGATTCTGCGCGCGCACGCGCGAGCGCTTGTTCAGCGATATGAGCCTCGCGCTGCGTGGTCAGCACGGCGACAAGCATTGCCAGTGCGATCAATGCCGCTGCACCGACGCCCACCGCGTGACGCCGCACGAAGGATCCCGCCCGGTAGGCAATCGTCGCCGGCCGGGCGACGACCGGCAGATGCCGCAGATGCCGCCTTATGTCCTCGGCGAACTGCTCCACGGAGTCATAGCGGCGCGCGGCCTCGTGGTCTATGGCCTTGAGCACGATGCAGTCGAGGTCGCCGCGAAGTTGTTTTTCGAGCTTGGCCGGGGCCGATGGCGAGCGTGACTCCGCCCGGGCTCGCCGGACTGCAGCGCTCGGCTTGGTAAAGCGCGGTAACGTCGCTCTCGATCCGCTCGTCGGCGCCTTCAAGGGAACCTCGGCCGGTTTTCCGCCTATCAACAGCTCGTACAGCACGATTCCGAGCGAGTACACATCGCTGGCAGTCGTAATCAGTTCCCCTCCCCTTTGCTCCGGACTCGCATACCGCGGCGTCATCATCCTGAACACGGCTTTCGATTCCGCGTCCGCCCGCGCATGCGGCCGAGCGGCGAGGATTTTCGCAATCCCGAAATCGAGGAGCTTGGGCGATCCCTCCGTACTCACCAGGATGTTGGTCGGCTTCAGATCCCGGTGCACCGTCAAGCGCTGGTGCGCATATTGCACGGCGTCGCATACCTGTAGAAACAGACGCAGGCGCGCAGCGACGTCCAGCCGGTGAGACTCGCAATACCGATCGATGGGCTCGCCATCGATCAGCTCCATGACGAAATAAGGCACACCCTCGCCGGTTGTGCCGCCGTCGAGCAACCGGGCGATATGGGGATGATCGAGCGCGGCTAAAATCTGACGCTCCACCCTGAAACGCTGTACGACGGCTGTCGAATCCTGGCCGACGCGGACGAGCTTGATGGCAACTTGCTTTTGATACTCATCATCGGCTCGTACGGCGCGATAGACCTCCCCCATGCCCCCCGATCCGATTTGTTCGATCAGCTCATACGCGCCGACGCGTCGGCCTTTCCAGGCACCCGCGGTGAGGGCTTGAAGCGATTCTATGGCCGGGGCCGGATTCTCCAGAAACGTCGCGGATGATCCGTCGTACGCGACGAGTAACGACTCGAGCTCCCGCCGCATATCGCGGTCATTGGCACTGATGCGATCGATATAAGGCGAGCGAAGCTGCGGATTCAGCTCGAGCGCGCCGTATAAAGCTGCCTTGATCTGCTGCCAGCGGGCCGGACTCACGATTCCTCGGCACGATTTAATTCGCGTCGCAACCATGCGCGGGCGGTGGCCCAATCGCGCTTCACCGTGGATGCCGAAATATTGAGCGCGCTGCAAGTTTCTGGAATGGAGAGGCCGCCGAAGAATCGCAGCTCCACCACACGAGCCTGTTGTTCGTCCAATTGCGCGAGACGAGTCAGTGCCTCGTCCACGCCGAGCAAGTCCACCTCCGGCTCGGCCGGCAATTCAAGAGCATCGCTCAGCGGGATACGGACGCCGCCCTGGCGCTTAACAGCCAAACGGGCGCGAGCGTGATCGACCAGCAGTTGACGCATGAGACGCGAGGCTAGCGCGATGAAATGACTTCGATCCTGGATCTCCGACGGCTGCATCCCGGCAAGGCGCAGATAGGCCTCATGCAAAAGGGACGTCGGCTGGAAGGTGTGATCGGACCGCTCGCCGCGCAATTGATGGCGCGCGACGCGATGCAGTTCGTCGTAAAGAAGTGGAAGTAATTGCTGCAGCGCATCGGCATCGCCGCCGCGCCACTGCTCGATGAGTTCATCGGTGACTGCGTCACGCATCTGAATCCCTTCACTTGCAGCCATCTTGATGGGCGTCCGGGTCCAAGTCGAGAAAAATCTCAGTGCTGGCGCCGCGCGGTGAGCCGAATCGCCGCCGCTTTTCGCTTTAAGAAACCAAGAGGCTGAATATGTCATATGGGCGCGCGCGCCGAGGGAGCCTAGGCCGCTCCTCCGGCTGGCTGCGCCAGCCGCAACGAGAAAATTGAGCTCATTCAGGGCGGGAATTCGCTTTACTGAATGAAGGACTCTGTTTTCTCCACACAACTAAGGAAGAAGGGGCCCAATGAAACGCAACCCTCTGTTCTCGATTCGAATCGTACGTGGCGCGAGCTGCCTGTCGGCCGGAATATGGCTCGCTCTCGGAATGTCGGGCGCTGTACGCGCCCAACCGACCACTCTCATTGGAGTCGACTCCACCGGAACGTCGACCCAAACCATCGACTTTACAAACAGTGGTGGGTATTCGGTGACTGCGGGAGCCTGTACGGCGTGCGTCGCGGTGTCGTCCGCCATTCCCGGGATCTCGGGAACTTACGGGTTCTCGATCGCCATGTCTCCTGGAACCCAGGTGGGGCCGGCCACGGCCGTCGCCGGTATGAGTGGGCTGTACTCTGAAACCTACAACGCGCCGACCGGCGGGGGCATGATCGACGTCTCCGGCGGCAGGGAGCCGGTGGTCGCAACCATCAGCGGCTTCACGATATTTGCAGCACCCGGCACGGATACGGCGCAGATTGATCTGGCGCTGCGCAGCGTTACGGTCGGGCCGACGGGATACTCAACCGGAGCACCTCTGTATCTGGACATCACCGGATCAACAGGGACTGCCGTCGGGTTCGCAGCAGGCGCCTCCAAAGACTTCAATAGCTTCAACCTGGACTGGGCAGGGTCCATCGTGAGTAGCGCGGCGGGCCCGCCACCGCCGGCCAACTACACGCCACCGCATGGGGTGCCGGAGATCGATACGGCCTCGGCCAGCACCGCGCTCGCCATGCTATTGGGCGCATTCGCCGTCCTTCGAGGACGTCGCAAAACTGCAGGCGAAGCCGTCGCATAGCTTGCGGTCAGGCGGTGTGCGGCCTGCACCCCGTGCAGGCCGCATCGCGTAGTTCACCACCCCCGGCGGCGCGGACGCCAACCCTAGGATTTGGAATTCAGGTCAACTATACTGCCAGGTATAGTTAAGGCAGACTGGTTCCCTCGAGAATCCTGGACACGCGCTCGCCGCCAATGAATCGCTCCCAGCTCGCGCCATCGCGGCGCATCAGAGAACCGCGCCAGGCCGGTCGACCCACCCCGGCGCAGGCAGCGGAGCTGGATCAGGACGTGCGTGAGTGCTCCCTGCGGCTGTTCCTCGAATATGGCTACGACGGAACGTCGATGGATGCCATCGCGCGTGCGGCAGGCACCACCAAGGTGACTCTCTATTCACGTTACCGCAGCAAAGAGGAGCTCTTCAGTTCCGTTCTGTGGTGGGCACTGCTGCGCGACGATTGGCCGCAGGCCGAGCCGCCTCCCCCGGACCTCGACGATCTGCGCGGAGCCTTGCAGGCAATCGCAGAAGCGGCCCTCAAGCGCGCGTTGGATCCGGCCATGATCCAGCTTGCGCGCGTCGCGGCGACTCACGCGTTGCGTTTTCCGGAGATTGCGCGCCGCACCCACCAGGTAGGTTTTTCGGCACGCTATCAACTGGTAATCGACCTCCTCGAGCGGCACGCGGCCAAGGGCACGATCGTCGCCGAGGATCCGGCAATTCTCGCCGAGCATTTCCTCGCTATGGTCTCCGGGGCGCCGGCACGCCTCGCTTCGTTTGGCATCGTCCGGGACTTCGCAGGAAAGCAGCGTCGCGTGCGTAGTGCCGTGGATCTGTTCGTGCGTGGTCTGCGTCCAACCTGATCGAGACGCCGCTTGGAGGAAGCTTTAATGAAGATCGAAGTCACGGATATCAAACCTCGCATCGGTTCCATTGTTCGAGTCGACCGCGCGTCGCTGCTGGACGAGGACGTCGTGCAGCGTTGTCTCGAGCTGCTCGAGGCCCGCGGCGTGCTCGTCTTCCCGCGGATAGGACTGAGCGACGCGGAGCAACTTGCCTTCACCGATCGCCTGGGAACGCGCGTTAACTTCACACGCAGTGTTCCCGGGGGCAACGAGGCCGCACCGGATGTCTACAAGATCACGCTCGATCCGAAAGTGAATCCCCAGCCCGAATACGTGCAAGGTACGTTTTTTTGGCACATGGACGGCTTGAACTCGGATATACCGCCGCCCAAGGCCACGATGCTGAGCTGCCGGCGACCCTCGCAGAAGGGTGGTCAGACACAGTTCGCAAGCACTTACGCGGGCTATGAAAGCCTTTCGCAGGCAGAGAAGGACGAGCTCGCGGATCTGAAAGCCGTGCACAGCCTGCTGTCGAGCATGCGATCGGTCGTCGATGCTCCCACGGCCGAAGAATTGGCGCGGTGGGGTCGTTCCCCGGTGAAGCAGCACCCTCTGGTCTGGACGCGCCGCACGGGGCGAAAGTCCCTCATCGTCGGCAACACGGCAGAGCGCATCGTCGAGCTGCCCCTGCCGGACGGTCGCGCCCTCCTCGCCAGGCTGCTCGAGTGGACCGCGCAGCCCGATTTTCAATACAGCCACGAGTGGCAGGAAGGGGACCTCGTCGTATGGGACAACTGCGGCACCCTGCATCGCGTTGTGCCTTACTCTCGCGATTCCGGACGCATCATGCATCGCACGACCATCGCCGGCACCGAAGCGGTGACCTCGTGAAGGTCGTGAGTTTTGCGAAGTGAGGAGAGTGAACCATGTCAGTCGCTGAAAGGGACGCTGCTCCCGACACAAAGCCCGGCGCACTTTCACCGGAAAGGCCCGGTGATTGGCCGTTGTTGCGCCACGAATACTTGCTTGGCCTGTCCCGCAGAGATTATGAGCCCGTTCAGCTCGAGGCCTTGCGAGGCCGCCTCGATTCGCTGAAAGACGGCGTGGCCGCGTTGCACCGGCTTGTCGATCGTCAGGGAACCATACAAATCGAGTCTTTCGGCGACGCGCTGCCGATTTTCTTCGATCACCGCGTCTACAAGAGTTATCCCTTGAGCCTCATCGAGACGCGCGACTTCTCAAGGCTCACCGCGTGGCTCAACCGCCTGACGACGCACGATCTCTCGAATCTCGATCTCAGCGAACTCAAGACTGTCGATGACTGGCTGACGCGGCTCGATGAGGCCGGAATGATGATCGGCCACTCGACCGGCACGACTGGAAAGCTGAGCTTCATCCCGCGCTCGCGCACCGAATGGCCGGCTTGGGATGTCGCGTACACCGAGGCGACTCGTGCCACCAGCGGCGTCGACTCGAAGCACGATTTTGTGCCCACGTTCTTTCCTGGTTACCGCGGGGGCCACCACATGATGCTCATGATGTTGAGCTTGTTCAACATCCCAGGAGCGGGCGGCCCGGAAAACTACCATACGCTCTATCAGACCAGCGTCTCATCGGATCTCATGTCGCTCGCCGGCCGCATGCAGTCAGCCGAAGATCGTGGCGAGCTGAATCAGATCGGCCTGGATCCCGCGTTGCTTCAGGCCCGCGAAGAAATGATCGCGCAGGGACGGCGGCGCGAACAGGACATGGAGGCGTGGTTCAACAAGTTGATCACCGAATTCCGCGGCAAGCGTGTGAAAATCGGCGGCTCCTATGCGGATCTCGTCCGGGTTGCGCAATCCGGCGTTGCCAAAGGCGCGAAATGCGATTTCGGGCCCGGCTCCTTCATCATGTCCGGCGGCGGCATGAAGGGGTTCAAGGACGCGCCGGCCGACTGGGAGAGCCTCATTAAGAGGTTCTTCGGCATCGACAGGATCTTCAGCGTGTATGGCATGTCAGAGTGCATGGGATTTGCGCCGCTTTGCTCGCAGAATTTCTACCACTTCATGCCTCACACCATCCCGATTCTCATCGACAAAGACGCGCGGGAGTTGCCGCGTGAAGGCGTACGGACCGGTCGACTCGCCCTGTTCGACTTGTTGGCGGAGACCTACTGGGGTGGATTCATCTCCGGGGATCAGGTGACCATGCACTGGGAGGAGGATTGCAGGTGCGGTTGGAAAGGACCGCGGATCGAGAAAACAATCACACGCTTTGCGGAGATGGACGGAGGAGATGACAAGATCACCTGTGCCGGCTCTGCGCAGGCGTACAACGAGTTCATGGATTACGTCGCGCAGGTGTAGCCATGTCCAAAATCTATGAAATCCCCATCATTTCGCGCGGTCGGATTATTTCGCCGGGACCGGATGCGATCGAGTTCTCGGGCCGTGCCGGCGCGATCTTCCGCGCCCCCAATCCGCGCGATCATGTCCAGGATCTCGTGCTTACCGACCGGACCCGCCTTCGCGATCTCCACGATCTGCCGACGAGCGAGGTCATCGACTTCCTCGCTACGCTCGGTCCGCGGCTCACCCTCGAGCATAACCCCCACATGCAGGAAGCGTTCAGCCTATCCCTGGAGGCGGGCGGGCTGACCGAGCCCGTGCTGCGCGGCGTGTATGCCCAACTTCCGGGCATGTTCGACCGGGCTTACCTGACAGAGCTCGTCGAGAAGACCATAGGCATCGACTACCTGGACCGCTGGGTGCCGCAGGGCAGTCGCAGTCGGTTCAGGATTCGAGCCATAGGAACACGCTCCTTGCACATCACGGCGGGCAACGTGCCCGTGGTAGGCGCCATCACCATCATTCGCTCGGCGCTCACCAAGTCCGACTGCTTGATCAAGCTGCCTTCGAACGATCCACTCACGGCGAGCGCCATTGCGCGCACCATGATCGAGATCGATGCACACCACCCGGTGACGAAGCACCTCGCGGTCGCCTACTGGAAAGGAGGAGATGAGGCGGTCGAGTCGCAGATCTGCCGGACATCGAGGATCGACAAGATCACGGCGTGGGGCGGAATGGCCTCGATGAAGCACATACAAAAATATCTCGTACCGGGCCTGGATCTGATAGCGCTCAATCCCAAGTTATCCATATCGATGATCGGCAATGAGGCGCTGCAGAGCGAGCAAGCGCTGCAAGAAGCGGCCGATGGTATCGCTGTTGCCGCCGGGAAGCTCAACCAGACGGCTTGCGTCAACACTCGCGTCGTATACGTCGAGAGCGAAACCGACGAGGCGTCGCTCGAGCGGATCATCTCCCTGGGAAAGGCCATCCATGCCTCGTTCCAGAGACTACCGCCCGTGATCTCTACGCCTGCGCTACGACCCGATCGCGAGCTCGAGTCGGAGCTGCGTGCCCTCGCGCTCGAGGAAGAGCTCTATTGGGTGATCGGTGACAGCGTGAATGGAGGGGTCATCGTGTCGCGCGTCTCGGATCGAGTCGACTTTCATGACAGGCTCGGCAATCGCATCGTCAACTTGGTGCCGATGCCGGACATTTCCAAGGTCGCGCGCTGGTGCGATGACTCGACACAAACCGTCGGGATCTATCCCGAATCGCTACGCGAGAGAATGCGCGACACGCTCTCGCTCGCCGGGGTGCAGCGGATCTTGCCGTTGCGCGCCCACACCTCGAGGCAACACGAGGGCGCGGAGCTGCCGGGAATGCCGCACGATGGGATTGAGCCCATGCGTCGCATGGTGCGCTGGGTCATCGATGAGCTGCCAACCGCCGGGCTCTCCGCAGTTCAGGCCGTCTCATGTTAGATGCGCGTATCGCAGTGGTGACGGGAGCGAGCTCGGGCATCGGGCTCGAAACGGCGAAGGCGCTCGCGGCAGCGGGATGGCGCGTTATCGGCGTGGGGCGTGATCCGGAACGCAGCGCGGCTGCGCTCGCCGAAATCCAGGGCGCCGCCAAAGGCGGCGAGGTGGACATGCTGCGCGCCGATTTATCGCTGATGGCCGATACGGCGCGGCTCGCGAAGGACATCGCGGCCCGAACGGATCGGATCGACGTGCTGCTGAACAACGCAGGCGGAACCTGCCGGGCGCGCGTCGTAACAGCCGAAGGCAACGAAGCGACCTTCGCCGGCAATCATCTCGGCCCCTTTCTGCTTACGAGCCGTCTCATGCCGTTGCTGCGCGCGACGGCGGCCGAGCAGCCACGGGGCGCGGTGCGTATCATCAACACGGCCTCGAGCGCGCACGAGTATAGTTCCGGTCTCGATTGGAGCGACTTGCAGATGCTGAATCAGTTCGTCCCCATTCAAGCCTACTGCAATGCGAAGCTCGCGAATGTGCTCTTCACGCGCGTCCTGGCAAAACGGGCGGCGTCGCATGGAATAGTCGCCCACGCCGTGCATCCGGGGATCGTCGGCTCTCGGTTCGCAAGCCACGGCGACGACGCCATGCAGCAGTACTTCGCCGCGAATGCCGACCGCGTGATCTCGCCCAAAGAGGGAGCTGACACGCTGATCTGGCTGGCGACGGCGGACGAGCCTGGAGGCACGACCGGCGGCTACTTCTTTCAGCGAGCGCCCGGAACGGTCAGCACTTTCGGCCGTGATGACGCCGCCGCCGAGCGGCTTTGGATCGAGAGCGATCGCCTCGTGTCCGGCGCCCCGACCTAGGCGCGGGTCCCCGATGGATTTCGTGCGCGGCGACGCGACCGGCCTTCTCATTCCGGCGCACAGCGAGGCTCTGCGAGCCGGCGGCGAAGCTTTCCTGACCGAGGCCTTCCAAGCCTTCGGCTCTCTTCCCGCGGGCATTCGCGTTACGCGGATCACGCGTTTCGAGACATGCCCCGGCGGCAGCACCGGTCAGAAGCTATTCCTGTCGCTCGAGTTCGAGCCATCCGACCCGACCCTGCATACCGATCTCTTCGTGAAGTTCTCGCGAGACTTCAGCGACAAGACCCGCGACGACCGCGGCAAGCACGAGATGGAAACCGAGGTCCGCTTCGCCGCACTGTCCCGCTTGCCGGGCTTTCCGATCACCGTTCCCATCGCTTATTTCGCGGATTACCATCACGAATCCCGCACGGGACTGATCATCTCGCAGCGAATCGGCTTCGGCAGCGGCGGAATCGAGCCGCACCATCAGAAATGCCTCGATCACGAGCTCACCGAACCGCTCGCCTACTACCGCGTGATCTTGAGATCGCTCGCGCGAATTGCCGCCGCGCATAAATCCGGCCGCCTGTCTCGCGACATCGACACGCAATTTGCCTTCGATCCCGTGGCCGCCGCCGCCCGCGACCCCATCCCCTTCGATGAGTCGCGCCTGCACGTCTTCGTCTCACGGTACGCCGATTTCGCCGCCCGATGTCCGCAGCTCCTGCCCGCGAACATCACGACTCCGTCGTTCATCGCGAAACTGGATCGCGAGGCCGGCCGCTTCCTGGAGCACGAAAAAACCGTCAAGCACTTCCTGCAGAGCAATCCCGATTTCATCGCGTTGATTCACTGGAATGCCAATATCGATAACGCCTGGTTCCGGCGCGACGCCTCGGGCGCCCTGGAGTGTGGCTTGATGGATTGGGGCCACGTCAACCAGATGAACGTGGCATTCGCATTGTGGGGATGCCTGTGCGGAGCTCCCCTCGAGATTTGGGATCGACACCTCGATGAACTGCTCGAGATGTTCGTCGCCGAGCTCCACGAGCATGGCGGCCCGCGCCTTGACGTGGCTGAACTGGAGCTGCACTTGCAGCTCTACGTGGCGATGATGGGTATTTCCTACCTCATCCACTCGCCGTCGCGAATTCTCGCTCGCCTGCCCGAGGCTGCGACGGCGTCGGGGACGCTCGATCCCGTCTTCCGCAAGAACGAGACAGCCCGCAATCAGCTGCACATCATGACCGCGATGCTGAACTACTGGCAGACCCGGGATTTCGGGGCGAGCCTCGATCGGTTGCTGAAGCGGGCGCGCTGAGCCTCGGCCATCAAACGAGGCCGTCCTCATGCACGATCCAGTGGACGAACCGGTGCATGACGTACATGGCGTCGTGCGGTGCGCCGATGGATTGCCCACCGGCGTCGCCCAGCCGGACGATCCGTTGAGCGCCCCCGCTGGCGAGGCCATCGCGCAGTTCGACCTGCCGCGCCGGCGGATAGACACCGACCGTTTGCGTCGCGACATTGACGTACTTGAGCGCATCTTTGAGTGACTTCACCGGAACCACGTTGGCCGTCTTGTTGATGGGATGGAAATCCACCGGCTCGTCCGAGCGGACCACCAGCCCGCTGCCATCAGCGACTCCCCAGACCCCGAACTCGTCGTCCATTAGCCGCATCGAATCGACCTCCTCCGCGAGGTCTCGCGGCAGCGGCGGCGCCTTGCCCGAAAGCGCATTGCGATCGACCAGTTTTCGCTGCAGACGCTCGCAGAAGCGGTCGACCTGTTGGCGGCCACCTTCGACGAACAGCACACGGCTGCAGACGCAAGCTTCCTGGTTGAGCAGGCCCACGTCATTGGCGGCTCGCGTGGCAACCTCCTCCAGGGTCTCCTCGGAGTCGAAGGCTTCCATCCCGATCATGGAGATCGAGGTCTTCGGATCGAATGAAACCAGCTGCAGTCCGGGCATCAGATACTTGATGACGTTGCTGATCGCATCACCGCCGCCCCATGCCACGATCTTGTCGAAGTATTGCGGCTGGAAGATCGCCCTTTCCACTTGCTCGTCGCCGCCCCGCCAGTAGACCGCCGACATGGAGCGCGGCACCGGATGGTCGGGATCGACATCGAGCATGGTGCGCAGAATGGCGACCGCCATGAAGGGATCGCTCGAGCCCATCTTGAACAAGTTGACCGCCTTGACCATCGCACCCAGGGCGATTGACTGGGCCGACACGAGGGGCGAATTTCCCGGCAGAACGTGGATCAGGCGGGGCGGGAAAGCGCGGGTGAAGCTGCGGCGGCCCGTGCTGTCGACGCGTGGCAGCCACTCATCGAGCACCCGGGCGTCGCCGAGGTTTTGCTCGGCGTATTCCAGAAGCTTCGCCTTGTTCAGATAATCGGCAGCCATCCGCACGTTGTGCTCGATCACCGCTCTCGGCAAAACGTTCGTCGCCGCAATCCGGTCGACGGCCTCGCGCAGGTACCCGCCCCGGTCGAGCCTCATACGCTCGCCGGTCGCGGCCAAGAAATCGAGGATCTCGTTCAGCTTCACGTCGAACAGCGGCCCCGGCTCGGTCCGTAGTGTGATCAGCGCGTCGAGATCGAGCTTCGGCGTGACGAAGTCGACGCCGAGGTCGCGCGAGCGGTGGCGCTTCTCGGTTGCGGCAATCAACTTGCCGCGCACGAAGAAAGGCGCGGATACGGCGGCGGCTTCCTGAACGAGACTCAAGACACACCTCGCACATAGGCCTCGATAGTGCCGGCACAAGCAATCTTGTCGCCGCTCGCCGTATCGGCGTAGCGCTGGATCTCGTCGGCCACCGAGGGGCTGCGGTTGCCGCAGGCGCATGGCGCCCACGTGGCGCGGATCTTGTCGCCGGAAATAACGCCGCCCCAGCGACCGTCGAGCGACAGATCGAAGAAGGCGGCACGTCCCTCGATCTCCCCGCTCGCGGCGGGCTCAATCAGGTGCTCGCCCGACTCATCCAGCAAGAGCAGCATGACCCAAGGCGCCATGTGATAACGCCCGGCCTTGCAACGCGGCGCATTGGTGTTGATCTCCTGCATACCATAGGTGAGGCAAACGCGGTCCCAGGACAGATTGAGGGTCTCGAAGATGAATTCTCGATAGCTGGAAGGCACCTGCACTCGCTTCAGCCCGCCGCTGACGAAGGCGCTGTTCGCGTGAAAGTCCTTGCCGCTGTAGCCCTTGGCCCGCACCCGCTCGGCGACCTGATATAGAGGCCCGAAGAGCCCCATGATGTGCAGGGGCATGTGGCGGCTCGCGATCAGCGCGTCGGCCGCCTGTTCAATGGACGACGCGATAGCCTTCTCCCGCAGGGCCGCCTGCGTTTCGAAATAGGCGATCTCGGTCGGCTTGGCTGTGCCATCGGCGATTTTCTTGCGCAAGACGATCATCTCCGTGATCCCGCCGATGGTGATGGGCGGAACGTCGGGGGCGAAGGACGCCACGTCCGGCCGGTTGAAGGCCTCCCGCATCGGTTTACCGCTCGCGCGGTTCCGCGGAGTGGCAGCGACCTGACCGAGGCTGATCATGCGCCGATCGTGATTCGGCGCGAGCCCCGCCCAGATGATGGCCCGCAACAAACTGTGCCCGGCGAACTCGCCGTCCGCCATCGTGGCATTCATCATCGCGCACTTTCCGGTCGTGCC
The DNA here is from genome assembly GCA_963798595.1 of uncultured Gammaproteobacteria bacterium. GTDB lineage: Bacteria > Pseudomonadota > Gammaproteobacteria > Steroidobacterales > Steroidobacteraceae > Bog-1198. The sequence goes on along the minus strand of CAWCTM010000008.1, from coordinate 546,598 downwards.
GCTGGAGCAGGAGACATAGTGGCCTTGGCTCTCGAGCCGTTGCAGCCAGGCGTCGAGTCCATTGATTCCTTGCGTGTCCATTCGCTCGACCCGGTGGGTCGAGACAGTGTCGAGCCAGCGGCCCATGCGGTCCCACTTGTGCTCGACGAGCCACCCTTCAGGGTAAGTCTTGTAGGCCGTGTGTGCGAAAAGCAGCGGCACGACATCGGCCATGCAGCGAATCTCGGAGATTCCCCCAGTCTCGGCACGGTTCTGCAGCAGCTTGATCTGGCCAATGCGGTCCTTGAAGCGCTCATTGATCGCCTCGAGCTGGGTCGGCAGCAACTCGGAGAACGGCGTGTCGAACGGGTTTTCCGAGTCGACGGCCCCGACCAGCCGGTCGACGACGCAGGCTTGCGGGCGAACCGCACCGCTCATACGCGCCACGCGGCCAAATCGAGCCCCGGCCTCGGCCAACGTGCCTCGAAAAGCTGGCCATAGCCGGACAAGGTGATATAAGCCGTGCGCATGTCGGGACCTCCGAAACAAATGTTGGTGCAGTAGCCTTCGGGCGCTTCATGAAACTCGAGCAAATCTCCGGCGGGTGAAAACACGCTGATACCGCCTCGCACCAGCGTCGCGACACAGATGTTTCCACCCGCCTCCACCGCCAAGGAGTCGAATCGTTGATATCCGGGCAGGCCGTGCACCAGCCTGCCGCCATTCGGCGACGGGAATGGCTGCAGCGCCAGCTCCCCCGGCGCTGCGATGGGATAGGACCAAAGGCGGCTCGTTTCCGTCTCGGCGACATAGAGTGTTTTGCCGTCAGGCGAGAGCCCGATGCCGTTGGGCGTCAAGAACGGGAAGGCTGCGCGCCGGATGAAGCTGCCATCGGTGCGAGCGTAATACACCCCACCCTGCATCAGCCGGTCGGAGAGTTTCTTGCCGAAGTCCGTGAACCAGAAACCTCCCCGCGCGTCGAAAACGATATCGTTCGGTCCGTGCAACGGATTGCCGTCGCAGTGTGTATAGAGCGTCTGCACCTCGCCGGTGGCGACATTCACCCGCTGGATACTGCCGCCGTTGTAATCAGCGGCCTCCCCAATCGGGCGTGTAAACCCAGCATCCGTGCGCCACTTGAAGCCGCCGTTGTTGCAGACGTAGCAGTGTCCGTCCGGGCCGAGCGCTGCGCCGTTCGGTCCCCCGCCGACGTGCGCGATGACGCCCCGCTCACCGCCCGGCAAGATGCGCGTCAATCGCCCGGCTCCGATCTCCACGACCAGCACGCTGCCGTCGGGCAGCGCGACCGGACCTTCCGGAAAGGACAGTCCAGTCGTCATCACACGACCTTGCAGCTTGAGCATGTCCTCCTCCTATTCTTGCGCAGGCAGATCGATGTCGCGGTCGACGACCTCGATCACTGCCGGATAGTAGCGCCCGGACCAGCCGTTGTTTGCAGCCGCCGCATAATAGCGCTGCACAAGCCGGGTGATGTGCGCCGAAACCCCCACCTGGTCCGCCAATTCGAGGATATAGCCGATATCTTTGAGCACATACTCGGGTGGAAAGGACTTCTCGGGAAACTCCCGCGGCAGCATCGATTTGCGAGCGTGGTTGCGCAATGCGAAGCTGTCGCCCGATCCCTTCGAGACTGCATCGAGCAGCACCGCGGACGGCACGCCCGCACGCTCGCTCAGCACCATCATTTCGGCAATCGCCACCGTGTTTTCGAACACCAGCGCATTGTTGACCAGCTTCACCACTTGTCCGCACCCCACACCACCGCAGCGGGTGACATCGGATCCCATGTAGCGCAGCCAGGGCTCGAGGCGGGCAAAAAGAGGCTCGTCTGCGCCGACCATGATGCTGAGCTCGCCGCGCTGTGCCGCCTCCCGAGTCCGCGCCACCGGTGCATCGGCGAATGCAATCCCTCGCGTCGACAGCTGCTCGGCGATCGTGCGCGCGACCGCGACGCTGGTCGTGCTCAGATCCACGATGACGGACGGCGTCGCATGTTGAGCGCCGAGCCCCTGCGGCCCCAGACAGACTTGTTCGACCTGGAGACTCCCGGGCAGAGACAGAAATACGATCTCGGCCTCGTGCGCCACCTCTGCCAGTGTCGTCGCACGACGCGCCTTCGTCCCCGCCAACGCGGCGAACGCGGGTTCGCTCAGATCGTAGGCGATGACCTCACCACCGTGCTTGAGTGCCACGTTCCGGCACATGGCGCCGCCCATGACTCCCAAGCCTACGAAGCCGATCACGGGGACTTTTTTGTCCGACATAGTATCGCTCCCTTCAGTCCATCCACATGCCGCCGCTGATGTCGAGCGACGTGCCGGTAATCCAGTTGGAGGCCGGGGAGCACAGGAACAGCGCGGCCTGCGCGATATCCTCGGCGCTGCCGTAGCGTCCCAGGGGAACGGTCGCGTTCGCCGCCGGCGCCTGGTTGCTCGTGACGCTCGCCCACATCGCCGTCTCCACCGGCCCGGGTGCCAACGTGTTGGCATAGACACCGTGCGGCGCGCCCGCCTTGGCGATCCAGCGCATCATGCCGTGCACCGCCGATTTGGACGCGACATACGCGGGACCCGACGCCACGCCGCCGTTCTTGGCCGCGATCGAGCCCGCCGCCAGGATCTTGCCGAAGCCGCGTTCACACATGACCGGGAACAACTTGCGCGTGGGGTTGACGACACCGAGCACGTTCACCGAGAGCATCGAGTTCCACTCCTCATCCGTGCTCGCCGCCAGCGGCGTGCGCGCGATGATCCCCGCACAGAGCACCAGAATGTCGACCTTGCCGTGGTCGGCGAGCACGGCGTCGATCACGTGTTCGGTTTCCGCGCGCGAAGTGACATCGTAGCGGCGGTATTCGATGCCCGCTCCGAGATCCTCATGTTTGGACAGATCGGTCGCCACGACCCGGGCGCCGGCCCCGTTGAACACCTTGGCGATTGCGCGGCCCATGCCCCCCGAGCCCCCCGTGATCAGAGCCACCTGTCCGGCGAGATTCGGCGGTCCGCTCATATGCTGCGCCATGCAAAATACTCCTCGGCAATTATCGAAAATGATTGATCGCGGCGCTCACCGAAACGAGGCCGTGGCCGACATCGTGAGCTCTCCCTCGGGACCCCGCGCCCACAGCGCGAGCGCGCCGTCTTCGGCTTCCCGCCCCTCGAGCAGAAAAGGGCGTCCCACGAACAGCGGTGTCACGCCGCGAAAATCGAAGTGCGCCAGCGCGCGGCCTGCGCCATGATCCCGCGCGAGCTGCTGCAGGAGCGTCGCGGTGAGTGGACCATGCACGACCAAGTCCGGATATCCTTCTTGCTCGCGCGCGTAGGCTCGGTCGTAGTGAATGCGGTGTCCGTTGAAGGTGAGCGCCGAATAGCGAAACAGCAATGTCGTGTCCGGCTCTACGCCGACGCTCCATTGCGGCACGCCGTCGTAACGTTGCACGGCGGGTACGGATTCTGCCGCGGGTGGGGTGATCTCGCGGTAAACGATATCCTGCTCCTCGGAGATGCGCGGTGTCCCGTCGCAGCTGATGACATGCTGCACCGTCACGAACCACAGTGAGCCGCGTCTACCGGTTTTATTCTCGATCTTCAGGATGCGGCTGCGGCGGGTCGCCTGCGCCTCGATCGGTAGATCGGCCAGATAGCGCACTCGACTGCCGGCCCACATGCGTCGGACCGATTCGATCGGCGGTAGAAATCCGCCGAGTCGCGGATGGCCGTCGGTACCGAGCGCGCTGCGGCGCTGCGCCGGATTGAAGAACAGCCACTGCCAGCCCGGGGCAGCGGCTCACCGGCTTGCGGCGCGCGCTCGAGATCGAGCGTCGCGGCCATCGAGGCTGCGACCGAGGCCAGAATTCGCTCGCTGCGCTCCTCCTCCCGGCCGATCCAAGCCTCATAGGCCATAGGTCACTCGACTGTTACCCGTTAATAATATAGAATGCATTGTATATTATTTTACGTCCTGGCTACCATGAATAGCGCCCCCCTCGCCGGCCGTCGGGTGATCGAGCTCGGCACGATGCTCGCCGCGCCGTTCGCGGCCCACATCCTCTCGCAACTGGGTGCGGAGATCATCAAGGTGGAACCGCCGACGGGCGACCCCACCCGAAGCCTGGTACGCGGCGGTCCGAGCGGCACGTTCATTGCCTACAGTCATGGCAAGAAAAGCGTCTGCATGGATCTGTCGAAGCCCGAAGGTCAAGCAGCGTTCCGGAGCCTCCTGAAAACGGCCGATGCGCTGGTGCATAACCTCTCACCTAAGGCGGCGCGCAAACTCAAGCTGACGCGCGCGGACTGCGAAGCGATCAATCGACGGCTGATCTACTGCCATATTCGAGGCTACGGCGCGGGCCCGCTGCAAGAGGAGCTTGCCTCGAATCCGGTGGCGGAGGCTTCTACCGGGGTCATGGAGGCCAACCGCGTCAACGGGCGACCCAGCCGCCTGGGGCCTTCTTACCACGATCAGTTCGCGGGTGCGTACGCCGTGATCGGCATGCTCGCCGCGATGCTGCAACTGGAGAAAGGCAAGGAGCCCGCGCCCGTCGAGATCGGACTCTACGAGACGGGGCTTCACGTGGCGTCGCGAGACCTTGTCGGCGTGCAGTTGAAAACGCAGTTGCTGGGCAAACCGGAACGCGAGCCGCACGGCGAGTTCAGCATGCCGGGCTACGGTGCTTACCAGACCGCCGACGAACGCTGGATTTACCTGCTCATGCTCAACGACTCGCACTGGCTTAAGTTCTGCGAAGCCATGGAAGTTCCGAATGACGAGTCGCTCGCCACACTGCGCCAGCGCAAGAAAGCTCGGGAGCGAGTCGAGGGACTGGTCAAGGCCGGTGTCGCGGCGCGATCGTTCGAGGGAACGGCCGCATGCCTGCGAGCCGCGGGAGTCGGCTTCACCGAAGTCGTGCCGCTCGAGCGCGTGCTTGACGCCCCCCAGGCACGACAGCCGGGAAAGCTACGCCCCGTGAGTTTTCGCGGGTTCGAGTTCGCCGTGCCGGAATTCCCGCGCACGCATGCGAGCGGCGGCGACGACGTCCCGCCACGACCGCCGCCGGCTCTCGGTGAGCATACGGCGGCCGTGCTCAAATCAGCCGGCATCGACCCGACCGACTACGAAGCGCTGCTGCGAACGGGCGCCGTTGCGGAATCGACACCGGACGCGTTCGCGTGGGCTGCGGTGCGCCGCAGTTAATCTGTCCGCCTCATCCACTCACATTCATTTTCTCGGGAGATCTCACCTTGAGCACCTCTGCTCCTCCGTCTGAAGTCGGCTCCGCCCCTGCCGAGGGGCGCATCACCGATCAATCCATTGCCGATGCGAAAGCGATGATTGGCCTGCAGCTGCGTCCCGAGGGACCTTACCTGCAAGACGCGACGCCGGATACGCTGCGCAACTGGTGCAACGGCATCGGCGATCTCAACCCGTTGTATCGGGACGTCGGCTACGGGGCCGCGACTCGCTACGGCAGCATGCTCGCTCACCCGATGTTTCCCATGGCCTTCGGCTGGCTCGGGCGCACCCGCTGGGGACTTCCGGGCGTGCATGGCTTTTACGCCGGTAATGACTGGGAGCTGTTCCGCAACGCACGCCCCGGCGATCGCATCACCGCCATCGAGCGCGTCGTCGGCGTCGAAGAGAAACAAAGCAAGTTCTCGGGGCGATTGGTGCTGCAATACGTCGAGGCCTGCTATTACAACCAGCGCAGCGAGCTCCTTGCCCGCGCGCTCGGAACATGCACTCGGCACGAGCGCAAAGCGGCGCGCGACGCCGGCAAATACAAAGAGATCGAGCAGTACGAATACACGAATGAGGAGCGTGACCGCATCGATGAGATCGTGCTCGCCGAGCCGAAAAACATCCGCGGCTCGGCGGTTCGCTACTGGGAGGACGTGAAAGAAGGGGAAGAGCTGCCGACCATCGCGCGCGGTCCCCTCTCTCTGATGGACACGATGGGGTTTCTGGTTGCCTCGGGCCGCGGACATACTCACGGCGTCATTCTGCAGGCCGCCGTGAAACACCCGGGTCATTTCTTCCGCAACCCTGAGGCCGGCAGCGGTGTGGAGTACACCGGTATCGGACATCACCGCGAATCGGTCGCCAAGGAAGTCGGTGTTCCGGGCACCTACGATTACGGCCCACAGCGTTCGTCGTGGATGTGCTCGCTGATCACCAACTGGATGGGTGATGCCGCGTTCCTCAAGCGGGTGCGTACCGAAATGCGGCGCTTCAATATCGTCGGCGACACGACCTTCTGCAAAGGCAAGGTCACACGCAAGTACGTCAAGGACAAGACGGCGCTGGTCGACATCGAGATCGCCGCCGAGAACCAGCGCGGCGAAGTGACGACCCCCGGACTCGCGACCGTGGCGCTGCCGTCGCGCGATGTCACGCTCCCCGCGTTCATCGACGGATCGGGCGTGGACCTCGAATTGCCCGTAACTCGCTAGCCGCGCAGCGCGATCTCGGAGAGATCGGGCATGTCTACACAGGAATCGTCGCGCCGCGCTGAGCTTCCGCTCGCGGGCTGCCGCGTCATCGAGCACTCGCGTACCGTCGCGGCGGCGTACGCAGGACGACTCCTCGCCGCCATGGGGGCGACGGTCGTGATGCTCGAGCCGCCGGCGGGTTCTCCCCTGCGGGCGGCGCCCCCGCTCCTCGATGGCCGCAGCGCCCTGTTTGCGTCGCTGGCGGCCGGCAAGCGCAGCTTGGTATGTGACCTTTCAGGCGCGGCCGGCCGGCGAGCGCTGGAGCGCGCGCTGGGGAATGCCGACATCCTGATCGACGACACTCCTCTGAAGGAGCGCGAAGCGCGCGCCCTGGACCGCGAGAGCGTCGCCAGGCGTTTCCCGGCGCTGGTGCACGTGAGCGTACGCCCGTTCGGCGCGAGTGGTCCCAAGGCCGACTGGGATGGCGAGGAAGTGAACCTGCTGCATGCGGGCGGCGAGGGTTTTTTGCTGCCCAACGGTCTCTGTCACGAGCTCTTCCCCGATCGGCCGCCCCTGAAAATCTACGGGCACTTCAGCGAATACCAGGGCGGATCCATGGCGGCCTTCGCCGCGCTATCCGCTTGGTGGGCGGCGCCCGCAGCCGGCGGCCAATACGTCGACGTATCGGTGCAAGACGCGGTCCTCGCCGTCGGTGCGTTCGCGCTGCAGCGCTTCGGCGACGGCTCGCTCGAGCACCGCAGAACCCGGCATTTCCGTTATGGCGGGGTGTTCGAGGCACGCGGCGGCTATGTGGAGCTGCTCACGCTCGAAGATCGGCAATGGCATGCACTGGTCGATCTGCTCGGCCGTCCTGCGTGGGCGCTGGAGGATGCGCTGCAGGATCCGTTGGAGCGCAGCCGTCGCGGCGATGAAATCAATCATCACATCCGCGCCTGGATGAGAGCGCACGACGTCGATGACATCGTGCGCTGGGCGCAGCAGCTCGGCGTGCCGGCCGCGAAGTACCGCACGCCGGCCGAAGTGCTGGAAGGCGAGCACGAGCGGGCGCGCGGTTTGTTCGCTCCGTTGATGCTGGATGAGACGGTGACGGCCGAGGCGCTGGTGGCTCCGTTTCAGTTTCGATGCAGTCCGCTTGCGGCCGCAGCGCGAGTCCCGGCGCTTGGCGAGATGAACCACGAGCCGGCGTCGTGACTGCATCCGTGGCTCCTCTGGCCGGAGTCCGCCTCGCCGATTTCACGATTCACGCGGCGGGGCCGTTCTGCACGCAGCTTTTGGCGCAGCTCGGCGCAGAATGCATCAAGATCGAGAGCAAGGCGCGGCTCGACGCCTTTCGCAGGCCGCACGCCGTCTATGGACGGCTGGCGGCGGCAACCTTCGATCAAGTCTCGGTGAATAAGCTGTCGGTGCGACTGAACCTCAAGCAACCCGAGGCGATCGCGCTGGCCAAGAGGCTGGTGTCGATCTCGGACATAACGTCGGAGAGTTTTCGAGCGGGCGTGATGAAGCGTCTGGGGCTCGGCTTCGACGACCTCAAGGCGGTCAAACCGGATGTGATCTTGGTATCGCTGTCCTCCTCCGGCCAAAGCGGCCCGGACTCGCACTTTGCAGGCTATGCGCCCTTGTTCGGCGCGTGGGGCGGGCTCGGCTGGATGACGGGATACACCGATGGTCCCCCGGTCGAAATGCGCCATGTCATGGACCACTCCGCGGGCATACACGCAGCCGTCGCCACGATGGCTGCCCTGCATCAGCGCCGCCGCACCGGGCTCGCGCAACATGTCGACTTGGCGGCGCGCGAGGTGGCCAGCGCCATGATCGGTGATGCGCTCATTCTCGCGAGCCTTGGGGTCACGCCGATACGGCCGGGAAACCGACACCTGTCCATGGCACCGTACGGTGTGTACCCGACGAGACAGCCGGATCGCTGGCTGACGTTGGCCGTGAGAAACGATGCCGAGTGGCAGGCGCTGATGCGCGAGCTGGATCAACCGGCTGCGTCGGGCGACCCGCGCTTCGCCACCGCGGCGGCTCGCCTGCAGCACTGCGACGCGCTCGATGCGCTGCTCGCGCAATGGCTCAGCGCCCGCGAGGCCGATGTCACGGCGGAGCGCTTGCAGCGTGCCGGCGTTTGCGCACACGTTTCCTGGAGCATGCTGGACATCGCGAGCGATCCGCATCTGCGAGTGCGGGGTGCGACGACCGAGGTCAGCGCTGCCGACATTCCGCAGCGATCGGCCGTCGGCGCCCCGGCACGATTCTCCAAGACCGATCAGGTCGGGATCAAGCGATTGACGCCGGCGCTCGGGCAGGACGAGGAGTACGTATTCGGCGAGCTCCTGGGATTGAGCACCGCCCAACGAGCCGACCTGGAGACGCGCGAAGTGATCGCCTGAGCTGCATTGTCGCAGCCTCCCCCCGTCATGCAGAATGCATTTCCAAGCAGGAGAGATTTTCGATGAGCAGCATTTATCTCGTTCTCGACATGGAAAACGATCTCGTTCATGCGGACGGGCCAAACGGAAAGGCCGCCTACGGCGAGCAGTCTCGCGCGCGGCGCATCGTGGAGAATACCCGCCGGGCGCTCGACAAGGCGCGTGCGGCGTCGATCCGCGTCGGCTTCGTGCGGGTCGGCTTTTCCTCCGACTATCGAGAGTGTCCGGCCAACTCGCCGATCTTCTCGAATGCCCGCAAGAACGGGATCTTCAAGCTGGGCGAATGGGGCACCGAAGTGCACCCGGACCTCGGCAAGCAGCCGACGGACTTCGACATCATCAAGCACCGGGTCAGTCCCTTCCATGGCACCGATCTCGAAGTCATTTTGCGCACCCACGGCGTGCGCCGCATTTACTGCTCGGGCATTTCCACCAACGCCGTGGTTCAGGCGGCCGTGCGCGAGGGCCACGACCGCGATTACGAGATGGTGCTGCTGGAGGATTGTTGCTGCGCATTGTCCGCCGAGGAGCACGAGAGCGCGATCAAGCTGCTGCAGCGATTCTGCCAGGTCAAGACTTCGAAGGATGTGGTATTCGAGTGAGGGAGGATAAGTTGCCGCGGGAAGACGCTGTGCGGGGAATGGACTTCCGAACGAAGGAGGAACAGGTCGCCGACTTCCTGCGTGAGGGAATCATCTCCGGGATGTTCCCGCGCGGCTCGCGGCTCAAGCAAGCCGAGATCGCCGAACGGCTGCAATTGAGCATCACGCCCGTGCGCGAGGCCCTGAAGCTCCTCGAGGCCGAGGGCTATATCAACGGCAACTCCTACCGGGGGGCTTGCGTCGTTCCGTTCGACGCGACGGCCTCGAACGAGGTTCTGGAACTGCGTCTGATGCTCGAGTCGAGGCTCATTCGCGCCACGGCGGAGAACGTCCGTGCGCAGGACATCACCGAGCTGCGCGCGCTGGCCGATGAGTTCGAGCGTGCCTTCGACGCCGGAGATCGGGCCGCGGCGCGGGGCGTCAATTACCGCTTTCACCGCCGCCTATACAGCTTCGCGGACATGCCGCAGACGCTGCATTTCGTGCAGATTCTGTGGGCGAGATACCCGTTCGATCTGATCAACGCGATCGCAGGCCGCGGCAAGGATGCCGCCCGGGAGCACGACGAGATCCTGCTTGCGTTGTCGAAGGGCGATGCGTCCGCGGCCACGCTTGCCATGCGCAAGCACATCGAATCCGGGTGGTCGTTACTCAAGTCGACATGAGGCTTCTTCTCGGCGTGCCCTGCTACGAAATGCGCTCGGCGTGAGACCCGTGAGCTGCCCGAACCTCGTCGAGAAATGGCTGGGCGTCGAGTAGCCGGCCTCGTACGCGATTTGCTTCATGGTGAGTGTCGACGTAGCCAGCAACGTCTTGGCTCTGTCGAGCTTCGTCTCCTCGATATAACGTGAAGGCGGCATCCCTGTTGTCTCTTTGCAGAATCGAAGCAAGTCTCGCCTGCCAAGCTTGAATTTCTCTGCCAACCCCGCGGTCGTAGGCAGGCGCCCGCCGGTGTGATTGATCAGAGCGTGCATCATCGCCATATCCACGCTGCGGCATGGTTTTCGAATGGTTGGATTCCGCGCTCGTTGGCTCGTCAGGCGGGATAGTTTGATGCGCAGTATCTGGCCGATCGCACCAACCAGCTCGCGGGTTGCCATGCCCGGCGCCCTGACCTCGTCGTGGAGAATCTGCATCATCTCCAGCATCGAAAAGTCGTCGATACGGATTCCTTCTGGATTCCTATTGACGGTTGCTGACGTGAAATTCGTATCGAAATACGCCGAAACCGTGAGCACCTGACTGTGATTCCTTCGGCTTTCCCAAACGGCGGAGGGAGGCCAGAACGTCAACGGTCCCGCCGGGCGGAAACTCGATGAACGTTTAGCGGCGTCACGATGCTGGACGGGCTCTCCGATCACCCGACTGAAGGACAAGATACTCGAACGCGCATGCCACACCTGACCGTTGTTGGCGCCCTCTGGGAACCATCTCACTTTTATCCGCATGCCGGGCACGGCCAACTGGCCGAGCTCTGTGCAGTGAATAGGGACTGTCATGACTCACCCCGCCCTGCCATATCACACCCGAGTATAGCGGCGTTCAGCTTCGAAGGGGCGCAGAGCGAAATAGGCCGCCTATTTGCCCCTAAACGAAAGAATTGTCTCCTCTGGGCAAGCTCTTTTTCTCCAAAAACGCCTAGAGGCTCTAAGGTGTTCATGGGCTGGTGGGTGAGGTAGCGACGTGCAACGACAACAGGAGGGCAGTCTCTTTGGCAAAGTGGTGATCATCACCGGTGCCAGCAGAGGCGTCGGCAAACAGGCAGCGCTCGATTTCGCCCGCCGCGGCGCCCACGTCGTTCTCGCCGCGCGCACGGTGACGGCGAACAACGAGGTGCCCGGCTCGCTCGAAGAGACCGTGAAACAGATTGAAGACATGAATGCGGAGGCGCTCGCGATTCCGACCGATCTCGCGAGCGAAAATGATTTAAATAACCTGGTCGCCGCCACCGTCGACCATTTCGGCGGCGTGGACGTGCTCATAAACAATGCCGCCATGACGGCAGGAGCAGTCTGGTCGAAGCGATTCCTGGAGCTCAGCAGAGAGGAATGGCTCCATCAATTCGCAGTCAATGTACATGCGCCCTTCACGCTGATGCAACGCGTCGTACCTTTCATGGAAAAGCGAGGTGGCGGGAGAATCATCAATCTCAGCACGGGAAGTGGCGAAGTATTTCGCCTCCCGGAGGAACCGCGGAAACTGCAAAGCGTCGGCACGTTCAGTCTGGAGGTTCCCGGCTACTATGCGAGCAAGCGGGCGCTGGACCGGCTCGGGAATGCGCTCGCGCCGGAGCTCGCCCGGAAGAATATCGCCGTGATTGGCATGCACCCTGGGCTCGTTTACACCGAACTCGTTGCTCTCCGCGTAAAGAACGCGGGCCTCGACGATAGTGTTGCCGTACCCGTGACGGTTCCCTCGCGCATGTTGGTTTACTTCGCACGTTGCGAAGATCCCATGGAATACACCGGTCGGCTGTTCTGGGCCGAGCGTGAGATGGCAGATATGGGAATCGAGCTCAATTAGCGGCCCCGCCGCGCATCCCCCCTCCCCGCACATCCCCCTCCCGCCGGCCTTTACATCGGCCGCCGCACCGTCGTCACGAGGCGTCACTTCGACAGGCAAGTGCTCGGCGCCTATATCGGAGCCTCGCACCAGACAAGTCTGCGACTCAGGGAGGTGGCCCATGCAATTCTCACTACCGGTGGCCCGGCGAAGCGCTTGGGCGCTGCTCGTCTCGGGCAGCCTCTGCGGCGGATTGGCGTTTTCCCAGGGCTCTCAATCGGCTCGCGCCGTCGATCCGGGCGTACGTCACGCAGCAACCGACAATGGTCCGCCGATCGCGCTCTCCGGGCTCGCAGCCGATGAGCTCGCTTACTTCGAAGACGGCATGGCAAGGTTCGATACCATCGAGGTGGTGAGCGGCGCGGCCCCCCAGACCCAGGGAAACGGCCTGGGTCCGCGCTTCAACTCGAATCAATGCGCTTCCTGCCATTCGCAGCCGTACATGGGCGGCAGTAGTCCGGCCCAAAACCCGCTGCTGCGCGTCGCGACCGCCGGCGGTGCCTCCAACTCGATTCCCTGGTTCATCACCGCCAATGGCCCCATCCGCGAGGTCCGCTTCCTCGAATCGAATGGAGTGTACGACGGCGGGGTGCACGATTTGTTCGTCGTCAGCGGCCGGAGCGATGCGGGTGCTTGCAATATCACGCAGCCCACGTTCACGCCGGCCGGCAATCCACTGACGGGACAGGGCGGCAACTCGAACCTCACATTTCGTATTCCCACGCCGGTGCTCGGAGCGGGTCTCATCGAGGCGATTCCGGATTCGGCCATCCTCGCGAACATGAATGCCAACGCTGCAAAAAACAGTCAGGTGGGCGTGCATGGCCACGCGAATGCCCTTCTCGAAGGCAACGTCAACCTGAGTGCGAACGACGGCAGCATCACCCGCTTCGGCTGGAAAGCGCAGAACAAGTCGTTGCTGATGTTCGCCGGAGAGGCTTACAACGTCGAAATGGGGATCTCCAATCAGCTATTCCCCCAGGAGCGAGACGAAACGCCATCCTGCCGTCCCTACAACGTCACGCCGGAAGATGCCAACAACATGTCCGTTGCGTATAACGGCTACCCGACGGCCGCTCTGTCCGACATCGAAGCCTTCGCAAATTTCATGCGCATGCTCGCGCCCCCGGCGCCGGCGGCGCCCACGGCCGCCACCATCAGCGGTCGCGCACAGTTCATCGCGGTCGGCTGCGCGGCCTGCCATACGCCGTCGTTCACCACGGGGGCTGCCATCGCGACGGGCTCTTCTCGCAGCCCAAGCCCGGCACTGTCGGGCCAACAGGTCAACTTGTACTCCGACCTCTTGGTGCATCACATGGGCCAGGGGCTCGCCGATGGAATTACCCAAGGTTCCGCGGGTCCCGATGAGTTCCGTACGGCACCGCTCTGGGGACTCGGTGAGCGCGTGTTCTTCCTGCATGATGGAAGAACCAGCAACTTGATCGCGGCCATTCAAGCCCATCAGGGCTCCGGCAGCGAAGCGAACACGATTGTGCAGCGATTCAACGCCCTGAGCTCCGCGCAGCAACAGGAGGTATTGAATTTCCTGAGGTCGCTCTAGACCGACGATGAGCAAGCGACGATATGAGCGTCATTCTCTTCATCGGCGAGGACATCCGGCTCGCGGCGTATCTGGGTACCCCTCTCGAACGCGAGGGGTTCTCGGTGCACATAGAGACCGATGTCACGCGGGGGGTCACCGAGGCGCTGTCGGGCAATTACGCCATCGCCGCCCTCGAAATGGTGCGCGGCCAAGGTCTGGACGCCTTGCGGCGCATCCGCGCGTACGGCGAGCTGCCGGTGCTCATGCTGACCGCCTCCTGCTCGGACGTGGAGCGCATCGCCGCCTTGGAGCTCGGCGCCGACGGCCACGTCGCGAAGTCCTGCGCACCGCGTGAATTCAGCGCAAAGGTCCGCGGAATCCTCCACCGGGCGCAGGGAAATCGCCGGCAAGCACCCCGGGTTCTGGTCTCCGGAGGCTTGACTCTGTGGCCCGGACAACGGCGCTGCGAATGGCTGGGAGAGCCTGTGCGGCTCACGAGTGCGGAGCACAGCCTGCTGGAGGTCTTGCTGCGGCATGCCGGTCGACCCGTCAGCAAGCACGAGCTGTGTCTAAGCGCGCTCGGCAGGAGGCTCGCGCGGAATGATCGCTGTGTCGACGTTCACCTGAGCCGGGTCCGGCGCAAGCTCAGCGCGTTGACGGACGGCCGCTCCCTCATTCACTCGGTCCACAAATACGGCTATCGGCTTCTCGAAGACGATTGATAGACAACGGTGGGAAAGGTTTCGATCGCCCGTTCTTATTGCGCCTGAAGACATTCAACGCAAACCCGCGTCCCGCCGCTCTCCCGGCGACCGATCGACAGTCGTGCGCCCATGGTTGCCGCGCGGAATTGCATGATTTTGAGACCGATACCGGTGGCGGGCGGCGACTCTGGGATCCCCGTTCCGTCGTCCTCGATGACCAGCCGAACCAGCGTCGCTTCGCTCTCCAGGGTGATTTTGACCGACTGTGCTCCGCCGTGACGCCGCGCGTTCGATACGGCCTCCTGAGAGATGCGGTAGAGGTTATCCAGCGCATCGGGCAATAGTCGAATCGGCGCTGATTCGAGAACTTCGCAGCGAGCATCCAGTCCGAATGAGTCACGCAGCAGCCCCACCATCTCCGTCAACGCCTCGCGCAGTCCACCGTTGGCGAAGGTCACCGGCGAAAGGCCGTGCGCGAGGGCACGGCAGTTCGCGACGGCCTGGGCGGCGAGGCTGCCGAGATTCTCGAGTTCCGCGGCCTCCGGACGGCCCGCCTTGCGCACGCTCGAGGCGATCGCCGAGGCGAGCAGTGAGATGCCCGCGAGCTCTTGGCCGAGGCCGTCATGTAGATCGCGCCCGAGCCTCTGTTGTTCCGCACTCGCCGAGTTCAGCAGCGCGCGTTCCAGCCGGCGCCGCTCGGTGATGTCGTCAACGATGGACCACATGTACATCGCCCCGTCGTCAGCGGTAAACATGGCGCCATTCACCCGCAGCGGTATGCGACGCCCATCTTTGCGCAAATATTCCTTCTCATAAGGGCCGAATTCGCCCGTGAGCACCAAGAGCTCGAACTGAGCATCCGTCTCCGCCCAGTCTTTCGGGTGAGTCAGCGCTCGATATTCGAGCTCTCGCAACTCATCGGCTCCGTAGCCCGTCAAACGCTGAAACGCCTCGTTCGACTCGACGTAACGTCGATTGGCGTCCGTAAGCACGATCCCGACGTTGGAAGCCTCGAAAAGCGTTCGGAACTTGAGCTCGCTCGCGCGCAGTCTCATTACCGATTTCCGTAGCCGGTGAGCAACAAAAGTCGTAAGGCCCGCGGTCACAAAGAAAAATCCGAATGAGGCGAGCTGGCCGGTGTGTGAGCGGTGTTGCGACAAGAAGAAGGCCGCGGCACAGAAGGCGCTGAGCACGCTTGCCAGCACACCGGGTCCGGCTCCGAAGAGCAGCGCGGCGGCGATCACGGTGGGGTAGAACGTGATGAACGCGAAGCCGCCGTCCTCAGGCAACATCAAGAATCGAACGGCGAGCGCGGCACCCACCATTGCGATTGCCCCTGAATAGCGAATCCAGGAGCGGTCTAGCACGCCCTCACGAGTAAGAATCTTGTCGAGCAGGCCCGGTGGCCTGGTAACACGAGTGTCCAATGCGATGTTCTAACCGTCTCTTGCCCGTTGCGGCGCAGCCAATGATTCTAGCGCAGGGCCGGCCACAAGATCCTTCAATGGTTCGCCGGATCGTTGGCAGCCACACCCGCCTTCACTTCTCCGTTCGGAAGGGGCACTGCAATTGGTTCGACGCTCACCTTGCCGACCCCCGCCTTCGGATCGATACCGATCTTTTTCGCGGTCGAGGGAGAGAGGTCGACAATACGGCCTTTGACATACGGGCCTCGGTCCTCGATTTTGACCACCGCACTTGCGCCGGTCTCCACGTTGGTGACCTTCGCCGTCGTGCCGATGGGGAGAGTTTTGCTCGCCGCGTTGTCACCTTCGACCTGCATGGGTGCACCGTCGGCCATCTTGTGCCCGGCAAGGCGCTTCGCATAAATCGAAGCCTTGCCGACACGCTTATGGCCACTGAGATCGGCACCCGATTTGTCGGGCTTGTCTTCATGCGGCACCACGGCGATCGGCTGCGACGGCTCGTCGGCGTGCGTTAACGTTGCGGCCGCGAGGCACAACGCGGCAAACAGCACCTGTAGTCCATGCTTCATGGTCCCGCATTGTACTACCCGGGCGCCTCCAGCCGTCTCACGTAGGCCCTGCAGCGTTCTTCGTCAAATCAACTGTCCCTGCCTGCCCAAGACTTCCCGCTCGATATTCAGTATCTCAATACGAGCTTTCAAGCACTCCATGATACGCGCCCTTTCCAACACCCTGGCCTCACCAATCGATCCCGCCCATGCGGCGACAACCATCACCGGCATCCGCCGGTCGTCGGCGTAGAGCGCCCGAATCCACGTATACAGCGGCCGAAGTTTCGGAGACTTGACCCACCACGGCACCTCGTCAGGAAGCCAAAGCCGCGCTGTGTGCAGGTGCTGTGCGAACCGCCGCGGCGGCGACTGTGTCTGACCGACGTAACGCACTTCTCGAATGCTGCGGGGATCCGATAGCGTGTAGATGGCGATGCCGCGCGCGCTGTCGCCGGAGTCATCGTACAGCTCCGCGCGAACATGGCGACGTACCCGCATACCGATCGCCGCCTTGCTATCTGCGCTCGCGCTCATGGGCGGCTCGCCTCCTGGGTCGAATTCTGCCTTAGTTCATCGTTTTTCCCTCGCGACTTTGCCAGAGTGCACATCCACAATGGGATTCATCCAGGGTCGGGAGCCCCTCATATGACGCAACAACCGACGGTATGGTGCCGCTACCTGTTGAGGGAAGCATGGGTCGCAGCCTCGAGATCCATCGTCAAACGACGCCTTCACGTCTCGCTAGCTCACCGCGCAGCGGTTGCGCGGGGGCGTCACTTTCGCGCCCCTAAACGCGCCAACATCTCGGAGAGATCGCCGGGACTGATATAGAAATACTCACAAACGCGTCCCCACAGCATCGCCGTCGGCACGTTCCGATCCCCGCGCTCTTGCTGGGTTTGATGCAGCACGTACAACACCACGCGCTCTTCGCGCGTCAGCCCGTCGCGCACATCCGGCAATACGCCGTACCGACTATCTCGTTCGTCCGGCACAGCTTCCAGCCTGCCGTACCATGCGGCCGCTCATTCGACGGCAGGCCGGCTGCTCGCGCGATCGAGCGCCTCGATCTCCCCCGGATCGAGCTGCAAATGCGCGGCGGCGATCAATGTCTTCAATTGCGCCGAGCTCGTGGCACTCGCGATCGGCGCCGTCACACTGGGACGTGCCATCAGCCATGCCAAGGCGACCGACGCCGGCGCACAGTGATGACATGCAGCAACTTCGTCCAGCGCGCGCAGGATCCTTTCACCGCGCGGATTCATATACTTGCCGACGAACGCAGCTCGCGCGGCATCTTTGAGATCCGCGGGCGAACGGTATTTGCCGGCGAGAAAACCGCTGGCCAGAGAAAAATACGAAATCACGCCCAACCCACGCTGCGTGCAGATCGCCTCGAGATTGGTTTCGTAATTCGCGCGGTCGTAGAGATTGTATTCGGGCTGCAGACTCTCGTAACGCGGCAGACTCTCTCGCTTCGCGAGATCCAACGCCTCCGTCAGCCGCGCGGCCCCGTAATTCGAGGCGCCGATCGCACGGACCTTACCCTGGCGGATCAGCTCCGCGTAGGCCTGCAGCGTCTCTGCGAGCGGCGTGCCGGCATCGTCGCAGTGCGACTGATAAAGATCGATGTGCTCCGTCCGCAGCCGCCGCAACGAGTCCTCGACCGCCCGGAAAATGTAAGCTCTGGATAAACCTTCCTGGTCCGCTCCCATCCGCATTCCGACCTTGGTGGCGATGACTACGCGACTGCGGTTGCCCCGCTGCGCCAGCCACTTGCCGATGAGGGTTTCAGATTCTCCGCCGACATTTCCGGGAACGAAGCTGCTATAGACGTCGGCGGTATCGATGAAATCGAACCCGGCGTCGACGAACTCGTCGAGAATACGGAACGAGCCTGCTTCGTCCAACGTCCAACCGAACACATTGCCGCCGAGGACGAGCGGCGCCGTCAGGATCTGCGATTGCCCCAATCTGCGTTTCTGCATCGCAAGACTATAGCGCAGAGCCGCCGCCGGCCCTGGCCATGGCAAAACTGTAGCGCAGATGGTCGATATGGCCCGAGGGCGCGGGCGGAAAGATCACCGGGTGATCCGTGTCGCGGATCGCAGCCATGTCCTCAGCCACCTGCTCGATCGTCCACTTGGGGCGGTACACACCGGGCGTCTCGGCGACGAAGGCCTTCGCCACGCGACCCGCCATCGATGCCAGCATCTCTCCGGTGATCGAACAGGATTCATGCGCCAGCCAGCCCACGACCGGTGCCACCAAATCCGGTGTCATCGGCGGATAGGCGCTGATGTCCAACCCCGCAGCCATCCGTGTGACGGCGCCGGGAAGGATGACATTGCTCTTCACGCCCTTGGCGGCGCCTTCGAGCGCAACGACATTGGACAGCCCGATGGTGCCTGCCTTGGCGACACTGTAATTGAGCGCCTTCGGATTCCCATAGATCCCGTTGATCGACGAGGTGAGCACCATACGGCCGTACCCTGCCTTGCACATGAGCGGAAAGGCCGGCCGCACGACGTGAAAAGCTCCGCGCAGATGCACATCCAGCACGGCCTCGAAATCCTCGTAGGTGAGCTCCTCGAGCAGTGCGCCCCGCACGATGCCGGCGTTGTGAATCAGAATATCGATCCGCCCGTAATGATCGAGCGCCGAGGCGATGATCGCCTTGCCGCCCGCTGGCGTCGCTACGGACTCTGCGCACGCAACCGCCTCGCCGCCCGCCGCCTTGATTGCCTGCACGACCTCGGCTGCGGGATCGGCCTCGATGCCGTCTCCCTTGATGCTGCTGCCCGGATCGTTGACGACGACTTTGGCGCCGCGTGACGCGAGCAGCTCGGCGTAGGCACGCCCGAGCCCGCGCCCCGCGCCGGTGATGACGGCTACACGATGTTCGAATCTAAGTTCCGGCACGGTGTCCCCCTTCTGCCCTATCTTGCCAGAGGTCAACGGGCGCGGCTGGGCAACTCCACGATCGCCGAGCCGTTCGCCGATACCTCGCCGCGGTGCGTCTCGGCATTTTGGCGAACTTCCACCAGATGCTTGGCGCCCTCCATGAACTTGCGGGTGACGACCCCGTCGATGAAAATCACGTCGCCGTCCGGATTGTGGCGGCGCACCTGGCATTTGCTCTTCTGTAGAAACCCGTCGTCCCCCATCCAATTGGTGATGTGGTGCGTCAACCAGGAGCAGCGTTCGGGGCCGTAGTCGTACGCGCCCGGCGCACCGACCTCGAGCGCGAACGCCTCGTCCCAGTGAACGCGCTCGGGGCAGTCCGGCACGTTGAATCGGTTCTTGATGCCGAGGCCGGGGTGCTTCGACTGCAGCTTCCAGGCAAGCTTGTTCGCACGGATATAAAGGCCGCCCCAGCCTTGTGCGTAGCAGATGAACCCGGTGACGGTCATGGGCCCTTTCATCATGCGGGGCAGCGCCTCGCCTTCCTTGACATCTTCCCAGTAGCGCGGTTTGGCGCCGCGGATTTCCTCCGCCTCATACAGCTTGTTGAACTCGGCGAGCTGCTCGTCCTTGAACGGCTCGACCCGGCCGCGGGCCTCGGTGTATTTCGTGCCGCGCTCGCGCGCCTCGTCACGATCGGTGCGGAACACCCAGGAGTCGCAGTCGGCGACCTTGTCGCCGTGCTGATTGAAGAAATCCACGTGATAGATCTGCTGAAAAGAGCGGCCGGCAAAGCGAGTCTTGTGCTCGATCAAATCCTTCAGTACCGCCTGAGTGGAAATGGTGTCGCCGCGCAGCACGTTCTTGTGCCACGTCCATTCCGCGCCCGCCCACATGGCATGAACGCCCGACAGGCCGCCGCAGTAACCGGACACGATGCGGCTGGTCGAGAACAGAAAGCTCGGCAGCGCCACAATGGTTCCATGGCGCGTTTTCTCGGCATAGGCCGGATCGGTCCACAACGGGTTGTCGTCGCCGATGCCGTGCGCGTAATGACGAATGCCGTCGCGCGTCGCCTCGTAGTTCCAAGGCTCGACCGTATCGGTGATCGGTACCCCGATGCGCTTGCGAAGATCATCGAGGCCCTCTTCGGTGATCTTGGGGAAGCGGTTGCCGGTGGGTTTGGTGATGCTTTGCATTCGTCGTCTCCTGAAATATCTCAGTGTGTCGTCGCGGCCGCGGCCTCGCGCTCGCGAAGGATCTTGCGGTGAACTTTGCCCGCCGGCGTCTTGGGAAGCTCGCCCACGAAGGCGATGTGACGCGGAAATTCGTGCTGGCTCAGGCGGCCGCGCGTGAAAGTCTTGAGCTCGTCGACGAATTCTTCGCTGGGCGATCGATCGGATACGATGAACGCCTTTGCGACTTGCCCGCGCGTCGCGTCGGGCACGCCGATGACGGCCGCCTCCTTCACGTTCGGATGCTTGAGCAGCGTATTCTCGATCTCGACGGCACTCATCGTCCAACCGGCGGAGATAATGACGTCGTCCGCCCGTCCGGCATGATAGAAATAGCCGTCCGCGTCGATCTTCGCGAGATCCTTCGTGCTCTCCCAGCGGTCGCGCCGCCAGAGCATGAGCTCACCGACGACGCCGGGCTCCGCCGGCGTGCCATCGGGCTTCTGTACCTCGAGCTTGAGGCCCGGAACCGCCTTGCCCAGGGAACCCGGCTTCACGACATAGTCGCTCGCGCCGGGGTAATTGACCAGGACGACCCCGATCTCGGTGGTGCCATACATGCTGCACGCCGGAATGTGAAAGGTCTCGTCGATGAATTCCAACGTCGCGGCGTCGATCGGCTCGCCGGTGTAGGACAGTTTCTGCACGGAGAACGCGAAGTCCTGCGCCTTATCCGAGTTTTTCATCATCCGATAGTGAGTGGCGGCGGCCGAAAGATTCGTGATCTTATAATCTTGCAGCGCCTTCATCAGCCGCACGGCATCGAAGCGGCCGGCGAAGGTACCGGTCGTGACCCCGAGGGCCAGCGGGGCCAGCGTGCCATGCCACAGTCCATGACCCCAGGCAGGCGAAGACGGACAGAAGAACTCGTCCCCCGGACGGATACCCGTTCCATAAAGCGCGGCAAACATGAGCGTGACTACGGTGCGGTGCGAGTGCTTGACGGCCGCGGGCAACTCACGGGTCGTGCCGGAGGTATATTGGAATACAGCCATATCCTCGGCCCGCGTCGCCGCTCGATAGGTGGCCGGCAAGCGCGAGATTTCATCGAGCAACCCGGCATCGGCCACGACGACCCGCAGGCCCTCGACTTCGTTTGCAATCGATGCCTTCTCGGCGTTCGTGATCAAGAGCTTCGGCTTGCAGTCGTCGATGCGGAGCTTGAGGCCGTCGAGGCCGAACAGCGTGAACAGCGGAACACTGATCGCCCCCATCATCATGGCGCCGAACAGGCTCAGATAGAAAGGCAGCGAGGGCTCCAGCATGAACGCGATTCGATCCCCGCGTTGGATGCCGTTGCGCTCCAACCAGTGGGCGAAGCGCGCGGAGCCGGCCGCAATCTCGTCGAAACTCAAGGCCGTGTCGGTTCCGTCTGAGTGCGCGATGCGCACCGCGATGCGGCCCGATCCATCCGCGTAACGGCTGATGCACTCGTCGGCGATATTGAAGTGGTCGCGATCGCCGCGGAACAGATCCCACAGCGCCTTCGAATCGGCGTGCGCTTGGGCGTCCGCGTAGCGTGTGTATTCGGTGAGCTTCGCCATCGATTGAGCCTGTTTCCCCTCAGCGCGGACACGGATGCGCCGAGCCTCGCGTGGCCCGGCGGGTGCGCCGGAGCAATGTGCCAGAAGATGGAAGTCATTGCAAATATCGAATACTATTCTATATATACAACAACCCGTGCCGGCGAGAGCTTCGCACAGCACGATAACGAATGGAGCGAAGGTTCAATGAGCGACGCACGCCGCGCTGTCTTGCGCCCCGACCGCGACCTTGCGAGAGCCGTTAAAGCGACCAAAGCGCCGGCGATCTCGCGTGCCGCGGCGGTGTTGCGGTTGCTCGGGAAAAGCAATGCGCCGTTGGGCGTCCAGGCCATTGCCCGCGAGCTCGGCCTCGTGCCGAGCACTTGCCTGCACGTGCTGCGAGCGCTGGTCGCCGAAGAGTTCGTCTCCTTCGATCTGGATACCAAGCGATATTCTCTGGAGGCCGGCGTGCTCACGCTCGCACGGCATTGGCTGCGGCGCAACCGCTTCAACGATCTCGCACAGCCGGTCCTCGATCGCATCGGTCAAAGCTTCGATGTGACCATGCTCGGCGTTCAGGTCGTCGGCCTGGAGCACATCATCGTCGTGGCCGTCTCTCAATCGGGGCACACGCTACAGCTCAGCACGCAAATCGGCAGTCGCTTTCCGGCGCTCATCAGCGCGACGGGGCGGTGCATCGCTGCATTCGGCGATCACTCCCCCGCCGATCTCGAAGCCCGCTTCAAGACGCTGCGCTGGGATGACCCGCCGACCCTCGATGAATGGAAAGCGCAAGTCACCCGCACGCGCGCGCAAGGGTTTGCCGTCGACCCGGGCAACTACATAAGCGGTGTGACCGTGGTCGCGGTCCCCGTGTTTCGATCGCGTGGGAAGCTCAGTCACGCGCTCGTCGCAATCGGCATCGGCAGTGCGTTGCGGCGGAGCGGATTGCCCGCGCTCCAGGACACAATGCTGTCCGCGGCGCAGACCTTGACCAATCAGCTGTCCGGCGAGGTAGCGCCGACGAGCTGAGGGTTTGAGATTAAGATGCTCCCAGCGTCTTCAATCCAACTGATCGGGTGATTCATGGGTTTGCTCGAAGCTCACGCCGGCCTCGCCGGCAAAGTTGCTGTGGTGGTCGGCGGTGCGGGTGGCTTCATGGGGCGTGGTATCACGTTGGCCCTGGCGCAGGCCGGGGTTCATATTGCCGCTTGCGATAACGACGATGAAGCCCTGCGCACCATCGTGCCGGACGTCGAGGTGCTCGGATCACGCATTCTGTCGGTCCGCGCCGATGTCACCGAGGCGGACACCCTCGATGCCTTTTATGATCGCGTCGAAAAGGAATTCGATCGCGTCGACATCGTGGTCAATGTCGCGGGCGGAGTGAAGCGCTCGCTGTTCGTCGAGAGCACGCGCGCGGACAACGCGCGGGATATCCGCCTCAACTACGGTTACATCATCGACAGTGTGCGACGTGCCATTCCCCTCATTCGGCGCGGCGGCCACGGTGGCAGCATCATCAACTTCACCACTATCGAAGCCCATCGCGGAGCGGCGACCTATGCGGTTTATGCCGGAGCCAAGGCCGCGACGACCAACTTCAGCCGCGCGCTGGCCGTGGAGCTCGGCGGCGATGGCATCCGCGTCAATTTGATCGCACCCGACACCTCGCCGGCCCGTGCGTCGAACAGTGCGCTTTACCCGCAGGACTTCGAGCGGCTGGCGGCGCTCGGCGAGGACGCACTCGCCGCAACCTACAAGATGTACGTGCCGCTGAAAAAGGCCCCTTCCGTCGAGGACGTCGTGAACGGCGTGTTGTTCCTGGCGAGCGATCTGTCGCGCTCCATCACGGGCACGACCCTGCATATCGACGGAGGCACGAGCGCCGCCCTCGGCTTCATGGACTGGCCCTACGGGGACAGCTTCATGCCCGCCCCGCTCGGAGGCACCTTGAGCCGCCTGTTCCCGAGCGGTCGCTGACCGCGACTTCAGGAGCCGCGACCAACCCAGCCGGCTGGGGTCAATCCAGCTAGCTGTGATGCCCGAAAGGCCTTACGGTCACCCGCAACCAGACCTCTCGCCCCGGGTCGGCGAAGCATGTCATCGCGTCGGGTTGCCCGGGGGTCGGGAATCCTGAGGGATTCGGAATGATGACCCCCTCCTTGTAGGCCGAGGAGGCGCAATTTCCGGACGTCACTTTGTTGTTGATGTTGTTGGCGATCAGAGCAACGTCCCAGAAGTTGGTCGGATCGCGCAACGTAACGCCCGCACCAATCTTCGCAAAGCCCCCCTGGTAATTGGCGTTGCCCGGATAGTCGATGGCGAGGTCCGTCACGTAGCGGGTCGTATAGGAATTGTTGTTGCTGAATTCCAGCTTGTACGCATTCATGACCGGCATCGTGTAAGTGAAGCCTAAGTTCACCGTCAAATTAGGAGCGCGGATCAGAGGCGTGCCCGAGAGATTCTGGGCCGAGTAGTGTCCCGGAGTTGTGGCAGTCGGTGGGACGTAATTCTGATTGCAACCCTGTCCGATGGACTGTCCGCCCCAGCAGGGCGCGTTCGTGAAATCCAGGTAGCGGCCGTGATTGAACTCCGCGTTCCCGTTGATTTGTAGTCCGTCGAGCGAAGCCGGCCGAAAGGCACCGTCGACGTCGACGCCGTAGATGTGTGCCGTCGCCGCATTCAAGGTCTGGATGATGGGAACACCGTTCTGCGGCGGCGAGATGACGCCGACCTGAAGCCCATCGTATTTATAAAAATAGGGGACAACATTCAGGGAGAGTTGGCGATCGAGCATGCGGCTCTTTAAGCCGAATTCCCCGCCCTTAACGGTCTCTTCGCCGAACGAATTGTTCGCGCCGGCGACGGGCGGCGTCGCGGTGCTGAACGATCCCGACTTAAATCCCTGCCTGTACGCGCCGTACACGGTCAGGTCATCCGTCGGCTTGTAGGTCAGGGTCACCTCAGGCGAGGTGTTGTTGTAGTGCAGAGACGGCTCCGCAACCGGCGTAGGAGCCTGTGCAAGCACGTTGTACGGATATTCGGAGCGGTCTTCGTCGGTCCAGCGCACACCGGGAGCGAGCTCGAGCCGGTCGATAATGTTCCAGCGGATCTGACCGAATACCGAGCGGGTCCAGATCGAGACGGGCGTAACGCCGTCGACCAGATTTGCTGGGAGGAAATCCGCCGTATTGCCCAGAACCTCCACCTGGTCGCTGAATTTTCCCTCTTCGTAGAGAAAGCCGAGGGTGTAATTGACGGGGCCCTGGAAATCGCTGGTGTCGCGCAGTTCCTCGGTGAAATCGTGACGCCAATAGCGATTGTTGACGCCGATGAAAGGTCCCGCGTAGGTGGCGTCGGATGGGTTCACCATGCTCGAAGATGTCACGTGGTAATAGGCGGTCGTGGAGGAAATGTCCTGACTACCCGTCGGCCGATAATGCAATGTCAGCGTGCCGAACCGTTGATCGGTCATCAGGTAGGGAGTGCCGCCGTTCAGAATACCCGGGAAGGCCGTGGGACTCAGATTGACCTCTCGCATCGTGTTGTCGAGAAGGCAATTCTCGCCACCGCCGATGAAACTCGGGAATCCCGGAAGGGCAGCGGTGCCGCCCGGACAGGCCGTGAACTGCAGCAGATCATCGAAGGAGTAGCGGTCATACGCCTCGTTGATCTTCAGTTTGGCGCTGAACTCCGGGGACGGATCCCACAACGCCGTGATTCGGGTGAGGGACTCTTTGCCCCAAGGCGCGCGATTGTAGGCCGGGGGTGCCGCGCCCGTGCCCGGCTCGGCAATTGCGTCGTTGTAGAAGTAGCCTTGCTCTTGATCGTACATGGTGGCGAGCCGCAGCTTCAGCGTGTCGGTCACGGGACCGGAAACGATGAACTCTGCGCGGGGCTGGACGGATACAAATTCGTAGCCCGCGCCCACGCTCATTTCGAACTGATCGGTCGGATCGGCAGTATTCAGCGAGATCACACCACCTGGGCTCTCTTTCCCGAAGAACAAGGCTTGCGGTCCCTTGAGCACCTCGATACTGCCGATATCGAAAAGTCCCATGTTAAGCGCGAGCCCGTTGCTGAGGGCCAGGCCGTCGATATTGAGCGCAACCGACTGATCCACGCCGGGATCCTGCGATGCCGTGCCGATGCCGCGGATCGACACCAGCGTGCCGATCGAGAGTAACGAGGTGCCGAAGTTGAGCCCGGGAACGAGCGTGGGCAGATCGGTCAGCTCTGTCACCTGAAAAGTCTGCAGCTGTGAGGCGGGCAGCGCCTGCACGTCCACCGGCACGTTGAGGATCGATTCCGTCCGCTTGCGGGCGGTGACCGTGATTTCCTCGAGTTCCGAGCCGCTGCTGGCCTGCGCGGTCGCCGTGCTTTGTTGCGCATGAGCACCACTTAAGGCGACCAGGCAACCGGATGCGGCCAATGCCGTGCGCAGCCAAAATGACGTGCCTATAGCCATGAGGATCCCCCTGCCCGTTGTTGCCCCGGAGTGCCCCAGGGTGCGTCTTTAAGTGTTGAGACCAGGACGTTTTGTATACCAGCCGACCCGTACCATAATACACACCAATGTTGACCACAAGTGGCATCGATATTGCCCACAGATGGCACCCATCGTGCCCAAACGTTGCACCGGTGCAACACGACGGGAGCTGCTACCGTGGGCCGGAGCGTACCGAGGTGCGACGGCCGGCGGCGATCGCCAGCGGAAGCACGAAGACGAAGTACGCGACCATGATCACGATTGCCGCGGCGTAGCTGCCCCGCGCCTGGAAGATCAGGCCAAAGCCGATCACGGACGCGATCATCAACGGCAGCGTGGCCGTCGATGCAAGACCGAAGGCGCGGCTGAAGCTCGCTTCGCCGAATGTCGAGGCCATTGCCTTGCTGATCGCAGGGATCGCCCCCGAGCCATGCATTCCGATGAGCCCGACGACCACGGCCCGTGCGGTATACGGAAGATCCATCAGAAGCAGCGACCAGAGGATGATGTTGTCAAAGGCGATCAGCGCGAGGGTACGTGCACCGCCGATCTTGTCGGAAACGAGACCGAATAGAATTGAACCGGCCATGCCCACCAGCGACATCACCGAGGCGAGTGCCGCGGCAGATGTCGCGGCGTACCCCCAGGCGATGCCCATCGCCGGAAGGTGCGCGGCGAGCGTGACCGAACTCGTGTTGACGGCCCCGACGGCGAGCGCCAGAAGCCAGAATCGCGGATTCTGGAGCAGCCGGGGCACGGTAAAGATCGGCTCCGCGGCCGCCGCGCCGCGCACGCTCCGCTCCGCCGCGGTCTCAGTTGCGTACGGGCGCGGATCGTGGCCTGGCGGGTATTCGATCAGCGCCAAGGAGCCTGGCACCAGTGTCACCGCAGCGAACGCGGCGAGCGCGAGAAACAATGCGGTTACGCCAAACCGGCTGATTACCAGGCTCGCCGCAAGCGGCATGATGGTGATCACGATGGGTAGGTGGACGATTCCGATCGCAAGACCCCGATGGCGTTGGAACCAGCGGGTAACGAGCGTTGGCGGTAGGACCGAGCCGCCGACCGCCATCGCCGGACCGAGGAGCAGAGCGTAGGAGAGCAGAAACAGCCAATACGAATGGGCAAAAGCGAGGATCAGCCACGCAAGCAACATTAAAACGCCCGAGACTGCCATCAGTCGGCGCAACGAATAGCGGGCGGCCAATACGCCGGCGACCGAGGCGAGAAAGGCCGAACCCACTATGACCATCGGAACGCCGACCGCTGCCAGTCCGCGTGAAACGTGGAGGC
Organism: uncultured Gammaproteobacteria bacterium; assembly: GCA_963798595.1. Classification (GTDB taxonomy): domain Bacteria; phylum Pseudomonadota; class Gammaproteobacteria; order Steroidobacterales; family Steroidobacteraceae; genus Bog-1198. The sequence goes on along the minus strand of CAWCTM010000008.1, from coordinate 518,881 downwards.
GATCCTGCAGTGGGATCAGCAATACCCCGGCGCTGCCGAAGATGCTGCCGATGATGACGTTGTGCGCCAGCCACGCGATGGCGCCCATCCGAATCGCGCGCGGATCGTTGCGCGCTTCGGACTCTCTACCCGTGTCGGCCTGCAGCACCGCTAGGGCGCGTAGCCCAGCATGCCCTTGATTTCGAGGTATTCGTTGAAGCCGAACTCGCCCCACTCCCGCCCGTTGCCGCTCTTTTTGTAGCCGCCGAAGGGTGCGTTGAAGTCGAATCCATCGTTGATCGACACCCAGCCCGCGCGCAGCCTCCGGGCCACGGCGCGCGCCTTATCGAGATCGGCGGCGGCGACGTAACCGGCGAGCCCGTACTCGGTATCATTGGCGATCTCGACGGCTTGATCGACAGTGTCGTAGCCCAGGATCGTGAGCACCGGCCCGAAGATCTCATCCCGGGCGATCGTCATGTTGTTGGTGACATGCGCGAACACCGTGGGCTTGACGTAATAGCCCTTGTTGAGCCCGTCCGGTCGGCCGGCGCCGCCCGCCACGAGCGTGGCGCCTTCGGCCACGCCCTTCTGGATCAGCGTCTGGATCTTGTCGAACTGCGCGCGCGACACCACGGGGCCGATCCCAAAATCGCCTTGCGGATCGCCAACCGTCACCTTCGAGGCGGCTTCCCGCGCAATGCGGATGGCTTCATCCATCCGCGCCTTGGGAACGAGCATGCGCGAGGGCGCGCTGCAGGTTTGACCGGAATTCCCCATCATGGATGCAACGCCGGTCGCGACGTGCTTGGCGAACTGCGCGTCGTCGAGAATGATATTGGGGCTCTTGCCGCCAAGCTCCTGGCACACGCGCTTCACCGTGGCCGCTGCGTTCTTCGCGATGTCCACACCGGCGCGTGTCGAGCCCGTGAACGAGATCAAGTCGATATCGGGATGTCGAGCGAGCGCCGCACCGACGCCCGGGCCGTCGCCTTGGATGAGATTGAACACGCCGGCGGGCACATCCGCGGCGTGCATGATCTCGGCGAAAATGTGCGCAGAGAACGGTGCAGCTTCGGAGGGTTTCAGCACCACGGTACAACCGGTCGCGAGCGCGGGGAACACCTTCACCGCGATCTGGTTCATCGGCCAGTTCCAGGGCGTGATCAGGCCGCAGACTCCCACGGGCTCCTTCACGATCATCGTCGCGCCGCGCGGCTCCTCGAAGCGGAAATTCTTCAGCACTTCGATGGCCGTGCTCAGATGCCCGGCCCCGAGCCCCACCTGAAAGCCATTGGCGAGCGCCTTCGGCGCGCCCATCTCTTCGGTGATCGCCGCACCGAGATCGCCGATACGCTTCTGATATTGCTCGAGAATGCGCTGCAGGACAACGAGGCGTTCCTCCCGGCTCGTGAGCGACCAGGTTGCGAACGCCTTGCGAGCGGCGGTGACGGCCCGATCGACATCGGCCGCGGAGCCGAGTGCGATCTTGCCGCTCACCTGTTCGGTGGCCGGGTTGATGACATCCAGCGTTTTTGGCTCGACCGGATCGACCCATTGGCCGCCGATATAGAACTTCAAATGTTCGCGCATAAGTGACCCAACTCTATTGAAGTACCCAGGGGTTGCCGCGGCGATAGCCCTACTGCTGCCCTTCCGCGTACCAGGTCCTGAACTCGCCGTAGTTCGGCATTTCCTCGGAATTCGCGATCGGATCGATCGGCACGTGCAGGACCGCCGTCTTGCCGCTCGCGTACGCGCGCTTGATGGCCGGGCCGATGTCCTCCGCGCGCTCGACGTATTCGCCGTAGCAGCCAAAGCCTTCGGCGATTTTGTCGAATCGCACGTCCTTGCTCCAGTGCACACCGGTCTCAGCCGAGCCTTTGCCGAAGGTGCGCTTGTAGACGCCCACTTCGAGACCCCACTGGTGGTCGACCCCGACCACGCAGACGAGAGGCAGTTTCAATCGCGCGGCGGTCTCCAGCTCCGAGATGTGGAACAGGAACGAGGAGTCGCTGGTGAGCAACATTCCCGGCCGCTTGCCACCCTCGGCGACCATGGCCCCGATCGCGTACGGGAGCCCCGTTCCGAGGTGTCCGAAATTCTGGTTCCAGATGACGTCGTGCGGTTTTGCTTGCGAGTAAGTCCACTGGAAGATGACCGTGGCGCCGCCGTCGCGAACCATGATGCCGTTTTTCGGAAACGCCTGAGTCGCCTCGACCACCCAACGCGCCGTATGCATCGGTGTCTTCCCGGAAGGAGCGGACTGCGCCAGTTCCTTGAGTTGATCCGCATCCTTCTTGATCCAGCCGGCAAACTCCGGCGAGGCGGCGCGCTCGGAGCCCTTCAGCGCCTCGACCAGTTGCGGAACGATCGCCCGCAAGTCACCCACCAGCGGCACATCGATCGGCCGATTCACACCGATCGCCGTGGGATCGAGCTGCACGTAGATCCACTTTCGATTGGCGCTGTTCTCGACCCAGTGACGCCACTTGCCGAAGTGAACCGGCTCCCCCAGCTCGGTGCCGATGGCAAGGCACAGGTCCGACTTGACCACCGCCTCGACGGCTGCGGCCGAGAAGCCATACGGGAAGGTGCGATCCTCCAAGCCCTCGATGAATGCGGTGCCGCCGGAGGTTTGAATCACAGGGCAGTTCATCAGCTTGGCGAGCGCCTTGACCGACTCGGCGGCACGCGCACAGTGCGCGCCGTGTCCGACGAGCAGGATGGGCTGCTTCGCGGCTTTGATGAACTGCACGGCTTTGGCGATCATCTGCGCGCTCGCACCCTGCTGCACGAGGCGATAGGCCTCGGGCGGGAGCGGCTCCGGCACGTCGAGCTCTTCGAGAATCACGTGCTGTGGGTACTCGATATACACCGGCCCCGGTGTACCCGTCTGTGCGACGCGCAACGCTTCGCGAATGATCTCATCCGTCTGGTTCGCGTACTCGATGCTCGCGCAGTACTTCACCGAGGGTTCGACCAGAGCCGATTGCTTGACGAATTGAATGCGGCCACGGCGCACCCGTTGTTCCGTGATGCGCGCTCGCTGACCGCCGAGGAAAATGACCGGCGAGTTCTCCACTTTGGCGCACATCATGGCTCCGGCCAGGTTGGCGATGCCCGGGCCGAGCGTGCCGATGCAAAGACCGGGTCTTCCCGTCATGCGGGACGCTGCATCCGCCATGAAGCCGGCGCACTCCTCATGATGGGGAGCGACGACCTTCCAGCCGCGCTGCTCTGCGGTGATGAACATGTGGACAAAATTCGGGTCGGGAATTCCGAACAGCGTCTTGATCCCTTCGGCTTCAAACAGCTGCAGAATGCGTTCGTAAACTTTGACTGTCATGATGAACTCTTACCTTCGTTTTTCGTGATCACCCGGGGCGCTCCAGTGCCCATGTACTTCGCCAGATTGCGGTGGAAATTCGTGACCTTGCGCTCCTGATGCGGATTCGGCTGTGGACCTGAGAATGCGCGCGAGCGCATGCCCTTTTGCACCGCCGCCATGTTGGAGAAATCCTGCGCGAGGACAGAGCCCCACTTCTCTCCCGTCGGTTCGGCATATACCCAGTTCGTCTTGGGCTCCTGGCCCTCAGGAAAACGCTCGATCGCATAGGACTCGAAAATGCACTTGTGGGGATCGCCGCCGTACGGCCGCGCGCGATAGCACAGGGCAAAGGTGATGCCTTGCAAAATCGACATGTTCGGAAAGACATGCCAGGCGAGACCCGCATCCGACATCTGCTGCGGAGTGATCGTCGGCCAGATTACGCCGCGAGCCGCATCGTCCGCGCGGGCGGAGGCGAGCCAGTGCTTGATCACCTGATCCGGCGGTGTCCCTTGGGGGAGCTCATCGACCAGACGTTTCGCCGCATTGACCAGCGTCTCGGTCGTGCTGGCATTATTGACCGTGGTGTAAACCTCGTTCTGCAGCTCATACGTCGACAGACGGGCGTCGCTTCCCAAGCCCGCCCGGGTGATGGTGCTGCTCTGCTTCATCTTCAGGCTCGGGTCGCGCTCGTCGAAGCCGCTGACCCCATGCAATCCGTGCGCCGCGCTGTAGGCGTAGTACTGACCGTACTTGAGCAACTGCGGATGCGTCCCCGCGACGTGATACGGCTCCATGAAGGCCTCGAGGGCCGTCTTCCAATTGCAGTCGAAAATCACCCACTGCCGCCACTTGTAGCGCATCTTCGCGAACTCGAACGGATCGAGAAAGCTCGCGGCGGGCTCGAGATATTCGCGCAAAGGTACGGCGTTCGGATCCATGTTGATGAACAGCCACCCGCCCCAGGCGTCGACTTTGATCTCGCAGAGTGAGGTCCGTTGCTCGTCGAGCACGCCCTTCCAGTCTTCCTTGTCGAGGACGTAGGTATTCTTGCCGTCCAGGTTGTAGGTCCAGCCATGGAAGCCGCAGACGAATGCCTTCTTGTTGCCGCAGGCGCGGTTCTCGCCAGGCGGTGTATCGATCAGCCGGCGTCCGCGATGCGGGCAGACGTTGTGGTAAGCCTTGATGGCACCGGCGGCGGTGCGCACGATCAGGATCGAGTCCTCGCCGACTTCATAGGTGATGTAGTCGCCCGGGTTGGGGATTTCCTCGACGCGGCCAGCATGTTGCCAAACCTTCGACCAGAGGCGATCGGCTTCGGCACGGGCGTACTCCGGGGAAACGAATGCTTCGACCGGGTAGGTCACGGGTTCTTCCAGATCTTCGACGCTCACGTTGCTCAAAGTGTCCACAAGCCCTCCTACAACTGAGTCCACTCGCCTAGCATCTCAGATCGCTTCCTCGAGGGAAACGGCTCATCGCTCGAGAGTGAGGCCTTGCAGCTCGCCCTTGTCGCGCCAGTCCTTGAGGAGCTTCTGAAACGCGTTCCAGCCGTGACCGTAGGCCCGGAACAGGAACCATTTTGGCTTCTCTTCGCCCTCGTTGGTGAAATAACTCGGTGGGCACTGCCGCAAGAAGCTCGAAAGGTCGATCTCTATTTCGTCGAAGTGGCGCACGTAAGCATCCTGGGCTTCCTGTGTGGGTTCGACGACGGTGAGCCCGCGCCTCAGGGCCTCGCTGATGACATAAGCGATGTGGTAGCCCTGCTGACCGAATTGCTCGGTCACCGAGGCATTGAGCCCGCCTTGAATGTAGCCGATATAGAACTGGTTGGGAAAACCGTGCGTCATGGTGCCGTGCAGGGTCTTCGGCCCGTTCCCCCAATGATCGTAGATTGACCGTCCTTCCCGACCTTGGACCACGTCGATTCCCCAGCGGCGATTGAGATCGCTGGTCACCTCGAAGCCGCTCGCGAAAATGATGCAGTCGACCTCGCATTCCTTGCCGTTGGCGACGAAGCCGCGTTCGGTTATGCGCTCCAGGCCTTTGGTGTCGGAGACGTCGATCAGCTGCACATTGGGACGGCCGAAGGCCGGATAATACTCATCGCTCGACAGGGGACGCTTGCATAAGAAACGGTAGTAAGGCTTCAACGCCTCTGCGGTTTCCCTATCCTTCACGATCTGGTCGACGCGGCGGCGCAGACGCTCCATCACGCCGTAATCGATCGCCTCGCGCCGCGCCGCGAGTTGCTCGAGAGTAAGCTCCGGCCAGCCCTCGGCCTCGAGCTCGGCGGCGAGGTTGCGGCTGATCTCGGTCCAGATGTCGCAGACAAGATCCGGCTCGCCGGGTCGCAGCCCTTCCATCGCGGCATGATGGAAATTCTCCTGCCGCTGCTTCTGCCAACCGGGCTGCAGCGATTGCACCCACTGCGGGTCGGTGGGCGGGTTGGGGCGCTCGTCCACGCTCGAAGGCGTGCGCTGGACGACATAAAGTTGCTTGGCATACTTGGCGAGATGCGGCACGGCCTGAATGGAGGTCGCGCCGGTGCCGATGATGGCCACGCGCTTGTCGGCCAATTTGTCCAGAACCGGCTTGCGGTAGCTCCCGCCCGTATAGCCGTAGTCCCAGCGCGCAGTGTGAAAAATCTTGCCCTTGAACTGATCGATGCCGGGAATGCGCGGCAGCTTCGGCATGTTGAGGACGCCGCAGGCAAGGATCACGAAGCGCGCGCGAATGTCGTCGCCGCGGTTCGTGCCGACACGCCAGCGCTTGATGCTCTCGTCCCAGCGGAGCTGGTTGATCAGCGTATGGAACAACGCCCTGTCGGCGAAACCAAAGCGCTGCGCAATGGATTTGGCGTACTCGTAGATCTCCCAGCCGTCGGCGAATTTCTTCGACGGTAGGAAACCCATCTCTTCGAGGAGCGGCAAATAAACATATGACTCATTGTCACACTGGATACCGGGATACCGGTTCCAGTACCACACGCCGCCGAAGTCGCCCGCGGTATCCACGTTCCGGAAATTGGTCACGCCCGCCTGAGTCAGATGATAGGCGGCCATGAGGCCGCCCCAGCCGGCACCGAGAATGATGACGTCGATGTCCTCCGAAACGGGCGCGCGAACCTGCGTCGGCATGTGCGGATCATCGGCAAAGCTGCCCGCGGCACCGCCGACCGGCCGCGCGTATTGCGCCTGACCTTCGGGACGAAGGCGCTTGTCACGCTCCCGGAGGTACTTTGCGTGCAGCTCGGCCATATCGACATTGTCAGGCTTCCGCGTCGGCGCGCAGCGCATATCCACTCCCCCAATCGGTTTCCGCAATGATATGCATAATCAACGGTGTTGTCTACTAACGTGGTTCTGACATGTGCTAGTGTCGCGCATATTCGAGGTTTCGGGAGAGGCAAATGTCAGAGCTTAGATTCGACGGTCGAGTCGCGGTCATCACCGGTGGCGGCCGGGGCTTAGGGCGCAGCTATGCGCTGCTCCTTGCCTCGAGAGGCGCCAAAGTCGTCGTCGACGATCCGGGCGGCAGCCTCAAGGGTGAAGGCGTCGATACCGGTCCGGCGGAAGCAGTGGCGCGCGAGATCCGAGCGCTCGGCGGCGAAGCGGTCGCCAGCACTGCATCAGTGGCAACCGCCGAGGGCGGCAACGCCATTGTTCAAGCCGCATTGGACCACTTCGGCCGGATCGACGTCCTCATCCACAACGCCGGCAACGTCCGCGCAGCGTCCTTGAAGGAAATGACGCAGGCGGACTTCGATGCCGTGCTCGATGTGCACCTGCGCGGCGCATTTCATGTCGTGCGCCCGGCCTTTCCTCTGATGTGCAAGGCAGGCTACGGTCGAATCGTGTTGACCTCGTCGATTGGCGGCTTGTATGGGAATCACCACGTGGCGAATTACGGCGTGGCGAAGGCGGGGCTGATCGGATTATCGAACGTGGTCGCCATCGAAGGCGCGGCAGAGGGCGTCAAGTGCAATGTCATCGTTCCCGGGGCGGTGACGCGCATGGCCGAAGGGATCGACATCAGCGCCTACCCTCCCATGACCCCGGAATTGGTGGCGCCCGTGGTCGGCTGGCTGGCCCACGAATCCTGCTCGATTACGGCGGAAATGTTGGTTTCCATCGCCGGCCGCGTCGCCCGAGCATTCATCGCGGAATCGCCGGGCGTCTACCGCCAGAACTGGTCCATCGAGGATGTCGCGCGCGAGATGGACACCATCCGCAAAACGGATGCACCCGTCGTGTTCCCGGTCGTGCCTTCGGGCCACGTCGACCACATCCGCTATAGCTTCGGCATGGTGAGCAAGGCTTAAGAATTCTTCCAGCGAGGGCGCCGCTTCTCGGCGAAGGCCTTCGGGCCTTCCTGCGCGTCCGTGCTTCGATAGGCGACTTCCGAAGCGTGCCGGGCGGCTTTCAAAGCCGCGGAGCGGCCCATTTCGGTCGACAGCATCACCGTCTCCCGCGCCGCCCGCACCGACAACGGCGCACCGTCGAGAATTTCCGTGGCCAGCTCGAGCGCGACGGGCAGCAACTGATCGGGCTCCGCGAGCCGGTTGACGAGCCCGATATCGTAGGCGCGCTGCGCGCTGATCGGCTTTCCGGTGAGCACGATCTCCATCATGATTCGTTGCGGAATCATGTGGATCAGCGGCGCTGCCCAGGGCGAGCTGCGGCCGACCTTGACCTCGGTGATGGCGAATTGCGCTCGCGTGCTGGCGACACACAAATCACAAGCCTGCGCGAGCATCCAGCCGCCGGCGAAGGCCACGCCGTTGACTGCGGCGATGGTCGGCTTGGTGAGCTCGATATTGTCTCCCGGCATCGGAAACATGTCTCGCGGCGGGACGGCGAGCTGCCGCTCCACCATCTCTTTCAAGTCGCCACCGGCGCAGAAGGCTTTCTCTCCCGATCCCGTGAGAATGGCGACCCGCAGCGCCGGATCCCGCTCGAATCGATCCCAGGCTCCGAAAAGACCTTCCCGGATATCCTTGCCCAAGGCGTTGCGGGCCTCGGGACGATTCAAGGTGATGATCGCGATACCGTCACCGCGCGCATCGAACAGCACTGCGTCGCTCATTAGAACCCCCTCTGCTGAATGGCATGGACGGCGCGATCCAGCTCCTCGTGAAAATCGGGATGCGCGATGCCGGCCAGACGCCGCGCACGCTCGGTGAGCGTCTGCCCTTTGAGCTCCGCCGCGCCGAACTCCGTGACGATCACATCGACATCGGCACGCGCCGTGGTGACCGGCCCGGACAGCGCCACGGTGATGCGGCTGACCTTGCCGCCCTTCGCCGTCGCGGGCAGCGCAATGATGGAACGGCCGCCGCGTGAGCGGCTGCCGGCGCGAACGTAATCGACCTGGCCGCCGGTCCCGCCGAAGTATTGGCTGCCGCTTTGCTCCGCGTTGACCTGGCCGGTCAAATCGACCTCCACCGCCGAGTTGATCGTCACCAGTCGATCGAGGCGCGACAGCGTCGCCTCACTATGCGTGTAGGTGGAGCGGCGCAGACCGATTTTCGGATTGCGGTGGGCGAAATCATAGAGACGCCGCGTGCCGATGAGGGCACCGGTGATGGACACGCCCGCATCGATCGGCTTGCGGGCGTTGGTGATCACGCCCGCCTCCACCAGATCGACGAGGCCGTCGCCGATCATGCCCGAATGCACGCCGAGGTCGCGTCGATCCCCGAGCAATCGGAGGATCGCGTCGGGCACCGCGCCGACGCCGACCTGGATCACCGCGCCGTCCTCGATATAACCGGCCGCGATCCGGGCGATGGATTGATCGGTCTCGCCGATTTGGGCCGCAGGAACCTCGACTGGAATCCGTGAGACGTGCACTGCGCAATCGATGCGCGCCGCCGGCAACACCGCATCGCCCAGCGTGAAGGGCACGCGTTCGTTGACCTCGGCGATGACCACGCGCGCCTTCGCGACGGCCGCCTGAACGAAATCGCCGATCAGGCCATAGCTGTGATTGCCGTCCGCGTCGCGAGGACTTACCTGGACGAAGGCCACGTCGCAGCCGATCAGTCCCTGCTCGATCATCGGCCCGATCTGACTCACATGACAGGGCACGATGCCGAGCCTGCCTGCGGCTGCCACCGTACGCAGCGCGCCGATGGCCCCCATGCTGGAGAGGTTGAACTTTGCCGCAGCCTCCGCGCTCAACAGTCCCGAAAAGCTGGTGGCCGCGAATGCGGAGAGGTCCCTGATACGGTCGGCCTGTGCGATCAGCGCCTCGACGAGCGTGGTGGGCTCGCCGCAGGCTTGCCCCCAGACGATGCGGTCGCCCGGGCGCAGATAGGCACTGAGGTCGAGCCTGCTTGCATCCGTCACGACAGTCATCGGCGGCGCACCAACCTCATCGCCGCGCCGCCAGCGCCAGCAACGCCTGCGCGCGCGCGAGATGCGGCCGATCGAGCATCGCCCCCTTGTGGCCAATCGCACCTGCGCCCGGGTTGACGGCAAAAAGATCGACGATCTCCTGCGCCGACGCGAGCTCTTCTGCGCTCGGCGTGAAAGCCTCGTTGATCACATCGACTTGCGCCGGGTGGATGGCCAACATGCCGCGAAATCCGGCGCGCCGCACCTCCGTCGCGCGTTTGCGCAAGCCCGCTTCGTCGCGAAAGTCGCCCTGGATCGTCTCGATGGCGCTTACACCGGCCGCCGCGGCGCCGACGAGGCAAAGGCTCCGCGCCAGCTGATAAGTAAACCCGTAGCTGCCGTCCTCGTTGCGATTCGTGCTCGCCCCGATCGCGTCGGCCAGATCCTCCGCGCCCCACGTCAGCGCCACCACTCGCGGTACACCGGCATAGCTTCCCGTGGTGAACATGGCGTCGGCGGTCTCGGTGACGAGCACGATGACCTGCGTCGTGCCGCACTCCGTCCCGGCGGCCGCCTCGAGCGCCGTCAGATAATGATCCAGCAACTCGGCATCCGCCCGCCCGCGGGACTTGGGCAGCATGATGCCGCCCGGACGGCTGCCGACAATCGCCACCAGATCGGCCAGTCCGTGAGGACCTTGAATGGGATTGATGCGGACCCAGAGCCGCTGCCTTTGCTGCGCGTTGGCCGTCAAGAAGGCGGAGACCATCGATCGCGCCTTGGGCTTTTCTCCCTCGGCGACGGCATCTTCGAGGTCGAGGAGGACGATATCCGCCGGACCGGCGGTCGCCTTCTCCATCTTGCGCTCGCTATCGCCCGGTGCGAATAGCCACGAGCGCGCGTTGCTGCCTGTCACTTGATTCATCATGTCCTGCAATCCTCGCCGGTGTCTCTCGGTCAATATGATTTGGGCAAGCCGAGCACCTTCTCGGCCAGAAAGTTCAGGATCATGTGCGGGCTGATGGGCGCCGTGCGCGGGATGAGGACCTCGCGCAGGTAACGCTCGACATGATATTCCTGCGCATAGCCCATGCCGCCCAAGGTCAGCATGGCGGTATGGCAGGCCTCGAACCCGAATTCGCCCGCGAGGTACTTGCCCGCGTTGGCCTCGACCCCGCAGTCCTCGCCCTTGTCGAACAGGGTCGCGGCCTTCATCACCATGAGATTCGCGGCCTCGAGCTGGGCCCAGCATTTGGCGAGCGGATGCTGAATGCCCTGATTCATGCCGATGGGGCGGTTGAATACAATGCGCTCGCGGGCATAGCGCGCGGCGCGCGCGATCGCTGCGCGGCCGATGCCGACCGCCTCCGCACCGATCAGAATGCGCTCCGGATTGAGACCGTGGAGGATGAGCTTGAACCCCTCCCCTTCCTTGCCGATTCGGTCCTCATCGGGGATCCAAAGATCCTGGATGAACAGCATGTTCGAATCCACCGCGTGCCGGCCCATTTTGTGAATGAGCCGCACCTCGATCTTGGATCGATCGAGATCGGTATAGAACAGAGACAGCCCCTCGGTCTTGCGCTTGACCTCATCGAGCGGCGTCGTGCGGGCGAGCAGCAGCATCTTGTTCGCGACTTGCGCCGTCGAGATCCAGATTTTCTCGCCATTCACGAGGTAGCCACCCTCGCGGCGTTCCGCGCGGGTCTTCAGCTCGGTCGTGTTGAGTCCCACATTGGGCTCCGTGACGGCGAAGCAAACCTTGTCCTCGCCGCGAATGATGGGCGGCAGGATGCGCTCCTTCTGCGCCTGCGTGCCGAACAACACCACGGGCTGCAGGCCGAACACCGGCAGGTGGATGCTCGATGCGCCGCCCATCCCTGCGCCCGACTCGGCCACCGCCTGCATCATCACCGCCGCTTCGGCGATGCCCAGGCCCGCGCCGCCGAGCTCCGCGGGCGTCGCGATTCCCAGCCAGCCGGCCTCGACCATCGATTTGTAGAATGCGTGTGGAAACACCCCATCCCGGTCGCGCTCGAGCCAGTACTCGTCGGGAAACTGAGCGCAATGCTTCAGAATGGCTTCCCGGATGTTTTGCTGATCGGGGGTAAGTGAGAAATCCATTTTTTCGGCCGCCGGAGGTGCTGCCTCGGCGGCAGCGATAGAATTCGATTATAGCAGTGCACCGTTTTGCCATCGGTTTGGAATCGGACCCGGACCGCGACTCGTGGCAGAATCCGGCAACGAGTGCAGAGCAGTACGAGGGAACAGACATAATGAGCAATCGCGCGAAAGGCACGGGCCCACTCGCCGGCGTGCGCGTGATCGATCTGACCGCGATGGTCATGGGTCCGTATTGCACCCAGATCTTGGCCGACATGGGCGCCGACGTCATCAAGATCGAGCCTCCCGAAGGAGACGGCACGCGCTATATCTCGGTCGGCCCCGTGTCCGGAATGAGCGGCATCTTCGTCAATGTGAATCGCGGCAAACGCAGCGTCGTGCTCGACCTGCGGACCGACACAGGCAAGGCCGCCCTGCGCAAGCTCGTTGGCGAGGCGGACGTCTTCATTCACTCGATGCGCGCCAAGGCGATTGCCAAGCTTGGATTCAGTTACCAGGATGTCGCTGCCATCAACCCCGCGATCGTTTACACGAACTGCTATGGCTACAGCCGGCGCGGGCCGGACAAGGATCTGACCGCTTATGACGACACCATCCAAGCCGAATGCGGCTTACCGGCGGTCCAGCAAATGCTGACGGGCGAAGCGAACTATGTGGGCACGATCCTGGCCGACAAAGTCTCCGGGATGACCGCGGTCTACGCCACCATGATGGCGTTGTTCCATCGCGAGCGCACCGGCGAGGGACAGGAGGTGGAGGTCTCCATGTTCGAGACCATGGCTTCTTTCATGCTGGTCGAGCATGCCAACGGCGCCATGTTCACGCCCGCGTTGGGCCCCGCGTTCTATCCGCGCGCCGTGGCCCCGAACCGCAAGCCCTACCGCACGCGCGACGGTTATATCTCGGCACTCATCTACAACGACAAGCAATGGTCCACCTTCGTCGAGGCCGTGCGGCCGCCGTGGGCAAGCGATCCCAGTTACGCGACTCTGGAGCTGCGGGCCAAAAAAATCGATACCGTGTACCGCCTGCTCGCCGACACGTTCAAGGAGCGCACGACGCAAGAGTGGCTGAAGTTGTTCCGCTCGCTCGACATTCCCGCAGCACCGCTGCGCACGCCCGACGAGCTCATGAGCAATTCTCATCTGAATGCCGTCGGCTTTTTCGAGACCGTTGATTCACCTCACGGACCCATACGATTCCCAGGCATCCCGACTTGGTTCTCCCGCACGCCGGGCCGGGTCGCGAACGCCGCTCCGATGCTCGGCGCCGACACTCAATCAGTCCTAAAAGAATTCGGACTGCCCGCCACCGCGCCACCGGCCGTGGGCAGCGGCAAGAAGGATGCGCCGTAAGGTCAAAGGAGAGAGGTTGCCATGATCGAATTCTGGCGAGCCGGCGGCTCGGAAACCACCGCCACGATGGACGCGGCGCGGAGCGTCGAGGCCGAAGGCTGGGACGGTCAGATGTTCATGGACTCGCAGTCACTCTGCGCGGATCCGTATGTGAGGATGGGCGTCTGGGCCGCCGCAACCGAGAGGCTCAGGCTCTCGACCGGCGTGACGAACCCTCTGACCCGCCATCCGGCCGTCACGGCGGCGGCCGCGGCGACGCTTCAGTCGATCTCGGCCGGGCGCGCCGTGCTCGGCATAGGCCGCGGGGATTCCGCGCTAGCCTATCTCGGACACGCGCCCGCGGGTCTCGCGGTGTTTCGCCGAACGCTCAGCGATCTGCAAACGCTCTTGAGCGGCGGCGAAGTCGCCTTCGGTGCGGACGACTGCGAGGCAAGCTCGCTCGATACCTTGTCGCTCGGGGGCCGGCCGACCGCCTGCCGACTGAAATGGCTTCCCCCGGGCCCCAAGGTACCGCTGGACGTGGCCGCCACGGGACCTAAGGTGATCGAAATGTCTGCACCGATCGCCGAACGAGTGACCTTCAGTGTCGGCGCGATCCCGGAGCGGATGAGCTGGGCCCTCGACCTCGCGCGCGCGGCGCGCCGCAAACAAGGACTGTCGGAGGAAGGCATCAGCTATGGCGCACAAATCATCGTCGTGTGCCATCCGGATCGCGAGGCCGTGCGTGCCGCCGCAACGAGCATGGTCGCACCGCTCGCTCGGTTCCAGGTCATCCAAGGCAATGCCGCGGGCCCTCAGAGCGGCGGCGACCAAGAGAACTTCGCCGCCATCCGCATGGGCTATGACATGACCCAACACGGCGGCCTCTCGCACGACAAGATCAAGGGAACGACCCTGGCCTGGGATTTCGTGCAGCGTTTCGCGATCGTGGGGCCGCCCGATCACTGCGTCGAGCGGTTGCTGCAGCTTGCGAGCCTCGGCATCGAGCGCTTCGTCGTTGTCGGCCCCGGTCATCACCCTGAGTCGGGGACCGCCGGTCGCAGCTTGTTCGTGCGCGAGGTGATGCCCGCGGTGCGGCGACAAACACGGGCTTCCCTCGAGCAGGGGTAGGCTGGAGAAGGAGCTCGTTGAATACGCGCCGCGTACTCAACGAGCTCGTCGAACTCCGGGCTAGCGGCCTTTTTCGCTCGCTTGTTCAGCACGGGCGGCCCCAATGGCCGTGGTGACGTGTTTTCGCTCCTCAGGAGGTGGCAACACGGCTTTCATACCGAGGGACTGTAACCATAATTCGCGGCACCAGCCCTTCGAATGATATAGATGCTCATCCTCCTGCTCTTCAACCTCATCGGCGGCAGCCTGTAACGTCGTCTTCTGTTTGCCCGTCGATTTCTCAGCCGCCTTGGTGATGAGTTCCCAATCGGCGTGGTCCTTGGTTTCGGCCAAGACGACACACTCACAAGCAACCAACTGCGCTGCTTCAGGTTTGCCCGCCTGAAGTGCGGCCTGCATGGCTTGCACGAGTGCCAGACCCAGTTGCTTGACGATAGCTCGCCCGGGGCTGGCTTCCTCCGCATCGAGCTCCAGCTCTTGAAACACGCGTAGAAGGATGCGCTCGTGGTTGCGCGTCTGTTCCAGATATTTTTCCCACTCCTCTTTAAGATCGTCGTTCACAACACATTGGAGCGCCATTTCGTAAACCTGAATGCCGCCCCGCTCGTGCTGTAGAGATTGAAGCAGCAGTTCCTTTAATTGATCATATTTCATAGGAGACCCCGTACGGTGATTCGAAAATTTGACTTGGGACGCTATTGGGCACTGCACGGCCCGAACCATCAGTCGGCGGATTCCGCGTTATCCGACCGCGCAGGATAGAAATGAATGTCTCTATTTGCTTTTTGATAGTGTCAGCACTCGCCGACAGGCACGCGAGCGCGCCTTAATAGGTTTTACTAAGACTAATCCCACGAGACTTCTGCGCTGGAGCGACACGCGTCCAACGAGGTTTTCCCTTAATCTTAGATGCCTCGATCGAGGAGACCTGCATGACTGGCGCAGCGCGTACGACGTCCGACGACTCCAAAGACCCGCGGAAGAAAGACCCGGATCACCCTGGGCGCAACGACGGGCGGGAGCCGGGCGGTGATGTCAAGGAGCCTCCCTTGCCGGGAACTGCCGGGAATGAAGAGAAGTTCCCCCGCAAGGGGGACATTTAGCGCGCTCGCGTACTCTGAGCTTGCGCTCGGCCGGCGCGCTCGCCCGCCGGGCCCTGATTCAATGCCACCGTCCCCGGTATGTGCTGCTTGCCCCAACGCACATACGCGAGCAACACCTCGCCCAGTGCGCTGCCCTTCGGGGTAAGCGCGTAGGCATACCGTACCGGACGCTCTTGATAGGGCTTGCTGCTGACGATGCCGGCACTCTCCAGACGCTTGAGTCGATCGGCGAGAATATTGGTTGGGATACGCTCCGGCGAAAGCGCGAGCTCGCCGTAAGTGCTCTTGCCGTGCAGCAAGTCGCGCACGACGAGGAGCGACCATTTGTCACCCAGAATGTCGAGCGAGTTGGCGACGGCGCATGCGGAGCGCGCGAAGGGTGTTGCGGTTTTCATTGTGCGGCCTTCCTTGTCCTCGACGAGTTACTTGCAGATTGCAAGTCATTATGCTACGGTCGTCACATACTTGCAAAATGCAAGTCTCTATAGGAGAGCGTGATGACTACGATAGTGCTTCCACAGCCCGCCGAGTCTCAGCCTGGCGGACGCGGCGGTATCCATCTCGCCGTTGCGAGCACACTGACCGTCTGGTTCTCGCTCGTCGTGTCGCTCGGTATGGCCGGCGCATTCGTCGCTCCGCCGGGGCGGCCTCCCGTGCCCATCGCGGTTGGCGTTGCGGCGCCCCTCGCGCTCTTTTTTGCGTCGCTGCGGTTGTCGCGATCCTTCCGCGACTTTGTGCTCTCGCTGGATCTTCGGCTCATTGCGGCAATACAGGCCTGGCGGTGGGCGGGGCTGGGCTTTCTCTCCCTCTACGCCCACAAGGTGCTCCCGGCTGTGTTCGCCTTCCCCGCCGGCCTCGGCGACATGGCTATCGGGGTCACGGCCCCGTGGATAATGCTTGCCTTGCTGCGCAATCCCGGCTTCGCCGCCCGCGGCGCATTCATCCGCTGGAATATCCTCGGGATATTGGACCTCGTCATCGCCATCAGCATCGGCACCGTGAGCGCCCTCCTCGCGACCGGAGCCCCCGGAGAAATCAGTACCGCCCCGATGACGACGCTGCCGCTGCTGCTGATCCCGGCGTTCCTCGTGCCGTTCTTCCTCATGCTGCACACGGCGGCGCTGATGCAGAGTCGGCAATTAATCCGCAGTCGAAGGTAGGCGCGCGACGAACTGCGTAATGGATTCGTCGACATCTCGGCTACTTCCGGGCAATGATGGCGCAACGTGACCACAAATGAGAGTGGCGTATGCAGGAAGATGCTGTCGTTTCGGTGGTCGCCGACACCCGTGCCCGGCAGGAGATCCTCGAACAAGGGTTTACTCGGCACCCTTTGAGGGTCGATGTGGATGTGGCGCGTGCCCTGAGTGAGTTGACTCAGGCGGCTTGGTCCCTGCCCAAGGATCAATACTATGAAGGGGGCGACCGATTCCGGTCGCTTAATCGATTTAGGGCTGAAATCGTTGAAGGTGGGGTGCGTGTATGGCCCTGCGACGAGACCCAACCCTACGTGCAGCTCGAAAAATACAATACGACTCTAGGAGGTCAGCCGCGACGGTACGCTCCGCTGCCCAAGGCAATCACCGAAACCGCCGGGGCTCGCAAGATGATCGCTTACCACCTTGCGTACTTGCCTCTTTCCACGGTTGGCGCGACTTATGCCGTCAACATGCATGTGATTCGATTCGCCGCCACCCCCTCTCGGCCGTGCGATACCAGCCCGCCCGGCTTGCACAAGGACGGTGAAAAGTATCTGGCCACTCACCTGCTGGCCCGCTGCGGAGCACAAGGCGGCGAAGTGGTGATAACCGACAATGACAAGCGGGAGATGGATCGATTTACCATGCGCGAATGTGGAGAATGCTACGTCTTCGACGATGACCGCATTTGGCACATGCTGACTCCGGTCGAGACACTGGCCGGCAATCAGTTCGCATATCGCGACACGGTCACATTCGACCTGTTGCCGGATGCCTGGAAACCGGCGGGCTGAAGCCCCGGGCGGCGCACGCTAATCGCCGCGCCGTTGCGGCGGCCTGCCCATCGCATCGATTAGACCCCGACGTAGCGCCGCCTGCGCGTTGAACGCGCGGCGCCGGGGAAAGATATAATTCATGGTGTATCATATCTTGGAGGTCCGATCGCTATGAAACTGACTGCCGAGCAGCGGATAGCTGCACCTCGTCAGCGCGTCTGGGAGGCGCTCAACGATCCCGAGGTTTTGCGCGCAAGCATTCCCGGCTGTCAGAGCCTGGACAAGGTTGCGGACGATCGCTTCACCGCGACGGTGGACGTCAAAGTCGGCCCGATTGGCGCCCGTTTCAAGGGCGCGGTTTCACTCGCTGATCTCGACCCCCCGAACGGCTACACCCTTCTTCTGCAAGGGAGCGGCGGTATCGCCGGTTCGATGCAGGGCACCGTTAAAGTGCATTTGAGCGAGTCCTCCCACGTCACGCTCATTTCCTACGACGTGGAGGCGCAAGTCGGCGGGCGCATGGCCCAGCTGGGCGGC
Source organism: uncultured Gammaproteobacteria bacterium (assembly GCA_963798595.1). Classification (GTDB taxonomy): domain Bacteria; phylum Pseudomonadota; class Gammaproteobacteria; order Steroidobacterales; family Steroidobacteraceae; genus Bog-1198. Next base: position 501,026 of record CAWCTM010000008.1, on the reverse strand, counting down.
CCCATCATCGACGCCGCCGCCAAGCAGCTGGTCGGCAAGTTCTTTAGCCGCTTCGGCGAGGTCGTCATCGGCGGAACGGCGCTCGGCGGCCAAACACCCGCGACAGCAGGCGCATCGGATCCGGCGGCCGCGGTCGCGAGCGCGCCGGCCAATGCATCGGGGCGTGCTCTTCCGAACAGCGGTTTGCCGATGGCCTGGCTATTGGCGACCGTCGTTGCCGCGCTCACGGGATTCCTCGTCGGGCGCGGCCAGGGCGGTGTGGGCTCCGATTGGGCCGGAATTGCGATCGGCTTCTTGTTGATCGTCATTGCGGGCGCCGCCTTCGAGTATGGCCGCCGCGCAGCGGCACCCGTGGTCGTCTTGGACGATGCACTGCTGCGGCGTCTGTTCGAGGGCAAGGAGGAATGAAGCCGGCTCCTTTCGAGTACGTGGCCCCGAGAACGATCGCCGAGGCCTGTTCTATGCTCGCGGAAGCCGGCGGGGGTGCTGCGGTGCTGGCCGGGGGTCAAACACTGCTGCCGCTGCTGAACCTGCGGATGAGTCAGCCCTTCATCCTCGTCGACATCAACAAGATTGCGGAACTCCAGGGCGTGAGCCGAATCGCCGCCGGGATACGGATTGGACCGATGACCCGACAATGCGAAGTCCTCGCCGACGAGTCGCTCGCACGCGATTTGCCCGTGCTGGTGCAGGCGATGAGCCAGGTCGGTCACCATCAGACGCGTAATCGCGGCACGATTGGCGGCTCGATCGCGCTCGGCGAGCCCGCAGCCGAAATGCCCGCCACCGCCGTCGCGTTGGGTGCGAGCATCGACGTGCGATCGATCCGCGGCACTCGAACGGTGCTTGCTGACCAATTCTATCTGGGACCGTATTTGACGGTTCTGGAACCTGATGAGCTGATCACAGGCCTCACCTACCCCGACTGGCCCGCGGGACATATCACGATATTCCGTGAAGTGGCGCAGCGGCCCGGCGATTTCGCCTTGGTGGGCCTCGTCGGCGCGCTCACGATCGACGGTGGCAAGATCGCACGCGCCGGGCTCGCCTGGTTCGGCATGGGTCCGACGCCGATCAAAGCCAGAGCAGCGGAGCAAATGCTGCTCGGCCGAACTCTCGCTGAGATAGACAGCCAAGCGGTTGCCGAGCGCGCCATCAGCGACACGGCGCCCTTCGATGATCACCACGCAAGTGCCGAATATCGCCGTACGGTCGGTAAGCGCATTTTCACTCGCGCACTGCGCGAGGCGCTCGACATTCGAGAGGCTGCATGAGCAAACACGACGTTACCATGACCATCAATGGCCGCCCTCACAGCGGTACCGTCGAGGCGCGCATTTCGCTGGCCGACTTTCTGCGCGACGAGGCAGGCTATACCGGGGTGCATTTGGGCTGCGAGCACGGTGCATGCGGCACCTGCACCGTGATAGTCGATGACATGGCGGTGCGCAGCTGCCTCATGCTGGCGGTCCAGGCCGAAGGATCCGAGGTCAGGACCGCGGAAGGCTTGGCCGCGCCCGACGGCGCTTTGCATCCGGTCCAGCAGGCGATGCTCGATGCACACGCCCTGCAGTGCGGCTTTTGCACGCCCGGTGTGCTGATGACCCTTGCTGCTCTGACCGGCGACGGGAAAAAGCCCACCGAAGAACAGCTGCTCGCCGCAATGTCCGGACACCTGTGCCGCTGCACCGGCTATCAGGGCATACGCCGTGCGGTAAGGAGATTGGCGGGCACGGAACTGGAAGGAAAATCATGACGGCTCATGAAATAAAAGCCGGGCGCTATATCGGCCGGCGAGTCCAGCGAAAAGAAGATCCGCGCCTCTTGAGCGGCCGCGGCCAGTTTGTCGACGACATTTCATTGCCGGGCATGCTGCACGTCGCCTTTGCTCGCAGCCCGATCGCGCGCGGCAATATCCTGTCGATCAACACGGACGTGGCGGCCGATGTTGCCGGTGTGCACGCGATCCTGACGCAGCAGGATTTGGCGCGCTACAAAGTGGACATGATCAACTTCTTCCTGCTCCCGCCCGAACTGCCGATCACGCCACTTGCCGGTGGCCGGGTCTGCTATGTCGGCGAACCCGTGGCGCTCGTCATCGCCGACAGCCGTCACGTCGCCGAGGACGCGGCTTCATTGGTCGAGGTCGAGTATGCCGAGGAGGATCCGGTCGTCAGCCTTGCGGACGCGCGTCGCGGACCGCTCGTGCATCCGGAAAGCGAGAGCAACATCGTCCAGCAAATGGGCGAGGAAGAGATCGGCGATGAACTCGAAGCGCTGCTCAAGGGCGCAGCGCACGTCATCACGCAAAAAGTCGTGCACCAACGCATCTCGCAGTCGCCGATGGAGACGCGCGGTGTCGTCGCGGTTCGCGACGGCACCGAGGAGCTCACGCTCTACATCACCTGTCAGAGCCCCCATATGGTGGCGCGCTGGACCTCTCTGGCGCTTGGGTTGCCGCAAACCGCGATCCGCGTGATCGCCAAGGACGTGGGCGGAGGTTTCGGTCTCAAGAACCATCCATGGAAGGAAGAGGTCGCTGTCATCCTCGCCGCGCTCAGCTTTGGCCGGCCCTTGAAGTGGATCGAAGACCGCTACGAGAATCTCGTAGCCGCCAATCAGGCGCGCGAGCAGGAAATGCTCTTGCGAATCGCGTTCGATGGCGACGGCAAAATGCTCGGTTCGCACGGCGACTACAGCTGCAACAACGGCGCTTGCCCGCAGATCGCGGACTGCAACATCGCGGTGCATATGTTCTTGTGGGCCGCCTACAAAATGCCCATGTACGGCTTTCTGACCCGCGGCTGGTACACCAACACGGTCGGGCTTGCCGCCTACCGCGGACCGTGGGCGATGGAATCACTGATTCGCGAGACCGCACTCGACAAGGCCGCGCGGCAGATCGGTATCGACCCCGTCGAAATCCGGCGCCGCAATTTGGTGACACTGAGGGACCAGCCCACAGTCTCGTGCCTGAACATTCCGATCGAGGACATCACGCCGGCCGAATGCCTCGAGAAGTTGGTGGCGTACTTCGACATCCCCGCATTTCGTAAGGAACAGGCAGCCGCGCGCAAGGAAGGCCGGTACCTGGGCTTGGGCATAGCGACTTACGTCGAACCGACGGGATCGGCCGGCAGCATCGCCACGATGACCGGTGAACTTGCGCAGGTGCGCATCGAGCCCACCGGCCTGGTCACGGCGACCATGAGCACTCATTCGCAGGGCCACGGCACGGCCACCACCATGGCGCAGTGCATCGCCGACCGGCTCGGTGTGGCATACGAGGATGTCACGGTTTACGAGGGTGACAGTTCACGCGGCGGATTCTCCCCCGGCGCGGCCGGCAGCCGACAGGGCGTGATCGCCGGCGGCGCCGCGATCAGGGCTGCGGAAATGCTCGCCGACAGGGTGAAGGCTATCGCGGCACACCTGCTGCAGGTCGACCGGGAGCTCGTCTTCATCGAGGAGGGCGTGGTGCACATCACGGGAGCGCCGGAAAAATCGCGCACGCTGCGCTCGATAGCCGAAATCGCCTACGGCGAGCCGCATCGCCTTCCCCCCGACTTCGCAACCGGTTTGGAGGCCCAATTCCGCTACCAGCCGCCGCCCATGACACTGACCAGCGGCGCCAACGCCTGCGTCGTCGAGGTGAGCGGCGAAACCGGCTTCGTGAAAATTCACCGCTGGATATGCGCGGAGGATTGCGGCACGCAAATCAACCCGGCTGTGGTCGAGGGTCAGGTCGCCGGTGGCCTCGCACAGGCGATCGGCACGGTTCTGTTGGAGGAGATGTGCTTCGATGCGCGCGGCAATCCGACTGCGGCGACTTATAAGGATTATCTCCTGCCCTGCATCTCCGATGTACCTGTCTTCGAATTCGTACATGCGGACACGCCGTCGCAAACCATCGGCGGCATGCGCGGTGTCGGGGAAGGCGGTGCGATCATCGGGCCACCCACGCTGGTCAATGCCATCTCCGACGCGCTCTCGATATTCGGCGAGGTGCCCGTGGAATTGCCGCTGACGCCCGCCAAGCTGCTGAGCATCATCGAAGGGCGCGATATCGCCGGACATGCTCACGCGGAGGCGGATAGCAAAACGGTCGAGGAACCCCTGGAACCCGCGGTCCGGGAACCGCGCGTCGAGGCGCCTGGGGTCGAAGCGCCCGGCGAGGCGCGCCCCGTGGCGTCGGGCCTCATAGACGGTGACTGGAAAATGGTCCTTTCCACTCCGATGGGGCCCCAGGAAATGAGTGGCCACTTCGAATCCGAGGGTCAATCGCTCAGCGGTTACTTGAGCAGCCCCGAAGGCCAGCAGAGCTTCACGGGCATCGTCGAGGGCAACCGGGTGAAGTTCGATCTCAAGGTCGTGAAGCCCATGAAGATCACGCTCAAGTACGACCTTACGGTGGAGGGAGACAAGCTCACCGGCAAGGTCAAGATGGGCATCTTCGGCTCGGCGAAGCTCATGGGTGAGCGAGTGCGAGAAGCCGTCGAAGCCTGAAGTCATAAATCGAGGGGAGTTGCAAATGATGGCGAAGGATGACGGCCTGCGCGCAGGCGGAGCGGCGTGCGCCGCGATCTGGGTTGCCTGCCACTTGAGCGTGGCTTTGCCCGCATCCGCCGCCCCGGTCGTTGGCGCGGGTCCGGAGTGGCACAACGTGAACGGTGACAGCGATGAAACGGGCTACAGCCGGCTCGATAAGATCACGCCCGCGAACGCCGGCAAGCTCGGGTTGGCTTGGTATCTGAACCTTCCAGGCGAAGTGAGTCTCGAAGCCGCGCCGATCGAAGTCGACGGCCTGTTGTACTTCACCGGCTCGTACGCGCAGGTGTATGCGTTGGAGGCCGTCGGCGGCAAGCAGGTCTGGACATTCGATCCCAAGACTTGGCAGCACAACCCGATGAAGCTGAACTATAGCTTCGGCGCGAACCGTGGCGCGGCGTACGCCGGCGGCAAGATTTTTTTTGCCTCGCTGGATGGCCGGCTGTTCGCACTCGATGCGAAAACCGGTCAGATGATTTGGAATACCGAAACCACCGATCCCAAGCAGGGTCAGACGGTGACCGGTGCGCCACGCGTGTTTGATGGCAAGGTGATCATCGGGCAGGCAGGCGCCGACTTTGGCATGCGCGGCTACGTCAGCGCCTACGATCAAGAAACCGGCAACGAAGTTTGGCGTTTCTACGCGGTCCCCTCCAGCCCGGAAGCGAACAAGGGCGATGCGGCCATGGAGGCCGCGGCAAAGACATGGACCGATGAGTTCTGGAAGAAGACGGGCGGCGGCGGTGGTCCTTGGGACAGCATCACGTTCGATTCGGAACTCAAGCGCATTTACATTGGAACCGCCAACGCCTCGCCCTACGACCCCGAAGCTCGCAGCCCCGGCGGCGGCGACAATCTCTACACCGCCTCGATCGTCGCGCTCGACGCCGACACCGGCAAATACGTCTGGCATTACCAGATCAATCCGCGCGACAGCTGGGACTACGACACCACGCAGCAGATGACCTTGGCGACGCTCAAGATCAAGGGCAAGCCCCGCAAGGTGTTGATGCAGGCGCCGAAGAATGGGTTCTTTTATGTGATCGATAGAGAGACCGGCAGGGTAATTTCGGCCGAGAAACTCGGCAAGGTGACCTGGGCGGACCATATCGACCTAGCCACCGGCCGACCCGTCGAGAAGCCCGGCATCCGCTACGAATCCGGTCAATCGGTGATCTATCCCTTCAACTCAGGCCTGCACAGCTGGATGCGCATGGCCTACAGCCCTGTGACCGGTCTCGTCTATGTACCCACCATGCAGATGGCGACGCGCCTGCACCGGGGCGCGCCGGAAGATGCCGACATGAACGTCATGGGCCTCAATGTGTCCAGCGTGGGAGGCGAGCCCGGCGATGGCAAGGGCTACCTCGTCGCCTGGGACCCTGTGGCGGCAAAAGCCCGCTGGACCGTGGCTCTCGACCAGTTGTGGAATGGCGGCGCCGTCTCGACCGCCGGCAATGTGGTGTTCCAGGGCACCGCGGACGGTTGGTTCTGCGCATACGACGCCCGCAGCGGCGCACGTCTCTGGCGCCAGTACGTCGGCATGGGCATCATCGGCGCACCGATGACTTATGAGATAGGCGGCACGCAATACGTCTCCGTGCTCGCCGGCTACGGCGGTTCGGCCGCAGCGATTGGTGAAATCATGAACGTCGGGTGGAAGTACCGCGACCCGCGGCGAATCCTGACATTCGCACTCGACGGCAAGGCCGAACTGCCCCATTCGGATCCGCCCACTCTGAAGGTCAACTTCCAGGACAATCCCAACGAAACCATCGACCCCGGACAGGCCGCGATGGGCAAGGCCATGTCGATTGCCTGTGCCGCCTGCCACGGACGCAACCTCATCGGCGTCGGCGGTCCGGCCCCCGATCTACGCGAATCACCCGTTCCGCTCAATCCGGACACCTTCTACACGGTGGTACACGATGGCTCGCTCATACAGCATGGCATGCCGTCGTTCGCCATCTTCAGCAAGCCGCAGATCGAGGCACTTCGGCAGTACGTTCGCGCGACCACGCGCGCCGACATGGCGAAGCCACCGCAGTAGAGACGCTCGCTAAAGTCCGAATCGCTTTCGATAAAACATGAAGCGTGCGCGCAGCGCCTCGCAATCGAGATCATAGTCGAGCGGGTTCAAACTACGCACGCCGTGCTTGTCGCGAGGAGTATCAGCCCGCCATGCCGCCATCCGCGCGCGCGCGATGTCGCTCAGCTCCTCGCCTAAAAACCGGTACAGCTTCTCGATCGAAGGAAACGGGTCGCGCTGGAACTCATCGAATCGGATGTCGAAGAATCGGTGATCCTGCCCTGCATCGCGAAACGCGATCACCCGGCGCATCCCCAATTCGCAAAACTCGGTGTTGACCGCGCCGAGCCAACTCTTGTCTACGCGCCCGGTGAAAGCCCTGTGCAGCTCGAAATAGAGATCGGCGGCGGAAGGCACAACCGCCGCGATGTCACGGTGAGTCATCCAGAACCGCGCGTCAGGGAAGACCTCGTTCAGATCGTTTATAAACAGGATATGTGACGGATTCTTGAGCCGCCAATTGACCGGCGGACAGCGCCATTGCAGGAGTTTGAGTACGCGCTTGACGAAGCGATAGGTGCCGACCAGATGGGCCTCGTGGAAGAGCCAGCGGGCGTAGCTGGGGATGCGAAACATCGCCTGGAAGATTTGTGACCGAAAATCCATACCCATTAAATTCTGGCATTCCGCCGGAGAAGTCGCGCTGCTGGGCACCATTTGTTTCATGCGCGGGAAGCGCTCATTACGAATCCGAATCTTTTCGCGCCCGAGCTCGATGCGGGCATCGGTCTCATAAGTGGCCCGCTCCGGGGGCGGACAGACTTGCATCTGCTCCCAATTGCGCATGACGCGCACCGCAGGGTCTTCTGCCAGCATGCAGGACAATGCCGTCGATCCGGTACGGGGCAGGCCTAGGCCGATCAGGGGAGCGTTAATTTCTTGCTCGTCGATCTCGGGATGGCGGACAAACCAATCCTCGATCGTCAGGCGCTGCTTCAACAGATCGAGCACCGACAGATCGAAGATCGCGGCGCCCGACTCGGTGAGATGCGCCTCGGTGTCGGCGGCTTGGACCAGTCGCTCGAGCCCCTCGCGGAAACTCTCGTCCCCGAAATGCTCCAGTCCGGTTTCCTTCCGGGCGCGCTCCAAAAGCGCGTCCGCTCTTTTCATGAGGGCCGCGCCGGCGGAGTCGCCGGCGCGCCCCCGTACGCCTCGATCACGCAAAGATCCGCGGGGGAAGATCGCTCGATCATTCCAAAAGCCGTCATCCCATCGAGTCGATAGCGCACTCCGCCTTGCTGATTGTTGAAGCCGTTCACCGCTTGATTGCCGAGGTGAAACGTCGATAGCTCCGTGGACCCGCCGATCTTCGTCACTCCCAGCTCAGTGACCAATTCGACCGAGACATCATCCCCGCGCGGCATGATTTTGCGCAGGAAAGGGATGCTTTTGGCGCGCGCCGGATACATTCTGCCGTTCTGATAGAAATAACCGATGTTGTAGCGATCTTCCTCGCGTTCATCGGGCCGGAGAGGATATGCAATATAGCCGAACGCCCGGCCGTCGGGAAAAACGGCGGATTGCCAGCAATGCCCACGAAAAGCCGCCATCGGACGCACGCTTTGCCGATGGATGCGCGAGCCAACCGCCTTGAAATCTCTCTTCACTCCGTCCAGTGTCAGCACGCCTTCGCCGCGAAAGAGTTGCTCGATGCGATAGCCGTAACCCATCAGGCCGGCGTCGACCCTTTCCTTATCACTCATGCCGTCGAGTTTTTCGGTACGATAGTCCTGCACCCAGGCCGGCGTGACCATCGTAAGTTCAACTTCGTAAGAGAGCGAAGTCCGCGGAAAGCTATACGGTCCGGCATCGGCGTACACGGCGAACCGGCGAGCGATTTGCTGCTGGACTGATCCCTCGAACGCCCCGCCATCGTAGCTTACCGCCCACCTGCGAAAAGGCTCGAGGCAACGAAACACGAGGGGACCTGCGCCCAGTACACTCGCGCGGCCGTCGGGCCCGCCCGAGGGCCGCGTTGGTCCGCGTGAACTCTCACGCAGCACCCGGCCATCCGCAAAAGCAAAGTTGCAATCAAAGCGATGGTTTTCCCAGACCTTGCCCACTGCCTCCAAACCGTTGCGCGGAAAGCCGAATGCGCCACTTTCCTCAAAAAGCCAAATCGAAGCGCTCTCCCGCATCTCCGGATCCAGGGGCTTCTCAGGGAGCATATAGTCGAGGTTGGACGGCAGCCCAGCGGTCCAAATGTGATCATCCATCCACGGCTCCCCTGCGATTTCGGCAGCTCTCATGTTCACAATCCTATCCAGTGTATCTCCGGCCGGGCACTTGGGTACAGAATGAGAAAAGGAGGAGATAGAGGGTTGGCCGTCGGCGGTGAGCTTGGTCGGCATCCGCCCCATATCGACGATTTCTGTCTCAATCACGATGCAAGTAATCCTTGACATGATCGGTTTGGGAGTTTGATTCTTGAGACGGTGGACGGCAGTCCGCTCGTGAACCTAATAAGGACGGTTGCTGGTGAAGAAGGCGCGATTCGATCCCGAGAAGGCGGTTCAGGGTGCAAGTTATCCGCCGCCCTATGATGAGCCATGCCGGGGTCGCAAGACTTGGCCACTGACGAAGCTATATGGACTCACTCAATTCGGCGTTAATCGAGTTGAATTGAGTCCGGGCTCCTGGTCGACACAACGGCACTGGCATAGAACGAACGACGAGGTCGTGGTTGTGGTCTCCGGCGAGCTGGTGCTGGTGACCGACGACGGAGAGGAACTTCTCGTCGCCGGCGACTGTGTCGCGTTTCGGATGAACAATCCCGACGCGCATCACTTACAGAATCGTAGCGACAAGCCTGCCGTGTTCTTTGACGTCGGCGGGCGTGACTTGTGGGACGTCTCGACCTTCCCGGACGCCGGCTTCGAGGCCAAGCCTCGTGCGGAAGTGAACTTCAGGCCGATCAAGCGGTGAGTAGAACCCTGCAGGTCTACTATTTTCCGACGCCGAACGGGCGAAAGGTGAGCATCGCACTGGAGGAAATGGGGCTCGCCTACGAGATAGTGCCGGTCAACATTCTTCGGGGCGAGCAGCAACGGCCGGAGTTTCTTCGAATCAGTCCCAATGGCCGGATTCCCGCGCTGGTCGACTGGAGCGAGGACGGCGCAGAAATCAAGCTCTTCGAGTCCGGCGCGATCCTTCAATATCTCGGTCGCAAGAGCGGACTACTCTACCCACTCGAGGAATCGGCACGCTGCTCCGTTGATGCATGGCTGTTCTGGCAGATGGCGGGGCTCGGCCCCATGGCAGGACAGCTCAGCTGGTTCATCCGCGTTTCGAACTTGCCTGACCGGGAGGAGCGCGACTATGCCTATGCCATTCGTCGCTACCGCAAGGAAGTATCACGGCTCTACGGTGTGCTGGAGCGTCAACTGGAAGGGCGCAGCTACATTTGCGACTTATACAGCATAGCCGATATCGCATCGTGGACGTGGGTCGATCAATACAAAGATCACATCGGCGGCTTGTCGATGTTCCCGCGCATTACCGCGTGGCATGCCCGCATCGCTGAACGTCCCGCGGTAAAACGCGGCGTGGTCGTATGGATGCCGGAATCGAACGATGGCTGGTCAGCTGCCGGGAATGCCCAACAAATCGAACAGGGCGGGCGAGAGCCAACCGCGACTTGAGTGTTCTACCTTGGAGTCGTTTTGCGCCCCGCGCGGATGCTCGGGCGCGGGCGCGAGCTCCCCTGGGCCGCATGACGAAATTTCGTCGGCGTGAGTCCTACGTTGCGCTCGAAGGCGAGCGCGAAGTGACTCGGGCTCTTGAAGCCCGATTCCAGCGCAATCTGCTTGATGAGCCTGTCGGTTGTCGCCAGCAGCCGCTTCGCCTTCTTAAGCTGCACCTGTGTGATGTAGCTCACTACCGTCATGGACGTCGAACTTCTAAAGCATCTGAGCAAGCTGCGCCGGCTCATATTGAAGAGCTTGGCAAGCTCGGTCACCGAGGGCGAACGTCCATTCTGCGCTTCGATATAGTCGTGAACGCGGGCTATATCAAGTTTCCCCAAGGGAGGCGATTCCGCCCCCAAGCCGTCCGGGAGCCTCATCAGCCTGGCGAGTTTGATGCGAAGCACCTCGCTGATCGATTCGACCATGGCGGTACTGGCGAAGCCGGGGGTGCAGATCTCGTCGTGCAACAGCTGCATCAGCTGAATCATCGAGAGATCCTCGACACTACAGGCGTTAGTGACAAAGTCATCCGCGCACGACAGAGGGGTATCAAAGTGCGCTATGACACAACGAAATGGCAAGCCGTCGGTCCTGCTCTCCCAGCTTGACGCACGGGGCCGGAAGGTCAACGGCCCGTCCGGTACAAACCGTGTTTGCCGCGAGACGGCGCGCGTCCACACGGTGTTGCCGGGCGAAAATCGGAATGTAAGGACGTTCGATGGAGCCGTCCAAGTTCCTTGACTCGCGGGGGTGCGGCGAAACAGGCGCACGTCGGCTCGCATGCCTGGAGCTTGCACCGAGCCAAGCATCTCGTAGGGTCCCAGCCTCGCGGCGTTTAACATTGCGTCACAGCACCCACGGCGTTACGTCTCGCCTCTCCAAAAGTCTACCTCTTATGCCTCGTTTACGCATGCTTTAGACCGCGAAAATTGCACTCGAGTCTGTAGGTCACACCAAGGTTAGCGGCCGCTTACCCGCCGAGCATCAGGAATCGCCTGCGAGGCTAATTGATCTATAATTCCATTCCGCGCGACGGTCTGGGTTACGTTAGGCCTCAGTATGCAGCGAAAACGACTCCGCGACCCGAAAACCAGAGCCAGGCTCCTGGCAGCCGCACGGCAAGCGTTCGCGAAAAAAGGGTATGCGAATGCCGGGACGCGGGACATCGCGACTATCGCAGGCGTGAGTTCGACTCTGATGTTCAGATATTTTTCGTCCAAGGCTGAGTTGTTCGAGGCAATGCTGGTCGAGTTTGCCCCGCTCGAAAACATCTTGTCCGGCGTGCGCAGGGATCGATTCGGTGCTCACCTCGCCCGATATATCCTGAAGTTCAACGTGGACGCACTCTTTGCTTCGACTTTCGCGCTGGCGGTCGGACAACCACAGGCACGAAAGGTGGCGACACGCTTCGCGTCGAGACATGTGCTGCCACCATTGGCCGACTGGCTCGGGCCACCCAATGCAAAGGTGCGAGCGCTTCAGATCATCATGGTCGCTGCCGGCTTTCAGATATACGGGCGGCAGCTCCCACTCCTACCTTCGGCTACCGGCGTCAACACCCCGCTGGCCAAATGGTTTGCCAATACTGTGCAGTCAATAGTCGATCAATCATGAGGTGCCGGTTCGAGCGCCGAAATGATTCGCTCCCCTAAGGCACGAACCGGAGGAAATCACGGTGTCTGATCGAAGTGAGTATGAGGCTGATCGGTTCCGCCGCATGGTGGCCCCTGAACTGCTATCCGGGCTGGATACGCTCCCGAGCTTTGAATGGACGAACGAAGTGCTTGCCCAGCTACGCGCTATCGATTTTCGCGAGATGCTTGCCCCGGAACTGTCCGGGGCGCAAGCGAGCGTGCATCGCGAGGAGCGATTCATACCGGCTCCCGGGGGTGCGCCCGACATACGCGTCCTGATCTATAGGCCCGTTGATTCACCGCGAGCCCCGCGGCCTGCCTTTTTCCACGTTCACGGTGGAGGCTACATTACGGGGGCGCCGGAAATTAATGAGGTATATAACCGGTCGTTCTCGTGTGAGCAAGATTGCGTCGTCGTCTCAGTCGATTATCGCCTGGCTCCCGAGACCCGATATCCGGGATCACTCGAAGACTGCTACGCCGCGCTCGAATGGCTCTATCGACACGCTGATGAGTTGAGCGTTGATGGTACCCGCATCGCGATCGGCGGTGAAAGCGCAGGGGGTGGACACGCGGCAGCGCTTGCAATTCTCGCCCGCGATCGGGGTGAGATACCCCTATGTTTTCAGTTGCTCGACTCCCCGATGCTCGATGATCGAACCGGCAGCGGATCCGAACCGCATCCCTACTGCGGCAAGTTTGTTTGGACGCCTGAGAGTAATCGTTTTGGCTGGCGGGCATTACTCGGCGTCGAGCCCGGCGGTCCGGATGTGCCCGTCGGCGCCGTGCCGGCCCGCACCGTCGATCTGAGTGGTCTGCCTGCGACTTGTATCACCATCGGTGCCCTGGACCTGTTCCTTGAAGAAACACTGGAATACACGCGTCGCTTGAATCGAGCCGGCGTTCCGACCGAGCTCCATGTGATTCCCGGCGCCTACCATGGATTCCCTATGGCCGGAGCGAGCGCTCCGCAGGTGCAGCAATGGCTGCGGCTGAGATCCGACGCGCTCGCCCGGGCGTTCGGCGGCGAATCTTGAGCGCTTTCTCTACATATAGATGCCGCCGTTCACATTGATCTGCTGACCGGTGATATAGCTCGCATTGTCCGAGCAGAGGAACTCGCAAGCGCCTGCGATATCGTCGGGGGTGCCGGGCCTTGCGATCGGTATGTGCTGAGCGATCACCTCGAGCGGTGGTACCTCCCCTGAGGCGACACCTCGGCGGGCCATCGGTGTATCGACCAAAGAGGGCGGGATCGTGTTCACGGTGATGCCGTGACGCGCCAACTCCCGGCCCAATGCCTTGGTCAGTCCAATGACGCCGCCCTTGGCGGCCGCATAGTGAGCTCGGTCGTTGGCGCCGATCTGGGCAGCATTCGAGGAAATGGTGACTATCCGGCCCCATTTACGCTCCACCATATCCGGCAACGCAGCCTGGATCGTGTGAAAGACCCCGGTGAGGTTTACGTTGAGCATGTCCTGCCACGCTTCGGTCGACATCGTCAGGAAGTCGATTGAATTCGAATAGCCGGCGTTCGCGATGACAATGGTAATGGGACCTAATTCTTTTCGAACCGCTGCATAAGCGCCATCAAGCTGCTGCCGGCTGGCGACGTTGACCTTGAGTGGAAGCACATTCAAACCGCGAGCTCGGAACCCGGTGCTCTCACGTTCCAGCGCTTCATCCTGGATATCCAGCATCGCAACCGGATGGCCTTTTTCGGCGAACCTCTTGACTACGCCCAAACCAATGCCTGAGGCGCCCCCGGTCACCACGACGACCTGCGGAGGATTCATGAGTTCCCGCCGATGCCCGGCTTCAGCTCCAAATGCAGATTCTCCAGGCCGCGAATGATGAAACTAGCCTCATACTCGAGCCTCCGGTTTTCGGGGGGACCGTGCTTCTCAACCGACAGGCCGATATCGGACGTGTGGTAAAGAAGTCGGTCCAAAAGTATTTTCACTTCTGCCCGCGCCAGGGGTGCGCCAATGCAGGTGTGTGCTCCACGGCCAAAGGCCAGATGCTCCTGGATCTTCTTGCGGCCCAGTGTGAATTCATTCGGCGCTTCCCAACGACGCGGATCGCGGTTGGCCGCCGATAATGCGATGACGATTTTCTGGCCCGCTGCGATTTCCCGGCCGGCCACCTGGGTCTTCCTGCGCGCTACACGGAAGGTCACTTTTGTCGAGCCTTGCAGCCGCAAGACCTCTTCGATGAACCCGGCTACTTGGCCGCGGTCCTCGCGCAGCTGCCGCTGCAGCGCCTTGTCTTCGGTCAGAAAGCGCAAACAGTTGCCGATCAACTTGGCGCTCGTGTCTTGGCCGGCGGCGAACAGAAATACCGCGACTCCGACGATTGCGGACAGGTCCGGCGTCGTGCCATCCGGATACTTCGCATTTGCCAGCTGTGTGAGCACATCGGCCCGCGGGTGCGCCCGGCGGTCCTGGACGTAGCCGACAAAATGGCGTGCCAGGTGCTCGAGGATGGAATCGGAGTGAGGTCGCTCCTCGGCATCGATGTTACCGGGAGGCGGCCCGGCGGCGATCACCTCTTTGAAAGAGTCACGGTCATCCGCGGGAACGCCGAGCAAGTCAGCGATCACCAAAGTGACATAGGGAACGGCGACGTCCTGAATCAGCTCGCATTTTCCCCGGGCGACGACGTCCCGCACAGTCTTTTCGGCAAGTTCCTCCATATACGCCTGGTTGGCTTTCAGGCGCGAGGGAACGAACAGACTGGTGAGCAGCGCGCGATCGGCGGTGTGGCGGGGACCGTCATACGTCACCAGGATGTCGGAGCCGGGCACCTCGTGACGATGGTGCTCGAGCTGCTCTGAGATGTCATCGCCTGCGGGTTTGAACGGCAGAGGCACGGCAGCGCCGGTGACAGCGATGACCGACGAGAAATCCTGGGCGTTTCTCAGAATCGCATTCGCCTCTTCGAACCCCGTGACGAACATCACGTCGCGGAGTCCCGGTTGATAAATTGGGTCCTTCGAAAAGAGCTCTGCAAAGTAGTCGTAGGGGTCCTTCAGGACCACACGGTCGGTGAAATAGTCACGTTCTTCAAGCAGCATGGCGGCACTCCCCCGGCGCTATTCCTCAGGAACGATCGTAACCTTGAGCCCCTCTGCCGCATCCGCCACCCGAATCTGACAGGAGAGTCGGGAGTTGTCTTTGAACGATTGCGACCCGTGCAACAGGCTGTACTCGTCCTCACTCCTCGGCGGCAGCTTTGCAACGTACGCCGGATCGACATGCACGTGGCATGTCGCGCACGAACAGCAGCCGCCACAAATCGCTGCGATCTCGTCGATGCCGCTGTCACGGATGGCTTCCATGACCGAGCTGCTCGGATTGGCTTCGAATGAGCGCTCTTCGCCCGATCGCGTGACCACCATCAGCCGAGGCATTGTGCTTTGCGCTCAACTCCAAAGATACGACCCACTATGGGTCACATCTGGGTTTGCTGTCAAGGGAGCCGGCGCGACCGGGGTCGGCGGGGCGCGCGTTCCGGTGGAATGCGATCGCCGCGTACATGCGGGTAGATGATGATGCGCTCGTAGATCGCGGCGACTTCTTCGATCGGCAAAGGCCTCTTCTGTTGCAGCCACCAGGAGAGCAGCTCGACCGTTGAGCTCACCACCAGAATCGTCGAGATATCCGCGGGCGGCCAGTCATTGACATGTGCTCGCGTCGCGGCAATCTCTCGGGACAGCCTCAGGAATTCATTTCGCATCGCGACTTGCGCGCCGCCGGTGAGCAACGCGGACCACAACTCGCGGTGTTCGTTGACGTAATTGAAAAGAGCAACTCCCGCAGCTCGAACGTCTTGGGCGACTGCGATCGGCACAGTAAGCCCGATGAGATGCGCGATCTCGCCCGCCGCCACGTCGTCGAGCAAGGACTCTTTGGACGGATGATGCCGGAAAAACGTTGTGTACCCGATTCCGGCCGCCTGGCAGATATCGAGAATCGTGATCTTATCGAGCGACTGCTGCTGGCAAAAGCAGCAGCATCGCATTACGCAAGGCTTCGCGTGTCCGCACCGCGCGAGCGTCTTTGGCTGTCTTCAGGTGCGGTCGGTAGTGGGCCATGTGCGTGGGAGGCGCTGTGTTGCACTGCCGTCATTATAGTCATGGGCATATCGCTCGGCGTGCGCGCTAGTCGCCGTGTTGTTCAGGCGGTGTGTCCCTGATCGCATCGATCAGGCCCCACCGCAATGCGGTCTGCGCGTTGATCCGGCGTCCCGACAAGATCATGAGCAGAGTGCGTTGCCGGCCGATTCGCCTCGGCACCGACACACATCCCCCCGCGCCCGGGATCAGACCCAAATGAAGCTCCGGAAGCTGAAACCAGGCGTCTGAGGAGGCGGTCATTCTGCCGGCGAATGCGGCGATCTCGAGTCCAGCCCCGACACACGCCCCCTGCACGTGCGCGTCGAGGATGTCGGCGCGAGCGCCGATCGCGAGCGCCGGCAAGGTACGGCTGCGAATGAGATGGGCCGTTACCGGATCGCGGGTCGTCCCGAACTCGTCGATATCGCCGCCCATGCTGAAAACCGCTCCGCGGGCGCGCAGCTTGATCGAGCGCACCTCGCGGTCGGCCGCCGCGACGCGGAACGCCTCGCCGAGCTGGTCGCGCATGACGCGATCGATGGCGTTTCGCGCAAGCGGCCGATCGAGCGTGACGATGAGCTCGGCGCCGCGTCGATCGACGACGACTCTTCCCGCGGTGGCAGCTTGGCGTGGCGAGGCGGCACGCGTGGCGAGCCAGCGCGCATGCTCTTCACTGCCCTGGAGCAGCCCATAACAGCAGGATTCGAACTGCAGGGCCCGATCGGTTGGCAGACCCTCGAGCCCGCGCAGGAGCTGAGCGGCCAGGGCCGCCGCGTGCGGCGCTCGTGCGACTTGACGCACCAGCGCGTCGACGGAGACCGGGCTCTCGACGACGGCATCGAGCGTGGGCGCGAGCGGATGCGCCGGATCGCCCAACCCGATCAGCGGAAAAGGCGGCAAACACCCGATCCGGATGTCGGCGGCGCACGCTTGCAGGTCGACGAGCCCGAGCGGCTGCCAGGCGTCATCCCAGTCCTGTGAGGCGGCCCGGCCGGGATCGATCAGCAAGTGCTCGTGGTGAGCGGAGTGCACCGCCACGCTCTGCGTCAACCACGCAGCTCGCGTTGTCGAAACTCCCGCGGCGTCTCCCCCAGCGCGCGTCGAAACGCATAAGAGAAGCTCGAAGGCGAGGCGAATCCCAACGAATAGGCGATCGACTTGACGCTCTCATCCGTGGCGAGCAGCTGCTGCGCGTTTTTCAGCCGGCTGCGTGCGACGTGCTCGCCGATCGAGCAGCCGCGGCTCTTGCGGAAGCCGCGGGTCAGTTGCCGCACCGACATCTTGCACAATAACGCGAGCTCCGTAAGCGTAGGCGCTTGGCGAATCTCGCTGAGCCGCTCGTCGATGAGCCGCAGGCGCCACGGTGCCAGGCCGCCGGTGGCCGCGGCCTCCGTGATCTCCGCGCAATAACGTCCCAGCTCGATCGCGAGCTGTCCGGCAATCAGCTCGACGAGCACTTCGCTCGCGAACCCCGGATGCCGCAACTCTTCGGCCAACCGCCGCAGGAGACCGCGAATGTACACATTCTCGATGTCGAGACCCGCTTTCAGTCGCCGCTCCGTCCAGTGCAGATCGCCGCCGAACCAGGCACGCATGGCGTCCCGGCCGAGATGGCAGAGGATGGAAGACTGGGGACGACCACCGTCGCTCTTCGCCCGCATGCTCTCGCCCGGAGGCACCATGAAGATTTCACCGATCCGCTCGAAGTGGTCGGGAGCCCAATGATCGCGATAGCACGCGCGTGCATTTCGCGGCCGCGGCGTGAGGCACAGATCCAACCAGTAAGCCTGGTCCGCGCGCAGGACGTTGTCGGCGGGCTCGGGAATGATGAATTGCACGAGTTGCGCGGTCGCCGCAGGAACTCGCAGCTCCGCCTCGATCGTCATCACTTGAGCACCGCCCTCTGCCATGGGTGCGCTACGGCGTCAGGCCGCGACTCCAATCGCCTTGGTTTCCAGATACTCTTCGATGCCTTCCAATCCCCATTCGCGGCCGATGCCGCTGCTCTTGTAGCCGCCGAACGGCAGATCGGGCGCAATGCACATCCCCCCGTTGATCGATACCGAGCCGGCACGGATCCGGCGCGCGACACGCATCGCGCGCTCTTTATCGGCCGAGATGACCACGCCGCACAACCCATACTCGCTGTCGTTGGCGATGCGGATGGCGTCCTCGTCATTTTCGTAAGGAATGACGACCAAGACGGGCCCGAAGATCTCCTCCCGGGCAATTCTCATGTCATTGGTGACATCGACGAAGCAGGTCGGCTCGACAAAAAATCCGCCGCCCTTGTCGGTACGGACATGGCCGCCGGCGAGGAGCCTCGCGCCTTCCTTCTGACCGAGCTCGATGTAGCCCATCACGCGGTCGAGTTGGCGCTTGGAAATGACGGGCCCCATCACCTGCGCCGGATCGTTGAAATCCCCCCATTTGGCGGCGTATCCGGCATAGCCTTTCTGCAACGCCGCAATCGCTTCCTCATAACGCTTGCGCGGCACGAGGAGGCGCGTTGCGATCGCGCAGCCCTGCCCGGCGTGAAAACAAACCATCGAGCGCATGACGCTCGCGGCAAAATCAGGTGCATCGTCGAGAACGATGGTCGCCGATTTTCCGCCGAGCTCCAGGAATACTCGCTTGAGAGTCGGTGCGCCTTTTTCCATGATGCGCTTACCGACCGCTGTCGAGCCTGTGAACGTGATGAGATCTACTCGAGGATCGGTCACCAGCATCTCACCCGCCATCGCGGGATCGCTCGAGGTGATGACATTGAAGACGCCGTTCGGAAATCCGGCTTGTTGCGCCAACTCGCCGAGGATCGCACCGGCGAGGGGGGTCTCCGGCGCCGGTTTCAAGATCACGGTGCAACCGGCCAAAAGTCCCGAGACCACCTTGGCCAGATTGACATAGAACGGTACGTTCCACGGCGTAATGGCCGCCGCGACGCCGACCGGTTCGCGCATCACATGCCGAGCGGTATCGAATCCATATTGGCGGCGCGTGCCACGATCGACTTCCCATTGGATGTTCGGGAATATGTCGATGAGCACGTTGGCTCCCTCGAGCGCGCCGTCGACCTGCGCGCCGAAGGCGGCGCCGAGCGCCGAGCCCGCCTCGTGTCGCGCGATATCCACGAGCTTCTGCCGGTTCTCCTTCAACAGGTCGCGGAAGCGCTTCATTAGTTCGTGCCGGTAGCCGGGGTTCGTCGCCCAGTCGGTCGTGTCGAACGCCCGGCGGGCGGCGACAATGGCGGCCTCGACGTCCTCTCGCGAGGCCTCCGCCGCCTTGCCCACCACTTCGCCGGTCCAGGGACCGATCTTGTCGTAGGTCCTTCCTCCCGCCGCGGGGCGGACCACGCCGTCAATGTAGAGTTTCGCTTCGGGCAGAATCATGTGTTAAGTCCTTCCTATTTACGGTTTACGGGCACGCAACACGACGCTGCCGGCATGCAGGTCGGGCGGCAGATCAATCAGCGCGCGAAAAATGTGGGTGACCGATGTGAACTGAGAGATCGGCCGCTCGCGAAGGTTCAGTCCGACGGCCAGCGCAGCCGCTCCGAACCGCGCCGCGGCCTGCGGGTCGACGTCCCAGGTCTTGTCGGCGTCCATCATCTGACCGGCGCGCACTGCGGTCACGCGTATTCCTTGGGGCGCGAGTTCCTGTTCGAGCGCCTGTGAGAATCGTTCCAGACCGGCCTTGGAACACTGATACAGACTCAAGTGCGGGAACGGCAGTTCTACGGACTCGCTGCTCAGATTAATGATGTGCCCGCCGGCGTGCATGAGCGGAATCGCCGCGCGGACACACAGGATGGGGCCGGTGAGATTGGTCGCGATGATCTTGAGGATCTGCTCGTCAGTCGCCTCGGCGACCAAGAAAGGCTCGTACACGGCGGCGTTGTTGATGAGCACGTCGATCCGGGGGTGCCGCGCCGCAATCGCTTTGAACGCCGCAGCGACCGACTGAGGAGAAGCCACATCGCAACCGACAGCCATGGCCCGGGGTCCGATCTCAGCCGCCACCTTCTCGACTTTCGCCGCCGTGCGCCCCAGCAGCACGACCTCATCACCGTCGGCCGCAAGGCGCCGCGCCAGTGCGCGGCCGAGCCCCGCGCCCGCCCCCGTGATGACAATGGTTTTGGACATGAACGGGAGCCTCCTGCCCTCACCCCTTGCCGGGATACACGGAAAGATCGCCTGCGTAGGCGATGCCGCCGCGCCAGGACGACTGACCGCTGACTTTGCGGAAGTAATGCACCGTGCGCGCAAACGAGCCGGATGTCGAGCGCGGCTGCATGGCAATACCGCTCGGACTCTTGCCCTGGGCGCGCGCGCTGAAATCCTTGATGGTGAACGCGAGATCGTCGGTCTGCTGCGCGCACAGGACCAGCTGATCTCCGGGACAATAGCGGCGCGGCTCGATCTGGATTGCCGCGAGCTCGCCGCGCTTCATCGCCACATGCCCGGGGACGTTGGTCACTTCGACGCTGTGCACTTCGTCATACCATTTCATGTATTCGGCGAATCGGCCGGCAACGTAGTTGGCGAGGATGATGCTGACGCCCGAGAGGGGCTCGCTTTTGCGCCAGTTGGGGCTGCCCTTCCAGTCGGAATAAAGCCGGTAGGTGTAGAGCCGCTCCGCATCATCATCCGCCACGAGCCGCGCATCCCGCGCCTCGGCGATCAGCGGCCCGAGCGCCGGGATATCGATCGCGGGTGCAGGCAGGTCAAAATCGTAGATGCTCATGAACCGCCAGGGCTGGGCGATATCGGCCATGATCTGCTGCGGCGTCACCTCGTAGCGGTCTGCGGCCTTGAAGCCACGGAGCGCGCCGAGCGATCGGGTGTGCGAGCCGTCGAACCAAGCGGCATATTCCGGCTCGCGGCCGGAGGGCACGTTGTGCAAATGCAGGGTCGTGTAGAGCGCCACGTCAGGTGCTTCCCTTGTCCTTGCTCTGGCCTTTGCCACCGATCCCTTGGATATATTTCTCGACGCCGGCGCGATACTCCGGATTCAGCATGAGCGCGGAATTCGCCATGCGCTCGACGTTGCGGCCTTGAGCCAATCCCATATCTCGGGCCATCTCGATGGCGAGCTTGGCCGCGCCCATTTGCTCTGCATTCTGCTGGGCGAGGTGGCGGCAGAAGCGCATGACTTCCGCCTCGAATGTCTCATCGGGCCATACCTCGTGCACGAGGCCCATGATCAGCGCCTTGTCCGCCGCCACGGGCAGATTTGCCATGATCAGGTAGCGGGCCCAATGCGTCCCCACGATCCGCGTGAGGCGACTGACGCCGTTCGAGGCCGGCAGCACGCCGAACTTGCCTTCCGGAAAGGCATAGCTCGCGCTCGTCGCCGCGAGCCGAAAATCGCAGGACAGCGACAGCTCGAGTCCGCCGCCCACACAGGGCGCATGGTGCGCCACCACCAGCGGCTTCTCTATCGCCTCCATTTCGTCGTAGATGCGATGCATGCCGTTGAGCTTGAGGCGATGGGATTCGCGAATGCCCGACGCGGTCGTCGCGCGGCCGCTGCCGTCCTCCCCGCCTCCCCGCATATCGGCGCCGGCGCAGAAGTAGCGGCCTCTTGCCCGCACGAGCATCACCTTCAATGCGGGCGAATCGCGGAAGCGGTGCAGCGCTGCCTCGAACAGCCTCATGGTGTCGCCGCTGAGAGCGTTGAGCTTTTCCGGCCGATTGAGCGTCGCGATGAGGATCGCGCCGTCGTCCTCGGTGAGCAGATGCGGCGGTTCGGGCATGGTGCTTCCTTCAGCCGCGGCTGCGAGGCATGCCGAGCGCCCGCTCTGCGATCAAGCTACGGTGGATTTCGCTGGTCCCGCCGTAAATCGTCGTTCCCTGGGCATGCCGATAGCACTGGTTGAGAAATCCCGCGGGGCCATCGCGGCTCGCAAGCGAATCGGGAGCGGTCAGGTCGAGAAGATCGGACGAGTCTTTCAGGAATTTTTCGGAAGAGAACAACTTCGCCATCGGCCCGTAGGCCAGATTCGGTCTTTTGTTAACGCCCGCCCACAGCGCGCGCAGCGAGATGAGCTCGGCGAGGAGTGTATGCGCGCTCGCTCGAGCGAGTCGCACTTGGACGGAGGTCTTGTCGATGAGCGCTTCGCCGTCGCGGTGCAGCTCTCTGCTGCACTGCTCCGCGGCGCGCACCATGCGTTTTTGCACGGGTGCGAAGCCCCCGCCGTGCTCGAGCTCGAGACTCGCGGACATGACCTTCACGCCTTTGTTCACCTCGCCGAGTCGATAGCTATCGGGAATCCGGACGCCGTCGTAATAGCTGATGTTGGTGCGTTCGTCTTGAAAAGTGAAGACCGGCTTGATTTCCACACCCTTCGCCTTCAGGGGCACGATGAACATCGTGAGCCCCTGATGCTTCGGCGCTTCCGGGTCCGTGCGGGCGAGCAGCAGCACGAAGTCGGTAAAGTTCGAACCGCTCGTGAACATCTTCTGTCCGTCGATGCGCCAGAAATCGCCGTCGCGTACCGCCCGAGTGCGCGCCGCGAACACATCCGACCCGGCGCTGGGCTCTGAGTAGCCAAGGCTGCAAAGCGCCTCTCCGCGGGCCACCTTCGCGAGCACCTCGCGCTTGAGCTCGTCACTCCCGAAGCGCTGGATGATGGTCCCGACCATGCCCGCGACGCTCATCGGGGCGGTGGTCCAGCCGTGCTCCTGCCACACGTCATAGGCCGCGTGGCGCGCGTACGCGGGCGCGGCGCGCCCACCAAGCTCCTCCGGCCAGCCGAGAAACAAGAGCCGCGCCTCGGCCAGCTTGCGGTGAATGCCGGCATCATGGCCGTCCCAGGAATAATGCGCCTTGGCCTTGAGCTCGGGCGTGAGGTTCTGCCTAAAGAACGCGTCGACCTCGTGAGCCAATTTGCGCGCCTCTTCGCCGATGTCGAAGTCGATTGCCACATCGCCCGGATCCGGCAGCGCGGTTCGCTCGCCGGCATAAAGCCGGCGTCCGGCCTCCTCGAGAAAGCGCGCGGGATCACCGCAGACCAGCGGCCATGCCTTGGCGCGCAGATTGTAGAGGTGGATGTCATAGTCGATGGTCAGGCCGTAGCCGCCGAAGGTGTGCAGCGCCTGCGCCACGGCGCGGCTTGCGCTATCGGCATTCCACCAAGCCGTCAGCGAGATTTCAGCGCCGGCGTGGGACGCGTGGTCGGCGATATCGCGAATCGCCTTCCAGGTGAGATATTTGCCGCCGTCCGCATCGCAGATGAGATCCGCCAGGGGATGCGAGATGCCCTGATAAGTTCCGATGGGCTGCCCGAAGGCGACGCGCTCCCGGGCATACGCTGCGGCCAACCGGATAGCCTCGTGCGCCAGGCCCGCCAGGGCCGCGGCCATGAGCAGCTTCCACTCCTCGAGGGCCTGCGCGAAAGCCTCGAGCCCTTCGGGACCGCTCGACAGTGTGCTGGCTCGCGCGTCGTCCAGACGCAACTGTGCGATAGGCGTGGAAGCGAGGTTCGGCTCAGCTTTGCGCGCTCCTTCCGGGATCTCGATCAGTACGATGTGATCGGCCTTGCACGCGATCACTGCCTCGGCCACCGCGCCACCGGCGATCCATTGAACAGGTTCGCGGGCAATGTCCGCAAAGGCGATGCCGACCACCGCCTTGCCCGCAAGCACCCGTTCAAGGAGTGCGCCGCTCGCCCCGCCGCCCAGCGTCGCCAGCAGCCGCGCGACGACCAGCGTCTCCGCGAGCGGGCCCGAGACCAAGGTGCGACCGGCCTCTTCCATGAGGACCGTCGCGTCCAGGAGCGAGAGACCTAGGCCGCCGTGGCTTTGCGGAACCCGCAGCGAGAATGCGCCGAGCTCGGCCAATCCCGCCCAGAGCGCCCGATCAAATCCGCCCGGCAACGCGGCGCGCACGCGCGCCGGGCTGCTGTTCTCGTTCAAGAAACGCGCGAACGTCTCGCGCATCATTTCCTGATCTTGGGACAGATCCAGATTCATAAACGCGCATCCTCGACGCAATCGCCCGGCGCGGTGCCGGATGCGCGGGGGCGCCACAGCCCAAGGGCGCCAAAGCCCGGGGGCGCCACAGCCTTCGCACCGGTGTGCACCGAGCTGAAGTCCTGCTCAGTTTACCCCCCACCGAAGTGATAACGAACCCGCACACCCAAGATGCGCGGCTCGCCCAGCACGGCGGTTTCGAATCCGACCGCGGGCGTGCCGAGGCCGGGGATGTATGCATAGTAATGCAGGTTGGTCAGGTTCGTTCCGAAGAACATAAGGTCAGCCCTGGACCCCATGATGGAGTTCCACGAGAGATTCGCATCGAGCAGATTTTGTGCCTTCAGCCAGCTAAAGTTGCCCCCTTCCTCGGTGATGTTGGCGGGATCTCCGGTATAGGTGTAGTTGGAAAGCTGCTTGTCGACATGGGTACCCGTTACGCCGGCGGTAATTTTGCCGATCGACTGAGGCAGCGGTAGTGTGTAGTCGATCGACACGACGACCTTGTTCTCCGGCGACAGTTCCAGCGGCGAGCCCGGAGTAATGTTCTGACCGACGATGTAATTAGGGTCCGTGGACACGATCGGTGCAATGGAAGTGATCTCGGTCCTCAGGTAGGTGTAGACGGCGCTAACGGTGAGGCCTGTGACAGGCGTCAACGTCCCTTCGAGTTCAGCGCCCCAGATCTTCGATTTTCCGGCATTGACGATGCCGGTCGTCGGGGACACGGCGGCGCCGGGCGCGGCATCGAACGAGGCCTGCAACTGCTGGTTGCGGAAGTTGTTGTAGAACGCGGTCGCGTTGAAGGTGGCGCGCACTGCGCCGTTGTAGCTGGTCTTGAAGCCGGTCTCGTAGGAGTCGAGCTTTTCAGGCTGGAACGTGCGGTAGTTTGACGGCGCATTGCCATAAACGCCGCCGGCCCGATAGCCGCGCGAATACTTGCCATACACCAACACATCGTCGACCGGCTTGTACTCGAGATCGGCCATCCAGGTCGGTGCGTGCGAGGTTTCCGAAGTTGATTGATAGCAATTGTTCGGCGTGCTGGTGAGATCCGTGCAGAAGCTGCTCGGTCCTTGGGTAAATGGCGGTTCCACCGGAAACTGGTAGGTGATTCGCTGGCTGGTATTGCTCGATTGGTCGTAGGTGAAGCGAGCGCCGCCGGTCGCTTTCAGCTGATCAGTGATCGTATAGGTCGATTGCTCGTAAATGCCGTAGTCGCGATACCAGACATCTCCGACCGTGTAGTTCACGGAACCTACGTGGATTGGAAATCCATACATTTCGGAGGTGGCGATACCGACGGGATCGGTGCACTCCAAAGCGGCGGCGTTGACGCAGGAGGCGAACACCGGGCTCTGGTTGCCGCCGGCACTGATCGGATCGCTGCCCTCGACATAAAGGCCGCCCTGGTAGGTCAGGCGATCATTCAAGACATTGCCTTGCGCCTGCAACTCATCGGTAAAGGTGAATTCGGCGGAAGTCCAGGTTCCGGGCGCCGATTGAATCGTCGAGAAAACGATCGGAGGAAGAGTGGGGCCCACCGGAAAATTCGTGCCGAACAACGCGTTATTCACCCGCTGCATAAGCTGCGAGTAGCTCGCAATGTTCTTGATTGTGGAGCTATCGCTCGCATGCCACGTCGTGGTGTTGATCAGTTGATAGTTGTAGGTCAACGTTTCCGGCGCCGCCAGGTCTTGCTGCACCGTAAAGAAGCCTTGGCCTTGCGCTCTGGCCAACTGCGGGCACGCAAAAGCAAAGCCTGTGCCGCTGCTGGGATCGCAGGTGATCAATTTTTGAACGCCGCCGTTGACGTCTGATCGACTGAACGAACCAATGGTGTAATTCTCGAGGTTCGGCGTCAGGTCGATCACGAGGCTCGCGCGCGCGGCGGTGTAATTCGTGTCCTCCAGACGCGCGGGCCCAATGCCGCTATCGTTGTTCAGATAACCCGAGCGGTACATTTGGTCGACGGCGAGCCGGAAGCGAATCGTATCGCTGAGGGGCAAATTCAGCACCCCCGTCTCGCGGTGCATGGCGTAGTTGCCGTAGGAGAGTTCCCCGTAACCGCCGAATTCGCTGGTCGGCTTCTGCGGCACGAATAAAATATCGCCGCCGGTGGTATTCAACCCGAACAGCGTACCTTGGGGGCCCTTGAGCACCTGCACGTTGGCAAGATCGAAGAAGTCGCCGTGATTCGTACCATCGCCGATCGGGATGCCGTTGCCGTTGCCGCGCGGCGCGACCACGTCGGCGAAGTACACCCCGACCGACGGCGGGGATCCCCCGTCCTGATTAAAGCCACGGATGGCGAAGGTCGTTTCGTCGTTACCGAAGTTCGGGTTGGCCGACAGCGACGGCGTGTACTTGGCGAGATCGACCGCATCGGTTATGTCGTGCCGGTCCAATTGCCCCTGGCTGAAAACCTGGATCGAGATCGGCACGTCCTGCACTCGCTCCTCGACGCGGCGGGCGGTCACGATGATCTCGGTGATGTCTCCGGCCGAAGCCGTCGGGGTCTGCGTCGTCGTCTGCCCGCTTGCGAATTGCGACACCGCGAGTCCGAGCAACGCCGCCATCGATAATCCATAACACTTGGCGCTCATTAATCTCTCCCGTCTAAAATTATGATTCGCAGGTCCGCCACGCATCGCCGCGACCGCGCTCTGTTCTTGATGTTTCATTCAACCCCCAGTGAGAGAACTCCAGCCGTAGAATTCTGAGCCTAAGCTCCCATCAGCGACCTCGGATCGATTTGACCCGTGGCAATACCACCCAAAAATCCTCCATCGACGGCGAATGCCACGCCATTGACGTAACTCGCCGCGTCACTGTTGAGGAACACGATCGGTCCCGCCTGCTCCTTTGGAGTCGAGCGCCGATTGATCGGCTGCGTCGCGGCCTCGATCACCGAAGCTTTAGTGGCCGATTCGAAATGAGCCATCATCGGAGTCTGTGTGGGACCGGGCATGGTGCAATTCATGCGAACACCACGCTTGATGGTGCGCGTCGCAAACATCATCGTCCAAACGACGATGGCCTCTTTGGAAAAGGTATAGCCTTCGCGCACCGTCTCCGCCGCGTTGCGCTCGCACCAGTCGGCGGCTTGCGCAAAAGTCTCGTTCTTTATCAACTCCATCACCGCCGGGAGCCTGCGGCTCCATCCGAGCCCTGCCGTCGATGAGATGCTGGCGATCGCGCTGCCCGGCGACATGGCCGGCAGCAAGGCCTCGGTCAGGTGCCGCGCGCCGATATAGTTGACCTTCATGACGTCGATCGGCGGTGAGGTCTGCGCGAGGCCCGCGCAGTTGAAGAGCGCGTCGACCTTGCCTCCGATCTTTGCGACGGCCGCATCGATCGACTTGGGATCGCGCAAATCCGTTTGGGTGAAGGAAGCTAACTTAAGCGTGCTCGGCTTGTAGTCGAGGCCGTGCACTTCGGCGCCGAGCTCGAGCAGCAGCTTCGCGGTGGCTTCTCCCATCCCGGAGAAACACCCGCTCACGACGACTCGCTTATCTTTATACGTTACGTAGTCCGTCATCACTTCCCCGCGACCCTCTCGGGTAGCCCGCCTCGAGACACAAACAGCGTATGTGTACTACACTGTGGTTGCTTAGTATTTGTCAGGCGGGCATGCAAAGTAAAGTATGTCGCTGCAGAACAACATAATCTTTTCGCGATAGCAGGAGACTTCGATGAGTGACGTCGCCCCCCTCAGCGCGGCCGTCCCGAAGCCGGAGCATATCCCAGGTTCGGTGATATATGACTTCGATTTCTTTCGAGATCCGGCCTACTTAGCCGATCCCCACAAGCGCATTCTGGAGCTGGTGCGGTCGGCCCCCCCGGTGTTCTGGACCCCCCGAAACGGCGGCCACTGGATGTTTTTAAGCCACGAGGCCAATTTCAAGGCCTCGCGGGACCCGGACACTTTTTCCAGCCAATTCGTGACCGAGGAGCAAATGAAGGCCTTCGTGGCGCAGCTGCCTCCCGGTATGCCGCGCATTCCGTTGGCCGTGCCCATCAACCTCGACCCGCCCGAGCACACCAAGTACCGGGCGCCGCTGCAGAAGGCGTTCTCGCCGAAGACCATGCTCGCGCTCAAGGAAAGCATTCGGGCGCTGGCGAACGAGCTCATCGATAAAGTCATCGACCGTGGGCGTTGCGATTTTATGGTCGATATCGCCGAGCCGCTGCCCGTGCAGGTATTTCTGAAGCTTTTGGGCCTGCCGCTCGAGCGGCAGGCCGAGTATCGCGCCATTGTCAGGGCTCAGCTCGCAAACACGGAGCACGATGCCAAGAAGAGCATGATGAACTTGATCCAGGTCACCGCCATCATGCGCGACACCATCCTCGAGCGTCGCGACCAGCCGCGCGACGACATGCTCAGCATGTTGTGGAAATCCGAGATCGACGGCAGGCCGACGACCCTCGAGGATATGGAGAACTATGCCGTGCTCCTGTTCATCGCCGGGCTCGACACCGTCATGAATGGCATGGGCTTCGGCGTGCGGCACCTGGCCCAGGATCCCGAGCTGCAGCGCACATTGCGCGCCGATCCCCGCCGCATCCCGGTGGCGGCAGAAGAATTGCTGCGCCGCTACACGTTCACGGTGCCGGTCAGGAAAGTGCGCAAGGACGTCGTCTTCGAGGGCGTGCCGATGCGCGAAGGCGAGCGGGTCATGCTGTTTCTGCCGGCCGCGGACCTCGATCCGAAGGAATTTCCCGACTCGGACCGCCTCGATATCCAGCGCGAAAAGCCGCATATTGCGTTCAATGCGGGACCGCATCGTTGTCTCGGATCGCATCTGGCGCGGGTGGAGCTGCAAACCCTGTACGAGCAGCTGCTCGAGCGGTTGCCGGAGTTTCGCCTCGATCCAGAGCATCCGCCGAAGTTTCACGGCGGCCCGGTCATCGGCGTGGACTCACTGACGCTGATGTGGAACGCGTAATGAGCGCGCCGCGCGTCCTGCCTCGGCTGGACAGCGAAAACCGCTTCTTCTGGACGGCGGGTGCCGAGGGGCAACTGCGTTTCCTGCGCTGCCAGGCGTGCTCAACCTTCATCCACCCGCCGCGGCCGGTGTGCCGCCGGTGTCTCTCCGAGAAGGTCGCGCCCGAAACCGTTGCGGGCACCGGGACCATCGACACCTACACCGTCAACTATCAGGCTTGGCGGCCCGACCTCGAGGTGCCTTATGTAATCGCGCGAGTCGCCATCGACGGAGCCCCGGGCGTTTTTCTCACCACCAACATCGTGGGATGTGCGGTCGACGCGGTCGAGATCGGCGACCGGGTTCGCGTGAAGTTCGAGCAGCAAGGTGATGTCTACCTGCCGCTCTTCGAGAAGATTTCCTGATATGCCGGCCGCGGACGCCTATATCACCGGGATTGGCCAGTCGCAGGTCGGGGTCCGGCTGCAACGCTCGCCGCTCTTGCTGACGGTCGATGCGATTCGCGAGGCATTGACGGAGGCGGGCCTGAGTATCGGGCAGATCGACGGGGTCTCGACGTATCCGGGCAGGTCCTCCGCCTACCTGGGATTCTCGCCCATCGGCGCCGACGAGCTGATCGACGCCCTCGGCATTCGCGCACGATGGCACTTGGGGAGTCTGGAAATCAGCTCCCAGCTCGGTGCCGTGGCGGCCGCAGCCATGGCCGTGCGCACCGGGCAGGCACGGCACGTGATCTGCTTTCGAACCGTGTACGAGGCGGCCGCGATGTCGCGGCCGGAAGAGTATCCGCCGCTGCGCCGTGACCGGGTGGATGGATATTCGCAATGGCTCACGCCCTTCAATGCCTACTCTGCGGCCAACTGGACCGCGCAATACGCGATGCGCCATGTGAAGCGCTTCGGTCTCACGCGCGAGCAGCTGGCGCAGATCGCGTTGACCGATCGCGCCAACGCCTTGCTCAACCCGCGCGCTCTGGTTCGCGAGCCATTGACGATGGAGCAATACCTCTCCGCCCGGATGATCTCGACGCCGCTGTGCCTCTATGATTGCGATCGCTATACCGACGCTTCAACCGTGCTGATCGTGTCGGCGGGCGATGCGCTCGGCGAAGTGGAGTGCACGCCGATCCGTATCGCCGCCATGGCGGGCACGGTCGAGCGTCACAGCTGGGATCAGGCCGAGTGGATGGCCTGCTACCCCACGGGGGCCGATTTGTGGAAGAGCACCGACTACAAGCCCGCCGATGTCGACACGGTGCAGCTCTATGACGGATTCAGTTTCCAGGCGATTGCGTGGCTCGAAGGGCTCGGTTTTTGTGCAGTCGGCGAAGGCGGCCGATTTGTCGAAGGAGGAAAACGCATCGCGCTCGACGGCGAGTTGCCCCTCAACACCTTTGGCGGCCAGCTGGGCGCGGGTCGTCTGCATGGGTTTGGCTTCGCTCACGAAGCCGTGTTGCAGCTGCGGGGACTCGGCGGCAAGCGCCAGATCGCGGGCGATCCTAAGGTGGCGGTCGCCGCGTCGGGCGGCGGACCTCTCGCAACCGCCTTGCTGCTGGCGCGGGATTGACGCCGGTGTCAACGAGCCGCATCGAGGACTTACCGGGTTACCGACGGCGCCTGCGGGTGACGCCGTCGAACGGATGCGTGCTCTCCGAGCTCGAGGACGATTATCACTGCATGGCGGTGACCGTGCATCACGACGGGCACGTCGCGACGGCGGTTGAGCCCGTCATGGATCGCGCCCCATGGAGCACCTGTCCGGGCGCTGTTGCGGTGCTCGAGCAGACCTTCGTGGGTATTTCCCTGAAGAATTTCGCGGCGCGCGGGGACAAGCGCGCCAACTGCACCCATCTGCACGACCTTGCAGTCCTCGCCGCGGCTCATGCCTTCGACAGCGCACCCACGGTGTTCGACATTCTCGTCTCCGATCCCGTTGCAGGCAGGAGCGAGGCCGAACTGCGTCGCGGCGGCATCGCGGTGCTAGACTGGAGCGTGGTGAAGGGTCGAATTATCGCGCCCGCACCGTTGGCTGGCCTCGACCTCGACAACATGCGTCACTGGATCGAATCCTTGGATCCCAACACCCAGGAGGCGGCAAGGTTGCTGCGCTGGGCAACCATGGTGGCGCACGGGCGAACCTTGCCGGCGGGTTGGGCATCCGGAACCGGCAATATGGCAAGTCGCAGCCGGTGTTTTACCTTTCAGCCGCACAAGGCGGGCGAAGCCAAGCACGTCGGAGCCATACGCGATTTCAGTCGCGGCACGGCACGGCCGCTCGACTCCGCATCATCCGCACCACGGGATTCGGACCTGTTTCATGTCACGCGCGATCAAGTGTCGCGCAGTTTTTCTGGAAGGAGGACATCATGAAGATGAACGATATGACGGTCATCAGCGTCGATGATCACGTGAGTGAGCCGCCCGATATGTTCGACAAGCATTTGTCAGGGGACGCGCTTGCGAGCGCACCGAAAATGCGTACCACCGCGACGGGCACGAATTACTGGGAATACCAGGGCATGAAAATGCCGCAGGTGGGTCTCAACGCCGTGGTCGGACGCGTGCCGGAAGAGTACGGCATGGAGCCGACGTCGCTTGATCAGCTGCGTAAGGGCGTCTATCAAGTGGATGCCCGCGTCGACGACATGAACGTGAATGGCATCGCGGCCTCGCTGAACTTCGCGAGCTGCGTGGGCTTCGATGGCGGTGTGTTTCACAAAGTGACCGACAAGGCCAAGGCGCTCGTGCATCTGCGCGCGTACAATGACTGGCACATCGATGAGTGGTGCGGAGCTCATCCCGGCCGCTTCATTCCGTGCGCGCTGCTGCCGACCTGGGATCAGAAAGCCATGGTGGAGGAAGTGAAGCGCATCGCAGCCAAAGGCTGCACGGCAGTGTCGCTCAACGAGAATCCCACCGTGCAGAAGTTGCCGAGCATCCACAATGCGTACTGGGAGCCGCTATGGAAGGCCGTCGTCGAGCACGACATCGTCATGTGCCTGCACATCGGCGCCGGCAATCCCGCACCGCATGCATCGATGGAGACGCCGATCGAGGCTTGGATATCGACGATGCCCATTTCAATCGTGGTTGGTGCAGCCGATTGGCTGCATCTCGAGGCGCTCGAGCGTTATCCGTCCATGAAGATCGCGCTCTCCGAGGGCGGCATCGGTTGGATTCCCTACTTCCTGGAGCGCAGCGACTTCAGCCACGAGCGGCACAAGGCATGGACCCATTCTCGGTTCGAGGGCACCAAGCCGAGCGAAGTGTTCCGCCGGCATTTCCTCACCTGCTTCATCGACGACGCCTTCGGTCTGCAGAACCTGCCGGCCGTCGGCGAGGATATGGTCGCCTACGAATGCGATTACCCGCATTCGGATTCCCTCTGGCCGAAAGCGCCCGAAACGCTGTGGGATAGCGTCAAGCACTTGACCGAGCCGCAAATCGACAAAGTCACTCATCGCAACGCGATGCGCTTCTTCCGCTTCGATCCGTTCAAGCATTTCAAGCGTGCCGAACTCACCGTCGGAGCCTTGAGAAAGAAGGCCGCCGGAGTGGACGTGAGCGTACATTCCTACGGCGGCGCGGCACCCCTCCTGCCGGGAGAGAAGCTGCGGCCCATCACCTCGGGCGATGTCATGGAGATGTACAACCGCCATCGCAAGACGGCGTGAGAGCAAATGATATGACGGAAGCGTACATCATCGACGCCGTCCGCACGCCCCGCGGCATCGGCAAGGTTGGCAAGGGCGCCCTGACCCATCTGCACCCGCAACATCTGGCGGCCACGGTGCTGAAAGCCCTGCAGGAGCGCAACCAAATCGACACCGCGGAAGTCGACGACATCGTCTGGGGGACGAGCGCACAGAAAGGCAAGCAAGGCGGCGACATGGCGCGTATGGCTGCGCTCGACGCCGGCTTCGACGTGCGCGTGAGCGGCGTGACGCTGGACCGCTTCTGCGGGAGCGGTCTGACGGCAGTCAGCATGGCGGCGGCGCAGATCCGCTCCGGCATGGAGGACCAGATCATCGCGGGTGGTACCGAGATGATGTCGTACATCACGAGCAGCGGCCAGGAAGAGATGGCCGCCGGCTTGAAATCATTGGGTATCGGCTCGGGCAACAAGCGGCTTCAGGAGCGGCATCCGCAATCGCATCAGGGCCTGTGTGCCGATGCCATCGCCTCGATGGAGCACATCGGCCGGGAAGCGCTCGATGCCTTCTCGTTGGCGAGTCAGCAGCGGGCCGGCGATGCTGTCAAACATGGAAGGTTCGAGCGTTCGCTGGTTCCTGTGCTCAACGAGGATGGCACGATCGCGCTCGCGCGGGACGAGTATCCTCGGCCGCAGACGACTGCGCAGGATCTGGCTGCACTCAAGCCGAGCTTCGCGCAAGTGGCGGACTACTCACCCGACGGGAGCGGCGTCACGTTTCGCCAGCTCATCAACCGGCGCTACCCCGACCTTAAAATAGAGCACGTGCACCACGCGGGCAGTTCCTCGGGCATCGTCGACGGCGCAGCCGCCCTGCTCCTCACTTCCAAGGATTACGCGAGCAAGCACGGCTACAAGCCCCGCGCCCGCATCGTGGCCACGGCGAACATCGGCGATGACCCGACGCTCATGCTGAACGCGCCCGTTCCGGCGGCGCGCAAAGTACTGGCGAGGGCCGGGCTGCGTGCAGAGGACATCGACCTCTGGGAGGTCAACGAGGCATTCGCGGTGGTGGTCGAGAAATTCATCCGCGATCTGCGCCTCGATCACGAGAAAGTCAATGTGAACGGCGGAGCGATCGCACTGGGTCATCCCATCGGCGCGACCGGCGCGGTACTGATCGGCACCGTGCTCGACGAGCTCGAGCGGCGCGAGCTCAAGCGCGGGCTGATCACGATGTGCGCGGCGGGCGGCATGGCTCCCGCGATCATCATCGAGCGAATATAAGAAACGCCGCATGTCGCGGCCTGCGGTCAATCAATGGAATCGATATTCGGTAGTACGAAAAACAAGAGAAGATCTGTTGGGCTCAAGTTGTCGGTCATTGCGCGTCAACTGCGCTTGAACTTCGATCAGAGCACGAAGCTTCGGGGTCTGACGCGCGCCAAGTGGACGCTGATCGCGGCGGTCTCGCAGAATCCCGGCGGTACGCAGCGCATGATCGCCCAGGTGCTGGAGGTGAGCGAGATCACCGCCGGGCGCCTGATCGATCGCCTCTGTGAGGAGGGATATCTCAAGCGAACCGAGAGTCCAACCGATCGGCGCGCTTACCGCGTGCATCTGGCGGCCGGCGCGCAACCGGTGCTCGACAAGCTGGATGAGGTCGCAAGGGGGCACGAGGCCGAAATATTTGCCGGCTTCAGCAGCGCTGATCTCGACAAATTGGACGAGCTGCTCGAGGCCATCGCGCGCAATCTGTCGGCGGCCCGGAGTGTTCGAGCGGCGGAAAAATAGCGGTGGCGGACCGATCATGAGCGAGCTGGGTACCAAGGATTTTTTTACGGACACCTCCCTGGTAAGCGATCCGGCCCCCTACTTCCATCACCTGAGATCGAAATGTCCCGTGCTGCGCGAGCCCCATCATGGCGCCGTGATGGTGACGGGTTATGCCGAAGCGTTGGAAGTCTTCAAGCAACGTGACGTGTTTTCCTCATGCGTCGCGGTGACCGGGCCCATCCCACCGTTGCCCTTCACGCCGCAAGGTGAAGACGTCAGTGAGCAGATAGCGAAATACCGGAGTGATATGCCGTGGTCGGCTTACCTGGTCACTCTCGACGGTCAAGCACACGGCGTGCTGCGTGGGATTCTCAATGGCTTGCTCACGCATACACGGCTCAAGAAAAACGAAGAGTACGTGCAACAGTTGTGTGACCGGCTGATCGACGGATTCATCGCCAAAGGTCGCTGCGAGTTCGTGTCGGAGTATGCAAACGCCCTCTCTACCCTGGTGATCGCCGACCTTCTGGGCGTGCCCGAGGACGACAGAGAGGAATTGCTACAGCTACTGGGGGAGCCTCCGACGCAACTCGCCGGCGACCCGGAGCACAAAAGCGCACGGGACCCGCTGGCCTATTTAGACAGTCGGTTCACCGGCTACCTGGAGGAGCGCCGCAAAAGTCCTCGTGGAGACATGATGTCGGACCTCGCAAACGCCCGCTTCAAGGACGGCTCACAGCCCGCCTTGGACGTCGCCGTCCGTCTCGCAAAGTTTCTGTTCGGTGCCGGACAAGACACCTCGGCGCGGCTCATGGCCTCGTGCTTTCGACTGCTGGGCGAGTGTCCGGAACTTCAGCATCGCCTGCGTGCCGAGCGCAATCGGATTCCGGATTTCATCGAAGAAACACTGCGATTGGAGAGCCCGGTCAAAACGCTCTCCCGCCTGACTCGGACGACGACATCCATCGGCGGCGTTGCCATCGCGGCGGGTACTATCGTGACGCTCGCCTTGGGCGCGGCAGATCGCGACCCACGCCAGTTCGAAGCACCGGATGCGCTCAACATCGACCGATCGAACGTACGCGACCATGTCGCCTTCAGCCGCGGTGCGCACGCCTGCCCTGGCGCGCCCCTAGCACGTGCTGAAACGCGTATTACGCTGGAGCGATTTCTCGATCGGATGATGGAGATTCGCATCTGCGCGACCGAGCATGGTCCGGCAACAGACCGGCGATACGACTATGTACCCACGTACCTGTTGCGCGGTCTGTCGGCGCTGCACCTCGAGTTCAATGCAGCTTAGGTCCTCTGGGCGATGAGACCGGGCCGAACCCATTGAGGGGGCGGCCAATTCCACAGTCAATGCAGGGCCAGGATCTCGCTCTTGCTCATGGAGGTCGTGAGCTTGCCGTCGACGTTCGATAGCGTGCTCGCAGGCACGCTCACGAGCTTGCCGTCGATGATGATCTCGGCCGCACCATCGGGGCCGACTCGGTAAACCGTACCGAGGCGCGAGCCGTTCGAGGACACCAGCATCTTGCCCTTCTCAACGACCGCAGCCGTTGCAGCCGCGCTGGAGGAATTCTGTGCAGCCGCCGTAAATGTCGCCAGGGCACAAGTCAAAGCAACGAGCCAGGATGTCCGCACGATCTCTCTCCTCTCAGCGGCGATGGAGCCCTCGCCGAATCGGTAAATTACTAAGCAACGTTAGTATCTCCCTAAGCAACGGTAGTATTTAATCAGGGGCACTGTCAAGACTTGACCTGTGCCCCAGTGCTCAGATCCGGGGAGGCGCGCCGTAGAGGACGCACGGCTTGCGCCCTGGGACAAATCTGGCTTCGCTCCGATCAGCGAGGCTGCATGCGGATCGCTCCGTCCAACCGCACGGTCTCGCCGTTCAGGTAGCCGTTGCGGATCATCTCCAGAGCGAGGCTGGCATATTCCTCGGGATGGCCCAACCGTTTCGGGAACGGCACCATGGCGCTCAACGATTCGAGCATCTGCGGCGTGGCGCCCGCCATGGCAGGAGTCTGAAATATACCGGGCTGTATGGTGATGACGCGTATCCCCTCACGCGAGAGGTCGCGAGCGATGGGCAGCGTCATGCCGACGATGGCGGCCTTGGCCGCGGCGTAGGCCGCTTGCCCGATCTGTCCATCGGTGGCCGCGGCGGAGGCGGTGTTGACCATCACCCCGCGCTCTCCGTCGATCGGCTCGACGGTCATCATTCCCGCGGCTGCGCGCGTGATGCAGCGGAATGTGCCGACGGTGTTGAGGCGCAGAACCCATTCGAACTGGTCCGAGGGAAACACGCTGATTTCGCCGGTCTTCTTGTCGCGTCGCGCCGTCAGAATGGCGTTGCCGCCGCCGGCGCAACACACGAGCGCTCGCTCCTGACCCTGCGCCGTGCGAGCCTTGGCAAACGCCTGATCGACGCTCTCGTCCGACAGCACATCGCAGAGGCAGAACGTCGCACCGGTCTCGGCAGCCGCCTTGTCGCCGGTCTCCTCATTGCGGTCGAAGATCGCCACCGCAGCACCCGCGGCGCGCAGGGCTTTCACCGTCGCCAACCCCAGGCCCGAAGCGCCCCCGGTTACCACGGCAGCCAGCGATGAATCGATACGCATGTTATGCCCCTATTTTTCGAGAATCGCGGAGCATTGTAGACTCTCATGACTCCATGGATCCCGGCAATTCCATTCCGCTCGCCTCGATTGCTCACCAAGCATTGGCCCGGCTCGCGACCGCGAGCGGATCGCCGGCGCTGCGTGCACTCGAGGGCGCGACGCTGCTCGGTGAGCGGGCAACGCGCGCAGGCTTGCGGATATCGGGCCGAACGTCGGCGGGTGGAGGCTGCCGTCTGCTCGACGCGCGGGGCGATACGATCGCGCTGAATCTTGCGCGATCGGCCGATCGGGAATTGCTACCGGCACTGTTCGAGAACGACCAGCTGAATGCGAACGACGATGCAGCGATCGCCGCTTGCACAGCTCGAACCGATGCGCACGCCCTGGTGAAGCGAGGCCGTTCGATGGGCTTGGCCATGGCGGCCGAGCACGAGCGACATCCGGCGCACGAGCACCTGCCTCTATTCGGGCGCAGCGGCTCGACGCTGTGCACGGAGCTGGCGACCGCCCCTCGCGCGGCGTCCCCCGACTCGTCGGCGGCCGTGCGCCGCACACCGCGCGTCGTCGATCTCTCGGCGTTGTGGGCGGGACCGCTTGCCGCGCATCTTCTCTGGCTCGCGGGCGCCGAGGTCGTGAAAGTCGAAAGCCGCTCGCGCCCCGACGCCATGCGGGACGCGGCAGGTGATTTCTATGCGCTCATCAACCAGGGGAAGGCCACGATTGCCGTCGATCTTGCGGACGGCGGCGACCGGCGCGCGTTGCTTTCACTCATCGCCGCAGCCGACATCGTCATCGAGGCCGCAAGGCCGCGCGCGCTCGAGCAACTCGGCATCGATGCAGATCGAATCGTGCGCGAGACACCCGGCTTGGTGTGGATCAGCATCACGGCACATGGTGCGACCGGCGAACCGGCCGGCTGGGTGGGATTTGGCGATGACTGTGGCGTATCGGGGGGTCTCAGCGCCGCATTGCGCAGCGCGACCGGCCGCACGGGTTTTGTCGGAGACGCCCTCGCCGATCCGCTCACGGGAATATTCGCCTCGCTCGCGGCATGGGACGCCTGGATATCCGGCCGCGGCGTTCGGCTGGAACTGGCCATGAGTCATGTGGTGGCGCGCTGTCTTGCGGCCGCAAGATATGAGAATCCCGACGGGCTGCAATCGTGCTTGAGGACATGGGAGAGAGCGCGTGGGCAGCCGTTTCCCAAGGTCACGTGGCGTGCCGTGAAGGCTCCCCCGCTGTTCTGCGGCGGCATTCAGGAGTATCTCGCGGCGACGGCGCGCTGAGGCTCAGACTCGACCGGATACCAGAATCGAAGCGCCGGTGATGGCGCGGGCTGCGTGGGATGACAGGAACACGATCACGTCCGCGAGCGCTTGGGGAGCGACCCAACGTGTGAAGTCCGCTTTCGGCATGTCGGCTCGATTGGCAGGCGTATCAATGATGGTTGGTAGGACGGCATTGACATTGATCCCTTTGTCCTTCAACTCCTCGGCCAGAGCTTCGGTCAACTTGGCGACGCCGGCCTTCGAGGCGGTATAAGCCCCCATTCCCGTACCGGCCTTGGCGGTCGCCGCGGCGCCGACGTTGACGATGCGGCCGTTTTCCGCGGGCAAATAGGCAAGCGCAGCCTTGCATGCGCACAGCGCCGTTTTGAGATTGATGGCGTATAAGAAATCCCAGGTCTCGAGACTGCCGTCGGCAATCGTCTCCCAGCGAAATCCCCCCGCAATATTGACCAGCACGTCGATCCCGCCGAGTCTCGAAGCCGCCGTATCCATCGCGCGCCGCGCCTGGGCCAGATCGGTCAGATCGATGCCGTCGAGAAACACATGCGGGTCCGCCGTGCCCTTGAGCGGGTCATGGGACGCTGCCGCACGATCCATGAGCGCAAGGTTTGCGCCAGCCGACAGAAAGGCGCGCGCAACCGCCGCACCCAGGACACCCGCCGCGCCGGTGATGACCACCTTCATGCAGCGTGACGTCCGCCGTTGACGCTCAACGTGTGGCCGGTGATATAGCCGGCCTCCTCCGAAGCAAGGAATGCGCAGGCCGCCGCAATGTCCTCTGGACGTCCCGGTCTCTTCATCGGCGAGTTGGTGGCCTGACCCGCGATACCGCCGGCAATGCTCGAGATCGACGCCTGCAACATAGGCGTGTCCACGAATCCCGGTGGAATGTTGTTGACCGTGACCCCAGTCGGCGCGAGCTCGAGCGCCAGCGACTTGGTGAAGGCGATCACGCCGCCCTTCGAAGACGAGTACGTCGTCATGCGTGCGCTCCCCGTTTGTGCGCTCGACGAGGATATGTTGATGATGCGTCCCCAGCCCGCCGCGAGCATGTCGGGCAGCACGGCTTGCGTGCAGAGGAACATGCTCTTCAAGTTCACGAACATGACCTTCTCCCACTCTGCTTCCGTGACCTCGAGAAAGGGCCTGAAAGAAGTCATGCCGGCGTTGTTGACGAGGATCTGCACCTTGCCGAGCTCGGCGTGAACCCGCTCGACTCCGGCAGCGATCTGAGCGCGAGCCGATACGTCGACATTGCAAGCGACCGCTCGAGCGCCCGCCGCGACCAGCTCCGCGGCGGCGCGCTGCGCACCCGCGTAGTCGATATCCCAGACCCCGATGCCCACGCCGTCCCGTGCCAGGCGCCGGCAAGTGGCGAGCCCAATCCCCGAGGCCCCGCCGGTCACTATCGCGTTTTTTCCTGCCAGTGGCATAAATTACTCTCCGAAATCAGAATCCAAATCAAGTCAGACGAGGTTTCGCCACGCCGCTACCCTGCCGCACCAACTCCTCGAGATCGGAATATTTCTCCGGCCGCAGAGTTCCATGAAGACATAACCGCAACACCTCGCGAGAGAATCGCTTCGCCATCTGCTGGCGCTCCTTGGCACTGCGCGTATGAGCTCGAGAATACACGGGCCAGAGAAATGCGCCCGCAAGCAGCAGCACGGATACGACCTCGCAGTCGATGCCGGGCTGCGCGAAATCACTCTTCGCAAAGCTCTCGAAATTCGACACGTATTGCTGCCAGAACGGATCGTTGGCGGGGCGGCGCGAGCTCAGCAACTCGAACAGCCACACGCGCCCGATTTCCGGGTTCTCCATCGCGAATTCCGCGAGGTGCTCACTTACGCCTGCGACGTTGCCCGAATCTAGTGGCGGCTCGGCCGCAACCGCCGGATCCCCGAATACCGATCGATAAAGCTTATCGCTCACCCAGGCCGCCGTGGCTTCGATCAGTTGCTCGCGGGTCTGAAAGTGCTGGTAGGCCGTGCCGCGGTTGACGCCTGCGCGCTGCGCCACTTGGGCCACACTGACGCCTTCCTTGCCGTCCTGTGACAACTGCTGTCGAGCGGCCTCGAGAATCGCCTCCCGCGTACTTTGCGGATCACGCTTGCGCCGCGGGCGCTTTGTCGCTGTCACCGGTGCAGATCGCCCATTCGCAACAGGAGTACTCATTTTGCCGGCACTTCTCTTAATGGCGCTTCAACCTTCGATCTCAATCTCGCAAACGCTTTCGCAAGGAACACCCTGGCAAGCAAGAGTGAGGCCCGCCGCCAGATCTTGATCACTCAGCACATGATTCTGACGCAGTGCCACGTTTCCCCTGATTCGCCTCACCATGCACGTGCCACACACGCCTTGCTCGCAATTCGATGGGGCCCACAGACCTCCCCTGCGCATCGTCTCCAGCAAGGTCTCGCCGCGGTGGTATTGCAAGCGGTGGACGCGCCCACCCCAGCGAACGATCACCTCTTGCGGAGCGATCTGCGGCTCGAGATGAGGCGGTGTTGTACCGTACAATTGTGTGATTGCGTACGTGGCGAGGTTACTCGTTTATCTGGGTTATGATTGTATGAAACCTCGACCGGCAAATCAACACTGCTGTTGATTAGCTGGCTCGATATTACTATCATTCGTCTCCCATCTCCTCGAGCGAGAACAACATGCCCAAGGTCGATGTCGGCGGAATCGGTGTCGCGTATGACCTCATCGGCAACGGGAAGAAGACGGCCGTCATCACCCCGGGGGGGCGTTTCTCCAAGGACACGCCCGGCGTGAGAGAACTGGCGCAGAAGCTTGCCGAGGGCGGACTGCGCGTCTTGATCTGGGATCGTCCGAACTGCGGCGAGTCCGATCTCTCGTTCCGCGGCAAAAGCGAATCCATACTGAATGCCGATACACTCGCCGGCCTCGTGCGCGCGCTCGAGCTCGAGCCTGCGTTGCTGATCGGCGGCTCGGCGGGCTCGCGTGTGTCGCTGCTCACCGCCATACGCAATCCCGGCGTCGCGGAGCGTCTGTTCCTGCTCTGGATCAGCGGGGGTGCGCTCGGATTGGCCGTGCTCGCCTACCACTATTGCCACGATCAGTTGGCCGCGGCTGCGATGGGCGGAATGGAAGCCGTCGCGGGGCTACCCGGCTTCAAGGAGCCGCTTGCGCGCAATGCGGGGAACCGCGAAAGATTGCTCGGGCAAGACACCAAGACGTTCATTCAGACGATGAAGACTTGGGCCGAGGCGTTCGTTCCGGCCGCGGACTCGCCGGTCCCCGGTACCACCGCGGCGCAATTGCAGACGCTCAAGATGCCGACCATGATACTGCGCAGCGGGGAATCGGACTTTCATCATCCCCGCGTGACCAGCGAGGGGGTACACGCGCTCATTCCGGGATCGCAAATCGCCGAGCCGCCGTGGGGTGACCGGGAGTGGCTGGACCGCCTGCAAGCACAAGCGGCGGGCGAAGGCCTGTTTGCGCGCTGGCCCTTGCTCGCGCCGCAAATCCTCGCATTCGCGCACGCTTGAGGCTCGGGGCGCCTCGACCTCGAGCCCCACAACGGCTTCAATTTAATTTCTGAGGAGCGCAGGTGTTCAAAGCAATATTCATAGATAAACAAGACGGCACGCAGTCCGTGCGGGTCGCCGACCTCGACGAGGGGCAGTTGCCGGAAGCGGCCGTGACCGTCCGTGTCGAGTACTCCACGATCAACTTCAAGGACGGACTGGCGATCACGGGCAAATCGCCGGTCATACGCAAATTTCCGATGGTCCCCGGAATCGATTTCGCCGGTGTCGTCGAATCCAGCGCCAGCGATGCCTGGCGTACGGGCGAGCGCGTACTGTTGAACGGCTGGGGCGTCGGCGAGGGTCACTGGGGCGGCTTGGCACAGAAAGCCCGCGTCAACCCCGCGTGGTTGCAGCGCTTGCCCGAGCGCTTCACCGCACAGCAAGCGATGGCGATCGGCACTGCGGGCTACACGGCCGCTCTTTGCGTCGAAGCGCTGGTGAAGCAAGGACTCACAGCGGATCGCGGCGAGGTGCTCGTGACCGGCGCATCCGGCGGCGTAGGGAGCGTCGCGATTGTCTTGTTGGCACGCGCCGGATTCAACGTCGTCGCATCGACCGGGAAGGTGAGCGAGAGCGATTACCTCAAGTCGCTGGGTGCGAGTCAGGTCATCGATCGAAACGAGCTTTCCCAGCCCGGCAAGCCGTTGCAAAAGGAGCGCTGGGCCGCAGTGGTGGACTCGGTCGGCAGCCACACCCTCGCGAACGCCTGCGCGCAGACGCGCTATCGCGGGCTCATCGCCGCTTGCGGACTCGCGCAAGGGATGGACTTTCCCGCAAGCGTCGCGCCCTTCATCTTGCGCGGCGTCTCGCTCCTCGGAGTCGACAGCGTCATGGCGCCGCGCGAGCTGCGCGAGCCGGCCTGGAATCGCCTTGCACGCGACCTCGACCCCGCAGCTCTCGAGCGCATCAGCAAGATCATCGGTCTCGGCGAAGTCGTCGGGGCTGCGCAAGAGATTGTCTCCGGCAAGGTTCGTGGTCGCATCGTCGTCGATGTGAACCGCTGACGGCTGCCGCATCCCGATATAGCAAGGAGTCACCGTGGGTGCACTGTCGGGTAAGGTTGCGGTGGTTACCGGCGCGAGCCGAGGCATCGGCAGGGGAATCGCCCTCGCGCTCGCCACCGAGGGCGCGACCGTCTACGTCACGGGACGAACCGTGACACCCGGCTCGTATTCACTGCCCGGCACCGTGGGCGAGACCGCCGCCGAAGTCGATCGCCGCGGCGGCAAGGGCATCGCGGTGAAATGCGATCACGCCGAGGACGAGCAGGTCGCGGCCCTGTTCGATCAAGTGAGGCTGGAGCAAGGTCGGCTCGACCTGCTCGTCAACAATGCCTTCTCCCTGCCCGAGGATCTAACCGAGCCGCAGCCGTTCTGGGAGAAACCGCTCTCCAATTTGGAAATGTTCGAAGTCGGCGTGCGCTCCAACTTCGTCGCGGCCTGGCACGCGGCCAAATTCTTTGTGCCCCAGAAATCCGGCCTCATCGTGGCGATTTCCGGTTATGTGGGCGTGACCTACACGTACGGCGTCGTATTCGGCACGTGCAAATCCGCCGTCGATCGCATGGCGCGCGACATGGCCGTCGAGCTCAAGCCGCATAACGTGGCCTCGCTCGCCATGTGGTGTGGGTTGACGTTCACCGAGCGGGCGCACCGCAATCTCGATCGAAATCCCGCCATGAAGGCGCAGGTCGTGACGAATCCTCAGGCCGGATCCTCCGTCGAATTTCCCGGGCGCGTGATCGTGGCCATGGCCAAGGATGAGAACATCATGCGTCGCTCCGGCGGCACCTTCATCGCCGCTGAGTTGGCGCGCGAATATGGCGTCACCGACATCGACGGTAACCTACCGCCGTCGTTGCGCGGGCAGCGCGGCGCCCCGATCTGGCAGCCCATCTAACATGAATAAGACCGTCGCCTCGGAGCAAGCCACCCGACTCGCACAGCTGCTCGATCGGCAGGACATCCTCGATTGCCTGATACGCTTCAGCCGCGGCATGGATCGATTCGACCGCGATATTTTCCTGTCCGCTTTTCACGCGGACGCCACCATCGCGGCAGGCGAATTCGTCGGCGGTCCGGTGGCTTTGTACGACTGGGCCCGCCAGTTGCACGATCGCGGGCAATCGGCCACGCACCACAATCTCTTGAATCACAGCTGCGACATCGACGGCGACGTCGCCCATGCTGAGACGTATTATCTTTTTGTCGGCCGCAATCGTGACGACAGCAACTGGATCGCCGGCGGCCGGTACATCGATCGACTGGAGCGGCGCGACGGTTCATGGAAGATCGCCTTGCGCACCAACGCCATCGAGTGGTCCGGGCTGGTTCCCACGCTCCCCATCCCGTTTGCCGACGTGCCGGACATCCATCTCAACGGCGCTGCATCGCGCGGCAAGCAAGATCCTTCATATCAGCGACCGCTGACCAATCGGCGCAAGGCGCACGTTCCAACCGGTTAGATTTGCATCGTGTGCCGCTATTCCTATGCTCGGGTCGACTTCCCGAGATCGGGCACGATGCGCGACGTTGAATGAATGGTGGAGACCTTTCTGTTGGGAATGGCGGGCCATTACGCATGCGAGTTCCGCGGCAACCAGGGTACAAGAACGTTAAGTTTGTTACCCGCCTTGCGGTTACGGACGATCTGCGGAAATTCGGCAAGGGTCTGGGTTCGGCGTC
The DNA here is from genome assembly GCA_963798595.1 of uncultured Gammaproteobacteria bacterium. GTDB lineage: Bacteria > Pseudomonadota > Gammaproteobacteria > Steroidobacterales > Steroidobacteraceae > Bog-1198. The sequence goes on along the minus strand of CAWCTM010000008.1, from coordinate 456,440 downwards.
ACCTGAAGGTGGCTATGCGTGGTTTGCGGGGATCTGACGCCAAGTGGGCGTCGGATGCTCCTTTACCCAGCTTGTCGTGACCCACATGCGACACCAAGAATCGGTCCTTGCAAATAAAGCCACGAATCTAGAGGCTGGGCGCCGGCACGGGTTCGGCGCTTCGGAATGACTGCGCGGCAACCCGGCGCTGCGTTCGGCCGACAGGCTCCAGCCACTGGCCACCGCCCGCCGAAGAACCGCAAAGATCGTCGCCTCATATGGCAACCTGAACGCTCAAATCGCCATAGCGCACCGCCGCCGCTGACCTCATCAGCACGTTCCCGCGGTTTCCTCCCTCGAGGATTGCCCAACCCCTGCCCATCCGCCTCGACGAGCTCGGATAGTTGCGCGCACGCGGGCAGGAGTCGGACAATCCTTAACGCGACGAGTCGGTAGACCGAGGTTGTCGACCGCCGGACGTCTTTGATGGTTGCGGGTTCGGGGTTCGTGTCGACGTCACTTTCTGAATCGCCCGCTACTTTCTCACGGCAGCCGGCACGGAGCGCCCCAAGAATGAACGCTGCATTAGGAACCGTGAAGGCTTGCGTCTTCGATACATTCGGCACCGTAGTTGATTGGCGCAGTTCGGTGATTGCCGAAGTCACTAAATGGGGCAACGCCAAGAACGTAAATATCAACTGGGTTGAATTTGCTGATCGCTGGCGCATGGGATACACGCCAGCGATGGACAAGGTGCGCAAGGGCGAGCTTCCCTGGACCAGTCTCGATGATCTCCAGCGCATGATCTTGGAGGGCCTGCTCAAGGATTACAGAATCAAGGGGCTCAATGAAGAGGAAAAGATCGATTTGGCGCATGTCTGGCGACGGTTAAAGCCGTGGCCAGATTCCGTTGAAGGTCTAACCCGGTTGAAGAACAATTACATCATCTCGCCGATGTCGAATGGCAATGTTGCACTGATGGTCCACCTAGCCAAATTTGCTGGATTGCCGTGGGATGTGGTCTTGGGATCCGATCTCGTCCGGCACTATAAACCGGATCGCGAAATGTACCTGTCCGCATCGCTTTATCTGGATTTGAAGCCGGAGGAAGTGATGATGTGCGCGGCCCACGTCCGCGACTTGCGAGCGGCCCGTAGCTGCGGTTTACGAACGTGTTTCATCCACCGCCCCGACGAATACGGCGGTGGTCCTGCCGGCGTGCCGGCCAAGGCTAAATCGGGTGATTTTGATGTGGTCTCTGTAAGCATCGTTGACTTGGCCCAACAACTGGGCGCTTAAGATGGAAGATGTGTCTCTCGACAGCAGCGGTACATGCCAATCCGGCCGCAAAGCGGCCGAAACCGGTACTTCATCACAAAGGATGCACACCATGAAGCCGCCAATCGCGGTTAGCGGCAGGCTGCTTTGATGAGAGCTCGCCCATTTCGACTAAGCCTCCTCTTCGCAATAGCCAGAGCGATCCTTGCGCCGGCGATGGTTGCGGACGTTCCGGCACCCGATACAAATCCGCCATCTGCATTTGATCCGGCGAATCGGACGGTGGACGTCTAGGAAAGACCACCAGAAAGCAGTCGGTCACCTTGAACTAACAGAAACTTTTGGGAGGCGTCATGTATCACACCCGATTGATTGGGACCTTGGGTCTTGTGTTGTTGGTGGCAGGCTGTGCGGCGACTGTACAGAAACAGGACGGGGGCGCGCCGGTGCCCGTTGGCACCAAGGCTCCCGGCAAACACGTTGTCCTCGACCTAACCGGAAGCGACGTTACGACGTCCGCCAAAGACTGGACTGACTTCAAAGGCATCTGGAACGATGAGTGCTCGGATGAGTTTCACGAAGCCGAGGCGCAGTTTTCGATGCAAGACGGTGCGACCCAGCTCGCGGGTTCAGAGGGTACTTTGCTCGTAGTCAATGTCATAGACTACCGCTATGTCTCCATAGGAGCTCGGGTCGCGTTCGGAATAATGACCGGGAATGCATTCATAAATGCGCAAGTCGGATTTCGCGACCTGAAGACCGGAGAGACATGGGCCACGAAGACCTATGACACGAAGTCTTCGGCCTGGAATGGCGTGTTCGCCGCCATGACGACGAAGCAAGTGCGCGCGATGTGTCACGAGATGCTTGGTGAAGTGAGCGCTCACTGAGCAGTGCAGGTGAGCACCCCGATGTTGCTCCTTGCGTTGTGGGTACTGAGTGCCCTCGAGCGGACATTCGCCGCTTCGGTTACTCTGTCTGGACGGCGCTGAATTCCACGAGTCAGCCGGGACTGTTCAAGAACGATGAGTGGACCAGGAGTACTTTGCCGGCGGGCTGTCGGAGGAACTCATCGACATGCTGACGAAGGTACCCGAACTACGAGTGACAGCGCGCACGTCTTCATTCTATTCAATCGCCGCAGTATGCTCATCACTCGTACTGCTGATCGGTTGCGGTCGTACGGATTCCGGAGCGCAGTCCGCTCTACGCGGAGACGATAAGATTCTCAACCTTTATGACTGGGCTGATGATGTAGCGCCCGAAACTATTTCGTCTTTTGAAAAGTTAACCGGGATCAAGGTGCACGTTTCGTATTTCGACAGCAACGAGACGCTGAGAACTCGAATGTTGACCGGTAACAGCGGCTTCGATGTGGTTGTTCCGTCGGTCGCGTTTTTAAAGCGAGAAGTCCTCAGCGGTGCCTATTTGAGTCTCGACAAAACGAAGCTCCCAAATCTGTCGAATCTCGACCCCGTGATTATGGCTCAGTTGGCACCCAGTGATCCGGGAAATGCCCACGCCGTCGCGTACGAGTGGGGGACCGTTGGTATCGGTTACAACGAAAAGTTAGTAAAAGAGGCCCTGCCGAACGCTCCCCTCGATAGCTGGGGTCTCATGTTTGACCCCGTGTATGCGGCTAGGTTGGCCAAGTGTGGCATTAATATCTTCGATGATCCCGTCGGCGTGATCGGCCTAGCGCTCATTTACCTAGGTAAGAGCCCTAACGACCCGACAGCCCAAGATCTTTCGGACGTCGAGCAGGTTTTGGCAAAGATTCGTCCCTACGTACGCAACTTCGAGACGTCGGCTGAGATTGAAGCGATAGCAAACGGAGATATCTGTATTTCCATCGGCTATAACGGCGATATGCTGCAGGCGCGTAAACGCGCGCAAGAGGCGAAAAACGGGGTCATCATCCGTTACGTGATTCCCAAAGAAGGGTCAACGCTCTGGGTCACCCTGTGGGCGATTCCGCGGGATACTTTGCATGCAGCCAATGCCCATGCGTTCATAAACTACATGATGACTCCGCGGGTCGCGGGCAATATTACCAATTGGGTTGGCTTTGCCAATGCGATACCCGACTCATCCCCGTACCTCGATTCTTCGATCACTGCTGACTCAATCGTCTACCCAACGCCAGAGGAGAGAAAGCGCCTAGTCGTCCTGATGGAAGGAGCCCCTGAGCAGAATCGCACCATCACCCGAATGTGGCAGAAGTTCAAGACCGGGGAATGATGCCCGCTATGGGGCAAGGTCATGAACGACTGCTTCGCGGTACCGATTTCGAACGCGCCAATGACCGGAGGTGTTAAGGGTTGTCCGATTCCTGCCCTTCGTGACTGAGCATGCCGAAGCCGGCGAGGTTTGAGGTTTCTAGCCTTAAATAGGAATTTGTTCTGGAAGCCCACGGTTCGTTGTACCTCCCTCGACGTTGCTTATGGTGCGGTGTCTTGTCTACGAGGTCTCGTGGCGAGTCCTTTTGCCCAGTAGCCAAACGTGGGATCGATGCGCGCAACTCGACGGAGCGCTTCGTCACTACCGAACTGAGGTGTTTCACCGGGTGGGAACGCCGCTCGTATTTCCTTCAGAAAGTCGAGTCCCCGCATAGGATAGATTTGGCGCACGCGCTCGATCAGTTGCCCCTGGTACCAGCCGTAATTATTGGTTTGCGGATCGCTTTCAACAATTTTCCGATAATTATTATCGAGCTCAGTGAGCGAGACAAAACGTTGCGGACGCGTGAGCTGATTCCCCGCTTGAATGACATCGAATAGCCAGAGCTGCTGAGGGCGCCGCTCGCTGATATACGCATACCAGACGTAGGAAGCCAAGAACTCGTCGAGCCAATGACTCCCCGGGACAATGCCGTAAGCGTCGATCACAGCGTGGCCCAGTTCATGAGCACTCAATAGATCGCCGGCCTGCGCATTAGCCTGATCCCAGGTTAACCTGTGACCGGCGATTTCCCGAAGAACCGTCGGATTTCCAGCTTCCTCAGCCTTGGGATAGAAGTCTTTGGCCGCCGCCCAATTGGCAGCGACCAACGCGATCGGCGGCTCGCCGTGTACCGATGGCATCGCATATGGCAGCTCATGTTCCGCCAAAGGCCATTGGTGTTCATCCAAAACGCACAGCACGAGCGGAACCGAAATTCTGAGCCTCTGCCGAACAAAAGACAGCTCGCCCGTTAGAAGTTGCTGCAGAGAGACCGCACGATTCCGATAGCCTGGCGTGTAACAGGTCACGATCCGGCCCTTGAGGCAGGGATTATGCAGCGCGCGAATGAGCAGCGCGCGATCTGCGCCGAATTCTTCGTGCAGAGCGGTGCTTTGGGGAGAGCCGGATGGATCAGCTTGATCGCCCCCCAGTGCAGCACTGCTCCCCGTCCAATATCCGAGGGCTAAAAACAACCAAATACCGGGGTGACCACGGGAACGCGACCGACGCTGTCCACGACTATAGAGACACGCTGCGACTTCAAAGAGTGTAGTCAAGCAAATAAGCCGTCTGCAAAAGAAGTCGTTCCGAGCCCGCTCTGACCGGGCGAGTCTCCTGCCGTCTTACCGGTGACAATGCTCGTGTTTGGCAGAGTTTGCAATTTGGCTGCCTCGGAGCGGCCGCTCACGGAAGGCGGAAAGCGGTCGATGTGGCGGAAATCCTCTGATCCTTCTGCAGCGCGCTGCAGAAGGTCCGCAAGGCGATGTTCGTCCTTTCTCTCGTCCTACGAGCTAAGAGTAAGCGTCCGGCGTAGACCGCATTGACTCGAATCAACGCCCGCTTCGCAAGTCACCATTTTTCCGATGCAAACGGCTTTAATAAGTCTCTTACCTCGATCATTTTATCGCGAATTATTTTGCCCTCGGCGATTGCCTCTGGAGTAGTAATGCTGGCAAGGGATTCGTTCACGAGTTGGATATCCGTTTCGCCAATCGCCACGGCTCGATGGGTGCTAGCACCGAAGAACCTGAGAACGGTGTTCTGATCGTCAGCCGACTTCATTTCACCGAGAATGTGGCCAACCTGGCGCGCCTCCTCGGTAACTTCCCAGAACACAACAGAGGCAGTTAGTAGCTCTCTGGCCGCACACCTCTCGGTCTCGGGCATTCTTTGACTCAGTATCGACAAACTCTTCCGCGCCTTAGCGAGGTCAACTTGGATTGCGGTCGCGCCAGTAACGGCTTTGCCGATTGCTTCTATATCCTGTGTTGCGCCAGCGGTACTGCTCAGGATTGGATATGCGATGACTACGCCAGACCTCGGGATCCACATTAGTTACATCCTCTGTGATTGTTGTCGGACTAGCTGTCAAAAGGTTCGGCCTGAAGCCGGATCGCCCAGCTTCTCCGTCCTTCCCGCCTTGAACCTTCCATAGCCAATCCCCGCCTCGCGACAAAATGGCTGCGCGCGAGTTTGGCTCCACGATAAAATCAAAATCTGGACGGCCCAAGCCGGCCACTTACGATCTGCGATCACGAACTACGGCACACGGTAAGCGGGCGCGAGGAACTGACGCTCACAACTGCCCGCTATCGGATAAGCAACGGGCAATCGGTGACAGAGCCTATTTCTTCGCCAGCTCCATTTCCGCTTTTGCTGTGGCCAGCGTCGTGCCCAACTGATTCGTCATCTTGCACTCGGCCTGCACGACGGAGCGGCCCTGTTCGTCGACGAACTTGCCCACCACGCTCGCATTCATGATCGTGACGTCGCCCGTGAAGGCGGGGCCGCGATAATTGCAGTTGGAGTGAACCACCCGGCCCCACTCGCCCGCCCAACCGGCGAAATAGTCGATGATCCAGGCGCCCATCGATGCACCGTAGCCGTACGCGCGCGGCATGCCGATATAACGGGCCCAGCGCGGAAATAGGTGGCCGCGTGAAGGGCCGTAATAGGCCCCGTCGGTGAGCTCGGGATTCTGTTTCTCGACGACGGGATCCCCCTCGTGGCCCGCCATGTCCGCGGTAAAGCCGAGGGCTGCGAGGTCGAGATCGGTGCGCCGATGCATGCCGCCCCACGTAGTGAATATGTAAGCCCGCCACTCGGTCGCAAAGCTGGCGACGCTATGCGGACCAAAAACCCGCTGCGGCAGTTTGTCGCCGACCTTGACCTCATCCCAGTAGCGCTTTCCATGGCCGAGCGTATGCAGCGCATTGATGTACTCGAGTTTCTGCGCCTCCAGTATCGCGATCTGCGCATCGGTCCACTCCGGATCCGCAGCCGGCGCAGGCGCGGCTGCCCCCGAGGCCGCGTCGCGCGCGAGATCGGCACGGTAGCGAATGCTGGTGGACCGTTGCGTGGCGATCTTTTCGCCCTTCGCGTTGTGGTAGTGGTTATCTCCGCGCTGAAAGCAAGTCGGACCGGCAAACTTCGTTTGCTTCACCACGTAATCGAACGGAACGCGTTCGTTGTGGATCAAGTCGCCGGCGACGATACGCGGGCCATCGAACCACCACTCGTCGCCCCCGAACAGCAAATGCGAATCGGGAATTGTGCCCACGCAGGCGGGTCCTGCCCCGTGGCCGTCGTCGGTACATACGGCAAACGATTGCGGCGCCACGATCCGGCCATAGCGGCTCTGCAGCGCGAATTCATCGTCATAGTGCAGTTGGTTTGGATAGTGCATCGCCTGCGCCCAGCGCCGGATGTCGTTGTTTGCCAACGGCTCTTTCAAGCGGGCGGGTTGCATAGGCGTGCCCAGAAAGCGGTCGATATCCGAGCAGTCGAGGGCGCTATCGTTCATGCCGGGTCCCCAGGTTCCAAACGACACTGTTGTCCATTAGTGGATCGAGTATACACACTCGCGGCGGCTGACCTATGATGCGTGGGTGAAGCAAACTCCACCGCCGGCACCCCGCTCTTCCGCAGGCGCTGCGCCGTTGCGCGCTCCCGGCTCAGCGCGGCGCACCTCGAGCATCGACACCTCGTGGCCGCAGGGGCGCGCGGGAAACATGCGGCTCATCGGCCGCGCGCGCGACATCGTCACGCCTCCGACCGGCGGCGCTCCGATCCTCTGCGCGGAGGATTCGTTTGATGCCGAGCTGAGACCCGACCGCACGATCGTCGCGATCGAGGCGGCGCCACCGCGCCCGAAACTGACGCAGCTGATTGGAATGCGCGGCGGCGGACGGCTGCGGCATGCGCTCGAGCACTTCGTTCCCGAGGAGCGACGCCACGCGACACCCTTGTACTTGATCCTGGACGACATCTCCGGCGCGAGCCTCGTCGCCCCTTGGGCCTGGTCACAGTGGCAGAAGAACTGGCTGGAGTCCCCGGGCTCCATCACACGACCGCAGCTGAACAGAATGATTCAAGACATGGCAGGGATCTGCACCGGATTCGCCCCGGGCTCGAGCAGCCTGGACCCGGAGCGGCTGGTGGGACAATCCGAGGACGGCACACCCACGCCGGAGCTGCGTCACCCCGCAGACCCGGAAGGGTGGCATGCGTTTACGCTGCAGACTACCGTCGGCATGCGCCGCGCACGGCGCATTGACGTCCGGCTGGGCAACGTAATCTTCATCGAAGCCGCTTTTCAGGACAGCGCCGCGAAGCCCGACGGGACGCGAGCCGCGTTGCACGAATATGATCTCACCGCCACGGCCGATCCGGGCTCGATGCGCTTGCTCACCGTCGATGCCACCCCGAGGGTCCTGCCCTTCGGGGAATGTCCGGGAGCGGTGAAGAACATCTCGCGGCTGCTGGGCAGCGAGCTCACACGGCTGCGCCAGACGGTGCTCGATGAACTTCCGGGCACGCTCGGCTGCACCCATTTGAACGACGCGCTGCGTGCTCTTGCAGAGGTGCCCGCGCTGGTGAATCATTTGCGCGGCGCGCTCAGCGCTGCATAAGGAGAGCTCGAGGTGGCTGCCGCCCAAGATTCCGCCGGTAACGCCATACCGGCCCACGTGCCCCCGGAGCTGGTGCGTCCGATCGGCCTCACCGAGGGCCCTGAGTTTCTCGCAGCTCCGCACGCGTTCATGGCTGGTCTGCACGACACGCACCCGCCGATCTTTTTCAGCACCAGTCAACACGCGAGTAATGCCTGGTTGCTCATCAAGTACGAGGATGTTTTCTTCGTGCTGCGGCACCCCGAGATTTTCACCACGGCGGGGGCGACGCCGTTTCCCCGTGATCCCAATGACTACTTCTACATGATTCCGCTCGAGATCGATCCGCCGCATCACCGCAAATATCGCGCCATGATCGACCCGATGATCTCGCCGCGAACCGTGGCGGCCATGGACAGCTCCATTCGCGCGCTGGCTAATCAGCTGATTGACCGGTTCATCGATAAAGGTGAGTGCGAATTCACGACCGACTTCGGCAGGCCATTACCCGTATCCGTATTTCTCGGCGTCATGGGCCTGCCGCAAGACATGCGCGATACCTTCGTCGGCTGGGCCATGGGCTTGCTGCACGCGCAAGATCGCAATGTGGCGGGAGTCTGCATGCGCGAGGCCGTCGCGTATCTCAAAGAGGCGATCGCGGAAAAAAAACAAAAGCCCGACGACAGCGTATTGAGCCAGATCGTGCACGGCAACGCGGCGGGCGAGCCGCTGACGCCCCAGGAAGTTTTTGGATTCACTTTTTTCCTGTTCATCGCGGGCCTGGATACCGTGTTCGCGACCCTCAACAACGTGTTCGTGTGGTTCGCGATGAATCCCGATCGACGCCGGGAAGTGCTCGCAAACCCCGACAACATCGATGCGACGGTCGAGGAGTTGCTGCGCGTGTTTTCCGTCACATTCTCCGGGCGCACGCTCACTCAGGACTATGAGATGCGCGGTGTGCGCATGAAGAAGGGCGACAAGATCACTTCAATCCTGCCGTCTGCCAATTACGATCCGGCCGCTTTTGAGAATCCCAAAGACGTGAATTTCCGCCGCAAGCGCAAACCCAACCTGGCGTTTGCCGGCGGCGTGCACAGCTGCATGGGAGCCCACCTCGCGCGACTCGAAATGAAAATCTGCATCACGGAATTTTTGCGCCGCATCCCCGAGTTCGGCCTGAAAACAGGGACCCAGATCGAGTACTGGCCCGGGGGCGTCGTCGGACCGAAATCCGTGCCGCTCTGCTGGTGAGTGCCGCGAAGCGCTTCGCTTGCCCTCAAAAAGCGGCGATTACCTGCGGCAGATCCACCGTGGTTCGAATGCCCGGCTCGGCCTCACACACCGTGATGACGGAATTGACTGCTCGATGCGCCGTCAGTCCGGGCATCACCAAGGGATAATCCTCGAGGGGAATCGGAAAGCGAATCCGGACATCCAGCGGCGTGTCACCTTCCACCTGCACCCGCCAGCCGGTTTCCTCGAGATTCCAGTCGGCATCGATGTCCTCGATGCAATACCAGTTTGCGCGGAAGCGCAGCAGCGGCTTGCCGTTGCGCAGTCCGTTCACGGTGATACGCAGTGCGGCGACGGTACCCTTCTCCAAGGTTCCGGCCGCGATTCGGGTCGTATTGCGCGCCACGGCCATCTCACCCTTCGCCTCGGTCGAGTCGAACGGTTGTCCGATCGCATCGGCGATTTGACTCAACGTCCCCGCGAAGTCGTGATGGATATAGTCGAGCTTGCGCTGATCGAAGACGCCGGGCGGGGCACCATAACCCATGATATTGAAAATCATGTCGGGGGAATCGCGCCGGGACATGTTGGCGAATTCATCGATGGTGAGGCAATCGAGCCGCCGCTCGAGCGAGATGAGCGGCAACGCCAATGCCTCGGAAATGAAGCCCGGGCTGCTGCCCGTGCTGTAGATCGAGCTATGGCCGGTGTTGCACGCTTCCTGCACGCGGCGGCGCACCGCCGGATCCATGGAGCGCGGATGGTGAAACTCGCCGCGCGTCGTGACGATGTTCTTGCCCGAGGCCAACAGGCGGCACACCTCGTCGTAATCGATGCCCTGCCGCATGTACAGCACGCAGTCGGCCGGGAGCGCCACCATCTCGTCGACCGAATTCGTCGCGGCGATTCCCACCGGCGCGAGGCCGCACAACTCGCCCGCATCCTTGCCCAGCTTATCGGGCGAGGAGACATGGAGACCGACGAGCTGCATGCGCGGATGCTCGATGACGGTGCGCAGGGACCGCGTGCCGATGTTGCCGGTCGCCCATTGAATGACCCGATAGATCTTGTTGCTGGACATGGTTTTCCTCCCGATGTGTTCTCGATCTTAGCAGGGCCGAACCCGCAGTCGCGGGAACCGCTGGAATCGCACGCGGCAAAGCCTCAAGATTCCTGTTCAGGCGCCGAATTCCGCCAACCAACGCAGGAGACCATCGATGCCCGCTTACGTGCTTTTCATTCGCGAGGGTCAGATTCGCAATCCGCCGGAGATGGAAATCTATCAGCGGATGGCGAGGGCAATACCGCCTCACCCGAAGCTCACGGCCTTGGTGGCCTATGGACCCATGGAGGCGCTCGAGGGCGAATCGCCGGATGGCGTGGTGCTGTTGCAGTTTCCGACCGTCGAGGATGCCAAAGACTGGTACAACAGCCCGGCGTATCAAGCGGCGGCGCCGCACCGTCAAAAAGGCGCCGACTACCGGGCGTTCATCGTTCAAGGTCTATGAGGCTCTCGGGCGCTTCCGCATGAAGGCGTTCATTTCACGCACCTTGAGCGGCATCGATTCCCTCGTCCTCGAGGAGGTACCTTCGCCGGGCCCGCTCGGACCCGGGCAGGTGCGAATTGCGCTCCGTGCAGCCTCGGTCAACTATCGCGACCTGTTGGTCTTATCGGGGGCGCTGGCTTCGGTGACGCTGCCCGAGCTGATCCCCTGCTCGGACGGCGCGGGCGAGGTCGTGGAGGTGGCGCCGGACGTCGGGCGCGTGCGGGTCGGTGATCGCGTGGCGCTCACCTTCAACCCGGACTGGATCGGCGGTCCGTGGGAGCCTTCGCGCGGCGGCGCCGGCCGGGGCGGCGGCATTCAGGGCGTCATGCGCCAGGAAATCGTGGTCCATCAACAAGAAACCGTGCTGATCCCCGCGCATTTGAGCTTCGCGGAGGGCGCGAGCCTGCCTTGTGCCGCGGTGACGGCATGGCACGCCCTTTGCGCGGGGAGAGCGCTGCTGCCGGGTATGACCGTGCTGCTGCAGGGCGGCGGCGGCGTGTCCCTGTTTGCCCTGCAATTCGCGAAGCTATTCGGGGCGCGCGTCATTCACGTCTCCTCGAGCGCGGAGCGATGCGCTCGGCTGAAAAGCCTGGGGGCTGACGAGACCCTCGACTATCGCGCGAATCCAAAATGGAGCGCCGCCGTTCGGGAGCTGACCGGCGGCGGCGCGGATCTCACGATCGACATCGGCGGGGCCGACACCATCGAACAATCGCTGGCAGCGACCCGCATGTTCGGCCGAGTCGCCTTGGTCGGCCGCCTCAGCGGGCGCGCCAGCGTCGTCCCCATGGGCTCGTCGTACGCGGAACTGTATCCCGTGGCCGTCGGCAGCCGGCAGGATTTCGAGGCCATGAACCGCGCCATCGCTTTCCATGAGGTGCGCCCGGTCATCGACAGCCGCTTTGAGTTTGCGCAGTTGCCTGCCGCGTTGCGCCGTCTGGAGAGCGGCCGTCACATGGGCAAGATCGTGATCGAATTCGACTCACGCGCCGGCCGCTGAACGCGGGTCGCTGTTTACCGTGCACGGCCGGTCTTTCGCCGCCGAAGCCGTTGCGGCCCCGGCTCCGCGGGCACCTTGTTTCTGCCGACCGCCGGCGTCACCACCAGCCGGTCGATGATTTCGGCGATTTGCTCGACGCTGAAGTCGCGCGGCTGCCGCAGCCACCAGGCAAGTATCTCGACTGTCGCGCCGACACCGTAAATCGCGCCCAGCTCGACCGGTAGCCAGTTGCTTCTCTGCACCTGTACAGATCCCAGCTGCATTGCTTGACGCAGGAACTCCTCGCGCATCGCGCCGGCCGCCCCACCCGTCAGCAAGGCCGACCAGATCGCCCGATGCTCGTCCACATATCGGCACAGCGCCAAACAGGAGCCGCGCGTATCCGCCGCGACCAACAACGGTAACGCGAGCGCCATGAGATTGCCGATCTGCTCCTCGGCTACGTCCCCGAGCAATTCGGATTTCGATTCGTGGTGGCGAAAGAACGTCGCATAACCGATCTTGGCTTCGGCAGCGATGTCGCGCACGGTGATTTGATCGAAATGCTTGAGCTCGAGCAATCTTAGCAACGCATGCCGCAATGCCGACCGCGTACGCACCATGCGTGCGTCCGTGCCCGTTGTCCGACGCGGTGAGCCGTGCTGCGCGGTCATCGGTTGGGGCTTATTGTTTCGCCGCAGCTTGCAGCAAAGGCACAAAGAGCTCGAGTGCCAATTCGTGATGGGATCTGCTCATGAGTCGCCGAGGCGTGCGCGCGCCGCCGCGCGCTTGGTGGGAATGTGCTCGCTCGGGAACAGCCCCGGCGCCGGCTTCGCATTCTTCAAGAGCGCATTCGCCACCTGCACCAGGTGCACCTCGGTCGGGCCGTCGGCGACTGCCAGCATGGGAACGCCCATCCACATCTTGGCGAGCGGCGTGTCGCGCGAAGTGCCGAGGGCGCCGTGCAGATGTACCGCGCGCTCGACGATGTCGTGATAGACCTTGGCCATCGCCACTTTGGCCATGCCGATATGCGTGCGCGCGGCACCATGCGGCTCGTTGTCGATGATCCAGGCCGTCTTCAGTACCAGCAATCGGAATTGCTCCAGCTCGATGGCGGATTGCGCAATCATGCCCTTCACGAACTGATGATCGGCGAGCAAGCGCCCTTGAGTGCGGCGCGACACCGCGCGCTCGAGCATCATGTCCAACGCTCGACTGCAGACGCCGACCGTGCGCATGGCGTGGTGAATGCGTCCGCCGCCGAGCCGCGCTTGCGCCACCTTGAACGCCTCGCCGGGCTTTCCGAGCATGGCATCGGTCGGCACACGGACCCGGTCATAGTGAATGTAGGCCTGAGTGCCCTCATCTTCGGCGTCGTTCATGCCCGGGACGTTGCGCTTGATGACGATACCGGGACTTTCCGCCGGCACGATGAACATGGACATGCGCTCGTGGGGAGCATGATCGGGATTGGTTACGGCCATCACGATGAGGAATGACGCGTAGCGGGCGTTCGACGAGTACCACTTCTCGCCTTCGATTACCCATTCCTCCCCCTCACGCCATGCCTTGCAGGTGAACTCCTTGGGATCCGCACCTGCTTGCGGCTCCGTCATGGAAAAGCAGGACACGATGTCGCCGTCGAGCAGCGGCTGCAAGTAGCGCTTCTTCTGCCCGGCTGTGCCGTACAGCGCCAGGATTTCGGCATTCCCGGTGTCGGGAGCGGCGCAGCCGAAGACGGTCGGCGCCCACGAGCAACGTCCGAGGATTTCGTTCATGAGCGCGAGCTTGAGCTGCCCGAACCCTTTGCCGCCGAGCTCGGGCGGAAGATGGCAGGCCCACAGTCCCTGCCCCTTCACCTGCTCGCGCAGGGGCGCTATGAGGGCGCGCGCCTTTTGATTCTTCGTGTCGTACATCGCCCCGGCGCTCGGGAACAGGAGATCGAGCGGCTCGATTTCCTCGCGCACGAAGTCGGCCATCCAATCGAGCTTTACCTGAAAATCAGGATCGACTCTGAAATCCATATGTGCAACGCCCCCGGCAGACGACTCAGCTGAGACTGGCCCCGGCGCGCGCGACCAACGCCTCGCTCTCGGCCCAAAGTCTGGCGGCGGTTGCATCGTCCTGCGCCGCGCGCGATGGTTCGAGCAACTGCCGGTTTTGAAAATATCCGCCGGTCATCGAGCCCGCCTCGGGCGCCGTGGCCAGCCAGACCACGGTATCGGCGCCGTCTTCCGGAGAGTGCGCTTTCAGCGTGCCTAGATAGCTTCTCATGCGCGGTTCTGCGTGACTCGAGAAGTTGCTGGCGACCACCCCCGGATGCATGACCAGTGCGACGATGCCGTCGGCCGCCGCGCGCCTCGCGAGCTCCCGAGTGAACAACACGTTACAAAGCTTGGCGAGCACATACGACTTGCCCGAGCTCCACTCGCGAGTCTGCTGCAAATCGCCCCAGTCGATGCCGGAAGAGCTCTCGTGGGCGTTTGATGACACACTCACCACGCGCACGTTTCCCGGGGCGGCGGTTGCAGCCGCCGCGCGCAAGAGCGGCATCAGGCGATGGGTGAGCAGGAAATGGCCGAGATGATTGCCCGCAAAGGTCGCCTCGTTTCCCTCTGCCGTGATGACCCGTTCGGCGCGCACACCGCCCGCATTGTTGATGAGCACATCCACGCGATCGGTCAGCGCGGCGATGTCATCCGCGATGCGTGCGGTATCCGATAAGAGCGCGAGATCGCCGCGGATCACGTCGACTGGTGCGCCCGCAGCGGCCGATGCACGAATATCGCCGGCAGCGGCCGCCGTGCGCTCCGCGTCGCGTCCCAGGGCGATCACATGCCAACCGCGCGCCGCCAACGCTCGGGCGGCGGCCTGCCCCACTCCGGAGCTGGCACCCGTGACCACTGCGACGCGGCTTTCTGTCGTCATGCTCCAACCCCCGGTGAATCGGGCATTCCTCGCACCCGCGCTCGATGTCATTATAGGCCATGGGGATTAACGCCGTGAGAACGGGATCGGCGAGGCCGTCACGACGCTCGGCGAAGCGACCCGGCGCCGGGCGGCCGACGCGCGAGCAGGCAGAGCTGCGTCATGAGGAGCTTTTGGACCGTGCACTCGAGCTCTTCCTCAAGAGGGGTTTCGAGGTAACCACCGTCGCGGCAATCGCCGCCGCCGTCGGCATGGCAAAACGTTCGGTTTATGCCCGCTACCCGAACAAGGCGGCACTTTTCAAAGCTTCGGTCCAGCGAGCCATTGAACAATGGACCGTCCCCGTCGAGGCCTTGCGCCGCGCAGAAAGCGATGATCTGGAAGCGACATTAATAGCGGTGGCGCGCATCCGCATGGCCAATGCCACCACGCCCGCCGGCCTGCGGCTGCAGCGCATCGTCAACACCGAGTCCTATCGATTTCCGGAGATATTCACGCAGGCATTCGAGCAGGGTACGCGGCCGACGATCGACTTCCTGGCCGATTTGCTGCGCCGGCATACGCAGGTGGGCAGCGTGAGCATCGCCAAGCCTGAAATCGCGGCCACGGCATTCCTCAGCATGGTGGTTGGGGGCCCGCTTCGCGCCGTGGTGTGGGGCAAGGCGATCGACCCGGCCGCCATGGAGGAGCGCATTCGCTTCTGCGTACGGCTTTTTCTCGATGGCGCGCGGCCGCGCTGACGGCCCGCGAACGAGACCCCAGCGCGAGTCTCAGCGTCCCCCGCCGCCCGGCAATAACTCCGGATGCCGCGCTTCGACCATGCGCCGAAAGCCGTCGCGCCAATGCACGCGGGTGCGGCCCAGAATCTCATGCATGTAGGTGACATCGGGCCACAGCGCGGTATGCGCCGCCGGCGTGTATTCGAAAATCGGCTCGATCCCGACGAGCGTACCGAGATAGGCGCAGTAATCCTCCGCGCTCACGGTCTCGCTGCCCGCCCAGTTGACGACGACCGGAGGGAGCGCGGCCACCTGCAGAGCTCGGATACCGAGATCGACGTAGTCGTCCTCGTAGATCGGGTTGAAGTTGCTGGGCTTATCGGGGTGAAGCGGTATCGGCTTCCGCTGCAATATCAGCTCCAGCCGATCGGCGGGCGCGCCGCCCAAAGGTCCGTAGGTCGAGCAGATGCGGATGATGGTGAGCGGAACTTTGAAGTGCTCGGCGACCCAGGTGCAGACCGCCTCGCCCGCGATTTTCGAAAAGCTGTAGTTCGCCCGGTCCGGCACGCCCGGACCGTCCGCCTCGGTGAGCGGTCGGTGCCCCTGATACTTGTAGATCGAGCCGGTCGAGCAATACACGAACCCTTTCGCCTTGCGGCAATGATGCATCAGTTTGCCGGAGTGATCCGCGTTGGTCAGAACGCAGCGGCGCCAGTCGCCCGCGCCGGGATCGACGGCGGCATGAAAGACATAAGTAAAGTCGTCGGGAACCCCCGAGAAGTCGCCGGTCGACATGTCGAGCCGCAGCGCTCGCACACCAGCCGCCGCAAGCCGGTCAGCGTCGCCAGGCTTGCTGAGTCGCGCCGCTCCCCAGACCTCGTTACGCTTCGCGAGCGCGCGCGCGATCGGGAACGCAATCTTCCCGGTGGCGCCCGTGATCAGTATTTTCTCGCCGTCGATCACCCGAACCTCCCGCGTGACTGTGCCGCCTCCGGCGGGTCGTTGCAGCCGGCCTCATTAAGGTGGGAAGATGTTGTGATGTCAATCCTCGCGGGAACGCCTTCCGACGATACGCCGGCCATCGGAGCCACCGGGCACGCGGACATCACGACCCTGTTCGTGTCGATGTCGGCCCGGCATCCGGAAGGTCGCGATGCGGATTATCTGGCATGGCATTCGCTTGATCACCGGCCCGAGCAGCACCGGCTGGCGGCGTTGCGGGCCTCCTTCCGGCTGGTGTCGACTCCCGCCTGCCGGGCAGCCCGAGCGGTCCGGCACGACCGCTACGATGCGACCGATCACTTGATGACTTACCTGTTCAAGGATCTGGACGGGCTGACGGGATTCAGCGAGCTGAGCACGGCCTTGGCGCAGGCGGGGCGCGTACCGTACCTGCTGCCCGTCGTCGAGCGTTCGGTCTATCGACTGAACGGTAAGCTTGCGGCGCCGCGTATCAAGGCGGGCGCGGACGTGTTGCCGTGGTGGCCTGCCAAGGGCGTGTATGTACTCATCGAGCGCGGAGAGGAGTCACCCGCCGCGCTCATCGACACCGCCGGTGTGGGCGGAATATGGTGGGGCGGTTCCTTGTCGATGGGTCCCCGCTACGCGACCGCGCCGAATGACGGCCTGCAGATCAGCTATTGTTTTCTCGATGCCGATCCCGCGGACACCGCCGTGAGGCTGCGTCCCGCCCTCGAGGCGCGCTGGGCGCGCGGCAAGATCGCGCCGCTATTCGCGGCGCCGTTTCACACTCTGGTTCCCCACGAGTGGGAACGGTTTGTCCCCTAGCGCGAGCAGCAACCGTTTCGCGGGTCACAGCCCCCGGATCATCGTCCAACGCTCGGGCGTCATCCAGCAATATTCGAGATAGTGGCCGAGGGTGTCCCGCGCATCCAGGTAGAGCCACAGCAAATGGCCGGGTGTGCCGCCCTCCATCGCGATGGGAAACCTCTCCTGATCGACGCGGGCGCGAAACTCCGCCCAGTCGGGTACTCGCATGCACGCGTGGTGAAAGCGCAGCGGAGATTCATCGCTCAGCCCTTCCTGGTAAACCTCGATGAGACCGGACACAGGCTCTATGATCTCGTACTGGATGTCGCCTATCCACCCGAGCGCGAGCTTGACGCTCGCCGTTCCACGTCCGGCGCGCGTGGTGAGCTCGTAGCTCACCTCCATTCGCCGAAATTTGTCGAACCCGTAACGAGTCCGAAAGATGTCGAGCGCACCGTCCAGATCGCGAGTCACGTACGCATTTTGATAGTGATTCTGTAGATTCATAACCTAGCCCTCGGCCTCGACCTCGTAGCGAGACAGATAGCGCTCGAACATCGATCGCACCTTGTCGGGGGTGAGCCCGAACTGATCAAGCGCGTACTCATGCTTGCCGAACTTGCCCTGCGGGTTGTCGGCGAGCCAGGTGCGCATGGCGTGCTCCGCCGCCGGCGTGAAAGCGTCCCCCAGCGACTCGTAGAGCTTGCGCATCGTCGGGATCGGATCGCGCATGAGATCCGCATAGTGCACATCGACGATGCGATCATGACCGAGCCGCTCGCGCGAATTCATGATTCGATTCGCATGCTCGACCGCTTGCCACGGATAGTTCTCGGCCAACCACGCGATATCGGGCTGCAGGCCGAATGCGCTGTTGCCCATCCGCATGAGACTGCAGAAGGACCCGGTAGCCGCGATCGGATCCCGATGTGCCCACACCAGGCGCGCATCGGGATAGATCTTGA
Organism: uncultured Gammaproteobacteria bacterium; assembly: GCA_963798595.1. GTDB lineage: Bacteria > Pseudomonadota > Gammaproteobacteria > Steroidobacterales > Steroidobacteraceae > Bog-1198. Next base: position 438,203 of record CAWCTM010000008.1, on the reverse strand, counting down.
GGAGGGTCTCGATCCACAGCCCATGCGATGGCTGCTTGAGACTCCAGACGCCCGGCGCATCGGCTTGCAATAATTGCAAAAAGCGCTTGTGATACTGATAAGTCGATGTGAGATCGGCGTCGTGAAACAGCCAGTCGCGGTAGTTCGGCAGCCTGCCGCGCCCTTCCCACATGAGCGCCTTGAAGTCGCTCTGGATGAAGAACATGCACTCGTTCGGATAGATGGCCGAAAATCGATAGTACTTCCCCATCTCAGGGCGCGCAGCGAGCATCTGGCGCTCCTGCTCCAGCCGCGCGAGCGCCCGTGGATCGTTGTACAACGTCGCCGTCGTGGGAGGGGGCACCGGATCGTCGATTTCCCAGGTGAGCGGCGCGCGGCGCGCCGGATCGGCGGCCAGCAAATTGCTGAGCAGCGTCGTGCCCGTGCGTGGAATGCCAAGGACGAAGAGCGGCCGCTCGATGGGGCGGCCGAGCAACTCCGGACGTTGCTCGAGGTACGCGGTCGTCTTGAGCCGGGTGGCCAGCGCGCCGATCAGCGCGCCACGGAAGCGCTGAATGCCCATGTCGGGATAGCTCACCCGATTGGCATCCGCCAGCAGCACGCCCAGCCCTTCTCGAAAGCTCTCGCTGTCGAACCGCTCGACAGCCGTCGCTTTACGCGCTGCATCGATCAATTCGTCCGCATTGAATGTTTGCGCCATGGAGGATCCCCTGCTCAGCAAAAATGATTTAGCCGGGCGCCAGCAACTCGAGCACCTTCTCATCGGCCGCAGTCAGAATCCGGGTGCCGCGGCGAAGCGGCTGGATGCAGACGTGATCTGCGCCGGCCTCGAAATGCTGCCGGAGACGATCGCGAATGGCTCTCTCATCGCCCCACGCGACGATGGCGTCGACCAAGCGATCGGAGCCGCCGTTTTCCATGTCCTCTGCGCTGAAGCCGGTTCGCAGATAATGATTGCGGTAATTGGGCAGCGTAAACGACATGCCGATGGCCTCGCGGGCGATCGCTCGCGCGACTGACGGATCTCTTTCCAGAAGCACCATTTGCTCGGGACACAAGAGCTTGCCGGGCCCGAGGATGCTGCGGGCTTCGGCCGTGTGCTCCGGCGTCACGTTGTAAGGATGGGCGCCGTCGGCCAGAGCGGCGGCCACCTCGAGCATTTTTGGACCTAAAGCGCCGATCACTGTCTTCGGCTTTTCAACCGGCGCCGGGCCCAAGTATTTCATACGGGCCATGGCTTCCAGATAGCGCTTCATCTTCGGCGCGGGCTTTTCGAACGTGTGGCCTAGCACCCCTTCCACGAACGGACCGTGAGACACGCCTAAGCCCAGCAGGAAGCGTCCGCCCGATTGCTCCGCCAGAGCGTATTGAGCATTGACCGCCGCAAATGGATCGCGCGAATAAATGCTCACGATTCCAGTGGCGAGGTTGAGCCGGTTGGTCTGCGCCAAGAGCCACGAGCAGGTAACCAGGGGATCGCGCGCCGTGATCTCCGGCACCCAGAGAGCCCCGTAACCCCACGACTCGATGCGCCGCGCAAACGCGGCGCTGTCGGGGGCGCTCATGAAATTGACCAGCGCCCAGACCCCGAGTTTGCCGATATTCATGGGTCAAGAGGCGAGGTGCGGAACTCCCGCAGGAGTACCTCGCTCCTTCTCGTAGGCGTCGATGTCGTCATAGCAGGCCTCGACGATCGCCGAATAAGTCTCGCGAAAGAACTTGCGCTGTTCCGCGTGATCGAACACGAAGGGGCGGTTGTTTTCAACGGCGCGCAACACCATCGGCGCGATGGCCTCCGGTGGATAGAAGGCGGGAGGCATACCCTGAAAGGAAGCCTTGGGAATGTGGACCGCTCCTTCGCTCGGGCCGCCGAACCGGGAGGGTCGGTAACGCGAGTTGTTGGCCTTCATGCCTGTCGCCACGCCGCCCGGACAGTAACTGGTGGTACGGATACCGTACTCTTTCATTTCCAGCGACAGGTTCAGCATCGCGCCGATGATGCCTGCCTTTGCCGCGGAGTATGGCACGTGCACCGGGATCCAGCCGGGGAGCAGCCCGGCCATGGAGGCCGTTGCCACGATGTGGCCTTCCCTCGCCGCCATCATATCGGGCAAGAACGCGCGAGCGGTATTGAGGACGCCCATCAAATTGACCTGAATGATCCAGTCGACGTCATCGTCCGACATATCCATGAGGGGGTCGAACGAGGTGGCTCCCGCGTTGGCGAAAACGAGCTTGATGAAACCGAGCGCGCCGGTTGCCTCGGCCTTCATCCGCTTGATGGAATCGCGCTCGCACACGTCGCAGTGAATGGCCACGGCCTTCCCGCCCGCCGCCTTGATCTCGTCCGTCACCTTGCGTGCGTTGTCGAGGATGATGTCGGCGACAGCGACCGCGACGCCCTGTTTGGCCAGCTGCTTCGCCAAGGCCATACCGATGCCGCTGCCGCCGCCCGTCACCACGGCCGCTCCTGAGATCTCAGTCATACTACCCCCTCTAGAATTTAACAAGCGTTTGCAAGCCTACGCCAATTCCGGCTTACCGGGGTCATCGGGATATGCGCGCAACGACAGAATCAATAGCGCGGCCACCGCGGCTACCGGAATACCGCCCAGCAAGAAGAAACGATAACTATGCGTCTGGTCGAAGATGTACCCCGCCACTACGGGGCCTAATCCCACCGAGACGGCTATCACGCTGCTGAGAGCGCCGAATATCTTGCCGAAAGCGCGCATTCCGAAATGCCGCGAAATCAGGTAAGACAGCATGTGCGGCTCGGCGCCGCCGCTCATCCCGAACAGCACCACGGGGACCACCCGCAAGGTCGCCGAACTGCTCGGCGCCAGGAGCATGCAGCAAGGCACTATCAGCAGAGCAAGAAAAAAAGCCAGCAAACGGTTGCCCGGCAGGCGATCCGCGAGAGCGCCGCAAATGAGCTGTCCGCTGATGCCCGCGATACCCGCCAAGCCGGCCACCCAGGTCGCATCACCGCGAGCGAGGCCCGTACCGCTGAGCAGAGGAATCATGTGGACGAGAAGGCCCACGATCAACGAATTGGCCAGCAATGTAGCGACGGCGATCTTGACGAATGTGGCCGAGGTCACGCCTGCGCGTGCTGATACACCGGTCAATACGGCGACGGAGCGCTGCTCTCCGCCCGGCGCAATCCGCAGCCGGTCGCTGCGGCCGTAAAAGAATAAGTAACAAACCACGCAGACCAGGGTTCCCCAGCCGAGACCCATGACGGCGTAAGCGAGACGCCAACCGAAAGCGTTGATGAGGTGACCTGCAAGAATAGGTGCCACCAGGCCGCCGAGGCCCCCTCCCGCCCATACGATGCCGAGTGCCACGCCGCGGCTGACCTTGAACTCGCTCGACACAGCCGCCGACCACATCAGCGGCCTCGGTATCTGTGCGATCACGGAATACAAAATCCACAACCCGAACCACTGCACGATGGAGCCTGTCGCCGTGCCGAACAACGCAAAAGCCGCGCCGGCCAACAAAACCCCCGGCACGCCGAATCGGCGCGGCCCCCACCGATCCAGCATCCCGCCGAACAAGGGTGCAAGGACCACGCCCGCAACGGAATAAACCCAAAGAGCGGCGGCTATCTGTGCACGGCCCCAACCAAACGCTTGCTGCAGGGGCGCGATGAACGCCCCCAGCGAGCTGAGCGCGATGGCCATCATGCTCGCGCCGAGGGCGGAAGCGAGCACGAGCTTCCAGTGGCTACGCCACTCTTCACGCGCCTCTGCGTTCATGTTCAGCCGGCCGGGAGCTCGAGGTATTCGGGCCGGCCGGTCTGCGATCTCCAGAACTCAGCTTCGTCCATGGAATGCGTGCCGTCGGAGGACTTGTAGGTAGGCGCCGAGGCTCGGAAATTCACGAAGCTCAGCCCTGTCCGACCCACGTGAAACCCATATTTTGTATGCGCCGCGATCGCCACGGCCGTTCCGGGACCATAGCCGCGGTTGCCCACCCGAAGCTCGCCGTCCCTTACAAAGATGATCTCGTCCTCGGAATGAGAATGGACGGCCACCGGATTACCGCCCACGTAGAAATCGTTCTCATGCAACCAAAGGTGACAGGATGACGGACTCGCGTCGGCGTGCAGTGCACCGCCGGCCAGCCCTTGACCGCCGAGGTCGCGATTGCAGGGGACGCGCTCTCTCGGCAGCAGCCGCAGACGAGGTGCGCCCTGCTCGCCCGGCCGCTGCTTTTTCGAGGTGAAGAACAAGAGGGTCGCGGCGTTGTCGACCGCGCTGATCTCGGCGGGCGCGCCGCGCTCCACGATCAGGCTCGATCGCTCGGCCAGGTGAACCCCCTGCACGGCCACGGCGCCCATCCAAACATATACGAGGATATCGGTCCCTGGACTTCCGACGTTCACGACCGTATCCGGGGCCAGCTCATGGACGTGCAAACGCAGCGGATCTGTTTCCCTATTGAAATAGGCACGCGATTGGATCAGTCCGCGTCCGCTCGGTGCTTCCATCGGCGCGGCCTTCTCACGCGTAACGAATTCTACCCTTGCCATTCAGGTTCCCGTTCGTGCTGAGCCGGCGCCTGCGCCTCAATGCTCGTATTTGGTCGCGTTGATCTGCTCGGCGAGGTGGAGCGCGAGGCGCGGCAGACGCTTGCGAAGCTGCTCCGCGTTGAGCTGCGCCATCTCGCTCGGTAGCGTCTTGCGCTTATCATGGGTGCCGAACGTGACGGTGAGCTTGCCTGTCGCCGGATCCCAGCTCCACGAGCATATCGGCTCACCGTTGTCGTCGGACCAAGCGCCCGCCACGATCGAATCCTTGGAATTCGCGAAACTGTGAGAGTTCGCCATCGGTCTCTCCAGACATAACGAATGGATACTCCGGCCGATATTACTCCGAAGCGCACCGCGCTGCCCCTGAGGCCCGTTAAGATTATGCGCGGAAGACCTCGATGGACTTGCGAGCGGAGAGCATCACCAGCGGTATCGTGCGCCGCGTGGCCCGCTGATACTCCGTGTAGGGCGGATACACTTTTTCCATGAACGCCCAGATGGCAGCGCGCTCCGCGTCCCGCGGCTCGCGCCAGTTCGCCGCATAAGCCTGACACCCGATTTGGAAACCTACTTCGGGTGTGCTCTTCAAGTTGACATACCAGGCGGGGTGAACGTCGGCGCCTCCTTTCGATGCGACGATCACGACCTCGCCGCCGATATCTCCGTAGATCAGGGGAGCGATTCGCACGTCGCCGCTGCGGCGGCCGAGCGTTCGCAGCAACAGTGTGGTCGTGAAGGCGTGTCCACCGATGGCGCTCAGGTCAACGATGTGGCCCTCCGCCCCGCCCGATTGCAGGTAAGACCGCAGATGCTCCGCCATCCAATTGCGTCGCGCGATTTCGATGTCGGTGGTAATGACCTTGTCCTGGCTCATCGCTCTCTCCTGCCGCGGGGGGCCGCGCGCATTCTTATGATCGGGCTTATGATATCGGTTCCACCCCTAGGACCCCACCATAATGGACACCGCCAAGGTTTCATATAGCGAGCGCAACGGCCTCGCAACGCTTACCCTCAATATGCCCGAAAAGCTCAACAGCTTGAGCACTCCGGTGTTCGAGGAACTGCTCGCGCACATCGAGCATCTCGAGGCCTCGACCGATTCCATCGGCTGCGTTCTCCTGCGCGGCAACGGCCGGAGCTTTTCGGCCGGCCACGATCTCGGCACACTCAGCGCCGAAGAGGCGGGAGAGCCGACGTTCCAAGCCAAAGTCGTGGAGCGCTTGGCCAATTTGCCGCAACCGCTCATCGCAGCGGTTCACGGTCATTGCTACACCGGAGCGCTTGAGCTCGCACTCGCCGCCGACATCATCCTCGCCTCCGAGAATGCGCGCTTTGCGGACACGCATGCCAAGTGGGCACTGACGCCTGTGTGGGGGCTTAGCCAACGATTGCCGCGGCGCGTGGGTGTCGCCAAGGCCGCGGAGATGATGTTCAGCTGCCGCATCTACACGGGAGCGGAAGCGGCTCAAATGGGCCTCGCGAGCGCGTGCTTCGCGGACGCGACGTTCGAGGCGGACGTGGAAGGTTTCGTGCGCGGGGCTCTCGCAAATTCCTGGTTCAGCCTGCGCGAAATCAAGCGACTGCTGCTCGACACCGAGGGGATGACGCTCAGAGCGGGATTGGCCCATGAAGTGTTCCGCACCCGCGGCACCGGGCCGGACATGCAAGCCCGCATCGCGAGCTTCGCGCAACGCAAGCGCTGATGAAAATCAGCCCGCGCGCTTAGAGCTTCGTCAGCTGATAATCTCCCGCGTCGTCCACCTGCGCGCTCCATCCGGGATAGACGACAATGGTCGTGAAGGTCTCTTCGATAATGGCCGGCGCGACAATTTGATGCCCGGGCTTTAGATCCGCACCGCGATACACGTTCGTCTTCTGGTAACCGTCGCCTAAGTTGGCGCGGCGCGTCTTGGCGACCGGCGCGGCGACTTTCGGAGCCGTGAATCCCCCGGCCGTCCGTGGCGCCGGCGTTTCCGCATACGTCGACAGGCGCACTCCCACGACCTCGGGAACTTCACCCTCACGCACGTGCCCGTACTCCTCCATGTGGCGTTTATTGAACGCATCGATGGCTCTCGCCCCGAGGGTGTCATCCACGAAAGACAGATCCTCGGCGCCTTGATTCGTCTTGATATCGAAGGTCAATGACCAGTTCTGGCCCGGATAGCGCATTTTCATCTGGTACTTGGCAAAGACTTGCTGCCGCGAAAAATTGGCCTCGCTGAAGTACCGCTCTGCGCGCTGATCGAGCTCCCTCCACAGCGCCCGGAGCTTCCCCACATCGAGCGCTGTCGCCGGCGCGATGTAGGAACGCTCCTCGTCGATGCTGGGATTGGCCACCAGCGCGCCCAATGCGGAGAAGGCCGGCGACGCCTTCGGCACCAGGACTCGGTCGATGCCCAGCTCCTGCGCCTGCACCGCCGCGAACACCGGTCCGTTGCCCCCGTATGCCAGCATGATCATCTGGGTGGGATCGATCCCCTTCTCCGCCGTCGTTCGCCTGACCGCCTGGGTCATGTTGGCATTTACCACACGCCATGAGTCGAAGGCCGCCTCCTCGGCACCGTAGCCCATCTGCGCGCCGATGCGTCCGAATGCCTCCTCGATGCCTGCCGTGCGCAACGCAAAACTGCCGCCCGCAAACTCGGAATCCGCGGACAGGATGCCGAGCATCACCAATGCATCCGTGATGGTCGGCCGCTCGCCGCCGCGGCCGTAGCAGATCGGCCCCGGCTCCGCGCCGGCGGATGCCGGTCCGACTTCCAGAGCGCCCTTGTTCACGTGACAGATCGAGCCGCCGCCGGCGCCCAGCGTCTCGACTTTCACCATGGGAACGCCGATCAAATAGCGGTGGTGCATGTTCCAGGCCGCATCGGCGGGCGCGGCGCCCGCCAGCACGACCGACACGTCGTATGACGTGCCGCCCATATCCACGCAGAGCAGATCGGGATAGCCTTTGTCGCGACCCACGTGCGCCGAGCCCATCACACCGCCTGCCGGTCCCGAGGACAGCACGCGGATGGGCGATCCTTCGATGTACTCCTTGGTCATCACCCCGCCGCTCGCCTGCATGACCATGAGCTGATTTCGATATCCGGCTGCCTTGAGCCGCGAGACCAACGTCTCGAGATAAGAAGTTACGCGAGGCGCTATATACGCGTTGACCACCGTGGTGCTGGTGCGATCGTATTCGGGAGCTCGCGGCAGCACTTGATGCGAGCAAGAGATGTGCACGCCCGGCATCTCTTCGGCGACGATCTCGGCGGTGCGCTTTTCGTGGCTGGGATTGACGAAGGAGAACAAATAGGAGATCGCGACCGATTCCACCTTCTGCTTTTTCAATCTGCGGCAACATTCGCGCACGGCATTCTCGTCGAGAGGCTTGTGGACGCTGCCGTCGAACAGAATACGCTCCGGCACGGTCAGCCGCCGACGGCGCGGTGTGATCTGCGGGGGCGGCTCGAGCCTTACGTCCCAGATGCTTTCTTTGAAGCCGCGCCGATACTCCATTTCGTCGCGGAAGCCCTCGGTGGTGATCAATCCCGTGAGCGCGCCGTTCATCTCGATCAACGTGTTGTCGGCGATGGTCGTGGCGTGCACGATGGCGTCGCACTGTCCGAGGAAGTCGTTCAGCGGCAAGCCCTGGCGCTCGGCGACGATCGCGAGGCCCGTCATGACGCCGATGGACCGATCCGCCGGTGTGCTCAGGTTTTTGTGGAGAATGAGCTCCGAGCCTGTGAGGACTGCAAAGTCGGTGAACGTGCCGCCGATATCAATGCCGATTCGATAACCCATTCACCCGCCCGCTTTCTTCCGTCATCTTCTTCCTGAGATCGCGCGTCGCGGCCAGATCGACCTGGATGTCGTACTCCTCCAACGAGCCGGTCAACACGACGCCGTATTTGTCGCGCGCGCGCGGGATGCTCACGATTTCGTCGAGCACATCCTCCTTCACCTTTTCCGGATCGCGCAGCAACGGAGATTCGAATCCCGCCCCCCCGCCATGCTGATAAGCGATCACGGCCCCGGCTGGAAGCTGGGCACGCGCAGTCAGCGAGACCTCGAACTCATTGGGCGTCCCCACTTCGAAATGATTGGTATAGGAACTGGCGTCGTCGCCGCCGCACATGCCCCGCAGCGGATGCGCGGCCGACACCATCCAGGCCATGGCCATGGTTGGCTCCAGCACCTGCTTCACATTGAGGCTGCCGGGCTGGCCCCGCCAGCGCCCCGCCCCTTCGGAGTCGATGGTCATTTCGCGGCTGATATTGATGACGGGAAAACGGCTCTCCCCATCTTCGGCTTCCGACAGCAGCAAATTACCGAGCGCCACCGGACACGAGCCCCAGCCGTCGATGCCTTGCACGGCGGATACATCCATGGTGCGTGTATCGACACCCTGGTCCATCCACATCTGTCCGTTCTTGAAGCCGATCACCGCATTAGGCATGCCGATTTTGTAGACCTGCGGCGCCGAACGCTCGGGCGCGATCTGCGACAAAGCAATGCATACGGCTTCGGTGATCTCGCAGGCCGGATGAAATGACCCGAGCGCCGCCGGCTTGTTGGGCGGCGGGTGAGCGATGGTGTTCTCGGGGATGACGATCTCGACCGCGTTGAACAGCCCCTCGTTCTTCACGATACCGGGATCGATCGCCGAGGCGATCTGCGTCATCACGTAGCCGCGGCTGTTGGCAAACGTATTCCACACGCCGACCAACTCCGGGCGAGCGTCAGTGCCCGTCAAATCGACCGTGAGCTGGTCGCCGCGCACGACGCAGGCCACATGCACCTGCACATCCTTGGTCCCCAGCGTGTCGTGATCGATGAAGACGTCCGCTTCGTATTTGCCATCCGGCCAACGGCCGATCTCTTCTCGAAAGAGCTTTTCGGTGTGATCGATGTTGTAGTTGACGGCAGCCTTGACGACCTCAGACCCCCACTTGGCAATCACCGCCTCGAGCAGCTTGACGCAATGCTGCACGGCTCCAATCATGGCCGCGAGATCACCCGCAAAGCTCGCGAAGCGATTGTTGCGCTCGATGAGCTTGATGACGTCGCGTCGCTTCTCACCGCGATGCAGGAGCTTCAGGCACGGGATGGCCAGCCCTTCGGTGAAAATATCCGTGGCCTCCAGCGTGAAGCCGCCCGGATCTTTGCCGCCCGTGTCGCCCTGGTGCGCCTGCAGCGCCTGAATCAAGATGAGCTCGCCTTTGTCGTCGAATACCGGGGCGTACACGTTGTAATCGGGCAAATGCCCGCCGCCATAATCCGGATCGTTTCCGAGGAAGACATCGCCCGGGCCCCATTCATAGTCCTCGTAGTGCTCCAACCCATAGCGCGCTGTCAGCTGCGAAATGAACACGAGGTGGGGTGTGCCGATGGAGACGGCGGCAAGACGCCCGTGCGCATCGAGCACGCTGCCGTTACGCTCGTTGGATTGGTTGATGATGGGCGACGACGCGGCCCGGCCCAGATGAGTCGCGGCTTCGAAGCATACGGTCTCGAACGCACCGCGGATGATGCCGGCGGTCACCGGGTCGATCTTGGCCGAGGTGTTCAGCGGCGGGCGCTTCGCGGCCAGTGTCTTGTTCAACTCGAACGACATGTCGACTCTCCTATGCCCGCGCTACTCAGACCGCCACCGCGACCGCAACGTCGCGATCCTGCGGTTGCACTTGCTTGGCACGCGCAGCGATATCGTTGGCGGCCACGAAGCCAAATGTCATGGCCGGCCCGATGGTGCCACCGGCTCCCGGGTAGCAGTTGCCGAACGGGCTGCCGGAGGCGTTGCCTGCGGCGTACAGGTTGGGAATCGGCCGTCCGCCGCCGTCCAATACGCGTGCGCGCGAATCGGCCTTGAGACCGCCTTTGGTTCCCAAGTCCCCCAGGTGCATCGGCACCGCGTAGAACGGCGCAGTCTCGATGGTGCCGAGTGAGGGATTGGGCTTGGACGTGGGATCGCCGAAGAATCGATCGTAGTCGTTGCCGCCCCGGCCGAACTCCGGATCCTTGCCGGCGCGTGCGTACTCGTTCATTTTCTGCACTGTCGCCCTGAGCGCATCCACGGGAACTTCAATCTTGGCTGCAAGCTCCTCGAGGGTGGCCGCCTTGAAGATGTAGTGATCCCAGAAATCGATGGGAATTTTGCGATCCGGCATCACCGCCGTCGGCATGAAGCCGCCTGCCGTGAACTTGGCGCGAAAGTGCGCATCGAAGACCAACCAGCAAGGACAGTTGCTGCCGGTCTTTTGCTGATCGACCACCATCGCTTTGCCGAAATCGTCGTAACCGCAGGCCTCATCCACGAATCGCACGCCTTGACGGTTGACGCACACGCTGTGCGGACGCCCCACATCGAACGCCGCTTGATGGATTTCCTCGAAGTTCGACGTGGTCGGCATGGGCATGTGCATGGTCGGAATCCACCAGCCGGCCTCGGTGTGCTCGGTGGCGGCTCCGATCTTCATGCCCGCCAGCAGCGCTTCGCCGCGGTTTGCATCCTCGGGCGAGCTGCTATGGCGAGTGAGGCCCGGCACCGGAAAGAATCGATCGCGCAGCTCCTGATTCCATTCGAATCCGCCGGCGCAGAGCACAACGCCCTGCCGCGCCGCGATGTCATAGGACCGGCCGTAGCTCGTGACGCGCACCCCGTTCACCTTGCCGTCGGCGAGCAGCAACTCGCAGAGCTTTGTCTCCAACCGCACTTCGATACCGCGCTCGAAAATCCGTTTGTAGATCTGACCCATGAGGGCCGCACCGGAGGTGAACCGCCGATCGCGCCGGCTGATGCGGCGTGTGCCGAAGTCCGTCCAATAGCGCCACAAAATCTTCAAGAGCACGCGCCGCCAGCCCTCGGCGCGCGCCGACAGCGCGAAGAACTCCGAAAGATCCATGGCATAGCGGTTGAGCAGCTTGAAGCGCGTATATTGCTCGCGCATCAAGGTAAATTTATCGCCGAGCTCCGTGCCGTCGAAGGTCGGGCAGATGATGGAGCGGTCCGCCCGCGCGCCCGGCGTGTCCGGGAAGTAATCCGGCCAGGTGGCCGCCATCACGGCGATGCCGTGGGACTGCAGGAAGCGCACCATCTCGGGTCCCTGATCGACGAACGCTTCCAAGCGATCGCGCTGGATGTTGCCGGAGACCAGATGATTCAGGTACTCGAGCGCCTGCTCGCGGCTGTCGCCGGCTTTCGTGAGGCCGTGATTCGGGATCCAGAGGACCCCCCCGGACGTTGCGGAGGTGCCGCCATACTTGTGCGCCTTCTCGATGATGAGCACCGAGAGACCCAGTTCGCGCGCGCGCAGCGCCGCCGTTGCTCCGGCCGCCCCCGATCCCACTACGACGACATCGTAAGCCTGCGTTTTCATTATGTGACTCCGCCCATCCTAATAGGGATAGATGTTCATCCAATCCCGGGACGGCGTCTACGCCGTGAGTGCCTACGGCAGCCTTCCGCTAGCCTACAAGCGCGTCACGAGTTGCCTGAGACTGCAATCATCTCGGTGCGCAATCCCGCGCCCCGCCGCCAGCCGCCCGGCCGGCCGTCGGCCTGGGTATACTTCGGCGTTATAGCACGTTGGCACTGGATATTATTGGTAACTGCATTATGAGCAAAACACCCTCTTCCAATGAAAAACCGGTCTTGCTGGTCACCGGCGCCAGCTCGGGATTGGGCGACGGGATCGCCCGCCGATTTGCGGCCGGCGGCTATCGAGTCGTCGCGGTCGCGCGGCGGAAAGAGCGCCTGGAGAGCCTCGCAAAGGAGCTGTCGCCGATCACCGCGATCGTGACGCTCGCTGCCGACGTCACATCCCCGGATGCCCCCGAGCGAGCCGTCGAGCTCGCGATGAAATCCTTCGGCCGTCTGGATTGCTTGGTGAATAACGCGGGTACCGGCAAATGGGCGCCGGTCCACGAGACGGACGACGCAACGCTCAACGAAGTGATCGAGACCAGTCTCAAAGCCCCATTCCGCTTTTCCCGCGCCGCACTCAAAGTGATGCGTGCGCCTGCGTCCATTATCAACGTCGGCTCGGTCTTCGGAATCCTCGGAGGATTGGATGGGGGCGTCTATTGCGCGGCCAAGGCCGGCCTCATCGGCCTGACTCAAGCGCTTGCCGTGCAGTACGGTGCGAAGGGTATCCGCTCGAATGTCGTTGCCCCCGGGGTCATCAAGACCGATATGACCAAGGATTACTGGGACGCTCCCGGGTTTCGCAGGCTCAACCAGGAGATGACCCCGAGCGACCGCGAGGGCACGATCGCGGACGTGGCCAACGCGGTGTACTTTCTCGCCTCGGAAGAAGGCAGCTTCATCAACGGGCAGACGCTCTCGCTCGATGGCGGATGGTCGACCACGAAGTTCTTGAGCTACGAAGCGCTGACGCGCTAGCCGGCCGCGACCTCGATCCAATCCTCGACGACGCGAACCGGATAGGTCGCGATGGGGTCTTTTGCCGGGGGATTCATCGCGCGCCCGGTCGCCAGATCGAATCGCGCCCCATGAACCGGACAGCCGATCCAGCCCCTCGACATGCGTCCGCATTCGAGCTTCTCGTGTGCATGCGAACAAATGTTGGACACCGCGTACAGCCGGTCGTTGCTATTACAGACCAGGACGGCGACGCCGTTGACGTCGACCGCCTTCTTGGTCCCCGGCGGCAGCTCCGCGACATTCAACACGCGAGCGAACGCGCTCCCCACGGCCTCTACTGTCAACGCGCTGCGCTCAACGCGACGGTAGTCGCTCGATGTCCGGCCTCTTCGCGTCCATGGCCAGGTATTTCTCGACGGCCTTCTCGAAATGGCGGACGCGCACTTCCTGATAGTTGCCGAGCGTCAGGCCGTGCTTCGCGCTGGCCTCGAGCCCTTCCTGCTGCAAGAACAAGTTGTCCGTATCCTGATCGAGAATGGCGCCGAAACCCGCATCCATGCCGGCGGCTTCTTTGAACGATTGATCGTCGCGCAAATGGATGGGCTCGACCGGCTCCGGCCGCTTGCCATCGAGCGGCACGGGCCGCATGAACAAGACCTCGTACAGACACTTGCGGTGATCGCGCGGATCCGGACGGAAGCGGTAGATCATCGGCAGGGAGATGCCCGGGAAGACGAAGAAATTCGGGAAAATGGTATAGGAGAAGCAATCGAGGAGCTCGGAATCCGAGACCGCGCTCAAATCGGTATTGGTCGCTTTCTCGAACATGCCGCGGAACATCTCCGCCATGACCTGACGCGCCGAGCCGCCCTCGCTCACGGTGGGCTTCGATGAGCCGCCGAGTGCGCCGCTGTCGCCCAAGGTAAATTGATCGAGAATGTCCTGCTCCGTGTGCTTGCCGTACAGATGCGGGCTCAACACGCCCAACGTCGAGATGAAGCGGTTGACATGCTCGCCGTACACATCGTACTGCGAATTGGCGTCGGCGTTCGACACCGCGACTTGCGGGTGTGTCCGGATGACGTGATAGGCCTCCAGGAATGCCTCGATCGCCAGCTTCCAATTGCACGGCAATCTCTTGGAGACGTGCAAATAGACATATCGATCCTCGAGTTTCCAGGCATCGAAATGCGCCTTGAACTGCGGCCCGAGGTACTCAGCCAACGGGGGTGCGGCCGGATCCATGTTGATGAACACGAAGCCGCCCAGCACTTCCACCTTCGCCTCGGGGAGCGAGAACTTCTTGCGGTCGACGTGTGGAAAGTCCCAATCGCAGACGACATTCTTGTTGGTGCCGTCGATGTTCCAGCTCCAGCCGTGAAAGCTGCACTGGAACTCGCTCGCACAGCCCTCGCTGCCGGAGGCGCGGAGCTTCGTGCCCCGATGCAGGCAGGCGTTGTAGTACGCACGAATGTCTTTCGGGCCGACCCGGGTGATGATGAACGAGTAGGGTCCGAGGTCGTACACCTGATAGTCGCCGATCTGGGGAATGTTCTCTTCGCGGCAGGCAAATTGCCAGGTGCGCGTCCAGAGCTTGTCGAGCTCTTCCTTGGCGAAGGACGGCTCGATGTAGCGATCGGTGGAGATCTCCTCGTCGCCCAGGAACTTGTAGGACTCCGAGCGCACCCATTTGGGCGCGGTCACTTTGTCGGCGGCAATGATCTCCTGTGTGGTCGGAGCGCCCGGACAGCGGGCCTCGCCTTTCGCGGCACCCTTCTGGGTGCCCTTCTGATTGCCCTTCAGTTCCTTCGCTTCAACTGCCATGGTGTTCTCCGAAAAAATTCAATTGAGTCGCTCAGGCCGCCGCGCGACGTTGCGCGTGGCCGCTCGCATGCTTGTGGATCTGCCCGTCTTTCATGATCAGAGCGAGGCGCTCCGCCTTGGTAAGAATGGACACATCCGCGAGCGGATCGCCGTCCACGAGGAGCAGATCCGCCAGGTACCCTTCGCGCACCTCGCCGAGCTTGTCCCCGCTCGTCATCGTCATGAGCGCGCCGCCATTGCGCGTCGCGCAACGCAGGGCTTCCGCGGGTGAGTACCCATAGTACTCGACGAAAAAACCCACATCGCGTGCATTGGTGCCGTTCTTGCTCCAAGCGAAGCCGTAATCGCCGCCGATGACATGGCGGATGCCGCGCTTGCGCAGTTCGGTGTGCGTCTTGCGCGATTCGTCGATGAGCTTGTCGATCCCCATGGCCCGCGCGATCTCGGGCGTAACCCAGGGCGCAGCCTCGTGCAGCATGGTGTGGAACAAGCTGATGGTCGGCGCCACGAAAATGCGGTCCTTCGCCTCCTCGAGCATGTCGAGCGTTTTCTCGTCGGAGTATTCACAGTGGTACAGGACATCGACACCGGCGCGAACGCAGCTCTGGATCGAGCCGATCGAGCGCGCATGCGCATTCACCAGGCGTCCCAGATTGTGGGCCGTCTCCACGGCCATGCGGATTTCCTCGAATGCCATGGGCGTGGCGTGCGACGGGATGGCCGGATAGAACGGGTCGCCCGACACATCCAGCTTGATGTTGTCGCATCCCTCGCGACAGCAGAGGCGCACTGCTTTGCGCATCTCCTCGGGACCGTCGACGACTATTGACGGGGCCTTCCGCGGGTTGTGCAGTTTGCTCTCATCGCCCAAGCCACCGGTGACCGTGATCTCGAGAGATCCCGCGCGGATGCGAGGACCGGGGAGCCGTCCGGCGTCGACCTCATTGCGCACGGCGACCCCCAGCCGCAGCTTCGCCTCGGCGGCGCCATGGACGCTCGTGAACCCCTGGTCGAGCAGGATCTTCGCCACGCGCGCCGTGAGCAGCGTGTGTTCCTCCGGCGGCGGCGTGATCAGATCCTCGGTCGAGGTGACCGATTCGAACGACAGATGTCCGTGGCCTTCCACCATGCCTGGCATGAGGAACATCCCCGCGGCATCGATCACCTGACAGCCCGCCTGCGACAACTGACCCGACACCCGGGACACGGCACGCACCCGGTTGCCTTCGACGAGCACATCGCCATCGAACGGAGCGCCGCCCCCGGCGTCCCAAATACGTGCCCCGACGATCATGGTTTTACTCATAGCCAGCCACCCTCGGCGGAATGCACATGCCCGCCCTCGCATACGTTACGATCGATCCCAGGGGACGGGTATGCTCGGGAATGACCTGGGTTGCACACCGCCTTGTCCCTAGGCGCACACAGCTTTGGACCCGCTCAGAACCCCCTGAAATCAGGCGCTTAGCACGGCTTATGAACCTTGCCTCGCACTTACCGGCGGCCTCATGATCCTACAGAGGCCACCCCATTTACAGTAGGAACTCATGATTAGAGGCATACATCACGTTGCCGTGCACGTGCGCAACTTGGACCGGATGATTAAGTTCTATAAGGACGCGTTCGGGTTCGAGGTGGTCGGCGAGGAATTCAGCTGGCGCGACACACCGTGGCTGGATCAGCTCCTGGACGTGCCCGGATCGGCCGCGCGGGGAGCCATGCTGCGCGCCGGCAGCTGCTACATGGAGCTCTTCGAGTTCAGTGCACCCCAACCGGTTTCGACGCGGCCGCTGCGGCCCTTCGACAAGGGCTATACCCATTTCTGTGTCGACGTCACGGACATCGAGCAGGAGTACGATCGCTTGAAAACTCTGGGGATGACTTTCGGCGCGCCTCATCCGATGGACGCCGGCCACGTGAAATCCGTGTATGGGCGCGACCCCGAGGGCAATGTGATCGAGATCCAGCAAACGGCGGATCACTGCGACTTCCGGCTGGACAAGCTGCCGGAGATCTCCACATAGGATCGCCTAAGTCCGCAACCACCCTCGACGACAAATACCGCCAGCTGGCGGGTCGTGTGTTCCTGTCCTCGAACCAGGCACTCACCCGGCTGCCGCTCGACCAGGCGCGACGCGACCAGGCGGCCGGGCTGAAGACGGGCGGCTACATCTCCGGCTACCGCGGCTCGCCGCTCGGTGTCTACGACTCCTCGTTGTGGGCCGCGCAAAAGCTGCTCGATGCACACGCCATCCGCTTCGTTCCGGGTCTCAACGAAGAGCTCGCGGTCAGCGCCATTCGCGGCACCCAGGAGCTGGACTGGTTCGGCAAGTCCGGCTTGGACGGCGTCTTCGGACTCTGGTACGGCAAAGGGATCGGGGTGGATCGCGCGTGCGAGTCGCTCAAGCTGGGCAATTTTGAAGGCGCCGCGGCCAAAGGCGGCTTTCTCGCGGTCGCCGGCGATGATCACGGCGGCAAATCCTCCGACAGCGCGCATCAGTCCGAACAGACATTGATCGCGGCATTTCTGCCCGTCCTGTATCCGGCGACCATCGGCGAGATCCTGGAATTCGGACTGTTCGGCTGGGCCATGTCGCGCTACAGCGGGTGCTACGTGGCGCTCAAGTGCATCACCGACACGCTCGATCTCACGGCGGCGGTCGAGCTTCCCGACCTCCACTTCGCGTACACGACCCCGACCGATGTCGAGTTGCCGCCCGGCGGCCTGAATTTGCGGCAGAACCAGCCCCCGCTGGTCGAAGAGGATCGCCTGGTCAACTGGCGCCTACCCGCAGCGACAGCGTTCGCCCGCGCCAACGGGATCGATCGAACGGTGATCGACGGCGAGCGGCGCAGCTTGTCCATCGTGAGTGCGGGCAAGGCCTATCTCGACACGCGGCAGGCTCTCTCGGATCTCGGTCTCGACGAGGCGGCCTGCCGCCGCCTCGGCATCCGACTGTACAAACCCGGCCTCATCTGGCCCATGGACAAGCACCGGTTGGTGGAGTTCGCCGCCGGCAGCGCTGCGTTGCTCGTGGTCGAGGAGAAGCGGCCGGTGATGGAAGATCAAGCCGCCCGGCATCTCTATGGACTGGGCTCGGATCGGCGGCCGGCGCTCGCGGGAAAACGGGATCTGAAGGGAGCACCGCTCCTTCCGTCGAGCGGCGAGCTGTCGGTCGCGCAGGTGCGCCGCGCCATCCTGGTGCTCTGCGGGCAGGTCGGGATCGCGGATGCGGATCTCGATCGCGCCGGCGCCGCGTTTCGCGAGCTCGAGACCCGCGCGGCGACCCTCGGCGCCGCGCGCATTCGCCCGGCATATTTTTGTTCCGGCTGTCCCCACAATACGAGCACCAATATTCCCGATGGCTCGCTCGCGCTCGGCGGCATCGGCTGCCACGGGTTGGTCGCGGTGGTCATGGACCGCAACACGCTGCAGTTCATGCCCATGGGTCACGAGGGCTCGAACTGGACATCGGTCGGACCGCTGGTCGACACGCCGCATGTCTTTGCGAACATGGGCGACGGCACTTACTCGCACTCGGGCATTCTCGCCATTCGAGCCGCCGTCGCGGCCAAGGCCAACATCACCTACAAGCTGCTCTATAACGATGCCGTCGCGATGACCGGCGGGCAGCCGGTGGAATTGCAGATGACACCGGTGGACATGGTCCACCAGCTGCTCTCCGAGGGCGTCAAGCCAGTCCGTCTCGTGTCCGACCACCCCGAGCAATTCACCACCGCGCAGTTGCCCCCAACCGTCAGCGTGCATCATCGCGATGAGCTCGAGCGCATTCAGCGCGAGTTGCGCGAGGTGCCGGGGGTATCGGCCATCGTCTATGAGCAGACCTGCGCCGCCGAGAAACGCCGTCGTCGCAAGCGCGGGCTCATGGACGATCCGCAGCGTCGTGTGTTCATCAACCCCGAGGTCTGCGAAGGCTGCGGCGACTGCTCGGTGCAGTCGAACTGCATCAGCGTCCAGCCGCTGGAAACCGAGTTCGGCAGGAAACGCAAGATCGATCAATCGACCTGCAACAAGGATTACAGCTGCGCAAACGGATTCTGTCCCTCCTTCGTCACGGTCACCGGCGCAACGATGCCTGTGCGGGCAGCCGCCGATTCTGGGGACCTAGAGCGGATGATCGCGGCTCTCCCGGAGCCGCGAATGGTTCCGTTGGACGAAAAGGGATACAACATTCTCGTCGGTGGGATCGGCGGTACCGGCGTGCTCACCATCGGCGCTCTGATCGGCATGGCGGCGCATCTGGACGGCAAGGGCTGCACCATCCTCGATATGACCGGCATGGCGCAGAAAGGCGGCTCGGTGACCAGCCACATCCGCATCGGCGCCGATCCGAAGACCATCTACACCTCGCGTCTCAGCGAGGGGATGGCCGACCTGCTCATCGCCTGCGACATGATCGTGGGGTCCGGACCGGCGGTGCTGAAAACGGTGCGTCCGGGACGCAGTACGGCGATCCTCAACACCGACGTCTCGCCGACCGGCGAGTTCCAGTCCCGCAATGATATGGATCTCGGCGATGAGCCGATGCGCGCAGCCATCGCCGCTGCCCTCGAGGGCGGACCGCTGTTTGCTCTGCCGGCGAGCAAGCTTGCCGTCGAACTGACGGGCGACAGCATCGCAACCAACGTCCTGATGCTGGGCTATGCCGTGCAACGAGGCTTGTTGCCCGTGTCGCTCGCCTCGATCGAGCAGGCCATCCGTTTGAATGCCACCGCCGTCGACTCGAACCTGCGCGCTCTCGCGGTCGGCCGCCTGGCCGCTCATTCACTGGAGACGCTCACGCGCGCGCTGGGAGACAAGCCGGACGTGGTGTCCCTTGCAAGCATCGAGGATGTCCTCGAGAGCCGCACGCGCCTGCTCACGGTCTACCAGGATGCCCGCTACGCAGAGACGTACCGCCAGTTCGTGCTGGGTGTGCGCCGGCGCCTGGAGGCGCGCCATGTAAAGGCCGACGCCTACGTGCGCCAGGTCGCTCTCACCCTCGGCCGCCTCATGGCCTACAAAGACGAGTACGAAGTCGCCCGCTTGTACACCGATCCGAAATTCATGCAGCGTCTGCGCGGGCAGTTCGCGGGAGACTTCGAGCTGACCTTCCATTTGGCGCCGCCGCTCCTGCCCGGGCGCGATGCCGGCGGCCGGCCGAAAAAGCGCCGCTTCGGGGCCGGCACACTGTCGCTGTTCAAACTTCTCGCGGCCCTCAAAGGACTGCGCGGCACCGCCTTCGATCCGTTCGGCTATACCGCGGAGCGGCGCATGGAGCGGCGGCTCATCGGCGACTATCGAGCACTCATCGAGCGAATCACGGATGAAATCAACCCTGCCAACCTGCCGGCGGCTATCGAGCTGGCCGCCGCCGCCGGACGAATCGCCGGATACGGGCCGGTCAAGGACGCAGCGTCGAAGGCCTACGAAGAAGAACTGCCGGCGCTCCTGCAGGCGTTCGAATCGGCGCAGTCTCAGCCGCGCGCGGCCTGAGCGCGGCGGCCGAGGACCGCTCGAGTCCGCAGCCGATCAGCGGTGCTTAGCGGGCTTTCACGGCCTCGCCGAATTCCTCATACACCGCGCCGATGATGGGCTGGCCCATCGACTCCGGCAGCGGCATGCGCCCGCTCGCGGCAAGATCGTTCATCGCCCCGAGCGCCGCATTGATGTCGTCGGTCTCGATGTCGTAAATCGCCATGTATCGGGAAGAATCGGGACTACCCGGAACGATGCTGGTATGGAAACGAAAGCGCTGTGCTTGCACGAACGATTTGATGCTCACGATTTGCGCCAGATGGGTGTTCTGGTACCAGTCGTTGAACTCTTTGTCCTTGCCCTCGACCGCATTGGTGAATACGACCATCTTGTATTTCTTCGCCATACTCGCTCATCCTCGATTTGAGACCAGGGGTCGCGTTTCCTGGTCGTGGATCAAGCCAATCGCACTGCCTGCAGACAGTGCGCGTCACGCGACCATTGGCCTCTCGATTCGATAATCCCTGGGTGACGCCCGATAGTCTTTGGGCGACACCCCGTAGGCGGACTTGAACATCCGGCTGAAGTGCGCGGCACTCTTGAAACCGGCCATGCAAGCGATCTTGTGGATGGGATATTGCCGGAATGCGTCGCACACCAGCCAGTCGCGCGCCTTGGGCAGGCGCTCGCTCCACAACAGCTCCGAGAAACACGTGTCGTTCGCCTTCAGCACGTAGCAAAGGTAGCGCGGCGAAATACCGCAGTACTGTGCGACCCATTCGCTGGTGAGATCGGGACACGTGACGTATTTTTGGATGCACTCGCGAATGTCGGCGAACCGCCGGTCCACCAAGCTGCAGGATCGCAGCGCGCCTGCGATCTTGTCGCCGACACCCTCCGACACTGACTCGAGGAATGCCTCGGTCAGCGGATCGGCGGTACGCCGGCTCAATCGGTCGCCCTCGAAACACAGAATCTCGAGCAGGCTCGTCACCACCTGCCGATGGCCCGGATCGACTTCGAAGCAGTTGGTCAAATGTTTGGCCCACGGCATGCGCGACAGAATCAGGTGCTCCGGCACCACGGCCAAGGCAGACTCGAAGCTGCCGCCCTCGGGTACGGAGCAGCGAGTGTAAAACGGCTCATCCGCATTGATGACTGCGCAGCGGCCGGGCGGGACGGTGTACGAGCCCGCGGCGCTGACTACCTGAATTTCCCCTTGGAGAACGAAGTAGAGCAGCCGGACCGCCGCCGTGCGCGCGCGGATGTGATGCCAGGAGCGCCGGAAAGAAATATCGGTTCCGTTGAGCGAGTGCATGAAAGTGACGGGACCGCTGAGCCCTGTGCGATGTACCGATCGCACTTCGTGCCGCGGCGCGACGTCCAGCTCACCGTCCGTGAACTCATCGTGCACCATGACCGCAAGTCCGCGCCGCAGCTCGGCCACGTCGCGGCCCGAATACGCATACAGAGTCTGCATTACTCCCCCCTACACCCACGCCGGATGGAATAGTGACACTATCTCGAGAACCTGACTATGGCGCAAACCCTCGAATCCATCAGGGCGGCGGCCCACCCACCACCCGGGGCTTGATCCGCGTCCGGCTGCTGCGCGGAATGTCGATTTTGGGCGACTCGATCGTCATAGGGGCGTCTTGACTCACAACCTCAGGAGACTCTCGATGCAATACATGTTACTGGTTTACGATGATGAGCGATTCTTGGCCCAAAAGTCCGAGAGCGACCTGCAGAAGCTCATGCAACAATATGTCAGCTACTCGAAGGAGCTCGCCGCCGCGGGCGTGCTGCGCGCGGGTTCCGAGCTCGCGTCGGTAAGCACCGCCACCACGGTGCGGGTACGCAACGGCAAGGCTCTGACCACCGACGGCCCGTTTGCAGAGACCAAGGAGCAACTCGGGGGATATTATTTGATCGAAGTACCGAACCTCGATGAGGCAATTCGCTGGGCCGCAAAGGTTCCATCGGCTGCGCATGGGTCGATCGAGGTTCGCGCACAGACGGCCAATCAAGCTTTGCTACGCGTTTGAGTGCCGAGTGCTGGCTCGTGCCCTTGACTCTCTGCATCGCCAAGACGGCGGACGGCTGCTTGCGCAGCTGATTCGCCGGCTTGGCGGCTTCGACAGAGCCGAGGAGGCGCTGCAGGATGCCTACGCGAAAGCTCTGACGAACTGGCCGGCGTCCGGAATGCCCGACAATCCCTCTGCGTGGATCGCCACCGTCGCCCTGCATTCCGGTCTCGATCGGCTCAGGCACGATCGCCGCTCCGGAAACTTCGACTCTTTGATTGCGGCGTTGCCGGCCCCGGAGGAAGCAGCGGCGGACGGCCATGGCGAATCCGACGATCGGCTGGCGCTTATTTTCACCTGCTGTCACCCCGCTTTGGCCCCGGCAGCGCAAGTGGCACTCGCCTTGCGGACGCTGGGTGGACTCACCACCGCGCAGATCGCACGCGCATTCGTGGAACCGGAATCAACCACCGCGCAAAGAATCGTGCGCGCCAAGCGCAAGATCGCCCAGGCCCTGATTCCGTACGAGGTGCCGCCGCGCAGCGCGCTCGCCGAGCGGCTCGCGGCCGTGCTCGCGGTGATCTACTTCATTTTCAACGAGGGCTATGCTGCGGCTGACGGCACTGCGCTGCAGCGTCCGGATTTATGTGTCGAGGCGATCCGGTTGGCGCGCATGCTGGTCGAGCTCATGCCGACGGAACCCGAAGCCCTGGGCGTCCTCGCGATCATGCTCTTTCACGAGTCGCGCCGCATGACCCGAACGGATGTCGACGGCGTGTTGGTACCGCTGGAAAATCAGGAACGCACGCGATGGGACCGAGCGCTCATCGCCGAGGCCACCGGCCTGCTCGATCAAGCGCTTCTCGTGCGCCGTCCCGGGCCCTATCAGATTCAGGGCGCGATCGCCGCGCTCCACGCGCAAGCGCCTGCCGCGGAGGCGACCGATTGGATGCAGATCTCTGCGCTGTACGGCGCCTTGCTGCGCCGTTGTGCGACACCGGTGGTCGAGCTGAACGCCGCAGTCGCTCTCGCGATGGCCTCCTCGCTGGAGGATGGTCTCGCATGGATCGATCGGATCGACGCCTCCGGGACGCTGGAGAACTATTACCTGCTGCACGCGGCGCGCGCCGACTTGTTGCGTCGCGCCGGGCGCAAGGAGGAGTCGATCGTTTGCTATGGCAAGGCGATCTCGCTCACCTCGAACGGCAGCGAGCGCTGCTACTTGGAACGCAGGCGGGCCGGACTTATGATCCAAGCCGCCGTGCAACCTGCGGCGAAAATTGAAACCGCCGTATCAACATAATGACTTCGCTGTCTGACTACCGGCACCGCTATCAGTACATCGTGCTGTCGCGGGATCCGAGCGGCGTCCTGACCGTCCGGTTTCATTGTCGTGGCGGGAAGTTCGTGTGGGGCTTCCCGCAGCATGAGGAGGTCGCCGACTGCCTCCTGCAGATCTCGCGAGATCGCGAGAACAAGGTCGTCATCATCACCGGCACGGGCGATGTGTTCCTGGACGAGTTCGAGGCCGTTGCGGACATGGCGGCGATGTTCAAGCCCACTTTCAAGGATTTCTGCTCTCACCACATGGCCGTGGGCCATCGCCTGATTCAAAACCATCTCGACGTGGAAGTGCCGATGATCGGCGTGGTGAACGGGCCGGCGGCCATACATGCCGAGCTCGCGGTGCTGTGTGACATCGTCATTTGCGCCGATGACGCGTATTTCGCAGACACCGCTCATTTTCCGAACGGCATCACACCGGGCGATGGTGTGCACATCATTTGGCCGGAGCTCTTGGGCGTGAACCGCGGGCGCTACTTCCTGCTGACGGGCGAGAAAATCCACGCCGACGAGGCGAAGCGGCTGGGAATCGTGGCGGAGGTGATGCCGCGGGCGAAACTCGAGACGCGCGCCCAGGCTCTCGCCGCCGACCTCGCCCGCCATGACGCCATCATGCTTCGGCATACACGCTCGGTGCTGGTTCAGAAGTTGCGCGAACAGGTCGCCCGGCTCCTGCCGCTCGGACTGCATGCCTCCTATGGGAGCGCGATGGCGGCGGCGCAGTTGGCGATCGGTGAGACGCCAGGAACCGCACACGAATGATCGAGGAATCTAAAGAATGGCGATTGACAGCGAGATAGCAAGATCGTTCGACAGGCTCATCGACGGCATATCACTGCCGCGCGATCGGCGGCCTCAGAAGCAGCCGGATCTCAAGCTGCCGTCGAACACCGTCATCGTATCGGTGGATAGTCACTGGTCTGCCTACGAAGACATTTTCTACGACGCATTTCCGCCGCACCTGAAGCACAAGGCGCCTCGGCCCGTCATCAAGGGCGAAGGGACAGCGGACTTCTTCATCGAATGGTACGTCGAGGGCAAAGGTTTCCTGCCGGATGCCGTGCGCAAGTCGTTCACGGCGTTCGAAGGCGTGCCAGGCGCGACCGACATCGAGGAGCGAGTGCGCTATCTCGACACCGAGGGCGTTTCCAAAGAGATCGTCTTCGGCAACGGCATCAGTCTCTTTCTGGCGTTTCCCGACCTCGAGGTACGCGAGTGGGTCTTTCGGATCTACAACCGGCATCTGGCCGATATGCAGCATCGGGCGCCCGGACGTTTCTATGGTTGCGGCTTCATCAATTACTGGGACATGTCGAAGATTCGAGAATCCGTCACAGAGTTGAAAGCGCTGGGGCTTAAAACCTTCCTGCTGCCGATTCACCCGAAGGGTGTCGATGGCGTCGAGCTCAGCTATTGCGCACCGGAGATGGCGCCGCTGTGGGAAGCGATCGAAGAGGCCGGGCTTCCCGTCTGTTTCCACATCGGCGAGTTCTTCAAGGACGGCCCCGGCGGCTTCGGCACCTCGGTGATGATCAGCCTGGGACCGTTCCGCAAGACGCTCGGCGAATTGATCTTCGGCGGCATCTTCGATCGCCATCCGAGTCTCAAAGTCGTGTTCGTCGAAGCGGAATTGAACTGGGTGCCGGGCGCACTGCAAACCGCTTCCATGCTCTACGAGTGCTTCATGCCTTTCCTGGAGCCGAAGATCAAACGTCATCCCCGCGAATACTGGGCGAACAATTGCTATGCGAGCTTCATCCATGACCCCGCCGGGCTGTCGATGTTGAAAACCATCGGCGTCGACCGGGCGATGTGGAGCGCCGACTTTCCGCACCAGGAAAGCAGCTACGGCTTCAGCTGGGATGTGATTCGGCAGGTGCTGGAAATCACGACGCCGGATGAGGCCCGAATGATTCTCGGAGGAACCGCGCTGGAAGTATTCGATCTTTACTGAGACCGAACCCAGCGCCGCCGGACCCGGCGCCGTGGGTCAGTAAGGCTTCCAACTCGCCGCGACATTCTTCTCGGGCTGAACACCGAAGCTGTTCGTCGCCATCACCAACATCGCGTAATTGCCCACGATGAAGACGAGCTCCATCAGCTGCAGGGTCGAGTAACGCGCCGCCAGCGCAGCCCAGGTCGCGTCGGACACGAAGTGGTTGTGGATCAACTCATCCGCCGCCCGCACGAGAGCTTGATCGCCGGCGGGCAACCCCACGCCGTCCCCTCGAGAGGCGGCCACTTCGGCTTCGGACAGCCCGAGCTTTTTTGCGACGGCGTCATGAATGGGCGCCTCGTATTCACCGCCGCACAAGGCGAGGGTCTTCAGGATGAGGATTTCTCGATCGCGCACCGGCAGGTGAGAGTTGAAGACCAGCTCTTCCGCGAACGAAATGAATTTATCGTACACGCCGGGGTGGTTGACCATGGTCCGTACGAGATTGAGGTTCTCCCGGCCGGTTCCGACTCGGGCGAGTTTGCTCTGTTCAGGGGTGAAGTCACTCGGCGGAATCGGCGCGATGCGCGGAACGCTCGTATGCATGTATCAATCCTCGTCGTTCTAAGTGCCGCAGGTCAATGCAATCGTCAGGTCGCCTTCTGGTCGACCGCCATCGCAACGACGGCCTGCAGATATTGCGCGATCCAGCGGGCATCGACGTTTTGCATTTTCATCTGGACGATCGTGGTCGACGTTCCAATAATGAGATAGGTCAATCGGTCCGGATCCACATTTTGCAACGGCTCGCCTCTTGCGAGCCCCGCCTCGATGAGGTCCCGATGAAACTTCATCGATCCCGTCATGAACCGCTGATAATACGGCCAGATCTTTTTCTGGAAGCTCGTCCCCCAGTTGACCCATACCCTCGCGTACTCGGGACTGGTATCGCAAGATTCGGCGAAGTCGCGCAGCACGGCCGCGAGTTGTTCCCGGACCGTTCGAAACGGAGCAATCGCGCCGAGGGACCGAGCCGAGAAGAACCGCTCGACCTCGTCGACCACCGCCTCGATCAACGCAGCGCGAGTGGGAAAGTAGTCGAACACCGTCGGTACCGAAACGTGCGCCTCGGCAGCGATGTCGGCATGGCCCGCCGAACCGATGCCCTCCCGTGAAAAGGCCCTGAGCGCACATCGCAGCAGCTGCGCCCGCCGCTCCTCGACGGGCAATTTCGGTGCCCGGCGCGGCGCGCGGGGCGCCGGTAAGAGCCTCGGGTCCATAGCGACAACTTTATCACCGATAAGACGGTCGTTGATAGTTTTGTCACCATGTGACAGGCTCGATGACGGCGGGCTCGAACAGCCCCGGGGAGGAGTCATCGTGGACGACAGTGGCACCTTGCTGCGTAAGAGCATATCGCCTGAGGAATCGATCCCGAGGATCGCGGTCCCGCCAATCGGCCTGACAAAGAAATATCCGGAACTGGGCACGGGACCCGTGTCGACCGACATCTACCACGATCCCGCGATCTACCAGAAAGAGCTGGAGGCGATCTTCAAGCGCAGCTGGTACATGATCGGCCGCGTCGAGGACGTCCCCGCCCCGGGTGACCTTTGCGATGTGCTGAAGGCCCATGACGAGGAGCAGAAAAGCCCATGCTGAGAATTGGCAATGCCGAGCTGCGGCGCGTTGAAGATATGGTCTCGTCCCTGCCGATGTCGCTGTTCACGAAGGACGAGGCCTTTCTCAAGAAACAATCGGGGTGGCTCGCACCGAGGTTCATGGATGAAGCGGGCAACTGTCCGATGATATTCCAGAGCTGGATTCTCGTCGTGGACGACAAGCTCGTGGTGGTCGATCCGTGTGCGGGCAACGACCGGAATTCTCCGAATTATCCGATGTTCCATATGATCAAGACGCCCTATCTCGAGCGATTCGAGGCGACCGGCTTCAAACCGGAGGAGGTGGACTACGTCTTCTGTACGCACCTCCACGGCGATCATTGCGGCTGGAATACTCGATTGCGCGGCGATCGCTTCGTGCCGACTTTTCCTAATGCCCGCTACATCATGGTACGCCGCGAGTTCGAGCGATGGGACCCGCGCCGGCCGGGACACCAGCCGGTTCGCGAGATCGAGGGGGTATTCGAGTCCAGCGTCATACCCGTTCTCGAAGCCGGCCTCGTCGACCTCGTGGGCGACGAGCATTCGTTGCTGCCGAGTCTGTCGATCGAGCCCTCGAACGGGCACACCCTCGCCCACTCCACCTTGCATTTGTGCTCCGACGCGAAAGAGGCCTACTTCATCGGTGATGCATTCCACAACGTGATCCAGGTGATCAACCCCGACCTCGACCTCGGCGGCGCGGATGATCTCGCGGCGACACTGGCGTCGCGCCGGCGTTTGATCCGGCAATGCATCGAACGCGACGCGCTGCTGGTTCCGGCGCACTTTCCGGCGCCCTACGCCGGTTGGGTCCGTGAGCAGAACGGCAAGACGGTGTTCGTGCCGCTGGATGTCGAAATCTAATTCTTGGCCATTGGCTGCCCGTCTGGCGCTGAGCCACGGCAGTCTCATCAACGTGCCGCCACCGCTACTCGTGCGAGCGGCTGCGGACGCAGGCTTTCGCCAGGTCAGCCTGCGCGTGGCCGCCGGCCTCGAGGCCCTCGGCAAGGGCGAACCCAGTGGTCCCTATAAGCTCCTTGACGATCGCGCTCTGCAGCGCGAGACCCGTCGGGAGCTCGATGCAACCGGGACCCGAGTGGTTGAAGCCGAGTATGTCTTTCTCACTCCCGAGCTCGAGGTCGGCGACTATCGACGACTGATTGAAGTGGGCGCCGGGCTCGGAGCACGCCAAGTCGTCGTGGTTTTCTTCGGTTATGACGATGAAGCAGAAATCGTCGCCGACTTCGCCCGACTTTGCGATCTCGCGTCCGAATACGGACTCGTCGCCATCATAGAGTTCGTCGCTCCGACCAGCGTGAACAACATCGAGATGTGCGGGCGGATCATCACCGCCGCCGGCAAGACGAACGCGGGAATCCTGGTCGATTCGCTGCATCTCTTTCGCACCGGCGGATCGGTAGCCCAGCTCGCTGCGACCAAACCTGAGCTCATTGCCAATTGCCAGATCAGCGATGGCCTGATGAGCCTGGGAGCGACCTGGCAACCCGATATGCCGAAAAATCGCATGCACCTCGGCGACGGTGATTTCCCGTTGAGACAGCTCGTCGCGGCGCTGCCGCCGGACGTACCCGTGGCGATCGAAACGCCCTCCGAGTATTTTCTGAATTCTCCACTGAGCGCAGGCGACAAGGCGCGGTTCCTGATGCAACGCGCCCGAGAATATTTTTCCGACGAGAACTTCGAGGGGCAACGAAACAATAATGCGCAACGGTAAAGCTCATTGGCTCAGGATACCGCTCGTGTTGATAGCCGCCGCAGCAGGTGGGGGCGCCGGCGCGTCGGACAACATGCTCCTCGATTCAAACGCCGGCGGCGACTGGCCCGGCTACGGCCGCACCTTCGGCGAGCAGCATTACAGTCCCCTGGCGAAAATCGATGACCGCAACGTCGGCCGTCTAGGGCTCGCTTGGTCTATGGATCTGGGGCCCGGCAGCCCCTATACGCAACCGATTGCAGTGGACGGCGTGCTCTATTTTTCGCAGGGGATGAGCATCGTGCATGCCGTCGATGCCGTGACCGGCAAGCTCCTCTGGCGCTATGACCCCGAGGTGGCGAAACACGGCGGCTGGGAACTGTACTGGTTCTGGGGCACGCGCGGCATCGCCTGGTGGAATGGCAAGGTCTATACCAGCACGGGCGACGGACGGCTGATTGCGCTCGACGCGAAAACTGGCAGGCCGGTCTGGAGCGTGCAAACGACCGAGCGGAACAGCGGGCAGTACATCACCGGGGCACCCCGTGTCCTCGACGGAAAGATCGTCATCGGCCAGGCCGGCGGCGACGTCAGCGCCACGCGGGGATACGCGACCGCCTACGACGCGGAAAGCGGCCGTCAGCTTTGGCGCTTCTACATGGTTCCAGGTAATCCGGCGAAGGGCTTCGAGAACAAGGCCATGGAGATGGCCGCCAACACCTGGACCGGCGAGTGGTGGAAATACGGCGGCGGCGGCGAGCCCTGGAACGCCTTCGCCTATGATCCCGAGACGCGCACGGTCATGATCGGCACCGGCAATGGCTACCCGTGGAACACCAAGTTCCGCTCCCCGGGCGGGGGCGATAACCTGTTCCTGTGCTCGCTGGTGGCCTTGGACGCCGACACCGGTGAGTACAAGTGGCACTACCAGTTCAATCCCGCGGAAAGCTGGGACTACAACGGCGCCATGGACATCGAGCTCGCCGACCTCATGATCGACGGGAAGCTCCGCAAAGTGGCGATGACGGCACCGAAAAACGGCTTCCTCTACGTCATCGACCGGACCAACGGAAAACTGATCTCCGCCGATAAAATTGCCAAGGTCACTTGGGCGAGCCGCATCGACCTCGCGACCGGGAGACCGGTCGAGGATCCCGCGGATCACTTTCCCAACGGGCAGGATTTCGAGATGTGGCCCTCCTCGCGCGGCGCCCACAGCACGATGCCGATGGCTTACAGCCCACAGACGAAGCTCCTCTACATCCCGAAGATCGAGATGGGCTTCACGGTGAACGATCGCGGCGTGACGGTCGACAGCTACTGGACCGTGAATCTCGGGCCGCCGAAGCCCAATTCCTTACAGAATACGAGCGCCCTGCTCGCTTGGAATCCGGCGACGCAAAAATCCGCGTGGCAGGTCAACACGCGTAGCGGGATCAACGGCGGCATCCTGGCGACCGGCGGCAATCTGGTATTTCAAGGTCAGATCGACGGCCGATTCAGCGCCTATACGGCGAGCAGCGGGATCGAGCTCTGGAAGTTCGCCGCTCAGGCCCCGGTCATGGCGGCGCCCATCAGCTACATGGCAGGCGGCAAGCAGTATGTGACGGTCATGGTCGGCATCGGGGGAGGCGCCGCGACCACGCCGTACAGCTACGACGGCATCATCGTGGATTACCGGACGCAGCGAAAGCGCGCGCTGACGTTCGTGCTCGACGGCGGCGCCGAATTGCCGCCCGCACCACCTCCCTTCGTGGTGAGGGCCGTGGCGGATCCCGATTATCGTGCGGATGCCGCGCTCGAGGCCAAGGGAGCGCATCTCTTCACGCGGACTTGCTACCTCTGTCATGGCGGAGAAGCGATCAGCGGCGGGGCGGCGCCCGACCTACGCGCCTCGCAAGTCCCTTTATCGGCTCAAGCTTTCAACTCTGTCGTCCGCGGCGGCGCGCTCGCCGTCAACGGCATGCCCAAGATCACGGATCTCTCGGATGATGATCTCGAGGCACTGCGGCAATACATCCGCAGTCGAACCGCGAAGCTGCGGGACTCGCAGCACTGACTCAAGCGGGCTCGAGCCCGACGACGAACAGGCACGACGACCAACCGCGCTCGCTTTCCCAACCATGGACGACGCCCGGAATGACCACGCTGTCTCCGACAGAGAGACGCACCGCGCCGGCTTCGAGCACCAGGTCCACTTCGCCGCTCAGGATGTAATGGAAATCGATGCTGTCGGTGCGATGCCGCTGTTGCAGCGTCGCTCCGTCGAACTTCATTTCGAACCAGGCCACGGCACCCGGCGGCATGGCGACAGGCAGCACCACGCCCTTTCGCGGCCGCGCGATGCGCGGCTTGGGCTCCATCTCGGAAAGTTTGACGATGCGCAGTGAGGCGCTGTGCTCGCCCTCGCGAACGCTCGAGTCGTCGGTCTTGAGTCCGGCGGCGTGCGCCGCCCCCAGAATCTTCTCTTCTTGCGACATCACTTTCGACCGGCCGTCCGGGCCGACGCCAGTCACCACATGCTTAGGCATTCCACTCCCCGATTTGATCGTCAGAATCTAATTATAAGGTTTGGCGATCGACTTCATCCCATGTACCGGCCCGAGTTTGCATGCAGGGATATGCCCGTGACCGGCTTGGACAAGTCCGACAGAAGATAGAGCACGCTGCCCATGTAGTCCTCCGGCGTAGCGAGGAACCCGAGCGCGCCCATGGCGGCGATCCTCTCGTACTCCTGTTGCGCCGTCGTGCCGTTCCGGCGCGCAAGGTGACCGAGCGAGACCCACAGGGCATCGTTGAGGATGGCGCCGCAATGCAAGCTGTTGACCCGGATCTTGTGCTTACCATATTCGAGCGCCAACGTCCGGGTCGCCGACGCCAAGGCCGCCTTCGACGCGGCATAGGGCAATCCCCGCGGCCAGGGCAAATGCGTCGTCATCGAATTGATGATCACGATGCTGCCTCCCGTATCCTGGCGGATCATTTGCTCGATGACCGGTTTGGTTACCTGCAAAGTGCCGAAGAAGTTCGTGTCCATGACCGGACGCCAGTTGGCGAGATTCTCTTCGCTTTCCGTCAGCATCTTGTTGTCGTCGGGCCGGTAGCCGATGGATACGAACCCGTCTACCCGGCCGAAGCGCTCGACGGTCTGCTCGACGAGTCGCTTGCAATCCTCGAGCCGGGTCATGTCGGTCGGAACGGAGATCGAGGAGCCGCCTTTCGCTGCAACCTCCTTCGCCGCGCGCTCGAGTTGTTCCGGCGTGCGCGCGGCAAGCGCGACCGCGGCGCCCTCGTCCGTGCACATGAGCGCCGTGGCGTGGCCCAGCGCAGGGCCGACTCCCATGATGATGATCGTCCTACCCTCCAGCATTTGCCTCATATCCCGCCCCCCTTGCAGCGCCGCTTGACGTCCGACCCCGCAGCGAAGCCCCGCAAATCCTGGACGAAAGCCTCGCCCACTTCCGCTGCAGGAAACTTGCCGCCTCGCTCGAACAAGTTCCACCGCACGATGTTGAAATGACGCTCCGCCCAGGAGCGCGGGATGCGCACGAATTCCTCGGGGAAGAGCGCCACGGCCGTCGGAACCGTGACGTAGCCCTCGGTCGCCGGATCGCGGTCGAACTCGTAATAGAGCAGCGCCGAGGAGCCGATCGTGCGCGTGAACCAATACAGCGCCACGGTAGCGACCATGAAATCGAGGGACAGCCCGACGCCCCTCTCGTGGTCGGACCAGTCGAACAGCCGTTCGCCGATGAATGCGCTCAGCCCCGCCGGCGAGTCGTTCAAGCCATAGGCAAAGCTCGCCGGCGCCCGCGAGAACAAGAGGTAATGCGGCAGACTGGTCGGCGCCGGTCTGGTCAACCACGCCTGTTCGCCCGCACTCAGCGGCAGACTGTCGCGGTCGGCGGGCGGCGCGCCGTTGATGGAGTTCAGGTGCAATCCCAGCACTTGCTCGGGCGAGCGCAGCGCCATCTCCGCGCCGATCGGCGATCCCCAGTTTCCCCCTTGCACCAGATAGCGCTCGTACCCCAAGCGCCTCATCAGCTCGGTCAGCATTACCGCGACCCGTCGGGGCGTAGTTCCACGTCGCGTCGCCGAGAAGCCGTGGCCCGGCAGTGACGGTACGATGACATGAAACGCGGGCTCGCCCGGCGGCGGCTCGCTCAGGGGCTCGATCACTTCGAGAAAGTCGATGAAGCTGCCCGGCCAGCCATGTAGCAGGATCAGAGGAACCGCGTCGGAGCGAGTGGAGCGCCGATGCAGTGCATGCAGGGTCAGCCCGTCGATCTCGGTGATGATCTGCGGAACACGGTTCACGCGCGCCTCGAGCGCGCGCCAATCGAAACCGTTTAGCCAGTGTTCGCGAAGGCGGTGGACGAAGGAGGCCGGTGCGCCGTAACGCGGATCGTCCCCGAAGAGATCATCGAACCCGCGGGTCGCTGCCAACCGCGCGGAAACCTCGGTGAGCTCAACCACAGGAATATGGATCTCGAATGGCTGCACACCCGTGCCCCCGCTCATCCCTCTAGACTAAGCGATCGATACTGGTCCCGGGCCACGAAAATTGACGGGCGCGCCAAATTTTTTGCCTGATATAGAACTCCTCACCCGGCCAACGGGAAATCGCGGCGTTTGCCGCTATAGTGAGGCGATACGGCAGCGCGAGCGACCGCCGCCGCTGACGGGGGAAATCATGCAAGCTCTGAGCGAACCCAGGTTTTCCGCCTGCCGCCAGGTAACGGCCGCGGAGATGGAACACTACCAAGAATATGGATGGGTCAAGCTCGCAGGCTTCGTCCGCCGTGAGTTCGTGCAGGGGCTTCTTCGGACCGCACGCGAACGGATGGGCGACGACGGCGACGGCAACGCGCCCTACGGCAGAAACATAAACTACTTCAATGCCGAGCGTGGCGGCGGACTGAGCGTGCCCTCGATGCGAAACTACATCGAAGAGGTCGGTCGGAACGCAAAAGTACTGATGGGGCGCGAATCGGGTGTCGGCGTGAGATACCTCTTGGACTTTTTCGCGCCGAAATTACCGTCTTCAAAAAAGACGAAGAATGCGGGGAATGGGCCCACGGACTTCCACCAGGACTTTCCCAATTATGCGGTCGACCGCTCTGGGGGCATGAACTTTTGGCTCGCCCTCGAGGATTATGGCCCCGAATTTGGGACGATGTCCTTCGTGAACCGATCTCACCGTCGAGGCGTGGTGGGCAATTACCGGACCTTCACGCAGGAGACCGATCTGTTCAGTGTCTACCCGGAATTTCGCAAGCTCGGTTTGTCCGAACCAATGACCTACGCGGCCGGCGACGTCACCGTCCACTCTCATCTGACATCTCATGGCGCGGGAGCAAATCTTACCGACAGGCCACGCTGGGCCTATGTGATCGTCGTGCAGCCGGCCGATATTCACTGGACGGGCGCCCCGCCCGAGGCGTACGACACCACCGGCTGGCGGCCGTTTCAAACGTTTGACGACACGCGCTTTCCCATAATCAGTTGATGCGCCCGATGCACCCGGAACCCTTCCACGTCGCGGTGCCCGATGCGGAGCTCGACGACCTTCGCTCGCGCCTCGCGCGTACGCGCTGGGCCGACGATCTCGGTAATGCGGACTGGCGGTACGGTGTCGAGAGAGGCTGGCTCGAGGACATGGTCCGGTATTGGCACGACCAATACGACTGGCGCGCCACGGAGCGCAAGATCAATCGACTCGGGAATTTCAAGGTCACCATAGACGGTGTCCCACTGCACTTTGTCCATGTACGCGGCAAGGGCAAGAATCCTATGCCGCTGCTGTTACTTCATGGCTGGCCCTGGACGTTCATGGACTTTCACGCCTTGATGGGGCCGCTGTCGGATCCGGCGACGCACGGCGGCGATCCGAGCGAGTCGTTTGATCTCGTCATTCCCTCGTTGCCGGGCTTCGGCTTCTCGATGCCGCTTACTCAGACCGGACTCGACGTCCCGCAGAGCGCCGAGTTGTTCGCCAAGCTGATGACGGCCGTGCTGGGCTATTCCCGCTTCGCCGTCGGGGGCGGAGACTGGGGCGCGGTGCTCTGCGGGCAGATCGCGCACGTTCATCCTGAGAACGTCATCGGTCTGCTCACCACCATCCCGCTGTTCCCCGCTCTCGACTTCATGTCGATCACGCCGCAAGATCACGATGCGGACGAGGCGTGGATGATCGAGCGCCGCGCGGCGACCGGAACCTTGAGCGCGAGTCACGTGGCCGTCCACAGTAACGATCCACAGACCCTCGCCTACGCGTTGGTGGACTCGCCGGTCGGGACGGCGGCGTGGATCTGGGAGCGGCGGCGCGCGTGGAGCGACTGCAACGGCGACCTGCTCGCCGTCCACGATCGGGATTTTCTCTGCACGCTCGCATCCATCTACTATTTGACGCGCTCTATCGGAACATCGATGCGCAGCTACTGGGAGCACTTTCGCTCGGGCATGCCCATCAAGCCCCTGCACGATCGCATGCCGGTCATCGAGGTTCCGTGCGCCTTTGCCGTGCACCCGAAGGACGTGATGCTGGTGCCCCGGTCGATCGCCGCGAAAATGACCGACCTGCGCCGCTGGACCGTGATGCCGCGAGGCGGCCATTTTGGCATCTCCGAACAACCCGGCGGAATGGTCGACGAATTTCGCACGTTCTTCCGAACCCTACGTAGCACGGGTTGAGGTTTGAAGGGACGCGCAATGGTCTGGGTATTGATCGTCATTCTGGCCGTGGTCGGAGTCACGCTCTTTGCCGGCGGTGCGATTCTGATAGCGGCAGGCGGCAGCCCCTATTACGTAGCCGCGGGGCTCGCGGCGCTGGCCGCAGCAATCGCGCTGGTGAGGCGCAGCGGCACCGCCGTCGTGATCTACGCCGGCTTGCTGATGGCGACGCTCCTCTGGAGTCTGTGGGAAGCCGGTCTCGATGGCTGGGCGCTCGCGCCGCGTCTGCTGGGCCCAGCCTTCGTGGGTCTTCTTTTTCTCACGCCATCCGTGCGGCGTCGAGCCGGCGCAGCCGGGCGGTGGTGGATCGCCGGCCCCGTGCTCGCGATCGCAGTCGTCATCGGCCTATCGGCCGCTCTCGCCGTTTACCCCGAGTATCGATCGCAGCCGAGAACGGCATTTGCCGCCACTCCTGCGGGGCCGACAGACTGGCGCCACTGGGGAAATACGATCGGCGGAACGCGCTATGCGCCGGCCAGCCAGATCAACACGGCCAACGTCGAGCGTCTCGAGGTTGTTTGGGCGTACGACTCGAAGCGGCCGTCGCAACCGATCTCGAGTTTCGAAACGACGCCGCTGGCGGCCGACGGCCGTCTATATATCTGTCTACAGCCGGGCATCGTGTCCGCGCTCGACGAGGACACCGGGCGCGAGATCTGGCGCTACACGACACCGGGATTCGAAAAGCTGGATTTCATGCCCCTCTTCGGCGGCCGCTGTCGTGGTGTTTCTTATTATGAATCGCCGCATCCGAGCATCGATTGCCCGAAGCGCATTCTCTTCTCGACCGGCGACGGTTTCTTGATGGCCGTCGACGCGGCCACCGGAAGGCGCTGCCGCTCCTTCGGGCAAGAGGGTGCTGTCGATCTCGGGGTGGGCATGGGGAACTTGCGATCAGCAACCGGCGGCATTCTCGCGGCGCCCTCATCGCCACCGGCCATCATCAATGGCGTCGCCGTCATCGGGCAATCCGTGAGCGACTTGGGATCGCTCGACGCCCCTCCCGGCGTCGTCCGCGGCTATGACGCTGAGACTGGTGCACTGCGTTGGGCGTGGGATGCGGGACGACCCGATCGGACGCTTTTGCAGCCGGGCGAAGCCTACACGCCGGACACGCCGAACGCTTGGGGCGTGCTGAGCGGAGATGAAAAGCTCGGCCTCGTCTTCGTACCGACAGGCAACAGCCTGCCCGACTATTTCGGCGGCTCGCGGTGGAAGTTTGCGGAGCCCGTGTCCTCGGCGATCGTCGCCCTCGATGTCCAGACGGGAAAAGTGCGCTGGATCTTTCAGACCGTGCACCATGACTTGTGGGACTACGATGTCGGAGCCCAGCCCGTCGCGGTGGATCTGGCAGGCCCCGGTGGCGTGACACCGGCGCTGCTCGCGGCAACGAAGCTCGGACAGATCTTCGTGCTCGACCGACGGACCGGACAACCGATCGATCCCGTGGTCGAGGAGCCGGTACCCCAGGGCGGCGCGCCGGGAAATTGGACATCGCCCACCCAACCGTTCACGACGGGCTTTCCATTCCTTGCCGGCCCCAAGCTGCGCGAGCAGGACATGTGGGGGCTGACGCCGCTCGATGAGCTCTGGTGCCGTATTCGCTTCAAGCAAGCGCGCTACGAGGGACCATTCACCCCCACGGAATCAACCCGGAACACGGTCTTCTACCCGGGCACCGCCGGAGGTATCGATTGGGGGAGCGTTTCCGTCGACGCGCAGCGGGGACTCGTCGCAGTGAACACATTGCGCTTCGCCAATTTCGGCCGCCTCGTTCCGCGCAAGGACGCACCCGCCGCAAGCGGAGGTGGAGGCGGCGTGGTCACTTTCCCGATGGCCGGGGCGCCGTACGTCTTCCAGCAAACCCTGTTCATGTCGCCGTTGCACGTACCTTGCCAGGCGCCACCTTACGGAACGATCGCGGTTCTAAACCTGAACAC
This sequence comes from uncultured Gammaproteobacteria bacterium, assembly GCA_963798595.1. Taxonomy (GTDB): domain Bacteria; phylum Pseudomonadota; class Gammaproteobacteria; order Steroidobacterales; family Steroidobacteraceae; genus Bog-1198. The sequence goes on along the minus strand of CAWCTM010000008.1, from coordinate 400,626 downwards.
GCGCAAGGTCGTCTGGAGCAAGCCCTTGGGGACGGCAGAGGAGTCGGGGCCGTTCAACATTCCCAGCCGATTGCCGATCCGCATGGGCGTGCCCAATATGGGCGGCTCGATCGTGACAGCCGGTGGATTGGTGTTCATCGCTGCCGCTCAGGATCGTAGGCTTCGCGCCTACGACATCGGCAGCGGACTCGAGCTCTGGCACGCGCAACTGCCCGCAGTCGCGGCGGCAACGCCGATGAGCTATGTATCGCCGACCACGGGCCGACAGTATGTGGTCATCGCCGCCGGCGGCCATTACGGCATTCCCGGGCCGACTGTCGCGGGATCTGTAATCGCCTTCGCCCTGCCTCGCGGGGAAACGGATGCTGCAGGAGCAACCGGGAAGCGCTGACGGCTCGCCTACCGGTCGCGCCGTCCGCGCACGCAGTTTGTATTCAGGCCCTCAGGCCTCGTAAACCCAGCGACCGCCGAGCATGGTGCGTTCGGGTTTCACGCTCGTGAGGCTTGCGGGATCGATTGTGGTCGGGTCGTGGTCCCAGACAACGAGGTCGGCGAGCTTGCCGGGCTCCAGCGTACCTTTAAGGCCTTCCTCGAAGGAGGCATACGCGCCATTCACCGTGGAACAGTAAATCGCTTCCTCAACGCTGATCCGCTGGTTTGCGCCCCAGATGTGACCACTCGCGTCACTGCGGGTGACTTCGGAACGCAGCCAGAGCATCGGTTCGGCCGGACTCGCCGTGTAGTCCGAGCCCGGTGCCGCCTTGATTCCGGCATCGAGAAAGTCGCGCATGGCGAACATATGCTTCAGGCGCTCGTCCCCGTAGAAATGCATTTTCTCGCCGTGGAACAAGACGTAGCCCGCGAACGGCAGCGGAATCACGCCGGCCGCCTTGATGCGCCGAACGAGATCGGCCGTCACGAGCGTGCAGTGCTCGATCCGCAGACGCGGGTCACGCCGTGGGAATTCGCGCTGCAGCTGCTCGTAAACACCGAGGATGTTGTCGATGGCAACATCTCCGTTCGCGTGCGTACCAACCTGCCAGCCGGCGAGGTAGGCCTTCCGCGCCTGGTCGTACAAAGTCTCCCGCGAGGCGCGGCTGATGCCGCGAAAGTCGCCCAGCCCGAGATACGGCTCGGAGAGCAGCGCCGTGCGCTCGGAGATCGAGCCATCGGCAAAAAGCTTGATCGCTCCGATTCGTACCCATTCATCGCCGAAGCCGGTATGCACACCGGCCGCGATCATGTTGTCCAATTCGCCATAATCGATGTGCACGTAAAAACGCCCCATAAGCTCGCCGGCATCGCGCGCATCCTGATAACCCTGCAGGGTCGCCGGATCCCCGTCGGCCTCGCAGGCGGAGGTAATCCCTCGGCTCGCGAACTGCTTTGAGATCAGTGCTGCCCCCTTGCGATAATCCTCTCGCGACGGCGGTCGGACCGCGAGCTTGAGGATTGCATCGACGGCGTTCTCGGCGACCCGGCCGTTATGCAGTCCGGCAGCATCGCGGAAGTATTCCCCGTGCGGTGGATCCGGCGTGTTCTCATCCACCCTGACAGCGGCCAGCGCACGAGAGTTGACGAACGCGGTGTGACCGCCCCGATGCTGAACTACGACCGGGTGATCCGGAGCCGCGGCGTCCAGATCGGCGCGCTCGAGCGGCCGAGGCGTCTTGGTGTCATCGTACAAAAACCCAACCACCCAGCCGCCGGAGGGGGTCGCCGACGCCTTGGTGCGGATCGCTGCCTTGATGGCGTCAATGGAATCCATGTCCAGTGCAACCTGGGTCAGGAGTGCAACGCCAGCCTCCAAAGGATGCGAGTGCGCGTCGTTGAATCCGGGCGTGACCCGCTTGCCGGCGAGATCGAAGCGGCGCGCCCCTGGCCCGGCGAGCGCTAGCATCTCGCGACTGGTGCCGACGGCGAGAATCCGGCTCCCTGCGAGGGCGAGAGCCTCCACTTCGCGCTCGCGCGTTCCCATGGTCAGGATTTTGCCGTTGTAGACGACCGAGTCGGGGCGGAGGTCCCAGCGGCCGAAAGCAGTGGCACTCGCGGTGAGCCCAGCTGCAATGAACGTACGACGGTTGAGGTGTTTCATGATCGCAGCATAACCGTCTCTTCAGCGGTATATTCAAGAAATGGGGGGCGATTGTCTTGTCGATTTGGTGGCGTCTCAAACGTCTATTGGTACAGACAAGCTGAAAGGAGATGAGATGAAATTCATGATGCTGATGATTCCCGCTGTTTACCAAGGTGGCGGACCGGCGCCAGGCTTTGCGCCAGATCCGCGGAAGGTGGAAGAAATGGGTCGGTTCAACAAGGAATTGGGCGAAGCGCTCAAAATTGAATCGCTCAACGGCCTGCATCCCCTCGCCAAGGGTGCGCGCGTTTCGTTCGCCAAAGGCAAGCCTTCCGTGATCGATGGACCGTTCATCGAAACGAAAGAAGTCGTGGGCGGTTACTGGCTGGTGGAAGCACCATCCAAGGACGAAGTGGTGCAGTGGGCGCGGCGCTGCCCGGCGGAGGAAGGTGACACGATTGAGATCCGGCAAATCTTTGGGCCCGAAGATTTCGCGAAATAAGCACCCGTGCCGTCAGCCACCGATACATCCACGCCTTGGTGACGCGCTCAGTGGAGAGACCGGACGGCCTCGACTACAGCGGCCCGACACTCGTCGAGCGCGTCGGTGATCGCATCGGCGTCCTCGTCCCGCGTGCCTATTCCTTCCCAGTGTTTTTGCCAGCTTTGCATCAGCGCCTCGGCTTTGGCCGGTACCGGCGCCGGCATCGCCGAGCCAAAATCCCGGATCGTTTCGACGTACACCCAGCCAGTGCGGGGGTTACCACTGACCTTGTCGTGATCGTAATGGCCGTGATAGACAACTTGCTTCATCGCCCCGAGAGCCACGAGCATTTGGAACGCCGCATCGCGCGTCGTGAGATTGTGTTCGCTGTGCTGCATACGCCAGGCCGTATAGCTGAAACTCGCCAAGGCTACGACTAGGCTGATGATGGCGATTGCATTGTCGCGCAACTGGGATTTTATCGTCACTGACAACGAAAATGCTCCGACTATGGTCTAACCTATAGTACTCCCTGACCGTGCTTGCGCAGAAATGCGCCTATCGTCGACATACTCGGGAGCCGGATTTCTGCGGACACGATGCGCGACGTTGGCTCCACGACAACGAGGGCTCAGATGACCGCTCAACTGAACCACACCATCGTCTACTCGTCAGACCGTGCAAAGTCCGCCCGTTTTCTGTCCGAGATGCTAGGGCTGCCGGCGCCACTCCCGTTCGGTCCCTTCGAGGTGGTCGAACTCGACAACGGAGTGTCTCTCGATTTCGCGACTGCCGATGGCCCGATCCAGCCACAGCACTACGCTTTCCTGATTTCCGAGGCTGATTTCGATGCCGTCTTCGGCCGCATCCGTGAGCAGGGTCTCCAGTACTGGGCCGACCCGAGGCATTTCTGCCCTGGCGAGATCAATCATAACGACGGCGGACGCGGGGTCTATTTTCCCGACCCCGACGGCCACTATCTGGAAGTGATCACGCGCCCGTACGGGAGCGGTGGCAATTAATCCGCGGATCGCCCGTTCATTTTGGGGTCACAACAGTTGGGATTCAGCTTCTGGCTAGCCTGGCCGCCGGCGTCAAAAAGACAGTTTGAATACATTTCCTGCGCTGTCGCTAACCACCCCTACTGTCGATGACGCGTTGCCGGGTTCGACCACTAGAAATTCGACGTTCATCTTTTCGGCGTTGTTGCAAATCAAAACGGCGCGGGCAAACGTGCGCTTGCCGAGGACGTTCGCAACAAAGTATCCGTTACCGTAGACCTCATCCCATTCAACAGACATCTGTCTTGCCGTAGGGTCATCTGCGGAGATGGCCTTCCAATCCCCGGGACAGGTGATCCCGGCTGCAATGTGAACAGTGATGGATCCTGAAGGCAAAATGCCGCCATTCAAGGTGGCGGTATAGATGGGTGGGGTGCTCTCTTTGGAAAGCGGACCTTCCACCGGATAAAGGTGCCCCGGCACCATTACCGCGCACCCATCGAGCAATGCGAATACGGTTGCGAGCAGCATAGCGGTCTTCACTGATTGGCCTCCTAACGAGCGCAGCGACGGGCGCATCCGTTCGTGGATGAGTATACGCAAGGATGATCGCCCTGCGGATCAATTAGAATCGACTCACGCGGTTCCCAATTTGGAAATAAACGATGAACGCCCCGATTGAATTCGCGACGCAGCGGTTGCTTCTGAGGCAGTGGCGAGCATCAGACCGCGAGCCATTTGCAGCACTCAACGCTGATCCGATTGTTATGGCGCATTTCCCAGCACCTTTGACGCGTGAGAAGAGCGACGCAATGGCGGATCACTGCGAACGCCTCATCGCGGAGCGCGGGTGGGGAGCATGGGCGACGGAGATCAAGGAAACGCGAGAATTCATTGGCTGTGTAGGGCTGAACATCCCACGTGATGACCTGCCCGTATCGCCTTGCGTAGAAATCCTGTGGAGACTGGCGCGGGCGCATTGGCGGCAAGGTCGTCATGGAGCGTCTGGGCATGCAAATGGACGCGGACACGTTTGAACATCCGGGGGTCCCGGCCGGCCACGCACTTCGCATTCATTGCAATTACCGTTTGTCGCGCGACAGATGGCATCTACAAAACGGGCGGTGACCTGGAGAGACCGGACAGCTCCGACTACTGACGGTCCTATTCCCGAAGGCAAAATGAGCGAATTCCCCGCTAGGAAGTCGGACCGACAGTCACCTTCAGGCCATCGAGCTCGGGTCCCAATTTGATCTGGCAGGACAAACGGCTGTTGCTCTGCCTGGAATCGACCATGTCCAGCAACGCATCCTCGATATCGTCGGGGGAGCCCGTCGCCGCAACCCAGGCGAGGTCGACATAGACGTGGCAGGTGGCGCACGCGCAAGTCCCGCCGCAATCACCGTGTATTCCGGCCACGTTGTTCGCTCTCGCCACTTCCATCAGCGAGCGCCCCGGCTCGATATTTTCGAGCATTTTGACGACGCCATCAGCTTGAATACAGGTCACCTTGAAATCAGCCATGCACCATTCTCATCTCAACTTCAGAAAAAATAGAGTCATTGCAACGACACCCGCCGCGCCGCGGCCAACTCGAGATTCTGACGCGCCGCGTCCATCCGGCTCATCGACCGATATTCGCTCGGACTGACGTTGAAAGCCGCTTTGAATTTCCGGCTGAAGTGCGCCAGGCTCTTGAAGCCCATCCCATAGGCGACTTTGCTGATCGATAGGTCATTGGACCGCGAAGAGGATAGCAGACGGCTGGCGATCTTGAGTCGCTGCTCCCACACGAGCGTGGAAAACGGGGAGCCATGCTGTTTGAGCAGAATGGAGACGTAACGCGGCGATATTCCGCACCCCTTCGCAACGGTGGCAATGCTCAATTTGGGATCGGAAAGATGTAGCTCGATGTATCTCAAAACATCGTGGAGCCGCTTGCTCGAGAGCGACTGGTGTGCGCCGCCCGACACCGGGGCCGCTCCGATCGCCTGGCTGACCACCGATAGAGCAGTCTCCACCAGAAGCTGCGCCGCATTCGCGGAGAGCTCGCCTTTCTCCTCGAAGATGTCCGTAAGAATGTGCTGAGCAACGGTGAATTGGCAGCCCGTGGCCGAAACAGAAAATCCCGTGGTCAACCCATGAGGAATGTAGCTCGTCAGGAGATGGGTCGGAACCACGACATGCAGGACCTCATGCATCGAATCCTGCCCCACCTGGCATTCTATAAAGAAAGGCGTCGTCGATTTGGTGACCAGAAAGTCTCCGGCCGCGGCTGTCGTGTAACCGCGTTGGTGGGAGACGCAGATCGACCCGCGCCTGACGAACCAAAGCACGGTGACGTCCGTCGAATCTTCCCGGATGTGCGACCAGGAGCGTCTGAAATGCAGACGCGTGTTGGATCGCAGACGGATGATGGAACAGCCGCCGGCGGCCTTCTTATCGGCGCGCACTTCGATGGCCGACCCCGCCTCGATCGAGAAATCGCCCAGATAATATTCCTGATTGCCGTTGCCCCGAAAGGAGGTCTGGCAATTAAGGTAATTGCGCTGGTCGAAGGCAAAAAGCATTTCGGTCATTTGTCACCTCACCATTATGCGGATGCCCGGCCTGTGCCTGCACCGCGATGAACAAGCCCCAGGGCTGCAAACGACGGGTCGGCGCCCGATCGTTGCCCATCCAACAATCCGGCCGTGGCCGTCCAGTCGGCCTCAATCGGCAGACTGATCCCCCAATCGCGCACGACCACTCGATGCTTGATGAGCCAGCGGCCCTCTTCCCGGCGCAGCTTATCAACGAAGCGGCCGCCCAGCTGGTTGCACATCTCGGCGCCGTCCGCGCGCTTGCTGCGCGAGACCGCGAAAAAATAAGTCTCCGCGCCGGCCTCGTCGCCCTCCACGCGAATCAAAGACTGTCCCAACATGTGAAACAGGCTGTCGGTCGTCGCCAGGATGCGCTCCATCATGAGCTTGGCGAATTGTTTCCCGGGCGCCTTGAAATTCCCGTGGTCGTCGAAGCTGTCGTCGAGATAGACGCCCGCCATGCGGGCTTCGTCGCCCCGGTCGCAGCCGTGACAGTATTCCTTGAGCGTTTGCGCGATCTCGTGATGATCGAGCAGCTCTTGCAGCCTTTTATCCATCATTCGCTCCTTGAGAATGCGTCACCGGTTGGGAACCTTGCGCTCGAGATCGCGCACTTGCTGCTGCAATTCCACGATCTGCTTGCGCAACCCGTCGAGATCCGGCGTATCGGACGCCCTGCCGCGAGCGCCGTAGCTCAGCCGCCAGTCGGGCGGGTACAAGTCGTCATTATCCTTCACGGCGTTGGCCAAGCCCTTGCCGAAAGTCTCTTCGCCGAGCTCGAGTTCCCCGCCATCGGACTTAACCAGCGGCAGCATCGATTCGAGCCACCCGGAAAGGACGCTGCCGAGATACTCGCCTTGGTGCTGCTTGAAGACCTCGAAAAAGGTCTTCTGCATCATCACGGTGTCGGTCGGACGGGTGCGCGAGCAGGCGAGCGCATACTTTTGCACCTCGTCCTCGAGCTTGTCACGCGGCACGACGCTGTTGACGAAGCTGCAATCGTACATTTCCTTGGCGGTGAATGGCCGCCCGGTGAAAACCATCTCCTGAAATTTGCGCAGGCCCATCATCAAGGTCCATTGCCACTGGCGCGCGGCCCAGCCCGCGTAGCGGAACGAAGCATGTCCGAACAGGGCGTCGTCGGATGAGACGACCAGATCGGCATCGGCCGCCTGATAGAAGTGCCAACCGTAGCAATAGCCTTTCGCCTCGACGATGCTGATCTTCTTGAAGTCTTGAAGGCTGCGCAGTCCGAAATTCGAATTGGCATAGAGTTGCGTCAGCGATGCGAGATAGCGGTACGAATCCTTCGGCGGATATTTGACGCCCTCGTTATCGCCGATTTTGAATTCGTGAAGCAGCGATTTGCTGGGTGTTTCGGTAAACATCCCCGCCATCTCGGGCAGATCGGCGCCCGTGCCGAAATGCTTACCGGCACCGCGTATGACCAGCACCTTGACCTCGTCGTCGACATTGGCGCGATGCACGAGCTCGGCGAAGCGATGCCGGGAGGCAATGGTCGGCGCATTGTGACGATCCGGACGATTGAGGGTTATGGTCGCGATCTTGGTGCGCGGATCCTTGTCGTAGAGGACGATCTCTTCCGCCGGCGGCTGCGCTGCTGCATCGGTCATATCGGCTGCCGTTTCAATTCAACTTGTAGAGCTCGAGCGCAGTCTCGCCAAGGATCTTTCTTGCGTCCGCCTCGGATACGACGTCGGTGATTTCCGTCAACGCATCAGCGGTGTAGCCGAATGTCCCTTCGCTATGCGGGTAATCCTGCGCCCACATCACCCGGCCGGCGCCGATCTGCTCGATCAGCTGGAAGCCAACCGGATCGGTCTGGAATGTGGCGTAACAATTGTTGTGCCAGTAGTAGCTGGGACGGTGTTGCAGCGGCCAATCATAAAGCTCCCGATGAGCGCCGTAGGTGAGCTCCGCATCCTGTATGGCTCCCGCCACCCAGTTGATGCCGCCTTCCGCAAAAACGATCCTGAGCTTGGGGTAACGATCAAGAATGCCGCCGAAGATCAGGTTGCCGAGCACGCGCCGGAATGGCGCCGCCTGAACGAGGAAAAAAGTGCCGAAACCGCCTCGCCCCCCTTGTGAAGGTACTTCGCCGATATGAAAGCTCACGGGAAGCCCCGCCTCTTGGGCCGTTGCCCAAAGCCGGTCCATCTCGGTGCTGGCGTAATTGATCGGTTGGCCGTCGACGTCTTTGCCCGGGCTGAAGGGCAAGAGGAGGCTCTTCAGCCCCAAGTCGACGATTTGCCGAATCGCCGACTCGGCCTTTTTCGGATCCCACCAGTTGTTGCAGATACCGACCCCGTAGAACCGGCCCGGGTTCTCGGCCCCCAGTTTGGCGATCCATTCGTTGTAGGTGCTGTACATGAGCTGCTGCAGCTCCTGGTCGGGGTGGCGAATGAATGCCAGGAGGCTTTGGGGGTAGACGATTTCCTTCGCGATTCCCTCCGCATCGAGATGCCGATTCCGAATGGCGAAATCGAAGCCGTCATTCAGGACCGAGCGGGTGAGCGCCGCGTCGATATTGCTGCCGGGGGGATAGGCCTCCATCGCCTGTTTAAAGCCGACACGCCAGTATTTATCGAACCAGACACGAGGTGCGGCACCGCGCAATCGCTCGGGAAAATTTTGGAAAAAGATGTCTTCGGTAAGCTCTACATGGTTATCGGCAGAGACGACAGTCAGTCCCTTGGGCAACTTCGCCTCGCGAAGCGGCTGCGGCTCGCGGTCCACGATCATTCCGGCGTCGGCGGCGACTCGGCTTTCGAATGTCTTGTATTCCTCGAGCATACGAATCTCCTCTCACTTTGCGCGGTCGGCATTCTCCGCGCGATAGGGCTTGACGTCCCACTGTGTGGGATCAAAGATGCCATGGGCCATGAGGCCCTCGGCACTGCCGGCCATGACTTCATTCCAGCGCGCCGCGAGCGCTTCCGGGCTCAAGTTGCGATCGGTGAACCCCGGAGTCTGGGCCAGATAGGTGCGGCGCACTTCCCCGCCCACCGCATCGATGCATTCGCCCGTGACCGGGCATGTTTCGTGAGCAAGAAACGCGACAACGGGCGACACGAGCTCAGGGGGCAAATTCTGGCTGGCATGCTGATACATGGGCGACGTCGGCTCCTGTTGCGCCGCCACCATGCGTGTGAAGGCACCCGGGTTGATTGCGTTGGCCTTGATGCCGAGGCTCGCCCCTTCCGCGGCGAGCGAGCGCGTCAGCGACAACAGGCCGCCTTTGCTGGCGCCATAGGCGGCGAGCCAGGTGAAGCCCGCGAGCGCCCCCGAGGTGGTGTTCACGATGCGCCCATAGCCCTTCGCACGCAGGTGCGGCCACGCGGCGCGGCAGGTCCAAATCGGTCCCATCAAATTGATGTCGATGTGTCGGCGAAAATCCCTCGAGGACATTTCGTCGAAGGGCGCCGCGATGGAAATGCCGGCGTTGTTGACGAGAATGTCGACGCCGCCGAATGCGTCGAGAGCCGTTTGAATGATTGCGGCGGCACCGTCTTCGGTTGCCACCGAATGGACGTCCGCGACGGCGTTCCCGCCTAGGGCGCGAATCTCTTCCGCGACCGCCTGAGCCGAGGCGCTGCCGGAATATCCGGGCGTCTCCGGGTCGCGACCGATGTCGTTCACCACGACATTGGCTCCGCGCGCTCCCAGGAGAAGCGCATGCGCCCGGCCGAGACTCGGATTGCCGCCTGCTCCCGTCACGATGGCGGTTCGACCGTCGAAGCGCAATTTGCCGGGCTCTAACTTCGCGGGCGCCATGTCGCTCTCCTTTGGTCTTCCATCAACGTTGCGCGGACGTGTCGGGAATTTGGGTGACGGATGCGGGCGACTGCGAAGCCGTCGTAGACCTTGATCATGCGCGCCGCGGCATCCGGCAGTACCCATGCGGCGACGAAGGGGTCCAGTGACTCGAATTCAGCCGGCAATGATCTCGTGTTGTCCAACCACGCCCCTCGCTCGTGCGCGCGTTGAGGGCTAACCTATCAGCCGAGGGGGTTTCCGGCTCAACATCTTACGCCTATTTATCTGCATGCCCCGCCCGCGCCGGAGGGGTCAGCGCGTGGTCCAGGCCCCGTCCACCGCAATGGCCTGGCCGGTCAGGAAGCCGGGACTCTGGTCGCAAAGCCAGACGACGGCCGCGGCAATCTCGGCCGGTTTGCCGAAACGACCGATCGGACTCTCCTCCACCAGCGCCGCGGCAATTTCCGGCGTCAGTGACTTGCGTGACATCGGTGTGTCGATCAGGCCCGGGCAAACGGCGTTCACGCGTATTCCCTGTCTGGCATATTCGAGCGCAGCGGCCTTGGTCAGGCCGACGACACCGTGCTTGGCGGCAACGTAGGCCGGCAGCGTTGGGGCGCCGAGCAGCCCCGCCACCGAGGCACAATTCACGATGGATCCGCCGCCCGTTTTCAGCATCTGCGGAATCTCATAGCGCATGCACGACCAGAGGCCCGTGAGATCGGTGGCGATCACGAGATTCCAGTTCTCCATGCTGCACTCTGCGGTGGGCTTGCCTGCCTCGCCGTCGATGCCGGCCGCATTGAAGGCCGCATCCAGGCGACCGTAGGCACCGACCGTGCGTGCGACGGCGTCGCGTACGGCACCATCATCGGTGACGTCGCAATGAATAAAGAGGCATTCCCCGGACTTGCGAAGCTGCGCCTCGGCGACCCGACCGCCATCGGCGTCGTGATCGATCAGCGCCGTGGCGTAACCGCGTGCAACGAACGCCTCGGCCGTCGCGCGGCCGATGCCGGAGCTTGCGCCCGTCACGAGCGCCACTCTGCGCGGATCTACGCCAGCCACGATTGGAGATTAACTGAGAAGACGCCCGCGATCCTCGGTGGATCGAAAAGCTTGCGGCGTCAGCCCCGTGGACCGCTTGAACGCGCGCCCGAAGCTTGTCTGCTCGGAATACCCGAGCTGCAATGCGATTTCATCGAGCGTGGAATCGCCATGCAACAGTGCATGCTTGGCGAGCTTGATCCGCTCGCTTTGCACGATGTTCGAGAACTTGACGTCCATCTTCGTGAGTCGTTTCTGCAACGTGCGCGACGAGGTGCCGAGCTTTGCGGCGCAGCCGTTCACCGAGCAATTCCCGCTCGCGAGCGCCCGACGCACGTAGCTTTCAACTTGTTCGACGAAGCTCGATCTGGACGCCGAGCGCATTTGCGACAGGTAGCCGCCCAGCAAGCTGAACAGCATTTTATTGGACGTCGCAATCGGCTGATCCAGAATCTCGACGGGGAACGCAATCGCGTGCGCCTCGGCGTTTCCGGTCACCTTGCAGCCGAGGCGGTCCTGTATCGATTGAAGATTGGGCCGCGCAATATCGAACGTCAGCGTCGCATAGCGCGGGCGGAAATGCGGTCCCGCGAGCATCTGCAGAGTCTTCGCGAACAGAAACAGGCCCTGATAGTTGACTTGCTCGCTGTCGCCCAGTCCGGTGTCGGTCCGCCAGCGCAGTTCCGCGACATCTCGTCCCGTCAGCATTTCCACCTCGCACTCGGGCGAGGCGGAAACCGGGACGTAATCGACCAGGCTTTGCAGCGCGATGCGCAGGGTCGGCGCGGCGCGGGCGAGGGTAGCGGCGCAGCCGAAGGCATCCGGCCCCTGTAACTCCGCGAGCCGCACGCCAAACAGAGGATCGTGCAACAGGCCGCTGCACGACTCCAGGAGGTTGACGGCGCTGGCGCATTTGGTGTGCTGATCCGGGTCTTCGAAAGTCCGCGAATCGATGTCGTTGCGTTCCAGGACTCGCCGCGGGTCGCAACCGCGGCTGCGCACCAGGTCTACCAGTCCGCGAAGGTAACCGTTCTGGATGGTGCCGTGCGATGGGAGCACGTCGAAAGCGCCATCGACGCTCAGCACGAAGGTATTCTCGACCCGCTCGACTTGCTCGGCTCGCACTATTTCTCCTTCCCTTGTCGGCACCCCAGGAAGAAGAGAACTTCACTCCGCCATGCGCGACAGGGCTCTCGGCGTGGCACCGAAAGTCTTGGTTATTCGGTAGCTTAGTCACATCGTCCGCGCAGCGCAAGGCGGTGGAAAATCGCAGCGCGGCCTGGACTTACGTCGGTTCTGCGGGGCTCGAGGATGTCTCTGCGAGCGGTCCCGCCGCTGAGTGCCGCGTTATGTTCCACCCCTCTCGAGGGGTGCCAAGCCGAGGCGCGGTGCCGGCCCCCATCATGGCGCAAATTATGGAAGTAGGGCGTAAATTGTCGAGACCCCTTCGTTTGGCGACGAGTACATTGCAAGCTTGTCGAACCCCCAGGGAGCGCATCCCTTTTTACTGCTTGTCGCAGCTCGCGAGCCGATGGGTTTGCGCGCGTGCGATCTCGGAGATCCGGAAGAATGGGCGCAATAGAGTCACAGACCGCTGCATCGAAGTGCCCGGTGACAGGCGGAACCTTGCAGCTTAAGGGCGGCGAATCGCGGCTGGATCCCCTGATCCGAAACAACCCGTTCCCCTTCTATCGCGCGCTCCGCAAGCAGCAACCGGTCTACTACGACCCCAAGCTGGATACGTATCTGGTGACCCGTTACGAGGACGCCCAGACGGTGCTGCGCGATCCGATCACCTACTCGCTCGAGCACGGTTATCAAGATCGCTACGCCAACGGCTTTGTAGATGAGCTTGCCGAGATCATGAATCGCGACGGCGGTGGCTTTATACGTGACATCATCGCGTGCGATCCGCCCGCCCACACTCGGCTCAGAAAACTGATCGAGAACGCCTTCACGGCCCACCGGGTCAAAACCCTCGAGCCCCGGATCCGGCAGATGGTCGTCGAGCTGATCGAGCCGCTGGCAGACAGAGGGCACTGCGACGGGATGAAGGATATCGGCGCACCCCTGACCGCCCGCATCATCTGCGAGCAGCTCGGCTTCGATTTCGACGAGGTCGGCACCGAGAAAATCGCCCGCTGGACGACTGCGCTGCTCGCGCAGATCGGCAGGATGCAGACGCGCGAGCAGATGATCGAAAACGCGCGGCAGATGTGCGAGTTGCAGAACTACATCATCCCGCACATTCGCGCCCGCGAGGCGGAGCCGCGTGAGGATATGATGTCCGATCTGGTTCACGCCCGCCTGGACGACGACAAGAATCCGACCCTATCTTTTCAGGAAAAAGTCTCCTGTGTCCGTGCGTTCCTGATCGCAGGGAACGACACCACCGCCGCTGCCCTGGCCAATCTCATGATGATTCTCGCGACCCAGCCGCAACTGGCCCAGCGGCTTTACGAGGGCCGCGACGACGAACGACTGGTGACGCGTTTCGTCGAGGAGGTCCTGCGGCTCGAGCCGCCGGCCCATGGACTTTACCGGACGACCATGAAGGAAGTGGAACTCGGCGGCACGCGCCTGCCTGCGCACGCTCAGGTCTGCATATTGTTCGCTTCGGCCAACGATGACGATGCGCAATTTGCATGCCCGCGAACCGTCGACGTCACCCGCCCGAACATCACCAAGCACATCACCTTCGGGGCGGGCATTCATCTTTGCATCGGCGCATCCCTCGCGCGAATGGAAATCAAGGTCGCGGCGCAGGAGATCATCAAGCGGCTCGACAATATCCGGTTGGCGATACCCGCGGAGGAGCTCACCTATCTGCCCTCGCTCGCCACGCAAACGCTCGAACGCCTGCCGCTGACCTTCACGCGGCGCGCTTGAGGATTGCGATCGGATCGGGATTTCCCGCGCTCGGGAAACTGGGCATCTGGGGCCTTTTCAGTCATCTGAACGCAGACGCCTTCGCTGCACTGGCGCGCAGCAGCGAAGCATGGGGCTACGGTGCGCTGTGGCTGCCCGAGGCCTTTGGCCGCGACCTGCTGGTCGCCTCGTCCTTCGCGCTGGCGAGCACCCAGAGACTTTGCGTCGCGACCGGTATCGCGAACATCTATGCCCGGGATAGCGTGGCCTCCGTGAACGCCCAATACGGCTTGGCTGAACAGTCGAGCGGTCGTTTCCTCCTGGGTCTCGGCGTCTCGCACCAAGCCTTCGTCGAACAGGTGCGAGGTCACCCCTATCAAAAGCCGTTAGGCGCCATGCGGAGCTATCTGCAGGCCATGGCGCAGGTGCAGTACATGGGGGCAGCGCCTGCCGACAAGCCGAAAACGGTGCTCGCCGCCCTCGGTCCGCAGATGCTACGCCTGGCTGCAGAGCTCGCCGATGGGGCGCATACTTACAATGTGAATCCTGAGCACACGGCAATGGCCCGCGCAATTCTCGGCCCGCAAAAGCTGCTTTGCCCGGAGCAGAAGGTGCTTCTCGAGACCGATCCTGCGACGGCGCGGTCCATCGGCCGCAGAGTCTTGAGCTACTCCTTACCGCTGCCCAACTATCGCAACAGCTTTTTGCGTATGGGTTTCGGCGACGATGACCTGCAGGGTGGCGGGTCGGATAAGCTGATTGACTCGATCATCGCGTGGGGCGACGAGGACACCATTCGCGCTCGTATTCAAGAGCATTGGGATGCCGGCGCCGACCATGTCTGCATTCAAAGCCTGCCCCACGAGGGAATGGCCCTGGGCCCGGAGGACCGAAGACTCTTCGAGCTGCTGGCGCCCGCGACGGCACGGCCTTCGTAGGCTCCACAGGTTTTCGATGACAGTCGATCACAACGCGCGCCGGCAGAGGATCGCCGAAGTGACCGCTGAGGTCATCGCACGCGAGGGCCTCGAAGCCGCGACCATTCGGCGCATTTCTGCCGAGTTGGGCGGACCCACCAAGACCGTCACGTATTACTTCTCGGATAAACAGGAGCTGCTGCGCTTCACTTGGGAGCACATGGCCGAGCTGTATTACGAGAAGGTGTCTCGCGAGCCCGTCAACCTCATCGACAGTCTGCTGGCCATGACGACGGCCGATGAGAAGAGCATTTTGCGCTGGCGCGTTTACGTCGCATTCTGGGATCGCGCCACCCGGGATGCTGAGTTCGCCCAGGCCCAGCGCACCCACATGGACATGACGCTGAAGCTTCTCGGCAACCTCGTCCGCACCCTCGCCCCGGCGGACACAGACGTGGAACGCACCAGCCTGCTGCTGAACGCCCTGGTCCAGGGGATCTCGTTGCAGTCCCTCGTGGATCAAGAACGTTGGCCCCCCGAGCGGATCCGCTCCGCCCTGACCGAGCAAGTGGCGATGCTGCTGCCCGGCATCAAGCTGCCGTCATAAGTTAGATCCGGCGCGGGAAACGCTTGTTTCACCGAAAATTTCCTCGCGGCGCGCAGGGGCTTGGAGATAGAGTACGCAACGACGATTTGCCGGCGCCAATCGTTCACCTGGAAAATTGCGCGAACTGAGGAATCTCATATGCAGCCGATCACGGAGCTATCCCTACCTTACCTGCCCATCGGGAGCCCCGAATTCGCCCAGGATCCGATCTCCCGGTTCAATGCCGCGCGCGCTCAGCATCCCTGGCTCGCGAAGACTGATTACGGCTACGTGATCACCGAGTATGCGGCAATCAAAGATCTCCTCGGGATGGACGCGCAGATGCGCCCTCCTCACGAGCTCATCATCGACGCCATGAACGCGAGGGGCTCGCGCTGGGAGCGATTCCAGATGGAATCGCTGCTGGCGATTCACAACGCGGATCACAAGCGTATCCGCGACGTCGTAGCCCCCATGTTCACGCCGCGTGCCGCAAATCAACACCGGGCACTGATGCGGCAAGTGATCTCGCGCGTGCTCGACGAGTGGAGCCCCAAGGGCCGCTTCGACTTCGAAGAGTTCGCGTCCTACTTCCCCATCACGGTGATGTGCAGCCTGCTCGGCGCATCGCCTTCGATCGTCCCGGGATTGCGCTCCTCCCTGGAGGCGCTCGGATTGAGCTTCAACATGATCCCGGGGTTCCTCCCGCAACTCGAGAAAGCGTGCGAGGTGTTGGAGGACGCGCTGGCAGAGCTCATCGCCGAGCGTCGAGCGGGCCGCCGCTTGAATGCCGAACCGGATCTTCTGGACCCACTGCTCGAGGCCAGGGACTCCGGCGGCATGAGCGAAGGCGAGCTGAAGAGTCTGCTGATCTTCCTCTTCGTGGCCGGCTACGACACCTCGAAGAATGTGCTCACCTTCATCATGCACGAGATGCTGCAACGTCCCGAGATGTACGCGCGCTGTGCAGCGGATCCGGCCTACTGCCACAAGGTCGTTGAGGAGAGCATGCGCTACCGAAGCCCAGGCACCAGCGCGCGTCTCACCAATGTCGACCTCGTGTATCGCGACGTGATGATTCCAAAAGACAGCATGCTGTTTCTGCCGAACGGCATTGCCGGGCGCGATCCCTCCGCATTCCCCGATCCCGACAAGTTCGACCCCGATCGACAACAGGTAAACAGGCACATCGGCTTCGGCCGCGGGATGCACATCTGTCTCGGCCAATTCATCGCCCGCGCTCAGATCGAGGAGGGTCTGCATCAGATCGCCCAGCGCATCCAGAACCCCAAACTTGCCGGCACGTATGGTTATCGGCCGTTCCCAGGGGTCTGGGGTTTGAAGGGTCTGCCGATCGAGTTCACGCCCGCTCCGCGACCGGCAGTGGAGGCCGCCTGATATGGCCAAGATTACGTATGTCGAGTTCAACGGCACCAAGCACGTCATCGACGTGCAGCCGGGTATGTCGGTCATGGAAGGCGCGGTGAAGAACAACGTGCCGGGGATCGATGCCGAATGCGGCGGAGCCTGCGCCTGCGCGACATGCCACGTGTACGTGGACCCGAGCTGGAGAGCAAAGACGGGCGAGCAAGGGGAACTCGAAGCGTCCATGCTGGACATTGCAAACAATCCGCAACCGAACAGCCGGCTGTCCTGCCAGATCCGGGTGACGGAAGAGCTGGATGGGCTCGTGGTGAACATGCCGGAAAGCCAGCACTCTTAGGCCCGTCTCATGATCAAATTAATCAGAGAGTGGCTCGACCTGGTCTCCTCGGGGCCTGCGGAGAGGTGGCCCACTTTCGCCGCGGCTGATGTCGTGATCCGCCTGCCGTTTGCGCCGCCCGGTGTGGCGAGCGAGCTGCGCGGCAGGGCCCACGCGATCGAGGCGCTCAGCGATCTCTGGAAAGCGAAGAAAAGCTTCGCTTGGCACGATGTGGTAATCAGGGGGACCGATGACCCGGGGCTGTTCGTCACCACGGCGCGATCGGAAGCCGTGTTGATGTCCGGGCAACACTATGCAAACGACTACGTGATCCTCACCCGCTTGCGGGATGGCAAGGTCGTCGAGCACGTGGAGTACTTCAATCCGCTGCCGGTCATCGAGATCTTCTTGCGGCAACCGGCGGCGCTTTAGAGTCATTGCATGGCGCGGCCAATCGGACTTCATCAAGTAACGGTGATGGATGTCGATCCGCTGCAGCTCGTCGACATTGCAGCTGCCGCGGACTGCGACCGCATCAGCGTTTTCACCTTCTCACCGAAGCCGGTACTCCCCGGCCAGAAAGCACGACTTCTATTTCCAACCGTTACCCGCGAGATGCAACACGCGATGCGAGAGCGTCTCGCCGCCCACGGTGTCGCGGCGCTGGGCGTCGAGTTTTTCCCTATCACGGCGGATGCGGATCTTGCCGATTACGTCGCGGGGCTGTCGTTGGGCCGCTGCCTGGGTGCCACGCGCGCGGTGACGCACGTTCACGACACCGACAGCGCGCGAGCGGCCGACAAGCTCGGCGCGCTGTGCGATTTGGCCGCGAAGGAAGAGCTTACGGTCGGCTTGGAGTTCACCTCACTCACCCGGGGCTGCGCTTCCATTCAGCGCGCCGCCTGGTTCGTCGATCAGATAAAGAGATCCAACTTTGGAATCGGCGTCGACTGCCTCCACCTCGTCCGCAGCGGAGCGACCGTTGAGGATCTGGAGGGGCTCGAATCGCGCTACTTCAGCTATGCCCAGATCTGCGATGGGTTCGGATTGACGCCCTCCTCGGACTATATGACCGAGTCTCACGATCGTCAGCTCCCGGGCGACGGAGATTTTCCGCTGGAGGCGATTATCCGAGCGCTCCCGGCCGCGACGCCGCTCGAAGTCGAAGTACCATCGGCCCAGCGCATACGGGCGGGCGTAACCGCGCTCGAGCACGCTTGCCGCGCCATGACCCAGGCGCGAGCCTTGGTAGCCCGGGCGGTACCCTTGCGCTGACGGCGCAAATTGCTCACGCCAGGGCGCAAGATGCCAGGACGGTCTGAAACGCGCGCACTTATACTACGAACACTGAGGGACCCTCCCGAATGCTACGTCCGGCCGCGAAATCAGTCACCGATCTGGATCTTCCTTTTCTGCCCCTGGAAGATCCAAAGCTCGCTCAGGATCCCGCCTCTTACTTTGCCGAAGCGCGGCAGCATCATCCCTGGCTCGCGACCTGGAAATTTGGGCCCATCGTGACCCAATATCAAGCCGTCCGAGATCTGATCCGGATGGAGCCGGACAAGATGCGCATGCCCTACGATCAGTTGGTGAAAATCATGGGGGCGGAGGGAACGCCCTGGGGCCGGTTTCAAGAGGGCCATATCCTCAGCCATTCCGGAGCGGCCCATAAGCGGATGCGGGACATTCTCGCGCCCGCCTTCACGCCGCGCCAGGCCAACCTGCATCGCCCGCTGATGCGCAGCGTCATCGCGAAATTGCTCGATCAATGGGCTCCGAAGGGCGCGTTCGACTTCGAGGAGTTCGCATCCTATTTTCCCATCACCGTGACCTGCAACTTGCTCGGCGCATCGCCGGACTCGATTCCCACGCTCCGCGCATCGATGGAGGCCATGGGCTTGAGCGTCAGCCTCGAGAAGAAATTCATGGAGGCGATTCAGAAGGCCACTGTGGTGCTCGATGACTTCGTGCATGAGCTCATGGCCGACCGCGAACGAGGCCACAGGCTGAGTGAAGTCCGCGACCTGCTCGACATTCTACTCGAGGCAAAGACGGCGGATAAGCTGACCGAGCGGGAGCTCGCCGATCTGTTGATCTTCCTGTTCGTGGCGGGCTTCGACACCTCGAAGAACGTGCTCACGCTGACCATGTTCGAGATGCTGGATCGTCCCGACATCTATGCGCGGTGCGCCGAGGATGTCGGCTTCAGCCGCAGGGTCATTGAGGAGACGATGCGCTATCACAGCGTGACGACCACGAACCGCCTCGTCACCGAAGACATTGTCTATCGCGACGTGCTGCTACCCAAGGACACCTCACTATGGTTCCCCTGGGCAATCGCCGCACGCGATGCTTCGGCAGTTTCAGACGCGGACGAGTTCAACCCGGAGCGCAACCAGGTGAGCCCGCATTTGGGGTTCGGGCTGGGCGCACACATGTGCCTGGGCCAGTTCATCGCACGGGCGCAGCTCGAGGAAGGATTGCACCTCATCGCCCAAAGGATCACCAAGCCGAGATCCCGGGGTCCCGCAGGTTGGCGGCCGTTCCCGGGCGTCTGGGGCATCCGCGGCCTGCCGATCGAGTTCGAGCCGGCGGAAGCTCGAGTCGTTTAGCGCGATCTAAAGAAGAGAGGACCTATGCAGAGTGCGAATCTAAAAGGTACAGCCGGCGTCGAAGCAGCGCCTTGCCGCCACGTGACGCCGGAAGAGGTTGCGCATTACCAGGAGTTCGGCTGGGTGAAGCTCAAGGGCTTCGTGCGCGCGGACCTGGTCAAGCTCATACTCAGGAGCGCTCTCGAGCGAATGGGCGAGGATGCCGACAGCAATGCGGTCATCGAGATCATCGGGCCCGGCGTCGAGAAGAAAATCGCCTACTTCAATGCGGAGTACGGCGGGGGCCTCGAGAATCCGCCGGTCCGCTCGCTGATCGAGCATATCGGCAAAAGCGGACAGCCCCTGATGAGCCGCTCGAGGTCTGTGGGAGTCAAGTATTTCTCTGATTTTTACGCGCCGAAACTGCCCTCGTCGAAGCAGGCGAAACATGGGGGCAACGGTCCCACGAGTTTCCACCAGGACTTCATCAACTTCTCGGTGGATCGTTCGGGCGGGATGACGTTCTGGCTTTCCCTCGAAGACTATGGTCCGGAGTTCGGCACGATGTCCTTCGTCAACGGCTCGCACCGCCTCGGTGTGCTCGGCAACTACCGCACCTACCGGAAAGGCGAGGACCTGCTCGATATTTATCCGAATCTGCGCAACGAGCAGACGATATCCGAGCCGATGTCGTATGCCGCGGGCGATGTGACCGTGCACTCTCACATGACGGTGCATGGCGCCGGAGCGAATCTCACCGACCGGCCCCGCTGGGCTTATCTGGTGCTGGTTCAGCCCGCGGACGCGTGCTGGATCGGCGCACCGGCCGAGGCGTTCGACACGGCCGGCATGCAGATCAATCAACCGCTCCCCGAGGATCGCTTCCCGACGCTTGCCGGGCCGCTATGAGCGCAGCCACGATCGCGCATGCGGACCGCTTCTTCATCGACGGCGACTGGGTCGCTCCCTCGAGTGACGCCCAAATCAAGGTCGTCAACCCCGCGACGGAAGAAGTCTTCATCAAGGTCGCAGAGGCCCAGTCGGCGGACGTCGACCGCGCCGTGAGTGCCGCTCGCGCGGCGTTCGACCGCGGACCCTGGCCCAGGATGAGCCACCAGGAGCGGGCGGGATTTCTCCGCGAGATTGCCAAGCGCTTGACGGTGCACGCCGATCGGCTGGCCGATCTCTGGACTCGCGAGGTCGGCATCGTGCGCGGCTTGGCGGGTGCCTTTCTGGCGGGCGCTCCGAGTGCCTTCGAATCCTATGCCTCACTCGCCGACAGCTTTCCCTTCAAAGAGCGGCGTACTCCGCAAATGGGCGGCAATGTCGGTTATTTGGTGCGCGAGCCCGTGGGTGTGGTGGCGGCGATCGTTCCCTGGAATTTCCCGCTGCTGTTGGCGGTGCATAAGATCGCCCCTGCCCTGCTGGCCGGCTGCACAATCGTCCTCAAACTGTCACCGGAAGCCCCGACCTCGGGGTACGTCATGGGCGAGATCGCCAAAGAAGTGGGCCTTCCGAAGGGTGTTTTCAACGTTCTGACGGCGGAGCGTCAGGTTTCGGAATTGCTGGTCCGTCATCCCGGAGTCGACAAGGTGAGCTTCACCGGGTCGGTCGCGGCGGGCAAGAAAATCGCTGCGATCTGCGGCGAGCGAATCGCGCGCTGCACCCTCGAGCTCGGCGGCAAATCGGCCGCCGTGGTGCTGGACGACTACGACATCGAAACGGCGGCCGACACGCTGTCCTCGGTCACTCCGCTCGTGACGGGACAGGTATGCGCCGCGCTGACGCGGGTCATCGTTTCCAGACACCGGCACGATCAATTGGTCGACGCCTTGGCGGCTCGCTTCGGCGGAGTCAAGGTGGGCGATCCGTTCCGGCAAGATACCGCGATGGGGCCTCTTGCCATGGCTCGGCAGCGCGATCGGGTCGAAGGCTACATCGCCTCAGGGGTGAAACAAGGCGCACAAATTGCCGCCGGCGGGGGGCGCCCTCCGCATCTCGATCGCGGCTATTACATTCAGCCGACCGTCTTCGCCCACGTGGGCAACGACATGACCATCGCCCGCGAGGAGATCTTCGGCCCGGTGGTGAGCGTGATTCCCGCGAAAAACGAAGCCGACGCGGTGGCCATCGCGAACGATTCCCCGTTCGGCCTCAACGCCTCCGTCTTCACGCACGACGCGGACCGCGCTTACCAGGTCGCCCGCGAGCTGCGTTCCGGTACGGTCGCGCACAATGCCTTCCGGGCGGATTACTCGATAGCCTTCGGTGGATTCAAACAATCGGGGATAGGCCGCGAAGGTGGGGCAGAAGGACTCATGCCGTATCTTGAAACAAAGACGGTTATCCTCGATGCCGAACCCCTCAAGTCCCACTAGCGGGTCCGATCCCGCCGCCACCTTCGCAGCCTTCGAAGCCCGCGCACGGCGTTTCGAGACTCCGTGTGGAGAAGGCACGCTGGTCTGGCGGTCGTGGGGGCGCGGCCCGCCCGCCCTGCTCGCTCATGGGTCGCACGGCGCATGGTCGCACTGGATCCGCAATATCGAGGCGTTGGCGGACGTGCGAACCCTGTGGGTTCCGGATCTGCCGGGTTACGGGGAATCGGCGCTGCCGCCGAGTCAAGATCATGCGGCGATCGCTTCCGTCCTCGCTTCGGGATTGCGCCGGCTGATCCCATCCGAGCTTCCTCTGGATCTCATCGGCTTCTCGTTCGGTGGCGTGGTCGGCGCATACTTTGCCGCCTTCCATCCCGAACTCGTGCGTCGGCTGATCCTCGTGGGAACAGGTGGACTCGATACGCCGATGGGCCATGTCGAAATGCGCCGGGTACGCGCGCTCGAGGGCGGCGAGCGCCGCGCCGCGCATCGCGCAAATCTGCTCTCTCTGATGCTCCATCACCCGAGGAGCGTGGATGAGTTGGCGCTGCATATCCATGAGACCAATGGTGTCCGTGCCAGGCTGAATCCCACGCCGCTCGTGCTGCCGGACAGGCTCTTGGACGCCCTGCCGCAACTCACCGTGCAAATCGACGCGATCTGGGGCGAGTTTGACCGCCCGCATCCCAATCCGCCTATCCAAGAAGCGGTGCTGCGTCGCTTTCAACCGGAACTCGACTTTCGGGTGATCCCCGGCGCAGGACATTGGGCCATGTACGAGCGGCCGGAGGAGTTCAACCGCACACTCATCGATCTTCTCGGCCGCCCGCTTCGGCAGGCGTAAGGGGCGCCTGGTGGAAACGACCACCCTGGCGTCCTTTGCGAATCTTCGCGACTTGGGGGGCCGTGTGGGAGCTGCCGGCCAGACGTTGCGACGCGGCCGGGTCTACCGCTCGGCCAATTTGGCCTCCGTCTGTCCCGATATCATCACGCAGCTCGCGGCACTCGGCGTCGTGACCATCGTGGATTTACGAGCCAACAAAGAGCGCGAGATGCGCCCCACCCCATGGGCGGAGATGGGCTGCAAGGACTATTGGTTTCAGGATCATTCGAGCAACGCCGGCAATCTCATGATCAGTATGCGGGATTGCCTGTCGGAACCGGCCGTCGTCCGCGAGCGGATGCTGGCTCTCTACCGCGAGTTGCCATTCGCACTGCGCGAGGGCTATCGGGCGCTATTCTCACGGCTGGCGGAGCATCGAACGCCGCTGTTGTTTCATTGCTCCGCCGGCAAGGATCGCACGGGTGTCGGCGCGGCGCTCTTGCTCGCCGCGTTGGATGTGCCCCTCGAATCCATTCTGCAGGACTATCAAGAGACCAATAACTTCGATCTAAATAGCAAGTTCAAAGGGCATGAGCTGCACACTATGGCCCCGGCAGAGAGCCTTGCTGCGATGTCGGGCGCGCACCCTGAGTATCTCGAGGCCGCTCTCGCCGCAGTCGTCGCGCATTCCGGATCGATTACCGGGTACCTTCAGGACGTATTGAGTCTCAGCGCCGCCGACATCGATCGGGTTCGGGCGCATTTGCTCGAATGAGCAGCCGTGCCCGCGGGGTGCGGATCAATCGGCCTCGATCGTCTCGAGCAAATTGACGACGTCGTGCTCGAGCATCGCCGCGCAGACGCGCGATGCGTTTGCCGTATTCGTCGACTCGGTCTGGAACTGGGATTCGGTCGTCAACCAGATGAAGTATCCGTACACCAGAAATATTCCGTACTGGCGCATCGCCTCATCGAATGGCGGCGCGTCGACGCCGTTTCGACCGAGCTCATCCAAGTAATGCTGGATGAGCGAACGCTCCCAGCGCGGCCGGTCGGCGACATCGATGGAAGCGGAAATATGGTAGGAGACTTCGAGCATTCCCGGTCCCCGCGCGGCCAAGGTATCGAAAAATCCCGGGCTGCCGTCCGGGTCGATATAGAGATTCCCGAGGTGAATGTCGCCGTGGAGAATGCAGTGGGGCAACTGTGCCGAGAATTGCATCATGCGATCGAAGGCATCGATCATCCATTCGTGATCGTGAAAACGCACCGATACCGAGGCGCCCCGAGGCGAGGCGACGAACCGGTACCAACGCTCGGGCTCGGTGTACTTGTCGAAAAAGGGACGGCACACCTCGAGAAAGTCGGGGAAGTCGCCCCATCGTCCCCCGGGCTGGAACTGGGCAGCGTCGGGACTGGCCCAAGTCTGAGCGTGGAATTGCGCCAGTGCGGTGAGCCGGCGCGCAACTTGACCGTGCGTTTGCGGCTTGAGGGCGCTGCAAAAGGTGACACCGCGCGCCACCAGGTCTTCCATGATAATGATGCCCTGCTGCCGCTCGGGCTCGTAGTCGGCAAAGTAGGCTTTCGGCGAAGGCAGATTCAAAACCGAAAGCACGTCGCGATATCCCCGGACTTCCCGCCGGTGCATTTCACCCAGATGGCCCACTTCGCGGCCGTGTTGCTCGAAGCCTCCCTTGAGAATGACCAGCTCGGGAATGCCGGCCTGTCGAGCGGCATCGTTCAAGTCGAGTCGCACGCGTATTTTGGTGCTGGTGCCGCGGATGATGTCGACGATCTTGAAACCGCGTACCTCGACGCCCGGCGATTGCGAACTGAGTGCAGCGGTGAGCCACTCCCGGGTGATCTCCTCGGCTGTCACCGGCAGAGGGCGATAATTCATGTCTAGCGGGTCCCCGCCTTGGGAATCGTGCTCGCCTCGTCATCCAGGGGGATGCCGAGGCTGTTGGTTGCCATGGACAGCATCGTGAAGGTGCCGACCAGAAACACCACCTCGATCATCTGGTCGACATTGTAGGTCTTCGCGAGCGTGCTCCAGGCTTCATCGCTCAGGCACCGGTCGTTGACGAGCTCCTCTGCCGCTCTCACCAACATCCGATCGAACGCAGGCAGCGCCATGCCCTGTCCGGTCTTCACGGCCTCCACTTCCGCAGCCGACATGCCGAGTGTCTGGGCGATGCGTACGTGATGATGTTCCTCGTAGGATTCATCGCAAACGACCAATGTACGCAGAATGAGAATCTCGCGGTCGCGATGCGGCAACAATGACCGGCTCATCAGCTTGTCGACGAACGGCACGAAAACCCGATAAAAATCGGGATGATTCACCAGCATGCGCGTCATATTGTAGACATCGCGGCCGCTGGCGAGCGCCGCCTGATCGGGCGTGTATGCGTCGCGCGAAACCAGGGGGATACGCGGCGCGGACGGACGCGTGACCGTCATGTCGAATAGTCCTCGAGGCGAAAGCGCGTGCGGGGCACGGGCTGGCCCGCCACGTCGCTCCGGGCATGAAACACGGCCGCCTCGCGCGGCGGGTTGACGCCCTTCATGAGCGCGTCGATCCCTTCGTTGCCGGCTGTGGTGACGTAAAGGTCACGGTTGTCGGCGCCGCCGAAGCAAAGGCTGCTCGCCACTTTGTGCGGAATGGGCACATGCCGGTCGACACCGCCGTCCGGCCGATAACGGGTCACCTCGCCCGACGCAAAGTACGCGATCCACACGCCCCCCTCCGAGTCCACCGCCAGACCGTCGCAATCGTCCTGCGACGAGAACAATGCACGATTACTCAGCCCGCCGTCCGCCCGCACGTCATAGACGAATGTGCCCAACAGGCTTTCATTGTGGTACAGGCGCCGCCCGTCCGGACTCAGCCCGATGCCGTTGGAGAACTTCACTCCCTCGCGTAGCAGCGCGACGCTCCCGTCAGCCGCCAGCCTGTAAAGAGCGGTCAGCGAAGGCGGCTTGCCGTATTCTCCCGCGTGACTCAGCGTGCCGAAATACACGCCGCCCTTGCCGTCGGGATATAGGTCGTTCGCACCTGAAAAAGACCTGCCGCCGACGGTGCTGAGCAATTTTCCGGACTCGCCGGTCGAAGGCTGCAGCCAGGAAAGCCCGGATGTGCCGCCGCAAATGATCGCGCCGTCCTCATTGATCACGACGCCGCCGATGTGCTTGGAGTCCTTGAGGAACACGTCGACCTTCCCTCCGGGCGATAGACGGTACAGACCGCCGAGCAAAAGGTCGGTGAACCAGAGGATGTCGCCATCCGAGCGCGGCGCTTCGAGAAACAGGTAGGGCGAAGCGACTGATTTGAATTTCATCGCCGCTACGCTTTAGCCACTTCGTCGAACACCCGCTGCGCCGCCGCGATGGCGGTATTCGCCACCGGCCAGCCTGCGTAGAAGGCAATGTGCGTGATCATCTCGACCAGCTCCTCCTTCGTCACGCCGTTCTGCAGCGCTCTCTTCATGTGATAGGGCATCTCGTTGGTCCGGTAAAGTGCGATCAATGTCGTGACCGTGATCAGGCTGCGATCCCGCGGCGAAAGCTCGGATCTCTCCCACACATCGCCGAACAAAACTTCGTCGGTGATTTCCGCGAACTTGGGCGCTATATGGCCGAACGCTTTGCGCGCGGCATCGGGTTTTTTTCCGGACATGTGAGTGCTCCTATTCTGGTGGATGTGAACTACTTGCCGGCTCCGATTCGCGCCGCAACCATGCCCGCCAACTCGAACAGCTTGATCTTTCCCGTCGTGGTTCGTGGGACATCGTCCTGGGTGATGAACACGATTTCCCGCGGGATCTTATAGCTCGACAGCACGGCTCGCAGCGCGGTCCTGATCGATTCGCCGGTCAGGGAGGCGCCTTTGGCCGGCACGACCGCCGCGACGACACGTTGGCCGAGTTCGGGGTCGGGCAAGCCGACGACGACCGGCAATTCGACCCCGGGCACGCCACGCATGGCTGCTTCGACTTCCAACCGCGAGACGTTCGCGGCCCGGGTCTTGATCATGTCACCACGCCGGCCGACGAAATAGATGTAGCCATCGGCATCCAGCCGTGCCAGATCGCCGGTCGGATAGAAACCATCGGACGTGAAGACGTCCTTGCGATTCATCTTGTAAAATCCAGACATCAACCCGCTGCCTCGGACTTGCAGTTCGCCGACTTGGCCGGGCGGTGCCGCCTCGCCCGTTTCCGGGTTGACGATGCGCCGCTCGAAGCTGTCGACGCCGCGCCCCGAAGAGCCGGCCTTGTCTTCGGGCAACCGCGTGTCGAGCGGCTCCGCGCTATGGGCGGTGAAGGTCTCGCTCATCCCGAGCATGTTCGCTTGCAGGTTCGGCGGAATGGTTTCGCCTGTTTTGTCACGGAAGGGCCCGAGACCCACGATCTTGTCGACATCGATGCCGCGGGCGATTGCGCCCTCGCGCAACTTCATCATGACGTCGCCCCAACTATTGAGGCGGTTGACTCTGCAGCGCTCGATCGTGTCGAGGACGGCATCGACTTCGGGCGAGGCCGGATAGACGAGCGTCGCGCCGATGCTCAAGACCTGCATGGTCATCCCCAGTCCGCCGAGCCAGAACGTCGGCAAGTGCGGCAGCATGCGATCGTCCGGCTTGAGCAAGAAGTGTTTCGTCAGTGCGCGCGGAAAACGGGTCACGTTCCATTGTGTGTGCACCACCGCTTTCGGGAGCGACGTACTGCCGGAGGTGTACACGATGATGGCGTCCTCGCTGGGCGCGACCTCCTGCTCGATGGCGGCGAGCAATGCGTCATCGGGAGCTTGCGGTCCATCGGCGTAAGACAGTAGATCCTCCATGGACCGCGCCCAGCGCAAACCGGACGCATCGTCCAACCAGACAGAACGCAAATAGGGGGCGCCCGGAAGTCTCAACGCCTGCGCCGTTGCGTCGGTGAGCCCCGGCAGGGCCGCCGCGAGCGTTTTGCCATAGTCGTGGCGCAGGAAGCGACGCACACCGAGCAATATCTGCGCGTCCCCGCTGCGCAGCATGTGGGCCAATTCCGGCGGGGTACAGAGGGTGCTCACGAGCGAGACCAGGGCACCGATCCGCAGTCCCGCCAACAGGGCCGTCAGCCAAAGGATGCCGCCGGGCGCCAGCAGCGCGATCCGGGTGCCCTTGCCCGCCCCGAGCGCGAGCAAAGCCCGCGCCATTCTGGACGTGCGCCGCTCCAGCTCCTCGTAGCTCAGCGTTTCCGCGACGGTGGCGATGGCATCATGCCGGCCGCGAGTGGCGACTAGATTCGCCAACAGCTTGGGCACCGTGGTCGCCGGCTCAATCTCTTCCATCACACCTGCCGTCCTCGTGTTTTCGGGGGGGCATCAGGTCAGGCTATCAGCCCGGTCGCCCCGCCTGCTCAACATCTTGCGCCCGTCTATCTGCAGTCCCCGCCATCCGATAGCCGCTCGAGCTCCGTGTCGTTCCCAGGGGTATTTTGCGGCAAAGTATCGAGGCGCGGGCGTAAACTGTTGCGACGACTTATCAGGTTGGAGGCGAGAGAGCCATGCTGACTTTGACCAATGCGAGGATCTTCGACGGCGGTGCGATGCTGCCGGGAAAGCGCAGTGTGACGATTGACGCGGGGCGGATCACGGCGGTCGGGTCCCATCCGGCGGCGCCTGCCGAAAAGGTCATCGACATCGACGGCATGACCCTTCTGCCGGGTTTGATCACGTCTCATTTGCATCCCGATTTTTACAAATTCACATTGTCGCAGGGCATGGCCGGAGATCCGCTCGGCAAGGAATTCCCGCCCGGCGTGATGATGGCGATCGGCATACGCACCTGCCGCGTTCTCTTGGAAAGCGGATTCACAGGTTATGTCGGTGCTTCGGCCAGTAACGATGTCGATGCCCAGCTCAAAATCGCCATCGCCGAGGGGATCGTCCCCGGACCGCGCATTCGCGCTTGCAGCCGCCATATCGGCACGACGGCCGACCTCAATGACAGCAAGAAATGGTGGCGGCGTCAGCAAACGCCGGGAACGGATCTATTTATCGATGGCCCGGAGGATCTGCGCAAGGTCGTGCGCGAAGAGATCAGGCGGGGTGCCGAGACGATCAAGATATTTGCGAGCCGGGGGCACGGATTTCCGAACCGTACGGCACGCAACATGGCGAACGACGAGATTCAGGCAATCGTCACCGCGGCGCACGACCGCGGAGTGAAAGTGCGCGCCCACGTCGCCGATAAGGGAATGATCCTTGAATGCCTCGCTGCGGGCGTGGACGTTCTCGATCACGGCGACGAAGTCGACGAGGAATGCATCGAGATCATGGTGAAAAACGGCACCTTCTGGGTTCCGAGCCTCACCTACCCGCGCATGCTGCTCGAGCTCGGCTGGGGCGATGTGGATGGCCCGGGCGTCATGCAGCGATGCTACGAGCACGTGCGAAAAACGCTGCCGATCGCGCAAAAGGCGGGCGTAAAGATCCTCATCGGGGACGACTACAGCGGCGTCTTTCGCGATGTGGTGAAGGACGATCCGCTCGATCACCAGGTCGGCTGTTATGGCCGTGAGTTTGCCTTCTACGGCGGAATGGCCGGCCTCAACCCGGCGGATGTGCTCGCCTGGGGCACCAAAAACGCCGGCCAGTTGCTGATGGACGAGCCGGGCAAAGTCGGCGTCATCGAAAGCGGCGCCCAGGCGGATCTCATCGTCATCGACGGCGATCCTTTGGCGGACCTCACGTTGCTGGCGAAGCCCGAACAGGCATTGAAGGCGGTCATTCGCGACGGCGTTTTCGTCATCGATCGGCTGCCGGCGGCACCCAAGCGCAAATCCGAAGTCAATCGAGGTCTGGCCTTGAGTAATTGAACGCGATGGGCAGCGTGCGTAACCCCCACGCCCCGAGGAACGGGCGCCACGTGGCCTCGCCCGCCAATCGCGGCCGCCTGAGCCGTTGCGCAATCAAGTGCAGGCCTTCCTCGAGCTGCGCTTTGGCGAGGTACTGACCCAGGCAGATATGCATGCCGCGGCCGAAGGCCAGGTGCCTGGTCGGCCGGGCGCGCTCGGGCTGGAACTCCATCGCATCCGGAAAGGCCGTCGGATCGCGGCCCGTGAGGGGTGTCGCGAAGCACAGCAGGGTTCCTTTCGGGAACACGACTCCCTCGTATTCGACATCCTCGGTCAACAGGCGATACGGCGTTGTGATTGCGGAGTGTCTGAGGATCTCCTCGACCACTTTGCCGCAGTAGGACTGATCCGCCGCGCAGCGCTCCCACATGTGCGGATGTGGGAGCAGCGTGTGCATCGTGAGGGTGAGCACATTCTTCGACGTGTCGTACCCGGCGAGGAGCAGCACCATCAACATGAACCGCAATTCGGTCTCGTCGAGGCTGCCTGCATTCTTGAAGGCGATCAGTGTGTCGATCAACGAGCCGTCTTCCGCTGCTCCGCGTTTCTCGCGCTCGACCACGAGTGTATCGGCGAAGTCCCACAGAACGTCATAGCCCGCCACCAAACGCGGCAGCAGGTCGCGGTTCAAGGTCATTGCGGCGACCTGCGTCTCGAGCGCCTCACGGATGGTGCGTATCGGCTCGGCGGAGACGCCGAGCAGCCCGCACATCACGGCAACGGGGAAATAAGACGCAAATTCGGCAAAGTCGAATTGGCCGCGCGGCGCCCACTCATCGAGCAATTCGGATATCACCTTGCGCATCAGCGGACGGGTCTGATTCGCGCGCCGCGGCGTGAACGCCTCGGCGACGCTGGCGCGCAGCCGCGCGTGCTTGGGGCCGGATTGAGTCGGCAACATGCTTTCCATGAACCGCGCCCAACCCGTTCCCTGCGCACCGAAATACTCCACGATGCCGTCGAAATTGACGCGCATCTTGTCGTCCATGTAGAGCAAATCCTTGGTCGCCTGGTATCCATGGACGACGTAGCCGGCGTGGAAGGTGGCGAGCCACGGGTGCTTGAGCCTGGCGGCGTCCACATACGGCATTGGGTTTGCCGCAAACTCGGGCTGCTCCACCGGCAGCACCGGTAATTCCATGGAACCAACGACCTGCATAACGTCTCTCGCGCCTCAAGCGGCGTCTTGCTTCCAGAGCGGCGCGCACGCCTCGACCGCGCAGCTCTCATCGACGATCCACTTCACCATGCGGCGCGTAGGCTCGATGGCGTCTTGGGGGAGCCCCGGATTCGCGGTCATCGCATAACCTAAGGTTACGAATCGCTGCGCGCCGAAAAGGGGCAATTCGTCGCGCAGCTCGAGCTTCAAGGACTCGGGATAGATGCCGATCGTCTGGGTGTAGGCATTGACGAACCTCGAGGCATCCGCGACGTCGTCCATCGGCACGAGATTGGCGACCCGTCCGGACAGGCGCGGATAGAAATCCACCACTTCGTCCAGCTTGGACACGATGATTGCCCCCTCATCGTCCCGGCCGCCGATCACTTCGTAGAAATCGGTGGCCGATCGCAGTGCCTGGATGTCGTTGCGCAACTCCGGATCGAAGCGCTTGGGCTTGGTGCTGAGGTTGCCCGGCAGCGCAAGCATCGCCGCATAGATCATCTCACCCAATCGGCGGAGCTTCGCGAGACCCTGCTCATCGGTGCCACTCTCGACCAGAATCACCCGCGCCGACGAGCACCCCGTTTGATTCGACGCGCCTATATCGGTGGCGGCTCTGAGCGCGGCGTCGCGCATGGTCGTCTCATCGGCAAAGGTCTGCCGGCCGATGATCGTCGCGCTACGCTTCGGGTCGAGAGAGATCAGCTCGAGGCCGGGCTGAATGTAGCGGCTGACGTGCTTCACGGATGCGAAACCGCCCCAGGCGATGATTTTCTCCAGATTTTTCGGCTGGTAGAGCTTCTGTTCGAATTCCTCGCTGCCGCCCTTCCAGTAGGCGACCGAAAGGTGCTTCGTGACGGGATGGTCGGGCGCCATTTTGATCATCGAGCGCGCCACGGCGAGGGCGGTGAACGGGTCATTCGACGGCGACTTGATGATCGCATCGCTCCGGGTCAGCGCATTGCGCGCGACGGAAATGATCGAGGTGATCGGACTGTTGCCGGCGACGATATGCAGCGCGCGCGCACCCATGGCACGGATCGAAACCACCCGCCCATCGGATAAAGTGGTTTTTTGCCAGCCCTCTACATAGCGGATGCCGATCGGGACTTCGATGTAGTCCCGGACCATGTCACGGCTGAGAAAGTGGTTTATCAGCGAGTACTGCCATCTCAATATCGGGGGCGTGAGATCGGTCACGGCATAAGAGTGCTCGAGCGCCTCCTGCATGAACTCATTCTTGGAAAGATCCAGCACTTTGCCGAGCTCGACCAGGTAATCGATAATCTCGTCGATCTTAAGCGTGTACAACCGGCGCATGTCGCCCGGGTTGTGTAACGGCAGTCGATTTACGATTTTCATCGGGTCGGGAGCCAGGAATTGCGTGTCCCCTCCCCGCCCGCCGAAGCTCACGAGATCCTCCGCGATCAGCTGCCCGCGTATGGCGCTGGGTGCAATCATTGTGGTCATGGTCGCTGCTCCTTATCTCGCAGTGGCGAGAAAATCTATCGCTGCCGCATGAGCATCGTCGGCCGCCGCGCAGGTGATCTTGTCGTCGGCGCCGGTCTTTTCGCTGAAACGCCGGATGTTTGGGTGAATATGGATGGTCGTCCGCCCGCAGGCACAGAGATTCCAGTCGACGGTCGCTTCGTCTCCCGTAGCCATGCCGCCCCAGTAGGTCTGAGGAACGAGATCGAAAAACGCGGCACGGCCGGTCTGCACGCCCTCTCTCGGCAGCTGAGCGCCCGTCTCCGCATCGAGCACGTAGGGCACGATCCAGGGCGGAACGTGATAGTGACCTTCGCTGCATTTCGAGGCGATCATGGTTACTTCGGTCATACCGTAATACTGCCCGATGCGCTTCGCGCCGGTGAAATCCAACACCAGCTCTTCCCAATTCTCGGCGAGCTTGGCGCCCTTGCCGCCGCCCCCGCATTGCACGATACAGCGAGAGCCGAACATATTCCGCTGGCCCCGCTCGAGTCCGCGCCGGGATAGCTCGGTCAAAGCCGCGGTCATCCCGGCGAGGTAGACTTTCTTGCCCTTCAGCGATAAGAGCTTTTCGAATATCTGATCCATGGCCTGCGCCGTACTTTTCTGAATCGCCTCGAACTCCGCCTGGCGCGCCTTCAATTTAGGATCTATCTCGAGACGATCGATCTCACCCCGGGCTTCGGCGCGGCGAATGCGCGCTGCCGTGAACATGACATCCGAGCTCATGTCGATGTCATACAGAGGGTAGAGGTATTCTCTCGATCCGGAGAAATTGTCGATTACCCAGGTGGCCGCCCGACCCGCATGGCTGCGCCCCCCGCGGAAACCCAGATAGAAGCTGTGCCACGGGTCATTTCGCAGGTCGGGGAGAGATTCGATTTCATTGAAGTCGCGGCTCGTCATACCGAATACTTCGCTGACAATCCGGTAGTCGTTGCGGGTACGCGGTAGGAATGTCATCGTGCCGCTCGTGCCCGATGAGTTCACGACCTGAATCCCCGTTGCGTCCTCCAATGCCCGCAGCCAGGAATCGATGCCGTCGCATCGGCTGACATCGGCCTTGCTGAGGTCGGTGGTGGTGAGACGGCCCAGCCACTTGGTGAGTTGATCGAAACGGTTCTTCTCGAGCAACGAAACCGGATAAGATTTGTAGATCGAGTCGGGGAAAACCAAGTTGGACCCCGCATCGAGATCTGCGATTTGATCGATCCCCTGCTCAGCGGCCGCCGCCTTCAGCACCGGCAGCCGATCGCGTAAGTCCGCAAAGCGGCGTTGAAAGGCGGCCAGCTGCATGGCCTCAACGTGCTCGCGAGGAAGCCGGTGGGCGTTGCGATTCGAGTAGTTGAAGTACTTGGGCGGATCGTCCGCCATTTGCATCGCTTCGGCAGTCATTGCACTACCTCCTCAGGATAGTATTACGGCCCGAATAGCTGAGACGCCAATCGGGCGGAAACTGTCTGTCGTTGTCCTTCACGGCGCCGGGCAGGCCTTTCTCGAACGTGTCCGTTCCGAGGCCGAGTTCGCCGTCCGTTTTCACCGCAGGCATCATCGACTCGAGCCAGCCGCTGAGCAAGCTGCCCATGTACTCACCCTGCCGCTGCTTGATGGCTTCGGCAAAAGTCTTGTGCATGAAGACCGCATCGGTCGAATGCGTGCAGGCGCAAGCGCTCGCATACTTCTGCACTTCCGCCTCGAGACGCGCGCGTGGGACCACGCTGTTGACGAAATTACACGCGTACATCTCCTGGGCCGTGAATGGACGGCCTGTGAACACCATCTCCTGGAACTTACGCAGCCCGATCATGAGCGCCCACTGCCACATGCGGGCGGCCCACCCGACGTAGCGGAAAGAGGGATGGCCGAACAGAGCGTTCTCCGCGGCGATTACCAAATCGGCATCTCCCGCGAGATAGAAATGCCAACCGTAGCAGTAGCCTTTGACCTCGACGATGCTGATCTTTTTAAAGTCTTGTAGGTCGCGCATACCCTGATTGGGCTGCGCATAGAGCTGGCAGACAGACGCCAAATGCCGGTACGAGCCCTTCGGCGGATACCTCACGTCCGCGTCGTCGCCGATCCGGAAATCGTGGAGCCAGGAAACATCCGCCTTGTCGGAAAATAGATCGGCCATTTCCGGCAGCTCGTCGCCGGTGCCGAAGTGATCTCCGCTTCCCCGAATGATGAGCACTTTCACATCGTCATCGACATTCGCCCGGTGAACGAGGTCCGAGAAGCGGTGCCGGGCCGCCGTGGTGATGGCGTTGTGCTTGTCGGGCCGGTCGATCGTGATCGTCGCTATCTTCGTCGCGATGTTCTTGTCGTAAAGAACGATCTCTTCTGCCGCGGGACGCTCGCTGGTATCGGTCATTTCGCGCTATCCCGCGGCAGCGGCCATGTATCAGAACGCCTTGTAGCTCAGCCGTAACCAGAGCTCACGGCCGCGGTCGATGAAGCACGACAAGGAGTCGACGCCCGACGGTCCATGTCCCAGCGCGTTGTTGCCCTGGAACTGACCGCCATAGAGCCCGTTGATGTTGTTGTAGCTGCTGCAGGCACCCGTGGTGATGGTGTTGCTCAGGTTTCTGCCGACGAAGGCCACCTGCCACCGGTTGTCGGGGCCATTCAGTGCGACGCTCAAGTCCGTTTTCACATAAGAGCTCTGCCAGAAATCCGAACGCTCGCCCAGCAGCATCAGATAGCGCGAGGAGAACTCGGTGTTGCTCGCGAGGGTCACGGACATGTCGCCCAGGGGCAGGGTGTAGCTCGGGCCGGCCGAGATCTGCCAGAGCGGCGCGCGCTGCAGAGGCTGGCCGCCCAGGTCCTGCGCGGTATAGCCGCCGGCCCCGCCATTCGCGGCCGCGCTGTATATGGAGTTGCAGCCCTCCGAAAGGGTTTGGCCGCCCCAGCAGGGCGCACTGTTAAAGGAGGTGAAATGCGCTCGGTTCAACTCGAGAGCGCCGCGCCACTGCAGGCCGTGGATCGGGGACTTCCAGTTGGCGTCCAGGTCGACGCCGTTGATGGTGGCGCTGGCCGCATTGAAGGTCGAGACGACCGGAACGCCGCCGGCGGTGTTCTCGGTCGCACCCACTTGAAGACCCGTATAGCGGTACCAGTAGGTCGCGACGTCCAATGCAAGCGTGTGGTCGAGCAGCAGTGATTTCATCCCGGTCTCCACACCCCACACATTTTCGTCCCCATAAGGCGAGGCCACCGTGCCGTTCGAATTGAGCGGAGAGGCGGTGATGTCGTACGAACCGGACTTAAATCCCTTCTTGGCCGTGAGGTAGAAATTCAGCTCTTGTTTCGGCTTGTAGGAGAGCGTTCCTTCCGGCGAGAAATTATGGGCATCGATATTCGGCAGGTATACCGGGCCCTCGGCCAGGGATCCGAATCCCGGGCCAAACCCCGGGGGCACAC
The DNA here is from genome assembly GCA_963798595.1 of uncultured Gammaproteobacteria bacterium. GTDB lineage: Bacteria > Pseudomonadota > Gammaproteobacteria > Steroidobacterales > Steroidobacteraceae > Bog-1198. The sequence goes on along the minus strand of CAWCTM010000008.1, from coordinate 364,821 downwards.
CGGGGCCGGGCGGGATGCCGGGTGACCCGGGAACGAACGAGAGCGTCTGATAGCCGACGTCGGAGCGCTTCTCACTCGTGTAACGGCCGCCCAGATCGAGCTCCAGCTCCGATGTCATGTTCCAGCGGACTTGGCCAAAACCCGACCAGGTCTTGATGGTCATATCGTTCAGATACCACTCATCAGAAACTCCGATCGACGGAATGAAATTGTTGAAGATCAGATCGGTGGAGTCGCGAACGCGGGCGTCCTGATAGTACATGCCCGCGGTGAAATTCACGGGGCCGGCAAAGTCCGAGTTTATCCGCAGCTCCTCGCTCCACTCCCGATAGCCGTAGCCGTTGTCGAGACCGATACCGCTGCCGGCCGGGCCATTGCCAAAGGGCGACGCGAGGGTCCCCTTGAACGCGAGATCGAAGTAGCCCGTGTCGGAGGTGATGGTGATGGCGGACGAGGGACGGTAGTTCAGCTCGAGGGTGCCGTAGACCTGGTCGGTGTCCTGACTCGGTATGCCGTCGAACCAGAGGCCCGGATAAGCAGCCGGGTTGAGATCGGGTTGATAGAGATCGTAGCTTCTCTGACAGGGGCCGCCGGGGAGAAAGGGAACGCCCGCGATCCCCGTACCTGTCCCGCCGGGACAGGAGATGTTGGTCTCCTCGCCGGATTCCCAGGAATGATCGTGAGCGACCGTGGTCTTCAGGCGCGCGTCAAACTCGCTGAATGGCTTGAACAGCAAGGTACCGCGAAGGAGCCAGTCCGTATCGCGAGGCCCCGTGCTGTCCGGCGGCGTCATGCCGCCCAGTGCGGGATCACCGTGGCCCACCAAGTTGAGCCAACCGTCGGAATCCGTGAATTGTCCCGCCAGCCGACCCTCGAGCACGTTGCCCCAAATCGGGCCGGACAGGATCATCTGCACGTCATTCTCGTCGGCCTCGAACTCGCGGCCATACGAGACGTTGGCTTCATACTGGTCGGTGGGATCGTTGCTGCGGATCGAGATCACGCCGCCGGGGCTGTTCTTGCCGTAGAACAGCGCTTGCGGCCCCTTGAGCACTTCCACCTGTGAGGTGTCGAACATCGCGCTGGCATAGGCCAAGCCTTGAGTGATCTGCAGGCCATCGACGTAGAGTGCCACCGACTGATCGATGCCTGCGTCCAGGGTATTGGTTCCCACGCCGCGAAGCGTCACCTGGGTACCGACGCTATTCGTCGCCGTCGACAGCTTCAGGCCGGGCACTTGCGTGGCCATATCCGTGAGATTCTGCACCTGAAACGCTTGCAGCTGCGCCGCGCTGACGACGTTCTCGGTGATCGGCACGTCGAGGAAACTTTGCTGGCGCTTTTCCGCCGTCACGATGATCTCATCGAGCTGGCCCTGATTCTCCTGTGAGCTTTGCTGCGGCGCTTGATTTTGCTGCTGACCTGCGGTTTGCGCAAAGGTCATCGCGGCCGGCGCCAAAACGGACATACATCCCGCGGCCGCCAGCAGCACAGATTTAAAACGCATGTTTCCCCCACCCCTTTTGACGAAATCGTTGTTCAACGGTCACGCACTGTAGCCAGCCAATCTCCGGGCAATTGCTGCGCAACAAAATAGCTATACACCCCGGTAGGAAAATCCTCCTGACATTCCGCGTCCGTTTATGAACATTGCGCGCACGATGGCGGGTGCTTAGCGCGCGCAGTCAAATGTCGTGTCAGCCCGGCCAAGGCGCGGGCGTGAACTCGATCGGCAAGCCCTTGAGGCCCCAGGTGCCCGGAAACGGGCGCGCGCCGCTTTTGCCGACCAGCCTCGGGTTCTTCAGGCGTTGCGCAATCAGGTGAAAGCCTTCCTCGATCTGCGCTCGCGCAATGTATTGGCCGAGGCACATATGCATTCCGCGCCCAAAGGCCAGATGACGATTTTGCTGCGGGCGTTCCGGATCGAATTTTTCGGGATCGGCGACCGCGTCGGGATCGCGCCCGGATATGCTGTTCGGCAGAAACAGCATGGTGTTCTTCGGAAACACGATATCTCGATACACGAACTCCTCGTGGACCAGGCGCGCGCTGTTGCCCGGATTGCGGTAGCGCAGGCTCTCCTCCACGACTTTGTGACAGTATTCCTGATCGACTGCGCAGCGACTGTATATCTCGGGTCGCGGAATCAACTGATCCATCATCATGGTCAGAACGTTTTTGGAGGTGTCGTACCCGGCAACAAATAGAAAGATCAGAAAGCTGTTCATCTCTGCGTCGCTGAGACCGCCCGAGTCCCTTGCACCGATCAGCGCATCCAACAGATCGGGCTCCTCCTTCAGGCGCTTGCCTGCGCGTCTCTCGGCGATCAGCCGATCGAGGTACGTTTCCATGGATTCCACGGCCTGCTCGAGCTTCGGCAGGAAATTCGGAATCAAATTCATGCTGAGGCCGAGCGTCTCGAGCGAGGAGCGCATTTCGGGAATGCCATCCGCGGAGGCGCCGATGAGGCTGCACATCACGGTGATCGGAAAATAGGAGGCGAATTCCTCGAAATCGAAGGCACCTTTCGGGGCCCACTCGTCGAGCAGCCGCGCAATCACCTGACGCATCAATCCACGACGCAGGTTGGCGGCACGCGGGGTGAACATCGGCGCCAGGACGTCGCGAATGCGCTTGTGGGGCTCGCCCCACAATGCAAGCACCGACTCCTCCTGGAAGCGGGCCCAGCGCGATCCCCTGGCGTTCATCAAATCGAAAACCATCTCGTAGGGACCGCGCATCTTATCGTCCATCAACAGAAGGTCCCGGATCGCCGTGTAACCGGTGACCACGTAGCCGTAGGCGCATTTCGCGAGCCAGGGGTGCTGCGTCCGCGCCGCACTGAATTTGGAGAACGGGTCCTCGCCGAATTGGGGATGCTCGATCGGCAACTCCGGCAAAGTCAATTCGCTGATCTGTGGCATGGCCCGCTCTCCTTTATCATCGTAGATATAATGCGCCGCAAATTCGTGCTACAAGGCTCGCACGCACGGCCACGAAAATAGCGCATCTCGGCCGCCGTCACACGGCGCTATTTGATACACACGTTTCAAGGAACCGCGCATGCAGAATGCAATTCAGACGAGATTCGACTTGAATTCGACGGCCGACGATGTGGTCGCAGGCGTCGATCTCTCCGGCAAGCTGGCGATCATTACCGGCGGCGCGGCCGGCATAGGCAAGGAGACAGCGCGTGCGCTGGCCTCGCGCGGAGCGCATGTCATTATCGGCGGAAGAAACAAAGCCGCGATCGAAGCGGTCGCCAAGGAACTTTCGTCTGCGGGAACGGCCCAAGCTCGAGAGCTGGATCTGTTGTCCTTGAAAAGCGTGGGCGATTTTGCGGACTGGGTGCTCTCGCTCGGTCGGCCGCTCGATCTTTTAATCCTGAATGCGGGCATCATGGCCGCTCCGCTTTCACGCAGTGCCGAGGGAATCGAGTCGCAGATGGCGACCAACTTCATCGGTCACGCGGCACTCACGAGCAAACTGGTGCCGGCGCTTCTCGCGGCCACGGAGCCTCGAGTCATCTCGCTCAGCTCGAGCGCGCATCAGATGTCGCCGGTCGTATTCAGCGACATCAACTTCGAGCGTCGTGCTTACGATCCTTGGGAGGCCTATGGGCAATCGAAGACCGCCAATGCGCTGTTGGCCGTGAAAGTGTGGAATGAGCTCGGGCCGAGCGGTGTCACGGCGCATGCGGTGCACCCGGGTGGCGTCTTTACGGGACTCATGAAGCACGTGACCGGCGATGTCGCTGCCGTGCTCTCGAGCCGCTATAAATTCGATACGTCCAAGGTTCAGGTGAAGACGATTCCGCAAGGTGCGGCCACTTCGGTGTGGGCTGCCACCGAGCCCACCTTGCGCAACCGCGCCGCGCTCTATTGTCATGACTGTCGCGTCGCCGAAGTACTGGACACGCCGGTTTATACTCGAGGTGTGATGCGCTATGCGCTCGACAGCGATAATGCCGCGGCACTTTGGGCGGCAGCGGAGAAGATGATTGGCTCGAGGCTGCCGCTCAGCGCCCGGTAACGATGGCTGACGGCGCGCTCGCTCAGGACAGTCGGCGCACCGCGTCCTTTCCGTCCCAGTTCTTCGCGGCGTCACGGAACTTCGCGAACACGGCATCCGCCACGGGGTTGGCGTCGATGAGTTCCGTGAAGAATCCGAGAGTGCGCACGGTGTCGATCCAGCCGACGCGAAATCCCATCATCAATCCCGAGAATATGAGCTCGGAGCCACCCTTTTTATAGGCATCGACGGTCGCATCGTAGTCGCGGCAGTAAACCGCGGCGTGATGGAAGCCGAATTTTCCGCCGGCGGCCGGCCCTTCTTGCCAGATCGAGGGCTGCTTGTCATGCACACAGACAAACTCGATCTGCACATCGCCGGCCTGCGCAATCGCCGCCGTGATGTTGGCGTTGCCTCCCGGCTTGCCGCGATACTGCGGCTGGTCATAGGCGACTTGATCGAACCGGAAAAAAGGGCCCAGCCCGGCGGTGCGGGTCCATGTAGCCATGGCCTCTTCCAGATCGGGCACCAGCCAGCAAAACTGCATGTAATTCCGATCCGGGAAAGGTAATGAGATCATGGCATTGCCTCGTTCTGACCGCAGACGCACGAACCTATCAGCCGGGCTCTTGGGACGCTCGACATTCTGCGCCACTTCATCTGCCTGACGCGCCCGGAGGGGGCGCACGCATTGCCGGGTCGACATGAACCTTCAGGCTCTTCCGTAGCCCGGCACGCAGTGCTTCCAGGGTTCCGGGCAATTGCTCGAGCGAAATCACGTCACTCACCATGAGATCGGGACGAACTTGGCCCGAGTCGAAGGCACGCGCCGTCTCGGCGATCTCATCCACCGTATAGGCATGGGGAAATAGCAGCTGGATTTCCTTGGCCGTGCAACGCGCCGGCACGACTCGATCGTCGTGGCTGCACATGCCCAACGACAGCACGATCCCCTGCCGCCGAACGTGTTGCGTGGCGAGATCGAGCATGCCGGTCTTGCCCACGCACTCGGCGACGATGTCCGGCGGGCCGCCGAGGATCTCCGCGATGCGCCCCTGATCCTCGGCATCGAATGTGAGGACCGCATCGCACCCCCCCCCGCGCCGATCACCAGCACGCGAGCGCCTCGGGGCATGTGCGCGAGCCGCAGCGCGTGCAGTCCGCAGGCCATGGGCTCGATCAGCGCCCCGTCCGCGAAGCTGAGACTTTTCGGCAGCGGTCGCGCCGCGGCCGGAGGAATGACCATGTATTCGCCGAACCCGCCGACGAGGAACGTTCCCTTCAAACAAAACCGAAGCGGCCCAGAGGCAAGGTGAGCGGCGCGTCCCCGGTCATCGAGACATCGCTATCGCAAATGCCGCACCGGCAAACCTTGACGAGCAACTCATCGGGGCCCGGACGCGGATCGGCGATGCTCTCGATCGTGATCGGCCGACCTGGGCCGTTGAATAACGCAGCACGCATGGATCTAGATCTCTGGTGCGGTCACGGGATCGTCATAGGGCTCGAAGACCAGCTCGCCTTCGTTGCGCAGCAGCGCACCGCCGAAGGGGCATGGAAAGTGCGCCGGGATGACGAGCGCGTTGCGACTGAGACAAGTGTCGAGGATCCGGCGGCGCGTCCGGCTCGCCGCCGGAAAGTTCTCGCTGGTCCCACTGTCGAGATCCGGATGAATCATTTCCAGCGGATGATGGAAGGCATCGCCCACGAAATAAGCCTGCCTCGCTCCGCAGTCAAGATGCAGCAGGGAGTGGCCGATGGTATGGCCCGCCGCGGGCTCGATCTGCAGACTCGCGGAAATCCGAAACGTGTCCGGCACCAACTCGGCGAGCCCGGCCTCGAGGACCGGCAAGACGCTGTTCTCGAACGTTCCGGCATTCGCGGGAACGGGCAGGTGATCCGGCCGGCGGCTGTCCCAGCGGTCGAATTCCCGCTGCACCATCACATAGCGAGCGTTCGAAAATGTGGGCACGTATCTTCCCGCCCGCAGCAGCGTGTTCCAACCGCAATGATCCATGTGCAGATGCGTGCAGAACACATAGTCCACGTCCTGAGGCCGGATGCCGGCAGCCGCGAATCGCTCCAAATAAGGAGTATCGAGCATGTGCGCCGGGGGAAAATCAGGAAAGTTGCGGCCGTTGCCCGTGCAGGGATCGACCACCACGACCCGGCCGTCGATGATCACGATCCAGCTCTGAGAGACGATGTCGACCAGTCCGTCGGCGTCAATGAATCTGGGAAACAACCAGCGTGGCAGCCGGGCAATGAGCTCGGTGTCGGTCGTCATCGCGGACAGCGGCTTCTTCTGGGTGATTTCCTCCACCTGCCATACGCTTGCTCCCCCGATCTCGGCTCTCCTCGCCATCTCGAGGAGCCTCAACCCGGGTCGGCGTTCAACTGCCGGAGAATCTGCTCGTGGGCTGCCATGAGCTCGCCCGCATGATTGACGGTATCGCCCGCCGAGATACCGCCATCGACCGGCATCAGGATGCCCGTGATCTGCCGCGCGCGATCGCTCGCCAGGAACAGCGCCGCCTGGGCGACATCGATGGGAAGACCCTGCGTCTTCAGCGGCTTGTACGACATCATCACCCGGTCGCTCTCGGCACGTATGCGCCGAAACGCCTCATCGCTCATCCCCGGCTTGCGATAGTCGGTCGCCGGCGTTTTGATGCTCCCGGGCGCGAGGGCATTCACCCGGATGCCGTATTCGGCCAGATCGATCGCGGTCGACTTGGTGAAATTGATGATCGCCGCCTTCGATGCGCGATAGCAGATGAATGCGAAACCCGGCATCACGCCGGCAATGGACGCGGTATTGATGATCGAGCCGCCGCCGTTCCTGGCCATCTGACGCCCTGCGCAGTGACTGCCGTAGACCGTACCCATGTAATTGATCGACAGAATGCGTTCGTATTCTTGCAGGTCGTCGTCCAGAAACCGGGTGACGGGGCGCCCCGGAAACCCCGCGTTATTGCACATCACATGCAGGCCGCCGAAGCGGGCCACCGCGAAATCGACGGCCGCTTGCACCTGTGCTTGCTTCGACACATCGGTCCTGCGGAAGGCCGCATGCGTGCCGAGTTCCGCAGCAACGGCCGCGCCTTGCTCCTCGTTGATGTCGGCGACGAGCACCTTGGCGCCTTCCGACACGAACAGCTCGGCCATCGCGCGACCGATGCCGCTCGCCGCGCCCGTAACGATTGCCACTTTCCCCACAAGCTCTTGTGCCATTTCAGACTCGACGCGTGACGATCAAAGGCAGCGCCTTGATGGAATGGGTGGCAACGGTTTGCAGGTATTCCACGCTTTTCGCGGGAATGGTCAACTTGAAATCGCCGAGCCGCTTCGACAGCTCGCGCGCAGCGACCTTGATCTCCATCCGCGCGAGGGAAGAGCCGATGCAGCGGTGCACACCGGCACCGAAGGACACGTGCTTCGCCAGGTTCTTGCGCTCAGGATCGAAATCCCGCGGACAGGCGAATTCCGTCTCGTCGTCGTTGCCTGATTCGAATACCACCAGCAACTGTGTGCCTTTGGGCATGAACTTTCCACCGAGCTCGACGTCGCACGTGGTCGTGCGCGACAACGCGCGGCTCGGCGGCGCCAGCCGCAACAGCTCCTCGACGAACCGGGTCAAGCGTTTGTCGTCGTCGGCGCACTCGCGCAGCCGCTCACCGACCTCCGGCCGTGTGGCGAGCAGGAACAACAGATTGGCGAGTGCCGTCGCGGTCGTCTCGTTCCCGCCGATGATCAACGCGCGGATGATGGATACGGCCTCCTTGAAGGTAAGTGTGGTGCCATCCTCCAGCTCGGCGTGCACGATGTCCGAGATCATGTCCTCACGAGGCTCTGTCTCGCGCGTCTTCATCTCGGCGATGATGAAGTTCTGCAGCTCGCAGATCTGCTTTGCATTCGAGATCATGGACTCTCGACTCTGCATGCGCGAGATCTGCGCCACCACCGCGAGCGACCAGCGCTGAATCTGCTCTGCCCGGAAATCTCGGATACCGAGTTGCTCGCAAATCACCCTGATCGTGAACGGAGCGGCGAAATTGCTCACGCCGTCAATCGTCTCGCCCTTTTCGCACCGGGCGGCGATCGTCTCGATGAGATCGACCGCGATCGCCGTGATATGCGGCTCCAGTGTCGCGACGCGATGCGCGGTGAATGCCTTTTCCGTGAGCCTGCGCACGCGCGTATGGGCGGGAGGATCCTCCATGATGGCGTCCGGAAAGAAGCCCTGGCCATCGCGCTCGAGAATCTGCTTGAACTCCTCGAAGTGGCCGTGGGCATAAGTGTCTTCGTAGCCCTTTCTGAAGGAGTATGTAATCGGATCTTTCAACACGGCGTAGATGTCCTCATACCGGGAGACGAGATACATACCCAGCTTCTCGTCGAAGTACACGGGATCCTGCGTGCGCATCTTCCGATAGAAATCGTGAGGGTGCGCGATATTGCCGGGCTCGGTGAGCGACTCGCCGTCGAGGGGAGATTTCGCGGCCCCCGTCACGGGGCAGCGGTCGGTCGGATTTGAAACACCTGTTGCACTCATTGACGACTCCCGCCACGGACTTCCGGAGACACACACTCTGTAACAATGCAGGTTCTGTATCACAAGTCGAATGAGCCGGTCCAGCGACAGCTATCGGGACACCCCGCCGGCAGCCTATGATTGTCTCGCCGCGCGGGCGTGGAGGCAGGTAATTTCGAATGCGAGCATATAAAGGGCAGGTCGACCAAGATCGCCGCCAGTTCATCGTTTCCGTCTCCCTGGCCGCAGGCGGCCTGGCGCTCGGGATCGTCTCGGTCAAGGCCAGTACAAATATCTCGCCTTCTGTTCCTTGGAGTTCCGATGCAATTGCGGGCAGCGAGCTGTCACCTTGGATCGAGATCGGTAAAGACGACACGGTGACGATGCGCTTGCCGACTCCCGAGGTGGGTAACGGCGCGATGACCCAGGTCGCCATGAACATCGCCGAGGAGCTCGATTGCAATTGGGCGCGCGTCAGGGTCGAGTTCTGCTCTATTCAGCGCGACTATCTGGACAAGGGAGTCTACAACTCCGGCTTCCTGCCTTTCTTCAGCGGACATGGCACGGATAAGGTGAGAATGACGCGTGCACTGCAGATCGGGGCCAGTGCGCGCGAACGGCTCAAGGCAGCGGCAGCATCTCATTGGCATGTTTCCATCGCAGAGATCGAGGCCAAGAACAGCGTCCTCACCCATCTTCCCACCGCCCGGCGGTTGCGCTACGGCGAGGTCGCCGCCGCAGCCGCAAAGGTCACGTTGCCGGCGGAGCCCGCACTTAAGCCGCAGAGCGAGTGGACGTTCTTGGGCAAGGCATCTCCCGGAAAACTCCACGCGCCGCCCGTCGTCAACGGGAGTGCGATCTTCGGCATCGATGTACAAGTGCCCGGCATGGTGCACGCGGCGTTGATGCAATGCCCGGTGCACGGCGGCAAGTTGAAGAGCCATCGCCCCGAAGCCGTGCTCGGCATGCCCGGCGTGCGCGCGGTGGTGGTGGTCGACGCGGCGAAGACCAAAGGCTCACCCGTCCCGCAAAAATCGACTTGGGGATTCGGCGACAACCAAGCACAAAGCGGCGTCGCCGTCATCGCGGACCATTACTGGCAGGCCCAACGGGCCCTCGCCGCGCTTCCGGTCGAATGGGACGTAGGCCCCGATGTGCAATGGAAGAGCAGCGAGCAAATGTACGAGGCTGCTCGCGGACTGCTCGATGCAAGCGGCGGTACGGTGCTGCGCAACTCGGGTGACGTCGCCGCCGTGAAAAGCGACAAGGTCGTCGAGGCCGTCTACTCCACGCCGTATTGCGAGAACGCACAGCTCGAGCCCTTGAATGGCACGGCACTCGTGACGGCGGACGGCGCCGAAGTCTGGTGTCCCACGCAGGATCTGCTGCAGGCGTATTGGGTCGCGATCGACGAGACGGGCCTGTCGCCCGAGAAAGTCAAGATTCATGAAGCTTATGTCGGCGGCGCCTTTGGCCGCAGAACCATGGCGGACGATGTGCGCATGGTGGTGGCCGTTGCCAAGGAGTTTCCCGGCGTTCCCGTGAAGACAATCTGGTCGCGTGAGCAATGCTTCCAGCAGGGACGCTATCGGACGCCGATCATCACGCGATTCAAGGCGGCCCTGGGCGGGGACGGCTATCCGCTCGCCGTGACATCGCGGGCCAGCTTCGTCGGTACCCGTCCGCTGTATCGACTCACACTCGGCTATGACGACATGCCCTATTTCACCAGCGGCATCATTCCGAACGTCCACATCTCGAGCACGAATCTTCCCGTCCATGTTCTGAACGGCGCCTATCGGGGCCCGTGTTTCAATTCCCATTCTTTTTTCGTCGAATCATTCATCGATGAATGTGCGGCGGCAGCGGGGATCGATCCGCTCGAATACCGGCTCAAGCTGGTATCCCGCTGGGACAAGCCCTGGTCCGATTGTCTACGTGTCGCCGCCGCAAAAGCTGGTTGGGGACAGTCATTGCCCAGAGGCGAAGGCAGAGGAATTGCCATCACCAGCTGGCCGCAGGCGGCGATGCATGATGCCGGCACGATCATGTGCGCCGCAGCTCGCGTCAAGGTGAGCCGCGAGGGTGAGCTCACCGTAGAGCAGGTCGACGTGGCTTTCGAGTGCGGCCGCGTCGCGAACCGTGGTGCCGTGCGCGCACAGATCGAGGGCGGTACGCTCTTCGGCATGAACATGACGCTCAACGAGCAACTCACCGTCAAGGATGGCATCGTCGCCGAGCGCAATCTCAATCAGTACCGGCTGCTGCGGATCAACGATCGTCTACCGGTGATCAACGTCCACTTCGACGCTCTCTCGAATCATGATCGTTTCGACATCATTGGCGAGGCGCCCGTCGGTCCCATCGGTCCGGCGATCGGCAACGCCATCTTCCAGGCCACGGGCAAGCGCCTGCGCAGCACGCCGTTTCGGAGTCACGACTTGAGTTGGAGCTGAGTCGAACGCGCGGCTCAGACCGTCATTTCCAGCACTTTGTCGCCGGTGCGATTGTTCTCGAAATAGCCGAGGCCGTAATCGCCTTTGATGGTCGTTCGCTGCATACGGCGCGCATATTTCGGATCGTGCCCGCTCACCGAGTGAAGCACTCGCCAGTTGTCCCAGATGAGCATGTCCGTCGGTTGCCACCGATGGAAATAGGGCTGCACCTTATCGAGAATCTCGTTGCACACCGCGGCGAGCAATGCATCGCCCTCGGGATTTTCCTGGCCTTCTATGGCGACCGCCATCCACGGGGAGACATGCAGCACCTTCTCGCCGGTCGCGCGCGTGAAGACGGCCGGGTGAATCGCACGGGGCAGCGTTTTTGCAAGCTCGGTCATCTTGTGATGGCCGGGATGCGGCAAGATCTCGCGGAATGTCCGCGGCTTACCGAAGCGCATGTTGCAGTAGGCGAGATCGAGGGTGTAGACGATGTTGCGTCCCTCGATCTTGCTGCGGATCTCCGGCGAGACCGCATCGTAGAGTGCGATGCAATCGGTAAAGCCCGTCAGCCCGCCCTCCGGCGGGATCTCCAGGGCACGCAGGACGCCGGCCCGATTCAATTCGTTGTTGTAGCAGTGATCGAAGTGCCAGGGGAGCCACTGTGAAAGTCGCTTGTTGTCGATCTCCACGACACCCGCGCTGTTGGGCTCACAGCGCATGTCGATGACACCCGGCATGTTCTCCTGATCGGCGCGCGGGACCGCGGCGACGGGATGATCCTTGAGCGGACCGAACACGTTGCTGATCGCCAGATGCATCTGCGGCGTGGGATCGACATCCTCGAAGACGATCAGGCCCCGATCCTGAAAAAGGCCGTTGAGTTGTTTGCGGACGGCCTCGTCCTGCAATGTTTGCTGCGTGAGACCGGCAACCCGGGTTCCGAACGAAAGACCTTCGGCTAACGGTTTGACCGTGATCGAGCTCATTGCGGCGCACTCCTTATTAAAGTCTGGCGGCGCGACCCCAAAATCTTGAATCGGGCACCGCCGCGTGTTACATAGTGATACGTGATACTAATTAAATAACATGGTAGGGAGCAGCGCCATGACGGTCAAGCGAAGCCGTAGCGGTTCGCGAGTTCTCGCGGTTCTGGAGACCATAGCCCGTCACCAGCCGGTGGGGGTCAGTACCCTCGCCCGGGAATTGACCACCGACAAGAGCGCAGTGCAGCGAGCGATTATGACGCTCTCGGATTCGGGCTGGATTCACCCCGCGGCCGGCTCACCCACCCGCTGGCAGTTGACGGCCCGCATTCTGGCGGTCGCCCACCTGGGACACAGCGGCAACGATTTGCGCCAGCGCGCTCGAAGCACACTTGAATCCCTGCGAGACGAATGCGGCGAGACCGTGCTGTTGACGGTTCAAGACATGCTCGGTTTCGTCGTAATCGAGGCGATCGAAAGCCGCCACATGCTGCGCGCGGTGCCTCATATCGGCATGGCGGTGCCGGCTCGCGGCAGTGCAACCGCTCGCGCCATGATGCCGTACATGACGGAGGAACGGCAGATTCAGCTGCTGGGCAAACCTCCCGACGCGGAATTACTGCAGGAGTTCGCGCTCACCCGGAAGCGCGGGTTCTCGGTGAGCGATGGCGAGGTCAGCACCGGTGCGACCACCATCGCGGCAGCCGTTCTCGAGGTGGATGGACGTCCATCGGCTGCCGTCGCCGTCTCGGCACCCTCGGCTCGCATGCCCGCTCCCGCCCACGCCAAGATCGGCGCGATGGTGTGCAAAGCCGCGCGCAAGCTGTCGCACGGTGGACGGCCTGCTCCGAACTAAAGCCCGGGCTAAGTGTATTCGCGCAATTGCGCGAGCCGCTGCTCCGTCTCCGGATCCCGTTCCACTTCCATTCCGAAACTTCGCGTGATCGTGGCCATGATGGTGTAGCAGCCGACGACGAACACCGTCTCCATCAGTTGCTCCCGCGAGTAGCGCTCCGCCAGGCAGGCCCACGTCGGGTCGCTCACGAACTGCTCCCGAACGATCTCCTCGGCGGCTCTCATGAGGCATTGGTCGAATGGCCCGAGACCTGCGCCGCCCGTCCGGGCCGCCTCGATCTCGTCTTCCGTCATCCCGGCCTTGCGTGCGATCGTCACGTGGTGGTGTGCCTCGTAGACGTCGTTACCGAGCGCCAGGGTTCGGAGGCACAGAATTTCACGATCTCGAGGCGGTAAATCGGAGCCTCGAATCACCTTGTCGATGAACGGCAGGAAAATGCGGTACATCGACGGATGTTGCACGAGCACGCGGGAGAAGTTGAGATGATGCCATTCGCCGACCAGTGCCTTTTGCTCAGCGGTGAACTCCTCAGGTGCAAGCGGCGGGATACGACACGTCATGCTCGTCATCTTAGAAGCGTGGCCGAGCAGCCGTTCAACATCTCGCGCCGACCTATCTGCACGCCGCGCCCGGCCTCCGGCCGTTGCCGATTCCGCCTGCGTGCAGTAACGTCAGATCGAGCCGACCGGCGGAGATTCTCCAACAAAGAGGAACGACGACGATGAGCGACCACGATGTTCTGTCGATCATGAGCACCATCAATCTCTACGGCCTGGCCGTGGACACTCAGCGTTGGGAGTTCTTCGACCGCATCTTCACTGACGATGTCGATGCCGACTTCGGAACTTCTCGCTGGCGGGATCTCGCGAGCTTCAAGCGTGATTTCGCCGCCTTCCACGATCCATTCGACAGCACGCAGCATGCGATGATGAATCATCTGGTCAACGTCGACGGCAATGCCGCTCAGGCGTTTACCTACGGCTCATGGCGCCTGATTCGAAAGGGCATCGAGGGGCGTGACTTCTGGGAAGGCACGGGTTGGTACGACGACGAATTGGTTCGATCGAAAGATCGGTGGTTGATCAAGCGCCGGACTTGCCGGATCGTGTGGTGGGACGGCAATCCGCTGGCGCAGGAAACCATTCCGGGGGTGAAATTCAAGCTCGAGTCTTCCGTGCTGCGTCGCGAGGGCGACGCGGGAAAAGTGGGCTATCTGAATGCCATCAGCTCGTGAGCAATAGCGCATCCCTCGTTCCCGCAGCCCGCCGCCAGGGCATCGCCGACTTGCTGCGAAGAACGGCGCTGCGCCTGCCCGACAAGATAGCGGTACGCGCCGCGGGCACGGCGTGGAGTTATCGGGAATTCCATTCTTTGGCGGTTCGGGTGGCGCGCGGTTTCACCGAGCTTGGGTTGGAGAGCGGGGATCGGGTCGCGGTCATCGCGCGCAATAGCCCCATATTTGCATGTCTGCGCTACGCGCTGGCCGCGCGCGGCCTGGTTCTCGTGCCCATCAACTCCATGCTGGGCGCCGAGGAGATTGCATTCGTCTTGCAAGACTCCGGCGCGAGAATCCTGTGCTTCGATCGGGAATTTGCCACTGTCGGCAAACAGGCCGCCGCAAAAGCCGCGGGCGTGACGGCCTTCGTCTGGATGCATGACGAAGAGGCACCCTTTCAAGAAATGCAATCCTTTCGCGGATTGGCGAGTACGGTTCCGGAACCGTCCGCTGCCGTCGACGCGCGGTCTATTTTGCAGATCCTGTACACCAGCGGAACCGAGTCATTGCCAAAGGGGGTCATGCTCACGCATGAGGCTGTCATCTCGCAGTACGTCAGCTGCCTGATCGACGGCGAGATCTCCGAGAGCGACGTAATTCTGCACGCCATGCCGCTCTTTCATTGTGCCCAGCTCGATGTTTTTCTCGGACCTTCGATTTACGTCGGGGGCGAAAACATCATCACGTCCGATACGCGGCCCGAGAGCCTGCTGCGGTTATTGGATACCCATCGAGCGACTTCCTTCTTCGCGCCCCCCACGATTTGGATCTCGCTGCTGCGATCACCCCTGTTCGACCGGACCGACCTGTCCTCGCTCCGCAAGGGCTACTACGGCGCCTCCATCATGCCGATCGCCATCCTCGCGGAAATGCAGACCCGGCTGCCTCAGACACGTCTGTGGAACATGTACGGCCAAACCGAGATGGCGCCGCTCGCGACCGTGCTCAAGCCCGAGGATCAATTTCGCAAGGCAGGCTCGGCCGGACGCCCCGCACTGAATGTCGAGACCCGCATCGTCAACGAGCAGGGTCTTGACGTCCAGGTCGGCGAAATCGGTGAGATCGTGCATCGCTCACCGCACCTCCTGACCGGCTATTTCAATAACGAGGAGCGCACGGCCGAGGCCTTCAGCGGAGGGTGGTTTCACAGCGGCGATCTGGCACGCATCGATTCCGAGGGCTACATATATATCGTCGACCGCAAGAAAGATGTCATAAAAACCGGCGGTGAAAATGTCTCCAGCCGGGAAGTCGAAGAGGCGATCTATCGTCTTCCCGGGGTCGCGGAGGTGGCCGTCGTGTCCGCCGCAGATCCCATCTGGATCGAGGCGGTGACCGCCGTCCTCGTGCTCAAGGACGGCGCGGTCCTCAGTGAGCAGGAAGTGATTGCCCACTGTCGCTCCTCGATGGCCTGCTTCAAGACGCCCAAGCGTGTCTTATTTGTAAGCTCGCTGCCGAAATCCCCCAGCGGCAAGCTCTTGAAGCGCGAACTGCGCGAATGGCTGAAGCACCCTGCCCCGCCGTGAACGCGGCAGCACGTTTACGTTGCCGGCGAGCGGGTGAAGTCGATGAATGCTCGAAGCGGCGCGGGGAGGTGGCGACGACTCGGGTAGTACAGAAACGGTCCCGAGAAGCGCTGCCACCAGGGCTCGAGCACGGGCTCCAATGCGCCGCTGTCGAGATGCGGACGTAGCCAATCTTCGAAGAGATGAATGACCCCACTGCCGGCGATCGCCGCATCGACTGCGAGGTCGGTGGCGGCACCCACCCGCACGATGAGCGGGCCGGTCGGTTCGATGTTCACGACAGTGCCTTCGCGTTCGAACTCCCAGAGAGTCATGGCGCCGCTCGCGAAGCGGCCGCGCAAGCACGCATGCTGGAGGAGCTCGCGCGGGTGATCCAGGCGGCCGTGCGCATCGAGATAGGCCGGCGACGCCGCCGTAGCAAAGCGCTGCGTACGCGGTCCGATGGGAATGGCCACCATATCCCGCTCGAGGCGTTCGTCGTAGCGGATCCCCGCGTCGCAGCCCGCCGCCAGCATGTCGACGAAGCTGTCCTCGGCGATCACGTCGAGGCAGATGTCGGGATAGGCGGCGAGGAAGGCCGGGACGATACGAGGCAGGACGAGACGCGCCACACCGACCGGCACGTTGAGCCGCAGCGTTCCGGCCGGTCGATCGCGAAAGCTGTTGACGACATCGAGCGCCGCCTCGACTTCCGTCAGCGCCAGAGCCAGCCGCTCGAAAAGTCGAGCGCCTGCTTCGGTTGGCGCGACGCTGCGGGTCGAGCGGTTGAGCAACCGGACGCCAAGCCGTGTTTCGAGCCGGCGCATTGCCTCGCTCAAGCTCGAGGCGCTCGACCCCGTGAGGCGCGCGGCTTCCCGAAAACCGCCTGAGCGCGCGACCGCGACGAATGCTGCGAGGTCGGTGAGGTCCGCCATTGTTCGTTTTTCCGGACAGCCTGTGCCGATTACACCCTATTATCGCACGCAATGAGGCGCGGTACATTGCTCGTTAGCGATAAAGGAGAGCTTCCATGATCGATATCAGCAACGCCGGAACATACAAGCTGGGTTCCCACCGGGTGAAGCGGATGGGGTATGGCGCCATGCAACTCGCCGGGCCCGGGGTCTTCGGCCCGCCGAAAGATCGTGCCGCCGCGCTCGCGGTATTAGGGGAGGCGCTGCGGAAGGGCGTCGATCACATCGACACCAGCGACTACTACGGTCCCCACATCACCAATCAGCTCATCCGTGAAGCGCTTCATCCCTATGCTGAGAACCTGGTGCTCGTCACCAAGGTCGGCGCCAAGCGCGGAACGGATGGCTCTTGGTTGCCTGCCTTCTCCGCCGCCGACTTGCAAAGCGCGGTGCATGACAATCTGCGTGCCTTGGGATTGGATGCCCTGCCCGTGGTCAATCTGCGCTTGATGTTCGGCATCCACGGACCCGCCGAGGGCTCGATCGAGGCGCCGCTTACCGCATTGGCCGAGCTGCAGCGCAAAGGCCTCGTCCGTCACATTGGTCTCAGCAACGTGACGCGTCGGCAGATCGAGCAAGGACGCCGCATCGCCGACATTGTCTGTGTGCAGAACCAATACAACCTCGCCCATCGCGAGGACGATACGTTGATCGACGAACTCGCCGCCGCGGGCATCGCTTATGTACCGTTCTTCCCGCTGGGCGGGTTCACGCCGTTGCAGTCGACGGAGCTGTCGGACGTCGCCCGGAGTCTCGGAGTCACGCCGATGCAGGTGGCGCTTGCTTGGCTGCTACGGCGCGCAGCAAACATTTTATTGATCCCTGGAACCTCGTCGGTCGCCCATTTGCATGAAAATCTGGCGGCGGCGACGCTCAAACTGCCGAGCGCGGCCTTGAGCGCGCTGAATCGGATCGCCGGCGATCAGACGGCAGCGCGCCGCGAGCCGGTCCAATAGACGAGGCCGCCGAGCAGATTCAGCAGCATCGTCGCACTCCCTACCTTGAGGGCAAACATCGCCGGGCTTGCCACATCAACGATGGGCACGAGATTGAACATCATCGAGAGCACCGTGACCGAGGCACCACAGAGGCATGCGAGACGCACGGCGCGCGGCGGCCGAATATCGGGCCGCAAACTGAAGCGCGTGCCGAGCAGCAGCGGCACCGCGAACATCAGCAAATAGTTGACGCCGTAGCAAACGAAGGCGCAGGTCACGAGGAGCTGATAAGCCTCCGCTGCTCCCGTATCGTACGAAGCGAGCAGCGCCATGAGCACCGCCGCCAGCACGATGACTGCCAGTGACCGAGTCGGCGTGCCGTACCGAGGATGCAGCCGCGTGAACCAGGACGGCAGCAAATGGTCCCATGCCGCAACCATGGGGAGACGGCTGATCTCGGCAATGTAGACCGCGGCCTGAGCACAGAGCGCCAACGTCAGTGCGAGGATCGCGCCGCGGCCCAGCAACTGGCCCCAATCGGGGCCGGCCGACGAAGAACTGCCAAACGCCAGGGCGATCACCTGGGCAATCGGATTGACCAGATCGACCTGTGCCGCCGGCGTGTAAGTGAGTATGGAGCCCGTCATCAAGATGTAGATGGCGGCGATAATGGGCGCCGCAATCCACGCAGACCGCAAGATCGAGCGCGCTGCATGGTGGATTTCTCCGGCGAAAACCGCCACCTGTTCCAGCGCGGTAAAACCGTTGAAAGCGATCTTGCTGAACAGATTGAGGCTCACCAGCGTCAGGGCGGGAAAGGCCATCGAGAACGGGCGCTGCGGCGCCACGTGTGCGTGACCGGAGGCCGCGTGCGGGTGAACGATCAGCAGCAAGACAAGAAGCGCCACGACGAGCAAGGTGGCCGCGGTACCGAAGTGGGATATCCAGCGCCCGAAGCGCAGCCCGAAGATGCTCACCATGAATATCCCCGAGAAGATCACGATGTTGAGGGTCAAGATGAACGGGCGACTCTCGGCGATCCAAGCGGCGCCCGACCCGAGCGCGTAGGAGAGTCCGCTGGCCGTTTGCACGCCGAGGCTCGAGCAAAGCAACAGGACCCAGGCGCCGAGATTCCAGGCGCTCAAGAATCCGGCGAACGGTCCGAACGCGTGCTTCGTCCACTGATACACACCACCTTCGTAGGGCCAGATTCGGACGCAATACTGAATCACCGCAGCCACGGGCAAGAACAGCGTGAGCGCGCCGAGCAACCAGAACGCAACTTGAGTTCCTGATTGATGGGCTGCGGTGCCCGTCCAGGAGGGGCCCAACACGATCAAGATCTGCATCGGGATGAGGTCGCGCAACCCGAGCACCCGGTGCAGGCGCGGATCGGAGACCTGCTCCGGAGGCGACGTACTGTCGGGGGCCGGCGTCACACCCTTTACTTTATCGTCCGACCAAGCGCTATCGTCCGACCAAGCGCTGCAGATGATCGGGGTACCGAGCACCCTGGACCTCGATCTTCGAGGCCGTATTCGTGATCTCGCGCAGGTCATCGGCACTCAGCTCGACGGACGCCGCACCGAGATTCTCCTCGAGACGGTGCAGCTTGGTGGTGCCGGGAATCGGCACGATCCAAGGTTTCTGCGCCAGCAGCCAGGCGAGCGCGAGCTGGGCCGGCGTCACGTTCTTGCGCGCGGCGATCGCGGCAAGCAGATCGACCAACGCCTTGTTGGCCTTGCGCGCTTCGGGCGAGAAACGCGGGACGGTATTGCGGAAGTCCGTACTGGCGAATGTGGTCCCCTCGTCGATTTTCCCCGTGAGGAATCCCTTGCCGAGGGGACTGAACGGCACGAGGCCGATGCCAAGCTCCTCGAGCGCAGGGAGGACCTCTTTCTCCGGCTCTCGCCACCACAGCGAGTACTCGCTTTGGAGCGCCGTCACCGGCTGCACGGCGTGAGCGCGTCGGATCGTATTCACGCCCGCCTCGGAGAGACCGAAGTGCTTGACCTTGCCCGTCCGAATCAGATCCTTCACGGCACCTGCGACATCTTCGATGGGCACTTCGGCGTCGACGCGATGCTGGTAGAACAGATCGATGCAATCAATCCTGAGCCGCTTCAACGAGGCTTCCGCCACCTCCCGAATGCGCTCCGGCCGGCTGTCGAGACCGCCGGCCTGCTTGCCATCGACGATCCGGAATCCGAACTTCGTTGCGATCACCACCTGGCCGCGATAAGGCGCCAGCGCTTCGCCGACCAACTCCTCATTCGTGAAGGGTCCGTAGATTTCCGCGGTGTCGAAGAACGTGACCCCACGCGCGACGGCTGCCCGGATCACGGCGATCATTTCCTGCTTGTCGCCCGCCGGCCCAAGGCCAAAGCTCATGCCCATGCAGCCGAGGCCGAGCGCGGACACCTCCAGGCCATCCTTTCCCAGTTTTCGCGTTTGCATATGAACCCTCACCTATGCGGTTAAGGGCTCACAGTACCCCAGAGCGGCTCCGCGCGCTCATTTGGGGCGGAATGCGTCGGCAAGCATCTCCGGACCAATGGCGCCGTTTTCCTTGCTGCCCACGCTTTGCTCGAAATCGCGGTCCCAATTGCGGCGCAGAAGATCGAGGCCGCGCGAGATCGCCTCGACCGCACCCACATTCTCGACGATCAACACCGGAAGGGTCATCGCGGTGGCGAGCGTCCAGGCCGCCCCGATGAATGCCGTCACAACCTATCGACCCACCGCCGCGATCGGCCGCACCGGCAACGGTATGTTGCACAGCTCGATGCGCGCGGGGTTGTATTTGAACCAAGACTCGCGCCGGTTGCGGCGCGCCTCGATGACGGCGCGGAATGTTGGACTCTCGGTGCGCAGCACCTCGATGTGCGTCCGTTCCGCCTGCGGCAGATCCGCGGCGACGCGCACGGACACGATCGGGATCGGCCGCTCCGCGGCTAAGTAGAATCCCATCTCCCCGCTCCCGCGCGGCAAGCTCGAGAGGAGTTCCACGCCTTTGAGGACTCGCCCGACCAGCGCGACGTTGCGGTCGAGGTGTCGCGGAGCTTGGCCGATCACCGCATACATCTCGGTGCCGTCGCTCTCCGGCGGATCGTCGCGCCCTACCCCGACCATGCCATAGCAATGCGCGAGCCAAACGCCGCCTGAGCGGCGATCGCGGGCCGCCGGAAAGCCGTCGAGGAATCCCACTTCCGGCGCGTAGACGTCATGATCCGGCAGCGGCTCGAAACGCTGGCTCGCGCCCGCCGCGGCGTCGAACTCGGCTGCCACCGCGTGCACGCCCGCCGGGAGGGGGCGACGATGGTCAGGGTCGGCCCATTGGACGACATAGTTGTCTTGCACGCGCACGACCGCCAGGCCGTCGAAATACCCGGCCCGCACGAGCGCCTTGATGTTCGCCACGTGCAACGGTGCCACGCGCGGCGCGAGCTCGATCACGACCCGGCCGCTCGACAGCTCCAAGTACAGCGTATTGTCGGGATCGGGCAGGCGCCAGTTCTTTTCGGGGGATTGCGCCAACAGATCCCCGAGGGCGACCGGCGCCGCCGGAGCGGTCGTTGCCGCCGCGAGGGAGAGCGCCATCAAAAGCGCCGCGGCCTTCGTCAACGTAGCGACAACTCGACCCGGACCGCGCCATCTTTCTCCTTGGCCTTGTCGTTGGCCACCAGGAAAATGCGCGCCGGATCGATGCCGGTATCGGTGAGCAGCGCCCGCTGCAGCGCGAGCGCGCGTTGCTGGCCGAGCGCGGTCAGCTGATCCTGCCCAACGGTAATGTGATCGTGCAGTGCCGTCGTCAAAAAGTCGATCTTTGCTGCGGTAAGCTCCGGCTTTTGCTTGATGGCCGTCACGGAGTCCGGATATTTCGGCTCACCGCCGAAATCTCGCGCATAGAGCCGCGTGAGCGCATCGAGCTTCGCGGCCGGATCGAGTTGATCGAAGGACGGCGGCGCCGCCGGCGCTGCGCCCTTTTTGCCGCCCTTTTGGGGCTCGGCTTGCACCTCGGCGATCTGCGACTGGAAGGCTGCAGTAACGAGCGCCGGCCCGTCGAGGCTGGGCACGGTGGCGATGGGCACCTCGAGCTTGAGTTGCGGCCGCTGCTCGAGCGCTTTGACCAGCGCCTTGACCTTGTCGGATTGCGCGGCGGACAGATCGTTCGAGCCCGGTTGAAAATCGACGAATTGCAGTTCCGGACCGGAGCCAAACAGGGAGCCCAGCAGGGCGAACGGCGCGGTCACTGCCTTTTCCAGGATGTTGAGCAGCACTTTCCAGATGATGGGGGCCAAGCGGAACTTCGGGTCGTCGAGCGAGCCGGTGATGGGCAATGGCAGGTCGATCACGCCGTTGCGATCTTTGAGAAGCGCGACGGCCAGCTTCACGGGCAACGAGACCGCGTCCTTGCTCGCGGTCTTATCGCCGAACTCGAGCTGATCGATGACGATATGGTGCTCGGCGTTGAGCTTGCGATCGACGACCTTGTAGTGCATGTCCGTCGTCAACTTACCCTTGGCGATGTTGTAGCCCGCGAATCTTCCCGAGTAGGGATTGAAGATGCTGAGCTCGATGTTCTTGAAGCTCATGGTGAGATCGGTGTAGAGCGCCGCACTCAGGACGTTCACCTCGCCGTTGATCGATACCGGCGAGAATTGGTCGACTTCGCCACGCAGGTCCACCTTCGCGCGCGAGCTGGGGTTCGATGACAATCCGAGAATGGAGCCCTGGAGATCGAGGATACCGGCGGAGAAGTGGGGTTGGATGGAGAGATCCGCGAAGTCGAGCCGCCCCGCGTCCAAGCGGATTTTCTTGATGACCATGGGCAATGCCGGCTGCGCAGCGGCGGGAGGCTTTACCGCCACCGTCTTGACGGTGACCGTTTTCGCGCCCCGCCTGGGCGCCTTGGCTGCGACCGGCGCCGTGGCGACTTCCGCGGGCGCGGATCCTGCGGCGCGCGCGGGAGCGGGCGGAGCGCCACCCGGCCCGTTGAGCACCCGCTTCACGTTCAAAGTGGCGTCCGGCTCGATGATCACCCGTGCATAAGGTTTGCGAACGGCGATTTCCGCGATCTCCAATCGGTCCGGACCCTGCTGAACGTCGAGACCTTTGACATCCAAACGATCCCAGTTGATCAAATCCTCGTGAAGTGTGGCGTCGACGGTGTGCAGTTTCTCGACATAGAGGTCACCCGAAAGCTTGATCGCAGGCTTGGCGGCACCGTAGCCGATCTGCACCGCGCCGCCGAGCTTGCCGCCGCGCAGTACCATGGCGGTGCGCTGTGCGATATAGGGTTGCGCGGCCGTGAGGTCGATGCCGGCCAGCTTCACTTTAACCGTCGCCGCGAGCGGCCGCGGCGTGAGCTCACCGTCGAGGGCGAGCGACCCACTCTCGTTAATCTTGGTATCGAGCGTCACCTTGACGGGCTTCGCCAAGTCGAGACTCGCGCCCTTCACCGTAAGAGAGAGCGGTGCGAGGAGCACCTTGGTGGCCGGTTTGATCGTGCGATCCTCGGCCGAAATACTGGCCTCGCGCAACGCGAACTCGTGAAGGTCGATCTTCCAGGGTGAGGCGGCCGCCGCCGGAGTCGCGGTGACCACCGCGCCGCCGCTTGCGCTACCAGGCGCCGGCGGGACGGCGCCCGGGCGCGCCGCGGGCACGGCAAGCTTCAGCAGATTGATCGCACCGTCGGGTTCGAGCCAGGCAAGTACCTTGAGTCCGGTCAGAGACAACGAATCGATGGTGCCCGAATGCTGCGTAAGATCGATCGCGGCGCCACTCATGTCCAGCTCGGGAAGGCTCACCCAGTCCGTGTCCGAATCTTTCGGTCTGACCGCGAGATTCGACACCGTGGCATTGGAGACGTTGAGCGCCAGATTCACCTGGTCGGTCAATGAGAACTTATAGCTCGACTGCACGTCGATGGCACCTGAGGCGACGACAAAATTGAGCTGATCCTCGAGATACGCCCAGAGCGTGTGCGCTTGCAGCGCTTCGATGTGCAACTCGCCGTCTGACGCGACGGGTTGCACCGACACATGCCCGTGCCATTCGATGCGCTCTCCGAGCTTGGAGGCCCCCGTGAACGTGAACAGGCCGCCGGCGACCCCCGTGGTGAAATCCTTGAGCTCGAAAGTGACGGGCTCGAGGCGCGCCGCGAAGACCGATGTGCGGCTGCGATCCTCATAGCTCACCGATCCGCTCGCGACCTTGAAAGACGCGATACGGACCGCAGGCAGGGGCGCGTTCTTGGGCGGCGGCTTTTCATCCGCGAGCGGCGGGGACGGCTTCGGCTTGAGCGCCATGAGATTGATGACGCCGTCGGGTGCAACCGATGCATTGAGGACGGGCGCATCGAGCTCGATCCGCTTAAAGGTATACGCTCGGTGCCATAGGGAGGCCGGGTCGAAATCGACGAACAGCCGGTCGAATCCCAGCAATTTTTTGCCGTCCGGGGCCGCCAGCGCGAAATTCTTCAGATCCAGCTTGAGGAGAAACGGATTGATGTGGATATCGCCGACCGTCGGGGTGACGTTCAACGTCTTGGGAATCTCCTCGAGCAGCTTGCTCCGCAGCACCTTGGGCGCGATCACAAAACCGGCCAAGGCGTATAGGCCGACAACG
Source organism: uncultured Gammaproteobacteria bacterium (assembly GCA_963798595.1). Lineage (GTDB taxonomy): Bacteria > Pseudomonadota > Gammaproteobacteria > Steroidobacterales > Steroidobacteraceae > Bog-1198. The sequence goes on along the minus strand of CAWCTM010000008.1, from coordinate 340,673 downwards.
AGGGTCACGCCGAGTACGATGCGCGCAATTGTCGTCCGGAAGAGTCGCAGCACGAAAAGTCCCCTCGGTGCCGCCCTGGTGGATCCTTGCCCTACCCCAGGATATTAGCAAAAAGATCGCTCAGCGATTGTAGCCCTTCTCGAGTCTCGCCCGGTCCCAATGCGCTCTCTCGGCTGCGGCATCATAGGTGCTTTGCAGAAACGACAGGAGCGACGCTTCCGGATCACGCGCGCTTCGAACCTCCTCGTAGGGCAGCAAAAACTCACCCAGGGATTCGCTGAAAAATGCACCTTTGGGCGATACGGAAGAATCCTTGAATCCAGCAGGTGCCGGGTACGCATAAGAATAAAAGGATGCATGGTCGATCCCGCCTCCGCCGGGCCAGAATCCCGCACTGCTCACCTCCTGGGAATAGGCCTCCACCATGACAGCGGTGGAGAGACCGGGAACTTTGCCTGTAAAGAGAGGAGCAGGCCGGCCGGAGAAGCGGGTAACCGCTAGATCGAAGCTGCCCCAGAAAAAATGCACAGGACTCGCCTTACCGATGAACCCTCCGCGGAATTTTTTGAATACACGATCCGCTTGCACGAGCGCCCGCCAAAATCGATGCGCAGCGTCTGCATCGTAAGATGCGTGTTTGCGGTCGGCGCTGAATGGGATCGGGTCGGGGATTTCACACGGCAGCTCAGTTATCCGCACCTCGATGCCGAGATCGCCGAGAGCCCGCATGACGGCGGCGTAGAAATCGCAGACCGGCTGAGCCACCAGGCGGACGCGTCTGCTCTGTCCGCCGCTGGTCTCGATGTCGAGCACGTGGTCGATGAAGTCGAAGCGGATCTCGAAGTCCTCACCTCCATAAGGGATGACGGACGTCGACAAGCCACGGGCGGTCACATAGAGCGGCACATGCCAGCTGTGGTTGAGCCACGGGCTCAGCCTGAGCCGAATCTTGCCGACGATCTGGGTCCAAAGGTGCAGGGTCTCGCACGTAGGCTGCCAGGCCGAATGGGTAAGCAGGGGCCACGCTGCGTCGTCGGACATGGTGGGACTATACGATGGGCAATCCAGTCCGTATAGGCGCACGCTTTCGGCCCAGCCGCAGCGCCGCATCGAACCTAGCGCGGTGCGACCGCCAGAGTGCCCATCGCCGTCTGCGGGATGCAGGGCCGCTCTTTGCTCCCCGCGTCTGCGAGGCAAATGAGTTGGGGTACCTGTTCCTTGGCAATGCCCTGTTTGATGAGTTGGGTGTAGGACGTCGCGATCACATCGGCATTCTTTATTGCCGCTTGCTGACGCTTCTCCGCGGTCGAGCTGAATTTGTGCGACCTGCCCTTCCTGTCGGGCATCCGAAAACTTTCTCATCGAGGCGCGCGCCTCCGACGAGGGGCGATGCAGTCATTGATGCTCTTGATGGTATCGGCATCCTTCTCGACCAGATCCTTGGCATCGGTGTGATTCACCACGTTGATCATGCAATCGAGAATCGGAGGAAACAATCAGTTTTTCCTGCAGGTCGAGCTGGCTCGTCGCTCCGCGCACCCGATAGAGTTCCGCCATTACGCTCTCTTGGCCGCGTTCGCCGCGCGCCACATGATAGCGGGCTAATTCCTCGCATAGCCGCGCCTCGCCGAATCTTTGTTCCCGCCTCCATGCTTTACGTTAGAATACTGTTGGTATGAGTGTTGCTGCGTACGCCGAGGGCGGCCTAAATCCGGCGCCTTCACGTGTGGGCCCGCGGTTGCGGTACAATTCTCGGCGATAGTTTGCGTTAGAATCCGTTGGATCTGTCCTTGGAGAAATCAATGGTCCGTCGAAAGAAGCAAAATCAGAAGAAGCGAAGCAAACGGCAGCGCTGGACGACGACCGACTTGAAGCAATTAAAGGCTTTGGCGGGGCGGCGTAAGGCGTCGGTAATAGCCCGCCAGCTGCGTCGCACGGAGCCCGCTGTCCGATGGAAGGCTCACATCGAGGGGATATCCCTCGCGATGAGGTGATGTTGCCGGTCCCGCTGTAGCTCCGACTTAAGCACAGCGGTATCGCTACGACCTCATTGCTCGAGCTTTGCGATGGGGTTCATGTTTCGAGCAGTGCCGTTCTTCGCTGCTGGAATTACAAGCTTGGATTAGCCCATTCACAAGGGATAGTGGGCATATACCTCCCACTTGCCTGCGCGTAGCTCCTCGTCTAGCAGCGCTTGCGATGTAAGTCTCAATTCGCTCCATTCAGCACCCGCCAATGGAGTCAATCTCAGTGACACTTTTGGTCACCTGCTGACTCTCCAAGGCCAGAGTGCCGTTCACCCATACGGCGCCGTCGGCGGCCGGCGACAATCTCGTTTTACAAAAGGAACGCCTGCGACTTTATCGCGAGCCAGATCACACTGCACGCGAGGCTTGCCGCCTCATAGTGCCGTGCAGGTAAGCCACCCAGTTGAAGCAGATTGCGAGGATGAGATGAAATCGGTCAACGAGTTGTTGAAATTGTTTATGCGGCAAGCAGAGTTGGAAAGCGCGATGCGGCAGCCCGGCGGTGCCCGGGTGATCGAAGAGCAAGAGTTGCACGCAGTCAGACAACGCGTTGCCGGTTTCCCCGAGGAAATGCGTCAAAAACTTTCCCAACCATCCGCTGCCGCCGCCGAAGACGCACAAGCAGCTGCGAGCGATGGCCGACCGTCCTGAAGCTCCCGTCATGACCGAAGCGGAAATCCTATTCCCGGTGCAGTGTCCGATTTGCGCGCAAGAAGCCTTGACGGGGTTTCGCATATCGGTCGTGGCCGATGCGCTGCAAACGGGTGAAATGCGGCTCTACGCCGCGTGTCACGTCGTGAGTTGGGAGGCAAGCGAAAAGGAGATTTTTCTGCTCCACGAATACCTCGAGGCCGGTTGGTCCGAGGAGATGCAAGAGGCTTGCCGACAAATCGATGTCGAGAACTCTGCTGCCAATTACCAGCCCGTCTTCGTGCACACCGAAATGGTGGAGCAACTGCGACTCGATGAGTCGAGGCGTTTGCGAGCGATCGCCCCCGAGAGCGACGCCAGTGAGCGCAGCCGGATCTTGCCACGGTAGACGAGATCCGGCACCTGCGTCTCTTCAGCCTGCCAATACATCCTTAAGGTAGACGCCCTGCGATAGCCCGCCCCGCACCTGCCGGGTTGCCTCATCGGTCATCACTTCCTCCTGACCCGATTCGATCGCATCGAAAGCTTGTCTTACGACATCTTCCGGCCGAGCCTTTGGGATATCGAGCCCCCGAGTCAGGTCGGTGTCGATGAATCCGGCATGAAACGAAACCACTTGCGTGCCCTGTCCGCGCAATTCGTGCCGCAGTGAATTTGTCAGGCCCCAGGCGGCGGCTTTGGTAATGCCATATCCACCGATTTTCGGGGTGTTCACCCAACTCAATACGGATAGGATGTTGAGAATCGCGCCGCCGCCGTTTTTGCCGAGGATGTCCGCAAAGCCCCGGCTGATGTGCAACATCCCGAAGAGATTGGTTTCGAGCTGCTCGCGCAGCAGACGCACCGAATCGCCTTGGAGGACGCCACCGATGCGCGCGATGCCGGCGTTGTTGATCAGCAAGGTGACGTCTTTGCACTGCGCGGCCACCGCTGCCGCCTCCGCCGGGTTGGTCACGTCGAGCCGTAAGGGCACGACACCTGCGAGCGAGATCTTGGACGGGTCACGCGCAGTGGCGTAAACCTTCGCGGCCCCACGCTTCAGCGCCTGCTTGGCGAACTCAAGCCCAAGACCGCGATTCGCGCCGGTAATCAAGACAACGGAATCTTTGACGTTCATACACTGCTCCTGAATGAGCGCCGCAGGCGCCCGGTATTGATATGATGATCATCATATTATTCGACAGAAACTATCAGATCGATGAAATCGCATGCGCGCCTCTAAGGTGCCCGGCGGTCGTATCGCTCGAGCAAGTCGCGCTTCGCGGCGGCGATCACTGCTCGTGCCTGAGGAGCGTCTCCCAGTGCACGCGCCAGCTGTACCGCACCAATGAGCATGCTGGCGATGCTCCATGCGCTATCGCGCGGCAAGTCGCGCGGCAAGAACTGCAGCACCAGTCGCCGGAGGTTACCGATCGCGCGGCGCGACGTGTCGATTACCCCGGCGGTTTGCAAGGGCATATCGCCGCACAGCGCCGCGACGGGGCACCCGCTTTCGCAGTCCTCCACATGTGCGGCTGAAAGATAGGCTTCGATAAATGCCCTGAAAGGGCTCGCTCCCGCATGCAGGAGGCTCTCGACCTGCGCCTTGATGGCCCCTGCCGCGCTTTCGCTGGCTCGCGCCATGGCCGCGGAGAGCAGTGCATCGCGCGACTCGAAGTGAGCATAAAATCCGCCATGGGTGAGACCGGCAGTCTTCATGACGGCCGCGACGTTCACACCCTCGAATCCCGTGCGTCGCAAGTCGCGCGATGCGGCATCGATGATGCGCTCGTGTGAAATCGCCTTGCGGCCTACAGATTCCGTCAAGATAGCTTCCCTGATCACTATATGATGATCATCATATTCCTGTCACAACCGATCTTCAAGCCGGGAAAACGCTATGAGGACTGGATGGCACTATAATTCGAACGAAACGCCTTAATCTGGAGCACTGCGATGCAAATAACCAAGCTCGGCGTCTGGGCGGCGACTGATCACTTCTCGGCGCCGAATGCCGCCGACTTTGCGCGCCGGATCGAGACGTGGGGTTACGGGGCCTTGTGGATACCGGAAGGGTTGGGCAGGGAAATGTTTTCCGCTTCCGCCTGGCTTCTCGCCAATACCAGCGCTCTGGTCGTCGCCAGCGGAATTGCCAACATCTATGCGCGGGATCCGCTGGCCAGCGTGGCGGCGCAAAGGGGTCTCAACGAACAGTCAGGCAGCCGGTTCCTACTCGGCCTCGGCGTCTCCCATGTGCCTCTGGTGGAGATGCGCAAGCACGCGTATGGCAAACCCCTCGCAACGATGCGCGCCTACTTGCAGGGAATGGCCGAGGCTGACTATCGCGGAATCTCCCCCCCGGCGCCGCCCAAAACCGTGCTGGCAGCCCTGGGTCCGAAGATGCTGGAGCTTTCCGCCGAGCTCGCTGATGGAGCTCATCCCTACAACGTGCCGCCTGAGCACACCCGGCAGGCCCGCGGCATTCTGGGTCCGGGAAAACTGCTTTGCGTTGAGCAGGCTGCAATTCTGGAGACGAACGCGGCCGACGCCCGCGCGACTGCGCGGCGGTTTCTCGCCTTCTATTTTGGCCTGCCCAACTATGTCGATAACTGGAAACGGCTGGGCTTCACCGAGCCCGACTTCGCAGGCGGCGGATCGGATCGGCTGATCGATGCGGTCGTCGCATGGGGCGACGAAAAGGCGATTCGCACCCGCATCGAGGAGCATTGGCAGGCGGGCGCGGATCATGTCTGCGTTCAGGCCGTCGGCCCCAACCTGTTACCCGACGAGCGTCTGCTGGCTCTGTTGGCACCGCGATAACCCAGCCACCAGGCGCGGATGTATGATGAAGCCTGTCGACAACCCACAAACAGGGCGCCTCATGGTCAGCACATCGAGACTCGATACGACTTTTCTGGAACAACAGAGGCGCCGCCTGACGGCGCTACGCCAGGAAATCCTATCAATCCGGCAACGCCAGCAAGGCGAGCAGAAAAGCGTCAACACCGAGCTGAGCGGTCAGGCCCGGGATTACGAAGACGACGCGCAGAGACTCGCGGCGCTCGAATTGCAAGACAATCTGGTCGTGCATGACGATGAGCGCTTGAGCAACATCGAGCGTGCCTTGAAAAAGATCGATGAGGGCACCTACGGTGTGTCGGCTGCGAGCGGCAAACCCATCCCCCTTGAGCGACTGAAGGCCTTCCCGGAAGCGTTGTATACCGAAGAAGAACAACGCCAGCGCGAAAAAAGCGGCTGACGCCTTTATCTTTGAGCGGCGGCGATTGGGGATACGGCAGTGACTGTTTCAGTCTTTCTAAGTTATGCCTCGGACGATCGCGGGGCCGCCCGGTCCGTCGGCGATGCAATGACGAGCTTTGGCCTCGATGTCTGGCTCGATCAAAGCGAGCTCGGGGGCGGCGACGCCTGGGACCAGAAGATCCGCAAGCAAATCCGCGAATGCGATTACTTCATGCCGATCGTCTCGGCTCGGACCGAGGCGCGCCTCGAAGGCTATTTCCGTCGTGAATGGCGCCTGGCCGTCGAACGGACGCTCGACATGGCGGACGATCATCTATTTCTTCTTCCGGTGGTCATCGACGAAACGAATGAGGCGCAGGCGCGTGTCCCCGAGAAGTTTCTCGCGGTCCAGTGGCTGCGGGTTCCCGAAGGCCGACCCACCCCGGCGCTCGAGGCACTGTGCCGTCGGATCGCATCCGGCGCCGTCGTCGAGGCGCAGCCGCCCAAGTCATCCGCAGTCCGAATGCAGCGCTCGGCCGCGCCTCTCGTACGCGCCTATCCGCCGTTTCCCCGCGCAGAACCAGGCCAGCGGCTCCATCATTGGGTCCGAGCGCTTGGCTGGCTGTTGAATTCGGCATGGATCTTTTTTCAACGCCTGCCTCGATGGGCGCGCTTCTTTCTCTATGCTTGGGCGATAGTCGCGCTGCTCTCCCTGTGTAACGGGCATCATCGCACCTCCTCGCACTCGAGTGCCGATGAGAAGAAACTCAAGGCCATCGCCGATCAATACCAGGGCAGCAAGAACCCTGCCGACATCGCAAGGTTCAGTGCCCAAATCGCCCGTGAGTTCGCGGATGCATCATCGGCAGATCGCGCAGGCCCCAACGCGATACTCGCCGTCCCCTTCGCTGCACCGCCGGGCGATGGCGCAGCGGAAAAATTCGCTGACGCCGCGTTCGCCCAAACCTATGAGCGGCTCGCCTTGTCGCGCCATGGGCACATCGAGCTGGCCGCAGACTCTGCGATCTCGAGAGATCCAGCTGCGGCGCTACAAAGCGCGCGCGCGCAGCATGCCCTCTATGTCGTATATGGCGGGGTCGACAACAAGCCTTCGGGGCCAGCGCTGTCCGTCGCCATCGTAGAGGTCCGGAAGGGCTCGGTGCTATGGAGCCAAACGTATCCGATCGCGAGCGCCGATCCCGCGAGCATCGCGAGCGAGGTAAATTCCAAGGTACCGCAGGCCGACAGCGATGTAGATTGAGCCGGGAGTGCGCATTCCTCGTTGAGGCGACGCCGGTCGCTGCCAAGACTAGTTTGGCGGCGTCCAGCGGATAGTCACGGCTGGGTCCAGCGCGCAGGTTGGCCGCCCCCTGCGTATAAGCGCCGGCTGCCAGAACCACTGACGAGACACGGCGCCAAATCACCCGCACGTGCAGCCGCCGACGGAGCGAGTCGGTCAGTCGCGGCGCGTGATGGTGTCGACCCGTACTTTCACGACATCGACGGTGTGCGCGCCCTCGCCGGTGTCGAGGTACTGGCGATCCACAGCGATGGTTCGCGCCGCTTCGGGCGAGACGATGTAGCTCACCTCTTTGCGCTCCGAGCGAGCAGTGCCGTCCGAGGCTTTCCAATCCACCCAATAACGCACCGAGCCGCTGCAACCGTGCGGCGCGCAGCTTTTACCTTCGAGGCCGAAGACGATACGGAATTCGTCCTTGTTCAAGCGCATCACCACCGGGTCGCCGGTGATCAGCACGGCGGCTTCCGGCGGGGCAGCAAGAGTCGCACGGCTGCCGCTTGCAGCCATCGCAGTTATGAGGAACATGGAATTTAACTTCATCGCAGAACTCCTGTTGCGGACACGATCCGCACAGACACTATGAGACGCATCGGTCCGCGGCAAGTGAGCATTTCTTACCGATACGTGATTTCCGCTAACGTAGGTCCCGCAAGTCATGTCGTTCTATTCATAGGATGCACGATTCATAGGAGGGCCTGTGATCAAGCGCTCGAATCGCGGGAGGGCGAACGGCGAATCATCGTCCACGCCGCCGCCGAGAACACCAGCATGTTGGCTACGATGACCGGTGAAGCCCCGATCAGCAGTCCATAAATGATCCAAACAACGGCGCCCGTCATCTGAGCGGCGCGCAACAGCGCGGGACGAGAGAAAAAATACGAGCCCACGAATACCGCGGTCGCGGTCCAACCGAGCGCGCTCACCCAGGAATTACTCATCCGCCGACGGCTTCCACCGGCGCGGATTCAACGAACATCTGGCTGATACGCACTCGATCCGTCCGGTCCCGCTCCCAGTCGCTCAGCGTCAAGCCATAGGACTCGAACAGATCGCGAATGTGGCGCGGCTCCCAGTCGAGCACCTGGTCGAGGACTGGAACCAAGATACTGAACGCGTTATCACTGATCACGGTGCTCTTTGCGATCCGGGCGAGCTGCCGGTTCTCCGACACGGCGATGGTGAAACCGCCATGATTGTTCACATGCAACATCACATGCACGTCCGAGCTCCCGTCGCCCACATAGATCACTCGATCGGCGGCAATCCGCAAGCGGTGCTCGAGCTCCTCGATTACCGCCACCTTGCCGTAGCCGGCGGGTACGCGCTGGATCGACTGGACCTCGCCGGAGCGGGAATCGAACTCCAGTTCGGTACCATAGATGTGGTCGGCCGGCACAGTACCGTCAAGGGCCGAGATGACGATTTCGCGTGGCGCCGCCGAGATCACGAAGAACTCGAATTGGCAGCCTGCCACTCGCCGGGTCGTGAAATCGACGAGCGCGGGGATCGCGTGCTTCAGCCGCAGCCGCCGGCCGGTCTCTTGCAGATGCTCGCGGCGCACGCTGCGAAATTCCGGGTCGTGACGTATCAAATAGGCGAGCTCGCCTCCCTGCTGGACGAGATTGCTTCGGGCCAGTCCCGCGACCCGCTCCTCGAATCCCGCTATGCCGAGGAGCTCGGCGAGCACGATGCCGGAGTCCTTGAAGCTCAGAGTCTGGTCGAAGTCCGAAGCCAGAAGATATTGCTTGAGCGGTGCGCGCATCGCGTAGCTTCCCTCTCCATGAGAACGCAGCTTCCATAATACGGAGCCGCAACAACATGTCACGCGACAAAGAATTGCGCGTCACGCGAATTTCTTCATCTGGCGAATGCGCGAAAGCGTGACCTGCTCGGCGGTGTGGGCGCCTGAATGGTGGGATGCGGTGACGCCCGCTACAGGTGCTCCGGGCCGGCCCGCGGCAGGGTCCGATCGGCGCGCCATCTCGCCAGCGCCTCGTCGCCTATGAAAGGATTGAACAGCCGCTCATGACCGAATGTCGATGTCTCACCGTGGCCCGGGGTGAAGCTCACGTCGTCTCCGAGCGTGAACAACTTGTCGCGGATCGAACGCACCAGCTCACTCAGGTTGCCGTCGGCGTGCTGCCAGGCGCCGATGGCATGACGAAACAAGATATCGCCCACGAAGGCGTGCCGCCTTCCCGGGTGAAAGTACGCGACGTGACCGCGGGAATGCCCAGGACAATGCAGCACCTGCAGGGCCTCGCGTCCGAAGCGCACTTCGTCGCCGTCCTCCAGCCAGCGATCAGGCGCGAAATCGCTCGCCGGCAAACGGTAGCGTCGGCCCTGGTCGGCCAAGCTGCGCGCGAGGTGCTCGTCGCCGCGGTGGGGTCCCTCGAGGCGTGCGCCGGTGGCTGTCGCGAGACGCGCTGCTCCCCCGGCATGGTCCGGGTGGGCGTGAGTCACGAGCACGAGCTCGAGACGGAGTTGTTCCCACTCGAGAAAGCACTCGATCCGATCGAGATCGCCCCCGGGATCAATCACCGCGGCGGCGTGCGTTACCGGGCACCACAGGATCGAGCAGTTCTGTTCCGCGCGAGTGACCGGCACGCAGTCGAATTGCAGCATCGCACGCTTACTCCCCGTCTCCGCTCCAAAGGATCGACAGTACGCTCGTGTACACGGAGAAAACAATGCATGTGACCCACTCCCAGAAGGCGAAGCTCAAATAAGTGGGAACACCCTGTTCGCGCCATTCGAGACCGACCCATGGCAGTTGCGGTAGCGCCCGAGAAACATAGGCTTGCGTGATACTCACCAGCAGCATGGGGAGCAGCGCGGCGCCGGCGATTGCGCAAGCGTAGATTCCGGGGCGGCCGGGAAACCCGCGCGCTCGTCGGCGTATGCTGCGGTCCACGGCGCAATAGGTCAGATGCACGGTTCCAATGCACACACCGACGAAGGCCGTCAGCGCAAGTATGTCGTGACTTCTGGGGATGTGGAGAAATCGCGCGGGTAACAGGGCGCAGCACACCATGCAGATATAGCCCAGTCCCAGCGCCCAGACCCCGACCTTGGGCGCATTCGAGAGCCTGCGGTTCCAAAGCAGCGCCGCGATCCAACACAAACCACCGACCCCGCAGAGAGCGACGCCGCCCCACGCCCAGCGATACCCACCGGGGTTGCGGTCAGGATAGAGCAAGCTCGATACCGTCATGTAGCGCCAGTCGTATTCCGAGGGATAAAGCTGTCCCGCAATCCACAAGCCGCACCAAAACGCCAACACGCCCAGGGGTGCCGCCGCGTGCAAGGCCTGCCGCGAGAATGCGCGCATATGAAGTTCTTCAGCTTATTGCCGGTGCTGTCATCGAGTAAACTCGACTTCGACCGCCGGATGAAACAGGAGGGGAACGATGTCGCGGGATTTCTCTACGACCATACGGGCGCAGCGGTTTCTGCTTTGGCTGTCGCTCATCTCCGCGGCAATATTCTTCTTCAGCTGGGCTTGGATGATGGGATTCTTCCCGCCGCCGTCCCCGTCCCTATCGGCGGATCAGGTCGTTGCGCTCTACAGCCAACACATTATCCGCTTTCGCGTCGGCGTTGTTCTGGCGCTGATATTCGGGGCCTTCATGATGCCCTACTCCCTGGTGGTGTCGATGCAGATGGCAAGGCTGGAAAAAGGCGTCCCCATCTGGGCGATCCTGCAGTTGATGTGCGGCCTGGTCAACGCCATGTACATCTGGGGCCCCGTCCTTGTCTGGGGAGTCGCAGCGTTCTCTATCGACCGCGCGCCGGAGTTAACGCTGTTGTTGCACGAGCTGGCGTGGCTTTCCTACATCACGCCCCTGACTGTTTTTCCGTTGAATTTGCTGGCGATCCTCATGGTGTGTTTCGGCAAGGACGAGGAAGACCGGCATTCGGCATTCCCCCGCTGGATCGGCTATTTGACCGCGTGGCAGGCCGTGCAATCGTTCGGCGGCCCGATCGCGCTGCTCTTCAAGTCCGGCATTTTCTCCTGGAACGGACTGATCCCGTTCTGGCTGCCGCTCTCGCTGTTCGGCGTCTGGTTTGGCGCCCTGTCGTTCACCATTTTTCGCGCGCTGCGTTATCAGCAACAGCAGGCATCCGCGGCCTAGAAAACCCCTTCAGTCCATTCAGCCTCGGCGCGCCAAAAATGCGATCCAAATCAGACCTCGGCCGTGTTCCCGGCGAAGCCGGCATTTGGATTCTCATCTTCGGGGAGATGAGTGTCTTTTCCTCGTTGTTCGCTGCGTTCCTCTACTATCGCGGCCGAGATGTGAGCGGTTTCACCGCATCGCAAGCGCAACTCAGCAAGGCGATCGGGCTTATGAATACCCTGTTTTTGCTCACAAGCTCTTTGTTCGTCGCGTTGGCCGTTCGGGCCACGGTGCGAATGCGCACAATCGCCGCTCCCCGACTCTACATCGCGGGTTTGACATGCGCGGCCGCCTTCATTCTGCTCAAGGCGTTCGAGTATCACACGCTGTTCGCGCGCGGCATTACCGTCGGCAGCAACACGTATTTCGGCTTCTACTTCGGCCTGACGGCGCTTCATCTGGGCCATGTCCTGATCGGCTCCGGAGTGCTTCTCGCGCTCGCAATTGCAACGCGTACGCCATCGACGGAGCCGAAGCGTTTTGCACTCATCGAGAGCGGCGGATGCTTTTGGCACATGGTGGACGCCCTGTGGATTATCATTTTCGCCCTGCTCTACCTCGTGGAGTAAATCATGCGTGGATTTCTGCGTGACCGGCTGGTCCTCGTCTGGCTCGTGCTGATCGGGGCAACCCTGTTTTCCACCGGGATTGGCGGCACAACCGGACTGGCCCGTTCCGGAGACGGAGCGGCGGTGACCGCGGCGGTTCTCGCCATCGCCTTTGGTAAAGTGGCGGCGGTAATATTTAATTACATGGACATCCGTCGTGCGCCCGGTGCACTGAGAGTATTGTGGGGCGCCTGGCTGGCCGTCGTTCTGACCGTGTTGATGGGAATTTACAGGAACGGTCTTTAGCGAGCGCGGGTGCTACGCCTTGCGGCTCAGCTCTTCGGAACTCGGCATATGCGGGAATGGACCGTAGTCCGGGCTCTTGATGAACGGAGCGGACAAATCCGACGGGCCGCGGTAGTGCACCGCCCAGTGGCGCCACTGGTATCGCCAACGGCCGCCTTCCTCCACATAGCGGTCGTAATAAATGCCGATGGTCGTGACGGCGGTGCCGTCCGCGAACTTGGCGTGTTCCAGGCAATGGACTCTGCCGATCGCCGTACCCGATCCGACCTCGAGAACCGGTGGGCTGAAAGTCATCAACACGCGCTCGTACCCACCCAATAAGCGCGCGATGGTGCCGGTGATTTCCGCGCGCCCGCGCATGTGCATGCCGGCAATCTTCCATTCGCCGTTTTCGGCGAAGCACTGGCCGAATGCGTCGGCGTCTTTGCGCCAGACGGCATCGATGTAGCGCGCATACAGTTGGCGGATTCCACTATCGGCGACGTAGAGTTCGGTCATGCAACACTCCTTAGATGGGCTTCCAAATCGGCGAGCCGCGCTCGGCCCGGAGGGACGGTATCGCTCGCCCGTCGACGTCGGTGACGCCATATTCCTGAGCGAGCTCCGCGTTGATGAACGTGCCGCCGCTCCGGCGCAGGACATGTGGGTCTTTCGCGAGCGCCGCGATCACGCGTCCGGGAAACTCGACGGAGGACCCGGCAGCACTGTTGAGCTGAGCGGCCATCCCGGGGACGGTCTTGAGATTCTGCCGGGCTCGCTCGGTATGGGTGAATCCCTGCCAAAGCGAAATCGAGGCCACATTATGCGGCTTGAGCTCGATGGCCATGTCTCGCGCCATGCGGTCGCCGGCCGCTTTGCAGGTGCCGAAGATCACCCCGTAGGTATAAGTCACTCCCACATAGCCCGAGATGCCCACGATCAGCCCGGATTTCTGCGGCACCATGATTTGCGCCGCATGCCATGCGGCCACGAAATAGGATCGGAGGCCGACATCGATCATCTCCCAATTGGAGAGGGGCTTCTCCCAGAACGAGCCCGGCTGTGTCAGCTCGCTGGGCAGCGCAATTGCACTGTTCACCAAGATATCCAAGCGGCTCTGCTCTCGCTTGACCCGCTCGAACAGCCCAGCGACCTCTTCATCGTTTGCAAGATCGACCTGCACGGCGATGCCTTTGCCGCCTCGCCCATCGACTTCGGCGGCAGTTTCGCCCACCGTGCCTGGGAGCGGGGACGTACCTGGCGAGACGGTTCGGCCGGTCACATAAACCGTGGCACCCTCTGAGGCAAGCGCCAAGGCGATCCCCTTGCCCATACCGCGACTGGCGCCTGTGACGACAACGACCTTGCCCGAGAGTCCGCGCATGATGCCTCCGATTAGATGTCGATCGAGGGGACGCCGGGAGACTCAAACACGAGCGCTGGGCTCTCGATCTCGGTCTTCAGCTTCTCGGCGAAGGACTTTGCGAGTTTTGGCAGCAAGGGCCTGCTCATCGCTTCCCACATGGGCGCCATCGGTCCACTGCCGGCAACCGTCACTCGCAACGCGACTTCGGTCTCCTCGGCACCCTTTTGCAAGGCGGTGTACGAGCCGCTGCCCTGAACGGGATCGCCTTCCAACGTGTAGGAGAAGCTCACGCGCTCCGGATCGCGCCACTCATCGACATGGACCAGAACTTTCACGGTTCGGACGAGGCCGCCGACGCCCACCTTGAGCGTCCAGCGCGAGTCATTCTCATCGACGACCGTGCATTCCCGGTATCCCGGCATCAGAGCCGCCCATCGTCGCATATCCTTGACGTAATTCCATACGGTGCCGATGCCGACATTGATCAAGACCGACTGCTCCGCCGCGATCATGGACTCAAAGCCCCAGACGCTTGAGCTCTTCTTGCAGCAGGTCGCTCGGGTTCCCGGTCGCATGACGGCCAGCCAGCCAGCCGTGGGTCATGCCGCGCGCATTCGATATGCCGCTTTGCATGACGGCGCCCGTCTCCATGCGCGCCACGGAGTTGCCCGCGGCATACAGTCCCTCGATCGGCTTATCGTCCCAGCCCATGACGCGCGAATGGTGATCGGTCAGCAACCCTGCCGAAGGAATGGCGGTGCCGCCCATCCGCTTGAGCTCAACCGCGTAAAAGGGCGGCTTGACCAACGAACCGAGGTTGGGATTCGGCTTGTGGAAGGGATCGCCGCACATCCAAGTGCTCCAGGGATGGGTGCCTCGCCCGAATTCCGGGTCCTCGCCTTTCTCGGCGTGGCTGTTGAAGGAGGCGACGGTCGCCTCGAGCTGCTTGGCGTCGGCGCCGATCTTATTTGCGAGCTCGCTGAGCGTTCCGGCGACGGTCCCGAGGCCTGACGGCCAATCCTGGCCGGGGGTGATCGGGCCGAACGGATATTTCTCCCGGACCTGGCTGTCGATAATGACCCAGCAGGGGAAGTTCGGGTGTGTCTGATCGCCGCCATCGATGATGTCGATCGTATAATAGAAAGAGCGGTAAAAAGCCTCGTTGCCGAACCGCTTGCCCTTGCGGTTGACGACGATCGTATGCGGCTGGCCGATGACCGGCAGCGCACTGCGCCACAGCGGCTTGCCCTCCTCGTCTTCCTCGCCGGGTACATTGAAGCCGAGCGAGGTGATGTCGGGTACCCGCGCGGTGCGCGCACCGAAAGGCGCCGCGAGCCGGAAGTTCGAGCCGTCGATCGTCGAGAACACCATCGATCCCAGCTCGAGCTGCTGACTCAGTGTCTTGTTATAGTCCTGGTTGCGCTCATAACTGCTGGCCGCGATGACGACCGCGCGAGTGGCCTTCACGAATAGATCTGCGCCGTCCTTCCTCACGCGCACGCCGACGATGCGCTCACCGTCGCCGATCAACTCTTCCGCACTGGCGCCGGTGAGCATCGGAATGCCGCGATCCAGCGCACCCTTGACGAAGTAAGCCGCCAAACCCGGACCGAGGCAGCGTTCGTCCTTGCTCAGCCGTTCACCCATGAGGGCGAAGTCCCACTTCATCAGGTTCGCGACGCCCCCTCGTGTGAACATGTCGTGATGAGTGAGCCCGTACGGCATCTGCGGAGACAGGCGCGTCTTTGGCTGCCACTCACCGAGCGTCGCGCCGGGGAACGGCACGACTTCGAGCATGCGGCCTTCCGCGACACTATCGTTCGTCGCGCGATAGTAGTAATCGGGACAATTGCGGATCACCTCCATCTTCAGGCCGATCCGCTCTTCGAAATAACGCAGCGCATGGCGTGCGTGGACGACCTTGTTGAGGATGGCAAGGTCGCTACCGTAGCCCATTGCGAGTCGCTTCAGATAGCGAAAGCCCTGTTCAACCGAATCCTCGAGTCCGAGCGCGGCGGCGTGGTGATTGCCGGCCACCCACACCTCCCCCATCGAGAGCGCCGTGACGCCGCCCACCTGCTCGGATCGCTCCAGCACCAGCCCATTCGCTCCGTGATCCTGAGCCGTGATCGCCGCGGACAGGCCGCCGATTCCGGAGCCGATCGCCACGAGCCCCGTCTCGAGGTCCCATTTCGCTGGAAGGTTTCGCATCATGGTGAGTTTTCCTTTACCTGCCGCTTTTGCGCTGCGTTTCGACGGCGGTCAGCAGAGGACCGATCTTCTGATCTGCGAGAATCGTGCAGAAATACTCGTGCAGGACCTTGATCTTGCCGTCTTGCAGCGTGAACACAAAGCAATATTGGTTGCAGTAGCGCTCTCCGTTGGCGAGCGTCGCGTCGCCCTCGAATTCAACCGCAACACGATCGCCGTCGGCGATGACTGACTTTACGCTGGGGCGGAGTCCCGTCGGTATCAGTTCTTTGAACGCCGCGGCATTTGCGACCATGTCCTCGTATGAGCGGGTGCTCGAAAGTTTGCCGAAGCCTTTGGCCACCGCGCACGCGCCCGGCGCCAGGCACGCCTCGGTGGCCGCGCCGTCGCCGCGACTGAATGCCTCGATGAATTCGAGGACGACCTTCTTATTGCGTTCGCTCATTGTGTCAACCTCATTACCAGCGGCTCAAAGATCGGTGCTACCACGAAGAACGACCGGCGAGAAAATGCTTGAGTATCTTATCGATCGCCGCAGTCATCTCCGCATTGCCGACCGGGCGGTCCGTCAGCATACGGCTGTAATACCAGCCCTTATGCATCATCAGGTAGACCTCAGCGGCCCCTATGGAATCGCGACAGGGAATACCATCCTTTGCCGCATACTCTTCGATCAGCGCGGCGACCTGATGAACTCCGACCCAGGCGCGTCTCGACGCAGCTGCGCCCAGCTCGGGGAACCGAGTCGCCTCGCTGAAAATCAGCCTGTTGATCTGCAAGATTTCTCCGCGCAAGCTGATGCGCGTCATGTGCTCGATGTAGTCTCGGAGCTTCGTCTCGAGGGTGTCGGACGACGCACGATAGATGGGGCGCTGCCCCACTCCCCCGACCCGCCTTATCTGTTCGTCGATGATGGCACGGAACAGGTCCGCTTTAGAGGGAAACCGGGCGTACAGCGTGGTCTTAGAGAGGCGTGCTGCTCTGGCCACTTGATTCATGGAGGTTGCGCCATAGCCATGGGCAATGAAGGCTTGTCTCGCAACGCGTATCAACCGCGCTTCGAGTTCCACCAATTGTTTGGCCGTCGGCCGCCCGCGCGGTCTGCGGCGCTCGCGCCCGGCGTCTTGCATAAATAGTACCGGTCGTCCTCATTACAGAATGCGCCCACTCGCAGTCGCACGTCAACAGGCTTCGACTCTTCTGGTAGCAAAAGAGGTAACGGGATAAAGTGAATTCGACAGACCGGCCATTTATCGACTTGTGCCGCCGTGGATAAAAGCGAGTACCGCAATGAGCAAAGAGCTTTCAGGAAAAGTGGCGATCATCACCGGCGGCGCCGCCGGAATCGGTCGCGGCACCGCCGAGCTGTTCGTGGAAGAAGGCGCGAAAGTCGTCATCGCCGATGTCGATGAGGAGCGCGGCAAATCGCTCAGCACGACGCTGGGCCAGGCCACGCGTTTCAAGTACACGGATGTCTCTAAACGAGAGGATGTCCAGGCGCTGGTGAGCTTCGCGGTCGCGGAATTCGGCGGCCTGCATATTATGTTCAACAACGCCGGCGTGAGCGATTCGGCCTACGGCACCTTGTTGGACGACGACTTCATTCACTTCGATCGGGTGATGCGCGTCAACCTGCTAGGCGTAATGCTCGGCACTCAACTGGCCGCGCGGCACATGGCGGCGCACGGGGGCGGCTCGGTCATCAACGTGGCCTCGATCGCCGGCGTTCAAGCCGGGCACGGATTATCCTGCTACCGGGCCTCCAAAGCGGGTGTAATCCACTTCACCAAGTCCGCGGCGATCGAGCTCGGATCACAGTTGGTAAGAGTGAATTGCATCTGCCCGGGGAATATTCCAACGGATATGGGCACCTTTGTGGCTGCGCCACCGGGGAAGACCCAGAGCGACGGCGATCGAATACAGAAAGCGGTACGGGCGGTCAGAATGACGCACCAGCCGTTGCAGCGGCAGGGTCAGCCGAACGACATCGGACAAGCCGCCGCATTTTTGGGAGGCGATCGCTCGCTGCAGATCACCGGTCAAGTGTTGTCGGTCGATGGTGGAGCAGCGACGGGGGCTGTTCGTAGTCAAATCGCTGAAATCATGGAAGCGCGCACTGCTGCGCTCAAAGGCTGAAACGACCCATGATCGATGCCGAACAAATTCGAATTTTCTTGCCCGCTGCCGCGCTTCTGGCGGCCTTGCCGGGCCCAGGCATGCTGTACGTTCTGGCGCGAAGCCTGCGTGGCGGTCGGCCCGAAGGGCTGGCCTCGTCTTTCGGGACCGCCGGCGGCGGACTGGTGCACGTTGTTGCGGGAGCCTTTGGCCTCTCTGCGATTCTCGCCCGTTCTGCATCCGCCTTTCTCGTCGTCAAATACCTGGGCGCGGCTTATCTGATTTATCTCGGGACTAGAACGCTATGCTCGGCACCAACAGAAGCTGCCGCGGAGAATCTCAGTAAGGCGTCCCGCAGTCCCTTTTTGCAGGGCATCGTGACGGAGATGCTCAACCCCAAGACCGCCTTGTTTTTTTTGGCATTCATTCCCCAGTTCATCCACCATACGGCGCCGCTGTTGATGCAGTTCCTCACGCTGGGGAGCATTTCGGTCGCCCTGAACACGATGGCCGACCTTGTCGTTGTGATGGCTGCGGTTCCGCTGGCCCGGCGGCTGAGTTCGTCTCCACGCTGGCTTAGACGACAGCGCCTGGCTTCAGGCGCCGCCTTGATCGGGCTCGGCGGGTTTGTGGCGCTAAGTTCGGAGAGCTAGCCGAGCAGCGCCTCGACTTCCGTCTCCATCACATGCCGTACTTCCTGCGGCGACCACAGCTCGAGTCCGAACAGCATCTGGATCGATATGCCTTGGATCAAGGCGAGAAGCCGCGCGGCGATCTTTCTCGGCTGCGCGCAGTCGGGATTGCGCTTTTTGATGAAAATCTCGATACGGGCAAGGCCCAGCTCGAGCCAGGACCGCAGCTCGCTCGCGAACACCTCGTTGCGCAGGGCTTTGTCCCAGATGGCGACATACGCGCGCCACAGCGCCAGATCCGTCGGATCGAGGAGATTCATCGACAGCAAGTAGCCGACCAGGTCCGCCGGGTCTCGGCCGGCCACTTCGTCGAAGCGTGTCGACGCGCATTCCGCGAAACTCCGATAGGCCGAGAGCAGCACCTCGTCCTTATCCGAGAAGTAATGGCTGACGATGGCCGTGCTGTAGCCGATTTCCGCGGCGATTCTACGAACGGTGGCCGCGCCCAAGCCCTCGCGCGCAATGATATCCACCACGGCGTCTCCCACCTTTTGACGCCAATCCTCCTGTTTCGAGACCCGCATCCGGTTTCTCCCGCGCGAAGCTCATCGCCGACGTAATCGGGACATCGAGCTCTGAAGGTAGCGCAGCGCGTTCGACGGGCGCAAGGTGGTCACGAGGTTATGGCGAGCGGGCAGCACGCGCACGTGAGCGAATATAGGCGCAGATTTTTCCGACTTGCGCACCGTCGAGCTGATCGAGACGCGCCATGCCCTTCTTGAGAAACACGCCGTCGTGCACGGCGATCCATAGGCTGTCGCAGTTCGTCGCCACCGCGGACTCGCGCAAGTCCGGCGCGGGCGCGCCGGCGGAGACAGCGTTCAGGCCGTGGCAACCGGAGCAGTGTGCCGTGAAGAGAGGCTCACCCGCTGCAGCGTCGGCTGCATCGATCTTGATCGACGGATCATCCACCGGATGGACCGAGAAATCCTGCGGTGCGGACGGCGGCAACACAGCTGCGGCGCCGAGACGGAAGGCCAGCAAGCGCCGCGGCTGGGCGCCGTACTTCCAGCCTGCGTTCATCATATCGCCGAGGCTATTCGACCCGCCATAGCCGACGAGGACCGCGACGTATTGATGTCCCTCGATGGAATAGCTGATCGGCGCCGCGATGATGCCGAGGCCGGCGTTGAACCGCCAAAGGCGCTCGCCCGTCGACGCGTTGTACGCCGAGAACCACCCGTCAGCGGTACCCTGGAAAACCAGTCCGCCTGCCGTCGACATCACGCCGCCGTTCCAATAGTAGGCATGCTGGACCTTCCAGATCGGCTTTTGCTGCACGGGATCGTAGGCAAGGAGCGCGCCCTTCCCGTCCTCGGCGTCTTGCTTGACGAGGTGCATCGCCACGCCGCCGAGCATGCCCTTTTCGCTCACGCGCTTGGAGAAGCTCATACCGAGCTGGAGATACGGGATGTAGACGAGGCCGGTGCGCGGATCGAAAGACATGGTGTGCCAATTGTGCGTCCCGGCGGGTTGCGGCCAGATCGTAACCTCGCCGTGCTGATAACGAATGCCCTCCGCTTCCACGGGGCGCCCGGTCGCAAGATCGATATGGTCGGCCCAGGTAACCTTGCCGATCTTGCCGGCGGATATCGGCTTGCCGGTCACGCGATCGATCACGTAGAGAAAGCCGTTCTTCGGCGCCTGCATGAGAACCCGACGCGTCTTGCCGGCGATGTTGAGATCGGCGAGCGCCATCTGCTGGGTGTCGTCGTAGTCCCACGAATCCCGCGGGTTGACTTGGTAGTGCCAGACGTATTTTCCGGTATCGGCATCCAGCGCGACGATGGAGGCGGTAAACAGGTTGTCACCGCCGCCCGGACTGCGCTCCTCGGGATCGTAGGGAGCGGCGTTGCCGGTTCCGATGTAGATTCGGTTAAACGCCTTGTCGAAGGTGATGTTGTCCCAGGGACCGGCGCCGGTCCCTTTCTTCCAGAATTCGCCGTTCCAGGTCGCCGCTGCGCGTTCCATCACCGGATCACCGCGGTTGTCGTCCGGGCTGCCGGGCGCAGTGTAAAAGCGCCAGATCTGCCGGCCCGTCGCCTGATCGTAAGCGGTGACGTAGCCTCGGGCGCCGAAGTCGGATCCACCCTGGCCGATAACCACTTTCCCGCCGAAGACTCGCGGCGCACCGGTAATGGTCTGGACCGACCCGGGGCTCATGGTATCCACGCTCCAGAGAGGTTTGCCGCTGTGGGCGTCCAACGCAATCAGCCGTCCGTCCGTCGCGCCGACGAAAACGCGGCCGGCCGCATAGGCTACACCGCGATTCGCCGGCATGATGTATCTCATCTTCTGAGCGAATCGCCAAACCTCGGGATCGTAGGACCAGAGCAATTTTCCGCTCGCTGCACCGACCGCATAAACCGTGGCGCGGCACCCGGTAAAGTAGAGCACACCGTTCACCTCTAACGGCGTCGCCTCGAGCATCTGCTCGTCGGGGAGGTCGAGATACCACGCAAGCCCGAGTCGCTCGACGCTGGTCTTGCCGATCTGGGTGAGTGCACTGTAGGAAGTCTCGTCAGAGCTGCCATTGTGGTCAGGCCAGCCAACCGTACCGCCGCTGTCGCCGCGGGGCGCTCCGATTGCAAGGGCTGGTAGATGCCCTGCGCCCGCGAGCAGCCAACAGCCGAGGGCGCACCTCCCTAACCGACGCTTCACCCAATTACTCCCCAATCCGCAGCGTGTTCCTTCGACCCACAATATGGGTCGATTTTTCGGCCGTCAACGGATGACATCTGTTGCACCTCGCGTCGCGCATATAACAGCTGTTACAACTCGTGCCCGCGTGTCTTCTGGTGTAATTTTGGCCTTCGACCGGCGGTCGGCCGTGCGGCCGGGGGAAATAAAATGGCTAGAGTAGCGAGAATGCACGCGTTCGGCGGCCCGGAAGTCTTGTCTTTGGACGAGGTGACCGTGCGCGACCCCGGGCCGGGCGAAGTCCAAATCGAGGTCGGTGCCATCGGTCTCAACCGCGCTGAGACCATGATCCTCAGCGGCGCGTTCGGTCAGAGACCGTTGCCATCCAACATCGGCTACGAATGTGCCGGAGCGATCCGGTCCCTGGGCCCCGGCGTGAAAGGTTTCGTGGTCGGCGATCGCGTGGCGATCCTGCCCGGGCTGCCCATGGAATACGGCGCCTGCGGCGAGACAGTCCTCTGCCCGGCCGATCTATTGGTGAACACGCCCGAGGGTCAGTCAGACCTGGAGGCGGCGGCGACCTGGATGCAGTTCGTGACAGCCTATGCAATCCGAGCGTACCGCCGCATCGTGCCCGGTGACGCCGTGATCATTACCGCCGCTTCGTCCTCCGTCGGCCTGGCGGCGATCCAATTGGTGAAAGCGGACGGCGGGGTGCCGATCGCCGTGACCCGCGGCCGAGGGAAGGTCGAGGCCCTGAAGCGGCACGGTGCGCAGCACGTTATCGTGAGCGACGAGCAGGACGTGGCCCAGGCGGTGCGCGAGGTCACGGGAGGCCGCGGCGCGGCGATCGCCTTCGACGCGGTAGCCGGGCCATCATTTCCCTCGATCCTGAGCGCTCTCACCCAGGGCGGCTTCGCAATCGTCTACGGAGCTCTGGGCGGAGAGCCGACTCAGTTCTCGGCGCCCTACGTCGAGTTCCTGGAGCTCACGATCCGCGGCTACGCTGCGAATCATCTCGTCGCCAATCCGAACCTGCGGCGCGAAGCAATCGCTTATATCCGCGAGCGGCTGGCGAACGGAACGTTCCGCCCGGTCATCGACCGGACGTTCGCTTTGTCCGAGATCGTCGAAGCCTACGGGCGCCTGCTCGGAAACCAGCAAATCGGCAAGATCGTGGTCACTGTTTGAAAGAAATTCCATCAAAGCAAGCGGGCGGCGCTCGGAGCACTCCCTGTCGCATGGTGACGCCCGCGGAGGTCGCTCATTACAAGGAGTTTGGGTGGGTCATGCTGAGAGGCTTCGTCACGTCGGACATGGTGAAAACGGTCATCCGCACCGCCATCCAGCGCATGGGCGAAGATGCCGACAGCAATCCCGTGCTGCCCGAGCTGCAGACCGGTGACTCGCGGACGATCAGTTACTTCAACGCGGAATACTGCGGCGGCCTCAACATTCCCGCGATGCGGCCACTGCTCGAGCACTCTGCCCGGAGCGCCCAGGCGCTCATGAGCCGGCGCAGGGCAACCGGGGTCAAATATTTCCTCGATTCGTTCGTGCCGAAACTGCCGTCCTCGAAACCTGCGAAGCACGGCGGAAACGGTCCCACGACGTTTCACCAGGACTACATCAACTTCTCGGTCGACCGCTCGGGCGGACTCACATTCTGGCTCGCCTTGGAAGACTACGGACCGGAATTTGGGACGATGTCCTTTGTCAATCGCTCGCACCGGCTGGGTGTGCTCGGCAATTACCGCACCTATGCGAAGGGGGAGGACCTGCTGGACATCTACCCGGAGCTTCGCGAGGAACTCGGCCTCTCGGAGCCGATGAGCTATGCCGCCGGGGATGTCACCGTCCATTCCCACATGCTGGCCCACGGCGGGGGCGCGAACCTGACGAACCGGCCGCGCTGGGCCTATATCATGGGGTTCCAGCCGGCGGACGCTTGCTGGAGCGGCGCGCCGGCCGAAGCATTCGATCACACCGGCATGGTGCTCAACGAGCCCCTTCCCGAGGATCGCTTCCCGATCCTCGCATGATGGGCGTGCGGTCGAGCCCGCCGACAAGACTTAGATTAAGGAGCGCATGAAATGAACGACGCGGTTGCCGATATCATCAACACGGTCAATCTCTACTCAGTCGCGGTCGACTCGCAGAACTGGGACTTATTTGACCAGGTATTCACCGCGGACATCCGGGCGGACTTCGGAGGCCCGGCTCAGTGGCACGATCGCGCCTCGTTCAAGCGCGATTTCGCCGGGGTCCACGCACCGTTCAAAGCCACTCAGCACACCACCAGCAATCATCGAGTCCTGATCGACGGTGAGCGCGGCTATTGCCTGAGCTATGTGCGAGCGATGTTCATCCGCGATGTTCCCGAGGGCGGTGATTTATTCGAAGCAGCGGGCTGGTACGATGACGTGCTCGAGCGGATGTCCGCCGGTTGGCGCATCAAGCAGCGCACCAACCGGACCTTCTGGTCGGGCGGCAATCCGCTGGTGTTGCAGACTGTTCCGGGGATCACGGTCGAATTGCAGCACTTCGCGCTGAAAGACGAGGCCGCCGCAGGCCGCGTGACTTTCCTGAAGACTCTGGCCCAGGGAGGTGTGAAGACGAACTCATGATCGCCCCGCCTTTTTTGAGCCAAAAGTTCATGCAGCTATGCTGGGTCGTCCCCGATCTTAGACTTGCCATCGATGGTTGGGTACGGACTTGCGGTGTTGGACCGTTCTTTTGGTTCGACAGCGTGACCTTCGACGGGGGCCGCTATCGCGGACAGCCGGCGCCCTTTCCTGAGATCAAGGCTGCCATCGCGTACGCCGGGGACGTCCAAATCGAGCTCGTGTGTCAGGAGAACGACCGCCCCTCGTTCTGGCGCGACACCATCCCGAAAGGCGAGTGGGGCTTTCACGACGCGGCTCTGTGGTGCGAGGACTATGACGCGCAACGGGCCGCTTACACCCAAGGCGGTGCGGAAGTTGCCTTCGAAGGTCATAGAACCGGCTTTCGGGCCTGCTGGATCGACACCCGTTCCACCATCGGGTTTATGATTCAGCTGATTGAGGCGAACCCGACCGCGAAAGGTCTATTCGCGAAGATGCACGCGGCGGCCACAAGTTGGGACGGCAAGGATCCGATCCGTCGCTTCGGCTGACCCCGGCGGCGCGCAAAAGCTGTCTGGTAAGAGGAAAGACGCCGTGCAGAGACGGTTGGGACTTCACCATCTCACCCTCAAGGAGCTCGATCCTTTCGACTTCGTCGAAGTCGCGGCGGCGAGCGGCTACGACCAAGTCAGCCTGTTCACACATGTTCCGAGAGTTCCCCACGCCGGTCGTGAGGCCATGTTCGTCTTCCCCGTCGTTACGCCCGCAACGAGGCGGGAGATATCACAGCGGCTCGAGGCCAAGGGGCTGCGTGTCGTCGGCGTCGAGTTCTTTCTCATGACCCAGGACGCCGACCTCCCGAGCTATGTCGCAGGACTCGCGCTCGGGCGTGAGCTGGGCGCGCGCCACGCGGTGACGCACGTCTTCGATCTTGACCGTGCGCGTGCCGTCGAGACGCTCGGCACCTTCGCCGATCTAGCCGCCCGGCAGGAGCTGAAGGTGTGCATCGAGTTCTGTCAGCTCACGCCGGGCTGCAAGTCGCTTGAAGATGCCGCATGGTTCGTCGAGCAGGTCGGCAGAGCCAATGTCGGCGTCAACATCTGTCCGCTCCACCTCATCCGCAGCGGCGGAACGGCAGCCGATATCGCGTCTTTCGACGCCCACTATTTCGTGAACGGCCAGATCAACGACGGCCTTGGATTGCATATATCATCGGACTATTTCGCGGAGGTGCACGATCGCGAGCTGCCGGGCGACGGGGAGTTCCCGTTGCAGCACCTGCTGAGCGCCCTCCCCGTCGCAACGCCGATCGAAGTCAAAATCCCGTCCGATAGACGCAAGGCTGCGGGCCGGACCGCTCTGGAATTCGCCCGGGACGCCGGCGCTCGTTCGCGCGCATTGGTCGATGCGTTGCAACCCAGCCGATAGCGGCGATCGCCGCCGCCGGCACCTCAGGAGGTGAACCATGCTCAAACAGATCTGCTTTTTCAAAAAACGCACGGACATGACCATGGAGCAGTTCATGGATTACTACGAGAATCAGCACACGCAACTGGCCAAGAAGATCGGCAAGCCGGGTATCCCCAATGCGCTGCGCTACGTGCGGCGCTACCTGACCCCGGTCAAGAACCCAGTCACCGGACAGATCCATGATCCGGGCTACGATTGCATCATGGAGATTTGGTGGAAAAGTCGCGAGGACTTTGAAAACTCCCAACGGCTGATCAGCGATCCCAAGCGACTGCCTTACACCCTCGAAGACGAAAAGAAGCTGTTCGCCACGCACGCCAATCCGATCTGCCTCGTCGAGGAGCATGATTCGCCGGTGGGCGCCGAAGGGATCATCTACGACTGGGTACCGGCTGCCAAGGCCGCAACCTGAGACATCATAACGGGTGGGAACAAGTCCATGAGCGCTTTGCACGAGCTTCCGGAAAAGGTTTTTAGGCTGATCGAGTCGGGCGTCGTCGCGGAATTCTCGACGGTGTCTCAAGCCGGTATCCCGATCGATACGCCGACTTATTACTTTCCGAGCGATGACATGGAGACACTCGACGTCGCGACCGGCCTACCCAACCCGGCCAAGGCCGAGCGTGCACGACGCAATCCCAAAGTGGGCTTGCTGATCGAAGGTAGAGCAGATGAACCCATCGTGGTGGTGCGTGCACATGCAGCCGTACGTGACAGCGACATCCAGGCAAACGCCATTCGCTATCTCGCCGAGACGGGCTATCGAGGGATCAGCCATGGAATCACGTGGGAAAAGGCGCGCCTGGCCGTCACATACTGGTCCCGCATCATCGTCGAGAACAAGCCCGAGAGGATCTATTGGTGGGACGACCCGGCGGCGCTCGACAGGCCCCCGCGAATCTGGAACGCAGCGCCCGGAACCATCTATCCGCACTCCGATCCGGCACCGTCCGGAAAAATGCAACCATCCGCCTGGCCGGTGCGTGCCTGGCAGGACGTCGCCAAAGATGCCGTGGCAAGCGGAGCGGCGTCGCATCTCTCCGTGCTCGATGCGGACGGATATCCCCTACCGATGCGCACACGGTCTTTCGAGCTGGTGCGCGAAGGCTTCCGGCTGGCAATGCCGAATGGCGTTCCCTGGAAGCTGGAGGGCAAGGCATCGCTGACCTTCGCGGGCTTCCGTACGTTTGTGGGTCAGGTCGCGCAGGACAATGACGGCTCCATCCTTTTGCGGGTCGAGCGATCGCTGCCCCAACATCCGTCGACGCTCGATACCAAACAGGTACTGCAGCCGAGCGAGGATACGCTGGCGAAAGCCCGGGCACGGCTCGAGTACGAGGCCCGGCGGCGCGGTCAATCGCTTCCGGTCATCCCGCTCGAACCGCCGCCTCGCACCCGCATCGCGATGATCCGGCAGGCACGCATCGAGAGCGCGTCCCCGATTACCGGACTCTCGAAGGAACACGGCAACCGCACGAGCTGAGGGCGTGCAGGATGCACGCATGAACATCGAGTGATCACGCCCTGAGTCCAGCGGTGCGCAGAGCATCGGCCACCCTTTTCATATGGTCGATGTGTTGATCGGTACTCGTGAAACCCTGCCCCATGGTCACCACGGAGGCGTGAGTACCGCCGATATCGCGCCAGCGCGATGCCGTTTCGACGACGTCCTTGGCGCTTTTCGCGCGCAGCATGTTGCAATGTAGTCCGAACTTCTCGATGGGCCGAGCGGACTCCTTCAGGTACTGGTGCAATTTCGGCGCCTGCTCGAACGCGTCGGCGGCTCCGTCGGCAAAGATGAAACCGTCCGCCAGGGCGGCGGCGCGGCGCAGCGCCACGTCCGCAAAACCGCTCAGCCAAATCGGAATTGAACGACGCGGCCGCGGGTTGAGGGCCGCGCGATCGATCCGATCGAAAGTACCAACGAAATTCACCAGTGGCTCCGTCCAGAGACGGCGCAATAACTCGATCTGCTCCGCCACGCGCTTGCCGCGAACATGGAAGTCCTGACCCAGTGCGTCGTACTCGACATAGTTCCACCCGAGGCCAATGCCAAGCCGAAAACGCTCGCCGGAAAGCAGATCGAGATCAGCCGCCTGCCGCGCAACCAGCACAGTTTGTCGCTGGGGTAGAATCAGGATCCCTGTTACCAGCTCGATCCGTTTGGTAATTCCAGCGAGATACGCAAACATCACGAACGGGTCATGAAATGGGTCCTTATCGGTATACGGGCCCGAAAGCTTGGGCTCACGATCGTGGGTGGCCCCGAGTACGTGGTCATACGTCAGTAGATGGTCATACCCGAACTCTTCCGCGGCAAGCCCGATGCGGTACACCGCCGCCGGATCGCCCTTCAGCTCGGTCTGCGGATAGATAGCGCCGATTTTCATTTCTATTGCCTCTCTCGGTAGCAGTGACGCCCGCGGATGCGACGATCGATCGCCGCACTCAGGATTTGCCGACCGGAAGTGCCGCAGCGTGCAGCGGCGCTTCCATTTGGTGCACCACCGGCAGAACCTCTCGAGCGAACAATTTCGTGCTGTTCAGCGCCTCGTCGTGCGGCATGGTGCCAAACTGAGAAACGATCGTGATCTCCGAAAAGGAGCAGGCCTGCTGGGCCGCCATGATCCTTTTGATGACTTCGTCCGGCGTTCCAATCATCAGATTCGAAGCATGATAGCCAGGCATTTTGGGCTTTCCGTCAGGCCCCTTGCTCGCAGCCGTGGCGAGCACCGCCGTGGCGGCGGCCTCCCGGGCGGCGTACGCCTCGTAGCCCTTGACCCCGACGAAATTGGAAGAGTCCGCGAATCCGTAGTGCAACGCGACGTCTCGGTTGGCCGTGATGATGTACTCTTCGGCCTTCTTGGCCTCTTCCATGGTGGGCGTGCAATACATGAACAAGACGTTCTTGGGTTGACAGGGCGGCAGCCCGACACTCTGGCGAATGGTGTTCACGAACTGCACTTCTTTGCCTGCCTCCTCGATCGGCTTGTTTCCGACGAACAGCGGCACCATCCCACGACGGGTGAGTATTTCAAGGGAATCGCGTGTCGCCGAGGATCCGTGGATCCGCGAGAACAGGTCACGACTCTTGGGCGCAGGGCGCAGCGACATTTCGGGAATCTTGAAGATCTTACCCGCGTAGGAGAACCGCTCTTGAGAAAAAGCCAAGCTCAGAATATCTAGGGTTTCGTCGAAGCGCTGCCGACTCTCCTCGCGCGGGACTCCAACGGCATCGAATTCCGATTTCGCAACACCGCGCCCAAGGCCGATCGTGGTATATCGTCCGTTCGAGAGGATATCGAGATACGCGATCTGGTGCGCGAGACGGACGGGATGCCACCAGGGTGCGACGGCGACCATCGTTCCCAGACTGACGTGCTGGGTGCGTCCCGCGAAGTACGTCAGCACCTGCAGCGGGTTGGGTGTCATCCCGTAAGGAGTGCCTTGATGCTCGGGCGCCCAGATGCCGTCGAAGCCCAGCGGTTCGGCGAGATCACCGATGGCCAGTCCCGCTTCCACGCACTCAAAATCGGGCGTGGCCGGAGCATGCTGGAAGTTCCTACTCTCGAAACGCTCCCAGTCCTCGGAGTTGTGTGCGAACACACCCAGATTCACTCTCATTCGGGATACTCCCAGCTCCAGGAGAGAGTGAGCCTAGGCCTTAACGGCCACCATCGCCACTCTCGCGCGAGGTCTGATGTGGGAGCGTCGAGCGCCACGCCGCGGCACGAGACCTTAGAAATTGGCGAGCGTCGTTCAGCTCGGCATCGCTCAACTCCTCGAAGCGCGGCATCCCGTTGGGTACCAGCGCGCCGTCGTGGACGACGCGCCGAAATGCCTCCGCAGAAAGCGGGATGCTGGACGCTCTGAGATCCGGTGCGGCCCCGGCCGCCGCTGCGTTCATGCCGTGGCAAACAAAGCAGTGCATGCCAAACACCCGAGCGCCACGCAGGGCCTGCGTATCGTCTGGGTGATAATCCGGATCGTCCGCGGGCCTCGGGCTCTTGGCTACCTTCGGCGGCAAAGTCGCCTTACCGTCCAGCACGAAGGTGAGTAGACGCCGCGGCGTGGTGCGGTAATCGATATCGTATTTCGCGAGCGCTTCTCCCCACATGGCCGCACTCGTGCTCAGACCGCTCAACACCGTGACGTACTGGTGTCCATCCACAGAATAGCTAATCGGCGGCGCGAACACAGGCGCGTTCGCGTCGAACGACCAGAGCCGGTTTCCTGTATCCCCCGCGTAGGCATTGATGCGATCGATTTGCCCTTGCACGACAAGATTGCCGGCGGTAGCCATGGCGCTGCCGCTTTCAGGGCCCGGCGTCGGCTGCGCCCAGACCCGCTTCTGTGTAACGGGATCCCAAGCCTCCAGACGGCTCGTGTGATCGAGCGGATCTTTCAAATCGGGCAAGGTATTCATCGCCGCACTTTGGACGGTCCACACGGGCGAATCCTGCCGCCAGCGATCATTTTCCACCTCCCAGTCGGCCCAGGTCATGGCCCCTTCGCGAGCGGGAATATAGACGAGCTTTGTCTGCGGGCTGAAGGCCATGGTGTACCACCCGTGCCCTCCGCCGGAGTATGGCCACATCGTGAAGGTCGTACCCTTCGGGTACCGGGCGGCGGGATTCTCCACCGGCCTGCCGGTCCTCACATCGATCCTGGAAGCCCAATTTACTTTGACGAACGGCTCGGCAGAAATGAGCTTCCCATCGAGACGGTCGATGACATAGAAGAAACCGTTCTTCGGCGCCGTCATCAGCACCTTGCGCGTCCGACCGCCGATTGCCAGCGAGGCGAATTCCATATCATTGGTCGCCGTATAGTCCCAGCTTTCCCCGGGGTTGATTTGGTAATGCCACTTATATGTGCCGGTATCGGCATCGAGCGCCACGATCGAGCAGAGAAACAAATTATCGCCCTTGCCCGCGCTGCGTGCTTTGTGATTCCAGGGCGAGCCGTTGCCGACGCCGATGATCACGGCGTGAGTCTCCGGGTCGTAGGACATGGCGTTCCAGACCGTGCCCCCGCCGCCATACTTCCACCACTCGCCCGCCCAGGTCTTGGACGCCATCTCCATGGCCTTGTTCTCGAAGCCATTGGCCGGATTGCCTGGGACGGTGTACCAGCGCCAGAGAAGCTTTCCGGTCTCGGCGTCATACGTACTGACGTAGCCGCGCGTCGGCCCCTCGTCCGCGCCGCCGAAGCCGATGATGATCTTGCCGTCGAAGGCCCGCGGCGCGCCGGTGATGTAGCTCTGATCTTGCGGCGAGGTGGTCATGACCGTCCACACCGGTGAGCCGGTGCGTGAATCGATCGCGATCAAGCGGCCGTCCGCCGTGCCCAAATAAATCTTCTTATTCCACCAGGCAATACCCCGGCTTCCCCAGGCGGCCCTTATCTTGGGTCCCGCGTGTTCCGGCGTCTTGGCGTCGTACAGCCACAAGGGTCGGCCCGTCTTGACGTCGACGGCATGCACGATGCCCCAACCAGTCACAAAATAGAGTGTGCCGGCAACCTCGAGAGGTGCGCTGACGGTGTTGCCCGGCGGTAAATCGATGAACCAGGCGAGACCAAGCCGCGAAACATTCTGCGCGTTGATCTGTGTCAGGGGGCTGAAATGTTGTTCGCCGTATGTCCCGCCGGGTCCGGCCCAATCGACGCCGGAACTGTCATCGCGGAGCCGCGCGTCATCCGCCTCATTCCGGGCGGCCGGAGCGTTACCGGCGGCAAATAGCCACAGCGGAAGCATGAGGCCTACGATGAAAAAAGATTCGCCAGAGCGTTTCATGAGCACAAAAGAGAACTAATAGACCACAGGATCAATATAACAGTCTCGATAGTTAATACGCAGTTTTAGATCTTTCGCGCACATCGGAGTCGGCGCGAAGTCCAATCGACACCGATATTCTCCATGCCTACAATGACCGGCAAGGACGAGCGGAGCACGACCTCGGTGCGGACTCATCTGAAAAAAGATCAGCGGCGACTCGGCGGGCGAGCATAAAATGACCGAACTCCGATTGACTGGTCGCACCGCTATCGTCACCGGCAGCGGCGGCAGACCGAGCCTTGGCCGGGCCTACGCCCTCTTGCTCGCCGCACGCGGCGCCGGTGTCGTGGTAAACGACATCGGCAGCGACCCGGAGGTGCCCGGTTATTCCTACACCGCCTCGGCCGACGCCGTGGTTCAGGAGATTCGTGCGTGCGGCGGCAAAGCCGTCGCTGACCATCACTCCGTCGCGACCGAGGATGGCGCACGCGCGATCATCCAGACCGCGATCGACGCCTTTGGGGGCGTGGACATCCTCGTCAACAACGCGGGCACCGCCATCGATGCCGGATTTGGCGAGATAACATCTCGGGATTTCGAGAAGCAGATCGGCGTCAACCTCATGGGTACCGTGTGGACATGCCGCGCGGCTTGGCCGCACATGCGCGCGAAACACTATGGCCGCATCATCAACATGGCGTCCAGCGCCATCACCGGGTTTTCCCACGAGACGGCCTACGCCGCCAGCAAGGGTGGCGTCTTTTCGCTGACCCGCGCGATGGCCGCAGAAGGAGCGCCCTTTGGAATCAAAGCCAACGCGGTCAATCCGGGAGCCTTCACGCGCATGGTGATGGCGGCTCTGGAGGAAAGTTCCGCGGTCTATAAGGCCGCCAAAGAGCAAATGCCCCCGGAGCTCGTTGCGCCGGTCATCCTATATCTGGCGCATGAAGACTGCCCCGTGTCGGGCGAGTGCATCGAGGCCGCGGGGGGCGAGGTACGGCGAATTTACCTGGCACAGACGCCGGGTTTCACCGATCGCGACATCACCATCGAAAAACTGGCGGCGCGGTGGGACGAAGTTATGGCCGGCGCTGCCCCGTCGCTCATCGGCCATGCAACGCTCAACCTGTCGGAGTGGGGTTTCAAGCCGTACCGGCCGGTAGGGCAATCCCGGCCGAACGACTCTAAGGGAGGCTGAGATATGTCGACGAGCGACACCGTTGGCGATTTGAGCTTCACCGACCTCGCAATCCAGGCACATCCCAACGGTTTCTACCGTGCCCTTCGCGAAGGCGACCCGATTCACTATGACGAATCCCTCGGGATGTATCTCGTGTCACGGTACAAAGATGTCGATACCGTGCTTCGCGACCCACTCACCTTCTCGCAAGAGCGCGGCTATTACAAGCAGTGGGCCCACGGTTATCTGGACGAGCTCAAGAGTATTCTCGAACGCGACGGCGGCGGTTTCATCCCCGATGTCGTCAACATTGATCCGCCGCGCCACCGGCGTGCGCGCCGGCTGACGGAACAGGCCTTCTCGAGACGGCGGATCAAACTGCTCGAACCCGAGTTCGAGGCGCTTGTCGGAGAGATGATCGACAAGCTCGCGGATAAAGGCGAGGCGGACGGTCTCACCGATATCGCATTACCGATGTCGATCAGCTTCATCATCAAGAAGCTCAAGGTTCCTGATCTTGACTCCGAAACGATCAGGCGTTGGGGCAATGCCTACAACGCGCAGTACAGCCTGATGCAGACCCGGGAGCAGTTTCTAGAGAACGCGCGCAAGATCTGCGAGCTGCAAAACTATGTCATCGCGCTCGTGAGCAAACGCCAAGCCCAGCGCGACGAGGATATGCTCTCCGACGTCATAGACGCCCGCATCGACGACGAGAACCCGGCGCTCAGTTTCCACGAGCTGGTGGCGACAGGACGGGCCATGTTGATCGGGGCCCACGATTCTATTTCCACGGCTTTGACGAATATGCTGTTCAAGGTGGCAACCGACCCGGCAATAGCCGCGCGATTCTACGAATCGGCGGATGATGACGCCCGCATGGGTCGGTTTGTCGAAGAGCTCCTGCGGCTCGAACCACCGGTTCGCGCACTCTCCCGCATGACCACGAAGGAAGTCGAGCTCGGCGGCATCCTGTTGCCGGAGGGTGCGCACCTCCTGGTGCTTTATGCATCCGCCAATGACGATGAAGCGGTCTTCAGCTGTCCCCGCACCTTCGACATGGACCGGCCTAACCTCGCAAGACAATTGTCATTCGGCGCAGGCGCTCATCTGTGCCTCGGAATAACGCTCGCACGCATGGAGCTTCGCATCGCCGGAATGCAGATTGCGAAACGCCTCAAGGATATCCGGTTGGCAATACCGGTCGAGGAGATCCGCTACGTGCCGACCGTCGCGACTCTGACAATGCAGCGCCTCCCCTTGAAGTTCTCGCGACGGTAGTGATCGGATGAATTTTAGAGCGGTTGCAGAAGGCTATTGCTTTCTGGAAGCGCCGCGTGCCCACGGCGACGCCGTCTGGTTCAGCGATCCAGTGGTGGGGGGCCTGAGTCGATTGTGGCCCGACGGGCGGACCGACCAATTCATTCCGGACAGAAAACGCATCGGCGGCGCCGCTATCAACGAGGACGAAGCCGTTATCTTCAGCGGCGTGGGCGGCATCGCATGGCTGAATTCCGCGACGGGGAAATCGGGCATGCTGCTCGATAACATCGACGGCAAGCCGATCACCGCCGTGAACGACATCTTTCCCGACACCAAAGGCGGGCTGTATTTCGGGACCTCGCACATCGCTGCCCAAGAAGCGGGCGCGCCGCTCCAAACGACCGAGCTGTACCGTCTCGACACGAACGGACGTGTCACGCTTCTTTGGGATCGACTGCACGTCGCCAACGGCATCGGATTGAGTCCCGACGGACGACGTCTCTACCTCAACGAAAGCTGGCTCGGGACGTTCGCCTACGATGTGGCCGCCGATGGGACGCTCAGCAATCGCACCTCGCTGTCCGCACAAGAGGATTGCGACGGCCTCGCCGTCGATTGCGAAGGGGGCATATGGATCGCGTGCTTCTCGTCGGGCTGCATCATCCGCGTGCTGCCGGACGGCAAGCTCGATCGTCAGGAGGCGTTGCCGGTTAGGAACGTGACGAGCCTCTGCTTCGGCGGCGCTGACCAGCGCGACGTTTATGTGACCACCGGCGGCGATGAAGGCCTCGACGCGCTCATGAAGGGTCTCCTTCCGCCGCGCACCGCCAGTTTGTATCGTGCGCGGGCCGACGTGGCCGGCCTCGCCGTTCGGCGCACCAGTTTTCGCTGCCGCTGAGGTGTAGCGCTCACGTCGCCGCGGTCTGCTGACGGCGGGCCATGACAATCCACAGCGGATCCGCCTCAGCCGGCGAGCGATCCAGCACGGTCGGCGTGTCGTAGCCGCCGGCGTTGCCGAAATACGTCTGCACGACCTCCAGACGCTGCCTCGCCGGCAGAACGTGCCAGGCTCGTATGGCCTTCGTCGGGAAACACCGGTGCGAGAGCGCGACGATGTGCAGGCCCCCTGGCCGCAAGACCCGTGCGCAGGATCGAAAGACCTCCACGGGGTGCGTCAGGTATTGAATCGATACGGCGTTCACGACGGCGTCAAAACTCGCCGTCTCGTACGGAAGCCCGGGTTGAAGATTAAGGTCCTGGACGATGTAATCGGTGAGCCTTGGGTTCTGGGCAAGTTCCAGGGCGTTCATGCCCAGTCCCGCCACGCGCGTGTACTCCACATCTTCGGGCAGATGCGATACCCACGATGACATGAGGTCGAGAATGGCGCCCCGTCGCGGAAGAAGCTCGCGGTAGACCTGCGTGAGTGCGGCGATCGTCTCCGCGTCGATGTGCACCACAAAGCGCGGCATGGAGTAGAAATGCGCGTCGTCGGCTTCGTCCTGTCGATCGAAGAAAGCGGGCGGCAACTCGAGCTCCGGAGCCATCACGGTAGTCTAGCAGCAGCGCCGCGCGCTTCGAATAGCGCCGCGACTTTATCAAATCGCAGCGAATCCCTATGATGCAAATCGATGAGTAGCATCCAGAAAGTCCACCTGTCCGTGCCCGAAGAGGAACTCGATGCTTTGAAGCGTCGCCTCAACAACACGAGGTGGCCGGACGCAGAGACCGTCACGGATTGGTCGCAGGGCGTTCCCATCACACGAATGCGTGCACTCATCGAGCATTGGGCAGGCGCGTATGACTGGCGTCGCTGTGAAGCCATGCTCAATGACCTCGGACTCTATGCGACTGAGATCGATGGCCTACTCATACACTTCCTGCACGTTCGCTCGCGGCGCGCTAATGCGCTGCCGCTGCTGCTGACCCACGGTTGGCCGGGTTCGATCATCGAGTTTCACCAGGTGATTGGTCCTCTGGTGACCGGGGAACCGGACCAGATCGCCTTTGACCTGGTAATTCCCTGCCTTCCGGGGTACGGTTTCTCTCAAAAACCCAAGAGTCCGGGTTGGACCGCCGAGCGAATCGCGCGAGCGTGGATCACGTTGATGGCGAGAATCGGGTATGGGCGTTACGCGGCTCAAGGCGGCGATTGGGGCGCGGCCGTCACGGTCGCAATGGCCAAACTCGCGCCTCCGCAGCTGGCGGGTATTCATTTGAATATGCCCCTGGTCATCCCGCCTGCTTCGGAACGCGGCGAGCCCGATGCGGAGCAGCAGTCGGCTTTGAAGGCGCTCGATCTCTATCGTCGGGATGAAAACGCCTATGCCCGCCTGCAAGCGACACGTCCGCAGACCCTAGGCTACGGATTGGTCGACTCGCCGATTGCGCAAGCCGCATGGATTTACGAAAAATTCTACTTCTGGTCGGACTGCAGAGGAGACCCGGATGGGCTCTTCACGACCGATGCGCTGCTGGACAACATCATGTTGTACTGGCTGACCGGCACCGGCGCTTCGTCAGCCCGGTTGTATTGGGAAAGTTTTCGGAAGGCATTCGGCCCTACGGCTCTCGATCTGCCGGTCGGTTGCAGCATCTTCCCAAAGGAGATCATACCCGCTGCGCGCCGCTGGGCCGACAAGTACTATCGCAACATCATTTATTGGAACACGCTCGAGCGCGGAGGGCATTTCGCCGCGTTCGAGCAACCTGCGCTGTTCGTGCAAGAGATGCGCAACTGCTTTTCCCGGCTGCCGTAAGCAGGCCTCAGCGGAACGCTGGAAGGACCTTTTTTGCAAAGGTCTCGGCAAACTTCGCGTAAGTCTTCAGCGGCATTCCTGACGGAACCTGCATGCAAAAGGCCTCGATGGGAGCCAACGCCTGCCGACCGCGAATGTAGCTGATCGCCTCCTCCGGTGTCATGGCCTTGATCGCTCCGCTTTTCTTGAAGGTCTCGAAGTCCATCCGATTGATGTAATTCTTTCCCCAATCCGTGTCCTTCTGCCATTCAGCGTAGGTGTTCATCTGGTAGTAGCAATGGGGCGCGATTTCGTCGAGCGCGGCCTCGGGATCATCGGACACGACAGACCACATATCCGCGGCATCGAGCGATATGATGCGCGCCGTCGATTCGGGTTTCCCGCACGCTTTCACCGCTTCGAGGTAGGCGGCCCAGTTCGCCAATGGCCCGGCGTAACCATCGCCCAACTGCGCGGCGCGTTTCAGGCCGGGAGGTGCCACGGCACCGATGAACATGGGAATTCCAGGTTTTTGGATTGGAAGGGGGAAAATCCGCGCCTTCCTGATGTCGTAGAATTCGCCTTTGTGGGTAACGGTCTCTCCCTTCCAGAGCCGCCGTACGATCTCGAGGATCTCGTCGGAGCGTCTCCCGCGGGTCTTGGACTCGATGCCGTACGCCTCGCACTCGAATTTCAAGTATCCGATTCCCATGGACAGCTCGACGCGGCCATTGGAGATGTTATCGAGCACCGCTGTATCCTCGGCAAAACGCACCGGGTGGTAGTGCGGCAGGAGCCCAACGCCCGTCCCGATACGCATAGTCTTGGTTTTCGCCGCTACCGCCGCCCCCATCATCAAGGGCGATGGTAGATAGCCATCATCGATGCCGTGATGCTCCGCAAACCAACAATTCTCGAATCCGAGACTCTCCGTCCAGGCGATGAACTCCAACGTCTCGGCGTAGAGATCCGGGAACGGTTTGTACCAGGCCGTCGGATTCCTCACATCGAAGCCGAAGCCGAAACGCAATGACGAGGACATCCGGCGTTCTCCCACTCTTTTTCAATGTCCTACGGATCATGCGACCCCAACGCATGCCGGTCAAACAACCCGCCTACGCCGAGGCCATGGCCGATATGTTTTGTGCCTATCTCAAATGGCGGAGCTGACGCCAGTCTCGCCAATACCGGCTGGCGCATAGAACTCAAATAATTTCAATAGCTTGCACTTTATGCCAAAGCCTCTACGCTGCACATCCAGAACCTTCGGCGGCGGCGCGCGTCCTACATGGCGGTCTCCTTTTTGTGACAGCATCGCGTACGTCAGATCGTTCAGGCCCCCTCCTAGTAATTTTCGGCAGTCAGGAAGTATTCAAGTGCAACGACAAGTAGCTAGTTCGTCCCTCTTTACCGCAGTGTCCGCAGCGCGAAGCGCGATCGCAGCATGCGTGCTTGCACTGGCGGCATGCGGCGGGGACTCGAGCGGGACTCCCTTGACTCTCTCGGGCACGATCAGCGGATTGACCACCAGCGGCCTGTCCCTGACCACCCTCGGCGTGAATCTCGAAATCAAGGCTGGGGCAACGAGTTTCACCTTTGGCCCGATTCTCGCCGAAGGGGTCGGCTACGACGTCACCGCGCCGGACCAACCGACCGGACAGATCTGCACCGTGGCAAACGGCACCGGCACGGCGAGTACGGCCAATATCTCCAATGTCGTGGTGACTTGCTCGAACGAGACCTTCAATGTCGGGGGCACCATCAGCGGACTTACCGCGCCGGGGCTGGTCCTGACAAACGGCAGCGATACCCTCAGCGTGCCTGCGGGAGCGTCTTCTTTCACGATGCCCACCGCGGTCGCATACGGCAGCGACTACAAGGTCACCGTGAGCACACAACCGACCGGCCTCGCCTGTGACGTGACTAATGGCTCGGGAACGGTGGCGGCCGAGGCCGTTACAAATATAGCCGTCGCATGCACCGATCAGCCGCTGACGATAGGCGGAAGCATCCGTGGCGTCGAGCGCGCAACGGACCTGGTACTGGTCAACGGCACGTCCACGTACACGGTGCCGGCGGACGCCACCAGCTTCACGCTCGACACGCCGCAATCCTCCGGCAGCGCCTATGCCGTGCGCGTGCAATCTCAACCGACTGGGATGACCTGCTCCGTCAGCAACGGTCTCGGAACGATCGCAGCGCACAGTGTCACCGATGTCTCGATTATCTGTTCGGAGGAGGCGTACAGCCTCGGTGGAACGGTGGCCGGGCTCGCCTCCTCTGGCCTCGTACTGAGCGATGGCAGCAACACGTACAGTGTTCCCGTCAACGCGACCACCTTCACCATGCCCGCAGCTGTCGCCGACGGCAGCAGCTACGCGGTGAGCGTCCGGAAGCAGCCTGCGGGGTTGACCTGCACGATCAGCGGCGGCACGGGCACCATGGCCGCGAGCGCGGTCACGAACGTCGGAGTGACGTGCGCCTCGAGCAGCTTCACTTTGGGCGGATCAATCTCCGGATTGAAGACATCTGGCCTCGTATTGACCGACGGCACAGACGACCTTTCGGTCTCGGGCAACGCCACCCAGTTCTCGATGCCGAGCGCTCTAGCCTACGGCAGCGATTACGCGGTAGTCATCAAAGCTCAACCCAGCTCGGGTACCTGTCAGATCACCCACGGCACCGGCACCGTGAACGGGCACGTCAATACGGTACAAGTCATCTGCTAAGCCCTGCCCCGGCCGGCTTGAATGATGGCCGCATGGCGGTGGCCGCCTAGCGCTGGGCCTGGAGATTTGAGGTCGGCGGAAGCCAGATCTGCCGTCGTATCACGGTGGCCGGCGATTGATGAGCACCGGTCTCAGAGATCGCGATGTAAAAATAGGCGCGCTGCGATCGCAATGACTGCGGCAACAGCCTGACGTACAGGCGTGCCGTGCGATAGCCATCGGGGAAGGTTTGGACCGCCACCGCCTCAGGCACGTAGTCGACGTCCGGTTTCGCGGTCGCGGCTTCGGTCCACCACGTGAACGAGCTATTTTTCTGCAGTAGGTTGCGATGCAATCGAATCTCGGCGAAATGATCGTCGGATCTCACTTGAGATGGCTCGACCGAGATCATGCGAGCAGCCACCCTGGCCACCTTCGCCTGGGTCGGGCGCGATCCAATATCTTTGGCACCAGGAACGCTCGCTTGCGCCGCGTCGATATTGTCCGCCGGCTGTTCACTGAGCGGTGCAGGGGTGAGCTCCTGACTCACCTCTGCCGCGGGGGCGGAGGAAGGCACGTCGACCGGTTTGGGTGCATCGGTCGACCGGAGCTGCGCCAAGAGGCCTGCGCCTGTCAGACTCACCACCAAAAATAGGGCGGCGACTCGCCACGCCATCCGGGATTGCACACCGTCCGCTTGCTTCAGTTCCTGCAACGGCGTCCGCGCATGCTCCTGCGCCCGGTCCTTGATCAATCGATGGATCCATAAACGCACACTGATCGAACGCCCCGCGCGATGCCAAGATAGGCCTTTCTGCAGAGCTCTCCACTGCCTCCCGCTGAGTCCAGAAGGGCGTACCAGGCTCACGCGATAATCGCGTGCCAGCGTGGCGGGCCGCGAGCCAAAAGGATGAGTTCCCGTCAGAAGCTCGTAGCAAATGCAAGCAAGCGCATAAAGGTCGTCGCGGGGATCCGCGCGAC
Organism: uncultured Gammaproteobacteria bacterium; assembly: GCA_963798595.1. Classification (GTDB taxonomy): domain Bacteria; phylum Pseudomonadota; class Gammaproteobacteria; order Steroidobacterales; family Steroidobacteraceae; genus Bog-1198. The sequence continues at coordinate 300,716 of CAWCTM010000008.1, read as the reverse complement.
GACCCTCCAATTGCTCACAGCTCGCATAAGCAGGCGTGCCATAGTTGGGAGCGTGGTCGGTGTGCTCCGATCCCGACTTCTCCGCCGCGAGGCTATGCGCAGCACCGAAGTCCAGGATGCGCAGCTCACCCTCGCGAGTTATGAAGACGTTTCGCGGTTTAAGGTCGCCGTGTACAACCCCGCGCTCGTGAGCGTGTGCCAATCCTGCACCGAGCTGCTGGATCAGCTGCCAAGCCTGCGAGCGTTGCATCGCCCCGGGACGCAATCGCTCCAGTACGTTGCTCAGCAGCTCGCCGTCGAGCAGCTCCATCGTGAAGAAGACCACATCCCCGTCGCGGTCCAATTCGTAAACATTCACTATGTTCCGGTGCGATAGGATTTGAGCGCAATGAAACTCGAGGGGCAAGTTCGCAAGAGTCCGCTCCGAGCAATCTCCTCCGGCGTGCAATACCTTCAATGCGACATATTGCTGTGAGTCGGGCAGCGCCTCCCGAAACAGATCCAGCGCCTTGAACACCGCTCCCTTGCCGCCCGTGTCGAGTCGCGCTTGTAAGACATATCGATCGCGCAAAACGTCACCGACGGCGACCGAAGGCGCGGGGTCAGAAGTCGCCGAAGCGGCGCGCGCCTCGTCCAGATCAATCGTTGAATCATTCGTGACATCAGACATAGACGTCGCCCTATTGTCGCGGCCGCAATACGACGGTTGAAGCTTCAGCAGCCGGCCTGGTCCGCCGGCTCTGACCTGGGTCATGGCCACTATCCTGTCGCGATTCTGGGTGGCTGTATGTAAGAAAAAGCCGCCTTCCGGATGGGGTAATCCCGGTGGCTCGGGGACGATGGCGCCGTCGCAAATCTCGCGAGGCCATCAATGGGGTGCCCTGGACATTGCTGGGCCGTATAGCCCTCATATCCTCAATATAACATACTGATCAAGAAGTCATATTAACAGCGATGCCCGGTGAGGCCTGCAAGGCCTACTTTCCATATCGGGTGGCCGTGCGAACGGTCGGCGTCGGGCGGCGCCATGGCTCAATCATCGAGGCCCAGCCCTTTCAAAATCCTGGGCGCATGTTTCTCGACGCGCGCGCTGCGGGTCGCTGATTGTTTCGCCGCACCGAAGTGCAGCAAATAGCCTTTCTGCCTTCCGGGGGTAAGCGCATGAAAGGCTTCCATCAGTTTTGGGTCATCATCCAAACGCTTTTGAAACTCCTCGGGCACCTCGAACTGTGCCACGCCTTTCATCTTCACCTGGGCGCCGGATTTTTCAACCGCAATCGCCTCTGATATATACGCCCTAACCGCGGCTTTCTGCTTGTTGATATCCGCAAGGGACGCAAATCTGATCTGTCTCGCGGCCTGCACGTTCTTGGTTTGCTGAACGAGGATACCCTTGGGATCCTTGAGCAAAGCCCCTTTCATGAAAAGCAACGCGCAATAATTCTTGAAGCCATGGATCAAAACCACATTGCTACCATTCAGATCGTAGCAAGCTTGGCCCCATTTCAATTCCTCATTGAGGCCCGACCCGAGGCAGAATTGGCGGAGCGCGGCATATTCGGCGCTCCAGCGTCTTTCCTTGCGGTGAGCTTCACTTACCCGTGGGTTCATCCGGCCCTCACGCCGGCCGCGAAAGGGCCATACCGATCGCCCGTCCGTTGACGATCAAGGCGCCGATCAGCGAGGCCGCGGCGGCCGCGAGAGCACCGTAGCGGGTCACGCCCAGCGCACAAATCAGCACGACCGCCACGGCGCCCGATCCGACGGCAACGCCGATCCGCCGTGCATTCCACTCCACCACCGCCTGCCGCACCGCCGGACGACCGACGCCATTCGCCCACTGCACCCCCAGCAGAAGCGCGTACACCGTCAACTGGGAATCGTACGGCTTGCCGTAGAGCGCAAGCGTTACGGGAGCCAACACGAACAGCGGTACCACGAACGCCGAGCTATAAATGGAAGCCGCAGCGAGCTGCCTGAGCAGAAGCCCCCGCGACGCCTTGACCGGCTGCGCAACCGTCAGAGTTTCGCGGCAGCCCGTCAGGTTCAATGCCGGCAGAAAGATATCCACGATCAGTGCCGTGCGCGCGGCCACTGCATATTGCGCCATCTGTATGGGCGGCGCCCAGACGGCCAGGACGCAGAGGGGTCCCCATAGCAGCAACCCGCGCGCAACACCGATCAATTCCCGCGAGTCCACGCCTTGCAGTGCTTCGCGGCGAATCGGCAGACGGCTCTCGCCTCGCTCGAGCGGGAAGGCGCGCCAGGCGAGCGCCGCCGCCACCCCGGCGGAAACGAGGCTCCCGAGTAGAAATGCCCAGGAGTAAAAAGCGAGCGACGCGTCGGAAGGCGCCAGCACCACCGCAAGAAGCATCGAGAGGTTCACGGCATAGGCGGCCACCACAATGCCGAGCGTCCGATTCGCCGCCCGCAACGCCTCGCCCAACAAGCTAGACAGGCTGACACAGGGAACCGCGAGCACGAAGGGCAGATAGGTCTGCAACAGGGTCTGCAACTGCGGAGCCTGGATGTCCAGGTCGGCCGTCACGACCAAGAGCACTGCACACAGGAGGCTGGACCGTACCAACATCCGCCGCGCGAGCTGCATCAGGAGTACCCCATTGGAAATACCGGTGGCGGCCGCGCGCCGTCCGATAATGTGCTGCGCCAGGTAGATCTCGTACTTGCCCCGCAAGAGCGTGCTCAGCCCCAAGGCGATCACGAACCCGCGGAAGTAAACCCCCGCCTCCTCCGGTGTCAGCGCACGGACCACCGCCCAGGTCGCGAGAATCTGGAGCGCCGCGCCCAGAAGGCGCAGCAACATCTCGCCGATCCAGGCAGCGGTGGTGACGTCCTCGCCACTGGCTGCCGCGGTCTCCGCCATGCCATTTCCCCTCTTGTCCAGCTAAACATTACACCCACGCGGGCCTAGTTCGAAGAGGTCGCCGGGACAGGCGCAGCGTGCTCCCGGAGTCCGCCACCCAAGGCCTTGTACAGCGTCACGAGGTTTTGCAGTCGCAAAAGCCGTACCGTTTGCAACTGTTGCTGGGCGCTATAGAGCGACACCTGCGCGACGAGCGCGGTCAGGTAGCTGTCAACCCCGCCCCGGTAGCGCATGTCGGCCAGCCGATAGGCTACGGCCGAGGCCGTCACCAGAGCTTGCTGAGCCGCGAGCTGCTCATCGAGCGTGCTGCGCGCGACCAGCGCGTCCGCGACCTCGCGGAAAGCGGTCTGAATCGCTTTCTCGTACTGGGCGACCGCGGTATCGCGCGCAAGCTCGGTCGCCTGGAGGTTGGCGACGTTGGCACCGCCCGCGAAGATCGGGACACTGATCTGCGGCGAAAAGGTCCAGGCGCGCGAAGCGCCCGAGAACAAGCCCGACAGCTGCGGGCTTTCGTAGCCGTAACTGCCGGTGAGCTCGATCGAGGGCAGGAACGCCGCACGCGCCGCACCGATTTGTGCGTTGGCGGCCATGAGCTGATGTTCGGCGGCGAGTATGTCGGGCCGGCGCACCAGGACGTCCGATGGAATGCCCTCCTCGAGCTCGGCGACCGTGTTGCCGCGGTCCAAGCCGCCGGAAATATCGATGCTGTCCGGAATCGGCGCGCCCAGCAGGAGCTGCAACTCATCGCGGTCCTGCGCCAGCTGGCGATTGTACTGAGCGAGGTTGGCGCGTGCCGTGTCGACGGTGGTCTCGGCCTGGCGCAGCGCGAGCTCCGTGCTCGTGCCGCCGTTGAACATCTTCTGCGTCAGCGAATAGGACTCTTCCTGGCTCTTCAATGTGTCATGGGTGATGTCGAGCAGCGTCTGATCGGTGAGCACGGTGAGATAGGCGGTGGCGACTTCGGCCACCAGGGTGAGCTGCACACTGCGCCTCGTCTCGCCCGAGCTGAAGTACTGCTGCAAGGCTGCGTGGCTCAAGCTACGGATGCGGCCGAAGAGGTCCAGCTCGTAACTCGTGAAGCCGACTTCGACGCCGTAGGTGTGTATGGTAACCCCGCCGGTCGGCAGAGGCTTCCCCGACGCCGCTGCCGCTGCTGCGGCGTTGGGATTTTCAGCCTCCAACACACTGATGGGAATCTCCTGTACCTGCTCGGCGGCGCTCGCATTGACGGTCGGAAACAGCGGGGCGCGCTGAATGCGATATTGCGCCTGAGCGCTCTGCACGTTCAGAGCCGCGACGCGCAGGTCGCGATTGTTGGTAAGCGCCAGCGCAATCAGCTGCTGAAGCTGCGGATCCGGAAAGAACTCGCGCCAGCCGATGTCGGCAGCGGGCGTGCCGGCGGCTGTGCCGCCGGGGAGCGCCGGCACGGGCGGGGGCGGGCGATGATAATGCGGCTCCAAGGTGCAGGCGCCGAGGAGTGTGGTCATCGCCGCGGCGAGGAGACAGATGCTTCCTCGAGCCATCTCAGCTCTCCGAAGCCGGCGGCGGGGACCGCGGCGGCCGCGAGGGTTCCTGGTGCTTCGGGTGATCGCCGAACACCGAGCGGACGCTCACGAAGAACACCGGCACGAGGAACACGGCAAGCACCGTGGCCGTGAGCATGCCGCCGATCACCCCGGTGCCGATGGCGATGCGCCCGCCGGCGCCCGCGCCGGTCGCGATCGCGAGCGGCAACACGCCCAGGATGAACGCCATCGAGGTCATGAGGATGGGCCGCAGGCGCTGGCGCGCCGCCGAGACCGTCGCCTCGATCAGATGCATGCCGCGCTTGTGGTTTTCCAGCGCGAACTCCACGATCAAGATGGCATTCTTGGCCGAAAGTCCCACAGTGGTGAGCAGGCCCACCTGAAAGAAGACATCGTTAGCGAGTCCGCGCCAGAGCGTGGCGGCGATGGTGCCGATGATGCCAAGCGGCACCACCAGCATCACCGCGAAAGGTATGGACCAGCTCTCGTAGAGCGCCGCGAGACTCAAGAACACGATGGTGAGCGAGATGGCGTAGAGCGCGGGCGCCTGCGAGCCCGAGCGCACCTCCTCGAAGGAGAGGCCGGTCCACTCGTAGCTTATGCCCTTGGGGAGCTTGGTCACCGCTCTTTCCATCGCAGCGAGCGCATCCCCGGTGCTCTTGCCCGGCGCCGGAGCGCCCAGGAATTCGAGCGCGGGGGTGCCGTTATAGCGCTCCAACTTGGGCGAGCCAAATATCCAGTGCGCCGCGGCGAAGGTCGAGAAAGGCACCATTTCACCCCCGCTGTTGCGCACGTACCAAAGACCCAAGTCCTGCGGCAACATGCGCGAGTCGACCTCGCCCTGCATGAATACCCGCTTGACGCGGTTGCGGTCGACGAACTGGTTGATGTAGGCCGAGCCCCAGCCGGCGCCCAAGGCATCGTTGATGTTGCCGATCGAAAGGCCGAGCGCGCTCGCCTTTTCCCAGTCGATGTCGAGCTTGTATTGCGGCTCATCAGCAAGGCCGTTCGGCCGTATCAAGCCGATCGCCGGGTCCTTGCTCGCCAGCCCCAGTAGCTGGCCGCGCGCCTGCATCAGCGCCGCATGGCCTACGTTGCCGCGATCCTCCAGCTCGAAGTCGAATCCCGTGGCGTTGCCGAGCTCGAGCGCGGCCGGCGGTGCGAACGCCACCACGAATGCTCCACGGATCTGGTGGAAGCGCCGGTTGGCGCGCTCCGCCAGGGCAAAAACGGAGTTCTTTTTCCCCGGGCGCTCCGACCAGTCCTTCAGGCGGACGAATATGAGGCCGGTGTTCTGCCCTTGCCCACCGAAGCTGAAACCGTTGACGGTGAACACACCGCTCACGAGATCTTTCTCATCCTTGAGGAAGTAGTCGCGCGCCTCATTGAGGGCCCGCTGCGTGAGCTCGCTCGCAGCGCCCGGCGGCGCCGCCACCTGGCCGAACAAAATGCCCTGATCCTCATCCGGCAGGAACGATTTCGGCACGCGTACGAACAACAGGCCCATCGCTACCACGATGACTCCATACACCACGAGATAGCGCCCGGTGCGCCCCGTGACATGAGCGACCCCGCTCTCATAGCCGCGATTCATCCGGTTGAAGCCGCGATTGAACCAGCCGAAAAACCCTCGCTCGCGCTCGTGGGCCTCCCCGACCTTGGGCTTCAAGAGGGTCGCGCACAAGGAAGGCGTGAAAATCAGCGCCACCATCACCGACAGAGCCATGGCCGAGACGATGGTGATGGAGAACTGGCGGTAGATGACGCCCGTCGAGCCGCCGAAGAAGGCCATGGGCAGGAACACCGCCGATAGCACCAAGGCGATGCCGATCAGAGCCCCTGTGATCTCGCCCATCGAGCGTCGCGTCGCATCCTTCGGTGAGAGCTTCTCCTCCTCCATCACGCGCTCGACGTTCTCCACGACGACGATCGCATCGTCCACCAGGAGACCGATGGCAAGCACCATGCCGAACATGGTCAGCGTGTTCATCGAATATCCCGCGGCCGCAAGTATCGCGAAAGTGCCCAGGAGCACCACCGGGACCGCAATGGTCGGAATCAGCGTGGCGCGGAAGTTTTGCAGGAACAAGTACATCACCAGAAACACCAGCACGATCGCCTCGAACAGCGTCTTCACGACCTCATCGATGGAGACGCGCACGAAGGGGGTGGTGTCATAGGGATAAACGAGCTTCAGGCCGGGCGGGAAAAAAGGCGCCAGCTTGTCCATGGTGGCGCGCACCGCCTTGGCGGTATCCAGAGCGTTCGCTCCCGGTGCGAGCTTCACCGCCAGGCCGGCCGCCGGCTTGGCGTTGTACTCGGTGTAGACCGAATAGCTCTCGGCGCCGAGGCCGACGCGGGCGACGTCTTTGAGCAGGACCCGCGAGCCGTCGGTGTTCACTTTGAGCAGCACCCGGTTGAACGCATCCGCGTTGGTCAGGCGCTCAGGGCCGATGATGGTCGCGTGGAGGCGCTGTCCCTTCACGGCGGGTAGTCCCCCCAGCTCCCCGGAAGGAACCTGCAAGTTCTGCACCTGCAGCGCGTTGTTGACGTCCGTCGGGGTCAGCCCATAGTTATTGAGCTTCGCCGGATCCAGCCAGATCCGCATCGCGTACTGGGTGCCGAACAGCTGAAAGTCACCGACCCCGTTCGTGCGGCTGATCGGATCCTGCACGTAAGAAGCGATGTAGTCGCTCACGTCCTCGCTGCTCATTGAGCCATCGGTCGAGTAGAAGCCGATCACGAGCAGGAAATTGCGGGTGGCCTTGACGACGCGCAGCCCCTGCTCTTGCACTTCGATCGGCAGGAGCGGGGTCGCGAGCTGGAGCTTATTCTGCACTTGCACCTGGGCGATGTCGGGATTGGTGCCCTGCTCGAAATAAAGCGTGATGGTCATGTTCCCGGTGGCATCGCTTTCGGACCCGAAATAGAGCAGATGATCGATGCCGTTCAACTGCTGCTCGATCACCTGCGTGACGGTGCTTTGCACGGTGTCGGACGATGCACCGGGATAGACCACCTGAATGGATATGGCAGGGGGGGCGATGGCCGGATACTGCGCGATGGGGAGTGTCGTGATGGCGAGCGCGCCCATCAGCATGATGACGATCGCGATTACCCAGGCAAAGACCGGACGATCGATGAAAAAATTGACCATGGCTTACTTTGTGGAGGACTGGGTGCTTGCAGCCTGCTGCTGCACCGTCTTCTCATCCGCCGGCCGATACTCCTCGGGCACGACTTTGGCGCCGGGCTTCACTGACTGGATCCCCTCGACGATGACCCGGTCCCCGGGCTTGAGCCCCGTGGTCACCAACCATTGATCGCCGATAGCGCGATCGGTCGTGATGGTCCGCAGCTCGACGGTATTATCCGGACCCACCACGAGCGCGGTAGGCTCGCCTTTCTGGTTGTGGCTGACGCCCTGCTGCGGTGCCAGCACGGCACCTTGGCGCACGCCTTCCTGGATCTCTTCGCGCACGAACATGCCCGGCAGGAGCAGACGCTCGGGATTCGGAATCAGCGCGCGCAGTGTGACCGAGCCCGTGCCCTGATCCACCGTTACCTCGGAGAACTCCAGCGTTCCCGCATGGGCGTACTCGCTGCCATCCTCCAGCCGTACCCGCACCTGGGCCTTCCCCGCCTCGTTTTGCTCGAGCAGCCCCGCGGCGGCCTCCTTCTGCAAGCGCACCAGGGTCGTGGTCGGTTGGGTCACGTCCACGTACACCGGGTCGAGCTGTTGGACGGTGGCCAGCACGGTGGTCTGATTGGCAGTGGCGAGCGCCCCCTCCGTGATCAACGAGCGGCCGATGCGGCCCGTGATCGGAGACAGCACTCGGGTGTAGATCAGATTGATGTGTGCCGTTTCCACCGCCGCCTGCGCCTGCAGATACGAGGCCACGGCGTTGTCGTAATCCTGCTTGCTGACGGCATTTGCTTCGACCAGCGGCTTGTAGCGCTCCGCGAGCGCCTTGGCGGAAGCATTCGCCGCGACCGCGCTGTCATAGCTGGCCTGGTAGGGCGCCGGGTCGATCTGGTAGAGCTGCTGCCCGGCCTTGACATCCCTGCCCTCAACGAACAGCCGCTTCAGAATAATGCCATTGACCTGCGGCCGCACGTCGGCGGTACGGAAGCCGTTCACGCGTCCGGGTAGCTCGGTGGTGATCGGCACCGCCTGCGTTTGCACGGTAACGACCGAGACTTTCGGAGGTGGCGGGGCCGGCGGCGGGGCCTTATGCGTACAGCCTGCACACAGCACCGTGGTCAGGATGGCGAGGTGCACCCCGACCCCTGAACCGGCGCGGCCGGCTCGATACGGGTGCCCGTGCGGGTGTCGAAGAGTTCTGACGCTGGCCCTCGGCGCAGCCATAGAAAGCCTCCCTGGGGTTCATTGACGTCATCCTGTACCGCTCATCATCCGACAGCCTTCACTGTTCGACAATATGGCGCTCGCTAATTTGCAAAAGCCTTGCCGGTTCGATGACATTGCAAGCCAGACCCGCCGTCGGATCACGGTGGCCGGATCGCCACGCCCAAATGGAGCCGCATATGAGCCATTCTCCTGATAGCAATGCCGTTGACCAAGCCGATGCCGGCCTGCTGAATGAAGTTCTGCTTGGGCTCACCAGCGAGAAAAAAACGCTGCCGTCGAAGCTGCTATACGACGCGGCCGGTTCCGAGCTGTTCCAACGCATCACCGAACTCCCCGAGTATTACTTGACACGAACCGAGACGAAGTTGCTCGGGGGGTGTGCTGCCGACATTGCCGCCTCGGTGCCTTTCAAGGCCGGGCGCAGGCGCGCCCTCGTGGAATTCGGAGCCAGTGATGAGAGTAAAGCCGTCTTGCTGCTCGATGCCGCGGAGAGTCATTTTTCAGCGTATCTCGCAATCGACATCTCTCCAAGCGTCCTCGGACCCCTCCGCTCGCGCATGCAGGTGAGTCATCCGCGAATCCAGGTGGAAACATTGCTGGCCGACTTTCTGCAGCCCTTGGCGATGCCCGAGGCTTTCAGTGAGATGCACAAGGTCGGATTCCTGCCGGGAAGCACCGTCGGTCAACTGTCCCCTGCCGCCGTAGTTCAGTTTCTAGAGAATGTCCGACGGGGTCTTGCGGGGACGGTCCCGCCGGCCTTCGTGATCGGCATCGACCAATGCAGGGATGCCCGACGCGTCTTACCCGCCTATGACGACTCCGCCGGCGTCAGCAGCGCCTTCAACCTCAACATTTTGTCGCATGTCAATCAGTTGGCCGACGGCGATCTGGATATGAGCCGCTTCGCACGCAAGGTGCTGTGGAATCCTCGCGAAGAGCGAGTGGAAATGTACCTCGAGAGTCGCAGCGCACAGAGCGCGCTGATCGCGGGACACTCGATCCACTTTGCCGAGGGCGAAACAATCCAAATCGGAGTCAGCTACAAATACGGAAAAGAGCGATTCCTATCGATTGCGGCGGCCGCCGGCTGGAGTGCCGCCGGCTACTGGCAAGATTCCGAGCAGCTGTTTGCAATTCACGTGCTTCAAGCGAGCTAGCCATTGCCTTAGAATTGCCTGCTGATGTCACTACGGTCGCGCCGTTTCGTTGATTTGGATCAATAGCTCCATCGAGGTGCCACATTCCATGGATATCCTGACCTCAAGCGAAGGCGGCGTTTTGACAATCGAGTTGAACCGGCCGCAGAAAAAGAACGCCATCACCGCTGACATGTACGGCGCGCTCGCAGGCGCCTTGATTGAGGCGCGCGAGGCGCCCGCCGTACGTGCCGTGATGATCGTCGGTAAGCGCGATGTGTTTACCGCTGGCAATGACTTGCAGGATTTTATGGACCATCCCCCGATCAGCGATGACAGCCCGGTGTTTCGCTTTCTTAGGGAGATCAGTCACGCACCCAAGCCACTCATCGCCGCCGTGTGCGGTCCTGCAGTTGGTATCGGCACCACCATGCTGTTGCACTGCGACCTGGTGTTCGCGGGAGACAACGCCCGATTCAGCCTGCCCTTCGCGCAATTGGGTCTGGTACCGGAGGCGGCCTCGAGCCTGCTCCTGCCTGAGCTTTTTGGTTACCAGCGGGCCGCCGAACGCCTGTTGCTGGGCGAACCCTTTGGCGCCGATGAGGCATTGCGGCTGGGCCTTGTAAGCGCCGTACTGCCTGCCGATACAGTGGTCGGTCATGCGCGCCTGCAAGCGGACAAGTTGGTGGCCCTGCCGGCAGCAGCCGTGCGAGCGACCAAGCGCCTCATGAAGGAAGGTCGGCTTGAGGCCATCGAATCGCGCATGCTCCTCGAAGGCGAGGAATTCCGTGGGCGGCTGCAATCGCCCGAAGCCCGCGAAGCGTTCGCGGCGTTTTTTGAGCGCCGCCGACCGGACTTCTCGCGGTTCGATTGAATCACGGCGCGCGTCGCCGTGCCCACACCAGAATTCCTGAGGGGATGCTCATGTCACTCCAAGATAAGACGCTGTTTATAAGCGGTGGCTCGCGGGGCATCGGGCTGGCGATTGCGATACGCGCCGCATCCGAGGGGGCCAATGTGGTGATCGCGGCGAAAACCGACCAAGAGAACCCGCGCTTGCCCGGCACGATTTACTCGGCCGCCAAGGAGATCGAGGCGGCCGGTGGCCAGTGCCTGCCGCTCAAGGTGGACATCCGAGAAGAATCGCAACTGATCGAGGCCGTCGCCGCAGCGCGCGCGCGTTTTGGATCGATCGATGTGTTGATCAACAATGCGAGCGCCATCAGTCTGACGGGTACCGAAGCGACCCCGATGAAGCGCTTCGACCTGATGTTCGGCGTCAACGTGCGCGGCACTTTCCTCTGTACGCAGGTCTGCCTGCCTGCGCTGAAAAAGTCCGCCGAGCTCGGGCGCAATCCCCACATTCTGACGCTCGCGCCGCCTCTGAATATGGAGCCGCGCTGGTTTGCCCAGCACACGGCCTACACCATGTCGAAGTACGGCATGTCGATGTGCGTGATGGGACACGCTGCGGAGTTCAGAGCCTACGGCATCGCTGTCAATGCGCTTTGGCCGGCTACCGTGATCCAGACTGCGGCGCTGCAAATGATTCCGGGTGTCCGTCCGGAACATTGCCGCACCCCGGCGATCGTGGCAGACGCGGCCGCGCTCATTCTTTCCAGCGACGCGCGCATTACGGGCAACAGCGGTAACTTCTACATCGACGAGCAGGTGCTCGCTGCTCACGGAGTCAGTAACTTCGAATCCTACTCGGTGGTCCGCGGGAGCAACGAACTTCAGCCCGATCTATTCCTGTGATGAAACCGTCATCGTTTCTGCTCGACGTCGATTCTGATGGTCTGTTTGACCCGGGACCGATCGCCATGGTTTCATCCGGGTGCCGACAATCAAAGATGGGATGACGGCAGGAGAGATACCGCGATGATCCGCGCCGGAATGAGGGCCCTGCTGCTCGCCTCGCTGGGAGGGTGGCTTGCCGTCGCGCAAGCCGCGACCGAACAGGAACTGGCGGCGGAAGTGAGCGATGTGGCCACCTTGGCGCCAAACTCGCCGCATCGATTCTTCACGGGCGGGTTTCGCCTGCAGAGCTTCGCCATCTTCGATGCGGACACCGGCAAGATGGAAGGGAGCATCCCGGCCGGCTACGTCTCGAACCTTGCCATCGCTCCCGACAACAGCCGATTCTACGTATCGGAAACCTATTGGACCCATGGGTCGCGCGGAAATCGGCAGGACCTCGTCTCCATCTACGATGCAAAAACCTTGAATCTCCTCAAGGAGATCAGCCTCCCGGGCAGGGCACTCGTGGAAAAGATCCAGAATTTCGATATCAACGCGTCGGGCTCCCGGGCCTATGTCTACGTCATGATGCCGGTCGCCTCGGTAATCTGGGTCGACTTGAAGAGCCAAGCCGTCGGCGGTACGGTCGAAATTCCAGGATGCGCACTGGTCTTTCCCTGGGGCGACGCTGGATTCTCCTCGCTGTGCGGCGATGGCTCCCTCGCGAGCGTGACGATCCCCGCCTCGGGTCCCGCGAAGGTGACTCACACCAAATCGTTCTTCGACGCGAACAGCGACCCAATTTTCGAGAACAGCTTCGTCGACCGCACCACCGGCAAGGCGATTTTCCTTTCCTACAGCGGCCTCGTGTACCCGGCCCAGCTTGGGGCCGATACCAAGGTGGGCGAGCCTTGGTCCATCCAGAAGGCGGCCGGGTATGCACCGGCGGGAACCGGCGTGCAGGAGCTCGCATGGCGCCCGGGCGGAGATCAGTTGGCGGCCTACCACAAAGCGAGCGGCAAGTTGTTCGTGCTGATGCATCCGGGAAACTATTGGACCCACAAGCACGGCGGAACCGAAATCTGGGTGCTCGACACCAAGACTCATGCTCTCGTGTCTCGGTTTCCGCTGCGCCCCGTTCCCTCGAGCGGCCTGGGCGGGGACGAGGTGCCTTACTATACGAGTATCGGCGTCTCGCAGGATGCGAAGCCCCTCCTCTATCTCTTGAATCCGGAGGGCAATGATGTCGTGCTCGATGCCATGACGGGAACGGAATTGCGCAAGATCGAAGCTGCCGCCGGCGACTGGGTCTCGGTTCCAGGATATTGATGCGCGATCGTTGCACCAGGCGGGGACTGTGAGCGCGCATCCGGCGATGGCGCCGTTCGCGCTGGCGATCAGAATACTGGTCTCCCTGGTGTTTCTCACCGCCGCGTACGGGAAACTCCGGCACCGGATGCCTTTTCAAGGAGTCGTCGCGAATTACCGTTTGCTTCCCGATCTGATGGTGGCGCCGGTCGCGTACTTGATTCCGCCCCTTGAGCTATTGCTGGGCATGACACTTCTACTAGGGCTGGCATTTCCCTGGCCCGAGCTCGGGGCCGCTGCTCTCTTGTTGCTATTCGCGCTGGCCATGGGGATCAACTTGCGGCGCGGCCGCCGTCACATCGATTGCGGCTGCTTCCAGAGCGCGCTCAAGCAGACGCTGAGCCGGACCCTGGTGATGCGTAACGTGGTGCTGGCGTTGCTCATGGGCGTGGCGCTGTTCTCGAATGACGCGCCTCACGATCCTTTAGCGCTCATGAACGGATACCTGGCCGGCGCTGTTCTGTTCGTCATTCTGCAAGCCCTCGGAATTTTGTGGAGCATCTCGCCGGCGTGGCGCCGGGCGGTGCGCGGCAGTGCCGGGGCCGTGTCATGACGCCGCTGATGATCATGCTCGTATTGCTGTGGATCGTGGTGATCTGTCTCAGCGCCGCTGTACTGGCGCTCGCGCGCCAAGTCGGCGTGCTCCACGAGCGGGTCGCACCCGCCGGCGCGCTGCTCAATGCGGCGGGTCCCGGCGTGGGCGAGCCCTCGCCCCGGCTCGAGGTGCACGCACTCGCCGGCAACAGCATCACGGTGGGCGGTAAGCTCGCGCCCGGCAGGGCGCTCCTGCTCCTGTTCATTTCGCAGACCTGTCCGATCTGCAAGAAATTGATTCCCATCGCCATGGATTTCGCCAAGAGCGAGCGCCTCGAGGTGCTGTTCGTCGGCGATGCGGACCTTGCCGAGCAGAGGCGATTGATCGAGCAGTTCGGTCTCGCCGAGGACCGCTTCGTCAACGGGCCCGAGATCGGGATGGCCTATCGCGTCGACAAGCTCCCCTATGCGGTCCTGCTGGACGACGCGGGCGTGATCGCCGCGAAAGGGCTGGTGAACAGCCGCGAACACTTCGAGAGTCTGATCATCGCCAAGGAGACGGGCTTCGCCTCCATTCAATCTTATCTAAAAGCGCAACCCGTGGGAGATCTGCGTGTCGAAATCTCCGATTGACAAGCTCGGCGAGCGGTTGACCCGCAGGCTTGCGGGCTTCTCCTCGCGCCGGAGTTTTCTCGCCCGCCTCGGGATGGCGCTCCTGGCAACTCCCGCTCTGCCGCTGCTGCCGGTCGCGCGAGCGTCTGCGGCCGATACTCCGAAGACCGACTTCGAACGCTACGCACAGACAACCGATCCCACCAAATGCAATTACTGGAAGTACTGCGCCTCGGACGGCGTGATGTGCAGTTGCTGCGGCGGCGGCTCGCACACCTGCCCGCCCGGTGCGGAGCCCTCTCCCATTTCCTGGATCGGCACGTGCGTCCATCCTGGAAACGGCCGCTCCTACGTCATCGCCTATCGCGACTGCTGCGGAAAACCCATATGCTCGGCCGGCAAGTCCTGCTTTTGCGATGGCGCCGATCGGGAGCTGCCTACCTACCGCTCGCCGCTCAACAACGACATTATCTGGTGCTTCGGCAAGGCGTCGGCAACCTATCATTGCTCCACCGCGGCGCTCCTGGGGTTGGCGGACGCGGCGCGAAAATAAACTGAAGTGGTGTCCGCGGCACCCATGATGAGATGGATTGCCCGTTGCCTTGCGTTGCTCCTGGGCCTCCTCGGCACCGCGACCCCGAGGGCACAGGCGGGCGAATTCAGCCCGCCGCAGCGCGACTACATCCTCGCCTGCGCCGGCTGCCACGGCGTCCAGGGCCTGTCGAACCCGAACCTGGTGCCGAGCCTGCAAGGTCTCGTCGGCTATTTTCTGGCGTTGCCGGAAGGCCGCGCCTACCTGCCGCGCCTGCCGAATATCGCGTTCTCGACGCTGAGCGATGAGCGATTGGCTGCCGTGCTCAATTACATGGTGTTTGAGCTCGGCGGCACCAGCGCGCCGGTGGGGGCCCGGCCGTACGTCGCAAGCGAGGTCGGGGTGTTGCGCAAGCGGCCACTCACGGAAGTCACCTTGTCGGCGTATCGCCGGCAGCTGGTGGAGACTTTGATTCTTCGATACCAGGCGCCGGTGACCTTGCGCGGCTACGGGGCCACGATTGCGCCGTGTGCGAAACCGTCCAACTGCTGAGCGACCCCACTCATCCCCGCTACCTTGCCGCCGCTTCGAGCCAGATCATGAGCGGCTCGCGGACGATGTCCATCTCCGAATACTTCCAGCGCTCCTCGGAATAATCGTTCAGCAGCGTCCAAATGGCCCGGACACTCTCCCTGTCCGACTTCAGGCACGAGAGGGGATCACTGTACGTGTGGAGGCTGAACGCCACCGCGTTTGAATCAGGTAGCCGCACGAGCGTCTGTCGTTCGACCCGAACCCACAGCAAGTCGCCGGCGCGGGCGGGGTCACGGCACAATTCAGCAAGGACTTCGCGCATCGCCGCGGCATTTGCCGCGTGAGGATCATCGTGGGGGAAAAATACCGTCGCGATCGGAGTGATTTGCCAGTTGAATCGCTCGCACGGGGTGGCGGCATGAATGCTGCCCAGTACGCGATTTATCTTTCCACCGAGATTACGAGTGAGTTGGGGTACCGGCTCATGGGCCCACTCCATGCCATGCCCGACCGAGCCGACCAGGCGACCCGAGCTGGAGTAGGCATTCGATGCGGCCGTGATCTGGAGAGCCCGTCCGACCTCTTCCAGGAGCATGAAATCCTCTTCGACCAGGTAGCTCAGCTGCATCAGCGGTTCGGTGGAATCGTCGTGCAGGTCGAGTGTCTGGCCGGTGATGAGAGACCTGACCACCGAGCCGCTCTTTTCGAAACATTCTGGATGGTCCGCGGCCAGATGCGCCGAGACACGCTCCCGCAACTCCCGCTGTGCCGGCAACGAGTCCGGCAACGTACGGTAGTAGGACTGACTGTGGCCATCCAGTCGTTCGCGCTTCTGACGCATGAATTCCGAGTGCCCCGCGCCGATCAATATCCAACTCTCCGGCCGCATGGGACGCAGACCGAGTTGAAAATCGGCTGCAGCCCAGCGATATGGGCGATAGAGTGGTCCCGCCGTGTTGTCACCGCGCTGCATTGAATTGCACCGTTTCCGACCGCGCACCGATGTCCCACTTTGGCCTAGCGCGACCATCACCGCAACCAGCACCGCCCGTGCCCAGATCGCGTTGGCGGGTGGACGGTGCCGCGTTGGGCGGACGTCACGCCGTTAACGCGTTCCACGCCGCGAGGGAGTCCATGTAGTCTCTCCGATGCGCAATCATACGTGTTTAGCACTGCTCTCTTAATACGGGGACGCCTGATTGAAGACGATGGTGAGGCTGACGATCTTTCCGTCTCGAACCTTGAAGTAGTTCGACAGAATCAGTTCCTTGGGCAGATTGGTTTTGTCGTACTCGCCGTCATAGGCGGCGCGCACAATCGTTTCGCCATAATGATCAAGGACCTCGCGAACCTCGATGCTCACATGGTCACCGACCATCTCCTTCTCGACCCAACGCCTGATCGCTTCGATTCCAACGATCTCTCGCCGATTGTCATTCACGTAGGCGTCCTTGGCAAAAGTTGCCACTATCGCGTCGGTATCCAAGGCGTTAACCGCGCGGATGTGTTCTGCGACGATGCGGGGAAGATCTCGGGTCACGGGTTTCTCCTGATGTGCGGGCAATGGCCAGGTGCGATCACCTTGGGCGCTCCTGCCGGAGGAGAGTCAATAGCGTCTTTAGGGGTTGACTCTCCGGTAGGGGGAGAGTGCAGACTTGACCCGGCATGCCCTCCTCGCTCGCAATCGGTGATTTCTCGCGTGCCACGCATCTGACGGTGAAGACACTGCGCCACTATCATGCGACGGGGCTTCTCGAACCCGCGCAGATCGACCCGCAAACCGGCTATCGCCGGTATACGACGGAGCAGATTCCAGTCGCTCAAATCATCAAACGCTTTCGTGATCTCGACATGCCGTTAAATGAGATCCGCGCGGTGCTGTCGGCGCCGGACGTGCAGGCACGCACCGATCTCATCGCTGCGCATTTGAGGCGCCTGGAGAGTGATCTGGCGCGGACCCAGACCGCGGTTGCGTCCCTGCGGAATTTGCTCGAGCACCCCGCACCGGAGGTGGAGATCCGACGCCGCAGAGCGGATGAGGTAATCGCGGCTGCGATCAGTGAGGTCGTCTCCGTCAAGGACGCACTATCATGGTATTTGGGCGCGCTCGGTGAATTGCATGCCGCGCTTTCCGCGCAGCGAATAAACCCTACCGGTCCGGCGGGCGGCATATTCTCCAACGCCATCTTCTCTCACGCGCACGGTGAGGCGACGGTGTTCGTTCCTTGCGACGGCAAGGTGCGTGCCGTCGGCCGAGTCGCTCCGCGTGTCGTGCCCGCGGTTGAGATCGCCACGTTAGTCCACAAGGGCTCGCATGCCAACATCGATCTTGCCTACGGCTCCTTGGCAACTTACGTCACGCGCCATGCGCTGGCTATCGAGGGACCCTTACGCGAGTACTATCTGGTCGGACCCCAGGATAGCCCCGATGCGAGCGCGTGGCGTACGGAGATCGGATGGCCGATCTTTCAAACGGGGTGATTGGGATATGCCGGAACTGGCTCTGCCACTCGACGAACCCACTGCCCAGCAAGCTCCCCGTCCAGAATGGGCGACAACAGAGCTCAGGATACCCCCCATGAATCCGATTACCGCTTTCTTAGTCTTCGTCTGCATCCTGGCTGGTACGGGGATGGCGTACTTTACTCACATTTACCTTGCCGCCGCATTTGTCGCTGTAGCGATCTTGATCGCACTCTCCGTAAAAATGGCCAACGTATGGGAGAAGTTCGTTATTTTGCGCTTGGGCAAGCTCCGAAGTGTCAAGGGCGCCGGCTTATTTCTTATAATTCCCATCATAGATCGAGTGATTGCCATCATTGACGGTCGCATTCAAACGACTGCATTCAATGCAGAGCAGGCACTCACCCGGGATACGGTTCCGGTCAACGTCGATGCAATCATTTTTTGGCACGTAGAGGACGCGCAGAAAGCGGCTTTAGCGATTACCAATTATCGTGAAGCCATCAACCAGGTGGCTCAAACCTCGCTTCGCGAAATGATTGGGTCATCCATGCTGGCAGCGCTCCTATCGGATCGCAAAGACGCGGATGATTTACTGAAGATCGAGATCGGTCGGAAGACCGCACCATGGGGAATATCGGTAACCTCGGTGGAAATTCGTGATGTAGCAATACCCGTGGCTTTACAAGACGCCATGTCACGCCAGGCACAGGCGGAGCGCGAGAAACAGGCGCGTGTCATTCTGGGGTCTGCAGAAGCCGCCATTGCAGGCCAGTTTGTCGCAGCAGCCGCCACGTATGAGGGTCATCCCATTGCATTGCAGCTACGTGCGATGAACATTATCTACGAAACCACCAAGGAACGCGGCGCCACGATCTTAATGCCCAGTTCGATGGTGGACAGCCTGAATCCCTCCCCCGCGGTACTCGCACTTACGCTGGCAGGGAAGGACGTCGCTCCGTCGGAGCGAGGGCGACTGCCGGCCGCCGCTTAGTTGCCCGCTCAGTTCCCGAGTCCGGTGGCGAAACCCGCGCTCGGCGTGTCGACTCCTCCGAGCGCACCCGTTGCTCGGGGCACGATCTACACCTGTCCGATGCATTCGCAAATTCGGCGCAGCGAGCCCGGTAGTTGTCCGATCTGCGGAATGGCGCTCGAGCTGGGGGGCATTCCTGAGGCGGAAGGCACGAGTCATGAACTCAAGGATATGACCCGACGCTTCGTCATCGGCGCTGTCCTCGCCACGCCTATCTTTGTCTTGGAGATGGGCGGTCACCTACGGCGACTGAATTTGGATCACTATGTTTCCATGGCAGCCTCGATATGGATTCAGTTCGCGCTGGCGACACCGATCGTGCTGTGGTGCGCGTGGCCCTTCTTTCAGCGAGGCTGGACGTCGGTCCTGAATCGTTCGCCCAACATGTTCACTTTGATTGCTTTAGGGGTTGGGGCGTCCTATTTGTATAGTTTGGTGGCGACTTTTGCTCCGCGACTTTTCCCTGCGGGCCTTCGTGAGCACGGCGGTCTGATCCCGGTCTACTTCGAAGCCGCCGCGGTAGTCACGGTTCTCGTGTTGCTGGGTCAGGTCCTTGAGTTACGCGCGCGGGAGAAGACCGGCGGTGCCATTCGGACGCTCCTGAAGCTGGCGCCCAAGACGGCGCGGCGCATCACGGCGGGTGACACCGATGAGGAGTTGCCGATTGATCAGGTCCGCGTGGGCGATCGGCTGCGGGTGCGGCCTGGCGAAGCAGTACCCGTGGATGGCGCAGTGACCGAGGGCGCAAGCGCAGTCGATGAATCGATGATAACCGGCGAGTCGATGCCCGTCGAAAAGGCAGTCGCCGCCAAAGTGATCGGCGGCACGATCAACGGGACCGGCGCGCTCGTGATCACGGCCGAGAAGGTTGGTGCGGAGACCATGCTGTCTCGCATCGTGCACATGGTGGCCGAAGCGCAGCGCAGTCGCGCACCTATCCAGCGTCTCGTCGACGTCGTTGCCGCCTGGTTTGTTCCGGCGGTGATCGCCTCCGCAGCCATCGCGTTTGCGGCCTGGATGATCTGGGCGCCAGCACCGGCGCTAGGGCTAGCGGTGGTCGCCGCCGTGTCGGTGCTCATCATTGCCTGCCCCTGCGCACTGGGTCTTGCAACCCCGATGTCGATCATGGTCGGCGTCGGCAAGGCGGCCAGTGCCGGGGTGCTGATCAAAAACGCCGAAGCGCTCGAGCGATTCGCGAAGGTCGACACCCTGGTTGTCGATAAGACCGGCACCCTCACGCAAGGTAAGCCGCGGGTCACGGCCGTCATTGCCGCCGCGGGCTTTGACGAATCGACCGTCCTTTCGCTGGGCGCCAACCTGGAAAGATCCAGCGAACACCCACTCGCCGCCGCCATTCTGGCAGCGGCCGCGGAACGCAGGCTGGCGCTGCGAGACGTCACGAATTTCGCGTCGGTCACGGGCAAGGGGGTCATCGGGACGAGCGGGGGTCGAAGTGTGGCTGTCGGCAACGCCGCTCTGCTCATAGATCGCGGCGTGCCGAGCGCCGACCTTGAGGCGCGCGCGGATGCGCTGCGAAAAGACGGTGCCACGGCCCTCTTCGTAGCGGTGGACGGCAAACCGGCCGGCCTCATCGCGGTGGCCGATCCAATCAAGGCGACCACCATGGCAGCTCTCGATGCGTTACGCACCGACGGCATCCGCATTGTCATGTTGACCGGCGACCATCGCACCACGGCCCAAGTCGTCGCCGCCAAGCTCGGTATCACTGAGGTAGAAGCGGACATACTGCCCGATCAAAAGGCCGACGTCGTACGGCGACTCAAGAGCGAAGGCCGCGTAGTCGCGATGGCCGGAGATGGGGTCAACGATGCTCCTGCGTTGGCAGAAGCCGACGTTGGTATTGCGATGGGCACGGGAACCGATGTTGCCATGCAAAGTGCCGGTCTGACGCTCGTTAAAGGAGATCTCGCCGGCATCGCACGCGGCCGCGCCTTAAGTCACGCGGCCATGCGTAACATCCGCGAGAACCTCTTTCTGGCGTTCGTCTATAACGTCATCGGGATACCTGTGGCGGCCGGTGCCCTATATCCTGCTTTCGGAGTTCTCTTAAGTCCCATCATCGCCGCGGTTGCCATGAGCTTGAGCTCCGTGTCGGTGATCGGCAATGCGCTTCGTCTTCGAGCGGCACGAATCTAGTTATCCATGCGCGGCGCTGAAAGCCCGTCCGATCCGCAACGAATTCGAAACGGGGGTTTACAAACGCGTTGCACCCACCGCTTTGGCGAGCAGTCGAGTTGCATAGCCTTTTCGGATGCGACTATGCGAGCTCGGCGCCCCTAGCGATGTATTGCAACGCGCTGTCGGCATACCATGCGATGCGCTCAATCGAGCTTGGTGGAAAATGCCGGCGCATGGCGGGTAATCGGTACCCTCGCATTTGGAGACCACCGTGAGGCATCGGGGTATTTAGTCGATTAGGCTGAGGACGCTTTGATACTTTTCGATGTAGCCGCTATTTTCTCGGTTGTATCGCGGTATGCTGACTGCTTGCACCACAGAGGATTGCTCGCGCCAGACACAGGGACAGACGACTGCTGAGCCCGGTGTGAGCGCGCCGGCGCGGCGCAATTCACCGGGTTGGACGCCCATGCGGTCCAGCGCACGATAAAGCTTTGCGACGTTGCGCGGTCCGCCGTTATAGGCGGCAACTGCGAAGATGCCGAGAACTTGCGGATTGGCGCGATATGCGGACCGAATTTCACTGCTCATCTGTGACAGCTCAATGTCCAGCAGGCAAACCGCCGCTTTCATCGCGTTTTGCAAGTTAGTCGCACCGCGCTCGAAATTTGGGTCTAGCTGCGCGCCGCGACACCTGCGCACGACAAGCGAATAAGTGCCGTTGCCGTGTCGGTCGGTGAACTGCATGGCCCCCAGCGCTTTCGCACTTGAGACGCTGTAGCGATACGCTTCCTCCCGCTTCAGGCCGTACTGGCTGAGTACTTCGTCGAACGCATCTTTGCCCTTTTCGAGGAAGTCTTCGTCGTCCGTCTGTTCTATTATCGCGAGCGTGGTAATGACCTCAGCGGGTATCACGTCGGCCAGTAGCTCGCCCGGATAGGCCGCACTCGGCACGTTCTCGCTACGAAGCTCGTCCATGGCGCGCCGTGCGGTGGTGAGCAGGAAATCCTTGCCGCCGCTGACGAAGTTGGGGTCAAGAGTATCTTGAGTATAAGGCAGATAGAGGATGGATCGTGCCGTCGCCACCGCCTCGCGCCAGCGTTTCTTCTTGATGAGGCCATTGTCGAATACGGGGAACTTGCGGCCGTAGACCTTCAGCTGCTCTCCGCCGCGCGAGAATGCGAACATCAACCGCTCCGCCCCTGTGCCGTTCACGTGTCGCGCCTCAATGCCGGGCGTGCGAACGGTGAAAGGCAGTGGACCGTGGCCGGGCGTCCATTTCACTGGCGGCCTGGGGATCTCCAGGTAAGCAATGGTCCACTTCTTCTGCGCCTCGCTCCACAATGCAAAAGCGACCGGCCGGCCGCGCAGCACCTCATGGCCGCCCTTACCAACGAAGGCGTACTGCAGCTCCACGTCGCGCAGCTGCGCTTGGCCCTCAGCCACCAAGTCGCGGATGATGAGGTGGCGCTCCCGGCCCTCAACGACCAATTCCGGCAGGTCCTCAGGCCGAGGTGGCGCCACACGCTGCTCCGAATCTGCGACAGCCGCCGGAACCTCGCTCTCACCCTCCTGTTTGGCTTCGCTCGTAGCCCTTGACCGGTCCTGCGCAGGGGGCGCGGGGGCGCTCTCCGCGACCAGTGTCGGGTCGTCCGCTGACTCCATGCGGCCGCCCGAGGAGGCGCACGCGGAACAGAGGAGGAAGGCCATGAGCGGCAACGCCGGGGA
Organism: uncultured Gammaproteobacteria bacterium; assembly: GCA_963798595.1. Taxonomy (GTDB): domain Bacteria; phylum Pseudomonadota; class Gammaproteobacteria; order Steroidobacterales; family Steroidobacteraceae; genus Bog-1198. Next base: position 278,115 of record CAWCTM010000008.1, on the reverse strand, counting down.
GGCACGCCGAAAAAGGCGCGCAGAGGAACTCGGAGACCTAAAAGCGGGTGGCAGGAACGACATTGTGGTGCAATGATAACGTCGAATGCCGCGCCACACGACTGCGAAGCACGCGACATGCTTCGCAGTTCGCCATTGGTTGAAATGGGCTAGGGCCTGTTAACACTAACGAAGTCCCTCGATGACGAGCGCGAAGCACAGAAAGCCCATGAACATCACGTCGAGTTTATCGAAGCGACTGAAGATACGGCGGAAGCCTTTAAGCCTGCGGAACAGCCGCTCGATCTCGTTGCGACGTTTATACACGGCCTTGTCGTATTGCCAAGGTTCGACGCGCGTGCACAGCGGCGGGACCACAGGAATGAAGCCTAAATCCAACGCCAATTGTCGCGTCTCGTTGCCCTCGTACGCTCGATCCATGATCAGACGGCATCCATCGGGCAAAGGCTTCATGCCGCGCAACAGTTCTCGACCCTCCGGCGCATCGCCTGCTTGTCCCGGACTTAGGCAGAACGCGATAGCGCACCGAGCATGCGCGGCAACCATATGAATTTTGGTGCTCCATCCGGCTCGGGATTTGCCGATGGCTTGAGCGCCGTTTTTTTTAGAGCCCCGGTCCCGTCCGGATGTACTTTGACGATGGTGCTGTCCAGACTCACCGCTTCGATTCTGATGCGCACCAGCTGCTGATGCTGCAATTCCTCGAACAACCGATCCAAGACACCCGCTTTCGCCCAGCGATTCATGCGCGTGTAGATGGTGTGCCAGTTGCCAAAGCGCTTGGGGAGGCTGCGCCACTTGCAGCCATTTTCTGCCACAAACAAAATCGCGTTCACGACTTGAAGGTTGCTGAGCGAGACATTGCCGCGCTGAACCGGCAAAAATTCCTCGATCCGACTGAACTGCTCTTGAGTGATTTCCATGAAGCATAGAATATCACATAGTGTTAACAGGCCCTAGGCGAGCACGACGTCTGCAGCAGAGCAGAGCCCTCCGATGCGCGGCGCTTCAGGAACAAGTAGCTTGCCAGAACCAGACATGCGAGGAGGCTGACGGCGCCATCACCGACGTAGCTTCCTGTGATACCGGGCCAGTTTTAGTCCTATCGCGTCAAGCGAAATCGCAATCGAGACTGTGAAGGCAACGATATCTCGCTCGGGCTTGAATCCCTCGCGCTTCAGGCGCACCAGGGCCGTGAGCAGGGCAGTGTCCTCGCCCTTCATGTCGAGAACCCCGCGCCCGTAGAAGTAGCCGTCCTTCTCGGTCAGCTGGAAAGGATCGACCGACCAGCTCGCGCGCGCTGCCTCGACCACGTCGAGATGGCCGATGATCAGTGGGGACAGGTCGGCGTATGGTGATGGCGGATTTCCCCGCCGCGTGCATGACGCAGTTCGGCAGCAATAACCGATTCGGGGTGCGCGGGCTAAGCCAATCGGCCCCGTATCCGCGATCCGAACGCGGCACCCACGCAAATGAGCACCCATAGGATGACGCTGATCGGCAGGTCGGCGCCTTGATTGGAGCCGCGACTGGCAGCCTCACCGGCCATGCGGGCATGTTCAATGGCCGAGGCACAAAGGACGATGCAGGAGAGACCCAGCACAAAAAACAGTGTCGCATGCAGCCGCTCGCGACGCTCTAGGTGGGCATCGTCCATGCTGGCAACCAAGAAGGGCTCGCCATTGGTCGGTTGGCTGATCACATTCTGGCGACTGATGGGCGAACTCGACGTCCTCGACTGTGACTCGACTTCTGCCGCCCGGCGCACGGCCTCCCATTCGGACGCGTCGAGTCGACCGTCGTGGTTTTTGTCGAAGCGCGCGAGCAACCCTTTCTGGTCTTGCTTCCATTGGTGCAGCAAGGCCGCCACGGAGTTGTCGGGATCGGCGATCTCGGAGTGGGAACGCAGCTCACCCAAAACCGACAGCCGATCGCCCGTGCTCAAGAGTTCTTCCGTATAGCGATAATCGCCTTCCTGCGCCAGGGCCGAGGACGTTGGTACGGTCGCGGGGCGCGGCAGATCACCGCGCCAGACGTTGCACGTGGTGGGTGTGATTTCGGCGTTTACCGGTCCGACGAGGCAGGAATCGTCGCCGTCGGCGAGGACGAATAAATCGATGCTCCTGCCGCTGTCGACGGTTTCCCAGCGGTTCTCGCCCTTTGCGTTGCGGGTTCTTCGCTCTACTTGATAGCGCCACCAGATACAGGGACGAGAGCTCAACGGTGCGGCCAAGGATTTACCGTCGACGGCGGCGGCACGACCGGAGAGTTTCACGTAGCCTTGCGCGGCGGAGCGGATTCGAACCAGGGGCGTGTCGGAAACCAGGCGGTTGCGCGACAGATTGCGAAAGCATCGATACAGGGCCCAGAGCGCGACCGCGGCGCACAGTGCTGCCCCCAGCCAGTAATACTGTACAGGGTGAAGATTGCCGGGGTGCATCGACGGCTCCCGAAATTCAGCGCGCGAACAGCGCCTTCAGGTCGACGTCGGCTTTCTCTTCGTTCTGAAAGTGGAGGATCTGCGCGGGTGGGAAATCACCCATGCTCGCGATAAGCGAATCGGGGAAGCTCCGAATGCGGATGTTATTGGCGGTGGCCGCGTCGTTGTAGACTTCGCGGCGGTCCGAGATCGCGGTTTCCAGGCTGCTGACCCGTGTCTGCAGCTGGCGAAAGGCCTCGTTCGCCTTGAGGTCGGGATAGCCTTCTGCGACGGCATAGAGGCCGTTGAGGCCGGCAGTCATCTCGTGCTCGGCGGCTCCCAAGGAATTCAAGTTTCCGGAACTGCGCGCGGCGTCGACTCCGCTGCGAGCCTTCATTACGCGCTCGAGCGTACCGCCCTCGTATTGCATGTATTGCTTGCAGACTTCGACGAGCTTCGGAATTTCGTCATGGCGCTGGATCAGCAGCACATCGATGTTCGACCATGCGAGCTTCACCGCGGCACTGATGCGCACGAGACCGTTATAGACCCCGACCAGATAGCCTATGAGCGCGAGGATGAGGAAAGCTACGACCAGCAATGCGATCATGGAAGACCCCGAGGAACGATGGCCGCCATTCGCTGCGGCAACTCTCGAATCATGCGCGCAGCGCCGCAAAGGCGCGAGCATGACAGTGTGACTGCGCTAGCGGTTTAGCCTGAAACGGTCGTGCGGAAAGTACGGTTTTGTGGGAAACGCGAACTGCGTCACCCGCTGAGGACGCCGGCGCCGATGGCGGGAATTGGCTAGACAGGATGGTCATTGGAGGCCTGTGGCGGCAAGCCTCCGGTAAGATCTCACGGGGCATGCGGCATCCTGTCAACCGACTGCTTGCTCCCGCGATGTCCGACGTTCTTGGACCTCCCTGAACGTCTTTGGATGGTGGGCCGTGTAGGGATACGACCAATTGATTAAGAGGGGAATTGTCGAAACGACGAAACCGCTATTTTTATAGGGTCTCTCCATAAGGCCGGTAGAAAAGTAGCAAGAAACCAATAGATAAACATGGCAAACGAACTCAGGCGGCGAGCATCACCAGGACCCGGTTGGGGGGTCAGTTGAGTATTCGGTATTTTACGGACAAGAGCGCCTAAAATAAGGTAAAATACGGACATTCTTATCTTTCCGAGCACCTGAATGGCCTCTATGGCGGACACGATGCCTGAACTCGTCCTGGTCGCCGAGACCGATGCGGCGGCCGCCCGACGCGCGCGACGACTCGCGGCGCAGGGCACACTGCGGCGACTATACCCGAGCATCTATACCTCCAACGTAGACAGCCCGCCGGAAGCGATTGTTTCGCGCCACTGGCGGGCGATCGTTGGGCACCTGCTGCCCGATGGCGTGATCTCCCATCGTTCGGCATTTGACAGTCGTCCCCATAAGGGCACGCTATCCATCACTCGCGGCAAGACACGCCGAGACATGCGATTGCCCGGACTGACCGTCCACATCGTGCCAGGGCCAGGCCCCCGACTTGAACCTCCCGCGCCAGACTCGCGCTTCGGTGCACTGTATCTCGCGAGTGATCCCCGGCGATTCTTGGAGAACCTCACGCGTGGGCGCGGCTGGAGTCATCGAGTGCTACCGCAAGCGGAAGTGGAGACGGCGCTCGATCGCATCCTGATGGTCGGCGGTCCGCGGCGTCTAAACCAATTGCGCGATCACGCCCGCGAGATCGCACCTTCGTTAAGATACGAAGCACAGTTCAAGCGCCTGGACTGCCTCATCGGCGCGTTGCTCGGTACACACGAAACAAAAAATTTGACTGCCAAGCAGGCCCTGGCACGCGCCGCGGGCCGTCCTTACGATCCCCATCGACTGGAAATCTTTGACTCGCTTTTCACCGCGCTGAATCAAGCAGCCTTGGAAAACATCGAAGATCCCGCGCCCACCGGCGTCGCGCGCGAGGATTTCGCCTTCTTCGAGGCGTATTTCTCCAACTACATCGAGGGGACAACGTTCGAAGTCGAGGAAGCCGAATCCATCATCTTCGATGGCAAGATCATTGAAAACCGCAATGAAGACTCGCATGACATTCTGGGAACCTTTCAAGCCGTCACGACCTCGCCTTGGCGGGACCGTCCGGCGCAAAGTACCGATGAATTTCTCGTTTGGCTGCAAAACGTCAACGCGCTCGTCATGCAACAGCGGGCGGACAAGAAACCGGGAGAATGGAAAGAAAAAGCCAACCAGGCTGGCGGCACTTACTTCGTCGTTCCGGAACTCGTCATCGGAAGCTTGCGGGAAGGATTCGAACGGATTCGCGCCCTGCGGCATCCCATGGCACAGGCCATAATGATCATGTTCGTGGTTGCCGAAGTGCATCCTTTCAGCGACGGGAACGGACGCACGGCACGGCTCGCCATGAATTGCGTGTTGAGCGAGCACGCTTTAAGCCGAATCATCATTCCAACGGTCTACCGCGAAGACTACCTGTTGCCCTTAAAGGCGTTGAGCCACAACAAAGTTACCGAACCGCTCATCAGTTCCCTAACTCGCGTGCAGCGATGGTCCGCGGCCTTTGATTACTCGTTACCACGGCCGCAATTGCGCGAATCCCTGGCCCGATGCAATGCGTTTCAGGAGGATCTGCGCAACTACAAATTACTGTTCCCACCCGCCAAGCCGGCTGCTTAAGCAGCGCGTAGCGTCGAATGCCTATCAAAGGACACGACGTGAACAAACGAGACAATTCGGGAGCGGTCCTTTCCATACGTGGTCAGGGCTATAGATTGCAGCTTTTCCATGCCAACGCTCTCTCGGTACGCAAAAAAGCCAGCTACGTAACGCGCGACAGACGAATGAGAGAATGTCACAACGGGCGTTCAATGGCACAGCGCGACTTTCCGGCATGCCGGCGCACCCGTGCAAGCACTAAAGGTTTAAATGGTGGGCCGTGTAGCCACCGACTGAGCGGTCAACCATATGATTTTATTGTATTTCTGATGACCACAAACGCGAAATGCCCCCACGGAGATCCCCTAAAAAGGGTGGCTGCCCTTGGACGCCCCTGGACCAAATCCCAGTCGGATTGACCAGGGCTATGGGCATGACGGTAATGTTATAACTTGTTATAATGCAACCCATGAAACTACCCATCCGCCGCATCGGTAATTCCTTCGGTGTCATCGTGCCGAGAACCATGCTCGACTCGTGGGGTCTCGGCGAGGGCGATCACCTGAATTTGTCTGACGACGGCATTCGCCCCGCACGACGCGGTGGGTTCTCGCATGCCGACTTAGACGATCACAAGCGAAGGCTGGCTGCTGCCGTCGTGTCGGCGTTCACCGCAAACCACATCCGGGCGCATTCCATGGCAAACCTGCACCGATGGAAGGCCAACGGTGTCTGGGGTCCTGCCTATGAGGAGTGGGAGCAATTGCTGAAGAACGCCGCAGACGGAGAGCTGTTCGCGATCATGCTGGGGCGAGACGAGCGCTCGAACCGACTGCGTCAGTCTCCACCTTACGTCGGAATGTTGCCTCGCGCGCAGGTGGAAAAGCTAAATGAAGAAGCGGCAAGTTGATCACGTGTTGCGGGCCGCCGGCCGTATCACCGGTGAAAGACAATTCATCATTATTGGCAGCCAGTCATTGCACGGGAGACACCCCGATGTTGCCGACGACATACTCCGCTCCTTCGAGGTCGATCTCATTGCCAAGCGTAACCCGTCGAGATCGGAATGGTTGAATGTCATTGGTCAGGATTCGCATTTTCACGAACAGTTCGGCTACTACGCAGATCCGGTAGATGAGAGTACTGCCGTGCTGCCGAAAGGGTGGAAGGCGCGGTTGGTTAACCTGCTCGAGGGAGAAACAGACGGAGTTCGGGGACTGTGTTTGGACCCACATGATCTTGCAATCGCCAAATACGTTGCAGGTCGCGACAAGGATCTGATATTCACTCGCGAACTCGCAACTCGCGGCCTTGTTGCACAGGATCGTTTGAAAGTGTTGCTCGACGAAACTCCGGTATCCGAAAAAGTTCGCGACCGCATCCGAAATCAGATGGGCCGCGACTTTGGCGCAAAGCATACTTTGGACGCGACTCCTAACTCATCATCGGCAAACCTCGAACAAATTCGAGCGCTCGCGCGGCAAGATTGGTTGAAGCTACGCGAGATACCAGCCAAGGAATCTCCAGACTCCGAAATTGGTCGCCCTGCACAAGGAATCGATCTGGATAACGCGAGGCAAGATGGTCTTGAGCTTGACGATGAATAAAGCACATTGATAAAAGGCACGTGGCGCTGCGGTTTTCCCACCGCAGTGGACGTCCTTGGACATCCCTCAACGCTATTGGATGGTGGGCCGTGTAGGGATCGAACCTACGACCAATTGATTAAGAGGGGAATTGTCGAGACGATTAAACTGTTATTTTTATAGGGTTTTCTCGGCAGGGCCGGTAGAAAAGTAGCAAGGAACCAGTAAATAAACCGCAGCAACAAAGCCCGGCCGGCGCGGCAGCCTTCGTAGCTCGGTTGCTCTTGCCCTGCAGCTACCAATGGTAGTACACTTGGTAGTATGTCTAATCGTACACTTTCTCCCCGCCAGTTGGCAGAACTCGCGAAGTTGGCGGCCACACCGGCACTTAAGGCCAAAGCGTCAGTTACGCTCTCTGGCAATCTTCTGCGGGTCATCGATACCCTTGCGGGCGCGGAGCAACGCTCCGCATGGATCGAACGCGCCGTGCGGGCGTATGCAAAACGTGAGCTGAAAGGCAGGCGCCGCGACCGTGAGCTGGAATTACTCAACCGGCACGCCAAAGAATTGAATGCCGAAGGCAACGACAGCGCTGCGTATCAGGCCGCTTGGGACCCTGAGTAGTTGTGGTGTCACCCGCAGTGCGGCGCGGCGAAGTTTATCGCGTTCGGCACCCGCAGCACGGTGACCCGAAAAAGTCCCGGTGTTTCGTCGTTGTAAGCCGTCAAGAGCTGCTCGACTCCAATGCAAATCGAGTCCTGTGTGCGCCGGTGAATACGTTGGGCGTGGGACTCGCGACCGAAGTCGGTGTCGGCGTCGAGGAGGGATTGAAGCACCCGTCCGTCGTCAATTGTGATCAGCTCACTCGCCTTGAAAAGAATGTGCTGACCGACTACATCGGAATGCTCTCGTCGAAAAAGCTTGGCGAGTTGCGTACGGCGCTACGAGTGGCTCTGAGCGTCGACTGAGAAGATCCTCGGACGATGCTAGACCGGTTGACATGTGTAGGGGAACCGGGATGGACAGCGGGAAAGGTGGGGTAACACTTTGATTGAATTGGTGGGCCGTGTAGGGATCGAACCTACGACCAATTGATTAAGAGACACCGGCGCTGACCGGCTTTTTTACGCCTAAAAACAATGACTTAAGACCCGATAACTGTGCCACGATTTCCTGAGTTATGCGCAGATAAGGCTCTGAATCCATTACTTCCGGGCGCATTCAATGGCACAGGTAGAATTATTGATTAACCTAAGCTGATAGGTTAATTTATTCCATGAGTCGTGTGTTCATAGCGGGCACAGGAGCCGGAATCTACGTCTTCTCCGACGATCATTGCCCTGCACATGTTCATGCCCGCCATCGCGGCGAAGGTTGGATTGCGCGAGTGAGAATTTCTTTTGTCGACAGTACGGTAGAACTGATCAGCATCGCCCCAGCCAAGAATATTCCTCTGCAACGCGTAGTGAACCGTCTCTTGAGCGATGTTCAAGTGCGGCTGCCGGATTGCCGACGTGGCTGGTGGTTGACGCGAGGTACGACTTGTTTGGCGAACCAATGGGCCATGGTGAGCAAAGCGGGAAAGATCGAGCTTCTCCCGAAACCCACTCCGAGTGCGAAACAGATCGCCGAGGCCGAATACGATCCTTCCAACGAACAGGTTCACGTGATTTTTCGGGATGGTACAAAGTGCAGGTGAAGTTATGACTACGAATGTACAGCGGATCAGTGACGCCGAGTACGCCGCGGCCCTTGCCGCCGGCCGAATTGAGGCCGAGACCGAGATTCGGGCGCAAGCTGTTCGCTATGTCCCCGAGCGGGATGCCATCGAGATCGTCACGAGCCGCAATGCCGGCTTCTTGATTCCACGACAGTGGATCGGGGCACTGCAGGACGTCCCTACCGACGAGTTGAGCAAACTCGAAGTGTGGCCGGACGGATCGGCGATTGAACTCGAGGACCGAGACATTCAGATTAGTGTGCATGGGCTCCTGACAGCGATACTGCCAGCGATGCTGCCCTCGCGATCCGTTGCAGCCCTCTTCGCCAGCCGCGGCGGACAGGCGACGTCATGCGCGAAGCGCAAGAGCTCGCGAGCCAACGGCCGCAAGGGCGGTCGGCCTCGAAAAAAGACATCTACTGAGGTTGTCTGATTCGCGGGCTTAAAGATTGGTGGGCCGTGTAGGGATCGAACCTACGACCAATTGATTAAGAGCGGTGCTTTTTTGTACGACTGACTACGCTGCAGTGAGGTTTATCTCTGTTAATCAGCGAGTTATCGTATTGCCGCCTCTACTTGGATTGCTCGCGTTCCCTCGACTACGATCCACCGCAGTCACTCTTTGGTCACTCCCCTACTAGGTTCGACATTCATGCCGAAAGTAAAGCTTCGCCAAGACAACGTTCGATCGCTTCCATATGTTGGCGTCGCGCGCGAAAAATCGCAATGCATTTATTGGGATCTTGCGCTCCCTGGCTTTGGCCTGCGCAAATTCCCCAATGGTAGGGGCAGCTACGTGTGCTGTTACCGCATTCAGATGCGGAAGCGTCTTGTGGATCTGGGGCGATCCGATTCGATGACTTTGGAACAGGCGCGCCGGCGGGCCCGCCTCTATTTCGGCGCCGCCGCAGACGGTAGAGACCCGAGGTCAGACATCGACCAAATGCGGGCCACTGCGACTGTAAGAGAGCTGGCCGAGTCCTACATCAATGGGCACGCAAAGCTAAAGAAGAAGACCTGGAAAACCGACGAGGCCTATCTCAATCAGCTGCTTATTCCGAGATTTGGGGCGCATCTAGCCTCGTCGATCACTAGGGCAGACATCGCGAGCATTCACTCGGCCGTCGGCAAAAAGCACCCTTACTCTGCCAATCGATTTATCTCGATTGTTCGCAAAATGTATAACGTCGGCCTTCAATTGGGCATGGTCCCGGCGGAAATTGGAAATCCCGCCACGGAGATCGTGCCATTTCCTGAGAAGAAGCGCCGCCGGTACGTGACCCTGGCAGAGATGCCGTTGCTCGCCGCGGCGATTGATGAGGATCCCAACGAATTCGCCGGGCATGCCCTATGGCTACTCCTTCTAACGGGTGTCCGCCGAAGCGAAATCCTCGCCGCCAAGTGGTCAGACGTCGATTGGGACAACGGGACCCTATACATCGGAGAGACCAAAAACGGCGATCCCGTACTAACACCCTTGAGCCGAGCCGCTATTGCTAGGCTCAACATGATTCCCAAATCCGCCGACAATCCCTACATCATTTGCGGCGATATTCCGGGAGAACCGCTCGTGTACTTGGACGCCATGTGGAGACGCATTCGCAAGAGAACTGGGTTTCATGACCTACGCATTCACGATCTGCGCAGAACCGTGGGATCCTGGTTGGTACGCGACGGAGCATCACTGCATTTGGTTGGGGCCGTATTGAATCACAAGGACCAAAAGACCACCGCCGGCTACGCTTACTTTCAAACTGAAGATCGCCAGCGAGCGCTCGACCGACATGGTCAGGCGGTCGTCCAGTTTGCTCAAGGTGGCGCGCGCCGGCTAACCAATGGCACAACCGCAGACGGCACCACGCAAGAGAGTGGCACGACCAGACTACCGCGGGTACATCGAATCTCCCGGAAGGACCTCTACGAATTGATTTGGTCGGAACCGACGACAACACTGGCGCAGCGATTCGGCATATCAGATGTTGGGCTCGCAAAGGTCTGTCGTCGGTCGGACATTCCCGCACCACCGCGGGGCTATTGGGCGAAGATTGCTGCTGGCGATTCTATCCCGCGACCGGACTTGCCGGAGCGAGCGGACCTTGGTTCCAGGGCGATTATGTTTCGAATAAATCGTGATCACAGATCAGACGCTTGACGTCGTCGGAGTCCAACAGGCGGTTTCGGTACGAGCTAAGAGCGTGTCAGGCCGCGAGCCCCTTCCGCAGCCGAGGCGGCCCAATCAGCACGTCCGCGGACACATGAAATCGATCCCGAACCTTGCGCACCATGGACATGCTGAGCTCCCGTTTCCCGGTCATGATCTCGCTGACCCGACTGGGCGTCCCCAAGAATTCGGCGAGCTGAGCCCGCGTGAGGCCGTGCTGGTCCATCAGATAGGTCAAAAGCTGCGGGAGCGTGGGCGTCCGACGAGGCCAACGGCTCTGCTCGTACGCTTCGATCAGTCTCGCCTGGGCGATGAGGCGCGCTTGATCCGATGGATCAGTAGAATCCATCAGTTTTTCGACCAGCGCTTTCGCCTGCTGGTGATCCCGATCATTCTCAACAATCACTAAAGTTGCTTTCATTACACCGTCTCCGCATCGATCTGATCATATTCCTCGTGAGAACCGAAGAATCGAATCATCAAAACGCCGCCCTGGTACCTAACCAGCGTCACCAATCGATAGTCGTTGCCCTTAATGTTAAAGACGACTCTACCGCTCTTGAGAATGCTCGCCTTCGGATGCGACTGCTTCACATCCTGAGGCGATCGCCAATTGGCCATCTCTGCAATTGCGCGCCAGGCATCAAACTGCGCCCGCGCGGCTTTGAGGCCCTTGCTTCCCTTCCGGGTGGCAAAATAGGACTCCACCAGGTCGGTTCCAATGACTATCATCGGACACGCATTTTACTCAACAATTCCATAAAATGGAATGCACAGTTCCATTTTTGGGAATTTATTGCGTTGGGGGTAAATAATTTGGTAGGCGAGCAAATGCGACAAGGATCTCTTGAGTGTGAACACGAGCTGTGTATCGTATCGGTCGGGAAGGAGGGCGCGCGGGGAGGGCGAGACAGACTATCCGACAAGCGTATCCGAACAAAATCAAGGAATCTGAGAATGGCCGTAGCGTCTACGCAGCGCCGCCTCTCCGCGCTTCTGCAGGCGCGTACGCTCGAGTCGCTGCAGATATTGACCGCATAATATAAATAGTGCGCCCAGCCAATTATAAGGATGATCCACCGTAAACACGACGATCAACCCAAACAGCTCGACAAGTACAACAAGCTGCGTGAGACCCGTTACTCTTGCAGTTGCTAGGCTCCGGGCCCTGCGTCGCGGTGCCTCGATCGTCGGGAGCGTCAGTCCGAGGCTCGCTACTCGATCTCGGCAGGCTTGCCATTCGCGCTCACCAATCAGCGCGGAATTGCAAGGGAGCATGAGGCCCGGCCGACCGCTTGGACTCGCTCCATACGGCGCGAAGCCAAATCGTGCATAGAATGCTTTCGACGCCTCAACGTTGGTCATTAACACCCGCGTAGCGGGGGTAGGCTTTGGTAGGAGTGACAACCGTGCGAGGACGAGCGCGGAACCCAAGCCCTTTCCCTGGTAGGCCGGTGAAACCATCCCAAAGGTCAGCCAAGCCGTGGCGAGCCCGAAGCGCTTCTCACAGCTCACGGCGCCGATGGCGACGGGGACGTCGTCAATACAGAGCACCAGCTTAAGAAATTCAGCGCAGTCCAGCCAGAACTCAAAATACACCATAAAATCTGCGGGGAAATAGCCATGCTCGTTGTGCCGATATATTGCGAGGCAGCTAGCACGATCGCGAGACTCGAGTGGTCGCAGCACGGTGCCGACGGGTAATGGTTGTAAAGGAGGTAGACCAAAGCGCGAGCGGCCATAAAGTAGCGGCCGAAACGCCAACGGGATTTGTATTGCGCTTGCTACAGAGGCTGACAAGATCAGTGTGTCCCCGCTTCGAATAATGTTATTCCGATCCTCTTGAAACCTGGCATTGGCCGACGCAATTTGTACGGTCAACCCAAATGCCGTCCAAGGCCAGCTCCGAGAGCCCCGCCTAGCGCTTCAGGCTCGGCTGCTGCGATACATCCTGGAGGCGCCGGACTCCGCCACGCTTCGTTCGCACCCGGCCCAGCTGATCAGTGACCTTGATGTGTCTCGCAGGTATGCCGACGTATTCATCTACGTAGCAGCGCCCGAGACGGTCTCGAACCGTCACAATCACTCGCCTGTTGAATCCGTCTCCGGAATAGCGAGCGGTAAGCGTTTTGAAGTCTTCAAACGATGCTCCGTGCTTGGCACATAGGTCCGGGAGGGCCGCCCGGTACTTCGCTATCGCTGACCTCATGGTCCGCGAGACCTTTCCCCGTATTGCCTTGGCCGCCAAGAAGTCTATCGCGATCACTCCGCCGGGATCCCTCATGGCCTCACCATAGACGTTCATGTCGTAAACGCCAATCAGCAGTCCGCAGCCACTCCCGAGGGAATCGGCAATATTATGGGCGAGGGCCCGAAGGATCCCAATTTTCATGACGCTGGAGCCTACTTAGCAGGCTGCTAGAGGGCTCGCGACATCCCGGGACTCAGTTCGTGGATTCTTCCGGACGACGTTCGTCGGCGCTCTGGTCGTGCACATCGGCTCCGGGCCCGCCATAGGTCCCCGAGATGGGACGATCGGGGCAACCCAGGATATTCCCCCGGGGGTCGAACTTGCCGGATCCGCAGGACCCATGATTGGGACCCACTCGCCGGCGAGTATCGCCATTCGGCGGCCTCACGACTTCTGCACGGTATGAGGGGCCAAGTGGCAGAATTAGTGGTCCTCGGCCCACTCGATCAAGACCGGTCACCCTGAGGACGCATATTGGGCGGACGGAAGTGACGGCGGTAGGTCCACGTCGGCAGCGCTTGGTCCACCTGGCGGCGGACGTCGCCCGATCTTAAATAGTCGGAAACCCGTATGAGCTTCAAAGTCCCAAACGGATCAGGGTCAGTGACGATGATCTTCGCGATACGCTCATCGCCCGGTGCCAGCATAGCAACGCTGAAGGCCCCAGCAACTCCTCCTGCGGAAGCTTCGGCTTTGCTCGAATGGTTGAGGTCGCGGTGGACGCTCACGATGACGAACGCCACGATCACTCCGACCAGGGAGAAAGAGACCAGTATGAGAACAATGACCACCATGTCTCACCTCATCCGTTCATACAGATTGATGCTCATGCGATACTCGTTGGGAATGCTTGCTAGGCGCGCAAGTAGCGAGAGCGCCAGACCCAGCAAAAACAACAGCACTACACCGAAGGCAATGCCCACGACATGCGAATTCAAGAAGGGTGCCAGAGATTTGGTCGCCTCCGTACTGCCAACGGTCGCCTGGACGACCAGGACCACGTTGGCGCCGATAAACCCAATCAACGCGGTGATCACAGCGAGCAACAGTTTATGCTGCCAGTCGTAGAATTCCTGGATAACCTCCGTCCGATCCTCAGACGCCCCGGCCAGTACCCAAAGATCATAAAGCGAGAGGGATTGCAGCCCTAAGTGCGTCAAGGGCGAGAACTGACGGATAAGCAGAAAAATGACACCCACTGCCGACAGAACACCGATAAAAAAGGTGATCATCGCAATGATGGGATTCAAGCCCAGCCAAGGTTCCATGCCTTTACCTCTCGTGGAGACGCCGATTCTGCCGCTTTTTGCGACCGACTCCAAGAAGTCCTGACATCCGACACCCAAAGAATTTCATGGCCATCGACGATCTGATGAGAGACAGGGTCAACATGTATTCCATGTACTACCGGATCGCTCATGAAAACACGCGGGTCTACTTCGATTCGGATCAAGAACTCAAGGAATTGGAAACGAAAGGCATTGCGGAAGAGGAACTGAACGTAGTCGCCGAGCGGATGGAGCAGTGCTATTCCAGTCGCGAGCAATCGGCAGTCATCGCAATCACCTTTGCGGCCATGGCGCTCGAAGCCTTTCTGTACGACTACGCGGCCGAGAAGCTCGGCGATACCTACGTGAAGGAGCATCTCGACAAGCTGGATGTTCGCTCCAAGTTTCTCGTCTACCCGGAACTCGTCTGTGGTAAGCGCCCAGACAAGTCCCACCGGGCCTATCAACTGGTGGGGCAGCTCGTCAAGTTGCGGAATGATCTCGTTCACTTCAAGTCACGGTCAGTTCCGATTGGGGACCTCCACAAGAAATCGAATTTTCACGATGAGCTGAATGATCGACTCCGCTTTGGGGTGACGGAGGCTGCCCATTCGGTGTCCGCCGCCGTTGCGGAGATTGATCAGCTCCATGGCGGCTCGGCCTTCACCCGAACGCTTAAAGCCGCTTTGGTCTAGCACTGGATTCATCCCACCGATCACTGGCACAATCTGAGTGATCTCCAGGGAGTCAGGAACGGAACGCCCACATGGATAGTCAGCCTGCGTCCACGCCGCCCTTGGGCGCGTTCGTCACCAATGGCGGCCCCCAGTCGCTCGACATCTCAGGGATCGCGGCCCCGGTCCACTTCAACAATCACTGGGAGCTCCTGCGGGCGCTTCTGGCCCAGTGCAATGAATGCCTGCTCGAATCACCATTCCTCTACAAGGATTTCAGACCCCTGGTGGAGGGGCTCAACCTGACCGGTAAGTCGGTCGAGCTCATCTCGACGTGCGCGGCCCGAGGAGAGGATCAGTTGGACAAGCCGTATGCTTTACGGAGCTTTGCGAACACCTTCCAGGCAGCGACTGGGTCCTGGCCCACCATCCATCTCAATCAGTCGCTGCACTCCAAGATCTATCTCTTCTATCGTGCGAACGCTCCCTGGGTCGGTATCGTCACCTCCGCGAATCTCACCGATTCGGGGCTGACCCGGAGCCACGAAACCGGCGTACTTGTCACCGGGCATTCAGAGCTCGACCAAGTCGCCGCCATTGCCCGTAGTCGCCTCGATTTCGTTCACCTGACCGAATACCAGATCGGGAAATTGTGTGCGGCCGTGGACGCGTACGGCCGCGACTTTGAGCGCAAAGGCAATGTGGACGTGGGCCTCACGAACTTCTTGAAAACCTATGTCACGCCGGGTGCCGGCAACCCCGACGTACGACTGGCGAATACCGCGACTTATTACATCAAGGTCTCGGGCGTGACGGAGAAGCCCATCTTGCCGGTAGATCACATACCCTTCGATGAGCCGCATACGACCTTGGACTTCGCGAAGCAACCGAACAACATCCGCCTGGGTGATTGTCTGCTCGAGGTGGCCGTGGGTGGTAAATGCCTCCTCCCCTATTACGCGTGCGCCAGCGCGGCCTTTGAGCGGACGGAACGGGAGCAAGAGGAGAACGCAGATTTTCGTCGCTGGCCCTACTACGTTTTTGCCAATAACTTAGCTCTCAACTACGGCGCGAACTGGTTCCAGGCCCCAATCTACTATGACTCAGTCATCGAGGCGTTCAAGCGCGTACATCCAGGCGTTTCCGTAACGCAAGCCGGCAAGGACCACTTCGTGCCCGCGATGCAGAGGGGGCATTCCTATATTCCGGTGACCCGGGAGTTTGGCGAATTCGTGCGCAAGATCATCGACGCATTTAAAGTGCCAGGGGAACCCTCGCTATGACGACTCCGCACTTGCATGCCGACTTCGTCAAGGCGCTCAAGCATTTCGCCAAAGCACGGGGACTGTTTGAGAAGCTTGTCGAAGGCGAGCTCATTCTAGGCAACGATAACCATATCGGCGACATCGGCGAGTATTGGGTGCGCCGCTACTACGAACGCCTGGGGAAATTTAAGCGCTACCACCCGCATAAGACCGGCCTGTTTGATATCGAGCTCAAGAGCGGCAAGTGCGTGTCGGTCAAAACTACGACCGCCTGGAGCAAAAAAGGCTCTGGTAGCCCCGTAAAAGCGGATCGTGGGCATTGGAAGATTCTCGCAGCGGTCTACCTGGGCAAAGACCTGTTCCCGGAAAAACTGGCCATCGTGCCTCTACACCGCCTCCTGGTGAAGGACGTCTTCGTCAAAAACGCCGCCAATCGGTCGTATACCCAGAAGGCGAAGCGCACGCAAGCACATCCGCCCTTTCGGTGGTGGCCCTGGCTTGATGACTACCTCGTCCGTTTCAAGATCAAGAACGGCGATATGGAGCTCGTGCCGTGAACACGGCACGACCGTTACGCGAGATTTGGATTGACCAGGGTTGGTAGCGCTCCAGCATCCAAGGTTGACCAGGGCTGCTTGCACAATTGCGATTGCGATCCGTGGAGTTGCGGTTAGCTCGCCTGATCTGATTTGGATGCCGAAGCCTGGTCATCGGACGATGTCGATTCACACCGACAGTGCTGACAGTCGCGATCAGTCGTTACTGACGTGCTGTGCGAGTACAGAGAAGGCGGGCGCCGATGCGAGGCGGAGGGGTCAAGTCGCTTTGCAGACGTAAGGTTTGAGGGCCTCCTCGGTCACTCTTTGGTCACTCCCGGAGCTCGGATGCTGTTCGTACAGAACCTAAGGCCTTGATTGAACGAGTCCAACTCGATGAATCGAACCTGCGACCAATTGATGTTTTCTGAATTGAAAGAAGATAATGCGGTGATCGTGCAAATCGTTATTTTTATTGGGTAGATGGTGGGCCGTGTAGGGATCGAACCTACGACCAATTGATTAAGAGTCAACTGCTCTACCAGCTGAGCTAACGGCCCATCGAAACCACTCAAAACATCCCAACGCGTGCCCCAAAAAAGGTGGGGTGGACGACGGGATTCGAACCCGCGACGGCCGGAATCACAATCCGGGGCTCTACCAGCTGAGCTACGTCCACCATCGTCGAGCAACTCACCGACAGTGGCGCGCCCGGCAGGAATCGAACCTGCAACCGCCGGCTTAGAAGGCCGGTGCTCTATCCGGTTGAGCTACGGGCGCCTATAAATCAATTACTTATAGCGCCGATCGTATCGCTGCCAGGCCGTGCTCGGTTCCGCAACCGTCGTCGGGAGCCCGTAATTATATAGGGATTCGCCCGGAGATTGCCCACCCTTTTTTAAATCCGGTCGGGACAGAGAGATCGAACATGCGCTACCGGGCTGCGCCACGCCCGACCGCGTCCCTCGCTGGCGCAAAAGGGCGCAAATGGTGGCAGGTCGGCCGCGGCTAACAACCCGATGAGGAATGGTACCGAATCGGCCCGCTACCTGGCGCGCCGCGCCAACGCAAGCGCGTGGACCTCGGATCTGATGACCGGAAGTGGACCAGGGGTGGCTCGGATCCTGATTCTCCTGTTGCCTACGTCATGAAGCGCAACATGCTGCGAGCTCAGGAGCTCACCGTCGGACGAATCGCTCAATTTGCAATCTCGAAAATACTCTCCAGCACCACACACACGCCTACCGGAAGGCTCGCCATGCCGAAGACCAGACGGGTGGATGTCTTGTCAGCTCCGAATACACTGACCAGTAATTCCGATGCGGCGTCTGCGACCCTCGGATGTTCACGGAACTCGGGCGCGGTGACGAGTGAGACTCCGAGACGGACGACGCGCGCCACTCTGTCGAGCGACCCCAAGTGCCTCTTGGCGAGCGCAAGAGCGTTCAATGCCGCCAGGCGAGTCGCCCGCCTTCCGTCTTCGATGCTCAAGTCGCCGCCGATTCGCCCCAAAAAACGGGGAATGCCCTCCTCCACGGGCAGCGTCCCGCTCAAAAAGAGCAGGTTCCCTGTCTGCACCGCTTCAACATAGGCACCAAGCGGAGTTGGCGGGCGCGGCAGACTTATGCCGAGGTCCTTCAGCCGCTGCTCGGCACTGGCGTTTGTGTTCGTGGACATCACCGTTCTCCTTGGATCTCAGCCGAGGCCTCCTTTGTTGCAAAGTCTGCTACTCATCTGCGATTACATTACCACCGGCCCAGATGCGCGCCCCCGTCAACATGCAGCACCTCGCCGGTGACCTGGCTCGCCTCGGTGAGATAGAACACCGCCTCAGCGATGTCCGTAGCGGCCGCAATCTGCCCAAGGGGTGAAAGTGTGCGGAGGAAGTCCTTGGGATTGTTCTTATGAAGCGGGGTGTCCACGATGCCTGGAGCTACCACGTTCACGCGAATACCCTGCGGCGCGTACTCCATCGCAAGACTCCGCGATATCGCGTCGATGCCGCCCTTCGTGATCATTGGAACGGATGCGGTGAATGCCGCAAGCGGATGATCGACGATGGAGGTCGTGATGCTCACCACACTGCCGCCGCTCTTTTGCGAGAGCATCTGCTTCACGGCCAATTGCGTCATATGAATAAACCCTTCCAAATTGGTGGACGACAACGCCCGGAAGTCCTCGGGCGTATATTCGGTGAACGGCTTTGCAAAGAAGATCCCCGCGTTGTTCACCAGGGCATCCACCGAGCCGAACCGCTGTAGCGCGGTCCCGAGGATCATCTCGGCCGTCGAGGCCAGACCGATGTCGCCGTCCACCAGGGCCAGCTTGTCAGAGCGTTGCAGCTCGTTCTTGCCCGTGATTTTCCGCGAGTTACCCACTACGTTGTAGCCGCGATTGAGAAATAGGTTGGCAGTCGCGGCCCCGATTCCCTGAGAGGCTCCTGTCACAATGATGGTCTTTTGTTTCGTAGTCATATGAGTCTTCCGCCTTGGCTTGTGCCTGTAAGTCCTGAGTTCCAATCGCTTTCCTCTCGCGAACTATTCTCGGGCTAGATACCGCGATTTATTAGATGGGAAACTGCAGAATCTAATTTCCAAAAATGGCAAAATAGCTTCATGGCGCAACTCGATGACGTTCAGGTATTCGTGAAAGTGGCGCAGTTCGAGAGCATCAGTCGGGCAGCCCGCTCCTTGGGCATGCCGATCTCGACGGTGAGCCGGCGGCTATCGGTGCTTGAGTCGAAGCTAGGCGTTTCGCTGCTGAGACGTACGACGCGACGCGTGAGCCTGACTGCGCAGGGGCGTGAGTACTTCAATCAGTGCAGGGAGCCGTTGATCCTCCTGGAAGAGGCTGAGCGATCTCTGACTCTGGGACAGAATACGCCCGAAGGTATGTTGAGGCTGTCCGTTCCGGTCATTCTGGGTCAGGAGCCTTTCTTGAGCTTCCTTTCGGCGTTTCTCAAAGCTCAGCCGCAGATCCGGGTCGACCTCTTTATCACAAATCTGTTCCTCGATCTGGTCGCGGAAAACCTCGACGTGGCGATCCGCTTCGGCGAGCTGGAGGACTCGACCGTCGTCGCCACCCGTATCGGAAAGAGCGTTCGCTATATCGTTGCGTCGGCCGAATACTTGAAAGGCAGAAAGCTTCCTCTCGAGCCTGAGGACCTCAAGCTGCACGATTGTGTGATGCTCAACGCCAGGAACAACGAGACTGACTGGGACCTGGTCAACGGTAGAAAAAAGGTGCGCATCCACGTCTCCGGGCAGATATCGAGTCGTGACTTCAATTCAGTCAGCACCTTCGTGCATCGGGGTCTTGGTGTCGGACTACTGCCGTCAACCTACTGCGACGAAGGCCTTGCGAGTGGTTCACTTATAAGGCTGATACCGAAGTGGACCTCCCCGCAAATCCCGGTTTTTATCGTCTACTCAAATCGAAAATTCTTGCCCTTTAGGTTGAGCGTCTTCCTGGAAGCGCTGGCAGCCTGGAAGACTCCGCCGTGGTCCCGGGAGTGAGGAGCCACCGCGAGAAGTGGAGCACCAGGCTCTACATGCCAAGTCCCGCGCTAAGTCAGCTCGGTCGCCAACTGGACTGCATGCTCCGTGGCTGAGTGTCCACCGAGGTCTCCGCGCCAGCGAAATCTGCGATTCGCATCTCTCCCAACTAGTTGATTTTAATTATATTATTGATGAATATTGCGAGGTTTTAACATATACTCCGAAAACAAGCCGGGTCGAGGCCATTTCGCTCGCGATCGCCGTAAGGCTTCCTAACCCTTGAATAATTGGTCGGGGTGACAGGATTTGAACCTGCGACATCTACGTCCCAAACGTAGCGCTCTACCAGGCTGAGCTACACCCCGGTTATCGCGTTGCCAAATCACCCGGCTTCGATGATGGACCAACGTCGCCGGAATAAGGACGGCGTAGCTTACGGGTTTGGCGGGCCAACAAGCAATAAAACCCAGATATCTCCGCTGGACGATGAAGCGCCTCGGTCCGAGCGCGCTCATCGCCATGGGCGGCGAAGCCGCGGAAGTGTTGCGCGAGTCTCCCGTCCCAATGCTCTTGGCGCGCTATTTATCCGTAACAGGCGGCCACCCTTCATCGGTAATCAGGAGAAGCACTCACGGCTCTTTTCGTGGATGCGTCGAAATGAGAAAGTACAAAAGTTTCGTCGAATCGAGACGATAGCTTACGGGTTCCATTTTCGGCGTGCCATCTGGCTGGTGCATCCCCGAATTTCTGTCGCAGCTGTCCTCTTTACACAGAGTGTTACCACTCGCCCAAGGAAAAAAAACGATGAGCAACTTCGCCGATTGGGTCGCGATCTGCGAGACCAAAGCCCGCTATTGCCGCTGCCTCGATACAAAGGATTGGGTGGGCTACGCGGATGTTTTTACTGAAGATCTGGTCTTGGATACCGGCCCTGCGGGGGGCTACAAGATTGAAGGCCGCGATAAAGCGATTCGGATGATCCGCTCCTCCGTTGAAACTGCGACGACTGCGCATCAAGTTCACAATCCGGAAATCACCTTCGCCGCGGACGGACAAAGTGCCAACGTGATCTGGGCGATGAGCGACCGAGTGATCTGGGGTCCGGAGCGCATAACCGCGAGGGGCGATCTCGGCCATACCGGCTACGGCCACTATCGTGAGCACTACGTGAAATGCTCCGATGGCAAATGGCGGATCAAGCGTCAGGAACTGAGCTATCTCACCTTCGATAAGGTTCCATTGCCCTCGTGAACAATGCCACTACCATGTCGGGGATAACGGGACTGTGATCACGGACGGCTCCGGCTCGAACTGAGCCTTATCGCCAAGCTGCAAAAGGAGTAGCCTACCCATCAAATTTCGCAAAGCCCGCTGCTGGCTGCTAAGGCAGTCGCGAGCAATTCCGGCCAATCCTGAGCGCTAACTACATAAAGGGAGTCTCATGAATACCGCTGATCGCGCGAAGTACTTGCGTGTTGCGTTAATCGTGTTCGGTCTCATATTTCTCGTAGCGGTGTATCCGCTGACGATCGTATGGCCGGCGGGCTGGGCGTGGCATCAGACCGGACAGTCTCTGTATCTGCAAATGATTCTTGGAATCTACGCCACACTGGGTGTATTTCTCCTCATCGCATCGCGAGACCCACTCGCCCATCGGAGCCTGATCTGGTTTACCGTCTGGTCGAGCCTCGTACACAGCGGAATTATGGCCTTGCAATCAATCGTATATCCCGAACACCATGGACATCTCCTAGGAGATGTCCCGGCACTATTAATAGTCGCTGCAGTTCTGGCATTCCTTATGCCGCGGCGGACTGCTGGGATCAGTTGACATCGCGAGGCTCGAGCGCTTAGGCGGGCCACCCGCCTCACCAGCCCCCGCGCCCGTCCGATAGCCTACCGGTTCAACTCGGCGATCGCATCGCGCAGCGACACATCGGAGATCGCAAGCAAGCCCTCGAAGGGTCTGTCGAGCTCCAAGATCAGGAAAATCGCGCTGGACACGGACAACGCACAGGCAAAGATCACCGCATAAACGGTTAGGTGACGAGGAGCAAACAGGCCGAAGCTGCAAAAGATGACGGCAAGCCAAAACACCAGCGCCACCAGGAAGGGCGTCGGAATTGAGCCACTATGTTGATCGATTGAAAGCCATCGCATCTGCGCGAGCTCGCTGCTGAGCTGCAGCCCTCGTGTCTGCAGCCATCTTTGGCCTTCGCTGGCCGGCACGAGTACTCGCAGCTTTTCCTGCACCTCCTCGATCCCAGGAGAGACATCTCCGGGGCGGACGCCCACATCCATATCGCTCTTCATCCACGTCAGAGCAGTCTTGCTTGCTAACAGGCGGCGCAGAATGGCGCGTGCCGGATCGGCCTCAGGGCCGTAGTGCCGGAGTGTGCGATCGAGAAGGATGATTTTGGCGGCGCCCTGCTTGACCTCGTCCTGCTTGGCGTCGTACGAACTCTTGGCGGAGGCGATCAGCAGTCCGAGCACCAGGGCGGCGAGCGTTGCGATCAGACCAATGCCCAGTTTGAAGATGTATTTCGAGTCTTCGTTTACATGATGGTCAGGCAGGAGGCTGCGCGTGAACATGCCCAGGGCCGCGCCGCCCAGTACACAGGCAAAAACGATGAATGAAACCACCAGCGCACTCACAGACTAGCTCTCCCAGTGCCCAGCTTTCGACGTTTCGTTCTCGGAGAAGCCTGGTACCCATCAACCCGCCGGACGCTGGGCTGACTCATTGCGAATCGTCACGCGGGATTGGAACCGGGTAAATTGGTATTAAGTGCAATGAGGTCGCGCAGAATGCCCGCCCCGTAGCTGACACTCGCGGGGGACCGCGATTAGTAGAGCAGTAAAGCCTCGCGCTCGCCGTGCCAGCTGAGCTCGTCTTGAATCGTCAGCGACTCGAGATCCGCCGGGGTCGCCTCAGGATCGTCTATCCAATGGCGCAGCAGATCGCTCCCGTTGATCACGTCGATGGCGGGCCGGTCTTTCTCGTACTCGTAGGCAAAGTCGCGCCAGATTGGGTAGTCCGGTCGCAGCCGCCGCAAGGCTTTGAATGCGAGCGCGAACAGTCGCCAGGGCCTGAATCCCTCGTGCTCATAGTATGCGGCGTCTTCCACGTGTACTTGGACGCCCGCGCAGAGCTTCCCCGAGTGCTTATGAAACGTGGGCTCGAACCAGCAGGGCCGCAACCGACAGCCGCTCATCCAGGGCGCAGCCAGCGCACGCATCTCCGCGAGCAACGCACGCACGTCCAGATCCGGCGCACCGAGCATCTCGAGCGGCCTTGTCGTGCCGCGGCCTTCCGACAGCGTCGTGGCCTCGAGCATGACCGAGCCCGCATAGCAGCGCGCCATCCAAAGATTGGGAGCGTTGGGGCTTGGGTTGACCCACGTGCGCCCGCCGAGCGGCCACCCATATCCGGGTGCGGCGTTCGGCTCCCAACCCTCCATCGTCACGACCCGGCAGTCGACATCGAGATGGAGAGTCCTTACGAACCAGCGTGCCAGCTCTCCGAGGGTCAGGCCGTGCCGCATCGGCATCGCACCGGCGCCAACGAAACTTTCGCAGCCGGGCCGGAGCATCAGCCCTTCCACCGGACGGCCCACAGGGTTCGGCCGATCCAGAACCCACACGGCCTTGCGCTTCATCGCAGCCGCCTCGAGCACATAACGCAACGTCGTGACGAATGTGTAGATGCGGCACCCGACGTCCTGCAAATCAACCAGTAGAACGTCGAAGGTATCCATCATTTCTGGCGTGGGCCGGCGTACTTCACCATACAGACTGAACACCGGGATTCCATGCACGGGGTCGGTGTAGTCTTGCGACTCGATCATGTTGTCCTGCTTGTCCCCCCGCAGCCCATGCTGAGGCCCAAACGCCGCGGTCAGGCGAACATCACCGACCGCCGCCAGCGCATCGAGGGAATGAACCAGATTGCGCGTTACGGAAGCGGGGTGCGCCAACAGCGCCACGCGCAGGCCGGCCAGCGGCTTTCGCAGCTCGGGCTCCTCGAGCAGTCGGTCGATTCCAAACCTCATGAGCGAGCAACCTCCAGTGCGAATCCGTTCGGGTGGTGGAAATCGGGTTTGCCGGGCGCGTGCCGCAGCCCCCAGTATGAAAGGCCGCCGGCATCGTCTTCGATGACCGCGGCGATTGCGATCCGCAGATGACGAGCATCACGCAACTCAGCCAGATGCCCCAAGCGCACCATCGACTCAAGTTCGAGTCCGCCGTCGCACCGGCGTACGGAGATCTCCGGCGCTCCGCCCCTCTCGGCGCGCGACATTCCCTCCCGGTAGGCACTGAACCGGTAGATCGCCCAGTCGCGCGACGGGGAGAAATTAAATTCGTGGTAGCCGGGCGCATCCGCCGCTGCGACGAAAGCCTCGAAGCAGGTGTGCTTCCATAGAGCATCCGCCGGATCACCCACGCCCGATGGCGGAACTCGCACACGGGACATGTCTGCGGCCAGCGAGTAGTGAAACACAAGCATGTCGGATTGTTCCGCTCGGACCCACACCCCGAGGCTGCGTACGGCGGCGTTCGGGGTCGAAGGATGGACAGTCAACACGCTCGGTTTTGAATCAATGGACAACATGCGGCCATTGTATTCGTCGGAAGGGCACTGGTGCAGTAGAGACGGCGCCAGCTTAGATCAGTTCTGCGGCGCGGCGCCGCAATATTGAGCGCTGTATCTTGCCCGTCTGGGTCTTTGGCAGCTCGCTCAAGAACTCGATCGCGCGAGGATACTTAAAGGCGGCGATGCGACTTTTGACGAACCCTTGAAGTTCTTCCACGAGTCTGGGTTCTGCAGGAACTCCCGCTGCAAGCACAACATAGGCTTTGACGACAGTTCCCCGGTCGGGGTCCGGCGCACCGACCACAGCACATTCGCTCACGCTTGGATGCTCCATTAACGCGCACTCCACCTCGACTCCGGCTATGTTGTAGCCCGCCGATATGATCATGTCGTCGGATCGGCCCTCGAACCAATAGTAGCCGTCCTCGTCGACTCGATAGAGGTCGCCCGTAACATTCCAGCCCCGCTGGACGTATTCTCTCTGACGCGGATCGGCGAGATAGCGGCAACCGGTCGGGCCTTTCACCGCCAGGCGGCCGACCTCGCCCGGCTTAAGGGCCCCGCCGCTTGGGTCCAGCACGCAAGCTTCGTAACCCGGTAACGCTTTGCCCGTGGACCCCGGGCGTATCGACTCTCCCGCCGCGGAAATAAAGATATGAATCATCTCGGTGGCGCCAATACCGTCAACAATGCGCATCCCGGTCGCTGCGTGCCATGCATCTGAGATTGCCTTCGGTAGTGCTTCGCCCGCGGAGACGCACATTCGCAGACTGCCAATGTCCGATCGAGAAACGCGGGATAACAGCTTGTGATACGCGGTCGGGGCCGAGAAGAGGATCGTGACCCGATGACGTCGAATGGCGTCGAGCAGGTCCTCCGGTGTCGGCCTCTCAACCAGAAGCGTAGCCGCGCGCGCGCGCAGTGGAAACACCAGAAGCGCCCCAACACCGAAGGTGAAGCCGAGAGGCGGGCTGCCGCAGACCACATCGTCGCGGTTCATTCGCAACAATCGGCCGCCGACGATGTCGGCCATGACGAGAATGTCGCGGTGAAAGTGTATGGTGGCCTTGGGCTCGCCGGTCGTTCCGGACGTGAAGGCCAGCAATGCGGCGTCTTCGCAGGCCGTGTCGCACCCGTCGAAAGCTCGAGAATGCGCCATCATTCGTTGCTCAAGATCGCCATTGCCATAGGCAACAATTTGGCGCGGACGACCTGTCATCTCGCGCGCGCGCTCGAGCTCATCCATTGCACGGTAATCGCAGAGAGCGTGATCGATTTGAGCCTTCTCGAGGATCTTCGCAAGCTCCCCACCGCGCAACAGGGGCATTGTCGCGACTGCGATCCCTCCGGCCTTCAGCACGGCGAGCCATGCAGCGAGCATCATTGGGGTATTAACCCCTCTCAGTAACACCCGATTTCCCGGCACAAGTCCGAGGTCCTCGCACAATACATGAGCGATCCGATCGACTTGCTGATTCAGTTCACCATAGGTCCAGATGGTTTCACCACCGATAACAGCCACACGGCCAGCCTGACCCTCCGCTAGGGGACCATCGGCCAGAACGCACCCGACGTTGACCCGTGCCGGATATTGCAGCTCCGGCAGGTCAAACCGCATTTCCGGCCATTCTTCGAGAGGCGGAAGGCGGTCGCGCACAAAGGTGTCAACATGCGCGCTTGCAACCGTCTTCACGTCAATTTCCCGAGAGGAACCACGGCGGTGGCGCATCGTTCACTAAAGTGATCGACTTCAAGTGCGAATACATGTTCAAGGTCTCGCGGCAATACTCGCGTCCGATACCGCTTTCCTTAAAGCCCCCGAATGGCGTGCCATCGACCAGGTTGAAATATTGATTAACCCAGACCGAACCCGCCTCTAGGCGCTCCGCAGTCTTCATGGCGTTCTTAAGGTTCGATGTGAAGATGCCCGATGCCAAACCGTATCGAACGTCATTGGCTTGCGCGATCATCGTCTCAAAGTCGCTCCATCGAATAATCGAAATCACGGGACCGAATATCTCCTCCTGAGCAATCCGCATGGTGTTCCGAGCCTCGAAGACCGTGGGCTTAATAAAATAGCCATGCTCGTTACCGCTGACAGTCGCACGCTCACCACCGACGACGAGCTTCGCACCTTCCTTCTTTCCAACGCTGATATAATCGAGCACCTTCTCGCCCTGCACCTTCGATACCAGGCAGCTGATCTTGGTATCTTCCTCGGCGGGCGAGCCCACCTTGATACGTGCGAGTCCGCTCGCAAGCTTGTCCAAGAACGAAGCGTATAGGTCTTCATGCACAAAAAGTCGGGTGCCAGCGAGACAGGATTGGCCGTTGCAGTAGGTTCCGGCAAACGCGGCGTTATCGACGACGGCGTCGATGTCGTCAACGTCAGGAAAGACGATGTTGGGACTCTTACCCCCGAGCTCGAGCGAAACCGGCACCAGGCGTCGCGCGCCGGCGGCGCTGACGATTCGACCAACCTCGCCACTGCCCGTAAAGGCCAACTTGGACACTCCCGGATGTGCCGTCAGGGCCGCTCCCGCCTCCTCGCCAAAGCCGGGGACAACGTTGACCACACCCGGCGGAAATATCTTGGCGATGTGCTTGCAGAGCTCCATCGTCGAAAGCGACGCGTTCTCATCCGGCTTGAGCACGACGGTATTGCCTGCTGCCAATGCCGGCGCGAGCTTGAAAGCGGCCATGATCGCGGGCACATTCCAGGGGATGATTTGTCCGCAGACGCCGATCGGCTGGCGCCGCGCGATGAAATACCCGTTGGGTATCGGCCTTCCGAAATCCTCGAAGGCGATAATCGCTGCGGCAAAATACCGATACTGCCCCAACGCGATCCGATGATCGATGCGCGTCTCGAATATGGTGCGCCCAATGTCCCGCGAGTCGATGTGCGCCAGCCGTTCAGCATCGCCCTCAAGACTGTTCGCCAGCTGAAACAGCAGTTGAGACCGCGTTTCGTAACTGGTGCCCGCCCACTTCACAAAGGCGTCCCGCGCGGCTTTCACCGCCTGGTCGATGTGCTCCTTTCCGCAGCGAGCGATCTCGGCCAAATGTTCGCCAGTTGCCGGATTGATCGCCGGGAACGTCTCGCCTGTGACTGCAAGAGACTGACCGCCGATGAACGCCCCGTAATCCTTCTCGAGTTTGAGATCCATTCTATGTCGCCTCTGGTGCTTTAGAAACGCACGTTCAAATCAACGCCGAAAGTTCGCGGCTGATTCGTCACATCGCGCGTGTATGTGGGAATGTTGAGCACGATGGAGTTGATCGCCGTCAAGTAAGCGAGCCGATTCGTTGCGTTATTGATGAAGAAGACACCTGACCAAGTCGCCGTCTCGACGCCGAATCGTCCCGAGAGAATGTCGTAGGCGGGCAAGGTGTCGACGTAGTAAGTCACGTCAATTCGCGAGCTTATGTAATCGTTCTGCAGACGGCCGATGAGCGCGTACTGGTCGGATAGCTCATGGCGAAACAGGAGACTCTGGCTGCTTGTGAACTTGGACACGTCCGGCAGTCGATCGCCTTCCGTGACGCCGGCCTCGACGGAGTCTTTGGTGTAGTAGGCGTCCGTATAGCCGGCATTCACCTTCGCGGTCCAATCACTGCTCAGCTTTCCGGACACCTCCAGTTCGGCGCCTTTGACTGCCGCGGCGCCCGCGTTGTCCGTATAGATGTAACCGCAAGTCAACGTGATCTCGCGTTGAATGTCGGCCCAGTTCTCATAGTAGATGGCGCCGTTGATCGATACTCGACCATCGAGGAGCCGCATCTTCTCGCCGAGCTCGTAGCTCCAGACCGTGTCCGGTGCATACGTCGTCGGCGTCGCCGTCTTGCCGAGAGCGGCGAGGCTTGCTGCACAGGCCGCACCCTCCTGAGTGGTCGGCGAAGTGGGTACAGTCTGGTTGCCGCCGCCGGGCCTGAATCCCTTCGCGGCCGTTGCATACAGCGTCACATCGTCCGTGGGGTAGTACGCCAGGTTGAATTTTGGATTGAAACCATGATCGTGTGCTTCCGACGTGGATCCACCGGGAGTCAAGTCGCCGTTAGGGCCGAAGAACCCGAGTTCAGTGGCGGAAAAGCTGTTCTCGAAATCAAACCATCGCACGCCCGCCGTCGCCTTCAATTGATCCGTGATCTTGTATGAGAGCTCCCCGAACAAGGCAGTCTGTTGGAACGTCTGAGGCACGATTTCGTGATAGAGCGTAGTCACGCCAAAGAGCGGACCTGCGGCGTCGTCGTAGGAGGATTGATCCGTTTTGCTCTCGAGCTTGTCGTAGAATGCGCCGCCCAGCCATTGGAAGGGCGCGCTGCCCGACGAGGCAAGCCGAATTTCCTGGCTCCACTGTGATGCCGTGTCCCTCTCGGACCATGGATCGTTGCCGAGGCCGCCCTCCGCAGGACCGTAGCCCGGCAGCTCCAGGACTTCCTGCATCACCTCGGAGCCGTCCTGAACCTGCGACAGCGATCGATGCCAATAGGAACTGGCGGAGACGAGATCGGCGCCCGTGAACTGGTATTTCAGCGTCAGCGCGGCCAGCCAGAACTGATCCTCGATGGGTTCTGGCGTATTGAAAGGCTGATAGTGTGCCTCGGTGCCCGGCGGCACATCGATGAGCGTCTGCCCCCCCAAATCGGTCTTTTGACCCATCATCATGAGCTCGGCCGAGAATCGGTCCGTGGGCCTCGCAAGCAGACTGGCCCGGACGCCCTGCAGATGATCCCAGTTCGTATCTGTGATGGTCTGTTGCACGGGTGCAGCCAGCACATTACCGCGGTTGCACCCATACATACCGGTCGGCGCGCAGCCGTCGTTATTCGGAAGCGGGAACGGGTTCAGCACCACCCGATCGATCCAGCCGCTCGTATATTTCTCAGTCACGACCACACGCAGAGCAAGCAAGTCGTTGATCAGCGGCAAATTGAACATGGCATTGATCCCGCCGTTCGCACCGCCCCCCTGAGTGCCTGATCCGGTGACATTTGCGCTGAACTTATATTCGTTGAATTCAGGCTGGTTGGTGATGAGGCGAATCGTGCCGCCCATGGATCCGGAGCCGTACAACGTTCCTTGTGGACCGCGCAAGATCTCAACTCGTGACAGATCGTAGAGATCCGGGTCTATCACGACTTTTCCGGCGGTAGCGAACGCGAACGATGTGACGGGAATCTCGTCGACGTAGAATCCCACCGTCGGTGAATTGCCACCGCCGGAGTTGAGCCCGCGCATCTCGAACTCCGTCTGACTCGGGCCGCCTGTCTTCATCGAAATACCGGGTACTTCTTGGGCGACGCTCTCCAAGTCGGCCACGCCGGAGGCGAGCAGCTCCGCGCCGCTGACGGCGGTTATGCTGATCGGGACCTTCTCGACGGTGGAGTCGCGCTTCTCGGCCGTCACCACGATTTCGGCGAGCGCATCGGTTTCTGGGGCGGCATCTGCAGCGCCGTATGCAGGACGAGTAAGTAGATTAGCGAGGCTACCCAACGTTCCTGCGACCAGGCAATGCATGGCCAGTTGCTTCCAAGAGAATCCTGACGAATACGAATTCATGACAGACACCTCGATCGATCGAGCTAACGGCGGAATTGGCGTGGGGGTCTCCCGGGCACAGGC
Organism: uncultured Gammaproteobacteria bacterium; assembly: GCA_963798595.1. Classification (GTDB taxonomy): domain Bacteria; phylum Pseudomonadota; class Gammaproteobacteria; order Steroidobacterales; family Steroidobacteraceae; genus Bog-1198. Next base: position 247,838 of record CAWCTM010000008.1, on the reverse strand, counting down.
CACGCTCACTGCGGCATTTGTAGGATCGCCTTAATCGTCGTCCCGCTCAGGCTGTCATCGATGGCCTCATTGATCTTCACGAACGGGTAATACGTCACGAGCTTGTCGAAAGGGAAACGCCCCTGCAGATAGAGCTCGAGGAGCTGGGGAATAAAGATTTGGGGGTGTGAGTCTCCTTCGCAGATGCCGCGCATCGTCTTGCCCATCACCAGATGCGAGATAATGTCGAACGAGGCTTCTGTGCCGAGAGGCGCGGCGCCGATAATGCCGCATTCGCCGCGCACACCAATGGCATCGAGTGCCTGACGCAGAACGGCGGGCAGACCGGACGTTTCCAAGCTGTATCGAGCCCCGCCCTTTGTGATTTCCTGTATTGCCTGCACGGGATTCACGTCCTTCGCGTTGATTGTGTGAGTGGCGCCGAGCGTGAGCGCCAGTTTCAGCCGGGACTCGACCACATCGACTGCAATAATGGTCGTTGCCCCCGCGACACGCGCGGCCATCACAGCACTTAAGCCGACAGCACCCGCTCCGAAAACGGCGACGGAGGTCCCCGAACGCACCCGAAACGAGTTCAAGATCGCACCCGCTCCCGTCTGCACGCCGCAGCCGAGCGGCCCTACGAGGTCCAAGGGCACGTCGTCCCTGACCTTGACGCAATTTCGTTGATGGGCGATGGCGAGCGTCCCGAAAGTCGACTGCCCGAAGAAGTGGTCATGCACGCGCTCGCCCGCTCGGTCGGTAATGGCGGTGCTGCCATCCAGCCGGCTTCCACCAAAGTTCAGTGCAAAGAAATGCTGGCAGTAGGACGACTCACCGGTTTCACATTGGGTGCACGTGCCGCAGGACAAATAGGTGACGGCGACTCGATCGCCCGGCTTGAGCGTCCGTACCGCCGCGCCGACCTCCTCGACGATACCTGCGCCCTCATGGCCCAGCACGCAAGGCAGCGGCGTCGGAAAATACTGCTCCCGAATGATATGGTCCGTATGGCAGACACCGGCAGCTGTCACCCTGATGAGCACCTCCTCCGGCCCGGGGGGCGCGAGCGTCAGGTCCTCAATTGCGAATGGACCGCCCTTTGTGCGAACGACGGCGCCCTGAAAATCACGGGCGCGCTTTTTTTCCGATTGCCCCATCCCCTTCTCCTTGTTCTTAAAAGACCACCGCTAGCGTGCATCAACACGATTGCAGACGGCCGCAATGACAGTATGAAAGCGTCAGGGAGCAAGCTATCCGGATGGCGCGCCACTATCCGTTTTGCGAAGACAAGTCGCCTTGGTGTGGCTTCGGTCCCAATCGCTACCTGCGTCCGCTGAGAGCGCGCCGCAGTGTCAGGGCAGGATTCTCGTTATAAGCCGCTTTGTAGATTTGACTGAAACGGCCGAGATGCAGGAACCCCCAGCGAAGTGCAACGTCCGTCACCGAGGTCGCCGCCGTGGCGTGGACCAGCTCATGGCGAACATGTCGCAGCCGCACGGTGCGCAGAAACGCGGTCGGTGTCATGTGACGGTGGTTCTGAAATCCCGCTTGGAGACTGCGTATGCCGACACCCACGTGCGCCGCGACATCGGACATCGTGACAGGCTCGCTCGCGTGCTCTTCAATATAGCGTTCAGCGCGCTTGATGACATCGCTGCCGGCAGGTGCTCCGGGCTGTCGCAGCGCATCGCTAAAGTTATGCGAATGACCGTGCAGCAACAGCGTCAGCACGAATTCCTCAAAGGAAGCAGCAGCCGCCTGGGGCAGATTCCATTCCCCGCTTGAGTCCATGAGCGCAAGCACCTGACTCCAGGTTCGTTGGAATTCGGACGAGAATGGTCGCAGCTCGAATCGGACGCTGCGCGGTATGGGGTAACCTAACCACTGGCTGCACAGACGCTCAAGAAGATCGACGTCAAGGCGCACCGTCGTTTGAGCGAACTCGCGCTCGAATTCGAACTTCGTGCCAAGTCCCGCAGAGACTGGCAGCGTAGTGCCCACATGCCAGTCGCGACTTCGGCCTTCTTGCGACACGACTCCCCGGCCCCGCGTGCACGTCATGATCAAAAACAGACGGTCAAATCGACCGGCATCTACCGATACGGCGGCGCCATACCGCAGTTTCACGATCGGTTGCTGAGGCGGACCGGACAACTCCAAGGCGGCGTCCAGCGTTCTCTCAGTTCGCTTCAGCACCAATTCGTGCGGGCAATAGACCTCAGCGACCGCTCGCCTTGCCTCGTCCAGGTCATAGGTGCGGATGCTACCCATGGGGTGCGCTCTTCAAAAAAAACACGCCAACTGCTTAGCACACCCAGGATCTTTTGACAAGATTTCGACCAGTCCAACGAGACTCGGCGGGTTCGAACCATCAATCACTGCGTGTATCGCGCTGGCGCTCGAACAGGTCGAGCTCGGCGGGTGGGGCTTTACTTAATCAATATCAAACATCGATTCTAGATCGAATCGGGAGTACGCCCGAAATGCGATCAGCGTTTGAGAGCTCACAATACCAGGCACGCCGCGGATTCTTTCGGTGACTAGCTCGGCCAACTCCGCATCAGTCTGCACCCTGATGATCGCAACGAGATCGTAAGTGCCTGCAACCGAGTAAACCTCTGAAACGCCCGAGATTGTCGCGACGGTCTCGGCGATCCCTTTTGTCTTCTGCGCCTCGACGCTCAATAGGACTATTGCTGTGGGCATGATTGATCCTTTCAATAGTCTACAGAACCAGCTCGACCGCCGCTCGAACCACCATGAACCACAGTGACAATGCTGCGCCCACGTAGAGCCAGAAGCGTAGCGGCACAAAGTTGAACGGGGCAAAGATCCTCATCGAATTCATGCTTACCCCCAAACCAAGGCAGAGAACCTATTGCGCCTCTTTCTCCGCGGCGCAGAGCGCAAGTACGCGTTCCGCAAGCTCCGGGCGACAGATCAGAAGATCCGGCATGTACGGGTTCTCTTGGTTGTAGCGGGGCACCGAGCCGTCGATGCGCGACACCCACAGACCCGCCGCACGCGCCACCGCCACCGGCGCACAACTGTCCCACTCGTACTGACCACCCGCGTGCAAGTAAATGTGCGCCTCGCCGCGTACCACCGCCATGGCCTTGGCGCCCGCCGAACCCATCGGCACGAGTTCCGCCCCGAGCTTGGAGGCCACGGCGACCGCTTGCGGCGCGGGCCGGGTGCGGCTGACGAGCATTTTCAACGGTCCCTGCGCGACCAGCACCTGCGGCATCGGATCGGTTGCGAGGATCATCGGAAATCCCGGCAATGCCACGGCGCCCACCGTCGCGATCCCATCGATCGCGAGGGCGATGTGCACCGCCCAATCGGTGCGCCGCTCGCCGAACTCCCGCGTGCCGTCGAGCGGATCGACGATCCAGACGCGACTCTTGGTAAGCCGCGCGCTGTTCGCGGCCTCTTCTTCGGACAGGATCGCATCGTCCGGCCGCGCCACCGCGAGCGCCTCCATGATGAATGCATTGGCGACGCGATCGCCCGCACGTCCGAGCGCCTTGCCGTCGAACAGATCGCTCCGTTGCAGCGTGAGCAACAAATCGCCGGCGACTTGCGCCACCTGCCGCGCCAGCGAGGCGTCGTCGTTCGGGAACTCCTCGCTCGCAGCAGGCGTGCTCAACCGGACGTCTCCAGCAAATACGCGACGATCCGCTCCGCGGCCTGCTCGGCCGTCATCTGTACAGTGTTCACCCGGATCTCGGGATCCACCGGCTCGTCGTAGACCGAATCGATGCCGGTGAAATTCTTGAGCTGACCGGCGCGCGCCTTCTTGTACAGACCCTTCACGTCGCGCTGCTCGGCGACGGAGAGAGGCGTCTCCACGTAGATCTCGATGAACTCGCCCGGCGGCGCCATGTCGCGCACCATCTGCCGCTCCGAGCGGAACGGCGAGATGAATGCCGTCAGCACGATCAGTCCGGAGTCGAGCATCAGCCTCGCGACTTCTCCCACGCGCCGGATGTTCTCGACGCGGTCCGCGTCGGTGAAGCCGAGATCGCGGTTCAGACCGTGGCGGATGTTGTCGCCGTCGAGAAGGAAGCTGTGCTTGCCGAGTGCGTAGAGCTTCTTCTGCACCAGGTTCGCGATGGTGGACTTGCCCGCACCGCTCAATCCCGTGAACCACAGCAGCCGCGGTTTCTGGTGCTTCTGCTTCGCCTGCGCGACCCGATCGATGTCGATCGCCTGCCAGTGAACATTGCTCGCGCGGCGCAGCGCGAAGTGCAGCATGCCCGCGCCCACGGTGGCGTTGTTCAGCTTGTCGATCAAGATAAAGCCGCCGAGCACGTGATTCTGATCGTAGGGCTCGAATATCAGCGGCTTGTCGGTCGAGATGTTGGCGATGCCGATGGCATTCAGGGCGAGCGTCTTGGCGGCCAGATGCTCGAGCGTATTGACGTTCACCTGGTATTTCGGTTGTTGCACGGTCGCCGACACCGTCTGCGTGCCGAGCTTCAACCAGTACGGGCGTCCGGGAAGCAATTCCTCTTCGGCCATCCACACCACGGTGGCCTCGAACTGGTCGGCCGCCTCCGGCGGATGATCCGCGGTCGAGATCACATCGCCCCGGCTGCAATCCACCTCGTCCGTAAGCGTCAGCGTGACGGATTCGCCCGCCATGGCACGCGGTACGTCGCCATCGAAGGTGACGATGCGCGCGACGCGCGAGGTTCTGCCCGAGGGCAGCACGCGCACCGCATCGCCCGGCCGCACCTGGCCGCTGCAAATCATGCCCATGAAACCGCGAAAGTCCTGGTTCGGGCGATTCACCCATTGCACCGGCATGCGGAACGCGCGCCGCTGGGCGATGGCGGCGTCCACCTCGACCGTTTCGAGATGCTCGAGGAGCGTCGGCCCCGCGTACCACGGCGTGCGCACGGACTTCTCGACGATATTGTCGCCCTCCAGACCTGAAATCGGGATCGGTAGAAATCGCTTGATCCCGATACGGTCCGCGAACGAGCGGTAATCGGCGAGGATCGCCTCGTAGGCCTCGCGGTCGTAGCCAATCAGATCCATCTTGTTGACCGCGAGCACGACATTCGGAATGCCGATGAGGTTCGCGAGATAGCTGTGGCGTCGCGTCTGCGTGAGTACGCCTTTGCGCGCATCGATGAGAATGACGGCGAGATCCGCCGTCGATGCGCCGGTGACCATGTTGCGCGTGTATTGCTCGTGACCCGGGGTGTCTGCCACGATGAATTTGCGCCGGTCGGTGGCAAAGAATCGATACGCCACATCGATGGTGATCCCCTGCTCCCGCTCGGCGGCGAGGCCGTCGACGAGCAGCGCGAAGTCGATTCGCTGGCCCTGGGTGCCGATGCGCTTGCTGTCCGCCTGGAGCGCAGCGAGCTGATCCTCGAAGAGCATCTTGCTGTCGTACAGGAGCCGCCCGATCAGCGTCGACTTGCCGTCGTCCACGGAGCCGCATGTGATGAACCGCAGCAACGACTTGCGCTGATGCTCGGCGAGATAGGCATCGATGTCGTCGGCGGCGAGTTGCGGCGCCCGGTAGGAGGACTCGGAGGTTGGATCCATTTTAGAAGTACCCTTCCTGCTTCTTCTTCTCCATCGATGCGGCCTGATCGTGGTCGATCGCGCGACCCTGCCGCTCGGACGTCGTGGTGAGCAGCATTTCCTGAATGATCTGCGGCAGCGTAACCGCAGTGCTTTCCACCGCACCCGTCAACGGATAACACCCCAGCGTGCGAAAGCGGATCGAGCGCATCACCGGCCGCTCGCCCGGATTTAAGCGAAATCGCTCGTCATCCACCATCAACAAGAGACCGTTGCGCTCGACAGTCGGGCGCGGAGCCGCGAAGTACAAGGGCACGATCGGGATGTCCTCGAGATGGATGTACTGCCAGATGTCGAGCTCGGTCCAATTGGATAGTGGAAATACGCGAATGCTCTCGCCCTTTGCTTTGCGGGCGTTGTACAGGTTCCACAGCTCCGGGCGCTGGTTCTTCGGGTCCCAGCGCTGCGAGGTCGAGCGAAACGAAAAGACCCGTTCCTTGGCGCGGGATTTTTCCTCGTCCCGCCGCGCGCCGCCGAAGGCGGCATCGAACTCGTATTGGGTAAGCGCCTGCTTCAAACCCTCGGTCTTCCATAAATCGGTGTGCAGCGTCCCGTGATCGAACGGGTTGATGCCGCGGGCCATGGCGTCCGGATTATGGTGAACGATGAGCTGCATGCCGCTTTCGCGCGCGATCTGGTCGCGCAGCGCGTACATCGCCTTGAACTTCCAGGTCGTATCGACGTGCAGCAGCGGAAACGGCGGCGGACTCGGATAGAACGCCTTGCGCGCGAGATGCACCATCACCGCGCTGTCCTTGCCGATGGAGTAGAGCATGACGGGCTTGTCGCACTCGGCCACGACCTCCCGGATGATATGGATGCTCTCTGCCTCCAGGCTTTCCAGGTGAGTCAACGCCTTGGTCTCGCTCGACAATGACTTCTCCGTACAGACACCCGTCCGTCAGTCTATCAAGCGTGAGCTCGAAATCTCAGGCCTTATTGTCTGAATCGGGACGCCACCGCTGCGCCCGCAGTCAGGAGTACTGTCGCGGAAAGCGGATCTGGAAGGTGGTGCCGACGCCCGGCTCAGACTTCACTTCGACCGTGGCGTTGAGCATGTCCGTCAGACGCTTGACGATGGACAGCCCGATTCCTTCGCCCGAGGGCTCGTGATGGGCGGGACCGCTCGCCCCCTTGGCCTCGGCCATCGACGGGGGAGGCGCGCGTCCCGGCGCGCCGCCGGGGTGGGGCTTGCTCGCCAAGGCGCTCGTCAGCGGCGCCGACCCACTGATCGGGAAACCCGGGCCGGTGTCCTGGATCACGAGCATCCAGCGCTTGGGGTCGTTCGCGTCGCTATCACCCCAACTCACGGTGATACCGCCCTTGCGCGTGAACTTGACCGCGTTCAGGACGAGATTCTGAGCGATGCGCCGGATCTTGATCGCGTCGCCCTCGGTGGCAAATCCCGGCGGGCCGTCGCAGCGCAGGGACAGATGATGTTGCTGCGCCAGCGGACGAATGCCTTCGCATAGCTGCTGCATGATGGGGCTCACATCGAGCGGCTCGATGCGCCGCTGTTCGTGGCCGGCCTGCAGACGTGCAAGACTCGTGACGTCCTCGAGCAGATGATGGAGCGAAGTGACGTTGCGCATGAGAATCCGCACGAAGTCGTCGCGCGAGGACTCCTGCAGGCTCGTATGGGTCAGCGCCACCGTGGCATTCGCGACTACGCCCAGATTGCCGCGCAGATCGTGTGCCGCCTGACGCCACAGCTCAGCGCGTTGCTCCTCGAGTTGCTGCACTTCATCGAGCGCGGTCTCGAGGTCCTGCACATGACCGGCCGCCTCGTGCTGCTCGAGCGCGAAGTACTGGCCGACGCTTTGCTCGACGGCGGTGCTCGCGAGCGCGGACCAGATGCGGCGCGCCGCGGCGGTCGTGCCATGCGCCACCTGGGAATGCGCCTCGGCGTAGGAATCGAGCTCCGCAATGACGCACTCGTTCAGCTTGCCGAGCTCCCGAGTCACTTCGCGCAGATCGTACCCCTGACGCCAGCGCTGCAATCCATGAGCGGTCGCGGGGCCTTCCCCCGCCTGCTCGGCCGAGGCAACCGGATCGTCCGACGGGGCAGAACCTGCCGCAGAGCGCAGCTCCCGCACGAAAATCCCGAGAATGGCGGGGATGTGATCGAGAAGCTGAACGCGTGGCAGCGCATCGCCCGTGGTGAGCGTGGGATCCCGGTTGATTGCGCCCTGCCAAGCCCGCAGGATCGCATCCTGTCGTCCGCTCAAATGTGCCCCGAGCAGCGCGAGCTCGGCCTGCATGCTTTCCATTCTTACTCCGAGAAACCGCGCACGAGTGTGTAACGATTACCGGTAATTTTCAACAATCTCCACGGCCGGGGGCGCCTGGTGGCCGGGGCGGCCAACCCGGGGCGGTCAAGCGGCGTTTTCCGTCCGCCGACAGGGTGATGCCGGCTCGATCCGTGTCCAGGCCTTCGCGGTCCCAGAGCTCGCAAGTGACCTCCCGGTGGCGCTGATCCAGCGCCTCGCAATAGTTGGTGTACTTGCACAGGCGCACCGCCGCGCCTTCCCCGCTGCGTACTTTCAGGAACCAATCAGGGTCGGCGAGCGCCTGGCGGGCCAGTCCGACGACGTCGGCCGTGCCCGCCGCGAGCACTGCTTCGGCCTGTTCGAAGTTGTGAATGCCGCCCGCGGCGACGATCGGCGTCTGATATCCGGCGGCTCGCACCCGCGCCCTGATCTGAGAGACGGCGGCGAGATTACGGCCATACGGACCCTGCGCGTCCGAGTAATAACTTGGCATGCATTCATAGCCGCTGCGCCCCGTGTAGGGATAGATTGCCGCACCGACGCGCGGCTGAAGCGCATCGTCGAATTTGCCGCCCCTCGAGAGCGAGATGAAATCGCTCCCGGCCGCGGCGAGTTGCACTGCAAAGAACTCCGCGTCCGCGACGTCCGAGCCGCCGTCGATGCACTCGTCCGCGAGCATGCGGGCGCCCACCACGAAGTCCGCGCCCACGCGGCGGCGGACCGCATCCTGCACCTCGAGCGGTAGACGGGCCCGCTCGGCGCGCGAGCCCCCGTAACCATCGGTGCGCGTATTGGTCGCCGACAGAAAAGAGGCCATGGTGTAGGCGTGTGCATAATGCAGCTCGACGCCGTCGAACCCGGCTTCGCGCGCCCGCGCAGCGGCATCGGCGAACAGGGTCGGCAGCACCTGCGGAAGCGCGGCGATGTGCGGCTGCGCGGTGTCGGTGATGCGCTCGCGCGCGCCGCGTCGCAGCGCCTCGAGCTCGCGGGGCGCGAGCACCTGCTCGAGTTCGCTCTCGTCGAGCCCGGCGAGCCGTGCACGCACGGACTCCTCCGTGGCACCTTCCATGTCGAGCGCGCGGCGATGCGCGGCGGTGACACCCAGGTAGCGCTCGAAGAACTTGCGCGGATCCGGTCGCCGCCGCACGCTCAGGAAATCGATGAGCTGAATATACAGCCGCGTCTCGCCGCCGCTCGCGCGCCGCACGGCGTCGACCAGCGCCCGCAAGCCCGGCACGAAGCGAGCGTCGCCGATGCGCAGCAGCGGGCCACTCGCAACGTCGCGAATGCCGGTGGCCTCGACGACCAGGGCCCCGGGACGCCCGCGCGCGAAGCGCTCGTACCAGGCGAGCACGTTCGCCGTGACCAGGCCGTCTTCGGTCGCGCGCCAGGGCACCATCGCGGGCACCCAGGTCCGCTGGCGCAGCTCCTGCCGCCCCACGCGAATCGGCTGGAACACGGCCGAGCGCGCGGCCTCCACGGCGGAAGGCCAGCGCCCCGGCTGTGCGTCGTGGCGTATACGCTCGGGCGGTCTCCACATGGACATGTGCGTCAACCGGCGGGCAGGACCGCCGTCGCCTCGATCTCGACTTTCGCCTGTGCCTCCATGAGCGCGGTCACCTCGACCACGGACATCGTGGGGAAATGACGGCCGAGCACGGCTCGATAAGCGGCGCCGATCGCAGCCACGTCCTCCAGATATTCGCGCCGGCTGGTCACGAACCAGGTGAGGCGCACCAGGTGTTCCGGCCGCCCACCCGCCTCCTCGAGCACCCGCACGATGTTGCGCAGGGCAACGCCGACCTGCCCCGCGAGCGTCAACTCCGTGAATGTTTGATCGGCATTCCAGCCGATTTGCCCGGCGATGAATACCTGTGTGCCGTTCGCCGCGATCCCGTTGGCATAGCCTTTCGGCCGCGCCCACCCGGCCGGCTGGAGAACCTTGTGAGTCACTGCAGCACCTCGCGCCCGATGATCAGCTTTTGCACTTCGGTGGCACCCTCGTAGATGCGCAGACTCCGAATCTCCCGGTAGAGCTTCTCGACCACGGCGCCGCGCTCGACACCGCGGCCGCCAAACATTTGCAATGCGCGGTCGATCACCGCTTGCGCCGATTCCGTGGCGGTCATTTTTGCCATGGCGGCCGCAAGCGTCACGGGCTTTCCTTGATCTCGCAGCCACGCGGCGCGATAGGTGAGCAGCGCGGCGGCATCGATCGCCGTCGCCATGTCCGCGAGCGCCGCCTGCGTCAGCTGAAAATCCGCGAGGGTTTTACCGAACATGCGGCGCTTGCGCGCATGCGCCGCCGCCTCGTCGAAGGCGCGGCGCGCGAACCCGGTCGCCGCGGCGGCGACCGAGGAGCGGAAAACATCCAGGGTGCGCATGGCCGTCTTGAACCCCTCGCCCGCGGCACCGATGAGCCGCTCGGCGGGTATCCGGCAGCGCTCGAACTTGAGCTCGGCGAGCGGATGCGGCGCATTCACGTCGATGCGCCGGGCGACGGTGAACCCCGGATCCGAAGGTTCCACCACGAAGGCGCTGATACCGCTCGCCCGCGTCGAGCCGTCGGTGCGCACCTCGCCCATTTCGGTGCGCGCAAACACGCAGTAGAAATCCGCGATGCCGCCGTTCGAGATCCAGGTCTTCGTGCCGTCGAGCACGTACTCGGAGCCGCGAGCCTGCGCACGGCAGCTCATCGCCGCCACATCGGAACCGGCATCGGGCTCCGACAGCGCGAACGCCGCGATCGCCTCGCCGCGTGCCACGCGGGGCAGATAGCGCGCCTTGAGCTCGGGGCTGCCCGCGATGGATATGGCACCGCTCCCGAGCCCCTGCATCGCGAACACGAAGTCGGCGAGGCCGTCGTGATAGGCGAGCGTCTCGCGAATGAGGCAGATCGCACGCGCATCGAAATCCTCGAGCTCGCCGCCGAACTCGCGCCGCACGCAGTAGCGCGTCAGGCCTGCCGCCGCGAGCTGCCCGTGGATCTCCCGGCAGCGCGCGTCGATCGCCGCGCGTGTCTCCTCGTGCGCCTCCGGCCCGCCCTCCTGCGGCGCGGCGAATGTCGCGGCCGCCCACCGCTCGGCGTCGGCGGCCAGCGAGCGATGCGCCGCGTCGAACAGCGGCAGTGCGAGGAGCTCATCGCGAAAGCGGGAACGCGGCGTCATCGGCCGACGAATTCCGGCTTGGCGCGCTTCGCGAATGCCTCGAAAGCGCGCTTGAAATCCTCTGTCTGCATGCAGAGCGCCTGCGCCTGCGCCTCGGCCTCGAGCGCTTGATCGAGTCCCATGTTCCACTCTTGATTGAGCATGGTCTTGGTCATGGCGTGCGCGAACACCGGTCCGCTCGCGCATTGCGTGGCCAGCGCCGCCGCCTCGACGGCGAGTGCATCGGGCGCGACCAGCCGGCTGAAGAATCCCCACGCGATGCCCTCCTCGGCCGTCATCGCGCGCCCGCTGAACAGCAGCTCGGCCGCGCGCCCCTGGCCGATGATGCGCGGCAGGATCGCGCACGCGCCCATGTCGCAGCCGGCAAGACCCACGCGGGTGAACAGAAACGCCGTGCGCGCCGCCGGCGTCGCCAAACGCAGGTCGCTCGCCATCGCAATGATGGCGCCGGCGCCCGCGCAGACGCCGTCGACGGCCGCGACGATCACCTGCGGACAGGCGCGCATCGCGCGTACCAGGTCGCCCGTCATCCGGGTGAAGTCGAGCAATTGCGGCGCGGTCATCTGCGTGAGGGGACCGATGATCTCGTGGACATCGCCGCCGGAGCAGAAATTCCCGCCTGCGCCCGAGAACACCACGGCGCGCACGTCGCGCGCGTAGTTGAGCGCGCGAAAGAGGTCGCGCAGCTCCGCGTAAGACTCGAAGGTGAGGGGATTCTTGCGCTCGGGGCGGTTCATTTCGATGCACCCGACGCGGTCGGCCACGCGCCATTTGAAGTGCACGGCCTGGTAATCGGCAAGGGTTGAGGCGGGCATGGATTCTCCGTTTAGGGCAAGCGCGTTTACATCACTTCGCCGCCGGCGACGGCGATGCTCTGACCGGTCACCGACTCGCTCCCCGGCAGACACAGCCACGCCACCGCATGGGCGACCTCGGCGGGCTCGATCAAGCGTCCTTGCGGATTCGTGCGCGTGAGCGCCTCGCGCGCCGCCTCGGCGCTGCGGCCCGTGACCTTGCGGATGTTGGCGATGGCATCGTCGAGGAGTGCGGTCTCCGTGAAGCCGGGGCACACGGCGTTCACCGTAACGTGACGCTGCGCAACTTCGAGTGCCAGCGCTCGAGTGAGGCCGATCACGCCGTGTTTTGCCGCGCAGTACGCCGCGACGTACGGATAGCCGCGCAATCCCGACGTGCTCGCAATGTTGACGATGCGTCCGAAGCCGCGCTCGAGCATCCCCGGCAACGCGGCGCGAATGCCGTGGTAGGTGCCCGTGAGATTGACCGCGAGCATCTGCTCCCACAGCTCGTCCGGCGCCTTATGGAGAAGTCCCGAGCGCGCCTGGCCGGCGTTGTTGACCAGAATATCGACCGGACCGAAGGACGCGGCCGCCTGCTCGAATACGCGGCGCGTCTCTTCGGCTTGGGTGACATCGGCCGTGAGCGCCTGCGCGGTCTCGCCGAGGCGCGTTGCCACCGCATCGATCTCCGCTCGTGTTCGCGACAGCACGGTCACTCGCGCCCCCTCGGCCAAGAGGCGCGCCGCGATCGCTGCGCCGATGCCGCGGCCTGCGCCCGTCACCAGCGCATGCCGTCCCGCGAGCGGCGCGGCCGGCATCAGACGGCTCCCGGGAGCGCTTGCGCCGCGCGCTCGAGGTTCCGCTCGAGCTGACTCTTGCCGGTGAGGTAGGGATCCGGCCACCACTGCGCGCCGTAACGCTGGCTCGCGGCGGCGTGCAGCGTCCAGGCAGGATCGGCGAGATGCGGCCGGGCAATCGCGCACAGATCCGCGCGGCCGGCGCCCACGATGGTGTTGATGTGATCGGCCTCGAAGATATTGCCCACCGCGATGGTCGCAATGCCGACGCTGTTGCGGATCAGATCCGCATACGGCGTCTGCCACATCCGGCCGTACACCGGCTGTTGATCCGCGACCGTCTGGCCTGTCGAAACGCTGATCAGATTCACGCCCGCATCCTTGAACGCGCCCGCCGTCGCGAGGATGTCCGTCTCGCTGATTCCGCCGGATGCCCAATCGTTGGCCGATATCCGCACCGACAACGGGCGCTCGGCGGGCCATGCCGCGCGCACGGCGCCCAAAACCTCGAGCGGATAGCGCAGACGATTTTCGATCGCGCCGCCGTAGGCATCCTCCCGCCGATTGGTGAGCGGCGAGAGGAAGCTCGCAAGGAGATAGCCGTGCGCCATGTGCAGCTCGAGCATGTCGAATCCTGCTTCGGCGCCGAGCCGCGCCGCCCGCACGAACTCGGCGGTCACCCGCACGCGGTCCTCCGCCGTCATGGCGCGCGGCATCTGGCTCACGTTCGGCAAATAGGGAATTGCCGACGGCGACACCAACTCCCAATTGCCCTCCGGCAATGGATGATCGATGGCCTGCCAGCCGAGCTGGGTCGAGCCCTTGCGGCCGGCGTGACCGATTTGCAACGCGATCTTCGCGGGTGAGTGGCGGTGCACGAACTCGACGATGCGCCGCCAGGCCTCGCGCTGCGCCTCGTTCCACATCCCCGTGCAGCCGGGCGTGATGCGCGCATCGGGCGCCGGGCAGGTCATCTCCGTGACCACCAAACCGGCGCCGCCGACGGCGCGCGCGCCGTAGTGCATGAGGTGCCAATCGCCCGGCACACCCTCGTGTGCCGAGTACTGCGCCATGGGCGAGACCACGATGCGGTTCGCAAGCTCCATCGAGCCCAAGCGCAGCGGCAGGAACATGGGCGGTCGCCTCTGCTCGAGCCCACAGCGCCGCGCGAGGCCCGTCTCGAGGCGCGCCACGTACTCGGGGTCTCGCAGGCGCAGGTTCTCATGGCCGATGCGTTGACTCGCGGTAAGCAAGCTGTACGCAAATTGCTCCGGGTCGAGATGGGTGTAGCGTGCGACGTTCTCGAACCATTCCATGCGGTTGCGGGCCGCGCTCTGCAGCTTCAAGGCCTCGAGGTTACGCTCCGCGTGGTAGGCGTCGAGCGCGGCGCCGACATCGCGCGCCTGCGCGACGTGCGCTACCAGGCACATCGCATCCTCCATGGCGAGCTTCGTGCCCGAGCCGATGCCGAAATGCGCCGTGTGGGCCGCATCCCCGATCAGCACGCGATTGCCATGATGCCAGCGCTCGCACAGCACGCGGTTGAAATTGAGCCAGGCTGAGCCGCGCAAGTGGCGGGCATTGCTCATGAGCCGGTGGCCGCCGAGATAGGCGCCGAACAGCCGCTCGCAGAATGCGATCGACTCCTCCGTGCCGAACCGGTCGAGGCCGTGCGCCTTCCAGGTCTCCTCGCGCGTCTCGACGATCACCGTCGAGAGATCTTTGCTGAACTGATACGCATGGATCTGAAACCAGCCATGCTCGGTGCGCTCGAACGCAAAGGTGAAAGCCGGAAATTTCTGATGCGTGCCGAGCCAGATGAAGCGGCACTTGCGCACGTCGATGTGGGGCTTGAACACCGCGGCGTGGCGCGCGCGCTGCACGCTGTTGACGCCGTCGGCGGCGACGATGAGATCGGCCTCGCCCACGTCCGCCGAGGCATCCACCTCGCGGCAAAACGATTGCTCGACGCCGAGCGCAGCCGCCCGTTCCTGAAAAATATTGAGCAGGCGCTTGCGCTCGATGCCGCAGAAGCCATGACCGCCGCTGCGGATGGTGCGCCCGCCGAAGTGCACGTCGACGTCGTCCCAGTGATGGAAGCTCTCGACGATGGCATCGTGGGTGGCCGCATCCGCGCCGCGAAATCCCGCCATCGTCTTGTCCGAGAACACGACGCCCCAGCCGAACGTATCGTCGGCACGGTTGCGCTCGTACACCTCGACCTTGGCGTTCGGCAGGGCCTTCTTGAAGAGAATGGCGGAATAAAGGCCCGCGGGACCTCCGCCGAGACAGACGATGCGCTTCATGAGTGAGCTCCCACCTGGGGGCTAGTATGAGATAGATATTTTAAGTGTCAAGTATTAGGATGACGGGCAATTACAAGCTCGTTGCGGGGGACTTTCATGGCCAATGCGGATCGATCGATGTTTGCCGAGCCGCTCGACGGCGCCCCGCATTCCAAGCAGTCGCTCCGGCTGTGGCTCAAGCTGCTCGGCTGCACGCTGATCGTCGAGAAGCGTCTGCGCGCCCGCCTCGACGAGGATTTCGCCACCACGCTGCCGCGGTTCGACGTGCTGGCCGCGCTCGAGCGCCACCCCTCGGGCCTGCGCATGTCCGCGCTGTCCGAGTTCCTCATGGTCTCGAACGGCAACGTCACGGGTGTCGTTTCCCGGCTCATCGAGGACGGCTTCGTCACGCGCACGGTCGACCGCGAGGACCGGCGGTCGGCCACGGTGCGCCTCACACGCAAGGGCCGGGAGTCCTTTCTGAAAATGGCGGCCGCAAACGAGCGTTGGATGGACGGGATGTTTGCCGACCTGTCGCATGCTCAGATCGAGGAGCTCATGCGCTTATTGAGCCAGGTGCGCCGCTCCATCGACGCACATCCGGTCTAAGCAGCCAGCTCCCGCGGCGGCGGTTCGAGCTCGTGCAGCGCCGACTCGAGTGCGCGGCCCTCCTCGTCGGCGAGCGCGGCCGACCGCAAGCGCCGCACCGCCGCCGCGAGATCGGCACATCCCGCGCCGCGATCCACGAACTGCATGATGGTGTCATAGCTCTTGAGCCCGCGCGCATGCGTGTCGCCGTAGCCCTTGATGAGCCGCTGACACTCGGCGATTTCAACGGCGAGCTCGTACCGGCCCGTGCCCGCGGCGATCCGCGCGAGCCACGCCTCGATGCGTTCTTGCTCCAACCGATAGCGCAGCGTGCCCCGGCGAAAGCGACGCAGCCGCGCGAGTAGATAGAGGGGTATAAATCCCGAGAGCTTCGCGGTGTTCACGTGCCGCCCGCGCCGGAACAGCGGCCCGAGCAGCCGTGCCGCGCGATCGCTCCGCCCGAGCCGGCGTCCCCATGCCGCCGGCAAAGTATCGCAGAGCTCCTGGAAGCGCGGATGCATGAACTCGGTGACATACACCACTTGCTCGGGCGCGGCGCGTACTTCACCGCGGAAGCGCTCGAATCGGCTGCGGCGCGTCTTGAGGTCGGCGACGCGGATCGTATCCTCGTAGCTCATCCACAGTGCGAGATGCCGCGCCACGGCCGCCGTCAGCCCGAAGCCGTGCGCGAGACCGCCCGCCGCGGAGTCGCTGCGCAGCACCTCGGCCAGGCGCGCGAGATACATCTCGGCATAGGCGACGTCCTGATAGTCCATGCAGCGTCGCACGCCCTCGACGAGGAGCCCGTGCAGGTGCGCCGGAAATCCCGCGCGCACTTGTTGATCGAGCCGCCGTCCCTCTACCGTGGTCGGCGGCGGTCCGGGCGCGATGGCGGCGGCCGCGGTCGCACTTGCGAGCGCCCGCTCAAATCCCGCCGCGAAACCCCTGAGGTTCGTCTCCACGGCAACGCCGCCATTGCGAATGGCTGCCTCGTAAAGGTCACGTGGGAACGGCAATACGCCGCAAGCCGCCAGCGCCCCGAACAGCACCGAGCTGATGACGCTGCCCGTCTCGGCGCAGATCGCATCCATGTCGCAGGACACCACCCGGCGCGCCTCGCTCTTCAACGCCGCAAGCACCGCTTTCGAGTCGGCGATGCCGTCGCCCAAGGCGGACTTTTCGGTGATCCCATAGACTCGATGCGTCGAGGTCACGACGGTCGTGCGATCCGGGCTAACGAAGCCCCGCACGGCGGCCCGCCCCGCTTCCATGAGCTCGGCGGCCACGACGACATCGACATCGCCGGGGACGGGCATGAGCGCGAACACGGGCGCCGGGCCTTGCGCCGGGCGCGGGCTCATCTCGAGGTAGTAGACCGTCGTACCGGTGCGCTGCGCCACGCCCGGAACCGAAGTCGCCTGCACCAGCCAGCCATGACGCTCCGCGACGTCGACGATCCAGTCGGCGAGCACCCCACCGCCCTGGCCGCCGAGAGCCGCGATGGCGATGGAGATTCGTGAGCGGTCAGAACGCATGACGGGCGCGGCGGCCTTCCGCCAGTCGTTGCAAAGCGCCGATCACCGCGCTGCGCAAGGCGGCGATCCAGCGGTCCCAGCGCGTGGGATTGAACAGCAGCTCTGCCCGATAGAAGGAGGGACAAAGAACCGCCGCGTGAGCAACCTCGCCGCACACCCCGCAGCCGACGCAGGAGTTGTCGACGTGCGCCACGGGATCTTGCCGCAGCGGATCCGGATTCGGCCGGATGGTGAGCGAGGGACAGCCCGACAGGCGAATACAGGAATGATCACCCGTGCAGGTGTCGGCATCCACTCCGAAGCGTTCGCGCACCACGCGGGTGCCGCCCGCGATGGCGCGCTGTTGCTCGGGACGTTCGCGGCGCTGGCGATTGAGCATGCATTCCGAGGCCGCGATGATGACCTTGGGACCTTTCTCCGGCGTGGTCATCGCCTCCTTGAGCGCCGCCTTCATCCGGGTGAGATCGTAGGTGCGGTCGATGACGCGCAGCCATTTGACACCGACGCCCTTCACGGCCTCGGCAATTGCGTGTTTGGTGCTTTTCGAGCGGTTGGTGGCGCGCGACGAAAGAATGTCCTGCCCGCCCGTGGCCGCCGAATAGCCGTTGTCGACGATCACCAGCACGTTGTCGGTTTGATTGAATACCCCGTTGCCCACGCCCGAGGTGAGGCCGTTGTGCCAGAAACCGCCGTCGCCCATCACCGCGATGGCGCGCTTGCCGTTTTCCCCGCCGCCGAATGCCGAGGCGCCGGCCGCACCCAAGCCGTAGCCCATGGTCGTGTTGCCGAGGTTGAAGGGCGGCAGGATGGAAAATAGATGGCAGCCGATGTCGCAACTGATGTGCATCGGACCGAGCTCACGTTGCAACAGCTTCATCGCCGTGAAAATGGGCCGCTCGGGACAGCCCGTGCAAAACCCCGCCGGCCGCACGGGCAAAAGAGCCCCGAGCGCTTGCACTTCCTTGGACGGCTCGCGATGCTGCCGGCGCGCGCGCGACTCGAGCCATTGCGGCGCGTGGCGCTCGAGGAACGCCTCGACGCCGCGCTCGAGGACTTGCCCCGTGTATTCGCCGGCGCGCGGCAGCACGCCCTTGCCGATCACGCGAGTCTGCAAGTCGGACTGATGCAGGATCATGTTGAGGTGCTGCTCGATGTACTCGGGCTGACCCTCCTCGACGATGAGCACGGCGCGCTTACCCGCGCAGAAGGTGCGGATCTCCTCATCGATCAGCGGATAGGTGACATTGAGGACGTAGAGTGGCAGCTCGGTGCGGCCGAAGGCATCGGCGAGCCCCAGGAGCTCGAGCGCGCGCAGGAGCGTGTTGTAGAGCCCGCCCTGCAAGATGATCCCGATGTCTCCCGAGGCGCCGCCCATGAATTCGTTCAGGCGGCGCTCGCGGATGAACTCGACGGCGGCCGGCCAGCGCCGCTCGATCTTCTCCCGCTCGTGCGCGAAGTTGGCGGGCGGCAGCACGATCCGTGACGTGTCGCGCATGGGCTGCGCGAGCGCGTCGCGCACGCTGAACGTCGGCCGCCGGTTGTTCTTCGACCGAAAGCGCCCGTACACATGGCAGGCGCGGATGCGCAACTCCAACATCACCGGCGTATTCGACGCCTCGGAAAGCTCGAACCCTCGTTCCACCATCTCCACGATGCTCTCGAGATTCGGACGCGGGTCGAGAAGCCACATCTGGGATTTCATGGCAAAGGCGTGCGAGCGCTCCTGCATGATCGAGGAGCCCTCGCCGTAGTCCTCGCCGATGATGACGAGCGCGCCGCCGGTCACCCCGCCCGACGCCACGTTCGCGAGCGCATCGCTCGCCACGTTCGTACCCACGGTCGATTTCCAGGTGACGGCGCCGCGGATGGGGTAGTTCACGGAAGCCGCCAGCATGGCCGCGGCGGCGGCCTCCGAGGCGCTCGCCTCGAACCGCGCGCCCAAGTCCTCGAGCACTTCCTGGGCGTCCGACAGCACGTCCATCAGGTGCGAGATCGGCGCGCCTTGATAGCCGCCCACGTAGCCCACGCCGGCCTGCAGCAATGCCTTGGTGACGGCGAGGATCGCCTCGCCGTGAAATTCCTCGCCCTCGCCGAGACGCAGCTTGCCGACTTCCTGAGCAAACGAGCGCTCAGCCACCGGGACCTCCCGGCCACTTGCTCGATTCCGCCGCCGCCGTAAAAGGGGTGACCATGCTTTATTTTAACCGTAAAACATCCGCGCGCCAGACCCCGTTGCACTGGGCCCCCTCGCGACACCGTTAATCATTCAACCGCTCGAGCGCGAGGCCCCGGGTCGACGGTCCGAAAAACGCGATGACCGCTATCGCGAGGAGCATGGCGCCGCAGATGAACGCGGCCACGGCGTCGACGCCGCCGTCGGCGAGCAAAGCGCCCGTGACGAGACCGGCAAAGGCTGCGGCCAACCGGCTCCAGGAGTACACGAAGCCGACGGCCCGCGAGCGGATGCGCGTCGGAAAGATCTCCGCCTGATAGCCATGGTAGGCATAGGACATGATGTTCGCCGCGAGGGTGAACACGATGCCGAGGGCAATGAGCAGCGCAGGAGATGAGGCTCTCGCGAAGCCCGCCATGGCGAGGCCCATGCAGGCGAGGCCGCCGAGGATCTGAGACTTGCGCTCCACCCGATCCGCGAACAGTGCGCCGATGAGCGGCCCCACGGGCTGTGACACCGCGATGATGAACGAGTACTCGAGGCCGCGCGTCACGTCGACGCCGCGCGCACCGAGCAAGGTCGGGAGCCACGAATTGAAGCCGTAGAAGCCGATCACTTGAGCGGCGTTGAATATCGACAGCATGAAGGTGCGGCTGCGGTAACGGCCCCGGAAGATGTCCGCGAGCCGCGCGCGGCGGGCGGGGTTCGCCTGCGGCGCGGGCGTCCCCATGGGCGGCAGCGATCCGAGTTCTGCGAGGACGCGAGCTTCGATGCCGCTCACCAGGCGATCGGCCTCTTCGAGGCGTCCCTGAGCCGCCAGCCAGCGCGGGCTTTCCGGAATGCCCGAGCGCAACCCCCATACCACGATCGCGCCCACCGAGCCGAACAGCACCACCCAGCGCCATCCCGCGAAACCGAGAGGCGCCGACGGCACGGCCAGCCAGGCCAGCAACGCCACCACGGGCACGGCGGTGAAGCAGATGCACTGGTTGATGGAGAAGGAGCGGCCGCGCAAGCCGGCCGGGACCAGCTCGACCAGATAGGTGTCGATGGTCACGAGCTGTACGCCGAAACCCACGCCGGCGATGAAACGCCAGAGGTTGAGCCCTTCGCCCGTGCGCTGGCACGCCATGATAACGGTCGCGACAACATACCAAAGCAGGGATGCCGTGAAGATCGTTTTGCGGCCGAAGCGATCGGCGGCCTGCGCGAAGACGACGACCCCGACCCACAGCCCCATGAATGTCGAGAACACGAAGGTGCCGAAGCCCGCCACCTTCAAGGCCTCGAGGGAGGCGAACGCGCCGAGCGACTCGGGGGTGAACAGGCCGCTTTTCAGCATGCCCGGCGCGACATAGGCGGTGAAGAACAGGTCGTAAAACTCGAATGCGCCGCCGAGCGAGATCAGCACGACGATGCGCCACAGCGTGCGTGAGGCGGGAATACGGTCGAGTCGGGCGGCGATCTGCTCGGCGCAGACGCCGCTCACTCCTTATACCCGGGGATGCGCTTCGCCATCGGATCGCGCGCGAGTTGCATGCCCTGCTTCACGGCGCCGGCGAAATTCTCGAGCACGTCCTCCACCGCGATGTTGCGCCTGAAGTAATCCGCCCAGATGAATTCGGCGAACGCCGTGTGCGTCTTGTCGTAGCCGCCCGCGTCGCGCACGAAGCCGGCCACCGAGCGATAGACGTCGTCGACCAGCTTGTCGAGCGTCTTCGGGATGAACGCGTAGCGATGCCTGACGCCGTGCTCATCGAGCGGATGCACCCAGGACTCTTTTTCCATGTGGATCCAGAATATGTCCTGCGTCAGCGCCGAGAGGTCGTCGTCGACTTCGAAGCACGCTTCCTTGATTTTGAGATCGTACGCGGCGCGCGCCAGATGGTGATGGTCCGTGATGTACATGTGCCCCGCCGGGCCGAGAACGACCGGCATGGGGTGGGCGGCGAGAAAGTCCGCCTGGTCCTTGGGCGACAAGCTCTGCAATTTCTTTTTCTTGGCCTCGACCTCGATGAGCCCCACCGTGAGCTGAGTGGGGCAGAGGCTGATCACGGGCGCGTGCTGAAGCTTCGACATGGCTGCGTGTCCCTCGGAAACGGCCGCTAGCCTATCAGCCCCCGGTCGGCCGTACCGCAGGACGCGCGCACCGCCCACCGCGGGCGGCATTGCGTACCGGTCCCCGGCTGCTGACCACGTACTGATCTAAAACAATGACTTGCAACACTTTAGTAAAATGATGCTGGAGATGCCGACGGCGGCTGCGCCGCGTCGCGCCGAGACGGGAATGCTTGCAAGTGCGTGTAGAAGAACCCATAAATGACGGAGCGACCGCAGCAGGCGGCAGAAATGTTGAGGTGACCCATGGCAACAGGTTGGGCCGGAGACGGCGCAGTACAAGAGCAGATCGACGCGACGGTGCTCGATGGAGTGAAACGGGCGCAGAGCCGGCTCCCTCAGGGGCCGTCGGCCACGCATTGCGCGGAGTGCGGCGCCGAAATTCCTCAGGCTCGCCGTCAGGCGCTGCCGGGCACCCGCCTGTGCGTCACTTGCCAGGACCAGCTCGACCGCGATCAAGCCGCGTTCGCCGGCTACAACCGGCGCGGCAGCAAGGACAGCCAATTGCGTTGAGTTCCCTCCGGCGCCTAATGATCGAGCCGTAGCGTCCCGCCGAACAGCGCCCCGAAACTGTGACCCGCCACTCTGCTGCGCGATGCGGAGGTCGCGGAAATACCCCGTCGCCGGGCGATCGCCAGACGGCAAAGTGCGGAGTTATCGGCACTTTGTAGCGGATCTTAAGCAATACCCTCACGTTCTGCGACCGTAGTCACGCCGCCCACGGTGTCGCATCGCCAAAAATTGCCCCCAGCAAGGGCCGCCCATTCGGTCGAGCGCGGCGCAAACCCTCGAGGCGGGCGCTGCGGCGGAGGAGACCGGGCAGACCTTCGAGGTTGCATAGTACTAAATCAAGCTTCGAGCGAAGCTTCAGACTGAGGTGACGAAATGATGTCTCACAGAAAGGTTTTGGCCGCTGCCGTTGCGATGGTGCTCGGGGGGGCGACGTCCAGCGCTTGGGCCGCGACCGGGAACACGACGTTCACCGTGACGGCCACGGTGATCAACGACTGCATCATCAGCAGCACGAACATCGCATTTGCCAACTACGATCCCACCAGTGCGACGGCGCTGACGGCCACCGGTGCGGTGACCGCCAAGTGCACCAAGGGAGACTCGGTGTCGGTGGCGCTCAATCAAGGCGCCAACCCGGCCACCGGGTCGACGGCGGCCGTGCCTGCTCGTCAGATGGCCAGCGGCACCAATTACTTGCCGTATCACATTTACATCGCCGCCAGCGGCACGACGGAATGGGGTACAGGCGCCGTGGGCACCAATGAGCCTGCCGCGCAGACCGCTGCCAGCGTCGCGACGGCGCTCACCTTCACGACCTACGGCTCGCTGCCGGCGGGAGCGGACGTGCCGGCCGGCGCGTACAGCGATTCGGTGATTGCGACCGTAACCTTCTGATTCGTCGACTTCCCGGGGGTGGCCCATCTTGCACGAGGCAAAGGGCCACTCCTTCAGGGGAGATCCGCCCATGTGTATTTACCATAATCTGGCCCCTCGATGCGCGCTGGCGGCGCTTCTATTAGCCCTGGTATCGGCCTTCGGCTCGACCGCCCACGCGGCCACGTTGTCCATCAATCCGCTGCGCATCGAGCTCGATGCCCGCCATCGCACCGACGTCATCAATCTCAAGAACACGGCGGAGTCACCCTTGCGCCTTCAAGTGCGCACGATGGTGTGGACCATGGCCGACGACGGGCAGTGGCAACTGACGCCCAGCAAGGATCTCATCGTCACCCCGGAACTGGTGGAGGTAGCACCGGGTCAGGGTGTGGAGTTGCGTGTCGGGATCCTCGCCGATCCCGGTGCCGCTGGGGAGGGCGCTTACCGGTTGCTGCTCGATGAGTTGCCGAACCAGGACGCTGCGCCGGCCGCCCTGTCGGAGATCCACGTGCTGACGCAGATCAGCATGCCGGTATTCCTCGAGCCGTCGCGGCGCACACGGGTGCCGTCACTGGCCTCGGCCGCCGTGAAGCTCGGCATGCTCACCCTGGGTCTCGGCGACGTCGGTACGCAGCGCCTCGATCCGCAGCGCGTCAAGGTCGCGCTGCTCGACGGCGCCGGACATGTGATCGACCAGCACGAAATGACGGAAAATTACGTGCTGCCGGGCCGCACTTGGTATCTGAACATCAAGCTGCCCGCAGCTTTGTGCGAACGCGCCGCCAGTGTGTCGGTGACATGGCCGGATCTTGCGAATACGTCGCTTAACCAGGCCATCACGACAGACGCTCAGGCATGCGACGGCGCTGGCCCGCCCTAATCGCATCTGCGCTGCTCGTGTCCGGTCCCCTCGTCGCTCAGCCGGACAGGATGCTGCTCGAGATGTGCGTGAACGGAATCTGTTACGGCACCGCGTTCGTGGTCACGAGGCACGGCCACGTATTGGTGGATGGAGAATCGCTCCGGCGCGCCCAGGTGAAGCTTCGCCCGAGCGCTGAGCAGGACATCGACAGCAAACCCTTCTTCGAAGCGAGTCTTCTCGCCGACGGCGCCAAGGTCGAGATGAATGCCAAGGCCGGGCGACTCTCGCTGACGCTGCCGGCGAGCGCCTTCGGCAAGAACACCATCGATTTGAACGCCGGACCGAAGGTGGCCACCTCGGGCTCGGTTCCGAGCGCATATGTCAACTACGGTCTGAACGCCGGCACGGCGCAGGGCGGCAACTCCGTGTATCTCGACGGCGGATTTGCAATGGGCAGAGGGCTGTTGCGCGACAACCCATACTGGAGCGAGGCCACCGGCTTCTCGCGCGGACTATCCCGCTTCGAGTACGACGAGCCGGGGAGTCTGCAGCGCTGGACCGTGGGCGATCAAACCGCATCCTCAAGCGACGGTCTGGGCGGCTCAGCCTTGCTGGGTGGGATCGGCGTTGCGCGTGCCTTCGACCTGAATCCCTACCTCATCACCTATCCACAGCCGGTGTTCAACGGCGTGCTGCAAGCGCCGGGCACGATCGATATCTACCAGAACGGCGTGCTCATCGGACAGCGTCAGGTGCCCGCGGGCCCTTTCAGCCTGGCGAGCCTCGGGATCGCGGCAGGGGCCAACAACGTGCGAGTGGTCGTCCAGGATCCGTTCGGCGGCACCACCGTCCTGCAGCAGAATTTCTACGGCGCCACTCAGATGCTGGCGCAGGGCCTCAGCGACTATACATACGAGATCGGCGCCGAGCGCGCCTCAACGCTCGCCAACGGCTATCTTTCCGGCCGCGCCGTGTTGCTCGCGCGCGAGAACTACGGCTTCAGCGATCAGATCACGGCGGGCTATCGGCTCGAGGCGGAAAACGGTCTGGTGAATACGGGTCCCTCCATGAGCGTACGCCTGCCGGAGGGCGTTCTGTCGATGGGGGTCGCTGGAAGCCACGCGGACGGCGCGGATGGCTACGGGACGTCGGTCGCCTATCAGTACAATGCCCGCCACTTCAATGTCGGGGCCGGTGCGCAGATATACTCGAGCGCTTACATGCGGATTGGAGACGACCTGTTGGTGCCCTCGGAGCGAACCCGCCGCATCGAGTCCGCAAATGCCGCCTGGCTGCCCAACGAGCATCTGAGCCTGCAGCTCAGTGTCGGCGATACCGTGTACGACGATGGAACGCACCAGCGAAACTTCGGCTTGAACAACGAGATCAACCTGGTCGGCGGCTCGCGCCTCATGCTGAGCCTCGCCCGGCAGCTGAATCAACCCGGCCCCGATGATACCCAGATCATGCTGACCTTCGTCATGCCGTTCGGCGGCAGCAGCTTCGGCGTGGAGGGCACGCATGATCAAAATAGCGGCAACACTTATGGCTTCTTCGCACAGCGCTCAGTGCCGAGCAACGTCGGATGGGGCTACAACGTGAACGTGCAGGACGGCACCGGCGGCACGACCGGCCTGGGTCAGGTCTCCTATCAGACTCAATACGGCCTCGCGCAGCTCTCGGCACAGCGCTTCAACGGCGATACCGCCGAGAGCTTGCTGCTCTCGGGGAGTCTCGCGGCAATCGATGGACACGTGTTCGCCGGGCGCACGCTGCAGAGCGGCTATGCGCTCATCGAGACACCCGGACTCTCGAATGTGGACGTCACCAGCCAGAATCTGCCGATCGGCAAGACCGATGCGAGCGGCAATTTGCTGGTGACCAATCTGCTGCCCTACCAGATCAACCAGGTGGGCATCAACCAGGCGAGCGTGCCGCTCCAGTTCCAGATCGATGCCACCGACCAGACCGTGAGCGTCCCGCGTCTGGGAGGAACGATCGTACGCTTCGGGCTGCACGAGTTGCACGCGGTGCGGGGTGTGCTCCGGCTCGGCGCCAAGGCGGTTCACTATGGAAGCGCCTCGCTCGTGGTGCAGGACAAGCCGACCAAGACGCTGATCGGACTCGATGGAAGCTTCTATTTCACGGACCTGCCGGGCGGCCGCTACGTGCTCCTTGCAGACACCGCGAATGGACACTTGCGTTGTCCCATGAATGTCCCGGGAAGCTCGAGCCCGTTGGTCGACATGGGCGCGGTCGACTGCACAGCCGAGCCGGCGGGCGCCCGATGAGGCGCCGGCGCCTTGCATGGCTTTGGCTGCTGGCGGTGATCGGGCCTGTGGCCGCACATGCCGGCGCGCCGGCCTGCACGATATCCACCCAAGGACTCGCTTTCGGCAACTACGATCCCACGTCCGCGACTGCCGTGTCCGCCAACGGCAGCATCCTCTTCAACTGTACCTATACGGGAACCGGATTCACGGCGACGCTCACGATCAGCTCGGGCAACAGCGGCAGCTATACGAATCGAACCCTGATCTTCCGTACTCAATCGCTCAATTACAATATCTACGTCAATGCCGCGAACACCGAAATCTTCGGGGGTACGGTGGCCGGCACCTACTATTACTACCTGTGCTACCCCGGCGGCACGGTCAGCTGCACCGGCGGCGGCGGACAGAGCGGGACCCAGTACATCGCGCCCATGTACGGCTTGCTGCCGGCCCAGCAGGATGTGAGCGCGGGTGTGTATTCGGATTCGATCATCGCGACGCTCACCTACTAGCCGCGCTGTCCGGCCAGTCCGGCTCCATCAGAACGTGACGACCGCTATGATGACGTCGGTGTACTCACCGGCCGGCACATTCGTCCCGCCCGACAGCGCGCCATAGGCGGTGAAGACGACCGGCGCGCCTGCGCCGGCCGCTATCTGTGCCGCCGGCTGGCTTTTGCCTGCGGCTCCCGTGCCCCACTCCGCTCGGCTGGGCGGTGCGGCGATGTAGATGTGGTACGGCAAATAATGGGAAGCGCCGTCGGTCATGCGGCGGATGGGCGCCAATGGAGTCGATCCCGGCGCGGGATTGGCGCCTTGATTGAGCGCGACCGAGACCGCATCGCCTTTCGTGCACTTGGCGCTGATCGTCCCCTGGGCGCGCAGGCCGGTCGCATTGGTCGGGTCGTAGCTGCCGAACGAGAGGCCGCTGCTGCTGACCGTGCATCGGTCGAGCACGGTTGTGGTGACGTTGAAATAGGTGCTGGAGGTGCCCGCCGAAACGATGGAGGCGGACGCACCGAGCAGCGCCGCCGCCGCGGCCTTGGGCCGTGCGGGCGAACGAAATGGGCTTCGCCATGCTAGGCGCCACGGGTTTCGCATGAATGAACGTAGCGGCCACCCTGGTCGAAACTTGAGCCGAACCAAGGCGAGACCAGGCCGGACAGCTGCAGGGCGGTGTATCCGACGAAACCGCCTAACCAGACTAGACTAAGCCAAGATAAACTGAAGAAGACGGCTGAAATGAGCACAATTAACAGGGTCTTCCGGATCGAGTGGGTGAAAGTTGATCATTTTTCGATCAAAGCTTGGGCAACATGCAGGTCAGGACCTTCAGCCGAAGGTATTCTTCGTCGCGCAATCCGTAGGCGCGACGCTGGATGACGCGGATCTTGTTGTTCAATCCTTCGACGAAGCCGAGCGAGACCTTGTTCTCGGGTTTGCAGTAGGCAGCGATACCGTCCCAGTGACGCTCGATCATCTCCGCAAAGTCTTCGTAGGGTTTCAGGCGCTGCCATTTCAGCTGGGCGCGCCAGTTCTCGAAGAACTTCCGGCCCAGGCCTCGCTGTTGTAATCCCACAGTTGGCCGAAGGATTCCTTCAGCAAGTAAGCGGTGTTGAGACGCTTGTTGGCCGCCAGCAGCAGCTTCAGATTCTTGCGAGCGCTGCCGGTGAGATTCTGCGGGTGCGACAGCAGCGTGTACTTCTGGCCCTTGATGAAGCGACGCTTCTTGCCCTCAAGGCGCGCGTACTCGGACTTGCTGACCTTGTCGAGCGCCTCGCCGAGGTGACGCATGACGTGGAACTTGTCGAACAGGATCGCCGCCTGCGGTGCGTTCTTGGTCGTCGAGTTGCGGAACGGCTTCCACATATCCATCACGGCGAGGCGCACGGATTTGGCCTTCTTTTTCCCGAGAAATCGGTAAAACTCGTCCATGCTCGCCTCGCCGCGGTCTTCGCCGCCAAACCAGATCGGGCGCTGACGCAGCAGGTCGCTGACCACGATCCGGTATGTGTGACCTTTGCGGATCGAGATCTCGTCGATGCCGATCACCTTCGGCCCCGGTGTGCCAGCGCGCGCGAGCTGCGCCTGCATGTACTGCTTGTCCAGCTCCTTGACCGTGTCCCAGTCCAGGCGCAGCTCCTCGGCGATGTCCTTGATCGCGCCGCCGCGGCAGCGCCGACCGACGTAGTAGGCAAATCGCTTGGTGTAGAACGGATTGTCCGCCAGGAAATCCAGGCGCTCGCGCTTCACCGCGCCGCACCGGCGGCAGAAGATGCGCCGTATCTCGAAGCGCAGGTATATGCGCATCTGACCATTGGGAAGATCGCGCGTTTGACGCTCGCGACGGTCGTACCAGCCCATGCACAACCAACCGCATTGGCCGCAGATCGTTTTTTTGACCGCCGCCGCAGGGTAAGGATCCGCGCCTGCGGATCGCCGAAGAACCCGCGTACGCTCGGCTCAGGTCGAAAACCTGGGAATCGATACGCGTCCCAAAGACGCCGTTGTCGTGTCGTTTTGGCCATCCGAATATGATGCCAAAAATCGAGGCTTCAAAAAACGAATCAAAGCCTGAAAAAATAGGCCTTCCGATCACGTTTGAGCCTCTAATTTACCCACACGACTTCCTGAGAGCAATTAAATATACGAAGCCAAAACCCAGCTGTCGAAGCTTGTAGAGCAGGCGGCGGCGGGCAAGGACATCGTAATCGCCCGCGGTGGCAAGCCCGTCGCGCGCCTCGACACGCATGTGTTCATCTGGTCAGTGATGGACAGCCGGAAATTGAAAGC
This sequence comes from uncultured Gammaproteobacteria bacterium, assembly GCA_963798595.1. GTDB lineage: Bacteria > Pseudomonadota > Gammaproteobacteria > Steroidobacterales > Steroidobacteraceae > Bog-1198. Next base: position 219,206 of record CAWCTM010000008.1, on the reverse strand, counting down.
GGCAACGCGTCGTTATCTGGCCTCAGCCTAAATCGTCTACGTGTCGGGCTGTGTCGATCTGGGAGATCGCGGTCAAAACCCGACTTGGATGCTGATTGCTCAGGCGTTTCTTGAACCATTGCGTCTAGTGACGGCGGACAAGGTGCTGGGCGCTTATGGCGGTGCAGTCGAGTTCATCTAACGCATGCTGCGATAGAGCACGCGGATATCCACCTTGTGTTCATTAGGGAGTGGGCATCCGCGGCTGCGAGCAAGTACGGTGGCGGGGGGAAGACTGGCCGAATCGCTCGCAAACCACGGTGCCCCAAAAGCAAGGTAGCGCGCGGTGCACGGCGCAGCCAACAACGATTGGTTTTATCGCTAGAGCGATTCGGCCTGAAGCGTCGCGTCGACCTCGACCGCCGCGGCCTGCCGGTAGAGCGTCGTGCGCCGCAGGAGCGAGCGGCCGAGCGAAGCCGCGAGCGCGCGCATATCCGCGGAGGTCATCTCCTGTCCGTGCGTGGCGCCCGCCGCCCGCGTGATGCTCTCGTTCATCAACGTGCCGCCCAGGTCGTTGGCACCTGCGCACAGAGCCTCGCGCATGCCGGCGCGCCCCATCTTCACCCAGGAGGCCTGAATGTTGTCGAAGTGCGGGTGCAGCGCGAGACGCGCCACGGCGTGCATGAGAATCGACTCGCGCAGTGTCGGTCCGGGCCTCGCCTGACCGCGCTTGTACAGAGGCGCCTCGTGCGCCACGAAGGGCAGCGGCACGAACTCGGTGAAGCCGTGCGTGCGCTTTTGCAGATCCCGGAGCTTGCCGAGGTGGGCCGCCCAGTCCGCATAAGAGTCGACGTGACCGAACATCATCGTCGAGGTCGTCGGCAGGCCGATTTCGTGGGCCGTCTCGATCACCTCGAGCCATTGATCCGTGCTCAGCTTGTCGGGACAGAGTACGGCCCGTACGCGGTCGACCAAGATCTCCGCCGCCGTGCCGGGAAGACTGCCGAGTCCCTCGGCGCGCAACAGCGTCAAGTAATCGCGCAGGCTCATGCCGAGCGTGGTGGCCCCGTGCCACACCTCGAGCGGCGAGAATGCGTGCACGTGCATCTCGGGATCCGCCGACTTCACGCCGCGCAGGATGTCGAGGTAAGTCTCGCCCGTGAAGCTCGGATGGATGCCGCCCTGCAGGCACACTTCCGTCGCGCCGCGCTCGCGTGCCTCGAGCGAGCGGCGCACGATCTCGGCGACATCGAGCAAGTACGCCCGCTCCGCACCTTCATGCTTGCGCGTCCCCTTCGAGAACGCACAGAAGGTGCAGCGATAGCCGCAGATGTTGGTGTAATTGATGTTGCGGTTGACGACGTACGTGGCGACGGCGCCGTTCGTCTCCGCGCGCAACGCATCCGCCGCTTCGCAGACTCGCCGGAAATCGGCGCCGCGGGCATTGAACAGTGTCGCGAGCGACTCCCGGTCGACGTGCTCGGCGCCGTTCTGCATGAGCTCATCGAGAAGCTCGGCTGTCGGCGTCGGACCGGTGCGCCGCTGGGACGCCGCGAAGCCCGCGGGCAGCTCGACACTGCGGCCGGTGCGCCAGCGATCCTCGCGCGCGAGCGCTGCGCCGTCGCTTTGCTCGAGCACGGGGCGGCGCATGGCCGCATCGAGCCATTCGGTGGGTGACTTGGCGTACGGCGGATAGATCGTCAACCGTTCCACGAGCGTCTTGCCGCCGCGCTCGGACTCGCTGCGCAATCGCTCGATTTCGGGCCAGGGCATTTCCGGATTGACATAATCAGGCGTCAGTGGGGAGACCCCGCCCCAGTCATTGATGCCGGCTCCGATCAGCTCGGGCAGCGGCGCAGGACTCAAGTTGGGCGGGGCCTGAATGCTCATGTGGGCTCCGAGCACGAGCCGCGCGGCGGCGATGGACCAGAGCAGCTCCTCGCGATCGGCGGCGGGCGCATGCGCCATGATCGTGTCGGGCTTGGGCACGAAATTCTGAATGATCACTTCTTGAATGTGGCCGTATCGCCGGTGCACGGCCTCGATGGCATGCAGCGCCTCGATGCGCTCTTCCCGGGTCTCGCCGATGCCGATGAGTAATCCGGTGGTGAACGGAACCTTCTGCCGCCCGGCTTCGGCCAAAGTCTCGAGGCGCACCGCGGGCAGCTTATCCGGCGACCCGTAGTGCGGGCCGCCTTTCTCGGCAAGACGTGCCGCCGTGCTCTCGAGCATCAGCCCCATCGACGCCGACACGGGCTTGAGCAGCGCCATCTCCTCGGAGCTCATGCAGCCCGCGTTGATATGCGGCAGCAAGCCGGTGCGGTCGCGCACCGCGGCGGCCACGTGCGCGACATAGTGCAGCGTGCTCGCAAAGCCGTGCTCGTCGAGCCACGCGCGCGCCGCGCGATACCGCAGTTCGGGACGCTCGCCGAGCGTGAACAGAGCCTCCTTGCAGCCGAGTTGCGCGCCTCGCGTGGCGACCGCAACCGCTTCCTCGACCGACATGTAGGGACTGCGCAAACGCCGCGGCGCCTTGGCGAATGTGCAGTAATGACACGAGTCGCGGCACAGCTGGGTCAGGGGCAAAAAGACTTTTCTCGAATAGGTGATGAGCGCACCGAAGCCCTCATCCCGTAGCCGCGCAGCTTGGGCCGCCAGATCGCGCGCCGCGGCACGCACCAGGGGTGCGGGCTCCCGCCGGCGCAGGCCGAGCCCGAGGACGAGCTTCTCGAACGGCTGCGCCGACGCGCCGTCGAGCATGTCCGCCAACCGCCGCACATCCTCCGCGGCATCGATGTCGAAGGCCACTTCCGGCGCCGTCAGCTCCTGCGCGGCGGCGGTGGCGCTCGCGTGCCGGGCGAAGCTATCGGCACCGAAGCGCGGCTCGAAGGGTTGCGCAGGGTCGAGCAGCACCATGTTCGTGCCCGTGCCGTCTTTGCAGCGTACGAGACCGACCGCGTCACCCGTTTCGCGCAACACCGAGTAGCGCTGCACCACGCCCGCGAGCGCCTGCGCAGACAGCAGTCCGAGGTCCGCCGGCATGAGAACGGCGATACGCGCCGAGCGCTCGGCGGCGGCAGCGAGCCCCAGGGAACAAGCCTCGTTCAACGAGGCATCGCGATCGTCGAGCACCCGGGCGCCGCGCGTCAGCGCCGCGGCGGCGATTCGGGGATCGGGGCTGACCACGATAATGCCCTCGAAAAGACCGCTGTCGCGGACCACATCGAGGGTGCGGCAGGCGAGCAGATAGGCAAACTCCTCGCGCGCCTCCCCCAAAAGCGAGGTCAACCGCTGCTTCGCAACGCCGAGCCGCTTGATGGGCACGACCGCCCAGAGTCCGGTGCCGGCGCGGCGCGCGGCTGAGGCTTCTGCTGCGATCATCGAGGTCATGACTGTCAGTTAACCGCGCTTCGTGGCCGGTCGGCAAGCTCAACCGAATGCGCGCCGCAGACGCGGCGCCACTTGATCGGTGAATGATTTGAGGAAGCGCGCCTGGTCGGGTCCCGGGGCGTGGAACACGAGATGATTGAAACCGAGACGCACGTAGGGGCCGATTTTCTCCACCATTTCGTCCGGATCGCTCGACACGATCCAGCGCGAGGCGGTGCGCTCGATGGGCAGCGCATCCGCAAGACGCTCCATTTCGAGCGGGTCCTCCACGTTCACCTTTTCTTCCGGTGACAGCGCGAGCGCGCCCCAATAGTGCGTATCGCGCAGTGCGCGCTCACGATCGCTGTCGAACGACACTTTCATCTCGATCATCCGGTCGAACGGAGCCCCCGGCGCGCGGTCCGACGCGTCGAGGCCGGCCTGCACGTTCGGCAGCAGCGTCTCGCTATACAGCGACCACTTCTTGCCGCTGGTGCAAATGAACCCGTCGCCCTCCAAGCCCGCGACCTTCGCAATGAACGGACCCGCCCCGGCGACGTAGATCGGCACCGGCTCACGCGGCCGATCGTAAATCGTCGCCAATTTCGTACGGTAGTACTGTCCTTCGAAGCTCACCCGGTCGTATGACCAGAGCGTGCGGATGAGACGCAGTGCCTCGCGAAAGCGCGCGGTGCGCTCCTTTTGCGCAGGCCATTCGAGACCCGACGCCGGCACCTCGTTCAAGGACTCGCCGGTGCCCATGCCGAGCGCCACCCGGCCCGGAAACAGAGTTCCGAGCGTGGCAAACGCCTGCGCGACGACCGAAGGGTGGTAGCGGTACGTGGGTGTGAGCACGCTCGTGCCCATGACGATCTTGCCGGTGCGCGCACCGAGCGCGCCCAGCCACGCGAGCGAGAAGGGTGCGTGCCCACCGGTGTGCCGCCACGGTTGAAAGTGGTCGCTGATCCAGACCGAATCCAGGCCGAGCTCCTCCGCGAGCACCCCGTACTCCAGCAGCTCGCTCGGCCCGAACTGCTCGGCCGAGGCTTTGTAACCCAGCTTGATCATGTCTATCTCCTCGCAGCAAGAGGGCCGCGCCGGCTCCGCGCCAGTATCTTATCGCATGGGAGGGCTACCGCGGCGGGCGGCGCAACAGACTCACGCACAGCGCCGCGAGCCGGCGCCGATCTTCCGGCGTGCGCATCAATATGGGCGCCGCCTCGAGCGCCGGATCACCCGCTTCGCGCAGCGCGATGAGCCGCACATCCTGCTCATCGATCAGCATGACGTCGAGAAAGTCCCGATAGCCTCTCGCGATTTCGAGCGGTGACACGTCGAGCTCGAGTTCTTGCATGATTTTTGCCGCGGGTCCTTTGACCGCGGCGCCGCCGATGAGCGGTGACACCGCGACGATGGGCACCCGCGTGCGCACCAGAAGCTCGCGCAGTCCCGGCACGCGGAGAATGGGCTCGACGCTCAAATAGGGGTTCGACGGGCAGAGCACGATGCCTTCGAGATGCTCATCCTCGAGTGCGCGACGGATCTCGGGCGTGAGCGCACCGCCTCCCTCGGCGCCATAGCGAAAGCCGCGAGCGACCGGTCCGCAGCGGTGCTTCACGAAGTATTCTTGAAAGGACATATCGCCCTGTTCGGTGAGCACGACGGTGGGCGCGGGCTCGTCGCACATGGGCAGGAGTGAGCTCGGCACGCGCATCTCGAGCGCAAGAACGCGCGTGGTCTGGGTCAGCGTCATCCCTGCCGATAGCAGTTCGCGCCGGTGCAAGTGCAAGGCGATGTCGCGATCGCCGAGCTGAAACCAGGTGTCGAGCCCGAGCGCCTGCCACTCAGCCTGCACCTGCCACGACTCGTGCGCGCGTCCCCATCCCTGCTCCACGTTCGCAACGCCCGCGAGCGTGTACAGCACCGTATCGAGATCCGGACAAATGGGCAGGCCACGATGCTCGAAGTCATCGCCGGTATTGACGATGATGTCGAGCGTGCCCGGCGCGAGACATTGCTGCAAACCATCGGCGAGCTTCGCCCCGCCGACCCCTCCGCAAAGCGCGACGATGTGTCCCACGCGGATTACCGAAACAGATCCTCGGCGATCGGCCGGAGCAGGTCCGCCGCCCGGGCCGATTCACGCCGCCAGGCGGCCGGCACGCCGCGCGCGAGCACCACGGGGCGCCCCTCGGCGCCCTCGCCCATGAGCAGCGTCGCCGCGCAAGCGAGCTGATCCGCAACGGGCGTTTGCGTGACCTTGAGCTTGCGGCCGAAACGATCGTCTTCGCCGCGCCGGTCGAGCAAAGCCACAATGCCCGCCGCTCCGATCGCGGTCCCGCAAACCCCCTGCCGCCAGGGGCGGCCGAAGGTGTCCGTGATCACCACCGCGGGCGCCGCCCCGAGCAGGTGAGAGAGCGCCGCGCGCAAGCTCCGAGCCGAGCCATCCGGGTCTTCCGGCAGCAGCAGCGCCCGCGATTCGGAATCGGGAACGTTCGACTGATCGACGCCGGCATTGGCCATCACGAGCCCCAGGCGATGGCGGACGATGAGCACCTGCGGCGCACAGCGCACCACCTCGGTCGACTCTTGCAAGATGATCTCGACCAGGCGTGCGTCCTTGCCGCAGCGGGCGGCAAGCTCGCGCGCGCGGGGCGATACCTCGATCGCATCGAAATCGACGAAGCGGCCTTCCGATTTCGAGACGATTTTCTGGCAGACGAGGAGCACATCTTCGTCACGCGCCGCGAGCTTTTGGCGCTCGAGGGCCGCCGCGATCAATGGCGCGAGTGCCATGCCGCGGGTGACCTCGGGCATACCGTCGAGGGCTGTCAAGGACAGGGCCTGCGGGCTCAAGGCGCCGTCAATATGCGCTCGAACATATTCCTCCAATGGCCATGCAAAATCCGAGCGGCGGGCTCCGTCGGGGATGCCGTTTATTCTACTATAGCGACCTGCGGCCCAATGACCGCCGCCAACCCATCGAGGTCGCAGCATGGCTGTTCGGGAATTGTTCGAGCTCACCGGACAAGTGGCTCTCGTCACCGGCGCATCGCGCGGGCTCGGTCTGCAGATCGCTACGGCGCTCGGGGAAATGGGTGCGAAAATCGCGCTGTGCGCACGCTCGCAGGAGGAGCTCGAACGCGCCTCGGCAACGCTTGGCGCCGCGGGCATCGAGGCCTTCGCAGTACCCTGCGATCTTTCCAAGCCGGACGAGGTCCCGACATTGGTCGATCGGGTGCTCGAGCGTTTCGGCCAAATCGACATCCTGGTGAACAACGCCGGTGCGAGCTGGGGCGGTCCCGCCGAGGAGCTCGCCCTCGCCTCGTGGGAAAAGGTGATGCGGCTGAATGCCGGCAGCGTCTTTCAGCTGAGCCAGCTGGCGGCGAATCGCTGCTTCATCCCGCGGCGATCGGGCAATATCATCATCATCGCATCCATTGCCGCGCTGCGTACCGATGCACGCATGCAGGCCGTGAGCTATTACGCCTCCAAGGGAGCCGCTTTGCAGCTCACGCGCGCCCTGGCGACCGAGTGGGGACCGCTCGGCATCCGCGTGAACGCGATCTGTCCCGGATTCTTCCCCTCGAAGATGACGCGGGGGCTGCTGCAGAAGATCGGCGACTCGGTGGTTGCGAAGACGCCGCTCGGACGCCTCGGCAACGACACCGACCTCATGGGCGCCGCCGTCTACCTGGCATCGGCCGCCTCGCGTCACGTCACCGGGCAGTACATTGCGGTCGACGGCGGAGCCTCGATCGCCTGATGCAGGCTAGGGAGAGGATAGGGATGTCAAATCGTTGCAGGTCGGGAAGATCCTGGAAGGTGATTGCGGCGCTCCTGGCACTGCCCATTGTGGGGCATGCCACACCGTTGGAAGTCTATGGTCGACTGCCCGCGCTCGAGGACGTATCGCTGTCGCCGGACGGCTCGAGAATCGCCTTCGTGTCGACGACGCAGAACACGCGTGTGATTCAGGTGATATCACTGGCCGACCGCAAATCCCTCGGCGGATTGCGGGTCGGAGAAGCGAAGCTGCGCAGAGTTTCGTGGGCGGATGACAGCCATCTGCTGGTGATGACCTCAGCCACCGCAATGCCTATGGGATTGATCGGCGAACAGCATGAATGGTCCATGCTGCAGGTGTTCGACGTGCTCAAGCACCGGTCGGTGGCTGTGCCGGCGATCGATCGCGATGCGCTCCGAACCATGAATGTGACGGCCGGCAGAGTCATGGTGAGGCGAATCGCGGGCCACACGGTTCTGTTCGTCCCCGGCTTCTACGTGGCGGACCGGACTTTGCCCATGTTGGTGCGATTCGACTTAGACACCGGCAGGCAGTCCGTCTATCAGCAGGGTGCCGAGTCTACGGATCAGTGGTTGGTGGATGCGGAGGGTGAGATCGTCGCCGAACAGGATTACGGCAATCAGAACCAACGCTGGGCGATAAAAATTCGCCGCGGCGGCCGCTTGGAGGTCGTGGCCTCGGGTCAGGAGGCCATCGACTTTCCACGACTGCTGGGATTCGGACCCACGGACAATACGTTGCTGGTGGAAAAGACCGAAGCGGGAGACCCGGTCTGGAGGCTCATGTCGACCAAGGACGGCACTTTGGGACCGCCCATGGCCGAGCATAGGGTGCTCAATGAGCCGATCGAGGATCAGCTCACCTATCGCATGATCGGCGGTGTCCAGGTCGAGGACGACGCTCGTTACGTGTTCTTCGACCCGGCCCTTCAACGGCGCTGGGACGCGACGGTGAAAGCGTTCGATGGCGAGCACGTGCGCCTCGTATCGGCTTCGGCGGGCTTTCGCCGCATCGTCGTACGCGTCGATGGCAAAGAATTCGGGTATCAATATCAGCTCGTTGATTTCGACACCGGCAAGGCCGTGCCGGTGGGTGACATCTACGCGGGTTTGACTAAACCCCTGGAAGTTCGCCGCATCACTTACCCCGCGGCCGACGGAATGCAGATTCCCGCGTATCTCACGTTGCCGCGGGGACGCGACCCAAAGGATTTGCCCCTGATCGTGCTGCCGCATGGGGGTCCTGCTGCTCGCGATACGGCCGACTTCGATTGGTGGTCTCAGGCGCTCGCGGATCAGGGCTACGCGGTATTGAGGCCGAACTACCGCGGCTCGGTGCTCAGTCAGCGCTTTCTTGCGGCGGGGTTTGGCGAGTGGGGTCGAAAGATGCAGACCGACCTCTCCGATGGTGTGCGCTTCCTGGTCAAGGAGGGCATCGCCGACCCGGCGCGCGTCTGCATCGTAGGCGCGAGTTACGGCGGATATGCCGCGCTCGCCGGGGTGAGCTTGGATCCCGGAGTGTATCGGTGCGCGGTCTCCGTCGCCGGGCTGGCCGATCTCAAGCGCATGTTGGACTGGGTGAACGCCAAGAATTGGTCCAGCAAGAATGTCCAACAGCGTTACTGGGATCGCTTCATGGGAGTGACCGGCCCGGGCGATCCCGTGCTGTCTCAGATCTCGCCGATCGACCATCTAGATGCAATCAATGTACCCGTCCTGCTGATTCACGGCCGCGATGATACGGTCGTACCGTTTGAGCAGAGTGAGGTCATGTTCAAGGCGCTGCGCCATGCACAGAAGTCAGTGGATCTGGTCGTGCTCGACCACGAGGATCACTGGCTGTCGCGGAGCGAGACCCGGCTGCAGATGCTGAAGGCGACGGTTGCCTTCTTACAGGCGCACAACCCCCCCGAGCTTTAGAGCCTAAAAAATCCCCATCGCGATCCCGGCCGCCAGTGTCGCGCCGATTTCCTCACAGCGCTCCAGATCTTCTCGGGCGATCAGTTTCGCCCGCAGAATCGATTCGGGCGCCTGCGCATGGGTACACACGATCAAGGGCTCCGCGACCGCCCGCAGGCGCCAGCCGGTGGCGATGCGCTCGATCTGTGCCGCGGCTTGCCGGCCGTCGCTCCCGGCACACACGAGTGTTGCGTACGGCCGCCCGTTCAGCCGATCGAGCGCCGCGTAATAGGTCCGGTCAAAGAAATCCTTCATCAACCCGGACATGGCGGCCAGATTCTCCGGTGTCGCGAAGAGATAGCCGTCGGCGGCGAGGACGTCCGCCGGGCCGGCGTCGGCCGCCTTGAGGAAGGCGACCGCGAGCTCCGGCTCGGTGCGCGCCCCAGCGGCGGCGGCATCGGCCATCTGCTTCGTACCCCCCGTCATCGAGTGGTACACAATGAGCATCGTCTTCATCGAGCAACCCCGCCGCCTTAGAGCTATCCTACGGTAATCCGCGCATTTCTGGAGCTTGCCGATGAACTATCGAAAACTGGGCGCCAGCAAGCTCGTAGTGTCCGAAATCGCGTTCGGCTCCTGGCTGACGTTCTCGAGCGGGGCGAGCCGCAAGAACGCCATCGCCTGCGTACACCGGGCTCTCGATCGCGGCATCACGTTGTTCGACACCGCCAACGTATACGGTCTCGGCAAGGCGGAGAAAGTCATGGGCGAGGCGCTGCATGGCATCCCGCGGGAACGGTACGTGCTCGCCACCAAGCTTTTCTTTCCGATGAGCGACATCGATCGCGGCCTCTCCTGCCAGCAAGTCCACAAGCAGATAGACGCCTCGCTCGAGCGCCTGCAAGTCTCCTACGTCGATCTGTATCAATGCCACCGCTACGACGAGCGCACACCCCTCGAGGAAACCATGCGCGCACTCACGCAGGTCGTGCAGGCGGGCAAGGCGCGCTACATCGGCTTCTCGGAGTGGCCGGTCGACCGCATCGAGGCGGCGCTCGCCATTCCAGGTGTCGAGAAGTTCGTCTCGAGCCAACCCCAGTATTCGTTGTTGCATCGGGAGCCGGAACGGCGACTCCTGCCGCTTTGCGAGCGATCCGGCATCTCGCAAATCGTGTGGTCGCCCCTGGCGCAGGGCTTCTTGACCGGCAAATACGTCCCGGGGGCGCCGCTCCCCGCGAGCTGCCGAGCCGCGGATCGTTCGCAGAAAGGCTTCATCAATACGGAATGGTTCAAGCCCAAGATGCTGCAGGCGATCCAGAACTTGAAGCCCTTGGCCGCGGAAGCGGGCCTCACCCTCGCACAGTTCGCGCTCGCCTGGGTGTTGCGGCAATCAAACGTCGCAGCGGCCATCATCGGCGCCAGCCGGCCCGAGCAGATCGATGAGAATGTTGTTGCCAGCGGACACGCGCTGTCTCCCGAGCTCGCGCGCCGCGCTGAGGATCTCATCGCCGCCGCATCTTAAGTTTCGTTAATACGAGACGCACCGCCTACTCCCTGGCCCCGCGGTGAACCGATAGCCGAATCAGAGCTCTAAACTCCCGTCAGCGTTCGCTCTGAGGGATGGCCATTGATGAAGCTTTCGAGTTTTTCACGCTGCGCCGCACTCACGCTACTGCTGGGCGCGCTCGTCGACACCTGCCTCGCCGGTGGTGCCGCGTTCGACCTCGCCGGTCCCGTGCTCGAAGCCACGGTGAGCCGCGCCGGCACGACGTTGCCCGCCTCGCAGGTGCCGAATCTCGCGGCGGGCGATCGGATCTGGATCCGCGCGAATTTTCCCGCGTCGCAGTCCGCTCACTACCTGTTGGTGACCGCATTCTTGAGCGGCTCCACCAATCCGCCGCCGGAGAGCTGGTTCGCCGGCTGCAAGACCTGGACACCCAAATGCGCTCAAGATGGATTGACCGTGACGGTGCCCGCGGACGCGCAGCAGATGGTCGTGTTTCTCGCGCCCGAGACGGGCGGCGACTACAAGACGCTCGTGAACGCGGTGAGGGGCCGGCCCGGTGCTTTCGTGCGCACCTCCCAGGACCTGAACCAGGCCGAGCTCGACCGCTCGCGTCTCGGCCGCTACCTCGAATCCATTCGCGCGCTGAACGATGCCGATCCGGCCAGCCTCGCGCAAGAGGCGCCGCTCCTCGCGCGCAGCCTCGCCATCAAGGTGGACGAGAAGTGCTTGGATCGCATTCCCGCGCTGCAAGCTCCCTGTTTGATGGCGGGGCAGGAATCGCTTATCTTGAACGACGGCCACAGCACGTCCATCGTCGAAGCGTTGACCTCGGGTCCCGAGGGTGATTTGGCGATGCAGGCGAGCTACACGCCGCAGCTCGGCTACGGCTATTACAGCCCTTACATCGCCTCGGTCTTGGACATCGCCAAAATCCTCGATTCGTTTCGCACCGCGCAGTATCAGTACATCCCGGCGCTCGCCACGCTGAAGGGCAACGATTTGCAATTGACGCTGAATGCGGCGCCGTCGTTCCACAATCCGAAGTCGGTCCTGGTCATCGCCTTACCCGCCATCGAGCCGGCTCAGTTGCCGCCGCTGCACGCGGTCGATCCCAAGGAGATCTATTGCGCACGTAAGACCGCACTGGTGCTGCCGGTGGAAGGCGCACCGCTCGTGTTCTCGACGGCCTACGCGCACGACATGTCCTTGAGCTTGTCGGGAGCGGGCAAGTCCCTGGAGCTGCCGGCGGTTGCCGATGCCGCGCAGGGCGGATTCGTGGTCGACACGTCCGGCTTGCGCGGGGTGAGCCTCGGCGACACGGTGCAGGCGACCCTGCGCGGCTCCTGGGGATTCGAGCCTTATCGCGGCCCGACATTCGTGCTGCGCAACGCTCATGCCGTCTCGTGGCAGCTCGCGGCCGGAGACGAGTCGGCGCTCATCGTCGGGCGTCAGGACACGGTGCATTTGCGCGCCGATAGCGCGAGCTGCGTGGACAGCATCATGCTCAAGGACCCTGCCGGCAAGGAACTCAAAACCGAGTGGAAGAAACTCAAGACCGATGAAGTGGAAGTCAAGCTGCCGCTGCAGGATGCGCAGCCCGGACTCATGACGCTCCTGGTCGGCGAGTACGGTCTCGCGCAACCTCAGCCGATCGGTGTGCAAGGATTCGCCGAGGCGGGCCGATTCGACGGCTTCGAGATTCATGCCGGCGATGTGCAAGGCATGCTGAAAGGCAGCCGCCTCGACGAGGTCGCGAGTCTTTCGATCAAAAACGTCGTGTTCACGCCCGGGGAGCTCTCGACCCGGCAGGGCAATGACGAGCTGCCGATGCTGGCGCAGGATCCCTCCGCCGCGGGAGAGCTCAAACCCACGGGTCCCGTGTCCGCGAAGCTCACGCTGAAAGATGGACGCGTTCTGCCGGTGAACGCGAGCATCGATGCGCCGCGTCCCAAGGCGGTACTCATCGGCAAGAGCGTGCAGCCTTCGGCGCTCGGCAGCGACAGCAACATCCAGCTCGCCGACTCGGGTGAGCTGCCGCTCGACGCGACCCTGGTTTTCTCAATACGCACGCAGGCACCGGCAAGCTTCGCGCGCGACGAGACCGTCGATGTGGCGACCGAGGATGAGAGCCTGGTGGCGTCTTTGAGCCTCGCCAACGGCACGCTCGCGCTCGAGAATTCGCGTGTGGCCGTGGCGACCCTCACGCCGCTGAAGGCGTTCGGCGCCTCCTCCTACGGCCCGCTCAAGTACCGCGTGAATGCCAAGGGCGCCGCGAGCGATTGGCAGCCCCTCGCGACGCTCGTTCGCCTGCCCGCGCTCAAGGCGCTCGAGTGTCCCGCGACACCCGAGGTCGCGTGCAAGCTGTCGGGCTCCGATTTGTACTTGATTGATTCCGTCGCGGGGTCCGCGGACTTCACCAAGCCGGTGAGCGTGCCGGAGGGATTTCTCGGAGGCTCACTCCCGGTGCCGCATCCGAGCAGCGGCACCCTGTATTTGAAACTGCGCGACGATCCGGAGGTCGTCAATCCGACGCGACTCGTGGCGCTTCAGCTTCCGCCCGCGGCGCCGGATGCGGACCGCTCCGCAGCTCGCCAGGCGGCGCCCGCCGAACCCGAGCAGGCGCGTCCGGCGGCGGCGGCCAGTTTGGGTTCGGGGCCGGGCTCTTAAGGCTCGCGCCGGGTCTTAGTCGTTCGACGCGGTCGGCGGGTGGGCCGCGCGGCTCACCCGCCAGACCGTGTTGCCGACGTCGTCGGCGACCAGCAACGCACCATGCTTGTCCACCGCGACGCCCACCGGACGTCCGAACGCATTGCCGTGCGCATCCAGGAATCCCGTGAGCACGTCCACCGGCTCGCCGCTCGGCTTGCCGTTCTCGAAGGGCACGAAAATTACTCGATAGCCGCTGTGGAGCTTCCGATTCCAGGATCCGTGCTGCCCGACGAACATGCCGTGACGGAACTCCGGCAGCTGTGAGCTGCCCGCCCAGCAGAGCCCGAGCGATGCGGTGTGCGCACCGAGGGCGTAGTCCGGGGCAATGGCCTTGGCCACCATCGCCGGATCCTGCGGCTTCACCCGCTCATCGACGTGGTCGCCGTAATAACTGAACGGCCAGCCGTAGAATGCGCCCGCGTGCAGCCCCGTCATGTAATCCGGCGGCACGTGATCACCCAGCTCGTCGCGCTCGTTGACGGCGACCCACAGCACACCGCTCTCGGGCTCCCACGCAAGACCCACCGGATTACGCAGGCCCGAGGCATACACGCGATGCGCACCGCTTTTGGGATCGATCTCCCATACGGCCGCGCGCTCCTGCTCCGCCGCGAGACCGTTCTCCGCCGCGTTGCTATTCGAGCCCACGCCGACATAGAGCTTGGTGCCGTCGCGGTTCGCGATGAGACTCTTCGTCCAATGATGGTTGATGCGACCGCCCGGCAGTACGGTCACCTGCGTGGGCGGATCGCGAATCTCCGTTTGCCCCGCATGGTAGGGAAAACTCACCAATGCATCGGTATCGGCCACATAAATGCGATCGCCGATGAGCGCCATGCCGATGGGCGAGTTCAGTCCTTGCAAAAAGACGTGCCGCTCCGGCGCCGTCCCCGCGCCGCCGGAATCGCGCAGGAGCGTGATGCGATTCGCGCTCGGCGCGCGTCCCGAGCCCGCCTTCTTCATCACGTGCTTGTGCACCGCTCCGCTGAGGCCCTTCGCATCGTCCGGTTTCGGCGGCGCATCGGCCTCGGCGACCAGCACGTCACCGTTCGGCAGCACGTACAGCCAACGCGGATGGTCGAGACCGGTGGCGAAGGCATCCACCTGCGCCCCCTTCGCCGCGTGCGGCATCATGCCCGCCGGCCAGCCCTTCGCTTTCGCCACATTCACGGTCGGGATCAAGGACTTCTTGGCTTCCGGGATCGTGGGATGCGGTCCCCACTCGCCGGCGGAGTCCTGCTCGGAGGAAGCGATCTGCGCTCGTGCGTAGAGACCTGCAAACGCCCAAACGAAGGCCGCTGCACAGATTGCCAGGGCGACGTTGCAAGGGGCGTACGGACGCATCGAGCCGAGGTTATGCGGCGCTTGCAGCAGCCGCACATCGGTGCATGCCGCGACGGCGTGTCGGGCGCCGCTTACGCGGCGCGGTCCGGCACCTCATGCACGCTCACCATCGTGAGCACATCGTAGGAGGCGACGGTCTCGCCGTTCTGATTGGTGATCTCGGTGTCCCAGGCGACCTCGCCCCATCCCTTGTCCGCGCGCAAGCTTTTCTGCGCGCAGGTGAGACGCACCTTGATGCGCTCGCCGGGTTTCACCGGCTTGACGAAGCGCAGCTCATTGAGTCCATAGTTGCCGAGCACCGGTCCGTAGTCGGGGTCCACGAACAGCCCCGCGGCCGCCGAGATCAGAAAATAGCCGTGCGCCACGCGTCCGCCGAACAGCGGGTTGCGGGCGGCCTCGCGCTCGCTCATATGCGCGTAGAAATTGTCTCCACTCAAGGCAGCAAAGGCTTCGATATCCTCGATCGTTACGACACGCTCCGCGGAGCGGAACGTGTCGCCCAGCACGAGATCGTTGAAAGCGATGCGAAAGGGATGTCGTCCGGGATCGCGCTGCCGGCTGCCGCGAACCCAGCGCCCGCCGAGCGCGGTGATCACGTCCGGTGTGCCTTGCACGGCCGTGCGCTGCATGTAGTGCAGCACGCCGCGAATCCCGCCGAGCTCCTCGCCGCCGCCCGCGCGGCCGGGACCCCCGTGCACCAGCGGCGCAAGCGGCGAGCCGTGTCCGGTCGATTCCTTCGCGCAAGCTGCGTTCACCACCAGGATTCGCCCATGGTAAGGCGCGAGCCCGAGCACCAGGCGGCTCGCGAGCGCCTCGTCAGCCGAGAAAATCGAGGCCGCAAGGCTCCCGCCGCCGCGCCGTGCGAGCGCAATCGCATCGTTCTCGTCGCGATACGGCACGACGCTCGCCACCGGCCCGAAGGCCTCGACCTCGTGCAGGGCTCGTGCCGCATGCGGGTCGCGCGACAGGAGAATCCAGGGGGAGACGAAGGCGCCGCGCTCCGCATCCGCGCCCAACACCTCGAAACCCTCCGTACGGCCCACGATGACGTCGGACTCGCGCCTGAGCTCCGCGACGCGCGCCAGCACATCGGCGCGCTGCGCGAGGCTCACCAGCGGCCCCATACGCACGCCGGCGCTGCGCGGGTCGCCGAGCACGATCTTGCCGAGCGCGGCTTTGAGCGCATCCGCCGCCGCGCCGACGAATCCCGCGGGCACCAGCGCCTTGCGGATCGCGGTGCATTTCTGCCCGGCCTTCACCGTGATTTCGCGCACCACCTCGCGAATGAAGAGATCGAACTCCGCGCTGCCCGGCCCCGCATCGGGCGCGAGGATGCTCGAGTTGAGCGAGTCGGTCTCGGCGACGAAAGGCACCGAGTGGCGCACGACGCGCGGATGAGTCCGCAGCTTCGCGGCCGTGGCGGCCGACCCGGTGAAGCACACGATGTCCTGGCACGTCAGATGCTCGAACAGATCGCCGAGACTGCCGCACACGAGCTGCAGCGCGCCCTCGGGCAGGATTCCCGACTCGACGATCCGCCGCGCCGCTAGCTCGGTGACAAAGGCGGTGGCGGTCGCTGGCTTCACGATCGCGGGCACGCCGGCGAGCAGCGCGGGCGCGAGCTTCTCGAGCATGCCCCAGACCGGAAAATTGAAGGCATTGATGTGGACCGCGGCGCCCTCGCGCGGCACGAAGATGTGCTGGCCCACGAATGTGCCCGTCTTGGACAGGCCCTCGATCGATCCGTCGAGATGCAGCCGGCTGTTCGCAAGCTCGCGTGCGCCCTTGCTCGCGTACGCAAACACCGTGCCGATGCCGCCGTCGATGTCGATCCACGAATCGTCTTTCGTCGCGCCGGTCCGATACGACAGCGTATAGAGCTCCTCCTTGAAGTCGAGCAGCCGCTTGGCGAGCGCCTTCAGCATGGCGGCGCGCTCGTGGAACGTGCGGGCGCGTAACGCCGGGCCGCCCACCTCGCGGGCATGCGTCAGCACCGCCGCGAAATCGAGACCGCCCGAGGAGGCGCGCGTGATCACCTCGCCGGTCGACGCATCGCGCAGCGCCGTCCCCTCGTAGCTGCTGGTCTGCCAGTCGCCGCACACATAGCTTTGCAATTTCACGAGCCTGACTCCTCGCGGCGCGCCCCGGCACGCCACGCTTGAAAACTACCGCCGCTCCGCCCGAGCTCCTCGAGGAGCGGTGCGGGCGTCCAATACTGGCTGCCCAGGGTCTTCGCAAATCGGTCCACGCCGTCGAGAACCGCCGCAAGTCCGAGGGTATCGGCGTAGAACATCGGTCCACCGCGAAAGCGCGGAAATCCATAGCCGTTGCACCAGATGGCATCGATGTCGCCAGGGACTGCGGCGATGCCCTCGCCGAGCAACCGCACGCCTTCATTGATCAGCGCGAACAGGCAGCGCCGGCAAATCTCCTCGTCCGAGATGGCGCGGCGCTCGATACCGAGGCGCCCTGCTTCCGCGACGATCATCGTCTCGACCTGCGGGTCGGGCACGCGCTGCCGCGCACCGTGCGGATACAAATAAGCGCCGCGGCCGGCTTTCTGCCCGAGCCGCCCGGCCTCGACCAAAAGATCGGCCACCCGATAGTAGCGCGGGTCGTCCGGCAAATCCTTGCGCTCGCGGCGCACGCGGTAGCCCACATCCAGCCCGGCCAGATCGCCCACCGCATTCGGACCCATCGCCATGCCGAAGCTCTCGAGAGCGGCGTCGATTTGCGTCGGGCTCGCACCCTCCAGGAGCAGCAATTGATTCTCGCGTCCGTAGGCATACAGCATGCGGTTGCCGACGAAGCCGAAGCAATTGCCCACCACGATGCCGAGCTTACCCATGCGCCGCGCGACACTGCGTGCAGTCGCGATCACGTCGGGACTCGTGTCGCGGCCGCGAACGATCTCGACCAGTCGCATGATGTGGGCGGGGCTGAAGAAATGCATGCCGACGACCGCGTCCGCGCGGCGCGAGGCGCTCGCGATGGCATCGATGTCGAGCGTCGAGGTGTTCGTCGCGAGCACCGCGCCCGGTGCGCACAGCGCGCCGAGCTGCGCGAAAACATCCCGCTTGACCGCAAGGCTCTCGAACACGGCTTCGATGACGAGATCCGCCGTGGCGAGCGCCTCGAGGCCGCGCGCCGCGCGGATGCGCTCGCGGGCCGCGGCGGCCGTGGCCGCATCCAGCCGGCCCTTATCGACGCTCGAAGCGAGCACGCCTTGCACACGCTCCATGCCCGCGGCGAGCGCCTGTTCATCGCTATCGACCAGCGTGACGGGATATCCCGCCGTGGCGAGATTCGCGGCGATGCCCGCCCCCATGGTGCCCGAGCCCACAACTCCGACGGAGCGCACGTTGCGCGGCGTCGCCTCGCTCTTCGACTCGCGCTCGGCGAAGAACAGGTGGCGCAGCGCGCGCGACGCCTCGGAGCGCCGGCATTCCTCGAAGCGGCGGCGCGACAGTGCCAGCGCCGTGCCGAAGGGCTCGCGGCAAGCGGCCTCCACACAGTCGATGATGGCATCCACCGACGCCACTCCCGGAAACTTGCGCTTGGCCGCCGCGCGTTCGCGGGCGAGCCACGCGGGATCCGGTGCGCCGCCCGGCACCGCCCGATTGCACAGGCGCCGGCCCTCGAGATCCACCGCCTCGATCTCGCGTGCGAAACGGCAGGCGTGCTCGAGCAGATCGAGCGCCCCGCTCGTGCCGTCGACGATGCCGAGCGAGAGCGAGCGCTCGAGGTCGATGGGATCGCCGCTCAGCATTCGCTCGAGCGCCGGCGCCGCCCCGATGAGCCGCGGCAGCCGTTGCGTACCGCCCGACCCCGGCAGCAGGCCGAGGCGTATCTCGGGCAGACCGAATGAAACATCCGGCGCGGCCACGCGGTAGTGGCAGGCAAGCGCGAGCTCGAAGCCGCCCCCGAGCACCGAGCCGTGCAGCGCGGCGATCACCGGCTTCGCCACTGCCTCGATGCGCAGCAGAACGTCGTTCAAGAGCGGTGCCCGCGGCTCGTGGTCGAATTCGCGGATATCGGCGCCCGCGACAAAATGCCGGCCGGCGCCGTGAATGACAAGGGCGCGTACCGCAGGGTCCGACTCCGCTGCCTCGACGGCCGCGAGCAGCGCCGCGCGCAGCGGTTGGGCGAGCGCGTTCACGGGCGGGTGATCGATCACGATCACCTCGACGCGGTCGTGCCGCTCGCTATGGATGGCGGTCTCGCTCACCGGCTCCTCCCGATCAGACCCGCTCGAGAACCATGGCGATGCCCTGTCCGACACCGATGCACATGGTGCACAACGCGCGCCGGCCGGCGCCGCGCTCGAGCTGGCGCACCGCCGTCGTCGCGAGGCGCGCCCCGCTCGCACCCAGTGGATGGCCGAGCGCAATCGCGCCGCCCTGAGGGTTCACGTGCGCGGCGTCGTCGGGGACGCCGAGCTCGCGCAGCACGGCGAGCGCCTGTGAGGCAAATGCCTCGTTGAGCTCGATGAGATCGATGTCCGCGAGCTGGAGCCCGAGCCGCGCGAGCACCTTGCGCGTGGCTGCAACCGGTCCCATGCCCATGATGCGTGGCTCGACGCCGGCCACGGCCGTGCCCACGACGCGGGCCCGCGGCTTGAGGCCAAAGCGCTTGATCGCGCTCTCGGAGGCGAGCAGCAGGGCGCAAGACCCGTCGTTGACTCCCGACGCGTTGCCGGCCGTCACCGTACCGCCGGCGCGAAACGGAGTCGGGAGCTTCGCGAGCGCCTCGAGGCTCGTCTCGCGCGGGTGCTCGTCGACCGTTACCATCGTGGTCTCGCCGCGCTTCGCGGGAACGGCGACGCCGACGATCTCCTCCGCGAAGTAGCCCGCTTTCTGCGCGGCTAGCGCGCGTTGCTGGCTGCGCAGCGCGAACTTGTCCTGGTCCTCGCGCGCGATGTGAAAATCGTGGGCGACGTTCTCACCCGTCTCCGGCATCGAATCGACGCCGTACGCCTGCTTGAGGAGCGGGTTCACGAAGCGCCAGCCGATGGTCGTGTCGTGGAGCTGCACATCGCGTGCAAAGGCGGTGGCACTCTTCGACAGAACATAGGGCGCGCGGCTCATGCTCTCGACGCCTCCGGCGAGCAGCAAGTCGCCCTCGCCGCAACGAATCGCGCGGGCGGCGCTCGCCACCGCGTCGAGCCCCGATCCGCACAAGCGATTCAACGTCGCACCCGGCACATCGACAGGCAAGCCGGCGAGCAACGCACTCATGCGCGCGACATTGCGGTTGTCCTCGCCCGCCTGATTGGCGCAGCCCATGATCACATCGTCGATGGCCTTGGGATCGACACGCGCGTTTCGCCGCATGAGCTCGCGCAGCACCACGGCGGCGAGGTCGTCGGGACGCACCGCGGACAGCGCTCCGCCGTAGCGCCCGATAGGCGTTCGAATCGCATCGCAAATGAAAGCATCCGTCATGTTTGCAGTCCCTCAACGCCCCGTGAATTTTGCCGTGCGCTTTTCCGTGAAGGCAGCCACGCCTTCGGCATAGTCCTGCGAGCGGCCGAGCTCGCCTTGCGCGTCGCGCTCGAGGTCGAGCTGCTCGATGAGCGAGTGCTGCCAGCTCGAGCGAATCGCGGCCTTGGTCGCCGCCAACCCGCGCGTGGGCGCCACCGCCAGCTGTGCCGCGAGCATGTCGACGACCGCGGGGAATTCCGCGTCGTCGACACACCGCCAGATCATGCCCCAATCGGCGGCTTGCTCGGCCGAGAGCTTGTCCCCGAGCAGCGTCAGGCCGAGTGCACGCGCGTTGCCCACGAGGCGCGGCAGGCTCCAGGTGCCGCCCGAGTCCGGAATCAGCCCCAGTCGGCAAAACGGTTGTACGAAGCTCGCCGAGCGCGCCGCCACGACCAGGTCGCACGCGAGCGCGATGTTCGCGCCCGCACCGGCGGCGACGCCATTCACCGCCGCGATCACCGGCATCGGCAGCTCCTGCAAGGCCAGTACCAGCGGTTTGTAGTAGCGCTCGATCGAGTCGCCCAGATCGGCGCCCTGCGTGCCCGGCGCCACGGCCCGGTCCGCGAGGTCCTGGCCCGCGCAAAATCCGCGGCCCGCGCCGCTCAGCACCAGCACCCGCGCGCCCTGTGCACGCACGCTCTTCAGCGCGCGCTGCACGTCCTCGTGCATGCGCACGTTGAAGCTGTTGAGCTTGTCGGGACGATTCAAGGTGAGCCGAGCGATGTTCCCCTCGACGGACAGGAGAATGGTCTCGTAAGGCGCATCATTTTTCGTCATAGGTCAGCTCCAGCGAAGCGGTGAGAGGACGAGCCTGACAGCAGAGGATGAAACCCGCATCGACCTCCCAGGGCTCGAGCGCGATGTTGTGCGCCATCACGGCGCGGCCTGATTTCAGCTTGGTCCGGCAGGTCGCGCAAATCCCGGCGCGGCACGAGAACGGCAAATCGAGCCCGGCTCGTTCGGCTGCCGCGAGCACCGAGGCATCCGTGGGGGCCATCGGAAAGCTGCGGCGGCGCCCGTCCATGATGACCGAGATCTGCGCCAGCACCTCTCCCGGCGGCAGCTCTGCGGTGCTCACCGCAGCCGTGCTCACCGCAGCCGTGCGCGCTGCCGGCGTCGCTGCGGCGGCGAAGCGCTCGAAACGCACCGGCGCGCCCGGGTTCAGCCGCTGGATCGCGCCGCGCACCGCATCGACCATGTCGCCCGGCCCGCAGACGAAATACTCATCCGCGCGGGCAATGTCGGCCAACTGCGTGGCAAGCGCCTCGACCTTGGCCGCATCGATGCGGCCGTTGAGCAGCGGTGCCTGCTGGGGCTCGCGGCTCATCACGAAGTACACGGAGAAGCGGCCGAGATGGCGGTTCTTGAGCGCGAGCGTGTCCTCGAGGAACATGGTGCGGCTCATGCTGCGGTTGCCGTAGATCAGGACAAAGCGGCTCGCCGGCTCGCGCGCCAGAATGTCTGCAGCCAGGGACAGGACCGGTGTGATGCCGCTGCCCGCGGCGAAGGCGACGTACGTGCGCGCGCGCGACGCCTCGACGGCGGTACGGAATCGCCCCATCGGCGTGCCCACCTCGAGCCGCTCGCCGGCCGAGAGGCGCGTGGCGATCTCGCGCGACATGCGCCCGCCGGTCTGCTCGCGCACTCCGAGACGCAGTTCCGCGGCGCCCGGCGGCGTCACGATGGAATAGGTGCGCCGCTCCTCGCGGCCGTCGATCACCCGCCGCAACGTCACGTATTGGCCGGCGTCGTGCTTGAAGTGATTCCGCAATGCTTCGGGCACGGCGAGCCGCACGCAGACCGCGTCCTCGGCGACGCGATCGACGGCCATCACTTCGAGCGGGTGGAAAGTCAGCACGCGATTCCCGTCACAGGCACTTGAAGCGCTCGAACGGCTCCAGACAGTCGAGACAACGGTGCAGCGCCTTGCACGGCGTCGAGCCGAATTCGCTGATCGTTTCGGTTTTCGCCGAGTGGCATCGCGGACAGGCGACCGGCAGGGCGACGGCCGAGCGCCAGGACACGGCCGCAGCGGGCGCCGGGGGGACGATGCCGTACGCGGCGAGCTTGCGGCGGCCCTCGGGGGTGATCCAGTCGCTCGTCCACGCGGGTGCGAGTACGTGCCGCACTGCGAACTCGCCGACTGCGGCGCTTTGGAGCGCGCGCCGTGCGAGCTCCGCGATGTGATCAGTCGCCGGGCAGCCGGTATAGGTGGGAGAGAGTCCCACGTCCAGCACCCGGTCGGGGCGCATATTCACGCAGCGCACGATGCCGAGATCCTCGAGCGTGAGCGCCGGCAGCTCCGGATCGGGCACCGCGGCCAGGGCGCGCCAGGCGCCTTGCACGCGCGTCTCGTCGTCCGCGCTCATCACCCGCGCAGCCGCCGCGCTCACCAGCGGGCTCCCGGATGTGCGCGTTGCAGGTATTGCATTTCGGCGAGGAGGTAGCCGAGATGCTCGCTGTGCTCGCCCCGCTTGCCGAACCAGGTATAGGGTCGATCGGCCGGACGATCGAGGGTCGCCTCGGCGAGCACCTCATCCATGTGCCGGTTCCACGCATTCCTCATTTCCTCGAGAGACGGCCCGATGCCGCGCTCGGCCATGTCGCGGTCGAGCGCATCCGCCTCGAAGAGCTCCACGGTGTACGGCCAGAGCCGTTCGAGCGCGCGCTGCACGCGGGCATGGCTCTCCTCCGTGCCGTCGCCGAGGCGTACCAGCCAGCTCGAGCTGTAGCGCAAGTGATAGCGCGTCTCCTTCACCGCTTTCGCCGCGATCGCCGCGAGTCGCTCGTCGCACGAGCTCGCGAGGCGCTCGTACAGCGCCAGCTGAAAGGCGTCGATCAGCACCTGGCGCACGATGGTCTCGCCGAAATCTCCGTTCGGCTGCTCGACGAGCGTGGGATTCAAGTACTCGCCATGCGTGCGCAAAAACGCGATGTCATCCTCGCCGCGGCCGCGCCCCTCGATCTCGCCGGCATAGGCGAGCAGCAGACGCGCCTGGCCGACCAGGTCCAGGGCGATGTTCGCGAGCCCCAGATCCTCCTCGAGCGCCGGCGCATGGCCCACCCACTCGCTCAACCGCTGGCCGAGGACGAGCGCAAGATCGCCGAGCCGCAGCACGTATCGATACAGCGCGGGTACCTCGTTGGCGGCGGGCGCCCCGTCGAGCGCAGGAGCTGGGTGGGTCGTGCTCACAGTGTCTTTACTTCCGGTGGAATGTCGTAAAACGTCGGGTGGCGATAGATCTTGTCGCGTGCCGGCTCGAACAGCGCATCCGCCTCCGCAGGATCGGAGGCGGTGATGCTGGCGGAGGGCACCGCCCAGATGCTCACGCCTTCTTCGCGGCGCGTGTAGAGGTCGCGCGCGTGCTCGATCGCCATGCGCGGATCGCAGGCGTGCAAGCTCCCCACGTGCTTGTGGTCGAGTCCGCCGCGCGGCCGGATGAAAATCTCGAAGAGCGGCCATTCGCGCTCGCCGTGTGCATCCCGCTCATTGGTTTCTGCTGACATGTGAAGGACTCCCGGTCAGGCCGCGCGGGCAGCGCGGCGACGTTGTTTTTCAGCATGCGCCATGGCCGCCTCGCGCACCCAACGGCCTTGCTCGTGCGCGCGACGCCGCGCCTCGAGGCGCTCGCGGTTGCACGGGCCGTTGCCCTTGAGCACGCGCTCGAACTCGTTCCAATCGATGGCGCCGAACTCGTGCCGCTGCAGCGTCTCGTTCCACTCGAGCTCCGGATCGGGCACGGTGAGCCCGAGGAATTTCGCCTGCGGCACGGTGAAGTCGACGAATTTCTGGCGCAGCTCATCGTTCGAGAAGCGCTTGATCTTCCAGCGCTGCGAGTCGGTGGAGTGCGTCGAGGCGGCGTCCGGCGGTCCGAACATCATGAGCGCGGGCCACCACCAGCGGTCGAGCGCGCCTTGCGCCATGGCTTTTTGCTCCACGGTGCCCGCGCAAAGCTTCATCATGATGTCGAATCCTTGGCGTTGATGAAAACTCTCCTCCCGACAGATGCGCACCATGGCGCGTGCGTAGGGACCGTAGGAGCAGCGGCACAGGGGAATCTGGTTCATGATGGCCGCGCCATCGACCAGCCAGCCGATGGCACCGACGTCCGCCCACGTGGGCGTGGGATAGTTGAAGATGCTCGAGTACTTGGCCTTGCCGCAGAGCAATTGCTCGATCAGCTGATCACGGCTCACGCCCAAAGTCTCGGCGGCGCTGTACAAATAGGCGCCGTGCCCGCCCTCGTCCTGGACTTTCGCAATCAAGATGGATTTTCGCAACAGGCTCGGCGCGCGCGTAATCCAATTTCCCTCGGGCAGCATCCCGACGATCTCCGAGTGGGCGTGCTGGGAAATTTGGCGGACCAAAGTGGCGCGATAGCGGGCGGGCATCCAGTCCTTGGGCTCGACTTTCTCCTCACGATCGACGCGAGTCTGAAAACGCCGCTCGCGCTCCAAGTCGTCGGCGGGATCGCCGCTATCGCCATGAACGTCGAGTGCCTGGGTGTACATGCGGGACCCCGTAGCCGTGCAGCCTGCCTGGATATGTTACGCATCGTGACACACAAAATGAATAACTTCAATTTGTTGTGTGTCATTTGGCATCGCAACCGTCTACACTGCCATCGTGGATGCGCCTCCCGCCGCCTGTAAGACCCCCGCCGCCGTCGCCGCCGAGCTGGTCGCACGCTTTCACCGCCAGCGCCCGTTGCGCGCGGGGTCTCTCATCGTCACCCTGTTCGGCGACTCGCTGCTGCCTCGCGGCGGCGCCATCGCCTTGGGCAGCCTGATCGAGCTCGCGGCACCCTTCGGCCTCAACGAGCGCCTGGTGCGCACCGCCACCGCGCGGCTTGCGCAGGACGGCTGGCTTGCAGCACGCCGCGTCGGCAAGCGCAGCGAGTACCGCCTCACCGAGAACGGCCGCGAGCAATTCGCGGAGGCCACCGAGCGGATCTACGGCGAAGCCGGCGCCAACTGGTCGGGCCGCTGGACCCTCGTGCTGCTGCCTTCGCTGCCCGCGGCACGACGACAGCGGCTGCGCCGCGAGCTCGCTTGGCAGGGCTACGGCGAGCTGTCGAGCGGGGTATTCGCCCATCCGGAGGTGCGCCCCCGGGGCGCTGTCGGCGCGAGCAGCGGCCGCGCCGTCGGCGGCCAGCCGACGTGGCCCGACGGGACTCTGGTGTTCGATGCGGACCTTTCGGCTCCGGCGGCGGCCGCGACGCTCATCGCGAACGGCTGGGACCTGAAGGCGCTCGCGCTACGCTACCGCGCCTTCGCCGGACGCTTCGAGCGCGTGCTCGCGGCGCTGCGCGAGCCACCGGAGCCGCAGACCGGCTTCGTGCTACGCACGTTGCTGATTCACGAATACCGGCGGTTGCACTTGCGCGATCCTCTTCTTCCCGAGCGCCTGCTGCCGCCCGATTGGCCGGGGACACGAGCGGCGCTTTTGTGCCGTACGCTGTATGCCGCCGTATTTGCAGCCTCCGAGAAGCATCTCTCGAAGGTCGGTGCGCACCTCTCAGGAGCTCTGCCGCCCGCCGACCCGTCAGTCCTCGAGCGCTTCGGCGGAATCGGCCCGCGGGGCTAGCTCTCGCTCCAACTCTCCAGCGTCTTCACGACGTGCTCGAGAAAACCATTCGCTTGAAAGGCGTCGATCGCTCGATGGTCGATGGTCAGAGTGAGATAGCACATGGTGCGTACCCCGATCGCTTCCCCGTCCGGCGCGTCGATCACGCACACGCGGCGCTCGACTTTGCCCACGCCGAGAATGGCGACCTGCGGCTGGTTGATGACGATGGGCGCGGCGAGCAGGCTTCCCCCGACGCCGTGATTGGAAATGGTGAAGGTGCCGCCGCGCACGTCTTGCGGCGCCAGCCGGCCGGTGCGGGCAGCGCCTACGAGCTGGCCGAGACGCGCCGCCAGCTGCGCGAGGCTCAGGTGCTGCGCCTGATGGATCACCGGGACGATGAGTCCCTCGTCGCCGAGCGCCGTGCCGACGCCGATGTTCGCATCCGGATGGAGCTCGAGCGCATCCTCGTGGAACGTCGCGTTCACGGACGGGTGCGCAAGCAACGCCTTTGCGCAAGCCGCCACGAAATAAGCCGTGAGCGTGAGGCGGATGCCTTGGCGCTCGTATTCAGGTGCATGCCGCGCGCGGTGTGCCTGCACACGGGTGAGGTCCGCCTCGAACAGCGTCGTCACGTGCGGCGCCTGCGCCAGACTCCGCGCCATGTGCTCAGCCACGCGCTTGCGCACCGCGCCGTGCGGGACACGACGCCCGTCGGCCGCGAGACCCGCAATACCCGGAGGGCGGCGCATTTTCGCGGTGGCGTCCGCATCGCCCGGTGCAGGGGCCCCCGCTGCAGCGGCCGGCTTTTGCTCGAGGTGACGCTCGACGTCTTGCACCGTGATGCGGCCGTTGCGGCCGCTGCCCTTCAGCTCGTGCGCGGACAGCGCGTGCTCGTTTATGAGACGCTTTACGGCAGGGCTCAGGATCTCGCTGCTCTCGGACGTTGCCGCCGGCTGCGCCGCTGCCGCCGCGGCTGTGCGCTTGGGCTCCGCCGTCCCGGCCACGGACGCCTCCGCGATGCGCACGCGCGCGAGGATCTGACCTGGTTCAACTTCCTCGGTCGGCTGCTTCAGGATCTCGGTGAGCTTGCCGGTGGCCGGCGAAGGAATTTCCACGGTGACCTTGTCGGTCTCGAGCTCGAGCAAGGGCTCGTCCTTGCGCACAGCATCGCCCGCGGCCTTGCACCAGCGCAGTACCGTGGCCTTCGTACCCTCCTCGTTCGCAGGGGCGACGACGTCGATTTGATCCGTGCTCAGAGACTCACCAAGCCGCTCATGGCGGCTGCGATGCCCGCGACGCTCGGCAGCACGGCCTCGAGCAGCACGGGACTGTGCGGGCTCGGTATGTCGGGCATGGCGAGGCGCTCGATGGGCGCATCGAGATCGAAAAACGCATCCCGCGCCAGCACGGCCGCAATCTCGGCACCGAATCCCGCCGTAAGGGTGTCTTCATGCACGATCAAGCAGCGATGGGTCTTGCGCACCGACGCGAGTGTCGCCTGTTTGTCCCACGGCGACAAGGTGCGCAGATCCAGAAGATCGCCTTCGATACCCGTGCGCTCGAGCGCGAGCTCGCAGCGCTCGACCATCGCGCCCCAGGTGACGACCGTCAGCGAATCGCCGCTGCGTAACAGGTTCGCCCGTCCGAACGGCACCACGAAATCGTCCCCGGGGTAGGCACGCCGCGCGGAAGCGGAATCGAGCAGCGAGCGATGCTCGAAGAATATGGTCGGATCGTTACCGCGCAACGCCGTGCGCAAGAGCCCCACCGCGTCCTGCGCATTCGAAGGCATCGCGACGCGCCAGCCGACACCGTGCACCCACTGCACCTCGTTCGATTGACTGTGCCAGGGATCGCCGCATTTGAAGAATCCGCCGGGGATGCGCACCACCATCGGTGCGGCAAAACGATTCGCAGTGCGCCAGCGCATCGAGCCGCAGTCGTTCAGCTGCTCGGCCGCGGGATCCGCGTACTTGCGAAACTGGATCTCGGGAACCGGCATGAGGCCCGCCGCCGCCATGCCCACCGCGCGCCCGATGATGCCTTCCTCGGAGAGGCTCGTGTCGAACACGCGGGCGCTGCCGAACTTTTCCTGCAGTCCCAGCGTCGCGGCGTGCACACCGCCCTTGCGGCCCACATCCTCGCCGAACACGACGACGCGCGGGTTCACCTCGAGCTCGTGCTCGAGCGTGCGGCGCACCGCGGTCATCAGATTGATGCGCGCACCTTGGGGTGCGGGTGAGTCCGAACCGCGCGCGGGCAACACGCCCTCCGCCCACAAGCCGCCCTGCGCCTGAATCTCGACGGCGCCGTCCTCCGCGGTCTCGGTGAAGACATAACGGCGCACGCGCTTAGGATCCGGCGCACTGCGCTGCTCGATGCGCGCGCGCGCCTCTGCAACGGCGGCGCGCGCGCGCTCCACCTCCCCGTCCCAAGCCTCGGCCGACAGCACCGCGGGCACGAGCTGCGCGCGGAGCTTGCGCCATGGATCGCGCTCGCGCTCGGCTGCAATCACAGCCGGCCCTTTGTATGTCTGGGTATCTTGGCCCGAGTGACCCGACAACCGCGGCACCGTCAGCCGCAGCAGCGCCGGGCCCTTGCCCGCGCGCACCCCACCGACTGCCTCGCGCATCAGCTCCGCAGCGGCCAGCGGATCCGAGCCGTCACCGTCGAGCACGCGCAAGCCGCGAAAGGCGCTCAGGTTGTGGGCGATGTTGCCGCCCGGTGTTTGCATCTCCGCCGGCACCGAGATGCCATAGCCGTTATCCTCGATGAAGAACAGCAGCGGCAGCCGCTGAGTGGTCGCAATATTGAGCGCCGACCAGAAGCCGTTGGTGGCCGTGGACGCATCGCCGCCGTGCGCCACCGCGATACTGCGATGACAGCGCGTGTCGCCGAGCACCTCCTCGCGGTAGCGCAGCGCCTGCGCCCACCCGACGGCCGGCGTGAACTGGGTGCCGACCCCGCCGCATACGGGCAACGCGCACGGGCCGTCCCGGCGCGGGAGGTTGAACACAACCCCGATGTCGCGCCCCTCGCTCATGCTGCCGACGCGCATCATGGTCGAGGCCAGGGCCTCGTCGATAGACAGGCCGAGGGTGAGCAGCAGGGGGCGCGAGCGATAATAGCCGCCGAGGCTATCCCGAGCCCCCGTGAGGAGCCGGCCGAGGAGCACTTGGGTGACGTCGTGGCCGCGCGCCGAGAACTGATACAGCACCTTGCGCTCCGGGACGAGGACGGACTCCTCGAGGTCATCCAGGGCACGGGATATGGCCACCTGTCGGACAACGGCGAGCCACTCGGCGCCTGCCAATTGCGCCGCAGCGCTCATCTTCTCGACGCGAGCTGCCATATCGCCCGAGATTAAACCCAACAGCGCGCCATAAATCGCCAAAACGCGCTCTGTCAGGCATGATTGTTGG
Organism: uncultured Gammaproteobacteria bacterium; assembly: GCA_963798595.1. GTDB lineage: Bacteria > Pseudomonadota > Gammaproteobacteria > Steroidobacterales > Steroidobacteraceae > Bog-1198. The sequence continues at coordinate 190,118 of CAWCTM010000008.1, read as the reverse complement.
TGATAGTCGCCAATTTGGCCACGAGGGCCTCTTTCCCATGGAACTCGATCGCTTCGATGCCCGAATCCTGTCCGAGCTTCAGCGCGACGGCCGCCTGCCGGTGGTCGAGCTGGCGCAAGCCATCGGCCTCTCCGCGACTCCCTGCGCGCGGCGCATCAAGGCTTTGGAGTCGGCCGGCGTGATCGAAGGCTACACGGCGCTGCTCTGCCCTTCTCGCGTCGGGCTCGAAGTGCAGGCGATCGTGCACGTAAAGCTCGCCGAGCACACCGATGAGAGCGTGGCGCGCTTCGAGCGCGAGATCGCATTGCTCGAGGAGGTCACTCATTGCTACGCGATGACCGGCGCCTATGATTTCATCCTGCAGGTGTTCGGCAAAGATCTCGACTCGCTCAGCACCGTCATACTCAAGAAACTGTTACGCATCCCGCACGTGCGCGATGTGCAGTCGAGCGTCGTGCTCGCCACCGTCAAGCGCTCGACGCGCGTTCCGTTGGGTCACTTAAATGAATCACGCTGACGTCATTGTCATCGGCGCCGGCATCGCCGGCGCCTCGGTCGCCGCCCATCTCGCCGAGGTGCGGCGCGTCGTGCTGCTCGAGCGCGAAGATCGTGCCGGCTATCACTCGACCGGCCGCTCGGCGGCGCTGTTCACCGAGATCTATGGCAACACGACGATCCGCGCGCTGACGCGCGCCAGCCGCAAGTTCCTGTTCGATCCGCCTGCGGGTTTCGCCGAGGGGCCGCTCACCCGGCCGCGGGGATGCCTTTACATCGCATCGCAAACCCAACTCGAGGCGCTGCGGGCGTTTGCGTCGCTTCCGGATGTGGCGCCTGCCACTCGACCCTTGGAAGTGGGCGAAGCGCACGCGCTGTGTCCTATTCTGCGCGAGGGGTACGTCGCCGCGGCCCTGTTCGAGCCGGACTCCTCCGACATCGACGTGAGCGCCCTGCATCAGGGGTACCTGCGCCTCTTCCGCCGGCGCGCGGGCCGATTGGTCACGAACGCGCCCGTCGAGGCGCTGGAACGCGGCGCAGAAGGCTGGACGGTGCGCGCCGCGGCGGAGCGCTTCACGGCGCCGCTCGTGGTCAATGCCGCAGGCGCCTGGGCGGATGAAGTCGCGGCGCTTGCGGGCATCAGGCGGGTGGGACTGCAGCCGCGCCGGCGCACGGCCGTGCTGGTCGATCCGCCTCCCGGCATGGATGTCAGCCGCTGGCCGTTCGTGAACGACGCCGAGGAGCAGTTCTACTTCAAGCCGGAAGCAGGCTCGCTGTTCCTGTCGCCCGCCGACGAGACACCCGTTGAACCGAGCGACGTGCAGCCGGACGAATGGGACATTGCCGCGGCGGTGGAGCGCGTCGAGGCGGTGACCACTCTCCGGATTACGCGCCTCAAAGCCCGCTGGGCGGGGTTGCGCACCTTTGCACCCGATCGCACGCCCGTGGCGGGGTTCTCGGACGGGGGCCCAGGCTTTTTCTGGCTGGCCGGCCAGGGTGGTTACGGCATCCAGACGGCGCCCGCGCTCTCTCGCGCCGCGGCAGCACTCATCCTCGAGGCCCCGCTCGCCGAGGACTTGCAGGGTCTGCGCGCCCAGTTCCCGGCGCTTTCGCCCGGACGTTTCCGTGAGTGATATCCTACGGTCGGCCTAACCCCTGGCCGACTGACGGTTTTTCCCGGCGGGCGCAGCATCCCCACACACGGATTTGTGTTCTCTTATCTGAAAGGTGCGCTCATGCTTCATTATGCAGTGGTGTTTTTCGTCATCGCCCTGGTAGCGGCGTTCTTCGGATTTGGCGGCGTCGCGGTGGGGGCGGCCGGCATCGCGAAGATACTCTTCATCGTATTCTTGATCGGCGCGATCGTGAGCTTCTTGATGAGTCTCGGCCGACGCGTCTGATGCAAGCTATAACAGGAGCAAGCAATGGAATCACAGCTGGATACGTCCCAGGTGCGTAAAGCGAAACGCTACGCAAATGCGAGCATCAACGATTTCCTCGACAACGTGGATGATCTGACCAAGGCCATCAAAGATGTGGAGACTCCCGATATCGCCCGCGTCCGCGCCAAGGTCAAAATCGCGCTGAGCGCGGCGAAGAGCGCGCTGGCGGACAGCGCCTCGCAAGTGCGCGGCCAGGCGAGCCAGATCACCAAGACCACCGACAGTTATGTGCGCGACAATCCCTGGCAGGTGGTCGGCATCGCGGCCGTGGTGGGAGTCGTTCTCGGCGTGATGATGAGCCGCCGCTCCGGCGACTGAGCAAAGCGAGCGGTAACCGGCGCGCGGGGACGCAACCCCGCGCGCCTTTTTAATGCCGGCGCCTCAAGCCCGGCGCCATTCAGAAACCCCGCCCGGCTTGTCCTCGAGCACGACTCCCGCCGCCGTTAGCAGATTGCGGATCCGGTCGGACTCCGCGAAGTTCTTGGCCACCCGTGCGGCGCGGCGCTCGGCGATGAGTTCCTCGATCTGTGCATCCGTGAGCGTCGCCGCGCTGCCGCGCTTGAGATAGGCCTCCGGCGGCTGTTGCAGGATCCCCAGCACCTTGCCCATCGCGAGGAGCAAGCTCGCCGCGGCGGCGCTGCGCACTGCGTCGTTGGCCGCCTTGGCGATGTTCAACTCGCGCGCCACGCCGGCAAGCACCGCCAGCGCCTCCGGCGTGTTGAAGTCATCATCCATGGCCGCGTGGAATTTCTCGAGCGCCGGGTCGTGGTCGTGCGGCGGACCGGCCGGCGCGGTGTCCTTGAGCGCACGGTACAGGCCCGCCAACGTCTCGTCGGCCTGCGCGAGCTGCGCCGTGGAATAGTTGATGGGTCCACGGTAGTGGCTGCCGAGCAAGAAGAAGCGCAGCACCTCCGGATCGCGCAGCGTCTTCACCACGTCGCGCACCGTGAAGAAGTTGCCGAGCGACTTCGACATCTTCTCCTCGTCGATGTTGACGAAGCCGTTGTGCATCCAGACGTGCACGAACGGTGAGCCGCACGCCGCGCAGGTCTGGGCGATCTCGTTCTCGTGATGCGGGAATTTCAAATCCATGCCCCCGCCGTGCAGGTCGAAATAATCGCCGAGCAACGTCGTCGACATCGCGGAGCATTCGATGTGCCAGCCTGGACGGCCGGGACCCCAGGGGGAGGGCCATGCCGGCTCGCCGGGCTTGGCGTGCTTCCACACCACGAAGTCGAGCGGATCGTGCTTGTACTCGTCGATCTGCACACGCGCGCCCGCGCGCGATTCGTCGATGCGTCTTCCCGAGAGCGCGCCGTAGCGCGGGAACTTGCGCACCGAATACATGACGTCACCATTCTCCGCCCGATACGAGTACCCCTTCTCGATGAGCGTTTGCGTCATCGCCACGATCTCCGGAATGTACTCGGTGGCGCGCGGCTCCGCATCCGGCGCTTGCAGGCCGAGCAGCGCACAGTCCTCGTGCATGGCGGCGATGAAGCGCTGCGCGAGCGCCTTCCAGTCCTCGCCGTTCTCCTGCGCGCGCTGAATGATCTTGTCGTCGATGTCCGTGATGTTGCGCACGTAGGTGACGGCGTAGCCGCGGGTGCGCAAGTAGCGCTGCACCAGGTCGAACACGGTGAGCATGCGCGCGTGTCCCAAGTGAATGTAGTCGTACACGGTAATGCCGCAGACGTACATGCGCACTTCGTTGCCGCGCAACGGCTTGAACTCGGCCTTCTCGCCGGTGAGCGAGTTATGAATCGCGAGCATGGGATTCGAGCCGGCGCCGCGCCGTCTCCGGTGGCATGAGCTTTAGAATGGGAGCGAGCTCCGGTCCATGGGTCTTGCCGGTGAGCGCCACCCGCAGGGGCATGAAGAGCTGCGCGCCGCCCTTGCCGGTCTCCTGCTTGAGCACGGCGGCGAGCGCATGCAGATCCGGGCCGGATCGATCCAGCGCAGCCGCCGCGGCCGCGAAGAAGGCGGGCCCGGCCGCGGCGACGACACGCTGCTCCTCGGCGCCGAGCGGCGGCAACTCCCCGCGTACCACGGACACCCAGGGCTCCGCATCTGCGGGGAGCACCACGTTGTGGCGCACGAGCTCGACGAATGCCGCCGAGTCCGGCAGGCCGAGCCACTCGGCGATCTCGGCGATCGACATGTGACGCAGCGTCTCTTTCTGCCAGTGCAGGAGCTGCGACTCCTCGAAGCGCGCCGGCGCGCGGCCGAGGTGCTCCGGACGGAAGTGCGCGGACAGCTCCGCGGGCGGCAGCCAGCCGTCGACGTCGGCCGTGTGCCCCAGGTGAAACAGATGATTGAGAAGAGCCGCCGGCAGGAACCCGCGCTCGCGGAACTCGCGCACGCTCGTGCTGCCATGCCGTTTCGACAGCGGCGCGCCGTCCGCGCCGACCAGCAGGCCGACGTGGCCGTAGTCGGGTCGCCGCATGCCGAGCGCGTCGAGGAGCATCAACTGGCGCGGCGTGTTGGTGAGATGATCGTCGCCGCGCAATACATGCGTGACGCCCATGACGGAATCGTCCACGGCGTTGCAGAAGAAGAACGCGGCTGTGCCGTCCTCGCGACGAACGATGAAGTCGCCGATGTCCGCCGACGAAAAGCGCTGCGGCCCGTGCACGAGATCGGTGAACTCGATGACCGTCGCGTCGGGCACGGCGAAACGGAGCGTGGGCTTGCGTCCCTCGGCCAGCCGCGCGGCGCGCTCGGCGGCGGTGAGGGCGCGGCAGGTGCCGGTATAGCGTGGGGGTCTGCCTGCCATGCGCTCGAGCTTGCGGGCGAGCTCGAGCTCGTCGGGCGTGCAATAGCAAGGGTAGGCACGTCCTGCGGACTCCAAGCGGGCGAACAGCTCCCGATACCAGGCGCCGCGTTCGGACTGCAGGTAAGGCGCGCTCGGACCCCCGGCCTCCGGTCCCTCGTCCCACTGCAGCCCGAGCCAACGCAGCTCCGCGATGAGCGCCGTGAGATGACGCGTCTCGCTGCGCTCGACATCCGTGTCCTCGATGCGCAATATGAATCGCCCGCCGCTGTTTCGCGCCCATAAGTAGCTGAACAAAGCGGTGCGTACGTTCCCCAGATGCAAGGAGCCGGTGGGCGAAGGTGCGAAACGCGTGACGACGGGCGCGGACATAGCTCAAGATTGTACCCATTCGAGTAGAATCCCGGCATGAAACAGCTAATAGTTGCAGCCTTCGCCTTCGCCCTCGCCTTTCTCTCCCCGCTCCAAGCCGCCGAAAAGCCGGAACCCGCCCCGCCCGAGAAAGCGGCTGCGCCCGTGTATGTGCAGGTCGTGACCTCCGCGGGCAATTTCACCATCGAGCTCAACCCGGAGCGCGCACCGCTCACGGTGGCGCAGTTCTTGAAGTACGTCGACCAGGGCTATTATTCCGGCACGATCTTCCACCGCGCCATTCCGAGCTTCATCATTCAAGGCGGCGGCTACGATGCCGACTACAAGCTCAAAGGCAGTCCCTCGAAGGTCGTCAACGAATCGGGCAACGGCTTGACCAACCAGCGCGGCACGGTAGGCCTCGCCCGCCCCTCCGGGCCCCACGACGGCGACGTACAGTTCTACGTGAACCTCGCCGACAACGCCGCGCTCGATCCGAATCAGACGCGCTGGGGATATGCGGTTTTCGGCAAGGTCGTGCAAGGCATGGAGGTGGTCGATCAAATCAGCCTCGTGCCGACCGGTGCCAAAGGTCCCTTCAAGGAGAACGCGCCGCTCAAGCCCGTCACCATCGAGAGGATCGAGCACATAGCGGCCCCTGCCAATTGAGCGGCTGAGGGGCGGAAAGCCTCGATGGCTATTCTCTTCATCTCGGATCTGCACATCGACGCGCAGCGCCCGGAGATCACGCGGCAATTCGTCGATTTCTTGAGGAACGAGGCGCCGGACGCCGACGCACTCTACATCCTCGGCGATCTGTTCGAGTCGTGGGTCGGAGACGATGCACCCGACCTCGACCAGCAGCAGGCCATCGAGGCGATCCGCTCTCTCACCGCCGGCGGCGTGCCCTGCTTCGTCATGCACGGCAACCGGGATTTCCTGCTGGGAAAGGAGTTCTGCGCGCAGTCGGGCGCGCAGCTGTTGCCCGACCCCCTGATCATCACGCTCTATGGCGAGCCGGTCCTGGTCATGCACGGGGATGCCCTGTGCAGCGATGATCGGCCGTATCAGCGACTGCGGGCGACGGTGCGGGACGCCGATTGGCAGCGCCGTTTTCTCGCTCTGTCGGTCGCGCAGCGCCGGGCACTCGCGGGCGCCGCGCGCGCGGGCAGCCGCGCGCACACCGCAGCCATCGAATACGCCATCGCCGATGTGAATGCCGCGAGCTTGGCGCTTGCCCTGCAGGCCGCCGGTGCCAGCACGCTGCTGCACGGACATACGCATCGGCCGGGTTTTTACCCTTTCCAGATCGACGGCCACCCCTGCATGCGCATCGTGCTCGGCGACTGGTACACCCAGGGAAGCGTGCTGCGCTGGGACGCCGGCGGGCCGGAGCTGCGCTCCCTGCCGCGCCCTTAAGTCGGCGCGCCCGAGTGAAACCGGAACGCCGCGTCGCGGCTCACGATGAGCTCCGCCTCGAGCGCGGCGAAGTCGGCGATGCGCCGCGCCGCGTCGATATCCGCCGTCTCCGCACGCCGCCGCGCAAGCCCGAGGTACAGCTCGAAATGCCGGGCCTCGGACTCGTGCAGACTCTCGAACATCTCTCCCGCCGGGCCGTCCAGCACGCGGCTCAGGGCAGCGAAGCGCTCGCACGAGCGCGCCTCGATGAAGGCCCCGCAGATCATGAGGTCGACCTCGCGCTCAGGCTCGGAGCGCGCGACCAGCTGCCGCAGACGCTGAGCATAGCGACCCGGCGCCAGCCGGCGCGGCTCGATCGCGAGACGGCGCAACAGCTGGGCGACTTGCTCGTAGTGACGCAGCTCCTCGCGCGCGAGCCGCGACATCTGCTCGGCGAGCTCGAGGTCCTCGGCATAGGCGAACATCAAGGCGAGCGCCGTCGAGGCGGCCTTCTTCTCGCAGTTCGCATGATCGACCAGCAGCACGTCGAGCTCACGCTGAGCGCACTCGATCCAGCTCTGCGGGGTGGGTGCGAGCAGCAGCGTGTGAGCGAGGGGCGCACTCACGGCCGTAGCCGCGTTCAAGCGGGCACCTTGAGCTCGGCCACGGCATCCAACAGCTCGCGCGCCGATTGAAACCGGTCCACGGGCTGTTTCGCGAGCAGCCGCTTGAGCAGCGGCTCGTAGAGTGCGTACTGCGGCTCGATGGGAGGAAGCTCGGCCCGCTTGTGCTTGTAGATGACCTCCATGGCGGTCGATCCCGTGTACGGCTTGCGCCCGATCAGCATCTCGTAGAACACCACGCCCAGGCTGTACAGATCTGAGCGCGTGTCGATGAGCTCTGCATGTCCTTGCTCCGGGCTCATGTAGTAAGGGGTACCGAAGATCTCGCGCGATCCCGTGAGCTCCGCTTCCAGCTCGTTCGCCTTGGCGAGGCCGAAATCGATGAGGCAGAGCGTGCCGTCGGCGCGCAGCATCACGTTGGCGGGTTTCAGGTCCCGGTGCAGCACGCCCACGGCGTGAATCGCGTCGAGCGCACTGGCGATCTGCGCGAGAAAATGCACCGCCGTCGGCGGCGCGAGCGGCATCTTCATGCGCGCCCGCAGGTCCCCCGCCGGGAAATGCTCCATGGCGATATAGGCATGATCGTCGGCGATGCCGAGATCGTAAATGCGCACGATGTTCGGGTGATTCAGACCGGCGACGATCTCGTATTCCTGAATGAACCGGTCGAAGCCCACGAGCCGCTCGGAAACGTCCGGGACCTGGCTGAACACCTTGAGCACGACCATCGCCCCCGCGCGCTCGCTCTCGGCAAGATAGATCTTGCACATGCCGCCGGATCCGACCTGGCGGATGCAGCGGTGGCCGCGAATCGTGAGCGAGCCGAACTTGTACATCTGGTCGAAGTCCGGGCGGGAGCGCAGCGCGGTCCTGCACTTCTTCTGCTCGCGCGAGGCGACCGTGATGGCGCGCAGCAGCCGTTCGCGGTCGACCTTCTTGCCGTACAGGCGCGCAAGCTTCGCCGTGTCGGGCGGCACATCGGGCGGCGCATCCTGCAACAGCACCAGCACCAAGGGCGCGAAGTCCGCGCGCGACGAGAGGAGCGAGGCCAGGATTTCCGCCGATTCGGCCGGAGGGGCACCGACCACGATCACGGCGTCGTAGCCCGCCGCGACGAATTTCGCATCGAGCGGCTGATCCTCTCCCAGGCGGTGCTCGAGCACGACTGCCTCAGACCATTCGATCTCGACGTGCTTTCTGACGAGCAGCCGGTACTCGGGTCGATCGGCAATGACCAACACGCGCAGGCTCAAGACCGCGAGGCCCAAAGCCCATGGGACGCAGGATCAGAGAATGTGGACGGACTTGGGTCCACGATTTAACGCATCGCGACGCTGCTGCTTGGCCTCGTCGGATCGCTCTCCCTGCAGGCGCTTCAAGTATTCAGGCGTTACGTCCCCGGTGACGTATTCCCCCGAGAAGCACGATGTATCGAAATCCGTGATCTTGGCGTTGTCGTGTCGGACCGCGTGCACCAGATCGGTGAGGTCCTGATAAATGAGCCAGTCGGCGCCGATGATGGCGCGCACCTCGTCGTCGGTCTGCCCCGCGGCCACCAGCTCCGAGGCGTTCGGCATGTCGATGCCGTATACGTTGGGATAGCGCACCGGCGGCGCCGCCGAGGCGAAATAGACCTTCTTCGCGCCGGCCTCGCGCGCCATATCGATGATCTGCGCCGACGTCGTGCCGCGCACGATGGAATCGTCGACCAGCAGCACATTCTTGCCGCGGAACTCGAGATCGATGGCGTTCAGCTTGCTGCGCACGGACTTCGAGCGTTGCTCCTGTCCGGGCATGATGAACGTGCGGCCGATATAGCGGTTCTTGATGAATCCCTCGCGGTATTTGACCCCGAGGAGCTGGGCGACCTGCACGGCGCTCGTGCGGCTCGTGTCGGGAATGGGAATCACCACGTCGATGTCGTGATCGGGGCGCTCGCGCTTGATCTTCTCCGCGAGGTGCTCGCCCATGCGCAGCCGCGCCTTGTAGACCGAGATGTTGTCGATGATCGAGTCGGGACGGGCGAAATACACGTATTCGAAGATGCACGGCGTATGGCGGGCCATGGCCACGCATTGCTGCGCGTAGAAACGGCCCAGCTCGTCGATGAACACCGCCTCGCCGGGCGCGACGTCGCGCACCATGTCGAAGCCCAGCATGTCGAGCGCGACGCTCTCGGATGCGAGCATCCATTCGGTGCCTTTCTTGTTGGTTTCGCGCTTGCCGATCACCAGCGGCCGGATGCCGTTCGGATCGCGAAAGCCCAAGATGCCGTGACCGATCACCATCGCGACGACCGCGTAGCCGCCGCGGCAACGACGGTACACCGCATTGGCGGCGGCGAACACGTCGGCCGGGGTGACGCGCGGCGTGCCGACGCGCTGCAGCTCGGAAGCGAGGACGTTGAGGAGCACCTCGGAGTCGGAGCCCGTGTTCAAGTGCCGGCGATCCTCGCGCACCAGAACCTCGGTCAGCTCGCGGGCGTTGGTGAGATTGCCGTTGTGGCCGAGGCACAGGCCGTAGGGGGAATTCACGTAGAAGGGCTGCGCGTCGTACACGCTGTCGGCGCCCGCCGTCGGGTAGCGCACGTGACCGATGCCCATGTTGCCCTTGAGCTTGAGCATGTGCTTTTGCTGGAACACGTCGCGCACCAGACCCGAGTCCTTGCGCATGAACAGCTCGCCCGCCTCGCTGGTCATGATTCCGGCGGCGTCCTGCCCGCGATGCTGCAGAACCGTCAACGCGTCATAGATGCGCTGATTGACCGCACTCACTCCCACCATTCCGACGATGCCGCACATGAAGGACCTCCGTCTACCTGGGCCTGACCTTGACACCCGTCAGGCGCTCGAGCTTCGACCAAGGCTCGCCGCGCTCGCCGACCATGCCTCGCAGCCAATCGCCGACGGTTTCGCCGTACGGCACGAGCTTCGAGCGGTCCCACCACGTCTCCTGATTGAGATGCAGCAGCTCCGCACCGATGATCATCAGTCCCACGAGGACGGTGCCGCGCAAGAATCCAAACACCAGGCCGACCCCTCGATCCAGGGGCCCCAAACCGATGCTGCGCGTCAAGTAGCTGAGCAGCATGCCGCACAGCCATCCGAACACCAGCACCAGCAGCAAGATCACCACGCGTCCGACCCACGGCGCAATCTTCGGGTCCGCCAGATAACCGCCGAGGTGCGGGATGACCAGCGGACCGAATTTCCAGGCCGCCCAGACCGCGACGATCCAGAACGCCAGCGACACCGCCTCACGCACGAAACCGCGCAAGAGTCCGATGACCGTGGAGCCCAACAGAACCAACACAATGAGAACATCGGCCCCGGTCAAGCTTTCACCTTAACGCCCTGGCGCCCGAGCGCGCGACCCGGCGCATTCTACTAAACCCCGGCCACACTGTCGTGAAACCGGCGACACAATCGCGATGCCCGGCCGGCCGCCTCAGGACGTCGGGGCGACAAGAGTCCCCGCATGCCCCTGCGCCTTGAGCTTCGCCAACGCGCGCTCGGCGCTGCCGCGATCGGCGAGCGGCCCCATTCTCACCCGGTAGCGCAACGCCGGCCCTGAGCCGCCGGGCGCGACATAAAACGACCCGCCGGATGCCTGCAATCGGTGCATGAGCCGCTCGGCGTTCTCCTTGCTGGCAAAGCTCCCCAGTTGCACAGCCCACGCGTGACGGGACGCGGCGGACGTTTCCGTCGCCGCAGCCGCATGGCTCGTCGCCGTTGGCGATTTGGGGGACGATGCCGCTGTTTCAAGCGGCGCTTGCGCTGTGCTCTGGGCCTTGAGCGTTGCGACACTGGGTGAATTTGCGGCAGCCGGCTCACCCGTATCGGCCGGCGGCGCGGTCCCGGCCGTGTTGTTTGCGCCGCTCGTCGCGGGCGTGCTCGATGCGGGATTCGGCGGCATCGGCGTCTCGCCGGGTGCCGCCTGCGAGGCCGCACCGGCCTCGGGCTCTGCGGTCGCCCGATTCGTCGCGAGATCCACCGACACGCTGCGCGTGGGGCTGGTGGGTAAGCCGGCCGCGAGCGGCGGCAACGCGGGATGTTTCGGACCGGACAGGAGCTCCGGCACGATGATCACGATCAACGCCACCAGGATCGTGGCCCCGACCAGGCGTTCTTTGAGGCGACGATCCATCATAGGCCTTGCTGTATTCATGGGGTGCGCGGCGGCACAGTATATTCGCGAAGCGTCCCGCTCGGCAGACGCGTGCGCGCCTCGAGCCAGTCGAGTGCCGGCGCAACGGTGTGAAAGGACCCGAAGACGACGATCCGATCGCCGGCGCGGGCGGCCGCGAGCGCCGCTGCGCAGCCGCTTTCGATGTCCGCGGCGATGTGCAGCGGCGCCTCGAGATGCGGAGCCATGCGAGCCGCGAGCACCGCAGCGTCCGCGCCGCGCGCACCCAGGGTCGTTGCCGCCCACCATTCATCGATCCAAGGACCGAGCTCGGCGGCAACGCCCGCGGCATCCTTATCCGCTAGGATGCCGCACACCGCGAGCGTGCGGCCCGCGACTGGCCGGGCCTTGAGATTCGCGGCGAGCACGCGCGCCGCATCCGGATTGTGGGCGACGTCGAGGATCCATTCGAGGCCGGAGGCGTCGATGGACTGGAAGCGCCCCTCGAGATGAACTGCGCCGAGCCCGCGCGCGATGGCCTCGGGCGAGATCTCGAGCCTCGAGGCAAGCTCCTCCACGGCCGCGATCGCGGTTGCTGCATTGGCATACTGGATATCGCCCACGAGCGCGGGCGCCGGCAGATCGTCGAGGCTCCAGCGCGAGCCGCGATAGCGCCAGCGCTTACCCTGTCGGCTGAAGTCGAACTCGCCGCCCAGGCGCTTGAGCGGCGCGCCGAGAGCCCGTGCCTGCTCCTCGAGCACGCCGGGCATCGCTCGGCTGCCGAGCACGGCTGGGACAGCCGGGCGAAAAATTCCGGCCTTCTCGCGCGCGATCGCCTCGGGCGTGGTGCCGAGGAACTCCTGATGGTCGAGGCCGATGCTCACCACCACCGCGACCGTCGGGTCGACCACGTTGACCGCATCCAGGCGCCCGCCCATGCCGACCTCGAGTACCCAGGTATCGAGGCCGGACGACTCGAACACCAGCAACGCCGCGAGCGCGTTGTACTCGAAGAAGGTGAGCGAGATGGCGCCGTCGCCGCCGTGGCACGCCGCCTCGATGCGCTCGAATGCCCCAAGCAACGCAGCCACCGCGACTTTCTCGCCGTCGATGCGGATCCGCTCGCGGTAGTCACGCAGATGCGGGGATGTGAAGGTACCCGCCCGGTAGCCCGCTGCCTGGAGAATGGCCGTCGCATAGGCCGCGACCGAGCCCTTGCCGTTGGTGCCGGCGATGGTGATGACGGGAACGCGCGGCTGGCGCCAATCGAGGCGACGGAGCACGCGCTCGAGCCGCTCGAGCCCCAGATCGATCGATTGCGGATGCACCCGTTCCTGGTGGGTCAGCCAGTCCGCAAGGCTGCGCAAGGCGCGAGGACCTCAGGCCGCTGCGGGTTCTTTGCCCATCAACAAGCGCAGCATGCCGCCGATGCGATCGCGCATCTCGCGCCGGTCGACGATCATGTCGAGCGCGCCGTGCTCGAGCAGGAATTCGCTGCGTTGGAACCCTTCAGGGAGGGTCTCGCGCACCGTTTGCTGGATGACGCGCGGCCCGGCAAAGCCGATCAGCGCCTTCGGCTCGCCGATGTTGATGTCGCCGAGCATCGCGAGGCTCGCGGACACACCGCCCGTGGTCGGATCGGTCATCACCGAGATGAACGGCAACCGGGCTTCCGACAAGCGCTTCAACGCGGCGCTGGTCTTGGCCATCTGCAGCAGCGAATAGAGCGCCTCCTGCATACGCGCGCCGCCGCTTGCGGAAAAGCATACGAGCGGCATGCGGTGCTCGAGGCAGTGCTCGATCGCCCGCACGAACTTCTCGCCGACCACCGAGCCCATCGACCCGCCGAGAAAGCGGAACTCGAATGCGACCGCGACGAGATCTAAGCCCGCGAGCGTTCCCGACATCACGATGAGCGCGTCGCGCTCGCCGGTTTGCTTCTGCGCCTGGACGAGCCGGTCCTTGTAGCGCTTGGAGTCCTTGAACTTGAGCGGATCCTCCGGCTCGACCTTGGCGGCAATCTCCTTGGTGGATCCGGTATCGAGGAACTTCAGCAACCGGTCGCGCGCATTGATGCGCATGTGGTGGCTGCATTTGGGACAAACGTGCAGGTTGCGCTCGATCTCGGCGCGATACAGCACGGCGTCGCATGCGGGGCATTTGATCCACAAACCCTCGGGCACGGAACGCGTGCGGCGCTCGGTCTTGATGCGCGAGGGAACGATTCGCTCGAACCAAGTCATGCGTCAGTGTAACAAAACCGCCCATTGGGCGCAGGAATCCCGTGGGCGGCAGGATATTCCACGCGGCACAGATAAAGGCCGGCGGCGGGCGCGGTCGCGCCGGCCAGGCGCCGATCGCGGCTCTCGAGGATGCGTCGCATCGCGCCCGGCGGGTCGCGCTCGCTTTGCACCTCGAGCAACGTGCCGACGATGTTGCGCACCATGTGATGCAGATAGGCATTCGCCGCAATCTCGATGCACAGAGAGTCGCGGTCCTGCTCCACGCTGACTCGCTCGACGCGCCGCATCTTCGACTTCGACTGGCATTCGACCGAGCGGAACGCCGAGAAGTCGTGCTCGCCCAACAGCACCTGCGCCGCGCTGCGCATGGCATCGACATCGAGTGGCCGGTGAATCCAAGTTGCGCGCGAATGCGCCAGCGCCGATCGGGCGCTCCGATTTAGAATGTGGTAACGATAGATCCGGCACAGCGCCGTATGCCGTGCGTGAAAATCCGGCGCAACTTCCCCGGCCCACTGCAACGAGATGTCCGGCGGCAGGCGGGTGTTGGCGCCGAGCACCCAGGCGCGCGGCGTGCGCCGCGCCGCGGTGTCGAAATGGATGACCTGCCCGAGGGCGTGCACGCCCGCATCGGTGCGCCCCGCACAGACGGCGGCAACCGGGGCACCCGCCACGAACGCGAGGGCTGCTTCGACCGTATCCTGCAGGGATTTCGCGTGCGCCTGCGACTGCCAGCCCGCGTAGGCGCTGCCGTCGTACTCGAGCAATGCCGCCACGCGCAGCGCCGAGGCAGACTCGATCGGCGTGCTCCTAGCCGGGCAGCGATTCGATCAGACGGGAGGCTTCCTGCTTCTGGCTGGCCGAGCCTTCCTGCACGACCTCTTCCAGAATGCTGCGCGCGCCCTCCGGGTCTCCCATGTCCATGTAGGCACGCGCCAGATCGAGCTTGGTGCCGACCTCGCTCATGGTGACCGGCTCGAGCTCGACGATGGGCAGCTCGACAGCCTTCATCTTGTTGGTCGAGGCCTGGAACTTGTTGGTCGGATGCTCGCTGCCGTTCATCGCCTCGCCCACGTCGAGATCGACGCGGCGACTGCGCTGGCTGGCCTCGAACACCTCGTTCGAGAACACTTCCTCGGCGGCGCGCGGCTGCTCGACGGTGTCCCCGCTCCCGAGCGCCGTGGCGAGACGGTCGAGATCCAAGTCGATGCTGTCGGCATTGATGCCGCGGAGCTTCGAGGTCGAATCGATGTCCACCTTGTCCGGATCGCGGATGTCGGAAAACTCGACGCTCGGCTTGACTCGCTGAGTCGCCGTGGACTGGTTCTGCTCACGCGGCATCAACACCGTCGGCGCCGACTCGGGCGGCAGCACGGCGGTCTTGATCTCCTCCTGCGGTATCTCGAGATCGGCGATGAACGACGCCTCGAGCTCGCGCTCGAGCTCCGTGAGATCGCGGTCGCGCGCATTCGAGGCGGCTTCTTCCATCATGCGCCGGGAGCGCTCGTCCAGGCCGGCCACCATCGTCGGCGCATCGGCCGGATGATCGGTCTCCTCGAGGGGCGAGATGCTGTCGACGGAGGTCACCGAGGGTGAGTGGCTCTCCTCGAGAGGGTCGAGATGATCGAGATGCAGGCCGAGGTCATCGATCGGCACTTCGGCCGTTTGGTCGGCGCGCTGCGGCGGCATTTTCGGCGAGCGCATCTCGGTGGTCTTGAGCACCGGCGACTCGGTCGTCGGTGCGTCGGTGAAGCTCGCGATCTCCGTCTCGACGGTCGGCTCGTCGCGCGGCCGGCCCATATCCGAGCCGCGATCCGGTGTATCGAGCGAGAAGTCGAGATCCTGGCTGGCATGCAGCTGGGGCGACTCGTTGGTGCTCGCCGTGTCCTCGTTGACCCGCGTCTCATCGTGGCTGCGCTCGCCTTCCGGGTCGCCGAACAGATCGATATCGACGCGATTCTCGCCGCCCTCGAGGTTGAGGTCGACGAGGGCACCGGCGCCGCGCCCGCTGCCGGCGCTCGCCGCGAACAGCGCCTCTCCCGGGCATATCTGCTTGCCCATGATGACGATCTTGTCCCACTCGCCGGCCGGTGCCTGATCGCGAGTTTGCGCGAGCTCCTTCGCGGTTTGCAGGAAGGCGTCCTTGTTGCCCCAGACGAAGTAGATCTCGAGCAGCTTCATGCGCAGATCGCGCCGGTCGGGCTCACGCTCGAGCGCGATACGCACGAGATCGGCCGCCTGATCGTATAGGCCATAGGCCATGTGGAAATCGGCTTCGGCGAGCGGATCACCCTGATCGAGGTTTACCGCGCTCTCGCTGGACATCGTGTCCTCGGGCGAAACGGTACGCAGCTCGCCCGTGTCGCCGAAGCGGCCGGTCTCGGCGGTGAAGTCAGGCGCCGGATGCTGACCGGTCTCCTCGACCACGATCGATTCGTTGCTGCGGCTGTTGCGCATGGCACTGAGCCGCGCGGCCGACTCGTTCATGTCCGAGACATGCGTCTCGTCCAGCACCGAGCCGAGATCGTTCATCGAGCCGCCGGAGCTGTTCTTACGCTTGCGCCAGGCGACGAACACGAGCGCAAGGATGATGGCGAGGAGCACGGCGAGCGGCACCTGCCAGTTATCCTCGATCCAGTCGAGCCAGGATCCGGACGCCGGCGGTTTCACTGCAACGGGCTTCTTCGCCACGGGCTGTACGGGCGGGGGCGTCGGCGCAGGCGCGCTCGCCTCGGGCGGCGCCGGAGGCGGCGAAGCGACCTGGGCCGGCGGCGGTGTCGCCTGCGTCGCGCTCGCCGGCGGCGGCGTGTTGGTTACCGCAGGGGGCGGCGGCAACGGCTGAATCACCGGGGGAGGAGTCTTTGCGGCCGGCGTGCCGCCGGCCTTGTGCTGCAGCTCCGCGAGCTCGGCGTTGCGAATGTCGATGAGCCGCTTCGATTCGGCGAGCTGGCCCTCGAGGTCCTTGACACGATCGCGCAATGCCTGCGTCTCGCTCGAGTTGCCGCTGCTCGGGGTACTGGCGATGGCGGCGGCGGCACCGGTGCCTCCTGCGCTGGGGCTGACGAGTCGCAGATGCCCGCCGCTATCGCCCGCGCCGGCGGCGCTGCGCCAAGCGTCGAGCTGGCGGTGCACTTCGCCCATCGCCTCTTTCTGGTTGAGAGCGGCGATGTCATCGGCGCCGGGGACCCGCAGCACCGCGCCCTGGCGCAGCACGTTGATGTTGCCGCCGAACGCCGAGGGATTCGCGCGATACAAGGCGATCATGGTCTGATCGAGGTCCGCGCGCGATTCGGCGCGCAGGCTGTGCGCAATCTTGGTGAGGGTATCACCCTTGGCGACGGTCACCGTGGAGGGCATCGCACCGGCGGCTTCGGGGGCGGCTTCCGCCGGCGGAGCGGACTCGGCGGGAGCGCTCGGAGCCGCGGCTACGGGAGCGGGCGCACTGGACGCTGCGGGCGAGCCGGAGCCCGAGGAGCGGCGCGACCGCGAGTGGCGGCCCGATTTCGGCAGCGGTGTGGGCTCGGATGTCGCGGCGGACGAGGGCGACGGAACGGCAGTCGACTCCGCCGTCGCAGCGGTACTCGGGGCCGGCGTCTGCGGGCTCGATGTGCTCGCCGTGCTGGGCGCCGTCACGGGCGCCGAGGAGCCCGCGTTCTCCCCGGGCGTATACACCGGCGGATCGAGCAGTACCGTGTACTCGCGCATCAGATGGCCGCGTGCCCAGTTGACGTCGACGAGGAAGGTCACGAAAGGCTCGGGAATCGAGTCCGTCGAGCGCACGATCAAGACATCGTGCCCTTCCTTGCTCTTGCCGACCTTGAAGGTGAACGAGGTGAGGAAGGGCGGACGGTCGATGCCGTAGCGGGTGAACGCCTCGCGCGGCGCGAGGCTCGCCCGCAGGGCAGTCAGCTCCTCCGGGGTCGCAGCGATGATGTCGATGTCCGCGTTCAGCGGCTCGTTCAGGCCCGAGTTCAAGTGGATCTCGCCCAGGCCTAGCGCCCACGACGAGTTCGACCAGAATGAGGACACAGATAGAAGGCCCGCCAACAGCATTATGCGCGGCATCGTCACTGACATTTCGACTCCCAGAAATCGGCTAGGCGAGAGGCTAAACTTCATTGTCCAATAAGAGCTTGGAACGGAATTCTCATTTGCCTTCAACTGCCTTTAACATAAGCGAAACTATATCTTACCGGGCACTATTTACCAAAATCTGGGCCGCCGAAACTGCGTTATGTGCCGCACATTTCCGAACATTATCGGCGACGACCCAAAAATTTAGAGCCCGATCACGGGTCAAGTCCGACCGCAGGCGGCCTAGATATACCCTATCCGGGGCGTTCGCCAATGTGGCCGGCGTCGGAAATTCGGTGCTTGAGTCGGGGTCTATGACGCTGATACCGCTACCGCGGCGCAGCACATCGAGCGCCGCCGCGACCGTCACGGGCCGCTCAAAGGCCGCGTGCACGGCGAGGCTGTGGCCGAAGAATACCGGGACACGCACGGCGGTCGCGTTGACCGCGAGATGCGGCACGCCAAGCAACCGGCGCGTCTCCTCCCAGAGCCTGCGCTCCTCCCGCGACACGCCCCCCTCCTCCAGCTGGTCGACTTGCGGAATCACGTTGAAGGCGATCTGACGCCCGAACGCCTTGCCGCGCGCCGTCCGGCCGCTCAGCATCGCCACAGTCTCCCCCGCGAGCTCATCCATGGCTGCGCGACCGCCGCCCGAGACCGCCTGGTACGTCGCCACGTCGACGCGGGTCAGGCCGGCGAGCACGTGCAGCGGTGCGAGCGCGGTCGCGAGCGCGACGCTCGCGCTGCCGGGCAGCGCCACCAGCCCGCGCGCGCCCACGCCTGCGAGCACCGCCGGATTGACGTCCGCCGCCACCAGCGGCACGTCCGCGCGGGTACGGAACGCGGGCGAGTTGTCGATCACCCAGGCGTGTGCGGCGGCCGCCGCGGCGTAGCGCTCGGAGAGTGCTGCGCGTCCGCAGAAGAACGCGAGATCGATGCGCGAGAAATCGAAACTCGCGACTGCCTCGATCTTGAGGTCGGCGCCCTCCGCCTCCTGCTCACGCACCACGCCGCCGACGTGCCGCTCGTCCTCGAGCGCGTGCAGCTCGGCGAATGGAAACGCCTTCGCGTGCAGCTCTTGAATCACCGCCTCGCCGATGAGACTGGTTGCACCGACGACCGCGATGCGCAGCGCACCCGCTCGGCTGCTCACGGACGCTCCCGCGTGATCTCGGGAGTCGTGCGCACGACGTCCCCGCATTGCGCACGGAATCTCAAGTAATGATCCATGAGCACGAGCGCCATCATCGCTTCCGCGATCGGCGTCGCGCGAAATCCGACGCACGGATCATGCCGGCCGGTGGTCGCGATCTCGCAGGCACGGCCTTCGAGGTCGATGGTCGCCCCGGGGACCGTGATGCTCGAGGTGGGCTTGAGCGCGAGGCTCACCACGATGTCCTGCCCCGAAGAGATGCCGCCGAGCACGCCGCCGGCATGGTTGCTCTTGAATCCGGCGGGCGTGAGCTCGTCACGGTGTTGAGAGCCGCGTTGCTCGACGGCCTTGAAACCGTCGCCGATCTCGACACCCTTCACGGCGTTGATTCCCATCATCGCGCTCGCGAGATCTGCATCCAGGCGCTCGAACACCGGCTCGCCGAGACCCGGCGGCACGCCCTGGGCGATGACGGTGACGCGCGCGCCGATGGAATCGCCGGCTTCGCGCATGCGCCAGACGAGGTCCTCGAGCTCCGGGATGCGGCTCGGGTCCGGACAAAAGAAGGGATTCGCGTAGGCACTCGGCGGATCGACAGGATCGAGCACCAGCGGCCCCATCTGCGCGAGATAGCCGCGAATGGTCACGCCCAGCCGCTCGTTGAGGTATTTGCGCGCAATCGCGCCCGCCGCCACGCGCATCACCGTCTCGCGCGCCGAGGAGCGGCCGCCGCCGCGATAGTCGCGCACGCCGTATTTCTGCTGGTAGGTGTAATCGGCATGGCCGGGCCGGAAGCGGTCCTTGATTTTCTCGTAGTCACGCGAGCGCTGATCCTCATTCTCGACCAGCAGCCCGATGGGTGTGCCGGTGGTCTTGCCGTCGAACACACCGGAAAGGATGCGCACGGTATCACTCTCGCGCCGCTGCGTCGTGTATTGCGAGGTACCGGGACGGCGGCGGTCCACGTCCTTCTGCAGGTCGGCCTCGGCGAGCGCAAGGCCCGGCGGACAACCGTCGACGACGCAGCCCAACGCGGCCCCATGGCTTTCGCCGAAGCTCGTCACCGTGAATACCCGTCCGAACGTATTGCCCGCCACGCGCTTAACTCTCCTTCAAGTCGGCCGCCCGCAATATGAACACGCCGCCGCCGCCCATCGCTATCTGCGGCCAGATGAAGGGCAAGCGCGGGAACGCGCGCATGAGTGCCCGCTCCGTGTTGCCGACCTCCACGACCAAGAGCCCATCGTCCGCGAGATACCGCGGCGCCGCGGCAAAGATGGCCCGCACCGAATCGAGGCCGTCGTTCCCCGAAGCCAGGGCGATGCGCGGCTCGTGGCGATACTCTCGCGGCAGACCGCGCATCTCCGAGCGCCCGACATAGGGCGGGTTGCTCACGATGATATGGTACCGGCACGGCGGCACGGCGGCGAAATGATTGGATCGCAAAACTCTGACTCGATTCCCGAGTTTGAGGCGGCGTACGTTGCGCCGCGTGACGGCGAGAGCCCCCGGGGAGATGTCGACCGCGTCCACGTGCGCCCGCGGAAAAGCCCGTGCGCACGCCAGCGCGATCGCGCCCGATCCAGAGCCCACGTCGAGGATGCGGCGCACCCCGCGACTCGCGATCCACGGGGCAAAACGCGCGGCGATGAGCTCTGCGATGGGCGAGCGCGGCACGAGCACGCGCTCGTCGACGTACAGCTCGAGACCTGCGAAGAACGCGCGCCGCGTCAGGTAGGCGAGCGGCACGCGCTGTTTGATGCGCTTCGCGAGCAGGGCCTCGATGAGCACACGCTGCCGCGGGGTCAGGAGTTTGCCGTAGACGGCGCTGCCTTTCTCGTGCGGCAGCCGCGCCGCGTAGAAGACCAGCTCGGCGGCTTCGTCGCGAGCGTTGTCCGTGCCGTGTCCGAAATGCACGCGGGCGCGCGCCAACGCGTGCGCACCGCGCTCGATGGCGGCGCCCACCGTCTCGGGAGCCTTCGGCTCGGGCTGTGTATGGGATAATCGGCGCATGACACCTCGAATCAGAACCTGGGCCCGATTGTGGGCAATCGTGCTCGTGAGCGTCGCCGCCCTTCTTGGCTTGAGCGCCGCCCTGCTGTGGCGCCATTCATCGCCGCAGATCCAGCTCGCGACGGGCACCTATCTCGCACCCGCGCGCGCGGTGCCGGATTTTAGCCTGATCGATCAACGCGGCGCGCCTTTTGGGCCGCGCAATCTCGACGGACACTGGTCGATCGTGTTCTTCGGCTACACCCACTGTCCCGATTTCTGTCCGACCACGCTCGTGACGCTCGCGGCGATGGAGAAGAATCTGCAGGCAGAGCACGCGGTCCGGCCGCAAGTGGTGTTCGTCTCGGTGGACGCCCAGCGCGATACGCCGCAACAACTCGCCCAGTACGTACCCTACTTCGATCCGACCTTCATTGGCGTCACTGCCGCGGATCAGCCCACGATCGAGGCCCTGGCGCGCAAGCTGGGCGTCGCCGTGGCGCTCGTGCCGAGCGCCGGCGGCGGCTACACCGTGGATCACTCGGGCGCGATTTTCGTGGTCGACCCAGCCGGCAAGATCGCCGCGATCCTCACCGGACCCTTCACCGCGGATACCTTGCAGGCGGATTTCGATCGCATCGTGGCCGCGCACGGATGAAGGGACCGATCCGCGAGCGGCTGTTCGTCTGGTCACAGCACGCTCTGCCGCATCACGGCCTGTCGCGGCTGACGCTCGCAGCCACGCGCGCACGCACGCCCTGGTTCCGCAATCTCCTGATCCGCGGCTTCCTCGCGCTGTTCACCGTCGACATGAGCGATGCCGCCGAGACCAATCCCTACGGCTATGCGAGCTTTAACGAGTTCTTCACGCGCGCCCTGAGGAACGGGGCGCGGCCTATTGCCCCGGGCGCCGCCGACATCGCCTGTCCGGTTGACGGCTGCGTGAGCGAATGCGGCGCGATCGAGGGCGATGCGCTGTTGCAGGCCAAAGGCCGGCACTACAGCGTGACGGAGTTGCTCGCCGGCCAGGATTGGGCCGGACGCTTCTCCGGCGGATCGTTCGCGACCATCTATCTCGCGCCGTTCAACTATCACCGCATCCACATGCCGGCGCGGGGGCGCCTGCTCGACACGGTCTACGTGCCGGGGCGCCTGTTCAGCGTGAACGCGGCCACGGCGCGGCACGTGCCGCGCCTGTTTGCACGCAACGAGCGGGTGCTCACGCTGTTCGAAGGTGACTTCGGGCAATTCGCGGTGGTGCTGGTCGGCGCCTTGAACGTGGGCAGCATGGCGACGGTGTGGGCGGGCGACATCACGCCGGCCGCGCGGCGCACCATCGCACACATCCCGAGCCGCGATACCCTGCTCGACAAAGGCGCCGAGCTGGGCCGCTTCAACATGGGGTCGACGGTGATCTTGCTGTTTCAGGCTGGGCATGCGCGCTGGCGGCCCGCGCTCGCGCCCGGCACGGCAGTGCGCGTGGGCGAATGCCTGGGCGAGCTCTCGTGAGCGACTGGCGCCCGACGGCCACGCTTGCTGCGTTGCATCGCCGGGCGGCGATGCTCGCACGGGTGCGCATGTTCTTTGCCGAGCGGGGCGTCCTGGAAGTCGAGACGCCCGCCTTGAGCGCGGGCGGTGTGACCGATCCGCAGATCGAATCCCTCGTAAGCCGGCTTGCCGGGGTATCGGGCGAGCTCTATTTGACGACCTCCCCCGAGTTCGCCATGAAGCGACTGCTGGCCGCGGGGAGCGGCGATATCTATCAGCTCTGTAAAGTGTTCCGCGACGGCGAGCGGGGCCGCTGGCACAACCCCGAGTTCACGCTGCTCGAGTGGTACCGCGTCGGCTTCGACGATGGCGCGCTGATGAGCGAGGTCGAGCTGCTGGTCGCCGAGCTGCTCGCGCCCGAGCGGCGTTTTGCCCCTGCACAACGGCTCTCCTACGCCGCAGCGATGCGGCAGTACGCCGGGGTCGATCCGCACACCGCCCAAGATCGCGAGCTCGACGACGCGGCGCAGCGCTTAGGTGTGGCTTGCGAGGCCGATCTCGACCGCGACGCCAAGCTCGATTTGCTGATGGGGCTCGCTGTCGGTCCGCAGCTCGGGCGCGAGCGCCCGTGCTTCATTTGCGACTATCCTGCCGCGCAAGCCTCGCTCGCGCGCCTGAAGCCGGGACTGCCGCAGGTGGCGGCGCGCTTCGAGCTTTACCTCGACGGCATCGAGCTCTGCAATGGGTTTCATGAGCTCGCGAACCCCACCGAGCAACGTGCGCGCTTTGCACAGGACCTCGCCACCCGCCGCGCCCGCGGCCAGGTCGAGCCGCGGCTCGATGAGCGGCTGCTGGCCGCTCTCGAGGCGGGAATGCCCGATTGCGCCGGGGTCGCGCTCGGATTCGATCGATTGGCGGCGATCGCGCTCGGCGCGACGCGATTGTCGGAAGTGATGGCGTTCTCGATCGAGAACGCCTAGTCGTAGGCGCCCGGCTCAGCCCTTGCCGCGGGAAAGATACTCGCCGGTGCGCGTATCGATGCGGATGGTCTCGCCTTCGTTGATGAACAGCGGCACGCGCACCGTGGCGCCCGTCTCGAGCTTCGCCGGCTTTGAGCCGCCGGTGGCGGTATCGCCGCGCACGCCGGGGTCGGTCTCGACCACCTTGAGCTCCATGTGCGCCGGCGGCACCACCACGAGGGGCACGCCGTTCCAGAGCGTCACGATGCAAGTCGTCCCATCTTTGAGCCACTGCGCAGTGTCGCCCACTGCTTGCTTGGACGCGGTTATCTGCTCGAAAGTGTCCGGCACCATGAAGTGGTAGAAATCGCCGTCGGCATACAGATATTGCATGTCGGTATCCACGACGTCCGCGGCTTCGACCGTGTCGCCCGACTTCCACGTGCGCTCGATGGTGCGGCCCGTCTTGAGGTTGCGCACGCGCACGCGATTGAACGCCTGCCCCTTGCCCGGCTTGACCATCTCGTTCTCGACGATCGAGTAGGGATCGCCGTCGATCAGGATCTTGAGCCCGGACTTGAACTCGTTGGTGCTGTAGTTTGCCATCGAAGGCCTCGAGTTGGAGGGCGCGTATCATAACGAGAACGCCCAGCCGACGCCAATCGCGGCACCCGTCCCAGTATGCGCAGGAGCGGGATGCTACACTCCAAAGCATATTTCTCGAGGGATTTGAACTTGAGCGAACAGGGTGCGGTTCCATTGATCGTCATGACTCGGTCGCAGGACCACGTCGAGGCCATCAACAGCACGCTGCGCAATGCCGGCCATCCGGTGCACTGCACTTGGCTGCCGGACGCGCGCGACTTGTCGGATGCCATCACGCAGCTCAATCCGGAGCTGCTCATCGCCTTCATCGACGAGCTCGGCATCGACTTGCCCTCGCTGGTCAAGATCAAACAGCAGAGCGCCCCCGAGATGCCGGTCGTGATCGTGCGCGAGCAGGTCGACGAGGCCGTGATCGCCGACGCGATGCGCTCCGGCGCCCAGGACGTGGTGACGCTCGCCAACCGCAGCCGTCTGCAGTCGGTGGTGAGCCGCGAGCTGCGCGCCCATCGCCTCGAGCGGGCGCTGTCGACGACGCTCTCCTCGGCGCGCGAGTATCGCGAGCAGCTGCAGCGATTCCTGGAAGGCTCGGCCGACGCCATCACGCACGTGCAGGAAGGCATCATCGTCGATGCCAATCGCGCATGGCTCGAGCTGTTCGGCTACTCGGGCGAGGATGCGCTCACCGGCACGCCGCTGATGGATCTGTTCGAGCCGGAGACTCATCCCGCACTGAAGGGCGCGCTGGTCGCCTGCCTGCAGGGCAAGTGGACCGATCATGCGCTCAAGGTGCAGGCGCTGCTCTCGGACGGCTCGAGCGTGCCGCTGACGCTCACCCTCGCGCGGGCGAATTACGAAAACGAGCCGGCGACGCGCGTCAGCATTCCGGCGAACAACAAGAGCGCCGATCACGACCTCGAGCTGCAGCTGGCGCATGCGGTGAAGAACGACGCCACGACGGGGTTCCTGCAACAACGCTATTTGCTCAGCGCCATTCAGGAGCGCTGCGCCAATGCCATGAAGGGCGGTGTGCGCCAGTTCGCGTGCGTCAAGCCGGACGGCTTCGCCGAGATCCAGACCACGATCGGCGTGCTCGCGAGCGAGGACTTCATAGGCCAGCTCGCCGAGGCGCTGCGCGTGGAGCTTACCGCCAACGACCTATGCGGGCGCTTCGGCGGCAACGGCTTCTTGATTCTGCTCGAGCGCGGCACGGCGCGCGACGTCGAGACCTGGGCAGAGAACGTCGTCGCACGTATCGGCGACCACAGCTTCAGCTTCGACGAGAAGAACCTCGCGGTGACGGTGACGGTCGGCCTCGGGCTCCTGCCGGCGACCAATCCCGACGTCGGCGCGGCGATCGCCGACGCGGTCAGCGCAGCACGGCGCGGCCGCGAGCTCGGCGGCAACCAGATGTACGCGGTCGACAAATCCGACACCGACACGCGCGTCCAGGCGTACGACAAGATCTGGGTGAAGCACATCAAAAGCGCGCTCATGGAGAATCGGTTCAGGCTGGTGCAGCAGCCGATCGCGAGTCTCTTGGGCGAGGATAAGGGCATGTTCGACGTGCTGGTGCGCATGCTCGACGAACAAGGCGGCGAGGTACTGCCGGCGGAATTCATTCGCGCGGCCGAACGCAACGATCTGATGAAGAACATCGACCGCTGGGTCATCGGCGCCTCCATGTCCTTCGCCGCGAACCGCAAGGCCTCCTGCATTTTCGTGCGCCTCTCCAAGGACACCATCCTCGACAAGAGCGTCGTGGCCTGGCTCGAGACGCAGCTGCGATCCTTGAAGATCGAGGCTAAGCGCCTGTGTTTTCAGGTCACCGAGGAGATCGCCACCCAGTACGTGCGCCAGACCACCGAGCTCTCGGAGAGCTTGCGCAAGCTCGGCTTCCGCTTCGCGCTGGAGCATTTCGGCACCGGCCGGGATCCGTTCAAGCTCTTGAGCGGGATCGGCATGAATTTCATCAAGGTCGACGGCTCCCTGATGCAAGGGCTGTCCACCAATCAGCTGCAGCAGCAGCGTGTGAAGGGCCTGGTGGAGGCCGCCAAGCGCAAGGGCGTCGAGACCGTCGCCGAGCGCGTGGAGGATGCCAACACGATGGCGGTGCTGTGGCAGCTCGGCGTCGAGTTCATTCAGGGCTACTTCGTGAACGCCCCCGAGGATGTGACGATGTCGGGCGAGCGCTAGGCGGCGGGACCGGCGACTTCCAGGCGATCGATTTGCTTGTAGGCCCGCGAGAAGCGCTCGCGGCGCCGGCCCTTCTTGTCCTGGAACGGCTTGAGCTCGTCGTATTTGAGCTTCATGGGCGCGCTCGCGCCGCTGTAGACGGTGAGAACCTCGCCCGGCCCCACCACCGCGATCGCCGTCAAATACTCGTCTCGATCGGCTGATTTCTTGCCGGGTATACCGTACAGGTTCTGCCCCTTGCCCGCGGTCATTTCCTCGATTTGCGCCACCGGCAGGGCAAGCACCTCGCCGTCGTCATTGACCAGGATTGCGAGCGCCGCCTCGTGCGCGATGGGCTGCGCCGGCAAGACTCGTGCGTTTTCCGGCACTTTCAGCACCGACTTGCCTTTCTTGTTGCGCGCATAAAGCTCCTTGAGCCGCGCCTTGAATCCATAGCCCGCATCGCTCGCAAGCAACCACAGATCCTCGGGCTCGCCGATGAGCACCGCGGCGAAGGTGGCGCCGTCCGGCGGGTCCACGGTGCCGGATAACGGCTCGCCGTAGCCGCGCGCCGCGGGTAGCTGGTGCGCATCGAGACTGTAGGCGCGGCCGGTGGAATCGATGAACACGGCCTGCTGCAGATTCCGTCCCTTGGCCGCCGCCTGGAACTCATCGCCGCTCTTGTACGCGAGCCCGCGCGCGTCGATGTCGTGTCCCTTGGCGGCGCGCACCCAGCCGAGGCGCGAGAGCACCACGGTCGTGGGCTCGCTCGACAAGAGATTCACCTCGGAGATCGCCTGCGCGGCCTCGCGCTCCACCAGCTTGGTGCGCCGCGCATCGCCGTATTCCTCGGCGTCCTGCAACAGCTCCTCGCGCACCAGCTTGGTCAAGCGCGCCTTGCTCTTCAGGATGCGGTCGATCTCGTCGCGTTCCTCCGCCAGCGTTTTTTGCTCTTCACGGATTTTCATCTCCTCGAGCCGCGCGAGGTGCCGCAGCTTCGTCTCGAGGATGGCCTCGGCCTGGATGTCGGAGAGCTTGAAGCGCTTGATGAGCACGGGCTTCGGCTCGTCCTCACGGCGCACGATGCGGATGACCTCGTCCAGGTTGAGGTAGGCGATCAGCAAGCCGTCCAGGATGTGCAGCCGCGCGCTCACTTTCTCGTGACGGTGCTTCAGCCGCCGCGTCACAGTCTCCTTGCGGAACTCGAGCCACTCGAGCAAGAGCTGCTTCAAGCCCATCACCCGCGGGCGGCCGTCGAGGCCGATCACGTTGAGATTCACCCGGTAGTTGCGCTCGAGATCGGTGGTGGCGAACAGGTGGTTCATGAGCTCCACCACGTCGACACGGTTCGACTTCGGCACGATCACCAGGCGGGTCGGATTCTCGTGATCGGACTCATCCCGCGTGAAGTCCACCATGGGAAGCTTTTTTTGCTGCTTCAGCGCCTCGATCTGCTCGAGCACCTTGGAGCCGGACACCTGGAAGGGCAGCGCGTCGATGACGATCTCGCCGTCCTCGATGTCATAGGTGGCACGCGCTTTGAAGCTGCCGTTGCCCGTCTCGTACATCTGCACGAGATCCGCGCGCGGCGAGACGATCTCCCCGCCGGTGGGCAGGTCCGGACCCTTGACGTGCACCATGATCTTGCGGGTCGTGAGCTCGGGATCGTCGAGGAGCGCGACGCAGGCGTTCACCACCTCGCGCAGATTGTGCGGTGGGATGTCGGTCGCCATGCCGACGGCGATGCCTGAGCCGCCGTTCAGCAGCAGGTTCGGCACGCGCGCCGGCAGGAGCGTCGGCTCCTCGAGCGAGCCGTCGAAGTTCGGCACCCAGTCGACCGTGGCCGCATCGAGCTCGTCGAGCAACAGGTCCGCGTAGCGCGTGAGGCGCGACTCGGTGTAGCGCATCGCCGCGAACGATTTCGGATCGTCCGTCGAGCCCCAATTGCCCTGCCCATCGACCAGCGGATAGCGGTACGAAAAGTCCTGCGCCATGTGCACCATGGCCTCGTAGCACGCGGAATCGCCGTGCGGATGGAACTTGCCGATGACATCGCCGACCGTGCGCGCCGACTTCTTGTGCTTCGCGCCCGCCGCCAGGCCGAGCTCGCTCATGGCGTAGGTGATGCGGCGCTGCACGGGCTTCAAGCCGTCACCCAAGTGCGGCAGCGCGCGATCGAGGATCACGTACATCGAGTAATCGAGGTAGGCGCGCTCTGCGAAGGACTTGAGCGGCTCGCGTTCGACGCCTTCGAAATTCAGCTCTTGATCTTTCATGAGGGAGAGCTCGCGCTAGATGCGCGCCAGATTGCCCTTGCTCTCGAGCCATTCGCGGCGGTCGCCGGCGCGCTTCTTGGCAAGCAGCATGTCGAGCAGCTGGTCGGGATTGTCGCGGGCGTCGATGGTGAGCTGCACCAGCCGCCGCGTCTGCGGCGACATGGTCGTCTCGCGCAGCTGGAGCGCGCTCATCTCGCCCAATCCTTTGAAGCGGGTGACGACCGTCTTGACGCGTGAGTTGGCCGCGGCGATGCGCTTGAGCTCGCGCTCGCGCTCGGCCTCATCGAGCGCGTACACCACTTCCTTGCCGGCGTCGATGCGGAACAGCGGCGGCATGCATACATACACGTGCCCCGCGGCCACCAGCGGACGGTAGTGGCGCAGGAACAGCGCGCACAGCAGCGTCGCGATGTGCTGCCCGTCGCTGTCGGCGTCCGCGAGGATGCAGATCTTGTGATAGCGCAGGCCCGACAGGTCGGTCGCGGAAGGGTCGACGCCGATGGCGATGCTGATGTTGTGCACTTCCTGCGATTGCAGCACCTCGCTCGAATCCGACTCCCAAGTATTCAGGATCTTGCCGCGCAACGGCATGATCGCCTGGAACACCCGGTCGCGCGCCTGCTTGGCGGAGCCGCCGGCCGAATCGCCCTCGACCAGGAACAACTCGCCGCGCTCGGGGTCCTGGTTCACGCAGTCGGCCAGCTTGCCCGGCAATGTGGCCCCCGAGCCCGTGCGCTTGCGCTCGATCTTCTGGCTCTCCTTGACGCGCTGCTGCGCCTTGGCGATCGCCATCATGGCGATCTTCTCGCCCTGATCGGGATGCTGGTTGAGCCATAAGGCGAACGCATCCTTGATGACGCCCTGGACGATGCCCGCCGATTCGCGCGAGGAGAGCTTCTCTTTCGTCTGGCCGGCGAACTGCGGCTCTTTCATCTTCATGGACAGCACGAAGCTCACTCCGTCCCATACATCCTCGGGCGTGAGCTTCAGCCCGCGCGGCACGAGATTGCGGAACTCGCAGAACTCGCGCACCGCATCGGAGGTCCCCACGCGCAGACCGTTGACGTGCGTGCCCCCCTCGGTGGTCGGGATCAGGTTGACATAGCTTTCGGCGACGCGCTGCTCGGACCCCAGCACCCAGGCGAACGCCCAATCGATGTTGCCGCCCTCGATGTCGCGTTTGCCGTAGAAGGTCTCCGCCGGCAGCCATTGTCCTTTGCCGAGCTGCTCGGCCAGGTACTCGTGCAGTCCGCCGGTGTAGAGCCAGGTGTCTTTCTCGCCGGTGATCTCGTTGTTGAGCGAGACCTTGAGGTTCGGGCATAGCACGGCCTTGGCGCGCAACACCTGCTTCAGGCTCGCCACCGCGAACTTGTCCGTGTCGAAGTATTTCGCGTCGGGCCAGAAGCGGATGGTGGTTCCGGTCCGCGACTTCGGCACATCGCCCACCACCTCGAGCTTGGAGGTCGGCTTGCCGTTCGCGAAGCTCAGGTTGTATTCCTTGCCGCCGCGGCGCACCCAGCATTCGAGATGCTTCGACAGCGCGTTGACCACCGACACGCCGACGCCGTGCAGGCCGCCCGAGTGTTGATAGTTCTTGTCGTTGAACTTACCGCCCGCGTGCAGGCGGGTGAGAATGAGCTCGACGCCTGAGATCTTCTCCTTCGGATGGATGTCGACCGGCATGCCGCGGCCGTCGTCCTCGACCTGGCACGAGCCGTCCTTGAACAAGGTCACTTCGATGGCGTCGCAATAGCCGGCGAGCGCCTCGTCGACGCTGTTGTCGATGACCTCGTGCGCCAGATGATTCGGGCGCGTGGTATCGGTGTACATGCCCGGCCGGCGGCGCACCGGATCCAGGCCGCTCAGCACCTCGATGTCGGAGGCTGTATAAGACGATGCCATCAGTTACCTCGTTGGAAGGCGCCGGAGTCTAGCACGCGAATCTGCCGCGAATCAGCTGGCGGCCACGAGCCGATTCCGCTATCTTTCGCGCGTATGGGAATCGCCAGCTCGCAAAACATGGCACGCACCGTCCCGGTGCTGCCGCAGCCTTACGGCATTCGCGTGCGCCTGATGCGCGGCGATCCGTTCGCGAAGCTCCTCGGTACGGATTGGCAGAAGACCCACTGGTACTTCACCGCCGAGGAACGCGACCGCGTGCTCGAGGAGATGTCTCGCAAGCACGAGTACTCCCGCATCGGCGATCGGCCGGCGCTGGTCTTCGAGAAGGTCGAGAAGCTCGCCGAAAGCCGCGGGCTGTAACTCTTTCCGACTCAGGGCCCTCAAGGCCGGGGTCGCTTCGACCCCGTTGAAAGGTGGCGCGGCGACAGGGTGCAACCGCCTAAAAAGTTCGGCCAAGAAACAGATAGTACCCCGCCTGGCCTGTTTGGTCGTAGCCCGAGCCCAGGTAAACGGGTCCGAGCAGCGTGTCGATGGCGATGAACACCGAGGCGTCCTTGTGCGCTGAGCCGTAGCTGATCTCGCTGCGCCGCTCCCAGGTGTTGCCAAGCTCGAGCGATGCGCCGACATACACCGGAAACTCGAAGAAGCCCTCGCCGCCGCGGCTGATCTTGCGGAAATAGATCGCGCGGGTGATCGCGTAGTTCGGACCGAGCAAGGATTGCGGCGCGAGCCCGGAGAGATTCAAAAAGCCGCCGAGAGAGTAGAAATCCTGGACATCCGAGGGCTGCAAACGGCCGTCCAGAATTGCGCCCGCCGAGGTCCACAGCAGCAGCGTGTTGCGGCCCCGCGAGGCCGCCGCGAGCCAATCGACCGAGACGCGATCGAAGTCCGTGTCGGCGCCCAGATTGGTCCGGTTGGCGTCCCATTGCACGGTGAAGGACTGCCCTTCGCGCGGGAAGTGCACGTTGTCGAGCTGGTCGTAGCTGAACTTGAAGAAATACTCGCCGTTGTTGTACTGCGGATCGACCAGGTCGGGATTGCCGAAATAGTCGTACGTCAAGCCGTTGATCCGGTGCAGGCCGACGCGGATCTCGCCCCAGTTGCCGAGGTTGCGGCCGACATCGAGATCTCCTTCCACCTCCCGATCACGGAAATCGGCGATCCGCGAGTTGTTCTGGTAGATCGGCAGATCGCGCGACTCGAGGCGCGCCGCCGGCGCGACGAACCACTTCGCCAGCGCATCGAGCGGCTGGTAGAACTCGCTGGTGATCTTCGTATCGCTGCCGATCTGCACGTTCGTCTGCAGCTCCGCATCCAGGTCGTCGATTTCCGTCTGCAGAAACTCCGCTGCCACGTTGTATTGATTGCTGCCCTGGAAATTCGACTCGAGCGCCAGGCCGAAACGCACGTAATTCGGGCCCCAGGACTTGCGGCGCGCACGCACCTCGAGCCCGTACTCCTGATCGGGTCCCTGCCCTTGCGCGACCACGGTGTAGTCCAAGGTCTCGAAGTAGCCGAGCCCGTACAGATCGGTGATGCGCGCGCCGACGGCGTCCAGATCGAGCGGCTTGCCGACCAGCGGCTGCATCTCCGCGAGAATGGTCTTCTCGTAGCGCCGCGAGTCGGGATCCACGCGCACGAACTTGATCACCGGGAACCCAGGCTGCTGAATCGCGCGCCGCGCCATGTAACCCTGGTACGCGGGATCGCTCAGCCGCAGCGCGGCGAGCCGCGGTTCCACGGCACGCGCCGCCGCTTCGCCTTGCAGGATCGCGCTCGGTCCGATGGTGAAGTCGGTGGGCGGTGAAGTTCCGAGTGACGGCTCGATGAGAATGTCCTCGGGACCCAAGGTCGCCTTCTGGCGATCCGCGTTCTTGCGAACCATGATGGCGAGCATTTGGTTGGAGATGGACAGCGCCGTGTCGAGCCGATCGCGCGGCTGGAGCGGGAAGCTCACATCCGAGACGATGAGGACGTCCGCGTGCATCGCGCGCGCCACGTCGATGGGAAGATTCTCCGCGATACCGCCGTCGACCAGCAGGCGGCCCTGATATTCGACGGGAGCGAACACGCCCGGCGCGGAGATGCTCGCGCGCATCGCGATGGATAAATCGCCTTTCTCGAGCAGCACGGCATCCCCGGTCACCAAATCGGTGGCCACGGCGCGGAAGGGTGTCGGCAGCTCATCGAAGTTCGTGCTGTTGCTGAAGGGCAGCGTCAGTTGGCGCAGCGTCTCTTGCAGCGTCTGGCCCTGAATGAATCCCTTGGGCAACAGAACGTGGTAGTGCTTGACCCCGAGCGGCAGGCGCACCAGGAAATTGCGGTCGTCCTGCTTGCGCCGGAAATTCAGATCGCGCCGCGGCGGCGCGTCGCGAAACGCCTCCTGCCAGTTCACCGAGCGCATGGTCGACTCGATCTGCGCGGCGCTCATGCCGCTCGCATACAGCCCTCCCACCACCGCGCCCATGCTCGTGCCGGCGATGCAGTCGATGGGCACCTTGAGCTCCTCGATGACCCGCAGCACGCCGATGTGCGCCATGCCGCGCGCGCCGCCGCCCGAGAGCACCAGACAGACGCGCGGACGGGATGCGGAAGAGGAGGGTCCGGCGAGCGCCGCGCCTGGTGCGGGCGCGCTCGACGGCGGCACTTCACCGGCCGCGAGCGGGCCGGCGCTCGCAACGCAGCCCGCCATCAGCACTCCCGCCAAACCTTGCCGTAAACGGCGCATCCCCATGATGGGGATTAGTTTATAGCGCGAAGTCGATCTGGGTCGCGGTAAAGGTGTTGGTCGCCCGGTCGTAGATGCCGCGGGCCACCAGCTGCAGGGCCGGCTCGGTACTGCTCAGCGTCGAGGTCACTCCGCTCACGAAGTCACTGAACACAGACGACATATTGAGTTCCGAGGTCGATGTGGGCACGGTCTCGGTGACGGTCGCGGTCAGCGGATTGCCCCACGAGTAGCGCGGAGCAAATGTCTGCGTGGTTGCCGAGGCGGTGGGCACGACCGGGGGACTCGACGGCAGAGAGCTCATCAGGAAGCTCTCCGACCCGATCTGGATGATTGCGCTCGCGATCTTGGGGTCGGCCAAATCGATAATGAACGATTGATCGGTAAGGCTCGTGAAGGGAGTCGTGGAGCCGGCCGAGGACCAGGTTACCTGGAGCACCGCCGGGTCACATACCTGGCTGCCGATACCGCAGCCGCCGCTCCCGGGGGTTGTCGGGACACCGCCGCCGAGTGAGCCGCCGGCCGTCTGCACGCTCAGCTCGTTGTTGAGTGCGAAGGACAGGTAATCCGGAGGCGCCGCACCGAAATACGAGGTGTAGCCGCTCAACCAGATCGGATCGCCGGGCGCCGTACCCGCGGGCAGCGTCAGTCCTTCGGTGTCTACGGAAAACGCCGCCGGCACGGGTGTGGGCGTGCCGTTACCGGCGAAGTTATAGGCGGCCACCGGCCAGTAGTCGATACTGGTCAGATCCATCACCAGACTGCCCGCCGCCGAGGACACCAGCGTGCCGAATGATTCCGCCTGCTGCAGCCGAACCGAGCCCGTGTTGGTGGCGGAAGTCCCCGTGGAGTTGAGCACCACCGGCACGCCGAAGGAGGCCAGGCCGCAGGTGCCGGTGGGCGTCTGCTCGTAGATTCCCCGAGCGGTGATGTGATCGCCGACGGCGATCGAGCTCGGGGTCAGGTTCTTGAGCAGCGGGTTGTCGTCGGCCGTCACGAGAGTACCGGCGCCGAGCAGGACATCGCAGTCGACCACGGAATAGGCAAAGGTGTCCGCGGTGGTCAAGATCAACGTCGATCCTCGTATGGTCAACAAATTTCCGGTGCGGGCGATGACATCTCCGCTGATGCCGTCGGTATAGTTGTCCTCGAGCGTACTGCCGGCGACCACGTATTGAAGATTGAAGCGGCCCGCGTACGCGCCGTTCAAGGGATTGTAATCGGGCTGGAACGTCGTAAAGCCCGCGGTCATGGTCGATCCCGCCGACAGCACGGACAGCGCGTCGAGGCCCGAATTACCGTCATACGTCTGACCGTTGAGGGTGTACACGGTGTTGGGTTGGCTGAACAGTGTCACCTGACCGATATTGTTCGCCTCGTCGTAGAAGGGGCGGATGTAGACCGTGTAGGTATTGACGTTGACGCTCGAGTTGGCCAGCGGTCCGCGCACGCGGATGAGCTTCGTATCGGAAGGCTGGTGCCCGATGGTCACGTACGGCCGGATGTACACGGTCGGCGTGGCCGTCGAAGTGTCGATATACCCGGACGCGGGGAGATCGATATCGAGCGCCATCAAGGCGGCGCTGGTCGAGGCATAGGTGGGCGTGATGACGGGTTGGTTCAGCGGGTCGAACTCGACCGTGATCGCGTACGTCGTCGGCGCGGCTTTCGGCGTGGCCGTGGAAAGGAGGTCCACGAGCGTGGCCGGCACCGCCACATCGCCCTCCCTGACCGAGATGCAGGTGACGGCACAAACGGTCGTGTAGTCCAGGGTGATCGTGGCTGAGACATAAGTGCCGTTGGGTATGGCCCCTGAGCTCCACATCTCGGCGATATTGTGGATCTGTGTCAGATCGACGACTTCCGGCGTCGCCACGGCCGTGTACACCGTGTTGTCGTTGCGCGTGAGGGTGATGGAGTCGATGGTCACGACGTAGGAGGCATATTGGGGTGCCGGCTCGGCGGTGACCGTTACCCAGGCGATGCCGTAATTGCTGATATTGCCGGGACCGTGACACCCGGCGCCGAAAATCGCGGCCACGCAGACGAACACGCTCGCGGCCTTGGAGAGGGTCTTGCTCAATCGTGGGTGCACGAACATACCAGTGAGTGTCTTTGGGGCTGCGTAGGATAAAGGCTTTCGAGGGCTCCTGCTTGAGCAAAGTTCCTTTCGACGCCCTCAGGCTCGAGCGATCCGGGGCACCTGCTGCGTGATGCAGTGGATATTGCCCCCGCCCAGCAGCACCTCGCGCGTCTCGATGCCGATCACTTTGCGGGTGGGAAACAGGCGTCGAATCGCACGCACGGCAGCGGCGTCGCGGCGCTTGTCGTAGAGCGGCATTACCACGTACCGGTTGGCAATGTAGAAGTTGATATACGAGGCGGGGAGACGGTCACCTGCCCGCCGCGGATGCGTTCCGGCGCGCATGTCGATGCCCGCCGCTTCCTCGGCAGTCATGTAGAGCGGCCCGGGCTGGTGGATCTTGTGGACGGTGAGTGTGCGGCCGCGGGCATCGCGAGCGCGGCGCAACCGCTCCCACGCATCCCGCGAGATCTCATATTGCGGATCGTGCCGATCCTCGGTCCAGGTAAGCGCCACCTGGGCGGGCGCGGTGAAGCATGCCAGCTCGTCGATGTGGCCGCCGGTCTCGTCCTTATAGACCCCGCGGTCGAGCCATATGACCGTGCTCACCCCCAGGTACCGGCGCAGCGTGTCCTCGATCTCGCCCCGCGTCAGCCCCGGATTGCGGTTCGGATTGAGCAGACACTCCTCGGTCGTGAGGCAGGTGCCTTGACCGTCCACGTGAATGGCGCCGCCCTCGAGCACGAAGGACGTACGGTACCGGTCGTCACCCTCGATCCCGAGCACCTTTTGCGCGACTTCGTCGTCCCGGTCCCAGGGAAAGTACAGCCCGCCTGAGAGTCCGCCCCAGGCGTTGAACGACCAGTCGACGCCGCGGCGGCGGCCCTTGGCATCGACGAGAAACGTCGGTCCGCAGTCGCGCATCCAGGCGTCGTTGCTGCTCATCTCGACGACCCGCACGCGCGGCGCGAGGCGTGCGCGCGCGTTTTGAAACTGCGCGGCGGACACGCCGACCGTCACCGGCTCGCCGAGAGCGATCGCTGCCGCGATCGCGGCGAAGACCGCTTGCGCGGGTTTGGCGCCGGCGCGCCAATTGTCCGGCCGCTCCGGCCAGAGCATCCAGCAACCGGAATGGCGCTCGAATTCCGCAGGCATGCGGAAGCCGTCGCGGGCAGGAATCGTGGTGAGTGTGCGCAATGCGGGTCTCCGGGCGCGCATGCTAGCATTGCGGCTGTTTCAAGAGGAGGCATCGCATGTCCGAAGCCAGGCCCGTGACCATCCAGATCCCCGCCGGGGGCGAGAAGATCACCGTCGCCGACGGCAAACTGCGCGTACCCGATCAGCCGATCGTACCTTTCATCGAAGGCGACGGCACGGGACCCGATATCTGGCGTGCGAGCGTGCGCGTGTTCGACGCCGCCGTGCAGAAGGCCTATGGGGCGAAGCGCAAGATCCGCTGGATGGAAGTGTTCGCCGGCGAGAAGGCGAATAAGGCGTACAACAGCTGGCTGCCCGATGAGACCGTGACCGCCTGCCGCGATTATCTCGTGTCGATCAAGGGCCCGTTGACGACACCGGTCGGCGGCGGCATCCGCTCGCTCAACGTCGCACTGCGCCAGCTGCTCGATCTGTACGTGTGCCTGCGGCCGGTCCGCTGGTTCAAGGGCGTGCCCTCCCCCGTGCTGTCGCCCGACAAGGTCGACATGGTCATTTTCCGCGAGAACACCGAGGACATTTACGCGGGCATCGAGTTCGAGGCCGGCTCGGCCGACGTGAAGAAGTTTCTCGACGCGTTCAAGCAGAGCTTCCCGAAGCAGTTTGCGAAAATTCGCTTTCCGGAAACCTCCGGCATCGGCCTCAAGCCCGCCTCCAAGGAGGGGACCGAGCGGTTGTTCCGCGCCGCGGTCCAGTACGCCATCGTCAACAAGCGCAAGAGCGTGACGATCGTGCACAAGGGCAACATCATGAAGTTCACCGAGGGCGCGTTCCGCAACTGGTCCTATCAGCTCGCCGAGCGCGAATTCGCGAATGACGTCTACACCTGGGAGCAGTGGGAGCGCACCAAGGCCGCGCGCGGCGAGAAGGAAGCGAACCTGGAGATGGACGCCGCCCGCAAATC
This sequence comes from uncultured Gammaproteobacteria bacterium, assembly GCA_963798595.1. GTDB lineage: Bacteria > Pseudomonadota > Gammaproteobacteria > Steroidobacterales > Steroidobacteraceae > Bog-1198. Next base: position 153,116 of record CAWCTM010000008.1, on the reverse strand, counting down.
GGGCAAGGTCATCATCAAGGACGCCATCGCGGACATCACGCTGCAGCAGGTGCTCACTCGTCCCGACGAGTTCGACGTGGTCGCCACCATGAATCTCAACGGTGATTACTTATCGGATGCGCTGGCCGCGCAGGTCGGCGGCATCGGCATCGCGCCCGGCGGCAACATCAACTATCTCACCGGGCATGCCGTTTTCGAGGCTACGCACGGCACGGCGCCGAAGTACGCCAACCTCGACAAGGTCAACCCGGGCTCGGTGATCCTGTCGGGCGAAATGATGTTGCGCTACATGGGTTGGACCGAGGCTGCCGATGCGATCATCGGCGCCATGGACAAGACCATCGCGCAGCGCACGGTCACCTACGACTTCGCACGCTTGATGAAGGGCGCGACCGAGGTGAAGTGCAGCGAGTTCGCGGACAACTTGATCCGCAATTTGTAGCGCTTCAGCTCGCCTCGAAGGCGCGCTCGAGCGCCTGCGACAGGTCCGCGACCAGATCCTCGGCGTCCTCGATGCCGATCGACAGGCGCACGGTGCCCTGGGCGATGAGCGAGGCGGCGCGCTGCTCGGGCGTGTACTCCTGGCCCCCGAGTAGTGGGGGCGGCAGCACCAGCGATTCGGCGGATCCGAGACTCGCCGCGATGGAGAAGTATTCGAGGGCCTCGGCGAACCGATTTCCTTCGGTGAATCCGCCGTCCAGCTCGAAGCTGACCACCGAGCCGAAGTCGCTCTGCTGGCGCGCGGCGAGCGCGTGCTGCGGATGCGAGGGAAGGCCCGGATAAAAGACGCGCTTGACGCGCGGATGCGCCTCGAGGAAACGGCTCACCGCGAGGGCGTTCGCGCACTGGCGATCGTAGCGCAGGAAGTATGTGCGCATGCCGCGCTGAATGAGAAAGGCGGCGTGCGGGTCGAGTGTCGGACCGAGCGAAACGATGTCCTTGCGCATCGCGGCGATCAGCTCGCGGCGCGCGATGATCGCCCCGCCCATCACATCGCCGTGCCCCGAGGCGTATTTGGTCAGGCTGTGCAGGAACACGTCGATGTCGTAGCGGCCGTGGTTGTGGAACCCGGCGAAGGTATTGTCCATCACGCTCACGCATCCGGCGCGGCGCGCATGCGCGGTCAAATGCTCGATGTCGGCGATCTTGGTTACCGGATTGGTCGGGCTCTCGAACAGCACCAGGCGTGTCGGCGAGTCCGACAGCACCCGCTCGATGCCCGCTCGATCCTCGATCGAGAGCAAGGTGTGGGTGACCCCGTACCGGGCCAGCAGGTGCTGCACGAGATAACGCGTCGGTCCATAAGACTCGACGAAAGCGAGCACGTGATCGCCCTGTTTGCACAGGGCGAGCGTGGTGGCGGCGATGGTCGCGACTCCGGAGCCCACGAGCAGACAGTCGTCCCGGCCTTGCAGCTTCGCGAGCGTGAGCTCGAGCTGCCGCAGGGTCGGGTTCGACGTGCGCGAGTAATAGAACCCCGGACGATCGCCCCGCGAGTAGCGCAGCGTCTCGGCGGTGTCGTCGAACGAGAACTTGACGGACTGGTAGATGGGCGCGACCAGAGGGCGATTGTCCTCCGGCACCTCAACCGCCGGAGGATGATTCACGAACGTCGGGTTTTTCATGGCGCCACGATAGTCGAGGCGCCGCGCCATTGAAAGCGCTCCGGACTCGGCGCTGCCGGGCGCGCGACCCGGCCGCCGCGCCCGTGTCAGGGCGACAGATACCGATCCAGCTCGGCGTTGACGGCCCGGTCGCACTCGAGAATCGACGCCGCCGCCTCGGCGCACAATCCCAACTCGCGGAACGCGGCGTCCTCGGCGAGCCGCTGCAAGGTGGGCAACGCCGTTCCCTGAGCGGTGCAGTCCGCGAGGCCGCGTGCGGCATTCACAATGCTGCATTCGAAACGCGCGGCGCCGGGGCGCGCCTCCCAGCGCGTCGCGACGGCGACGATCGGCTCCGGCATACCCCAGGCGGTCACCACGCAGGCCGCAACCTCGCGATGAAACTCGTCGACGATCCCGTCGTAATCCGTGCTCTCGAGGTGCATGCCCGACCATCGGGCGAGCTCGTGAGTCGCGCGCAAGGTGACGGCCTTGCCGATGTCGTGCAACAGACCACACAGATAGCAAAGCCCAGGCTCGCGTTCGAGCGTGAGCGCGAGCTGGCGCGACCAGAGAGCGCTCGCCAGCGAATGCCGCCACAGGCGGCGCGCCTTGCGCTGGTGCCCCGGCACGTCGAGCATCTTCGGCTGCAGCGCGAGAGTGAATGCCATGTTGGCGACCTCGTCGAGGCCGAGCCACGCAACGGCATGCGTGAGCGAGACGATCGGCATCGCCGGCCGGTTCGGCGCCGAGGCGGCAATGCGCAATACGTACATGGAGAGCGCCGGATCGGTCTTGATGACATCGGAGAGCTGCTGCGCGTTGGCGTTCTCGCGCAGCTCCACGATGCGCACCGCCGCCTCGGGGAGCCGCGGCACCACGAAGGTGCCGCGCTCGAGGCTTTGCGCGAGCAGCGACCGCAGCAGCTCGCAGCGGTCGTCCTCGCTCGCCGAAAGATGCCTGGGAGTCCGCATATCCTCGGGTAGCGGCCGCTCGCCAAATGACTTGAGCCGGACACGGCGGCCGTGAGAAATAGGTACACTGGCCCATCCATGAGTGCCCTGCCCGACTTGGGATCAGCTGCTGAGCCGCGGTCCGCGCCGCACGACGGCCCCCCGCGGCTGCGCGAGATTCCGTACAACTACACCTCGCTTTCCGATCGCGAGATTGCGATCCGGCTGCTCGGCGAGGCGGCCTGGGAGCTGCTCGACCAGCTGCGCGCGGAGCGGCGCACCGGCCGATCGGCACGCATGCTGTACGAGGTGCTGGGGGACATCTGGGTGGTGGATCGCAACCCGTTCCTGCAGGACGACCTGATCGACAATCCGAAGCGCCGGGCCCAGCTCATCGAGGCTCTGCACCACCGGCTGCATGAAGTGGAGAAGCGCCGCGATCCCGCGGAGGAGCGCCGCTCGCCCAAGGTCTCCCAGCTGTTGTCGGCCGCCCGCGCCGCCGTGGATCGATTCGCCGCTCACTTTCCGGACATGATCGCACTGCGCAAGCGAGCGCGCCGCGCGCTGCTCAAGCACACGCGCGCCGACAATGTGCGCTTCGACGCGTATGCCCGGGTCGCTCACGTCACGGACGCGACCGATTGGCGCGTGGAGCTCCCGTTCCTGGTGCTTGCCCCCGATACCGAGGCGGAGATTCCGCACCTGGTGCGAGAGTGCATCGAGCTCGGCCTCACCATGATCCCGCGCGGCGGCGGCACGGGGTACACGGGCGGCGCCGTACCGCTCACGCCCTGGTGCGCCGTGATCAATACCGAGAAGCTCGAAGGCCTGGGTGCCGTCGAACGGATCCGCTTACCGGGCACAGACGCCGAGAGCGCCGTCGTGTTCACCGAGGCCGGCGTGGTCACCCGCCGTGTCAGCGAGCTCGCCGAGCGCGAGGGTCTCATGTTCGCGGTCGATCCGACCTCGGCCGACGCATGCTGCATCGGCGGCAACATTGCAATGAACGCCGGCGGCAAGAAAGCGGTGCTGTGGGGCACGGCCGTCGACAATCTCGCCTGGTGGCGCATGGTCGATCCGGAAGGAAACTGGCTCGAGGTGACGCGCCTCGATCACAACCTCGGCAAAATCCACGACGCCGCGGCCGCGCGTTTCGAGCTCGTCTGGAAAGACGGCCGCTCGCCGCCCGAGCAGGCAGCGACTTTGCGCAGCGAGCAGCTCTGCATCGAAGGCGTGAGGTTCCGCAAGGCCGGCCTCGGCAAGGACGTGACGGACAAGTTTCTGGGCGGCCTGCCCGGCGTTCAGAAGGAGGGCTGCGACGGCATCATCACCTCGGCGCGCTGGCTTCTGCACCGCGCTCCTCAGCACATTCGCTCGGTGTGCCTCGAGTTTTTCGGCGAAGCCCGCGAAGCCATTCCCGCGATCGTCGAGATCAAGCGCTATCTGGACACGCGCGGCAAGGCTGCGGGCGTGGTGCTCGCGGGTCTCGAGCATCTCGACGAGCGCTACCTGCGCGCCGTCGGCTATAGCACCAAGTCCAGGCGCGGAACGCTGCCCAAGATGATTTTGCTCGGCGACATCGCCGGCGAGGACTCCGCGGCGGTCGCCGCCGCCACCTCCGAGGTGGTGCGCCTCGCCAATGGCCGCTCGGGCGAGGGATTCATCGCCGTGAGCCCCGCCGCACGCCGGCAGTTCTGGCTCGACCGGGCCAAGACTGCGGCGATCGCGAAACACACCAACGCCTTCAAGATCAACGAGGACGTGGTCATTCCGCTCGAGCGGCTGGGCGAATACACCGACGCCATCGAGCGCATCAACATCGAGCTTTCCATCCAGAATAAGCTCGAGCTCGTCGATGCGCTCACGGCGTTGCTGTCGGACGACGGTACCGGTGTTGCACCCGGCGGCACAGAGCTCGCATCGGATGGCGCGGCGCTCGAGCGGCGCAGCGACGCACTCGTCCTGCTGCGAGGCGTGCGCGCGCGCTGGAGCTATTTGCTCGGTGCCCTGGACGAGCCGATCGAGCGCGCGCGGCCGCGGCTGGAGACCCTCGGTGTCGCAGCCCCGCAGGGCACGGCAGGAACGCTATTCGAGCGCCTTCAGGACCGCAGTATCCGCGTGAGCTGGAAATCCGAGCTGCGCGCCGGGCTCGCGCAAATTTTCGGCGGGGCGGCGCTCGCACCCTGGCTCACCGAGTGCGACGCCCTGCATCAGCGCGTTCTGCAGGGACGCATTTTCGTGGCCCTGCACATGCACGCCGGCGACGGGAACGTCCATACCAACATTCCGGTGAATTCGGACAATTATGCGATGCTCAATACCGCCACCCGCACGGTGGCGCGGATCATGCGCATCGCGCGCCAACTGGACGGCGTGATCTCCGGCGAGCACGGCATCGGCATCACCAAGCTCGAGCACCTCACTGCGGAAGAGCTCGCGCAGTGGACCGACTACAAGCGCCGCGTCGATCCGCACGACCGTTTCAATCCGTTGAAGCTTGCACCCGGGAGCGATCTGCGGCGCGCTTACACGCCGAGCTTCGGGCTGTTGGGCCACGAGTCCTTGATCATGCAGCAATCGGCCATCAGCAGCATCTCGGATGCGGTCAAGGATTGCCTGCGCTGCGGCAAGTGCAAGCCCGTCTGCGCGACACACGTGCCACGCGCCAATTTACTCTACTCACCGCGCGACAAGATCCTGGCCACGTCGCTTCTCATCGAGGCGTTTCTCTATGAGGAGCAGACGCGCCGCGGGGTGGCACTCCAGCATTGGGACGAGCTCGCCGATGTGGCCGATCACTGCACGGTTTGCCACCGCTGTGCCGCGCCCTGCCCCGTGGACATCGATTTCGGCAATGTCTCCATGCTGCTCCGCGATGTACTGCGGCGCATGGGGAAAAGACGTCTGAATCTCGGCGCGACGGCGGCTCTCTTTTTCTTGAATGCCACGAATCCGCAGACCATCAAGCTGGCGCGCAAGGTCATGATCGACTGGGGCTACAAGGCGCAACGACTCGCCAACCGCGCGCTCAAGCCGCTCGCCCGCGCGCAGACGCAGCGGCCGCCCTCGACCACGGGCAAGCCGCCGGTGCGCGAGCAAGTCATCCATTTCGTCAACAAGCGGATGCCTGGCGGCTTGCCCAAGCGCACCGCGCGCGCGCTGCTCGACATCGAGGACCGCAACTACGTGCCCATTATTCGCGATCCCAAGATGACCACGAGCGACTCGGAGGCGGTGTTCTATTTTCCGGGCTGCGGCTCGGAACGTCTGTTCTCGCAGGTCGGGCTCGCCACGCAGGCAATGCTGTGGCACGTGGGCACGCAGACGGTGCTGCCTCCGGGGTATCTATGCTGCGGCTACCCGCAGCGGGGTGCCGGTGAATTCGAGAAGGCCGAAAAAATCATCACCGACAACCGCGTGCTGTTCCATCGCGTCGCGAACACGCTCAATTACCTGGACATCAAAACCGTGCTGGTCAGCTGCGGCACCTGCCTCGACCAGCTGCAGGGCTACGAATTCGACCAGATTTTTCCGGGATGCAAGATCATGGACATCCACGAGTACCTGCTCGACAAGGGCGTCGAGCTCAAGGGCGTGACCGGCACTCGCTACATGTATCACGACCCCTGTCACTCGCCCATGAAGCGACACGACCCGCTCAAAGTCGTCAACGCGCTCATGAACAGCGCACAGAACGGGACGATCGAAGTGAACGAGCGTTGTTGTGGTGAATCGGGAACTTTGGCGCTCACCCGCCCCGACGTGTCGACGCAGGTGCGCTTTCGCAAAGAGCAGGAGGTGCGCGCAGGCGTCGAGCAGATTCGCGACAGCGGCCATCGCGGCGCCGTCAAGGTGCTCACCTCATGCCCCTCCTGCCTGCAAGGCTTGGCGCGCTACCGGGACGATGCCGACCTCGAGGCGGATTACATCGTGGTCGAAATCGCCCGGCATCTGCTCGGCGCCGATTGGATGGCCGAGTACGTGCGCCGCGCGAACTCGGGAGGGATCGAGCGCGTGCTCGTCTAGACCCGCGCCCGGCGCCGGCGGAACAACACGACGCAGCCGCCAAGGACAAGCAGCGTGGCTGGATCGAGCTTGCCGCCGCCGCCGGTGTCGGTTTCGGTGGTCACCGTGAGCGTCGCGCTCGACGTCGGCGAGGTACCCGCGCTATTCGCGCAGGTCATGCTGTAGACGTATGTGCCCACAGCGATCGGCGTGACCGTGAAGGTGCCGCTCGGCTGCTGCACACCGCTCCAGCCGCTTTGATTGGCGTTCGCGTTGCCCGACGCGGTGCAGCTGGTCGCGCCGGCGGAGCTCCACGTGATCGACGTGGTGGTCTGCGCGGGAATGCTGGACGCGCCCAGCTTGAGGGTGGGGGCGGGAGGCTTCACGACCGCCGAGGTTGCATTGAGCGACACGGACACAGGCGGCGAGGGGCCGCCGAGGTTCGAACAGACCAGCGTGAACGTCTCGGTCCCGATGACCGCCGGGGTGATCGTCTGGGTGCCCGACGCGGCGAGCGTGCCGCTCCAGCTACCCGACGCCGTGCAGCTCGTGGCCGTCGCCGAGCTCCAGCTGATGGTGGTCGATTTGCCCACGGCGACGGTGGGCGATGCGAGCGTGAGCGTCGGCGTGACCGGCGGCGTGCCCGAGGTGGCGAAGAGACTGACCGAATTCGTTGCGGATGTGCCGCCGGCCCCCGTGCACGTCAGCGAGTAGATTGTCGGTCCCGCGGCTGCCGGCGTGAGAGTGATGGGGCTCGTCGTCAGCGTGCCCGTCCAAGTGGTACTTGCCGGAACCGCCGAAGCCGTGCACGTGGTCGAAGTCGGATCGAGGGTCGACCAGGCGAGCGTGGTCGAGCTGCCGAACGGGATCGACGTCGCGGCGAGCGTGAGCGTGGGCACGACGAAGGCACTGCTCGCTTGGATGAAGCCATACCCCGAGTTGAAGTTCGGTGTGGTGGAACTCATCGGCAGCGCGCTCGAGCGCAGAGACCCATAGATTTGCGTCGGAGTCGCGGCCGTGTTCGCCTGCAGCGCAAGTGCGGCGATGCCCGCCGCGTGCGGCGTGGCGGCGGAGGTGCCGAAGAAGTTCGGATACGAGGCGTCGTTCTGGCAAGAGACATTCGTGGTGGTGACCGACATGCCTGCCGAAGCAAGCGTGAATCCCAGGAACGTCGTGTTCACGCCATCGGGACCCACGAAGTCGGGCTTCTGACGCACCACCGGCGTCGCCAGTCGAGTGCCCGTGGTGTCGAACAGAATCGGTGCGCCGCCTTCGGAGGAGAAGCTCTCGAGCTGCGCCGGGGTCGTGCCGCAGGCCGGCGTGTCGAAGTAGAACGCCGCGCCCACGGCCGCGGCGCCGGCGGCGCCCGGGTGTCCTTGGATGGTCGGGCCGCCGCTGAAAAAGGAGTCGATCGTGCTGCCGAGTCCGTCGTCCTCCACGGAGACGAGGATGCGGCCCGGCGTGACCGTGCCCGCGGAATTGGCGGCGAGGCCGATCATGACGTTGAGCGACTGCTGCGCGGTATTGCCGGCCGCATTGGCGGGATTGGCGATGATCAAGTATTGCACGGGATCGACACCGACGGCATTCGCACCGGTACAGCTCACGACGTCGCCATCGACGTCGGTGATGACGGCGCTCCCCGTCGCACCCGTCACGCACAGGTTGATGCTGCTGGCGGCGCCGGGGCTCGCGCCGGTCGCACCGGTCACGTAAGGTTGATCCCACTCGACCACGATGGCCAGGAAATCACCCGGGGGAATGGGCGGCACAGTCACCGGAAGCGAGGCGGTGTTGGTTGCGCCGCTGGTGTCGAAGTTGAGCAAAGTCTCGCCCGCCATGGAGCCGGTGCCCGCGGTCGCGAAGCTCGGGGCCGTGTTCTGGTAGGTGAGGTTCGAATCGTTGCCGGCCGCGGAAAAATACGCGACGCCGCTCGCTTCGACCGTATCGACCGCTTCGGCAATCAATCCGTCCTGAAAGAACGGTTCGTCGAAGAATCCGAGATCGTCGGCGATGACCTTCGCGCCGGCGCTCGCGAGCGCCTGAATACCGGTGGCCATATCAGCCTCGGTGCTCGGCGAGTAAAAAGAAAGTCCCGCACCCGGAGCAACCGCATACACGACCTGCAGCATGGCCCGGCCTTCGTCGGTGAACGGGGTCTGGGTCGGCGCGCCGTAATCGAGGCAATCGGCCTCTTGGAGCACATTCACGGCCGTGGCGGGCAGCGCGCCCGTCGACTGATCGGTTGCATAGTCGGCGGTGAAACCGTTGGGCGCGTAGCCTTGGTTGCCGCTCACGGGTACGCCGCTTCCCGGCGCGGCATAGACGGCGAAGCAATTGAAGCTGTCGGACAGAACACCGACCGTGACTCCGCTGCCCGTAATCGTCGGGTAATCCGCGCGCACCAGCGCGCTTTGCTGCACGTAGTCGCCCTGCAAGGCCACCACGCCGCGCGTATGCGGCATGGCCGCGCGAATGGAGACGAGCTCACCGCGAGCCGCGGCAGCCGCGATCGCCGTGACCGGGAGCCAGCCGCCGACGTCGTTGCCATACACCGAGGCGTGCTCGAGTCCGAGACCCTCGAGCGTAGTTTTGAGGCTCTGCGCATCGCCGCGCGTGACCGCATCGATCGCGACCAGTGCCGTCGCCTTGGGTGTCCGCTGCACGAATCTCGCCGCGGGACTCAACGCATGCAAGTCGGCGAGCTGAGAGGCGGGGCGCACTCGATTCAAATGGCGCGATAAGTCCGCGAGCACGGAGTCCATTTTGAGGGCCTCCGCGCTCGAGCGCTGCTGTACGCTGCGCGTGCCTACCGCATACAGCCGGGCATCGCCGGGAGAGGACACGGCGCGGAGGACATTGCGTTGCGCGGGAGCCACGGCGGAGGAGACCCCAGCGGTCGACAAGACCACGAGCGCCGCCAGTGCGAAGAAACGTAAAGCCATCCCACCTCTCCCGATCGAGCCGATTGAACCCGTAAGACTAGCGCATCGGGAGAAAGTTTATTCGGCCGCAGCGGTGGGCGCCGCTGCGGCGACCTTGGCGGCGCGCGCCATCCACAAGGCCACAGCGATGATGATCAGCGTGACGGCCCCGATGGTGAGCGTCGCCAGCACATTGATCTCGGGACTCACGCCCAGGCGCACCTTCGAGAACACCACCATGGGCAACGTGCTTGCCCCCGGGCCCGAGGTGAAACTCGAAATCACCAGATCGTCCCAGGAAAGCGTGAACGCCAGCAACCAGCCGGAGAGGATCGCCGGGAAGATGATCGGCAGCGTGATCAGAAAGAACACCTTGACCGGACGTGCGCCCAAGTCCATGGCCGCCTCCTCCAGGGCGATGTCGAAGGTCGACATGCGCGATTGCACGACGACCGTCACATAGGCCATGGAGAAAGTCATGTGCCCAATGGTCATCGTCGTGATGCCGCGGCCCGCGGGCCAGCCGATCAACTGTTCCATCGCGACGAACAAGAGCAGCATGGAAAGACCCGTGATCACCTCCGGCATGACCAGAGGGGCCGTGGTCATGGCGTTCAGGGTGAATCTCCCCCGAAACTGCTCGAAGCGCGCCAGCCCGAATCCCGCGAGCGTGCCGAGGATCACGGCGCCCGAGGCATTGATGACGGCCACTTTCAGCGATATCCAGGCGGCGTCGAGAATCTCCTCGTTGTGCAACAGCGAGTAATACCACTTGAGCGTGGGCGAGTTCGCCGAGTCCCACACCGTCACCAGCTTGGAGGCGTTGAAGGAGAACACCACCATGGAGAAGATCGGGATATACAGGAATGCGAAGCCGAAGGCCAAGCAGGTGGTGATGAAAAACGAGCGGCGGTAGTTCATCGAGCCGATGCCGATTCGCGCGCCTGCACGCTCTGATACCACATCATGAAGGGCACCAGCAGCAGCAGCAACAGGATCGCCACCGCACTCGCCACGGGCCATGCGCGATTCGAGAAGAACTCGTCCCACAGCACGCGCCCTATCATGAGGGCGTTGGGGCCGCCCAGCAGCGCGGGGATGACGAACTCGCCGACCGCCGGTATGAAAACCAGCATCGATCCGGCGAGGATGCCGTTGCGCGACAGCGGCAAGGTGATCTTGTAAAACGCCTGCCAGGGTCTGCAGCCGAGGTCCTCGGCGGCCTCGAGCAGCTGCCAGTCCATCTTCTCGAGGTTCGCATACAGCGGCAGAATCAAGAACGGCAAGTACGAGTACACGATGCCCACGTACATGGCGAACGGCGTGTACAGCATGTTGAGAGGCTCGTGGATGAGCCGAAGCGCGAGCAGCGCGTTGTTGATGACACCGTTTGCTTTGAGCAATCCGATCCACGCATACACGCGCAGCAAGAGCGAGGTCCAGAAGGGCAGCACCACGAGCAGCAGCAGAAAATTGCGCGTGATCGGGGTCGAGCGCGCGATGCCGTATGCGATCGGATAGCCGATGAGCAAGCACAGGACCGTCGACACGAACGCGACCTTCACCGAATTCAAGAGCGCGTGCACGTACAACGGGTCGGTGAACAGAAACGCGTAGTTGTTGAAATCGAGCTTGATGGCGAGCGAGTTCTTGCCCACCCATTCGAGCAACGGCTTGTACGGCGGAATCGCGAGATCGACGTCGGAGAACGAGATCTTGAGGACGATGACGAACGGCACCACGAAAAAGAGCAAAAGCCAGAGGTAGGGCAGCGTCACCACCAGCCCGCGCCCCGAGACCCCGACTTTGCTCAACGGCGGTAGAATTCGCATGGGTCAGCGGGTCACGACCACGGGGCTCGAGGAATCCCACGAGAGATAGACTTGCTGCTCCCAGGTGATCGCTTCCGCATGGCGCGAGGTGTTCGGTTGCGTGACACGCACCACCTTGCCGGTCGGAAGCTTGACCAGATAGATCGACAAATCGCCGAGATAGGCGATGTCCTGCACCGCTCCGCGCACCACGTTGTCGTTGCCGTGCCCCGTGCTCGCCGGAGGCTCGGTCGACATGAAGATCTTCTCCGGACGGATGGCGGCCCAGACCACCGCCTCCGGCGCTGCGCTGATGCCGTGGCTCACGTAGATCGTGGCGCCGAGCTCCTCGGAGCCGATGCGCACGTATTCGGGCTCATCCTCGAGCAGCTTCCCCTCGAAGATGTTCACGGAGCCGACGAAATCCGCCACGAACTTCGAGGACGGGAACTCGTAGATCTCGGAGGGGGTGCCTGCCTGGACGATCTCGCCGTGATCCATGACCCCGATGCGGGTCGCCAGAGTCATGGCCTCCTCCTGGTCGTGCGTCACCACCAGAAAGGTGACACCGAGCTTGTCCTGCAGTCCGATCAGCTCGAACTGAGTGTGCTCGCGTAGTTTTTTGTCGAGCGCACCCAGCGGCTCGTCGAGCAGCAACACTTTCGGCCGCTTGACGAGCGAGCGGGCGAGCGCCACCCGCTGACGCTGGCCGCCGGAGAGCTGATGCGGCTTGCGCTTCGCGAAGCCGCCGAGCTTGACGAGCTCGAGCATGGCCGCGACCCGGTCGGCGATCTCGGCGCGCGGCACACGGTCCTGCTTCAGCCCGAAGGCGACGTTCTGCTCGACGTTCATGTGCGGAAACAGCGCGTAAGACTGGAACATCATGTTCACCGGACGCTCATACGGCGGCACGCCGGTCATGTCCTCGCCGTCGATCAAAATGCGCCCGGATGTGGGCGTCTCGAAGCCGCCGAGCATGCGCAGCAGCGTCGTCTTGCCGCACCCGGAAGCTCCGAGCAGACAGAAGATCTCGCCCTTGTAGATCTTCAGACTCACATCGTCGACCGCCTTGAAGTCGCCGAACGACTTGCTGACGCGATCGATCTCCACGTAAGCGCGAGCGTTCGGATCGCTCCACGCCACGGCCTTGGCCGCCTCGCCTGAATTTGCCATCGCCTACTGGCCCGTCTTGAACTTCTCCCACATGCGCGTGATGACACGTGTCTGTTCGGGAGAATCGGCGAGCTGCACGGCGAGTTTCTCGCGCAGCTGCGGCGGCGGATAAATGGCCGGATCGTCCTTCACCGATTCGAGGACATACGGTTGCGAGGCCAAGTTCGCATTGGCGTAGCGCTTGAAATTGCTGATGTCGGCGATGACCTTCGGCTCCATGATGTAGTTGAGGTAGGCGTAAGCAGCTTCAGGATGCGGCGCATCCTTCGGAATGGCGAGCATGTCGAACCAGATGATCGACCCCTCTTTCGGGACCACGTACTTGATGTCGATGCCCTTGTTCGCATCGCGCGCGCGGTCGCGTGCCTGCAGCACGTCCCCGTTGTAGCCGACCGCGACGCATAGATCGCCGTTGGCGAGCGCCTCGATGTACTCGGAAGAGTTGATGTTGCGGATATAGGGCCTGATTTTGAGGAGCGTCGCCTCGGCGGCCTGCACATCCTCGGGCTTCTGCGAATTGGGGTCTTTGCCGAGATAGTTGAGCACCGCGCGCATCATCTCCGCCGGCGAGTCGAGCACGCTGATGCCGCACTTGGCGATCTTCGCGGCGATCGCCGGATCGAACACCAGACTCCAGCTGTCGAGAGGGGCATCGGGCATGAGCGCCTTCACCATTTTCTCGTTGTAGCCGATCCCGTTGGTGCCCCACATGTAGATGATGCCGTGCGCATTGTCCGGATCGTGCATCGCGACCCGCGCCATCAGCTGCGGGTCCATGTTCTTCAGGTTCGGCAGCTTGGACTTGTCGAGCTTGAGGTAGACACCCGCCTTGATCTGGCGCTCGAAATAGGACGCCGTGGGCACCACCACGTCGTAGCCGCTCGAGCCCGCGAGGAGCTTGGTCTCGAGAGTCTCGTTGGAGTCGTAATAAGCGGCATGCACCGTGATGCCGGTCTGTTGCTCGAAGTCCGAGAGCGTGTTGGGCGCGAGATAATCGGACCAGATGAACAGATTGAGCGCATGGCCGGCGCCGGCCGTGCCGGAGCTCGCCCCGCCGGCGGACGCCCCTTGATCGGCCGGCGGCTTACCGCCGCCGCAGGCACTCAGCAAGAATACCCCGAGCGCGAGAATCCGGGCAGACCCGGTCAGCCGACGATCACCCCACATCGAACGCGTCCCCTTGCTGGTTTCGAGCGCTAGTTATATCGCAGCGCCGCTCACGGGGACAGGGCCATCTCAAACGTTCAGCAACAGATGCTCGCGCTCCCAGGAGCTGATCACTTGCGCGAACGTCTCGTACTCGGCCTCTTTGACGGCCGTATAAGCGAGCACGAAACGGTCGCCGAACACGTCCACCAGGGGCTTGGACTCGCGCAAGAGCCGCAGCGCCTCGGCGAGGGTGCGCGGCAGGGCGATTGCAAGGTCATACGCGCTGCCCGCGATCGGCTCCGAGGGCTTCAGACCTTCGACCATGCCCAGATACCCGCATGCGAGCGAGGCGGCAATGGCGAGATAGGGATTCGCATCGGCGCCGCCGACGCGGTTCTCGACGCGCCGCGCATCCGGCCCGGACATCGGTACGCGCAGGCCCGCCGTGCGGTTGTCGTAGCCCCAGTGCACGTTGATGGGCGCCGAGGAATAACGGCTGATGCGCCGGTAGCTGTTGACGTTGGGGCAGAACAGCGACATCGCCCCCGGCAAATACTTCTGCAGCCCCGCGATGTGGCCGAAGAAGAGCGAGGACGGAGAACCGTCGGCATTCGAGAATATGTTCTTGCGCGTGCGCACGTCGATCACGCTCTGATGCAGGTGCATGGCGCTGCCCGGCTCCTTGGCCATGGGCTTCGCCATGAACGTCGCATACATCTTGTGTCGCATCGCCGCCTCGCGCGCCGTGCGCTTGAACAGGAAAGCCTGGTCGGCGAGCGCCATCGGATAGCCGTGCAGCAGATTGATTTCCATCTGAGCGGCGCCGGACTCATGGATGAGCGTGTCGATCTCGATGTCCTGCGCCTCGCAGAAGGAGTACATGTCGTCGAACAGCGGATCGAACTCGTTCACCGCCGCGATGCTGTAGGCCTGCCGGCCGATTTCAGGACGGCCCGAGCGGCCCACCGGGGGCTTCAGCGGGTAATCCGAGTCGATGTTCGGCTCGACCAGGAAGAACTCGAGCTCGGGCGCCACCACGGGCTCCCAGCCGTGAGCCTCGTACAGCTCGAGGACCCGCCGCAGTACGTAGCGCGGCGACATGGTCACCGGCCTGCCGTCGCCGTAGAAACAATCGTGGATGACCTGCGCCGTCGGCTCGGCCGCCCAGGGCACGACCCGCACGGTCTTCGGATCGGCCTTGAGTACGATGTCGATATCGGAGGGATTCATGGCGCTCTGATCTTCCGGGTAGTCGCCGGTCACGGTCTGCAGAAAGATCGCCTCCGGCAGGCGCATGCCCTCCTCTTCGGCGAACTTCTCGGCCGGCATGAGCTTGCCGCGCGCGACGCCCGCCATGTCCGGAATGATGGCCTCCACCTCGGAAATGCCGTGCTCTTTCAAGAATTGCTGAATCGTACTTGCCATAAATCACCTTGTACCTGCGGCGCGCCGCCGGCTCGCTTCCCCGAACGCGGCGAACAGCGCGCGCGAAAACGGATTCTGCTGAAACTCCCATTCCGGATGCCATTGCAGGCCGACCGCGAAGCTGGGGGCGTTGCTCACCCGGAAGCCCTCGATGACGCCGTCCGGCGCACGCGCCTCGACGCTGAGGGACTTGCCGAGAGTCTCGACGCCCTGCCAGTGCAGCGAATTGACCTGGAGGCGATCTCGTCCCGCGATTTGACGCAGCAGTCCTCCAGGCTCCAATAGCACCTCGTGCGCGGGTCCGTACTGCACGTCGAGAGGATCCGATTCGTCCTCCCGGTGGTCGTCGAATCCGACCTCGTGCAGGCGCTGATGCAAAGTGCCGCCGTAGGCGACGTTCATTTCTTGAAACCCGCGGCAGATCGCGAGCACCGGCAAGCCGGCAGCGATCGCCTGAGGGATCAGCGGAAGCGTCGTAGCATCCCGACTAGGATCATGCAGTGTTCCCGGCTGACTCGCCGGGCCTCCGTAACGATGGGGTTCGACATTCGAGGCACTCCCCGTCAGCATCAGCCCGTCGCAGACTTCGAGCAGTGCCGCGAGATCCAGCTCCGGGCCGAGCGCCGGTACCAGCACCGGCAGCGCATCGGCGCCTGCCGCGACGGCATTGATGTATTTCTCGCCGACCATGTGGAAGTAGTGGTTTCCACAGAGCCGGCGATCGGCTGGAATTCCGATGACGGGCAGGCGAGGCATGTTTAAGATATTAAACGCCTGGGGGGACGCCCAAGCTTTGTTAACCAAGCTATTACACCATACCGGGCGCGTGCCGTCCTGGCAGCGGGTCCAAAATTGGCTAAGATTTAGGCATTTCCGCGACTTAGCCTCGATTGTTGCGTCGCGTCATCCTTGCATCGAACCCCTTCTGCCCGGTAGGCTCACAGCCGCCTGCAGCTGTCAATAGCCCCAAAATCTTAAACACTTTTAGCTTTCCACCTACCTTTGCGACTGCGCTCACCGCCCGCCCGTTCCTATTACGCCGCCTCGAGTCCCGAGACCGCGCGTGCGCCGCGCCCGCCGCTGGACGGGGAGTGCCGCGTCGACGTCGCGGTCATCGGTGCGGGCGTTGCGGGCTGCTCGGCCGCCCTGCATTTCGCGCAACGCGGTTATAAAGTCGCGCTACTCGAGGCGCATCGCGTGGGCTTCGGGGCTTCGGGCCGCAGCGGCGGGCAACTCATCTTCGGCCTGGCCGTCGGTCAGAAGTCGCTGATCGCCCAGGTGGGTCGCGAGAATGCGCGGCGCCTGTTCGACATGTCCGTGGAGGCGCTCGACCTCACGCAATCCCTCATCCGCGATCACGGCATCGAGTGCGACTACCGGCCAAACCACGTGCATGTCGCGACCAAGCCGCGGCACCTCGAGGAGCTGCGCGACTGGGCGCACGAGCTGCACCACGACTACGGCTACCGCTCGGCGCGGTTTCTCGATCGCAGCGAGCTCGCCGCGCACGTGCAGAGCGAGCGCTACTTGGGCGGCCTGATCGATTCGCGCAGCGGTCATTTGCACCCGCTCAAGTACACCCAGGGACTCGCGCGCGCGGCTGAGGCGGCCGGCGCGCGCATTTACGAGCACACGGCCGCGCTGAGCTTCGCCGAGGGCGCGGAAGTGAGCGTGCACACCGAGCGTGGGAGCGTGCGTTGCCGTCATCTGGTGCTGTGTGCGAACGCATACGTCGGGGCGCTCGCGCCGCGCCTGGCGCGGCGCATTCTCGGCGTTGGCACATACATTATCGCCACGCGTCCCATGGAGGAGACTCGGGCGCGCAGGTTGTTGCCGAGCGATGCGGCCATCGCCGACTTGAACTGGATCTTGGATTACTTCCGGCTGTCTGCGGACCGGCGCTTGCTGTTCGGCGGCCGCGTGAGCTATAGCGCCTTACAGCCGCCGCGGTTGGCCGAGTCGATGCACCGCCGCCTCGCGCGCATCTTTCCGCAGGCGGCCGATCTCGAGGTCGAGTATGCCTGGGGCGGCTATCTGGACATCACCATGAGCCGCGCGCCGGATTTCGGACGGCTCGCGCCCAACATCTTCTATCTGCAGGGTTTCTCCGGCCACGGCATGTCGCTCACGGCGCTCGCGGGCAAGCTCGTCGCCGAGGCGGTTTCCGGAACGGCAGAGCGGTTCGATGTGTTCTCGCGCCTGCCGCACCGGGACTTTCCGGGCGGTGCGCTGCTGCGCCGCCCCTCGCTCGTGCTCGCGATGCTCTACTACCGGGTCAAGGATTTGCTCTAGCGCGCGGCAGTGCTCTCGGTTCCCGCGGGCGCGGATGCCGGCGCTTGCGGACGCGGGCGGGGTCGATCTCCGCCCAGCACTCGCGGCCGCAAGAAGCGGCCGTGACCCGGCTTGTTCACGATGCGGGTACCGTCGAACACGAGCTGACCGCGGACGAATGTCGCGCCGATGCGGATACGCATGTCGCGACCGTCGAATGCGCTCCATTGCGCCGCAGAGAGACTCTTCGAGGCGTCGAACACGAACCGGCCCGGCTCGGCGACCACGATGTCGGCATCGGATCCGAGATCGAAGGAGCCCTTGCGGTCGCGCAGCAGGAAATGCCGAGCGGGACCCTCGCACAGCATCCTCACGACCATGCAGGGGCTCAAGCCGCGCTGCTCGCAGCCGGTCCAGAATGCGGGCAACAAGCTCTCCAAGCCCGGACCGCCGGCAGAGTTCCTGAAGATGTTGGGATTCGATTTGCGCTCGAGCGACCAGGCGAGGTGGTCGGACGAGATGAAATTACAGCGGCCCGCGGCGATGTGCGTCCACAAGAGCTCCACTTCGGATTGCGGCCGGAACGGCGGGTAGTGCTTGGCCTTGGCCCCGAGGCGCTGCATGTCGGACTCGCCGTTCAGCATGAGGTACTGCACACACGTCTCGATGCTCGCCTTGTGACCCGCCGCCTTGTACATCTCGCACAGCTCGAAGCCGCGCGCGAGCGAGGCGTGCACCACGTGCGCCCGCGCGCCGGTCAGGGCGCCGAGCTCGTAGATCATCGAGCTGGCAAGCTGCTCGATCAGCGGCGTGTGCGCGCGACCGTGCGCGTCCCAGCCGGTCTCCTTCGAATCCGTGAAGCGAGCGATGTTCTTGCGTGTGAGCTCCTGCATTTGATTGTGCACGCCGCAGGCGAGGCCGCTTGGCGCGATCAATGCAAACGCATCGTACAGGAGGTCCTCCTCGAGCCGCGGAAAGCGTCCCGGCGCCACCTCGAACATCGAGAGCTTGAAGGCACAGGCGCCCGCCTCGATCAGACCCGCGATGGTGGAGGTGCCGTGCGCTTCCGAGAGGGTGCCGCAAAGCGCAACGTCGACGTGGCACTCGCGCTCCACCGACTTCGCCTTGGCGCGCAACAACTCGCCGTGCCAGACGGGCTCGGGATCGTCGTAAGGCATGTCGACCAGGGTGGTGACGCCGCCGGCCGCGGCGGCGCGCGAGGCGCGGCCGAGCCCGTCCTGATTGGCCTGGCCGCCGGAATTGACCTGTCCGTCGACCACGCCCGGCATCACCCACTGGCCGCGGGCGTCGATCTGCTCGCGTGCGGCCGGCGGCGCGCCGCGTCCCACGAAAGCGATTTTGCCGTTCGACACCGCCACGAACCCGTCGTTGACGATGCGGTGTGCGGTCACCAGATTCCCGGTGACGACGAGATCGAAATCGGCCATTTTTCCCTCCACGCGACGTGGGCTGCGATCGCATATTATTCGCTTTGACCCCGGCTCACCTAGCGCACCCGTGGAGACCGCTTGACCGTCATCGTCAATATCCGCTCGGACATCAATCTCGAGACGCTGTATCGCGCCGCCTGGCAGCGCGAAAATGTGCGTATCGGCGACGCCGCCCTGGCCCGCATCGCCTCGAGCCGGGCCGGGTTCCTGGAGCTGATAGACAAAGATCCCGCCGTCGTGATCTACGGCGTGACCACCGCCATGGGCGAGCGAGCCAGGCAGCGGCTCGCGCCCGAGGAGCGCGACCAGCATGCGCGCTTGAAGCCTTTTGCGGCAGCGACGTCGTTTGGCGACAACCTGCCGGACCGCACGGTGCGCGGCATCGTGTTCGCGCGGCTCACGAACTATCTGGAAGGCCACGCCGCCACGACGCCGCGCATTGCCCGAGCCGTCGCCGCGATGCTCGACGGCGGGCCCATGCCTTCCGTGCCGGCTGCCGGCCAGGGCGGTGCAGGCGAGATTCTTGCGCTCTATCCGTTGTTCGCCGAGCTCGCCGGGCGCTTCGAGCTCGAAGTGAAGGAGCGCGGCTCGTTGATCAATGGCTCCCCCTGCGCGGCGGCGCTCACCGCGGACGCCGCCATTGCCGCGCGCCGCCGCCTGCAACTCGCAATCGAGACCTTCGCGCTGTCCATCGACGCGTTTCGCGCACCGCTCGAGCATTACGATGAGGCCTTGGAGGACTTGTGGGGCGATGAGGATGAGGCAGCGGCGCTGCGTGCGCTGCGCCGCCATCTCGGCGATGCCGGGGGACGACGCAACTTCCAGGCGCCGGTGAGCTACCGCATCGTGCCGCGCGTCCTCGGTCACGCGCATCGTGCGGTGTCCGCGGCGGAACGGGCGGCACGCATCTCCCTCGCCTCGATCTCCGACAATCCGGTGTACTTGCCGCCCGACGCACGGCATCCGTTCGGCCGCTGCATCAGCACCGGCGGCTACCACAACGCGATGGCCGCGCCGGCGCTCGATGATCTCGCCGGTATCTGGGCGGATCTCTGCCTGCTCTGCGACCGGCACAGCGCCCGGCTGCTGACCGGGAGCGTCTCGCAGCTGCCCGATCTTTTGCTCGTGGGACGCGAACCGGGACAAAGCGATGGACACGGCAATGTCGGCTATGTGCCCATGGCCGCCAACGGCTACATCGAGCAGGCCAAGAGCGCCGCCCAGCGCACGTTCATTCCGGGCAGCGACGGCGGCAATGGACAGGACGACGTGGCGGCGCCCGCATTTCTCGCCTGGAGCAAGGAGGCCCAAGCCGGCCGCTGCCTCGACGCCTCGCTCGCCATGCTCGCGGTCATGGCCTCGCAAGCATTGCACGTCACGGACCGCGCACCGCCGCCGCCTCTCGAGAATTTCCTGAATCTCGTCCGCACCCACGTCGCCCCGGTGGAGGAAGATCGCATCCTCGGCCCGGAGCTCGCGCGCCTGACCGCGGCCATGACCGCGAGGATCTTCGCGCCCGCAGTCATCGATCCGCCGCCCGCGTGAGGCGCACAGCGACGATGCGCGAGCCTCGCTCCGCGGCCGAGAGCGCCCTGCTGGAGGCGTCGCGCTCGGCGCGCATCGGCCGGCGCGATTTTCTGCGCTATGCGGCGCTGCTCGGCATGGCCGCTCCGCTTGGCGCGTGCAGCCGCGCGCCACCGGTGGCGGGCGGCTCCGGCCTCATTACCGTAGGCATGCCCGTGCCCGCGGGCCTCATCGATCCTGTGACCGTGGGCGATACCGGCGGCGCCTGTCTGCTGAGCCAGTGCGGGGAATATCTGGCGGTCTCCGATCCCGATCTGCATCTCAGGCCGCAGCTCGCTCTCGCGTGGCGCCCAAACGAGGATGGCAGTGTCTGGACGTTCCAGATCCGTCCCGGGGTCAAGTTTCACGACGGCCGCACGCTCACGGCGCACGATGTGGCGGCGACCATGAATCGGCTCGCGGATCCCGCCAACGGCTCGACCGCCTTGTCGGCGTTCGCCGGCGCGCTCTCGAAAGGCGGCGCGCGCGCGGTCGACGACGGCACCGTCGAGTTCCGGCTCGATGCGCCGAACGGGAGCTTCCCCTATCTCGTGTCGTCCGACAACTTCAACGCCATCATCCTGCCCGCGGATTATGACGGCGGTTATGAGCGCAACTTCAACGGCACCGGTCCGTTCCGCCTCGAGCGCTACGTGCCCAAGGCGCGCGCCTCCTTCGTGCGCAACACCGATTACTGGGGCGACCCGGCCAAGCCTGAGCGCGTGCTGTTCAGCTTCTACGACAGTATTCAGGCGCAGGTGCTCGCCATGCAGGGTGGTCAGCTCGACGTGCTGCTGCATGTGCCGGTGCAGGGCGGGCAGGGATTGCTCGCCGATCCGCACCTGAAGATCGTCGCCCTGCCGTCAAGCGCGCACGAGCAAGTGCATATGCGCACCGACCAGGGACACTTTGCGGACAAGCGCGTGCGCCGCGCGGTCGCGCTTGCGTTGAATCGCGAGAACCTGGTGCGCGGCATGTTGCGCGGACGCGCGGCGCTCGGCAACGATTCGCCGTTCGCGCGCCTCTTTCCCGCGACCGATCCGGACGTGCCGCAGCGGCGCTTCGATCTAGCCGAGGCGAAGGAGCTGATGGCGTCCGCCGGCGTGCCCAACGGATTTCAGGCAATGCTCACCACCGAGCGTTATCAGGAAATTCCCGACTATGCGGTGGTGATTCAAAACGCGGTACGCAAGATCGGCATCGACCTCACGCTGAACGTCGAGGATCAGTCCGCGTACTATGGCCGCGCGGTGTTCGGATCCTCCGACTGGCTGGACTCGCAGATGGGGATCGAGGATTACGGGCATCGCGGCGTGCCGAACACCTTGTTGACGGCGTGCCTCGGCAGCCGCGGACCCTGGAACGCGGCGCATTTCAATAACCGCGAATACGACGATTTGGCCGCGAGCTACATCGCGGCTCTCGACGTCGGCACGCAGCGCGCTTGCGCCGGCCGTATTCAGCGGCTGCTGCTCGAGGAGACCCCGGTGATTATCGCCTACTTTTACGACTGGCTATCGGTGACGGCGAAGCACGTGAGCGGCGTGCAGCCCGGCGCCAACGGCCAGCTCAACCTGGCGCAGACACAACTGGCGCGCGAGTAGCAAGCTCCGCAGCCGGTATGTGGCAGCGAATGCCGTGTCCGGGACCGGCGTCGAGGAGCGGCGGCTCCTCGCGCTCGCAAATACTGCCGAGCTTGCGCGGACAGCGGGTATGGAACACGCAGCCCGAGGGCAGATTCAAGACATTCGGCAATTCTCCGCGCAGGCGTATGCGCCGCGCGCCCTCATTCTCGAGAGTCGGATTCGCGGAGAGCAGCGCCTCGGTGTAGGGATGATGCGGACCGGAAAACACCCGCTCCGCCGGGCCGATCTCCATCAGCCGACCGAGATAGAGAACCGCGATGCGATCCGACAGATAGTGCACGACGTTGAGGTCATGCGAAATGAAGATGTAGCCCACCTGCTCCTGCGCTTGCAGGTCCACCAACAGGTTGAGGATCGCCGCCTGCACCGACACGTCGAGCGCCGAGGTGGGCTCGTCGCACACCACCACCCGCGGACCGCCGGCAAAGGCGCGCGCGATGCCGACACGCTGCTTCAGGCCGCCCGAGAGGCGGCGGGGTTTCTCGTCGAGATGCTGGGGGGTGAGCCGCACCGATTCCGCGAGCTCCTCGAGACGCGCCTCGCGCGCGCGGCCCACGAGCCGGGTCAGGCGCAGCGAGCGCCCGAGCAAGCGGCGCACGGTCTGCGACCGATTGAGCGCCGAGCCGGGGTTCTGAAAGACCATCTGCAGCGCCTTCAGCTGCTCGCGGCTGCGATCGTCGGCGCTCGCCGGCAGCGCCTCGCCGCGCAGCTGCACCCGGCTCCCCGTGTCCGGCGAGGACAGGCCGAGCAAGAGCTTGGCGAGCGAGCTCTTGCCGCTGCCCGATTCCCCGACGAGCCCGAGGGTCTCGCCGGGCCACAGCTCGAGCGTCACGTCGTGCACCGCCTGCAGCGGCCTGCCGGCGATCCGGTAGGTCTTCGACAAGTGGTGGGTGCGCAGGAGCGGCACCTCGTGCGCCTGTGTTCGCGTCTGAGCCGCGGGGCCGGGCTGCGCAGCGCGGGCAGGCACAGCGACCTGACGCGGCAAGTCGGGCGCGCGCTCGGGATAGAAACAGCGCGATATCCGGCCGCCGAGATCGATGGCCGGCGGGACTTCGGCGCGGCAGCGGTCGGTCACGTTCGCGCAGCGATCGGCATACACGCAACGTCCGGTGATGGTTCCGGGCGCCGGCAAAAAGCCGGGAATGGTCTCGAGCCGGCCTTGATTCTTGCGGGTGCCGTAAGCGGGCATGCAGCGCACGAGCCCCACCGTATAGGGATGCCGCGGATCGCGAAACACGCCGGCGCCCGGCCCCTCCTCCACGAGCTCACCGGCATACAACACCCCCACGCGATCGCAGAGGCGCGCGACCACCGGCAGATTGTGGCTGATGAAGAGAATGGCGTTACCGAGCTCGGCGCGCAGGTGCTCGATGAGATCGAGCACCTCGGCCTCGACCGTGGCATCGAGTCCCGTGGTCGGCTCATCGAGGATCAAGAGTCCGGGGCTCATCGACAGCGCCATGGCGATGACCACACGTTGCTGCATGCCGCCCGAGAGCTCGTGAGGGAAGTTCCGCAGCACCCGCTCGGGGCTCGCGATCTGCACGCGCGCGAGCATTTGCGCAGCCCGCTCGAGCGCGACGCGCCCCTTAAGACCCTCCGCGACCTCGAACACCTCGGCCATCTGGGTGCCGATGCGTGTGGTGGGATTGAGCGCGCGCCCCGGATCCTGATAGACCATGGCGATACTGTGCGTGCGCAGGCGGCGCAGCTCCCGCGCCGGCAGTGACCATAGATCCTGTCCGTCGACCCAGATGCGGCCCCCGCTCACGCGGCCGTTGCGCGCCAGATAGCGGATGGCGGCGAACGCCACGGTCGACTTGCCGCAGCCTGATTCGCCCACCAGCCCGTAAGACTCGCCGCGGCGAATCGCGAAGCTCACGTCGGACACCACTTTTCGCTCGCGCTGGCCGACTCTGAAGGAGACCTCGAGATGCTCGATGCGCAGCGCGTCGCTCATGCCTCGAACACTCCCGCAAGTCCGTCGGCGACGAGATTGACGCCGATCACGAGCGAAGCGGTGGCGGCCGCATCGAACAGCACCGTCCACCAGTAGCTGCCGACCAGGCTGTAATTCTCCGCGATCGCGATGCCCCAGTCGGCGGACGGCGGCTGGATGCCGAAACCGAGAAAACTCAACGACGCGACGAAAAAGATCGCGTAGCCGAGGCGCACCGTCATCTCCACCACGGCGATGGGCAGAACGTTGGGCAAGATCTCGACGAACATGATGGCGAGAGTGCCGTCACCGCGCAGCCGCGCAGCCGCCACGTAATCCAGCTCGCTCTCCACGAGCACAGCCGAGCGTACGGTCCGGGCGATCAGCGGCGTGAACACGAAGCCGATCACCAGCACCACCGTGAGATCCGAGGTGCCGACCGCGGCGAGCGCCATGAGAGCGACGATCACCAGCGGCAGCGCCTGCACTGCCTCGATCACGCGGCTCGCGATGTCGTCGACCGCGCCGCGCAGATAGCCGAGCGCGAGGCCGAGCGCGGTCCCGAGCACCGTACCCAAGAGCGTCGCGAGCGGGGCCACGATCAAGATATCGCGCGCGCCCACGATGACGCGCGAGAAGATGTCGCGGCCGAGCTGGTCGGTGCCGAACCAATGTCCGGCGGACGGCGGCGCCAGCGTCGCGAGCAAATTGTCGGCGAAAGGGTCGAGCGGTGCGAGTCGCGCGCCGGCGAGAGCGCACACGATCCAGAAGCCGAGAATCGACACGCCCGCGAGCAGTGTCTTCGAGCGCAGCGCCGTTTGCCAACGCTCGCGCGCCCGGCTGCGGGCCGCGGCCCTGGAAGCTTCCCGCAACGCGGCGGCCGGGGCGCTCATGCGGCGCCGCGCAGCCGCGGATTGAGCGCGGCGCTCAACAGGTCGGCGGCCACGGAGGCCGCCGCATAGACGGCTCCCACCGTGAGCACACCGGCTTCCAGCATCGGGAAATCCTTGGCACGGGCGGCCGTATAAATGAGCGCGCCGATGCCGCGGTAGTGAAACATGGTCTCGATGACCACGAGACCGCCGGCGAGGTAGCCGAGGAGACTCGCCGTGACCGTGATGGTGGGTAGCAGCGCGTTGCGCAGCACGTGCCGGCGCATCACCGCCCCCATCGACAATCCCTTCAATACAGCCGTGCGGGTGTAATCCGCGTCGAGCGCCTCGATGGTGCCGACCCGCGCCACCCGCGCGACATAGCCGAAAAAGACCAGCACCAAAGGCAGTGCGGGCAAGATGAGATAGCGGATCTGCGCCAACGGAGGGGTGCCCTCGGGCCAATCCGCCGACATGGGCAGCCAACGCAGCCAGACGCCGAGCACGAGGATGAGCACGATGGAGGAAATGAATTCCGGCACGACGCCGAGCGACTGCCCGAGCAGCACCAGCACCCGGTCGCTCAAGCGTCCGGCGCGCATCGCCGCCCACACGCCGCCGGCGATGCCCAACGGGACCACCAGCACGAAGGCGAGAGCGCCGAGCTTCACGGAGTTCGCAAGCGCATCGCCGACAAAGGGCGCCACCGGCGCACGAAAGGTGAAGGATCGGCCCATGTCGCCCGCGACGAAGTGCCTGATCCAGTCCCAGTACTGAATCCACAAGGGCCGGTCGACACCCACCTGATGATCGAACACGGCCACCGCGCGCGCATCCGCGAGCGGCCCGAGCACCGCGCGTCCCACATCTCCCGGCAGCAGCTGGCCGCCGAGAAACACCACCACGGACAGGATGGCGAGGGTGATGAGCGACAGCAGCAACCGTCTCGTCAAGAACTTGAGCATCAGGGCGCGGCTCCCCGGTGCCGCACGACGTAGCAGCGATGGATGCGCGCATGCCGCTCGAAGTCCTTCGGAATGGTGCGCGCGCTGATGTCCTCGATGTCGAATTCCCCGAGCGCGGCCGTATCGAGCTTGAAACGGGTGTAGTTGGTCGAGAACACCAGCCGGCCAGCCGGCCGCAGCAGCTGCAAGGCATGGCGGATCATCACGGCGTGGTCGCGCTGCACGTCGAGGACCCCTTGCATGCGCTTGGAGTTCGAGAACGTCGGGGGGTCCAGGAAGATCAGATCGAACCGCGGACCGCGCGCCGATTCCTCTTCGAGCCACTGGCGGCAATCGGCCCGGCAGAGCTCGTGCTGCGGACCGGCGAAGCCATTGAGCACGAGATTTTCGTGTGCCCAGTCGAGATAGGTATTCGACAGATCGACGCTCACGCTCGAGCGCGCACCCCCGGCGGCGGCATAGACCGTCGCGCTTGCGGTGTAGCAGAACAGATTCAAGAAGTCCGCATCCCTGGCCCACTCGCGCAGCATGCCGCGCACGATACGGTGATCAAGGAACAATCCCGTGTCCAGATAGTCGCCAAAATTCACCCAGAACTCGAGTCCGGCTTCGCGCACCGCGAGCCGGCTCGCGTCGAGCGCGCGTTTCTCGTACTGCTCGGCGCCTTTCTGTGGCTTGCGGATGCGCGAATGAATCTGCTCGAGCGGGACCTGCACCACCTGCGGCAACGCCGCGAGCACATCCCGGCGACGCTCGCGCGCGCCCTGAATGTCCACCGTTTTCGGTGCGGCATACTCCTGCAGGCATACGTGCCGCGGCTCACGGCCGTAGAGATCGATGGCAAACGCATACTCCGGCATGTCGGCGTCGTAGAGCCGGTAGCAATCGATGTGCTCGCGTTCGGCCCAAGGCTCGAGGCGCGCGAGATTCTTGCGCAACCGGTTGGCGAACATCTGCGCGCCCGGCCGCTGCGATCGCTCGGCGCGCGCCACCTCGGGCGTGCGCGGCTCCCGCGTCTCGCCCAAGTCGAATCGCAGCAGCCGGCATTCGAGGTCGCCGTTGAATACCCGATGCGTGCGTTTCGCGTACATGCCGAGGTGGCGCGCGAGGTCGGGATTGCCGGAGAGAATCGCAGCCTGCCAGCCGTGAAATCTCTCGCGCAGCACGCGCCCGAGTTCGGCATAGAGCTCGGCAAGGCCCGACTCCGAGCCGATGCGTTCGCCGTAAGGCGGATTCGTCACGACGAGGCCGCTCACGGCGCCGGGAGGCGGAGCGGCGGCGGACAGCGGGCGGCGCTCGACGTGCAACCAGTCGGCGACGGCGGCACTGGCACCGTTCTCGAGCGCCATGCGCACGGCCGCGGCATCGGCATCCGAGCCCACGATGCAGCGGCGCGGCGTGCGGGCCGCACGGCGCGCGAGCGCCTCCACACCCAGCCGCTCCCAGAGCTCCGAGTCGTGACCACGCCAACCCAGAAAGCCGAAATACTCGCGACCCAGGGCGGGAGCGATATCGCCCGCGATCAGCGCGGCCTCCGTGAGGAACGTGCCGGAACCGCACATGGGATCGACAAGCGCGCCGCCCGCTCGCTCGAGATCGACCCAGCCGGCCCGCAGCAGAATCGCGGCCGCCACATTCTCCTTGAGCGGCGCGCGGCCGCCTTCGGTCCGATAGCCGCGTCGATGCAGGCTCTCGCCCGAGAAATCCACCGACACGAGGGCGGTGGAGGGTTCCACGTGCAGATGCAGCCGCACGTCGGGACGCCCGGGCTCGATGTCCGGGCGTTGCCCGGTCGATTCGCGCAGCGAGTCGCATACGGCATCTTTCAGGAGTTGCGAGCCATACAGGGTGTGGCGAATGGCGGCGTTCGCCCCGCTGCATTCGCACGCCAGCGTCGCGCCGGGCGCGAGGTGGCGGCGCCAGTCGATTCGCTTCGCGGCCTCGTACAGCTCCCGAGAGGTCTTGGCCTCGATCGAGCCCACGCTGAGCAGCACCCGGGTCGCCGTGCGGGACCACAGGCACGCCCGATAGCCGACCTCGAGCGCACCTTGAAATTTCACATCATGGCTGCGCTCACGAATGTCGGTTGCGCCGAATTGCTGCAGCTCCTCGGCAAGGACGGAGGCCGCGCCGATCGGCGCAGTCGCAATCCAGTAGCGGACGTCTTCGCTCACGCTCAGGACACATCGAGCGTGCGGTGATCGAGGGGATCGGGCCGGCGTTGCACCTCGAGGTCGTGCCAATCGAGCTTCGGATGGTTGGCGAGATAACGGGTCAGCACTTTGTAGAGCTGCGGATCGAACTGCTGCGGGCCGGCTCGCCGGGCGAGCGCGGCGAGCTGCTCCTCGCTGTGCGCCGTGCCGATATAGCTCCAGCGATCGAGAACGTGCAGCACCTCTGCGCCGAAGGCACTGCGCTCGCGCAACGCCACGCGGCCGGGAAACGGCCAGGTTTTGAGCTTCAAGGACGCGAGGGCCATCTGTAGGCGTACGGCGTGCAGGATCAGCGGCTCCTTGCCGATGCAGGCGCCCTTGCAGCGGCCGAGCTGATGAGCGAGACAGGAGCCGGCGCTCTCCTCGAGGCCCAGGATCTTGGGACACAGCTCGCGAGCGCGAGCGATTTCGCCGAGCGCCTTGCGCGCATCCTGCGGCGCGTGAAATATCCCGAAACATCCTTCGAGCTCGAACGGCTCGAGCTCATCCACCGGGACGATGGCGAGCGCGGTCGAGTCCTCGGCAAGCTTCAAGGTGACGCTGCGCTCGGCGGTCCGAACATGGCGGTTGTAGAGCGGTGTCCCTGCGCGCAGCGCTTCGAGCTCGAGCAGAGCGGCGCCGAGCTCGCCGGCGGTTTCTTCCCACTCGATGCGCCGCACGGCGTCCTTGAGCGGGGTGTGGCGTCCGCGGTTGCCGGCCGCGCGGCGAGCTGCTCCGTCGCCGGCGAAATGCCCGAGGATGGCGCTGCGTAAAGATCCGGCCCGCCCCACATAAAGCAGCACCTCACCCTCGGCCTCTGCACCCTCGCGCGCGCCGAAAAAGCGGTACATCCCGGGTCCTTCGGGCAATTCGTCGGACATCCCCTCGGGAAGGTGCGGCGGAAGCTTCACCGCGCCGATGGCGGCGTGCGCCGCCGCGGCGAGCGTATCCTCCGAGAGGTCCCGGCAGAGCGTGAGCCAGAAGTCGCGAATCACCTGCGCATCGCCGAGCGCGCGGTGACGCGCGCTGCAGGCGAGCCCATGGCGCTGCATCACGGCGTCAAGATTGTGCCGCAGCTCCTCAGGAAAGAGGCGCCGGGAGAGCTTCACCGTGCAAAGCACCGGTGCGCAAAAGGGCAAGTCGGCGCGACGGAATTCCGCGCGCAGGAATCCGTAATCGAACCGGGCGTTGTGAGCCACGAACACCGGCGCAGCCGTCGCCGGCTTGAGCTTCTCGAGCACCACCCGGCCGATATCGGCGAACCGCGGTGCGGACCCGACCATGTCGTTGCGGATACCCGTGAAACTTTCGATATACGGAGGAATGATGCACTCAGGATTGACGAGCGTGCTCCACTCCTCGATCACCTCCCCGTCACGCAACCGGACGATGCCGATCTCGATGATGCGGTGATGAGCCGCGTTGCCGCCGGTCGTCTCTAAGTCGACAAACACCAGGTCCGTGGGAAGCGCGCGGACCTCAGGCGCGTCCATCGAGCGACAGCAACGGATAGTAGAGATCGGGGCGGCGATCGCGAAACAGGCCCCAGGCTTGCCGGTAGCGGCGTACGGCATCGAGGTCGAACTCGGCGGTGAGCACAGCCTCGCTCTTGCGGTCCGCCTCGGCGATCTTCTCACCGGTATGCGAGGCGATGAAGGAGGAACCGTAGAACGTCATCGCGTAATGCGCGCCTTCCTCGACACCGATGCGATTCGAGGCGACCAGCGGCATCACGTTCGCCGCCGCGTGTCCCTGCATGGTCCGCTGCCAATGCGCCGCAGAATCGAGGCTCGGATCGTGCGGCTCGGAGCCGATGGCCGTCGGAAACATGAGGATCTCGGCGCCCATCAGCGCCATGGCGCGCGCGGTCTCGGGAAACCATTGATCCCAGCAGATCGCGACACCCAGCTTCGCGAACTTGGTGTCGAATACCTTGAAGCCCGTGTCGCCCGGAGAGAAGTAATACTTCTCGTGGTAGCCCGGGCCCTCCGGGATGTGCGACTTGCGGTAGCTGCCGAGCACCTCGCCGCCCGCATCCACCATGACCAGGGAGTTATAGAAGGCATTGTTGGCGTGCTCGAACACGCTCACCGGCAGCACCACGTCGAGCTCGCGCGCGAGCGCACGGAAGTGCTCGACCGCCGGATGGCCCTCGAGCGGCTTGGCGAGATCGAAATAGCGCGTGGCGTGGTCCTTGCAGAAATAGGGAGTCTCGAACAGCTCCTGAATCAGCACGATGTTGGCGCCGCGCCCCGCCGCCTCGCGAATCAGCTTCTCGGCACGCGCCACGTTGGCCTCGCGGTCCCAACTGCACGCCATCTGCGTCGCCGCCACTATGACTTTGCTCATATCGGTATGCTACCTGGAATTGGCTAAAACGTCGGCGGCGAGCTTGCGCTCACGATCTCGCACTCGTCGCGCCCCGGATTGCGGAAGCGATGCGGAATCGAGCTTTTGAAGTAGTACGCGTCGCCCGCCGTGAGGACGCGCGATTCACCGCCCACCGACAGCTCGATGCGGCCCTTGATGACCACGCCGCCCTCCTCGCCCGCATGCGTCAGCATTTCTTCGCCCGTGTCCGCCCCGGGCGCATAGCGCTCGTGCAGGATCGACATGGTGCGCTTGGCGAGGCGGCCGCCGACGAGCCGCAGTTCCACCGCGCCCGTGCCGATGTCGGCGAGCTCCGATCGCGGAAAGAAAACCTCGACCTGGCCGGCGAGATCCAGGGTGAAGAACTCGGCGAGCGCCATGGGGATCCCGTCGAGTACCTTCTTGAGCGAGGACACCGAGGGGCTCACGCGGTTTTGCTCGATGAGCGAAATGAGGCCGTTGGTGACCCCCGCGCGCTTCGCCAGCTCGCGCTGGGAAAGGCCATACATCTGCCGCACGGCTTTGAGGTGAGCACCGACGTCCAGGGCCATAGTGTCAATTATTTTAAACAGTATTGGCCAAAGATTCAGCTAAAATAGCGCTGGTGTTGAATTTTCTTATCAGCCGACCCGAAGAAGGATTTTCGCCATGAATGCCCGCATCACCCCAGATCCCGCTCCGACCGAGCTCGATGCGTTCTGGATGCCGTTCACGGCCAACCGCCAGTTCAAGGGTAATCCCCGCCTGCTCACCCGCGCCGAGGGTATGCATTACTGGACCAGCGATGGGCGGCAGGTACTCGATGCGGTGGCGGGCCTGTGGTGTGTGAATGCCGGCCACAGTCGCCGCGAGATCACCGACGCCGTCGCGCAGCAGCTCGGCACCATGGAGTTTGCCCCCACCTTCCAAATGGGCCATCCCCTCGCATTCGAGCTCGCGAACCGGCTCGCCGCGATCGCCCCGCCCGGCATGGATCGGGTGTTCTTCACCAACTCGGGATCCGAATCGGTCGACACCGCGCTGAAGATCGCAATCGCCTATCACCGCGCACGCGGGCAGGGCCAACGCACCCGTCTCATCGGGCGTGAGAAGGGCTATCACGGCGTCGGGTTCGGCGGCATGTCGGTCGGCGGCATGGTGAACAATCGCAAGTTCTTCGCGGGGGCGCTGCTGCCGAGCGTCGATCATTTGCCGCACACACTGGACCTCGGGCACAACGCGTTCTCGCGCGGGCTGCCGCACTGGGGCATGCATCTCGCGAACGAGCTGGAGCGGCTCATCGCCCTGCACGACGCATCGACGATCGCAGCCGTCATCGTAGAGCCCATTGCCGGCTCCGCCGGCGTGATATTGCCGCCGGCGGGGTATCTGAAGCGCTTGCGGGAGATCTGCGACAAGCATGAAATCTTGTTGATATTCGACGAGGTGATCACGGGATTCGGCCGCATCGGCAAACCCTTCGCTTCTCAGGTCTTCGATGTGACCCCCGATCTCATGACGACCGCCAAGGGACTCACCAACGGCGCTATCCCCATGGGCGCGGTGTTCGCGCAGCGCAAGATTTACGACGCCTTCATGCAGGGCCCGGAGAACGCGATCGAGCTGTTCCACGGCTACACCTATTCGGCGCATCCGGCCGCCTGCGCCGCCGCGCTCGCGTCGCTCGATGTGTATACGCGCGAGGGGTTGCTCACCCGGGCCGCCGAGCTCGCCCCAACGTGGGAGGAGGCGGTGCACTCGATTCGCGGTCCCGCGAACGTCGTCGACATCCGCAACTTTGGACTGATCGGCGCCGTCGAGCTCGAGCCGCGGCCGGGTAAACCCGGCACGCGCGGCTTCGACGTATTCTTGAAATGCTTCGAGCGGGGCGTAATGGTGCGGGTCACGGGCGACACGATCGCCCTGTCCCCGCCGTTGATTCTGGAAGAGAAGCAGATCGCGCAGATCGTCGAGACGCTCGCCGGCGCAATCCGGGATACGGCTTGAGGCTGAGGCGGTCGGCGCGCGGCTAGCGCGTCAGATCTTGGACTCGAACACCGCGTACCATTTCTTGCAGGGCTCGGCTACTTCCCAGGTGCCCTCGTAGCCTGCGGGGACGAGGAATGCATCGCCTGCGCGGAAGTCGTTCTTGTCGCCCTGCGATGACTCCAGTCGCACCCGGCCCTCGATGAGCACGCACAGCTCGTACTCGGTATAGCGCACGCGCCACTTGCCACTGGTGCTCGACCAGAAGCCGCAGAAGAATTGCTGCGTCGGGTCAGTGAACTGATTGGACACCCGGACGCGCGGTATACCGACCAGGATCTTCTCGGGCGAGGGATTGGCAGATTCGCCGGTCTGATAGCGATCGAGCGCCACGATCTTGGGGTGATCTGCCATGTCCTATCGTAAGTGCGCGAGGCGGCCAGAGACAAGGGCGGCTCGACGGTCGCGTCGAGCCGCCCTGTTTTCAGCGCTTTTCACTCTGCGGGGCAATGGCGGGCTCGCTGACCTGAGCGAGCGGCGCGGGAGGCGCGGCCTGCAGCGTGAGGCGCACCCGGCGCTCGAACGCGTAGCCGTCGACGTCTTGCGCCGTGCTTTGACTCTTGCCGTAGGCGTTGACCTCGAGCGCCTGCTCCGGCACGCCGGCGGTGACGAGCAGATCCCGCACCGCCTCGGCTCGCGCCTGCGATAGCTTCAGATTGAGCTCATCGCTCCCGCGCGGATCGGCATAGCCGTCGAGTCGCACGGTGAGAGCCGGCGACTTCGTGAGCACGCCCGCGATCACCCCGATGTCGCGAGCCGTTGCCTCGTCGATCTCTGCACTGCCGGTGCGAAACAGCACATCCCCCTGCAGCCCGTCGATGACCTTGGCCGCCTGCTCGCGCGCCGCGTCGTCGGTCGCTTGCTGCGCCGTCTCCACCGTGTGCGCAAGCTGGTCGAGCCTTGCGGTAAGCGCGCGATTCGTCTCCTCGAGGTCGCTCTTGGCGCTCGCCAGCACCGCGCTCTCGCTCTCGAGCTCGGCGGTTTCTTTCTCGAGGAGCGCGCGGTCCTTTTCCAGGACGGCGACCTTCGCCTCCGCCTTGCCGGCATCATGCGCCCGATGCACGCGTGATCCGAGCCAGGTGCCGACCCCGGCGCCGACCACGGCCCCGATAGGCCCCCCGGCAAACGCGCCGATCACTGCCCCGGCGACAAACCCCGCGGGCTCCTGCGGCGAAGGCTTCTTCGGCGAAGTGTCGGCCACCGTGGCCGAGTCGGCCCACGCGGCCGCGCTCACCCCGACCAAACTCAGGGTCCAAATCAGCTTCGACTGTGCAATCTTCATGACGCTCCTCCTGTGTTGTGGACATTCGCGGACGGCATTGCCGCCCGTGAGGAGCATTTGGCGCCCCGTTTCGGGCGCCTTCGTTATCGCGCGATGGCAAAATATGGCAAGGCAACGATCAAACGCGGCGCTACGTGCGCAGCGAGAACGGCGTGAAGTTCGTGTCGATGTCGTAATAGTCTTCTTGCTCGGCGCGCTTCAGGAACGCCACCACGCGGTAGGTCAACGGCGCCGCAACGATCTCCCAGCCGCTCTTCAGTCCGTACTGAGTGAACATGATCAGCAGCAAGTGCGGCCACGGCATGAGCCCGTAGAAGGCGACGGCGTAAAAGATCACCGAGTCGACGAGCTCACCGCAGAGCGTCGAGCCGACGATACGCGTCCACAGCCAGCGGCCTTGGGTCCAGATCTTCATCTTGGCGAGCACGTAGCTGTTGACGAATGTGCCGCACAGAAAGGCAACGATCGAGGCGAGCACGATGCGCGGCGTGTTGCCGAAGATTGCGTCCACGGCTGATTGCGTCGCGCGCGAGCGCTCCGAGGGAGGCAGATGCACGACCACGGCCGCCATCAGCGATGCGAAAGCGAGTGCTCCGAAACCCGCCCACACCACGCGGCGGTCGCGGGCGTAGCCGTATACCTCGGTGAGGATGTCGCCGAAAATATAGGAGATCGGGAAGAACAGCACGCCCGCCAGAAAGGTCAGCGTGAGCGAGGTGCCGGGGATGTGGATGGAGGTTTCCTTGGCCGGTCCGATCAAATTCGAGCACAGCAGCACGCACACATAGGCGGCCATCACAAAATCGTAGTAACGGAATTGACGGATTCGCGGAGCTGACATGGGTTCCTTCGGGGTGATCTGACGCACGCCAAAGACCATCATATGTCATACCGCCGTGCCTCAGCCCGTTCTTCGTCGAGCCGCCAGGTCACGGATTTCTCGGGCGTTTGGCGAAGACCATCACACCACTTCCGTAGCTGCTCATGTACATATGCAGGCTAATCTCGCAAGAATGGTCTATGGAGCAGGGCAAGCCCTTAAACGTAATGGAAAGTCCGCTCGTTGATTTCGATGCGGTATGCCAGAAAGTGCGTGCCGCCGTCGAGCCGGCGCGCGCGCATGCCGTTTCTTTGCACGATGAGAACGGGGACGTGCTCTGGCTGAGCGAGAGCTCCATGGGGCCGGACGAGCACAACGCGGTGCTCGAGGCCATCGAGGCGTTTTCCAATCCCAAGGCACCGCCGATTCTCGCCTACGATCTCGGCGATGCCCGCTCCGCGGTGCTCCTGCGTGCCGTGAGCGCGCGCCGCGCAATGGTCGGCGCGATCATGCTCGTCATCGATAGCCGTGTCATTCGCCACGACGAGCATGGCGCGATCAAATTCATGACTCCGAAGCTGCAGCGAGTCCTCATGGATTTCGCCGGCATGCGCCCCGACATCGACCCGCCGCCCGAAGTGCAGGCCGCCCCCGAGCCACCACCGGCCGCCGCGAAGGCTCCGGCTGCGGCGCCTGCGCCGGCCACGAAGGCGCCTGCCAGGCCCGCAACACCGGCCCGCAAGCCGCAGCTCGCCGAGCCGCTCGCTCCATCCGCTCCGGCGAGCAAGGTTGCCTGGACGGCGCGCGTTCGTCCCGCCGCGAGTGCGGCGACTCCGGCGCGCCCCGCCGCCAATACACCCGTGGCCGCACCCTCGGCGCGTGCGCCGGCTGCCCGGGCCGCAACGCCGCGCCCCGCTCCTCCCACCGCAGCGAGGAAGCCGGCGCCGGTCGCGCCGAGCCCGGATGGGCTCGAGCTCGCCCTCGATGATCCGCCCCCGCCGCCGCCGACGCCCGCCGCCCGAGCGCTGCGCGCAGACGCCGCGCCGGCGCGTCCTGCGCCGCTTCAGCCTGCCCCGGCACCGACCGCGCCGACTCCGGTGCCGACGCCCGTCGAGCATGTCCTCGAGGACTCGATCGACAGGCAGCCGTCCGTCAGTCCGGAAATGGATCGGCTGCACGCGGCGCTGCGTAAGAGTCCCATTGCGCTGCATGTCCAGCGTCTGGTGCCGCTCACCAAGGGCAGCCAGCTGCGGCGTTACGAGGTTCTGCTGCGCTCGGCCGCGGAAGATAACGCCGCTCCCCACGCCATGCTCAAGGCGGCGGTCGATAACGGGCTCGGCTCGATGATCGATCGACGCGTCGTCACCGAGCTCGTCGGATGGCTGGTGCGCCATCCGGAAGTGTGGCAGCAGCACGCCGTGATGTTCTCGGTCAATCTCACGACCACGGCGCTGCACGACGAGCACTTCATCAAGTTCGTGGGCCTGTGCCTCGCCAAGTCGACGCTGCCCAAGGCGATGATCGCCTTCGAGATCGACGTCGCCACCGCCGTCAAGCTCGCAGGGCGTCTCGGCGAAGTGGCCGCGGCGCTCGACCGTCTCGGATGCCCGATGGTGCTCGATGACTTCTCGCTGAAGACCGAATGTTTCGACCTCCTGCGCTTGCCGGGCGTGCGCTACGTCAAGCTCGCTCCCGAGATCACTCACAAAATGCGCACCGACAAGCTCGCGCAGGCCTCCATCACAGCCGTCGTGCAAATGGCGCGTGTTCTCGGCATGCACACGGTCGCGAAACGCATGGAGACCGCGGCGGAGCAGGAATGGCTCACCGCCTTGGGGGTCGACTTCGTGCAGTCGCACTCGATGTCGCCCCCCGCCTCGATCGATTCGCTGGCATCTCCCGCGAAGGCGCGCGTCTGAGCGCCGCGAGGCGCAATTCTTGTCCTACAAATTCCGTTGTCCTACACGGCGCATCATTAACGTGAGTTAATGGATCTGCGCCGGTGGCATGTGATCGCGCCGCATG
This sequence comes from uncultured Gammaproteobacteria bacterium, assembly GCA_963798595.1. GTDB lineage: Bacteria > Pseudomonadota > Gammaproteobacteria > Steroidobacterales > Steroidobacteraceae > Bog-1198. Next base: position 116,651 of record CAWCTM010000008.1, on the reverse strand, counting down.
CACTTGCAAAACGTTGGAAACACAGCAAACTATTCGGGTCTGCAACGAGACACCGGAACCGAGCTAAGTGTTTCAGTTAGTCCCATGAGGTTCGGTTCCGGTCCGTTTGAGTGATCACCATGCCATTGAACGCCCTCATCGCCATCTTCGGGCTTATTGGCCTGTTCCTCCTGATCGTGGCGGCACGTCGCTTTCGCGTCATGAACATCGGCAGCGGGGTTTTCAGCGGGGCCGCGGCGCTGGTCTTTTTAGCGTTGGCGGCCGCCGTCTTCGCCCTTGTGCTCGATCTGCGCACCTATCAGCGCCTTACCAGCGAATCCCCCGTAGGCGAGCTCGATCTGTCGCGCGTGGCCCCTCACCAATACGACGCCGTGCTCACCTATCCCAACGGAACCGTCGCGGTTTTCTTCCTGCGCGGAGATGAATGGCAGGTGGATGCGCGCATTCTCAAATGGCAGGGCACCGTGAACCTGCTCGGCTTCGATGCGGCACTCCGGCTCGATCGCATCAGCGGCCGGTATACCAACATCGAGGACGAGCGCGCTCAGCCCCGCACGGTCTATCAACTCCATCCCCCGGAAGCGATCGATCTGTGGGAGTTGGCGCGCCGCTACCATAGCTGGCTGCCGTGGGTGGACGCCCTGTACGGCACTGCGACGTTCTTGCCCATGGCCGACAAAGGCTCGTACGAAATCAGCGCATCGCAAACCGGGCTGATCGCGCGGCCGCTCAATGAGGCCGCCCGCAGCGCCGTCAGCGGCTGGCATTGAGCCGCCTCGCCCGATACTTCGGCTCCCTGCTTGCCGTTCTCATGCTGATCGTCGCTCTCGGTGTCGGCTGGCTCAAACTCCACGAAGATGATCTCGTGTTCGCATCGGCACGCAGCAAGCTGTCTCTCGTCGAGACGCTGCCGGCGAGGGCCGAGCGAGTTTCCATAGCCGTGGACGCCGGCATCGCGATCGCCGGTATCGAGTTCCCCGCGGAGGAGACACGCGATACGGGCTACTGGGTATTGCTCCTTCACGGCAATGCGGCTTCCGCCTTCTCCGCAGACCAGTTGCGGCATGGCGAGGTGTTGCAGAGCGCGGGTTTCAGCGTCCTCAACATCGACTATCGCGGGTTCGGCTTGAGTCCAGGCGTTCCTTCCGAGGCCTCCATGTATGCCGATGCCCAAGCGGCCTTCGACACCCTGGTTCACCGCGGCGTCGCGCCGGAGCGGATCGTTTTGCTCGGGCATTCACTGGGATCCGGGCCCGCCGTTGCTCTTGCGACCCGTCACCGGGCGGCGGCGCTCGTGCTTTTCGGTGCGTTCACTTCCATCCCCGATGCCGCTGCGGAGCGCTACCCCTGGTTGCCGGTACGTCACGTCGCGTCGGTGCGATTCGACTCGCTCGCGCGTCTGCCTGCGGTTCATATCCCGGTCGTGGTGGCTCACAGCCGCGCCGACACGACCATCCCCTATACGCACGCCCTTAAGCTCTATGCCGCAGCCGCGGAGCCGAAGCGCCTGCTCATCTTCGATGCGCCGTCGCATGATGGATTCGGCGGGCACGTCGACGCTCTTTTTGACAATGTGCAGGCCCTCGAGGCGGCTTTGTCGGCGGTGCTGCCCGAGCCCTTACCGCGGGCGAATCGCTGAGCGAGCCGCGGACGTTTTGAGATGCGCTTCTCAGTTTGGCGCGGCCGCGCGCGCGCCGTCAGCCTGCCGCAAGCTCGCGTATCTACCATCGTGATCAATGAACGATCGATCTTCCTCCGGTGCAGCCACCCGCGCGCCGGGGTTCACGCTCATCGAGTTGTTGGTCACGCTGCTCATCGGCGGCATATTGGTCGCAATTGCGGTACCGGCCTTCAACAATTTCGTGCTCAACGACCGCGATATCGGGCAGGCGAACTCGCTCGTATCGAGCCTCAACTACGCGCGCAGCGAGTCCATCAAACAGAATCTCGCCGGCGGCGTCACCGTGTGTCCGTCGGTCAACGGGACCGCTTGCGGGGGCACCGCATGGTCGCAAGGTTGGATTGTGACCAACGCCGCGGGAACGGTGCTCTCCGCCGTTCCTGCGTTGGCCGGCAACAACACGCTCACTGCAAGCGGATCACCGGGCGGAGTGACCTTCGCGTCGACCGGCCTGCCGAGCGGTCCGCTGACGATTAGCATCTGCGATACTCGCGGCGCCGCCTTTGCGCGCGATGTCGAAGTGAATGCCGCCGGGCGCGTGGCCGCCTCGTCTACTCCGGGACAATCCGTCGCGGGCACAGCGCTCGTCTGTCCCTAGCCTTTAGTCCTACAAACACTCCTACAGACGCAAATCGCGTTTCGCGGATCTCGTCAAGAACCGCATCACACTTTGGGTAAGGCGCCGGACCATGTCAGGTTCACGCAAGCAAATGCTCCTAGCATCCATCCCATGAAACACGCTATATCGATCACGACCGGAAGCTTCGCGACCGCTCGCGGCTTCACCATCATCGAGCTCATGGTCACGCTCGCCGTTGCCGGAATGTTGACCGCCATGGCGGTGCCGGCCTTCAACAACTTCGTGCTCAACGACCGCGACATCGGACAGATCAACTCACTGGTCGCAAGCTTCAACTACGCGCGCAGCGAGGCGATCAAGCTGAACAGCGGCGGGGTCCAGGTGTGCACCTCCGTCGACGGGCTGAGCTGCAACGGCGGTTCCAACTGGAACGGCGGCTGGATCGTGAAAGAGACTCTCCCCAACGCTCCATCGGCGACCGTAGTGCAATACGTGCCCGCTTTTGCCGGCGCCAATACCGTGAAAGTCGGCGGCCCGACAATGACCGAAGTGACGTTCTCGTCGACCGGCATGGTGGATGCGTGGCTCACCGTCCAGATTTGCGACAGCCGCGGCGGCGCTTATTCGCGTGACGTCGAAGTGAACGCCACCGGGCGCGTCGCCGCCTCGCAAACACCGGGCCAGTCGGTCGCCGGCGTGACCCTCAGCTGTCCGTAACGTCCATGCGCCCGCAGGTGACATCCGCGTTCGCCGGCCGCACAGCGGGCTTCACGATCGTCGAGGTTCTCGTTTCGCTCGTGATCTTGAGCATCGGGCTGCTGGGCATCGCCAAGCTCGTTTTGTACTCCGCGCACTCGAATGACAGCGCCTACCTGCGCAGCCAGGCGACTCAGCTGGCCTACGAGATCCTGGACAATATGCGCGCGAATCCGACGGCGGCCGCCGCCGGCAACTACAACACCACGCTGACCACGGCCGCCGTGAACCCCGGCTACAGTTGCCTGAACGCGGCGTGCCCGGTGGCGGCAAATCTGGCGGCCTACGATCTCTACGCCTGGAAGACACGCTTGGCCGCTCCGACGGGTGCGCTACCCTCCGGGGAAGGCTCGGTCACCGTCTCCACGACCCCGCCGATCATGGCGACCATCGTCGTGCAATGGGACGACTCGGCGGCGCAATCCATATTCGGCGGCACCGCCGTAGGCGTGGCGGCTCCCATGAGCGTCACCTTGGAAACGGCGTTACATCCATGAGCAATATCCCCCAAGGCTCCGTGACTCACCATGGCGCACGCGGCGCGCGCGGATTCTCCATCGTCGAGTTGATGGTTGCGATTACGCTCGCCCTGATCGTGACCGCGGGGGTCATGGCCGCATTTCTCGGATCCCGCTCCTCCTTCATGACGACCTCGGGCACCTCGGCGGTTTCCGATAACGGCCGCTTCGCGCTCGATTTCCTGCAGAGCGCCGTACGCAGCGCGGGCTACATGGCGTGCAATACGACTCATAGCCAGCTGTCTCTATTGAACGCCGGGTCGAGCGCTGTGTATTACAACTTCGGTCAGCCGCTCGGCGGCTACGAGGCCAACAACACCGTCTCGAATGCCTACACGGTGGCCGCTCCGCCGGTCACGCCCGATGCCTCGACCGGCGACTGGCTTGCTTCGTCCGGTCCCGCGTGGCCAGGCGGCGGTCTCGATGCCGCTCTATCCGGCAAGGTCCTCAAGAATAGCGATGTGCTCGTCGTCTATTCGACGTTGCGGACCAATTCCCCGCCCGCCGTCGTCACCAGCATTTCGAGCGGCGCGTCCAGTTTCACGGTTCTTAACCCGTACAACTTGGCCAACGGTCAAATCGCCGTGATAGCGGATTGCGCCAAGTCGATGGTGTTTCAGATAAAAACTGTCGCGGGCACGACGGTCTCTTTCGCCACCTCGGGCACGCCGGGCAACACCGCGTCCTCCTTTCCGGTCAGCTTTCAGGTCGGAGCACAAGTAACCCCCATCGACACCACCGTGTACTACATAGGTAAAGGCGCGGACGGCGATGGCGCGTTGTTCACCTATGATCTGAACGCAACTTCGACATTCACGGCAAGCGAGTTGGTCTCGGACATCGAGAGCATGCAGGTGCTGTACGGCGTCGATACCACCGGCACTCAGACAGTCGCCGAGTACATACCGGCGCAAGAGGTCGTCGATTTCAACTCCGTGATGAGCGTGAAGATCGCCGTGCTGGCCGCGAGTCCGCCGGGCGCGGTTCCCAAGCCCACGGTCGCTCAGACATACAACTTACTCGGCAACACGGTGACCGCGCCGATCGATACGCGCTCACGCCAGGTGTTCGAGATCACCGTTTCAACGCGCAACATGGAAGATTGAGGAATCGCGGCTATGCGCCACCAGCGGAAGTTGAAATACCCATCGCAAGAGCGCGGCGTCGTTTTGTTCGTCGCGTTGATTTTGCTGCTCATCTTGAGTTTGCTCGGGGTGACCGCGGCGCGCATGCAAACCACCGAGGAGCGCATGGCGCGCAATGAGGACAACCGTCAAATCGGCGCGCAGGCGGCTGAGGCGGCATTGCGCGCGGCGGAAACCGGCTTGACAACCGGTGTCTATGCCGCGGCGCAGTTCTCCGCCAATACGAATGGATTGTATGAGCTCAATCCGACGGTGGGCAGCGTGCTCTGGGGTCCGCCCGCGCTCGTTTGGTCCGCGGCGGGTGCGGCGATCACTTATTCGCCGGCCGATCCCTTGAACCCGATGCCGGCTTTGACCTCGCTACCCGCGGCGGCGCAATCGCCGCAGTACATCATCGAAAATCTGCCCGCGGTCGCCATGCCGGGCGACAGCATCAACCAGGTGCAGTACGCCGCGCCCACTTCGCCGGTCACGGTGTATCGCGTCACCGCGAGCGGCGTGGGCGCCGACTCGTCCACTACCACGATCTTACAGAGCATTTTCCGCTAGCCCCGGGGGCTCGAGGACACGGTTATGAACATGCGACGAATAAGAACGATAGCGCGGCGAACCGCGATCAGCAGCGGGATCGCGATGGTGGCGGGATGGCCGTTCGCGTCCGCCCTCGCCACGGCGCCCACGGTCGCCATATCGCAAGTGCCGATGACGGTCGAAATTCCGGCGCATCCGCAGATTTTGCTGGCGGTGGGCAATTCGGAGTCCATGGACGGCACCCTGAGCGGCGCCATCCTCACAGGTGCAGGGGACGTCGGAGCCAGTTACGCGGCGCTTTACAATTCGAGCTCGCCGGTGAACTTTACAATCCCCACGGGGTTCACGCCGCCCTTGAACGCGGGCACCGCGGGCGTAGCTCCCTACACCGTAACCACCGGCGGCGTTCAGTACGACAACTCCCCGAGCCGTCTCAACGTCGCGAAGGCCGGTATCGCCTCGATATTGAGCAACTACATCGCCGACGCGGATTTTGCGCTGATGGATTACCAGACCTCCGCACTCAACTCGTGGATGACCTGGGTCTATCAGATGAGTCCCGCCGGCGGATTTCAATTCACGAATACGGCGACGCCGCCGCTCGGCGACGAGGTGGTGGCGAACCCCTGCTATGGGGTGAATATCACGCCCCCCTATCCAAATAACGTGTCCAAGGATTGTGCGGCGCTGAATACCTTCTATTTGACTCAGAACATCACGGCTCGGCAATACATGGTGGTCTCCGCCAGCAGCGACGACACCTCGGTCAACGACGTGCTGTACGCGCCCTCGGGGTATATAGACCCCGTGTGCGTGGTCTACAGCGGTCCGCACCCCGCCACACCCTTTCCGCCCAACTACTCGCTGGGCAACTACGAAACCGGCGGCGTCTTGGAATCCTATTCAGCGGAGGTGAACACCTGCGCGACGGAGACGGGTCCCACCAACGCGGGCTATGTGCCGTATTCCACTCAGGTCATGTACGAGCAACGAGGTTTCGGCTACTACACGAGCAGCGAGACCCCGAATGGCGGACAGATGCTCGTTTCCATGACCTCGGCCGGTCAGACACCGACTCCGCCGACCGTGGCGACGGCCATTGCGAAATTCACACCGTACCTCGCACCCGAGACGAACTCCACCGGCACCACCGAGATGAAGGCGGCGGCGACGCAGTCGCCAATCGCAGGCCTCCTCGCGGGGTCATACAATTATTTCAAGACCAATCCCGCGTCGAGCAACGGCTGCGCGGCAAGCCGGTACGTCGTGCTGGTTACGGACGGATTGCCGACGCTCGATCTGAGCAACCACGCGTGGCCGCCGCTCGGCAGCACCGCCGCCGCGGGTTACGGTGTGACCGCGAGCTTCAACCCGTCGCCGCTCAACACGCTGATCGCCACCAATGATCAGGCCTTGACGGACGTGATGACCGAGCTCGCGAACCTGCAGTCCATCGGCGTCAACACCTACATCATCGGCGTGGGCGCGGGTGTCGATCCCTCGGTCAATATGACCGCCTACCAGACACTCAACGCGATGGCGGCCGCTGGTGGAACCGTCGCCTATTTCCCTGCCAACAGCCCGGGCGCCGTGACCGCCGATCTGCAGATCATCATCACGAAAATTCTGGCCGCCACTCAGTCGACCGCCTCGGCGGCGGTGAATTCTACCGGCCTCAACACCAACTCCGTGGTCTATCAATCGCAGTTCACCACCTCGGACTTGTATCAGGACTGGACCGGAAACCTTTACGCGTTCCCGATCAATCCGACGACCGGCGTGGTGAACACGTCTCCCGCGGGCGCGCTTTGGTCAGCACAGACACAACTCGACGGGCAGACCTGGAATCTGGGCCGCCTCATCGCCACTTGGGACCCGGTGGCCCATCAAGGCACACCGTTTCAGTGGAATACGGGCACGCCGACAACCGGCATTGCATCCACTACGACGCTCGGACAGGATCTCGAGACGTTCACGCCGGACACGAACGGACAGGACGTGCTGCAGTTCTTGCGGGGATCGAACGCCAAGGAATTGCGCAACGGCGGCCAGTTCCGCAACCGCACTCACAAGCTCGGCGATATCGTCAGCAGCGATCCTCTCTATATCGGGCCGCCGTCGTCGAACAATCAGACCGCCTCCTACGTCGCGTTCGCACAAACCTATCAGAGCCGCCAGCCAATGATTTACGTGGGCGCGAACGACGGCATGCTGCACGCCTTCAATGCCGCCACCGGCAATGAGGTCTTCGCCTATATTCCGGCCGGCGCCTATGCCAATCTCACTTTGCTCGCCAATCCCTACTACAATGCCGTTCACCAGTTCTACGTGAACGGATCGCCGCAAGCTTCCGACGTGCAGTTCTCGGACAACAGCTGGCACACGCTATTGGTGGGCACCGAAGCTCAGGGCGGCGGCAGCGTGTACGCGATCGACGTCAGCAATCCGGCAGCCATCACCACGGAGAGCGTGCTCGCAAACGACGTGCTCTGGGACTTCACGGATCCCGACATGGGCCTCGGATTCAGCACACCCGCGCTCACCAATACGGCCGACGGCTGGCAGGTATTTGTCGGCAACGGCTACAACAGCCGCTATCAGAAGCCCTTTCTGTATGCCATCAACCCGCAGACAGGCGCCACCACACTCAAGATCGACCTATGCGCTGCCGTGCCGACCGCCTGCAACTTAAGTGCTTCGAATGGCTTGTCCAGCGTCATTGCGGTGAACTCGAGCGGGCAGCTTACCCAGAACTCGAATCTCGTGTACGCGGGCGACCTGCAGGGGAATCTGTGGCGAATCAACATCTCCAATTCGAACCCGGCGCTATGGACGGTGAGCGTGATGTTCCAGGCTCGGGACTCGAGCAACAACGTACAGCCGATCACCACCTCGCCGGTGGCGACTCTCAATCCGCGCTATCCGGCCGTGCTGGGCACGATGGTGTATTTCGTCACCGGGCAACTCCTCGGCACTCCGGACCTCGCGACCACGCAAGTCCAAACGATCTACGGGATCTTCGATCCGGCGGCGGGCTATAGCACTCCGCTCCAGCGCACCAGCGCAGCCCTGGAGGACGAGCCGCTTTCGTACGCATACAGCAACAGCGCCGCATACATCGTCACCGGTAGCGCGTTGTCCATCCCCACGCAGGAAGGCTGGTACATCGACTTGAATCTGCCGGCATGTGGCGGTTGCGTCCCGGCCCAGCCCGCGCATACCCGCGAACGCGGAGTCACCGATCCCCGCATCGAAAGCGGCGGCGCCCTGGTGCTTACGACCTATCAGCCGAACGCCAACGTCTGTACGGCGGGCGGCAACTCGTTCCTCTATGTGCTCGACTACGCGGGCGGCAGCTTCACCAGCCCGCAGTTCGATATCAACAACAGCGGGACGATCACTTCCGCCGATACCGCGACCAACAGCACGGGCGCCACGGTCTTTCCGGTCGGCATGGGACTCGGCAATGTCTTCGCGGCCGCCCCCACGATTCGCACCGCCAACATGACTACAGCGGGAGCCGTCAAGCTCATCACCCGATCCGACGGCACCATTCAAACCGTCGTCGAGAAAGGCAATTCCAAGAGCCGTACTGCATGGTGGGAGGTTCACCAATGATTAATCCGATCGGTAAACTCAAGATCGCCCTCGCCTCGGGAACGCTGGCGCTTTGTATGCTCCCCAACGTCGGCTGGAGCACGCATCCGGTCGCCACTCCGATCGCAGGACAGATCACAGCCTTGCCGGGTGGACGCGAGATCGAGGTCGCCAACCACATGTATCACATCAAGCAGGGTAGCGCGGCGGAAAAGGCGATGGTCAATCTCTCCCTAGGGCAACCGGTGCATTTGCTGCTTGACCCCGGGGCGGACCCGACGAAAGCCGAAGTGGTCGTCATCACAGTCGACTCGCAATCTTGAGGTTGTTCCAATGAAAAAGAACGGATTCTCGCTGATCGAGTTGGTGGTTGCGATGGGAATCGTCGGGATTCTCGCGGCAATCGCCATTCCCGCATATAGCGCGTACACCAAGACCGCCAACCGGACCGATGCGACCCGCACCATGACGTACGACGCGCAGGCGCTAGAGCGCTGCTACTCCCAGACGTTCAGCTTCTTGGGTTGCATGTCGGCGCCGGCCGGATCTTCGACATCCGCCCAGGGGTATTACACGGTCACGATCGCCCCGACGGCGAACAGCTTCACCATCACCGCGACGCCGCTCAAGTCGCCGCAAACGCAAGATTCAGCCTGCGGAACCTTTACGCTGAACAACGCGGGCACTCAAGGTGCTACCACAAGCGGCGGTGCTGCGAACACCCAGCAATGCTGGGGATCGACGTAGTTTCCCGCGCGTGGCCTTCGCACGGTAAAATGCCGCGGCGAAGTGCCATGCCGGCTTAGCACAGTGGTAGTGCAACGGTTTTGTAAACCGTAGGTCGGGGGTTCGAATCCCTCAGCCGGCAAATCCCCCACCCCAGGCCCTCACCTCGTCCGACACCACGGCGCCTCCTAACATGGGACGCTTCTGCGAGAGGTTCGATCCGGGCGTGTGCACCACTCTTTAATAGAGGCTCATCCGACACTCCGGATCATCCCGCGCGGATCAAATCAGCCCCCTTCTCACCGAGCATGATCACTGTGCAATAGATATTGCCGTTCGCCAGGGTCGGCATGATCGAGGCGTCGACGATGCGTAGGCCTTCGAGTCCACGCACGCGTAGCTGCGCATCGACCACCGCCATATCGTCGGTGCCCATCCTGCAGGTTCCGGCGGCATGCTCCGCGAAGCTGCCCCTATCACGGATAGCTTGGCCTAGCGCCTCGTCGCTCTGTGTGTCAACTCCAGGGTAGAGCTCCTCTTTGCGGTACTTCTCGAAGGCCGGAGCCGCAAAGATCTTGCGGACCAGTCTCACGCCCTCGACCAATGTCTTGACGTCGTCGGGGTGGCTCAGCAACTTGAAGTCGATGACCGGAGGATGCGACGGGTCGGCGCTGGCGAGTCCGACTGTGCCCCGGCTCTTGGGGCTTAGGGCGGCGATGTGACAGGAATAGCCGTGCTGCCGCATCATTTGAATGTTTTGCGACGCGAAGTCGAACAGAATGGGCTCGAACATGAGATGGATATTGGGCCTCGGCAGTGCCGGGTCCGTCTTCAGGTAGCCGCCACTCTCAACGACCGAGGCGCGCAACTTGCCCGCGTTCGCGCCATAATACTCGATCCCCTGGCCCATCATCTCCAGCAGACCGACTAGCGACAGCTGCACACCGGCGTGGCCATGGCTCGAGTTCTGAAGAAATACAGCCGGATGTTCCATCAGGTTCTTGCCGACACCAGGCAGCGGATGCACGACCTTGATCCCATTGGCCTTCAGTTCTTCGGGGTCCCCGACGCCCGAGAGCATCAGCAATTGCGGTGAATTGTAGGCACCGGCCGAGACGATGACCTCACGGCTCGCCTTTATCGAAGTGCGATGCCCGCCGCTTTCGTAAGAGACACCCGCGGCGCGCTTACCGTCGAAGTCGATTGAAGCGACATAGGCGCCAGTTTTGACGGTAAGGTTGGACCGCGACATCACCGGGTGCAGATAACCGTCGGCCGTGCTGCACCGGCGACCGTTCGCGATCGTGTGTTGATAGGGACCGACACCCTCGTACGGAGGGGCACTCAGGTCGTCGGTTATCGGCAAGCCGGTCTGCCGCGCGGCGTCGACAAATACTTTTGAGATCGGAAATTGGAATTCGCAATCCGATACCTTCATCGGTCCGTCAGCGCCGTGATACGGGCCCGCTCCGCGGACGTTGCTTTCCAACTTGCGGAAATAAGGCAAGACATCCTCGAAGCTCCAGCCGGGATTTCCGAGCTCGGCCCAATGATCGTAGTCTGCAGGCTGTCCCCGCGAATACACCATGCCATTGATCGAGCTCGATCCGCCGAGCGTCTTACCGCGCGCGCAAAAAAGCGGCTCGCCCTTGCGGATCGCCGGGTCGGGCTTGGCCTTGTAGGACCAGTCATATTTCTTGAGAAAGAAGAGAGCGCCCAATGCGCCGGGCGTATGGATTAACTCGAACCGATCACTTGGGCCGGCCTCGAGTACGCAAACGCTGACTTTCGGGTCGGCGGAAAGCCGGTTGGCGAGTACACAGCCGCTGGTGCCGGCCCCCACAATGACATAGTCGAACTCAGTCATGTCACAACACCTCTATCGAGTCCTCCGACACCCCGGACGGTCCTTGCCGATCCATGCAGGAACGTGTGCGATCTCGACTTCGCCACGGATACCACCCATGCTGCCAAACGCTTTGAGCTAGGCAGATTGGACCCAGGTCCCATTGATTCCAAGTGGCGAGGGCCCTTCTTATGCTTGGCTTGCCAAAAGCAGGCAGACACGAAGGACCGCAACGAGTCCGACACCGGGACAACGTTTTTTTGAGCTCTGTTTGAGTTTCGCTGAATTTAGTGCAAATGCGGGATAGCCTGCGGCTTGCTTTTGGGGCACATTGTGTCCCATGTGTTGTACGGAAATCTTGAAGGCGCGGGTCTCACCTGAGATCAAACTCCGGGCGAGAGCGATCGCTGAACGCGACCTTCTGACAGAAGCCGCTTGGCTCAAGCGATGGGTCATTCGGGAGATTCTGGCTTGCGGAGCCGAGAATGACGGCAACAACGACCTCAAGGCGGTGGGCAGACACCTGGACTATATCGGGCGAAACGGAGAACTCGAACTCGAGACCGACGACAGTGAGCGACTGAGCGGTCGGTATCATCGGACTACCATGTCAGCGAGTTCCTCTGTGCGCGTCTCCCGCAGTGCCTCATCCTCATCGGCACTGCCGCTCCTGGCCTTCCTGCTCTGTTCCGCGTGCGCCTCCTCGGGCGGTCGCATCGAGGCAGTGGACGACCCACCGCTGGTCGCGGAGACCGCCGCGCCCGATGTGCTGGTGCGCCCGGTGGCTGCGAGCGAAGCCAAAGATGAGAGTGAGTCCGAGGTTCCGGCGGCTGTCGCCGAGTCGGAGCAACGCGAGACGCCACCCAAGACGCAGGGCTTGCCGGAGTTGGTCGTGGAGGGGCGCGAGCGCCATCTCGTCATCCGGGACTTGGTTGCTGAGGGCCAGGCGCAGCTGCGTGACGTAGAACTGCAGTACGTCTTTATCGGTAAGGGTGGGCGTGAGGTGCTGCGCGGCCGGCCGGTCGCCTTCGCGTTATGGAGCGAGGCACAGAAGAACTGGACCATTGCTGACTTGGAGATTCCCAGCCCGCCGTTGAAATGGAAGCCCGGCCACGGGCCACTGCCCTTCACCGTGCGCACACCCGGCATTGAGGTGCGGCACGTGAAGGGCACAGGGGCCGAGCGACTGATGTTCGCATTCTCGCGCGGCGGCGAGGAGCTGAAAGTCTATGGGCGCAAGTTTCCGGTATTCGACAACGCCCTCATTAAGAAGAAACGCTGGCGCGAGGCGGTGGCAACGGCCCGACCCATTGTCTATCTGCCCTATACCCAGGATACCCTTGACCCTGGCTTCGTCACCGGCGGCAGAGATTTCCTGCTCACCACCGCACGGCGCGCCTTGGACGAGCTGCGCAGCTCGAACGTGCCGAGCGCGGCCTTTCCGGGCGAACTGCTCGCGGACGTGATACCAGCTGAGGTGATTACGACGCTCGCGGTCATAGAACAGACCGACGACGAGGACTTCCTCGAAAAGGGCAGAGATGCATTCGACGAGGTACTCAGCCAGTACGGCCTGAAGCGCGAGGAAGCGTATCGCTACAGCGTCTCGAGTGCGAAAGCGCTGGGCGCCATGCAGTTCACCGACCGGCACGGCAACGGCACCTATTCGCTCGTCGTGCGCAGGTGCCGCGGCGCGCAGCTGGACACAAACTTCGAGCGCGGCGCGACCCAGTTGTCGAACGCCATGAAGGCGGCCGTCTGCCTGCTGGACATCGAGCTATCGCAGATGAGCAGTGAAATCCGCTCGGCTTATCGCAAGAATCCGGAAGTGATCGGAATCTTTGCAGTCGCCGCCTACAACGGCGGCCCGCGTAACGTTGCAAAGCTTTATCGCGCGATCGACCGCTTGGGGGTCCAACTCGACGAACTTCGCCGCGCGGGCCAACTAACGCCGGGCTCCGAAGTCACATGCCCCTGTGTCTGGCGCGAGCAAGCTTCTGTGGTGCAAGCAGTCAGCATTCCACGTTACAACCGCGAAAATAGCGGCTATATCGAAAAGTATCAAAGCATCCTCAGCCTGTTCGATTGAAGCCGCAGGGTCAGAGATAGTGGGATTGACCGGCCCTTGAGGGGTGTACTGCGTGCTTCGCATGCGTAAAGGAGTGTTGCGCTTACAACAGGGTGCCGGCAAACGGCTGCCTTTTTGGCGCGGAACTTACCTCCTTGATCCGCATCACGCCGTGGTAACTCAGTCGATCAGCGCCACCCCATACCGCTACGTCCCCGTGGAACAGCGGCACTCTAGCCGCCCTGTCTGAACGTTTGTGACCACCAAATAGAAAGGTCGCCGGCATGCCCAGCGACACCGAGACGATGGGCGCCTTGAGGTCCCGCTCGTTCCTATCCTGGTGCAACGTCGGACGTCCACCCCAGCGCGCCGCAGTTGGTCAAAAAGACGGACATCGTGAAGCCGCCGGGCGCCACCATATTGCGGAACGGCGAAAGCGACTCGATGTCGACAATGGTGGATAGCTGGTGTAGGCGCGCGCAACATCGGTGCGGTTAACCAGCGAACTCATCATGCACTTCAAGTGTCAGCACGCAAATCCGCGATCCTTTCTCATCGTAGCCACCCTAGTGAGTGAAATAGCGGCGGTTCAACAGCGCCCCGACTTTCGCGTAGCGTTCTTCCAACTGGGCCTTTGTCGTCTCCAAGAACTTCTTCAGGGCCGGGTCGGTTTCGAGCCCCACCATCACCCCGGTTAGATGACGTTGCTCATTGAGCGTGTTGTAAAACATGAGTAGCGCCTCCCGCTCGAATTCGATGCCGGTCTTGCCAACGAGCGGGGCGAAGTCCTTGGCGAGGTCTTCGCCAATGGCTTTACGCTCGTCGCCCTCGATCTTCGGACATTGCTGCCACGTCGATGCGCATGGCGGGATATTGCTTCGATAGCCTCTGCATGGTGTCGGCAAGCTGCTGGTAATAGCTGACCAGATCATTGGTGACCCGCCCCATTTCTTCAGGTTTGTCCTTAAACATGAGGATCCACTTTAGTTTAGGAATTCCATCGGCCTCTTGGTAAAGCAGGCTGTAGCCGATGGACAGCTGCGCGCGTGGCGCGTTCTTGTCGGGAGCGGGCTTTCTGGTATCGCTCAATTGGCTACAAGCCGCGAGTGTCAGCAACAGTGCTGTCGCGATGATGCGAATCAGAGTTAATCGTCGGGGCGCATTCGGCGCTTCTGCGTGCATTGGATCCTCCCGGCATCCTCGGCGTTGTTGTAGATATGGACCACTATTGAATCCCGGCACCGATGGCTCTCCCTGTCCCAGCGTCTCTTCGTAGCGAGGTGTTCAGAGGCAACCCCGACTCTTGCATTTTATCTGGCTGTCGGAGCGCGAGACTCGTTGCATTGGCAGGAGTAGACGCTGGGTTAAGCAAACAGTCTATGATGAAGATCTTGTCGAGCGAAGCGCTGGAAGCCCGCAATTTGTGTCAGCCATGGTAACGTTTCGCCGACTCTTTACGCCGACACAGACGCCGCTCGATTCCGTGACTGCCGCAAGGGTTGCACTTCCCAGTGACGAGTGGGATGCTTTACCTAATGACACAAGATCCTATGGAACAAGATCAATTTCAAAAAGGGCTTTCGACAATCAACCTTGCACTGGAAGCGGCCTTGCGCGAACGCGGCGTGGCCGGCAGCGTTGTTAAGCACAATGCTCAGAGTGCGGAGCTACAAGAGACTCAATTCTCGGTCACCGTCGACGGCAGGACCGAAATACAGCTGTTTACGCGGCAGGAGATTGAAGATTCCGCGCAAGCGATTGACGCGCCGGCGGCGATTAAGGTACGCATGCTCGTCAGTCCGTTCGTCCGCTGATCATTAAATGAGAAAACAACATGGGGCATCCACAAAACCGACGACCTGAAGCACCTTGCGAGCAATGCCATGCGCGTTTCCGCCTGAGCAAACTCTTGTGAAGAAAATGAAAATCAAATGGCTGAAAGTCCCTCAGAAGCTCGACTATCCGGCCGCACGAGCGTATTTAAGCCTGCTCCTGAAACCGCGTGAAGCGAAGAAAATCGTTGATAATTTGAAGAGTGCGAAAGTCGAGAAATTTGCAGCCAAGGATATTTTGCGCGCAGCGAATGTGCCGCTGCTGCCCATTAGCGACAGCGACGTCAAAAAAGACCGGCGGCTGATTACAGCCAATACGGCGCTCTCGCCGCTTCTTTTGTATCGCGATCCAGCGCTTCGCAAGCTCATCATTGCTGACGGCTATCATAGGCTGTGCGCGGTCTATTCGTTCGACGAGAAATCCATAATCCATTGCCAGATCGTCTGAGCCGCGGCGCGGTCTAGCAAAGTCGGACGAGCGGCAAACAGAACTTTCGCTCCCCTCACCACCGCTGCTTTTGCCTGTTGTCTGACACTAACACAGGGTTACGTCTGCTGGCGGCCTGCATATTGCCGCAGCACCATGCGAAACGGCTGCAAGCCGGCGAACTCGCTCCACGCGGGCATCCATTCCACGTCCTCCCTTAGGCCGCACGATCATCGCATTATTTCTCTCGGCTCGGTGATCGGCCGTGTTCCGCCAGCACCCGAGTCGGGCCTGCCATCGATCGGTGCGTTCGTCTCTCCACTCGGCGTACTGTTACACGTATAATTTGTGACATGAAGATATTCGCCATCGTGATCGCTGGTTTCGCTCTGCTGCAAGCGCCCCCGAGCCTCGCCGCCAACGGCAAGGTGCCCCCGAAGCACACTTCCACCTTGGGCACCGCCAAGACGACGGTGCCCGCCAAGCTCAAGCCCGGTGAATACCTCTGGGTCCCCGAGGTATCACCTCGGGGACCGATCGTGATGGTCGTGTCGCTGCCCGAGCAGTTGGCCTATGTGTACCGAAATGGTGTGATCATCGGCGCATCCACCATATCCAGCGGTAAAAAGGGTTACCGAACGCCCACTGGCGTATTCACGATCCTGCAGAAGCACGAGGATCATTATTCCAACCTCTACAACGACGCGCCGATGCCGTACATGCAGCGACTCACCTGGTCGGGCGTCGCCATCCACGCGGGCCGGCTTCCAGGTTACCCGGCGTCTCACGGCTGCGTGCGCATGCCTTATGAGTTCGCCCGGAAGCTGTTCGCCGAGACGAAGACGGGTCTGACCGTCGTGGTAGCCGACGAGAAGTTATTTCCAGACGATGTGGCCCACCCGGGTCTGGTGGCCCCAGTTAACGCGACCGGCACTCCGGTTAGCGGGCCGCCTCTTGCGAATGGACTTGCCTGGCAGCCGGAGGCGGCGCCCGAGGGCCCCGTGACGATCCTGCTGACCAACGAGGACAAGCGCATCCGCGTGTTCCGCAACGGTATCGAGATCGGCCATGCGCCGTTCACTCTCACGGACCCGCACCGTAAGATCACGTTGCACGTGCTTACCATGCTCGAACTTTCGGGCGCCGAACCGCCGGGCCCCGCTACGGGACGACCGATGCCTCGATGGCTGGAAGTCTCGGGGAAAGAGGAAAACACCGTATCCACCGCAGAACTGCTCGCCGACTTCAAAGTCCCGTCCGAGTTCCTCGCGAAGCTTGCCACTGTGGTCGAACCTGGCACGACATTGGTGATTACACAGCCGGCAGCTAGCGCCTCCACTCGCACGACCCTAACCAACGACGTCGTCGCCATATCCGCGGATAAGGCCGCCCGCAACTAGACGCGTCGAAGGCTTAGAGAGAATGACTGAGCGAAGGAAGTTATCGTCGGACGAGTTGGCACAGCGGCGGACCGATCTGGCCACCTCCCGCAATCTAATGGCAGCAGACCGGACGCTGATGGCCTGGGTTCGCACCTCTCTCTCGCTCGATAGTTTCGGTTTCACCATTTATAAAGTGCTCGTGGCATTTCAAGAGGGCGGAGGTGAATTGCCTCAGGGGCACACGCCGCGCAACATCGGACTGTTCCTGACGGGGCTCGGCACCTTCGCGATGCTGATGGGAACCGTCGAGTATTGGCAGACGCTCAAGGGGCTTCACGAAATCAAAGATTTCCGACTCACGCGACCCTCCCTCATCATGGCGCTGATTATGTCCGTGATGGGAGTGTTTCTCTTCGTCAGCATCATGACTAAGTTGTTCTGACGTTCAAACTGCGGAGCGGACTGAAATTCAAAGCCGCTGCTGATACTTCAGTCATCGCGCATGATAAAGGACGGTTACCGAGCCTCGCCTTGAGACGACGATAGGCAACGTGCGTGCGCTACAACCCCGACGATGCAGCTCACGGCGCATCAACTATTGATAGCCAAAGCCCAACACATAGTCACGCAGCAATCCCTCCTCATTAGAGACCTCGTCGAGGAGCGCGATCGCGACGTCGCGCGCGTGCACAATGCGCTGAGCTCGCCATCTTCGCGGGTCCCTTAGTTTCAAACGAGACTCTCAAGGGGGTTTCGGCTCCGAGGAGCTTTTTGCGTGCATCCAATTGTCGATCCGCCGGATGACGACCGCGAAAAACGCCGAGGCCGAGACTCCGCACATGAGAATTCCCGTCAATGCCTCGATTGGTGCGAGCATTGCCAAGGCCGCGCTAACACCAGATCGCCATAGCCAACGGTCGTGTAGGTAATTCCGGAATAATAGAATGCCGATTCGGCATCCGGCAGACAGCCCTGCCAAAGATAGAAAAGCGCCCATATTGCAATCTCGGCCAGGTGGACCAGTATCAGCCAGCCCGTCAGGTTGATCACCAGCCAGGTGCTGGACCAGAAGCCAAAGGATGCCAGGGCGTGCGATCTAAAAAGGGCTCTTAGCAGCGCGCTGAATCCGGCCGCGTGCATGACCACGGTGATGGTCACCAGCAACCAGGCCATAAGAATTTCTAAGAGCATCGCGCACTATAGCGAGCAGCGAAATCGGAGGTAACAACAGGCGACATCCGAGGTGGCATGGCGGTGCGCCTAACCCTCCAGCCGGACGGGGTAATGACTGAACGAGAACACGAACGAGCTAGGTCGTAGCGTCGGGGGCTTCGACGCGTCTCGTCGCATCCGAGGAAAGCGGCGAAACAGTTCGCCCAACGCCACCTTCGCCTCCAGGCGTGCCAGCGACGCACCGAGGCAGAGATGGATTCCGTGTCCAAATCCCAGGTGCCGATTGGGTGAACGGCTAATATCGAAGCGATCCGGATCGGGAAATTGGGCGCTGTCCCGATTGGCCGCCGCAAAGACGGGCAGTACCAGATCACCCTCCTTTAGATCGTGACCCAAAAATTGCATATCCCGCCTGACCACCCTCGGCAACCAGTGAATCACCGAGCGAAACCGGAGGATTTCCTCGATGGCCGTTGGTAGAATTTCGGGCCGCATCAACACTTCGGCCCGAGCTGCGGGATGCTCCTCGAAGCACCACAGCGCGTTGCCGATCAACGTGGTCGTCGTCTCGTGGCCCGCTACGAGTAGCAGGAGGCAGGTGCCGACGACATCCGCCTTGCTCAGGCTCTCACCCCCAATATTTGCGGCCAGGAGTTCGGAAATTAGATTCTCCTTGGGATTGTGCATGTGCTCGGTAATGACGGCGTCGAAATAGGTTGCCATCTTTCCGAAGGCTTGCATCCTGAGCTCGTAATCGGCGCCAACCATGTCGCTGGTCCAGCTGCGGAATTGTTCGCGGTCGGCTGCCGGGATCCCGAGGAGCTCCGCGATGACCATGACGGGCAGCGGGAATGCGATGGCATCGACGATGTCCACGCCTCCCTCATCCTTCATGCGATCGATCAAGCTCGTTGTGAGGGCCTGGATCCGCGGCTCCAGAGCCGACACCCGCTTGTGCGTAAAGGCTTGTACCACCAGGGAACGCAACTGCCGATGTCGCGGAGGATCCAAGCCGAGCATGCCGGCCCCTAAGATTTCATCGACGCTCCCGTCGGCTTTCAGCGTCCTTTCGGAAGAGAAGTTATCCGTATCGAGCAACACCTGCTGGACCTCGGCGTAACCGAAAACCATCCACGAGCTACGCCGCTCGTCGTACCGCATACGGCAAACGTCGAGCTGCTGGCGATACCAAGAATAGATGTCCGGAGTCAGCAAGGTTCCCACTTCTTGCTTTCGGCTCGCGACGAGGCGCGCCCGAGCCGATGGGGACATCGTCATTGGCGAATCTCCTAAAGTGCGCTGAACGGTCGTGTTCGGAAATATACCGGTTGGAAGTCAGTTGGCAATAGAGCAGGCAAAGACGCAGTCCCTCTCAATGGCCCGGCGGCCTTGCGACCGCCGGGCACCCGCTCGTCGCACCACTTCAGGCACCGGGCACCTGAATTCGTACGACGTCCTTCAACACGCCTTCAAGGCCGCCGAAGACCGTCAACTTGTCGATCTTCTCCGTCACCTTCTCCAGCGTCTCCAGTTCCTTCAGCCGCAGCAGCGTCGGGTTGTCGTCCATCAGGCGAGCGGTGTTGAGCAGCGAGCGGGTCGCCGCCGTCTCCTCACGCCGGCGAATTAGGTTCGCCTGAGCGAGCTTTTCCGCCTCCACCACCTGGTTGAGGATCACCTTCATCTCGCCCGGCAAGATGACGTCCTTCACACCCACCGAACGAACCACCACCCCGTTGCCCTCGAGTTTTCCGGCCACAATGGCGCTGATCTCGCGATCGAACGCTCCCTTGTCGCCCAGCAACTCATCCAAGGTTCGAGCACCTACCGCTTCACGCAGTGCGAACTGCAGTTCCTTGTAGACGTACTCGACGAAGTTGACGAGCCGCGTCCGGGCCTGAACCGCGTCCAGCACCTGCCAAAGCGCCGTCAGGTTGACGCGCAAGCTCACCTTGTCGCGCGTCAGGATTTCTTGACCCGCGACAAGCGGTTACCAAGCCGCTGCTCTACCCACTGAGCTAACTTGTGGTGGCATGAAAAAGAGCGCCCGTGCGGTACGCGCCCGTGCAACCCCTCTCAAGGGCACAGGCGTGCCAGGTGGGCTTATGAACCCACTGTCGCTGCGCGATCGATGTTTCGACCTCGTCGTGAGACCCGGACAATCCGCGATCTCAAATCCTCCATCTCGTTCTCGTCAATAATTTCTCATCGCCCAAACGACGAGACCCCGGATGGCAGTGCCTTCCGGGGTCTCGTGGAAGAGATCGTTCCGGGGACTGCCATTTAGTCAGCCCCGCAACTCTTGCGAACTTGGGCTAACCCATCATGATTTCCAAGGCGCGCAGGGGTGCGCCGCAGGGATACAAAAGATTCCCTGGGCAGACTTTCAGCGCCCAGCGCTGCTGCGTGCAAAAGGTTGTCGATTGATGACTCATAGGGGCGCGCAATTTAGCGCTAGCGAGGTAGGTGTAATGGCGCAATTTCAGGGAACCGACGAGGATGCGAGCGTCGCGTTCACCGGCTCCAAGTAGAAGGCGTATTGAGATAGACAGGCGCGCAGGAAGCTTCGCGCGCCGTATCCGGCTTGGCGCAACACCGAACGGTGCGTCAACCATACGACGCCGGCAGTGCCTGCGAAGAATGCTCGATGTGCCAGGCGCATCAGGGCCTGTACCGGTGCGGCCCGGCCCGCTCGCAGTGCGAGCAGCATATGCGATTCGAACCCAACGTGGGCGAGCTCGTCGGACACGAGGTTCCGGCAGAGCATCATTAGTCGCCGGCAATCCGTGGCTGTCTCGAGCGCACGGTAGTACACGATACCGATCAGCTCGGCGCTGATGAGAATATGGAGGCAGAACTCCAGACCCGCGAGTTGTCGTACGCGACGAAACACTCGATCGGTCCAGTGGACCCTCTTGAACGCGATTTGATGTTCCTCCATGAAGGCCCGGAGCAATGCCGCGTGACGCTGTTCCTCGCGAATAACTAGTTCGATGATCCGCACGATTCCGGGGATACGGCGTGCGTCCGCGAAGCGTTGTGCCGCTCGCAAGAGGGTACGTCCCTCCGACTGTTCCCCGAGCTGAAAAGTCGCAATCGAAGTTGCAATGATCCGACGCTCATGGGGTCTCAGAAGATCGGAAAGGCCGCGTGGAACACAACGCGGATGCTGTGCGTGGTGTTCGAAATGATTCAGCCAGATCTCGAAATTATCCAGAGACATGCCGCCGCCCTCCTGATGACACTGCATGGAGCAGTGTGCGAGGCGCTTGGGGCAGTCCTGTGGCGGAATTCGGGCAAATACTGGCAGCGGCACTCCGGCGGCGCCGGCGCGGCGGTACGGCGCTCCGCACCGCACTGTCTGATCGCTCCGGAAACCTGTATCGTCGGATCCGCGCCGGCTTCGGGCGTACGTACGGGCGGCGCAAATGCCGAGGCTGAGCCTCCCTCCAATCTGGTCCTCGCAATTCGCGGTATATGCCGGCACCATCGGCGCGGCGGTCGGACTCGGGAGCATTTGGCGCTTTCCGTATCTCGCGGGCAAATACGGCGGCGGCTTGTTCATCGGCATATTCGTGATCGCGTGCCTGCTCATCGCGACGCCGCTGCTCATCGCCGAGTACATGATCGGACGGTACTCCCACCGCGCGCCACCGGTGGCTGCCGGCGCCATGGCGGCCGATATCGGCGCCTCGCGCCGCTGGAATGTCATTGGCGTGTTGGGCACCAGCGCAGCTTTCATCATCTGTTCCTACTACAGCATCGTCGCCGGATGGGTCATCGCCTACGCGTGGAAGTGCGGCCGAGGCGCGCTTGCCGGCCTCCCGCGGCCCGACCTGCACGCCGAATGGGAGCGTCTGCTGGCCGATCCCTGGGCCTTGACGGGTTGGCAGGTATTGTTTCTGGGCGCCGTCGCCTTTATCTCCGCTCGCGGTGTCGGCCGCGGCATCGAACTTGCGAGCCGGATCCGTGCTCCCGCGCTGCTGATCCTCTTGCTGCTGCTCGATGCGTATTCGCTCGCCACCGGGGATGTCGCCGGGGCCATGAACTTCGCCTTTGCGCCGCACTTCAGCGCCCTCTCGGGCGAAGTGGTGCTCGCGGCGATCGGTCAAGCGTTCTATGCCACCGGCGTTGGCGCGGCCGTCATGCTCGCGTACGGAGCGTACATGCCGCGCAGCTCGCCACTGGTTCGGCCGGCGTTGATCGTCACCGGCTCGATTCTGCTGGTCTCGCTGCTCGCGACGATATTGGTGTTTCCTCTGGTCTTTCGCTTCCACATGGATCCGGCGGCCGGCCCCACCTTGGTCTTCGAGGTATTGCCGGCGGTATTCGCGGTCATGCCCGGCGGGCGGGCGATCGGCACGGTCTTTTTCGTGCTGCTGATTCTCGCGGCTCTCACGCCCTCGCTCGCCATGCTCGAGCCCATCGTCGCCTGGCTCGAATCGAAGAACATGCGGCGTGCGTCGGCGGTGGTGTTGACCGCAACGGCGTTGTGGCTCGCGGGCTTGGGATCGGTGCTCTCCTTCAACGTGCTCGCCGGATGGCATCCGTTCGAGGGCGTGCCGGCGCTCGCCGGAAAAACTGTCTTCGAACTCGCCGACTTCATCGCCGGAAATCTGCTCCTCCCCGTGGGTGCGCTGTTCACGAGTCTGTTCATTGGCTGGCGTTTGAATGAGGCGACGTTCGCGACGGAAATGGGCGGCACGACGGAGCTGATCTGGAAGGTATGTCGCGTCATGCTCCGCTATGTCTGCCCCGCCGCCATCCTCGCGGTCTTGTTGGCGGCGTTCCTTCCCGGCCACGTGTGAAGGATGGCCCAGTCGCCCTGGCCATGCCGACGCTCAAAAACGGCGCCATGATCGCGGGTACATCGTATATCGTAAGGCGTACGTCGCAGGGCGTACGTCGTACGGCGAGGAGCGAGTATGGATAATGGGGATCTGGCGTTGTTCGCCTGGTGCGACCTCGGCGCCATCTTGCGCACTCGTGCCATCCCGCTCGATCAGCTCGATGCGAAGCGCCGCTACGGCGTCGGTTGGGCCGCGGCGGGCTCCGCGATGACGCCATTCGACGGCATCGTCGAGAATCCATGGGGCCCGCTCGAGGAGGTCCGCCAGGTTCCCGTCGAGGGCGCATCCGTCAGCGTGGCCGCGCGCGATGGCATACCGGCTCTGCACTTGCATCTCACACGCACGCTCGCGCATGACGGCTCGCCCGGCGACTGCTGCCCGCGCAACTTTTGCGAGGCGGCGCTGCAAGCGCTCGAGGCGGAATCCGGTTGGACCCTCTGGTCGGCGTTCGAGCACGAATTTACCGCGGTCGATGCGCCGTTTCCGCTCGGTCTCGTATATTCGGTCGAAGCATTGCGTCACGCCGCGCCGTTCGCCGCGGAGGCGACCTCGGCGCTGCGTGCGCTCGCGCTCGAGTGCTTCGAGCCCGAGTTCGGCAAGGGGCAGTTCGAGGTGAGCTGCGCGCCGCAGCCCGGCCTCAAGGGCCCGGACCGTGCATTGTTGACGCGCGAAGTCATCCGGGAAGTCGCACGCCGGCACCGCATGCGCATGACCTTCTCGCCGAAGCCGGCGCCTGAGGCGGCCGGCAGCGGAATGCATATCCATTTCAGTTTTCGCGACCGCGCGGGCCGGCCGGTGCTGCACGATCCCGTGCGGCCGGGACTCGTCACGCCGCAGTCGGCCTCCTTCATTGCCGGCGTGATGCGGCACATCGACGCGATCACGGCGCTCAGTGCGCCGACGCCGGCCTCGTACTTGAGGCTCGGCCCCGGTCACTGGAGCTGCGGGTATGCGGCTTTCGGGGTGCAGAACCGCGAGGCGGCCCTGCGCGTATGTCCTTCAGTGGACCCAGAGCCCGCGGCGGCGGCGGCGGCGACGAACCTCGAGCTGCGGCCGCCCGACGGCACGTGCAATCCTTACCTGGCGATCGGCGCGCTCGCTCTCGCCGGCCTCGCCGGCATGCGCGCCGGGCTGCCGCTGCCGGCCATCGTCAACCAGGATCCCGAAGCGCTCACCGAGGCTGAGCGGGGGCGACTCGGAGTCAAAGCGCTGCCTGCTAGCCTCGCGGCCGCGCTCGATGCGCTGGCGGCAGATGAAGTCGCACGCGGGTGGCTGCCGCCGCGCCTGTACACAACGTTCATGAACATCAAGCGGATGGAAGCTGCCCGCTTCGCCTACGCCGAGCCGGATGTCATCACCCTCGCATACCGCAACCTTTATTGAGCCCGCGCAGATGAGCCACGCCCGGATTTCCCATGGATGACACCCCACTGATCGATCACCACTGCCACGGCGTTCTCACGGGCGCAATGACGCGCACCACGCTCGAGGGTCTGATGTCGGAGAGCTACGCTCCGCCGGCGCCGGGCACGAGCCACTTCCAGAAGCCGCTCGGGCTTGCGATCCGCCGTCACTGCGCACCGTTGCTCGATCTGCCGGCGCTTGCTGCGGCGGACGACTACGTGGAGCGACGGCTCGCACTCGGCACCGAGGAGGTCAACCGACGGCTCCTGCGGGCGTGCAAAATCGAGTCGCATCTGCTCGACACCGGACATCGGGGTTCGGAGATTTCCACGCTGGACGAGTTCGCGCGGCTCTCCGGCCATCCCGTGCGCGAGATCGTGCGCATCGAGGCGGTCGCCGAGCAAGTTGCCGCCTCCGGCGTCTCCGCGGACGGGTACGCGACGCGCTTCGCTGAAACGCTGCGGGAGCAAGCGCTGGGCGCAGTGGGTTTGAAGAGCATCGTGGCGTACCGCACGACCTTCAAGATCGAGCAGACCGCCCCGACCGCGGATCAGGTCGCACGCGCGGCGGGCACTTGGTTTCGCTCCTTGGGCGGCCGTCGCCCGCGCCTGTCGGATCCCGTACTGATACGCCATGGGCTGTGGGCCGGCGCCGAACTGTGCCGCGAACGCCGTTTCCCTCTGCAGCTGCACGTTGGCTTCGGCGATCCGGACGTGTACATGCATGCCTGTGACCCAACGCACTTCACGGACTTTCTGCGCGGCATGGAATCGTGGCAGGTGCCGGTGACGTTGCTTCACAACTATCCGTTCATTCGAGAGGCGGCGTGGTTGGCCGAAGTGTTCCAAAATGTCTACTACGACGTCGGCGTGATCCTGAACTTCACCGGAGCATCGAGCGGGCGAATCATGGCCGAGGCGTTGGAACTCGGGCCGTGGACCAAGCAGGTGTTCAGCACCGACGCCTTCGGCCTCGCGGAGCTGCACTATCTGGGCGTCGCGCTTTTTCGGCGCACGCTCGCGCAGAATCTCGATGCGTGGCTCGCGGCGGGGGGACTGCACAGTGCACGATGCCGAGGAAATTTATCGCGCGATTGCACGCGACAACGCTGCGCGGATTTATCCGCTCTAGGTTCGGACGGCGCGCCGCCGGTAAATATACGAGCCGAGGAACAGCGCGAGCACTCCCAGCGTGGCCGATGACCACAGGGGAGCAGCGACGAAGCAGGCGGTGAAGGACACAAGAGAAGCCAGCCACGCGAATCCGGACGTGAGCACTCCGCCCGGCGTTCGGTACGAACCGGGCACGTTCGTACCCCGGGCGCGCATGACCCAGTGAGCGGGCACGATCAGAAGATACGATAACGTGCCGGCACTCACCATGAGCACAAAGATCTGTTCCGCCGCGCCTGTGAGCGCGAGCGCACAGCCGATTGCACCAGGCACGACTACTGCTGCCACCGGCACCTGGCGCCGGTTGGTGCGGCCCAACCACGCGGGCAAGTAGCCGGCGCGCGCGAGCGCATAGGTCAGGCGCGAGTAGCCGAAGATCGCCGAAAAGAGACAGGCGAGAAATCCCGACAGGCCGCAGATGTTGACGAGCGCGACCACCCAGTGTCCGGCGCCGGCCGGGTGCACCGCCTCGAGCGCGACGACCAGCGGGTCAGCGACGCCCTTCAGACGCAGCACGCCCGCCGCCCCCGGCCCTGTGACAAGGAGCAGCGCCGCAAATGTGGTCAGAATAAGCATGGCCGCCGTCATGCCGCGCGGCAGATTGCGGGCGGGGTCGCGAGCCTCCTCGGCGGCCATCGCGATTCCTTCGACGGCGAGAAAGAACGCCGTGCCGAAGGGCAGCGCCGACCATACGCCCTTCCAGCCGTAGGGCAGCCAGCGGCTCGCGCCTGCAGTCAGCGTCTCCTCGAACAGCCGTCTCGTATCGACATGAGCCGCAGTCGCTGCCACGAACACGATGAGCCCGAACAACGCCACGAGCGCCATCGCCAGCAGTACCCGCAGCGCCTCGCCGACACCCGCCGAGTGAATTGCGACGAACAGCGCAAACACGCCGATCACGACCGGTGGTCCGCCAAAGCCGGTCAGCGCCTGCAGATAAGCTTGCAGGAACACGGCGATCACAGCCGCCGCGGCGACATATTCGATCCAAATGCAGCCGCCGGCCAGGCACCCTGCGATTGGTCCGAAGGCGCGTTGCGCGAAAGCAGCGCCGGCGCCGGCCTCCGGAATCGAGGTCGCGAGCTCCGCCAGCGTCGCGAGCAACGCGGTATACATCGCAAAGCCGAATCCCGCCGCCGCCAGCATGCCGCCCCAGCCGCCGTGCGCGAAGCCGAAGTTCCATCCCGAATAGTCGCCGGCGATGACGTACGAGACGCCGAGGGTCGCGAGCAGCACCCAGCCGATCGCACCTTGACGCAATCCCGGCCCCGATCCGGCGACGCCTGAACCGGGGAGGCCTGAGCCGACCGCGCCGGCGCCGGCCGCCGCCGGTGTGTTCGCTCCCTCTGACTGCATACATTCACGCTACCATCATTTACCGCCCGAATTTAACGCAAATACGCACGCGTTCACACGCACCGCTGGATTCGCGGGAAATGAGTCGCGTGTTATTCTTGGCCCCCTTTTTCTTTGTCGGCATCGGAGAGGTCATGAGGATATTGGCACGCAGTATGTTTGTGGCGGTCGCGATGGGCGCGGCCTCGATCGGCGGGGCGGCTCCCGGCGCATCGTCGGCGAACGCCGATCAACCCCAATCCCTCGACGCGGCGCTCGCGGTGCTCAAGGCGCACCGGTTCGTCGATTTGACGCACACCTTCGCTCCTGGCATCCCGCACTGGAAAGGCGCGCCGAACGAAACCGCCAAGACCCTGTACACGGTCAAGAAGGATGGTTTTCGCATCAACGAGTATTGCCACATCGGTCAGTGGGGCACACACGTCGATCCTCCCGCGCATTTTCACGAAGGGCTGCACACGGTGGATCAGATCGACCCGAAGGAAATGCTGATGCCGCTGGTCGTCATCGACGTGCACGAGAAGGTCGCGAAGAATCCGGACTACACGCTGCAGATCGCCGATATCGAGGCCTGGGAGGCCCGCCACGGCCGGATTCCGCGCGGCGCATTCGTCGCGATGCGCACCGACTGGTCGAAGCGCTGGCCGGACCAGACAGCGATGATGAATGTCGACTCTGCGGGCGTTTACCATTATCCGGGCTGGAGCAAGCCGGTACTGAAGCTGCTGTACGAGGAGCGCGGCATCACCGCCTCCGGGCACGAGACAACGGACACCGATCCAGGCTCGGCCACGACCAAGGATGATTATTCCCTGGAGTCGTACATTCTGGGGCTCAATCATTATCAGATCGAAATGCTGGCGAATTTGGACCAGGTGCCCGAGGCGGGCGGGGTCGTCTGGGTGACCTTCCCGAAGCCCGAGAATGGCTCGGGCTTTCCGGCGCGCGTGATTGCGATCGCCCCATGAGTTCGCCAGTTGCAAGCGGCGTGCGGGCGCCGATCGAATACGCGGATGCGAGCCCTGAAGTGCGAGCCGTATACGACGATATCATGGCCACGCGCAAGACCGATTGGATCAACAATTTCTGGAAGGTGCTCGCGCATGATCCGGCGGCGCTCTCGCGTACCTGGGCGAACCTCAAGGAGATCATGGGTCCCGGCGCGCTCGATCCTTTGACCAAGGAGTTGATTTACATGGCGGTCAGCATCACGAATGGCTGCCGCTATTGCATCGCTTCGCACGGCGCTGCGGCGCGCGCCAAAGGTATGAGCGCGGCGCAGTTCAACGAGCTGCTTGCGATCACCGGTCTTGCGAACGAGACCAACCGTCTGGTCGTGGGTCTCGATGTGCCGGTCGATGACCGCTTTCGATGAAGCAAGGAGTAACATTATGATTGCAGATACCGTTCCGAACGTGGTGTTGCATCGCTGGAACGCCATTCCTGCCGAGCCGCTCAAAGAAGGCCTTACGCGCAAGCTGGTCACCGGCGAGCGCATGATGATGGCGCACGTCTATTTGAAGAAGGGAGTGGATGTGCCGCGCCACTCCCACGAAAACGAACAGCTGACCTACATACTCGAGGGCGCTCTGCAATTTTGGTTCGGCGCGAACGATGAGCAAAAACTCCTCGTGCGCGCGGGCGAGGCCATCGTCATTCCCTCGCACCTTCCGCACCGCGCTCTGGCCCTCGAGGACACGCTCGACCTCGACGTGTTCTGTCCGCCGCGCCGGGACTGGCTCGATGGCACCGACTCGTACTTGAGACGCTGATCATGTCCGAATTCGTGACAGCCCCGGGGGTGGCCGCGGCGCTCGCCGCCTTTACATTGCCGGAAAAGCTCGGCTTTGGCCTCGTGTCCGCGCCGGTGATGTTCACGGCCGAGTGGAGCGAGGGCCGGTGGGGACGACGTGAACTTCTCCCCTATGGGCCCATCGAGATCCTCCCTGGTGCGCGCGCGCTTCAGTACGGCGAGCTAGTGTTCGAGGGGCTGAAAGTCTATTGCGTCGATCGAGACTGGCCGAATCTTTTCCGGCCGCACGACAATTGCCGCCGTCTTGCGCGCTCCGCGGCGCGCTTGTCCATGCCCGAGGTTCCGGAGACGCTCTTTCTCGAGGGAATCGATGCGGTCACCGTCGCCTGCCGCGCCTTCATTCCGCGCACGTCCGGCCGATCGCTCTACCTGCGGCCCTTCCTGTTCGGTACCGAGGCGGGCTACATGCTGCGAAATTCGCAGACCTTTCGCTTCATGGTGATCGCAAATCCTGTGGAGGTCTATTCGTCGGGCCCGATGCGGGTCGCCATCGAGCGCGGCGATGTGCGCGCCACGGTAGGCGGCGTGGGCACGGCGAAAGCCTCCGCCAATTATGCCGCCTCGCTGCGCGCGTCTACCGCCGCGGCTGCGCGCGGCTGCGGAATTGCGTTATGGCTCGATGCGCATGAGCAAAAATTCATCCAAGAACTCTCGGGTATGAACCTGTTCGCGGTCATCGGCGGCGAGCTGCACACGCCGGAGCTCGACGGCGCAATCTTACCCGGCATCACGCGCGATTCCCTGCTCGCACTGGGCCGTCATCTGGGCTTCAAGATGCACGAGCGGCGGATTGCGATCAACGAGCTGCTCTCGCAAATCGCCTCCGGCGAGTGCAGCGAACTGTTCGCCTGCGGCACCGCCGCCATCGTGAGCCCCATCGGGCGCGATGGTCGACGCAGCTCACGACCGCGAGTATGTGCCGGATAGCGTCGACGCTGTCGCCGCGAAGCTGCGCGAGGCCCTGCTCGCGATTCAGGAGCGGCGCGCGCCGGACATCTTCGGCTGGACGCGCGATGTCGCGCGTCTCGCCGTGAAGCTATAGGCTCAAAACTTGTAGTTCAAGTGCGCCTTCCACCAGCGCGGCATGCCGGGATAGACCTGCGCCAACCCGTTGATCGACACGTTGTCGAAGCCCATCACGCCATAATGCTTGTTCGCGACATTCTCGAGCGAGGTGCCGACCTGCAACCGGCCGCCCATGGTCGTGTAGTTCGTTCGAAGGTTGAAGATGCCGAACCCGTTTTGCAGGACGTCCGGGTCGTCCGACAAATTGAACCAGAAGCGCGTCAAGTAATTGCCGTCCGCCTGCAGCGACAATGAGTTGTCACCGATCGGGATCGTGTACCGCGCGAGGGCGTTCGCGGTCCAGCGCGGCGCGTTCGGCGGCGTATAGTCGCCGACGATCGGCTGACCGTAGTCCGGTGCGCCGGGAGTCGTGCCGCAGCAGCGGCCAGCCACATTGGTGACCAGTGCATCGACATACGCGAGGCCGGCGCCGAACTGCCACGCCCGGGTCGGCGCCCAATCGAGCTCCATCTCCGCGCCTTTGTGGCGCGCATCCGCATTGACGATCAACTGCTCGAGGCCCAGGGTGTAGATCAGCGCCTGATAGTTTTGATAGTCGTAGTAATAAGCGGCGGCATCGAACCTCAGCCGATGGTCGAGCCATTCCGACTTGTAGCCCACTTCGTACGAAGTCAGCGTCTCGGGCTTGAATGTCAGCGTCGACAAATCGTTGATGGTAAACGGGAACAGCGGCGCGCTGAAACCGCCGCCCTTGACGCCGCGGTTGTAGCTCAAATACGCGAGTTGATCGGTGGTCAGATGGAAGTCGACCTGCGCCTTGCCGGCCCATAGCGTGTCGTCGCGGCTGTTGTTGTAGCTGTACAGCGAGATCCCTGCCGGCGGCGTCAGCAGCTGCACTTGGTTCGTGGTGTTCGTGGGGTAAACTTCGTACGGATACCAGGTGAAGTCGTAGTCCTTCTTGTCCTGTGTGACACGCATGCCGAGCGTCAGGCCGATGAGATCGGTCGCGCGATATTCCAGCTGGCCGAACGCCGCGTATGACTTGGTCAGCAAGCTGTAGGGTGATTTTGTCTCCGGAACCCCGCCGTTCGGACCGGGAACGCCGCCCGTGGTCCAGTACGGGGCGCTGCCATACGGCCAAGGGCCTAAGTTCGATCCCGCGCCGTAATAGCCGTTATTGGGGTTCGCGGGGTTTTGGAACTGCGAGGCGGTGAAGAACGCCGGTCCGATCCAGCCCTCGTAGTAGTTGCCGCTGATCCGCAGCCCGTATAGTCCTCCGGTCCAGTTGAACTTGTCATGGCTGCCGTTCAAGCGGATCTCGAGCGATTGCTGGCTGACGTTGCTGCCGTTGAAGAATTCAAACAGCGTGTATGGGGAGGCATCTGAATCCTCCTGATAGTTCTTTTGAAATGTCGAGTAATCGCCGATCACGGTCAGCGAGCCAAAGGACAGGTCCTGAGTGTACTTCGCGGTGCCGCCGCCGAACTTCAGGTGCGCATAGCCGCTGATATTGTCGCGAATGGTAAACGGCCCGCTATTCTGCAGACCGCTCGCATTGCAGCCGTTGCAAGTCCCGTACGGATTGAGATTGCCCGGGACGAACGCGTCGACGCCGTTGCCGAGAGAGTACGCGGCGTACTCTTCCCAGGATCCGGCGTTCACGTACTCGCGGCTGCCGCGCGCATTCAACAGAAGCTGTGAGGAATTCGGCAGTTTGATCAGCAACTGGCCGCGAATGGCGTAGTCGTTGCCGTTCTCGGCGTCAGCCGCGCCGCCGGCGACGTTCGTGAACAGCGGGTCATAATGATCCGATACGAACGACAGGCGTCCATCAATGTCGTTCGATAGTGGGCCATTCACCGCGCCCTCGACGCGCTCCAAATTGCGCTCGCCGATGGTCACATCGACGTAGCCGCCGGTCTCGTCGGTCGGGCGGTTGGTCACGAAGCTCGCAAGTCCGCCGGTCGCATTGCGGCCGAACAGAGTGCCCTGCGGCCCGCGCAGGACCTCGACCCGGTCGATATCGAACAGCGAGAAGGCCAGTCCCGCCATTTGGCTCACATAGACGTCGTCGACGTAAATTGCCGCCGGACTTTCCTGGTGATCGGCGAAGTCGTTTTGGGTGACGCCGCGAATCGCGAGGCTGAAGGACGAGGGCCCGTTCGGCTGCGTCAGCACCACCGCCGGCATGGACTTGGTAATGTCGGTCGCGGTGGCCGCGCCCATCGAAACCAACTCGGCGCCTGTCATCGCGGACAAGGAGATTCCGATGTCCTGCGAGTTCTGCTCGCGCTTCTGCGCCGTGACGACGATCTCTTCGAGTTGCCCGCTGCTCGTTACCTGTTGCGTGTGCGCATCGAGCGCGCCCAATAGATATAGTGCGAGCGCCGCCGTGCGTACCACGTATATATTTAAGCTTGACATCAATCCCTCCCAAACTAGTCTTAATGTTTCTCAAATGGGCAATCAGCCGCCGGCACCTCGCGTGACTCGGCGCTTGCCGCGCGCTGTTGCAGGTTTGCAACGATAGGCTCTAGCCAGAATAGAGAAAACACGCCGAGCGCGCAATATCTCGCGGCGAACGCGCCGTGATCTACGGGATCAAAATGATGGCGCCGGACAGTGCCCGTGATTCCATCGCTCGATGCGCCTCCGCGGCCTGGCCGAGCGGAAGGCGCAGAACCGTGTGGCCCTTGATCGTCTGCGCAGCCAGGGCATCGAAGGTTTCCTGGGACAATGCCTCGAGCGCGGACCTCTCTTGAAGAAAGTGGAAGAGAATCGGCCGCGTGACCACCGTCGAACGCGCGGCGAGCCGGGACACGGCAAATGGCTCGACGGCCCCGGAAGACTGCCCAAAATTCACGACCGTACCAAAATAAGATAGGCAGTCGATGGATCCGAGAAACGTGTCCTTGCCCACGGAGTCGTAGACGACGTCGACCCCTTTGCCATGGGTCAGAGTTTGGACTCGCTCGACGAAGTTCTCCTCACGATACAAAATGACATGATCGGCGCCGCATGCGCGAGCCGTTTTCGCCTTCTCCGTCGAACCGACCGTACCGATTACCTGGGCACCTAGGTGCTTCGCCCAACTGACTAGAAGCTGTCCGACGCCGCCCGCAGCCGCGTGGATGAGCACGGTCTGCCCGGCAGTCACCCGATGCACACGCCTCAGTAGGAGGCAGGCCGTAAGGCCCTTCACCGTGATGCTTGCGGCAACCTCGTCCGAAACACCCTGAGGTAAACGCAGCGCCACGCTCGCCGGCAGCAAACGTTCCTCGGAGTACGCGCCATAGCGCTCGTTGACATATACGATTCGATCGCCAGGAACGAAGCCCAGCGAGTTTTGACCCGCCTCCAGTACGATGCCGGCGGCCTCGATGCCAGGAATGCCGGGCAGCTCGAGCGTCTTGTACAAGCCAGAGCGAACGTACGCGTCGTGAAAGTTGACGCCGATTGCCGTGTGCCGGATACGAAGTTCGCCAGGTCCCGGCGCGCCGACCTCGATCGGCTCGAGGCGAAGCTGTTCGGGGCCGCCGTACTGACGCAGGACGATCGCATGACTCATGTAGCGCCTCAAGGCTAGAAAATTCAGGTACGCGACCGGAGGCGTACTCACAGAGCAAGTAAGCGGCGGTCAGCGCATCGCGACGCGATTGGTCTGCAACCTCGACAGGGTGGCTTGCATGGACTCGTTCATCCGTCTGAGCTCCGCCACTTGCTCGCGCATGTTCTTGATCTCCGCTCCCTGTTCGCTCAGTTGCGCCTTTTGCTGCTGTACTTCATTCAGCAACATGGGTGCGAGTTCGTCATAGCGCACGCCCTGAATCTTTCCGGCGTCATCGCGAATCACCAGCTCCGGGTAGATCTTCGCCACTTCCTCGGCGATCAGGCCGTACTGGAGCGGGCCCTCGGGCTCCGATTTGAGATGAAAGGTGACGGGTCGGAGCTGGAGCAGGTTATCTGTGCGAACGCCCATGGGCGCGACCGACGTCTTGTAACGTTCCGATGAGGCCAGGACGCCCAGACGGCCCGAGGAGGATACGTACACCGCGGCACCGGTGATGGTCGAGGTGGAGACTCCCGCCACATAGGCGGCAACATGCGTGGCCGAGCTACCGATGCGGATGATCCCACTCTCGCCGGCCATTCCGTAGTTGCCAATGTCGATGTTGCTGCTGCCGGTGGTGAGCGAGGTCCCGGCGTATTGACCCACGGCGATGTTGTTGCTGCCGGAGGTGTTGTTCTGCAAAGCGTAGAAGCCCTGCGCGTTGTTGTTCGATCCGGTCGTGTTCTTATAGAGAGCGCCGTAGCCTACTGCGCTGTTGTTGCTGCCGGTTGTGTTCGCATACAAGGAAAAGTTGCCAACGGCGTTATTGAGCGTGCCCGAGGTATTCGTGTAGAGCGCGACGTAGCCGACTCCATTATTGTCGTTCGCGTTGCTGTTAGCCAAGGCGAACGCTCCCGCCGCGTTGTTGCGGCTGCCGCTAGTATTGGCCTGCAGCGCGCCATAGCCGGACGCGTTGTTGCTGCCCCCAGACGAATTTGAGAGGAAGGCATCGGTACCGACCGCGGTGTTGCTGTTGGCATCGCTGCACAGGAAGCATTGCGCGAATACCACGCGATTCGTGCCGAATGCGCCACAAACCGCAAACAGGCAGAAGATCAGGGCACGGTTCATAGTGATTTCCTCAGTTGCGCGACGGGAACACGCCCTGATCGGCAATGCACGCTGTGTAGGGGAAGCCGTTCGCGGTGTTGACAGACCCCCACTTGGGCAGTGCGAAGGTGGTGATGCCGTCGCCGCCATAGTTAGTGCCGAGCAGCGAGAACAGCGCCGTATTCTGTGCGATGGGCAAAAGCTGCCCGTTCAACGGCAACCAACCGACCGGGCAGAAGTTAAATGCGAACAGTGCCACCTGACCGAGAAAAGGAGTCGCCTGCGCTTCGGCTTGACGCGGCATCGTGCACATCACGAACGCAATCAACGCCGCAGATGGGAGGAGTCGTTTCATGGATGTCATCCCTGTGTCCGGAACCGCAAGCCAAAACCTACTCGGGCACTGCCGCAATTGCAAGGGATCGGTGATTCCCGCGACGGGACGACGCACTGATGTTTTGCGCGGCTCGAAGGAGTCCTGCATGTGACATAGCGTATTGCAGCTTGCGACGGACGACCTGCTTTTGGAGATGCGGCGTTGCCACGAGCCGAAGGGGGCAGGACCATCGTTCCTTCGGTCAAGATGGCGGAGGGGACAATATGAAGTCGATGTTATTCATTCTAGTGGCTCAGCTACACGCGGGCGGAACCCAGACCGTCGCGGCGTATTCGAGCCTCGAGCAGTGCAGGGATGCCCTCAAAGTGGCAGCCACGAACATGGCGGCGGATTACACGTGCGAAGCGACGCCGGTGGAAGGGACGTGGTCGCGAAATGATTCGCGCGCCTTCTTGGTGAGGCAATGAGCCGCGCCTGTTAAGAGGGGGCTCGGCGTCGACTCCGAGGTCGTCAATTGTGGTCCCCGCTTTGCCATCGCCTTCCGGCCGGAGCGCCTTTCCAGTAACAAATGATGAGCAAGATAATGACCATTGCGCCTATGAAAACCACCCGCACCGGCCTGCCGCTCGGGGTCAGAAACCAGACACCCAAGGGAACAATCAACAGCCAGGAGAGAAACACCACCCAACCCTGCCACGCCAGAGGCAAGCCCCAGCCCAAACCGTAGCGCTTAGCTCGAAACCAGTAGCGTGGATTGTTCGTGTGCATAGCGTTTCGTCGTTCAACGATATCGTTTTTTAGTCTCGTTCGCATCGCTGACGAGCTGACTGAAAATTAATCTATTGATCTCAGGCCTGATAGCGGGTATGTGGGATGTTATGTCACGTTACACCACGGCGCCTTTGCCGCCCGTTTAGCCGATGGATAACAAAATACTCACGACGACCGCGCAGCTCGATGACGGGACAGAAATGGCCGAGTTCCTCTCGCCGATGCCAAACGGCGACCAACTCGCCAAAGTCCTCGAGGGCGGAAAACCAGTATCCACGCGGGCGTACGAAGAAGAGACGCGAACGGCCCGGTTTGTCGAGAGCGATGGAACTAGCGTCATGTGCTTTACGGTGACCGCCATCACCATCGACCAAGCTGAGATGATTGAAGCTGAATGGGAGGGTATCTGCGCTTTGGACGAAGCGGCATTTCAGAAAGCTGTAGAGCAGGCCCTTCAAGAACCCTTCGAACGGCTGCGATCGGGCTGAAGTTAAATCTCCCCCCAGGGCGCCAAAGTGGACGGCCTGGGAGGAGGGATGCGTCGATTTCTCTGGACGCTCGCGGATAGTTTGCCGCGCTTCCGAGGCGCTGTGCTGTACGTCAATGGACCGTGTTCGTGTCAGACTGGGCCCGCACTAACGCTGGGCAGAGGTAAGTCGTATTCGATATGCGAGCAATTATGCTGAGATCAACTTATAGCATCGGATCAGTCCCGGTGAACAGTCCGACACATAGACGACCGTCCGCGTTGATTCGCGAGTTCCATTTAGCGGACTGGTTCACTCTCGGCAACGCGGTTTGCGGCACGGCGGCACTTTTCTCGAACATTACCTACGTCGGGACCGGAATACTCGGCACTTTTACCTGGCGTGCGCGCTCGTCTTTGCCGCCCTGGTCTTCGACGTCTTCGACGGACGCGTGGCGCGATGGCGGCAAAAGTCATCTGCCATGGGCCGCGAACTCGATTCCCTTGCCGATGTAATCTCCTTTGGGGTAGCTCCAGCCATGATCGGATATGGCTTCGGCATGCAGGGCCTGTACGATCGCATCATCCTCGCCTATTTTGTGGCGTGCGGAGTTTCACGCCTCGCTCGTTACAACGTTACCGCCGAGGAACTATCCGAAGGAACGGACAAGGTCAAATACTTTGAAGGAACGCCGATACCGACGTCGTTCCTTATCCTGTGCGTGCTTTCAATCGCAGCATCGCTCGGCGCGTCGGGTGAACATATGTGGTTAGGTAAAATATCCCTATTGGGACATCTGCTTCACCCATTGACGCTGATATTTGGAGTATCCGGCTCCCTGATGATTAGCCGTATTCGTATTCCAAAGCTGTAAGGTGACTTTTTTGACCGTCTAAGCTCAATCGGTGCAAGATTGCCCAGGGGGTGGGCTGCAAAGGGAGGATGAATACGTGGAAGTCATTCACTATCTGAGGTACCCGAACACGGTGAATAGGATATTCGGGCGGGTCGTTGATGACATTCCTGATATGGGCGCTCGCACCTACAGCGATGCCTCAAAATGGAAAAATCGACTTTCAAGATTTCCCCTTGCCGCGCAATCTGGTGCTTTCGGATGGCCACTCCAACGCGGTAATTCGATCGGCGCAAGAGTGGGACGGCTGGCTCAGCAATTCGACAGACGTGACGGAGCACCTGCCGGTCATTGATTTTGAGCGCTACACGCTGCTAGTGGTCAACGCCGGATACAGAACACAGGGTCCGTTCGCGGTAAAATTCGATTCGGTAACGGATGTGGGTAATGAAGTCCGGGTCCATGTTACGGTGACGGGACCTGAAATCTGTCCGCAGGTCTCGCAAGCTGCGCATTACGCCGCGATGGTATTAATTCCGCGGACCGACAAGCCGATTCAATTTGATGTATCAACCAGAGATAGCGGCTGTCATCGTCAATGAAGCAAAGCCACACGGGAATACACGAAACTTGGAATGCGAAGCCGACCAGATAGTCCTTTGACCACCCACGGAATAGAGGGGAGACTAACGAGCTGGTTGATGTCTGCATCCACTCAAGGAAACATAATGAACGCAGTTAAGGTTGCCGCTCTGGCGC
Source organism: uncultured Gammaproteobacteria bacterium (assembly GCA_963798595.1). Taxonomy (GTDB): domain Bacteria; phylum Pseudomonadota; class Gammaproteobacteria; order Steroidobacterales; family Steroidobacteraceae; genus Bog-1198. The sequence goes on along the minus strand of CAWCTM010000008.1, from coordinate 78,924 downwards.
TGATCGCAGCTGGAATCCTGGGCTTGATGTACGGTGGTTTTACATACACTAAGGCAACCCATGAGGCGAAGATCGGCCCGTTCGACATGGCAGTGAAAGAAAAGGAGACGGTCAACGTCCCGGTCTGGGCGGGTGTCGGGGCGATCGTGATCGGCGCCGGTTTACTGCTTGTGGGCGGCAGGAAGACATAGAGGCATTAAAGGATCACGGGCAATTCAAAAATTCTGGCAGGGGGCGCTTGATTCTGGGATCGCGGGCATCGGACTCACGACATTAGAAGTTTTTGGACATGGCCCGACGGCCACCGAAGTCGGTCAATACGACCTGCGCGACAAGGCTGGTGCGGTACTCGACCACGGGAAGTACATCGTCATCTGGCGGCACGAGGACGGCAAGTGGAAGCTCCTCCGCGACATGTTTTCAACGAACGTGCCGGCCTCCAAAAAATAGCCAATAAAGAGTACTCCAGGAACGCGGTACGCAAAACCCCTTATCCCCACTACTGGTGGAGATACCCAGCCCCTCTCTAACGCGACGCAGGAACTCTGATCGCAGCCGCCGGACACGTCGTGCGAACTCCGCTTCCGCACGATCGGACCGAGAGTTCCTTCGTCAAACACACGCGCACTTCCGACAGGCTGCGGCGACTGCAGGCTACCGTCACAGCATGGTCGGGGATCTGCGGGTTGGCGCTGTGGAATAGGTCAGCAATCTGCGCAGCAGTGAGGCTGCGGTCGGTCTGCGGCGCTTCCAAGACCGCCGGAATCTTGACGGCCGACGTGGCGCGATCGACCGTATCAAAGTATGTGCGCGCATCGAGGCCGCTGCAGGTCCCATGCTCCTGCCACTCGTGCTGCATCAGATGCTCGCTTGGATAGAGGGCACGCCCCTTGGAGGCGGCGGCGTCAGATAGCTCGAACTGAGTCGAACAGTTCTCGGGATAGCCGCCGGTATCGTACTGCGGCCACAGGCCGTGCACGACGAACCCATAGCCTTTGCCCGCACACTCGGCTCCGTCATCGGCATGTGTCAGGCAGTAGGTCGGCGCCCATGACAGGCTCAACAAGTAATAGTCGAACTGCCCCGCCTGGGCCTCACTGTTGGCATGAGGTTGATGATGGCGCGCGTAGGCACTCGTCGCGGCGAACGTCAGAACGATCATGGTCAAGCTGAGGCGTCTTAAGTTCATCGATAGTCGGGCGTAACGATTCATTGGGCGCAGGTGCCTCTAATGCGCCCGCGATCGTTGCTTCATCGCGGCATTTTCCAAGATCGTCGTGCCGTCTTGCCCGTGGAGAAATTCACCGACAAACGCCCGACCGATATCGTCCTGATCAATCGTCCCAAACGATCCTGGAACGAAACGCCCCAGCAAAGCAAGAAACCCTGGGGTGTGCGCATTACCCGCAATGATGCCGGGGCGAAAAATTGCTAAACGTTTAAATCCGAGGCTCCGCACCGCATCTTCTTTTTCGCCCATGATGCGGGCATAACGAATCCAGCTCTTAGCGCTACTCCCGGCTGCCGAAAGAAGTCCGAATCGTTCGATTCCCGCCGCCAGGCAGCCACGCGCAAACGCGCCGACCAGGCCAATTTCCAGCTTCTTGATGTCCTCTTCGCTCCATTGCTGACTCCCTTTACCGATGCCGATACATGATGCGGCATATAACGGTTCACCCTGCGCGCTGCAGGTCCTGGCAAGTTCGGCGATCTCACTGGCAAAATTTGCCGCACTGGTATCCATGATCACCTGGCGCAGACGCGCATCGGCAGCAAGAGGAATCGTCCGGCGATTGACCATCACCACTTCCGTGCACGAGCTAGCAGCGAGCAAGGCCCGCACCAGTGCCGACCCAACTTGCCCGGTGCCACCGACGACCAAAACGCGAAAACCCATGCTCTGCCTTTCTCCGAGTAATATCGCTGGCGGTAATTTTTAAGCGCGATTCCGATTGCCGCATGCGAACGTCTCCCGATGAGTAGAGACACTATCGCACGCAGCAACCGGGTGCACAGATACCATACCACTACCCGATCGATCACGATGATGACGACGAAAATGCCTGGGTGATAGCTGCGGGTCATCTGTGACGGCCTTCTAGAGTAGAATCCGCGCTGCCGCGACCGGCCCGGTCGAGACTGGAGAGATTGTCGTCACTCAGATTTCGTCGCACGAGACGCCCGCGCCGGCCCCCGGCAGCGTTGCCTGGCCTGCCAGCTGCGCTTGCCGCGACCTGGCCGCTGCTGCTCGGAATGGGCGTGCTCATGCTCGGCATGGGCCTGCAGAGCACGCTGCTCGGCGTGCGCGCCACGCTCGAGGGATTTCCCACGGTCGTCACGGGCGCGATCATGTCGTGCTATTACGTCGGGTATCTGCTCGGAACTCGCATGGCTCCGCCCCTGGTGCGCCGCCTCGGGCACATCCGCGTGTTCGCGGCGCTCGCGGCCATCTCTTCGGCCTCGATCCTCGTTCAAGGGTCCTTCGTCAACCCGTTCATCTGGGGCGTGATGCGCGGCGTGACTGGACTGTGCCTCGCGGGTATCTATGTGGTCGCCGAGAGCTGGCTCAACGACCGCGCCAGCCGCGAGAACCGCGGCAGGCTGTTCGCGATCTACATGGTGGTTCTGTACGTGGGACTCGGTGCGGGGCAGTTCCTGCTCATTTCGGCGAGCCCCTCGACGACGGCTCCGTTCATGCTGGTGTCGGTGCTTATCTCCCTCGCGCTCGTGCCGATTCTCGGTATCCTCGCGACAGGTGCCCGAGCACGGGCTGCCGCGCACGGTACGGCTGCGCGAGCTATATCGGGACACCCCCCTGGGAGTCGTGGCGGTCGCGGTCTCCGGCATGATATCGGCCTTCATCTTCTCCATGGGGCCGGTTTACGCGCGCCTGAGCGGTCTTGACGTGGCGGGCGTCGCGAGGTTCATGGCGGTGAGCATCCTCGCCACCGTGCTGACACAATATCCGATCGGACGACTATCGGACCGGATGGACCGGCGCACCATGATCGCCGCGGTGTGCTCGCTGGATGCCGTGGTGGCGGGCGTCATCACCGCCTTCCCGCATCTGCCGCAAGCGTTGTTTTTGTTCTTGGCCGCCGTTTTCAGCGGATTCGTCCTCACCATTTACTCGCTGGCGGTCTCGCACGTTAACGACAAGCTGGAGCAGTCGCAGATGGTCGCCGCCTCGAGCAAGCTGCTGCGTCTCAACGGCGCCTCCGCAGCGCTCGGGCCCGTGCTCGCGGGCGGTCTAATGGCGCAGTTCGGGCCGCGCGCCTACTTCGGTGCGTTAGCGACGCTCACCGGCGCGCTCGCGCGTCTACGACCTGTGGCGCAAGATGCGGCGCAAGCCCGTGCCGCCCTCGCAACGCGGTCCCTTCATCGGCACTCAACAGCCGCAGGCGTGAACTAACCGCCCGGGCAGCGACGCTCCTTTGAGATTCGGTTCGGCGCGAGTACACAGGCTATTCCGGACGCGTCCCTCATACCAGTAGAATCAAACAGATCGAAGGTTCACTGCGCATACTTCGCTGGAATTCAATCACCGCATCGAAGGCCAACCCTATGTCGACACTCACCAATCTGGATTCGCGCTATTACGTCGACGCCAATGTATTTGAAGCGGAGCGCCAAAAAATATTCAGGCGCCATTGGCAGATGCTGGGCCCGGTTTCACAGGTCAAAAAGCCCGGCGATTATCTCGCTGTCGACGTGGCAGGCTGGAAGCTGTTCGCGCTGCAAGGCCGCGATGGCGTCCTGCGCGGCTTCCACAACGTGTGTCGTCACCGCGGCGCGCGCCTGCTGGCCGATGGAACGGGGCGCTGCGAACAGCTCAGGTGTCCTTATCACCAATGGACTTACGATCACACTGGAGCGCTGCGCCAGGCGCCGTGGTTCGGCGAGGATCCGCAATTCAATGCGCGGGACTGGCCCCTGCATTCAGCGGCCATCGCACAGTGGCGCGGACTGCTCTTCATCTGTATTGATCCCGAAGTCGGCCTGATGGACCAGCTCGGCGATCTGCCTGAGGAAGTCGCGCACTCCCCGATCGAGTCCTACAGCAGCGTGGAGGAGCACCGCTTCACCATGCGTAGCAACTGGAAGACCTATACCGACAATTTCGTCGAGGGCTACCACATACCCGGCATTCATCCGGGTTTTATGAAGGTCATCGAATTCGCGCAATTCGAAACCATTGCGCGAAATGGCATCGTGCGCATGACGGCCCCGCAGCGGAGCGGTTCCATTTACAGCGGCAAATGGCTGTGGATGTGGCCGAACTGGACGCTATCGGTGTTTCCCGGCGGCATGAACATAAGCCGCATTAATCCGCTCTCGGTCGACACCACGGAGCTCATTTATAACTTTTGTTTCGCGGATACCTCCGCCGAGAGTGCGTCGTCGCGAAGAAGCACCATCGATACCAATTGCGGAATCGTCAGGGAGGACTTCGGCATTTGCGAGCACACGCAAAAGAATTACGCCTCCGGCGGGTATACGCCCGGTCCCTTGAGCCCGCGCCATGAGCAGTCCGTCGCCTACTTCCAAAGAATGGTACGCGACACGCTCGATTCCAGGACCATAGCAAACCGTGTCAGCTACGGCGTGAATCTCCACAAATCGTTGAACGAGGCGAACGATTCGTTTGACGCGTAGCCGTAGCCTCCGAACAGCCACAGGTTGCCGCCGCTGTCCACCCAGACCGCAGCCCCGGAGCGCGGCGACGGAATGTTGCCGGCTGCCGCCACGCCCCGAGTGCCATAAACACCGGCGGTCGTCCCGTCGTCGACTCCGAAATTGGGGCCGCCGATCCAAGTCCACAGTCCCGTTTGAGGGCTGTACTTCCAAAGATCGTTGTAAAGCCCGGTTTGTTGGATCAACGTCGGGACGGGGCCGCCCCCGCCGAAGAGCCAGAAATCTCCAGCAGAATCGCGCCACCATACCGAGGCTGCATGCCCCGGCGGTATTCCCCGCTGCCGCTACGCCCTGCGTCCCGTAACTGCCCCCGGAGTTGACGGCGTTCGCCCCGCCCATCCACGTCCAAAGGCCGCTGCTTGGGGAGAACTCCCAGAGGTCGCTGCGGTAGCCGGGAAAATCGGCGACCAGGGAATCGTAGCCGAAGCCGCCGAACAGCCAGAGATTCCCAGCGCTGTCGATCCATGTGGCCGACGCAGACCTCGCGCCAGGCACGTTGGCGCCCACTGCCACACCTTGCGTTCCGTATACACCCGGCAGGTTCGGAGTGTTTCCCCCGCTTACCCAGGTCCAAGATCCCGTGGTCGGAGCAAACTCCCAGAGGTCGTTGTAGAGGTTGCCGCTGTTATCCTCGCCGCCCATCAGCCACAAACTCCCGTTCGCACCAGTCCAGGAGAGGCTTCCGGAACGCGCCCCGGGCGTGTTGCTGACAGCCGCGGCACCCATCGTCCCGTAGATGCCCTTTGCATTCTCCGTGTCGGAACCTGCGACCCAAATCCACGGGGACGGACAGTTGATTTGGAGACTCGTGACGTTAGCGGAGCGGACAGCGCCCGTCCCATTGCTCACGGTGCAACTCAGTCCGCTCGGCTGAGTCTTGATGGTAACGTCGAAAGAGGTGCCGGTGGCTAATGCCATAGGAAAATTAAATGCCGTGGCATTCGCGGCCGGCGACACGGAATCGCTGCCATTCGTAAGGACTAAACCCGGGGCGGTCAGGCCCGCAATGCTTCCACCCACTTTGTAAACTGAGGGACTGCCGCCGCCGCCACCGCACGCCGAAAGCGTCGCGAGTAGCAGCGCGAGTGAGGTCGGTCGCCACAAGGCGGCCGCGGGTCAGCGACGTCGACGAGTTGCTGGCGGCTGCCAACTCGAATGCGTTATCGCGATTGGTATGTGAGGTCATCGATGTCTGCCGACGTGCCGCTTTAGGGTGCCGCACGCACCTCAGATACGGTGGACAGCGGTTATCGAGTACGGGAAACTGCAGACCCCGGTTAGCCCTCAGACTCCGATAATAAGAATTAGGCAAGAAAATGATTATAGAAAAGCCCGCGACCGCAATTATCCTACTTATCGCAATAACACTATCGGCCTGTGTAACGCAGCCCGCTGCGATACAGCCCCATGTGACTAGTACAACGGCCACAACCGAGTTAGATTACAAAATGTCGAAAAGAATTCCTCTCAGTGTTTTCTCACTGGAGGATTCAGTTGTATGTCTGGTCGACTTTCAATGGGCGGACGTGACCAAACCGAGCGGGAGTCACCTCGTGGAATGGCGCTGGTATAAGGATGGCGCACTGGTATCGGAAAATAAGAAGGAAGTGGATTTCGATCGTAGCCCTCACACGACCAGGACAACGCGATCGGCCACTAGTTTAGGAATCGGCCACTTCACTGTGACTACTGGCCTCGACGGCACGGTGGCATCTACGTGCGAGTTCGACATTAGAAAATAACTCCAGTGGACTAACTGCTGCCCCGGAATGTCGAGACTAAGATGCCACCACTTTCACCCGCCGCCTGAGCGTTATCGATGTCCGAACTTCTGAAGGTAATTCTCTGCTCCAGAGGCTTGCTTGCGCGGTGGCTGCCGCTGTTCACGCTCATTCTGAGCATCCTGCCGCTATCCAGTCACGCCGCTCGATGGGTGGAAGTCGGGAACGGCTCAGTGCCTACGGACAAGGTGTTTGTCGATGTTGACTCAATACAGAAGACCGATGCCATCGCGATAGCCGACATCGCGACCACATACGCGACACCGCGTACGAACTCCCACAACATTACGATGGATCGGCACGTGCAACGGACGGCGATCAAATGCGCGGATCGAACCTTTATCGGCATCATTACAACGGGGTATTTGGGTGAAAAGCAAGTCGGGCGGGGCGAGGAAACCGCGGACTGGCAGAACAAATTGATCCCTCTCCCAGACAAGCCGATGAACAACCGGATTTTCACACTCGTTTGTGGGACGTCGCCAGGCGGTGGGGGAGTGGCGACCCCATCGAAGCCGAAGCTTACTTCGGGGTCAGGGTTCGTTGTCGACAGATCGGGTGCTGTGCTCACGAATGCTCATGTGGTGAACCACTGCAAGTCGATTATCGTCAAGATGATGAGCTCGCCGCCGGTGGTGGCCACTGTAGATGGCGTCGATCCCAAAAACGATCTTGCGATCCTTCGAATTGCGGGTGCATCAACTCTCGGGGAGCCGGTTCATTTCCGAAATCAGTCGCAACCTGGCACCTTGGGTGAATTGATAGGGGTGATCGGTTATCCCCTGGCTGGGATCCTTTCCTCCGAACCGAAGGCGACGTTCGGCCAGATCAACTCTGTGGCCGGCATCAACAATGACTACACTCTCTTGCAGATATCCGCGCCGGTGCAACCTGGCAACAGCGGCGGACCGGTACTGGATGCCTCAGGGCTGGTAATCGGCGTAGTTGTATCGCAGGCCTCCCCGACCATGGCCGCGATTGCTGGGAACGTTCCGCAGAATGTCAATTTCGCCATTCGGGGTGAAGTTGCGCAAATTTTTCTAGCCGCGCATGGGATAAAGGTTTCCACCAATCGGCGATGGCATACGCGCCCCACTGAGGAAATCGCGGCGATGGGACAAAAGTCGACGGCGTTCATCGCGTGTCTAACGGAATAGCGATCGGGCTACTGCGCCGGATGAGACTAAGTCGAGGTTGAGTTCCTTCAGCCACGCGGATTCATTGGACGAGTTAGAATCATGCGATGACGGCAACCCCCAAGTTTGGCGCAACCTATGCCCCAATGCGCGCGGAAGTGGACGTCCGCGATTGTTCTGTGGAGGGCGAACTCCCACAGGATCTCAGCGGCGGTTTCTACGCCGTTGGACCGGACCCCCAGTATCCACTGGCGCCGGGCAATATCGCCTTCGATGGCGAGGGACACATTCGCCTGCTGCGCTTCAAGAATGGCCGCGTCGATTATCGCAGCCGCTATGTGAGAACGGAACGCTACATCGCCCAGGACGCCGCCCGCAGAAACCTGATGCCGATGTACCGCAATCCATCCCTGGACAGTCCAGAGGCGAAGGGGCTGAGTCGCAGTACCGCCAATACGCACATTATTCACCACAAGAATCTGATACTGGCACTCAAGGAAGACAGCGCGCCCACCGCGCTGGACCTGGATACGCTCGAAACGCTGGTGCCGGTCTATACGTTCGATGGACAGCTGCCGCGAGACCAACCTTTCACTGCGCATCCGAAGATCTGCTCTTCGACCGGCAACATCGTCGCCTTTGGTTATGAAGCACGAGGATTCGGCAGCGACGTTATCGCAGTATTTGAGATCGATCAGAACGGAAGGAGGGTGTGGAACGCCGAAGTCCAGATGCCCTATGTCAGCAGCTTGCATGACTTTGCCGTGACGGAAAATCACGTTGCATTCTTCGCCACGCCACTGGCGATCGATCATGAACAGATGAAGCGTGGTGGAATCCACTGGTCATGGGACAAGGACAAGAAGAGCTACTTAGGGTTCATGCGCCGCCACGGCGACGGCCGGGACATCAAATGGATCGAGGGTCCCGCGCGCGGCGGCAGCCACACGCTCGGCGCCTTTGAGGATCACGGGAAATTGTATTTTGACCGCGAGATCACGGCGGCAAATCCCTATCCGGTAATCCCCAACAAGGACGGCTCCCCCTACGATCCAGCCGCGGGCACCAGCTACCTGCATCGACTTACCGTGAACCTGAATGGGCGCAACAGCGGATACGGCGTAGAACGGATGTACCCGTTGATTGCGCCGCTACCGAGGCAGGATGATCGCTACAACACGGTGCCGTACCGCTACGGCTTCATGGGCTGTCCGGATCCGGCCGATCCAGTGAGATGGAAGGCCGCCTGCTATGCGCGGATTGATCATCAGACCCGCTCCCACCAACTGTGGAAGGCTCCGGAAACGGTGTCACTGGGCGAGCCACTTTTCGCGCCAAAAAATGTCAAAGCGAGCGAGGGGGAAGGCTACCTACTGGGTGTCGCCTGGCATCTGGATCAGAACCTGCGCGCGGACGTTCTGATCTTCGATGCCCAACACATTGCGGACGGTCCCATCGCCACAGTCCATCTGCCGGTGCAGGCATCGCCGCAGATTCATGGTTGGTGGGTACGCGAGGATCAGTATCCCGCCTGAGCGAGGTTAGCATCCAGTGGTCCCACGAGAGCGATTTTCGTGAATTGCTTCGAGCGGTCGGGGGTTGATGAATGCAGGCTGCGATTCAGATTCGTCGAGCGGCGGAAGGTGACGCGCTAGCGCTTTCGCTGCTCGCAGAAGCGACGTTCCGGGCTGCCTTTGCAGAATTGAATACCGCCGCGAACATGCGGCTGCATTGCGCAGCGAACTATGGGCAGGCTTTGCAACTCGCCGAGATTCAAGAGCCGGGTCGCGAGACGTGGGTCGCCGAACTCGATAGTAGATTGGTCGCTTATGTACAGCTGCGGTTCGATGCGGCATCGCCGGTGATCTCCGGCATACGACCGGTCGAAATCCAGAGGTTCTACGTGGACGCATCGCTCCATGGGGCGGGATTGGCTCATCAACTTATGACGCACGTTCTTGCTCGAGCGGATGCGGCCGGATATGCGGTCCTATGGCTCGGAGTGTGGGAACGAAATGCAAGGGCCTTAGCCTTTTATCGAAAATGGGGATTTGAAGTCGTGGGGGAGCACACCTTCAAGGTGGGCGACGATCCCCAACGTGACCTGCTGATGCGTCGCGATGTTGTTCGTTAGTCTTGATCCGGCGCGCCGAGTGGGAACAAATTTCGGTAGGGCCGCGCCTCATCAACCGTGCGGGCAACGGACGGTCGGGCAAGCAGTCGACCGCGGTAGGCGCGAACCATCGGAAAACGCTCGCCGATTGGATGCACCCAATCGGCGTAAAAAAGGGCGGGCGCCGCGGCGCAGTCAGCGAGTGTAAAGTCGCCGCCCGTCGCCCACGCTTCTCGCGCAAGATGTTTGTCCAGCCATCTATAGGCGACATCGAGCAAGTTCCTTGCGTCGCCGACAGCTTTCGCGTCGCGCTGAGTGTCGCTCCGCATCCGGTCCGAGACCAATGTTTGCATCGGCGTCATGACGTAGTTGTCGAAGAAGCGATCCATGAAGCGTACCGTGAGCGCCGCGTCGGCATTTTCCGGTATCAACCGAGTTGGGCCAGGGTGATGTAGCATCAAATGTTCAATGATGATGCTCGATTCGGCGACCAAAGTTTCGCCGTCTCGCAGAAGCGGAAACTTCTTCAGCGGCCATAGAGATTCAAGCTCGGCCCATCCGGCCGCATCTTCGATCACATGGTAGGTGAACGGCGTTCCGTTCTCGTATAGAGCGATCAAGGTTTTCCAGCAATAAGAAGCGAATGGGTGCGCATAAAGTGTCAGAGACATCTGGGTAGCCTGCGAGGTTTGACGGCGAATAGCTGCGGTTCCCGAAATTGTACGCTTCGGGAATCGAAATTCTAATTTTTGAGTTGCCGCGTATATAGACCCGACCGAGATTCACCTGCGGGGCAAGGAGAGGTCGGAGTTTCGCGATTCGCTTCGTGTGTCAAGTGGGTTAACCTCAATCCGCGACGTTCCCGGAGAGTTCGATGCATCCATTCCGAATCGGCAACCAAGCATATCCTCTTGCGGCGGTTATGTTCCTCGCTTGGGCCGCTTTAGGCACAGCCGTAGATGGCTATGCCGGCGAGGTTGCCGCGGCACCCGCGGAATCAAACTCATGCCCTGGCGATGACACCGGACTCAAACTACCCGCTGGTTTTTGCGCAACTATCTTCGCCGATGACATCGGCCACGCGCGGCACCTGGTCGTCGCCGCTGACGGGGTCGTCTACGTCAATACTTGGTCTGGCGTGTATTACGGAAACGATGTTCCTCACGCGGGCGGATTCTTGGTCGCGTTGAAGGACACAACAAGAGATGGGAAAGCCGATGTAAGCCAACGCTTTGGTGAAACTGTGGAAAGCGGCGGAGCAGGTGGGACCGGCATCGGAATCTACCAAAGAGCTCTGTATGCGGAGACCAACGACAAGATCGTGCGTTACACACTGCCGGCGGGATGGATCGTTCCAAGGGGCCCGCCCCAGACCATCGTAACCGGCCTGCCTCTGGGCGGAGATCATCCGATGCACCCCTTTACCATCGACGCGAAGGGTCTGATGTACGTCGATGTGGGGACGGCAACCAATTCATGTCAGCCGCAAAATCGAACCCTAGAATCTGCGGGCCTCAACCCTTGCACGGAACTCGAGACGCGCGGCGGCATTTGGCGCTACGACGCAAACAAGGCGAATCAAACGTTTTCTCCCGCGGAACGATTCGCGACCGGGATACGCAATGGGGAAGGATTCGCGATCGATGCGACGGGACGCATTTTCGTTACACAACACGGGCGCGACCAGCTGTACTCGAATTGGCCGGCGTTCTACCAGCTGAGTCAAGAGGCGACACTTCCCGCAGAGGAACTCCTGAGTCTGAGACAAGGCGGCGACTACGGCTGGCCCGAGTGTTACTACGATCCGGGATTGCGCACATTGGTGCTGGCGCCGGAATACGGCGGTAATGGCAAGCGAGTGGGCCTGTGCGCCAAAAAGATTGGGCCCATTGCATATTTTCCCGCACATTGGGCGCCCGACGGCATGGTGCTCTACGACAAGGAACAATTCCCGGCACGATACCGTAACGGTGTATTCATCGCGTTTCACGGTTCGTGGAATCGCGCCCCCTATGAACAAAAGGGCTACAACGTCGTATTCCAGGCGCTCGCGGGCGATCGGGCTTCGGGGAAATGCGAGATTTTCGCCGATGGCTTTGCTGGGAGCGAGAAGTCACCCGACAAGGCGGCGCACCGTCCGACAGGGCTTGCGGTAGGACCCGACGGGGCGCTCTACGTCTCTGATGATGTACGCGGCCGAATTTATCGCATTACTTACCGCGGTGGTGCCGAGGCCGGTGACATTCAGCCGGTGGCGTGCCCGAGCGCGTCGGCTCCGGCCGGTGCGATTGTCGCCGTCAATCCGAACGCGCCGGAGGGGAATCACAGCAACGCCGGCGTACCTGATACGGCGAATCTCCCGATTCCGGAGGGCGCCACGAAAGAGATGGTGGCCCTGGGCGACCGTATTTTCCACGGTCAAGTCGAAGGAGCAACCTGTACCGGCTGTCACGGATCTAGCGCCACCGGCACGCCGCTGGGTCCTAACCTGACCAACAATCGATGGTTTTGGAGCGACGGCAGTTATACCGGAATCGCAGCGACCATTCGGGTCGGGGTGCCGCACCCGAAGAACTATCGTGCGCCCATGCCGGCGATGGGAGGAGCACATCTGACGGCTGACCAGGTTTCCGCGGTCGCGGCGTATGTCTGGGCGTTGAGTCAACCCCCGTCCGACGCGCCGAGCACTAGCGCTACGCCTAAGGAACTGGCCATTCCCGGAGAGAAGATCTATCCCGAGAGCATCACTGCGGCAGCGGATGGCCGAGTTTTTATCGGAAGCATCGTACAGCGCGAGATATTCTTGGTGAAACCTAGCGCCAGCGAAGCGGAAGTGTGGATCAGCGCCGACGGCGAAACGACGCTCGGTGTCTACGGAGTATTCGCCGACGATAAATCGAACACACTATGGGCGTGCTTCTCTTTATTCCCAGGTTCACACGGCAGCCCGCAAGCGCCGTCCGTTTTAAATGCTTATGATCTACAAACCGGCAAATTGAAGGCTCGATATCCGCTGCCCACCGGCGGCGCGTTCTGCAACGACATTGCGGTAGGTCCCGACGGTACCGCATACGTTACGGACAGCGACAACATGGAAATCGACCGGTTGCCGGCCGGAGCTGCGCGGCTACAGGCCTGGTCCGGCAATGGCGGATTTGGCCCAAAAGGGGGCGTACTCGACGGAGTCTCAGTAGTCGCGAATCGCGTAGTCGTCAATACACTGACCACGAACAAGATTTTCGCCGTGCCGATCGGCGACGACGGACAAGCGGGCGCGATCACCGCCGTCACGCTCAACCGGCGGATCGAAGCGCCGGATGGTATGCGAAGTTTTGGAAAGAACAGCGTACTGCTGGTGGAAAGCGGGGGAGTGGGCCGGCTCGCCCGGCTGGACTTCAAAGGAGATTCGGGGGACCTCACTACTCTCAAGGAGGGCTTTCCTGAGAGACCCGTATCGATTGCGGTGGTGGGGACAACGGGTTACGTCCTCGAGGGCCAACTGAATGCGCTGTTCGGACCTCCCGACCCAAAGCTGATCGCCAAACCCTTTCGGGCGACTGCCGTCGAGGTTGGTAAGCATTAGTGGTCGGGTACCCCGGCAAGGGTTGTGTTAACTACCACATCATTATGTGTTTACAATCTACGCGTCGAACGTCGACAAGCTACCGGTAACCGCAGATTCGAGCGGCGCCATGGTCACTCCAAGGGCGCAAGATCACCTCTTGGCAAAGGCGATCTTCATTGCGCACTACGGGCGGTGAATCGACCGCCGCTCAAACTCGCCATTCACGGAGCAAGCAATGTCAATGCGAGCAGTCCAGGTTTCCAGCGCCAATGGTCCTTTCGAGCTAGTCACGCGCGATATCCCCACTCCGGGACCTAGGCAAGTTCGAATCAAAGTCCAGGCGTGCGGCATCTGCCACAGCGATTCATTCACGAAAATGGGTGCGTTTCCCGGAATCAGGTTTCCGCGTGTTCCCGGACACGAAGTCGTTGGGCTCCTAGATGCGGTCGGTGCGGAAGTTCCCGAATGGAAAGTGGGCGCTCGAGTCGGCGTGGGTTGGCATGGAGGCCACTGCGGACACTGTATCCCGTGCCGTAAGGGGGATTTCATCACCTGCACGACCGGGAAAATCCCCGGAATTTCCTACGACGGCGGGTATGCGGATTACATGATCGCGCCCTTCGAGGCACTCGCTGCCGTTCCCGACGAGTTATCTTCCGCGGAGGCGGCGCCGCTGTTGTGCGCCGGGATTACGACGTTCAATGCCTTGCGTCATAGCGGCGCGGGGCCCGGCGATCTCGTCGCGGTTCTCGGTATCGGCGGGTTGGGTCATCTCGGTGTCCAGTTCGCAGTCAAGATGGGGTGCCACACCGTGGGCGTTGCCCGCGGCACCGATAAGGAATCGCTGGCTCGGCAACTGGGCGCCGAGCACTACATCGACAGCACCAAGCAAAACGTCAGCGCCGAACTGTCGAAGTTGGGCGGCGCGCGAGTGATACTGGCAACGTTGACGGACGCCAAATCCATGAGCGATGCCATCGGCGGTCTCGGCATCGATGGCAAGTTGATGGTCATCGGCGCTTCGATGCAGCCGATCGAAGTTTCGCCGTTGGCGTTGATTTCCACGAGGCGCTCGATCTCAGGCTGGCCTTCGGGAACAGCCATCGACTCGGAAGACACCATGGATTTCAGCATCCTCTCCAACATTCGTCCGATGATCGAAACCTTTCCTTTAGAACGAGCGGCCGAGGCCTACGAACGAATGATGAGCGGGAAAGCACGATTTCGGGTGGTGCTCACGCCCGATACGAGCGCGGGATCCGGACGATGATCGACATCGGGCCTCTGAGACCTTCCGAGCGTGCGCGCTGGGATCAGCTCTGCCGATCGCGCGAGTTGATCTCAGATACCGCGGTTGGGTGAGCGGCTATCCAGCCATCTGGAGGGGTACCATTTCTCATCTCTTTCAATGAGTCTCGCTCCAGCAGGCCCACTCAGAAGCGTCCGAATCCTCACTCTGCTGCTGAATCCAATGGCCAACCGACGAGTGCATATTGAGCAGATCCCCGTCGCGAGTAGCATCGAGCTCCCGCGAATCCGTGCACACTCCTGTCGCGGGACAGAGGAACGCCACTATATTGTTCGGCGGGTCGAGCACTCGGCAGCGAATCCATCGACTGGGGAAAGCGCCGCCGCGCCTCGAGGTACGCTCTTTGTCGTTCGAAATTCTGGCGGCCATCGCGCGCAAGCGCTTTTGAGCCTCGATTGGGTCTCGCCAAACGTACGGGGCGGCGCCGTCGACTTTTAGCCCCTCATTCGTGAGCTCATAGGTCCGGGTTGTGAAATACCAATCCGGAGCTTCAGAGCAACGTAGATCCCCGCCCAAACGGCAGATAACGTATCCGTAGCCACGCGCGACATGGCTGCAATCGACAAGGACTTCGAAGAGCAAAACATGATGTTTGTTGATGAGATACTGCGCCTTGCCAGTGTTGATGCAGGCTCCGCCGGCATCACCGGTTGGGGAGTTTTGGATGAAAGCATCGCCCGTGGTGCCGGCCCTCATCATCGCCGCGAATTGTGGCTCCGCCCGGGTCAATTCCACCGTGACAAAGTCAACATAGTCGTCATTGGCGACAACCTGCCGAACAAAGGGATGAATAGTCCCGTCCCCAGGCGTCGGACGCGACTCTGCGAATATCGCTTTGAACGTCGCTTCATTTCCCGCCTTTTTGCTGTGCGTCACAAGAATTGCTTTCAGTGGGGAGGGTATCTTTCTCATCTCTGCTCGCCGACCGCGGCGAAATTCCCATTCCGCAAAAAGACGAGTTGCACCATCTAATTGCTGTTCGGTCAGCGGCTTCGATGCCGCGGCTTGCGCCAACTCAGATGTTGCAAATTTATAAAGCAAGTCGTCAACGACATATTGGTAGCGGCCGAAAATCCGCATCTCGCTGGCGTCTGACCCATACCAATTGAACAAGGTCAGAATGCGCTCGTTCTCATCAGGAAATTGCCGGCTTAGAGCTTCCAGCATGATCTTCTCATCCGCGTGGACTTGCTCGTCAACATCCAGACCCGCCGCCACTGGTTTTGCAGCCGTATCGTTACTGTACGATGAGACCGGCAGCGTGGCAGCGGTCAAGTACGGGGATGGATGACGGACGTGCGTTGCACCTTACTGAAGTCATTAGCTCTAATAGCCCGGGGATTGCTCTGCTTTATCGCTCTACGCCAACCCGCTCATGCCCAGCCTGCCGCGAATCAATCGG
This sequence comes from uncultured Gammaproteobacteria bacterium, assembly GCA_963798595.1. GTDB lineage: Bacteria > Pseudomonadota > Gammaproteobacteria > Steroidobacterales > Steroidobacteraceae > Bog-1198. The sequence continues at coordinate 62,923 of CAWCTM010000008.1, read as the reverse complement.
AGGGTTCGGCCGAGGAGCGCGTTTCGTCGTTGCCCGATATGGACTCACTTGAAGAGATTTTGGTAACTGCGACAAAGCGCGAGCAGTCGCTCCAAAAAAATCCAATTTCCGTGACGGCCATTTCGGGTCAGGCTCTTGAGGACCGAAACGCCGTCAACATCGATGACTATGCACGGGGCGTCCCGGACCTGTCGTTTACGGATCTAGGTGATGGTCGTGCGCGAATAGCTATTCGCGGTGTCGATTCCAAGATCGGGCAAGCGGTTGTCGGCTACTACTTTGGAGAAACCCCTATTCCGGACAGTAGCTCTGTCAGCGCGGAGAAAGTGGCGTTCGACCCGGAAATTGTCGACATCAATCTTACGGCTACCAAAAAGGCTGGACAGATATCTCATTGGTGGTTCCGGGATTTTCCCAGGCTTTTCAATCCATCACGGGGCCGGTGGCGGGAAATAACTTATACGAGGAGCGGGCAGTAAACTGGGTCAAGCAGTCCGCCATTTTCGGCGAATTGACATATGAACCGATTGAAAGGCTGAGCCTCACGGCGGGCGCGCGCTGGTATTTCTATTCTCGTACTGATGCGCAGCCGGAATCAGGGATTTTTGCCGCTACGCCGGAACAACGGTTCAATCCCTAATCCGTACACCGCACCGACGGTCAGTGGAACCGCCAATGGCGTCGTGTATCGCGCAGCCATTAGCTGGCAACAGTCAAAGAGCCTAATGTATTACGCGCAAGCATCGGAGGGTTTTCGCGGTCCATTCGGGCGCTTCGCACTCCCGAACGCCTGTGCGGCGGCCGCGGCGCAGCTGGGGGCAACGACGGCAGAAGGCGAAGTGGGGTCGGATAAACTTTGGAATTACGAAATCGGTGCCAAGACCAGCTGGTTCGATCAGCGCCTGCGAGTCGATGTTGCTCTTTATCGGATCGATTGGACCAACGTGCAGCAGTCGATTTTTCTCAACTGCGGGTTTGCCCTGAAGGAGAATCTCGGCGGGGTCGTCAACAAGGGAGGCGAAGTGGATGTGGAAGGCCGTATAACGAAGGCGCTTTCCGCGGGCGCTTCCGTGGGTTTCGTAAATAGCGCTTTGCAGCAGGATATCTTTGGCATTCCCGGCACCCAGGGCCAGCCGCTGCCGGACATTCCAAAAACGACGGGCGGGGCGTTTCTGGCCTACAATTTGGGCGCTTTCGGATCATGGAGCGGAACGGCTCGCGCCGACTACTCCTATACAGGCCAGTCCATCTCGACATACAGCGCCGGCACCTCTTTTACGCCTGACAAGGGTTCACTCGCATTACTGGGGGCCCAATTGACCCTTAGGAAATCGAACCTCGGATTCTCGCTTTTCGGGCGAAACCTACTAAACCGAATCTCGCGCACCGCCCTTGAACGTGATGTGTCGCTGGACGTGCCGGATCGGTTACGGTACGCCGTCAATGTTCCGCGAACTATTGGAGTCGGTTTCTCGTATCGACAATAGAGATGCAGTTCCCATCAACTCGGTCGAAAAACTGGATTGGTTCTGACCGACGGCAACTGACCTTTGGGTTAGTTACGGTATCCGTCGCAATGCTGTAACGTTTCCGCTCCATGGATTCCGGTATGCATGTCGCAGTTGTGGACGATGAAGTTCCGGTTCGTACGGCGCTCGGCAGGCTTTTACGACTCGCTCATTACGAGGTCAGCCTTTTCCCATCCGGTGAGGCTTTTCTAGAATCTCTCGAGACTCAAACGCCTGACTGCGTAGTGCTGGACATCAATCTGCCGGACATGTCTGGGCTTGATGTGCAGCGGCGGTTGCGTTCAGTGTCGATCAACATTCCCGCGATCTGTATTACTTCCGGCGAAGACTCATCGCTCGCTCGTCAGGTGCTCGACGCCGGTGCCGTTGAATTGCTGCGCAAACCATTTTCCAATCATGATCTGCTGGAAGCAATACAGGCGGCGATTCGGAAGGGCGACTGAACCAAACCATAGGGGACGATATATGAACGGCAACGCAGGTACAGTCTTCATTGTGGATGATGTGAAGGACATCCGGACGGCTCTGGCACGCCTTCTGGCTGCAGCTCGATACCGCGTTCGTTTATTCGAGTCGGCAGAGCAATTCCTCGAAGACCAGGACAGAGCGGAGCCCGGTTGTCTGCTGCTCGACATTGGATTGCCAGGGTTAAGCGGCATCGAGCTGCAGCGCGCGCTTTTTGGTGCCCCGGACGCACGCCCAATCATTTTCCTCACTGGAATGGGCGATATCCAAGCGAGCGTCGATGCCATGAAAGCGGGGGCGGTCGACTTTCTGACGAAGCCCATCGATAGTCAAAAACTGTTCGCGGCAATTGAGGAAGCGCTGCGCCGCGATGCGGCGCAGCGCTTGGAACGTGCGATCCATCACACGATCGAAATGCGGTTCCACCAACTGACTCGGCGCGAGCGGGAAGTACTGTCACGCATCGTTCGCGGTTCTCTCAACAAACAGATCGCATGGGAATTCGGGGTCGGCGAGAAAACGATCAAAGTGCACCGCGCACGCATAATGGACAAGATGGGGGTGCGCAACGTTCCGGAGCTCGTGCGCCTCGCTGAACGCGTGGGAATAGCCATCGAGCCTGTTCCTTCGGCAGATGAGCAGGCGCTAACGTGGAGGCCTATCCTAACGGCTCAGAGTCAAGCGGCTGCGATGGGGTAATGAGCGTCGCCGAACACACAGTCCGCCGGTACTGCGGGGTTCCGTCAGTGCACGCCGAGTATGCGAAGCACGAAGAATAGAGCCGCACCGAACAGCGCCGCGCCAAGCAACACGCAAACGGGCAACGTCAGCACCCATGCGAGCACGATATTGCGCACGGTTTCTTTCTGAATGCCCGAGCCGTTGGCCACCATCGTACCGGCGATGCCGGAAGAGAGAATGTGCGTCGTGCTCACGGGCAGACCGAGCAGGTCGGCGGCTTCAATGGTTCCGAACGCGACCAGTTCCGCCGATGCTCCCTGCGCATAGGTCAAATGAGCCTTGCCGATCTTCTCGCCCACCGTCACGACGATGCGTTTCCATCCGATCATCGTGCCCAGCCCGAGTGCCAGCGATACGGCGACCTTGACCCACAAGGGAATGAAATTCGTCAGCTGCTTGAGTGATTTCTGGTAGCTTGCCGCCGACTTTGCATCAAGTCCGGCAGGCAATTGATTGGCTTTTAGCATCCGATTCAGTGTTTCTGATACCAGATAGATGTCCAGACGCAGGGACACTCGATCCGCTGCCGGCAGCGCGGTCAACTGCTGGACGCCCGCGAGCCGGGCAGCCACCCTCGCATTCGCGACGCAAAGCGCGGGTACAGTTTCAGGTTCGAGGCGTCCTAAGCGCAGGTACTGAGTCAATTCCTTGTGTGCCGTCTCCGCATCCGGAGGCCGTCCTTGAGCATCGGGAATCTGCTCGAGCGACTGCGAGAACACCGTCGATGCGGCTGCCAAACGATGCAGATCGGCGCTCGAGGTCCCGAGATTTAGCGCGAATGCGGTCGGCACGATGCCGACTAGAATCAAGACGATCAACCCCATGCCTTTCTGGCCGTCATTCGAGCCATGCGCGAAACTAACGCCGGTACAGGTCAGCACCAATAATCCACGAATCCAAATCGGCGGCGGTTTGTCGCCCTCGGGCGCCTTGTATAGCGCGGGATTGCGCAGCAAAGCTTTGGCTGCGAGAAGGAGCAGCGCGGCCGCGACGAATCCGATCAACGGTGAAAAGATCAACGCCTTCACCGTGTCCTCGACCTTGGCCCAGTTGACTCCATCGCCGAACGCGCTGCCAGGGCTCATCAGAGAGTTCATCAAACCGACCCCTACGATCGAGCCAATCAAGGTATGCGAACTCGAGGCCGGCAGGCCGAGGTACCAAGTACCGAGATTCCAGATGATCGATGACAAAAGAAGTGCGAACACCATGGCGAAACCGGCGCCTGAGCCGACATTGATGACCAATTCGACGGGCAACAGCGCAACTATCCCGAAGGCCACGGCCCCGCTGGAAGTCAGTACGCCGATGAGATTCCACAATCCTGACCAGACGACCGCCTGACTGGGCTTCAAGGTGTGGGTGTAGATCACCGTTGCGACGGCGTTCGCCGTATCATGAAATCCATTGACGAATTCGAAGCTCAGGGCGAGCAAAATAGCGAGACATAGTAAAATCGCGGTCGACAGATCAATACCAAGGCTGGATAACACGGGGGGAACTCCACACTTGTTGGATGAGCTTTGTACCTTATTCACCCTAGGTCGGAGAGATGACAGTTGTGTGACGCAGCAGAGTAATTTGCCCCCATGAGCGCGGAACGGTTGGAACTCACCGGTGTGGATCGCATTCGATACTTCGTACCGACCGTGATCTGCATATACCTCGCGGCACTTTGCTCCGTACTCATCATCACGTCGGCGTTTCTCGTCAACCTTCAGAACGCAGTCGCCGTCACAGCCTCGGGCGTATTTGGACTCCTGCTGTCGGGCGGCCTGGGTCTGCTATTTTGGCGCGCACAGCGACGGGACTTGCAGTTCCTACGGGTTACCACCTCGTCCGATGCACCATCGAACTTTGAGGCAGTCCGGTCGGCCGTGGATCGCGCCGGTTGGCGCCTCCTGGTACAAGATCCGCCCCGCAGACTTGATGCTCAAACTTCCGGTGCGCTACTGGATGTTGGCGAACGAGTCGTCGTCCAGTTTCGCGATCGCGATGTTCTCATCGCCAGCATCTGCGATCCGAGCATCGGTTTCTCGCTCGCCGGACGCCGCCATTGCACCAGTCACCGCGAATTTGTGCGTCAGGTTGTACTGCCAAAACCCGATTGAGTCTCATTGATGCGTCGCCGCGCCGAAGGTTCGGCGGGCGAAAGGTCGATGGCGCTCCCTGCTTGCCAAATTACTGACCTCTGGCGCATCATAAACGTAACAATTGTTAACATGCTTTGGGGGAGACGTGCGCGCTTTCCAGACGGTCCCGACTACACGGGTTTGAACTCGCCGCATAGGCGACGAATATGAATTGTCGAATCTGACCGTCGAGGGTCGAATCCCGGACGACGTCGAAGGGGTATTTTTCCGCGCGGTGCCCGATCCTGCGTTCCCGCCTTTCATGGAAGATGGCGGCGCGGTGCTATCCGGCGACGGCATGGTGTCGGCCATTCGCCTCACGGCGGGCAACGCTGATTTCGCCATTCGATATGTGAGCACCCAGCGTCATCAGGCAGAAGTCGCCGCCGGGCGCGCGTTGTTCGGCAAGTACCGTAATCGCTACACCGACAAGCCGGAGGCTGCGAACCTCGATCGTACGGTAGCCAACACCACGCCCGTCTGGCATGCCGGGCGCCTGCTGATGGCCAAGGAGGACGGGCGCCCCTACCGCGTTGATCCGCGCACCCTCGAGACGCTCGGAAGCTACGACTTCGCCGGAAAACTTAAATCGCAGACCATGACCGCGCATGTGCGCATCGACCCGGACACAGGCGAGATGTTCTTCTACGGCTACGAAGCGGATGGCCTCGCCTCGACCAAGGTCGCCTACTGCGTGGCCGACAGAGAGGGCAACTTGGTGAGCGAGCAGTGGTTCGATGCACCCTACTGCGCCATGATGCACGACTTCGCGATCACAAAGAATTACGCGCTGTTTCCGATCTATCCAACGACGTGCGATGCGGAGCGGGTCAAAGCGGGCGGCGATCATTGGGTGCATGAGATGGGCCGCGACAGCTGGGTGGGGGTGATGCCCCGGTATGGGACGGCTGCTGAGTTGCGCTGGTTCCGCGGGCCGAAGGGTGTGTCCTGCTACCACATGATGAATGCCTTCGAGGATGGCGAGGGACGAATTCAATTCGATCAATGCCTTTCCAGCGTCAATGCGTTTCCGTTCATTCAGCGAGCGTCCGGACTTACGGTTGCGCCCGGGGATACCGGAGCACGATTGGCCCGCTGGACTCTCGATTTGCGCAGCGGAACCGATCGAATAACGGAAACGGTGATTGGCCCACCCGGAGATTTTCCGGTCATTCCTGCCGTGTGCCAGGGGAAGCCCTATTCGCATGCCTGGATGCTGACCATGAATCCTGAAATGCAAGGCCCGCCGGTCGGCGGCGGCCCGGTCGGCGCCATGTTCAACATGTTGCTGCGCCTTGATTTCACGGGCCAGCCCATCCAGGCATTGCCGCTGCCGACGGGCCACTGTTTCAATGAACCCGTACACGTGCCTTCTACGCGCGTGGGCCATGAGGGGTGGCTGCTAGCCGTGGTCGATCAGCAAACCGGGCCTGCCGATTTCGAGCACGCCTTGTGGATTCTCGATGCCGGCAACATCGCGGCAGGCCCGGTCGCCCGCATTGCGATTCCGCATCGCCTGCGTCCCCAGGTGCACGGCTGGTGGGTAAGCGCTGCCGAATTTTCCGCCGCGGCTTGAGCGGCCGCGCGTGAGCCGCATTGCAATCACGGGTGCGTCGGGTCGATACGGCCGCCTCGCCACCGACAAGCTGATCGCGATGGGTCGCGGGCGCGATTTGATTCTGATCACCCGAACACCTGCCAAGCTCGCCGACCGCACGCGGTCGGGGTGCGAGGTGCGCTACGGTGATTTCGACCAACCGGAGACGCTCGCCTCTGCGGTGCGCGGTGCGCAGAAGTTGCTGTTGATTTCGGGCACGCGGGTGGGCGCGCGCGTTCGGCAGCACCGGGCCGCCGTCGACGCGGCGGCTGCGGCGGGCGTGAGGCACGTGATCTACACCAGCTTCGTCAATGTGGAGCCGTCGAACCCCGCCATCGTGACCGTCGATCACCGGGAGACTGAACTCATCATCCAGGCGAGCGGCGTGTCGTGGACATTTTTACGCGACGCGCATTACGCGGACGCCATGATACTCAACGCGGGGCCGATGTTCATTGCCTCGGGGGTGTGGCTCACGAGCAGCCAGGGGGCGCGCGAAGCGATGGTGTGGCGCGAGGATTGCGTCGATTGCGCGGTTGCGGTTCTCACTCAAGAGGGGCATGAGAACAAGGCTTATCCCATCACCGGGCCGAATCGAGAGAATTTTGCGGAGGTTGCCGCGATGCTGAGCCAAATCAGCGGCCGCCCAATCAAGCTTGTGGAGACCGACGATGCCGGCATGTATGCGCATTTCGATGCGCTCGGCATTCCACGCGAGCCCGTCGATGATCAGAGCGTGGCCGGGATTCCGTGGAACAGCGACGACATGGTCAGCTTCGAACGCGCGATACGCGAGGGATTTCTCGACATTTGCACGAATGACGTCGAACGGCTGACAGGGCACAAGGCGCGTTCAGTTTACGACATGATCGTAGCCCACGCCGACACGCTGCGGCGCATAGCATCGTGAACCCACCTCAGGTCAGCGCGTAATAGCGCACGAAATTACCGTCGGACCGGCGCTCGCCGACGCCGATGAAAACATGCCGTGTGAGCCAGTCATGCTTGCCGATCGGCGTCTCGAAGGTCGGTTGAGCACGCAAATAATAGTCTTCGTGCGCAACCGGAGGCCCGCCTTCAAACGACCAGGCACGGAGCCGCGCCATGGCATCGGGCTTGCGTCCCCACAGGTAGCCCCGATTCTGCATGTAGATCAGGGTGCCGTCGTCGATCTCGAGAAGATACCGCGCGTCGAATACCGCCGTGTCGTCGGCCCGAAAATGAGCGTAGTCTCCGCCGGAATTCGGAATGGCGCGACCACGCAGCCGTGGCCCCTCGAAAGTGCCTTCATCGACCAGTACCGCGGACCGAAAGCCGCCGTCGTGGACATTGGGCACTGCGAGCACACGCGTGAACTTCAGCCTGCATTCGAACGCAAACTCCAGATGAGGACTGTCGAGGGTCGAGTACATGGTGCTCAGCCGTTGGTGAAGTACGCGATTCCCCGAAATTCAATCGAACGCCGCTCGCGCGCATCGGGTCGGCTCACGTCGCGAAAGGCTGTGTGAGGGCAGCGCCACGCGGTGCGGTGATCGGAATCATAGAATTTGATAAAGAGCACCTCATCCGCCGTCATGTCCGGGTAGTACCACCAGCGGTGATCGGGTGAATGATGAAAAATTGTGGCGGCTGCCATGTTCTCTTCGCCCTCGATCGGCGCGAACAGCGCGTCGCCCTCGGGGATTTCATCGACATCTACTTTCGTGTTGTGCGTGCCCTCGTCATCCCGCACCGAGCGCCCCTCGCACAGCGCCACCGGCATGTCCTGCGGCGGCGGCGACAGCGCACGCCAGAGGCTGAACGCGATGAAACGCCGATAACCCGGACCTTCCGGATGTGATTTTTTGTAGATGGCATCTGCAATGCGTTCTGCAGAGCGCTGCGTGAAGTCGACGTGCGCCTCGGCGGCCGGCGGCTGCACGCTCTTGCTCGTCGCCCCCGACGAGCGAACCATGCCGCTCATGGGTACGACCACATCCGCGCCGCTGAGGCGCCCGGCGACCTCACAGACCTCTTTGGCATACGGCGCATCGGGGCCGTAGTTCCGCTCCCAATCCGTAATATGCGAGTGATGCCGCCCCAGGCAAAAGCCGTGCTCGTCGAGGGTGAAGGCAGGGGCCAGGCGCGCATTTCGGATGATCACCTCCTGCGGCGCGTAACGGCCCGTGTTGAACTCCTTGCCCGGCGCCCAGAAACGGCGGTTGATGAGCGAGGTCGGTATGAGATAGTCGATGGTCGACCGTACTTCGCCGACGGCCTTGCTCATGGAATGTACGCCGGACCGAATCATTTCTTGAACCCCTCGCGGGCGCGGCTGTTGTCGGGAATGATAGGCTTGCCCGTCACCGGATGCTCATAGTGGAAGGGTACCGTGTCGGTCGCGGGCCAGAGCCGAGGCGCTGGTTCGATTAGCGCATCGGGACCCAGAGGGTCCTGCGGAAACAGGGTTTTGGCCATCGGTATGAAATCGATGGGTGTTTTCTGCCAGCCTTCCGCAAAGCTGCCGTGCCAGAACGGAAAATAGCGCAGGGCCTTGATCTTCCAAACGCCGTTCTCTCGCACGTAGTCATTCTCGTAGATTCCACCCTCCCACCAAGCGCGCTGCACACCTTCAGCACTTTCATGCAGTCCTGCTTGCATGGTCGAGCGGCCGCGTACGTGGGCGCTCTTTCGGTCCGGCGCGACATCGATCACCATCTGCAGCTGCGGGTGATCGAGCAGCCAGCCATATCGCGGGCCGTTGTGACCCTGGGTGAATTGGGTCTGAAATCTTTCGATGTAAAGCCGACGCACGCCCGCTTTACCGCGGTAGATCCCGCCGAGGAACCAGACGTCCCCATCATCGGAGAACAGGTCGACCACCTCGTTGTATTGCGATTTGTCGATGAAATAACCATAGGTGTATTGCAGGCGGCGGATCTGATGGATGTCCTGTTGAACCCCGAGTTCATGCTCGAGCTTCTCGATCCGTGCAGTCAGGGCGGCTATTTCGGTCATGGCGCTCTCACTTGTCTTTGGATTATTCAATAATTCGACAGAATCGCGAGGCTCGGTGAATCTAGGGGTAGACCGGCCTTCTGTTTGGCAAGTTCCTCCGTGCGGGTCTTCGTTTGCAGATCGATGAGATACGCATGGAGTGCATCCGCGTCGGCCGGCGACAATTGATCATCCCATCTTGGCATGCCGTTCGCGACCAGCGCACCCTCGAGGACGATGGATCGAAACGCGGCGTGCGTGCCCGGCTGCATGCGCCGCAGGTCCGGCGTGATCGACCGGTGTTGGTTCGCGTGGCAAATGGCGCAATTATGGAAGAACAGGGCACGTCCCTGCGCGAGCAGCGCGGGGGTAACGCCTGGCTGCTGGGCCGGCGGCTCCGGCGCCACTTCCAGCGGCGGTAATTCCGGCGGCAGTGGGACGCTGCCGCCGCCCAACTTGAATGCCAGCAGGCGGTCTTCATTGCCGCGACGATAAGCGGCAGAATAGCGCGGGACGTAGGGGAAGCCGCCGCCGCCCCATCCCGCCATGACCGCCACATACTGAACGCCGTCGACTCGATAGGTCATGGGAGCCGCCAGGATCGAGGTACCGGTGTCGATCGATTTCAGGAGTTCGCCGTTCTTCGCGTCGAACACGCGAAACGTACCATCGATGCTGCCTTGGAACACGAGACCGCTTGCGGTCGAGAGTACGCCGCCCCGGTCCTGCCAGCCGCGCATGGGCTTGGACCACAGCGTACGACCGGTGCAGCGGATCGATTGCCCGCAACTCGGACAGGAAGGGCTGGCGTTTCACTTCCGCGAAAGCGGGCAGAGCCTTGACCGCCTCCTGCAGCGGCGGCGGCAATGTCGGCAGTGCGGCTTCGATGTCCGGTCCAAATATCAATGCGGCATCGTTGTTGAGGACTTTCGGCGCGCGCGGCTTTTGTCCCGGCGTCGTGAACATGAGATTGCCCATATCCAACACCGATGCATAGTAGACGCCGGTGCGTGCGTCATAGCTCCCGGGATGCCAGTTGCGGGCGCCCGGCGTCGCCGGAAATACAATCTTCGGGCTCGACCCGTAGTCCGTGGCTTCTCGGTCCATCGCGGGACGCCCGGTCTTGAGGTCGACCGACGTTGCCCAATTGGTTCGCACGATGGGATTGGCGCGTAATAGCTTTCCATCCCGGCGATCGAAGATGTAGAGAAAACCGTTCTTGGGCGCGTGAACGATCACAGGACGGTCGCTTCCGTCAATCTGCATGTGTGTCAGGATCATCGGCTGGCTCGCGGTGAAGTCCCAACTCTCGTGCGGGGTCTCTTGGTAGTACCACTTCAGGCGGCCGGTCTTGGGCTCGAGGGCCACGATTGACGACAAATACAGCTGATCGCCGCCGCTCGGCGAGCGCTTGTTGGTGTCGTACGGCCCCCCGTTGCCCGTGCCCACCAGCACGAGCCCGGTTTCGCTGTCATAGTTGATCGCATCGAAGGAGGCGCCGCCGCCGCCGATGTCCCACCGGCTGTTGGGGTCCCACGTTTTGACGGCGTCGTTGAGATCGGCTTGATCCTGGGCCCCTAGTTTCGGATCGCGCGGGACCACCCAGAACCGCCATTTGAGCCGGCCGGTGTCGACATCGAAGGCGCTCACGTAGCCGCGAACGTCGTATTCGGAGCCGCCGTTGCCGATGACCACCACATCGCCCGCAACTTCGGGCGCGCCGGTCGACGTATAGCCGCGGTTCCGGTCGACGACGGCGTCGGTTTTCCAGGCAACCTTGCCGCTCTTGGCATCGAGTGCATACATCCAACCGTCGAGCGACGAGACGTACACCTTCCCGTGGGCGACGGCGACACCCCTGTTCGCCATATCGCAGCAGGCAAAGCGGTTGACCTGCATGTCCACCGCCGGTTCGAAACGCCAGATCTCCTTGCCGGTCGCCGCGTCGAACGCGTAGGCGCGTCCGGCGACGCCGCTCGTATACAAAATCCCGTCGATGACCACGGGCGTTGCTTCGAGAACGCGGCGGGTGCCCAAATCCGCGGCCCATGCGAGCCCGAGGCCCGCGATGTTGGCCGGCGTGAGATCGGTAAGAGCCGAGTGGTGCGACTTGCCGGCATCCCCGCCTGGCGTCGACCAATTGTCGGCCGCGAGAGCGGTCCCTAAGGGTGCGCGCCCGCAGGCGGCCAACAGCGGCAAGAGACCCATCAAAAGCAGCAGAGGGTTCTTCACCGCGAATCCCACGGACTCGGCATGTTGTAGGGAACCGTGATGAAGTTCGCTTCGATTTGGCGGATCATTGCGTCATCGATTTTGAATAACTCCGCAAGATAGAAACTATGCGGCCGCCTGACCGGCGAACGCACCGTGCGCCCGTCCGTCAGCTGATACTCGGCCAATCGGCCGGAGTGATCGATGAATCCATACGCGAGCACGAGGCCGCGTTCCTCGTCCACCATCGGAAAGCGGCGGCCACGCAGCCGGTCGTCGTAGCGGTAATTGCCCATCTTGAACTGCTCTTCGCAACCGAGCGCCGACACCGGCACGATCTTCGCGAATTCCGGATTGTGCGTTGTTTGCACGCCGTTCTCGACCCGGTTGCAATCGGTGTGAAAGCGCGTGTGGAGCGTTCCGTCATTGAGTTGCAGGGTGTCGAAGTAGCCGTTCGACAGCCGGATCATATCGCTGCGCGAACCCGGCTTCGCCGCGTTCGAATTCAGAATGGGCTTATCCCAGTAGCGCTGGTTTTCGAACTTGATTCCCGAATCCGATTGGCGCACCACGATGGATTCTGCCTCCTCGATGCGTCCGCCCGAGTCGACCTTCAGCCGCAGTGTGAATGCTGATTCTTCGATGTGTTCGTGCACCGTTCCGAAATAGCCGACGTGGCCGGTGGCGGGATCGGCAAAGAGCAGGCGGTAGGGGCCGATACCCTCGATCGTTCCCCACAGGCCGTCGCCTGTCTCGAGCATCACGTTGTTTTCCGACGTACGATGCGAGGCGGCCCAGCGCACGGCGTGCGCATCGCGCCGCCCCAGCGCCTCGAGATAGATGTCCAACACCTGGTAAAGTCCAGCGCGATCCATGGTTTTCTCCGCGGTTGATCCCCTATTGACCGCCGGGCCCAATGATAACAAGATAACAAATGTTAGAATAGATGGAGTGCCCGGACATGACCCGGACGCCGCAGGAAGAAGCCACTCTCGACACCGTGCTCGCCATGTACCGTGAGGTATTGATTGCGATGAATCCCGACAAGGTGGCAGATTACTTGTCGCCGCGATACATTCAACATAGTTCTCTGGCAGAGCCCGGATTGGACGCGTTGAAGAAATTTCTCACTCGGGTTCGTCAGGAAAGCCCCAATGCGCGTCAGACCATCCATCGCGCCTTTGTCGATGGCGATCATGTCATCGTCCACGTGCACGTCGAGCGCTGGCCGGGCGACTTAGGCCTCGCCGCGATCGATATCTTTCGCTGCGAGAATGGCCAGATCGTCGAACATTGGGACGTGATTCAAGAAGTTCCGGCGAAGCCTGTCAATCCGAACGGAATGTTTTGACCGTGCGTTTTGCGGGAAAGCGAATTGTCGTGCTCGGGGGGACGAGCGGCATCGGCCTTGCCGCGGCGAGCGCATTCAAGGGCGAGGGCGCTCGAGTGGCGGTCACTGGCCGGTCTGAATCTGCGCTCGCCGCCGTCGCCGCCGACACGGGAATACTTGCGGTTCGCTCCGACATGGGCTCGGTGGCCGATAGTCGAGCGGCGATGGCATGGATCTCAAAGGAGTTCGGCGGCATCGACGTGTTGTTCGTCAACGCCGGTGTCGGTGGCTTCGCCGCGATCCCCGACGTCACCGAGGCGTTTTGGGACGGTATTCACGACGTCAATGTACGCGGCGCGTTTTTTGCCGTACAAGCTGCCCTCCCGCATCTATGCGACGGCGGGAGCATCGTGATGACGGGCTCGATCGGCTCGGTTCTCGCGCTGCCCGGCAACGTCGCCTACGCCGCGGCCAAGGCGGGGCTTCGAGCCGTCGCCCGTATTCTGGCCGTTGAATTGCTGCCGCGGCGAATCCGCGTCAACCTGGTCTCTCCGGGTCCCACGGATACGGAGATCTTCAAGCGCGGCGCCAGCGCGGAGGAAGTCGAACGCCTGCGCACCATGATGGTCAATGCCGTGCCGATGAAGCGGATGGGCGAGGCGTCGGAAGTCGCGCGAGCCGTCTTATTCCTGGCCTCGGACGAAGCGAGCTTCATCACGGGCATTGATTTGTTCGTCGATGGTGGTTGCGTCGAGTTGTAGCGCCTCTTTCTCACAAGACGGTCGGTGCGGCATCCAGCAAAATGGTCTTGGTCTCGAGATAGGCGTGCAATCCCTCGACGCCGCCCTCCCGCCCGAGCCCGGACTGCTTGAAGCCGCCGTAGGGCAGCCCAAAATCCATTCGCAGACCGTTTTGACCGATCGCCCCGCTGCGGATGCGTCTTGCGATGCGGTAGGCCGCATCGGCATCGTGGGTCAACACCGAACCGTTCAGCCCGTAGTTCGAGTCGTTCGCGACGCTGATGGCGTCTTCGTCATCCTCGATGGGGATCAAGCTCAAGACCGGACCGAAGATCTCTTCCTGCGCGATTCGACTGTCGTTCTTGACGTGCGCGAAAAGCGTCGGCTCGATAAAAAAGCCGCGCTCGAGATGCTGCGGGCGCCCCCCGCCAGTCACGAGATCGGCGGTGCGCTTGCCGTCTTCGACATACATTTCGACGCGTTCCAGCTGACGTTTCATGGCGAGCGGGCCGAGCTGCGAGCGAGGATCATCGGAATGTCCGATCGTGATTTTCCTCATCTCGTCCGCGATCGCGTCGGCCAGCTGATCATGGCGCCGCCGCGAGATGAGTGCACGGCTCAACATCGCGCAAACCTGGCCGCTCATCAGCGCGATCGTGCCGGTGAGCAATTTTGCAGCGGCATCGATCGGAAAATCGTCACGGACGATCACGGCGGATTTGCCGCCGAGTTCGAGTGTGCAGCGCGCGATACGTTCGCCGCAGATGCTCGCGATGCGTTTGCCCGCGGCCGTTGAGCCGGTAAAACTTACCTTGTCGACGGCGGGATTGCGCACCAAATGTTCGCTCGCCTCGCGCTGACCGCACACGAGATTGACGGCCCCGGGGGGAACTCCCGCGGCCTGCGCAGCTTCCGCGATGATGTACGCTTCCAGCGGCGTTTCGGGCGACGGCTTCATGATGACGGTGCAGCCGGCGGCGAGCGCATACGCGACTTTATTCAGCATGATGCCGTAGGGGGCATTCCACGGGGCGATCGCGGCTACAACACCCACCGGCTCCTGGGCGACCACGGCGCTCTTCACGGCCATCGAGGGCCGGGTCTCGACAAATGCGAATTGCTTTGCGAGGGCGACGATCTGGTCGAACCCCATCGTCGAGCCCGCGGTCATCGGTCCTGCAAAAGTTACGAGGCCGCCCATCTGCAGCGTCCACGCACGCGCGAGTTCCGATTCCCGCGAATGCAACTGACGAGACATTACCTCGAGCACGGCGACGCGTTCGGACGGGCGCATGCGGCCCCAGGGACCGGTATCGAAGGCCGTGCGCGCCGCCGCCGCCGCGGCGTCCATGTCCTCGGCGTCGGCTTCGGCGACTGCGCCGACGACCAGTTCCGTATCGGGCGAAATGAGATCGATCATTCGGCCCGAGTGTGCGACGCACCAGTCGCCGCCGATCCAAAGCCTCTCCGGATGCTTGATGGCGATACCCTCGGGCATCATGGGATGTGCTCCTTCGATCACGTCAAATCCTTAAGACCGATGACCTTGCCGGCGGCGGCGGCGCGGTTGGCCTCGCGGCGCAACTTCTCGATGTGCAGCCGGCCCGCGGGCGCCGGTTCCCGTGGCAGCGCCGCTAGCGATTCGTCGTAGATATCGCGGAAATCCTCGGCGAACTCAGGGTGCGTGAAAATCAGGGCGCGATTCGCCTTCATCCCGGCGAGCGTCTTTTCGCCGACCTCCAACGGATCCATCCCCGCATCGAAAGCGGTGCCAAATTTCTCGAGTTCGGCCCGATCGGGTGCGGCGAAGCCTGATTCGGAAAATTCCGCCGGCCGCTTGAGCGCACAATCCCAGGCGGAGGTCCGCGTCAAACCAGGGCACATGAGCGATACGCCGATCCCGTGAGGCGCAAGGTTAAATCTTAGGCTTTCTGTAAGACCGCGCACGGCGAATTTGCTGGCCGTATAGATGCCGGCCTGGGGGCCCGAAAGGTAGGCGGCCATCGACGCGACATTTACGATGTGGCCTCCTTGTCCCTGTTCCTTAATCAAAGGAATGAACGTGACGAGCCCATTGACGACCCCTCCGAAATTCACACCCATGATCCAATCGTAATCAGCGTAGCGGGCTTCATCCGTCGGTCCGAAGACGCTGACCCCCGCGTTGTTGATCAAGATGTGTACGGGGCCCGTCTGTGCGGCGAGCTCAGCCCAGCGGGCGCGGTCGGTCACATCCAAGCGCTCGAAACGCGGAGCGCGGCGTCCATTGTCGGCGAACCACTGAGCTGCGCGATTGCGCTGGGATTCGTCCCGGTAGGTGAGGATCAATTCGATGCCGGCGGCGCTGAACGCCCGGGCAATGCCGAAGCCGATGCCCGATACACCGCCGGTGATGAGTGCAGTTCTACCTTTCCATTCCATCGAGCTTCCCCCTCGCTTCCTTTCCTAACATTTGTTAGAGTAAGTTGCAAACGACAACAGAAGGATAAACGGGCATGGCGGATCTAGAAGCCCGGCTCGCCGCGTTGGAACATCGGGTCGGTGAACTCGAGGATGCCAATGCGATTCGCCGGCTGCATTGGGCGTACGGATATTACATCGACTTCAACCGCGCGGAAGATGTGGTTCAGTTGTTCGCGCCGGACGGTGCCGTCGTGTTTCTCTCCGGCGAATACCGCGGGCATGCGGGAGTTCGCAGACTCTACGGTACCTGGTTCCAGGACTTCTTCACGCAGGGCGTGAATGGTCCGGTGGACGGCTTCCTGCTCGATCATTTTCAAATGCAGGACATCATCACGGTGGCGCCGGATCGCAAGACCGCGAAAGGACGCTTTAGGGCGCTGTTGATGGGCGGAAGCCATGAGAGCCGACCGTACAAACCTGAGGGCCTGCCGGGGCAGTTTTATGAGGCCGGCATCTACGAAAACGACTATGTTCGTGAGGCCGGCGATTTGGAAAATCCAGCGACTCGACTACATGATGCAATGGCAGGCCGACTATGAAACAGGGTGGTCCAAGACGATCGCGCATCTGCAGCCCGCCACGATCCCATTTCCGCAAAATCCCCTGGGCCCGGACGCGATTCTGCCCGACGCCGACGTTCGAAGGACCTGGCCTCATCGGCAAGATGTGCCGATGCATTTCGCACATCCGCGTTTTGGCGCGGTGCTGGCGGGTCGCGGTTGACGCGGGCTCAGGACGCGGTGTCCGACGGTGCCCTCAGGCGCGCGCGACGTGCGGGTGCCGCTCGGCCGGTTGCCACGTCAAGATCTGACGATCGAGTTTGGCAATAATCTTTCCGAGCGGCCGGCGCTCCGGGACGGTCAGAACACCGAACAGGAAGCGCGCGATTTCTGCGATATGAGGCTCCAGCGCGATATGCGCCGACGCGCCGCGGGCGCTGACGCGGTAGGGCTTGCGGCGCCTGTTCTCCATGGTTGTTCACGGGCTCCACGAGACCCATCGAGTGCAAAGAGGAAAGTGCCCGGCTCACGTTCATGGCATGCATACCCATCAGTTCAGCCAGGTCGTGACCGGCTGATTCGCCCTCACCAGAGAGAGCAATCAGCAGACGCAGCTCGTTCGCGCTGAAGCCCGCGGGATCGGCAACCCCGTCGCGCATCGGGCGACTGATCAGCGAGGCAAACCGCAGCATTGCTATCAGCAACTGTATCTCGTGGTCTTGACGATGCTGGCGTTGACGTTTGGCCATATTGATACAAGCTTCAGTGGACCGAAGCTTTGAATTGTGGCTCAAAAAACAATCGAAAGGCGAACATTTGCCGTTCGAATAACCCTAACAATTGTTTGGGTGTTGCAATCGCCGACTTTGTTTGTTCTACTCACGAAAAATCGGCACATGCGACGGCTGGACTTTCCGTTAAGCGGATTGATCGAATCGGACAAGGGGTTTGCGGATATGCATCGGATGGGAATGTTGTGAAGCTCACGCTTCCTCCGCGAGTCTCCGCAGCGTCGTTTCAACGGGCCCTCGAATCTTTCGAGCGAGTGGTCGGCAAGGGTTGGGTCCTCTCCACCGACGAGGATCGAGACGCTTATTGCGACATCTATGCGCCCGGCTCCGAGAGCGAGTGGCCGCCTTCAGCGGCAATTGCGCCCGCGAGCGCCGAGGAAGTCCAAGCGATCGTTCGTTTGGCCAACGAATTCAAGACGCCTCTTTGGCCGACTTCGCGCGGGAAGAACTTAGGCTACGGCGCCAACGCTCCGCGCATGCCGGGCACCATCGTTCTGGACTTGGGCCGGATGAACCGGATACTCGAACTCGACGTGGGGCTCGGCTATTGCGTAATCGAGCCCGGGGTCGGCTTCTTCGACTTGTACGAGCATATTCAGCGGGAAAAAGCGCCGCTGTGGATGTCGGTCCCCGGCAATGCCTGGGGATCGGTGATCGGCAATGCCCTCGATCATGGCATCGGTTATACGCCCTACGGGCTGCATGCCCGAAATTTGTGCGGCCTCGAAGTGGTGCTGCCGGACGGCGAACTCATGCGCACCGGCATGGGAGCGATGAATGACAATCACAGCTGGCACGTATTCCCGTTGAGTTTCGGTCCCGACTGGACTCAGATGTTCACCCAGTCGAATCTCGGCGTCGTGACGAAGGCGGGACTATGGCTGCAGCCGGCTCCCGAAGCATCCGTGATGCTGACCTGGGACATCCCAAAGGAAGAGGATATCGGCTGGGTGATCGACACGATCGCGCCGCTCAAAATCGCCGGTGTCATCGAGCAGAACGTTTTCATACCGTCCTGGCTCGGCAAGATCGTTCTCAAGGGTCAGCGCAAGGATTTCTGGGACAAGCCCGGCGCCATCCCCGAGAGCCGGGTTCAAGAACTCCTCAAGCAATACAACCTTGGATACTGGCAAGTCCAAATCCGGCTGTACGGCGACGAAGCGGTCAACCGCGCCAAAGCGGATGTGTTGAAGAGGGCGTTTCAGAAGCATCTCGCGGCGCCGCCTCACGAGGAGTACTGGAAGAGCGGCGATCCCGTCAGCCAATACGAATTGACGATGGGTGTCCCATCAGCCGTCGCTTTGCAAATGGGCGACTGGGTGGGCGGCCGCGGCGCGCACATGGGTTTCTCGCCGGTGGTGCCCGTCAATTCGAAGCACGTGCTCGGTCAGCTGCACCGCAGCCGCAAGATCATTGCCGATCACGACGTCGACTTCTATGCGAGCTTCACTGTGAGCGGCCGCTTCGCGACCAACATCAACATGCTCATGTACGACCGCGACAACGCCGAACAGGTAGTAAATATCCGCAAGCTCTTCAATGCGCTGATCAGCGAAACCGCCAAGGCGGGCTATGGCGAGTACCGTACCCACCTCGGATGGATGGACCGGGTCAATGCGACGTTCAATTACAACGACCATGCTCAACGCAGACTCAATGAAAAAGTGAAGGACGCGCTCGATCCGAACGGCATTCTCGCCCCGGGCAAGCAAGGCGTATGGCCTGCGGCATACCGCGACAGCAGGGATAAGGGAGGCGCGGCGTGAAACGCGGGGTTTTGTTCGCGTGCCTTATCGCGGCTGCCTGGTGCGCCAACGCGGATTCACCGGACACGAAACCCGCTGCAGGCGGACCTCCGCCCATCCCGCCGTATCAAATGCGCGCAATGCTGCCGGCGGGCGATCGGTTGACAGGGACCAAGGACGGCGCAGTGTTGTTTTCGAACCGCTGCGGCGCTTGCCATCTCGCCGGCGGCATGGGAACCAATTTGCTCACGAAGCAGCGGATGGCTGCGGGACTGCCGCCGGAAAGCGGACTGCTCGCCAATCGCACAGATCTCACGGTCGCCTACGTCAAAATTGTGGTCCGAAAAGGTAAGCTCGCCATGCCGCCCTTGAGCCGCGTCGAGGTCACAGATGCCGAGCTCGAAGCCATCGCCCGCTATTTGGCCAAGGCCGGCGAATGAAACTCACGCGCCGCACACTGCTAAAAAGCGCGCTCGTCGTTGGCACTGCGGCGATCGGCACCGGCGCGATCGGCACTCAGCGTGTGCCGGCGGCCGCATCCGCGCCGCTCGGGCTGCGGGTGTTTGATAGCGCTCTTTCGGCGAGCCGTGCATGGCTCGGCTACCAGACTGGGCCAGCCATCGATGTGGACAATGAGCGAGGGAGTCGATGGGCTTACCTGCGCAGCATCGAGACATGTGGGGTAGTGTCCGGCCTTACGAGTTGGAGTGATTTCGTGCAGGTGCGTGGAGTGCTTCAGGAGAAGGGGAAAAGGCTGCGGCTCGACTCGCGCCGCGGGGATTTGTTTTATTGGGAAATGGCTTGATCCGACGTGTCCGGGCACTCAATTCGATAAAAAGTTACGCTGGCGCAACCACCGAATCATGACCTCTGGATATCCGGCGGTCAGCCGTTCCGGCGTGCTTGGATCGTCGTTAAAACCCGTTGCCGATACCTTCAACGTGTGACCGGCATCTTTGAAAATGTGGATGGTGAAATCGTGCATTCCGGCGCGAGCGAAGGCTGACTCGAATAACACGGGCGAATGGGCCACGTCGACATTTCGATCCAATGCTCCAAACAGGGCCAGCGTCGGCGTACGAACCGTCTGCAGCGTCGCTGCCGGGTCGTAGAGTAGCTCGCGACGCATACCCTCCGCCATGGGTGCCGGGGGTGGCACGCCGGTATCTGGTGGAATGAAGAAGGGAATATAAGAATCGGCAAACCAGGGTTCTGTGCTGGCTGCGGCATACATCGTTCGCGCGGCATCCCACGACACGGTGCCGGAGAGCGCGCCGATGAGCGAGCGCCACGTGTCGATTGCCGAAGATATGGCCACTGCATCGTAGTGCTTGTGGCGCATATGCTGCTCCACCGAGTAGTAGACGTTGGCTTCGATGCTTTCGGCCGGTCCGCTTTTAAGAATCATGAATGCGACCGGACGAATCGTGGCGACAATTGGCGCCGTCCAGCCTCCATTGCTAAAGCCCCATACGCCGAGGCTTTTTCTGTCCACGTGAGGATCGGTCACGAATGCATCGTAGATCGCCGCCACGTCGGAGGCGCGCTCCGTCGGTCCGTTTTGCTGCCAATGACCCGAAGATTGGCCGGTGCCGCGCTGGTCGTAGCTAATGACATTTACTCCGTTGAGCACGAAATAAGGAATGATGAAGCCCATTTCGCGAGTTTCGGGATCGTTGCCGTGGAGCAGGATTATTGTCGGGCGCTTGATCGAGCCGACGTAATACAGGGAGACCGCAAGTCGGCCGCTTGGCGCATCAATGATTTTTGGTTCTTCGTCGATGCCTTTTTGCAGCAACAAGTGTTCATCTGGACGCAGATCGCCGGTATGTCGCGTTCGGGGGTCGAAATACTCGTTGATCGCCGGAGCCGCCTCTTCAACTTCAACTCCAACGTAGAAAATCTGTCCTTCATCGTTACGGTACATGCCGGGGCCGACGACGCCGGCGCTTGCCACGGCCGGAGCGAGTACCAAAACGCCTAGACACAGCTTCAAGTTGATTTTCAGGCGAGGAATTGTCGGGAGGTTGTTCATCTATTACTAATACCCGGAGCGAGCTAGAACGGTTTCAGTATCCAGCTGCAAATTACGTGTTGACTGAATTTGCGTTTCAGGAGTGCAATCAACTGCATGTTCCGCGACACACCGCCCAACCCCATCGCTACAATCATCATCGATCCCCGCTACAACGGCCCGACGAGTACCATTGGCAACGGCGGCTGGGTGGCCGGTAGCTTGGCGCGCCAGCTCGGAACCGAATCTGTTTCGGTCGCGCTACGCGCACCGGCACCGCTGGGCGTACCGATGTTCGTCCGCCGGCGGGACGACGGCACCACTACGCTGGACTACGACGGCACTCTCATAGCGCAAGCCACCGCCGCTCCGTTGGAATTGGAGGTACCGGCGGCGCCGGACCCTGATGAGGCCGAAGCCGCCGGCATGCTGGCCCGAGAGATAAGTGCGCAACGCGGAGCGAATTGGCCTTACGCCCATTGTTTCGGGTGTGGTTTCGCGCGCAGCGATGGGCTGCGCATCATGCCGGGGCCGGTGGGACACCATGGGATCGTCGCGACTACCTGGACGCCGCCGTCCGGGGTGACGGCCGACCAGATGGCCATTGAGGGGACTTGGGCTGCCTTGGATTGCTCAGCCGGGATCGCTTGGATCCAGCGCCTGGCAGCCGGGACGGCCATCGTCACCGCGCGAATGACCGCCGTGATCGATCAGCCGCTTAAGCTAGGCCGGCGATACACAGTGATCGGCTGGCCCATCGCGCAGGATGGCCGCAAGCTCCATGCCGGATCTGCGATCTTCGACGCTACCGGCAAAGTGCAGGCACGGTCGCGGCAGCTCTGGGTGATTCCGCGAGTTTGATAGCGTCGCCGAATTCGTCTTGGACCTTTACCACCATGACGTCGTGACCATTGAAGCTTGCGACGACGCTCGGTTGCCAGTATTCCGAGAACGTCGACAGTTTATTCGCGAAGTTTATGTCGCTCATAATTGCCGTCACTTCAAGTTAACGTTTGAAAACCCCGGGGGGCTTGAACTCGCATTGCGGTATGATCGCGCGCCTGTTAGAAAGTGATGCAGCTGCTTTTGGGTCGGGCAATAATTAATTGAGCCAGGGATGGGTCATCAAGGGGAAGCAATGTACGGTGTCAATGTTTCGCGCGTGAGCGGCGCGTATCTCGCGTTGGTGTCCACAATGACTTTGGCGGCCATGAACGCCTTTGCCGGCTCCGAGCCGCAAGCCGCAACCGTTTTCTACGGTGGCCACGTGTTCACCGCTGAATACGCACACCCCTACGCGGATGCGGTAGCGATCCGCGGCGAGCGCATCATCGCGGTCGGAGAGCGCGGCTCCGTCGAGCGAATCGCCGGGCCGTCGGCGCGAAAAATCGATATGAAGGGAAAGTTTCTGATGCCGGGAATGATCGACGCGCACGCACACCCGATCTATGGCGGCATGACACTAATACTGGCGAACTATCCCGACACCGGCGATTCAGTTCCGGCGCTCGTGCAATTTGTCGCCGATGAAATGCAGAAGAACACGAGCCGCGTCGGTGATGTCCTTACGATAACCGGCATCGATATCGGCTATTGGTCGCACGCCGCGGAAATCGATGCCGCGCTGAGCCATGGCACCTTCGCGCAACAACCGATCTACCTCGTGGGATCGGATGGGCACACGGCGTGGGCCAATCGTGTCGCACGGAGCCGCGCGGGACTTACGCCGGAATTCCTGCGCAGCCTTTCTGCCGACGCTCAGCACGACTATGGCTTTGACGCCGAGTTCAATCCGAACGGCTTCGTGGTCGACGCCGGCAAAAACAAGCTCGATCGAAGCTTGCCGCCGCCCTCGGCGGACACACTGCTTGCCGCCGGCCGCGCTGCGGTCCATTACATGAACTCGCTCGGCATCACCGGCTGGCTCGATGCCGCAGCGAGCGGCGTGGTCGGCGGCACAATTCCAGCGAGCGTCGATGATCCCGGGTATCTGCCGATCTACCGGGAACTCGCGCGGCGCGGGGAACTGACGGCTCACGTGGCGGCGTACCCGGTCGTCAAACCTGATCTTGGCAGTTCGCAGATCGACGTAGTGGAGGCTTTGCGCGCACGCTACAAGGATGTTCCGAATTTGACCATTCCCGGCCTCAAGGTTTTTGCGGACGGTGTCGTAGAGATCCCGTCGCAAACCGCCGCTCTAACCAAACCCTACCTCAACAACGGACGCTCCACGCCCCTGCTGTTCACCCCGTCGAAGATGAATGCGCTCGTCATCGAAGCGGACAAACGCGGACTGATGGTTCATGTCCATGCGATCGGCGATCTCGCGGTGAAGGCCTCGCTCGATGCGTTCGAGGCGGCGCGCAAAGCTAATCCGCACAGCACCCTGCCGTTCACGCTGACACACGCGCAATTTGTCGACCCCGAGGACATCCCGCGATTTGCAAGACTTCATGTAATCGCCGCGCTGCAATTGCTCTGGGCGGTGGCCGACCCCAGTACGAACGAGGTCGTGAAACCCTTCATCGATCCCGACATCTATCGCTGGATGTACCCCGCGCGATCCTTGCTCGACAGCGGGGCCGAGATTGCCGGAGCGAGCGACTGGTCGGTGAGCAGCGCGAACCCGTTTCTCGCGATTTATCAGGCCGAAACCCGCTCGGGTCCGCAGGGCGTTTTGGACGCCTCGCAGCGCATGCCCCGGGAGGCCATGTTGTATGCCTACACGCGCGGCTCGGCTCACGTTCTCAATCAACTACAAGAGATCGGTTCGATTGCGCCCGGTAAGCGCGCCGACCTCGCTTTGATCGATCGCGACATCCTCACCATACCGGCGGAGGAGCTCCAAAAGGCGACAGTGGTCTTCACCATGCTGGGCGGCAAGGTGGTGTACGGCCGGGAGCCCTGACCGCCACTTTGAGAAAATCGTGGTGGTATTCGCTTATGGTCGAGCAGGCTGCCGGCACGGTCAGTAGCTTACGAGTGAATCAGCAGATTGCGTCGCGGGAGGGTCATGAACCGCCGAAAATTTTGCTTAACAGGTGTTGCCGCAGCGATTTCAGGCGCGGCCGCAGGCGCAGCTGCCGGTTTAGCCTGCCTGCCCGCTTGCAGTCAACCGGTTCGCGTGGTGCCGCCCGCATCGATGCCGAGTGTCCGGCTCTATAAATTTATCTACGACCGTCGATATCCGGCCGCGCAAGCTTTTGGGGACGCAGCGGAGTACGCGAGTTCGACCGCGGGGATCGTCGCCATCGGCGGAGACATTACGGCGCTGTGGGCTTCCGAATTGCAGTTCCAGTGGTCGGCCGGAGGCGGCGCAATTGCGGGGATGACAACGACTCGAACCTTGTTTTGCCTGGAACAACTCGCCAAGGATTATTGGATGCGGGTGGTGATGCGTGCGGAGCACGGGATCGCCGAGGGACATGATCTCGCGCATCGATTGATCGCCCCGGAGTCGATGATTCCCCTAATGAGATCGGCGCTGATTGCGACGGATTGGCCGAGAAAGATGCCGGCCGCTATGGCAACTTGCCCGGGGGCTGATGGTACGCCCCAGATGACTCGCCTTATTGGATCGATGGGCGATGACCTTCGGGCGATGACGGATGAAAAGCTCGTGTCCTTTGTGATTGCTTGAGCGGCCGGATTGGTACGGGATCGAGGGGAGGGGGTTCTATGAAATTACCGCCAGGTGTCAGTCCAGCCGATTTCGCGAGCGCAATCGCCGAATTTGAACAGGCGGTGGGCAAGGACTGG
Source organism: uncultured Gammaproteobacteria bacterium (assembly GCA_963798595.1). Lineage (GTDB taxonomy): Bacteria > Pseudomonadota > Gammaproteobacteria > Steroidobacterales > Steroidobacteraceae > Bog-1198. The sequence goes on along the minus strand of CAWCTM010000008.1, from coordinate 37,930 downwards.
GTATTCATCAGCGACGAGGACGTGGATCTGTACCGGGATGCGTTCTCGCCTTTTCTCCATGAACCGGAGGAATTGGTGGCTTCGGCCGCAGTGGCTCCCTCCTCTACGGAGCAAGTCCAACAGATCGTGCGAATAGCCAATCGCTATAAGGTGCCTCTGTATCCCATCTCCACCGGCAAGAATTTAGGCTATGGCGGCTCCGCGCCTGCATATTCCGGCAGCGTCGTGGTCGATCTGAAGCGCATGAATCGCGTCATCGAGGTCAATGAGGCCAATGCCTTTGCTCTGGTCGAGCCCGGCGTCAGTTACTTTGATCTTTACCGCCACATCCAGGAGCGCAAGCTCAAAGTGTGGATCGATTGTCCTGATCCGGGTTGGGGCAGCGTCATCGGCAATGCGATGGATCGCGGCGGCGGCTATACAGCCGCGAATTATCGCAACCATTTTGATTCGCACTGCGGTATGGAAATTGTGCTTCCAAGCGGCGAACTGTTGCGGACCGGTATGGGGGCAATTCCCAACGCCAAGACCTGGCAGCAATACAAGTCCGGATGCGGGCCGTGGATTGACGGCATTTTCTCGCAGTCGAATTTTGGCATCGTGACAAAGATGGGCTTCTGGCTCATGCCGGAACCGGAAGCGTATCTGCGCGGTACCGTTTCCTTGTCTCGGTACAGCGATCTCGCACCCATGGTCGAGACACTCAACTACCTGGAAAATGCACGAATCACCTCGGGATTTCCGGATATTGCATCGCCGCTCAACGGCTACCCGCCCATTGGGCAGGTGCAGTTGTGGAACGAAGCCGGCCCGCCCAGCATGACCGATGAACACCGCAGACTTCTCGCCTCCGCCAAGCTCGGATACTCGCCCGAGCTCGAAGCCTACGGGATGAAATCCGGCATACCTTACTGGGAGCTGTGGCTGAGCTTCCACGGCCCTGCGGAAGTGATCGAGGCGCAATGGCTGGCGGCACAGCGGCATTTTTCAAAATTCGAGGGCGCGAAATTTCGCGTGGTCGATCGGGTCAAATTGCCGATCGATCCTGCCAAGGCGGATGCGTATCACGAACCGGAATTGGGAGTGCCTTCTCTGCGGGCATTCTCAATCGGCGCGCGCACGCCTTGGAACCCGACCCCATCGAAGGGCCACATGTGGTTCTCGCCGATTGTTCCGCGCACCGGCGAGGCCATCATCGAGGTGAACCGCGTGTTCAGCGAAGCCGCGCGCGAATTGGACATGCCGTTGTTCCGCTCATTTTCCATGCCCGCTTGTTTCTGGGAACGCTCCTTCATCTTTATATTGGCGACGCCCGTGACCGAGGATCCGGCCACCAACAAGCGCTACCGCGAGGGATTCAAAAAATTGATCGCAATCGGCGGCCAGCACGGTTGGGGCGAGTATCGTACCGCGCCCGTGTTCCAAAAATCCGTGATGGACGTGTATTCGTTCAACGACCATGCCCTGCAGCGTTTCAATGAAATGCTCAAGGATGCCATTGATCCAAACGGAATCATGTCGCCGGGTCGGTACGCGATATGGCCCAAGCATCTGCGGGAACAACGATCATGAACCGATCCTCGTTAGGCGGGCTGGCATTGGCAGGGATAATGCTGGCCGGGACCGCGGTGGCCACGGAGCCATCCGACCCGTATGCGGGCGGGCGCGCCGTGTACACGAAATGGTGTGCCCCCTGCCACGATCCCGGAATTATCCATCCGGGCACCAACGCCCTGACCGTGAAATACAAGGGTGTCAAACCCGGCGTGCTGCTCGAATGGAAAGATTTGCAGCCTGAAACAGTGAAATATCTAGTTCGGCATGGGGTCTCGGTGATGCCGCAATTTCGCAAGACCGAGATCAGCGATGCCGATCTCGACGCGCTCGCGAAATTCTTGTCGCGCAATACGCCAAGTCATTGAGCGCAACTGTCGCCGTTAGACCTTCATCGCCCAGTAGTCGCGCATCAGTTCATGCGACCAGCCCGGTTGGCGAACAGGTTGGCGCGGCAAGAACTCCACCATCACCGGCTTGATGTCGAGCACAGGCGTTCCGTCGATCGCGTCGAGCTCCGAGACTATGAGTTTCGTAGCGTCAACGCGGATCACTCTGCAGATCGTGCTCCCAATACGATTGGGCCGATTCTTGCCTCGTTGGGCAAAGATGCCGACGCACGGCCAGTCCTGATTGTTCCTCGGGTGACGGGCGCCCGTAACAATCCTTGCTTGTTCGACCTCGTGGAAGCTGTAGAGGACTTCAACGTGGGAGAAGTCAGACAGGCCCTCAAGTGCTTCGGCGGTGAACTTGTCCGTGAGGGTAATACACGCTTCCTCGCCACCCCAGAAGTCATCTTCCGCATGCGGACGCATTGCCTCGACAAAACCGATCGGCTCGAACTTCTCGATAACCATGAGACCTCTATAGCGAAACAGCCCTCGAGCGGTTTCCGCGGTGCCGATACGTGTCGCACCAACCAAATTCTGAATCAGAGTTCAATCGAGTTGGCTAAATTGGCAACATTGTTTATTTGGCGACCGTGGCCGAATACGTCAGGTCTGATGAACTCGTCGGGTCCGAACCGCTTGGTCTGAAGTTCCTTCAATACATCCTCCAATCGGTTCAGCACCTCCAGGAGTACCGGCGTCGGGATGTCGAGTGCGGGCTCTATGCGAATGGTACGTGCCTTCGAGTATGTCCCCGCGACCAATACACCCCGGCGAAACAAAGCAGCGGCACATCCATAGCCGACGGCATCCGAGGGGAACTCCAGTCCGATGAGCAGTCCCTTGCCCCGACACTGCGATAGTACAGAGGGGTACCGGGCACGTAGCACCGCAAGTTCCTTGATCATCAGCTCACCCTTGGCGGCCGCTTGACCAGGAAGGTCTTCCTCGAGCGTCGCCGTGATTGCTGCAATGCCCGCCGCGCACGCCATGGGGTTGCCGCCAAACGTAGTTGAATGTATGACGGGGTTCGGGATTAGTGCTTCCCAAATCTTTGGCGTTGAGACAAACGCCGACAGTGGCATCACGCCGCCGCCAATCGCTTTGCCCAAGCACATGATGTCGGGCGTCACATTGGCGTGATCGACACCCCATAACCGGCCGGTTCGTCCCATCCCGGTTTGTATTTCATCCGCGATGAGCAACGCGCCATAGTGGTCGCAGAGTTGCCGTGCTCGTGCCAAATAGCCCGGCGGTGGAACCACGGCGCCGGCTTCGCCCTGAATGGGTTCAACTATGAATGCCGCGATCGGAGTTCCGACAGCTTCCGCCTTGGCAAATTCTGCTTCTAAGGCGTTGGCATCTCCGTACGGTGCGAATCTTACGTCCTGTAAGCCACCGCGAAACGGCTCACGGAATAAAGCCTTGCCCATCAGCGACAGCGAACCCATGGACTTGCCGTGAAATCCGCCCAGAGTGGATAAAAATGTATTGCGGCCGGTGTGCAGGCGGGCCAATTTGATCGCACCCTCAACGGCGTCAGTGCCGTTGTTGATGAAGAAACTGCACGCCAAGTCACCCGGAGTGATGTCTGCAATCAACTTAGCCAGGGCCGCACGCCAAGGTTCCAGCAGTTCCTGGCTATTGAGGGCCATGCGGCGCATCTGGTCGGTTACCGCCTTGATGATGCGCGGATGATTGATGCCGGCACTGAAGATCCCGTAGCCACCGAGGCAATCGATATATTCGCGCCCCAGCAAGTCTGTAACGGTCGAACCATGTCCGGCCCACTCGAGCGCGGCAAATTGCCCCGCTTCCGTGACGGATTTACGGTAGGTAAGAAACCCTCGATTGACATGCCTCTCGTAGGAATCAACGGTTTCGCCAATGAACGCGTGCATTTCGGCCTCGCTCATCGGCTTACCGCCGATGAGATCGAGATAACGTCTTGAGGAAGCCAGAACGGCCTGAGTCGACAAACGCATAACGCTTGCTCCTGCTCGATCCTTCCGGGGAAGGATTCTGTTTCAACGGCCCGCTTTACGATGCACAGACCAGCGTCGGCACTTCGTTGGGGACTGGCCGCTCATACGGCCCAACCGCAATTGTTAAGTCAGCAGCTTGAGCAAGATTTGTCGCCCGGACAAGGCAATGTCGGGGCCTTCGAGAGGAGAATGGGGAGCAGGGCACTCGGTCACTTGAGAGGAAATGAAGTTATCAATGCATGCCACTAGACGAAATCGGCGCACCTCGAGAAAAATGCTGCGTGCGACGGGAAAATTGGCAGTCATGATTCAATATAGGCAAGATCGGTAGGAAGCGCAATTGGAAACCAGGCGGTGTGGTCCACGAGGCGTGATTTCCAATACCGGGCCGCCCGGCAGCGGACCGGCGACAGGTGGGGGAGACATAACATCCGTCCCTAGCCGCATTGCGTGGATGGATCTAAAGTCCAATTGCTGATTCTGGTGCGGCGCGTCCAGACTCGCCAGATAGCGGCGAACGAGCTTGCATAGCCGTTAATCCGCAGCTTTATTCCGAGAACGGGTTTTTGAAGGCGTCTATACTCCCACCGCGGCAAATCAGCGATGAGACGGCAGAACCTCCGTCGAGTTACTCGGAGAGGTTGTACTTTTGGAATTCAATTTTTTACGGAGCAAAAAATGATTAAAATGAACTTGCTTGGGATCGGTCTTTGCACCTTCGGCCTGGTGGTATTGAGTGGCTGCGCCGTCGAGGAAAAAAAGGAGGCAGCGGCAGCTCAAACGATGCCTATCAACTGCGCAACAGCTCCTGGAGACCTGCGCGTGTTGAACTCAGAAAAGGCTAGCACTGCATCTAAGATAGGTAATGGCATCTCGATGGTTGCACCCATAGGCCTCGTCGCAGGATTGGTCACGGGGACCGAAAAGACCAAATACCAGGTGACGACTGGGGAATACAACAAGGCGCTTGACGCCAAAATCGCCCAGATCCAAGCCGCTTGTCCGGGCGCTCACGCAGACTAGGCCGACGCGCGACGAGTTTTCACGCCTCTAAGCAGTGGGCACCGCCGCTGCTCTCATAATCCGTGGCGGAGCCGATGTCCGCCACGGAAGTTGACTCGCCCCGAAATCCTTCGGCGTGTCATAGTAAGTCATGGTGCAACCAACCGCCGAATCGTCAATGCCAGACAGCGAGAGCGAGCGGCAATTCCAGAACGCCGAACATTTGGTGGAACTCAAGAGCGGAGAGCTCAAGAAAGAGCTGCGCCTCGGCGACCTCGTACTATCGCAAATTCTCTACATCATGGCGTTCAGCTGGCTTGGACCTGCGGGAAAGTTGGGTCCCGGTCAAGTCATGTATTGGATTCCAGCGGTTTTATTATTTTACATACCATCGGGTGTCGTGGTGCTCCATCTGAACCGTGAGATGCCGCTCGAAGGGGGTCTGTATCAGTGGGCAAAGCTACGATTGGGCGCTGTAGCGGGATTCCTCGTGGCCTTGAATTTATGGGCGACCGTCGTGCTGCTTTTGACCGGCGAGGCCTCGATCATATCCAACAATCTGTCCTATCTCGCCGGCCCCACCGGTGCTTGGATTGTTGAAAACAGAGTCTTCACGATGGTCTTGGGGGCCCTGCTCATGGGGTGTCTCATGCTGGTGGCGGTGCGAGGGCTGGCGCTGGGCAGATGGGTCCATAACGCGGGCGGCCTTGTTTTATGCATCCTTTTTGTCGGCATGGTTCTCTTTGCGCTGCCGCGCTGGGTCGGTATCGGGCCGCCCGCCGTCAGCGTACCCGCGGCGCTCGCGCTTCCAGCCGCCTCGCTGCTCAACTTGAACATCCTGGGCAAGATGGGTTTCGGTGCGTTCTGTGGGTTGGATGGAGCGTCTATTTTTTCGGGAGAGTGCCAAGACCCCGATTCAAACCGAACGATCCGCCGAGCGATTTGGTTGGCGGGCCCGATAATTGCCGCCATCTACATGATCGGCACAGCCTGTGTCTTGACCTTTTCCTCGCCGGGCGACATCGACATGACGTCTCCCGCTACGCAGGCGCTGAGCCGCGGAGTAGAGGGGACGTCGATCGCCGGTGTCTTGGTTCCGTTCTTCAGTATTTTGGTTATCTGCGGGAGCATCGGTTTCTCGAGCCTGTACTTCAACGTCGCGATCCGCCTGCCGATGGTGGCGGGATGGGATCATCTGCTGCCGGGTTGGTTCAGCCGCCTTCATCCGCGCTTCAGGACACCGGTAGGATCCATCGTGTTCATGGGCCTCACAACTATCGGCCTGACGATCCTTGCTAATCTAGGTGTGGGCGGCCAAGAGGCGTTTCAAACATCCCTCAACGCGGGCATCATTTGTTGGGCGCTGACGTATGTCGTGATGTTCACCATTCCGCTCATCGCCAAAGGCGAGAGAGCTCCGTTGGGAGTGAGGGCCGCCGCCATTTCCGGCCTTGCGATGACGGTTCTCTACGTGACCTTGTCCGTAATTCCGATCGTAGCCGTCAAGAGCACCTCATCCTTTACGGCAAAAGTGGGCGGCGTCGTCATCGCTATCAACGCAGCGGGGGCGCTGTATTACTGGTACGCCAGCAAACAGCGAGACGCGCTCACCGCGGCGGTTGAACCAAGCGCCCTATGAGACGTGCACGCGAGGCGCCAATGGGCAGCCTTACGTCGTGCCCGCATCGCCCCCCTTGCCCGGGCTGCCCGCGGTTCGGTGAACCCGGCATCGCCCCCGCCGGGCGCGGTGCGCTCGATGAGCTCGCGCGTGTCCACGGCTTACCCCCGGTTTCGGAGATTTCCGGGCGCACATCCGGGTTTCGACTCCGGGCGCGGCTGGCGATCCGAGGCCGGCTTGGCACGCCCAAGCTGGGACTATTCGAACTCGGTACCCACCGGGTCGTTCACATCCCTGCCTGCAGCGTTCAGCACCCTCTGATCAATCGCGTGGCCGCGGTCGTGCGGCGGGCTCTGGTTGAAGCTCGAGTGACCAGCTACTCGGACAAGGCCCATCTGGGTCTTGCTCGCTACCTTCAAGTGGTAGTGGAGCGCAGCTCGCAAACCGCGCAGGTGGTAGTGGTCGCGAACAGCGCAACGGCCGAACCTCTCGAGGCGTGCTTCGATTTGATCCGTGAACGCCTCGGTAGCGACCTGCATAGCCTGTGGTTCAATGCTCAGTGCGATCGTTCCAATACCATTCTCGGCGCAGATTTCCAAAACCTGTGCGGGGCGGTCAGCGTAGTCGAGCGTTTCGGCGGTGCCGCGGTCCACTATCCGCCGGGCGCCTTCGGTCAGAACAATCTCGACATCGCGGAGGCCGTCATTGAGCACGTGCGCACCCAAATCCCGCCGGGTGCGCGAGTCGTCGAATTCTACGCCGGGGTCGGCGCCATCGGTTTGTCGGTGTTGGCCCAAGCCGGCGGTATCACATTGAACGAAGTCAGCCCCCATTCGCTGCGAGGGCTCGAACTCGGGCTCGCTCAGCTCGACTCGGCCAGCCGGGAGCGAATTTCCGTCGTCCCGGGCCCTGCGGGCGCAGCGCGCAAGGCGGCGTTCGGCGCGCAAGTGGTCATCGTCGATCCGCCCCGCAAGGGCCTCGACCCGGAGCTGACCGAGTATCTCGGCGAGTACCCACCCGAGCGTTTGATTTACGTGAGTTGCGGGCTGGAGTCCTTTCTTGCAGACACCGCCCGCCTGACGTCCCAAGGCAAGCTGCGCCTCACAGGGCTCACGGCATTCAATCTCTTGCCATTCACTTCGCACGTCGAAACCGTCGCTCGGTTCGAGCGTGCCTGAATTCGGCTCACTCTCGCACTCCCGCGCGCGGTAGGACATCATAGGCCCATGAATGTAACTGAAGCGATACGAAGCCGCATGAGCTGCCGGGCATTCCTCGATACACCCGTGCCCGTGGAGACAATTAGATCCATGCTCGAGACGGCCAAACACGCTCCGTCGGGCGGCAATTTGCAACCGTGGCAGGTTCACGTACTGATGGGCCAGCGGCTAACCGAGTTTTTGGAATTGGTACGTTTGAAGCATGGTGAGCAGCCGCAGGGCGAGGGTACCGAGTACAACGTGTACCCCCCGAATCTCAAAGAACCTTACCGTTCACGCCGCTTCAAGTGCGGCGAGGACTTGTATGCAACAATTTCTGTCCCACGCGAAGACAAGCAACGGCGGCTGGCGCAATTCGCTCGCAACTATGAATTGTTCGGCGCTCCCGCGGTGATGTTCTTTGTCATCGATCGCCAGATGGGCGCGGATCAGTGGGCCGATGTGGGCATGTTCATGCAAAATATAATGTTGCTGGCACGGGAGCACGGATTGCATACCTGTCCGCAGGAGTCGTGGGCTTCATGGCACCGCACGGTTGGTGAATTTCTCGGCTTGTCCTCCGAATTGATGCTTTTCTGCGGTCTTGCGCTCGGCTACCGCGATGAGACGGCGCCGATCAATCGACTGCGTACGGATCGCGCTCCACTGGAGGAATTCGCGACCTTGCACACTGATTGACGCGGCAGACTCGTACGGCCACCAAGATGAAAATCTACTGGATCAAAGCGCAGGCGCCGCTGCGCGTGCTCGCATTGGTCAAGCATCTGGGCATCGATGCCGATCTGGTGCAGCTTGACTTGATGGCCGGCGGCCTCAAGTCCGCGGACTTTGCGCGGCTCAATCCCAACGTGAAAGTGCCGGCACTGGTCGATGGCGACGTGGTGCTATGGGAGGCTTCCGCAATCATGGCGTACCTTTGCATCAAGACGGGCTCCGATATGTGGCCGGCGCACTCCCCCGCCGAACAAGTCGAGGTGCTGCGCTGGCTGTCTTGGAGCGATTGCCATTGGTCGCCCGCCGTGGGGCCGTTCTACTTTGAGCATGTGGTCAAGGCGACGTTCGGTATAGGTGGCCGGACCTACGTGGCGTGCGGAAGGCTCACCATCGCCGATTTCCAGCTGGCCTCGATGGCAACTTTCTGGCGTGAATCGCATATGCCTCTCGAAGGATCATCCAACATCGTGCGCTGGATCGATGGGCTGAAGCGCAATCCTGCATGGTCGGATCCCTGGCCCGATGAGTCCTAGACATCCAGACGAGCAATCACTTCTCGACATGTGCCATGCACAGTCCATCGAGTTATTGAAACGAAATCAGACGCCCGGCGGTATTCTCGCCGCCTCCGCGAGCTCGAGGGCAAGCAAACGCGGCTATATGGCAATATTTGGGCGAGACGCCGCCGTTTGCGCGATTGGGATGGCGTTGTCCGGCGATCAATCCTTGAGGCGGGCCGCCGCAACGGGTTTACATACCTTGGCGGAACACCAGGCGCCGAACGGGCAAATTGCGAAGTTTGTGGACTTGGAGAGACAGGAAGCCGATTTCTGGTATCTGGGGTGCATCGATTCGACCTTGTGGTGGCTGATTGCGCTGGCATTGCTGGATAGGCGCCGCTGTCCGGGTGGGTTGCGTCGCCAATATGCCAAGCGCATCAAGCTCGCCATCCAATGGCTGTTGGCTCAGGAGCATCAACATTTCTTCTTGCTGCAGCAAAACGAAGCCAGCGACTGGGCCGACATCATGCCGCGCTCGGGATTCGTCCTCTATACGAACGCGCTGTGGTATTTCGTGAAGCGGCTCTACCGCCTCGAAAAGCGCGGGAGAGACGCGCGACGAATTTCAACGGACTCTTCCATCCGTTTTCGGCGGCGCATCGCAGAGTATCGCCGAGCGCGGCTACTGAACGACTACGTGTTACGGCGCGGGCGCAATCGTGACTTGTATCTGAGCTTCGTCAACTTCTCGTTCTTCGGCGAGGAGGGGGATGTGTTTGGCAATGTGTTGGCCGTTCTACTGGGACTCGCAGACGCGCGTGCGAGCGCGCGGACGCTTGACGCGCTCACTAAGGCGCATGTGAGCGATCCATACCCGGTGCGCGTGGTCACGCGCCCGATCAAGCAAAGCAATTCGCTGTGGCGGCCCTACATGGCGCGTCATCGGCAGAATTTCGTCTGGCAGTACCATAACGGAGGGATATGGCCGATGGTGGGCGGGTTCTGGATATCGGCACTCGTCGCGGCAGGCCGCGCCGTGCAGGCAAGACGGAGCTGATAAAATTGGCGCGTGTCTGCGCACTTCGAAATTGGGCGTTTACCGAATGGCTGCACGGAAAAACGCTGGCACCGAGAGGAATGCCGGGGCAGTCGTGGAACGCCGCAGCATATTTGATGGCGGAACACGCGGTTTCGGCGCAAGGAACTCTTTTCGAGCGATAGTCTCCCGCGAATGTGATGCGCCGGTATAATTTCCCGATGAAGCTGTTCTCGCGCTTTTTTCGTACGGCAGCCCCATCCCCGCCGACACCGGAAGAGCGAATTGCCGCCCTCAGCGCGGGATCCGTGGAACACATCCTTGGTGCGCCATTAGCAGCCGATGAAGCGGGACTGCGTGCCGCGGCTATTCGCCGGCTGCCTGACGGAGAGGCTCTGCGGCGGATTGCCGGACTGTCTAGCTTTGCTGATGGTGCATCAATCGCAATTCCCGCCGCTCTCGAACGGGCCGCGCAATCGCGAATCGCAGAACTCATTGACGAAGGATCGCTCGATTTCGGTGAATTCTGCAATCAAACGGAGAATCGGGCCGCGGTATTCTGTGTGGCGGCGCTGTGTAAGGGCCCCGGCCGATTGCCGCAGGCGCTTGCCTCGATCGATGATCCGAGACAGCTTGCGCAGCTCGTCGTAGAAAGTCCGTCGAGCCGATTGCGGCAGTTGGCGGCGGAGGCGATCGAAGATCCCGCGCAGCTCAAACAGCTTCTCAATAAGATCCGCGGCAAGGACAAGAACGTTTACAAGATTCTCAAGCAGAAAAGCGACGCCCTGCACGCGGAGGAGCGCAGGGTGGCGGCGATCGCGAGCGAGATCGATGCGCTTTGCGTGTCGCTCGAGCGGCACAGCCATCGGACCTATGACGCCTTTTACACTTCCGCGTTTGACCACCTCGACCGGCGGTGGCGTGCGCTGACCTCGCAGCCGGACACGGCTGTTGCACAGCGTGCGCAGCAGGCGATCGACCGTTGCAAGGACGTCATCGCGATACATGTGCGGCAGTTAGCAGAGCAAGCGGCTCGGCAAGCGGCGGAGCAAGCGGCCGAAGACGCGCGCGCCAGCGCACGTCGCGCGGCGCAGGAGGAAGCTGCGGCTCTGGCTGACGCCGAAGCTCATCGCCGTCAAGAGGAGGCTGCTGCCCGCGTGGCAGAGGAGAACGCGATAGCTGAGGCAAAGGCGGCCGAAGATCAGGTCTTTCGTCAAATTGGGGGTCTGATTCGCAAGGCGAGCGGAGCGCTTGGAGAAGGCAACACGCAACAAGCGGCGGGTCTGCGTCGTGCGATAGGCGAGAAGTTGCCCGCCGCGGCCGCGCTGCCGCCCCATCTTGCGAGGCATTTGCAGCAGCTCGACGACAAATTGAACGAACTCAGGCAGTGGAAAGACTACGCCATTGCGCCCAAGCGCATAGCGCTCATAGAAGAGATGGAGTCGCTCATCGGTTCGACCGAAGAACCAAAAGCGCTTTCCGAGCGCATCAAGTCTGTGCAACAGGAATGGCGAACGATCAGCAAAGGCATCGTGAGCGATGCGCCGGCGGATTGGGACCGGTTTCACCAGGCCTCACAAGCGGCGTATCAGCCTTGCCGCGAATATTTCGAGGCGCAGGCGAAGCTGCGACAGGAAAACCTGGAGAACCGCAAAGGCGTATTGGAGCGGCTGACGGCGTTTGAAGCGGCACAGAATGGGGACAACCCCGACTGGCGGCTTCTGGCGCGAGTGATCAGGGAAGCGCCGCGGGAATGGCGCCAATATTCTCCGGTGGACCGCGAAGCGGGGCGGGTGGTTCAAGATGATTTCAATGGCGCGATGGGCCGGCTGCAGGCAAAGCTGGACGCGTGGTATCAGAGCAATGTGGCGGATAAGCAATCCCTCATCAAGCGAGCACGGCATTTAGTCGCGGAAGAAGATGGCCGCGAGACTATTGACGCCGTGAAGCAGCTCCAACTCCTGTGGAAGGAAACGGGCCCTGCGCCGCGCGACCAGGATCAGCCGTTGTGGACTGAATTTCGCGAGCTGTGCGACTTAGTTTATAAAAAGCGCCAGCACGCTTATGCAGAGTACACCGCCGGGCTCGAAGCCGCCAAGGTGAAGGCCGTGGGCTTGTGCGAAGAGGCTGAGCGGGTCGCCGCGCTGTCGGGTGCGGCCCTCCTCGAGGGCGCTGCGAAAATTTCCGAATGGCGCAGCGCGTTTGAGGCACTCGATGAAATGCCGAGGAGCGAGGCGCGCGACCTACACGATCGCTTCGGGCGTGCGCTCGATCTATGCGAGGCGCAAATTGCTAAGCAGCAAGCGCGCGATGCGGAACAATCTTTCACGAATCTAATCGAGGCCGGTCGACGCATTCAGGCGTACCAGCGGGCGGCGATAGGGAACGGCGAACCGTCCGAGCGAGAGATCCTGAAGCAAGCCGCCGAGACTTTCATTGCGAGCGTCCAGCAATGGCCCAAAGGCGGACTCCAGGCGCTCAAGGAGACACTGGCAAAAGCCGACTCCCCGGCTGACGCCGGCAGCGAGCACCGCGAGAAGGCGCTCCGGATGTTGTGCGTTCGCAGCGAGATCAAGAGCGAGACGCCATCGCCCCCCGAGGATGAGACGTTGCGCCGTGAGTATCAGGTGCAAAGACTGACCCAGGGAATGGGTCAGGGCAGTCATGCCGATGACGCCGACTGGGACGCGATGGTGCTCGAGTGGATCCGAATCGGCGCAGTATCGCTGGAATTGCACGAGAGTTTGCAAAACAGGTTCATGCACAGCCGGGCAAAGAGGCCGCTGCACACGCCAGAGCGATCAACTTTTCGGGCGTTCCACGGCGGCGATAGCCCCAAGAGCCGCGAACTCCGAAGCGGCGATACGCGCCGTCATAACACGCACATCAGCGCAACGCGCTGAATACCTTCGAGACGATCGCACTGGCGGCCGCCGCCGGGTTTTGTCTGATGGCGCGTTCTTCCTCGCCAATCATGAGATACAGGCCATCCAAAGTCTTGTCGGTCACGTACTGTTCGATGTTCGCCGCATCGCCCTTGATGAGACCGAATTTGGCCGCCTGCCCGGCGAACTGATCGTATTTTTGCGCCAAGCCGACGTGATCGGTTGCCCGCTTGACGATGGGTAAGAATTTTACCGCCAACGGTGCCGCGGTCTTGGCTCGAAAAAAATTGGTCACAGAATCATTGCCCCCGGTCAGGATTTTCTTAGCGTCCTCCAGGGTCATTGTCTTGACCGCCGTGACCATCAACTCCCTGGCCTCGGGTACGGCCTGCTCGGCCGCTTGGTTCATCGCTGCGACCAACTCATCCGCGTCCTTGCCTCGCCCCATCATGCGCATCCCCTTCGCGACCTCATCGAGCGCCGGAGGCAGGGGGATCTTGACCTTGGGATTGTTCGAGAATCCGCCCGGAACACCGAGCTTGGTGATGGCCCAGCTCACACCCTGATCGAGCGCTCCCTTGATACCCTGGGCCGCATCTTGATTCGTCAAATTTGCAAGGTCCGCGGCGAACGCTGATCCGAAAAGGCCGCAGCTCAAAAGCCCGCAGCCCAAAAGCGCCGCGAGCGCAATCGAACGCACATCCGAAGTAGATGCAGTCATGGCTACACTCCTTGCGTTAATTTCCCTCGCGCAATCGAGAAGTGTACCCCCTCGTTTGCGCGAAAGCGCGTTGCGCCGAGATTGACAAAGAAATCCTCGCGAGGCTCAAACGCGCGGACAGTGCCTCGGTGAGCGAGCTTGCGCGGCCATTCAAGATCAAGCTGCCGGCAGTGATGAAACATCTCGACGTGCTTTCGGACGCTGGGCTCATCACGCGATCCAAGGACGGCCGGACGGTAACCGTGCGGCTCTCGCCGCAACCCTTGAGAGCCGCCTTGGAATGGCTCGGCCGCTACGAGCGGTTTTGGTCGAGACGTCTCGATCGGCTGGCAGCCTACGCCGAGCGCAAGGAAGCCGAAGCGAACAAGAGTAGCCGATGATCAGCCTCACCCTCGTACGTCGGATTGCCGCGCGGCCGGAACGTTTTCTACAATTTCCGCGATCAGCCGGATCCGGAGATAGACGAACTCCGACTGGGTGAGACGCCATGATCGCTACGAGGACGACGGACGGACGCTTCTTCCCCGCCCGTAAATTCCACACGACGCGATGCGCGCCGCGATCTTGGCCGCGCGCCGGGTGTTGTCCGCGCCTTGCTGAGTGCCTCAGTGCTGCCGCATACTGCGTCGGAGAATTCCAAGAGCCCGCGCGAGCCGGGGCGGGGCAACATAAGATGAGCGCTTCGACGACATTTCGCTCGAGCGGACGGCCCGGTTTTTCTGCACCGATCACCGACGATCCGCGCCGGGTCGAGGCTCGCAAGCGCGAACACACGGTGCATGTCCGCTTCACCGCGGTCGCCTGTACCGTACAGACGACGGAGGGGTTGGTTCACGCCAAACCCGGCGATGCGATTCTTACCGGGATTGCCGGCGAACACTGGCGAGTCTCGCGGGCTCGCTTTGCCGAGAAGTACCGACCCGTGCCACCGACCATCGAAGGCGAAGCAGGCCCGTACACGAGCCTGCCCAATCGAGTCCATGCGCTGCCGATGGACCACCCTTTTGAAGTGCTGCTCGCAGATGGCGTGTCGCGCCTCGCGGGTCGCGCGGGAGATTGGCTCATCGACTACGGGGACGGCAGCCTGGGGATCGTCTCGAAACCGATCTTCGCGACGACCTACGAAATTCTAGAATAAACGCCCATGCCCCTACACCAAGCGATTCAGCGGTTGTTGCTCATCGGCGCGCGTGTGGAGTCGCTGCCGCCGGTGCCGTCCCCGCGGCCACCTGCGCGGCTGCTGCCCTTGATTGCGGCGATCGCGCCCGCGCACCAGGCGTTCGACGAGCGCGCCGTGCATTACGGTCACCGCTATCGCAGCGGTTTCTGGGCGATTTATCTGTTGAGCGCGATCGCGGTCTTGTGTGCCGTGCTGCCGCTCGCGCTCGGCTGGGATAGCCGCACTCACGCCCTGCACCCCTACGCCGGACTTTGGGCTGTCGCCGAGGTGTGCATGATCGCGACGGTCAGTGCGATCTATTGGCGGGGACACCGGCGCGACTGGCAAGGAGAATGGCTGCGTACTCGCACGACGGCCGAGTTGACCTGGTATCTGCCGCTGGTGGCGCCGCTCGTCGATTTTTCCGGCAATCCCGGCAACGGCAATTGGTATCGCCGCGTGCTCGATCCCGTGCAACATCCGCCGGGTACCGACGACGTGGCCACGTTGTGCATTCGCAACGAAGACTTGGCGAAGGATCTTCTGGCTACCGCGTGGTTCGATCCGGTGTTCATTTCGGCCTATGCCCGCTGGTCGATCGACATCTTGCGCGAACAATCGCACTACCACCATCGCGTCGCCGCCAAACAGCATGCCTTGCAACACCGGGTGCATCGACTGAACGGTTGGCTGTTTGGATTGACGGCGCTCGGGGCGATGATGCATCTCTGGGTGCACACTCTGTGGCTATCGCTGGTGACGACTTTCTTTCCGGCGCTCGGCGCATCGCTTCACGGCGCCCTCGCGCAATCGGAGTCCTATCGGCTCGAGGCGGCGTCGGATCGGCTCGTCGGTGATCTCAAGGGTGCGATGGATCAGATTCAATCGGCGCTCGATGCAGCGAACGCCCGCGGCGATTTGACGGCTGCCTCATCCGTGGAGTCGATCAAAACATCGATCGGAGCCGCGATCGCCTTGATTCTCGAAGAACACCAAGATTGGCAAATGCTGGTGCGGCCCCATCACTTGCCGCTCTGATCCGGCACTCGCCGCTCTCAAGCTCCCGCGCCGGCAAAATCCACGATTGCCTGAGTGAGCACGTCGAGCGAATCGAGGCACGCGACTCGGTCCTCGATACCCGCTGAAATCAGCGACAACTCGCTGCACGCGATCAGCAAAATGTCCGATTGATTGGCCAGTTCGCGCGCGATTGCGGCAAGTTTCTGTACGGCAAGCGAGCCCGTATCGCCCCGTTTGACGCCATTGATGAGCGTCATCAACTCTTCTTGGCGGCGCGGTATTACGGGGATGTTCCTGCGAGCCTCGAACGCGCGTGCATAGATGCCGCTGAGATGCACCGCCGTCGAGGCCAGCAGGCCCACTCGTGCGGAACTCTGCCGGGGCGCGATTCGATCGACGGTCAGGCTCACCATATCGAGCAGGGGAATGGAAATCGCGCTCCTTATTGCAGACGCATAGCAATGAGCGGTATTGCAAGGCATCGCCAATCCATCGGCACCCGCCCTTTGCAAATTCTGCGCGATGCGAATGAGCTCCGGCGTCGGGTCGGGTCCCGTCAGTTCGATCAGATGCGCCATGCGCGACGGAATTTTCGGGTTGCTCTCGGCGATCAGGTGAATGTGATCCTGATCGTCGTTGGCGGGGGTATGTGCGATCACGCGGCGCATCAGCTCGACGGTGGCCTCGGGACCCATGCCGCCGATGATCCCGACCACGCGATGCGCGGGGGCCATCAGGAAACCGTGCTCGTGAAGCCGAAATCTCCAACATAGCCGAAGAGTCCGGCGCTGCCGCCGGTGTGGATGAAAACGATGTTTTGGCCCTTTTTGAACAGACCCTTATGGATCAAATCAATCAAGCCTGCCATCGCCTTGCCTGAGTAGACGGGATCGAGGAGGATGCCCTCGAGCCGTGCGAGCATCTTGATCGCGTCGATAGACCCCGGTGTGGAAATTCCGTACCCCGTTCCGATGTAGTCGCAATTGGCGATCACATGTTCGCGCGCGACGGCGCCGGCAATCCCGCAAAGCTCGGCGGTTGCGCACGCCAGTTTGAAGACATTTTCTTCTTGCCGTTCCCGCGGCGCACGCACGCCTATTCCGAGCAGAGGCACACCGGAGCGCATGCCGCGGAGGCCCGCAACCAATCCCGCTTGGGTTCCCGCGCTGCCGGTGGCGTGTACGACATGGTCGATCCGCAACCCGAGATCGTTCGCTTGCGTGACGAGCTCGAGTGCCGCGTTGACATAGCCCAAAGCGCCGGTCGGATTGGAGCCTCCTCCGGGGATGAGGTAAGGCCGCCGGCCTTGATCGCGCATGCGCGATGCAACTTGGCCAAGCTCGGCGTTCATGTCGGGGTTCAAAGCAAAATGCTCAATGCTGGCGCCGTGCAAGAAATCGAGAAACACGTTGCCGTTCTCGGTGTAGTCGCGGTCCTGCCTGCCCGTCCTATCCTCGAGCAGGAGGTGGCAGGCGATGCCGATCTTGGCCGCGCAAGCGGCGGTCTGTCTCGCATGGTTTGACTGCATCGCCCCCTGAGTCAAAACGATATCCGCGTTGCCATCGCGCGCTTCGGCGAGCAAGAACTCGAGCTTGCGCGTCTTGTTCCCGCCGTTCGACACGCCCGTGCAATCGTCGCGTTTGATCCAAATCTCGGGGCCATTTAGCGCGCGTGTCAGATTCGGAAGATACTCGAGGGGAGTCGGCAAATAGGCGAAGCGGATCCGCGGGAAACGTCCAAGGTTCATCGCTATTGCTCTCTAGGAGGCCGGTACGCGTCCGGCATTGGGGCCGAGCGGCGCCTGCAGGCAGGCGCGCAAAATGCGTGCCTCCAGCACTCGGTGTGCTGCCACCCGATTGGTACGCAATGCCAGTCCGGAGCCGAGCAAGCGCGACTGTTCTCGAACGGTATCCCGGAGCTTCGCAAAGTAGACCCGATTCTCCGCGATCTCGCCGTGCAGCGAGTACAGCTGCCGCCAGTCGCGGCCGAACCCCAGCAACAGCGCGTGGTAGCGAGCGAGCCGGGCGCGTTGATCGGGTGCTTCGACTTCCGCTATCAGTTCCGAGCGCATATCGACGATGAGCAAGTCCATCTCCGCGGGCGGCATGACAGGCCGCGAGAGGGTGCGCTCCATCTGTGGATTCACAGCCTGCGCGGCGTCGTGTGCGTGATGCTGGATACTTCCGCCCGCTTTCTCGCTCTGGGCTATTAATTCCCAAAACGCGGCGCTGCCGGACGTGTCGGCCACGAGGTGTATTCGGTCGGAATCGGTGGGATTCTCGACTTGGTGTAGCCGCCAATTATCAAAAATCCAAGCCTCGCCGGCTGCCATGTGCACGCGCTCACCGTCGCAAGTGAATTGCACCTCTGGTCGGGTCAGAATCGGCACGTGCATCCGCA
This sequence comes from uncultured Gammaproteobacteria bacterium, assembly GCA_963798595.1. Lineage (GTDB taxonomy): Bacteria > Pseudomonadota > Gammaproteobacteria > Steroidobacterales > Steroidobacteraceae > Bog-1198. The sequence goes on along the minus strand of CAWCTM010000008.1, from coordinate 19,727 downwards.
CGCGCCAAAACCAGTGGTAGTGAATGTCCGCGTGCATCGGAACGACCGCACCCGGAGACAAGCGCAAGAGTCGCGAACGGCTCCATACCACGCCGAAACTGGCAAGTACTTGCCGAAGATACGGCGAACGCTCGAGGTGCGGTGTCATGCGCATGATACCGTTAACCTCCTCGTTCTCCCCCCCGTCAACGCTGATCAGACGCACCGCCGAATTTCCAGCGTCGCCATTCGGGTGCGGCGCCCAGGCTGCCGCCGGCAGGGCCGCGACTTCGATACGCATCCGATCGGCGTCTAGACGCACTGGCAAACGATAGAAGCGCTGAGGCAGGCGCATGGCTCTCGCCGTACCTCTAATCGAGATCGCGCAGCAATGCGTCGCGGACCGGAACGGGGAGCGGGCTCAGCGAATGTCTATAATGGTCGTGATCGACGCCGACGCTGAGCGACGTACCGCTCTTCATCGCGTCCACCATCGAGCTCGACAGTTCAAATCGCAGGAAATGCACCGCGGAGGTCTTCTCGGCATTTTCGCGTTCCATATCCTCGTCGGCGACCGCGAACACCCTTTCCATTTCGCTGACTCGGACCCAGCACCGATCTTCAACTCCGATCAACTGCTCGAGCGCCACGCGTCGTTCGCGCTCATCGGGGAATTCAAGCAGCAGCGTCACCTTCCAATTGTGACCGTCTGGAATCAGCGGATTGTATGCGTCCAGTTCGCCTTGTATTCCGTCGCTTTCGAAAATTCGTTCGGCGCGCAGCATCTCGAGAACTTGGTAGCGTATGGTCGTGCGATCCTCGAAACACCAGGTCATGTTGGGTCCAACCTGCACGGTGCGAAGTTGTTTGTGCGCGATGACTTCGCGCCGCAACCGGTTCCGCTCGGAAGCGTATTGCTCCAAACTCATCAAGTCCTGGCGCGTCAATTTCTGCATGTGATCGTCTCTATAAACCGTAGGCCATTCTGAGCAGCGTCAAGGGATGCGTCGGCGGCACACCGTTTGCCAATCCGCTTTCGATTTGATGGCCTGCCATCGGACAATCGCTGGCGTAAAAATCGGCGCCGCTCGCCTGCACGCGCTGGACGACCGGCTTGCCGATCTTCATCGAAATGTCGCGAAATTCCCGCTTTACGCCGTATGTTCCGTTGTGACCGGAACACCGTTCGATGGGCTCAACGGTCGTTCCCGGGACGAGCTGCAATACGTCGCGAGTCTTGAGTCCGATGTTTTGCACCCGCAGGTGGCACGCCACGTGGTATGCGATCTTCCCGAGCGGGCGGGTGAAATCAGTGCGCAGCAATCCCGCCTTGTGGCGCAGCGCCAAGTATTCGAATGGATCGAACATGTGCTGCTTGATGGCCAGAACGTCCGGGTCATCCGGAAACATCAATGGTAGTTCCTGCTTGAACATCAACACGCATGACGGGATCGGCGCGACGATGTCGTAGCCCCGCTCGATCATCGCAAGCATGTGCGGGACGTTCTTGGATTTCAAATCCGCAACCCCTTGCAAATCGCCCAACTCGAGCTTGGGCATCCCGCAACAATGCTCCTGCTCGAGGAGCGCCACCTCAATGCCGTTATGCTCGAAGATGCTCGCGAGATCGAGGCCGATTCGAGGATCGTTGCGATTTGCGTAGCAGGTGGCAAAAAGCGCCACCTTGCCGTCATTCGGTGCGTCTCCGGGCTCGATGGCCGGCGTGTCCCGCCGCGCACGCAGTTGCTTGCGCAAAGTATTCGATCGGTACGGCGGTACGGGCGCGTCGGGATGCACGCCTAGCGCCGCGTCCAGGACTTTGCGTCCCAGTGAGCTGTGATTGACCGCGTTGACCACCTCGGCAATCACCGGGATGCCTGCGATGCTGCCCACCAGATCCGTCGAGCTCAAGACCTTGTCGCGCCAGCGCGTGGCGCCGCTGCGATGTTTGACAGCCTTGGCGCGCAACATCAAATGCGGGAAGTCGACGTTCCACGGATGAGGCGGCACATAGGGACATTTGGTCATGTAGCACATGTCACAGAGGTAACAATGGTCGACTACCTGCCAATAGGCCTTTTTATCTACGCCGTCGACTTCTCCGGTCTTTGACTCGTCTATCAGCTCGAACAGCGTCGGAAAGGAGTTGCACAGATTGAAGCAGCGGCGGCAGCCGTGACAGATATCGAAGACCCGCTCGAGTTCCGTGTCGAGCGCGCCGGGATCGTAGAATTGCGGCTCCTGCCAGCCGATGGCATGGCGCGTGGGGGCCTCGAGACTGCCCTCGCGGCCTGACTTGATCTGTCCGTCGGACACCGCTCATCTCCCAAGGAAATAGCGGGCTCCCATCATGAGGAGCCCGCTTTCATCGCATCGCCCGGCCGGCGGCCGAGTGCGGGATTTAAAGGTTATCCAACGCCTTTTGAAAGCGATTGGCGTGCGATCGTTCGGCCTTGGCCAGGGTCTCGAACCAATCCGCAATTTCGCCAAACCCTTCTTCCCTGGCGCTCTTGGCCATGCCGGGGTACATATCCGTGTACTCGTGCGTCTCGCCGGCAATTGCCGCCTTGAGATTGAGCGAGGTCGCGCCGATCGGCAATCCAGTGGCCGGGTCGCCGACCGCTTCCAGATACTCCAAATGACCGTGCGCATGGCCCGTCTCGCCCTCGGCAGTGGAACGGAACACCGCCGACACGTCATTGAAGCCTTCGACGTCGGCCTTGGCCGCAAAATACAAATAGCGTCGATTCGCTTGCGATTCGCCCGCAAATGCGTCCTTCAAGTTCTTTTCCGTCTTGCTACCTTTTAAGTTCACGACTAACTCCTTCCGATTGATCAATGCTTCCGAATCGATGATTTCAGGAGCAATTTAAATGAATTCCGCCGCGACGGTAGACCCCAACGCCGCGGGAAGTCAAATTGACGCTCTCTATCGGGGCGCAAGCTCAAAGCAACGCTGCATAGCGGCCGCAATAAGCTGTCAGTGCGCCGTCCGCTGCTCTAGACTATGACCGCCGGGCCGGAAAGTCACCATGAAAAGAATTCTGTTGACGGCTATTTTTTCGATGCTGCTCGGGGCAGCTTCAACACCCCAGTATTCGATCCAAGCCATACGTCTCGCCAATTCCCCGGGCGATCCCGTCGCGGACATGGTCATCGGTGCTCCGGCGGACGAGAAGGTCGACAGCATCTACGCCATGTGGCTGATCCGGGGCGGTGGACGCAATATTCTCTTCGACAGCGGATTTCATCGTGAACGATGGTTCAAGGAGTGGAAAATCGACGATTACCTCTCGCCCACAGAAGCAGTGCGGCTCGCGGGGGTACAGCCCGATGAGATCACGGATATCGTGATAAGCCACGCCCACTGGGACCACATGGGCGGAATCGACCTTTTTCCCAAGGCCGAGATTTGGATTCAGAAGGAGGAATATCTTTATTACACCGGTCCTGCGTGGCAGCCCGGAGGCGATCACGATGGAATCGATCCCGACGACGTTCAGGAGTTGGTAAAGCTGAATACCGAGGGGCGCGTGCACCTGATCGAAGGCGACAATGTCGAGATCTTTCCTGGGATTCGGGCGTATACGGGCGGCAGGCATACGTATGCCTCGCAGTTTCTTCGCGTGGACGGCGTCCCGCCGTTCGTTCTTGCATCGGATAACGTCTATCTGTACCGCAACTTGGATGAGCACAAGCCGAGCGCGACATTCACCGAGGCTGACTATCCGGCAAACCTAAAAGCGCAAGAGCGCATGATTGAACTCGCCGGGTCATCGAAGCGAGTGATACCGGGCCATGACGCTTTGCAGTTTCAGATGTTCACGACCGAGGGGCGCGTCGCGAAGATTAGGTGAGATGCTGCATCGGGAGGGGCTGGTGAATAGTGATTGGTAGGTCGCCCGGGAGCAGGACGCCTTGGGGAGTTCCTCACCACCCACCCGAACTCGTTCCTCGATGCAGCGGTAGTAAGTGTGCGATAGCCAAGTGGGTAATCTTATCGGCCTGCCGCGCTCGGCGCTGTCATCCTTTGCCTACGGCCGCGTCCGTTGCGCGGAAAGAACAAACCCATGCATTCCTGTTCGCAGAACTCGAATAGCATCGAGCTCCAAAACATCGTCCCCCGGAGCGGGCTTCGGCCGAGTGCTGTTCCTCCAGGCGGAAACCGCGGTTTATCTAATAAAAATCAGATACTTATAGTTACTATAATTCAAACGAATTGAACTGATGGGGCCGAAAAGCCAGCTCTGCGGAGTGCAATTGCCGGACAACGTCGCCGCTAGCTTCGTCTCCTTCCCGCTCTTGCGCGACTTTCTTGCAACAAGGAGCGCATTGACAAAGAGAGCGAAGGCGTTTCTTATAAGCTCATAACTAAATTGGGGATCGCGCGGTATGCACCGTTGAACAGTGTCACACAACCGGTTGGTGCGATCGACGTGGCCCTCGCCCACGCCAAGCGATTGCTTGAAAAAAGCCCCGAACTCGCAGCGGAACAGGCGCGCGAGATCTTAAACGTGTTCCCCGGCCATCCCCACGCCCGCCTGATACTGGGTGCTGCGCACCGACGCGCCGGCCGGGCGCAGGCAGCCATCGAGGTTCTCGAGCCGCTCGTCGAGGAGCAACAGTACTCTGCTCCCACGCATTTGGAACTCGGCGTCGCGCGAGGCGAGGCCGGCCGCGGGCGAGAAGCGGTAGCCGCATTCCGCCGTGCGGCACAATTGCAGCCCGGTTCTGCTGACGCTTGGCGGCTCCTAGCCGACTATTTAGATGCGGAGGGCGATGCCTCGGGCGCCGATGAGGCCCGGGCGCAATACCTCAGGGCCGCGACCAAGGATCCGCGGCTGATGGAAGCCGCGGCGGCCCTCGTCCAAAACGACTTGCCGGTCGCCGAAGCGCGCCTGCGGTCCCACCTCAATGCCTTTCCCACCGATGTCGCGGCTCTGCGCATGCTGGCAGAAGTGGCGGGGCGCCTGCGCCGGTACTCGGACGCCCAGGAGATACTTGAGCGGTGCCTGCAACTCGCCCCGAGTTTCGATGCAGCTCGGCACAACTATGCCGTGGTCCTCAATCGTGCATCGAAGCCGATCGAGGCGCTGCCCCAAGTGGAGCGGCTGCTCTCCCACGAACCCCGCAATCCAAGCTATTTGAACCTCAAAGCTGCGGTCCTCGCGAATCTCGGCAACTACGCTGACTCGATCGCGGTCTATGAACGCGTCTTGCGGGAGCATCCGCGGCAGCCGAAGGTGTGGACCAGTTACGGCCATGCGCTTAAGACCGCGGGGCGCCAGGACGAGAGCATCGGCGCGTACCGCCGCGCGATTGGGATGGAGCCGACTCTCGGCGAGGCGTATTGGAGCCTGGCAAATCTCAAGACATTTCGCTTCTCCCAAGCGGACAAATCGGCGATTCGCGCTGCGCTGGATCGAGCGGACCTTTCTAGCGACGATCGGCTGCACTTCGAGTTTTCGCTCGGCAAGGCGCTCGAGGACGATGAGGCCTACGAACAGTCCTTTGCTCACTACGCGAAGGGCAATGCCATCCGTAGAAGCCTGCACCCGTACAGCGCGGATGAAAACACACGATTCGTGAGCCGCTGCAAGCGGCAATACACGCCGGATTTTTTTGCGGCGCGCCGTTCGGCCGGGGCGCAGGCCGCCGATCCCATTTTCATCGTGGGCCTGCCGCGTGCCGGATCCACGTTGCTCGAGCAAATTCTTGCAAGCCACTCGCTGGTCGAGGGCACCGTGGAACTCCCTGACATTCCGCAAATCGCGCGCGAGCTCGCGGGACGAAACGAGCGTGAAGGCGACGACGCCCCTTTCTTCGAGGCGGTTGCCGCGCTCGACGCGCGAGGACCTGCGCAATCTCGGCGAACGGTATCTCGCATCGACGCGTATTCATCGCAAGACCGACGCTCCCTTCTTCGTCGACAAGATGCCGAACAACTGCGTGTACGCGGGACTCATTCATCTCATCCTACCGAACGCCAAGATCATCGACGCGCGGCGGCATCCGCTCGGCTGCTGCTTCTCGGCGTTCAAACAGCATTTCGCGCGCGGTCAGAATTTCACTTACGACCTTGCGGATCTCGGCCGCTACTACGGCGACTACGTCGAGCTCATGGCGCATTTCGATGCGGTGCTGCCGGGCCGAGTGCATCGCGTGATCTACGAGGCCATGATCGAGGACACCGAGACCGAAGTTCGCCGCCTGCTCGACTATTGCGGACTGCCGTTCGAGGAGCAATGCCTGCGCTTTTACGAAAACGAGCGGCCGGTGCGCACCGCGAGTTCCGAGCAAGTGCGCCAGCCCATCTTCAGGGAGGGTATGGACCATTGGCGGAACTTCGAGCCCTGGCTCGGGCCGCTGAAGCAGGCGCTCGGTTCGGTGCTCACGTGCTATCCGGCCATACCGGATTTTGAGTCTTCGAATTGATTTTTTTTGGGAATTGCGTCGATCATTAAACTGAAGGGAGCAAGGGAACATCATGACTCGTAGCCGATTTAACGCCGGGCCTCAGCGCCTACACACGATCGGTCGCCCACGCGACTTCCAACGTCAGCTGCGCAAGTTGCCGCTCGCTTCCGCCATCTCGGCGATTCTTGCAGCCGGCGCGCCGGTGGTACATGCGGCAGCCGAGGCCGACACCAGCACGCTCGAAGAGGTCGTGGTTACCGCGCAAAAGGTGACTGAAAACCTGCAGAACGTTCCGATCAGCATCGAGACGATCGGCGCCAAGAAGCTCGAGCAGCTCAATATCGTGAACCTCGACGACTATGTGGAGTACCTGCCCGGTGTCACGACGGTCAAGGGCCTGGGGCAAGGCGGCAACGGAATCGGCACGACCCATGTATATATGCGAGGCATCGTCAGCGGCCAGGACGGCAACCATTCGGCTTCGCAGCCGACCGTCGGCACGTATTTCGATGAGACGCCGGTGACGACGATCGACGGAACCATCGACGTGCATGTGTACGACATTGCCCGCGTCGAGGTACTCGAAGGCCCTCAGGGCACTTTGTACGGAGCGAGCTCGGAAGCGGGCACGATCCGCATCATCAGCAACAAGCCGGACCCGACCAAGTTCGAAGCCGCCTACGATGTCAGCGGCAACGTGGTGGACCATGGCGGCGAGGGTTGGACGGCCGAAGGCTTCGTCAACATCCCGCTGTCGCCGATAGCGGCGATTCGACTGGTTGGGTGGGACGAGCATGATCCTGGATACATCAACAATGTCGCCGGGACCCATGCCAATGTGGGCATCGTGAACGGCCAGCGGTCGTTCCCGACCTGGACCGGCGCGACCGGCCAGACGTTGAGTAATGCCGGATCGGTCGCCAACGACTACAACACCGTCGAATACAAAGGCGGGCGCGCCGCGCTGGCTGTGAATGTATGTAACAAATCAGGAACAACATTAAAAGAATCATGCCAAACCAGATGGTGCCGGATTCGAAGGTTGTCCGAAAGAAAAGGGCCAATCCGTGAGAAAGTCCAATGAGTGGGAGCGCCCGTGCGGCTCATCCCCGCCCGCAGAAATGCATTACCGAGCGGATTCAGCACGACGATTAGCGCAATAAAGAGATTCGTTCTCGCTCGCAACGACATCTGGATCATAGGGGTTTGGTCGCCATTCTGCCGATAGCTGGGGCGGGCACGAAGCCTCCTTTCTTTTCGGCCTGCGCCGCCACTTCTCGGCTGACGCGCGCCACGGCGGGAAGTTGGTAATAGTCCAAGTACCAATCCACAAACCGGCTTACTCCGTCCCGAAGGGAGGTTCGGGGTTGGAAACCAATTTCCCTCTCCAGATCCGTGACGTCAGCGAAGGTGGCCGGAACATCTCCCGGCGGCAGGGGAAGGAAGTTGCGCTTCGCCTTCTTGCCCAGCTTTTTTTCCAAAATTGAAATCATCTCGCCGATCTCCGCCGGCCTGTGCGCGCCGACGTTGAAGATCCGGTAAGGAGCGGAACTTGTGGCGGGGTCCAGATCTTTGCCATCCCAGGCAGGGTTGGGGGACGGCACCCTCTCCACCAGCCGGATCACACTTTCCACGATGTCATCGATGTAGGTGAAATCGCGGCGCATGTCGCCGAAGTTGTAAACGTTAATGGGTCTTCCTTCCAGAATGGCTTTGGTGAAGATAAACAACACCATATCTGGTCTGCCCCAAGGACCGTATACGGTAAAGAATCTCAACCCTGTTGAGGGTATCCCGTACAGATGGGCATAAACATGGGCGAATAGCTCATCGGCCTTCTTGGTGGCAGCGTAGAGGCTGAGGGGATGGTCAACGTTATCATGTGTAGAAAACGGCATCAATTGGTTAGCGCCATAAACGGAACTGGACGAGGCGAAGATCAAATGCTTGACGTGCGACTGCCGGCAGCCTTCGAGCACATGAGTAAATCCCACCACATTCGAGTGGATGTAGGTGTGAGGGTGGGTCAATGAAAAACGTACTCCGGCCTGCGCAGCCAGGTGAATGACACAGTCAAACGTCTCCTCAGCGAAAAGCCGTTCCATTCGCGCCCGGTCAGCTAAATCCGCCTCCACAAAGCGGAAGTCTGGTTGTTCTGTCAATCGGGCGAGGCGAGCGCGCTTGAGGTTGACATCGTAATAATCACTCAGATTATCCAGCCCGACCACCTGCCTGCCGTCTTGAAGAAGGCGTTGCGTGACGTGAAATCCGATGAAGCCCGCGCTGCCCGTTACCAAGAACTTCTCCATTTACCCTCCTACTCCTTCTCCGCGCTGCATTGCCGCCGCGGACGCTGATTCATGACTTTGAATCGACCTGATGGCGTAAATGGGTTTGCCTTGCGACTCGTAATAAGTGCGGGACAAGATCTCGGAAGCGAGGCCCAACGACAGGAGTTGGATACCCGCCAGAATCAGCACGGTCATGGCAAACAGGAGCGGCCCATTTTCGAACATGATCTCCTTGTGCAGGATCAGCTTCTTGTACGCCAGCACCAAGCCAATCAAACTGCCGGTTCCGGTGGCCGTCAAGCCAAAAAAACCAAAGAAGTGCAGCGGCCGGGTGGAGTAATCGAGCAAAAACTTCGTGCTGATGAGATCGAGAACGACGTGAAAAGTTCGAAGGATGCCGTAGTTGGATTTGCCGGCCCGGCGAACCGTGTTGTTGATCGGAATCTCCGCAATCCGCGCTCCCGACCAACTGGCCAAAGCGGGGATGAAACGGTGGAGGTCGCCGTAGAGTGGGATATTCTGAATGACTTCCCGGCGATAAGCCTTGAACGTCGTGCCGAAATCGTGCAGCGGCACGCCGGAGAGCTTGGCCATTATTCCATTGGCGATGCGGCTGGGAATTTGACGGGTCAGCCAATTATCACGCCGTTGCGCCCGCCACCCGCTCACCATGTCGTAGCCTTCTGCAAGTTTGGCCAAGAAAAGGGGAATCTCCTCAGGATCATGCTGCAAATCGCCGTCCATGGAGATGATGACTTCGCCGCGAGCCACGTCAAAACCCGCCTTGAGCGCCGCCGTTTGGCCGAAGTTCCGGCGCAGGCTGACGACCTTGATGCGAGAATCACTTTCATAAATCTGGCCGAGCAACCGCGGCGTGGTATCTTTACTTCCGTCGTCCACAAACACGATCTCGTACGATCGGTCGAGGCTGGCCAAGACTTGTGTGAGCCTCACATAAAGCTGCACGACATTGGCTTCTTCGTTAAAGAGCGGGACGACGATGGATAACCCGATGGTGTTTGCCGATGTCATATTGCTGGCCTCCCCGTCCGAACCCGCTGCTGGTAAGTCGCTGCGGTTCCTACTGCGAGGTCTTGCGTTGCCACCTTTTCGCCTTGGGCGCCGCGCACAAACTCACTGTAGCTTATGAGTTGCACGCCCTCACTGCATGCCAAATGCCTGACCTCCGGTGACATCAGGGCGCGGCATTCAATTTTCCGCTGCGCAAGGAGGCGCGTTCCTGTCTTTGCCAAAAGCGAGTCAGGGTATCCGGGGTGACACATCAGCTCACTCGTGCCGACAGGCAAGTTGCGTAGGATGGTTTCAAGGGTTTCCTGGTTAAGGAATCCCGTTTGGCTGAGGCCGTAGAAATATTCGGAATAATTAAGTCCGGATCCCATAAGCTTTGACCTAAAGTGCCCTGCAAAGGGACTGCACAGGCTTGCGGCGAAGTACTGCTTGAGAACGCCCGCTTGTGGAGTCTGTACGCACCAGCGAAAATAGGCCGGGGGCAATGTTTCGACCGGGCACCGAACGCAGGGCATGCCAAATTGTCGCGCTAGGCGGATTACGATGTCAGAAATTTCGGGCAAAATGTGTACGTGCTTGTGGCCATCGAGGTGGGTGGGGGTAATGCCAGCCTCACGAACGCGGGCAATCTGCCTACTCAGCTCGAGTTCCACCTCCTGCGGCCTGATGCGTTGTGTTACGAGTTTTCGCAGGAATTCGCCAGGAGGCCACATTAGTTCGCTGCGGGGATCCACCAGGGTGGGGATGTCGGATGCCGGCGATACCGGAACTCCTTGAGTGAGAACCAGGTGCACCCCAACGCTCAGGCGTGGCGCGCGGTTCGACATCTCGACTGCCGCGTCGAAGGCCTCTCCCGTCGCCATGAGGCTCGTACTGGTCACGATGCCCGACTGGTGGGCATCGAGAATGCCTTGGCTCACGAGCCTCGTGACGCCGAAATCGTCGGCATTGACAATTAAGCGTTTCATAGATTGCCGCGTGTGCTTCTCCGTACTATCGTTCACATGATCCGATACTATTTGCGAGGGTCTGCAGGCCGGGGACCCACCCGAATTCGCGGTCGAAAGGGGAATCACCCCCGGGGGGTGGAAGATCTCTTGCGCGCGTACCTAAAGCGTTCGGAGCGGAGGCGAAGGTATTCCACGGCTTCCTCGTAAAGGCGCTTCCGTTCGTGCCCATCCCACAAGGCTCTCCGCACGATTCTCCACCGACCCGTGGGCGAAAATAGTAGGAGTCGTAGAAGCGATTCACCGCGGACATCATCTCTTCGCGGTCGAGGCCAGGATACTCGATGTGCGGAAGCTGGTGGCCCATCGCGTCGGACATGGGCCGGTCCGCCAGAAAGCCGTTTTTCGCAGCGTACCCGTACAATTCCGTCCCCGGAAAAGCGTGCGCAATCGACACCTGGATGGTCTCGGTGTCGAGTTCCCGGGCATAGTCGATGGTCCTCTGAATGGTTTCTTTGGTCTCTCCCGGCAACCGATAATGTAATCGCCATGGATGAGGATGCCCAGCTTCTTGCAATTCTTGGCAAACTCCCGGCCCATTTCGACTGTCGCGCCCTTTTTGATGTTCTTCAGGATTTGGGGATCCCCGGATTCAAAACCTACGATCAGCAAGCCGGGCGCCTGCATCGGCCATTGCTTTCAATGTCTCGTAGTCGCTGTGGACGCGGGCGGTACATGACCAGCGGATGCCCAGCGGCTTCAATCTTTTGCAAAGTTCCAGCACCCGATCCTTACGGATGTTGAACGTATCGTCATCGAAGAAGAATTCTTTCGCTTGCGGGAACAATCGCACGGCTTGACGCATTTCCTCGGCAACGTTGTCGGCGGAACGAACGCGCCAGGGATGCCCTGACATCGTTTGCGGCCACAGGCAAAACGTACAGAGCGCCGGACAGCCCCGCGACGTGTATAAAGCTACAAAAGGATGCAGCAGGAATGGCACGTTGTAGTTTTCGATCACCAGGTCGCGCTTGTACACGGAGGTGGCGAAAGGCAGACGGTCGAGCGCCTCCGTCTCCAGCGCCGGGCGTGATGGATTGTGAACCACCTCGCCGTCCTTGCGGTACGAAGCTCCCTGAATCTCGCTGAGAGCTTGCCCTGAGCGAACTCCACCACCGCGTGGTCGAATTCGCCGCGCACGATGAAATCGATATCTTCGCTGGCCTTCAAGCTTTCGACGGGTTGTACCTGAACGGGGGGCCCACAAAGCTATCTTCAGGCCGGGCTTGGCCTCCTTCATCATCCGCACCACCTGCAGGTCGTTCTGGAATCCCAGTGTGGAGGTGAAGACGACGACAAAATCAAAGTCGCGGGCAATCCGTACGGTTTCTTCCGGCGAGATCTTGTGCGGCGGGGCGTCGAGCAACCGGCTTCCCTCCAGCATTCCCGCCGGATACGCGAGCCACACGGGATACCAATACGATTCGATTTCCCGCGTTGCCGGCCAGCGAGATCCGGCCCCTCCGTCAAATCGCTCGAAGCTGGGCGGGTTCAACAAGAGCGTTTTCATTGCAGATGGCATTGCATCCTCCTTCGAGTCTAGTTCGATTAGATGCTGGTGATGTCGCCCGTGTTCAACTTAATTGTAAATTGTACATGATAACACTCGATTTACGCATCCGCAGACTACACCCGGGGCTGGTAGCGGGGAACCTGCTGTACACGGTCCGCGGCTTTTAGGCCTTGCACGCCGCTGTGCCGACGCGTAAATTAACCCGATGTCGCGTCTGCATTGGCCGTTTCTGTACGACTGACAGGTTGCGAACTCCAACGTTCCTCTTTCCTTTGATGCGCAGCGCCGAAAAGCCGCGGGCCTTGAACCGCTGGGCCGCGCTACTTGCTCATGCTGGAGGGGATCGAGGGCAATCGACATGCGCAACGCGCCTTGGACTGCGGTAGCAGCAGCTACCGCCTTCTGCCTTCGGTCCATGCGGCGATTGCGCAAGGGGAGAGAGTGAGAAAGGCGGTAGCTGCGCGACCGCAGTCCAAGGCGGTCGGAGACCGCCGCGACAGCTCCATGGCGGGTTAAACCCGCCGCTACGAAACAGGACCCCACAGGCCGGCCCGAGGTTAAAGTTCACCGCTGAAGGCGCGGTGGAGGAGGGAGGCGAAGAGGTGCTCGACTCGCTCCGCCAGGGCCGCGAACTTCTGCTGGAGGGGAAGCGGGAATCGGCGTCAAGCCCGCACTGAAAGCATGGATGGGGTAGTCATGAACTCGCCGCAGGCGTCTTGGAGTGCGGCCGCGAAGCTGCCGCCTTTAATTCTCGACGAAATCGTTTAGCCGAAGGTCGTTTCGCTGAGTTTCGATGAGGTCGTCCGGTTGAATCCTGATCAGTTTCGTGTAGCCACCAGACGTTTCATGGTGCGAAAGGGAGAAGGCGGTAGCTGCGCGACCGCAGTCCGAAGGCGGTCTTTGCCCGCATCAGCTGACTGAAAGGGTGGGTGACTGGCACGACCCTTTCAGTCCTCCACCGTTTCAGTCCCGAGTACCGCCATCAGTGTCTAAGCCCGCACGTGAAAGCATGGATGGGGTAGTCATGAACTCGCCGCAGGCGTCTTGGAGTGCGGCCGCGAAGCTGCCGCCTTTAATTCTCGACGAAATTGTCTAGCCGAAGGTCGTTTCGCTGAGTCTCGATGAGGTCGTCCGGTTGAATCCTGATGAGTTTCGTGTAGCCACAAGACGTTTCATGGTGCGAAAGGGAGAAGGCGGTAGCTGCGCGACCGCACTCCGAAGGCGGTCTTCGCCCGCATCAGCTGACGGAAAGGGTGGGTGACTGACTCCCTTTCAGTTCTCGACCGTTTCAGTCCCAGCCCGCCATCGGTGTTAAGCCCGCACTGAAAGCATGGATGGGGTAGTCGTGAACTCGCCGCAGGCGTCTTGGAGTGCGGCCGCGAAGCTGCCGCCTTTAATTCTCGACGAAATCGTTTAGCCGAAGGTCGTTTCGCTGAGTGTCGATGAGGTCGTCCGGTTGAATCCTGATGAGTTCCGTGTAGCCACAAGACGTTTCATGGTGCGAAAGGGAGAAGGCGGTAGCTGCGCGACCGCACTCCGAAGGCGGTCTTCGCCCGCATCAGCTGACTGAAAGGGTGGGTGACTGACTCCCTTTCGAGTTCTCCACCGTTTCAGTCCCAGCCCGCCATCGGTGTTAAGCCCGCACGGAAAGCATGGATGGGGTAGTCGTGAACTCGCCGCAGGCGTCTTGGAGTGCGGCCGCGAAGCTGCCGCCTTTAAACCAAACCCGGTGACAGACGAAACGATATACAAGTTATTTTGTCCCTCTGGATTTCGGACAACACCCAGGCGGACAGAATGTTCCCCTCCTCCGCCGGGGAGAGGGGGGACCGCAAGGCGGTGGGTGAGGGGTCCTTCTCTGCCCATTAGCGAGGCGCGTGTACTTCCCATTGGGCATTCAGAATCGCAGCCGGGGGCTCAGAATTTGCGCCCTTCACCGACTTCCAGATGACGCGATTGAGTTCCCGCTCCGGAGCGCGATCGGGGCGAGAGAAGTCCCACCGTTCGGACTCCTGCGCACCAGGCGCGTCAGTTGGATTCACCTCATCCAAAGAAATCTGCGGCTGTAGAGACGTGTAACCATCGAGCACGGGCTGCGGCTCAAAATCTGCGAACAAGCTCGGGGCGCGATCGTCAAAGTAAGTCAGGCTGGGCAGGCCGAGAATCTGTTCGATAGTCTTGAGCACGGACGCGGTCGAAAAATGTGCGTGCTCGACAAATCCATGACGGACGTAGGGTGAGACGACTAGGAGAGCTGAGCGATGAGCATCGACGTGGTCGGGCCCATCCTGTGCGTCGTCCTCGAGTACGAAGATTGCGGTCTCCGGCCAGAACCGGCTGCGAGAGACCACTTCCACGAGGCGCCCGAGCGCCAGGTCGTTGTCCGCTACCATGGCTCGCGGTGTGGGGCGGCCGGGCCGGGTTCCCAAGGTGTGGTCGTTCGGCAGGTGCATAATGGTGAACTGAGGCAGACGGCCGTTCTGCTCGAACGCGCGGAATTCGCGCTCCCATTCTTCAACTCGTTTCTGGTCGGTAACGGCTCCTATTCCGTCCACATAGCGCGGATCGTAATGGTCCTTGAGCCCCCGAACGTAGCAGCGCGTGAGGCCCGGATGGTCGTCTTCGTCCACACACCACTCTCCGTAGTCACGGTAACTGATCCCGGCACTCTTCGCGCCCGATCCCATATGAACCCCGAGGCCGGGATCGCGAAGGGGCGGTCGTGCTGGTCATCGCCGTCATAATCGGGACCCACAAAATCATATTTCAGGCGCTGGGCGTAGAATGACGGCCAGAGCTTGTTCACGTAGTCGGTGCTTGATGCGGCAGTGGACCACACGTGGCCGTCCGCGCTGACATCGCCATCCACGTAGAAATTGTCATACAGAACAAATTGGCGGGCCAGGGCGTGATGGTTGGGGGTGACTCGTTCGCCAAAAAGGACCAGGTCGGGCGCGCCGTCACCTTCTTTCATGTCGCCCAAAACCTGATCGTACGTTCGGTTCTCTTTAATGACATAGATGACGTGACGGATGGGAGGGTGGGGATTGATCTTTGCGGAAAAGAAGCGAATGAGGTCGCGCGAGCTCGGGGGAGGGTTCCGGCGGGGTTTCTCCATACACCTGCTGTGCCAGCGTTCGTCCGCTCGCGCGCCCAGCGTTGTAAGCTCCGCGTCACCAAGGGCTTCAATCCCTCCGCCGAGCAAGTAACCGATGTAGTCAGTCCGCGAGCCGGAGTCAGTCATGTGCCGATGCCCGGGTGTGTCGGGCAGCGTGGGACGACGGCGCGGCTCAAGCGGCGCTGGCAGTCCCCCCGGCGCCCGCCGTCGGGCTCTTGCGTGGCGAACTGGGGCCCGTCACCAGGTTACGGCCATCGGCAATAAACAGCTTACGTCGCATGGGCCGAGTAGACGAGTGATGTCGGGTAGCCGCCGACAGGGATGATCCCCTCCAGCTTGGGCTCTTCCTCCTTCGCGCCCAGGTCAACCACGGCAAGGGCATTCACGGCGGCAAGGGCGACAAAGAGCTTGCCGGTAAGCGGGATTCGAGAGCCAGGGCGTTTGGCTGCCCGCCAATGACCTCGGAGTTGGGAATTTGGATTTTCAGGCGGCGAACCTCGCTCAGTTCTTCGAGGTCGATGATGGAAACAAGATCGGCGTCCGAGCATGCCACGAGTAAATGTTGCCGGCTCGGAATCACCAGCATATCGGAGGGATGGCTCCCCACAGGAATCGTCCGCACGACTTCCAAGATTCTCTCCGTTTAGGATGGAGACGGAAGCCTGGCCCCAGTTGGCAACGGCGATCTTGCCGCCGGGAAGAACCTTCACCGCGTAAGGGAATTCGCCCACTTTGGCGCGCTGGAGGATCTTGCCGGTCAGAAAATTGAAGCGGACGACTTCGTAGGTTCGATTACAAGCTACCACGGCGGTGGAGTCATCCTGAACTGCAATGCCCGCGGTCAGTTCGCAATGATCGAGGACAATTTCGCGCGGCTCACCAAATTCCCCGGCGTGCAGTGGGATGACCATAACCGACGTGGCCCCCGTCGAAGCCAGGATTGATTTTTGGCCGGAAGCATAGGCGAGGCCGTACCACAAGCTGGGAAAATCGATGCGGTCGGCAATCTTGTTGTGCCGCTCATCGTAGGCCTGAAGATACTGCGCGCCGTAACCTGAATTGGTGCTGATCAGGAACCCGTCCGGGGTTTCGAGGAGATTCAGTGGCGTGTCTGCCGGCGCCACCCGGTGCGCCGCAGAAGTTCCGGCAGACCGGCCGGGTGAGCGGCGGGATGCCACGGCTCAGCAGGACAGTGCTACAAGTCAATTCATTCTCCCACTGGAAGAAGCTGCAATTGGGAAAGTCACGGGATGCATGCAATGCCTCTTGCGCTCGGCAGATCAGAATACCAGCTTGGCGCCGAGCTGGATAATACGGCCTGGATTGGCACTCCGAACATATCCGAAGTTCGCCGGGTCGGCATAGTCGGAATAGTTCAGGATAAACTGCGCATGGTTGAAGGCGTTGAAGAATTCGCCGCGAATCTCCAGGGTGGTGCCTTCCGTCAGGCGCGTATCCTTGGCGATGACGGCGTCCCAGTTATTGATTCCCGGGCCGTGGAAAAACCTGCGGCTGGCGGATCCGAGCACGCCCAGGGTCTCCTGGCTGAACATGCTGGTGTCGAAATACGGCTGCCCAGTGCGTGGATTCTGGAAAGTGAGCTTCCCGCCCGAGAAGTTCGGCGTATCGATCGGTAACTCACTGGGTCCCGAGCCGTTCGTTCCCAGCAAAGAGCGGTCGTCGCTGGCCAGAAGGGTGACGGGGATGCCGGTGGAAAACCGCGTAATGCCGCTCAACCGCCATCCCTGCGTCAGGCGCCGGGGGCCACCCAACTTGTCAAACGGGAGCTGGTAGTTGTAGCTGGTGACAAAGTTGTTGGTAATGTCGAAGGCCGACAGCGATCGTTCATTGTGGTCAAGGGGATTGACCGCCTCCCCATAGCCCGAGGCGTTCGACAAGGACTTGCTGAACGTGTAGCCGGCCAGAAACTCCAGCCGCCCGGTTACATGCCGCACGCTGGCCTGGAAAGAGTTGTAGCTGGAATTCCCCAGCGTCGCGAACCAGGAGTTGCTCTGAATCAGTGGACCAAAGGTCAGGCGCGTGGTCGGGATGACCGTACCGTCAGCCGCCGTGAAAGGTCCGTTCTCGCCATTAGGACCGCACGGCTGAGTGCCTGGGGCCACCTCGCTCGGCTGGCTCAGGCTAAGGCACAGGGCCTGGTCTGCGGGATTGGCTTCCAGAGTGGTGAGCAACTTGTGACCCTGCGTACCGACATACGCCAACGACAGGAGGGTGGTGGGGTTCAATTGCCGCTGCACGGTAAACTCGTAGTCCTCCGCATAGGGGAGATCGTTCTTATAGTAGAAGCCCGGTGAGCTGCTGATCGGTGTGTCCTGCGACCAATTGATACTGTTGTCCGGGTGCTGAGGGGAGGAATTGAAAGGCGGCGGAGCACTGGGAAACTTCTGGCCTTCGACAAACCCTGTGCCGCGGTCGACGTAAGGCGTGGCGAACTCCGGGGGCTGAGGGCTGCCATAGTAGTATCCGAACGGAGCATCGCCGATGGCGTTGAAGTTCGTGGCGCCTTCAAACGTGGTGAAAAACCGGCCAAAGCCTGCACGGATGCTGGTCTTGCCCGGACCGCCGATCAGTTTACCCAGGAAGCCGCTGTCGATGCTGGGCGAATAGGCAAGACCCACTCGGGGCGAAAAGTTGTTGTATCGAGTCGGGCTCAGGCCGCGTGGAATCCCGGGATCGCCGGGAAAAACCCAGCCCGTGGGGGAACCGGGGAACACCTGGGATTGCACGCCGGGCACGAGGGTCTGAAACTCGTTGTGCTTTTCCGTCCAGGGAGTATCGAATTCCCAACGCAAGCCGTAATTCAGGGTGAGGTTGGGGCGCGCCCGCCAACTGTCTTGGGCATAGAGGCCTAAGTAGTGGTTGCGCCCGTAGTCAGGAAAGCCCTGCCCTTGCTGGAACCCGACAGGAGCGCCAATCAGGTAGTCGGCGAAATCGATGCCGGTTTCCGACCCGTTGAACGAATACGAGCCGTTGGATCCCCAGTTGTATTGAGTCTGCTGGTTGTAACGCGTCATGCCGCCGAATTTAATCGTGTGGGTGCCGACCACCTTACTGAAGTTGTCGAGCGCCTCGAAGGTGTTTTCGATAATCCCGCCTACACCCCCTCCGCTACCGACTCCAAAAGCGTTAAAGCCGAGTGAGGGCACCGTGGCCCATGTCGGTTGCACCGGCCAAGGGCCGAGCGCGCCGGGACCCACCGGGAATCCCAGCGAAGCAAGGAAAGTCAAGCCATGAGGTTCTCCCGCGTTCGGGTGGTTGAAGATGTTGCGGCGCGTGCCGGCAATGCGGGCTTCGTTCACCGCGCTCGAGCCGAACGACTTCGTCAGGCCGACATTGACCACGTCGGACGACACCGTGCTTCCGCCACCGAACAGAGGCGCCGTCGGGTTCAGATTGCTGGATTCGTATTGGTCATAATAGTAGTAGCCGGTCACCATGCCGATGCCCGTGTTGGCGTCCAGCCGCCCGCTGCCCTTATCGTCCTGAAGCCGGCTCGCCGCACCCGAGCTGACGAAGTAGGGACCGCTGTTGGCTTGGGGAATGTATTGAAGAATGTTCTTGGACGGTGTGGTGAAGGCGGCCGAGGGTATTTGCGCATTGGGAAAGACGCACGCCGCCGAGGAGGTGCATCCGGAAGTGTAGTAGTTCTCGCCTTGAGTGACGGTATAACCCAACAAGGCTCGAGAGGTTCGCCGCCCAGGCCGGACCCTGCACCGTTCCGGTCATTTGACTGGCGAATGGCGGAAAAGTCGCCCTGACGCTCCGCCGTCCGTAGGAACCGTCACCTGGCCGGAGCTCTGTCCCAGGACTTTGCGGTTTCCCTGGTAGTCGGCGAAAAAGAACAGCCTGTTGCGCAGGATGGGGCCGCCCACCGTGCCGCCAAACTGGTTCTGCTGGTAGGCGCCGCGATTCGTATCGTAAAAATTGCGAGCTTCCAGGTCCGTGTTGCGAACAAATTCAAACGCGTCGCCGTGGAACTGGTCGGTCCCGGACTTGGTGAGCACGTTGATCTGCCCGCCGGCATAGGCGCCGTACTCGGCGTCAAAGTTGTTGGTCAGAATGCGGAACTCCGCGATCGAATCGAGGTTCGGAATGATGGCCGTGCCGGAGAATCCCGATTCCTGCACCGTGGCGCCGTTCAGCAAGAAGCCGTTCGCGCGATTCCCGCATTCCGTTGACAGAGAGGTTGCCGGCATTGAGGTCGCCCGAGACGGGAGCAATGCCAAATCCCGTGGCGGTGAACTCTCCACCCTGGCCTCCCGCCATCCCGGAGCTGACCGGGACCACTCCGGGTTGCAGGGCCAGCAGATCCGTATAGCCGCGCGTCAGCAGGGGCACCTCGGTCATCTTGC
>CAWCTM010000007.1:0-210014 GCA_963798595.1 uncultured Gammaproteobacteria bacterium | reverse complement strand
TTCAGGGACCAACAGCGGCGGCGGGTTAAACCCGAAGGCCCCGCGCAGGGCGACCCCAGGGACCACGAGCTGACTCTGTAGGTCAGCGCAAGATCATCGGGCATCAAGCAGGAGGTGAGCCCGAAGTGAGGCGGGAGGCGATCGGAAAGGTCAGCCCGCGGCCTTGCGTCTGATGGGCGTGACCTTCTGCCCGCCGCTCTCGATGTCGAGCAATAGCGCCGTCCAAGTTTCCAGAGCCGCGCGGCGCTCGTTGAGGTAGTCGTGCGTGTTGTAGGTGCCCTCGACTCCGCGCAGCTTGTGTCCCAGACAGCGCTCGGCCACTTCGCTGCGGACGCCGAGGGACGCCAGGTGCGTTCGCATCGTACGGCGCAGGTCGTGCAACGTGAAATGTTCCAGTCCGTGCTCGACCGCGGCAAGCGCCGCATTCAAGGTGTCGATACCCAGATGCAGCACCCGCTGGCGCGGGTCGCGCCGGCGCTTGGGGAACACGAACGCGCTACCGCCCGCAACCTCGCGCAGCGATTTGAGCCAGGATGCGACAGCGGGTACCAGCGGAATCGTGAGCGACTCGCCCGTTTTGGTCCGGCTGGCCGGCAGACGCCAGGTTGGCGACGCGCTGTCGAGATCGAACTCCCCCCATTGGGCGCCCAATAATTCACCCTTGCGAACGCCCAGGGCGAGCAGGAGCTTCACGGCCAAAAGATTGGCGCCGCCGAAGCTCGGTGACTCCCTTAGCGCCTTGAGAAGCCGCCCCAGCTCCTCGACGCTCAGGGCGCGCTTCCGCGCACGTTCTGGGCCGCCGGCATCGCTTTGATCGAAGTCCGCAACGGGATTGCTGGTCAGCACGTGGCGGCGCACGCCGAAGCGGAACACGCGCCGCATGAAGCGCAGCAGATCGTTCGCTGCGGTGGGTGCGCTCTTGCGGACCTGCGCCAGCAGTCGAGCGGCATCAGCCGCAGTGATCTCGGCGGGCACGCGCTCGCCGAAGGTCGGGAGCAGGTATTTATCGAGGTAACGCCGCGGCACCTTCGGGTGCTTGAGACGCCGCGGGTCGATCTCGGTGCTGTACCAATCCTCCGCGAGATCGCGAAACGTCTGGCGCGCCTTCTGGGCGGCGATCGCGGCGCGCTGCGCTTCTTCGGCCTCTTGCTTGGCGAACAGCGGGTCACGCCGCTTGTCGAGCATCAGGCGCTTCTCCCGCGCCTCGATCCGCGCCGCGGCCAGGCTCATGTCGGGGAAGTTGCCGAGAGTCATCCAGCGCTCGCGGCCGGCGAAGCGGTAGCGGAACATCCACGCGGCACCATCGCGTGTCTGCTTCCTGAAGTAGAGGCCATCACCGTCGCTGAGAAGCAGCACCGCGCCGCCGAAGCGGTGTGCGCGTTCGACCGACAGGGAGGTGAGTTTTCCGGACGCCATGTGGAGACCCCCGGGTGCGTAGCTAGATCGCGAAAGCCGCGTAGCTAGAAAATCTAGCTACGCATTTAGCTACGCACCCAGCCACAACAGTAGCCCCGACGAGGGAAAACGTCCAGAGACAATAATTGACGAAAAACCCTAGTTTTGCAGGGGTTTCAAGCGTTTTTCGGGGACGACCCGCGACAGCCCAAAACAGCCGAAAACGCTATTCGATGTTCTGCACTTGCTCGCGCATCTGTTCGATCAACACCTTCATGTCGACCGCCGCGCGCGTGGTCTCGATGTCCTGCGACTTGGAGGACAGGGTGTTCGCCTCGCGATTCAGCTCCTGCATGAGGAAGTCGAGGCGTCGGCCCGCGGGCTCCTGGCCGGAGAAAGCCTTGCGCACTTCGGCGACGTGGCCGCGTAGCCGGTCGATTTCCTCGTCGACGTCGAGACGCTGGGCAAGGATGGCGAGCTCCTGCTCCAGCCGGTCGTGATCGGCGTCGGCGGTGAGCTGCGCAATGCGGTCGAGGAGCTTGGCGCGCATCCGCGCCCGCACTTCCGGCAAACGCTCGGCCACGCGGCCTGCAAACTCCGTGAGTCCCGCGCAGCGCTGCTCGAGGGCCTCGCGCAGCCGCCCGCCTTCGCTGTCGCGGAAACGGGCGAGATCGATCAGCGCTTCGCCGAGCAGGGCCAGCGCCGCAGCGATGAGCGCCGCGGAGTCGCGGGTCTGATCACGCACTACGCCGGGCCAGCGCAACAGGTCGAGGACCTCGATGCGTGCCGCCGGGCCAGCCTGCGCGGCGAGCTGCTGCGCACGTTGTGTGAGCGCGGCGAGCACCTCGGCGTCGATCTCCAGAGCGCCCGTGACCGTTGCCGGGCGAAAATGCAGGGAGCACTCCACTTTGCCGCGCCGAACCGCGCTCGAGATGGCCTGCCGGAAATCCGCCTCGGCGGCCCGAAACTCCTCCGGCAGCCGGCACCCGACTTCGAGATAACGGTGGTTGACCGTCTTCAATTCCCAGGCGAGCTGACCCCACGGATACTGGCGTTCGCGCCGCGCAAAGCCGGTCATGCTACGAATCATAGGGGTCTCGAGCCGAAATCGGCCATAATTCGGGGCGAGTCTATCGGAGCCTGTAGGAGCTGTCATTGCAGATCGAGACCGCGGATGTGAGCTTGATCGGCCATCGCGAGGAGAATCAAGATCGCGTCGCGGTGGCGGCGGGTGAGCAAGCCGTGCTGCTCGCGGTAATCGACGGCATGGGCGGTCACGCCGAGGGCGCGCGCGCCGCAGAGACTTCGCTCGCCACCCTGATCGAGGCATTCTGGCAGACGCCTCATCCGATATTCGATCCGCTGGGGTTCTTGCATCTGTCGCTCGGGCGAGCGCACGAGGAAGTGGTCAAGCTCGGCGTCGGCCTCGCCGTCGAGGCCCGTCCGCGTGCCACGTGCGCGGTGTGCCTGGTGCAAGACGCGGCGGCCTATTGGGCGCACGTCGGCGACAGCCGGGTGTATCAGCTGCGCCAATCCCGGGTGCTCGAGCGCACCCGGGATCACAGCCACGTGGAGGTGCTGTTGCGCGAGGGACTGATTACCGAGGCCGAGGTCCAAGGGCATCCGATGCGCAACTACGTCGAATGCTGCTTGGGCGGCGATGCCGCGCTGCCGGAGATGAGCATCTCCGCGCGGCGGCGTCTCAAGTCCGGGGATGTCCTCCTGCTGTGCACCGACGGGATGTGGGCCAATTTGCAAGATCAGGATTTCGTCCGCTTCGCGCAAACGCCCGGCAAGTCCCTGCGCGATTGCCTTACGGATCTCGGGACGCAGGCCGTGGCGGCCTCCGCGCCCTACAGCGACAACACCAGCGCGGCTGCGCTGCGCTTCAAGGCGGCCTGATGAGCGTACGACCGAGTGGCCGCGCACCCGACGAGCTGCGCCCGTTGAGCTTCGAGCGCGGCTACACGGCGCACGCCGAAGGCTCGGTGCTCGTCGGCTTCGGCGGCACACGGGTGCTGTGCACGGCGAGCGTCGAGGAGGGCGTGCCGTCCTTCCTGCGCGGCGCGGGCAAAGGCTGGGTAACCGCCGAATACGGGATGCTGCCGCGCGCAACGCACACGCGCAGTGCGCGCGAGGCGGCGCGCGGCAAGCAGAGCGGCCGCACCCAGGAGATTCAGCGCTTGATCGGCCGCGCGCTGCGTGCCGTGGTTGATCTCAAAGCCTTGGGCGAGCGCACCGTCACGGTGGACTGCGACGTGCTGCAGGCGGACGGCGGAACGCGGACCGCCGCGATCACCGGCGGATTCGTGGCGCTCGCCGACGCGATCGATACGCTCATCAAGCGGCGCGCGCTGAGCGCGAACCCGATCCACGGCCAAGTCGCCGCCGTCTCCGTGGGGATTTTTCGCGGCATCCCGGTGCTCGACCTCGACTATGCCGAGGACTCGAACGCCGAGACGGACATGAACGTGGTGATGAATTCAGGCGGCGCCTTCGTCGAAGTGCAAGGTACGGCCGAGGGACACGCGTTTCGCCGGCACGAGCTCGACCGTTTGCTGGACCTCGCCACGCAGGGCATTGCACGGTTGCATGAAGCACAGCAGAGCGCGCGCACCCCTTAAAGACCTGGTGATCGCCACGGCCAACCCGGGCAAGCTGCGTGAGTTTCAGGCGCTGCTCGCCGGCTTGCCGTTCGCAACGGTCGCGCAGGGCGCGCTCGGTGTGACCGTTGCCGAGGAGACCGGCGCCACGTTCGCCGAGAACGCCTTGCTGAAGGCCCGTCACGCCGCGGCGGCGAGCGGCGCGGCCGCGATCGCCGATGACTCGGGGCTCGAGGTCGACGCGCTCGGCGGCGCGCCGGGCATCTACTCGGCGCGCTATGCCGGCGAAGCCGCGGGGGATGCGGCCAATAATGCCAAGCTCGTGGCCGCCTTGCAGGGGGTACCGTTCCAGCGGCGCCGCGCCCGCTACCGCTGCGCGCTCGTCTACTTGGACGGTCCCGGGGACACCGAGCCGCTGCATGCGCAGGGAGGGTGGGAGGGATACATTCTCGAGGCGCCGCGCGGCTCCGGTGGATTCGGCTACGACCCTTACTTCTGGCTCCCCGAGCTCGAGCTGACGGCGGCGGAGCTCGATCCCGCCCTCAAGAATCGCTTGAGCCATCGCGGCACGGCGCTGCGGGCGCTGCGCAGCGCGCTCGCCGGGCGTCTGCTGTGAGCGCCGAGCACCTGCCATGAGCGCCGAGTCGTTGCCGCTCACGCTGTACGTGCACATGCCCTGGTGCGTGCGGAAATGCCCTTATTGTGATTTCAACTCGCACCAGCTCAAATCCGCCGCCCCGTCGGGCGACTACATCGACGCGTTGATCCGCGACTTCGAGGCGGAGCTGGCGGATCTCGGCGGCCGCCCGATCGAGGCCATTTTCTTCGGCGGCGGCACACCGAGCCTGTTCGCCCCCGACGAGTTCGCGCGGCTGTTGCAGGCATTCGCGGCGCGCGGCCGCATCGCCGTCGATGCCGAGGTGACGCTCGAGGCCAATCCCGGCACCATCGAGCGCGGACGCTTCGCGGGCTATCGCGACGCCGGCATCAATCGTGTGTCGCTGGGCGCGCAGAGCTTCGCACCGCAAGCGCTCGCGCGGCTCGGCCGCATCCACAGTGCCGAGGACACCTACCGCGCCGTCGACGAGTTGCGCGCGGCCGGCCTCGATAATTTCAACCTCGATCTCATGTACGCGCTGCCCGAGCAGACGCTCGACGAGGCACTCGAGGATGTGCGCCGCGCCTGCGCCCTCGCGCCTGCGCACATCTCGCACTATCAGCTCACGCTCGAGCCCGGAACGGTGTTTCACAATCGTCCGCCGCCTTTGCCGGACGAGGACCTGGCTTTTCGCATGCAGAACGACTGCCAGGCGCTGCTTGCGCGGAGCGGCTTCGAGCAGTACGAGGTCTCCGCCTACGCGCGCGACGGTGCGCGTTGCCGGCACAATCTCAATTATTGGCGCTTCGGCGACTACGTCGGGATCGGCGCAGGAGCCCACGGCAAAATCACCGCGAGCTTGCCCCACGGCGTCGAGCGCACGGAGAAGCCCCGCCAGCCGCGCACCTACCTCGAGCAGCTCGGTGGTGCGGCGTCCGGGGCGGCCGGCATCGGTGAGCGAAAAACCGTGGCCGCGGGCGATTTGCCCTTCGAATTCGTGCTGAACGCGCTGCGGCTGAACGAGGGCTTCGCGCTTGCGGACTTCGAGTCGCGTACCGGACTCGACGCGAGCGCCGTCGAGCCCGGTTTGCGCGCGGCGCTGGCGCGCGGCTTGGTCGAGTTCGCCCAGCCCCGATGGCGGGCGAGTGAGCTCGGGCGTCGCTTCTTAAACGATTTGCAGGCCGGTTTTCTGCCCTGAGCTTATACACATCGGCCGCCGTGCCCCGCCTGGAGTGGCACCTACAGCACATTGCGTTTGCATTAGGTCAGATGCACCTCGTAACCCATTGAAAAAATTGGGTAAAACGGCCTGTCTATTTTTTGACCAAGTTAACATTTAGTCGTATTTCATGCAGATGAACGCCGCATGACGGCATCCGTCCACAGACTTATCCACAGATTTTGTGGAAAAGCGGGGCGCTGGGGTGAGGCGCCGGAAGGCGCGAGGGGGCTCGGCGAGAAATGCTTGTTGGTGCGGGCGCTTTGAGCTAAGGTACGCGGCCCTCGATTTCGAGGGACCCGGCGTGGCGGTGCGCTTCCTTGAAAAGCAGTTTCGAGGACCCATCGATTCTGCCTAACACGAGAGTCGAGGTTCACATGAAAGCCGCCATCCATCCGGAATATCAAGAGATCAACGTGACCTGCACCTGCGGGAATGCGTTCAAGACCCGGTCGACCATCGGTCATGACCTTCAGGTCGAGGTCTGCTCCAACTGCCATCCCTTTTACACGGGCAAGCAGAAAATCGTCGACACCGGCGGTCGTGTGGACAAGTTCCGCAAGAAGTACGCCGCGCAGCAGGCCAAGACCTAGCCGATCCCGCGTGCTCGCGCCGCCATCGAGGCGCGATCGTTCCTTGTTTTCGAGACGCCGCGCTCCGCGCGGCACCTCGCCGGCCGCGTCCGTTCGCGCGCGCGTGTGGGACGCGTGCGCTTGATTCATTCCATCGACCGTGCAAGGCTTCCGGGCCTCATCAATATGGCAAGCCGGTAGCAGTATGGGCACGAAATACGAGTTGAAGAATCTCTCCTCCGGCAAGACGGCCTCGCTGGATGCGCTGGCCGGCACCATCGGCCCGGAATGCCTGGATATCTCGCACCTCACCCGTGATCTCGGCATTTTCACGTTCGATCCCGGCTTCATGGCGACCGCGAGCACAGAAAGCAAGATCACCTACATCGACGGTGACGAGGGCGTACTGCTCTACCGCGGCTATCCGGTGGAACAGCTGGCGGAGAAATCCTGCTTCCTGGAAGTCGCTTACCTGTTGATCAACGGCGGCTTGCCCGACAAGACACAGTTGCAGGCCTTCAACTCCTCGATCACGCGCCACACCATGGTGAATGAGCAGCTGCTGAGCTTCTTCGAGGGTTTTCATCACGACGCGCATCCCATGGCCATGGTCTCGGCGGTGGTCGCCTCGATGGCGGCGTTCTATCAGGACAGCACGGACATCAACGATCCGCGGCACCGGGAGATCTTCGCCCATCGCATCATCGCCAAGCTCCCGACGATCGCCGCCGCCGCATACAAGCACACGCTCGGCCAGCCCTTCATCTATCCCCGCAACGATCTGCGCTATTGCGCGAACATGCTCAACATGTTCTTCGCGGTGCCGTGCGAGCCGTATGCGATCGATCCGGTGGCGGCGGAGGCCATGGATCTCTTGTTCATCCTGCACGCCGATCACGAGCAGAACGCGAGCACCTCAACGGTACGCCTCGCGGGGAGCACGGGGGCGAATCCCTATGCCGCAATCTCGGCCGGAGTTTCCGCGCTGTGGGGGCCGGCGCACGGCGGAGCGAACGAAGCCGTGCTCAACATGCTGGACGGCATCGGCTCGGCGGCCAACATCGACAAGTTCCTGGTGCGCGTCAAGGACAAGTCCGACAGTGTGCGGCTGATGGGATTCGGCCACCGCGTCTACAAGAACTTCGACCCCCGCGCGAAAATCATTCGCGAGATGTGCTACCGCGTGCTCGAGAAGCTCGGCAAGGGCAACAACCCGTTGTTCGATCTGGCGCTCAAGCTCGAGGAAATCGCACTCAAGGACGAGTATTTCGTATCGCGCAAGCTTTACCCGAACGTGGATTTCTACTCGGGCATCATCTACAGCGCGCTCGGCATACCGAGATCCATGTTCACAGTGCTGTTCGCCATTGCGCGCACCGCGGGCTGGGTGGCGCATTGGCAGGAAATGGTTTCCGATCCACATATGCGCATCGGCCGTCCGCGTCAGCTCTACACCGGCCCCACGAAACGGGACTATCGCTCGATCGACAAGCGCTGATGTCATTGCGTTATCTCGTGCGTCGGCTGGCGTGCGCGAGCCGCATGGCCGCGGCGGTCACAGGGCTTCTGCTCGGCATCATCGCAGCGGCCCCTGCCGCGCCTGCAGCCGATGAGCCGCCGGCGAGTGCGACGGCGTCCCCGCCGGTACGCACATATTGCGCGGACAGAGACACTCCCGTCGCCCTCGGAAGTGCCCAGTGGAATGGCTGGGGTCATGGGACCGACAACACGCGCTATCAGCCCGAACCCGCCATCCGGGCGACCGATGTACCGAAGCTCGCGCTCAAGTGGGCGTTCAGCTTTGCAGGCAGCGCGGGCGGGGGGCAGCCCACCCTGGTCGACGGGCGCCTGTTCGTCGCGAGCGCTGCGGGCCGCATTTATTCCCTGGATGCCAAGAGCGCATGCATCTACTGGACCTTTGACGCGGCTGCGGGGGTGCACACCAGTATTTCCGTCGCGGAGCTGTCCGCCCCACGTCACGGTGCGCCCCCCAAAAAAACCAAAATGGGAAAGCACAAGATGACCAATGCGCACCTCGACGTCATCAAGGCGCCTTGCGCGGCCTTGTTCGGCGACGACAAAGGCGCGGTCTACGCACTCGATGCGCAGAGCGGGGCCTTGTTGTGGAAGACGCAGGTCGAGTCGCACCCCCTTGCCCGCATCGAGGGGTCCACGCTGCATCTCAATCGCCTGTTCGTTGCCGTCGGCTCGAGCGAGCCCGAGTCAGCCCGCGATCCGGGCTACGGTTGCTGCACGTTTCGCGGCAGTGTGGCGGCGCTCGACGTCGCGAACGGCCATGTCGAGTGGAAGAGCTATCTGGTGGGCGA
This sequence comes from uncultured Gammaproteobacteria bacterium, assembly GCA_963798595.1. Lineage (GTDB taxonomy): Bacteria > Pseudomonadota > Gammaproteobacteria > Steroidobacterales > Steroidobacteraceae > Bog-1198. The sequence goes on along the minus strand of CAWCTM010000007.1, from coordinate 201,300 downwards.
GGAGCCGCACGCTGTGAACAGCGCCGCCGGTGCCCCGCGCTTCGCACCGGCCGGTGTTCCCGCCGTCGCTGCACCCACCGTCGACGGGGTGAGGAGTCTGTTATACGTCGCAACCGGCGACTCGGCCGACCCGACGCGCCCGCAGCCCTTGGCGGACGCGGTGGTCGCGCTCGCTCTGGCGGATGGCAAGGTCCAGTGGTCGCGGCAGCTTGCCTCGCCGCAGGCCGGCCTCGAGCGTCTCGAAGGTCCGCCCATACTGCGCACTCCTGCGACCGGCCGCGAGACGATCCTCGCGAGCCAGCGCTCCGGTATGGTTTTCGCCCTCGATCCGGAGCACGCGGGCGAGGTCCTCTGGCAACTGCAGGCGGCCGCACCGGATGCACCCGGCGGCATCGCGGCGGGTGCGGCCGCGGATCACCGCATTCTCTACGTGCCGCTCTCGGGGCTCGAGGTACAGCCGCCCAATGAGGCGGGGAGCCTCACCGCCGTCGATATCAAGGCCGGAACCAGGCGCTGGCACATCCCCTCGCCGACGCCGGTGTGCAGCTGGGGAGAGGCGACCGCGTGCGCGCACGCGCAGGCTCAACCGGTCACCGTGATCCCCGGCGCCGCTTTCTCGGGCTCCATGGATGGTCACCTGCGAGCCTATTCGACCATCGACGGCAAGATTCTCTGGGATTACGACACGGCCAAGGATTACCGCAGCGTGAATCAGATCAACGCCGCCGGCGGTTCGCTGCAGGCGGGCGGGCCGATCATCGTGAACGGCGTCCTGTATGTGAATTCCGGCGCCGCCGATCAGGGGCGGCCGGGCAACGTGCTGCTAGCTTTCTCGGTGGACGGCAAATAGGAAAACAGGATGAAACCGATGCGTCTCTTCTCACGGATGGTGTTTCTCGGGCTGCTCGCGACGGGCGCAACGCTGCCTGCACGTGCCGCTGCGCATGCCGCCAACGAGCCGCCGGCCATCGAGAATTCCGTGGTCAAGATCTTCGCCACCATGCGCTATCCGGATCCGTTCAAACCCTGGAGCAAACAAGCGCCCACGGAAGTCAGTGCCTCCGGTGTGGTCATCGAGGGCAAGCGCATATTGACCAACGCTCACGTGGTGCTCTACGCCACGCAGGTGCAAGTGCAGGCCAACGCCACGGGCGACAAGCTGCCGGCTACGGTCGTGGCCGTGGCTCCCGGCATCGATCTCGCGGTCCTGCAGCTCGACGACGCCGCTTTTTTCGACACACATCCGGCGCTGCCGCGCGCGAGTGAGTTGCCGCGGATCAAGGACGCGGTGCTCGCCTATGGCTTTCCGACCGGAGGCACCTCGCTCTCCATCACCAAGGGCATCGTGTCGCGCATCGAGTTCGTCTCGTACAACTTTCCGGTCTCGGGGCTGCGCATCCAAGTCGATGCCGCGATCAATCCCGGCAACAGCGGCGGCCCCGCGATCGCCGGCGACAAGATGATCGGCCTCGCCTTCTCGAAGCTCGGCGGCGACACGCAGAACATCGGCTACATCATTCCGAACGAGGAAGTGGATCTGTTCCTGAAAGACATTGCCGATGGCCGCTACGACGGCAAGCCGGCGATGTACGACGACCTGCAGACGCTCGAGAATCCTGCGCTACGCGATTATTTGAAGCTCGATAAGTCGGTCGAGGGCATGATCGTCCACCGTCCCTACAAGGACGACGCGAGCTATCCGCTCAAGGAGTGGGACGTGATCACGCACATCGGCGATACCCCCATCGACAACCAGGGGATGATCAAGCTCGACAAAGATCTGCGGGTGCATTTCGCCTACAAGATCCAGCATGTCGCCAAGGATGGCCGGCTGCCGCTCACGCTGGTGCGCTCCGGCAAGGTCGTGAAGATCGATCTGCCCGTCTCGACCGAGCGTCCGACGCTGGTCGGCGACCTGCACGGCACCTATCCGTCCTATTTCATCTACGGGCCCATGGTGTTTTCGACCGCCACCTGGCAGTTCATCTCCGGTTTGGAGAGCAACGCCGGGACAACGCGGGCTCTGGGGTTCGTGAAGAGTCCGTTGGTCACGCGCGCGCTCGATCCACCCGACGAGGAACATCAGGAGCTCGTGGTGGTGTCTTCACCGTTCTTCCCGAATAAGCTGGTGAATGGCTACGGGAGCGCGGCAGGCTCGGTGGTGAGCTCCGTCAACGGCACGCACATCAAGAGTCTTGCTCAGCTGGTGGCGGTGCTGCGCGACCTCAAGGATCCGTTCGTCACCTTCGAGTTCGACCAAAGAGGCGGCGAAGGGCTGGTGTTTTCGAGAACCGCTATGGCGGCCTCCACCGACGACATCCTCACCGACAACGGCGTGCGCGCTCAGGGCTCGCCCGACATGCTTGCGATCTGGCAGGGCAAGGCGCCGAACTAAGCGAGTGCGTCGACCGCCCCGAGTATCGCGGCGTACACCCGGTCGAGATCGTCCGCCGTGACACAGTACGGTGGTAGCACGTAAAGAGTGTTGCCGAGCGGGCGGAGAAGCACCTCGCCCGCCTGGAACGAAGCCGCGAGCCGCGGTCCCAATGCGGCGAAGTAGCCACCGTCCGGAGCACGCACGTCCAGGGCGGTGATGGTGCCCGTCTGGCGCACCTGCTCGAAGCGATCGTCATCGCGAAGCCGCTCGAGGTGCTTCGCTTGCAAGGCCTGCAGCGCCGCGATGCGCGCGAGCACGGGCTCGGACTCCCAAATCTCCAAATTGGCGAGCGCCGCGGCACAGGCGATCGGATTCGCCGTGAACGAGCTCGAGTGGAAAAAGGTGCGCCGACGATCCTCGGCGAAATGGGCGGCGAAAATCTCATGGCGGCAAAGCGTCACCGCCAGGGGCAATGAGCCGCCGGTGAGACCCTTGGAATAGCAGGCGATGTCGGGCGAGATGCCGGCCTGCTCGCACGCGAACATAGTGCCGGTGCGGCCCCAGCCGGTCATCACCTCGTCGGCGATGAAAAGCACGCCGTGGCTCGCGCAGATGTTGCGCAGCCCTGCGAGCACGGCCGGCGAATACATGAGCATGCCGCCGGCACCGAGCACGAGCGGCTCGACGATGAGCGCGGCGGCCTGGCCGGCGCTGCAGTGCGCCTCGAGCGCCTCGAACGTGATGCTTTCGCGTCCGGCGGCGGGAAACGGAATGCGCGCAACGTCGAACAACAACGGCTGATATGCGTCGGTAAACGGACCGCGCTCGCCCACCGACATCGCGCCGACCGTATCGCCGTGATAGCTGTGCTCCATGACCAGGATGCGGTGGCGCGGCTCGCCGCTGTGGTGCCAATAGCCGAGGGCCATCTTCAGCGCGACTTCGACGCTCGTCGAGCCGCTGTCCGAGAAAAAGACATGCGCGAGGCCGGGCGGCGCCACCGTGAGCAGCTTCTCAGCCAGTCTCTCGGCCGAGTCGTGGGTGTATTCGGCGAAGATCACCTGGTCGAGCGTATCGGCTGCTTCGCGAATGGCGGCGACGATGCGTGGGTGCCGGTGGCTGTGGGTGATCACCCACCAGGACGAGATGGCGTCCACGATCCGCCGCCCGTCGGCGGTGAATATATAGGCACCCTCGGCGCGCATGGCCTTCGGGAAGCGCGAGCGCAGCGCATGCTGGGTGAAGGGGTGCCAGACGATCGAGCCGCCGCCGTTCAACGCGGGCTCCGCGACGAGTCGCCGCGCGCGGCGGGACTCGAGAACGACTCGCGGTCGAAGGCGCGGGCGAACGCCGCGGCGAGAGCCGGCGGTGTCAGCGGATCGAGGTGCGGCAAACGGCCGAGTACGCGCACTTTCCCCAAGGACCCGATGATGCGCTCGTTCTCGGGATGCGCATCTCCGACGAATGCGACGCCGAGCAACGGGATGGCCCGCCGGCGCAGGGCCTCGACGGACAAGAGCGTGTGATTGATGGTGCCGAGCCGCGTGCGTGCGCAGAGCACCACCGGGGCGCCCCAGCGGGCAATGACCTCGATCAGGAGAGTGCGCCGCGTGAGGGGCACCAGAAGTCCGCCCGCGCCCTCGATCACGAGGGGCCGCTCCGAAGGGGGCAAGGTCAGCGCGTCCGGGTCGATCTCGACCCCGTCGATTTCGGCGGCGAGGTGCGGTGAGGCAGGCGTGTGCAACGCCCAAGCCTCCGGCAACACGCGATCGGCGGGGAGATCCGCGAGCCGTCTCACCGCCTGCGCATCGGTCTCATCGGCAAGACCGGCCTGTACCGGCTTCCAGTACGTCGCATCCAGGAATCGCGTGAGCCCCGCGCAGAACACCGTCTTGCCGATGTCGGTATCCGTGCCCGTGACCACGATGGCCGAGGTCATGCGGCGCGCACGCCCCGCTCTTCCGCGAGCGCCGCGAATAAAGCGCCGATGGCTTGCTCCTCGACATTGAGCGTGATGGAGATGCGCAGACGCGCCGTGCCGTCCGGCACCGTCGGCGGCCGTACCGCGCGGACATCGAACCCGCGCCGCTGCAAGCCCGCCGCGAGTGCTAGGGCCGCTCGATCTTCGCCGACGATGACCGGGAGAATTTGCGAGCCGGTCGGCGTTGCCGCACCGCTTGCCAGGGCCGCGCGCCCGGCGACCGAGGTCAAGTGCGCGAGCCGTCCGCGCCGTTCAGGCTCCTCCTCGAGGATCTCGAGCGACTCGAGCGCCGCCACTGCCATCAACGGCGACGGCGCGGTCGCGTAGATGAAAGGTCGGCAGCGGTTGAGCATGAATTCGCAGAGCACGCGCGGCCCGGAGACGAGGGCTCCGGCGCCACCCAGCGCCTTGCCGCAGGTATGCAGCGCAATCACATTCTCGCGGCCTTCCAGGGCCGCGGCGAGCCCGCGCCCATCGGGTCCATAAACGCCCGTCGCATGCGCCTCGTCGATGAGCAGCATCGCATCGTGCCGCTCGGCAACCGCGATGAGCTCATCGAGCGGTGCGCGGTCGCCGTCCATGCTGTAGAGGCTCTCGACGGCCAGCCAGGCGCGCCCGCGGCCGCCGCGGTCTCGCCAGGCGCGCGCGGCATCGTCGAACGCGCCCGCATCGTTGTGCGCGGCCTTGGTGAACTGCGCGCGGCCGGCGCGCGCGCCCTCGTGGGCGCTGGCATGCACCAGCGCGTCGAGCACGAGGAGATCTCCGGATTGCGGCAATGTCGAGAGCAGCGCGTAGTTCGCCACATAGCCGCTGCCGAAGAAGAGCGCGCGCTCGGCGTGAAAGAACGCCGCCGCGCGCGCCTCGAGCGCCTCGTGCTCCGGTGCGTTGCCGCGCAACAGTCTCGATCCTCCCGCGCCCACCGGCGTGCCGCGCGCGATCGCGGCTGCCACCGCCCGGCCGAGACGCGGCGAGGCCGCGAGCCCTAAGTAATCGTTCGAGGTGAAGTCGAGCCCCTGCCGCGGGACGAGCGAGCGCAGGCGGCTCGACTCGGCCAGCCTCTCGAGCGCCGCCTGATAGAAGGCGAGGCCGGAGGCGGTCACGGCAATGGCGGTTCGAGAGGTTTGAGGCCCAAACGCCGGAACAACGCGCCGTCGTGATCCTCGCTCGGATTGTCCGCGGTGAGCAGCGTATCGCCGACGAAAATCGAATTCGCGCCGGCGAAGAAGCACAGCGCCTGCAGCTCATCGCTCATGGCCGTGCGTCCCGCCGACAGCCGCACCATGGAGGCCGGCATGAGGATGCGGGCGAGCGCGATGGTGCGCACGAACTCGATCGGGTCGAGCGGCGCCGCAGCGGCGAGCGGCGTTCCGGGAATCGGGATCAGCCGATTGATCGGCACACTTTCCGGCGGCTCCGGGAGATTTGCTAGCGCCACCAGAAAGGCTACGCGATCGATCGCCTCCTCGCCCATGCCGACGATGCCGCCGCAGCAGACTTTCATTCCCGACTCGCGCACGTGCTTCAAGGTATCGAGCCGGTCGGCCCAGGTGCGGGTCGTGGCCACCTGGCTGTAATAGCGCTCCGACGTGTCGATGTTGTGGTTGTAGTAGTCGAGGCCGGCCTCGGCGAGGCGCTGCGCATCGTTCGGCGTCAGCATGCCGAGCGTCATGCAAGTCTCGAGTCCCAGGGCCTTGACCGCGCCGACCATGGCCGTGAGACGGCCCATGTCGCGCTCCTTGGGACCGCGCCACGCCGCGCCCATGCAATAGCGGGTCGCACCCGCGTCGCGCGCCTTGCGAGCCTCCGCGACCACCTCGTCGATTTCCATGAGCTTGGTGGCGGCGACGCCGCCGTCATGCCGGGCGGATTGACTGCAATAGCCGCAATCTTCCGGGCACCCGCCCGTCTTTATGCTGAGCAAACGGCTGCGCTGCACGGCGTTGGGATCGAAGTGCAGGCGGTGCACGCCGTGGGCACGAAACAAGAGGTCTGCGAATGGCGCCTGGTAAAGGGCCTGGGCGTCGGCCAGGGTCCAGCGTGCCGGCGGCGCGGCGGGTGCGGCCGTGTGCTCGGAAAGCCCGTCTGAGAGGGTGGTGCCGATCAATTGATGAAACCTCCTTAAGAGTCGATGAGATCCGAGACTTCGCGCACGTCGGCGCGCTTCATGGGGCGCCCGTCCACGGGCGAATACGGCGCCTGGCGGATGCCGTCGATCGGAAACACGGTCGCGTCGACCGTGCGGCCGCCCGCCTCGAAGCGCAGCGCCGGGTAATTGATGCTGCGCTCGGCATCCATCTTGACGCGCCTCTCGTAGAATTGGTGCGGGACGCCGATCTCGATGAGTCGTATCGCCACAGACTCCGAGCGGTCGGCAAACAGATGCAAGTTGATGTCGCTGTACTCGGTGGCGGTTCCCTTGAGCACCGAGCCGACGAGGCGCGGCTGGAACTCCTCCAGCAGCCGCATGGTATCCACCGCGATACGCCGTTGTTCTTTGAGCGTGTGTCCGTGCGTGTCGCCGCCGAACAAGCGCTGATGAGCGCGCAGCGCCGCCTCGATCTCGACGTTGGAGGGCAGCACCGACACCTCGTGCACGCCGAGCCGATCGGCGGCTTTGCGCTTCGCCTGCAGGAAGTCCTCGATGCCGTGCTCGGCCATGATGCGCGCAGCCTCCTGGGCGAGCGCGCGCCGCAGATCTTCGGCGCGCTGCGAGTATCTCTTGGGCATATTCCTAAAAGAGCGGTTTGTCGCCATCGTTCGGATTTTGATTGTTCTGCCCTTCCGGGCTTCCCGGCTTGGGCAAAGTGCCATCGATGAATTTCTCCATGATGGCGTTCGGATCGTCAGCGCTTGCGAGCAATCCGGTGTCCGGGGAGATGCGCACGGTCACAATGCCGTCCGGCACCGGAACCTTGTGCCGCGGGACGCCGCTGAGCGCCTCGTGCATGAAGAATATCCAGCTCGGCAGCGCGGCGCGCGAGCCTTGCTCGAGCTCGCCCAGCGTCCGATCTTGATCGAAGCCGGTCCACACGGTAGCCACGATGTCGGCATTGAACCCGGAAAACCAGGCATCGTGAGCATCGTTCGTGGTGCCGGTCTTGCCGGCAATGTCGTCGCGCCCGAGCACCAGAGCTTTCATGCCGGTGCCATGGCGGATGACGTCGGCCATCATGTCCGAGAGCAGATAAGCCACTTGCGGACGAAGGATCTGCGGCGCGAGGCGCCGCGCCGGGATCAGCGACTTGCCGTCGTGTACGCCCTCGTCGAGGAAGCTGTCGCGCGCGCCACCGCCGGTCCGCGACGGCGGCAGTGAATGTGCGCCGCCTGCGGCGCGATCGGCGCCCGTCGCAGCGGCGGTCGCGATGAGGCCTGAGCCTGTGGGCGGACGGCCGTCCGCGAGCGCCGCATTCGCCCCGCCGGCCGAGTCGGCACCCGCCGAGCACTGCACGCAGGCGATCAGCGGCTCCGCCTGGTAAATCGTCTTGCCGCCCGCATCGAGAATGCGGTCGATGTAATAGGGGGTCACGCGAAAGCCGCCGTTCGCGAATGCCGAGTAGCCGGTGACGACCTGCAGCGGACTGAGTTCGGCGGTTCCGAGCGCCATGGTCAAATCGTCGGGCACGTGAGCCTTGTCGAAGCCGAAGCGCGTCACGTAGTCGCGGGTGTATTCGACGCCGATGTCGCGCACCAGGCGCACCGAGACGAGATTGCGCGAATGGGCAAGCGCGTCGCGCAGACGCACGGGACCGAAGAATTCCCCTTCCATCTCCTTCGGTCGCCAGCCGACGTCATTTCCCGCGGTATCGATTACGATCGGCGCGTCGATGACCACGCTCGCCGGCGTGTAGCCTTTGTCGAAGGCGGCGGCGTAGACGAAGGGCTTGAATCCCGAGCCCGGCTGGCGCCGCGCCTGCGTCACCCGATTGAACTTGCTCTGGAAAAAGTCGAAGCCCCCGACCAGCGCGACCACCGCGCCGTCCTTCGGGTCCATCGCGACGAGCGCGCTTTGCGCTTCGGGCACCTGCACGAACTGCAGGTTCTGGGGGCTGTTGCCGACCGTGTAAATCACGTCGCCGCGGCTGAAGATCTCGGCGGCCTGAGACGGCGAGCGATCGGTCTTCTCTTCCGGTAGCTCGCGCCGCGCCCAGGACAATTTCGTCCACGGCAGTGTCACGGAGCCCATGTCCTTCACGTATATCTTCGCGCTCTTGTCTTCCACCGATTCGACGATCGCGGGCCGCAGCCCGCCGACGGCGGGCCGCTGATCGAGCTCGGCTTCGAGATCGGCGTCGCTCGCGCCCTTCGACAGGTCGACTTTGTCGGTCGCGCCTCGCCAACCATGGCGCCGATCGTATTCGAGCAAACCCGTGCGCAGCGCCACGGTCCCCGCCGCCTCGAGCCGCGAGTCGATGGTGGTGAAGACCTGATAGCCGGCGGTATAGACGGCGTCGCCGAATTTCGCCTGCAGATCGTTGCGCACCATTTCGGCGACGTACGGCGCATCGACCTCGATGGAGGGTCCGTGCATGCGGCTCTCCATGGGGCTCACCTTCGCGGCCTCGTACTCCGCCGGGGTGATGTAGCCGAGTTCGCGCATGCGTCCGAGCACATGAGCGCGCCGCTGCGTCGCCGCATCGGGGTTCGCCACGGGGTTGACCGCCGAGGGCGCGGCGGGAATGCCGGCGAGAGTGGCCATCTCCGCGATGTTCAGTTGATCGAGGGTCTTGCCGAAGTACACCTCGGCGGCGGCGGCGACTCCATAGGCGCGCTGGCCGAGGAATATCTTGTTCACGTAGAGGGAGAAGATCTCTTCCTTGGTGAATTCGGTCTCCATGAGGAGCGAGATGTAAACCTCGCTCATCTTGCGCTTCATGTCTCGTCGCGGCGTGAGGAACATGTCGCGCGCCACCTGCATGGTGATGGTGCTCGCGCCTTGGCTGATGCGTCCGGCACGGGCGTTCGCGAGCGCGGCTCGCAAGATACCCTCCCAGTCGACGCCGTGATGGCGGAAGAAGCGGTCGTCCTCGGTGGCGAGAAACGCCTGGATCAGCTTCGGCGGAAGATCCGAATAGCGCACCGGGATGCGCCGCTGCTCGCCGATCGAGGCCATGAGGCGGCCGTCGCGGGTGTACACGCGCAGGGGGACCTGAAGCTGCACGTCACGCAGGCTGTCCACCTGGGGCAGCGCGGGCCTTAAATAGACATAAGCGCACACATTTGCGAACGCGATCAGCAAGATCGCAGCAACCAGGCATACGCAAATTCGGGATATGAGAACCAGGTAACGTTTGGCCACAGCAAACCGCTCTAACTTATTGCGCCAGCATAGACAAGGCTGGCATATTACCGCGGCTTACAAGGGCATACTCATCGAAAGATGAGGACGCAAAGCCACCGGTCTAACGGTTTGAAGCCTAAGACAGCGGGGTTGCCAGACCAAGCTTACCAATCGCCTAGGATGATAGGCGGACAGAGGTCTGAATGAGTGGTTTGAGAAATTCCGGGAGCGGGCTACGAAATCCTCGTAGTTCTCAATTTTGCGACATTCCCCTCTCTCGCGGTGATTACCGTGAGTAGCTTCACGTTCTCATTTAACAGTTTCCTGCTAACTTTGCCGAGCATGGTCAACACCCTGCATCGCCCTCCAACGTACTGAGCGAAAAGGAAATTCTAGTGTTCGCCCTTGGCAAAAGATACCGTCCGCTGTTGGGGCTGGACATCACGACGTCGTCGGTGAAGCTCATCGAGCTCACGATGTCGGGTGGACAATACCGTGTCGAGTCCTACGCGGCGGAGCCTACGCCGCACAACGCCATCAATGAGAAGGCCATCGTCGACGCAGAGGCGGTCGGCGAAGCGATCCGACGCGCCGTAAAACGCTCGGGCGCGAAGAGCCGCTTGGCGGCGATCGCGATTTCTGGCGATGCCGCAATCACCAAGGTGATCCAGATGCCGAAGACGCTCGGCGAGCACGAGCTCGAGGGCCAGGTGGAGATGCAGGCAGACCAGTACATCCCGTTCCCGATGGAAGAAGTGAGCTACGACTACCAGGTCGTGGGGCCCTCGGACAAAGACCCCGACATGCTCGACGTGCTTCTGGTAGCGACGCGCACCGAGAACGTGGAGCAGCGCCAGGCGGCCGTACAGGCCTCGGGCCTGACCGCACAGATCGTCGATGTCGAGGCGTTCGCCCTCGAGAACGCTTGCGCGCTGATGCGCCACCAGATGCCCGACGGCGGCATGGACCGCACCATCGCCGTGGTCGATTTCGGCGCGAGCTCGACGACGTTCAGCGTGCTGCGGGACCTCAAGGTCATTTATACCCGCGACTTTGCCTTCGGCGGGCAGCAGCTCACCGAAGAGATCATGCGCACCTACGGACTGTCGATGGAGGAAGCCGGCCGCGCCAAGAAGGAAGGCGGTCTGCCCAGCAACTACCAGCCTGAGGTGCTCGACCCGTTCATCGACGACATGACTCAGCAAGTGAGCCGCTCGCTGCAGTTCTACCTCGCCTCGGGCAGCGGACGATCGCAGCCGGATCAGATCCTGATCTGCGGCGGTTGCGCCAACATCCCGGGCGTAGCCGAGGTCATTTCGAGCCGCGTGGGCGTCCCTGCCGACAAGGGTGATCCCCTCGGCAACATGAAAGTGTCGTCGAAAGCGAAAGCGCAGGCCGTGGGCCGCGACGCGACGGCGTTGTTAACCGCCTGCGGCCTCGCGCTGCGAAGCTTCGACTGAGGGCCGCCATGCCACGAATAAACCTACTTCCTCACCGCGAACAAGAACGCAAGCGACGTCGCCGGGAGTTCGGCGCGTTCGCGATCGCGGCGTTCATTGCGGGCGCGGTCGTCGCCGGCGGCGCGAAAGTCGTCTATTCCACGTGGATCGACGCGCAGACCGAGAAGAACAATCTCCTGAAGAAGGAGATCGTCAAGCTCGATGCCGAAATCGCGGACATCCAGGATCTCGAGAATCGCAAGCAGCGCCTGGTCGCGCGCATGGAGATCATCGAGAAGCTGCAGCGCAAGCGCCCCGAGATCGTTCATCAGTTCGACGAGCTGGTACACACCGTCCCTGACGGCGTGTATCTGACATCGATCAAGCAGACGGGCAATAAACTCGAGCTCAAGGGCGTGGCCCAGTCGAGTACCCGCGTATCGACCTTCATGCGCAACATCGACACCTCGACCTGGATGGACAACCCCGAGCTGAGCGTGGTCGAGACGGCCAAGGACTCGCCTAACGGCGGATCGAATTTCACGGTGTTCGCAAACACCGTGGGCGTCAATCTTGAGGAGGGCGGCGAAACCACGGTGAAGAAGGCTGCCAAATGAACTTTCTCGACGAACTTAAGTCGCTCGATCCCAAAGATCCCGGCCGCTGGCCCCTGGCGGTTCGAGGTTTCTTCGTGCTCTTGGTTTTCGCCCTGTGCACAGTGGCGTTCTCGTACATGTTCGTGTGGACGGTGGACCGTCCCGTTCTGCAGAAGGCCGAGGCCGACGAGCTGGATCTACGCACGCAGTTCGAGAACAAGCAGCAGCGCGCGGCGAATCTCGATGCCTACAAGCAGCAGCTCGGGGAAATGGAGCGCAGCTTCGGTGCGATGCTGCGGCAGCTGCCCGGCAAGACCGAGGTGCCGAACTTGCTGGTCGACATCTCGCAAACGGGCCTCGCGGCGGGCTTGAGCGAGAAGCTGTTCCAGCCCGGACCGGAGAAGAGCAACGGCTTCTATGCGGAGCTGCCGATCAAGATCCGGCTGGTGGGCTCCTATCATCAGTTCGGCGCTTTCGTGAGCGGCATCGCGGCGCTGCCGCGCATCGTGACGCTGCACGACATCCAGATCAGCCCGGTTCAGGAGAAAGGCGCCAGCAGTTACGACGATCTGACCATGGACGTGACCGCGAAGACCTATCGCTACATCGAAGACGAGGGCGTCAAGCCCGCTGCCAAGAAAAAGACAGGAGGCGCGACGTGACAATTAGGATCGGGGATCCCAGCCGGGCTCGGCTGATTTCCGGCGCGCGCATCGTGTGTGCGATCGCGCTCGTCGGCTGCGTGACCGCTGCATGCTCCGGTGGACAGTCCGATCTGCAGCGGTGGATCGCGGAGACCAAGAAAAAGCCGGGCGGGCGCATTCAGCCGCTGCCCGAGGTCAAGCCCTACGAGAGCTTCGTGTACAGCGCGAGCAACATGCGCTCACCGTTCCAGCCCGCGAGCCCGAATCTCGCCAACGGCGGCGGTGTGCGTCCGAGCGTGCGCCGCAATCGCGAGTTCCTCGAGGGCTTCTCGCTCGACACCCTCAAGATGGTGGGGACGTTCAAGGTCGGAAACAATTTTTACGGACTCGTTCAATCCAAGGACGGCCTGGTGCACAAGGTTCAGCCGGGCAATTACATGGGCCAGAACGACGGAAAGGTTACTGAGATTACGGGCAGCAAAATAAGCCTGGTCGAGATCATCCCGGATGGTCTCGGCGGCTATATCGAGCGACCGGCCTCATTGGCATTGCAAGATTGATGGGGCCACAGGGAGAGCAACGCATGACCAGATTCAAGATACGGATGGCGATGATCGGAGCGATGGCGCTCGTATTGTCGGCATTCACCCTCAAGACCCAGGCACAGGGCGCCGACGGGCTCAAGCTCGAGTCCGTCGACGTGCAGACGCTGTCGAGCAACCAGGTGCAGCTCAAGCTGCATCTGAGCGGACCGGCTCCCGAGCCGCTGCCGTTCACCATCGACAAGCCGGCGCGCATTGCGTTCGACTTGCCGAACACCACGCTCGCGCTGCCCTCGCGCCGCATCGACGTGCGTTCGGGCGGTGTCGATTCCGTGCTCGCCGCCGAGGCGAACGGTCGTTCGCGCCTGGTGATCAACGTCGACCAGCTGCTCCCCTATACGACCAAGGTCGACGGCAACATGATCGTCGTGACCTTGGGCCGCCAGCCGGGCGACGCCCTGGCGAATGCGGTGACCCGCAGCAACGGCGCCTCCGCCGGGCCGGTCGAGCGCTCGATCAAGACCATCGATTTCCGCCGCGGCTCCGACGGCACCGGCCGCGTCATCGTGCAGCTCTCCGATCCGCGCACCCCCGTCAACGTGCGCCAGGAAGGCAATCAGGTCGTCGTCGACTTCGCCGGCACCTTAATGCCCAAGAACCTCATGCGCCGTTACGACGTCATGGATTTCGCGACGCCGGTGCAGACCGTCGATGCGATCCGCGTCGAGGGCAGCTCGCGCCTCGTGATCAGCGCACAAGGCGACTTCGAGCAATTGGCCTACCAGTCCGACAATCAGTACACGGTCGAGATCAAGCCGTCCTTGAAGCACAATGCCGCGGAGGAGAAGAAGGAATACACCGGCGAGCGGTTGACGCTCAACTTCCAGGACATCGACGTGCGCTCGGTGCTGCAGCTCCTTGCGGACACCAGCGGCCAGAACATCGTGGTGAGCGACTCGGTGACCGGAAACTTGACGCTGCGTCTGCAGAACGTCCCCTGGGATCAAGCCCTCGACATCGTGCTGCGCACCAAGGGCCTCGACAAGCGCCGTCAGGACAACGTCATCATCATCGGGCCGACCGAGGAACTCGCGACGCGCGAAAAGGCGGAGCTGGAGGCGCACAAGGAAGTTCAGGAGCTCTCGCCCATCCGCTCGGAGTTCATGCAGGCCAACTACGCCAAAGTGGCTGACCTCGCGAAAATGATCCGTCCGACTGCCGGCGGGGCAGCGGGCGCCGGACGCAATTCCATGCTGTCGAACCGCGGCAGCCTGTCGATCGATGAGCGCACCAACACTCTGATGGTGCAGGACACGGCCGAGAACCTCGCGGAAATCCGCCGGCTGGTGCAAGCGCTCGACGTGCCGGTACGGCAGGTGCTCATCGAGGCGCGCATCGTCGTGGTCAGCGATACCTTCGAGCGCGACCTGGGCGCCCAGTTCGGCGTGACGTCGGCGCAGCAGAACGGCAGCAACGGGCTGCTCGCCGTCACGGGCACGGGCACGGGTGCGGACACCATGATCCAGTCCGCCCTGACCAACCTGAGCTCCGGCTTGCCGGTCGCGCCGGTCGCGACCCCCGCGCTTGCCAACCGCTACATGGTGAACACGCCCGCCGCGAATACCAACGGCAGCATCGGCGTCTCCCTGCTCGGCGGCAGCTACCTGGTCGATCTCGCGCTGTCGGCGGCCGAGAACGAGGGCAAGAGCGAGACCATCTCTTCGCCCCGCGTGATCACGGCGAACCAGAAACAGGCGACCATCATGCAAGGTGTCGAGATTCCCTATCAGGAATCGGCCTCGAGCGGCGCGACGACGACGCAGTTCAAGAACGCCGTGCTCTCGCTCAAGGTGACACCGCTGATCACGCCGGACAACCGCGTCATCCTGGATCTCGATGTCAGCGACGACACGGTCGGTCAGCAGGTCACCAGCGCCACCGGCGGCAGCGTGCCCTCGATCGACACGCGCCAGATTCAAACCCAGGTTCTGGTCGGCGACGGCCAGACCGTGGTGCTCGGCGGCATTCTTGAGACGACCAAGTCCTATTCCGCGCAGAAGGTGCCCTGGCTCGGGGACATCCCGATCCTCGGGAATCTCTTCAAGAGCACCACCAACATCAATGACAAGACCGAACTCTTGATCTTCATCACGCCGAAGATCTTGCGCGAAGGGTCAAATCTCTACTAACGCCGATATGGATCGGGCGAGGAACAAACGACATGCGTAGATTACTGTTCACAGCGGTCGCGGCGCTGACGCTGCTCGCCGGTTGCGGCGGCGACCAGCTGGGCGCGGCAGGCGGCGGCGGCAGCACGGGTACCGGTACTGGCACTGGGACAGGTACCGGCACGGGCACGGGTACCGGCACCGGCACCACGACCTATTCGATGGGCAACGGCAGCGGATCGAGCTTCCAGTCAGGCATGATCGGGCTTTCGTCCGCTAACGTCTCCGCTGGCGGCACGACCAGCCTCACGATCACCGTCGTCGACCAGAACGGTGTCCTTTACACCGCGGCCCCGGTCGTCGTCTCGTACAGTTCTACGTGTCTGAGCAATGGGCTCGCCGTCCTCTCGCCTTCGGGCACCAGCACGGCCGGAACCACGACAGACACCGTCACGAGCTCGACCGGAACCATCGACGCCACCTACACCGCCAAGGGCTGCAGCGGCCAGGACGTGATCACCGCGACCGCCGCGGTCGCCAGCGCGACCCTGACGGCGACGGGCACGGTCACGGTCGCCGCGGCGACCATCGGCTCGATCCAATTCGAATCGGCCACACCTGCTTCGATTGGTCTCAAGGGCACGGGGTTGAACGAGACCTCGACCGTGGTATTCAAGGTGGTCGATTCGTCCGGCGGAGGGGAGCCGGGAGTTAAAGTAACCTTCTCGCTGAACACGACGGCCGGCGGACTGAGCCTCTCGCCCGCCAGCGCCACTACGGCCGCCGACGGTACCGTCCAGACCGTCGTCAGCTCGGGTACCGAGCACACGGCAGTCCGGGTAACGGCAGCTGTCGCATCGCCGGCGCTCAGCACCCAGTCGAGCAACCTCACGGTCACCACCGGATTGCCCACCTCGAGCGCCTTCTCGATCGCAATCGGAGCACCGAGCTACGCCTCCAGCGGGCCGGCCTGTCCGAACGTTGAGGCCTACAGCTTCCAGCTTTTCACCGTCCCCGTCACGGTGCAGCTCGCCGACCGGTACAACAACCCTGCACCCGACGGCACGTCGGTGGCCTTTACCAGCGACGGCGGACACGTCGCCGGCAGCTGCACGACTCCGTTGAAAACAAGCGGCGACGGTGAATGCCAGGTGAACTGGACGAGCGCAAATCCCATACCCATGACCACCGACAACCCGCCGGCGTATCGCAATGGGCGCGTGCAGATTCTCGCAACAGCGATCGGCGAAGAATCCTTCACTGATGTGAATCAGACCGGTTACTACGTGACGGGCGATCCCTTCTTAGATCTTGGTGAGCCCTATCTCGACACGAATGAGATCGGCCACTATGTGTCGGGCGACTACTTCGACAATTACTTCAACGGCTCCGCGTACGAGGGCCCGAGCGGCAAGTTCATCGGCATTACCTGCACGGGCTCCGCGTGCAGCACATCGACCCTCGCCATCGGAGTCGAGCATCTGCTCATTATGTCGACGTCGGGTGCGCAAATCGGTGTCTCGACGGGCGGAGTTGCCATAAATCCCGCCACCGGGCCCGTCGGGATCGCTGTCACGGTTCAGGATCAGAACGGCAATCCGATGGCTGCCGGCACTACCGTCACAGCGGCGGCAAGCCTCGGCACGCTCACGGGGAACGGAACGAGCTTTACCATCGGCTGCGACTCTGGCGGTGGACGGACTGGCCCTCCGAATCTTGTCGCAAACCCGTTGAGCTTGACCTGGACGCCTCCCACCACATCGGGCAGCGGGAACATCACCATCACGGTAACCTCACCGGGGACCAAGTCAGCCACGACTGTCTCGATCCCAGTGTCTTTCTGATCAACGTCTCGATTCGATCCTCACGGCCGCCCTCGGGGCGGCCGTGTTCTTTCCGGGACCCGGGTTTCTGTATCCTTCCCTGCCATGCTCTCCCAACCCAACGTCTTCCTCATCGGCCCCATGGGCTCCGGCAAGTCCGCCGTAGGGCGCCATCTGGCCCGGCTATTGCGATTCTTCTTCCATGATAGCGACGCCGACATCGAGGCCCGTACGGGGGTCGACATCGCCTTCATCTTCGAGAAGGAGGGCGAGGCGGGCTTCCGGCTGCGCGAACGGGAGTCCATCGAGCGCCTCACGCGTCTTCCGGGGGTGGTGATCGCCACCGGCGGCGGCGCGGTGATCGACGCCGATAATCGACGCGTACTGGCCGAGCGGGGTGCCGTGGTCTACCTCGAGACCTCGGTTGGCCAGCAGCTCGAGCGTACGCGCCACGGGCGCCATCGCCCCCTGCTCAACGACACCGATCCGGAGGAGAAGCTGGCCGAGCTGATGCGCCACCGTGCACAGCTCTACGCGGAAATCGCCGATATCACGGTTGCGACGGACGGCCGGCGCGTCCAGACGCTGGCGGAGGAGATTCATCGCCAGCTTCAGCGGGCGCGGGGCGCGCAAGCTTCGTATAATCCTTGAAGTGCAAACCCTCAAGGTAGACGTCGGCCCTTCCCCTTATCTCATCACGATCGGCGCCGGGCTGCTCGGCAACGCCGCGCTCATCGAATCGCAGATCCCGGGCAAAGACCTCATGGTCGTGACCGATACCACCGTGGCGCGTCTGTACCTGCCGACCCTGCGGACAGCACTGGGCGATCGCCGCAGCATTCAGGAGTGCATCCTGGCGGAGGGGGAGCAGCAAAAGACTTTGCAGACGGTGAGCTGGATTTTCGACGCCCTGGTCGGGCAGCGGTTCAACCGCGATGCCGTCGTGCTGGCGTTCGGCGGCGGAGTGGTCGGGGATATCGCGGGCTTCGCCGCGGCCTGCTACCAGCGCGGCGTGCGCTGCGTGCAGATTCCGACCACCTTGCTCGCGCAAGTGGACTCCTCGGTCGGCGGCAAGACCGGGGTCAATCACAGCGGCGGCAAGAACCTGATCGGGGCGTTCCATCAACCCATCGCCGTGATCGCGGATACCAGCACCCTCGACAGCTTGCCCGAGCGCGAGGTCTCCGCAGGGATCGCCGAGGTGATCAAGTACGGCTGCATCTGGGACCTCGAATTGCTCGGCTGGCTCGACACCAACATGTCGCAGCTGCGCGCGCGCGAGCCCGAGGCGCTCACCCATGCAATCTACCGCTCTTGCTTCATCAAGGCCGCGGTGGTCGCTCAGGACGAACGCGAGCAGGGGCTGCGGGCGATCCTGAATTTCGGCCATACCTTCGGGCACGCCATCGAGGCCGCGACTGGATACGAAGTCTACTTGCACGGCGAGGCGGTCGGGCTCGGCATGCTCATGGCGGCGGACCTGTCGCGCCGGTTGGGGCTGATCGATACGCCCGCCCGCAATCTGATTCACGCGCTGGTGCGCCGCGCGGGTCTGCCCGTCGAGGCGCCCCGGATCGGCGTCGCGCGCGCGGTCGAGCTCATGAAAATGGACAAGAAAGTGCTCGCCGGGGCCGTACGCCTGGTACTGCTCGAACGGCTGGGCAACGCGACCGTGCTCGCGAAGTACGACAAGAGCGCGCTCGATGCCACGCTGCAGGAGCATTTTGCATGAGCGGCCTGGCTGCTTATGCGGCGCAGGAGCGCGAGTCGCGCGGCCGGCGTCACCCCGAGGCTGCTCCCGCCTATCGCTCGGAGTATCAGCGCGACCGCGACCGTATCGTGCACTCCACCGCCTTTCGCAGGCTGGTCTACAAGACCCAGGTGTTCGTCAATCACGAAGGCGATTTGTATCGCACCCGCCTCACGCATTCCCTGGAAGTCGCGCAGATCGCGCGTGCTATTGCGCGCGCGCTCGCTTTGAACGAGGTGCTGTCGGAGGCGATCTGTCTGGCGCACGATCTCGGTCACACGCCCTTTGGGCATGCCGGCCAGGATGCGCTGAACGAGTGCATGCGCGATTTCGGAGGCTTCGAGCACAACCTGCAATCGCTGCGGGTCGTCGATGAGCTCGAGGAGCAATACGCCGAATTCGACGGTCTCAACCTCACGTTCGAGTGCCGCGAGGGGATCTTGAAACATTGCTCGGCTGCAAATGCGCGGCAGCTCGGGGAGCTGGGCGAGCGGTTCCTGCGGCGCACGCAACCGGGACTGGAAGCGCAGCTCGCTAATTTCGCGGACGAGATTGCTTACAACAACCACGACGTCGACGACGGCATTCGCGCCGGCCTCGTCACCGTGGAGGAGCTGGCGCAGATTCCGTTGTTCGCCCGGTACCATGATCTGGTGCGCCGCCAGTACGCGGCACTCGCCGGGCGACGGCTGGTCAACGAGATTCTGCGGCGGATGATCAATCACCTGGTCAGCGATCTCATCGACACATCCGCGGCGCGCTTGCGTGCCGCGGGTGTATCCTCGGCCGCGGACGTGCGCGCGCTGGCATCGCCGCTGATCGGCTTCAGCGAGGAAACGCAGGAGCTCAACCAGTCGCTGAAGAGTTTTTTGCGTGACCGCGTCTACAAGCATTACAAGGTACGGCGCATGACCTCAAAGGCCCGCCGGGTGGTGACCGCGCTGTTCGAGGCATTTCTCGGCGACCCCGGGCTCATGCCCGAGGAGCACGCCGCGAATGCGGCGCAGCTCGGCGCCGCGGCCGGCGAGTCCGGGCGCGCCCGTGCGGTCGCCGATTACATTGCGGGCATGACGGATCGTTACGCGATTCTCGAGCACCGCCGGCTATTCGAAGCGAGCGAACGAACCTGAAGCGGGGCTCCGCGGAGGCCCACAAGGCGCATATGACAGAAACACTAAAGAACGATCTCCTGCTGCGCGCCCTGCTGCGCCAGCCGACGCCGCGCCGGCCGATCTGGCTCATGCGCCAGGCGGGCCGCTACTTGCCCGAATATCGCGCCACGCGCGCGCGCGCCGGCAGCTTTCTCGCGCTGTGCACGAATCCACAGCTGGCGTGCGAGGTAACGCTGCAACCCGTCGACCGGTATCCGCTCGACGGCGCGATCCTGTTCTCCGACATACTCACCATTCCGCACGCGATGAACCTCGGCTTGAGCTTCGAGACCGGGGCGGGTGGGCCGACCTTCGAGCGGCCGGTGCGCTCGGCCGCCGACGTGGCCAAGCTCGGCGCGCCCGATCCGAACGTCGAGCTCAAGTACGTGATCGACGCGGTGGCGCTCATTCGCCGCGAGCTCAACGGTCGCATTCCCCTGATCGGCTTCGGGGGCAGTCCGTGGACGGTCGCGACCTACATGGTGGAGGGTGGCGGCAGCAAGGATTTTCAGCGCATCAAGCGCATGATGTACGAGAGCCCCGCCGTACTGCACCAGCTGCTCGATGTGCTCGCACGGGCCACGAGTTTGTATCTGAACGCACAGATCGCGGCGGGCGCGCAGGCGGTGATGATCTTCGATACCTGGGGCGGCGTCCTCACGCCCGCGCAATATCAGGAGTTCTCACTCTCCTACATGGCGCAGATCGTCGCCTCGCTCACCCGCGAAGCCGAGGGCCGGCGCGTACCGAGCATCGTGTTCACCAAGGGCGGCGGCGCATGGCTCGCGGCGATCGCCGCGATCGGCTGCGATGCGGTGGGCGTCGACTGGACCACGGACTTAAGGGAAGCCCGGCGCGCCGTGCAAGACCGCGTCGCCTTGCAGGGCAACCTCGATCCATCCGCACTGTTCGCCCCTGCGGAGACGCTGCGCACGGCGGCACGGGGTGTGCTCGAGAGCTTCGGCAAAGGCCCGGGCCACGTGTTCAATCTGGGCCACGGGATCACCCCAGGCGTCGACCCTGAGCAGGTGGGCACGCTGGTCGAGACGGTGCGCGATTACCCGGTCTAACCGCCTGGAGTCTGAACGGCTGCGGTTTGAGCGCCCCCGGCTTGAGACCCGCGCAGCTCATCGCGCAGCGCACGCCGCAGGATTTTGCCGACATTGGTCTTCGGGAGCTCGCTGCGGAAATACACGTGCTTGGGGACCTTGTATCCCGTGAGGTTGGCGCGGCAGTAGGCGATCAACGCCTCGGCGGTGAGATTCGGATCCTTCTTGACCACGAACAGGGCCACCGACTCGCCGGAGCTTTCGTCGAGCTGCGCCACCGCCGCGACCTCGAGCACCCCGGGATTTTCGGCCACGACGGACTCGATCTCGTTGGGATAGACGTTGAATCCGGAGACGAGAATCATGTCCTTCTTGCGGTCCTCGATGAACACGAAGCCTTTCTCATCCATGCGCCCGATGTCTCCCGTGCGCAGCCAGTCGCCGAACATGACCTTCTCCGTCTCGTCGGGACGGTTCCAGTAGCCGCGCATCAGCTGCGGCCCGAACACGCAGATCTCGCCCACTTCGTTGGTGCCCATTTCCACGCCGTTGTCGTCGCGGATGGAGACGTCGGTGGACGGGATCGGCAGCCCGATCGATCCGTTGAAGTCAACGCCCATGGGGTTGATGCAGGCGGCCGGCGAGGTCTCGGTCAATCCCCAGGCCTGCGTGAGCACATTGCCCGTGACCTTCTTCCAGCGCGCGGCGACCACCGCTTGTACCGCCATGCCGCCGCCGAGCGTGATCTTGAGCGCCGAGAAGTCGAGCGACTCGAAGCCGGGGGTGTGCAGCAGCGCGTTGAACAGCGTGTTCACGCCGCTGATATAGAAAAACTTGTGCTTGCGCAGCTCCTTGACGAAGCCCGGAAAGTCCCGCGGATTGGTGATGAGCACGTTCTTTGCGCCGAGCCGCGCGAACAGCAGGCAGTTCGCCGTGAGCGAGAAGATGTGATACAGCGGCAGGGCGGTGATGATGACTCGTTGCGGGCCCGGCTGGAGCGCGGGCCGGATCCAAGCGCTCGCCTGCAGCACATTGGCCACCATGTTGCGGTGGGTGAGCACCGCTGCCTTCGCGACGCCGGTCGTGCCTCCCGTGTACTGCAGGAAGGCGATGTCCTGCGGGCCGACCTCGGCGGGAGCAAGCTTCAAGCCGAGTCCTCCGCCGAGCGCGCTCTTGAGCGTGATCGCACCAGGCATGCTCCAGGGGGGCACCTGCTTGCGCAGGCGCAGGACCAGATTTACGAGCGCTCCGCGCGGAAACCCCAATAGATCACCGATGCGCGTCACCAGGACCTGCTTGAGCTCCGTATGCGGTAGCACCTGCTGCAGGATGTGCGCGAAATTCTCGACGATGACGATGGCCTTCGCACCCGAGTCCTTGAGCTGATGCTCCAGCTCACGGGCGGTGTAGAGCGGATTGACGTTCACCACCGCCATGCCCGCGCGCAGGGTGCCGAACAGCGCGACCGGATACTGCATCACGTTCGGCATCATCAGAGCCACGCGGTCGCCGGGCTGAAGGCCCGACTTCTTCTGCAGCCATGCGGCGAACGCGCGGCTCAAGGCATCGAGCTGGGCGTAGGTGAGCACCGTGCCGAAATTCTCGTAGGCGGGCAGGTTGCCGTAGGCCGCACACGCCTCGTCGAACATCGCGTTCAGCGAGGCGTACTGATCGGGGTCGATGTCGGTTGGCACACCGGGCGGGTAATGGTTCAGCCAAACGCGTTGCACTGGGGTGCGGCTCCTGATTTTTTGTTTCGCGTGTATAGCACCGGACGAAGACCGCAGCAACGTCGCCACGCGACAGGGTATGCTTGCGGGGTTACGGCGTTTGCGCCTCGTCGGCGCTTTCGCGAGCCCCGGAGATTGGAGACGGAATGAAAGGCTGGCGTTCGGTGGTGATTGGAATTTCCTTCGCGGCGGCCGGCTGTGTGCACGGTTACGGCGGCTGTCTGTGGACCCAGCCGGTCAAGCACACGCTGGCGGGACGCGTACATTTTCGCTCCTATCCGACCTCCGACGGCGTCGACACGGTGCCCGTGCTCACGCTCGATCATGAGATCTACGTTTATTCCCCGGCGCAAAGCTTCATGTGTCAGTCGACCGATCAGCTGCAACTCGTCGGCATCTCCGAATTCCCGGAAACCGTGGTGGAGGATTCCCACGTGTCCGTGCAGGGAAGACTCTATGCCGGCACATCCTCGCACGACCACACCAACTTTCTCATGAACGTGATCACGTTGCTGCCGGACGCGGTTCCGCGCGCTGCCCGGCAGTAAAGCATCCCCGGTTTCGGTCCCGGGCAGGTTCCGAGTTCCCCTAGCGCTTGAGCAAGGGCTCGAGCCTCGGCCAAACCGTGGCGAGCAGGAGCGGCTGCGCCGCCTCGACCGGATGCACACCATCCGCCTGCATGAGATCGGGGTGCAGGGCGACGTCGCTCAACAGGAACGGCACGAGAGGGACATGCTCGTCACGGGCGAGATCGGCGTAGACCGCGCTGAACTGCTCGGTGTACTGCGGACCGTAGTTCGGCGGGATGCGCATGCCGAGGAGCAGCACCTTCGCGCCCGCGCCCTTCGCCAGATCGATCATCTGAGTCAAGTTCGCGCGCATCTGCCCGATCGGCAGTGCCCGCAGGCCGTCGTTGCCGCCGAGCTCGAGAACGACGACCGCGGGATGGTGCAGGCCGAGTGCGCGCGGCAGGCGCGCAAGGCCGCCGGCCGTGGTCTCGCCGCTGACGCTGGCGTTGACGACCTCATCACCGTAACCTTCGGTCTTTAGCTTGGCCTGCAGCAACGCAACCCAGCCCCGATCGACGCGCGGTAGGCCGTAGCCGGCGCTGATGCTGTCGCCGAATACGAGGATCACCGGCGTTTCTGCGTATGCCGGGGCCGCCGCAACCCACAGGATCAAAAGGACGAATATCCGGTTCACGGACTCTCCATGATGCAAAACCAAACCGCACTCGAGGCCAGGCATCTGACCAAGACCGTTTCGAGCCCCGAGGGGCCCCTCACCATTCTCACCGATGTGAGCCTCACTGTGCGATCGGGTGAGACTCTCGCCGTGGTGGGCGCGTCGGGCGCCGGTAAATCGACACTGCTCGCATTGCTCGCGGGACTCGATTCCCCCACCTCGGGTGAAGTGCTGATTGCGGGGGTGGAGGTGACACGGCTCGATGAGGACGGCCGCGCACGTCTGCGCGGGCAGTACGTCGGTTTCGTGTTTCAATCCTTTCACCTGATTCCTGCGCTGACGGCGCTGGAGAACGTCATGTTGCCGCTCGAGTTGCGGGCGCGCGGCGACGCGCGGGCCGCCGCGGCCACAGCGCTCGCGCAGGTGGGGCTCGCCGCACGCGCAGCGCATTATCCCAAGCAGCTGTCGGGCGGCGAGCAGCAACGGGTCGCGATCGCCCGCGCGTTTGTCACTCAGCCCGCCGTGCTGTTCGCGGACGAGCCGACGGGCAATCTCGACACGCATACCGGCGAGCGGATCACCGATCTGTTGTTCGAGCTCAATCGAAGCGTCGGGAGCACCCTGGTGCTCGTGACGCACGATCGCAGCCTCGCGCAGCGGTGCGCGCGCGTGCTCGAGCTCGACGCCGGGCGGGCGGTGAGCCCCGCGGCGGCCAGCCCCCCGGGGGCTGGCTGATGCAAGTGCTGCGCTTCGCGTTGCGCAACCTCTGGCGGGACCTCAAATCCGGCGAGCTCTCAGTGCTGCTGCTTGCGCTGTGCGTTGCCGTGCTATCGCTCACGGCGGTGGGTTTTTTCACCAACCGTATTTCGCAGGGAGTGAGGGCGCAGGCGGCGGAAGTGCTGGCCGCCGATCTGCGGCTCGAGTCGCCCACCCCCTTCCCCGAGAGCTATTTCGCGAAGGCGCGTGCCTTGGGCCTCGCCAGCGCCCAGATCCTGACGTTCCCCACGGCGATATTCAACGGCGACGTGAGCCAGCTCGCGGCACTCAATGCGGTGACGGCGCGTTATCCGCTGCGCGGGCACGTGCGCATCGCCGACACGCCGTTCGGCACCGCGCGCACCACCGACTCGATACCGGGTCGCGGCGACGCCTGGGTCGACGCGCGCATCATGGCGCAGCTCGACATCCATATCGGCGGATCGATCCGCATCGGCGCATCCGCGTTCAAGGTGACGCGGGTGCTCGATTATCGGCCGGACCAGGGCACGGGCTTCGTGAATCTCGCGCCCGCGGTACTCTTGAACTACGACGACGTCGCGGCGACACAGCTGATTCAACCCGGGAGCCGGGTGACCTACGCGGCGCTGTTCGCGGGCGCGTCCGACGGAATCACCGAGCTGCACGACTATCTGCTCGCGAACAAGCGCGGCGGCGAGCGGCTCCGTGAGGTGGACGAATCCAGCCGGCAGCTGAACTCCGCGATCGATCGGGCGAGCCGCTTCCTCAATCTTGCGAGCCTCGCCTCGGTGCTGCTCGCCGCGGTAGCGGTGGCGATGGGCGCGCGCCGCTATGCGTCCCGGCACATCGACGCCGTCGCGCTCATGAAGTGCATGGGCGCCTCGCAGCGCTTCGTGCTCGCGATTTCCATCATCGAGCTCACGATCCTCGCGCTCTTCGCCGTGGCCGCCGGCGCGCTCGTAGGCTACGGCGCGCAATGGGGCCTCGTGTGGTTGCTGCGCGATCTGATCCGCATCGCGCTGCCGCCCGCATCGCTCGCGCCGATCGCGGTCGCGCTGGTCACGGTGAACGCCATGCTGGTGGGATTCGCTTTGCCGGCGCTGTTGCACTTGAAGAACACGCCGCCCGCTCGTGTGCTGCGGCGGACCATGACCGCACCTCCGTTGCGCTTCGGCCTGGTGTATGCCCTCGCCGTCGGCGCGTTGTTCGCCATTCTCTGGAGTCTGGTGCGCGACACGGAGCTCGTGGTCGGCGTGCTCCTCGGCGTGCTCGGCGTGGGCGTCGTCCTGGCAGCCGCAGGCTACGGGCTCGTGCGACTCACGGGGCGACTGCGCGGCGGCGTCGGCGTGGCATGGCGTTACGGACTCGCGAACGTGTCGAGGCGCGGCACCGGCAGCGTGCTGCAGATCGTCGCGTTCGGCCTGGGTCTGATGATGCTGCTCTTGCTCGCGGTGGTCCGCGGCGATCTGCTGACCGATTGGCGCCGCAGCCTGCCGAGCGATGTTCCTAATAATTTCATGGTCAACATCCGTCCGGAAGAGCGTGCGCCGCTCGAGGAATTCTTGCGCTCGCACGGCTTCGGCGAGCCGCAGCTCTATCCGATGGTGCGCGCGCGCATGACGGCCATCAACGGCGTGCCCGCCGAGTCGCGCAAGCTCGACGGCGACCGCGCTCGCGGCTTCGTCGAGCGTGAGCAGAATCTCACCTGGTCCGCGGCGCTTCCGGAGGACAATCAATTGGTCGCCGGCCGTTGGTGGACCCCCGCCGAGTTCACCGAACCACTGGTCTCGATCTCCTCAGAGTACCAGGAAGCGCTCGGGCTCAAGCTCGGCGATACCTTGAGCTTCGATGTTGCAGGTGAGACCTTGACCGCGCGCGTCCAGAGCATTCGCAAGGTGCGCTGGGACAGCTTCCGGCCGAATTTCTTTCTGGTGTTTCCGCCCAAGCTGCTGGACGGAGCCGCCGGGACCTACATGACCAGCATTTACCTGACGCCGCAACAGCGCCCGGCGCTCGTCGATCTGGTGCGCAAGTTCCCGACGATCTCCGTGTTCGACGTGGACGCCATTTTGAAGCAGATCCGCGAGATCATGGACCGTGCATCGCTGGCTGTGCAGTACGTGTTCTTGTTCACCCTGGCGGCGGGCGTCGTGGTGCTGCTCGCCGCGGTGCAAGCGACGCGCGATGAGCGCCGCTACGAGAGCGCGATGCTGCGTACGCTGGGAGCGAGTCGGGGCACGGTGCTGCGCGGCGTCGCCGCGGAATTCTCGGCGCTCGGATTTTTATCGGGAACGCTCGCGGCGTGCGGAGCGAGCGCCGTCGGATGGATACTGGCGCGCCGTCTGTTCTCGCTCGAGCTCGCTTTCGACCCCTGGGTATGGGTGCTCGGGCTGGTGTGCGGCACGGTGCTCGTGGGAGTGAGCGGCACGCTCGCAACGCGGCGCGTGGTCAACACGCCGCCCATCGTCACGCTACGCGATCAGGCTCAATCGTAGAGACGCTGCGCGGCCGGCGCTCAGTGTACCTCGAGCGTCAACCAGCCGTCGGGAATCGGATCGCCGCGGGGCGGCAGCGCCTCGATGCGCACCGTGTAAATACCCGCCGAGAGTCCCGTGGTGTTGAAGGTCATGCGCAAGTCGTTGTTCGAGTCCTTGAGCACGTTGTTCAGGATCATGGCCCGGCCCTGATCCTGTTTGTCGACGATGATGCGAAACAGATTGAGCTTCTGCGTATAGGTCATGTCGAGATGCAGGTCGATGAGCTGCGGTGCGACGGTGCTCACCAGGATGTGGGCGCCGCCGAGGCCCGCCGCGTGATCCGGTGCGATGTGCCGCTCGACTTGCACCGCCGGCTGCACCAGCGTGCCCTGCTTTGCGCGCAGCTTCGCGTCCTCGAGTTCGCTGCGCAGCAAGCCGAGCTTGCCCACGAGGGTCCAGGCCGTCACCAGGCTCAGAAACGTGACGGCGGCCAATCCGATCAGTACGTAGGGCGATTTCCACCTGGGCTGCTCGGGCTCGCCGAGGTCGACCGCATGGCCGCTCGCCTCCAGCAGCTTGAGACTCGCCTGCGCCCGTTCCGAAAGCTTTAGCTTGTCGAGATACTCGGGGTGCGCGCGACACCAGTTCTCGAGGTCCACGGCGCCTCTAAGCGGCAGCTTGTTCTCGAGATAGCGCTCGATGAGCTTGTGCTCTTCAATGAATTTCGCATCGAAGCGTGGCGGGGCGGCCGCGGCTTTCGCTTGACCTGCGGGAACAGTTCGGGCGTTCATTGGCCGGCAAATCCTATGGAATGTGATATTGCCGCGGGTTGCGGCGGCCATATGTGAAATATTCGGCAAAAAGCGGGCCGGGCCCGGGAAGTACATCGCATTTGGGCGAAAAGCCGCCGGCCGACGGGCCCGGGACGCGCAGGCGCCGTGGCTGGGCGCCCGCTAAGCCAGCGAGGCGGCTGAGCCGGGTGTGGGCTCTTCCGGCCCGTCGAGATCGGCCATCACCGCCTCGCGCTCCGCCGAGTCGAGCCGGCGCCAGTCGATCTTCGTCGCGTCGACCGCGCGGAGTTGTGCATCGTCGATGCGCTGCTCCACTACGGGTTTCGGCGCGCAATGGGACGAGAGCCCGCGGGTGGTGCCGGAGCGGATCAAGTCCATGATCGCGTCAATGATGCGCGGGCTGCTCGCGAGATTGCCGTGCGATTCCTCAGCATAGAAGGTTGCGAGCCCCGGCACTTGCGCCATCGCGAGCGGCACGGTCCCATCGCCGTGTGGCGTCGAGCCATACTCGAAACCCGCCGGCGTGCGACGCACGCTCACCACCGTCTGCCGGTTGACCCCCACGATTTGCACCATGCGTCCGTCAGGTTCGGCCATGTCGGCGCGAGCTTGCGTGACGCGCGCGAGCAACTCCTCCCTCGGCCTCACTCCATCGCTCGGCCATGACGAGGGATCCAAGAGATCCACGGAGGAGCTCGAATCCCGCTGCGGCGGCAGCATGTGATAGAGCCCGGGGAAGCCGGAGAACACCTCAGTGGCCAGATAGTCCGGCGAATGCCGCAGGTCGAGCCGCGCGAGCTTCTGCACGAACGGATAAGTACCGCGCAGCGCCAGCACGGGCGCCAGGGAGCCGCCGTTCGGAGCTCCCAGCATGATGAGCCGGCGTACCGATCGTTTCGGCAAGCGCTTGATCGCGATGCGTGCGGCCAGTGCGCCCATGCTGTGGGCGATGAGCACCGCGGGCCTGCCGGCCGCGATGGCGACCGCCAGCGCGGCACCGATTTCGTCGATTCCCAGCCGCCAGTCGTAGGCGAAGAAGCGCGCATCGAATCCCTCGACGGCGAGCTGCAGCTTGAGGCGCGCGTACGAGGACAGAAGCACGCCCCGCGGGCGAATCGCGCGCCGCGACGACAGAGCCAGATCCGTGAGTCGTCCGCCGGCGATCGACGCAGGATCGATCCACAGCATTCGTCCGCGGCGGCTCCTGCCGGCGGACATATCGCACAGGCGCGATCCCATCATGCCGGGAATCACGAGCACGCGCGGTCCGCCGGATGTCTTGACGCGGCGGGCGGCACGCGCGAGAACCGAGAGCTCCTGGTAGGCGGTCGTACCGAAGAACTCGCGCAAGCCGTCACTGTGGCACCCGCGGGCCAGGGCCTCGAACACGGCTGAGTTGGCGGCGTGAAATGCCCAATCCGCGTCGGCGGCGGACCGAACGCGCCGGCCGGCCGCGGGCTTCCTCGTCAGGGATTGAGCCATAGAGACCGGTCAGCCCTTCGCGGCCATCGCGCCGCCAATGGTGTCGCACACGGCCTCGATGGCGGCGCCGCGCGTGGTCGACTTGCGCCATACCGCGCCTACGGTACGCGCCGGCGCCGGTTTGCTGAACTCGCGGATGACGAGCCCGCGCTGCGACCCGAAGGGCGATTCCACCGCAAGCTCGGGCATCAAGGTGACGCCGAGTCCGGCCACGACCATGTGCCGCAACGTCTCGAGACTACTCGCGCGAAAATCCTCGGCTTCGCGCACGTCGATGCGGCTGCATACCTCGAGTGCCTGGTCGCGCAAGCAATGCCCATCTTCGAGCAGGAGCAGCGTCTGACCTTTGAGATCGGTCGCCTTGATAGAGGCTTTCTGCGCGAGCGGATTATCGCTGGGCAGCGCGACCGTGAATTCCTCGCGATACAGGCGCCGCGATTCCAGGCCGTCCTGATCGACCGGCAGGGCAAGAATACCAAGATCGATCTCCCCGTCGCGCAGCCGCTTCAGCAACTCTTCGGTCTGATACTCGTAGAGCATCAGACCCAGCTGCGGCAGCGCCTTGCGCAGCTTCTGCATGACGCGCGGCAGCAAATAAGGACCTATGGTGGGAATGAGCGCGACCTTCAGCTTGCCGGACAAGGGATCGGTGTTGTTGCGCGCGAGCGCGACGATCTCATCGCCCTCGCTCAGCATGCGCCGCGCGCGTGCCACGATCTGCTTGCCCACCTCGGTCAGCTGGACATTCTTCGGGTGGCGTTCGACCAGCTTCACGCCCAGATACTCCTCGAGCTTCTTCAATTGTGCAGACAGCGTCGGCTGGCTGACGAACGTGCGCTGTGCGGCGCGGCCGAAATGACCGGTATCGGCCAGTGCCACCAGGTACTTGAGGTCCTTGAGATTCATCGGCTCATACCCACCTTTCCGTATAGACGCAGTCTATCAAACCAATCAATTTAATCAATTTCACTAATCGCCCGCCGGCGGGCATCC
The DNA here is from genome assembly GCA_963798595.1 of uncultured Gammaproteobacteria bacterium. Lineage (GTDB taxonomy): Bacteria > Pseudomonadota > Gammaproteobacteria > Steroidobacterales > Steroidobacteraceae > Bog-1198. The sequence continues at coordinate 171,106 of CAWCTM010000007.1, read as the reverse complement.
TGTGCACATCGACGATTAATCAAAGGAAATTTCTCATGTCTCTGATCAATACCGAAATCAAGCCGTTCAAGGCCACCGCATACCACCAGGGCGAGTTCGTGCAGATGACGAACGAGGACCTGAAGGGCAAGTGGTCCGTGTTCGTGTTCTATCCTGCCGACTTCACGTTCGTATGCCCGACCGAGCTCGGCGACCTCGCGGAGCATTACGCGGCATTCAAGAAGCTGGGCGTCGAGATCTATGGCATCTCGACCGACACCCATTTTACCCACAAGGCGTGGCACGACACCTCGGACACCATCGGCACGGTGCAGTATCCACTGATCGGGGACCCGACCCATGCACTCGCGCGCAACTTCGGCGTGCTCATCGAGGAAGAGGGACTCGCCTACCGCGGCACCTTCGTCATCGACCCGTCCGGCAAGATCAAGATCATCGAGATCAACGATAACGGTATCGGCCGCGACGCGAAGGAGCTGTTGCGCAAAGTACAGGCGGCCCAGTACGTCGCCTCTCATCCGGGTGAGGTGTGTCCTGCGAAGTGGACTCCCGGCAGCAAGACGCTGTCGCCCTCCCTCGACCTCGTCGGCAAGATCTGACGACACGCAGTTAGGAAAAGACCATGCTCGATGACACCCTCAAGACGCAATTGCAGGGATACCTGGAGCGGCTGCAGCAGCCGATAGAAATCCTCGCCTCGCTCGACGCGAGCGAGGCGTCGCGTGAGATGCTCTTGCTGCTCAACGACATCGCGGCACTTTCACCGTTGGTGACGCTCGAGGCGCGGCGCGACGATGCGGAGATCAAGCCCTCGTTCGCGCTGCGCCGCATCGGCGAGGAGTCGCGCGTGCGATTCGCCGGCGTCCCCATGGGCCACGAGTTCACCTCGCTGGTGCTCGCGCTGCTGCAGGTGGGTGGCCATCCCCCGAAAGCGGAGCCGAGGACACTCGATCAGGTGCGCTCGCTCGAAGGGGATCTGCGATTCGAGACGTTCGTCTCGCTGAGCTGTCAGAGCTGTCCAGACGTCGTGCAGGCGCTCAATCTCATGGCGGTGGTGAACCCGCGGGTGCATCACACCATGATCGATGGAGCGCTGTTCCAGGCCGAGGTCGAGCGCCGCGGCGTGATGGCCGTTCCATGCGTGTTCTTGAACGGCGAGCCGTTCGGCCAGGGCCGCATGCTGCTCGCGGAGATCATCGCGAAGCTGGACACCGATGCTCCGCGCCGCGAACCCGAGAGTCTAGACGGCCGCGCACCCTACGATGTGCTGGTGGTCGGGGGGGGTCCCGCCGGGGCCGCCGCCGCCGTCTACGCGGCGCGCAAAGGCATCCGCACGGGCATCGCCGCCGATCGTATGGGCGGACAGCTGCTCGATACGGTCGGCATCGAGAACTTCATTTCGGTGAAGGAAACCGAGGGTCACAAGCTTGCCGCCGGGCTCGACGGACACGTCGGCGCCTACGAGGTCGACGTGATGAACTTGCAGCGGGCGGCAGCCCTCATTCCGGGCGAGCTGATCGGCGTCAAGCTCGCGAGCGGGGCTGTGCTCGAAGCGCGATCGGTGGTGATCGCGACCGGCGCCCGCTGGCGCGAAGTCAACGTTCCCGGCGAGCGCGAATATCGCAATCGCGGCGTCGCCTATTGTCCGCATTGCGACGGGCCGCTCTACAAGGGCAAGCGCGTGGCGGTCATCGGCGGAGGCAACTCGGGCGTGGAGGCGGCGATCGATCTGGCGGGCCTCACGAGCCACGTCACGTTGATCGAGTACGAACAGGAGTTGCGCGCCGATGCCGTGCTCAAACGCAAGCTCGCGAGCCTGCCGAACGTGGCGGTGATCACGGGAGCGCAGACCACCGAAATCATGGGCGACGGCGAGCGCGTCACCGCCCTGTCCTACAAGGACCGGCGCGACGCGACGATACACACCCTCGAGCTCGCCGGGGTGTTCGTGCAGATCGGCCTCGTGCCGAACACGGATTGGCTGAAGGGCGTGGTCAAGCTCTCGGCTCGCGGCGAGATCGAGATCAACGCGCGCGGCGAGACCTCGGTGCCCGGCGTGTTCGCCGCGGGCGATTGCACTGTCGTGCCCTACAAACAGATTGTGATTGCCATGGGCGAGGGGGCGAAAGCGAGCCTCAGCGCGTTCGACTACCTGATCCGCGCGCCCTTATCGGCCGCAGCCTGAGGAGTACAATGCCCGTGTCGGATTTCCGAGCGCACGGGAAATGCAGCCAGCCGCATCGAACAAGAGACTATCCGCCGGTGTAGTGATCGTGAGCACGGTTCAGCGCAAGCTGAAATTCTTGCTGCTGCGCGCTTATCGGAACTGGGACTTCCCGAAAGGACTGGTCGAGCCGGGCGAGGAACCCATCGATGCGGCGGTACGCGAGGTGCGCGAGGAGACGAACCTCGATGACATCTCCTTCGATTGGGGGTTGGTGTTCATGGAAACCGGCCCCTACAACAAAGGCAAGATCTCGCGGTACTACATCGCCCGCAGCAAGGAGACGCACATCATCTTGCCCGTGAGCCCGGAGCTGGGCGTTCCCGAGCACCACGAGGCGCGATGGGCCGACTATCAACGATCCCTGGCCATGGTGTCGCCGCGATTGACGCCGGTGGTGCATTGGGCCTACCGCATCATCAACCATGGACTCGTACCGGCAGCGGACGCTCCCGCGGCAAACCCGCCCGGCTGATGGCGGTCTTCCAGGAAGCGGTCCCTAGAGCGACACGCTGCCCCGGCCGATCTCGATCACATCGCCGCCGACACGGATGCGGCGCTCCACCGTCACTTCGAGATACAGCGACGAGGGACGTGCCACGAACTCGCCCTGCGCGATCTCGATCCGTGCGGGCAGCGGCCGCTGCATCGCAAGCCACCAGCCGCCGAAATTGGCGGTAGCCGAGCCCGTCGCGGGGTCCTCGAGCATCGCCGTGCCGCTCGGAAAGAAGAAGCGCGCGAGTGTCGCGCCCGGTCCGCGCTCGGCGAACACGTAGGCCATGCTGATGCCGTCCTCGCTGCGGATGGCGGCAAAGGCATTGGCCTGCGGAGCCGCGCGGCGCACGGCTTCGAGCGAGGTCAAGGGCACGATGAGCTGCTCCTTGCCCGCCTTGACCCAGAGCGGGCGCTCACCGATGTCCGCTGCCGCGAGTCCGAGCGCCGCGGCCAGCACCGCGCGCGGCACGTCCACTTCGCGGAACGTCGAACTCGGCGCGGTGAGGGTCCAACGATCGTTCTGAGCGATGACCTCGATCAGCCCCGCTTGCATGTCCAAACGCAATTCATCGCCACCGAGACCGAGCGCCCGGCAAACGTGAGCGGTGCCGAGCGTCGGATGGCCGGCGAAAGGCATCTCGTAGCTCGGCGTGAAAATCCGCACGGCCGCATTGCCGCGCGAGGAGGGCAGGATGAAAGTCGTCTCGGACAAGTTGAACTGACGCGCCAGCGCTTGCAGGGTCGGCGAGTCGATACCGGTGCCGTCCTCGAATACGCAGAGCGGATTGCCGGAAAGCGGCTGCCCTGCGTGCGTGAAGACGTTGATCAGACGGAAGGCTCGGCTGGCAGGCATACAGGCCAAGTATAGTGCGGCCGGCCGGCCCGGCCGCACCCCGCGCCGTTCATCGAAACCTCAAGGCCGGACCACGACCACCGGCGCCGGCGCAACCACCGCGACGCGCGGGCCATACCAGTAGGGCCGCGGCGGTCCATAAGGCGCGACCACGCATCCTGCCATCCCGAGAAAACTCAACGGAATCAACAACATAAATAACCGCTTCATGGGCCTCTCCTTAAAATTTGCTCTCCAGGAGAGAAACGGCTTAGCCGCCCAAGGGATGACAGCATGAACGCGCCTTAAGGTACCCCGCGGTGCGATCAGCGCGCCGGATTCGGCCTGCGCCCGTCCCGCCAGCCCGTCAGGCCAGCGTGTGGAACACCTTCTGCACGTCATCGTCCTGCTCCAGCTTATCGATGAGCGCGAGCACCTCGGCGGCCTGATCCTCGGGGAGCTCCGTCGGCATGGAGCAGATGTACTCGTGCTCGGCGGAGACGGGCGTCAGGCGCCGCGCCTCGAGCGCCTCCTGCAATTTGCCGAAGTCGCCGAATGCGCAGCGGATCACGAGCTGCGGCTCGCCCTTCTCGCCCGTGCTCTCGCCCATCTCCTCGAGCCCGTAGTCGATGAGATCGAGCTCCAGTTCGTCCTGGTCCTTCACGGTCGACGGATCGAGCCGGAAAACGCCCATTTTCTTGAATTGGAAGCTGACGCTCCCGGTGGTCCCGAGGTTGCCCGCGTTGCGCGTGAACACATTACGCACGTTGCCGACGGTGCGTGTCGGGTTGTCGGTGGCGCATTCGACCAAGAGCGCGACGCCGTGCGGTGCATAACCTTCGTAGAGGATTTCCTGATAGTTGGCCGCGTCCTTGCCCATGGCGCGGCGTATCGCCGCTTCCGTCTTGTCCTTGGGCATGTTGACCGCACGCGCGTTTTGCAGCACCCGGCGCAGGGTCGGATTCGAAGCAGGATCCGGACCGCCGGCGTGCACGGCGATGGCGATGTCCTTCGCCACGCGCGTGAATTGCTTGGCCATGCGGTTCCAGCGCGCGAACATCGCATGCTTTCTGACTTCGAAAATGCGTCCCATGGTGAGCGTCCTAGGCGGTCGGCCTCGTTGTCCGGACGCGAATGGTAGCAATACCCGGCCAAACCGCTAGACTTGCGCGTGGCCGACAGGCGCGGCGGTCCGCCGACGGCGCGCCACTCGGAGGTATCTCATGACTGCAGTGCACGCGGACGACGCCGCCGGCTTCCCCACCTTTCGCGATCTGGGGCTCTCCGAGGCCGTGCTGCGCGGCCTCGAGGCGGTTGGCTACGAATCGCCCTCGCCCATACAGGCCGCGACCATCCCGGTGCTGCTCTCGGGTGCCGACATGCTTGGCCAGGCCCAGACCGGCACCGGCAAGACGGCCGCGTTCGCCCTGCCGGCGCTGTCGCGCCTGGATCCCAATGGACGCGATCCCCAGGTGCTGGTGCTCGTGCCGACCCGCGAGCTGGCCCTGCAGGTGGCGGAGGCGTTTCAGCGCTATGCCGCACATCTTCCCGGTTTTCACGTGTTGCCCATCTATGGCGGACAGAGCTATCAGCCTCAGCTGAACGCCCTGCGGCGCGGCGTGCACGTCGTGGTGGGAACGCCCGGGCGCGTGATCGACCACATGAACCGCGGCACCTTGAACCTCGCCAAGCTGACGATGCTGGTGCTCGACGAGGCGGACGAGATGCTGCAAATGGGCTTCATCGATGCGGTGGAGTCGATTCTCGAGCAGACGCCGAAGGGCAGGCAGGTCGCCCTGTTCTCCGCGACGCTGGCACCGGCCATCCGCCGCATCGCCCAGCGGCACCTGCGCGCGCCCGTCGAAGTCACCATCAAAGCGAAGACCGGCACCTCGTCACGTATCCGGCAACGCTGCTGGATGGTGAGCGGACTGCACAAGCTTGACGCGCTCACCCGGATTCTCGAGACCGAGACTTTCGACGGGATGCTCATTTTCACCCGCACCAAACAATCCACCGTGGAGCTCACGGAGAAGCTGGAGGCGCGCGGTTTCTCGGCCGCTGCGCTCAACGGTGACATTCCGCAATCGCAGCGCGAGCGCACCGTCGCACGCCTGCGCGCCGGCGATATCGACATCGTGGTCGCCACCGATGTGGCGGCGCGCGGTCTCGACGTCGAGCGCATCAGCCACGTGGTGAACTACGATGCGCCCTACGATGGCGAATCGTATGTGCATCGCATTGGCCGCACGGGTCGTGCCGGCCGTAGCGGCGAGGCGATCCTGTTCATCGCGCCGCGCGAGGGCTCATTGTTGCGGGCGATCGAGCGGGCGACGCGCCAGAAAATCGAGCCCATGGACCTTCCCACCGTCGATGCCGTGAACGCTTCGCGCGTCGCCAAGTTCAAGGTGCGGATCTCCGAGACCGTCGCCAAGGGAAGGGCTGCGGAATTTCGCCCCATCCTGCGCGAGCTCGAAACGGAGACGGGGATGCCCCTCATCGATATCGCCGCCGCTCTCGCAAGCCTCGGGCAGGGCGAATCGCCGCTGCTGCTCAAAGGCGCGGAAGCTTTCCGCTCGAACGAACGATCGGCAGGGGAAATGAAGCCGCCCCGAGGAATGAAGCCCGTAGGGGGAGCCAAGCCTGCGCGGGGAATGAATGCGGTCCGCGACGCCGCCCACGGGGGCGGGAACCGCAAATTCCGCCGACGCGAGCGGCCTTAGTCTTAAGGGAGATGTCGACTCAACCAAGAGGAGGAAGCGATGAGCAAGGGCATGGAACGAAAGAAAGAGGGTAAGAAGAAACCCACCAAGACGCTGGAAGAGAAGCGCGCCGCGAAGAAGGCCAAGCGCGAATCGCGCGGCTGATCGAGCGCGCGGCGGACCGCGCGAAGCGAGCCTGAACGGCGCAGGCGCGTGGGCGGGCGGTCAAACCACCCGCCCACGCCGCCCGCCGCGCCGATAGTCCGCGATGTTCGCGGCCATCTCGTCGACACAGCGCTGTCGCGCCTCGCGGGCAGCCCAGGCGATGTGCGGCGTGACGATCAGATTGGGAATATCGGGCGCGAGCAAGGGATCGCCGTCCGTGGGCGGCTCCTGAGGCAACACGTCGATTCCGGCGCCGCCGAGGCGCCGGGCGCGCAGCGCATCGGCGAGCGCCGCGCCGTCCACCAGGGCGCCTCGCGCGGTGTTGATGAGTAACGCGTCCGGCTTCATGAGTCCGAACTCGCGGGCGCCGATGAGCCCGCGGGTCGCGGGTGTCGACGGACAGTGCAAGGACACGACGTCGGCCGTAGCCAGCAGCTCATCGAGGCCCACCCGTCCATGCGCCGGCGGTGTGCCGGGGCGGTTGCAGATGATCGGGCGCATGCCGAATGCCTCGCCGACCGCCGCCACGCCGCGGCCGAGAGTGCCCCATCCCACGATGCCGAGCGTCCGGCCCGACAGCTCACGGATGGGATGCGCGAGCACGGCGTACTTCTCGTTCTCGATCCAGGAGCCGTCGGTCGCGAGCTGCGCGTACTGTCTCAGGTGCTGAGTGAGACTCAGGATGAGCGCCCAAGCATGCTGTACCACCGACGCCGTGCAGTAGCCGCGCACGTTGCACACGGCGATACCGCGCTCCTGCGCGGCGGTGAGATCGACGCCGTCCGTGCCTGTGCCGGCGACGGCGATCAGCTCGAGCCGGCGCGCGCCCTCGAGCCGCTCGCGCGTGAGCTTGACCTTGTTGATGAGCACGATCTGCGTGTCTGCGACGCGCTCTGCGATCTGCGATTCGGTGGTCAAGGGATGGAAGCGGATTCCCGGCGCCGCCTGCTCGAGGCTCGCGGTGTCGAGGTCGCCGTTGGAAACCGTCTCGTAATCGAGGAATGCCGTACGCATGGCGCTACAATCCGTATGCCGTCATGAAAATCTCCGCCGTCATGGTTCTCATCGCCGCGAACGTCGTGGTGTATCTCGTCGAGGGGCCGCCCGACGGACACATCATGACGCTTTTCGCGCTGTGGCCGTTTCAGCCCGATGCCGAAGGTCAAGTTTACTTTCATTTCTGGCAGATCGTTACCTATGCCTTTCTGCACGATCCGCACAATGTCGCGCACATCGGCTTCAATATGCTCGGCGTGTACATGTTCGGCTCGGAGATCGAGCGCTACGCGGGTCCGTGGCGGCTGCTCGCGTGCTATTTCGCATCGGTGATCACCGCCGGGCTGGCACAGCTCCTCGTGCCGCCCCTGCTCGGAGCACCGCTCGGCCCTGCGCTCGGCGCATCGGGCGGCGTGTTCGGTCTGCTGCTTGCTTTTGCCATGATGTTCCCGCATCGCAAAGTGGTTCCGCTGATCCCGCCGATCCCCATGCCGGCGTGGCTGTTCGCCACGCTGTACGCGGGGGCGGAATTCCTGTTCGGCGTCACCGGCACGCTCTCGGGTATCGCCCACTTCGCGCACCTCGGCGGCATGATCGGCAGCGCGCTGGTGGTGCTGCAGTGGCGCCGCCGGGCGCGAAACGGCTAGGCTACGCTGCATGAGAACTATCCTGAAAATGACTGCTTGCGCCGCCGCGTTGTGGTCTGCCGCGTCGCCCGCGCACGCCGAGTGGGTTCGCCGCGTCACCGACGGCATCATGGGCACGCGCATCACGGTGGAGCTCTGGGCCGACGATAGCGCCAAGGGAGAGCAGGCCATCGACGCGGTGCTCGATGAGATGCGCCATATCGACGAGACGATGAGCACGTACAAGCCGACCAGCGAGGTTTCCCAAGTCAACGACAAGGCGGCCGACGGCCCCATGCACATCAGCAAGGAGTTGTTCGACCTGCTCGTCACGGCGCGGCAGTACTCGGAGATCACCGAAGGCGCGTTCGACATCACCTATGCGAGCGTCGGCTACATGTACGACTTTCGCAAGCACGTGCGGCCGGATGATGCCCAGATCGCCAAGGCGCTGCCCGCGGTCAACTACCGCCATGTGATCCTGGATCCGGTGAACCAGACGGTGCAGTTCACGCAGAAAGGCGTGCGCATCGATCTCGGGGGCATCGCCAAGGGCTACTCGGTGGACCGCGGCATCGACGTGCTGAAGGGGCTCGGCTTCACGCGCGCCTTCATAGGCGCGGGCGGCGACAGCCGCATCATCGGCGACCGCTTCGGCAAGCCGTGGATCGTGGGCGTACGCGATCCCATGAAGGGCGAGGGCAATGTGATTGCACGCATTCCGCTGGAAAATGCGGCCATCTCGACGTCGGGCGACTACGAGCGGTTCTTCGACGAGGGCGGCGTGCGTTACCACCACATCATCGATCCGAAGACCGGCCACTCGGCGAGCAAGGTGCGCAGCGCGACAGTCATCGGCCCCTATGCGACCCGCACCGATGGCCTCTCCAAGACCGCGTTCGTGCTCGGTCCCGACAAGGCGCTCGAGATCTACAACAAGCTGCCCGACATCGACGCCATCATCGTGAAGCTCGACGGCACCGTGGTGTATTCCAAGGGCATGAGCCGCGCGCCGCCGCACCCCGATGCGCCGCCGGCCGCTGTGCCGCCGCCCCCGGCGCACTGAGCGAGAGCTATTCCCGCAGAATATCGAGCACCGCTTCGGCGGGCCGGCAAAGCTTCACGCCCCTCGGTGTCACGACGAATGGGTGACAGCCGGCATGAGCGGACCTCCATGCATCAACACTATTCCCTGAAATTATTAAATTGCAGTGGGACCTCGAATGAGCCCTTGCGCAACAGAGCGATCGCCTCCTGCAGGTCGTCGCGCTTCTTGCCCGTGACGCGCACTTTCTCGCCCTGAATCTGCGCCTGCACCTTGAGCTTGGAGTCCTTCAGCAGCCGCGTGACTTTCTTGCCGGTTTCCTGATCGATGCCGTGCTTGAGGATGACCTGCTGCTTGGCCGTAGCGAGATTTATCAAGGGGTCTTTCACCTCGAGACATGCCACGTCGATGCCGCGCTTGGCGACCTTGAGCTTCAGGATCTCGAGCATCTGCTTTAGCTGGAACTCTGCCGGGGCACTCATGGTGACGGTGAGATCATCGAGCTCGAACTGCGCACCGGTCTCCTTGAAATCGAAGCGCTGGGCGAGCTCGCGGCTCGCCTGATCGACGGCGTTGGTCAATTCGTGGCTGTCGATTTCCGAGACTACGTCGAACGATGGCATGTCTCAACGATACCCGCGCGCTTGCAGCGTGAAAAGCTTTGCGTAACGGCCGTCCTCGGCGAGCAAAGAATCGTGGCTGCCGCGCTCGACGATGCGCCCCTCGTCGAGCACGAGGATCAGGTCGGCCATGCGCACCGTCGAGAAGCGATGCGAGATGACGATGGCGATGCGATGGCGAGTGAGCTCGCGGAAGTGCTCGAACACCTCGGCCTCCGCCGCCGCATCGATCGCGGCGGTGGGCTCGTCGAGCACCAGGATGTCCGCCTCGCTGCGCATGAAGGCGCGCGCGAGCGCGATCTTCTGCCACTGGCCCCCGGAGAGCTCGCGGCCGTCCTTGAACCATTTGCCGAGCTGCGTGCGGTAGCCGGACGGCAGCGCCTCGACGAATTCCGCGGCGAGCCCCTGCATGGCGGCGCTCCGCCAGCGCGCCTCGTCGTCGAAAGCGCGCTCGTCGCCCGCGCCGATGTTCTCGCCCACCAGCATTTGGTAGCGGGCGAAATCCTGGAAAATCACGCCGATGCGCTGGCGCAGCACGGTCTCGTCCCACTCTTGCAGATCGAGCCCGTCGAGCAGGATCCGGCCGCGGGTCGGCTTGTAGAGCCGGGTCAGCAGCTTGATCAGCGTGGTCTTGCCCGAGCCGTTCTCGCCTACCAGCGCGAGGCTTTGACCTGGCCGCACGTGCAGATCGATGTTTGCGAGCGCGGGCTGCGTCGCGCCTGGATAAACGAAGTCGACGTCCTGGAAGCGGATGCCATCGCCGGGCTGCGGCCCCGCGGTGCGCGATCCCGTCGAGCTCCCCACGGGCTGCTCCAGATACTCGAACAGGTTCGACAGGTACAGGTTGTCTTCGTACAGCCCGCTCACGGCCGTGAGCGCCGCGCTGACCGCTGACTGTCCCTGCCGCAGCAGCATGAGGTACATGGTCATCTGTCCCACGGTCATCGCGCCGAGCACCGTTTCCGCGGCAATCCAGGCGTATCCGCCATATAGCGCGCCGGTCCCGAGCAGGCCGAGGCCAAAGCCCCAGGAGTCGCGGCGTACGGTGAGATCGCGATCCTCCTTGTAGAGCCGGGTGAAAATCTCGCGGTAGCGACCGAGGAACCGCGGTCCCAGCCCGAACAACTTCACCTCCTTGGCGTTCTCGTCGCGCGCGAGCACCGACTCGAGGTAAATTTGCATGCGCGACTCCGGAGCGCGCCAGCGGAATAAGCGGAACGCCTCGCCCGAGAACTTTGCCTCGGCGAGAAATGCCGGCAACCCGGCGAGTATCAGCAGCACCACGGCCCAAGGCGAGAAGCGCACCAAGAGTCCGCCGAAAGAGACGAGCGAAATCGCGTTCTGCAGCAGCCCGAAGGTTCGCATCACGAGACTTAAGGGCCGGCTGGAAGCCTCCCGCCGGGCACGCGTCAGCTTGTCATAGAATTCGGAATCCTCGAACTGCACGATGTCGAGGGTCAGGGCCTTCTCCAAGATCATGACGTTCACGCGCTGGCCGAGCTGCGCGCGCAACAGCGACTGCGCAAGCGACAGTCCGCGCTGTGCCAATGCGATGCCTGCGATGAGCACGGCCTCGCACGCCACCCAAGTCATCACGGGACGGAGCGCTACGGTGCCGGTTCGTCGGTGCACTTCGGCCGCATGGATGACGGCGTCCACGATCTGCGCCCCAATCCAAGCCACACCCGCGGGCAAGATGCCGGCGAGCAAGGTGAGCAGCGCGAGGACGATGGAGAGCGTTCGATTGGTGGTCCAAACCAGAATGAGCGCGCGCCGGCTGTACTCGAACAGCCCGGCGAGACCACGCCGCCAAGTCGCGCTGCTCGCGTTTCGCTCGGCCTCGGTGGAGGGGAGCGGATGGGGCGGGATCAAGCGCACGTCAACGGCACGACTTCATCGGTCACTGACAGGTCGGCTCTCCGGCATATAATTGTCGCTCTCTCGCACTCATGTCACGTATGGCGGAGCAATCGTGAAATTCAAGGCCCTGCTCGATCACTGGAAAAAAGACCCGCCGCCGGTGCGCACGGCCAGAGAATACGCCATGCGCCTGCCGCTCGAGGATGCCGCCCGCCTGCACGCTCTCGCCGAGCTGTTTCCCGGCCGCAGCGTGGAGACGCTCGTCACGGACCTCCTGCATGCCGCGCTCGATGAAATCGTCGCCGCGATGCCCTACGAGCCCGGCCCGCAGATCATCTCGCGGGACGACCAGGGCGACCCGGTCTACGAGGACGTCGGGCTCACGCCGCGCTTCGCCGATCTCACCCGCAAGCTCAAAAAGACCCTGCAGGCGGGGCCCTAGCGGCCCGGCCGCTTGACGCTGCCCGCTCGGCGCGGCGATACTGCCGTGGAATGCTGTACGCAAGCACCGTGCATACCGGTTGGTGGCGCGCTTCCTCACGGGAGAGGGTGCTGGCCGCGTAAGCTTTTTTAGTCGATATACCAGAAATCCCATCTCCGCCCTCAAAGACGGTGATGGGTTTTTTTTTGGCTTAGGGCATGGGGCCTCGTGATGAAAGCGCCTTTCGACATTGCTGCGGATCTGGATACGCCTGTCTCGGCGTACCTGAAGCTCGCGCCGTTTCGGCCGCGCTTCCTGCTGGAGAGCGTCGAGGGCGGCGAGCGTTTGGCCCGGTATTCGTTCATCGGCTTCGGCGAGTGCCTGGAAGTGCGGCTCGATGCGCAGGGTCTCACGGTGGGAAAAGAGCACACGCCGCGCCCGCGAACGCGGCACGAGCTCTTGAGCGCGCTGCGCACCGCGCTCGAGCGGGCACCACGGCCGCGACCGGAGATTCCCGGTGTGCCCCTCTCGGGCGGCCTGGTGGGCTACACCGCCTACGACGCGGTGCGCTACTTCGAGAACTTGCCCGGCCGGAGCCTGTCGGCAACCGTCACCCCGCACGCGCACTACGTGGCGCCTTGCTCGCTGCTGGTGTTCGACCATCTCACCCGCAGCGCCGCGCTCTTGCATGCCGGGGCGGAGGCGGAGCGCCAAGCGCTCCGCCGCGACATCATGCGTGCCCTGCGCGGCGCGGTCCCGACGGTGCTCGTGCCCGGGCGGTTCTCACCCGCGACTCCCTCGCTGTCGGAAGGCGAGCACGCGGCGCTCGTGAAGCGCGCGCAAGCCTACATCGCTTCGGGCGATGTGTATCAGCTGGTGCTCGCCGCGCGCTTCGAGGGACGCCACTCGCTTGCGCCCTTCGAGGTCTACCGTGCGCTGCGCCTGCTCAATCCGTCCCCTTACATGTTCTTTTGCGAGCTCGGCGACATCACGGTCGTAGGCTCCTCGCCCGAGGCGCTGGTCAAGTCGCACGGCGGCCACGCACAGCTTCGCCCCATCGCAGGCTCGCGGCCGCGCGGCGATGATCCCCACCGCGATCTCGAGCTCGAACGGGATTTGCTCGCCGATCCCAAGGAGAACTCGGAGCACGTCATGCTGGTGGATCTGGCCCGCAACGATCTCGGCCGGGTGGCCAAAGCCGGCACGGTGCGCGTCGATCCGTATCGTGTGATCGAGCGCTACAGCCACATCATGCACATCGTGAGCGGTGTGCACGGCGAGGTCGCGCCTGAGTATGATGTGTTCGATTTGTTCGCGGCGACCTTCCCGGCGGGCACGCTGGTCGGCGCACCGAAAGTGCGCGCCATGCAGATCATCGACGAGCTCGAGCCCGTAGGGCGGCAACTGTACGGCGGCACGGTGGGTTACTTCGGCCGGCAGGGCGACATGGATCAGGCCATCACCATCCGCACCTTGGTGTTCAGCGGCGATCAGTACAGCTATCAGGCGGGCGGAGGTATCGTCGCCGACAGCTCTCCGCGCGCCGAATACGAGGAGCTCATGGCGAAGAGCGCGGTGTTGCGCCGGGCGCTGGGTATCGCGGCAGAGGGTCTATGAGCGCTCGCGCCCGCATCTTGCTGATCGACAACTATGACTCCTTCACGTACAACCTCGTGCAGGCGTTTCTGGTGCTCGGCGCCGAAGTCGACGTTCACCGCAACGATGCCATCTCGGTCGATGCCGCGCTCGCCGGCGCGCACTCGCACTTGGTGATCTCACCGGGACCCGGAACGCCGCGCGACGCCGGCGTGTCCATGGCCATGATTCGTGCTTTGGCGGGACGCATCCCCATCTTTGGTGTGTGCCTCGGCCACCAGTCGCTCGTGGAAGTATTCGGCGGTAACGTGGTGCGCGCGGCGCGCCTCATGCACGGCAAGGTGTCGCCCGTGAGTCACGACGGCAAGGGCCTGTTCAGCGGTCTACCGCCGCAATTCAGCGCCGGCCGTTATCACTCGCTAATCGCCGAGCCGGAGAGTATCCCCGCAGTGCTCGAAGTGACGGCGCGCACGGCGGAAGGCGAGATCATGGGTGTGCGCCATCGCACCTTGGCCATCGAGGGCGTGCAGTTTCACCCTGAAAGCGTGCTGACGCCCGAGGGACCGAATCTCATGGCCAATTTTCTCAAGTTCTGAGCACCCCACCATGCAGAGTCCGCAGCAGACGCTCGAGCATCTCCTGAACGGCGAGGCATTGAGCGAGGCCGAGGCAGGCCGGTTGCTCGAGCAGCTCACCGCGGGCGATCTCGCGCCTGCGCTCGCCGGCGCGCTGCTCGCGGCGGTGCGCGCCAAGGGTGTTGTCGCGGCAGAGCTCCGCGGTTTCGCGGACGCGATGCGTTCGCTCGCACGCAAGCCGGCGCTGCCGGCGGATCTCGATGCCATCGACATCGTGGGCACGGGTGGTGATTTTTCAGGCAGCTTGAATCTGTCCACCGGGGCGGCGCTGCTGGCCGCGTCTTGCGGCCTGCCGGTCGTCAAGCACGGCAACCGCTCAGTCACCAGCAAGAGCGGCAGCGCCGATCTCATCGAGCAGCTCGGCCTCGCGCTGCCGCTCGATGAGCAGCGCTCGGCACAGTGCTTCGCGAGCACCGGGTTCACGTTCCTGTTCGCCCCTTATTTTCATCCGGCGATGAAGGCGCTGGCGCCGGTGCGGGCGGCTCTCGGCGTGCGCACGGTGCTGAACTTGCTCGGGCCGCTTACGAATCCGGCGGCGCCGCGCTACCGGCTGATCGGTGCCTACGACGAGGACAGCGCCCGTCTGATTGCCGATGCGTTGGCCGGTATGCCGATCGCGCGCGCTTGGGTCGTGCATGGCGCGAACGGCTGGGACGAGGCGACGCCGGTCGGCACGTTCGTCGCGTTCGACGTGACGCCGGGCGCGGTGTCGCGCCAAATCCTGGATCCGGCCGCGCTCGGCTTGCAACCCTGCCTGTCCGAGGATCTCAGAGGCGGCGACGCTGCCGCGAATTGCCGGGCGCTGCGCGCGGTGTTCTCAGGGCACGACGTTGGACCGCACCGCAGTGCTCTGGTGCTCCAGTGCGGGCTTGCGCTGCATATCGCCGGCCGCAGCGCCTCGGTGGCTGCCGGCATCCGCACGGCCGCGGACGCGCTCGACAGCGGCCGGGCGCGCGCCTGGCTTGGGCGGCTCGAGCAGTTCTCCGCGCAAGCTGCCCGCGTGGCGCTCGCAACCGGTGTTGCGCCGGCGAGCGATGCGAGATGAGCGATTTCCTCGCCGTCATGGCGCGCTCGAGCGCCGCCCGCGCCGCCGATGCGGCGCGTCGTGTGCCGATTGACGATCTGCGGCGCCGCGCTCACGAAGCACCTTCCGCCCCGCCGCTGCGCCTTTCGCCGCTCGGGTTCGATATCGTGGCCGAGATCAAGCTACGCTCGCCGGCGGCGGGCGTGCTGCAGGATCCGGCGCAGGACCGTCTCGGCCGCATCGAGGCATACGCACGGGGCGGCGCCGCCGCGGTGTCCGTGCTCACGGAGCCCTCGCGATTCGACGGTAGCCTCGCGCATTTGCGGGAGGCAGCCGCGGTGCTCGCGCCGCTGGGCGTGCCGGTCATGCGCAAGGATTTCCTGGTCGATCCTTACCAGGTGCTCGAGGCTCGTGCCGCCGGCGCGGGCGGTGTGCTCCTGATCCTGCGTATGCTCTCCCGCGAACGACTCGCCGAGATGCTCGAGACCGCATCGGAGCAGGGATTGTTCGTATTGCTGGAGGCTTTCGATGAGCGAGATCTCGGCGTCGCCCGCGAATTGCTTGCCGGGGCGCCGCAGCGTGAGGGGGTGATGCTCGGCATCAATTGCCGCGATCTCACGAGCCTTGCCGTCGTGCCGGAACGCTTCGCGGAACTCGCAACACGCCTGCCGGCGAACATCCCCGCGGTGGCCGAGAGCGGTGTCGCGACGCCGGCGGATGCGCAGAAGGTGCGCCGCCTCGGCTATCGTCTGGCCTTGGTCGGCACGGCGCTTATGGCCCGCGAGGATGCAGGTGCCCTGGTCGCCGAAATGCTCGCTGCGGCACGGACAGTGTCGCGCTAAATGGCTACACTCGCGGCCATGTTCATCAAGATCTGCGGCATCACCAGTGCCGATGCCGTGAGTGCCGCGGCGGCGGCCCAGGTCGACGCCATTGGCTTCGTGTTCGCGCCGAGCCCGCGGCAAGTGACGCCGGGGCAGGCCGCGCAGCTGGCGGCGCTCGCGCCGCCGGGCATTCTGCGGATCGCCGTCGCGCAGCACCCGCTGCAGATGAAGGTCGACGAGATTTGCCGCGTGCTGAAGCCCGACTACTTTCAAACCGACGTGGAGGACTTGCGCGAGCTGCGCATACCGGCGCACATCAAGGTGCTGCCGGTGCTGCGCTTCGGCCGCAAGACTCCCAGCCCCTTGCCGCGTCGAGTGGTCTTCGAGGGTCCGACGAGCGGCATCGGAGAGCTGGCGGACTGGGGACGGGCGGCGGAGCTCGCCCGCCAGACCGAGCTGATCCTGGCGGGCGGACTCAATGCCCAGAACGTCACCGAAGCCGTGCAGGTGGTACGCCCGTATGGGGTCGACGTGAGCAGCGGCGTCGAGCACGATTACGGTGTAAAAGATCCCGACAAGATCTACGAGTTCGTGCGCGCCGCCCGCGCGGCTGCGGCCAACCTGGAGCGCGACCCGTGAGCGCCGCGAGCCGCGCTACGGCACGCGTCGCAGGCCCGGACGCCAAGGGCCGCTACGGCGCGTTCGGCGGCCGCTACGTACCGGAGACCTTGGTGCCGGCGCTCGACCGGTTGCAGGCCGGAGTCGACCGGCATCTGCACAGCGCCGATTTTCAGGCGGAGCTGCATCGCGAGCTGAACACCTGGGTGGGTCGTCCCACGGCGCTCACGCATGCGCCGACCTTGAGTAAGCGCTGGGGCGCGGATGTGTGGCTGAAGCGCGAGGACCTCGCGCATACGGGTGCCCACAAGATCAACAACGCGCTTGGGCAGTCCCTGCTCGCGAAGCGTCTGGGTGCGCGCCGCATCATCGCCGAGACGGGTGCAGGTCAGCATGGTGTCGCGAGCGCCGCGGCGGCGGCGCGTCTGGGTTTGCCGTGCGTCGTCTATATGGGTGCCGTGGACGTCGAGCGGCAAGCACCCAATGTCGGCCGTATGCAGTTACTCGGTGCGACGGTCGTGCCGGTCACGACCGGCGATCGCACACTGCGCGCCGCCATCGACGAGGCGTTGCGCGATTGGGTGTCCGATCCGGACGGCACTTTCTATTGTCTGGGCTCCGCCGTCGGACCGCATCCTTACCCGTATCTCGTGCGCGAGCTGCAAGCAGTGATCGGGCGCGAGGCACGCGCACAGATGCTCGAGCTCGCCGGCGCATTGCCGGACGTCGCCGTCGCTTGCGTGGGCGGCGGCTCGAATGCCATCGGCTTGTTCCATCCTTTTATCGACGACGCGGAGGTCGAGCTGTTGGGTGTCGAGGCGGGTGGCCGCGGCCCCGGACTCGGCGACAACGCGGCGTCGCTCACGTTCGGGACGCCGGGCGTATTGCAAGGCAGCTACACGTTGATCCTGCAGGATGCCTTCGGCCAGGTACGCGAGACCCACTCGGTATCCGCCGGGCTCGATTACTCGGGCGTGGGTCCCGAGCATGCCTATCTCAAGGAATGCGGCCGCGTGAGCTACGAGAGCGCAACCGATGAGGAGGCGCTCGATGCGCTCGCCGAGTGCGCGCGCTACGAGGGCATCTTGCCCGCGATCGAGACCGCGCACGCGATTTTCGGCGCACGCAAATACGCGCGCGCTCGACCGGGCTCGCGAATCTTGATCGGCTGTTCAGGCCGCGGCGACAAGGACATGAGCATCCTGGAGCGAACGTTGCTCAATCGCTCACCCCATGTCCGCGCGTGACCGCATCTCCGCCGCGATCGAGGCCGCGGTGGCGCAGGGCCGACCGGCACTCGTCGGGTTCCTGACGGCCGGATTCCCCACACGTGCGGACTTCAAGCGAAACCTGACCGAGGTCGCCTCCGTCTGCGACGTGGTGGAGATTGGTGTGCCGTTCTCCGACCCGATGGCCGACGGCTCGACCATTCAGCGTGCGAGTTTCGCGGCGCTCGGCAATGGCGTGACCTTGCCGTGGATCCTCGACGAGCTCAACGCCTGGAACGAGCGCTCGGTCCCGCTCTTGCTCATGAGCTACCTGAATCCCTTGCTTGCCTTCGGGGCAAAGCAGTTGCCGAGCGCCGCCGCCGCCGCGGGGGTGTCGGGCTTCATCGTGCCCGATCTGCCCTTCGAGGAAAGCGGCGACCTCAAAGCGGCTCTCGACCGGGAAGGTCTCGCGCTGGTGCAAATGGTCACGCCGGTGACGCCGCCCGCCCGGCTGGAAATGCTCTGCGGCTCGGCCCAGGGCTTCGTCTATGCCGTGACGATGACCGGTACCACGGGCAAGTCCGCGGAGGTTCCCGACTCGGTGCTCGACTACATGGACCGGGTGAAGCGCTGCTCCCCGGTGCCGGTGTGCGCGGGATTCGGCATTCGATCGCGCGCGCAGGTGGAGCGCTTCGCCTCTCATGTCGACGGGGTGGTGGTCGGCTCGGCCCTGGTGGAGGCGCTCGAGCGCGGCAGCGACGTGCGCGCTTTTCTCAGATCGCTCCGCTGACGGAGAGCGCCGTGAAGCGCGTGTATCGGGCCGCATCGCTTCTACAGGTCGCGCACGCGCGCAATATCCTCATCAGCGCCGGCATCGAATGCGAGCTGCGCAATATCCATCTGGCCGGAGCGCTGGGCGATCTACCCATGATGGAGACCTGGCCGCAGCTCTACGTGCACGACGGCGACGAGCGCTACGCCCTCGGCATGCTCGCGCGGGCTGCCGCGGTGCAACCCGGAGCTCCTTGGGCCTGCGAGGACTGCGGCGAGCAGCTCGAGCCGCAGTTCACGTCTTGCTGGCGCTGCGGACGCGACAAACCTCCCTGAACCCGCTCCCGCCCGCGGTGCATCGCCTGTGCCATGTCGCGATTGGCTGCCTTCGGAGCGCCGTCCGGCCTCCCTGTCGCACGCATACGACTTTGAACTACAAAGATTTTTCTTTTGTCTGTCAGACAAACACCTACACGAATTAGCGCAAAGTCTGAGACGAGGTTCAGCGGTGCACCATGGCGACGCCACCCTGCACAGGTTACAAATTACCCCCATGCCGCATGTAACGATTACACGGTGGCGCCAGTGGAGGATCTCGCGGTCATGAATGCAGCCATCAGCAGTGGTACACCCCAATCGACGCCGAGCGCCGCCGCGACCCCGCTGGCCGGTGTGTCGCCCGCCATGCACGAGGTCTTCCGGCTGATCGAACGGGTGGGTCCGACGGAGGCGAGCGTCCTGCTCACGGGCGAGAGTGGCTCGGGGAAAGAGCTGGCAGCCAAGTCGATTCACGATGCCAGCCCGCGACGCAGCGGACCGTTCATCGCCATCAATTGCGGGGCCATTCCGGCGGGGCTGATCGAGGCAGAGCTCTTTGGGTTCGAGAAGGGGAGCTTTACCGGCGCCGTCCGGGGCCATGCGGGAGTGTTCGAGCGGGCCGAGGGCGGCACGCTGCTGCTCGACGAGATCACCGAAATGCCGCTCGACATGCAGACGCGTCTGCTGCGGGTGCTCGAGACGAGAAAATTCTATCGGGTGGGGGCCAACACCGAGCTGTCGACGGATGTCCGCGTCATTGCGGCGACCAACCGTTGTCCCTTGCAGGCTGTCCAGAGTGGCCAGTTGCGCGAGGATCTCCTGTATCGGCTCGCCGTGTTCCCCGTCCATATGCCTCCCCTGCGCGAGCGGGGGAACGATGTCGATCTGCTCGCCGACCGTTTCCTCGACGAGCTGAATGCACAGGCCGCAACACAGAAGCGCTTCACCGCACTCTCGCGGATGACGCTGCGGCAGCACGGCTGGCCTGGCAACGTGCGCGAGCTCAAGAACTGCATCGAGCGCGCGTTTATCCTGGGCGATCAGTGGGTCGAGCTCGCACCCCTGATCCAGAAGGCGACGGCGGACCGCGGCACGTCGGCGGATGATCGCGACCGGCTCGATATTAGAGTAGGCTCACGGATCTACGACATGGAGCGGTCGCTCATCGAGGCCACGCTCGAGTATTTCCAGGGCAATAAGCGGCGCGCCGCAGACGCCCTAGGGTGCAGTCTGAAAACTTTGTACAACAAGCTCAACGGATACGCGCAACGGCGCGCAAACGGCTTTGCGCCGAGCCGCGTCAACGCATATCCGCAAAGCCAAGAATGCGCCAGCAGCTAACACCGGCGAAAGGGAGAGGGTAGAGAAGTGTCACGAGTACTGATCGCTGATGATCATGCGGTCGTCCGCGCGGGGTTCAAGCAATTCCTCGAGGCTGACCCGACCATCAACGCCGTGGGCGAGGCGGCGAGCGGCAATGAGACGCTCGATTTACTGAGAAAGCAGGATTGGGACCTGGTGCTGCTCGACATCCATATGCCGGACCGCAGCGGTCTCGACATATTGCGGCACATCCAGACCGGTCACCCGGGCGTGCGTGTGCTCGTCATGAGCGGCTTGCCCGAGCAACAGTACGCGGTGAACGTGCTGCGCGCCGGCGCGAGCGGCTATCTGTCGAAAGACAGTCCGCCGGAGGAGCTCATGAAAGCCGTGCGCACCGTGCTGTCGGGCAGGCGCTACGTGAGCGCCGCGCTGGCGGAGATCCTGGTGGCGGACCTCGACGGTGATCCCGACAAGCCGCTGCACGCGCGGCTGTCGACGCGTGAATTCCAGATATTCTGCAAGCTCGCCGCGGGGCGCGGTGTGTCCGACATTGCGAACGAGCTGAGCCTCAGCGTCAAGACGGTGAGCACTTACCGCAGCAGGATCCTGGAGAAAATGAGTTTCAACGCCAACGCGGACATCACTTCGTACGCGCTGCGAAACGGCCTCATCCAGTAGTCCGGCACCGTGGGAAATAGCCTACATCACGATGGGCCCCCTGGCCTACTTTGGCGCCCTTCGCAGCGCTAGCATGCCATGGACATGTCTTCGAACCCGCAAAGGACGACGAGTGCGAAAGGGCTGAGAGTCTTGCTGGTGGAAGACTCGAAAGTACTGACGGAACGTTTGACGGAGGCAATCCGCCAGATACCGGAGGTCGAGCTCATCGGCACTGCTGATACCGAGGCGGCCGCGCTCGCGGCCGTCAAGAGCGATGCGATCGATGTGATCATTCTCGATCTGCACCTGAAACAAGGCACGGGCTTCGGAGTGATGCGCGCGCTCGCGACGACGCAACCGAAGCCGCGCATCATCGTCCTCACCAACTACGACTTGCCCGAGTACAAAAACGCCGCGATCGCGCTCGGCGCGACGCACTTTCTCGACAAGGCTCGAGACTACGGGCGGCTGCCCGAAGTGCTGCACGAGATCTGCGAAGCGCACGGCGCGAAGCATTGACGAAGCGCGCGTCAGTGCGCGCCGACATCCCCGCGAGACTCCTGCGAAGACCTGCGTAATGTCTACCCGCGCGCGCGGAAATTTCTACATGCGCGCATCTCTCGGGCCGTTCAATTTAGGCTGTTTTCCGCGGTAATTCCTTGTTTCGCGCGGTTTCGCTCGTTGGCACGCGCCTTGCTCCTCTACTTTGCATCGGCCGGCTGCGTGCGGCCTGCGGCAGCGAGCCGCGGGCGCCAAGGACGGCATCTTTAGGAGGATTCCACAATGATTGCTCAACGAATAATTTGCAGCAGCGTCTGCGCCGCGGTCATCACCGCACTCGCGGCGTGTGCCTCGGGTCCGGTGCCGCTCGAGCAGCTCGCGGTGGCGAAGGAATCGGTGCAGCGCGCAGAGCAGGCGGGGGCGACCGAGCTTGCACCGGTCGAGCTTTCCACGGCACGCGACAAGCTGCAGCGCGCCGAACAGGCAGCGCAAAATCATCAGGGGAAGAACGCAACCATGCTCGCCGATCAAGCGAACGTGGATGCCCAGCTCGCCGAAGCGACGGCCAGAGAGCACAAGTCGCACAAGGCGGATACGGAGCTCGAGGCCAGCCTGCAGGCGCTGCGGCAAGAGTCCTCGCATGAGCCGCCGCCGCCGCCGCCCACGGTCGTCCCGGTGCCCGTCAGTCCGCAACCCCCGACTCAATAACCAGAAGGTGACATCATGAGCCAGAAATATTTGATGGTTGCCGCGGTTGCGCTCGCGCTCGGCGCGTGCGCCTCGACGCCCCAACCGAACGCCGCCCTCGAGACGGCGCGGGCGCAAGTGTCGGCGGCCGAAGCCGACCCGAACGTCGCGCAGTACGATCCGCTGGATCTACAGGCCGCGCGCCAGGATCTCGCCGCCGCCGACGCGGCAAACACCCACCGCGACGAAGCGCAGACCGACCAGATGGCGTACATTGCGGCGCAGACCGCGCGCCTCGCCCAAGAGCGCGCCGGAGCCAAAGCCTACGATGCGCGCATCGCGCAAGGTACGGCCGAGCGCGACCGTATCCAGGCGCAGGCGCGGTCGCGGGAGGCCAGCGCGGCGGTCGCGCAGCGCAATGCGGCGGTGGAGCAGGCCAATGCGGCGACAGTGCAGTCGGCGCAGCTGCAAGCCGAGGTTGACGCACTGAAGGCGAAGCAGACCGATCGGGGATTGGTGCTTACTCTGGGAGACGTGCTCTTCGATACCGGGCGTGCGAGCCTGAACCCCGGCGCCGCGATGAAGCTGGACCGACTCGCGGCATTCCTCAACGAGCATCCGGACCGGCGCGTGCAGATCGAAGGGTTCACCGACAGTGTGGGCGGCGACGCCTATAATCAGGACCTCTCCGAGAGACGTGCCGAGGCCGTCAAGGCGGCTCTCACGGTGCGGGGCATCGATCCTTCGCGGATCGCGACGGAAGGTTATGGTAAGGCGTACCCTGTGGCGAGCAATAGCGATTCGGGTGGGCGGCAGTTGAACCGTCGCGTGGAAGTCGTCATCGGTAACGCCAACACCCCGATTGCGCCGCGCAGCGCGGGTACTTACTCGGGGAGCTAGGCGGGCGTAGCTGCGGCCTCTAGCTGCGGTTACGAGCCCAGGGGTTTCATGCAAGAATACCTCGGCCGGGGATCCGGCCGAGTTTCCAATAGACGAACGAGACTTTGTTCCAGGAGACCGACATGGCAACGACATTCGATCCGTATGGTGGTGGCGAGGAACTCGGCGCCGCGGGTCAACGGCTGCGCGAGGACTCCGGCCACGCCGCGAGCCACATCACGAACGTCGCGGGGGAGGAGGTCAAGAATCTGATCGCCGATGTGGAGGACCTCGTCGCGCGGCTCGCCGACCTCAACGACGCCGACATCGCAAGCTTGCGCAACAAGGTGATGTCTACCGTGGGAGCCGCCAAGGAGCGGTTGGCGGAAGGGGCCGATACCGTCAAGCAAGGGGCGTCTCGAGCTTTCACCAGCGCGGACGGCTACGTGCACGAAAGCCCATGGATCGCGATCGGACTCGCGGCCGTCGTGGGTGCCGTCGCGGGTATCCTGGTCGCGCGGCGCTCTTAGGCATCACGATGCGGGTGCTGTGGT
Source organism: uncultured Gammaproteobacteria bacterium (assembly GCA_963798595.1). Lineage (GTDB taxonomy): Bacteria > Pseudomonadota > Gammaproteobacteria > Steroidobacterales > Steroidobacteraceae > Bog-1198. The sequence continues at coordinate 147,522 of CAWCTM010000007.1, read as the reverse complement.
TACTGCCCAAGGCGGCACCTGCGCTCCTGCGCCACATCGGCGCTTACGTTGAGCTCGTGGCGCTCGAGCTGGAGCAGTCCCGGCGCGACCTGACCGCCAACATCCTGGCGGCGGTGGTGGCAGGCGTATGCGTATTTTTCGCGGTGCTCATGGGATGCGTCATCATCGTCGCCCTCACCTGGGACACGCCTTACCGGGTCCCCGCCGTGGCGTGGACGGGCGGCGGATTCCTGGCGGTGGCCGTGCTCGCTCTGATCTACCGATCGAAAGTCATGAAAGGCCAACAACCGTTTCTCGCTGCGGTGAAGCGCGAGTGGCAGGAAGACGTCGTGGTTCTGGAAAGTATTCTTGCGGAGCCCGAGCACCCGCGAGCGCAATCATGAGCGCGGCGCCATGAATCCCGCCGAGGAAGCGCAGCGCAAGGCCATCCTGGCGAGGCTCGCGGAATCGCGGACCGAGATCAAGCGGCTCCTCGAGCCCCGTGCGGACGAGGCGGGCGAGGCGCGAGCCGAGAACGATACGGGGTTTCCACGCAGCCGCACCATGCGTGCCCTCATGAGCGGCCGCGGGCTCGGCGCCGTGGGCGCCACGGCCGCGGGATTGATCATGGCGCGCCCCGCACTCGCCTGGCGGCTGATTCGCATGCTGCCCACCGGTGCATTGCTGCGCATGGGACTCGCCCGCGTACTCAGCGGCCTGGGCCGGCCGTCCTCCAAGCCTTGAGGCTGCGTCCGGCGTGTGGGTCGCCTCAGCCGAGCGTGATCCTCGCATAGTGGTACGAGCCGTCATCGGCGAGCGCGATGTCGCACGGTGAGACGGGGATGTCACGTCCGTCGAGCGATGCGCGGATGATGCCGCGGCACACCGCATGCGGGTTCTCCACGGCGATGCGGTAACGCGACGAGCCGTGTTTGTACGTCACCTCGAAAGACGGCCAGTTGCGCGGAATACATGGATTGACGCGCAGCACGGCGCCTCGCAAGGTGATGCCGAGAATTCCTTCGACGGCGGTGCGATACATCCAGCCGGCCGATCCCGTATACCAGGTCCAGCCGCCGCGCCCAATGTGCGCCGGCGCCGAGTAGACGTCCGCGCACACCACGTAGGGCTCGACCTTGTAGCGGTGAACCGCCGCGCGGGTGCTGGCGTGATTCACCGGATTGATCAGCGAAAACAGTTCGCCGGCCCGATCGCCGTCGCCGAGCAGCGCGAACGCGAGCGTGCACCAGGTGGAGGCGTGCGTGTACTGCCCGCCGTTCTCGCGCAGCCCGGGCGGATAAGCCTTGATGTAGCCCGGATCTTGAGGACTGCGGTCGAACGGCGGCGTGAACAGCTGCACGAGGCCCTCGCTGCGGCTCACGAGTTGTGCATTGACGGCGGACATGGCACGGGCCGCCCGCGCGGGGGGTGCGCCGCCCGAGATCACGGCCCAGGATTGCGCCACCGAGTCGATGCGGCATTCCTCGCTCGACACCGAGCCGAGCGGCGTACCGTCGTCGAAATACCCGCGCCGGTACCAGTCTCCGTCCCAAGCCTCGCGCTCGATGGCCTGCTGCAAGGCGAACGCGTGCTTGCGCCAGAGCGCGGCCTTATCGGCGTCGCCGCGCCGTTCTGCGACCGGCGCGAATCGCATCAGCGTCGCATGCAGAAACCACGCGAGCCAGACACTCTCGCCGCGGCCGCCTGCGCCGACGCGATTCATGCCGTCGTTCCAATCGCCGGTACCGAACAGCGGCAGACCGTGTGAGCCGATGGCGAGGCTCGAGTCGAGCGCGAGCGCGCAGTGCGCATAGAGCGGTTCGGCGGCGGTCGGCTTCGGCGCGCCGAACAACTCCTGCTGGCCTGCCGCGAGCGGTCCACCCTCGAGAAAGGCGACCGGCTCGTCGAGCACGGCAAAGTCCTCCGTCACCTCGAGGTAATGAGCGACCACGTACGGCAACCACACCCGATCGTCGGACACGCGCGTCTTGATGCCCTGGTTCGTGACCGGGAGCCACCAATGCTGCACGTCGCCCGCGCGGAACTGGCGCGCCGCGGCCCGCAAGATGTGCTCGCGCGCGATCATCGGTCGCGCCACACAGAGGGCCATCACGTCTTGCAGTTGATCGCGATAGCCCCATGCCCCGCTCGACTGATAGAACCCCGTGCGCGCCCACACGCGGCAAGCGAGCACTTGATAAAGCAGCCAGCCGTTCAAGAGCAAGTCCATCGACCGGTCGGGGGTCTTCACTTGGACGGCGCCGAGCGTCTGCTCCCAGAACTCCGCAACCTCCTTGAACGATGCATCGAGGTCCACGGTTCGGTAGCGCGCGATCAATCGGAGCGCCTCGGTTCTCGAGGCCTCCTGGCCGAGCAGCAGGACGATCTCGGTCTCTTCGCCCGGCTCGAGGCGCACACGGGTCTGCAGAGCGCCGCACGGGTCGTAGCCCGCGCCCGCGCGATTCGACAAAGGATCGGGCCTGAGCAGCGCCGCGGGCTCGGCGAGCGAGCCGTTCTGGCCGAGGAATTCCGCGCGGTCGCCGCACGCGGCCTGCTGCCGCCCACCCATGTCCATGAAAGCGACCCGCCCGGGAAAATCGATGCTCCAGGGATTGCGCGCGAGGAGCGCAGAACTCTCGCTGTCGATCTCTGTGATGATGAACGGCGCCGTGCGCACACGCTGATTGCCGAGCACCCATTCGAGGTAATGGGTGATCGAGAGGTTGCGCACGGTGTTCCCGCGGTTGGCAATTTTCAGGCGCGCCACCTTGATCGGATCCGCGAGAGGCACGAACTGCGAAAGCTCGAGCGCAATGTCGCGCGAGGTGCACTGGAAGCGCGTGTAGCCGAAGCCATGACTCACGACGAACGCGGATCCGGCCTCGCGGATGGGTAACGGCGTCGCGCACCACAGATCGCCGCTGTCCTGGTCGCGGATATATACGACCTCCGCGGGCGCATTGCTCACCGGATCGTTGGACCAGGGGGTGAGCTGATTCTGCTGCGCATTGATCGAGTAGCTGCTGCCCACGCCGTCGGCGGAGACGAGAAATCCGAACTCCGGATTCGCGATGACATTGCTCCAGGGCGCGGGCGTCCACTCGCGTTCCTTGAGCACCGTGACGTACTCGCGCCCCTCGGCCGCGAACCCGCCGAGGCCGTTGAAGAGCTCGAGCGGCGGGACCTGGCGCATCGCGTCGAAGGATGGATCTGCCTTGTTGGCGAGCCGCGGGCGTGGACTAAGGCCCCGCGCTCGCAGGCTCGCGAGCTGCGCGCCCAGTGCGCTCCCGGAGCGGTCGTGAAAGACGGCCCGTGCGGCGGTCTGCAGCAGCTCGCGTGCGCCCGCCGGCAGCGTCTCGCCGTTCAAGGAGAACACACCGCCCCGCTGCGCCCCCGCGGCGGCGCGGCCGAGCGTGGTCTTGGCGGACTCCTCGAGCGCGCGGGCCAGTTCGGCCGCGGCGGCGGGAATCTCATTGAGGATCACCAGATCGACCGCGAGGTGCTTGCGCCGCCAGTAAGCGCGCGCGCGCAATAGCTGCGTGGCCAGCTCGACGCCGCCCTCGGTCTGGAGCTGTACCAGCACAATGGGCAAATCGCCTGATATGCCGCAGGCCCAGAGGCGCGTCGGTCCCGATTCGTTCGCCACGAGAATCGACTGCGCTGCGCGCAGCGAACGGTCGGGGTAGAGCACATGCCCGGCAATGCGTTGAAATAGGCGCGCCTCGTCGGTGTCGATCCCGAGCTCCTTGAGCTCCGCGCGCGCCTGGTCCGCCGCCGCGACCGCGATACGCTCGAATGCCCCGGTGTCGCGATATTTGGCGGCCGCGGCGAGCGCCGTGGCCCGGCTTCCCGCGACGCCGGTCCAGAAGTCGACGCGCGCGCTGCCGCCCGGCGGGATGCGCACCCGGCGCCGCAGCGCGAGCGCCGGATCGAGCACGGTCCCCGCGGTGTCGGACAGTGGCAATGCATCGAGGATGGAGATCGCGCTGCGCGCATCGCCCCCACGGCCGAGGAACCGGGCGCGGTCGGTCTCGAACTGCTGCGCACCGACGTCTTCGCCCTCCGGTACGGCGCTGTGAAACATCCAGAGCGGCGCTTCGCTCGGTTCGCGGTGGCGCCGCGTCGCGAGCAAGGTACCGCCGCCGTCGGCGACGAATTCGGTCTGCACGAACATCTTGGAGAACGCCGGGTGCGCGAAGTCGCCGGCCGGATCGGCGAGTACCACCTCGGCGTAGCTGGTGAGCTCGATCTCCCGGGTGCTGCGGCCGGAATTGGTCAAGTGCACCCGGCGCACTTCCGTGTCGTCCTCCGGTGAGATCAGGATCTGCGTCGTCGTGACGATCGGGCCGTCGGCGCGCTCGATGCGCACGCTCTCCTCGGTGCAGGAGACCTCGTAGCGGTCCGGCTCGCAGCCGATGGGCTGGTAGCCGGCGGACCATACTCGCCCGTTGGCGACATCCTTGAGGTACAAGAAGAATCCCTGCGCGTCGCAGGTAGGGTCTTCCCGCCAACGCGTCAGCGCGACGTCGCGCCAGCGGCTATATCCGGACCCGGCCGCAGTGATCATGACCGAATACTCGCCGCTCGCGAGTATGTGGGCGGGCGGGGACTGTTCCTCGCGGGTCGTGTCGTCATTCATTGGTTGAGCCGCCATACGCTGAAATTCAGCGCGAGTGCATAGGTGATCCAGACGAAATAAGGCACGAGCATGACGGCGGCGGCCGCGCGCACCGGCGCGAATGCGCGGATCGTCCACGCCACGGTGAGCCACAAGGCGACCATGATGAAGAGCCCCGCGCCGATGTTCCATGCCCCAAAAAAGAGCGGCGCCCACGCCGCATTGAGAGCCAGCTGCAGGAAATACGCCGCGAGGGCGGCATTGCGCCTCTGGTGATAGCGCTCGCGCGACACGAGCCACGCCGCCGTGCCCATGAGGCAATACAGCACCACCCACATCGGGCCGAACCAATGATCGGGCGCAGTCCAAGGGGGCTTTGCGAGTCCGGCATACCAATGCGCGGTGGCCGGCGAGTGGGCCGGCGAGAACAGAAAACCGAGCACCCCGGCGCCGAGCGCGAGCCCGACGAACAGCATGAGGGTAACCCAGTTGGGCCGGGCGTTTCGCCCGCGGTACGAGGTGGGACTCTCGATGGGGATTCTCATGGGCGGCGCCGTGCCGGCTTCGAGGCCTTGAACCACAGGAGCAATCCTGCCGCGGCGATGAGTTGCAGCCAGCCCAGCCAATGCGCGTGCACCGCCGCGGCCAGCCAGATGAAACCCGAAAGCCACAGCGCCGCCGCGGCAAGTGCGATGTCTCGCCGCAGGGCGGTGCTGCGCAATTCGATTCGCAGTTCCTCGAGCTGCGCACTTTGCACCTGCCAGCGCATGCGCCCCTCAGCTGCCTCGCGCACGGCCGTGTTGAACAGCTGTGGGAGCTGCTTCAGCGCGGCAACGGTGTCGGGCAGCTGCGCGCGCGCTTGCTTGAGCAGCGTCCGCGGGCTCATGCGTTCGCGCATCCAGCGCTGCAGGATCGGCCGCGCTGTCTTCCACAGATCGAGCTCGGGATAGAGCTGTCGTCCCAGCCCCTCGATGTTGAGCAGTGTCTTTTGCAGCAGCACGAGCTGCGGTTGAATTTGCATGTCGAACCGCCGCGCGACCTCGAACAGCCGCAGCAGCACCTGCGCGAACGAGATCTCCGCGAGCGGCTTGTTGAAGATCGGCTCGCACACCGTGCGCACCGCGGATTCAAGCTCGTCCACCCGCGCCGATCGCGGCACCCAGCCCGATTCGATGTGCAGCGCCGCGACGCGGCCGTAATCGCGATCGAAGAAGGCGAGGAAATTCTCCGCGAGATAATGCTGATCGCGCGGCTGCAGGGTGCCGACGATGCCGAAGTCCACCGCGGCATAGCGGGGATTTTCCGGGTCATCCGTCTGTACGAAGATGTTGCCCGGGTGCATGTCGGCATGAAAAAAATTATGCCGGAACACCTGGGTGAAAAAGATCTCCACGCCGTTCTCGGCGAGCTTCGCGATGTTCGTGCCGCGCGCGCGCAGCTCATCCATGCGGCTCACGATGATGCCGTGGATGCGCTCCATCACCATCACGTTGCTGCGGCAATAGTCCCAGAACACCGCCGGCACGTAGAGGAGCGTCGAGCCCGCGAAATTGCGCTTGAGCTGAGCGGCGTTGGCCGCCTCGCGCATGAGGTCGAGCTCGTCGAGAATGGTCTTGCGGTACTCGCTCACCAGCTCGGTGGGACGCAGCCGCCGCGCGTCCTCCCAGTATTCGTCGGCGAGCGCGGCCAGAGCGCCCAGCACTTGCAGGTCGCGCTCGATCACCTCGTGCATCCCCGGCCGCAAGATCTTGACCACGACCTCCTCGCCGCTCTTCAGGGTCGCCGCATGCACTTGCGCGATCGAGGCGGCCGCGAGCGGCGTCGCCTCGAAGCTGGCGAAGATGTCCTTGAGCGGACGGCCGAAGGCCTGTTCGATGGCGGCCACGGCGACCGCGCTTTCGAACGGAGGCACGCGGTCCTGCAGCTTGGCGAGCTCGTCTGCGATGTCGACCGGGAGCAGATCGCGGCGCGTCGAGACCGCTTGCCCGAACTTCACGAAGATCGGTCCAAGCTCCTCGAGTGCGAGCCGCAATCTCTCGCCGCGGGTCGCTCCGGCGCTGCGCTGAAACCAGGTCCACGGCGACAGATAGAACAGGAAGCGAAAGGGGCGGTACAAATGAGTGGCCCGCACGAAGTCATCGAGCCCGTGACGCACCAGCGCACGGTGGATTTCGAGCAAGCGCGCGGCGACGCGAAGCCGCGTCACGCCGAGCCCTCGATCTCGCGGCGGCCGCCGAGCCGCCGCTCGAGGCGAGCGATGCGCGCCTCGACGCGATCGGCGGTCTCGCGCAGCGCGTCGACTTGGCCGAGGAACTCCTCGACCTCGGGCTTGCTCACGAGCGCACGACTCTCTTCCTGGAGATATTCGGCAACGTTCGCTTGCGCGCTGCGCGCGAAGCCGCGCGCCCAGGAGAGCGCCGCCCGCGCTGCGAGCGAGAGGCGCCGCGCCGGCAGGTCGCCGATGAGCCGGGACAGCTCCTCCTCCCAGTCGGGGCGGGCGAGCTCGAGGAGCTCGCCGTAGCGCGCGGCAATTTCCGCATCGCCGCTGATGCGCACGCGCTCGGAGCCGCGCGGAGCGGAGCTGTCCTCGCGCCGCGCGAACAGGTCGAGAAGTGCGAGTGGGGCGCCTGCGATAACGGCAGCGGGATCAGCGCCCGCCGTGCGGGCGCCCGAACCGCCCGCGCTCGCCAGTGCGAGACGGCTCGAGAAGGCCGCGATGCGGATGGGTGCGAGCCCCGCGATGCGCAGCTCCAGGGAGGTTCCATTCAAGCGGCCGGCCGCCGCCCGTGCCCGGAGAGACTGATCGATGCCGCGGTTGAGCAGGGATTCGATCGCGGCCAGCCACACGGGGGTCGCGGGCATGTCAGGTCTTGTACCCGCGGTGGACGGCGACGATGCCGCCCGTGAGATTGTGGTACCGGGTTTGCCCAAATCCCGCCTCGTCGAGCATGCCGAGCAGCGTCTCCTGGTTCGGGTGCATACGGATCGACTCCGCCAGGTAGCGATAGCTTGCCGCGTCCTTCGCAACCCATTCGCCGAGGCGCGGCAGGACGCCGAACGAGTAGGCGTCATAGATCGGCTTGAGACCCGGGGCGACCGGTGTCGAGAATTCAAGCACGAGCAGCTGCCCGCCCGGCTTCAAGACGCGGTACATGGAGGACAGGGCCGCGGCCTTGTCGGTGACGTTGCGCAATCCGAACCCGATGGTGACGCAATCGAAGGAGTCGTCCGCGCACGGCAATCGCTCGGCATCTGCAAGCACGCATTCGACGTTGCCGGCAAACCCGGCGTCGATCAGTCGATCGCGGCCCGCGAACAGCATGTCAGCGTTGATGTCCGAGAGCACCACGTGGCCGGTTTTGCCCACCTGGCGCGCGAGCCCTAGGGCGAGATCGCCGGTTCCGCCTGCGACATCGAGCGCATGCTGACCGGCCTTCAGGCCGGTGAGAGAGAGCGTGAAGTGCTTCCACAGCCGGTGCGCCCCGAAGGACATCAAGTCGTTCATCAGGTCGTACTTGCCGGCCACGGAGCTGAACACGGCGCGCACGCGTTCGGCCTTTTGCGCCCAGGGCACTTTCTCGAATCCGAAGTCGACCGAGCGGTCGGAGGTTTTCATGCCGCGAGCCCTGTGAGGTGTTTACAGAACCCGAGATCTTAGCGCGCGATCATTGCCCGCGCTTGACTCCGGACTCGGCACAGCGCTGCAGATACCGGGCCCACTTTGCGGGCTGCTCCACGCCGAGTTCGTGCAGCAAAGTCCACGAATAGAGCCCCGTATTGTGGCCATCGTCGAAATGCAGCCGCAGCGCGTAGTTGCCCACCGGCTCGATGCGCTCGATCGCGACGGCCTCTTTGCCCGTCTGCAGCAGGCCCTCGCCGCCGCCGTGTCCGGTGACCTCGGCGGAAGGCGAGTACACCCGCAGGTACTCGAAGGGCAGCTCGAAGTGCGCACCGTCGTCGAAGGAGACCTCCAGGAGCCGTGAGCGTGTTCGAAGCTTGATATGTGTCGGCTGCGGCATGCGGCGCCCCGGTACGCTACAGGATGTAGCGCGACAGATCCTGATCGCGCGACAGCTCGCCGAGGTTGCCCTCGACGTAGGCTCGATCGATCACGATGTGTGAACCGCTGCGGTCCGCGGCATCGAAGGACACGGCCTCGAGCAGGCGCTCCATGACCGTGTGCAGGCGGCGCGCACCGATGTTCTCGGTGGTCTCGTTCACTTCGAACGCCACCTCGGCGAGCCGCCGCACCCCCGAGTCCTCGAACTTGATCTCCACGCCCTCGGTCGCCAGCAGCGCCGAGTACTGCCGGCAGAGCGAGGCGTCGGGCTCGGTCAGGATCCGCACGAAATCCTCGACCTTGAGCGGCTCGAGCTCGACGCGTATCGGCAGACGACCCTGCAGTTCGGGAATGAGATCCGAGGGCTTGGACATGTGAAAGGCGCCCGATGCGATGAACAGCACGTGATCCGTCTTCACCGTGCCGTACTTGGTGTTGACGGTGCAGCCCTCCACCAGGGGTAGGAGGTCGCGCTGCACGCCTTCGCGCGAAACGTCGGCGCCGGCGGTCTCCTGGCGGCGGGCGATCTTGTCGATTTCGTCGATGAAGACGATGCCGTTCTGCTCCGCGTTATCGACCGCGCGCAGCTTCAACTCGTCCTCGTTGATCATCTTCGCGGCCTCCTCGTCGACGAGAAGCTTCAGCGCCTCGCGAACTTTGAGCTTGCGTGAGCGGGCCTTGCCGCCGCCGAGACTCTGAAACATGCCTTGCAGCTGCTGCGTCATCTCTTCCATGCCCGGGGGCGCCATGATCTCGACGCCGACGGGCGTCGAGCGCAGCTCGATCTCGATCTCCCGATCGTCGAGCTCGTGCTCGCGCAGCATCTTGCGGAAACGCTGCCGGGTGTCGGTATCGCGCGGCGCGTTGTCCGGAACAAAGCCCGCCTGGGCGCGCGGCAAGAGCACATCGAGGATCCGGTCCTCCGCTGCATCGGCCGCGCGGTGGCGCACCTTCGCCATTTCCTCCTCGCGGGTCATTTTCACGGAGATCTCTACCAGATCGCGGACGATCGAATCTACTTCCCGCCCAACATAGCCAACTTCAGTGAACTTGGTGGCCTCCACCTTGATGAAGGGTGCCTTGGCGAGCCGCGCCAGGCGGCGGGCGATCTCGGTCTTGCCCACGCCCGTCGGGCCGATCATCAGGATGTTCTTCGGAGTAATTTCGAGGCGCAGGCTCTCCGCCACCTGGCCGCGGCGCCAGCGGTTGCGCAAGGCGATCGCGACCGCGCGCTTCGCCGCCTTCTGGCCGACGATGTGCTTGTCGAGCTCCTCGACGATTTCGCGCGGGGTCATTTGCGACATCGAATCACAGCTCCTCGATGGTGAGATTGCGATTGGTATAGATGCAGATGTCCGCCGCGATATTCAGCGAGCGCTCCACGATCTCGCGCGCCGGAAGCTCGGTTGCATGCATCAGGGCCTGCGCGGCAGCCTGCGCGTAGCCGCCGCCGGAGCCGATGGCGATCAGGTCGTGCTCCGGCTCGATCACATCGCCCGTGCCTGATATGACATACATGCTGGTCGTATCGGCAACGCACAGCAGGGCCTCGAGGCGGCGCAAGCTTCGGTCGCTCCGCCAGTCCTTCGCCAACTCGATCGCCGCCCGGGTGAGATTACCGAATTTTTCGAGCTTGGCTTCGAAGCGCTCGAACAAGGTGAACGCATCCGCCGTGCCGCCGGCGAACCCGGCGAGCACCTTGCCGCCGTAGAGCCGGCGCACCTTGCGCGCATTGCCCTTCATCACGCTCTGTCCGAGCGTTACCTGTCCGTCTCCGCCCACCGCCACGTGGCCGCCCCGCCGCACGGCGAGGATGGTGGTACCGTAAATTCGCTCCGGGTCGTGCTGCATGAAGCTCCTGTCACTGGGGGCGCACCGCCCTCCTTTCAAGCGTCGCGACGCCCGGCGCTGCGACGGCGGGCCCGCGGATGGGAGGCATCGTAGACCTTGGCCAGGTGCTGGAAATCGAGGTGGGTGTACACCTGAGTGGTGGCGATGTCCGCGTGGCCGAGCAGCTCCTGAACGCCGCGCAGATTGCCGCTCGACTCGAGCAGGTGCGTCGCGAAGGAGTGGCGGAACATGTGGGGATGAACGTGCACGCCGAGACCCTGCCGGCGCGCCCACAGGTCGACGCGCAACTGCACCGCGCGCGCCGACAGTCGCCGGCCGCCGCGGCCGACGAACACCGGCCCCTGCGCTTCCGCGGGGGCCTTCGCGAGCAGCACGGCCCGCTCCGCGAGCCAGCGCTCGAGCGCCGCAATGGCATAGCGGCCGATCGGCAGGACCCGCGATTTCGCGCCCTTGCCCAGCACGCGCACCGTGCGGTCCTTGAGATCGAGCGACGCAACGTCGAGGGTCACGAGTTCCGTCAGGCGCAACCCCGAGGAGTAGAAGAGTTCCATGACGGCCTTGTCGCGCGCGGACAGAGTGTCGTCGGTGCGAAAGGCCAGCAGCCGTCCCATCTGGTCCGCATCGAGCGTCGTCGGCAGGCGCTTTTTCTGCTTCGGCGCGCGCACGTCCACGGCCGGATTGCGCATGCTTGCGCCCTCGCGCATGAGGAACTCGAAAAACGTCCTCAGTGCCGAGAGCCGCCGCTGGATGCTGCGCGCGGAGAGACCCCGCGCATGACTCGTGGCGGCGAAGGTGCGCACCTGCAAGCTGTCGATGTCGCTGAAGCATGCGATCTTGCGCGCCTCGCAGAAAACGGCGAGCTGCGCGATGTCGGCAAGGTAGGCTGCGACCGTATGAGCGCTCATGCGTCGCTCGTGCTTCAGGTGCGAGGCGAAGCGCTCGATCCACTCGCTCTCGTTCGGATGCACGGCCGGCCCGCGTCCTCAGCGCGTCAAGGCATTCGCGAGCAGCTCGCTGATGCGCGTCAGGAACTCCGTGCTCATGGCCGGGTGAAAGCGGTCCGTATCGCTTGCGCCGATCGCCAGCAGGCCCAAGGCTCCCTTGGCCCCGAGCGGCGCGAGTGCGACGGAGCCGATCTCGATGGAGTCCTTGCCGAAGAGGTAATCGCGCTGCGCATCGCGGATCTGCCCGCAGCGGGGCTTGCCTGACTGCAGGAGAGATTCGAACGTCTTGACCACATCGTCGGTGGGATCCGCCGTCTTGAGGAAGCGGCCGGCGGCCTCGAGATCCCGGGCCTGCTCCATGAACAAGAGCAACACCGAGTTGCGCGCATCGAAATCCTCGCGCAGGCTCGTCTCGAGGGCATTGATGGTTTCGAGGAGCGTGCGCCCGCGGATGAGTCTTTGACTGAGACAATGGATGCGGCTCGCCAGCGCGTCGTTCGCGCGCGCGACATTGAGCAGCTCCGCAAGCTTGCGCTCGAGCGTCTGATTGCGATCGCGCAGCACTTCCACCTGGCGCTCGACCAGGCTCACCGTCGCGCTCGACTCACGCAGATGCGGCAGGCGGAGCTTCGCGAGCAGGGCGACGTTGCGCTCGAAGAAATCCGGATACGTCTCTAGATACTGCGTGACGCTGAGGTCGTTGATCGTGTCCTGTTTGATGCCCCGTGCCTGACTTGTCATTACTGTAAGCTCCCCATGATGACCCGTTAGATGTCCACTATGCCACTGAAAACCGTGATCGCGGGACCGGTCAGCCACGCGTGCTCACCGCCGCCTCCCCAAGAAACTTCCGCGGTTCCGCCCGGCAGATCGACGCGCACGTCCGGCGCGAGCAGGCCTTGCCGGCGGCCCACCGCCACCGCCGCGCAAGCACCCGTACCGCAGGCCAGGGTTTCGCCCACGCCGCGCTCGAACACTCGCAACGCGATATGCCCTGCCCCGAGGACTTGCATGAAGCCCACGTTGGCACGCTGGGGAAAGCGCGGATGGCGCTCGATGGCGGGACCGAGCCGCGCGACGGGCGCTGTCTTGATGTCGTCGACGCGCAGCACTGCGTGCGGGTTGCCGATCGAGACCGCGCCGAGCTCGACGCTCTCCCCGCCGATCTCGAGGGAATAGCTCGGCCGTTCGGCCGCGGCATCGAGTGGAATCGACGCCGGAGCGAACGTGGGTTCCCCCATGTCCACCGACACCGACCCGTCCGGCCGTACGCACGCATGCACCGGCCCCGCCTTGCTCTCCATCACGAGCTCGCGGCCGCGTTGCGGAGCACGGGCATACAGGAGCGCGGCGACGCATCGTGCGCCGTTGCCGCATTGCTCCACCTCGCCTCCGTCGGCGTTGAAGATCCGGTAGAACACGCGATTGCCCGGGTCGCGCGGCGCTTCGAGCATGAGTGCCTGATCGAAGCCGACGCCGGTGTGTCGATCGGCCAGCGCACGCATCCGGCGGGGATCGATGGGTCCACCGGCGAGCCCGGCGGGAGCGTCGAAGACGAGAAAATCGTTTGCAAGGCCCTGCATCTTCACGAACTCGATGCGCATGCGGCGAGCATAGCCGATGCCATCAATCGCCGCGAGCCGCTACGCGAGAGCGGCGCGCGACGCGTCGACATAATAGGATGGGCGCGAAGGAGCCGGCATTGCGCGTCAAGCTGTTCAGATCTGCCCGGGCGTTCGAGACCGCCGCCGCCGAGACGGTGCTCGACGCGGCTCTGCGCGCGGGACTCGACGTGTCGCATCGCTGCCTGGGCGGCAACTGCGGAGCCTGCCGAGCGCGACTGCTCGAGGGCGAGGTGGCCTACCCGAACGGTAGGCCGCTCGGCCTGTCGGATGACGAGACCGCCGATGGACTCGTGCTGCTCTGTCGGGCGCACGCCCGCAGCGATCTGCTGCTCGAGATATTCGCGCCCGGTACGGAGGGTGCGCTGCGCGTCAAGCGCCTGCCGTGCCGCGTCGAGCGCGTCGAGCGGCTCGGGCACGATGTGATGGGAGTTTACCTGCGGCTGCCGCCCGCCGAGAGTTTCGAATTCAAGCCGGGACAGTATGTCGACGTCGTGCTGTCCAAGGGCCGGAGGCGCAGCTTCTCCATCGCCTCGCCGCCGCACGACGCCCGCCCGCTCGAGCTGCACGTGCGCCGAGCTCCCGGAGGTGAATTTTCGGAACAGGTGTTTGCCGAGGAGATGCGCGGCGCCGTGCTGCATCTCGAAGGACCCCTCGGGAACAGCGTCTATCGGGAGACCGGCGAGGCGTCGCCGCTGCTGCTGGTCGGGGGCGGCACCGGCCTCGCGCCGCTCAAGAGCATCCTGCGCCACGTTCTCGAGCAGGGCGTGCCTCGGCACATGACGCTGTATTGGGGTGTGCGTGCGGAGCGCGATCTGTATGCACACGCCTTTCTTGAGGAGGCGGCACGGGCCGACCCCCGCTTCCGCTATGCGCCCGTGCTATCCGAGCCGTCGGCCGCCTGGAAAGGACGGCAGGGATTCGTGCACGAGGCGGTGCTTGCCGAGGTGCAGGGGCTCGGGCATCACGAGATCTACGTAAGCGGTCCGCCGCAAATGATCGAGGCCGTGCGCCGCGACTTCATGGCGCGCGGTGTGGCCGAGTCCGCGATCTCCTTCGACTCCTTCGATTACGCGCCTGATTCGCCCGCGCGCCAGTCGATGAGGGCGGAGACCAGGTCCTGATCCTCGGCCGAGCGAGCGAGCAGCGAGGCAGCCTTTACGCCGCCCTCACGCAGGCTTTGCGCCACGCGCGCGCTCGGTACCACCCAATGCACGGCGTCGAAAGCGCGGCGTAGCCGCGGCGTTGCGAGCGCCAGCAGGTTCGCGGCGATCTCGACACTCGTGGCCGTGACGGCGTGGATCTCGTGTGCCGCGAAGCGCGCCTCCAGCGCGCTCAACTCGGCGGCGCTCGGCCGCGGACACTCGCGCCGGTAGACTTCGGCCACCGCGAGTAGGGCGCCGCGGCGCGCGAGCTCTTGTTCGAGAAGCTCGCGACCCTCTCTTCCTTTGACGAGCAGCACGCGTTCGCCCGCGACGGCGTTGAGCTTCGGGTGACGCAGCAGGCTCTCCGAGTCGGCTCCCTCGATCGATTGCACCGACACCCGGTAGCCGGCCTGGTTGAGCGCGCGGGCCGTGGCCGGGCCGATGGCGGCCAGCGGCAGATCGCGGCGTTGCCCGAGAAGCGCCGCGCCGTACCTCACCGCGTTGCTGCTGGTGAAGATGATGAGGCCGAATTGCTGGAGGTCGCCGAACCGTGCCGCCCACTCGCGGCGCTGGTCGATGGGCTCGATCTCGATGGCGGCGAAACGCTCGACGCTCGCGCCTTGCGCCTCGAGCAGGCGGCAAAGCGCAGCGGCCTGTTGTCGGGGTCGAGTGACGAGGACGCCGATGCCGTGCAGCGGGAGCATGCGATCAGGCGCTACGCAGCCGCTCCAGCAATTCGCCCGCGCCCGACTCGAGCAGGCGTTGCGCGAGCTGCTCGCCGAGTGTCTCGGCGCGGGCGCAGTCACCGGATACGCCGTCGCGCAGCAGCCGCGATCCGTCGGGCTCCGCGACCAGGCCTTGAAGCGTCAGACGGCTCTCCTCGATGTGGGCGAGGGCAGCGATCGGCGATTGGCAACTGCCGCCCAATGTCCGCGCAAAGGCGCGCTCGGCCACCAGGGCGGTGCGAGTCGCGGCATCGTCGAGCGCCGCCAGGAGCGCACGCGTGCGCGTATCGTCGCTGCGGCACTCGATGCCGATCGCTCCCTGACCGACCGCCGGCAGCATCGTCCCGGGGGAGAGGCGGGCGGTGATGCGCGCCTCGAGCCCGAGGCGGACGAGGCCGGCACAGGCGAGGATGATGGCGTCCATGGCACCGTTCTCGAGGCGTGCGAGGCGCGTGTCGACGTTGCCGCGCAGCGGCTCGACGAAAAGGTCGGGTCGCGCGGCCAGGATCTGCGCACGGCGCCGCAGGCTCGACGTGCCGAGCTTCGCGCCCGCAGGCAAGTCGCTGAGGGTGCTGCCGCGGCGGCAGAGCAGCGCGTCGCGCGGATCGGCACGCTCGAGAAACGCGGCGATCACGAAGCCCGGCGGCATCTCTGCCGGCACGTCCTTCATCGAGTGGACCGCGATGTCGGCGCGTCGCTCGTCGAGCGCAACCTCGAGCTCTTTGATGAACAAACCTTTGCCGCCGATGGCCGCGAGGCTGCGGTCCTGGATGCGATCGCCCTGGGTCAACATGGGCTTAAGCTCGACGTCGAGCCCGGTGTGCGCGCCGCGCAGCAGCGTTGCCACGTGCTCCGCTTGCCACAAAGCCAACGGGCTCCTGCGCGTCGCGATCCGCAGCACCGAGCCGGCGGAAGAAGCGCTCATGGCGCGGCGGGGTTCGCGTCGGGGAAGAGTTTCGATTTCAGGCGATAGATTGCCGAGATGTCCTCGTCGCCGAAGCCCTCGACCACCAGCGCGGCGTATTCTTTCAGCGTCGAGTCGACGATCGGCAGCCGCGCGCCATGCTGTGCCGCCATTTCGCGGCAGATGCGCAAGTCCTTCGCATGCAGGCGAACCTTGAAGCCGGCAGGATAGTTTTGCCTCGCCATGAAGGGCGCGCGATTGACGAAGTACCAGCTCGAGCCCGCGCCCTTGCCGAGAATCTCGATGACCCGCTCGAGAGGCAGTCCCTCGGCGTGGGCGAACGCCATCGCCTCGCCCACGGCTTGAATGATCCCCGCGCACATGATCTGGTTCGTCGCCTTCGTGGCCTGGCCGGCGCCGCTCGGACCCATGTGTGCGATGGTCTTACCCATCTTCTCGAGCACCGGTACGGCGTTCGCGTAGTCCTCCGCGTCGCCGCCCACCATGATCGCGAGGCTCCCGGTGCGCGCGCCCTCGACGCCGCCGCTCACCGGGCAATCGAGAAAACCGACGCCGAGGGGCGAGAGCCGTGCGTGCATCTCACGCGCCGTGCCCGCGCCCACCGTCGAGCAATCCATCACGATCATGCGTGGGCTCAAGGCCGGTTCGAGACCGGCGACCACCGAGCGCACGTCCTCGTCGGCCGACACGCAAATCACCACCGCCTCGCTGTTGGCGGCGAGCTCGGCGAGATCGACGAAGGCATGACATTTGAGCTCCGCCGCCAGCGCGGTCGCCTTCTCGGTGGTTCGATTCCATACTCCCCTGAGCAGGCCCGCTTGCGCGAGATTGCGCGCCATGTGGCTGCCCATCGCGCCCAATCCGACGAAGCCGATTTGCATGAACGTGATCCTCGAGGTGAACGGCTGCGCCTAGCCTAAGGCTTTGCGCCCGGGCGGGCAAAACCGGCGGAGCGCGGGGCTACGCGGAACGCGGCGCGGGGGGATCCCGGAGCGGGCGCGCGCAAGCGCGCGCGCTTTAGAGGGCGGGGTACTTTAAGAGCGAATCAGCAGAAGGCGAACGCATCAACTCGGGCTGTTACAGACCTCGTCGATGTCCTTCTTCGCGTTGACCCGCTCTTCATCGATTTCCTGCGAGCTCAAATACACGCGCTCGCCGTTGTCGCCCGTCTTGTAGATGTGGCGGCCTTCGATCAACTTCTTGTAGCGCTCTTGCGCGTCCGTGCATTGCTTTTCGCGGGCCGCGGAAACGTCGCTCTGGATCGCTTTCTTGACGTCGGTCGGGACCGCGGCGGCGGTCGGCCCTTTGGCTGCAGGCGCCGACGCGGCCGCGGGGCGCGAGTCACGTCCCAGGCCCTCGACCACCTCGGCATGCACGCCGTCCGGTGGACGATCGCCGTACTGGGTCTTGCCTTGAGCGTCGACCCATTTGTAAACCACGGCCGATGCGAGGGTCGACCATGCCATCAGTACCGCGCACAAGATAACGCGTTTCATCTTCAGCCAACCTCGCTTAACAGCTACAGCGCGCGCGAACCGACCTCTCCCGTGCGGATGCGCACCGCTTGACCAAGTTCCGAGACGAATATTTTTCCGTCACCTATCTTCCCCGTGCGGGCCGCTTCGATTATGGCTTCCACCACCCGGTCGACTTGATCGTCATCGACGGCCAGCTCGAGTTTCACCTTGGGCAGGAAGTCCACCACATATTCAGCCCCACGATAGAGCTCAGTGTGACCTTTTTGCCGGCCGAAACCCTTGACCTCCGTCACGGTAATGCCTTGTATCCCCACTTCCGCGAGGGCGGCGCGCACGTCGTCGAGCTTGAAGGGCTTGATGATGGCTACGACCATTT
The DNA here is from genome assembly GCA_963798595.1 of uncultured Gammaproteobacteria bacterium. Classification (GTDB taxonomy): domain Bacteria; phylum Pseudomonadota; class Gammaproteobacteria; order Steroidobacterales; family Steroidobacteraceae; genus Bog-1198. The sequence continues at coordinate 129,799 of CAWCTM010000007.1, read as the reverse complement.
TCATGGAACAGAAACTCCTATGGGCGAAACGCTGATCGACTCACGGCGCCGGATTGCACGAGTTTATCTTGCAGTGCAGCAAAACTTCCCTGGTGTTTTTTATAATGTATAACGCGCGGCATCCGCGCGCCGACAAGGTCTCAAAAAAATACGGCGCGGGCTCCTTGTGGGGAACCCGCGCCGGCGGGATATCGCACCGACGGGGGAGTTGGCTGGCTTGCCGGCGCGAGATGCTCCTAAATCGTCCGAATTCTGTTCAAGAGACAGCGTAAGCGGGGGGCGGCGCGTGGGCTAAATGGCGTCCGGACCGGTCTCGCCCGTGCGCACGCGCAAGGCCTGCTCCAGCTCGACTATCCAAACCTTGCCGTCCCCGGCTTTGCCTGTCCTAGCCACGTTACAAACTGCCTCCAGCACTTGTTCCGCAATCGAGTCATCCACCGCGAGCTCTACTTTGGTCGTGGGAAGGAAATCCACCCGCCGCTCCGTCGCCCGATAAATCTCTACTTGGCCCAGCTGGCCTCCGTAGCCTTGCACCTCGGTGACCGTCACCCCTTGAATACCGATGTCGGCCACCGCCTGTCGCACCTCGTCCAACTTGAACGGTTTGATGACGGCGGTGATCAGCTTCATCCATTTATCCCTGCATGCGGCGGTTAATCGGGCGACCCCCAGTTCGAGTTCCGCGTACTATTGCTTTCAAGCAATGCAGCTTCCATGCCAGGTGTGGGGTGTCGGCACATCAAGGACTTGCGGGCCACGCGATCGGACCGGTGCATCCCTTTGGCGCGCATGCGCGCTGATGGTGCTTTATCGAGGGGCGGCCAAGGTTTCGGAGGTATGAAATGAGCTTCATAGGTTCCACTGGTCTCGACGATCTGGCCCGCAAGCTTGCGGAGGCGGTACCGGAATCCCTGCGCGGCATGGGCCGTGATCTCGAGGCAAACTTCAAGGCCGTCCTGCAGGCGCAGCTCGCGAAGCTCGACCTCGTCAGTCGGACCGAGTTCGACGTGCAGGCGGCTCTGCTCAAACGCACGCAGAGCGCTCTTGCCTCGATGGAGCAGCGGCTCAAGGATCTCGAGGCGAAGATCGGCGGCGCCTGACCGCCAGCGGAGAACGGCGTGACGGGCGGCATGAGCACCGTGGTGAGCCGCGCGCCCGTGGGACTTGCCGCGCCCCTGGTGCGGGTCGAGGTACACCTGGGTTGCGGACTGCCGGCCTTCGCACTCGTGGGGCTTCCGGAAACTGTGGTGCGCGAGAGCCGCGAGCGGGTGCGCTCGGCAATCCTCACCTCGGGCTACGAATTCCCGAGCGGGCGCATCACGGTGAATCTGTCTCCCGCCGACCTGCCGAAGGCCGGGGGCCGTTTTGATTTACCCATTGCGATCGGGATCCTCGAGGCCAGCGGACAGCTGCCGCGGCGCGCGACGTGCGGCCGCGAGCTTTACGGCGAGCTCGCATTGAGCGGCGAGCTGCGTTGCACGAACCAGCTCCTGCCGGCGCTCATCGCCGGCACCCGCACCGACCACGAGCTCATCGTGCCCGCCGCGAACGACTGGGAGGCCAGCTGGGTCGCCGGCCCGCGGGTGAAGCTGGCGCGGCATCTGCGCGAGGTCTGCGAGGCCTTGCGCGGGGTCGCGCCTCTACGCGGCAGCGGTGCGATCGCGCGTGCCGGCGCCGTCCCCTGCCTCGACATCGCGCATGTCCGCGGCCAGTTCTCGGCCAAGCGCGCGCTCGAGATTGCGGCCGCCGGCGGCCATGCGATGCTCATGATCGGTCCACCGGGCGCGGGCAAGACGATGCTCGCGCAGTGTCTGCCGGGGTTGCTGCCGCCGCTCGATGAGCACGATGCGCTCGAGGTCGCGAGCCTGGCCTCGGCCGCCGGTCAGCGGCCGGGCCCGCAGATCGAACGGCCGTTTCGCAGTCCTCAGCACACGGCCTCGATTGCCGCCATCACCGGTGGCAGCTCCTGTCGGCCCGGCGAGCTATCGCTCGCGCATCACGGCGTGCTGTTTCTCGACGAGCTGCCGGAGTTCTCGCGCAACGTTCTCGAGGCGCTGCGCGAGCCCCTGGAGAGTGGCGTGGTCGTGGTGGGGCGGGCGCGTCGCACCTGCGAATATCCGGCCGGGTTTCAGCTCATCGCGGCAATGAATCCGTGCCCCTGCGGGTATGCAGGCGAGAGCAGCTGTCGTTGCACGCCGGGACAACTGGCGCAGTATCGACGCCGTATTTCGGGGCCGCTGATCGATCGCATCGACATGCACATCGAGTTGGCGGCAGTGCCGGTCGAGCACCTGATGGCCGGGGACGATCCGACCGGCGAGCCCTCGCCCGTGAGGACCGAGAGCTCCGCGACGATTGCGGCGCGGGTCGCGGCTGCGCGGCGCATGCAGATCGCTCGCCAAGGGACACTCAATGCGCGCCTCGGCACACCGGCAATCGGCACTGTCTGCAGTCTCGATCGCGAATCGCAGGCACTCGTAGCGGCTGCCATCGACCGTCTCGGCCTGTCGGCGCGTGGGTATCATCGCGTGCTCAAGATCGCCCGCACTTGCGCAGATCTGGCGGCGGAGGCCCGGATTCGCCGCAGCGACGTATCCGAAGCGATTGGACTGCGAGCGCTGGACCGCGCGCGCCCGGGAAGAACGCTACTTGGCGAGTGAAACCATATAGTCGACGGTCATGCGAATCGTGGCATCCGGCCAGGTGGTGCCCCCCTTGGGCGGCATCAGGCCTTTGCCGGAAATCGCGTCCTTGTACAGCGTGTCCTTGCCTTGCGCGATGCGCGGCGCCCAGGCGGCCTTGTCGCCCGCCTTGGGTGCGCCATTGAGACCGGTGCCGTGACAGGCGGAGCACACCTGCTTGAAAGCTTCCTCGCCGGTGGCGGGAACGGCCGCCGCCGAGCCCGACGCGCCGCCCGCGGGTGACGGTGTGATCGCGAGCGCGCTGTTGTCTTGCCCGGCGATCGCCTCGTGGGCGAACGGCGCCGTGTTCTGCGCGACTTGCTGCTTCAGGAGAGGATCGTCGCGCACGTCGCGCAATTGATAGTCGCGCCCGAGCCCGCGCGCGAAGGCGAACAGGCAGATGGTGAAGGCGATCAGGATCCCGAGGACCACGCTGAAGGAATTGAAGAAATGGGTATCGGAGGATTCGGGCTGGGACACGGCGGCTGAAAACCCATTGAAAAAGAAGTCGGGGAGTATAGCTGCACCGCGAGGATCGCGGAATAGCCGCCCCGCCGGCCAGTTCCGCTTTCATCCGCCGCGCGAAATGGCGCATCATTCCCGGTCCTCGTCCCGGGAGCTCCAGAGTGCAGTCCTCCACGATCGCTTTCGACTCGACCGAGCTCGAACGCGCGGTCACGCTGGTGCACGCCGTCGTGCCGCCGACGCCGCAGTACGCGTGGCCGAAGCTCTCTCGCCGCGCCGGCTGCACCGTCTGGGTCAAGCACGAGAACCACACTCCCACCGGCGCGTTCAAGGTTCGGGGCGGGCTCGTCTATCTCGATGGGCTGCGCCGCGCCGATCCGCACGTGCGGGGAGTCGTTACGGCGACCCGCGGCAACCACGGTCAATCGATCGCTTTCGCCGCCGCGCGCGCGGGCCTGGCGGCGACCGTCTACGTGCCGCGCGGCAACTCGCCCGATCAGAATTCCGCGATTGCATCGTTCGGCGGGAATCTCGTCGAGTTCGGTCGCGACTTTGACGAGGCGAAGCACGAGGCGCGTCGCGTTGCGGAGCAGGAGGGGTTGCATTTCGTCCCTGCGTTTCACCGCAATCTTGTCCTGGGCGTTGCCACCTACGCGTGGGAGTTGCTGCGCTCGGGCCCGCTCGATGCGGTATACGTCGGCGTCGGCATGGGATCGGGCGTCAGCGGGCTCATTGCGGTACGCGATCTGCTCGGACTGTTCACTGAAATCATCGCCGTGGGGGCCGCGGGTGCGCCCGCGACGGCTCTGTCGTTCGCGGCCGGACGCGCAATCGCTGCACCGTCCGCCAAGACCTTCGCCGACGGTCTCGCCACCCGCGAGCCGCACGCCGAGGCGGTTGCGACCCTATGCCGCGGGGCGGCGCGCATGGTGGAGGTGAGCGAGGAGGCAATCGCAGAGGCGATACGCATCTACTACGACGACACTCACCAGGTTGCGGAGGGCGCGGGCGCGGCGCCCCTCGCCGCGCTGCTCGAGGAACGCGCGCGGATGGCGGGCAAGTCTGTGGCGGTGGTGCTCAGCGGAGGAAACATCGAGCGCGCGCGATTTCACCGCATTCTCGGCGGCGAGACTCCGTCGGCGGACTAAAGCGTTTGCGGCGAGGCGGCGCAGCCGGTGGGATTGTGCACGCGATGCGTGGAGGCCGGATGGCGGGCGAGCGCCGCCTCCGGACGCCGCGGTCGCGCAACCAGCTCGCCGCCGCAGTTCGGGCATTTTCCGCCCAGCCGTCCGTCGGCGCAGTCCGCGCAGAACGTGCACTCGAAGGAGCAAATGCGGGCCTGGGTAGAAGCGGGTGGCAACGGGACATCGCAGCACTCGCAACTCGGTCTCAGCTCGAGCATGCAATTCTCCTGAGGGTTGGATGCGGATGCTAACTCAGGTACCGGCGGGGCAGCCACGGCTACGCTGCGGGCGCCATGCGGCGTTCCTTGCGGCGGCGATCCTCGGGATTGCCTTGGCGAGGCTCTCGGGCACCCAGGCGCCGATCGCCCTTGCGTTTGCGTGCTACGGCGCTCTGCACGCCGCCATCGTGGCCCTCAGTCTGCGCCCAGGGCCGGCTCCGCGGCGGACGCTCGCGTTCGTGGTGGCCGCCGCGACCCTCAGCGGCTCGCTCGCGCGCCTGGGCTTGCTGGCGGCGCCGCTCCTCGCCGGCGGCGGAGTGGAGGCGGCCGCGTTGCTCATCGTTGCAGTGAGCGCCTTCGCCGGTGCGCTCGGCTACGGCATGCTGTTGCGCTGCCTGCTGCGTGACCGGCTCGCGCCGGGGCTGCTGGTGATGATCGCATTCGCCTGCGTATTTGCCGCCTGTGCAGCGCTGGCTCTGATGCGCCAATACCCGATAGTCGGCAGTGCCTGGCTGGCGATCCTCTGGTGGCTCGCCTTCTCGGGAGGCCTTTGCGCCGACGCCGGTCGACACGCGCGCCTCGCGCGTGTGCCGCGTGACGCCCCAAGGCAACGAATACCTTAAAATGAGGGAAAGCGACTGTTGTCCTGGAGGAACTCATGAGCACCGCAGAAGCAGCTGACGGAGGATGTGCCTGTCGTTTGGTGCGGTACCGGATGTCGGGACCTCCCATGATCGTGCACTGTTGCCATTGCCGCTGGTGCCAGCGCGAGAGCGGCGCCGCGTTCGCGTTGAACGCCATGATCGAGGCGGACCGGGTGAGGCTTCTCGAAGGCGACATTGAAGTCGTGGAGACCCCGAGCGCGAGCGGCAAGGGCCAGCGGATTTCCCGTTGTCCGCGATGCCGTGTCGCCGTGTGGAGCAATTACGCGGGAGCGGGCGACGCCATCCACTTCGTGCGCGTCGGCACGCTGGACGAGCCCGATAGGCTCCCCCCGGACGTGCACATCTTCACGGCCTCCAAGCAACCGTGGGTCATTCTACCGCCGCACGTTCCGGCCGTACCCGAGTACTACAAGTCGGCGGAGATCTGGTCAGCAGCGAGCCTCGAGCGCCGCGAACGGGTGCGTGCCCGGCGCGGGCAAACGCAGTAACATACAGGCGGTGCCCCTGGACGGAGATGCTCGCATGAAAACGCTGTTGCTGATCGTCGCATGGTGCCTGCTGTTCGTGCTGTGCTGGCCGCTCGCCCTGGCGGCGGTCATTTTGTTGCCGTTCTTGTGGTTGCTGTCGCTGCCGTTTCGCATCGTTGCCGTGGTCGTCGAGGCACTCATCGCCTTCCTGAAGGCTCTGCTGTTTTTTCCGGCTCGCATTTTGCGAGGCGGCCCGACGGCCGGCCGCACTCCCTAGTCCCGCATGATACCGGCCCGGGAGGCGCTCGCACTGCTGCGAGAAGGGAACCGCCGTTTCGTGGCCGATCTCCGAAACCCGGAATCACTGCATGCGCGCCGCATCGAGCTGGCCGCCGGCCAGGCTCCCTTCGCCGCCATCCTCGGCTGCTCCGATTCGAGAGTGCCGGTCGAAATCGTGTTCGATCAGGGTCTCGGCGATCTGTTCGTGATTCGCGTCGCGGGCAACATCGTCGCTCCCTCGCAAATCGGCAGCATCGAGTTTGCCGCGGACAGATTCAGCACGCGTCTCGTGGTGGTGCTTGGCCATTCAAATTGTGGAGCGGTCGAGACCACGCTGCAGCAACTGAAGAGCCCGCGGGAGAATCAATCCCGCAATGTGCGCTCCATTGTCGATCTGGTTCGGCCGTCCGTGGAGAGCCTGCTGGCCACCGATCTCAAGGACGATCTGCCCGCGCTGATGCAGCAGGCGGTGCGCGCCAACATCCGCGCCTCGGTTAGAAACCTGCGGCACGGCTCGGACATCATCGAGCACCTGATCCAGAACGATGGTCTGCTGGTGGTCGGAGCGGAGTATTCGCTCGACACCGGCGAGGTGGAGTTTTTCGATGATATCGAGGAGGGCGATCGCTGATGACTCCCAGTCTGGTCGCGTTCAACGAGCGCGGTAAAGGCAAGTTGCCGGCCTACTTGGGCATCGTGTTTACCCAGAGCGAGCGCAGCGCGCTGTGTGCGGAGCTCGAGCTCAAGGACTTCCACATGGCCCCGAACGGATTCCTGCACGCGGGCAGCGTAGTCACTCTGGCCGACACGACCTGCGGCTACGGCTGCTTCGCGAACCTTCCGGACGGCGCCACAGGATTCACCACCATCGAGCTGAAATCCAATCACCTGGGCACGGCGCGCGACGGCACCATCGTGAGCCGCGCCACGCCGGTCCATCTCGGCAAGACGACCCAGGTCTGGGATGCCGTGGTGACTCATAAGGAGACCGGCCGCACCATCGCCCTGTTCCGCTGCACGCAGCTGGTGCTCTACCCGAAATAGCCCCGCGGGGTGCTGGACGCCGCGGAGCGGCGGCGGGTAGTATCGCCTCCCCCAAGCATGCGCCCGTAGCTCAGCTGGATAGAGTGTCGGCCTCCGAAGCCGAAGGTCACTGGTTCGAATCCAGTCGGGCGCGCCACTCCCTCAATAAATGCGTGCATCACTCAGGCTCGTGGCAAACGGCCTCGACATTGTGTCCATCGGGATCCAAAACGCGCGGCTCAGCGCCGGATTGCTAATCTCAAGGCCGGTGTGGTCTATCATGACTTCTCCTTAAGAACCGTTACCCGAAGGTTCCGGTGGTTTTGCCGGATATTCATCGTAACGGCGCGGCCAGGCCGGATAGGACTGCTCGTTCCGGCCCTCCGGTGTCAGATCGAGGTAGTGATCGGCGGTGAGGAGCATGTCGAGACCCCGCGCGAACGTGGAGTACGTCAAAAACAACTCGTCATCTTGTCCCACGGCAAACACGCTGACACCCGGAAGCTCCTCGCTGAGATATCTCGGGTCGGTGGTGATCGTGCCCGAGTTGTACTCGATCCGACCTTGATGGATCTGGTCGTTCGTGAACGACACGTGAAAGTCATAGTTGAAATCGCTGCCGAATGAAGATACCCAGTCGAAATCCCAACCCATACGTTGCTGATAGGCGCGAATCTTGGCGAGCGGCGCCCTCGAGACAGCGACGATCTTCACGTTATGATGTTTCAAATGCCGTGCAGGCCCGTCGATGTGCTCGGCTTGGAACGAGCATCCGGGACAGGCCGCCTCCCATTCGGGCGCGAACATCAGATGATGCACTATCAACTGGCCGCAGCCGTCGAACAGCTCGGCCAGCGTGCGGCGTCCATGCGAAGTATCGAACACGTAGCTCTTCTCGATTTGGAGCCAGGGCAAGGCGCGACGCTCGGCAGCGAGCGTATCGCCTGCGCGCATGTGCGCTTTCTCCTTCGCGAGCAGCGTTCTGCGTGCGGTCAGCCATTCCTCAAGCGATACCAACGGGTTTGGTTGCATAGAGCCTCCCTTCAAAGCGTAGCGCCCCTCCGCTTGGAAGGCGAGCGTTTCGCAACGCGAGGCGTTGCGTGAGAATGTCCGCCGCGCTACAAAGGCGGCTCTAACTGTAGGAGGTGACGGCCGTGTGCAGGAGCATCAAGACTCTGTTCAATTTCGCGCCCCCCGCGACAGAGCAGGAGATTCGAGCTGCATCACTGCAGTTCGTCAGGAAACTCAGCGGGTTTACCAATCCATCGAAGGCCAACCGCGCCGCTTTTGACCGCGCGGTCGATGAAGTTGCTGCGTCAGCGCGGGTGCTCATCGACGCGTTGATCACCACAGCCGAACCTCGCGACCGCGCCGTCGAGGCCGAGCGGGCGCGCGCGAGAACGGCAGCCCGATTCAGCGCCGGGAGCTGACTGCGCAAGGGCACGCGCCGACGACGCGATGCGGACTCTACGATTTATCTCAGGGCGGCGCCGAGCCGCCGAAGTGCAGCGCGCTCAACGCACCCGATACTCGCGAAGGCTGCGAAGTGGGGGAGCGCGTGATGTGTGTGGTGCCGCCGAACACCGAGACCGGGAACAAGTGATCGAGCAGGCCTTGCGTGGCGCCGCCGCGATTGAACAGGTGGCTGGTCCACTGCAGTGAAGGATCGCCCTTGTGATCCGTCTGGATGGAAATGGCGCTCGCGCCGGTGTCCCATAATGTGAGCACGCGGACACGATCGTGACTCCTGTACTCCTGCAATCGCTGCAGGAAGTTCTTGTCCGCGGCGAGGGTGCCCCCCGGTGGATTGAGCCGTGGATCGGCATCGAAGACCGAGCGTCCATGGGGCCGGAACTCCGTCGCCGAATACGATTTCGTCTCCGGCATCGCGGGTAGCCGGTACTCACTCGGTGCGGCGAGCAGCGGATCCGACAGCGTGTAATGCTTGGTGAATTCGGGAAGTGTCGCAGCCTTGAAAGAAGTGCGCTGCGTGATCGTGATGTCATGCTCGGGCTGTGTTTGAGCGGCCGGATCTTCAGCACAAGCCACGCCCGCGCGCATCAGCGTGAGGACCGCAAAGCCGAGCATTAGGCCGTCGCCCATTGCGGCACGCAGCGCCGTCACGACGCCCTTTGGCGTGTCTCCTTGTGCAGCGGAGTAAGACATGTAGAGATACTAGTTGGCATCCCGAATCGTACGCGGTCAGCATCGCCCAAATCCGCGCGAAGCCCGCGAGACGCCCGTCACAATATCAAGGTGAAAATTGCACGCGCTTGAACATAACGTGCGTAGAGCGCTTGATTATGTTCGGCTGTTGTGCGACGCCGACACTGGCCGCTGCGATGCGGGCACCGGTGCACGGCGGTCCGCCGCGCGCTGAGTGCGTGCTAGCCGTCGCGCCAAGCAGCGCGAGCTGCGTCCCAGTTCCGGCCGTCGAACGGCACCACCGTCATGGAATCGATGGCGACGTCGTCGAGGCAACGTGCATTGACGCTGACGCCGTCGGGATGAGATCGGGGAATATAGAAGGACTTCACTCCGCAATGCTTGCAGAAGTAATGCTGCGCGACGCCGGTGTTGAATGTGTAGGTGGTGAGATCGTCTCGCCCGGCGAGCAGACGGAAGCGGTCCGCCGCTACGATCAGATGCAGATACGCCGTTTTTGCGCAGATCGAGCAGTTGCACTCGGCGACCTCGATTCGGGTGGGCGCGTCGACTTCGAAGCGCACACGTCCACAATGACATCCGCCGGCGTATTTGACCGTCGCGGCGGATGAGTGGCTCATGGGATCTCGCCCTAGTGCTTGTGCTCTAGCGCGACCAGGTCGCCGACCAGCGCCATCAAACGCTCGGGGCTGCCGGCGAGGCGCGCATCGGCAACGTACTTGCCGTTGATCACGAATGTCGGCACGCCATCGATCCGGTAGCGCTGCACGAGCGCATCTGCCTTCTCCAAGTCGGTGTCCACGGCGAACGAGTGATACGCCTTCTTGAACTCATCCTCCGAAATACCTTCCTTCTTGGCGAACGCGATTTGGATGCGCTCGGTCTCGGCCTCGTTGCCATCTTGGGCGACGAGCGGGTTGCCGTTGACGTGAATCTCCTTGAACACGTCGCCGTGCAGCTGATCGAGCTTGCCCAGACTTTGGAGTGTGTAGAACAGGCGCGCAAGCGCGCGATGCCCTTCGCTCCAGGTGACGGGCACTCTCGAGAAGCTGACATAGGCAGGCTTGCTCTTCCGCCACGCCTCGACCTGGCTGTCGAGGTCGTAACAATGCGGGCACGCGTACCAGAAAAACTCCAGCACTTCGATCTGCCCGGCAGGTACCGAGGTGGGCTGCGCGGGTACGATGAGCGTGTAGTTGACGCCCGGTTGCCAGAGCGTCGGACCGACCGGCTGCGCGGATGCCGTCGGCGTGGCGGCCGCGACCGTGGAGGCGACCGCCGCGAGCAGGGCATTATGCGTACCGTTGTCTCCCGCGCTCTCCTCCATCGTCTCCGAGCCGTCCTGATTCGGCCGCGACGTCTTCGGGCCCGCACCGACGGCCGTTGGCGTGGAGGGACTCGCGGGCACAGCCCAGGCAGCGGCCGGCGGTCTCGCCTTGGGCAATGGACCTACGCGCTCGCTCGCCGATTGATGCTTGCCGCAGGCGGCGAGGAGGAGGGTCAGGCAGAGGACAAAGATCGAGCGCGAGGCGCGCATCCTCAACGAAGTCCCTGCACGTAGGAGGCGACGTTGCGCATGTCCTCCGGCGACAATCGTTTCGCGATGACCGGCATGATGCCGCCCGGCCCCGCAGGACGTGCGCCTGAGACGTAGTCGTTGAGCTGCTTCACCACGTATTCCGAGTGTTGGCCGCGCAAGGCCGGGAATTTCGCAGGTTCATTACCCGCGCCGGTGGGACCGTGGCAAGCCATGCATGCCGGAATCCCGCGGTCTTTGTCGCCGCCCCGGTAAAGCTTCTGGCCGGCCTGCCAGTAGCTGGGATCGGCCTCGAGGCCCGTGTTCACGAGCGTGTCGAAGTAGGCACCGAGGTCCGCCATGTCCTGCGGACTCAGCGCGGCCGCGAGCGGCATCATGACGGGGTTGTTGCGCTTGCCGTCCTTGAAGTTCTGCAGCTGTTCGGCGATGTACTCCGCCCCGATGCCCGCGAGGCTGGGCCACTGGGCATTGGCACTGTTGCCGTTCGCGCCGTGACAGGCCTGACACACGGTTGCCTTGGCGGCTCCCGATTGCGCATCCCCCGGATGAACATCGCCGGCAGCCAGCGCCGCTCCGCTCACGATCATGCCCGAGATCGCTGCTGCAAAGACCGAAAACCGATTCATATGACCTGTGACCCCATCTTCCAAACTGCTCCCAACCGCAAATTGTACACTACGCTGGACATTTAGCCTCCAAGCGATCCATGCCCTTCTATCCCCATGTGACATTCCTGACGAGCGCGGCCGAACCGCACCAGCTCGCGCCCGACATCGGCCGCGAGATTGCTTTCGCGGGACGCTCGAACGCGGGCAAGTCGAGCGCCATCAACGCCATCACGGAGCGCACGGCGCTCGCGCGCGTGAGTCGAACGCCGGGCAGGACTCAGCTGATCAATTTTTTCGAGCTCGGCAACGAGCGCCGTCTGGTCGACTTGCCCGGATACGGTTTCGCGAAAGTACCGGAGCAAGTGCGCGCGCGCTGGCTCGAGCTCATGGAGCATTACTTCAACGTGCGCGAGTCACTCGTGGGGCTCGTGCTCATCGTCGACAGCCGCCGCGGGCTCGGCCCACAGGACAGCACCATGCTCGAATGGATGCTCGCGCGCGGACGGCACGCGCACGTCCTGCTCACGAAATCCGACAAGCTGAATCGGCGCGACGCCCAGCGGGTCCTCACCGAGACGCAGGCGGCATGCAGTGACACGGAAGTCACTGCGCAATTATTTTCGGCACATGCGCGCACGGGTCTCGACGTCGCGCGCGCGGTCATGCAGCGCTGGCTCGGCGAGGATGCGAATGCCTGATGGGGACGCCCCGGCCGCGTATACACGGCGCAGCGGAGTGGGGGTCGAAAACTAAGGGCTGGAAAAAAAAGGCCCCGGTGGTGCTTTCGCAGCCACCGAGGCAGACCAACCCGGCATGGGGATGACAAACCGGGTCTGCCCGCTCAGGGAGAAGAGCGGGGAGCGCGTTAACGCTCGCAGGATTAGATGGGGACGCCCCATGAAAGTTCCAGCCTCTCCGTGCCGAAATATTTCAGTTGAAATGGCATCGCACTCCACATCGGCCGTGCACGGCCCCTCGAGCGTAAAGACCTTTAGAAATCGATACTTACTACACACTGCTCGTCAATTCTTTGCAATACGCCCTTCGGCCAATGCAGCGCGTTCGGGTAGCGCCGTGCTAGCGCAGCGCACCCAGGGCATCAATGTGCCTCATCCCAGTTAAGGCCTATGCCTACATCGACCTTCAACGGCACGGACAGTTCGGCAGCCTGCATCATATGTTGGCGCAGCTCGCCGACGGTGGTCTCGACCGCGTCCTCGGCCACTTCGAGCACGAGCTCGTCGTGCACTTGCATGATGAGCCGCGCCGCGGTCTGCGTACGCTCGAGCCAGGAGTCGACCGCGATCATTGCGCGCTTGATGATGTCGGCGGCGGTCCCCTGCATGGGTGCGTTGATGGCGCTGCGCTCTGCGTACTGACGCAAGGCGGCGTTGCGTGAGCGAATGTCCGGCAGATAGAGCCGCCGCCCGTACACCGTCTCGACGTAGCCGAGCTCGCGCGCCTGATTGCGCGTCTCGTCCATATAGCGGCGCACACCCGGGTAGCGCTCGAAATATCGGTCGACGTAGCGCTGCGCTTCGCCGCGACCGATTCCGAGCTGGCGCGCGAGGCCGAACGCGGACATGCCGTAGATCAATCCGAAGTTGACCGCTTTCGCCGAGCGTCGCTGATCCGCGCTCACCTCCGCGAGCGGCACACCGAGCACCTCTGCGGCCGTGGCCTGGTGCACGTCGCGATCTTCGGTGAAGGCCGAGACGAGGCTGGTATCGCCGGAGAGGTGCGCCATGATGCGTAATTCGATTTGCGAATAATCGGCCGCGACCAACCGGAATCCCGGCGCCGCCACGAACGCTTGGCGTATGCGCCGCCCTTCCCGCGTGCGGATCGGGATGTTCTGCAGATTTGGATCCGATGAGGACAGACGTCCGGTGGCGGCGACCCCTTGCTGATACGTCGTATGAATGCGACCGGTAACCTGATCGACCTGTCCCGGGAGTTTGTCGGTGTAGGTCGATTTGAGCTTGGTGACGCCCCGATACTCGAGAATCATTCGGGGCAGCTCATAAGATATGGCGAGCTCCTCGAGCACGTCTTCGGCGGTCGACGGCTGCCCGGTTGGGGTCTTGCGAATCACCGGCAGCCCCAGCTTGCCGAACAGCACCTCCTGCAGCTGCTTGGGCGAGTCGAGATTGAAAACTCCGCCCGCGGCCGAGTGCGCTTGTGCCTGCAGCTCGAGCATGCGCGCCGCGAGCTCGGTGCTCTGTGCCTTGAGCAGGGCCCGATCGACGAGCACGCCGGTGTGCTCCATGCGATAAAGCACCGGGACGAGCGGCTGCTCGATGGTCTCGTACAGGTTCTTGAGTGTCGGCACCGCCTCGAGCTGCGGCCAGATGGCCTGGTGCAGTCGCAGCGTCACGTCCGCATGCTGCGCGCCGTATTCGGCAGCGCGGTCGACGTCGATCTGGCTCAGGGGGAGCTGCTTTGCGCCCTTACCGGCAATGTCCTCGCGACGCACGGTCTGCAGACGCAAATATTTCTCCGCGATCGAGTCCATGTCATGGCCCGTCGCGACGCTGTCGAGCACGTAGGACTCCAGCATGGAATCGTAGCGCTGCCCGCGCAATGCGATGCCGTGGCCCGCAAGAATGTGCGCGTCGAGCTTCAGCTGATGCCCGAGCTTGGCTAGCGCTTCGTTCTCGAGCAAGGGCTTCAATGCCTGCAGGGTGCGGTCCCGATCGAGCTGCTGAGGCGCCCCGGGGTAGTCGTGCCCGAGCGGCACGTAGGCCGCCTCGCCCGGCGCAATCGCAAACGCGAGGCCGATCAGGCGGCCGCGAATACCCTCGGGCCGGTCGGTCTCCGTACCGAAGCAGACGAGAGGTGCCGCGGCGAGCCTCTCGATCCAAGAGTCGAGCGCGTCGCGCGTCAGGACTGTGGCGTAATTGCGCGGCTGCGGCGGCTCGAGCGAGGAGAATGCCGTGGCGGCGGCGCCCGTGACGTCGACGGCAGCGGACGAGACCTCGGTCTCCACGACGGCGACTCGTGCGGCCTCGGCGGAGGGCAGCGTCGCCTCCAGCGACTTCAGCAGCGCCCGCAGCTCGAGACGTGTGTAGAGCTCACGCAAGCGCGCGTGATCGGGAACGCCGGGTACGAGGTTTTCCGGAGTCATGTCGAGCGCGAGGCGCGTATCGAGCGTGGCGAGTTTCCGCGACAGCTCGAGCGCGGGCAGCTCGTTGCGCAGATTTTCGCCGACCTTGCCGGTGATGTCCGCGGCATGCGCGATGAGCGTATCGAGCGTCTGGTACTGGGCGAGCCATTTCGCCGCGGTCTTGGGTCCCACGCCGGTGATTCCCGGAATGTTGTCGGAGCTGTCGCCCACCAGCGCGAGATAGTCGACGATCTGCTCGGGATAGACGTCGAACTTGGTTTTTACGCCCGCGCGATCGAGCCGGGTGTTGCTCATGGTATTGACCAGCGTGATGCGCGGACCAACCAGCTGCGCCATGTCCTTGTCGCCCGTGGAGATGAGCACGTCGAAGTCGCCTTCGGCGCCGCGCAGCGCGAGCGTGCCGATGACATCGTCCGCCTCCACGCCCTCGATGCGCAGCAGTGGCAGTCCCGAGGCACTCACCGCGTCGAGAAGAGGCGCGAGCTGCGAGCGCAGATCGTCGGGCATGGGCACTCGATGCGCCTTGTACTGATCGAACAAATCGTCGCGAAATGTGCGGCCGGGGGCATCGAACACCACCGCGACGCGGTCCGGCGACTCCTCCTTGATCAGCTTATTCAGCATGTTGAGCACGCCGAGCACCGCGCCGGTCGGCTCGCCGCGCGAGCTCGACAACGGCGGCAGCGCATGGAAGGCGCGGTACAAGTACGACGAGCCGTCCACCAGGAGCAATTTGCGCGCAGTCGTCATGGCGCGGATCTCAGGCCTGCGGCCCAGGATTCGGCGTCGAGTTCGTTTCGGGCGCGGATGTTGGGGCGGAGGGCGTTGCGGGCGTATCAGGCGTCGCCGGGTTCGCCGACGGCGGCTTCGGCGCGGTGGGGAATTTCACCTTCTTGCGGGGATGTTGCGCATCGGGCAGCACCAGCGGGCCCTTCTGGCCGCACGCCGCAGCGGCGGCAGCGAGGGCAAGCAGGACCAAAACGCGCAAGATTGTCATAACGCCAATTATACTCCGCCGCGCCCGGCGGCCCGTCTCGGAACTTCTCCGACGGCCTGCCTGTCCCAGAGTGCAGGAATCAGAACGGAGACATTGATGAATCGTTCGTCATCTTGGTGTGCCTTGTTTGCCGTCGGCGCGCTCAGCGCCGCGAGCGCAGCCCTCGCCGACAACCCATTGGGCGTGTACGTCGGCGCCGGTGTCGGCGGCTCGAACGTCGGCAGCGGCTATGACTACGGTTATTACGGCGGATACCACGACGACGATGTGGCCTGGAAAGCGATTGTCGGCATTCGTCCGATCCCTTTCGTCGGAGCCGAGGCCGAGTGGATCGATTTTGGCAGCGGTCACGGCGACAACGGCTACTTCGGTTACGGCGATTACTACGCGAACTCGACCTCGCATCCGAAGGCCGCAGCGCTGTACGGCGTCGGTTATCTGCCAATGCCCTTCCCCTTCCTCGACGTCTACGGCAAGGCGGGCGTCGCCCGGCTGCAGACCGACCTGACGACATACCAGTACACGAGCGGCGGCTATTGCCCGCCGCCCTATTCGAGCTGCAGCGCTCCGGTGGCTTATCGCATCGATCAGTGGAACACGAAATTTACATGGGGTGCGGGAGTGGGAACGCACTGGCAGGATTTCGGCTTTCGTGCGGAGTACGAGCGCATCCAATCCCAGTACGGCAACCCCTCGGCGTTCACGGTGAACGCCACCTGGCAGTTCTAACCCAAGAAACGAACGTCGAGCCGATGACCGCGCCGGGACTATACTGGCGCGGTGATCGCATCCACTTCTCGCCGCTTGCACCGCCTGTCGCGCGCGAGCGCGCTCTGCGCCGGCGCGCTTGCGTGTGCATGCTCGACCCAGGGCACCGCCCCCACGGCGCAAGTCGCGACCGCCCCGCAGGGCGATGCGACGACGCGCGCCTTGCGCGCCAAGGTGTCCACCATCGTCGTGATCTATGCGGAGAACCGCGCCTTCGACAACCTCTATGGCAACTTTCCCGGGGCCGTGGGCTTGGGCGAAGTGCTCGACCGGGACGGACATCCGCGTCCCGCCTATGTTCCCCAGCGCGACCGCGATGGGACGATGCTTCCTGTGCTGCCGCCGACCTGGCGCGGCGTGACGGCCACGGGCTACCAGCCCGTGGTTACACAAACGCAGAGCATGGGACTGCCGAACGCGCCGTTCTCCATCGAGCACGCCTTCACCGCGCAGTCCGGGGTTACTCTCAGCAGCTCGACGATCACGCGCGATCTGGTGCACAAATTCTTCGAGCATCAGATGCAGATCGACGGCGGCAAGAACGACGGCTATGCCGCCTGGAGCGATGCGGGCGGCCTCGCGATGGGCTACTGGGATACGAGCGGCTCGGCGCTGTATGCGCTCGCCCGCGAGTATGTCCTCGCCGATCACTTCTTTCAGGGTGCGTTCGGGGGATCTTTCCTCAATCATCAGTATCTGATCTGCGCGTGCGCTCCGGAGTATCCGTCCGCGGACACGGCGCCGGCGCATCCCTCGATCGCGATCCTCGAGAAGGACGCGTCGGGTCATGATCTACCGCGGCTCAAGACCGCACCGAAGTCGCCGCGCTCGGCGCTCGACGGGAGGCCCGTATTCGTCCTCAGCGGGAGCATCACGCCGGCGAATTACTTCGGTGACGGCCGGTTCTATGCCGTCAACACCATGCAGCCGCCCTTTCAACCGAGCGGCAATCCGCCCGCGGCCGCGGATGCGAACGACCTATACGCCGATCCCTCGACTGCGACCACCTTGCCGCCGCAAAGCGCCGCCACCATCGGCGATCGGCTCGACGCCAAGCACGTGCCGTGGGTCTGGTATGCGGGTGCCTGGAATGCGGCGGTGGCCGACGGCCGCCGGCCGCCGGACAAAGTGCGGCATGCGATCTACGCACCGGAAACTCCGGGGGGCAGCCCGGATTTTCAGCCACATCATCAGCCCTTCAACTACTACGCAAAGTTCGATCCCACGGAGGGTGCCGCGGCGCGCGCGGCTCATCTCAAGGACTACGACGATTTGATCGCGGATGCCGCGGCGGGCCGCTTGCCGCCGGTAGTCTTTTACAAGCCGCAGGGAAACCTCAATCAGCACGCCGGCTACGCGTCGATTGCCGACGGCGATGCCCATATCGCGGATCTCGTCGCGAGGCTTCGCGCGAGTCCGCAATGGAGCGGCATGGTGATCGTGATCACCTACGATGAGTTCGGCGGCGCCTGGGATCAGGTCGCCCCGCCGCGCGGCGATTTGCTGGGACCCGGGGCGCGCATCCCCGCGATCGTGATTTCGCCCCATGCCAAACACGCGACCGTGGATCACACGCCCTACGACACGGCCTCGGTGTTGCGCCTGATCATTCGACGCTTCGACTTGGAAAGCTTGCCCGGTATTCTCCGCCGCGATCGCGCGATCGCCGAGCATGGCGAGCCGCCACTCGGCGATCTCACCAACGCGCTCGACCTTTCGCGCTGAGGGGCGGGGTTACTGCGGCGCTGCGTTCCCGGGAGCGCCCGGGGCGGGTGCTGCGGCGGGCTTGGGCTTCGTGCTCAGCACTTCGACGTCGAAGATCAAAGCCGAATTCGCCGGAATGCCGGGCCGCGGGGCGGGTCCATAAGCGAGCTCCGGCGGAACGAACAGCACCCAGTGGGCGCCCGGCCGCATCATGACCAGCGCTTCCTGCCAGCCCTTGATGACGCCGTTGGCCGGAAAGCTGGCGGGCTGTCCGCGCGAGTAGGAGCTGTCGAACTCGGTGCCATCGATCAGCTTGCCACGGTAATTGACGGTCACTTCGTCGGTCGCGCTGACGAGCGGGGTCTTGCTGTCACCCGCCTTGATGATCTTGTATTGCAGTCCCGAGGCGGTGGTCTGCACGCCTTTTTCCTTGCCGTTCTTGGCAAGGAACTCCTGCGCCGCCGTCTTGTTGTGGGCGGCAGAGGCTTGCACTGCGTTGCGGGCGAACTCGTTCAGCTGTTGCCGCTCCGCCGGCGTGGATTTCTTGCCGGCCATGGCGTCTTTGACGCCCTTCGACACCGCGTCGAGCTGCACGTCCGGGATGCCGATGCCGTGCAGCTGCTCGCCCAGGGTGAGGCCGAACAGATAACTCGCTTGATCGTTGCTGAGAGGCGGGGCGGGGGGTGGTGTCGGGGCACCCTGGGGCGACTGCGCGCCCGGCGCCGGCGCCGCCGAGGTCGGCGGCGAGGAGGTGTTCTGCGCGAGCAGGAGCGGCGCAAACGAGACCAGGACGGCGCCCGCACAGGCGCGGCGAATCATGCGATGGGTGGTGTTTTTCATGGCCCCGCACGATACTCACTCGGATCTGCAATTGCCAGTGACTTTTCCCTTACACAGCCTTTCAGGGCGGCGGCGTCCCCGGCGGGTGTGGCCGCTCGATGACCGCCATGGTCAGGCGGGAAACGCAGATAAGCGCACCCGCCTCGTTGACGATCTCGATGCCCCAGACGTGGCTGCGGCCGCCGATGTGCACGGGCCGGGCTGTTCCGATGACCCGCCCGCTCTTCGCCGATCGCAGGTGATTGGCGTTGATCTCTTGGCCGACGCAGAGGAACCGCTCGGCATCGACGCACAGATTGGCGCCGGTGCTGCCGAGGGTCTCGGCGAGGGTGACCGAGGCGCCGCCGTGCAGCAGCCCGAACGGCTGGCGGGTGCGCTCGTCCACGGGCATCGCCGCGCGGAGGAAATTCGGGCCCAGCTCGGTGAACACGATGCCGAGCGGCCGCATCATCGTGCCCACGGTGGCGGCATTGAGGTGCTCGAGCGATGTCGTGTGCAGCCAAATGCTCATTTCGGTTCCTTGAGCTTGGCCGCGACCTGCCGATACGCGTCGCGAAAAGGGATGTCCTGTTCGGCGACCAGCGCATTGGCGGCACCCGCCGCATGCACGCTTGGATCCATGTGGATACGTTCGGGGCGGAAGCGCACACCGGCGAGGGCGGCGGGCAAGATGGCGAGCGTCTGCCGGCACGAGTCGATGCCGCGGAAGAGGGGCGGTTTGATGAGCTGCAGATCGCGGTGGTAGCCGGAGGAGAGCTTCTGCGTGATGCCGAGCACCTCGACCAGCGCCGCGAGCGCGACGGCGCTGCGTCCGCGCATCAGCTCGAACACGTCGGGATTGCGCTTCTGCGGCATGATCGAGGAGCCCGTGGTGAACTCATCGCTCAGCGCGACGAAACCGAACTCCTGCGTATAGAAGAGCAAGAGATCCGCGGCGAGCCGGCCGATGTCTTGCGTGAGCAGCGTGATCTCGAATAGGAGATGCGCTTCGGCCTTGCCGCGGGAAAGTTGCACGGCGGTCACCGGCTCGTGCGTCACCGCGAAGCCAAGGCTCGAGCGCGTCGCTTCCCGGTCGATATCGAGGTTGGGTGTCCCATAGCCGGCTGCCGAGCCCAACGGGTTTTTGCCGGAGCGCCGCGCCGCGAGCCGCAGGCCTTCCGCGTCGTCGCGAATCTCGGCGGCGAAGCCGAGCGCCCAGAGTGCCACCGTGCTCGGCATGGCTTGCTGCATGTGGGTGTAACCCGGCAGCGCAACGGCGCCGTCGCGAGCGGCGAGCGCCTCGAGCGCCTCGGCCACGGCGAGCGCCGCGGCATGCAGCTCCTGCGACACATCGCGCGCATACAACCGTAGCGCTGCGAGCACTTGATCGTTGCGCGAGCGGCCCGCGTGCAACCGCCCGCCCGCCGAGCCGAGCCGCTCCGTCAGCCGGTTTTCGATGGCGGTCTGGCAATCTTCTTCCGCCAGCGAGAGACGCCAGCCGCCGTGCGCGTGTTCCTCGCCGATGGCCCGCAGGGCATCGCGGATCGCCGCGTGATCGGCCGCAGACAACAGGCCCGATCCGGCAAGCATGTCGGCGTGCGCGATCGAGGCCTCGATGTCGTAGCGCACGAGGCGCTCGTCGAGCAGATGATCTTCGCCGGCGGTGTACGCGAGCACGCGCTCATCGAGCGGCGCTCCCTTGTCCCACAGCCGGCTCATGCAGAGGTCGGGCTCTGTTGCTCGGCGGGACTCAGCGCAGTCAGGTCCGGCACCACCAGCGTTCCGGTGCCTTCGTTGGTGAAGATCTCGGCGAGCAGGCTGTCGGGCGATTTGTAGGTGATCACGTGCACGCGGCGCACACCGCCGCGAATCGCGGCCTCGATCGCGGCCGCTTTCGGCAGCATGCCGTCCGTGAGGCTGCCCGCATCGCGCAGGCGGCCCAGGCCCTTGATGTCGGTGTAGGAAATGAGCGAGCTCGTATCCGTGGATCGCTCCAAAATGCCCGGCGCGCCGGTGCACAGCACCAGCTTCTCCGCGGACAGGGCGCCGCCGATTGCCGCGGCCACGGTATCGGCATTGATATTGAGCAACGTACCGCTCGAGTCGGCGCTCAACGGGCTCACCACCGGCATCAGGCCGTCCTGCAGCAGCTTCTCGATCACCGCGGCGTTCACCGAGTCGATGTCGCCGACGAAGCCGTAGTCGACGGTTTCGCGCGAGCCGGCCGCAATCGGCACGGGCCCGCGCCGGTGCGCGCGGATGAGGCCGGAATCGACGCCCGACAGTCCGATGGCCTCGATATCGAGCGCGCGGCAAATTGCGAGGATGCGGGTGTTGATGAGTCCGTTCAGCACCATCGCCGTGACGTCGATCGACTTCTGATCGGTGATCCGGCGCCCGTTCACCATGCGGGTCTCGAGCCCGAGCATCGCTTGCACGTGATCGAGCTGCGGGCCGCCGCCGTGCACGAGCACGGTCTTGATGCCGACCTGGTGCAGGATCGCGACTTGCTCGATGAGCGCGCGCGTCGAGGCATCGTCCGCAAACACCGCGCCGCCTGCCTTGATGACGAACACCTTGTTCTTGTACATCCGGATGTAGGGCGCCGCGCTTTTCAATGCGCGTACGGCGATCGAAGGATCGGGGCGGTTCATCATCATCGAGGTACTCCGCTTTTATTTGCTCAAAGGGAAGCCGCAAGCATGCGGTAGAGCACCGCTGTCTGCACCGTCAATCGATTCTGCGCCTCGCGCAGCACGGCGCTGCGCGGCCCGTCGAGCACTTCGTCCGCGACCGCGACGTTACGCCTCACGGGTAAGCAATGCATCAGCTTGGCGTGCGCCGCCGCCGCTGCGAACCAGTCCTCGCGCACGCACCAGTCCTTCAGGTCCGCGCGCGCACGCGCGTCGGCTTCGGCATCGCCGTAGTGCACCGTGCTGCCCCACTCCTTGGCATACACGACGTGCGCTCCCTCGAGAGCGGTGCGGCGCTCGGCGGTCTCCGTGACCGAGCCACCGGCGGCACGCGCGGCGGCGCGCGCTTTGTCCATGACCGCACTCGGCAACGCGAATCCTTCGGGACGAGCGACCACGACTTCCATGCCGCGCAGCGCAGCCATGTGCACGATGGCCGAAGGAACCGCGAGCGGCAGCGCGCGTGGATGATAGCTCCAGGAAAGGACGAATTTTCCGCCCTGCGGCACCTGAAGCTGATCAAGCGTGCGCCAATCGGCGAGCGCCTGGCACGGGTGGTTCATCGCGGATTCGAGGTTGATCAGCGGTGCCTCGCAGAGCGCATCGACGGCGCGGAATACGCGCTCGTCGAGATCCTCGCGCAACTGCTTGCCTTCGGCGAAGGCGCGCACGCCGAGTGCGTCGCAATACGAGGCAAGCACCGGAATACCCTCGCGGATGTGCTCGGCCGCTGCACCGTCCATGACGGCATTCGGCCGCGTCTCGAGCTGCCAAGTTCCCTGGCCTGGTGTGATCACGAACGAGTTGCCGCCGAGCCGGCCCATCGCCGTCTGAAACGAGGCGAGCGTGCGCAGCGACGGATTCAAGAACACGAGCCCGAGCACCTTCCCCGCGAGCACCGGCCCCGGCGGGTGGTCCGCGAGGGACTGCGCGAGCGCCAGCAGATCGAGGATCTCGGCGCGATCGAAGTCGGCGAGGTCCAGGAAGCGCTTCACGCCGGGATCTTCGCCAGGGCGTCGCGCAGGATGTCGACGTGCCCCTCGTTCAAAATGTAAGCGGGGAGCAACCGCAGGACGTGCGGGTCGGCGCTCGTGCCCGCGAGTATGCCGCGCTCGAGTAAAGCGGCTTGCACCTCTTTGGCCGGCCGCGAGGTGTTGAGCCCCAGCAGGAAGCCTGCGCCTTGCACGCCGGTCACGGGTCCGATCAGGCAATGCGCGCGAATGTACGTCGACACCTGGCGTACGTTCGCGAGCAGCGACTCCGCCTCCAGCGCCTCGATCACCGCCTCGACCGCCGCGCATGCCATCGGGCCGCCGCCGAATGTCGTCCCCATGTCGTCGTACTTGATCTGCGCCGCGACCTTGGGCGACAGCATCAGTGCGGACACCGGGAAGCCGTTACCGAGCGCCTTGGCGCAGGTGAGCATGTCGGGTGTCACGCCGTGATAATTTGCCGCGAACGGCGCCCCCGTGCGTCCCACGCCGCACTGGACCTCGTCGAACACCAACAGCGCGCCCACCTTGTCGCAGCGCTCGCGCAGCGCTTGGAGCATCGGCTTGCCGACATCGTAGGCGCCGCCGAGACCCTGCACGGGCTCGACGATCACCACGGCGGTGTGCCGGTCGATATGCTGCTCGAGTGCCGCGGGATCGTTGCGGGGTGCGAAGGTCACGTCGAACGGCCGGCGTGGAAATCCATACCACTTCTCGAGCGCGCCCCAGGTCACGGCGGCCGCTGCCGCGGTTCTGCCGTGCCAGCCGTGCTCGAGCGCGACGGCGTTGCTGCGTCCGGTGATCTTGAACGCGAGCTTCAGCGCGTTCTCGTTGGCTTCCGCGCCCGAATTGATGAAGAACACCGTATCGAGGCCGAGATTCGCGAACTTCACCAGCCGCCCAGCGGCTCTTGCGCGCACCGCGAGCGGCAGCGCATTGGTTTGAAAGCTCATCTGCCGGGCCTGGCGCTCGAGCGCCGCCACCCAGCGCGGGTGACCGTACCCCAGGCCGGCGACGGCGTGGCCGCCGTAAAAATCGAGAATCTTGCGGCCGTCGCGCGTATGCAGCCACACCCCCTCGCCATGCGCGACCTCGATCGGGAATTGCGCGAAGACCTGCGCGAGATGGTTCGCGGCGAGGTCGGGTCGAATGCGTGTATTCATCGGTTCATTCCACAGAGCGTCAGGTCCAGCCCGGCGCGGCGGCAGTGAGGCCGCAGGTCTCGTCGAATCCGAGCAAGCGATTCATCCATTGCACGCCACCGCCCGCGGCACCTTTGTTGAGATTGTCGAGCACGCACATGACGGCGAGCGACGTGCCGTCGGCGACGGCGTGTAGATGCGCGTAATTGCTCGTGGCGACGTCCTTCACCCGCGGCGGCGCGGCGACCACGCGCACGAACGGGCGGTCGCGATAGTATTCGGCGAGCGCCGCCTGGACCTCGGCACTCGAGCGCGGCTTGCGCATCGGCGCTTGCAGCGTGATATGAATGCCGCGGGCGAAAGGCCCCGAGTGGGGCACGAAATGAATCTCCGCCGCGACCCCGCTCGCCCGCTCGGCGCAGGCTGCGATTTCCGGGGCGTGCCGGTGCGCGAGGGCGGCGTATGCGTACAGGTCGCTGTGCCGCAGCGGATGGTGGGTGCCCTCGACGGGCTTGCGCCCCGAGCCGGTGCTGCCGGTGACGCCGGCGATGAACAGCCGCGGCTCGGCGAGTCCGAGCGCCAGGAGCGGTACCGCTGCGAGCAGCGCGGCGGTCGCGAAACAGCCCGGGTGTGCCACATGCGGGGTAGGCGCGAGATCGAGATGCTCGGGGACCGCGCAGGTGAACTCGCGAATGCGCGCCGGCGCCCCGTGCGCATGCTTGTAGACCGCCTGATAAGCGTCCGCGGTTGCGTAGCGATAGTCCGCCGAGATGTCCACGCAGTGGGTCTCCGTGCCGCCCGCCTCGGCCGCGGCGAGCAGCCGGTCGATCAGCGCAGCGGCGGCGCCGTGCGGCGCGGCGCAAAAAAGCGCCGAGCGGCGCGTACGGCGGATGCGCGATTCGATTTCACCCAGGTCGGCGAACTTCAGGGCGGGATAGGCGCTCGCGAGGTGCGGAAAGGCCGCTGCCACCGGCGTGCCGGGCTGACCGTCAGACATCACGGCGGCCAGCTCGAGCTGCGGATGTTGCGCGATGAGCCGCAGCAACTCGCCGGCGACGTAACCGGTGCCGCCGAGCACGAACGCCGGGGTGCGCTCGCTCACGCGCCCACCACCTTCGATTCGCCCACGTTGCGCAGCGACAGCCGCGATATCAGATAGTCGCCGAGATCGGCCGGCGAGCTGACGGCATTGAACGCCTCGACGCCGAGCTGCTCGCGGATGATCTCGACGCCCACGAGATTGTCGGTGGCGGGCCCGGTCACCACGGCGGGCTCGATGCCGAAACGCTCGCGCAGCAGTCGCACACCGCCCCAGGCGGCGACCGGATCGTTCGCGGACAGGACCACGGCGGTCAGCGCCGCCTTGATGTCGGGCTCGCGCAGAATCGACTCGACGCCGTAAGTGCCGAGCAGCCCGTCGCCGAGCTCGAACACGATGACGTCCGGCGTGCCGGCCGCCATTTCGCTGAGCATGCTGCGGGTCAACGCCGGACCGCAGCGCTCGGTGGTCGTGACGATGCCGAGGTCGGTGAAGATCATGGTCCGGCGCGCGCCCGAATCTTCGAACGCCAGGATGTCGCGCCGCAATGACACCCCGGTCGCCTTGAACGCATCGACGACGAGGCCGCGGTGGCGCATGCGCGCGATGATGGCGCACGCGGCTGCCGTCTTGCCGGCCTCCATGCAGGTCCCCGCAAGCGCAACCACCGGCACGCCGCGCGCATCCAGCACGGCGTCATAATCGAGCGGCTTGTAGCCGGTCTTCGCGGTGACGCCGATGCGCTCGCCGAGATAGGGGAAGGTGAGCACCGAACCGAGCACTTTGCAGTCGAACGGCTTGCCTTTGTCCGGCGTCGCGGAGTCGCAGATGCCGAGCACGCCGCCGATGTTCAGCATCTGGATCACATCGCCGGGCTTCAAAGCGTCGGGAATGTGACCGGAATATCCGAACAGCGCCTTGCGATGACCGAGTGCGCCCACCACGACGTCGCCGCGCGCTACCTTGGCCATTCGCCCGCTGGTGAGCTCGAGCGTGTTGTAGGTGGACTTGTTGTTCAGGATCTCGACCACGATCACCACGCCCTCCTCGCAGGGAATCTCCGGGGCGATACGGATCTCGTGCGTGAGACTCAAGGCTTGCGTGACCGACGCGATTTTGTCGACGACCACGGTGCGCATGGCGTTCATCATGGCTGGGCTGCTGGTGCAGCGCCCGAGGTCGCGGCACCGCCGGCACGCTGGTAGAAGATGCCCGTGAGCGCCAACATCTTGGAGTAGCCGAGCGCATCCGCCGGGGTCCATTCACCGGCGGCCTCGCCGTAGACCCCTTTGGAGGCTGCCATCAGAGAATGCGCCGAGTTGACGCCCTCGATGAACGCCGCGCCGGGACGCAGCAGGACAGTCACTTCGCCGCTCACCCGCGCCTGCGAGGACGCAAGCAGGGCCTCGATGTCGCGGCACACCGGATCGAGATGCTGTCCTTCGTGCACCAGATCGCCGTAGGGCTGGGCGACGGACTCCTTGATGCGAGCCTGCTTGCCGGTGAGCACCAGCTTCTCGAGCTCGCGGTGTGCCGTGAGCAGCACCTCGGCCGCCGGCGCCTCGAAGGCGACGCGTCCCTTGGTGCCGATGACGGTGTCGCCCAGATGGATACCACGGCCGATGCCGTAGGGGCCCGCGAGGTGCTCCAGCTTCTCGATGAGGGCGACCGCCGGCAGACGCTCCCCATCCAAGCTCGCCGGGACGCCGGCGACGAAGCCCAGGACGTGGCGCTCGGGCGCGCGCGGATGAGTGAAGGCGTCCTTGGACAGCACCCAGGCGCTTTCGGGCAGGCTGCCTGCGGAGGTGAGCGTCTCTTGCCCACCGATGGTGACCCCCCACAAGCCGCGATTGACCGAGTAGGCGGCTCCGAAAGACGGAATCGGCAAGCGGTGATCCTTCAGGTACTGCAGCTGCTCGGGACGCTTGAAGGCCCGGTCGCGCACCGGCGCGAGGATGGTGAGCTCCGGCGCGAGGGTGCGCAGCGCGACCTCGAAGCGCACTTGATCGTTGCCCGCCGCCGTGCAGCCGTGCGCCACCATCGGTGTCTTGAGCGACAAGGCCATCTGCGCGATGGTCTGCGCCTGCAGCACGCGCTCGGCGCCCACGCACAAGGGGTACGTGCCGCCGCGGCGTACGTTGCCCATGATCAAATATTTGAGCACTTGATCGAAATACGCGGCGCGGGCGTCGATGAGGTGGTGCTCGAGCGCGCCGAGCTCGGCCGAGCGCGCGGCGAGCGCGCTCCGCGAGTCGGCGTCGAGTCCGCCCGTATCGACGGTGACCGTGATGACGGGCCGTCCGTAGGTCTCCTTCAGCCAGGGGACACAGAACGAGGTGTCCAAGCCGCCGGAAAATGCCAGCAAAATGGGCGCAGCGCCCGGATCGAAGGTGGATGTCATAGGGGTTTAAAGTCCGAAAAGAGCGCCCAGCCGCTCGCCGAGCTTTTGCTGCTCGCGCGCCCCGGCGGTGGCAATGAATATCGTGTCGTCGCCCGAAATGGTGCCGATGACCTCGCTCCAGCGAGCCGTGTCGATGGCCACGGCGACGCTTTGCGCGGCGCCGACCGTGGTTTTCAAGACCGTGAGATTCGTACCGGCGGTCTGCAGCGAGCGCACGAACTGCTTCAGTGTCGAAAAGTCTTCCTTGATCGCCGAATTCTCGGGAAGCACGTAGCGATCGCCGAGTTTCGCAACCCCAAGCTCGCGCAGGTCGCGGCTGACGCTCGATTGCGTCGCGGTGTGGCCGTGCTTGCGCAGCATGGCGACCAGCTCCGACTGCCGCCCCACGGCTTGTTCGCGAATAATCTTCGCGAGCGCCAAGCGGCGGGCAGGGGCTCCGGAATTGTCGAAGTGGGCGTGCATAAAGTTGCGCGCATTCTGCATAAAAATGCAAGCCCAGTCAACCGCCGGCAAGGGCGTCAATCGGCCGCCGATGCGAGCGCGGATTCGGTAGGCTATGCGTCCTATGCTGGAAACCATCGAAGTCGAGACGGCGCCCGATCCGGACGCCGCGGTCATCTGGATGCACGGCCTTGGAGCCGACGGCCACGACTTCGAGCCCGTGGTGCCGCAGATCGTCCGCCCCCGCGAGCGCGCGTGGCGCTTCGTGTTCCCGCACGCGCCGGTTCGGCCGGTCAGCATCAACAACGGCATGAGCATGCGCGCCTGGTACGACATCCTGGGATTCGAGCGTGGGACTGCCGAGGACACGGCGGGATTTCGCGCCACCGACAAGGAGGTAAGCGGGCTGATCGGTCGGCAAATCGAGCGCGGCATCGCGGCCGAGCGGGTGGTGCTCGCCGGCTTTTCCCAGGGCGGCGCCGTGACCTTGTACACCGGACTGCGCTATCCGCAGCGGCTCGCGGGACTGGTAGTGCTGTCGAGCTATCTGCCCATGCCTCAGACGCTATCGGGCGACCGCGCGCCGGCCAATGACGGAGTGCCGATTTTCATGGCGCATGGCATCGATGACCCCGTCCTGCCGATGTCCATGGGACTGCAGTCGCGCGATTTTCTCAAATCGCAGGGATTCGACGTCGAATGGCATCAATACCGCATGCCGCACTCAGTGAGCGAGGCCGAAATCGCCGATCTGCGGCATTTCCTGTTTCGTGTTTTGCCCTGAGCGGCGCGGTCCGACTTCGCGCGACAGCCAGAGCCATGGCGGTATGTCGGCGCCGGCGCTAAGCTTGGTGTCAGCATCGAAGTGGAGCGCATCATGGCGAGCAAACAATCAGCTGTCGGACGAGGCAAGAGCACTGCGGCGAGCCGGCGTCTCGCCGCGACCGCGCAACAGGCGGTCGAGCGTGCCGCAGAGGCTAAAAAACGCGTGCGCGACGCGAAGGCCGAGCTCAAGTCGTTGCGCAAGCTCGCGAAAGTGGCCAAGAAGGCCGCGAAGGACGCGCTGAAGAAGGCGAAGGCGGAAGCTGCGAAGCCCGCCGCACCCGCGCGCGCGGTACCGGCTCGCTCTGCCGCGGCACGCACTGCGGCGGCGCCCGCCGTCCGCGCTTCCACGCCGAAGTCCCGCCGCAGGCGCACGACGCCCAAGGCGTCGGCGCGGCGACGGCAGCCGGCCGAGGTGGCCCGCTCCGTCATCCGGCGAATGGAGAAGGACGAATCGGGTCGGCCGGTTCGCGCAACTGCGCCCGTTGCACCACGCGAGGCCGTGGCGGCGCAGCCCAGCCCCTCACCGCCTGACTCGAACACCGACGCCGTGCAGACCGCCGCCCCCTGACTGCCGGGGCGGGGCGGCCTCACGTTCCGATCACGGTCGCCGCCAAGACGTAGACGAATAAGATCGCGAGCATGGCGATGACCTGACCGAGCACCCAGGTCACGAAGGCTTTGACGTTCGAGACCGCAAAGATCTCGCTGAAGCCCATGACCTGCAGCAGCACGCTCCACAGCAGCAGCAATACATAGCTCAGGAACTGCATACCGAGCAGCACATCGACGAAATCATCGACGTCCTTCGGAGCCTGGACGAACGTGACCTCACCGGCGATGAGCGCGGTCAACAGCCAGATACCGAGCGACGCCGCCATCGGCACGCTGCCATAGGCGAGCACATGTACGGCCTGGCGGCGCGTGGTCAACCGTCCGACCCGGCTGCCGAGCCGCGCATAGATTGCCGCCATGATGTGCAAGCTCGCGATGCCAAACACCGCGCCGGTCAGACCGGCGGTGAAGAAAATCTCGCCCAGCCCGAATTTCGCACCGAAATTCGTCGCGCGGCAGTACCCGAGCATGCCGACGATGCCCTGCGCCGCGCCGAGCAAGTGATCGACGAGGCCGATGGGATGCGAGGCAAGCTCTCGAAAGACGCGCCGAGGTCGCAACCAAACATCATGCAACGGACGGATCGGTTCGTTCGGGATCACCGATCGAGCGTACGCAATCCTCATCATCGACTCCAGCATCAAGCGAGATGACAGCAGACTTTTTCAGGGCTACTCTCACGAGCAGCCCTATGACCGCGAGGAGATGACTGACCATGGCAAAGAAGAAAGCGAAGGGGAAGAAGCGTCCGGCAGCGAAGGCAAAGCGCGCAGCTGCTAAGAAGGGCGTCGCTAAGAAGGTCGCCAAGAAGAAAGCGAAGAAGGTGAGCAAGGCGAAGGTTGTAACGAAGGCGAAGAAGGCAAAGAAGGCGGCGCCGAAAAAGGCGGCTGCAAAAAAGAAGGCGCCCGCGAGGTCCGCGAAAGCTGCAGCGCCGGCCAAGGCTGTATCGGCTCCGAAGAGTCCGATGGCACGGCCGAAGCCCGTGGCGCCGGTCGCACCGCCCGCGATGCCGACGCCGGAAGTTACGCCGAGCAGCGACTTCGGACACGAGCCGCCACCGCCGTCGACCAACACGGATCCTTTCGCCTAAGGCGGCGATCCGTGAGTCAGCGTCGCGCGCATCGACCAGGGAGGGATGCGCGCCGCGCTGCCGTCGGCGATCGCGATTCTCGCGATGGCACGATGCCTGCGTCGTTCATGCACAATCCTTAACCTTTCGCGGCGCAACCCGCGCCCGTCGGCACGGTCTTACATAGTGTCGCGCCCCGTCGCTGACGCCGGCGTAGACTGTTTCCGGACATAATTAACCCGTTGAATGGGTTGATATTATGTCAGATGCGGGTGACACCATGACCGACTGGCGAAAAGACGAGCTCGAAGACGGCACCGCGACTCTGGTGCCCCGCTCTCGACTGGCGGCGGTACCCGCGGATGGTGCGCGCGCCGTGACGCCTGCGGCCGAAGTGGCTGCGCTGCGGTCCATCAACGCGCGACTGCGGCGCGAGATCGCGGCGCTCAAGGAGCGCGAGGCCAATGCGCTACGCTTGGCGGATCGGGACGGGCTCACCGGTCTTTATAATCGGCGCCGAATGTCCGAGCTTATTGCTGCGGCGATCGGCGAGGCCGAGCGCCGCGGTCATCAGCTCGGGATCTTGTTCATCGATCTCGATGGCTTCAAGCACATCAACGACCATTACGGGCACGCGGCTGGGGACGAGCTCATCACCACGGTTGCGGGGCGCATCGCGAGCCGGGCGCGCGCGGGCGGCGATGTGGTTTGCCGCTACGGCGGCGATGAATTCGTGGTGCTGCTGCCGCGCATCCCCGGTCGCGAGGCGGCGCTCGAGGTGGCGGCCACTCTCGCGGCCCGTGTCGCGCTGCCCTGCCGGGTGGCGGGCGAGGAGCTGCGGGTGACGGCGGCCATCGGTGTGTCGGTCTTCCCGCAGGACGGGCGCACGGCCGTTGCGCTGCTGGAGCGCGCGGATGCGGAGATGTATCGCGCGAAAGGCGCCGAACCGGACGCTGCCACGATCGCAACCCAACCGCGCCGGCGCAGCGAGGATAGACTCAAGCGGCCGTGGTGACCGCGCCGCGGCGGCGCTATGCTTTCGGGCATGAACCGCATACGGCTTTTGTCTCTATCGGGTATGGCCGCGTTGGGCCTCGCGCTCTCGGGTTGCGCGGTGCCACCGTACCAGGGGCACGTCGTCGATGGCGTGGTGATGGTTGCGCCGCCCGCACTGCCGGTGGAAGTCAGACCGGCGCCGCCACAGCCCGACTATGTATGGATCGGTGGTTACTGGAACTGGGTGGGCGGCCGACACTCGTGGGTTCCGGGTCACTGGACCGCGCCGCGTCCCGGGCATCATTGGGTGGCCTACGAATGGGTGCGGCAAGGTGATGGCTGGCGGTTGCGCCCGGGACACTGGGAGCGCGGCTAGCGGTTGACCGAGGCGTTCCCTAAGAGCGCGGCTGAGTCCTCGTCGGCCCATCCAGCTCGCGCAGCGGGATGGCTGCCGCCGCGTCGAACCAGTGCTCGATCAAACGGAATGAAATGGAGACGTTCGGCGGCAGGTACGGCGTACCGCTCACGATGTCCGCGCGCGTGAACCAGCGGGCGTCTTCGAGCTCCAGATCACGCAGATCGATGACCTGCGACGCCGCGCGCGCCGTGAAGCCCAGCATGAGCGAGCTCGGAAATGGCCAGGGCTGTGAGGAGTGATATTCGATTCCATCCACCTGGATGCCGGTCTCCTCGTGCACCTCGCGCGCCACGGCATCCTCGAGCGACTCGCCCGGCTCGACGAAGCCTGCAATCGTCGAGTAGCGTCCGGCGGGCCAAGCCGCTTGTCGGCCGAGCAGCACCCGATCGCCATCGATCACCAGCACGATGATCGCCGGGTCGAGACGCGGAAATTGCTCGTGCCGACAGACCGGATTCGTGCACACGAGCACGTGACCGGCCTTTGCCGACAGGGTCGTCGCGCCGCATCGTCCGCAGTGCCGGTGCGTGCGTCGCCAGCCGATCATCGCCCGCGCATAGCTCAAAAGCCCCGCCTCCTCGTCGGGCAGAAGTGCAGCCACGGTGCGCAGATCCGCAAAGCGTGTTCCCGCCGGGATAGCCGGGGGCTCGGCGGACTCGGCCTCGTAGGCGAAGAAGTCCGTACCGTTGCGACGGCCGAGGAGAATCAGGTCGGGGCGGCGCTGCGCCGCAATTTCGTCGATGCCGAGAAACGCCGCATGCAACGTCGCTCCCTGGGCGTCCGTGACCAGATTGAGCGAATCCCACAACGGCAGGACGCGGCTGCGTGGGTCGGCGAGGGCGCTCTCGAGCCACGCCGGATCGGCGCGCAGGTGTCCGGCCCGGTCGAGATAGGGGCCCGCGAAAACGTTCCTCTCCGGCATCCGCAGGATTCTAGCAGGGCGCGGGACATCCTTCGGCCACGAGCGCAGACGCTGTGATGTCTCGGCAGCAGATCCTTGAGGCGAAGGACGGTTGCCGGCTACTCTGGCATGCCAGCCAGCTTGAGCCCGGCATAAAAGGGCTGGAAATCGGCGAGAGTATCGGTCGGGTATATCCATTTGCGCAGCGCGGTGATGGAGTGAATGCTGGGAACGGCCGCGTAGAAGTCCTCGAGCGCATGCCGCGCACGGTCGGTGTGGCCGATCTGCGCCTCGGCCGCAGCCAACGTCAGCCGCACCGTGCCGAAGATCGGACTCTTGAGGTTTGTCTCATCGCTCCGTGCCGCCGCGTTTGCCGCGAGGGTCGACGCGGCTGCGTAGTCACCCACCGCATAATGGGCATCCGCCGCCAGCGCAGTCAGATCTTCCCATTTGTCAGGAAAACGCGACGCCAGCTCATCTGCGAGCGGGATCGCTTCGCGCGCGCGTTCGAGGTGCACGAGGGTGATCACCTGGGTGGCGAGTGCGCCGGTGTGATCCGGGTGCCGCTGCAGCACTGAGTTGGTGACGACCAGGGCTTCGTCGTAGCGTCCGCGCAGCTGCATGATGCCTGCCTTGTCGAGCAGCATTTCGGGGTCGGTCGGGTGGCCGCGCAGGTATTTCTCGAGCGCAGCGGTGCCGATGGCACGTTGTTCATCCGGGTTGGCTGACCAACCCATCACGCAATCGCAAAGATTGATGTCGGCGGTCAAGTAGGTCGCCAACGGATCTTCGGGCGCGAGCGTGAGCGCCCGATTCAACAGGTCAGAGGCCGAGATATAACCATCTTTCGCTTCCTTACCGCGATGATGGCGCCAGTAATCGAAGGCACGGAACGATAGATCGCGCACGTCGAGCGCGTCGGCCGGCCGATCCTCCGCACGCCGCACCTCTTCGTGCATGCCTGCCAGCACCAAGTGATAGACGGCCGTGTCTACGTCGTCATCGAAAACCGGCTTCAGCTTGTCCTGAGGAACGGGCAACGTCGCCGTGACCAGCGTCTGTTCGGTGGCCCCGTTGATCAAGGCAAGGTTGAGCGTGTACCCCTCCCGTACGGGCTGCAGGGTCCCACGGATGAGGAAGTGTACGTCGAGGGCCTCGGCCAGCTCACGCGCGCCGGTGAACTTTGCGACTGCCGCATCAACACTTGCACGCGGCGCCACCTGGCACCAGATCGAGGCGCTCTCCAGATTGTCGATGACGACGTCTGCAGTCGTCTTCGCCACGCGCGCGGCATGTTCATCGTCGACAGGAGCGTGAAAGGGCAACACCGCAAAGGTCATGCGCCGGTCCGCCAGTGAATACGCGGCAACCGCGCCCGGATGTGAAAAATAACGCAACAAGCCGACGCCGATGAGGGCTGCGACCGCGGCTGCCGCAATCCAGGCGAACGTCCGCCTCCGCCGCGGCGCAGGTCCAGGCGCCGTGGGTGGAGGACTCGCGGTGGGATGCAGGGACCGGGAAGCGGGAGCAGGAGCGGCACCGACGCCTTCGGCGCCGGGCACGCGGGCGAGCAGTCCCCCCACATGTTGCGCGAATCCAGGAGGCGGCTCGCCCTGCGGTGCGCGGATCCACTGTACGTCGCGAAAGCGTTCGGGCAGCCGATCGTCGATCTCCGCAGTGTCGTCAATCACGATCGGGAGAAGAAAGGGGAGGTGGGGCGCGATCAGGTGCGACCGGTCGATCGCCAGCTTCCATTCGAGACGAAAGTAACCTTCCGCGCGCGAATGGGAGCTTTTCGAGATGATTGGAATGAACAGCGAACAACTCTTGATCTGGCGCCGGATGGCTGCATCCCAGGCGTCTCCGCCGCGCAACGCACTCTGGTCGAACCAGACTTCGATGCCCCCGGCGCGCAGTGCCTCGCAGAGTCGGCGCGCGGCCGCGGTGTCTTCCGAGGCATAGCTCAAGAAGACGGCCCGCTGATCCACACGAGGTGCGCCAGGGTCATCGGTCATGCTTGAACTGCCAACCAATATGATCTCCCTAAGGCTGCCGCTCGCTTCCCGGCGGCTAGCTTACCTAGGGTATGTCGCGGTGCAAAGCAGCACCCGGCTCGTCGACGTCAGGCTCGTATATGTCAAGGCGGGTCCATTGGCTCAAACCCGCACTTGCCGCGCGAGGACGGTCACGAAAGCGAGCTTTCCTTTGGGCCCGCGAGTGCATTGCCCGGCGCGCACGTCAAGCACGCAGAGCCGCGCTTCGCGAGCACGTCGTGCACCAGGACGCCGCCGCACTCCACACAGCGTCTGAGCGCAATCTCGTCACGCCGCCCGAGCGCGAGCAGCAAAAACCAAGCGTGCTCGAAGGAGATGGCCGGCGGCGAGTGCAGGTCCCGATAAGCCTCGTAACCCCCGCAGAGTAGCGCACCGGATTCGAGCGAGCCCACGCGATAGCTTGACTCCACGCCCCGGGAAGTTGCACGCAGCAAGCCGTGCAGCAAGAATAGGCTCGCGAGATTCGCCGCATGAAACTGCAGTTCTGGGCTGCGGAAGAAGAACGCCGCCTGCCGCGGCGACTTGCCGCGATGCCGCAACACCGTGTGCGTATCCTGGTCCAGGCAATAACTTCTATAAAGCTTGCGGATTCGATCGTCGCTGAGCCCAGTCCACTGGCGGATGGTGAACGTGCGCGCCTCGTGGCGGATCAGGCGCAGCGCCAGATCGAAGCGCTCGCGGTCGCGGGTGTAACGGTCGTCAGAGACTCTCATGGGCGGCTCCTTATGTGCGGTGATTCGAGGGAAATTCGTGCCAAGAGAATTTGACAGAAATTAATCACAAATTTGGCGCGGCTGCCAACTGATTTGTCATGCCATTCGGCACGCGTTTAACGGGAAACGCAAAATCGTGCCAAAATAATTTGACAGAAATTAATCACAAAGCTAGCGTTCCCGCAGGCCCGGGGTTTCTCAGTCACAGGCGGCGCGTTTGCACGGAAAATGCGCAAGGAGGCGGACATGCGGGATGCTTTTCTCTGGACGCGCCAGGAGAGCTTTTCGGCGCACACACTCGCCGCGCTGCGCGATCTGAATCATCAGTTCCTGGATCTCGCCGCAGTACACAGCGGAAGTCCCGTTGGCCTGAAAATGCCCGAGGAAACGGCGGCGCCCATCGCGAGCCTGTCGGCGGAGGCGCGTGCAGCGGCGGCGGACTGTCCCTACGCACTATACGATCTTCGCTTCCACGACGATGCACACTGGTGCGCGCGTCTCGGCGAATCCTGGCGCATCGCCGACGAGCCAGCGGTCCCGGCCGATGTCACGGCCTTCACGCGTCTCGCGCTCTTCTACGCGTGGCATCTCGCGTGGACCCCGAAGCTGGGTGCGCAGCTGTGGCTCGGCATGGCCGAGTCGACGGCCGCCGCCTTTCGCGCGGCGAGCCTCGATCGCTTGCCCGCATTGGCGGCTAGCGAGGCCGTCAATCTGTCCGCGCGATGGAACACGAGCACGTTTTACTGGCGGGCGCTCACCGCCGCGGCCGCGCGCGGCGACCCGCGGCGTTTGCGTCGGGTGCAGCTCTTCGGATTGCAGCTCGGTGCCGCGCGTCTTCTGCCCTGAGGCTGGGCTGAAAAGTGTCAAGTTGCGGGTCCGGCCTCCCGCAGTTTAGTCTACGCGGCTCTTATGCACGCTCTTGTCCTACGCCAGCTCACCAAGGTATATAAAAACGGCATCAAGGCGCTCAAGGGCATCGATCTAGAAGTCGACGAGGGCGATTTCTTCGCCTTGCTCGGGCCGAACGGCGCCGGCAAGACGACCATCATCGGGATCGTCACATCGCTCGTCACCAAGACGAGCGGCAACGTCGAGGTGTTCGGCCACGACATCGACCGCCAGCTTGAGCTGGCGAAGTCCTGCATCGGTATCGTGCCTCAGGAGATCAACTTCAATTTGTTCGAGTCCCTGTTCACGATCGTGGTGAATCAGGCGGGGTTCTACGGCATCCCCCGGCGCCTCGCCAAGCAACGGGCGGAGAAATACCTGAAGCAACTGCAGTTGTGGGACCGGCGCAACTCGATCGCGCGCTCCTTGTCGGGCGGCATGAAGCGCCGGCTCATGATCGCACGGGCGCTGATGCATGAGCCGAAGCTGCTGATTCTGGACGAGCCGACGGCCGGCGTCGACATCGAGATCCGCCGCTCGATGTGGGAATTTCTGCGCAACATCAACGATGAGGGCACCACGATCATCCTGACCACCCACTATCTCGAGGAGGCGGAGAACCTGTGCCGCAACGTCGCCATCATCGAGGGCGGCCGCATCATCGAGCGCGACACCATGGCCAACGTGTTGCGCAAGCTCCAGACCGAGATGTTCGTGTTCAATCTGAGCGAGCCCGTGGGCACGCCGCCCGCGTTGCCGGGGTTCAGGAATGAGATGACCGACGACCACACTCTCGAGGTCGAGGTCTCGCGAGGGCAGAGCTTGAACGACATCTTTTCGCAGCTCAGCGCACAGGGTGTGCGCGTGAACAGCATGCGCAACAAGGTCAATCGGCTCGAGGAGCTGTTCATGCGCCTGGTCGACAACAGCGCCCGCGCGGCCGATAAGGGAGCGTGAGCGTGCGCGAATCCTTGGCGCGCGCGGAATGGGTCGGATTCACGACCATCGTGATCCGCGAGTTCAACCGCATCATCCGCATCTGGGGTCAGACGATTGTGCCGCCGGTGGTGACCGCCACGCTCTACTTCGTCATCTTCGGCAGTCTCATCGGCAAACGCGTCGGCCAGGTCGGTGGCTACGGCTACATGCAGTTCATGGCGCCCGGCCTCATCATGATGGCCGTCATCACGAACTCCTACGGCAACGTGGTGTCCTCGTTCTTCGGCGCAAAGTTCGGCAAACATCTGGAGGAGCTTCTGGTGTCGCCGCTGCCGAACTGGCTCATTCTGTCGGGCTACATCGCGGGCGGCATCGTGCGCGGCCTGGCGGTGGGTTCCGTGGTCACCGTCGTGGCCCTGTTCTTCACCCACCTATACGTGCATCACGTGTTTGCCATCGTCTCCGCGGTGTTGCTGACGAGCGCGGTGTTCGCGCTGGGCGGCTTCATCAATGCCTTGTTCGCCAAGAATTTCGATCACATCACGTGGTTTCCGACGTTCGTGCTGCAGCCGCTCACGTACCTCGGAGGCGTGTTCTATTCGGTGACCATGCTTCCCGGATGGGCGCAAGCCCTGTCGCGTGCCAATCCCATCCTATACATGGTCAGCGCGTTCCGGTACGGCTTTTTAGGTGAGTCCGACGTGGACCTCAGGCTCGCTTATGGGATCATGATCGGTGCGGTCGTGGCAATGTTCGCGCTCGCCGTCACGCTGCTGAATAGAGGCACCGGCACCCGCGAGTGAGGCCCCGCCGGCCGCGGCCTCGCGGGCCGCCAGGGTTCCTCATCGGCGCCGTTGTCGTGTATCGTGCCCGCTCAGGGTTGACACCATATTGAGGAGATGAACGATGAACGAAGAAAAGCAGCAAAAGTTCACCGCCAAGGTACGTCGCGGGCTCGTGTGGGTCCACCGCATCGCGAGCGCCGAGCTTGCCAAGAAAAAAGCGGAAGCGACTGGCGTCCGAATCGAAGGGTTTACCGCCAGCGAGCTCGCCGACGTGGAGTCCGCGCTGACCTGGATCAGCCAGAACAAGGAAGAGGCCGGCGCACCGGCTGCCTGACGTCGGCGGCGCGTCATTCACTGTATGCGGCACGCGACAGGACGTCGCGCACGAGCATTGCCCCACTCGCGTCCTCTTGCCGTCGCCCCGGCGCGACCGGCTTCGTGTGATACCGAGTGGCGGGCTTCGAAAGAGAGTGCGCTAAACTAACGTGATGGGGCAAAAGCGTGCGCTGGTAGTCGACGATTCTAAGTCGGCCCGAGTGATCTTGAGCAGAATGCTCGAGAAGTACGATATCGAAGTCGATATGGCCGAGTCGGCCGAGCAAGCCATTGAATATCTGAAGCACGGCAGGCCGGATGCGATTTTCATGGACCATCTCATGCCGGGGATGGACGGCCTGCAAGCGGTCAAGGCGATCAAGAGCAATCCGCAGACGGCGACCATCCCGATCATGATGTATACCTCTCAGGAAGGAGAGCTGTACGTCGGCCAGGCCCGTGCACTCGGCGCGATGGGCGTGTTGCCGAAGCAGGTCAGGCCCGTCGACGTGTCGAAAGTGCTGTACGAGCTGCATCTCTTGCCGGATCGGCGCGAGGGTGATGAGCCTGCGCTCGTCCCCGTGGAGATCGGCCCGGGCGGTCAAGTCGAACGCCCACCGTCGGCCGTGCCGCCCTCCGATGTCGGCCGGCGCATCGAAGCTGCGGTCAAGCAGCAGTCCGTCGACCTGCGCCGTTTCATCATTGCGAGCCTGGACGGCTTGGCGAGCCGGCTCGAGGCCGATCAGCTGCGCGCGGTGCCCTCATCCGGGCCGCCTCCGGAGCCGCTGCCGCCCGTGCCCGCCGCGCAGCCCGTTTGGGCCTGGGCCGCCGCGGTTGTCGCGCTGTTCCTGCTCGGCGGCATGGGCGCGCTGCTGTGGCTGTCGCACGCGGATTCGATGCGCACTCAGCAAGAGCTCGTTGCTCTGCGCTCTTCCAACGCCGACCTCAAGCAGGCGAGCGATCGTATGGCGGCTACGCTCAAGGATCTCGCTGCCGCGGTCGCGGCGGCATCGTCGAAGGCGGCCGCCGATGCGGTCGTCGAAGGCGGGGCCGCGGGCAGCGCCGCCGCGGGCGGTGCGGCTACCGAGGCCGCCGTGCGCGCCGATGCAAGTCCGCGGACGGACGGCACCACTCTCGTGCCCCGATCAGAGCCCGTCCCCTATGGGGAGCTGCCGTTCGACCACACCCGGGTCGACGTGCTGCGCGATATTCTGAGCAAACTCGAAGCGCAGGGTTTTCGAGGCGTCGTGAAGGTCACGAGCTCTCCAGGTATCTTCTGTCTCACGGGCAATGCGGCCGACGGCTTCACACCCGCCGCCGCCAGTCTACCGCTGAGCAAATGCGATCTCGTCGGCAACCCGTTCGATGACTCTTTGTCCGGCCAGCAGCGCCAATCGCTGTCGTTCGCCAATCTCGTGGCCGGCGTGCGCCAGCGGACCGCCGGCGCCATTAACGTCGTGACGGAGAATGCCCCTGCACTGCACGCCGCCGTGGCCTATCCGCCGCACAGCGATGCGCTTACCGCCGGCGAATGGAATCACGCCGCCTCCGCCAACAACCGCGTGGAATATACCGTCGAGCCCGCCTCCTGACAGAGCGCCCGCACGGCGTCGTTTAGAACGAAACCCGCACGAACAGCAGCGGCCCCTTGGTATTGAAGTCGAACAGCCCCGAGTCCGAGATCTTGGTTGAGTCGACGTGGGCCTTGACCTCGGTGTACCCCAGGCCGAGCGCGACGTTCGGATGAAAGCGGTAGACCGCGTCGATTTCTCCCAGGTTGAGCGATCCGCTGACATCGCTGACGTGCAGGTTCAGATATTGGTAGCGGCCGTCGATGTAGAAGTGCTTGGCTATCGACCAGGTCGCCGCGAATCCGGGCGTGGGGTAGGGGCCTGCGGCCGTCTCCGTTTCGTTCACGTGCACCTGCTCGGTCGCCACCTTGGCCTGGGCGTCGATCTGAATAGAGCTTACCCCGATTGTCGCGGCGAGCTCGAGCTTCTCGCTGCGCCAGAATGAGTAGCCGTAGGTGAGGGTGAGTATGCGCAGATCAAGCTCCGACTGCAGCGGGTCGCCGGTTTGCAGCACCGCGTCGCGGAACACGATGGGTTGCTCAACGAGCGTGCTGCCGTCGCGATCCAGCGTGAAGTAATTGAGCCACAAACGGTTGCGCGTTCCGGCGCGCAGCATGACCTCGAACGCCGGCTCGTAATCGGATTTGTCCAATCCGAATTGGTTCTCGCCGTCGATGACCGTTCCCGCAACTCCCGTGGTGCTGTCCGCGCGCAAGGTGGTCGAGGAGGACACTTTCATGACGCCCAAGGACACGCGTACGCGATCGTCGGACGGGCTGATGTAGTCGCTATCCGCATGGGCGAGCGGCGCGAGCAGCGCGAGTCCGAGCGCCGCGCTGCCGATTGTCGCCCTGCCAGGTTTCATCATTGTGCTCTCCTCAACACCAGCTGATCCGTCGAGGCTCGCCGCCGGCTCTCTCCGAGCGAGGGTCGGATG
Source organism: uncultured Gammaproteobacteria bacterium (assembly GCA_963798595.1). Lineage (GTDB taxonomy): Bacteria > Pseudomonadota > Gammaproteobacteria > Steroidobacterales > Steroidobacteraceae > Bog-1198. The sequence goes on along the minus strand of CAWCTM010000007.1, from coordinate 89,360 downwards.
CGCTCGAGCACATGCTCGGCCGCCGCGCGCCAACCTGTGAGTTTGCCCCCGTAGATTCCGAGCACGCGCGGATACGGGTCACGGTCGGTGGTAAAAATCGTTTCCCGGGACCGGTCAAAGGCCTGTTGGGTCGCGGCGGGCAGGACCCGCAGACCGGCAAAGCGCTGCACGATGTCCCGGCGGGTGAAGCCGGCCGCGGCCGAGAAGTAATGCCGCGCCACGCCGAGCAAGTACTCCTCCTCCTCCGGGAGCGGTGCGACTTGGTCGGGGTTTCCGTGAAAGGGTGTCTCGGTCGTGCCCACCAGGGTCTGTTCGTGCCAGGGCATCACGAACACGGCGCGGCCATCGCTCGGACTCTCCACGTAATAGATGCCCTGGGTCACGCGCATGGGAAGAACGATGTGCGTCCCCTGCACCAGATCGACGTCGGGGACGTGGATCGCCGGCTGGATCGCGCGCGCGACCTGCGGAGCCCAGGGACCGGCGGCGTTCACGAGCACCCGGGCGCGGCATTCCGTGACCTCGCCGCCGCTCTCGAAGATCACCTGCACGCCATCGTCGAGGAGGGTCGCGCCCACGAACCGCGCCGGCACGGCCAGCTCTCCACCGAGGGCGCGGGCCGACTCGACCACGGCGCGTGTCAGCTGCGCATCGTCGGTCTGAGCGTCGTAATAGCGGATGACCGCATCGAGGTCGCGCGTCTTCAGCCCGTCGAGCTGCGGCCATTCGCTCCGAGCCACGCTGCCGAAGCGCATGCTCGCATGGAATCCGCCGAGCAGCGCATACATCCAGAGCCCGAGCTTGAGCTGCCAGGGGCGGCGTCGCGTCTCCGCGTAGACCGGGATGAAAAACGATTTGAGCTGTACGAGATCGGGAGCGATGCGCAAGTGCACTGCGCGCTCATGCAGGCTCTCGCGCACGAGCGCGAACTGGCCCGACTCGAGGTAACGCAGTCCGCCATGAATCAATTTACTCGAGCGGCTCGACGTGCCGCTCGCCAGGGCGCCCTTCTCGATGAGAAGCGCGCTATGCCCGGCTGCGACGGTCGCCTGCAACACGCCGGCTCCGTGGATACCTCCGCCCACGACGACTACATCAAATGCTCGCATCTACCCTTGAGTGCCCCTCGGGCAGAGGGGCTTGCGCTAAAAAGTGCCTAGGATGAGCGAATACTCGTCAACACACAAAGACTGCCGTGCTGTCGCTATTCGCGCACAGCGGTGCCGCGCTCATTCGCCGCGTTTTTCCTCGAACTCCTGCAGCGGGGCCTCGGAGGTGACCTCGATCTCGCCGTCGATGATGGCGCCCTTGGCGATGGCGATGGTGCTGGCGCTCACCTTGCCGCGAATCACTGCGGTATAGCCGATTTCCAGCTTACCCTGCACTTTCAGGCCGCCCGTGATCTTGCCGGCGACGATGGCCTGCTCCGCTTGGATGTACCCATTCCACACGCCGCTGACGGCCAGATGCAAACTGCCCGCGATCTCGCCGTCGCCATGCACCTCGCCGGTGACGACGAACTGCCCGGTGCCGCGGACGTCGCCGACCACGACGGACTCGGCACCGATGACGGTCGGGGTCGGCAAACCGAGATCAAAGTCGAAGAATCGCCGCTTCGGCTCTCTCATCCGCCACTTGTAACGCAACTCGCCCCGCGGCTGATGTGACGAGCTTGGCGTCGCCGACAGAGGCCACAAATCTCAGTAGAATGGCCCGTCCAAAAAATCAATCGGCCGTCTCGAGAAGGGAAAATGCTCAGAAAACAATTCGTACTTGCGTGCTGCATCACACTGGCGATCGCGCTCTCCGGCTGCTCCCGGCAGCAAAGTGACTGGCAAAAAACCCGGGAGGCGAACACACCCGAGGCGTACGAGCAGTTCGTGAAGAAATATCCGAGCGGAGAGTTCACGGCGCAGGCGCAGGCGAGACTCAAGGAACTCTACGACGACCGCGACTGGCAGAAGGCGCGCGATGCCGACACACCGGAGGCCTATCAGGCCTACCTGAACCAGTACCCCGAAGGTCAGTCTGCGACCGAGGCTCGTAATCGGCTCGAGAATTTCAGCATGGCCCAATCTCCCGCCGGAACACCGTCCGCGCCGGGCAACGCGCCGGAAGCCCCGGCCGGCCCGACCGGCGACGAGGCGCCCCCGACCCCACCACCCGCCGCGAAGAGCGGCGCCGCGCCTCCTGCGTCTGCCATGGCACCGGCTCCGCATAAGGCACCTGCCGTCGCAGCCGCAATGGCCCCCTCGCACGCGCACGCTTCGAGCCTGAAGGAGGCCACGGGCGACTATGCGCTACAGCTCGGCGCGTTCCGCTCCGGCAGCGCCGCAGCGAACAAGCGCTGGGAGCATCTGCAGAAGGAATATCCGAACTTGCTAGGAGGTCTAAGCTCCAAGGTCGTGCCGAAGAAAACCGCGAGCGGCACGCTCTATCGGCTCCAGACGGCGGGCTTGACCGAGAGCCATGCACGCAAGATTTGCAGGGATCTCAAGGCCCGATCTCAACCCTGCATCATCGTTCGCGCGGAACGGGGCTGACCTGCGGCGAGGCCGCCCCGTTTGACTTAATGGCCGGGCCGTGGACGCGCTTGGTCACTCCACTGACAATTCTTGTCAGTTTGCGTCCGACGTGACGCACTCAACTTATTGATCCGACGGGGTTCTCATTCTGGCACGCAGTTTGCTAGGTATAGAGCATCGAGTCTCGAGCCAAAGGACAGCGGAATGCAATCGAGGATCGTCGCGATGTTGATGCCGGCAGGCAGCCCTGGGGCCGCTTTGCTGGTACGACGGGCGGACGGCCAGTTTGCCTTCGAGAGAATCGATGCGCGGGTGGCTTTCGCCGCACGTGCCGCTGCGCGATGGTCCGGCCCGGATGGTTCCGGTGCGGATCGCAATGGCTCGACGCTCATTGCCTTCAAGTGTCTAGATTGATGTCGATTGATTGATGTTTATTGCGTTCTCCCCTTTGGTTGGAACTTAGGCGCCGCGATTCAGCTTCCCCGCTCGCGGCGCCTTTTTTTTCACTCGACAATGCCGAGCTCCTTGAGCAGGAAGGCGTATTCCATCGCGGTCTCCCGATAGCGCTCGAAGCGCCCCGATTTGCCGCCATGACCGGCCTCCATTTCGATATGCAGCAGCAGCGGATTGTGGTCGGTCTTGACGTGGCGCAGCTTCGCCACCCACTTGGCGGGCTCATAATATTGGACCTGACTGTCCCATAAGCCGCAGGTGACGAGCATCGACGGATAGCGCTGCTCACCGACGTTGTCGTAGGGAGAATAGGACAGCAAGTAATCATAAAACTCGCGGTCGCTGGGATTGCCCCACTCGTCGAATTCGTTCGTGGTGAGCGGAATACTCTCGTCCAGCATGGTGGTGACCACGTCCACGAACGGCACTTGAGCGACGATGGCGCGGTATTCGGGCGAGCTCATGTTGGCGATGGCCGCCACCAAGAGCCCACCCGCGCTTCCTCCCATGGCGCAGACCTTGGTGGGGTCCGCGTAGCGCTCGCTCACGAGATGCCGGGTCACGTCGACGAAATCGTAGAACGAGTTTTTCTTGTGCAGCAGCCGCCCATCGTCATACCACGCGCGGCCGAGCTCCTGTCCGCCGCGCACGTGCGCGATGGCGAACACGAAGCCGCGATCGAGCAGGCTCAAGCGCGACGAGGAGAAATAGGGGTCCATGGAGAGCCCGTAGGCGCCGTAGCCGTACTGCAGGAGCGGCGCGGTGCCGTCACGGACCAGGCCGCGGCGATATACCAAGGACACCGGTACCTGTTTGCCGTCGCGTGCGGGAACCCAGAGAAATTCCGTCTGGTAGTTGGCAGGATCGAAAGACCCGAGCACCGGATCGCGCTTCAGCAATTGCCGCTTCCCTGAGCGCACGTCGAAGTCGTAGATGCTGGTCGGTGTGGTCAGCGACGCGTAGCTGTACCGCAACACGTCGGTGTCGAGCCGCGGGTTGATGCCGAGGGCCATGGAGTAGGCGGGCTCCTCGCTGGTGACGAAGAACTGCGGTGCGCCCGCCGCTTCGCCCTCGAGCCCCAGCGGCTGGATGCTGATCTTCTGCAGACCGCCCGAGCGCACGCTCAGGGCGATGAAGCGCTCGAACACATCGAAATCCTGGAGGAAGGTGTCATCGCGGTGCGCGACCACCTCCTGCCAGTCCGACCGAGCGCCGGCTGCGCTCACGCGCGAGCGCATCAGGCGGAAATTCCTCGCGTCCCAGTTGGTACGGATGATGAAATGCTCGCCGAGATGCTCGATCTGGTACTCGTGATCGCGCTCGTGCGGCAGAAATACCTTGAATTCGAGCGCCGGATCGTTCGCATCGGCGTAGCGCCACTCGGAGGACACCGTGCTCTCCATCGAAATGAAGATGTAGCGTTCCGATTTCGACTTGGCGACGCCGGTGTAAAAGCTCGTGTCGCCTTGCGTGAACACGACCGGATCGAGCGCGGGATCCGCGCCGAGCGTGTGTTTCTTCACATGCAGCCCGAGCAGCGTCTCCGGATCCTTCTCGACGTACAGCAAGGTGGCGTTGTCGTTCGCCCACGCGAGGTCGGATTCGACGTTCGGGATGGGGTTCTCGAATACCTCGCGCGAGCGCAGATCCTTGAAGCGCAGCTCGTATTGGCGCCGGCCGACGAAGTCCTCGCAGAACGCGAGCCACTCCCCGCTGGGGGATACCTCGGCCGCCCCGAGCTGGTAGTACTCGCGGCCTGTTGCGCGGCTCGAGGCCGCGCGCTCGTTCCCGTCGATGACGATTTCTTCGGGTGCCTCGAGCCGGTCTTTGCGCCGCGCGAAAATCGGGTGCTCCTTGCCGGTCTCGAAACGCGTGTAATACCAGTAGCCGTCTTTGAAGTACGGCACGCTCGCATCGTCCTGCTTGAGCCGCGCGACGATCTCGCCGTACAGCGCCTCGCGCAGCGGCCCCGCGAGGTGCCGCTCCTTGTATGCATTCTCGGCCTCGAGATAGGCGAGGACCGCCGGATCCCGCCGCTCGTCGTCGCGCAGCCAGTAGTACGGATCGACCCGGTCGCCGTGCGGTGAGGTGACGACGTGAGGGCGGATATCGGCCTGGGGCGGGTTGTCGGGGGCACTGTCCTCACGGTTCATGGCGTCACTTGTCCTGGCAAAAGGCCGGAGTATAGTCATTCAACGTGGCCGGATTTGCCTCGGCCGTGAGTCGTTCCGGGCCAGTAGGTTGGGGGTTTCATGCAGACCGTCAGTCATTTGCTGCGTCAGAAGGGCAACGAGTTCTTCTGGGTTGCGCCCACGGACTCGGTACGCCAGGCCATCGAGCTGATGGCGACCCATCATGTGGGAGCGCTCCTCGTGATGGCCCCCGGATCGAGCCCCGGAGCGCAGCCCGGGCCCCTTGTCGGCATCATTTCGGAGCGCGATTACGCTCGCAAGGTGATCTTGAAGAACCGCTCTTCCCAAGATACCCCGGTGAGCGAGATCATGACGGCTCCGGCGGTCACCGTCACGCTCACCGACACCGTGCGGCACTGCATGGAGATCATGACCCAGAACCGCTTCCGGCATCTTCCGGTAGTCGAGGGCGGCCGCGTGCTCGGCATTCTGTCGATCGGCGATCTGGTCAAGGCCGTGATCGAGGAGCAAACCGCCCAAATCGAGCAATTGGAGCGCTACATCGCCGGTTGACGGCACTCGCCGCCCCGGTATCATGACCTCATACTAGGCGCGCTTGCACGGCGTTTGCCCCACCCGGCGGGTCCCCCATGGTGACGAGGGACGCCCCGAACCGAGCGCCCGGAACCGATTTAATTTGTTTTTGCGGCCAATCGCTGCGTCGTCGCGCAGAGACGTGGCTGCGCACGGGCGTCCTATCATGTCGAAGCAACCACATCCGGCCGGCGGGCCTTCGCGCGCGGAAGATCCCCGGGCCACCGATTGGGGCCTGTATCGCGCGCGTTATGAGCGCGACTCTTGCGGGTTCGGCCTGATCGCGAGTCTGGACGATTTGCCGAGCCACTGGGTGGTGCAAACCGCCATCAGCTCCCTGAACCGCCTCACACATCGCGGCGCGATCGCAACCGACGGCAAGACCGGCGACGGCTGCGGCCTGCTCATCAAGATGCCCCGCCGATTCCTGCGGATGGTCGCGCAGGAGTCGCAAATCAAGCTCGCGCCGCAGTTCGCGGCGGGCCTCGTGTTCCTGGATCCGGATCCTGCTAAGGCGGATGCCGCGCGCCGGGTGCTCAACGAGCAGATCGAGCGCGAAACCTTGAGCGTTGCGGGCTATCGCCCGTTGCGCGTCGACCCTCAAGCTTGCGGCGAGGAAGCCCTGCGGACGCTGCCGCACATCGAGCAGCTGTTCGTGAACGCCGGATTCGACATCGACGAGGCCACGTTCAACCGGCGGCTTTACATGGCGCGGCGGCGCGCCGAGAAAATCCTCGAGGCGAGCGACCCGGCTTTCTACATTCCCTCGCTGTCCGCGAGCACCATCGTCTACAAGGGCATGGTCATGCCCCAGCACCTCGCGGAGTTCTACCCCGATCTCCAGGACCCGCGGCTGGAGGCCTCGGTGGTGGTGTTCCACCAGCGCTTCTCGACCAATACCTTGCCGCAGTGGCGGCTCGCGCATCCCTACCGCTATCTCGCGCACAACGGCGAGATCAACACCGTGCAGGGCAACCGCTCCTGGGCGGTGGCGCGCGGGCCCCTGTTTCGCTCGCCGTTCCTCCCGGATTTGGGCGAGGTGCTGCCCGTGGTCTCGCTCACCGGGTCCGACTCTCAATCGCTCGACAACATGCTCGAGCTCCTCCTGATGGGCGGCCTCGATCCCATGCATGCCATGCGGATGCTCGTGCCCCCGGCCTGGCAATCCGTGGACATGATCGATCCGGACTTGAAGGCGTTCTACGAATACTACGCGACCCACATGGAACCCTGGGACGGTCCGGCCGGGATCGTGCTCACCGACGGGCGCTATGCGTGCTGCACCCTCGACCGCAACGGCCTGCGTCCGGCGCGCTGGGTGATCACCAAGAACCGCCACATCACCATCGCTTCCGAGGCGGGCGTGTGGGACTACCTGCCCGAGAATGTGGTGCGCAAGGGCAAGCTCGGGCCGGGCGAGATCCTGGCACTCGATCTGCAGACCTCCGAGCTCATGGACTCGAAGCAGGTGGACGATCTGTTGAAGAGCCGTCATCCCTACAAGGTGTGGCTCAAGAAGGGCGTGCGCTATCTGCAGACCGATCTGATCGATCCACGCCTCGCCGCCGAGCCGTTCGATCGCGACACACTCGCGGTTTTCCAGAAAATGTACAACGTGTCGGCCGAGGAGCGCGACGACATCATCCGCGTGCTCGCCGAGGACGAGAGCGAGGCGGTGGGCTCGATGGGAGACGACACACCCATGCCGGTGTTGTCCACCAAGGTGCGCTCGCTTTACGATTATTTCCGGCAGCAATTCGCTCAAGTCACGAATCCGCCGATCGACAGCTTGCGCGAGAGCATCGTGATGTCGCTGCAGACGCAGATCGGGCCCGAGTGCAACATCTTCGTCCCCGCCGCGCAGCACGCCGAGCAGATCGTGCTGAGCTCGCCCGTCCTCTCCCAGCGCAAGCTCCGCCAGATCATGGGTCTCGAGGATGAAGGCGTGCCGCATGCCTTCATCGATCTGCAGGCCGACGACGCAATGGACTTGAAGACCGCGATTCTCAACGTGTGCGACGAGGCCGAGACCGCGGTGCGTGCCGGCAAGCTGGTGCTGTTGCTGTCCGACCGCTACCTCGTGAAGGGCAAGACGCCCATCCACGCGCTGCTCGCCACCGGCGCCGTGCACCACCGCCTGGTGAAGACCGGCCTGCGCTGCCGCTGCAACATACTGGTCGAGACGGGCACGGCGCGCGACGCGCATCACTTCGCCTGCCTGATCGGCTACGGGGCGACGGCGGTGTATCCGTATCTCGCCTATCAGACCCTGTTCGATCTCATGCGCAAGGGCGCGCTCACCGACGCCGATTCGCGCCAAGAGCTCGGCCGCAGCTATCGGCGCGGCATCCGCAAGGGTCTCTTCAAGATCATGTCCAAGATGGGCATCTCCACCATCGCGAGCTACCGCAGCGCGCAGCTGTTCGAGATCGTGGGCCTGTCTTCCGAGGTCGTGGAGCTGTGCTTCGAGGGCTCCGAGAGCCGCATCGAGGGTGCGGATTTCGAGGATCTGAAGGCGGACGCGGATTACCTGGCGCGACGCGCGTGGGATTCGAGCGTCAACGTGAGTCAGGGCGGGCTGCTCAAGTATATGCACGAGGGGGAGTACCACATGTACAACCCCGATGTGATCGCGACCCTGCAAGCCGCGGTCATGGCGGGTGATTACGAGCAATACCGGCAGTTCGCCGCGCTGGTCAACGACCGGCCCGTCTCGTGCCTGCGCGATTTGCTCGAGCTCAAGACCGGCACCGCGATTCCCCTCGATCAAGTCGAGCCGATAACCGCGATCCTGGCGCGCTTCGACAGCGCCGGTATGTCTTTGGGGGCCCTCTCCCCCGAGGCCCACGAGGCGCTCGCCATTGCCATGAACCGCCTCGGCGCGCGCTCAAACTCCGGCGAGGGCGGCGAAGATCCGGCGCGCTACGGCACGGAGAAAAACTCGAAGATCAAGCAAGTCGCCTCGGGACGGTTCGGCGTGACTCCCAGTTACCTGATCAACGCAGAAGTGCTGCAGATCAAGATCGCGCAGGGCGCGAAGCCGGGGGAGGGCGGCCAACTTCCCGGACACAAGGTGAACGACATGATCGCGCGCCTGCGATTCGCGCGCCCGGGCGTCGGCCTCATCTCGCCGCCGCCGCACCACGACATTTATTCGATCGAGGATCTCTCGCAGCTCATCTTCGATCTGAAGCAGATCAATCCGCAGGCGCTGGTCTCGGTGAAGCTGGTCGCCGAGCCCGGCGTCGGCACCGTGGCCGCGGGCGTCGCCAAGGCGTACGCGGACCTCATCACCATCTCGGGCTACGATGGTGGTACCGGTGCGAGCCCCTTGTCCTCGATCAAATATGCGGGGACGCCGTGGGAGCTTGGTGTGGCCGAGACTCATCAGACTCTGCGCGCCAACGATCTGCGACATCGTGTGCGGCTGCAAACCGACGGCGGCCTGAAAACGGGGCTCGATGTCATCAAGGCGGCGATCATCGGCGCGGAGAGCTTCGGTTTCGGCACTGCTCCCATGGTGGCGCTCGGCTGCAAGTACCTGCGCATTTGCCACCTCAACAATTGTGCGACCGGCGTCGCCACGCAGCACAACGTGCTGCGCACCCGCTATTTCATCGGCCTGCCCGAAATGGTCATGAACTACTTCCGGTTTGTCGCGCAGGAGTGCCGGGAGATCATGGCGAGCCTCGGCGTGCGCAGCATCGCCGAGCTCATCGGTGCGACCGACCGGTTGGAGATTCTGGCGGGCGAGACCTCGAAGCAGCGCAAGCTCGATCTCAAGCCGTTGCTCGCCAACGGAGCGCTCGTCTCGGGCGCGCCCCAGTACTGCACCGAGCCGCGCAACGAGCCTTTCGACAAAGGAGCGTTCAACGAGCAGATGCTCGCCGACATGCGCGCAAGCATTCACGGCCGGCTCGGCGGTCAATTCGCTTATGCCGTCAGTAATTTTCATCGCTCCATCGGCGCGCGCGTGTCGGGGGAAATCGCCAAGCACTGGGGCAACAACGGCATGGCCGAGTCGCCGTTGATCGTCACCCTCAAGGGCTCCGCGGGCCAGAGCTTCGGCGTCTGGAACGCGGGCGGCCTGCATTTGCATCTCGAAGGCGAGGCGAACGACTACGTGGGCAAAGGCATGGCGGGCGGCAAGATCGTGTTGAAGCCTCCCGCGGCGGCCTCGTTCAGTGCGCGCGAGACCGTGATCATGGGGAACACCTGCCTGTACGGCGCGACCGGCGGCGAGCTCTATGCCGCGGGCACGGCGGGCGAGCGCTTCGCGGTACGCAATTCCGGCGCCCTCGCCGTGGTCGAGGGCACGGGAGATCATTGCTGCGAATACATGACCGGCGGCGTCGTGTGTGTGCTCGGCCGCACGGGCGTCAATTTTGGCGCCGGCTTCACGGGCGGATTCGCGTACGTGCTTGACCTCGAGCGCGATTTTGTGGATCGCTACAATCACGAGCTGATCGACATTCACCGCGTCTCGCCGGAGGGCATGGGCACTCACGTGCAGCATCTGCGCGGGCTCATCGAGCAGCATGTCGAGGCGACGGGGAGCGTGTGGGGCCAGCAGCTGCTCAACGATTTCCGCACCTACATCGGAAAATTCTGGGTGGTGAAGCCGAAAGCGGCCGCCATCGCCTCGCTTCTCGTCAATCTGCGACGCGCGGCCTGACGGGCTGCAGAGCCTCAACCTCATGGCCGACAAATACCTGCAATTTCTCGATACGCCGCGCCGCGACCCCGACAAGCTCGACGTCGAGACGCGCACCCGGCATTTTCGCGAGATCTACTCGCAATACGACGGCGAGGCCGCCGCACAGCAAGCCGGACGGTGTCTGTCCTGCGGTAACCCGTTCTGCGAATGGAAATGCCCGGTCCACAACTACATTCCGAACTGGCTCGCGCTGGTCAATGCCGGCAAGCTCTTCGAGGCGGCGGAGCTGTCGCACCAAACCAATTCCTTGCCTGAAGTCTGCGGCAGGATTTGCCCGCAGGACCGGCTGTGCGAGGGCGCCTGCACCTTGAACGACGGGCTCGGCGCGGTCAGCATCGGCGCGATCGAAAAGTACATCACCGACGAGGCCTTCAGGCTGGGGTGGAAGCCGGACCTGTCGCGTGTCGTGCGCACGGACAAGCGTGTCGCCATCGTCGGTGCAGGGCCGGCCGGGCTCGGTTGCGCCGACATCCTGGTGCGCAGCGGCGTAACGCCCGTGGTGTTCGACCGCTACGCTAAAATCGGCGGACTCCTCACGTTCGGAATTCCGCCCTTCAAACTCGAGAAGGACGTCGTCGAGAAGCGCCGCGAGATCATGCAGGAGATGGGGGTCGAGTTTCGCCTGGGGGTGGAGATCGGGAGCGACCTTCCCTTCGATGATCTCGTGCGCGAATTCGACGCGGTATTCCTGGGAATGGGCACTTATTCGTACGTGAAGGGCGGATTCGCCGGCGAGGATCTGCCGGGCGTGTACGAGGCGCTGCCCTATCTCGTCTCGAACATCAATCGCGAGCTTGGGCTCTCGAACGTGGGCACGGGGTTCGTCGACATGCGCGACAAGCACGTCGTCGTCTTGGGCGGCGGCGATACCGGCATGGATTGCAATCGGACTGCCATCCGCCAGGGTGCGCTGAGCGTCACCTGCACCTACCGGCGTGACGAAGCGAACATGCCGGGCTCGAGACGCGACTACAAGAACAGCAAGGAGGAGGGCGTCACCTTTCTGTTCAACCGCCAGCCCATCGAGATCGTCGGCTCCGACCGGGTGGAGGGCGTGAAGTTGGTGCAGACGCGTCTCGGTCCGCCGGGTCCACGCGGTCGACGCGTGGCCGAAGTGGTTCCCGGAACGGAGGAGACCATTCCGGCGGACGCGGTGATCGTGGCTTTCGGCTTCAACCCGAGCCCGCCGCGCTGGTTCGATGAGCATCGGATCGCCCTGCACGGCAACGGCCGCGTGCGCGTGTCAGGAATCGCACCGGGCAAGTTTCAGACCACGAATCCCAAAGTATTCGCAGGCGGTGACATGGTGCGCGGCTCCGACCTCGTGGTGACCGCGGTGTTCGAGGGCCGTGAGGCGGCTGCTGGGATCTTGCGCTACTTGGGATTGTGAGAGCACCGTGCTGGACGCAGCCGCAATGCAACAGAGCGACGATCAGCGCCGTTGACGGCGAATCGACGCTTTACTGTAAACTCCGATTATCCAGGGTAATACCGCAAGGACCGTGCGGTTTCTCGCTCTCGCTCAGACCACAAATTAAATAACGGGGGACTTCCATGTTTTTACGCATCGTAATGATCTCGGTGGTGGCAAGCGTACTTTCCTCCGGAATGGCGGCGGCTCAAGCCCCCGCGGGTGCACCGGCCGGAGCCACGGGTCTGTGCAAGGACGGAACGTACTGGACCAACGCGACCAAAAAAGGCGCGTGCAGCGGCCACAAGGGAGTTCAGAGCTGGTACGGCGCAACTGGGGCAAGCGCGCCTGCGACTGCCCCCGCGGCTGCTGCACCTGCCGCGGCGCCGGCGGCTGCCGCGCCGGCCGCCCCTGCTCCGGCCCCTGCCGCGGCAGCGGCGAAAGAGACCTCCAAACCGGTCGCGACCCAAGCCGCCGGCGGCGGCCCCGGCTTGGTCTGGGTCAACACCAACAGCAATGTGTATCACTGCCCGTCCGATCCCTATTACGGAAAAACGAAAAGCGGTGCGTACATGTCGGAGGCCGATGCCATCGCCAAGGGCGCGCACGCAGATCACGGCAAGGCTTGCAAGTAAGGCGCGGGCTGGAGACTCTCGACACGCCCCGCTCGTTCGAACGTCGCTGACTAAGGAGGGAATCATCGTGGGACTATTCGACGGAGTACTGGGTGGCGTTGTCGGCGCCGAGATGGCGACCGTGGTGTCAGGTTTGATCGAGAAGCATGGCGGCGTGCAAGGCATCGTCGCGCAGATGGAGCAACAGGGCTTTGGCGCCACGGTCAAGTCCTGGGTTGGCACCGGCACCAACATGCCGATATCGGCGGATCAAATCCATGCCGCGTTCGGCTCCGATGTGGTCAAGAATCTCGCGGCCAAATTCGGCGTGAACCCCGACGAGCTGGCGGGGAAGTTGGCGCAGGCGCTGCCGCAAGCGGTCAACAAGCTCACCCCGGACGGCGTCGTTCAGCACAGCTAGGGTTCGCAAGGCCGACACGCGTTCGCGATGCGCGGCTACAGGGCGCGCAATCCGGCTGTCGTCCATCGGTGCGATGGTTCCGGGATGTTGACACATCTCGACCCCGCTTCCGCTGAGGACGCGACGAAAGGGTCAGCCTCAGCCGAAGGCGTCCTTCAGCTTTTGCTCCTGTTCATGCGTCAGGTTGCTCGCGATGAGCTCGAAATGCGGCGCCGCCTTGAAGGCCTCGACGACTTTGTCGGCCGTCACCGCGCCGAGCAGCAGGAACAGGCCGGAGGTGCCCTCGGTCACTTTCGTGCGCACCTGCTTGATGAAGTCCTCGTCGATGCCGTAGCCGCCGAGGTGCGAGCTCAATGCGCCGATCGCCGCGCCCACGGCCGCGCCTAATACGGGCACGAAGAAGACGATCCCGAACAGCAGTCCCCAGAAGGCCCCGTCAAGGGCACCGGCCGTCGCCATGCCTGGGTGCTGGCGTGTCTTCGGGCGTTTCTTGCCGGTCGGCCAGGTGACGATTGCCGCATCTTTGATATGCAGCAATTCCTGCTTCTGCAAGCTCACGGCGAGCTCCAGACCTTTCTCGGCGCCATCAGGCGTGTCGAATCTCAAGACCACCAGATTTGCCATTGTTCGGTGCTCCTTCCTGTCGAGTCTAAATCGGCCGCTTTTGCGAGAGATTCCTCCGAATGCGCGTGTTCTTCGATGAGTATTTGGTCCAATAGTGCGTCTCGGGCGTAGCGCATGCGCACAATTCGCTGGCGAGGTTATTTGTCAGCTGCTAGGTTATTCGCCATGAGATCGTTGGACAATCTTCCTGAGTTGCCGGTGGACACGGTGGATTTTTCAATTAATCCTGACCCTTACGCGGCAGCCGCGCGACGGGTGCATCCTTGGCTCGCGCGCTTCTCCCAAGGACTGGTGGTGCACGGCTACCAGGCGACCAAGGAACTCTTGGCCGACGATCAGCACTTCCAGCCAGGCTTCACGCCGGCGGTCGAGTTCTACGGACTCAAGGCCACATGTGGGGACGGTTCATGGAGGAGATGCTGTTGTCCGTCTCCGGCGAGGCGCACAAGCGCTTGCGCAACAGCGTCGCCGCCGCTTTCACACCCCGGCGGGCCAACCAGGTCAGGCCCCTGATGCGCAAAGTGATTTCCGAACTGCTCGATGAGTGGGCGCCGAAAGGATCCTTCGATTTCGCCGAATTCTCCGCCCACTTCCCCGTGGCCATTGTGCTCGGCCTGCTCGGCGTGTCGGCCGAAGTCATCCCCAAAATCCATATTGGGCTGGAGAACCAGCTGTCCTCACTCACCTTCGACCCGGCGGTCAAGCCACTGTTTCTGGCGGGGTGGGATGTGCTGTGGGAGTTCAGCGATCAACTCGTCATCTCGCGCGAGGCAAGCGGCGCGCACGACCCCGACTCCCTGCTCGACGATCTGATCGAGACCAAGAACAAGGGACTCCTCGATGAGACAGAATTACGTTTCATGCTGCTCGTGCTGGTGGTGGCAGGCTATGACACCTCGAAGAACATGCTGGCGCTGACCATGCGTCAGCTCATCGCCAGGCCGGAATGTTACGCCCGCTGCGCCGAGGACCTCGCCTACTGCAGCAAGGTGCTGGACGAGATGCTGCGCTACTCATCGATCACGACGCCTTACCGCACCGTATCTTCCGACTTCGAATATGGCGGCTTTCACTTCCAGAAGGGTACCGTCGTCATCTTCGCCACCGCAATGGCCGGTCGCGACCCGGCTGCATACGACAAACCTCTCGTGTTCGACCCCGAGCGCAAGCCGGAGAATCGCCACATCGCATTCGGGCGCGGAGCCCACATGTGCCTCGGCCAGTTCATCGCGCGTTCCCAGCTCGAGGAGGGATTGCACCTGATCACGCAGCGGCTGAAAAACCCCCGGCTCACCGCCGACCCTACCTGGCGGCCCTTCCTCGGCACCTGGGGTTACAAGACGCTGCCCATTGCATTCGATACAGCGCGGTCCGCTGCACTCGCATGATTGAGAGTGCTGCCGCTCCTAATTACCGCTTTTGCTCGAGAGTCAGACGCCTGTTGATCGCCTGGAATAACAAAGAGTCACGATACCGGCATCGGATTGATGACGGTGAATGGATGGATAAACTTGAACACTAACAATGCAAGCGGGAGCTTGCCGTCGTCCACTTCCGGTGTGACCGCAGCAAGCCGGCTGGCTAACTCAATAGCCTTGCGATTCGGTGTCACATGTTGGTAAGTCGAGTGCGAGGGATCTCAATATTCAGCGTGATTTTGCTGCTCGCTGAACTAGCAGGCTGCGTCATGGATTCCCACGACATCAGCCACCTTGTACTTGGTCCCAAACGCCAGTCGATCGATCTTAATGTCAGTCATTGGATCAAGTATTCATTTCCGGACGACGCTGGGACGGTCGCCATTAAAGTGCCGCCCGATTTCCGGACATTCAGCTCCAATACCCTGCCGGCGCAATCGTACAACGCACAATCCCAACGAATGCTACTTAACGCGCAATACGACTACCGCTCACGCTCAATCGAAGATCTCGCCGAGCTTGATATTCGCGCGAGCTATATCCGACTCTCGCAGCCCGTCTTAACGGACCATTTGGATGTCGACGCGTTGAATCGTGCGCTGCGCGTGACGGCAGGACGACCGCCGCCCGCAGAGGATGATCCCAAGCCTGAGGTTGAGGCCGCCGCAGGAAGGGAATGGATGCATATCAACGGCACGGTGAGCAAGTTCGTCGAGACAACTTGCGAAGCATACGGCACGCTTATCAACCCGAAGACCGTATTTATGTTGAGCGCCTGCTATTCGGGACAAATGCGCCTCAATCAAGACTGGCTGGAATCGCGACGGCAACTGTTACTCCAGGTGCGAGATCAAACCACCGTCACGCCGTCGTAATGCATCGTTCAAGATCCAGATCAATGGCAGATGACCCAGCGGCACGAATCGCGAAGTTGAAGTCGTTCTAGACCGCGAGCATATTTCCGGTGCCCTATTCGACAGCCGAACGGCCTTTCCCGGAGCGTTCGATTTAGAGGGGGTTGAGCGGATTTCTGACGACCCTTCGGTTACCACAAAGCGGACGGTGGCCACGGGCATGCCCGCCTCATAATGATCGCCGGCAACCTACGCGCTGAAATCTCAGTGACAGAACCTCGACAAGGAGTTTGCCAGCTGTGCCATCCCGCTGGTATCGACCTCGGAGTTATCCGCTGTCTCACCGCTCTTGGCGAGGCGTATGCCCGTCAAACCCCCAGGCATCAAAGCCACGATGTTGCCGCCCCAGCCGATCATTCGCGGATAAAACACTCGGCAATCATGCGATGCAACGTACGATGTGACCCAGAACGCATTGATGTAGGTTGTCTCACCCGCCGGCAGCTTCTCGCCCGTCGGAAACCCCCGCGGATTGGGGCCGGCGAGCAACTCCCGTATGCGCGGCGCGTACAGGATCTGCTGGTCGCCGTGCTTGCCATCGTTTTGGTAAAGCCGCGCTATTAACACCATGTCGCTGATAGTTGGGTAATAGCCGTAAGCCATGAGCGGATGTCCGTCGCTCCCATCCGCTTCGATCGTGCGATTGGTCGGTGCCTGATGGATGCCGATCGGTGAAAACACTTCTCGCTGCAACATCGACCAGATGTTGGCCGTAGGTCCCTTTTTCGATTTGAGAAAGCGGTCCATCGCGACTCCAAGAATAAACATATCCTGGTCGCGGTAACGCGTGACCTGGCCGGGGCCCCACGGATACACGCCGCCGTCCTCGAGCAGCGCGGCCACCTTCTGGTGGGTCGAGCGGGCCTCATACCATCGCGAATAACTCGCGTCGAGATAACCATCACTTGTGTCATTCGGCTCCCGTTTTGTACTGCCGTTGCCGATTCCCGTCGTCATGTTGATTGCATCTTCAAACCGCACGTCGTGCCACCCGGGGTAGCGGGCCGCCTCCGGCACGTAGTCTGCAATCCTCGTCTCGAACACGGCCGGGCCGTACTTCTCGGCGAGCCTCAACAGGGCCGTTTCGTTCGCCAATGCTTTGGTCGCAGACCAGACCCCGAAGCGCGCGCGATCACACCACGGCAACTCACCACCGGCGCTGTGGCACCCCTTCAGGTAGAAGGTGCCCTGATAGTCGAGTCCGGACAGCACGACGTCGCTCGCGCGCATCGGGCCATCGAAATCGGCGAGATCGGCGAGATCGGCGCCGCTGACCTTTCCCGCGAGTTCATTCCAACCGGCAATCGGAACCGCATCGGTGCGATCGGCCTCGTACCCTCGTTTTAGGGAACTCAATCGGCCGGTTGCCGCGGGCTCAAAGGCCGCCGAAACAAGACCGGCGGCGACGAAGTCATCCTTGATGTAGAACGGCGCCGTTTGCTGCACGATCTGGAAGCGCAAATTCGATACTCGACCGTCCTTGTAAAGGAATGTCGCCAAGCCGTTATGGGTCTCGCCCTCGATGGAATTCACGAGCGCAAAAGGGAACCCGGCACGCGACCAGCCGCGATCCTCAGGCTGAGACCAAACCCGGCCGGGCTGCACGATGACGTCCCAGTAGCTGCGCCCTCGATTCTTGGAAGCGTATCGGATCACGTCTTGCGTAAAGGGAACCAGATCGCCCTTGTCGGTGAAGAAGGAGATGGCGATGCCCGGAAACAAATGCGGATCCCGGCCGAGGACTGACGGCGGCGAGAAGACCGCGGGCGTTGTGATCATCTCCGTCTCGGTCAATCGCAGCGTTCCGAGAAACGGCGCGTGCTCTGCGACGGCATCTGGGCCCGGAGTGAACGCGCTGTTGGCGGTCACTCCGCCGGACCACGTGGATGCAAACAGTTCGGCTTCGCCAATACGCTGAGCGGCTGCGGTAGTAGAGTGCGCACCGGCCAACGTCAGCGCGCACAGAATCACCCGCGACAGGCGGCTCGATGCGCTCGGCAAACCGGCCGGGTTCACTCTGATCAAGATGAGCCTTTGGTGAAAAGAGCGGCTGATAGGATATCCTGTCCGAAGTTGACATCACCTATCCACACTCAAGAATTTTGCATCGTCCGACGCGAATTCAAGCAATTCAAAGCAATAAAAGTCGAGCCATGATCGGACTCAGGAGCGTCTCCCCGATGTGCCTGCGGCGCGCAGCAATGAGGCATGGACAATTTTCATGCTTTGGATGCTCTGCATGAGCCGAAGGGATTTTGTACGACTTGGATTGGCCACCGTGATCGCAACGCGGGCAGGCAAGCTGCGGCCGGCGTTTGCGCGGACGCCAGCGACTGGGCAGGGCCCCGCGCCGCCGCCGCAACCGACGTTAGCCTCGGAACCAAACGCGACCGCGAGGGTGGCGGATTTCATGCTGCGAATCGCACCGATGATTGTCGAGCTGGCTCCTCGCGTCGTGATCAGCACCATCGGCTACAGCAACCAGATCCCCGGCCCCTTACTGCGGGTGCGAGAGGGCCAACGGGTCGCTGTAGAGGTCGTCAACGACACGGATGTTCCGGAATATGTGCATTGGCACGGTTTGTTCGTTCCCTCGGACGTTGATGGAGCGGAGGAAGAAGGTACACCTCCGGTACCGCCGCACGGGCGCCGGCGTTATCAGTTCGTAGCCAAGCCCGCGGGTTCGCGGTGGTACCACTCGCACACCGAGGCCATGCTGGATCTGCATCGCGGCTCCTACACCGGCCAGTTTGGTTTTCTCATGATCGATTCCGCGAATAGCCCTGGGCTCTACGACCAAGAGGTCTTTCTCGCGCTGCGTGAATGGGAGCCCTATCTGAGTACCATGGATCAGGACGAAATGGCGGCGGATCCCGACGACCCGATGCCCGAGAAACCCGCCGCTCCAGACCGGCGTCCCAACGGGCTCGAAGTCGGCGCGCCTCTTTACTCGATTAACGACAAATGCCTGGGTGCGGGGGATCCCCTCCGCGTGCGTCCAGGCGAGCGCGTCCTGATGCACCTGCTCAACGCCAGCGCCTCGCAGATTCATCGCATTGGGTTATTCGGTCACCGTTTTCAGGTAATCGCGCTCGACGGCAATCCCGTGCCCACGCCCCAGCTCGTCGATGTGATCGAGATCGGCCCGGGTGAGCGCGTGGATGCCATCGTTGAGATGAATCTGCCGGGCGTTTGGATTCTAGGTGAGCTGCGCGATGCCGCGCGGCAATCCGGCATGGGCATCGTGGTGGAGTACGCCAATCAGGCGCAGCCGCGCCCGCAGTGGATTCCACCTGCGAAGGCGCGCTGGGACTACACCGTCTTCGGCAAGCCCGCTCCGCATCCTCCGCCAGATGTAATCATTGACATGGTCTTTGAAAAAGTGCCGGGCGGCCCCGATGGGTTCAATCACTGGCTGGTCAACGGCAAGGAATATCCGCACGAGCGGGAATTCGTGTTCCGGCGGGGAGGCCGCTATCGGCTGGTGTTTCACAATCGCAGCGACGATGCTCACCCCCTGCATATGCACCGACATGTATTCGAGCTCATCGAGCTCAACGGCAAACCCACGGCCGGCATCATGAAGGATACGGTGATCGTTCCCGCATTTGGTCGTGCCACCGTGGATCTGATCGCAGACCAGCCAGGCCTCTCGCTCTTTCATTGCCACATCCAGCACCACATGGACTTTGGTTTCAAGGCGCTGTTTCGCTACGCCTGAGCACCGCGTCGCGTGCAAATCTGCACTGCGGGGATTTCCACGAAGCCGAGGGTCATCCATGTCACAACTTGTTCACACATCGGACATAGAAATGAAACAGCTAAAAGATGGGATGCCTGGTCTTGTCCATAATCCAATCTGAAGCGCTGGAGGGATCGCATGAAGACGATCGGGAAAGGGTTCCAAGCGGCAATGCTCGTGGGAGCAGCCGTCTCGGTACTGGTATTTGCAGCTGGGGCAAAGGCACAGAATCAAAACAATGCCAATGGGTGGGGCAATCCGCCGCCGCACGATAACCCCTGGCCGTACAACAATCCGCAGCGGTCGTCCCCCGTACTGGCCGTGGTTGGTGACATCTCCTGCCAACCAGGCGAGGAGGCGAGTGGCGAGTCTTCGAAAGAGACCTGCACCGACCCCAAGGCGCCCTACACCAGCACCTCTCTCTACCAATCCCAGGCGGCCACTGCCAATCAGATTGAGGCCATGAAGCCTGACGCGGTCGCGCTCCTCGGAGATCTGCAATACCAGGTTGGCCGTTATTCGGATTTTGAGAGCTCGTACGACTTGACGTATGGCGCTTTCAAGATGATCAGCCGGCCTGCGCCCGGCAACCACGAGTTTTATGACGAGCATGGCGAGACCGGCGTTGCCGGCTACGGTTACTTCTCTTACTTCAACGGCTTCCTGATCGATACCAATGCCGAAGCCAATCAGGGTAAGCCTCAGATGACCACGATCCCGGATCCGTGCCCATCAAATCCAGCGTGCGGCCCGGGGGCAACCCCCTCTGCTGACCTCAGTCCCCAACCGATTCCGCGGGCGGATGGACAGGCGGGGCACTTCGAGTTGGGGGCGAACGGAGGACAGAACGGAACCGGAGTCGGCGATGGCTGGTACTCATACAATCTCGGCTCCTGGCACCTTATCTCACTCAACATCGAGTGCTCGACGCAGCCGGGTGGCTGCTCGACCACGGGCGCCTGGTTTGCCGCCGAACTTGCATGGCTGCAAAAGGATCTCGAAGAGAACCACGCGGCCTGTACCCTTGCCTACTGGCATCAGCCCACGTTCAGCGCCACGAACGGCATCAGCCCAGAGGGCATTGCCGCTCAGGCCTTTTGGCGATTGCTCTACGAACACAAAGCGGACTTGGTGCTGAATGGACACGACCACCTCTACGCCCGCTACCGCCCTCTTGATCCCTCCGGGAATTTCGATCCGCAGCGAGGCATAACGGAATTCATCGTGGGCACCGGCGGCGAGACACTCGATCCTGTCGTCACAACCCCTGTGACGAGCGGGTCAAGCGAAACAAACATGGAAGATCCGGGCGGCAACACGAACTTCAACGGGGAGAATCTCGTGGCGGCAACCGGCGACTACTGGGGTGTGATGGCGCTGACGCTCAATCAGAATGGCTACGCGTGGCATTTCGAGTCGGCATTGCAAGGGCCTGTGAACAACGGCCAATGGCCGGTGGTAGCGCCGACCGGATCTTACACCGACAAGGGCGTCGGCTCATGCCACGGTCCGGTCAACCGGTGGTGAACAGATAGCGCTCATCACTTCAGCCTTCGCGTTTTTGCTTTCGCTGCGCGATCCCCTCCGCGAGAAATCGCGAAGGGGGATCGCCCGTGATTGAGAACGTTCCGCTACCAGATCATCGGACCACCACCCGCACGCGCGCTAGGTTCTGAATGCGGCAATACGGCGTATTCATATCGCCTTGCCGCTGCGAGGTGGCGCGAAGCACGGGAAAGTACGTCCCGGGCTTGGCGAAGACAAATGCCGCCGACAAACTGACAAGCGGCTCGGGTGTATCGATCCGCGCCTTCTCCGGATAGCTGCCAACGCCTTCAAAATCCCACTCGGCCGCGACCACCTTGCCGGCGCCCGGTGGCACTTCGATCCTGGCCGTTAATGCGACGGTCTCGCCGGCCGAGACTTCGGCGCGGACGCCGCCGTTGGCCGCCAGCGCGATGACCGGCTGAATGCCACCGCGATCGTGTGCGGTGTCGGGAACCTCGACCTGGGCGCCGACGATACTGTAGCGAGTGGTCGCCGGCCTGATGCCCTTCTCGACCCAGGCGCTCAAGTCCCGCAATCCCTGTTGCAGCGCGCCCTCAAAGCTGACGGTGCGGCCATGAGCGGCCGCGCTTGAAGGCTTGTCGTGCTGCGCGTGGTCGATGAACCAGAGAGCGAAATGATCGTCAAAATCCGCCCTCAACGACTCCCGCACCTTGGATCGATACCAGTCCGCCTGCCACGGCATGGCGTCGATATCCATGAGCGCCTCGAGCACCAGCATCTTGCCGTTGATTCGTCCGCTTGGAACAGACCCGGCGGTGCCTGCCGCGGCGATCGGGCCGATGAGAATTTCGCGCTGCGGGTAGATAGGCTTGCCGTCGCCGCCCCGGTATTGATTCCATCCATACAGATCCGGCGCCGGGACCTGGTGACGTTGATAAGTCTGCAGCGCGAGCGACCAAGCATTATCGATGCGCACCCGATCGCCGGGGCGTATGGCATTCAGTACCGAGTGAACTGCCGCGAACGCAAATCCGACGGTTTGGCCGTGTATCGAGGCAATGGGCACGCTCTTGTCTGCGGCCGCACCGCTCAGGACCACCAGGTGAGCATCCGCAAAATCCCACTCGGGCACCCCGGCGAGTGCGAGCTGCTTCGGAAAACCCTCGATGACGAAATCCACGGCGGTGTCGAACTGAAAACGCTTGGAGCGAATCGTGGACTTCGGGTCCGTGCCCAGATAGCCAGGCTTGGTCCAAAAATCATCGACGTAGGTTGGATCGAGCATCGGGATGAGTGGAGCGACGTTATTGAAGTATCCGCTCGTCAGCGTCGCGTGGCTCCACCAGCCACGAGGTGGGAAACCGAGCGAGGTTGCCTCCGTGAGCGCCGAGCGCTCTTCCTCATTCAGCTCGGCAAAGGCGTCGCCGCTGCCGCCGGGTTCGATGGCGTCCATGATGGCGACGAACTTGTTCCGCTGCCTAAGGATCCGAAGCGCATGCATGCGCACCGTGAACAAGCTCGGAATCGCGTTGGGTGTCGCCATGACGTATGGAAGAAAGCCATCCCACACGCCGCGGGTATTCTCCGCGCTGCCGATCGTTTGGTAGGAGCCGCCGCTTCCGCCATACAAATAGCCATAGGGCCGATGTTCGCCGTAGAGCTCGATCGCCAGCACGCGCGAATACTTGGCGGCGGCCGCATTGACGCGGTAGGCGGCGATGGCAGTGTCAGCCGGCGGCATGCGATCGGCACCGCCCAGGTTCGTCTGCACGTAATAAGCGCCGCTATCGACGGTGAAGGCCAAGTTGCCGACCGCTACATCGAACTGGATCGGAAACGGTCCGATGTCGGAGCTGGTCGCCAGCGGATACGTATTGTGGAAGAAACGCCCCTCATACTTGTCCTTGGGCGGGAAATAGAACGAAAAGCGCGCGTCGGTGCCCTCGAAGCCACCGTGCACGTAGCGGTGTGGCACCGGGCGCTCCCGCCATTCGCTCACCTCGACATAGGGCCGGTTGAACTGCGGATCGACCGACTCGGCGTCGACACGCTGAGACGCCGAATCGTCGTCAGGCACGATCGTCGAGGGTGCGTCGGCGGCAATACGGTTCCCGGTCATTTTCGCTTTCCCGAAAATGCCGAGTTTCGCGGTGCCGCTCAGCGTGTCCCCCTGGATGACGACCTCGCAAGTGACTTTGATTCGCATCGGCTTTTGCACGTCCATGACCCAGTGCAGCCCGTTCGCGACCGCCGTACCCGTGATGGTCATGTTTCCCATCACGCTTTCAATGACGCCGGTAAAGGTATCGCCCAAGGTGAGGATACGCAGCAGCATTTCCTGGGTCGCCATCGGGGCGACCAGCGTCACTTTCCAGCTGCCGACCGCACTCATCGAAAGTTCAATTCGAGCATCACACCGTGTGGATCCTTGACGAGCACCAGCGTGCGGTCAGGGGGGAGATTGAAAACGGAATATTCGATGCCGCGCGCCTTTAAGCGCTCGACGATTTCCGCCTGTCCCTCGCAATCAAGGGCAACATGATCGATCGGGCCCGTGGAGCTCGAGTCGACCGCCATGTTTCGCAGATGGATTATCGGCCGGCCGTTCTTGTCGAACAGCCAATTAGCCTGACCCGCGCCCATTGGCATGCTGCGAAATTCAAAGTCGAACACGTCGACATAGAATTGCGAAGAGGCCGCGATGTCGGTCGTGCGGATGTTGATATGATTGATGCCATTGACGGGCATTTTCGCGCACCTCGCCTGTTAGTTACGCCTGATCTGGCTCGTGGTAACGAGTCGCCCGCGGGTCACTTGTCTTTGAACAAGCTATTGGACGCCGCCTCGATCTTCAAAATGCGCTCGCGGCGCGCAGCGGCCGAAATCGGCGCAAAGCCCTGCTGGTCGTCCGCCGCGCCCCAATTCTGCACCGGTCCATGGGGCAGGCGCTCGAGACCGAGCTTCGCGACGTCGTCCGGCTCCGCGGCGTCTTTTCCGACCGTCAACCCGCGCTTTTCCATGAAGGCACGAAACATCGGGGTGTTCGTGCGGCCGAGAATCAGGTTCAGAACATGGACGCCATGGGGCCTAAGCTCCGCCCACAACCCTTCACCGAAGCACAGAGCGAATGCCTTGGTGCCGGCATAGACGGCCATTCCCGTCGCACCGCCATAGCATGCGCCGGATCCGACCAGGATGATGCCGCCGTGGCCTCGGTCGCGCATCGGCTTGCCGAAGTGGTAGCTCATCCGCATGGGGTTCATGACGTTCCGGTCGATGAGCTTTTCCCAATTGTCGATCTCGGCCTCGAGGAACTTGGAGTCGTTTGTGTCGCTGCCGGCATTGTTGATGAATAGGCCGACTTCGCGCCTACCCGCGACATCGGCCACCTGGCCCAACGCTTCCCTCGAGAAAAGATCGATCGAGGCGCTGACGCATTGGACTCGATGCCGCGCGCGCAGCTCTTCGGCCAGCTCGTTGAGCGGACCGCTGCGACGCGCGATCAAAATACAATTGATGCCGCGTGCGGCCAGTTGGTTGGCGAAGGAGCGTCCCGTTCCCTCGGAGGCACCAGCAATAACGGCCCATGGGCCATAGCGCTCAGCAAAATCCACGGACACTCCTTTCAGATCCGCCGGGAGGGCGAGGTAGCATCATCCTGGAACCGCCGGCGCGCAAGCACCGTCAGGGCTTCATGATGTGGGATAAGGCGAGCCGTCTTTGTGCACGAACCGTCCATCCTCGTTTGAACTCATCATATCGATATCGGAGCAGGTGGTGAGATCTTGCGGGTTGCGCGAACCCACCTCCAAATACACGGCCATCGCCGAGGACTTGTTGATGAGGTGATGACCATTACCGGTTCCTTTGGGAAACGCCGCGCAATCGCCCGCCCGCAGCAGCGCTTCGCCGTCATCTTCGACGAGCGTCACTTCGCCTTCGAGCACATAGACAAACTCATCCTCGTCGCTATGCCAGTGGCGCTGACTGGACCAGCTGCCGGATGGCAAGGTCATCAGATTGACGCCGAAATCGCGAAGCCCGCCTGCCACGCCCAGGCGGCGCCGCGTGCGCGCAGCGCAGGGTGCATCGAACGGCGGCGGATAGCCGGAGCCTGGACGTGCTAACACGGCGGCGATGTCGATCTTGGGCATGCTCGGCTCCTATCGGCGGATCGTCAGGCAGTTCCTACAGTTATTCAAGTCATCTTCCCAGTCGTATGTACGGGGTCCCCGGTGTTGAGCGTCGCATAAGAGTTGCGCGATATTTACTTGGTGAGTTTCGGGATCCACATATCGGAGCTTCTCCAAGGCGTCCAACAATTGGAAACGCTCGCCAAGGCGCGGCTCGCAGAGCGGCGCGATGAGGCAGTGGATACAATGCGCATGCAACTCCTGCGCTACGGCGTCTGCACCTGCTCATGCCACTTCACGCAAATTACAAAGCATAGCGGAGCGCCATGTTGCGGTAATGCACGACTAGCCGAGTAGCCTCCGAATCGGCCATATGTCGGATCCCAGAGATCCTATCCTAGCGGCAGACCCGCGATGTAACTGTCTGTTTGTATGGGTCTATGTGGAATCCGCCGGTTGTTCCAAAAGGCGGCCTTGCTGAATCTCAGCGCGGTACTTCCACCCATATCGGATCGGAATAAGCGGTATTGCCAACGGCGTCGGTCACAGTTACCAGACAGAATCCGGGAGCCGTCGCGGAGAAGGTCAAGCGCGAGGCCGTCGTGTCGGCAGTGTAGTTCGCGGTCTTCACCGTCTGTCCCTGGCACCTCACCGTCGCTTGCTTCAGCCCCGCGACGGCTTCCATCCGGAAGGTTAAAGGGGCAACGCCATCTTTCAATATTGCCGATGCACCGAACATCGGATCTGCGAAAACCAATGGTCCGTGGCTGACGAAAGCGTGACCTTGCTTCATGCTGTCTAGGAAGCTCGCTGCCGTCAACTCGCCATCTACGTGGGCATAGACACGCGCATCGCCGGAGCGCTCGTTCCATACATCGTGAGTGTCGGACCCTGCGGCAAGGTAATATCGTTTTCCCTCGCTCCAGAATCTCTCAGCCGCAGCGAGCGTCTTTGGATCCTTGTCGGGCTGGGCACCGTTGATCTCCAGAAAATCGAAATCCGGATCCGAACCGCCGGTGGCGACGCCACGGTCCAAGCTCGCGAGATAGCCCTCTCCCGGATCGTAGGGATGGTTTACCTGGATGAACTCGGCGCCCATGCCGTGGGCGTAGGCGAATACATCCTGCACCGTCGCCTTGCTCATATCGAGTGTCATGGCTGCGCCGGATTTGATCGGATAGGCATTAAAATGACCCCAAGAGGGCGATAGCTCGATCGAGGGGATGAACGGTACTCCGCGTTCATCGGCGAGATTCTGCAGCACCTTGTGATTCACGGTTGAGTCATGATCGCTGACGAAAAGAACGTCGAGCCCGGCCGCGAGCTCGGACCGAACGAGTTCGGCCGGCGGAGTCAGGCCGTCTTCCTGATCGGCATGGTGATGCAGGTCGGCGCTATACCAACCCTCTGTTTCTGGTTTGAAAACACGCCCGATCGCGACGACCAGCGGCTGCGTCTTCCCGGACATCACTGTGACCGGAACATCCACCGCCTTCGACAAAAACCCTGCTCCCGACCCCACCGACAATACATAGGACCCGGGCGCGAGATCGATCTGCGTGCTTCCCTTCGGCTTGAGGTCTGTGAAGAAAACGTGCTTGCCGAGATACTCCACCACCGGTTTCTGACCGGCCTTGATGTCGAGGCGCGCGTCGACGGGGGCGCCGGTGCCTTTATCTGAGACCGACACGCGTAATCGACCCGGCGGCAAAAGCCCCACAAAATCTTGCCGCACCGTTTCATTCGCACGCACGAAAACAGTGACAGAGGGGCTCTCCGAATATTCATCACTCGTCGCGTAGAGTTCGTACCGACCCACTGGCAGTTCGAGGGCGTAATGACCTGCGTGCCCCAAAGTCCAAGCGTACGGCACACCGCTCTTCTCGACTACCACCACCAAGTCCTTCAACAACGGGCCGCGGACCGCACGGACTGCTCCGATCACATTACCGCTCGAGAGCTTTCGTCGGCGGATCTCGTATTTCACGACCGGCCCCATGTCGCCCTCCCCGAGGATCTGCAACCACCCTTCGAAGGTGCGACTTTGGCCGGGCGCCAGCGTGTGGCGAAGGAGGAGGTCCTTTTGCCCGAAGTCAAAGCGGTCAAACGTCGGCTCGTGCAGAGCAACCAGCCAATCCTTGTCGTAGGCGACGATTCGGTCCGCCATGGCGCCTGCAGCCGCGCCGGAGAACTGATGCGGCAGTCCCGGCACGCCAAAAAAATAACCTCCCTGCGCCCACAAGACCAAGCCGGATAGCGCGTCCGTCACAGGCGTGGAACCGCTGTTGGTCATCATGGCGAGGATATGGATGGTGTCATCCCCCGCTCTTAGGGAGTAGGTGGTGACTAGCTGCACAGCACCCCAGTCCCGCGTCGCACGCACCACCGCAAGCCCAGGCGTCTCGGTCACAATCTCCACCCGCTGCCGAGCGCTAGGCCAAGCACTCCATCCGTTCGGCAAGAAATCCGCGAAAGCGACACGGTCGTGCTGAATCGAGCCGTGCACGACGGGCGCCGCGTCGATCAACGCGCCCCTAGGGATCGCCCAGGGCGGTGAGCTGCTCACTGCGATCGCGACGGCGAGCTTCTCGTTAACTAGCGTGAGGTCGCGAGCGGCATTGGCTTGACCGCCAGGAATCGGCGTTGGACCAATGATTATCTGGACTGCAGCGGCGGCTGAGCCGGGCAGAAGCAACGCCATGGCGCCGAATAAACAGCATGCCGCATATAGGGTTGCCATGGACTTTGTTTCGTACCGTCCCGGCCGATGCGTGTGGATTGCTTCTTTTATTGTCATCCTTAGACGCGCGGATAGATTTAGACGCGTGTCGCCCCGCCCGGGCGCAATCCAAGAGCGCCGGATTGTGCACGCATACGCTGGTCGGAGTCGCAGCTGCCCTCCTCATGCTGGTATCGAAATATGGCTTCAACGAAGTCATTGTACAGAATCAAGTCGTTCTAGACCCGTCGAGGGTTGCGGCCCAAATCGTATCAGGCATTGGGTTTATCGATGGCGGCCTCATTTTCGTTCAGCGCGACATGGTTCGGGGTCTCACGACGGCGGCGGCCCGCGCTGGATCTCGCCTGTCTATTAGTTCAGTGCCGAGTCAATGATCGCGGAGAAAAGCGCTGCAGTTGCTGCCCCAGGGCTTGCCGGCGAGCCGATCGCGCGCCCAGGCTAGCTGCTCAGATGTGGTCTGTTGCATCAGCGGGTCATGGTCAAGACCCGGACGATGAATGTATTCAATGGGCAGCCCCATGCTGCACGCTTCCCGCACACCAGTGACGATATTCGCGATCGCGACGGACATGTCATCGTCGCCGGCCAATACCAGAAGCGGGCCACGAATCGGCTTGTTCGCGCTGCGGCTGTCCTGTTGGTAGCGGTGGACTTCGGGCGCCTTGTCCCAGTCCGGTCTGACGACTCTCTGCTGACCAATCTCCGCGAACGCTGCGTAGCCGTAGTACCAGCAGCCCTTCGTCGTGACGTCCTTGTAGCGCGCCATCGCGGGCGGCGTCAACATGCGACTCAGATCGAATGACGGGTAACTCGCCTTGATGCCGAATGCGGTGAATGGCCAATACAAGTCTGTGGTCGGGTCAAAAGTTTCGGCGTCGTGGGCCATGTAGGCCTCGAAGCTCATATCGCCGGCAACAGAGATCGCGCCCGCGTAGTCTGGATCCTTGAGGCTCAATTCGAGTTCGGCAACACCCCAAACCGCAACTCCGCCCTGTGAATGACCGATAGCGACCCATCTTTGGCCGAGTTCGGGTACCGCCGTGCGGGCGGCTGGAATCGAGTAGACCACATCGTTCGCCTGAGGGATCTTATTGTCATACTGATGCGGACCCGGAGTGCCGAGACCCGCGTAGTCGGTCGCCACGACGGCGAAACCCGCCGCGACCATCGGCATTAGTCCTTCGTCTCCATATTCCATGTCTTTCATCAGGGAGGGTGCGCACATCCGCGCGACACCGCTGGTGCCGTGGGCCCAGGCGATGACCGGCCATCCACCCTTTGGTGAAGCGCCTGCAGGGATCAACACCACCCCTGATGCGGCAACGTCCTGCCCATTCAAGGCGCGTGAATGGTAGAGGATGCGCACCGCGCCTGCGCCTTTGGGCAGCTCGTAGCCGGCGAAGGGCTCGGAGCGGATCAGCGTCCCAGGTGGCGCTGCCTTCAGCGGGTAAGTAGGCTCGTAGAATCGAGTCAGCGGCAGTGCGTCCCGTGCCTCCATGGCAAGAGCCTCGGCTCGCGACTTCGGCATAACTTCATCTCCCGGAGCCGCCGAGGACAGCGCCAGCAATACAATCAAAGACACAAGCCTCACGAGCCCAAGCATTACATGCCCCCTGAATTGCCCAAAAACAGCCCCGTAGAGCGTGCGATGCATAGTAAACCGCTCGCCGAAGTATTCACCCCGGTAATATTCATGCGGCAAACTTTGATTCTTGCATCCGTTCAGTCTGATCACCAACTGATCTTGCGATTCGACGAATCGACGTCCGCGTTTGAGACGGATGCAGACGCAGTGAAATTCGTCAAATTGCCTCCGGTGTAATCGTCTGGAAGCAACGCATGGGCATGGCTGTACTCTTCCAGCGTCCCGTTTGCATCACGGACGCCAAATCAATGTTGGGCGACAACAAATCTTGGGTCGCTCCTCACGCTCTTAAGCTGGGAGCGTGCTTGCGCGCTGCTGAGCATCCGCCCCGTCGGCCGAGATCCAGCTCGCCTTCGGATTTCGGACATTTACGGTGATTCCTGACACCATATTACATCGCCATATTGATGTCCGAAAATGGCGAGTATTCGCTCCTTCCAACGGCTAATCTAACCCCATGCTGTTTGACCCGGAAGCTTGTTTTCGTGCAGTGCGCGCCCGTGACCGCCGTTTCGACGGCCGCTTCTTCACGGCGGTGTCCTCGACCGGCATCTACTGTCGGCCGATCTGCCCGGTCAGGCCGCCGAAGCGCGAGAACATGCGATTTTTCTCGAGCGCCGCTGCGGCCGAGGGCGCCGGCTACCGGCCCTGCTTGCGCTGCCGTCCGGAGCGGGCGCCGGGCCTTGCGAGCGTCGACGCGGCGAGCCGGCTTGCGGGGGCGGCGATCGCTGGGATCGAGGAACATGCGGTATCAAATTCCCGAGTCGGCGATCTGGCGGCGTCCTTGGGCGTGAGCGATCGGCATCTGCGCCGGGTCACGGAGGCGGAGCTGGGCGTGTCGCCGATCGAGCTCGCGCAAACCCAGAAGCTGCTGCTCGCCAAACGGCTGCTGAGTGAGACCTCGCTGAAGCTGACCGACATCGCGTTTGCTTCCGGCTTCGGCAGCGTGCGTCGATTCAATGCATTGTTCAAATCGCGCTACGGCTTGAACCCGCGCAGCATCCGACGCACGGGCGATGCCGCCCGCGGGCTGAAGTGCTTGCTCGACTTCCGTCCGCCGCTCGCCTGGGAAAGCATGCTCGCCTACCTGCGCCTACGGGCCATTCCGGGAGTCGAATCGGTCGATGAGACGCATTACCGGCGCACCGTCGCGATCGGCGAGCACCAGGGGTTCATCGAAGTGTCGCTCGCCTCGAGCGGAACGGCGCTCGAGGTCGAGGTTTCGCCGGACCTTGCGCCGGTGATCGGTGCGGTGATCGTGCGGGTCAAGAATCTGTTCGATCTCGGTGCGACGCCCGACGCGGTAACGGAAGTGCTGTCGCTAGATCCGATGCTCGCCGCGGTCGTGCGCCGGATACCGGGGCTGCGGGTCCCGGGAGCGTTCGACGGGTTCGAGCTGGCGGTGCGGGCGGTCCTCGGTCAGCAGGTATCCGTTCGCGGGGCCACTACGCTCGCCGGCCGTTGGGCAGCCGCGTTCGGCACGCCCCTGACGACCCCGCATGCAGCGCTTACGGTTCTGCCGCCGAGTGCCGCCCGCATGTGCAGCGTCGGCGCCGACGAAATCGCATCGCTCGGTGTGGTGGGGGCGCGCGCGCGCTGCCTGGTCGCGCTCGCTCATGCCGCGGCGGAGCGGCGCATCGTGCTCGGCCTCGCGGCGGACGTCGAGGTGCAGATCGAGCGCTTGACGGCGCTGCCCGGCATCGGTCCGTGGACGGCACAGTACATCGCCATGCGCGCGTTGCGCTGGCCGGATGCGTTCCCGGCGGAGGATCTCATGGTGCTGCGCGCCGCCGGCCTCGGGAAAAAGGAATTGCGAGCGCGTGCCGAGAGCTGGCGGCCTTGGCGCGCCTACGCGACGCATTATTTATGGCAATCTCTAGGAGGCATCACATGATTTGCTACAGCGAAGTCGACAGTCCCGTGGGTCTTCTTATCCTAAAGAGCGAGGGCGAGGCGCTCGTTGGCATCTATATGAGCGGCGCGTACATGGATGTGCCGAGTCAGACACCACCTGATCTGGACCGCTGGGTGCTCGACCCGACGGCGGAGCCCTTGCGCGAGACGGCGCGCCAGCTCGAGGAGTATTTCAAGGGAGAGCGGCGCGAGTTCGAGCTGCCGCTGCGTCTCGAGGGCACGGAATTTCAACGGCGTGCCTGGCGCAATCTGATGGAAATTCCCTATGGGAAAACCCGTTCCTACGGGGAGCAGGCAGAGCGCATCGGTAATCCGAAGGCATCGCGCGCGGTAGGCCTCGCCAACGGCCGCAATCCCATCCCGATCGTTGTGCCATGTCACCGGGTGATCGGAGCAAACGGCTCGCTGACCGGATTCGGCGGCGGAATCGCGCGCAAGCGCTGGCTGCTCGCGCATGAACGGGGCTACATCGGCGACAGGGCCGCGGTGGTGGGACAGAGCCTCGAATTACTGGCGCATGGGGCAGCGCATTAGATCATGGGCAAGGAGACTCGGAACGCCGCGCCCTTCCCATCCGGACGATTGACGGCGAGCGCGTTGCCGTCGTGAAACTCCGCGATCAGCCGGACGATGTACAAGCCGAGACCGAAGTGCGGCTTGTCATCGCTTCCGGGGCGGTGCTCGAACAGCGACTCGAATAACCGGCCGAGCATCGCGTCCGGGATCGATGGACCATCGTTCTCGACGCTGAGCTCATAGTTGCCGCCCGCGCGCGCGATCTTCACGGTGATGGTTCCCCCGGGCGGTGTGAAATCGACCGCATTCTCGACGAGCTTGTCCAGCATTTGCGCGATGAGCTCGGGCGCACCGTATAAAAGGCACCCATCGGCCGGCGCATCGAGCACGAACAGCGCATCCGGGAACGCGTCGCGATAGCCTGCGACCGCCGAGCGCGCCAGCTCGACGAGATCGAAGCTCACGCGCTCCGCCTGCTGGATGCTCTCCTCGACCCGGCTCGCGGCGCCGAGGGCGGCGAGGATCGACTGCAGCCGGACGGTGCCTTCGCGAGCGCGGACGAGATAGCCGCGCTGGTCGCCGCGCACGCCCTCGGATTCCAGATTGTCGAGCGAGGAACGCACGATGGTGAGCGGTGTGCGCAGCTCGTGCGACAGCTTGCCGCCGAGCGTGCGCAGATAGCGCGCGTGCTCGTCGAGGCGGGCGAGCAGCCGCTCGAAAGCCCGCGCCAGTGCTCCGATCTCATCGGCGCTGCCCGACTCCGGCATCTCCAGCCGGATTCGGCCGTCGTTGCCGACGGCCGAATCGGCGGCGGAGCGCAGCCGGCCGATGCGCACGCTGATGAAGGTCGCGAGGCTGAAGGCGAACACCACCGCGAGCGCGGTCGCGAGCAAGGTGAGGTCAAAGAGACGGGCGAGGGCCCGGTCGCGCAGGTCGAGCAACTGGTCCCCCGACTGCTCCAGGACCACGGCGCCCCGGGTTCGGCCGTCCACGGCGATCGGCGCCGCGGCGATCAATAAAAGATCCTGCGCACCGCTGCCGGCACGCAGCCACTCGGCCGCCGGTCGACCGGCGAGGGCGGCGGTGATGCTTTTGCCGGTGATCCGGTCGGGAAGTGATGCCTGCACAGGCCATGACGAGGTATCGACGGTTACGAAGCGGCGATACCAGGTGGCTCCCGCATCGTCCTCGAGGCCGCCCGCGCCGGGCGCGCCTGCGGTGCCGAGTTTGAGGCCGTTCGCGTCGACCACGGTTGCACGGGTGCCGGTGCGAATGAACGTGGCGAGCAGCTCGCCGAGCCCGGAGGTCGCCATGAACAGGCGGCCGCCTTGAGCCGAATCGGCTGCGAAGCCCGCCTTGCGGCCGCTCGCCTCGTGCGCTTCGACCCAGAGCCGGTTCCCCACGAGAGCGAGCGGCACGCGTGCCTCGAGGTGATAGCCGCCGGCGGTCTCGAGCCAGTAGGCCTGAATGCGCGGCTCGTTTGCGACGCGCGCAGTGCCGTCGTCTTGAATCACCGTCTTTTGCGCCTCGAGGAGACCGGGGGCCGCCGTGGCAAAGAAATAGGATTCGAGCGAGCCGTCGGGCTGCTCCAGCGTCACGTCGATGCGGTCGAACCGGTCCTTATCGACGTTGGGATTGGCGGGCTCGGCGACGAAATGCGGCTCATCGACCTCGACATAGATGAATAGATAGCGGTCCGTTGACCCGACCTGCAGGCGCGCCGCCAAGCCGTCCGGGCTCGGCAGGCGTTTCGGATCCGCAATGACGCCCCAGTCCTCGTGATATCCATCGAGAAGCGGCGGGCTGCGCAGCGCGTACACATACAGATCCCCCTGCTCCTCGGCGTAGGGCCTCGAGTCCTCGGCTCCGCGGAAGACCCGGGCGGGCTGCGCCGAGAGGGCGAGCGCGATCGTGTCGGCGGTCGACTCGAGCGCATTCTCCTGCGAGACCCGCAGGGCCTTTTCGAGCTCACGGGCATACTGACAACCGGCCCACGGCAAGATCAACGTGGTCAGCGCGACGATCAGCAGCTGTAAGCGGATGCTCACTCGACCCAGCGATAGCCCATTCCGTACACGGTTTGAACGGCATCGAAAGCGGGATCGATTTCCAGAAACTTGCGCCGCAGACGCTTGATGTGCGAGGTGATCGTGCTGTCGTCCAGCACCACATTCGCGGCATCCATCAGCTGCGGGCGATTCTTGACGTGGCCGGGATTCAGGGCCAGCGCGTGCACGATCCAGAATTCGGTCAGCGACAAGGTCACCGGCTTGCCATTCCACGTGGTCTGCATCTTGCCGGCATCGATGACGAGCGCGCCCCGGCGCACCGTGTCGGCCGCGTTTTGCGGCAGCCGCAGGGCGTCGATGCGGCGGAAAAGCGCCGCCACGCGCGCCGCGAGATGCGGCAGGCTCACGTCCTTGGTGAGAAAGTCGTCGGCTCCGAGCCGCAGGCCCGAGACGGCGTCGAGCTCGCTGTCGCGAGCGGTCAGGAAGATGATCGGCAGCTCCGCGGACATCGCGCGCAGGTCGCGGCACAGGTCGAAGCCGCCCTCGGCCTCGTCCTCGAGAGAGATGTCGATGATCGCGAGATCGGGCAGGCGCGTGGTGAAGGCCTGCATGGCGACCTTGCGGTTCGCGTAGGTCTTTACCTGATAGCCGTGGCGGGCGAGCGCGGCCGCGTAATTCTCGCGCAATGCCGGCTCGTCCTCGACGATCGCAATGCTCTTTTTCACGGCCGGATCATAGCCCAACGCAGCCGGCCGATGGCGTGCGCCGGACCGCGAATTTCGTGCGCACACGTCGCTGCCACAATTCGCCAGAATCGGCCCCGGGAATGCCCCGAGCGCAGCCGAACGTCCGCATTCCTGCGGCCGACACTGATTCTCGAGCGAAGGCAACGAGGATCTAAAGTATGCGTCAGTCGAACTCGAGAAAGGTGGCGGGCCTGCCGGATCAACTCTGGTCGCAGCATCGCGAGGCAGCCCTCAACTGGCTGGCGTTCGGTTTGCTGCTCGCGGCCTGGAACGCAGCGGATGATGCCGAGCCGGCGACTCATCGGCCGCAGGCGCTGCGCGGCTATTCGCAGGTGTCGGTACGCGCCGTCGAGCGCACGGGGGATCTACAGCGTTGAAGGAGCTGCGGATCGATCTGTAACAAAAGCGTCAACGCAGTGTAAAGCGGTATCTTTACTAATGATCAGCACATATGGCAGTCGCTGGCGACATTAAAAGGGTTCTGATCGTCGATCGGGAAATCGCAGCGGCGGAGGCTATACGGCAAACGCTGTCGGAGGGTGGGTTCAGCGTGAGTACGATGACCGATTCGCTCGCCGTTCTCACCGCCGTTTGCGAGCGTCCGCCCGACCTCGTCCTGATCGATTGGGACATGCCGGGTGTCGGGGCTGCAGATCTCTTCCAAGCTATCCGCCGCGCGCGGACCCACAGAAGCGTCCGCTTGATCATCCTGTCCGCATTCGCCTCGGAGCAGGACGTGGTGTGCGGCTTGTCACTCGGCGCCGACGATTACATCGCCAAGCCATTCTCGCTGCGGGAAGTCTTGGCGCGCAGCCGCGCGGTGCTACGACTGCGCGGCCAGGAACGAGAGACCGCGCCGCTATCATGCGATGAATTGGAGCTCGATTCCGTCACGAAGCGAGTGACCGCCCGCGGCCGGCTGTTAGGGTTGCGAGGCGTCGAATATCGGTTGCTCGAATTTCTCATGTCGAATCCTGGGAG
The DNA here is from genome assembly GCA_963798595.1 of uncultured Gammaproteobacteria bacterium. Classification (GTDB taxonomy): domain Bacteria; phylum Pseudomonadota; class Gammaproteobacteria; order Steroidobacterales; family Steroidobacteraceae; genus Bog-1198. Next base: position 53,602 of record CAWCTM010000007.1, on the reverse strand, counting down.
AACCCTTAGTCGCAGGCAGTTGCTGGCGCACGTGTGGGGGGACGACACCGACGTGGACGAACGTACGGTGGACGTGAATGTTCAACGCCTGCGTAGAATTCTGGACGAGCCCGGCTATGGCGGCTATCTGCAGACGGTCCGCGGACTCGGCTACTGTTTTGGGGTCCCATTGCGGAGGTGAAGGCCGTATCTCGAGGAAAATGCGAACTTGCGCACGTAAGTAGCTCCGCGGTAAAGAAATCTTCTTTGCCCAGTCATCGAAACGTCATCTGGCGCCCTGATCCTGACGTCCCGAAGGAGTCACCTTCGGAGGACCATCGTGGAGCGCAACGGCCCATCACCGCTCAAGCTGCGAACAGTATTCATTTCCGATATCCACCTGGGTTTCAAGGGCTGCAGCGCGGACCTGCTGCTCGATTTTCTGCATCACGTCGAAATGGATACCTTATTCCTGGTCGGCGATATCATCGATGTCTGGAGCATGAAGAAGACCATGTTCTGGCCGCAGTCCCATAACAACGTGCTGCGAACGATTTTGGGAAAGGCCAAGCGCGGCACCAAAGTGATCTTCGTGCCCGGCAATCACGACGAGGTGTTCAGGGAATTCGACGGCGCGACCTTTGGCAATCTGGAGATTCACCGCGAGTACATTCACCAGGGCGCTGACGGGCGCCGCATGCTGGTATTGCACGGTGATGAGTTCGACAGTGTGGTGAAATGCAGCCCCTGGCTCGCCAAATTGGGCAGCCATATTTACGACGTGTTGCTCGCCGCGAATCCGTATATCAACTGGGCGCGGCGCCTGTTCGACTTGCCTCACTGGTCGCTGTCGGCATATCTCAAGAGCAAAGCCAAGAGCGCCGTCCAGTACATCGGCAGCTTCGAGGATTCAGTGGCGCAAGCGGCTCGCAAGCGCGGTGTCGATACTGTGGTCTGTGGCCACATTCACCGGGCCGAGATGCGCGAGATCAACGGTGTGCTCTATTGCAACGACGGCGACTGGGTCGAGAGCTGTTCCTCACTCGTCGAGGACTTGAACGGACAGCTGCGATTGATCGACTGGCCGAAGCTCAGGGAGCAGCTGTCGGCCGCGCCGCTCGTGATGCCCGTGGGCCAGGCGGCGTGATCGAAATGCCACCGTCGCTTCACATAGCTGTCAAATCCTCGCGATCTAATGTCGTGGTCGAACAGAGCCCGATGAGCGGCGTCTTGGAGTCGTGGAGTCTTCCTTGGCATGCCTTACAAAGAAGCTTAGCGCAAGGCTACTGCGTCGAGATGAGCGGTGCGACGAGCTTCCGCAGAAGCACCTCGGACGCGCCATTCAAGCCCGCCGAAACCGGCAGCTGGCGCGCGCGCGTATGCGAGGCCGGCCCGGGCGGCCGGCTATCGCGCGGCTAGCGTCGCAGCGACAACTACCCCGAGTCTTGGTATTTGTCCCGGGGTTGCAATCCCACGGGAGCGCAGAATTCACACCATGACCAGTCCCAAGAAACGCGACCGGATAATGACTCAGTACGACACGGACTTGGACATCGAAATGAGCCGCCTCGAATTCGAGTGGAGGCAAGGTTACGAAGCCAGTATCGCCGCACGCGCCGCATACCAATGCCTTGCGGCCGATCGCAACGCCAAGGTCGAGCTGCTCGACGCGGCGCTCGAGCGGCTGGACCGCGCCGAGGCGGTAAAATCCAGGATCATGGCAAAGATCGAGAGGCTCGAGGATCACTTGCTCGGTTTGAAGATGGGCTGAAACGGCCCGCTCGACTTGCCGGGTGGCGACCTGGCTCTCTCAGGCGTGCTTGTTCGTCGAACGGTATGGTACCCCGACTTGCGGCGTCCCTTTTCCATGCACCGCTCGAGCCCCGGGGGTCCGGGACCCGCGTATAGTAGCGGCTCAGCGCGAAACCATCTCGATGAAGTGCGTCTATCACCCCGGCTACGCCGTCACCCTGCCACCCGGCCATCCCTTCCCGATTTCCAAATCCGAGATTTTGAAGGAAATCGTGCTTCGGGAGGGGCTCGTCGCCGGCAGCGACTTTCTGGTTCCGGATCCCATCGACCTCGATTCGCTCGCGCTCATCCACACGCGCGAGTACCTCGCGAAGCTCGATGGCCCGGGATTGTCGGGCGCGGAACAGCGGCGACTCGGCCTGCCGTGGTCGGAGGCATTGTGGCTGCGGTCGCGGCTCGCCACGGGCGGAACACTACTCGCCGCACGCGTCGCGCTCACCGAGGGAATCGCCGCTAATCTTGCGGGCGGCACGCACCATGCGTTTGCCGATCACGCCGAAGGATTCTGCGTGGTGAACGATGTCGCCGTAGCAATTGCGAAGCTGTGCGAGGAGGGACGCGTTGAGCGCGCTGTGGTCATCGATCTGGACGTGCATCAGGGTAACGGCACGGCGGCGATTTTCGAGCACGTCGCTGAGGTGTTCACGTTCTCGATGCATGGCGAGAGGAACTATCCGCTGCAGAAGATGCGCTCAAACCTCGATATCTCGCTACCGGTGGGAATGGGCGATGAGGACTACCTCGAAGTTCTGCAGGAGCATTTGCCCGAGGTGCTCGAGCGTTCGCGCGCCGACATTGCTTTTTATGTGGCGGGGGTCGACGTCGCGGCCGGCGACCGCTACGGCAAACTCGCGCTGAGCGAGGATGGCATCCGGCGCCGCGACGAGCAGGTGATTGGCTCGGTGCGGACTCGCGGAGTGCCGCTCGTGATCGTGCTGGCGGGCGGATACGCCGCTTCACGCGTACGGACAGCGCAACTGCACGTGCATGCTATCCGGGCGGCCACTGGCCGGGGCGCGGCCGCTTCAATAAGGGATGCCAGCGCGGCGGTAGAGCGAGGCGAGTAACCAGATCGGGCCAATGAGCAGAAACTGCACGTCCTTGAAAAAGGACGGCCGCTTACCCTCGATGGCGTGCCCGATGAACTGGCCGACCCAGGCCAGGATGAAAACCGCCACCGATACGGCCCAGAGCGGCACTGGCGCGAGCTGGCTCAACGCATCGACGGAGAACAGCATGGCGGCGAGTATCGGTAGGAGGCCGAGGGCCAAGGGCATCGAGAGCGCTGCGTAGTAAAGCACTGCGGCGGCCACGGCATAAGTCGCCCAGTTGGCGTAGTCGAACTCCGCGCGGCCCGGTGCCGGCAGCGACCACAACAGTCCGATCAATGACCAGACGATGAGCGGTACGCAGATCCAGTGCAGCCCCTTGTTGACCGGATGCCGATGGCTCACCGCGTATTCGTCGAGCCAGTAAGCGGTCCCTCGCATGGCGGATCCTTCAGCGGCCGTAGAGCGCGGTGAAGCGGGCGGCGGCGAGCGAGTGAGCCTTGGCTGCCGCGTCGACGTCGCGGGCGCGGGCGTCCGCCGGCAGGTTGAGGTGCTCGGTGCCGAGCGCGTACAGCGTGAGCACATAGCGATGCGGCTTGTCGTGCGCCGGCGGACACGGGCCGCCATAGGCGGCGAAGCCGAAGTCCGTACGCCCTTGCGCAGCCCCGGGAGGCAACCCGCCTCCGGGGTTTCCCGCGCCCGGCGGCAATGCGGTCACTGCGGCCGGAATGTCGTAAATCGCCCAGTGCCACCAGCCCGATCCGCCCGGTGCATCGGGGTCAAACATGGTGATGGCGAAACTCTTCGCGCCGCTCGGTACTCCGCTCCAGCGCAGCGGCGGAGAGACATTTCCTCCCCGACAACCGAAGTCGTTGTACACCTGCTCGCTGGCGAAGGATCCGCTGGCGACGACCGCGGTGCTCTCGAGCTTGAAATTTGCGTCCCCGAACGAGCGGGCGCCCATGATCCACGGGGCGCCCGCCAATACGATGGGTAGCAGAGCAGGCCGAAGATGCCGAGCACCCACCGCCCCGCTCGCCAGGGTCAGGCAGGCACCGCCATCAGGCCTTTCAGCTTGCTGATGGCATTGGTCTCGACTTGACGCACGCGCTCGGCGGAGATGCCGTACTCGTCCGCCAACTCGTGCAAGGTCGCCTTGTCGTCCGTCATCCAGCGACGCTTCAAGATGTTCCGGCTGCGCTCATCGAGCTTCTCGAGTGCCACACTCAAGCGATCGCTCGAATCCTCTTCCCACTCTTCGCGCTCGACCTCGATCGCGGGATCGGAGTTGCTCGCCGGCAAGTACATGGCCGGAGAGTAGCTTTCCTCCTCGTCCGTATCGGGTGTCGGGTCGAAGGACATGTCACGCGCGGACAGACGCTGCTCCATCTCGCGCACGTCTTTTTCGTCGACACCGAGGTCCCTGGCGACCGCCCGGGTTTCCTCCTCCGAGAGCCAGGCCAGATTCTTCTTCATGCGGCGCAGGTTGAAGAACAGCTTGCGCTGGGACTTGGTGGTAGCGACTTTGACGAGCCGCCAGTTGCGCAGCACGTACTCGTGGATCTCGGCGCGGATCCAATGAACGGCGAACGACACCAGCCGCACGCCCACGCCCGGATCGAACCGCTTTACCGCTTTCATCAGGCCGACATTGCCTTCTTGGACCAAATCGCCCATCGGCAAGCCATAGCCGAGATAACCACGGGCGATGTGCACGACAAAGCGCAGGTGCGAAAGCACCAGCTCTCGTGCAGCCTCCAGGTCACCTTCCGAGCGAAACCGCGTCGCCAGCGCCACTTCGCTCTCCTTGGAAAGCACGGCGATTTGCGAGACGCGATCAATATAGGCGTCCAGGCTCCCGACGGGACCTGCGAACACCAACCCGGTTTGCTTAGCGATCAGGGCAGAACTCATGCGGCCTCCAATCATTTCTCGACTCAATGGTATCACTCCTCGTGTAGCACTCCCAAACTGAGAGTGCTAAGCATTAGAGTGCAGTATTACGGTAAAGTTCTGAGGCATAAAACCCAGGCCCAATAAGGACTTAGGGCTCTACCGCGCGTATGTGTCGCGTCGCAGCAATCCAGGAGCCTACCCATCCCAGGGTCATCGATAACCCCAAGATGAGTGCGGCAGTCCCGAATCTCAAGCCCCTGAGTTGGAACTGGCTACCATACAGGCCGATGAGCCGTTGAATCGGCTTTGCAAGCAGCGCGGTGGCCACGGCCACTACCATCACCGCGCCGATCCCGCCGCCGAGGCCATACCAAATGCCGCTGTAGAGAAAAGGGCGCCGCGCGAAGCTATCGGTGGCGCCGACCAGCTTCATGACCTCGATTTCCGCCCGGCGGTTCAGGATGTCGAGGCGAATGGTGTTGCCCACCACCAGCACGACGGAGAGCGCGAGCAGCGCCCCGGTCAGCCAGATCACTCGGCGCACGACGTCCAAGAGCGCGTTCAGCCGCTGCACCCACTCGGTATCGAGCTCGACCGTATCGACGTCTGCGAGCGATGCGATGTGTATCTTGAGCGCTTGAGTGCCCTCCGCCGTGCTCGCGGCGAGCGCAGGCGTCACCACCAGCGCATTCGGCAGGGGGTTGGTGTCGAGCAGATCGAGCGCTTTGCCAAAGCCCGAGGATTCGCGAAACTCGACCAGTGCCTGCTCGGCGGTGATCACGCGCACCCGCGCGACGTCGGGCCGCGCGCGGAGCTGCTTGGCGAGCGCCTCGGCGCGCTCGGTTCCGGCCTTCTTGGCGAGATAAACCGAGAGCTCGAATGCCTGATTCCAATCGGCCGTCGCGGCGCGCGTGTTCTCGAGGAGCACGTTGAAGAAGAGCGGCAGCGCGAGTGCGAGTGCGATGACCGCCATGGTCATCGCGGTGGCGACCGGGTGTTGAACGATGCGTCCGAGCGAGCCCATCAAAGTCTGGGCATGGCGGGCGAGCCAGGTGTTGAGCGCGGTCGGCATCAGCCCGCCGCCACGTACGGCGCTGCTCCCGGATGCGGTGAATCACTCCCGACCACGCGTCCATCCTCGAGCACGATGCGGCGGGCGCCCAGCCGATCGATGAGGTGCACGTCGTGACTGGCGATGACCACCGTCACACCGACGTCGTTGAAGCGCTTGAAGAGCTGCATGATCTCGAGCGCGAGGTCCGGATCGAGATTGCCGGTGGGCTCGTCGGCGATGAGCAGCGGCGGCTTGCCGATGATGGCACGCGCGATGCCGACGCGTTGCTGCTCACCGGTCGAGAGCTCCAGCGGGCGGTTGCGCTCCTTGCCGAGAAGTCCGACCTGGTCGAGCGCCGCACGCATGCGCTTGTCGATCTCACGCCTGGGCACGCCCGCGACGATGAGCGGCAAGGCGACGTTGTCCGCGACCGGTCGATCGAGGAGCAGCTTGTGGTCCTGGAACACGACGCCCAAGCTTCTGCGGAATTGCGGCGTGCTGCGCGCCTTGATGGCCGCGGTGTTCTGGTGATTGATGAACACCTGGCCGCGCGTCGGGCGCTCGATGAGCGCGATCAGCTTCAGGATGCTGCTCTTGCCCGCGCCGGAATGGCCGGTGAGAAACACGAGCTCGCCGGGCTCGATGCGAAACGACACGCCCGCGAGCGCCTCGCGGCCGGTCGGGTAGCGCTTGTACACCTGGTCGAAATGGATCATGACGCGGCTTCGTCCGGGGTCTTGAGGAGCGCGGAGACGAACTCGGACGCGTTGAAAACGCCGAAATCCTCGGTGTCCTCGCCCACGCCGACGAAGCGGATAGGAATCCCCAGCCGTTGCGCGATGGCGAGTACCACCCCGCCCTTGGCGGTGCCGTCGAGCTTTGTGACCACGAGCCCCGTGACCCCGAGTCCCTTGTGGAACTCCGCCGCCTGCGCCACCGCATTCTGGCCGATGGTGCCGTCGAGGATCAGCAGCACTTCGTGCGGTGCGCCCGGATCCAGGCGCGCGAGCACGCGCTTCACCTTCTTCAGCTCGTCCATCAGATGCGTCTGCGTGTGGAGCCGCCCGGCCGTATCCGCGATCAGCACGTCGATGTTCCGCGCCCGCGCCGCCTGCAAGGCGTCGAATATCACCGCTGCGGGCTCAGCCCCCGATTGCTGGGCGATGATGGGCACGCCGTTGCGCTCGGCCCAGATCGTCAGCTGCTCGCGCGCTGCGGCCCGGAAAGTGTCGCCCGCCGCGAGCATGACGCTGCGGCCCTCGGCGAGCAGCCGGTGGGCCAGTTTGCCGATGGTGGTGGTCTTGCCCGCGCCGTTGATCCCCACCACCAGAATGACGTAGGGCTTGATGGCGGGGTCGACGCGGAGCGGACGTTCGACCGGTGCGAGGATGTCCACCATGGCCTTGCGCAGCGCGGCGAGGAGGGCATCCACATCCCCGAGCTCCTTGCGCGCAACCTGCCGGCGCAGATCATCGAGGATCCGCCGGGTCGCTTCGGTGCCCACATCCGCGGTGATGAGCCGCGTCTCGAGCTCATCGAGGATCTCGGCATCGATCTTGCGGCCCGGGAGGAGCTCCTTGATGTCGGTGGTGAGCCACGCCGGTCCCACGTTGATCTTGGCGCGCAATCGCTGGAAGAAGCCGCGCACGCCGGGCTTGTCGGCTTCGTTCGTCATAATGCAAAGCTTAGCAGACGATCCCGGCGCGACGGGTTGCGGGCGGGCTCGGCGCGGCGTGGGATATCATAGGTGCCGTGACCGCCCCGAAGTCCCAGAAGCCCTTGCCAGGCAGACGCAACTCCTTGCGTATCATCGGCGGGGGATGGCGCGGCCGGCGCGTGCATTTTCCCGACTCGCCGGGGCTGCGGCCGACGCCCGATCGGGTCCGCGAAACCTTGTTCAACTGGCTGCAATTTTCCCTTGGCGGCGCCCGTTGCCTGGACCTGTTCGCCGGTTCGGGCGCGCTCGGATTCGAAGCCTTGTCGCGGGGCGCCCGCGAGGTGGTGTTCGTCGATGAAGTGACTCCGGTGGTGCAATCGCTCCGGGAGGAGCTCGAGCGCTTGGAGGGCACGGCGCGCGCCCGGGTGCTGCAAACGACCGCGGCGCGCTATCTCGGGCAGCCGGGGGTGCCTTTCGATGTGATTTTTCTCGATCCACCCTTCGCACAGAACGCCCTTGCCGAGCCGGTCGCGCTCATCGAGGCCGGCGGCTGGATCAAGCCCGGCGGATGGGTGTACCTCGAATCCGAACGCCAGTCCGGCGCACCGCTCCTGCCCGCCGGATGGGATTTGGTTAAATCGAAGTCGGCGGGCGAGGTGGGGTATCATTTGGCGCGCGTCAGGCAGCGCTCGGGACAATGAATAAAAGAACTGCTGTATATCCGGGGACCTTCGATCCCATCACCAACGGTCACCACGATCTCGTGCGCCGTGCCGCGAGCATTTTCGACAAGGTGGTGGTCGCCATCGCCGCAAATCCCAACAAGGCGCCCATGTTCACCCTGGAACAGCGGGTCGACATGGCGCGCCGCGTGCTTGCCGACGTGCACAACGTCGAGGTGAAGGGCTACGTGGGTCTGACGGTCGACTTCGCGCGTCAGAACGGCCTGTCCGTGATCGTGCGCGGCCTGCGGGCGGTGTCTGACTTCGAATTCGAGTTTCAATTGGCTAACATGAGCCGCCATCTTTCCCCGGAAATCGAGTCGGTCTTCATGACGCCGCAAGAGCAATACACCTTTATCTCCTCGACGCTGGTGCGCGAAATCGCCGTGCTCGGGGGCAATGTGTCCGAGTTCGTCCATCCCCTGGTGGAAGTCGAGCTGAAACGGCACCGTCAAGCTTGAGGACTGCAAGCGCGCAAACCGCAGCGGGTCGGCCCGCGACGCGGACTTTCTTCGCCGCCCTCTGGGTCACCCTGTCGATCGGCGGCGCGCCGGTTTACGCGGACCAAGCACCCCCCGTCCCGGCGCATTCCCGTCCGATGATGCCGCGGCCGCGCGCCGCCGAGGCATCGGCCGTCCCACACAAGGGTGCTGTCGCGAGCGCCCATCCGCTCGCGAGCGCCGCAGGTCAGCAGATGCTCGCGCGCGGCGGTAATGCATTCGATGCCGCCATCGCCGTCGCCGCCGCGCTCGCGGTGGTCGAGCCCACCAGCTCCGGCATCGGCGGAGGCGGCTTCTTTCTCCTGCACCGCTCAGCGGATGGCCTCGACACCATGGTCGACGCCCGCGAGAAGGCGCCCGGCGCCGCCAGCCGCGACATGTATCTCGACCGCCAGGGAAATCCCATCGAGCACGCCTCCACCACCGGCCCTTTGGCCGCGGCGATTCCCGGCGAGCCCGCGGCTTTCGAGTATCTTGCGCGTCACTACGGCAAATTGCCCTTGACGGTGAGCCTTGCCCCCGCGATTCGCCTGGCGCGCGAAGGCTTCCCGCTCTACGACAAGCTGCGCAGCGCGATCGAGTACAAGCGCTCGGGCTTGCAGCACTCGCCCGATGCGGCCCGCGTGTTCTTGACGGCAAGCGGTGAGGTGCCACCGCTCGGAGCTCTGATCAAGCAGCCCGATCTCGCTGCGACCATCGAGGCCATCGCTCAGCAAGGAGCCGCAGGGTTCTATACGGGACGCGTCGCGCGAGACCTCGTGGACGGTGTGCGCGCCGGCGGCGGAATATGGACGCTGCAAGACCTGGCGGCCTATCGGGTGGTCGAGCGCAAGCCGCTGATCGGCGAGTATCACGGCGCCCGAATCGTGTCCGCATCGCCGCCCTCGTCGGGCGGAGTGGCCTTGCTCGACGCGCTCGATATCCTGTCGGGATACGATCTCAAAGCCGTCGATTCGGCGACCCGCAAGCATCTGGTGGTCGAGGCGATGCAGCGTGCGTACCGCGATCGCGCGGTCTATCTCGGCGATCCCGATTTCGTCACCATGCCGATTCCCCAGCTTACGAGCGAGGACTATGCCGCCGGCCAACGTAGCAGCATTCGCCCGGATAAGGCCATGCCGAGCGACTTTTTGCCCGGCATCGAGACGGGGCCCGTCGGCCAGGACACCACGCATTTTTCCGTGCTCGACGCACAGGGCAATCGCGTGGCGGCCACCATCACCATCAATTTGTTCTTCGGTTCAGGCGACATGGTCGCGAAGACCGGCGTGATTCTTAACGACGAAATGGACGATTTCTCCATCAAGCCGGGAACACCGAACGCCTTCGGCCTGGTGGGCAATGCCGAGAACGCCATTGCACCCAACAAGCGTCCACTCTCCAGCATGACCCCAAGCTTCATCGAGACGCCCCGCGGCCTCATGATCATCGGCTCGCCCGGCGGCAGCTACATCATCAGCATGGTGATTCTAGGCACGCTCAATTACCTCGACGGTATGAGCGCCGAGCAGGTCGTGGCGGACCCGCGCTATCACCATCAGTACCTTCCGGACGTGGTCGAGTACGAGAAAGGAGCGTTCACGGAGAGCGAGATCGCGCGCCTTCAGGCCATGGGCCACAAGCTCGAGGAGGGCAGCCGCCGGTGGGGCAACATGGAGGTGATCACCTGGGATTTCGCGAGCGGCAAGGTCGAAGCGGCCTCCGATCCGAGGGGTGCGGGCGCGGGGCTGGTCTACTAGATCCAGAGCCGAAGCTCCGGGCTCCTCACCGCTGGCAGGTCGCGCACCAATACGTGGAGCGCTGGCCTTGCGCGACCTGCTTGATGGGCGTCTTGCACACGCGGCATGGCTGCTTTGCCCGCTCGTACACGAAGAGCTTCTGCTTGAAATATCCGGGTGTGCCCGACGCGCTGACGTAGTCGCGCAAGGTGGTCCCGCCGATCTCGATGGCCTCCTTGAGGACGCTCTTGATCGCACCGACGAGCGCCTCCGCCTGGGCGCGTGTCAGCCGGCCCGCCGCGCGACGCGGCGAGATGCCCGCACGGAACAACGCCTCGTTGGCATAAATGTTTCCGACCCCCACCACCACGTGGGAGTTCATGATGAGATGCTTGATGGCGACGGTGCGTTTGCGTGTTGCGCGATACAGATATTCGCCGTCGAAGTCGCCGGACAGCGGCTCGGGACCGAGCTTCGCCAAGAGCGGATGCTCGAGCGGGTCGCCTGGCGTCCAGTGAAGGCTCCCGAAGCGGCGCGGATCGTGAAAGCGCAGAACCTTTCCCGAGTCGGTCACCAGATCCCAATGATCGTGCGGGCGCGGCGGCACATCGGACGAGACGATCCGCAAGCTCCCTGACATGCCGAGGTGCACGATCAGTGTCCCCGCATCGGACGTGATCAGCAGATATTTTGCCCGGCGATCGACCCGGCGCACGAGCCGGCCCCGAATCGCACTTTCGATCTTCGCGTCGATGGGCCAGCGCAAGCGTCGGTCGCGCACATGCAAGGCCGCGACGCGTTTGCCGACGAGGGCGGGAGCAACGCCCCGCCGCGTGGTTTCTACTTCAGGCAGCTCGGGCAGGAGCTACTTGATCTTCGATTCTTTGTACGCGACGTGCTTGCGCACGACGGGATCGAATTTCTTGGTCTCCATCTTGTCAGGATGCAGACGCTTGTTCTTGGTGGTGGTGTAGTAATGTCCGGTGCCCGCCGAGGAGACCAGCTTGATCTTGTCGCGCATGGGGATGCTCCTTTAGACCTTCATGCCCTTGGCACGAAGATCGGCCACGACCACCTCGATGCCGCGCTTCTCGATGGTGCGCAGGCCGCGGGTGGATACTCGCAAACTGACGAAACGCCTTTCCGTCTCCAGCCAGAACCGCTGTGTGTGCAAGTTCGGCAGGAAGCGCCGGCGCTTGCGGTTATTCGCGTGGGAGACCGTATTACCGGTTTTGGGGCCCTTGCCCGTAACTTGGCAGACTCGCGACATGATCACACACCTGGATGCTGGAAAGAAAAAGCAGCCGCGCTTTATACCAGGGGCCGCCGGGAGAGGCAACCGGCCGGGCCACCAGGCATGTTAACCGATTGAATTTTATAGGCTTCGGCTTGGCGATTCTCGCGGCCGAGCCCGCCGCCGGCAGTCAGACAATCCCACGTTCCGCGAGCGACACCGCGACTCCGTCGCCAACGATGATGTGATCCAGAAGCCGGATGTCCACGATTGCGAGCGCCTCCTTCACTCGCTGCGTGATGAGCTCGTCCGCCTGACTCGGCTCCGCCACTCCCGACGGGTGATTGTGGGCCACGATCACCGCGGCCGCGTTCTTCTGCAGTGCGAGTTTTACGATCTCGCGGGGATGAACGCTCGCTCCGTCGATCGTGCCGCGGAACAATTCCTCGAACTGAATGAGGCGATGGCGCTTGTCGAGGTACAAACAGCAGAACACCTCGTGCTCCAGATCACGCAGACGCGCCGTCAAGAAATCGCGGGTCGCTTTGGGGCTTGCGAGCAATGGCCCCGCGCGCATCGATTCTGATAGTTGCCGTCGCGACAGCTCGGCGGCGGCCTGCACCTGCGCATAACGCGCGAGTCCGAGGCCGGCGCACGCGCAGAATCGCTTGCAATCCGCACCGACCAACTGGCGCAGCGAGCCGAAGCTCTGCAGGACATCGCGCGCGACATCGAGCGCGGAACGCCCTTTGCGTCCGCTGCCGAGCAGGATGGCGAGAATTTCGGCATCCGAAAGCGCCGCCGCGCCTCGCTCGAGCAGCTTTTCGCGCGGCCGTTCGTTGATCGGCCAGTCCCGGATGCCCATGTGCACGAGCATGGGCGTGGGAATGGGGCCGCGCCACACTCATTTCCTTCGCGAGCGCGGAGATTGACTCTCAGCCGTGACCCGAGCTGCCGAAACCGCCCGCGCCGCGCACGGTGCTCGTGAATTCCTCGACGACCTCGAATTCGACGTGCACCACCGGCACGATGACCATCTGTGCGATCCGATCGCCCGGATTGATGGTGAAAGAGGCGCCGCCGCGGTTCCAGCACGACACCATCAACGCGCCTTGGTAATCGGAATCGATCAGGCCGACGAGATTGCCGAGCACGATGCCGCTCTTGTGACCGAGCCCCGAGCGCGGCAGCAGGAGGGCGGCGAGATTCGGATCCTCGACATAAATGGAGATGCCGGTGGGTATGAGCTCGGCAGCGCCCGGTTGGAGCACGAGCGGTGCCGCGAGGCAGGCGCGCAGATCCATGCCCGCGGAGCCGGCCGTCGCATGATGCGGCAAGGGAAACTCGCGGCCGATGCGCGGATCGAGAATCTTGAGCTTGACGCGCCGCTCCATCAGCGGCGGGTTCGCCGGGTGCGCATCCTGTCTCGCGGCGTCGCGGCCGCCAGGCGCCGCTTGCGCGCGCCGCGACGCGGCGCGCCGCTCGGGGGCGGCAGGCGCTTCGCGATCAACGCGATGAGCTCACGGGCCACCTGTAGTTTCGGCGCGCGCGCGATCTCGATCTTGCCGCCCGGCCAGAGCACCGTGAGGGCATTGTCCTCGCAATCGAAGGCAAGCCCTTCGCCCACCTGGTTGGCCGCGATCATGTCGAGGTTCTTGCGCTTGAGCTTGGCGCGCGCGTTTTGCTCCACGTCATTCGTCTCCGCGGCAAAGCCCACCACCAGCGGCCGCTTCGCCATGTCCGCCACCGACTTGACGATATCGGGCGCGGGCTCGAGATCGAGCTTGATCGCGCCGCCGTCTTTCTTGATTTTCTGCTTGGCGACTTTCACGGGCTGATAGTCGGCGACCGCCGCGGCGGCAATCAACACATCCGCATCCGCGATGTGGCGATGGACGGCGGCGTACATCTCGCGCGCGCTCTCGACGTTGATGCGCGTCACCCCCGCCGGGGTCGGCAGCTGCACCGGACCAGTCACGAGCGTCACGTGCGCGCCGGCCTCGCGCGCGGCCGCGGCGATGGCAAATCCCATTTTTCCGGAGCTGCGGTTGGTGAGGTAGCGCACCGGGTCGATACGCTCGCGTGTCGGTCCCGCTGTGATCAGCAGATTGACTCCGGCCAGGAGGCCCGCATTGACCGGCGGCTCGAGCAGACTGGCTGCGAGCAAGTTGGGTTCCCACATGCGACCGGCGCCGATTTCACCGCATGCCTGATTGCCCGACGCAGGCCCGAGAAAGCGCACGCCGCGCGCGACCAGCGCGGCGACGTTGGCTTGCGTCGCCTTGTTCGCCCACATGACTCGATTCATGGCGGGAGCGATCACGATGGGCGCCTCGGTGGCGAGGCACAGGGTCGTCAGCAGATCGTCGGCGCGTCCGCCGGCGAGACGTGCGATCAGATCCGCGCTCGCCGGCGCGATGAGCACGAGCTGCGCCCAGCGGGCGAGCTCGATGTGGCCCATGGCGGCCTCCGCGCTTTCATCCCATAGATCGGTGCGCACGGGACGGCCCGAGACCGCCTGGAAGGTCATCGGTGTCACGAACTTTTGCGCGGCCGGGGTCATGACGACCTGCACCTCGGCGCCGCGCTCGATCAGCCGGCGCACCAGATCAGGACTCTTGTAAGCCGCAATGCCGCCGGTCACCCCCAACAGGATTCGGGTCTTGGGCGTCAATGGATGCCTTTGAGCTCTTTGAAGCGGGCGATGTCGCCCTCGAATTCCTGATTCATGTTCGCCTGTTCCGTGCGCTTCTGCCGCAGGTTCTCTTCCTGAGTGTGGATATCGCTGCCGACACGCACCAGGTCCTCGGTGAGCTGATCGGTCATGGGCGGCGCCTTCGGATCGCTGCTGTAGGGCTTGTAGCGCGAACTCGTGACCTTGAGCTTGTTCATTTTTACGTTGAGCGTCTCCAGAAATTGTTCTTTGAGCTTGATCTGGTCTGTCAAAAGGCTCAAGCGCTGGTCGCGCAAATGCTCGATTTCCTGCACTGAACTATAGGTGGTCAAGAGATTGCGGTCGCGGTGGGCGCTCTGCTCCGCATCGAGCCGTTTCTGATCCTCGGCGGCGAGCTGCTCGGCCGTCTTTTGCGCATCGGTGTGCTCGACCTCGATGCCCTGATTATTGATGACCCCGTGGGCCTGGGCGGCATATTCCGGGGGGATCTGGTCCCCGTAGTGCGTGACCCCCTGATCATCCACCCATTTGTAGACCTTGTGGGTCGAGCTGCTGGCACCCCAGGCGCCGGCTGCAAGCAGCGCGGCGGCGATCAGGACCGAAGTGGACAAAAGGCGGCTACGATACATAGGGACACCCCCCGGTAAGGCGCGCCATTTTGAGCCCCGGGCCGCGGGTTTTCCAGGGTGTATTCCTCAAACTGTGAGCCCATAGCGCTCCCGATAGCTCTGCATCGCGGCGAGCTCGGCGAAGCGGCCCTGGGCGCTCATATGCTGCATCAGGTCGGTCAGGCTGATCACGGCAAGAACCGGGATCCCGAATTGCTCGCGCACCTCCTCGACCGCCGACAGCGGGCTCGTGGAGCCTCGCTCCTGGCGGTCCAGGGCGAGCAGCACTCCGGCCAGATGGGCTCCCGCCGCGCGAATGATCTCGACGGACTCGCGGATAGCCGTTCCGGCGGTGATCACATCGTCCACGATGAGCACGCGGCCCGACAGCGCTCCGCCGACGATGGAGCCGCCTTCGCCATGGTCTTTCGATTCCTTTCGGTTAAAGGCAAAGGGCACATTGATGCCGTGGCGCTCGGCGAGCGAGGCCGCCGCCGCGGTCACCAGCGGGATGCCCTTGTAGGCCGGACCGAAAAGCATGTCGAAGGTGATGTCGGAGGCGACGATGGCATCGCCGTAGGCGCGACCCACCGCAGCGATCGCAGCGCCCGCACTGAACAGACCCGCATTGAAGAAATACGGGCTCTCACGCCCGGACTTGAGCGTGAACGTCCCGAACTTCAGCACGCCCGTCCGCATGCACAAGTCGATGAACTCGGTCTGATAAGGCAAGGTCATGCGGGCGCAGTCTCGCAAGGGATACGCCGCGCCGCAAGCGTGAACCCGATCCGCAGCGCCCGTGTCCCGCCTGCTATGATCCCGCGCGATGCCCTTTACACGCGCCCGCGCCCTGTTTCCTTGAGCTCTGCATCGTTGGCGGACCCCGCGAAGCCCACCCTGCTGCAGGCGCTCAGCGACAAGCGGATGGCTGCCGTTCTGTTCCTCAGCTTTGCCTCGGGTCTGCCCTTCAACCTGACTAATTTCAGCCTGCAGGCTTGGCTGGCGGACTCCGGCCTCGCCATCAAGACCATCGGGTTCCTGTCGCTGGTCGCGCTGCCCTACAACGTCAAGTTCCTGTGGGCCCCGTTCCTCGATCGATACCTGCCGCCGATGCTCGGCCGGCGGCGCGGCTGGATTGTGGTCTTTCAGGTGTGCCTGGCGATTTGCATCGGCACCATGGGATTTTGCTCCCCGACGAAAGAGCTCTACCTGCTGGCGGGCGTTGCGCTCACGGTGGCCTTTCTCTCCGCCTCGCAGGACATCGTGATCGACGCCTACCGTGTCGACACGATCCCCCCGAGCGAACGCGCGTTGGCCGCCGCGGCGAGCGCGTTCGGCTATCGGACCGCCGCGATGCTTGCGGGCACCGTGCTCGTGGTCATCGCCGGCCACTTGGGCTGGCGTCTCGCGTTTCTGTTCGTGGCCGGTCTCATGACTGTCACCCTGTTCGCGACATTCTGGGCACCGGAGCCGAAAGTGGCAGGCCACCCGCCGCGCACTTTGGCCGATGCGGTGTGGCATCCCCTGCGGGAGCTGCTCGGCGAGAAAATGATGTGGGGATTCCTGCTGCTGGTGCTGCTCTACAAAGTCGGCGATGCGCTCGCCTTGAGCCTCTACAGCACTTTCATGCTGCGCGGCATGGGATTCTCCCTGGATGAGCTCGGCATCGCCGGCAAGCTCAACATGACCGTCTCGACCATGATCGGCGTGACCTTCGGCGGCTGGATGTATTTGCGCTGGGGCACGTTTCGCTCGCTCCTGATCTTCGGCATCGGCCAGGCGCTCACCAACTTGCTCTACATGTGGCTCGCGATCGTGGGCAAGAAAGTGTGGTTGCTCGTGCTCGCCACTTCGCTCGATACCATGATCGGGGGCATGGGCCAGGCGGCGTTCGTGGCCTTCTTGATGTCGCTGTGCTCCGCCGACTTCAGCGCCACTCAGTATGCGTTGCTGTCGGCGCTTGCCACCTTGCCGCGGAATCTCTCGGGGGCCGCGGCGGGCGCGCTGGTTCCCATCGTCGGATGGGCGCGCTTCTTCGTCATCACTTGCCTCGCGGCGACGCCCGGGCTGATCCTTCTCTTGATCATGCGTCGGCCCCTGAACGAGCGCAGCGCCCGCGAGGCCGTGCGCAGCAGCGCTTAGGTCTCAGCGCGGCGAGCAGGTCTCTGCAAAGGTTGTGGGACGCGCGGGCCGATATTCAGCGGCGGAGTGAGCGGTCGTGCGAGCTCGACCAGGTGGCCCGCGCATTGTCTTCGAAGTCACGGTCCAGATCTTCCGCTTCCACGTCAACGGCACCCGACCAGTCCTCGGGCGCATCCGCGGCGTCGATGAGCTCATCGAGCAGCTGCTCGTTCCAGGAGTCGAACTCGATCTCGGTGACGGTGCCGTCGAAGTATTGGACTTCGATGGTCTCATCTTGGTCGTCAATGGCGACGACCTCGAAAAGCTCGTTGGTCGCACCTCGATACCATTGACCGACGATCGGCTTGACTACGTTCATCGCCGTCTCCTTCTCACGAAATCCCAGGCGGTCCTCGACATCAATTCAACTCTCAATGGGCGCCGTGCGCAACGAAAAATTTTTGCGCGAAGCAACATGGGCCGTGGCGGATTCTTACAGCAAAATTGTTTCAATCGTGGAAGCGGGCGAAGCCCCAAATCTACTTGGCTTTGAGGTAGGCCAAATCCCACACACCGTGGCCCAAGCGCGCGCCGCGCCGCTCGAAACGCGTCGCCTCGCGAAACTCCGGGCGCTCGACATACGTGCGATCCGCGCTCAACGATTCCAGCCGGTCGCAGGCATTGCCCACGCTCAACATCTGCTCGGCGTAGGCTTGCCAATCGGTCGCCAAGCGCAGCACCCCGCCGGTTTTCAGCTTCGCGGCGAGCGTCTCGACGAACGCAGTGTCGATGAGGCGGCGTTTGTGGTGGCGCTTCTTGTGCCAGGGATCGGGAAAGAAGATCAGGATCGAGTCGAACGAATCATCCGCGATCGATCGGGCAAGCACGTCGACGGCGTCATGACAGATGATGCGCAGATTCGTCAGCGCTTCCTCCTGCGCATACAGCAACAGCCGGCCCACGCCCGCCCGATGCACCTCGATCCCGACATGATCGATCTCGGGGTGGACCTTCGCGAGAGCGCCGATCACCTCCCCTGCACCGAAGCCGATCTCCAGACAGCGCGGTGCGCGACGCCCGAAAAGCACGTCGAGGTCGAGCGGCCGGCCGTCGAAATCCACGCCGAAGGACGGCCAGAGCTCGGTGAGCGCGCGCTCCTGCGCCGCCGTGACCCGGCCGGCGCGTAACACGAAGCTGCGAATGGGACGCCGTGCATGCATGGGCGCGAATTCTGCCTGATATCATCGAGTCATGCGCAAAACATGGCTAGCTCTCGCGCTCTCGATCCTTGCGGGCTGCGCGAGCCTGCCGCAGCACGTCAGGAAGCCTTCGAGCGCAGCCCTCGGCGATCCGCAGGACACCACGCTCGGCCGCATCGTCGCCGCGAGTGAGGAAGGCAAGGGACGCAACCTCTCCGGGATCCGTTTGCTGTCCTCGGGCGATGCGGCCCTCGACAGCCTGGTCGCCCTCGCCGATCATGCCGAGCGCACGCTCGACATCCAGTACTACATCATTCGGCAGGACGAGTCGGCGCGCGCCTTGCTGCAGCACGTCCGCGACGCCGCGGATCGCGGCGTGCGCGTGCGCCTGCTGGTGGACGATCTGAACACTTCGGGCGAGGATCGTCGCTTCATGCATCTCGGGCAGCACCCGAACGTCGAGGTGCGCGTGTTCAACCCATTCCCCGGCGGCCGCTCGGCCATCTGGAGCCGCATTCTCACTTCGATATCGGATATTCCGCGCATCAATCATCGCATGCACAACAAGCTGTTCGTGGCCGACAACGCTCTTGCCATCACCGGCGGCCGCAACATCGGCGACGAGTACTTCACGCTCGACAAGCACAGTAATTTCATCGACCTCGACCTGGTCGGCGCCGGACCCATCGTGCCGCAACTGTCCGCCTCGTTCGATGCCTTCTGGAACAGCAAGTACGCCTATCCGATCGCCTCGCTCGCCGAACCGGCACCGGCCGCGCCGCCCGAGTCGCCGCAGGTCCCGGTGCCCGCCGCGCCGGAGATTTCCCAAGCGCAGGGCGTCGCCGAGGAGGACGCCGACTGGCTGCGGCACGAGCTCGATGCGCACCTGCTCAAGCTCGTCTGGGCGCCGGCTACCGTACTCGCGGACCGCCCGGCCAAGATCGCGAGCGATATATCCCCCGACCAGGAGGAGACCATCGCGAACAACATCGCGGACCTCATGCGCTCCGCGCAACAGGAGATCCTCGTGATCTCACCCTATTTCGTGCCCGGCAAAGAGGGCGTCGCGTTGATGCGCGAGCTCATCGGGCGCGGGGTACATATCCGCATCATCACCAATTCGCTCGCTTCCACCGACGCCCCGCTCGTGCATAACGGCTACGCACGCTATCGCGTGGCGCTGTTGAAAATGGGCGTCGAGCTCTCCGAGGTGCGCCCGCGCCTCGGGCAGAAACGCGCCCGCTTTCACCCCTTTCGCAGCGCGAATGCGAGCCTGCATGCGAAGGCGCTGGTCATCGATCGGCGCACCGTGTTCATCGGCTCGCTCAACATGGACGAGCGCTCGAAGCACTTCAACTCCGAACTCGGACTGGTGATACGCAGCCAGGAAATTGCGCGCCAGGTGACGAGCCTCATCGACGACATCAGCGCCGACGGCAGCTACCGGCTGTCGCTCGACGCCGCGGGGCACATCGTCTGGTCGAGCGGGGAGGGGAGCGAGGAGAAAGTCTGGCACAACGAGCCCGAAACGACCGAGATACAGCGCCTCAGCATCAAGCTGCTCGCGCCGTTCGCGCCCGAGGAGCTGCTCTAGCTAGCGGGGCGGCCTCACGAGGGAGTAAGACGCATGGTGCCGAGGTAGTCCCGCACCTTGGCGCGGTAGCCCTCGCTGCTGGTGACGGTGGCCCCGCCTGCAAGCACCAGAATGAAGTCCCCGCGCAGGGTGCGGTTCACCTCGCGCAGGTAATTCATGTTGACCAGGCAGGAGCGGCTGATGCGCAGCATAGGTTGCGAGCGCAGCGCCTGCTCGGCTTCGCTCAGCGTGCTGCGAGCATGGTAGGTTTCCCTGCACACCCGGATGCTGACGTAATTTCGGTCCGCCTCGATCATCTCGACCTGCGCCACATCGATGACGTGGAGCTTGCCGTTGAACTCGGCGAGCAGGCGGCCCCGTTCCTCAGGTTTCGGTCGTGCCCCGCGCTCGAGCTGCGCGAGCAGGCCCGCGAGCAATGCCTGGCGCTCCTCGGCATCGCTCTGTGCGTGCCGCGGCCGCACGCGCGCCAGGGTCTTGCGGAAGCGTTCCTGGTCGAAGGGCTTCAGGAGATAGTCCACGGCACAGACCTCGAAAGCCTCGAGCGCGTAAGCGTCGTAGGCCGTGACGAACACCAGCGAGGGGAGCTCCTGGGGCGCGAGCGCGCGCGCCAGATCGATGCCGTTCAGCGGGTCCATTTGAATGTCGAGAAACAGGAGCTGCGGGCGCAGCTCACGAATGGCGGCAAGTGCCGCGCTGCCGTCGCCGAATTCGCCGACGACGTTGAGGTCGCTCTCGGCTGCGCAGAATTCCCGCAGCGTGCGCCGGCCGGCCAGCTCGTCGTCCACGATGATGACGTTCAGCATGCGACTCAAGCCGGCAGCAGCGCCGCAGCCGGCCGCGCAGCGCGGCGCTCGGGCGAGACATGAATCTCCGGTAGCGTGATCTCGCTCACCCATTCGCGCTCGGCGGGTCCGGTGACGAGACTGGCGCGGCCCTCGAACTGCACGGCCAGGCGCTCGCGCACGTTACTCACGCCGATGCCCGGAGGACCCGCAAGCTTGCCCGGCGCGATGGTGTTGGTGACACGCAGGACAAGCGAGTCGCCGAGGCGGTCCACGGTGAGACGAATGGTCACCGGTCCCTGGTGGCCCGCGAGGCCGTGCACCACAGCATTCTCGACCAATGGCTGCAGGATCAAGCTGGGCACCCACGCATCGACGATGTCCTGCGGCGGCGGCAGGATCACGCTCAAGCGGTCCGAGAATCGCTTCTGCTGCAGCTCCAGGTACAGCCGCACGAATTGCAGTTCCTCGGCGAGGCGCGAGAAATCGCGCTCTCCGGCATTCAACAGGCGGCGCAGCAGGTCCGCGAGCTGCACCACCATGGACTGCGCGCCCTTCGGATCCCATTCGATGAGGCCGCGGATGGTGTGCAACAAGTTGAACAGCGTGTGCGGCGAGAGCTGCATGCGCAGCGCCGCCAGGCGCGCAGCGCTCCACTCGCGCTCGAGGGCCGCGCGCGACACCTCGGACTTGCGAAATTGCGAATACAGGGCAAGACCGGTGACGAGCGTGAGCCCGAAGCCATAGGTCGGCAGGAAGCTCACGAAGCTCGCGAGCCAGAGCGACATCACCATCGGGTCCGAGAACGGATTGTTTCCATGGTCCGCCAGCTGCGCATGCCACGCGTGGTCGGCGACGCTGTATTCCCCGAGGATCAGGGCCGGGTAGGCGAGGGCTGCGAACGACAGCGCCAGGATGATCTGGAGCGGCAGCGCCACCAGCAGCGGCCGCCACTGAATGCGCATCGAAGCCCAGTAGGACACCAAGATCAGCGGCAAGAGAAAGACGTGCTGCAGCACTCGGGCGTCCCAGGGAGAGAACAGCGGCAGGTTCGTCACCTTCGCGATTCCCGTGCGCATGCCGTACGCCCAGAGCACGTTCGACAGCGTGACGTAGGCCCAGAACAGACCCACGATGGTGAAGAACTGACGGCGGCTCAGCGAAGAGGCGTAATGCCCCTGCAGAGCGCCCATGTAGTGGTGCCAGGCAGGCCATCTCATGGGGCTCAGACTAGCGCAAAAGCGGGGTGCCGCGGGCGCCGGCGAGGCGGTTCCGGGACGAATCCGTGGGTTTACGGGACGACCTCGACCCGCGGCGGCAGACTCGGGGGACCGGGAGGGCGTCTCATAGACCCGTCGATCAAACCACCCCGAAAGGAGATTTCCATGAACAATAAGATCACCCTCGCGATGCTGATGTGCGGCATCGGCGCGGTCGCAGCGGCCGGCATGGCCAGCGCGGCCACCCCCGACCTGGACGCCCCCAGCATTGCGGTGAAGTACAACCCCGCGACCCTCGACTCCTACGACGGCGCACGCAAGCTCTATGCTCGCATCGAGAATGCAGCCGTCGAGGTTTGCCCGAGCTACGAACCGCACCTTGTCAGCCATCAGGTCCAGGTGTGCCGCGAGCACGCCATCGAAAGCGCCGTGGCGAAAGTGCACAACCCACGACTCGCGGCGGTCTATCTCAGCGCCACCAAACGTGGCTGAGCCGGCAGCGGCCGGTCCCGCCCTCCCCGCTCAGGGCGCGGCCGGCCGCGATGTCGCGTAGCGACGCGCACCGCTCGAGATCTCTTCGTGCGCGGCCACCAAGTCCGACCAACCGATGACCCGCACCCACTTGCCGGGCTCGAGGTCCTTATAGTGCTCGAAGAAATGTCGAATCTGCGCAAGCCGCGCCTCGGGCACGTCCTCGATCGATTTCCAGTAAGAAAATAGCGGGCAAATATCGTCCGCGGGCACCGCGAGCACTTTGGCGTCGCCCCCGGCTTCATCTTCCATGCGCAGCACGCCGAGCGCGCGGCAGCGGACCACCACTCCCGGATGCAAGGGAAACGGCGTATGCACCAGCACATCGACTGGATCCTCGTCCGCGGCGAGTGTCCTCGGCACGTAGCCATAGTTCGCGGGGTAGCGCATCGCGGTGGTCATGAAGCGGTCCACGAACAGCGCGCCTGACTCCTCGTCGACCTCGTACTTGATGGGATCGGCATTCATCGGGATCTCGATGATGACGTTGAACTCATGCGGCAGCTTATCTCCCGCCGTCACCTTGCTGATGCTCATGTCGCTCCTTTGTGGCCGCTCACCACAGCCACCAATGGCGGAACAGGAGTACCTCCGCCGCGATCAACGCATTCGTGGTGGCGTGCGCGGCGATCGATTCTCCCAGTTTGTTGGTACGCATGGCGAGCGCGCCGTAAGCGAGCCCCGCGATGGTGCCGGCGATCCAGAACCGGCCGTGAACGACGCCAAAGGCGAGGGCGCTCACGGCGAGCGCGGGCCAGCGGGCCGCCGAGTACGGCGCGGACTCAAAATGCACCGTGGTAAGCCGGCGCAGCAGATAGCCGCGGTACGCCAGCTCTTCGGCCAGAGGCACAGTGACCACCGCCGCGATCAAGCGAGAGTCGATCCACGCTCCGCGCAGGCCGGGGGACAGCGCCGCGAGTGCGGCGGGCTCGTCCGCGGATGTGCCGAGCCAGGCGGCGCTCGCCGTCCAGAGGGCAAACACCAGCGCGCCCATCACGGGGCCGCGCCAAGAGAACCCGAAGTTCACGCCCACATACGAGCGTCGGTAGATCCACAGGGCGGCGGTCGCCGCGCCAAGGCGCAGCGGATACCAGAGCTCGAAATCGCCGGAAAGCGACCGCGCGATCATGCCGGCTGCGAGGATCGCGAGCAGCGGCATCAGATAGGCCGCGGTCGGATTGTTGCCGGCGGTGCGTCCTTGGGTCTGCACGCGCCGTGCCCGCCGCTCGGCCGCCTCGCGGCTCAACCACGGATTGGTGTGCGCGAGAATGGCAATGCCGAAGGCGGCGAGGTTGAACGCGATCCAGCCCGCCTGCGAATGGAAGCCGACGACGGCCACGCGCTCGTAGCCGGCATTGCCGATCAGCACGAGTACGGCGATGCGCAGAGCATTCAGCAAGAACACAGCGATCACACCGATGGGGATCACCACGAGCGCCCGGGGAAAGCGGTAGTCGCGCCGGAAAAACCAGAGCCACGCCGTGCAGAAAGCGAGCATCAACCCCACGCCCTCGAGCCCCGAGCACACCTCCGCGATCTGCACCGCGAACCGGCTCGTGCCGAGGACCCGCGTGATGGAATCACTCACAAGTCCCGGTAACACGGGCTTTAGCAACAGGTTTACGAGGCGAAACGTGATCTCGGCAGCGGGAAGCCAGAGCATCTGACTCAGTTTGATCGCTGCCACCGCAGCAGCAGCGGGAACGACGGCGAAGATCGGCAATCCGCCGGACCTGCGCAGCACGCCGATCCAGACCGCCGCGGGTGCGAAAGCGGCGAACAACGCAAGCGTCGCGGCAACCGCGATGAGGTGCCACGCCACGGCTAGGGCGGCAAACGGCATAAACGGGCTATAGAGCGTCGCCGACAGATAAAGGAAAGGCACGAGCAGCAGGACGTGCACGAGCGCCCAGCGCGGCCGCATTCGATCCGTGGCGTCGAGCGGGGCCGCGATGCTCGCACCGCGAAGGGACGCAAGCAGCGCGAGCGACACCGCATAGGCGATGATGAAGCGAAACAGCCAGTGCTGCACGAGCCGGAGCGCCTCGGGCGCCCCGTGCAGCGCGTCGCTCGGAACGGCCTGCACGAGGTAGGAGCCGAGAAGGATCTCGGCCGAGGCCACCGCAGCAATCAGCACGAGCCGCGGAACCAAACCGAAACGGCTCGGCGTGGCGGCGATTCCCGGCAACGACGTGTTCACCCCGGCAGTCTAGCCGTTCGACACTGCTCGCGGTCCGGGTTCAATCGATGGCGATCGATCGCGGGAGGTCGCCCGCCGCAAAGGGTGATCCGGCCACTTGGGCGAGCGCGCCCGTGGTGGCGTTGATCGCATACACCGAGATGTCGGCTGAATTCTCATTCGCGACGTAGGCGAACGTGCCCTGCGGATTGACGGCCACACTCAGGGGGAACGTGCCGGTGCCGACCGTTGAGACCGCGGTGAGCGCGCCGCTCGCCGGCGTGATCGCATAGCTCGAGAGCTCGTTGCTCGAAGTGGAGACGAGCAGGAACTTGCCGGCGGGATCGATCGCCACCGACTCGGCCTGGCTGCCGAGGGCAAGGGGCGAGCCCGACAAAGCGGCAAGGGCACCGGTGTCGGGATTGAGTGAGTACATGGAGACCGAATGCCCGGTCTCGTTGGCGGCGTACGCGAACGTTCCGGCCGGATCGACGGTGACCGACAACGCTCCGCTGCCGGCGGCAAAGGGCGAGCCACCGATCGCTGCGAGCGCGCCGCCGCCCGGCTCGATCGAGAACACCGCAACGGCGTTCTGGGCATAGGTCGTCACGTAGAGAAAGTTGCCGCCCGGGTCGGTGGCGAGCGATGTGGGCTCGCTGCCCACCGAGAACGGCGAACCGCTGATGGAGGTGAGCGACCCACCGCTGCCGGTCTCGAACACCGAGACCGTATTGTCGGTTTTGTTGATCACGAACAGGAATTGATCGGAGGGCTCGACCAGCAAGGCGAAAGGTCCGTTCCCTGAGCCAACGGGCTCTCCGACGGCGGTGAGAGCCCCGGTGCCGGAGTCGATCGAGTACACCGACACTGTGTTCGAGGCGTTGTTCGCGACGTAGAGATAAGCGCCGTTGGGATCCACAGCGGCCGCGATCGGACCCGTGCCGGTGGCGGCAAAGGGGGAGCCGGCGATCTCCGCCAAGGCTCCCGTCGAGGCATCGATCGCGTAAGCGGAGATGCTGTTCGAGGCCTCGTTTGCCACGTAAGCGTAGTGGCCCGGCAGAGTGCAGCTCACGATGACGTTCGAGATGTCCGCGGTCCCGATGGTGCCCGAGCCGTTGTGCACCGAGCAGGTTTGCCCGCTCGGCTGCGTCAGCACCGTCACCGAATAGGCGCCGCCCTGGTCGATGCCCGAGGAGAAGGTGAACGTGCCGCCTGTGGAGAAGCGCAGGTTGCTGCTGCCGTTCAGCTGCAGCACAAGTCCTGAGCCGCTGAGGCCTGTGACCGCGCCGCCGACGGTATAGCCGCCGCCGACATGGCACGCGGACGCCCCCAGTCCGATGACCAGCGCCAAGCTTCCCAACTTGATGATCGTTCTCACGCAGCTACCTTATGCCCATCCGGGGCCCGGCATTCTAAGACCATAGACCGCCCAAAATCACGCCGCGGCGGCCGTGCAGATGAGAAAAGAAGTATCAAGGCCGAGATCCGCGGTCTGACGACTCGCGCGCCGCCGGCACTTTGCCGGGTATCGCGGTAGCGACCCCGCGTAGTGATCCGCTGCACAGTTTGAAGATTTCCATCCCCCGCGGCGAGCCCTATCGGGTATGTGGGTGAACCAAATTGGTCATAATCGCTCCAATGAGGCTGATTCGCGACATGGGCGAGGTTCGAATGAGATATGTAGGAAAAAAACCCGCGCGCGCGCGGGCCTGGCTGGTGGCGGCCGCCGTGATCGGTACCTTGTGGTCCTGTGTCGCGTCCGCAACATTGGGTGAGACCGAAGCCTCCATAGCCGCCGAGCCGCAGCTCGGCAACGCCGCCATCAAGGAAACGATGCACGGCAGCTATCGCGTTCACGAGATTCAGCAGCCCTCCGGCACCTTGATCCGCGAGTACGCCGGTCTCGATGGCAAGGTGTTCGCCGTGACCTGGCACGGACCGTTCTCGCCCAATCTGCGGCAGACGCTGGGCAGCTATTTCGACCAGTATGCGGCCGCGGCTCCCGCCGGGCGCCAGGACCGCAATCACGTGCAGGTGCGCGAGAGCAATCTCGTCGTGCAAGTCGGCGGCCACATGCGGGCCTACAGCGGCCGTGCCTACTTGCCCCAGGCATTACCGAGCGGCGTAACGGCGGGAGATCTCGAGTGAGTGATTATTTTCGGATTGCGCTGCGCAGCTGGCTCGGCATAGCGCTCTGTGCGGGTATGGTTTCTTGCGGCGGCGGAGGCGACGGCCTCGGCTCCTCGGACGGCGGCTCGGGCTCGGGCACCGCCGCTGCGAACAATGTCGTGAGCGTCACGGTGTCAGGCGGTCCCAGCAACAACGCTCTCAATGTCCTCTACACGACCGTGACGGTGTGTCTGCCGGGCACGTCGAATTGCCAGACCATCGACAACATCCAGGTCGATACGGGCTCCTACGGTCTGCGTATTCTCGCGCCCGTGTTGACTTTGACTTTCCCCGTCCTGGCGCTCAGCAACGGCAGCGCGCTCGTCGAATGCACCGCGTTCGTCGACGGCTACAGCTGGGGTCCCGTGACCCTCGCCGACGTGCAGGTTTCCGGCGAGAGCGCGAGCTCGGTTCCGGTGCAGATCATCGGCGATTCGCGTTATCCCAGCGTGCCCACCGATTGCGTGAACGCCCCCGCCATTCCGACGGCAGAGGACACCGTCGCCAGCTTCGGCGCCAATGGCATCATCGGCATCGGGCCTTTCACGAGTGATTGCGGCGAGGTTTGCGTCGAGAGCGTGCCCGAGCCCATCATCTATTACGCATGCAGCACCGAGTCCAATTGCACGGGCACCACCGTGCCGGCGGGGAGCCAGGTGCCGAATCCCGTCACCCTCTTCGCGATGGATAACAACGGCACCATCATCACGCTGCCCAGCGCGCCGAGCGCCGGTACCACGACGCTGACCGGCTCGTTGATCTTCGGCATCGACACGGAGTCGAACAATGCATCCGGTACCGAGACGGTGGTGCCGATCTCGACGAGCGGATCGAACTTCGGATCCATAACGTCGGATTTCAACGGCACCGCTTACCCCGAGAGCTTCATCGACTCGGGCTCGAACGCCTACTTTTTCACGGACAACCTGACCCCGTGCACGGACTCCGGTTTCAGCGGTTTTTACTGTCCTTCGAGCACGACGAGTTTGAGCGGCGAGATGCAACTCGCGAGCGGAACGGGCACGGTGGATTTCGACGTAGCCAGCGCCGAACAGATCAACGCCACCTATTTCGTCTATCCCGGCCTCGGCGGCACCAATCCGCAGCCGAACAGCTTCGATTGGGGCTTGCCGTTCTTCTTCGGCCGCCGCGTCGCGACCGCGATCGACGGTTATACGACCTCGGCGGGCAGCGGCCCCTACATCGCATATTGAGCGCGGACGGCCTCGGGTGACCCCCGGGGCCGCCGCCTACCGGCCATGAGGGTGGCAGGATAGACTTCGGGAATGACCACGCTCGAACTCGACTATCTGCGGATGG
Source organism: uncultured Gammaproteobacteria bacterium (assembly GCA_963798595.1). GTDB lineage: Bacteria > Pseudomonadota > Gammaproteobacteria > Steroidobacterales > Steroidobacteraceae > Bog-1198. The sequence goes on along the minus strand of CAWCTM010000007.1, from coordinate 25,584 downwards.
ACCAGATCGCGGCGCGCCCCGCATCGTGGTGGCGCAACGTTCTCGGTGTCGTCGGATTCACCAAGCCCCCGCACATCGAGGCTCCCCGGGTGCCGGTGACCGCCAGCATGACGCCTTCCCTCGGCGCGACAGGCGATGTGTGCGAGGTGTGGCGGGTCACGGGTGCGCACCTCGAACTCGCGAACGGCACCGCGGGCGAGTCGCGCCCGCATGAGCGCGTGCATTACCGCTTCTGTGAAGATCTGTTGTTCGGCTCCGTGACCATCGAAGAACAGGCGTTCGGCGACTCCGCGGCCCTCGCGCAGGCAACCCTGGCCGCCTATGCGCGCATTTTCGAGGTGCTCGAGCGCAACGAGCATCAGCATCTCATTCGCGTCTGGAACTATCTCCCCGAGATCAACCGCGAGGCCGACGGCGACGAACGCTATCGGCATTTCAATACCGCGCGGCAGACCGCTTTTCGCGCCTCGGGACGCCCGATCGCCGTCAGCGTGCCGGCGGCGAGCGCGCTCGGATCGCCCGCCGGCAGTCCGATATCGATCTACTTCCTGGCGACACGCGAGCCGCCGAAGATGATCGAGAATCCCCGTCAGACGAGCGCTTATCACTATCCCAAGAAGTTCGGGGTTCACAGCCCGAGCTTCTCGAGAGCCTGTGTGCTGACGGAGTCGGGGGGCACGAACCTATTCGTCTCCGGCACGGCAAGCATCGTGGGCCACGAGACCATCCATCCGGGCGATGTCATCGCGCAGACGCGCGAGACGCTGGCCAATATCGACGCGTTGCTCGAGGAGGCGAATCGAGTCGTAGGCCAATCGCGCTACGCGCTCGACGGGCTGAAGCTCAAGGTCTATGTACGCCGGCCCGCAGATCTCGACGCGATCCGGGGTGCGCTGGCACCCCGCCTGCGGCCCTCGACCTCCATCGTGTTCCTGCAGGCGGACGTTTGCCGGGAGGACTTGCTGGTTGAGATTGAAGCAACGGGGGAGTCGCCGTCCCGGCCGAGCTGACCCGCCCGCTCATGGGCTTGGACCCACAGTTGGCGCGCCCGCTTCGAGAGCGTTATGATCGGCTGGTTGCGGGCGTCGTATAATGGTAATACCCAAGCTTCCCAAGCTTGAGCCGTGGGTTCGATTCCCATCGCCCGCTCCACTTCCCGCCATCGCTGGCCAATTCCAGCCAACTTGATCTCCAGCTTACATCCGGAGGGACGTTGGTAGACATTGGCCAGCACTGACCGTCGTTTCACACGCAGGCTTGTCCATATGACCGGGTTCGGATTCACACCTGACGGTGACGACCGTCAGCAATCAGGCACACCGTTCGCGTGCCCGCCGTAGCGTGCGACTATCTGACAAGTCTCGCTTAGCATCCCTCATGATCAGTTGCGGCGGCCGCGACTCGGGAGCGCGAAAGACTCAGGCAAGTGAGAAGAACGCCGACGACAAGGTTCTCAATCTGTACATCTGGGCCGACTATCTAGGGCCCGATACCGTCTCGTCGTTCGAAAAACTAACGGGCATAACGGTCCATGTCTCTTATTTCAACACCAACGAGATGCTTGAATCTCGATTGTTGGCGGGGAATAGCGGATTCGACGTCGTCGTTTCGGCGGGGCCCTACTTCCAGCGACAAATTCGCAGCGGCGCGTATCTACCCTTAGACAAGGCAAAGCTTGCCAATCTCGCCAATCTCGACCCAGCAATAATGGCTCGGGCAGCGGCCAATGATCCGGGGAACGTTTATGGTGTCGTGGACCAATGGGGAACCTACGGCATTGGCTACAATGAGAAGTTGGTCGCGAAGGCGCTGCCCGGCGTGTCTCTCAATAGCTGGCGACTTATCTTCGACCCTGCATTCGCCTCTAAGTTGGCCAAGTGCGGGATCAACATCATCGACTCGCCTGCCGGTGTGGTGCGACTGGTGCTTAAGTGTTTGGGTAAGAATCCCAACGAGCCGAGTCCACAAGACCTTATGGAAGCTGAAACGGTGTTAAGCAAGATCCGTCCCTTCATACGCACAATCGACACCTCTAGCGAAATCGAAGCTTTAGCCAACGGCGATATCTGCATTGGACTCGGTTACAACGGTGATTTTGTCCAGGCACGCAAACGCGCGAAAGAAGCGAAGAACGGCATAGAGATTGGCTTCACAATTCCTGAGGAAGGCTCTTTGCTCTGGTTTGACATGTTAGCCATACCTCGGGATGCACCGCATGTCTCAAACGCGCACCTGTTCGTCAATTACCTGATGAACCCTCAGGTCAGCGCGAACGTGTCAAATGTCATTAGATATGCCACAGCAAATTCTGCCGCGACGCCTCTGCTCGACGCGTCGATAGTGGCCGATACGGACATCTTTCCAACGCACGAACGCACGAACAGCAGCAACGACTGTTCGTGCAATTGGACGATTCTCCAGAGCAATCACGTGCCATTACCCGCTTATGGCAGAAGTTCAAGGCTGCACAATAGCGCGCGACATTCACCGGAACTGCAACAATTTACGGGCTGAACGGCAGCATTGTGCCGGCAAAGACGGTGGTGTCTGCATCGACGGCCAATTAGTACTTTTGACTCCAAAGCTTTCGTGATTGCATCCGGTACATTACCATGGTAATGTAACCCTTATGGCAATCGCACAATCAAGGCTAACCGCGCAGGGTCAGATCTCCGTGCCTGCCGAGGTTCGCAAGAAACTCGGCGTGGGACCCGGTTCCGTCCTCGAATGGGAGGAGCAGGATGACCAAGTCGTAGTTCGCAGGGCAGGGCGGTATACGTCGGATGACATATACCAGGCGCTCTTCCCGCAAGGAGCGCCAAAAAAGGGACCTGCGGATGTGAAAGTGGGGGTTCGAGAGTACATCCGCAAGCGGCATGCGCGCCGTTGACACGAATGTGTTGGTGCGACTTGTCGTGCGCGACGATGCGAACCAAGTCCGTGCAGCGGAAGACTTCATTGGAAGTGGTGCCTGGGTATCGCATCTGGTGCTGGCCGAAACCACCTGGGTACTCGATGCCGTATACGAGCGTTCGGCAGACCAGATCGCAACCGCTCTCGACATGCTCCTAAATCACCAGCACCTGTCGGTGCAGGACGCCGACGTGGTGAGCGCAGCCACGGAGAATTTCAGAGAACGACCGGCTCTTGGGTTTTCCGACTGCCTCATGCTGGAGATCGCCCGAAAAGCCGGGCACCTGCCACTAGGTACATTCGATCGAAACCTCGGAAAACTCGACGGCGCGGAACGCCTGCGACAATAGTTGCAGCACGCCGCACATCTGCCTGCCTACGGCTTCCCGAGCGGCTTGCAACTGCATTTCAGGCATAACGTCGCTTCACATGCGGATCACACGCCGCAGTTCCGGCCGCTTGGAAGCCGTTGACTGATAAAGGGTGCGGGCCCGATCGTCTTGGGTTCGATTCCCATCGCCCGCTCCACTTATCTCCATCGCTGGCCAATGCCAGACAACTTGATCTCCAGCTTGCATCCGGCGGAACGTTGGCGTTGGCCAGGACTGGCCGTGGTTTCACACGCAGTCTTGCCCGTCTGACCGGGTTCGAGACCCTCTGCCGCCAGTCGTGACTGACCGCTTCGCGGCAACCAAAAATCGCAAACTCTCCCAAAAACGAGCGTCGGCGCTGACGCTCGCTCGAAGATTCAATTGCTTGCGAAACGTACCTTCGGATCAGTAACTCGCGCGTTTTCGGCAGCTCAAAACGGGAATGTTCTCGACTATGCTACGGCAGGCGAAGGCGAGCCGAAAATCACAGTTTCTCTATCTTCCCCACCCGGATATCTTTGACGAGCCAGTGTCCGTGTACGCGCGCAAGCTTCATGTCAGAGAAGGAGTGAGCGCCCACGGCATTGGTATCCACATCCATCCACAGGCATTCGAAGTAAAGCGACGCTTTGTCGCTCTCGATCTCTGCGTGCATGCGCATTGCGGGCGTGTAGCCGATCCAATGATGCTCGGGGCGGAATGGGCCGCTGACGTCCGCCCAGTAGCGGCGCACCTCAGCTTTCCCGGTGTAAACCTTGTTATCGTGCGCAGTGTCGGTGAGGACCGCATCGTCGCCGTAGATGCTCATCATAAGATCCAGGTTCTTCTCGGGTAGCACACTCCCAGCGGTATGAAACGTCACTTCGACGTTGCGCACGGCTAGCACGTCTGACGGCGGCCCCCGATCGGCTTGCGATCCAGCGAGCGCGGACATGCCGAGCACAAGACCAAGAACGAGGAACAAATTTCTTTTCATGGGTGCTTCCTCCACCTGTGGGGCGTGGGCCTTTGATACTACGCTTGAATGACGTTATGGAAAAGACATGGTCGGCGCTAAGTGAGCCGGCGATACTGGGGCGTGATGACGCTTGCATCACTCTCCCATGACCGATCAGATTGGAAAAGATGGTATCGTCAATTTTGTGCTCCGCCGCCTAGTTGGCCTACCGCAACCTGGGAACGGCAGCTAACAGGCGACGATCTCGCGAGGACGAACTTCGTCTTTTGGCCGGGAGCTGCGGTTCCCAGCGGAACTGCCGGCAATCATCTCGCGATGACTCTGATCGACCCTTTAGAGTCATCCGCGGACGGCAGCTTTGCAGAAGTCTATTTCGGTTCCGGTAGGTTCCTGGGTTGAAAACCTCCAGATTCCCACAACTCGTGAATTCGCAGCCTTGTGAGGTCAATGGTGCATTGGACTCCACCGGCTGCTCTACCTGAGCCGTTCATGAAAAGTTCGGAGACCATGTCGCAGTGGGCATCCCGGTAAGCTCTCCATGAAGACTGCGCGTGCCCCAAGTCGCTGATCGCTTTATGGAGATCACCCGCGATAATGTCCTGTTCCTCAGCCGCGCGTTTTTCAATGGAGGATCGCGCCGCCTCGTAGTACCGTTGAAGAATAGGCTCGAGCGCGTCGGACACTGAGAATAGACACGTTGTCGCCTCGGCATTCGGTAGCTCATAGCATTTTTTTGCACTCGGCATGACGATCGGCTGTCCGGCGAGACAGGGACTGCCCAACGTGCAGAGAAGGAGAACGCTGGCTGCAGCAATACCTTTACCCATTGCGATCTCCCTGTTACATGGCATCTCCGCAATCCTAGCCGAGCGCGCATTGATCGGCTGAGCGTTTTGCGACGATGCTATGGCGCGAGCTTCATTCTTTGTAAGAGCGCACGATAGCGCGGTTCCGTCCGAACGTTACTCAGGAGCGGGTCGGTCTTGATTCCTTCAAGTCCGCCATCACGTTGGCGATAGGCGCGTTCGAGCCAATCCAGCGCCTGCGCGCGCTCGTTTCTCCAGGCGAAAACCTGCGCGATCTGGTAAGCATCGTTAGTTGCGTCCTTAACAATGAGGCTATGCAGAGCAGCATCGGCCAGCGCCTGGTGACCGAGCGCATGCTCGGCCATCGCTATTCCCATCTCCTGCACAACATCGAGTTCAATCTTGCGGTAAATCTGCGAGGCCGCTTCGTAATGACCTTCACCTAATTCGATATCAGCAAGTTTTCCCTGAGAGAACGGGTCCTTCGGCTCGATTTCCAGGGCTCGATTGATTGCCGCGCGCGCCGCGGAATAGTCGCCACTGATTACATATAATCCCGACAGTTGCCTCCAATTTGCATTGGCGAGCGGATCGAGATCGATCGCGCGGCGACTACATTCGATCGCCTCCTGAGTTCGCCCCAGAGAGCCCAGGAGCCAGGCAAGCCGATATAATGCGCGGCTGTCGGTCGGATCTAGTTCCACCGCTTTTCTGAGATCCGCCTCGGCACCGGCCCAGTCCCATTTGAGAACCTGGCGCACCCAGCCCCGCGAGGAGTACCCTTCGGCACGCCCCGGAGCGAGTTGCACGGCGCGATCCGCAGTGGCTTCCACTTCATCGCGGCCACGCTCGTCTCCCAAGATGTCTGTCAGATAGACCTGTGCGACGACGAGTTCCGCGTAGGCGGCGGCGTAGGTTGGATCGAGTTCGGTCGCCTTCGTGTAGGCGGCCACGGCGCGTTTAAGGTCGTCGATCCGGATGCGCGTAAAGAACTGCCTGCCGAGGAGAAATTGGTAATAGGCCTCCAGGTTCTTGGTTCCCCGGCTTCCCTCCAATGTGAGCGGTGCCGTGAGTTTAACCTTGAGGGCGCTAACGACTGATTCCGCAATCTCATCCTGAACCCGAAACACATCCTTGTCCTTACGGTCGTAGGACTCAGACCAGACGTGTTCCCCTGTGTCCGCCCGCACCAACTGAGTCGTGACGCGAAGGCGGCCGCCTGCCTTTCGGACGCTACCCTCAAGCAAGTGGGATACTCTCAATTTCGAGGCTATTGTTGATATGTCGTCTGATTTGCCTTTGAAGGAGAAGGACGAAGTGCGGGCGATCACGTGCAATCCTTGGGTTTTCGCCAGCAGGTCGATTAGCTCCTCAGCCATGCCGTCGGCGAAATACCCTTGATCATGGTTCTCGCTCATGTCCACAAACGGCAGGACCGCGACGGACTTCTCCGGAATTGCCGGCACGGAAGGAGCCGGGGCCACGGCTACTGCCGGGCGATTGGCTGCGGTTTGCTTCGAGAGCTTGAACCGCTCAAAGACAACGTACGCCAGACCGACCACGACCAGAGTGGCCAATGCGATGGTCGCGAGGCGCGCACCCCAAGTAGGCCTCGCGGGCGCGGCGCGCACTCTGTTGGGCTGCGTTACAGAGGCGGCCGTCGAGTCCGAAGCTTCGACGGGGGCACCCAGCAGTGCGGCGATACGCGCAGTGAATGCGGGCGGCGTGTTGCCGTCGGGCAGGCGAGTCCATTGCACGCGCTGAAATGATTCTGGCACATCAGCCCCAGACTCGGGCGTTTGGTCCAGGCACACGGGGACGATGAACGCCTTGTTACGCGCAATCATGTGCGAACGTGCTTCGGCAAGCGACCACTCGAGCCTGAAATAGCCTTCCGTCCGCGCTGCCGTGTTTGTCGATATCAGGGGTATGAAGAGCACGCATTCGCGGATTTCGCGACGGATCTTCTGGTCCCAGGCATCTCCGCCACGAAGGTCGCTGCGATCGAACCAGACTTCGATGCCCGCAGCCCGGAGTGCTTCGCAGATACGGCTAGCGGATTCCGCATCCTGGGAGGCGTAGCTCAGGAACACCGCCTTGTTCGGGTCGGTCACGGTGCCCCCATCGCGGTGGGTCCTTCAAGGCTTTCTGGTTCAACGCGGTCAGCCATTCAAGGGCTCTTAGTTAGTGCCCCATAGCCTACCTTAAGGTATGAGCGTCTGCTTCCAGGCAGCCATTTCAGGGTCTTCAGTGACCGGTCGTCCGCGACGGCAGCTTTGCAGAAGTCTATTTCGGTTCCGGTAGGTTCCTGGGTTGAAAACCTCCAGATTCCCACAACTCGTGAATTCGCAGCCTTGTGAGGTCAATGGTGCATTGGACTCCACCGGCTGCTCTACCTGAGCCGTTCATGAAAAGTTCGGAGACCATGTCGCAGTGGGCATCCCGGTAAGCTCTCCATGAAGACTGCGCGTGCCCCAAGTCGCTGATCGCTTTATGGAGATCACCCGCGATAATGTCCTGTTCCTCAGCCGCGCGTTTTTCAATGGAGGATCGCGCCGCCTCGTAGTACCGTTGAAGAATAGGCTCGAGCGCGTCGGACACTGAGAATAGACACGTTGTCGCCTCGGCATTCGGTAGCTCATAGCATTTTTTTGCACTCGGCATGACGATCGGCTGTCCGGCGAGACAGGGACTGCCCAACGTGCAGAGAAGGAGAACGCTGGCTGCAGCAATACCTTTACCCATTGCGATCTCCCTGTTACATGGCATCTCCGCAATCCTAGCCGAGCGCGCATTGATCGGCTGAGCGTTTTGCGACGATGCTATGGCGCGAGCTTCATTCTTTGTAAGAGCGCACGATAGCGCGGTTCCGTCCGAACGTTACTCAGGAGCGGGTCGGTCTTGATTCCTTCAAGTCCGCCATCACGTTGGCGATAGGCGCGTTCGAGCCAATCCAGCGCCTGCGCGCGCTCGTTTCTCCAGGCGAAAACCTGCGCGATCTGGTAAGCATCGTTAGTTGCGTCCTTAACAATGAGGCTATGCAGAGCAGCATCGGCCAGCGCCTGGTGACCGAGCGCATGCTCGGCCATCGCTATTCCCATCTCCTGCACAACATCGAGTTCAATCTTGCGGTAAATCTGCGAGGCCGCTTCGTAATGACCTTCACCTAATTCGATATCAGCAAGTTTTCCCTGAGAGAACGGGTCCTTCGGCTCGATTTCCAGGGCTCGATTGATTGCCGCGCGCGCCGCGGAATAGTCGCCACTGATTACATATAATCCCGACAGTTGCCTCCAATTTGCATTGGCGAGCGGATCGAGATCGATCGCGCGGCGACTACATTCGATCGCCTCCTGAGTTCGCCCCAGAGAGCCCAGGAGCCAGGCAAGCCGATATAATGCGCGGCTGTCGGTCGGATCTAGTTCCACCGCTTTTCTGAGATCCGCCTCGGCACCGGCCCAGTCCCATTTGAGAACCTGGCGCACCCAGCCCCGCGAGGAGTACCCTTCGGCACGCCCCGGAGCGAGTTGCACGGCGCGATCCGCAGTGGCTTCCACTTCATCGCGGCCACGCTCGTCTCCCAAGATGTCTGTCAGATAGACCTGTGCGACGACGAGTTCCGCGTAGGCGGCGGCGTAGGTTGGATCGAGTTCGGTCGCCTTCGTGTAGGCGGCCACGGCGCGTTTAAGGTCGTCGATCCGGATGCGCGTAAAGAACTGCCTGCCGAGGAGAAATTGGTAATAGGCCTCCAGGTTCTTGGTTCCCCGGCTTCCCTCCAATGTGAGCGGTGCCGTGAGTTTAACCTTGAGGGCGCTAACGACTGATTCCGCAATCTCATCCTGAACCCGAAACACATCCTTGTCCTTACGGTCGTAGGACTCAGACCAGACGTGTTCCCCTGTGTCCGCCCGCACCAACTGAGTCGTGACGCGAAGGCGGCCGCCTGCCTTTCGGACGCTACCCTCAAGCAAGTGGGATACTCTCAATTTCGAGGCTATTGTTGATATGTCGTCTGATTTGCCTTTGAAGGAGAAGGACGAAGTGCGGGCGATCACGTGCAATCCTTGGGTTTTCGCCAGCAGGTCGATTAGCTCCTCAGCCATGCCGTCGGCGAAATACCCTTGATCATGGTTCTCGCTCATGTCCACAAACGGCAGGACCGCGACAGACTTCTCCGGAATTGCCGGCACGGAAGGAGCCGGGGCCACGGCTACTGCCGGGCGATTGGCTGCGGTTTGCTTCGAGAGCTTGAACCGCTCAAAGACAACGTACGCCAGACCGACCACGACCAGAGTGGCCAATGCGATGGTCGCGAGGCGCGCACCCCAAGTAGGCCTCGCGGGCGCGGCGCGCACTCTGTTGGGCTGCGTTACAGAGGCGGCCGTCGAGTCCGAAGCTTCGACGGGGGCACCCAGCAGTGCGGCGATACGCGCAGTGAATGCGGGCGGCGTGTTGCCGTCGGGCAGGCGAGTCCATTGCACGCGCTGAAATGATTCTGGCACATCAGCCCCAGACTCGGGCGTTTGGTCCAGGCACACGGGGACGATGAACGCCTTGTTACGCGCAATCATGTGCGAACGTGCTTCGGCAAGCGACCACTCGAGCCTGAAATAGCCTTCCGTCCGCGCTGCCGTGTTTGTCGATATCAGGGGTATGAAGAGCACGCATTCGCGGATTTCGCGACGGATCTTCTGGTCCCAGGCATCTCCGCCACGAAGGTCGCTGCGATCGAACCAGACTTCGATGCCCGCAGCCCGGAGTGCTTCGCAGATACGGCTAGCGGATTCCGCATCCTGGGAGGCGTAGCTCAGGAACACCGCCTTGTTCGGGTCGGTCACGGTGCCCCCATCGCGGTGGGTCCTTCAAGGCTTTCTGGTTCAACGCGGTCAGCCATTCAAGGGCTCTTAGTTAGTGCCCCATAGCCTACCTTAAGGTATGAGCGTCTGCTTCCAGGCAGCCATTTCAGGGTCTTCAGTGACCGGTCGTGGCCGGGAGCTGCGGTTCCCAGCGGAACTGCCGGCAATCATCTCGCGATGACTCTGATCGACCCTCTGCGGCCTGCCGTGAGTGACCGCTCCGAGGAAACCGAACTGGCGAACTTTCCCAAAAACGAGCATTGGCGCTCGTGGACGATCGAAGATTCAATCGCTTGCAAAGCACACATCTCGGCGCAGTATCTCGTTTAGGGTTCTTTATGGGAATGATTGTGTGTGCTCGTCGCGCATTGACAGTGGACTCGAATGGTGGCCATTCTACTGACAGATAAAACGAACAGGGAAGTCACGTGGACACTCCGGGAAGTCTGCCTCATTTCGGCTCCGCGTCACGTAGGAAGCCTCTCGCTCATGTTCCCCACCGTTCTCGTGCTGAGCGCCATCTGCATCGCGTGCGGCGAGAGCCGTTCTGAAGGTAACGTGAGCCCTGGGGATGTCGATTATCCAGCCGCCAACCCGACACCGACTCGATTGGTAGAGTTGGATGTCGCGATGCCCGGCAGCCTCGAAGTGAATATGTCCGCGATTTATCAGTCCGAAATCACTGCCATGTCGCACGCCGGCCGACCGTGCGGCTATAAATCCACGTTTGAGGCGCTCCTCCATCCGTTCAACGTGACGAATGCCGTTACCTTCAAAGACGAGTCGCGCCCATCTCAGTCGCACGATCCGCAACCGCGTAAGCTGCAAGCCACACTCATCCTTGATAAATACAGCGGCGACGCTTGCCATTGGCATTTCGCCGGAGTGATCTGGCACCTTCCGAAGGGAGATCGGTTGATGGGCGAGGACATGTTCGCCATCCCTTATGATCGTGCGCGGGACGGCGCCAAGTTAGGTGACATACCACGAGGACCCGCTTATCTAGTTTGTTCCAAGGATCCACGCGCGACAGATCCATCGCACGCTGAGCGCTGCACGACGCTCACCGCGATGCAGGCCGTTTCTCACATCCCTCCTGAGGTCGTCGCTTCATTACCCGAGGAGGTGGCTGGTAATAGAGGCGTCACATGGATCATGCCCGACACGAAGGTGATTCAGATAACGTTTTTCGACCTCGATGCCCCCAATCCCAAGTGAATTAAACAATCAAAAGCCCAATTGGGGTTCTTTTTGGGAGTGTAGTTGACGTCTCGTAAGTCAATGATCGCTTGAGGTTGGAGATCCGGCAGACTCGATTGGCGTTAGTACAAAGGTACCGACAGGTGCACACAGATTCGAGTGACTATTCGCCACAATCTGTCCTTTGTCGTTGATGGCGGTGACCCTGGACAACTCGGGAGCCCCCCGCTCGGCCACCGGAATGATGTTCGCAAACGCTTCCCAGTCCCACGCGGAGACAAGGTCGGAAAGTGCCTTCATGGCCCCGTTTGAATATACAAACGCCACCCAGCGATGATTTGAGGTCTCAGACGAGCCAACAACGATTCCCTCATTGTTGATGCCGCTCGCCTCACTAACGTCGCCGCCGAGCGTGCCGAGATCTTTCATCACGCCATTGCTGTAAAGGAATGCGTGTTTGTGTCCACTCGAGGTTTCCGATGTACCAGCGATTTCCGCTCGATCGTTAATTCCTACTGCGTAACTCGTTCGCCCTCCCAGCGTCCCTAAGTCGCGCATTTTTCCATTGTGATACAGGAACGCATGCTGTTCCACATTGCCGCCCCGCAACTCTCCGACGACGTCGCCCGACGTATTCAGCGCGCGCCCAATGCTCTCGCTGGCTCCGATCGACCCCAAGTCGTGCGTTTCATTTCCCATTAACAAAAACGCGTGGTCGATCCGGTTCGTCTCTACCCATCCCGTCACCTGTCCGCGTCCATTTATATCTGTCGCGTAACTTGCTGCCCACACCGCGCCGATTTCCAAACCTTTACCATCCGCCACGAGTTCCGCATGTTCATTGGTCACGCCGGCCACACTAGCTATGAACTGACCTGAATCGTTAATCCGCGGTCGAGGGCCAGGCTGCAGTCTGGGACTAATTGGAATGCGGCCATGCTCGTCGAATAGAAAAAGCTTGCGTCCGGACAAGTTCGCCGCTCCGATCAGCGCGCCGCGATTGTTAATGCCTGTAACGTCGTAAAACTGGGAACACGAGCGCCCGTCCGGACCTGGTGGCACCGGCTTTGCCAGGTCATTTGCCTGCTCGACGGTAAATGGTGTGAAACCTACGGCGTGATATTGCGGCTGGCCAGCGTGCGCGAGTTCAAAGACTGAGACGAGAGTAATGGCAAGCAGCAATAGCCGACGGTGGCGCATGGCTTGATCATTCGTCAGGTCGAATATCTTCGTTATAAACCGCGTCCGAAATATCACCATCTGCTCCCTCCACGTGTAAATACATGCCGTGCTGGTCGGACTTGATTTCGAAGGAGCAGCCGCCCCAGAGATTGAATCCGCTTGCGCTACCACCCCGATCGAGAAAGAAGTAGCGAGGGGCAAAGAGATGAAGTCCATGCCGAGGCGGAACGTCTGGCGGTACTATTCGGCCGTTTCTTACCGAATGGTTTGTCGTGGCGCCCTCGGCTCCCGTCCTGTTAATGGAGAAGAAATTGGCACTGACATCCCGTTGGATGTACACCTTCAGGCCGACCCGAGTTGTCTTCACGTGATCGACCCCGCACTCATGGGCCGAAGCGCCAACGGTTGCGCCGCCGAGCGACATGAACATTGCGAGTGAGATCAGGCGAGACACTTCGACTTTCATCGCCGCTCCTTGGTTTTAGCTATCGCTCCAATTGCCGCCCGGTCGCGAAGGTAAAACATCCCCATGATCGGTCATTCATGGTGCTGATCGGCTCAATTGTCGTTCCCTAAAAGCTTCGTTGCCCCTGCATGCCGCAGCAACTCCACGATTTCGTCATAATGTCCTTTTTCTGGACTGTGATTAAGGGATGTCTGGAACTGCAGGCCGAGCGCGTCACCGAGCGGTGTGCCGACGATTCGACCCTCATTGGGATCTGCCCCGTGCTCCAACAATAGCTTCACCATCTTCACATTCCCTGAATCAACGGCTATGAGCAGGGGTGTTTGTGGACTCGAGGGCGCGCCGGTACTTGCTCCATGATCGAGCAAGTACCGGGCAGCGGCGATTTGGTTCGCGCCAATCGCCGCCATTAGTGGCGTCGTGCCAGGGCCGGGTGTGTCGGTTGACAGTCCATGATCGAAGAGCCAAGCGAGGAGCCTCAGGTGCCCACGCTCTACCGCCCAGACCAAAAGAGATACACTCCAGTATTCATTCTCCCTTCCTCTCAACCTTGCCCCAAACTTTGTTAGCTCTTCCGCAATCTGCACTAGCGATTCGTCACCCGGAGGAACTCCGGTTATCTGACCCTCCAAGTACCACAGCGACGGCCTTCTCTGACAGTCCAAGCGGTTGGGGTCAGCTCCTTTCTCAAGGAGATCCTTCACTATTAAGGGGTTCCAGGTTCCAATGGCGTCGTTGATGACCCAGTCGAAGCCAGTATCTCGAAAATTGGGGTCGGTCCCGTTCGCGAGCAAAGATCGCACCCGCTCCTCGTCATTTCGCACGATTGCGCGAAGCAGTTGCTGCTGCGCCTTTGTGGTCGAATGTGTGAAGAGATAGTCTTGGTCCGAAGCCTCCAATCTGATGTCGCATGGAGTGAGGTCCCGATCACTGCGTGCGTCGGCGGCGGCACCGTGGGCCACGGCGACTTGTAGCAAACAAAGAGCCAAAATGAATCGGGTGCTAGCCATCGCAGTCCTTTGTCGCCGTCGCCTAACCCTGAGAAGCACTTGTTCTTAACGTTCGGAGCCTATTCCACGATTCGGATCACCCGTGCGCAATACCTCGTAAAGCTTGTCCATTTACGGTCAGAAATGGGAAAGTTCTCGATAGCCTACCGCTCGGCGCGAACGTCCGTTTCATGCCGCGCATTCTTATGTGACGAAGTGCCGCTTTTGGCCGGTCAGGGACGGTCAAGTATGGGTATCGGTCGTCAAACTTATTGGGAGCGGATGGTCGATGGTGCCGACCTCGGTACTGCCGCGCCAAAACGGGTTTGCTTCGTCCGCTGGAAGGCCAGCTTGCGCGCTCGGGGATCGGATCCGAGATCTTAAAGCTCCGATCAACCTCCGGTTTGCCGCAGCGCAAGTCGTGTACGGGCGGGAGGATTAGTACGCCCCCATGAAATCACGCTTGCCGATAGTTAGTCCGTTGTGGCGCAAAATCGCGTAGGCAGTGGTGACATGAAAGAGAAATTGCGGCAAGCCGTAGTTAGCCAGATAGGCCTGACCACTCAGCTTCTTTTCTTTTGGCGTACCAGGACGCAGTACGATTTCGTTCGATCCGCTACCCTCAAATTTGGAAGAGTTCACGCTGTCAAGAAATCCCATCGTCTGGGCCAATAGTCCGTCAAGATCAGCGAAGCTCTTCTCTTTGCCTTCATAGATGGGAACATCGACACCTGCGAGGCGTGCCGAGATCCCGCGCGCAAAATCGGCGGCAATTTGCACCTGTTTGACCAGGGGAAACATGTTCGGATACAGCCGTGCCTGCAAAAACGCGTCTGGCTCTATCGAGTTGGCGACGGCGTGTGTATTGGCCTGAGCCAGAATTACTTTTAGAGCAGTCAGCAATTGCTTAAAAACGGGAACCGAGTTGGTATACATAGGGCTAGTCATGGTCGTTCCTCGATTGGGTTTGTCGGGTGACGTTATTCAAATGGGCGCGAGCTAAATTGGCATTACCGAGCAAGACCCAACGCAACTCTAGGCTCGCCGTCAAAATGGCAATGCTGCGTTTATCGTTCGCGTAGCCTACCGCAACCCGGGAAGGACAGCCTCAGGAATGTTCAGTCAGGACGGCTACCGTCTGCAGGCGGTCTGGCGCCCACCGTCAGGTATGAGGGAGTCAGAAACCTAACAAGCGGTTTTCGGCGGAAGCGCCTACCGGTGGGTTGCCTCGACAACAATCGGTGGCTGGCGCCTAACGCCTCATGAAGCCAGCCCGCTTCGCATTAGCCACGCAGACGCGGCAGCGCGATGGACGTCGCCT
The DNA here is from genome assembly GCA_963798595.1 of uncultured Gammaproteobacteria bacterium. GTDB lineage: Bacteria > Pseudomonadota > Gammaproteobacteria > Steroidobacterales > Steroidobacteraceae > Bog-1198. Next base: position 10,522 of record CAWCTM010000007.1, on the reverse strand, counting down.
CGACTCTGTCGGTGCGCAGAGCCGAGGTCACCTAGACGCCAGAGGCCGCCGAGTTACGGAGCGGTGCCATGGACACCGGATTCCGATCCCGACGACAGCTCCGGGAGCGGCCGATTCTTATACGCTTTCGCGACAAGCGCCAAATTGGCCGCGTGCGCCTCCCGATACGCCCACCAAACGCTCACCCATCCTTTTGCAACGGAGTCATGGACGTAATCCTCGACGGACCCCTTGAGATAGTCGCGGTCGTGTGCCCGCATGACCACTTGATGCAGGTAATCCTGGGTCGCATCGATGAGAGTCGTCTTATATCCCCCGTTCGCGATGACGTCCGGATTCCCGTGATTCGGATAAATTCGGTCGATGTCCCATTGCTTCATTTTTTGCAGGTTTTTGTATTGCGTGGGGATCTGTTCCGGTTCGACAATGAACGTCAACGTATCTTCGAGCGTATCTCCGGCCAGCAAAATGTGATCCATGGGAATATAAAGAACCAAACCATCCTCGGAATGTATATTGACAGGTCGCAGCTCGACCTTGACGTCATCGACAAAATACGTCGAGTTGGAGGTGATCCCAATATTTGGCAGCACTAACGGCGTGACCGCCGGCGGTCCCCATTCCGTTCCCGCTTCGATCGCAGCCTTCTTGGAGGTCAAGCGCTCAAGCGTCTTCTCGGTTGAAATACGGTCTACGTCGCCGTAGACAGCGTTGCCACCGACATGGTCGAGATGCCAGTGGCTATTGACCAGAGTGAAATGCCGGATGCCGTACTTGACGAGGTAGTCCCGAACCCACTTCGCCTGCTGCGTGCTCGGATAGGTATCGTAAACCAAAGCCTGGTCACCACGGTGGATCACGTAAGTCGCGACACCTACGTTCGTGGCGCCATATTCAGCCCAATTATGGATGCCGGGCGGGATGCTCGACTCGGCCGGCCTACCATCGTAAAAGCTGAGAAGATGATCATTGATCTGATATACACGCATATTCATCTCGGCCGCGTCGCCGAGACTGGCCGTCAACGAAATCGCGAGGATTGCCGGCAGCATTAAGAATGACCGTTTCATTTTGGAGTTTCTCCGAGTATCCAACTCTTGGGTGGAACATTGAAGGCTCGCCAAATTCATGTGATCTAGGTCCGCTGTTCGCCCCTCGATCGACGGGAATGGTGACTCGTTTGGACGCTGCATCCATCAATTTCACATCGCTTCTCTGCTGCTTTCCTGATCTGGGTCAGCGCCAAATGCAGTATGTCTTGCGCAGCGTTTCATGAATCGTCCACAGGCCAAGCGTGCGCGGTGGAAAGTACGCGGCGTCGCCGGCCCTGAACTCGAAGCGGCGACCGTCCTCAGTGACGAACGTCGCGCGACCGTGCACGAAATGACAGAACTCCGCATCGACGATTGCGCGCGCGAACGTGCCGGGCGTAGCTTCCCAAGTGCCCGTCTCGACGGCACCGTCAGGCGCGGCCCAGGTTTCGACGCTGCCCAGCGTCGGTCGCGGCAGATCACCAATGGGCGGCGGCATGAAGGTCTCGAAGGCGCTTGGGTCCAAGCCCGCTGGGCGCTCGATGTGCACGATAGTCATTGAAATTACCTCTAGGTCGGTAGTTGGCGATAAGTCGCCACATCTTAACTTCGAGGCGCCTAGGCACAAAGCAAAGGAAAGTTGCTGCTTGCCAATCTGCGAGGCGATCCATGCCGCGCGGTATTCCTGCACAGGAGCCTCCAAGCTATCGGAAAATCGAATGCAGGGTGAATGACCGCGAACTCGAACTCAAACCTGCGACCCCAGAGTCCGACTTGGCCGCCGGGAGCATGTCGGGCGGGCACCGGCATCGAGTGAGTCCTGTCGACCTTCTGCCGCCGGCCACGACAGGCGGCTTTCGGGCCGTTCGTCAATGGAGCGGTTTGGCAGCGGCTAGCTAGATGGACATCACTCGTTCGTGGATCGCCATGCAATGGCGCACGAGGTTTTGCCGCGAGGAAATGAAGTGCTTCAGCGGCGTGTCAATATCGAAATACAGGATGTTCGCGACGAAGCCGTAAATGCCCGCATCGACGCTCGTCGGGGTTGCACCGTGCACGTATCCGTTGGCTGGTACGAGGTCGGCGAGGACGCCGAGATCGGCGAGGCCCCGCGCATAAGCAGCCTCCGGCTCATACCGGCCGATCCCCTGAAAATGATAACGCTGAAAATTGAATTCGCGCGCTTTAGCCAGTCCCTCATCGCTGAGGCTCGCGTGCTCTCGCATGAGCGCTGAACGGAACGCAGGCCAGTAACGCTCGTCCTTCCAGCGTGAATAGGACATCACCCAGTAGAGATCATCGATCAGTCGGGTGATGAGTAGGCTCAGGTTGCGCTCGCGGACGCCGAGCGCCGCATCGATCGTTAACCTGTACTTACCGACGAGATGAGTAATGATGGTCTCGCTGTCGCCGAACGTATCGCCGTCATCAATGATGTAGGGAAGCTGCCCACGCGGCGCCGTCGATGCGTCGAAAATGTGTTCATGCACGAACGGCAAGCCAACGAGTCGCATGAAAGCAAAGACCTTCAGCCCGTAGCCGTTGTTGTCGGCTACGCCGAAAAGAGTCGGGTAAGAGTAAAGCGTGATCATAAGCGCGAGATTTTACGCCAACGCCGAGCGTCCGAGGAGTTGCGGTTCCCTCGAGGATGCACGTCGGTGGAATTGCACTCAGCGAGCCACCGGCTCCAGTCGACCCGAAGCGGTCCGACGGTTCGCCCGTTAACTGCCATTCAACAGCAGCTGCGTGCCCTGAGCCGCCTGCTGCAAACGACAGCTTTCTGGTAACTCAGTCGATCGGGCCGGTGGCCGAACATCCAAAGCCGATTGCCATTCAAAAAGGGACCGGCGCGTCAATGCTGACCGCGATGATGGACATTGATCCCTAGGATCTCTTCGTGCGCGCCAGTCAAGCCCCACTCGACTATTGCCTGAAGTACCGGCTGCAGACCGCGACCCAGATCCGTGAGGCTATACTCAACCTTCGGTGGAACAACGTTGTACTGTTTGCGATGGATGAGTCCTCGGAGCTGCAGCTCCTTGAGCTCGCGACTCAAGACGCGCGGGGTCACAGGTTTACCCAACGTGCCTTTCAGCAATGACCTTCGAATCTCACCGTAGCGATACGGTTTCTGGATCAACACCCAGAGGATACGAAGCTTGTACTTCCCACCGACGATCTGACTGAATCCCACAGCGGGGCACAATTTCAACTCAGAGGGTTCTTTCCTGCGTGCCATCAAACGCTCCGTTGATCGAATTCGCTACAGCGAAATCGAGGTCGCTCGCCCAGCAGTATCCTTTTTGTCCATACTTGCGATTACGTACTACGAATATTACGCTCGTCCTCTCGTCGCAGGGACTTTCATGAACTCACTTCTGAACCGCCGGGGGGTCCTGGCACTGGCCGGGAGCACGCTCGTAGCGTCCCGCGCCGCGTGGCCGGATACAGCTCAAATGGGAGATTCAAAAATGCTCAAGTCAATCGAATCGAACTGCGCCGCTTACCTCGACGCATGGTCGCGCAAGGACCTCGACGGTATCGCCATCCATCTGCATCCCGACGTGCATTTTAAAGGTCCGATGCAAGAGCTCAACGGACGCGAGGCCATATTGGCGTCTTCCAAGCGCGTCTTTCCATTGCTCGAAAAGCTTGATGTTCGTGCGAATTTCGTATCCGGCGACCGTGCAATGTTTGCCTATGACTTCGTCTGTCGCGACCCGATCGGCATATGCAGGACCGCAGAATTGGTGAGATTTCAAGACGGACTCATTCGCGACATCGAGCTATTTTTCGACGCGCGGCCGTTCGAAGCGATGCAACGAGCGCAAGCAGCGAGCGCTGCCAGGCAATGAGTGTTGTCATGCGCCTCGCGCCTCGACTTCTGCTGGTGTTTACTGCCCTCTGCCTTGCGGGTGGAGCATGTGTTCATGCGCTGGCCTATCCGAAGGCGGCACGCATTTCCGAGCACTCTGCTCTGCCGGCCTTCTTTACAGCAGCCTTCAAGGGCCTTTGGCTCATCGACTCCGCCGCCTCTCTCATTCTAGCCATGGCGTTTGGGTTGGTCGCCGTATTTCCCAGCACAGCATCGCGATCGGTCGTGGTGGTTCTCGCTCTGGCGCCCCTTGCGTTTGCGATCGCGCTATTTGCAACCATGGGCAATTTCTTTCCAGCCTACCTCATGCTCGTGGCAGGTGCCGCGGCCCTCATTGCCGGAGCGCTGCATCATCGCGCTACTCGCCGCCATTGCTATTTTACATAGCCGCCTAGCAGAGCGTGGCAGCAGGGGCACAATAGGTTCGCGCGAATGCTTGCACGAGCGATCAGCCGCGGCAGAACGAGTGACATTAGAACCGCTCCTCCGAATATCCCGACAGCTATCGGCCAGAACAAGAGGGGTGCGGCGAGTCGAGCAGATAGGCAACGACGAAGACGAAGAAACCCAGCGCGCAAAACAGCATAAACAACTTCGCGGGAAGCGCGTTTTCCCCAAAGCTCCTAATGCGTTCGTTTAGATCCTGCGGTGTCATTAGGGGCCATTTCGCTCTAACGCATCAATTACCCGTTTCTTTGGTTGGGTTCGCCGAAACAACCTTATAACTGGCGCCGTACGTCTTGGCCGCCGGCGCATCAAGGCGCTTCAGAACGAGGCGCCACCTCCCATCAAGCACTGGGTCTGCATAGATGAGTGCGATCGTGTCTTCGAGGCGTATGCCATTTCGACTGGTTACGCCGGTTAAGCGATAACGGGACCATCCGCCGAGGCATACGACTACGAGGTCGCCGGATTCGGTGGGCTTGTCGCAGCCGTGCTCCTTCATTCTGGCGTAACCAGAGTCCTGCAGAAGAGCAATGTCGGCAAGAACAACGAGGTGCTGTGCCGTCGCCGAGATGGGAGCAAGAACCAGGAATGCAAGAAGTAGCCTCTTCATGGACTCTAACTACTGACTAGCCGAAGGAAAGTGGAGCATAACTACCAGGTCTGCGGATCACCCTCTCGACTGGATTTCTTGGATGATAGCGCAGGACTCGGACGTCCGCTAACAGGAGGTGAGTCTCGGTGGTTGACCGTCCGCGTTTGGCCGCCGGCTGCCTGTCGCTGCAGGAATGCCGTGCGTCACCGGGTTCGACCGCCGATGGCGAGCGTCGGCTGTGCGGCATCATCAGGGCCTCTCTGCATGGTTGATGAGTTTCCCCGCGCGAATAACCAGGGATTTGTCTCAAAACTACGCCGGGCCCGGAAATATTTAAGCCTCACACCGGGTCAACTCGGGGTCTGGCCGCGTAAGCGGCATGCAGCGAGTATCGCGACTCACCGAGGCCAAGCCAATGCCACACCTGAACTCCCCCCGTGCCGATACTAGAGTGGTTCTCATCGTCTGGCTGCTGTTTCTGCCGCTTCCGCTTTATGCTGGTGTTCCTGGATCAACATCGTCGATCAACTTGGATGCCAGTGGCTTGGCGCTTCGCGGCTATGACCCGGTTGCGTATTTCGAGACCGGAAAGCCCATGCGTGGCATTGCTAAGATCACAGCGTCATATGGCGGCGCTCGCTATTTGTTCGCGACCAAAGCCCATAGGAAATCTTTCCTGAACAATCCGACCAAATATCTTCCGCAATTCGGTGGGTTCTGCGCCGTGGGGACCTCCTTCGGTGAAAAGGTCGACGTTGATCCCGAAACCGGGAAGATCGTCAATGGAAAGCTATACCTAAATAACGGCCCGAAGGCACAAGAAATCTTCGATAGCGATCCCGGCAATACGATTTCGCGAGCGGAGCATAATTGGCCGATAGTGAAGGACAAGGCACTGTAACATTACCGGTATTCCTCACTCGTGGCCCCACCTCACCTCACCTCACCTCACCCGCCTGGCCGCGACCTTACGTATCGGATCAGCCGGAGCTGCATTAGGTGCCGCTGGGAGTCCTTGATGAACGTCCGCTATGTGGCGTTCGAACCCGCCACCGACGATAATCTATACAGATTCGGGATCTCCACATCAAGGATCGAAAATGCTGTCGGGTGAATGCCGCCTCGTGGCAATGTTCTGCCTAGTGGCATTTTCAATGGGTGGTTGCGGCAGGTCGGATTCCGGGACGCAACCAGTCCAATCCGCCGACAAAAGCCATGACGACAAAGTCGTTAACCTGTACGTCTGGTCTGATTATTTGGCGCCCGACACTATCGCCTCGTTCGAAAAACTGACCGGCGTAAAGGTACGGGCTTCCTATTTCGACACCAACGAGATGTTGGAAACACGGATGCTGACGGGAAATAGCGGCTTCGACGTCGTCGTCCCCTCGGCTGCCTATTTCCAGAGACAAATTCGCAGTGGCGCGTATCTGCCCCTCGACAAGAAATTGCTTCCCAATCTTGGCAGTCTGGACTCCAAATTAATGTCGCGAGCGGCGCTTTATGATCCGGGCAACGCCTACGGAGTGGTGAGCAGCTGGGGAACATTCGGCATTGGCTACAACGAGAAAATGATCACGCAGGCGCTGCCTAACGTCACTCTCGAAAGTTGGCACCTCATCTTCGATCCTGCATTTGCCGCCCAATTGGCCAAGTGCGGCATCGGCATCCTCGACAACTCTGCCGCGGTGGTGCGGCTGATCCTCAATTATCTGAACCGAAATCCCAACGCACCGACTCCGCGAGATCTTGCCGACGCCGAGGGGGCATTGGCCAATATTCGACCCTACATACGCACCATTGACTCGTCGAACTACATAGAGGCGCTTGCGAACGGTGACATCTGTATTGCGCTTGGCTATAACGGCGATGTCATTCAGGCACGCAACCGCGCCAGAGAAGCCAACAATGGCATTCGAATTGGCTATTTGATTCCTAATGAAGGAACATTGCTCTGGTTCACTCTGTTGGCCATTCCGCGTGACGCGCCGCATATTGCCAACGCCCACTTGTTCATCAATTACCTCATTAACCCACAAGTCCTTGCCAAGATCACCAATTTCACAAGGTTTGCAAACGCGAATCCCGCCACGTTGCCGTTGCTCAATGCGTCGATAGCCTCGGATACGGCAGTCTACCCGACGCTCGACCAGCAACAACGGTTGATAGTCCAATTGGACGACTCTCCTGAGCAGGCGCGAACCATCAGCCGCATCTGGCAGAAGTTCAAAACTGCGCAATAGCACGGGAACGACCAGCAGGGCGAACGGCAACATTGCGTCAACCTCACTACCGTATGCCTGCTTTTGCTGACAGGAGCCGTCGGACCGGCGGCGACCTCGAACGAGTCCTCTCGACCTCAACGCTCCGGTCGTGAATCTACTTCTTCGCGTCAGGGCCGTAAGTCACCCACAGCTTGGTGTAGCCGTCGCTATCCCACCGTCCTTTCCATCCCTGTGGGATGGTCACAGCTTCACCCGGACGGACTGAGTGAATCTTGCCGTCGGCGGCTGTCAGCGTGATTGAACCCGTGATCACGTGGATAAACTCGTAGCTCTCGTATCCGGTGGTGCGATAGTCATAGTGTTCCGGGCCTACCTTGTACATGCCGGTTTTGAACTTTCCGTCGCTCGAATTCATCGTGTCGAGTTCGAGTGCAGTTTCGGCACCGTCCGGGACTTTGCGGATGTCCGGCCGCTGGAACGCGGTCCCCTGCACTTCGGCCAGGGACAGCTTTGCGAGAGCCGACTCCGCGAGGGCACCGGAATGTATCGCGACGCACGCCGCAAACGCGCCGAGCGTTGATCTTACAACTGACATTTGCAATCCCCTTGAGTTTTCCCTTGCCATGCCGGTCTCTGTTTCTTGTGTCGGCTATGGTCGTCTGCGCACCTCGCCTTGACAACCAACGTCAGCTAAATGGTGGTGACATTCGCGCTGTGACCGGCAGAAAGTGGCTGCGGCCTGTGGCGAGTCAGAGACCGCTCGCGACCCCGAAGCCGACAGCCGCGCACGCTCAAATCACGCCGCACAAGTTCGCGGAAGCGGACATTGCTGTGAAGATTGAACCCTTCCACCTTGGGCACTTTGATGCCGTCGGCCCGGCAGGGTCCACTTCTTCACAAGCTCACCTACTCACTTCACTTTCGAAGTGGGAGGCGTCCATACCATTTCTCCTGTTTCTTTTTTGATGATGCAGACAATCAGATGCAAGACTTCCTCTTGGCTCTTGCCCAAGTCCCGCCGCAATAGCTTCCAGGTGTAGATATCCGTGGCGACAATGAGGCGGGTGATTCGCCGCTCCCGCTCAAGCTCGCTCAGACCGCTCTGCATCGAACCAAATCTTTCCGCGACCCATGCGCGATGCTCGCGTCGTCCCTGCGCCAAGAGTGGTCGCAATGCCGAATGCCGTTCCTCCTGGGCCAAGAAGCGCACAACCATGTCCCCCACGGATTCGTAGTGCGCGATGAGCGCATCAAGGGCGGCTCGCTCGGAATGATCGGGGGGCATAAAGGTGCGCGGGAGAGCTTCTGCACGGAGGTGATCCATGACGACTTCAAGAAGTCCGTCCTTGCCGCCGAACAGGCGAATGACGGTTTGTCGAGTGGTCCCGGCGGAGACAGCCACCTCGTCCAGGGTAATCTCGTCAATCCAGCGGCTCAGAAGAAGGTTGTTAAACGCCGTCACAACTCGCCGACGAAGGCTCTCGGCAGCGGCGGCGCGGGCAATCTGACGGTAGGGACGCTTGGCGACCGACATTTAAAGATACTGAGAATTATTCAGATAACTGACTGTAATCTTAAATATGGGTGATGTACACAGGCATCGTCATCACCGGGATTCCAATCTTCGTGTTACAGTTCCGCCATATGAGTAAGACAGTGACAATCCGCCTCACCAAGGAGCTTGCGATCTGGCTTGAGCAGGCCTCAAAGCAATCCGGGGTACCAAAGGGGCGCATTGTCCGGGAGCAGCTCGAAAAAGCACGCGACGGTGGCAAGGCTCCGTCATTCATGAGGCTTGCCGGTTCAGTCCGCGGAGCGCGCGATCTCTCGATGCGCAAGGGATTTTCCCGGTCTTGAGAGGTATAGCTGACACGGGTTTCTTGGTGGCGTTTGCGAATGCCAATGACAAGCATCACCAGTGGGCAGCGCAACTTGCGGCCGGAGTGACGGAACCACTATTGACTTGTGAAGCGGTAATCGCGGAAACGGCATTCCACCTGGAGTCTGCGGCAATCGCTCTAGCGATGATCAATGAAGGACTCGTCGCGCTGGCATTCGATTGCCGAGAGCACCTCGTCCAGCTCGCGCGCATGGCCGATCGCTTCTCGGATCAGAAGCCGGATCTGGCTGATCTGTGCTTGATCCGGATGAGCGAACTATTTCCGAAGCATTCCGTAATTACCATCGATCGAAAAGACTTTCAGGCCTATCGACGAAACAAGCGAGAGGCGATCCCTCTCCTGTGCCCGCCGGAACGTTGACAAGCAGCGGGCGGGAATGTGCCAGATCGAGGGACATTCGCACCTCGATCTCATGGGTTCGATTCCCATCGCCCGCTCCACTGTTAAGGCAACGCGGGGCGACAGGATTCGGGTCAACACGTTGAGCCGATGGGAAAGTCTTGGGAATATGAGTCGATTTGGGGCTTCCCTCATATCCTGAGCTATCCTGCGTTGCCCCAGCATTCACACGTACAGTCACACGCAGCAGTTCCGAAAAAATAATTTGTGTGATTCCCTAGACCACGCAATTCACAGAGCACCACAGGGTGGGACAATCTTGACTTCAATTAGCATGGGTAGTACTTTATGACTACCCGGAGCACGCGGAGCGCTCTTAATGGCCGCCACAAGTCTCAAACTCCCCGAAGGCCTCAAGCGTCGAATCGAGCGACTTGCAGGTGCTGCCAATAAGACACCGCACGCCTTTATGGTCGAGGCATTGAGTCAAGAGGCGGATCGGGCTGAGATTCGCGAGCGATTCGCCAAGGATGCGGCGATTTCCGAGATCGAAACCATGGAGAGCGGCAAGGCTATTCCGTTAGCGACCGCATTTGACTATCTTGAGGGTCGCGCTGCAGGAAAGTCGGTGCGTCGTCCTCGAGCGCGCACATGGCGCGCGTCCAAATAACCGTCCGAGCGCTCGCCGACCTTAAGCGATTATTCGACTTCCTCGCGGAATATAACCCAAAACAAGCGCGTGAGCGGATGCTCAGTGTCCGACGAGCTTTCGAGTTACTCGCGGATCATCCGTTGCTGGGCCGACAAGCCGAAGACGGCCGCCGTGAACTGATACTGTCGCGCGGCCGCTTCGGCTACGTGGCCAAATATCGTTGGGTGCCCGCTGAGGACGTGATATTGATTCTGGCGGTTCGACATCAACTGGAGGCTGGCTACAAAGAAGAATAGCGACGCAGTTGCGTCGGTTTCCCTATGTCCCGCGCGTCGATGTGTCCCTTCATTGCGCTACGTTGCCTCACACACCGCGAAAATTCACACGCTCATCACACTTGGCATCCGCATCCACACATCCACAGGAAGCCGCTCGTCTTAAAGTCTCGGCAGCGCCTTCA
>CAWCTM010000006.1:0-80506 GCA_963798595.1 uncultured Gammaproteobacteria bacterium | reverse complement strand
ATGCGCTTGCAGTGCCGTGTAATAAGTTGGCGGACGTTCGCTGGCATCGGCTCTGGTTTCTGGTTTCACACGCAGCCAAAATGCGACCTCAATGCGGTTTCCTCTCGGCTGTCAGCTGACACATGAAGTCGACCGGAAATCGCGCAAGGTTTTCTTGATGGCATCGTTTTTCACGGCTCCAACGGGTCGATCAATCGATTCTGTCGATTGGCCTACGGTCGAGTTCGTTCTCGGCGATCTCATTAGTCCGTCATCGGACGCCGAGCCGCCTGTCGTGACTGTCAGCTTTCGGGCAGGCCGATCACACACGCATTTCAGGTGTCGCGCGACTATGCTCCAGATTGTCTGACTTACTAGCTCCGGCTCGCGTCGAGCTTCAAGACGTTTGGGCGGGCCGACTCGCGATCAAGCTCTCTAGCTGGTCGGGATCAATGGGTTTGGTCAAGTGATGATCGAACCCAGCCAGCAGCGCGCGCCGACGGTCATCGTCCTGCCCCCAACCGGTGAGCGCGATTAGTTGGAGATCCGTTGCCCAGGGTTGCTTCCGCAGCGTCCGAGCGACCTCATAGCCGCTCAAATCCGGCATCCCAATGTCGAGGAGCGCTACATCGGGGCAAAAGGTCTGCGCCACAGACAAGGCGGTTTGGCCCAGATGCGCGACTCGCACATCGTGGCCCGACAATTCGAGAAGCATTGAGAGACTCTCCGCTGCATCGCGATTGTCATCGGCGATCAGTACCCGACGACGCTCCGGCGACAGCGGCGCAGAAGCAGTTATCTCAAAGGATGAGGATTGGTGCGCGGATACAGGCAGCCGCACGATGAATTCGCTCCCTTGGCCTAGGCCACCGCTGCGCGCCTCCACAGTCCCACCGTGCAATTCCGCAAGACCCTTGACCAGTGCGAGGCCTATTCCGAGGCCGCCCTCGGAGCGGCCTTCAACCCCGTCGATTTGCGAAAACATTTCAAAAATGCCGCCAATGGATTCCGGAGCGAGCCCAAGGCCATCGTCCTTCACCGCTACGGACAGCATGTCGGCCTGGTGCTTTGCCTGCACCTCGATATGACTGCCGGGGTTACTGTATTTAGCGGCATTGATCAGTAGATTCGATAGGATCTGCGCCAAACGCAACGGATCAGCCTCAAGCGAAATGCCCTCGGCCGATAGGATTACCGAAAGATGATGATTCTTCCCATCCAGTCTCGGTCGGGCAGCTTCTATTGCCGCGTCTAAGACGTCGGAAAGCGCGACCCACTCCTTTTTGAGCCTCAATTTCCCCTGCGTAATTCGTGCGATATCGAGAAGATCATCGAGGAGCAGTGCCATATGCGTCACCTGCCGCTCGATGATCGATTGTGCGCGCTTCAATTGATTTGGTGCTAACTGAGGCGAGGCAATGACTTTGGCCGCCGTACGAATCGGTGCGAGTGGATTGCGCAGCTCATGTGCAAGCGTCGCAAGAAACTCGTCCTTGCGTCGATCCTGCTCGCGCAGCTGATAATTGAGCGTCGATAACTGTTGCTGATCGAGCTTCTGCGCGGAGACATCGACCGTCACCCCGTCGAAGTGCGTCGGTGTACCGTCGGTGGCATAGTCGGTTCCGCCGAGCGCGCGGATCCACTTAATCGCTCCGGTCGTGGGATGCAAGGTGCGGTAGACTATGTCATAGGGAGCTCCATTACGGATTGATGCCTCGATTGCGTTCCGTGTCATGGCACGGTCCTTTTCATGAATCCTCGCATAGAAATCATCGATCGTGACTCGAGCAGCCGGCTCGAAAAAGAAGTGATCCTTGACCCGCACGTCCCACTGAAGCTCATCGAACGGCAGGTCGCAGTACCAAAAGCCGATACCGGAAAGGCGGGTCGCATAGTCTAGTCGCGCACGGTCCAACGCGAGAGCATGGTCCGCCAAGGCTCTGGAAGTGACATCCACCCCCTGCACCAAAATACCGCTCACCGAGCCATCGGCGTCGGTGATGGGTTGATAGACGAAATCGACATATCGCTCATCGATCGGGTCTTCGGGCGAGAGCTGAACGGCATACTTAGCAGCATTGGCCGAGAACGGCTTGCCGCTTCGATAAACTTCATCCAAAAGCGTGAGATAGCCTTGTGCCACCGCATCGGGCAGTGCATCGGCTATTTTGCGACCGACGACGGGGCGATGGCCGATGAGTTTTAAGTAACCCGGATTCGCCAGCTCGATCACATGCTCCGGGCCCCGCAATACGGCGAGGAAGGTCGGCGCTTGAGCGAATAGCTGCACGAACCGTTCGCGCTCGGCGGAAAGCCGTTGCTTAGCCAGCACTTGTTCGGTCGTTTCGGTACACACGACGAGTACACCGCCGACGCCGTAAGGGAACGCCGGTTCATCGATAGGACTGTAGCCATAAGTCCAATACACATCCTGCAGCCCGCCGTGGCGAAGGATGGGCACGAGTTGATTTTCATGCCAGGTCGCACCCTCGCCGCGCATCACTTGCTCGATCTGCGGACCGATGATCGGCCAGATCTCCTCCCAAGATTTGCGGCCTGATGCTCCTAATATGGAGGGATGTTTTTCCGGACCCAACGATCGACGATACGCGTCGTTATATAGGCAAGTCTGCTCGTGGCCCCAGAAGATGAACATAGGATGCTGTGTCGTCAACAGGACGCGCACTGCGGTGCGCAAGCCTTGCGGCCAAAATTGAGGTTCGCCTAGCGGGTTATGCGCCCACGGAAAAGCACGAATGAGAGCGCCCATCGCGCCGCCGCCCGCGAGAAACTCCAGGTTCATGCCCGGATCCGATGTTGACTGCTGGTGAAGTCCGCACCTAAACGATTCGATTGCGAACCTATTTCGTCGTTGAAACGCTTCGCCTTGCTTTTGCTGTCGAGCTTGTTCACCCAAAACTGGAAAGGGTATCCGCCGACCGGCGGCGCGGCATTTTCAAAGGAGTACCACTTCGGGTTGCTCGCCGGGATAACGGCAATGCTTCTGATGGGCTTGCCGGCGATCGGCTGTGGGTGAGTCGCGCACGCCGTCGATAGCGCGAGCAGCAAAAGGACCGTTATTGCCCTGTTCATCTGGATCATCCCTTTTTTAATGCCCCCTGGGGATTCTCGTATCATTACAACCGGCCCGTCTTATCGCAAGCCGCGCTACCGACAGACTCTGTAAAATCGGACCATCACCGTGAACGCGCACAGGGCGCTCAATGAAAGAATGCAGCAAATTTGGGACCGATTCGGATCACCCGCTCCAGCAGGCCGTCTCGGCCGACAAGCGCCGGGTGGCCGGTGAGATCTTCGGCCTGGAGATTCCGGCGGATGCCGAGACGCTGGTCGCAGACGGCGCAGACTTCCTCACCAAGGCCTTTCATGCCTCCGGCGTGCTGGCCGCCAACAACAGGGTTTGTCGCATCGTTCGAGCGGAGGAATTCTTTGGAGGTGGCACCGGTAGAAAGCTGTTGCTGACATTGGCGTACGAATTGCCCGTGCCGGGTTTACCCGAGCGGCTGTTCGTCAAGTTCTCGCGGAACTTCGCCAATGAGCTGTGGGATAGAGCGCGCTTCATGATGGTCTCGGAGGCGAATTTTGCGGTGCTCTCCAGATCACCGGAGTTCCCCGTCACCGTGCCTGCCTGCCTGTTCGCCGATGTGGAGTCGCACTCCGGTACCGGGCTCGTGATCACTGAATGCATAACTTATGGCCGCAACGGTGTGGAAGCTCTGTACCCCAAATGCATGGACTACACCGTGCCGGAGCCGGTGGAACACTACAAGGCAATTCTGAAAAGTCTCGCAAAGTTGGCGGGAGCACACCGGGGCGGCAGATTGTCGCCGGAGTTCGATAAGAAATTCCCATACAACCGCAATCAGGCGTCGGCAGTCTTTGCAATTCGTATCCCGGAAGAGAAATTGATACAACGCGCCAACCGGATGTTTGATTTCATCGAGCGTTATCCGAAACTGTTTCCATCAAACGTACGCGCACCAGAGTTCCGCGAGCAATTTATCCATGACGTTCCCGATCTGGTGAACGTCGGAGACCGGATAAGGGAGGTTCTATACGGTAATCCTGACTTGATCGCGTTCGCTCACTGGAATGCCAATATTGACAACTGCTGGTTCTGGCGGGACGGGAACGGCGTATTGCAGTGCGGCTTCATGGACTGGGCAAACGCCGGGCAAATCAGCGTCGCTCAGTCCGTTAGCGGCGCGATCAGTGGTGCCGAACCGTTTATTTGGAATGAGCATTTGGACGAACTGTTGACTGTGTTTATCGAGGAGTATGCAGCCCAGGGCGGCCCGCGGCTCAGCCTCGACGAAGTGAGGCTTCACAATCTGTTGATTGTCGCAGTCTCCGGTGTGACTCACTCGATGGGTGCCCCCATCGCCATAGAGCGGGATATTCCGGACATTGACGCCGTTGAGAGCTATCAGGACGACTGCTTTCGTGAATATGAGAACGCGCGAATTCAGCTGCACATGATGACGAAAATGCTCAACGTGTGGCAGACACGGGGTCTGGGAGACCTGGTCCGCAAGCTCTTGGGTTGACTCCTGCCGGCGACGTCGGCGTCGAATTATGCCGGGCCTTCCGGTTCCCATAGCTCGATCGGATTGCCTTCCGGATCGTGCAGTCTGGCGAATCGACCGTAGGGATAGCGTTCAGGATCCACCTTTACCTCGATGTTCGACTTCCGCAGCTGCGCGACCATGGCGTCTAAACTTCTAACTCGGAAGTTCACCATCCACGCCTGCTGCTTCGATCCGAAATAGTCAGTATCCATCGCAAACGGAGTGAATGCGGTCGGGCCGGCGGCTTGCTGCCATACCTGATGGTCAATCCCGAGATGGAGTTGATACCACTGCGCCAATTCCTTGGGGTCGCGGCTCCGGAAGAATAGCCCGCCGATGCCCAGTACGCGTTCAGTTGGGGTATTCATCTGCGCCTCCACTGTGTCAGGCGTGGCACTCTCGGCAGTGCTGACGGCCGCCAACGCGGCTGCGCCGATTATCACGGTTCTACGGTCGATCATCGTGTCCTGGTACATGCACGCGATGGCGCAACTGGTTTGCCGATGATATCAGCTTGGGCTGTGAGTGACAGCCATGAACAGTGCCGGCGAGAATTGGAACGTGCTTCATATTCTCACCGTCTTCGCTTCTGCGAAAATTTCTGTAGCAAGAACATCAATATTGCAGGGAGCTATTACAATGAAATATGGATTGCTTCTCGGATCGTTGATATTAGCCGGTTGCGTTTCCACTCGTAACGCGTCTCTGAGTGCGGATCACACGAAAGTTCTACAAGGCAAGACGATTGCACTTAGTACTCGTCCACGCGCGGACTTTGTCGCGATGACCGCGGGCAAGGCAGCTTTCGCCTTGGTCGGCGCTGTCGCCATGATCGAAGCTGGGAACGCCATCGTTAAGAACAACGGTATAGACGATCCCACCACGCTCCTCGGACAGAGCCTGCTTAGCGAGGCGGAAGTCCGCTACGGTGTTGTGACCGCGACGCCGCCGAGCGTGGCGATCGACACGACGGACCTTGCCAAGATGGCGCATACCGCGGGCAACGCGGATCTGTTGCTCGACGTGCAGTCTCTAGGCAGTCAGTTCCGGTATTTCCCAACGGATTGGAGCCACTACGCGGTGGATTCCGCGTTCAAGGTGCGGCTTCTCGACGTTCACTCCGAATCGTTGATTGCGGAAGGATTTTGTCGTCAGACGACTCAGAAGGATCCTGCCCCGCCTACGAAGGACGAACTGCTGGCAGATAATGCCGCCCGACTGAAGGCTATCTTGGCGACCCAGCGGGATGCCTGCTTGCAGCAGCTTAAGAAGGATGTCTTTGGCGTTACCTAGACTCAGGGCAGATCGCTCAATCGCGAGCGAATGCGGCCGCCACCTCTCGTTCGATATCCAGATACCGACCGTTGCCGACATCCACCACCACTTCCTTGATGGTGCCGCCCTGAAAGCGAAAGGGCGGCTGATAGTCGCTCGACACAGGCTGCCCGCGATCGAGCCCGACGTTCGAACCTTCACCGTCGAGGGAGAAATAGCTCGGTTGAATCTTCATGGCCATCGCGGCAACCTGTTGATCATTGATGAACAACCTAGCAGTCCCGTGCGGCACGCCTTTCTTGACGCAGACCTTTTTGAAACGCACACCGACCACCGAGCGTCCCATCGGCACGTCCCGGTTGCTCACCATCTTCTGCTCGATCTCGCCGAGCCAGTTGTAGACGTAGTGTACGCGCTTGTCTTTCAGGAACAGCGCGTGGCCGCCAAGCCGTGAGCCCAAGGCGTACACGACGCCCCTTGCCTCGGCGCGACAGACGGTGATGTCGACCAGCACGGAAAAGGAGCGTCCCGCGATTTGCACGCCGGCATGCTCCGGCAACTCGCTCGCGCCGGGGTAAAGTGTCATACGCGTGCGCTCGCGGCTCGGCACTCGCCGATCTCGATTCGGCGCGCTAGGCTCGAGAAAGGGCTCCCAACCTGGCTGGGCATCGCGGCCCTCGGGCTTGATCGTGCCCTTGAACGACTCTGACATGACGCCTCCGGTTACCTTCCGACTCCCCGTTCACCAAGTGCGGGCAGTGCACGATCTTGAGCGCGTCGCGTCCGCGACCCGTCGCCCGACCGGCATGACCGCAGTAGGCGCGGATGGGCAACGAGAAGTCCATGGGCCGAAGGTCCGATAGCCTCGACATCCGGCTAGGGACCCGGGCCCTCGCGAAAATGGGGAGAAAGCGGGCGCGCCAAGCCTAGGTCAGAATGCTCGCCGCGTTTGACATAAGTCCGCTCTCGCACGCGAGTCGCGCCCACTCTTCCATCATCGAAGTTCAAGTAAACTTGATGACAAGCTGTGACCCATCCCGGACTACCTATCGGTCTGCTGGCCAAGCGCTCAGGCGTCGCAGCGAGCGCGTTGCGCTTCTATGAGACTCAGGGCCTCATCAAATCCACGCGCAGTCCGGCAGGGCGGCGCGTGTTTACCAGAGATGTTTTACGCCGCGTCGCGTTTATCCGGGTCGCACAATCGATCGGGTTGACTCTCGAGGAGGTACGCGCTGCCTTAAATGGTCTCCCTAATCAACGCACGCCAACCAGATCGGACTGGGTGCGATTGTCGGCCGCTTGGCGGCCCGTCCTGGACCATCGCATCGAGTGCATGATGAGGCTGCGCGATAAGCTCTCTTCGTGCATCGGTTGCGGTTGTCTCTCCCTGAAGACCTGCGCGCTTTACAACCCCGATGATACCGCGCGACTACGCGGCACGGGCCCACGCTATTTGCTCGGCGATGTGCCTCACGCCGCCGCCAAGGCAGCTCGCGTCAAGCGGAAGAGATAACGCGTCACTGGTGGAGTGAAGGTCAAGCCTGCGAGGTACCCCATGAGACATGACGGCGAATCCGCGGTCGACGCGGTTTTGGGCTTTCTGGAGCGCATCAATCAGCACGATGCGGACAAGCTGGCCGAGTACATGACCGAGGATCACGTATTCATCGACTCACTCGGACAATCGGTCAACGGCCGCGAAAAAATGCGCTCGGGCTGGCGTGGCTACTTTGCATTTTGTCCAGACTATTGGGTGTCGCACGAGGAGATTTTTCCCAGCGGCCAGCGGGTGGCCGTTTTCGGCGCCGCCGGAGGCACGCTAGCGGCCGATGGACAGCTTCCGCCGCAGAACAAATGGCGTGCGTCGGCTGCGTGGTTGGCAATCGTGGAAGGCGGTCTCATCAAGCAATGGAGGATCTACGCCGACAACAAGCCGGTCTACGACATCCTGGCCAGAGCCAAATCGAACCCGTAGGCAGTGGATTTGGAGGCCGAGCGGCGATCGTCTACGATTCATGAAATCGTCTGGGAATCATCAATGAGACAGATCGTCCGGCTACTTGCCGCTTGCAGCATTGCCGCGCCGTTGGCCTGCCCTATGGTCGATGCCCAGGCTGTAACGGCGACCCCCCAGGCCGCCAACGCCGATGTCGCAAAGGCGGGGGCCGCCGCCGTCGACCCCTACCTCTGGCTCGAGGATGTCGACAGCCCCCGTGCCATGGCCTGGGTCAACGCGGAGAATGCAAAGACTTTAAAGATCCTGGAGAGCGACCCGCGATATCCGGATCTCCATGCCGCGGCCTTGAAGGTGGCCGAGACGAAGGACCGCATTCCTCTGCCGCGCTTTCTCGCCAACGACATCTACAACTTCTGGCAGGACGCTGATCACGTGCGCGGTCTCTGGCGCAAGACGAGTCTCGCCGATTACCGCACTCCGACGCCTCAGTGGAGCAAAGTACTCGACCTCGATGCGCTCGCGAAGTCGGAAAGCGCCAACTGGGTGTGGGAAGGCGGTGATTGCTTGCGTCCTTCCGAATCGCGTTGTCTCATCGGTCTATCCGACGGGGGCGAGGACGCCGTCACGGTTCGAGAATTCGATTTGCCGAAGCTCGAATTCGCGCCGCGGGGTTTCGATCTGCCGAAAAGCAAGCAATCGATCGCATGGGTCAACCATGAGGAATTGCTGATCGCCCGCGACTTTGGGCCCGGCACCCTGACGGCTTCGGGCTACCCCTATGTCGTCAAGTCGTTGCGACGCGGCGAGCCCCTGAGCGCCGCGCGTGAAGTGTTTCGCGGCACCCCCGAGGATGTCGAAGTGGATGTCAACACGTGGGTCGATGGAGCCGGCCACACGGCGGTGCTCATCACGCGCGGAGTCAGCTTCTTCGAGAGCAAGTACTACTGGGTCCGGCCGGGGGGTCCCCGAGAGCTCGGCATACCGCTGAAGTCCGAGATCAAGGCGCTCCTCGCCAATCGGCTGCTGTTCACCATCAACGAACCCTGGGACGTGAGCGGTACGCATTTCGACCAGGGCGATTTGCTGTCCGTCGACTTGGCAAAAGCGGCCGTCGACCCGCGGCATATGCATCCGACGCTGGTGTATGCGCCGCGTCCGCGCGAGTCGCTCGGCGACGTGGGCGCGACCCGGGGCCATCTGATCGTCACCCTCTACGAGAATGTGAAGGGGCGCGCGCGCATTTACTCACCCATGGCCGATGGCGGATGGACCGGGCAGCCGCTCGAGCTGCCCGACAACGCTTCGATCACTCTGGTCGATGCGGATTTGCGCAGCGACGAAGCCTTCTTGAATGTCACCGGATTCTTGATGCCAACGAGCCTGTGGTTGGTCGACGCCGCGGATCGCTCGGTCGCCAAGATCAAACAACTCCCTCCGCAATTCGAGTCCTCGACATCGGTGGTCGAACAGTTCGAGGCGACATCGAAGGATGGCACGAAGATTCCCTACTTCGTCGTGCATCCGGCGACGCTGCAGCTCGACGGACGCAACCCGACCATCCTAAAAGCATACGGCGGCTTTCAGGTATCAGAGACCCCGAATTATTCAGCCAACATCGGCAAGCTGTGGCTGGAACGCGGCGGCACCTTCGTGCTGGCGAACATCCGCGGCGGCGGTGAATTTGGTCCCGCCTGGCACGAAGCGGGTCTCAAGACGCAGCGGCAGCGCATCTACGACGACTTCGCCGCCGTGGCCCGGGATTTGATCGAGCGCAAGATCACGAGTCCGGAGCACCTGGGAATACAGGGCGGCTCGAACGGAGGGTTGCTGATGGGCGTGGAATTCACCCAGCATCCGGAGTTGTGGAGCGCCGTGGATATTCAGGTGCCGCTGCTCGACATGCTGCGCTTCGAGAAAATCGCGGCGGGTGCATCATGGGTTGGAGAGTATGGCAGCGTGGCGAATCCGCAAGAAGGCGCGTTCCTCGCCTCCATTTCGCCCTACAACAATCTGAAAGCGGGCGTCCGCTACCCGGAACCCCTTATTTGGACCACCACCAAAGATGACCGAGTCGGGCCGCAACACGCGCGCAAATTCGCTGCGAAGCTCGCGGCGATGAATATCCCGTATCTCTTCTACGAGGAGACGGAAGGCGGGCACGGCGCGGGTGCCAACCTGCGGGAGAAGGCGCACACGGTCGCGCTCGAAATGACCTATTTTTCCCGCAAGTTGATGCACTAGCCGAAGTTCGGCCGGTGCCCGCCGTCACCACAGCGTAACGCGCTTCTCCGGGGCGAGATACATTTTGTCCCCTTCCTTGATGCCGTAGGCGTCGAAGAAGGCGTTTTGATTCATCTCGGGTACGGTGCCGCGGATCGCCACGGGTGAATGCGGATCCGTCTTCAGCGCCACGATCTCGTCATCGACGCGCGACTTGCCGCGAAACGCTTGGGCCCAACCGGCAAAAAAGCGCTGATCGCCGCTCATGCCGTCGATTTGTGGCGCTTGCTTGCCGTTCAACGAGAGCTGGTAGGCCTTGTATGAAATGGCGAGTCCCGCGTTGTCGGCGATGTTCTCGCCCAGCGTGAGCTCGCCGTTGACGTGATAGCCGGGAATGGGTTCGTACGCCGAATATTGGGCGACCAAGGCCCTGGTCTTTTCCTTGAACTTGTCGAGATCGGCTTGGGTGAACCACCCTGGCGCATCGAGCAGATTACCGTCGCCATCGTATTGGCTGCCCTGATCGTCGAAACCGTGACTGATCTCGTGGCCGATGATGCTGCCGATGCCGCCGTAAATCGCCGCGTCATCGGCCCGCGGATCGAAAAATGGCGGTTGCAGGATGGAGGCGGGAAATACGATTTCGTTCATCTCGGGGTTGTAATAGGCGTTCACCGTTTGCGGTGTCATGCCCCACTCGCTGCGATCGATTGGCTTGCCCAACTTATTGAGATTGCGGTTGTATTCGAACGTTTGCGCGCGGATCACGTTGCCGACAAGATCGCTCTTGTCGATTTGCAAGGCGCCGTAGTCGCGCCACTTGTCCGGATAACCGATTTTTGGCGTGAATTTCGCGAGCTTCGCCCGCGCCTTTTGCTTGGTCTCGGCCGTCATCCAATCGAGGGTGTCGATGTCGGCGCTGTAGGCGGCCAGCAAGTTCTTCACCAGTCCTTCCATTCGCGCCTTCGATTCGGGGGGGAAATAGCGCGCCACATATAGCTTGCCCATGCCTTCGCCGATCGAGTTCTCGATCAGCGTGATGCCCCGCTTCCAGCGCGGTCGATTCTCGGGGATTCCGCGCAGCGCGGTGCCATAGAACGCGAAGTGCTCGTCGACGTACGGCTTGCTGAGATACGGGGCGAAATCACTCAGGAGGCGCCAGCGGAAGTAGGCCTTCCAGGTCGACAGGGACGTCTTCTGCAGCAGCTGATCGAACCCGTGAAGGTAGGTCGGCTCCCCGATCACCAGGTAATCGGTCTTGCCTTGCACGCCCGTGTCGGCGAGGTAGTGGCTCCAATCGACGCCCGGAGCGATCCCGGCCAATTTGGAAAACTCCACCTTGTTGTACGTCTTGATCGGGTTGCGAAGCTCGACCTTGGTCCATTGGACTTTGGCGAGCTGCGTCTCGAGAGCGACGATGTCTTTGGCGTTCGCCGCAGCCGCCTTGTCGCCGGCCAGCTCCAGCATCTTTTGCACATGTTGCCCGTAGCGAGTGCGAGCCTGTTTCAACTTGTCGTCGTTCAGCAGGTAGTAATCGCGGTCAGGCATGCCAAGACCGTCTTGCTCGAGGTCGAAGACGTATCGGGTGGAATCCTTGGCGTCCTGATGCACCACCGGGCTGAAAGGCGCGGCCACTCCGATTTCATTGAAATGCGCGATCAAGCCCGTAATCTCTTTCTTGTCTTTCAGTGCATCGATTTTGGCGAATTCGCCGGAAAGCGGCTTGATCCCCAAGGATTCGAGCGTGGGCTCGTCCATGAAGCTGGAATACAAGTCCGCGATCTTTTGCTGATCAGGGTCGCCCGGATCGACGGACTTCTGCAAGTCCTCGATGATGGCGTGCAGTTTCGCTTCCGAGTCGTCACGCAATTTCATGAAGGTGCCGTAGCTGCCTTTGTCGGGTGGAATCTCGGTATCAGCCAGCCACTTGCCGTTGATGTGCTTGTAAAAGTCCTCCTGCGGACGAACCGAGGGGTCGAAGTATTGAATGTCGATGCCGGACACGAGCGGCGGCGCAGCGCTCGGCGCGGGTGGAACGTCGGGTGTCTTACCGCAGCCGAACAACATGGAGGCGCTCGCAATGGAGAGTAGTTTGAGTTTCATGCACAAAGTTTACCGTAGCGGACTGCGCCCAAAAAGCGATTTTCAATCTCGCGGTTCCTCGACAGCCTCAGCCCGCGCTTCGGGTACTCGCGGTCGGTGCGAACGCGAAGGCGACTCTCACGAGTTTCTCGCTTTCGTCCCAAAGCCGCCTGGCGACGCCCTCGTCCTTTGCGCGCTCGGAAATCCGCGCACGGGCGGGCGGACCGTTCATTTCGGCGAAGCGCGACGGACCCCAGTAACTGCCGCTCTCAGCCGAAGGGTCGGTCGCGGCGCGAAGCGTAGGCAGGGCGCCGTCGGGTGGTTTCATGGCAAAGAACGGGTTGAGCAACCGCACGAGGCCGCTGGTGCGTTGCAGGTCGGTCGAGGTCCAACCGGGATGTGCGGCGGTGACGCGTAACCCGGAACCTGTCTGCACGAGGCGCCGCCTAAGCTCCAGCGCGAACATCATGTTTGCCAGCTTGCTCTGCCCGTATGCTGACCACGCTGAGTACGAGCGGCGCTCCCAGTTGAGGTCATCGAAGTTGATTCGACCGAGGTTTTGCGCACTGCTGGAGACCACGACGACGCGCGCCCCCGAAGTCCGCTCGAGCAGCGGCAAGAGTCGTGCGGCGAGGGCGAAGTGACCAAGATGGTTGGTCCCAAACTGAAGCTCGAATCCCTGTTTCGTGCGGCTGAGTGGCGGCACCATGACCCCCGCGTTGTTCACAAGGAGATCCAACCGCGGGTGGGCCGCTGCGAAGGCGCTCGCAAACGCCGCCACCGAGTCGAGGTCCGACAGATCGAGCGGCGCGAAGGTCGCGCTTCCAATGGGCCGTGTTGCGGCAATGCGCAGCGCAGCGGCCTGCCCCTTTTCCGGAGTCCGGCAGGCGAGCACGACGCGGGCGCCCTTCTGCGCCAGCATCCGCGCCGTCTCGAATCCGATGCCGGTATTCGCACCGGTGACGACCGCGATTCGGCCGGTCTGATCGGGGATGTCGTCGAATGTCCAATGCACCATGACCGGCCCTTTCCCTCGAGGTGCTATTTCTCAAACAGCGCGGAATAGCGGCGCTGCATCTCTTCGGTCGACACATCCTCGAGGTGGCCGCCCAGAAGCCATTCGTGTCCGAAGGGATCACGCACCGTGCCCGAGCGCTCGCCATAGAATTGGTCCTTGAGCGGCCTGACCACGGTCGCGCCGGCCTTCAGGGCCTGCTCGAATGCGACGTCGACGTCCTCGACGTGCAGATGCATGGAGAAGGTGGTTCCGCCCAGGGTCCGCGGCCCGGAAATGCCGCCCTCAGGATACTCGTCCGATAGCATGAGCGTCGCCGGGCCGATCTTGATTTCTGCGTGACCAATGCGACCGCTCGGCTCCGTCAGGCGAAACAACTCCTTGGCGCCGAATGCCCGCGCATAGAATTCGATTGCTTCGCCCGCGCTGTGAACCCTCAGGTAAGGATAGACCTCGTGGATATCGCTCATGGCGTCGTGATTTCTAATCGAGCAGCGGATGTCCCGCAGGCAGTTGATGCGCATACCATGCCGCCAACCGATGTCGGATCGTCTTCTCGGCAACTTGGTCCTCGGGCATCGGCGAAATGACTTTGTCATGTACCAGCAGGCGATAGACATACAGCGCTTTCGCGCTGGCCGAATCCGTCGGCTCGAACTCGACGGCCTTGCGGTTCTCTGCATATTGAACACCGGCGGTGAGAGCCGCCTTGAACAGTTCGGCTTCGTGTTTGAATTTCTTCATCGGTGTTCTTTATACGCCACTGTTCGATCGCTTGGCGATGTGTGCCACATAGACGTCGGAGCTCGGCATTTCGTTGGCCATGGTCTTGCCTGTAGTCAGATACTGTCTTTCGGCACCCGCGGCGCAGGCCAGAGGTGTTCCGACTTGCCGTTGAAAATGGTGTCCGGATCTGCGCGCTTGAGAGTCCATGCACCGCGGTCGATCTCGGACTCGAGCTGGCCCGGCGCCCAGCCCGCGTGGCCGACGAAAATGCGCAGTCCATCCATCGGCTTGGGACGGGCCAGGAGCTTCTGGAGCAATTCCCGATCGGCGCTCAAGTAGACGCCGTTAAAAGCCTGCATCGCGTGCTCGGGTGGCGTGGCTGCGCGCATCAGGAACCAAACGGCTCCCAATTCTACCGGGCCGCCGAAGTAGACTTTGTCGCTCAGCCGCGCGAGGCGGGTGTCATCCGGAAAAAGCTGCGGGACGGTAATCCGCGTGGGCCTGTTGACGACGATGCCGACCGGGGCAGGCCCCAGATTGTTCATCACGAGCACCACCGAGTTGGCGAAATCGTCGTCGGGCAAGTCAGGCTTGCCGACCAGGAGGATCGCGGTGAGACGCCCGGAGTCGTCGGCGGATATCGGCGATGACGTACCCAACAGCAGCAGGAGAGCGCAAAGCGTGCCGGCCATGCCACGTTGCAGCCAGAATCGGATTTCCGCGGGCGACACGACTGTCATCTCGCACGATCTTCCCAAGAGGTTTGGCGGATGTTACGCCCTCGGCGCCACCGGCGCACCCGCGGCGCGGCGACGATTCAGCGCGGCTTTCTGCCGCCGACGTATGCCGCGCGCCGAAATCGAAGCGCCGACCAATCCTCGTCGATGGCGACGAGCCGAACCGTCTCGAAGCCGGCTGATTGCAGCGACTCCCAGCCCGTGTCCCGATTGATCTCGCCGGCATGGCGTTTTGACGTGCCCTTGAGATAGGCGAACCAGAGAACGACGTCGCCGTCGGTTTTGGGCGCGATTAGTTTCACCGCCGCGTCGACTTCGGCGCGTTGAGTCACGAAAGCGATCGCGAACTCGATCGACTTGGCCTTGCGCGCATCGCGCAGAATGGAGACTCCGGAAAGAGTTCGAAGTTCCGGCTCGAAGCTCGGGGGAGCAGCGAGGACAAGAATCTCCCGTTGGTTCTTGAAATTCAGCTTGTCGAATAGGGATGCCATGGGTCTCCACATTATGAATCAGCGGCGACTGAATATGGAAAATTGACTGCGGACGTCATCCGATTAGCACGGCACCCGAGTCCTTCCGACCCTATAATAGAAGCGATCTGGAGCTACTCGCCATGTCTCGAGCATCGCTATGCGTCTTGCCGTTCTTACTCGCGATCGCTCTCGGATCGAATAGTCGAGGCGCGACTTCGGATCAGTCGGTTCAGCATGAGTTCGACATTGCCAGACCCGAGATCATTCGTCTCAATCGACTGCTGAATGCCGAGCTGGTTCGTGCGCTGAACGCGTCGGACCCCGCTCCGTCACCGGCCATGAAGCAGGTCATCGAGCAATCGGCGAACAGCCACATTGCTCTCAGCGATACCAGCGTTCCGCTCCACCTGCGGCTGATCGAACGGCAGCGCCTCGAGGTGATCGCGGGTTTCAAGTGGGCGGCGGCCACCATCGGTCATTGCGACGAAAAAGCATTCAACCCCGCCGACCTCCTTGATGTTCAGTCCCGGCTACGCATCAATTCGGTCTCTCGGTGCCATCAACGATATCTCGACCGTGGCGAGCTTCAATTGCACGAATTGACAGTCGCGAACGAGGCCAGTGTTCTCGAGCTCAAGTTGCCGCCGGCCTTTCAAAAGCGAATGCTCGCGCAGGCGCGCCAGAGCACCGAGCGGCAAGATACCGAAATAGCGTCGACGTACGCGCATCGGCGAGCCTTCTGGCGGGCGACCGATGACCTTGTTGAGTTCTTCGATATGCACCCGGCGCATCTCGCTGCCAACCAGATCGTCATGGACAACGACGCGGACAGCACGGCCGCACAGGACCTCCTCAGTCAGTTCGTCGAGACCGCCAAGCAGCAATAGTCCCCCGCCCCGGCACCCTCTCAACTCGCAGGATCCAGCCGTGACTTCTGATCGAGCTGGGCGCTGCGCCATAAGTAGAGTGCGAGTAGCGGCTCGCTCGAGGTTCGCATCGCGTGCGGCTCGTCGGACTCGTGGACGATGACGTCCCCGGGCGGCTTGTCGCGCCAGATTCCATCTCCACCTTGCCAGGCGGCGGTGCCGCTCACGGGCACATAGATTTCTTCCGCCTCGTGCCGATGGCGCGGATAGAGCGTCGCGGGTCCGAGCATCAAGAACCCGATCGCGACGTGCTCAACGGGAATCGGCCCATGAAGTCCCGCGACCTCGGTCCAGCCGTAATTCTCGAGGAACCACGCGCCGACCGCGGACGCCGGATAGGACTGTGCCCAGTGCAGCGACGGGGCGAGTCGAAATAATTCGTCGGTGACGCTCCGTGCCCAGGGTGGAGTCTTCGACCCCAGCACGGAATTGTATTTGAGGACGGGGAGACTGGTCGGCGTGACGCGGCGAGAAGGCGCCTCGCCCGGCCACTCCATCAGGAAGGGGGCGAGCTGCGGCGTCTGAAGCGATTTTAGAAGCGCGTGGATCCGATCCAGAAGATCCCGCCCGAGGGAGAATGTCATCATTCAGTGCATGTACGGCCGGCTCTCGACTTGCACCGCTTCCTGATTTCGTCCCTGGGCGCGCAGCGCATCGGCGAGCACACGGCCCGCTTGGCCCTGCGCGGCGGGATCACCGCTCGCGAGCGCGAGCGCCTTGCGCGCACATACCTCGGCCTGATGGGCATTGCCATCCACGAGCCGCACCCGGCCGAGCTCGATCCATAGCAGCGGATTGCTCGGCTCGATGCGCAGCGCGCGATCGAGCGTCGCGGATGCGCCGTCGATGTCGCCGTGAGCGAGCAGCGTGTGCGCCTGCGTGACCAGCGATCGGGTCGCGGGCGAGAGGTGATTCTCGCGCGGTGGCCGCGGCGGCGGCGCGCAGGGGCGGGCGGCGCGGCCGGGGCGGCGGGCTCGGGAGGTTGCGGTACGACGGGGCCGTTGCCTTGCGGCTCGGGGCGGGTCCACGGCGACGGGCAGCCGCCGAGCAGCAGCGCGAGGCTGACCACGAGGCCGGGCGCTGTCGCTCGCACTATTCCGTCTCCGCGGGCTAGTGGACGATGCTTTTGAACCATTCTTTCACCTTGTCACCCACAGTCGGCTTCGGCGTCGTCAGGCAGCTGGGATTGCGGGGCAGCTGAGTGTCCTTGGGCACGGCGATCATCACGGCATCCGCGCTGCAGGCTGCCGTCGTCTCCAGTCCGTCGCTGAATCCGATCCAGCGGTCCTCTACGGTCTCGGGCGCCACCGGGTCGAAGGACAGGGGCTTCAGACTCGCCATGGTATCTGCCCACACCGGCAATGCTCCCGCGGCGCCGGTGAGCCCGGTCTCGCGATTGTCATCGTAGCCGACCCAGGCGACCGCGAGATAACTGCCGGTAAATCCCGCGAACCAGCTGTCACGGGTATCCGAGGATGTGCCGGTCTTGCCCGCGATGACCAACCCCCTCGGCAACCGTGCCGCCGCATCGCGCGCCGTGCCGTGCGTCGGCACCAGCATGAGCATGCGATCGAGCTCGTAGACGGCGGCCGGCGGCGCTACGTCTTCGACCTGCACTTTGAAGCTCTTGAGCGGCCGTCCCTGCTCATCGAGCACCGCCCGCACGGCGCGCAGCCTTGTGCGAAAGCCGCCGTCCGCGAGCGTCGTATAGACCTGCACCACCTCGAGCGGGGACATCTCCACGGTGCCGAGCAGGAGCGATGGGTTGAGCGTCGGCGCCGATTCGAGTCCCAGCTGCTCGAGCGTCGCGGCCACCTTCGGCAGACCCAAGTCGAGCCCGAGGCGGACCGTGGCGAGGTTCATCGACTCGGCGAGTGCGCGCGCGAGCGGCACCTGGCCGTACACCTGACGCTCGAAGTTTTGCGGCGCCCAGACGCTGCCATCGGCGAGCTTGAGCTCGATGGGCGCATCCTCGATGAGGCTCGCAGCGGTGTAGCGGCCGCTTTCGAGCGCGGTCAAGTACACGGCCGGCTTCACCAGGGAGCCGATCGGCCTACGCGCATCGAGCGCACGGTTGAAGCCGCTGGCATCGACGTCGCGGCCGCCGACCACCGCGATGACATCGCCCGAGTTCGGCTCGACGACGATCACGGCGCCTTCCAGATGCTCGTTGCGCTGGTGCGCCCGGGCGTCCAGACGTTGTAGATTCTGGGTGAGCGCGCGCTCCGCGGCGGCTTGTGCCTTGAGATCGAGGCTCGTATAGACCGACAGGCCCGCGGCCGCAAGATCGGCCTCGGCGTAGTCGCGCTTCAAGTGCCGTCGCACGAGGTCGATGTAGGCCGGGACATAGGTGCCGCCCGGGGGGCGCAGACCGAGCGGACTTGCGAGCGCACGCTTGGCGGCCTGCGCATCGATGAGATGCGCATCCGCGAGCTCCTTCAGTACGAGATTGCGCCGCGCGAGAGCGCGATCGGGATGCTTGCGCGGGTCATAGAGCGAGGGCCCCTTGACCAGTCCGATGAGGAGTGCGAGCTCCGCCGGCTCGAGCTCGCCGAGCGGTTTTGCGAAGTAATATTCGCTGCCAAGTCCGAATCCGTGCACGGCGCGGGCGCCATCCTGGCCCAGATAGACCTCGTTCAGGTACGCGACCAGAATGTCCTCTTTCGAATAGCGCGCCTCGAGACGCATCGCCATGACGGCCTCGGTGGCCTTGCGGCCGAAGGTCTGCTCGTCGGACAGAAAGTAGTTCTTCACAAGCTGCTGAGTCAGCGTGCTGCCGCCCTGCACGACCCGCCCGGCCCGCAAGTTGGCCCAGCTCGCACGCAGCATGCCGAGAGGGTCGACGCCGTGATGTTCGTCGAAGCGCCGATCCTCGATGAGCTTGATGCCGCTGCGCAGGAGCGGCGGAACGTCTGCCGGGGCCACGATCAGGCGATCCTCGCCGTGAATCGGAAAGACGCTGCCGATCTCCGGCGGATCGAGGCGGAACACCGGCAAGTCGGCGCCGCTCGCGAGACGCATGCCCGTGATGGCCGCGTTGTCGGCGTGAATGGAGACGCGCTCCGGCGGGCGCAGCTCGTCGATGAATCGCACGCGCCGCGCCTGCAGGTCGAAGGCATTGCCCACGCGTTGATAGATGCCGGGGCCCGACGCGGGATCGCCGCGGCGGTAATGCAGACGGCGCAGTTCCTGCTCGAGATCGTTTGCCGCGACCGGTGCACCGACGTAGAGCTCGAGCGGCGCGGCATAGACTCGCGCGGGAATCGACCAGAGGCGTCCCTGGAACTCGCGTGTCACCACCCGATCGAGATGGACGACCCAGAGCACGGCGATCGCGGCGAGCACGAGGACTGCCAGCCCGGACACGATGAAAAAAATACGCCAGCGGCGAATACGGGAGCGGGCCACGTTGGCATACTACCGTATGCGACGAGGATCGATGAGCAGCAGCCGGTGAGCGTATCCCACGTCCGGAATGTCGTGTTCGATTTCGGCGGTGTGCTCGTTCGCTGGCAGCCCGATGCCGTCATCGCCAGCTTCTACGCCGATGAGTCCTCGCGCACGCTGGTGCGCGACGCCGTCATCCGCCATCCGGATTGGATCGATATCGATCGCGGTACCTTGAGCGAGAGCGCCGCCATCGAGCGCTTCGCCGCGCGCATGGACCGTCCGGTCGCCGAGATGCGCGCCCTCATGCAGCAAATCAAGGACTCCCTCACGCCGTTGCCCGATTCCATAGCGCTTCTGGACGAGCTCGCGCAGCGGGGTGTGCCGCTCTATGGCCTGTCCAACATGTCGGCGCCGATCTTCGCGCTCCTGAAGAGCCGCCACGCGCATTGGGATCGATTTCGCGGCATCGTGGTCTCCGGGGAGATAGGCTTGGTGAAGCCCGACCCCGAGATCTTCCATCACCTCGCGCAGCGCTACGGCTTGGTTCCGGCCGAGACGGTGTTCATCGACGATCATTTGCCGAATATTGAGTCCGCCCGGCGGCTGGGGTTCCGCACAATTCACTTCGCGGACGCAGCGCAGTGCCGCCGCGAGCTCGACGGCCACTTTCCGCGACAGGGCGCGTAGCCCGCAGTATTTCATCCCTATTAATGCGCTCCGGGTTGCGCAGCGAGCAACTATAATCGCGCGCTCCCATATCCCGGAGTCGCCATGCTCAATATTCGTTCGGGTGCCGCGGCCGTGCTTTGCGCGCTGGGCGTTCTTTGCGGTACAGCCGCGCTCGCCGGCGCGCCTCAACTGAAGACTCAGGCACCGGGCTGGTACCGCATGATGCTCGGCGACTTCGAGGTTACGGCGCTCAACGACGGCACGTTTCCCATGGACCTCGTCAAGCTCCTCACCCACATTACTCCGAAGCAGCTCGACGAGGATCTGAGCCGCTCTTTCCTCACCAACCCGGTGGAGGCGTCGGTGAACGGCTTTCTCATCAATACGGGCGCGAAACTCGTGCTCGTCGACACCGGCGCAGGGACTTTCTTCGGACCCACCGTCGGCAAGCTTCTGACGAATCTCGCGGCCTCGGGATATCGGCCGGAGCAGGTGGACGAGGTTTACATCACGCACATGCATTCGGATCATATCGGCGGCTTGATCAAGGACGGCAAGATGGCCTTTCCCAATGCCGTCGTGCGCGCCTCTCAGCGGGAGGCGGATTACTGGCTGAGCAAGGCCGAGATGGCGGCGGCCCCCGCGGCCGCCAAGGACGCTTTCGCGAATGCGCAGAAAGCGCTCGGACCCTACGTCGCCGCGGGTCGATTCAGGCCGTTCAACGGTGACGTGGAGCTGGTGCCGGGAGTCCGCTCCGTAGTGACTCCGGGACATACCCCCGGCCACACTCTTTATATGGTGGAGAGTGGCGGTGAGAAGTTGCTCCTCTGGGGAGACCTCATGCACGCCGCCACGGCGCAATTCCCGGACCCGTCGGTCTCCCTGCAATACGACATTGATCTGCCGGCCGCGATGGAGCAGCGCAAGAAGGTGTTCGCGGACGCGGCTGAGCACCGTTATTGGGTTGGCGGCGCCCATCTGCCCTTTCCGGGGATCGGACACTTGCGGACGAACGGCTCGGGCTACACCTTCGTACACGCGAATTACACGACCCTGACTCAGCACGAGCCGCAGCAGTAGCGCGAGCCGCAACCTCGCGCGTCGCTACTCAGCGCGAGTGGCGCCCGCCAAGCGCGCAACCGCCCCGAGCGTCGTCTGCGCCGCGTTCAGCCCTAAGCGGAAATCGGCATCGCTGAATGTCGCATAGACATCCGTCGGCTGATGCCAGTGCGGGTCCCAGCCGGCGCCGATCTGCGTGCCGCGCTCGTTCTCGCGCACGCTGATCGCCGGCACGAGATCCATGAAGGGGGTCGAGTCGGTGTTGGTCATGTGCGGCCCGATGGCCGCCGGATAATCGGTCGCGTAGGCTTCGTTGGCCGAATACAGGGCCCATGCCAATTTCTGCGAGCCTTCGGCCTGCTTGGCCTGCGACTGGAACTCGATGTTCACATCCGCCTCCGGCCGCTGATCCTTCGAGACCGTGCCGTCCGCGCGCGGCATGCCATGGTCGAAGAGCATCATGTCGTGCTGGATCATGCCGAGCCAGCGCGGCTCCGGGTATTTCCCGGAAGCGGGCGGCGACTCGATGCCCTGCAGCGCGGCGCGCTGCGCCACATAGGCGTAGGCGCCGTTCAGGCCGGTCTCCTCGTTGTTCCACAGAATGAAGCGGATGGAACGATCAGTCTTCACGTCCGGCGATGAGAATACCCGGGCGAGCTCCATGACCAGCGCGGCGCCCGAGCCGTCGTCGTTTGCCGCCTCGCCCCAGCCGTGCCCGTCCATGTGGGCGCCGACGATGTACATCTCTTCGGGGTGCGTCATGCCGACCTTGGTGCAGTACACCTCCTCGCGGGCGCCGGGGCTGCTCGGCTGCATGTTGAGCGCCCGCAGTTTCTCGTCCGGCTGGCGCATCGGGTCCGTGTTCACGCCGGTCGGCGCACGATTACCGCGAAAGTGCCCCCCACCCGGGGCGTCGTTCGTTCCGGGCCCTTTCGGTGGCCCGCTCGGTCGCGGCTTCTCATCGGGAGAATAGGTGTAGTGCAGACGCTCGGTGTTCGAGCAGCCATAGCTCTTCAACTGCGCTTCGATCCAGTCGATCGCGGCGCGATTGCGGTCGGTGCCTTGGCGGCGGTCGCCGAACTGGGTAAGCCCCATGATCGTCGTCTTGTAGCGCTCGAGATCGAGGCGCCCGACCAGAATTGCGACGGAGTCGCCCTGCGCGACATTCTGAGCTCGGAGACCCTGCGCGAGGGCAGCGGGAAGTGTGGCGCCAGCGGCGAGCGTGCCGGTGAGACACGCCGATATGATGTGGGATCGCATGACCGATGATAGGCGGTGGCCGCGCCGACCGTCAAAAGAGCGCGCTCAGCCCGGGGCGCTCACGCTCGCAGGATCACGAGCAGGTCGGGGCGGAGTCTTAAGTCGAGCGCGCGCGCAGGATGTCGGCGAGATTCACAGATGCGACTTGAATCTGCCGATTTGCGGCCTGCCACCGCTCCGCGCCGCCGTTCCAGAGCTTGCCGATCATCTCGGTCGAGGCCTTCCAACCCTGGAACAGACTCTCGACTCCGCCGATGAGGAGCGACTCGCCGTATCGCAACGTGTTGTCGAGCTCATGGTTCATGGTGAAAACTCTACTTGCTGTTGACAATAATTTTCAATTGTCGGCGTATCGAGACAGAGGCCTCGGCACGTCGCGAAAAAAATCGGCGTCTATTTTTTCGGACCGTGTGCGCCACGATTCGTTTCATTACGGTGAGGTCATCATCCACGCGCGGTGCTAACGTAGCGACCCATGTGTGAGCAGACATCCCGGGCGAGCGCCGAGCAGCATGGATGAGGCGCCGCGCGTCACCGAGGGCCTCGAGCGTGCGCGCACGCTCGGCCGTCAAGGAAAGGACGAAGCGGCCAAGCAGGCCTACATCGACGTGCTGCGCCAGGATCCGCGAAATTTCAGTGCGCTCAACGAGCTCGCGACGCTCGCCTGGTCGGGTGGATATCGATCGGCAGCGCGTACCGCGTATTCCCAAGCGGTCGCGCATCATCCCGACAACGTCGTGGCGCGCGTGAATCTCGGCAACTTGTTGCGCGAGGATCAGGATGTCGCCGGCGCGCGCGCCCAGTATGAGGCCGCGCTCGCGCTCGATCCCGAGCTTCACGAGGCCCATCAGGGCATGGCCTGGGTGCTTGGCGAGCTTGGCCTCGATGCCGCCGACGAGCATCGTCGGCGCGGATTCACCGGCCGGGCGAAGGTCACGCAGCCTTATCGCGGCACGGGGCGCGGCGTACCGATCGTCCTGCTGGTCTCGGCGCGCGGCGGCAACATTCCGACCCGGCTCTGGATCGACGATCGCCGCTTCACCATTCATGCGATCTACGCGGACTACTACGATCCGGCGCTGCCGTTGCCGCCGCACGATCTCATCATGAATGCGATCGGCGATGCGGACCTTTGCGCCCCGGCGCTCGAGTGCGCCGAGGCGCTTGCGGCGCGCAGCACCGCGCCCATCATCAATCGGCCGGCGCGGGTCCAGATGACGGGTCGCGCGGAAAACGCGCGGCGGATGGGCACGATCCCCGACGTGGTCGCCCCTCGCATCGAGGCGCGAACTCGCGCCAGCCTCGAAGCGGGCGCCGCGGACCCATCCGACCCCGGGTTTAAGTTTCCGCTGCTGCTGCGCAGTCCCGGCTTTCATACGGGACGGCACTTCGTCCGGGTGGAGGGGCGCGAGGCGCTCACGGGGGCGCTCGGCACGCTCGCGGGCGAGCGGCTGCTCGCCATCGAGTATCTCGACGCGCGCGGCCCGGACGGCATGGCGCGCAAGTACCGGGTCATGTTCATCGACGGCGTGCTCTACCCGCTGCACCTTGCGATCTCCTCCGATTGGAAGGTGCATTACTTCAGCGCCGATATGGCGCGCAACGCCGCGTTCCGCGAGGAGGAGCGGCGATTTTTGCACGATATGCCGGGCGTGCTGGGGCCTCGCGCGATGCGCGCGCTCGAGCGGGTCCGCGCCGCGCTCGGGGTGGAATATGGCGGGATCGATTTCGCCCTCGCGCCCGACGGCGCGCTGCTCTTGTTCGAGGCCAACGCCACCATGGCGCTGGTGCCGCCTGCGCCCGGCGAGATCTGGGACTACCGGCGTGCCGCCATCGAGACCGCCTTGCAGGCCGCCCGGCGTATGCTCGAATCGCGCGCCGGCATCGCGGGGACTTGAGGCGCTCTGCCAGGGAGGGTTATGTCACGCCACGTCTTTGCCGCCACACTGGCGGTGCTCGCCGCCATGACCGCGTCCTCGGACAATTCGAGGGCTCCCTATCGACGGCACCCATCGGCCGCCCCGGGCCAAGCGCACCTGTACGCCATCGGCACACGCAGCATGGCGCAGCGTCGGGGCACTGCCGTCAAACTCGACTCGATGCTCGCAGATCTCGCGCGGCATGCCTCGCGGGTACGCCCCGGTCAGGTCCTCGGCGACTTGCACGCGCTCAGTCCGGCTGCGCGCTTCATAACTTCGAAGAGCACAGGAACGCCTTTGGTCGCGATCGATGCCGTGACGCGCGGCGACGTCGCCGACCTGGAGGGGGCCCTCGCAAGCCTCGGACTCGAGCACCCGTCGGTGTACGCAAACGATGTGGGCGGCTGGCTGCCGGTGTCGCAGCTCGAGACGGCGGCGGCGCTCGGCCAGCTCATCGCGCTGCGCGCGGCGATGCCGCGCACCGCGAGCACGTCTTCCGTGACCACCCAGGGCGATTTCGTCCAGGGCAGCATTGCGCTGCGCGCGCTTTATCCGACGCTCACGGGCGCGGGCGTCATCGTCGGAGTGCTCTCGGACAGCTTCGATTGCTATGGCGCGTACGAAGCGAGCGGCAGCGGGGTGCCGGCCAGCGGATACGAGGGTTATGCGTACAACGGATTCACCGCCGATTACGCCACGGACGTGACTACGGGAGCGCTCCCGGTCGGGGTTGACGTGCTCGCGGAGCCATCGTGTCTGGACTATGGCTCACCGCGACAGCCGCCGTTTAGCGACGAGGGCCGAGCCATGCTGCAGATCGTGCATGCGGTTGCGCCGGGCGCGAGCCTGGCTTTTCACACGGCCGACGTGAGCGAGGCGGACTTCGCGAACGGAATCATCGCGCTCCAAGCCGCGGGCGCGAAGGTCATCGCCGACGACGTGACCTACTTTGACGAACCCTACTTCCAGGACGGCATCGTCGCTGAGGCGATCAACACGGTGGAGGCGGAGGGCGTCGCCTACTTCACCGCAGCGGGCAACAACAGCGACCTCTCCTACGAAAACACCGCGCCTTCGTTCGCGACCCTCGCCACCAACGGCCTGCAGCCGAACGAGAAGCTGCTCAACTTCGACGCCTCCGGAACGACGACCACCAACAACCTGCCCGTGACCATCCCCGCGATGCAGCCCGGCGACCTGGTGACCGTGGAAGTGGAATGGGATCAGCCCTATGTTACGGGCGCTCCTGCAAGCGGCGGTGCAACGAGCCAGCTCGACTTGTGCGTCACCGGAGCGACCGATGTCCTGGTCGAGGACTACGACGGCAACACGGTGAGCTGCACAGGACCGAATACGCTGGGTGCAGACCCCTACCAGGTCCTGGTCATCGCGAATCCTGCGAACTCGACCTCCAATACGGCGCAGCAGAGTCTGCAGCTCTCCCTCGGGCTGGCGAACGGCACGGCCGCGCCCGGCCGGGTGATCCTGACCGTGGCCGACGACGGCCTCGGCAGCCGCATCACTCAGTTCGCGACGAACAGCGCCACGGTGCAGGGACACCACAATGCCGCCACCGCGGGCACGGTCGGCGCCGCCTTCTATTTCGCGACGCCGGCCTGCGCGACATCGCCCGCCACGCTCGAGGCCTACTCATCCGTCGGCGGGGCGCCAACGCTGTTCGACACCAGCGGTACGCGGCTTGCGACGCCGGTCGTGCGCCAGAAGCCGGATTTCATCGGGCCGGACGGCGTCAACGACACGTTCCTGGGCTACACGCTGGCGAGCGCCGGTACCGCCGGCGGCAAGCTCGATACCGCCATCGCCGCGTGCCAAAACAATCCCGATTATCCAAATTTCTTCGGCACCTCGGCGGCAACACCGCACGCCGCCGGCATCGCAGCGCTGATCCTGCAAGCGAACTCGGCTGCGACTCCCCCGCAGATCTACTCGGCGCTGCAAAAGACTGCCCTCGCCATGGGCTCGGCCACCCCGAATTTCGATTCGGGATACGGGTTCATCCAGGCCGGTGCCGCGCTCGCGCAGTTCGCGCCGGGTGCGCCCACGTTGAACTTTGCGGTAAACACCGTCACGGTCGGCAGCCCGACCACGCTCAGCTGGTCGGCCATCAACGCGACGGGCTGCACGGCGTCCGGCGCATGGAGCGGAGCGCTGGCGACGAGCGGCTCGAAGACGGTGACGCCGTCCGCCACCGGCATGGCCTCGTATACGCTCAGCTGCGCGAATGCCGTGGGCACCTCGCCCCCGAGCACCGCTGAACTTCGGGTGACCACCCCGTCCTCGGGCGGGGGAGGCGGGGACCTCGACGGCGCAGCGCTCGTCGGACTCGCGGTGCTCTTGCGCTCGCGCCGCTCGCGGTTGCATCATGGAAGCGGCGAGGCCGAGGCCTCGCATACGTTCTCGGGGCGGAGTGCAAGTCTCCACCGGCGGTAATGGCGCGAAAGCGCATGAGCCCGCGGGCGCTTGCCGAAAGGCAAGGCAGCAGATGCGGTGAGATTCCGCAGCCGACGGTAGACATCTCACGGAGATGTCTGAAAGTCCGGATGTACGAGAGCGGAGTGGACCGTAAGCGCCGCCCGGGGCCACGCCCGGGCGGAAAGTGGGTCGCCCTGCGGCGCGCCCGTGCGACTCGATCCGCTGCGACGCCCCGAGCTGTTTCAGTTCGGGGAGATTTGCATGAGCCAACATCGTTTTCCGCGTGACGCGGCCTCCGCGCAATCACATATCGCTTTCATCCAGTCTTGCTGGCACCGCGACATCGTCGATCAAGCCCGCGTGTCTTTCTTGCGGCGCATGGAGCAGCAGGGCTATGCAGCCGAGACGGTCGAATGCTTCGAGGTGCCGGGCGCATTCGAGATCCCGCTGCGCGCGCAGCTGCTCGCCAAATCCGGGCGTTACGACGCCATCGTCGCGGCGGGATTCGTCGTCGATGGCGGGATCTACCGGCACGAGTTCGTCGCGGCGAGCGTGATCGATGCGCTCATGCGCGTGCAGCTCGACACCGAGGTGCCCGTGCTCTCGCTGGTGCTGACGCCGCAGCAATTTCACGAGCACGAGACGCATCGCACGTTCTTCCGCGATCACTTCCTCATCAAAGGCGAGGAGGCGGCAGTCGCCTGCGCCGCGACCCTCGTCGCGACGCGCCGGCTGAAGGAAAGCGCGGCGGATGTTCGAGAGGCGCGGCCGGCGCTATCCCGGAATTAGCATCCTCACGGCGGCGGCGCCCATCACCGTCGTCGCGATCCAGCCGAGAATGACGAGGGTGCGGCTCGCGGTGAAAGGTCCCATCACGGATTTCTTGGACACGAGCAGAATGATCACGGCCATGAGCGGCACGGCCACGACGCCGTTGATGACGGCGCTCCAGAAAAGCGCCTTCATCGGATCTATGGGCGAGTACTGCAGGACGAGAGCCGCGAGTACGCTCAAGGCGAGGACGCCATAGAAGCCCCGCGCCTCGGACAACTTCCGGTCCAGGCCGTACGGCCAGCCCATCGTGTCGGCGAGTGCGTACGCGGCCGATCCCGCCAGCACCGGTACGGCGAGCAGACCCACGCCCACGATACCGATGGTAAACAAGAGGAATGCGAATTCCCCCGCGAGCGGCTTGAGCGCGCTGGCCGCCTGTGCGGCGGTCTGGATGTTCGTGATGCCGGCGGTGTGCAAGGTGACGGCGGTGGCCAAAATGATGAAGAAGGCCACCAGGTCCGAATAGAACATGCCGCTCCAGGTATCCCAGCGGATACGGCGCAGCTCCTGGGGGGCCGACGCGGGGTCGTTCACGAGCCCGGGCTTGTCCAGCGCCTCCATGTCCTCGACTTCCTCCGAGGCCTGCCAGAAGAAGAGATAGGGACTGATGGTCGTACCGAAAATGGCCACGACCACCGCTGCGGCGCCGGCATCGGTCTTGAATCGGGGGACGAACATGTGCAGTACCACCTCGTTCCAGGGCACGTGCACCACGAACAGCACGCCTACGTAGGCGAGGAGCGAGAGCGTCAGCCACTTCAAAAAGAACACATAGCGATGGTAAGGCACGAAGATCTGCAGGAGCAGCGTCGCGGCGACGAACAGCGCAGTCATGACGTGGCGGTCGATGCCCGTCACCAGGCCCCCGGCCTCGCCCATCGCGGCGAGATCGGCCGCGATGTTGAGCGTGTTGGCGACGAGCAAGCCGAGGACCACGCCCTTCAGCACGATGGGCGGGAACGAGGTCTTGATGTTCGCCGCGAGCCCCTTGCCGGTTGCGCGGCCGATGAAGGCGCACATGCACTGGATGGCCGACATGAGCGGGTAGGCGAGCGGCATGGTCCAGAGCATGTCGAGCCCGAATTGCGCGCCGGCCTGCGAGTAGGTCGCGATGCCGCTCGGATCGTCGTCCGCCGCACCGGTAATGAGCCCCGGTCCCACGCGCGCCAGCGGGTGCGACTTTATGCGTTGCCACCGGGTAAGCACCACCGGCGGTGGAGGCGGGGCCGCGTCCTGCATTGCATGGTCCATGGGGGAACCCTAACACGCGGAACTCCCTCACGAGCAGCTTCCGTGGCTCAGGATCGTGTGTATGATTTACCGACACACGCATGTGACACATGTATGAATGAACGGCGGGACACGCGCATGGGCGATCGATCAAAATCCGGATTGAAGTTGCTCGCGGACGATGAGCCCGCGGCGGTATTCGAGGAGCGGCGGCAAGGGAGCTCGAGCTTCGTGATCGTGGTCGACCATGCAGGCGCGCGCATTCCGCGCTCGCTCGACAATCTCGGGCTCGACGATACGGAGCTCACCCGGCACATCGCCTGGGACATCGGCGCCTTGGGCCTGGCGAGGCGCATGTCCGCCATCCTCGATGCTCCGCTCGTGGCACAGAACTACTCGCGACTCGTGATCGATTGCAATCGCGACCCACAGGTCGAGACTTCGATCCCGCGGTTGAGCGAGTACGTTGCGATACCGGGCAACGTAGACCTCGGCGAGGCCGAGAGCGCCGCACGCCGCGCGGAGATCTTTGAGCCCTATCACGCACATATCCGCGCGCTGCTCGATGAGCGCCAAGCCGCCGGCCGGCGCACCATTCTCGTGGCGCAGCACACCATGACGGACGTGTACAAGGGCGCGAACCGCGACATGCACGGCGCGGTGCTCTACAACCGCGACCGCAGGTTTGCCGGATTGGTGCTCGAGATGCTGCGCCGGGAGCGGGAGCTCACGTTCACCGACAACGAGCCCTACTTCGTCAGCGACGAGACCGACTACACCATCCCGCAGCACGGCGAGATGCGCGGGCTGCCGCACGTCGAGATCGAGATTCGCCAGGACCTCGTCAAGGACGAGGCGGGGCAGGCGGCTTGGGGGGAGCGGGTGGCGCGGGCGCTCGAGGCGGCCCAGGCCGCGCTCTGGCCCGGGCAAGCGGACTAGCGGCGGCCCGCGCTATTTTCCATAGCGCTGCACGCTCCCGTCACTCATGATCCGGTCGCCCGGATTGAGGCCCGCCGGGCATTCGCCCAGGTAGCGTTGCTCCTGCAGCAGCGTCTCCTCGGTCTTGCCGTTGAAGGCGGGCGTGTAGGTCGCGTGCGATTCGGCATGCGTCAAAGTGGCGCTGTCGTAGGTGTAAGTGCCCTTCGACACGATGACCCGGCCGGCCAGATTGCAGCTCGACGCGGCGGCGAATCGGCCGCCCCCGAGGTCGTCGAACGATGTGCTGCATTCCTTGGCGTTCTTCACCTGCGCATCCATGGCCGTATCGAAGGCGTGATTACGGCACAGCCGGTAACTGAAATTCGTCACTTTGGCGCCGGGATTCTCGACGCTGCGCCCGCGCACCTCCCATAGACCTTCCTGCAGCGGCGGCGGGTCCGCGGCGCGCGCGACGGAAAGCAGGAGCGCGCCCCCGAGGATGATTGATGGCTTTCTCATCGGCCCGAAATGATAGCTGCCACCCGGGGACCCCGCCAAGGGAATAAAATGCCCGGCCCGCGAGTCTTCTGCGAAAGGTGAGGTGACCGATGAGCCGAAGTCGAGAGTCGTGACGGTCGAGCGGGGCTCCCCGGAAGAGAAGCGTGCGCGTTTCGATGCGCAGGTGCTGCCGCACTTGGATGCGGCATATCGCTTCGCACGCTGGCTCGCCCGTTCGCCCGCCGATGCGGACGACGTCGTGCAGGAAGCGATGCTGCGCGCCTTCCGGGGCTTCGATGGATTGCGCGGGGGCGATGTCAAGGCGTGGCTCTTCGCCATCCTGCGCAATTGTCATTTGACGGCACTGGCGCAGCGCGAGCGCCGCGGTTTCGTGCCGTTACCTGCGGACGGCGAACCCGAGTACGGCACCGCCATGGTCTCGGCGGCTCCCGGACCGGAGTCTGCCTCGATACGCCGTGACGAGGAGCGCAGTCTCGAGCGCCTGCTCGGGGATCTGTCGCCGGAGCACCGTGAGGTCTTGATTTTGCGTGAGATCGAGGAGCTCGATTATCGAGATATTGCCGCAGTCACCCAGGCGCCCATCGGCACCGTCATGTCGCGACTCGCACGCGCCCGCGCGGCCTTGAGGGCGCGCTGGTCGATGAGCACCGAGGAGGAACGCGATGCCGTGCGCTGAGACCGAACGCCGCTTGCATGCTTATTTCGACGGCGAGCTCGACGCGCTCGGCGCCGCTGCCTTCGAGAGTCATCTCGAGACCTGCGCGGAGTGCCGAGCGGCTCTCGTGCATCTCAAGGCCATGCGATCGGCGCTGCGCGCCGAGCTGCCCCACGAGCGTGCGCCTGCGGCGCTTACCGCGCGCATTACCGCGGCGCTCGATCAGGAAACCTCGACGCCGGAAAGACGCAGGTGGCCGGCACATCGGGGCTCCACGCAATCTTTCTGGCGCGGCTTGCTCGCCGGCGCGGGGGGCGGATTGCTCGCGGCGGCGCTGACCTTTTTCCTCATCGCGCCGCACGTCATTTCTCCTCGCGGGGCACTCCTCGACGATCTCGTCAATGCACACGTCCGCTCGCTCCTGCCCGCGCACCTCGTCGATGTCGAGTCGACGGATCGGCACACGGTGAAGCCTTGGTTCGCGGGACACGTCGATGTCTCGCCGGCCGTATACGACTTCACGGCGCAGGGCTATCGCCTGCTCGGCGGACGTGCCGACTACTTCGAGCACCAGCGCGCCGCGGCGCTGGTCTATCAACACGCTGCACACGTGATCAATGTCTTCAGCTGGGCGGGCGAGGGGGCACTGCCCGCGGATAGCACCCGCAACGGTTATCACCTCGCCTTCTGGGAAGAGGGCAATCTGCGCTACTGCGCGGTGTCGGACACCGGTTGGCCCGAGCTCCTGAAACTCGTGAGCCTCATCCGCGCCGCCGAGGGCCAGGAGGGCCACGGTTGAGCCTGGAATAAATTCGAGCCGCGCGGAGTCTTCCGTCCGAACCCCTAGCCTCGGAGATGGACATGACGGATGACTCGCTCGATTCCCCTTCGCGCCGCAGGGCGCTCGGCTGTCTCGCCTACGGCGGGGCGGGCACGCTGTTCGTGCTCGCAGGCGGTGTATTCACCCCGCTCGATGTCGCCGCGGCAGCGGCCGACGCCGACCGCACGGGCCGGCTGGACCGTCCCTTGTTCGTGCAGCTGAGCGACACGCACATCGGCTTCAACAAGGACGCGAATCCCGACGTCACGGCGACGCTCACGCGTGCCATCGATCTCGTGAACGCAATGCCCGAGGCACCCGCGCTCGCCATTCACACGGGCGATATCACCCACCTGTCCCGGCCCGCTGAATTTGACCTCGCGCAGCAGCTCCTCTCGCGACTGAACGCCTCAGAAATGCACACCGTGCCGGGCGAGCACGACGTGAGCGATGCGACGGTGAGCGAGTACTTCAGTCGCTTCGGCAAGGCGTCGAACAACAAGGGTTACTACAGCTTCGACCATGCGGGCGTGCACTTTGTCGCGCTCGTGAACGTCCTGCAATTCAAGGCCGGCGGTCTCGGCACGCTCGGTGCCGATCAGCTCGAGTGGGTCGAGGACGACCTCAAAGGCCGTTCGGCGAGCACGCCGATCGTGGTGTTCGCGCACATGCCGCTTTGGTCCGTGTACGAGCCGTGGGGCTGGGGAACGGGCGACGCACCGCAGCTCATGGCGTATCTGCGCCGCTTCGGCTCCGTGACCGTGCTCAACGGCCACATTCATCAGATCGTGCAGAAGGTCGAAGGCAACGTCACCTTTTACACCGCGCGCTCGACGGCGTATCCGCAGCCCGCAGCGG
The DNA here is from genome assembly GCA_963798595.1 of uncultured Gammaproteobacteria bacterium. Classification (GTDB taxonomy): domain Bacteria; phylum Pseudomonadota; class Gammaproteobacteria; order Steroidobacterales; family Steroidobacteraceae; genus Bog-1198. Next base: position 47,963 of record CAWCTM010000006.1, on the reverse strand, counting down.
GCGTGGGAGAGGGACCCGGTCCGCTCAAAGTCCCCGCCGATCAATTGGCCGGTGTGCTGGGCGTCCGCAGCGTCTCGCTCGTGAGGCATCCACGCTCTCTTGCGGTCGCGGACCGGACGCTCGCATGACCAGATTGCTGTCGCTGCCTCTACTGATCTTGCTCTTGGCGCCAGGTGTCGGGGCGGCGGAGGAAATCATCCAGGTGTCCGCAAAGAATTTCATGTTCACTCCCGCGAGCATTACGGTGAAGGCCGGCAGCACCGTGACGTGGGTGAACCTCGACGATGAGCCGCACACCGTTTTCAGCGATGCGGGCCTGTTCCGATCCTCCGCCCTCGATACGCAGGAGCGCTTCTCGTTCAAGTTCGAGAAGGCAGGGACTTATCACTACTTGTGCACCCTTCATCCGCGGATGCTGGGCACGGTGGTGGTCGAATAGACTAGTGCTTGTCGCTTGCCGGCGGCTCGCTCGCCTCGAACACCGCCTCCGAGGCCTGCTGCGAGCGCAGCGTCGCGGCGACGTGCTCGCAGCCGGCCATGACCCGCAACACGTTCGCCCCGGCCACCTTGGCGACCTCGCCGTCGCTCCAGCCGCGGCGCATGAGCTCGGCCAGCAGGTCCGGATACTTGTCGACGCCCTCGAGGCCGCGCGGCGTATCGGGAATGCCGTCGAAATCCGATCCGAGTCCGACATGGTCGATGCCGGCCACTTGCCGGATGTGCTCGATGTGATCGGCAACTTGCGCGAGCGTCGCCTGCGGCTTCGGATGCTCGTGCTCCCACGCCGCGAGCGCCGCCTTGGCGCGATCGGGCTGGCCGATATAGAGACCGCCGTAGGGCGGGCTCTCGTAGCGTGCGACCTCCGCCGCGCGGTCCGCCTCCCAACGGTTGACCGCGTCGGATACGTAGGCTGTCGCGAAATTGACCATGACCACGCCGCCATTCGCCGCCACGAGCTTCAGCACATCGTCGGGAACGTCGCGCGGATGGTCGACGAGCGCGCGTGCGGAGGAGTGCGAGAAAATCACGGGCGCCGTGCTCACGCGGAGCGCGGCGCGCATGGTATCGGGCGAGACGTGGCTCAGGTCGACCAGCATGCCGAGGCGGTTCATTTCCCGGACCACGTCCTCGCCGAACGGCGTGAGTCCATGGTGGCGCGGCGCGTCGGTGGCGGAGTCGGCCCAGCCTGTGGTGAGCACGTGAGTGAGCGTCATGTAGCGGGCACCGAGATCGTACATTTGCCGCAGCACCGCGAGCGAATTGTTGATTTGATGGCCGCCCTCGATGCCGATGAGCGAGGCGATCTTGCCGGCGCGATGAATCCTGCGCACATCCGCCGCCGTGTAGGCAATCTCGAAGTCCGCCGGGTAGCGGGCGACCATGCGCTTGACCAGATCGATCTGCTCCAGGGTCAGCTGCACCGCCTCGGGGCCTTTCACATCGACGGGCACCCACACCGACCAAAACTGTCCGCCCACGTGCCCCGCGCGCAGACGCACGATGTCGGTCATGAGCGGCGTCACGTCGGGTCCTACGGGCAGCTTCGAGGTGTCGGATTTCAGGTCGATGGCCGTGAGCCGGCTCTTGTAGCGGTCGCGGATTTCCCAGGCGAGATCGTTGTGGCCGTCGATGAGCGGGGTTTGCGCGAGCACCCGCAGCACCCGCGCGTGGTAATCGGCGGCGGTGGGCGCAGCGCCCGCCGCTGCGGCGGCCGTTGCTGCGAGCGCGACAGCGCACGCGAACACGCCGACCGAGAGCGCTGCGAGTCGGCGAGCGCAGAATGCTTTCTTCATGTTCATTACCCTGAATCTCCCTCGCCCGGCTGAAACGCCGTGCGCCGAGCAATTTGCCATAAGATGCCCGGCCATGCGGCGGTTTTGTTCGCTGCCCCTTGCGGGCGAGCCCGAGCCTGTGGTCAAGTCAACGAACTCATCGACGAGGAATAAGAAGAACGATTCAGGCAAGCGAGTGTCGTTCGGGCGCCCCGTGTTCCCCGCGCGGGGTGCTCTTTTCCTTCTAAACGCCGTGGAAAAGCCCCGGGCGGCTTGAAAAGCGCTCATTCCGGCTCCAATCTGGGGGTGCGCGGCCCAAACCTCGCGCGAAACCGCCGGCTCGGATAGAATCCGCCGCCGGCAGCGCCCCTCCCGAGCGGCGTCGGCCACCCCCTTTTTCAAGCTCCAACGGAAGTCGATGCTTTCTACGTCCAACGTCGCCGTGCAATTCGGCGCGAAGCCCCTGTTCGAGCAGGTCACCGTCAAGTTTTTCGACGGCAATCGTTACGGCCTCATCGGCGCGAACGGTTCGGGCAAGTCCACACTCATGAAGGTGCTGGGCCGCGACCTCGAGCCGAGCGCGGGCGAGGTGATGCTGCAGACGGGCATGCGGCTCGGCAAGCTCAACCAGAATCAGTTCGGCTACGAGGACGAGCGCGTGCTCGACGTGGTCATGCAAGGACACGCGGAGCTGTGGCGCGCGATGACCGAGCGCGACCGGATCTATGCGAACCCCGAGTCGAGCGATGCTGATTACATGCGCGCGGCCGAGCTCGAGGCCGTATTCGCAGAGTACGGCGGCTACGACGCCGAGGCCCGCGCCGGCAGCATTCTCACCGACGCCGGCATTGCCGAGTCGCGCCACAACGGTCCCATGCGCGAGGTGCCGCCGGGGTTGAAGCTGCGCGTTCTGCTCGCGCAGGCGCTGTTCTCGAGACCCGACGTGCTGCTGCTCGATGAGCCCACGAACAACCTGGACATTCACTCGATCCATTGGCTCGAGCGCGCGCTCAACGAATACGACGCCACCATGGTCATCATCAGCCACGACCGGCATTTCCTGAACCAGGTGTGCACCCACATCGCCGACCTCGATTATCAGCAGCTCAAGATCTATCCCGGCAACTACGATGACTTCATGCTCGCCTCGGTGCAGGCGCGCGCGCGCGTGGAGGCGGCGAACGCCAAGGCACGCGACAAGATCTCCGATCTGCAGGAGTTCGTGCGGCGCTTCTCGGCGAACGCATCGAAGGCGCGCCAGGCGACCTCGCGCAAGCGGCAGCTGGAGAAGATCAAGCTGGAGGAAGTGCGCCCATCGTCCCGCCAGAACCCCTATATCCGCTTCGAGCAGGGGAGGAAGCTCTATCGCTCGGCCGTCACGGTCGAGGGCCTCTCATTCCGCTATCCAGGCACGGACCAGAATGTCCTCGACAAGGTCACCTTTCAGATCGAGGCGGGTGAGCGCATTGCCATCATCGGCCCGAATGGCGCCGGCAAGACCACGCTGATGCGCTGCCTCGCCGGCGAGCTGACGCCTACGGCAGGCCGCATCTCGTGGGTCGAGAATGCCCAGCCCGGCTACATGCCCCAGGATCCGCAGGCCGAGTTCCTGCCCCCCTGCGATCTGTTCACCTGGATGTCGCAGTACACGGGCAAGGCGGACGACGATCAGATCGTGCGCGCGACCCTGGGGCGATTGCTCTTTTCCGGCGAGGAGACCAAAAAATCGGTGAGCGTGCTGTCGGGCGGCGAGAAAGGCCGCATGATCTACGGCAAGCTCATGCTCACGCGGCCGAACGTGCTGTTGATGGACGAGCCCACCAACCACATGGACATGGAAACCATCGAGTCCCTGCAGATCGGCCTCGAGCATTATGCAGGGACGCTGGTGTTCGTCTCTCATGACCGCGAGTTCGTCGGCGGCCTCGCGACACGCATTCTCGAGCTTAAGCCCGGCGGCAAGGTGGTCGATTTCAAGGGAACCTACGACGAGTACCTGAAGGCGCAGGGACTCGACGGCTAAGGCGCCTCAGCTGCCGGGCGCACCCACCGGCAGATGCGCGAGCAATTCGCCGGCGCCATTCCAGAACACCTGGATGCCGATGCAGAACAGCAGAAACGCGGACAGGCGCACGACGATGCTCGTGCCGGTCGGGCCGACGAGATCTGCAAGGCGCCCGGAGTTGCGGTAGGAGGCGTACACCAGAAGCACGAGCAGCAACGTCGCCGCGAGCGTCTCGATGAAGAAGGCAATCAGGGACGCGTACGTCCCGCCGGGGCGGCCCGCGCCGATGGAGATCGCGACCGAGATGGTCCCGGGCCCGGTGGTCAGAGGCATGGTGAGCGGATAGAACGCGAGACGGCTCGGCGGGGTATCTATGGAGCGCGGATAGGCGGGCGCTTCACTGCGGCGCTGCTCCGTGGCGTCGGGCTCGTTCAGCATGCGCCAGCCGGACATGGACACGACGATGCCACCCGCGACGCGCAGCACCGGGATCGAGATGCCGAAGAAGCTCAGCACATACGCGCCCACGTAGAGCGAGGCGGCCACGATGCAGAATGCGTAGATCGCCACCCAGCGTGACACGGCGGCGCGCGTCTTGGGCTCCATGCCTTGAGTCGCGCCGAAGAAGATGAAGGCGCCGGAGAGCGGATTGACGATGGAGAAAAGCGCGCCGAAGGCGAGCAGAAACGTAGCCATGGAACTAGCGCGCCATGCGGGCTAGTGGACGAGCGTTGAGGCGCGGGTGCCCGGCCCCGGTAACGCGCCGTGCCGCGCGCGCGATTCCAGAATGCGCTCGAGGATCTCCGGAATCTCGAACACCGCCCGATTCTCGATGCGCGCGAGGTTCGCCTTGAACTCGTCCAGGCGGGCGATGATCGAGCGCACCCCCTCGTCGACGAAGCGGAACGATTCGAGCACGATGCCGGCGCCGTTCTCGAGCACCCATTCGGTGTTGTAGCGCTCTTGCGGCATGGTCCAGGTGTTGCGCACCACCACGACCGGCAATCCCTGCTGCACGGCCTCGCTGATGCTCCCCGGTCCCGGCTTGCCGATGAAGAAATCGGCGAGTTGCATGTAGTGGCGCATCTGCGAAGTGAATCCCAGCACGGCGCGCGGCGCGCGTGCCTGCGCGCTGATGAGCGAGAGCTGCTGCGCGAGCGCCGCGTTGTGCCCGCAGATCATGATGAGCTGCACATCGTCGAGGCGCTTGGCGATGCCCTGCATGGCGCGCGATCCATGGCCGCCGAACATGACGAGGCCCGTGGGACGGTCCGGATCCAGATTGAGCTTGCGCAGCTCCGCGCGGCGATCGATCTCGACCTCGGTATAGAAGTCCGGGCGGATGATCATCCCGGAGGTCAGGTGCACCCGGTCCTCGCCGTAGCCGAGCGCGCGCGCCTGCGCGGCCGCCTTCGGCGTGCCGCAGATGAAGTGCTGAGCCTGGCGCGGCTCGATCCAGAAGTGCGGCGGGTAGTCCGCGAAATCGGTAAGCAGGGTGACGTAGGGCACACTCGGGGTGAGCGAGGCGACCGCCTCGTACATCGGACGGTTGAAGTTCGGAATGAGCGAAACCACCATGTCGGGCGGGGCCTTGCGCCAGTGGCGCCGCAACCGGGTCGCCATCGATCGATGGCTGATGCGGATGGCCGCCTGCAGCAGCTTCAGCTCCTGTGCGAGGCCGACGCTCCAGCCGCGGGCGAGACGGTTGTTGTAGATATCCTCCCAGTCCATGCCCGTGGTCTTGCGGAACACATCTTTGGGATCGAGCACCTTCATGAGGTTCATGAGGCGCACCTGCCAGGGGCGCTGTCCCGCGCGGATCACAGTCTCCAAGGCCGTCGCGGCCGCGCGATGCCCGCCCCCCGCATTGAAATAGACCAAATCGATTGTTCTTGTCACGGCCCGCGCGCGATGCACTGATTGAGCTCGGGTGCCCCCCTTCCATTGGTCAGGCTCATCGAGCGATGGTGCACATTCTATGTGAACGGGGCATGAAAGCGAGCCGCGGATCCCGGCGGCCTTCGAGCACGGCGGGTCTCTCGCTGCCTTAATGCGGAAATGATAGAGTCGAACGCCATGAGCGCAAGCCTCAAGTCCGTACCGAACGAGCGCCAGGCGCGCGTCGACCTGGCCGCATGCTACCGCCTCGCCGATCACTTCGGCTTGAACGAGGGCATCGACAACCACTTGACGATGCTCCTGCCGGGGCACGATGACCGGTTCCTGCTGGCGCCCTTCGGCATGCACTGGTCGGAGGTCAAGGCCAGCGATTTCATGGTGGTGGATTTCAATGGCCGGATCCTCTCAGGACGGGGACCGGTCGAACCCACCGCCCTCCATATCCATGCGCCCGTGCATCGCCTGGCGCCGCAAGCGCGCTGCGTTCTGCACACGCACATGCCGTACGCCACCGCGCTCACCATGCTCGAGAATCCGCGCCTCGAGATGGCCGTCCAGAGCGCGCTCGGCTTTTACGAGCAAATCGCCTACGACGGTGATTACAACGGCCTCGCGTTCAGTGCATCCGAGGGCGAGCGCATGGCGCGCGTGCTCGGCACGAAGTCCGTGCTGATGCTCGGCAATCACGGCGTGCTCGTTGTCGGCGACACCGTGCCGCGCGCCTTCGAGCGGCTGTATTTTCTCGAGCGGGCGGCTCAGGCCCAGATCCTCGCGCTTTCCACCGGGCGCGCCTTGAAACTCGTGCCCGACAAAATGATCCGCGCGACGTATGCTCAATTCTCGGCGGGCGGTGATGTCGGTGGCCGGGACCGGGCCGATCTGCACTTCGACGCGCTGAAGCGCTTGCTCGACCGCGAACAATCGGATTACGCGAGCTGAGCTCGGACGCCCCACCCGCCGCCGTGGCGGGGTCCTCGGGCGAGGCCGTCGGCGCCTATACACGGCCGTTTCTCGTGGTGACCCTGCTCGCGGCTGTGCTGTTGATCAACTACGTCGACCGCGGTGCCCTGCCGACCGCGGTGCCTCTGATCCAGCACGATTTGAATCTCGACAACGAGCAAGTCGGGCGACTCCTTTCGGCCTTTTTCTGGGTGTACGCTCTCGTCCAGGTGCCGGTGGGCTGGCTCGCCGAGCGCTACGGGGCGCACCGGGTGCTCGCCGGCGGCCTCATCATCTGGGCAGCGGCGACCATGCTGGTGGGCATTACCTCGAGCTTCGGCATGCTCATTGCGTTGCGCATGTTGCTCGGGCTCGGGGAAAGCGTGGGCTTCCCGGCCGTCTCGAAGCTCGTGGCCGCCGTAGTGCCGATCGAGGCCCTGGGGCGCGCGAACGGCATCATCGGCTTCGGCTATCTCATGGCGCCCGGCATCGGCATTTTCGCGGCCGGGCTGCTGATCGACCACGTCGGCTGGCGCGGCACGTTCGTCACCTTCGGGCTGCTCTCGCTCCTCTGGCTCGTGCCGTGGGCATTCGTGAGGTTGCCGAAGCTCGCGACCGCGCGCAGCGATGACGCGACGCCGACCTGGGGCATGGTCCTCAGGCAAAAAGGTCTCTGGGGCACGAGCCTCGGGCTCTTCTCGAGCAACTATATGTGGTACTTCATTCTCGGCTGGCTGCCGGGATTTCTCGTCAAAGAGCGCGGCTTTTCCATGCACGAGATGGAGTACGTCGGGACACTCGGCTACGTCGTCAATGGGGTCTCCGCGCTCGCCACCGGCTGGGCCGTCGACCGCTACATCCGCAGTCGCGGCTCGGCGAATTTCGCCTACAAGCTGGTGATGGTGGTGGCACACGCCGGCGCGGTGCCGTGCATGCTCGGGATGGCCTTGGGCTCGGAGCACGTCGCGGTCGCCGCCATGTTCGGTTTCCAAGTGCTGATGGGTGCCTCATCGCCCGGCGTCTACGCCATGTCACAGATCCTCGCGGGGCCGCGCGCCTCGGGGCGCTGGGTCGGTGTTCAGAACTCGGTGGGCAACATGTCGGGCGCCATCTCGACCTGGCTCACCGGCTTCATCGTCGATCGCACCGGCCATTTCACGTTGGCCTTTATCGTCTGCGCCGTCATGAGCCTCGTGGGCCTCATCGGCTGGATCGGCATGATCCCCAGACTCCAGCCCATCCCGTGGGAGAGGCTGCGGCCCGCCGACCGCACGCCGGTGTGAGACTGCTCACAGGGCACGATCGCGGCGCCGTCGGCCGCAGGGATAAGCACGCAAGCCCTTGAATTCGTTAGTCGCCGGGACCTTACGTCGGCGCGCGGCGACATTCCTGACACCCCCTTTCATCCTTAGTATGTCGCCCATGAATGAAGACTGGGTGACTCAATGCTCAACAACTTGACAGAATCTGCGCAGGCCGCCTCGAGCCGGACGCTCGATGCCTTTGCGCAGCTCATCTGTGCGCTGGCGCCGGAGGTGTGCAGCGTCTCGTTTCATGATTTCGCGGCGGACACTTTGCTGTTGAGCGAGGATTTCCTGCTACCCGAGGATCATGCGCTGGTCGAGGAGTGTCTGGCCCGGGACGACACGGGCCTGCACTCGATCCAGTACGGTACGCGCGAAGGCTCGCGTTACTCGGTGGCGATACCCGTACGCGATCCGCGCGGCGAGGTGGTCGGCGCCGTGCGCCTCAGCATCGATTCGCAGATCGCCGATGCGCGCACGCTCGAGCCGCTCGAGCAACGCCTCGCGCCCGTCATGGTGTGCCTCGCCGCCGAATATGAGCGCCGCCAGGCACCGCCGACGCCGCCCGTGGTCGATGGCCATCACCTTGTGCAGATCGACAACGCGCTCGACGCCGAGCGGTTCGAGCTGTACATACAGCCCATCCGCTCACTGCACGAGAATCCCGACGCGGGCCATTACGAAGTGCTGCTGCGGCTGCGCATGACCGACGGGTCGCTCCTCGAGCCGCGGGCGTTCTTGCAGGCCGCCGCGCATCGCAACCTCATGCCCTCGATCGACCGCTGGGTCGTGCGCACACTTCTCATGTGGCTCGTGAACAATCGCCGGCTCTGGTCGCGCACGCTCGCGGTGTTCTCGATCAACGTCTTCTCGGAGTCGATCACCGATGTGGGTTTCGTGAGCTATGTGGAGTCCTGCGTGAGCAAGAGCGGCCTGCCGCCGCAGGTTCTGTGTTTCGAGATCACCGAGCGCTTCGCCTCCTCGGGCAACATCAGCGTCGCGGAGTCGATGAAGCGTCTGGAGGCGCTCGGCTGCGAGGTCGCGCTCGATGACTTCGGCGCGAACGCGCCGTCCTACGGGTACCTGCGCAGCGTCCCCGCGCATTACTTCAAGATCGACAGCTCGCTCGTCGGTGCCGCACCCACCGACCGCGTCGCGCGCGCCGTCATTTCTTCGATTGTGCGCATGGCCGGCGATCTCGGCGTGCAGACGGTGGCAGAGTCGGTCGAGTCGGATTCGGAGCTGCAGGCCATGCGGGCGCTCGGTGTGGACTTCGCGCAGGGATTTCTGGTCGGCCGGCCGCAATCGCTCACCGGGTACCGTTTTCCGACCGACATCAATTAGTCTAGGCGCGAGACCTCGACCGGGTCTCGCGACGTGCGGCTCCTCGGCTGCTACCACTCGGGGTTCGGCAGCTCGCTGAAGACCTCTTGCAGCGCGAAACCCCAGCGCGTGCGAATCATCTTGAAGTATTCGTTATCGAAATCGATGCTGATGTGGGTCGCGAGCCGGAACTCATCCCGCCGCACGATGGCGAGATCCAAGGGCGGGCCGACGGTGAGATTCGAGCGGATGGTCGAGTCCATGGATACGAGCGCGCACTTGGCCGCCTGGGCGAGGCTGCTCGAGCGCGAGATCACCCGGTCGATGATGGGCTTGCCGTACTTCGACTCGCCGATTTGAAAGTAAGGCGTCTCGCGCGAGGACTCGATGAAGTTGCCCGCCGAATAGATGTGGAAGAGCCGCGGCTCCTCGCCGCGAATCTGCCCCCCCAAGATGAACGTGCCGTTGAACTCGTGGCCGTGCTCCTTCAAGTACACCCCGTCGCGCTCATCGACTTCGCGCAGAGCCTCGCCCACCACGCGCGCCGCATCGAACATGTTTTTCGCGCGAAAGATCTTGGCGGGGTGCTCGGCGTTCTCGAGATTCTCGTGCAAGATATTCACCACCGCCTGAGTGATCGCGAGATTTCCCGCCGACATGAGCACCAGTACACGCTCGTTGGGGCGCTGGAAAGTCGCCATCTTGCGGAAGGTGTTGATTTGATCGACGCCGGCGTTGGTCCTTGAATCGGACAGCAAGACGAGCCCGGTATCGACCAGCAGGCCGACACAATAAGTCATGCGTGAATCCTACATCACTGCTGCTGGGCCGAGTCGGCTACCAGCACGTTGGCTTCCATGCGCTCGCCGCCGCCGCCGTGGCGCACGCCGCGCACCGGCGCCGCGTCGAGGTAATCGCGGCCTACCGCAAGACGGCAATAATTGCGCAGCGCGGGCCGGCGATGGGTGACGTCGATGCTCTGCCAGCCGGCGTCCGGCCCGAGCCACGCATCCACCCAGGCGTGGCTCGCAGCGTCCGTGGAATCGCCGGTATAGAGATACCCGCTCACATAACGGGCGGGAATTCCGACCGCGCGGGCGGCGGCAATGAACAGGTGGGCGTGATCCTGACAAACGCCTTCGCCGTTCTTGAGCGCGGTCGCGGCCGGCGATTGCACGTCGCTCGAGCTCGTGGTGTAGCGCACCGCGTGATACACCGCCTCCGCCAGTGCCTGTGCGCGCTCACGCTGCTCCTTCACGTGCTCGAGGGCCTTGCGCGCAAAGACCTTGATCTCATCGTTCGGCGTCGTGAGCGTGGTCGGGGAGAGATAGGCGAGCGGCGAGAGCGGCCCGTCGTCTTGCCGGATCTCGGTCTCGACGGTCTCCACCACGCCGCGCACCACGATCTGGATTTCCCGGTGGGGCTGCTCGATGGTAAGCAGATGCGAGATATTGCCGTGGGCGTCGATTTGCTCGAGCCGGCGTCCGGGCGCCGTGATGGTCCAGGACAGCGATCGCTGACAGCGGTCGCGGCGCGGGGTGAGATGCAGGCTCTGCACGCTGTACTTGACGGGGCGCTCGTAGCGATAGCGGGTCACGTGGCGGATATGCAGTTGCATGCGTCCTAAGCCTCCGCCGGCGGCACGAGGAAGTCGGAGGCCACGCGGTCACCCAGATCGCGCAAGCGGGCGAGAAATTGCTGCAGAAAATAGGGCAATCCGACCTCGATGATGGCTTCCATTCGCGTGAAATGCAGCATAGCGTGGATCTCTCCCGCGCGCCGCTCGGTCTCCCGGGACTGATCGTTCCTGACCGACTCCAGGTTGTGATACACCTCCTTGCAGCAGCGAGTCAACGAGCGGGGCATGTCGTCGCGCAGGATCAGAAGCTGGGCCACTTTATAGGGCGTGATCACGTCCCGGTACACCCGCCGATACACCTCGAACGCCGACAGGGCGCGCAGCAACACGCTCCATTGGTAGGGATCGGGCACGACGCTCGCATCCGCGCCCGGGCGCAGGTCGTTCTGGTGCGCCGTGAGGATGCGGGCCGTGCTGTCGGCGCGCTCGATGAAGGTGCCGATGCGCGTGAAGTAAAAGGCCTCATCGCGCAGCATGGTGCCGATGGTGACTCCGCGTGTGAGGTGCGAACGCTCCTTGACCCATTCGACGAAATGGCCGATGTCCGTGCGCGGGGTGCTCCTTGCCATGAAAGAACGGGCGTCGAGCCAGGTCGAGTTCAGGGTCTCCCAGAGCTCCGAGGTCAGCGAGCCGCGCACCGCGCGGGCGTTCTCGCGGGCGGCACGTAGGCAATTGACGATACTGCCGCTGTAGTCGCGGTCCAAGCTCACGAACTCGAAAACCGCCATGGGGACGATGGATTCGTGGCGCTCGCGGTAGGCTCGATCGACGTGTAGCGCGGTCATGGTCGAGTTCAGCGACTGCACCATGGCGTCGCCCGACTGGGGGAGGAGCGACATTCGATAGTGCGCGTCCACCAGGCGCGCGAGGCTTTCCGCACGCTCGATGTAGCGCGACATCCAATAGAGGTGATCGGCGGTACGGCTCAGCATGGGTCCTCGAGCACCCAGGTGTCCTTGGTTCCGCCGCCCTGCGAGGAGTTGACCACCAGCGACCCCTCGCGCAGGGCGACGCGTGTGAGGCCCCCGGGGACGATGCGGATGTCTTTGCCCGAAAGGACGAAGGGGCGCAGGTCGATGTGCCGCGGCTTCAATCCCTGAGCAGCGAAGGTGGGGCACGTCGAGAGTGCGAGAGTCGGCTGGGCGATATAACGCTCGGGGGAGGCGATGATGAGCCGGCGGAAGTGCTCGAGTTCCTCCTTGGTGGCGGCGGGGCCGATGAGCATCCCGTAGCCGCCGGCGCCGTGCACCTCCTTGACCACGAGCTCGGGGAGATGGGCGAGGACGTAGTCGAAGTCCTGCGGCCGGCGCAGCATCCAGGTCTGCACGTTGCCGATCAGCGGTGCCTGGCCAAGATAGAAGCGGATCATCTCCGGTACATAGGGATAGATGGACTTATCGTCCGCGACTCCCGTGCCGATGGCGTTCGCGATGGTAATGCGACCCTCCCGGTACGCCGCGAGCAATCCCGGTACTCCCAGCATGGAATCGGGGCGAAATGCGAGAGGATCCAAAAAGTCGTCGTCTATGCGCCGATAGATCACGTCCACGCGCTGCGCGCCTTGGGTGGTGCGCATGTAGACGGCCTCATCCCGCACGAAGAGATCCTGGCCCTCGACCAGCTCGACGCCCATCTGCTGGGCAAGAAAGGCGTGCTCGAAGTAGGCGCTATTGGCGGCGCCCGCGGTCAACAGAACCACGGTCGGGTCGGTAACACCGGTCGGTGCGACGCTGCGCAGGTTGTCGAGGAGAAAGTCCGGGTAGCGCTCAACCGGGGCGATGCGGTGCTCGGAGAAGAGCTCAGGAAAGAGCCGCATCATCATCTTGCGGTTCTCGAGCATATACGAGACGCCCGAGGGGACCCGCAGATTATCCTCCAGGACGCGAAACTCGCCGGCGTCGTCACGCACGATGTCGATGCCCGCAATATGCGCGTAAATGCCGCCCGGGACGTCCACCCCCTGCATTTCAGGACGGTACTGTGGATTGCAGAGCACCTGCTCCGCCGGGACCACGCCCGCCTTCAGGATCTGCTGATCGTGGTAGATATCGTGGATGAAGGCGTTCAGGGCCTTCACCCGCTGCTTCAGCCCCGCCTCGAGCCGCGCCCACTCCTCCACCGGCAAGACCCGAGGGACTATGTCAAAGGGAATCAGCCGCTCGGCGCCTTCCTCTTGCCCATAAACCGCAAAGGTGATGCCCACGCGGTGGAACAAAGCATCCGCTTCCGCCCGCTTCTGCGTCAAACGCTCGGTCGGCTGGGCGGCCAACCACTCAGCGTAGCGCTGGTAGTGAGCCCGGGCAGCGCCCTCCGGCGGATACATCTCGTTATATGGTGCGGTCGCCAAACGATCCCCTTGAAATCGAGAAAGGAAGACCAGGCCGCGAGGCATGGGGTTGGGCTAATCATGTACTTTGGGGTTTTGAGGTGCAATCTAGGAAGGGTTTTGACTCGTGCGGCTCCAGCTAGCGCCAGAAGAGATTCTTTGAGTATGTTCGGTCCATGGGATTGATCTGAGCACCTCCGACGTAAGGTTTCACGAGACGGCGGCTTCGAACGAAATAGATCGGAACTATGGGATAATCCTCGAGCATGATTTTCTCGGCGGTTCTTAGATGGTCTAATCGCAGGCTTGGTCGTGGCTCGATTGTGGCCTGTCGGATAAGCTCGTTAAATCGCGGATTGCTGTAGCCGGAATCGTTTTCATTGCTACCGGGTGCCAGCACGTCGAGGAAGCTGGACGGATCGTCGTAGTCTGCATCCCATCTAATGCGCTCGACGTCCCACCGAGTTTTATCCTTCCTCCCCACGAGGAAAACTCGGAATTCCTCGCTGATCAGTTCTGAGGTAACGCCGAGATTCTGCTTCCAGCTTTCAGCGATTGCGATCATCACTCGCTGATTAGCCTCGCCGCTTGCTGAGTAGAGCTTTACGCGCAGCGGTTTGTTATCTGAATATCCGGCACGCGCATACAGCGATTTCGCGAATTGCAGTTGGTGAGCGCGGTCCCACTCCATCCATTCATATTTTGGAGGCGTGTACCCACTGCTTCCGGGGGCAACCAACGAATATGCTGGCTGGACCCCTGGCAGAACATGTAGAGCGATGGCGTCGCGATCAACAGCAATCGATAAAGCCTCCCGGACATCGCGATCGCGCAGGTCCGGATTTGACAGGTTTAGCGCCAAGAATGTTGTTCCGAGCGTGGTATCGATCTGTACCTGGGGCCCTAACTGTTCAGTTATGCGTCTCAGATCCGCCAGAGGGAGAGTGAATGTCATATCGAGCTCGCCGGCTATGTATTCGTGTAGTTCTGTAGCCTCGGACTCAACGTTGACATATCGCACCCTCTCAATACCAACCTTTGGCGCATTCCAATAGTTGTCGTTGCGATTTAGATCGATCAATGACCCTGGGACTCGACCGGCTAGTACATATGGTCCGTCATAGGGACCCCAATTCTTGCTTGATGGCTCTTCTTTGGCGGCGAGCGGAGCGCCTTCATAGAAAGGAGCGGCGATCGGCTGCGAAAGTATCTGCAGGATAAAGGGCGCGGGATGCTCCAACTCAATTCGTATAGTCGAGTCGTCAATCGAAACGACGTCGAGCTCCGAGGCATTTTTGTGCCCGGCTGTGATTTCAGTGGCACCCTTAATGACGGACAGAAGTACCGCGTCGCCGGACCCGGTTTTAGGGTCAACGGCGCGCCTTAGTCCATCTACAAATTCTTTGGCGGTCAGTGGCGCGCCGTTAGACCATTTGGCAGCACGGCGCAAATGAAAAACATAAACCGTTCCGGTCTCGTCTACGGTCCAAGAATCAGCAATTCCGGGGACGACCCGGCCGGATGAGTCCTCAGCCGTAAGCCCCTCGTAGAGGTCGCGTACTACTTGCAATGAGAATTGATCGTCGGCGAGCTGGGGGTCAAGAGTTCGCGGCTCCCCCGGAAGACCCCTCCGCAGGACCGTACCATGCTGCATCGCGCTTGAGCCACTAGGGTTTCCACTATGGTTATCGCACGCGACGCTCGAAAACATCAGGACGCCGATTATACTGCATCGCACAATAGTCATCATCTCAACTCCCGTCCGGGGATCCCTTATCAAAAGTAAAGGTAGCTATTTCATAGGCTTGCTGCATAATTTCTCGAATCCTTTGACATAAGCATTTGCTACTCTGTATTAAGAGAAAACACGAATCTGTCGTAGGAATGTGTGAAATTGGTCACAAATGCCTGATAATGTAAAAACAGTTCTCTCAGTATCGCTGAAGCGGCTTTTGCGCCCTCTTGCGAAGATCATGCTGAGGGAGGGGTTGACATATTCGCACTTTGCTGCAATTGCGCGGATGGCGTTTGTCGAGTCGGCTGCTAAGGACTTTGCGGGAAGAGGAATGAAATCACCTGCTTCATCCGTTTGCGCGTTGACTGGCATGACGCCGGGCGAGGTCGAGAACGTGATGGCCGAGCACGAGAAGTTCGAGGCGAGCGGAATTGTAGATTCAGCTAATCCATTTGCACGGCTCCTCCACGGATGGCACAACGACCGAGCGTACGTCGGCCCTTACGGTTTTCCCGTCGATCTTCCATTTGATAGTGGCCCTCTTAACTTCAGCGCTCTGGCGAGCCGCCACGCGCCAGGTGTTTCGCCCGATGTGATCCTGCAGGAGTTGCGTCGGGTAGG
This sequence comes from uncultured Gammaproteobacteria bacterium, assembly GCA_963798595.1. GTDB lineage: Bacteria > Pseudomonadota > Gammaproteobacteria > Steroidobacterales > Steroidobacteraceae > Bog-1198. Next base: position 32,400 of record CAWCTM010000006.1, on the reverse strand, counting down.
TGCGGTAACTGAAGTCGGCGTGAACGTCTGGAAACCGTTGAAGCAAGAATATATCGAGCCGAGTTTGTCTCCGGTCAATCTTAAAAGAATGGCCGCGCTGGTCGAGTCGTTGTTGACAACGCTGGAGAACAACACCAGTGGCGCACGCTCGAATTCAGACTTAGATACCGACTTGTTCGAGCGAACTGTCACCGTCGATTCACCACTCACGAAGAGCCAGTTACTCGAATTACAAGCATATCTGAAGACGGTGGGCGCGCAGTTCCTGCAGCGAGTTGATGCGTTTGCCGCGATAGATTTGCGAGAGAAGATGGGCGTGAGGCCAGGTGAAATTCCCGATATCAACGTCGGATTGCAGTGCTTTCTGTTTGTAGAACAACCTGCGGATTCCACTCCGGTAAGAGATGTAATCGAATTCGCAAATTGAAGTAAATCGATCTTAGTTTTGTGAAGGGGAACGGGGATGAAGGAAGGGAAGTTAGGGATAACTGTTGCGATCGCGAGCGCACTGGTCGCTTCCGGTATTAGTGCGTTTACGCCAGCTCGAGCTGATGTCCCGCTAGCTGAGCTGAAGAATCAGTATGGCCCAGAGCTAGAAGCGCTGGGCGAGGTTCAATCGGTAGATATCACCGCAGGTTCAGTGGTTGTTGCGGGCCAGAAAATCCTCATATCCAGGCAAACCGTGTTCTTGGTCGACCAAAACGTGGTCGAACTCGCGAAAGGGTTTTCTGCAATCAGAGCTGGCGACCTGTTGGCTGTGTCTGGCGATTTGGGCGCCCCAGCCACAACGATTCGCCAGTTGACCGACGGTTACGTCGCGGGTTCGACACCCGTTTACGTTCGCGGAAGGATTGCTGCCGTCAACAAGTTAGTTGGCTACGCCAAACTTGACAGTCTAACGATCGACTTCACGCCAGCGATGTCCTCCCCATCTTTTCCAAGATTGGATCCGGGGGAGATCATTGAAGCAACTGGTGTCCAACCTGTGGCTAACGGCAAACTGTTAGCCTCCGACCTGGCGCCAAGTTCTATCGCTGGGACCTCGCTCGTTAAGCCGGGCTCGATCGCTGGAACATCCACGGTTGCGCCGGCCTCTATCGCGGGGACCTCACTTGTGAAGCCGAGTTCCATCGCAGGAACGTCGCTCGTCAAGCCGAGCTCCATTGCTGGAACCTCACTTGTGAAGCCGAGCTCCATTGCTGGAACCTCACTTGTGAAGCCGAGCTCCATCGCTGGAACCTCACTTGTGAAGCCGGGCTCGATCGCTGGAACCTCACTTGTGAAGCCGAGCTCCATTGCGGGAACCTCGCTCGTCAAGCCCAGCTCCATCGCGGGAACCTCACTTGTGAAGCCGAGCTCCATTGCGGGAACCTCGCTCGTCAAGCCCAGCTCCATTGCTGGGACCTCACTTGTGAAGCCGGGCTCGATCGCTGGAACCTCACTTGTGAAGCCGAGCTCCATCGCTGGAACCTCACTTGTGAAGCCGAGCTCCATTGCGGGAACCTCGCTCGTCAAGCCCAGCTCCATTGCTGGGACCTCACTTGTGAAGCCGGGCTCGATCGCTGGGACCTCGCTCGTGAAGCCGAGCTCCATCGCGGGGACCTCGCTCGTCAAGCCGAGCTCCATTGCTGGAACCTCACTTGTGAAGCCGGGCTCGATCGCTGGAACATCCACGGTTGCGCCGGCCTCTATCGCGGGGACCTCACTTGTGAAGCCGGGCTCCCGATCGCTGGGACCTCGCTCGTGAAGCCGAGCTCCATCGCGGGGACCTCGCTCGTCAAGCCGAGCTCCATTGCTGGAACCTCACTTGTGAAGCCGGGCTCGATCGCTGGGACCTCGCTCGTGAAGCCGAGCTCCATTGCTGGAACCTCACTCGTTAAGCCGGGCTCGATCGCTGGAACATCCACGGTTGCGCCGGCCTCTATCGCGGGGACCTCACTTGTGAAGCCGAGCTCCATCGCTGGAACCTCACTTGTGAAGCCGGGCTCGATCGCTGGGACCTCGCTCGTGAAGCCGAGCTCCATCGCGGGGACCTCGCTCGTCAAGCCGAGCTCCATTGCTGGAACCTCACTTGTGAAGCCGGGCTCGATCGCTGGGACCTCGCTCGTTAAGCCGAGCTCCATTGCTGGAACCTCACTCGTTAAGCCGGGCTCGATCGCTGGAACATCCACGGTTGCGCCGGCCTCTATCGCGGGGACCTCACTTGTGAAGCCGAGCTCCATCGCTGGAACCTCACTTGTGAAGCCGGGCTCGATCGCTGGGACCTCGCTCGTGAAGCCGAGCTCCATTGCGGGGACCTCACTTGTGAAGCCGAGTTCCATCGCAGGAACGTCGCTCGTCAAGCCGAGCTCCATCGCGGGAACCTCACTTGTGAAGCCGAGCTCCATTGCGGGAACCTCGCTCGTCAAGCCCAGCTCCATTGCTGGAACCTCACTTGTGAAGCCGGGCTCGATCGCTGGGACCTCGCTCGTGAAGCCGAGCTCCATCGCTGGAACCTCACTTGTGAAGCCGGGCTCCATCGCTGGGACCTCGCTCGTGAAGCCGAGCTCCATCGCGGGGACCTCGCTCGTCAAGCCGAGCTCCATTGCTGGAACCTCACTTGTGAAGCCGAGCTCCATTGCCGGAACCTCGCTCGTCAAGCCGAGCTCCATCGCGGGGACCTCATTCTGAAGGTGTATTCACTGTATCGGCTACGTTAGTCGTGTAGCCCGATTGGATTTCTTGCGTCTCGGTTCTGGGAAGCTCGTGTGCGATGAGTGCCACGGCTACAAGGCGCTCTTTGGGTCCCGTGGTTGAAATAGATTGCCTGGCCGACGCCAGGGAATTGCTTAGATCTTTTCTAGCGACTCAGAAGCCGAAACAGACGGGCCGCCTAGTCAAAGTGGGTACGGCAGACGGTTAGCTTTGGTATGCGGCGGCTCAGGGCTCAGGGGCTTTTGCGCCTGGCATCTGTCTTTGTCTTCGGCTTCTCAGTGCGGACGCGCCGGAGATTCGTCCGGGGAGTTCGTTTGCGACCACTCCCTGCTACGGCGTTACGCTCCTCAATATCTTCAAAGTAACAAATCGTTACACCAACTCGACATTTCGGAGCAGGATTCGAGCGCGCGACTCTGGGGGTCTTTCGTACCCTCTTTAGGAAAGAGTTCGCTCCAGTTATAAAGCTTGCGCCCTGCCTCGATAGTTCGCGTCGGATCACCGGCATCAGATCCAAATCTGCGTCTTCCACAAGAGAAGTCGCTTCAAATAGAGGTTGGTCGCTGCGGCGGAGGTTCTTCATCAAAGTTCGAATGAGATCTGAGGACCGCCGGCCAAATGCTTCGATTGCTTCTGGGGTGAGGGCAACAGAAACCGGTGTACGCGATTTCGCCTTTACGTGGTTATCCCCGACTCGCTCGACTGCGTCCAATTGAGTCAGTTCATCCAACATGGCGCGGACGGGGACGCCGCCGCCATGCGCAGAAACGAGTCTCTCGAAGCTGCGTTTACTGCCGAATATCGACAAGGTTGCAGGTTCGCCATTTGGGGCCAAGTAGCTCGGTGTCTCGAACCAGGCCGCGAGAATACGTCTCGTAGCGGACTGTTCGAGCTTCGCATCGACATAGTCGTCGGCTTCGTTCGAGATCTTAGTGACTTCCGATCTTGGTAGTCCCGTGATGATAGAGACGCGGGATTTGCTGCTTCGACCGGTTTCGTTGAGCACTCGGTTGCTAGCAACTCTAACGGCCCGATCCCTAACCACGTAGTTGAATTGCTGTACGGTGATTCCGGCCTCAAACATCAGGTCCAACAACGAGTCGACGATATGCTTCAGCGCATCGATAGTCGCTTCTCTGATTGGATCAGTTGCCGGAATTTTCTTCAGCACGGTTTAGTAGATCAGCGGCGTGCAAACAAAATCCAAATAGGAAGATCTATGCGGAGTGGTACCAATTTCTTAACGCGCCACAACAATGAGCACGCGTCGTTAAAAACCTAATGATGTCCGGCAGTCGTGGGAATTCCAAAGGTCGTAGATCTGTCCTCGACGGGTTGACTATAGGGTATCCCGGCTGACGCTCCCACGTTTAAATTGGGTGCGATTTGTGATAAACGCTTGAACACACTCATGGCGCACTCCCTAGCCTGCTGGCGCTGCGGCGTCTCCCTCTCCGCGTTGAGCCTTCCTCTTCGCCGTCTCGACGTCTGTAAGGCGTGCAACGCCGAACTCCACGTCTGCAAGATGTGCGTGGAGTACGACACTTCGAAGGCAAAGCACTGTAAGGAACCGACGGCCGAGGAGGTACGCAAGAAGGAGGAGGCCAATTTCTGTGACCACTTCAAGCCCAAGGAAGGCGCTTATGTCCCGAAGAACGTCGCTGAGGTCGAGAAGGCCAAGTCGGCGCTTGATGATCTATTTCGCAAGTAGCGCCCTTCGACGGCACAGCCAGTCGCAGCCAGGTACCCTAAAAGCGCGTAGGCCGCGGTCTCACTCGGTCTAGGGGTTTCCCTCATTATAGAGTTCACCGACTTCCGCTAGCGGATTCTTGTGTATACATTCAACCACTGGTTGGTTATTTACCTTTTGGAAGGGAACTGAGGGGTAGCAAGGGATGGCGCGAGCGCCCGATTACCTTCGACTTGCCACCAGCACAACGCGCACGCTAGCCGAGGTAGCCTTGGACAGCGTTCGGGAGGCCGTGCTGGTAGTGGATGTGCGCCCCAAGCACTTGCCTGTAGTGCTTGCCAATCGCGCGGCGCGTGAGTGCCTGACGCCTACGGACTCCGCGGGCCTTGTGGATTCCTCGCTTTATGGCCTTCTGGGGGCGGCGTCGGCCTCGGTGATCGAATTGGTGCTGGCCTCCCTATCCGACACCAAACCAACGGTGACCCAGCCGCTGGCCTGGCGGCCCACGGGCGAGGAGATCGCGTACTCGACCGAGCTCAAGCTCCTGGATTCTTTGCAGAATCAGCGGCTTGTGATGTTCTCGTTGAACACGAAACTTCCCGACTTCGACGTCGGACCGGCAGTTGACCAGTTGCCCGTGGACCTCGTGATTCTGGACCGGGATCTACATGTCATCTACGCCAACGCAGCTGCTGTGCGCGCGAGTGGGGTGGAAGGTGACATCATCGGTCGCTCCGCCCTGACCCTCAACCCGACGAGTTCGCTTCGCCGCGAGATTTATCAGCGCGCGCTCGAGGGTCACAGCAACTCCCAAGGTGTGCGCGCGTCTGGGCCGGCCGGGGAGCGGCACCTGCTGACGGATGTGCGACCGCTCCACGGAGCAGCTGGAGTCGAGGGCGTGATCGTCATCTCCAGCGACCTGAGCGAGGGGGTGCTGAAGGCGGCTCGCGGCGAGGGTGAGCGCTACCTGCAATCGCTCATCGAGGGTTCGATGGAGATCGTCGCCGTTGCCGCTTCGGACGGCACCCTGGTGTGCGCGAGCCGCGGGGCGCACGCGGTGCTGGGCTACCCCGCGATTCGGCAAAATCCGCCGACTATTTTCGATTTTCTGCACCCCAGCGATGCCGCCGTCTTGCGCACTAAGTTCCGGGAGATTACGGCGGGCACCACGCACGCCTTTTCGCAGCAGCAGCGGGTGCGACGGCGGGACGGGAGTTACTGCTGGCTCGAGTCACACTACGTCGCCGCGTTTGATAACCCGCTGATCAATGGCATCACCGTCTCCTCGTACAACATCGACGATCGTAAACACGTGGAGAGCCAGCTCGCGCAGCGCGAGGAGCTTTTCAGACTCGCCGCGGAAGCGGTCGACGGCATCATTTTCGAATGGGACCTGGTGCAAGGCGCTGTGTACCGCTCGCGAGGCGTGCGCGAGATCCTGGGCATAGAGCCCGAAGATCTGGCGCCGGTGGTCGATGCCTGGCGCGAGCGCATCCATCCGCGCGATCTCGATGCTGCCAACAGGCAGATCGGTCTCGCGTTGATCCAGGGGCGCGGCTGGGCGACCAGCTATCGCATCCGCGATGCCCGCGGACGCTATCGCTCGATGCTTGAGCGCGGCCTCATCCAGCGCAATGCCCAGGGCGACCCCGTGCGGGCGATTGGGTGCTGCGTCGATGTCTCTGAGATCAAGCGGCTGACGGACCTGCTGGCCGAGGCGCAGAGCACCGCCCAGATGGGTGGCTGGGAATACAGCTACACGACCCTGGATCTCGCGTGGACCGAGGAGATGTTCCGCATCTACGAGACTACGCCCGCCGAATTCGTCCCCTCCTGGGACGCAGCCCTGGGGCAATACACGCCGGAGTCGAGCCAGCGGTTCCATGAGGCGTGGCGGCGCGCCGAGGCGGGCGGCGGTGTATTTGACATGGAGGCCGAGATCACCACCTTGAAGGGCCGGCGCATCTGGGTACGCGTCATAGCGCACTTCGAGATGCTCGACGGCCGTCCGGTGCGCTCCTACGGATCCGTGCAGAACATCCACGAGCAAAAGCTCGCGCAGCTTGCCCTGGAGACGAGCACAGGCTGGCTCAAGCTCTCCATGCAGATGGCGCACATGCACGCCTGGCGTTGGGACAAGGCAAGCGACGTGCTCGAGTTCGCCATCGTGGATCATCAGCAGACACATCTGCCGACGACGTTCCCCAGCATGGCGGAGTTCATGACGCGCGTGCATCCGCGAGACCGCATGCCGTTGAGCCGCGCCATTGAGGAGTCGTTCCAAACGCGGAAGGAGCTGCAGACCGAGTTCCGCCTGCTTACCAGGACTGAGAGGTACCGTTCCTTTGCGACGATCGCGCGACCGCTGTTCGATGCCGCCGGCACGCCGCTCGGCTATGTAGGCGTCACGCAAGATGTGACCGCGCGGCGGGAAGCCGAGGCGAAGCTGAGGCGCTCGGAGCAGCTTCTGCGCGCAACCACCGCGAACACCGCCGATACGTTGCTGCTGGTCGACACCGATCTCAAGGTACGCTTTATCAATCGCGGCGACGGCAATTTGCGTGTCGACGAGATCGTCGGGCGCGAGATCGCCGAGATCCTTCCGGAGGCTGCGCGAGGCGTCGTGGTCGCGAAGCTCCGGCATGTTTTGAATACCGGCGAGACGGCAATCTATACTTTCGAGTCGCACGACGTGGCCCGCGAGCCACAATACTTTGAGAGTCGTGCCGTGCTCGTGCACGACGACGGCGTCGGCACGGCCCTTTCCATAAGCGTGACCGACATTACCGAGCGCAAACGTCTCGAGCAGGAGATTCTCGACGTGTCGAGCCGGGAGCGCCAATCCATCGGGCGCGACCTGCACGACGGTCTCGGTCAAGAGCTCACCGGGATTGCGCTCATGCTGCGCAGTCTCGCGACGAGGTTCCAGCACGAGTGCGCTGCAGGGGTCGCGGGCATCAACGAGGTGGTCAGTCTGGTGAATCAGTCGATCGAGACGGCGCGATCGCTCGCGCGCGGGCTATTGCCCGTGCGCACCGAGAGCGGGGGACTGCCCTTCGCGCTGCGCGAGCTGGCCGCGCGCAGCCATGATTTGTACGGCCTGACGGTGAACTTTCGCGCCGAGATATGGCCTGACATTACGCTGAGTGAGACAAGTGCGAGCCATCTTTATCGCATTGCACAAGAAGCGCTCACAAATGCAGCGCGTCATGGCCAGGCCGCGAAGGTCGATATTTTATTGATGGCCAACAGGAACACCTTCTTGTTGCGCATCACGGATGATGGCGTAGGTATTGTTGCGGCTCCGGCGAAGCCTGCGGGGGGCATGGGGTTGAAGATCATGCGCTATCGGGCCGGCATGATCGGCGCCAAGATTGAGATCATCGCGGGCGTCCCCAAAGGTACGGTCGTCAGGGTGTCTGGAGAACAGCCGTCTCGGCAGAGCGGGCTACAGTTAAGTCAATGCGATTTACGGAGGAAATGAGTATGGGCGCTAGCAATACATGGATGCGTTCGGCGGCGTCCCAATCCCCGGTGAGCAGCGGCAAGCGCAAGGCGCGTCGCGTGCTGATTGTCGACGATCATCCGATCGTGCGCCAAGGATTGCGCCGCGTCATGGAGAACGAGGATGACCTCGCGGTGTGCGGGGAGGCGGAGACGGCGCGCGATGCACGCGCGGCAATCAAGGAGCACACCCCCGATGTGATTATCGCCGACATCAGTTTGAAGCAGGGAGACGGCATCGAGCTCGTGCGCGACGTACGCGCCCATCATCCGCAGCTGCCGATTCTGGTGCTGTCGATGCACGATGAGGCGATCTATGCCGAGCGCATGCTCTCGGCCGGTGCGAACGGTTACATCATGAAGCAGGCCGCGAGCGAGCAATTCCTGGTCGCGCTGCGGCGGGTGCTCGATGGCGGAATCTATGTGTCCGAGGCCGTCGGCAACAACATGATCCAGAAATTTGCGGCCGGCGGATCCTACATCTCGGCGAATCCCATCGACCGATTGAGCAACCGCGAACTGCAGATTCTGCACATGATCGGCAAGGGCATGAGTACGCGCGAGACCGCGCACTCACTGAATTTGAGCATCAAGACCGTGGAATCGCATCGCCAGCGCATCAAGCGCAAGCTGAATTTGAGCACCGGCACGCAGCTGGTGCAATACGCCGTCAACTGGTTCACCGGCCGCGAGGACCGTGGGCGCGGCAACGGCGAGTCCGCCGCAGCCGAGACACAGTCGGGCGAAGCTTAACGCTAGTCGCTGCGCCGATCCTCGAGCGTGACCGCGAGATGTCTCGACCCTTCGTGCTGGAAGGCGACGGCACGTACGCGTAGCTGCCGGACGCCGGCGTTGGCGTGCGCATCTTCGTCCAGCCAGAACTCAATGGCGGTCTGGCTGTTCGCAGCGCGCAACCGCGCGATGGCCTGGCCTGCGGTCGCCTCCGGAAACTTTCGCCACAGCTGATTGGCCACGAGCACGCTCGCGTGGCTGTCCAAGAGGGCCGCGGCGACGGGCAGCGCATCAAAGGCGCTGCCGACACGGGCCCTGATGTTCGCGTCGGGATTCGCGGGCTCATCGCGCATCTCGCGCATGCTGCCCGCGACATAGATCGGCTGCCCCGCCTCGTTGCGCTGGGCCGCGCCGCGCATGTGCCAGCGCTCGAGCCGAGCACCTCGCACATCCACCTCAATCTCGAGATCGAGCGGGAATCCCTTTTCTAGATGATCGCGGAACGTGCCCATCAGCCGCTCCCAGTCACCCGGGCGCAGTGCGACTCGCAAGTCGCTCAGGGTCGAGCGTTTGGCATCCTGCGGCCAGTCGAGCTTGCGATAGAACCAGTCGTTGAACCAAGCCGAGCCCGCGATCAAGTCGCATTCCCAGAAGCCGTCGTCGCACGCTTCCAGGGCGCGCAATCCAGGTTTCAGTCCCTTCGGCCGCGCACGGGCGGGGGCATGCGTCGGCGGGGATGCGGTCTTCAGAGGCTTCATCTCCGGGCCATGTTAGACGCCCCCTCGGCCTTCCCCGGATGGCGTGGAGCACAGTTTGTCCAAGTGATTAGTGGCAATTCCTGCGACTGATAATCAAGTCGCACTGCATCGCGCCGATAACCCAGAGATGCTCACGCACCCACCGACCCGGAGCGCGCGATGTCGGCCGAGCTCGGCGTTGTGACGGATCTCACACAGGACCGTTCGACGGCCATTTTGCTGGCCGAGGACGATCCCGTGACACGCATGCTCATGACGCGCTTTTTGAAGAAGGCGGGTTATGAGGTGGATGCGGTCGCGGACGGGACCGAGGCGCTCGAGCACATGACGGAGCACTACTACCCGTTCCTGGTTACCGACTGGGAGATGCCGGAAATGGACGGCATCGAGCTCTGCAAGGCCGTGCGGAACCTGCAGCTCGATGGCTATGTCTATGCGTTGCTCTTGACCGCGCGCAATGCGAAGGAGCACATCATCGCCGGCCTCGAGGCGGGCGCTGATGACTATCTGGTCAAGCCGGTGCACGAGCCCGAGCTGATCGCGCGTTTGAACACCGGCCGGCGAATTCTCGCGCTCGAGCATTCGCTGCGCGCCGCCAACGAGCGCAACCGTATTCTCTCGGTTACCGATGCGCTCACCGGTGCCTTCAACCGCCGCTACATGATGGAGCAGTTGCCGCGTGAGCTCGAACGCTGCCGCCGCTACGGAAACCCGCTGTCGGTGATCATGTGCGACGTCGATCACTTCAAGCAGGTAAACGATGTCAAGGGTCACAGCGCCGGAGACGATGTGCTGCAGCAGTTCGTGGCCCGCATGCAGCGGTCGATCCGTGCGACCAGCGATTGGGTTGCGCGCCTCGGGGGCGAGGAGTTCCTGATCGTGCTGCCTGAGACGGGTTTTCAGGGCGCGATGTTCGTCGCGGAGAAAATCCGCGCCATCATGACGAGCGTACCTTTCGTCACCCGCGAGGGCGATGTGGTGGCGACGAGCAGTTTTGGCGTGGCTTCGACCGAGCTGCACGGGCCGGACCTCGCGATGAAGTCCGAGACCCTGATCCGCGCGGCGGATCAATGTCTGTACACGAGCAAGCAGTCGGGCCGCAACCGCGCCACCGGCGTCGAGATCCCCACCGTGCACGCGCACTCGGCGATCGGCTGAAGCGCCTTTAACCGACGGCGCGCAGTTGGGCGTTGACCGCGCGCAGATTCTCCTTCAACTCTCGCACCAAGCCGTCTATCTCACGCAGGGATTTTGCACGTGCAGCGTTCTCCAGGTGCGAGGCGGCAGCGCTCAGGCGATGGGCATGAATGTTCGCGCTCGCGCCTTTGAGCGTGTGGGCGCGCTTGCCGACGGTGTCGTAGTCGTCCTTGCGCAAGGCCTCGACGATGTCCGCGAGGCACTTGTCGCCGCTCGCGACGAAGGTCTCGATCAGCTCGCGCTCGAAATCGGCATCCCCACCCGTGAGCTCGTGCAACGCCGTTAGGTCTACATCGCTCAGGAGTTTGCGTCCGCTCAGGTGCCGCTCGAGACAGTCGGCGAGCTGGCTCGGCACGATGGGCTTGCCGAGATGCGCATCCATTCCGGCGGCGAGACACTGCTCGCGGTCCTCGTTCATTACGTTCGCGGTCAGCGCAATGATGGGCACGCGTTTGCCGGTGCCACTCTGCTCCTCGGCCTCGCGGATGCGCGTGGCAGCGGTGAAGCCATCCATCACGGGCATCTGGCAATCCATGAGCACGGCATCGAACGGGGCTTCCGCAAAACGCTCGAGCGCTTCCGCACCATTGTTCGCAAGGGTCACGCTCACCGCCATTTTCTCCAGGAGCCGCTGCGCCACCCGCTGATTCACGGGATTATCCTCGACCAAGAGGATCCGGTAGCCGCGCAGGCTCGCCGACAGGTTGGCCGGGGTCGTGGTGCTCTGCGCCGGCAGTGCCTCGCCGGAGAAGGCGTGATCTAAGAGTGTCGCGAGCTTGTAGGCGCGGATGGGCTTTAATCCCATAGCGTCCGGTCGTTGCGGCAGGCTCGCGAAGGCGGCGTGATCGGCGCCGAACAACGAGAGTATGACGAACGGGAGTCTCGCATGACGCGGGTCGGCACGTAGGGCTGCGAGCAGGTCCAGACCGCCTTTCCCCGGCATGAGCTCGTCCGCAAGGACAATGTCGAAGGACTCGCCGGCCTCGAGTCGGGCGAGCGCCTCATCGACGCTTGCGACGGTGACGGGCTCGAAACTGAAGAGTTTGAGCTTCGTCGCCAGACCGCTGCGGCAGACTTCGAGATCATCGACGACGAGCACGCGCCGGCCGGCGCCAAGCCGGCTCGGCTCACCCTTCGGGCGCGTGGTGGGGACGGGCAGAGTGACCCAGAAACGCGATCCACGCCCCGGTTCGCTCTCGACGCCGACGCCGCCGCCCAGGATATCGGCCAGACGCTTGACGATGGAGAGTCCGAGGCCGGTGCCGCCGTAATGGCGGGTGGTGGAGGAGTCCACCTGGGAGAAGCTCTTGAAGAGGCGGTCGAGTCGGTCGGCGGGAATGCCGATGCCGGTATCGGATACCTCGATCTTCAGAAGCGCCGCCCCTTCGGGTGCGCTCGCGCTCGACACGCGCAGGAGCACGTGGCCCTCATGCGTGAATTTCACGGCATTACCGACCAGATTCATGATGATCTGACCGAAGCGCACGGGATCGCCGCGCGTGAGCACCGGCACCTCGGCGTCAATGTTGATCACAAGCTCGATGCCCTTGACAGCGGCCTGCAATGCGCTCGCCGCAGCCATGTCGTAGACCGTATCCCGCAGGTCGAAATCCACGCTCTCGAGCTCGAGGTGCCCGGCATCGATTTTGGAGATGTCGAGCACGTCATTGATCAGGGAGAGAAGAGACTTGGCGCTTCCTAATATGATGTCCACATATTCGCGCTGCGTAGGATCGAGCCGGGTCTCGGCGAGGATCTGGGATATGCCGATCACACCGTTCATGGGCGTGCGGATCTCATGGCTCACGTTCGCGAGGAAGCTGCTCTTCGCCCGGTTCGCAGCCTCCGCGGCGAGCTTCGCATCGAGCGCCGCCTGCTCCGCCATCTTGCGGTCTGTTACGACTTGCATTGAGCCGGCGAGCCAGACGGCTTTGTTGCGGCTGTCGCGCTCCGCCTGACCGCGCAGGCGCACCCATTCGTAATGACCTTGCCGGTGCTGCATGCGGACTTCGACGTCGAACGGCTGGTCATCGATCAAGTGGACGTCCATCGCTACCAGGGCCTCGTCGCGATGGTCCGGATGCATCAGGCGCTTGAAGGTCTCGAGCGAACGCGGGAGCTCATCCGCCGCGAATCCGAGCAGCTCCTCGAAGCGCGGTCCGAACCAGAACTGTCCGGCGGCTACGTCGAACTCCCACACGCCATCGCGCGTGCCGCGCATCGTGCGTGCGAGGCGCTTTTCGGTCGAAGTGAGCGCGGCCTCGGCCAACTTGAGCTGGGTGATGTCCATGAGCGCGCCGGTGAGGCGCAGCGGTTTTCCGTCCGGACTGAATGCGACGTCGGCCTTCTCGCCCATCCAGCGCTCCCGGCCGTCGGCGAGTTGGAGACGATAGGCGCAGCGATAGGTGGGATGTTCGCGCGAGGTCTCGAGCGGCGCCCGGCGGACGCGCTCGAGGTCGTCGGGGTGAATATTCCGCAGCCGCGCGTCCCAATCGCCGAGCGTCATCGTCGCCGGCAGACCCAGGAGCTCGTAGAAGTTGTCTGAGCAGATCCAGCGTTGCCGGGCGACGTCCAAGTCCATGGTTGCGATGCCCGCCACCGTCTGCGCGATGCTGAGCGAATCGGCCTTTTGCTTGAGCGACTCTTCGAGTTGCTTGCGCACCGTTACGTCGGTGATGGTGCCGATGAGCCGTGCGGGCTCCCCGTCCGCCGCGCGCGCGATCTCGCCGCGCGATGCGAGCCAGCGCACGCTCCCGTCGAGCGTCCGGCTGCGGTACTCGGCATCGAAGTTAAGGCCGCTCTCGATGGCGTGGCTCAAGGCGTGAACGACCCCCTCGAAGTCCTCGCCGTGCACGGTCGCGAGCCAGTCGTCGCGGTGGAAGGACACACCGTGCGAGGGAATGCTGATGATGTCGAAGAACAGCGGCGTCGCCTCGATCTCACCTGTGGCGAGATCCAGATCGAAGATCCCGAAACCTCCCGCGCATTGCGCGAAGCGCAGGAATTCGGCGGCGCGATGCAGCGCGGACTCTCGTTCCTCGCCGAAGCGCATCGCTCGGCGCACGCCCTCGGCGAGTGCGTCGAGCTCGTCCGTTCCGGGGGCTGGAGGCTCGGTCGGATCGGCGACCAAGGCGAGCGCCTTACGTAGGGTGCGGATGCGGCGCGACACTCTTACCGCCGAGACGTAGGCTCCGAGCGCCATGGCAGCGGCGAGAGCCCAGGCCATAACCCCTGCGGCCAGTGCATGCCGCGGCGCAACAATAAACAGGGCCGGCACAGCCCCCAGCACGAGCAGGGCCGCCATCGGTACGGCGATCAATTTGCTGCGAATCGGCCCACTTTCCATGCGTCGTCCAATGATCATTCTGGGCGCCCGCCCTCTCATCATTTATCGGCCGGGTCGGGTGTGCCTTGAGCTATGATGCGCCTGGTTTTTTTTGGTCCCGCGGAGCTGTCGATGGTGATCAATCCCGAGAAAGCCAAGCTCCTCCCGGACCGGCTCCTTGCCTGGTTCGATACCCATGGCCGCAAGAGCCTCCCTTGGCAGCACAATCCCACCCCGTACCGTGTCTGGGTATCCGAGGTGATGCTGCAACAAACTCAGGTCGCGACCGTGATTCCGTACTACGAACGGTTCATGGAGCGCTTTCCGACGGTGCGGCCACTCGCTGAAGCGCCTGAGGATGAGGTCCTGCACCTTTGGACCGGGCTTGGGTATTACGCACGGGCGAGGAACTTGCTTCAGTGCGCGAAGGTTCTCACCAAACGACACGGCGGGGAGTTTCCGGCGGAGATCGATGCCGTTACCGCATTACCTGGTATCGGACGCTCGACCGCCGGTGCGATTCTTGCGCTCTCGCGGGGTGAACGGCATCCCATTTTGGATGGGAACGCCAAGCGCGTGCTGGCACGCGTGTTCGGCATTGAGGGCGATCCGAGCGCCGCGAGCGTGCTCAAGACACTGTGGGCGGCAGCCGAAAGTTGTACACCGCACACGCGCGTCGCCCACTACACCCAGGCGATCATGGATCTGGGCGCGACGCTCTGCACGCGCGCCCGGCCTGCGTGCACCGTGTGTCCACTGATCGAGATTTGCCTTGCCGCGCGCGAGGGACGGCAAGCGGAATTGCCGGGAATCAAGCAGCGGCGCGAGCGGCCTTCCCGAGAGGCCGTGCTTTTGATCGCCGAGTCCGGCGAGGAGGGCTCGCGGTCGGTCCTCGTCGAGCGGCGCCCCGCGACCGGCATCTGGGGCGGTCTCTGGTCCCCGCCGCAATTTCTAAACGAGGCGGAAGCGCTGGCATGGTGCCGGCGGGAACTGGGCGATGTCGCGGACATGGAATCCCTGCCGCCGATCGATCACGGCTTCACGCATTTCGACCTTCACTTGCAACCGCTGCGCGTGCGTTTCACACCCACCTCGCAAGTGCGAGAGGCGGGGGAGCGTATCTGGTACGCGCTGCGCTCCCCGCCGAAGATCGGCTTACCCCGGCCGATTCATCAGCTCTTCGAGCGCATGCTCAACTCTTGAACGGTAGCGTAAGATCGATCCATGGCGCGCAAGGTTCAGTGTGTGGTGTTGAAACGCGAGGCGGAGGGTCTCGAGTATCTGCCTTACCCGGGCGAACTCGGCAAGCGCATCTATAACAACGTGTCGAAGGAAGCCTGGGCGCAATGGGTCGCGCACCAGACCATGCTCATCAACGAGAATCGATTGACCACCATCGAGCCCAAGGCCCGCGCGTTCCTCGTCAAAGAAATGGAGAAGTTCTTCTTCGGCGAGGGGTCGGAGAAGCCCAAGGATTACGTGCCGAAGTCCGGTTAACCCCATTTCGGCATCCCTAACCGATTGATTTAATAAAGGTTCATTGACGCAGAGCTCTCGCGCCTGTTTAATACGCCGCTCCTCAGAATGGCCAGGTAGCTCAGTTGGTAGAGCAGCGGACTGAAAATCCGCGTGTCGGGGGTTCAATTCCCTCCCTGGCCACCATTACACCTTAGACCGACTACGCCACAGCGCGTCTCTGTACGCCTGAGTTGGTGTAACTCTTTGATTCATAACGGTACGCTTTCTCAAAGCGATCTACCGGCGCCTCGGCGCGCGCATTTCAAGCG
The DNA here is from genome assembly GCA_963798595.1 of uncultured Gammaproteobacteria bacterium. Classification (GTDB taxonomy): domain Bacteria; phylum Pseudomonadota; class Gammaproteobacteria; order Steroidobacterales; family Steroidobacteraceae; genus Bog-1198. The sequence continues at coordinate 16,713 of CAWCTM010000006.1, read as the reverse complement.
AGCCTCAACCGGGGATAACTCTGCGGCCAGTTATCCCCAAAAGCCATCCGAAAAAGGCCTGTTATCCCCAAGAATTTTCAATCCAAAAAGGAGTTATCCCCGATGCTCTCCAAGCTATTGATTGATAAAACGAAATCAGGACCCAAAACGATACGACTTTGGGATGGTCGCGGCATGTACCTCGAAATCACGCCGAAAGGCGGGAAATGGTGGCGTTTCAAGTATTGGTTCGACGGTCGTGAGCGGCGGATGTCCCTGGGCGTCTACCCCGACGTCAGTCTTGCCGATGCACGGGAGAAGCGCGAGGAAGCACGCCGGAAAGTCGCCGCCGGCATCGACCCCGGTGAACAACGCAAGGCCGAGGCTGTTGCTCTGATCGAGGCCGTCGAGAACAGTTTCGAGGCGGTGCGCGCGAGTGGTTCGACATGTTCTCGAAGCAGTGGGCCAAGGGGCACGCCGACAAGATCATCCGTCGCCTTGAGCTCTATATCTTTCCCTGGTTGGGTGCTCGCCCGATCAAAGCGATCACGGCGCCGGAGCTGCTCGCCGCTCTGCGCCGCGTCGAGAGCCGGGGAGCCAACGAGACTGCCCACCGGGCGATGCAGGTCTGCGGGCGGATTTTTCGATTCGCGGTCGCGACCGGTCGCGCCGAACGCGATCCGTCGCGGGACCTGAGTGGTGCCTTGGCGCCGGTCAAGGAGAAACATCTCGCCTCGATCACCGACCCACAGGAAGTGGGCGCGTTGCTGCGGGCGATCGATGCTTACAACGGCGAATGGATCACGCGTTGCGCGCTCCGGCTCGCCCCACTGGTATTCGTTCGCCCCGGCGAACTGCGCCATGCGCGATGGTCGGAAATTGATTTCGACAAAGCCGAATGGCGGATCCCGGCGGCGCGTATGAAAATGCGTGTTCAGCACATCGTGCCGCTGTCGACCCAGGCGATTGCCGTTCTGCGCGACCTGCAGCAGCTCACCGGCAAATTTGACTTTGCATTTCCGGGGACGCGAAGCCGCCAACGCCCGATGAGTGAAAACACGGTCACCGCCGCGCTCCGCCGCATGGGGTACAGCGGCGATGACATGACCGGGCATGGATTTCGCAGTATGGCGTCAACCTTGCTCAACGAGCAGGGGTGGAATCGGGATGCAATCGAACGACAACTGGCACATGGCGAGCGCGACGCTGTGCGAGCGGCGTACAACTACGCGCAGCACTTGTCCGAGCGGCGGAAGATGATGCAGGCGTGGGCGGACTTTTTGGATAAGCTCAAGACTGAGTTGCCCAAAGTCAAGCACAATGACCCATTGAAACTTTCCGCAAAAATCCGCGAAACAATGAATGCGGCGGTCGATTCGCCGAGTGCAGTTGTGCCAGCTCTGAAGCACGCATAGATGTTTGGTATCGCCGGAATTACCTGGAATGCGAACCGGCGAGCCGATTGAACGCCGAACGGCGCCGCAACTTATTGTATCGGCACGTGCGATGGTCGAAATCCCTGATCAATATCCGACGCAGGTTCACAGCTACACCTCATGGCGTCGTGTCACCTGGCATCACAACGGGCTCGCACGAGCCATACACAATGTAACCGTCGTCACTTGTGAACGGCGGTTGAGAACCGCGTAATTCTGGCGGTGGCCGCGCTTTCTGTCCGAGCGTTACCGCCGGACCAATTCCGAGATGAAGGCCGTTTGGTCTTCGAGATTCTGATTCCCTGATCCGACCCAGACGCGGTCTGCCGCGCCAGCGGCAGAAGCTCATGGCTTTCCTTTTCCATCGAAAGATGACGCTCGGTGTCCTGCCGAGCGCAGTGCGGCGGCGTGGCGCTTCGTCAGGCTATGCTGCGCAGGAGAAAGTAGAGCGAGGGCCCGGGGCTGTTGATTGGCGTCACTCCCCCGGACCCCCGATGCGCAGCGCCTGGGAAAGGCAGTGTGCAGGCCCTTTATGCCTGCCTACCCGAGCGCTGTCTAGTGCTTCGGGAGGGAGCCGTTGGGGGCGATGCGGGAGCCGGCGTACCGGCTCTACAACTGCGAGCGTTGTCAGGTGCAGGTGCGTATCTGTGAACGCTGCGATCACGGCAACGTCTACTGCGCCGGGGAGTGCGCCAAGATCCGCCGCCGCGAGTCGCTCCGACGAGCTCAGGCGAGGTATCAGAGGAGCCGCGGCGGTGCGCGGCGGCACGCCGCTCGGCAGCGCCGGTGGCGTGAGCGACAACGGGAAAACCTAAAAATAGTGACGCATCAGGGATCCCCGCTCACCGTGACCCAGTGCATCGTGCTGCTCAGTGCCATCATCCGGAGCCAACCCCTCGATGCGAGTCCTTGCGAGCCCGCGCCACTGCGCAAAGTCGGTCCGTCGCTCGATCGCTGCGCGTTTTGTGGGGCGGTGCTACCCGCATGGACCCGTCAGCGGCCCTGGCGCTGGAGCGGATGAGGGGTTCCCCGACGAGTGGCGGCTCCGATCATGATCTCGCGCGCCGTCGAGGCGGAGATCCTGCGTCTGTATCACGTCGAGAGCTGGCCGATCGGCACAATCGCCCGTCAGCTGCACATCCACCACGGCACCGTTCGCCGGGTGTTATGGCAAAGCGGCGTGCCGGCGGTGCGCGAGTGCGCTCGGACCTCCAAGCTCGATGCCTACGTGCCGTTCATCCAGGAGACCTTTGCGCGGTATCCGACGTTGCGCGCGAGTCGGCTGTATCAGATGGTGCGCGAGCGCGGCTACCTCGGCAACCCCGATCACTTCCGGCACATGGTCGCCCGATGGCGACCGCGGCCGGCGGCCGAGGCGTATCTTCGCTTGCGCACATTGCCCGCGGAACAAGCCCAGACCGACTGGGCGCACTTCGGCAAGCTCACCATCGGCCGCGCGCAGCGGCCGCTGATGGCCTTCGTGATGGTGCTCTCCTACTCGCGGCACCTGTTCGTGCGATTTTACTTGAACGCCGGCACCGCGAGCTTCTTGGACGCCCACGTGCAGGCCTTCGCCTACTTCACGGCCGTTCCGCGAGTCTGTCTTTATGACAATCTTCGCAGCGCCGTGCTCGAGCGCTCGGGTGATGCCATCCGTTTTAACCCCACGCTCCTCGAGCTCGCCGCGTGGTATCGCTTCCAGCCGCGCCCGGTGGCGGTGGCCCGCGGCAACGAGAAGGGGCGGGTCGAGCGCGCGATCCGCTTCGTACGCGAGCGCTTCTTTGCGGCCCGCCGCTACGCCGATGTGACCGATCTCAATACCCAGGCGCTCGCTTGGTGCAGCGGGGAGGCCGCGGCGCGTCCGTGTCCGGAGGATCGGACCCGGAGCGTGCGCGAGTGCTTCGAGGAGGAGCGGCCACGGCTGCTCACGTTGCCGGATAATCCGTTCCCGAGTGAGGAGCGCATCGTGGTGAGGGTGCATAAAACACCCTATGCCCGCTTCGACTGGAATGACTACTCGGTCCCGCACACGCACGTGCGCCGCACGCTCGAGGTCCGTGCCACCCCGGATACTGTGCGTATCCTCGATGCTGGTGCCGTCATCGCCACTCATCCGCGCAGCTACGATCGCGACGAGCAGGTCGAGGATCCACCGCATATTAAGGACTTGGCCGACCAGAAGCGCTGCGCTCGGCGTCACCGGGCCATGGATCGGCTGCACCACGCGGCGCCGAGCGGTGCGAAGTTCTTCGCCGCCGCGGCACAGCGTGGGGTCCATCTGGGCGCGCTCACGCGCGGTCTGACCGATCTGCTCGATACCCATGGCGCCGCGGCTCTCGAGGCGGCGTTGACCGCCGCGCTCGCCGAGGACTCTGTGCACCTCCCCGCCGTGCGCCACTTCGTCGATCAGCATCGTGCCCGGCGCGGCGCACGCCCGCCGATCCCGGTGCATCTGCCCGATGATCCGCGCGTGCGGGACCTCAACGTGCGCCCGCACAACCTCACCGACTACGAACAACTCACCCGCAAGGACTCCCATGAACGCCTCCCTGAAGCCCTCGGCCAATCCGACCGAGACGATCCCCCCGCTTGAAGTGCTGCGGGCGCGCCTCAAGCGCCTGAACCTCTACGGTTTACTGGCACAGGTCGAGCAAATCCGCAACGAGCCCTGGCTCGCGCGTGTGCTCGAGATCGAAGAGAGCGAACGGCAAAGTCGCAGTCTCAAGCGCCGGTTCAGCAACGCACGGCTCCTCAAGTTCAAATCCATCGCGGACTTCGATTACGCGTGGCCCAAAAAGATCGATCGCGAGCTCCTCGAAGAACTCCTCACCCTGGACTTCCTCGACCAGGCCGCCAACGTCATCCTCGTCGGCCCGAATGGGGTCGGCAAAACCATGATCGCGAAGAACCTGCTGCATCAGGCGATCCTCAAGGGCTATAGCGCTCGCTTCGTCGTCGCCTCCGACATGCTGCATGATCTGGCCGCTCAGGACAGCTCACTGCGGCTCGCGCGGCGGCTGCGCCGCTATACCAGCGTGCCGCTCTTGTGCATCGACGAGGTCGGCTATCTATCCTACGACGCTCGGTACGCGGACCTGCTGTTCGAAGTCATCACCCGCCGCTACCAGCAGCGGGCCACGGTCTTGACCACGAACAAGAGCTTTGGCGAATGGAACCAGGTCTTCCCCAACGCCGCCTGCGTCGTCACCCTGGTCGATCGGCTGGTGCATCGATCCGAGATCCTCGCCATCGACGGCGACAGCTATCGCCTCAAAGAGGCTCAAGAGCAGGCCGCGGCCAAAGCGGCGCTGCGCGCCGCGCGAAAACCCAAACGAGCACGGTAGCCCCCATGAAACCAAACGATATGCCACTGATATGTCTGCCCCTGGGGCTCTGCGACGCCGATGTCGGCACGCTTCTTGAGTTCCTGTATGACCTCACCGAAGCACTCGAGCGTCATTACACCGCCGAACTCATACGTCGCAATTATCCACGACGGGACAACTCGACTGAGGACAGTCCCGACACCAATCCCACCGATCCGCCGTTCTGACAGCTCTGTGGTCGGCGGGAAAACATGGCCTTGCCCTGAAACCGCCTCGCACCGCCAAAATAACGCGGGTCTACGCCACCGCTAACATCACTATGCGCACGGCGCTCGTGTGCCACGTGAAGCGCTGACTGCCGCTCGCACTCCGGCTTGCTGTTAAAGACGTAGACGGCCTTCCCTGTATGCACCTCAGTCGCACTCGCATACAGCATCACCAATGCAAATAATGTATTCATCGTCAGTTCTCCTAAGTTCAGTAAATGCTACACCTCCACCACAGCTAGCCCCCCGCCGATGGCACTGTAAATTTCTATGTGGAGTACCGCGCCCTCCTTGGTCTTCCACGTGCGGAGAGTGTCGGTTCGCTTTCGAACATCAGGGAGACATATCGGAGCTGGTCTCCGATGTATGGGGCGGACCATCCTTGCAATGATCTTCAAGCATTAATATCACGATGAACCCGATTACATTCAAGAATAGCCAACACAGATTTCCTCCTGAGCGACCCTTTGCCTTGAGCAGCAACCACAGTGCGAGGAGAAAAGACACAACGTACGATAGAAGTAGTACCGTGCCGAGGGGGTTGGTGTGGTCCGGATCACCGGCGGCAATCGCTGCTGCGCCGGCTAGACTCAGCGTGCACACAATTGCGGCGATAGCAGACTTACGTTTGTAGGTAGCAATCATGTCAACAACCCCTCCAATGGGTCGGCTCGCGGTCATGGTAAGAGGACCAATTGCGGGACTTCTGAGATGCGCAGCGGCTTTTCTGCGGGGCAGTAGTGATGCCGCGCACGGTGTTGAATATCGCTTAGGGTGGTTTGACAGGATCACCAGGATAGGCGTGAACGGGCCTCGACAATTGACCGGATATTTCGCCAAGACAGCGTCGAAGAGTGATTGGTCGTTTGCATGACAATTTAGGCTATGTCGCGTTCCCGTTCGATTTATCGGCGTGCTGCGGCGGACCTGCAGGCCTCGTTCGTGCCAAAATCCTGTGCCATTGCGACACTCCAACCCTCAGCACAATCGCCGAGCGAGAGCTTGGCGCAATAACAAAATCAATATCTATACGGTGCAGATCGGACCCTTACTATCCAAGCTCCTTGAGGTTGGTGCTCCAATTGGCTTCGATCGCGGACAACGCACTGTTCGCGGCGTGGGGTGCTGCTGCAGCACCCCACGCCAATGACGACGAGCAGGTAAGCATAGTTCTATCCCTCAACTGTAATGCTGTTGGACGATGGCACGCACTTCTATGCAGACGCATTTGGCTGATCACGGCGATCGCCTGGAAAGGGGCTTGCCGGGCGACGGCGGCTCCGCAGGTTCAATCTGCATGAGCCCATTAACCGCCGCCAAGATACGAGAATCGTGCTTGCTGTGGATTCGCCAGGCCATTGCGGCATTGACCATCCCCTTGCAGAAGTCCTCAATCGGCGTGCGGATTTTGCCCTTTGGAACATCCTGGGCGATGGGGTCAGCTTTGGATGCCCACCCGCCGACCGTCTGGCCCACGGTGAACTCAATGCGCGCAAAATTCGCCGCCTTTGCCGACGATTTGCTGAACACACCGCTGCCATTGTGAAGGTAAGCGCAACGTATGGCGTAGCAGTCCTCTGCGGACATCGTAAGGATCTTGCCCCACTCCGCAACCCAGCAGATGTAACGCTCGCCGACCTTGCTCTCCGGGTACTGGATCGAGCCGCAGATATCGGGAATCGAAAGCGCCATCGCGAGGGCGCTATAGGGCGCCCCGCATTCAAGAGAGCGCATCATGTCGCGAAGGTACACATCCAGCGCGGCTGATCTATCGGGTGGTGATCTCATCTGCCCACAACTCCGTATGCCAGCTCAATTCGTCGTCGTGTCACTCATTGTGGCCAACGTGGCATTTTACGCATACCGACGCGCGATCCATCTTGTTCGGCGGCGGCGGACACGACCTATTTCCCGTTCACCGATGCCAACGCATCGCGTCCAGCCGGAGCCGCCACTCCTACTTCTTTTTCCCGCATCCTCCCGCGGCCTTCTCGACGTCCACACACTCCGTGACCGCCATGCCGTGCACCTCGAATTGGCGGATCGCGCGTTTTCCATCGACCGTCGGCTTGAATTGGGCGGCCGCCAGCGTGGCGTCCGCAAACCAGCGACCGGCGCGGCTCAATGGCGGCGTCTCCATGATTGCCTTTTTTCCTTTTACAGTGGGCACTCCTGTGCGTAAGACATGCTTGGCCTTCTGATGAGCGGGGTTCCCACTCCGCCTGCGATCAGTTTTGCCTCCGCCCAGATAAACCGCCGCACACTCCCGCATGGTGTTGTCGTGAATTTCCAGCACCTTTCGCAGCGGTACCTGATAGCCGCCGGCCAGATTCCACGCCACCGGAATATTGAGTTCACGCGCCGTCTTGAACACCAACCGGTCCCGCTCTGCCAACTGCTCGTTAGTAAGCCACCCGCCCAGCGGATCGTCGACGTGTGGATCCGCCCCAGCCTGGTACAGGAGAACGTCGCAATCTTTCATCGCGGCCACGAGTTCCGGAACACAACTTAAAAACTCCTCTGCCTGCGATTCCTGGTGATAGAACTCCGCCGCGCTGTAATGCTTGACGAAGTCAGTTCGCAAGGTCTGAATGATTTCTTCGGTTCCATCGCCATAATGCTGGTCGAAGTCCAGAATTCCGACCCGGTCGACCAAGCCCTCCGCCTTGATCGCCAAGGCCGACACCATCAGCCCATTGAAGGTGCAGAACTTGTCCGCAACCGCGTGGCAGGCATGATGAAACCCACACGTTGGCGCCACCGCGACTTGGCCGTTGTGGATCGCCTCCCGCGCCGCCCCGAGCATCGCGCCACTCGTATGGGGTAGAGACGCCGCCACATCTGGTGCTTTGGTGTAGAACCCATTCATCGCGCGACACTCGAGAATCGCGTCGACGAATGCCCGATCGTGCGCGCGCGCCAGTTCCTCGCGCGTTACCGGCCGTGGGTGCAGGATGGTGAGCGGCACCGCGAGCGCAATCCAGGATTGCACGGCCTCCCACGGCTTGTGTGCGCTGGGCGAGAGGCTTTCCACCTTCGCCTGCATCTGCGGACTGAAGAAGATCGGTATGGACGCGATGGGCATCGAATTGTTGGCCCGCTGACTCATGGAATTCCCCTTGTCAGAAGTTCCAACCTTTCGCATATTTCTCCCACGGCACATCGCGACACGCGTTTTCGATCATTTCCAGGAAGCTCGTGCCAACTGGTTCCTCGCCGAACCAGATCACGATGAGTCTGGACCCATCATCACCGGGATCGATATTCTCCGAAGTCAACGACGCTTTGTAGCAATAGTGCGGCCAGCTCGCATATGTGCGGTCGCCGTGTTTTCGGATAACCGTCACAGGGCGTACGGTAAAAGTGGCTCCGGCTCCCCACATTGTCTCCGCTTTCTTCTCTTGCTTCGTAACATAGCCGGGCTCGTTCTCGGGATAGCCTGCAATCAGCCCCGCGTATGTTCTCTCGAAGTGAAGTTCGTCGACCCAAACGCGCCGCCCTGACGTCAGCATGAAGGTATATTCCTGCTCCATTAGCAATCCTCAGTGGGCCTGGTCATATTGGATCGTGCAAGATCCGTGAGCGGTTGGCTTAGATAATGCGGCAATCCTTTCAGACAGCTCCTGGGAGCATCACAGTAATTTAAGCCATTGCATGGTCGATCTCTCATTACAGCGGACGGTGACACACAAACTGATACATTGTCGCGTGGAGAAAATCTCCTGGTAGCGGCAGCGGTGCCTCTGACTGCGCGTGGCCGTTCCATGACAAGACGCGTTGGGTCTTTTGCTTGCAGTCGATTTGGGTCAGCTCGGAAACATGATCAATCTCACCGGTCTCCACATAGGCGCCGTTAATCCCCCTCACAACTTTTGTCTCGTAGCGCACCCACACCAGGTCAGGCGTCGCCCCGTGGCGCGCCTCTGCGTTTGAGACGTTGGAGTTGTCGCCCAAGTATATCCAGCTATCATCAGCCTGCCCCCGCGAAGGTTGCGCGAGGGTATCGCTTGGAATTGGCTGCGCCTGATTAGTGCGCCCCTGTTTGTTTCGCTGTGTTCGGGAGGGAATAGCCCCATCAGCTGGAGCTTGGTTTATCAACAGTACACCCCGCTGATTGTCGATAGCCCAAGATGGTAGTCGGGACAGAAAACTTTGTCCCAAGAGCAAGGAGCCTTCTTCGGGGGCTTCCGAAGCGACGACATCCGTGATTTCGACGCTTCCGACCTTCACCGATCGGAGGCGAATCCTCCGGGAACGTACAACCTTGCCATCCGCCAAGCGATACTCGCCGACACCAACGTAGTCGCTCTTAGCAATAGTTCCCGTTCGTGCAAGCGTTGACAGTACGTCCGACGGAATGACCACGTCCGAGGCCCCGCTATCAATCGTGAAATCCAAGGTCATATGGCCATTGACGACTACCGGTACAACAAACGTCCCGTGGTCTGCCTTCAATGGCACGGTTTCCGCCAAGACCGAGCCGAGTCCCGCCGCGGCGAGAAGTGGTAACACTAAGGCCCACAGGAAGTGTTGTTGTTTCATTGCACGTAGCCTTACTCGTTGGGCCGACCAAGATATGCCCACGGTTAACTATTCGCCAAATCGCAACCTCTGGCTGCATGCTCCGTCACATCCGCCGACCACTCAGCCGTGATGCTCTTCACGACCCTTGTCACCTCGCCGCTCTGTCCTCCGGGGATTGCCAAGAGCCTGGAAGCGGTGACGCACCAGTTCCACCCAAGCAGGAAATTAGAACGTCTGAGCATCATTGTTACTGAACGGTTGCCTTCGCGAGACGGGGCTGCAGAAGCTCTGCATGGACTGCTACCGATTTCGATGACACGACGAATCCTGTCTTTGACTCTGCGCAACCAGTCCATAATAAGACAGATCCACGGAATACATGTCAGTATGTGAAACGCATCCTGAAACATTATTTGTACCTCACCTTGTGCCCGGTTCGTCTTCGATGCCGAGATCATCGAGCTGTGCGTCCGCTGGTACATCACTTACCGCCTCAGCTACCGGGATCTCGTTGCCATGATGGCCGAGCGCGGCATTGCCGTGTCGCACACAACGATTCATCGTTGGGTTATTCGTTATGTGCCGGAATTCGAAAAGCGATGGAACCGCTTCGCCCGACCTGTGAATATATCCTGGCGCGTCGATGAGACCTACATCAAGGTCCGCGGCAAGTGGAGCTATCTGTATCGGGCCGTCGACAAGCACGGCAAAAAGTCGATTTTCTGCTCCGTCCCGATCGCGGTGTCGCCGCTGCTCAAGCATTCTTCCGCAAAGCTCTTTCGCGGTGTTTGCCGCGGTGGCCGCGCAAGATAACGCCTGATGGACTTAAACAAAGCCACTATGCCCTTCGGCTTCTGCGGCGGGGAGGATCCGAAGTGGAAATTCGTGCAGGTGAGGTGTAACCAGTACCTCAACAATCTCGTTGAGCAGGATCATCGGGCGATCAAACGCCGATGTGCTTCGATGGGAGGTTTCAAGACCTTCGGGAGTGCGGCCATTACACTGGCCGGCATCGAGCTTGCCCATCGGATTCGCAAGAGGCAGTTCTCCCTCGGACGCGGCCGATATCGCAATTTCGGGTCCCTGAAGCAGCTCTGGGAACGAGCGCTCGCGTAGCGGTAATCTCAATCGTGCCAATTTGGCTTTGAGTCGTCCCGGGACCGCAATTTCGAGTGCCTGTAATGCAACAATTCCGTTCGTTCAGGTGAGGTGTAGTCAGTACCTGAATAATTTCGGGTCGCTAAAACAGATCTGGGACCGAGCCCTCGCGTAGTACTTCGTCGGGATTATCTGAACCGTACCGATTTGGCTCTGAATCGCTCAAGGACCCCAATTTCAGGGGCCGGTAATGCACCAGTTCCGAGCGAGGCGGCACATTCTCAAGCAGCGCCCCCAGCCCCTCAGCCGTTGTCAGGTGCGCAAGGACGGCGTCACGAAGCTTCGGGTACGGCAGCCCCGCCAGCATCGCCGTCTGTATCGCGGCCAAGAGCTCGCCCGCATCGGCGCCGATCATCGTGAAGCCGAGAATGCGGTCGTCATTTGCGCCAACGAGGACTTTCATGAAGCCCTGAATCTCATCGGTCGCCTCCCGCCGTAGCACGGCACTCATCAGCAATTTGCCGACGCGCACGGCAATGCCCTGCCGCTGTGCGTCTCGTTCGCTCAACCCGATATGCGCAAGCGGCGGATCGGTGAACACGCAGTACGGCACCAGCCGGTCGCCCGTGCTGCGCGCGCCGCCGGCCAGGTTGTCGCGGATGATCCGAAAATCATCTACCGAGGCATGCGTGAACTGCGGGCTGCCAGCACATTCGCCAATTGCCCAGACATCGGGCGACGTCGTTTCGAGACGGTCGTTGACCCGTATATAGCCGCGCGCATCCAATGCCACGCCCGCCGTGTCGAGGCCGATGCCGCTGGTGTTCGGAATGCGCCCGATCGCGACCAGAATGTCGCTCGCCTCGATCGTTTGCTCGCCGGCGGGCGTACCTACAGTGAGGCTGACGCCCTCGCCGGATCGGCCCTGCACGGCAACGAGCTCGGCAGACAATACGAACTGGATGCCTTCCTCACTCAATATGCGGTGCACCGCCCCAACGATGTCCGGGTCCTCCCGGCTCATGATCTGGTGCCCCGTCTCGATCACGGTTACCCGACTGCCGAAGCGGCGATAGGCCTGCGCCAGTTCCAATCCGACATAACCGGCGCCGAGCACGATCAGGTGCGAGGGTGCGTAGTCCAGTTCCAGGGCCTCGATATGCGTGAGCGGCTGCGCTTTTGCGAGGCCGGGAACGCTCGGCATCGCTGCATGCGAACCGACATTGATGAAGACCTTGTCGCCGGTCAGCCGTCGCATGCCGCCGTCGTTCAACTGGACGTCTAGCACCTTCGGTCCCATGAATTGGCCATTGCCCATCACCAGTTCGGCGCCGCTCGACTTGAACCGCGCGAGGTAGATAGCGATCTCTCGATCGACCATGTCGCGCTTGCGCTGGCGCACCTTCACCATGTCGGTCGTGACCGGGCCGGTGATTGTGCCGAACTGCGCCGCGTGACGGGCCAGATAGGCGATGCGCGCGCCCCAGACTTCGTTCTTGCTGGGCATGCAGGCGATGTTGGGGCAGGAACCTCCGACATACCGCCGCTCGACGACGGCCACCCGTTGCCCGGATCGCGCCAAGTGCCACGCGAGTAGATCTCCGCCCTGGCCGCTTCCGAGAACCAGAGCATCAAACTGTTCCGACTGATCCATCTTCATCTCCTTTCTGTGGCGATTGGACGCGCCCTTGCAAGCTCGATACCACTGCTGCCACCGGTGATCAGGGCCGTATTCTCTTGAAGCCTCATTGTCATTTTCTCTGCACTGTGGACTCGCCCGGATCGGGACGCTCAAAGACACGCGCGTCCGTCGATTCAGGGCGGCGATCGGTCGGGTTGCGTACTCGCCTCACCATGGCCCGCCCGCCCGAGCGCAGGGAGGTACCGACCGAAGTTCAATTCGAAGTCGCCCGGAACGCCGTAACCGGCGCGAATCTTGGCGCCGCGCGCCTGCGCACTGGGCGAGGCCAGCAATGGGAAGATCAAATCGTTGCTCGACTGAAGCTCGGCAGCCGTCGGCGTCCCGAACCGATTGATCTGGGCCTTCGCCGCGGCTAGTGTCTCACGATCGAACGAGGCGAGACGCCGGGCGAGAGTATCGACGAACAAGTCAAGGTGGTCATCGTCCAGTGTGCGGTTCACCCAGCCGTAACGCTCGGCGATATCAGCATCGAAATCGTCGCTGCTGAGCACGATCTCAAGTGCCCGCGAGCGGCCGACCAAGCGCGGGAGCCATTCCAGCGCACCGCCGCCCGGGACCAAGCCGGTGCCGATCTCGGGTTGGCCGAAGAGAGCGCCTTGCCGGCTAGCAAAACGCATGTCGCAGGCCAATACGAATTCATTACCGATACCGCGTGTGCGGCCGCGAATCTTCGCGATGCTGACAACTGGGGCGGACGAGAGGCGCAGCACAAAATCGCGCCAAAGTCCGAGCACCTCTGGCCGCTCAGCTGCCTTATACACGTCGAGATGGGCAATAAAAAACTCGGGATTCGCCGACTGGAATACCACGACCTTCACGGACGGGTCCGCCTCTAGGTCAGTCATCAGCGCCCCCAATTCGTCGATCGTTGTAGGAACAAACATGTTGATCGGCGGGTTGCTGAAGGTGATCGCCCACAGTCCGGGTCTGGAGTGGTCGATCGTGAGCTGCTTGTAATCGCGCATGACTTTCTCCTTTGATAACAGTGAATGTGATTCAGACGTTGGTTTCGGTCCCTCCGGGCGCGTTTCACCAAAACCCTCGATCCTAGAGGCTAGAGAGAGGCAATCGATTCACTGACTTCGTCCGCAGTCAGAATGGCGCTCGCGTAGTTCGGCAGATTGATGTCGAGAGCGGCATGCATCTGCTCGTCGGAGTAGCTCGCGGTTGCATCTCTGACCATGGTGACCTGATAACCGAGCTCGACGGCATGGCGTACGGTAGACTCGACGCATGTGTGCGCGATGAGTCCCATGACGATGAGCTGGTGGATGCCGTGCTGCTTGAGCTGGAAATCCAGATCAGTGTTGGCAAATCCGCTGGAACACCAGTGCTCGAGGGCCACCATGTCGTTTGGTTGTGGCGCGAGTTCGGAGCGGATCTCGCCGCCCCACGTCCCGTATTCAAAGGTCTTACGCGACCAGGCGGCCTTCTGAATAGGTGCGATGTACTCCCAGGTCTCGTAATCGCCGGCACGATACCGATGATGCAATGCATAGAACACTCGAAGCCCCGCCTTCCGAGTTGCATGCAGAACCTGCAACATATGCGGAACACAACTATTGACCTCTGCAACAGCCTTGATGCGACCCCATAGCTTGCCGCCTTCCGAGATGAAATCGTTGTAAGGATCTATCACCAGAAGAGCAGTTCGATGCTTTATGTATGTCACCATGAGCCATCTCCGAGGATGCTATGCAGGACCGAATGGTCGTCGACAGAAATTAAGGTGCGTAATGGGTGAAGACATAATCGTGATCTTTCGCAGGCACGTGACAGGGAAAGCAGGTCTCGTGCAGTGCCCTGTCGCCCGGCTTTCCGCCCTTAAAGTCAGCGAACCCCCAGCCGCCCGTTGCGGCGTACTTTTTTGAATCCTTGACCATGAACTGAACATTCACCGGGAATCCGACAACGAACGATTGAGCTCCGGGAAATGGACCCGCCAGGACTTTGTCGTTGTCTTCCGACCGGACGCGAGTCCAATGAACCGCGGCAATGATGGCGCCGTCTGGGAACGCGGCCTTCCCTTCCTTAAAGGCCTCGATCGCTATGTCATTGCCGAGTTCAGCTCGCAGCTGGTCGATGTTGCCCGCTATCAGGAGGTTGTCCACGGCGATCAATTTCCACTCGCGGTATTCGGTTGGCATTTTGATTCCGTAAATCGGGGCGGACTCTCCGTCGGCCTGTCCAGATGCGGCGGCCATGAATGTGACTGCCCCGGCTAGCGCTATTACTCCAATCAACAGTAAATAAATCCGGCTCAAGCGATGTCTCCTTATGCTGTCCGCAATCAAACGTATAAGGTGCGCGAGTACTGGACACTCAGCGTCATTTCGCTTGCACCGCTCAGGCGGCCGCTGCCATGCGAAATGCGTGACGCTCTATGGTCGCTGCAAATAACGGAGTTTCGGCTTTGATGTGCGCGATGCTCTTCATCTCCTATCAATTGGTAAGTTCACGCAGGTTGAAGGTGGCAGTAACCAGAAGCAGCGACCTCCCTAAAAGCGGAGCGACCGGAGACTAGCTCGATCATGGCAGACCCTGTGTATCCACTCTGTACTCTGTTTGGCGGCCCAGGGTGCTCACGGAACCCGCACCGTTCCCTTCTGCATAATCTCGGCAACCGAAGGAAAGGCATTGCGCGTTACTTCCGGAACTGACTTCCAGTGCTCGTTCGGTGCATAGCCAAACGGCTTCGTCCCAGGACCGTCGCCGGGGCTGCCGACCACGATGCGTCCCACCATGCCGGCCAATTCATGCGCTTTGCAGAAATAATCATAAACCCCCGGCACCGTGAAGACATGCTCGAAGGTCGCGCCACGCTTGGGATAGTTTGCTAGCAGAATGTCGGAATCCCAGGGCTTCGCCGACGCTGGGATCCGTAGTTCATGATTGTCGTTGCTTGGGTGGTAGGCAGTAGTCGAATGGAACCCACTGAGCTGAACCCAGCGCACCGTATCCCCCGGGGCGATGAGCACACCCGCCGGATCGAAATACACCTTGCCGGCCGGTGTCTGCATCAACTTTATTTCTACCAAGGCGGCTGTCGCAGGCGCCGCTTGGCCGAGCATCGCGGTGCCGGCGACGCAGGTCGCCAGAAAAACTTTGACGGCGCTCCTCAGCGCTCTCTTGTCTTTTATCGACCTTGACCGGGTTTCCATTTGCGCCTCCGCACGTTTTGCGTCTACTGCATCTCTGCTTTTACGGCCGCAGGGCTGATCGACCATTGGACGATGTGATAGTGCGGCTCCTCGACACCGGGATGGCCCGGGTTGTACTGAAGGTCGGTATGGTTGATCTTCATTCCCGCGGCGACTCCGCCGAGGGTTTCGAAGTTCATATGCGCATCGAGATCCTTGAGTGGCACCATGTAGATAATGTTGACAAGCTTCCCCTGGTGGTTGTAACCGAGGTACGGCCCGACGGGCAGCGTCGATGGATCGATGTAGAGCGTTCCCAATCCCGGCGCCCAATCCGGAAACCTCACTAGCGAGCTGACCTTCTTGAAGTTGGCCGGTGGGGACGCAGTGACGTCGGCGGCGCTAACTACGGGAGTTGCCATCATCCCGGACAGAAGCAACACGAGCGCAGCAATCGTCGTCCGGCTCCAAGCGATGCTCCCGTTGCGATTTCTATTCATCTCGAATCTCCTCTCTTGTGAAGAACCCTACCGCAGCGATCTGAAGCCCGCGCGAACCTCTTCTGAAAAGAGCTTCGGCTGTTCCCAGGCCGCAAAGTGCCCGCCCTTGTCGAGCTTGTTGTAGTGGATCAGTTTCGGAAACGCCCGCTCCGCCCAACTGCGCGGGCACAGATCGATCTCGTCTGGAAAGGCGCTTACGGCAACCGGGATGGAAACGCCTTTGACACCGAAGTATGAGAGTTTGTTTTCCCAGTAGAGGCGCGCTCCGGAAATCGCCGTGTTCGTCAACCAGGTGATCGTGATGTTGTCGAGGATGTCGTCGCGCGTGAGGCCGGCGGATTCTCCCGCAAAGACGCGTGAGATCAGCGCGTAGCTCCACGCATCGTGGTCCAGAAAATAGGCGGCCAGGCCGACGGGGGAGTCCGCAATTCCGTACAACGTCTGCGGGCGCAAACCCATCTGGTAACCGTAGGCCACGCCTTTGCTGTAGACAAATGTCAGCCGCTCGAACGCGAGTTTTTCTTCGGGTGAGAGACCTTCGGGCATTGGTGCACCGGTGGCTGCCGCCTTGTCAATGTCCGCCGGAACCGCGCCAGGCATATTGGTGTGAATGCCGAGCAATTCCGGAGCCGCCTGCACACCCATTTGTTCGGTAATGATCGCGCCCCAATCGCCGCCTTGCGCCACAAACTTCGTGTATCCAAGGCGCTTCATCAGCACGACCCAGGCACGTGCAATGTGC
>CAWCTM010000005.1:0-13960 GCA_963798595.1 uncultured Gammaproteobacteria bacterium | reverse complement strand
ATGGCCGTCTCCTCAAGTGCTAGCCTACCCGACGATCGGAAGACTTACCATCCCAGAGATTAGGCTGGCCACATCTACGATCTGCTGCGGCCGTTCTGGCTTGAGAAGCGGAAACGGCCAATCGGGTCCGCGGGACGGATCGAAACGATCGTCGCAAAGAACGTCGACGTGGACGATACCGAATTCCGAAACCCTGCAGAACTCACCGAACAGCTGCGTGAGAAGCTTCCAAGGCGACCGAAACGCGTCGTTCGGCATCACCCTGCGCTCCCCTACGCTGAAGCACCGCAGTTCATGGCCCTGACCTATCCGCAGCAGGCGGCATCGCCGCTTTGATCCTCCGCCTTCTGATCTTCACGGCCTGCCGCACCAACGAGGTGGTCAAGGCCCGCTGGTCTGAGATTGATCGTCCCTCATCGACTTGGAGGATCCCCGGCGAACGGATGAAGATGAACCAGGACCATGTCGTGCCGCTTTCCGATCCAGCGCTCGCAATCCTCGAAACGATGCGTGAAGGTACCAAAGGCGAATTGATCTTCCCGAATCCTGATGATGGGATGTTTTCGGAGAATGCAATGCTCGCTGTGTTGAACCGTCTCGGCTACAATCACGTCACGGTGCACGGTTTCCGTTCGACATTCGCAACCTGGGCCGAGGAGTGCACGGACTATCCGGATGGCGTGCGCGAGGCGGCACTGGCGCACAAATACAAATCGGAGACCACGGCGGCCTACCAGCGTGGGCAAAAGCTCGAGAAGCGACGCGCTCTCATGAAGGATTGGGCCCAGTTCCTGGCAGAATCAAAGGTCATCCATCTTCGCGAAGTACGTTAATCTGCGCCACGCACTCACAAACCGTTCGCCTGGCGTACCGCACGTGAGATCCGTGTTGACTTAAGAGCTGCGCGGTGGTTGCGCGCAGCGAAATCACGCGATGGATCAGACGATGGAGTAACTCTGCCGCTCGCGCGCCGAAACCCTGTTCAGCGTCAAAAGTGCCGCCCAGCGTTACATTTTCATATTGGGAGCCATCTTCATACCATCCCCTCCTCCCGGCCCCTGGGCGCCGACGCCTTGCACGTCAAGCGTAACCGCGACCTTGCCCGCCTTCTCGAACTCAAGCGTGACAGGCAACTTCTCGCCCTTCTCCAACGGGCTCTTCAGATCCATGATCATCAGATGATAACCGTTCGGAGAGAGCTTGACGGTCTTGCCGGGATCGATGGCCAGGCCTCCTTCGACGGGACGCATTTTCATGACGCCATTGTTCATCGACATCACGTGGACCTCAATGTGACCGGAGATGTCGGCGGTGGCACCGATCAGTTTGTCCGCCGTGGTACCCTTGTTTTCGATGGTGAGATAGCCGGCGCCAATTTTGGCGCCGTTCGGCGTGGCGCGACTCCAAGCTTGAGAGATCACGAGGTCTCCGACCCTCACCTCTTCCGCATGCAGCGGCGCGCCGAAAAGACACGCCGCGAGCATCGCGAACAAAGATGCTACAATGAATTTCCGCATGAGAACCTCCTTGCCTACCCCCGCTAACGTCTTTATTTCGCCGCGGTCATAGATGTTCCGCCCAGACGCCGACGACAAGCTAGCCATTCGTTCGAGCCATCTCATCGACAGACCTTCACATAAACGCAAAATTTCTTGAAATTCTCCCAGTGGCACTGTTGCTCCATCCGGCAGACCTTTCCTTTTTCTTCCCCAGGCGAAGAAGCGGGTGCGGCTATCCCGCTTGACGTCAGCCCCACCAGGATGACCGCGCTTGCTGCAAGCTGACGAAAATTCATGGCTTGTCTCCCTTCAAAAGTTCAACGACATGACACTGGTGATACGGCAAAGGCGATGGTCTGCTTTCCTCGCGTGAGACAGCCGTCCTTCCACGTACCGCTATAAACGCCATGGAGGTTGGTTGCGGTTCCGTCGCCGTTTGGCCTGCCCTTCAGAAAATTACCCTCATATCGAGACGTTTTCAGCATCATCACTCCGTTGCCGCTTGGCTCGCCCTCAGACAGTTCGCCCTCGTAGCGGCCCGAGCCCCAGTCCTGCGAGCCGCGGCCGGACTGCCGCCCCTGATCCCAATGGCCTTCGTCCTTTTCGAATGGGCTGCCAAAACGCGACCAAACTACAGTGCCGTCGCCCTGCGCAAAGCGGCTGACACAGTCGCCCGACCAGCTCACGCTCTCGCCAGGTTGCGGATGCGGGTCCCATACCTTGCAGCCGTTCCGGATATCAGCGACGAAGTCTCCCGTGCCACCGGTCTGGGCGTGCGCCGGTAGCGAGCCAAGCAAAAGCCCAAGCAGCAGCACACATTCGCCTCTCATCAATGCTCCTTGCATTCGCATTGTCTAGTGTTGCAGCAACGGTAGCACCGCATCGTGCAACAACTCCTCACGAACGTCGATGAATTTGTCTCGCACGATTCCCTCGCGGTCGATCACATAAGTCAGCGGAAAGCCTTCAGGAGGGCCGAAACCGTTTTGTGAGATCTTGTCCGGCGTAGCGGTCGGATAGGCCAGCGCGCCACTCATCTTCCGCATCTTCGCAAAGTCCTGCGGCCGATCGGCGCTAATTCCTATGATCTCGAGTCCCTGCTCGTGATAGCGCCTGTAGAAGGAGTTGAGCAGCGGCATTTCTTTCTTGCAAGGCGCGCACCAAGTCGCCCAGTAGTTCACCAGTACGACCTTGCCGCGCAATTTGCCAAGATCAAAAACTTCTCCACCAAGTTCCGACAAAACAAGCGACGGCGCCGGGCTATTAATCGCCGGAGCAGCTCGCACCGATGCCAAGCCCACGGATGCCAGCAGTACGCCGGCCGTTAGTAGCCAACGTGAACTCCGGCCCGCGGCAACAAACCTTTGCCTTGTGTTACGGCCAGTACGCATTTGTGTTGTCCCTTAGCTTCTTGGTGAGGCAGTGAGCGAGGGGCGCCACGCCCCACCAAGCTTTCTAGAGCCATGCAAGGTCGATCAGTACTTCGCGACGCCTGGCCCGCCGAAGCGGTAGTTGACGCGCAAGAGACCGATAATCGAGTCTTGCTGAATGCTTTCGATCCGCGAAAGACCGCCGACCGGCACCGTATTCAAGTTGAGCGTCTTGGTGGTCTGGAAAACATAGTTGAGTTCCGCCCCGACTGACCAGTTGGGCGCGAAACCGATCTCAATACCAGTTCCAACGGTTGGGGCCCAACGGGTGTCGCTCGCCTGATCGAAGACTGCGTTAGTCACAGTGACGATGCCGTTATATTGGTTGTTCGTAACGGCTGCGCCGCCCTTCGCGAACCAAAGCACGTTGTTCCAGGCATATCCGACTTGGCCGGTAAACAAGCCAACGGCGTTCGTCTGAATCTGGTTTGTTGCCTGATTGATTGGCAAAGGACCGGTCAACAGAAAGCTGGCGTTCTGTCCGTGCATGTCGGCCCAATCTCCCTGCGCCTCGACGCCGAACACCCAGTTGCTCGCCTGCACGCGGTAACCGACATGGCCACCCAGCAGGGCGCCCGTATCCTTGACACAGCCTTCGGAAGTGCTCGGGATGGTCGGCGCGCCGCCGGCGAAGGAGTTCGTCCAACAGCTGGGACCTGAGCTCCCGCCGGCATTGAAGCCGACATAGAACCCGGTCCAGTCGTAGGCGGCCACCGGTGCGACGGGGGCCTTTTGATAAGCCCGCGCCGGCAGATCAGCGGCTCGCGCGGGCGCAGACGCGATTGCCATTAGGCCGAGCACTGCGATTAAGCTTTTTTTCATCTTAGTCTCCATTCCGTTCATTGTCGCGCCTCGCATGATCATGCAGCGCGTGCAGAGTTTCAGAAGTTGAAGCTTGAGGTGGCCTTCAACAGATAAGGCGCGACGAGCTGCCCCTCTGTTCCGGCGTTGTTGGCGGCGGTTGCCCGGTAATAGACCGGGACCTCGACGTCGATGTAGAACTTAAAGACGTACTTGTTGACCTCATCGAGCACTTTCGTGAACTCGATGCCGGGCGACAACATCACGCGATCGAAACCGGAATTTAAGTAGTCGGCGGCAGTACCGCTATCGGTATCGCGATGGGACACGATCACCTGGCCGAGCGGCGTAATCTTGTCGAAGCCGAGCACGTTGTAGAAGTTGTTGTAGACAATGCCGACGGCACCATCGATCTGCATGCCTGGATGATAGGTCTGCACGACGCCCAGGTTTCCGTCGAAGAAGCCTTGGGGATCGACAGCCTGACTGTACGCGAACGGCTGTCGCCAAACGAATTGCGAGAAGTACTGCCAATGATTGTCCGCACTCAACAAACCGCGGTGGAAGGCGCCGAGGATCAGGTCCGTGCTACCCGTTCCAACCTGGTTGTCCCGGTCCAGCCCGAGCGCGTTGTAGGTGCCGGTCGGCAGCTTCAGGCCGAAGATCAGCCCCGTCGACATGTCGGAGAAGAAACCGGTGTAGACACCCATGATCTCGACGTCGCCGAAAGTCTTCGAGTTGAAGGTCTGGATCTGGCCCGGAAACTGAAAATCTGTCTCGGTGGTCAACGAGCGATTAGCCATTACCGGCACCCTGACCATGATGCCCCAGTCGCGATTGAAGTTGTAATTGAAGCCGGCGTTGTACCACTGGGTCTTGATCTCCTTATCCATATTGAGCGCTGCGGACGCCTTCGAGGCGCCGACATAATTCTGGGTCTGATCCTGGCTCCAATACTCGAAGAAGATTCGACCTCCGCTTTCCTGCTCCTGGGGCATCATGTCCAGGCCGCTCACGTCAAACACGCTGCAACCGCAGGCGCAGGCAAGCGCGTCGGTTGCTGAGACGCCGAGCGATGCAAGCGAGACAAATGCGGTCGCGAGCAATGTCGCGAACCCCGAGATGATCCTGCGAATCAGGCTGATTGGTTTAGTCGCTATAAATGTTTTCGACATGGTGTCACATCTGATTTTGGTGTTGCTGGACTGCCGGACGAAATGAGCTTCTGTCCGACGATGAATCGGAAATGGTCGGGCTTAGAACTTGTAGTTCACGCCCGCGCGCAACGCCTGGATGATCAGATCGCTGGAGCCGTGCAGCGTATTGAAGCCGCCACCGGTGTCGGTGATCGCTCCCACCGCATTGACCTTGCTGAAGTCCGCGAAGAGATATTCGGCGCGGAAGATCCAGTGATCCGTCACGGCGTGTTCCCAGCCAACGCCAGCGACCCATCCCACCACTGACTTCGATGCGGCGGCAGTTCCTACGCCGGCCGGCGTCGCGCCGTCAGAATAGCTTTCGACATAGTTGATGTGGGAGAAGGCCACGCCCGCGGTCAGATAGGCCAGATTGCGGTCGGCAGCGATACCGATGCGCGGGCGAATAGTGGCAAAGTAGTTCACGTTGTTGGATTGCGTGAGCGTGGCCGGTGTGACGCCGTCACTCAGCGTTAGTGTATTGTTGGTGAACCAAGGATTGCTGTGGAAGTAGTCGAAGTCACCCTCGATCCCGGCTACCAGCAGACCCGACTGGTAGTTACAGCCTATCTGGCCGCCCGCTAGTGGACCGTCCTCGCCGTGGGAGTTCAGGCCATTGCCAACCACCGACGCTATATCGGGGCCACCCAGGTGCGTTCCAGGATCGATGCCCATCGTGAAATTCGATGCGCTGCCTCCGCCGCCCACGTTGGCGCCGACATAGCAACCGGTCCATTGATAGACCGATGGCTGTGAGGCCGCTTTCATCGGCAGGTCCGCGGCTGAGGCCATCCCGGCTGGACCAGCGAACGCGATCGCCGCGATGGCCGCAACCAGCATCGATTTCGTGCCGGCTATGGTCTGGCGCAAGTTGGAATTGGTGATCGATCCAATTGAATCGCCGGGTGGTCCCCCGTTGGGGGCATAGATAAGATTGCTCACGGTTGATGCTCCGCAAATACGGATCTCGTCGGAATGACTTGATCTGAAGTGACGAAATGACGACGGTTAGTTTGGAAGGTCGCGTCAGATCGTCTGCGGCGGACCGCGAGCGAAGGAATTGGACCCGGTGCGCACTGTGAGCGGACCCAGGCGCTCGTATCCTCTGAGAACAGCTTCGACCTCGCGGTGAAGCGGCATCGTGAACGTGGTCAGGCGCGGTGTATCGATAGAGGCGCTAGCGTTCAGCACGCAACAGGCTGCACAGCTGCCGTCGTGGTCCGTGTCGTTGCCGTGATGGGAGCCGGCAGGGATGACGTCGGAGGTGCTGTGGCAGATTGGAAAAGATGCGAGCGGGTCCGCAATAGCGAGCGCGACAGCCCAACAGGCCCCGATCTGCGCTGTTATCTGGATAGCCAGCGCAGTCAGAACAACAGGCAGAAATCTTTGCAGCCGCCTCCGCATGGAACTCCCCAACCGAGTTCGCGCTACCACTAACGAAACCTGGAGTCGATGCCTGCAAGGGCACACTCTCACGAATTCTTGGCCGGCTGCGGGATCGAATGAACTTCGGTGACGGGCATGGCATTGACCGCGGCCTCTGGGATCGGTCTGGGTCCACGTCGCTTCCGTCCACCGTCCGATTTGATGCGCAAGTGCCTTTCGGCGCCGTGGCGTTAGCGGGCTGGAGCAGGGTATAGATCAGCCGGCACGCTTCTTGAGAAAGGCGATCAAGTCAGCGCGATCCTGAGGCTTGTCGACCTGATAGAACATCCTCGAGCCGGGAATAAACCTCTGAGGATTGCTCAGCCATTTGTCCAGAATTCTCCTCGGTCCACACGATCTTCGCGTCACGCAAAGCCGGCGAGTAATTGTAGCCCGCCACTGTGCCCGCGGTCCGTCCCACGACGCCCTTGTGCATCGGGCCGACGTCGTTCTTCTCAATCGAGTGACAGTCCTGGCAGCCTTGGTAGAGAACCTTTCCGCGCGCCGGATCGCCCGCAGCTTTGGCGCCATTGCCGGGCACCATCAGGCTGCAAAGAACACCCGCGAGCACAATGTTTTTGCCGCAGTTTCTATTCTCGACGCTCGTCGGTCTGTCCGTCGATTTCCTCTTTGCCGGATGCCTATGTGGAAACTCCGAAAGAGGAAAGGCTATTCCTAGCCACATTCACCCATTTAGACGACATGCCTTGAGCGCACCGACGCGCTAGTGGAGGTGAGAGGGTTAGATTTC
This sequence comes from uncultured Gammaproteobacteria bacterium, assembly GCA_963798595.1. Taxonomy (GTDB): domain Bacteria; phylum Pseudomonadota; class Gammaproteobacteria; order Steroidobacterales; family Steroidobacteraceae; genus Bog-1198. The sequence continues at coordinate 6,858 of CAWCTM010000005.1, read as the reverse complement.
TTCGCGACGAGGTCAGGTGTGCGCGCTGTCTCCGTCGTGATTTGCGCTATGATGAGGCGGCCACGATGATGCCACGCCGGCACCCGAAGCGAAGGGATGAGCAGATGTTGCCCAAAATCAGTTTTCGATTGTTTGCGATAGCCGTCGTTAGCTTGGCGGCGACGATTGCCGCTTCAGCGCGCGGCGGTGGCGGAGACTATCCCGCAGCGGTCGGCTATTCCGACCTGCCGAGATTTAACCACGAGCGTGCCTGCCATCTCGTCCAGCGGCGCGTGCTAACGCGGAACGGCCAGCGGACTGTTCCGGTTCGCGTCTGCGGTTAGATCACAGCCCTACACTTACGCAATCATGGCAAGCACGGTTTACTTCGACAGGTTGCCTGCTTTTCCCGTCGCTCACGGATGCTGGATGTTCCGTCCACAAGCAGGCCAATTTCGCTGCTTGATTTCCGTCGACGTACTCCAAGTATTTCATCTCATGCCCCCTACCACATTCGCCATAATGGCTGTGGTAGGTCAGATATGGTCTGGTGTGAGCTATCGCACCAAGCCTACCCGGTGAACATCCAGTGTCGCTCGCTCGCAATGTAACCAGCCAGCAGCAGCGTGCCGAACGCGACGATGAGCGCCGCGGCGCTCACCTCGATCACACGCATCGCGAGCATGCCGATCCCTGCTTGCGTCCGGGCGACGCGACCTGCGAGCCCGCGCGCGCCGACCGCCCGCGCCGGCAAGCTCCGCCGGCTTGGGCCCATCGGCGTGGCCCCCAATTCATGGGGCTCATGATCGTGGTGGCACTGGAAGCCGTGCGCGGGAGCGGTGCATCCGTCGATCTGGCATTGCCCGCCGCGCATCACCATCGCGCCAGGCCTCCCCTCGCGCTTGCCATGCGTCTCAGAGAGAATGCGATTTAGCAACGTCGTCTTCCCGGAGCTCAAGCGCAGTCTGGAAGAGCGTTTACGGCAAACGGAAGTAGGATGGGGTTGTTCTACCCTTGCTTGCTAAGGGCTTCAGACATCTCAATTTACCGGCTCCACAGTGAAGATATCTGGAATCGCCATCACTGCGGAATAGCGCTGCAGCGGATCCTGAATAGCCTTGTTGATTTCGACGAGCTTCGGCATTGCGGCCATGGGCACAGTGTACCTCAGCCCGGCACCGCCCTTACGTGGCCGGATCATCACCATCGCGAAGGTGCCGGCCGGCGATTTCTCCGGCGCGATTTGCAACGTGCCCTGCCCAGGGCTTGCGCCGACAGCAAGCATCACGCCATCGGCTGCGCAGGGGCACGGCGTGCCTTCGCCCTGATAGAAGACCACGGACAACTCGCGTGGCTTGGCGTCCAGCCGCTTGATCGCATCCTCGCCGATGCGGATGCCGACGGGAAGAAATGAGCCGAAGCCGCCATGCACGCGAGTAAGCAATTTCACCCACTCTTCTGACGTTTCCCCTCGGGCGACCGTGCTGCCACAGATTGACAGCAATATCGCAGCACAATGGAGTAGATTCCGGATCACTTGTCACTCCCGCCCGTCATGGACGATGATATTACTGCAAAATTCAAACCGGAAGCAGAAGCTCAGCTGCAAAATTCGTTCTATGGTCTTGTTTGACGCCCTTTGGATTGGGCGCGGGATCAACTTGGCTCTGCTTTCGCGAAGTGAGTTGGTCTGCGCCGTGTACTCACGAAGCCATCGCGTATCACATCGGACCTGTTATCCGGCTTGCTTCTACAGCTACGCGAGCGTCGCACGGCTGCGAAATGACGCGATGGGCCAAATCGAAATCAGCGAAGGCCGCGAAGCGCCCATGCGAACCTGGACTGTCACCGGGTCGCAGATCTTAAGAAGTGTTGCGCGAACGCAACAGTTTTGCCGTCGTGCATGCGCTAAGATCGCCGCCTGATTTGGAGCAACATCCATGCGCCTTGTCTTTGTTGTGACTGCGGCGGCGGCCTTGCTGTTCTGCACGCATGATGCGTCTGCCTTCTCCATGGAACTCCTCGGCAGGTACGGCCCCCGACGGTTCATCGCACTATGCCGATCCCGACGAGCAAATTCGTTCCATGTTGGGCAGCAAAGACGATGATAGCCATGATCTTGGGTATGATACCAATTCGCGCCACATGAAGCGGCCGGCACAGGAGATAATAAACGGCCAGGGAGTACTGATTCCCTTGACGGTGCCCTCCAGCCGCTGAAATCCTGCGCGACGAACGACCACCCGACGTCTCTGTGGCCTAAAACCGCGTCGGGGCATCATCCGTCTGATAAGGTCCGCAACGGTTATCGCGACCGAACCTGCCAGCCCTGCGTGACAACTGATGTCGGCTTTGACCTGAAAGCGCTCCAAAGCTTTCGCGCGGGAGATAAACGTCAAGAGCCAAAGGTCGCACCGGGCACACAATTGTCCGCTCGCGCCGCCGATATTGCGAAAGCTCTCGCGGACGCATTGCGATACGAAACAATTTAGGCATGCTCGGAGTTATCCGGAAACAACAGGATGTTCCGCCAATGTCTGCTGATTCCCTCGCGTTGGAAGTGCCGCTTGTGGCCTCACCGAACCAGACGATGAGAGCCATCCAGGTCTCCCGCAAGAAGCTCTACGAGCTCATCAACACGGGTGAGTTGGAGAGTTACACGGAAGGCAAGTCGCGCCGGATCACGGTCAAATCGATCAACGAATACATCGAGCGACGGCTAGCTGTGGAAACGGCGCGTCGCGGCCGCGCTGCATCAGATCGAAATCATCCGTCACGTTCTTAAGGACCAAGGGCACCGCTCGCGGCTGCGAGCCGGTTGGCTCCGGACTTGATCGGATGAATGGTGATGCAAGCATCTCAACGCCGATAAGGGATGGGCGGAAAGCGCTCTCGCTCGCCCCTCGCATTGTGGCGACGGCCCCGGCTACGCCTTCGGAGCGGCTCCGTGCTTTGCAGGAAATGGCCGATCACCTGCACCAATATGTGCAAAGCGGATCGCTGGATCCGGCGACCGTTGTGGACAAGATCTTCGAGGTCGCCGAGTTGCATGGGCTGACTGGTGAGCCCGGCAGTGACCAAGAGGCCACTGTCATGCAGATTGCGATGTCGGCAAAATTGCTGCCCGAGCTACATCCAAGAATGCGGTCCGATCGCGGCTCTAACGGTCACGCTTTACCGACCCCACCGTCGCTCGAAACCAAGACGCCAGCAGTCTGGAAGGGGACTGAGCCGCTCAAGCAGCGTTGGTTGGCGGTAGCACGCATTCCGTCAGGCGATCTTACCCTCTATTCAGGCAATGGTGGCGCCGGCAAGACGGAGACAGCGGTGCAGCTGCTGGTTTCGGTGACAGCGGGGTTAGGTGACTGGCTTGGGTGCGTTGTCGAAGCCGGGCCGGCGCTGTTCCTCAGTTGTGAGGAGCCTGAGCCCAACGTTCGTGACCGTATCGAGCGCATCTGCAGGCACCGTCAGATCGACCCGCATGCGATCGCAGATCTGCACTTGCATTTTCCAGACCTTGAGGCGACCTGGCTCGCGACTGCTGACCGGTTAGGCAAAGTAACGAAAACCGCGCTTCTTTTGCAGGTCGAAGCCTGGATCACTGCGCACCGGCCGATCCTGGTCATCATCGATTTGATTGCTGCGGTGTTTGACGGCGAAGCCATCGCGCGTCGCCAGGTCCGCAGCTTCCTCGCAATGCTGCGGAAGATCGCCCGCGAAAATGCAACAGCCATTGTGCTGCTCGATCACCCCTCGGTGCGCGGCATGGCCGACGGCTCCGGGACTGCGAATTCTGTCGATTGGCGCAATTCCGTCCGCTCCATGCTGCACCTCTCGGATGCTGATAAAAACGATCCGGATATCCGAGAACTCGAGATCAAGAAGTCGAACTACGGGCGCGCCGGCGAGAAGGTCAAACTGCGCTGGAACGGCTTGACGTTCGTTCCGGCGACGTCTGGCGACAGCTCTCCTTACCGGGCGGCCGCCGAGCGCGACGTCGACGAGCTTTTCCTCAGACTGCTTGACAAGCGCATCGCCCAGGGCCGACCCGTCCGACCAAGCACCGGTCGCGGAAGCGCGCCCTATGAGTTGGCAGGCGACCCGGAGGCGAACGGCGTATCGGCTGAGGCTTTTCGCGCAGCCATGGAGCGCTTGTTTACGTCCGGCAGGATTGTAAGCGTGGAAACGGGTCCTGCGTCGAAGCGACGGAAGCACATCGAGAGAGCATCCCGGTGACTGTAGCGCGTCAATCTGGATGGGAACACAGCGACAATCAGGATGGCCATTTCGGCGGTCGCGGCGGGAGGATGATTGTCGCGGGTGTGCGATAACGCAAGCGATATTTTCGTGACGCGTGATTTGATTGTCGTGGAGCGACAATCAGGATGAGCCTTTGATTGTCGCGCGCGTCGGCGGACGACCTAGTCCGCGGGCTTTGTCGACAGCTTCTTTCCGGCGATAGCTGTCGACATTCATTTCGAGGATCGTAGCGTGGTGAACGAGACGGTCGATCGCGGCGAGGGTCATGGCTTGATCCGGGAAGATTTTGCCCCATTCGCCGAACGGCTGATTGGCGGTGATGAGCATTGATCGCCGTTCGTAGCGGGCGCTGATCAACTCGAACAAAACGCTGGTCTCTGCTTGATCCTTGGTCACATAGGCGAGATCGTCGAGAATCAGCAGGTGATATTTGTCGAGTTTGGCGATCGCCGCTTCGAGCACGAGATCACGGCGTGCGATCTGGAGTTTTTGCACGAGATCGGTGGTCCTGGTGAACAACACGCGCCAGCCCTTTTCGATCAGGGCCATGCCGAGCGCCGCCGCCAAGTGCGATTTGCCGCCGCCGGGCGGCCCAAAACACAGGAGATTGGCGCCCTTTTCGAGCCAGGCGTCACCGGCGGCGAGCGCCTGCACCTGCGCCTTCGAGACCATCGGTACGGCATCGAAGTCGAACGCATCGAGGGTCTTTCCCGGCGGCAGTCGCGCTTCTTCCAGATGACGTTCGAAGCGGCGTCGGCTTCGCTCCACCATCTCTTGTTCGGCCAGCGCAGCCAGGAAGCGTGCGGCGGGCCAGCCTTCCTTGTCGGCGGTCTCCGCCAGGGCGGCCCAGATCAGCTTGATGCCGGGCAGGCGCAGCTCGCTGAGCAGTAGCTCGACGCGGGCGGCATCGATCTTGACGGTCGCGTTCATGCGGCTTCTCCCACGGTCGCGGCAATCTGGTCGTAGATGGCGAGCGAGGGCAGCGTGACGATGACGACCGGCGGTGCCATGCCCTTCGGGCGGAAGCGTTCGATCAGCGCATTGAGATCCGGCAGAACGCCGTCGTCGAGAGCTGATTGCAGCACGACGCCGAGTTCCGCCTCGCAGGCACGTTCGTGTGCGAGCGCCAGAAGCCCAACCATGGCCCGGCACGCTGGTCTCTCGCCAATTCCAGCGAGCAAGGCGTCGAACGCAAGGGCGTAGACGCGGCGAGGAAAGAGCTGGTCGCGATAGACCAGATTGAGCAGCGCCATCGGCTTGCGGCGCAGGGAATGAATGACATGGCGATAGTCGATGACATGGCCATGTTTGCCGTTCGGCAGCGCTCGCCCGCGCCGCAAGGTGATGATGTGCGTCGCGCCCTGGAAGCATTCGAGCCGGTCGTCATAAAGACGCACGCGCAACCGGTGGCCGATCAGGCGGGATGGGACCGAGTAAAACACCTTGCGCAACGTGAAGGCGCAGGATGTTGTGACGTCGACGTTGACCTCCTCATAGTCGGCGGTCTTGCGGACCGGCAGTTTCTTCAGCGCCATCCGCTCCTGATCGATGCGCTTGGCATTGCGCGCGTTGCCGCGGCCAACAATCTCGTCGACGAAGCCCCGCCATGCCGGAAGATCGTCGAAGTCGCGCGAGGCACGCAGCAGCAGGGCATCTGCCAGCGCTCTTTTGAGATGGCCATGCGCACTTTCGATCGAACCATTCTCGTGCGATACGCCCGGATTATTGCGGGTCGGCGTCATGCCGTAATGGCCGCAGAACGCCTCGTAGCGCGTCGTCACATCCTCCTTGGCGTCGGCGCCGAGATTGCGGAACGCCGCCGAGAGGCTGTCGCTTCGGTGCTGCTCGGGAACCCCGCCCAGCGACCACAGGGCATTCTGCAACCCTTCCGCAAGGGCGACAAAACTTTCGCCGCCGAGCACGACATGGGCGTGTTCGAAGCCGGAGAACGGCAAACGGAAGTGATAGAGCCGGCAGTCCAGCAACTGGCCGGCAATGGTGACGCCAAGATCGGCAACCTCGGTGAAGTCCGACAAGCCCATACGGCCCGGCGGATGCTCCTGGCGGAAGATCACCTCCCGGTCCGGGCCGTTCACCGCCCGCCAAGCGCGAATGCGCCGCTCAAGCGTCCGCCGCGTCCCGGAACCCAGCTCCGGATGCCGGCGGCATAGCTCCTCGAACACGGAGATCGGCCGTAAGCCAGGGGCGGCCTTCAGCATAGGGAGGACGTCGTTCTCCCAGACATCGGCGAATGGATCAGCCCGGCGACGTTCGCGGGGCGACTTCTTCTGGGTGGGAAGTCGGGGATCCTTTTCGAACCGGTAGGCGGCGGAGGTGCTGAAACCGGCCTTTGCACCGGCTACGGCCGGCGAATGGGTACGACGCAAGCTCATGAAAAGCCTCATTTGTTGATCGGTGACATGCCGGCCGGCCAAAGAATTGGTCCTCTCGAAGGAGAAGCCGATCCCTTACCAGCCGCCGTTACCGCCAAATGAGGCCCCTTTGGGCGTCGACGCCGCTGCCGGGGTAACTCCGGTCGGGCTACGCCCTCCCTTCGTCACCCCGGCAGCGGCGCATTCTCATCCTGATTGTCGCGGGATTCCCATCCTGATTGTCGCG
>CAWCTM010000004.1:0-629823 GCA_963798595.1 uncultured Gammaproteobacteria bacterium | reverse complement strand
TAGCAAAGAAAGCTAAGCTTAGACCCGTTATATGAAAGGCTTGGCTAAGCGCGGAGTTTTATGCGCGTTGAGCTATTCGGCCATCCCGTTCCACGCTCGATCGTAGTACTCGCCATGCTCGAGGCTGTGACGGTATTTTTGGCGTTGATCGCCGCCAGACTTCTGCGCTTTCACTTCAATCCTCACGCGATCGATTACGACATGGGATCGATCTGGGCGCGCGGCACGCTCCTTGCGAGTGCAACCTTCCTTTGCACGATGGCGTTTGGGCTTTACAGCGGGCGCCAACGTGCGCGCACGGTTGGAATTCTGGTCCGTGTCGTGGCTTCCGTCGGGGCGGCCATCGCGATCACCGTCATGGGCTTGTATTTCATTCCCAATTTGTGGATCGGGCGTCCCGTTCTCGCGATTGCAGGCATTTTGGTGATCATGGTGTTGCTGACGCTGAGGCTCGGATTTCTTCGCCTCGTGGACGAGTCATCCTTCAAACGCCGCGTATTGGTGTACGGTGCCGGCCGGCGTGCGCTCCCGATCACAGGCCTGCGACGCAGGTCGGATCAGCGAGGCTTCGTGCTCGTCGGCTTCGTACAACGTCCTGACGAGGAGGCGGCTGTGCCGCCACAGCGCCTGTTGCAGTCGGGTGATAGCCTCCTTCATTTGTGCCAACGTCACGAAGTGGATGAGATCGTCGTGGCCATGGACGAGCGACGTAATTCCCTGCCTATGCGCGAGCTGCTCGACTGCCGGTTGGCCGGTATCGACGTGACCGAGCTGGTCGCTTTTCTCGAGCGCGAAACCGCCCGAGTCCGCATTGACGTCTTGAATCCGAGTTGGCTCATCTTTGGTAAGGGCTTCAGGCGCGGATCTTTTCGGCTGCAGAGTTCGCGCGCGCTGGACCTTTTTCTGGCATCGGCTCTCTTCGTATTGACCTGCCCGCTGATACTGGCCACGGCTCTGGCGATCAAGATCGAAGACGGTTGGCGTGCACCCCTGTTCTATCGGCAGGAGAGAGTCGGGTTCGCTGGCGGAATCTTCAACCTGTTGAAGTTCCGCAGCATGCGGGTCGATGCGGAGGCGGCGGGGCAGGCACTTTGGGCGGAGAAGAACGATTCCCGCGTTACGCGGGTCGGTTCCGTAATCCGCAAGCTTCGTATCGATGAGTTACCGCAGATCCTGAATGTACTCAAAGGCGAAATGGGCCTCGTGGGGCCGCGTCCGGAAAGGCCACAATTTGTCGAGCGGCTGACCGAGAGGATCCCGTATTACGTGGAGCGCCTCAGTGTAAAGCCCGGGATCACCGGCTGGGCACAGCTATGCTATCCATACGGCGCCTCTGAGCATGATGCCTTGGAGAAGTTGCAGTACGACCTCTACTACATCAAGAATGGCAACCTGCTGTTCGATATCGCCATCCTCGTGCAGACCGCGGAAGTGGTGCTGATGGGCAAGGGCGCGCGCTAAGACCTGGCATCGGACATTCAACAGTTCGATGATCGCCGAAGTGTGCCGCTCGAGGGTTTAGGATAATCGGATCTGACCTTTTGCCAGGGGAGCGGATCCAACCATGAAGAGGCGGTCAGTCTGGCCGACGGCGACGCTGGCGTTGGGCTTGACAGGGTTCTTGGCTCCTCGGCCGGTCCAAGCGCAAGGCGCGGAAGGATCTAATCCGTACGTTTCTCCGTGGAAGACTCCTTGGGCTTACCAGGGGCCGCGCGGTAGCGCTCATTGGAGCGAGCTCGATCCGGCGTATGCGGCTTGCAATGGAAGGGAGCAATCGCCCATCGACATCCGGAATCCACAGAAAGCCGCGTTGCCTGCGCTGCGCTTCGATTATCACCCAGGTCAAATCCGATACGTCATCAACAACGGCTATACGATCCGGGTGAATTATTACGCCCCCGGTAGTGGCGACTTCCTCATCTTTGAAGGCATGCGCTATCAGCTGACACAGTTTCATTTTCATCGCCCGAGTGAGGAACAGGTGAACGGCAAAGCGTACGATATGGTGGTGCATTTGATGCACCAGACGAGTGATGGGAAGGTGGCGGGAGTCGCTGTCTTCTTGACGGCGGGCAAGGGGAATCCCGCGGTCCAGGAGATTTGGGATCACATGCCGTCGGCGGAGGGCCAGAACGTTGTCGCGCTCCAATTGAACCCCATGGATCTTCTGCCAAGCGATACCACGACTTATTACGCGTATATGGGATCTGTGTCGGCTCCGCCCTGCACCGAGGGCGTGGCCTGGTTCGTGTTGAAAAAGCCGATTACCGTGTCCCGAGCGCAAATCAGCGCATTCGCGAAGCTTTATCCCGATGACGCGCGGCTGCCTCAACCTCTCAACGGGCGAATTGTGAAGGAGAGTCAATGAAGTCTTGAGGACAGCCGCGTCTGGATAGTCGCGCGTGTACGCCGGACACTGTACGATATAATTCCCTATTCCAGCCTCAGCAGGGCTGATCCAGGACACAACCACGTTTACGATACACCGCTATACAGTGGCCAGATTCACGCTCGAAACCGTCGCTTTGTTGAGCGGGGTGCTGATCGTGATCCCGACCGCGTTGACGATGTCGGCCTATGTCCTGCGCGCTTCGCTGTTTCCGCAACTCGTACAGTTGGATTCCGCGCTCGGCCGCCACTTTCTCGTGGCTTCAGCGGCGCACTTGGTCGCCACCCCAGACCGTAGTCTTCGGGTGCAACCCGATCGGGGCCGCTGGCCGGGCTTGTCGCTCGAAGAGGTTTGGCCCGACTGGCGCGCCTACTCCACTCTCGTCATCGACTTGAGCAACCCGGGCACTCAAACGTTCCCGATCTTCGTGCGCATCGATGCTGGTCGTCCTGACCCACATTACAGGGACCGCTACAGCCAACAGTTCGAACTTGCGTCTCTGAGTCAGCGCGTAATTCGCATATCCACAACGGAGATCGAGTCAGCGCCTGACGACTCCAAGAAGGACCTGGCGCATGTTCAGAGGATCATATTGTTTGAGGACGGCAGCAAACCCACCTACACTTTCTATCTCAATTCGCTGCGACTCGAGCGATGATAGGGGCGTCGCCCCTTTAAGAGTAAGAAGCGCTGTAATGCCCTTTACGCTTTCGCACATTGCCGCGGTCCTGCCCGTGCACAAGCCGCTGCGCCGCCTCGGGCTGATCTCGGCAGCGACGATCGGCGCAATGGCCCCGGACTTGGATTTGATTCTGCCGATCCGCCTGACGCGCGACCAGACACACGGCTGGTTGGCTTTGCTAACCTTCTGTCTGCCCGTTGGGCTTGCCGCCTGGGCGCTGTTTCAAGCACTGATAAAGCCCGCGCTGCATGAAGTGCTGCCCAACCGGATCTACGGTCGACTGCTTGCCGAGCATATCGGTCCCCGGCTGGCGAGCGTGCAGGGGTGGCTCTATGCGGCATTCGCGGTCTTGTTTGGAGCGCTGACCCACGTCGTCTGGGATGGTCTTACGCACGAAGATGCGGGCGGTGTGCACATAGTGCCCGTGCTCGGGGTAGAGAGAGGGGATGTGCCGGGTGGTTCTACATGGCTCTTGTACCGCTGGCTGCAACATGGCAGCACGGTGCTGGGTGCGGCGGCAATCTTCGTGGCCTTGTGGCTCTGGGTCTGGCACGCCAAACAGCCCACCCCACCGCCGGAACGGCGTCTCTCGGCGCGCGAGCGCCATCGTTGGATGGCGCTGTACATCCTGATTCCAGTACTGTCGATAGCCTTGACACCTATCAATCAAGTCGGTTGGCGGCGTTTCCATTTGACGGAGGCGCTGACGGCGTTTGCCGTCACAGGGATGCGCGGCGCGGCCCTCGGCCTGGTGTTCGCCAGCGCGCTCGTCAGACGTCGACTGCTCATTCTCGAGCCCGAGTTTTCGTTCTAGGGGAGCGCTGCGACGGAAGGTCGGAACTCCGGATGGCTGCCGGTCCGCGCGGGTGTGCGCTCGACGCAGAGGCCGAATCTCGCGCTAAGCTCGCGCCGTCCGGCCGCCGTGATGCTCAATGCGCGGCTATCCAAGTCGCGAACCAGCCATTTCCTTCTAATTGCGACATCGAGAACTGCTGCACCGAGTGCACCGCCCAAATGCGGGCGGCGCTCACTCCAGTCGAGACACGCATAAGCGAAGCGGCGTCTCAGGGCCCTGGTGCAATCGATGTCGAGGCCGAGCTCCGTCAAGGCTTTGTTTCCGAGGTCCGTCAGCTCGTAGGCGTCTTTCTTGCACTCATCCGCCTTAAGCCAGGCGCGGGCGATGAAATGATCGTGCAGCGCGACCGCCAGCCGACCGGCCATGTGATCGTAGCAGGAGCGCGCCGTACGCAGACGGTCAGGCACTCTCGACGGCACGTCCTCTTGGCGCTCTCCGGCTAACACCTTCAGCGCCTCGATCACCGCTGCGGCAGAGGGACCCTGCAATCGATAGTAGCGATGCTTGCCGCTCGCCATGACCGCCACCAGATTCTGCTCCTTCAGGCGAGCGAGATGCGCGCTGGCCGTGGATGGACTCACATCGGCGACGATGGCAAGTTCCGTGCTGGTGCGTGCGCGCCCATCCATCAAGCAAATCAGAATGCGCGCGCGCGCCGGCTCGCCGATCGCAGCTGCGAGCGAGGAGACGCTTCTTTTGGCGGACGGCTGCACAAGCACAGTTTTACAGCGAGCGAAGCGTGGGAGTCAATCGTCGCGCAAGCTCACACTTCATGCTCAAGACGAGCGCCGATAAGCGCGCGGGATCTGCGCGCCCGCCTCCCCAGGCTCGCACAGAAACCGCCGTTCGAACTCGCGCGCCGGCAGCGGCTTCGACAACAGGAAGCCCTGCGCCTCGTGGCAGCCGCGCTTGCGCAGCCAGTCCACTTGGCCGGGCCGCTCGACGCCCTCGGCCGTCACGACCACATTCAGGCTCTCGCCGAGTGACAGGATTGCATTGGCGATGGCGGAATCGCTCGCGGATCGATCGAGATTGTGGACGAACGCCTTGTCGATCTTGATGCGGTCCGGGGGAAATCGGGTGATGTACGCGAGCGACGAATAGCCGGTGCCGAAATCGTCGAGCGCGATTCGGCAACCGAGCTGGCGCAGCCGCTCCAAGGCGGCGCGCACCCGGGCCGAGTCCTTGACCAAGACGGACTCGGTCATTTCGACTTCGATCAGCGAGACGGGGATACCTGCCGCCGCTGCTTGCGCCTCGAGCGTCCAGGCCGGATCGCCATGCAAAAGCTCCTTGCCCGATACATTGATGGCCACCGGGATCGAATGCCCCGAATCCTGCCACGCGCGCAGCTGGCGGCACACGGCGCGGATCACCCACGCGCCCAACTCGATGATCAGACCCGAGTCCTCCGCAATCTCGATGAATCTAGTCGGGGGAATCTCGCCATGCTCCGCGTCGCACCACCGGAGCAAAGCTTCGGCCCCCATCAAGCGGTGGTCGCTCAGGCGGAATTTGGGCTGATAGTGAAGCTCCAACTTGTCTTCTTGCACCGCGCGCCGCAACCGGCCCTCGAGGTCGAGCCAGTCCCTCAACCTCGCGCTCAGGGCGGGGGTGTACATCACGATCGAGCCGGACGCGCCTGCCTTGGCCTGGTACATGGCCGTATCCGCATGCTTGAGCACCGTGGCGACGTCCGATCCGTGGTCGGGGTAGACGGCGATGCCGATACTCGGCGCGGAATAGAATTCGAGTCCCTCACGGGTGATTGGATCGTTCAATGCGGCGGCGCATGCGCCCGCAATCTCGGGCGCAAGCGCCTGGGCATCGCTCACCAGCACGACGAATTCATCGCCACCGAAACGGGCGACCGACACCGTGTGATTGGCCGATTGAAAGGGGACAACCGCACGTTTCAACCGGACGGCGACGCTTTTCAGGACGGCATCGCCGACCGTGTGACCGAAGGTATCGTTCACTCGCTTGAAACTGTTGAGATCGACGTAAATGACGGCGACCTGTTGCTCCGCGATCGCCGCCTCCGCGAACAGCCGCTCGGCGACATCGATGCAGCGTTGCCGGTTCGGCAGTCCCGTCAGCGTGTCGAAATAGGCGAGCCGCTCGATACGCTCGGACGCCGCCGCATTGCGCAGGATGTAGGCCAGGCGTCGCGGTAGAAGCGCCCAGTTGACCGGCTTCGAGATGAAATCGGTGGCGCCTGCGTCGAACGCCCGAGTGATGGCAGCGGAGTCTTCGTGGCCCGTGACCATCACGATCGGTACCGTGGCAAAGCGCGGGTCGGCACGCAGCCGTCGGCAGACCGTGTAGCCGTCCATGCCGGGCATGTCGACGTCCAACAGCACGATGGCGACGTCTTGCGAAAGAGCCGCCTCGAGCGCCGCGACGCCGTTGTCGAAGCTCAAGGGCGAAAGCCCCGAGGCCACCGCGGTCTCGGCGAGCAGCAGTCGGCCGAGATCCTCATCGTCGGCGATGATGGCGATCGGCTGAGTGGGCAGGCTGCTCATGCGCTCTCCGCGAGGCAAAGACGCGACAGCTCGTCGATGAGCGCCGGGTGGGCGGCACGCATGGCTGCGAACAAGGAGGCGGCCCGTGTCGCGTGCTCTTGCTTGCAGAGTTCCTCCAAACTCCGGGTCTGATGCGCAAAGGTCAGTGCGCCGACATTCGCGGCGCTCGCGGCCAATTTGTGGCAGACGGCGCTTGCGCCGGCGAGGTCGTCCCGCGCGAGTGCCGAGTCGATCTCGGACATCGCCTGGGTGGATCCTGTCTCGAACAGGCCGACCAGTCTCGAATACAAGTCCGGTTGGTCCGCCGCGCGCAAGTTTTTGAGGGCCGTTACAGTCGCGCTGTCGACCAGCGGTCGGCCCTGCGGCGTGACGGCATCCGAACGGGCGGAAGAGGATGCGGCATGTTCCGGCTCTCTTGCCGGTGTCGCGGAGCGGCTCAGCCAGCGCTGCAAGAGGCGTGCGCATTCCCCGAAGGTATACGGCTTGCCCATCACATCGTTCATGCCGGCCGCAAGGCACGGGTCTCGATAGCTCGTTGCTTCATGCGCCGTGAGCGCAACGATGGGTACGTGCGGACCCGTCCCCTCACGCTCGCGCATGAGGCGAGCCGTCGCCAGACCGTCCATGTCGGGCATGTTGAGGTCCATCATGATCATGTCGAACCGCTCGGTGGCGCTGCGCGCGACCGCTTCGGTGCCGTTGTCCACCCATACACAGGTACAGCCGAGCTCGGCCAGGTACCCTTGAGCGACCGCGGCATTCACCGCTTCATCCTCGACCAACAGAATATGGGCGCCGATCGGCGGCCCGTTCTCGGTCTCGCCTTGCCGATTGCCGGCCCGGCGCTCGCCTGCCGCCGCGCGCAGCGCGTTAGACAGCGCCTCGCGCTGCACGGGCTTCGCCACGATCAGCTCATCGTCGATCTGACCTCGGCATGCGAGTGTCTCGAGTTGGGCTGCCGTGGCGAGTATCACCGGCAGCGGCCGGGCGGTATGCGCATCCTGGAACAATGATTCGACCAGGGCCGCGTGCGTGCTGAGATCCACGATAAGCAGATCCTCGCGGGCAAAGCCCCACGCGTCGCTCTCGCAAAAACGCGCGTTGAGGCCGAGCGCCCGCGTGTGGCGGAGGAGCGATTCGGCAAGTGCCGGTCGTCGGGTAAAGATCCATGCCGTCCGCGGCGCGAACGGGGCGGGGGGCGCCACCGCGGTCGGCGTGACCGCAACGCCCAAGGGCACCGTCATGCGGAACGTCGATCCGACGTTGGGACGACTTTCGACGGTCACCGCGCCGCCCATGCGCTCGGTGAGCTCCCGGCAGATCGCGAGGCCGAGCCCGGAGCCGCCGAAGCGCCGCGTGGTCGACTCGTCGGCTTGGGTAAACGGCTCGAAAATCTTCTCGATGGTCGCGGGCTCCATGCCCACGCCGGTATCGCTCACCGCGATGTCGAGCGTCGCGCGTCCGCCATCGCCTGCAACGACGTCGGCCCTGACGACGACTTCACCCTGAAACGTGAACTTGACGGCGTTACCCACGAGATTCAAGACGATCTGGCGAATCCGCAAGGGATCGCCCAGCAGCGTGTGCGGGACGCTCGGCGGCGGCGACACGATCAGCTCGATGCCCTTGGCCTCGGCGGCTCCCGCAAATAACGTCGTGCTTTCCTCCAACAGGCGCACGAGGTCGAGCGGCAGAGACTCGAAATCGACCTTGCCGGCCTGAAGCTTCGAGAGGTCGAGCAAGTCGTTGACGATCTGCAGGAGCACGTGGGCGGAAGAGCGGATGGTTTGCGTCAGCCGCGTCTGCGTCGGGGATAGCGGCGTGCGGCCCAGCAGCTCCGTCATGCCCACGACTCCATTCATCGGCGTGCGCAATTCATGGCTCATCCGCGCGAGGAAATTGCTCTTCGCTTGCGCCGCATCCGCCAACTGCCGGTTGCTCTCCACGAGCTCACGGGTGCGCAGCGCCACCTCCGATTCCAGTCGTTGCTTGGCCTCGACAATGCCGCGTATTTTCCTGCGATGCGCGCGGGCGCGATGGGCGGCGAACAAGAGAACGGCAAGCGCATACAGCGCATACGCCCAGGCCGAGCGCCAGGGAGCGGGGTCGCGATGAATCGTCAGACGCAGCGGCGGGTCGCTCCAGACCGAATCGGCATTGGCCGCGCGCACCTCGAGCAAGTGATCTCCCGCGTCGAGGTTCGTGAGGGTCACGCGATGTTGCGCGCCGAGATCGATCCAACGATCGCTGAACCCCCTGACCCGATAGGCCAACCGGTTGCGCTTCGGGGAGATGAAATCGAGCGCACCGAAGTCGAGCGACACGATGCTCGCCCCGTAGTCCAGCTTGATGTGATCGAGCAGCCAATATGGGGTCTTGCTCGGCAGGGGAATGCCCAGCACTTCCAGGTTCGTGAGCGCCACCCGCGGCGCATGCGTATTCTCGGTGAGTCGCGTCGGGTCGAAGATGTTGAACCCGCCCGGTCCGCCGAAGCACAGGCGCCCGTCGCGCAGGCGATGGTAGGCGTTGTAATCGAACTCCTCGCCCTGCAGGCCATGTTCTCGATGATAGGTCTTCACCGACTGTGAGTCGGGAGAGACGCGCATCAACCCGGCGTTGCCGCTGAGCCAGAGGCGCCCTTGCGCATCGCTCAATGCGCCGTAGATCGTATCGCTCGACAGTCCTTCCTCACGCGACAGCGCTCGGAAGCGAATGGAATCGGGCGAGGCACTCGACCCGACCACGCGCGCGAGGCCGCCTTCGTCGGTTGCCACCCAGATCCGGCCCTCGGCGTCGACCTCGAGCGCATACACCGTGTTGGAGGGCAGACTCGCCGGGTCCGCGGGATCATGCCGGAATACCTTGACGATGGTGCCGTCCTGCTTTGCAAGATCGAGGCCGCCGTCGTCCGTGCCGAGCCACACGTTGCCTTGGCTGTCCTCGGCGATGGCCGTTACGCTCGCTGCGCTGATCGCTCCGCGCTCGGACGCGCCGAAGGGGAGTTGGCGAATCACGCCGGTCACGGGGTCGATCACGTTCGCGCCGCCATCGTGCACCCCGAGCCAGATACGTCCGTCGCGGCCCTCGTAAATGGTTTGGATGCCTTCCCCGCTGGTGCTGTGAGGATCGCCGCGTTTGACCGGAATGGACTCGAGCCGTCCGCTCGCCCCCAATTTCTTCAGGCCGCTCGTCATGGTGCCGATCCACAGCGTCTCGCGACGATCCAGCCGGAGCGCCATGACACGGCGATCGCCGAGCGCATCGTGCCGGCCGAGGATGTCATCGATGTCCCGGGCCTCGCCGCTGCTTGCATCGAATTGCTTGAGGCCGCCGCCCATCGAGGCAATCCACACCCGATGATCCGGGGCGTCGGCAAAAGAGGTAACCGGCTTGCCGCCGAGCCATTCCGGCCGGTGACCGCCCAGTTCCCAGCTGTGCGGGTTCCAGCGGCTCACGCCGCCCGCGCGCGTCCCGATCCAAACGAGTCCTGCAGAATCCTGATACAACGACATGATGAACGAATCGCGCAGCGAGGCCGAATCGCTGCCATCGTGGCGATAGTGTGAGAACTCTCCGGTGGCGCGATCCAAGAGATCGAGGCCCTCTTCGGTCCCTACCCACAAATGTCCCGCATGATCCTCGAGAATGGCCCGAACGCCGTCGCTCGCGAGCGAGGCCGGGCGCTGTGCGTCGTGCCGGAAGCTTTCTATGAGCTTCCCCGTCGAATCGAAGTGATCGAGTCCGCCGTCGAACGTGCCGACCCAAAGGCTCCCGGCGTGATCCTCGATCGTCGCCAAGACCTGTTTGCCCGTGAGGGTGCCGCGATCCTCGCCAAAGTGCAGGAACGCGTTGCGCTCGGGTTGCCAGCGGTCGAGCCCCGCCGCCGTCCCCACCCACACCGCTCCGCTGCGATCCAGGGCCAGTGTGAAGATTTCATCGTTGCTCAGCGAATCGGCGTTATGCGGATCATGTCGGCGATGCTCGATGCGGCCGGTGGCGGGGTCGAGGATATCGACGCCGGCATCGTTCATTCCGACCCAGATGCGGCCCCGCGTATCTACCAGCACGGTGCGCGTCACATCGCTCGCAAGCGATCCGGGGTCCTTGGGATCGTGCCGAAAGCGAGTGAATGTGTCCGTCGCCCGGTTCCAGCGGGCAAGCCCCGCATCCTTGATCGCGATCCACAGATCGTGGTGCGCGTCCTCGACGATCTCGCGGATGAAGTTGCCCGGCAGTCCGTCGCGGGCGGTGCGTGAATAGGCGTACCGATAGAGTTCCAGGCCGTCGTAGCGGATCAGGCCGTCCTCGGTGGCGAGCCAGACGAACCCCTGGGAATCCTGCAAGCTGTCATAGACAGTACCCTGCGGCAGCCCTTCGGAGGGCGTGAGCTGCTCGAGGACGAGTGGCGGTGCGTCAGCGGCCTGACCGGTCGCTACGACGAGCAGTGACCCGAGTACCGCCAGCGTCAAGAGACGTCGGCGTCGATGCGCGCGCGTCACTGATTGGGCACCCAGGGGAGGATGGAAGCGGGTTGCGTGGCGGCTGGGGTCGAGGAGTTCGTGCTCCACCAGGGCACCGATCGGCTCCAGGTGTAGCCTCGCGACCACGTGTAGCCCCGGCTCCAGGTGTAACCGTTGTTCCAGGTGTAAGCCTGGTTCCAATTATAGGTCTGGCTCCAGAGGTAGCCCTCGCTCCAGGTATAACCCTGGCTGCCGCTGTAGGCGGTCGACCACGAATAGCCGTCATTCGGCTGCGAGCCGCCCCAGGTCGAGCCCGCCATGTTCATGACGTAGAAATTGCCGTTGGCGTCTTCGTTGGCGGGCCCGCCGAAGTGCTGTGTGCCTGCCAGGTCGGCCGCGATGTTGAGCCCTCGGTTCGCGCAACCGGTCGCGGAGCTGTTCACGGCCGACACGGCGTTGACGAGTCCCGCTCCTTGCTCGAAAACGCTATAGGCCAGCGTCCCGCTCGCGCTCACGGCCGGCCGCGCCGAAGCGAGCAGCCGGCATTTGACGTCATCCGGGGCGAGTGTCGGATCCGACTGCAGCATCAGCGCGACGACGCCGGTGGTGACGGCCGTCGCCATCGAGGTGCCCGACATGGTGAACATCTGGGCGGTCGGCGCCATCGAGCCGGGATCGATGTTCGCGAGATAACTCTGGCTCGACATGGAGGCGACCATGTGTCCGCCGGGCGCGATCACCTCCGGTTTGACGAAACCCTCGTAGGTGGGACCCGCGGAGGAGAACGATGCCAGGCGATCATCGCTGAGATTGTAGGGCGTGTAGTTATCGGTGAGCGCTCCGACCGTGATGACGTAGGGGAGGTTGCCCGGCACATCGATGGTCATCGCCGAGGGCCCTGAATTTCCGGCCGCGGCCACCACGACGATGCCGGCCTGCCACACTGCCATCACGGCCTGATTGATAGGATCATTCCAGTAATACGATTCGGGGGACGCGCCAAAAGACAGGTTCACCACCCGAATGTGGTACTTGCTCCGGTGGGCGAGAATCCAATTGAGGCCGGAGATCACATCGATGTAGCGGCCCGCGCCCTCGCCGTTGAAAGCGCGCACGATCACCAGGTTCGCGCCGGGCGCAATGCCGAGGTAGTTTCCCGATAAGTTGATCGCACCGCCGGCCGCGATGGAGGTGATGTGCGTGCCATGACCGTAGGGGTCGCCGGTCACGGGTCCGGAACCGCCATTGGTCACATCGATCGTCCCCAGGATGCGCCCGCCATAATTCTGACTGAGCGCCTGCCACAGTCCGCTGTCGAGCATCGCAATGGTGACACCCGCGCCGGTGATGCCGGCCTGTTGCAGCGTGTCGGCACCGACCAGCATGGGGTAGTTGGTCTGATATAACAGGGTCGGCGTGTTCTCACCGGTGCCGTCTTGCGGTACCGAGCTACCGCTCGTGGCAGCCACTACCGAGCTTGTGACGCTCGACAGCACCGGCAGCGCGTTCGCCGTGACGAGCGTCGTTGAGACGATGTCCCCGGTCGCGGAGGTGAGCGTCGAGAGCAGCGATTGGCTCGTCGCGACCGCTCGGTCGGCGAATACTCGGACGCCGGCCGCCGCACGCAGGCGAGCTGCCTGCGGGGCGCTCAAGTGCGCGGCGACGCCGTTGACGATGGGCAGGCTCTGCTCGACCGTTGCGCCGACGCGCATCACGGAGCGCCGGGCATCGGTCACATTCGCGGCCTGCACGAGATAGCGCGGCGTGTGTCCGGACGCGGGCATTTTGATAACGGCCGCGCGTGTCGAAGGCGCCACGCTGAAAGAGAACAGCGTCGTCAGGGTTAGGAGCAGGAACATTCGCGTCATGGGAGCCTGCCTGGAGTCGCCAAACCCCGACACCGGGGATGTGTGACGCATTTCACTGTGAAGCGGCCCGATTTACCTTGGAGGGCGCCTCACCACTCAGGTCATTGCGTGTGACGCAGGTCTCATAATGGCAGTGTCAAATTCGGCGCTCCGACCGAAAAGATCGCCGCTGCCATGCCGGCATCCGAGCGCCAGCAGCGCGTCGCGCTGCTGGGCATCGTCCACGCCGGTGGCGATCGGGGTGAGTCCGAGCGCCTCGGCTGCGCTGATTCCGGCCTTGCACACCTTCAGCGCGACCTCGTCGGCGCGGAGCGCCGTCGTCCAGGCACGGTCGAGCTGCAGGCCCCAAATGGGTGCGCGGGCCAGGCGATCGAGCGAGGAAGCGAACCCGCGTCCCACCTCGTCGATGACTATCTGCACCCCAAGCTTGTCCAGGGAGTGGCAGATCGAGGCGTTCATCGAAGCGAACGTGCGCTCCGCGATGCGCAGCTCCAGCCGCGAAGCAGGCATGCCGCCCTCCGCCAAGAAGCGGCCGATGTCATCGACGAAGTCATCTTGCAGCAGGTGATGGCGCAGCGGGCCGAACGATAAGCGCACATCGGGCGGTAGCGTCGCCGCGCCGAGTGCGGCGAAATCATCGCGCAAGCCGGCGAGGAGCGCGCGCGACAGCGCCGCGGCGAGACCGGTGGTTTCCGCCACGCCGAGAAATTCGCCGGGAGTGAGCTCGCCGCGCAGCCGATGAGTCCACCGGAGGTAGCCGACATGCGCCACCGGGCGTCCGGACGCGAGCTCGTGCCGCCCGCCGTAACGCAGCCGGATCTCGCGGTTCGCGATCGCGTCGCGCATTTCCCAGGCGATGTCCAAGCGCTGCAGGGAGCGCAGCTTGAGGGTGTCGGTGAAAAAGAAAACTCGCGAGGAGTTGGAGCGGCGGGCCTCGGCACAGGCGGAGCGCGCCTTTTCGAGCAAACCCCGCGGCGAGCTTCCGTCCTGGCCGAGGATCGAGACGCCGGCATAGGGTGTCAGCTGAAACGTCGCATCGCCGATGGGCACCGGCTCACCCAAGCTCTCACAAACCCGGGACACGCAGGTTTCAATCGCATCACGGTCTGCCGAGGCCATGACCAATGCGAGAATCTCCGCGCTCAACTGTCCGAGATATTTACCCGGCTCGTTCGCGTTCTTCTCGCGCGAGACTTCATGCGGCAATCGCAAAATCGCGCTGCTCAGGACCTGCTCGGAGATTTTGGCGTCGAACGCACGCTCGATGTCGGCAATGCCGTCCAGATGAATGACAGCCAGAGCCGCCGGCTTCTCCTGGATCACGGCCTCGGACAGAGTGTCGTGGAAGCGGCGCAAGAATCCGCGCCGATCGAACTGCGATTGGGAGAGATCATCGGCGCCCGCAGCCTCGTCCGTTGCGCTGCCGGCCGCGCGAATGACGCACAACGCGCGGTCGGGACTCTGCGCGGTGGTACGCACCTCGTAGCGCACACCCGCCGCGGTGAAGAACGTGTCGAGCGTCGTACGCTGCGCGAGCGCGCGGCGCACGCCCTGCTTGATGCACGCCGCAATGTCTTCGGCCCAGACCCTATCGAGACGCTGGCCCACCGCTTCCCGCGGCAGGGCGAGCGCAGCGACACCGCGGCCACCCATATGACTCAAAATGACCCCGTCTCGTTTGACCAGGACCACGAGATCGGGAAGCACGTCGCCGAGCGAGTCGAGCATGCGCATTCTATCTCGCAACGGGGCGCGGAATTCTTGGAACCAGGTCGCAGGCGGCGGCGGCAGGCGCGGGCCGACCCTCATTTACCGGGGTTCAGCGGTGTGCTAGTTTCAAAAAAGTGCGGCACAGCACGCCAGCTCCCGAGTTCCCTATGTCCAGGCACTGGCCATGACCAACCTTGCCGTCCGCAGCCGCAGCGAATGGGAGCGGCTCGCGACGCCGCTACGCCCCGAGGGCCGCGCGTTCATCAATGGCAGGTACGTCGCGGCACACGATGGCCGCGTGTTCGAGAAGAAGAGCCCGATCGACGGCCGCATCATCGCCCAGATCGCGCGCTGTTCCCAAAGAGATGTCGACGATGCGGTCGCCGGCGCGCGCGCGGTGTTCGAGGCGGGTGCGTGGCGCCGCACGGATCCGAAGGAGCGCAAGCGGGTGCTGTTGCGCTTCTCCGATCTCATCCGCGGCGATCTCGAGCGCCTCGCGATGCTCGAAACGCTCGACGTCGGCAAGCCCATCATCAACTCCCTCGAGGTGGACGTCCCCAAGGCGGCGGACACCATCGCCTATTACGCCGAGTTCGCCGACAAGCTCTACGACGAAGTCGCACCGACCGGCCCGGACGATCTCGCGCTGATCCGCCGCGAGCCGCTCGGGGTGGTGGCGGCCATCGTTCCGTGGAATTACCCGCTGATCATCACCGCTTGGAAGCTCGGTCCGGCGCTGCTCAGCGGCAACTCGGTGGTGCTGAAGCCCGCCGAACAGAGTCCGCTCTCCGCCATTCGCCTGGCCGAGCTTGGCGCCGAGGCAGGCTTGCCGCCGGGCGTGCTCAACGTCGTGCCCGGATTCGGCGAGGAGACGGGGAAGCCGCTCGCGCTGCATGGCGAGGTCGACCTGGTGAGTTTTACCGGCTCGACGGAAGTCGGCAAGCTCATGCTGCGCTATGCGGGCGAGTCGAACATGAAGCGTGTTTCACTCGAGTGCGGCGGCAAGAGTCCCCACGTGGTACTCGCCGACGCCGACCTCGAGGCTGCCGCCGAGGCGATTGCTTGGGGCATCTATTACAACGCCGGCGAGACCTGCAACGCCGGATCGCGGCTCATCGTGCACTCGAGTGTCAAGGATGAGCTGCTGGCGGGCGTTGCGCGCGTGGCGCGGAAGATCACACTCGGCAACCCCTTCGATCCCGCGACTCAGATGGGCGCGCTGATCGATCAGGGGCACATGCAGCGCGTTCTCGGCTACGTCGATGTCGGCGTTGCGGAGGGAGCGCGCGTCGCACTCGGCGGCAAGCCGGCCTTGACGGAAAGCGGCGGCTACTATGTCGAGCACACGATTCTCGACGAGGTGCGCCCCCAGATGCGGGTCTCGCGCGAGGAGATTTTCGGGCCGGTGCTCGCGGTGACGAGCTTCCGCGAGGAATCCGACGCGCTCGTCATGGCGAACGACAGTATTTACGGTCTCGCCGCCGCGGTATGGACCTCGAACATCAACGCCGCGCATCGCATCTCTGCCGCCCTGCGCGCCGGCACCGTGTGGGTCAATAGTTTCGATCGATCTTCCGTTTCCACGCCGTTCGGTGGTTTCAAGCAATCCGGTTTCGGCCGCGATCGCTCGCCGCACGCCATCGACAAGTATGTCGATTTGAAGACCATCTGGACCGCCTACCGATGAGAATCGGCGAGGATGCGACGGTCACAATAGCGGACCGTCTGCGCCCAACATTTCCCGCCGAATGATTTTCACGGGCACCAATCCGGCGGCCAGAAAGCGATCGTGGAACTCCGTCAGCGAAAACTTCGCGCCCATCGCTTTTTTGTAATCCTCGCGTAATTTGAGGATTTCGAGCTTGCCGATCGTGTAGTTCAGATAACCCGGATCGCCGGTACCGCGATAGGCTTCGCGGCGCGCTTCGGCTTGCGGCGAGCCGCACTCCCTCATGAACAGCTGGGCCACATCCTCCACGCTTTTGCCGCCCGTGTGCATTTCAATCGAGGCGACGAAGCGGCAATCGCGCAGCAGCGCTTCGTTCAGTTGCGCCACCTTCAGCTTCGGATCACGTTCGGCCAGTCCTTGCTCGATCATCATCTGCTCGACATAGTGCGCCCAGCCCTCGGTGGTCGATTGCGCATGAGCCAGCGTCCGCGCAAGTGACCACTGCGGATGACTGCGACGCGTCAGGTATTGCACGAAATGGCCCGGCCAAACCTCGTGTGCCGAAATGAGCTGCAGACCGGCGAAGTAATAGGCCTGCAGGTAATCTTCGAGCTTTTCGGCGGACATGCCGGCATCGGGCGGCGAGACGTAGTAAAAAGCCTGTGTGGCATGCCGCTCGAAGGGGCCGGGCGCGTCCATGGCGGCAGAGATGGTCGCGCGTATGAACTCCGGCGTCGCCTCGACCGTCGGGAGCAATTCGCTCGGAATTGTCACGAGGCGATGCTCGCTGACGAAAGCGCGCAGGCCGGATAGATCTTGCTCGGCCGTGGGCAGCAGCGTCTCGGCGCTCGGATGCTGCCGGCGTATGTCCTCGACCACCGCGCCGGCTGACTTCGACGGATCCACCTCGTGCGCGGCGGCTTTGAGCGCCGCCTGGTCCTTGCGCAGCTGGCGCAACGCAATGTCGCGCAGCTGGCTCACGGGCAGGGTAACCATTTCATTGTCGGTCAGTCGCTCGACGAACACGGCGGACTTCAGCGCGAAATCGCCATCGGCCTGGCTCAGCTGAGTTTCCAGGAAGGCTTTGTAGTCCTCGAGCGCCGCAATCGCGGCATCGTTGCTCGCCGTGAAATCGCCCTTCAGCCCCGGATCTTCGACGGCCGCAAAGGCCTGCGGTGCGCCGTCTCGATAGAAATTGATCGAGCCGGCGATGCCGCGAATGGCGATTTCCACGAATGCGCGCGGCGGATGTTCGATATTGGCCTTGGCGGCGGCGAGCACTGCGGGAATCTCCCGCTCGCGCGCGATGGCTGCCCGCAGGCGTTCTGCGAGCGGTGCGAAATCGCGATGAACCAATTCGAACACGGCCATGGTCGCGACGCGGATGTAGCGGCTGGGATCCTTGCGCCAATATTGAATCGTCTCATCATCGAGTAGCGTGCCCTTGATTCGGCCGATCAGAACTTCACGGTCATCGCGGTCCCCCGGGCTCAGCGGCTGCGGATTCATGCCGGCCAGCGCGGCCAATGCCTCATGCAGGCGCGCGTCGTTCCGGGCTTGGCCGGCGGCGCTCATGTCATCGAGCTTCCCGTCGTAGTCGTGGATCCCCGCGGAGGTTGCTGCTATCGGATGGGCGGCGTATTCACCATCGTAATAGCTCTTCACGACGCTCTCGAAGGAAGCTGCCTGCGCCGGGACAGCGTGGCAAGCGATGGCGATGACAGCGAATCCAGCCGCAGCAAATGTTCTGATACGCCACATCGAGTCAGCCTCCTTCGTCCTCGGCGAGCAGGGCGGCCCCTTTCTCGGCGACCATGATGGTCGGCGCGTTGGTGTTGCCCGTGGGAATATTCGGAAAGATCGAGGCATCGATGATGCGCAGCGCGCGCGTACCGTGCACGCGCAGCCGCGCGTCGACGACCGACGTGGCCGGATCCGGTCCCATTCGGCAGGTGCCGCTGGGGTGGAAGGTGGTGGACGCCCGGTCGCGGAAGTCCTGCAGGAGCTCCGCATCTGAGCGTTTCTCGGGACCGGGAGAGACCTCCCGCTCGATGATGCGAGCGAGAGGCGCACTCGCGCCGAGCTTGCGCAACACGTGCATTCCGGCCATGGCCTCGCCCAGATCGTGCTCGGTCGAGAGGGAGTTCGGGTAGATGAGCGGTGCCTCAAGGGGGTTTGCCGAGCGAATTTCTATGCGCCCCCGGCTGGTCGGCCGGCAGATGTTGAACGACACCATGAATGCCGGGAATGGATCCGGATTCATCAGCCGGCGGATCGGCCATTGCGCGCTGTTGTAGCTCAAGGGACAGAAATACAGCTGCAGGTTGGGCTGCGGCTGGCCCGCGTCGCTCCGTACGAAGCCGCCCGCTTGGTTGATGCTGATGGCGAGCTGGCCGCGGCGCGTCAGCAGATAACGGATGCCGGCCTTGAGCTTGCCGGTGAGCGGATGGAGCTCGTTGTTGAGCGTCGGCACCTTCGAGCGGTATAGAAACGTCAGATCCAGATGATCCTGCAGATTCTGTCCGACGGCCGGACTCTCGACCGACACTTCGATTCCGTGCCGCTGCAACAGCGCGCCGTCGCCCACGCCCGAAAGTTGCAGCAGCTGCGGCGTGTTGATCGATCCCAGGCAAAGAATCACGCCCTTGCGCGCCCGCGCCGCGCGCGTCGTGCCGCGGTGAAGGTAGCTAACCCCCGCGGCGCGATTGCCGTCGAAGAGAATCCGGAGCGCCTGTGACTGCAGGCGCACGCTGAGATTGGAGCGCGTGCGCGCGGGGTGCAGGTAGCCGCGGGCGGTCGATTCACGGATGCCGTTGCGCGTCGTGATCTTGTAAATACCGACCCCCTCGGGGTCGTGCGCGTTGAAGTCCGCAATGTGCGGATAGCCCACACTCGCGCACGCCTCGATGAACGTCCGGCAGAGCGGATGGACATCCTGCGCCATGTCGCTGACATGGATCGGTCCGCCGTGGCCTAAGCTCGTGGAGTCGGGCGTGTCGCAATAGTCCTCGGCCATCTTGAAATAGGGCAGTACCTCGCTGAAGCCCCAGCCGGGATTGCCGAGCGCGCGCCAGCCGTCGTAGTCCGAAGAGAGCCCGCGGATATACACCATGCCGTTGATCGAGCCGGAGCCGCCGAGGACCTTGCCGCGCGGCCAATAACCTTGCCGTCCGGCGAGCGCCGGGTCGGGCTCGGTCCGGTACATCCAGTTCACCCGCGGGTCGGCGAACGTGCGGCCGTAGCCGACGGGAACACGCATCCAGAAGCGGCGGTCCGAACCGCCCGCCTCGAGCAACAACACCTTGTCCTTACCGCTCTGCGACAGCCGGCTCGCGACCACACATCCCGCAGTTCCGGCCCCGACCACGATGTAGTCGCAGGCCTCGCTGTCTCGCTCGATCATCGTCGCTCGCTCGAGCGGTACTGGGCGCGCTCGAGCCAATCGGGATTGATCTCCACGCCCCAGCCGGGCTCGGCGGAGATTTTGACGCAGCCCTCCTCGATGGCGAAGGGATCGCCGAGGAACAGGCCCTGCTGCCAAGGATAGTAGTCCAGGCCCTCGATGGAGAATTCGAGGTACTTGCCCGCGTTCGGGATGGCGCCGAGGAGGTGCATGGTGCAAATCGTGACCAGCGAGAGGTTCGCGCTGTGCGGTGTGCACGGCAGCCCTGCCGCCTCGGCCATGCGGGCGACGCGCAGCGTCCGCGCGATGCCGCCCATGTACATGACATCCGGCTGCACCACATCGACGGCGTGCATCTCGATCATGCGCGCCCAGGTGGCCAGGTCCCAATCCTGTTCGCCACCCGTGACGTCGAGCGCGAGCGCATCCGTCACCTGCTTGGTTTCATCGAGCTTCCAGTAAGGGCAGGGCTCCTCGTAGTGGCTGATGCCCTCCGATTCGAGCAAGCGGCCGACCTCGATGGCACGCCGCGGCGAGTAGCCGCTGTTGGCGTCGACAAGCTTCGCCACGCGAGGCCCAAGCGCCCGCGCCACACGCGGCACGATGGCCTCGGTGCGGCCGGGCCACTCATCGACGTCGTGTCCACATTCAGCCGCGACGCGCCACTTGAATGCATCGAACCCCTGCTCATCGCGCAAACGCACCAGGCGCTCGGCCTCGGCTTCGGGCGAGATGTCGCGCTTCATCGAGGATGCATAGGCGCGCAGCCGCTTCGGCGTTCCGCCGAGGAGCGAGACCACCGGTTTGCCCTCCATCTTGCCGCGCAGATCCCACAAGGCGGTGTCGAGGCCTGCGATGGCACGACAGCGATAGCTGCCCGGAAACTTGTGCTCGCGCTCCTCGATGCGCTCCACCAAAGCGTCGATGTCGAGCGCATCCCGGCCGAGGACCCACGGAGCGACTTGCCGATGGAAGATCGTCGCGGTGATGTCGGCATTATAGGTCGAGGTCTGTCCCCAACCGATCGCGCCGGTATTCGCGGTGACGCGCACGAAGCATACGTATTCGTTGGTGAAGGTTTCGAGTCTCTCAATGGTAATCATGCGAGCACGGCTCCCGGCTGATCGACGCGAATGCTATCCTATTCGAGCGACGGGATCGCGGGTTACAAAAACATAACAGGTCGCTCAATCGAGGAGATCGGCATGAAGTTATTCACCATGGCAATCGCGACGACGCTGCTGTGCACGGCCACCGTTCTGGCGGATGCGCCGGCGCCGAAGCCGCTGGTCACGACCAAGCCCGTCAAGATCACGGCCGCTGAGGCGGCGGGCCCGATATTTCAAAGCAAGAGCGCGGTCAAGGAAAACGGACCTGACGGCCCCGCCACCGACGTGCTACTGCTCAAATCGAGGGACGGCAAAGTTGAATTCGGTCTCTACGATGCAGGTCCTTCCGAGCAAGACGTCGCATCCTACGAGACCGACGAGTTCATGTTCTTTCTCGAGGGGAGCGTGACGCTCACCTCGGCGGACGGCACCGTGCTCGAGGCGAAAGCCGGTGAAGGTGTGGCTATGCCGAAGGGATGGAAAGGGCATTGGTCGACGAAGGGCTATAAGAAGTATTACGTAACTTATACTCGCTGAGCCGCGCGCCTCGCTCAGTGCAACGCCAGCGTGTCCCGCCGCCAGGCAACGTCCTGCCATCGGCCGAAATCGCGCAACAGCTCCGGGCTGCTCGCCTGTCGCAACAAGGCGAGATCATCGAGCCTGAGCTCCTCGAAGCGGCGGCGAAAGCGGCCGTGCTCCTTCACTTCGCGGGCGATGAGCAAGCGCCTCGTGCCGGGCGCGAAGCCGGCATAATCGACATAGCCTTCTTCGGGATCGTCCAACCCGGGTGAGAGCACGTCGACGGTCCAGTTTCCGGCGTCTTCGTGAAAAACCCACAGCTCGCGCCAGCTTTCGAGCGGCTGTACCGCGAGCACGAGCGCCGGCCCTTGCGCGATCGCGTGCGCCGAGGCCATCCAGACAATGCCGTAGGTACAGCGCCGGACCAGCGGCGTCGCGTGAGGATGCTGCGTGTCTGCGAGCGTGACGCAGGTCTGTCCCGGATCGCCGGGCGCCGCGCTTACGGTCAGCCCGCTCGCGGCGGGCGCCGGCATTGCGGCGGCCCAACGTACCGCGCCGGTCCGTACCACCGCGTCCACGTACTCGCTGCGCCGGTCCTCGCCGAGCTCGTTCGGGTCCGCGGCCGTGAGCTCGGCGAGCGCGCGACCGGCCGCGGTCCCCGAGGGCTCGCCGCGCCGCGCTTGCTCGTACGCGATCGAGGCCCAGACGCCCGCGCGCCGGATATGCAATCGGGTCCGCAGCAGCGGGACCGAGTCCGCCTCCTTGATGCCGTCGAGCAACTCGCGGCGCTGATCGTCCAGCGCGGCGCGCGGTGCGGGTCCCAGTGCCGGATCGATGCAGTCGGAGCGCGTCAGCGCGAGCACGGCGTGGGCGCGCTCCTCCGCGCCGGCGCCGGGCATGGCCAGCACGCGGCGGAAGAGCTCGCCGTCGTAGCACACTTGTATTCGTCCGTTGCGCTCGAAGCTCTTCATGTGAATGCCGAACTGCTCCACCCCCTCGAGATGCGCGGCTGCGTCAGTGGAGCGGCTCGAGCTCCCCGAGGCTACGTCGGCCAGGCGTTCGGCCATTTGCGCAATGGCATCGAAGGGCTCGGCGGTGAGCGATCGGACCGCTGCGGCTTTCAAGTAGGCCGCGCCGTAACTGATGCCGAGGGTCTCGGATCCCGGGGTGCCACGCAGGAAGCGCAGAACGGCGAGGAGCTCCGGCGCGGCGGTCTCGGTGAGCGCCACCGGCCGCACCGACTCGCTGCGCAGGTAACCACCCCGCTCGCGATGATAGTCGTAGACCTTGAGATACCCGGCGCGCTCGCCCCGGACTTCGACGACGTCCCCCTGTGAGAGTGCCGTGAGCTCCGTGGCGGCGGAGCGCGGCGCCGCGCGCAAGGAGGTGTGGTCCAGCACGACGATCGCGATTGTCGCAGTGAGGGCGAGGATCATCGCGAGCCCTGCGCGGCCGTGCTCGGCTCGGCCGCCGTCTCCTCGGGGCTCGTCAAGCCCTGTGTGCCGATGAGATTTGAGCCGAGGAAATGCCCGGCCGCCGGGAGCGGTGCGATGATGACCTGCACCTTGTCGGAGAGCTTGTCCGCGAGCGTCTTCTGGATCAGCAGGGGATAACGCGCGACCAGTGCTCCCTCGCGCTCCATCTGGCCGGCATTGGCCTTGCCGACGAGATCGAGTCGGTAAGCCTCGGCATCCGCGAGCTTTTGACGCGAATCGGCCTCGCCCTTGGCCTCGATCCGGCGTGCCTCGGCGGCGCCTTCCGCGGTACGGATACGCGAGACCTTGTCGGCTTCGGCCTCGAGTTGACGCTGCTCGATCTGCTTCTGCTTGAAGGGCAGGATGTGCTTCATGGTCTCTTCCTGAGCGCGGGCGGCGATGACTTGCTCCGCGCCGGCCGCCTCGGCCGCCGTCTGGCGCCGCACCTTGTCGGCCTCGGCCTCGAGCTGTCTTTGCTTGACGTCCGCCTCCTTGAGCTCGAGGGTGTAGTGCACTTTCTCGGTCTCGAGCTCCTCGGAAAGAAGCTTTTCCATTCCCGCCCGATAATCCGGCGGGAGATCGACCTTGCCCATGTCGACTCCGCGCAGCACCAGGCCCATCGCCAAAAATTTGGGCTTGAGCTCGGTCATCAGTTCCTGCTGGATTTCGGCCCGGCGGCGGGAAAAGATCTCGCGTACGGAATATCGCGCGAACAACGGATAGATCACTCCCTGCACCGCCGGTGCCACGAGATCTGCGTTGAGGTCGTCCGGAAATTCCTTCGACATCTGAGCGAGACGGGTGCGATCGATGGTCCAGCGCACCGTGAGATCGACGCCGATCGACAGCCCCTCGATCGATTGAAACGGTGCCGGACCGGTCGCGGTCGCGCTTTCCGCCGGCCGATAGACCTGATCGCGAATCGAGTAGCAGCGTACCTGATGGATGCCGGGCAGGACGGGTACGGTGCCGGCGGTAAAGACGGCCACCGAGCCGTCGAGCACGTCGGTGCGCACCAGCACTTCGCCCCGGCGCACGCTGGCAAAGGGTGGATGGGTGTAGAGGCCATAGGCAACCAGCGCGAGGAGTGCCACGCTCCCGACACGCCAGCGCCGGCGATAGGCCATCACGCAGCAGGCACGAATACCCCATGCCGCCGCGCCGACGAGGCGGCCGAGCGGCTCGACAATCGCGCGCCGCAGGAACTCGAGCAAGGCATCCACACGACTCGACATGATCCCACCCTCCCGCGGACTCGGTGTGGCCGCGATAGGGAAGAGTCTTGCAACGCTTTGTGGCGAAGCGCTGGGGCAATTATGGCGCGATATGGCGGGGGCCGGGCGATGCGGGCCCGAGGCGCACTGGATTCCGAGGCGCCGCGCCCGGACAATGGGCACCTTGAAGCTGCTGTTCAAAACGCTTTCCCTGGCGCCGTTGTGGGCGCTGTACGCGCTCTCGTGGGTGATCTACGCGCTCGCGTACTACGTGGCGCGCTACCGGCATCGGGTGATTCGCGAGCAGCTCGCGAAAGTCTTTCCGACCGCGACCGAGGCCGAGCGGACCGCCATACACAAGAGTTTCCTGAAGAATTTCTGCGACGTTCTGGTCGAGCTGGTGAAGTCGATGTCGATCGATCCTGCCGACATGATCGCGCGGGTGCGCGTCAAAGATTTGCAACCCGTGCGCACCCGGCTCGGGGAAGGCCGGTCGGTCATGCTCGTGACCTCCCATCTCGGCAACTGGGAGTGGCTGTTGCAGGGCGTGACCCTGCAGCTCGGATATCCGGTGGAGGCCGCCTACAAGCCCCTGCACGATGCCTGGGCCGAACGGCTCGTGCTCGAGGTGCGCTCGCGCTTCGGCGCGCGCTTGATCCCCGCCAAGGAACTGCTCGCCGACTTTCTGCGCCGCCGCGGCGTCGTGCGCGCGCTCGCCATGAACGCCGACCAGGCACCGGTGTCCACGGACAAACGCTACTGGACGCGCTTTCTGGGCCAGGACACCGCCTTTTACGTGGGGGCCGAGCAGATCGCGCGCGCCATGCGCCTGCCGGTCCTATACCTGTTGATGCGGCGCGTGAGCCGCGGGCGATACGAGGTCGAGATTCGCGAGCTCTGGGACGGGCGTGAAACCCTCGAGCCCAACGCGATCACCGAGCGCTATGCGCGCGCCTGCGAGGCGGACGTGCTGGCGCATCCGGCCGATTGGCTCTGGTCCTACCGCCGCTGGAAGCTCAAGAAACCGCTCTACGGAGCCGATTGAGGTTTCTCGAGCTTGCTCTGCAGGTGCTTCGCCAGGTCGACAATGGTGGGGTGATCGAACAGCTCGGTGAGATCGATCAGACCCGGGTAATCGCGGTCGATATTCTCGTGGATCTCGATGAGCTTGAGCGAGCTCGCGCCGATCTCGAACAAGTTATCGGTGACCTCGATGCGCTTGCCGGGCAGGGCGGCTTCGGCGATCGCCTGCAGGCGCGTCTCGAGCTCCGAGCCGGATACATGCGAGCCTGCATGGGCGCTGCGCAGCGCTTCGAGCGCCGCGATATCCGCGTCGAACTCGCCGTCGCTATATTCCTTCTCGAGCAGGTGGCGCTGCACTTTGCCGCTGGTGGTCTTCGGGATCCGCTTCACCGGGATGACGTGCTTCACCTCGATGCCGGTGTGCTCGTTGATCAGGCGGTTCACGGCGACCACGGTGGGCAGGAACTCCGGGAGGTCCCCTCGGTGCAGCACGAACACGACCAGCTCTTCGCCCTGGGCCCCGGGTTTCGCCGCCCCCGCGGTCACCACCTTATTGAGATCGAGCCCGGGGGCGCGCTGCGCGATGTTCTCGAGGTCGTGGGGATAGTAATTCTGGCCGTTGATGAAAATGATGTCCTTGCTGCGGCCGGTGATGTACAAGCCGCCTTCATGAAAGACGCCGAGGTCGCCGGTGTCGAGCCATCCGTCCGCGTCCAGGGCCGCCGCGGTGGCCTCTGGGTCGGCGAAATAACCGCGGGTCACGTTCGGTCCGCGGATGAGAATGTGTCCGACCTGGCCTTCGGCGAGCGGCGCGCGCGCAGCGTCGGCGATACGCACTTCCATGTTCGGCAGCGGCCGCCCGACGCACATGAGCTCGATGACCTCGCGCGGATCGGCCGGGTTCACCTCGATTTTCGCGCCCACGCTGAGCTTGTGGCGATTGGCGCGAATCCAGCGGTAATCCGCGCCGTGCTCGGGGAAGGCAACGGCGAGACAGGCTTCCGCCAGCCCATAAACCGGATACATGGCGTTATGCCTGAGCCCCGTATAGGCGAGGGTCTGCATGAACTCGTTCACCAGTTCCACGGAAATGGGCTCCGCGCCGTTGTAAATGCCGCGGATGCACGATAGATCGACGTTCTCGAGGCGCCGGCCGCCGAGCACCTTGAGGAAGTGCCGGTAGCCGAAATTGGGGGAGGAGGTGAGCGTCGCCCGTTTCTTCGACGCGAGCTGCAGCCACAGCAAGGGCCTTCTCACGAACAGGTCCGTGGGCATCAAGTTGATGTGCGAGCGGCACCCAAACAGAATCAAGTAGAACCCGATGAGGCCCATGTCGTGAGTGAGCGGCATCCAGCTGAAGCCGATGTCCGATTCCGTGTACTTGTCCGCGAGGATCGCCCCCGTCATGTTGGCCATGAGGTTGCCGTGCGTGAGCATCACGCCCTTCGGCTCGCTGGTCGAGCCGGAGGAGAACTGAATGAAGGCGAGATCGTCGGGCGCCGCCTTGTAGAGCTTCGCCTGGCGCGAGATGTCGCTGATCGATTCCGCCAGGAAGGAGCGCGACTTGAGCTCGGCCATGAGCTCGGACTCGCCGACCTGCGCGGCGAGCGCCTGCAGGCGCTCGAGATTCTTGGCGTCGGTGTAGAGCAAAGGCCGTCCGATCTTGCGGGCGACCCGCAGGAGTTTGTGGCGATGCTCGTCGCTGATGCCGACGGCGAGCGGCACCGGCACGATGCCGCCTGCGATCGCGGCCCAGAAGGCATCCAGGAATTGCTCATTGTTGGAGAGGAAAATGATCAGCTTATCGCCGCGCTGAGCGCCCTTCGCCTGCAGGTGATGCAGGATCCCCAGCGCGCGCGCATGCACCTCGCCGAAGCTCACCCGGCGCTCCGCATTTTCGCCCTCGATGTACGTCACCGCGCGATCGATGCCGCGGTTGCTCTCGAGGATGTCCGTAAGGGTCGTGTACTTCATCGATTCTCTACCGTCATCAAAAGGTTGGAGCGCGGCCGCAGGTTGATCTGCGCCTCGAGCTCGATGGGATCGTCGTTCAGCAGCCGCAGCCGAAAGCGCTGCGCCATTCGATTGACGTGCACCAGCATCTCGAACATCGCCATGTTCTCGCCGATGCAATGCCGGGGACCGACCGAGAAGGGAATATAAGCGAAACGATGGCGTTCTTTCGCGTCGATGCCGGCGAAGCGCGCCGGCTGAAACTCCTCGGGCGCGCTCCAGAAGTCGGGGTGGCGGTGCAGGGTGTAGGGGCTGATGAATACGTCGGTGCGCGCCGCCACCGGAAAGCCGCCGAGCTCGTCATCCTCGATGGCGCGGCGCGTGAACAGCCATCCCGGCGGATAGAGCCGCAACGCCTCCTGCACCACTTGATGGGCGAAGGAGAGCGACTCGGCCGCCTCGAGACCCAGCATCCCCGCAGGCGTGCGATCTGCCTCGGCCTCGAGCTCGGCGCCGACGTCGGGATGCCGTGCGAGGAGATACCAGGTCCAGGTGAGCGCGGCCGCGGTCGTCTCGTGCCCGGCCACGATCAAGGTCATCACCTCGTCGATCAGCTCCTTGTCGCTCATGGGCTTGTCGTCGTGATCCCGTGCCGCCATGAGCATGGCGAGAAAATCGGGGCGCTCTTCCGGCTCGCGCCGCCGCCGTGCGATCAATTCGCCGATGAGCTTGGCGAGCGAGCGGAAGCGGAAGGCGAACTTGAGATCGCGGTTCTGCTCCTTGGCGACGACCTCGAAGGGGTTCGCTCCTTGCTCGCGTGCGACGCGCTCGAGGTCATCGCCGAAAATCGACTCGAGCACGATCTGCAGCGTGAGCTCGCTCGCATCGTCAGTGACGTTGACGGGCTCGCCGCGCGCGGCGTGCGCGGCCCAGCGCTCGACGAACTTCTCGTTCACCTCGTGAATCAGTTCGGCAAACCGGCCGAGCACGCGCCGATGAAAATCGGGCTGCATCATGCGTCGCTGGCGGCGCCAGAAGTCGCCCTCGCTGGTCATGATGCCATTGCCGAGCAGGATCTTGACCCGATCCATGCCCTGACCCTTGGTGTAGTTGCGGTGATTCGACAGCAACACCTGCTTGATGTCGTCGGGATGATTGATCACATAGTCGTAGACGCCGCGGCTCGGCGCGAACACGCGATAGACGTTGCCGTAGCGCGCGAAATACTCGCAGAGCCGCGGCAAAGTTTGGTCGCTCCCGCCGAGATCGAAACCCTCGGCAGGACCGGGAGGAAGGCGAACGGATTGCATCCGCATATTGTAGCGCAGCCGCGCTTTTCTTAGGCTTGCGCGCCCGATCGCCGTTACCGACAATGCTCGGCGTGGAGAAAGAACCCGCCGGCGACCTGCGCAACAGCCTGTATCGACAGCAAACGCGCTCCTCGCGCCGGCTCACCCGCACGCGCCTCGCGCTCTACAGGCTGCTCGTGCCTGTGGCCATTTTTGTCGGACGCACGATTTGGCGCTGGTGCGCGCGCATTCGGGTCGTCGGCACGGAGCACATCACGGCGACGCTCGAGCGCGGGCCCTCGTTCATTCCGGTTTACTGGCACCAGCATCAGCTCATGTGCGTCAAGCCGCTGCTCGAGATGCGCGGCGCCGGTGTGAAGCTCGGGTTTCTGATTTCGCCCTCCGTGGACGGGGAGATCGGCGCCATGCTGGTGCGCAAGGTCGGGGCCGAGGTCATCCGTGGATCTTCCTCGCACACGGGAGCGCGGGCGTTGCGCGACTATTATGAGGCGCTCGCACACGGCGGCATTTCCCCCGCGATCACGCCCGACGGCCCGCGGGGCCCGCCCTGGAAGTTCAAGCCGGGCGCCATTTTGCTCGCGCAGATGTCGCAGCGGCCGATGATCCCGATGGCCTACGCGGCCTCGCGGGCCTGGAAAATTCAGTGGGACCGGTTCGTCATCCCCCAGCCCTTCGCGCGCATCGCCATCGTGATCGGGCCGCCGGTGTACGTGCCCAAGGGACTCGACGCGCCGGGGCTCGAGCGGATCCAGGCGGCGATGGAGCGGAACCTCGGCGGGCTGTACGACCAAGCGAGAGCTCTCATTACGTGAAATCGCCGGGTTAAGGCCCATCAATACAAGCGCTTATCTTGTATTCCTGATAACTTGTGCGAGAATTGCGGTGTATGCGGCTGCTGTCAGGGAGTGGGGAAACTGTGTGACGCATTCGAGTTTCCACCCATTTCGGGTGGCAAACTGTTGATCCACAAGTGCAATTACCTACCGGGGACCCTCGCAGGCGCATGGCGATAGCACCCACCGATCCCCGACATCCGGATCTCACGGCGTCGGATGTATTGTCGCCTCAAACCTGGCCCCGGCGCGGTGTACGCCCGACCGTAGGGCTAGACGTCATCTGCACCAAGATCGCGGTCGATTTCCAGACCATGACTGCCGAGACTGCCGCCGACACGATCGTCGCCAATCTCGATTTGTTGCGTGAAGCGACGCGCGCCGATGCCGCATTCCATGCGGCGCTCGACACCGAGGGCGCCGCGTTCATCGAGGTTCAGGTCGCGCGCGGTCTGATGGCCACCGGCAACCCCGAGCAACTGCGCGGCCAAAGTCTCGACTCGTTGCCCTGGCTCAAGTCCCGCCTTGCGGCGCTGCGGGTGTCGGAGCTGCGCGATACGAACAAGCCGCGCCCCGATCAGGCGGACGACGCCGCGGTTTGGGCGAACCTCGGCGTCGGCTCCGTGCTGTTGATCGGGTACCTCATCGAGGGACGTCCTGCGGGGCTCTTGGCGCTCGCCGGGGCGCGGGCGCGGGATAACTGGGAGGTGCAGCTGCACCTGCTCATGAAGCTGCTCGGCAGTAGTCTGGCCACGGCTCTGGAGCGCATCGAGATTCAAGCGCATCTGCGTGATCTCGAGGAGCGCAACGAACTCGCGCTCTACAGTGCCAACGACGGCCTGTGGGACTTCGATACGCTCAACAATCGCGTCTACCTCTCGCCGCGCTGGAAAACCATGCTGGGCTACGACGAGGCGGACGTCGGCCAGGCCCCGGACTGGCGCACGCTCGTGCACTCCGACGACATGTCACGGGTACAAGCCGCCATCCGCGACCACGTCGCCGGTAAGACCCCCATTTTCGAGAGTCTGCATCGCATGCGCCATGTGACGGGCGAATGGCGCTGGGTGATCAGCCGCGCCAAGGCCAAGGTGGACGAGAAGGGCCGCCTGCTGCGTCTGGTGGGCGTCGAGCTGGATATCACGGAACGCAAGCTGTACGAAGAGGCGCTGTTCCGCGAGAAGGAAAGCGCTCAGATCACGCTGCAGAGCATCGGCGACGGCGTGGTCACCACCGACGCCAAAGGTGTGATCGACTACGTCAATCCGGTGGCCGAGGCCCTCACCGGCTGGCGCCTCGAGGACAGTCAGGGCCGGGCGATCGAGGAGGTCTTCCGGGCGTTTCACGAGGAGACCTGCGAGCCCCTCGAGAATCCTTTGGCGGTCGCCATCCGCCGCACGCGTTCCATCAAATCGGTCCGCCCCATGCTCCTCATTCGGCGCGACGGCAACGAGATCTACGTGGAGAGCACCGCATCGCCCATTCGCGACGGCTCGGGCGCCGTATCCGGCGGCGTGCTCGTGTTCCATGACGTGAGCGAGGCTCGCGAGCTCAACCGACGGCTCTCCTATCACGCGAGCCATGACGTGCTCACCGGCCTCGTCAACCGGCGCGAGTTCGAAAACCGCATGGAGCGGGCGCTGAAGAGCGCCAAGGCGCGTGAGACCTCCTACGCGCTCTGCTGTCTCGATCTCGATCAGTTCAAGATCGTCAACGACACCTGCGGCCACAGCGCAGGCGATGCGCTGCTCGGTCAGGTCGGCGCGCTGCTCAAGTCGAAGGTGCGTTGGCGGGACACGCTCGCGCGCCTGGGCGGCGATGAGTTCGGGATTCTGCTCGAGAGCTGCTCGCTCGATGAGGCGATGCGCACCGCGGAAGCGCTGCGCGAGGCCGTGCGCAACTTCAAGTTCACCTGGGAGGAGCGGACGTTTCGCCTGGGCGCGAGCATCGGTGTGGTGCCGATCGCCGCCGAGAACGCGGACGTCGCCTCGGTGCTCTCGGCGGCCGACAGCGCCTGCCAGGCCGCCAAGGAGGCCGGGCGCAACCGGGTGCACAGCTTCGAGGAAAACGACATCGATCTGATGCGCCGCCGCCGCGAGATGCAGTGGGCTGCGCGCATCAACAACGCCCTCGAGGAGGGCCGCTTCGAGCTGTTCCGGCAGACCATTATGCCGCTGCAGCACGTGGAGGAGGGTGCGCACTACGAGCTCTTGCTGCGCATGCGCGACGAGACGGGGAAGATCGTCGCGCCGGATAACTTCATCACCGCCGCCGAGCGCTACGGCATCACGCCGAGCATCGACCGCTGGGTCATCGAGAATGCATTCCGCTGGCTCGTGTCGGAGGCGGATGAGCGCGAAAAGCTCTGCATGTGCTCGATCAATCTATCGGGCCAGAGCCTGGGCGACGACAAGTTCCTGCCGTACGTCATCGATCAATTCCATCGCAGCGGCCTCGACGCCAGCAAAATCTGCTTCGAGATCACCGAGACCTCCGCGATCGCGAGCTTCTCGCAGGCGAACCGCTTCATTCAGGCCCTGAAAGAGCTCGGCTGCAAGTTCGCGCTGGACGATTTCGGCACCGGACTCTCCTCGTTCGGCTACTTGAAGCACTTCCCGGTGGATTTCCTGAAGATCGACGGCAGCTTCGTCAAAGAGATCCTGCACGACCCGATCGACCGCGAGATGGTGCGCTCGATCAACGAGATCGGACACCTCACCGGCAAACAGACCATCGCGGAGTTTGCCGAGAATGTCGAAATCATCAACATGCTGCGCAGCCTCGGCGTCGATTACGCCCAGGGCTATGGGGTGTCGCAACCGCAGCGAGTCTTGAAGGCCGCCAACATCGCCTGACGCCGCGGCGCGGCGCGGCGCTAACGCAATCTCACGAGGGTCGCCTCGCCCTCGCGCTCCACCGCGAGGGCCGGATCGCGAGAGAGCACTTGCAGGAGCGAATCCGCGTCATCGGCGTCGAACACGCCGCTGTAGACCCGTTCGGACACCCCGCTCCCCTCCAGCCGGATGGGATGCGCGCGGTAGCGATTGAATTCACCGACGATCTGCTCGAGCGTCTGATCGCGGAAAATCAACCGGCGCTCGCGCCAAGCCACCGTATCGTTCACGTTGTTCACCTCACGAATGCTGACCGAGCCCTCGTGGCTCACTTGCGCCTCCTGGCTCGCGCCGAGGCTTCGAACGGCGGCCGCCCCGGGCGCCCCGCGGCCCGCAATGGGCGCTGCCGCGCTGCCGCTCGCCGCGGGCGCCGGCACGGCCGTCGTCACATTCACCCGTCCTTCGAGCACGGCGACGACCGTACCGTCGTCGCGCCGATACACATCGAACTGCGTGCCCACGGCCTGAACCACCGCATCGTCGGTCGAGACGAGGAATGGGCGGCTCGGATCGTGAGCCACGTGAAACAGGGCTTCGCCGCGCAACAGGCGCACCTCGCGTACATGCGCGGCCAACCGGATGGCGACCCGGGAATGCGTGTTCAGTGACACGACCGATCCATCCTCGAGCTCGAACGTGCGTTGCTCACCGGTCGCCGTCTCGAACTCGTGAAATCCGTAGAACCCGGGATGCGCGTGCCAGAAAAGCGCGCCCACCGCCGCGACCAGAACGCCGGCGGCGAGCGCGGCCCATCGGAGGCGCCGCGATCGCGCCGGCGCCGCCCCGGGTGCCGGGCGGAGCGTCAACGGCGAGACGCGCTGATCGACCTTCGCGATCAGCGCCTCGATGTTGTGCAGGCGTTCGGTGTCGAGCGTCTCGAGCGCGCTGTCGAGCGATCGCATCAGCAGAAAATCGCGCACGTTGCGCGGTGACTCCTTGAGCCAGGCGACGAAGCGCATCTCATCGCCGGGGCTCGCGTGTCGCATGGTCTCGACCCAGCCCGACGCCTCGACGGCGTAGAGCGCTTCGAGCTCGCGTGTCTTGGAATCCGACAGGGCCATTCAGGGCGTCTCCGCCAGGAGCACGCGCAGCCGCGCGCGCGCCTCGACCACGTACTTCTCGATCGTATGCACCGATAATCCCGCGGCGCTCGCCGCTTCCGTGTAAGAGAGGCCGTCGCGCTTGACCAGGAGCAGTACGAGCTGGTGCGCGGGCGGCAACTGCTGCAACGCCCGGTCGAGCCGCTGGCGCAGCTCGATCTGCTCGGCCATGCCCTGCGCCGCGGCCTCATCCGAACGATCGCAGCGATCCTCGGCGAGGTCCGAATCGTAGAGCACCCGCTCATGCTGCTTGCGCTGGCGAAACTCGCGTACCACGTGGGTCGCGATCCCGAGGAGGTAGGAGAGCGGGTTGCGCACGAGGTCGGCATCGCGCACGCGCAACAGCCGCGCGAACACTTCCTGCGCGAGATCGTCTGCATCCTGCGCGTGCGCCACCCGGCGGGCAAGAAAACGCTGCAGATCCCCGGCATGGTCGCGGAAGGCCGTGCCGGCGAGCATCGAGGCCGATTCGGGACGTTCTGAGATCATCCGTCTCTAATAGTGTGGTTTTTGCGAAAAACCCGGTAGTGAATTTTCCACTACCGGGTTTCTGCGCCTCGACTACACATATGTTACAAGGCCGTGGCGTGGGGGTCACGGGCCGTAGTGTTGGGGCACGAGGGATCGAAGCAAAGTGCCGCGCCGAGAGGGGGTTTCATGACGACTCGAACGCCGCCGCTCGTCGCGGTAGGTGCCGTGATGCTGTGGGCGAGCGCGGCGGCGCAGAACCCGTCGAGCGTCAAGAACCTGAGCATCCCCGCGGAGCCGTTGGCGAATGCGCTCAATGACTTGGCGCAGCAGTCCGGACTCCAGGTGATGTTCGCCTCGGAGCTCGTGGCGCGTCTCAAGAGCCCCGAGGTCAAGGGGTCGTTGACGGCGACCGAAGCTCTGCAGCGGCTGCTCACGAATACGGGCTTGCGTTACGAGTTCGTGAATCCGCACACGATCACCATCGTCGGCCCCGAATCCAAGCCGACCGCGCCGCCCGCCGAGACTGCGGCACCCGCGGGGAGCGAAGGCGCTCAGAAGCCCCAGGCCCTGAATCCGAACCATCAAACCGCCGATCCGGCGGGCACCACGGGAGAAAAGCCTATGCCTCGTCGAAGCTTCTTCGCGCAACTTCTGGGTCTGTCGGCGGCTTGCGGCGCCGCGCTCCACGGGGGCGCGGCTTGCGCCCAGGACACGACGGCGGCGGCCACGACGGAGGCGACGCTCGATACCGTCATCGTGACGGCGCGCAAGCGCGACGAGTCCCTCGCGCAGGTGCCGGTGAGCATCACGGCGTTCACCTCGCAGACCCTCGAGAACTACAACATCCAGTCGTTCGACGACTATGCGACCAAGACCCCGAACATCTCCTTTGCCTACGGCGGAGGTCCCACCGGCATCGCGGATGCCCGCACGATCGCAATTCGCGGCATCACGGGACAGAATCTGTTCGGTACCGCAGGCGCAACCGGCTTCTACATCGACGACACTCCGGTGCCGGGATCCGTGGATCCTCGCGTGCTCGACATCGACAACATCGAGGTGCTCAAAGGACCGCAGGGTACGCTCTACGGCGAAAGCTCCCTGGGCGGCAACGTGCGCCTGGTGACGAAGAAGCCCAACCTCAACGAGGATTCGATCGGCTACATGCTCGAGGCCGGAGCGACCTCGGGCGGCGGCAGCCCGGATGAAGGCGCCAGCATCATCGGCAACCTCGTGCTCAGCCCCGATCTGCTCGCGCTGCGCGTGGTCGCGTTCGGCAACCATGACGCCGGCTATCTCACGCGCACATTCCCCAACCCACCGCAGGGCGGCACCATCGGCGACATCGTGACGTTGCCGTTCGCGGACGTTCCCCGCACGAGCGTCGGCAATCAGGGGGCGGATACCAGCTACGGCGGCTCGCTCGCGTTCCTGCTCAAGGTGACGGACAACCTCGAGGGGCGCCTGCGGGTGATGTACCAGAACACGGAGGATCACGGGTTCCCCGCGACCTTCGCGCCGCTCCCCTACCCGAACGAGGCTCACAACCCTCCCTACTCGGAGTACACCCCGGACTACACGGTCAACCGCGCGTTCAATGTGCAGCCCGATGCCCTGGATCGATGGGCACTGCCTTCGTTGGACGTGAGCTACAAGGGGAACGGCTTCAACGTCGTGTCCTCGACCAGTTACTTCTACCGCCACACGCACGACCTCGAAGACTCGAGCTACGGTACCCAGCAGTTCTTCTATTACTACGACTACGGCGCCAACGCCGTGCGCAATCAACCCTACACGTGGGACGGCGAGCACTACCACAACCAGATCACCGAGGAGGCGCGCATATCGTTCGATCCGTTCCACAATCTGTCCGGCACCGCGGGCGTGTTCCTCTCGCACTCCAACGTGCGTTTCTACATTCCGAACACCTACGCGCAGGGCCTCTCCGCGGCCACCGGCTGGCCGAACGATTTGATCTGGACGCAGAACAACCCGGCCACGCAGGATGATCGCTCGATCTTCGGAGAGCTCTATTACAAATTCTTCGACCGCTTCAACCTGACCGTCGGCGCACGCCGCTACTGGCTGAAGCAGACGAGCGATTACACGGCCGACGGCTTCATCAATCTGGGGCCGACGCTGAGCAGCCCGCAGGAGAATCATGAGCAGGGTATCGACCCCAAGGCGGGTCTCTCCTACCAGGTGACCGATGCCGTCATGCTCTACGCCTCCGCCGCGAAGGGCTTTCGCGCCGGCGGCGCGCAAGAAAACTTCCCCGCCTGCGCGCTTCCGGGGCTCCCCCTCGCGGACATCGAGCACGTCAAGTCCGACACGTTGTGGAGCTACGAGGGCGGCATCAAGTGGCAAATGCCGCAGACGGGACTCCTCATCACGGGCGCGGGCTTCCACATCAACTGGGATAACCTGCAGCAGCAGGTGGCGTTGCCCTGCGGCTTCTACCTGCAGCTCAACGGCGGCTCGGCCTCGATCAACGGCGGTGAGATCGAGCTCGCCGGTCATCTCACGCACGAGCTCGAGTTGCGCCTCGGCGTCGGCTACGAGACCACCGAGATCGTCAATCCCGGCGCGCTCTCCAATGCCGGCATCACGGCGGGCAGCCCGATCCCGGACGTGCCGAACTGGACGGCGACGCTCGGTGCCGTGTACACGCGGGCTCTCACCGCGGCTCTCGACGGCTTCGTGTCCGCCGATTACAGCTATACGGGCAACAGCATCTCGCTCGTGAATGGCGGCCTCACGTCGGACGGTCACGGCCTGTTCGCCAGCCGCGCGCCGTACTCGCTCGCCAATCTGCGCATGGGCGTGCGCCACGAGAAGCAGGAACTGTCACTCAACTTCCATAATCTCGGCAACGCCAAGCCGAACCTGGGAGATATCGGCTACGTCGGCTATTCACAATTCGAGCCCGGTTATCAGGTGCCGATCCCGCAGGTCGCGACGCTGCAGCCGTTCACCGTTATGATCCAATACAAGAATAACTTCTGAACTTGCGACAGATCCGACGCAAGCCGCCGCGCGCCGCTCGATGGCGCGCGGCGGCTTGCGCGGCCGGGATACCCTAGTGTCGTTCATCGAACAGCATTCGATCGATTACGTGCCGATCGCCGAGCGCCACGGCAAGGTCTGGCACCTCTGGCCGGTATGGTTCTCGGGCGATGCCCACCTCGCCACGGTCGCCACGGGCATCGTCGGCATCGCGCTCGGCGGCAACTTCGCGTGGATGGTGCTGGCGGTGATCCTCGGCAGCGCATTCGGCACGTTTTTCATGGCCTTCCACTCGACTCAAGGGCCGCAGCTCGGGTTGCCGCAGATGATCCAGTCGCGGCCGCAATTCGGCTACCTCGGAGCCTTGCTGGTGTGGGTTGTCGCGCTGATCGCCTACATCGGATTCAATTCGTTCAATCAGGTGTTGGCGGCGCAGACCATGCACGCGCTCTATGGCGCGCCCCGGGCGCCGACCTTGTTCGGGTTCACGCTGCTCTCGCTGGTACTCGCGGTCGCCGGCTACGACTTGATTCATGTCGCGCAGCGCTATCTCGCCTACCTGCTCATCGGCGCACTCCTGATATTCACGATCGCCGTGGCCGCAAAGGCGCCGCTCTCGCTCGTGCCCGCGCCGGGCGATTTTCGCGCGGTGCCCTTTCTGGCACAGTTCTTTGCGGCCGCCGCCTATCAGCTCTCGTGGTCCATCTACGTGTCCGATTATTCGCGCTACCTGCCGCGCAATGTGGGCGTGAGCGCCTCGTTCTGCTGGACCTATGTCGGCGCCTTCGTGGGCGGCTCCTGGACCATGCTGGTGGGCACCGTCGTTGCGGCGCTCTATCCGAAGCTGGAGGTGGCTGGGGCCATGCTGGCCGCCACCGACTCATTGCTGCCCGGATTCGGCACGCCGCTCTTGCTATGCTCGTTGATGGGACTCGTGACCATCACCTCGCTCAATTTCTATGGCGCCTCGCTCACGCTGTTGAGCGTGCTCGATTCCTTGCGGCCGAGCCGTCCGACGCTCGCCAAGCGCCTGCTCACGCTCATCGTCGCCGCCGTCGCGGCGACCGCGCTGGCCACCGCCTCGACGGAGAATTTCGTCGCCCGGTTCGGCTCGTTCCTATCCGTCCTGCTGTATCTGTTCACGCCCTGGACCGCCATTAACCTGGTGGACTTCTATTGGGTGCGCAAGGGCCATTATTCGGTGCGCGAAATCTTCAATCCCCACGGCATGTACGGCCGCTGGAACTGGCGGGGACTGCTGGCCTATGGCGTGGGATTCGTCGCGATGATTCCGTTTTTCAGCACGGACATCTACATGGGGCCGGTCGCTCGGCAGCTCGGCGGCGCGGAT
Source organism: uncultured Gammaproteobacteria bacterium (assembly GCA_963798595.1). GTDB lineage: Bacteria > Pseudomonadota > Gammaproteobacteria > Steroidobacterales > Steroidobacteraceae > Bog-1198. The sequence goes on along the minus strand of CAWCTM010000004.1, from coordinate 592,003 downwards.
CTGGCGATGCTGGTCGGCTTGCCGGTGTCGGCATTCATCTACCTCGCTGCCTGCCGCTCGCTCGATGTCGAGGAGGATCGCCGGCGCGCCGACCAGGCCGACGCCGGACTCGACCCGATCAAGGTTGCCAGTCGAAGCGCATAGACAGATCGATGGCACGCACGTGCTTAGTGATGCTGCCCACTGACACATAGTCGACACCGGTGTCCGCGATCGCGCGGATGGTATCCAGGGTGACGCCGCCCGAGGCCTCGAGCTTCAAGGGGTGCGGGGCGCGGCGGTTGACGCTCACGGCCTCCGCCATGTCCTCGAGCGAGAAGTCATCGAGCAGCGCGATGTCCGCGCCTGCCGCGATCGCCTGCTCCAGCTCCTCGAGGCTCTCCACCTCGACTTCCACGGGCACCTTGGTGCCGGAGGACCTCGCCCCCGCCACGGCGCGCGCGACGGAGCCCGCCGCCATGATGTGGTTTTCCTTGATCAAAATGCCGTCGAACAGGCCCATGCGGTGGTTGTGGCCGCCACCCACCCGGACGGCGTATTTCTGCGCAGTGCGCAGGCCGGGGATGGTCTTGCGGGTGTCGAGCAAGCGGCAAGCGGTGCCCTTGAGGCGTTCGGCATAGGCATGCGCAGCCGTGGCGGTGCCCGAAAGCAGCTGCAAGAAATTGAGGGCCGTGCGCTCACCCGTGAGGAGCGACCGAGCGGGTCCCTGAATCTCGAAGAGGGTCTGATTGGCCTCGACCGCTGCCCCCTCGGGGACTTTCCAGTGGATCCGCACCTTCGGGTCGAGCTGCGCGAACGTCCCGTCGACGTACGGAGCGCCGCAGAGGATGGCGCTCTCCCGGGTAATGACCGCGGCCCAGCCGTCGGTCCCCGCCGGAATCAGGGCCGCCGTCAGATCGCCGCCGCCGACGTCCTCCTCGAGTGCCCGCCTGACATGCCGGGGCAGGTCGGCCGGAACCGGCACGGAACTCATTGATTGACCATCCCTTCGGTGCCAAAAGCCTGGAAGAATAGGCAACGCGCCCCAATACTTCAACGATGAGCCAGGCCGAGCCTCCTCAATCCCCCTCTCAATCCCCCTGCATTCAGGTCTGCGTCCTGAACGCCTCCGGGTATTGCCAGGGGTGTTATCGTACAATTGAGGAGATTACACGGTGGGGCCGCATGAGCGCTGCCGAGCGGCGGCTGGTGCTCGACCGCCTGAACGCTCGCCGCGACAGCTACACCGCGCGACTGGAATGATCACCTTTGGAGATGGAAATGAACGCGATTGACCGGATCAAGAATCAGCTGGCCTCGGCTCCCGTGGTGCTCTACATGAAAGGTACCCCGGACTTCCCTCAATGTGGTTTCTCGGCCCAGACGGCCGGCGCGCTGCGCGCCTGTAAGGCGAAGTTCGCCCACGTGAACATATTCGAGGATCCGGAAGTACGCGAGACGCTCAAGACCTACTCCAACTGGCCGACTTTCCCGCAGCTCTATGTCAACGGCGAGCTCGTCGGCGGTTGCGACATCGTCATCGAGATGTACAAGAGCGGCGAGCTGCAGCAGCTCCTGGCCGAAGCGGGCGCAGTTCCGGCTTAGGCCGGCCGCGCCTAGCCTTCGGGGGCGAGATCGGCGGGCGGCTCCGAGGTAGGCTCGGGGTCGACTTCCAGAGGCCCCATCGCCGCGAGGCGCCGCCGGCTCGCCTCGAACACGCCTTGGAATTGATTGCAAACCGCGCAGAACAGATCCGCGGAGCGCTCCGCATCGTAAGAGGCCGAATGGGCGGAGCTCGTATCCCACTCGAGACCGGCGGCCAGCGTGGCGCGCATCAGCACCGTTTGACCGTAAGCGACCCCGCCCAAGGTGGCGGTGTCGAAACACGAAAACGGGTGGAAGGGATTGCGCTTGATCTGCGTGCGCCCGACTGCGGCGTTCAGGAAATTCAAGTCGAACGATGCGTTGTGGCCCACCAGAATGGCACGCGTGCATTCCGCATTGCGCACGGCGGTGCGCACCTCGCGGAAGATGCGTTGCAACGCGTCCTCCTCGGAGATGGCCGGACGCAGGGGATGGTGCGGATCGATACCGGTGACCGCGAGCGAGGCGGGCTCGAGGTTCGAACCGGGAAAGGGAATGACGTGATAGCGGTGTGTCTCACCGCGCGCCAAGGTCCCGTCCGAGCGCATCTCGAGGAGTACGGCCGCTATCTCGAGCAGCGCATCCGTCTTGGAGTTGAATCCGCCGGTCTCGAGATCCATGACCACCGGCAAGAAGCCGCGAAAACGCGTGGCGAAGGTGATGGGCGGGAGCGCTGTCATACCCGCTCCGCCGCCGCCAGGCGCCAGGCGACCGTCTCGCCGGCGCGATAGGGCACGACCGTCCCTGCGCCGAAAGGATAGTGCTCGGGCACCACCCAGGGCTCGCGCTTCAAGGTGATGTGCTCCTGGTGGCGCGGCAGCCCGTAGAAATCCGCGCCGAAGTGACTCGCGAAGGCCTCCAGGCGATCGAGGTGGCCGCTCGCTTCGAACACCTCCGCGTAGAGCTCGATCGCCGCGTGTGCCGTGAACATCCCGGCGCAGCCGCAGGATGTCTCCTTGGTCGAGCGCTCGTGGGGCGCGCTATCGGTTCCGAGGAAAAAGCGCGGATTGCCGCTGACGGCGGCTTGCACCAGAGCGAGGCGGTCGCGTTCGCGCTTCAAAATCGGCAGGCAGTAGTAATGCGGCCGGATCCCGCCCGCGAAAATCGCATTACGATTGTGCAGGAGATGCTGCGGAGTGATGGTGGCGGCGACCCCTTCGCGCGCGGCCACCACGAACTCGACCGCGCGGGCCGTGGTGATGTGCTCGAACACCACTTTCAAGCGAGGAAAGCGCTCGATGAGCGGTGCGAGCGTCTCGTCGATGAATACCGATTCGCGGTCGAACACGTCGACATCCGGGCGCGCGGCTTCGCCGTGCACGAGCAGCGGCATGCCGCATTTCGCCATGCGCTCGAGCACGGCGTAAGTCTTCCGGATGTCGGTGACGCCCGCATCCGAATGCGTGGTTGCCCCGGCCGGGTAGAGCTTGACGCCGTGCACGCACCGCGCGGCGATGGCGCGATCGATTTCCTCGGGCACGGTGCTATCGGTCAAGTAGAGAGTCATGAGCGGGGTGAAGGCGCTCGCCTTCGGGAGCGCGGCGAGCACGCGTGCCTGGTATGCCGTCGCCGCGGCCGTGGTGGCGACCGGCGGCTTCAGGTTCGGCATGACGATGGCGCGGCCGAACCTTTCAGCCGTGAACTTCACAACGGAGGCGAGCGCCACGCCATCGCGCAGGTGCAGGTGCCAGTCGTCGGGCCGACGGAGGGTCAGAACGTTCACGAGTCCGGCCAACCACGGCGCAATAACTCGAGCGTGTAGCGCACGCCGAACCCGGTGATCTCCGTGGCGATATGCCCGAGGCCGCCATGACGCGTTCCGGCCGCGAGGTCGAGATGCAGCCAGGGAATCGACTTCGGCACGAAGCGGTTCAAAAAACATGCCGCCAGGATGTGATCCCCTTTCGAGTCGGTCGAGCACTGCAGCACATCGGCGACGCTGCTCTCGATGTCCGTCTCGAAATCCTTGTCCATGGGGAATACCCAGACGCGCTCACCGCTCGATGCGCCGGCCGCCTCGATCGTCGCGCGCTCCTCCGGGCGATTGGTAAACGCGCCGCTGTAGCGCTCGGTCAGCGCGTAGACGCAGGCGCCGGTGAGTGTTGCATAGTCGATGATGGCTTGCGGCTTCTCGCGCGCCGCGAGGCACAATGCGTCCGCGAGCACCATGCGGCCCTCCGCATCGGTGTGGATCACCTGGATCGTGGTGCCGTTCTGTGCACGCACGACGTCCTGCGGCTTGTAGGCCTTTGAGCCGATGCGATTCTCCGTGATCGCGAGCCAGCAATCGACGGCGAGCCCCGACTTGAGCGAGTGCAGCGCGTACAGGCTTCCGAGCGCCACCGCGCTGCCCTCCATGTCGGTATGCATATCGAGCATGCTTTTGTGCGGCTTCAAGTTGGTGCCGCCGGTGTCGAAGCAGATGCCCTTGCCCACCAGGCTCACCTGCGGGGCACGGGCTCCGCGCGGCCGATAAGACAAGCGCACAATCCCGGCATCGCGTGTCGCATTGCCCTGCGCGACGGCAAGGAACGCGCCTGCGCCGAGGCGCCGCAGCTGGCTCTCGCCGTAGAACCGATATTGGAGACCCAGATGACGGGCGAGCTCCTTCACCAAGCGGCGATAGCCCGCGGCGTCGAGGGTGTTCGGCGGCAGGGCAGTGAGCCAGCGGGCGAGATTGTTGCCGGCGGACGAGGCAAGGGTGAAATCGAGATCGGCCAGTCCACTCATCGCGATGTCGATACGCGCGAGGGCAGGCCGCGGCTTGGGCTTGCTCTTGAAGCTCGCGAAGCGAAATGCCGCTGCTTGGAATGCGGCCACGGTCGCGAGGAAAGTGGCGCGCGCGACCTCGCGGTCGCATCCTTGCTGCCAGAGAAAGAGCGACGTGGGGTCCGACTCCATCACCGCGCGAGCGAGTTTAGCGGCGAGTTGCAACCGCTCGAAGGTGCTTGCCTTCGCAGGGGGGCAGACGGCGACGAGCAGGGTCTCGGCCCGCGCGCCGACGCGCAGCTGACAGCAGTCGCCTTCTTTCTGCACCTTGCGCGCGTATAGCTCGCGCAATAGCGCGCCATGAGGCACCGCCGCCCAGTCCGCCGCCGCGGGCTTGAGCGGCAGAAGCACGACGGCTGCGGAGTAACCCGCGAGCTTCGATGCAGAGACCCGCGGCGCGATTTGCCGGACGGGAACGGTGAGGGTGCGAAAGGGAAAACGAATGGACATATCTGTCGACGGAGCTCGCTGATCTGTGCGGCTCAAGGCTCGCGGGCTCTGGCCAGGCCGTTGCCCACCTTCCGCCCATGTCTTTCGAGCATCCTGCCAGTTGTCCCCTTTGCTTGACCGTAAAAAACCAAACCCTGAAGATAGCGCTGCTAGCGGCAGTTCGCGCAGGGGCGCTGTAACGTGCCCTCCATCTTAACAGGACGCTTGGGCGTGTGCATGAGCTCGTGCCGGCCCGCAAGGTTTTTCTTCTATGACGCAGCAATCACCCTTCGAAGACATCGACCCCACAGAAACCCAGGAGTGGCTCGAGTCGATGGAGTCCGTCATGCGTGCCCAAGGGCCGCAGCGGGCGCACTTCCTGCTCGAGAAATTGGTCGATTTCACCCGCCGCTCCGGCGCCTATTTGCCGTTCAAGCCGAACACGGCCTACCTCAACACCATATCGAGGGCGCAGGAGCCCGATTATCCGGGCGATCGCTCGCTCGAGCGGCGCAACGAGGCCTACATGCGCTGGAATGCGCTCGCCATGGTGGTGCAAGCGAATCATGCGAGCTCGGAGTACGGCGGTCATATCGCGAGCTACGCCTCCGCCGCGACGCTCTATGAGGTTGGATTCAACCACTTCTGGCGCGCGCGCAGCGCCGCGCATCCCGGCGACATGATCTACATGCAAGGCCACTCGAGCCCGGGCATCTATGCCCGCGCCTATCTCGAGGGGCGGCTCGATGAGGCGCAGCTGCAGCGCTTTCGCCAGGAGGTGCGCGGCGGCGGATTGTCCTCGTATCCGCATCCCTGGCTCATGCCCGATTTCTGGCAGTACCCCACGGTGTCCATGGGTCTTGGTCCCATGATGGCCATATTCCAGGCGCGGTTCGTGCGCTATCTCGAGAATCGCGGGATCGTGCCGGCATCCGACCGCAAGGTCTGGGCGTTTCTCGGCGACGGCGAGATGGACGAGCCCGAGTCGATGGGCGCGCTCACCATGCCGGTGCGCGAGAAGCTCGACAACCTCGTCTTCGTCATCAACTGCAACCTGCAGCGTCTCGACGGTCCGGTGCGCGGCAACGGCAAGATCATCCAGGAGCTCGAGGCCGCGTTTCTCGGCGCCGGTTGGAACGTCATCAAGGTGCTGTGGGGATCTCGCTGGGACCCGTTGCTCGAGCGCGATCACAAGGGACTGCTCAAGCGCTTGATGGAGGAATGCGTGGACGGGGAGTATCAGAACTTCAAATCGAAAGGCGGCGCCTATACCCGCGAGCATTTTTTCGGCAAGTATCCTGAGCTCAAGGAAATGGTCGCCAACATGTCCGACGATGAGATCTGGCGCTTGAACCGCGGCGGTCATGATCCGGTGAAGGTGTATGCAGCCTACGCATCGGCCGTCGCCAACAAAGGTGCGCCCACGGTCATCCTTGCCAAGACGGTCAAGGGCTTCGGGCTCGGCAAGACCGCCGAGGGACTCAACGTCGCGCACCAGCAGAAAAAGCTCGGCGAAGAGGATCTCAAGGCGGTGCGCGATCGCTTCAACATCCCGATCTCGGATGAGGAGATTGCCGGGCTTTCGTTTCGCAAGCCGGCGCCCGACAGCGAAGAGATCACCTACCTGCAGGAACGCCGCGCGGCGCTCGGCGGCTATTTGCCCGAGCGCAACTCGGCGGCGCCGCCTCTGCCCGCGCCGCCGCTCGAGTCCTTCAGCGCGCTGCTCGAGGGGACGCAAGAGCGCGAGATCTCGACCACCATGGCGCTGGTGCGGATTCTCTCGACCCTGGTGCGGGACAAGAGCATCGGCAAGCACGTGGTGCCGATCATTCCGGACGAAGCGCGCACTTTCGGCATGGAAGGCATGTTCCGCCAGATCGGCATTTATTCCTCGGTAGGCCAGCTTTATACGCCGCAGGATGCCGATCAGCTCATGTTCTACCGCGAAGATCGCCAGGGACAGATCCTGGAGGAAGGGATCAACGAAGCGGGGAGCCTGTGCTCGTGGATCGCCGCCGCCACCGCGTATTCGAACCACGGCGTCAGCATGATCCCGTTCTACATCTACTACTCGATGTTTGGGTTCCAGCGTGTCGGGGATTTCATGTGGGCCGCCGGCGACAGCCGGGCCCGAGGGTTTCTGATCGGCGGCACCGCCGGGCGCACGACCCTCGCGGGCGAGGGGCTGCAGCATCAGGACGGGCACAGTCAGCTGGTGATGACCGCGATTCCGAACTGCGTCGCCTATGATCCGGCCTACGCATACGAGCTGGCGGTGATCATCCAGGACGGACTGCGCCGCATGTACCAGGAGCAGGAGAGCGTTTTCTACTACATCACTTGCATGAACGAGAACTACGCCCATCCGGCCATGCCCGCGGGAGTGGAGCAGGGGATTCTGCGAGGCATGTACCTCGTGAAGAGCGGCGGCAAGGGCAAGGTGCGGGTCACGCTGTTCGGCTCGGGCACGATCCTGCGCGAAGTGCTCGCCGCGGCGGAGCTGCTCGAGAAGGATTACGGCGTACCGGCCGACGTATTCTCGGTCACGAGCTTTTCGGAGTTGCGGCGCAACGCCTTGGATGTCGAGCGCTGGAATCTGCTGCACCCGACGGAAACCGCGCGCGTACCCTACGTGCGCGAGGCGCTTGGGAATAACACCGGTCCCTTCATCGCCGCGACCGACTACATCAAGACCGTCCCCGATCAGATCCGCCAGTGGGTGCCGGGGCGTTACGCGGTGCTCGGCACCGACGGCTTCGGGCGCAGCGACTCGCGTGCAGAGCTGCGGCGTTTCTTCGAGGTCAATCGCCACTACGTCGTGATCGCCGCGCTCAAGAGTCTCGCCGACGACGGCAAGATCGACGCGCGCACGGTGACCAAAGCCATGCAGGCTTTTGGCATCGACCCCGATAAGCCCAATCCGTTGACGGTCTGAATCATGGCCAGTACGACGCAAGTGTTGGTGCCGGATATCGGTGGCTTCAAGGACGTGGACGTGATCGATGTGCTGGTGAAGGCCGGCCAGGAGATCGACAAAGAGACACCGATGGTCACGCTCGAGACCGAGAAGGCGGCGATGGATGTGCCCGCGCCTGCGGCGGGCCGCATCGCCGAGGTCAAGGTCAAGAAGGGCGACAAGGTGTCCGAGGGCAGCGTGATCCTGTTGCTCGAGAGCACGGCGCAGGGTGCCCCGGGCAAGCCCGCGGCCCAATCGGAACCCACGGCAGCGGCGGGCGCAGCGGCTCCCGGCGCCGGCGCCGCGACGAGCGAAACCGCGAAGAGTGAAGCCGCACCCGCCGTTGCGGCGAAGAGCGACAGCTCCGTCGACAGGCCCGCGGACGATGCCGCGACATCGAAGAGCTCGGCGCCGCCGCGCGCAGCGGAGGAAGCGAAGCCGGTCTCTCCGGCGCCATCACCGCGCGCCGAGGCGCCGCGTGGCACGCCGCCGATCGACGAGAAGGCGTTCTCTACGGCTTACGCCAGCCCCTCGGTGCGCAAGTTCGCGCGTGAGTTGGGCGCCGACCTCGGCCAGGTCAAAGGCACGGGGCCGAAGGGGCGCATCACTCACGAGGACGTGAAGGCGTACGTAAAAAAACTGCTCAGCGCGCCGCCGGCCGCCGCGGGCGGTCTGCCCAAAGTACCCGAAGTCGACTTCGCGCAGTTCGGCGCCGTGGAGGTCCAGCCGCTGTCGCGCATCCAGCTGATTTCCGGGGCGCGGCTGCAGGCGAGCTGGATCAACTTGCCTCATGTCACCCAACATGAGGATGCCGACATCACCGATTTGGACATCGCGCGCGTGGCTCTCAAGCCGAAGGCCGAGCAGGAAGGCGTGCGCTTGACGCCGCTCGCGTTCATCATCCGGGCCTGCATCGTCGCGCTCAAGGAATTTCGGCGCTTCAACGCATCGCTCGACGCGGCGGGCAAAAATCTCGTGCTCAAGAAATACTTCCATATCGGGTTCGCGGCGGACACGCCGAACGGGCTGCTCGTGCCGGTGATTCGCGACGCCGACCGCTTGAATCTCTTCGACCTCGCGCGTGCGCTCGCAACGCTCTCGGACAAGGCACGCAGCGGCAAGCTGTCGGCGGCCGAGATGCAGGGTGGCTCGTTCACCATCTCGAGTCTGGGCGGCATCGGCGGCACGGCGTTCACTCCCATCATCAACGCGCCGGAAGTGGCCATTCTGGGGGTGTCGCGCTCGCTGCATAAACCGGTCTTCGAGAAGGGCGCGTTCGTCCCGCGCCTGATGCTGCCGCTGTCGCTGTCCTACGATCATCGCGTCATCGACGGAGCGCAGGCTGCGCGATTCGTCGTGTTCTTGAGTCAGACGCTGGGCGACGTGAAGGCGCTGTTATGAGCGAGGTCGAAGTTCGGGTTCCGGACCTCGGCGACACCAAAGCGGCCACCGTCGTCGAGGTGCTTGTCTCGGTCGGCGCGCAAGTCGCGGTGGACGATGCTCTGCTCACGCTCGAGAGCGAGAAAGCGTCCATGGACATTCCCTCCACCGCGGCCGGCACCGTAAAGTCGATTGCGGTGACAAAGGGCCAGGAAGTGTCCTCCGGCACGGTCATCGCGATTCTGACGTCGGCGCAGAGCGAGGCTGCGCCTGCTGCGCCGGCCGACAAGGCGGCCCCGGGCGAGAAGCCGGCGAGTGCGCCCCGCCCGACGACCCCCACCACGGCGAAAACTCCGCCTGCAGCGCCCGCTGTGAAACCGTCGCAAGGAGCGCCCGGAGCGGCGGCCGCTCCAGCAGGCGCTCTCGATCTCGTGGTCCTCGGCTCGGGTCCTGGCGGCTATACGGCGGCCTTCCGCGCCGCCGACCTCGGCCTCAAGGTCACGCTCATCGAACGCTGGCCGATGCTCGGCGGGGTGTGCCTGAACGTGGGCTGCATTCCATCGAAGGCGCTCTTGCACGCGGCGAAAGTGATCGAGGATGCGGCCGACATGTCCGCCGCGGGCATCGTGTTCGCGCCGCCAGCGATCGATCGCGAGAAGCTGCGCGCCTGGAAGAACCGGGTGGTCACGAAGCTCACGAATGGGCTCGCGGTGCTTGCCAAACAGCGCAAGGCCGACGTGTTGCGCGGCGAGGCCAAGTTCGTCGGCGCGCACACGCTCGAGCTGCAATCCGCGGACGGCGTCCGTCGGGTCGATTTCAAGCAATGCATCATCGCCGCGGGCTCCGAGGCGGTGCGCTTGCCCGGATTTCCGGATGATCCGCGCATCATCGACTCCACCGGCGCGCTCGAGCTGCCGGACGACTGCAAGCGGTTGCTGGTGATCGGCGGCGGGATCATCGGCTTGGAAATGGCCTGCGTCTACGACGCGCTCGGGGTGACGGTGACCGTCGTCGAGCTTGCCGATGGATTGATGCCCGGCACCGACCGTGATTTGGTGCGACCGCTGCAGAAGCGCATCGAGAAGCGCTATGCGCGCATTATGGTCAAATCGCGGGTTGCCAAGCTCGAGGCGCATGCGGAAGGCCTGCGAGCGACATTCGAGGGTCCGGACGTGCCCGCTCCGCAGGACTTCGATCGAGTCCTCGTCGCTGTCGGTCGCAGCGCCAACGGCAACGCGATCAACGCGGCTGCCGCGGGCGTCGGCGTCGACAAGCGCGGCATCATCGCGGTCGACAAGCAGATGCGCACGAACGTGCCGCACATCTTTGCCATCGGCGACATTGCCGGAGCTCCGATGCTCGCCCACAAGGCCACGCACGAGGGTAAGGTCGCCGCGGAAGTCGCTGCGGGGCAGAAGTCCTCGTTCGATGCGCGCTGCATACCGTCGGTCGCCTACACGGATCCGGAGGTCGCCTGGGTGGGAGTCACGGAAACCGAGGCCACGGCGCGCGGCATCGAATTCAGCAAGGGGATATTTCCCTGGGCCGCAAGCGGCCGATCGCTCGCCCTCAATCGCGACGACGGCTTCACCAAGCTGCTATTCGACAAGCAAACTCACCGCATTATCGGGGGCGGCATCGTCGGCACGAACGCGGGCGAGTTGATGGCCGAGATCGGACTCGCCATCGAAATGGGCGCGGACGCCGCGGATATCGGCCTCACCGTGCACGCCCATCCGACGCTCACGGAGACGGTGGCTTTCGCAGCGGAAGCGGTCGAGGGCACGCTCACGGATCTTTATATTCCCAAGCGCTGACGGCGAAGTCCGACCCGGTTACGGTGCGCCGACACAGCCCTTGATGTACGCGGTCTTCTGCGCACCCACCAGCTTTTTGGCTCGAGCCTGGTTGATACAAGCCGTCCGCTTGGCATGGCGCGCAGCGGCTTCGTTATCGGCGTTCGAGGCGCCCCCCGCGGGCCCGGCGGTTGCAGCAGGCGGCGGCACCGTGGCCGGGGGCTCAGACGCCCAGGACCCGGCGAGTGCCGTGAGGGCGATCGAGAGAGCAACGGCCGGCACGGAGCGCATGGGCGAACCTCGGGTAGGTGGACCGAGGATAGCCGTCGCGTGCGGGTGCGCCGATGAAGCAACCATGAAAACTGCTTAACGTTTGCACCGCACGTCGCGCGCCGCGCGTAACCCGCCGTTTGATCAGTCGCGCGCCTCGATGCGTGCGCGTGCGCGGTCGAGGTAGCGGCGCTCGTCCGGCGGTTGGCCGCCGCGTTGCGCCTCCCACAACGTTTCGGCGAGGGCTTCCATGAGCACATGCTCCGCGTCGTGCTCATTGCCGAGCCGTGCGGCGAGCGCTTGCCGGATTTGCCGCACCCCCGGCGGCCGATCGATCGATAACTGCTCGCGAACCGCGAGATGCAGCCCCATATGTAAAAAAGGATTCTCAGTGGCCGCCCCCGGGGAGGGGTCGAATGCCTGTACGGAGTCCGCATCGCCCACCAGCGGTTGATACTCGGGATGATGCGCGATGACGTCCGCGATGAGCGATTCCAAGGGCGTCAGGGGGACGCGCGCGAGGTGTTTGCGCCATGCCTCGGCATAGCTCAAGCGCAATTGCTCGCGTGTGTAGCCGCCGAAGGCCTGCGAGCTCAAGGCGTCGGCTCCTTGGTTTTGTGCCGATATTCGCAGAGGTCGACGATGATGCACTGGGGACAGGCAGGCTTGCGCGCAGTGCACACGTAGCGGCCGTGCAGGATGAGCCAGTGATGGGCGTTCTTCAAGAATTCCGGCGGTACGAATTTCATGAGCTTGTCCTCGACGATGCGCACCGTCTTGCCCGGCGCCAAACCGGTGCGGTTCGCGACGCGAAAGATGTGGGTATCGACCGCCATCGTGGCTTCGCCGAACGCGGTGTTGAGGACGACGTTGGCGGTCTTGCGCCCGACGCCGGGGAGCGCCTCGAGTGCCTCGCGCGAGCGTGGCACCTCCCCGCCGTACTGTTCCACCAAGGCCCGCGCCGTGGCGACGATGTTCTTCGCCTTGCCGTTGTACAGACCGATCGTCTGGATGTACGGCGTGATGCCGGCCACGCCGAGCTTCGCGGTCGCCGCCGGCGTGTTGGCGACCGGAAAGAGTCGCGCCGTGGCCTTGTTGACGCCCTTATCGGTGGACTGAGCCGAAAGAATCACCGCCACCAGAAGCTCGAACGGTGTGCGGTAGGCGAGCTCGGTGCGCGGGTTGGGGTTGTTCTCCCGCAGCCGCTCGAAAATAGCGCGCCGTTTGGCCGGATTCATGACGACGCGGCGGTCGCGCGCGGCGCGGCGGCCTTGATCGTTTCGAGTTGCTCACGGCGCTCGCGCGCACGCCGTGCGCGCCGCTCCTCATGGGCCTCGAAGCGCTCGCGGTTGAGGGCGGCTTGATGGATGGCCGGCGCAGGGCCGGGCCGCATTTCGATGCAGTCGACGGGGCACGGCGCCAGGCACAGCTCGCAACCCGTGCAGCGCTCGACGATGACGGTGTGTAGATACTTCGAGGCGCCGACGATGGCATCCACAGGGCAGGGAGGCAAGCAGCGCGCGCAGCCAATGCAGCGCTCCTCATCGATCCAGGCCACGCTCGGCGGCGATTCGACGCCGTTGGCCGGGTTCAGCGGAAGAGGTTCGCGTCCGAGAAATTGCGCCAGCGCCTCGATCGTGGCACGGCCTCCGGGAGGACACTGATTGATCGGCGCTTCGCCGGCCGCGATGGCGGCGGCATAGGGTTTGCAGCCGGTGTAGCCGCAACGCGTGCACTGCGTCTGCGGCAACAACGCATCGATGCGCTCCGCGACGCTTGTCATGGCGTTCATTTCACGCGCATGCCGGGCGCCGCGCCCGTGTCAGGCGACAATACGAAAATGTCTGCACCGCCCGGGCCGGCCGCGAGCATCATGCCTTCCGAGGTTCCGAAGCGCATTTTGCGCGGCTCGAGATTTGCGACCACGACGATGAGACGGCCCACGAGCGATGCTGGATCGTAGGCGGAACGAATGCCCGCAAAGATCTGCCGCTCACCGAGCTCGCCCACGTCGAGATGCAACTTCAGCAGCTTGTCGGCCCCGGTGATCAGCTGCGCATCGAGCACCTTCGCCACCCGCAGATCGACGCGCAGGAATTCGTCGATGGAAATTGGGGCGGCGGGAGCGGTGGCCGCCGCCGCGATGGGCGGCGCGCCGGCGGTGGCAGTCGGCGTGGGCGCGGCGGGTGCGGCGGATGCGGGGGTTACGACGGATGCGGCGCCCTTGCCGGCATCGAACAGTGCATCGAGCTGTTTTGGGTCGACGCGAGTCATGAGGTGCGAGTACGGATTGACGACGTGGCCGGCCGGGAAAAATGCGTCTTGCCCCCATTTCATCTGTTCCGGCGAGAGATTGAGGAACTCGCGCACCTTGACCGCCGTTGCCGGTAGGACGGGACTCAACAAGATCGACGTGTACCAGAACATGGCGAGAGCGGTCGAGCACACTTCGTGCAGCTTCGCGTCGTTTGCCGGGAGCTTCGCCAGCTCCCAGGGCTTGTGCTCGTCGATGTACTGATTGATCTGATCGAGCAGATTGGAAATTTCGCGCAGTGCCTTGCCGTACTCGCGATTCGCGTAGAGCCGGCCGATGGGCGCCCAGGACTGCTCAGTGCTTTGCAGCTTTTTCAGAAGAGTTTCTGCAGCGTGGTGAGGTCGAGAGAGCTTCCCGGCAAAGCGTTTGGAAATAAATCCTGCGCAACGGCTCGCGATATTGACGTACTTGCCGATGAGATCGCTGTTCACGCGCGCCACGAAATCGTCGGGATTGAAGTCGATATCCTCGACGTCGCCGTTCAACTTCGCCGCGATGTAGTAGCGCAGCCATTCGGCGTTCATCCCGAGCTCGAGATAACGCAGGGGGCTGATGCCGGTCCCGCGGGACTTCGACATCTTCTCGCCCGATACGGTGATAAAGCCGTGCACATAGACATGGCTCGGCGTTCTATAGGGAGCGCCCGCGAATTTGAGCATCGCCGGCCAGAAAAGCGTGTGGAAGTAGATGATGTCCTTGCCGATGAAATGAATCTGCTCGGTGTCCGGCGCGGTCAGGAACTGCTCGAACGTGTGCATCTCGCCGCGGGCACGCGCACCGCCGGTATCGAAGTAGTTCTTCAGCGAGGCGAGATAGCCGACGGGTGCGTCCAGCCAAACGTAGAAATATTTTCCGGGCGCATCCGGAATGGGAATGCCGAAGTAGGGCGCATCGCGCGAGATATCCCAGTCCCCGAGCACTTCGTCACCCTTGCCCGTCAGCCACTCGCGCGCCTTGTTCACCACCTGCGATTGCAGCCGCTCCGGCGTCTCGAGCCATGCCGCCAGGAACTCGACGCATTTGGGATCGGAGAGCTTGAAGAAAAAATGGTCGGAGGTCTTCAGCACCGGCTTCGCGCCGGATAGCGTCGAATAAGGATTGATGAGATCGCTGGGCGAATTGACGATGCTGCACACCTCGCAAGCATCGGCGTATTGGTCCTTGGCATGGCAATTGGGGCATTCGCCCTTGATGTAGCGATCCGCCAGGAACATGCCTTTCACGGGATCGTAGAACTGCTCGACCGGTTTGACGTAGATGAGACCGGCCTTCTTCAGTTTTTGATAGATATCCTGCGAAAGCTCGGTGTTCTCCGGTGAATCCGTCGAGTACCAGTGATCGAAGCCGAGGTGAAAGCCGAGCAGGTATTGGGGGCGGCCTGCCGCGATCCGCGCAACGAGTGCCTGCGGGCTGATTCCCTCCTCTTGCGCCTTGAGCATGATCGGCGCGCCATGTGCATCGTCCGCGCCGACGAACAGGACCTCGTGTCCCTGCATGCGCTGAAAACGCACCCAGATATCGGCCTGGATGTACTCCATGATGTGGCCGATGTGGAAGGGCCCATTGGCGTAGGGAAGAGCGGTCGTGACGAAGAGTTTGCGGGCCATCGCGACAGTTTACAGCTCTCGCGCTGGTGATTCACGCCGGTAAGACGCGCCGCTGTCGGCGCGTGCGCTAGCTCGCCTCGCGATATTGCTCGAATCGGCTCTTGTTGATCGATTTCTTGTAAGCGTCGGCACCGGTGATGAGCCGTTGATCGAGCAGCGTTTGAATGGCCGCATCCATCAGGCGCATGCCCGAGGCGCTGCCGGTTTGCATGCCGTTTTCCAGCTGATCCATCTTGCCCTGGCGGATGAGGTTGGCGATGGCCGGTGTGTTGATGAGGATCTCGAGCGCGGCGACGCGGCCCTTCTTGTCGGCCTTCGGGATGAGCTGCTGCGACACCACACCGCGAAGGCTGGTGGAGAGCATGGTGCGCACGTGAGGCTGCTTGTCGGCCGGAAATGCATTGACGAGACGGTCCACCGTGGCGGCGGCGCCGTTCGTGTGCAGCGTGCCCATCACGAGAATTCCCGTTTCGGCGGCGGTGACCGCGATGCTCATGGTCTCCAGATCGCGCAACTCGCCGACCAGAATCACGTCCGGATCCTCGCGCAACGCCGACAGCAAGGCGCTCGAGAAGGAAGGCGAATGGACTCCGATCTCGCGCTGGCTGATGAGGCAGTTCTTGCGCGCGTGCACGAATTCGATGGGATCCTCGATGGTGAGAATATGGCCCTTCTCGCGCGTGTTGATGTCATCGATCATTGCCGCGAGCGTCGTGGACTTGCCCGAGCCCGTCTTGCCGGTGACCAGGATCAGTCCGCTGTTCACCTTGCAGAGATTACGAACCGCGTCGGGTAGCTTGAGCTCATCCGCGGTGCGAGCCTTGGAGGGGATGACGCGAAACACGCCGCCCATCCCATTCAGCTGCCGCATGACGTTGACCCGGAAGCGCGCCACGCCCGGCATGCTGTAGGCGAAGTCGGTGCCGTCCTTCGCCTCGAAACGCTCGAGGGCGAGCTTGGGCATGATCTCGTAGAGCGCCGCCTTCACCTTCTCGGCGCTGAGCGGTTCGTTGGAGAGGGGCTTGAGCTCGCCGTACTGGCGCACCCGCGCCGGGTCGCCGGCGAGGAAATGCAGATCCGACCCGTCGCGTTCGATGACCTGATTGAGATACGGATCGATGGCAGCCATGGAGGACTCAGGAACCGGTGGATTCTATTGGCATGGCCGAGCTCGCGTCGGTCACATACCGTTGGAATTGCCGCTTGTCGACGGCGTAACCGTAGGCTTGCTCGGGATCGACCTCCTTGGCCTGGATGGCCGCGAGCAGCGCCATATCCATGAGCTGCATTCCGTATTCTTTGCCCATCTGCAGCTGGCTCGGGATCTGGTGACCCTGATCGGTCATGATCAGTTTGCCGATGGCCTTGGTGACGACCATGACCTCGCAGACCGCGCGGCGGCCGCGTTGATCGGGCGTCTTCACCAGGACTTGAGTGATCACGGCGAGAAGGCTCGAGGCGAGAAAGCTCTTGGTCTGCTCGCGCTCCTCGGTGGGTAGCGCGTCAACGATGCGGTCGATGGTCTTCGTCGCGCTCGTGGTGTGCAGCGTGCCGAGCACCAGATGCCCGGTCTCGGCGGCGGTCATCGCCATCGAGATGGTTTCCGCATCGCGCATTTCGCCGACGAGAATGACGTCGGGGTCCTCGCGCATCGCGGCGCGAACCCCCTCGGCGAAGGTCGGCAAGTGGGTGCCGAGCTCACGCTGGATCACTTGCGCGGACTTGCTGCGATGGACGAACTCGATCGGATCCTCGAGGCTGATGATATTCACCGGACGGGTCGAATTCAGATAATCGATCATCGATGCGAGCGTGGTGGTCTTGCCGGTGCCGGTCGAGCCGGTGACCAGGATCATCCCCTGGTGATAATCGCAGAGCTTGCGCACGATCGGCGGGAGTCCCAGCTGATCGATGCTCGGCATAGTCGTCGGAATCGCACGAAACGCGGCGCCGATACCCGTCTCCTTGCGGAACACGTTGACGCGAAAGCGCGCGCCGTCCGCCGATACATAGGAGAAATCGAGGTCATTCCCCTCGCGTAGCACCTTGATCTGGGACGGATTCAGAACCTCCGTGACATAGCTCTCGAGCTCGGTGTCGCCGAGATCGCGGAACTTGATCGGTACCAGATCGCCGAACATGCGCAGCATCGGAGGGACGCCGACTGCCAGGTGCAGATCGGAGCAGCCCTGTGCCACAGCCAGCTTGAGGAACGCGTCGATTCTTGCCATAACGCGGCAGACTACCGATAAGCGATTGGATTTTCGAGTAATTGGCGCTACAAAGCGCCGCCAAAACCCATAACCGTGAGCTGCGTCTAGGCCGGTTTGACCGACAGGCGGACAGAGAGAGCTAGAGGAACTTCTCCAGGGAGATCCGCAGCTCGTCCATGGACTGTGCGCGCTTACCCTTGTCGAGCGACATGCACTTCAATACCAAGTTGTTGAGCTCCACGGGTAAAGCCTTGTTGATCTCGATGGGCGGGCGCGCCTTGCCCTGCACGTGCTGGTACATGACGGACATGTGATCGCCGCGCGAGTAGGGCGGCACGCCCGTGAAGAGCTCGTACAGGATGACGCCCAGACTGTAGATGTCCGCGCGCTCATCCACTTTCTTGCCGAGGATCTGCTCGGGTGCCATGTATTTCGGCGATCCGATCACGTAACCCGTCTTGGTGAGCTGCGTATCGGCCTGGGTCTGCGCGGCGGCCACGCCGAAGTCCACGATCTTCAGCAGGCTGTCATTGTCGATCAGCACGTTGGCGGGCTTCAAATCGCGGTGCACGATGCCGGCCTGATGCGCGACCTGCATGCCGGTCGCGATGTCGATACCGAATTTCACCGCGCGCTTCAGCTCGACGGGTTTCTCGTTGATGATTTCCCCGCCGAGGGTGTGCGAGGGGAAGTATTCCATCGAGATGGCGTAGTTGCCGCGGATGTACAAGAAGTCATAAATGCGGATGACGTTCTTGTGCGTGATTTTGCGGCTATAGCGCAACTCGTGCACGAAACGCTTCATCATCTCCTCGTCGGAGGAGACGTTCGCGTTCAGGAACTTGAGAATGAGGCGCTCCTCGACGACGGTGTCCTCCATGAGGAGCACCGTGCCGAACGCGCCTTTGCCGATTTTTTCGATGAACTTGTAGCGGCCCTCGATGATGTCGCCGGGCTTCAACGTGGTGATGTCGAGTTTGGCGTTTGCGGCCTGGGCGGCTTCGGTTTCCCGGATGACCGCGGCGATCTCCTGGTTGTCGACCAGCAGCGTCTTTGACGGCTCTTGGCCCTGCGCGGCGCGTTGATTGGCGGCGATATTCCCCGTCGAGAAACGATTATCCATCTCCGTCATGGCGCGCGCGACGGCTTGGGTGATGGTGCCGTCCCCGCCCGTCGAGAGCGCCTGCAACCGCATGCGGATGGTATCCGCGCGCCGTTCATCGACCAGCCTCGCAATGGCCGCGATGGCTTCGAGCTTGACCTCGTTTTCAGGTCGCTGCAGCATCGGGATCAAGTGCTCGATGCTCTTCGGGTCGCCGACTTTCGCGATGGCCCGCACCACCGTGGGCAGCGATTTGGGCTCGCCCTGCAACATCTCGACGAACCGAGGCATCGCCTTGACGCTGCCGATCTCCGCAAGCGCGTCGACGGCACGTTCGCTCACCCACCAATCTTTGTCCTTGGTAGCCTCGATCAGCTGGGAGATCGCGCGCTCGTCCTTGGTCTGATTCAGGATCTCGATGGCCGCCCGGCGGATGTCCTGATTCTCGTCTTTGATGAGGGTGAGGACGGCGTCCACCACCTTGGGTCCGCCGATTTTTCCGAGTGCATCGGCTGCCCGCGTACGCACCCACCAATCGCTGTCCGCAATCACTTCGAGCAGGTACTTCACGTCCTTGGGGCTGCCAATGACGTTCAACACTTCCACCGCGGCGCGCCGTGCGTATTCGTTTTCGTCCTTGAGGACATCGACCAGGAACTTGACGGTGTCGGGATGATTGGCCTTGACCACCACGTCCACGGCCTTGTTCTGCACTTCGATCTCGGCGTCGCGCAGCATCCCGGTGATGAGCGGCATGTCGAACGGTCCGTCCATGCGCGCGAGGGCGGTAAGGGCAGCGGAGCGCACCAGCTTGTTGTTGTCCTTGAGCTGTTTCTGCACCGCCTGCTGCACGGCGGGGGTGTTGAAGCGCCCGAGGACCTGGATGATGTGCAGCCGTGCCACGGGGTCTTTGCCCTCGATGCGCGACACGAGGTCGTCGACCGAGGACTCGTCGGCGACTTCAGCGATGATCTTGAAAAGGGCCGCGCGCTCGGTGGGCTCCTGCGCGTAGGCGGCGTTCAGCAGATCACGCACGGAATAGCGGGCCTTCTGTGCGGTGATGACGTCGAGAATTGCAGGTTTGGGCATGCCCTCCTTGCTCAAGGCATCGAGGAGGGCGCTCGCCGGGTAGCGCTGACTGGAGGATAACGCCCAGGCGATGCCGGAGGTCGCGCGCCCGTTGGCCTCCGCCATGGCGCGGAGCACCTGCGGCAGGGTCCGGCCGTCGATCAGCTTCGCCAGGATCTCGACATAGGCAATCGTCTCGCGCTTCTCCGCGTTGCTCAGCGCATCGACGATGGGGTCGATGGCGCTCGAGCCGAGCGCGAGCAGCTTCTGGAAGGCCTTCTGGGCCTGTGGCGAGCTTGGATTGCCGGTTGACCTGATCTCAGCAATCAGCCGATCGGCACGATAGTTGGCGAACACAGACATCCGGCCTTAATTACGCTCCCTCGATCCGCCTATTCTCACCGTATCCACGGCCCCGACCGGGCCTTGATTCTCAATTTAGGGAATTATGCCATACCGCACGGTCGGGTCCGGCTGCGATAGAATGGCTAAATGACCCCTTCCGACGACATAGCGCCGCTCCGCGAGCGGCTCGGCGCGTATACAGATCCCTATCTCGGCCAGACACTGGCTGAGGCCAAGGCCATCTCGGCCGTCGCTTTGCAACGCAACGCGATCCACGTCACGCTCAAATTCGGTTTCCCGTGCGCCGACTATGCCGCGGAGCTGAAACCCGCCCTGGAAGCACACCTGGCGCCGCTATTGGACGGCGCGCACATCGAGCTCGTGCTCGAGGCGCAGATCACGGCGCACGCCGTGCAACGCACACTCAAACCCATGGACCGCGTCAAGAACGTCATTGCCGTGGCGTCGGGGAAGGGCGGGGTCGGTAAGTCGACCGTCGCGGCCAATCTGGCGCTCGCCTGGGCGGCGCAGGGGGCCCGGGTCGGGCTCCTGGATGCGGACATTTACGGTCCCAGCCAGCCGCTCATGATGGGTGTGGCCGGCCGCAAGCCCGAAACTCCGGACGGCAAGCACATCAATCCGTTGCGCGCCCACGGGATCGAGGTGATGTCCATCGGATTCATGATCGACGCCGAGCAACCCATGGCCTGGCGCGGGCCTATGGTGACGCAGGCGTTGACCCAACTCCTCGGTGAAACAAACTGGGGAGCGCTCGATTACCTGGTGGTGGACATGCCGCCCGGTACCGGCGACATCCAGTTGACACTCGCCCAGCGGGTGCCGGTGAGCGGCGCGGTCATCGTCACCACGCCCCAGGACATCGCGCTCCTGGACGCACGCAAGGGACTCAAGATGTTCGAGAAGGTGGAGGTGCGCGTGCTCGGAGTCGTCGAGAACATGAGCGTGCATGTGTGCAGTAATTGCGGCCATGCCGAGCATATCTTCGGCAGCGGCGGCGGAGCGCGCATGGCCGCGCAGTACGGTGTGCAGTTCCTCGGCGAACTGCCGCTCGACATCCGCATTCGCGAAGAGGCCGACGGCGGATCCCCGACCGTCGTCGCCGATCCGCAGAGCGCGCGCGCGCAGGCTTATTTTAAAATGGCGCGCCGCGCGGCCGCGCGGCTGGCCACCCTGAACAAGGACTATAGCTCGGTGTTTCCCAAGATCACGGTCGAAGCGACGTGAGCATCAAAGCGGACCGCTGGATCCGGCGCATGGCCGCCGAACACCGCATGATCGATCCTTTCTCCCCGGAGCAGGTGCGTGTGGCGGACGGCCACAAGATCATCTCGTACGGCACGTCGAGCTACGGCTACGACGTGCGCTGCGCGGACGAATTCAAGATCTTCACCAACATCAACTCCACGATCGTCGATCCGAAGAGCTTCGACGAAAAGTCGTTCGTCGATTTCAAAGGGCCGGTCTGCATCATTCCGCCGAATTCCTTTGCTCTCGCGAGCACGGTTGAGTACTTCAGGATTCCGCGATCGGTTTTGACGGTTTGCTTGGGCAAATGCGTTACGGGCGACACGCGCGTGGTCGACGCCGATACCGGCGCCTATATGCCGATCACGGAGATGCGCTGGGGCAAACGTACCCTGGCGTGGGACGGCTGGCGTTTGAAACCGGCGAAGGTGTCGGACTTCATTCCGCAGGGCAAGCGAGAGATCTTCGAGTTGCGCACCCGGACGGGGTTACGCATTCGAGCGACGGCGAATCATCCGTTTCGCATGCTCAAACGGTGGGTGGCGCTCAGCGATTTACGGATCGGCGACCGTATTGCAGTTGCCCGGGAAATTCCTGTGTTCGGAAAGAGCCCCATCCCTGACTGGGAGGCGACGCTCCTTGGCTTGATGATCTCAGAGAGTCAGTGCAATACGCCCGGCCACAGCCCGAGTTACACGACGGCGGATCCGACCATGGTCGCTCTGCTCGAATCCACGATGGCCGCCTCAGCCCTGGGAGAAATCACTTACAATGGTCACTACGGGTGTCGACTGGTCAATCGAAAGGGAAGAGGGGGAATCGCGGAGCGAAATCGCGCGCACGAGTGGCTGCGAAATCTCGGGCTCAATGTCGGCGCCGCCGACAAGTTCGTGCCGCAGATCGTTTTCACGGCGCCCGAGCCCTCGGTTCGCCTGTTTCTTCAGGCACTCTTCAGCGGCGACGGCAGTATTTATCATTCCAAAGCGGGCGTGTTCCTCGAGTACTACTCGAATTCGCGCCGTCTCATCGAGGACGTGCACCATCTTCTGCTGCGATTCGGAGTCTTCTCGCTGATCCGCGAAAGGACCACGGCCATCGGGACTCAGGCGCACAAGATACAGATCACGGACAAGGATCAAATCCTGCGTTTTGCGCAGAGAATCGGTTTCTCTCCCGGCTCGGTGAAGCAGCGCGCGCTCGATGAGATCGTGCTTCCGATGATCGCCGCGCAACCGAAGCGGAAGAGTAATTTCGACACGCTGCCACGCGAAGCCTGGGCCGTCGCCGTCACTGCGGCGCGAGTCGGCGGGCTTGGCTTGAGCGCGCTCGACATTCGCACCCAGCCGAATCAATCCATGCCGGTGTCTGCCGCGGCACGCGTTGCTCTCATGACCGGTGATCCGTATGTGAGTCCGCTCGTCGATGGCCCCGTATGGGATGTGGTCGAGCAAATCGAACCTGCGGGGATCGAGGAAGTGTTCGACATCACCGTACCAACACTGCATAATTTCGTTGCGAACGATTTCATCGTTCACAATTCGACTTATGCGCGTTGCGGGATAATCGTAAATGTAACGCCTTTAGAACCCGAGTGGGAAGGCCACGTCACCCTCGAGTTCTCCAACACCACGCCGCTCCCCGCGAAAATCTACGCCCACGAAGGCGTCGCGCAAATGTTGTTCTTCGAGTCGGATGAAATCTGCGAGACGTCCTACCGCGATCGCGGCGGAAAATACCAAGGGCAGCGCGGCGTCACCTTGCCGAAAGCCTGAGGCGCGCGGTTTGATGTGCAGCGCGTGCCGTCACGGCGGCGCGCTCAGCCGCTCCCCTTCGCGTGTCAGGCTCCTGATGCGCATCGCGAACTCGAGCTTGCCGCCGTTGGTGCGCTCGGCCTGCACCGGAACCCAGCCGAGATCGCGCGCGAACCACATGCGCAGGACACGCCGGTCGTTGGCCGTGTGGCGGCTGGTGACGATGACGGTGTCGAAAGTTCCGATAGCGGTCTTGAGCTGCGCACTGCCCTCCCGCGCGTACAGAAATCCCTTGATCTGATCCTTGTCGATGACATGGAACGTGGGCGGCAAATTGTCATTCTTCAAGTCGAGCATGACCTGGATCTGGATGGAGTTGAGATCCTGGGTGTCCGGCTCCAGGGTGAGATCGACCGGCTTGCCCTCGGAGGTGCCGGTGGCGTGCCCCGCGTTCCAATCGAAATCGAAGTTGACGGAGGCGGACCCTTGTCGACCGCGATATCGGTCGGGCCTCACATGGTCACCCACGATGGCGAGCCAGCTCTCCTGGACGAGGTCATCGGAGTACACCAGGCGGAAAATTCCCCGCGCGCTGGTCGTCCATTTGTAGACGTAGTGCCCCGGTTCCGTGTCCAGCCTGAGCTCGAGATCGCTCACGCCCACCGAGATATCCTTCCACTCCGCGACGTAATGGGACGAGAACGGCCGGATGTCCGAATCGCCCGCAGCAGGGTCGGCGCTCGGGCGCTGCGACTGCCCATCCGCGGCGAGCGCCGGAACCAGGAGCATCGCCGCGAGACATCCCGTGCCCATGGTGAGTATTCGCATTTATCGATCCTCGGCGCCGCTGTAAAAGATGGGACCCGCAAGCTTCTCGCCATCGAGCCACGCGTGGCCCTCGGCATAGCGCAGCCTGCCGGCGCAATACCAGCGGACGGCCATGGGGTAAATGCGGTGCTCGAGCACCTGCACGCGCGCCGCCAGGCTCTGCGCATCCTCCTCGGGCTCGACACGCACCCGCCCCTGAATCACCGCGGGGCCCGCATCGAGTTCTGCCGTCACGAAATGGACGGTGGCGCCGTGCTCCGTCTCGCGCCCTTCGAGCGCCCGTCGATGAGTATGCAACCCCGGGTACTTGGGCAGCAACGAGGGGTGAATATTGAGAATTCGCCCTTCGTAACGGGCGACGAACTCACGCGAGAGAATGCGCATGAACCCGGCCAGCACGATCAGCGACGGGGCATAAGGCTCGATGACGGCGGCGAGCTGCTCGTCATAGCGGGCGCGGGTCATCGATGGCTCTGCGGCGACGACCTGCGCGGGCACCCCGAGATCGCGGGCGATTGCCAGCCCGGCGGCGTCGGGCTGGTCGGCGAGCACGGCAGCGAGCTTAAAGCCCATCGCCGGGTCGCGGCTGCGCTCCTCCAGCGCGCGCATATTGCTGCCTCGGCCCGAGATCAGTACGACGATCGGTTCGGGCCGGCGGCTCGTCACGCGATGACTACACCACGCGTTCCGGCGCGTATCTCGCCGATCACCTGCGCGCTCTGGCCGGCTTCCCTCAGGATCCCGATGGCCCGCTGTGCGTCCGCCGCGGGAACGTGGACGGTCATGCCGATGCCGCAATTGAACACCCGGTACATTTCCCCATCCTCGACCCGGCCGGCGCGCTGCAGCCAATCGAACACTGGACCGCGGGCCCAGGCGCTGCGCTCAAGCACGGCCTCGAGCCCCTCGGGCAACACGCGCGGGATGTTGTCGACCAGGCCGCCTCCGGTGATATGCGCCAATCCATGCACGGGAACCTGTTCGAGCAGGCGCAGGAGCGGCTTGACGTAGATCCGGGTCGGGGCCATCAACCGATCGATGAGAGGGGCGCCCTCGACGGGCGTCGCGGGATCCGCGCCGCTTACCTCGAGGATCTTGCGAATGAGCGAAAACCCGTTTGAGTGCGGGCCGGAGGAGGGGAGTCCCAGCACCACGTCGCCGGCGGCAGTTTTTGAGCCGTCGATAATGCGATCCTTTTCCACGATCCCCACGCTGAAGCCCGCGAGGTCGTAATCCTTGCCGTGGTACATGCCGGGCATTTCGGCGGTTTCGCCTCCGACCAGCGCGCATCCGGCCTGCACGCAACCCTCGACGATGCCGGCGATCACACGCTCCCCGACGGCGACATCCAGCGCCCCGGTCGCAAAATAATCCAGAAAGAACAAGGGCTCGGCTCCTTGCACCACGACGTCGTTGACGCACATGGCCACCAGGTCGATGCCCACGGTGTCATGGCGGGCGGTATCGATGGCGAGGCGCAGCTTCGTACCGACACCATCCGTGCCCGAGACCAGCACGGGCTTGCGGTAGCGGTCCAGAGGTATCTCCACGAGCGCCCCGAATCCGCCGATTCCGCCGAGGACCTCGCGACGCATCGAGCGGCGCACATGGGGCTTGATACGCTCGACCAGCTCTTCGCCTGCATCGATATTGACGCCGGCTGCGCGGTAAGTGACGGGTGCTCGATCAGTCATGCGGATCCTCGAGTAACTACGGGCCAATCCGGCAACCCGGCCAGCTGTGGTATTTTACATCAGAGAACTTAAGGACTTACGCGATTACATCATGGTAAGAAATTCCCTCGTCCGTGGGCTTGGATTGCGGCTCTGGCTGTGTGTCTGCGTGGGCATCGCAGCGCTCTGCTTGGCCGATGTGAGCGCGGCGCTGACGCGCGTCGAGCTCTATCAGGCGACGGCCCCGCTGACCGAGCGCTCCGAGGCCGGGCAGGAAGCTGCCTTCGAGGCGGCGCTGCGGACCGTGCTGGTCAAAGTGACCGGCCAGCGTGGAGTGGATCAGGATCCCGCGCTCGCTCCGCTCATCGCGAGCGCCCGCCGCTATGTGCAGCAATATCGCCCGGCAGCCGAAAATCAGCTCTGGGTGGCCTTCGACGGTGCCGCGCTCGACCGCTGGCTTACCCAGAACAATCAACCCTTGTGGGGGCGCGAGCGTCCTACGACGTTCGTGTGGCTCGCCGTGCAGACCGCGCAAGGGGGCACGGTGATCACCGCGGACGACACCACCTATCCGATCAAAGCCGAACTGAGTGCGGCTGCGGCGCAGCGCGGCATCCCCCTGCTCTGGCCCAGTGCCGCCGACCTGTCGCGAAATCACCTGGATTTTGCCACCGTGGCGGCGGCCACACCCGCGACGCTCGCCGACCTCGGACATCGCTCCGGCGGCGACGGCACGCTGATCGGGCGCGCGGCCAATCCGGCCGATGGCAGTGCCATGCGCTGGACTTATCTGTATCAGGATCACAGCAGTGAGTTCACCGGGCCTTCGACGGAAGCCGTGAATCGCGCAGCCGACACCTATGCGGGACTCTATGCGGTCACCGGCACACTCGCGCCCCTCGATATCGAGGTGACCGGAATCAACGACCTCAAAGATTACGCTTCGGTGCAGGCCTACCTCGAGTCGCTCGCCTTCGTCTCCCACGTGGGCGTCGATTCCTTGAGCGGCAACGCCGTGCGCTTTCGCTTGACCGCGCGCGGCGGCGTCGAATCCTTGGCGCACGCGCTCGCGCTCAACGGACGTCTGCAACCGGCCGCCGCCGGCGAGAACGGGATGCAACGCTTCCAGCTACAGCACTGACCACCGTGCTTCGCCAGATTCCGAACCTCATCACGGCTCTGAGGATCCTACTCATCGCGCCGACCGCGGTAGCGCTGCTACATCACGAGCTGCTCATCGCGCTCGGGTTGTTTTTCCTCGCCGCCGTATCGGACCTTCTCGACGGCTTCATCGCCAAGCGATTCGGTTGGCAGAGCGCTCTCGGCGGCGTGCTCGATCCGGCTGCGGACAAGCTGCTCCTCGCCACGTCCTTCGTGGTGCTCGCCATCATGCATCTCGTGCCGCTGTGGCTCATGGCCACGGCGGTGGCGCGTGATCTGATCATCGTCAGCGGCGCGATCGCCTATCGGTTGTGGCTCGGGCCAGTCGAGGCACGGCCGAGCAACCTCAGCAAGCTCAACACGCTCTGTCAGGCGCTGTTCATTCTTTGCGTCATCGCGCGCCAGCAATTCTCGCAGCCCGATGCTTGGGCCATCGTGACGCTCGGCGCGCTCACGTTCCTCACCACTGCGGTGAGCGGTATCGATTACGTGCTGCGCTATGGCAAGGCGGCCCTCGAGGAATCAAGATCCCGGCGTATCCCCGAGCACGAGCTCACATGAAGCAGCTCGCACTCGGCGTGACGCTGCGCGCCAATGCCCTGTTCGCAAATTTCTACCCCGGGCCGAACGAGGAAGTGCTCGCCGCCCTGCAGGGACCCGGCGCTGATCCGATTTGGGTTTGGGGAAGCGCGGGTTGCGGCAAGAGCCATTTGCTGCAAGCCCGGTGCGCAGCTACCGAAGGACCCGCGGCCTACATTCCCCTGGCCTCGATTGCTACGGGCGCGGCGCTGCCTCCCGAGGCACTGCGCGGCTTCGCAGACTGCGGGGTGGTGTGTGTGGATGACGTCGATGCCGTGGCGGGAAATCTCAACTGGGAGCAAGCGCTGTTTCGCCTGTTCAACGAGGCTCAGGAGTCGCGCTCGCGGCTCGTGTTCTCGGCACGTGCGGCACCCCGCGCCATCGACTGGCGGCTCAATGACTGGCGCTCGCGCGCGGCGGCTTGCGTCGTGTATCACGTGAGAGAGCTCGACGAAGCGGGTCGCGCGCGCGCGCTCGAGTTGCGCGCCGCGCAGCGCGGCCTGAAGCTCCCTACCGAGACGCTCGACTATCTGATGAAGCGCATGCCGCGCGATCTGCGCTCGCTTTTCGACATCCTCGACGAGTTGGACGAGGCGTCGCTCGCCGCGCAACGCCGCCTCACCATTCCCTTCATTCGCGAAGCCCTCGAGAGGCACGCAGATACAAAACCATAGCGCAGAACCACGCGAAGGTCAGAAACAGGCTCAGCGCGCCCACCCACCGCGCAGCGGGGTTCGCCAGAATCTCGGTGATGACGAAAATCAAATAGGGAATCGCGAACAGCGTCGCCCAGGCATAGGTGTAGCGCTCGCCGCGGATGAGCCCGCGGAGCGGCGCGAGCAGCGCGAACACGGCGATTGCGCACAGCGGCCAGGAATAGCCGGCGAACTTCCAGCACAGCAAGCTCGCGGCTACGGCGACCCAGAGCCAGATCGTCGCCAGCCGTGCGTTGCGCGCGGCGCTCACGGCTCGCGCTTGAGCCGGGCGGCGAGCTGGGCTACGCGGGCGCCGAGGGCACGGGCGAGCTCGGCCTCATGCGCGGACAGCGTGCCGTGGCCGCTGAGACCGGCCACGTGGCTCGCACCGTAAGGCGTACCGCCGCTCTGCGTCGATGTGAGCGCGCCCTCCGTATAGGGCAAGCCGACCAGGTACATGCCGTGATGGAGCAAGGGAAGCATCATGGAAATCAGCGTCGCCTCCTGGCCCCCATGCAGGGTCTGGGTCGAGGTGAAGACGGCCGCGGGCTTATCGGCGAGCGCACCGCTGAGCCACAGGGCGCTGGTGCCGTCGAGAAAGTGCTTGAGGGGCGCTGCCATGTTCCCGAAGCGGGTCGGGCTGCCGAGAATGAGCCCGTCGCACTCGATGAGATCTTCGTGCGTGGCGTAAGGGGGCCCTTCATCGGGGACACTTGCCAGCGCCCCGGTCGAGCCGATGGTGGCCACCGTGCGCAGCCGGGCTTGCACATCCGCCACAGTCTCGACACCCCGGCACACTTGCCGGGCCAGCGCAGCGGTGCTGCCTTGGCGGGAATAATACAAGACCAGGATTTCAAGCATGAGCAAGTACCGTAGGAAATTGCACCGTGCGCGGGTGGATGCAGCGTCGGCGCAACGGATTATTTGCGCCCATCTGGATATTGTCTAGTGGGCCGTTGTTTGACGGCCCTGCGCGCTGTTGCTAGTGTCAGTTTAGATATGTTGCGAATTTTTGCCGTCGTCATCGGTGTTCTGTGTCTGACCGGCTGCTCCAGCGGACCCCCCGTGCAAGAATTGAGCGATGCGCGCCAGGCAATCGCGGCGGCCACCACGGCCGGACTTACACCCTCGAGCTCGCCGGATTTGTATGCCGCGGAGGCGGCGATCGGCCGCGCCGAATCGCATCTCGAGGCGAGAGAATACGTGCGGGCGCGCCTCGCGGCGCAGGAGGCCAAGCGGCACGCCACCGAGGCGCTCGCGATTGCCTCCCGTGGCGACGGCCCTCCCGGCACTTCGGCGACGCCACCGAAATAGCGGCTTCGAGAGCGTTGTGAGCGAGGCCAGGCGCCGTTTCCGTGTGACTGGGAAGGTTCAGGGTGTGTTCTTTCGACACAGCACGCGCCTCGAAGCCGAACGCCTCGCCCTGTCGGGCTACGCACGCAACTTAGCTGACGGCTCCGTCGAAGTTGCCGTGCGCGGTGCGAGCGCTGCGGTCGAGCAACTGCACCAGTGGCTGCACCGCGGCCCGACGAGCGCACGCGTGGCGACGGTCCAGGAAATGGAATTCACGTTCGAGGAGGATGCCCCCGCGAGCGAGGGCTTCGAGGTCCTCTAGAAGCGCCAGAACCGTTGCCAGCGCTGTATCACCAGGGCGGGATAGGTGTTGCGTCCCGCGCTGCCGTTGTAGCGGGCGAGCGCCCGCGCCCAGTTCATGTGCTCGGCACGGAGGTAAAAGCGGAGAATCTCGCAGCCCATGCGGATATTGGGCGCGATGCGCACCAGCTGATTCTGTACCCCGAGCTGCCGCGGCCAGAAGGGCATCACCTGCATGAGCCCCACCGCGCCGACGGGGGACACCGCCCAGTTATCGAAGCGGCTTTCGACATCGATCAACGCGAGCACGAGGTCCGGCGGCAGCGCGAGCGAGGGATCGCGTTTGGCCTCGCAGTACACGTGATCGAGGATCTCGATCCGCTGCTCGTACGAGGCCACATAGGGTGCGAGCTTCGGCTCCATCGCCTTGTGCCAGACCTCCGATTCGTACATGTCGCTGAAGCAGTCCCGGCTGGCGACGATCTTCTGCAGAAGCTCTTTCAGCTCAGGCTCGCGCTGCTCGTCGGCGCGCGAGCTCCGCGGAGCGGCGAGGCCGAGCGCGAGCAGACACAGCACGGTGCACGCTGGGATTGGGCGGGACAAGCTGCGCGCCGCGGCCTTTCAGCCGCGTACCTTCCCCTCGATGTAGGCAATGACATCCGCGGCCGGGATTTCCGTCGACTCGCTGTCGCGGCGATGCCGGTATTCGAGCTTACCGGTCTCGAGCGCGCGATCGCCGACCACCAACCGGTGCGGGATCCCGATGAGCTCCGCGTCGGCGAATTTCACGCCGGGTCGCGCGTCGCGATCGTCGAGCAGCACGTCGATGCCGGCGGCGCCGAGATCCTCGTACAGTTGGTCGGCGGCGCGGCGCACGCGCTCGGATTTCTGATAGTTGATCGGGACCACGATGACGTTGAAGGGAGCCAACGGCTCGGGCCAGATGATGCCGTTGGCATCATGATTTTGCTCGATGGCCGCGGCGACGACGCGGGTGACGCCGATGCCGTAGCAGCCCATGAACATGGTGACCGCTTTGCCCTGCTCGTCGAGGACGGTCGCTTCCATGGCGTGGCTGTAGAGCTGTCCGAGCTGGAATATGTGGCCGACCTCGATGCCGCGCGCGATCTCGAGCGTGCCGTTGCCGGTCGGGCTCGGATCACCCGGCACGACATTGCGGATGTCCACGGATTTCGGCTCGGGCAGATCGCGTCCCCAGTTCACGCCGGTCAGGTGCACGTCCTTCTCGTTGGCGCCGCAGACGAAATCGGCCAGCTGCGCCGCGGCATGGTCGACGTAGATCGTGCCGCCAAAGCCCACCGGGCCAAGTGATCCGGGATCGCAGCCGGCCGCCTCGCGTACCCGTTCCGCGCTCGCCATACGCAACGGATTCGCGACGCCTGCGAGCCTTTGCGCCTTGACGGCGTTGAGCTCGTGGTCGCCGCGCAGGATCATCGCGATCACGGCGCCGTCATCCCCGTCGACCATCAGGGTCTTCAGGCATTGCTGCGCGGGCACGCCGAGAAACGCACTGAGATCGGCGATGGTGCGCGCGCCCGGCGTCGGGACTTTGCGCAGCTCTTGAGACGGAGCAGGGCGCGCACTGCTGGGCTGCAAAGTCGTGGCCGTCTCGAGATTCGAGGCATAGTCGCCCGAGGTGGAGTAGGCGATGGCGTCCTCTCCGGAGTCGGCCAACACGTGAAACTCCTGTGAGACGTCGCCGCCGATGCTGCCGCCGTCGGCCTGTGCCGCCCGGAACTTCAAGCGCATGCGGGTGAAAATACGGGTGTACGCATCGAACATGGCGCGGTACCCCTGGGCGAGGCTCGGCTCGTCGATGTGAAAGGAGTAGGCGTCCTTCATGATGAATTCGCGCGCGCGCATGACGCCAAAGCGGGGCCGGATCTCGTCGCGAAACTTCGACTGGATCTGGTAGAAATTCACCGGTAGTTGCTTGTAGCTGCGCAGCTCCCGGCGCGCGATGTCGGTGATGACTTCCTCGTGCGTCGGTCCATACACGAACTCGCGTTCGTGGCGGTCCTTGAATCTGAGAAGCTCAGGGCCGTATTTGGTCCAGCGGCCGGACTCCTTCCAGAGCTCGGCGGGCTGCACCGTGGGCATGACGAGCTCCAACGCCCCCGCGCGGTCCATCTCCTCGCGCACGATGCGCTCCGCCTTTTTCAGCGTGCGCAGCCCCATCGGTAGCCAGGAGTACAGCCCGGCGGCCAGGCGGCGAATCATTCCGGCCCGCAGCATGAGTCGGTGACTGACCACCTCGGCGTCCGCGGGCACGTCTCTGAGCGTGGCAATGGGGTACTGGGATAAGCGCATGGCCGCGTATCTTACACGAGGCCCCCTGGTATCATGGCGGCGCATGACCGACCTCGAGGATTCGCAATCGCGCCCGCGCGGGGTGTTCTGGCTACCGAACTTGCTGACGACCGGGGCTCTGTTCGCCGGCTTCTATGCGGTGGTGGCTGCGATCGACTGGAAGTTCGACTACGCCGGTGTCGCCGTGTTCGTCGCCATGGTGTTCGACGGACTCGACGGCCGCGTGGCCCGTTGGACGCATACCGAAAGCGCGTTCGGCAAAGAATACGACAGCCTGTCCGACATGGTCTCTTTCGGCGTCGCGCCGGCCATCGTCACCTACCAATGGGGTGTCGCCCGCATCGCCGAGTACGGCCCCTTGTGGCGCAGAATCGGCTGGCTGGTGTGTTTCTTCTATGCCGCGGCCGCGGCGCTCCGGCTTGCGCGCTTCAACTCGCGCTCAGCCGTCCAGGACAAGCACTACTTCGAAGGGCTGCCGAGCCCGTCGGCGGCCGCCATCGTCGCCGCGTCGATCTGGCTTGCGAGTGATCGAGTGAACGTCGGTCTTCCCGGCCTCATCGTCGCGTTCGTGGTCACGGCGTGCGCGGGCGCGCTCATGATCAGCCGCTTCGCCTTCTACAGCTTCAAGGGCGTGAGCGCCGGTGCGCGCGTGCGCTTCACGCAGATCGTGCTCGTGCCGCTCGCGTTTGTGTTCATTTTCCTCTTCCATCCGATCTCGTTGCTGCTCATCTTCGGAGGCTATGCGCTTTCCGCGCCGAGCGTGTGGCTGTACCGCAAGCTGTTTCGTCGCCGCACCCGCGGCGCGCCGACGCCCGCATGAATCGGGCCCTGCGCGGCCAATATCTCGCGGCGCTCGGCCTCGAGTCCTGGACCCTGCGCCGCGGACCGGCGGCGAGCGCGCCGCGCCTCGAGCCGAGCGCGCCTGTGCCGGGGCCGTGTGCGCCTCCGTCGGAACGCGTGGCTGATCTCGGCTGGCCGGAACTGCGCGCCGCGGTGGCGGCGTGCATGCGCTGTCCCTTGAGCACGACGCGCACCCAGACCGTGTTCGGCGTCGGCAGCCTCGAAGCCCAATGGCTCATTGTCGGGGAGGCCCCCGGGGCCGAGGAGGACCGGCAGGGCGAGCCGTTCGTGGGCCGCGCGGGCCAGTTGCTCAACGCGATGCTCCGGGCGATCGGCCTCCAGCGCGAGCAAGTGTTCATCGCCAATGTCCTGAAATGCCGGCCGCCCGGCAACCGCGATCCCGCGCCGCTCGAGGCCGCGCAGTGCCTGCCCTACCTCGAGCGGCAGATCGCGCTGTTGAAGCCCCGGATCATGCTGGCCGTCGGGCGGATTTCAGCCCAGAACCTGCTGAAAACGGATGTCCCTCTCGGGCGCCTGCGGGGGCAGGTCCATCATTTCGGCGCCTCGCGCGTGCCGTTGGTGGTAACGTATCATCCCGCCTATCTCCTGCGCGCGCCGGCCGAGAAGCGCAAGGCGTGGGAGGACCTACAGTTCGCCCGTGAGGTATGTAGCGGTGTCCAGCGTTAAGCGAGAACGCGAGCTCGCGGCAGTCGATATCCGTCCGATGAACGAGCTGGACGTTCCGGTGGTGGGTGCCATCGAGCGTGCCGGATATCAGTTTCCCTGGAGCGACGGCATTTTCCGCGATTGCTTGCGGGTCGGCTATGTGTGCCGCGTGGTGGAAGTGAACGGCGACATGGCGGGCTACGGGATCATGTCGGTCGGCGCGGGCGAGGCGCATGTGCTCAACGTATGTGTGCGCGACGAGTACCGCTGCCGGGGTCTCGGGCGCAAGATGCTGCTCTATCTGCTCGAGCGGGCGCGCATCGCCGGCATGTACGAGGCCTTTCTCGAGGTGCGTCCGTCGAACACCGCAGCGGCCCGGCTGTATCATTCGCTGGGCTTCGAGCAGGTTGGCATCCGCCGCGGCTACTACCAGGCGACGGTGGGACGCGAGGATGCGCAGGTTTTGCGCCGGGTTCTCTACCCCGAGCCCAAATCCGCCGACGAAAAATGACCTCCATGGCGGAGGATGACGGTGGGTCATCCCTTCCCTAGCTTGCCGCGCCTCCAGCCGGCGCGGCCCAATCACTCACACCAGTCCCCGCCGCCGGGGCGCAGTTAAATTTGAAGGTAGACTCTAAGTTGGACGATGTAACTACAAGAGAAATAAAGAGAAGACGCACTTTTGCCATCATCTCGCACCCGGATGCGGGCAAGACCACGCTCACCGAGAAATTGCTCCTGTTCGGAGGCGCCATCCAGATGGCGGGAACCGTGAAAGGGCGCAAGGCGACGCGACATGCGACGTCGGACTGGATGCGTCTCGAGCAGCAGCGCGGCATCTCGGTGACCTCTTCGGTCATGCAGTTTCCTTTCGAGGATTGCATCGTCAATCTGCTCGACACGCCCGGCCACGAGGATTTCTCGGAAGACACCTATCGCACGCTCACCGCGGTCGATTCCGCGCTCATGGTGATCGACTGCGCCAAGGGCGTCGAAGAGCGCACCATCAAGCTCATGGAGGTGTGCCGGTTGCGCGACACGCCCATCATGACCTTCGTCAACAAGCTGGATCGGGACGGCCGGCCGCCGATCGAGCTGCTCGATGAGATCGAGAGCGTGCTCAAGATCCAATGCGCGCCGCTCACCTGGCCGATCGGCATGGGCCGCGAGTTGCTCGGCGTTTACCATTTGCTCGAGGACCGCATTTACGTGTATGTCCCGGTCGAGCGCGGCCGGGTCGGTACCCACGAGACCATCACCGGCCTCGAGAGCGAGGCGGCCCGCGAGTTTCTCGGCGCGCGCTATCGGGAGTTCGTCGAGGAGATCGAGCTCGTGCGCGGCGCAAGCCCGGCGTTCGACCTCGAGCGCTACCGCGCGGCACGCCAGACGCCGGTGTTCTTCGGCTCGGCCGTCAACAATTTCGGTGTGCGCGAGCTGTTGAGCTCGTTCGTACAGCATTCCCCGGCGCCCCTGCCGCGTACCGCGATCGAGCGCGTGGTCAGCGCCGCGGAACCCAAGTTTTCGGGGTTCGTGTTCAAGATCCAAGCGAACATGGATCCCGGCCACCGCGATCGCATCGCGTTCCTGCGACTGTGCTCCGGCCGCTACGGCCGCGGCATGCGCTTTTATCACGTCCGGCTCGACAAAGAGGTGCGCGTGGCCGACGCGCTCACGTTTCTCGCCGCCGACCGCAGCCAAGCCGAGGAGGCCTACGCCGGGGACATCATCGGGCTGCACAATCACGGCACCATCAACATCGGCGATACGTTCACCGAAGGCGAGCATCTCACCTATACGGGTGTGCCGAATTTCGCCCCGGAACTCTTTCGGCGCGCGGTCCTGAAGGATCCGCTGCGCATGAAGGCGCTCCAGAAGGGACTTTCGCAGCTCTGCGAAGAGGGCGCCACTCAGCTCTTCAAGCCGTTGCGCAACAATGACCTCATCTTGGGCGCCATCGGCCAGCTGCAGTTCGAGGTGGTCGCGTTCCGATTGCAGGACGAATACAACGTGCAGTGCGTATTCGAGCCGATCAACGTGGTGACGGCGCGCTGGATCCGCAGCGACGATGCGAAACGGCTCGCCGAATTTCGCGACAAGGCATACGACAATCTCTCCGTCGATCATGCGGGCGAGCTGGTGTACCTCGCGCCCACGCGCGTCAATCTCGAGCTGACCCAGGAACGCTGGCCGGATGTGCGGTTCTTGAAGACGCGCGAGAATCTCGCCGCCTGAGGCGGGGGCGGCGGCCGGGGTGCGCTAGGTCAAGGCGAGGACGAGGCCTCGAGGGCCTCGAGCCGCGGACCCTCGATCTTGCCGATCTTCATGGATGCGTCGTAGAGCACCACGCCGAACACGATGACCGCGACGAGGAGAGCGATCGAGGCGCGCACATGCCGGGCCCGGAAGCCGCGGAGGGCTGAGGCGTAGCCGAGCAGCGCCAGGACGGCGGCAACCACGATGATGGCGTCCACGCTCGCGCGCTGCCAGTAGCTGCCGCCCAAGTGCAGCCACATGCCGAACTCATCGAAGGTGAGCGCGAGTGCGATTCCGTAGGCCAACGCGCCGCCGCGCAAGGACTTGCCGCTCGGCAAGCGCAGCAACAGGTAGGCGCCGACTCCCGCGAGCAGGAAGATGCCGTAGTTCAGATGGTGCACGTGTGTGCCGCGCAGGAAGAAATACAGGTTCGGCACGCGCCGTTCCATGATGAGCAGCACCATGGTGCGCGCAATAATGAAAGTGAGAATGAAGGCGAACAATGCCAGCCGCGCGAGCCGCGCCGATTCGGACTCGGCGGTATCGTCGGGCGCCGCGCCTGTTTGTTTGCCGTCGGTGATCATTCCACGGCTGATAGTAGCGCGGGAGCCCGATGCATCGCGCAATCATTTTTTGGGTACACTCTGCGCGCGATGAGATCGCATCGATCAATGCTCCGTTCGATTGCGCCGAGGGGCGCAGCCGCCGCCGCCGCGGCCTGGGTGCTGGGCTGTCTCGTGCTTGCCGTCCCTCGCCCGGCGCACGCCGCCGACAGCGAGCCCGTCTACAGCGCCGAGCAAAAGCCCATCGCCGACGACATCGGCCATTTGCGCTCGGTTCCGGACGAGGCACGGGGCGCCGCCACTCGCGATATCGCGATGCGTATTCGGCAGCTCCCCGCATCGTCGAACAGGTTGCGGCTGGCGGTCGAGCTCGCCTCGCTGTCGACCGAGGGTGATTTCGGCCGGACCACTCTCGATCAAGTCGCGGCGACGCTCGCGGCGGCCGTGCGCGAGGCTCCGATGCTGTGGACCGAGCCGCCCGCCGGACAGATGAAGTTCGAGCCGGCGCTCATGCCGGCGTTCGCGTACCGCACGCTCGCGCAGCTTGCGCGCTACGAGGGCGTGGCCGTGCCACTCGAGAACGATGCGCATTTTCGCGCGGCGCTGGCGACGCTCGAGGCGGACGACCGCAAGCGCGACCAGCCGGACTTCACCTTGAACGATCTGTCCGGCAGGCCCTGGCATATGGCGGATCTGCGCGGCAAGGTGGTACTGGTGAATTTCTGGGCGACTTGGTGTCCCCCGTGCCGCAAGGAGTTGCCATCCTTGGAAGCGTTCAGCCGACGATTTGCGGGCCAGGGTCTCGTGATCATCGGCATCTCCGATGAGGACGCCGCCAAGGTCGAGCCGTTCGTGCGCAGACAGGCGATTACCTATCCCATCCTGCTCGACCCCGGCCGCGCCGTGAACCAGGCTTTCGCCATTCAGGGGATTCCGAAGAGCTTCGTGTATGACCGCTCGGGCAAGCTCGTGGCGACGGCAATCGACATGCGCACCGAGCGACAGTTTCTCGACATGCTGGGGAAAGCCGGGCTGCGCTAGGGTTTGCGGCGCGGACGATAAGCCCGGGCGCGCGCCACGAACGCTTCGAGCTCCGCGCCCTGCTCGGGCGAGCTCTTCGCATAACGCAGCCGCGAATAGCTGCCGCACAGCGCCTCGACGGCAGCGGCGAGATCGGGACGCGATCGCCCGATGCGCCGTGCGTAGCCTTCCGCGCCTTCGTGCGGGCGGCGCGCCAAGCCGATGGCGGCAAGCCTCCTGCACAGTCGACGATAGGCCACGACCGCCGGATCGGTAGGCTCCGTACGCTGCTCTCGGCGCAACTGCCACACGAGCCATGCAAAGGCGAGCACCAGCCCGGCCGCCATCACCAGGGCGATCTTCTCCGCGTCCGGCTCGTCGATACCCAGCCGCTCGATGAGCGAGAGCTGCGCGGCTTGATTGAAGCGCAAGAAGCGTTGCCGCCAGAGTTGCCCGAATGCATCGAGGCGCAGGCGTAAATCGGTGATCCAGGGCACGCGCGCGCGAATCCCCAGACCCAGGGGCTCGGCCGCGAGCGCGCCGTCGAGTCCCGCCTCGACCCGCGCGGGAGCAATGGCGGCTGTCGGATCCACGCGCAGCCACCCCCGGCCCGCGACCCAGATCTCATCCCAGGCGTGCGCGTTGCTTTGCCGAAGAATCCAGTAGCCGGCATAAGGATTGTAGGTTCCGCCGTGATAGCCGGTGACGATGCGGGCGGGAATCCCGGCGGCACGCATGAGCGTCGCGAAGGCCGAGGCATAATGTCCGCAAAAGCCGCGTCGGGTATCGAACAAGAAATCATCGACCGAGTTCGCACCGAGCGGCGGCGGTGAGAGCGTGTAGAAGAACGCCTCCCTGTGGAACAGCTCGAGCACTTTTTGCGCAAATTCCAGATCATCGGGATGCGAGCGGCGCAGCTCGGCGGCGAGTGCAATCGTCCGAGGATTGCGGTTCGACGGTAACTGCGTGTCCCGGCGGCGCGCGGTCGCGCTCAGCGGCTCCGCCGTGAAGACGTGCGTGTGCGAGCTTGCGCTCACGTCGAGGGGCCGCGACACCGGCGCGCCCTGCACCAAGGTATCGTCAGCATTGAGGTGTCCGTCGGGTACGCTCCAGCGGTCGGGCCAGTCGAGCGCGAACAGCCAGTTGAAGGGGTGCGGCTCGAGGCTCAGGGTGTAGCTGTACGCGGGACCGGTGGGCGTGAGGGTGGCGGCGCTCTCGGCGGTAGGTCCCAGGTTGCGCCAGGTGTGCCCGTCGGTCTCGTGCAATACCGGTCCGCGCCAGTAACGCTCAGCCACCGGCGGCGGTGCCCCGTCGAAACGCACGCGGAAGGCGATTTCATCGGAGAGGGCGAGATCGACGATGTCGCCGGGGCTCATGCTGTCGCTGAGCCCGGATTGCGCGTTGCCGCGCTCCGAGGGCAATTGCCACAGCGGTGCATCGAAGCGTGGAAAGAACAGCCAAAGCACCACGGCGACCGGTAGCGCCTGGGCCGAGATGCGTCCCACATAGCGAAGATCCACCGGCCAACCGTGCCGCGGGGTCGAGAGCGCGAGGCGCAGCAAAGTCGCGGCGGTGAGCCACGCGACGCCGAGCAAATAGAGCAGCAGCCAGAACGACTCGCTGCGCAACAGTGCCGCCAGGCACAAGAAATAGACGATCAGGGCCACGGCGTACAAATCGCGGCGCGTGCGGGTCTCGAGAAATTTCAAGCCCGCGACCAGACTCAACAGCGCCGTGCCGGCCGACAGCCCGTTGAACGTGCGCAACTGCAAGAACAGGATGGCGATGGAGGCCGCGGCGATGCCGAGTTTTACCGGCCGGCTGGGCGCGGCAAGCCCACGCGCTGCCAGGAACAGCCGCACGGCGACGCTCGCCGCTGCGACCGCCGTCAGCCACAGCGGGAGCGATGCGATATGCGCCGCGATGGCGAGGCCGAGGCACACGCCCATGGCGCGCAGCTCCCGATACGTGACCTCGTGCGCGGCGGCGCGCTTCAAGCGACGCCCGGCTGCAGCGCGAGCGCTCGCAGGCATCGGATCCGGTGCGTGGGACCGCGGCCCGGTGCGATCTCGACGCCGGGGAGCCGCAAACCATAGGGGCGCGCGGAGCGTGATTCGCACGTGAGGATCCAGCGGCAGAGCTGCGCCAGGCGGGCCTCGGTCTCCACGCCCTCGAGCGCGGACCATTCCAACCACTCCGGCAGCGCGCCGAGATCGGTATAGACGCGCACCGCCGGCTCGCCGCCGCGCGCGAGCACTTTCCAGGCCATGTGCTTGAGCGCGACCCCCGGCGCATAAGGGCGCAGACCCGCAAACTCCTCCTCGCCATGCGTCTCGCCGAGCGGCGCGTGGCCGCTGCCGGCCGCCGAGGGCAGGGGACGGTGTCCCTCGGGCCGCGGCGCGGCGAAAGCCGTGAGCGATGCATGCACGTAGGTCCACGCACGAAACCAGCCGAACGGGTGAAGCGTGCGCACCTCGATGTAATCCCAGCGGTGTACGCCGCGCCCTCCGATGGGGACCGCGAGGACCAGCCGCTCATCGCTGTGCGCCGGGACGCTCGCGGTGGCGCGCGCGGGCGGCTCGGCCTCGAGCGACACTTCGAGGCCGCTGCGCTCGAGCGAGGATTCGTTGCGCAGCATGAAATGAAACTCGGCGTCCGCGCCGGCGAATGCGTCGCTCTCGAGGTTCACGTCGACGCTCAGTCCGGACAAGTTGCGGTGACAGTGATGCATGGCGACCAGCGCGAGCGACACCATGAAGAATGCGAACGCGAGGGCGAGGTTGCTGTTGTAGTTGAGCGCGGCGATGAGCATGGCCGCAAGCAGCGCCGCCAGCGCGAGGCCGAAGCGCGTCGGCAGGATGTAGATGCGCCGGCGGTTGATGGTCAGCGGAAGAGAATCCGCGCCGTGGCGGCGCGCGTTCCAGGCACGTAAGCGCCGTCCCGAGGCGCGCCGCAAATCCTGGAGCCGCTTGCTCAAGGCACCGGAACGGCCTCGAGCAGCCGGTGGGCGGCCGCAGGCCCGCTGTCGCGCTGCTCGATGCGGTGCTCGACCACGGACGGAAACACCGCCTGTACGTGCTCGGGGGTCACCATGCTGCGCCCCGCGATGAGCGCCCAGGCGCGCGCGGCGCGCAACAGGCCGATACCCGCGCGCGGCGAGAGGCCGACGGCGAGGCCGGCGGCGCTGCGCGTATGCGCGATGAGCGCTTGCACGTAGTCGAGCAGCGCCGGGGCGACGTGTACCTCGAGCACCCGGCGCTGCAGCTCGTGCAACGTCTCGACGCTCGACATGCTCGAGAGCGAATTCACCAGCTCGCGTCGATCCGTGCCGCAGAGCAGCTCGCGTTCCGCCGCCGCGGCCGGGTACCCGAGGTGCACGCGCATGAGAAAGCGGTCGAGCTGCGACTCGGGCAATGGGAAGGTGCCGACCTGCTCCTGCGGGTTCTGGGTTGCGATCACGAAGAACGGATCGGGCAGCGGCATGGATTGGCCGTCGAGCGTCACTTGCCGCTCCTCCATCGCCTCGAGCAGCGCGCTCTGCGCCTTGGGCGAGGCGCGGTTGATCTCATCGGCGAGGACGAGCTGCGCGAAAATCGGGCCGCGCTGGAAGCGGAACTTGCCGGTCTCGCGCTCGAAAATGGACACACCGAGCACGTCCGCCGGCAACAAATCGCTGGTGAATTGCACGCGCTGGAACGACAAGCCGAGCGTGCGGGCGAGGGCGTGCGCGAGCGTGGTCTTGCCGACGCCCGGGATGTCCTCGATCAGCAGGTGTCCGCGCGCCAGCAGGCAGGCGAGGCAAAGCCGGATCTGCTCCTCCTTGCCGAGAATGACGCGGTTGAGCTGCGCGAGGATCGCGGTGATCGGTGCGCTGGCGACGGGCGCGGCGCTCATGCGTCGAGCAAGCGGTTCACGCGGGCGATTTGCTTCGCCAGCTGGTCGATCTCCGCGCGCAGCTCCGCGACGCGGGCCCGATCCTTGGCGACCACCTCGGCGGGGGCGTTCTTGGCGAAATCCCCATTCGCGAGCTTGGCCTCGAGCTTCTCGAGATCCACCTCGGCACGCCGCCGGTGCTTCGCCAACCGCTCGAGCTCGGCCTTGGGGTCGATGAGACCCGCCATGGGCACGAGAATCTCGAGCCGCCCCACCAGGGCCACCGCGGAAATGGCAGCCGGCTCCCCCGGTGCGAGAACGCGCGGCTCGGCGACGCCGGCGAGGCGCATGAGAGAGGTACGGTTGCGGGCGAGGTAGTGGATATCGTCCGGCCCGGCGTTCTGCAGGAGCACATCCAAGCGCCGCGCGGGTGCGATATCCATCTCGCCGCGGATCTGGCGGACCCCCAGAATGAAACTCATCAGCCACTGCATCTCCGCCTCAGCGCTTGAGTCCGCTTCGATCTCCTCGGCGCGCGGGTAGGCGCTCACCATGATCGTGGGTCCGCTTGCCCCGGCGACATCGCGCACCCGTTGCCAGATCTCCTCGGTGATGAAGGGAGCCAGCGGATGCAGCGCCCGCAACAAGATCTCGAGGGTGTCGATCAAGGTGCGCCGCGCGGCGCGCTTCTGCTGCTCACTCGATGTGTCGGACTGCAGGACGGCCTTGGAGAGCTCCAGATACCAATCGCAGAACTCGTTCCAGGTGAACTCATAAAGCGCGCTCGCCACCGTGTCGAGCCGGTACTCGGCGAAGCCCTGGTGCACGCGGGTGAGCATGGCCTGCAGGCGCGCGCGAATCCAGCGGTCGGCGAGGCTCGACTCGGAGCCGCTCCCGCGCGGCGCGAGCTCCTTGCCCTCGACGTTCATGAGCACGTAGCGCGCGGCGTTCCAGAGCTTGTTGCAGAAGTTGCGAAATCCCTCGACCTTCGCCAGATCGAAGCGCAAGTCGCGGCTCTGCGTCGCGAGGGCCGCGAAGGTGAGCCGCAACGCATCGGTGCCGAAGGCGGCAATTCCATGCGGAAACTGCCGCCGTGTCGCCTTTTCGATGGCCGGCTTCATCTGCGGCTGCATCAGTCCGGTGGTGCGCTTCGCGAGCAGATCCTCGAGAGATATGCCGTCGACGATGTCGAGCGGGTCGATGATGTTGCCCTTCGACTTCGACATCTTCTGTCCGTCGTGATCGCGGATGAGGCCGTGGATATACACCGCGCGAAACGGCACGTCGCCCGCGAACTTGAGGCCCATCATGATCATGCGGGCCACCCAGAAGAAGATGATGTCGAAGCCGGTGACCAGCACCGAGGTCGGGTAGTAACGCTCGAGATCACCCGTGCGCTCCGGCCAGCCTTGCGTGGAGAAAGGCCAGAGCGCCGAAGAGAACCAGGTGTCGAGGACGTCCTCGTCCTGGCGCAGCGCCGACGCTGAAGCGATGCCGAATTTCGCGCGAGCTTCCTGCTCGCTGCGCGCGACATACACCCGCCCGTCGGCGTCGTACCACGCGGGAATGCGGTGACCCCACCAGAGTTGTCGGCTGATGCACCAATCCCTGATCTTGTGCATCCAGTCGTAATAGACGCCGGTCCAGTTCTCGGGGACGAAGCGGATGCGCCCTTGCTCGACGGCCTTCAGCGCCGGCTCCGCGAGCGGCTTGATGTCGACGAACCATTGGTCGGTGAGGAGCGGCTCGAGCACGGCGTTGCTCCGCTCGCCGCGTGGCACCGTGAGCCGATGCGGCTCGACGCGCTCGATGAGACCCTGAGCCTCGAGATCGGCGAGCACGCGTTCGCGTGCGACGAAACGGTCGAGTCCGCGGTAGGCCGTCGGCACCGCCTCGTTCAGCGCCGCCGCGGGCGTGAAAATGTTGATCATGGGCAGGTGGTGGCGCAGGCCGACTTCGTAATCGTTGAAGTCGTGCGCCGGCGTGATTTTCACGCAGCCGCTGCCGAAGGCCGGGTCGACGTAGGCGTCGGCGATCACGGGGATCTCGCGGTCGGCGAGCGGCAGCTTCAGCCGCCGCCCGATCAGGTGATGATAACGCTCGTCGTCGGGATGCACGGCCACGGCAGCATCGCCCAGCATCGTTTCAGGGCGGGTGGTGGCGACCACGACGAAGCCTTCACCATCGGCGAGCGGATAGCGCAGGTGCCACAAATGACCGTTCTCTTCCGAGGCGGTCACCTCGAGGTCCGAGAGCGCCGTCTTCAGCACAGGATCCCAGTTCACCAGGCGCTTGCCGCGATAGATGAGGCGTTCATCGTAGAGCCGGACGAACACCTCGGTGACTGCCCGCGAGAGACCCGCGTCCATGGTGAAGCGGTCGCGGGTCCAGTCGACCGACGCGCCGAGCCGGCGCATCTGTTGTGCGATGGTGCCGCCGGATTTCTCTTTCCATTGCCAGACGCGCTCGACGAAGGCCTCGCGCCCCAGCTCGGCGCGGGTTTGGCCTGCAGCGTTCAGCTGACGCTCGACGACCATCTGGGTGGCGATGCCGGCGTGATCCGTGCCCGGCTGCCACAGCGTGTCGAAGCCGCTCATCCGGTGATAGCGGATGAGCGCATCCATGATCGTGTCCTGAAACGCGTGCCCCATGTGCAGCGTGCCGGTGACGTTGGGGGGCGGAATGACGATGGAGTAGGGCGTGGAGCGCCCGCTCGGCGCGAAATACCCGGAACTCTCCCAGAAAGCGTAGGTGCGCGCTTCGATTGCGCCTGGGGAATAAGCTTTATCCATGATGTTCGATTATAGCCGCCGGCGCCGGCAGGCGGCGCGGAACGCCTTCAGAGGTCCTCGCTGTCGCGGCACTGTCGGGTCTCGAGCGGGAGCTTGCGGTCGCGGTAGGCCTTGAAGCGTTCGCGCCCGAGCCGCCGGCGTGACTCGTCGGCGTCGATGACCTCGGCGACGCGCGCGAAGCGCGGCAGTCCGTCGGGCAGCCGATCGGCGAGATTCACCAGAAGATCGGCGTTATCGACCCCCTCGAGGGCCACCGTCACATGCACCGGTGTGCCGCGGTCCGCGAGTTGTTCGTCGCGGCTGATCCGATGCGGAACGAAAGTGCGGTCATCGAACGTCCACAAGAGCTCATCGCACATTCTCGCCTCCGCATCGTTCCCGCTCCAGATGATGACGCGCGCATTTTCCAGATAGGCCTGCGCCGCAAGCCGGCAGGCGAGCCGGAAGCGTTGCTCCGGCGCAGTGCTTGCGAGGACGTAGAAATCGATCCGTTCCGCCACGCGGGAGGCT
This sequence comes from uncultured Gammaproteobacteria bacterium, assembly GCA_963798595.1. Classification (GTDB taxonomy): domain Bacteria; phylum Pseudomonadota; class Gammaproteobacteria; order Steroidobacterales; family Steroidobacteraceae; genus Bog-1198. The sequence goes on along the minus strand of CAWCTM010000004.1, from coordinate 547,737 downwards.
CTCGGGACGCCGTTTGCCTTAGCGCACGCGGCTTGCGCGATGGACCAGGAACTCGGTGAGCAGGGGCACGGGACGGCCCGTGCTGCCCTTCTGCGACCCGCCGAGCCAGGCCGTGCCGGCGACGTCCAAATGTGCCCAGACCATATCCTTCGCGAATTTTGAAAGATACGTGGCCGCGGTGCTGGCGCCGCCCTCGCGGCCCCCGACGTTGGCAAAATCCGCGAAGTTGCTCTTGAGCTGTTCGGCATATTCCTCGCCGATGGGCAGGCGCCACGCGCGATCGTCGGCGCGCGTGCTCGCGGCCAGCAGCTCCTCAGCGAGGGCGTCGGTATTGCTCATCATGCCGCTGAAGTGATGGCCGAGCGCAATGATGCAGGCACCGGTCAAGGTGGCCACATCGACCACGGCCGCGGGCTTGAAGCGGCGGCTGTAGGTGATGGCGTCGCACAGGATCAGCCGGCCCTCGGCGTCGGTGTTCAGGATCTCCACCGTTTGGCCCGACATCGAAGTGACGATATCCGCGGGCTTGACCGCGCGGCCGTCCGGCATGTTCTCGCAGGAGGGCACGAGGCCGACCACGTTCAAAGGCAACGCGAGCTCGGCGGCCGCGCGCAGCGCACCCAATACCGTAGCCGCCCCGGCCATGTCGAACTTCATCTCGTCCATTCCGGGCGGGTCCTTGAGCGATATGCCGCCGGAGTCGAACGTGATGCCCTTGCCGATCAGACAGATCGGCGCGCTGTCCTTCTTACCGCCGCGATACTCGCAGACGATGAAGCGGGGGGGCTGCGCGGAGCCCTGCGTGACCGCGAGGAAGGCGCCCATTTTCAGAGCCTTGATGGCGGCCTCGTCGAGCACCTTGGTCCGGATGCGCGGCCACTCGGCGGCGAGCGCCAGCGCACGTTCGCCGAGATAGGTCGGCGTGCATACGTTGGGCGGCAGGTTCGCGAGGTCGCGGGCGAACGCGCTGCCGGCGCCGATGGCCGCGCCGATCTTCAGGCCCGTGGTCATGGCCTTCGCCGAGCGCGCGTTGTCCGCCGCCACCGTCAGGCTTGCGAGCTTCGGCGGCTTCGGCTTCGGCGCGGTTTTCAAGTCCGGAATCTTGTACATTTGCGCGGAAAAGACTTCCGCGACCGCACGAGCCCGATAGGCCGTTTCCATGCCCGGGACATCCTCGAGCGCGAGATACACGATCACGTCGGCCGAGCCGGTCTTGAGCACGGCCTGCGCGCTCGCTGTCAAGGCCTTGCGGTATTGCTTGCGCCCGAACCCGGCACGCGTGCCGAGGCCGAGCAGCAACACACGCTGCGCGGCGATGCCTTGCGGGTGCGGCAGCAGCAACGCATCGCCGAGCTTTGCGCCGAAATCGCCTGCCGAGTGCAGACGTGCGATGAGGCCTGCGAGCTGCGTATCGAGGTGTCGGGTGGCCGCACCGAGCTCTCCATTCTCGTAGACGCCGACCACGGCACAGCCGGCGGCGGCGCGCGCCTTGGCATCGACGATCACCTTGAATTCCATATGCCGGGCTCCGTTACTGGCTGAGAGTTTCATTGCGAATAGTTTACTAGATTAACGCCAAGGCTCTAAGCTCGTCCCATGAAGTGGACCGTTCAACGCTACGTGCTGCGCGAGGTCGTGCAAACGTGGCTGGCCGTCACCGGCATCCTGGTGGCGATTCTGGTGTCGAACCAGCTCTCGAAGGTGCTCGGGCGGGCGGCGGAGAACGCCTATGGACGTCATATCGTCTTCGATCTGATCGCGCTCGGCGCGATCATGAACCTGTCGGTCATCGTGCCGGTGGGGCTCTTGCTCGCCATCATTCTTGCGCTCGGCAGGCTCTATCACGACAGCGAAATGACCGCCCTGCAGGGCTGCGGCTTCTCGCCCGCACGTCTCCTGGGACCCCTCTCGGTCTTTGCCCTGGTGATCGCCGCGGGGCTCGCCTGGCTCACGTTCGTACAGGTGCCGCTCGCCGACCACGAGGCGCAGCTCCTGCGCCAGTCGGCGGCCAAGGAAGCGCAGTTCGGGCAGCTCGATGCGGGGCGGTTTCGATCCTTCATGAGCGGCGGCGGTGATGCCGTGTTCTATGCCGAACGAGTCGACGCGGAGGGCGTCTTGCACAACGTGTTCGTGCGCCGCGAGACCGGCGAGCGTATCGAAGTCGCCCTCGCCGACACGGCGACGTACTCGAAGGCCGGAACGAGCGGGATGCACTTCGTGACCCTATTCAACGGGCGGCGCTACGAAGGAGTGCCCGGACACAGCGACTTTCGGGTGATCGAGTTCAGCGAGCACGGGATCCCCATCGTGACGCCCGAGCAGACCTTGAGCACCGAAAACGACCCCGACACCAAGCCCACCCGGCTGTTGATCGGCTCGAGCGCGCCCGCCGACATAGCGCAGCTCCAGTTTCGGGCCTCGAGCCCCATCATGGCGATGGTGCTGACACTGATGGCCGTGCCCCTCTCCCGGTTGCGGCCGCGCCAGGGCCGCTACGCGCGCGTGGGCTTCGCCATCGTGGTGTACTTGATCTATGCGAACCTTTTGTCTGCCTGCAAAGTCTGGATCGAGAAGGGACAACTGCCGCCGGTGATCGGGGTGTGGTGGGTGCACATTCTGGCCGTGTCGTTCGGTCTGTACCTGGTGTATCGCGAGGGGCGAGGCACGTGAATACGATCGACCGCTATCTCTACCGAACCGTCATGCTCTACACCGCCATGGTGATGGCGGTGCTGTTGACGCTCGGCGGCCTGTTCCTGTTCATCAGCCAACAAAGCGACATCGGCACCGGCGACTACGGGACGGGTGATGCCTTCCTGTTCACGCTGCTCAACCTGCCGGAGCAAGTCTTCGAGCTGTTGCCCATCGCTGCGCTGATCGGCGCGCTCATGGGGCTCGGGCAGCTGGCGGCGGGCAGCGAGCTCGTGGTCACGCGCGCTTCCGGTGTTTCGGTGTGGCGCATCGCCTGGCCGGTGGGCCTCGCGGGCCTCACCCTGGCGCTCGCCATGTTCGCCGTCGGCGAGTACGTGGCACCGCCGCTCGCGCAGTTCGCCAAGCGGGAGAAAACCACCAGCAAGCTCGCGGATGTGAGCTTTGCAGGCACGAGCAGCGCGTGGGTGAAGGACGGCAATCTCATCCTCAGGGTGCAGACCGGCGAGGTCGACCAGTCTTTCGGCGGAGTATCCTTGTACGAGCTGGAGGGTGCGAATCGCCTGAAATCCATCAAGCGCGCCGACCGCATCTCGGTCGCCGATCCGGGCCGCTGGCGCATGCACAACGTCGCGAGCACCAGCTTCGGCGAAGATCACGTGGACAGCGGGATCCTCAGCGAGGTCACTGTCCGCTCGACCATCAATCCGGATTTCTTGAGCCTCGCCGCCACCGACCCGGACCTGCTCACGCTCGCGGGCCTGCGGTCGTATATCGACCATCTGCGCCGCAACAGCCTCGATCCCGCAGTTTACGAAATCAGCTACTGGGGCCGGCTCGCACGCATCTTCGCGGTGATTATCGTCACGCTCTTGTCGCTGCCCTTCGTTTTCGGCCCGCTGCGCACCGCCGGCGCCGGCACGCGCACGGTCATCGGCGTGATGCTCGGCGTCGTGTTCTTTTTGATCTTGCGCACCGTGGAGAACGGCGGCCAGCTATTCGGACTGAATCCCGTGCTGATCGGGTGGCTCCCGACTGCGGTCCTCGGATTCTGCACGCTGGTTGCGATCGCGAGAACGCGCTAACACCACCACCCGGGTGCGCGACAGCCGATCCTGCACGGCAAGGTGTTCGGGATCGGCGTACAGCCACAACACCCCGAGACCGAACGGCGCCCAAGCCACGAGCCCCCAGCAGAAGCGGGCCACGGCCTGCCCGACTTGTAGCGGCTTTCCCGATTCGCTGAGGGTGCGCAGCCGCCAGGCGCGCATGCCCAATGTTTGGCCGCTGCGCGTCCAGTTGAGCACGTAATAGGCCGCCATGATGACAAGCGCGCCGCTCCGAAACACCCACCAGGTGAGCCGTCCGCTCGCCTCGGTCACGGCACTGCCGTGAATGAGCACGACGATCCAGGTGTAGGGCATGAGCACGGCGATCAGCAGGAAGCCGTCGTAGATCAGCGCCGCGAAGCGCCGCCCGAAACCGGCGCTCGAGGTGCGGATCACGGCGTGGGCGAGGCGCGGGGCGCCGCTGCGCGCGGGGCGGACGGTTTCGGTCCGCTCTTCCCCGCGGCGGGCGCTGCCGCCGGCGGCTTGGTCTCCTTGGGTACGAGAAGCTGCTCGAGCGGCCGGAATATCGCATCGAACCGGTAGTTGGCCACCTCGAACGCGCGATTCTGCGTCTTGGCGTTGAGCGCCGTGTCTTTGGCGCTCTGCACCTCGATCCAGCGCTTGTCGTCCGCCGCAGCGCCGGTCACGGTGATGACATTGCCGTCGGCGAGCGTGAAGATCGCCTGCGAGGACTTGCTGAAGTCGATGCTGCTCGCCGCCGCCACCTCATCGGCGGTGAGATTGCTCAGTGCGCCGGCCGAAGGTGCAAGTCCCTTGGCGTCCAAGAGCTTGCGGCCGGCGGGCGGGGTGCCGTCGAGCGCAAATCCGTCCTCGCCGGGCTTCAGGCGGCGCACCGTGTAGCCCGAGCCCGAGGGAAACTTCTCCTCGACGCTCTGAATCTGGGCCACCGGAACGTCGAGCAGGCGCGAATCGATCCACGCCCTGGGCTCGACGTCGGCGCTGATGCCGGGCTCCACGGTGAAGCTGCGATCCTCGCCCCCGCGGCGGGCGAAATTGCCCTCTCCGGTGGGCTTGCCGACGATGACGCTGTGCGTCCCGTCTTTCGTCGTGAGCGTGATTTGGGTACCCGCCGCCCCCGGCTTGGCGGGATCCTCGACCCCGATGATCGAAAAATTCGCCGGATTGGAGGTTTTCTCCTCGACGATCTTGGCATCCGCCAGGGAGAGCAGGAGCTTGTGGACCTTGGAGGTATCGGCCGGATAGTCGGCGCGTTGCGCTACGGTCCATTGGTCGCCAGCGCGATGCAATGTGACCCCGGCAGTGGGAGTGCCTTTTTGCAAATCGATCTGGCTCACCGTGCCGAGCGTGCCGGCAAGCTGCGGCAGAAACCGCATGCCCTCGGCGCTCGGCTCACCGCTGTTGCGCCTCGATCCCAGATACAAGGCGGCCGCGAGCACGACGAGCGCCGCGATCAGTAGTCCCGTGAATCGTCCGCGGCTCATGCGTGCTTGCCTCCCGCCGCCCGTCGACGGCGCCGCAAGCTCAGGAGCAGCGCGCCGGCAAGAGCCACCGCGAGCGGTGCGACAGCGATGTTGAGCACCTTCAGCCAGACATCGAGCCGGTTGATCTCGACATCGAGCCCGCGCTGAGTCTCACGCAGCTCCTTGCGCACGTGCGCCTTCTCCGCGGTGAAGCGCTTGAGCTCCTGCTCCTGCTCGGGGGTGAGCATGAGCGAGGCCTGATCGTTGCGCTTGCTCTGCAACTCGGTCAGCTTCGATTCGGTCTGCTGCAGCTCGCTTTGCAGCTCGAGCACCTTCGCGCGCAGCCGGTCGTCCGCCTGGCGCTTGAGCGCTTCCACTCGCTCGAATGGCCGCGAGAAAGTCGCACGCCCGCGAATGCTGATGAGCGCGCTCGACCCGCCCAGGTTGTCGAGGGCGTTGGCGACCAAGTCGCCGTTGCTGGCGAATGCCTGGCTGATGCGCTGACCCAAGAGCTCGCGCGTCTGCACCCACATGTAATCCATGAGCATATCGGTGTCGGCGATGATCACGATATTGGCGGGCGCGCTGGATTTCGCCAGATGCGCGATCGGCGGACCGCCCGCGGGTTTCGGATCCGCCGGCGCACCTTGCGGATAGGCCGATGACACGGGACCGGTGATGCGCGCGGCGAGCGCGTAGCGTATGCCGGTAGGCTTGAAGCCGTCGCGCAAGCTCGCAGGATCGGTCATCGGGCCGAAGCGCGCGGCGGGCAGTGGCGCGGCGCTGGTCGAGCTCATGAGCAAGGGCTCGAACTTGGTGGTCGCACCGGTGCGCGGCGCGAGGAAGCCGGCCGTTGCCATGTTGATCGAGTCCAGCGACGAGGTATCGACATCCTTGCTGTTCATGTCGTCTTTGCGCAGTCCGAGGATGCCGATGTGGCGAGTCGGCGGTCCCTGCGCGCTCGCGCGCACCTCGAGCCCGAGGTCGAGATCGGCGACCACCTTGGTGGGATCGTAGGTGACGCCCCAGGCCGTGAGCAGGGGCTCCAGGTCGGATGAGTGATTCGCGCCGGCGCCGGCAAAAGGATTCTGCGGGTCCTGGCCGCTCGTGTCCGCGCCGCTGTCGGGGTCGACGAACAGCAGGACTTTACCCCCACGCATGACGAACTGATCGATGGCGTAGAGCGTCTTCGGCGAGAAATTCTTCGGGTGCACGATCATCAATACATCGATGTCTTTGTCGATGTGATCGAGGTCCGTGGTGAGCGAACGAATGGTGAAGAGCTGCTCGAGCTGAGAGAGGATCGGCCAGGTCTCGCCCATCTGCCCGCTCATGGGGTTGTACTGCCCCTGCATCGGCAGGGTGCTGACGAGCCCGATGACCGGCTTTTTGGGGTTGGCGAGCTCTTGAATGAGCTTGGCGACGTCGTACTCGAGGAACTCCTCGCGGTCGGGCGTGAATCCCGGGATGACCGAACGACCGTCGGTGGAGTTCGTGCCGGCGAGGCCGAAGTAGAGCGATCCGCCGCTGCCATCGCCCATCGGCAGCGGCTGCAGCCCCGCCTCGGACGCGCGGTCCTCGTCTTCGGAGAAAGGCTGCGGATCGATCACTTGCAGGCGTATCTTGCCGCCCGCGCGCGCCGTCACTTCCTCGAGAAACTCACGCACCCGCGCGGCGTAGGGCATGATCAACGGCGACTGCTTGGCCGCCGCATCGCGCGAGAAATAGAAATAAAGATTGATGGGCTCCTTGAGCTCGCCGAGCACCTGCTTGGTGCCGGGGGTCAGGGTGTAGAGTCGATTCTGCGTGAGATCGAGCCGCATGCCGCGCAGGGCGAGGTTGGAGAGCATGACCACGCCCAGGAACAGCGCCGCGAGCGCCAGCAGGCCGCCGATTCCGAAACCGGTTCTTTGCCAACGTTTCGTGTTCACCCTATTCCGCCTTCTTCATGTCGAGCACGAGCGCGGTCGCCGTCAGCCAAAAGGCGATGAGCGCCACGAAATACACCAGGTCGCGCAAGTCGATCACCCCTTTGGAGATCGCATCGAAATGCGTGTAGAAGCTCAAGGACGCGATCGCATCGACGAGTGCCTGCGGGAGCACGCCGCGCACGAAGTCGAGCACCAGCGGAAATCCGGCAAGCAGAAACACAAAGCCGACGAGAGCGGCGGTGATGAAGGCGATCACCTGATTGCGCGTGGCGGCGGACAGGCACGTGCCGATCGCCAGAAAGCCGCCCGCCATCAGAAAGCTGCCGACATAGCCCGCGACGATGGCGCCGTTGTCGGGGCTGCCCAAGTAATTCACCGTGATCCAGATGGGGAACGTGAGCGCCAGCGCGACGCCCGCGAAACACCACGCGGCGAGGAATTTGCCCACCACGGCCTGCCAGAGCGTGATCGGCAGGGTCATCAGCAGCTCGATGCTGCCGCTGTTGCGCTCCTCCGCCCACAGCCGCATGGAGATCGCCGGAATGAGGACCAAATAGAGCCAGGGATGCCAGCGGAAGAAGGGCTGCAAGTCCGCCTGTCCGCGCTCGAACAAGCCGCCGACCTGAAAGGTGAACACGGCGGAGAGCACGAGGAAGATGACGATGAAAACATACGCAAGTGGCGTCGCGAAATAACTCCTCAATTCGCGCCGAAAGACGATCCAGGTCTTGCTCAAGGCTGTGCTCCCCCTGCTGCGGCGCTGCCCGGCGTCGGGGCGAGCGCATCGTGGACAGAGGCGCTCGGGCGGGTGAGGCGCCGAAAGACCTCATCGAGCCGTCCCGATTCGAGATGCAGCTCGGGTACGTCCCAATCGCGCTGGGTGATGAGCGCGCTCACCGCCGGCAATGCGTTCTTGCCTTCGCGTGGGACCGCCGTGAGCCGAAGCTCGCGCTCGTCGGCCTCGAGATCGGCGACGTCGGCAAGGGCGCCGATCTCGCGCCGCGCCGCCGCGAACTGCTCGCGACGATCGAATCGCAGGCTGACGGCGTGGTGATAGCGCGAGCGCGCCTCGAGGGCGGCCGGGGACTCATCGGCCACGATGCGCCCGTCCGCGATGATGATGGCGCGCGTGCACACCTCGTGCACCTCTTCCAGAATGTGGGTGGACACGACCACCAGCTTGTCCTTGCTGAGCTCGTTGATGAGGCGCCGGACCTCGTGCTTCTGATTGGGATCGAGACCGTCGGTGGGCTCGTCCAGGATCAGCACCTGCGGATCGTGGATCAACGCCTGAGCGAGGCCGACGCGCCGCCTGAATCCCTTGGAGAGCGTCTCGATGACCTGGTCTATGACGGGTGCGAGCGCCAGGCGATCGACCACCACGGCGCGCCGCTCGCGCCGCCGCTCGCCCTTCAGGCCGCGCACGTCGGCGATGAAGTCCAGGAATTCCGCGACCGTCATCTCACCGTAGCTCGGCGCGCCTTCGGGCAGATAGCCGATGCAGGATTTCGCGGCGACGGGCGCCCGCTCGATATCGTGGCCGCAAACGCTTACCTCGCCCGCCGTGGGCGAGATGAAGCCCGCGATCATGCGCATGGTGGTGGATTTACCGGCGCCGTTCGCGCCGAGGAAGCCGAGCACCTCGCCGGGCGCGACCGAGAAACTCAAGTCGTCCACGGCCAGGATGTCGCCATAGCGCTTGGATAGGTTTTTTATCGTGATCATCGCCGCCTTTGAGCGCGTTTTGACGAAGCGGTTCCCTAAAAAGTGCGAATCTCGCTTCGAGGCAGCCGCGCTAGCTACCGCCGGCCTTCTGTTCGACGGCCGTTTTGTTGTCCTTCAATATCCGCCTCACCTCAGGCAACGGCGGCCGACCCGCCATACGGGCGATCAGCTCGGCCAACTCGTACCATTTCCTGCCCCACTGTATCAGACGCGCCGCATCGGCAATTACTTGCTCGCGCGTGGCGTCGGCATTTTGAGCGGGAGCGATTTTAGCAGGTTGTTTGGGCGAGGGTCGCCCCGGCGGCGGCGGCTCGACGGTACGTCGTTCGGTACGCGCGATGTGCGCCGTGCTCACCGGCTGCGGCGCGCGCCGCTTTGCAGCGGTGAGCTGTGGCATCTCTCGCGTCGCGGTGGGGCTGTCCGGGGCGCCCCGGGCCGCCGTCGGTTTCTGCGCGGGCCGTTTCGCCGCGGCGAACTTCGGCATCTCGTGCGTCACGCTGGTGCTGCCGGTGGAGACCGCCCGCGGCTCGGCGCTTTTTGCCCCCGCCCGCTTGGCATCCGCTTGCGCGTCGCCCGCGGTCTTGGCGTCGGCCTGCGCTTTGGCTTGAGCTTGGGCTTGGGCCTTGGCTTCGGCGCTGCGTTCGAGCTCACGCTCGTTGGCCGCATCGGCGAGCGGGATGAAGCGCTCGATGTGCTCGGATCCGATGAGGTTTGCAAGGAAAGTCATGAGCTCGAGGGAGTCCGAGAACTTCGTGTCGCCCTGCGCGATGCGATCCAGGACCTGCGCCTTCAAGGCCGCCGCCTTCTGCGAGGCCAGATCGATGATCCAGCGGCTCGGCCGTTGATGCTCCGGCCAGGGCTGCACCTTCCAATAGCTGTCACTGTCGAGGCCGGCGTACTTGACGTGCAGCTCGAGGCTCTTCAGCCACTTCTCCAGGAGTTCCAACAGGCGTTCATCGGCGGGTGTCGGCATGGGGCCCTCTCGCTCGGCGCCACCCTAAACGAACCGCCGGCAGATGGCTACCGTCGTCATCGCACGCGGCAGGCCTCGCGGCGTGGGCAGCGGAGTGGGCCGCGGCGCGGGCGGGCCGTCAGCGGGTCGCGTAAACTTCCAGCATGTGCGGTATCGCGGGAATCATCGGCTCACGGGCGAGCGTCGACACGGTCAATGCCATGACGAGCTTGCTCCGCCACCGCGGGCCGGACGGCGAGGGGTCGTGGAGTGCGCCCGGTGTCGTGCTCGGCCACCGGCGGCTCTCGATCATCGACCTATCGCACGCCGGCGATCAGCCCATGGTGCTCGGCTCGCGCGTGCTCACGTACAACGGCGAGATTTACAACCACTTGGCGCTGCGCGCGCAGCTGCCCGGACCTTGGCACTCGACCAGCGATACGGAAGTGCTGTTGCACCTGCTCGCCGGCGAAGGCACGGCGGGTCTCTCCAAAGTCGTCGGGATGTTCGCCTTCGCGATCTGGGAGGGAGAGGCCCGGCGCCTGATCCTCGCGCGCGATCGGCTCGGTATCAAGCCGCTCTACTATCGGATCCTGCCCGACGGTCTGGCCTTTGCTTCGGAGCTGAAGGCGCTGCTCGTGCTCGATAAGCCCGAAGTCGATGCGAGTGCCGTACGCGACTATCTGTTTCACGGCTATGTGCCCGCACCGAAGTCGATCTACCGCGGCATCTGCAAGCTGCCGGCCGGGCACACCCTCACCTGGCAGGATGGCCGCGTACGCATCGAGCGCTACTGGGAGCCCTCGGCGGCCATCAAGGCGCGCACCGCTGATGAAACGCTCGACGAGCTCGATGCGCTGCTGCACGAAGTGATCCCCGCGCACACCTTGGCGGACGTCCCCGTGGGTGTCTTCTTGAGCGGCGGGATCGATTCCGCGCTCACCGCCTCGTACCTGTGCGCGCCTCGCACCTATAGCCTCGGCTTCGATGCCAGGGAGCGTTCCGAGCTCGCGGGCGCGCGTGCCGCCGCCAACCATCTCGGCACGGTGCACACCGAGATGACCGCACAAGCCGCGGATTTCGAGCAAGCCCTCGATGCAATCCCGCACATTTTCGACGAGCCCTTTGCCGACAGTGCGGCGTGGTCCAATTATCTCATCGCGCAATTCGCGCGCCGCGAGGTCATTGTTGCATTGAGCGGGGAGGGCGGCGATGAGGTGTTTTGCGGCTATCCGCGCTACTGGTCGAGCGTCGGCGCGCGCTCGAGTGTGCTCAATCGGGCACTCGCGCGCTGGCTCCCGCCGCTCTCGCGTTTCGGCGCATCGATGCAGCGCCACGCCTACACGGGCTTACCGGCCTTCGCAGCCGCACTCGGCGGCATGCCGCAGGCGCAAATCGACCAGCTGCTCGCGCCCGATTGGCGCGAGAGCGGCTATGATTATCTGTGGTTTTACCGGCAGTTTTGGCGCGAGGGGGAGGATGCGCTGGTGCAGCTGCGCTGGCTCGATCTGCATACCTCCCTTGCCGAAGGGTTGCTCACGAAGGTGGACCGGACCAGCATGGCGCATTCGCTCGAGGTGCGGCCGCCGCTGCTCGATCATCGCCTGGTGGAGTTCATGCTGAGCGTCGATCCGTCGTTGCTCGTCGATCGCCGCCGCCGCCAAGGCAAGTTGCTGGAGCGCCGCCTCATGCAGCCGCGGCTCCCGCCCGGCCACCTGGAACGCCCCAAGTCCGGATTCGGCTTACCCGTGCATCGCTGGCTCAAGTCCCAACCGCGGGTGCTGCACCAGGCGGTGGCGCGACTTCGCGAGCGCGGCGTGCTGCAGCGGCCGGTGGGCCCCGAATTTCGCCGTGCGTGGTCGCTGTTGGTGCTCGACCGCTGGTTCGCGGCCTTTGGCTGAGCCCGGCTTGCGGATTTTATTCGTGCCCGTGTCGGGTCCGTACGGCTTGGGCGAATTCGCGCGCTGCGCGGCGATCGCGAGCGCCGCGCTCGAGCGCTGGCCGGAGGCCGCGGTGCATTTCCTGTTGAGCCGAGAGGCCCCGTATATCGCCCGGGTCCCATTTCCCGTCACGCTCTTGCCCTCATCGGCGACCTTCAATTCGGCGGCGGTCGTCGAGCTGATGCGGGCCTGGCGTCCGGACGTCGTGATATTCGACAACGCCGGACGCAGCGCGCAGCTCGAATCGGCGCATCGGCTCGGTGCGCGCATCGTGTTCATCAGTTCTCGCCGGCGGCAACGGCGGCGCGCCTTTCGCCTCTCATGGATGCGCCTCATCGACGAGCATTGGATCGCGTATCCGAAGCTCATCGCCGGCGAGCTCGGGCCGGTGGAGCGGACGAAGCTCAGGCTCCTACGCCGTCCGGTGGTGCGCTACCTGGATGTCATCATGGCGCGCGCCGGGAAGAGCTCGACGTCCGCGGCGGGCGCCGCCGGGCACGCAGACTCCCTCCGCAGCCAGGTGGTGGTGATACCCGGCGGGGGCACGGGACATCCGGGCGCGCAGGATGCGGCCCGCCAGTTTCTGGGCGCGGCCCGAAATCTCGCGGCGGCAGGCTTTGCGACGACCTTCGTAGGACCGACGCAGGATGGCGGTGGTGGCGCGAGGCCCGCCGCGGAGAGCCTGCCGAGGCTCGCGTGTATCGCCGCGTTGCCGCAGGCCGATCTCGCCGCGCTCATGCGCGGTGCACGGCTGGTCATTGCGAACGGCGGCTCCACGCTGTTGCAGGCGATCGCCTGCGGAGCGCCCTGTGTGGCCGCCCCGATTGCGGGCGATCAGCGCGAGCGCATCCGCAGCTGCGCGGCCGCCGGCGTCGCGGTCGAGGCGGCACCGCACGCCGCCGACCTCGAAGCGAAAGCGCGGACGCTGCTCGAGGACGAGCCGGCGCGCACAGCGCTCGCGCAGCGCGCGGTGGCGCTCAATCTCGCAGACGGACTCGACGTCGCCCTCGATGCGCTGGCGAGCCTCGGGAAGCGGAGCTAGCCGCATGCCCAATATCGTCTTGCTGGGTTACGACCTTGGTCAACCTTCTTTCCGGCATCGCATGCAAAGTCTCGTGCGGCCGCTCGAAGTCGCGGGCTGGGCGGTGCGTACGGAGCGCTTTCCGAGCGGCCGGTACGGCCTGAGAACGTGGGAGCGCCGCGCGCTCTTGCGCTGGGCCGACGTGGTCGTGCTGCATCAGATCAAGCTGAGCGCGATCGAGGCGCGACTGTTTGCCGCCTTCAGCCGGCGGCGAGTATTCGACGTGGACGATGCGATTTACGTGCGCAAGCCCCGCCGCCTGGGCGAGCCGGCGGACGAGTCGCCGTGGCGGCGCAAGAAGTTCGCGGCGACGTGCCGCGCCGTCGATGCGGTGGCAGCGGGTAACGAGGTGCTCGCGAGCGTTGCACGCGAATCGGCACCGGCGGTCGAAATACTCCCGACCTCGATCGATATCTCGGCCTATCAGCCGAGTGCCGCGGGCGGCGAGGGCCCCGTGACCATCGCCTGGATCGGGAGTCCTGAGAACCTCACCTACCTCGAGATGATTCGCCCGGCCCTCGGGCGGCTCACGGTGCGCCACCCCGAGATCAAGCTCAAGGTGATTTGCTCACGCTTCCCGAACTGGCCGGAGATCAATGTCGAGCGCGTCCTCTGGAGCGAGGCCACCGAGGCCGCCTCGCTCGCTGCCGCGCAAATCGGGGTGATGCCGCTCACGGACGACGCTTGGTCGCGCGGTAAGTGTGCTTTCAAATTGCTGCAGTACATGGCCGCCTCGCTCCCTTGCGTGGCTTCGCCCGTCGGCGCCAACACCGAGGCCGTCATCGACGGCTTCAACGGCTTTCACGCAATGAGCGATCTCGACTGGGAGCGCAGTCTCGAACGGTTGATCATCTCGGCACCGCTGCGCGCACGGCTCGGGGCCAACGGCCACGCCCATGTCGCGCGGCGCTATGCGATGCGGGTCTATCAGACGCAATATCTCGCGCTGCTCGCGCGCCTCGCCGCCTGACAATTCCCCGTCCCCGGACAATTCGCTGCGACACCTCAAGTTGGGTATCCTTCCCGGCATGCCTGCGGTGCATGTTCATCAAATCCTCAATTACTACACGCCGCGCGAGGCGCTCGATCCGGGATTCCTGGTCCTCGACAACGCCGCCAACGAGCGGCCGGACTGGTATGAATACTGGCCGATACGCAAATTCTTGCGGGAGCAGCCGCTCGATGAGGATGGCTTTTACGGCTTTCTGTCCCCCAAATTCCGTCTGAAGACGAACTTGAGCGCTGCGCAAGTGCGCGAGTTCATCGAGCGCGCCCCACCTGACATCGACGTTTTTCTGTTCAGTCCGAGCATTCACAACAGTGCGTATTACTGGAACGTGTTCGAGCACGGCGAGTCCGAGCATCCGGGCCTCGCGGCCATCGCCGCGCGTTTCTTCGCGCGCATCGATCCGGCGGCGCGGCTCGACGAGCTCGTCTCCGATTCGCGCAATACCGTGCATTCGAATTTTTTCATCGCCAAGCCGCGATTCTGGCGGGCGTGGCTGGAGGTCAACGAGCGGCTGTTCTCGATCGCGGAGGATCCGGATGACCGCCTCGGCGAGGAGCTGCGCACGCCCACCGCTTACCGCGGGAGCGCCAGCGTGCAAATGAAGATCTTCATCATGGAGCGCACGGCGACGTGGCTCCTCAGCCGCGATGCGACTTTCCGCGCGCAGGCGCGCGATCCGTTCGCCGCCCGCTCGCGCATCTACAAGCTTCCCCTCGCATTGGTGTGCGATGCCTTGAAAATCGCCTACGCGACCCAGGGGCGAGGACAATACAAAGATGTATTTCTCATGTTGCAGCGGGTCCACGGGCTGTTGAACTTTCAGGTGCGGATGGGCGAGCGGCTCGGTCTATCGCGCGTGCGACCCTCGCTGCGCGCGCTCAAGTCGTACTGGCAGTCGGGCGCACGCTGATGATCGAGGCCGACTTCTGGCAAGACCGGCGCGTCCTCATCACCGGCCACACGGGCTTCAAGGGTGCCTGGTTGTGGCTCTGGCTGCGCAGCCTGGGCGCGCGTCTGACCGGCTATGCGCTTGCGCCGCTCACCGTGCCGAATCTCTGGGACGTCGTGCGCGCCGCCGCGCCTGCGGACGGCGTCTCGATCATCGCGGACGTCCGCGAACCGGCGCAGCTGCGCGCCGCAGTCGAGGCGGCGGATCCGCAAGTGGTTTTTCATCTGGCAGCGCAGGCGCTGGTGCGCGAATCCTATGCAGACCCGCTCGCAACCTTTGCCACCAACGTACTCGGCACGGGCGCGCTGCTCGAGGCCTGCCGGAAACTCGGGCATCTCGAGTGCGTGGTCGTCGTGACCAGCGACAAGGTGTACGAGAACGAGGGCGCCGGACGACCGTTCGAGGAGCGCGACCGGCTCGGCGGTCACGATCCCTACAGCGCGAGCAAGGCCGCCGCCGAGATTGTGACGCGAAGCTTTCGCGACAGCTTTTTCGCCGATGGGCCGCCCATCGCGACGGCGCGCGCCGGTAACGTCATCGGCGGCGGCGACTGGTCGGTCGACCGGTTGATTCCTGATTGTGTCCGCGCACTCGAGACGGGGCGGCCCGTGAGCCTGCGCTATCCGGACGCCGTGCGGCCCTGGCAGCACGTACTCGAGCCCCTCGGCGGCTATCTCGAGCTCGCGCAGGCGCTGGTACGCTCGCCCGCCAACACGCCGCGCGCTGTCAATTTCGGGCCGGATGCGGCATCCTTTTCCACGGTGAAGGCGGTGGTCGAGGCGTTCAGCGCCCGCTTCGGCGGTAAGCCCGGCTGGGAGCTCGATCGTTCCAGCCATCCGAGCGAGGCGCGAGCCTTGACGCTGTCCTCCATGCTCGCCGAGCGCACGCTCGGCTGGCGGCCCCGGCTCGACATCGACCGAGCGTTGCTTTGGACCGCGGACTGGTATCGCGCGCGTGCGGCGAGGGAGGACATGTTGAGATTTTCCGTGGCGCAGATCGCGCAGTATCAGACCCTCGGTGGTGTGCGCGAATGAAATGCGTGATCCTCGCGGGCGGCAAGGGCACGCGCATCGCCGAGGAGTCGAGCACCCGGCCGAAGCCCATGCTCGAGATCGGCGGTCGCCCGATCCTCTGGCACATCATGAAGCTCTATGCCTCGTTCGGCGTGACCGATTTCATCGTGTGCCTGGGCTACAAGGGCTACGTCGTGAAGGAGTACTTCGCGAACTACTTCTTACATCAGGCCGACGTGACGTTCGACATGGCCGGCAACGAAGTCGAGTATCACGATTGCCGCAGCGAGCCCTGGAAAGTCACGCTGGTGGACACCGGCGAGGAGACGATGACCGGGGGGCGGCTCCTACAAGTGAGCAAATACCTCAATCCGCACGAGCCGTTCTGCATGACCTACGGCGATGGATTGGCGAACATCGATATCTCTGCGGAAATCGCCTTTCACCAGGAGGGGGCTTTGAAGGCGACCGTCGCCTGCGTGCGCCCGCCGGCGCGCTTCGGCCGCGTGGTCGTCGAGGGCGGGCGGGCGCTGTCTTTCGCGGAGAAGCCGCAAGCCGAGAGCGGGTTGATCAACGGCGGCTTCTTCGTGCTCGAGCCGAGCGTTCTCGAGCTGATCGACGGTGCAGGCACCGTCTGGGAGAAGGAGCCTATGGAGAGTTTGGCGGCTACCGGTCAGCTCGCCGCGTGGGTGCACCTCGGCTTCTGGCAGCCGATGGACACGCTTCGCGACAAGCAGCACCTGAATGCTCTATGGGATTCGGGCGCCGCGCCGTGGAAGCGCTGGCAAGGTTGAGACGACGATGACGGGTCCCGTGACTGCGTGCCGCTCGTGCGGCGGCCGCCTGACCATCACCATGGCTGATCTGGGCCTGCAGCCGCCCTCGAATGCGTTCCTCGCGACGCTCGCCGAAGCGGCCGGCGAGAAGCGCTATCCCTTGCGCGCCAAGGTCTGCGAGGTTTGCAAGCTGGTACAGGTGGATTTCGACGTCGCGCCGCAGGAACTCTTCGGTAATTACGTCTACTTTTCCTCGTACTCGGAGGACTGGCTGGCGCACGCCGAGCGCTACGCAGACATGGCGCGGCGTCGCTTCGATCTCGGGCCGACGAGTCTCGTGGTCGAGCTCGCGAGCAATGACGGCTATCTCCTCAAGAACTTTCTGCAGATGGGCGTGCCGGTGCTCGGCATCGATCCCTCGGATACGGTGGCGCGTGCGGCTGAGCGCATCGGCGTGCCGACGCTGGTGGAATTCTTCGGGGAGACGCTCGCCCGCAAGCTCGCGAGCGAGGGCCGCGGTGCCGATCTCATTGTCGCGAATAACGTGCTCGCGCACGTGCCGCAGCTCAACGATTTCGTTGCCGGGATCGCGGCGCTCCTGAAACCTGAGGGCACTGCGACCCTCGAGTTCCCGCACCTGCTCAAACTCATCGAGCACGTCGAGTTCGACACCATCTACCACGAGCACTATTCGTATCTCTCGCTCATGGCCGTCGAGCATGTGTTCTCGAGGCACGGCTTGCGTCTCTACGATGCCGAGGAGTTGCCCACGCACGGCGGCTCGTTACGAATTTTCGCAACTCACGTGCGGCGCGCAGACCTGCCGGACAGCGCCTCGTTGCGGGCATTGCGCGCGCAGGAAGCCGCGGCCGGGCTGGGCGAGCTCGAGACCTACCGTCGCTTCGCGGAGCGCGTCGAGGCCTGCAGGCGCTCGCTGCAGGACTTTCTCGCACGGGTGCAACGCGAATCGAAGCGCGTGGCCGCGTATGGCGCCGCGGCCAAGGGCAACACGCTGCTCAATTTCTGCAGCATTACGCCGCGGGACATTGCCCTGGTGGCAGACCGCAATCCCCACAAGCAAGGCAAGCTCCTGCCCGGCACCCACATCCCAGTCGTATCGCCGGAGGCGCTGATGGAAAGCCGTCCGGACTACGTCTTGATCCTGCCGTGGAATCTCGAGCGCGAGATCCGCCGCCAGCTCGAGGGCATTCGATCTTGGGGCGGCCGTTTCCTGACCGCGGTGCCGCAGATCGCTGTCGACCCGTGAAGTTCCAAGCAACTCCGCTCGCGGGCGCCTACACGATCGAGATGGATCGGCTCGAGGACGAGCGCGGTTTTTTCGCCCGCAGCTACTGCGCGGATGAGTTCGCCGCGCGCGGCTTGGCCGCGGCGATGCCCCAGTCGAGCGTATCGTTCAATGCGCTCCGCGGCACGTTGCGCGGTCTGCACTACCAGGCTGAGCCGCACGCCGAGGACAAAGTGGTACGCTGCACGCACGGGGCGATTTACGATGTCATCGTGGATTTGCGGCCGGACTCGCCCACCAAGAGACGCTGGTTCGGCGTCGAGCTCAGCGCCGCGAACCATCGCTCGCTGTTCGTGCCCAAAGGTCTGGCTCACGGCTTCATGACGCTGCATGACGATACGGAGGTGCTGTACATGATCTCGGTGCCTTACGCTCCCGGTTTCGAGCGCGGCGTACGCTGGAACGATCCGGCTATCGGCATTTCATGGCCGGCGGCACCCTCGGTCGTGTCGGCCCGCGACGCAGCCTATCCGCTCCTCGGGGTCTAAACACATGGCCAAGGTCCTGGTGACGGGAGCAGCGGGGTTTATCGGTCGCTCGAGTCTCGAGCCGCTGCGCGAGGCGGGCTACGAGGTCTGCGCCGTTCTCTCCCCACGTCCAGACCAGCATGATCGCACCGGTGGAGTGCTGCCCGACGTCGACGTGCGGCACGCCGACCTCACCGACCCCGCCGCCGTCGATTCGCTCCTCGGGAACGTGAAACCCACGCACTTGCTGCACTTCGCCTGGATCGCGACGCCTGGCCTGTACTGGCACAGCGAGGAGAACTATCGCTGGCTGAGCGCGTCCCAGCATTTGCTCGCCGCGTTCGCACGCGGCGGCGGTGTGCGCGCCGTGATGGCGGGGAGCTGCGCCGAATACGATTGGTCACGCGTCGCCGAGTGCAACGAGCACTCGAGTCCACTCGCCGACGACGGCGGGACCGCGACGCCTTACGCCGCCTGCAAGATCGCCATGCAACGCTCGCTCGACGAATACGGTCGCTCGCATGGCCTGTCAAGCGCCTGGGGACGGATATTTTTCCAGTACGGACCCGGCGAGCATCGCGACCGGTTGATTGCCTCGGTGATCGTGAATCTGCTCGCGGGGCGCGAGGCCCGATGCACCCATGGCCGGCAAATCCGCAGCTTCCTGCACGTCGAGGACGTGGGCGCCGCGTTTGCGGCGTTGCTCGCCGGCTCCGTGCAAGGCCCCGTCAATGTCGGCTCGGGCGAGCGGATCGCCATCGCCGATCTGCTGCAACGTCTGGCGCGCGACATCGGCCGGCCCGAGCTCCTCAAGCTCGGCGCGCGCCCCGCACCGCCCGGCGAACCCGCTGTGCTCGTGCCGGATATCGGCCGCCTATCCGGGGAAGTAGGATGGAGTCCGCGTTGGCGGCTCGATGAGGGGCTCAAGGACACGGTTCGCTGGTGGCGGGCACGGCTCGCATGATTCCGCTGCCCGAATGGCACCCCATGGCCGTGCATTTCCCATTGGCCCTGACCCTGACGGGCGCGCTCGCGCTCAATGCGGCGCGGGTGTTGCCGCCCGAGCGGTACGGCACGACGCTTGCCGTCGTGGGCACTTGGAACTTGTGCCTGGGGGCGGCCGGCGCGCTGCTCGCCCTCGGCACAGGGCTCGCCGCCGTGGCGAGTCTCGAGCTTGCGCCGGCGGCGCGTGCGGCGGTGGGGCTGCACGTCAAATGGGCAATTTTCACGACGGCTGCGCTCGCGTTGCTGGCCGTTTGGCGCGGTGCGGGGGTCGATCCTCAATCGCGTCCCTCGCGCGCGTTTCTGGTGATCTTGTGGACGGTCACCGCTGCGCTCATCGTCACCGCCTATCGGGGCGGCCAGAATGTGTATCGATACGGCGTCGGCGTGACTCAGAGCGAGCAGCTCGAGCAGCGCCCCGGAGGCGAGAAGTCATGAGCTTGAAAGCAGAAGAAATTGCGCGGTTTGCGAACGATGTCTGGGATCAGTCGATCGTTCCCGCGCTGTGCGAGTACGTGCGCATCCCGAACAAGTCCCCGCTATTCGATCCCGACTGGGAACGGCATGGCCACATGGAGCGCGCTGTCGGGGTCATGGCCGAGTGGTGCCGGCGTCAGCCGATCGCGGGACTGTCGCTGCGCATCGCGCGACTCCCGGGCCGCACGCCCTTGATATTCATCGAGGTGCCGGCACAAGGCCACACCCGGGGCGACACCGTATTGCTCTACGGCCATCTCGACAAGCAGCCGGAATTCACCGGCTGGCAGGAGGGTCTCGGACCCTGGGAGCCCGTACTCCGGGACGGCCGCCTGTATGGCCGAGGCGCGGCCGACGACGGTTATGCCATCTTCTCCTCGCTCACGGCCATCGCGGCGCTGCAAGCGCACAATGTGCCGCACGCGCGCTGTGTCGTGCTCATCGAGGCGTGCGAGGAGAGCGGCAGCGTGGACTTGCCGGCGCACGTCGAGGCACTCGCCGCCGACATCGGCAGCCCAAGTCTCGTGGTGTGCCTCGATGCCGAGGCCGGCGACTATGAGAGGCTCTGGCTAACCACCTCACTGCGGGGAAACATCGTCGGTACATTGACGATCGATGTGCTCACCGAGGGCGTGCATTCGGGCGCGGGGTCAGGTATCGCGGCGTCCTGCTTCGATGTGCTGCGCGTGCTGCTCGCGCGCCTGTCGGATGCGGAGACCGGTGAGATCCGCCTTGCGGAGCTGCGTGCGGAGACGCCCGCCGAGCGACGCCGCGAGATCCACGCGACTGCGCGGCTGCTGGGGCGTTCGGTTGCGGCGCGCATGCCATTCGCGCCGGGTGTGCGCGCGATGTCGCAGGATCCGGCGGTGCTCCTCGAGAATTCGACGTGGCGACCGACCTTGACGGTCACCGGGCTCGACGGACTGCCGAACGTGAGTAACGCGGGCAACGTGCTTGCGCCCCGCCTCGACGTGAAGCTGTCGTTCCGCCTGCCGCCCACCACGAACGCCGCAGCCGCGGCCGACGCCGTGCGCCGCGCCCTCGAAACCGATCCGCCCTATGGGGCGCGGGTTACTTTCGCTTCAGGGGAGAACGGCGGCTGGAATGCGCCGCGCACCGAGCCCTGGCTGGAGCACGCCGCCGCGGAGGCCTCGCGCCAATACTTCGGCCACGAAGGCATGTCGATGGGAGTTGGAGGCACGATCCCTTTCATGGCCATGCTGGGAGAGCGCTTTCCGAACACGCAGTTCCTGGTGACCGGCGTACTCGGGCCGCACTCGAACGCGCACGGACCGAACGAGTTCCTGCACATCGATTATGCGAAGCGGTTGACCGGCGCGGTCGCTGACATCCTCGCACGGCACGCGCAGCGCTGAGGGGTCCATGTTTGTTTGCGCACGACGATTCATCGATTGGCCGGCGGGCGAATTCGCGTCGAAGTCGGCGAATATCGGGCCTATTTTTGCCGCTGCCACGTCACGCCTACGAGACTCCGCACCCGGTCCTCGCACTGATCGGTGAGCTTGATCAAGGTGAGCGCGCCGTTCTCATATTTCCAATTGTAAGTGCCCGTCTGCTCACCCGCGCGGGTGCAGGCCCAGGGTCCCTGGCCATCGGTCAACTTGAGCTCGCTCGCCTGGGCGGAGTAAGTGCCCGTCACTTCCAGCGTGTCGCCTTGCTGGACGCGAAATTGCCCTTTGTCGTCAAAGCTCATGGTGATCGGGGTCTGCTTGCCCATGAACGCACCCGTTGGAAAGTCCGCCGCGAAGACGGGGGATAGTGCGAGGGTCGAGCAGAGCGCGAGAGCAGAGGCGCTGACACACCCTTGGCCGGTAACGCGTGTTGACATGGTTGTCTCCCTTAAAGGTTGGTGTTGGACATGGTTGGCATCGATCGCCCGGGGGCAAGTATCGCGGCACCCAGGCCGCGTACTTCGCCAGCGACCGACAGGCTGGCAAAGTCCGGCAATTCCGTCCTCCCCGTTTCCCTGGCATTTTTCTGGCAAACTTCTGGGACCGCGACCCATTCTGCGTAAGTGCTGGACAACGTTGGAAAAAACGTAACTACGCCAGGGTCAGGTGCGTGCGGCCGTTGCGCGTGGTGGGGTCGACCGGCCGGGCAACTCTCGCGAGACAGCGCGTGAATACTCCGGCCACAAAGGACCGCATCGCGGGCGCAGAACGAGTTAAGCGGTTGACCGGCGTGGTTGCAGGCATCCTCGCGCTGCATGCGCGCGCAACCCTGGGCGTCCGGGCTCAAAACCGGACGCAGGATGTTGCTAAATAAACGCTTCGAGACCGCCGTTTGCGGCGTAGAGTAACGTCTCTTCGTACAACGCGCCAAGAGGCATCTCGGCATACGCGCAACGTGATCGCTTTCGGTGCGCTCCCCGGTCGCTATTCTTGGTTGCTGAGGCAGAGGTTCATACGAGTGCTCGATTCAACGCGCGGATTGTGGCTGCGGCTGGTTCGATTCCGGCCGATAGCGATTTGCATGATTCTAGGGTCACTGCAACCAAAAGAGCTGTGGTCTTTGAATTTCTATGAGTGCCCTATTTGTCGAGATATTTTAGTTTGGCGCAAAGAATTGATTGCGCCGTAACTCATTATAGTTTTGAAGGCCGGCACTACGGACCTACCTATCGAGACTGCGTCCATCAGTCGGCGGGCGGACTCGTGCTTTGGCGTCGAGTCGTAGACAGCGCGTGTTACGCAATTACGCTTGCGCGCCTCAGACGACCGATAGGCGCGAAGGCGAGTCTCAGCGTTTTGTGCTTTGTTGACGATACGCGCGTCTACTGTATATCTTTCTCCTATGTCAACGGCCGTCTGTTCGGTCTCGGGCCCGGGCGTACGATGTTCGTCACCAGAAGTCAGACTGACCGCAACCCTGAGCTTCAACGCTTTCGCGATACCTTCAAACAGAATTCGCCGCCCTATTTTTGCCTCGCCGCGGTGTGCGGGATTGCGATGGCAAATGGCATGACCAACGTAATCATGATCAAGCATGATGCACAAATTGCGCTACTGCCGAACGATACGCGGAAGGCTTCACTAATTCCTATTCCGCACTCTGGGAAGCATTCGGAGCGCAGGAGCTCGAGCATCGACACGCCTATATAATGTCCATCCCGCTGAATCTAAATCCGCTCTCGGGCATGAAGCACAGAGCTCGGGCCATCGCGAGGCGCCGCAACTGGCTCGAAATCGCCCTTAGCACGCGACAGATACTGCTCGAGGACAGGACGAGCCGGGATCCTCCGCCCATCAAGGGAGAAGCCCACGCGTTATTGGGTGCAAATCAAGACCAGGCTTGCAAATCAACGCGACCCGCACTTCGCCGTCCGCTGCAGGGGAGCGAGCGATATTACGGAGCAAACCCACAACAATAATGGATTCAAAGCGACGCGGGACCGACCTCCTGAGACCGATGCGGGACCCGCGGCTACCGGCCAGGTGATGGATCAAAGTCCAATTGTAGAACCAAGCAACGGCCCCAGAATTGCGGCAAGGAGCGAGCAAACAGCCTTGAGCGGGCGCTTCACCTGCTCGAGGTCGGTGCGGCAGGTGGCGGCAAACAGCGATGAGGCGGCGGCAGACTTCAATTTCTACGGAGTAAAAATGAATAAAGCAAAACTATTTGGCGCAGGCTTCTGCGCGTTCGGCCTGGTGGTGTTGAGTGGCTGCGCGATGCAGGAAAAGAAAGAGGCAGCGGCGGCGCAGGCGATGCCCGTCAACTGCACAACTGCCCCGGGGGACCTGCGCGTGCTCAACTCAGAGAAGGCCAGCACCGCAGCAAAGATTGGTAATGGCATCTCGATGGTTGCGCCGATAGGTCTTGTCGAGGGGTTGCTGACACGTACGGAAAAGACCAAGTACCAGGTGACGACCGGGGAATACAACAAGGCGCTCGACGCCAAAATCGCTGAGATCAAGGCGGCCTGTCCGGGGGCCCAAGCAGATTAGCTGAAGATCCTTTCTGGGATGACCCCGCGAAAAAAGCCGTGCAGCCCAGGATGGACTGCACGGCTGGTGGCGTCGTAGCGTCGCCGAACACCCGACCGGTTTAGTTAGTCGGCATGGTCCCCGTGAAGTAGGCGATCGCGTAGGCCTTCAGCGTCGAGTTGGCCTGCGGGACGCCGTACACCTTGACGGGAGCGCCCACGGCGAGTCCCGTGGTCAGTTGCGCAAGGCCCTCGCTTGTGGTGATGTCCACCGGACTCACCGTCACCACACCGTCCGTCCGATCAATCTGATAGACGAGCGTCGCGGACCCCATCGTTGTGGTCACATCCACCGTGACCGGCATGGTTCCGCCCGGGGCGGTCATGGTGAATGCGTTACCGACGAGGCCGGCCTCGACATTGCCGAGCGGCAGCCGCGACGGTATGAGGATGCTCGCACAGGCCGCCCAGCCAGCCTGATTCGCCGGATCGGCCCAGGTCGAGAAGCTCACGCCGTAGGAGGGCACCGCACCCACGGTACCGCCGAAGTTGACGCTGCCCCCGGTGGCCGCGACGAACTCGTTGACCGCATCGCTGCCGTCCATGAGCACGGTCGGGTAGGCGAAGTTCCACCACTTGTATCCCGTGATCGCATCGCCGCTGAAGTCCTTGCCGTTCGGCGTCGCGCCCGCGATGTAGTTCATGGTGTACACGTAATCGTCGGTCGTATCCACGAAGTTGCGGGTATAGACGAAGTTCATGTCGTCGGGCGACGAGATCGCGCCGTCGTAACGCGCAGTCTCGATCTCGATGTTCTGCGCGACCAGCGGCGTTGCGAGCGGGTCGACGACGGAGGCGTGCACCTTGAAACCGCGGACCAGATTCTCGTTCGTCAGGAACGCGGGACCCGAACCGATCGACTTGGAGTCGACCGCGGCGTTGTAGGGCTCGCGGACGAAGAACTGGGTGTTGGCATTGACCAGGAGCGGCACGCCGATCCCCGACTCGTTCTCGACCGTCACCATGTCGTTCGTCGTATTGACGTGCAGCACATGGCCCTCCGGACTGACCCAGACGTTGTTGAATTCATCGCTCGCGTAGATACGCGTGGCCACGAGCGTGCCATCTTGCTGATAGCGCGCCGCAATGCGCACGTAGCGGCCCACCAGCGAACTCTCAGACGAGAAGTTCTCGATCACGGTACGTGTCTTCGCGTCGAGGTCGTAGAAGATCGTGCCGTTCACGGAGTCGGCGTTGATCTGCAGCGACTGCGTGCCGGCGATGGCCGTCTCCGGATTCACCGGCGGCTCGCTCGGAAACTCCTTGGTGACGGTGATCGCGCTCGAGGCGACTGCGGTGACATCGGCATACATGTGACGCAGCACCAGTCGCGTCAAGTCGTAGCGCGGCAGACGGCGCACCGGCCCGTCGAAGTTGACGGCCCACACGGTCGGGCCGCCACCCACGGGCACGTGCCCGATGAGGAACGCCGGATGCGCGAGATTGAACTCCAGATCGAGCGCATTGTTTTGCGTCGAGCTCGCGACCAGCGGCGACGCGAAATTCACCGTGACCGGCACGGTCACGCTGCCCGTCGCACCTTGCGTGTGCTGAACCTGGATCTGATCCGCGGGGATCGTGACGCCCGCCGCTGCGGCAAATCCCGCTTCCGGGTTGGTTGCCGTCGTGAGCAGGATGTCGCCCGGATTGGCGCTCACGGTGAGGACCGCTCCGCTGTAGTTGCCGAGGGGAATGCTGGTGTTGCCTAGCAAATCGTCAATCTGATCGAGGAGCACGAGATTTGTGACGGGTACCGGGCTCGGTGCCGTGTATACGGTGACGTTGGCGCCGCCGCCCTGCGGTATGAGCGCGATCGACATGATCTTAACGCCGATGGTGGCCCAATCTTCCGAGGAGGCGTCGCTCACCATCACGGCGAGATTCGCGGTCTGTGTCGGGGTCGAAGACGTGGTGCTGACGGCGGAGCCGCCGGAGCTGTCGGAGCCGCCGCCACCGCATGCGGCGAGCAGCGTTGCAGCGATGGCGAGCGAGAGCGCTCGAGTTGGGTTGGACATAATCACGCACTCCATGAGTTAACGATAAGGTTTGGTTGCCGCGGCATCTGCCGCGCCGTCGATGACACACCCAACGGGCGATGAGTAGGGACGTTGACAACCCGCCAACGTCGCGAGGCTATTTTTCTGGGGAAATCACTGTCTCCTATTGCAGACAGCGCGCAATCAGGAGCACGCGCAACAAACAGACGATGCGCAATAAACTGATCGCGCTCAGCTCAGCAGCGACCGCACTAGCGGCGCAGGGCGCCGCAGTGGGCGCGCCATGCGCTGCGGTATGCCTGCTCGACGGAACGAGCGAAGCGCGCAGCGTCCATGAGAGGGGATCGTTGCATCGTCGCACGCAGAGAGCCGCGCAGCTCGCGCAGCCGATCGCGATCGGCCGCGAGCGCCGCTGCGATGGCGACGAATGCCGCGTCGCTGTCCGCGACGAGATCCAGAAGACCCAGATGAAAGAGCTGACTCAATCCGGCGCGACCGACGCAGGTGTCCCCGACGCGGGTCACGATAGGTACGCCCATCCATAAGGCGTCGAGGCTCGTGGTGTGTCCGTTATATGGCAGCGTGTCCAACCCGAAGTCGACGTCGTGGTAGAACTGTAGGTATTCGTCGCGCGGACGGAACTCGACGAAGCTCAGGCGCGCGGCGGCGACGCCGTGGGTCTCGAGGCGTGCCACCAGATGCGCGCGATGACGCCCCGGAGGCGCCATCAATCTCAGGCGTGCGTCGGGAATCGCACGCATCACGCTGCCCCACAGATCGAGCGCGCGATCGGTCAGCTTGCACGGGTTGTTGAAGCAGCCGAGCGTCACGTACCCGTTTTTGATCGCCGGCAACTCGTTGACATCGATATTCCCGTTCTGTGCGTCGTAGCACCAGAACGTGTCCGGGAGCCGCAGGGTGCGCTCGCTATAATGGCGATCGAATGTGTCCGGATCGAGCCGTGGATCGCTGAGGCGATAATCGATCGCCGCGATACCGGTCGTGCCCGGATAGGCGAGCCACGCGATCTGCACCGGGGCGGGTTTGCGCGCGAACAAGAGCGGGCGTCCATTCGCCATGTGCATGTTGAGGTCGACGAGAATGTCGATTTCGTCCTCGCGCACGACCTTGGCAAGTGCGGCATCGTCGAGCGCGCGCACGTCGCGCCACACGTTGGCGCAGCTCTCGAGGCGCTGCGTCCAAGCATCGCGGCGTTCGACGCTCGAGTAACACACCACCTCCACTTCGCGCGGATCGTGGTGCGCGAGCAGGGGTAGCGTGAATAAGCTTTGGCAATGCTCGCGAAAATCGCCCGATACATAACCCAGCTTCAGCCGGCGATCGGGCGAGAGATCACGTGCGGGCAGGATCTGCGATCGCTCGAGCGGCGCGGCGAAGCGCGCGCC
Source organism: uncultured Gammaproteobacteria bacterium (assembly GCA_963798595.1). Taxonomy (GTDB): domain Bacteria; phylum Pseudomonadota; class Gammaproteobacteria; order Steroidobacterales; family Steroidobacteraceae; genus Bog-1198. The sequence continues at coordinate 520,503 of CAWCTM010000004.1, read as the reverse complement.
CCACCGCAGGCATTCCTCGAGAATGGGCTCAGGGCGGGCGCACTGAAAGCTGAGCCCGTAGGCGAGGTTGCCGTGGGTCGAAGCATTGCCCGGGTCGAGGTCGAGCGCTTGCCGGTAATGATCGATGGCTTCCTCGAGCGCGCCCGCGTCCTTCAAGACATTGGCGAGATTGTCATGCAGAGCAGGATGCCGAGGGTCGAGAGCCAGTCCTCGGCGCAGCATGTCTTCTGCCTCATCCAGACGGCCGAGCGTGCGCAACAGGCAGCCGGCATTGTTGATCGCGGCTGTGTAGCTCGGCCGCGCCGCGAGCGCGGCATCGAACGCCGCCATGGCGGCGGCGAAATCGCCCGTCTCCTTGTAGGCGTTGCCCAAGTTGTTGAGTGCCTCGGCATGGGCCGGTCGGTGCGTCGCGGCGCGGCGATAGTGCTCGACCGCCTCCAGCGGCTGTCCGAGTCCGCGCAATGCGTTGCCGAGATTGAAGGCGGCGTCCGCGTTGTCCGGCTCGCGTGCGAGGACAGCGCGCAGGATCGACTCGGCCGCGGCGAAGTCGCGGCGTTCGCAGCATACGATCCCGAGATTGATCGCATGCGATGCGGCCTCGGGCTCGAGTCGTGCGGCGGCCTCGAGGAGCTGCGTCGCCTCGTCGAGGCCGCCCATTTCCCGTAGCACCGCGCCGAGATTGCCGAGCGCGCGCGGATCGTCGGGCTTGCGCGCGAGCGCCGCGCGATACGCCGCTGCCGCCGCGGAGGGATCGCCGCCGCGCTGCAGGCTCACGCCGAGGTCGAGTTGCGCGTCGAAAGAATCGGGTTCGAGCTCGAGCACGCGCCGCAGTGCGGCCGAGGCTTCCGGCCAGCGCTGCAAGGATTGCAGCACCTGCGCAAGGCCCAGCTGGTAGCGCACATCGCCGGGCACGCGGTCGGCGGCTGCGCGAATCAGCGTTGCCGCCGTCTCGTGACGATTCTCCTGCAATTCCAGAAGACCCAAGCGAAACAGCGCGAGATCATGGGCCGGCTCGGCGCTCAGCACCTCGGCGTACAGCCGCCGCGCCTCGGCCAGGTCACCGCGACGATGGTGCTCGGTCGCGGCGTCGAGCAGGGCGGCGGCGGGCGGTCGGCTCACGGGGGCTCCGGTCCAAGAGGCCCCAGTGCCTCGACGCGCGGACGCAAATGATCGAGCAGTGCCGCCGAGCGGCCCGCGCTCGAGGGGTAGATCGGTTGGCGCACCTGTACGAGGCTTGCAGCCCGGCTGAGGTAATCCTCGGCCGCCGGCCGGTCGCCGTCGCGCAACGCGAGCACGCCGAGCGAATGCCACGCGCCCGCTTCTTCGGGCCAATCGCGAACGATCTGCAGGCTGGCGCTCCATGCCGCAGGACTGTCGCCTTGATATAAACTGCGGCGTGCCGCCTGCAAAGCGGCGGAAGCGGGGGACGACTCGGCCAGGCTCGGACCTCCTGCGCAATGGGCTCCGTGTATCTTAAGTGCAGACGCATGACGACGCGACTCGATAAAACCCTGAAACGCGAGCTCACTCTGGAGGGCAGAACCTTCATTCTGGCCGTGTCTCCCGAGGGGTTGAAGTTGACGCTCAAAGGCAAGCGCAAGGGACAAGAGCTGCGCTGGGGGGACTTGGTCAGCGGCGATGCGGCGCTCGCGACCGCATTGAACGCGTCCCTCGGCACCTTCGGAGCGGATGAGGCTCCGGCCGGGGCCGGTAAGCGAAAATCGGCCGGCCCGGCGCGGGTGACATCGAAACGTGCGCGGCGCGCACGCAAAAGGTAACTCATGGATCTGGGTATTCGCGGTCGCAAGGCGATCGTTTGCGCATCGAGTCAGGGTCTCGGCAAAGCGTGCGCGCTCGCGCTCGCCGAAGCAGGCGTTGCGGTGGTCATCAACGCGCGCAATCGCGCGCGACTCGAATCAACCGCCGATGAAATCCGCCAGGCGACAGGAGTCGAGGTCACTCCGGTCGCTGCGGATGTCTCCACCCGCGAAGGTCAGGAGGCCCTGCTGGCGGCATGTCCGGTACCCGACATTCTGGTGAACAACAATGGCGGGCCGCCGTTTCGAGATTTTCGCGAGCTCGATCGCGAGGCGCTGCTGACCGGCGTGACCATGAATATGGTGACGCCGATCGAGCTCGTGCAGCGAGTCATCGACGGGATGGCGGCGCGCCGGTTCGGCAGAATCGTCAACATTACCTCGCAGAGTGTGAAGATGCCGCTGTCGGGTCTCGATCTGTCGAGCGGTGCGCGCGCCGGTCTCACGGCCTTCCTCGCCGGCGTTGCCCGGAGCGTTGCCGACAAAAACGTCACCATCAACAGCTTGCTGCCGGGGAGTTTCGATACCGCGCGGCTGCGCAGCGGACTCGCCCGCGACGCCAAGCGCTCGGGTCTCGCAGAATCGGTGATCGAAGAGAGAGATCGGGGCGCCATCCCCGCCAAGCGTTTCGGACGTGCCGCCGAGCTCGGCTACGCCTGCGCGTTTCTCTGCAGCGCGCATGCCGGCTACATCACCGGTCAAAGCCTGGTCATGGACGGCGGCGAATATCCCGGAACGTTCTGAGCGATGAGCAGGGTCGAGCGGCGCGCGAATCCGGCGATGCTCATGGCCGCCGCCTCGGCCATTTTGCTGCTGACCATGGGAGTGCGGCAGTCACTCGGACTCTTCGTGCTCCCGATCGTCACGGCGACGGGCGTGAGCCTGGTGTCCGTGAGTTTCGCGCTCGCCATCGGGCAGTTCGTGTGGGGCGCCGCTCAGCCGCTGTTCGGCGCGGTGGCGGACCACTACGGCGCGTATCGGGTACTGATTTGGGGCGCCGTGCTGTTGGCCGTGGGCGGTGCGCTGGCGACCCGGAGCTCATCGGGTTTTGGGTTCGCACTGACCCTGGGGATTTTGCTCTCCGCAGGCACCGCGGCTGGGAGCTTCGCGATTCTCATCGGAGTGACCACCGGATCGCTGCCTCCGGGAAGGCGCTCGCTCGCGGCCGGCATCATCAACGCGGGAGGATCGCTCGGACAGCTCTTGTTCGCACCGCTCGTGCAACTGGTCATCAGAGGCTCGGGTTGGCGCATGGGCATGCTCGGGATATCGCTCGCTGCGCTGCTCACCGTTCCGATCGCGTGGCTGTTCCGCGGCCAGTCGACCGGTGGCGAGGCCGCACCTTCAGCCGCGGCGAGCGAGCCGACCACGAGATCGATCGGCCTGCGCGAGCAATTGCGGGTCGCCCTGCGCGATCCGAGTTACCTGTACCTGAACGCGGGATTCTTCACCTGCGGATTTCACATTGCATTTCTCGTGACGCACCTGCCGGGCAATTTAGCGCTTTGCGGACTGTCCGCGACGGTCGCGGCCAATTCGCTCGCGTTGATCGGCGCATTCAATGTGGTCGGCAGCTTGTTCGTCGGCTGGCTCGGGCGGAAGTACCGCATGAAAAGCATTCTCGCCTGGTTGTACGCGAGCCGTGCGCTCGTGATCGTATGCTATTTGTGGATGCCGAAGACGGCCTTTAATGTGTATCTGATCGCGGGCGCGCTCGGCTTCAGCTGGCTTGCCACCGTCCCACCAACGGCCGGGCTCGTCGGCAAATTGTTCGGCACGCGCTATCTCACCACCCTTTTTGGGCTGACTTTAGTCAGTCATCAGATCGGCGGGTTTCTAGGTGCGTGGCTCGGCGGCGTAGCCATGGCGAGGCTCGGATCCTACGACTGGGTGTGGTACGCCGACATCGTGCTCGCACTCGGCGCTGCCCTGATCAATTTGCCCATCAAGGAAGCAGTGCCTCCCAGGGCATTGGCGGGCGCGGCTGCCTGAAGCGCGGCAGCCAGAGAATCAGGGCGACTCCGAGCGCGATTTTGACGGCCGGCCCGATCCAGGCCATTTGCGGACTGCCATCCCAGGCACCGAGGCCCATGGTGGCGGAGGTGTTGCTCGCCGCGTGGAATAAAACGCAGACGAGAATGCTGCCGGTGCCGCCGTAGATCCAGGCCAGCAGAAAGGCATTCCCCAGGACATCCGCTGCGAACAGCGGGAAGTTCGCTCCGTATTGCGCGACACCGTGAATGAAGAAGAGCGGCACATGCCAGATCGCCCATGCGACACCGACGATGGCGGCGCTGGCCAACCGGCGGAAGCGTCGCTCGAGCAAAGGCTGCGCGACACCGCGCCAGCCGAGCTCCTCCAATCCGCCCCCCAGAATCATGGTCAAGAAGATGAGCGGCAAGCGCGACAGGTCGCGGAAGGCCGGAAAAAACAGTGCCTGTGCGCCGAACCAGGCGGCCAGGAGCTCGAGCGTGAAGGCGAGCACCGCCGGCAATAGGAACGCCACCAGATACCATGACCGCGGGACTCGCCATCGCGTGAGGCTCGCACCGTACGCCGCCAGGGAGCCCTCCCGCGGAGTGAGGGCAACCGCCAGCAAGGCCGCCACCGTCGGCCCGAGGCCCCCGACGATGTAGAGCGAGCTGAAGGTCGCATTGGTGAATACCCCGGCGCCCGACGGGATCAAGAAGGCGAGTGGCCACCAGCACACCCAAGTGATGCCGAAGGTCATCACCAGGAATAGCGCGAGCCGGCCGTTTTGCTCGCCGCTCACACGGAAGGCTCGCGCGCGCCGCCTGCGAGCGCGTCCAGGAAAATCCGAGCGAACGCCGGGCCCGTGCCCGACTCCTCGTGCTTGAAGTACACGAACACGTCTTTGCAGGAGGAGGTCCGTGCTTGCACGGTCTCCGCCCAGCGCCGCAGATCGCTCGGCGTGTAGCCTTCGTCTCGCAGCCGGAAATAGGCATAATCCGCGGTGATCTCGACCGGTGTCGACAGCTTCTCGCTTTCCGCCACGCAAAGCGCAATCCGCTTTGACTCGAGCAGCCGGTATACGGGATCCTCCAGCCAGGATGCGTGCCGAAACTCAAACGCGGCCCGCGTGCCCGCCGGCAACCAATCGAGAAAAGCGCCGAGCAGCCCCAAGTCTTTCTTGAAGTAAGGCGGCAGCTGGAAGAAGAGAATGCCGAGCTTGGGACCGAGCGTGTTGGCGGTCTTCACGAAGTATTGCAGCAGTTCCTCACAGTCCTTGAGCCGGGCGGTGTGAGTGATACGCTTCGGCGCCTTCAGCGTGAGCTTGAACGGCTCCGGCGTCGCTTCGCTCCAGGCCGAGAGGATTTTCGCATTGGGCGTGCGATAAAAGGTGTAGTTGATCTCGACCGTGTTGAAGTGCTCGGCGTAGTACGGGAGCATCTTTGCGGCGGGAAACTTCTCAGGATAGAAGGTGCCCCGCCATTCGGGATAGTTGTAGCCGGAAGTGCCCACCCACATAGCCATCGGGCTATCGTTCGGCAGGCGCCGGCTGGAGTCAAGTCAGGACGCGTGTCCCCGAACCACGGCGACGAATTCCTCTCCATAGCGCGCGAGCTTCGCCTCGCCGACGCCGCGAATCCCGGCGAATTCGCCGAGCGTCACGGGACGGCGCTCGGCGATCTCGCGCAACGTCGCATCGTGAAAGATCACGTACGGCGGCATGCCCTGCGCGTCCGCGAGACGCTTGCGCAGGGCGCGGAGCGTCTCGAACAGCTCGCGCCCTTCCACGGATGCCCCAAGAGAGGAGGTGGGCGAGGCGGCACGACCCTTCGCCGGCGCCTTTGCGGGAGCCTCCGAGGTCCGCACGGTGCGCTGATCGCGCAGCACTTCCCAGCTGGCTGCGTTGAGCAACAACACGGGGTAGCCATCTTGCGTCTCCGCCACGAGCCCCTGATGCAGGAGCGCCCGGATCAAATCGCGCCATTCCGGCACGCGCCACTTGCTGCCGATGCCGTAGACGCTCAACGTGTCGTGACCGCGCGACACGATCCGTTCCGAGCGGCTGCCTCGTAGAATATCGATAATGTGAGCCGCGCCGAAGCGCTCGCTACGCTGCGCAAGGCGCGCAATGCAGGACAGCAATTGCTTCGACTCCACGGTGCAGTCGCGCTGTGTACGCGGCTCGCAGCAATTGTCGCAGGCACCGCAGGGTCCCTGAAACGTCTCATCGAAGTAGCGCAGCTGAATGGCGCGGCGGCACTCCGTGGATTCGGCGTAACTCAGAACCTGGCGCAGCTGCTGACGCGCGATGCGTTGCTCGTCCTCGAGCGGATCGCCGGAGTCGGGATCGAGCTTTTGCTGGATGAGAAACTCCGCGGTGCGGATGTCCCCGAGGCCGAAATAGAGCGTGCATTGCGCCGGATCACCGTCGCGGCCGGCACGTCCCGACTCTTGATAATACCCCTCGAGGCTACGGGGCAGATCGTAATGCGACACCCAGCGCACGTCCGGCTTGTTGATGCCCATGCCAAACGCAATTGTGGCGACCATCACCTGTGCATTGTCGCGGATGAAGGCCTCTTGGTTGTCGCGCCGGATCGCCGCGTCGAGGCCTGCGTGATAGGGAAGGGCGGCGATGCCGTCGCCCTGTAGTTGGGTTGCGAGTTCCTCGACGCGACGGCGCGACAGGCAATATACGATGCCTGCGCCCCCCGCGCGGGCCTGCGCGAGCAGTTCCGTGTAAGTCCCCTTGCTCTTCGGCCGCACGCGGTAGAAAAGATTCGGACGATTGAAGCTCGACAGGTGCCTCGCCGGATCGCGCAACGCAAGCTGTGCCGCGATATCGATGCGAACACGAGCGGTTGCCGTCGCAGTGAAGGCGAGCAATGGAATCTGCGGATAGCGCCGGCGCAGCGTCGAGAGCTGGCGGTATTCCGGGCGAAAATCGTGACCCCATTCGGACACGCAATGCGCCTCATCGATCACAAAGGCGCTGATACCGGGGTCGACGCTCAAGCGTTGCAGCGGTCCCTCGAGAAATTCGCCGAGCAGCAACCGCTCCGGCGCCAAATAAATGAGCTTGTAGTCGCCACGCATGGCCGCCGCCAAGCGCCGCTGGATCTCATCGGATCGCAGCGTCGAGTTGATGTAGGTGGCGGCGACGCCGTTGTCCTCGAGCAGCCGCACCTGGTCCTGCATCAGCGCAATCAAGGGCGAGACGACAATACTGAGTCCGGGCTTGAGGACAGCCGGTAGCTGAAAGCAAAGCGACTTGCCCCCGCCGGTCGGCATGAGCGCGAGTACGTCCTTGCCGGCCAGCACGTCGCGGACGACCGCCTCCTGGCCGGGGCGAAAGTCCTCGAATCCAAAAATGCGATGCAGTGCTGCGGCGAGGTCGGTCATGGCGCGGCATTTTACCGAACGGCGGGCCTCCGCACGGCGGGGTTCGCTGCGCGAACTGAGAAAAACTCCCGGGGGCGGGCGTGAGGCCCGCCCCAGGCGCCTCATTCCATGCAGGGCTCTTCGACGATGCTGACGATCGCAGTATTCAGAGCAAAAAGGCTGCCGAGCCTCCTCTGAGTGGCCTCGTCGCTCGGAATCTCCTTGCTCTTGGTCATGCCGTTCGAATAGCTGGCCTCGAGCTCGGTGTAACGGCCGCAACTCCTGGTGACTTCCACGGCGGTCAGCTTGGGCGATACCACATCGGTCACCTCGGCGCCGAGCTGTTTCCAAGCGTCCTGGTTCTGGCGCACGGTGTGCACGAAGAGCGGCGAGTAGGGATTCGGGGCGACTAGGACCTGGGAGAGGGCCGGCCGCGTGCCGATCAAGACAAGGACGGTGACCGCCGCGATGAAGGGGATCCGCACTCGAGCCTCCGATGATCCGGGTCGCCAGCGAGAGGCGACTTTACGTCCGATTGTGCCCGCCGACATTGGGCGAGGCGGGCGATTGGATCACAATTTAGAGCGGGCGGCTTGTACAGCAGTGGCACTCGTTGACTACTGTGTGAAATTTTCCGATCAGGACCCACCGCCGAGCAGCGCAAACATCACGGGCGTGGGCGCTGCTTGACTCCCCAACGGGTCGATGCTGTCAGCGCCGCCATCGATAGAGCGATAAAGAGACCGAATCCGAGGGCGATGACATTGACCGGCACGCTTGCACGAGTGACGCCGGCATAGGCGCTCATGAGGACGAGCATGCACAGGTTCTCGAACAGGTTTTGGATCGCAATCGCCGACCCCACGCCGCCGCGCTCGGTGCCGCGCTTCTGCAGGACCGCATCGAGCGGAACAACGAGAAACCCGCTGCAGATCCCGACGAAGGCCATGAGCAAGAAAGCGGCCGGTAGCCCTTTGATCAGCGGCAACAGACAGACGCCGATTCCCAACAGAATGCCCGCCGGAAGCGCTCGATTTGCCGATCGCACTTTGACGAGGCGTCCCGCGAGCACCGCGCCGACGGCTATTCCGGCCGCCACCATGCCGGTCAGATAACCGGGCTCGCTACTCCTCGTGATCTTGAGGACCGCGGGCACCCACGCGATGATCAGAAAGCGCAGTGCCGCGCCGGCACCCCAGAATATTCCCGTGCCGATCAAGGCGGCTCGCATCTGCGAGCTTTTCAAGAACGCAGCGATTTGGTGGCCAAAGTCCTTCAGGCTTGCGACGACGGCGAAATGAACCAGCGATTTCGCGGGTTTCAGACGCGGAATCAACAGCGTGCTGGCTGCGGCCGCCGCATAACAGCTCGCGATGGCGATCAACGCGCCTTCAATGCTCCAATCTGTGAGTACACCTCCGATGACGGCGCCCAGCAGAATCGACGCGATGGTCGCGGATTCGATCAGGCTGTTGGCCTTCACCAGCAGCTTGGGCGAGGTGAGTTCGGCCAAAATCCCGTACTTCGCAGGCGAATACGCGGCCGCCCCGGCACCGACGATGGCGTAACTCAAGAACGGATTCAGCTCGAGGCACATCCCCAGCGCCCCCACGAGCTTCACCATGTTGGCGTACAGAAGCACGCGCCCCTTGGGATGCATGTCGGCAAATACGCCGACAAAAGGTGCGAGTACCACGTAAGTGACGATGAAGAACTCCTGCAGCAGCGGGCCAGTCCAGCTGGGATAAGCTTCTTGGCGCACCAGCGCGAGAGCGGCAAAAAGCAACGCGTTATCGGCTAACGCCGATAGGAACTGGGCGCAGAGTGTCGCGATCAGCCCGCGCGACCAGAGGTGCGATGCGGCATCTCGATTCAACAGCGATCCTTTACCGGAATCGAGCCGGTGTTAAAGTCTTGATCAGGGAAACTACTAGCTGGAGGCTGGTCGCTTACGCAAGAGTTTATAGTTGTCGCGTCCGAACTCGGGGGAATTTTCTATGGCTCGCATGAAAGTGGCGCAAGTCGGCGGACCCAATCAAGAGATCCAGATCGTCGAGCGGGAGGTGCCCGAGCCCGGGCCGCGGCAGGTGCGCATCAAGGTCGAGGCCTGTGGTGTGTGCCATAGCGACATGTTCACGGTTGTCGGGGCGTGGCCCGGGATCAAATATCCGCGAGTACCGGGACACGAGGTGGTCGGCAAGATCGACGCGCTCGGTAAGGACGTGCCGGATTGGAAGCAGGGCGCGCGAGTGGGCGTCGGCTGGCACGGCGGGCATTGTGGGCATTGCGCGCGCTGCCGACGCGGCGACTTCATCACCTGTGTGTACGGCCAGGTGCCCGGAATCTCCTACGACGGCGGCTATGCCGAATACATGATCGTGCCCTTCGATGTGCTGGCCGCCGTGCCCGACAGCCTCTCCTCGGCGGAAGCCGCACCGCTTCTCTGTGCGGGTATCACGATGTTCAACTCGCTGCGTCATACCCGCGCTGAAGCGGGAGATCTGGTCGCAGTGCTGGGCATGGGTGGGCTAGGCCACCTCGGCGTGCAGTTCGCAGCGCGCATGGGATTCAAGACCGTGGCGATTGCACGAGGCGCCGAGAAGGCGCCGTTCGCGAAGAAATTGGGTGCGGCTCACTACATCGACAGTACTTCGCAGGACGTCGCCAAGGAACTCACGAAACTCGGCGGAGCAACGGTCGTGCTGGCGACGGTGACCGACGCCAAATCGATGGCGGCGACGATCGGCGGCCTCGCCATCGACGGCACGCTCGTCGTGCTCGGCGCGTCCCAGGATCCCATCGAAGTCTCGCCCCTGATGCTCATCGGCCAGCGGCGGAACATCTCCGGCTGGCCTTCGGGCACGGCCACGGACTCGGAAGATACGCTCAAGTTCAGCGAGCTTTCCGGGGTGAAGGCCATGATAGAGACCTTCCCGCTCGCACGTGCGGCGGAAGCCTATGCGCGGATGATGAGCGGCAAGGCGAAGTTCAGAGTTGTTATCACGATGTAGAGCGGGGCAGCTCGACAATGCCGCCCAGCCTCAGCCTCGAGTGCGAGCTGAGGAGGCTATCGATGCAGTATTGATTTTACCGCTGTCACCACCCTTTCGACATCGGAGTGGGTCATTGCCGGAAAGAGCGGCAACGTCACAATCTGCCGACATACTCGCTCGGCCACCGGGAACATGCCTTCCCTGAAACCGCGCTTGCGGTAGAGCGTAAACAGATGGATGGCAGCGTAGTGAAAGCCCACGCCGATATTGAGATCCAGCATGCGCTGCATGAAATTCGCACGACTGATTCGATCCGGTAGGACCAGATGAAACATATGCCAATTGCACTGTTCAAAATCGGCAATCGGCAATTCCGCCCCGTACTCCGGCTCGAATCCGGGGCCAAAACAGTCGAAGTAATATTTCGCGAGCTCCAATCGCCGCGCATTGAATTCGGCGAGATGACGCATCTGTTCAAGTCCAAGAGCTGCGGCAATCTCGGTCATGTTGTATTTGCCGCCTAACACGTCAACATCGATACCGTCGAGTCCATGACGGGACACTCCTTGAAGGCGATATCGTTCCGCTAACGCGGCTTCCGCCTCCGAATTGACGACGAGGCAGCCCCCTTCACCGGTCATGACATTCTTGTTTACTTGAAAGCTGAAAGAAACGAAGTCACCAAAGGCGCCGATACGTTTGCCTTTCCACGTCGAGCCGATGGCTTGTGCGGCATCTTCGACTACTCGCAGTGAATGCTTTGCGGCCAGCGTGTACAGGCCATCCATGTCGCAGGGCAGGCCGCACATGTGTACGGGAATGATCGCCCGCGTGCGGGAGGTAACGGCCGCAGCCACCTGATCCAGGTCGATATTGTGGGTACGAGGGTCGATGTCGGCGAATACGGGCGTTGCTCCGACCTCGATGATGACGTTGGCGGTGGCGACCCAAGAATTCGGGGTGGTAATTACCTCGTCTCCGGGGCCGATCCCGGCGATGCGCAACGCGATCTCCATCGTGCATGTGCCAGAATTGTAGGTGCGCACAGGGCGGCCCGAAAAATACTCGGACAGCGCTGATTCGAATCCCCGAACCTTCGGGCCGTTACTGGTCAGCCAGCCGGAGCGAAGGACGGCGGCGACCTCGGCAATGGCCGCCTCGTCGATAGACGGACGGGTGAAGGGAAGAAAAGGTGGCGCGCTCGCGTTGGTCATCAAAGGTATACCTGAAGCAATGGCTTTACGACTTGTTGATTGTAAAACAAAAAATCGCCGGTCTCGGCCATTGTCGTAAGGCTTGGTGGTGGCCCAGCGCAAGCTCGAAGCCAGTCCGCCCGCAGGAGGAGCCGCGTTACGAGCCACCCGACGCCGGTACCGGCGCCCAGGTCTTGTCCGGATTATAAGCTGTGACAGCGCCGGCAATATCGGCTCAGGGCGCCACCGGGAGCGTTCGGCCCCGGCTTTTCAGAACCTTAAAATGGTACTCATGATAGGGCCGTGACTTGTCCGTATAGCCCTTCAGAGAGTGCGCGGGCGACAAGATCTCCGATGGGGCTCTCATCGTTCGGGTTGTCGCTCTTCCAGTACAAGCCGTCGCGAGTGCCCGGTGAGCTGATAAACTTCTGGGCGTAGTGCGGATGGGCGGCCTGCGCGGGGTCGAGCTCGGCGTATCTAAATTCCGCTTCCACGAAACCCCGACCATTCGGTCACCTTCGTTGTCACCGATGCGGCGCAGGACTATTTCCTGTTTGGCCTGGTCTCCCACCGAATATTCCGGTGCCTATTCAATGGCTTGGTCCGCCGATTCTCATTCCCGCAATAACCGCGACGAAGCCCATCGTCAGACTCGTGAGGACGTAGGCGATGGCCACCAGGGCACCGGTCAACGAGGCCGTCATCAGCACGGTCGACGCATAGGCGAAGCTCGAGAACGTCGACAGGCCGCCCATAATTCCGGTCGTGACCAGCAAGTGCCAACCATCGTTGATGACCTTGCGGTTGTGTCGCCCTGTACTGAGACCGATCAAGAATGAGGCGACAACGTTAGCGGCCAAGATGTCCAGCGGGAAGCCGCGCGACAGAGTCGGCACGACCAACATGAGGAACTCGCGCGCGATTGAACCCACGGCCCCGCCGATCAGCACCAGTAGTGCAGCGGACTTGAGCCCCATCAGTGTCAGCCCTGCGCCCGGGCAAGCGCAGCTCCTGCCAGCGCGGCTAGCAACCCTGCGGCGACTGACAGCAACAAATAAAGTGCGGCGAGGCGAGCGTGTTGCTTGGCGGCGAGGCGGGCGGCATCCAACTGCATGCTGCTGAAGGTGGTGTAGCCGCCCAAGACGCCGGTGATCACGAAGGCGTTCAGCACCATGCCGTGGCCGTAACGGTTGTGCCAGTCCACATTGAGCAGGACCGACAAGTAACCGATGGCGAAGCTGCCGGAAATGTTAATCAGGAAGGTCCCCAAGGGAAAGGGTCCCTTGTAGCCCTCGCCGACGAGTCGCCCGATCCACCAGCGCAGCACGGATCCTAGGCCTCCGCCCAAGCCCACCCACATGACATCCGTAGGATTCAATTCAAACGATCCGAGCCCGAACCAGCCTTAACGACATTTCACACGTGCCACCGCGCCAGCGACGAGTTAGCTTCCCGAAGGTGCGCCGTGGCAATTGGACTTTGGGGAGTCGCCTGCCGCGAATGGAGGCTTACGTCCATCCAGTTTGAGATCTGCATTTCCCGCTTTTGGGTTGTCGCCGAAGAGGGCTCGACACGCAGTTACGCCCCGTGCACGAGTCCGGTTTCTTCTCGCGAATATAGTTTACAAGGAAGCTATAACTACGATATATTGGTTGCCTAGTCAACCAGGTGCCGGCATGCCAACGACGCGATCCGCTTCAGCGCTTACAGCCCATCTTGGCTACTGGCTGCGCTATGTCTCCAATCATGTCTCGCAGGCGTTTGCCCGCAAGGTGGAGGCACATGGGGTGACCGTCGCGGAGTGGGTGCTGATGCGCGAACTGTTCGATGAGGAAGCCCTTGCCCCAAGCCGCTTGGCCGAACGTATGGGCATGACGCGGGGCGCCGTCAGCAAGCTGGCCGACAGGCTGATCGCCAAGTCGCTGCTGGTGCGCACTGCCGACCCGCAGGATGGGCGCGCGCAGACACTCGCCCTCACGCGGGCCGGCCGCTCCATGGTCCCCAAGCTTGCGGCGCTGGCCGACGCCAACGATGCCGAATTCTTCGATCACCTGGCGCCGAAGGATCGCACGGCGCTGCTGCGCACTCTGCGGGAGATCGTCGGGAAGCGCGGCCTCAAATCCCTGCCCGTCGAATGATGACGGACATTTCTCAACCCTACCTCGAAAGGGGATTGACATGACTACGAACTGGAAAGATGTGGCTCGCGCCACCCTAGAGGGCTCCGAATCGGGCACGACAACCTTCCCCCAGAATCTGCGAGACCTGATGGAAGCTGGCTTTGACGGCTATGCCGTCGATTTCCGCCGTTCCACGCGCACCTACTACATGCCGAACGGCGAGGCGCTCGCGCTGAAGACGGAGCCGACGCCAACGCCCGTGGCCGAAACTCTCGATGCCGCCGGAGTGAAGGAAGCGATTCGCGAAGCGCAGCTGCTGGTGCCGGGGTACACCTATAAGGGCTTCTGCGCCAAGGTGGCACGGGCGGGTTGCGCCGGATATGCGGTCTCCCTGCTCGGTCGACGGGTGCTCTATTACGGCCGCACCTGCGAGACGCACACGGAGTACTTCCCTGGGACGCAGCCGGGAGCTAGACCTTGAACGCCACCGCGAGGGGACGTTATGGACCGCCAAAATGCTACGGTGGCGCTAGTCGCAACAGTCCCCGGCTTCAACCCAACCGCTAAGAAGCTGTTATTGAACTCGTGCGCTAGACTTCCGCCGTACTTCGGGAATGAATACGCCGGAAGATCATGAACCTCGTGCTCCACTCCTCGACACCGATGCAAGTCGAATCCGTCACCGCCCCCGCTCACCGCGGCGACCACTGCCGGCGGGCCTTCCCCTGAAGAAGCAGCGGGAATTCTCGCCGCCGCGCGCTTTGCGCAACGGTCAGATGCAAACGATGATCGGTAACCTGCCATTGATCCAGTGGCTCACCCGCCGACGAGGCTCGGCGCTCCTTGCGAACGCGCGGGAATGGCTGCTCGATTGCGGCGACGGTGTCCGCCTGCAGGGATTCCTGAGCGTGACTAGGGGGAATGGCGGGGCGAAGGAGATGACTGTTGACCCGGCAGAGAGTCGGATTGCGCTGATTTTGCACGGCTGGGAAGGCAGCGCTGAGTCCTGCTATGTGGTGTCTCTCGGCGCCCAGCTGGTCGCAAATGGATTCGACGTGCTGAGGCTCAATCTGCGCGATCACGGCGAGACCCACCACCTCAACCGCGAGATATTCCATTCCTGCCGACTGACGGAGGTCGTCGGCGCTACGCGGGCAGTCGCGGAGCGCTTTCCCAGTGCGCAGATCTTCCTGGCAGGCTTTTCACTCGGCGGAAATTTCGCGCTTCGAGTGTCGGCCGAGGCCCGCGCTCCCGCAGCAATTGTTGGCGCAGTCGCAATATCCCCGGTGCTCGATCCGGCCGTCACGCTCGAGGCGCTGGAGCGCGGTTGGTCTCTGTACCGCCGATACTTCGTGCGACGCTGGTCCCGTTCGTTGCGTCGCAAGCGGCGCGCATGGCCCGACCTGCCTGACTTCGAGTCGCTGCTGCGCACCCAGGATCTACGTTCGATGACCGAAGGACTGGTGCGCCAGTTCACCGATTTCGCGAGCCTCGAAACCTACCTCGATGGCTACGCGATCACCGGGCCGCGGCTCTCAACCTTGCGGTTTCCAGCGGCGATACTGCTCGCGGAGGACGATCCGATGGTTCCGGCCGCCGACCTCGCGCGTCTGGCGCGGTCGCCGCTGTTAACTGTGCTGCGCACCCACCACGGTGGCCATTGTGGTTTCATGGAGCAACTCAACGGGCCAAGTTTCGCGGACCAGTTCGTGGTCGCACAATTCGAGCGGTTTGCAAGAGACGCAGCGTCGATCTCCTCCAATCCCGAGTATTCCCCGACCGGGACATCGAGGCGGCCCACGCGGGCGTGAGCCGATGCACCGGGGTCTCGGCGTTTGGATGAGCGCGAAGTCGCGAAAACCGGTTCCCTGGTATTGCTGCCCCGCACTTTAAATTTCGCCGGCAAGGCAGTTTGCGAGGGCGGCCTGATGCTGGACTTTACCTTGATGAAGGACATCACAGTTGACCCGGTGCGCCAGGTAGCGCGGGCGCAAGCCGGACTCACCCTGGGCGAATTCGATCGTGAGACCCAGAGATACGGACTCGCGACGACCCTTGGAGTCGCAACGACCACTGGTATCTCCGGGCTCACGCTCGGAGGTGGGTACGGCTACCTCGCCGGTAAGTATGGACTCGCCTGCGACAATCTCACGAGGGTCGAGATCGTGACCGCCGACGGTGAGATCCTCAAATGCAGCGTCGAGGAGAATCCCGATCTATTTTGGGGGCTACGCGGCGCGGGCCGCGCACTCAAGAGAAAATACGATCCGACAAACCTATTTGGTCAGAATTCGAACATCAAGCCGACTTAAGGCGCGGCCGCTCAGCATTCCGTGCCGGCAAGCTCATCTCCCCCGACGGTTGGGAGGCAAGCCCCGACGATGTCATGTCGATATCGCTCATGCGGGCCCAGATCAATGCGTATCAGGCGAAGGAGCGTCAGATTGACGCGCTTGAGGAACAACCACCACCCGGCGCCGTTCCCGCCATGTTTGCCTAAAGGTACAGAGGTGGCACAGTGCAGGAAGAAGCTAGACTGTTCGAAGAGTGGTTACGGCGCCGGCTCTTTGAGCCTCTTGTATACGTAACGGCCGATCGCCGCGGCGCCCAATATATTCACCGGAATTAAGATGAACGCTGCGCCGATCACAAGGAAGCCAAGTGGAAATCCAGCACTTGGGTCCCCGTGAAATACGACCTGCTCTATAAGTGCCGGAACGGTGTACACCTCGACATAGCCAAGCACGACAAGCGAGACGACGCCCGCGATGATGCCAAGGATACCGGCGAACTCGGCGAAATCTCCCTGTGACATCCTTACTGCCTCTACGGTACGGAGCCACTCCAGGGCTTGTAGTTGGCGTTTTCGAGCGTCACGCGATCGCCGTGCTCAGTAGTCCAACCATTAACGAGCTTGCTAATGTCTGTCTGAGATCCGGCAGGAATGTAGAGATCGTACCTGCGACCGTCATTGACGGAGGTGTGAGTAAGGTTGGCGATCACAGGCAGCGGACTGCTAGAGGTGTTCTCGATGACCAGAACGTAGCCTGCCCTCGGGCCAAGCAGAGACGGGCGGAATTTAACGTTGACAGGCAGCGGGGGTAGCTTCGCTTCCCGGTCGGCCTGTACTGCATAGCCGACGGCAGACGTGACAAGTACCGCCAAAATGACCCAAGTAAAAGGATGGGTTTTGCGCGGTCTCCTTATCGGAGCGCCACATCTCGGGCACGCAATCGCTTGGTCCGAAAGTCCATTGCCACACTCGGGACAGTTCACCAGAGCCATTTTGGCGCGTCTCCTGCTCGTCCTGAGAACTCTCGGTATGAGACGCCATGGCCTCTAGATGACGCAGTGACGGCCATCACGCTCCGCTCGGCCGACGATGTGCCTTCGGTCGCGGTTTGCTTTCTCTCCCACCCCGTCGCCGTTCGACTACGCCGCGCCTCGCTTGAAGCGCCCCGATCTCGTTGGCTGTCAGAGACTTGTCACTGAGTACGCTGCGCCTTGCCATCGATTATGGCCCTCACGAGCGCCACGTCAGTTCTGTACTGATCCGTCAGGGCGATTCCTTCATTCTTGTAAGCGAGCTCGTTGGCCAGAATGTCGGCAAAGCTCGCCATCGCCAAACGGATTACCCGAGACTCGCTGTCGGTAAGCCGAGTGCCGTTGACCGTAATCGTGGCTTCGTCCTGCATGGCTGTAGCCTATCGCTAGGTAGTGATGTCCCAGCCCATTAAAACCATCGTTCTGATGCAGTCCTCGGGCAAGTACGACATCCATCGCAGAATGTTCTCCTCCGAGTGCGCGATTTCGGCGGCGCTTTCGCGCGCGTCTGCCCGCCCCGCGATTGGAAAGGTTTCCGACTGCATTTCGATAAAAGGTCGCCGTTGAAGGTGAGCCTGGGTGCTCATCGATATGCTCCTTGGTTTGCGGTGGTGTGGAATAGTTGCACCGCTCGCGCCGCCTTCTCTGTACGGTAACCCACACAGGTTATGGCGCCGAATCGGCTGGGTCTCAAAGACTCGCACCGTCGATCGAGTCCGGATCAGCGCAATTTGGAATCGCGAACCTGAGGTTACTGCAATCGAGGTAATTAAGCGCCTCGGACCCAACCACATCGCGCGTGTGCGTTCCGTGCAGAACGCCAGTCGATTCATCGGTGCTCGCATGGCGCTATATGGAATTGACCAAGCTCTCGTCCTTGCTTTCAAAGCGCGACCGGCTCGTGGCCGGGCGCAAGCCGCGTTCGGTCAATCGTCAGGTGCGCTCGGTCGTTGCTGCGCTCAATCGTGCTCACGAACTCGGCCATGTGGGGAATCCCGCGGTCTGGTCTGTGAAGTCCTTAGCCGATAACACCGAGGACGAGGGCGATACTGCGATATTTCTGAACCCCGCGCAGCGCGCGGCGCTGATCGCCGCGGCGGACGAACACACCGGTGCATTCTTGCGGGGCCTCGAGCTCACCGGCGCGAGGCCGAAAGAGCTTGCTGCGGTGTGCGTTCGAGACTTCGACGGCAAGGCGGTCAAGTTCTCGCATCGTAAGGGGAGGCCCGCAAAGGTGCGCGTGCGCTACACGGTCCTTGGCCCCGAGGGCATCGAATTCTTCGCGCAGCGGCTGCCGATAAACTGCCGCCGGCGCCGTTATTCACCGAAGACGGCAAACAAACCTGGCGCCGGCACATCTGGGCCCGGCAGATTCGCGCATCCGCCAAGTCGGTCAACGAAAAGGCGCGGGGTGCAGCGCGAATTCCCCCGGGCGTCGGCGCCTATGCGTTCCGGCACGCGCGCATCAGCGAGCTGCTGCAGGTTTTCAACGTGGACCCGCTCACGGTGGCGCACCAGACCGGCACGAGTCTTGCGATGATCGAGAAAGCCTACATGCGATTCATCCCAGAGGCGCTGCAGGAAAAGCTGGCACGGCTCAAGGCCAGGGCGTGAAGCGGATAATTCCCCCGCCAACATCCTGATGGTCGCACCGCTATCCAGTGAAATTTCTGACTTATGCGAGCGACGCTTAACCTTGATTGTTGTGTACAGATGTGCATACAGTGAATAGCTTGGAATACACGCACGGCCAGCCCGGTGTACGCAGCGAGCTTTAGCTCAGTTTTCGGGTTGGGCAGAGGGTGTTAGATTGAGCGCAAGTTGACTCGCTTGGAAAGCTCCTCCGCGTTCTCTCGCCGCTCGCTGTAGCGGTCCACAAGATAGGAGGCGACATCGCGGGTGAGGAGCGTGAACTTGACCAGCTCTTCCATGACATCGACGACGCGTTCGTAGAAGGCGGACGGCTTCATCCGGCCGGCCTCGTCGAATTCCAGATGGGCTTTGGCGACTGAGGACTGATTCGGAATGGTGATCATCCGCATCCAGCGCCCCAGAATCCGGAGCTGATTCACCGCATTGAAGGACTGCGACCCGCCCGAGACCTCCATGACCGCCAGCGTCTTGCCCTGAGTCGGGCGCACGGCTCCGATACTTAAAGGAATCCAGTCGATCTGTGCCTTCATGATCCCGGTCATGGCGCCGTGTCGCTCCGGCGAGCACCACACCATGCCTTCAGACCAGGCGGCTAAGTCTCGCAGTTCCTTGACCTTGGGGTGCGTCGGTGGCGCTGAATCCGGAAGCGGTAACCCATGAGGATCAAATACCCGCGTCTCCGCCCCCAAAGCCTGAAGCAGCCGCTGTGCTTCGAAAGTCAGGAACTTGCTGAACGAGCGCTCCCGCAAAGACCCATAGAGCAGCAAGAATCGCGGAGGATGGGTCGATGTCGCGATGTTTGAGAAGCAGTCTACTGAGGGTTGATCAAAGAGAGCGGGATCGATGTTGGGAAGCTCACGATGTTCAGACACGCCGCCCCTCCGCATCGATGAGGGGCTGCCCGTCTTCCTTGACGAAGGACCCCTTCTGCGGCAATGGCAGAATGTCCAAGACCGTCTCGGACGGTCGGCAGAGCTTCGCGCCCCACGGGGTCACGACGATCGGCCGATTGATCAAAATGGGGTGCTTCAACATCTGCTCGATCAACTCGGCATCGGTCCAGTGATCGGCACCCAGCCCTAGCTCGTCATACGGGGTCCCTTTTTGGCGCAGGAGATCGCGCGGGCGGATGCCCATGCGCGCGACGAGCGATTCGAGCGTGGCCCGATCCGGTGGGTCCTTTAGGTATTCGATGACGGTCGGCTCGACGCCCGTGTTGCGAATGAGCCCCAGGGTATTGCGGGACGTGCCGCATGCGGGGTTGTGATAGATCGTGACGGAGACAGGAGAATCAGACATTGAGGACCTCGGAGTCTTTTTCATCGGCAGGTGATGGCGTCGCCTGGATAGCGGCCACCGCCGCCGCGGGATTGCGGGCGGGAAATAGTACTCGTCCCACGCCCAACGCACTGATCGCCCCAATCAGCTGCGCGCCTATGAACGCCGGCATATCGATCGGACGAATGCCTGCAAAGGTGTCAGTCAGCGAGCGCGCGATGGTAATCGCCGGATTGGCAAAGGAGGTGGAAGCCGTGAACCAATACGCCGCTCCGATCCAACAGGCCACCATCCACGGCGCGTCCTCCGAGCGGCGATGACCAATAACGATCAGCAGCAGCCCAAACGTCGCTACTGCTTCGGCAAGCCACTGAGCGGGGCCGCTGCGAACGTGGGTCGATAACTGCCAAACCGGCAACTCAAACATCAGATGCGCGAGCCAGGCGCCTGCACAGCAGCCGATGATCTGGATGAGCGAGTACCCGGCCGCCTCCTGCCACGACAATCGACCCCGCAGCGCCTCGATTCCCGACACGGCAGGATTGAAGTGCGCGCCGCTCACAGGGCCTAAGAGCGCGATCAACGCGTAGAGCACTGCGACCGTTGCGCCCGTGTTCGCGAGGAGTGCAATGGCGACATTACCGCCGGCCAAATGCTGCGCCATGATGCCGGAGCCGACGACGGTCGCGGCGAGAAGCGCGGACCCTATGCCTTCGGCGAGTAGCCGACGTGAAAGCGCTTCAGGACGCATCATTGCCGCCCTGCGGCGTCTGGCCGATATCCTGGAGTTTCTCTTGGAGCCGCATCTTGTCGATACTCGCGATCGGCAGGCTCAAAAAGAGCTTGATGCGGGTTTCGAGCGCCTTGAATGCCTGTCGGAAGGCAAACATCTTCTCGACCTCCGTCCCCTCCACCGCGGCGGGGTCCGGAATGCCCCAATGCGCAGTCATCGGCTGTCCTGGCCAATAAGGACAAACCTCACCCGCCGCGTTGTCGCAGACCGTAAATACAAAATCGAGGTGCGGTCCACGTGGGGCCGCAAACTCGTCCCAACTCTTACTGCGCAAACCGTCTGTGGGAAAGTCGAGACCCTTAAGAAGATCCAGGGCCAATGGATGCACCGCGCCCTTGGGATGGCTCCCCGCGCTCAACCCCAAAAAACGGCCCTTGCCAAGTCGGGTCATGATCGATTCTGCGAGGATGCTGCGCGCGGAATTACCTGTGCAGAGAAAAAGGACGTTGTAAGGACGGGCACTCACGGTTTGACCATCACGATCGCACTCGCCGGGCATAGCGAGGCAAATTCGCGCGTAGCGCGGATTGCGTCGGGTACCTCTTCGCGTTGGATGCGCCGGTATCCCAGGTATTCAAAGAAACTCTCCGCCGTTGTGGTGAGTAAATAAATCGCCCGCACGTTCATTTCATTCGCCTGCTCTTGGGCTGCAGTAATTAGGCGTCTACCATGTCCACAGCCTAAGTGCCTCTCGGTGACGACCAAGGACCGCAGCAGCGCGACCTCGCCATAAATTTCAAGGCCCACGACCCCGGCCACCCCGATCTCATCGCGACAAACCAAAAAATGTTCGAGCGCCGTCTCGTTGATGTCAGCGCTTGGGAGGAACTCGACATCGAGCAACCAACGAATCGCTTCCAGATCTCCCCGTCGGGCACCCTCAATCCGGGAGGTCGACATTCCCTGCTCTACATCACTCATTGGCGTCTATTGAACGAGCGCCGATCGGACCCGCTCGCGCTCCTTCTCTTCCTCGTCAAACGCATTGAGCTGCACGCCCGTGACCGACCCGTGTCCGCCGAGTACCGAGCCGGTGGTGCCCTTCTCAAAGCGTGCAACCTGGGTGAACAACGCGTTGGGCGGCAACGGCACGTAGCCGACCTGGGTGACATACTTAGTGCTATCCGGCGCGAGCTGGAAGTGGATGAAGCCGCTGACCTCCGGTCGGACCGCCGCGGTTACATTCACATAGACGAAGAGCGGTCGGATGAGTGGCTGGTAAGTTCCATTCGCAACCGTTTGGGCACTTGGGCTAACGCATCCGTGACCACTGTCAACCGCGACCACTTTGAGCTGTTCCTTGTTCGCCTGATAGTACGCGTAGCCAAAGTAGCCCAACGCGTTCGGCTCTCCCGCGACGCCTCGCTCGATCACCATATCATCTTCGCTCTGCTCGTAATCGTTCCGGCTACTCGCTTCGGAACCCACGATGGCCAGGGTGAAATAGTCAAAGGTCCCCGAGGCCTTTCCCGGTCCGAATAGTACGAGTGGCTGAGCGGGAAAGCTTGCACGGACCTGTTTCCATTGGGTGACCTTGCCTTCTGCCGCGGGCTCCCAAGCGGACTTGAGTTCGCTCACGGTGAGGCAATCGACGAACGTATTTTTGGGGTTGACCAATACCGCCAGGCTGTCGAAGGCAACCGGAACCTCGATGTAGTTCACATGCTGCGCCTTGCACTGCTCGCCTTCCGCGGCTTTGATGGGCCGAGAGGCACCGGTGATATCCACCTGGCCAGCACAGAACTTCTTGAATCCACCGCCAGTGCCCGAGAACTGGATGTCCAGTTGCACGCCGGGATTCTTGTCACGAAACGCCGCTGCCATCGCTTGGAAGAGCGGAAATACGGTGGCGGATCCATCGACCGTGATTTTGCCCGCTAGCGGCCCCGTCGGGGTGACATTGGATTTGTGGCTTGCGCCGCAGCCAGACATCATCCCGATGGCCAGAAAGCCGAGGAGACAGAACAGTCCAAGCGGTTTGAGAATGCCCATGTGTCGCCCCCCCTTCGATGCCGTTGGTTTCGTTTGGATGCCCAGCCCCGGATCAGGGGGTCGCGCAGCAGCGATCGTTGGCGGTCGTTGCTGCCTTGTCACGGCAGGTCTCCTCTGCCTTGGCAGGAATACAGCACTCCCGCGGTTTCGGGACGGTGGAGTCCCCATGATTGAAGACGGCCGTATCTTCGCCATAGACCGGGATGCTCGAAAGCGTATGAAAGGTCTCCCAGGCGATCCCGGTGGGATCGGTCACCCAGTACTTATCGGACTTCGCATAACAGCAGGGCTGATCGTCCTCTTGGATCAATTTCGAGTCAGCGGCTAGGAGCTGCGCTTGCATGCCACGCAGTTCCTCGTCCGATTCAAGCTGAAAGCCCAGGTGATTGACCCCGACCGGCTGGCGATGGGTTGAAATAGCGAAATTCATTCGCGGGTCTTCCAACATCCATTTGGCGTAATCGGATTGCCGGACCGTAGGCTCCTCAGCGAACAGCGTTGAATAGAATCGGATTGACTCGTCGAGATTCTCGACGCTGACATGCAAGTGAAAGCGTTTCATGCGGCTCTCCTGGATTTGCTTTTTGACTTGGCGGTGGCACTCACGGGGTTGCAGTTATTGCTGCACGCAGGGCTACCCTGGCCGCAGCAATTCTCGGTGAGATATCCGACTAACTCGTTCATCGCTTCGAAGTCGGCGCTGTAGATCAACTGGCGGCTGACGCGTTGCTGCGTGATAAGGCCGGCGCGTTGCAGGTTCTGCAGGTGAAACGTCAACGAGGACGGCAAAAGCCCCACTCGCTCGCCGATGACTCCTGCCGATAGGCCCGCCGGACCTCGCTCCACAAGCAAGCGATAGATGGCCAAACGATGCTCATGGGCGAGCGCCCCAAAGGCTGATATGGCGGCCGGCGTTTTCATTGTCATACGATATTACGAGGATTAACGTATTGTCAAAGTTTTGTATCGCATCATGACAATTTAGCCATTCGCAGTGCCCGGAGGGGCACCGCTTGAGAGCCAATTCAGTCAACGAACTAGGAAGATTTTTCTAGTCAGTCCAGAATTTGGGAACCGTCAACCGTACCCTAACTGCTTGTTCTAGCGTCGAAGATATACGGATGCCGTTCCAGGATTTAAAGGAGCACCGACAGCAGGCCAGTGTCGACAAGGAACAAACGTGCGGAGCGCATCGGCAGCATTCGGCCCAACTGCGGTCGGCCCCAGCACTGAAATGATCGCCTGTTACCGGACGCTTGCGGATTCCCGGTGTGCAGAGCATATCGGCGGCGCCAAGCGACTCAACAGACCAAATGGCTTGGCCTAAGGTCCAGTTATGCCCTCGATCTGGGGAACGCAAACTCCACTGTTTGGCAGTCGCGCCCATTCGGCGCGTGGCTGTCTTTTCCCGCTCACCCCGAATGCTGCGGAGTGTTTCAGGTGGGAGATACCGATATCGCCTGGACTGAATGCGGATCGAGACTGCCTGAAGTCTGATCCATGGAGGATGCGAAACATGAAGGGCACCGTGAAACCGGCCGTTCTCGTCGCGGCAGCGATGATGCTGATCGCGGGCTGCAGCAAGAATGACTCCATCTCCCAGGCTGAAAAGAAAGACGCAGCTCAAGGCGTGCCTGCGCCGAGTATCGAGGAGACGAAAGCCATCGCCGAGGAGGGCTTCATCTACGGATTGCCGATCGTGATGAATTACGCCGTCCAGTACGCGTTTGCCGTGGATCGCAACTCCGGCCAGTTCAAGGCACCCTTCAATCAGATTCACAACGATGCCAACGTCTTCACTTACAAGGACACGGCCATCGTTACTCCCAACAGTGACACGCCTTATTCGATGTTGTGGTTGGACCTGCGGGCTGAGCCGATGGTGGTCTCAGTGCCGGCCGTAGAGAAAAAACGCTACTACTCGGTTCAGCTCATCGATAGCAACACGTACAATTATGGCTATATAGGCAGCCGCGCCACCGGCAATGAGGCAGGCGACTACCTTGTGGTGGGGCCTGACTGGAAGGGCGAGACACCCCCTGGCATAAAAAAGGTCTTTCGCTCCGATACGTGGTTCGCGCCGACGGCTTATCGTACCCAACTCTTCAATCCAGAAGACTTACCGAACGTCGCTAAGGTCCAGGCGGGCTATGGGGCCCAGCCTCTGTCGGCGTATCTACACCAGCCCGCGCCGCCCGCCGCGCCGGCCATCGACTTCCCGAAGATCGACAAAGAGATGGTCAAGACCGGATTCTTTGATTATCTCGACTTCGCGCTGCAGTTCATTCCGGCCGCGCCCGAGGAAGAAGCCATTCGCGCGAAGCTTGCAAGCATCGGTATTGGTCCGGGCAAGAAATTTAACTTCAAGGACCTCTCGGCCGAGCACAAGGTTGCGGTGGGTTTGGGCATGAAAGACGGTGAGGCAAAAGTGTCGGCGGCGGCGGCCAGCACCGGTAAAGATCAAAACGGTTGGCTCGTGGGTGGACTATCCGGCGGCGACCGCGCGTCCTTTAACGGCGATTGGCTAAAGCGCGCCGCCGTCGCGAAGGCCGGTATCTACGCCAATGATCCGTCCGAGGCGATGTATCCCTACACCCGCAAAGACAGCCACGGTGAGGAACTCGACGGCAGCAAGCACAATTACACGCTCACCTTCGCCAAAGGACAGTTCCCGCCCGTGAATGCTTTCTGGTCGGTGACTATGTATGACGGGCAGAGCCAGTTGCTGATCGAAAACCCGATCAACCGTTATCTAATCAATTCACCGATGCTGCCGGTGATGAAGAAAAACCCCGACGGATCACTGACGATCTACATCCAAAACAAATCGCCGGGAAAGGCGAAAGAATCGAATTGGCTGCCGGCGCCCAATGGCCCCATTTACATGCTGCTGCGCCTGTACTGGCCGAAGACGGAACCGCCGTCGATTTTGCCTCCGGGCGAAGGTACCTGGCAGCCACCGGGCGTGGTCAACGCATCGAAGTAGCAGCAAGGAAGAAGGACATGAAAACGCAAATCAACATTATGAGGAGAATCACTGCTGCCGGTACTGTACTGCTGGGCGCATTGCTCACAGCTGGCGCGCGCGGCGCGGATGTGACGCCAGCGGAAGCTCGTGCCATCGCGAAGGAGGCCTATATCTACGGCTTTCCGATGGTGGATAACTACCGTATCCAATACGACTACTTCGTGAACGCCCAGGGGCCCCAGTACAAAGCGACATGGAACCATCTCGTCAATACCCCTCGTGTTTACACGCCGGCGGATACCGCGATCCAGACGCCGAACTCGGATACCCCCTATTCCTTCGTCGGCATGGACCTGCGCGCCGAACCGCTGGTTCTCACCGTACCGGTGATCGAAAAGAATCGCTATTTCAGCATCCAGCTCATCGACGCTTATACCTTCAACTTTGCCTACATCGGCAGTCGCGCCACCGGTAATGATGGCGGGGTCTTTGTCATTGCTGGGCCTAATTGGAAGGGAGAGACGCCCAAAGGGGTGACCAAGGTCATTCGCTCGGAGACCGACTTTGTCTTCGCCCTCTATCGCACTCAGCTCTTCAATCCGAGCGATATCAACAACGTGAAAAAGGTGCAAGCCGGATACAAGGCACAGACCCTGTCGGCTTTCCTCGGGGCCCCAGCACCGAAGGCGGCACCCGCCATTGATTTCGTCAAGCCGCTCACGCCCGACGCCGAAAAGACCTCGCCGCAGTTCTTCGGCATTTTGAACTTCACTCTGCAGTTCTGCCCGACCGATCCCTCCGAGACGGAACTCATGGCGCGATTCGCCAAGATTGGCGTCGGCGGCGGCAAGAATTTCGATGCAAGTAAGCTCTCGCCCGAAATGGCGAAAGCGATTGAGGGCGGGATTGCCGACGCCTGGGCTGACTTCGGGAGTTTGCGGAAACAAGTGGAGCTCGGGAAGGTGACTGCGGGCGACGTCTTCGGCACGCGGGAATATTTGAAGAACAATTATCTCTATCGCATGGCCGGCGCCGTGATGGGTATCTATGGCAATTCCAAGCTGGAAGCGATGTATCCGGTTTACCTCATCGATGAGGCGAAACAGCCACTCAATGGAGTGCACCATTACACATTGCGGTTCGCACCGGGCCAATTACCTCCCGTTAACGCATTTTGGTCGCTGACGATGTACGAATTACCGGCGAGCTTGCTCGTGGCCAATCCCATAAATCGTTACCTCATCAACTCACCGATGCTGCCGCAACTCAAGCGAGATGCCGACGGAGGATTGACGTTGTTTATCCAGAATGAATCTCCCGGCAAGGACAAGGAAGATAATTGGTTGCCAGCGCCCAAGGGACCCATGATCGTGTATCTGCGCTTGTACTGGCCCAAGGCAGAGGCGGTGGACGGTAAGTGGACTGCACCGCCGATGAAGCAGGTGGACTAAACACGCCCGACGCAACACTTTGAGGCCGCCCATCCGGGTGGCTGGAGTTACAAGGCCTTTGCAAACTAAGCCGGATGTCACCGATCTTGGCCGCTTCAAAGCGTCACAGTTGTGGTGACGGACAAGCGATGAACTGCGCTCCCGAAGCGGACCAGTGGCGAGGCCAAATAGCAGGTTGGAAGCGCACGCTCCGCCACTGCAAAGCACAGTGTGTGAGATAGCGGAACCGATTTACTTGTCAATGATTGGCGCATGTTCCAGTCCGATTCTTGCCCTCGTCTGAATCACCACGATGAGGGTACCAAGGTCCAATGCTTGCAACTTTCGAGAGGTAGTAATCTCAATCCATTGCGCATTTGCATTCGCGAATCTGTCGCGGTGGCACAAGAAGCAGCCTGCAACCTCACATCGAGGATAAACCGTGGCAGCACAAAAGCCGACCATCGAGGCAGACCGGGATCGCTCAAAACTCCCGCTACCGGAATTACCGTTTCGGGGCAAGATCGGCAAGACCTATCTTGAGTCCAAATATGACTGGCCGAGGCTCCCTGCGCCGCCCGAGGGTGCGCCAAACGTCGTCATCATCTTGCTAGACGATGTGGGCTTTGGCCAGGTGAGCACCTTTGGGGGTCCGGTCCCGACACCGGCGCTCGATAAACTTGCCGCGCGCGGGCTGCGCTACAACCGCTTCCACACGACCGCCATCTGCGGCCCGTCGCGCGCGGCTCTCATCACCGGACGCAATCACCACAATTGCGGCACGGGGTTCTTGAGCGAGTGGGCGACTGGTTTCCCGAGCTACAACAACATGATGCCGAAGAGCACGGCCACGATTGGCGCGGTGCTCAGGGGCAATGGCTATAGCACATCGTGGTTCGGCAAGAATCACAACACGCCGGACTGGGAGAGCAGCGTCGCCGGGCCCTTCGATCGCTGGCCTACGGGCATGGGATTTGACTACTTCTACGGTTTCATTGGCGGGGAAACGAACCAGTATTTCCCGGTGCTGTTCGAGAACACAGCTGCGGTCGAGCCCTCCCAATCGCCCGAAGAGGGCTACCATTTCATGACTGACATGACGGACAAGGCCATCAACTGGCTGCGCTATAGCAAAGCCGTGGCACCGCAGAAGCCGCTCTTTCTGTATTTCGCGCCCGGCGCCGCGCATGCGCCGCATCATTCGCCCAAGGAGTGGAAAAAGAAATTCGCGGGCCAGTTCGACGCGGGCTGGGATTCGGTTCGGGCGGCAACCTATCAGCGACAACTCCAGATGGGGATTATTCCGCCCGATACCCAGCTCACCTCTCGCCCGGAGTGGGTGAAGCCGTGGGACTCGCTCCCCGCGGATGAGAAGAAGCTCTACGCGGCATTCATGGAAAATTTCGCGGGCTATCTCGCCTTCGCGGATCACGAATGCGGCCGTCTGCTCGACGCAGTGCAGGAGCTGCCCGATGCCGACAACACGCTGATTTTCTACATCGTGGGCGACAACGGCGCGAGTTCGGAAGGCGGCTTCTCAGGCACAGCGAACGAGGTGATGAACCTGAACGGTGTGCCGTCGAAGCTCGAAGAGAATCTAAAAATCCTCGACGATCTCGGTGGACCGGACACCGAGCCGCATTACCCGCTCGGCTGGGCTTGGTCCGGCA
Source organism: uncultured Gammaproteobacteria bacterium (assembly GCA_963798595.1). GTDB lineage: Bacteria > Pseudomonadota > Gammaproteobacteria > Steroidobacterales > Steroidobacteraceae > Bog-1198. The sequence continues at coordinate 491,920 of CAWCTM010000004.1, read as the reverse complement.
ACGCGCCGTTCCAGTGGGTCAAACAGGTGGCGTCGCATCTCGGCGGCAGCCGCAACCCCATGGTGGTGTCGTGGCCGGCGAAGATTAAGGATACCGGCGGCATCCGCGATCAATTCACGCACCTGATCGATGTGGCGCCTACCATTCTTGCCGCGGCCGGCATTCCGGCGCCGACGTCGGTCGATGGCGTGGAACAGAAGCCCATGGACGGCGTGTCTATTGCATCGACGTTCGCCGACCCCAAGGCACGGCCGGTGCGTGAGCGCCAGTACTTCGAAATCTTCACCAACCGGGCTATTTACGATAAAGGGTGGATTGCCTGCGCGCAGCACACCCTGCCGTGGCGGCAGGACTTGGCGCCCGGCAAGTGGGAAAACGACAAGTGGGAGCTCTACAACCTCGACGAGGATTTCAGCGAAGCGAAGGACCTGGCTGCCAAGCATCCCGATAAGCTCGCGGCGCTGCAGAAGATCTTCGACGAAGAAGCGGAGAAGAACCACGTTTATCCCTTCGACGACCGGGGCTCCGGACGCGTCCGGGAGCCAAGGCCCTCGCCAGGGGGAGGCGATCCGAACCGCAGAAAATTTTCCTACTACGCGGGTGTATCGCGGTTGCCGGAGACGGCCGCGCCCAACACGAAGAATTGCTCCCATCGCATCAGCGCCGTGATCGAGATGCCGACGAAGGGCGGCGAAGGCGTAATCGTGGCGGAAGGCGGTAAGTCGGCGGGGTTCGCGCTCTATGTCCAGGACGGCAAGCTCGTCTATCACTACAACTGGTTCGAACGGGAGCGAACGAATCTCGTGTCGAGCGTGCCGCTTCCGGCCGGGAAATCGACAGTCGCCGTGGAATTCGCCTATGACGGTGGAGGTCTCGGCAAGGGTGGCGAGGCATCGATCGCGATCGATGGCAAGGTGGTCGGCCGCGCGCGCATCGAGAACACCGTCGCAGGGCGTTTCGGCATCGACACCTTCGGCATCGGATCGGACACCGGCTCGCCAGTGACCGACACCTACAAGCCTCCGTTTCCATTCACGGGCAAGATTGAACGGATCGACATCGAGCTGGGGCCTCGCAACTTAAGTCCCGAGGATGAGTTGAAGCTCCATGCGATGCACACGGCATTCGCCGGTACGCACGACTAGCAGGCGGGTCATGTCTTCCAAACGCATGTTGCACGCCAAGGATTCGCGGCGTTTCGGGTGGTTGAAAGTTCATTTGATCACCCGTCGTGATCGCAATCTTAGAGGAGATTAAACAATGGCACTCAAAGAATACAAGCCTGGAACTGCGTTCACCGGAATCATCGGACGCACGTTCGATGTCTCGAGCCCCGCGTGGCCGGAGCCGCTGCGTGCGAAGGAAGGTGCCCCCAACGTGTTGTTCATCGTGCAGGACGACACCGGTTTCGGCCAGATGGGTTGCTACGGCAGTCCCATCAAAACGCCGAACATCGATGCGCTCGCCGCGAGTGGACTGCGCTTTAACAACATGCACACCACGGCGCTGTGTTCGCCGACGCGCTCGTGCGTCATGACGGGGCGCAATCACCATTCAAACGCCATGTCGTGTATCACCGAGGGTTCTACGGGCTACCCAGGCGGAAACGGCAACATCCCATTCGAGAATGGCATGCTCTCCGAGATGCTGCTCCAACAGGGCTACAACACCTTTGCCCTGGGCAAGTGGCACCTGACACCGGCGGATCAGGCCTCCGCTGCGGGTCCCTATAGTCGCTGGCCATTGGGGCGAGGTTTCGAGCGCTACTATGGATTCCTGGGCGGGGATACAAGCCAGTATTACCCGGAACTGGTTTACGATAATCACAGCGTCGAACCCGAGAAAACCCCGGAAGAGGGCTACCATCTAACGCCGGACCTGGTGGACAAGGCCATCAGCTTCATCGCCGACTCGAAGCAGGTTGCGCCGAACAAGCCCTTCTTCATGTACTTCTGCCCCGGCGCGGGGCATGCCCCGCATCATGTTCCAAAGGAGTGGGCGGATAAATACAAAGGCCAGTTCGATGACGGCTGGGATGCCTATCGCGAGAAGACATTTGCGCGGCAAAAGGAGTTGGGCCTCATACCGCAAGATGCTGAACTGTCGCGCCATGATCCGGACGTTCAGGACTGGAACACGCTCACGGCCGACGAGAAGAAGCTCTATGCCCGCATGATGGAAGTGTTCGCGGGGTTTCTCAGCCACACGGATGACCAGTACGGGCGCCTCTTTGAGTTCCTGAAGACGATCGGCGAGTGGGAGAACACGGTCATCATGTTCATCTCCGATAACGGCGCCAGTTCCGAAGGTGGACCGACCGGATCGGTGAACGAGAACAAGTTCTTCAACAACGTGCCGGATTCGCTGCAAGAGAACCTCCAGAAGATCGATGCGTTGGGTGGGCCTACGACGTTCAATCACTATCCCTGGGGCTGGACTTTCGCGGGCAATACGCCGTTCCGCCGCTGGAAGCGCGAGACCTATCGCGGCGGTATCAGCGATCCGTTCATCGTTCACTGGCCGAGGGGAATCAAAGCGAAGGGCGAAATCCGTACTCAGTATGCACACGCCGTTGATATGGTACCGACGGTGCTCGAGCTGCTGGGTATCGAGGCGCCGACCTCCATCAAAGGGGTGACCCAGTCACCGATCCAGGGCTTGAGCTTTGCCCACGTGCTGGATGATGCAAAGGCGCCGAGCAAGCACCTCACTCAGTATTTCGAAATGTTCGGGCACAGGTCCATCTATCACGATGGTTGGCGGGCAGTGTGTCCGTGGCCGGGGACGTCGTTCAAAGAAGCGGGTCTCCCGTTCGGCGCACCGATCGACAAGGACAAGCTGACTGAACTTGATGCCAAGGGTTGGGAGCTTTATCACATCGACGCGGACTTCGCCGAGAACCATAATCTCGCAACTCAGAACCGCGCGAAGCTGATCGAGATGATCGCCACCTGGTACGTCGAGGCGGGCAAGTACAATGTCCTGCCCATCGACTCTCGGGGCCAGCTGCGAGCGGCTGATCCGCGACCCCAGATCGCGGCCGCGCGCACTCGCTACACCTACTATCCGGGCACCCAGATGGTGCCGGGAAACGCCGGCCCCAATATGATGAACCGACCGTTCAGCATCACCGCGGACGTAGATATTCCCAAAGGCGGTGCAGAGGGGGTGCTACTCTGCACCGGCGATGGCCAGGGTGGTTTTTCTTTCTATATTCAGAACGGAAATCTGCACTACGTTTACAGCTTCGTCGGCAGCCAGTTCTTCCACATTGAATCGAAAGTCCCGGTTCCCGCCGGGCGCCATGAGCTGCGCTACGATTTCGAGGTGACCGGCAAACCCGACTACAAGAGCGGCAAGGGCGCGCCGGGGCGCGCCAAGCTCTATATCGACGACAAGCCAGTTGGGGAAGGTGATATTCCTCTCACGATGGTCGTCCTGATCGGTCTCGCAGCGGGCACGGTCTGCGGCGCAAGTTCCGGTTCGCCGGTGTGGGACAAATATCGGCCGCCGTTCAAGTTTACCGGCACGCTCTACAGCGCGACGGTGGATGTGAGTGGCGAGGTGATCAAGAACCATGAGGCGGAGATGCGCGTGCATCTTGCACGGCAATAGTACGTTCGAAATCGGCGACGGGTCTCTTGGTGGCAGGAGGGGCTGAGCTCGGTTGATGTCTGGCTAGGTGCGCGTGGTCGCAAGCCTCACATGGTCGCCGTCCCGCGGCGGCACGATCTATAGCCCCAGTATGATTACCTTGGCGCTCGCCGGCTTCGTCGGCCACGCGACCATCGTAAAGTCGCCCGCCACGGCAATCTTTTGCGCACCGCTCACGGTATAGGTGATGATGCCGCCGCCGATGCCCCCACCACCGCCGAGCACCTGGCCCCAAAGTTTCTGCCCGGTGGAGGAATCGAGCGCATAGAAGTTGCCGCCCACATCGCCGAAGAACACGACGCCTCCAGCCGTCGGCGTGACAGCGCCGACGATGGGATAGTTCGACTTCACACGCCACTTCCACACGCCGGTGTCGGCGTCGGTGGCATACACCCATCCCGCCCAGTGCCCGTCCGTCTTGTCTTCCTTGCCGAACATGTTGACCGGGTTCAATGCCGCCATGCCGGTCCAGGGTTGCCCGACCGCGACGCTGCGAAGTTTCCTGTCATCCACGACAGTCACTGTGTCGCACCAATCGACCGTACCGCTGATGATGAGGTTCGTGGTTGGATCGTAGCCGGGGGTATTCCATTCATCGCCTCCGACCACGCCGGGACAGAAATGCACGGGCTTGCCGATCGCGAAAGTTTGAGCGTCGTTGTCGATCGTGGTGAGCGGCACGCGGTACAGCAGCTTGTCGTTGTCCCCGAGATCGTAGGCATAGAGGTGGCCGTCTTTGGGTGCCACCGACAGGATCTGCTTGCCGCCCATCGTCTGAAGCAGGATGGGTGGGTTGGAGACGTCGTAGTCGTGCCAATCAATGGGCACGACCTTGATATTTTTCTTGAAGTCCCCGGTCTTGGCGTCCAGGACCACCACCGAATCGCTAAACAGGTTGATTCCCTCGCGGGCTCCTGCGGCGAAGTCGGGAGCTGGATCGCCTCCCGGGACGTATATCAGGCCATTCTTGATATCGAGGGTAAACGACGTCCAAGTCCCGGCGCCACTCACGGGTAAGCCGGGCGCCATTTGCCAGGTCGATCCGTCGAGCGGCGTCTTGCTCAAGGGTCCAAGCACTTCATCCCCTGGCGCCTGGGGAGCGAGAAAGAACTCCCAGATTATTTTGCCGGTCTTTCCATCGAGGGCGTACATATGCCCTTTGCCGCCCTTGTAGTCGCCCCCCGAATTGCCGATGTAGACCATGCCGTCCCAGGCAATCGGCGCTGCGGGCACGGACTCGCCGTGTTTCGGGTCCGCGATTCTCGTCTCCCACAGTTGCTTGCCGGTCTTGAAATCAAAGGCCAGCACTCGTGCGTCCTGGGTGCCGCGAAAGAGCATGCCGTCCATGTAGGCAGCGCCGCGGTTGGACGGCAGAAGGGCGCCGGGGTAGTCCAGATGCGTGCGCCAATTCTCCGCGCAGGTCGCCGGGTTCAAGGAGAAAATGTCGAACTCGGAGGTGCCAATCAAAGCACCCTCAACCATGATCAGCGAGGACTCAAAGGAGGTGAACTCATGAAGGTCGTAGGTGCACAGCACTTTTAGCTGACCCACATTCTTCGTATTGATCTCACTCAGCGGCGAGTACCGCTGCGATGAGGGTGTTCTGTTGTAGCTTGGCCAGTCCCCGACCGCTGCGTTTGGCCAGGCGTCCGCTGGAGGAGGTGAAGGCGCAGCAGCCGCGGGGGCTTGGTAGGCCGGATTCGTCTCCGTGCTCATGGTGCCGGCGGGCGTAAAGAGCGTCAGGAGAAAGTTACGCGCCGTACCTCCGTAGGTGGTCACCTGCACCGGAAAAGTCACGTACAGAATGCCGGCTAGAATCACGCCGGCCACAAAGAGCGCGCCGATGATAACGAGGAGTTTTCTTTTGATGTTCGTCTCCCAATCCACGCTGCGACGACGTCCAGACAGATACTGCTGCATCTACGCGCGGGTAGTTTGTTCAGGATGTGGAGCGTAGGCAATGGGACCAAAGGACCAATCGGCGCCTCACGAATTGACGCGAAATATCGAGAGCACAATCGGGGGGCGTTTCGGCCGCCGCAAAGCGGCTGCTCGCGGCGAGCAGCCATTGCACTTAAGGCTAATAGGTAGCCAAGGCGATGCTAGGTAGCATCAAGGATTCTTGTATCGCACAAAAAAACGACGACGAGGGGCCGATACACGGTCCGGGGAATAATCTCCCAAGAAGGTCTCAACATGAAGTCCGTGGTTAAGCTTCTGTTCCCGTTGTCTTTGCTCGTTTGCACGTTGGCATTCACGAGCACTCGGGTTGGCGCGCAGGAACCTCTGGGCGGACAGCCAGCCGCTGGCGCCAAGCAATCGGTGCCTGACCTCGATGAGCAAGTCGCCTATCAGCGCGCATTCGAAGCGGTGTTGTGGGCCATGCCGGCCTCAGCGATCTACCGGTTTCGCGTTGGGTTGTTAGCGCAGCCTGGAATGGCGGACAACGTGATCACCGCCTATTCCGGACCCCTGCACACCTTTCACGAGCTGATCACGCCAAATCAGGTAACCCCTTATATCGGTGCTCTCGCCGACCTTCGCAAGGGCCCGGTGGTACTAGAGGTTCCAGCCAAGACCGCCAAGGGAGTTCTCTATGGCCAGGTCGTGGATGCGTGGCAGGCGACCATCGCCGAGATCGGTCCGTCGGGACTCGACAAAGGCGCGGGTGGTAAATACGTCTTTCTCCCACCCGGCTATAAGACAGAGGTTCCGCCTGGTTATTTCCCGGTTCAGTCGAGTAACTACCAGATCATGGTGGCGCTGCGCTCGATACCTCTGGGGGGTGCAACCGATGCCGACGCCCTCGCCTATAGCAAGACATTGAAGATGTATCCGCTGTCCGAGGCGGATCATCCAAGTCCGACGCGATTTGTCGATGGTCGGCCATACCCGCTACATACGCTGCCGTTCTACGACATCCGCGCGCTGCAGGACATCCACGACATCATCAGCGTCGAGCCGGTGCAGCCACAGGACAAAGTGATGATGGGCATGCTGGCCACCATCGGGATCGAGCCCGGCAAGCCGTTCAACCCGCCGGAGAAGCTCAAATCGGCCATGGAGAAGGGTGTCGTTGACGCTTATTTCTACATGCAAAAATTGGACACCAAGCTGTTTGCCGCGAATCTTTATTGGCCGGATCGGCACTGGAACTTTGCGATGGTTCCCGATGCCGAGCGCGGTTTTGGTTTCGTCAACAAGGATGCGGTTGAGATCGACAAGCGCGCCGCCGCCTGGTTCTACTTTACGTTCTATCCCAAGGAGCTCACCGATCACGCCGGAACCGTGTATCTGGCGCCGATCGCGGACAGCGAGGGGCAGCCGCTCCAAGCGGGCAAGACCTACAGGCTCCGAGTCCCAAAAGACGTTCCGGCCCGACAGTTCTGGTCGCTAACGATGTACAACCGCGCAACCTGGGCGTTCGTCAACAATCCCCTGGACCGGGCGGGCTTGGGCTCCTTCAACTTGAAGCAGATGAAGATCAACGCTGACGGCAGCGTCGATCTCTACGTCGGCCCGAACGCTCCTGCCGGGCTGGAATCCAATTGGATTCCGACCATGGGGAAGGAGCCCTATCTCTGGTTCCGGCTCTACGCTCCCGAGGAGGCGTTCTGGAACAAATCGTTCAAGATGCCCGATGTGGAGCTAGTGAAGTGAAGCGACAAGATTGCATAACTGGCCGGATCGTGCGGTCAAGCGCAATCAATTGCGGAGCCATACGGCGGCTCAGGACGTCATCGCCGTCGCTAACGGGGCGAACATCCGGGACGGCCAATGGCACCGAAGCATCGCCCTAACAGGATGGTTGCCGTGGATGCAAAGAGCCAACCGTGAGATTCTGCGACGCCTTCATTCTCGTTGCCCCATAGCGGTCAGTGTGCGTCCAGCAAAGGCTGGCGCGTTCTGTGGGAGTCAGTCCCACCGGGGTAAGAGTCGGAGCCCAGTAGCTTGGGTAGCAGGACCAGTAGGGAAACCGTGATTCTGAAGCCTACCGACAACGTCATCAGAAGGATGGCGGCGAGTCACCAGGCCGTAGCGCAAGCGAACGAGTGGTGGCCTCGAAACTTTCAGCCCTGTAGGCCGAGCCGGCACTGACTACGGCGAAGGCAACATGGACCATCTATCGATGGACGAAGCGCGAACGCGGCGCCCATGAATGCTGCGAAGAGCGGCAGCAGCACATTCATAGCCAACAACGAGCGCAACAGCAACGACGGATTGCGGAACAAGGAGGTCACGTCGCGCACCGAAGATCTGAGCGCGAAGCCGAATACGATCAGCATGATGCTGAGCAGTTCGGTTAACTGAATCGCGTGCGCAACAGTCATAGCAGCGACATTAAAGGCGACGCCGACGGCAGGCGGTTGATGTTCGGCGTCCTGTAGCACATCTTACCCCGGGGTGTAGGGGCTGAGGTTGAACTGGCGCGGCGGTTACTGTAACCCGGGATCTGAAGCTGTTCTCCGAGGCGATCGTGGCGATCGACGGGAGCAAGTTCAAAGCGGTCAACAATCGAGATAAGAACTTCACCGATCGCAAGCTCAAGGCGAGAGCATTGCACGCTACATGACGGAACTGGATCGAGCGGACAGGGAGCCTGCGCTCGTGACGGAAGCGCGCGTCGAGCACATCAAGCAAGGTCGAGACGGTCAAGAAGCAGATGCGCGAGCTTAAGCAGATCGGCAAAAAGATGTCACAGGCACCGGACGGCCAAATCTCCCTGATCGACCCCGACGCACGCTCGATGGCTACCACGGGTCGTGGAACAGGTATGGTCGGCTATAACGTGCAAACGGCCGTGGACACGGAGCATCACATGATCGTGGCGCACGAGGTAGCCGACACCGGCCACGATAGCGACCACCTCTCATCGATGGCCCATCAAGCCCGCGATGCAGTCGCCGAGGATACCTTGACGGTGTTCGCCGACAGCGGCTACTTCAAGGGCGAGGAGATTCTCGATTGCATGCATCGGGCATCACGACATTGATCCCAAAACCACAGACTTCCACCAATAAAGCTGCTGGGCTCTATGACAAAGCCGATTTTCGCTACATCCCGTCCAAAGATGAGTACCGATGCCCCGCGGGCGAGAGAGCGATCTGGCGATACACCTCTGTCGAGCGTGGCTTAACGACTCATAAATATTGGCCGTCAGCGTGCCCACGATGTCCCATGAAATCCAAGTGCACGACCAGCGATTATCGACGCGTCGCACGATGGGAGCACGAGAACGTACTCGAGGCGATGCAAAAGCAGCTAAACCGAACACCTCGGGCGTCGAGAATAAGACGCCAGACCGTCGAGCACCCCTTCGGCACGCTCAAGGCGTGGATGGGAGCGACGCATTTCCTTACCAGGACCTTGCCACGTGTGAGCACCGAGATGAGTTTGCATGTACTCGCCTACAACATAAAACGAGCAATGCAGATCTTCGGAGTCGCCCGGCTCATGAGGGCAATGAGGGCTTGACCAGCCTCTCTTGCCGCACACAAAAGGCTATTCCGGATCTTCCAGCGTCGATGTGTCCTCAAGATCGCCATCACACCGCCTCACAATGGGCGGTTTTCACACACCCTCGACCCTCTACCGTCACTGGGGACAGTCCGGTATCGGGCGGTGTATGCATCGATTAAGGTCAATTGGGCTTTGGTCGCCGTTTTCCAAACCTCAGGCGTTTGATAGCGTCCATCGGCAAACCCTAAGCGGCGGTCTGTCTTTATGAGGTGATTACGATGCCCAAAGATCGAGCATCTGCGGAATCGCTTCCGTTCCCGCCTACGCCCTCGGCCAGCACCGCCGGCCGCACGATGCAAGAGTCGGCCTACAAGCAGCGCGTCGAGCCTCGTCGGCTTCCCAAAGATGCACCCAATATCCTCATCGTGCTGATCGACGATGCCGGGCCTGGACTGCCGACGACCTTCGGCGGAGAAGTCGAGACCCCTACGATGGACCGCATCGTTGGCGGGGGGATCGCCTACAACCGATTCCACACCACCGCCATGTGTTCACCCACACGCGCTTCCATGCTCACCGGGCGCAATCATCACCGTGTTGGCAACGGACAAATCGCCGAGCTGGCGAACGACTGGGACGGATACTCCGGCATGATCCCGAGGAGCAGTGCGCTCGCCGCCGAGGTTCTCAAGGATTACGGTTACAGCACCTGCGCCTTCGGCAAATGGCACAACACCCCGGCGATGGAGACGACCGCGGCAGGTCCGTTTGAGAACTGGCCCACGAATTTGGGATTTGAATACTTCTACGGATTTCTGGCCGGCGAGGCCTCGCAGTACGAACCGAACTTGGTGCGCAACACCACGAGTGTTCTTCCTCCTCGTACGCCCGAAGAGGGCTATCACCTGAGCGAAGACTTGGCGGATGATGCCATTGGCTGGCTGCGCCGACATAAAGCATTCCAACCCGACAAGCCCTTCTACATGTACTGGGCAAGCGGCGCGATCCACGGTCCGCACCACATCATGAAAGAGTGGGCGGATAAGTATAAGGGCAAGTTCGACGATGGCTGGGACGCCTATAGGGAGCGAGTATTCCGCCGCGCCAGGGAGAAGGGCTGGATACCTGCCGACACGCAGCTCACGCCGCGTCACCCCACCATGGCGGCCTGGGACAGCATCCCGGAGGATGAGAAGCCCTTCCAGCGCCGCCTGATGGAAGTGGCGGCAGGTTTTACCGAGCACGTGGACGCGCAGGTCGGCCGACTAATCGACGAGATCGAGGCACTCGGCTACGATGAAAATACGTTGATCTTCTATGTCTGGGGGGACAACGGTTCTTCGGCGGAGGGCCAGGACGGCACGATCAGTGAGCTGCTCGCGCAAAACGGCATACCCACCACGAGCAAGCAACACATCGTGGCGCTCAACGCCCTGGGCGGCTTGGACGTGCTGGGAACGGCGCTGACCGACAACCAGTACCACGGCGCCTGGGCCTGGGCAGGGAGCACTCCCTACAAGGGGACCAAGCTCATCGCCTCGCACTTCGGCGGCACGCGCAACCCGATGGCTATCCGCTGGCCGGCGAAGATCAAGCCGGACGCGAAGCCACGCACGCAATTTCACCATTGCAACGACATCGTGCCCACGATCTACGAAATCCTCGGCATCAACCCGCCACGGGAGGTGAATGGCGTTGCCCAGGACCCGATCGACGGTGTGAGCTTTGCCTATACGTTCGATGATCCGAACGCCGAGGGACGCCTGCAGACTCAGTATTTCGAGATCATGGGGAGTCGCGCCATCTACCACGATGGTTGGATGGCCTCTGCGTTCGGCCCACGTGTGCCATGGCTCGCCGGTTTGCCTCCGGGGATTCACGAGTGGACACCGGATAAGGATGTGTGGGAGCTCTACCATGTGGCAGAAGATTGGTCCCAGGCCAATGACCTTGCCGCCAAGATGCCTGAGAAACTCGCACAGATGAAGGATCTATTCCTGATTGAGGCCACGAAGAACAAGGCTCTTCCAATCGGCGGCGGTCTCTGGGTCCCGATTCTGCATCCCGAGATGCGCGTGGCGCCTGCCAATACGGAATGGAATTTCACCGGCGACATCACCCGTATGCCGGAATTCACGGCACCGGCTCTGGGCAACAAGCCAAACCTCGTCACGATCGAGGCGGACATTCCGGCCAACGCCAACGGGGTGCTCTATAAGCTGGGTGGAAACAGCGGCGGCCTCACGTTATTCGTGGAGGACGGGATCCTCTGCTACGAGTACAACCTGTTCATTATCATGCGCACGAAGATCCGAGCGAAGGAAAAACTCCCCGTCGGAAAGGTGAAAATCGAGGTCCAGACAGTCTATGCAGAACTTAAGCCAGCAGGGCCGCTAAAGGTCGCTCTCAAGGTTAACGGCAAGCAATTCGCCTCCGGGGTAATCCCCGTCAGCGCGCCTCTGCTTTTCACCGCAAACGACTGCCTCGACATCGGGATCGCCCTGGGCTCACCCGTTTCACTGGACTATCGCGAAAAAGCACCGTTCGCGTTCAACGGCGCGATCGACAAGGTGAACGTCAAATACATTCCGCAGCCGCCGAAGTAGGGGCGTGCGGCCGACCCATATCTAACCTGCCGTACCCAGTCACGAGCGTCAGCTTCGAGGCGATGATTTGCGGAGACCGAACGGCCGAAAATGGCCGAAACTTGCCCTCGCACTCTGACGCATAACGCTGCATCCCACGCAGCTCACGACTAAATCTGATTCCATGCGACGCAAATAGCCAGTTTTTGGGGGTCAACTCGCACGGATCGTAGCCTTAACCGATTCCTGTGGGCAGCTCATGGTCGTCCCCGTGATTGAACCAGAAAGGGGGACGTTATGGATCGCGCTCTGTATTCGATCGAAGAGACCCGAGCCCGTCTCGGTGGCATTTCGCGCAGCAGCCTTTACGCCATGTTGCGGGCCGGCGAGCTTCCGAGCGTGGTGATCGGTTGTCGTCGCTTCGTGTCCGCGGAGGCGATTGCTGCGCTGATCAGCAATGCGACGACATCAGTCAGCCCATCTCAGAACGCTGTGCGGTCACGGCGGCCGCTGGCCAAGGCAGGCCAGATCGTTCCTTCTACCGCTCGAGTCAGCACGAGCTCTCGTAAGTCCGACGCCCGGTAAGCATTGGGACCCGCGCTATGAGCGTGCGGAAGCAATCGGGCTGCTATTGATCCTTAAGTCTAGCGCAGCCGCTCACGATGTAGTACATTGTAATACATGAGCACCTTGACGCTTCGTGTACCGGATGATCTGGACAGGGCCCTCGAGCGCCAGAGCGCGGCTCTTGGAATTTCAAAAAGTGATCTCGCGCGCGAAGCCTTGAAACGCTATCTGCGGGTCGCAGAATTTCGAACGCTTCGCACCAAACTAGTTGCGCGTGCGCAAGCGGGCGGGATCAATACCGATGAAGAAGTATTTGAAGCGCTCAAGAGGAAGTGAGGGTCGCACTCGATTCTTCGGTACTCATCGCGGCACATATTAGTCGTGCGGGCGTATGTGCGGAGTTGCTTGAGGATATCCTGCTTCACCACGAGCTGGTAATTTCTGACTTTATCCTTGAGGAACTAGGGCGAAAGCTCATCGAGAAGTTCAGTTTTCCCAAGCGCGATGCTGATCTAGTCGGTGCCTTCCTTCGTCGAGTCAGCATTGTCGTTCGGCCCGTCGATTTGCCGTCAGACCTGTGTCGAGATCCTACCGACGTACCGGTACTGGGCACTGCGGTTGCTGGTGAATGCGCGCTACTTACTCAGCGTCGATCGCGATCTCCTTGATATGCAAACGATCCAGGCAATTCCGATCATACGTCCGGGCGAGTATTGGCGGCGCGCTTCCGAGTTCGATTGAACTGCCGGTCCCTCCGTCCCATCGATCACCGCGCGTCCGCCGCCGGAGGAGATGCGCTTGTTCACCGAGATCCTGGCGGGCGAGGTCCGCTACTTCGCAAAGCACCTCCCGCCCGTCCTCACCGATCGGCAACGCTTGGCGGCGAGATTCCTCCGATTCAAGGAGGCCGAAAAATAGTGGACAATAAAGTGGACACGGACGTGTCGCTAGCTCGTAAGTCATTGATTAGTGGCGCTCCCTACCGGATTCGAACCGGTGTTACAGCCTTGAAAGGGACGCAATTCAGTCCAGGATTGTCTACCGCCATTTTACATTTCTAGATTTTTATAGGCCTTTTGAGTATCGCTGTCCATCCGTTTCCAGCATAATGTTTTCGTACTGTTTCGTACGGGGACATTACAGTCTTGGCCGATTTATCAAAAAAGCGCGAGCGCGAGCGTCTCAAAGTCCAGCGCTGGCCGCATTACATGAAACTCGCCGAAGGCGCATACCTTGGATTTCGGCGAGGTCCCGATACCTGGCAGGCACGCTTTCGCGATCGCGAGGGCGTTCAGCAATACAAGGCGCTCCATGAGATCGGCTGCGACGATTACGACGGAGCGAAGCGCGCGGCCGAGGCCTGGTTCTCGCAGATGGGCAGCTCCGCTGTGCGCTCGATCAAACGCACCACCGTGCGCGACGCGCTCGAGGCGTATTTGACGGATCTCAAGCGTCACGGGCGCGCCGACGCAGCTCGAGATGCGCGCGGCCGGTTCAAACTGACCGTCGATAAAGACCCGCTTGCCGACCTCGCGCTGGAGGCTGTCACCCGAGATGACTTTGAGGAATGGCGCGACCGGCTGGTGCCCGGGCGCAAACCGCGTTCGGTCAATCGTCAGGTGCGCTCGGTCGTTGCTGCGCTCAATCGTGCCCACGAACTCGGCCACGTGGGGAATCCCGCGGCCTGGTCGGTGAAGTCCTTGGCCGATAACACCGAGGACGAGGGCGATACTGCGATATTTCTGAACCCCGCGCAGCGCGCGGCGCTGATCGCCGCAGCGGACGAGCGCACCGGTGCATTCCTGCGGGGCCTCGAGCTCACCGGCGCGAGGCCGAAGGAGCTTGCTGCGGCGTGCGTTCGAGACTTCGATGGCAAGGCCGTCAAGTTCTCGCATCGGAAGGGGAGGCCTGCAAAAGTGCGCGTGCGCTACACGGTTCTTGGTCCCGAGGGCGTCGAATTCTTCGCGCAACGCGCTGCCGATAAACTGCCGCCGGCGCCGCTATTCACCGAAGACGGCAAACAAACCTGGCGCCGGCACATCTGGGCCCGGCAGATTCGCGCGGCCGCCAAGTCGGTCAACGAAAAGGCGCGGGGTGCAGCGCGCATTCCGTCGGGCGTCGGTGCCTACTCGTTCCGCCACGCGCGCATCAGCGAGCTGCTGCAGGTGTTCAACGTGGACCCGCTCACCGTGGCGCACCAGACCGGCACGAGCCTCGCGATGATTGAGAAAGCCTATATGCGATTCATCCCGGAGGCGCTGCAAGAAAAGCTCGCAGGGCTCAAGGCAAAGGCATGAAGCGCGTGAAGCTCATAGCCTTGATGCTGTGTACAAATGTACATACAATTGGCGTTAATAGATTTGAACCGGGGTAAGGCTAGCCTCGGTGAACGCAAACGATAAGACGCCAATGCGCAAAGAGTACGATTTTTCCAAAGCTAGACGCAGGCCTGTCGTGGCCCCGGCCAAGGGCAAGACTCGGATTACGATTCGGATTGACGACGACTTGTTGGCTTGGTTTAAGCAACGGGTCAACGATGCTGGTGGTGGAAACTATCAGTCGCTGATTAACGCGGCGCTCCGCGATCATATTAAGCGTGAGATCGAGCCGTTAGAGGCTACGCTGCGCCGCGTGTTGCGAGAGGAACTTCGAGCCACCGGCTGACGCTTCCCGCCCGATCGCGGCCGGAGTGAAGTGCCGATGGGTCGGACAAGTTATTCCGATCTTTGCGGGTCAAGGCGCCGGTTGGTCTGGCGAATGCGGATCGCCTAGCGCAGCTGCTCACGATGTAGTACATTGTAATACATGAGCACCTTGACACTGCGTGTACCGGATGATCTGGACAGGGCCCTCGAGCGCCAGAGCGCCGCTCTTGGAATTTCAAAAAGCGATCTCGCGCGTGAAGCCTTGAAGCGCTATCTGAGGGTCGCAGAATTTCGAACGCTTCGCACCAAACTAGTTGCGCGTGCGCAAGCGGGCGGGATCAATACCGATGAAGAAGTATTCGAAGCGCTCAAGAGGAAGTGAGGATCGCACTTGATTCTTCGGTACTCATCGCGGCACATATTAGCCGTGCGGGGGTATGTGCGGAATTGCTTGAGGATGTTCTGCTTCACCATGAGCTCGTAATTTCCGACTTTATCCTTGAGGAACTGGGGCGAAAGCTCATCGAGAAGTTCAATTTTCCTAAGCGCGATGCTGATCTAGTCGGTGCCTTCCTTCGTCGAGTCAGCATTGTCGTTCGGCCCGCCGATTTGCCGTCAGACCTGTGTCGAGACCCTGCCGACGTACCGGTACTGGGCACTGCGGTTGCCGGTGAATGCGCGCTACTTATCAGCGTCGATCGCGATCTTCTTGATATGCAAACGATTCAGGCAATTCCGATTATACGTCCGGGCGAGTACTGGCGGCGCGCTGCCGAGTTCGATTGAACTGCCGATCCCTCCGCCACCTGTCGTGAATGGCCGCCGAGGGAACCAAAATCGCAACTTTCCCAAAAACGACCTCTCCGACCGGCAACGTCTTGCGGCGCAATTCCTCCGATTCAAGGAACAACAGAGTCAGCTCAATGCGGGGGTGCGGTATGCGGATTTTGTTCACTACCTATGCAGAGAACAACTCGCGAAACAGCCGTTGAGCCTCGCGCAACCCCTCCTCGGTGAACACGACGGACTTGGCTTTGCCGACCGGGTCAGTGATGTAGCCTTTTTCATGCAGTCGATGCATCGCATCCCAGTCAAGTCCCTTCCAAGCGCGACACCCGTCGTGCAGGCCGAGAAATAGGAGTGCAAGCACCGCGTCGTCGATCTTCGCCGTGTTGATGTGCGTCACAATCGTCTCCGGGTCAAAGCTTCCAAAGCTCGCGGCTCAAGTCCCCGGTCAATCCGGAACGACTTCTCGCGCATCGCAGGACTTGAAGTAGCGCTCGAGCTCGCCGGTGGTAATGTAAGTCCGTGCGCCGTCCTTTTGGATCTTGATCGCACCTTCGCCAATTCGATGATAGAGCTGCGCTCGGCTCATGCGAAGAATGCGGCAGGCCTCGGATATTTCAAAACGCAGCGCCGGCAGCACACTGACCGCGTTTCCGGCAGCGAATATCCCGGCTGAACGGGATGGTGCGTTCAAGTCGCTCGAACTATGGATGTCGCCGCTAGTTGACCGGCTCGTCGCCGGCCGTGTGGGGGTCCTGATGTCGTCACTCACAGGATGCTCCGGTATTGCGCGCTGCCCGATAGAGTATCGCAGTGCTTCGGGTTTAGGCCCCATTCGTTTCGCCCGAAAGCCCCATCGAATATTGAGCGCAACGCGAAAAACTAACGGGTCCGAGGTTCATGGGTCCTGACCTTTTCCTCCTGCTTTCTAACGGCGTTCACCGCTATCTGCTCGGACTCGGTCAGTGGCGGATGCATTTGCGCCAGGAGCCGTCGGATGTCGCGAGCGACTTCCCAGTGTCCTTCGCGTTCGAGCACATCGTGAACGACATACCAGCCTTGCTCCACTTCGCGACGGGTTGCGACGAGGGTCGCCTTACCCGGCTCCGGTTGATTGCGGTCGCGACGAACATACGACGTAAGCTTCGCTTGGATGTAGGTGGACGAGTCGCGCTCGGCAGAGCGAAAAACGCCATCTGTCTTTGGAACTCGTGACTCACCGCGCACCGCCCGCTCGGTGGCGTTCGCGGCGATGCCCTGTTCACGCAAATGTGCAGCAAACTGTTGCCTCCAGTCGCGAAGTGTCGCTTTGCGGATGTTGAGTCGCCCACCCTGCTCGCTCATGGCTCGGACGACGACGTGGACGTGGGGATTGCCCTGGTGGGTATGCAACGCCATCGCGTAACGATGCTGAAGCGCAAATTGGTCTATAGCAAACGCTCGTACTGCCGCCGCGAGCTTGTCGGACGGCGTGCCCTTCGGCATTGAGAAGATGAGGTTGTGCACAAGCTTAGGGGGCTTGCGGCCATGGGCGACCGCTCGATCCGTATGGCGGCGCAGGACATCCAGGTCGAGATCCCAATCGAGCATCTAAATCCTTCTCAAATCCTCGTTCCATCAGCCTCTCGCCCGTGTCGGTTTCGATTTCATTTAGACCTCGGCGCCCGATATAGTCAAAATGGGCGCCGACGCCGTGCAATGTCCGAGGCCGCCGGAAACTTTGATCATGACCTGCGGCACCCGACGGGCGGTCCTTGCGATGGAGGCCACCTCGCTAGGGGTCGGTTTCGCCTCCGGACCGCGCCGACCGAAGCTGGCGATATCGAGGCAGGGACGCTCTGTCCTGAGATCAACGACTCGCTTTGGCATTATCGGCCTCCCAGCTGGCTATGTTCGCCGCGATCAAGCGTTTGAAATGGGCGCGCAATGCTTCGAAGGCCGCGAGCATCCCCCGAAGATCTGCCGTCGTCAGTCCTTCGACCCGCCCGGTCTGATGACCGACGCGGGCGATCTGATTCAGATTCCGACCCACCGCACCTAGCACGCCGGCGGCCTGCCTGAGCTCGGCGAGCTCGCGGTCGGGGAGGGGCGACACCCCGCGCAAGTGAGAGCGAACGAGCATCGAGACATAGGTTGCCGACGCGAGTCCCCGGCGAGCGGCGCGTTCACGAAGTAGAGCGCGATCGTGCGGTCGCAGCCGGACGTAGACACGAGCGCGTGGGCCGATCGGTTCGACTGCAAGTACCCTGGCATCGCTCGAGGGCGCCATACCGACGACGCCGATCACCAAACGCTTGAGCACCTCCGATTCAGTCAACCCTTGTCGTAGAGCAATCGCCCGCAGCTGCAACTTGAGCTGCGGATCGACTCGACATTGGATGCAGGGACTTGCGGCCATGTCGAACATCGTCTGACACGAGCGGCAGTTTGCCTATCCGGCAAAACGCACGAATTGACCGCCGAATGCCGCACAATTTACGGTGCCAGTGTCGACCAGGAACAAGCGTGCGGAGCGCATCGGCAGCATTCGCCAACTGCGGTCATATAGGGCGTCGAAATGCCAGCCCGGAAGCGGGCGCTCGGGCGTGGGACTAAGGTCCGATCGACGGTGCAAGTTCGCGTCGGGGACACTCGCATCGATGGGTGGCGGATTTTCGCTGCCGTTCGGAGTATTAAGGGGCGCGGCAAACTGCTTCACGTATGAGCGCGCTTGCCAACTGGCGACTGGAAGGAGACTGAAATGAGCCGTTCGCGCGAATACGTCATTCTTGGGTTGGCCGCGGCCGCAGTCGGCGCCGGGATTGGCTACTATCTTGCGCACCCGGCCCGGACCGAGATAGCCGGGGCTGAGCTTCGCAACGTCGCGCTCTCGCTGAACGCGCCTGAAGGCACGCTCACGACGGAACAAAATCCAGCCTTCAAAGCCGCGGCCACGCCTTCCGCGCCTGCGCCGCCACCTAGCGCGACAGGAGACTGGCCGAGCTACAACAAGACGCTGACTTCGGAGCGATTCTCGGACCTCGGTCAGATCAACACCAAGAACGTCGGCAAGCTGAAGGTGCTATGCACCTACGACACCAAGCGATTCACGTCCTTCGAGACCGGCCTGCTCATGGTCGAAGGCGCGCTGATCGGCACGACTGAATTCGATATCTTTTCGCTCGATCCGGCGACCTGCGCCGAGAATTGGCGGGTGCATGAAGAGTATCCCGGCTACCTTCTACCGACGAACCGCGGCGCGGCCTATATGGACGGCCGGCTCTATCGCGGCACGGAGGACGGCCGTGTACTCGCCTACGATTTCAAGACCGGCAAGCGGGTGTGGGAGACCACGATCGGCGACGCCAAGAAGAATGAGGTGGTGCCGGCGGCGCCAATCGCTTGGGAGGGCCTCGTGTTCATCGGCAATGCCGGGGGCGACCAGCAGGGCGTGAAGGGGCGCGCCTACGCGCTCGATGGCAAGACGGGCAAGATCGTCTGG
Source organism: uncultured Gammaproteobacteria bacterium (assembly GCA_963798595.1). Lineage (GTDB taxonomy): Bacteria > Pseudomonadota > Gammaproteobacteria > Steroidobacterales > Steroidobacteraceae > Bog-1198. The sequence continues at coordinate 472,742 of CAWCTM010000004.1, read as the reverse complement.
GAATTCTATCTTGTGCCCAAGTCCGAGGACGATCCGGTTCGCGGGCCCCAGGGCGCGACGCCGCTTGACGGTTCGACCTGGAAGAACCCGCCGGGAATACCGAGGGGCGGCGCGGGAGCCTGGACTCCATTTTCCCTGGATCCGAAGACCGGTCTCTTATATGTGCCCGCCGGCAACCCGGCCCCCGACTACGTCAACAGCGTCCGCGAGGGCGCGAATCTCTTCAGTGACTCTGTCGTGGTGCTGGACGCCAAGACCGGCGCTTACAAGAATCATTTCCAGCTCGTACCCCACGATTGGCACGATTGGGACGTCTCCAATCCGCCGATTCTGATCAACACCGCAGGCGGCAAGAGGTTGCTGGCGGTTTCAGGCAAGGATGGATTCCTGGTCGGCTTCGATCTGGCCGACAACAAGCAACTGTACAAGACGGCGGTCACGACCATCGAGAACGCCGATGCGCCCTTCTCGACCGAGACGGAGACGCATTTCTGTCCGGGCGCCGGAGGCGGTGAGGAGTGGAACAGCCCGGCTTACAACCCGCAAACGAATCTCATCTATACGGGCGACGTCGACTGGTGCACCACGGTCAAGATTCAAACGACCGAGGAACTTGCCGCGGTTGCCCCAGGCAAGATGTGGACGGGAGAGCGGACCCTCAACCCGGCGGACGTGTTCGGCGCATTTGCCCGCTCTGACGGGCATTGGGCCGGATGGCTGCACGCCGTCGACGCCGACTCAGGTGAATGGAAGTGGAGAATCAAGACCAACTTCCCGATCGCCGGCGCGGTGACGCCGACTGCGGGCGGTGTCGTGTTTTTCGGCGATGTCGGTGGCAACTTCTACGCGGTCGACGCTTCCAGCGGCGAGAAGCTGTTCGGGCAGAAGATGAACGGTGCGATCGCCGGCGGTCTGATCACCTATACGGTCAACGGCGCGCAGAAAGTCGCCGTGACGATGGGCCTGACATCGCCTGCGTGGCCGGTTAAGGCTGCGACCGCCAAGATCGCCATCCTCGGACTGGATGGCGGAGCGCCGTAGAGCTGATGTCTGCTTAAGATCCAGACCACAAACTGATGAGTTTGTCTTAGGCAGTTCAGAGTGCTCAATAGCTGTCGTTGGTGTCCGGCCAGTGAGGGTCGTCGAGCAGAGACGGATGGAGCTCAGCCGAGCTAATTCGTCTCAGTTTGGCCAAAAGTTGCCGGTGGCCGCGCCGAAATGACCGCCTGACGCTCGGAGATTCCTGTGCGCTGCCGCGCGGTGCTGGCGTCCCGTCGCAAGGGGCGGCAAATACGAAGAAGGTACGGTTGCCGTGCCGGTGTGCTGATTGGGTCAAAGGTCCAATAGCCGCCCCAGGGCCCGGGTTGTAGCGTTGCAACTTCCTCAGATCAGCAAGAAAAAAATCTCAGCGGTGGGGAATATCAATGGTCAATGACCAACTCACGCCTCGGGCTTCAACCGCGAAGAAAGTCCTGATTGCCGTTGGCGTGCTCGCGGTAGTCGGCGCTGTAACGGGCATCGGGCTGCTCCTCGCCTATCCGGCACCGACCGTGTTCGCCGGCGGCATGGCGATGAATTTCCTAAAAACTCTGGGTGCGCCCGCCGGCACAGTGAGTCAGGAATTGAATCCCGCTTACAAAGCCCCAGAGACCGGCGCGTCCTCTGCGTCCGTTGAAGCAAACCCGGTGAGTGGCGCCGAAGGCGATTGGCCGAGCTATAACCGAACTCTTTCTTCGGATCGCTTGTCGCCCTTGAGTCAGATCAACACGACCAATGTGGGGAAGCTGCGGGTGCTCTGCACCTACCAGGTCCACGAATTCACCTCCTTCGAGTCCGGCCTGATCATGGTGAACAATGCCCTGATCGGCACCACGGAACACGATATTTTCTCGGTCAACCCCGTAACGTGCGCCGAGAATTGGCGAACACACGAGTCCTATACCGGCGGCATGTTGCCGGCCATCCGGGGCGCTGCCTACCTGGACGGCATGTTATTTCGCGGCACGACCGACGGGCGCGCAGTGGCTTACGACTTCAACACTGGAAAGCGAATCTGGGAAACGACGATAGCGGACCACAAGTTGAAGGAGTCGGTGCCGGCGGCTCCGATTGCGTACGACGGGCTCGTATTTATTGGCAATGCGGGCGGTGATTACAAGGGCGGCAAGGGCCACATGTATGCGCTCGATGCCAAGAGCGGCAAGGTCGTCTGGGAGTTCTTTCTCGCTCCCAAACAGGAGGGTGACACGGTTCGTGGGCCTCTGGGGGCAACGCCGCTGGATACCTCAACTTGGCAAAACGCGCCGGGCATACCGATCAGCGGTGGCGGCACCTGGACCTCCACGACGCTCGACACGAAGACCGGGGCGCTGTATGTCCCCGGCGGAAATCCAGCGCCGGATTTCGACGTAGGCGTTCGACCCGGAGGGAATCTCTATAGTGATTCGGTAGTCGTGCTCGACGCGAAGACCGGAAACTATCGATATCACTTCAAGATAGATTCCAGCGATTGGCACGATTGGGACGTGTCGAACCCGCCGGTCCCGATTCAGACTCGGGGAGGCAAGCAACTCCTGGTGGTATCAGTCAAGAACGGATACCTTCACGGCTTCGATCTCGGTAACAACAACCAGCTCCTCTACCGTGTACCCGTGGACCAGATCGAGAATGCCGACGTGCCTTTCACGCTCGAGAAATACGTTCACTTCTGTCCGGGCGCCTCGGGTGGCGAGGAATGGAACAGTCCCTCCTATGTTCCGACGACGAACCTCATCATTACCGCGACGGTCGATTGGTGCGCGTCGGCGCGCCTGCAAGACGACAAACAGCTGCGGGCCAAGCCACTCGGGGCACTCTGGTCAGGGCAAGGGACGCTCAATCCCTTCTGGTGGTTTGGCAAACGCGCTCAAGCCGACGGGCACTGGTCCGGTTGGGTCTACGCGACCGACGCTGATACCGGCGTATGGAAGTGGCGTGTCAAATCTAACTACCCGATTGTCGCGGGTTGGACGCCAACGGCCGGGGGCCTCCTGTTCTTTGGCGATGTGGGGGGCAATCTCTACGCGCTTGATTCCGCGACTGGAGAGAAGCTGTGGGGTCAAGCACTGGATGGCGCACTCGCCGGAGGCGTGATTACGTATATGGCGAACGGTGCGCAGAAAGTAGCCGTGGCGGCCGGCTTTACGCACCCCGAGTGGCCCACGATTATCAGGTCCGCAAAGATTGTGGTGTTGGGGCTCGACGAAGGAGCGATCACAAACCGATGAACGGGAGGCGAGAAAAGCCAATTCCCAAGCGCGCAGTCGCGGGATTCATTCTCAGTGAATGGGGGGCCACGCCATGACCATTCTCGCCTTACTACTCGCGGTCAACGCTGTATTGCATGTGCTGATCATTTCTCGTTTCGGGCTGAAGGGGAACATTTCGTTTTTGGTTTATGCGCTCATTGACGCCGCGTTGGCTGTAGGGGTCTTCCTTGATTTGCCCCACGTCCTTTGGGTGACGCTAATCCTGACCGCGATCGGATTTGTCGGACAGCTGGTAACGTTAAAGCGACTCACACGGGACAAGACGATTGATTGGGTGATTGCCACCGCAGACGGCGCGACGCTGCTTTGCACACTTTATCTCTTGTTCCCAAAATAGCGCGCACGAGAAAACCTCGGCGCCGTGCGTCGGCGCTCGCAGCATCCAGCGTAGTAGCGGCCTGAAGCGCAGCCGGTCGGCTCTTCGAGTAGGGAATCGCATTTTGCCTTCCCGATACCTGCCGTTCGCCACCGACAGGAGAGGCTCCGGACACCGGCAATAGAGCCCTCACCCGCAACATCGGGAAAACGATCATCCGAGATCCTCGGTATACGGCATGTGTTCTACACGCGTCCAGGCGAGGCTTGGCGCATCGACGCATACATCACGATGATGGCTGCTGCGGCCAAAGCCCGATGAAGCGAGGGGTTTGAGAGGCTGGAGGGCAGCTTGCCAGGCTACGAAGAGTGGCAAACGGACCTCCACCCAGAACGGCTTCGAGCGGGCCTGCACGCAAAGAAGCTCTACTGGTTGCAAAGGCCTTTATAAAGGCAATCCACCCAAAAAATATCGGCAGGAATTTTCGTACGGATTTTGTACGGAGCTTCTGGGTTTCCTCTAAATCCTTGATTATATGGCGCTCCCTACCGGATTCGAACCGGTGTTACAGCCTTGAGAGGGCCGTGTCCTAGGCCTCTAGACGAAGGGAGCTCCTGGTGAAGGATCTCTGGGCGACCCGCGCCCGAGAGGGCTGGTAGTATACGGGCGGATTTTTTTGACTCAAGCGGAACCTATTTTTTTTGAACGTACCCTCGACGCCAATCACGCATGTGGCGATTCCTCGCCCCGAGCACCCGATCTCGCGCCGCTCCATATCGCCCAATGCCTTGAAGGTCCTGTACCGGTTGAAGGACGCGGGCTACCAGGCATTCTTGGTGGGCGGAGCGGTGCGCGATTTGCTGCTGGGCCTTACGCCCAAGGATTTCGACGTGGCGACCAACGCGCTGCCCGAGGAGGTGCGCCGGCTGTTCCGTAACTGTCGCTTGATCGGCCGGCGATTTCGCCTCGCACACGTGCATTTCGGCAGCGAGATCATCGAAGTGGCGACGTTCCGCGCCGCCTCCGCGCCCGAGCGCGAGGACGCCGAGAGCGACCCCGACGCCGAGGGTGAGGAGATCCGCGAGCCCGTCGAGGATTCGGAACATCGCGCGTTCGACACCCGCGGGCGGATCCTGCGCGACAACAGCTACGGCACCGTCGAAGAAGACGTGTGGCGCCGCGACTTCGCCGCGAACAGCCTCTATTACAACATCGACGATCTGTCGATCTGGGACTTCGCGGACGGCGTCGCCGATATCAACGCGCGGCGCTTGAAGCTCATCGGCGACCCGGAAACCCGTTATCGCGAGGATCCCGTGCGCATGCTGCGCGCGGTGCGCTTCGCGGCCAAGCTCGATTTCACGATCGAGCCGGATACCGAGCAGCCGATCAGCCGTCTCGCGCATCTGCTCGACGGTGTGCCGCCGGCGCGGCTCTTCGATGAATGCCTGAAGCTCTTCTTGTCGGGCTTCGGCGGCAAGTCGTTTGCCTTGTTGCAAAAATACGGATTGTTCGAGCACCTCTTTCCGCAGACAGCGGCGGCTTTCGCGCTGCCCCCGTACGCCTATGCACGCGAGATGCTCGAGCGCGGACTTGCGAACACCGACGCTCGGGTGCTCGCAGATAAACCGGTGACGCCGACCTTTCTGTTCGCGATCTTGCTGTGGAGCGCGGTGCTGCGCGAGCTCAACGAGCGCGAGGCGGGACCTGCGCCCGATTTTGCCCAGCTCATGCAGGCTTGCGATGCCGTATTGAAGGCGCAGCAGTCGCGCGTCGCGATTCCGCGGCGCTTCGCGGTACCGATGCGCGAGCTGTTGATGCTGCAGCCCCGATTCAACCGCCGCAGCGGGGTCAAGTCGTTGAGCCTGCTCCAGCATCCGCGCTTTCGGGCCGCCTACGACTTTTTGCTGCTGCGGGCCGAGGTCGGCGTGGCGGATCCGGAGCTCGCGGCTTGGTGGACGCAGGTGCAGACGCTGCCGCAGGAGGAGCGCGTGGCCCTGGTGCAGGCGCGCCCCCCCGAGCCCGAGGTGGCCGGCGGCACCGTGGCGCCCGGGCGCCGACGCAGGCGCCGGCGGCGAGGCGGGGCGGCGCGCAGCTAGCCATGAGTGCGCTCTGGCGCCCGGCTTACATCGCTCTCGGCAGCAACCTCGATGGTCCGAGGGAGCAAGTGCTGGCGGCGTGCGAGCGCATCGGCCGCTTACCCGCGACTCGTATCGAAGTGCGCTCGCGGCTGTACTCGACTCGTCCCATGGGTCCGCAGGATCAGCCCGATTACATCAACGCCGCCGTCGGCGTGGTGACGCAGCTCGAGCCCAAGGTTCTGCTCGACGCGCTGCTCGACATCGAGCGGCAAATGGGCCGGGTGCGCCGCGAGCAATGGGGCCCGCGCCGCATCGATCTCGATCTTGTGTGGATGGTCGGCGCCGAGGTCCGCGAGCCTGGACTCAGCTTGCCCCACCCCGGAGTGTCGAGCCGCAACTTCGTGCTGTATCCTCTCAGTGATATTGCTCCCACGCTCGACATACCGGGCCACGGCCGCGTTCATGAATTGAAGACGCGGTCTGCCGCCGAGGGAATTTCTGTTGTTGAATGAAAATAGAGGCAGCCCGTCCGGCGCGATTCCGCACCGCTTCGTCGTCATCGAAGGACCCATCGGCGTGGGCAAGACCAGTCTCGCGCGGCTGCTTGCGCAATCGATCGGCGGGCAGTTGATCCTCGAGGAAGCGGATCAGAATCCCTTTCTCGAGCGCTTCTACAAAAATCCGCGGGCCGCCGCCTTCCAGACGCAGCTCTTTTTTCTATTCCAGCGGGCGAGACAGCTCGAGGAGGTCCGTCAAGAAGACCTCTTCGGCGCGGTTCGCGTCGCGGACTATCTCTTGGACAAGGATCGCCTGTTCGCACGCGTCACACTCGACGATGCCGAGTATGCGCTCTACGAGCGTGTCTACGAGCGGGTGGTGGTGGATGCGCCTAAGCCTGATCTCGTCGTGTATCTGCAGGCGCCCGTCGACGTGCTGGTCGACCGCATCGCGAAGCGCGGCATCCGCTACGAGCAGCATATCGAGCGCAGCTACCTCGAGAAGCTCACTCAGGCCTATGCCCGATTCTTTCACAGCTACGACGCATCGCCCTTGTTGATCGTCAATGCGGCCGCAATCGATCCCGTCAACAACGAGGCCGACTATCGATTGCTGCTCGCCGAGATCAGCAAGAAGCGGGGCGGCCGCCACTTTTTCAATCCGAGCGGCACGAGCTTACTGCCCGCGAACTAGGCGGGCGCGCTAAAGGGCGCCATGCCGGGCGAGCGCCCACGCGACATGCTCGCGCACCAAGGCCGAAGGCTCGTCCGAGCGGGATCGAAGCGCGGCAATGACCTCGGGCGAGGTCGGCGCATTGCCGAGCGCGACCGCGACATTGCGCAACCAGCGCTCGAAGCCGATGCGGCGGATGGCGCTGCCCCGGGTCTTCTCCATGAACTCCGCCGCGCTCCAGGCGAACACCTCGATGAGCGTCGCGCGGTCAAGGCCATGCCTCACGGCGAAATCTTTCTCGGCGGTGGGGCGGGCGAACTTGTTCCACGGACAGACCAGCTGGCAATCGTCGCAGCCGTAGATGCGATTGCCGATGGCGGGGCGCATCTCCAGCGGAATCGAGCCTGAGAGCTCGATGGTGAGATAGGAAATGCAGCGCCGGGCGTCCAAACGATAGGGGGCGACGATGGCGCCGGTGGGGCAGGCCGGCAGACAGGCGTTGCAGGTTCCACAATGCGCCGTGCCCGGCTCATCCTGGGGCAGAGCCAAGTTCAGGTAAATCTCGCCGATGAAGAAATAAGAGCCGGCGCTCGAGTCGATGAGATTGGTGTGCTTGCCGATCCAGCCGAGGCCGGCATTGCGCGCGAGCGCCTTCTCGAGGACGGGCGCGCTGTCGACGAATGCGCGATAGCCGAACGGGCCGACTCGCGCGGCAATGCGGTCGCAGAGCTTCTGCAGACGGCTGCGCATCAACTTGTGATAGTCGCGTCCGAGTGCGTAGCGGGATATATAGGCCGCGGTCGGATCGGCGAGCGTCTCCCGCGCGTCCTTGGCCTCGGCCGGCCAGTAGTCCAGGCGCGCGCTGATGCAGCTCACCGTTCCCGGGATGAGCTCGGCCGGCCGGGTGCGCTTGCTGCCGTGCCGGCTCATGTATCCCATCTCGCCGGCGAAACCTGCCCGTAACCACTCGAGAAACCGCGCCTCATCCGGCGCAAGATCGATGTTTGCCACCCCGATGCGGGCAAAGCCGAGTTCGGCCGCCCAGGCGCGGATGGCGGTGAGCAGGCCGGCGGAATCGAGTGGGGCAGGGCTCTCGCTCGACACGACTGCGCTTGTGGGTGAACCGGTCATGCCGGAAAGGCTAACCGGTCGGACCCTATAACGGTCAATATTCCTGCATCTCCCCACAGTGGATGCGCGGTCGCATGGCAGTCTTCGAGGTCGAACTTACACTTCCGGACACTGCGGCGACCGAGGTCCTCGGCGTTGGCCTCGCTCGAACATTCCCCGGCGCCGAGCGATCGAGCGCGGCGCTGTATCTCGAGGGCGATTTGGGTGCCGGCAAAACCACTTGTGTGCGCGCGCTGCTGCGCTCCTGTGGCGTGAGCGGCTTGATCCGCAGTCCCACCTACACCCTCGTGGAAGCCTATCGACTCGATGGGCGCACGCCGCAGCTCACCTGCGTGCATGTCGATCTGTATCGACTCGAAGGCGCCGGGCAAGTGGAGGAGCTGGGCCTGCGGGACTTTCTGACGGCTGGACACTTGCTACTGGTCGAGTGGCCGCAAAAAGCCGCGGGCTCGCTGCCGCCGCCCGATCTTGAGATCTCGCTGGCGTTCGCCGCAGCTGGACGGCGCGCGCGGCTTCAGGCGGGGACCGAGCTCGGCACGGCATGGCTGTGTAACCTGCGAGATGACCCTAGGTTAGCGAGCTATCTATCTAATTTAACTTGAAAAACTGTATCGACGTAAGGTAACTTATTGTCCATGCAGCTGCTGCGCGTCGCGCTCCTTGCGTTAGCGATCGCCTGGGTTGTCCCGGCGCGGGCGGTCGAGGTGCGCGCGGTACGCTTGTGGGCGAGCCCCGAGGGTACGCAGGTGATTCTCGAGCTCTCGGGGAGCGCCAAGCACAGCTTGCTCCTGCTCAAGAATCCGGACCGCGTGGTACTCGACGTGGCGGATGCGCGCCTGTCGGCGAGCGCGCGAAGGCCGCCCGCCTCCGGTGCGGTGAAGGAGGTGCGCATGGCGCGCCGGCCGAACGGCGAGTTGCGCGTGGTGCTCGATCTGACCCGTCCGATGCGCGCCAAGAGTTTTCTCGCGACGCCGAACGATCGCTACGGCTACCGCCTGGTAGTGGACCTCGGCGGCACCGTCGCTGCCGTGGCCGCCACCGGGGCGCCCGCCGCACCGATCAAGGCGGAGCATGCGCGCCCCCAGGCCCGCGATCTCATCATCGCGATCGACGCCGGACACGGCGGCGAGGATCCGGGCGCCATCGGCATGCACGGCACGCGCGAGAAGGACGTGACGCTCGCCATTGCACGCGCGCTCGAGCGCTCCGTGGATGCGGAGCCGGGAATGCGGGCGGTGCTCACCCGCGATGGCGATTACTTCGTGCCGCTGCGTGATCGCATGCGCCGCGCACGCGCGCAGCAAGCTGATCTGTTCGTGTCCATCCACGCAGACTCCATCCGCGATCGCGCGGTCGACGGCTCCTCCGTCTACATTTTGTCCCAGCGCGGTGCCACCAACGAGGCGGCGCGCTGGCTCGCGGAGCGCGAGAACGCCGCCGATCTGATCGGCGGTGTGTCGCTCGAGGACAAAGGCGACCTGTTGGCCTCGGTGCTCCTCGATCTGTCGCAGACCGCCTCGTTGACTGCAAGCGAGACGGCCGCCGAGCACGTTCTGCATCAACTCAATCTGGTGGGCGAGGTGCGCAAGCCGCTCGTCCAGCAGGCCGGATTCATGGTCCTCAAGTCGCCGGACATTCCTTCCATGCTGATCGAGACCGCCTACATCTCCAATCCCGCGGAGGAGCAGCGGCTGCGCGGTGTGGCGCATCAGGCGAAACTCGCGGCGGCGATTCATCAGGGCCTGCGGGAATATTTTTATGCCGATCCGCCCGCCGGCTCGCGCATCGCGCAGATCGCCGCCGGCGCACCGCGACCCGAGCTCGCGACGCCCGAGCACGATACGGGCGGATAATCCCGCGGCACGCGCGGCGCGCTGTGCGAAAATGGGGAACCCGTGAGGTGCCCCTTGTCCATCCAGATTCTGAACGACGAGCTCATTAACCAGATCGCCGCCGGCGAGGTGATTGAGCGCCCCGCTTCCGTGGTGAAGGAGCTCGTCGAGAACGCGCTCGATGCCGGCGCCTCGCGCATCGATGTGGAGCTCGAGCGCGGCGGCTGCGGGCTCATTCGGGTGCGCGACGACGGGATCGGGATCAAGCCGCAGGAAATCGGCCTCGCGCTCGCCCGGCACGCGACCAGCAAGATCGCATCGCTCGAGGATCTCGAGCGCGTCGCCACCCTGGGATTTCGCGGCGAGGCGCTGCCCAGCATCGCTTCCGTCGCGCGGTTGTGGCTCACGTCGCGGTCGAGCGAGGCCGAGCACGCCTGGAGCGTCGAGGCGCGCGACGGCGCGCTCAGCAACCCCTCGCCGGCCTCGCACCCGCCGGGAACGAGCGTCGAGGTGCGCGATCTGTTCTTCAATGTGCCGGCGCGCCGCAAGTTTCTGCGAACCGAGAGCACCGAGTACCAGCACGTGCTGCGCATGCTCGAGCGCCTGGCTCTGTCGCGCTTCGAGGTCGGATTCTCGCTGGCGCATAACGGCAAGAGCGTCTGGTCGCTGCCGCCGGCGCGCGCCGAGGCGGAACGCCGCGCGCGGGTTGCCGCGCTCTGCGGCGAGGAGTTCGCGGCGCACGTGATCGAGCTGCGCCACGAGTCCGAGCAGCTGCGCCTGGCGGGCTGGATCGCATTGCCGACGTTCTCGCGCAGCCAGTCGGATCTGCAATTCGCCTTCTTGAACGGGCGCTTCGTGCGCGACAAATTGATCGCCAGCGCGGCGCGGCTCGCCTATCAGGACGTGTTGTTCGGCGGGCGCTTTTGTGCCTATGTGCTGTATCTCGACCTCGATCCGACGCTGGTCGATGTGAATGCGCACCCGCAGAAGCTCGAGGTGCGCTTCCGTGAGGCGCGCAGCGTCCATGATTTCATGTTCCGCACGCTCGAACGGGCGCTCGCCGAGACGCGGCCGAGCGCCGCATCGCCCGGCAGCGCCTCTCTCGACGGGCTGCGGCTCGGTGAGCGTGCGCAGGGCGTTGCACACCAGGGCCACTTCTCGTTGCCCGAGCGTCCGGCCGCGGGCGCGATAGAGGGGTACTGGCGGGGGCTCTCGGGGGACGCTGCGCGCCGCGAGGGCGGGAGCGCGGCGTCGCACACCCTGGCGGTACGTGACGAGGCGCGTGCAAGCGCGGGCGAGGACGCGCCGCCCCTGGGCTTCGCCGTCGCGCAGTTGCACGGCGTGTACATATTGGCGCAAACGGCGGACGGGCTCGTGCTGGTCGACATGCATGCGGCGCACGAGCGGGTGATGTATGAGCGCATGAAGCGGTTGTTGAGCGGTGAGACGGCGCAGCAACACTTGCTGGTGCCCGACATCCTCAAGGTAACCCCCGCGCAGGCCGAAGCAGCCGAGGCACACGAGGCGGAGTTCGCGGCCTTGGGCTTTGCGCTCACGCGGCTCGCGCCCGACCAGCTCGCGCTGCGCGGGGTGCCGAGCTTGTTGGCGGGCGATGACCCCGCAGACGTCGTGCGCGACGTGCTGTCGGATCTCGCGGAGACGGGCCACTCGCGCCGTGTCGAGGAATCCATCAACCGGCGCCTCGGCACCATGGCCTGTCATGCAGCGGTGCGCGCCCAGCGTACGCTCAGCATCGCGGAAATGAACGCCCTGCTGCGCGAGATGGAGCGCACCGATCGGGCCGACCAGTGCAATCATGGCCGGCCAACCTGGGTGCGGCTGTCGCTCGGGGATCTCGATCGGCTGTTCATGCGCGGGCGCTGATGCCGCCGGCAGCGCAGGCGCAGAATTCCTCGGGAACGAAGTCGGAGCGGCGCAGTGCGCTCCTGCTGATGGGGCCGACCGGGGCGGGCAAGTCCGAGCTCGCGCTCGATCTGGCGCGGCGCTTTCCATTCGAGATCGTGAGTGTGGACTCCGCCCAGGTATACCGCGGCATGGACATCGGCACGGCCAAGCCGGATCTCGAAACACGTGCGCGCGTAATCCACCATCTCATCGATATTCGCGAGCCGGAAACCAGCTACTCCGCGGGTGAGTTCGTGCGCGATGCCAGCGCGGTGATGCGCGAGATCTGGAGCCGCGGCCGGCAGCCGTTGCTGGTCGGCGGCACCATGCTGTATTTCCACGCGCTGCTCGGTGGGATCGCCCGGCTCCCCGAGGCGGACGCCCAGGTGCGTGCGGACATCGATGCGCGCGCCGCCGCCGACGGTTGGGCGGTGCTGCACGAGGAGCTCCGGCGCGTCGATCCCGCCGCCGCGGCCCGCATCCATGTGAACGATCCGCAGCGCATTCAGCGGGCGCTCGAGGTCTACCGAGTCACCGGCGAGCCCATCACCCGCTTGCAACAATCGGCCGCGCCGGCGTTTGCCGAGATCGAGCTACTCGAATTCGCGATTTCGCCCAAGGAGCGCGCCGTCCTACACGCGCGAATCGCCGCACGCTTCGAGGCCATGTGGCGGACGGGCCTGTTGGACGAGGTGCGCGTATTGCACCAAAGGCCCATGCTCAGCGCGGAACATCCGGCGATGCGCGCGGTCGGATATCGACAGTTGTGGAAGTTCCTTTCAGGACACTCCAGCTTGGAAGACTCTAAAAAACAAGCGCTTGCGGCGACGCGACAACTCGCCAAGCGGCAATTGACGTGGTTGAGGCGTCGCGAGCGTGCGACATGGGTTGATTCCGCGCAAACCGATCCTACATTGCAGATAGTGCATGCACTATCTGCGGGCGGTTTCGCCGGATGGTCTTACGCTTAGCGTCTCTTCGCTGTGCTAGGATTCCCTTGTGTTTGCCTGGCGCAGGGAAGTGACGTGGCAATGTTCAAGACACAAAAAACAAGGAGCTTTCCCATGGCCCGTGGCCAGTCGCTGCAGGATCCTTTTTTGAATGCCCTCCGCAAAGAGCGCGTGCCTGTCTCAATTTATCTGGTGAACGGCATTAAGCTGCAAGGACAGATCGATTCGTTCGATCAATTCGTCGTATTGCTTCGAAACAGCGTCAGCCAAATGGTGTACAAGCACGCCATTTCGACGGTGGTACCGGCGCGCAACGTGCGCCTGCCGACCGGCGAAGATGGCGAAGTGACGGAACCCGCCATTGTCGAATGAGCAATGGTCGAGTGAGTGACGGGCGCTTTTTTGTTTGAGCGTCCGCGGGGCGGTGAACGCGCCCTGCTGGTCGGGGTCGGCATCGGGCAGCCGGTGGATCCTCACGACACGGCGGAGTTCGAGGCGCTCGCCGCTTCCGCCGGTGCGCTGCCCGTGGCGCTGGTCACGGCGTCGCGGCCGCGGCCCGATCCCAAGTATTTCGTCGGCCTGGGCAAGGCGGAGGAAATCCGCGATCGCGCGCAGGACGCCAAGGCCGCCGTCATCCTCGTCGATCAAACCCTGAGTCCCAGCCAAGAGCGCAATTTAGAGAAGCTCACATCATGTCGAGTTTTGGATCGTAATGGTCTGATTCTAGATATCTTTTCTCAGCGCGCGCGCAGCTTCGAGGGTAAGCTGCAAGTCGAGCTCGCGCAGTTGTCGCACCTGTCGACGCGCCTGGTGCGAGGCTGGACTCACCTCGAGCGGCAGAAGGGCGGCATCGGTCTGCGTGGACCCGGCGAGACGCAGCTCGAAACGGACCGCCGGTTGATCGCCAAGCGCATCCGCACGCTGCGGGGGCGGCTCGAGAAGCTGGCTCGCCAGCGCGACACCGGACGGCATGTACGCCGCGAGGTGCCGGTGCCGACGGTGGCGCTCGTGGGCTACACCAACGCGGGCAAATCCACTTTGTTCAACCGCCTTACGGGGAGCGACAGCTATGTGGCTGATCAGCTGTTCGCGACCTTGGATCCGACGGTCCGGCGCATCAAGCTCGCCGGCGTGGGCGAGGTGGTGCTCGCGGACACGGTCGGATTCGTACGCGCGTTGCCCCACGAGCTGATCGCCGCCTTTCGCTCTACCCTGCAGGAGGCCCGCGAGGCGGACCTGTTGCTGCATGTCGTCGACGCGAGCGACTCGCAGCGCGATGAGCGCATCGTGCAAGTGCGTGAGGTCCTCACGGGCATCGGCGCAGGCGAGATTCGCGAGCTGAAGGTGTTCAACAAGATCGATCTGATGGGCGCAGAAGAGCCCGGCGTGGAACGTCCGCGCGTCGTGCTGGGCGCGGACGGCGTGCCCGCCCAAACCTGGGTCTCGGCGCGCAGCGGCGCCGGACTGGGCGAGCTGCGCGAGGCCATTGCGCAGGCCGTGCGGCCGAATCAGGTCCGGCAGACCCTGCATCTCGATATGCTCGCGGCGGCGGTGCGCTCCGATCTCTATCGGCGCGAGGCCGTGCGAGCCGAGCGGCAGTGCGATGACGGCAGCTGGGAGCTCGACGTCGAGCTCGATCCCGCGGAAATGGCCAAGATCCTCGGCAGCCGCGGCGTCCTGCCGGTGGCGCCGCCCGAGAGCTCCCGCGAGCAGCGGGTCGCCTGACCATTCGCGGCCGCCAGGCGCCCCGCGCTTGTGGGCAAGCGGTCGGCTGCTAGAATGCGCGGCTGCTTATATGAGACTCTACGTCCGCAACTGAGTATACCCATGGCTTGGAACGAACCCGGCGGCGAGAAGCGCAACCCCTGGAACCGTCCGCAACAGTCGCAAAACGACTTGGATGACGTGTTGCGCAACCTGCAACGGCGCCTCTCGGCGCTGTTCGGCCGAGGCGGAAATGGCACGAGCCCGACCTCTCCGAGCTTCGCCCGGGGTCTCACCACGGTACTGGTGTTGATCGGCATCGTGTGGATCGCGAGCGGCATGTACCGCGTCGATGCGCAAGAGCGGGCCGTGGTGCTGCGCTTCGGCGCCTACGAGGGCACGGTGGGGCCGGGCTACAACTGGCATCTGCCCTGGCCCATCGAGCGCAAGATCATCGTCAACGTCTCACAGCAATACAGCATCCCGGACGATGCGCGCATGCTCACGGCCGATACCAATCTGGTGGAGGTCCGCTCCGCGGTCCAGTACACCCAACCGGACCCGCGCAAGTACCTCTTCAAGGTCAAGGATGTCGAGGACACGCTGCGGCAGATCAGCGAGAGCGCGCTGCGCGAGGCGGTCGGACAGGCCGCGCTCGATCGGGCGCTTGCGTTCGACCCGGCCATCACTGATCACGCGCGGGCGACCTTGCAGCGCACGCTCGATACCTACGACATGGGCGTGCGCATCATCAGCGTGACGCTGCAAGAGGTCGTGGTGCCCGAGCCGGTTCAGGACGCGCAGCGTGATGCGATCAAAGCGGACAAGGACCGCCAGCGCTATCAACAGGATGCCGAGAGCTACAAGAACGATGTCGTGCCGCGCGCGCGCGGCGAGGCCTCGAAGCAGCTGCTCGATGCGGAGGCCTATCGCCAGCAGGTGCTCGCGCTCGCCCAGGGCGAGACTTCGCGGTTCGATCAAGTGCTCGAGCAATACGAGCACGCACCGGCGGTGACTCGCGAGCGCATGTACTTGGACACCATGCAAGAGGTCTACAAGAACGCGCACAAGGTGATCGTCGACACCAAGGGCTCGGGCAACATGTTGTACCTGCCGCTCGACAAACTCATCTCTCCGGCCGCCGGCGGCGCGAATTCGGGCGATACGCTCACCCTGCCGCCGACGCGCATCCCCGAGGTGCAGGTCTCGCCGCCCGAGGATCCGGCGCGGGCGCGGGGAGTGCGCTGATGCAGACCAAGATCCTGTATGCCATGGTCGCACTGGTGGCCTTCATCCTCATCGCGCGGGCGAGTGTGTTCACCGTGAGTGAGGGGCAGCTGGCGATCAAATCGACCGGCGGCGAAATCGTCGGCTCGAACTACGCTCCCGGGCTGCATTTCAAGGTGCCGCTGGTGAACGAGGTCACGAAGTTCGACGGCCGCATTCTCACCGACCTGTATCAATCGGAGCACTTCCTCACCCGCGAGCAGGAACAGCTGACCATCGACTTCTACGTGAAGTGGCGCATCGACAATTTGCGCCGCTACTACGAGACCACCGGCGGGAGCGAGGACGTCGCCAACGCTCGCCTGCGCGAGACCATCCGTGACAGCATCAAGAGCGTGGTCACACAGCGCACCTTGCAACAAGTGGTTACCGCCGAGCGCACCGAATTCACCGACGCCATGATGAAGACGGCGCGCTCCTCGGCCGCGCAGCTCGGCATCGAGCTGGTCGACGTGCGCATCACCAAGATCGATCTGCCGCAGCAGGTGCAGGATTCGGTATTCGAGCGCATGCGCGCAACCTTCAAGGCCCAGGCGGTGAAGCTGCGGGCCGAGGGCGTGGAGGCTTCGGACCGGATCCGCGCCGAGGCGAACAAGGAGCAGACCGAGATCCTCGCCAATGCGTCCCGCCAGGCGAGCGAGACTCGCGGACAGGGCGATGCCTCCGCGAGCGAGGTCTACGCGAAGTCGTACTCGAAGAACGCGGAGTTCTACAGCTTCTATCGAAGCATGCAGTCCTATCGGGAGGCGATCGGCACCACGGGCGACCTGTTGGTGATTCCGCCGGACAGCGCGTACTTCAAGTACTTCAACAAACCTCAATTACAACCGCAGCGTTGACACTATGGGCATGGCTTGGGCCGAATTGGCTCGCTATCTCGGGGGCGCTTTCGCTCTGTACTTGGTGCTCGAGGGGCTGTTGCCGTTCATCAACCCGGGCGCTGCGAAGAAGCTCATGACGAAGCTCTCGCAAAGCGAGCCCGCGCAGCTGCGCTGGGGCGGATTGATCAGCATCGTGATCGGGCTCGCGCTCTTGTGGGTGGCCCGCAATGGGTAAGAATCTCGTCGTGATCGGCCTGCAGTGGGGCGACGAGGGCAAGGGCAAGGTCGTCGATCTGCTCACCGACCGGGCGCATGCGGTCGCGCGATTCCAGGGCGGCCACAACGCCGGGCACACCCTGGTCATCGGCGGCAAGAAAACCGTCCTCTCCCTCATCCCGTCCGGCATCCTGCACGCACATGTGCAGTGCCTGATCGGCAACGGCGTCGTACTCTCGCTCGAGGCGCTGTTCAAAGAGGCGCAGATGCTCATCGACGAGGGCGTGCCGGTGTTCGAGCGGTTGCGCGTGAGCCCGGCCTGTCCCCTCATTCTCGCCTCGCACGTGGCGCTCGATCGGGCGCGCGAGAAATCCCAGGGCGCGAATGCCATCGGCACGACCGGACGCGGCATCGGCCCGGCCTACGAGGACAAAGTGGCGCGGCGCGCGTTGCGGGTTGCGGACTTGTTCCATCGCGAGCGGTTCGCCGCCAAGCTCGGCGAGATCCTCGACTATCACAACTTCATTCTGCAGCGCTATTTTCAGCTGCCGGCGATCGAGTTTCAGCCCGTGCTCGAATCGAGTCTCGAGCTCGGCGAGCGCTTGAAGCCGCTGGTGGCGGACGTCACCGGAATTCTCGACCGGCTCGGCGCCGACGGGCACAACGTGCTGTTCGAGGGCGCGCAGGGCGCGATGCTCGACGTCGATCTCGGCACGTACCCGTACGTCACGTCCTCGACCACCACCGCGGGCGGCGCCGCGGCCGGCACGGGATTGGGTCCGTTGCGATTCGACGCCGTGCTCGGCATCGTCAAGGCTTACGCGACCCGGGTGGGCGGCGGTCCCTTTCCGACGGAGCTGTTCGACGCGCTCGGCGAGCACTTGAGCCGCGTGGGGCACGAGTTCGGGTCGGTCACCGGGCGGCAGCGGCGTTGCGGTTGGTTCGATGCGGTGGCGTTGCGCCGCTCCATCGTGCACTCGAGCTGCTCATCGCTCTGCGTCACCAAGCTCGACGTGCTCGACGGGCTGGACACCATCAGCGTGTGCGTGGGCTACCGCATCGACGGCACGGTCGTCGACACCCCGCCCTTGCTCTCGCAGCAATTCGGCGACTGCGTAGCCGTGTACGAGGAGCTGCCCGGGTGGAAAGAGTCGAGCGTCGGCGCGACGCGCTACGAGGAGCTGCCCGAGAACGCGCGGCGCTACCTGGAACGGCTGCAAGAGCTGTTGGGCGTGCCCATCGATCTCATTTCCACCGGCCCCGATCGGCGCCAGACCATCGTCCGCCGGCATCCCTTCGCGTAGAGTTCCTGCCATGCCTGATCGTTTGACACCCCTGCTCGCCACCCGACCCTGGCTCCTGGCCGACGGCGCCACCGGCAGCAATCTGTTCAATCGCGGTTTACAGTCCGGCGATGCGCCGGAGCTCTGGAACACGCTGCATCCGGAGCGCATCGCCGATCTCGCGCGCGCCTTCATCGAGGCCGGCGCCGACATCATCCTGACCAATACCTTCGGCGGCACTCGCTATCGTCTGCAGCTGCACAACGCCGCTGATCGCGTGGCGGAGCTCAACGAGGCGGCGGCGCGTATCTCGCGGGGCGAGGCGGACCGCGCCGGACGGACCGTGCTGGTCGCCGGCAGCATCGGACCCACGGGCGAGCTGATGCAGCCCCTCGGCGCCTTGGACCACGCGGCGGCGAGCGGCGCTTTTGCCGAACAAGCCGCCGCGCTGGCTCGCGGCGGTGTGGATCTCCTGTGGATCGAGACCATGTCCTCCGTCGAGGAGACCGAGGCGGCCATCGCCGGAGCCCGGACGACGGATCTGCCGGTCGTGGCCACGCTGAGCTTCGATACGAATGGACGCACCATGATGGGGATCACGCCCTCGGAGCTCGCGGGGCTGCATCGCAAGCATGATCTCGCGGCCTGCGGCAGCAACTGTGGCGTGAGCCCGTCCGAGCTCGTCGCCACGATCGTCAATCTGGCCGCCGCATCGGACTCCCCGGCGGTGCTGGTGGCGAAGTCCAATTGCGGTATCCCGAAATACGTCGACGGGGCCATCCGCTTCGACGGGTCGCCGGAATTGATGGCGGTTTACGCCGGTCTCGCGCTCGATGCCGGTGCGCGCATTATCGGCGGTTGCTGCGGCACGACGCCGGAACACGTGCGCCGCATGCGCGCGGCGCTCGAAGCGCACGTGCCGGGCCCCAAGCCCGACCTCGCAACCATCGAGGCGAAGCTCGGGATGATCTCCACGGGCTCGCAGGCGCAGCTGCGCGGCGAGCTCGATCGCCTCGCCGGCGCGGCGGCCGGCGCCGCGGGCAGGCGCACCGCGGGCCGCCGCGGCACACGCGCCCGCGAGACCTGAGCGTAGGACTGCGCGCAGCTCGATTCGCCGATCGGCGACGGCGGCGCGGCCGTGTCGGAGCGGGGTAGACTCGTACCGAGAACACAGGAGCCCGCCATGTCGAAAATACTGTTGAAAGGCAGCGAGCGTTCCGCAGTGCCCGGCGCACGGGTGGTCGCACCCGCCAATCCGGCCGAGCGGCTGGAAGTGAGCGTGCTGGTGCGTCGGCGCGGCAAGCAGGCGATGCAATCGCGCCTCGCGGCGATCATCGCCGGTCAAGAGACCGCGCACTTGAGCCGGGAAGACTTCGCGCGCGAGCACGGCGCGGATCCGGCGGATTTCACCAAGGTACGCGCCTTTGCCGAGGCCCACGGGCTCAAGGTGCTGCAGGAGCATGCGGCGCGCCGGACGGTGATTTTGTCGGGTACGGTGGCACAGTTCTGTGCGGCCTTCGGTGTGCAGCTGCATCAGATGTCCTACGCCGGCGGCACGTATCGAGGACGCACGGGCGGGATCTATTTGCCCACCGAGTGGGACGGCGTGGTCGAGGCAATTCTCGGGCTCGACAACCGCCCGCAGGCGCGGCCCCGCTTTCGCAGCCGGCCGGCAACGGGCAACATTCACCGCCGCGCCCACGCGACGGCGGTGTCGTACACGCCACCCCAAATCGCGGCGTTTTACGGTTATCCGAAGGCCACCGGCGCCGGTCAGTGCATGGCGCTGATCGAGCTCGGTGGCGGCTATCGACCCGCGGATCTCAGCACGTATTTCGCTGGGCTCGATGTGTCCGCGCCGTCGGTCACCGCGGTGTCCGTCGATCACGCGACCAACAGCCCGACCGGAGATGCGGAGGGACCCGATGGCGAGGTCATGCTCGACATCGAGGTGGCGGGCTCGATCGCGCCGCAGGCGCGGATCGCCGTCTATTTCAGTCCGAATACCGACGCGGGTTTTCTCGATGCCATCACCACGGCGATCCACGACACGACGAACAATCCTACGGTCATCTCCATCAGTTGGGGCGGCCCCGAATCGACCTGGACCGCGCAGTCCATGACTGCCATGGACGAGGCATTCCAGGCCGCTGCCACCCTGGGTATCACCGTGTGCATCGCGGCGGGTGACAGCGGCTCCTCGGACGGAGTCAGCGACAACGCCAATCACGTCGATTTCCCCGCCTCGAGTCCCCACGTGCTCGCCTGCGGCGGAACGAGCCTCGTGGCTTCAGGCAGCAGCATATCGAGCGAAACCGTATGGAACGACGGCGGCACGGGCGGCGCCACCGGCGGCGGTATCAGCAGCTTCTTTTCCGTGCCGACGTGGCAGGAAGGCTTGAGCGCGCTCACCAGCGCAGGAAGCAAAGTGGCATTGACCATGCGCGGCGTGCCGGACGTGGCGGGCGATGCCGACCCCGAGACCGGCTACGACGTGCGCGTGGACGGAACGGATACGGTGTTCGGCGGCACCAGCGCCGTGGCGCCGCTCTGGGCCGCCTTGATTGCGCTCATTAATTCGACGAACGCGCACACCGCGGGCTTCGTCAATCCGACGCTCTATAAAAATCCGAAAGATCTGCGCGACATCACGAAAGGCGACAACGGAGCCTTCACGGCCCAGTCGGGCTGGGATGCCTGCACCGGCCTCGGCAGCCCCAACGGATCACCGCTCGCGGGCGTGCTTTAGCTTCAGTACCTCAGGTGCGGAAACAGGCCGAGAATACCGGTGACGATCAGATAAATCGCGACGATGTAATTCAAAAGCCGCGGCACGATCAAGATCAGCACACCCGCGATCAGTGCGACCAGCGGGCCGATGCTCAGGCTCATATTCATATTCATATTTTTCTCCGGATCAAAATAGGGCCATCGCATTCTGCAAGGTCCTGTACACGCCCCACAAGAGAGGAAGTCCTACAGCCAGCCATAACAACACGGCTTTGAGTTTCATGACGCGGACTCCGTGCCGGTGTAGTGATACTTCTGGTTGACCGGCCGCATGCAAATATTACAAATCAGTCCGATCAGCAAAAACGCACACATGATGTACATGGTGAGCGAATAGACCTGCGCCTTCGGCACCCCCTGCTTGAGTTCATAATCGCGGATGTAGGAGACGAGGTTCGGGCCCACCAGGCCTGCGACCGCCCAGGCGGTCAGTAGGCGGCCATGGATGGCGCCGACATGCATGGTGCCGAACATATCGCGCAGATAGGCCGGGATGGTCGCGAATCCACCGCCGTACATCGACAGGATGATCACGAATGCCGCGACAAACAGCGGCAGCGAGCCCGAACGACCCAGGGACGGCACGCTGAAATACAGCAAGATCCCGAGCGCGAAGAAGATCATGTAGGTGTTGCGGCGGCCGATGTAGTCCGACGTGCTTGCCCACGCGAAGCGCCCGATCATGTTGAACAAGCTCAAGAGGCCGACGAACCCTGCGGCCGCCTGAGCGTTCACCCGGCCTGCGAAAATCTCCTGAATCATCGGCGAGGCCGTCCCCAGGACGCCGATCCCGGCGGTCACGTTCATGCAGAGCACGACCCAGAGCAGCCAGAACTGCGGCGTGCGCCAAGCCCGATCGACCGCTACTTGCGCTCGCGTGACCAGCCTCGCGGTGTTGGCAGGCGGCGTCCAGCCAGCCGGTGTCCAGCCGGACGGCGGTACGCGCGCGTTGTAGACCCCGATCATCATGAACATGAAGTAAATGACGCCCAAGGTCACGAAAGTCTCGAGCACGCCGTTGGAGCTGGCGGTCTTGAAGTGCGCCATGAGCATGACCGAAAGAGGTGAGGCGATCA
Organism: uncultured Gammaproteobacteria bacterium; assembly: GCA_963798595.1. Lineage (GTDB taxonomy): Bacteria > Pseudomonadota > Gammaproteobacteria > Steroidobacterales > Steroidobacteraceae > Bog-1198. Next base: position 450,872 of record CAWCTM010000004.1, on the reverse strand, counting down.
GGGCGCCGCCGCCGAAGCCCATGATCGCGAGCCCGGTGGCGAGACCCGGACGGTCGGGGAACCACTTGATGAGCGTGGACACCGGCGAGATGTAGCCGATACCCAGGCCGCAACCGCCGAGCACACCATAGCCGAAGTAGATCAGGAGGAGGGTGTGATAGTGCACCCCGAGGGCTGCTACGATGAAGCCGCCGCCGAAGCACAGGGCCGCTACGAACATGGCCTTGCGCGGCCCCACGCGCTCCACCCAGCGGCCGAACAGTGCAGCCGAGAGGCCCAAAATGGCGATGGCGATGGAGAACGTCCATCCCACTTCCTTGAGATTCCAGTCGCCGGGCGCCGAGTGGTCGATCCCGATCAGCTTGCTGAGGGGGAGGTTGAAAACGGAAAAGGCGTAAACCTGGCCTATCGCGAGATGCACGGCGAGAGCCGCCGGCGGTACCAGGATCCGCGGATAATCCGCTGGCGCGACGGTGTTCTCGCGACTCAGAAAAGATCCAGCCATCGATGGGCCCCCTAAGAGATCTTTGTTGTTGCGTAGCAGAATATGCGCCACCGTCTACAAAGTTGCCACTGGGACGTGCGTCACAATCCCGGAAACGGCGCCCGGTCGGCAGGCAGCGCGTCTCGTCCGCAGAAAAATCGTTGGAAAACCGTGACCTCTTGGGTCGATTGCTCCCGGCGAAACAACGTAATTTCGACTCCACATGCAAACGCCTTGGCACGCGGGCCGACACGCCTCGATTTCGGCGAGACTTTGGTGGTGGCCCCGGCTGCTGCTGGCCGTCGCTTTTTTGCCGATTTTTGCCTCGGCAACCTGCCTGCCGAACGCGGATGCCGACGTTGTGAGGTTGCAGGACCTCGTCGCCAAGGACGCGACCAAGGCCTTGCGCCAAGTGCAGGGCGTGCTCGCCACCTTACAGCAGGAGTCCTTCAGCGGGAGCTCGACCGATGCGTTGCACACCGCCACGCGAATCGGCGCCCTCTATGCGGTGGAGGCCGAGGCCTACAGTATTCTGGAGCTGGACGCGAGTGCCCGTTCGGCGGCGGAGAAGGGCCTCGCCCTCGTTCCAAGCCCCCGCGATCCGGTGCATCTCGAACTCCTCAATGCCTACGCGAGTGCTGTTTACGACAGCGCGGGCATTGCCGCCGCCATTCAGACCATCGAGGCGGCGCGCGCCGCGCAGCCGTCCGGATCGCAGGCCGATACCTGCATGCTCATCAACCGCGGGCTGCTCGAGCACCGGCTCGGACGTGAGGATCTCGCCATCGTCACCCTGACGCAGGCCTATCGTGCGAGCAGCGGCAGCGAGCTGATGAGCGAGACGCACAACATGGCCGCAGACACCCTGTCGACCGTGATGCGCAGCATGGGCGATTACAGCCAGGCTCTTGCGCTCAATCAAGAGAAGATCGATTGGGACACCGACCACGGCGCGTCGATGTCGCTTTCCGTGTCGCGCTTCATGCGCGGCCAGATCCTCAAGCTGATGGGGAACTACGACGGCGCGATCGCCGAGTTCGAGAAGGCGCGGATCTTCAGCGCGTCCTTGGGCGATCAGCAAGGCATCGCTTTCGCCGATCAGCGCATTTGCGAGGCGCACATCGAGCTCGGGCAGCTCGCGCCCGCGCAGCGCGAATGCTCCAATGCATTGCGCATCTTCGGCGAAGCGCGGTCCATCGATTCGCTCAAGGAGACTCAGGTCCTCCAAGCACGCATCTTCCTGGGCTTCGGACACGCGGATGCCGCGCTTGCGACGATGAACGAAGTGCTCGATCACGGCGGCGATGATGTGTCGCCGCGCATTGTCGGCTCGATGTACGAGTGGCGCGCGCGGGCGAATGCGGCGCTTCACAACTACAAGGAGGCGTACGCCGACCTGCGGGAATACGTCACTCGCTTCACGGCGGCGAACAACGCCGAGCGCATCCGTCAGGCCGGCGCCTTGCGAGCCCGATTCGAGACCGACCGCGAAATCGAGCGCAACTTCTCGCTCAAGCGCGAGCTCGAGAACACGCAGGAGCAATCGAACCGCCAGGCACAGCAGCTGCGCTGGAATACCGTGGTCGCGGTCGCGGGCATCTGGATCATTGCACTGCTCATTTACTTCTTGCTCGCGAACCGCAGCTACCGCATGCAGCTCGTGCAGCTCGCGAGCCAGGACCCCCTGACGGGCCTGCCGAACCGGCGCCGCACGCAGGAGCTCGCGCTCGCGGCGCTCGATCTCGCCAAGACCACGGGCAAGCCGCTGACGCTCGCGCTGATCGACATGGATCACTTCAAGGATATCAACGACCGCTGCGGCCACGCCGCGGGCGATCACGTGCTGCAGGAGTTCTCGCGCGCAGGACGCGAGGCGTTGCGCGAGACCGATATTCTCGGCCGCTGGGGCGGCGAGGAGTTTCTGCTGCTGATGCCGGACACGCCGGTCGAGCTCGCGGTCGCGAGCCTCGAGCGCTTGCGCACCCTCGTGTTCGGCATCCGGCTGCCGCCCACGGGGAGCGATCTGCAAGTCTCCCTGAGCGCGGGTCTCGCTTCATACGATGCCACCGTCAAGTCCTTCGAGGACTTCGTCGCGCGTGCCGACGCCGCGCTGTACCGCGCGAAGCATGACGGCCGCGATCTCATCCGCCTCTGCGAGGCCGATTTCATGAGCACGGGCGCGCGGCGCGCGCTGCGGCTCACCAGCTAGCGGCGCGGCTCGGGCGCGGTCGACTGTAAACTTCCCGTCCGTCGAGATAGGTCGAGAGCACGCGCGTCGCGTGCAGCTCGCCCGGGTCGATCGTGAACACGTCGCGGTCGATGACGATCAAGTCGGCTCGCTTCCCGGGCTCGAGACTGCCCGTCGTCCGTTCCTGCTTGAGAGCGAACGCGGCGTTGATGGTGTACGCATCGACGACATCCTGAATAGTGACGCTTTGCTCGGGTAGCAGCGGCGGTTTGCCGCGCGCCTGCGCTCGCGTGATGGCATGCTCCATCGCCTCGAAGGGGTCGAAGGTGCTCACGTTCCAGTCGCTGCCTCCGACGATCATGGCGCCGGCATCGCGCAACGAGCGCGCGGGGTAGAGGTATCGCGCCCGCTCGGGGCCGATGTACGGCAGCGTCGCGCTGACGATGTACGGGTCGCGTTCGGCCCACTGCAATTGGAGATTGGCGATCACACCCAGAGCCTTGAAGCGCGGGAAGTCAGCCGGATCGATGAGCTCCAGATGAGCAATCTGATCGCGGCCGTCGCCCGGGCCGTTGTGCTGCCGCGAATAGGCGAACGCATCGAGCGTTGAGCGCACGGCACGGTCGCCGATCGCGTGCACGTGGACCGTGAATCCAGCCGCATCGGCGCGGCTCACGATCTGGTTGAGGTTGTCTTGCGTGAAATAAGAGGGCCCGCGATTGCTCGTGGCGTGGCCGTGCCCATCGAGGTAGGGCTCGAGCAGGGCGGCGGTCTGCGAGGGATATTCGATGACGCCGTCGGCAAAGATCTTGACGGCATCCGCACGCAGGAAATCCGGGTCGATCGCCCAGCGTGAGCGGAAGGCGATCGCCTGATCTATCAACGATTGAGCCGGATCGTGCAAGTCTTTCAGGTGAAAGCAGCCGCGCACCCGCATGTCGAGGCGGTGCTGGTCGTAGAGCCGCTTGTACATTTGCATGAGATGCTCATCGACCGAGGCATCCTGCACCGAGGTGATACCGGTGGCGCGCATCGCATCGAGCGTGCGAGCGAGCTGTGCAGCTTCGTGCTCCAGATCCTCCCTCGGGAAGGCATCGAAGACGAGCTCGCTCGCATCGTCGCGCAGCGTGCCGGTCGGATTGCCGGCCGCGTCACGCTCGATTCGCCCGTTTGCAGGGTCCCTGGTCGCGGCCGTGACGTGCGCGGCGTTCAGGGCCGCGGAGTTTGCCCAGAGGGAGTGGCCGTCGGAGCCGCTCAGAATCAGCGGACGGGTCGCGAGCATCGAGTCGAGGTCTTTGAGCGTCAGGGTGAGACCTGAGGGATTGACCTGCACCGCTTCGAACCAAGAGTCGCCCGGATTCTTCTTCAGGCAGGCGGCCACCTTCGCTTTGACGCCTGCGGTATTCAGCATCTTGTCGCCCAGGTTGCACTTGGCCAAATCCTGCGATCCCTCGGCGGGATGAGTATGAGCGTCGATGATGCCCGGCAGGACGACCTGTCCATGCAAATCGACGATGCGAGTCTGCGGTCCGATCAGTGCGCTGACCGCCTGATCCGTGCCCACCGCGACAAGGGTATTCCCGCGCACCGCGAGCGCCTGGGCGACGCTGCGGCGGGCATCCTCGGTGTGAATTCGACCGTGGAGGAGGGCGAGATCGGCGGGCGCCTGAGCCATGGCGGAGACGGCGGTCAGCAACGCGGCCACTGTTCCCATCAGCCGCCCGGGGAGCCTTGTAAAACTGTGCGTCGCCGGCCGAATCGGTAGTGAGTCAAATGGCATATGTACCTTGGATTGAAACGACAGAACACCGGCGATCCCGCCGACCTTAGCGGAGGTTCCGAGTCCGCATCGACGGCGCGCCCCCTGGGGTTGCTCAGGGACTCGACGTGGACGAACAGGGCAATGGGATTGCGAGCGAACCCCGGATGTATCAGTTGATCCGTCAACCCGCTTCCATTTTGGATCGAACATTCGACATCGAGTTTCTCGATGCCGGCGTCGAGGTTTTTGACTTCATTTGGTTGACCGAGTCCGCGGACGATTGCTCAGCCGCCAGCGCGTTGCTCTAAGTTGGTTGAACTAAGAGCGGCATCAAATTGAAATATAAAGAAATTGGTGCCCAGGAGAGGACTCGAACCTCCACGAATTGCTCCACTGGTACCTGAAACCAGCGCGTCTACCAGTTCCGCCACCTGGGCAAGAGGGGGCCGTCGAATGTGAGGCGCAGGAATCTACGCACCCGCCGAATCCTTGTCAATTCGGCGGTTTGGAGTGGAGTATTGCGGCGTCGCATGGGAAGATGCCCGCCACTCCGGCGAGCGCTGCGCCGACGCGCCGACCGATCCAGTCCATATCGCCAGGGCATTTCGGGACCGAGCCTAAGGGGCTCGACGCCCCGGCGATGACCGGCCGAGGTGGACCTACTCATAATGAATAAAACCAGCGAACACGCCGGGCGCATCGAAATCGCCACCATTCAGCCGATACCTCTCGACAGCCGCCACGGCACCTACCGAGATCTTTTCACGGTATGGTTCGGCGCGAACTTGATGCTGCTCACCATCGTGACCGGCGGGCTTTCGGTGACGGTGTTCGCCCTGCCGTTCGGCTGGGCGGTCGCGGCTCTGGCGATCGGCAATCTGGTCGGCGCCATCTTCATGGCCCTGCACGCGGCACAAGGTCCGACGCTTGGCGTGCCGCAAATGGTGCAAACGCGTGGTCAGTTCGGGTCGCTCGGCTCGTTGCTCGTGATCGGCATTGTCATCGTGATGTATGTGGGATTCGGCTCTTCGAACCTGGTGCTGTGCGGGGAGGCCCTCCGGCGGGTGACCGGGATGCCTGAGGCAGCCGGCATGCTGCTCGTCGCACTGCTCGCCGTTATCGCCGCCATCTATGGCTATGACCTCATCCACGCCTATACCCGGGTCATGAGCTACGTGTGCGGCGCCGCGCTCCTCGTCGCCGCGGCCTGGATTATCTGGGTGCACGGCGTGCCCGGCGATTTCCTTGTCCGCAATCGGTTCAACCTGCCCGGATTCCTCGGCGTCATCTCGCTGGGCGCGCTCTGGCAGATCGCCTATGCGCCGTACGTGTCGGATTATTCGCGCTACATGCCGCGCGACACCGGCGCCCGGCCGGCGTTCTGGGCGAGCTACTGGGGCTGCACTCTGGGGTCGTTCTTCCCCATGGTGCTCGGCGCGATGGTGGGTCTGTCGGCGCCGAAAGGCAGTCTCATCGTCGGACTCGCGTCGCTCACCGGCAGCATCGCACCCGCAGTGCTCGTCGTGCTCACCGTCAGCATCACGGCGGCGAGCGCCATGAACCTTTACTGCGGGGCACTGTCTACCATGACGTTCGGCCAGACGGTCTTGCCTCGGTGGTCACCCGGGCCACGCTCGCGTATCGCGGTCTCGCTCGTGTTATGCGCACTGACGCTCCTGGGAGCGCTGCTCAGCAAAGAATCCTTCCTGGTCAACTACGAAAGTTTCATCCTGCTGCTGCTCTATGTTCTGGTCCCCTGGACCGCTATCAATCTGGTCGATTACTACTTGCTGCGCAAAGGCCGGTACGACGTCGACTCTTTCTTTCGCAGCGACGGCGGGATCTATGGGCGCATCAACGGCGCCGCGGTCACCTGCTATGGAGTCGGCATTCTGATTCAGCTTCCTTTCATTTCATCACCCCTGTACACCGGCCCCCTGGCCCGTGCGATGGGCGGCATCGATCTATCCTGGGTCATCGGCCTCGCGGTTACTGCGCCGGCCTACTATTGGCTCGCCAAGCGCTCGCGCGGCGATGAGCCGGTGGCGGTGACCCGATGACGGATCCCAAAGGCTCGCGGCCGAAGAAAGGCCACGAATGGCGCGAAGAGGATCCGAATCTCGCGCACGAGCAAATGCGCTACGCGCATCCCATTGCAAGCCGCGAGCTCATTCTGCGTCACTTATCGGAGGCGAACGAGCCACTGACCGTGGCGCGGCTCGCCAAACGCCTCGGGCTGCACGCCGACAGCGAGCGTGACGCCTTGGCGAAGCGCCTGGGGGCGATGGTGCGCGACGGCCAGGCGATCGCGGGACCCCAAGGCTTTGCCACCGCCGGCGAAGGGGAGCGGGTGGCCGGCCGTGTGCGCGGCCGGGCCAACGGCGATGTGCTGGTGATGCCCGTCGATGGGTCGGCCCCCTTGGTGCTTGCCCGGGCCGATACCGCGACCCTGATGCACAACGACACGGCCGAGGTTCTGGCGGTCGGCGTCAATGACCGGGGGCGGCGGGTCGCGCGGCTGATCCGCCGCACGGGCGATGCGCCGAACCGCATCGGCGGCGTCTATCGTCCTCATCTCGGCCACGTTCAGCCCGAGGATCCCGGGCATTGGTATGTCGTGCAAGTGCCCGAGCGTCTGGCGCACGGTGCCCGCGACGACGACAACGTCATTGTGGAAATCACCCGTCGGCCGCAAGGCGAGGAGCCCGCCCACGGGCATATCGTCGAAGTGCTGACCGACGTGCGTCCCTCGGATCTTGCCGCGCGCTTTGCCATCCTGCGCCACGACTTACCCCAGGAATTTCCGCCCGAGGTTCTCCATCAAGCGAACACGTTCGCCCCCGATGTGCTGCCGCAGGATCGCGAGGGCCGCGAGGATCTACGCGATCTGCCGCTGGTGACCATCGACGGGGAGGATGCCAGGGACTTCGACGACGCGGTGTATGCCGAGCGGCTGCGCGGCGGGGGCTGGCGGCTGGTGGTCGCCATCGCCGATGTGAGCAACTACGTGCGCGTGGGCACGAGCCTCGATGCGGAGGCCCGCTCGCGCGCGACATCCGTGTACTTCCCGGACCGCGTGCTGCCGATGCTGCCCGAGCATCTGTCCAATCACTTGTGCTCGCTGATGCCGAACGTCGAGCGTCTGGCGTTCGTCTGCGACATGCGCGTGAGCAAGACGGGTCAACCCGGCCGCGCGCATTTCTACGAGGCGGTGATCCGCTCGCATGCGCGTCTCACCTATGCGCAAGCGTGGCGCTATCTCGAGCATCCAGACTCCTCGAGCGATGCAGCGCTCACCGAGCCCGTGCGCGCATCGCTGCGCGAGCTGTATGCCGTGTACGGCGCGCTCAAAACGGCGCGCGATGCGCGGGGCGCGCTCGATTTTCGCGGCGGCGAGGTCAAGGCACGCATCGGGGCGAACGGCCAGATCGAGGGCTTCTACGCGGTGGTGCGCAACGACGCCCATCGTCTCATCGAGGAATGCATGATCGCGGCCAACGTACAGGCGGCGGTCGCGCTGCGCCTCGCGAAGGCGAAAAGCTTGTACCGCGTCCACGGCCAGCCGGAGGAGAAGCGGGTAACCGAGCTGCAGAAGGTGATGAACGCCATGCAGATCGGCGCGAACTTCTCCGAGCAACCGACGCCACGCGAGTTTCGCCAGCTGGTCGAACGGCTGGCAGCGCGGCCGGACGGTGCGCTGCTCGAGGGATTGGTGATCCGGGCACTCGCTCAGGCCGTCTATCAGCAGACCAATATCGGACACTTCGGGCTGGCCCTCGATGAGTATGCGCATTTCACCTCGCCCATCCGCCGCTATCCGGATTTGCTGGTGCATCGCGCCCTCAAGGGGGCCGTGGTGCCTCAATCGGCCTCCGGCTACCGTTACTCCGCGAACGAGTTGCAGACTCTCGGCACGGAGAGCTCGCAACGCGAACGGCGGGCCGACGAAGCGGCGCGCGACGTGATGAGCTATCTCAAATGCCTCTACATGCAGCCGCGGGTCGGCGAGACGTTCGAGGCCACGATCTCGAGCGCTCTCGAGTTCGGGCTGTTCGTGCAGCTCAAGGAAATGCCCATCGACGGCCTGATCCACATCTCGAACATTCCGGGCGATTACTGGGAGCTCGAGAACGGCGGCATGGGTTTGGTGGGGCGGCGTACCGGCCAGCGCTGGCAGATGGGAGACACCGTGCAGGTGCGCTTGAGCCGGGTGGATCTTACGCAGCGTCAGATCGATTTCGATCTCCTCGATGCGAGCGGCGCCGTGTCTCACGGCACCGTGCGGGCGGCGCGACCGGGTCGCGGCGGCTCCGAGGGCCGGCGCGGCAGTCGGCCGCAACGCGCCGCGGGCTCAGGCGGCAAGCGGCGCAGCCGCGGCGGTCGTGGCTGAGCACAAACGAGATCTCGTCTACGGACTGCACGCCGTCCGCGCGGTGATCGACCGCGCACCCGAGCGCGTGCTCGAGCTGTGGATGGCGGAACCGCGCCAGGATGCCCGGGCGCGCGACTTGAAGGAGCGCGCCCAGGCGGCGGGTCTCAAGGTGCAGCGGGTCGGGAACGATTCGCTCGCGAAACTTGCGGGCGACGTGGTGCACCAAGGCGTGGTTGCTAGCGTGCGGCCCTTGAAACCTTGGGACGAAGAGGCGCTGATCGCATCCGTGAACGACGCGCCGGATGCCCTGCTTTTGGTGCTCGACGGAGTGACGGATCCGCACAACCTGGGCGCCTGCCTGCGCACGGCGGATGCCGCCGGCGCACAGGCCGTGATCCTCCCCAAAGACCGCTCGGCCAGCGTCGACGCGGTCGCGCGCAAAGTCGCCGCGGGCGCGGCGGAGTTCGTGCCGGTGGTCGCGGTGACCAATCTGGCGCGCGCCTTGGGCCGGCTCAAGCAAAGCGGTATCTGGGTCGTGGGTACGGACGGGGAGGCCGAGCAGCCCCTCTACGCGGCCGACCTCAATCGACCCCTGGCGCTGGTTCTGGGCGCGGAGGGCGAGGGCATGCGCCGCCTGACCCGCGATTCCTGCGATTTCCTGGTGCGTATCCCCATGGCGGGGCAGGTCGAATCGCTCAACGTGTCGGTCGCTGCCGGGATCGCGCTGTTCGAGGCGGGGCGGCAGCGCGCTGCGGCGGTCTAGTTGACCGAAACCGCCTGAAACGCGTATCCTTCGCGCTCTTTTTCGCCGGCCCGGCCGGTTTCACTCCTTGCCTCACCGCTCGCAACGGGAGGCTAATACCGTGAGGAGCCTACATGCGGCATTATGAAATAGTGCTCTTGGTCCACCCGGACCAGAGCGAGCAAGTTCCTGCGATGGTCGATCGCTACAAGGGCATGATCAGTGCCGGCGGCGGTCAAGTGCATCGCTTCGAGGATTGGGGTCGTCGCCAGCTCACCTTCCCGATCGGCAAGGTGCACAAGGCCCACTACATCCTGTTCAACATCGAGTGCGATCAGAAGACGCTCGCCGAGCTCACCGGCTCGTTCCGGTTCAGCGACGCGGTGCTGCGCAATCTGGTCGTGAAGATGGATGCCGCCGTTACCGAGCCCTCGCCCATGGCGCGTGCGCCGGACGAGAATGCCCGCCGCCACGACGACTTCGGCGACGACGGTGACGACGACGACATGCCCGCGGGCATGCGCTAAAGAATTCGAGGAGCACTCATGGCACGTTTTTTCCGCCGCAAGAAGTTCTGCCGGTTCACCGCCGACGACGTCAAGCAGATCGATTACAAGGACCTCGCGACGCTCAAGAGCTATATCACCGAGACCGGCAAGATCGTCCCGAGCCGCATCACGGGCACGCGCGCCCACTATCAGCGGCAGCTGCAGCTCGCTATTAGACGCGCACGTTTCCTCGCGTTGCTGCCGTACACCGATCAACACTGAGGCGAGCGACATGGACATCATATTGCTGCAGAAGGTCGCGAACCTCGGGCAGATCGGCGATCGGGTCAAGGTGAAAGCGGGCTATGCCCGCAACTTCCTTGTGCCGACCGGCAAGGCGACCATGGCGACCGCCGCCAACATCAAGAAGTTCGAGGCGCAGCGCGCGGAGCTCGAAGCCAAGGCGAATGCCGAGCTCGCGGCTGCGCAGAAGCGGGCGGCGGATCTCGAGAACTTCAAGCTCGAGCTCAAGGCCAAAGCGGGCACCGAGGGGAAACTCTTCGGCTCCATCGGCACGGCGGACATCGCCGAGGCGGCGGCGAAGGCGGGACATCCCATTTCGCGCAGCGAAGTGCGCATGCCGAACGGTCCCATCCGCACGACCGGCGAGCATCAGGTGCAGTTGCATTTGCACACCGATGTCGGCGTGACCTTGACCGTCACGATCGTCGCCGAAGAGTAGCGGCCGGCAAAGCCGCGGCGCGCAGGCTTTGCACGTGGCCACTCGCCCTTACAATCCGTCTTCCGGCGCCGCAGACGACCGTCTGCGGTTGCCGCCGCATTCAATCGAGGCGGAGCAAGCGGTGCTCGGCGGGCTGATGATCGACTCGGCCGCCTGGGACCAGGTGGCCGACCGGGTCACCGCCGATGATTTCTACCGCAACGATCACCGATTGATTTTCAGTGCGACTGCGGGACTCATCGAGCGCAATCAGCCCTGCGATGCAGTGACCCTGTCCGGCATTCTCGAGAGCCAGGGGTTGCTCGACCAAGTGGGCGGCCTCTCATACTTGGGGACGCTGGCGCGCGACACGCCCACCGCGGCGAACATCAAGGCGTATGCAGACATCGTGCGCGAGCGCTCGGTGCTGCGGCAGCTTATCAGCGCGGGCAATTCCATCGTCAGCAACGCGCTCGAGCCGGAAGGGCGCGAGGCGCGCGAAATCGTCGACGACGCGGAACGCGCGGTGTTCGAGATCGCGGAGCGCGGCTCGCGCGGCAAAGCGGGGTTCCGCACGGTCAAGTCGATTCTGCCGGAAGTGGTCAACCGGATCGACGAGCTCTATCAAAACGAGGGCCAGCTCACCGGCATTCCGACGGGCTTCAAGGCGCTCGATGAAATGACCTCGGGACTGCAACCGGGCGACTTGATCATCGTGGCGGGCCGTCCTTCCATGGGTAAGACCACGCTCGCGGTCAACATGGCGGAAAATGCGGCGCTCGGCTCGAAGAAATCCGCGGCCATTTTCAGTATGGAAATGTCCGCCGAGGCGTTGACGCTACGCATGCTGTCGTCCTTGGGGAGGATCAATCAGAGCCATCTGCGCTCAGGCAGGCTTCAGGAAGATGACTGGCCGCGCATCGATTCGGCCATGACGCAGCTCGGCAGCGCGAGCATCCATGTCGATGAGACGCCTGCGCTTACGCCGACGGAGATCCGTGCGCGCGCTCGTCGGCTGAAGCGCGAGCGCGGGCTCGACCTCATCGTCGTCGACTATCTGCAGCTCATGCAGGTTGCGGGGACCAAAGAAAATCGGGCGACCGAAATCTCCGAGATCTCCCGTTCGCTCAAGGCGCTTGCCCGGGAATTGAAGGTGCCGGTCATTGCTTTGTCGCAGCTCAATCGCGGCGTCGAGCAGCGGCAGGAGAAGAAGCCGGTGATGTCGGATCTGAGGGAGTCGGGAGCCCTAGAACAAGATGCAGACGTCATCCTCCTCATCTATCGCGAAGACGTCTACGATCCCAACACCACACGCAAGGGCATCGCCGACATCATCATCGCGAAACAGCGCAACGGCCCCACGGGCGAAGTGCAGCTGACCTTCCTCGGCCAATATACGAAGTTCGAGAATTACGCGCCGGAATCCTACGCCGAGGGCGTATTCCGGTGAGGTCCGCATGACCCCGATGGTGAGTGCGACGATCGATACCGCCGCACTCAAACACAATCTGCAACGCATCCGGGACTTCGCGCCGCGCTCGCGCGTGATGGCGGTGATCAAGGCGAACGCGTACGGGCACGGACTCGTGGCCGTGGCACGTGCGCTCGATCAGGCCGATGCATTCGCGGTTGCGCGTGTCGACGAAGGGCTCACCCTGCGCAGGGCGGGCATTCAAAAGCGAACCGTGCTCCTCGAAGGTGTGTTCGATCGCGGGCAGCTCGACTCCGCGTCAGCTTCGGGATTCGAGCTCGTGGTGCACATGCCGGAGCAGATCGAGTTGCTGCGGCAAGCGGGGGCAGGGGAGCCGTTTCGGATTTGGCTCAAGCTCGACACCGGCATGAACCGTCTCGGCTTCAAGGGCGCGGCGTTTGATGCCGCGCTCGAGGCGCTGCGTGCTCTGCCGCGCGTGCAATCGCCGGTCAACCTGTTCACTCACCTTTCCTCTGCGGATGACCCCGATTCGCCCGCCACGACGGAGCAGCTTGCTCGCTTCGAGGCGGCGACTGCGGCGCTCGGCGGCGAGCGCAGCATCGCCAATTCCGCCGGACTGTTGGGTTTTCCGAAGGCGCAGGCCGACTGGGTTCGCCCCGGCTTGCTGCTCTATGGCGTATCGCCGTTCGATGGATCCATCGGCGCCGACTATGGCTTGCTGCCGGTCATGACGCTCAAATCGCACGTCATCGCCTTGAAGAACATCGCCCCGGGTGAGCGCGTGGGCTACGGCGGCGCCTGGTCGGCGCACCGTCCCACCCGCCTTGCCGTGGCAGCCGTGGGTTACGGCGACGGCTACCCCCGCAACTTGAGTGCGGGCTCGCCGGTGTTCGTCAATGGCGAGCGCGCGCCGCTTGCGGGTCGCGTGTCGATGGACATGATCGGAATCGACGTGACCGACCTCAAGCGCGCGCCGCAGATGGGCGATCCCGTGATCTTGTGGGGCGGGGGACTCCCGGTCGAGGAGATCGCCGTCTGGGCCGACACCATTCCTTACGAGCTGCTCTGCGGCATCAGCCAGCGGGTGGCGGTGACGCTCGAATAAGAGCCGCTCGCTTTGGGCCCCCTCTCCCACGTCCGTGCACTGCGTCCCTGCTCGACGCGCGATCTGCGCACGCGAGGTCTTCCGTGAGCACCGACATCTGCGGCCCACGGGTCCCGAGCCGAGCCGCAGGCACGGGATGCCGGTGCCCCGGTGCGCTGATGTGTACAGAGCGCATCCAGTCGAGGTAGTTCGAGCTCGACCCGTCGATGCGTGTCGGGTAGGCACGCCGACAGCGAACGGCAGCACCTGGTCACGGGCGCCGCCAGATCGTAGCGCTGCATGATTCCCGCATGCGATGGCCGCGTGCGCTTCTTCCCCTCGCCGATCTGCCGCCGCTGAGACGCGCCCCTGCTCGATGTTCCACACGACGGTGTCCTTCATGAGCGCGCGATGCGTTTCGGCAGCGGCCCCAGCGTGAATGGATGCCGGCGCGCAGCACGCGAAGTCTCCTCGGCGTCGCGCAGGTCCGGCGTGCCTCCTCGACGTTGCAGCCGGGTCCTGGAAGACTCGTCGCTGCGCATCGACGATGCGGCGCACTTCGGGCTCGCGGGAGACCGCCGAGATCCGAGCTCCAGCGATGCGTGCGCCCGCTCCCGGGCGGCGGCCGCGCGACCGCGCCCGGCTCCTGCAAGGACAGCGGTCGCGCGCTTCGGCGCCGGCCATGGCCGCGAGCATGAGCGCCGCGTCCTCGTACGCAGCGAGCCATCGGGCCGAGCACGCCAGTCGACCAGGCCTCGGCCGCGGCCAGTCGGCCGCGGCCGGCGAGGGCGCAACCCACCACGTTGCAGAAGCTCGCGGGATTGCGCAGGCTCCCCGAGTCCGACCGTCGGCGATCGGCAGTACCTGCGCCAGCGCCGCGGCCGCTCCGCCGCTGCTCCCGCCGCAGGTCTTTCGAGTCGTAGGGATTCGCGTGCGCCGAACACGGCGTTGAGTCTGCGAGCCGGCCCGAACTCGCGTGTTCGTCTGCCGATCATGATCGCGCCGGCCGCGCGCAGACGCTCGACGATGATCGCGTCCGGTCGGGCACGGTCCTGAGGCGAGCCCGAGGTCGGCGCACGCCGCGGTCGGCACAGGTCCTTGGCGCCACCGGCCCGCGAGCCCGCGACTCGCCGCGCGCGAGCGCCGCTCCACGCCGCGCGCCTTCGAGCCGCGCTCCGCAGACGTCACACACAGGGATCACGCTCGAGCGATCGAGGGCCTGCATCACCTCCCCCCCACCCCACCCCCAGCAGATCTCCTCGCTCCCTCTCGCTGGCGCGCGCTCAGGTCATGAGCCGTCGGTAAGCCAGGAGATGGCGCAGCGCATCGCGCGCGTTGCCCGCCTGCTCGTACAGACGCGCCAAGTTGAAGTGAGCGTCTGCAAGTCCGGGGTCGAGCGCGATGGCGTGCCGGTACACCGCCATCGCTTCGCCGGCCCGGTCGAGGTCCTCGAGCAACACCGCGAGATTGAACGAGAGCAACGGCTCGGCGGCGTTGCTGCCGCGGTAGACGCTTTCCGCCTCGCGAAGCCGCCCCTTCTCGTGCAGCAGGCGACCCAAGTTGAGGCGCGCCTCCATGCGCCGCGCGTCCGCCTTGAGGCACGCCTGATAGAGCGCAATGGCTCCCTCGGCGTCGGATTCCTCCCGCGCGAGCGCGCGCTCGAAGTCGTCCTCGATCGCGCCGGATGCGGCGTTCGCAACGTTCTCCTCGGCGGCGCTCGTGCGATCGTTGGTGCGCTTGTCGATCATCAGCAGCTCGCCCCCCTGATCGACGAACTCGAGTGCCAGGGTATATTGCCCGGTGTCGGATTCACGCAGCGATTGGCCCTCTCGGACGACAATCCGGTCGCCTACGGCGACGATCGAAAGCCCGCTCAGAGGCAGCTCACCGGGGAGCGATTCGCGGATTTCACGCAGGGTGCGGTTGATCTTTTGGGTCGGAATCTTTGCGGCGCGGAGTGATCTCAGCGTTCGCAGCACGATCAAATCCTGGAACGAGTAGCTGAGGCGGCCCGCTTTCTTCAGCGGGCTGATATGGCCCGCCTTGATCAGCGACCGGACCTGGGAGGCAGGAATGCCGAACAGCCGCTTGAGATCTTTCGAGTCGAACTCATGCATCTCGACTCATGCGTCTTTAGCGGCGCGCGGTTTTGCGTGAGGCTCCCGACGAAGCGGCGCGCTTCGGCGCCTTGCGCTCCTTCAGGGCGGCGGAGTTCCTGGAGCCGCGCGCATCGATGCTCGCCCGCAACGCCTCCATGAGATCGATGACGTTGCCGCTGGTGGCGGCGGCAGGCGCTTCGGCGAGCGAGATCTGCTTGCCGTCGACTTTCTTCTGAATCGCCGCCTCGACGCGTCCTTTGAACTCGTCTTGATACTCGTTCGGGTCGAAGCGTTTCGCGGCCAGATGGTCGATGAGCTGCTGTGCAAGCTTAAGCTCGGGCTCGGACACGGGAGCAGGCTCCAACCCCAAGTCCTTTAGCTCGCGCACCTGCTCCTTGAAGTGCAGCTGATGCATGGCGAGTCCATCTTGCATGGGGCGGATGATGACGATGTGTTCCTTGCCGCGCGACACCCAGCGACCGACCGCGCACTGTCCGGTCTTGCGCAGGGCCGTGGCGAGCAACGTGTAGGGCTTGGCGCCGCCCTTGTCTGGCGCGAGGTAGTAGGTCCCGTCGAAATACACCGGATCGACCGATTCGAGGGGTACGAACTGACCGATGTCGATGGCGTGCGTGGTCGTGTCCTCGAGGGCTTTGAGCTCCTCGGGCGAGAACATGACGTATTGGTCCTTGGCGAATTCGTAGCCCTTGACCATCTCCGCCCGTTCCACCAGCTGGCCGTCGGCGACGGCCACGTATTGCTGCTTGACTCGCGATCCATCCTTGGCGCGTAGTAAATTGAAAGAAATACGCTCCGAGCTCTGCGTCGCGGAATAAAGCTTCACGGGAATGGCCACCAGCCCAAATGAAATCGTGAGCGATGCGATCGAGCGCGCTTGCGTTGCCATACCCCACCTTCTCCCGGCGAGCCCAACAGGTCAAACTCGATAAACGATCAAAATTCAATCGTAAGCCTTTAAATATATGACGATTCTTGGTCGGGTGCAAGAATTCTCCGAATTCCGTTCCGGTCGCTCTCCGACACGGCTATGATCGCGCCTTCGTGCCTGGTTCGTGTCTGGGGGATGGGAAACGATGGCGGGAAGGGCCTGGCGCGTGGCATTTGGCCTCGCGGTGTTGAGTGCAGCGCTCGTCTCGAGCGCGGTCGGTGCGAATCGCGACGCCGCTCCGGGGACGGTCCCATTCGACGTCATCATTGAGCACGGCCACGTCATCGACGGGACGGGAGCCCCCTGGTACGCGGCGGACATCGGCATCCGCGCCGGCCGCATCGCCGCCATCGGCCGGCTCGATCAGTCCCCCGCGAAGCGGCGTATCGATGCGGCGGGCCGAGTCGTAGCCCCCGGCTTCATCGACATGTTGGGACAATCCGAGCTCACCCTCCTGGTGGACCCGAAGGTGCCCTCGAAAGTCTTCCAGGGCATCACGACGGAGATCACCGGCGAAGGGGAATCGGTCGCTCCCGTAAACGATGCGATCGCGCGCGAGAACGCCAAGGGATACGAGCACTACGGCATCAAGCGGGACTGGACCGACTTCGCGGGCTATTTCGCGCATCTGGAGCGGCAGGGAATCGGCATCAACATCGCTTCCTACGTCGGCGCGACGACCGTGCGCGAGATGGTGATCGGCTACGGCGACCGCGCGGCGACGCCCGCCGAGCTCGAGCAGATGCAGGGTCTCGTCGCGCAGGCCATGCGTCAGGGCGCCGTCGGGGTGTCGAGCGCGCTCGAGTATGCGCCCGCACCGTATGCGAGCACCGCGGAGCTGATCGCGCTCGCGAGCACCGCCGCCCAGTACGGCGGGATCTACGCCACGCATATGCGCTCCGAGCAGGAGGCGATCATGACGGCCCTCGAGGAGACCATCCGGATCGGCCGGGACGCGCATATCCCGGTCGAGATCTGGCACCTGAAGGCCGGCGGCGTAAAGAATTTCGGCCTGATGCCCGAGATCGTCGCGCGCATCGAGCGCGCCCGGGCGTCGGGAGTCGATATCGCCGCCGACACGTACGCCTATCCGGCCTGGTTCAACGAGCTGTCGGCCTTCATTCCGCCCTGGGCGCACGACGGCGGCAAGGCCAAGCTCATCGAGCGGCTCAAGGACCCGGGCGCACGCGAGCGGATCAAAAAGGAGCTCGCCACACCGGCCACCGATTGGGACAACGAATGGCAGTCGGTACCCGGCCCCGAAGCCGTCCTGATCGCGACCGTCGCGAACCCAAAGCTCCTCGACTTGCAGGGCAAAACGCTTGCCGACATCGCGAAGGCGCGCGGCAAGGATGCCATGGATACGCTGTTCGACATTCTGATCGAGGACGATGCGCAGACCTCCGTTGCCGTATTCGCGATGAGCGAGCCCGATATCGAGCTCGCGGCCGTGCAGCCGTGGGTATCGTTCTGCAATGACAGCTCCGGCACCTCGCCCGAGGGTCCGCTCGGCAAAGAATTTCCGCATCCCCGCGCCTACGGCACCTTCCCGCGCGTGTTGCGCAAATACGTGCGCGAGGAGCGGCGCATGCGCCTGGAGGAGGCGATCCGCAAGTTCAGCAGCCTGCCCGCCTCGCGGCTGCGGCTTGCCGACCGCGGCGTCATCAAAGCCGGTATGTGGGCGGACATCGTGGTGTTCGATCCGCAGACGATCACCGACCGGGCGACCTTCTCGGCTCCCAATCAGCTCTCGGCCGGTATGCAATGGGTGCTGGTGAACGGCGTACCCGTCATCAGCGACGGATCGGCCACGGGCGCGCTCCCGGGCCACGTGCTGCGCGGTGGGGGGATTCGCCCCTGAACCGCCCTGCGCGGCCACGATTGTGCGCCACTGCACCCCTGTTCCCAGGCCGCTGGGACTATAATTGCGCCATTCGCGCGTGCGATCTCTTTTGAGGAATCATGGAACCGACCGACACCGGGAAATCTGATTATTTTCATAGAGTAGTAGATTGCCAGTGGGCCTGCCCCGCCCACACCGACGTACCCGAATACATCCGCCTCATCGCCCAGGGGCAGTTCACCGAGGCCTACATGGTGAACCGGGAATCGAATGTGTTCCCCGGGATCCTCGGCCGGGTCTGCGACCGGCCCTGCGAGCCTGCCTGCCGCCGCGGCCGTATCGAGAGCAAGCCGGTGGCCATTTGCCGCCTGAAGCGGGTGGCCTCGGACAATCGTGACGACGTGACGGCACTCCTGCCTCGAGCGCCTGACCAGAAGAACGGCAAGCGCGTCGCCTGCATCGGCGCGGGTCCGGCATCGCTGACCGTCGCGAACGATCTGCTGCCGCTCGGCTACGATGTGACCATATTCGAGCAATTTGCGGTGCCCGGCGGTTTGATGCGCACCAACATCCCGGCATTCCGCTTGCCGGTGAGCGTGCTCAACGAAGAGATCGCCTACATCGTCGATATGGGCGCCGATCTGCGGCTCGGCGCCCCCATCGAGAGCCTGCGCACGCTGCTCGATGCCGGGGAGTTCGACGCCGTGTTCGTGGGTAGCGGAGCACCCAAGGGCAAGGAGCTCGAGCTCCCGGGTCGGCATGACAGCGATCGCGTTCACATCGGAATTGCCTGGCTCGAGTCGGTGGCCTTTCAGCACATCGACAAGATCGGCGAGCGCGTGCTCATCATCGGCGTCGGCAATACCGCCATGGATTGCTGCCGCACTTCGCTCCGTCTGGGTGCGAAGGATGTGAAGGTGATGGCCCGCAAGCCGCGTCAGTTCTTCAAGGCGTCCGAGTGGGAGCTCGAGGATGCCGAGCAGGAGAACGTGCACATCATCATCAATCGCGCGCCGAAGAGCTTCGTGGTGGAAGACGGCGTGCTCAAGGGCATGCTGTTCGAGCATCTCGAGTACGAGATGGAGGATGGCGACATCAAGTCGACCCGCGTGGTGGAAGAGGAGTTTTTTCCTTGCGACGACGTGATTCTCGCGATCGGCCAGGAGAATGCCTTCCCCTGGATCGAGCGCGACATCGGCATCAAATTCGACAAGTGGAACGTGCCGCAGATCGACAAAATCACCTTTCAGTCGACCCGCGAGGGCGTGTTCTTCGGCGGCGACGCGGCGTTCGGTCCGAAGAACATCATCTGGTCGGTCGAGCACGGCCATCAAGCCGCGATTTCGATCCACAAATATTGCTGCGGCGATCCCGTGACCGAGCGTCTGCCCCGCGGGGTGAGCTTGAGCAGCCGCAAGATGGGCATGCACGAGTGGTCTTACAAGAACGAGTACAACGCCGTGGAACGGCGCCTGGTGCCCCACGTGGGGCTCATCGAGCGTTTCAAGAAGGTCAATATCGAGGTCGAGCTCGGATTCACCGCCGAACAGGCCGCCCTCGAAGTGCAGCGTTGCTTGAACTGCGACGTGCAGACCGTATTCAGCGCAAAGCTCTGCATCGAATGTGATGCGTGCATCGACATCTGTCCCGTCGACTGCCTCACCATCGCGCCGAACGGCAGTGAGTCGCAGTTGCGCTCGCGCCTGAAAGCGCCGGCAACCAATCCCCAGCAGGCGCTGTATGTGTCGAGTGGACTGCCCCAAACCGGGCGCGTCATGGTGAAGGACGAGGATGTGTGCGTGCATTGCGGTTTATGTGCCGAGCGTTGCCCTACCGCGGCATGGGACATGCAGAAGTCCACCATCAAGATTCCTCATGCAGAAGATGAGAGCGTGACATGCCGAACCTAGTCAACGCGCGCGATCCCGTGAACGACTTCGTGATCAAGCTGGCCAACGTGAACGGCACGGGATCGGCGAGCGCGAATTCGCTGATCATGAAGGCCATTTTCCGCATGGGTGTGCCGGTCACCGGCAAGAACTACTTTCCCTCGAACATCCAGGGCCTGCCGACGTGGTACGAGATTCGCGTGACCCGCGACGGCTACGCCGCCCGCGCCGGGCACGTCGACATCATGGTGGCGATGAATGCGGAGACGTATTCGAAGGACGTGCGCGAGGTCGCCTCCGGCGGCTATCTGCTGTACGACGCAACCTGGCCCCGCAGCTCGCTCCTGCAGCGCGGCGACATCACGGTCATCGGGGTGCCGCTCGCGCAACTCGTCAACGAGAACTTCGATGGGGTGCGCAATCGCATCCTGCTCAAGAACATCGCCTATGCGGGCGTGATGGCGGCGCTGCTGGACATCGACCTCGAGGTGATCAACGGCCTGATGACCGAAAGCTACGGCAAGAAGCCGAAGCTGCTCGAGTCGAACACCCGGGCGCTGCGTCTCGGCTATGACTACGCCAAAGAGCACCTGCAGTGTCCTCTGCCGCTGCGGGTCGAGCGCATGGACAAAACACGCGACCACATCATGATCGACGGCAACACGGCCGCGGGCTTGGGCTGTGTGTATGCGGGCGCCACCGTGGGCGCGTGGTACCCGATCACGCCGTCTACCTCGCTCATGGACGCCTTCAAGGGGTTCTGCGATCGCTACCGGGTCGATCCCGCCACCGGCGAGCACAACTATGCGGTGATTCAAGCCGAGGACGAGTTGGCGGCCATCGGCATGGTGCTCGGCGCGAGCTGGAACGGTGCGCGCGCGTTCACGCCCACGAGCGGACCCGGTATCTCGCTCATGAACGAGTTTTTGGGGCTCGCTTACTACGCGGAGATTCCCTGCGTGATATTCGACGTGCAACGGGTCGGCCCATCGACCGGCATGCCGACCCGCACCCAGCAGGGCGACATCATGCTCTGCGCGTATGCCTCGCACGGCGATACGCGTCATGTACTGCTGTTTCCAGCCAATCCGGAAGAATGCTTCTATATGGCGGTCAAAGCATTCGACTTGGCCGAGCGCCTGCAGACGCCGGTGTTCGTGCTCTCCGATCTCGACATCGGCATGAACGATTGGATGTGCAAGGACTTGAAGTGGGACGATGCATACCGGCCCGATCGCGGCAAAATTCTGTCGGCGGAGGAGCTCGCGAGCCTCGACAAATTCTATCGCTACGTGGATCGCGACGATGATGCGATCACTTACCGTACGTTGCCCGGCGTAAGTCCCAAAGGCGCCTATTTCACGCGCGGCTCGGGGCACAACCAGTATGGCGCCTACACGGAGGATTCCGCCGAATACCAGGTCGTGCTCGACCGGCTGAAGCGCAAGTTCTCGACCGCCGCGCGCTACGTGCCGAAGCCCGAGATCCTCGGCAAGGGCGAGAGCAAGATCGGCATCGTGAGCGTCGGCAGCTGCGACGGAGCGGTGCGCGAGGCCATCGACGTGCTCGCGCGCCAGAAGATTGCGGTCGACTACATGCGCATCAAGGCATTTCCCTTCGGGCACGACGTCGAGAGCTTCCTGAGCCTGCACGCGACGATATTCGTGGTCGAGCAGAATCGCGATGCGCAGCTGCGCTCGCTCCTCACCCTCGAGACGGGCGTGGACAAATCCAAGCTCAAGTCCATTCTGAGCTACAGCGGCTTTCCGATGTCGTGCGAGCCCATCGTCGACGGTATCCGCGCGACTCTTCCCGATGCGCCGCGGCTGACCGCGATCATCGGCAAGCACACTCGCTAGAGGGAAATCATGTCATTCATCAACAAGCCCAAAGTCGCCCATCCTTCCCTGCCGACCAACGCGCTCGGCATGACGCGCCGTCAGTACGAGGGCAGCATGTCCACGCTCTGCGCCGGCTGCGGACACGATTCCGTCACGGCGGCCATCATCGAGGCCTGCTGGGGGCTCGATATGCGGCCCGAACAGCTCGTGAAGCTGTCCGGCATCGGCTGCTCCTCGAAGACCACGGCGTATTTCGTGAGCGGATCCCACGGATTCAACTCGGTGCACGGACGCATGCCCTCGATTGCGAGCGGCGCGAATGCCGCCAATCGCGAGCTCACCTACGTGGGCGTGTCCGGCGACGGCGATTCGCTGTCGATCGGTCTCGGCCAGCTGGTGCATGCGATCCGGCGCAACGTGAACATGCTCTATCTGATCGAGAACAACGGCGTCTACGGACTCACCAAGGGCCAGTTCTCCGCCTCCGCGGATATCGGCACGAAAGCCAAGAAGGGCGAGGTGAATCAGACCCCACCCATCGATCCCGTACTGCTCGCGCTCTCGCTCGGCGCGACGTTCGTGGCGCGCGGCTTTTCCGGCGACAAGGCGCAGCTCGTGCCGCTGATCCAGGCCGGCATGCGGCATCGCGGCTTCGCGCTCATCGACGTGCTTTCGCCCTGCGTCACCTTCAACGACCACGAGGGATCGACCAAGAGCTACACGTTCACTCGCGAGCACTACCATCCCGCCATCGAGGCCGATTACGTGCCCCCGGCGCAGGAGATCTCGGTCGATTACCCGCCAGGCGAGGCGCTGCCCGTGCAGCTGCACGACGGCAGCCGCGTGGTGCTGCACAAGCTCGGCGCGAGCTACGATCCGACCGATCGGAGCGCCGCTTACAGCTTCATCGAGCAGAAGCTGAAGCAAAACGAATACGTCACCGGTCTCATCCACATCGATGAGGACGTGAGCCACGAGTTTCACCACCTCAATAAAACGAGCTCGGTCCCGCTGAATCGCATTCCGTACGAGAAGCTCTCGCCCGGCAGCGCCGCCCTGGAGAAGCTCCTGGGGCGCTATCGCTAGCGGCCGCTGCTGGTCCGGCGGTCCCGCCGTGCGCCCCCGGGTGCGCCTCGACGCTGCCGGGCCCCCGATGACAGATCTGGCAGCCTGAAACGGGTCCGTGCTTGTGTGCCTCGATCGCGGCGCTCGGATGCCGATGGCAATCGAGGCAAAATCCATGAAACCGCGCCTCGGCTCCTTCGCGAAGATCCGCGCGCTGGCTGCGGTGGCATTCGACGCACAGGGCTGCGCCCGTTCCGTCGGCATAGTTGTGGTGGCAGGCGAGGCAATTGACCGCGCCGTGCTTGTCGTGCGGGAAATCGAGCGCCAGCCGGCTCGCGCGGCGAAAGGCCGGCTCGCGCAGCGACGCGTCGACCGAGGCGGGCAAAAGGGCGGCCAGCCCCGCGGCGCAGATCACCACTCCCACGATGAGGCCGGAATGCCGTCCGAACACCAGCATCGGGCGGAGCGGCGCTTGCCGTGAGTTTTGCAGCGGACGCCGGGCGCGCAACAGCATGAGGAGGGCGCCGATCGTAGCCGCGACGTACAGAACGCGCCGGCCGGCGCCGCCGAGGTAGCGGGCCGTGACGACCACGTGCACTGCGACGAGCGCCGCCAGCACGCATGCCAGGATCACGTGCGAGGCTTGAAAGCCTCGATGACTTTTCCACAGACGGCGGCGCAACGGGCCGTGCGAGAGCAGCACGAGCACGACCAGCAGGAGGGTCGCGGCGATGCCGGCGAACTGATAGAGCGGAGCGGTGGGCTTGAGATACTCGATGACGGTGTGGTCGGAGAGCAGCAGGCCGCCGATATGCAGCGCCGCCAGAATGAGCGCCGCGTAGCCGATCGCGGTGTGCAGGCGCAGGGACACCAGCGTTGGGGGCTGCGAGTCCCTCGGCCGAAGCGGAGCGCCGCACAGGAGGATGCAGGCAATGGCGGCTGCCAGGCCGGCCCATTGGGACAGCTCCCACGCCGGGCCGACGAAGCCCGCAACCGCAGGGAGAGCGAGCAGCACGACGAGCGCCCCGCCCAGGAGGGCGGCGCGCCAATCAAGACGCGGCAAGATGCTGCGCGCCGGAGTGCGAGGGCCGCATGAGGGATCCCACAAATCTTTGCCAGTTCGCGATGCAATCCCTATGGTATGTCCTATACCGCGCTGCGCAAAGCGGCCTGCAACTTTTGTCGGCCTGCCGTGTTATGGGCTTAAACGAACCTACACCAGTGCAAAAGCCAACCACGGAGCCGAGCCGTTCGATCGAGTTCACGACGTTCATGCGTGCCTATCAAGACATGGTTTTCTCGACGGCCGCCCGTTTGGCGGGCAACGACGCGCAGGCGGAAGACATCGCCCAGGAGGTCTTCATCAAGGCCTACGAGAACTTCGACCATCTGCGCCTGAGCGCGACGGCGGGGGGCTGGCTCAAGACCGTGGCGACCAATCTGTCCCTTAACTACCTCACGCGTTACCGCAAGCGCTGGCGGCTGTTCTCGGAGAGCGAGAGCGTTCCCGACGTGGCGCTGCCCGATGGCGCGCTCGATTCCTTGAGCGAGGAGGAGCAGCGGGCTGCGCTCGAGGAGGCCCTGCGCCGCCTGCCGGCCCATCAGCGTGTGCCGCTGGTGCTGTACCACTTCGAAGATCAGTCCTATGAAGACATCGCCGCCAAGCTCGACATCTCGCTCGCCAAGGTCAAGACCGACATCCGGCGCGGCCGCGCCGCGCTGGCGCCCATGCTGCGGCTGCGCGGAATCGGAGGCGGCTCGTGAGCCATGAGATCGACCGCGAAGCGAGTCGATCGGGAATTGGAGGCCCGCCTCGGACAGGCGCTGCGCAGGCTGCCGGAGCGCCGCGCACCGGCGACACTGGAGTCGCGAGTGCTCGATGCGCTCGCGCGGCGCGTGCCGTTGCCCTGGTGGCGGCGGAGCTTCGCGGAGTGGCCGGCACCGGCACGGGTCGCGTTCGGCGTGACCAGTACCGTACTGGTCGTGCTCACGGTGCTGGCCGCAGCCGCAGCGAACGCCAATCTCGGCTCGTTCGGCGCGTCCCATGCGCTCTCGACGCCCGTGCTGCACGATGCCTCCGTGTTCTTCGTCATCGCGAGGACTTTGAGCGTCTCGCTCGCCTCGGTTCTCTCATCCGGCTGGGTTCTCGGTTGTCTCATCGCAAGCGCAGCGCTCTATGCGGCACTGTTCGGGCTTGCGATTGCCGGCTATCGGACCCTCTACCTCAATGCCGATCCCGAGGTTCGCCCATGACCGCCTCTCGCATTCAAGCCATCGTCTCCTTCCTGCTGGCGCTGGTGATCGCAATGGTCATCGCCTTCGTCGAAGGAGGCGGCGTCGCTCGGGCCGACACGCCCGGCGCCCAGACCGACACCCGGAGCGACGCAGCATCGGCCGTGCAAAACGACTGGGAGCAGGATTCGCAATCGCGCGATCGCACTGACGCAGCCGAGCGCGCCGACGCGTCCGACAGCGCCGATCGCGACGCTGAGGACGATGACGCGGATACTGGCGAGGCGCAGGACCGACGCAGTGTCGAGAAGTATTTCGACTGGGACAAAGACTGGCGTCACCCCTTCAGCCATCGGCACCTGCGCAGTGACCGGCATGCATCGGGCGATGACATCGTCAATTTCGCTCACGATTCTCATTTGCCCGCGGGCAGGCACGCCGACAGTGTCGTATCGATCTTCGGCTCCGCCAGCAGCGAGGGCGACGCCGATGACCTGGTCTCCATTGTGGGCAACACCAAGTCGAGCGGGCACGTAGGGGACAGTGCCGTCGCCGTATTCGGCAACGTTCAAATCGACGGACCGGTAGACGGCGACGTGGTGGCCGTTTTCGGCAATGTCGATCTCGGCCCGCACGCGCACGTGAGCGGCGATGTCACCGCCGTCGGCGGGGGCGTGATTCGAGACCCGGCCGCCACCGTGGGCGGCGACGTGCAAAGCATCGGCGGCTTCACGTCAGGTTTCGATCGCCTCAGGCCGTGGATCGATCATTGCCTGTTCTATGGCCGGCCGCTCGCGCTGGTGCCGGGCATCGGCTGGGCATGGGCGCTCGCGTTCATCTTCCTCGCCTTATACGTGTTCCTCGCCTTGCTCTTCCGCGATGCCGTGACTCGCTGCGCCGTCACGGTGGAGACGCAACCCGGGATGGCGTTCGTCGCGGCGCTGCTCAGCATCCTGCTCATTCCGATCGCCATCGTGCTCCTCTGTATCACCGTCATCGGCATCGCCGCGATCCCCTTCGTCGTGTTCGGCGCCTTTTGCGTGGGATTGTTCGGCAAGGCGGTGATGCTGGCGTGGCTCGGCCGGCGCGTGATCGGCGGCAGCGGGCAGCTGGGTCATCCGGCCGTCGCAGTGATCGTCGGCGGACTGATCGTGCTCGTGCTCTATCTCGTTCCCGTACTGGGCTTTCTCGTCTACAAGATCCTCGGTCTGTTCGGATTCGGAGCGGTGATTTACACGCTTATCCTCGCCGGGCGGGAACGCCGGGCGGCGCGGCCGTCGGGCGCGCGCCAGGCGGGGCCGCCGCCGGCCGGTGGTGCCCCGGGGCCCATACCGGCCGCCGCCGCGGCCGCTGCCAGTCCGCGGCTGCCACTGCTGCGTCGCCTGGCGCGCCGGCCTGGCGCGACGGCCGGCGGCGAGCGGCCGACTGCCGCGGCCGGCCCGGGCGCCGCGCCGTCGCCGCATTTCATCGATCCGGCCCTCGCAGCGACGCTGCCACGCGCCGGATTCTGGATTCGCATGGGGGCGCTCCTGCTCGATCTGTTGTTGGTCGGAATCCTGATGGGCATGCTTCATCACTCGAACGATCTCGAGCTCGTCGTGCTCGCTATCTACGGTGCGTTGATGTGGAAGCTGCGCGGCACGACCGTCGGCGGCCTGGTGTTCCACCTGCAAGTGATCAGAGTCGATGGCCGGCCGATCGATTGGGAGACGGCCATCGTGAGGGCGCTCGGCTGCTTCTTGTCCATGGTCGTCGCGGGCCTCGGGTTCTTCTGGATCGCCTTCGACTCGGGCAAGCAGGGCTGGCACGACAAGATCGCGGGAACGGCGGTGGTGCGGCTGCCGAAGGCGATGCCGCTGGTGTGAGGGAGAGGCATTTAACTATAGATGATTCTAGTCGCGGCAAGCTTTGACGGCGTTCCGGCCGCTAGGCAAACTGTGGGAACAAAAAAATAACAGGGATGTTGCTCCTCATGCCTGAACTCGTGCGCGGGAATCACGGTTCCCACAGCTTGCCCAACTTTCGCCGGGCGGCGTGGTGTTTGCGTCATGATCTGCGGCGCGTGCGCCCCGGCGGTGGCTGCTTCCGGCAAGTGCAAGCTCGGCCAAATGGCTGAGTTTCCAGTCACGATGGATCGGATGTCGCCGGAGATCGTCGCGAAGATCAATGGCACCGACGTGAAATTGATCATCGACAGCGGCTCGTTCTATAGCTCGCTCGACGCGGGCAGCGCAGCGGCCTTTGGGCTTCATGTTTACCCGGCTCCCGTCGTTTTCTACGGTCAAGCCATCGGCGGAAAAGTCACGTGCTTCGATTACCAAGGTCAGGGAGTTCACGCTCCCGCGCGGGACGCTTCACGACCTGGACTTCATCGTCGGCGGAAGTCACATGGGGGGGCAGGCCGTTGGCGTACTGGGCCGCAATCTTCTGCAGCTCGGCGATGCAGAATATGATTTTGCAGATGGCGTCGCACGGCTGATGAAAGCTGAGGATTGCGGAGATATGGTGCTCGCCTACTGGCTGCGGCCCGGTGATTCGTATTCGGTGATCAATATGCTCAAGCCGGAGCAAAGTCTCCAGATCGGGTCCCGCTTGGCGTCCCGAGGAAAGGCTTCCAACACCCGGCGATAGCAGTTGCCTATGTGAATGGCATGGCGATCCGCGCGTTATTCGACACGGGTGCCTCCTTCTCGTTTCTCTGGGTGAAGGCGGCTGCGAAGGCGGGAATCAAGATCGACTCGCCGGGGGTAGTTCCCGCCGGAGTTACCATAGGATTGGGGCGCAGCACGGTTCGAACCTATATTGCGCCCGTGGCGCTTTTCAAGCTCGGCGATGAAGAAATCCGCAATACCCGATTGCGCCTCGGGGATACGGACCTGGGCGACGCGGATATGCTCATCGGTGCCGATTTCTTTCTTTCGCACCATGTTTACGTGGCCAACAGCCAGGACAAACTGTACTTCTCTTACAACGGCGGCCCGGTATTCAATCTCGCGACCCAGCAGGCGGCTGCCGCTGTGCCGAGCGCCGCGTCTGCCGCCGCAGAGGCCCCGGCACCCACTCCGCCGCTGAATGCGAAGGAGCCCGTCGAGGATGCTTCCGAGTATGCCCGCCGGGGTGCGGCACTCAGGGCGCGGCAAGAGCTCGATCAAGCCCTGCAGGCTT
Source organism: uncultured Gammaproteobacteria bacterium (assembly GCA_963798595.1). GTDB lineage: Bacteria > Pseudomonadota > Gammaproteobacteria > Steroidobacterales > Steroidobacteraceae > Bog-1198. The sequence continues at coordinate 422,516 of CAWCTM010000004.1, read as the reverse complement.
TCAATCGCGCCTGCGAACTGGCTCCGGATAATGCCGGCTATTTCTATCAGCGTGCACTCCTTTATGCGCAATTGAGGCAATCCGTCCCTGCGCTCGCTGACCTCGATCGGACGATTCAAATTGAGCCGCATCATGTGGCCGCGCTGCTCGCGCGCGCCGAATATCGAACACGCTCCGGCGACAAGGCCGGAGCCGAAGCCGACCTCGATGCCGCCAATGCCGCTCTGCCGAAAGAGGACGGTGAGCGGCTGACGCTGGCGTTCGAGTACTCGAGCCTCGATCTCTTCCAGCGGGCGATCGAGCAGTACGATCTCTGGGGCGTCTCGCACCCGCAGGATGTGCGTCTGCCTCTCGCGTTCGAGGGGAGGTGCCGGGCGCGCGCGCTCGCTGATGTGGATTTGCAACGCGCCATGAAGGACTGCGATACCGCGATGAGGCATGCCACCAAGGCGAGTCCCTTCTATGCCAGCGTTTCTGAGACCAGAGGTCTGCTCTTGTTTCGACTCGGTGACTACGACAAGTCGATCGCGGAATATGACGCGTCGCTCAAGATCGCTCCGAAGAACGCATTCGCGTTGTACGGCAGAGGCATAGATGAGTTGCGCAAGCAGAAGGCGACTGAAGGTCAGGCGGACATCGCGCAGGCGATAGTGATCTCATCGAAGATTGTCGATAACTTCAATCGGCACGGCATTGCTCCTTGAGGCGCACAGCGGAGAAAGCGCCGTGACAAATTCCGCCGGATGACACAAACCGCGCTACCGCAGCCGTCTTCGTCACGGGCGCGGGCAGCGCTCACAGTCACTCTCGGGTTGCTTTGCGCCTCCGTGATGCCGGACTCCTTCGCAGGTCAATGCACGCTCGGCAAGATCGCGGAGTTCCAGATCACCATGGTGGATCTGCGTCCCCAGATGACCGCGAAGATCAACGGCACGGACGTGCGATTCATGGTCGACAGCGGCGCCTTTTACAGCATTATCAGCCCGGCAAGCGCGGCCGAGCTAAACCTCTTCACCCGTCCTACACCCATCGAGTTCTTCATGCGAGGCGCCAATGGCAGCGCCAGCACGTCGATAACCAAGGTCAAGGACTTTACGCTCGCAGGCGCGACGTTGCATGACGTCGAGTTCCTCGTCGGCGGTAGCCAGATCGACAACGGCAGCGTCGGCGTGCTGGGTCAGAACGTGTTGCACTACGCGGATGTCGAATACGATCTGGCCCAAGGCGTCGTCCGAATGGTGAAGCTTGTGGGCTCGTGCAGCAAGACGGCCCCGGTGTACTGGGTTGGCAAATCCGGGGCCGACTATTCGGTGATCGATATCGAATCAAGGGAGCGCACTTCATCCGCGATCGGCCACGCCTCGATTAATGGCGTCGACATACGCGTGTTGTTCGACTCAGGGGCCGGCGTCTCCACGTTGACTCTCAAGGCGGCTGCGCGCGCCGGTATTCGGCCCGACTCGCCGGGAGTAGTTGCGGGAGGACCGACTGGAGGGTTTCGGCGCGAACATGGTGCCTTCGTACATCGCACCGTTCGAGAGCTTCAAGATGGGTGAGGAGGAAATCCGCCATACCCGGTTACGCATTGCAGATCTCGACTTCTTCGGCGCCGATATGCTCATTGGGCCTGATTTTTTCCTCTCACACCGGATCTACGTAGCCAACAGTCAACAAAAGCTGTACTTCACGTACAACGGCGGCCCGGTCTTTAATTTGACACACATTAAGTCCGGTGCCGCGCCGGGCGTGCCCGATTTGCCTGCCACACCATCGCCCGCAGGTGATGCGGCGCCTGTTTCCAGTGCCGCGCAAGCTCGCGCATCGAGGAGTCGAAAGCGACGGTGACCGACAGCGGCGACGCCGCGGACTTCAGCCGCCGCGGCACCGCGATGGCCGCTCGGGGCGACTATGATCACGCGCTCACCTCGCTGACGCGAGCTTGCGAGCTGGCGCCCGACAATCCCGAATACTACTTCCAGAGAAGTCGGGTCTACATGCGAATGGGCAACCGAGACTTGGCCGGCAAAGACCTCGATCAGACGCTGAAACTCAACCCGCAGCACGTGGCAGCGCTCGTTTCTCGCGCCGAGCTCTTGCTTGCGAACGGCGATATGACGGGCGCCACGGCGGATCTCGATGCGGCAAACCGCACAGCCACCAAACAGTCGGACTTGCGCTACGACATGGCGGCGGCCTATGGACGTGCTGATCGCTTGAGCGCGGCCGTTGAACAGTACGATCTCTGGATCGCTGCTCATGACGTCGACGAGCGCATCCCATATGCGCAGAACGCGAGCTGTTGGGCGCGAGCGTTGGTGGGCGGCGACCTGTCGCTTGCCTTGAAGGACTGCAATGCTGCTCTCAAGAGAGCCAAGAAGAGATCTGCCTTCTATGCGCAAGTCTCTGACAGTCGCGGCCTCGTATTTTTGCGCCTCGGCGATTACACCAAGTCCGTTGCCGATTATGACGACGCGCTCGCGATCTCGCCGAAAACCGCATGGTCTTGGTACGGTCGTGGCGTCGACAAGCTGCGCCAGCACCAGGACGCTGCCGGCGACGCGGACATCGCACAGGCAAAGAACCTTTTACCCGAGATCGGCGAGGTGGCCGCTCAATACGGGATTCTGCCCTGATCACATCTTATCTGACGCCCGTGACGCTATATGGCGACAGAGGGACCTGAATTCATCGAATTCCGATAACTGCGTCCACGGGGAACCGACGTTTTCCAGTTATAAACCGCGAGATTGCCGACCTGATTCTGCAAAGCCTTCGATTCATAAGTAGACGGGAGCACAGAGATGTCCGCCAATTTCAGAGATACGACCCGCCGCCTGATCATGCTAACCACCGCGGCCCTCTCTCTGACCGCCGCCGGCGCCACCGTCCCGAATACCGATCTCGTCTCCCTGTCGGGCAATGTCCACCAGTTCGCGCGAGCGACAGTTCGATGCCGGCGAGGCGCCGAGCACGCTGCGACCCAAGGGTCTCGATATCGTCTTTACCAAGACCCCCGAGCAGCAGCAGGCGCTTCAGCAGCTTCTCGCCGCCCAGCAAGATCCGAAATCGCCGCAATTCCACAAGTGGTTGACCCCGGCGCAATACGGTCAACGGTTTGGCGCTTCCGAGGCGACGCTTACAGCCGTGACGAATTGGCTCAAGTCGAACGGTCTATCGGTGGGGCAGCTGCCACCCGGTCGCGGCCATCTGCCGTTCTTCGGCAGCAAGGCGCAGATCGAGGGCGCCCTGCACACCCGCATTCATCTCTTTGCGGTAGCGGGCGAGCACCACTATGCGAACGTGTCGGCGCCCTTGATACCTGCCTCGCTCGCGTCCGCCATCACGGCCATTCGTGGCTTGAACGACTTTATCCCCGGCCCGGTGTCCATCCGCTCAAGGCGGGTCCGCGCGGATCCCTGCCTGGGTGGGCCCTTCGAGCGCCCGGTCTTTCGATTCGCCCGCCACCTATTATTCGGGATCGAATCAGTGGCCGGGATATGTGGGTCCGACCGACTTCGCGATCATGTACAACCTGCAGCCGGTCTACAGCCAGGGATTTACCGGCGCCGGCGTAACCATCGCCATCGCGGCGCAGAGCGATATCGATCCCAGCGTCCTCGCGACCTTCTGGAGCGCCTTCGGTGTCTCGGGTCCCAGCTTCGGTCTGCCGGCTCAGCAGCAGTTCACCTCGGTGGCCGTGTCGCCCAACACGGATCCCGGCCAAACCAAGGACGGGAACGAGGACGAGGCGTATCTCGATACAGAGATTCTCGGCGCGCTCGCGCCCGGCGCCCAGCTGATTCTGGTGCGGGACCAAGATGCGGCGCTGCCGCGTATTACGCGATCGACCAGAACCTCGCGGCCATCCTCAATATCTCGTTCGGCCAGTGCGAGAGCGCACAGGGCTCGACAACGCGATGGTCGGTCCATGTACCAGCAAGCGATGACCGAGGGCATCACGGTCACGGTTTCCTCCGATGATGCGGGCGTCGTGGGATGCATCGCGCAGTCGGATCTCGGAGTCGATGTCAATTCCAACGGCTTCGCCGTCAATGGGCTCGCCTCCACCCCGTACAACCTCGCGGTGGGCGGCACCGATTTCAACGATTTGTCGCCGTCGACTGCCGCGCTGTATTGGAGACGACGAATCAAGCGAAGACGCTCGCGAGCGCCACCTCTCACATTCCCGAAATGGTGTGGAACGACTCGTGTGCAAACCCGGTGTATGCCGATGACTTCGGTTACACCCGATCACATTTTGCAACACCGCCACGTTGAGCGGGCAGAGCAACCCGTTCATCGTCATCTCGGGCGGTGGTAGCGGCGTCAGCGGTTGCACGACGACCAACAGCAGCGGCGACTGCACCGGGCGGCTATGCGCAGCCCAGCTGGCAGCAAGGCGTGCTCGGCATCACGAGCTCCACCAGCCTCGGCGGCCGCGCCATTCCCGACGTATCGATGATCGCCACGCTCTGGCTCATGTGCTCTTACGACACGACGCCGTGCGACCCGACGCAGGCGCCCACCTTTGGCCGGCCGCGACCGGCACCATTAAGGTCCTCGACGGCACCTCGGCAGCGGCCCCGTCCGTGGCCGCCATCATCGCGCTCATCGATCAGTCACAGATCTCCAACGCAGTACCCGACGGCCGGCAAGGTCTGCTGAATCCCACGCTGTATAGCCTGGCCGCCGTCGAGTACGGCTCGGCCGCCACGGCGAGCGGCTTGCGATGCCTCACAAGGCGTCATCACAAATGCTGCCTGCGTTTTTTACGATGTCACGGCCGGCTCGAGCGCGCAGCCCTGCAAAGTCTCGGGCTACAGCATGAACTCGGCCGGAGCTTGCCCACCAGCACCTGCGGCGCCGGGGCGGCGACACGACCGGCATCATGGAAATCAACGGCGTCCAGTCCTACGCCGCCGGCGTGGTTTCGATGTCGCGAGCGGCTTGGGTAGCATCAACGCCTCAGCTCTCGTCGCCTCGTTCGTGTCATCTCCGGCGCCTTCCGGGCTGAGTGCGAGCTTGTCGGGCCAGACCGCGACGTTGACTTGGACGGCCGATTCCAGCGCGGCCTCGTACAACGTGTACCAAGGAACAGCCCCGGGCGCGGTGTCGTCCTCTGCAGTGCAGGCCAACATAACCGGCACTTCAACCACCGTAACTGGGCTCCAGTTCGGACAGGAGTACGTCTTTGCCATCGCGGCGAATTTCCTCGAGCGGTGTCATTTCGCCGCGCTCGAACATCGTCGACGTGACCACCGTCCCCGCGGCGCCCGCCGGTGTGTCCGTTGCAGCGCTCGGCACGACGACCGGCACTCTCAACCTCGGCTGGAATGCCAGCAGCGGCGCCACCTCGTACAGCGTCTTCGAGGGGACGACCGCGGGCGGGGAGGGCACGACAGCGGTCCAGGCCGGCCTGAGCGGCACCTCGACGAGTCTCACCAACCTCACTCCCGGCAAGCAGTATTTTTTCACCGTGGTCGCGGTGGACGCCGGAGGAAGCTCTGCGGCCTCGGCGGAGGCGAGTGGCACGACGATCGCCAATCCGCCGACCGGCATTGCGGCCAGCCCGGGGAACGGCTCCGTGACGCTTACGTGGGCCGCCTCTATGGGGCGACCGCTACAAAGTCTACGAGGGAACGACTGCCTCGGGCGAAGCGCGAAGCCGGTTCAGACCGGGGTCAGCGGAACCAGTGCCACATCGGCGGGCTGACCAACGGCAAGAAGTATTACTTCACCATGACGGCGGTCGATGCGGGCGGGGTTTCGTCACTCCGGTGAAGCGAGCGCGACGCCCGCCGCCCCAAGGGCGGCGGCGGCGCGCTGGATGGGTTGGCCCTCGCAGGCCTCGCCGCCTTGCTGGGGCGCGGGCCGACGGCCTGCTTAGGGCGCGGGCTCGCCGCGCGCTCTCTAGCTCTCGAAGAACCCCATCTTCACGCCCGCGAGCTGCACGACGTCGTTGTCGTTCAGCCGGCGCGCCTGCGGACCGATCGGCACGCCGTTGACCTGCGGGTAGTCGTTTTCCTTGCCGCTGTCGACGTGCACGATGAAATAGCCTTCGGAGCGCCGCGTGATGGCGGCGACCTGCACGCCGGGCCGCCCGAGCGTGGTGAGCGCCTTGGTCAGTTCGAGTTCGCGGCCCGCGAAAGCGCCGCTCAGCACCTGCAGCTTGGCCTTCGGCAGCGCCGTGCGCGTTTTCCGGAATCCGCCGGCGCCGGTGGGCGCTTGGCGGCGACCGCCTTGGCGGCCTGATCGACCGCCGCGCCGACGCGGCGAATGCGGTCCTCACCCTGCGAGCTCGGGGTGATGACCATGGTCTTTTCGAACTCGTCCTGCTCCGCCTCGCCATCCTGGCTGTCGACGAAGCGCAGCTGGTGGTGGCCGACGGTGATGACGTCGCCATGCTGCATCGCATGTTTCTTGATCAGCTTGCCGTTGACGTACGTGCCGTTGGTGCTGTTCAAGTCCTCCAGGAACGAGTCGTTGAGGATGTTGATGATGAGCGAGTGGTGGCCGCTCACCGCCGGATTGTCGATACGGATATCGTTGTCCGGAAGGCGCCCGATCGTGTAGCGCTCCTTGTTCATGTTGTATTCCGCGAGGACTTGACCATCCAAGCTGAGCATCAGGCGTGCCATTCAGACTCCATCTCCTAACCGAACCATCCCAATATTTTGTCAAATATACGCCGGTGCGCGGGGAACGGCTCAGTCACGTGCGCCATGATCACCGAGACATTGTCCCGCCCACCGTTGTCGTTCGACAGCTGAATCAATTGTTTAGCAACAGTATCAAGATTAGCACTAAAGGTGCTGATTGTTAAGTGAATATCCTCGTCCTCGATCATGTCCGAAAGGCCGTCCGAGCAGAGAACGTAGTAGTCGCTCTTCTGCACCGGCTGCTCGTGGATCTCCACCTCGACGTTCTGCTCCACCCCGAGGGCCCGGGTAACATAATTCTTGTTGGTCGCCCGCTGGGCTTCCTGCTGGGAATAGAAGCCGCGATCGACCAGTTCCTGCAGCAGCGAATGATCCAAGCGTCATCTGCTCGAAGCGGTTGTCGCGCAGCCGGTAAAGCCGCGAATCCCCGACGTGCGCGATCGACATCCTGTTGTCGTGGAACAGGCAGGCCACCACCGTTGTGCCCATCCCCTCACATTGGGGCTGGGTCTTGGACGTGTGGTAGATGATCTTGTTGGCTCGGTGAATGGCGTCACGCAGGATGATGCTGGGCCGCGTCAATCCGGTCTCCGGATCGCGCACCGAGCAGGTCCTCGCGCACGACCGCATCGCGCACCAGATTGATGATGGTCTTGACCGCGATGCCGCTCGCGACCTCGCCGGCGTTGTAGCCGCCCATGCCGTCGGCGAGCACGAACAGGCCGATGTCGGCCTCGGTGCCGATCATGTCCTCGTTGTGCTCGCGGACCTTGCCGGTGTCGGTCAGCGCGACGCTCGGAATTTTGTTACGCAAGCTCATGTGCGTAAGCGTTCTTTTGTCATCTGCACGTGCACCCGTTCATGGCAATCCCGTCGGCATCCTCGACCGACAGTCCTCCAGCGCCGCAGCCATCTGCGCGCCGATTCGAATCGCGCTTCGGGATTCTTGGCCAGCGCTCGATCGATGATGCCCTCGACGCAAGCCGGCAAGTCCGGCCGCAAGGCGCGCAACGGCGGATGCGGCGCCTCTGCGATCTGCTGCATCAATCCGGTCATCGAATCGGCAGTGAACGGCAGCTGGCCGGTCAATAACTGAAACAGGCTAACACCCAAGGAAAACAAGTCCGAGTGACCGGTCACAGTTCGCCCCTCGAGCTGCTCGGGAGACATGAAGGAGGGTGTGCCGAGCACGATTCCGGTGCGGGTGGTGCCGGCGCCGGTCAGGCGCGCAATCCCGAAGTCCGTGATTTTCAGCATGTCCGCGCTGGGATCGTACATGATGTTTGCAGGCTTGATGTCGCGATGGACGACCTGCTGCTTGTGCGCGAAGCCGAGCGCCTGCGCGGTGCGGGCAACGAGCTCCAGCACTTTGCGCGGCTCCATCAGCGTATCGGACGTCGCGTAGTCGCTGAGATGCCGTCCCTTCAAATATTCCATCGCGATGTAGGCCAGTCCCCGCTCCTCGCCGACATCATAGATCGTGACGATGTTCGGATGATTGAGCCGCCCCGCGGTTTCGGCCTCGCGAAAGAAGCGCGAGCGCGCCTCGGCCAGTTCGGCTTCGCTGAATTCGCTCGCGAGCGGAATCGCCTTGATCGCCACCAGGCGGTTGATCGCGGTATCGCGCCCGAGATAGACCGTGCCCATGGCGCCGCGGCCGATTTCGCGCTCGAGCTGATAGCGGCCGAGCCGCTGCACATCGCCGGCGGCCTCGCGCGCGGCGCGGGCAGCCGGCGCGGCGGCTGCCTCCGGCGACGAACTTGGGCGCCGGCGCGCAGCCGGCGCCGCGCGGAGCGGTTGCGGTGCGGCCGGAGCGGCGCCGCTTGGCGGCGGGGGCGCGCGTGCCGGCACGGCTTGCGCTCGGCGTCCATCAGCCGCCGCAGTCGCTGGCCGACGTCCCGATAGGTGTTGTCGACGCGTGCCAGGTGGCGGTACACGGCGGTCGCCTGCACGTTCGGCCGCGCTGCTCGAGCTGGGTCCCGAGGGCATAGAGATCGCCCAGCACGGTGGTGCTGGGCTTGCGGCCCTTGAGTTCGGCGAAGCGCTGCTCGAAATTGTCGAGCAGCCGGCGCGGTATCGTGCCGATGGGCCGATGCGGCTTGGGGGCGGCGACCGGCGCGGGCGAGGCCCAGCGCGCCACACGAACAGCGCGCCGCCGCCGCTCAGGAGCACGGCGCCGGGCAGCCAGGCCCAGGGACCCGCATTGATGTGCTCTCGGAGCAACACGGCGATGCCCAACAGGCCAAAACCGACAATAGCCGCGATCAGCCCGAATTTGCGCATGCAATAGACATAATCCGTCCACGAAGCCCGCGCAGTATAGGGGATCGGGCAGCCCGAACTGCAATGCTAAGCTCACAAATTCGCTGCCCGGGAGACGCATGGCGAGGTCCAAAGAGGTTTTTGTTTGCCAGAACTGCGGGGCCTCATCGCCAAAATGGCAGGGCCAATGCGCCGCCTGCGGCGAGTGGAACACCCTGGTCGCCGAGCTGCACGCGCCGGGTGGCGCGCCCGGGGCGCGCTCGGCGCGCCCGCGGCGTCTTCCTCGACCTCGCTCGCGGAGGAGGCGAGCGTCGAGCAGCCGCGGCTGCCGACCGGCTCCGCGGAGCTCGATCGGGTGCTCGGCGGCGGACTGGTCGCCGGGTCGGTGACCTTGATCGGCGGCGACCCCGGCATCGGCAAGTCCACGCTGATGCTGCAGGCGGCCGCGGCGCTTAATCGCTCGGGCCCGTGCTGTATGCCACCGGCGAGGAGTCTCTGAAGCAGGTGGCACTGCGGGCGCGGCGGCTGGGTCTGGAGGCGGCGACCGCACGCTTGTCGCCGAGACCGGCGTCGAGGACATCGTCGCAGCCGCGACGATCCTCGGCGCGCGCGCTCATCGTCGATTCGATTCAGACCATGTATTCCGAACGCGTCGAGGCGGCGCCGGGCGCCGTCTCGCAGCTGCGCGAATGCACGGCGGAGCTGGTGCGGTTCGCCAAGAGCAGCGGCACGGCGGTGCTGCTGGTGGGCCATGTCACCAAGGAAGGGCAAATCGCCGGTCCGCGCGTGCTCGAGCACATGGTCGACACGGTGCTGTACTTCGAAAGCGATACCGGCAGCCGCTACCGCGTGCTGCGCTCGGTCAAGAACCGCTTCGGCGCGGCCAACGAGATCGGCGTATTCGCGATGGTCGAGCAGGGACTGCGCGAGGTCACCAATCCGTCGGCGATTTTCCTGTCGCGCCACGCAGAGCCGGTGTCGGGCAGCGTCATCACCGTCATGCGCGAGGGAACGCGTTCGCTGCTGATCGAGGTGCAGGTGCTGGCCGATGCGCAGCCTGGGCGCCAACCCGCGCCGCGTCGCGGTCGGCATCGACGGCAATCGGCTGACCATGCTGCTGGCGGTCGCGCATCGGCACGCGGGCCTGCTGCTGCAGGGCCAGGATGTGTTCGCCAATGTGGTCGGCGGCGTGCGCCTGCCGAGACGGCCGGCGATCTGGCGATCGTGATGGCGGCGCGCTCCAGCCTCATCGATTCGCCGGTGCCGATTCGCTGATCGTGTTCGGCGAACTGGGGCTCGCGGGAGAGATCCGCCCGGTACCGTTTGGCGAGGAGCGGCTGCGCGAGGCCGCGAAACATGGGTTCAAGTTGGCGCTGGTGCCGGAAGCGAACGTGCCGAAGCGGCCGCCGACGGCATGCGGTGCGCGGCGTCACGCGCCTGAGTCAGGCGCTCGATGCGCTGTAGAGGGCCGGCCGACGTGGCCGTCCTTTTTCAACGACGGGTCACATACACTTCCAGATCGTCGCCTGGGTACGACCAGTGAATCGGGCCCCGCCCGGTTCATCTGGGTGAAGATCGCCGTCAGATCCGCTTTCCAGAGCGGCCGCTTTGTCACGCGCGAGCGATGCGAATGCCTTGTGCACGGGCCCGTACCATGTGCGGAACACTTCGATGAAGGAAATGAGCAGCCGACCGATAGCGGAAGTGGAAAACCCGCGGATTGGCGTCAATTTTCGCTGCAGAGCCACGGAACAATAGTTTCCAGATGAGACTCTTTTACGCCCCAGAAGCGCGGGTGATTAGATACCTGGTGCGGGCGGCACGTGACGGCCCGTTGGTCGTGAAGAGCCGGCCGATGAAACCGGCCGGAGTCCAATTGGCAAGTCCGATCCGGCCGCCGGGTTGGCACACGCGAGCTCAGCTCATTGGCGGCTGTTTCAAGTTGATGCGGCGCGAACATCACGCCGAATGCGGTGAGCGCGGAATTGAAGGTCGCTTGCCCGAAGGGCAACGCCTCCGCGTCGGCCGCGAGGAACTCTGCATGTAAGGCCTTCTGCGCGAGCACGCTGAGCGCCGCGGTCAAGCAGTGCCGGCACATAATCGGTCGATGTCACCTTGCACCCGCGCCGCGCCGCCGCGAGCGTGGCGTTGCCATTGCCGGCTGCCACATCTAGCACTTTCTCGTCGTATAGCTTAGATCACAGGCTTCGGCAAGGAGCTCGCCCACGAGCTGTAACGTGGTTCCAACCACGGCGTAGTCGCCGCTCGGCTTGCGCCATCTGCTGGCGGGTCTTCAGGGCGCTCAAGATCGATGGCAGTGGCGGCACTCATTTTTCGGTCCTCGCTGGTTTGACATCAGGTCTTTGCGATGTCACCGCAATCGATGCGCCGCGTGTCCTGTCTGCGCGTCGCTCTTTCTTGCCCGCTCGTCAATTTTGCCCGCTCGCCCGATTGCCCACACGGTGGCGACTGTCGTTCTCATTTTTTTTTTAAAAAAAAAAATTTTTTTTTTTTTTTTTTTTTTTTTTTTTTTTTTTTTTTTTTTTTTTTTTTTTTTTTTTTTTTTTTTTTTTTTTTTTTTTTTTTTTTTTTTAAAAAAAAAAAAAAAAAAAAAAAAAAAAAAAAAAAAAAAAAAAAAAAAAAAAAAAAAAAAAATTTACCCTGGGGTTCGGCGTATCTTCGCACGGCGACAATGCTGCTTGATTGTGCCGTTCCGCAGCCGGCTCTTGATTGACGCCGTGTAACTGCATGGTATTTTATATTTACGGGATCGATCTCAGCAGCTGTCGAGGTGTGAGAATTGTAATTGATATCTTGTGTTTTTTTTTTAAAAAAAAAAAAAAAAAAAAAAAAAAAAAAAAAAAAAAAAAAAAAAAAAAAAAAAAAAAAAAAAAAAAAAAAAAAAAAAAAAAAAAAAAAAAAAAAAAAAAAAAAAAAAAAAAAAAAAAAAAAAAAAAAAAAAAAAAAAAAAAAAAAAAAAAAAAAAAAAAAAAAAAAAAAAAAAAAAAAAAAAAAAATATAGAAGTACTCGAGCGCTGATGGATGCCTTGTCGCAAACCTTCCCGGTGGTGTTCACCTTCTCGTCGGCGCGATCTTCATCAATGCGAAATTTACCGCTCCCTGGTCGGTACCAGTCGCCCGGAGGCGGCAACGGCCGCCCCTTTGCTCGAGCCGGGTGCGGAACGCGTGGTGATATTCCATCTGATCACCGAAGGGGAATGTATCGTCGAGCTAGGCGGATGAGTTTCCGGTGCGCTTGCGCGCAGGTGATGTGGTGGTTTTCCCTCAAGGCGATGCGCATGTGATGTCCTCATCTCCCGGATGTTCCGCCTGCGCGCGGCGCACCGCTTCGATCAAGTGCTCGCGCGACGACCGCGTCAGCTCGTCTATGGCGGCGGCGGGGAGACGACGCGCTATGGTTTGTGCGGCTATTACGCATGCGATAAGCGACTCGCGCAAATGCTCTTCGCCGGGTTGCCGGCTCTGCTGAAGGTCAATGTCCGCGGATCGAGTGCAAAGGAGCATGGCTCGAGTGCTCTCTCGATATGCGCTCGCCGATGCCCGCTCGCGCCGGCCGGTCGGCGCCGGTGTGCTGGCGAAGCTCGCCGAGGTGCTCTTCATCGAGGTGCTGCGTCTTTATATGAACGAGCAGAGCGTCGGCCGAATCGGCTGGCTCGCGGGGGTCGGGGATCACATCATCGGCGGTGCGCTGAATGCACTGCATGCGCGGCCTGCGCACGCGTGGACTCTGGAGGAGCTGGCGCAGGCTTCCGGCACCTCGCGATCCATGCTCGCCGAGCGCTTCGCCGCGCTGGTCGGCAGCACTCCCATGCAGTACCTGACGCAATGGCGCATGCTGCTGGCAGCCAATCTCTTGTGCGGCAGTAACGCACCGCTAGTCGCGCATCGCGGAGGACGTAGGTTATCAAACCGACACCGGCCTTCAGATCGAGGCGTTTCGCCGCGAGTTAGGCACGCCGCCGGCGGCGTGGCAGCGTGGCGGCGCACTGAGTGCGACGCGCGAGGGAAGCGCGGTCGTTTAGCATTCGCAAACCGCTCTTGAGAGGCGCGCTCGTTTTGATCCTTGCGGCTCTATGCGTTTTTTTTCCTCCCGCAATCCACCGCATTATTCCACTTGCGCCGCCCATCCCATCGTCCTGCACGCGGCGCATTTGCTCGACATCGAGACCGGCCGCCTCCAGACGCCGGGAGAAGTGCTCGTCGAAGGCGAGCGCATCCTGGCCGTCGGCGCCTCGGTCGAGCGCACCCCGGGTGCGGAAGTCATCGATCTCGGCAATGCGACCCTGATGCCGGGTCTCATCGACGCGCACGTGCATCTGTTCCTGCATCCCGGCGCTGAGGATTTGCAGACCGTCGAGGAATCCGTGCCGCAGCGCACCTTTCTCGCGATGCTCGCGGCCCGGGACGATCTGTATGGCGGGCTTCACCGCCGAGCGCGACATGGGAACCGAGGGCGCGGGCTCCGCCGACACCGCGATTCGCGACGCCATCAACAGCGGCCTCATCATCGGGCCGCGGCTGCGCATCTCCGGCAACGCCATCGACATTCTCGGCGGTCACGAGGATGCCAATCACTTCAATCCCGCCCAGCACGTCCTGTCGAACGCCGACTACGCCAACAACGCGGACGAGATCGTGGCGGTCATTCGCCAGCAACACAAGGAAGGCTCCGACTTCGTGAAGATCTACGAGACCGGACACGACACCATCGCGACGGGGTGCTGCACACGCCCTATCAATACACGGCCGCGGAGCTCAAGGCCGCGGTCGAGGAGGCCGCGCGCTGGGGCGGCCGCGTCGCCGTGCATGCCATGGGCGAGCCCGGAACGCTCTACGCGGCGCAAGCCGGCGTCGCCTCCATCGACCATGCCACGCAGCTGAGCGATGAGACCATGCGTCTCATGAAAGCCAAAGGCATTTACGCCGTTCCCACCTTCACGGTGTTCGAATACTTCGCGAGGCCGCGACGTACCCGGGCACGACGAGCCCGCCGATGCTCGAATACAAGATCAAGGAATTCAAGAAGCAGATCGCAGCCGGCATTCCATTCGCGGTCGGCTCGGACGTGGGGCCGTTCCCGCACGGCACCCAGGCCCGCGAACTCGAGCTGATGGTGAAATACGGCATGAAGCCGCTCGCGGTGCTGCAGGCCGATCTGTTGAACGGCGCGCGCCTGCTCGGCTGGGACGGTGCGATCGGCGCGTTGAAGCCCGGCTATTATGCCGACATCATCGCGGTTCCCGGCTCGCCGCTCGAGGACATTACGGTGGTCGAGCGCGTCTCGTTCGTCATGAAGGGCGGAGTGGTCGAGCGGCGCGGGGCTTAACTCGATCCCTTGAGGCCGCGGGCAGCTCTCGAGATAGGCACCCAATAGCGGCCTCGGCGCGCCCGCGGTCTCGCCAACCCTATATAGCCGTCTGGGCGCACGAGGTAGACTGCGTCGCGCTCGAGCCCGCTCGTGCGCCTGTCGGGGCGCCAGGGAAAGACGTGCAGCGGCACGCCGCGGTCGCGACAGAGCGACTCGATCGCGGCTCGCGGCTCGCCATACACATGCACCTGCCAGTCGAGCGAGGCCAGCGGCGCGAAGTTATCGGTGTCGCGTCGCCGAGCGGCACCCAGGGCAGCCGGTCGCCGCCGCGCACCGCGCCGGCGCGGCCCTCGCTGAGGGCGCTGCCGCGATAGTTCACCGCCGTCTGGGACACCGTGCGGAACATGAAGCGCCGCATCGCCCGCGCGTGAGCGAGTACGGGCAGCGAGCCGCGGAAATATTTCGAGCCGCAAGAAGCCGCGCGCTCCAGCTCGGGCTCGTCACCAAGCTGAAGGCGCGGTCGGTGGTGTGCACCAGGCGGCGGGCGAAGGCGATGCGCTCCGGCTCGTAGCTGTCGAGGAGCGACTCCGGCGCGCGCCGCCTGCAGGACCGCCGCGAGCTTCCAGGCCAGATTGATGGCATCGCCGATGCCGGTGTTCATGCCCTGGCCGCCGACCGGGCTGTGGACGTGCGCCGCGTCGCCCAGCAGGAAGGCGCGGCCCTTGCGGAAATGCTCGGCGACGCGGTGGTGGACGCGGTAGGTCGAGAACCAGTTCACCGCGTCGACCTCGACCGTGCAACCATGCTCGATCGCCCGCTGGCTCACGTCGTCCCAGGTGAGAGTGCTCGCGCGCTGCCTCGGGCTCATCGCGCACCGTGCCGACCAGGCGCGCGCGCCCGTCGCCCTTCAGCGGAAACACCGCCAGGAAATCGGCCGTGTCGAGGGCGACGTGAAGCTCGCCGTCGATCGCCGGCGCCCGCGGCCTCACGTCGGCGACGTAGAACAGGTGGGCATAGGTGCCGCCGCGGAAAGCCGATGCCGAGCGTCTCGCGCACCGCCGAGTGCGCGCCGTCGCAGCCGGCGATGTAAGCGGCCTCGACGATCTCGCTGCCGCCGTCCGGACGCTTCAGCGCGCGCGCGCACGCCGCTGCCGCGCTCCTCGAAACCCGCGAGCTCGCAGCCGCGCTCCACCGCGACGCCGAGCGCGGCCAGGCGCTCGATCAGCAGCCGCTCGTGCTCGTCCTGCGGAAATATCAGGGCGAAGGGGAACGGGCTCAAGCCTGCGCCGAGTCGCCGAATGCCGCGCTCGCGCGCCGCTTGCCGCCGACCCAGAAGTTCACCGCGGGCACGCGGTGACCGCGGTCGACGACCGTCTCGCCAGACGATCTGCGTGTAGAGCTCGAGGGTGCGCGCCTGAACGGCGAGCGCCCGCGAAGTCGTGCCGGGCTCCGGCGGCACGGTCGATGAGGCGGACGGGCACCTTCAGGCGCGTCAGCCACAGCGCGAGCACCAAGCCGGTGGGACCGGCGCCGACGATGAGCACGGGAGCATGGGGCATGAGATGCCTTTCGGGTGATGCGCTCGTATGCTAGGAGCTTCTCAGGGGAGAATAAACATGAACGTAACCCTGCCGGGGGAGCTCGACGGATCGATCTTGTCTCGCGCGGCGCGGCGCTGTTGTGCCTGGTCGGAACGCTGGTTCCCGGATGCCTTTGCCTTCGCCGTGCTCGCAGTTGCCATCGTGTCCCTGGGGGCGCTTTGCATCGGCGCACCGCCCCTCTCCATCGCGGAAAGCTTCGGCTCGGGCTTCTGGAGCGTGATTCCCTTCACCATGCAGATGGCATTCATCATCATCGGCGGGTACGTTATTGCCGATTCACCGCCGGTGTACGCCTGGGTCACGCGCCTCGCCGCCATTCCGCGCACGGGCCGCGAGGCCGTCGCGCTGGTCGCACTCTTCTCGGCGATGATGTCCCTCATTCATTGGGGCTTCAGCATGGTGTTCGCCGCATTGTTGGTGCGTGCCCTGGCACGGCGCGGCGACCTGCCGGTCGACTACCGCGCGGCGGGAGCCGCGGCGTGCACCGGCTTCGGGTCGGTCTGGGCCCTCGGCTTGTCCTCATCCGCCGCACTGTTGCAGGCGAATGCGGCCAGCATGCCCCCGGGATTGCTCGCCGAGACCGGCGTGATCCCTTTCAGTCAGACGATTTTTCTGTGGCAATCGATGCTCTGCGCGGTAACTCTCACGGTGGTGAGCACTTGGATCGCCTGGAAGACCGCGCCGGCCGCGGCCGAGATTCGCACGGCGCAGGCGCTCGGCATCGATTTGCAGGACCGGAGGGACCCGAGTCGACGCACCCGTCCGGGAGAGTGGCTGGAATACAGTCCCATTCCGGCCCTGTTCATTGCCTTGCTGGGGGCGGTGTTTCTCGCGCACGAGTTCGCGGCCAAGGGGTTCGTCGCGGCGATCTCGAATCTCAATACCTACAATTTTCTGTTCATCGTGGCGGCGCTGGTGCTGCAGTGGCGGCCGCGGCGCTTTGTCGATGCGGTGGCACGGAGCGTCCCCGGTACGGCGGGTGTGCTCATACAGTTCCCGTTTCTTGGCGCCATCGCCGCGATATTGACGGGCGCCAAGAACGGCGCCGGTCAAACCCTATCCGGCCTCCTGGGCTCGGCGTTCACTCACATCGCGAGTCATGCGACGTTCGCGCCGATTATCGGTGCCTACTCGGCGTTGCTGGGACTGTTCGTTCCCTCGGGCGGCGGCAAGTGGATCATCGAGGCGCCTTACGTGATGCATGCGGCGAACGCCCTGCAATACAACCTCGGTTGGGTGGTGCAGATCTACAACGCGGCGGAAGCGCTGCCCAATCTCATCAATCCGTTCTGGATGCTGCCCATCCTGGGGATTCTCGGGCTCAAGGCGCGCGATCTCATCGGCTTCACCGTCGTGCAGTTCGCGATCAATCTGCCGCTGGTCCTGTTGCTCTTGTGGGCGCTGGGCGCGACGCTGCCTTATCATCCGCCGCTCGCGCCGCACTGATCGACGGCGCTAACGCTCCACGAAATCCCGCAGCCGATCGAGCGCGTCGTCCCATTGCCGCGAAACCAGCGCGAGATAACGGCGTGCGGCATCGAGCGGCTCCGGATTGAGCGCGAAACGGCTCTCGCGTCCCTCGCGCCGGCTGCGCACCAGACGCGCCTGCTCGAGCACCCGCAGATGTTTAGTCACGGCCTGGCGCGTGAGCTTCGTGTCCCCGGTGAGCGAGGAGATCGAGCAGGGCACGCCCTGCGCCAGCTTCGCGATCAGCGACAGGCGCGTGGGATCGCCGAGCGCGGCGAACACCGGCGCGTAGCTCGCGCGCTTCGAGATCACCTCGCTAGGATGCGACATACCGCTCGATATTCTTCATCTGCTCTTCCCAGCCGCCGCCGTTCATCCGCAACGCCTCATCGCGGCGGTGCGCGGGAATCTTGTCGAAGCCCGATTCTCTGAGTGTAAGCCGTGTCCCGGTCCCCGACTTTTGCAGACAGAACTCCACGAGCGTCGGCGTCTCCTGTGAGTAGTCCACGTTCGGATCGATCGCGTAAGGGTGCCAGGTGAACCCAAAGAGGCTTTCGGGCTGCAGACGGACCACCTTGATCTCGAAGGTCAAATGATCGTAGCCGGGGCTCAGAATGCGCCCCCGCGATGCTCGGCCCTCAACGAACGGCTGATCCATCTTCACCCCGAACCACTCGCCGAACTCCCGGTGGTCGGTGAGCGCGCGCCATACGCGCTGGGGCGAGGCGTTGAGCTCGATGTCTTTCTCGATGGCGTCCATAGGTGCAACCTCCAGGTTGCACATTACCGCCAACGCCGGGGAGAGGCAACCTTATTGTTGCGCTTATTGTGGGCGCGGGTGTGGGGTGGCCGAGGCTGCGGCCGCGAAGGTCTCGCGACTGTGGTCTTGCTCCAGCGCCAGAGAGGGCGCGCAGCTCGCCGAGGCCGCGACAACCTCATAATTCGCCTGCGCCGTGCGGTATCGGCAGACGAGAATGGGCGACCCTGGGTAAGACGATATCAGTCGTTGACCCACGAGCTCGGCGCGCGGACCGTCCGCGGCGCCGGCGGCGCCGGCAATCAATAACCCGAGGGCGAAGCTGGTGATCTTCATCGGCGCGGCTCCCATGGATCAGCCGCCCCATTGTGAGCGGAGCCCTTCGCAAAAGACCGCTACCGAGTTCTCAAATATGCGCTCGCGCTCCGCCCGTGTGCCCGGAGCGCCGCGTGATATGTCACGCGGCGGGTCTCGTCCCCGCACCGGGGGGCCGGATCCGCACCGTCTTGATGGCATTGTCAGCGGTCTGCAGGACCTCGAGCATGTAGTCCGCGAGCTTGAGCGTGGTGCCCGGCTCGGGAATGGTCTCCAGGTACTCGACGATGAGCCCGTTCAAGGTCTTCGGGCCCTGCGTCGGCAGATTCCAGCGCATGGAGCGATTCAAGGCGCGAATCGTCGTCGATGCGTTGGCGACGAAGCTGCCGTCGGGTTCACGGTGCAGATCCTTGTGCATCATGGTCGCGGGGTCGGTGGTGAACTCGCCGACGATCTCCTCGAGGATGTCCTCGAGCGTCACCAGTCCCTGGATGTCGCCGTACTCATCGACCACGAAGGCCATGCGGCGCTTGTCCCGCTGGAAATTCAGCAACTGTGTGTTCAGCGGCGTGCCCGAGGGAACGAAGTAGGCATCGCGCGTGCTCGCCGCCTCGATCAGCTTTTCGCGATCCCAGCGGCCGCGGGCGAGCTCGTGAACCACGCGCTTCATGTGCAGCACGCCGACGATGTGCTCGATGTCCCCTTCGAACACCGGCAGGCGCGTGTGCTGGCTTTGGCGCAATTGCTCCAGAATCTTCTCCCAGGGATCGTCGACGTCGATGCCGACGATCTCGACGCGCGGCACCATGATGTCCTCGACCGTGGCCTTCTCCAGATCGAGCAGGCTCATGAGCATTTGCTGGTGGCGCTTCGGAATCATGGCACCCGCTTCGGCGACCACCGTGCGCAGCTCCTCCGTGCTCAGAGAATTCGAGGCTTGCTCGCGCGACACGCCGAGCAGGCGCAGCACGCCGTTCGCGAGCAGGTTGGTCGCCCACACGAAGGGATACAGCACCCACAGAAGTCCCGTATAGATGTAGGCGGAAGGCAGCGCGAGGCGCGCCGGGTGCAGCGCGCCGTAAGTCTTCGGCGCAACTTCGCAGAAGATCAGGATCACGACCGCAAGAATCAACACGCTGAACGCGAGCAGAAAATCGCCGCCCAATCTGATCGCGATCACGCTGACGAGCGCGGGCGCGGTCACGTTGACGATGGTGCTCAAGAAGAGAATGAGGCCGATCAGCCGGTCCGGGCGGGCGAGCAGCGCCTCGGCGAGACGCGCGCCGCGATTGCCCGCCTTCGCCTGATGACGCAGCCGATAGCGGTTCAGGCTCATGAGCGCGGTTTCGCTGCCCGCGAAAAAGGCGGCGAGTACGAGCAGCACGCCCAGCGCACAGAAAAGGAAACTGAGGGTGGGGTGTGGCATTCCCTTGTTGAGTCAGCCCCAATGACGACCGAGCAGATACTCGAGCACGAACTTCGAGCCGAAATACGACAGGATCAGAAAGCCGAATCCACTCAAGGTCCAGAGCACCGCCGGCCGGCCGCGCCAGCCGTAACGTACGCGGCCGATGAGCAGTACGCCGAACAACACCCAGGCGATGCAGGAGAGGATGGTCTTGTGCTCGAGATGCTGCGCCCGCAGGTTGGTGACGAACACGAAGCCGGTGAGCAGCGCCAAAGTGAGAATCACGAAGCCCGTACCGATCAGCCGGAACATCACCTTCTCGAGCGCGTCGAGCGGCGGCAGCACCGTCGACAAATGCGCGACCCGCCGGGTACGCAGCCGTCGATCCAGGAACACGAGCACCAGGGCCGTCACGGCCGCGGCGAGGAACAGCGCCGCGGCCGCCATGGACAAGAGAATATGAGCCGTGAGCTCCCAGCCGGGCGCGGTCTCCTCGACGAAGGTATGTCCGATCCCCGTCATCGAGGCCCCGAGCGCGGCGAGCCCCAGCAAAATGGCGCCGATCACCCGGTTGCGGGGCTCGGCTGAAATGAAGCAGGCCACCACTGCGAGCGTCCAGGCCAGCATCGAAGTCGCCTCGAGCAATCCGATGGAATAGGGGCCCAGGTGGTACATGAGACGCACGATCGCCTCGGTGTGCGCGGCGATGGCGCCGAAGGTCATCACCCAGGCGAGAGCGCCGAGACGGGAATTGCTGATACTTCGCAGCATCAGCCACGCGCCGGCGGCGTACAGCGCGAATAGAACGATGCGGAAAATCACGGCGGGATGCGGCGGATCACGGCTGAGCAGATCATGACACAAGCACTGAGGGTGCGCCTAGCACGCGCCCTTGCGTTATCATTTGACGATGTTCGACCGTCTCACCGCGGGGTTGACCCGCGCACTCGATGCTCTCTCGGGCCGCGGTTACCTGAGCGAAGACAATATCGCCGACACCGTCCGCGAGGTTCGTCTCGCCCTGCTCGACGCCGACGTGGCGCTGCCGGTGGTGAAGAGCTTCACCGAGGCGATCAAGAGCCGCGCCGTGGGCGTGGAGGTCACCAAGAGCCTGACACCCGGACAGGCCTTCATCAAAGTGGTGCACGAGGAGCTCGTGCGTCTCATGGGCGAGCCGAGCGCGGGCCTGAATTTGCGCGCGCAGCGTCCGGTGGTCGTCATGCTTGCGGGACTCCAGGGCGCGGGCAAGACCACCACGGTCGGCAAGCTCGCCCGCTGGCTCATGGAGAAGCAGCGCAAGAAAGTGCTCCTGGTCAGCACCGACGTGTACCGTCCCGCGGCGATCGCGCAGCTCGAGACCCTCGCCGCGCAAGTGGGCGCTGGGTTCGCCCCGGCGGAAACCACGGAGTCTCCGGTCGCGATCGCGCGGCGCGCGCTCAATCAGGCGACGCTGCAGGCGTACGACGTCCTCATTATCGATACCGCCGGGCGTCTGCACGTCGACGCCGAGATGATGAAAGAGGTGAGCGAGCTCGAGACGGCGCTGAACCCCCACGAGCGTTTATTCGTCGTCGACAGCATGGCCGGCCAAGATGCCGTCAACGCGGCCCGCGCGTTCAACGAGACCTTGAGCCTCACCGGCGTGATTCTCACCAAGGCCGACGGCGATGCCCGCGGCGGCGCGGCACTGTCGGTGCGCCAGGTGACCGGCAAGCCCATCCTGTTCGTCGGCACCGGCGAGAAATCCGAGGCGCTCGAGCTGTTCCACCCCGAACGTGTCGCCTCGCGCATCTTGGGGATGGGCGACGTGCTGTCGCTGGTCGAGCAAGTCCAGGAGCAGGTCGATCAAGAAAAGGCGGAGAAACTCGCCAAGAAGATCAGCAAGGGCAAATCCTTCGACCTGTCGGATCTGCGCGACCAACTGAGCCAGCTGCAAAAGATGGGCGGCATGTCCGCGGTCATGGACAAGCTGCCCGCGCAGCTGCAGGCGAATGCCGCCGCCGCGGCCGGCGCGGTAAATCCCAAGGTTATCAAGCGCCAGATGGGAATCATCGACTCGATGACCCCGCGCGAGCGGCGCCGCCCGGACATCATCGACGGCTCCCGCAAGCGGCGCATTGCAGCAGGGGCCGGGGTGCCGCTCCCGGAGGTCAATCGGCTGCTCAAGCAATTCGATCAGATGCAAAAGACCATGAAAAAGATGATGAAAGGCGGGATGCTGAAGAATCTCATGCGCGGGATGGGTGGCCGCCTGCCGCCCGGAATGGGCCCGCGCTTCTGATTTCTTGCCCTTCGGCCTGCAAACTCATTACAATTGTGGGCTTGGCATTGAAGGGTGGAAGCACGATGGTGACGATCCGGTTGACTCGACGAGGCGGTAAAAAGACGCCGTTCTATCATGTGGTGGTGACCGACAGCCGCAAGCGGCAGGGCGGGACCAGCCTGGAGAGCGTCGGCTTGTTCAATCCGGTCGCGCGCGGTGCTGAAATCAAGCTGCGCTTGGACGTGGCGCGCATTGAGCACTGGCTCAAGGAAGGCGCGCATATGTCCGACCGGGTCAAGCAGCTCCTGACCGTCTATCGCAAACAGGCCGCCTGAGGATCCCGAGATCGGGGTAGTGCGGTGAGCGGAGAGGCTTCTGCGCTCATCGAGCTGGGGCAGGTCGGCGCGCCCTTCGGTGTTCGCGGATGGGTGAAGCTGCGCTCTTACACGGATCCTCCGGAGCGATTGCTGGAGCGCGGCACGTTAAGTCTGCGTGTTGGCGGTGCGTGGCGAGACTATGCGGTGGAGGCCACCGGACGCAGCGGAGGTGCGCTGACGGTGAAGTTGGCCGGGGTCGCCGATCGGACCGCGGCTGAGGCCTTGAGGGGTGCGGCGGTCGGGGTAGCGCGGAGCGCCCTGCCGGCGTGCGCCGCCGGGGACTTCTACCAAGCCGATTTGCTCGGCTGTGAGGTGGTGAATTTGGCAGGCGATCGCCTCGGAGTGGTCGCGCATTTCGTGGAGATGCCGGCGCACGCGCTCATGGTCGTGCGCGGGACTCGAGAGTACTGGGTGCCGGCCGTGCCGCAGCACCTGCGTCGCGTGGACCTGGAGGCGCGGCGGGTCGTGGTGGATTGGGAAGAGCCGGTCGATTAGCGGCCGCTCGATTAGCGGTAAGTGGCATGCGTATCGCGGTGGTTTCTCTGTTCCCTTCCATGCTGCGCGAAGCCCTGGCGCACGGCGTGCTGGGAAGAGCCGTGGAACGGGACGTGCTCGAGGTGACGTACTTCGATCCGCGCGACCATACCCACGATGTGCACCGCACCGTGGACGATCGTCCCTACGGCGGCGGCCCGGGGATGGTGTTGAAGGTCGAGCCGCTGCGCGATGCGCTCCGGGCAGCCCGGGCCTCGATGCCCCCCGGTGCTCGGGCGGTGTATCTGGGCGCCGATGGTGTGCGATTTGACCAGCAGCGGGCGCGCGAGGCGCGCAGCTGGCTGGGATTGATCCTGGTCGCCGGCCGCTATGAGGGCGTCGACGAGCGCTTTGTCGAGGGCGAGGTCGACGAGCAATGGTCGATCGGCGATTATGTTTTGACGGGCGGCGAGCTGCCCGCGCTGGTGGTGATTGATGCGATTGCGCGGCTTTTGCCGGGCACGCTCGGGAGCGAGGAATCGGCACTGCAGGAGTCCTTCAGCGAGGGGCTCCTGGATTGGCCGCATTACACGCGGCCGATCTCGGTGGATGGGCGTGAGGTGCCGGGGGTCCTGGCTTCGGGCGACCACGCTGCAATCCACCGCTGGCGTCTGAAGGAGGCCTTGGGCCGCACCTGGCTCAGGCGTCCGGAGCTGCTCGAGCGGCGCGGCTTGTCGAACGAGGAGCGCGTATTGCTCGAGGAGTTCAAACTCGCGCGGGTTTCGCCTGCGGAGCGGCGCGGGCCGGGTGACTGAAGAATTTTAGGATGAGGGCGAGAGCTATGAACAAGATCATTCAAGAACTGAACGCCGAGCGGGCGACGCGCAAGATGCCGGACTTCAACCCCGGCGACACCGTGGTCGTACAGGTGAAGGTCGTCGAAGGCGACCGCGAGCGCGTACAGGCTTACGAGGGCGTGGTGATCGCCAAGAAGAACCGCGGACTCAACTCGTCTTTCACAGTGCGCAAAATCTCGCACGGTGAGGGCGTCGAGCGTGTGTTCCAAACGTTCAGTCCGTCGATCAGCGAGGTGAGCGTCAAGCGGCGCGGCGCCGTGCGTCGTGCCAAGCTCTATTACCTGCGCGATCTGTCCGGCAAGGCGGCGCGAATCGACGAGAAGATCTAGCTCAGGACGTGAAACCTCAGCCAGGTAGGCGCTGATGGGATTTTTCGCTCTGGTGTGGCGGATGTTGGAGGGCGTACGCAAGGTCCTCCATCTCATCTTGTTGCTGATCATTTTCGGATTCGTGCTGGCGGCACTGCATACATCCATTCCCTCCGTGCCCCGGAGCGCCGCCCTGGTGATCGCGCCCGAGGGTGAGCTCGTCGAGCAGCTGTCGAGCGATCCGCTGCGCCGTGCCCTCGGCCAGGCTTCGGGCGGCCCCGCGCCGGAAACCTTGCTGCGCGACGTGGTCGATGCCATCGAATCAGCCAAGAGCGATTCGCGCATCAAGCTGATCGTGCTGGATCTCGGCAACCTGTCCTCCTCGGGTCTGTCGAAATTGCAGGAGATCGGCGCTGCGCTGCGCGATTTCCGTACCGCCGGCAAGCGCGTCGTGGCGGTGGGCGACTCGCTCGACCAGAGCCAGTACTATCTCGCGGCGCAAGCGGGCGAGGTGTATCTGGATCCGCTCGGACTCGTGTACATCGACGGCTTCAGCTACTACCGCATGTTTCTGAAGGACGCCATCGACAAACTCGGCGTCGATGTGAACGTGTTCCGCGCCGGCACATTCAAGAGTTACACCGACCAGTTCTCGCGCAGCGACATGGCGCCGAGCGAGCGCGAGGAAAGCGGCGTGTGGCTCAATTCGCTGTGGAGCTCCTACACCCAGGACGTGACGCACGCGCGCTCGCTCAAGCCGAGTGCACTCGACGATTACGTCAATGAGGCGCCCGCGGCGCTCTCCGCGGTGAACGGCGATGCGGCGAAGCTCGCCTTGCAGCGCGGCTTGGTCACCGCGCTCAAGAGCCGGCGGCAGCTCGCGGACGAGCTCAAGGGATTGGTCGGCGAGGATCCCGACAGCCACTCGTTCTATTCGATCGGCATCAGCCCATATCTTACGGCCGTGCGCGCGAAGCGCGTGCTCAAGGGAAAGTCCGACGCGAAGGTCGGCATCGTCGTTGCCGCCGGCGAGATACTCGACGGCCATCAGCCGCCGGGCAAAATCGGCGGCGACAGCACGGCGGACCTGCTGCGCCAGGCACGCTACGACAACGCGGTGAAGGCCGTGGTGCTGCGCGTGGATAGTCCCGGCGGAAGCATGTTCGCCTCGGAGCTGATCCTTCGCGAGGTCCAGGCACTGCGCAAGGCGGGTAAGCCGGTGGTGGTGTCCATGAGCACCTACGCCGCTTCGGGCGGCTACTACATCTCTGCGGCGGCCAATCAGATTTTCGCAAGCCCCACGACATTGACCGGATCCATCGGCGTGTTCTCGGTGGTGCCGACCTTCCAGCGCACACTCGAGAAGCTGGGCGTGAAAGTCGATGGGCTCGGAACAACACCGCTCGCGGGAGATCTGCGCCTCGATCGTCCGCTGGATGCGGCCACCCGCCAGATCCTGCAAGTCTCCGTCAATCATGCTTACGATGACTTCCTGCATCGCGTGAGCGAGGGGCGCAAGAAGAGCGTCCAGGATATCGACAATATTGCGCAAGGGCGCGTCTGGGCCGGGATCGACGCACAGCGCATCGGCCTGGTGGATCACCTGGGCGGCCTCAAAGATGCGACTGACGCCGCCGCGAAGCTCGCCGAGCTCGGCGCCGATTACAGCGTCGATTACATCGAGCCCGAGCTCAGCCTGCGGGAGCAATTGCTGCTGCAACTGAGGTCGCAGGCCCTTGATCTCGGGCAGATCGCAGGTCTGATCCCGGCGCCGTATCCTTTGGAGCGCGCCCTCGACCCGATCCTCGAGCAGGCTCGCTCGGTCGCCGCGCTCAACGACCCGCGGGGCCTGTACGCCTATTGCTGGTGTATGCAGCCGCTGACGCCCCGCAAAATCCTCTTGGCCCCCCGCTGACGCGGGCCGGCATCCGGCGGCGACGGTCCTAAAATCCGCGGGCTCCCCCGGCCGGCCTTGTCAGATTTTTCCAACAGTCGGCAGTGCCCCGAGACTTGCTTGATGGGCGGGCGACCCATGGCGGCCGGGTTGTGCCCTAAGCGGCACGCTGCACAAATCCCTCGTCCTGATGTAGCATTCCGGCAACGGGCCCGGGCGCCACGCGTCGGGCAGACACGAATAAGGGAGAGAACGATGAGGGGACTTCCGTTTGTCCGATTTGGGAGCCTGGTAGCCGCTTCTCTGCTGGGACTGGCCATGGCCCGTCCAGCGAGCGCGCAGCAGCAAGCTGCTACGACGGCCGAAGCCCACGGCGACTCGCTCCAGGAAATCGTCGTCACGGCAACCAAGCGCGAGTCGACTGTCGAGACCACGCCGATCAGCATCACGGCCATCACCGGACAAGAGCTGCAAGATCGCGGCATCACGGACCTTGAGTCCATTGTGCAAACGGTACCCGGGGTGTCCATGAGGACGAGCGGCGGGGGACAGACCGAGCTCGAGATGCGCGGCATGACCTCATCCGGCGGAAACTCATCCACCGTCGGCTTCTACCTCGACGATACGCCGCTCACGGCGCCGTCCTCGGCGCAGAACGGCAAGGTCGTCATCGATCCGAATCTCTATGACCTGAACCGCATCGAGGTGCTGCGCGGGCCGCAGGGCACGCTCTACGGCTCCGGATCGATGGG
Organism: uncultured Gammaproteobacteria bacterium; assembly: GCA_963798595.1. Classification (GTDB taxonomy): domain Bacteria; phylum Pseudomonadota; class Gammaproteobacteria; order Steroidobacterales; family Steroidobacteraceae; genus Bog-1198. The sequence goes on along the minus strand of CAWCTM010000004.1, from coordinate 395,793 downwards.
CGGCACCATCAAGCTTGTGCCGAACGCGCCGGATCCGAACAAGGTCGACGTGTCAGGCGAGTTGATATTCGGCGGCACGGATGGCGGCAACAGCCTGAATCATACCGAGAACGCCATGGTGAATCTGCCGCTGGGCGACACCGCCGCCCTGCGCGTCGTCGGCTCGGTCGAGCATCTGACCGGCTGGATCGACCGCATCGTCATTGCACCGGGCGCCTTCCCGGCGCCGACTGTCCTCGATACCGCGAGCGCGTTGGGAATCCGAGGCAACGTGCAGGCCGCGCCGGTCGCGGCCATCTTCCACGATGTGAACAGCGAAAATCTGCGCAGCGTCCGCGCCGCGCTGTTGTGGAACGCCACGGATCGCCTCTCGATCGAGCCCTCGTTCATGTATCAGGAGCTCACACAAGGGGGCCTCAGCCTCATCGACAGCAATCCCGGGACTCAGGCCAATTATCAGCCGTTCGATCTCGCCGAGCCGTTCGAGGACCGGATCGGCATCGGCAGCATCAAGATCAATTTTCACTTCGATTTCGCGGATCTCACCTCGGCGTCCTCGTACTGGAGCCGCGACGAGAATCTGCGCCAGGATGGGTCGGAAGAGATTGGGGAACTCTTGCAGCTCAACGGCGATTTCTCCACTTTCCCGCTGTACACGAACACGGGTCCCACATCCCCGACGCCGGTCGAAGACGATCGGACGCAGCAATGGAGCGAGGAGATCCGCTTAGCCTCCAGCGGCGACACCGACTTCAAGTGGCTGGTCGGCTACTTCTACCAGGATTTCGAGTCTCAATGGAACCTGTTCGTCCCGACACCGGATGCGGCGCCGACCTTTGGCACGGGAAACGGCTTCACGCAGTACCAGCCGCAAACGATCCTGCAGAACTCGTTCTTCGGCGAGCTCTCCTATCGCTTCTTCAATCAACTGACGGCGACGGTGGGCGCGCGCCGCTACTATTATCACAACACGGTAAATACCGCGGTGTCGGGATGGCTCAGCTCCTCCGGCAACGATAGCTACGACTACTTTCACACCGAGGAGAAGGATCAGGGCGTCACGCCGAAGGCCAATCTGTCCTATCAGCTCAACCCCGAGCTCCTGCTCTACACCACCGCCTCCCAGGGCTTCCGTCCGGGCGGCGGCAACCAGCCGATTCCGACGTCGGGGTCGCTCGGCACCCAATGTCTGCAGGAGCTTCAGCAGCTCGGCCTCAACGGCGCGCCGCTCGGCTACCTGCCCGACAAGGTGTGGAGTTATGAGTTCGGCGAGAAATACCGCGACCAAGCGGGTCGCTTTACGATCAACGGGGCGGGCTACTTCGAGAACTGGCAGCACATCCAGCAGAACATCCCGCTGGGATGCGGCTTCCCGTTCACGAGCAACGCGGGCGATGCCCATATCTATGGCACGGAGCTCGAGATGAGCGCCATCGTGGTCCCGGGACTCGTGGCATCGGCGAGCGCGAGCTGGCTGCACTCCGAGTACATCGCGAACGCGGTGCCGGCGACGACCATCGACGACCGGGTGCAGAACGTTCCGGAGATCACGCTGTCGGGCTCTCTGGCCTATCGGTACCCGTTGAACGACTATGTCTCCCTCGTCACTCGAGTCGACAACAACTACGTGGGTTCGCGCATCGACACGACGGCGCAGGCCAACTATCTGCCGCCTTACGATTTGACGAACGTCCGGGCCGGTCTCGAGGGCAACGGCAACCGCTGGTCGGCGAATCTGTTCGTGAACAACGTGACGAACAGGGTGGCGCTCCTGACAAACGCTTCGGCGATCAATGTCAACGTGTCGACCTTCAACCGCACGGCCATGGAACAGCCGCTCACGTTCGGCCTCGATCTGAACTTCCGCTTCGGCGGCGGTGAGCGGGCCCCTGCAGCGGCGCCTCCGCCTCCGCCACCGCCGCCACCACCCCCGCCACCGCCGCCGCCACCCGCGGTGCCGCCGCCGCCACCCCCGCCGCCTCCGCCGCCGCAGGAGGAAGTGCTCCAGGGCGTCACCTTCGAGACGAACTCGGCGAAGCTCCGGCCGGAATCGGCCTCGATCCTGGATGGGGTCGCGACCAGGATCGAGCGCTGCCACTGCTCGCATGTCGACATTCGCGGCTACACCGATTCCGTCGGCAAGCCCGAATACAACCAGAAGCTATCCGAGCGGCGCGCAAACTCCGTGAAGGATTACCTCGAGGCCCATGGCGTGGCCGCCGGTATACTGAGCGCGCAAGGGTTCGGCGAGGAGAATCCGATCGCCAGCAACGCGACCAAGGAGGGACGCGCCGCGAATCGCCGGGTGACCGTGCGGTTCTCAGCGCCCGCCACGCAGTGACCGCATGAGACAGGGGCGGGCGGCGAGAGCCGCCCGCCTGGTTTGCGGACTCCGATGGCGGGCGGCGCCGGCAACGACTAGCGTTGCGCGAGATATTTCGCGAGCGGCTCCCAGTAATGGGTATACCAGCCACGCGCCAAGTGCTGGCCTTGGCCCTCGGGGAATCCTCGATGGTCGAAGACGAGGTTGGTGTCCGTGCCATTCGCAACGAGCACGAATCTGACAATCGAGTAGTCGCCCGCGCTCCAGCTGCCGGCACGCCAACTCTGTACCAATCGCTCATCGCGAAGCAGCTCCAAATTGCGACCCGTAATGTAGCCGCCGAACAAGGTGAGGGGGCCACCGACCTCGCGGCTGATCGAGGTCGGCTTGGCGTCGGCTGCCGTGACGAGCGTGACGGCGTCACTCAGGCGAGTGATGGCATCAAATTGTTGAGAGCTCAAAAGCGCCTCGTAGACAGCATGCGGAGAGGCTTTGAAGGTGATCTCCTGATGAATCGCCTCCGCCGTATGCGTCAATCCGTCGGGGCCGACTCGCTTCGGCCGGTCGATGTCGTTCGATATGCTCCTCGCGGGGGACGACATGCCGAGTGCCGCGGGCAGGGCGGCCGTGACGACCGCGCGACGCGATAGAAGAAGCGTTGCAGCCATGTGGATAGCTCCGGGTTATTTTCTAGCTGGGATGCAGACTGGTGCCGTTGACCGACGCTATATTAGACAACCAATTCGGGCCGATGTGCGAGACAGGCGGATCGTGAAATGAAGCTCTTCTATTCCCAAACCTCGCCCTTCGTGCGCAAGTGTCTGGTGGCCGCGTACGAGCTCGACCTCGCACAGCGCATCGAGCTCAAGCCCGCCGCGCCGCACCCCGTGAATCGCGATCGCGCGGTGGTGGAGCGCAATCCGCTCGGCAAAATCCCGACGCTCGTGACCGAAGCGGGCGCGGTGCTCTTCGACAGCCGGGTGATTTGCGACTATTTGAACGGGCTCGGCGATGGGCATCTGCTGCCCGCGTCGGGAGAGGCGCGATTCGAGATCCTCACCGATCAGGCGCTCGCGGATGGCCTGATGGATGCCGCCGTGCTGGCGCGGTACGAGTCCGCTGTGCGTCCGGAGCATCTGCGCTGGCCGGATTGGACCGGCGGCCAAATGGAGAAAGTGAGCTCGGCACTGTCCGATTTCGAACGGCGCGCCGCGGCGTGGGGCGGCCGCATGGACCTGGGCGTTATCGCGCTCGGCTGTGCCCTCGGATATCTGGATTTTCGATATCCCGATATCGACTGGCGGGGCCGCGGTCCATCGCTCGCGCGTTGGTATGAGCAATTCGCCGCGCGCGAATCGATGCTGAAGACACGGCCTCCGGCCGTCTGATTACGGGGGCGGCACCGTAACGGACGAGCGGATCGAGCCGGGCAGCGCGCCGTTGCAATCGTCGCACCGGTTGATCGCCCGCACATCCAGCTCGCTCGCCGAGTGATGCTCGGGGTCCTTCGAGAGCCGCAGGTAGCTCGATATGTCCACCCATTCGCCATCGGGCTTCGGCTTGTAATCGCGCGCGAGCTCCCGGCCCGTGTTCTCATTGAACATGCCGACCGCATACTTCTCTGCACAGGCATCGTACGCGCGGCCGGCTTTGCAGAGCACCCGATCGATCCATAGCAAGCCGTCCCGGTCGCTGCGCGCGGCCACCAGATCGCCGCGGGCCTGCGTCACGGCCGCCGGGACGAGGACCGGATAGCGTAAGTTCATGACGAGCGGAATGCTGAAGGTCTCGATCGATGCCCAGCCCGCAATCTTCTCCTTGAACTCCGTGGCCGTCATTACGCGGGAATCGCCCGGACGCGACGCCGCGCCGGGCGACGCCGCGCCGGGCGACGCCTCGCCGGGATGCGGCTCCGCCGCTGCGGCGACGTAGTGGCGATAGACCTCATCGCACTCCGCCTCGCTCAGCGTGCGCACCGCGCCCGTCGTGCCGACGAGCAGAACGCCGCCCTCCGCGGCGTGCGGTTTCGATGCGAAGTCCACACCGTCCTTGGAGACGGCGCAGCCGACCGCCAGCGGCACGAGCAGCAAGCTGAAGACGATCCCTTTCATTATTCCCTGGTGAGCCGGCCCGACGGGTCGTTCGCCTATACCCCGCGCTAGCCCATGGTCGATGCGTGCTGCGGCTCGATTTTATAGATCACGCGGACTTCGTTCGGCTGGCGGAACGGGTACTTGTCTTTGCCGAGATACTTCTTCGCCAAGGCATCGATGTTCGCATCCGCGCCGCTGTGCGTGCGCTCTACGACCTTGCCGCGTACCTCGAGGTACCGATAGGGGTTGTCGGGGTCCATGAGCGAGAGCGCGACGCGCTTGTCGCGCTGCAGATTCTTGTCCTTTTGACGTCCCTCTGCGGTGTTGATGATCACGTGGTGGCCGTCAAATTCGACCCACACCGGAGTCACCTGCGGCTTACCGTCGGGCATCAAGGTGGCGAGACTGGCGAATGCTTTCTTCTGAAACAGATCGACGTGAGAGCTCGGGATGGCTGTGGCAGGCATGACGGGACTCCTGGCTGGGGGACGACCGCTAGTCTAACAAACCGCGCCTGCCTTGCCCGTGGTCTTGGCGCGACGGCGCGGCCTCAGAGCGCCGACCAGTCCAGGATGACTTTGCCGGACTTGCCTGAGTTCATGATCTCGAAGCCTTCCCGATAGTCATTGACGCCGAGGCGATGGGTGATGACCGGCCGCACGTTCAGCCCGCTTTGCAACATGCTCGCCATCTTGTACCAGGTCTCGAACATCTCCCGGCCGTAGATTCCCTTGATGACGAGGCCCTTGAAAATCACCTGGTTCCAATCGATCGCGGTTTCGCCGGGCGGAATACCGAGCATGGAAATGCTGCCGCCGTGATGCATGGTGCGCAGCATCTCGCGCAGCGCCGCGGCGTTGCCCGACATCTCGAAACCGACATCGAAGCCTTCTTCCATGCCGAGCTCTTTCATCGCATCGTCGAGAGATTGGTGTGTGACGTTGATGGCTTTGGAGGCGCCCATTTTGGCGGCGAGGTCCAGGCGGAACTGGTTGACGTCCGTGATCACGATATGGCGCGCGCCGCAGTAACGCGCGATCGCGACCGCCATGATGCCGATAGGGCCGGCGCCGGTGATGAGCACGTCCTCACCCACTACATTGAAAGCGAGCGCGGTGTGCGTGGCATTGCCGAACGGGTCGAGAATCGAGGCGACCTCGTCGTCGATCGCCGGGGAGAGCTTGAAGACGTTGGCGGCGGGAAGCGTCAGATACTCTGCGAACGCGCCGGGGCGATTCACGCCGACGCCCTGGGTGTTGCGGCACAGATGCCGCCGCCCGGCGCGGCAGTTGCGGCAATGCCCGCAGGTGATGTGTCCTTCGCCGGACACGCGATCGCCGGGCTTGACGCCGCGCACTTCGCTGCCGACCTCGACGATCTCGCCCGAGTATTCGTGACCGACCGCCATCGGCACCGGAATGGTTTTCTGCGCCCAGGCATCCCAGTTGTAGATGTGCATATCCGTCCCGCAAATCGCGGAGCGGTGGATTTTGATGAGCACATCGTTGTGACCGACCGAGGGCTCGGGCACGTCTTGCATCCAGATTCCAGGTTCCGCGCGAGCCTTGACCAATGCTTTCATTAACTTGCCTTTTTAAGGATGCCGAGGCCTTCGCCCGCCTGGGCGAACGCCTGTACCACACGCTCGAGCTGAGCAGTCGTATGCGCAGCGCTCAGCTGAGTTCGGATGCGCGCCTTGCCGTGCGGCACCACCGGATAGGAGAACGCGACCACGTAGATCCCTTGCTCCTGCATGCGCTCGGCGAGCCGCACGGCGACCGGCGCTTCGCCCAGCATGACGGGCACGATGGGATGCTCGCCGGGCAGCAGGTCGAAGCCGAGACGCTGCATTTTGCCGCGGAAATAGCCCGCGTTCGCGTGCAGCCGATCGCGCAGCTCCGGGGTCGCCTCGAGCAGATCGAGTACTTTGAGCGTGCCGGCCGCGACGGGCGGGGCGATGCTGTTCGAGAACAGGTACGGCCGCGAGCGCTGGCGCAGCCAGCCCACGATTTCCTTGCGGGCGGAGACGAATCCGCCGCTCGCGCCGCCCAGCGCCTTGCCGAGCGTGCTCGTGATGATGTCCACCCGGTCCATCACGCCGCGCAGTTCGTGCGTGCCCCGGCCGCGTGCGCCTATGAATCCGGTGGCATGCGAATCGTCGACCATCACGAGCGCCGCGTGCCGCTCGGCGAGATCGCAGATATCCTTGAGCTTCGCGATGGAGCCGTCCATGGAAAACACGCCGTCGGTTGCGATGAGGCGTGTGCGGGCGTCCTTCGAGTCCTGAAGCGCCCGTTCGAGCTCGTTCATGTCGTTGTTCGCATAGCGCAGCCGCCGCGCCTTGCACAGGCGGATGCCATCGATGATGCTGGCGTGATTCAGTGCGTCGCTGATCACCGCATCGCGCTCATCGAGCAGCGTCTCGAACAATCCGCCGTTGGCGTCGAAACACGAAGAATAGAGAATCGTGTCCTCCATTCCGAGGTAGCCGCTCAGGCGCTCCTCGAGCTCGCGGTGGACGCTTTGCGTCCCGCAAATGAAGCGCACCGACGCGACACCGTAGCCGTAGCGCGAGAGCGCATCATGCGCGGCCTGGATCACCGCAGGGTGATTTGCAAGCCCGAGGTAATTGTTGGCGCACAGATTGATCATCTCACGGCCGTCCGCGAGCTCGACGACAGGTCCTTGCGCCGATCCAATGATGCGCTCGCGCTTCAGCAACCCCGCCGACTCGAGCGCCTGCGTCTCGGCCTTGAGTCTTTCACGAATATCGTCGAGCACCCGGGTCCTTCGTATCTGGAGGTTGACGGCAAGGGCGCTATTATAGCGCCGTGCCGGTTGGAGATATGAGAGGCTCGTGACGTGAACTCGGCGGAAGAAAGTGCTGGCAGCCGCCTGGATAAGTGGCTGTGGTTTGCGCGATTTTACAAAACTCGCTCGCTCGCCACCGCGGCGATCACCGGCGGCAAGGTCCACCTGAACGCCGAGCGCGTGAAGCCGGCGCATGCGGTGCGCCGCGGCGATCGAATCACGCTCTCGCTCGAGGGCATCGTCGCGGAATTCGAGGTGCTCGCAATCCCGCAGCGCCGCGGTCCGGCCAACGAGGCGCGCACCCACTATCTCGAAACGCCGGCGAGCGTCGCGCGGCGCGCCGAGCTGCGCGATCAGCAGCGGCTCGCACAGCTCACGCGTCCACGCCCGGACAGCCGGCCCGACAAGCGCGACCGGCGTCGCCTCATGCGCTTGCATCGCGATCAGATGTAAGCGCGGCGCGCGCAAATTCGCCGGGCCGCGCACAGTGCTTCCCGCTGGATCACAGATCGAGCGGGCTTTCCGGGTCGTACAGCTCGCAGCTCGACGCGGTCTCGGGCTCCATCGTGTCCCATTGCGCGTTCAGCCATACCGCCGTCGCAAGACCGGCGGTGGGCAGGTTGCGCCGTTCCGGCACGGGACCGAAGCGACTGGCCACCTGGCTCAATCCCGGATTATGTCCGCAAATGAGAATGTGCCGGAGCGCCGGATCGCGGCGCGCGAGCAACCGCCAGGTCGCCTCGGGGGTGGCGAGATATAGCTCGCGTGCGCACTGCACCTGTTTGGTATCGAGCTCGCAGGCGGCGGCCACGATCTCGGCGGTCGACCAGGCGCGCTCCGCGGGGCTCACGAGGATCAGATCGGGAATGAGATCGTGATGCACGATGCGCTCGGCGATCTCGTGCGCCTCGATATTTCCGCGGCGCGTCAGCGTGCGCTCGAAGTCCTCCGGCGAGGTGTCGAGCGCCTGCGCCTCGCCGTGACGAAGCAGCGTCAGTCTGCGCGTATCCACAGACGACCGTCGTCGATGCGGGTGGCGAATACGCGTACCGGCTCGTAGGCGGGCGGCGTCAGCGCCTCGCCCGTTCGCAGGCAGAACCGCGCGCCATGACGCGGGCAAATGATTTGGCCGTCCTCGATCTCGCCGCCCGTGAGCTCGGCGCCGTCGTGGGTGCAGACGTCCTCGATGGCGAAGTACTCCTCGCCGCTGCGTGCGATGGCGACCATGCGCCTACCCAAGGCGAGCGAGCGGGTCTCTCCATCACCCAAGTTCGCAGGTCCGGCATCGATCCAACTCATCTGTCCCTCACATCATTCCAGTCTGCAGGCGCGCTTCTTCCGACATCATGTTCTGATTCCACGGCGGATCGAATACCAGCTCGACGTTGGCGTGCGCCACCGTGGGCACCAGCTCCACCTTGTCACGTACGTCCTGCACCAGAATCTCGCCCATGCCGCAGCCCGGGGCCGTGAGCGTCATCTTGATGGCGACGTTGCGCGTCTCATCCGGGTTCTTGGTGACGTCGCATTCGTATATCAAGCCCAGATCGACGATGTTCACCGGGATCTCGGGGTCGTAGCAGGTCTTGAGCTGCTGCCACACCACGTTCTTGATGTCCTCCTCGGAGGCGCCGGGCGGGACCTCGGGGGCCTGCGCCGGCGTCTTGCCGATGGCATCGGCGTCGTGCCCGGCGATGCGGAATAGATTGCCGTCGATGTACACGGTGAAGCTGCCGCCCAAGGCCTGGGTGATGTAGCCCACGGCGCCGAGCTTCAAGTTGACTTCGACGCCGGCCGGAATGGCGACGGCCTTGACCTCGCGCTGCACGACGATGGGCTCATTTTCGTAGGATCGCATCGCGTTCGTGCTCACTCCGTGGAGACGGCCGGCAGCGCATGAGCGTCCGGCGACTTGAGCGCCGAGACGAGCGTGTGCCAGCACAGACTCGCGCACTTGACGCGCGCGGGATACTCGCGGACCCCCGACAGGGCGGCGAGCTTGCCGAGCTCCTCGGCGCCCGCCGCATCGTCGGTGAGCAGCCGATGGACCCGGTCGAACAGTGCGAGCGCTTCGCCCCGGGTCTTGCCCTTCACGGCCTCGGTCATGAGGGAGGCGGAAGCGGTGGAGATCGCGCAGCCCTGCCCCTCGAAACGGATGTTCTCGATCCGGTCGTCCGCCAGATTCAGACGCACGGTGAGCCGGTCGCCGCACAGAGGATTAAATCCTTCGGCGAGGGCATTGGCCTGCTCGAGCGGCCCGAAATTACGCGGCCGGCGATTGTGGTCGAGGATGACGTCGCGATACAGGTCGGTGAGTTCCATGGCGTATTTAAGCAAGGAGCGCGCGGGCGCGCCCGACGGAGGCGGCGAGACGGTCGATCTCGTCGAAAGTGTTGTAGAGGGCGAAGGAGGCCCGGGCGGTGGCCGGCACCTCAAAGAAATCCATCACGGGCATCGCACAGTGGTGTCCGGTCCGGATGGCGATGCCGTCCCCATCCAGAATGGTGCCGAGATCGTGGGGATGCACGCCCTCGACCACGAACGAGATCAGGCTTGCCTTGTCCGGCGCCGTACCGATGACGCGCAGTCCATCGATGGTCGCAAGCGCGTCCGTCGCGTGCTCGAGGAGCTCCTGCTCGTGCGCGTGGGCGGCGTCCCGGTCGAGCGACTGCATGAAGTCGACGGCCGCGCCGAGCCCGACCACCCCCGAGATGTTCGGCGTGCCGGCCTCGAACTTGTGAGGCAGCGCGTTGTAGACCGTCTTGTCGAAGCTCACCGTCAGAATCATGTCGCCCCCGCCTTGCCAGGGCGGCATGCGCTCGAGCAAGCTCTCGCGGCCGTAAAGGACCCCGACGCCCGTCGGTCCGAACATCTTGTGTCCCGAGAAGGCGTAAAAATCGCAGCCCAGCTCCTGCACGTTCACCTTGAGGTGCGGCACCGCTTGGGCGCCGTCGATGAGCGTCGTGATGCCCCGCGCCCTGGCGGCGGCGATGAGCCGGCGCACCGGCAGAATCGTGCCGAGGGCGTTCGATATGTGGGCGAAGGCGAGGAGGCGGGTGCGCTCGCTCATGAGAGCCTCGACGGCCTCGGCATGCACCTCGCCGCGCGCATCCATGGGCGCCACCACGAGCTTGGCGCCGGTCTGCTCGCACAGCATCTGCCAGGGCACGATGTTCGCGTGATGCTCGAGATGCGTAATGAGCACCTCATCGCCCGGCTTGAACAGCGGGCGAGCATAGCTCTGCGCTACCAGATTGACGGCCTCGGTCGTGCCGCGCACGAACACGATCTCGCGCGGTGAACGGGCGTTGATGAAGCGCGCGACGCGCTCGCGTGCGCCCTCGTAGAGTGCGGTCGCTTCCTGGCTCAGCGTGTGCACACCGCGATGGATGTTGGCGTGATGCAGCCGCTCGTATTCGTCCACGGCCGCGATGACGCTGCGCGGTCGTTGCGCGGATGCGCCGCTGTCGAGATAGGCGAGCGGTTTGCCGTGCACCGTGCGGCCGAGGATCGGGAATTCACGGCGTATGGCTTCGACATCGAAGGTGGAGTGTGTTGCGGCGAGTGCGGTGTTCATCTAAAACCCTGCAGCGTTTGCGAATCGGGAAGTTGTCGGATCAGCTCGCTCTCGATCGCAACCCGTGCCGCGCTCTCGCTCATGTCGGTGAGCACGTCGGCCAGGAATGCGTAGACGAGGAGGCTCTGCGCCGTTTGGCGATCGAGGCCGCGCGACAGCATGTAAAACAGCATGTTCGGATCGAGGCGGCCGGTGGTCGCTCCGTGCGCACACTTGACGTCATCGGTGTGGATTTCGAGCTGCGGCCGCGAATCGATCTCGGCGGACGGGGACAGCAGCAGGCCGCGGCAGGATTGCTGCGAGTCCGATTGCGAGGCGCCGGCATCGACCACGACCTTGCTGTTGAAAATCACGCGGCTCGTGCCGCTCGCGATGGCGCGGGCGGTCTGCCGGCTGACCGTGCGCGGGGCGGCGTGCCTTGCCACGTTCACACAGTCGACGTGCCGGTCCGCGTGGCCGACCAGCAGGGCACGGCTGTCGAGCTTCGCGCCGGACTCGTTCAAGCGCGCGTCGAGCGAGGTGCGCACCAGGCCGCCGCCCAGGGCGACGGTGAACTGCCGGCACTCGGCGTTGCGCTCGAGCCGCAGCTGCAGGGTATCGAAATGCACCGCCTGCTCACCGGCGGCGAACACGCGGTAATGCTCGATGCGCGCATCGCGCGCGAGCGCGAGGAGCGTCGCGGAATTGCTCAAAGGCGCCACGGCACCGTGCTGGATGTGATGCTCGATGACGGTCCCCGCCGCACCGGCAGCGGCCTCGATGATGACCTTGGGATAAGCGACGGTTCCCGGGCGCTCGGCGGTGCCCACGTGCAGGATGAGCAGCGGCGTCGCGAGGGTCCCGTCGATCTTGATGTGCACGCCGTCGACGCCGAGCGCGGTGTTGAGCAGCAGCCAGCGCAGCTCCTCGGCATCGGACAGCGGCTCCAGATGGCGCACCACGAGGCCGGGATTCTCGCCCGCCAGCGCGCTCAAAGTGCGAATCTCCGTGCCGGGCGCGGACGCGAGCGGCAGCAGGGGATAGCCGTTCACGAGCGCGATCGCGTGCGTTTCGGCGTCGGCACGCCCGCCGAGCAGCGCCTGCGAGGCTGCGAGGCTGAGCGCCGCGCGGCGATCGAAGCCCTCGGCCGCGGCGCGCGGGGTATCGACCCCCGGCGCATCCACGAAGCTCTGCGAGGCGAGCGGACGCAGGCTGGTATAGCGCCAGCTCTCGTCGTGCGAGGTCGGCAAGCCGAGCTGCAAGAAGCGCCTCAATGCGCGCTCGCGCAACCCCGACAGGGCATCCGGCGCGCGTGTCCGCCACTGGTCCTCGAAGGAGCGCAGCGCGGCCGACTGCGGGGCGGGGCTCATGCGACGCGGCTCTCCCGCACCCAGTCGTAGCCGCGGCGCTCGAGCTCGAGTGCGAGCGAGCGATCGCCCGACTTCAAGATGCGTCCGTCGGAGAGAACGTGCACCTGGTCGGGCACGATATAGTCGAGCAGTCGCTGGTAGTGAGTCACGAGCACGACGGCGCGCTTGGGGTCGCGCAGGCTGTTCACGCCCATCGCGACTACTTTGAGCGCGTCGATGTCGAGGCCGGAGTCGGTCTCGTCGAGGATCGCGAGCTTCGGCTCGAGAATGAGCATCTGCAGCACTTCGTTGCGCTTTTTCTCGCCCCCCGAGAAGCCCTCGTTTACGCCGCGCGTGAGGAAGGTTTCGCTCATTTGCATGAGCTTCATCTTCTGCTTCACCAGGCTCAGGAAGTCGTAGGCGTCGACCTCCGGCTCACCGGCGGCCTTGCGCTTGGCATTGAGCGCCGCCTTGAGCAGGTACACGTTGTTGACGCCGGGAATCTCCACCGGGTACTGAAATCCCAGGAACAGACCCGCACGCGCGCGCTCCTCCGGCGCCATCGCCAAGAGGTCCGCGCCCTCGAAGGTGGCAGAGCCGCCCGTGACCTCGTAATCCTCGCGCCCCGCGAGCACCTGCGCGAGCGTGCTCTTGCCCGAGCCGTTCGGCCCCATGATGGCGTGCACCTCGCCCGCGTTCACCTCGAGGCTCACGCCTTTCAGGATCTCTTTGCCCGCAACGCGGGCGCTCAAATCGGAAATATTCAGCAACATGCGTATCGGCGGGCTTATCCCACCGCTCCTTCCAAGCTCACGCTCAACAAATTTTGGGCCTCGACGGCGAATTCCATGGGCAACTCCTTGAACACCACCTTGCAGAAGCCGCTCACGATCATATTGACGGCGTCCTCCGCCGAGATGCCGCGCTGCAGGCAATAGAACAGCTGGTCCTCGCCGATCTTGGAGGTGCTCGCCTCGTGCTCCACGGTGGCCGTCGGGTTCTTGACCTCCATGTAGGGGAAGGTATGCGCGCCGCAATCGGGACCCATCAACAGAGAGTCGCATTGCGTGAAATTGCGCGCGCCCGCCGCGCTCGGCAGGATCTTGACCAGCCCGCGGTAGGTGTTCTGCGCGTGGCCGGCCGAGATGCCTTTGGAGACGATGGTGCTCTTGGTGTTGCGCCCGATGTGAATCATCTTGGTGCCGGTGTCGGCTTGCTGATAATTATTGGCGACCGCCACCGAATAGAACTCGCCGGTCGAGCCCTCGCCCTTGAGCACGCAGCTCGGGTATTTCCAGGTGATGGCGGACCCCGTCTCGACCTGCGTCCAGGAGATCTTCGAATTGCGCCCGCGGCACTCGCCGCGTTTGGTGACGAAGTTGTAGATACCGCCGACGCCCTTCTCATCGCCCGGGTACCAGTTCTGCACGGTGGAATACTTGATCTGCGCATCGTCGAGGGCAACCAGCTCCACCACCGCCGCGTGCAGCTGGTTCTCGTCTCGCATGGGCGCGGTGCAGCCCTCGAGATAGCTCACCACAGCGCCCTCCGCGGCGATGATGAGCGTGCGCTCGAACTGACCGGTCTTGGCGGCGTTGATCCTGAAGTAAGTCGACAGCTCCATCGGACAGCGCACGCCTTTCGGCACGTACACGAACGAGCCGTCGGAGAAGACGGCGGAATTCAAGGCCGCGAAGAAATTGTCACCCGCGGGAACCACCGTCCCGAGGTACGCCTCGATAAGCGCCGGATGATCGCGCACGGCGTCCGAGAACGAACAGAAAATGACACCCGCTTTGGCGAGCTTGTCCTTGAAGGTGGTCGCCACCGAGACGCTGTCGAATACGGCGTCTACCGCGACCCCGGCGAGGCGCGCGCGCTCGTGCAGCGGAATGCCGAGCTTCGCGTAAGTCGCGAGCAGCTTCGGGTCCACCTCATCGAGGCTCTTGGGGGCATTCTTCGGCGCACGCGGCGCCGAGTAATAGGAGATGTCCTGGTAGTCGATGGGCTTGTAGTGCACGTGGGCCCAGCTCGGCTCGCGCATTTTCAGCCACTGCGCGAACGCCTTGAGGCGCCAATCGAGCAGAAACTTCGGCTCTTTTTTCTTGAGTGAGATCGCGCGCACGACGTCCTCGTCGAGGCCCGGAGGCAGGCTGTCCGACTCGATGTCGGTCACGAAGCCGTGGCGGTACTTCTGGCCGAGGAGGGCTTCGACTTCTTGCGATTTGCTTGACACGATGGATGTTCTCTCGAGGCTCATACTGGCGGCCCGAGGCCGCATTTAAAGGTCAGGACGCCTGGCGGCGGATGTCGAAGTTGAAGTTCACGCCGGCTGGACGCCCCGGTGGGGCGTCCAGGCCGGCGAGCTGTTGCAGCGTGACATCCTCGAGTGCACGGCGGATGGCGGCGTTGATGCGCTGCCAGGCTCCGCCCACACGGCACAATCGCTCGATACCGCATTGGCTGGAGGCGCTGGAGCACTCAGTGATCGCGATCGGTCCCTCGAACACATCGAGGATCTGGGCCGCCGTGATCTCTCCGGGCGCCCGCGCGAGGCGATAGCCGCCTTGCGCACCGCGCGAGGAGATCACGAGACCGGCACGCTGCAGGCCCTTCAAGACTTTGCTCACCGTCGGGCGGCTGAGGCGGGTGCGCTCGGCGAGCTCGGCGGCGGCGCGATGCCGCGCCGGCTCCTGCGCCAAGTTTGCCAGCACGACGGTGGCGTAATCGGTTAATTTGCCCATTCTCAGCATGGTCGCGGGCCTCTGGTCCTCGATCCCCTATGTAGGACTATTTTAGTCCTCTTTGGTTCCGAGTTCCACCCCAGCAGCGTTTTGTGGCGGTGTTTTGTTATCCTTCAGAGCCACATTGCCACTTGAGCGAGACCTGTCCGTCATGAATACCGCAGAGCTGACCGCCACCGCGCAGGCCATGGTGGCAAACCATCGAGGGCTTTTGGCCGCCGACGAGAGCACGAGCACCATTCTCAAGCGCTTCAACACCATCAAGCTGGAGTCGACGGAAGAGAACCGGCGCGCCTATCGCGAAATGCTGTTCACCACCCCCGGGGCCGGAGAATTCATCAGCGGCGTGATTCTCTTCGACGAGACGATCCGCCAGAAGACCAAAGACGGGGTTCCATTCCCGACCTATCTCAGCAAGCATGGGATGATTCCTGGCATCAAGGTGGACACGGGTGCGAAACCTTTGGCGAGCTATCCGGGTGAGACGATCACCGAGGGCCTTGACGGCCTGCGCGAGCGGCTCGCGGAGTATTACAAGCTCGGCGCGAGGTTCGCGAAATGGCGAGCCGTGATCGATATCGGCGCCGGCATTCCGAGCCCCTACGCCGTCAGCGCGAACGCGGAGGCGCTGGCGCGCTATGCCGCACTCTGCCAGGAGGCGGGGATCGTGCCGATCGTGGAACCGGAGGTGCTGATGGATGGGGATCATCCCATCGCACGTTGCGAGGAGGTGACCGGCGGTGTGCTGCAGACGGTGTTCGATCACCTGTTTGCCGCCCGCATTTTCCTCGAGGGCATGATACTCAAGCCCAACATGGTCATCGCCGGCAAGAAGTGCGCGCAGAAGTCCTCACCCGAGCAAGTGGCCGAAGCCACGATCCGGACGTTGAAGCGGCACGTGCCGGCTGCAGTCCCGGGCATCGCCTTTCTGTCGGGAGGGCAGAGCCCCACCGAGGCCACGCTTCACCTCAGTCTGATGCATGCGCTGGGGTCGCTCCCCTGGGCGCTCACGTTCAGCTACGGACGCGCGTTGCAGGACACGTCGCTCCGCGCCTGGGGCGGAACCGAAGCCGGGGTCCAGGGGGGGCAGAAGCAGCTGTATGTGCGCGCGAAGCTGAACGGCCAGGCCGCAGCCGGCACCTACAAGCCGGGTATGGAAACCACGGCCTGACGAGTTGAACCAAGCTGCCGCCATCGTCGAGGCCCGCAACCTGAGTTATGCCGTCAATGGGCGGCCGATATTCAGCGGGCTCGATCTCGACATCCTGCCGGGACGGGTGACGGCGGTGATGGGGCCGAGCGGCACCGGCAAGACGACGCTGCTGCGGCTGATCACCGGGCAGCTCCGCCCGCTCGGCGGCTCGCTATCGGTGGCCGGGCAGGACATGCGCACGATTCGGGGCGACGCCCTGTATGCGTTGCGCAAGCGCATGGGCATGCTGTTCCAGAACGGCGCGCTCCTCACGGACTTGAGCGTTTTCGAGAACGTGGCCTTTCCGCTGCGCGAGCACACCGACCTGCCGGAGCGGCTCATCCGTCTGATCGTGCTCACCAAGTTGCAGGCAGTGGGGTTGCGGGGAGCCGCGCCGCTCATGCCGGCGGAGCTTTCGGGCGGTATGGCACGCCGTGTGGCACTCGCGCGTGCCATCGTCATGGATCCGGAGATTCTCATTTACGATGAGCCCTTCGTCGGTCTCGATCCGATATCGCTCGGCATGATTCTGCGCCTCATCCGCCGGCTGAACGACACGCTTGGGTTGACCAGCGTCGTGGTCTCGCATGACGTCCACGAGATCACCCAGGTGGCCGACCGGGTGTACCTGTTGTCGGGAGGCCAGGTCGCGGCCAGCGGTACGCCCGATGAGCTGCAAAACAACCCCTCGGCGGTCGTCAAGCAGTTCGTCGGCGGCCTCCCCGACGGCCCCGTGCCGTTCCACTATCCTGCTCCCGACTATTTCGGCGAGCTGCTCGAACGCAGAAACCGGCATTCCGCGTGATCGGCGAGCTGCGCAGAAGTGTGGTCGGTGCGCTCGGCGGCTTGGGCGACATCAGCCTTTTCCTGGTGCGGCTCCTCGCCGATACGCCGCGCGCGACGCTGCGATTCGATTTGATCGCGAAGCAGGTTTTCAATTCCGGAGGCCTGTCGCTGGTCATCATCATGCTGTCGGGCCTGTTCGTGGGCATGGTGTTGGGGCTGCAGGGATTCGAGCTCCTGCGGCGGTTCGGCTCCGAGGAAGCGCTCGGCACCGCGGCGGCGATCGGCCTGGTGCGCGAGCTCGGTCCCGTCATCACGGCGCTCCTCTTTGCAGGGCGCGCGGGTACGGCGCTCGCCTCCGAGATCGGTTTGATGCGCGCCACCGACCAGCTGTCGGCGATGGAAATGATGGCGGTCGATCCCATCCGCCGCGTGGTCGTGCCGCGTTTTCTGGGCGGCGTCATCGCAATGCCCCTGCTGGCGGCGATTTTCAGCATGATCGGCCTGTACGGCGCACAGCTCGTCGGCGTGCAGATGATGGGTGTCGACTCGGGGAGCTTCTGGTCGCAGATGCAGGCCGCGGTCGAGCTGCGCGACATCAACGAGGGGCTGGTCAAGAGCGCCATTTTCGGGGTCGCCTGCAGTCTCATCGCCGTTTACCAGGGCTATTACGCCGTACCGACCGCCGAGGGGGTGGGACTCGCGACCACGCGCACGGTGGTCACTTCGGCGGTCGTGATTCTGTTCCTGGACTACCTGTTGACGTCCGCGTTCTTGTAAAGAGGTCATTGCTATGGGCAAGTCGAGTACTTTGAACGTGGGGGCGGGGGCGTTCGTGCTGCTCGGCTTTGCGGCACTGGCGTTTCTCACCACCCAGACCACGAACCACGGCATTCACCTGGGCACTCATGGCAGCTTCTACTCAGTCACCGCCAAGTTCGACAACATCGGCGACCTCAAAGTGGGAGCACCCGTGTCCATGGCGGGCGTAGACGTCGGGCGCGTGACGCACATCGAGCTCGACACCAAACAATACAAGGCGGTGGTCTCGATGCAGCTCAACTCGAAATACAACGAAATCCCGAGCGACAGCGATGCGAGTATTTACACTCAAGGGTTGCTCGGCGGAAAATTCATCGGGCTGACGGCCGGTGGATCGGATACCTATCTCAAGAACAACGGTCAGATTACTTTCACCCAATCCGCGCTCGTGCTCGAAAATCTCATCGGTCAGTTGGTGGCAAATTTCAGCAGCAAGGGGTCGGACTCATCGGGATCCTCAGGATCGTCGGGGTCCGCGGCGACGCCTGCACCGTCCTCGAAACCGGAGAAAACCAAATGAAGGTAGTTGTTTCGCGTATCACGGCCGCCGTGGCCACGGCACTCGCGCTCGCGGCAGGCGCGGGCGCGGCGCACGCTCAGGCGCAGGCACCGGCACAAGCGGCTGCGCCCGCGCCGAACACGCTCGGGCCGCAGCAGCTCGTCGAGGACTCGGCGAAGCGCATGTTGGGGGAGCTCGATGCGAACCGAGCGATGTATCGGAGTGACCCGGAAAAGCTCGACGCGCTGGTCGCCAACGTGCTGTTGCCGAATTTCGATGTCGACTACGCGGCGCGGCTCGTGCTCGGGCAGCCCTGGCGCACCGCGACCGCGGATCAGCGCCAGCGCTTCGTCAAGGCCTTCTACCATTCGCTGCTGCATAACTACGGCAACGCGCTTCTGAATTTCACGGCGGGTAATTTCACGGTGCTGCCTTATCGAGGCGATCCGAACGACACGCAAGCGACGGTACGCACCGAGGTCAAGAAAGACGACGGCTCGAAGGTGCCGGTCGACTTCACGCTGCACAAGACCGAGCAGGGATGGAAGGCCTGGGACGTCGTGATCGACGGAATCTCCTACGTGAAAAGCTTCAAGACCGACTTCGCGTCGGAAGTCCAGCAGAAGGGCCTGGACGAGCTGATCGCCCGGCTGGAGAAAGGCGACATCAAGCCCTCCGGCGCGCCGGGAAGCAGCCATTGAAGAGCGGTGTGCCCGAGACCGCGGCGTTCGAGACGCAGAGTGGTGAGCGTTCGCGCGTTACGGGAGCGCTCGGATTCACGACGGTGACCCCCCTGTTGGCCGTCGGTGCCGCGGCCATCGCACAGGGTCGCGCCGCGGTCATCGATCTGTCCGCGGTCACGGGGAGCGACAGCTCGGGACTCGCCTTGCTCATCGAATGGCTGAGCGTGGCGCGCGGGGCGGGGCGCACGCTCCACTACGAGAACATTCCCGCGCAGCTGCACCAGCTCGCCCGCCTGAGCGATGTCGACGTGCTGCTCTCCGGAAATGCGGCTGCCGCCGCGGCGACGACGGCTTGATCTAACGCGGCGCGGCGGTACCACGGCCGCTACTGGCGCTAGGACCGGCCGCCGCCCCGAGGCCTATTGGGGCGGCGGCTCGGCAGGCGGAGCGGGTTGTGGCGCCGCTACGGACCCGGGAGAGGCCTGGTCCGGCGGCGTGGCCACGGAGGGACCCCCGGGCGCCGGGCTTTGGTCGGCATCCGGATCCACGAGCTCGTTACTGGGCGAGATCTTCCCATCGGATACGAGATAGGCGCGTCGCGACAAATAAGCGTCGCGGATGACCGCGTACGGGTCGTACGCCTGGTCGATGGTCGGTTGCAGCGGCAGGAGCGCGGCGCGGGTGTCGATGGCATCAGGCACCCACAGCACGTAGCCCACCCAAGAGTAATCGCTCGGGATGTACGTGGTCGGCCGCAAATAATAATCCGGGACCTTTCCCAGGCCGTCGCGCACGCTCGAAGGACCCAAAATGGGAAGCTCGAAGAAAGGTCCCGGATGCACGCCCCAATGGCCGAGCGTCAAGCCGAAATCCGCATAGTTGCGGGGGAGCCCGGCCGATGACGCCGGATCGAAAAGGCCGCCGAAGCCGATCACGGTATTCATCAGGAATCGCCCGAGGTCCACGCCGGCGTTCTTGAACTTGCCCTCCAACGCATCGTTGACCATCACACCCGGCGTGTTGATGTTCGCGAAGAAGTTGCTCACGCTCGCGCGGACCCCTCCGGGCACGTGACGTACATAGGCCTTGGCCACCGGTAACGCCACAGCCCGATCGAGCTTGTCGTTCACACGGTAAACGCCGCGATTCCAGGATTCCCAGGGGTCCTGGGGATTCTTCACGTGATTGGGGGGCAGCGTGACGCAGGCACTCAGGCCCATCACGGCCGCGATTGCGACGCCGACGCGCGGCGAAACTATCTTGCACATTCCGATTGGCTCCCTTTGGAAAATGGCGCCCCGCGGCGGTAACCGGCTAGTGGCGCCCGCCGTTGTCGTCTGCCACCGTATTCTTGCGATTTTTAGGCATGGCTGCACGCACTTCCTCGAGCATGGCGCTGATACGGGCGCGCTGGATCGGGTTCAAGTCGGGCACTCCCAGGGCGAGCGCCAGCTGATTCGACGCCTGCAGCAGATCACCATTCATCAGATAGAAGTCGGCCATATAGTAATAGGAATCCGCGACGTTGCCGGCATCGTTCGCAGCCTTCGCGATGAGCTTAGCCTGGTTGGGCGTGGGTTCCACCTGATTGAACAAATCATCGAGAATGAGCTGGGCCCGCTTGTTGTCCCCGGCGCGCATCAAAGTCTCTGCGAGGCGGATGGTGACCGGCGCATTGCGCGGGAACAGCGCGAGGCCCTTCTCGAGCACCGCCTGCGACTCCTTCAGCTGGCCGTTGGCGAGATAGGCCTGACCGAGCGCGCCGTAGAACTGGGTCACGCGCGGATACTCGAGCAATAATGCCTGCAAATCGGGAATCGCCAGCGCAGGCTTGCGCGCGGCGATGTCCGCGACCGCCTTTCCGTAGCGCTGTTCGAGGTCGAGGCCGCCGCTGTTCTTGGCGAGGTTCGCGTAGTACTCGCGCGCGACTTCGGGATTGCCGACCAGCGAGCGCAGGCGCTCGCGCATCAACAAGTAGCTGAGCGTATCCTCGTGGCGGATACGGCCGATCTGCTCCGCGCGATTGCGCGCTTCCGCCACGCGCTCGGCTGACAGCGGGTGATCGATCAAAAACTCGATCGCCTTGACGCGGTCGGGACTGGGCCGGTTGCGCTCGAGCTCGCTGAACATGGTCGCCATGCCGAGCGGATCGTAGCCGGCGGCGGCCATGGTGCCGATGCCGATGCGGTCGGCCTCGAACTCCTGGGTGCGGGTGTAGTTGATCTGATGCTGAATGGCGGCGCTCTGCGCGCCGAGGATTGCGCCCTCCATGACGCTCGGGTCGCCGCGCCCCGCAGTCGCGCCGAGCACGATGGCCGCGAGCATCGCCGCGGTCGCGAGCAGGCCGGTGTGGGTCTGATCGATCATGCCGCGCACGAGGTGACGTTGCGTGACGTGTGCGGTCTCGTGCGCGAGCACGCCGGCGAGCTCGTTCTCGTTGGTGGTCACGAGAAACAAGCCGCTGTTGATCATGATGAATCCGCCCGGCATCGCGAAGGCGTTGATGTTCGGATCGCGCACCACGGCGTAGTTGAACTGATGCTGTCCCTCCTCCGCGTGGCTCGAGAGGCTGTGGCCGAGCTGCTGGATGTAGTCGGTGACCTCGGGGTCCTCGAGCACGAGCCCCTGCGCGCGCATCTGCCGCGCCCAAGCCTGACCGACCTGAAACTCCTCCTCCAGGGATACGGCGGCGGTCGCGGGACTGCCGAGATCGGGCAGATCCTGCTCCTGCTGCGGGGCGGCCGGGTCCGCAGCCCAGCTGACGCTCGCGCTCGTCGCGGCCGCAAACGCGGCGATCGCGAGGAAAGCGGCCAGCGATTTCAACAGCTGCATTCGGGCCCCCGAAAGCAGGCTTGGAGTGCCGCGAGCACCCCAAAGTTCTCCTGCTCGGACCGCCGGGGCGTCGGGAGCCTTCTCAGAGCACTTCGGACGCATAGTCTGCCAGACGCGACCGCTCGCCACGCACCAGCGTAATGTGCCCGGAATAGGCCCACCCGTGGAACCGGTTCACGACATATGTCAGCCCGGTCGTGGTTTCCGTGAGATAGGGCGTGTCGATCTGCGCGATGTTGCCGAGGCACACCATCTTGGTGCCCGGACCCGCCCGGGTCACCAGGGCCTTCATCTGCTTCGGCGTCAGGTTCTGCGCCTCGTCGATGATAATGAACCGGTTCAGAAACGTCCGTCCGCGCATGAAGTTCAGGGACCGAATCTTGATCCGGTGGCGCAGCAAATCCGTGGTTGCGCCGCGACCCCAGGCGCCGCCGGTCTGGCTCTGCGTGAGCACTTCGAGATTGTCCATGAGCGCGCCCATCCAAGGCTCCATCTTCTCTTCTTCGGTACCGGGAAGAAAACCAATGTCCTCGCCGAGCGGGATGGTCACCCGCGTCATGATGATCTCGCTGTAGCGGTTGTGATCGAGCGTCTGCGCGAGCCCGGCCGCAAGGCTGAGCAGCGTTTTGCCGGTCCCCGCGGGGCCCAAGATCGTGACGAAATCGATTTCCGAATCCATGAGCAGGTTCAAGGCGAAATTCTGCTCGCGGTTGCGCGAGCCCACGCCCCACACGTTGTTGCGCTCGGTGCGGTAATCGACGGTCAGCTCGAGGACGGCGGACTCGCCGTCGATTTTTCGTACGATTGCCTCAACGCCGTTCTCGCCCGGATCGTAGACGAACTGATTCGCCTGCCACTCGCGCACCAGCGGCCCGCGCACGCGATAGAAGGTACGGCTCTGCTGCTGCCAGGACTCCATGCCTTTGCCGTGTTTGTCCCAGAAGGTGGGCGGCAGCTGCTGCACGCCGCTCGAGAGCAGATCCGCATCCTCGATGGTCTTGTCGCTCGAGTAGTCCTCGGCGTGCACCCCGACAATGGCCGCCTTGATGCGCAGGTTGATGTCCTTGGACACCAGCGTGACTCGAGCGTCGGAGAATTTCTTCTGCAGCGCCAGCGTATCGGCGAGCAGGACGTTGTCGGCGCCGTGGCCGGGGATGCCTTCGGGTAGCGCGGACTCGAAGAGCTGCGTCTGGAAAAAGAGCCTTCCTGCGGGCGGGCGCTTGCCGTGATTGACCGGCACCGAGGTCGGCAAGGCGAGACCGCGGTCGATCTGCTTCTTGGTGGCGCTCTGCATCAGCTCGTCGAGAAAGCGGCTGACCTGGCGCACGTTGCGGGCCGCTTCGGAGACGCCTTTCTTGCCCGCGTCGAGCTCCTCGAGCACGGTCATCGGAATGTAGATGTCGTGTTCCTCGAAGCGAAAGATCGCCGTCGGGTCGTGCATGAGCACGTTGGTGTCGAGCACGAAAATACGCCGCTGCTGGCGCGTCTGGCGCACCTTGGCAACGGCGGCCGGTACCGGCCGCGGTGCGCCCGTCACAGCGCCTTCACCGCAGCGAGCACCGCCTCGGCATGACCGTTGACTTTCACCTTGCGCCACTCGGCGCGCAGTACTCCCTGCGGGTCGATGAGGAACGTGCTGCGCTCCACGCCCATGTATTTCTTGCCGTACATGCTTTTTTCCTGAATGACGTCGTAGCGCTTGCAGACAGTGCGGTCCGCATCGCTCAAGAGCTCGAAGGGAAAACCCATCTTGCTCTTGAACTTCTCATGGGACGATACGCTGTCTGGGGAGATTCCGACGATGGCTGTCTTGAGTTTCTTGAACTGTGGGAAGGCCGCGGCAAAGCTCTGGCCTTCTTGCGTGCAACCCGGCGTGTTGTCGCGCGGATAGAAGTAAAGGACCACGCATGAGCCCGCGGCATCCTCGAGCGACCAATTCCCGGAAGTGCCCTCGAGGCTGAAGGCGGGGGCCTTCTTACCGACTGCGATCTTGCTCATGTGTTCTCGTCAATTCTTGACCGGCTCGAAAATGGCGTCCAGGTTCAGATGATCGCAGAAATCCATGAACTCCTCTCGTAGCACGCCAATATGCAAGCGGCTGGGGACATTCACGATCATTTGGACGGAGAACATGGGCGCGCCGGTGTGCGCCGCCGCATAGGAGCGTGTGGACAGCTCGGCGATGTCCACGCCGCGCTGGGCAAAGAAGCCCGACAGGCCCGCGACGATTCCCGTCTGATCGAGGCAGACCACGTCGATCGAGTACGGCAGCATGTCGTTGCGCGCTGCGCGCTCCTCGGTGCGCCGCAATTGAATGTTCATGCCCGTGGCGTCGGCAAGCTTTTTGAACTCGCCCTCGAGTTTGGCGAGCGTGTGCCAGTTGCCGTCCACCAGGAGCAGCATGGCGAACTCGTTACCGAGCGAGGTCATGCGACTTTCGCTGATACTTCCGCCGCAGTCGGCGATCGCTTTGGACAGCTCGTGTACCATGCCGACGCGATCCCCGCCGACCGCGCTAATTACAATATGTTGTTTCATCGATGCAAATTCTACCGGATGGCGCTTGCCACGGTGCAGTCTCAAGAATTATGGTAGCGCTATTTCCCCTGGGGGCCTCAATGCGCGGAAGTCTGGTTGCCATCGTCACGCCGATGTGCGTCGACGGGAGCCTGGACCTGGCTTCATGGGATCGGCTGCTCGACTTTCACCTGGCCGAGGGCACCCAAGGCATCGTGATCGCCGGGACCACCGGCGAATCGCCGTCGCTGACGATCGAGGAGACCGAGGAGCTCACCCGCCGGGCCGTCGACCGCTGCGGCGGCAAGATTCCACTGATCGTCGGCGCAGGCACGAACTCGACGGCGGGCACCGTGGCGCGCACCCGAGCGCTGTCCCGGCTCGGTGTCGACGGAGTCATGCTGGTCACGCCATATTACAACAAGCCCCCGCAGGAGGGACTTTTCCGCCATTTCTCGGCGGCCGCGGACGCGTCCGCGGTGCCGGTGGTGCTGTACAACGTGCCCTCGAGAACGGCCGTCGACCTGCAGCCCGCGACGGTCGCGCGTCTCGCCCGGCATCCGCGCATCAAGGCACTCAAGGATGCGAGCGCGGCCATGCCGCGCCTGCGTGATCTTTTAGCCCTCTGTCCCGCGGGTTTCTCGGTGTTATCGGGGGACGATGCGACCGCCGTCGAATGGATGGGGGCGGGCGCTCACGGCGTCATTTCCGTGACGGCCAACGTCGTGCCGCGCCGCATGCGCGAGGCCTCGAGCGCAGCGCTCGCGGGCGATCTCGCCGCCGCCCGAGCCATCGATGCGGATCTTGCGCCCCTGCACCGCGATTTGTTTGTCGAGGCGAATCCCATTCCCGTGAAGTGGGCCGTGGCACAGATGGGCCTCATCGGGAACGCCATCCGGTCACCGCTGGTCGAACTGTCGCCGGCTCACCACGAGACGGTGCTGCGCGCGATGCGTTCGGCGGGCGTGCAACTCGAGGACCGCGCAGCGTGAGAATTCATCGGATTGTTCTACTGATCGCCGTGGCGATACTCTCCAGCGGCTGCGCGCGGTTGGTCCACGGCTTTGCCCCGGACTGTCATAAGCCGCAGGAATATCAGCGGGCGGTGCAGAAGCCGCCGCTGCAAGTGCCCGCCGGCCTCGACAACCCGAATACTGCGGGGGCGCTCGTGATTCCGACCGTCGAGGTGGCGCCGCCGCCTCCGGGACCGCGCGATCAGTGCATGGACGTGCCGCCGCGCTATAGACCGGCCCCGCCCAACAAGGCCGCGAGCAGCCCTGGCTAGAATTTGCTCGCCCCGGCGGCCTCGGTTACCCTTGCGGCCCGCGCAGGGTGCTGGTCCCAGCGGAGAGGTGGCCGAGTGGTCGAAGGCGCTCGCCTGGAAAGTGAGTAACACCCTAAAAGGTGTTCGAGGGTTCGAATCCCTCCCTCTCCGCCAATTCCCACGCGCGGAGGACTATCGGCCCCAACGCCCGCGTCAGCGGACGCCTGCCGCGTATCCGCCCCGATCAGGGTGCGTTGGCAAAGTTCTGTTTGATGATCAGCTCATTGATGATCTTGCGCTGGCCTGCCGCTTTGGTCGCCACCTGGCCGGCTTCGAGCAAGGTCCGGTTGTCTTGCACGAACCCCGTGAGGTGTACCTCGCCGTGCTCCACCGCCACGTTGATATGTCGCGCGTCAAGGGTTGGGTTCGCGTGCAGCGCACCCTGTACGCGCGCCGCGACCTCGGCGTCCGAGCCGCCCTGATTTGCGTAGGCGCCGGATGAATCCTGCGCGAATGCAGCTGGGGAAATCGCGCCGAGCGCGGCTACCAGAGCGGCAGCCGCAACTGTGACGATGCTGTTATGTTTGCGGTACGTTCTCATTTGCCCACTCCTGTTTGGACTGCTCGCCTGGTTTGTCGATGTTCGAGGTTCGATGGCCTTGGGTCTTGGACAATGCGACCACAGGCGCTTGCGATCTACGGGCGGGCAGAGGGGTCTGTCGTGGGAATTTCCCGACGCCGCGTGCGCGGGGGCGTGTGCTAAACTCGGTGCCTACGGTGCGACATCACCCGGCTCCGCCAACAAGCACAGTGTTCAGTCATGGCGGCTCGCGTTGGCATCTTCGCGGCGACTGGTCACGAACCCCGTCAGGCCCGGAAGGGAGCAGCGGTAGCGATTTTAAGTCGGGCGCCGAAGACCTGCCAGCGCGGGCCGCCTCCTATAAACTGAAGTCATGAGCTATATCGTACTGGCCCGCAAATGGCGGCCGAAGCGCTTCGCCGAGATGGTGGGGCAGGAGCACGTGCTGCGTGCGCTGAGCAACTCGCTCGACAGCGGCAAGATCCATCATGCGTTCCTGTTCACCGGGACACGCGGGGTGGGCAAGACCACGATCGCGCGCATTCTTGCCAAATCCCTGAACTGCGAGCGCGGCGTGAGCTCGAACCCGTGCGGCGTGTGCGCAGCCTGCCGCGAGATCGACGAGGGCCGCTTTGTCGACTTGATCGAGGTCGATGCCGCCTCCCGTACCAAGGTGGACGATACCCGCGACCTGCTCGACAACGTGCAGTACGCGCCGAGCGGCGGGCGCTACAAGGTGTATCTCATCGACGAAGTCCACATGCTGTCGAACCATTCTTTCAACGCGCTCCTGAAGACGCTCGAAGAGCCCCCGCCGCACGTCAAATTCCTGCTCGCCACCACGGACCCGCAGAAGCTGCCCGTCACCGTGTTGTCGCGCTGCCTGCAATTCAGCTTGAAGCGCCTGTCCTCGAGTCTCATCGTCGAGCGCATGAAAGTCATCGCGACCGCCGAGCAGCTCGACTTCGAGCCCGCCGCACTCGCGCATCTTGCGCGCGCCGCCGACGGCAGCATGCGCGATGGACTGAGCTTGCTCGATCAGCTGATTGCCTACGGCGGGGGAGCTTTGAGCGAGGTGAACACGCGCGCCATGCTCGGCACCATCGACCGCGGCCACGTGACCCGCATCGTCGAGGCCTTGTCGCGTGAGGACGGACCCGGGTTGCTCGCGCAAGTCGCCGAGCTCGATCGCGACGCACCGGACTACGACCGTGCGCTCGCCGATCTGGCGGCCTTTCTGCAGCGCATCGCCATCGTGCAGATCGTTCCCGACGCCGCACAGGAGGATGAGGAATTCGATGCCGAGGTGCTCGCCCGAATGAGTCGCTCGATGAGCGCCGAGGACTTGCAGCTGTACTACCAGATCGCGCTCGCCGGCCGCCGCGATCTATCGCTCGCGCCCGATCCGCGGTTGGGCTTCGAGATGACGTTGCTGCGCATGCTGGCCTTCCGTCCCGACGCGCCGGCTACCGCCACGACTCCGGGGACCGGAGCCGCGGCTGGATCCGCTGCGGGTCGCGCGCTGCCCACGCCGCCGGCCGCACGGGCCGCTCCGCAGGCGACGGTCACCCCGATTGCGCCCGCACCGCCGAGCGGCGCCGCGCCCCCCGCAGCGCCCGCGAACATCGATGCCGCCGCCTGGCCGGGCATCGTCGACGGGGCGGGCCTCAGCGGCATGGTGCGGCAGTTCGCGCTCAATTGCGTCCCGGCTTCCTTCGAGCGCGACGTGCTCACATTGCGGCTCGACGAGGGGGTGGATGCGCGGCGCTCGCGCGCCATCGAGGACAAGCTTGTTCAAGCGTTGACCAAATATTTCGGGCGTGCGATCCGGCTCATCTTCGAAGTCTCGCAGAGCGAGCTCGCGACGCCGGCCCGCCAGCGCGCGCTCGCGGACCAGGACAAGGTCGAGCGCGCGGCCGCTGCCTTCGAGGCAGATCCGGTCGTCAAGGGATTGCAGGAGCGATTCGGTGCCGCGGTGGATAGCGCTTCGGTGAAACCGGCCAACTAGTACAGGAGACTCAAGATCATGATGAAAGGTGGAATCGGCAATCTGATGCGCCAGGCGCAGCAGATGCAGGAGAACATGCAGAAGGCGCAGGCGGAGCTCGTGAATCTCGAGGTGACCGGCGAGTCGGGTGCGGGCATGGTGAAGGTCGTGCTCAACGGGCGTCACGAGGCGAAAAAAGTCACTATCGAGCCCAAGCTCGTGGCGGAGGATCTGGAAATGCTCGAGGACCTCGTGGCCGCCGCCATCAACGATGCCTCACGCAAGATCGAGGAGCGCAGCAAAGAGAAATACGCGGATCTCATGTCGGGAATGAATCTTCCCCCGGGCATGAAGCTGCCGTTCTAATCCGATGAAGTACACGCCCACGCTCGCGCGCCTGATCGATGCCCTGCGCTGCCTGCCCGGCGTCGGTCCCAAATCCGCGCAGCGCATGGCCTTCTATCTCCTCGAGCGCGACCGCGATGGTGGACGCGCGCTCGCGCAGTCGCTCAGCGAGGCGCTGTCGTCGGTGGGTCATTGCAAGCGCTGCCGCATGCTCACGGAAAGCGAGCTGTGTGCGATTTGCGCCTCCCCGCAACGCGACGTCGCGCAGCTCTGCGTCGTCGAGTCGCCGGCCGACGTCGTCGCGATCGAGCAATCCGGCGGTTTTCGCGGACGCTACTTCGTGCTCATGGGTCATTTGTCGCCGCTCGATGGCATCGGGCCGGGGGAGCTCGGGCTCGATGAGTTCGAGGGTCTGCTCACGGAGGGCGACGTGCGCGAGGTGATACTCGCCACCAATCCGACCGTGGAAGGCGAGGCCACCGCGCATTATCTCGGCGAGCTCGCTCTGCGCCGCGGGCTCAAGGCCTCGCGCATCGCTCACGGCGTGCCGGTCGGTGGCGAGCTCGAGTACGTGGACGGCGGCACACTCGCGCACGCGCTCGCCGGACGCACCCGCGTTTCCTAGGCGAGCTTCTCGTACAGCCGGTAGAGCCGGCGGTAGCTCTCGTAGCGCCGCGCCGAGATCTGATGGGCGAGCACCGCATTGCGTACCGCACACTGCGGCTCCTCGAGATGCCGGCAATCGCTGAAGCGGCAATCGGCGGCGCGCTCGTGAATCTCGACGAAGCCGCGTTCGGCGGCGCGCGCCAGCGTCGCCGGCGGCGCGAAATCGCGTACCCCCGGTGCATCGATCACCGCGGACTGCGATTCGGGCCCCGACGGCAGGCGATAGCGGCGCGCCGTGGTCGTGGTGTGGCGGCCTTCGACCTCGCGCGTGAGCTCGGCGGTCTGCGCCGCCGCGTCCGGCACGAGCAGATTCACGAGTGAGGATTTGCCGACGCCGGATTGGCCGACGAGGAGCGTTGCGCCGTCCGCGAGCGCGGCGCGCAGCGCCGCAAGGCCAGCGCGGTTGCGCGCCGACGCCTCGACGCAGGGCAGGCCGAGCATGCGATAGTTGGCGAGCTCGACCGCGAGATCGTCGCTGCTCAAGTCCGACTTGTTGACGATCAACAGCGCCTCGATATCTTTCAGCCGTGCGCCCGCCCAGTAGCGATCCACGACGAACCAGTCGGGGAGCGGCTCGCAGGCGACGACCATCGCCACGCGGTCCAAGTTGGCCGCGACCGGCTCGGGCCGCCCGCGGGCATCGATGCGCTCGAGCAGATTGCGGCGCGGCTCGAGCGCGTCGATGGCCGGACCGCCGTCCGCTTCGCCGCTCACCCAGTGGACCCGGTCACCGCACACGACGCGCTGCTTGCGGCCCCGCAGGGCACAGCTCAAGGTCTCGGCGCCCGATTGCACCAGCGCGCCGCGGCCGTAGCTCGCCAGCACGATGCCGGTGCCGCTGCTGCCGCTCATTTGAGGGCCTCTGCTACCATGCGGCAATGAAATCTCCCGAGAATCTTATTTGGATCGACCTCGAGATGACGGGCCTGTCGCCCGAGACCGATCTCATCATCGAAATCGCCACGATCGTAACCGACAAGCACCTCACCGTGCTCGCCGAGGGCCCGGTCATCGCGGTGCATCAGAGCGCCGCCGTGCTCGG
Organism: uncultured Gammaproteobacteria bacterium; assembly: GCA_963798595.1. Classification (GTDB taxonomy): domain Bacteria; phylum Pseudomonadota; class Gammaproteobacteria; order Steroidobacterales; family Steroidobacteraceae; genus Bog-1198. Next base: position 365,705 of record CAWCTM010000004.1, on the reverse strand, counting down.
CGCCATGGACGACTGGAACCGCAAGCAGCACGGCGGCTCCGGCCTCGCCGAACGGGTGCTCGCGAGCCGCGTCGATGCCGCCGCTGCGGAGCGCCAGACCCTCAAGTTTCTCGAAGCCTGGGTCGAGCCGCGCCGCTCGCCGATGTGCGGCAACAGTATCTGTCAGGACCGGCGCTTCCTCGCGCGCTACATGCCGACGCTCGAGCGGTTCTTTCATTACCGCAATCTAGACGTGAGCACGCTGAAGGAGCTCGCGCAGCGCTGGGCGCCGCACATTGCCGCGGCATTTCACAAGAACGCGACCCACCTCGCGCAGGACGACGTGCGCGAATCGATCCGCGAGCTCGAGTATTACCGCGAGCACCTGCTGCGGCCCGTGGGTGCCGCGAGCCTTTAGAGCGCCGATTTCAGCGCTCTGCCGCGGCCTCGTTGGCGAGGAACATCCAGGTCTCGACCACCGTATCCGGATTGAGGGACAGGCTGACGATGCCTTGCTCGACCAGCCAGCGCGCGAGCTCGGGATGGTCGGAGGGTCCCTGGCCGCAAATGCCGACGTACTTGCCCTGCGCTTTGCAGGCCTTGATGGCCATGCTCATGAGCGCCTTGACCGCATCGTCGCGCTCGTCGAAGAGTTTCGCGATGACGCCCGAATCGCGATCGAGCCCGAGCGTGAGCTGGGTCATGTCGTTCGAGCCGATGGACATGCCGTCGAAGTACTCGAGATAGCGCTCGGCGAGCACGGCATTGGTCGGCAGCTCGCACATCATGATGTGCATGAGGCCGTTCTCGCCGCGCTTCAGGCCGTTGTCGCTCAGCAGTTGCGTGACGGCTTTCGCCTCGGCGAGCGTGCGCACGAAGGGCACCATGATCTGCACGTTGGTGAGCCCCATCTCGTCGCGCACGCGCTTCAGTGCGCGGCACTCGAGCTCGAAGCACGGACGGAACACCTTGTCGATGTAGCGCGCGGCGCCGCGGAACCCGAGCATCGGATTTTCCTCGTGCGGCTCGTAAGCTTTGCCGCCGATCAAGTTCGCATACTCGTTCGACTTGAAATCGGACAGGCGCACGATCACCATCTCGGGCGCGAAGGCCGCCGCGATCTGCGCGACACCCTCGGCCAGCTTGTCGACATAGAAGGTTACCGGGTCCGCATAGCCGGCGATTTGCTGGGAAATGGATTCCTTGAGCTCCGGGCTTTGTTTGTCGAACTCGAGCAGGGCGCGCGGGTGCACGCCGATCATGCGGTTGATGATGAATTCGAGCCGCGCGAGACCCACGCCGTTGTTGGGCAGGCCGGCGAACTCGAACGCGCGATCGGGATTGCCGACGTTCATGGCGATCTTCACCGGAATGGGCGGCAGGGCATCCAGCTCGATGCTGCGCTGATCGTAGTCGAGCATGCCGTCGTAGACGTGGCCGGTGTCGCCCTCGGCGCAGGATACGGTCACCGCCTGGTTCTCGCGGATCGCCTGGGTGGCGGTCACGCAGCCGACCACGGCCGGGATGCCGAGCTCGCGCGCGATGATGGCCGCGTGACAGGTCCGCCCGCCGCGGTTGGTGACGATGGCGGAGGCGCGCTTCATCACCGGCTCCCAATCGGGGTCGGTCATGTCCGCGACCAGCACGTCGCCGGCCCGCACCCGCGACATTTCCTTCACGTCGCGGATGATGCGCGCGTGGCCGGCACCGATCTTCTGGCCGATGCTGCGTCCGCTCACGATCAAGGTCGAGCGCGATTTCAAGGTGAAGCGCTGGATGGTTCGGCCCGCGCGGCTTTGCACCGTCTCGGGCCGCGCCTGCAAGATGTAGATCTTGCCGGTCTGGCCGTCCTTGCCCCACTCGATGTCCATGGGCGTGCCGTAGTGCTCCTCGATGATGAGCGCCTGCTTCGAGAGCTCCATGATGTCCGCTTCGTCGATGGAGAATCGCTGGCGATCCTCGGCGGGCACCTCGACCGTACGCACGCGCTCCTGGGTGCCGGGCTCGGCGTAGATCATCTTGATGGCCTTCTGGCCGAGGTTCTTGCGGAGGATCGCGCGCCGCCCGGCGCGCAGCGCCGGCTTGTAGACGTAGAACTCGTCCGGATTCACCGCGCCCTGCACCACGGTCTCGCCGAGCCCGTAGGAGGAGGTCAAAAACACGACGTCGCGGAAGCCGGAGTCCGTGTCGAGGGTGAACATCACGCCGGCGGCGCCCAGGTCGCTGCGCACCATGTGCTGCACGCCCACGGAAAGTGCCACGGCGTTGTGGTCGAAGTTGTTGTGCACGCGGTAGGCGATGGCCCGGTCGTTGAACAGCGACGCGTACACCTCGTGCATGCTCGAGAGCAGGTGCTCCTCGCCACGCACGTTGAGGAAGGTCTCTTGCTGCCCCGCGAAAGAGGCCTCAGGCAAATCCTCCGCGGTGGCCGAGGAGCGCACCGCAACGGCGAACTCCGCGCCGCTCCCCATTTTGCGCCACGCTTGCAGCACTTCCTCGCTCAAACGGCGCGGGAAGGGTGTCGCCAGCATCCAGCCGCGGATCTGCTTGCCGACGATGGCGAGACGCTCCACGTCGTCGACGTCGAGCGTCGCGAGCGTGTCCGCGATCCGCGCGCCGAGTGCGTCCTGCGCCAGAAAATCGCGGTAGGCGTGGGAGGTCGTCGCAAATCCCCCGGGCACCGAAACACCCAGGTTCGACAGCGTCGAGATCATCTCCCCGATCGAGGCGTTCTTGCCGCCGACGATCTCGAGGTCCTTGCTCTGCAACTTCTCAAACGGAATGATGTACGGGTTCATCGCCTCAGGTTACTCGCTTCTTGTCCGGCCATGGAATAAGTGAAACACTTCCCAGATAAACGCCCGCCGACACATGGAACTACCGTGAGTAAACGAACAGTGTTTTTCGTATCAGACCAGACGGGCATTACCGCGGAAACGATGGGCCACAGCCTCATGACTCAATTCGACGGAATCGAATTCAGACAGGTGACTGTGCCATTTATCTCCACGGTTGACAAGGCGATAGAGGCGGTGCGGAAGATCGATCTGGTGGGCAAACACGAGGGCGTGCGGCCGATCGTTTTCAGTACGCTCGTGCAGGAAGACGTGCGCAACATCGTGCGCGGAAGCACGGGCTTTTTTCTGGATTTTTTCGACGCCTTCCTAGCACCGCTCGAGAACGAACTCAAGACGCAATCCTCCCATGCCATGAGTCGGACACACCGCAATGCCGACACACATTCTTATGCGATGCGCATCGACGCGACCAATTTTGCGCTCGCCAACGACGATGGCTCCGTGCTGCGCGATTACGAGCGTGCCGACGTGATCCTCATCGGCGTCTCGCGCTCCGGCAAGACACCGACGTGTTTGTATCTGGCCATGCAGTATGGAATTTTCGCGGCGAATTTTCCCCTGACCGAGGACGATCTCGAGTCGCGCAAGCTCCCGCGCGGACTCGACCTGCACGCGCGCAAGCTTTTCGGCCTGACGATCAAGCCCGATCGGCTGCAGCAAATCCGCAACGAGCGACGACCCGACAGCCGCTACGCATCACCGCGCCAAGTCGCGTTCGAAGTGCGCGCGGCGGAGTCCTTGTTCGAGCGTCACGGCATCCCATTTCTCGATGCGACCGAAGTCTCAATCGAGGAAATTTCGAGCAGAATTCTCGACCGCACGGGCATCGAGCGCCGATTGCGGCCCTGACACGAGATACCTGCATGGTATAGTCGCGCCATGATCGCCGATCAGTGGTGCCAAACATCCTGGCGGGCCCAGCCCGGGAGCTTCGTGGGCCTCATGACGCTGTACGAGAGCAATTTCGTGCGTCTGGGATGGCTGGTGCGAGACCTGCGTTCGATCGTATCGCGCGTGGTATCACGCGTCGGCTCGGACTGTGATCTCTTTCTCACGCCGATCGAGTCTTGTCCCTACACGAGTGTGTTCCGCCTCACCTACGAGTTCGAATTCGAGGGGGAATGGGTACGCGATCCCGACCTGGAAGTGTGCGTGTATCACGATGCGCGGCTGGCCGAAGTGCGCAGCTTCTACGGCTTCAAGCGCCATCCCGAGCTCGTCCGCCTCGAGTCCGGACTCAAGCGTGAACTGGATCAGCGCTGGAGCCGTAACATGCTGTTAAATAAATGGCTGGAATACTGCGCCGAGCGAGGCCATCACTTCTAGTGGGTAGATTCCCCCTGGTGTCCCGCGACTGATCCATCGGCTCGAGGCGGGACATTTGATCGACAAGCTCAGCTTTCTCAAGGGAGGGTCGGAGAGCGGCGGCGTGAGCGCGGAAGAAGAGCGCCTCATGCAGCTGTTCCAGAATCGCGCGGGCCTGAAAAAGGCATACGCCGATCTCAAGGACGAGTTTCATATCCTGCGCGATCGACTGAAGCAGCAAGAGGGAGCGACGCTGCGCGTTCAGGAGCAGCTCGATGCGCTCGGCGACCTGCTCGCGGACCCCGCCACCGGCTTCGGTGCGCTCGTCTTCTTCCAGCTGCGCGGACTGTGGAAGACCTGCCACCAGCAGCTCGCCAAATTCGCGACCGATCTCACCCGCCAGCAAGAGGCGCGCGAGACGGCGCGTCATGCGGCCGAATGTGAGGCCACCCGCAACATGCGCCTCACCGACGTCGACGAGAGGTTGCAAGCGGCGGCGGCCGAGGCCGACGCCCATCGTGAGAGTCTCGCGGCCGCTCAGGCCGAGCTGTCGCGGCTCACCGCCTTCTGGCACTACTTCCGCCGCCGCCGCCAGCAGCGCGCGCTCGAATCGCTCCGTCAGGGTGTGGTGGTCGCCGACTCCGCGGTCGGCGAGCTGCACGCGGAGAAGAGCGCGATCCTGGCCGAGGCTGCCCCCGAGTTCGCCGGCATCTCCTTGGGTGCACGGCGCAACATCAATCTCGCCATCATCAGCTACGCCGAGTCGCTTTGCGATCATGTGGATGAGTTCGGACTGGCGGCGCGCGCGAAGGAGGCGGTCGCGCGCCGGGTGCACGAGATGACCTTCGGCTCGCGCGCCGAATGCGAGGATTATATGCAGCGCGTGCAGAAGGCCCAGGCGGTGATCGCCAACCACCGGCAAATCACCGCAGCGGTGAAGGGAAAACTCGAGCGGCTGCGCGCGACCAGCGAATATCGCAATCTAGCCGACACAGTGCCCACGGCCGATTCGCTGTCGGCCGCGAGCGCCGGCTCTCAGAACCAATGGAACGTCCTCGCCGAGGACTACTGGGACCTGTTCAACCTGCTGCTGCGCTGAAAGGCTGCCCGCCGCCCGGGCGGGCGAGCCCCGTCAATGCAGCTCGTTATGGGCCTCGGTGCGCCGCGCCTGCGTCGGGCCCACTTTGTGCACAGAGGCCGCGGCGAAATCTCCGGCGATCTGCGTGGCCTCGTCGAGGATGATCCCCGCCGCGGGGTCGTCCTTGATCTCCTCGAGCGTCTTGAGCGGCGGTTGACCATGGGCCGCGCGCAGAGCGTTCTCGCGCTCGAGGCGGCTCGCGTCGAGTTGCTTGCGCTCGGTCTCGCGCGTCTTCAGATTGAGCGATAGGCTCTTCTGATTGCGGACCGAGTCGAGCGCGGTAATGTCCTCGCGCAAATAGCGGAAGTCGGCGCTGTCGGCCGTGCGGTCGTCGTGCAGTTTCTGCAGCATCGAGGCGGTCGCCTTGAGATCGCCCTCCGTCTTGAAGGTCGCCGGCTCGATGTGGTCCCAGGGCAGCGCGCGGTCGCGCGTGCTCTCGCCCACCTCGTTCGCATCGATGAGCGAGGGAATCGAGATGTCGGGCGTGACACCGCGATCCTGAGTGCTCTCGCCCGTGACCCGGTAGTACTTGCCGATGGTGACGTTGAGCTGTCCAAGCTCGGGCTTGCGCCCGAAGATGGTGTAGTTGAGCGGATGCGCGTTCTGCACCGTGCCCTTGCCGTACGTTTGTTGGCCGATGATGAGACCGCGTCCGTAATCCTGGATCGCGCCCGCGAAGATCTCGGAGGCGGAAGCGCTGAAGCGGTCGACCAGCACGATCAACGGGCCGCTGTAGAAGATGGACGGATCCGGATCGTCGTCCACTTCGATGCGTCCGGTGGTGTCACGCAGCTGCACCACCGGCCCGCGGTCGATGAACAGTCCAGTCAGAGATTCGGCCTCCGGGAGGTAGCCGCCGCCGTTCGCGCGCAAGTCCATGATGAGGGCCTCGGCGCCGTCCTTGCGCAGCTCTCCGATGAGGCGCTGCACGTCGCGCGTCGTCGAGCGGAAGTCCTTCGCCCCGGCGCGGCTCGCATCGTAGTCCTGATAGAAGCTCGGCACGGTGATGATGCCGATCTTCACCTCGCGCCCATTGCGGGTCACGGTGCGCATCGCCTTGTGCGAGGCTTGCGCCTCGAGAGAGACCCGATTGCGGGTGAATTCGACGACTTTCTGCGCCGTTCCCGGCGCCGCGCCGCCCGGCAGGAGCTGCAAGCGCACCACGGTGCCGCCCGGTCCGCGGATTTTCTGCACCACGTCGTCGAGGCGCCAGCCGATCACATCGACGAGCTCGCCGCTCGTGCCCTCGCCGACCGCGGTGATGCGATCATTCGCCGCGAGCTTGCCGCTCGCCGCGGCCGGGCCGCCCGCGATCACGTCGATGACCGTGACATAGTCGTCGGTCAGCGTGAGCGAGGCGCCGATACCCTCGTACGAGAGGCTCATCTGGATGTTGTATTCCTCGGAGTTGCGCGCCGAGAAATAATTCGAATGGGGATCGAGCGACAGCACGAACGCGTTCATGAACGCCTCGAACACATCCTCGGGCTTGCTCTGATCCATGCGCTTCGCGACGTGCTCGTAGCGCTTGCGCAGCATGTCCGCGACCTCGGGCCACTGCTTGCCCGTGATGATGAGCGACAGGGCGTCGTTCTTCACGCGCTTGCGCCACAGCTCGTTCATCTCCGCGGCATTCGCAGGCCACGGCTCTTTCTCACGGTCGAAGTTGAAGGATTCCTCGACGTCGAAGTCCGGTTTCTTCTGCAGCAGCTCGATGGCGTAGTTCATGCGCTCGCGGCTGCGTTGCTGAAAGCGGCGGAAGATCACGAATGCCGGCTCCACGTCCCCAGCCTTGATGGCGTCGTCGAGCTCATAGCGGTACTTCTCGAACTCCGCGATGTCGCTTGCGTAGAAATAGCTGCGGCCGCTGTCGACGGCGTCGAGGTAGCGGTCGAGGATCAAGCTCGAGAGATGGTCATCGAGCGGCGCGCGCCGGTAGTGCTCGCGGGCGATGATGTCGCTCACGCGGCGCGCGACGTAGTTTTCCTGCTCCGTGGGCTCGAGCACCGCGCCCGCCGTAGCGGCGGCGGGGGTCACCGGTGGCGTCATGGCGGCGCCGAGCAATGCGGCGAGTCCGACCGCGCTCGCGCAAACGACGATGGCGGAGAGCCACCGATGCTTGGCTGTCTGGGTCTCGGGATGCTTTACGACCGTCATCAGCTGCCGTTCTCCTGTAAAATAACCGCCCCGATTCCTCAAGGCTAGACGAGCCTATGCCGCAAGCCAAGTGTATACGAGCGTGAAGAGATGCGTCCGTTCACGGTTTTGATCGGTATCGTGCTGGGCTCGGCCGCCTCGATCACGTTCGGCCTGGGGGCGGTCCTGATCGTGTTCTGTGTGCTGGCCGGGAGACACCCGGATCTGTGGCGCGAATTGCCGCGGCTCGTGCTGAGCTTGTTGGCGTTCGGTGCTCTGACCGCCGCCAGTGCCGGTAGTTTCCTTGGCCAGGCGAAAGGCCGTCCGTGGCGCGGTTGGGCGCATGCGGCCACTCTGGGGGTGCTTGCCGGGATCACCCTGTGGTATTGGCCGCACCGCGCCTGATCGATGCCCGGCCCTCCCGACGCTCCAAGGAACAACGACTCCATGCGATATCGGCTGCTTTGGGCCTTTTGCGCCGGTTGCCTCGCCGCAACGTTCGTGGGCTGCGCACCGCATGCCCCGCGTCAAGGTCCGCCGCTCGATTTCGAGGAAATGCGGTTTCGCGCAAACTTGCGTGCGCTCACCGCGGATGATCTCGAGGGCCGCCGGCCCGGGACGCCCGGTGGGCAGAAGACGGTCGATTATCTGACCGCGCAGTTTCGCAAGTTCGGTCTGAAGCCCGGCAACGGCGACAATTATGTCCAACAGGTGCCTCTGGTCGAGATCCGCGCCGGGGCGGATGCGACGCTCTCCATTGCCGGAGGTCGGGGCGCTCTTCTGCCGCTGCGTCAAGGCACGGACATGGTCCTTTGGACGCCGCGCACCACACCGACCGCGGCGCTCGCCCAGAGCGAGCTCGTGTTCGTCGGCTACGGCATCGTGGCGCGCGAATACCATTGGGACGACTATGCGGGCGTCGATGTACACGGCAAGACGGTGCTGGTATTGCTCGGCGATCCGGGCTACGGCAGCCGCAATCCCGGGGTTTTCAAGGGCCTCGCGCTGAGCGCCTACGGGCGCTGGTCCTACAAGATCGAAGAAGCCGAGCGCCACGGCGCAGCCGGCGTGCTGCTGATTCACGATCCGGGAACGCTCGGTTTCGTCTGGAACGCGGTGCGTAATACCTGGTTGGGCGGGCACCTCGAGCTCGCCTCGAGCGCGGCACAGCCGGACCGCCCGGCGATCGAGGGCTGGCTCACGGGCGCGGCGGGCCGCGCGCTGTTCTCGCAAGCAACGCTCGATTACTCGGCGCTCGTCGTCGCGGCGGCTCGGCCCGGCTTCAAGGCGTTGAGCATGGGCCTCAAAGTGAGCGGGGAATTGCACACCGAGGTGCGCCGCTTCGATTCCCCGAATGTCATCGCGGTGGTGCCCGGGAGCGGTCACCGGCACGAGTACGTGGTTTACTGCGCGCACTGGGACGGTCTCGGACGCGATCCGAGCGGCGCCGTTTTGAGCGGCGCCGTGGAGGATGCGAGCGGGGTCGCCGGGTTGCTGATGCTGGCGCAGTCGTTCGCGCATACGCGTCCGGCGCCCGATCGATCCATCGCATTCGTCGCCTTCACGGCCGGCGAGCCGGACCTTCTCGGCTCGCGTTACTACGTCGAGAATCCGGTCATTCCCCTCGATCAGACGGCGGGCGCAATCGACCTCGATGCCCTGCGCGTCGGCGGGCGCACGCGCGATGTCGTGATCCTCGGCAGCGGCAACTCCGAGCTCGAGGAGTCGGTGCGCTCCTCGGCGCTGCTGCAGGGACGGGAGGTTCGTCCGGAGCCGCATCCCGAGCAGGGCCTCTTCTATTCGTCGGACGACATCAACTTCGCCCGTCACGGTGTGCCGGCGCTGTACGTGAAAGCGGGCATCGACGATGCGGCGCGGGGACCGCAATATGGGATGACGCAATGGGACGAGTACATGGCGCAGCGCTACCGCCAAGCGGGCGACAAGTACTCCGACGATTGGGACATTGCCGGCGCGATCGAGGATTTGGCGCTTTACCGGCAGCTCGGCGATCGCCTTGCCGCCACCCGGCGATTCCCGCGTTGGTATCCGGACAGTGAGTTCAGCGCGGACCACAGCCGCGCCGCGAGCGGCGACTAGCCTGCGCGGCGCCGCGCGCCGTCAGCGCTTGCCGATGCGTTCCCAGTTTTTTCTGCGATCGAAACCACCCGAGGAGTTGTACGGGTCGAAGCCGCCGCCTGCATCGCGCGGATTCGGCGCCGCCGCGTCGATCTCCGGCGCCGCCGGTTTCTCATCCTGCGCCGCGCGCAGCTCCCGCGTCCCGGGGCCGTGCTTCGGCGCCTCGTGCGGTTTTTTCGTGCTCATCATAATCGTTCCTCTTCGCCCCTAGACGCAGTCGCCTCGTCGGACGCTGCGGTTGGGTATATGTTCCCAAACGGCGACAGTGTACGGATGATCGGGATCGCAGAATCGTGACGCGCGTCACGCCGAAGGGCGTTTTAAGTAAGACACGCGGTGGTTAAGTAAAGCGCCGCGTGCCCGCAGGGCGCGTCAAGCGCGTGTACGTGCGGGTCGGCTGGCGAGCACGCTCGGCAGCTGCCGATCGAAGGGCACCGATTGGTTGCGGCCGCGCAGCTTTGCGGTGTAGAGCGCCTGATCGGCGGCCTTGACGAACTCCGTGACGTTCGGAAAGCTGACCTGCGCGCCGTGCGTCGCGCAGCCGATCGAGATGGTGACGCGGGCGTGCTCGGCGCCGATGGGATGCCCGGTGCTTTGAAATGCTGCGACGATGCGCTCGCAGATGCCGTGCGCGGTCTCGGCGTCGGTGGCCGGCAGCACCACGACGAATTCCTCCCCGCCGTAGCGCGCGATCAAATCGGTCTCGCGGGTATTGCCGCGCAGAATCCGCGCGGTCGCCTGCAGGATCCGGTCTCCCGCCTGGTGGCCGAAGCGGTCGTTGATGCTCTTGAAGTTGTCCAGATCCGCAAACGCGAGGCTCAGCGGCCACTTGTGGCGCGTGGAATGATCGAACTCGCGCGCAAGCACCTGATCGAGATAGGCGCGGTTGTAGACGCCCGTCATGGCGTCGCGGCGCGTTTCCTCCTCGAGCTCGAGCGTGCGCGAGGTCGAGCTCTCGGCCACCGCGCGCAGCGTGTTGATCTCTTTCAAGGCGATCAAATTGCGCAGCATCAGCGCCTCGCGCGCCTGCTCGAGAATCAGCTCGGGGTGCTGCTGCGACAAGAGGTCCATTTCGAACAGCGCCTCGGTCTCGGGCAGCACCGATCCGATGGTCGCGAGCACCTGCCCGAAGGCGATCTTATCGAGCCCGAGGCTGCGCTCGACGGCGAGGCCCACTTCCGCGAAGGGCCGCTGCTGCGGCTCGCGCAGGAACAAATCGGCGATGGGACCGGACTGCGCGACGCAGCGCTGGAAGATGAGAGCGGCATCGTTGGTCACCGACAGATCCACGCGGTGGCTGTGACTGATGGCGCGAAACAGGCGCGGCGGCAAGTTCCAACTCTCCATGAGCCACGCGCCGATCTCGGCATGATCGGCGTTCAGTCGGCGCTTCTCGATCTCGGTCAGACTCCGATGGTCGCGCTGGTCCAAGTCCGCGCCGCGATACAGATCAGGCAGCGCCTGATCGAGCGCGAGAATGCCGACATCCTGCAGCAGCGCGGCGAGGAATATTTCCTCCGCCATGGGCTGGCGCAGGGCATCGGCGAGCGCCCGCGCGGCGGTTGCGGCGACCAGGGCGCGGCGCCAATAGAGCGGGTAATCGATGCCGTTGACCTTGCCGGTGCGCAACGTCTTCACCAGCGAGAAGCTCAGCGCCAGGGTCAGAGTCGCGTTCAGGCCGAGCACCACCAGGGCCTGGCGCAGATTCTCGCTCTTGCGCCGCTGCGCGTAGAGCGGCGAATTGGCGATGCGCAACACCTTGGAGGAAAGCGCCGAGTCGAGGCTCAGCACCTTCGCGACTTTGCCCATCTCGATCTCCGGATCGCGCGCGAGCTCGATGATGTGGCTCGCCACGCCGGGGGGCGAGGGAAAGCTCACCAGCGAGCGAAGATGGGCTTCAATCTCCGGATTCAACGGGCACTCCGACGGCGCAGAAGGGCTGTTCGCCGATACCGGGTTAGCGTCCGCGGCTCAGGTAACTTAAGGGGGCCGAGTAAGGGAATGCACTAGAATGTGGAGTGCCGCGGCGTGACTCACTCTGCGCAGGCTCAGCTGCCCGCCCGCCACCACAGCCTCAGGGCGCGGAAGGCGAGCCACAGGCCGTAGGGGCCCAGGAGCACCACCCAGGAGGCGGGGGAGCCCGCACGGAACCCCTCGTAGACACTCGAGAACAACCGGCCGAGGCTCGCCCCCTCGTAGCGCCCGAGGCTTGCAGAGCCGGCGAAGAAGATGAGGACGGGCATGAGCCCAAAGCCCAGGATCAGCGCGATCACGGTGAGCAGAAGCTCGCGCGACCAAGCGCCGGCGCGGCCACCGCCTTTCAGAATATGTGCAAAACGCATACTGCGTCATTCTAACGAAATGGCTGCATGCTCGCCCGGGGGCGTACACTAGTTGCATGCGCCCTTGGACTCCACAGACGCTGTACGAGGCAAGGCCCTGGATCCTGATCGCGGCTGGGGCGCTTCTCGGTCTCGGTGCAACCGCCTGGTCACTGGCGGTCGGCTATTGGACCGTGTGGCGCGGCCTGTCCATGTTCGCGGGTGCTGCTTGCGCCGTCATCGGCGGCATCATTCTGCAATTGCGGCAGGATTATCGCGCACGCAGCAAGCTGCGCCGGGTGTCCTCGCGATAATGCGCACCGCCGTCGTCGGCGTCGGCTATCTCGGCCGATTTCACGCACAGAAATACCGTCAGGCGACGAACTCGGAGCTCGTCGGCGTTGCCGATCCTTCACTCGAGGCGCGGCAGGCCGTGGCGGCCGAGCTCGGCGTTCCGGCGCACGCCGACTACCGCGAGCTGCTGGGTCGCGTCGATGCCGTGAGCATCGTCACGCCGACGCCGCAGCATTACGCCATCGCCCGGGATTTTCTCGAAGCCGGCGCGCACGTGCTCGTCGAAAAACCCATGACCGCCACCGTCGCGGAGGGCGAGAGACTCATCGAGGCGGCGCGCAGCGCGCAGCGCGTGCTGCAAGTCGGCCACCTGGAGCGCTTCAACGCCGCCGTACAGGCCCTGCAGCCTATTTTGACCGTGCCGCGTTTTCTCGAGTCCGCGCGGCTCGCCCCTTTCAAGCACCGCGGCACCGATGTGAATGTGGTGCTCGACCTCATGATCCATGACATCGATCTGATCTTGAGCATCGTCGGCTCGCCCGTCACGGCCATCGATGCCATCGGCACCCGGGTTTTTTCCCAGGAAGTGGACATTGCCAATGCCCGCTTGCGGTTTGCCAATGGCTGCGTCGCCAACGCCACCGCCAGCCGCGTGAGCCTGAAAGCCGAGCGGCGGCTGCGGCTTTTCCAGGACGACGCGTACGTATCGGTGGACCTGCAGCAAAAAGTGCTCACGGTGATCCGCAAGAGCGGCGAGATGGGCGCAGACGGCGTGCCGCCGGTCGATATCAAGGAGACCACCTATGAGCAGGGCGACGCGCTCAAGGCGGAGATCGAGTCATTCCTCGAGGCTGCGTGCGGCGCCCGCGCGCCGGCCGTGAGCGGTGAGGACGGACTCAAGGCGCTCAACGTCGCGTTGACGATCACCGAGCAAGTGACGCAGACGCGAAGGGCATCCTAACGCTCAAGACTGCGGCGAGGTCGAGCTCGCAGGCGGCGGTGGCGGCTGCGTGGGCGGCGCGGGCGGAGTCGCGGCGGGCGCTGCCGCAGGCGGTGTAACCGGCGGCGCAGGCGCCGGGGCCCCGACGGCGGGGACCGGTGCGGTCAACGCCGGCAACGGGTCCGTCACCGTCACGCGGTCCACAAAGTAGCGCGTGTCGGCAAAGCACGTCGACGGCACGCCGGGATGCTCGGTGTAATGCACCTGCACGCGGGACCCGACGGCCTTCTCGATCTGTGCGGCGATGCTCGGGTCACGGACGCTGAAGCTCCAGGTCTGGGGGGCGACGCCGCCGTAGTACAGCGCGAGCTCGCCCTCCTGGGTCTTGCAGAGCCAACCCCGGCGCGAGAATTTCTGCAGCACGCCTGAGCGCGTGCCGTCCGAGTAGGCCCATTGCAGCGCGACCCAAGTCCAGAGTGAGGTGCCCGCGAACAGCAGGATCAAGAAGATGAGAAGGTAACGCGCTCCGCGTCCGCGGCGCGGGCGGGTAGGCCGAATAGGATCGATCGAGCTCATGCATCCCCTGCCTTCAACCCGACGAGTTGCTGCGTTTTCTTCAATAGATCGATCGCGGTCTCCGCGCCGAGCTTTGCCTTGATCGTGGACTGATGATTGGCGACGGTCTTCGGGTTGAGACCCATCGATTCGGCGATGTCCTTGATCGAACGGCCCTGCGTGAGCAACTGTAGCACTTCGAATTCGCGCTCGGTGAGCTCGCCCGTCCCGCGTGCCTCGAACTCGCGCAGCGCGAGTTTCTGCGCGATGTCCGCGCTCACGTATTTCTTGCCGGCCGCAATCGAGTGCACCGCTGCCACGAGCGCGTCGGGCGCGCTCGCCTTGGTGAGATAGCCGAAGGCGCCTGCCTGCAGGGCGTGCGAGGCGAAGATCGCTTCCTCGTGCATGCTGAAGATCAGCACCCGCGCGTCCGCGTCATGGGCGAGGATGCGCCGCATGGCCTCGATGCCCGTGGCGCCGGGCAAGGTGATGTCCATCACCACGATCCGCGGCTGCAAACGGCAGAACAAGGCGTGCGCGCCGGCCGCATCCTCGGCTTCGCCCACGACCTCGATGTCGCCATGCCGCTCGAGCAGCCGGCGGTAGCCCTCGCGCACGACCGCGTGGTCGTCCACGAGCAGCACGCTCAAATGTCGGTCGCGCCCGGCCATGTTGCTCCTGGTGGGCCGATCGAGGCTCGCGCTCGCGCCCGCACCCGGATCAACATAGAGCAACAGGCGGAGCTTTTCCAGAGTGCGGCGGCGCCGTCTCCCTGCGCTCGCGCACCCTGGAATCCTGCAAAATGGTGGAGCCGGGGGGAATCGAACCCCCGTCCACAAGTCCTACGCCTCAAGATCTACGTACGTAGCCACAGTCTATTGTTCTCGCCGCTCGCTACCCGACGGGCAGGGAAAGCGTGCGGCCAACCCAGTAACGATTCGCGGGATACACCCCAGGTACGTGTATTCCGCTAGCTGATGAGCGCTACCCTCGAACGTTCGCATCAGCACGAGCCGGTCGAGGTTCAGCCGCGATTAGGCGGCTAGAGCGTAGTTGTCTTCGTTGGCAACTATAGTTTGCAAGCAGTTTTACGAGGAACTAGCACCTCGGTACGCACCTGAAGTTTCGCAACCCATGTCGAAACCGGTCGGCCCCAAGTGAAGCCTGAGTATACCCCTTTTGGGGCCGTCAGCGCCGGTTCGCCTTCATGATTCGGCTCTTGTCGCGCTGCCAATCGCGATCCTTGTCCGTGGCGCGCTTATCGTGCTGTTTCTTGCCCTTGGCAAGCCCAAGCTCGAGCTTGGCGCGCCCCGCCTTCCAGTAAAGCTGCAGGGGGACGAGGGTATACCCGCGGCGCTCGACGGCGCCCAGCAGATGATCGAGCTGCCGGCGGTTCAACAGCAGCTTGCGTGTGCGGGTGGGGTCGGTGTCGACGTGGGTCGAGGCCGAATTCAAGGGTGCGATGTGGCACCCATAGAGGAACGCCTCGCCGTTCTTCAAATACACGTAGGCCTCGGCGATCTGTGCTTTGCCCGCGCGCATGCTCTTCACCTCCCAGCCAAGCAGCGAAAGACCGGCCTCGAAGCGCTCCTCGATGAAATAATCAAAGCGCGCCTTGCGGTTGACGGCGATCGGGGGCGGGGCAGCATCGGCGGTTTTTGCCATGCCGCGAGTCTACCGTGCGGTGTGCGAGAATTCCGCCTTGCCGCGCGAGGTTGCGGCGGAGTCGCCCATTTGAAGGTCATCGATCGTAGCGCCATCGTCACTGCAACGCCTGCGCAAATGTTCGCGCTGGTCGACGATGTGCCGCGCTATCCTGAATTCTTGGCGGGATGCGTTGCGGCGCGGCTCGAGAGTTCCGCCGCGAACGAGCGCGTCGCGGCGCTTGAGATCGTGCGCGGCGGAGTGCGCTTGGAGTTCACCACGCGCAACACTCTTTCGCCGCCGGCGGAAATTCTGATGGAGCTGGTGCGAGGGCCCTTTACGCGGCTCATCGGCCGCTGGCGCTTCGAGCCGATCGGCGAGCAAGGCTCGCGTGTCGGATTTCACGTCGAGTTCGAGTTCAAGAACCGCCTGTTGGGGGTCGCGCTCAATCCCCTGTTCGAGTCGGTGTGCGACAAAATCGTCGATTCCTTCGTCGTGCGGGCACGCGAGGTGTACGGCACCGCGCCGCGCGGCGGCTAGGGTCGCGCGTGCGTATCGAGGTGGCCTACGCGCGGCCGCAAGGCGCCATCCAACGGACCTATGAGTTGCCCGCCACGGCGACGGTCGGCGATGCGCTGCGCGCCGCGGGCGCGGATCCGGCCTTCGTGGATGTCGACCTCGAAGGCGCGCCGATCGGAGTATTCGGCGTGCCCGCGCGCCGCGAGCAGCCGCTCTATCCGGGAGATCGCGTGGAGATCTATCGACCGCTCGCCCTCGATCCCAAGGCCGCACGGCGCGCGCGGGTGCAGCAAGCCCGTGCCCTGAAGAGGGGGAAATCCTAGCGCGTAGCGCGGCGCGGCCAGCTGTTCAGTAAGTCCGGCCGTTTTTGATCTTGGCGGCCGAGGCATCCTGTTGCGCGGCGACCGCGGCCGAGGGCTTGTCGAGACGGGCCACCTTGTCGCCGTCGAAATAAACCGTGACGCGGCGCGAGTCGACGTGGCGGGTGCGGCCCTTCTTCAGATAATAAATGTAGTCCCAGCGTTCCTTGTTGAAGGGATCCGCAGCCAAGGGGGTGCCGAGCAGATAGCGCACTTGGCTGCGCGTCATGCCCTCCTTGACCGTGTCGACCGCGGCTTGATCGAGAAAATTGCCCTGCTGGATGTTGATGCGGTAGACGCAGCCCGCGGCCAGGAAGAGCCCGACGGCGAGCAATGAGATACGAAGAATTTTCATCGAAGTGGTGCGCCGCCCGTAAATGGTCGATAATCGAAACGACATCATACCGGATGCCACCGCATGCCGCAGCGACTCAAGCCACCGTCCACGTCCGAGAGCAACGATCTGCGCAACGCAGGTCTCAAGGTGACGCTGCCGCGCTTGAAAATCCTGGACATCCTTGCCGACGCCTCGGCGCGCCACATGAGCGCGGAGGACATCTACAAGAAGCTGCTGGTTTCCGAGGAGGACATCGGCCTCGCCACGGTATACCGCGTGCTCACTCAATTCGAGGCCGCCGGTCTCGTGACCCGCCATCATTTCGAGGGCGGCATGGCGGTGTTCGAGCTCAACCACGGGGCCCATCACGATCACATCGTATGCGTGGACTGCGGCAAGGTGGAAGAGTTCATGGACGGCGGCATCGAGGAGCGCCAGCAGGCGGTGGCGAAGCGCCTCGGGTTCGAGATCAGCGACCACTCGCTCATTCTCTACGGCCACTGCCGCAAGCCGAACTGTCCGAACCAGAAGCGCCCGAGGCAGTAGCCGCCGCGCGGCGGCGCGGCCCGCGCCCGGCGCCCAATCCGCTTTCCTAGCGCCGTGAGCCGCGGGCGCGCTTTCCGGCGCTGCTCGACGGCGCCGCCGATCCTGCGGCGGCGAGCATCTCGCGGGCGTGGGCGCGCGCCTGATCGCTGATGTTGATGCCGCCCGACATGCGGGCGATCTCATCGATGCGCTCCTCGGGCGTGAGCGGCTTGACCGCCGTACGCGTGACCTTGCCGTCGGTGAGCTTGGTCACGCGGAACTGTGCGTGGGCCTGCGCGGCGACTTGCGCGAGATGCGTGACGCACAGAACCTGAGCGTGGCTGCCGAGCGAGCGCAGCTGCCGCCCGACGATTTCCGCGACCGCGCCGCCGATCCCCGTGTCCACCTCGTCGAATACCCGGCAGAGCGCGTCCGTGTCGGCCGCTGCGGCGACTTGCACGGCAAGGCTGATGCGCGAAAGCTCCCCGCCCGAGGCCACCTTGGCGAGGCTCTTGAGCGGCTGCCCGGGATTGGCGCTCACCAGAAACTCGATGCTGTCCCCGCCGTGCGCGCTGAATTCCTCCTCGGCGGGCTCGACGCTCACCGCGAAGCGCCCGCCGGCCATGCCGAGCGACTGCATGAGGGCGGTGATCTCCTCGCCCAGGGCCAGGGCGGCGCGCCGGCGCGCCTCGGTCAAACGATGCGCCGCATCCCGATAGTCGCGCTCGAGTGCGGCCAGCGTGCGTTCGCACTCGGCGAGGCTCTGCTCGGCGCCCTCGAGCGAGCGAATCTCCTCCTCGGTCCGCGCGAGCTGCGCGGGCAGCTCCACGACGCTCTGGCGGTGCTTGCGCGCAAGCGCCTCGAGCGCCGCGGCCTTGCGCTCGATCTCCTCCTGGCGCGCCGGGTCCATGTCGAGTGCATCGAGATAGTGCCGCAGCGAATCCGCGGCCTCGCGCACCAGAATGGCAGCCTCGCCGAGCAGTTGCGCCGCCGGCCGAAGCTGCGGATCCATCTCCGCCACCGTGCGCAGCGTCCCCGCCGCCTTGCCGAGCAGATCGTGCGCGCTCGCGCTCTCTTCGTCGTACACCGCGCTGAGCGCTCCGCTCGCCGCTTGTGCGAGCCGGCCGCGGCCGGCGATGCGCTTCTGTTCCGCGAACAGCGCCTCGATATCGGCGGGCGTGGTGACCTCGCCCTGCAGCTCGACGAGCTGGTAGCGCAGCAGCTCGAGCCGCGACTCGCGGTTCTCGGCGGCCGCGCGAAGCGACTCGAATTCGGCGCGGCAGGTGCGGTAGCGACCGTACAGATCGGCCACGGCGTCCGTGCCCGCCGGCTTGAGACGCGCATCGAGGAGCTCGCGCTGCGCGCTGCGCTTCACCAGGTGCTGGTGCTCCTGCTGCCCGTGGATCTCGATAAGCAGATCGGCGAGCTCACGCAGCGACTGCAGCGGCACGAGCTGCCCGTTCACGTAGGCGCGCGAGCGGCCGTCGGCGCCGAGCACGCGCCGCAGAATGAGCTCGCCCTCATGCTCGATCGATTGTTCCTCGAGCCAGCGCAAGGCGCCGGCCGAGAGGGAGGAGAATCCGGCCGCCACCTCGGCGCGCTCCGCGCCTTGACGCACGATGTCGCCGGCGCCGCGGCCACCCGCGATGAGCAGCAGCGCATCGACCACGATGGACTTGCCGGCGCCGGTCTCGCCCGTGAGCGCGCTCAGTCCGGGACCGAACTCGAGCTCCGCCTCATCGACGATGACGAGATCGCGCAATTTGAGGTGAGTCAGCATGGCCCTTCCCTCGTCCTCACCTCGCGGGTCACTCGCCGTTGCCGTTGTGCTGGCCGCCGCGGCCCCAGTGGAGCTTCGAGCGCAGCAGCCGGTAATAATCGTAGCCGGGGGGATGCAGCAGCGTGATCGTGGCATCGGCGCCCTCGATGAGCAGCTGATCGCCATGCTCCATCTCGCCCAAATTCACGCCGTCGCAGGTGACTTGCGCGCGCGCGCCGAGTCGCTCGCAGAGGCGGATTTGCACGGTGCTGTCGGCACGCACCACGATCGGCCGGTCGCTCAACGTGTGCGGCGAGATGGGCGCGAGTACCCACACGTCGAGATCGGGCTCGACGATGGGACCGCCGCAGGAGAGCGCGTAGGCGGTCGAGCCGGTCGCGGTGGCGACGACGATGCCATCGCCGCCGTGGGAGTTGACGAAGCGCCCGTTGATCGAGGTCTCGAAGTCGAGGGTGCGGCCGGTGTCCACTTTGGCGAGGACGACGTCGTTCAAGGCGAGCGCGCTCACGGGAGCGGCGCCGCGTTGCTCGAGGCGGGCCGAGAGGAGCGATCGCCGGTCCTCGGTGAAGCGTCCTGCGAGCACCGATTCGACGTCCTCGAGCATCGAGGCCGGTCCCACGTCGGTGAGGAATCCGAGACGACCGCGGTTGATGCCGAGCAGAGGCACCGGCCGGCCGGCGACCAGGCGCGCCGCATACAGAAGCGTGCCGTCTCCGCCGATGGCCACGATGAGATCGGCGCGCGAGGCGAACTCGCTCTCCGGGCAGGACACGACGGCATCGCGCGGCAACGCGAGGCTGACCCCCGGATCGACGAGCGCCCGCTGGCCGCGCGACTGGAAATGGCCGATCAAGCTGAGCATGCACTCGGCGACGCGCAGGTCCTTGGCGTTGCCGACGAGGGCGATCGACGTGAAGGCAGTCATGGGGGCTCTTTGTAGCATGTTCGACGCAACGCTTCACGGATCGAAAAGCCGCCGATTTGACCGATTCTGCGCCGACTTGACCCCTCGAGGCGCGCTAGGTAGTTTCAAACGTGCTATATGGAGCGTATGCCAGAAGGTACCGAGGAGGCACTTAGCGAGCGCGCACAGCTCTTGCTCAAGGCGCTGATCGAGAGCTACATCCGCGACGGCCAACCCGTCGGCTCGCGTACCCTGTCCCGCGACTCCGGGTTGAGCCTGTCCTCGGCGACCATCCGCAACGTCATGGCGGACCTCGAGGAGCTCGGTTTCGTCGTCTCGCCCCATACCTCCGCCGGGCGGATTCCGACGGACAAAGGCTATCGCCTGTTTGTCGATAGCTTGCTCAAGCTCAAGCCGTTGCAGAGCGAGGAGGTCGACGATATCGAGCGGCGCCTGCGCAACGATGCCTCGAACGGCCGCGCTCTGGTGCAGACGGTTTCGCAGATGCTCTCGAGCGTAACGCAGATGGCGGGGCTCGTGACCTTGCCGAATCCGCACTACGTGGCGCTTTCGCAGATCGAATTCATCGGCTTGTCGGAAAATCGCGCGCTCGCGATCATGGTCATGAACAATCGCGAAGTCGAGAACCGCGTGGTGCAGCTCGAGCGCGCCTACTCCTCGGAGGAGTTGCGGCGCGCCGCCAATTATCTGAACGAGGCCTTCGCCGGGCGCTCGCTCCCCGAGGTGCGTGCCTCGCTCCTCAAACAGCTGCAAGAAACCCGTCAGACCATGAACCAGCTCATGCAGGACGCCATCCAAATGGCGCAGAAGGTCTTCGAGACGCCCGGCGACGAACGGGTGGAATACGTCATCGCCGGCGAGACCAATCTCATGGGATTCGCCGAGCTCTCGAACGTCGACCGGCTACGGCGGCTGTTCGAGGCCTTCAACGAGAAGCACGACATGCTGAGGCTCCTCGACAATTGCCTGCGGGCCCAGGGAATCCAGATTTTCATCGGACACGAATCGGGCTATCAGATCCTCGACGACATCAGCCTGGTTACCGCCCCCTACATGCTCGACAACCAGGTGGTCGGAGTGCTCGGGGTCATCGGCCCGACGCGCATGGCCTATGAGCGCGTGATCCCGATCGTCGATGTCACCGCAAAACTCCTCGGCTCGGCCTTGAACGCCCGCAAGTAGCCCCCAAGTTTGCGCATTCGAGCGGGAGGTACCCGCCATCTTTTGAGGGGTTGCCAGTGAGCGAAATGAATCAGAGGACCGAGCAGGGCGACGGGCCCCCCCCGGGCGGCGACGGTTCAGCGGGCGAGACCCCGGAGGCGCTGGCGGCGGCCCAATCCAAGGCCCAAGAGAACTGGAACAGTTACATGCGGGCGGTGGCGGAGCTCGACAACTACCGCAAGCGCGCCGAGCGCGAGGTGGATCAGGCTCGCAAGTACGCCATCGAGCGGTTTGCCCAGGAGCTGCTCCCCGTGGGCGATGCCCTGGAGGCCGGCATGCGCTCAGGCGCCGGCAACCCGACGGCGCTCCTCGAGGGGGCCCAGGCCACCCTGAAGGAGCTCAATCGCGCCTTCGACAAGGCCGGCATCAAGCTCATCGACCCGACGGGTCAACCCTTCGACCCGAACTGGCATGAGGCCATGGTGGCCCAGGAAAGCCGCGATGTGCCCCCGAATACCGTGATTTCCGTGATCCAGAAGGGCTATTCCCTGAACGGCCGGCTGCTGCGGCCGGCGCGTGTGATCGTCAGCAAGGCAGCCGCTGATACCAATTGAAATTGCTCGAGATCCCCCCCAGGTAGGGGGTCATTCTTCGGAATTATTTTAGAGGGTTAGAAAAATGGCGAAAATCATAGGCATCGATCTGGGCACGACCAATTCTTGCGTCGCGATCATGGAAGGCAACAAGCCCAAGGTCATCGAGAACAGCGAGGGCGATCGTACGACGCCGTCGATCGTTGCCTTCACCAAGGACGGCGAGGTCCTGGTCGGGCAGTCCGCCAAGCGCCAGGCCGTGACCAACCCGCAGAACACGCTTGCGGCGGTGAAGCGTCTCATTGGACGCAAATTCACCGATGAGGTGGTGCAGCGAGACATCAAGATGGTGCCCTACAAGATCGTCAAGGCGGACAACGGCGACGCCTGGGTCGAGGTGCAGGGCAAGAAAATGGCGCCGCCCGAGGTATCCGCGCGCGTCCTCATGAAAATGAAGAAGACCGCCGAGGATTATCTCGGCGAGACCGTCACGGAGGCGGTGATCACCGTCCCCGCCTATTTCAATGATTCCCAGCGCCAGGCCACCAAGGATGCCGGCCGCATCGCGGGATTGAACGTAAAGCGCATCATCAACGAGCCGACCGCGGCGGCACTCGCCTATGGTCTCGACAAGGAAGGCGGCGACCGCAAGATCGCCGTGTACGACTTGGGCGGCGGCACCTTCGACGTCTCGGTGATCGAGATCGCGGAAGTGGACGGCGAGCGTCAGTTCGAGGTGCTCTCGACCAACGGCGATACGTTCCTCGGCGGCGAGGACTTCGACCTGCGCGTCGTCAATTACTTGGCCGATGAGTTCAAGAAGGAGAGCGGCATCGACGTGCGCAAGGATCCGCTTGCGATGCAGCGTCTGAAGGAAGCGTCAGAGAAGGCCAAGATCGAGCTCTCGTCGAGCCAGCAGACCGAGATCAATCTGCCCTACATCACGGCGGATGCGGCGGGTCCGAAGCATCTGAACATCAAGCTCACCCGCGCGAAGCTCGAGTCGCTGGTCGAGGATCTGGTGCAGAAGACCATCGAACCGTGCCGCATCGCCCTCAAGGATGCCGGCTTGTCCATGAAAGACGTGGGCGAGGTGATCCTGGTGGGCGGTCAGACCCGCATGCCGCTGGTGCAAAAAGCGGTGAAGGATCTGTTCGGTCGCGAGCCGCGCAAGGACGTGAATCCTGACGAGGCGGTTGCGGTCGGCGCGGCCATTCAGGGCGGCGTGCTGTCCGGCGACGTCAAGGACGTGCTGCTGCTCGATGTGACACCGCTGTCGCTCGGCATCGAGACGCTGGGCGGGATCATGACCAAGGTGATCGAGAAGAACACCACCATCCCGACCAAGGCGGCGCAGACGTTCTCGACGGCTGACGACAACCAGACCGGTGTGACCATTCACGTGCTGCAGGGTGAGCGCGACCGGGCGACCGACAACAAGTCGCTGGGCCGCTTCGACTTGACCGACATCCCGCCCGCACCGCGCGGCTTGCCGCAGATCGAGGTCGCCTTCGACATCGACGCGAACGGCATTCTGAACGTGTCGGCGAAGGACGTGAAAACCGGCAAGGAGCAGCGCATCGTCATCAAGGCCTCGAGCGGATTGTCCGAGGCGGAGATCAAGCGCATGGTGTCCGACGCCGAGGCGCATGCCGAGGAGGACAAGAAGTTCCGCGAGCTCGTGGCCGCGCGTAACAAGGCCGATGCGACGGTGCACACCGTCGAGAAGGCGCTGACTGACGGGGGCGAGAAGGTCTCCGAGCAGGACAAGAAGGCGGCGAACGATGCCATTGCCGCGGTGAAGACCGCGATGGCGGGAGACGACAAGGACGACATCGAGCACAAGACGCAGGCTCTCGAGCAGGCATCCACCGCGCTCATGCAGCGGATGTACGAGCAGCAGCAGGCCGCGGCCGGTGGCGGCGCGGGCTCGACCGGCGGCTCGGAGGGCGGCAGTGCGCCCGGCGGGAAGCAGGACGATGTGCTCGATGCCGAGTTCGAAGAGGTCAAGGAGAGCGACCGCAAGAAGGCTTGAGAGCTGCGCGCTCGTCAATGCGAGTGAACCGTCGGTGCATGCGGACCGGCGGTTCTTTTTATGGGGATCGAGTGGGTGCGGGCGCTCTATAGCGCGCGGCGTTTAGGTGAGGAATGGCCAAGCAGGATTTCTACAAGCTTCTCGACTTACCGAGGAATGCCAGCGAGGCGGATATCAAGAAGGCCTATCGCCGCCTGGCCATGAAATTTCATCCCGACCGCAATCCCGACGATCCGGACGCCGAGCACCGCTTCAAGGAGTGCAAGGAGGCCTACGAGGTGCTGACGGATGCCCGCAAGCGCTCCGTCTACGATCAGTTCGGCCACGCCGGTCTCGAGGGCGGCCGCGGCGGGGGATTCTCCGCGGGCGAGGCCTTCGGCGACATTTTCGGCGAGATGTTCGGCGACATTTTCTCAGGCGGCCAGCGCAGCCGCTCCCAGGTTTTCCGCGGCGCGGATTTGCGCTACGACCTCGAGATCGATCTCGAGCAGGCGGTGTTCGGCACCGAGACTGAAATTCAGATTCCCACCCTGTCGGAGTGCAAGACCTGCAATGGCACGGGGGCGGCGAAGGGCTCGGCGCCGAAGACCTGCGATACCTGCCATGGACAGGGCCAGGTGCGCGTGCAGCAATCCATATTCACCATCCAGCAGCCCTGCCCGCGCTGCAAGGGCCGCGGCAAGATCATCGGCAATCCCTGCGACACCTGCTACGGGCAGGGACGCGTGCGGCAGGAGAAAACACTCGCCGTGAGCGTGCCGCCGGGCGTCGACAGCGGCGATCGGATCCGCCTGAGCGGGGAGGGTGAGGCAGGGCGCAACGGCGGTCCCACCGGCGACCTGTACGTCGAGATCCGCGTGCGCGAGCATGCGATCTTCGAGCGCGAAGGGAGCCACCTCTCCTGCGAGGTGCCGGTGAGCTTCACGACCGCCGCGCTCGGCGGCTCGGTCGAGGTGCCGACGCTGTCGGGCGATGTGGTGCTCAAGATTCCGAGCGAAACCCAGTCCGGACGGGTGTTCCGCATGCGCGAGAAAGGTGTCAAGCCCGTGCGGGGCGGCCCGCCGGGGGACCTGTTCTGCCGCGTGGTGGTGGAGACGCCGGTGAAGCTCAGCGCGGAGCAAAAGGAGTTGCTGAAGAAGTTCGAGGTCTCGCTGCAGACCGGCAGCCACAAGCCCCGCGAGCAATCCTTTCTCGAGGGCGTGAAGAAGTTCTTTACCGGCGCGGGCTGAGGACGCCTCGGTCTCATGCCTAAAGTCGCGGTGTTCGGCGTCACGGGTCGGATGGGGCAGTGCCTGGTGCGCGCCCTGCGTGAGCCGCTGTCCGCCTTGCAGCTCGGCGGTGCCCTCGCTTCGGGCACGAGCAAGCACCTCGGGCAGGACGCCGCGCTCGACGGGCCGGCCACGGGCGTGCGCATTACGGCCGAGCCCCGGGCCGCGCTCGGCGACGCCGCCGTGGCCGTCGACTTCAGCCTGCCGCAAGGCATCGCGGAGCACGCCGAGGCTTGTCTCGAACGCAGGGTCGCATTGCTCGTCGGCGCCACCGGCTTCGACGCAGCCACCCGCGGGACGCTCGAGACCGCGGCGCGCACGATTCCGGTGCTCATCGCACCCAACACCAGTATCGGCGTCGCGGTCATGACTCACCTCCTGGAAGTCGCGGCCCGAGCCCTCGGTGGCGGCTACGACGCGGAGATCAGCGAAGTGCATCATCGAATGAAGCGCGATGCGCCCTCGGGCACGGCGCTCGCCTGGGGCGAGGCCATCGCCCGCGCGCGCGGCGCGGACCTCAAACAGCTCGCAGTGTTCGACCGGCAGGGCAACACGGGAGCGCGCGTGCCGGGAAGCATCGGCTTCGCATCGCTGCGCACCGGCGATGTCGTCGGCGAGCACACGGCGGTGCTTGCCGCGGATGGCGAGCGTTTGGAGCTCACGCACCGGGCACAGGACCGTATGGTGTTCGCCCGCGGAGCGCTCGCTGCCGCCGCCTGGCTGCTGGGGCGTCCGGCCGGGCTCTACGGCATGCAAAACGTGCTGGGATTCTGATGTGCGGCGCTTTCGCGACAATTGCATGGACACTGGGCGCGCGCATCGCTAATATTCGCGCCCGGAAAAGCCTCGATCGAATCATTAAAGCGGGAGGACGTTCTTGAGGAGCGCCTCCCGCTTTGCACATCTGCGGAACGCGCTCTTATAAAGAGCGAAGAGAGGAAACCGGAAGTGTCGACACCTGCAGTGCTGGCTCTCGAAGATGGCACCGTGTTCCGTGGCGTTTCAGTAGGCGCAAGAGGCAACACGACAGGTGAAGTAGTTTTCAATACG
This sequence comes from uncultured Gammaproteobacteria bacterium, assembly GCA_963798595.1. Taxonomy (GTDB): domain Bacteria; phylum Pseudomonadota; class Gammaproteobacteria; order Steroidobacterales; family Steroidobacteraceae; genus Bog-1198. Next base: position 339,844 of record CAWCTM010000004.1, on the reverse strand, counting down.
GCGATGACGGGCTATCAGGAGATCCTCACCGACCCCTCGTATTGCCGGCAGATCGTCACGCTCACTTATCCGCACATCGGCAACACCGGCACCACGCCCGAGGATCTCGAGTCGGGCGCGGTCTACGCGGCGGGACTGGTCATCCGCGACCTGCCGCAACTGCATTCGAACTGGCGCTCCACCGAATCCCTGCAGAGCTTCCTCACCCGCTGCAAAGTGGTCGCCATTGCCGACATCGACACCCGCAAGCTCACGCGCCTGCTGCGCGAGAAGGGCGCGCAGGCCGGCTGCATCATGACCGGCGATGCAATCGACGAGAACGCGGCGGTGCGCGCCGCGAAGAAATTCCCCGGATTGAAGGGTATGGACCTCGCGAAGGCCGTCTCCACCAAGCGCATCTACCAGTGGAACGAGGGGATCATCTGGAAATCGACGGCACGACCCCCGCGCCCGCAGAGCCGATTGCATGTCGTCGCCTATGACTTCGGGATCAAGCGCAACATCTTGCGCATCCTGGCGGAGCACGGTTGTCGGATGACGGTAGTGCCTGCACAAACATCGGCTGATCAAGTACTTGCAATGAATCCTGATGGTATCTTCTTAAGTAACGGTCCGGGCGATCCCGAGCCGTGCGATTACGCCATCAATGCGATCGCGCGCTTTTTGACCACCGATATCCCGGTATTCGGCATTTGTCTCGGCCATCAGCTGCTGGGCCTTGCGAGCGGCGCAAAGACGCTGAAAATGAAATTCGGCCATCACGGGGCGAACCACCCGGTGGCAGAGCTCGACTCGGGACGCGTGCTCATCTCGAGCCAGAACCATGGCTTCGCGGTCGACGAGGCGACTTTGCCGGCGACGCTGCGGACCACGCACCGGTCGCTCTTCGACGGCTCGTTGCAGGGCATCGAGCGCACCGACAAGCCGGCTTTCAGCTTTCAGGGACATCCGGAGGCGAGCCCCGGCCCACACGACCTGCGCCTATTGTTCGAGCATTTCATGTACCTGATGGTGAAGCGCACGCAGGCCAACTCGCGCGGCCGCAGCGTCCTCAAGCAGAAGTCCGCGGAAAGCTGATGGCGAAGCGCACAGACCTCGAGAGCATCCTGATCATCGGCGCGGGACCGATCATCATCGGCCAGGCCTGCGAGTTCGACTATTCTGGAGCTCAGGCATGTAAGGCCCTGAAAGAAGAGGGCTATCGCGTCATCCTGGTGAACTCGAACCCGGCCACCATCATGACCGATCCGGAAAGCGCCGACTCGATCTACATCGAGCCCATCAACTGGCGCACCATCGAGCGCATCATCGAGAAGGAGCGGCCGAGCGCGCTGCTCCCCACCATGGGCGGACAGACCGCGCTCAACACCGCGCTCGACCTGGTGCGCGAGGGCGTGCTCGAGAAGTTCAACGTGGAAATGATCGGCGCCTCGCAGCGCGCCATCGACATGGCCGAGGACCGGGAGCTGTTCCGCCGCGCCATGGCCGACATCGGCCTCGAGTGCGCCCGCTCACGCATCGCCCACAGCATGGAGGAGGCGCTCGCGGTGCAGTCGGAGATTGGATTTCCCACCGTGATCCGGCCCTCGTTCACGCTCGGCGGCAGCGGCGGGGGTATCGCCTACAATCGCGAGGAGTTCGAGGCCATTGTCGCGCGCGGCCTCGATGCCTCGCCCACCAACGAGGTGCTGCTCGAGGAGTCCGTGCTCGGCTGGAAAGAGTACGAGATGGAGGTGGTGCGCGACCGCAATGACAACTGCATCATCGTCTGCTCGATCGAGAACATCGATCCGATGGGCGTGCATACCGGCGATTCGATTACGGTCGCTCCCGCGCAAACCCTGACCGACCGCGAATACCAGCGGTTGCGCGATGCCTCCATCGCGGTACTGCGCAAGATCGGCGTCGACACGGGCGGCTCGAACGTGCAGTTCGCCGTCAACCCGGAGGACGGGCGGGTGCTCGTCATCGAGATGAATCCGCGGGTGTCGCGCTCCTCCGCGCTCGCCTCGAAGGCGACCGGATTTCCTATCGCCAAGATCGCCGCCAAGCTCGCCGTCGGCTACACCCTCGATGAGCTCAAGAACGACATCACCGGCGGCGCGACGCCGGCCTCGTTCGAGCCCACCATCGACTACGTGGTGACCAAGATCCCGCGCTTCACTTTCGAGAAATTTCCCGGCGCGAACACGCGCCTCACCACACAGATGAAGTCGGTGGGCGAGGCCATGGCGATCGGGCGCTCGTTCCAGGAGTCGATGCAGAAGGCCCTGCGGAGCCTGGAGCTCGGCTACGACGGGTTCGACGAACAGGTGACGCTGCCGTTGAGCGACGAGGCGGCCGACAAGCTCGCCTACGAGCTGCGCTGGCCCGGACCTGCGCGCATCCTCTACGTTGCCGACGCATTTCGCGCCGGCTGGTCGCTCGAGCAGGTGTTCGAGGCCACCAAGATCGATCCCTGGTTCCTCGCCCAGATCGAGGGCTTGCTCGTCGAGGAGGGGAAGCTTCGCGAGCAGGGGTTCGACAGCCTCGATTTTGCGCGGCTGCGCTCCTTGAAGCGCAAGGGCTTCTCCGATGCGCGCATCGCGCGCCTGGTGGCGCGCGAGGAGCACGAGGTGCGGGCACGGCGGCGCAAGCTCGGCCTCCATCCGGTGTACAAGCGGGTCGACACGTGTGCCGCCGAGTTCTCGACTTCGACCGCATACATGTACTCGAGCTACGACGATGAGTGCGAGGCCAGTCCCAGCACCCGGCGCAAGATCATGATCCTGGGCGGCGGCCCGAACCGCATCGGCCAGGGCATCGAGTTCGATTACTGTTGCGTGCACGCCGCCATGGCGCTGTCCGAGGACGGCTTCGAGACCATCATGGTCAACTGCAATCCCGAGACCGTCTCCACCGACTACGACACCTCCGATCGGCTGTATTTCGAGCCGCTCACTTTCGAGGACGTGATGGAGGTGATCGAGAAGGAGAAGCCCGAAGGGGTGATCGTGCAGTACGGCGGGCAGACCCCGCTGAAGCTGTCGCGCGCGCTCGCGGCGGCGGGTGCCCCGATCATCGGCACCAGCCCGGACAGCATCGACGTCGCCGAAGATCGGGAACGCTTCCAGAAGCTGGTCGCGGCCTTGAAGCTGAAGCAGCCCGCGAACGCGACGGCACGCACCGAGGAGCAGGCCGTGATCATGGCCCGCGAGGTGGGCTTCCCGCTGGTCGTGCGACCGAGCTACGTGCTCGGCGGGCGCGCCATGGAAGTGGTGTTCAACGAAGACGATCTGCGCCAGTACATGACCGACGCCGTGAAGGTGTCGAACGACAGCCCGGTCCTGCTCGACCGCTTCCTCGACCTCGCCACCGAGGTCGACGTCGACGCGGTGTGCGACGGGGAAGACGTGCTTATCGGCGGCATCATGGAGCACATCGAGCAGGCCGGCGTGCACTCGGGCGACTCGGGATGCTCGTTGCCGCCGAATGGCCTGAGCAAGGAGGTCCAGGACGAGCTGCGCGCTCAGACGCGCAAGCTCGCCAAGGCGCTCAATGTCATCGGTCTCATGAACATTCAGTTTGCGATCCAAAGCGGCGTGATCTATATCCTCGAGGTGAACCCGCGCGCCTCGCGGACCGTGCCCTTCGTGTCGAAGGCGACCGGGATTCCGCTCGCGAAGGTGGCGGCGCGCGTCATGGTCGGCAAGATGCTCGCAGAGCAGGGCTGCACCGAGCAGCGCATTCCGCCGTACTTCTCGGTGAAGGAGGCGGTGTTCCCGTTCAGCAAGTTTCCGGAAGCCGATCCCATCCTGGGACCCGAGATGAAGTCCACGGGCGAGGTCATGGGCACCGGGCACACGTTCGGGGAGGCCTACGCCAAGGCGCAAGCCGCGTCCGGGGTGGTTCTGCCGACACGCGGCCTGTGCTTCGTGAGCGTGCGCGACCGCGACAAGCCGGGCGCGGTGCAGCTGGCGCAAATGCTCATCGCGCGCGGCTTCGAGATCGCCGCCACCGGGGGCACGGCGAAGGTTCTCGAGGACGCCGGTATCGTTTGCCGGCGCGTAAATAAGGTCCGAGAGGGTCGCCCGCACGTCGTCGATATGATAAAAAACGATGAGGTCGCGCTCATCGTGAACACCACCGAAGGCAAGCAGGCGGTGCGCGAGTCGCGTTCCATTCGCCGCGAGGCAGTGGCGCGCCGCGTGACCTACTACACCACGGTGGCCGCGGCGCGCGCGACTTGCGACGCGCTCGACCATTTGGGCGACATCGAGGTCAACAAGCTGCAGGATTTGCACAAGGAACTGGCGTGAAACGAACACCCATGACCCTGCGCGGCGCCGAGCGCTTGCGCCAGGAGCTGAAACAGCTGAAGAGCGAGGCGCGGCCAAACGTGATCAAGGCGATCGCCGAGGCGCGTTCGCACGGCGATCTGTCGGAGAATGCCGAATATCACGCCGCGCGCGAGCAGCAGAGCTTCATCGAGGGCCGCATCAACGACATCGAGAACCGCCTGTCCAACGCCGAGGTGATCGATGTCACCAAGCTGACTGCGAACGGGCGGGTGGTGTTCGGCTCGACGGTGGAGCTCGCCGACCAGGACGGTGGCATCAAGGTGGTGTATCAGCTCGTGGGCGACGACGAGGCGGATATCAAGCACGGCATGCTGTCGGTCTCATCGCCGATTGCGCGCGCGCTCATCGGCAAATCCGAGGGTGACGTCGTCGACGTGACGGTTCCCGGGGGCATGCGCAGCTATGAGGTCATGTCGGTGCGCTACCTCTGAGTCCCGACGACGCACGCCGGAGTCCCGCAGTGGTTCGCGGCGCTTATCGCGTGCTGCTGGTGCTTTGGGCCGGGAGCCTGTGGTCGCTTGCCCTGTGGGTGGCGCCGACGCTGTTCTTCGCGCAGCCCGACCGGCACCTCGCGGGCCTGCTTGCGGCGCGCCTGTTCGCGGTGGAGACCTATGTGGGGCTGGCCGTGGCTGTATGGGGCCTGGCGCTGCCGGGGAGAGGGCAGCTTCGCGGCATTTACATCGCCGTGGCACTGCTCGCGATCAACGAATGGATCGTCAAGAGGCTCATGGAGCAGGCGCACGCACAAGGCGCCGTCATCGGTCTTTCATTCGGTGGCTGGCACGGAGTCGCACAGATCGGTTATTTGATCGCCTGCTTGCTGGTTCTTTGGGCAGTTTGGAGAGGCGGCGCGGATCACTCCGGCAGCAGTACCTTGGCGAGTCCCTCGCCGCGGCGATAGAGCACGCCGACGTTGCCCACGCGTTGCACCGTCACGGCGGAGGTGCGCCGCGCAAGCTCCCGGAGCGCCTCGTCCCGCGCCCCCCGATCCGCGACTCGGACGCTCACCTTGACGAGCTCGTGGTGGGCGAGTGCGCGGTCAAGCTCGGCCACCACGGCGTCGGTGAGTCCCGAGTTGCCGAGACTCACCAGCGGGTGCAACGGATGCGCGAGGCGCCGTAAGTGCTTTTTTTGCTTTTCCGAAAGGTCCATGCGGGCATTATAGTGGCAAGCCCCATGCCAAAACGCTCCAAGAGCAGCGCCCGCTGGCTCGCCGAACATGCCAACGATGAGTTCGTGAAGCGCGCCCAGCGGGAGGGTTGGCGCTCGCGCGCCGTGTTCAAGCTGCAGGAGATCCAGGAAAAGGAGCGGCTGCTCAGGGCGGGCATCCGCTGTGTCGACCTGGGAGCCGCGCCCGGGGGTTGGAGCCAGTACGCCGCGCGCCTGTTGGGCGGGGCGGGACATTTGGTGGCGACCGACATCCTGCCCATGGAGGCCATCCCGGGGGTGAGCTTCGTGCAGGGTGATTTTCGCGACGAGGCGGTGCTCGCCCAAGTACTCGAGGCCGTGGGCGGGGAGAAAGTGGACCTTGTATTGTCCGATATGGCCCCAAACATGGCAGGCATAGACGCGGTCGACCAGCCCCGATCCATGTACCTGGCCGAGCTGGCATTGGAGTTTGCCGATCGCGTGCTGGTTCCGGGTGGGGACGCGCTGATCAAGCTGTTTCACGGTGCGGGCTTCGACGAGATCATTCGCGAGGCGCGCCGCAGGTACGGCCGGGTCGTGACCAAAAAGCCGAAGGCGTCACGAACGCGAAGTCCTGAGATCTACCTGTTGGCGCGACAGTTTGGGATGGTGTAACTTCGGGGCATCCCCTGCTTTCGCGGAACGCAGGATCAGCAGCGGTGTCCTACAACGATTGCGGCCGTAGGTGAAACTTGAACGATTTGACCAAACAGATTCTCTTGTGGGTCGCATTGGCCGTCATCCTCCTCGCGATTTTCAGCCAGTTCGGCATGCGCACCGGGCAGCCTTCCGTCATCGACTACTCGCAGTTTCTGACCGACGTGAAAAGCAACAACATCGAGTCGGTGACGCTGAAAGGCGAGATCATCGAGGGTAAGCGGCGCGACGGGAACCAGTTCACGACTTATAACCCCGAGACCAACAACAGCGCGCTCATCGGCCTGTTGCAGTCCCAGGGCGTCAAATTCCGCGGCGAGCCGCCGAAACAGCAGTCGGTGCTGCTGCAGCTCCTGATCTCCGCCTTCCCGATACTCATACTCATCGGCTTCTGGGCCTATTTCATGCGCCAGATGCAGGGCGCCTCCGGCGGCCGCGGGGCCATGTCCTTCGGCAAAAGCCGCGCCAGACTCCTGGGCGAGGATCAGGTCAACATCACCTTCGCCGATGTCGCGGGCGTGGAGGAAGCCAAGCAAGAAGTCGTGGAAATCGTCGACTTCCTGAAAGATCCCGGCAAGTTCCAGAAACTTGGCGGCAAGATCCCGAAAGGTGTGCTCATGGTCGGCTCCCCCGGCACGGGCAAGACGCTGCTCGCCCGGGCCATCGCCGGCGAGGCCAAGGTTCCGTTCTTCACCATTTCGGGCTCCGATTTCGTGGAAATGTTCGTGGGTGTCGGCGCCTCGCGCGTTCGCGACATGTTCGAGCAAGCAAAGAAACATGCCCCCTGCATCATATTCATCGACGAAATCGACGCCGTCGGCCGGCATCGCGGTGCGGGGCTCGGCGGTGGCCACGACGAGCGTGAGCAGACGCTGAACCAGCTCTTGGTGGAAATGGACGGTTTCGAAGGCAACGAGGGCATCATTGTCATCGCCGCGACCAACCGGCCGGACGTGCTCGATCCGGCGCTGCTGCGGCCGGGCCGATTTGACCGCCAGGTGGTCGTACCCCTGCCCGACGTGCGGGGCCGCGAGCAGATCCTCAAAGTGCATATGCGCAAGGTACCGCTGGGCGACAACGTGAAACCCTCGGTCATCGCGCGGGGGACCCCGGGCTTTTCGGGCGCGGACCTCGCGAACTTGGTCAACGAAGCGGCACTTTTCGCGGCGCGCGGCAACAAGCGCTCCGTGACCATGGAGGAGTTCGAGCGCGCCAAGGACAAGATCATGATGGGCGCCGAGCGGCGCTCCATGGTCATGACCGAGGAAGAGAAGCGCAACACCGCCTATCACGAATCGGGGCATGCGATCGTGGGCCTGTCCGTCCCCGAGCACGACCCCGTCTACAAGGTGACGATCATTCCGCGCGGCCGGGCGCTCGGCGTCACCATGTTCCTCCCGGAGCAGGACCGCTACAGCACCAGCAAGCGTCAGCTCGAGAGCCGGATCGCGACTTTGTTCGGCGGCCGGGTTGCCGAGGAGCTCGTGTTCGGACCGGACGCCGTCACGACGGGCGCCTCGAACGACATCGAGCGGGCCACCGAGCTCGCCCGCAACATGGTGACCCGTTGGGGCCTCTCGGACCGCCTCGGTCCGCAGACCTACAGCGAGGAATCGGGCGAGGTGTTCTTGGGTCGCAGCGTCACTCAGCACAAGCAGGTGTCCGACGTCACCGCGCATGTCATCGATGAGGAAGTGCGCCGCGTGATCGACAGCAATTACCAGCGCGCGTACAAGATCATCCAGACCAACATGGACAAGCTTCAGACCATGTCCGAGGCGTTGATCAAATACGAGACCATCGACGAAGAGATGATCAAGGACATCATGGAGGGACGCGCGCCGCGTCCGCCGCGTGATTGGGATGACACGCCGAATCCCACGCCGCGGGGTCCAACGGCCGAGAAGCCGACGACACCGCTCGTGAGTCCTGCGGGTCAACACTAACTCCTCCTCTGCCTAAGCGCTCGCCGCCGGGCGGGAGGAGCGCAGGGTGGCCGATGCAGTGGCGATGTCGACATAGAACCATTGACCTCGCGCAACCCGTGGTCATGGGCATTCTCAACGTCACACCCGATTCCTTTTCCGACGGCGGCCGCTATCACAGCGTCGACGCCGCGGTCGCGCGCGCGACGCAGATGGTCGCCGAAGGCGCCGCCATCATCGACGTGGGCGGCGAATCGACGCGGCCGGGATCGGCCGGGGTGGATGCCGCCACCGAGCGGCAGCGCGTGGTCCCGGTGATCGAGGGCATCGCGGCGTCCCTCGATGTCGCGATTTCCATCGACACCAGCAAGCTCGAGGTCATGGAAGCCGCCACGCGTGCGGGTGCCTGCCTCGTCAACGACGTGGCGGCGCTGCGCGCGCCCGGTGCCCGCGAATGGGCGGCCGAGGCGGGCGTGGGGGTGTGCCTGATGCACATGCAGGGCGAGCCGCGCACCATGCAAGTCGATCCCCGCTATCATGACGTGGTGAGCGAGGTGAACGCCTTCTTGCGCCATGAGCGCGCGCAATGCATCGCAGCGGGGATTGCGGCCGATTCGATCGCGCTCGATCCCGGCCTCGGCTTCGGCAAGCGCTACGAGCATTCCCTCGCATTGCTCAAGTATCTCGATCATCTGGCGGCCACGGGCGCACCGCTCCTGGTCGGTGTGTCGCGCAAGAGCTTCATCGGCCAGGCGCTCGGACGAGGCGTGGAGGAGCGGCTTTACGGCGGCCTCGGGCTCGCGGCCTGGGCCGTGAGTCGCGGGGCGAGCGTGCTGCGCACGCACGATGTGGCGCCGACCCGCGATGCCATCCGGATGGTGAGCGCCGTGCTCGAAGGGAGAGTCAATTGATCGGATATTTTGGAACCGACGGGATCCGGGGCCGGGTGGGCGAGGCGCCGATGACGGTGGATTTTGCCTTGCGCCTCGCAAGCGCCGCGGCGCGGGTGCTTGCGCCGGACGGCGGCCGCGTGCTCATCGGCAAGGACACGCGCGTGTCCGGCTACATGTTCGAATCCGCGCTCGAGGCGGGCTTCGTGGCGGCGGGAGTCGACGTGATGCTGATCGGTCCCTTGCCGACGCCCGGCATCGCGTACATGACGCAGCGCCTCGGCTGCAGCTTCGGCGTGGTGATCAGCGCTTCGCACAATCGCTACGAGGACAATGGCATCAAGTTCTTCGACGGTGCCGGCAGCAAGCTCTCCGACGAGCTCGAGAGCCGCATCGAGGCGCTCCTCGAAAATCCCGTGCTCACGCGCGAATCGCAGCGTCTCGGCAAGGCGATGCGCATGGACAAGACGCGCACGCAGTACCAGGAGTTCTGCGCCTCGACCATCCCCGCCGGCATGACGCTGGAGGGTTTCAAAATCGTCGTCGACTGTGCGAACGGCGCCGGTTACAAGGTGGGGCCGCGCCTGTTCGCCGATCTCGGCGCGGACATCGTGCCCATCGGCTGCTCGCCGAACGGGCGCAACATCAACGATGGCTGCGGCTCGACCTCGCCTGAGTTTCTGCAATTGACGGTTCCGGGCGTGCGTGCGCAGGTGGGCATCGCGCTCGACGGCGACGGCGATCGTGTCGTCATGGTGGACGAGCTCGGGCGCTGTGTGGATGGTGATCAGCTGCTCTATCTGCTCGCGCGGGCGCGCCGCGACGCCGGCTTGCTCAAGGGGCCCGTGGTCGGCACCGTGATGAGCAACCTCGGTCTCGAGCACGCGCTCGCCGAAGCGGGCATCGAGTTCCGGCGTGCGCAGGTGGGCGATCGATACGTGCTGGCCATGCTGCAGGAGGTCGGTGGCACCCTGGGGGGTGAGACCTCCGGACACATTCTTTGTCTCGACAAGACAACCACGGGCGACGGTCTGATCAGCGCGCTGCAGGTGCTCGCGGTGATGAAAAGCACGGGGGCGAGCCTCGCGGAGCTGTGCGCGCCCATGCCCAAATATCCCCAGGTGCTGCTGAACGTGCGCGTCGCGCAGCGCTTCGATCCCCTGAGCCACCCGCGGATCCTCGAGGTCGTCGAGGCGGTCGAGCGGCGCTTCAACGGCCGCGGCCGCACGGTCCTGCGGCCTTCGGGGACCGAGCCCGTGATCCGCGTCATGGTCGAGGGTCACGACGCCAAGCTGGTGAAGGCCGCCGCACGCGATATCGCCGCGGCGGTCGAGGCCGCCGCCGTCCCCCCGTTTGCGGCCTCGACGCCGACTGCGGCACAGGGACTTGCAGTTGGCGGCCCACGCGGCTAATCTTCGCCGCCTTTCGTGAGGGGCCTTTAGGTCCCGGGGTATGGGCATGCGTCGTCCCGTGGTCGCCGGTAACTGGAAAATGCACGGATCGCGCGCGGCCAACGAGGTTCTGCTCGGCGAGCTCGGCGAGCGCGTGCGACCCGAATGGCAGGTGGGCGTTGCGGTATTTCCGCCTTACGTGTACCTCGCCGATGCGGTGCGCATGCTGGAGGAGGCCGACATCGATGTGGGCGCTCAAGATGTGTGCGCGCATCCGGTCGGGGCTTTCACCGGGCAAGTCGCTGCCTCCATGCTGAAGGACGTGGGCTGCCGCTATGTGCTCGTGGGCCACTCCGAGCGGCGCCGGCTCTTTCACGAGGACGACACGCTGGTGGCACGCAAGTTCGGGGCGGTGCTGAACGTGGGCTTGACGCCCGTGCTGTGCTTGGGCGAGACGCTCGAGGAGCGCGAGGCGGAGCGTACCGAGGCGGTGGTGGCGCGTCAGCTCGACGCGGTGACGGCCATGAACGGGGTGCCGAGCCTGACGCGTGCGCTGATCGCCTATGAGCCGGTGTGGGCAATCGGCACGGGGCGCACGGCCTCTCCCGAGCAGGCGCAGGCGGTGCATGCTTACGTGCGCCATCGGATCCATCGGCAAGATGCTAAAATATCGTCGGAAGTTCGCATCCTCTACGGCGGCAGCGTGAAAGCCTCGAATGCCGCCGAGCTGTTCTCGATGCCGGATGTGGACGGCGGGCTGGTGGGCGGCGCCTCGTTGAGTGCCGATGAGTTTCTGCAAATCTGCGCGGCCGCGGCCGTGAGAAATTGAGAGATCGTTAATGCTGCGTAGTTTCATTTTGACCGTGCACATCCTGCTCGCGCTGATGATCGTGTTCCTCGTGCTGATGCAGCGAGGCAAGGGTGCGGAGGCGGGCGCAGGATTCGGTGCCGGCGCCTCGGGCACCGTGTTCGGGGCGCGCGGCACGGCGACATTGTTTTCCAAGTTGACCGCGTTGTTCGCGGCGTTTTTTTTCGGGACCAGCCTGCTGCTCGCCTACATGGGCACACGCACGACCGCGGAGCCGACCTCCGTGATCGAGCGCGCGGCACAGGCCGCGGCGCGTGCGCGCAGTGCGACGCCGCCGGTCCAGACGCCGCCGACGCAGATGCCGGCCGTGCCGCAGCAGCCTGCGCCGGCGACTGCGCCCGCGCAGCCGCCGCCGGACAACAAGTAGCTTTGGTTTTCGAGTTGAGCATTGCCGACGTGGCGGAATTGGTAGACGCGCTAGTTTGAGGGGCTAGTGGGGCAACCTGTGCCGGTTCGAGTCCGGCCGTCGGCACCATAATTGTTCTCACGCTGATATACTTGGCGGATAAACCGCTTTTCATTTCACGGTCGGCGTGATGTTGCCACAGTACTTGCCAATCTTGATTTTCCTGGGACTGGCCACGGTCCTCGGCCTCGCCCTGTTCACGATCGGCTGGGTCTTGGGTCCGCGCCGGCCGGATCCTGAGAAGCTCTCGCCCTACGAATGCGGGTTCGAGGCGTTCGAGGACTCGCGCATGCGCTTCGACGTGCGCTACTACCTGGTCGCCATCATCTTCATCGTGTTCGACCTTGAGATCGCCTTTTTCTTTCCCTGGGCGGTGTCGCTGCGCATCACCGGTGCCTTCGGGTTGCTGGCAATGCTCATCTTCGCCCTGGTACTCGTCGTCGCGTTGATCTACGACTATCGCAAAGGGGCGCTCGAATGGGACTAGAAGCGGCGTCGGCCGAGTCCGGCACGGTGCGCGGCTTCGAGGTGACCACGGTCGACAAGCTCATCAACTGGGCGCGCACCGGCTCGCTTTGGCCGATGACCTTCGGTCTCGCCTGCTGCGCGGTCGAGATGATGCATGCGGGCGCCGCGCGCTACGACCTCGATCGCTTCGGCGTCGTGTTCCGCCCGAGCCCGCGGCAATCGGACGTCATGATCGTCGCCGGCACGCTGGTCAACAAGATGGCCCCTGCGCTGCGCAAGGTGTACGACCAGATGGCCGAGCCGCGCTGGGTCATCTCCATGGGCTCCTGCGCAAACGGCGGCGGCTATTATCATTATTCCTATGCGGTGGTGCGCGGCTGTGATCGCATCGTGCCGGTCGATGTGTACGTGCCAGGTTGCCCGCCGACCGCGGAAGCGTTGCTCTACGGCATCATCCAGTTGCAGAACAAGATCAGGCGCAACAAGGCCATTATCCGATGAGCTCCGTTCCTCCCGCTTCGGGCGCCGCGACGGCGCCCGCAGGCGCCCCGAGCGCCGCCACCCTGAGCAGGGCCGACCAGCTCGCGGCGCGCATCGAGGCGGCGCTGCCCGCGGGACTCACCCGCGTGGCGAACGCGACGGGCGAGCTCACCTTCGAGGTACGCTCCGCGCAGCTCCTCGCCGCGGGCAAGACGTTACGCGATGCGCTCAAGTTCGAGATGTGCATGGACGTGTGCGTCGTCGATTATCTGCAGCACGGCCGCGCCGAGTGGAAGACCGAGCACGCGACCCTGTCGGGATTCAGCCGCGGCGTGGCTCGCGGCATGACGAGCGGCGGCGACGAGCAACCCGGGCGGCGCTTCGCCGTGGTGTATCACCTGCTGTCGATCGCGAACAATCAACGCCTGCGGCTCAAAGTCTACTGCGAGGACGATGAGCAACCGGCCGTCGACTCGGTCACCGGCATCTGGGCGTCTGCGGATTGGTTCGAGCGCGAGGCGTTCGACCTCTTTGGCGTCATGTTCCGGGGGCACCCGGACCTGCGCCGCATCCTCACCGATTACGGTTTCATCGGGCACCCGTTCCGCAAGGATTTTCCGCTCATCGGCAACGTGGAGGTGCGCTACGACCCGGAGAAGCGGCGCGTGGTGTATCAGCCGGTCACGATCGAGCCTCGCGTCCTCGTGCCGAAAGTGATCCGGCACGACAACCGCTACAATCCCGAGCTGACCGCAGCCCCGGCGGCATCGATCGCGCCGCCCTCACCCCTGGTCGCGCCGCCGCCCCCTGCGCCGCCCGCGCCCGTGAAAACCTGATGACCGAGATACGCAACTACACCATGAACTTCGGACCGCAGCATCCCGCGGCGCACGGCGTGCTGCGCCTGGTGCTCGAGATGGACGGCGAGGTCATTCAGAAGGCCGACCCGCACATCGGTCTCTTGCATCGTGGCACCGAGAAGCTCGCGGAGAGCAAGCCGTTCAATCAATCGATCGGTTACATGGACCGCCTCGATTATGTGTCCATGATGTGCAACGAGCACGCGTACGTGCTCGCGATCGAGAAGCTGCTCGAGATCGATCCGCCGATCCGGGCCCGGTACATTCGCGTGCTGTTCGATGAAATCACCCGGATCTTGAATCACCTCATGTGGCTCGGCTCGCACGCACTCGACATCGGCGCGATGACGGTGTTTCTGTACGCGTTCCGCGAGCGCGAGGATTTGATGGATTGCTACGAGGCGGTGTCGGGCACGCGCATGCACGCGACCTACTACCGCCCGGGCGGGGTGTATCGCGACCTCCCCGAGGTCATGCCGAAGTATCAGTACACGGAGTGGCGCAGCAACAAGGCGGTCGATCGCCTGAACGAACGGCGCTCCGGCGGCCTGATCGATTTCATCGCCGACTTCGCCGCGCGCTTTCCGGCCTGTGTCGATGAATACGAGACACTCCTCACCGACAACCGCATTTGGAAGCAGCGCACCGTGAACATCGGAGTGGTGAGCCCGGAGCGCGCCATGCAGCTCGGCTTCTCCGGGCCGATGCTGCGCGGCTCGGGCATCGAGTGGGACATTCGCAAGAAGCAGCCTTATGAGGTGTATGAGCACGTGGACTTCGACATCCCGGTGGGTGTCAACGGCGACTGCTACGACCGCTATCTGGTGCGCATCGAGGAGCTGCGGCAGTCCACGCGCATCATCGAGCAGTGCGTCGCGTGGCTGAAGGCCAACCCGGGCCCGGTGATGATCGAGGATCGCAAGATTCGCCCTCCGCATCGCGAGGAAATGAAAGGCGACATGGAATCCCTGATCCATCACTTCAAGCTGTTCACCGAAGGCTACTGCGTGCCGGCCGGCGAGGTGTACGCGGCCATCGAGGCGCCGAAGGGGGAGCTCGGCGTGTATCTCGTGTCGGACGGCGCGAACAAGCCGTATCGGCTGAAAGTGCGCGCGCCGGGCTTTCCGCATCTGGCGGCGCTCGATGAGATGGTGCGCGGGCACATGCTCGCGGACGTGGTCGCGGTGATCGGCACCCAGGACATCGTGTTCGGCGAGATCGACCGATGAGCGCGCAATCGGCGAGCGGACCTTCGACGGGCGCGGCACTATCCGATCATGTGCGCGAGGAAATCGATCGCTGGGTGGCGAAGTTTCCGCCCGACCGCAAGCGCTCGGCGGTGATCTCGGCGCTGCATGCCGTGCAGCACGAGAACCAGGGCCACCTGACCGTGCCGCTGATGGACGCCGTGGCGGAATATCTGCAGCTGCCGCCCATCCAGGTATACGAGATTGCGACCTTCTACTCGATGTTCGAGACCAAGCCCGTGGGCCGGCACCACATTTCGGTGTGCACGAACATCTCCTGCATGTTGCGCGGCTCGGACGAGATCGTCGCGCGCTGCGAGAAAAAGCTCGGCATCAAGACCGGGGAGAGCACTCCCGATGGCCGCATTTACCTCAAGCGTGAGGAAGAGTGCCTCGCCGCCTGCAATAACGCGCCCATGATGATGGTGGATCACGTCTACCACGAGAACCTCACGCCCGATAGCGTCGACAAGATTCTGGACGAGCTGCAATGAACTACGAGACGAATACGGTGCTGTTCGAGGCACTGAAGCACGAGCGTCCCTGGACGATCGAGGGCTACCGATCGTTCGGCGGCTACGAGGCCTGGGAGCGGATCCTGCGCGACAAGACCCCGCGCGAGAAAATCATCGACGAGGTCAAGGCTTCGGGGCTGCGCGGGCGGGGCGGTGCCGCCTTTCCGACGGGCGTGAAATGGAGCTTCATGCCGCGCTCCTCGCCGCTGCAGAAGTACGCGGTGTGCAACTCGGACGAGTCCGAGCCCGGCACCTGCCATGACCGGGACATCCTGCGCTACAACCCGCACTCGGTGATCGAGGGTATGGCGATCGGCGGCTACGCCATGACGGCGACCGTCGGCTACAACTACATCCGCGGCGAATTCATGGCCGAGCCCATCCCGCGCTTCCAGGCGGCGCTCGATGAGGCCTATGCGGCGGGCCTGCTCGGCAAGAACATCTTGGGCTCGGGCGTCGATTTCGATTTGCACATGTTCGTGGGCGCTGGCGCCTACATCTGCGGCGAGGAGACCGCCCTCCTCGAGTCGCTCGAGGGCAAGCCGGGCAAGCCGCGCTTCAAGCCGCCATTCCCGGCGAACTTCGGGCTCTACGGCAAGCCGACGACCATCAACAACACGCAGAGCTACGCCTCGGTGCCGACCATCCTGCGCAAAGGCGCCGCGTGGTTTGCGGCCCTGGGGCCGCCCAATTCGGGCGGCACCATCATTTTTTCCGTCTCCGGGCACGTCGAGAAGCCCATGAACATCGAGCTGCCCATGGGCATTCCATTCAAGGACCTGCTCGCGATCTGCGGCGGCGTATGGAAAGGCCGCAAACTCAAGGCCGTGATCCCCGGCGGCTCCTCGGTCCCCGTGGTACCCGGCGATATCATGATGACGGCCAACATGGATTACGACTCGGTGAAGAAGGCCGGCTCGTCGGTGGGCACGGGCGCCGTCATCGTCATGGACGAGACGACCTGCATGGTGCGCACCCTCGAGCGGCTGGCGCGCTTTTATTATTCGGAGTCCTGCGGCCAATGCACCCCGTGCCGCGAAGGCACCGGTTGGCTCGACCGCATGCTCAAGCGCATCATTGCCGGCCAGGGACGGAGCGAGGACCTGGGACTTCTGCTCGATGTCGCCAACCGGATCGAGGGTCACACGATCTGCGCGCTCGGCGATGCGGCGGCATGGCCCGTGCAGAGCTTCTTGAAGCACTACAAGCACGAGTTTCAATACATGATCGAGCACAAAGGCCGCTCGATCGTCGAAGGCCAGCCGGCCGCGGCGGCATGAAGGCACCATGAGCGACGATCTGGTCAATATCGAGGTCAATGGGCAGCCGCTGAAGGCGCGCAAGGGCGCCATGATCATGCAGGTCACGGATGCGGTGGATGTCTACATCCCGCGCTTTTGCTATCACGCCAAGCTCACTGTCGCGGCGAACTGCCGCATGTGTCTGGTCGAGGTCGAGAAGGCGCCGAAGCCGATGCCGGCCTGCGCGACGCCCGTGATGGAAGGCATGAAAGTATTTACGCGCTCGCCGAAGGCGATCGCCGCGCAGCGCGCGACCATGGAATTTCTGCTCATCAATCACCCCCTCGATTGCCCGATCTGCGACCAAGGCGGGGAGTGCGAGCTGCAGGACCTCGCGGTCGGCTACGGCCGCGACATCTCGCGCTTCACCGAGCGCAAGCGCGTGGTGAAGGACAAGAGCATCGGCCCGCTCGTGTCGACGGACATGACCCGTTGCATCCAGTGCACGCGCTGCGTGCGCTTCGGTCTCGAGATCCAGGGGTTTCCGCAGCTCGGCACCACCGGCCGCGGTGAGCACATGCAGATCGATACCTACGTGGAGCAGGCGCTCGATCATGAGCTGTCGGCCAACATCATCGATCTGTGTCCCGTGGGCGCGCTCAACAACAAGCCGTTCCGCTATCACGCCCGCTCCTGGGAGATGACGCAGCGGCCCCTGGTTTCCCCGCACGACGGCTTCGGCACGAACATCTTCGCGCACGTGTTGCGCGGCAAGGTCATGCGTGTGGTGCCGCGCGAGAACGAGGAAATCAACGAGACCTGGATCGCGGACCGCGACCGTTTCGGCTTCGAGGGCATGTATTCGCCCGAGCGGGTCACCGAGCCCATGGTGCGCGTGGACGGCGTCTTGAAGTCCGTCGACTGGGAGGTGGCGCTGACCGCGGCCGCGGAGGGCCTGCAGAAGGTCGCCAAGGAGTCCGGGGCCGCGAGTCTCGGGTTTCTCGCCTCGCCGATGGCGACGCTCGAGGAAATGCATTTGCTCGCACGGATCGCGCGCGGTCTCGGCTCGGGCAACATCGACCATCGCCTGCGTCAGCTCGACACTCGCGACAGCGCAGAGGAGGGTGCGTATCCCAGCCTCGGCATGAAAATCGCCGACGTGGAATCGCTCAACGGGCTGTTGGTGGTGGGCTCGAATCTGCGCCACGAAATACCATTGCTTGCGCACCGCATCCGCAAGGCGGCGTTGCGCGGCGCGCAGGTGGGCTTCTTGAATCCGCGCCGCTTCGAGTACCTGTTCCCGCTGGCGGGCTACACCGTCGCGGAGGAACTGGTGGGCGGGCTCGCCTCCGTGGTGCGCGCCGCCGCGGCCGCCGCAGAGCGCGAGGTGCCGTCCGGCGTGCGCGAGGCGCCCGTCGAGGACGGTCATCGCTCGCTCGCGCAGGCGTTGCGCCATGGCGAGCGCCGCGCGATTTTCCTGGGAACCCTGGCGCAGCGGCATCCCGCCTATGCGGAGATCAAAGTGCTCGCGCGCACCCTGGGCGATCTGTGCGGCGCGACCGTGGGATTCGTCACCGAGGGGGCGAATGCGGCGGGGGCGTACCTCGCCGGCTGCGTGCCCCATCGCGAGCCTGGTGGCACGCCGGTGACCGCCGGCGGACTGTCGGCCCGCGGCATGCTGGACGGGCGCCTGAAGGGATATCTGCTGCTCGGGATCGACCCGGCGAACGATCTCGTCGCGGCGCCCGAGGCGCTCGATGGGGCGTTCGTTGCCGCCGCCTCCAGCCACCTGACCGAGAGTCTGCGCGCGACGGCGCACGTGGTGCTGCCCATCGGTCCCTTCGCCGAAACCTCGGGCACGTTCGTGAACGTCGAGGGCCGCTGGCAAAGCTGGTCGGGGGCCGCGACTCCCGTGGGCCAAAGCCGGCCGGGCTGGAAGGTGCTGCGCGTTCTCGCGAACATGCTCAATATCCCGGGCGTCGACTACGTGAGCTCGGAAGAAGTGCGCGATGCGCTCAAGCAGCTTTGCGGTGATCGCGCGCTGCCCGCGGCCCCCGCGCAGCGGGCGGCGAAGCCCGAGGGGTCAGCCCCGCTCGACGGCAAGGGCGCCGCGGGCGCGTGGATCGACATCCCGCCGTACCAGCTCGACGTGCTGGTGCGCGGCTCCGAGTCGCTGGCGAAGACGAAGGAAGGGCGCGAAGCCCGCGCCGTGCTCTGATGTGGCAGTGGACCCCGCTGCGCGACTGGATCGCGACCTACATCACGCCGTACTGGACGACGCCGTTACTGCTCGCCGTTCAGACCTTGATGGTCATGGTTTGCCTGATACTCGTCATGGCCTTTTACACCTTGGCCGAGCGCAAGGTGATCGGCTGGATCCAGGCGCGCAAGGGTCCGAACCGCGTCAACCTGCCGTTCTTTCCCGGTGGCGCCCAGCCCTTCGCGGACGTCGTCAAGCTCATGTTCAAGGAGATCGTGATCCCCGCGAACTCGAGCGGTTTCCTGTTCCGCATGGCCCCGTTTCTCGCGCTCGTGCCCTCACTCGCCATCTGGGCCGTGGTGCCGTTCGCGCCCGAGCACGCGTTCTCCAACATCGACGCGGGGCTGCTTTACATCCTCGCGCTCACCTCGATGGGGGTGTACGGCATCATCCTCGCCGGCTGGGCGGCGAACTCCAAGTACGCCTTCCTCGGCGCGATGCGCTCGGCGGCGCAGATCGTCGCCTATGAGATCGCGATGGGATTCGCCATGGTGGGTGTGCTCATGGCCTCGGGCAGTCTGAACATCGGTGACATCATCCGTGCCCAGTCGGGCGGGATGTTCACCTGGAACTGGACGTGGCTGTTCCCGCTGCTGCTCGTGTATTTCATCTCCGGAGTCGCCGAGACCAACCGGGCGCCGTTCGACGTCGCGGAGGGCGAGTCCGAGATCGTGGCCGGATTCCATGTCGATTACTCGGGGATGGCGTTCGCGCTGTTCTTCATCGCCGAGTACGTGAACATGATCCTGATCTCGGCGCTCACCGTGATCTTCTTCTTCGGCGGCTGGCTCTCGCCGTTCGACGGCTGGACGTGGCTCGTGCCCCCGGATTCGCTGCTCGCGCAGCCCGGTTTTTTCTGGTTCGGCTTGAAGACCTTGTTTCCGATGTTCACGTTCCTGTGGCTGCGCGCCACTTTCCCGCGCTACCGCTATGATCAGATCATGCGCCTCGGCTGGAAGGCCTTGATTCCGGTCACCTTGGTGTGGCTCGCGGTCGAGGGAGTTCTCTTCTATTTCCACATCGGACCTTGGAGAGGGCAGGGCTAATGTCATCGCGCAGTTTCATCAAGACCTATCTCCTCTGGGAATTGCTCCAGGGCTTGTCCGTCACCTTCCGGGAAATGTGGCGGCCCAAGGTCACCGTGAACTATCCGGAGGAGAAGACCCCGCAGAGCGTGCGCTTCCGCGGTCTGCATGCGCTGCGCCGGTATCCGAACGGCGAGGAGCGCTGCATCGCGTGCAAGCTGTGCGAGGCGGTCTGCCCGGCGGTCTGCATCACCATCGACTCGGACGCGAACAACGACGGCACGCGGCGCACGACCCGTTACGACATCGATCTGTTCAAGTGCATCTTCTGCGGCTTCTGCGAGGAAGCCTGCCCGGTCGATGCCATCGTGTTGACGCGGCTCCACGAGTACCACATGGAGAACCGCGGCGAGAACATCATGAACAAGGACAAGTTGCTCGGCATCGGCGAGCGCTACGAAGCCATGATCGCGGCGGATCGTGCCGCGGATGCGAAGTACCGCTGATGTTTCCGACCATCCTGTTCTTCGTTTTCGGTGTGGTGCTCGTGTGCGCGGCCTTGGGCGTGATCCTCGCCCGCAATCCCGTGCATTGCGCGCTGCTTCTGGTGCTGTGCTTCTTCAACAGCGCCGTCATCTGGCTGTTGCTGGATGCGGAGTTTCTCGGGATCGTGCTGGTGCTCGTGTACGTGGGCGCCGTCATGGTGCTGTTCCTGTTCGTGGTCATGATGCTCGACATCGACACGGTGCGGCTGCGTTCGGAGCTCGCCAGCTACTGGCCGCTCGCGACTGCGGTGGCGTGCTTCGTGATCTTCGCCATCATCAATGTGATCGTGGTACGGCATCTGGGCGGGGCGGCCTTACGTTCCGCGCCGCCGCTGCCCGCCGGCTACTCGAACACCCGCGTGCTGGGTGCGGCGCTCTTCACCCGCTATGCCTATCCCGCGCAGCTCGCGGCCATCATCCTGCTGGTCGCGAGCGTCGCCGCCATCGTCCTCACGCTCCGCGTTCGCCGCGGCGGGAAGCCGCAGGACATCGCTGCGCAGGTGGCGGTGCGCGCCAAGGACCGCGTGCGCATCGTCAAGATGGCCTCCGAGAAAGCCCCATGATCAGCCTCACCTACGTAATCGCGCTGTCCGGCATTCTCTTCTCCATCGCCGTGGCCGGCGTGTTCCTGAACCGCAGGAACGTCATCGTTCTGCTCATGTGCATCGAGCTGATGCTGCTCGCGGTCAACTTCAACTTCGTCGCGTTCTCGCGCTTCCTGGGCGACATCGCGGGCCAGATATTCGTGTTTTTCATACTGACCGTGGCCGCCGCGGAGGCCGCGATCGGGCTCGCGATACTGGTCGTGGTGTTCCGCGAGCGGCGCAGCATCGACGTCGAAGATCTCGACTCGCTACAGGGCTGACGGGCAATTTAAGGGTACGGGGATCAAAGGGACCATGGAGTCGATTTACCTCACGATCGCGCTCGCGCCGCTGGCGGCGGCTCTGGCGGCGGGCCTGTTCGGACGCCAGATCGGCAGAGTCGGTGCGCACAGCGTCTGTATTGCGGGCGTGGCGCTTTCCTGCGGATTGTCGGTCTATGTGCTGTATCAGCTGGTGTTCGAGGGCATGGCCCCGTTCGATGGGCCCGTCTACACCTGGCTGTTGAGCGACGGACTGAACATCCAGGTCGGCTTCCTGATCGACCGCCTTTCCGTCCTGATGATGTCCGTGGTGACGTTCGTGTCGCTCCTGGTGCACATCTACACCATCGGCTACATGGCCGACGACGACGGCTATCAGCGTTTCTTCAGTTACATTTCGCTGTTCACCTTCTCGATGCTCATGCTGGTGATGTCGAACAACTTCATGCAGCTGTTCTTCGGCTGGGAAGGTGTCGGCGTGGTGTCGTACTTGCTCATCGGGTTCTGGTACACCCGTCCCACGGCGACGTTCGCCGCGTTGAAGGCCTTCATCTTGAACCGGGTCGGGGACTTCGGGTTCCTCTTGGGGATTGCGGCGATCTTGCGATACACGGGATCTCTCAATTACGGCGTGGTATTCGCGCACGCCGAGGCGCTGGTGCATGGGCAGATTCAGATCACTCACGCCATCGCCTGGCCGGCCATCACCTTCGCCTGCCTCTGTCTTTTCGTTGGCGCGATGGGCAAGTCGGCACAGGTTCCGCTCCATACCTGGCTGCCCGATTCCATGGAAGGCCCGACGCCGATCTCCGCGTTGATCCACGCGGCCACCATGGTCACGGCCGGTATCTTCATGGTGGCGCGCATGTCACCGCTGTTCGAGCAGTCCGACACGGCGCTCTCGTTCGTACTCATCATCGGCGGGACCACGACATTCTTCATGGGCCTTGTCGGCGTCGTGAACAATGACATCAAGCGTGTCATCGCCTATTCGACACTCTCGCAACTCGGCTACATGACCGTCGCCCTCGGCGCCTCCGCGTACGGCGCGGGCATCTTCCATCTGATGACGCACGCTTTCTTCAAGGCGCTGCTGTTCCTCGCGGCGGGTTCGGTGATCATGGCGATGCACCATGAGCAGGACATGCGCAAGATGGGCGGCCTGCGCAAGTACCTGCCCATCACGTACTGGACGTTCCTCATAGGGTCGCTCGCTCTGATCGGGTTTCCGGGGACATCGGGTTTTTTCTCCAAGGACCTGTTGATCGATGCAGTTCATGATTCGCACAGGGCCGGAGCGCAGTACGCCTACTACTGCACGCTTGGGGGCGTGTTCGTCACCGCGCTCTACACTTTCCGCGCCTTCTTCATGACGTTCCACGGCAAGGAGCGCATGGACGAGGAGACTCGGCATCATTTGCACGAGAGTCCGTGGGTGGTGACGGTGCCTTTGATCCTGCTGGCGATTCCCTCGATCATAGTCGGCTGGCTTACCGAGCAGCCCATCTTGTTCGGCGGTTACTTCCAGGGTGCGATTCGCGTGCTGCCGTCGGACGATGTGCTCAGGGAGCTCGGCGAGGAATTCCACGGTCCCGGCGCCGTCCTCGCCTCTATGTTCACCTCACCGGTGATTTATTGCGCCGGCGCCGGTGTGCTCGTGGCGTACCTGTTCTGTCTGAAGTACCCCGCCTGGGCGGACGCGGCCGAGCGCCGCTTCAAGTGGTTGCATACGATTTTGATAAACAAGTACGGGTTCGATTGGTTCAATGAGCATATTGTCATGCCGCTCGCGCGCGGCATCGGCATGACGTTCTGGCACGCGGGCGACGAGGCGGTGATCGACGGCGCCTTCGTGAACGGCAGCGCGCGCCTGGTCGGTTGGCTCGGGTCGGTGATGCGCTATGCGCAGTCCGGCTATCTCTATCACTATGCGTTCGCCATGATCCTCGGCTTGGCCTCGCTGCTGCTATGGTTGATCTGGCGGCCATGAACGATTACTTGCTCTCGATTCTGATCTGGGTGCCCATCGTCGGCGGATTCGTTGTGGTCGGGATGGGCAAGCGCGAGAGCGCCGCGAAGTGGCTCTCCCTATGCCTGGCCATCCTTACGCTTCTTTTGAGCATCCCGCTCTGGACCGGCTTCAACGCCGCCACGGCGGACATGCAGTTCGTCGAGCGCACGGCCTGGATCCCGTCCATCCATGCGGACTACAACATCGGCGTCGACGGCATTTCCATGCCCCTCATTCTACTGACCACGTTCACCACGGTGCTCGTCGTCATCGCCGGCTGGACGAACGTCGCCAAGCGCATCGCCCAGTACATGGGCGCCTTCCTCATCTTGGAAGGTTTGATGATCGGCGTTTTCGCCGCGCTCGATGCCGCACTCTTCTATGTGTTTTGGGAGGCGATGCTCGTGCCGATGTTCATCATCATCGGCGTTTGGGGCGGACCGCGGCGCGTGTACGCCAGCATCAAGTTTTTCTTGTATACGTTCATCGGCTCGCTGCTCATGCTGGTCGCGCTCATCTACATGTACCTCAAGGGGGGGACGTACGAGATCGCGCTGCTGCAAGGCATGCCGCTCACGCTCACCGAGCAAACCTTCATCTTTCTGGCCTTCTTTACCGCCTTCGCGGTGAAGGTGCCGATGTGGCCGGTCCACACCTGGCTGCCGGATGCGCACGTGGAGGCCCCGACGGGCGGTTCCGTGGTACTGGCGGCGATCATGTTGAAGATGGGTGCCTACGGCTTCCTGCGTTTCTCGCTGCCGATCGCGCCCGATGCAAGCCGCGAGCTCGACTGGCTAATCATCACGCTTTCGCTGATCGCGGTCGTGTACATCGGGTTTGTCGCCATGTCGCAGCGGGACATGAAGAAGCTCATTGCGTACTCCTCAATCGCGCACATGGGCTTCGTCACCCTGGGTGCGTTCATCGGCTACCAGATCGTCGAGCACACCGGCCGCACCTCAGGCATTGAGCTGGGGCTCGACGGCTCGATCGTGCAAATGCTGTCTCATGGTCTGGTGTCCGGTGCAATGTTCCTCTCCGTCGGCGTAATGTACGACCGCGTGCACACCCGCGAGATCAGCGCCTATGGCGGGGTTGTGAACACCATGCCCATGTTCGCGGCGTTCATGATGCTGTTCGCGCTGGCCAATTGCGGCGTTCCCGGTACCTCGGGGTTCGTCGGCGAGTTTTTGGTCATCCTGGCCTCGTTCAAGGCGAACGCCTGGTATGCATTCCTCGCCGGGACGACCCTCATTCTCAGCGCCGCTTACACGCTATGGCTGGTGAAGCGCGTGATTTTCGGCGCCGTGGCAAACGATCACGTGCGCGATCTCAAGGATCTCAATCACCGCGAGTTCCTGGTGCTGTCGCTGCTCGCGGTGGCCGTGCTGATCGTGGGAATCTGGCCGGCGCCGCTGCTCGACGTCGTACGCGCGACGACGCAGCACCTGTCCGAGCAGCTGTTGATGTCGAAGATCGTTCCCTGAGGTCCCCATGTATCCTTTCAACGTTGCGGAATTCAATGCGGGCCTGTACTACGCGACGCCGGAGATCTTCCTGAGCTTGGCGGCCTGCGCGCTCCTGATGCTCGACCTCTTTCTCACCGACTCGGGCCGCCGCTGGAACGGTGCGCTCGCCGTAGTGGCCGTGCTGATAACCGCCGTGCTCGCTGCCGTTCAGCCGGTGTCGGGGCGAGTGGTGGCGCTCGGCGGGCTGTACGAGCTCGACCGCATGGCGCAAGTGTTGAAAGTCGTGACGCTCCTGGCGGTCGCCGTCGTGTTCGTGTACTCGACGGATTATCTGCGGCGCCGGGCGATCCTGAAGGGCGAGTACTACGTTCTCGGACTGTTCGCCACGCTGGGCGCGATGGTGCTGATCTCCGCCGCAAGCCTCATCACGCTCTACCTGGGACTCGAGCTCATGTCCTTGAGCTTGTACGCGATGGTCGCCTTCGACCGCGATTCCGGCATCGCGGCGGAGTCCGCGATCAAGTACTTCGTGCTGGGATCGATGTCCTCCGGGACATTGCTCTACGGCATGTCCATCGTCTACGGCGTCACGGGACACCTCGAGCTCGCCGTGATCGCACAGCTGGTCCACACGCACTTCGCGGACAATATCGGTCTCATATTCGGGATCGCGTTCATGATCGTCGGCGTGGGTTTCAAGCTCGGGGCCGTGCCGTTCCACATGTGGCTCCCGGACGTGTACGAGGGATCGCCGACGTGCGTCACGGTGTTCATCGGCACGGCGTCGAAGCTCGCCGCTTTCGCACTCATCATGCGCCTGCTGCCGGAGGCGCTCGCAGGCGCGCAGACCGACTGGAGCCAAATGCTCGTAGTGATCTCCGTGCTCTCCATGGCGGTCGGCAGCATCGTCGGGCTCGCGCAGACCAACATCAAGCGCATGCTGGCGTATTCCACGATCTCGCACATCGGCTACACGTTGCTCGGAATCCTGGCGGGCACGGCGCAGGGTTATCGGGCCGCGATGTTCTACATGATCAGCTACGTCCTCGTCGCGGCCGGCGCTTTCGGCATGGTGCTGTTGCTCGCGCGCCAGGGGTTCGAGGCCGATAAGATTACGGACTTCAGGGGACTCAACGCGCGCAGCCCCTGGTTCGCGTTCATGATGGGGCTGCTCATGCTCAGCCTCGCCGGCGTGCCGCCATTGATCGGATTCTGGGCGAAGCTCGGCGTGATCCAGGCGGTCCTCAGCACGCACTACACCTGGCTCGGCGTCGTTGCCGTGCTGTTCTCCGTGGTCGCCGCGTTTTTCTACCTGCGCATCTGGAAGCTGATGTATTTCGAGGAGCCGACGGATACCAGCGCCATCGGGGGCTCGCTGCTCATGCGCACCGTGCTTTCCGCCAACGCGCTCCTCGCGATCGCTCTGGGCATTGCTCCGGGGGCGCTGATCGCGTTGTGCCAGCGTGTGCTGCCGTAAGGACCGGCGCCGCCGGCGCGGCCGGCCCGAGCTGATATTGCGTGCTTGCATTGCCCTGACTACTGGGTAAAATGATCGGCTCCCTGGTGCGGGGTGGAGCAGTCTGGCAGCTCGTCGGGCTCATAACCCGAAGGTCGCAGGTTCAAATCCTGCCCCCGCTACCAATTTCCCCAATTTCTGACGATAAATTAGGTACTTACACGCGCAGGTCCAAATCAGGTGCCGGCGCTATCCATAACACTGTTGGTATCGCATCGTCGAAAGAGCGTTGATGCCGACCTCCTGCTACCTAGCTGCGGCACGGTATTGAGTCTTTTAAACTCCTCGGTATGACCCGGACCGAGGAACTCGATGTTCTCAGAATAATCAGCGAGCGGTTGCGCGCAGCCGATGTGCCTTTCATGTTGAGGGGCTCATTTGCGCTTGGATACTACGGTAAGCCGCGCATGACCCGCGATCTCGACTTTGTCGTGGCACTGCTGGAACGGCACGTCGACGCCCTTGTGAGCGCATTCTCTACGGATTTCTACATCGATGAGGATGCCGCGCGTTCTGCGATCAAGTCGCAGCGAATGTTCAATCTCATGCATCCGGATAGCGCGATCAAAGTTGATTTGATCGTACGGAAGAATACGGAATATCGGCATGCAGAGTTTGAACGCCGCAAGTTAGTGGAGTTTGCCGGAATATCGACGTGGATTACGAGCCGCGAAGACCTGATCCTCTCGAAGCTTGTTTGGGCGCGCGACTCAGGCTCGGAGCGGGGGATCGATTCTTTCAGCCTCCGTGGCCGTCATCATTTTATGGAACGCGGATCGTCGGGCGCAGCCTGCGGTCGCAGTACCGAAGATGTCCTGTGCGGCGTCAAAGTAGCATACCGAGAAGCGAAAGCGGGACTGGTCGGAAAAAGAAACGCCGAAGCCATGGTATAAGACTACTACGCTCAGTGGCTCTCGACCATTGACGATCACGCCGCGAGTTACACCACCCCGCGCGTCCATACAGTATTCGCCATCGCTGAGAACTGGATGGACGCCTGCGCCCAACGCTCGCGACAATTGCGTCGCTAAAGGCATCAGAGTGCTCTGCTGCGGTGGCGCCACGCGACTTATGACGGCGGGTTGCGATGGCGTCCTCGATTCGGCATGCTGAGACTCCCCGATTGGAGCCTGCACTCATGGAAGGGCACAAGCGCTGTCAGTAGTTTCTCGCACCTTCGTCAAGGGGAGCCAATGAAGCACATCAAGGAATCGTTTACGGGCAAGCACCTCCGCAACTCGGACGCTGGTAACCTGTTTTTGGTGTGCATGGCCATGGCGTCGATCCCGCACGCCGTCGCTTCGCAGCAGGATGCACCGCCATCCCATCGAGCGAACGCCACGACCCCCAGCGGTGATAGCGGGGAGATGGGGCAAATGGCCGCTCACATGTCCCTGACAACGCTGAGACCTATGAGCGCGGGGGATCAACAGAGAGCTGACGCCTTGGTCCGCGCTGCCACCTTGGCCATCGCCCCTTACAAGGACTATCACAAGGCTCTGGCCGATGGCTACGAGATCTTCCTTCCGGAGGTCGCGCAAACCCAGTATCACTTCACCAAGTATGAGTACGGGCGGCAGGCAAGGCTGCGCTTCGATCCATCAAAGCCCACTTCACTGCTCTATAAGAAAACGACTGACGGCTACGAACTCGTGGGAGCCATGTACAGCGATCGCGTCGATGCCACCGAAGATGAGTTGAATGAGCGTGTGCCGCTCAGCATTGCGCGCTGGCACCAACACATCAACTTTTGCAAGGCTCCTGCAGGCCAACAGACTTCATACTTTGGTCCCGCGGCCAAATTTGGTCTGCGCGGATCGATTGCGACCAAAGACGCGTGTGAAGCGGCCGGCGGGACTTTTTATCCGCACCTATTCGGGTGGATGGTGCACATTTACCCGTACGAGACTGATCCAAAGAACATCTGGTCGACCAACGATGACGACCAAGGACATGACAACATGGATCATGCCGCGATGCCGGCGATGAAAATGCCCTGACGGTCGCAAGGTCCTACAGGATCACGCCGGTGTCGTTGCTGTTCTCGTAAAGCAGCCGGACGGCCGGGATGCCCTTTGCGGCGGTCAGCCACTCGGACCAGCGGATCGCATGGACCGACTCGAATGGAACCTTCGCGATGTCGTAATGCGCAATGTTGGGATAGGCGTGGTGAGCGCCGTGCGTCGTGAATTGCAAGAGTATCCACTGGGCGACCCAATCGGGAACGATGATCGTGCGCGAGTACTGATCCTGCTCCATACGGGAAAATGGTCTGACCGGCTGACCGGATGTTCGCTGCAATGGAACATGCACGTGCTGGCTCAGCAGAACAGGGTCGCCGATGCTGAGATAACACACGAAGGCCAGCGCCCAGATCTCGAAGAAGCGCGACCCTATGAGCGCGATGAGTCCGACGTAAACAAAGGCGGGCAACAGCATACTGATCAACGTTCGACGGCGCTGGCGGACGGAAGGTGCCACAGCCGCGACGCGACGCGGATCCCAAAATCCGGCGACACCGAACAAGAGTGAAAAAATCGGGATCCAGAATCTCCAGCAGAAGTTCATGATCCGTTGCACGAACAGGGAGGGCAGCGGTTCGCCGAGCGCGCGGGTCGTGGGGTCCTTCTCTATCCAACCGATCCAGCGATGATGCTGCGCATGGATGTATTGCCAGGACGCATAGGGGATGAGACAAAAGATTGAGGCAATGTGGCCGAAAATATCGTTCAAGCGTCGGCTGGCGAACAATGCTCGATGACCACAGCCGTGCATGAGGACGAACCATTGGAAGAACAGCAGCCCGAGCATCAGCTGGCCTATGAGCCATACCGGGAGCCATCCCCACGAGCGCGTGATTCGCGAATAGGCCACCCATGACAGTGCAATCGCCAACGCAGTGAGCGCTGACTCGCCGAGGATCCATGCAAAGCCGCGCGCATTCGACGGGCGGCGCCTCCAATCAACCGGTCCTTGTGTGGAGGTTATGACACTTCTCCTTAGGCCAGCGCGGCGTCGTCGAAGCACCAGGTGCTAGGCCGGATCTCGCCTGTGAAGTAAGGCGCATCCGGTGGAAATTGGACCGGTGTGATTCCGTAATGAAAGCTCAATCGTGGCACGCTCGCAACGGCCAAGCGCAAAGTATCCATGTCCACGCACGTGTAGAGCAAGAAGTGCTCGCCCCGATCGCGTGTTGCGTTCACGGCCGAACGGACCAGATTTGCGAGCGCCGGGCCCTCGCCCGACGCGAACGCCGCATGTCGGATGTAGCGCACATGCAGCAGAGTACCTTGACCCGGAAAGGACGGGAGCGGTGCCAGTCGAGATGCGCCGCGTCCGATGGCGCAAAGTCCGCGAAGCCACAGCGGCATACCCACCACCCGAGTGCGCTTCACTGCGCTCGCATCCCACACTCCGAGAGCGGCCACGATCCGGCCCTTGCGCCTCGCCACGAGATAATCGCTCAAGCGTGCACCGGGGGAGGCGGCGATCAAGCGGTGGAGACCCCCTGCGCCGAATACCGGCGCAAAATCGCGGGATCGGTAAAAGTCATCGAGTAGCGTCGTCAGTTCGAGAACATCGCGCTCTTCCGCCGTGCCGATGTCGATATCGGCAGCAATCTTCAGACGCATGACCGGCAACAACTGCCAGCTCGTCAGCCGCGCAATTGGCTGTCCGACCGCGCCGAAGGTCGCCGCCACCGGTGCAACCGCCCTGTTGCCGTCGCCCATGGCCAGAAGATACGGTACGACCGGGAGCTCACCCTGGAACTTGCACATCGCCATGCCGAGTTGGTGGGCGATGCCGCGCCGACGATATTCCGGCGATACGCGCAAGTCCCCGATATAGCAGACACTCCCGGGCCGTCCGCTGATCCAGGCATCGCGGCGCCAGGCGCTCAGGCATCCAACGAGCGCTCCGTCGATCTCGGCGATGAAGGTGTGCGCGTCGCCTCGTGCACGGCTCAACGCAAAGAAGTCCGGATCTCTCTCGATGATCAAAGAAATATCCGCCTGCATCGGGCAACGCCTGATGAGCGCCAACATTCCCTCGTTGTCGGAAGCTCCCGCGGCACGCACGACGATCGGGCCGGTCGCGAGCCGCATCGAGCCGCTCGTCATCGTCCCGGCCACCAGTTGAAGCGCCCGGCGAGACAGATGAGCGCGGGGCCGAGCGCCAATCGAACCACGCTGGCATCGATCAACACCGCAATCCCCAAGGCAAATCCCAGGATCTTGACCAATACAAAATCACCTAGAACAAAACCGCCGAACACCGCCACCATGACCGCCGCGGCGAGGGTGATGACGCGCCCTGTGGAGGCAAGTCCCTCCGCGAGGGCGGCGCCGTCCGTAAGGCCGGCGCGATGTCCATCGACGATGCGCGTCACCAGAAATACTTCGTAGTCCATGCTCAAGCCGAACACGGCGCCGAATACCAAGACGGGCAATATCGGGAACCCCCCTTTGAGGGGATGAGCAAGACCCAGAAGGCTTGATCCGTGGCCGTCTTGGAAGACGAGAACGGCCGCGCCGATCGCGCCGGAAACGGACAACAGGTTGAGCAGCACCGCCTTCAAAGGAATCAGCGCGCTCCGAAAGGCGAGCGCCAGCACCAGAAGCGTCGCCGCGACGACGCTTAACACTACGCGCGGTAGATTGCCGGCGACGGCGTCTTCGTAGTCGGCGGTGAACGCCGGTACACCCCCGACGATGAATCGTGCGCCGGAAACCGCGGTCATGGTTTGCGGATCCGTCGCGCGAATCTGGCGTACGAACTCAGTCACCTCCGCCGGCGCCATACCCTCCCGCGGCAGTAATTCGACAAGTGCGGCTCGGGCATCGATGCTCACCAGGCTCTGCCGAACCGGTTCCGGCAGCGTGCTCAAGATTTCGGGTCCATTCGCGCCGAATTCGTCCCCATTGAGGGTGGTCACAGCCCATACATGTTCGACCCGCGGATCTTTCTCATACTGCGCCACCAACCGCGATACCGCGCGCCAGCCCGCATCCTGCTTCAGCGTAAGGCCAGGGGGAAGCTCGACGATCAGACGGACGGTTTGGGCAAAATTGCTATGACCGATCGATTCGAGGTCATTCAACACCCGAACCGATTCCACGTTCGAAGGAAGCCACGCCCCGCGCGGCAGGTCCGTCCGCAGACGCACCGCTTGCGACGCCAACATCAATAGCGGCAGGCCGCCGACAATGAGAACCAGGAGGGGGTGGCGGCCAACCCAAAGAGACCATCGGCGCCATCGGAGCGTGCCCTGCTCACGGCGGCGAGGGCCCGTATCGATCCAGTGACCGAGCCAGGAAAGCATCAAAGGGAGCACCGTGGTCGCTGCCAATACGGAGACCATCGTCACCAGAAGTCCGCCGATTCCGATGGATTGCACTTCGTTAACCGGCACCAGCAGCATGGCGGCAAAGCCAATGGCGACCGCGCTACCCGACACGAGGACCGTGTGCCCCCCCCTCTCCGCCGCGTGCGACAGGGCCTCTAGACCCGGCATGCCAGCGGTAAGTGCCTCGCGGTAGCGGCTGATGATGAGCAGCGCATAATCGATGCTCAACCCGAGCCCCACCATGCTCACGACGCTGACCAGGATCACCGACAGCGGCCACACCCGGCTCACCATTACCGCCAGTGCCAGCACGATCGGCATCGTCAGCGCAGCGCATAGCAGCGGCAGCGTGGCGCAGAGCACGCTTCGAAACGCGATGAGCAGCAACAGCAGCGTCAGCGGGAACACGCGAAATTCCGCCGCTCGCGTCTCCTCACTACTCTCGCGCCGGATGTCGGCATTCACCGCAGCCTCGCCCGTCCAACGGAACACGATCGTCGGATAGCGCTCGCGCAGATGAAGCTGCAGTGCGGCCGTCGCCCCTCGCAGGCGTGGAATGAGCGAGTCCGCGGACCCTTGTCGTGTGTCCAGGCCGACGACCAGGAGCGCACTGCCGTCCCGACCGACGAACGTCGTATCTTCGCTCTCGAGGTAAGAGAGAACCCCGGCCACCCCGCGGGTTGCTTCGAGGGACTGACTGACCTGATCGAGCAACGCCCGGCCGTCGCGAGTGACGGGCGACGGCATGCCGGACATGCGCAGCAACGCCAGTTCAGCAAACGGAGAGTTGAATTGCTCGCGCAGGATCCGGACGATGCCGGCGGAATCGCTGCTTTCCAGACGGGCTGTCGAGTCGAGAGTTTCGTTGGCCTTGTTGGCGAGCGGCAGCGCCGCAACCCAAACGATGAACCAGAGCGTAATAATGGAACGCCGCCAACCTCTCGGTAGCAGCGCAACATTCATATGTAAATCCCGATGCTGCGCAGCCAGCCCCTGAGTTTGCGGGCGGATTGCTCGGCGATGGCCGTCCAATGAGCGGATCGCAGGATCTCCTCGCGCACCTCCGGCGACATTTTAAGTTCTTGGTATACATCGGGATTGACGTATAAGCGTTGCACGCTGTGCAGGTATCGATTGAGGGAGCCGGCGATGCGCGCCTTGTCCTCGGCGCTCCAGCGTCTGCCAAGTTCCTCCCACAGGGTGCTCACATAGAGGCGTCCGAAGGCAATGTGCCGTGCTTCATCTTCGGCGTGATAGCGGTTGATCTCTCGCGCCAGTCGCCATAGGTTGTCGTCCGCCGCCAATTTACGATTATAGAAGTCGGCGATTTCTTCAAATATGAGTGCGCGCGCAAAGAAGACGAAGGTCTCTTCCCCCGGCAGGTACTCTTGTGGAAACCGGACGTGACGGTCTCGGAAGATCTTTCCGCCATAAGAGAGACAAAATCGTTTGAACACCTCGGTGTGTGCGGCCTCCTCCTGCAAAAAGTACGGCAGATACTGCGACACGTGCCCTGGTGTATCGCCCCCCAGCCGCGCCTCGAGCCCCAACATCAGATCGCGCTCGCCGTTGATGTTGAGAGAGAAAAAATTCACTGTTTCGAGCAACGTCAGCTGCCAGCGCCGCTCGTCATTCAATTCCCGATACACCGGAAGACCGGCCAGCGGCAATAAGGCCGGACTCATGGCGAGCCGATCCGGTGCGGGTTGCTCCCAAGCGAAGCCGGCGTAGCGATTGGCGCCCGCACGTGTGGAGCGCTCGATGAGCCGACGTGTGCTCACCTCGAAGGAGCGGAGCGGCGGGACGCGCGGGTCCATCAGGCTTTTCCCTCAAAGAAATTGAGGAATATGGAATTCAAAGTCCTGAAACTGTCAGGATGTAAATGCTCGGCAAGAATCTCTCGACCCGTCCGGCGCTCGAGGAACAAGACCAACTCGACCATCTGCAGGGACTCCAGAATGCGACTCTTGAGGAGATCGGTCTCGGGATCGACGCAAACGGCAGCCGCGGTCGGATTCGCAGTATGTATCCAGTCGCGCAGCATCTGATAAACAGCCTCTCGGTCATGCACGGCTGCGCCCTTTGCGGACGGTGAGGACGTGAAACGCTACGTTGATGAACGCGCGGTCACGCGCCGCGTAGTCTGCCGACTCCGCCGGATTTTCTGCGAATAGCGACCTCACCGACTCTGGTAAGGGCCGGTCGGCCATCAAAGCACGATAACACACGGTTGCGCCCTCCCGCGCTACGCGGGCCACCTCGTTGAAAAATGGCGCAAGGTCCCCGTCGGACAGCCATTCGCCCACGTTCGAGAGATAAAGCTTGTCCGCGCTCGAATCGGGTTGTGTTCTAAGAAAGGCGCACAGATCGGTCTCCAGGATTCGCAGCGTACCTTCCTGTGCACACAGCGCGGCCGAGGCTTGACCCTTGAGGTAGTCGGGCAACGCCTCTTCGCCGCTCCCATACCGCCCACGCAATATCCACGATAAAAAATAATTGCTTCCTACCGGGAGCGTGGTCATGCACCGTGCGGCCCGCTCGCGCAGGCTTCGCGACAGCCCGCGGCCATCGACATACCGATAAAAATCGGGATCGAGCACCCGATCCAATAGCTTCTTATGTGCCAAGGAAAATAAGGCGCGCCATCCGAAGGTGTCCCAATGATCATGATAAAAACATCGTTGCGCCTCGAGCGAGGACTGCTCGAATACTTGCTCCGTGCGGCGGCGCGAATGGATAAGCCGCAGCAGCCGGCGAATCATCGCGAAATAGCGCTCGACTCGCCCTTGCGAGATGACGCCGTATTTGATCTTCTCCACGTGATGGTTCCAAAATTGGGCCGTATCGGCGTCAAGATGCGGTGCAAGCATCTGGAATGTTGCGAGCCGCCCGTGGTCCTCGGTGCCGCCCAAGAACGCTGTCGCTTCTCCCGGCCGGAGCCGGCAGACGGCGGCCAACTTGAGCCGCAACAGATGCAACTGCGCTGTATTTCGGTCGACCGCGTACAGCTGCCGAGGTCGTTGTGCAAGCAGGCTCAATACCGTGCAACCGGCCCCGCCGACGGCAATGACACGATCGTCCGGCCCGACCTTCAGTGCGGCCACCTCGATGGCGGAATCCTCCCAATTCTGCCCATAGAGGAGAGTCGCTGCCGTCACGGCTGGACGTAGCGCGGCGGCGACCGCCAGCCAAGCGTCATGCCGTTGGCGATGACCTGCGGCAGCCATTCGCGAACATCGGCTCGCCGGAGCGTGGGGCTGTCGGCGATCGCACGATCGAACTCGCGGGTGTCGTATGTTTTGGCGGTCTCGAGTTGTTGGGTGATGGTTCGTGTATGCCGAACGATGTGCTGGAGCTTGGGATTGCCGGTGAGCTCGACGACGTCTACAAACTTCGCAAAGACATCTGGAGCCACCGTCAACGGCAGCGGTTGACCGCGGCTGCGCCACACGGCATCTGCGACGAAACAGGCCTCGAGCGCCGGACATACCTCCTCAAGGCCCAACGATCGATCCGCGCCCGAGCACACATGATAGGTCGCCCCGGGGGCCATGGATCCTGCGAACAGGTGCAGAACGGCCTCGGCAGCAAAGTCCGCGGGAATGAGGTCGACCCGTTGGCCGGGCGAGCCCGGAAACATGGCGAGCAGGCCCTCGTGGAAGAGCCGGAAAATGGGGTATATCCCCGATAGCCGCGAAATGCGCCCGTCCGTTCGCCTGCCGACGACGATGGAGAGCCGGTAGACGTCAATCGGCAGCTCGCGCATGCTGACCCGCGCCTCGTATTCAGCGTGGGCCTTCGAGCGTTCGTACTCGTTATTGAAGTCCGTCAGAAGGTCGAGCTCCGACTCGAGTATGGTCCCGCCGCGACGCCCGGCCACGAAGACCGTACTCACCACGCCGACACGCGTCAATTGAGGACACTGACGTGCGTGCTCGAGGATATTCTGCAGGGTGACGACATTGTTTACCCGCGCCACCTCGGGTGTCTGATCGAAGCGCGTGACCGCGGCCGCATGCAAAATGCCGCTGACCGATCGAGCTGCCGCCTGGTCTTGGGGTCCGATTCCGAGTCCGGGGAGCGTCATTTCGCCGCGCAGCGCGAGCAAGTAATTGCCCCGCTCACGCCCGACGCCGGACCATTCGCAGAGCCAGTGTCGCTTCTCTTGCACCTCGGCTTCGGTGCCGCGCAGCAGCACGAAAATCTGCGGGGGCTCCGCACTGCGCAGCAAGCCACGCACGAGCTCGCAGCCAACGATGCCTGTAGCGCCGGTGAGCAACACTCGTTGATGCGGCCTCATTGACTCAAACCTCGATCACCGTACAGCTCCAATGAGCTCCGAAACCCATGACGAATAGTGCAATCTTCTGGCCGCGCACAATGCGCCCCTGAGCGGCTGCGTCGATGTAATTGATGATGTTGTCGGAGGCTACCACGTGACCGATTCTCGCGATGTTCGCCGTGTAAATTCGCTCCAACGGCATGCCGATCAGCTGGGCGAGGATCTCCCAACTCTTGATGTTGAGGTTGTGAGGAATCAATAGGTCGATTTCGCCCATGGTGAGCCCCGCGCCGGCCACCGCCTCGACAATGGCGCGATGCGCGAGTGGGAAGTATGCCGCGATCAAATGATCGTGACTGATGGAGCTGTCCCAATACATACCGCGGGTTATCTGCACGGTGGATAGAATCCGATTTTGCGAATGTTCGCGCGAGACTACCGCGGCGCAGGCCCCGTCGGACATGAGGTTGTAGACAATCTCGCGCTTGGCGCTCTGCGGGAAACGATCGGCGGCAACGCACAGAACATGCTCGAGCGACGGCTCCGCCATAAGCAGGCCGCGTGCGATACGCAGCGTGGCTTGGAAGGTATTGCAAGCAAGTTGCGCAACGCCGATCACCGCTGCCCGGGGAATACCTAATTCGGATTGAAGACATGTCCCCGGAAACCGGAACAACGGCGTGGGATCGACGAGCGCACACCACGGTTTCGCATCATCATCGATGACCACCGAACTTGTTGCCAGGGCGCCGGCGTACAGCAACACGTCGACTTGGTCGAGGTTGAAACCGCTGCGTGCTTGGAGATCCTGGACCGCTTTAATCGCCAGTTGCACGGCCGATTCATCGCAGGCTATGCGTATTGACCCAAATCCGAGTCGCGCCAGCTTGTC
Organism: uncultured Gammaproteobacteria bacterium; assembly: GCA_963798595.1. Lineage (GTDB taxonomy): Bacteria > Pseudomonadota > Gammaproteobacteria > Steroidobacterales > Steroidobacteraceae > Bog-1198. The sequence goes on along the minus strand of CAWCTM010000004.1, from coordinate 303,156 downwards.
CGCACTGCTGTTGGTTTGATCCGTCGCTATCAGTTCCGCAATGGTTCGCTCATGGGGCGGCAGGTAATAGCCCACGGCGGAAATTCCCGTACTCCCACGACGCGACGGATCGGCGGCCGACGTCGGAGCACTCGCCACCTTGTTCGAGAGTGTCTTCTGGAGCAGATGATCCCTTACTGCAACCGATTCAAGGGCGATAGAGGCTGTATGTTAGCACGGGACTCCCTCGATCGGCCTCCCCTTGATTCTGCTGCCGAAAGTGCCGGTAGGCAATACCGAACCATGCGGTTGCCTCGAGAATGTTTGATTCCTCGTACTCGTTGAGCTCACGCTGCAATGTGATATGAGCGGGGATAAGCTCTTTTGCCTCGTCCGGACCGATGGGCGTGGCGCCAGGCGCATACCCAAATCTCATTGCCACAGCGGCCGTGAGCGTTTGCCTTCCATGAGCTTCCTACGCAGCTCCGCAATCTCGCGCTCCAAGTGCTCCCGACCGGTTGACTGATCTTCCAGTGCCATGGAATGTTTCACGCGCGAGACCTCGCACGACCGCGTGGTCGAAGAGAATCTCGTGATGGATCAATTGCCTATAATTCCGAATCCTGCCCCCGCTACCAATCAAATCACGAGCTTACAGCGGCCGCTCGTGACGTTTCACGACCTTCGGGTTCTGCGCCCGATGGTCGTCCCGATTCCATCCATGGCGCCGACAGAGCAAAGCGGAATTTATCGGCAGCCCCAAGCTCCGCCATGACACCGTTGTTCGGGACACCAATCATGGGGCACCGGCAAGCATGGCGTGCTTGTCGAGCGTAGAACAACACGAGCCCGACAGGGTTGAGCAAGCGGTTCACCGCCCACGGGGGATGACTCGGTTCGACCCGAAGCAGGCGGTCCGGCTGTCAATCTCGGCGCCGAAAAGCAGCCATCCATTTATGTCGTGGATCATCGATGATGCAAGCGAATGGAGGCCTTGCGCACGTTTGTGGCACTGGAACGTGGCGAGCATATCTTTCCTCGGAGATTGAATCGACGACGCCTAAAATTAGGGCTCAAAACCGGAAGCGCGTGAGGGCGTTCGACACGCGAGCCTTGATTGCCTCAGACGTCATGGGAAAGGCCCTGAAGAAGTCGGACCGGGTGAGCGCGGGGTTGCGCGAGCGCACATTGGCCGCCCACGATGCGGCGCGCACCTCGTCGCCCACCAGAGCGTGAGCGGCAACTGCGATCAGCGCGATCAACACGTGCGCGCCTGGTGAGCGCGCCGCTCGCTCAGCCCAATCCGCCGCCTCGGCGTCCTCGCCCATGACCATGTGCGTGAAGGCTCTGGTTCCCAGCATGGCGTAATACAGCGGATCAAGGGGGCTGAGGCGCATCGCTAGATCGACATGCTTGCGGCCGTCAAGGCCGCGTCCCGCCAGGGCTTCGGTCCAGGCGCGGGCGTAGATCCCTTGCGCATAATTCGGGCTGATGGACGTTGCGCGCTCGAGCCACGCTAGGCTGCTTTCGAGGTCACCCTCAAGCCAGAAGGTGCGACCCATCGTGAAATTAACAAACGGATCGATCGGGTCGAGTTCAAGGCCGCGCAGTGCGAAGCGCCGCGCCAGCGCGATCTCGCCGGCGAGATCGTCTGAGTGGTGCATGAAGGCCGTCTGGAAATGGACGAAAGAAAGACCCGCATGGGCGCGTGCGAAGTTGGGATCCCGGCTAACTGCTTGTCGGAACAGGGCGGTAGCTGCAGCATTATCTGTGCGGTTGAAGCGGTACATGTGCTGGAGGCCGAGGTGATAGGACGACCAGGCATCGAGATTTTCGGTCACCGTGAGGCGCGCCAACGCAGCTTCGTGGAGCGGGATTTGAAGTTCCAGGGCCGCGAGGATCTGTGATCGGATGTCTTCCCGAATCTGATGCACATCGTCGATCGAGCCGGCAAAGTGTTCTGCCCAGACTACGCCGCCGTCCCGTGTGTCGATGAGTTCGACCGTCACCGCAAGAGTCGCGCGCGCAATTTCCACCGTGCCAGACAGGCAGTACCGTACGTCGAGCAGGCGGCCGATCTCGCCTACGTCGGCGTCCGACCCGCGCAAGCGGAACGAAGACCCGCGCGCGGTGACGAACAGCCATCGCAGACGCGACAGATCCGTAATGAGTTCGTGGGGCAGGGCGTCTGCAATGGCCGCATATAATCCCGCGGCTCCGATAGGGCGGAACGGTAGCACCGCGATAGACGGCCGGGAATTATGGTCAGCCGACTGAACGACCGGCCTCCCGCCTCCTTGGTCTGCGACTCGAGCCCGCGAGACCTTCGCGTCTGCTACGAAGCGGAAGCCCTGACGATGGATCGTCTTAATGAATTGCTGAGTCTTGCCGTCATCGCCGAGAACCTTGCGCACCGACTTGATCCGGCTGGCCACCGCCGCCTCAGAGACGACGCGCCCATCCCACACCTTCTCAATGATCTCGCCCTTGGATACCAGGCGCTCTCGGTTATCTACCAGCAGCGCGAGCAATGCGAACACTTGCGGTTCGACGGAGCAGACCTCTCCGCCCGAACGAAGCTCCACCTTGGCCGTATCCAGCTCGAACGGACCGAATCGATAAATCATGGGAGTCAGGATAGAACAACGCCCGGCAATCTCCCAGAAATCTCCATGCTTTCTACATGCAGCCTTCAAGCATTGGCATCGGGGGCGTGTTCAACTTCAATCACAGGCGACGGAGCGTTTCCGGCCGCGGTATTCAAGTCTGAAGGAGAAATGACATGCCTCTCGTTACGATCGATGTGATTAAGGACGTTTTCACCCCCAAGCAGAAGCAAGAACTCATCGCCAAGGTTACTGAGGCGATGATCGCGGTCGAAGGGGAGAATATGCGCGGCGTCACCTGGGTTCGCGTCAATGAGTTCGAAAGCGGTGACTGGGCGATCGGCGGCAAGGCGCTCAAGACTTCCGACGTCCAGGCGCTGGCTGCCGGGAAAGCCGCTTGATCCAGCGACCGTCTGAGCGGGACACGGCGAGAGGGTGCTCGCGTGAGGCCGCCTCGCGTTCGCTCGATCAGGTCGCCGGCAAGCCGACGTTGACGGTTGACGGGTTTTGGCCGATACCGGCGGTTGCTGCCTTCCGCATACTGGCCGTTCGCCGTCGGGTCAATGCCGACTCGGACCCGCCAGTTTCCGCGCTATCGCTTCGCGTAATAGCGCGCGCCAGGTAACCCATCGAAATCCGAATCCTGAGTCCAAAGCGTCGCGCGATGACGATGTGCCGTCGCCAGTATCACGCTGTCTGGCATGGCAATGGCATGCTGGATCGACAGCCGCGCCGCCTCGAGCGCAGTCGCGCGATCGAGATCTACAACTCTCCCTTGCTCCATGACGGCAACAGCTCGCAACGCGTCGTCTTCATTCCTCTGTTGGCTGACTCGCTTGAACACTTCGAACAACGCGAGGGTCGGCACGATCAATGATCGTGTGGCTTCGATCGGCTTTGCGAATATCGCGGCGTTGGGTCCGTCGGCCAAATACTCGAGCCATGCGGAAGAGTCGACCACGTTCATACACGGTCGGCATCACGAGGCACGCTGGTGTCGATGCCCTTCAGCGACCCTCGCGCAGCTTTGGTTGGCCGCACAGGCACGAGTTCTATGCGCCCCCGATATTCAATGGCGTGGAGTTTCTCGCCAGGCTTGATGCCGAGTGCCTCTCGAATCTTCGATGGAATGACGATCTGGTACTTTGACGACACAGTTATGGTACTCATACGAATCTCCGATCGATCACGATTTCGTAAAGCGAAATGCAAGCTTACCATGACTTGCTTTGGGGGTTTGCCTGAGGGCGCCGATCTGCCCGTTAGGGCAATACCGCCCGACTGCGGAGTGTGAAGGCGTGATACCTGCTCCCGCGGCTATGCCCAATTTGTGCCGAAGTAGATGGGGTGTGCCGTGATTGTGCCTTGATGTCGCGGGGCAAGCGCTGCAAGTGGTTGATTTAAAATAACCTTAATATCCCCGAGTCCGGCTCATAACCCGAAGGTCGCAGGTTCAAATCCTGCCTCCGCTATCAATTCACATTCAACTCATTGATGTATAACACCTATTCTTGATAATCGGTGGCGCCAAGCGCCACAACAATCCTCCAGTCTCGGCCAGCCGGAGAGCCGCGACGCCCGCCGATTTAACTCACTGATGTCATCGCCCGTTGTTCGTGTAAACGGATTGACGACCGCGCAGTATCGCGTCATCGCCGATACGTCGATAATCCTCGCTGACAGAAGATGCTGCCGTTTGATGAGCCACGCGACCTTTTGAGGAAAAGGCCGATTCCCACTGAATGAGCCGCTCATCGTCAGGGAGATAGGATGATCGGCATCGACCTTGGTACGACTAATTCCGCCATTGCCGTTTGGCACGATGGGCAGCCTCGACTCATTCCAAATAGTCTCGGCCAGGTACTAACACCCTCCGCAGTCAGTATCGACGAAGACGGTCAACTGCTCGTAGGCATGGCGGCGCGTGAGCGGCAGGTAACGCATCCGTGTATGACGGCAACCGCTTTCAAGCGGTACATGGGAACGAATCGCGTGACGCGGTTAGGCGACCGAGAGTTCCTACCGGAAGAATTGTCGGCACTTGTTCTACGATCCCTGAAATCAGATGCTGAGCGCGATCTGGGGGTACCCGTGACCTCCGCGATTATTACCGTGCCTGCGTACTTCAACGACAAACAACGAAAGGCAACACGGCGGGCGGGCGAGTTGGCGAGTCTCGGTGTGGACCGCTTGATCAACGAGCCCACGGCCGCAGCTCTCGCTTACGGCATCGACCCCCGCAGTGGTAGTGCTACATCGACCCGTCCAGGCGAATCTGAGTGCGAGGGCCGCGGAGGTACGGCTTCGCCTGATGGCGTTTGTCCTCGTTCCAGCCTACGCGATTTTGGGCCCGTACTTGAGCGATCATCCGGCGTTGGCTCTTCGCTGGATGGGGACCCTGCTAGTGATCGATGTGATGGTGGTGGTTGTCCTGTCGATATTCAAAGAGCTCATGTCGGACCGGGTGATGACGAAGGTCGCCCTTGTAAGCCGATTAGTTTCCGGTTTCTTCAAGCGACAATCTGCGCTCTTACCAACGGCACTTGGATTGGCGTTGTTGGGTGGGGGAGGGTATGGCCTGCTAGTGTTATCCAACTATGAAGGCGCCGATTGGCTTCTCTATGCAGCAGTAGCCGGCGGCGGACTTTACGTTCTGAAGCGAACGTTCTCCGTGGCGGACGAAATCGATCTGTTACATGGCCCTCTGCCGCAGGTGCGCACGGAAATGTGATCACTCGGATGGGTTTACCGCTTGGCTTCCCACGGATTCACGACCTCGGCAGTGAGGTCGGCAAAGTGTTTGAGGTTTCTGGTTGCCAGCGCCGCCCGTCGGGCGATTACAATACCCGCGATCTGAGTGTCGCGCATGTCGACGGATCGGCCATTTTTTTGCCTTTCGGCTGCGAGGCCCGCTGCGGCTTCGGCTGCTGAACGGTCGAAATCCAAAACCCGCTCCTCCAGATCCTCAACCAGTAGTTGCTCGAACGCCAATTCGAGCGCCTTCCGACGTCGACCCTTGGGCAGCAGCGCCAGGCCGAGGCGCGCTTCAAATAGTGTAATGCTTGTTATCCAAACGGACTCGGCCGGCTGTCGATCCAGCCATTCTACGACAGATGGATCCGGAGCTTTCTGCATCAGCTCCGAGAGAATGTTGGTGTCGAGGACGATCAAGGTTTGAATTCAGCCGATCGTGGCGCTTGGTCGTGAAGCTCCGGCAGATCGGTGGATAAGCCAACGTCCGTAAACCGCGCCGCAATGCGGGAGCCGAGCGAAGTAATCGGCCGACCCGACTCTTTGACCGCGTTCCGCAGAATGTGTCGGACTTCGTCTTCCATACTGCGTCCATGACGCTCAGCGCGTCGCTTCAGCCGCGCCTTGACCTCCTCTTCGAGATCACGAACAACGAATTGCGCCATCGGATATTCCTGGTACCATTCGATTGATATCACGATATCAATTGTTTGCTGGATTTTCAATGGAAGTTTCTGGGTCAGCAGGTCGAAATATATCTCCTGGAAACTCAGCGGCTTACGATTGCCGGATGGCCTATAATTCGGAATCATGCCCCCGCTGCCAATTTCATAAAATTTATAATAAAAACAACAGGTTAATTCTCAGCCAAGGTCCCCACTCGATTTGAACCTGCGGCCGCTCGTCCGGGCCCGAGCGTTCAGTCCGCGGCGGCTTGTGCGCTAAGCCGCACGCCAAATGCTCCGACAATCTCCATCACCGTTTCAAAACTTGGATTGCCGTCCTTGGCGATCGCTTCCCCTAACCTCCTTGACCTCAGATCTGCGCAGCATGTCTACTTCGCGGAATGCGCGGGTCTGCGCGAGGTGCGTGCCGTTGTGAAGCCCGAGAGTCGCAGGCGCGCCAATCGAACCGCCTGTTGAGTTCGCTGCTCTAGGATGCCGACGCGGGGCTACGTCGCCCTACTTCAATTCCTATTCTGGGCGTACTTCCAGCGCGCCGCACGCGTTCTCATGTACGAAACGGCCTCTTCGTACAGACGCTTGCGCTCGTGTGAGTCCCAGAGCGCCTCGCGCACGATTCGCCATACAACGCGCGGGCGGAAGTAATACGAGTCGTAGAACCGGTTCACTGCTGCCATCATCTCCTCGCGGTTCAGACCCGGATACTCGAGGTGCGGGAGCTGTTGCCCGCCCGAGTCGGTCACGGCTTCCGTGGAGAGGAATCCGTTGGTCGATGCAAAATTATAGAGCTCCGTTCCGGGATAGGCGTGCGCAATCGAAACTTGAATCGTCTCGCAGTCGAGCTCTCGGGCGAAATCCATCGTTTTCTGAATCGTTTGTTTCGTCTCGCCCGGTAGGCCGATGATGAAGTCGCCGTGAATACGAATGCCCACCTTCTTGCAATTCTTCGCAAAAGTGCGCGCCTGTTCCACGGTGCAGCCCTTTTTGATATTTTTCAGGATCTGCGGGTCGCCGGATTCGAACCCGACGATAAACAGCCGCGCGCCCGCATCCGCCATGGCGGCTAGCGTTTCATAGTCGCTGTGGACGCGCGCCGTGCACGACCATTGGAACCCCACGGGCTTGAAGAGCTTGCAGAGCTCCAGCACCCGGTCTTTGCGAATGTTGAAAGTGTCGTCATCGAAGAAAAATTCCTTCGCCTGCGGAAACATCCGGTGCGCTTGCTCGAACTCGCGTGCCACGCTGTCAACTGAGCGCATCCTCCAGGTGTGGCCCGAAAGCGTCTGCGGCCAGAGACAGAACGTGCATTGCGCGGGGCAGCCTCGTGTCGTGTAAAACGAAACGAAGGGATTAAGCAGAAACGGTATGTTGTAGTTCTCGATCGTCAGATCGCGCTTGTAAACGTCGGTCGCAAACGGCAGTTCGTCCAGTTCGGCAGTGTTCAGCGGCGGGCGAGTCGCGTTGTGAACCGCCTTTCCGTCCTTCAAATAAGTGACGTTGGCGATTTCGCTAAGGGGCTTGCCATTGGCGAATTCCACGACCGCATGATCAAATTCGCCGCGGACAATGAAATCAATGTCGGTGCTTGCGCGCAGGCTTTGATCCGGCTTGATTTGGACGTGCGGGCCTACAAACGCTATCTTCAGCGAGGGATTCACCTCTTTCATTTTTCGCACTAGCTGCAGGTCGCTGTCGAAGCCCACTGTCGACGTGAATAGCACCAGGAATTCGTAATCCTTGGAAATCTCGACGGTCTGTTGCGGGGTGATTTTGTGCGGCGGCGCATCGAGGAGCCGGCTTCCCGGCAGCATTCCGGCAGGATAGGTCAACCAGACGGGATACCAAAAAGACTGGATCTCGCGTGTCGCCGGCCATCGCGAACTGGCGCCGCCGTCGAAATTCTCGAAGCTCGGCGGGTTGAGCAAAAGCGTTTTCATGATCGACGCCATTGAAGCATTCTCCTGAGTTCGGATCATCGGGCTTGGCCCGGGTAACTCGACCGGTGCACCGCTCGGTGCCATTGCCATCCAATACTAGACGAAATCCATCCCGCATTGCTGGAAATAGCTTGCCAAGGCGTGTCCGTTGCAATGGCAGCTTCGGGTCTAATGCGACCGGCCTGGCGTTCGCTGTACCCAATGCGCTCGGTGTGCAGGGGGCGGCTTATACCCAGCTGACCTCGCTAGTCGGCGTGGGCAAGGAGATCGGGCTCGCGGTGTCGCTGCTCAAGCGAGCGCGTGACATCGCGATCGGCGCTCCAATCGTGCTGATCTGGCGGACCTTGAAGGCCCGCGAGTGTTGGCTTCCAGGGATACGGGAGCGGTATGAAGTGTGATCGCCCATCGTCAAGTCACCCGCGGGCGCGCCACTCTTTGTGAATGTGGCGGGCCTCCGTCCATTGCCATGACAGTAGCGAGACCACACCCAACAGCACTTCCCGCAGCCGTTTGGCCATAGAGACGGCCAATGCCAGTTCCGCATCGATACCGAGCGTCTGGCCAAAGATGATCAGACCGGCTTCCTGAACTCCCAGGCCAGCGGGTATGACGAAAGCGACGTGGCGTATGACTTGAGTGAGGCTTTCGAGCACAATCGCTACCCTCCACTCCACCGGGTGGCCAAATAGCCGTAACGCAAACCAGATTTCGAACGACCCTGACAACAAAGCGAAGAACTGCAAAAAACCGGTCACCAGCAGCGCCCGGTGCCGGCTCAGAATCGCCCGTATCTCCCGATCGAGCGATGCCGCGCCCTCAGACAGCGGACTCGTCCCGACGAGCCCCAGAAGGAAACCATGCATGCGCTCGAACAGGGACCCATATCGCAGCAGCCACCCCATCACCAGGGGAACCGGCAGGGTGAGCACCACCGCAACCAGCAAGCGGGAATGCTCATGGAAACTCATCCCGATACCCAATAGCAGCAGTACTCCCACTACAAAGAAAAGATAGAGGGCGAAGAGTGTCAGCAGAACCTCGACAATGATACTTGCGCTGGCCTCCGCCACGGGGACACCGCGCCAGCGCAATAGTCGCACCCCTATTACCCCACCACCCACGCTGGCGACGGGTAGCAAACGGTCAACCCCTTCACGCACCGTCGCGACCCAAAATAGATAGCCCAGGCCCACCTGGCGGCCGCCCTTGACGCCGCGCAGAAGAATAGCCCAGCCGAGGGTATAGGGAAGAAAATACAGTATCCGATAGGGAAGCAGCGCAAGAAGCGGCCAGCCTGCCACGGCGAGTACATGGACCATGGACGCAAGATCAACGCGCACCGCCAGGGTCACCAGGAGGGCAACACCTAAGAGTGCGCCGAAATACAGCGCGATTTTCAAATCAGTCGTGCTCGCAGCTCAGCGAAGCATATGGACTTACGCCCCATCCCGTACAAATTCTCTCAGTTCGGTCGTGATAGGTTCAACAAATCGCCTCCCGCTACCAATTTATGCGCGCTCGCGGAGAGCATTACCTAGACCCATGGACTCTACGGCCTCCGAGTTCAGCGCATCAAGTATCGTGAGTAAATGTAGATGCGGCAAATAATTGAATATAGGCCGCATGCGCGTGCCGTCACGCGGCTAACGATAGCCGGAAGGTATTGGTTGATAGGGTGTCATGGTTGTTGGTGTGGGCGGCGGCCGACTTAGACCTTGTGACCCGGAGCAAACGAAATCCAAATCGGAACGAATCTCCGAGCGGGAATCCTGCCCCCGCTACCAACCCACCGTAAGTAATCATTCCTAATCCATTGAGCGCCTTTGCTGGTTAGATTAGAACAGCGCGCCGCTCACGGCTCCAACCCGATCCGCCGCACCATATCCAAGAATCGTCCCTCTTGACGCAGAGGATCGAACACCGGGTCCACCTTGAGGCTCACAAGGCACGGTTCGTGATCGTTAAACGCATTGTCCAAGGCATCCAGCGCCCGTTGCCGGTCGTTTAGCCCGATGCTGACGATCGAATAAAACCAGTATGGGACGTACGCGTACTTCTCAGTGAGCTGCTCCAATGCGTGCTGTGCTTCGCTTCTGCGGCCCGCACGGCCGAGCGCGTAGGCAAGTGCCGCCTCAGTGAATGCGTTGCCGGGGCCCATGCGTGCGGCCGTGCGCAGCGCGTCGACCGCTTCCTCGTACCGCAGCTGCTGCACCAGGGTCTGTCCGAGACCAAAGTAAAGCTGGTCCCATCCGGGCTCGAGCTCCACGGCTTTGTGGAACTGGTCGACCGCTTCGTCGAAACGCCGTCCGTAATATAGAGCCCATCCTACTTCCTGAATCGCCACGACGGAAAAAGGGTCCAGAAACTCTGCGTGACGGTGCGCCGCGATGGCTTCCTCGCTGCGCCCCGCATAGCGGAGGCAAACGCCGCGTCTCCAATATACATAAGGGTCGCCAGGGGCAAGCTCAATGGCTCGGCGCGACTCGGCGTCCGCCGCGACCCAATCCCAATCGTTGAGAAGGCGCAGCAAACCGAGCGCCGCGTGTCCCTCGGGGAGTGTTGCGTCTAAGGTCACCGCCTTGACGGCCGCGCGCTCTGCCTCGGCGAACGCCTCCTTCGGCTCCATGCCGAAGAAATACGCGAGCTCGATGAAGCATTCCGCAATTCCGGCGTAGGCAGATGCGTAGTGATGGGCGGATGCGTCGTGCGGATCGAACCGGATGGAATCCTGAAAATATCGGATTGCTTTGCGCTGACCCTCTGCAGTGAGAATGCGCGCGTTGTAGCGGCCCTTGAGGTAGAGCGCATACGCTTGCGGATGCACTGTGCGCAGGGTGGTGAGCCGCGTTCTTTCGTCCTGGCTGAGCTCGGCGCGCAGGCCCGCTGCGAGGTCACTCGCTACCCGCGCTTGCACATCGAGAATGTCGGATGCCGCTCCCTCATACGTGTGTGCCCACAGATTCTGCTCGGCGCCGGCGTGAATCAATTGCACGGTGATCCGAAACCGATCGCCGGATGTCGTCACCGAACCCTCCAGCAGCGCTTGCGCGCGCAGGGCGCGGGCGATCTGCGCTATGCGTTCATGGGTGCCCCGATAGCGCATCACTGAGGTGCGAGAGACGACTCGCAGGCTGCGAATCTTCGCCAGCTCCGTGATCAGAGCTTCCGTGATGCCGTCGGCAAAAAACTCTTGGGCCGGATCACCCCCGACATTCGCCAGCGGCAGAACTGCGATCGATTCGATCCTGCACGGAACCTCGATCATGCGAACCCCGGCCGTGAAGCGATAGCCGCGCCGCGGGACGGTGGAGATGTAGCCGTTTCCCCTATCCTCGCCAAAGGCCCGGCGCAGCAGGAAAATCATCTGATTGAGATTCGCCTCCTCGACGACCGTGTCTGGCCAAACTGTCTCGATGAGTTCTGGCTTCCCGATAATGGTGCCGGGATGTTTGATAAGCACCATGAGGACTTCAACCGCTTTCGGCGGCAGGGCGACCACCTCTTCGCCCCGCAGCACGCTGCGCCCCAGCGGGTCGAGGCGGTACGGCCCGAACTCGTATGCTGCGGCGCGCAGGGTCAGCATCAGACGGTGGTTTCCCGGAAAATTGATCTTTTGTTGAGGACTTCGTCGCCGGCTTGGGTCTAGAAAGGGGTGCTGGAGTTTTAGCCTAATCAATGGAGGGTTGCAATGCTAACTGAATCTTCGGTCCAGAAGCTGCGCGAGAGACTCCGGGGCGAGACGTTCCGCCCGGGCGAGCCGGGCTATGATGCCGCCCGAACGGTGCCGAATGCGATGATCGACCGCCGTCCGGCGATCATCGCCCGCTGCATGGGCGCCGCCGACGTGATCGAGTGCGTGCGTTTCGCCCGCGAATCGGAGGTCTTGGTTGCAGTGCGCGGGGGTGGTCACAGCGTCGCGGGCAAGTCCGTCTGCGACGGCGGATTGGTGATCGATTTGTCTGCAATGAAGGGTATACGCGTCGATCCTGTCCGGCGGGTCGTCCGAGCCGAAACCGGACTTAAGCTCGGGGAATTCGACCGGGAGACACAGGCCTTCGGCCTGGCCACGACCCTCGGTGTCGTGCCGACGGTGGGCATCGCGGGGCTGACGCTCGGTGGCGGCTGGGGGAACTTGCACGCGAAGTACGGATTGGCCATAGACAATGTCATCGGCGCGGATGTCGTCACCGCCGACGGGCAGCTACTTACGGCCAATGCGACCGAAAATCCGGACCTCTACTGGGGAGTGCGCGGCGGCAGCGGCAACTTCGGCATCGTCACGTCGCTTGAATACCGGCTTCACCCGGTAGGCCCCGTATTCGGCGGCGCTGTGTTTTACCCGGCGGCGAAGGCGAAGGAGGTGCTGCGCTTTTGGCGTGACTACGCCGCATCGATTCCCGATGAACTGGTTCTTCAGGGTGGCTCATTGACTCTGCCGGATGGGGTCCCCGCGTTCGGTATCGCTGGCTGTTACTGTGGCCCAGTCTCGGAGGGCGAAAAGGTATTGAGGCCCTTGAGGTCGTTCGAACCGCCGATGGCGGACGCGTTCGGGGCCATGAGCTACCTGCAAATCCAAGGGATGTTTGAGTCGTTTTTCCCTCCGGGACGACTGGTGTATACCAAATCCAATTTCATCCGCAGCATGGATGATGAGACCGTCGATGCACTCGTCTCGTGGGTGGGCAAGAGTCCCTCGCGCTATACGTTCGCCCCGTTCATCGAGCATTGGCATGGCGCGGCCACGCGCGTGGCGCCGACCGATACTGCTTTTCCACATCGGCGATATTCGTGGAACCTGCTCGCATGGTCGATGTGGGAAAGCCCCGCGGACTCGGAAAAGAATATCCAATGGAATCGTGACTGCTGCGAAGCCCTGCGGCCGTTCCTGATCTCCAGCGCCTACAGTAATTACGTCACTGATGAAGGCGAAGCCATCACGCGTCAAGCCTACGGTCCGAACTACGAGCGGCTGGTCGCCCTAAAGAAGAAATTCGATCCGACTAATCTTTTCCGCATGAACCACAACATCAAGCCGGGTTGAATCGGCAAGGCTCCGGAGGCTCAGGTCGATCCCGAACAATAGACATGCCGCTTCGCGGTGTCCTGCTGGGCTCAACTCCGAACGATCGAACGACCCAGAAGCGGCGTTCCTCGCGAACTGCATCGTGAATTTCGCTGGACCTCGATCCGAGTTGAGCGTGCGCCGCATCTGCGGGCGACCGCTCCGCTGTCATGCGGGGCAGAGGTCGATTGACTTTAAGCCTGCCTGCAGCGCGGCTGCTCGCATGCGAAGGTCGAAAGTCACGACGTGAGTCGCGGAGCCCGAGAGTGCTAGCGCAATATGCAGCGCATCGAGAGTTCGCAACGGAACCGAATCGATCCCGAACAAGAGACGTTCCGCTTCGCGGTGTACCGCTGGGTTCAAGTCCAACCTATCGAACGACCCAGAATCAGCATCCTCGAGAACTGCATCGCGAATCTCGCTGGCTTGATCAACGTTGAGCACGCCTTCTCGCTTTCTGCGAGCGACCGCCGATAGGACCTCCGTAATGGCAAGTTCCGAGATCATCAGACCGCGTCTGCCGCGGAGAAAGCTATCAAGCTTCTCGCTTTCGGCTTCGGGGACATAGATCTTGGCTAGGGCACTGGAGTCAAGGTAGATACCCGCGTCGGCGCTGGGCGGGCGGGGGCTCTCGGACGCTTCAGTCGCGCTCGGATCGGCCATCGATAACAGCGTCGGAGAGTGAAACCGTGAGCTTCGGCATCCTGCGCCGGAAGGCTGCACGGCCAGAATACGTTCTTGCCTCGGCGCGGCGAGGAGGAACCAGGCGCGCTACCGGCTTGCCACGATCAGTGATCGTGACCTCACGGCCCTTGCGAACCTCCTCAATCAATGCAGTGAGGTTCTGACGCGCTTCACGTATCCCGGCTTGCTTCATGAGGCAATTGTGCTACATGTAGCACGTTGACGCAAGCTCTAACGAAGGGTCGCCTTTTTCGATTGGTCAACGTCACCCTTTCAACGAAGCTGGCCGCAAGCGTCGTGGCCGACGAGGAAACGCGGCTGGGAGCAAGGCGATCCACATCCACTGCTTACGCCCAGAATCACACCCCCGCTGCCAATTATACCTGTTAGATCAACGATTTAGCCTCGACTTGAGCTCCGGCTGCTCCTGGTACCCAGGAGCTTGCGGGAACTTTGCGGGACTTTTCATCGCAGGCCTTTTCTGCCGCCGCAATCAGGATTGCAAGCTCGGCTTCCGAGTGGTGCGTCGTAATCCGACAGCGCTTCTGGCGCTGTGTTCACGCGGCTACAGGTGTAGCCCTCGAGCGCTGAAACGCGTGCGATACTCTTGTGGCGTGACCGCCAGCAGTCGCAGGAAGCTTCGGCGCATCGTCTCCTCCGACCCGAAGCCACAACGCAAAGAGATCCGCTTTGCTGGAAGACGCGATTCCGATAGCAATCGACGCGCCGCTTCGACCCGCAGTCGTTCGATAGCACGGGCGGGAGTAAGGCCGGTCGCCTCGGCATAACGCCGGCTAAAACTTCTTTCACTCATTCCGGCTTGCTCGGCCAATACAGGAAGCGGCAGATCATCGCCCAAGTGCTTGTTAATCCATTCGTGAAGCGCCCCGAACTTATCGTCCGCCGCTTGTAGCGCCAGTGCGGTGCTGAATTGGGCTTGTCCGCCAGGCCGCTTCATGAACACAACGAGGAATCGCGCTACCGCCAGGGCCACCGTGGGTCCCAAGTCTTCTTCTACGAGCGCAAGTGCTAGATCGATGCCGGCGGTCACACCTGCCGAACTCCACACTGAGCCGTCGCGCACGAAGATCGGATCTGATTCGACGTGCACTTTGGGGTAGCGGTGAGCAAGCTCGGCGCAATTGGACCAATGGGTCGCGGCCCGGCGTCCATCAAGCAGCCCCGAGGCGGCCAGTAGAAATGCCCCGGTGCACACGGAGGCGATGCGGCGTGCCCGTTTGGCTCGCAGCTGCACCCAATCTATGACGACAGGGTCTGCAGCCGCCGCCTCAACGCCTTGGCCGCCGGCCACGATCAACGTGTCCACAGCCGCGCCATCGAGCGGAAGTGATTGAGTCGATAGTCTAAGGCCAGCTGAAGCCGTCACCTGCGCACCGCTCTGCGCCACAACCTTTAGCTCATAAGGTGGTCGCCCTCCCGATTTGCGTACGAAATCGTTGGCGGAAGCGAACACTTGCATCGGTCCGGTGACGTCGAGCAGCTGCACCAACGGAAAAGCCAACAATTCGACGACCCGAACAGGATTTGGCGAAGAACGAGGGTGCTTTGGCATTATCGCCAAAGCCTGCCTGTGTAGTTTGCCGTTGTCTACGCCTAATTCACCGACGGGTACTACATGTGACGCTACAAAACGCCTCTTTGTTAATCGGCTCTCTCATGTTTGACGCAATGGATCAGATTGATCTCACGGGACCCTTCGAAGTGCTGTCACGGGTCCCAAATTCGACCTACCGGACTTACGCCAAGACGACGTCGCCCGTTCGCGACCTTCATGGATTACGTTTGATTCCCGACGCGACGCTCGGCGAGGCGCCGCCGCTCGATGTTCTACACGTTCCGGGCGGGTCCGGTCAGGAATTGTTGATGGAAGACCAGGAAGTAATCGCCTGGATTCAGAAACAGGCTGCCGGCACTCGCTACATTCTCTCCGTATGCACAGGAGCCTTGCTTTGCGGCGCCGCAGGATTGCTCAAGGGACGCCGCGCGACGACGCATTGGTCGTGTCTTCAGCTATTGCCGTATTTCGGCGCGATACCCGTCAATGAGAGAGTTGTCGTGGACGCCAATTACGTATTCGCCGCCGGAGTCACCGCAGGTATCGAGGGCGCATTGTGTCTCGCCGCCGAGTTGCGCGGCGAGGAGGCCGCGCAGGCTATTCAGCTGGATATAGCGTATGCGCCGGAGCCGCCCTTCAACAGCGGGACACCTGAGAGCGCACCGCCGGCAATTCTAGAGCAGGCGAAACGGGAGTATCGGAAGGTTACCGCACAGCGTGAGGCAACGGCACGGCGGATCGCAGCTCGTCTAGGTATATCCGGGCTCATTTAGTTTGGGTGGCGAGAATCGAGGGGTTATTGGCCATCTGGCCAACCGTCGTGGGCCTACAGTGTCTTCCATGTTCAGCCGCAGCGACTTAGCGCCACTCGCCGCAAAGAAAATTACCATGAGCACGAGCTTTCACCGTTCGGTTGTTATCGCACTCACGATGCGGGGCTGCATGAAAATATTCCGAGGATGGCCGCGTGCGCTGGCGATATTGATAGGCGGCCTGGTCGCCCTGAATGCCGCGCACGCCGCAGCCCCGCAGGTCAAGACTCAAGCCCCCGGGTACTATCGCATGATGCTCGGCGACTTCGAGGTGACGGTGCTGAATGATGGCACGCTGTCGCTGCCGGCCTCGGTGATGACGAACACTACCGAGGCCGAGACCGAGAAGGCGCTAGCGCGGAACTTTCAGAAGTCACCTTTCGACGCATCGGATAATGCATTCCTCATCAATACCGGCGCCAAGCTCGTGCTGATTGATACGGGGTCCGGCAGCCTAATGGGTCCCACCGCCGGAAATCTGCTGATGAATCTGAAAGCGGCCGGTTACCGGCCCGACCAGATCGACGAGGTATACCTCACGCATATGCACCCCGACCATGCCGGCGGACTGATGGCGGAGGGTAAGCTCGCGTTCCCGAACGCGGTGCTACGGGCCAATCAGCGGGAGGCCGATTTTTGGCTGAGCCAGGCCAATCTCGACAAATCGCCTGCGGCGATGAAGGACTTCTTCAAAGGTGCGATGGCGTCGGTGAATCCGTACATCGCCGCCGGTAAGTTCAAACCCTTCGACCGAGATACGCAGCTTGTTCCGGGCATCGCGGCGATCGCTGCGCCGGGACACACGCCAGGGCACACCGTTTATTCGGTCGAGAGCCGAGGTCAAAAGATGGAGCTATGGGGCGACTTGGTGCATGTCGCAGCCGTGCAGTTCAGCGAACCCTCAGTGACCATTCAATTCGATGTCGATAGCCAAAGCGCCTCGATGCAACGCCGGCAAGCCTTCGCGGACGCAGCGAAATGGGGGTATCTCGTCGGCACTGCACACCTATCGTTCCCCGGCATCGGTCATATACGTGCCGAAGGTAAAGGCTATGCCTGGGTGCCGGTCAATTACAGTGCTGCTGTGAAGTGACGGGGCCGGACCATAGCAACCCATCAACATCAATCTTAAGAGAAATTCCCCATGACAAACTTTCCTGTTCATACGCTCAATTCGTCGCCAGAAAACTCACGGCAAGCACTTCAGACTTTGCAGGCGGCCTTTGGGACGATCCCAAATATTGCCGGCGCGATGGCGACCTCTCCGGTGCTCATCAACAGCCTCGTCGGAATATTCGGGAATGTGCATGGTGGAAGCTTTACGGAGCCGCAGATCCAGGCGGTGCTACTCACTGATGCGGTAGTCAACGCATGCACTTGGGCCGTCGCGTTCCATACTGCACTGGCACTCAAGGCAGGCCTCAAATCGTTGGACGTACAGGCCATTCGCGAGGGTCGTTCGCCTGAAGACGGGAAGCTCGCGGCCTTGTCGGCGCTTGCGAGAAAGATGATCGAAACGCGCGGGCGAGTGGCCGATCCGGACATCGACCGTTTCCTCGCAGCAGGCTTCACGAAAGAGCATGCACTTGAAGTCATTGCCATCGTTGCCGCCTCTACGATCACGAATTACAGCGGCAGCATCACAAAGACTCCTCTCGAAGCGGCGTTTCAGGAGCACGCTTGGGTTGAACCGCCGTCGGAGTAGATGTCGCTGGCGCCAGGGAGACAGACGAGGTTTGTGCGCGGGCGGGATTGGCAATGTTCGCCGCTCGGCTTCCCAAATAGATACGTAAGTCTCCCCCGAGCTGCGGACCGGCGTCAGCTCCAAACAGATGGTTCCGTTGCATTAAGGGGCGATATGTGTGATCGCGGCGTCCAGGGACGCCAAATGACTCAGGGGCGATATCGTACAATTCCGCCGTCCCCGAGATGCCTAATGACCAAGGCAATTGTCCGAGATCCCTGTCGGCATTCTGCAACGGCGTTCCCAGGGCGAATCCCGGCAGGGCGGTGGCGCTGCTTGGGTCCGACGGTGCCAGACGGAAGGCGATGACGCGGAAGCCGCGCGTCTCGCGGTGGGCAAAGGACTCAACATCAAGGTGCTCATCAATGACAACAACGTGACCATCACTCGAACGGATTCGCGATTTTGAGCCGCTTCTCAATAGTGCGCCGATAGCAATGGGGTGCGTCTTGGAAGCGTTGGCCTGCTCGTGTTGGCCAACTATCAAGGCATAGATTGGGTTCTCTATGCAGCAGTCAGCGTCCGCGGCATCTCCCGGCCAAAAACGCGCTTCAAGGGTGTTTGCGGAATGGGTGCCGCCACATCTGGGAGGTGCAGAGCCCTTCGGCAAAGGTTGCTGATCTCGATGAATTTCGCTGTTCTGACATCCCGTTCCGGCAACGAATGTCGCTGCGCCCTGAGCCAAAATCTAAATTCATCATTTGCGCAGAGTGTAGCGATGATCTCAGGCTGCGATTGGGACTTCGCCTCGGGAAACGCCGGGGCAGCATTCATAGTCTGCGGTGACTCGTTTAGCCACGGGGGCGCCGCCGGATTGATGTATTGCGTCGTCGTATCTGCGGGACAGGGTTCGTCGGTGTAAGTGATGCCGCCATCCTGGGCAATGCATTTATAAATCGCCGCTGAACTAAGTGAAGGGAGCAGGATAAGCGAAAGAAACGCAGTTGCACGAGTGATAGTGCTCTGTTGCGTTCGAGCGGCAAGGCCGCGCACAGCCTGTGTATCCGGGATTGAAGATTTCGATGTCACCCTTCTGTCCCTATTTTCGTATTTTTTCACGTCAGCCACATGCGACGTTATTCTCCGAGTGCACGCTAAAACAGCCTTTGGCTTCCCCCAATCACTATAGGAAACGTCCTATGCAGCGGCGCTGGGGCTGCGTGGCTTGGTGGCCGTTCTCGCGCGTAATGCGGAACAGAGTCAACTGGTGCTCACGGAGCTGAAGGCCATCGGTAAGCCGGCGCTGAGCGTACGCTCGGCGGTATCGACATACTGGTCAACAATGCCGGGGTGTTGTGCTAACGGGGGGTGTTGAACGAAACCGCCGATGTCTGGGACCCATTTGAACGCTTCCTTTACTCCTTTCGCAGTTGGTCGCGAAATCAACGGGTCAAGTGCAAGAGCGGCGGCAAAATCATCAATCTTGCGAGCATGTACTCGATCTTTGGATCGGGGCTTGTACCTTCCTACGGCGCGGCAAAGGGAGCTATCGTTCAGCTCACCAAATCAATTGCGATTGAGTTGGCGCCACACAACATCCAGGGTAATGCCATCGCGCCCGGATGGATCGAAACAGGCATGACCGCGGCAGCCCTTCTTGCCCAGTCGAGGAGCCGGAGCGGTGAAGGGCATGAGGACACTGATGATGTCGGCTTTTCAGTAGCGCTCGCTGGCCCTGCGAGCGCGGCGGGTGAGCGTCAGGCGAATTCTCACGCGAAGAGATCGCTCGGCGCGGACAGCGGTCTGGCACCGACCCAAGTAGGGTACACCCATCTCCCCGCCATCCTAGTTAATGAGGTTCTTATGAAAGCGCTTGTTTATCACGGCCCCAAGAAGGTCTCCGTCGATAAGGTCCCCGACGCCAAACTTGAAAAGCTCACCGACGTCGTCATCGAGCTGACCACCACCAACATTTGCGGTTCCGATTTGCACATGTATGAGGGCCGTACTGATGTAGAAAAGGGAAAGATCCTGGGTCACGAGAACCTTGGCGTGGTGGTGGAGGTCGGTAAGGCGGTCGAAACCATCAAGAAGGGCGATAAGGTGGTGCTTCCCTTCAATATCGGCTGCGGCTTCTGCGCGAACTGCGAGCGCGGGCTCTCAGGATATTGTCTTACCTGCGCGGATCCGTCTGTGATGCCCGGAATGGCGGGTGCGGCTTATGGGTTTGCGGGAATGGGCCCTTATTCTGGCGGCCAGGCAGAGTATCTGCGCGTGCCGTTCGCCGATTTCAACTGCCTGAAGCTCCCCGACGACGCAAGTGACAAAGAACGTGACTACGTCATGCTGGCGGACATCTTCCCGACCGGATGGCACGCGACGCGTTTGGCGGATTTGAAGCCTGGGGAGTCGATCGTCATCTACGGGGCGGGTCCCGTCGGCCTCATGGCGGCGATGTCGGCCCGCATCCAAGGGGCGAGCCAGATCTTTGTGATCGACGGCGAGGAGGACCGGCTTAAGCTAGCCAATCAAATTGGCGCCACCACCTTCAACACCAAGGACGGCGATGTTGGCAACCAGATCCGAGAGCTCACCGGTGGACTTGGCGCCGATTGCGGTGCGGAGTGCGTGGGCTATCAGTGCCATAACTCCCATGGCAAGGAGGTTCCCAACCTGGTGATGAACTCGTTGGTGGAAGCTGTGAAGGCCACCGGCACATTGGGGATCATCGGCGTCTATGTGCCGCAGGATCCCCGCGCGCACGACAAGCTCGCGAAGGTAGGCCAGATCGCGTTCGATTTCGGAAAATTTTGGTTCAAGGGCCAGCGCATGGGAACGGGGCAGTGCAATGTAAAGGCTTATAACCGCCGCCTCATGGACTTGATTCACCATGGCAAGGCCAACCCCTCGATGGTTATCTCGCATGAAATTGCCTTGGAAGAGGCCCCAGACGCCTACCAGCATTTCGATGACCGGGACGAGGGCTGGACCAAAGTCATCATGCATCCCAAAGCAGCATGAAGCGGCAGCACTGTGCGGCAGCCGGCCTCGTGCCGCTCGTGGCGCTGGTGACGCGCACCGACTTGCCATTTCATGAGGCCTTCTGCTTCGGGGCAGCCACGATATGCAGCTTTTTTTCGCCCCTTATTGGGGCGATACCATAGTACGCATGACTTTCGCGCTGAATTTGGCACTATGGGATTACACTCTGGGAAATCCCAACTGATCGAGGCCTACCCCATGGCGCAAGAAACCTTCCCAATCGACCTAAGCAAACTGAAGCCGCTCAAGCTCGATCCCGCGGTCGCTGTGCTCTCCGAGGACGCCAAGGCGACCCTCCGGCACAATATCCAGTTGTGCCGGGACGCCATCGTTTTTTTCACTGCGTTGGCCGGGGCCAAGGGACTCTCGGGACATTCCGGCGGTCCGTATGACACGGTCCCCGAAGTCATGATCATTCGTGCCTTCATCGCGAATGGCGCGCCCATCGTGCCGGTTTTCTACGATGAAGCGGGGCACCGTGTCGCCACGCAATATCTTCTGAGTGTGTTGAACGGCGCGATGCCGGCCGAGCGGCTGCTGCACTACCGCGAATATAACAGCGGACTGCCGGGGCATCCGGAGAAGGGGCTGACGCCGGGTGTCGAGTTCAGTTCGGGTCGCCTCGGACATCTGTGGGCATTCTGCAACGGCGTTGCCATGGCAAATCCAGGCAGGGCGGTGGTCCTGCTCGGGTCCGACGGCAGCCAGATGGAAGGCGATGACGCCGAAGCTGCGCGCCTCGCGGTGGGCAAAGCGCTCAACATCAAGGTGCTCATCGATGACAACAACGTGACCATCGCCGGGCATCCGCAGGAATACATGGCCGGCTACGATCTGACGCGGACGTTTTCGGGTTATGGACTGACAACCGAGACGACCATGGGCGAGGATCTGGACGCCCTGTACGTCGACTTGTGCCGTGTCTTCAACAATCAGCTGCCGCACGCACTCATTATCAAGCGTCCGATGGCTCCTGGTATCAGCGGCGCCGAGGGCAACCCACACGCGCACGATGCACTTAAGACCGAAGTAGCCGTCGCTTACCTGGAAAAGCGCGGTGGCTACGATCAGGCCGTCGCGCTGCTCAAGGCAGCCAAGCCCGAGAAAAGCCCACTGACGTATCGCGGCTCCTCCGGCGTCGGCAAGAACCGCGACGATTTCGGCAAGCTGATCAACGAAATGCTCGATGGCATGGACGAGGCCCAGCGCATGGCGAGCGTGCGCGTGTTCGACAACGACCTCGAGGGCTCCTGCGGATTGCATTACATCCGCAAGAAGTACCCGCAAGTGTTCGTGCGCGGCGGCATCATGGAGCGCGGCAACTTCTCCGCTGCGGCGGGCTTTGGCTCTTCACACGGCAAGCAGGGCATATATGCCACGTTCAGCGCGTTCCTCGAGATGTGCATCAGCGAAATCACCATGGCGCGCCTCAACTTCTCCAATGTGCTGGCGCACTTCAGCCACAGCGGCGTCGATGATATGGCGGACAATACCTGTCACTTCGGCATCAATAGCATGTTCGCGGACGGCGGCGTGAAGCCTGGTCATGGCGAGGACATGACGCGCCTGTACTTCCCGGCGGACCAGTTCCAGTTCGCGGCGTGCGTGAAGCGCATCTTCAACGATCCGGGTCTGCGCTTCCTGTTCAGTACGCGAGCGCCGGTGCCCGACCTTCTTGGTGACGACGGCAAGCCTTTCTATCAGGGCAGGGTCTTCGAACCCGGCAAGGACGATCTGCTTAGGCCGAGCGCGAACGGCGGTTACGTCGTCACTTATGGGGAGGCTGTATACCGGGCACTCGATGCGGTGATCGGTCTTAAGGAGAAAGGCGTCGATGCGGGCCTCGTCAACAAGTCGACGCTCAACGTAGTGGACGAATCGATGATGCGAACCCTCGCCAAGGCACCCTGGGTGCTGGTCGTCGAGGGCTGGAATGTCAAGACGGGACTCGGCAGCCGCTTCGGCGACTATCTGCTCAAGGCCGGATTTAAAGGCAAGTACGACCACCTTGGGACGCACGTCGAAGGAAGTGGTGGCCTATGGCAGCAAATGGGCTATCAGGGCATGGATCCGGCGGGGATCAGCGCGGCGATCAGCAAGTTGAGCTCGGCGGCCTGAAGGAACGGCCCCGACCCAGTGGACTCATCGACGGCTAACAAGCTGGGGGAGTTCTGGTCATCGCCGGTCCATAGGCGCGCGCAACGGATCATCGGTTTATTTCCGTCTGCGCCGCCGGGCCCGTCGTCGCCGCGACATATGGTTTGACCATCTTCACCGGATCGACGACGCGATCGAATTCCGCCTCGTCGACGAACCCCAGCTTGAGCGCCGCCGCCTTCAACGTCAGATCGTTGTCCATCGCGTAGTGCGCGATCTTCGAGGCTTTGTCGTAGCCGATCACGGGGGAGAGCGCCGTGACCAGCATCAGCGAGCGCTCGACGTACTCCTGGATCTTCTTGAGGTTGGGTCGCGTACCCTCGATGAGGAATTTGCGGAAGTTCGTGCAGCCATCCGTGAGCAGGGTGATGGACTCGGCGACATTGAAAATGATCAATGGCTTATAGACGTTCATCTCAAGATAGCCGCCCGCGCCCCCGAAGCCGACGGCGACGTCGTTGGCCATCACCTGTACGGCGATCATCGTCAGCGCTTCCGCCTGGGTCGGATTCACCTTGCCGGGCATGATCGATGATCCGGGCTCGTTCTCCGGAATCTGCAATTCCGCAAACCCGGCGCGCGGGCCGCACGACATGAGGCGAATGTCGTTGGCGATCTTGTAGAGCGAGACGGCAAGAGTTCGTAGTGCACCGGAGAGATGCACGAGCGCGTCGTGCGCGCCCTGCACGGCATATTTGTTGGGCGCGCTCGTGAACGGCAGCCCGGTCAATTTCGCGATTTGCATTGCGGCAGCCTCGGCGAATCCCGGGGCGGCGTTGATTCCGGTGCCCACCGCCGTGCCGCCGAGCGCCAACCGGTACACGCCCTTCAGGGCATCTTCGATGCGCTCTAGGTCATCCGCCAGCACAACCGCGTAGCCGGACCATTCCTGACCGAGCGTGATCGGCGTGGCGTCCTGCATATGCGTACGGCCAATTTTCACGATGCCGTCCCATTCGCGCGACTTGCTCGCGATCGCATCGCGTAGAGCCCTGACGGCCGGGAGCAAGCGTGCACTTACGTTGAGCGCGGCCGCTATGTACATCGCTGAGGGAAAAGAATCGTTCGACGATTGCGACATGTTGACGTGATCGTTCGGGTGCACCGGGGTCTTGCTGCCGAGGGGCGTTCCGGCGAGCTGGCAACAGCGATTCGAGATCACTTCGTTGACGTTCATGTTGAACTGTGTCCCGCTTCCCGTCATCCACACGTGCAGCGGGAACATATCGTGGTGCTGACCGTCGAGTATCTCGTCACATACCTGCACGATGAGATCGTGCACACGCTGCTCGAGCCTCTTTCCCGTGTGGTTGGCGACGGCAGCCGCCTTCTTCAATATCGCGTAAGCGGTGATCATCTCGCGCGGAATGAGATCCTTCCCGATACTGAAGTGCTCGAGGGATCGCTGGGTCTGTGCCCCCCACAGCTTGTCGGAGGGAACCTCGACCTTGCCTAAGCTGTCGGTTTCGACACGCATGCTCACCATGATGCGAATTCCCCGGGGGAGAGTTGCGGCGCCGCAATCCGGCCGAGCGAGCTCGAGAACGAAAAGCAGGGTGTAGAATGCAGACCAAGAAAAATACGCCTGGCACTTCCGGGTTGTCAACGGCGATGCCGCCGTCCTGCCGATCTTAGTTGCTTCGCGAAGCGTGAGTTGAATTCAATGAGCCAAGAACTCGAAGCGGCCCGAATTGTTCCCGTAGGGGATGCCACCAAGGTGCCTCAAGCTTCGGTCGAGTCTACGCTTAGCCTCTTGGTCGAGGCGGCCGAGCTGCTTTTTCTGAACGGTCAGACGACCCAGCGAACGGCAACGACCGTCCGCCAGCTGGGCACCGCATTCCACTTTCGCACCGATGTCTTTCTGCGCTGGGGCGAGCTCATGGTTCGCCTCTGGGATCGCGGTACACCGCGTGACGGTATCGCAGCGGTCGCGCCGACCAATGTCGATATGGGGAAGGTATCGGCAACCATGAAACTGGTCGACGGCGTGACTGCACGAAGCCCCGAGGTCGGCGCGGCGCAAGCGATGCTGCAGGGCATTCGGCACTCACCGCCTATTTCTACATTGCGCTTCGTAATAATGACCGGCGCCGGGGCTGCGGCGCTCGGAGTGATCTTCGGGGTCCTGCAGCCGTTCAGCATCAGCCTAATAGCCCTGAGTGCAATGCTCGGCGCGGGGCTGCGCCGCTGGTTGATGCGGATCAGCCGCAACCCGTTCCTCCCGCCGTTCGCAGCTGCGCTGGTTGCGGGAATCATAGGTGCGGCCGTCGTTGATCTTCACCTGAGCGCCGCCCAGCAGCTTGTTGCCGTCTGCCCGTGCATGGTGCTGGTCCCTGGCCCGCATCTTCTGAATGGCGCACTCGATCTGGCGCGCACGGAGATTTCTCTAGGCATGGCGCGGATCACTTACGCAAGCGTGATCGTCCTCATGATCTGTGCCGGGCTGTTGCTGGGCCTCGGAGTCGGGGAGGTCGGCTTGCCGGCCTCGGGGGATAGCGGCGCGGTGCCATTGCTTTACGACGTCATTGCAGCCGGTGTGGCCGTCGCCGCTTACGGAACCTTCTTCTCGTTGCCGTGGCGTATGCTGCCAATCCCGATGCTGATCGGAATGGTCGCGCATGCCGCCCGCTGGCTCGTGGTCGCAGCTGCCGGCTTCAGGATAGAGATTGGCGCACTCGTTGCGTGCCTCATCGTGAGCGTTGTGGTCACGCCGATCGCGGAGCGACTGCGCCTGCCCTTCGCCAGCATCGCTTTTGCCTCGGTCGTCTCGCTCATTCCCGGGGCTTTCCTGTTCCGAATGGGCGGCGGCCTCCTGGCACTGATCGCGCTGGGCGCCAAAGCGCCGCCAGACTTGCTGCAGGATGTGATCGTCGACGGCGCGACGGCGTTCGTCATCGTGCTGGCGATGGCGCTAGGATTGATCATCCCCAAGCTGTGTTTCGATCGTTTTCGTGACGCCCGCCGGGCGTAGCGCGTGCCAAGCCCGTATTGCCCCAGCCCAAATCAAGCTTCCGCTACGAATTAAAACAAAAACTTACGGAAACTATCTCTACACTGGCTTCGCCTGGACTCTGACCAAATTGTGTCCTGTAAAAAAGGCACAATACTTACTGGAATCACGCAACGCCGCCTCATCGCGACTCGCCGGATCAATGGAGAGCGGGCTATTCACGCGACAGCTCCGGGTGCCTTGAACGCAAAAGCGAAAAAAGCAGCGATGCCGAGGAAGGCAAACGCCACGAGATAATTCCAGGCGAGCTTCTCTTTGAGGAAGAAGATCGCAAATACGATGAAAACCGAGATCGTGATCACCTCTTGAATGATCTTGAGCTGAAATCCCGAGAACTGGATGAAGCCGAGGCGGTTGGCGGGCACCGCCAGGCAATACTCGAGCAGTGCTATTGCCCAGGAGACGAGGATTGCTTTCCACAGTGGCCAATCGTGACCGTACTTCAGGTGCCCATACCAGGCGAAGGTCATGAATACGTTTGATAGCATCAATAGAAAAATGGTGCTCATGGGTGCTCGTTGAGAAGGCTCTTTTCTCGTGTTTCTGGCATGAAGAGGTAAAGGATACCGAAAGCCGCCGCTGCGATCGCGGCGAGGAAGAGGAATCCCACATTGAAGTCAAAATGATGAACAATTGCACCAGCGATCGTTTGACTGAGAGAAGCGCCGATTCCGACTGCCGTAGCGATCGCCCCAAGGGTGATATTGAATCGACCTGAACCCTGTGTCAGGTCCGCAATCACAAGTATTGAGACTACGCCGAATATACCCGCCCCAACACCATCGAGGACTTGGATCGCGACCAATGCAACCGTATTGCCGGTGAGTGTGTAGAGAACCGCCCGGATCGGCAAGACACCAAAAGCGATCAGGAGCAGCGGCTTCCTTCCCCACGAGCCCGCTTTTCGTCCGGACCAAGCGGCGATCATGGTGATGACGAACTGCGTAGTGACGACACACGCTGACATGAACATCATAGAGCTTCGACCATGGCCCTTGGCCAACATTTCGCCTAAGAGCGGCAACATGGCGGCGTTCGCAAAATGAAACATCACTGCGCAGATCAGAAAGATGAGCAACGGACGCTCCTTTAGAAGCACGGCCGCCCCGACAGGTTTGCCGTCGGTGGCGTCTTCCCTCGCACCCCGCGCTCGTTCGTAATCGATCGAAGCGAACGCTTTGTGGGCTGCACCGCTTGATCCGCTGCGCGAGAGATTGTGTCGAGTTTAAGAGGCGTTTCTGCCAATGCACTCATGGTCGATTGATCGCGGGGGATCCGTTGGTGCCCAAAAGGAGCTATTGGACGTCAGAAATATCACGCAGGTTCGTCGTTTAATGTAGGCGCTCGCCGATACCTGTTCTCTCGAAGCAAAGTAAATTGTTGTTCCACAAAGCCGACGGTCGCGAATGGCAGAAGAGGGTGTGCGCCGCCGGTGTGGACGCCCGAGGAGCTGCCGGCTTCTCGGGGCGACGGGCGCATACGGGCCAGGTGCGGTCATTCGACCAGGCGAAGTACCCTCCCGCTGGCTGTCGAACGCATCGTGATTGACGAGCTCGCCGGCAAGTGATCTAGTTCAACCGAGGATATGCAAGCAGCCGACATTAACGCCATAGAGGCAGGTCACTGTGAGCGCGCGGCAAAGTCAAACGACGACGACCACTGTCGTGGCCGCAGCTGCGATTGCAGCGGCGGCACTCGTGTTCGTATCAATTCCGGCAATCATCCTCAAGTTGGCATCCGCCTGGGCGAAGATTCGCTACGCGAGATATCCAATCTCCGAAGATGTGATGGGGTGGGATGTGCTGATTTCTGCACCCCTCGTGTTAGCCTGAAGTTACCCCGCGATTTTAATGGCTGAGTAGTCAGCCGATTCCTATTTTTGCGGTGTTTGGCGTGAGGATGATTAGCTATATGCCTACATATTGTAGTCACTAAATAGTTGACTATAATGGTGCCGTATGCTACGTTTCTTGGTATGTCAGAACGTGGAGGCGCCGTGCATGTCGTCACCACACGGCGCACCTACAAGGGCCGTGTGTACGAGACGCACCTGCTGCGGCGCAGCTACCGCGAAGGCGATCGGGTTAAGAACGAAACCCTCGGCAATCTCTCGCACTTGCCCGCACCGGTGATTGATTTGGTGCGCCGCGCGTTGCGCGGTGAGACGTTCGTGGCCCTCGCCGAGCGCCTGGAGGTCTTAGGCTCGCGCTCGCATGGACACGTGCAAGCGGTACGCGTAGCCATGCAGCGGCTCGGGATCGAGGCACTCCTCGGCACACGGGCGAGCCCGGAACGTGATCGGATCTTGGCACTCATCGCCGCGCGCGTACTCGCTCCGCATACCAAGCTCGCCACGACTCGCTGGTGGCATACGAGCACACTTGCCGAGGAGTTCGGCGTGAGCGCGGCCGATGAGGATGATCTGTATGCGGCGATGGACTGGCTGCTCGAGCGCCAGGGACAGATCGAGAAGAAGCTGGCCGCACGGCACTTGGGCGAAGGGAGCCTCGCGCTCTACGATCTGTCCTCGAGCTACTTCGAGGGCACGCATTGTCCGTTGGGCAAAATCGGCTACAGCCGCGACGGCAAGAAGAACAAGCTCCAGGTCAACTATGGGCTGATGACTACGCGGCAAGGCTGCCCGATCTCGGTGTCCGTGTACGAGGGCAACACCTCCGACACGAAGACTTTGATGCCCCAGGTGATGAAGCTCAAGGAGTCCTTCGGTCTGGAGCGCGTGGTGCTCGTCGGGGATCGCGGCATGATCTCGCATAAGGCGATCGGTGAGCTCAAGGACATCGAGGGGCTCGCGTGGATCACCGCATTGAAGAGCGGCCAAATCCGCGGTCTCGTCGAAGCCGGTGCGCTGCAACTTGGGCTCTTCGATGAACGCAATCTCTTTGAGTTCTCGGATCCGAAGTATCCCGATGAGCGGCTCATCGCCTGCCGTAATCCGCAGCTCGCGAAGCTTCGAGCCCATAAACGCCAAGCGCTGTTGGAGGCGACCCGGCTCGAACTCGATAAGATCCGTGACCGCGTCGCACGCGGCGCACTCGAGGGAGGAGCGGCGATCGGCGTGAAGCTCGGGCGAGTGCTCGACAAATACAAAGTCGGCAAGCACTTCGAGCTGACCATCACGGACACCGCGGTTAAGTATCAGATCCTCGAACAGCAGGTCGCCGCGGAAGCTGCGCTCGACGGCATCTACGTCATCCGCACCGGCTTACCGAAAAAGCAGATGTCCGCGCCCGAGGCCGTGCGCAGTTACAAGGCGCTCACCCAAGTCGAACGGGCGTTCCGTTCCTTGAAAACTGTGGACCTGAAGATCCGTCCGATCCATCACCGACTTGAGAGCCGCGTGCGTGCGCACATCTTCCTGTGCATGCTGAGCTATTACGTCGAGTGGCACATGATCGAGGCCTGGCGGCCGATGCTCTTCGCCGACGAGGATCAAGCCGCCAAGGCCAAGCGCGATCCAGTTGCACCGGCCAAGCGCTCAAGCGCGGCGCTTGAGAAAGTCCACACGCACATCGCTGAAGACGGCACTCCGGCACAGAGTCTGCGCACCCTCATCGCCGAACTCGCCACCCTTGTGCGCAATACCTGCCGCACGCCCGGCGACCTCGAACATCCGGCCACCTTCGATATCCTCACCACGCCGACGACTCTGCAGCGCCGCGCCTTCGAGTTGCTCGACCAAATCACCGTGTAGTCAGAACCAGAACACCCAAAATCCATGCATGTATCTGTCACACATGGATTTTATCGCGCGACGCTGGTGGGAACTTCAGGTTAGCCCTGGATCTGGGAGTGAGCATTGGAATTGGGGCGATCATTTTCTATAACTTCAGAGATTTTCGGTGGCGCGGTGAGGGCAGTTAACTTGGGAGCGCATCGCAGGCCTTAGCGTGAGTGGTTGCCATTCTGACGTTTGGGTGCGCAGTGCTCCGGCACGCTGGTGTTTGGCCAAACTGGGCTGCTCGACGGTGTTCCGGCCTGTACTGATTACCCGGCCCTGGGTCGAGGAAGCGGGCGTGGCTGTCCTCGACAAACCTTTCTTCGCCAAGGGCAACGTCGCCACCGCAGGCGGGTGCCTGGCGTCTCAGTACCTTGCCAGCTGGATAATTGCCCGGCTCGAGGGCATCGAAGCGGCGCGCAGTGCCATGCACTACGTGGCCCCAGTGGGAGAAAAAGAACAATACGTTTCACGCGCGATGCAAAACATCACATCCTTCCTGGATGATAAGTTCGCCGCAGCGTGAAATCCCCTTAGAGAACCGCGAGTCGATGGGCGACCCAGACGACTACCGCGACCAGGGCAATTGCGAGATACGGCAGTATCCCTGCACGGCCCACCTTGCGATCATCGCCCGGGGCCGCCACATCCTGCTGATTGTTGGACAACGGAAACCGTCCCTTGTCTTGGACGTAATGGCGGAACATGAAGACCGGAAGAATCAACGCGGTCGCCACTAGCCCATTGCGAAGCGTGCCGTGACCCCACACATCGGCGCCGGCGCCCACGAAAGCCATGTTGACGTAGCCCAGCAAGCCACCCAGTAGCACGAGCCAGGTGGGTGCCCGAAAGGGCCGGGGCCAGCTCGGCCTGTCGAGGCGATGAATCCAACCTGCTTGTAGATTCAGAAAATTGAAGACCAGGTAGCAGACGTTGGAGACCATCAACACCGCGAAGTAATCGGACGTGAGCAACAAGATCAGGTTAAAAACCAAGTCCGTCCACATGGCGGCGGTCGGAGCGCCGTGCTGATTGACTCGTGACAGGTATCGGGGCAGCCAACCATCGACAGACGCCTGATACAGCGTGCGGGAAGAGCCCAACATGGAACTCATCACAATCAGCAGCAGACTCAGAATCAAGACCACGATGAGCAAATTGCTGATGATGACGCCGCCGTTGACGATCTTCGCGAGCGCCAGCGCGACTCCGGTTCCATCGTAGATCGTCGGATCAAGAATTTGATTGAGACCGAGAGAAACCTGGAACGATAGGGGCACCAGGGAGAAGATAAAGATACATAGAAGGCCCGCACTCAAAATGGCCTTGTATGTATCGGTGGCGGGGTTCTTGAATTCCCGCGTGTAGCAAACGGCCCCTTCGAACCCATAGGTCGACCAGGCGGCCCCAAACATCGCGCCCATAAGCAAGGTGATCCCGTAGGCGTTCCAGGTTCCGAAGCTGGCGTGTCCGGCGGCATCCCGCAGGAGAGGCAGGAGTGGGAAGAGACGGCTCGTTGGCAGATCCCCTGTCAAGAAGGGTACCAAGCCGACATAGGCCAATGGCAACAAGCAGAGGATCGCGAGCGCTTTTTGCGCCCGCGCCGCACGGGCAGCACCATGGTGCTGCAGGTAGAACGTGACCAGCAGGAAGCCGGCGGCAATGATCGACACTGCGTTGATCCGCAACGTAAGACCGGAGCGAACGGAGCCGAGATCGAGAAGTTGGATCTGCCACTGGTTGATTGCTGCATGAGCGGGAAACAAGCTTGTCACCACATAGCCTGCGGCAAGGCTCGTTCCTAGGGCTAGCACCGGTGACCAGGCAAGCCAATTGCACCATACCGAGATCGGCGCTATGAACTTGCTGTAGGGAAGCCACGCAGCCGCGCCGTAGACCGAGGCGCCGCCGGACTTGTGCGGATAGAGTCCGGCGATTTCTGCATAGACGAAGGATTGGAGAAATCCCATCATCACCGAGGCGATCCAGACGATCCACGCAGGTTGGCCGATAATTGTTGCGACACCTCCCAGGGTCAGCAATACCCCTGCCGGTACGCCGCTGATCGCCCAGAACGCCCCACGCCAATCAAGTTCCCGGTGCAGCGTCGACGGAGTAGTAATGCGCGGTTCCGGCTTCGCGGTTTCAGAGGTCGTGCTCATCGCATGTAAGTTCTATTGCGCTTGAGCGCTTCTCAGAAAAGATGGGGTTGGATGGGAGAAGCCGCGAGGAGTCCGCCATCCGTAATGAAGGTCTGACCGGAAACGAAGGTCGCATCCTTGGAAGCGAGCCAAAGGGCGAGCGATGCCACATCCGCCGGCGAGCCAAGCCGCCCCACCGGATGACGCGAGAGCGCGTCTCGACGCGCGGCCTTCGGGTCCTTGGCGGCCGCGAACGCATCTCCCGCCATATCTGTTTCGATCCAACCCGGGCAGATGGCATTGCAGCGAATTCCCTCTGCACCGTGATCCACGCTGATACTGCGCGTGAGGCCGTGCACGAAGGCCTTCGAGGCGTTGTAGAGCGCCATGCCCGGATCAGCTTGGAATCCACTGATCGACCCTATGTTGATAATCAGGCCCCCGCCGGATTTAATCATGAGGGGGATGACGGCTCGAGAGCAGCGGAATACGCCAAGTGCGTTCGTGCCGACGACTTTGTCCCAATCCGCGTCCGTGCTCTCCGTAATGTTCTTGGTGACCTGCCTGCCGGCGTTATTTACCAGCACGCTGACAAATCCAAAGAGCCGCATCGCTTGGGCGAACAATTCCTTTACGTCGCTCTCCTTGGAGACATCGGCCTGTGCCCAATCGATGCCGGCGGGTAGGTTGTCCGGTCTTGCACCCCGGCCACAGGCCAAAACACCATACCCCGCCTTCGCAAAACGCGCGGCTATTGCCGCGCCTATTCCGCGCCCGCCGCCTGTCACTACGACACTGCCGGGAGAGTCGATCACCGCAAATTCTCAGCGCGCATTTGCTGTACCTGAGCGGTCAAGCCACCATCGAGCGTCCAGAGTTGTCCGGAGGCGTAAGCCGCCTCGTCACTCGCCAGCCACAAGGCGAGGCTGGCGACATCTTCGGGGCGGCCGATTCGCTGCATAGGATGAATCCGCCTTGCTTCGGCCTCTACCTTCTGCCGGTTGGCACCCGCTCCAAAGAATTTATCCAACATGGGCGTCTTGATATAACCGGGGCAAATCGCATTGACTCGAATGCCTTCTGGACCGTGGTCACAGGCCATGGCTCGAGTGAGGCCGTGAACGGCACCCTTGGTGGCGCAGTAAGCGGCGAGATTGGGGTCCGCGATGTAGCCATCGTACGATCCGATGTTGATGACTGAGGCTGATTTCGCTGCTCGCAGGCCGGGCAAAGCCGCCTTGGCCATCAGAAACATCGCAGTGACATTGACGGCGAAGATGTTGTTCCATTCGGTGAGAGTGGTGTGCTCGATCGACTTTTCGAGTTCGATTCCGGCTGCGTTCACGAGCACGTGCACGGCCGCGTGCATCGCGAGGATCTTGCCTACGGCCGCTTGGACCTCGGCTTCGACCGTGGCATCCACCACGACGGATATCACGCGCTCGTGGGGCGGTTCAACCATTGCGACACGATCGAATGAATAGACGCGCGCGCCGGCCTGCGCGAATCGAAGGCACGTCGCGCGACCGATGCCGCCAGACCCACCCGTTACGATTGCGATCTTTTCAGCAAGTGCCTCAACCGGCATCGGCAGGCCTGTTGCAATAGGCTTTGGCCAGCAAGGTGTGGAAGTGATGCACCCCATGCTCGCTGAGCCCCGATCTTTTCGGATCAATGAGGTAGGGGCCTCTATTGAAGCCAGGGCTGTGCATGCCGCGTTGGACGCTCTCGACGATGTCGATATCTTCCTGCTGGAGAACTTTGTCGATATAGCGAATGGCCTCTTCCTCGGCCGCGGTTGGGGCGGACGTCTCGAAGAAAAAGTCAAACTCCTCTCTCGTGGTCTCGGGCCCTTCAGGGATGAAGCGCCAAACCATGAAATTGCCGCGGCCCGGATAGCGCATGAGCGCCATGTTCGGCCACAAATACCACACCGCATGATCGGTCACCGTGGCGGCGGCCGTGTTGTACGCGGAGTTTCCCGACTCCTTTGCCTTGGCCATATGGCTGATGAATATACCCCTGTTCTCCACCGCGTATGTGTTCATGTCGATCAACGTACAGAAGTCCTTGTGTGCCACCGGGCAGTGTCGACATTCCAGAAAGTTGTCGACAACAGCTTTCCAATTCGCCTGGATGGTATAGGAGAGCCGGTGCGCGAATGTCAGGCGAGAGAGATCGGGCGCATAGCGCTCCACCTCGGTTTTGAGGTCGCCGGCAGACTTCGAGAGTGCTTCTGCGTTCCGGTCCAGATTGATGAAGTACAGCCCTGCAAACTCCTCAACACGAACGTCTACCAGGCCGTAGTCCGCCTTGCGAAAACCGACCAAGCACTCAGTACCGGGCGCCGCTCGTAGCGATCCATCGAAGTTGTACGACCATGCGTGATACGGACAGGAAATAGCCCGCGTCTGACCGTCGAGACGGACGAGTTCGTGTCCGCGGTGGCGGCAAACATTATAGAATGCGCGTACTACGCCGTCCTGTCCGCGAATTGCAAATACGGAGCGGCCCATGATGTTTCCGCTGACAAAGCGTCCCGGCTCTTGGAGCTTCTCCCCATGACAGAGAAACTGCCAGCTCTTGTAAAAGATCTGGTCGCGCTCCAATTCTGCGAAGCGCCGGTCATAGTAAAAAGAGGGTGGCAGCGATAAGGAATGTTCCGGTGAGTCATCGAGGTGCTGCAGGAACACCTCGACATCGTCGGCCCGATTCTTAGCGACAGCCATGGGGATCCCCCGAACAACACCTTAAAAGCCTCCGTTAACATACCTGCGGTGATACCCCGAATGCGAATTATTTAGACATTTATTTCGCATTTAGTCGACTTGAAGGAGGGAGTACGATTCGAGCAACGTCCTTCGCGTGAACCACACGGGATCGAACAGGCTATAATGCGGCGCAAGGGGAATTGCCAGGATTTGGGATTGATAGACACGGAAAGTCAGCATGAAGATCCTTGCGAGGATCATCCTTTCGGTGGCTTTAATTGTCCGGTTGGTCGTCCGCGCAGACGCGTCACCGCCCC
Organism: uncultured Gammaproteobacteria bacterium; assembly: GCA_963798595.1. GTDB lineage: Bacteria > Pseudomonadota > Gammaproteobacteria > Steroidobacterales > Steroidobacteraceae > Bog-1198. Next base: position 268,268 of record CAWCTM010000004.1, on the reverse strand, counting down.
CGCCGCGCGAGTCGCTGGCTGTCGAGCACGGTGATGACGAAGTTAATTCAATAAAAAGGGGATTCAAAATGAGCTTCAGTGACCGATGGTATTCGACACAGACCCACGGAACGCAAACCGCGCGATACATAAACTGGTGGAAGATTGGGCGAGACGTCGGGTGCGTCGTTGTTGCGTGGATTCTCATCGCCATCTGCTGGCCCTTCTACACCGTTCCGGTGGGCAGCCGCGGAGTCATCACGCAGTTCGGAAAGATCGTTGGCATTCAACCAGAGGGACTTGCTGTGTTGCCGCCTTGGCAGGCGCTCACCCTGTTTAGCATACGGGCAGAGCAAGCGGACATCGATAAAGCCGACGGCTCGACGTCAGACACGCAGCCCGTGTTCGTTTCTCTGACGGTGCGCTATAGCATCAGCCCTGACAAGGTCGCCGAGGTCTACGAGAAGTACTCACACAACGGAGATCTTTCCAGTTATGTGCAGACGGCCTCACACGAGATCTTCAAGGCTGTAACGGCGCGGTACACCGCACCCGACCTCATTGCGCAACGCGCGAAGGTGTCGGCTGATATCTACTCGGCATTGAGCGCCAAGCTCGCGATCTACGGCGCGCAGGTCATCAACATCGACATGCGCAACTTCGCCTTTCAGGAATCCTACATGAAGGCGATAAATTCGAAGGTCGAGCAAGAGCAATTACGGCTCGCGGCGGAGAACAAGCTGCTGACTGTCGAAGCGGAGCAGAAGCAAAAGGTGGCGATTGCAGAGGCTGAGGCGAACGCCGTCAAAGCGAAGGCCGACGGAGACGCCTACGCTACGGTCAAGAACGCGACTGCCAACGCCGAGGCTCTGCGTGTGCAGGCAAGCGCCATTACCTCCAGTCCGCAGATCCTGGAATTGAAACGCATCGAAGTCGAGATGACCAAGGCTCAGAACTGGAAGGGCGAGCTGCCGAGCGCTGTCTATGCCGGCGCGCCCATTCCGTTCTTCAATGTCGCCGGTGGTCGCTAGCCCGCGTTCGCGACCGCGCCGCGGCATGAGCCGGGCATGGCATGTCGCTTGCGGTGCTCCACGGCTAACACATTTCACTTTGTGCCAATTTACGAGGTTCCGGCGCCGTGTGAGGATGGGGTTATCCATGCGGCGGCGCAACCGGCACCCAGGAGTTAAATCATTATGGGACTATTCAGCAACATCCTAGACAAGCTCGGCTTTCATCACACTGCGCCCGCCGCGCCGGTTGCTCCCAGCGCAACGGCCGCCCTGTCTGCGGCCCCGGCGGCGCCGGCGGCCCCCGCAGCGGCGCCTCTGGCGATCTCGGTCGTCGATGTGGTCGGGCAGCTCGATGCGTTGGCGGCCAAGAATCCGGAGAAACTCAATTGGAAGGTGTCAATCGTCGATCTGCTGAAATTGCTTGGGTTGGACAGCACTCTGCCCGCTCGTAAGCAACTCGCCACCGAATTGAACTGTCCGGCCGACAAGATGAGCGACTCGGCGCAAATGAACATGTGGTTGCACAAAATGGTACTGCAGAAGTTAGCCGACAACGGTGGCAACGTGCCGAAGGAATTGCTGGGCTGAGCACGGGTGCGTGCAGCGAGCGGTTGAAAGCGTCTCGGATTAGCGCTCGCACTCGCGCTAGCGAACGCCTGAGACGCCCGCCACCGTCGCGGCCGGCAGCGGCCGCTGAAAAAACCGCACGGCGAAATAATAGACGGGGCCCACGACGGCGATTCCGACCATCCAGGAAAGATCGATGCCCCCGATCGCACGGGCGAGAGGACCGGTGTAGAAGTCAGCCGCGACGAAGGGAATCTGCACCACGATACCCACGAGGTAGCATAAGAGAGCCGTGACGTTGTAGTTCCCGTAGACGCCGCCGTCGCTCGAGAAGAATGACGGGACATCGTAATGGCCGAAGCGGATGAGATAGTAGTCGACGAGATTGACGGCGGTCCAGGGTACGAGCAGGTACAGCAGCAGCTCGTTGAAGTGACTGTAGAGCGTCAGAAAATGACTGGCGCCCGCCATGCTGATGAAGAGCGCGGTTGCGAAGATAGTCGAGGCGATCAGGACGCGGGAGCGCGATGTGGCGCGCCAACCGGGCAGCAGCGTGTGACCGAGCGTGATCATCGCGAGCGCGCCGCCGTAGAGGCAGATAGCGCCCGCCACGGCTACGCCGGGAGCGAGCAGCAGTATGATCAGCAGGCTCACCGGACCCGTGAGATGAGCAATGGCGACGACGACGTTGCCTTCGACCACCGCGGGTCCGATCAGGGCGCCCAGGATCATCGGCAGAACGGCGCCCAGTGTGGTGCCCCAGTAACAAGACCAGAAAGCCTGCCGCGGTCCCGAGTCAGGCGGCAGATAGCGCGAGTAGTCGGACACGTATGGTGCGTACCCGAGTTGCCAAAGCGCACCCATCGACACCATGGCGAAGAAGCCCACGGCCGAGAATGACCCTTGCGTCAGGTACTCACTCGGTATCGGCCTGACGAAAAGCACCCAGACGTAGCACAGCACGAGCGCGCTGCCCGAGACATAGGTCATCATGCGCGTGCAGAAATGGATGAGATCGTGACCGTAGATGGCACCCGCGAGACTGATGGCGCCGATCGCGACGATCGCCGCGCGCTCGCTCAATCCCGGGATGATGAAGTGCAGCGATTGCCCGCCCGTTACGAACGCCGTGCCGGCATAACCCACGTACATGAAGGCGACGAGCGCAACCACGAAGCCAGCTCCCTTCGCGCCGAACTGCCCGCGGCTCTGAACCATCTGCGGCACCCCGAGCTTCGGGCCCTGCGCCGCGTGGAGCGCCATGAAGATAGTGCCGACCAGGTTTCCGATGAGGATCGCAAGCACGCCCGAAACGAAGGATTGGCGAAAGATGGTCGTCGCAAGCGCCCCGGTGACGATGGTGAGCACGTTGAGATTGGCGCCGAACCAGAGCGTGAATAACTGGTGCGCCTTGCCGTGCCGCTCACCGAGCGGAATCTGGTAGATCGTATGCCGCTCGATGCGCGACTTGTTTTCACTGGATTGCAAGGAGCGCCCACGCAGACCATTCTCGCCTCGGACACGAGGCGATTAACTTTAACATACGTTAAAGTGCGGTTTCGTGCGCAGATGAATGTAGAGGCGGATCGAAAGTGGCCAAGCGACATATCCCCGCGGAGTTCCCGGATTTTGGCCTGACGCAGGAGCAGAGGCACGAGGCGGTGTTCGGTCATCGCTACGAGCGCGCCGGTATGGGCGGCGACCGCGGAGAGATCTGGGGCTACACGGATTCGCTCTCCTACGCTCCGGGCGCGACGGTGCGGTTGTGCGTGAACTCGACGGCCGGGCGATATCAATTTGCGGTTCTGCGCGACGGTGCGTCTGCGCGGACGATCCTCGAGCAGGAGGTGCGCGGCGCGCGTTGGCAGGACACGCCTGATCAGTGCTCGGTGCTCGGCTGCGGCTGGGAGCCGTCCGTGGAGTTTCGCATCGGCAAAGACTGGCCGTCCGGCGCGTACCGGGTCACGTTCACTGCGGAGGGGCGCGACGGCAGTGAGCTTCGCGCGCATCATCTCTTCATCGTGCGGCCGACTGCGGGCCCGAAGCCGGAGCGTATTCTTCAGGTTGCGGCCACCGGCTCCTGGACCGCGTACAACACCTGGGGAGGCTCCAATCACTACCAGGGCATCACGGGGCTGAAGCGCAACCAGTACGCGACGAGCGTGAGCCTCGAGCGTCCGTGGTGTCGCGGTTTCGTGGTTTTGCCCGAGAGCGCGCCGCGCGTGCCGCTCGAGATTGCTCTCCCGTCCGGGGCGGCGCCGCGCTATCCCCACATGGAGTGGGCCTTCGCGAACGGCTACTCCAATAAATACGCTTCGGCCGGATGGGCGAGCTACGACCGGCATTTCTTTCACTGGGCCGAGCGCGCGGGCTACGCGGTGGATCTCGTAAGCCAGCACGAGCTGCATTTCGATCCGGATATTCTCGATGGCTACGCCTGCGCGGTCTTCGTAGGACATGACGAATACTGGACGTGGGAGATGCGCGATGCGGTGGACCGCTACGTCGAATGCGGCGGCCGCGCCGCGCGCTTTGCGGGAAACTTCATGTGGCAGACCCGCCTCGAGCGGGACGGGAAAGCACAGGTTTGCTACAAGTATCGCGCCCGCGCCGAGGATCCCGTGTACGAATCCGCCGATCCGTCGCGCACCACCGGATCCTGGGAAGCGAGCGAGATCGGGCGTCCGGGCGCGCTGACCTTCGGCCTCAACGCGACGAATGGGCTTTACGCCGGCTGGGGTCTGTGCGCACCGCGCGGCGTCCGCGGCTTTCCGGTGTACCGGCCCGAGCACTGGGCCTTCGCCGAGACGGGGCTTTGCTACGGAGACTTGCTCGGAGCCGAGGGTCACGCCTTTGGCTATGAAGTCGACGGCCTGGACTATGTCATTCGCGGCGGTCTGCCCGAACCTACGGAGGCGAGCGGTGCACCTCCGGGCTTAGAGATTCTCGCGCTCGGCCTCTCCTCTCTGAAGGAAGAGCCGATGAATGTCTCGCTCGACGACCGATTCCTGTCCGACGATGACGCGAAATTCGTGGCGCAGATCCGGTTCGGCGATGCCGGCGATGCCGCCGTCAACGAAGTCAAGCGGGGCGCGGGCATGATCGTCAACTTCACGCGCGGCAAAGGCGAGGTGTTCCATGCCGGCAGCTGTGAATGGGTCGCGGGGCTTCTGCGGCGCGATTCCATGGTCGAGCATGTGACCCGGAACGTGCTCAATCGTTATCTGACGCGTCGATGAATAGATGACGCTGCGCCAATCCATTGGCGCAGCATCACGGCGTCCTACATGAAGAATTGTTCCGAAGCGATCTTGCCGTCCTTGACCTCATAAACGCAGACTTCCTCGAGCTTCATCCGGCCGCGCCCCTTCATCGTGACGTCCATCGACAGGGCCATGGCAATGGCGTTGCCCGCGACCAGAGGCTTCGAGGCGGAGCATTCATGGAGCTTCTCGAGCGATGACGCCCAATGGTGGCCTTTCTGGATGATAGCCTGCAGCCCTTTGGTTTCCTTGGGAAAGCCGGGTGTCTCGTGCTGCTCGATGCTCACGGCATCGTTGGCAAACAGCTCTTTCTGTGCGGCCTCAAACTCACCCTTGTTGCAAAGCTCCGCGAGACGGGTTGCGATCTGCTGTGTGGACATTTGCTGCTCCTTCGCGCCAAAGCGCATGGGAAAAAGCCCTGTTCGGACGACTCGATATCAGCTGTCATCAGGATAGCGGGATCATGTTGCCAGAAGGTTTCGAGCGCGCAGCGCGCGCGGAGTTCCAGCCTGCGCTCTGCGCGAAGAGGGCTCGATGCACTGCACACTAAATCTGGGCGCTCAGCGCCAGAATCTAGCGCTCGCGATGGCCGCGCCTTGCGCGAGAGCCTCGAGTTTGGCCCATATCACTTCCGAGTCGATGCCGCTCGTACCCACGTGGATGCTGAATCCACAATCCACCGCGGCCATGACGTTTTCCCGGCCGACGAGATTGGCGTAACGGCCGATGCGCTGGGCCACGAGTTCCGGGTGCTCGATGTAGGACGATTGGCACTCGATCACTCCGGGGACGAGTAGCTTGCCCTCGGGCGGCTTCACGGTCTCGAAGAGTGTCCATTCGTGCGCGTGGCGCGGATTGGCCGCTTCGAACAGGATGGCATGCGGTTTTGCCGCCCAGAGGATGTCCACGATATCCGCGAGCGGTACGTCGCAGTGATGCGGGCCGGGATAGTTGCCCCAGCAGACATGCATGCGCACTGCAAGGTCGCTCCGGAAGCGACGATGGTTTCGTACTCGAGTCGGAGCGCATCGGCGCACGCGGACAAGTATTCCTCGTGGCTCGGATAGTAATCGTTGCGAAAGAAGAGTGTGGTCACGCCCGGGGAGGCGGCATTCAGAAACATCCCGGCAGGGGCGCGCCCCCCGAGCGCATGCCTCAGGCGCTGTGCATCCTGCTTGGGCGCGTCGAGGTCGCGTACGCCGATCGGTGCGTTGCAGGCCGGCGCCTTGCGATGCTTGCGCCCCGGATCATCGAACATACGGGCCTTGGTTCCCGGGTACGCTTCGAGGTCCTGGAACACATAGCTGTTGCCGCTGCCGCCGAAGCCCGTGAACCGATCCTTGACGTAAGTAGCATAGCTGGGCTTCGGCATCTCGCCGTCATTGATTATGTCGAGGCCTGCCTTCAGCTGCCGGTCGACGACGAGTTCGACGGCGCGCGCCACCTGCTCATCGAGAGCGGACGGGTCGAACGATAATCCGTCCTCACGCGCGAACATGAGCTGCTTGAGCTCTTCCGTGCGCGGCAGGCTGCCGACGTGGGTCGTCAAGAACCGTCGATGGTCATTCATGGATGTAGTCGTCAATGAATTAGAGGCCGCGCGCCTGGCCAGGGACTGTTCCTCATTCGCCGGTTCGAAATCGCTGCCAGACACGGTTGAAAACTCGCAGTTCATCCGTCGTATACACCCGTTCCGTTTCAAAGCGTGCGCGGACCTCGGCCGGCGGGTAGACAATGTAGTTGGTGCGCATCGATGGGTCGAGATAAGGAATCGCAGCGGCATTGCCCGATGCAAAGCCGATGAACCGGGTCACCTCCGCCGAGATTTCCGGTCGCATCATGAAATTTATGAACTTCAAGGCACCGGCGTAATTGGGTGAATCGGCCGGAATGACCATGCTGTCGATGTAGAGGGGAACGGAGACACGCGGAAAGGCGTAGGCGATCTGGATCTTCGTATCACCTTCCTTCGCCATTCGGCGAGCGATCATTGCGTCGCCGGAGTACCCGATCGACAGGCACAATTCGCCGTCCGCGAGTTGCTCGTAATAACCCGACGTCGAGATGCGCCTCAAAAAAGGCCTGATCTCCTCTATTTTTTTCACAACAGCATCCAGCTGCGCCGGTTCCGCCGAGAGGCGGGGCTGACCGAGATAGCGCGCCACCAAGGGCAAGATGTCTTGCCATGAATCGAGGATGCTGATACCGCACTTCTCGAATTTGGCGGCCGAATCCTTCTTGAAAATCACATCGAGACTTTCGCCAGGAAGGGTGCCGACGATCATCTTGACCTTATCAGCATTATAAATAACGCCGACGGTGCCCCACATCCATGGAACGGCATAGAGGTTGCCGGGGTCCACCTGGCCCAAGACTTTGAGTATCTGCGGATCCGCGTTGCGTGCATTGGGTATTTGGGATTGATCGAGTTTCTTCCAAAATCCCTTCGGAATTTCGCGAGCGAGATGGGGGGAGGCGTTCATGGTGACTATGTCGTAGTTCGAGCTTCCCACCGAGAGAGCTGTTTCTGCGACATCCGGCGAATCAAAAACCGCAAGGTTGACGTGAATTCCCGTCTCGGACTGAAACTTGTCCACGACCGATTGCGGAAAGTAGTCCGCCCATGCATAGACGTTGACGACACGGGCGCGGTCCGGCGCGGCGTGCGCCGGCAGCCCGAAAAAAACGAACGACACGATGACCGCGAGTAGGGGATGACGGGCCGAAAGTTGGTTCATGGCGAACTGTAGCCGAATTGATGGCGCCGACTGATACGATACTTACGGAGTTTTCGAGCTTGCCGGTAGCTGCTGTGTAATGCAGTGGATTCCACCGCCACCTCGAAAGAGCGTTTTGAGCGCAACGGGTACGATCTTCCGGTCGGGAAACGCATCGGACAGCGTCTGAAATACGCCGGCGTCCTCCGCGATTCCGTATGCCGGTGCAATCACGGCGCCGTTGGCGATGTAGAAATTGACGTAGGACCGGCAGTAATCTTCCCCTTCAGGTGCCACGGAGCGCGGTGCTTCGGCAATGGGCAACAGTTTGAAATGTCGGCCCCGGGCGTCCGTCGCAGTTTCCAGCGCACGCCGGTTCTCCGCCATGATCGAATAGCGAGGATCCTCGGGATCTGCAACGACCTCGCACAGAACGGTGGCGGGTTTGATCAAGGCGACATAGCCATCCACATGTCCGTCTGTCGAGGTGTCATACGGGTCGCCGGGCAGCCATATGATTTTTTTTGCGCCCAGCATGGCGCGAAGCTCCGCTTCCGCCTCTGCTTTGCTCCAACCGGGATTGCGGTTCGAATTCAGGATGCAGGTCTCTGCGGTAATAACGGTGCCTTCGCCGTCCGAGAGAAAGCCGCCGCCCTCGGCGACGAGTTCCGATTTATAGACGGGAAATCCGGCTAGCGTGCCGATGCGCTCGCCAAGCGATGCATCCTTGTCATAGGTAGAAAATTTGCCGCCCCATGCGTTGAATGTGAAGGCGGCTGCGGCGCGCTTACCCGCCGGATCCATCACCACCGTGGGGGCGGAGTCGCGCAGCCAAGAGTCGTCGAGCGGCACCGGCACGACGGCGACCGAGGGGCCGCACTTCGTTATTGCATCACTCGCGTCCGCGGGGTCGGCATACATGGTCACAGGTTCGAACTTCGCGATCGCCTGAGCGACGCGAGCGTAATCTTGCCGAGCAGCTTCCAGGTGTTCCCGCCAAAGCTCGAGACGTTTCGGCCATGCCATCCAACAACCCTGGTGAGCCGCCCATTCGGCCGGCATCGAAAATCCGAGATCAGAAGGCCTCATTGTCCTCTCCTCGAGCGGGTCGTCGATCGCGGCCGGCCGCATGCTCGGCGGTCTCGAGCGCCGGGTTATCCTAGCCGACTTCGGATTCGCGCGTCTGCGCCTCCCCAAGGCCGAGCGCCTTTCATTTTCCGCCGCGAATGTCGCGCAATTGACATAACGAGCGGCGGTCTCCGGCTCTCGTTCGAGCATGATTGACACTTTCCGTCGCCACAGTGTATGAACATCCCCATGTAACTCGTGACCGCGTGAAGGGCGGTCAGCGAGTCGCGAGGTTTTCACCGCTTCATAAGAACCAAAGGGGATGTATCTATGAGCTTCAAAGCTCGATTGCTGACGTGTTTGTTAGCGCTGGGAATTCTGCCGAGCGCGATGGCTGATACCGCGGCGCGCGCCGCACCGCCTTATCCGTCTGCGCAGACGCCGAAGGCGGTCGATCTAGGCGCCCTCCAGGAGCTTTCGGCCTCGGAGTCGATCTCCGTGACCGTGGCTCTGCGGCTGTCCGACGTCGATGGCGCGGAATCGTTGCTCGCTTCGCTGAACACGCCGGGCAACCCTCAGTATCATCAGTTTCTGACGGCGGAGCAGTTCGTTGCGCGCTTTGCGCCCTCGAAGAGCGATGTTGCGAAGGTAGTTGCGACACTGACCAAGAGCGGCTTGACGGTCACGCAGACGACCGCGACCACCCTGCGCGCAACGGGTACACCGGCTGCCATGGAGCGCGCGTTCGCGGTGAGCCTGCACAGCTACTCGGTGCCGGCGCACGGCGCCCTTGCAGGCTATACGTATCACGCGCCCCTGAGCCGGGCCACGGTGCCCGCCGAGATCTCGAGCTTGGTCGCGGGGGTGGTCGGGCTGGACAGCCGGCCAAACTTCCGTCCGTTTAGCACTCACGCGGCTTTGAAGCAAGTCTCGAACCCAAAAGCAGGAAGCTCGAGCACGCTGAGTCCCTTCGGCTCTCTGACGGTAACCGACTTCGCCAATCTCTACGACGTCGGACCGCTCTACGAGCGCGGTGTCACCGGACGCGGTCGCACCTTGGGCATCATGTCGCTCGCGAACTTCACCCCGAGCGATGTATTCGCTTACTGGAGCTCGCTCGGACTGAAGGTCGATCCGAATCGGCTCAAGATCGTCTACGTGGACGGCGGCCCGGGCGCAATCAGCGATGCCGGGGGATCGCTCGAGACGACGCTTGATATCGAGCAGTCGGGTGGCATTGCGCCCGGCGCGAAGATCATTGCCTATCTGGCGCCCAACACCAATCAGGCCTTCGTCGATGTGTTCGCGACCGCGATCGACGCCAACCAGACCGATACGCTCTCGATCAGCTGGGGAGAGTGGGAATGGTTCGAGAACCTCGAGAACGCTCCGGTCACCGATCCTTCGAGCGGCAAAACGGTGAGCACCCTCGAGGCCGTACACGAGCTGCTGGTGCGTGCGGCGATTCAGGGGCAGTCGGTCTTCACCGCGCAGGGAGACGGCGGCGCGTACGAGGCCAATAACGATCTCGGGTGCTACGGGCCTTATTCCGCCTCGCAGCCCGACAGCTGCAGCCTTACGCTCAGCGTGGGCTATCCCGGAAGTGACCCGGCCATCACCGCGGCCGGCGGCACGACGCTTCCGGGACTGCAGCAATATTGCCTGAATTCCGATTGCACACAGATCTACAACGTCACCATCCCGCATCAGCGCGTCTGGGGATGGGATTACCTGACCGGGTTTTGCAGCGCGATCGGGCTCACGCCGATCGAGTGCGGGATTTTCCCCGGCGGCGGTGGAGGCGGCGTCAGCGTCGCGTTCTTGCAGCCCTGGTATCAATGGGGCACCTCCGGCGTTCAGTTGAGCCAGCGTGGTCAGGTCTTTCAAGCGACCCCGGACATCGTGGCGGCTGATGAGATAGCTACCGGCTATTACGCGCTGCCGGCGTTTTTCCCGGGGCGCAACGTTCCGGACGTGTCGCTCAACGCGGACCCGGAGACAGGCTACGTGGTGTTTTATACGTCGAGTGTAACCGGCTACAGCGAACAACCCTTCTGGGGTGGCACGAGCTTCGTGGCCCCACAGTTGAACGGTGTATCGGCGCTCTACGGCCAATTGCATGGCCGGTTGGGCCTGCTGAACCCGCTGCTGTACTTTGCTCAGTACCAGAGACGCGCCGCGCCGCTGAATCCGATCGCTTACGGCGATAACTGGTTCTACTCCGGGCGCAACGGTTACAGCCCGGCGGTGGGTTTGGGAACGCTCGACGTCGCGAACTTCGCCGAGTTTCTATCCAATCCGTTCTGATCGTACCGCGAGAACCGGGCGGCGCTTGCGCCGCCCGGGGACCGCTCCCTAGCTGAGGACTGCGAACACCAGGCACGTCGTTGTGCCGTGCGCGTAGATCCTATCGTCAGGGCCGACAATGCGCCCCTCGGCGGTTGCCAATTGACGCCCGCTGTGTACGATGCGGGCAGTGGCACGCAGAGGACCGGTGGTGCGCGTGGCGGCGCGCACGATATTCATGCCAAGCTCCACGGTCGTGTACGAGTGGCCCGCGGGTAGCACGCTTTGCACCGCGCACCCCAGCGCCGAGTCGAGCAGCGTCGCATACCAACCCCCGTGAACAGAGCCGAGCGGATTGTAATGTTTGAACTGGGGCGTACTCTGAAACACGGCCTTGCCGGCCTCGATTGATATAATCGAAAAATCGAGCGTCTCGGCGATCGGCGGGAATGGAAGCTCGCCGCGCAGCATGGCTTGTAGTACCTCGAGGCCCGTCTTGCCGGAGAGCAGTGCCGGGTCGGCGATCCCCGGCCGTCCACCGCCGGCGCGCATGCGCTCGACGACGGCGTCACGCTCTCGGCTCCATGGTGTTTGACTCGCTTCGCCGGTCACGGACTTCTCCCTGATCGATGCGCCTGGTCGTTGCCACAAATTATAGACCAGCCGCGCGCATCGCGTCTCGGGGCCGCTGCAGCTAGAATATTGATTTCGCGGGCGCATCGCGAACTCTAAGGGTGGATTCAAGACATGCAGGTAGCAATCGTCACGGGCGCGAGCAGCGGTATTGGTTTTGGCTGCGCGATCAAACTGGCGCAGATGGGCATGGCGGTACTCGGCACGGGAAGAGACGAGAGCAAACTCGCCGAGCTGCGCAAGGCGATTGACGATCCCACGCGCATTGCGACGTTGGCCGTTGATCTCACCCATGATGACGCACCGAAGCGAATCGTGGACTTGGCTGTTTCCCGATGGGGTCACATCGACTTCCTGATCAACAATGCGGGCGTCGGCAGTCCCAAGCCGCTCCATGAGACAGACGATCAGGCGCTCGACTACTTTATTGGCCTCATGCTGCGAGCACCGTTCCGCCTGGCGCGCGACGTTCTTCCGCACATGAAGGCGGGCTCCGCGATCATCAACATCACATCGACGTTTGCGGTCGTGGGCGGCATGCGGGGTGGGGCTTATTCGGCCGCAAAGGGCGGATTGACGGCACTCACCAGCCATATTGCCTGTCAGTACGGCCCAATGGGGATACGCTGTAACGCGGTGGCTCCGGGCGTTACCATGACACCGATGGTAGAGCATCGCATGCAGGACGAGCGGTTCCGCAAGATCAACATCGAGATGACGCCCTTTCCACGGCTCGGCACGGTCGACGACATTGCAAGCACAGTCGCTTTCCTGTGCTCTCCGGGCGGCAGCTTCATCAATGGGCAGACGATCGTTGTCGACGGGGGCTGGAGCTCCACAAAGTATCTGTCAGATTTTGCCCTCTCGTCGGAATGGAAACCTCGATGAAGCGGGCTCTCTGAGGTCGAAGGAACGATGACCGACAGACACAATCCGAAAGCTCGCTTCGGCGTGACGTTGCAGGAAGCAAGCGCGGCCTCCACCTTTGCGATAGCGGACGCGCCGCCGTTGCCACCCGTCAATTTCGCCGCTGTCGGAAGGGCTGCTCCCGTGCTGCCGGTAACCCCCGCGGGACAATTGCCCAAGGCAACGGCGGTGATCATCACCTGGGCCGAGGCGGAATGGGCTGCAGTTCAGCACGCTTTCTGCGCAGGTGGCGGCAGCATGCCCTACAGCGATCGGTCGCGCGGGACCTGGCCGGGCTGGCAAGAATATTCCTCCAATATGCCGGCGGCTGCCCCGGCGGGGTGGACGTACTGGGGTTATTACCGGCTGGTGGAGATTGGCGGCCGCGCCGTGCTGCTTTTCAAATCGAACACGCATTTGGATTTTCCGGGCGCGACGTATCTCGCGGCCCTGATTGACCTCTTGGTCCAGCGAGTGGCTCCGAGCGTTATCCTCTCGACTGGCACGGCGGGGGGCGCAATGCCGCAGGACCACATCGGCACCGTTCGAGCGGTGAGCGCCGGGACGCTGTATGAGACGGGTGAGCCGCAAGCGGATTGGCCACTCTACGAGAATACCTGGCAGGGCGGTGACAGCATACTGACGAGCGCCAATTTCAATCAGCTGTTGTCCCCGGTCCCGACGCAGACCAGCGATCTCGAAGCACTCTGCGCACAATTCAATCGGCAATACGGATCGAGCTACTCGTTGTCGCAGTTGGACCCCGGTGGGTTGAATCTGGGCGACGCCAGACCGCAAATCGACAACCAGACCGGCGGCGGCACCTCACTCCTCACGGCCTCAACTTTTCTGGTCGGTAGCACCGCCGGCACCTATCAATCCTATGCATGCATCGAAATGGACGACGCTGTCATCGGCAAGGCGTGCGCCGCGAGCCGAACGCCCTACGGATTCGTGAGGAACCTATCCGACCCCGTACAGAACGCCGCACTCCCCTCGAAGATACAAGGCCATTGGGGCTCGGCGATTTATGACGCCTACGGATTCTATACGAGCTACAACAGCGCGCTGGCGGCCTGGGCGATGCTGGCGTGACGGATCGTCGTACGCCGGAGGTGACAATGGACTTGCTTGCACACCGCTGGGTATCTGTAGCAATGGCCGCCTGTGCCGCCACGTGCGCGATGGCGCAATCTGATCAAATGCCCGAAGGGATCGCCGCAAGACTAATTGCGCATTATCAGATGCAGCGCGTTCCGCAGGAGGGGCCCTGGTTCAGCCTTACTTACGAAAGTACCGATATGCTGGAGGGTGCAGATCTACCAGAGCGCTACGCAGGCCGCTCGCACTTGGCAGGCAGCGCAATCATCCTGGTGGAGACCCCCGCCGACTTTTCCGCCATGCATCGGTTGCGGACGGACGAGGTGTGGCATTTTTACGGTGGCTCGCCCATCGACATGCTATTGCTCTATCCCGATGGCACGGGTAGGAGGATCACCTTGGGCGGGGATGTGTTCTCGGGGCAGCTCCCGCAGTTCACTGTACCGCACGGCGTTTGGCAGGGATCTATTCCGCGCAACCGGGATGCGAAGGCCTATTCGCTCGCCGGTGATCAGCTCTCGCCCGGCTTTGATTACGAGGACTTTGAGATGGGTTATCGCGATGCGTTGCAACGCCAATACCCGGCATTTGCAGCGGATATTCATCGACTTACGCGCGACGAGTTCGCCTCCGCACCCAGTGCCAGGCCTGCGACGATGCAGTCGGCGAAGGGCGATGTTTTCCCGTCGTCGGGCGTGCCCGTTCAGGCTTTGGGAACCGGCGTGCAACTACAGGAGTTGGTGGGAGAGGTTGCTCCCAAGGCGAAGAGCGGGAGGCTCAGCGTAGCGCAGTTCTTGCTCGAGCCCGGCCGCAGCTCCGGTATGAGCTTCAATCATCGTTCCGAAGAGGTATTCTGGGTCGCCAGTGGATCCGGTCGCGTCCATCTGGGCTCCGATGTGCGGCCCGTCTCTGCCGGATCCGTGGTGTTTATTCCGCCCGGGCTAGCGCACGCTATCGAGGCGAATGCGGACAGCACATTGACCTTCCTGGCCATTTCGGCGCCCGCCTTTACTCCCAAAGACTCTGTGGCCGTGGGGCAGTAGTTGCCCTTTGCAAACGGTTCATTCGGTCTTCGCCCGAAGAGATTCCAGCAAACAATAGCCTCTGTCCCATTGGCCAAGACCGCTCGCTGCGTTGATATGGCCGGCTTTGCCGATATTGACCAGTTGACTTCCCCACGATTCGGCACACTGCTGGACAAAAGGTAAATCGCCGTAGGGATCGTCGGTACTGGCGACTACGATACTTGGGCAGTCAAGCCGAACTCGCCAGATCGGTGAAAATCCGCGGGCTTGAGGCGGAAAACCGGGTGCCTCTGGATCAGGCACGGCGACCAGCAGCGCGCCGCCAATCCTGAGCTTCGTTCTTGCCAGCCAGTGCGTCACCAACAGAGTCCCAAGGCTGTGCGCGACAATGAGCACTTCGGTTGCTGCCTCCCGGACCGCACCCTCCAAGGGTCCGATCCATTCGGAGCAGACGGCATGATTCCAGTCCGATTGTTGCACTCGCAGATAGCCATTACGCGCCTCCCAGAGGCTCTGCCAATGCTCGGGCCCGGAGTTACCGAGGCCCGGGACCAGGAGCACGCGGGACTGTCCTGACGATACCGACATATTGGCAGATTCGCTCCTTTTGCATCCTCAGGGCATAGTAAGCAACGCGCCCGCATCGTGCACTATTGCACCTCGAGGCTGCTGTCTGCCAAGGATGCCTTCTATGAATACCGTGATCGTCTCATCCGTCGCAAACTCTGACTCGAAATCAAAGGTGGCTCTCCCCGAGGTTTCTCTCTTCCGCCTTTACACGTTGCGGGCCTGCTATCTGCTGATGGCGGTTGGGCTCGCGATATACGTCTGGCCCATCGTCATCTCCCACACGAACGAGCTCGCGACCTCGCAAGGAGTTCGGTTCGCATTGCTCGCCGGCCTCGGTGCCACGGCTGCGCTGGGATTGATTGCCTTCGCCCTGCCCTTGTTCCTCGCCCATCAGATCAATGAAGCGACCGCCGAAAATATCAGTGCCTGCTTGATGGTCGCGATTTTCATCCCGCTCATTCCCTGGCGCTATGTATGGGCGCGCTACGCCGCAATGCCGGGTGACCGCTGGAGGTCGGTGCGATGACAGATTCTATGGACCGCGTCCCCATTGAACCCCAAAGCATCGTCACGCCCTTGTCGAAGGCGGCTGTGTTTCTGGTTCTCGGGCTCGACCCGGCGGCGCCAGCCCTGACTCGCGCGCTCGGAGTGATCAGTGATATCGGAGGCCTCATCCGCGCGGTGGGTTTTCGAGATTTGCACGGCCGCTTGTCGTGCAACGTCGGGATCGGGAGCGATGCCTGGGATCGCCTCCAGCGGCCGCAACGCCCGGCACAGTTGCGCCGTTTTGCCGAGATACGCGGACCGGTGCATACCGCGCCGGCAACGGGCGGGGACCTCCTGTTTCACATTCGAGCGGACCGGCCCGACATGTGCTTCGACCTCGAGCGCTTGATCTTGCAGGCACTTGGCGACTGCGTGACCGTCCAAGACGAAGTGCAGGGCTTTCGCTACTTTGATTCTCGCGATCTATTGGGATTCGTCGATGGAACGGAGAATCCGACGGGTAGTGCGATCGGCCAATCGGCCCTGATTCAGTCCGATGACGCGCCCTTCGAGGGCGGCAGCTACGTCGTCGTACAAAAATACCTGCATCGGCTCGATCGATGGCAAGCGCTCGACACGGGATCGCAAGAGGCCATTATTGGTCGATCGAAACTGGAGAACGTGGAACTGGAGGACGCCGCCGGTAAGGAATCCCATAAGACTCTAACGACCATCGTGGACGGGCAGGGCGTGGAACACGATATCTTGCGCGACAACATGCCATTCGGGCGGCCCGGACACGCGGAGTACGGCACCTATTTCATTGGGTATTCCCGGAATCTTTGGGTGATCGAACAAATGCTGCATAACATGTTCGTCGGCGGGAAGACGGGCCATCACGATCGCATCCTCGATTTCTCAACGGCGATGACAGGCGCTACGTTCTTCGCGCCGTCCAGCTCGCTGCTCATGAGTTTGGCGGATTAGTCTGCGAGGCGGCTCAAACTCGACGCATTAGGCTAAGCGGTAGCTGCCGAATCGTGCGCGTCGCGATCGTGGGGAGATATTGGATCTCCTCGACCGGCACCGCGAGCTTGATGTTGTCGATGCGACGCGTGATTTCTCGCGCCGCGACTTTGATCTCCATGCGCGAGAGCGACGCGCCGATGCAACGGTGGACGCCGACGCCGAAGGCCACGTGCTTACTGAGGTTGCTGCGGTTCAAGTCGAAGCGCCGCGGACACTCGAATACCGTCTCGTCATCGTTCCCAGAAGCGTAGAGCACGAGGAGGTGCGCACGGTTGGGCAGCAGCCGGCCGCCGAGCTCCACCTCGCGGGTGGTCATTTTGGCCAGGCCCCGGACCGGGGGCTCGACTCGCAGCAACTCTTCCACGAAGCGGCCGAGAAAACGATCATCGTCGATCGAAGCTCGCAACATCTTGGCAAGATCCGGCTGGGTTGCCAGAACGAAAAGCAGATTGCCGATGGCGGTCGCGGTCGTTTCATTGCCGGCAATGATCAGCGCACGGATGAGCGATACCCCCTCCTTGAAGGTGAGCCTGCCGCCATCCTCCAGCCGCGCGTGTACGATGTCTGAAATCATGTCCTCGCGCGGCTCGTGCTCGCGCGCCTTCATCTCGGCGATGATGAAGTTCTGCAGTTCGCAAATCTGCTCGGCGTTCTCCAGCATTTGCTTGTGATCTTGCATATGGGAGATCTGGGCCGTGATGGCCTGCGACCAGCGCTGGATCTTTTGCGCGTTGACTTGGCTGATGCCCAACTGCTCACAGATCACCGCGATGGTCAGCGGAACGGCGAAGTCGTTGACCCCGTCCACAGGCTCGCCCGTCGCTGCCTTGGCGGCGAGCCTCTCGATCAGGCTCACGACGATCGTGGTGATGCCCGGCTCGAGCGTTGCCACGCGGTGCGCGGTGAAGGCGTTCTCCATCAGACGGCGCACGCGGGTGTGCGCAGGCGGATCGTCTTTGATCGCGTCCGGGAAGAAACCGCCGCCGTCGCGCTCGAGGATCTGCTTGAATTCCTCGAAGTGGCCGCTCGCGTACAACGCTTCGTAACCGAGTTTATCCGAGAAGGTAATCGGGTCGCGGAGGACGGTTACGACGTCATCGTAGCGAGATACCAGGTACATTCCGATTTTCGGGTCGTAGTAGACCGGGTCTTTCTTGCGCATGGACCGGTAGAATTCGCTGGGATGCGCCACGATGAGAGGATCCGTCAGAGACGGAGCACCGAGGGGCGATCCGGCGCCCGTGCCGGCGGGACAGGCGCTCGGGCCAAGATCGTCAGCCTTGCTTACTTCCACGCGTTTTCTCCGGAGACTCTTGCGATTAGGCTCTCGTACCTTAGGTCTCACGCCTTCGGCGGTGCAAGTGGAAACGCGTGTTTCAACTTTGTCAACCTCCCTCGGGCGTGAAGGGGAATCGCATCGCGGCTAGAAAGGCTGGCAAGATGATCTTCAGCAAGCGGCAGACGATTAGCTCGACATCATGCAAACAAAAGTGACTTTTCCCGAGGCAGAGACTTTCATCGCGAGATTACGCGCCCTCCGCGACCTGATCGAAAGGAGCGCCGACGCTAACGAGGAGGCAACCCAACTCTCCGCGGAGGTGATGGATGCTCTGGAACGAGTGGAGCTTTTCAAGC
This sequence comes from uncultured Gammaproteobacteria bacterium, assembly GCA_963798595.1. Classification (GTDB taxonomy): domain Bacteria; phylum Pseudomonadota; class Gammaproteobacteria; order Steroidobacterales; family Steroidobacteraceae; genus Bog-1198. The sequence goes on along the minus strand of CAWCTM010000004.1, from coordinate 249,990 downwards.
TGCTCGCACCCCGTGCCGTGGGCGGCATGGAGGCACATCCGCCCCAGGTCATCGATGCCCTGCGCACGCTGTCCTACTTCGATGGGTCCACCGGCTGGTATTGCCAGGCGGCCGTGACAGGTCCGGCCGTTGCCGGGGCTTTTCTCGGGGATCGTGCAGTTGATGAGATCTTCTTCTCGGGACAAAGGGCAACCTGCGCCGGGCAGGCGGCGCCGCATGGCAAAGCCGAGAGGGTCGGCGATGGGTACCGCATCTCGGGCTCCTTCGGCTTCGGAAGCGGGACCCCCAATGCTTCCTGGATCGTGGGCGGCTATATCCTCCACGAGAAGGGAGTTCCGGTTTTGAGGGAAAATGGTCAGCCCATCATGCTGATCGCCATGGCGCCGCGTTCCAAGGTCGAATTCCTCGGCAATTGGAACGTGCTGGGTCTGCGGGGGACCGGCAGCTTCGATTTTCGGGTGCTCGATCAAGTCATCCATCGGGACTTCGCGTTCGACGCCGCCAATCCGGAACAGAAGCGCGGCGGCCCGCTCTACGGAATGGGATTCATGGCACTCCCTTCTCTTTGTCACTCCTCATTCGCGCTGGGCTGCACGTACCGCGCGCTCGACGAATGGGCCGGCTACGCAAGAGGAAAGAAGCGGATGCTGAATGGCACGCTGAGTGAGACGGAGACATTTCAAAAGGAATTGGCGCTATCGCACGCCCGTCTGCGGTCCGCCGAAGCGTATGTGCGCAGCACTTTCGAGAAGTTGTTTTCATCTGCCGGGTGCGGCCACATTGCGGAGGACCTCAAGCTGGACCTCAGGCTCTGCGCGTCCAATGCGTTGGCCGTCGGATCCCAAATCACCCAGTTGGCACTCACCTCCGGTGCGACGACCGCCCTGCGCAATGGCAGCAAAATTCAACGTTGCTTCCGGGATATGCAGGCCGGAAATGCGCATGTGATGACCGGGGAGCAGTCGTTCATCACGGCTGGCCGCTATCTCGCGGGAATTGACCCGGTCGCATTTCCCGGCTTTTGAAGTCCCGCGACCGCCCGAGTGCTCTAGGAAGAACTCATCGCAGGGCTGGTAGAATCCCACCCATCGCCACTATCGGCCGGATCGAGGCGATAACCTCGGGCCCCGGATAGTGAATTCTTCCGAATTATCATATGGTTAACTGGCGAGGAATCAGGTATTCCAGAAGGACTCATGGATAGGGTCCGAAGAAATCTCAAGATGAGCCTGGAACCCAGAGACAGAGATCATTTCTCGCGATCGATCTGTCTGGTTTCTCTTTTAAATTCAAAAAATTACGAGAACTATCTCGAGCCTGCGCGGGACTAACCCTACTGCGTTGTCCATGGCGAATGTCATCAAAAAGGATTTGCGATAAATGAATCAGAAAGCTGCCCCGCCCGGGGGCGAGCAGGTCCTCACGCCGAAGTATCAGCCTCGAGACACCGGCCAGGAGCAGCGTGTGCCCTCGTTGATACCGGAATCTGACGTGCGCGCGACGCGCGACATGGTCACCGCAAGCTCGACTTGGATACGTCCACTGCGGGAAGAGGTGGGGCGCGTTATCGTGGGTCAGAAGCAGCTTGTCGACCGGCTGCTGGTCGCGCTTCTTACCAACGGTCACGTGCTCCTGGAGGGCGTCCCGGGACTCGCCAAGACTTTGGCACTGAAGACTTTGGCCACGTGCATTTCCGTGCGGTTCAAGCGCCTGCAGTTCACCCCCGACATGCTGCCGGCGGACATCGTCGGAACCATGATCTATAACCCCCAAGACGGCGCGTTCCGTACCAAACACGGACCGATATTCAGCAATCTCATCCTTGCGGACGAGATCAATCGGGCGCCCGCAAAGGTGCAAAGCGCGCTCCTGGAGGCCATGCAGGAACGCCAGGTCACCATCGGCGATGAAACCTATCCGCTCCCGTCGCCGTTTCTGGTCCTTGCGACTCAGAACCCTCTGGAGCAGGAAGGTACTTACCCCCTTCCCGAGGCTCAGATCGATCGGTTCATGATGAAGGTGATCGTCGACTATCCGACGCGCGCTGAGGAGCGGTCGATTCTCGATGCGATGGCAACGACCGAGGCAATGATCGTGCCCCGTACGGTAGTCAGCGCCTCACAAATCGTCGATGCTCGGCACGTCGTGAATTTGTTGTTCGTGGACGATAAAGTACGCGATTACATCGTCGACATCGTGCTGGCGACACGACCGCCCATTGCAGCGGCGCTGAACTTGAACGGCTATGTTCAGAACGGCGCGTCGCCCCGTGCAACCATCGCCCTCACACTGGCTGCACGAGCCATGGCGTTTCTCAACGGTCGGCATTTCGTTACTCCGCAGGACGTGAAGACGGTTGCAATGGATGTGTTGCGCCACCGGGTCTCGGTGACTTACGAGGCGGAGGCGGAGAGTGTCTCGCCGGAGAACGTCATTGAAAAGATCTTGAACACGCTGCCGGTGCCCTGAGCGCAGAGTCTTCGGATGGCGGAAGCGAAGAAATCGAACCAGGCGATGCGCAGCGGCATGCGTGAGCTCGAGATCCGCACTCGCCGCATGGTCGATGACAGCATGGCGGGCGCGTACCACTCGGTCTTCAAAGGCCGAGGAATGGACTTCGATGAGGTGCGCGAATACAGCCCCGGAGACGAGGTCCGCACCATCGACTGGAACGTAACGGCGCGAGCGGGCCGCGCATTCGTGAAGAAGTTCACCGAGGAGCGGGAGCTCACGATTTTTCTGGTGGTCGACATCAGTGCTTCCGGCAATTTCGGATCCGGCGCAATGGCCAAGCGTGACCTTGCGGCGGAGGTCGCGAGCGTGCTGGCCTTTTCGGCGATTCGCAATAGCGACAAAGTCGGTTTGATTTTGTACACGGACCGCATCGAACGGTACTTGCCGCCCAAGAAAGGCCGCCGGCATGTGCTGCGTGTCGTGCGAGACATCCTCTACCACGAGCCGCAGGGCACCGGCACGGATACCGTGAAGATGCTCGACACGGTGAATCATGTGCTGCACCGGCGCGCGGTCGTGTTCCTGATTTCGGATTTCGAGACCAGCGGCGATCCGGGTGTCGCCCGCGCGAACTTGCGCCGAGCGGTCCGCCAGACCAATCGCCGGCATGACCTGATTGCCGTCCATATCGAGGATCCGCACGAGAAGGAGCTGCCCAACGTCGGAATCATCGCGCTGGAAGATGCGGAAACGGGAGAAATCATCGAGCTCAACACGGCGCGCGCCGCGGTTCGGAAGCGCTTCAAGGAACTCTCATTGGAGCGCTCGTTGAAGCTACGGAGCGATCTGCGTTCCGAGGGAGTCGACACCGTGCAGTTACGGACGGATGCGCCCTACATTCCTCCGCTGCAGCGATTCTTCAAATCACGCGGCCGTACCCGCGTATGACGGCGCTTGCCCGCACCCGGCGCGCCGCGAGTGGTTGGGCCTGGCTCGCGTTACTGTCGGGACCCGTGCTGGCCGAGTCCGCCGAAGACATCCGCGACATTCGCGGGCCCAAAGCCGTGCCGGGATCCTGGATGGTACCCGCCGCGCTCGTGGGCGCGCTGGTCGTGGCGCTTTTGGCCTATGCCGTATGGCGTCGACGCCATCGGGTGGCGGCCCGCCGGACTCTGACCTTATCGGAGCAGACCCTGGAGCGGTTGGAAAGCACCCGGCCGCTGATGCGTCCCGCCACTGCGCGGGAGTTCGGGATCGCGGCATCCGAGGCGATACGCGAGTACGTCGAGAAGCGGTTCGACGTCGTCGCGACGCAGCGGACCACCGAGGAATTTCTGCAGGCGCTACTGCAGAGCTCGAATGAAGCACTCGCGCGTCACCGCTCGCTGCTCGCGGAGTTCTTGCAGCAATGCGACTTCGTCAAATTCGCGGGCGCCTCGCTGGCGGTCACGGATATGGAATCGCTTTTTGGAAGCGCTCGCGGTTTCGTACTGGAGACCGCCGAGCCGCCCGTCCCATGATTCGGTTTCTTCAGCCCGAATGGTTTTGGGCGTTGACCGTGCTGCCACTGGTCATTCTGTGGCGGGGCCGGCGGGGCCCCGTGGCCGCCGTCGAGTATTCCGATGTGAGTCTCGCGCGGGACGTCGCGCGTCGTACTCGAAGCCGCATCGGTGGGGTGGTTTGGTTGCTGCCGATCATCGCGGCGGCGCTCATGATCGTCGGTCTGGCCCGGCCGCAGCGCACCCACAGTCGCACCGAAGTCACGGCGAACGGAATCGACATCGTTCTGGGGCTGGACATTTCGGGATCAATGCAAGCGCTCGATTTCAAGGTCGATAACTATCGCGTGAATCGTATCGCAGTAGTCAAATCGGTTGTCTCGAGGTTCATCGATGAGCGCCCCGATGACCGCATCGGACTGATCGCGTTCGCAGCCGCACCCTATATCGTGAGTCCGCTCACCCTTGACCATGACTGGCTGCAGCAAAATCTCGAGCGCGTAAACGTGGGCCTCGGAGACGATGGAACGGCGATCGGCTCCGCCATCGCCGCAGCCGTGAACCATCTGCGCGCGACGACGGCAAAGTCCAAGGTCGTCATTCTTTTGACGGACGGCGTCAACAACAGCGGCAAGATATCTCCGCTCGCGGCGGCGGAAGCGGCTCGGGCCCTGGGCGTGAAGGTGTACACCATCGGCGTGGGTGTGCGCGGCAAGGCGCCCATTCCCGTCAGGGACGAGCGAGGCAACATTCACGTGGTCATGGCGGATGTGGACGTCGATGAGAAGACACTGCAAGCGGTGGCCAATGAGACCGGCGGGCAGTTCTATCGAGCAACTGACACGGATTCGCTGCAGAAAATCTACGAGCAGATCAATCGCTACGAGAAGACGGCGCAGACGGTGCAGAAATTCGAGCACGTGGAAGAGCTCTATCGGTGGCCGCTGTTTCCGGCGTTGGGCCTATTGGCGATCGGGTTGCTGTTGCAACAAACGATGTTTCGCAGGTTGCCGTGAGGTTCAGCGATCCACATTGGTTGTTGGCGGGGCTGCTTACGTGCCTTCTGTTCATCTGGCTGTGGCGTCGTTATGACCTGCGACAGCAAGCGGCGCTCGCGCGATTCGTCGCGCCGCATCTGCGGCGCAGGCTCACCGGATCGGTGTCCAGGATTCGGCGGTTCATGCAGCGAGGCCTGATCTTGGGCGCCGTGCTGTGTCTTTGCGGGGCACTCGCAGGTCCGCTGTTCGGATATCACTGGGAGAAAATCAGCCGCCGTGGTAACGAGGTCGTCTTTGCGATCGACACGTCGCGGAGCATGTTGACTCCCGATGTGAAGCCCACCCGATTGATTCGGGCAAAGCTGGCGATTGACGACATGGCCAGACAGTTGGACGGCGACGGGATCGGCATCGTGGCCTTTGCGGGCAGCGCTTTTCTCGTCTGTCCTCTGACACTCGACTATGGCGCATTCCACCAGTCGCTGGATGCCATCGACGTTCACACCATACCACGGGGTGGGACCAATATCTCGAGCGCCATTCTGGCGGCGCGTGCGGCGCTCCGCCGCCATCCTGGAAGCGACAAAATCTTGATACTGGTGACGGACGGCGAGAATCTGGAAGGAGATGCCCTGAGTGCCGCCGAAGATGCGGCAAAGCAAGAGGGTCTCAAGATCTACACGGTTGGCATCGGTACCGCGGAGGGAGATCTCATTCCGTTACCGTTGGATCAAGGCGGAGGTTTCGTTGAGGATGAGAAGGGAGCGTTGGTGAAGTCTCATCTCGACGAAGAGGGATTGAAGGCCATCGCTGCGGCCACGGGGGGCGCCTATGTGCACCTCGGTGGTCAGGGCGAGGATTTTGACGCATTTTTGAGAACGGTATTCGGGGCGGTATCGAAGCACGACTTGATCTATAGACAGCAAAAGATATACATCGAGCGCTATCAATGGCCACTGGCAGCGTCCTTGGCTATGTTGTTGGCCAGCCTGGTGGTGGGCACGCGTCGCTGGAGCCGCCGGCGCGCGGCAGCGGTGTCGCACGCGGTCGCCCTGTCGGCCATGGTGGGCGTGCTGATCGTTCCGTCGCGTTCCGAGAGTGCCGATCAGGCCGATTCCCCGACCGGAAAAATCGACTCCAAGGCGCCGGTCGTGGAATACAACGCGGGCACCTCCGCGTATCGAGCGGGACAGTTTCCGCAAGCGACGCAGGCGTTCCAGAAATCGATCAAGGTTGCGCCGGAGAGCGGCGCCAAGCGCTTGGCGGATCAAGAGGACGCCTACTATAACCTCGGCAATGCGCTCTATCGGGCGGGCCAGCAGTTCGAAAAGTCCGCCCCGCAAGAGGCGATACAAAAGTGGACCGACGCGGTCAAGGCATACGACACGGCTTTGCAGCTGCGTGCCGATGATACGGATAGCAAATACAATCGCGACTTCGTCAAGCGCAAGATCGACGCGCTCCGGCAACCTCCCAATCAGGGCGGGGGAGGGGGCGGTGGTCAAGGCCAAGGCGGCGGTCAGGGACAAGGTCAGGGCCAGGGACAACCGCCACCCCAAGGACAACCTCCCAAGGGCCAACCCCCACAAGGGCAACCCCCGCAGGGCCAACCCCCACAAGGCCAACCCCCGCAGGGCCAACCCCCACGGCAGCAGAATGCGAAGAATGGTGCTCCGCCGCCCAGTCAACCTGCGGGCCCACCGCCGAATGCCCCACCGCCCGCGCAGGACCCATCCGGTGCGGGCCAGGGCGCGCCGCGGGATGACGCTGAAAATCGGCTGGCGGATAATCAGCGCGAGCCTGGACAGATGAGCGAAGAGGAAGCGCGCGAGCTGCTGGACTCAGCTAAATCCGACGAGCATCACTCGCTCGCCGTGCCCTCGGGCCCGCGCAGTCCAAACGATTCCGATAACGTTCTCAAGAATTGGTGATGCGGGCCTGGACTATGCAATGGGTCAGGGTGATTGTCGCGATCCTGGGCCTGTTTGCTCCGGTCGGGTACGCCGTGGCGCAGGAGGCGCTCGCCTATGAAACCATACAACCTTCGCACATCAGGCTGGGCGAATCGGCGACCCTCCGGGTAACAAGCCTGTCCGGTGAATTGAAGAACGTCCCGTTGCCCGCCGTATCCGGCCTGTCTTTCGAGGAGATCGGGCGTTCGCAGGGCCTCGAGTTCGTCAATGGCATATCACTTCCATCCAGCTCCATCCTCATCCGTGTTACCCCGCAGATGGCGGGGATATTCAGCATTCCCGGGCTCACGTCGAAATCGGAACCGGTCGTACTCGACGTGGTCGGCGCAGACGACTCGTCCGCTTTGGGAAGTCGCAAACCGCCGCCGGCCCCCACACGGCCGTTGGTGGCGACTGCTCCGCTGCCCAAAGGCGTTGAGCTGAAGGCGGGCGGCGCGGCATTCGTTCATTTGGTGATTCCGAGGCACGAGGTTTATGTGGGCGAGAGTGTGCCGGTCGATATCGAAGTGGGCGTACGTCCGGGAATCGTCACATCGTTGAATGGACTGCCGACGCTCAACGGCGGTGAATTCACGCTGAACAATCTCTCGAGGGAACCCGAGCGCCGCGACAAGGTGATCGATGGCAGCCCGTTCCTGGTCATGACTTGGCACAGCGTGCTCGCGGCGGTGAAACCGGGCGATTTCTCTTTGTCGGTGGACACGCCGCTCACCGTTAAAATCAACGCGCGATCTGCGGAGGATATGGCCTTCGCCGCCTGGTTGGGCGGACCGTTCTTGCAAAGTATGTACAACGGAATCGCTCCGAAAGAGATCACGATCGCGAGTCCTTCGTCCGAACTGAAGGTCTTGCCGCTGCCCCTGGAGGGACGACCCAAAGACTTCAGCGGAGCGGTCGGCGACTTCCAGGTATCGAGCGATATTTCGCCCACCCGCGCTGCAGCCGGGGATCCCATCACTCTGCGCTTACACGTCAGCGGTGCCGGAAACTTCGATCGCGTGGATCCGCCGATGTTCGATCATCTCGATCATTGGAAAACTTATCCGGCGAAGTCATCGTTTACGCCGAGCGATGCGGTCGGATACAAAGGCGAGAAGGTGTTCGAGCAACCACTGATCGCGGCGCAGCCCGGTGAGCAATCGATTCCCGGGCTCGAGCTGAGTTATTTCAATCCCAGTACGCGGCACTACGAGCGTGCGCGTACGCCCCCAATCAAGATGACGATCGCCACGTCACTGGCCGATAGCTCGCTCAGCGCACCCGTTGAGGCCAAGAATCCGGACGGCGCCGCCGCGAACCTATTCGCTCAGGGCCTGCGCCCCGATCACTCGCAGCCCCGGAGCTCGACGGGCGACTTGAGACCGCTCTTCTTCCAGGTGCCGTTCCTGGCGGTGCCGGCAAGCCTCGCCTTGATTTTGGCGGGGAGTTGGTTTGCGGTGCGTCCGAACCCCGCGCGCACCACCTCGAAAGCGGCCGAACGCACCCTCGCGCAATTGGGCGCGGCGGCGCGACGCGATGATTCTTTCTCATTCTTCGATGGGGCGCGAAACGCGCTGCTGCAAACCTTTGCCGCACGGTGGCACATGCCCCCGGATCAAGTCACGCTCGCAGAGGTGAAGTTGCGGTTGGGTGCGGCCGGCGAGGACGTCGAGCGGCTGTTTGCGCTCGCCGACGAGGCGAAGTATTCCCATTACCAACCGGGCAGCACGGATTTTCAGCGGTGGCTCGGCTTGATTCGCGCTCAGCTGATCGGCGAGGGGAAGTAAGTGCGCGCGCTGAGAGTGGCGATGCTGCTGATAGCCCTCGCGTTAGGCGGCGGCCAGACGTACGCGCAGCCGGCACAGCCGCGTTACTCCGCCGATGGCCTTTACAACCTGGGCAACTCCTATGCGCGAGCCGGCAAGCCGGGATTGGCGGTCCTCAACTATGAGCGAGCCGCCCTGTTGGCCCCCGATGATCCGGATATCAACGCCAATCTAGACCACGTGCGCGCCGCCGCACATGTGGCGACTAGACCGCGCGGCCGTCTTGCACGCATCGTCCAAGCCGTGAATCCCACCTACTCGGCTTGGGCCGGGGTCGCGGGAATCATTCTTGTCGGCTTCGGATTGGTGGTGAGAAGAGTTGCGGCGCGATTTCTATGGGTGCGAATCAGCGGCATCTTGATCGGAGCCGTGTTGATAGCCTTGAGCGCGTCCAATGCGATGCTGCTGTGGCCACGAATGCACGAGGCCGTTGTCCTCATCAAGCAGGCGCCGGCGCGTGTATCGCCGGTGCCTATGGGAGACACAGTCTTTGTATTGCCGGAAGCGGAGACCGTCACACTAGTCGCGGAGCACGAGGATTTCGCGCTCATTCGCACCCGCGGCGGCGTCTCGGGATGGGTGGCTCGCGCAAATCTCGGCGCCGTCGTGCCGCAAGCGCGAGACTCGCTCGATTCAGCAGCGCTTAACGGTCGTTAAGAAGGCTTTCGCCCGGCGACGGCCCGGCGTGTGTATTTTCCATGGGTGATTAATCGGAAACCATGTGCGCTTCGCGCGCGGTCCTGACTGAAACCAACGAGGTCATCCATGAGTACGATTTCACATCATCTCACGGCCAGCGTGCGTAGCTCCGTGTACTACGCGGCTCGCAGCGGCGATCGCCGGCTGTTCCACTACGCTTATGCACCGCACGGGACCGAGGAAACCAATGTCGAGTTTGTCGAGCACGTCGCGGAGATAGCGGACGTGCGATGGTTACCGTGGTCGCTTCGGCTGGAGGTTGAAGGCGCGAGCATGTTGCGTCACCGGAGCGAGGTGCGTCGTTTCTATGACGAGGAAGAACTGCGTCGAGTGGGCTATCCGGAGACAGCTGAGCTCGTTCGGTCCGTAACCGGCGCGGCGGATGTCGTGGTGTTCGATCACAACATCCGAGGGCGCACGGAGCGGGTGAAGGCACCGCTCGCGGAGAGTGTCAGGCCGCCCGTCTTCCATATCCATACCGATTTTACCGGCAGATCCGCGCAGGCGCGCGCCGCCGCCGTCCTCGGCAGACCTCTGGTGTCCGGTCAACGAATGGCGGCTATCAACGTTTGGCGACCGATCGCCGAGCCGCTGCGAGACTGTCCGCTCGCGATATGCGATGCCTCTTCGGTTGATGAGCGGGATCTCCTTGCGACAGATCTTCTATACCCGGACCGAACGGGACAGATCTATTATCTGGCGTTCAATCCAGTTCATCGCTGGTACTACGCCGCGGACATGCAAACCGACGAGGTTTGGATATTCAAGAATTACGATTCTTCGGCGGATGGAAGAGCGCGGTCCACTCCGCACACCGCTTTTGTCGACCCGACCCATCACCCGGTGATCGCGGCGCGAGAGAGCGTGGAGTTTCGAGCCTTCGCACTTTTTGACGATTGAGCAGACACTTGACGTGTCGCTTGCCGCCGGTACAGGCTTTGAGCGCATGCGGTATTTCTGAAAAGGTGTCTGCGATGATGTCACCGACGGTGCTGGCGGCAACCTGGGACGACGGATTGTTCGTCGCCACCGGTGAGTCCATTTGCCGAGAACTCGGTAATCAGACGATCCGGGGTCTCGCAGCCGACGGAAAGGGTGGCGCGCTTGCGATCGTCGGCGGGCGGTCGCTCCGTCGGCGCACTGCCGAAGGCATTTGGTCCACGATAGCGATCGCCGAATCCGAATGCTCATGCTCCGTAGCCGTCGGAGACGTGATCTACGTGGGGACGGACGATGCGCATGTCCTGCGCGTCGGCTCGAACGGTATTCCCGAGCAGCTCGCAGGTTTTGACAACGTTCCCGGCCGCCGTGAGTGGTATGCGGGAACGGCGCTGATCGATGGCCGGCTGGTCGGCCCGCCGCTGGGCATCCGATCGATAACTGCAACCTGCGACGGTGCCGTATTGCTCGCGAACGTGCACGTCGGGGGCGTTCCGCGGTCCACCGATCACGGCACGACGTGGAGTCCGACGATCCAGATCGACGCCGACGTCCATCAGGTGTCTGCCCATCCGACCCGTCCCGATCTCGTCATTGCGGCAGCGGCGATCGGGCTCTGCGTCAGCGAGGATGGCGGGGCGTCATGGACCATCGAACGGGAGGGCTTGCACGCCGCGTATTGTTCCGCGGTCGCGTTCGCGGGGGATGACATTCTTGTGTCGGCATCCGACGGTCCTTTCGCATCGCGAGGTGTCATCTATAGACGACCCATCGGTGGGCCGGGACCTCTGCGCCCGATTGGCGGAGGGTTGCCGGAGTGGATCGAAGGCAGAGCTGACACGGGCTGCATCGCCGCGAATGCCTCAACGGTCGCGGCGGCGGATGGTGGCGGCCACCTATGGGTTTCGAATGACACAGGGCGCACGTGGTCATGCGGAAACGACCGGATAGCCAGTGCGAGCGGCCTGCTCGTACTAAGCGCGACTCCGGCAAGCCGATAAGCTAAGCTTGGCGGGGCTCTGTTTACCCGAGAACGCTTCCCTGGTGTTCCCCACGTTCACCTGGATCTAATCACAGGGGACTCGGAGCCCTTAAAACCATTGTCGCGACGCACCATTCTTCGCGACATTATGTCGCATTTGCTCTGCGGTCGGCCATGTTCATTCCGGTACATGTCCGCTTCTGGCATGTCTTCCCCCGTCTGGTATCACTTGGAGACCCCAACCGCGACACGCGGCCGGGCGCCGCAAGCCGCAATAGTGTGAAGCTTATCTACAAAGGTTGCCTTTGTAGTTTTGCTTCAGATCGCTTAAACTCGTGGCGTGGGAAAAGCGTCAGATCGAGCGTCGCTCATGGCGGCGGAGCTTCGGGTTGTCCTGGGTCAGCTGAAACGGCGGCTGCGCGCGCAGGCCAATAAGGGCGATCTGTCGCTTTCGCAGATGGCGGTGCTCGGTACGCTGGATCGCGAGGGTCCTGCCACCGTCACCACCCTGGCGCGCGCCGAAGGTGTTCGGCCGCAATCGATGGGGGCCACCGTGGCCGCGCTGCAAGAGGCCGGCTTGGTCGGCGGAGCGCCCGATCCCGCCGACGGCAGGCAGGTCCTGCTCTCGCTGACCGAGGCGGCGCGCAGCTGGATCAAGGCCAGCCGGGCCGCCCGCGAAGACTGGCTCTCTCAGGCGATTCGATCTCATCTCACTCCGGCTGAGCAACAGGAGCTCGCATCGGCAGTCCGGTTGCTCCGGCGCATCGTCGAGTGACACTTCCCGCATATCTCTCCTCGAAGGACACACACCATGCCAATCACGCCCCTCGATGCAAATACCGCCCTCGTCATCGTCGATCTGCAGAAGGGCCTTGCGGCTTATCCCACCGTTCACCCCATCGACGATGTGGCGAGGCACGCCACCCTGCTGGCCGCGGCCTTCAGGCGCCACCACTTGCCGGTGGTGCTCGTCAATGTCGATGGCGGCGCTCCTGGCCGCACGCAAAGCCCGATGCGCGCCACCCAGCCTCCCGCGGATTGGCTCGAGTTCATGACGGTGCTTGACCGCCAGCCGCAGGATCACGTGGTAACGAAGAGGACCTGGGGAGCATTCACCGCTACCGGCCTGGAGGCGCATCTGAAGCGCCTGAACGTCACTCAGATCGTGCTGGCGGGTGTGGCGACCAGCATCGGTGTCGAGTCGACGGCGCGGCAAGCGCACGAGCTGGGGTTTCACGTTGCGCTCGCCGTGGATGCGATGACGGATCTCAGCCTCGAGGCCCACGACAACTCCGTCACGCGCATCTTTCCACGGCTCGGTGAAAACGCGACGACTCATGAGATTCTCGAGCTGCTGAAAAAGCGGTTCGAATAGCGTGACCGCCTTTCGCTCGCTGCGCAATTACAACTATCGCGTGTGGGCCGCGGGGGCGCTGGTATCGAACATAGGTACCTGGATGCAGCGCACCGCGCAGGACTGGCTGGTGCTCGCCGAGCTCACGCACAAGAGCGCCACGGCGCTCGGCGTCGTCATGGCGCTGCAATTCGGCCCGCTCGCGCTGATGTTGCCATTCTCGGGGTTCGCGGCTGATCACTTCGATCGCCGCAAGCTGCTGATCGCGACCCAGGCCATGATGGGCCTGCTGGCGCTCGGCTTGAGTATTTTGACGCTCTCGGGCCTCGTTCGGTTGTGGCATGTGTATGTGTTTGCGTTTCTTTTGGGGTGTGTCAGCGCGTTTGATGCGACGGCGCGTCAAACGTTCGTCGCGGAGCTGGTGGGCGAGGAGGACCTCTCCAACGCAGTGGGGCTGAACTCGACCTCGTTCAACGCGGCTCGCATGATCGGTCCCGCCATTGCCGGCTTCATGATCGCCGCCGTGGGGACCGGTTGGGTGTTTCTCATCAATGCCTTGTCGTTCGCCGGCGTGCTGTTCTCTTTGTTCGCGCTTCGCGTCGATCGTTTGCATCGTCAAACCCATGCCGAAGGCGGGGCCGGCGGTCTGCTCGAGGGCTGGCGCTACGTTTGGCACCGGCCCGACATCAAGGCGATGCTGCTGATGCTGTTTCTTATCGGTACCTTCGGCATCAACTACCCGATCTTCATTTCGACGATGTCGGTCGGCGTCTTCCACACGGGGGCGGGGGAATTCGGTTTGCTGTCCTCGATGCTCGCGATCGGATCGGTGGCGGGTGCGTTACTCTCCGCCCGGCGCGAAAAGCCCGGATTGCTGGTGATGACCGCCGCCGCCGGTCTATTCGGCATGGGCTTTTGCCTGGCGGCCGCCATGCCGAATTACGGGCTTTTCGGCTGCACGCTCATCATCATCGGCCTGTCGGCGCAGACGTTCACGACCACGTGCAACGTCCATCTTCAGCTCTCGACCGATCCGAATATGCGCGGTCGGGTCATCGCCCTGTTCCTCGCCATTGCGGTGGGCGCAACTCCGATTGGCGCGCCGCTTGTCGGCTGGGTGGCGGACACGCTGGGCCCCCGCTGGGCACTCATGGTGGGCGCCGGCTCGGGATTCGCCGCGGTCGCCGTCGCGTTTCGCTACCTGGCGAAGCATCGCGGCCTGAAGGTGCGAGTCGATCATGGCCGGTTGAACTTCAGCCTCGAGTCGGGGGGGTGAAAGATGCCGCGGCCCGCCGGGACCGCGGCACTCTCATCCAATACGTCAGACTGACTAGTCCTTGAACACGTGGTGTGCGGCACGAATCGCTGCATCGATATGACCGATGGCGCGATCCCGCAGGCCATTCGCGAACCCGTTGTCCTCCTCGCTCGCGATATCGGCGCGTGCCTTGTTGAGGAATTGCAAGGCTTGGTGGATGCGTCCGCGATTGTCCGGATGCGCATCCACCGGCGGACGCGCGTTGCCATTCTTGCCGTCATCGAACGCCGCTCTCTTGATCTCGCCGATGGCAGCATCGATTTGCTGAATCGATTCCTGCTCATCGCTCGTCTGCACCCAATCGCCGGGGCGATGCTCGATCAGCCAGCGTGCGGCGCGCAGATCCGATAGCGCGTGCAAGTAAGCCGGATGCTGGGACGGCGCGACCACGTGGGGCGGCGGAGGCGGTGGCGGCGGCGGGGCGGCGGCGCAACCCGCGAGCATCGCGAATCCAGCCATGACTCCGCAAACGACCTGTAATCTGATCCCATTCGACATAAACTTCTCCCATAATAAATGGCTCACGAAGCGGTATAACGGCGCACTAGGAGTTTCGGCCGGGCAGATGAAGCAAACGTAATTACGGACCACCAGCGGTCGGATTGCGCGCTAGGATTCGCTCGAAGAAGTGTGACGCCCGTCGCAGCGCAACGGGGTCATCTCTCGCGGTTTGATCGGAGGTCTAGTTGCATGAGCGCAACCATGATGTTCAAGAAATCCTGCGCCTGCCCGAGGACTCGCCAGGTCGCGCGCTCGCCTTCGCCTATGCGCACGACATGATGATCGAGCTGGCCGACATCAAGCCGGGGCAGGTGCCCATTTACAATGACTGGATTCCCGAAGACGAGTCGGCTATCAGACTTCATCACCTGGGCTACATGGTTGAAAACCAGGCTGAATGGCAGACCGTCACGCGCCGACTGGAACGCCTCGGCATACCGCCTGCGATCGACGCTGAGATGGGCGATCTCCTTACTTACCGTTATTTCGATACCACTTTACTGCTCGGCCACTACTGCGAGTTCGTCATGATGAAGCCGGGTGGCGAGAGTTTTTGGGACAGCGTGCCGCGGAACTGAGGGGAATCTCTAATCCTTCACCGTATGCGCGGCATCGAGCTCGCGGCGCAGAGTTTTCGCCCAATCGGCGACCGCGCGACGTGCGGCGGCGGCGTTGCCGACGCGGGTGGTCAGATGAAGCCAGGGTGCATCCGGATCTTTCTTGTAGTCGATGACTCGCGCGATCAGAGACCCCGTGGATGCATCGCGCAACTCGGCGACCAGACGCATCTCCCCGACCGAAACGGCATAGGTACGCCGGGCGGCCGCGCGTGGGACATCCGGCGCGTTGATATAGAGATCGCGGATTTCTACGCGGACACGCAGCACATCGGCGTCCGCGGCGTTGACGAGGGGATAGCCGTCGGGTCCCCCTAGTTGTTTCTGCAGCTCATCACGGAAGATTCGCGCCAAGCCGGTGCGGATTGTTTGCCTCTCGGCGGCGGTGATGGGGCCTCCGGCCAGGTCCGGTTTCCAATTTTTGCTGAAGGAAACTTCGACAGGATCGAGCATCACCTTGTCGTATTGGCTCAGATTGGCGCCGGGCCGAGCGTACACGTGATCGAGGCCTTTCACGTTGATGGGGGCGAGACCCTCGTCATCGGCCGCTGCGCCGGAATCCGCCAGTCCTGAGCTGAGGATTCCAAAGTACAACGCTCCGGCAAGAATGATCGTGGGTGCTTTCATCAGTGGAGCATACCCCGCCATCTGAGCGAGCGCGGTCTTTATTTGCCTTAATTCCCCGGCATTCGCATCGCGGAGGAACGTGCTATTTGTTGATTGTTCAGCAGTAAAGCGATAGTGTTTCGCGCATGAGGACCTTGCTGCTACTCGCACTACTGGGGCTTGGGCCATCGCTCGCCATGGCCATGCGCTGCGGCAGCCAAATCATAGATAAGGGTTCGAGTAGTGCGGAGGTCGCCGCTTTCTGCGGCAATCCGACTCAGGTGAACAATCGGACCGGATACACCGGCGCACCGACCGGCGAGCCGGACGCCGTCGACTCACATCAGATCGAGATCTGGACCTATAATTTCGGCCCGAATATGCTCATGGAGCGCATTGAATTTCGCGACGGCGTGGTCGTCGACATTCAGTCCTTGGGCTATGGATTCAACGAGCCCTAGACCCCGCTCTTAGTAGTGGGGCGGTCGCTCCTCTTCGACCGTACGGGGTGTGGCATCGGATTCGCGCAACGCCTCGATTCGTGCCGCGAGCGCCGCAATCTGATCACGTAGCGTATCGATATCGCGTTGCTGCCGAGTTACCACATCGCTCAGCTCGGCGTTCGCATGCTCGAGGAAAGCTATCTTGGTCTGCACCTGCTCGAGCGCATCGGTGTTCATGGTACGGCGTCCCTCGTCGCGGCATGCTATATTCACTCATCCTACCGGACCCGCGCACAACGCGCGCGTTCTCCCCATTTCCCAAGTACGCGGGCCCGCAAGACCGCTCCCCCGGATGCGATGAAGATTCCCAAAGGACTACAGCCCCTGATCGAGGACGGTATCGTCGATGAGGTCGTACGCTCGCTGAAAAGCGGCAAGGAGGCGAATGTCTATATCGTGCGGTCGGGCGCGCAATTGCGCTGCGCGAAGGTCTACCGCGACCTCGCGCAGCGCAGCTTCCAGAGGCGCGTGCAGTATCAGGAGGGGCGCAAGGTGCGCGGCAGCCGCGAGACTCGCGCGATGGCCAAGAGCACACGGTTCGGCCGCAAGGAACAGGAACACGAATGGAAGAACGCCGAAGTCGACGCTCTCTATCGTCTCGTCGAAGCTGGTTTGCGGGTGCCGAAGCCTTTCGGATACTTCAACGGTGTGCTGCTCATGGAACTCGTGACGGACGCCCAGGGTGATCCGGCGCCGCGACTTGGGGAGGTCGAGCTTTCCGCGGATGCCGCTCGTGAGCATCACGGCGTATTGGTAAAGCAGATCGTCGGCATGCTGAGCCTTGGTCTCATTCATGGCGATTTGTCCGAGTTCAACGTGCTGCTGGCGTCCCACGGTCCTGTGATCATCGACCTGCCGCAAGTGGTCGATGCTGCCGGTAACAACGCCGCCTTCGCCATGCTCGAGCGCGATACCAACAACATCAGGTCCGCCCTCGGGCGGTTCGCGCCGGAACTCCTTGAAACTGAGTTCGCCGGCGAGATGTGGGAGCTCTACGAGCAGGGTGAACTGCGCCCGCAAAGCAAGCTGACCGGTGTCTTCCGTCGTGACGCCGCGCCGGCCGACGCCGTCGGTGTCATGCAGGTGATCGACGATGCACGGGAAGAGGCGATTCGCCGCGCTCTTGCCCGCGACGAACCTCTCGGATAAGCGGCGACCCGCAGAGACGCGCGCCGGCGGCCTAGGCAGGCTTTGCCAATCAGGCAAACACGCGGTATTGTGAGTTTATGCTCACATTCTTATCGACGAACTCACATGCGCCATCAAGAGCACCCTCTACATAAGTTTTCGCCGCGTCGGATGCCGTGCCAGAAGCGCTCGCGACTGCTCTTCGACAAGATCATTGCAACCGCGAAGACACTGTACGAGCAAGAAGGCTACGCCTATGTGACCACCAATCGGATCGCCGAGAAGGCGAACGTCAGCATCGGCTCGCTGTATCAATACTTCAAAAACTCTGAATCGATCGCGCTCGCCGTATACGAGGACGCCTGCGCCAGAGCCGCCTTGACCGTAAAACGAATGGTCATGGAGAACTTGAGCATACCCGTGGAAAAAAAGGTGCGCATCCACGTGGAACGGCTATTCGATATTTTCGAGAAGGACCACTATGCGCTGCTGCGACTCATCTACGAGATCCCCGAGCTTCGCAGCGCCGCCCGTCCGCTCTCATTCACGAATTTGATAAGTCACACCACTCAGATGGGGCTGCAACAGCACTTCACGGGCGTCGACCGGGTCACCATCGCCCGCAAATCCTATGTCATCGATCGATGCGTGCTCGGGATGATCAGCCGGTTTCTGGATGAGAAGCCGGATTTTTTTAGTCGAGAGGAAGCGATCGACGAGGTGAGCGAGCTCGTGCGCCAGTATCTCGCGACACTGAGCGGCTATGACATCTCGGCGATCGCTGCCAATGGATGATGACTGGCCTTAGCTCGCGTTGCACTTCGCCAGCTTGTCCGCATCAAATGAGTTGTCGGGCAGGCCATACGTGCTCAATGCGCCCATTTTTTGCTTCAACGCATGGCAGGCACCCACGGAACTGGGATTCTTCGGTTCGGAAACCAGCGTGCACGTAGAACCCGCGCAGTACCAAAGATTATCGTTGGCGACGATCTCTTTGCTGCCGGTCAGCGGCTGTACCAGGGTGGCGGTGTAATGGACCTTTTGTGCGTAGGCAACGGTGCTCGCCAAGACCAAAGACGCGGTGATCAGCCTAACCATGTTCACGAGTGCTCCCTTTATTTGGAATAGGCTGGATTCTAAATTGAGCTTTAGCTCACATTAAACTCGCGATTTCTCCCTGCCAATTCCCTTGGCCAATCAACGGGATGGCGTCGCCGGCTAATCGCTACAGAAGTCCGAACACCGCGATACCGGAGGGTGTTCCCACGTACACCTTGCCGTTGGCGATGGTCGGCGTGATGAATTTGTTGCCCGCGCCGAAGTTGTCGCGGCCATTGGCCGCCTGGTTGCTGTTGTACAGCTCGGTCGCAAGATTACCGGCAGCAAACGCGTGCAACACGGCAGGTTGAGAGTTTTCAACGGCCCAAACAATGCCATTGCCCGATCCATTGGCGGACACCGCGGGTGCCGTGCCTGGGTAGCCGAAGCTCACGCTCGTCTGCGACGTCGGGGTCGTACCCAGCAATGCTTGTTGAATACCGAACGCCTTCAAGGGCGCGCCGACACTCCCGTAATAGACGGTTTCCTGGAAATAGGCCGGGGTCGCCCAGACGCCGCCCGGTAGAGCACCGGGCATGTCCTCCCAAATCGCATTGTTCGACATGGAGAACTTGCCCATGTTGCTGCGGTTGACGACGTACAGGTGTCCATCCTTGCCGGCACCCACCGCCAATTGCCGGACAGCTCCTGTCGCGTCCGTCTGATCGGGCAGCAGCATCGCTCCGCCCGATCCGAGATCCACATCGCCATTCGATTCGGCGACGGTGTTGTCCATGTCGAAGTAATCCGTCACCTGAAGGCTGGTTGCGCTCGACACCTTGATGAACGCGTTCCCATAATCGCCTTGTACGGGAAAGCCCGCGGCATCGAGTGTCGTATCGAAGGTGCCGTTCGCAACCAGTGCGTAAATATTTCCTGCGCTGTCGGCAGCCAGACCTCCCCCCGACTGCCAGATGGCCCCTTCGGATCCGTTCGGAGTGACGTTCAGCACCTGGGACTGTGCCAACGTCGATTCGTCGTAGCCGATGATCCAACCGTTATAGGGAGTGATGTCGCAGTGCGACGTCCATGCGGTATAGACCGTCCCATTCAACAGCAGAAGACCGGCGCGCTCTTCATATTGTCCGGGCGCGAACGACGTAGTGCCCACGCTGTTGTTCGCAGTGCCGGGGTAAGTCGCCTGAATCACTACGGGACTGCTCGGGCGCTCGGCCAGGGTGACGAGGTCCAGGGCATGCAGTCGCTGAATGTAGTCGCCGGCCGCATTTTTCGACATGGCCACCACATAGAGCGTCCCATTGGGTCCGGCGCTGCGGTCGATGACCGGCGTCGACGTAATGCCGATCTGCGGGGTGACCTGACTGCATCCGCGGGTATCGCTCGGCGTCTCCCCCGACCCGAGCGCGCTGACGTGAACGAGCGCGGCACCGGTATCCGCGTCGTACGAGTAGACGGAGTCGTTCTCGGTGACCGCATAGACAACATTGCGCGACACGCCGCTCACGCTCAGGTTGGACACAATCAACGGTTGCCCGTCGACCAGCCCGTCGGCCGGCAACACACGCAACAATCCGAACTGCGTCGCGTTGACATTGGTGGGCGTGAGGACCGTCTCTGTCAGATTCTGAGCCGAGCGCGAGTTGTCATTGTGATACGTGAGTACATCCGTGCTCGCCGCTGCCGCTGCCAAGACGGTAAGGGTTGCGGCCTCACTCGTGATCGATCCGGCCGCATTGCTGATCGTGACCTTGAAGGTCGCGCCGTTGTCGGCGAGCGTGGTCGCCGCGGTTGTATAGCTGCTCGCGGTCGCCCCCGTGATCGAGGTTCCGCTCTTTTGCCACTGATAAGACAACGGCGCTGTGCCCGTGGCGGTCACGCTGAATGTTGCAGTCTGATCTACGGTGACGCTTGGTGAGCTGGGCTGGGTCGTGATTGCCGGCGCCGTCGAACTCGGTGGAGTGGTGGAAGTGGGATTGCCGGACGAGCCGCCGCCGCAAGCCGCGAGTAGCAATGCAGTGAGGGCGAGCGAGGTCCGAATGCGCATTGAAAAGACTCCATTCGGGAGGCATCGGGAGCCTCCAATGTAGAGACTTGAGGGACACTACTACCAATGTCGCCGATCAGAGGCAAGTTATGCGGTGCTACAATTATGTTGAATGCCTGCCGTGACCTGACGGCAAATCGCGCTGGGCAAGGGGGAGTTGGGGTATGAAATATCTATCGGTCGCGGAGGCCCGGACACGGCCCGGCGTGCGCTTGGTGCTGACCGCGAACATGCCGGGCCCGTGGGGCGAAGCCGCCAAGGCGGTGCTGTCCGCGCGCGCGGTGAACTATCTTCCGGTGGCGCAGGCGGTGATGGAGTCCAACGATGAACTGCATGCGTGGACCGGTGTGCGCAATGCGCCGGTCGCCGTGCTCGACGACGAGCCGGCGCTGACCACCTGGCTCGACATTCTCCTGTTGGCTGAACGCGTGGGTTCGGGGCCTTCGCTGCTGCCGAGCGATCCGCTCGACCGCGCTCTGGTGCTCGGTTTATCCACGGAGATTTGCGGGTCAGACGGTTTCGGCTGGTCGCGCCGCCTCGAATTGATGGGACGACCTTCCACGCGCAGCCCTCCCGCTGCCGGCTCTTTCGACATGGCCAGAATGATCCGCTCCTACGGGGTTCGGTCCGAAGCCATTGCTCGGGCACCTTCACGGATGATTTCCGTCATGAACGGTTTGACTTCGCAACTTCGCCGCCAACAAGCCGCGGGTTCCGATTATTTGGTGGGTGACCGGCTCTCGGCCTGTGATCTCTATTGGGCTACTTTCTCGCTGTTCGTCGCGCCTCTCCCGGAGGCGGACTGCCCGATGCCGGACTTTATGCGCGCCAACTATACTCACTTGACGCCTGAGCTCGAGGCGGCTTTGGATCCGTCACTCATCCGCCATCGCAATTTGATCTTCCGAGACCACATCGCTCTGCCGCTGGATTTCTGATCCCCAAGGATCAGTGACCCCGAGTCGAGGGCGCCAATGCCGACCGGCTGAGGGTCGATGTCCTCAATCGCAACTGCCGGAGCTCATTGGCCATGGCCGCCATCTCTTCGGGCTTCGCCGCAGGGTCCGTCTTGCTCTCTCCACTGAGCCATGCCCTGATCTCTTCCAAACGCTCATCTGACAGCTTCATCGGGGTCCTCCGGTTCGTGGGGTGGAAACGCTCAGCGGCGCGCTCGAATCTGCTCGAGGACCGCATCGGCCGCAGGTGCGGACTCGTCCTGTTTGAACCGATGCGTCGCCAGCGACTGCGCGTCGGGGTCGTCGCTCTTGGGGTCCATCGGGGGCTGTCCGCCGGCAGGCGAGGCCAGCGTGATGGACGCCGCGGCGTCCTTGAACACGTAGTAAGGGGCGGCGAGCTCCTCCAGCCAAAACCCCGTGTTGGTGCCGGTAGCGCCGAGCCGGTCGTGCGATGTCAGCACCATCAAGATGTTCACGGGTCATTACCTCGATTCGTCGGGGACCTCGGCAGAATACCCCGGACAATCACCCCTCGGCGCCCCAAATTGGTGCTCCCGGGGGCCGCACTTGCGGCTGTAACACTGCAGGGCTAATATCTCGCCCCGATTTGTTGATCCCATTTGATCTAGCCTCTGACTACTTGACAATAACCCACTGATTCTGAACACATTAGGATCTCGGTTCAGGTATCATGCGGGTCCGTTTTTAGCGATCAGTTAGCAAGGAGAAGTGATGATCGGGCATAAGAACGTCAAGACGAACCGCCTGTGGCTACGCGATGATCTGGACGATGCCCTCGATCGCCTGGACGAGAAGCGCAAGCTCACGGAGTTTTTCGGTTCCACGCCGAATGGCTCGGCGATCGAGGAGTACCTCAAGGGCGATCGCAGCCCCAAGGACGAGCCGGACTACGGCTTCTTCTATGATCACGCCACTCAGAAAGCGGATTACCTGGCTGTTTGGGCCGGAATGGAAAAGTATCCGACGGTGATTCGCCACACGGTGGAGAATGTGACACCGGATGAGGCGAAGACCATCGATGCGCTGACCGCGAGCACCTCGCGCTGCAGCCCGGCGCAGTTTGGATGGGCTGTCGCAGAGCTCGAGATCGCGCGGCACGCCGCCTCGGCGGAGTAGCCGCCTAAATCTGATCCATTACCACGAGTGCGAAGGGCGCAACGCGTCCCTTCGCCACTCGCACCCCCTCCGCCCGCAAGCGTCGCGCCTGCTCGCGGTGCGCACGGGACGTTTCCGGGAAGACGATTCGACCGCCTGCCCCGACCACTCGATGCCAGGGCAAGTGCAGCCCGGCTGGGGCCGTCTTTAGCGCAAAACCGACGAGTCGTGCTCGCCCCGGCAATCCCGCGGCGCGAGCAATGCCCCCGTAGGTGCATACGCCGCCGTGAGGAATGATCGACACCGCGTCCCAGATCAACTGCAAGGTGGGATCGAGCGCCTCGCGCGGCCGGCCTGACCGCTTGGCGCCTTGAAGTAGATCAGTCGCTCGCTCGCGTGTCGCTCTGGCCATCGCCGGTAGACTGACACGAAGGCTGAACGGAGTCATCGCCGGCCTGGGACGAATTCGTCAATGCCGGGGACGAGCTCGGCCGCCGCCCGGCGCGCGCGAGTGGAAGGCGCTGTTACGGTCGCTGGCGTGAAGCTCGCCGATCGAATAGCGCAGTGTCGCACGCCGTTTGTCATCGCCTGCCGTGCCAGCGGGCGCACGCGCGCGCTCAACAACGCGGCGGAATGCGCGCACGAAGTGAGGTGCGTGCCGCTCCGCTTCGTTCTGAGCGACGATTTGACGCGCCTGTGCACCGCGCTCGCGTATTCGAGAGGGGCGCGGGCGCTCGCGTGCGCCGATCTGATACGCGTCCCTGCGCAGTCGGTATGGATCGAATGGCCCTGCCGTCCTTGGCAGCACGAACTCTCCCTGCACGCAATCTCGGTCGATGACCCCGCGCACTCGCCCGGTCATCGGCGCGGCGCTCTGTTTCATGGCTCCAAGGATGGGCGTCGCGGGACGCTGCGGACGTTTTGGTCGGGCGAGGTGGAGGGAGATGTTCTGGCGAGCTCCATCGAGGCCTATTTCGATCTCGACACGCCGCAAGGCGAGGAGCCCGAGCCTCCGGCGGGGTGGAGTGTCTCGGCCAATCGGCTCTTCGATCCGGCGCACCGATCCGCCGATGTGCTCGGCCGCTGCTTTCGCTTTCGCTATGAGCCTTCGTGGGGGCAATACTACGGCGAAGCCGGACTCAACCCCGAGCAGCGCGCCGCGATCTGGCGTCATGCATTGGGCACGATCGCGCTGGATATCCCGGTCCTGTGCGCGTTTTTCCTGTTGCTCGGTACACGAGCCGGCTTGCCGCAGTCGCCCCAGTCCTTCGAGCGGCTGAATCGGTCGCGAGTGAAGGCAGGCAAGGCGCCGCTCCTGGCCCACGTCGATGTGCGGGCGCCGCTGCTGCCGCATCAATGCGGTGGCGAGAGGGAGGACGAGGGCGCCATGACCGGACGGCGGGGTCCGAGACTTCACCATGTCCGAGGACATCTCGTTCGGCGTGGGGGCGAGCTCTTTTGGCGCGTCCCGCATTTGCGCGGCAATGCGCGCTTCGGCACCGTGCGCACGCGCACCGTGACCTGGACGTTCGGCGCGCACTAGCTAAACGGGCTACCGTCCTTGCGCGTGTATCCGTCCGGCGAGAAGCGCATGTCGATGTCCGGATAATCGCCGGCGTCCTCGGCCTTGCGCGATCCGACCTCGAGGAGCACGACGTCGGCGTGAGAGCGGTTTTGCAAGTGATGCCCATCCTCGACGCCCGCTTTGAACCCGGCGCAGTCACCTGGCCGCAGAGTCTCCTCGCCCGCATCGGTCACGAGCACCACCTGCCCCTCGAGAACGTACACGAACTCGTCCTCCGCCGTGTGCCAGTGGCGCTGGCTGGACCACGTCCCTGGCGGCAAGCGCAGCAGGTTGACACCGAAATCCGTAAGACCCGCCATGTCGCCGAGCCGGTTGCGCACGCGGGCGGCGCAGGGCGCTCCGTAGGGCGACGGGTAGCCCGATCCCACCGACGCCGGGGTTGTTTTCGGATCGATCCGCTTTCCCATGTTGCCTCGCATGCTGGGCCGCAATCGGCTCCGATTCGCGCTACGCTAGCAGCGGGGCTGGATAATGAAAAGCGGGGACACGCATGGGATATGTCGATAGCAACCTGTTGCCGAACGAGCACGTCACTTACCGCGCGAGACTGCATCGGATCGTCTATCTGCTTCCTGTTTGCGTGCTCATCGTTGCGATCGTCGTGGCGATCATCGGCGGAGGCTGGATAGCGCTCGGTTTGGGATTGATCGGCCTCGTCTTGCTCGTGCCACCCTGGATCCGATCGATCAGCTCGGAATTTGCCGTCACCAACAAGCGAGTGCTCGTCAAGGTCGGGCTGGTCCGCCGGCATTCGCTCGAGCTGTTGCTGCAGAAGGTGGAGGGGATCGGCGTCGATCAGGGGATTCTCGGACGCATCCTCGGCTACGGAACGATCACCGTGTCGGGCACGGGCGGCACTCGCGAGGCGTTCCGCACGATCGCGCGTCCCCTGGAGTTTCGCCGCCAGGTGCAGGCCAGCCTCACCGCGTGAGATGCCGCGCTCGAAGAGGGACGTCGGCCTGCGGCGCGACGCCCTCGTGAATCCCCGGCGCTAGCGAACCGCGGGCAAGGTGCTCGCGATCGTCTTCGCGCCGGCGCTGCAGAACGCATGTCCCCAGCCGCTCGCGCTGACACCGAGCGCGAGTCCGGGTGCAGGCGTAATGTCGTACACGATGTTGTCAGGGCGCGATAAGTCGCCGCTCACGCCCGCGGGGACGAAATCGAGCCCCAGCGTGTGTCTTGTCCGCCAGGAGATGTTGTGGTCGGCACAGGAGGAATCGCCGCTTACGCCGATACCGCCGATGAGCTCGTGATTGGCGTTGTAGAGTCCGAGCCCTCCGCCGAAGACATTCACTCCCCCGATCTTGCCGCCCGTCATCGGGTCATCGGGTTGGCCGTAGTTCTTGGATTCGCCGCGATAGGCGACATGGGTGTTCACCGGGTTGCTCGCCTGCAGTCCGAACAGACTCCCGCCCGGCTGCACGGCGCTGTAAAGGTTGGCGGTGGAGAGGGCGAGCTGCGGCAAGCTGAACGCATTGGCGGTATTTGCCTTCTGTGCGGAAATGACCCGGCTTCCCGGCCACTGCGAGCCTCGGTTGGTGCCGGTGAACGCAACCGCGCACACGACGCCGTCGCGGTTCACGACCGTGCCCCACATGTCGAGGTTGAATCCGCCGTTCGCCTGATCGCGTGCTGCGGTGAGTGCCGCGTGCAGTTGAGCGTGACTGGGCAGACCGGCGCATCCCGCCATCTCATCGCCTTGCGACTCCTGCGCGCTGGCCCTGCCGATCCCAAGACAAGTCGCGGCGCTGATCGTCAGCGTGGCGGCCGCTATGCGCATCACTTTCGTCATGACCTGCTCCTTAGTTGATTGAATGATTGTTCAGTCGGCTGCACGCGCCGCGCCCTCGCTATTGCGCCGGCGCAGGATCTGGTTCGTCGGATCTATTCCCCGTGTTCTTGACTTTTCTTGACAGTGCAGCGATTCGGAGTCTAGTGCAAGGCCGCGCCAAGCGTCACGCTGCGGTACCGCATGTCAAACGCGCGCGGGATGCCGCGTGTGCCACCCGGTTGCAGACTCGTACGCCAGGGCGAGCGCCAGGGCTCGCCGTTCCTGCCAGGGGCCGGCGGCGAATTGCAATCCGATCGGCAGGTCCTCATTGGTCCGTCCACAAGGAACAGTGACCGTAGGAATCCCGAGCGCGTTGAACGGCCGCGTGTTGCGCAACAGCGAGGCGGCCTCCCATGCGAGCACCTCGTCGAACGTCTGCGGATAGTCGAGCAACCGCGGTGCGGGCACGGGTACCGTCGGCGTTGCCAGCACATCGATTCGTGTAAACAGCTCGCCAATCCGACGACGCAGCTGCGCGAGGTCGAGGCGCGCACGCATGTAGGCGAGGGTGTCTATCGATGCGCCTCGACGGAGCTTGGCGAGCGTTTCCGGAAGATAGCGCTCGGGTCTCGCGGCGATGAGCTCGGCGTGAGAGGCATAGGCCTCCGCCTGGAACACCGTGCGGTCGGTGCTCACCTCGAGCGGGACTTCTTCGATGCGCGCGCCGAGATCGGATAATGCCGCGAGCGCCGTCTCGACGGCGCGGTGCACGTCAGGATGAAGACCCTTGTAGAAGAAGGCACGCGGCACGCCGATGCGCATGCCCGCCGCCGAGGACGGCCAGGGACGCAGCTTCAACGGTCGGCGCTCGCTCGAGACGTCAGCTCGCTCATAACCCGCAATCGCCTCGAGCACGATGGCGCAGTCTTCGACGTTGCGCGTGAGCGGCCCGACGTGGTCGAGCGTGGGGGCGAGCGGCAGCACGCCGAGATTGCTGACGCGGCCGTAGGTGGACTTCAGGCCGACGACACCGCAGAGTGCGGCGGGCTGGCGCACGGAGCCGCCCGTGTCGGTACCGAGCGCCGCGAAGCACAGGCCGGCGGCCACCGCGGCGGCCGAGCCTCCCGACGATCCGCCGGCAATGCGGCTCGTATCCCAAGGGTTTCGTACCGGACCGAAATGGCTGGGCACGGAGCTGCCGCCGATGGCGAACTCCTGCATGTTCAGCTTGCCGAGCAGAATGGCGCCCGCACGCCTGAGTCGTGAGACCACGGCGGCATCCGCACCGGGAATGCGATCGAGGTACACGGCCGAAGCTCCCGTGGTGCGCACGCCCGCGGTGTCGATCATGTCCTTGATCGCGACCGGTATGCCGTGCAGCGGACCGCGCCACTCGCCGCGCCGCATTTCACCCTCCGCCTCACGGGCCTCCTGCAACGCGGACTCGGCGGTCACCGTAATGAACGCGTTGAGCAGCGGATTCTGCGCCTCGATGCGCCCGAGGCAGGCGCGCACGAGCTCGACGGGCGAGACTCTCCCGGTTCGCAGCAAGTCGGCCGCGCCGGCCAGGCTCGAGAATGCGAGCTCGTCCGCGGCGGCCGCGCCGGCGCCGGTCATCGCATGTCCAACCTGTGCGTGAGGGCTCCGGACTCGGAACCGGTTCGCGACATTAGCAAAAGGCCCGCGAGGCTGCACGCGCCGGAAATGTGCGTGAGGTCCTCAATCACGCCGGGCTCGAGGTTAGAATGGCCGGATGAGCCGATTGCAGCAAATTCTCGGGACGGGGCAGTTCGCGCTCACCGCGGAAGTCACGCCGCCGGTCTCGAGCGATCTCGCGGAATTGCTCGCCAAAGCCGCGCCGCTCAAGGGACTTGCCGACGCGGTCAACGTGACCGACGGCGCCGGTGCCCGCGCGCATCTCGAGTCGACGGTCGCCGCGAGCGTGCTTCTGCAGAACGGTATCGAGCCCATTCTGCAGCTCACCTGCCGCGATCGAAATCGCATCG
Organism: uncultured Gammaproteobacteria bacterium; assembly: GCA_963798595.1. Classification (GTDB taxonomy): domain Bacteria; phylum Pseudomonadota; class Gammaproteobacteria; order Steroidobacterales; family Steroidobacteraceae; genus Bog-1198. The sequence continues at coordinate 222,077 of CAWCTM010000004.1, read as the reverse complement.
CCTTGCAGAGCCAACTGCTCGCGGCCGCGGCACTCGGCATCACCAATCTTCTGGTGCTCAAGGGAGACGACCCCAGCAAGGGCGATCAGCCCGAGGCCAAGCCGGTCTTCGATCTGGATTCCGCGGGTCTGGCGGCGACCGCGGTTGAGATGCGCGATCACGGCCGCTTGCCGCATGGGCGGGTGGTCGGGGGCAGCGCGGCTTTCTTCGTGGGTGTGGCGGACGCACCCATCGATCCGCAACCCGGTTGGACGCCTGCGAGCTTGATCAAGAAGGTCGAGGCGGGCGCGCAATTCGCACAGACCCAGTTTTGCATGGACGCGAATATTCTGCGGCGCTATGTGACGCGCCTCGAGGAGTCTGGGCTCGGCGGGAAGCTGCCTCTCCTCGTCGGCGTCTCGCCGCTCGCGTCGGCGAAATCCGCTCGCTGGATCAAGGCACACCTGTTCGGCTCCATCATCCCCGACTGGATCGTCGATCGGTTGGATGGCGCGCGCGATTCCAAGGCGGAAGGACGTGCGATTTGCATCGACTTGCTGAAGGAATTCCGCGAGATCGAAGGCGTCGGCGGCGCTCACATCATGGCCCCGCTCAACGAGACGGCGATAGTCGACGTGATCGAGGCGCTGCGCGCCGCCGGCTAAAGGAGCCGCTCGAGTAGACACGCCGAGTGCACGGCCTCGCGGTCCAACCCGTCGCGGATCTGATGCCGGCAGCTCGTGCCATCGGCGATTACGATGGCCTCGGGCGCGGCACGCAGCGCCGGAAAGAGTTTGAGCTCGGCCATCTTCATCGACGTCCCGTGATGCTCGGCCTCGTAGCCGAAGCTGCCCGCCATGCCGCAGCAGGAGGAGTCGATGAGCCGCGGCTCCGAGCCGGGAATCAGGCGCAAGACCTCGAGGATCGCGTTCACCGCGCCGAACGCTTTCTGGTGGCAGTGGCCGTGGAGCAGGATGGGCGCACTCGCCGGCCGCAGGGGGAGGCTCATCCGCCCCGCGCGCGCCTCGCGCGCGAGGAACTCCTCGAACAGCCATGCGTTCGAGGCGATGAGCTTGGCAGGCTCACCGAGACGCATCACCAGCCATTCGTCGCGCAACGTCAACAGGCACGAAGGCTCCAAACCGATGATGGGCACGTTCCGCTGCGCAAACTCCTCGAGCGCGCGCACGAGCTCGAACGCCTTGTCCCGGGCGCGATCGATCATGCCGGCGCTCAAATAGCTCCGTCCGCAGCAATAAGGCGTGCCGCGCTTCTCGAGCGGATGCACGAGATAGCCGGCCGCACGCAGCACGCGCGCCGCCGCGATCACGTTCTCGCGCTCGAACAGCCCGCTGAAGGTATCGATCAGAAGCACCACGGCCTTGCCGCGCGCCGCCCCTGCCTCGAGAACCTGGTCACGGCTTGCCCAGGGGTCCTCGCGGCGCGCGCGCCAGAACGTATCTGATCGCCAGCGCGGCAGTGTGCGTGCGGCGGACAAGCCAAAAAGGCGCTCCCCCAAGCGCCGGGCCACGGGCAGCCGGTCGCGCAGATTGGCCAAACCGGCGACGCGACTCAAACGCGGGCCGTAGTCGGGCAGCCGGGCGAACAGGTGGTCGCGCAGGGTATGGCCGTGCCGCGCCTTGTAGTGGGCGAGGAATTCGATTTTCATCCTCGCCATGTCGACACCGGTCGGACACTCGCGCTTGCAGCCTTTGCAGCTGACGCACAGGTCGAGTGCCGCGTGCACCGCGGGTCCGCTCAAGGCATCGTCTCCGAGTTGGCCCGAGAGGGCCAGTCGCAAGGTGTTGGCCCGGCCGCGCGTCACGTGCTCTTCGTCGCGCGTGGCGCGGAAACTCGGACACATCGTGCCTGCATCGAATTGCCGGCACTGGCCGTTGTTGTTGCACATCTCGACGGCCTTGGCGAAGCCGCCGGTGTTGTCGCCGCCGCTGCCGGGCGGTGAGATTTTCCCGCTGAGCGGATCGTTCTGCACGTTCCAGGCCGACCAGTCGAGCACGGGCGTCAGCGCTTGCGTGCGATAAGGACGCGGCGCCGAGGGCGGGGCGAAGCGCAACAGCGCGACCTCGTCCATTTTCGGCGGATCAATGATCTTGTCCGGATTGAACAGGCCGAGCGGATCGAGTTCGTGCTTGATGGCGCGAAATGCCTGGTAGATCTCGGCGCCGAATTGCCACTCGATCCATTCGCCGCGGCACAACCCATCGCCGTGTTCGCCGCTGTAGGCGCCGTGGTAACGCCGCACCAGCACCGCGGCTTCCTCGGCGATGGCGCGCATGAGGCTTGCCCCGCCTGCGGGTCCGTCCCGGCGCATGTCGAGAATCGGCCGCACGTGCAGCGTCCCTACCGAGGCGTGCGCGTACCACGTGCCGTGCGTTCCATGTCTGGTGAATATCTCCGTGAGCGCGTCCGTATAGTCGGCGAGATGCGCGAGCGGCACGGCGCAGTCCTCGATGAAACTCACCGGTTTGCCGTCGCCCTTCAGGCTCATCATGATGTTGAGCCCGGCCTTGCGCACCTCCCAAATACCTCTCTGTGACGGGGCATCGAGCAACTCGACCACGCTCCCCGGCGCGCCGAGATCGCCCATGATCGCGGCGAGTCCGCGCAGCTTCGCCTGCAGCGGCGCGAGCTCCTCGCCGATGAATTCCACCAGCAGAATTGCCGCAGGACGTCCGATCAGGGCACGCTCGAGCAGCGGGCGGTAGCTCGGATTTTCGAGACCCAGATCTATCATGATGCGGTCGATCAGCTCGATGGCACTCGGGCGGAGCCCCGCGAGGTGCTGCGGGGCCAACATTGCGGCTCGAAACGTGGAGAAGTTGACGACGCCGAGCACTCGATGCGCCGGCTTGGGAGCGAGCTTGAGCCGCAATGTGCGGGTAAGCCCCAGCGTGCCTTCGGAGCCCACGAACAAATGCGCGAGGTTGACCTCACCGTCCGCGCTGTAGGGCCGCTCGCTCTGGCTGTCGAAAATGTCGAGGTTGTAGCCGCCCACGCGGCGCAGCACCTTGGGCCAGCGATCGGCGATGGCTTGGGCGTGGCTCGCCGCGAGGTCGCGCACGAAGGCGGCGATCCTTGCGGCCCGGCCCTCGAGCGAACGCACCGGCCCGAGCGCCACCCGCGCACCGTCCGACAACCACACGTCGAGACCGAGCACGTTGTGCACCATGTTGCCGTAGGCGATCGAGCGCGAACCGCACGAATTGTTGCCCGCCATTCCGCCGAGTGTGGCTTGCGCGCCGGTCGAGACGTCTACGGGAAACCACAACCCGTGTGGGCTCAAGGCGGCATTGAGCGCATCGAGAACGAGGCCCGGCTCGACTACGGCGACGGCGCCGGCGGGATCCACCTCGAGAATGCGCCGCAGGTGCTTGCTGTAGTCGATGATGAGCGCCGCCCCGACCGTCTGTCCGCACTGGCTGGTGCCGCCGCCGCGTGCGAGAACGGGCACGCGCAGATCGCGCGCGATGTCGATGGCCACCGCCACATCGTGCTCGTCGCGCGGCACGAAGACGCCCACGGGTGAGATCTGATAGATCGACGCATCGGTCGCGTAACGCCCGCGCGCTGCGGGATCGAACAACACCTCGCCGCGCGTCTCGCGGCGCAGGCGCCGTTCAAGCTGGCAGCGCATTCACGGGATCATCCAGGCAAAAACGTATTGCTGCAGAACCACGAGCACGCCCAGCAGAATGGTCAAGATGACGCTGTGGATGAACGTGCGTGCAAGGACCCGGCCTTCCTGGCCTTGCAGATGTGTGACCGACGCGCCGGTTGCGATGTTTTGGGGCGAGATCATTTTGCCCATGACGCCGCCCGAGGAGTTCGTGGCGGCGATGAGCACGGGATTGAGACCCAACTGCTTGGCAGCGACCACTTGCAGATTGCCGAACAGGGCATTACCGGATGTGTCGCTTCCGGACAGGAACACCGCGATCCACCCAAGGAATGCCGAGAGCATGGGAAAGAACAGGCCCGCCGATGCGACGCCGAGTCCCAGGGTGTAGTTCATCCCCGAATAGTTCATGAGGTAGGCGAGACCAACGATGAGCGCTACCGTGAGGATGGCGAAACGGCTCTGGCGCCACGTGCTCGTGAGCGCGCCCAGAAATCGGGCCGGCCCGACCCCGACGCACGCCGCGGTGATGATCGCCGCCACCAGAATGGCCGTGCCCGTTCCCAGAGGCTGAAATACCCAGTTGGCCGCGTAGGCTTTCTTGTACAGCGTGATGAACACCTGATTGTGCAAGGCCGGCCAGTGAAAGGTTTGCTGACCGATCGTCGCGATTTTCAGGTGCGTCCAGCCGATGACGACCACCGATACGATGACCCACGGCAACCAGCCTTGCCAGGCCGGCACGGCGCTGCGCGGGCTCGCCGTGGCGGCGCCGGGCGCGGGTGCGGGCGCAGGAAGGTTGCGATCGACGGCATACGCCGGGTCGGCGGTCGGCGACCACAGCTTCAGGAACGCCAGGGTCACGATCAGCGAGGTGAGCGCTGCCAGCACGTCGGTGAGCGAGTAATCGAGATAGTTCGAGGACACGAACTGGGCGGCGGCGAAACTGCCTCCGGCCACCAGGAGCATCGGCCAGAGCGCGCGAATCGATTTGGCGCCACCGTAGATTCCCATGACGTAAAAGGGCAGGAGCAGCGCAATGAAAGGCAGCTGACGTCCGATCATCGCGCCGAGCTTGACCGCGGGCAGATCGGTCACTTGACCGAGCACGGTGATGGGGGTTCCGAGCGCGCCGAAGGCGACGGGCGCGGTATTGAAAATGAGTGTGAAGGTGAGGGCTTCGAGCGCCGGCATGCCGATCATGATGAGCAATGCGCTGGTGATGGCGACCGGTGTGCCGAAGCCGGCTATTCCTTCGAGCAGGCAGCCGAAACAAAAGCCAATGACCACCAGCACCACGCGGCGATCGTTCGGCAAGTTGGCGAGCAGCCACGCGCGGAAGGCATCGAACCGTCCCGATATCACCGCGATGTTGTAGAGGAGCAGCGCGGTGAATACGATCCACATCACGGGCCACAGCGCGAACACCATGCCGGCAGCGACGCTGTCGAAGGCGAGGCCAACGGGCAGCTTCCATACGCCGATCGCGATGACGAGCCCAACGAGCAACCCCGCAAGAGACGACTGCCAGGCGGGGCGGCGCAGGACGCCGAGCGATACCAGCACGACCGCGATCGGCAGCGCTGCCACGCAGAAAGAGAGAATCAGGCTGCCCCCGACCGGGGTCAATAATTGCTCGAACATTCTTGTTGTCCCCCGAGATTGCCCGCCTGCGATATCCTACCGCGGATAAACAACGGAAGAGCACCTCATGCGGATGACTTTGATGGCGATTGCCTGCGGCGCGGGCTTGTTTGCCGTGGGCGTGGCGGACGCGGCGAAACGAGCCTTGGAGACGAGCGATTTCGACCGGTTGCTGTCGGTCGAGAGTGCGGCCTGCTCGGCCGATGGGAACTGGATCGCCTATACGGTCGAGGGCTCGGATCTCGAGTCGGACGAGCGCAAGAGCGCCGTGTGGATGACCGATTTCCAAGGCACCGCGGACCTCAAGCTGACGGCGGCCGGGGAGGAGTCGGCTTCGGATCCGAAATTCAGCCCCGACGGCCGCTATATAGCGTTTCTGTCGGCGCGCAAGGCTGACGGCAAGTCGCGGCTGTATTTGCTCGATCGCCGGGGCGGCGAAGCGCAGCTACTCGAAGGCATCACCGGCGATGTTGCTGAATACGCCTGGTCACCGGACGGCACCCAGCTGGTGATTTCCATGAGTGCCGGGCCTGCGGATGAAGCCCCGGACAAATCGTCGGATAAATCGCCCGACAAGGTGAAGAGTCCGCCGCCGATCGTAATCGATCGGCTGCATTTCAAGGAGGACGTCGACGGTTATCTGACCGCGGCCGACCGCAAGCAGCTCTACCTCTTCGATCTCGCGGCGAAGACCTTGACCCCTCTCGCGGCCGATCGGCAGACCGACGACACGGCGCCGGTGTACTCGCCCGACGGCCGCCACATCGCCTTTTTCAGCGATCGCACCGGCGATCAAACCGGCAAGCTCGAGCTCGCCGTGATCGACGCGCGGGCGGGCGCGACCCGGCACCGGCTCACGGAGTTCTTTGCGCCGAACAAGTCCGCGCTCCGCTGGACGCCCGACGGCACCCGGCTCATCTATACGACGGGTCTCGAGCCGCGGCTCAACGCTTATATTCAGGACCGTATCAGCATATTCACGCTCGCTGAAGGGAAGTCGAGGCTGCTCACCGAGCGTCTCGACCGCGCGCTCATTCGCATCTCGGCCGCGGACGATGAATCCATCGCTGCGATCATCGAGGATGACGGGGCGGAGCTGCCGGTGTCCGTGCGCCTGGACACGGGCGAAGTGCGGCGTCTCGAGACCGGAAAGTGGTCCGCGAGCAGCATTTGCGGGGCGGGGGAACACGTCGCCGTAGTCGCCTCCAACGACAGCTCGGTACCCGAAGTGTATGCGGTGGAGCCCAAAGGATTGCGCAAGCTCACGCACCACAACGATGCCGAGATGGCGGAGCTCCAGTTCGGCGCGGTGGAGGATATCTCCTTTCCGAGCCGCGACGGCACGATCATTCACGGCATGATGGTCAAGCCGGCGGATTATCGCGCGGGGCAGGCGTACCCCACGATCCTGTGGATTCACGGCGGACCCAACGGGCAGGATTCGCACGGGATGAGCGCCGATACTTATCCGCTCGAGCTGGAGCGGCAATGGTTCGCGGCCCACGGCTACGTGGTCCTGGCGATAAACTATCGCGGTAGCAGCGGCCGCGGCGCCTCATTCGCTCAGGCGATCGCGGCGGATTGGGGACACAAGGAGGTGGCGGATCTCCTCGGTGCGGTCGATTATGTCGTGCGCGAGAAGATCGCCGACCCACACCGGCTCGGCGTGGGTGGTTGGAGCTATGGCGGCATCCTCACCGATTACATCATCGCCTCGGACACGCGCTTCAAGGCCGCCATCAGCGGCGCCGGCAGCGGCAATCAGCTCTCGATGTTCGGCTCGGATCAATACATTCTGCAGTACAACGCCGAATTGCAGCCGCCTTGGGCCGCGACACCGCTTTGGCTCAAGGTGTCTTATCCTTTCTTTCACGCCGATCGAATCAAGACACCGACCCTGTTCCTCGGTGGGGATAAGGACTTCAATGTGCCGATCGCGGGCGGCGAGCAAATGTATGCCGCGCTGCGCACGCTCGGCGTGCCGGCGCAGCTGATCGTATATCCCGGCCAACATCATTTGCTGACCCGCCCGAGCTACATCAAGGACCGGTTGCAGCGCTACCTCGCCTGGTACGACCGCTATCTCGGAGCGCCCGGGCGCTGAGACCGGGGGCATCGGAGGAGGGGGCTGCAGGGCGCGGTTTTGGGCCCTTGACCCGGGCCCTGGCCGTTGCCGGCAGGGTGTGATGCCGGCGGTTGCGAATTGGCTCACAGATCGCGTGTTATGACCAAAGCGCGGCCACGTTCTGTCGCACTGCAAAGCGAGAAATGTGATTCAGAGCCTCTCAGTTTTGCGCCTTATCCCTGACGCTACAACATGTTGCAGTTGCCTCTCGCAGGGGACCGACCCCTGCCGGAGTGCGCTGTACCTATTCGTGGCGTTAACGAAAACAGGGAGCTGTCTTGCCTCACGCAGCACGAAAGCAGGCGGCTGCAACCAACTCCGCACGGCTTTGCTTGGTGGTGCACGATGACCTCGAGCTGCGATTGCGCCTGGCCGGCTTGGTCCGGCGCGCTGCCGCCACGCTCGATGCGGACTCTGTGTCTTATTCGGGCCTGGAGAGTCTGCCGGCGGAGCAGCTGCGCTCCTATGTCGCGGTCATGGTCGTCGTCGAATTCATGCAACGCAGCTCCGAGGGCGATCCGCTCGGAGTCGTGACGCGGTTGCGCACGCGTGCACCGCTGTTACCCATTTTCGTATTCGCCCGACAGGGCGACGAGCGCTGCGCGGCGCGTGCCATGAAAGCCGGGGCTGCGGATTACTGGCCCATCCATGCCGTCGACGTCAACGAGCTCGCAGCCGCAATCCGGCCGTTGCTGGAGCAGCCGGGCGAGCCGGTCCCGGGTGCGCCCAAGGCCGCGCACGCGGTGATCGACGACGCGTCGGGTTACCCGAGCGTCGCGGGCTATCGGCTGCTGAAGAAAATCGCGCATTCCTCGTCGGCCAGCGTTTATCTGGCCCGCAACAGCGATCTGGCGCAGATGGTGGCGCTCAAGGTGCAGCCCATCCAGGGGCTCACGAGCGTCTCGGAAGAGGACCGCCAGAGATTCGCACGTGAATGCGAGATTCTCTCGAGCTTGAATCACCGCTCCGTCGCCGACGTCATCGATTTCGGCATCACGCCGAACTATCTCTATCTCGCGCTCGAGTACTTTCCGTGCGGCAGCATGCGCGATCGATTGAAGAATCCCGTGAGCGAACGTGATGCGCTCAATTACGCCCGCCAGATCGCCTCCGCCCTGCAGGTCGTGCACGCGGCCGGAATCGTGCATCGCGACCTGAAGCCTTCGAACCTCATGCTGACCACCGACAACCGGGTCGTGCTCATCGATTTCGGCTCGGCGCGCGCACAGCTGGTCGGTCTCGAGCTGTCGCGCTCCGACCTCATGACCGGAACTCCCTATTACGTCTGTCCGGAGCAGATCGAAGGCCGCGATCCGGATCAACGCGGCGATCTGTATAGCCTGGGCATCATCCTCTACGAGATGCTCGCCGGCCATTTACCCTTTCTCGGCAACAATCTCGGAGAGATTTTCCAGGGACACCGCGAGCGTCCGATACCGACGCTGGGAGCAGCGCAATCCCGTTATCAACCGCTCATCAACCGGCTGCTCGCCAAGAATCCGGATGAGCGTTTTGCTTCGGCCTCCCAATTGCTCGACGCCTTGAGCTGCGTCGCAATGACGCCCGCGGATTGAGGATCGCCATGACCAACGCCACCGCAAAACAGAACTCGACTTCGACGCCCGCCGGCGAGGAATCGAGCCCGCCTGCCAAGAAACGCAAATTCGACGCGTATCTGGTGACTCTCGACGATGAGCTCTGGCCGCAGGTCGCAGCCCATCTCACGCAGCGGCTCAACCACCGGCAGATCGACTCCATCGAGGAGCTCGTGAACGCGACCAGCCCCGGCGAGGCGGCGATCGTGCTCTGGGATGCCCGTGGAGCAGCGGATCAGTCCGACGTTCTTGCCCGTTTGGCGGCGCACTCGCCGCGCTTCGCCGTGGTCGCGCTCGACGTCGCAGAAAGCGCGTCGGGCTGGGCGCCGGACGTCGATCGCGGGCAAATCGTCGCACATGTGGCGGTACCGATCGATGCGGAGCGCATCGCAACTGCTCTCGCCAGCGCGTACGAGGAGACGAGTGCACGCCTGGCGCTCCTCGGCGAGGTGACTGCGCGTGAAGGCCGCGGGGCTAACCGTGACGGCCGCGGTGCCGGCGGCGGCCCGCAGATCGCCGTTTTCGACGATGACGCCGCCGAAGCCGGGCAACCGGAAGTCCCGGCGGGTGGTTCAGAGGGCAAGAGCTCGCGTATCCCTCTGCTGGTAATCGTCGGCGTGCTCGCAATCGTGCTGGTCGCCGGCGTGGCCTATATGCTCCTGCGGCGTCCGGACGCCGTGCCGACCCTGCCGCCCGCCGCGGACGCGGGTCGCGCCGCAAAGCCTGCGCCGCCCGCCGCCCCGACGGCAACGGAAGCGACGCAGCCCGCGGCCGACTCGACGCAAGTGGCTGGGGTTGAGGAGAAAGTCGACGCACTGGTCACCGCCGCGCAGATCGCGATGCGCGATCGGCACTTCATCGAGCCCGCAGATGGCAGCGCCCTGTCACTCTATCGCAGCGCACTGCTGCTCGCTCCCGGCAACGGTGAAGCGCAGCAGGGGTTGAAGCGTCTCTCGGAGATCCTGGTAGGGCGCGTGCAATCGGCCCTGGACGAGAAGCAATTCGAGGCGGCGTTGCAGGCACTCGAGACCGTGCGCAGCATCGATCCCAACGATCCGCGACTGTCGGCACTCGATGAGCGCATTGCCAAGATGCGGGACGAGCTCGGGCCGGCGGAGATCGAGGCCGCCATCAATGCGCAGAATTTCGAGCGCGCGACGCAGTTGATCGATCAGGCCGTTCACGCCAAGTCGATGAGCGAGGCGAAAATCGCGCAGCTGCGCGAGAATTTGCGGCGCCGCCTCGCCGACTCCGACGTGTCGCGGCTCTTGGCGCTTCTCGACGCACGGCTCGATCAGGATCAGCTCCTCGATCCGGCGAACGACAGCGCCGTCGGCTATTTCGCCCAGGCCCGCAAGGCCGGAGCGATGGCGAGCGACCTGCAAGCGCGGGGCCGCGAGCTCGTGCGGCGGCTCATCCAGGATGCGCATAAGGCCATCGATGAGCGGCGCGTAGCCGACGCGGACCGCATCACCGCCGCGTTGCGCACCCTCGGCACACCGCCTGCGACGATGACGGGGCTGCAGCGCGACATCGGTGCCGCCCGTGCGCAGCAAGTGCAAAAGCAATCAGACCAATCGCGCATGATCGATCTGGTCAAATCACGGCTTGCGCTGGGCAATGTGCTTGCTCCGGAGAACGACAGCGCACTCTATTACCTCGCCCAGCTTCGCGGTACCGATCCGCAAAATCCCGCGCTCGCGGAGCTGACCAAAGCGGTGCAGTCGCAGATCCTCGCGCAGGCCGGCAACGCGATGGATTCCAGCGACCTCACCCTGGCCGAGGCCTTGTTGCAGCAGGCGAGCAACCTCGGCAGCTCAGCGGAGGCCGACGCCCTGGCACAGCGGCTGCGATCGGCGAAGACGGCCGCGAGCGGCGCGCCGCGTGAGGTCGCGGAGAATTCCTTGACGCGCCTGCGGACGCTCGATGTCGAGTATCCGAGCGGAGCGTTGCAAAAGAAGATTCAAGGAACCGTGGAGCTCGGTTATATGGTCACCCCGAAGGGGGCGGTATCCGACATCAAGGTTCTCGATGCCAACCCCACGGGCGTATTCGAGACGGCCGCGATGAAGGCCATCTCGCGATTGCGCTACAAGCCCAGCGTCGACGACCACGGCAAACCGATCGCTGTGAGCACGAAAATGCTCGTGATTTTCCGACCGTCGACCTGATGGAGTTCCGATGAATTCGCGTGTTTCGTTCCTCTCGAAGCTTTCTCCGGACCGGCTCATGGTTCTGGTGATCCTGCTGGGCGTGAGCTTCGTGGCGATCGTGCTGCTTCCGGGCCTCAAGCTCGCGGGCGATCTGGTGAATTCCTCCGCGGCGCTCAAGTGGGTCGCCGACCAGGAACGTTATCCTACCGTCATTCGCGCCTCGCTCGAGACCATGCGCGATCGACTCACCAATCGCGGCTATCTCCAGGAATCGGTCGACCAGCTGACGGACGCAACCAAGAGATTCGGCGACGCCGTGCAGATCATGACGACGCCGCGGCCCGGCGGCTGGCTCGGCGTCGGCATGCCCGGTTCGGTGGGCGACTCGATCGCCGGCGGCCACGCCGGTACGTTGCGCGATGAGTGGCAGAAGGAGCTCGGTGCGGTCCAGCCGGTGCTTGCCTTCAACGGCGTACCCTATGCCGACAGCGAGTCGGAGGGCACGGTGCTCAACGCGACCGGGCGGCAGCTCGAGCACGACTTGACCACCGCCATCCGCATCAGCCGCCATTCGCTCCCGGAGCTCGAATCCGAGCTGACCGCGGTAGGCGCTCAGCTGCAGGCCGGCAGCGCGCGTGCCGCGAGACAGCTGCAGATTGTCATGCTCGTGGGCCTCTTGATCGCCGCGGGGCTGGTACTGCTCATCGTGCTGCTGCTCAACGCACGCGGCAAGCAGGAGGCCAAGCTCAGGGAGGCGCGCCAACAGACGGCGGATATTCTGCGCACGGTGAAGGACGGCCTGTTTCTGCTCGACGAGCATCTCGTCATCGGGACGGCGCACTCGAGCGCGCTCGCCTCGCTGTTCCAGCGCAAGGATCTGGCGGGCCTGGGATTCGAGGATCTGCTGAAGGGTATCGTCTCCGAGAAGACGCTGGCGACCGCGCTCAAGTTCGTGAAAGTGCTTTGGGCGGAACGCACCAACGAGAAGCTGGTGAAGTCCATCAATCCGCTGGGCGAAGTCGAAGTGCACCTCGCGCTGGGCGGTGGGAAATTCGACACCCGTTACCTGGACTTCGAATTCCACCGAGTCCGCGTCGACGGCAAAATCACCCACGTGCTGGTGTCGGTGTCCGATGTGAGCTCGCGGGTGGAGCTCGCGCGTGAGCTGCAGAACTCCCAAAAGCAGGCGCAAGCGCAGGTCGATACGCTGCTCGGAATTCTGCACATCGATCCCGCGCATCTGGCGTCGTTCCTCAACGATTCGAATGCCGCCATGAAGATGATCAACGCCGTGCTACGGGAGCCGGCGCGCGAGGAAGGCGCCTTCCGCAAGAAGCTCGACACCCTGTTCCGGCAGGCTCATTCGGTCAAGGGGGAGGCCGCCGCCCTCGGTCTGTCCTCGATCGAAAGCCGCGCCCATTCTTTCGAAGACGATCTCAAGGCGCTGCGCGAGAAGTCGGACCTCTCGGGCAACGATTTCCTGCCGCTGGTCATCAAGCTCGACGACTTGCTGACCCATTTGCAATCGGTGAGCGAGTTGGTGTCCCGCTTGTCGAAGTTCCAGCTGTTCCGCAGCGAGCCCGCCGTAAGCCCGACCGATACGCAGGTCGTTGACGAGTCCGCGCAAGTAACGGGTCCTCTGGAGACGGATTCAGGCCTGGGTTCGACCCTGCAGCAGCTCGCCGATCGGGTCGCCGGGGAGTACGGCAAGGAGGCGCAGGTTCGATGCAACGGGCTCGACCTCGTGCCCGAGGAGTATCGCCGCATCGTCAAGGACATCGCCATCCAGGGCGTGCGCAACGCGGTCGTGCACGGCATCGAGCCCGCTGCCGTGCGCGTCGCGGCAGGAAAGTCGCCGCAGGGTACCGTGCGCCTCGATTTCCGGCATGTCGGCGAGGGCTTCAAGTTCAGCGTCGAGGACGACGGACAGGGGCTCGCGACCGATCGGATCAAAGAGGTGGCGCTACAGAAAGGCTACCTCACCGCCGAGCAGGCCGACAACCTCGACGCCAAGAAAGTGCTGTCGCTGTTGTTTCAGCCGGGGTTCTCGACGGTCGAGACCGCGACCAAGGACGCGGGGCGCGGCGTCGGTATGAATTTGATGGCCGATCTGATGCGCCAGATCGGCGGTCGAGTGGGGGTCGCGACTGCACCGGGCAGGTACACGCGAGTCACAGTGACATTACCGGTCCCGCCCAAACCGGTTGACGATACGGTGGCAGCATGATGGACACGAGTGCTCAGCAAAGTAAGAAGCTCATGATCGTGGACGATTCGAACATCATCCGGCGGCGCATCGAGCGCTCGCAGCAGATCGATCGCTTGGAGGTGGTGGGTGCCGCGGCCAATGGACGCGACGCGGTGGAGCTGTTTCGGCGCACGCAGCCGGACGTCGTCACCATGGACCTCACCATGCCGGAAATGGACGGCATCGAGTGCGTGGAGAAGCTGGTCGCCATCAATCCGAACGTATTGATTCTCGTCGTCTCCGCGTTGGCCGACAAGGCAACCGCCGTCGAGGCGATCGAGAAGGGCGCGAACGGCTTTCTTTGCAAACCGTTCACGGATCGTCAGCTGAACGATGCGCTGGAAGAGTTATTGCGGGACGCCTGATGCTGAAGGAAGCCGAAATCCGCACCTTCGTCGACGGGACGACCAATTACTTCGAGGTATCCGGCAGGCAGCCGGCCACGGTCGGGTCTCCTTATCTCGTGACCGACGGCAAGCCGGGAACTTACGAGTACACGGGCGTAATCGGCATTTCCGGCGCCCGCAAGGGTATCGTGTATTTCACGGCGCCGCGCGGGATGCTGACGGTGTTGCTCATGCGCATGCAAGAGACCGACTGCAGCGAGGAGACCATCCTCGATCTCGTCGGGGAAGTCGCCAATACGATTTCCGGAAACGCGCGGCGCGACTTCGGCAAGAGCTTCGTGATCTCGGTGCCGACCGTGGTCGCCCACAATCCCGAGAAGGTGACCCCGCCGCACGCGCGCTGTTACGTGATACCCATCAATTGGCGCGCGCATTCCGCGAAACTGGTGGTTTGTCTGGAATAGGCTGCCCGCCCGGGTGGGGCGCGCAATCGCTCAGTTCGGCGGCGACTCCGAGGAGAGCTCCACCGCTTTGGCGTTCGCGTCGACGGTATTGAGCAGCACGGGCCGCCGCCAGACGCGCTTGATGTATTCGAGCACTTTTGCCGCTCGCTCGGCGTCGAGGCCGCGGCCATCGAGCTGGCTGTCGTGGGCGAGCACCAGCGTGCCGTCGTTGCGCACCTCGGTCACGGACACGCGCGGTGCACCAAAGTTGTACTTGTCGGTGAGCAGGTTCTCGTGCAGCTCTTCGATATCCGCCGCCACCACTTTGATCTGCCCTTGCTGCTGGCGTTGATAGCGGAACAGTCCCATCTCTTCGGCGATTTCCCGCGTGAGGTAATTGCGCAGGAAGCTGCAGTCATCGTCTTCGCGCATGACGCGCCGGGCCGCGTCGATGCCGGATTTCTTGACGATATCCTCCCAGAGCGTGAATCCCAGATGATAGGGATTGATCGACAGAGCCACCTGCTCGCCGGTTGCCACCGGCCGCACGACGTCGGAGTGGCACTTGATGGCGTCGAGGTAGGTCTCCTCGGGGATGAAGTCCGCTTCGCGCAGCAGGCGCGCGTGCCAGTACGATGCCCAGCCCTCGTTCATGATCTGCGTGGCGAAGACCGGATAGAAGTAAAAGGACTCGTCGCGCACGGCGAGAAAGATGTCCCGCTCCCAGCTTTCCATCTCGGGCGCATAGGTGGCGATGAACCAGAGCAGGTCTCTTTCCGGATGCGGCGGCAGGGGAGCGCGGACCTTGCGCATCTGCGGTGCAACCTCGGGGGTCGCGTCGAGCGTCGCGAAGCGCGCGCGAAACGGATCGTCCCGCGGTTCCGTCGGCGCCGGGGCATATTCCGGATAGCGCTCGCGCCGCAACGACTGATCCAGGTCGACGTATTGCTCCAGGGACAGGGCGGCGTCGAGTACTTGCTCGACCGCATTGAACCCGTAGGATTCGATGTACCGCTCGATCTGGCGGGCATGGCTCGCCGCATGCTCGATGATGTGAGCGCTGCCTTGATCCTGACAGCGGCGGAACAGCATGTTGTTCTTCGAGAAATCGGCGTGACCGAGCACGTGCGCGGTGACCAGAACGTTGTCCGCGAGCCCGTTGCTGGCGGCGAGATACGCGTGGCCGGGATCGCCCGGGAAGACGACCTCGAAGAGTCTCGAGTAGCCCATATGCCGCTGCAGCAGCTGATAGATATAGCGCGCGCCGAAGGACCAGTGCGGCATGCGCACCGGCAGTCCGTACACGGCGATCTCGGTCATGAAGCTGTCGGGTACCGCTTCGAAGATGACCTGGGACCAGTCGAGTCCGAGCTTGCGCGCGAGGCCCTCGAGCTGGGGCACGTGACTGCGCCAATCCGCGCTCATGGAGTCGATCCGGCGGCGTCGGCGCTGCCGCTCGTGTTCGCCTCGGCGGTGAAGAAGTGCCGCACCGCGCCGGCGATGTCGTCCGGACTGCCGACGGAAAAGCGCCCGCACGGCCGGCCCTCTGCAGCGGCGGCCTCGAAGAGAGCCATGGTTTCGCTTTGCGAGCTGCGGACTCCGGCGGAGATCTCGACGTACCCGGCGTAGCGCGCCGCCTTGGCGATGGTCTCGAGCTCACCGGCGGCGGCGGTGCGGTCATCGGAGGCGTTATCGCCGTCTGAAGCATAAAATAGGTATACGTTGCAGCTGCCGGGGTCGAAGCGCTCGAGCATGATCTCGCGTACCTTGGCCAAACCGACCGAGGCGACGGTGCCGCCGCTGCCGGCGACCTTGAAGAAGTCCGCTTCGCTGAATTCCCAGGCGTCCGTGGTATGCGCCACGAACACGATGTCGAGCGCCTTGTATTCGCGCCGCAGGCCCGCCGCCACCCAGAAGAAGAAGGTCTTTGCGAGTTGCCGGTCGCGGTCCGACATGCTGCCCGATACGTCGATCAGAAAGAATACCGCCGCGCGCAGCGCCGGTTGGCGGCGCCGCGTGAGCTGTCGATAGCGCAGGTCCTCATCGGTGAATGCGGGCGAGTCCTCGTCGAGGGCGCGGCGCTTCACCGATTCCTTGAGCGAGCGCCGCCGATCGAGACGCGAGCGCGCGCCGCGGCGGTCCCAACCCTCGCGTTTCCACTCGGAATCCTCGGTCGCACCCGCCCGGGGCTGCAGATTGGGCAGCTTCATGTCATCCCAGAGCCAGTCGATGACGTCGTCGACCTTGAATTCGAGCATGAGCTCGATACCGCCCTGATCCTTGCCACCGGCGCCTTTTTGTCCCGGGCCGCTTTGTGGATTGGCGGGACCAAGGACGTCGCCAGGCTTCGCCTTGCCTTGTCCGACGCCTTGCGCATCGCCGGTCTGTGCCAGCCGGAAGCGGTAATGCTCGAGCATGCGTACGGGAACCCGCACGGTGCGCGAGCCGTCGCTGATGATGTCGGAGCCGGAGACGATGCGCGGCAGGTGGGCGCGCACGGCTTCGCGGATCTTTTCATTGTGACGCAGCCAATCTCTGGAGCCCCGCGAGAACAGCTCGTACCAGCCGTTGAGCGTCTGCGGCGGGGTCCCTGTCGAGTCGCCGCTCATGCAAACCCTGCTTGGCCTTTCAGCGTCATGCGCGCACCTACTCTTGCGACAGCAGCGTGGTGACGTAGTTCAGCGCCTCCTGGGCGCTGTGCTCGTCGTAACCATACTCCTTCACGAGGCGTTCTTGCACTACCGATATTTTCTTGCGGGCTTCGTCGTCGGGCCGCGCAGTGGACGTGACGAGGCGCAGCACGTCGCGCCGCTCCTCGAAAAGATACTGCTCGATGGCCTCGCGAACTCGGGCGTGGCTGGCCAGCCTGAATTTCTCGCCGGCCTTGAACGCCACCATGGCCTTGCGGATGACCTCCTGGCGGAATGATTGCTTCCCGGACTCGGAGACCTTGATCTTCTCTTCCACCGAGCGCATGAAGCGCTCGTCGGGCGCGCGGTTCTCTCCCGTCATGGGATCTGTGACCTTGCGCTGGTCGAGTGAGGCCTCGATCTCGTCCAGGTACTTCTCGAGGAGCTGTTGCGCTTCGTCCTGGAAGGACGCGAACAGGGCCCGATGCACGTCTTCCTTGACCCAGCGGTTGTAGAACTCCTTGCGCGCCGTCACGAGGTGGTCGAACCACATCTTTTTTTGCTTGGCATCGATACGCGCATCGCTCTCGATCGCATCCTTGAGCGCGAGCAGCAGTTCCATGCTGGTGAGGCTGCGCGCATTGCCGCGCGTGATGGCGGTCGAAAGCGCGTTGATGACGAAGCGCGGACTCACGCCGGAGAGACCTTCGTCCGGGGCTTCGCTGCGCAAGCGCGCCGCTTCTTGGTCAGAGAACCCCTCCACTGCCTCGCCGGCGAAGATGCGCACCTTCTTCGGCAGATCGAGCCCTTCGCGCTCGGGCTTGGTGTGCCGGGTGAGTATCGCGAACACGGCGGCGAGGTGCAGCACGTGGGGATCGAGATGGGTGTTGCGAAACGCCGGTGCGCCGTACACCAGCTTCTTGTAGATGCGCGCCTCGTCCTTGTACGACAGGGCATAGGGCACCTTGATGATGACCATACGGTCGAGCAGCGCCTCGTTTTCCTTCTCCTGCAGGAAGCGATTGAACTCGGCCAGGTTGGTGTGCGCGAGGATGGTCTCGTCGAGGTAGATGAGCGGGAAGCGCGCGACCTTGACGTTCTTCTCCTGGGTGAGGGTCAGGAGGAGATAGAGAAACTCGCGCTTGACCTTCAGGATCTCGATCATTTCGAGCACACCGCGGCTCGCGGCATACACCGCGCCGGACCAGGACCAGGCGCGAGGATCGCCCTCATCGCCCACGCGGGCAACCTTCGACAGGTCGACGGAGCCGACGAGATCTGCAATATCGGCGGTCGACGGATCATGGGGCGCGTAGGTGCCGATGCCGCAGCGCGCCGCCTCCGACAGGAAGATGCGCTCCACCGGCACGCGCAGGTAGTCGCCTTCGCACTCGCGGTCGAGATAATCCCGGGCCCAAGGACTCAACTCTCCGGAAATGCTGACGCCGTAGGTCTCTCGGAACTCGGCGCGCAGGCTCGTTGGGATCAGGTTCAAGGGCGATTCGCGCAGCGGCGATCCCTTGATGGCGTACAGCGCACCCTCATCGGTGCGGCTGTACTCCTCTAGCCCGCGCTTCAGGAGGATGGCGAGCGTTGATTTGCCTCCCGACGGCGGTCCGAGGAGCAGCAGCAGGCGTCGTCCGACGTCCGATCCGGCCGCCGCCGCCTTGAAGTAGTCCACCACGCGCCCGAGCGGCTCATCGACGCCGAACAACTCGCGCTTGAAGAGCTCGCGCGCCTTCTCGGTGTCGGTGCCCTCGCTCGCGCGGCCGTGCCACAGCAGCATGTCCCAGATGTATTCGTGGCTGGTCCGAATGTAAGTCGCCGGGCTCTTCGGCAAAATATCTTTCAGGAAATCGCTGAGGGTCCCTTCCCAGCGCTGCGCGCGATGCTCCTTGCTGAAACGGAGCAGAGAATCTACGAAATCAGGAGGACTGGACCCCTCTTTTAGCTGTGATACTCCCATCGTCAAACCTCCGCTCGAGAAATTTGGACTGAAGGCCACTAGCCGACATTTCGACGCGCTCGATTGCAGTAAAAAACAAGTCGTGCGAGTCGAACGTGATCGCTTTAACTCTATAAGGAATGTTTTATGTTAGATCGGTCACAGCTTCAAGTTGTTTCATACAATCAGATTTTCTTTCCTGAGTGCAAGTTAATCACATCGCCCGCAGCGATGAGACCGCACACTTGACCACACGTGTGGACGGCGCGCAAAACCTTGATTGCGAGCCTGCGTCTGCGCGGATCGGGGAATGTCGCAACGCGCGCGGGGCTCGCCTCGGCGCACTATAATCGCACAGCAACAAAGCCCTCGCGCGCACGGAAGGTGCGCGTTGCGCGCAACAGACACACCGCGCCCTCGGGTCTTGCGCTGGCTGGGGTGCTTTTAGGCGCTGACGGCTGCAGCGGCGGGGATCGGAACGCCCGCGGGCGGCTTTTTCGCGCCGAGCGTCAGCCCCTCGGCATCGTCCTCGAGATGAAGTACTCGCGCGAATAAACTATCGTGCGCCTCAGCGCGGCCGATGTAAAGAATCCCCGTTTCAGCGAGGTCTTTTGCGAGCAGCTCGATGACCTTCGGCCGTTGCTCATCCTCGAGCGCCTCGAGCGCCTCGTCGATGATGAGCCAGCGCGGCGCGTGCAAGAGCACGCTCGCGAAGGCGAGGCTGTGCTGCTCGCCCTCGGTCAAGGTGAGATCCCATCGGCCGGGCGCATCGAGCAAGGGTCCCAAGCGCTCGAGTCCGAGCCGCTCGAGCGCATTCAGGCACGCCTCGCTGGTGAACTCGTTCGCGGTCGTAGGGTAAGCGAGGACCTCGCGCAGCGTACCGGGCGGAAAATATTGCGTCCGCGGCATGAACAACATCGATTCCCCGCCGGGACGCGCCACGCGTCCCGAGCCCCACGGCCACAATCCCGCCAGCGCACGGAACAACAAAGTCTTGCCGGTCCCCGAGTTGCCGACCACGAGCACACGCTCTCGGGACTGGACCTCGACGTGCGGCTCTTTGAGCTTGACCCCGCCGGCGGGCGAGGCGATCGCAATGTTGTCGAGGGTGAGGATGCCCGGCTTGCCCTCGATGAATTCGATGCGCCCGGTCGTGTCGTGCAGCACATCGCTCGTGATCACCGCGCGGCGGAAGTTTGCGACCCGCAGCAGCGTCGCGCGCCAATCGGCCAAAGTGCTGAAGTTATCCACGAACCAGCGCAGGGAGGACTGCACCTGCATAAAGGCGCCCGAGGCCAGCATGAGGCCGCCGAACGTCAGGGTGCCGTCGAAATACAAGGGCGCCGCCACCAAGATAGGCGCCACCAGGGTGAACCAGCCGTAACCGGCCGTCACCCAGGTGAGCCGCGTGTTGCCGGTCACCAGCAGGCGCATGGCCCGCAGCACGCTGCTCAAGTCGTGATCGATGCGCCGCTCCTCGTCCGGCTCGGCGCGCGCAAGCGCGATGGAGTCGATGTGCTCGTTCACACGCACGAGCGAGAAGCGAAGATCCGCCTCCCGGGCATACCGGTTGGCATTGTTGCGTATGAGGCTGCGGCCCATCCAGTAGCTCAGGAGCGAGGCGGATCCCGAGTACAGGACGGCGGCCCACACCATGTAGCCCGGAATGACGATCGAGCGGCCGCCCGCATGAAAGGCAAAATTGCTGGATATTCCCCAGAGCACGCTGATGAAGGATGCAAGCAGAATCGATGCCTGCAGCAAGCCGACGCCGAGGTCTCCCGATAGCTCCGTCAAATGGCGCGCATCCTCGTGCATGCGCTGATCGGGGTTGACGCCCATCGCGCCGGCGTGCGCCAGCCGAAAGGCGCGTCCCGGAACCATCCAGCCTTGCACCAGGTCGCGCACCAGCCCTTCGCGCAGCTTCAGCTTCAAGGTCTCGACCAGCCAGCGCTGCCCCACGTTGAGCGCGAGCAGCGCCCCTGCGATTACGCCAAAGACGCCGAGCTGTCGCCAAAACTCATGGATATTCTTGTGCGACAACGCGTCATAGAAGGGTTGATTCCAGGTGTTCAGCTTGATCTGGCCATAAGCAGTCGCCGCAACGACCAGAAAGATGGCGACACACAGAGCGATGAGCGCACCGCGCACCGGAGAGGCCCACGACGCCCGCAGCATCATGGTGACCTGCGCCAGCAGGCCGGACTCGGCGGACTCGTCGAAGTCGGAAGATTCCTCGGCTCCGGACGTATCGGCGGGCAGTTGACCGGGGTCACGCCCCTGGGCGGTATTTACATCGGGGGGCCGTTTCATGATCATGCGTGTCACTTGAGGAGCCAAACAATTTTGTCATTATCCGCCACGCCGGGCTCGCCTTGGGGCATTCGGTCGAGAAAAACCAGCCCCGCGCGCCGCGCGCGTTGCCCATGACTCAAGCTGCCACCAATCCCATCGACCGGCTCATCCGGGAGATGTCTTTGGCCGAGAAGCTCGGGCAGCTCACCATGACCGCGGCCGGCTATACCGTGACCGGGCCGACTCTGGCCGGCGACTCGACCGATTCGATCCGCGCGGGCACGGTGGGGAGCCTGCTCAATCTCGTCGGCGCCGCGCACGTGCGCGAGATGCAGCGCTTGGCGGTCGAGGAATCGCGTCTCGGCATTCCGCTGTTGTTCGGCTTCGATGTGGTGCACGGCTACCGCACCATCTTTCCCATTCCGCTGGGCGAGGCGGCGGCGTTCGCGCCCGACCTATGGGCGCTCACCGCACGCGAGGCCGCCAAGGAAGCCACCGCCGCCGGTCTCGCGATGACTTTTGCGCCCATGCTCGACGTCTGCCGCGATCCGCGCTGGGGTCGAAGCGCCGAGGGTCCGGGCGAGGATCCCTGGGTGGGAATGCGCATGGCGGATGCGAAAGTGCGCGGCTTTCAGGGCGAGGGTCTCGCCGCGCCGATCGCGCTGGCTGCGGTGGCCAAACATTATTGCGCCTATGGCGCGGCGACCGCCGGTCGCGATTACGCGTCGGCGGACATTTCGGAAAGAACGTTACGAGAGGTCTATCTGCCGCCGTTTGCTGCCGCGGTGACGGCCGGAGTGAGCTCCGTCATGCCCGCGTTCAACGATCTCGCCGGCATCCCTATGACGGCGAACGCGGCGCTCATCAAAGGATGGTTGCGCCGTCGTCTCGGATTCAACGGCGTCATCATCAGCGATTACAACGCCGTGGCTGAGCTGATTCGCCACGGCATAGCGGCCGACCTCGCCCAGGCCTCGGCCCTCGCACTCAACGCGGGGGTCGATATCGACATGATGGGCGGGGCCTATCGTCAGGGCCTGCCGATCGCGCTCGATCGCGGCTGGGTGGCCGCGGCGGACATCGATGAGGCGGTGCGGCGCGTACTCACGCTCAAGTGGAAGCTCGGGCTGTTCGACGATCCCTACCGCCGCGGCGCCGAGCCCGAGAGCACGGAGGCGATCGGGGTTAGGCGGCGCCTCGCGCGCGCGGCTGCCGCTCGCTCCTTGGTGCTGCTCAAGAACGAGGCGAACGCTTTGCCGCTGCCGGGCGGCGTCCGCATCGCCCTGATTGGGCCCCTCGCCGACGCACCTCGCGACATGCGGGGACCCTGGTCGGCGGCCGCCGAGTCCGATCCTGACGTGACCGTGCTCGCGGGACTCAAGGCGGCGCTCGGCGAAGGACAAGTGCTGCACGCGCCCGGACTGGACGTCTCCGGCGACAATGTCGGCGGCGTGGCGCAGGCGGTGGAGCTTTGCGGCCAGGCGCATGCGATCGTGCTGTGCGTGGGCGAGGACCAGGCAATGAGCGGAGAGGCCGCAAGCCGCGCCCACCCGCATCTGCCGGGCCGGCAGCGATACCTCGCCGAGAGCGTGTTCGAACGCGCGCGTGCCTTGGGCAAGCCGGTCATCGTCATTGTATTCTCCGGCCGCGCGCTCATCGTGCCGTGGCTCATCGAACGCGCCGATGCGGCGATCGCGGCATGGTTTCCCGGGAGCGAGGCGGGCAACGGGATCGCCGACGTGCTGACCGGCCGGGTGAGCCCGAGCGGACGCACCCCTGTGACCTGGGCCCGTAACCTGGGCCAGGTGCCGCTGTTCTACGCGGCGCGGCCTACCGGGCGGCCCGCCGATCCGAATGATCATTACACCAGCAAGTACCTGGATTCCCCCAACGAGCCGCTGTTTCCCTTTGGTCACGGACTGACGTACGGCCGGTTCGTCCTCTCCAACCTGCGTTTGAGCAAGGAGACATTGCTCGAGAGCGAGACGCTGACGGTGCGCGTGGACGTTGCAAATCAAGGTCCAAGGATGGGGGAGGAGACGGTGTTTCTGTTCACGCACGACAAGCTTGCAAGCGTCGCGAGACCGGCGCTCGAGCTCAAGGGTTTCGCCAAGATCAGGTTGAACCCGGGTCAATCGGGTACGGTCGCCTTGCCGTTGAGCGGCGGGGACTTGCGATTTCTGGGCCTCGATCTCGAGCCGGTGTTCGAGCCGGGCGAGGTTGAGATCCTGGTGGGACCGTGTGCCGACCGCTCCAAGCTACTCGCGAGGACCGTTCACTTGGCGCCGGCGGCGCGCTGATCGCAGGCCCATGTGAAGTTCGTTTCCTCGCGCGTACCCGGCACGATGGGACTCCAAGGGGTCGCCTTCGGATCCGCCTCCTCGGTTTCCTCGGTGCCCTGGATATTGTTGGCCGAGTAGTAGATGGCGAGGAGATTGCGGGTCTGTTGCTTCTTGCAGTCGTATTCCTGCTTCTCGACGGCGCTCATGTACGGGTTGCCTTGGCCCGTCTGCGGCTCGGCGTACTCGTAGCGTATCCAGCCGGTGACGGTCTGACCCTTACGCTGCAGCTGGTGGGTGCTGGCGAAGATCGCCCACGAGCCATCGGTCGCCACGCTGCGGAATTCCCAGCCCCCGCTGGCGATGGGATCGAGCGTGTGCACCCAGGCCATGGGGTTGGCTTTGCGGGCGGCACGCTCGCGTGCGAGTTGCTCGGCTCGAGCCTGCGCGGCCTGGTTGCTGCGCTCACGCTCTTCGGCCCATTGCTTCTGCTGTTCCGGAGTCTGGCTGCCGGCGTTTTCGACACCGGCGAGGAGCGCAGCTCCGCATGCGGCCGTGGCGGCCCACCGAATCAATTTTTTCATGGGGAAATTTTAGCGCTTTACGGCGCCGCGTGTGAGATCTCGAAGGCCGATCGCGGGCCGGGGGACTGCAGAGCGCGGCGACGGCGCCGGAATTGACAAGAGCAAGTCATGCATGACCTGCGGCATGGTCGTGATCACCTGCTGCACCTCGGCCTCGGCGACCGGAGGCGAAATCAGATAACCCTGCAGGTAGAGCGCGGGGTTCGCGGCCAGGCAGCTGAACTGAGTGTTGCGCTCCACACCTTCCGCCGTCACGTCGATGCCGAGATCCTCGCACAACAGGATGAGCGCCATTGCAATCGCGGCGGAGCGCGGTTGCGTGTCGATGCCGGCGATCAACGCGCGGTCGAGCTTGATGCGCGACAAGGGGAGCTGCTCGAGAGAGGCGAACGAGGAGTACCCCGTGCCGAAGTCATCCAGTGCGATCGCGATGTCGAGCGAGCGCAGCTGCCGCAGCGACTCGATGGTGGCCGCCCCGGTTTGCAGCACCGACTCGGTTAGCTCGAGCTCGATGCAGCGTGCCGGCAGCTTGAACTCCTGCAGCAGCCGCCGCACGCGATCCACGAAGCTCGCGCTCAGCAGTTGCCGCGGCGAGACGTTGATCGCAACTTTGACCTCGGGCCAAGATCCGCGTTGCCAGTTCGCGGCGATCTCGATCGCCCGGCGCAGCACCCAATCGCCCAGCTCGAGGATGAGGCCGGATTCCTCGGTCACCGCCAGAAACTCCGCCGGGCTCGCGAGCCGTCCGTCGGGCATGCGCCAGCGGACCAATGCCTCGACCAAACCGACCCGCAGGCTATCTAAGCGCACTTCCGGCTGAAACAGCAGCTCGAACTCCTCGTGCTCGAGCGCGCGCCGGATTCCTTGCTCGGTCGTGAACCTGCGGGTGGCGGCCTCGTGGAGCTCACGCGTGAACAGCGCCGCCTGGTTGCGGCCGAGCGCCTTGGCGCGAAATAACGCCGCATCGGCCGCGCTCAGCAGGGCTTCGGCCGTTTGCTCGTGGTCCGGGTAGAAGCTCGTACCGACGCTCACGCTCACGGTGATGCTGCGTCCCTCGACGCTCAGCGGCCGCTCGAAGGCGGTGACGATGCGATGCCCGGCCAGCAGCGCGGCTTGAGCCGAATCGACCTGCTCGTGCACGATCGTGAATTCGTCGCCCCCCAGACGCGCCGCGAAACCGAAACTCTTGGCGGTTTCCTCCAGGCGCTGAGCGACGCTGATGAGCATGCGGTCGCCGAAGGCGTGGCCCATGCTGTCGTTGAGATTCTTGAAGTTGTCGAGATCGATGAAGAACACGGCGACGCCGCCGTTGCGCGGCCGCGCCCGCTCGATCGAGCGGTTGAGGAGTATGAAGAACTGGCGCCGGTTCGCGAGCAGCGTGAGCGGGTCGTGCTCGGCCAGGTGTTGCAGCAGACGCGTGCGCTGCTCGACCTGGGTCTCGAGCGTGCGCCGGTAACCTTGCGTGATTTCGCGCGCGGTGCGCAGTTGAGACGCCATGCGGTTAAAGGCGATGGACAGCGCGTTCAGCTCTTTCAGACCCCCGCGCGGAGCGCGCACATCTTCACCGCGTGCGAGCTTCCGGGTCGCCTCGATCAGGCGGCCCACCGGAATGAGGATGCTGCGCATCGTCCAGACCGAGATCGCGAGCCAGACCGAAAGAACCGCCGCCGTGATCCAGGCGACCATCATCCGCCGGTCGTGGTCCGGCGCGGTGGTGGTGGTCGTGGTGGTGGTGGTGACGGCATCGACGATGGGCGAGGCCATCGCGGGCGGCAAGGGCGGGACGTTGCGCGGTGGCTCGGCCGTGGCTTGGCGCTCGAATACCGTGAGGGACTCGGACAGGATTTCAGGTACCGAGGCGAGGAGCCGGTCACGGGCTGCAGCGAACCGGGCGGTCTCGTCTCGCAGGGTATCGCCGGTCTCGATCCCCGCGGCGCGCAGCGTCGCGAGCCCGGAAAGATCCCGGTGCATCCCGCGCACCCACTCGGTACCCTCCGAGCGCGAGAAGCTCGCATCGTCGGCCTGGAACATACTGGCCAATGCGTTCTCGCTGTCGGAGAGCGCGGCGAGCGCCTCCGGATCGGCGACGCCGGCGGCGGCGACGTCGGTGAAGCGCCGCTGCAGCTCATCGACGCTCTCATGCAGACGCAGAAGTGATTGCCGCGCGAACACGCGCCCGAAGAGCTTGAGCGAGCGGCTCATCGAGGTCGTGATGCGTTTGTCCATTGCATCGAGGCGATCCTGGTATTGCAGTAGGACCGAGCGCCGCTGATCGGCCGATTGCACGTAATCGACTCCGGCGCGCTCATAGCTCGCCAGCTGCGCTTGCACGCCACGATTGCGCGCCTGCTCCTGCACCACCGACCCTGCGGCGAGATCGAGGTCACGCTGCGCGAGGCGGCGGTCATCCTCTGCGGCGGTCGTATCCATCGCGACACGCGCCTCGATAGCGCGGTGATAGTGCTCGAGCGCCGCCTGGAAGCGGTCGATCTCGGCCGGCACGACGTCGGCATGGAGCTTCTCGCGCGAGGCGGTCGCAAGCGGCGCGGCTGCCGAGGCGGGCGCCTGTACATCGGGTGCGGGAGAATACTGTCCGCGGTCGACGCGCGTGGTCTGTACCACGGCGATCTCGCGCTCGATCATGACGTTGGCGGCGATGGCGAGCACGGCGACGGCAGCGAACGAGGTGGCGAGGCGCCCGGCGATGCCGATAGAGAAACCGCGGCGCAGTCTGGCTCTGAGGCGCAGCCATTTGCGCCCCAGAGCCGCCTCGAGGTGTGCCAACCCAGGCCCCATGGAATACGCGTCCGCGACAATGAAGAGCCCATTGTGGCATCGCACCGGGAGCCTCTGGGCGGGGGATGCCGGAACTGTGGAGTAAATCCCGCAAACCCTGTCGAAACAGGGGCGTTGTCGGAACTTATCCTACAAAATCAATACGTAAGGGTTCACCGCCGCTGCCATCAGCGGTTACGCTGCACGGCAGCAATCCTAGGGCTTGATGCCGTCGGATTTTCCGCGGGTGCCGGCGAAAGTGTCGGGGTCGTCGTCGTGCGTATCGAGCCCATCGTCGTACAGCGTGTCCTCTTCTCCATCGAGGCGCAGCTCCGTATCGGGATTCCGGTCCTTCTCATACGCGTCGTGATCCGCCGCGCTCTTGTTTTCTGCGCCTTCGAGTCCGGAGCCTCGCAGCCGTCGTTCAGCGGCCGTGGCCGGGTCTTTTGAATCCTTTGGCGTCTCAGGGTTTCCCATCACGAACTCCTCACGCGATATGGCGACACCTCTACTGTAGCACCGCAATCCGTGCGCAGACACGCGGGATTCGGACAGAGCGGGTAGGAATACGCCGACGGGTCCGGGGCGCCGGCGGCGCTGCCGTCATACAGCTTTTTGCAGTGCGGACACCTGGCTGGACGGTGCCTCCGCCGCTCTTGTAGCGTTCCGCACATGGTGAGGCAGCGCCAGCGTCACGATCCTCTCGAGCCCACGGGCGAGCCGCGCTGGTACGTCGTGCGCAGCATGCACGGATCCATCATCGAGTCCCGGCGGCTGCCCGCCGGGGCCGACCTGAAGCGTGTGTTTCTGGTCGCGATGCTCGAGTGGCTCGATGCCGGTTGGACGCTCACAGAATTTTCGTCCGCCTCGGCGGCGTTCTTCTGCGTCCGTAATCCCGAGCGCCGGATGATCAGCATCGATCCGACGAATCCGCACGACGTACCGATGTACGGCGGCGCGCACCTTGGCCGCGGGGCCGGATCAGCCGGCTGATTTCGATGCGCCCACGTACGCGGAGCGCTCCGGGATTGCGGCGGGCCGCGGTTCCGCGACAGCGCTCGGCGGCTCCTCACTGAGCGCCATCGTCAGCACGACACGCAGGCCCGGACCTCGGTCGGAAAGCTCGAGAACGCTGCCGTGCAGCTTCGCCACGGCTTGCGCGAGGCTCAAGCCGAGCCCAACGCCCGGCGTGCCGCGGCTCGCATCGCCGCGATAGAAACGCTCCACGACCTTGGTCTTTTCAGACTCGTCGATGCCCGGGCCGTTGTCGGTCACGGCGATTTCGGCACGGCCGCCCGCGCGCCGTTGCAAGGTGACGTCGATCGCGCCGTTTTCCGGGGTGTATTTGAGCGCATTGTCGATCAGATTGCTAAGTGCCTGCGCCAGTAGCACGGGATCACCCGAGACCCTGAGCGCGACGTCCGCGTGCAACTGCAGGCGGATGTTCTTGATCTCCGCCGCGGGCGCGTAGAACTCCACCGCAGTGCCGGCAAGGTCGACGAGATCGAAGGCGACGAAGCCTGAGCGGCGCAGGCCTGCATCGATTTCGGCGAGGCGCAGCAGGGCGTCGAAAATGCGCATCACTCGATCGACGTCGGTCACCGCACCGTCGATCTCCGCGAACGTCGCCTCCGGCGCAGGCCGGATCAGGGCGAGCTCCTCCAGACGTGAGCGCAGCTCGGCGAGCGGCGTGCGCAGGTCGTGTGCGATGGAGTTCGAGACGTTGCGCACTCCGTGCACCAGCTGCTCGATCTGATCGAGCATGCCGTTGATGGTGCTCGACAGCGTGCTGAGCTCGTCTTGGCTCCGATCGGTGGGCAGGCGATGCTTGAGATCGCCATGGATAATGGCCGACACGGTTTGCCGAATGCTGTGCACGCGAGCCATCAAGACGCGCCGCGTGATGAGCCCGATCAAGAGACCGGCGATGGAGAGCACCGCGATGGCGGCGATGAGCCCATACCAGAAGCGGCGCTCGAGCGGTGCGAACAGCTTGTTGTCGCGGCCCACGAGGAGCACGTAGTCGCCGAGTTGGGTCACGTGCACGAGCGAGGTCTGAATGCCGTGCTCGGCGAGGTCCACCTTGATCCGGTAATTGCCCGCGGCGGCCGGTAGGCCGCGCGGCCAAGCCGCCAGGTTGCCGGCCAGAGGCTTGAGGGACCCATCGGTGAGCAGCAGGATGCGATCGCCGGCGATCTGCATGTTGATGCGTGCGTCGATGAAATTCTTCAATCCCTCGCCGCCCTCGCGGCGATATACGTCGGTCAGCCGCAGCGCGTCGGCCTGCAGAATTTCGCTGCGACCGTCCTGGATGGTGACCTGCCAGGCGTAATAGAGCGGGGCGGCGAACAGCACCAGCGCCGCGATCCCCAAGGCGACGTAGCCGAGCGCGAGCGAAAGCGCGGACGAGCGCATCATGCTAATCGGCCGCGGTGACCATGTAGCCTGCGTTGCGCACCGTACGCAGCAGCGGCCGCTCGAATTCCGCGTCTATCTTCTGGCGCAGCTTGCTGATGTGCACGTCGACCACATTGGTCTGCGGGTCGAAGTGATAGTCCCAGACGTTCTCGAGGAGCATGGTGCGCGTGACCACTTGGTCGGCGTGGCGCATGAGATATTCCAGCAATTTGAATTCCCGGGGCTGCAGCGAGATGGGCCGATCGCCGCGAGTCACCTTGCGCGTCATCGGATCCATATGCAAGTCACCGACGGCCAGGGGGATCTCGCGATTGACGCCCTGGGCCCGGCGATGCAGCGCATCCAGACGGGCGAGCAACTCGCCGAAGGCGAACGGCTTGGTCAGGTAGTCGTCGCCGCCTGAGCGCAAGCCGCGAATGCGGTCGTCGACCTCGCTCAAGGCGCTCAAGATGAGGATCGGCGTGCGCTTGCCGGCCTTGCGCAACACCTCGATGATGGCGAGACCGTCGATATCGCCGGGCAGCATCCGGTCCATGATGATCACGTCGTAGGGCTCGCTAGCGGCGAGAAACATGCCGTCGCGTCCGTTGGCGGCATGGTCGGTGGTGTGTCCGGCCTCCTGCAGCCCCTTCACGACGAACTGGCTGACTCGCTCGTTGTCCTCGACCAGAAGAATCTTCACGTCGTCTCTCCCACGGGACCCGCAGGCGGATGCGCCGGCACGTCGCTTTTCGTGCGTCGCCGGCCGTTCAGCCACAACTGGAACCGATCGAGATACAAATACACCACCGGCGTGCTGAACAGCGTCAGAGCTTGGCTCACGATCAGGCCGCCCACCATGGTGTAGCCGAGAGGCCGGCGCAGCTCGGAACCCGTGCCGTGGCCGAGCGCGAGCGGCAGCGCGCCCAACAGCGCCGCCATCGTCGTCATCATGATCGGCCGAAAGCGCAGCAAGCAGGCTTGCCGGATGGCGTCGTGCGGCGTCAGGTGCTGCTCGCGTTCCGCCTGGATCGCGAAGTCCACCATCATGATGCCGTTTTTCTTGACGATGCCGATGAGCAGAATGATGCCGATCAAGCCCATCACATTGAGCTCCATGTGAAAGAGCAGCAATATCAGCAGCGCACCAACGCCGGCCGACGGCAGCGTCGACAGGATCGTCAGCGGATGAATGTAGCTCTCATAGAGCATGCCGAGAATGATATACACCGCCACCAGCGCCGCGAGAATCAAATACGGTTGGGTCTTGAGCGAGCTCTGAAAGGCCTGGGCCGTCCCCTGGAACGTCCCCGTGATCGTCGCCGGCAGGCGCATCTCCGCCGAGACGCGCGTGATCGCATCCACGGCGTCGCCCAGGGCGGCCCCCGGCGCCAGATTGAACGACAGCGTCACCGCGGGAAACTGGCCCTGATGATTGATCGACAGGTAGGTCACGTGCCGGGTGTCATAGTGCGTCATGGTCGAGAGCGGCACCATCTGCCCGGTGAGCGGCGACTTCAGGTAGAGCTTGTGCAGGGACTCGGGGTCTCTCTGCAGCGACGGGGTGATCTCGAGAATTACGTGATAACTATTTTGCTGGGTGAAGAATTGCGCGGCCTGCCGTTGGCCGTATGCGTCGTAGAGCGCTTGATCGATGGCCGCCGGCTGGATTCCGTAGCGCGCCGCCGCATCGCGGTCGATGCTGAGCGCGACCATACCGCTGGTGGTCTGCTGGTCCGACGCCACGTCGCGCAGGATGGGCAGCTTTTGCAGGCGCTCGAGCAGCTTCGGGGCCCAGTCGTTCAGCTCGTCGATATCCGCGTCCGTCAGTGTGTATTGATACTGAGTGCGGGTCGTGCGGCCCCCGATATTGAGATCCTGGGCCGCCTGCATGAACAGCGTTGCACCGGGAACCTGTGCAAGTTGCGGGCGCAGCCGGTTGATGATGTCATCGGCGCTCGCCGTACGCTCGCCGCGCGGCTTCAGCCCCAGGACGACGAAGTCGTTGTTCACGGGGCGGCTTCCGCCGATCACGGTGCCGAAGCTTGCGACATCCGGGTCGCGTGCCACGACCTCCAGCAACTGGTGATTCCTGCGCACCATTTCCTCGAACGAGATGTCCTGCGGGGCATCGGTGAGGCCGACGATGATTCCCGTGTCTTGCTGCGGGAAAAAACCTTTGGGAATGACGACGTACAAGAGCACCGTGGTGGCGACGGTCAACCCGAACACGATCAGCGTCGCGCGCTGCCGCTCGAGCACGAAATCGAGACCACGCGTGTACCATGCGAGCAGCTTGTCGAACGCGCGCTCGATGGTCATGTAGAAGCGCCCATGCTGGGCATGCTTCTCGTCGCGCAGAAACTGAGCGCACATCGTCGGGGACAGCGTGAGCGCGACGAACGCCGATACGGCGATCGTGAGCGTCATGGTGATGGCGAATTCACGAAACAACCGGCCGATGATCCCGCCCATCAGCAACAATGGAATGAATACCGCGATGAGCGAAATGCTGATGGACAAAATGGTGAAGCCGATCTCGCTGGCGCCCTTGAGCGTCGCTTGCAGGGGCGAGAGACCTGCTTCGATATGTCGATAGATGTTCTCGAGCATCACGATTGCATCGTCCACCACGAAACCGACCGCGATGGTGAGCGCCATGAGCGACAGATTGTCCAGACTGTAATGCAGCACGTACATCATCGCCGCGGTGCCGAGGAGCGCGAGCGGGACGGTCACGCCCGGAATGATGGTCGCCCAGGCGGTGCGCAGGAACAGGAATATGACCATCACCACGAGCGCGATCGTGAGCACGAGCGTGAACTCGACGTCCTCGACG
The DNA here is from genome assembly GCA_963798595.1 of uncultured Gammaproteobacteria bacterium. GTDB lineage: Bacteria > Pseudomonadota > Gammaproteobacteria > Steroidobacterales > Steroidobacteraceae > Bog-1198. The sequence goes on along the minus strand of CAWCTM010000004.1, from coordinate 190,162 downwards.
GCCGCCTTGATGGTGGTGGTGCGGTTGGCGACCGTGGTGACCTTGATCGAGGGCGGGACCGAAGCAAGCGCGTGCGGCAAGAGCGCCTGGACGCGCTGTTCCGCCTCGATCACGTTGGCGCCGGGTTGCTTGAAGATGAGCAGCAGGACACCGCGGTGGCCGTTTTGCCAGCCCGAGAGCAGATTATTCTCGGCACCGTCCACGGCGACGCCGATGTCGCGAATTCGCACGGGTGCACCGTTCTTGTAAGCGACCACCACGTCGTTCCAGGGCGCGGCCTTGAGCAGCTGGTCGTTGTCGTAAATCGTCAGCGCGCGCTGCGGGCCGTTGATTGAACCCTTGGGGTTGTCGACGGTCGCCACGTTGATGACGCTCGCGACGTCCTCCATTTGCAGTCCCAGCGCCGCGAGCTTCAGCGGATCGATTTGCACCCGCACCGCCGGCTTTTGCTGGCCGCCGACGGACACCTGCGCGATGCCGGGGATCTGCGAGATCTGCTGCGCGAGGATGGTTTCCGCATAATCGTCCACGGTGGTAACGGGCAGAACCGGTGAGCTCAACGACAGGATCAAAATGGGCGAATCGGCGGGATTCACCTTGCGGTAGGTGGGCGGGGTGGGCAGGGTCTTCGGCAGCTGGCCGCCCGCGGCGTCGATCCCGGTCTGCACGTCCTGCGCCGCCGCGTCGATGTTGCGGTCGAGATCGAACTGCAGCGTGATGAGACTCGTACCGAGCAGATTGCTCGAGGTCATTTGCGTCAATCCGGAGATTTCCGCGAACTGATACTCGAGCGGTGTCGCCACCGTGGCCGCCATGGTTTCGGGACTGGCGCCCGGCAACGACGCGCTCACCTGGATGGTCGGAAAATCCACCTGCGGCAGAGGCGCCACCGGCAGGAGCGGATACACCACGCAGCCCACCAGAAAAATGCCGCCCATGAGGAGCGACGTCGCGATCGGGCGCCGTACGAACGGCTCGGAGATGCTCATGACGCCGCGTCGCGCACGTGGGAGCCGGGCTGCAGCCGATATTGGTTGCTGGTGACCACGCGTTCTCCCGGCGCGAGGCCGGCGGTGACGATGGTCGCACCGTTGGCGCTTTCGGCCACGTGCAGCGGACGCACCTCGACGGTCGAATCTTTTTTGACTACATAGGTGAAGGGGCCCGCCGGCCCCAGTTGCACGGCGCTGTCCGGAATGGTGAGCGCATCGCGCTCGGTGCGCACCAGCACGCGCGCATCGACGTATTGTCCGGGCCACAAGGTGTTGTGCGCATTGTCGAAGGTTGCCTTGAGCCGCACGCTGCCGGTCGTCTGATCGATCTGATTGTCGATGAGACTCAAGGTACCCTCATCGAGCACGGCGCCGCCCTCACGGGCGACGGTCGCGACCTTGACGGGTCCGCCCGCGAGCGCCCGCTGCACCGCACCCAGCTCCTCTTCCGGGAGGGTGAACACGACGCTGATGGGCTGCATCTGGGTAACAACCACGAGGCCGGTGGTCGCCGCGGCATGCACGATATTGCCGGGATCGATCAAGCGGATGCCGGTGCGCCCGTCGATCGGCGAGACGATCCGCGTGTAGTCGAGTTGCGTGCGCGCATTGTCGATGACGGCTTGATCGACCTCGAGCTGGGCGGCGATCTGGTCGACCAGCGCGCGTTGCGTGTCGACCGTCTGCTTGCTTGCCAGATCCTGCGGCTGGAGCTGCGTGTAGCGCTCGAAATCGAGCTTCGCATTCTTGAGCAGCGCCTCGTCCTTCACCTTGGTCGCCACGGCCTGCTGGTAGGCCGCCTGATTCGGACGCGGATCGATCTGCGCGAGCAAATCGCCCTTGTGCACCGTTTGCCCCTCGGTGAACGCGACCCGTTGCAGCTCCCCATCGACGCGCGCCGTCACCGTGACGGTGTAGAAAGCCTGCACGGTACCGAGACCCTGCAAATAAATCGGCACCTCCGCGCGGTGCGCCGGCGCAGTGTCGACCGCAATGGGTGGGATCGGCCTTTTATCGGCCGCGGCGGCCGGAGTGTGCAACCGCCACGCGAGGAGGCAGAGCGCCGCGATCGCAACGCCTGCGTAAGTCTTCCATCCGCGCTTCGCATGGGACAACAGAGTCATCCGCTTTTCCCCTCCTGCCAGCCGCCGCCGAGGGCGGTGTATAGATCAACCAGAGCCTGCAGGCGCGAATACTGCACCTCGACCAACGTGTCCCGGGCGCTGAACAGCGCATTCTCCGTATTCAGTACGGTCAGCACGTTGATGGTGCCCGCCGACATCTGCGCCTGGGCGAATTCATAGGCGCGGCGAGCCTTCGCCACGGCCTCGGTCTGCCGCTCCTGCTGCACCGTGGTCTGGCGTGCCGCGACCAGGGCGCCCTCGACATTGTCGAGGGCCGTGAGAACGGTCTTGTGATAGCCGCTCAGCAGTTCGGAATAGCGCGCCTTGGAATAGGCGAGCTGGCCGCGGAGCGCACCGCCATGAAAGATCGGCTGTGTCAGGCCGGCGGAAACCGCGTAAATGCGATTGACCGGGTTGACCAGGGAGGAGAGGACCTCGCTCTCGTATCCGCCGGAGGCGGTGAGCGTGATGGATGGAAACAGCGCCGCCCGGGCGACCGTGATATCCGCGTTCGCGGAGACCAGTTGCTGCTCGGCCTGGGCGACGTCCGGTCGGCGCATCAGGAGCTCCGAGGGCATTCCGGCAACCACCTGCGGCACCTTCAGATCGTTCAACCTGCCATCGCTCACGTCGAGCGATTCCGGCGTCTTGCCGACCAGCACCGCTAGCGCATAAACCGTTTGCCGGAATTGTTGTTCCAACGGAGGCAGCGCGGCGTCGAGCAGCGCCACGGCCGTTTCCTGCTGGGCGACATCGAGGCCCGTCGCCGTGCCGACTTGTTGCTGGAAGGCGAGCCCGCGCAGAATCTTGCGGCCGTTCTCCAAGTTCTGCCGCGCGACGTCGATGCGCTCGCGCAGCTCGAGCGCTTGCAGATAGGTCGTTGCAACGCTCGATATGACGGTCAGGGCGACCGTTTCCCGATCGTATCGGCTCGCAACCGCCAGCGCGCGGGCAGCGTCGCGCGCGGCGCGGTTCTTGCCCCAGAAGTCGAGCTCGTAGCTCGCCGTCAACACGGGACTGAAGACGTTGTAGACGCCCATGCCGCCGCCCGGGGTCGCGGTTCGCTCGCGTGTGGCGGACGCGCCGAGATCCGCCGTCGGCAGCAGGGGAGCTCCCGCAATGCGCAATTGCGCATCCGCCTCCTGGACTCGAGCCACGGCCGCGTTCAGATCGTCATTGGTGCGTCGCGCTTGATCGATCAGATCGTCGAGCTGGGCGGAGCCGAAACGATGCCACCAATCGGTCTCGGGCCAAGCGGATTGATCGGCTACGGGCGCCGAATTGTCGGCGCGGGAAGTCGCATCCCACGCGTTGGGCAGTGGAATCTCGGGTTTTCGATAAGGAGATCCCACGCTGCAGGCCGCGAGCGACGCGCAGATCAGACCACCGAGAAAGCCCCAGGAACGCATGGCCGCCACCGTGAGCCCACGGCGGTTAAACGCGTGTGATCGAATTGTTAAAACCGTTTAATGTGCGACGGGCGTCTCGCCGCCGGCGTCGAGGGTGCTGCGGACCTTGGCCGCCAGTTGCTCGACGGTAAAAGGCTTGGGCAGCATGGCTCCGCCGGATTCCGCTATGACGTCGTACAGGGGAGCGCCGCGCGTGTAACCGGTCGTGAACAGCACTTTCACTTCCGGCTGCTTCTCCTTGATCCGCTCGGCCAGCGCGCGCCCGTCCATGCCCGGCATGACGATGTCCGTGAACAGCAGATTCGCGCGTACCCCCTCGCCGAGAAGATCGAGCGCGTGCTCCGGGCCGGCCGCAGCGATCACCGTGTAGCCAAGACCCTGCAGTGCCTCGACGGTCATCCGGCGCACGCCGTCCTCGTCCTCGACCACCAGCACGGTTTCCAGGTTGGGTCGCGCTGCCTGAGGCTCGCGCGGCGCGGCGCTATGCGCGGGCATCTCGTTACCGAGGTAGCGGGGCAGATAGATGCGTACCGCCGTTCCCCGTCCGGGCTGCGAATCGATCCGCACGTGCCCCTCGGACTGTTTGACGAAGCCGTAGACCTGCGAGAGTCCCAGGCCCGTGCCTTTGCCGGGCGTCTTCGTGGTGAAGAACGGATCGAACGCACGCGCCAGCACTTCCGGCTCCATGCCGGTGCCGCTGTCGCTCACACAGATGCACACATACTCACCGTTCCGAGCGTCCGGTGCATACAGGGTACGGGTGTCTGCGTCATCGAGCGCCGCGTTGAGTGTCTCGACGACCAGTTCACCGCCGCCGGGCATGGCGTCGCGACTGTTGACGCACAGATTGATGAGAGCGCTCTCCAACTGCGAGGCGTCGGCAAACGTGCGCCAGAGCTCGGCGGCGAGCACAGTCTTCAGGGCGATCGCGGAGCCGATCGAGCGCACGAGCAGATCCGACATGTCGCGCACCAACTCGTTGATATGGAGCGGCCGCGGGTCGAGGGACTGCTGGCGCGAGAAGGCGAGCAGGCGCGAAGTGAGCTGCGCACCGCGCCGCGCGCCCTCCATTGCGTTGCCGATGAAGCGCTCGGCCTTGCCCGGATCGGTCGTCAACGAGCGTTTGGCGATATCGAGAGAGCCGACCACGATGGCAAGCATGTTGTTGAAGTCGTGCGCGATGCCGCCCGTGAGCTGCCCCACGGCTTCCATCTTTTGCAGCTGCCGGATCTGAGCCTCCGCGGCGGCTCGCGAGGCGGCCTCGTCGAGCAGGCTGCGATTCGCCGCCTCGAGTGCCTCGGTGCGCTCGCGCACCCGTTTTTCGAGCTCCGCGTTCAAGAGTTTGCGCTGCTCGGCGCTGGCTGCGAGGTCCTCGAAGGCCGCGTGCATGCTGCCTACCGCCATGAGGATGATCGTCACCGCAAAGACGTACATCGAATAGCCGAGCCAGAGCGAGACCTCGCCGGAGCTCGGACCTGCTGCCGGCAGCGGCGCGAAGAAGTACAGGCGCGCCAGGGCGCCGAGCACGGCGGCCAGCGCGCCCGCCCGCCACCCGCAGAAAAAGCTGGTGAGAAGAATCGCCGGAATAAACGTGAGAAAGGGGAAGCCTGAGAGCTGACCGGCGAGCAGAAAGCGCGCGAGCAGCGCAAGAACCACGGTCGCGAGCGCGACGGCATAACCCCCCATGCGGCTTTTGCGGAGCCTCCCGGCGCGCTCGTAGAAGTCTCTGGCGCGGCTGATCAGCACAGGAGTCGAGCGCCGCTCAAGGCACGACTGCGGGGTCGGGAGGCTGCACGGGCGGCAGCAGGCTGGACAGCCGGGGAGGGTCGGCGCCACGCATCACCGCGAAAGCCACGATGTGCTCGAGGACATGCTGGACATAGGCGCGTGTCTCGCTGTACGGAATGTTTTCGATCCACGCATCCGCATCCACCGGCTGCGCAGGCAGCCAGCGTGCCACGGACACCGGGCCGGCATTATAGGCTGCCAGACAAAGATCCAACTGGTGGCCGTAGCGCTCGAACAATTCATGCAGGTAGGCCGCGCCTAGAGTGATCGCGACTGCGGGATCGAACAGGTTGTCGCGGCTCGGAACCGGCAAATGCCAGCGTTTCGCCACGGCCCCGGCGGTTGCCGGCTGCATCTGCATGAGACCGCGGGCATCGGCGCGCGACACGGCGTCCTTTCGATACAAGCTCTCCTGACGAATGATGGCCAGTATCCAGTCGGGGGGAACCTGGGTGAGGCTGCTCGCCTGCGCGATGATCGTCCCGAAGGGACGCGGGTAGCGCAGCGGCACATCGTCCCAGCTGTCGGCCTGCGCCAGCATCGTAATCGCCTCGCCATACCAGCCCCAGCGCGAGGCGAGGTGCGCCGCCTGGATCTTCACCGCAGGGCCCATCGACACGAGCGCCGCATTCCATTCCGCCGTGGCATCGTCCGTCATGTCGCAATCGAAGAGCGCATGCGCGCGAATCAGGCCCGGATCGGCGGCGAGTGTGTTTTGCAGCGAGGCATCTTCGGGCACGGGGTGAATGTTGAGGTCATAGGGCTGCTGCAGCCGATCCGCGGCAAGGTAGCCGTAATAGTCGCGCAGTCCCGCGATCTGCGCGAACAGCGCGGCCGCGGCCTCGGCCCCGGAAGTGGCGGCGACGGCGCGTGCGTGCCAGTAGCGCCAGCGCGGCTGACTCGAGAGCGTCGCCGGCATGCGCTCCGTCCATTCGAGCACCCGGGCGTAATTGGCCGCCCACACGGCGGCGCGCACGCGCCATTCCTGCACCGGTGTATCGACATTTTCGGCCGGTACGGCATCGAATGCCGCGACGGCGCCCGGTTGGCGTGCGTAGGCTTCGCCAAGCGCAAACGCGCGCAGCAATCGGCCGCGCACCGCCGGCGTCGCGTCGGGTCGCGACAGCAGCAAGGGCAGAAGCGGCGCGGCGGCGGGGGCGTCGGTATTGGAAAGCCGCGTGAACCCTGCGAGGAGCGCGTCCGTCTCGACCGCGGTCTGCGGCGTCATGGCGAGCGTCGTCAAGCTGGATTTGGGTGATTCGAGCAATTGCAGCCACAGGTTGAGAGCGGCGGCGCGCTCGGCGGGAACTTCCGCGATGAATTCTCTCGCGAGCGTCGGATTGTCCGCGGCGAGTGCTGCACGTGCGCGCGCCTCGAGCAATGCGGGAGTTAGCAGACCCTTGAGGCGCAGCCACGCCACGACGGGCGCGCATTCGCTGGGCTCTCTCTGCGGCAGGCTCCAGCGGGCGAGCGCGTCGGCCGCCAGATGATCGGCGTCTCCGGTGGCGAGGCGGCCCGCGAGCCGATCGCAGACCAGTGCCGGATCGGTTGCATCGGCGGCTCGCGGCAAAAACCACTCCCAGCGCCTGCGCTGGGCGAGGCTCGCGAGCCACTGATGTTTGAGGCTGCGTCCGACCGGCTCGCCTTCGTGCGCATGCAGAAAGTCGTCGATGCTCGAGTCCAACTCCTCGCCCGGTGTGAATGCCAAGTCACGGCGCAGCCGTGCCGCCAGCAGATAGACATAGATGGGATAGGCCTTGAGTGCCGCGGAGTCCGGCGGCTCCGGCAGGTTCATGCGCACCCGCTGCATGGCCGCCATGAATTCCGCCGCTGCGGATGACGTGGGTACCCGGCTCTCGGCAGCGGGCGCGGGCGCGGGCGCCGCGTCGGGAACTGCGCGCGCGCTCAACACTGCGCTCGCAAGGACGACCATAAGCATGCGCCCGCGCATGCTAAGCAGGATTATCGGAGGCACCCTCGGTCTGGTGAGGACCGATCTCGGAGAACTGCAATTCCTCGCGGCTGCCGGTTCGCGACCAATCGCAGCGCAAGCAGTAACCATCGGCCGCGTAGATCTCGTACCACCCGCGATAGCCGGCGGGATCCATCGCCTGGCGGCGAGGCGAGCCCGGTCCTCCGTGACGGCTCATGAAGTCCTGGATGCGATCCTGGCTATCGGGTGATGCGTCGCCGGGGAACACGTCTTGAGGGGCGTTGCCGAATTTATCTTGTTGCACGAGTGCCTCTCGATATAATGACGCGCGTAGGTGGAATCTCGTCGGGCGAGTCTGGCGTCGGCGATTTCCTGCAATCAGCCAAGGCCCAGTCCCCGAGCTTTCGCTAACCCAGCCATCATACGCTGCTGCCACGATGCCCATCTACGAATGCGATCCCTGGCGAGAGCAGTATTTCACCGACGTCGACTGTCCTGCCGATGTGCACATACCTACCGACGATATGGACGGCTACAAGTTCAATCCGCACCACCGCTGGATTTACAACCGTCTGCGCGTCGCGCAGTCGCAAGGTCTGGAGTGCGGCTTGCACGATTCCGCGCCGCCGCGCTATCCGGTCTTCTGCAAGCCGGTCACCAACTTGAAAGGAATGGGAGCGGGAACGAGTGTTCTCGAAACCGAGCGCGGGTTTCTCGAGAATTGCCGGCCGGGCGATTTTTGGATGAAGCTCTTGACGGGCGATCACATCAGCAGCGACTGGGCGGTAGTGCAGGGCGAGACGGCGTGGTGTCGGCATACGCGGGGCATCCCGGGAGTCGGGGGCACGTTCGATTACTGGATCATCGAGGCGCGGCAGCGCCGCCGTCTCGAGCGCTATTGCCGCGCCTGGATTCGCACCAATCTTTCCGACTACACCGGCATGCTGAACATTGAGACCATCGGCGGGCGCATCATCGAAGCGCACCTGCGCTTCGCAGATCAATGGCCGGATCTATATGGCCGGCAATGGCTGGACGCGGTGGTGCGCCTGTACGGCGAAGGGCGCTGGGAATTCGCCGATGGGCGGCGCACCGAGGGGTACAGCGTCGTCCTGTTCGGTCCCCACGGGCGCTCTTATTCCTATCCGAGCCAACAGCAGCTCGCGTCGTATCGCGCGGCGCCCGCGGTGAGCAGCGTGCAGATCACCTTCTTCTCGGACCGGCCGCAGAATGCTCACGTCATGCCGCCGGGGGGATTTCGATTGGCGGTGATCAACAGCGGGTGCCTCGAGGAGGCGCTACGCTTGCGCGCCAGGATGGCCCGGGATTTTGGTCTTCAGGATGCCGGGATCTTCACGGCCAACCGCTCGGCCAGCGAGCTGACATCGATGCTGAACGCGCGGGCTACAGCGGCGTAATCTGCGCCCGACACGGGAGACTCGAAGGTTTCCCCGCCGACCTCGTCGGTATTGCGGCGCGCATCGACGATGCGCCAGTGCGTCTCCAGCGTCGCCTGGCCGCCCGCGCGCACGCTCATGCGCACGATATCGACCCGGATCTTCACCGGTATGAGGCTCGGCTGATCGAAACCGCGATCCGCGACGAGCACGTCGGCACGCCGTTGTTCGAGATCGCGCCCGAGCGTCTGTGCCACGAGATCGGAGAGTGGCGCGACCCAACGTTCGTGCTCGAGCACGAGCAGCTGGTCGGCCGACGTGGCGATCACCATTTGGCGCCGGTCCACCGTCGGCGGCAGCGAGATCGTGAGCATCACGTGCGTCGTGAAGGCCGCCGTCGCAGCGGGTGCGTTCTCGGGCAAGGTCGTGAGGGCGTAGAAATGATCCCGCTGTCCCGCGCAACCTGCGAGGATCGCGGCGCCAACCAGGCAAGCCGCAGACAGACGCCGTGTGCAAAGAGTAGTCACTTGGGATCCGCCGGTTTACCCCGGATCAGCGCTTCGGGGTGACGCTCGAGGTAGTCCGCGAGCGCGCTCACCGAGCGCGCCGCGTGCGACAGCTCGAGCAGCGTCGAGCCGAGATCGTTCTGCAGCGGCGCCTCCGAAGAGAGAGCCTCTTTGGCATTCTTCATGGCGTCCTCTGCCTCCTTCAAGGTGGCGGTGACTTGCGGGGCGATGGTGCCGTTGACCTGATGCAGCACTTGATCCGTGCTCTTCAGCGTGTCCTGAAGCGCCGCCAGGGTCGCCATCAGACGGGTCGACAATTGGTCGAAGGGCACCTTGTCGAGCTTTTTGGCGATGCTGCCGACCGAGTCCTGAATCTCGTCCAGTCCCCCCGCGGCGGTGGGAAAGATCGGCGGGTGCTCGCTCCAATCGACTCGATCGGCCGCGGGCCGTTTCTCCACTTCCACGGAGACGAATTTTTGGCCTGTGAGGAGGCTCCCCGTCTTGAGCTCGGCACGCATGCCGTGCGCCACCATGCTGTCAATCATGGCATGGCCGCCGATATCGGAGTCATCGGCGCTGCCCGTCCCGCGATCCGTGCGGGGGCGGCCGCGTATGCGCTGCGGGAAGATGTCCACTTCCACCGGAAAACGCAGCACGCCCGCGTCCCGGTCGTACTCGACGGACAGGTGCTTGACCTCGCCGATGTTGATGCCGCTCAAGTCGACCGGCGCGCCGACGGTAAGTCCGCGCAGCGAGCCCTGGAAATACATCACGAAGGTTTGCGCCACGGTATCCGGCTCGCGCATGGCACGCTCCCTGTCCGAATAGAGCGCGAAGCTCGAGTCCACGGGCGATTGCGGCGCTGGTGGCGCGCCCTTGATCGGTTGGAAGGCGACGCCGCCCTGTAGAATCGAGGCGAGCGATTCGGTATGCAGCTTGACGCCCTCCGAATCGATGCTCATGTCGATGCCGCTCGCCTGCCAGAAACGGGTGTCGTGGGTGACGAACTGGTCATAGGGCGAGTTGATGAACACCTTGATGGTCACGCTGTCGCCGTTCGGATCCAGCGAATAGGCAACCACCTGGCCCGCGGCAATGTGCCTGTAGAACACAGCGGAGCCGATGCTGAGGGAGCCGATATCTTTGGCATGCAGCACGTACTCGCGTCCCGGCAGTCCCGAGGTCACGATCGGGGGCACCTCGAGGCCGGTGAAGTTCTGCGCCGGGACGGATGAATGGCCCACATCGACGCTGATGTAAGCGCCTGAGACCAAGGTCCCCAGGCCCGAGATGTCGGAACCTGTGACGCGGGGACGGACCACCCAGAAACGCGTGTCCTGCACCAGATAATCGCGCGCGTCGCGATGAATCCGCGCCTCGACGACCACGTCCTTGCGATCCTTGGAGACGTGGATACCCTTGATCTGGCCGATCTCCACCGCTTTGTAGCTGATCTTGGTCTTGTTCGGCTCCAGATCGTCGGCGGTGTGAAAGGTGATCTCGATGGGGACGCCTTCGGCCAATTTTTCGTGCACGGCCACGAATGCGCCGGCAACGATCACGATCGCGGGCAGGATCCACACAAAGGGCAGGCGCACCCGGTGGCGACGATCCGGCAGCGCCTCGGGCAGCTCATCGATGGGAGGAGGGGGGCGCGGGTCAGCCATGTGTCGCCGCATCCCACAGCAGCCGCTCATCGAAGGACTGAGCGGCCAGCATGGTGAGCACTACCACCGCCGCGAACGCAAATGCGCCCGGGCGAACCTGCACCAGGGCGAGGGATTGAATCTGCACGAGGCTCGCGAGCAAAGACAGCGCGAACACGTCGAGCATGGACCATCGCCCGACGAACTCCACCATACGGAACAGCCGGCTACGCTGCCGGGGATTGCGCACGCGGCGGCGCCAGATGGCGAACAGGATATCGCCGAGCGCAACCAGTTTGAGCAACGGCACCACGATGCTCGCGAAAAAAACGAGCAGCGCGATGGGCCACGATCCCTGATGCGCGAGCGAAATGACGCCGCTCAAGATGGTGTCGTCGTCGTCGCTGAGGATCTCATGCGTGCTCATCACGGGTAGCAAGTTGGCCGGAATGTACAGCACCGCGGCGGTGATCACCAACGCGGCGGTGGTGCTGAGACTGTGCGGGCGGCGCACGAACAGCTGTGCCTCGCAGCGCGGACATAGCGATTGCTTCTCGCCGATCGCGCGTACGGTCGCCCGACAGCGCGTGCATACCAGGAGCCCGAGGCTCCGTCCCGTGGCGAGCGCCACTGCGCGGGGGGCCGCTGCGTCGGAAGTCGTCACGACGGAGCTCCGCGGTGCCGCTGCGCTTTGACCCAGAGCCAGTATTGCTCGCTCGGCGTCGCGCTGGTGAGCGCAGCGATCGAGATCATGAGCAGCCCGTAGGCGACCAGCGAGACTCCCGGCGAGACCTCGGCTTGCGCCGAGAGTTTCACGAGCGCGACCACGGCCCCGAGCATGAACACTTCGGTCAGGCCCCACGGGCGCAGGGCGGTGAGCAGGCGAAACAGCAGGTTCTGTCCCCGGACGACGCGGCCGAGCCGCAAGGATACGAGCACATATAGAAGGGTCAACACCTGTATCGCGGGCACGAGGATCGCGGTGAATGCCACCAATACCGCAAGCACGCCGTAACCCTGCTCGTAGAATGCCTCGGCCGCCCCGATCAACGTGGTCATCCGCGTGCTGCCGCTCACCGTCATGGCGACCAAGGGATAGACGTTCGCGAGGATGAACAGCGCGAGCGCGCTCACCGCGAGCGCAATTGCGGTGTCGGGGGTCCGGTCGTTGGTACGATAGAGCTCGGCCCGGCATCGAATGCAGCGCACGCGGGCGGTGCCTGCGAGAGAATCCAGACGATGTGCAAGGTCGCAGGCATGACAGACGATGACGGAGGACACGCGCGGATGGTCACCTTATGAATATGATCTACAACGGTAGCACTTGCGTGCCCCGGAACACTCTAAGATTTTCGTCCCTTTTGGCGTAGGACTCGACTCTACCGCAGCCACCCCCTCATGCGCTTTACGTTTCCGAGAATTTGCGGTCTCATCGCCCTGCTGACGGCCGTCGCCGCGCCCGTGTGGGCGGCGGATCCCGTCTCGTACAAGGTCGATCACTTCTCGGCGGGCGACGGCTCGATGGACGGCACGCTGCGCGCTACCTCGGATCTCATCACACTGCGCAGCTCGGCGCCGGTGAGCCCCTACGCGTTGATCGCGCGGGCGCGCTCTGATATCGAACGGCTGAAGACCGTGGTCGAGAGCTACGGATACTACGAGTCGAAGATCACTATCAAAATCGACGGCATGGCGCTGAACGATCCAGGCCTCGCGGACCACCTCAACGCCCTGCCGAAGAAGCAAGACGCCCATGTGCAAATCACCTTCAACCTTGGAGTGCTGTATCACCTGCGCAATATTGCAATCGACGGTGAATTGCCGGCGTCGGTACAGGGGGCGTTCACGCTGAAGACCGGCGAAGCGGCGGTGGCCGATACGGTGCTCGCCGCGGGGGCGCACCTGCTGGCGGCGCTCGAGGAACAGGGTTATGCGTTCGCGAAAGTCGATCCCCCCGTCGCCTACGAGGACAAGACGCAGCCGCTCCTAGATGTGACCTTTCATGTCGAGGCAGGCCCGCGCGTCAACATCGGCGAGATTCACTTCACGGGCCTGAAGCGCGTGCAGGAGAGTCTTGTGCGCCGCCGCCTGCTCCTGCACACCGGCGAGCTGTTCCGTGCGAGTGCGGTGGAGCGCGCGCGAGCGGACCTGTTGAGCCCCACCCTCGGCGTGTTCGCCTCGGTGAGCGTCAAGGTCGGCACCGCAGTGGATTCGACCGGCGGCGTGCCCATCACTTTCCAAATGCGTGAGCGGCCGCGTCATACCTTCAGCGTGTCGGCAGCCTATTCGACCGATCTCGGTGGCAGCGGTACCATCAGCTGGGGTAACCGCAACGTCTTCGGCAATGCTGAGCAGTTCACCATCAGCCCCTCGATCACCGGTCTGGGCGGCAGCGCGACCAACGGCCTCGGCTACGACGTGCCGATCAAGTACATCCTGCCGGATTTTGGGCATCGAGATCAGTTCCTGCAATTCGCGGTGGAAGCGCTCAAGCAGGATCTGATCGCCTACGATCAGACGGCCATCAAGACCGGCGTGACGCTCACGCGCAAGATCAACAGCCTCTGGACCGTGAGCGCGGGCGTGGCGGCGACGGAGGAGCACATCAATCAGATCGTCAGTGTGACCCAGACCCAGACTACGACAGATGACAATTCTACCGATACGACCACGACCACCACCACGGATACGGCCGATCGGATGACGTTCGATTACACGCTGCTCGGTCTGCCGCTCGTCGTGAGCTACGATTCCACCGATCTCGCCTCGCCGCTCGACGATCCGACGCATGGCATGCGCGGTTCGGTGACCGTGGTTCCGACCCATGCGCTGGGCCACTCGCAGGCCACGTTCCTCATCACCACCATCAAGGCGGCAACGTATTTCGATCTCGATCACCTGCTGCCTACCGTTCCGGGCCGAAGCGTACTCGCCGCCCGCGCCTTGCTCGGCTCGGCCGAGGGCGCGAACGACACCGGCTTGCCCCCGGATCAGCGCTTCTATGGAGGCGGCAGCTCGAGCATCCGCGGCTACCCGTATCAATCGGTGGGACCCTACTTTCCTCTCCTCTCTTGTCTGCCGACCCCGACGAAAGGGTCGCCGCCGTGTAGTCCGCCCATGCCGGGGTCCACTCCGACCGTCATCGGCTACACCACGTATCCCATCGGGTCGACCACCCTCAGCGCCGGAACGGTCGAGTTTCGCCAGCGCATCGCCCAGAATTGGGGCGCCGCCTTTTTTGTCGACGGCGGACATGTCGGCCCCAGCCTGACGTTCTCGCCTACGAATCTGTTCGTGGGCGTCGGCACGGGCGTGCGCTACTACACGGCGATCGGACCGATCCGGCTGGATATCGCCGTCCCGCTGAAACGCTACGATAGCGATCCGCAGGCGTTTCAAATTTATGTGGGACTGGGGCAGGCCTTCTGATGCGCCGCTCGTTGCGAATATCGGCTTGGATCGCGGGCTTGCTCGGCGCGCTGATCGCGCTCTTGGTCGTTGCCGTGTTGGTGGCCGGTAACACGGGTTCCGGGCGCGCAATGATCGAGCGGCTCACCTATCGGCTCACCGACGGCACCGTGAAGCTCACCGGACTCGGCGGCAGCTTTCCGTCCGACCTCACCCTTGATCGGCTCGAGCTCATCGATCGGGGCGGGGTATGGCTCACGGCCGAGCACATCGTGCTGCGCTGGTCGCCATCCGCACTCCTAGAGAGGCGCATCCGGGCGAGGAGCCTCACGGTCGCGCGCCTCGACATGGAACGCACGCCCTTGCCCTCGGGCACACCCAGCACGGGCAAGCCGACCGTCCCGCACGTCGACATCGACCGGTTCTCCATCGACGTGGTGCAACTCGGGGCGGCGCTCGCCGGCCGACCGGCGACCCTGTCGATCGCAGGCAGCGGGCGGATGATTTCGCTCGAGGATGCCCGTGTCGACGTACAGGCGCATCGCATCGACCGCGACGAAAGCGGCGACTACACGCTCAACTTGCGCTTCGATCCCAAGCGCATGGAGGGCACGCTGACCGCGCATGAGCCGGCGAGCGGCCCTCTCGAGAACATTCTCCAAGTGCCGGGCCTCGGCGCGCTGTCTGCCCATGTCAACATCGCCGGACCGCACAATGCCGAGCAGATCGATCTCGAGCTCGACGCCGGAGAGCTGAAAGCCCAAGTGCGGGGCAGCCTCGACTTGAGCACCGGATCGATGACCCTCGACTACTCTGTCACCGCGCCGCAGGTGAGCCCGCGGGCGGACCTCAAGTGGCAGAAGTTGGCGCTCGACGGGCACTGGAAGGGCGTCTACACGAATCCCACGGCAGATGCCCGCTTGGACATCGAGCGGCTGGTCCTGCCTGCGGGGAGCACGATCGCGAACCTGCATGCCGAGCTCAATGCCGTGGGTGGCGACGTTGCGCTCAAGGGAGTGGTGCAGGGCCTGCGCATTCCCGGCTCGCAACCCGCCCTTCTCGAGAAAGACCCGCTGAAAATCGACGCCTCCATGCGGATCAAGGACCCGACGCGGCCGCTCACGCTGGCCGTCACCCACCGGCTGTTCTCGCTGAACGCGAATGCGGTTACCGCGGGTCGGCAGAACGTTGCGTTCGTGCTCAGGCTGCCGAGCATCGCGCCTTTCGCGGCCCTGGCGGGCGAAGCGCTGAACGGCGATGCCACGGTGAAGGGCCGGATCGAGCGGCGCGAATCGGATATGGGCTTCAACCTCGATGCCGACGCGGGGCTCGCCGGTGGAGGGCCCAGCTGGACGGGCATGGTGGGCAATCGCGTCGCCCTCGGGATATCGGGCTCTCTTTCCGACACCACTTTCATGGTCGAGCGCCTGAAGCTGGCCGGAAATAAATGGGGCTTGAGCGCGAGCGGCAACGCGGAGCGTCCGGCTCCCGTTCCAGCCGCGCCGAATGGGGCCCCCAGGGGCCTCGCCGCGGTACTCAAGTCGCTCGATGCCCGCTTCACCCTCGATGTCGCGGATCTCGGCATCGTCGCGAGCTCGCTCGGGGGGACCTTGCAAGCATCCGGCCGGGTGAGCGGCCCCGCCACGGCACTCTCGACCGATGCCACGCTGAAGAGCACGCTGTCCGTGCGCGGCTCGACGCCGGGCGGGGTGACGGCGGAGCTGCACGCACGGGGATTACCGAATGCGCCGAGCGCGAGCATCACGGCGAGCGGCAGCCTCGATGGCTCGCCGCTCGATATCGCCGCCACGCTTGCGCGAGCCGGACGCAGTGGGTTGCGTGCCAAGATCGAGCGCGGCGCATGGAAAAGCGCGAAGCTCGATGGCGAATGGTCCATGGAATCGACGTTCGCGGACAGCCGCGGACAAGTCCGCTTGAGCGTCGGGGAGCTCGGCGACCTCGATCATCTCATCGGCCGGGACATTCGCGGCAAGCTCGAGGGCAGTGCGCAGTTCATACCGCAGGGCGGCAGCACGCACGCCCGGTTCGAGCTCGACGCAGAGAATCTGGTGTTCAGCGGGTTCGCCGGTACGGTGCACGTGTCGGGCGAGGGCTCGACCGATGCGGTGGCCGCGAAGCTCGACGTCAAAGCACCGGACCTCAACGGCTTCCCCGCGACGCTCGCGGCCGACGCCGCGGTCGATCTCGCGGGTGACAATGTGCGCGTGCTGCACGCGGTCGCGGATTATCGCGGTCAGCAATTCCGACTGCTCGCGCCCGCGAAGATGACCTACGCGCCCGTGCTGCGCATCGATGACCTTCGTCTCGGCGCGCAGAGCGCCGTTCTCGAGATTCACGGCGAGCTCTCGCCTGACCTCGATCTGCAGGCTGCGCTCAGTCATGTCGATCCGAAGCTCATCAATGTATTTGTTCCCGATGCTGTTTCGGAGGGAACCATCGAGGGCAGTGCGCATCTGCGCGGCACGCTGGCGGCACCCATCGGTCACGTGCAACTGGTCGCGCGTGGTATTCGCTCGGCGGCCGACGAGGCCGTCGGGCTTCCTGCTATAGATCTCGCTGCCGGCGCAGACCTCAAAGGCACTTCCGCCGCCATCGACATCAAGCTCGACGCCGGCAAGAACCCGTTGCTCAGCGTCATAGGCGATGTGCCGCTCGTTCCGGCGGGCGTTTACGACGTCAAGGCGGAAGGCAAAATGGACGTGGGCAATGCGAATGCACTGCTCGAGGCGCGCGGGCTGCACGCGAGCGGTGAGCTTGCGATCGACGCGAACGTAGCCGGCACTCTCGCTGACCCCCGCATCCACGGCTCCATCACGCTGGCCAAGGGGACTTTCCGCGATTACGTGCGCGGGGTGAACTTGACCAATATCACCGCCGAAATCGCTGGAAATCAGGGCACGCTGCAGATCAAGAGCTTCAAGGCGAGTGCCGCGTCCGGCACCATCAGTATGGGCGGTAACGTCGGAATACTGGAGCCCGGAATCCCGGTCGACCTCACTTTGACCGCCGTCGACGCACAGCCGATCGCCAGCAACATTCTCACCGCGAATTTGAACGCTGACATTCATGTCACGGGTAAAGCGCGTGAGCGCTTGGCCGTGGCCGGCAAAATTCGCGTAAACCGGGCGGTGATCGGCATTCCCGACTCGTTGCCGCCGAACGTGGCCGTGCTCGACGTGCGCCGCCGCGGCCAAGTCGTGCAGGTTGCGGACAAGCAGCTGGTGATCGACCTCGATATCTCCATCAACGCTCGGCGCGAAGTGCTGGTCCAGGGCCGCGGTCTCGATGCGGAGCTCGGCGGAGACGGGTTGCATATCGGCGGCACCGCGGACACGCCGGTGATATCCGGTCGTCTCACTCTGGTGCGCGGGACTTTCACCATCGGCAGCACCCAGCTGACCTTTGACAAGAGCTCGAACGTGAGCTTCGACGGCACCGGCCTGAAGAAGGGTATCGATCCGACGCTGGACTTTACGGCGAGAACGGTCGTGCTGAATTCGTCGCCGGGCGTGCAGGCGGGTACCGATGTCTCGTTGCACATCACCGGATACGCCGACTCACCCAAGATCGAGCTCACGAGTGCCGGTGGTCAGAGTCAGGACGAAATGATGGCCCTGCTCCTCTTCGGCGAGCCCGCCGCGCAGCTCACCGCCCTGCAGCTCGCCCAGGTGAGTTATGCGCTCGCGACGCTTGCCGGCATCGGCGGAAGCAGCAGCTCCAATCCGCTCGTGCGGCTGCAGAAAACCCTGGGATTGGATCGATTGTCGGTGGCGCAAGGCACGACCACCACCGCAACGGGCGCCACCGAAAACACGGGCGCCGCCGTGCAGGCCGGCCGCTATGTGACCAAACGCATCTATGTCGAAGGCAAGCAGAGCACGACGGGCCAAAGCCAGGTGGAAGTGGACGTGGACCTCACCAAGCACTTGAAGCTCCAAACCCGCCTGGGCAACGGCACGGCGGTGCAGGGCACGACACCACAGAACGACCCGGGCAGCAGCGTGGGACTGTCCTACCAGTTCGAATACTAGTCGCGCGCAGCGGATTTGCGCGCGGGCGCGGCGACCGCGCTAGCTTTGCTTTTGCTTGATGGCGTCGAGAAGGGCGTGCGGATCGGCGGGTTTGGTCATCTCTTCCATTTGTTGGCGTGGCATTTCCGCGGATGCGCCGCGGATATTTTTGATTTCGCGCATGGCGTTGTCGACGAGCTCGAGAACTTTCGTGACCTTCTGCTCCGTCAACAGGTTGATCTGCAAATCGAGGTGCGAGCGATGCTCGGCAATCTGCGCCATGCGATTTTGACGGATGAGCACCGCAATGGTCAGCAGCAGCGCGTTGGAGCTCACGAGACCCTGCAGCAGGGGGAATGGCGGTTCATCGACGTGACGCCATCCCGAGTGCGCCCCCCAGATGTTGAGCGCTATCCAGACGACGATGAACACGACGCTGAAGAGAAAATAGGACGGACTGCCGAAGAACGCGCTGACGCGCTCGATCGCGCGCTGCAGCCGCGAGGCCTCCGATTGGCGTTCGTCGAACTTCTCCAGGAGCTCGAGATTTTCCTTCGCCGATGCCGGCAGCTCCGCATCCAGCGGCCCTTCTTTCTCGCTCATGCGCGATGTTGTGACATCGCGACTACCGCCGGTCAAGAGGAAGGAGGCGCGACTTCGGGCTCGCGCAGGACGACGGGCTCGGGAACTACCGCATAGCGGTCGGCAAGCGTCTGATAGAGCGGTTTCGAGACCATCTTCGAGACGGCAGTGGCGACCGCCGCGGTCAGCATGAGAGGCAGCACCATGGCGTGCTGCGAGGTCATTTCCATCACGATGACGAACGAGGTGACCGGCGCTTGGGTCACGCCGGCGAGGAATCCACACATTCCCAAAATGGCGAAGGGCACGACCGAGGGCTGTCCCAGTTGATCCGCGAGCACCTGTCCCAGGCCCGCGCCCACCGACAGCGAGGGTGCCAGAAGGCCCGCGGGAATGCCGCTCAAGTAAGAGAGGAGCGTCGCGAGTGCCCGCGCCGGACCGTATATCCAGGGCAAGTGCGCGTTGTTCTCGAGGATCAAACGCGCCTCGTCGTAGCCGGTGCCGTAGGTCAGCGATCCGGACAAAGCCCCGAGGGCCGCGACCAACAGCCCGCAGCACCCGGCGAACAGGGCAGGGCGCTCTCTGCGCAAGCGCTGCAGGCCGCCCGGCAGCCACTGTGTGCTTTTCAGGGTGAGCAGGCTGAACAGTCCACCGCCCAGACCGCAAGCCGCGGCCACAACCAGGACCGCGGGAGTGACTTTGGAGGCGAGCGAGCTCACTTGCGGTTGGCCGAAGTAGGTGTAGTCGCCCACGAGCGCGATCGCCACCACGCCCGCGAGGATCACGGTGGTGAGTGTCGTGCCGCTCGCGCGCTCCTCGAACGAGCGCGACAGCTCCTCGATGGCGAATACGATCCCCGCGAGCGGCGTGTTGAAGGCGGCAGCGACGCCGGCGGCACCGCCCGCGAGCACCAGTGCGTGCCGCTGCCCCGGGAATCGCCTGCCCGGCATCAACCGCCCCACACCGTTCACGATCACGGCACCGACGTGCACGGTCGGACCTTCGCGGCCGATCGAGCCGCCGCAGAACAGAGCGGCGCCCGCCAGCAGCACGCGGCCGATCACCACTTTGGGCCGGAGGAACATCTGACCGAGTTCGCCCGAGTCAGGACGAATGGCGAATATCGTCTGGGGAATCCCGCTTCCCTCGGCGCCGCGGAAATAACGGCGTGTGAGCCACGCGATGACGAAAAATCCTACCGGCGCGAGCATCCACGGCGCCCAGGGGGCAAGTCCGAGGACGCGCTTCAGACCCCATTGCGCAATATCCGCAATCTTGGCGAAGGCAACCGCAGCTGCGCCGACCGCACCGGCTGCGCCCCACATCAGGAGGCGCGCCTGCCAATGCCGATACGACAATAGATGAGCGAACCGCATGTGCAGCAATATAGCAGGGCGAAAGGGCGGGGCGCCGAAGCGACTAGCGGATCGAGTGCGTATGCTCGCGCAGTGAGCTCATCTGATCGCCCCACCAAAGGCCGATCATGCGATAAAAGTCCGCGCCTTCGCGTCCGTGCCGCGCCGGATGATCCGGCCGCAAGCTCGACCAGCCACGGTGCGTCACGCTGACGAGCGTGCCCCGTCCGCTTTGCGCGAAGCGGACCTCAACGGAAGTGCTCTCGTGGGGCGCGAAATTGGCGTTGCGCCAGGTGAAGGCGAGCAAGTGCGGCGGGTCCCACGCGATCACACGGCCGACCTCGAAGACATACGGTTCCGCATCGCCGTCGATGGACTCGAACAATCGGCCGCCGATGCCCGGCTCCAGGCGGATGAAGCCGCTGTGCCGCCCGGCGTGGCGGAATTTCAAGCCCCGGCGCCACCAGCGGTCGATGTCGTTGGTGAATATTTCGAAGGCCTCTGCCGGCGGCACGGCCACCGAGACGCTCACGCGCGCGGCATCATCGGTCATGATCGCGTGCGGCGACCTCGGTGAGTGTTCTCGGCGTAGGTCTTGAAAGACTGCATTTGCCGTTGCCAAAGATCCTGGACTTGCCAGAGCCACTCCTGCACCGGCTCCAAGGCAATCGGGCGGACACTGTAAATGCGTACTCGGGCGTCTTCGTCCAGCCCTTGCTCGACGACCAGCCCGACCTTGCGCAGCACGCGTAGGTGCCGGCTGAGCGCCTGCGGGCTCACGGCTATGTACCGGGCCAGCTCCCCGGCACGCGTCGGCTTGTGCAGCAGCGAGCGAATGATGTCGCGGCGGGTTCCGTCCGAGAGCGCGGCGAAACAGGCGTCGAGATCCCAGGTGCCCAAACGGTTCATTTTTCGACTTTTCAGCCGCTCTGTGCGGTGCGCAATCGCTGCGCCACCCACCAGACGTGCCCCTCCGGATCGAGCGCGCCGTAGCTTCGGTCCGCCCAATGCTCTGCTCCGTAGTCGTGAGTGGTGGGCTCCTCGACGATGCGGGCGCCGCGCGAGCGGGCGTGGGCGCAATGGCCATCAGCATCGTCCACGTAGAACATGAGACTCTGCGTGTTCGCGCCCTCGAGCGAGCCAGGGCTGCGCAACGATCGCTTCCAAGGGCGTGTGGCGTCCGGGGATTCCTGCGCAATCATGACGACCCCGTCGCCGTATTCGAGCTCGCAATGCTCGATGCGGCCGTTCGCGCCTTCGACCTTGATGCGAATCTCGAAACCGAACGCGCCGCAAAGCCAGTCGATGGCTGCCGCGGCGTCACGGTAGACGATTGCGCTCGAAAAGCGGGGCCAGCCCGCCGGTGTTGGCTTCATGGGGGAACTCCTTTGTGTCGGGGGGCGTAATGTTCACCCTGAGCGATAATGTTAACGTGATCGTTAAATAACGCAAGCACTCCCAGCAATAACACAAGTACCGCCCAGGCTCGTTACTCTTCCCCCGCGACCGTTCGACCCCCCGAAGCCGGCGAGGGCGCTCAGTTCTTCAGGCGGTAGCCGGTCTTGAATATCCAGCCGATCACCACGAGACAGGCGACGAAAAACCCCGCCGTCATGCCGAAGCTCAGATAAATGTTCACATCGGCCGTCCCGTAAAAGCACCATCGAAAGCCGCTGATCAGGTAGACGACGGGATTGAACAGGCTGAATGCGCGCCACGCCGGCGGTAGCATGCCGATCGAGTAGAACGCGCCCCCGAGGAAGGTGAGCGGGGTGACGACGAGCGTCGGGATGAGCTGCAGTTGCTCCCAGCCCTTGGCCCAGAGGCCGAGCACGAAGCCGAACAAGCTGAAATTGACGGCCGTGAATACCAAAAAGCCCGCCATCAGCACCGGGTGCGCGATCCTGATCGGCACGAACAGCGAGGCCGTCACCAGAATGACGATGCCGAGCGCGACGGATTTGGAGGCGGCGGCGCCGACGTAGGCAATCACGATCTCGACGTAGGAGATAGGCGCCGACAGCACTTCGTAGATGGTGCCGGTGAACTTCGGAAAGAATATCCCGAAGGAGGCGTTCGACAGGCTCTCGGTGAACAGGGCAAGCATGATGAGGCCCGGGACGATGAACGCGCCGTAGCTCACGCCGCTCACCGCGGTCATGCGCGATCCGATCGCCGCACCGAACACCACGAAGTAGAGCGAGGTCGTGATGACCGGAGTCACCAGGCTTTGCACCAGGGTGCGCAGGGCGCGGGCGATCTCGAACTTGTAGATGGCCCAGACGCCGTGACGGTTGAACTCGAATCGAGCCGGACTCATGTGCCCACCCGCGGTGCACGCTCGCTCACCAGGCTCACGAAAATGTCCTCGAGGGAGCTCTGATGGGTTTCGAGATCCTTGATCGGGATCGACAGCTCGCTCATCTTGTGCAGGAGCAGCGGGATGCCGGCATCGCTGCCGCCGTCGAAGGTGCACTCGAGCCCCAGACCCTGATCCTTGAGCTCCAGGCGCCACGGCGCGAGCTCGGCGGGTATCTGCGCGAGCGGCGATTGCAAATGCAAGGTGAGCTGCTTCTTGCCGAACTTGTGCATCAGCGCCGCCTTGTCCTCGACCAGGACCAGCGAGCCTTTGTTGATCACCCCGACGCGGTCAGCCATCTCCTCGGCTTCCTCGATGTAGTGAGTGGTCAGGATGATCGTCACGCCGCGCTCGCGCAGGCCGCGCACGAGATTCCACATATCGCGCCGCAGCTCGACGTCCACGCCGGCCGTCGGCTCGTCGAGAAACAGAATGTCGGGCTCGTGGGACAGGGCCTTCGCGATCATCACGCGGCGCTTCATGCCGCCGGACAGATCCATGATGCGGCTGTCGCGCTTCGCGCTCAACGACAGATCGCGCAGCAAGCCGGTGAGATAGGCGGCATTGGGTGCGCGGCCGAAGAGCCCGCGGCTGAAGCTCACCGTCGCCCATACGGTCTCGAAGGAATCGGTGGTCAACTCCTGCGGCACGAGTCCGATCTTCGTTCGCGCCGCGCGGTAGTCGTGCACGATGTCGTGGCCGTCCGCTGTGATGTGCCCGCCGCTCGCCGTGACGATGCCGCAGATGATGTTGATCAGCGTGGTCTTGCCCGCGCCGTTCGGACCGAGAAGGGCGAAGATCTCGCCCTTGCGAATCTCGAGGTCGATCGGCTCGAGCGCGCGCACGCCCGAGGCGTAGAGCTTACTGACGTTCTGGATCGAGATTATCGACGGCATGCGCGCAGGACGAAGCTCGACTTCGATCAGGCATGCGCGATGCGCTCGAGCAACGCCGTGGTGAACTGCGCCGTCGTCGCATTGCCGCCGAGATCGCCCGTGCGCACTCCGTCCGCGTTCAGCGTCTGGTTGATCGAGGTGCGCAGCCGCTCAGCCATCCTCGGCAATTTGCAGTGATCGAGCATCATCGCCGCGGCGAGCAGCAACGCCGTCGGATTGGCGACGCCCTTGCCGGCAATATCGGGAGCCGAGCCGTGGACCGCCTCGAAGATGGCGGCGTCCGCGCCGATGTTCGCCCCCGGCGTCATGCCGAGGCCGCCCACCAAGCCGGCAACCAGGTCGGACAGAATGTCGCCGAACAGGTTGGTGGTCACCAGCACGTCGAACTGCCAGGGATTGAGCACGAGCTTCATTGCGCAGGCGTCGATGATGACCGTGTCCAGGATGAAGCGGCCCTTGTACTTCTGCTCGTAGAGCTCCTGTCCGGTCTCGAGGAAGATCCCGGTGAGCGCCTTCATGATGTTCGCCTTGTGCACGATCGTGACTTTCTTGCGGCCGGCCGCGATCGCGTGCTCGAACGCGAACTCGAGCAGCCGGCGGCTGCCCTGGCGCGTGTTCACGCCGCTTGCAATCGCGACGGCGTGCGGATCGTCGCCGATCTGAATGTAATGCTCGTGCCCGATGTACAGTCCCTCGAGATTCTCGCGCACCACCACCAGGTCTATTTTGTCGAACCGCCCGCCGGGGATGAGCGTGCGTGCCGGGCGCAGATTCGCGTACAGCTTGAACTCTTCGCGCAGCCGCACGTTCGAGGAGCGATAGCCGCCGCCCGAGGGAGTCTCCAAGGGTCCTTTGAGCGCGAGATGCGTGCGACGGATGCTTGCGATGGTGCGCGTGGGAAGCGGATCTCCCTCCGTTTTCACACCCGAAAGGCCCGCGATCTGCCGGTCCCACTCGAACGGCGCACCGAGTGCATCGAGCGCCGCCAAGACGCAGTCGACGATCTCGGGTCCGATACCGTCTCCGGGAATGAGAGTCGCGGGAATCTTTTGTGTCATCGCGGGGAATTTCTGCTGCGGCCGGTAGGCGCGATAGCATACCCGATCAGCGCAACTCCTTGCTCATCGGCACGAAATCGATATGTTCGTCGTTGCCGAGATCGTAGCTCACGCGCTGTGTGCCGACGTAGCCGCGCGCCGCGTAGAGCCTGACGCCCGGCAGGGTCGCCATCAGCTCGACGCGCGAGAATCCCCGCTCGCGCGCTTCGCTCTCGCAGCGGTCGAGCAGGAGAGATCCCACGCCGCGCCGCGCATGAGTGGGCTCCACGAAAAATGCGCGAATCTTGGCGGCATGAGTACGCGGATCGAGCATCGAGGCATCGCGGTCGGTGCGCGAATCGCTCCCGAAGAGCGTCGCGCGAAAGCTCCAGCCGCCGCAGCCGGCGAGGACACCGGCTTCCTCTGCCACGAAATAAGTCCCATCGTCCACCAGTTGCGTATCGACGCCGAACGCGCCGCGCAACGCGCCCGCGACCTGCGATTGGGTGTAATCCGCGGCGCTCAAGCCGTGCGCGGAACGCTCGATCAGGCCGATCAGCAGAGGAATGTCGGCGCGCGCGGCGCGGCGCAGGGTGATGCTCATGGGGTCGACCCTGCAGGGACGGGAATCGGGGAGCTCTGCGTCGCCGAACGCATCATGGCGAAGGAGGCGTACAGGATCACGAGGATGACCAGCCAGCGCAACCACTCGAGCGGCAGCGACTTGACGATGAAAGCGGCGATCAACACCCCCACTATGCCGCCGAACGTGAGACCGAGCGACGCGCCCCAGGCGAACTTGCCGGTCTGGAAGAAGCGCAAGCTGGCGACAGGCTGCAGCAGCGCACAGGCCCCCATCATGATCGGAAACGCGGCGATGGGATGCATGCCGAGCAGCGCCAGCGTGATCATGCAGGGCGCATACAGGCCGATGCCCGCGCTCATCAGCGCACCGAGGATAAAATTGACGCCCACTGCGAACGGGAACTTCCAACCCACCAGACTCATGGCGGTGCCGCCGCCGGGCAGGGCGTGCAAATTGATGGCGGTAAACACGGCGCCCGCGATGAGCAGCGCAATTCCCATGGTGATCTGGATCGCGCGCCGCGACAGCCGTGCCACCACATCGGCGCCGAGCCAGGAGCCTACCGTGGCGCTCAGAATCATGCTGATGAGCAGGTGCGGCTCGACGTCGATCGCTCCCACGAAGATCACGGCTTCAGTGATGGCCGCGGCCGCCAGGCCGACGTTGAGGGTGCCGGGGATGCGCTCGTCCGGAACCATGCGCCGCAACTTGAAAATGGCCGTGGTCGGCGCGAAGGATCCGATGCCCAAGGTATCGAAGAAGGCCGTCACGAATCCGACGACGATTTCGTCGGGCCGCGGCCAGCGTCGATCCGGCGTTCGCGGCGCCGCGCGCACGCCGCCCACAATGAAGGCCACGGAGGCTGCGGCGAGGGCGGCGTAGAAGAAGATCTGCGAGGCATTCATGCCCGGAATATACCTCTTCGCGGCGCCGAGTATTCAGCCAGCCGCCATTGACGTACACTCTGCCGTGCGGGCCGGCGTACGCCGGCCAACGAAAAAACCGAGGGGATGAATGACATGAGCACCTTGCGGGCGCTGCCCGTGCTGATGTGTGCGGCGTTCACTGTGAGCGCGGCAACGGCCGCCGCGGCATCGGCCGCCGCGGCATCGGCCGCCACCTTTCCCAACCCGCTGCCGCCGGATCCAACCCTGCGGGTCGAGAAGCTTCCGGCGAAGTATCCCACCGGCTGGGTCTTTTTGAATTACGCGGGTGATCGTATCGAGCTTCGCAACGTCGGCAGCGACAGCCGCGAGGTCAAGGCGCAGTTGCAGGCACGCGATTCGACGACCCTCCTGATTTCGGACAAGCGTCCGGAGATCTACACCGCAGATACCGTATGGTCGCGCGGAGTGCGCGGCACGCGTACCGATTTCATCACGATTTACGACTCGCAGACCCTGGACGTCGCGGGCGAGATCGTCTTGCCGGGAGCCAAACGTGCGCTGATCACGGCGATGGAGGGCATGTTTGCGTTCACCGACGATCAACGCCTCGCGCTCGTTTTCAATTTCACGCCGGCGGCCTCGGTCACCGTGGTGGATCTGGTGAAACGCCAGCCGCTCGGCGAGATCGAGATTCCGGGATGCATGCTCATCTATCCCTCCGGGCAACGAGGATTCTCGACGCTGTGCTCGAGCGGCACTTTGCTCAACATCCGGCTGGATGCCGGCGGCGCGGTTGCCGGCCGCAGTGAATCGAAGCCCTTCAATCAGCTCGACGCGGACCCGTTGTTTACGGCGAGCGCAAGTCTCGGCGGCGTGCGCTACTTTCCGAGCTTGCATGGCCGCATCCAGCCGATCGACATGAAAAGCGACGACGTGCAGGTGCTGCCGGATTGGCCGCTGGTGAGCGCCGAAGAGAAGGCCGCCAACTGGCGGCCGAGCGGTTGGCAGCTCATCGCAAGCGACGACAAGAAGTTTCTCTATGTGCTCATGCAGGCCGACTCGCAGGAGGGAACGCACAAGGATCCGGCCACCGAGGTGTGGGTCTTCAATCCGGCGACCAAAACGCGGGTGCGGCGGATGCGCCTGGTGCGTCCGGGGTCCTCCATCGCACTGACGCACGGCGCCGACCCGCTGATGCTGATCCATGCGGGCGGGCGCCTCGATGTTTACGACCCGCAGGGCGGGGCGCTGCTGCGCAGTATGGGCCTGCCGGGATTTCACACCCGCATGCAGATGGAGCCGGTGCATTGAGCCTCGCCCACGAGGTCGCCGGGGCGCTGCTCGCACAGCTCGCCGCGTTCCTGGCGGTGTTGCTGCTCGCCTCCGCGGCGCATAAGGCGTTGGGCTGGGGACGCACGCGGACGGTGGTCCAGAATTTTGCCGGCGTGCCGCATTCCTTGGCATCCGCTGCTGCGGTCGCTGCGTGCACGATCGAGGGCCTCGCCGGGCTACTGCTCATCCTGCCTGATTACCGGCGGGCGGGCGCAGCGCTTGCGACGGCGATCCTCGGTCTGTACCTCGCGCTGATCGTGCGCGCCGTGGCGCAACACCGCGGTGCCGTCGATTGTGGCTGCAGCTTCGGCGCGGGCACGCGACGGCTCGGGATGTTCGAGATCATGCGCAACACCGTGCTGCTCGCAGCCGCGCTGCTGCTCATCGCCTGCGCGGACGGGGTTGCGCCCCGGGTGCCGTCACAGCTGCTGGCGGCATGTGCGCTGCTCGCGCTTTACGGCGCAGTCGATCAATTGGCGGCGCTTCAACCGATGCGCCGCGGTACAGTTCTGTGAGCTTCCTGATCGCCTCGCAGATCGCGCTCTGGGCGGCGATGCTCGCCCTCGGGGTGGTGTGCATGGCGTTGGCACGGCAGATCGGCGTGCTGCACCAGCGCATCGCGCCGGCCGGCGCGCTCGCGCTGCGCCAGCCGCTCAAGCTCGGCGAGCCGGTGCCCGAGATGAGCTTGGTCGCGCTCGATGGCGCGGCCGTGCGCATCGGCGGCGTGCGCGGCGGACGCAGCCAGCTGGTGCTGTTCGTATCGCCGGACTGCGCCATCTGCGAGTCGCTCTTGCCGGCGGTGCGCTCGGCGCAGGGCGCGGAGCGCGCCTGGCTCGATATCGTGCTGGCAAGCGACGGTGATGCCGAGCGACAGCTGCAGTTCGTCAAAGACAAGGGACTCGGCAGATTTCCCTATGTGCTCTCCGAGCAGCTCGGACGCAGCTTCGGGGTCGCCAAACTGCCCTACGCCGTGTTGGTGGACGAGGCGGGCAAGCTGTCGGCGACCGGCCTCGTGAATACGCGCGAACACCTTGAGAGCTTGTTCGTCGCGAAAGAGCGCGGCGTTGCCAGCATTCAGCAATTTCTGGGACAACGCGACAAGCAACGCGCTTCTCTAGGAGAATGACGTGGATGAACTCGATCGATTGACGGAAAAGATGCTACGCGGTATCGCGAGCCGCACCTCGCGGCGTAGCGTGTTCAGCATTCTCGGCGGATTTCTGGCGGGCGCCGCGACGTTGCCGTTGTTGCCCGTGGCGAAGGGCGCCGAGGCGGATGGCGCCAACCCCAACGATCCGAATTCGGGGGAAGAGGCTCCGCAGGTCTCGGGCAACCCCCAGGATCCGGGGGATCGGACCAAGTGCGATTATTGGCGTTACTGCGCGATCGACGGGTCATTGTGCTCGTGCTACGGCGGCAGCGTCACCACCTGTCCTCCCGGCACCGAGATGTCGCCCATCACCTGGATCGGCACCTGCCGCAATCCCGTGGATCAGCGCAATTACATCATCTCGTATAACGATTGCTGCGGCGGGGTCGCGTGGGGACGCTGCGCCTGTCAGAACAACCTGGGCGACCGGCCGATCGTGCGGCCGCAGACGAACAACGAGGTGACGTGGTGCTTCGGCACCAAAAGCCAGTCGTATACCTGCACCGTCGCGCTCATCTTGGGCGTCGCGCTCGACCAGAAAAAATAGCGCTGCGGAGGACGATCGCAGTGCCGGGCTCCTGGCTGAGCAAAGCGCGGCTCGCCGCGACGGTGTCGGCGGCGCTCACTTGCGTCGCCGCCCAGGCGCCGCTCGCCCAGCCGGTGCAAGACTCCGGTGCCGGCGCGGCGTCCGTCGCCTCGGCGCCGGCAGGTGTCGAGAACGCTCAGCGCGCCTGGCAGAATTGGACCTTGAATTGCCAGGGTTGCCACCGATTGGACGGCTCGGGGTCGGACGCCACCGCTCCCGGTATCGCGGGCACGGTTGCGAAGTTTCTTCTCGTGCCGGGTGGACGCGAATATCTCATTCGGGTTCCGGGGGTCGCGACCTCGCCGCTGTCGGATGCGGATCTGGCGGAGGTGATGAACTGGATGCTGTGGCGTTTCGACAAGGAGCACCTGCCCGCGAGCTTTCAACCGTACACGGCGGCCGAGATCGCGCCCTTGCGTGCCCGGCCGTTGCGGCTCGAGGCCTCGCAGATGCGCAGCTCCTTGTTGCACCAGGCGGAAGCGGCCGCGGCCAAATGACGTTGCCGTTCACGCAGCGATTGATTACCGTAACTGCATGAACGAGCACCGCGGGAGCGAAAATCTCGAGCTCCTCGCCACGCTGTCGCACGAGCTGCGCAATCCCCTGAACGCAATCCTCGGCTGGGCAACCATTCTCACCCGCCGGGGCGACTTGCCCGAGCCGGTCACGCAGGGGCTGCAGGCGATCGAGCGTAACTCGCGCTTGCAGGCGCGGATGATCGCGGACGTGCTCGACTACGCGGCCGTCAGTGCGGGCCAGGGACACCTGGTGATGGAGACCATCGATCCGTATCCTGTGGTGCGCGCCGCCCTGGAGGGAATCGCCGCGGCCGCGCGCGACGCGGAGGTCACCCTGGAAGCTTCGTTCGATGCTGAGTCGTTGCGCATCGCGGCGGATGCGGCCCGGCTGCAGCAGATCATCGGCAATCTTCTGAGCAACGCCGTCAAGTTCTCGGAGCGGGGCAAGGCGGTGCGGCTCGCTGCCGGGCGGAGCGGAGACTCCTTTCGGTTGGTCGTCAGCGACCAAGGCAAGGGCATCGACCCTGGGCTTTTGCCGGGTATCTTCGAGCCTTTCGGCCGGCCGGGCGCCGCCGCCCCCCGCAGTCACGGCGGTCTCGGGCTCGGCATGGCGACGGCGAAGCAGCTCGCCGAACTGCACTCGGGTACCGTCCGGGCGGAGAGCGCGGGAAAGGGTCTCGGAGCCACCTTCACTCTGGAGCTCCCCTTGTGCGACGCAGCAATGATATAGGGGGTTCCCCTAACACGCGATAGTCGAACGGCTCAGCGATTTCGTGTAGTATCCGTGCCGGCTCGTGAATTACTACTTAGGTCCGTTTCTGGTCACTGCCGCCGCGGCGCGGTGTCATCTTGACCACAATCAATCAAAGCAGCTTTCTTCGATCCAGGTGGTCCTCGCGCCCGCTCATGGCGGATGCTTGGCCGTTTGTCTCTCTTTTAGTTAGGTGTTTCTAAATGACGAAAATGTATGTTGGCAATCTCCCGTTCTCAATGGACGAGTCCGCGGTGCGTGCTTTGTTCGAAAAGCACGGTCCTGTCCAGTCGGTTGCGCTGATCAACGATCGCGACACCGGTCGGCCCCGTGGGTTCGGCTTCGTTGAAATGGCGAGCGCGGATGCGGCTCGTGCCATGCAGGCCTTGAATGGCCACGATGTCGAGGGGCGAGTGCTGAAGGTGAACGAGGCGCAGGAGCGCACCGGCGGCGGCGGCGGCGGCGGTGGTGGCGGCGGCGGTTCCCGCGGCCCGAAGCGCTGGTAACAGCGCTTTCTGAAGTGCGCTAAGACTGGGGCCGCAGCGATGCGGCCCCAGTCGTCGATATGGGTTTACGCTCAAGGGCGATGCGCCTATAATCGCCGCCCTCGACAGGGGATGCCGGCAAGCTAAGAACCAGAAGCTGGTGATTCCTTTCGGGAACGTTCGTACGAACGCTTGAATGGCCCCTCGGAGGGGCTTTTTCATTGAAGAGATAGAGGATAGGGGGCCGATGGTCCCCTTTTTTGTTTGGAGGACCGCGTCGTGGGCGAAGCGACGAGGACCTTAAGGGTCGAAAGATGCGTGACGCCTTGATGCGCTTGCTGGAGCCGCCGATCGAGGCTTTGGGCTTCGAGTTGGTCGACTTGGAGCTCGCGCAGTCGGGGCGCGCCGGGGTGCTGCGGATATTCATCGACCGGCCTAAGCCGGATGCGAGCGTGACCGTCGATGATTGCGCCGCGGTGAGTCACGCGGTGAGCGAGGTGCTCGAGATCGAGGATCCGATCAAGGGCAATTACACGCTGGAAGTTTCTTCGCCCGGATTCGATCGGATATTGCGCAAGCGCGCGCATTTCGAGCGGTTCGTGGGCGAGCGGATTGCCGCCGAGTTGAAGCTGCCGCTCGATGGGCGGCGACGCTTCGTCGGAACGTTGAAATCGATCGGGATCGACTCGATTTTGGTGGAAGTTGACGGGCGGCCGTACGAGCTGCCCCTAGAGCGGATTCAGAAGGCAAGATTGCGGCCGGAGTGAGCCAGGAGCCTAAGGACATGAACAAAGAAATTTTGATGGCGGTGGACGCCGTTTCCAACGAGAAGGGTGTCGACAAGGAAATCATCTTCGATGCGCTCGAGGCGGCGCTGGCGTCCGCGACCCGCAAGAAGCACGGCGAGGAGCTCGACGTGCGTGTTGCGATCAATCGCAAGACGGGCGGCTACGACACGTTTCGCCGCTGGAAGGTGTTTGCGGACGACTCCAGCGAGCTCGAGGTGCCGGAGCGCGAGTTGCGCATGGATGACGCGCGCGAGATCGACAAGGACGTGGAAGTCGGCGGCTTCGTCGAGGAGCCGATGGAATCGGTGCCCTTCGGCCGCATCCTCGCGCAGACCGCGAAGCAGGTCATCGTGCAGAAAGTGCGCGAAGCCGAGCGCGCGCAGGTGGTGGATGCCTACAAGGACCGCGCCGGCACGCTGGTGAGCGGCATCGTCAAGCGTGTCGACCGCAACGGCATTTACGTCGACTTGGGCGCCAACGCCGAGGGGTTCATCGCACGCGAGGAAATGATCCCGCGCGAGCCTGTGCGATCGCAAGATCGCATCAAGGCGTACCTCAAGGAAGTGCGCTCGGAGCCGCGCGGTCCCCAGTTGTTCCTGTCGCGCACCGCACCCGAATTCCTCATCGAGCTGTTCAAGCTCGAGGTGCCGGAAGTGGGCCAGGGCCTGATCAACATCCTGGCGGCGGCCCGTGATGCGGGTGTGCGCGCCAAGATCGCCGTGCGCTCGAACGATCCGCGCGTCGATCCCGTAGGCGCCTGCGTCGGCATGCGCGGCTCGCGCGTGCAGGCCGTGTCGAACGAGATTGCCGGCGAGCGCGTCGACATCATTCCCTTCGACGAGAACAGCGCGCAGTTCGTCATCAACGCCATGGCGCCGGCCGAGGTCACCTCGATCGTGGTCGACGAGGACTCGCATTCGATGGACATCGCGGTATCCGAGGATAAGCTGTCGCAGGCCATCGGCCGCGGCGGCCAGAACATCCGTTTGGCGAGCGAGCTCACCGGCTGGGAATTGAATGTGATGAGCGAGTCGCAGGCGGAGGCGAAGAGCGAAAGCGAGTCGCTCGCGCTGCGCGAGACGTTCATGCAGCAGCTCGATGTCGATGCGGACGTCGCCAGCATCCTGGTGCAGGAGGGATTCTCCACGATCGAGGAGATTGCCTACGTGCCGGCGAGCGAGCTGAATGCCATCGAGGAGTTCGACGAGGAGATCGTGAAGGAGCTGCGTACCCGCGCGCGCGACGTGCTGTTGACGCAGGCTATTGCGAGCGAGGAATCGATGGACGGGGCCGAGCCGGCAGCGGATCTGGTGGAGCTCACGGGCGACGATCTCGCCAAGGCGCTGGCGCGCAAGGGCGTGCGCACGCGTGAGGATCTTGCGGATCTGGCGGTCGACGAGTTGGTCGAGATGGGCGGGGTCGATGAGAAGAAGGCCGCCGAATTGATCATGGATGCGCGCAAGCATTGGTTCGCTGAAGAGGAAAAGGCTTAGGAGCAAGCGGTATGGCAGATGTAACAGTCGCGCAGTTCGCGGAAGTGCTGAAGGTGCCGGTCGACCGGCTCTTGCAGCAACTCGATCAGGCGGGGATCAAGGTCGAAAGCGCCGAGGACATGATCAGCGAGGACGCGAAGCACGAGTTGCTTACTCACTTGCGGCGCAGTCACGGCCGCGACGACGGTCAGGCCGACGCCGCGCCGCGCAAAATCACGCTGCGCCGCAAGTCGCAGTCGGAGCTGAAGCTCGCGAGTCCGCAGGGACGGGCGCGCACCGTCAACGTCGAAGTGCGCAGCAAGCGCACTTACGTCAAGCGCGAGGTGCTCGAGGATCAGGCGCGCCATCAGCAAGAGGAGCTCGATCGGCAGCGCGAGACCGAGGAGCAGGCGAAGGCCGCGCTCGAGCGCGCCGAGCACGAGCGCCAGGAGAAGGAGCGCCTCGATCGCGAGCGGCTCGAGGAGGAGAACCGGCGGCGCAGCGATGAAGAGAACCGCAAGCGCAGCGCCGAGGAAGAGGCGCGGCGCCAGGCTGAAGTGCAGGCCCGCGAGCAGAGCGAGCGCGACCGTAAGGCGGCGACGGCGGCACCCGTCAAGCCCGCCAAGGCGACGCGCGATCCGGTCGACGACAAGGCGACGCGCTATGGGCGCCAGGAGCTGCACATCGTCGGCGACGTGAGCTCGCGCCACAAGAAGAAGAAATCGCGCGACGGCCGCCGCCGGGCGGTGGGCGCCGATACGGACGCGAAGCACGGCTTCGAGATGCCGACGGCGCGCGTCGTGCGCGAAGTGGCGATCACCGAGGCCATGACCGTCGGCGAGCTCGCGCAGAAGATGGCCGTCAAGGCGACCGAGGTCATCAAGACATTGATGAACATGGGCGTCATGGCGACGATCAATCAGACGATCGAGCAGGATACGGCGCTGCTGGTCGTGGAGGAAATGGGCCACACCGGGGTGCTGCGCAAGGAAAACGTCATCGAGGAAAGCCTGCAGGGCGAGACCGACACGACGCTCGAGGTGCTGCCGCGGCCGCCGGTGGTCACGGTCATGGGACACGTCGACCACGGCAAGACCTCGCTCCTCGACTACATCCGCCGCACCAAGGTGGCGGCCGGCGAGGCGGGCGGCATCACGCAGCACATCGGCGCGTATCACGTCGAAACCGCGAAGGGCATGGTGACGTTCCTCGACACGCCGGGCCATGCGGCGTTCACCTCCATGCGCGCCCGCGGCGCGCAGGTCACCGACATCGTCATTCTGGTGGTGGGCGCGGACGACGGCGTCATGCCGCAGACCATCGAGGCGATCCAGCACGCGCAGGCGGCGCAGGTCCCGATCGTCGTGGCGCTCAACAAGGTCGACAAGCCGGAAGCCGATCCGGAGAAGGTCAAGCAGGAGCTCACCAAGTACGGCGTCATTCCCGAAGAGTGGGGCGGCGAGAATATTTTCGTGAACGTTTCGGCGCGAACCGGACAGGGCGTCGATCAACTGCTCGATGCCGTGCTGCTGCAGGCCGAAGTGCTCGAGCTCAAGGCGCCCGTCGACGGGCTGGCGGCCGGTTATGTCATCGAGTCCAGCCTCGAGAAGGGACGCGGCGCCGTGGCCACCGTGCTGGTGCTGCGCGGCACCTTGAAGCTCGGCGATGCGTTGCTCATCGGACAGGAGTTCGGGCGCGTGCGCGCGCTGTTCGACGAGGCCGGCAAGGCCGTCGACAACGCCGGCCCCTCGATTCCCGTCGTGGTGCTGGGCTTGTCCGGTTCCCCGAACGCGGGCGATGAGTTGCTGGTCGTCGAAAGCGAGCGCAAGGCACGCGAGGTGGCGATGCACCGGCAGGCGCGCTCCCGCGACGTCAAGCTCGCGCAGAAGAGCGCGAACATGCAGGACGTGTTCTCCACCATGGGCGAGACCAAGCCGAACTTGGTGCAACTGCTCGTCAAGGCGGACGTACAGGGAAGCGTGGAGGCGTTGCGCGACGCGCTGAACGCGCTCTCCACCGGCGAGGTGGCGGTCAACGTGGTCTCCTCCGGCGTGGGCGGACTGACCGAGTCCGACGTGACTCTGGCAGCGGCCTCGAAGGCGAGAATCATCGCTTTCAACGTGCGCGGCGACGCCGCTGCGCGCACCGCCATCAAGGAGCACGGTGTCGACGTGCGCTACTACAGCATCATCTACGAGGCTATCGACGATATCCGTGCGGTGCTGACCGGCATGCTCGCGCCCGAGGTCAAGGAGCAGATCGTGGGCCTCGCCGAGGTGCGCAACGTATTCCGCTCGAGCAAGTTCGGCACGGTCGCGGGTTGCATGGTGATCGACGGCTACGTGCGCCGCAATTTCCCGATCCGGGTGCTGCGCGACAACGTGGTGATCTTCGAGGGTGCGCTCGAATCCTTGAAGCGGTTCAAGGACGACGTCAACGAGGTGCGTGCCGGAACCGAGTGCGGCATCGGCGTAAAGAACTACAACGACGTGCGCGAGGGCGATCAGATCGAGTGCTATTCACGAGTGGAGGTGGCGCGCACGCTGTAGCGTGTCGCCGCCCGATCGCAAGGACGCCGCATGGCGAAGGACAATCCGCGAGCGAGGCGCCTCGGTGAGCAGATCCAGCGGGAGCTGACCGAGCTGCTGCGGCGCGACGTGAAGGACGAGCGCATCGGCAACGTCACCATCACGGCGGTGGACGTCACCGGCGACCTGCGCACGGCGCGTGTCCACTATCTCGTGTTCGGCAAGGAAGGGCCGGACGCGCAGGTGCAGGCCGGCCTTACGAGCGCAGCCGGTTTTCTGCGCAACGCGCTGTCGAAAGCGCTGATGATTCGTCACACGCCGACCTTGACCTTTGCGCTCGACACCTCGATCGCGCACGGCGTGCGCCTGACGCAGCTCATCGATTCGGTGACCAAGCCCGGCAAGCCTGAATGAGCACGCAGGACGTGCACGGCATCCTGCTGCTCGACAAGCCGCTCGGTCTCTCCTCTGCCGCGGCGGTGGCGCGCATCAAGCGTCTGTTTGCTGCACGCAAGGCGGGCCACACGGGCTCGCTCGATCCGCTCGCCTCGGGGATGCTCCCCATTTGTCTGGGCGAAGCGACCAAGTTCGGCGCGCTGATGCTCGAGGCGGACAAGACTTACCGGCTCAGCTTGCGCCTCGGAGAGCGCACGCCGAGCGCGGATCTGGAATCGACGGTGATCGAGCGCCGTGACCTGCCGCCGCTCACCGTCCTGGATCTGGAGCGGGCGCTCGCCGATTTTCCGCGTCGTTACGAGCAAGTGCCGCCGATGCACTCGGCCATCAAGCAGGATGGCAAGCCGCTCTATGTCTATGCGCGTGCGGGAGAGACCCGTGAGCGTGCTGCACGCTCCATCGTCATTCACGACATGCAATTGATCGCCTGGCAATCGCCCGACATGATTTTCGATGTGCGCTGCACGAAAGGCGCCTATATGCGGGTGCTGGCGGAGGATCTGGCCGCGCGTCTGGAGACCATCGGCCATCTGGTCGGGCTGCGCCGTCTCGGCGTCGCCCCGTTCGCGGATTCCTCCCAGTGGAGCTTCGAGGCTCTGGAGGCTCTCTCGCCGGATGAGCGAGCTCGGCTGCTGCTGCCGGTGGATGCGGCACTCGGCGACTGGCGGCGGCTCGATGTCCCGGCCGAGGGTATCGAAGCGGTCCGCCAAGGCCGCAGCGTCCCGGTGGACGGCGAATGCACTGGAAACGTGCGAATTTATGCTCCCGGGCTGGGTTTCGTGGGCTTGGGCGCGGTCGAGGCGTCCGGCCGGCTCAGGCCTCTGCGGCTCATTTCCGCGACTACGAATCGAGCTTGAGGGCGGGGCGCGCGACGCGTACAATGCGCGCCTCCTTAAAAGGTCATAAGTTATTGATTGAGGTTTGATTTCCATGCCACTTACTCGTGAAGAAAAGAGCGTGTGTGTCGGTAAGTTCCAGCGCAGCGCGCAGGACACCGGCTCCCCCGAGGTTCAAATTGCTTTGTTGTCCGAGCGCATCAACGGCTTGAGTCAACATTTCACCACTCACAAGGCGGACCACGCGTCGCGCCGCGGTTTGCTGAAGATGGTGAATCAGCGTAGGAAGCTCCTCGACTATCTGAAGAGCCGTACGCCCGACAAGTACTCGCAACTCGTCGAACGTCTCGGCCTACGCCGTTAACTCGCGGCGCCTTTAGAGGGCGCCCGCGTCTCAATTACTTCCGATAGAAGGGGCCTCCGTGAGCCATTCGAAGAAAAGCTTTCAATTTGGTGAACACGCCGTAACGCTGGAAACGGGCGAACTCGCTCGTCAGGCCGACGGCGCCGTCCTCGTCAGCATGGGCGAGACCGTCGTGCTCGTCACCGCGGTGGGCCTCAAGAAGCCGACCCCTGGCCGTGACTTCTTTCCCCTCACGGTCAACTATCAAGAGAAGACCTATGCCGCGGGACGCATCCCCGGCGGCTTTTTCAAGCGCGAGGGCCGTCCCACCGAGAAGGAGACGCTCACCTCACGTCTGATCGATCGCCCCATCCGTCCGTTGTTTCCGGAAGGATTCATCAACGACGTGCAGGTGGTCGCTTCCGTGCTCTCCGTCAACGCCGAGGTCGACTCCGACATCCCGGCGCTGCTCGGCGCCTCCGCAGCGCTCGCGATTTCCGGCATGCCCTTCTTGGGCCCGATCGGTGCGGCGCGCGTCGGCTACAAGGACGGCAAGTACCTGCTGAACCCCACGGCGACACAGCTCGCCGAGTCGAAGCTCGATCTCGTGGTGGCGGGCACGGCCGAGGGCGTGCTCATGGTCGAGTCCGAGGCGAAGGGGCTCGATGAGGAGACCATGCTGGGCGCCGTCGTCTTTGGGCACGAGCAGATGCAGGTCGCCATCAAGGCGATCAACGAGCTCGTGGCCGAGGCCGGCAAGCCGAAGTGGTCGTGGACCGCGCCTGAAGCGAACACGGAATTGAAGAGTGCAGTCGCAGCCGCCGCGGAGAAGCAACTGGTCGCAGCCTATGCGATCACGGAGAAACAGCAGCGCTTCGCGAAGATCGCGGAGATCAAGACCGCGGTGCTTGCGGCGCTCGCCTCCGGTGACAAGCCCAAATTCACGTCCGACCAGGTGGGAGGCGAGTTCTTCAACCTCGAATACCGGTTGGTGCGCGAGCGCATCCTCGAGGGACATCCGCGCATCGACGGACGCGACACGAAGACGGTGCGTCCCATCAACGTCCGTACGGGCGTGCTGGCGCGCACCCACGGCTCTGCGCTGTTCACCCGCGGGGAGACGCAGGCGCTGGTCGTCACGACCCTGGGGACCGGGCGCGATGCGCAGATCATCGACGGCCTGACCGGCGAGCGCAAAGAAGCGTTCATGCTGCATTACAACTTCCCGCCGTTCAGCGTGGGCGAGACCGGCATGATGGGCTCGCCGAAGCGGCGTGAAATCGGACATGGAAACCTGGCGAAGCGCGGCGTGAAGGCCGTCATGCCGGGCCTGGAGAAATTTCCTTACGTCATTCGCGTGGTATCCGAGATTCTGGAGTCGAACGGCTCGAGCTCCATGGCTTCCGTTTGCGGCACGAGCCTCGCGCTCATGGACGCGGGCGTGCCGATCACCGCGCCGGTCGCGGGCGTCGCCATGGGCCTCGTCAAAGAGGGTTCGCGCTTCCAAGTGCTCACGGACATCTTGGGCGACGAGGATCATCTCGGCGACATGGATTTCAAGGTCGCGGGAACCAGCAGCGGCATCACCGCGCTGCAGATGGACATCAAGATCACGAGCATCACGCGCGAAATCATGAAGGTCGCGCTCGAGCAGGCGCGCGCGGGCCGTTTGCACATTCTCGGCGAGATGAACAAGGTCCTCGCCAAACCGCGCGAGAACATGTCCGAGTGGGCGCCGACCATCATCACCTTGAAGATCGATCCGGAGAAGATCCGCGACGTCATCGGCAAGGGCGGTGCGGTCATCCGTCAAATCACCGAGGAGACCGGCACGTCGATCGACATCGAGAACGACGGTACGGTGAAGATCGCCTCCGTGCAGGGTGCCGCCGGGCGTGAGGCGCAGCGGCGCATCGAGTTGATCACGGCCGACGTCGAAGTCGGACGCATCTATGAAGGGCGCGTTGCCCGCCTGATGGACTTCGGCGCATTCGTGACCATTCTCCCGGGCCGCGACGGCCTGGTGCACATCTCGCAGATTTCCGAGGAGCGCGTCGAGCGCGTCGGCGACAAGCTCAAGGAAGGCGACGTGGTTCGGGTGAAAGTGCTCGAGGTGGACCGCCAAGGTCGGGTCCGACTCTCGATGCGCAATGTCGACGCCGCCTGACGGGCGGCGCACTACCCTATTGCGTTTCGGAACGTGTGCGGCGGCCGCGATTCTCGCGGGCGCCGCTTTATTCTGTACCGCGGCCCGGGCATCGCTCGGCGAGATCGCGGAGGGCGACGTCAATTCCGACGGCCTGTATCTGAATTGGCTCGACCGCTCGGTCGCTCCGGCCAAGGACTTTTTTCAGTTCGCCAACGGCGGATGGATCAAGTCGCACCCGATCCCCCCGGACCGGGCGTACTGGGGAGTCGACACGCTGCTCGAACAGCAAAACCAGATTTTCATCCGCAATCTGATCGAATCCCCGGCGCGGGAGAATTGGGCCGCGGGGACGCCGCAGCGCAAGATCGCCGATTTCTACGCGAGCGGCATGGATGAACGCGCCATCGATGCAGCCGGCGCGGCGCCGCTCGCGCCGGAGCTTGCGCGCATCGCCGCCATCTCCACGCGCGACGAGCTGCCGCAGGCTCTTGCGCATCTTTTGTCGATCGGCGTCGAGGCGCCGCTATCCGTCGGTCAGATGCAGGACTTCGAGGACAGCACGCGCGTGATCGCGGTGGCGAGCCAGAGCGGCCTCGGGTTGCCGAATCGCGATTATTATTTGAAGGACGAGGCCACGTTCAAGTCGGCGCGAGCCGCCTATGTCGCCCACGTCGCACGCATGCTGGTGCTCCTCGGCGACACCGCGCCCGCAGCTGCCGCCGAAGCGAAGGCGGTCATGGCGCTCGAGACGCGGCTCGCGCGCGCCTCGATGCCGGACGCCGAGCAACGCGAGCCGCACGCGATCTATCACCCGATGACTCTCGAGGCCGTGCACGCGATCGCGCCGCATCTCGAGCTGCGGCAGATGCTGAGCGAGCTCAAGGCGCCGCAGATCGATTCCCTCAACGTGGCGATGCCCGAATTCTTGAAAGCGGTGGACCGCGAGATCGCGGATACCTCGCTTGCGGATTGGAAGGTCTATCTGCGCTGGCAGCTGCTCGACGCCTACGCTGCCTATCTGTCTGCGCCCTTCGTCGCGGAGGATTTCCGCATGACCGCCGAGCTCACCGGCGCCGAGGAGTTGCAGGCACGCTGGCTCCGAGTCCTCAAGGCCGAGGATGATGCGCTCGGATTTGCGATCGGACAGCTCTATGTGGCGCAGAAATTCCCGCCTGTTTGGAAGGCGGCGGCGGCTGCCATCGTGGCGCGCATTCGCGATGCGCTTCACGATGACTTGAATACGCTCTCCTGGATGTCGCCGGCGACGCGCGCGGCCGCGCAGCAAAAGCTCGATCTCATGCAGCTGCGTATCGGCTACCCGGAGCAGTGGCGCGATTATTCCGGCTTGAGCGTTGACCGCGGTCCGTACGTGCTCAACGTGATGCGCGCGAATGCGTTCGAAGTGCAGCGCCAGCTTGCGAAGATCGGCAAGCCCGTCGACCGCAGCGAGTGGTACATGACGCCGCAGACGGTGAACGCCTACTACGACCCGTCCATGAACAGTCTGACGGTCCCCGCCGGCATCCTGCAGCCGCCGTATTTCGACGTGAGTTTCTCGGACCCCGTGAACTACGGCGCCACGGGCGCCGCCATCGGACACGAGATGACCCATGGTTTCGACGATGAGGGGGCGCAGTTCGACGGCTATGGCAACCTCAAGAACTGGTGGGCGCCGCAAGACCTCGCGAGCTTTCACGCGGCCACGCAGTGCATCGCCGAGCAATACTCGCGCTTCACGGTCGGCTCGGGCATGCACGTGCAGGGCGCCCTGGTTACAGGCGAGGCGACCGCCGATCTCGGCGGCCTCACGCTTGCCTGGCGGGCTCTACATGCACCGCGCGCGACGACCGCGCGCCCGCCTGCTCCCGGAGAATTCACCCCGGATCAGGAATTCTTCATAGCCTTTGCCCATTCGTGGGCAAGCGTCACCCGCCCGAAGCAGGCCGAGAAAATGGTAACCACCGATCCCCATCCGCCGGTGGAAGATCGGACCAACGGCTCGCTAGCGAACAGCCCCGACTTTCAGACGGCCTTCGGCCTGTTGGACCAAAGTCCAATGGTCAAGGCTCACCGCTGCGTCATTTGGTGAGATTCGACTCGTCGCGGTCTTTCTCGCCATCGCGCAACCGCACCGGAGTCAGCGCCTTGTAGCCTTCTTCCGCGCGCGTGCGCGGTGAGCCGACATCGGGGCCGCCGAAGGGTTTCGGCCGTTCCCGCACCGGGTGGTTCTGACTCAGGAACTGTTTCAAGGATTGTTCCAAATGGCCGCTGACGGCGCTCTGAGCATTGCTTCCGTAAGAGCGGATCACGTTGACCATGAAGTCCTGGGTCAAGATCGGCTCGGGCAAATGCTCCTGTTCCGCAATCACTTGCAACAGGATGCTGCGCGTAATATCTGCATTGTTCTTTTTGTCTACCACGACGAAGTCGATCTTCTCGACCACTAATCGCCTTACGTCCGCCAGCGTGATGTACCGGCTTTCGACGGTATCGTAGAGGCGGCGGTTGGGGTATTTCTTAATCACTCGCGGATCGCTCATAGGGCTCCTCGCTCGTGTTGGCCGACGCGCTGCCGGAGTATGCCGGTTCGTGCCTAGACCAATGGACCAGTCATTGAATGCTGCAATCGAAGGATAGCGCAATGCAGCGTTAAGGCAAGCGACCTTTTCCAACGCGGTTGTAGGAGATTTCCGGGGTAGCAGGGGTATGGGCCCTAGCGGGCCGCCAGCGTCAGTGAGGGTCGCCGGGCGAGTCCGCCCAGGTCCCAATGCTCCACCGCCCAGTTCCAGGCGCCGGCGAGCGGGGCGCCGGCGAGTGAGGGTGGGGGAGCAAGTCCCAATAGCCCAAACACATACAGAAGCTGTTGCAACGCCGCCTGCGGCTCGAGCGGCACGCTGCGCGCCGATTTGGAGAGCTTACTGCCGTCGGGTTCGACCAACGCGGGCACGTGCGCATAGGCGGGCGAGGGCAGCCCGAGCTGCTTCTGGAGATAGATCTGCGCCGCCGTGTGATCGAGCAAATCGGCGCCACGAACTATGTGGGTCACGCCTTGATAGGCGTCATCGACCACGACCGCAAGCAGG
This sequence comes from uncultured Gammaproteobacteria bacterium, assembly GCA_963798595.1. GTDB lineage: Bacteria > Pseudomonadota > Gammaproteobacteria > Steroidobacterales > Steroidobacteraceae > Bog-1198. Next base: position 147,749 of record CAWCTM010000004.1, on the reverse strand, counting down.
TAGGCGAACCATCCGTCGCGGCGCTTGAGGATGAGGTCGCCGGAGGCGAGCGCGACGTCTTGCCGAAAGGCCCCCTGTATACGGTCGGTGAATTGCACGTGCCCGGGGTCGACTCGCAGGCGGATCGCCAATTCCACGTCCGGCTGCCGCGGTCCGTCCCGGCAATGACCGGGATAACGAGGCTCGGAGGCGAGTTCGAGGCGACTGCAAGAGCACGCAAAGGTGAGGCCACGCCGGCGCAGCGCCTCGAGGGCTGCGGCGTACGCGGCATCACGCTGCGATTGCCGCAGCACTTCGCCGTGCCACTCGAATCCGAAAGCCTCGAGTGTCGCCAGAATGCGATCCGCGGAGCCCGCAACCACGCGGGGCCGGTCGACATCCTCCATGCGCACGAGCCAGCGCCCGCGGTGTGCGCGCGCATCGAGGAAACTCGCCGCCGCGGCGTACAGCGACCCGAGGTGCAAATCCCCGCTGGGCGAGGGAGCGAACCGGCCGACGTAGCCTTCGCTAGCGGTACCGGTCGTCGCGGTCGCCGTACTGCTTTTCGCGGCGTTCGCGCCGCTCCTGCGCTTCCACCGACAGCGTCGCGACCGGTCGCGCCTCGAGACGCTTGATACCGATTTCCTCGCCCGTCTCGAGGCAATAGCCGTACGAGCCGTCCTCGATGCGCTTCAATGCCTCGTCGATCTTGCGGATCAACTTGCGCTCGCGATCGCGCGTGCGCAGCTCGAGGCTGAATTCCTCTTCTTGCGTGGCGCGGTCGTTCGGGTCCGGGAAGTTGGCTGCCTCGTCCTTCATGTGGAGCACCGTGCGGTCGACCTCCACCATGAGATCGCGTTTCCAATTCTGCAGGATGCGCGCGAAGTGCTCGAGCTGCTCCTTGCTCATGTACTGCTCGCCGCGGCGGGCGATGTACGGCTTGACGTTGCGCGGTCCCGCCAAAAGACTCGCTGATCCGGATGACTCTTCGCCGTCGTCGTCGGCCGGCGGCGTGCGTGTCGGTATGACCAACGGCCGCGAATCGAATTTGACGGTGGGTGCGGGCTTCTCCGCGGCTACGGCCGGCCCGTTGGGCGCGGCGGAGACGGGCTTTGCGGGTGCCGCTCGCTGCGATTTGGGACGTACCGGCATGTGATTGCTCACTGCGTCCGGTTTGCTGTCGTGTTTCGTGTCGTGTTTGACCGGGGTCGGTTTAGGACTGGTTTTATGGGGTTTCACTGTTACCTTCGATATATGGCCGGGTGACGCTCGCGCTGCCTTTTTGGCAACCGCTGTCTTGCGGACAGCCGCTTTCTTCGGGATCGCCTTTCCTGGCTTCTTCGCCGCTTTATTGGCTTTTTTCGAGGGCATTCGCTGTCTCCGCCTCCAAAGAGAGAGCGCGCGATTATACCGACGCAATACGGTGTGTACAGGGCAGCGAGGCTACTGCTTTTTGATTGTGTAATACATTGATAAATATAGATATTTAAGAGCCTCCCGGACGCGCGGTAGAGGGTTGCCGCGAACCGGGGCCCCGGAACCGCGCACTTTTGGGCTCAGGGAGGCAGCGAGACCGGCGCGGCGGGGGTCCATCCCGGGCGGCGATGCTCGGCGACCACCGTCGTGTAAATGCCCCCCCGCACGTTGAATTCCGCACTCAGGCGCATGAACCGCGGCGCGGTCGCCTCGACCAGCGTGGCGAGGATCTCGTTGGTCACCGCCTCGTGAAAGGCGCCGCGCGAACGAAACGACCAGACGTAAAGCTTCAACGATTTCAACTCGACGCACCGCTCATCGGCGACGTATTCGAGCTTCAACGTCGCGAAATCCGGTTGTCCGGTTTTCGGACAGAGGCAGGTGAATTCCGGAATGGTCATCCGGATGGTGTAGTCGCGCTCGGGCGCGGGATTTGCGAAGACTTCGAGTGCGGTGCTCATCGAGGACAAGGGGTTTACGTATGTGTCGATTACTTTACACTACGCGCCACATCGACGGCACGCGCGCCCGTCAACTTAAGGGTTGATCACGACTGATGCGACTCACAAAACTCAAGATTGCAGGCTTCAAGTCATTCGTCGATCCCACCACCGTCACCTTTCCCTCGAGCCTCACGGGCGTCGTAGGTCCGAACGGGTGCGGTAAATCGAACATCATCGATGCCGTGCGTTGGGTGATGGGCGAGATTTCCGCCAAGCATCTGCGCGGCGAGTCCATGGCCGACGTCATCTTCAACGGATCCGTGGCGCGCAAGCCGCTCGGCAGCTGCTCGGTCGAGCTCGTATTCGATAATTCGGAGGGAAAGATCGGCGGGCCCTATGCGAGCTACAACGAGGTGTCACTGCGCCGCTCGGTGAGCCGCGACGGCACGTCGGATTACTTCATCAACGGCACCAAGGTGCGGCGCAAGGACATCACGCAGCTGTTCCTCGGCACCGGATTGGGCACGCGCAGCTACGCCATCATCGAACAAGGCATGATCTCGCGCATCATCGAGGCACGGCCCGATGATCTGCGCGCGTTCCTCGAGGAGGCGGCGGGCATTTCGCGCTACAAGGAGCGCCGCCGCGAGACCGAGAGCCGCATCGCCCAGACGCGCGAGAACCTCGATCGCTTGAATGATTTGCGCGAGGAGGTCGAGAAGCAAATCCGGCATCTGCAGCGGCAGGCGGCCACCGCGCGTCGCTATCAGACGCTGAAGGAAGAGGAGCGCAAATTGCAGGCGGAGGTGTTTGCGCTGCGCCTGCAAAGTCTCGATGCGGAGGCAGGGGTGCGCGATGCCGCCAGCGTGCACTGCGATACGTCCATGCAGGCGGCCGTGGCGGATTTACGCGAAGCCGAGGCGCGCATCGAGAAGATCCGCGTCGAACAGTCCGCGAAGACGGATGCGCTGCGCGCCATACAGGAGCGCTTCTATTCGGCCGGCAGCGAGGTCACGCGGATCGAGCAAAGCATCGAGCACGCGCGCGAAATGCAGCAGCGTCAGCGCGCGGACCTGGAACAGGCGGAGGCTCAGGTGAGCGAGCTCGCGAGCGTCATCGAGCGCGACCGCAGTCAACTCGCCGCGCTGGCGGAGGAACTGGCGACCGCCGTACCGGGCCTCGACGCCGCGCACGATGAGGAGCGCGCCGCAGCGCTCGAGCTCGAGCGCTGCGAGCAGGCGCTCACGGGCTGGCAGCAGGCCGCCGACGCACACGCACAGTCGGCTGCTTCGGGTCAGCGCGAGACGCAGGTGGAGCGCGCCCGCATCGAGCAGTTGGAAAATCAGCAGCACCGGCTCCTGCAGCAGCGCGGGCGGCACGAGACGGAGCGCTCCGCCCTGGCGCAGCTCGAGCCCACTTCGGCGCTCGGGACATTGGCGGAGCAGGCGGATCTGGCGCGCGATGCCGGTCAAAAAGCCGCCGCCGACCTTGCGCAGCTGTTGCACGAGCTCACTTCGGCCCGTGACCAGGAGCGCGAGCAGAGTGAGGCTCTGAAGGCTCTGCGTGCCCGCTGGCAACAGTCGCTCGGGCTGAAGGTGTCCACCGAGGCCTTGCAGCAGGCCGCCCTCGGCAAGGCTTCCGGAAAAATCACGGAATGGCTGAAGTCGAAGTCGCTCGATCAGAATCCGCGCGTGGCGCAGCAGCTGCGTGTGGAGCATGGCTGGGAGCGCGCGGTCGAGACCGTGCTCGGCTCCTATCTCGAGGCCGTCTGCGTCGACGGCCTGGATTCGGTCACGGATCTGCTGGACGCCTTCGACGGCGGCCATCTCGTGGTCGTCAGCACCGGTGCGCCGGTAACGGCCGATCCCGCGAGCCTGAAGGCCAAAGTGTCGGGCGCGCCGTATCTGAGCTCGGTGCTCGGCTCGGTGTTTACGGCTGACACGTTGTCCGAGGCATTGCGAATCCGCCGCAACCTCGGCGAGGGACGCTCGGTGGTCACGCGTGACGGGGTTTGGCTCGGCGCGGACTGGCTGCGCCTGTCGCGCGACCCCGAGCCGCACACCGGTGTCATCGAGCGCGAGGAGACCTTGCGCGCGCTGCGTGTGGAGGTGAGCCGGCTCGAGACGGAAGTAAAGAACGGAGAGCATGAGCTCGAGCTGCGCCACGAGCGGGTGCGCGAATACGAGGATCGGCGCGAGCGGCTGCAAACCGAGGTGAACCGGCTGCACCGCGAGCACGTCGATCGGCGCGCCGAGCACGATTCGGCGCAAGCCCGCAGGGCCGATGCCGAACGGCGGCTGAGCCAGCTCGAGACGGGTCTCGCCGATGTGACCGCCGAGCTCGATCGTACCGGGACCGATTTGCGAGCGGCTCGCGCCCGCATGGAAACCGCCATCGACGCGCTCGCGGCCTTGGAGCCGCTGCGCATCGAGCTCGAGAGCGAGCGCGAGCGGCTGCGCGCCGCACAGACGGCGGCGCGCGCGACTGCGCAGTCGACCCGTCAGCATGCGCGCGAGCTGGCGCTGCAAGTGGAGTCGCGCCGTACCTCGCACGCCGCGCTGGAGACGACGCTCGCGCGCCTCGACAAGCAGCACGAGGATCTGATGCAGCGGCGCGACGAGTTGCTGCGCAAGCTGGCCGCCGACGAGGCTCCGCTCGCGGCGCTGGCAGCCGAGCTCGAGCGCGCGCTCCAGGCCCGCGCGCAGGTCGAGGGCGAGCTGCATGCGGCCCGCGTGGCCAGCGAGGATCTCGACGCGCTGCTGCGTGAGCACGAGAGCGAGAAGGCCTCCCTCGACGAGCGCGTCGAGGCGGCGCGCGCCGCACTGGACGACGCCCGTCTCGCCGCCCAGCAGGTGCGCATCCGGCGCGAGAGCATCGCCGAGCAACTCGCGGCGACGTCTTTCGAGCTGGCCACGCTCCTTGCCGGGCTCGCGCCCGAGGCAACCGCCGAGACCTGGGAGGCGGATCTGCAGGAGACCAAGGGAAAAATCGAGCGCCTGGGGCAGGTAAATCTTGCGGCCATCGGCGAGTTCAAGGAGCAATCCGAGCGCAAGGAGTACCTCGACCGTCAATGCAAGGACCTTACCGACGCGCTCGAGACGCTCGAGTCGGCGATGCGCAAGATCGATCGCGAAACACGCGCGCGGTTTCAAGAAACGTTCGACAAAGTGAATGCCGGTCTCAAGGAGAAGTTTCCGCGGTTGTTCGGAGGCGGACACGCCTATCTCGAGATCGAAGGGGAGGAATCGGAGAATTCCGGCGTCTCCGTGATGGCGCGCCCTCCGGGAAAGCGCAACAGCACCATCAGTCAGTTGTCGGGCGGCGAGAAGGCGCTCACCGCGGTCGCGTTGGTGTTTGCGATCTTCGATCTGAATCCGGCTCCGTTCTGCCTGCTCGATGAGGTCGATGCACCGCTCGACGACAACAACATCGGCCGCTTCTGCGACATCGTGCGGGAGATGTCGCGGAGCGTGCAGTTCATCTTCATCACCCACAACAAGACGACCATGGAAATGGCGGCGCAGCTCGTCGGCGTGACGCAGAACGAGCCCGGTGTGTCACGTCTGGTCGCGGTCGACGTCGATGAGGCCGTGCGCATGGCTGCGATGTAGGAGTGTTCGCGACACAGCAGAGGTTTGCGCAAGTTGGACGAGCTGCGTTGGATATTGTTGGTTCTGGGCATCCTGGCGATCGGGGCCATCTGGCTGTGGTCGGCCCGCGGTTCCCGTCAGGCGCCTGGTAACGCGGAGCTGCGCGAGCCGACCGTGACTCATCCGCATGCGCCGAGCGTGGCGACGCCCGGCGTGGCGACGCCCGGCGTGGCGACGCCCGGCGGCCCGGCGCCGGAGGCGGCGGCCGATCGGCGCGAATGGGGCGTGCCGCCGCTCGAGCCTCTCAGCATTCGCACCGCGGACTTCGCGGAAGTGCCGGCCCTCGATCAGCCCATGCTCACGCACGCCGATCCCGTCGATTTCAGTCTGGATTCGAGTCGCGCGACGGGCCAGGCGCGCTTTGCGCGCTCGCCGGCCGCCGCGCGCTCCGCGGCGCTGGCGCCGACGCCCGTCATCGAGTTCGAGCCTGTCCCGCTCGATGACGAGCCGCTTGACGACGTGCGGGGCGATGCCACCATCGAGCTCGAAATCGGCGGCCAGGGGGGGAGGAGCTGCGGGCCGAGGCGGAGGTGGCGGCGGAGGAAGAAGCGCGGGCTGAGGAAGCCCGGGTCGAGGCGCAGGCCAGGGCGGAGGCGCAAGCCAGGGCCGAAGAACAGGCGTGGGCTGAGGAGCAAGCACGGGCTGAGGAGCAAGCGCGGGCCGAAGAGCAAGCGCGGGCCGAAGAGCAAGCCAGGGCGGAGGCGCAGTCGCGGGCGGATGAGCAGGCGCGCGCCTCGAGCGCGCGGCGCAGCCCCGAGCACAGCGACCGGCACGCACTCGTGCCACCGCCGCCTGCCAACAGGAGCGAGAAGCAAAAAATCGTGACCGTACGGGTCTGCGCGGTCGGCGAAGCGCGCTGGGCGGGCGCCGATCTCATGAACGCGCTCGAGGCGCTCGGCCTCGCCTACGGCCGCTATCAGGTGTATCACCGCAAGCACAATGACGGCCGCAGTATCTTTTGCGTGGCGAGCCTGGTCGAACCTGGAATATTCGATCTCTCGACCATGCCTGAGGAGCAGTTTCGCGGCGTGAGCCTGTTCGCGGTATTGCCCGGGCCGCTCGAGCCCATGCAGACCGCGGAGGCACTGATCGCGACCGCGCGTGAGCTCGCCCGGGCGCTCACCGGCACCATGCAGGATGCCAAGGGGATTCCGTTCTCCCCCCAGCGCACCGAGGCGTTGCTTCAGGACGTCGCCCGCTTTCAGGCGCTGCTGGCCTGATATCGTCGATGGCGCGCCGCGAAGCGGATGGAGCGAAGCGCGCGGCGGCGAAGCGGGCCGCGGAGCTGCGCGAGCTGCTCGACCGATACAACTATCGTTATCACGCACTCGACGATCCGGAAGTTTCCGATGCGGAGTACGATCGCCTGTTGATCGAGCTGCGCGAATTAGAGACGCACGACCCGGATCTCGTGACGCCGGACTCCCCCACGCAACGTGTGGGCGCAGCGCCCGTCGCCGCCTTCGGGACAGTGCGCCACCGCATCCCCATGCTGTCGCTCGACAATGCGTTCAGCGAAGCGGAGGTGCGCGATTTCGACCGACGCGTGCGCGAACGCGCGGCGCCGCAGAGCGTCGTGCGCTACTCGGCCGAGCCCAAGCTCGACGGGCTTGCCATCAGTGCGCGCTACGAGTCGGGCGCATTCGTCCAGGGAGCGACCCGCGGCGACGGTGAGACGGGCGAGGACATCACACAGAACCTGCGCACCATCAAGGCGTTGCCGCTGAAGCTGCGGGGCGCGCACTTGCCGGGGGTGCTCGAGGTGCGAGGCGAGGTCTTCATGCCGCTTGCGGGATTCGAGCGCTTCAATCGCGAAGCGCTGGCGCGCGGTGAGAGAACTCTCGTCAATCCGCGTAACGCGGCGGCCGGGAGTCTTCGGCAGCTCGACCCGCGCATGACGGCAGCGCGCCCCCTCGATCTGTTCATCTACGGCGTGGGGTACGTCGAGGGCGGGGAGATGCCCGAGCATCACAGCGAAATGCTCAAGATGCTGCGCGGCTTCGGATTCAAGGTCTGTCCGCAGACGCGCGTGGTGGAATCGGTCGAGGGGTGTCTCGACTACTTCCGCGACATCGGCGCGGCCCGCGCGGCGCTGCCCTATCAAATCGACGGCGTCGTTTACAAGGTCGACGACATCGAGTTGCAGCGCCAGCTCGGATTTGTGTCGCGCGCGCCGCGCTGGGCGATTGCCCACAAGTTTCCCGCCGAGGAGGCGCTCTCCACGGTGCTCGGCATCGAGTTCCAAGTGGGCAGAACCGGCGCGCTCACCCCGGTCGCGCGCCTCGCGCCGACGTTCGTGGGCGGCGTCACGGTGAGTAACGCCACCTTGCACAACATCGATGAAATGAGCCGCAAGGACGTGCGCCTCGGCGATACCGTGGTGATCCGGCGCGCCGGGGACGTCATTCCCGAGGTGGCACGCGTGCTGCTCGAGCGCCGTATCACGGGCGCCCAGCCGGTCGAGCTCCCCGCGCGCTGCCCCGTGTGCGGGTCCCCCGTGGTGCGCGAGCCCGACCAGGCGGTCGCGCGCTGCAGCGGCGGCAGAACCTGTCCGGCGCAACGCAAAGAAGAGATCAAACACTTCGCCTCGCGGCGCGCGCTCGACATCCAGGGTCTCGGCGACAAGCTCGTCGAACAGTTGGTGGATCGCGACTGGGTCAAGACTCCCGCCGATCTGTTCGAGCTCGAGAGCGCGCAGCTCGAGACGCTCGAGCGGATGGGCGAGAAGTCGGCGCAGAAAATTCACAGCGCCGTGCAGGCGGCCAAGCGCACGACGTTGCCGCGCTTCCTGTATGCGCTGGGCATCCGCGACGTGGGCGAGGCAACCGCGCTCGCGCTCGCGCAGCACTTCGGCGACGCCCGCGCGCTCGCGCAGGCATCGGTCGAGGAGATTCAACGCGTGCAGGACGTGGGACCGATCGTCGCCGGCAGCATCCGCGCCTATTTCGACAACGCCGAGAATCGCCGGCTGCTCGAGCGCCTGCTCGCGAGCGGCATCGAATGGCCGCCTGTGGAGCGTCCGCAGGGCACGGGCAAGGTGGCCGGCAAGACGTTCGTGATCACGGGAACGCTCGAGCAGATGAGCCGCGAGGCGGCGCGCGAGGCCATCCTGGAGCACGGGGGCAAGGTCACCGGCAGCGTTTCGAAAAAGACCGATTACCTCGTCGCGGGAGCCGACCCGGGCTCGAAACTCGACAAAGCTCGTCAGCTGGGCGTCGAGGTGCTCGACGAGGCTGCGTTGCTCGCGCTCTTGAAAAGCTAGCGGGTAAAAAGCGAGCGGGCCCTTTCGGGCCCGCTGCTAAGCAAGACTATCGTCCGTCGGGAGCTAGTGACTCGCGCTCGCCGGCGGCGGCGTCGAGCTCGCCGGCGGCGTTGAACTCGCCGGCGGCGCCGCCCCTGGTCCCGACATCGCGGGTCCCGTCGGAGCAACCGGCGCGGTGGCGGGCAACGCGTCCGGTTTCTTCTCGATCGTCGCCTGCTTCTTCAAGGTCTCCACGTACGCTTGCAGCTTCTTCCGCATGACGGCGTCGGTGAGCTGCTGCTTCACTTGATCGAAGGGCGGCGGCGCCGCGTCGCGGGTATCCTCGAGCTGGATCACGTGCCAGCCGTACTGCGTCTGCACCGGCGGCGAGATCTCGCCTTTCTTCAAGTTCTTCACGGCATCGGAGAAGGGCTTGACCATGCGCGAGGTCGTGAACCAGCCGAGATCGCCGCCATTGTTCTTGGAACCGCTGTCCGTGGACTGCGCTTTGGCCACATCCTCGAATTTCGCGCCGCTCTTGAGCTTCTTGATGACCTGTTCCGCCTGATCCTTGCTGCCGACCAGGATGTGGCGGGCGTGATACTCGTTCTTGTCCATCTGCGCGACGGCGGTGTCGTACTCGGCGTGCAGCTCCGCATCCGTGGGCGTCGTCGCCTTTACGAACTTCTGTGACTCGGCATCGGCCAGGACGCGCATGTGCAAGAGTCCAAGGTTCGCCTTGACGTCCGGGTCGTTCTCGAGGCCGTCCTTCGTGCCTTGGGCGGCCATGATCTGCATCGTGATCAAGTCGTCGAGCACTTGATTTTGCTGCTCCGGCGTCAGGCTCTGCACCTTCGCATTGCGCAGCAAGTTCTTCTCGTAGATATCGAACTCGGGCCGCGTCAGCGCCACCCCATTGACCGTGGCCACCACGGGCGCCGCGGTGTCCGTCGTTGCGGGAGTCGCTGTCTCGGGGGCCTTGTTACAGGCCGCGAGCAGCGCAACGGCTGCAACCAAGGACGGCGCTAAAAAATGTGCTCTCATGAGGTTCCTTATGGCAAACGAGCGACTCGGCCGGTATGACCGCGCACCCAGGGGGCGGCAGTTTAAGATAAATCGCGGGAATTGGCGAAAAATCAACTCAGCGGGGAGGCGGCAAAGCCTCCAGCGCCAGCGCGTGGATCTCGCCCGGTATGAGGTCGGCGAGGGCGGCGTACACCAAGCGATGCCGGGCAACCGGGGTAAGTCCACCGAACGCCTCAGCGACGATGCGTACGCGAAAATGGCTCGCGCCGCCCGCAGCACCGGCGTGTCCCGCATGCAGGTGGCTCTCGTCATGGATGACAAGCTCGATCGGCGCGAACTCCCGCACCAGCCGCTCGCGCAGGCACCGGGCTCGCTCGCTCACGGGGGTGCGGCCTCCGACTCGACCCGCCGCAGCTTGCTGCTCAGCCAAAGCACCTGCGGAATCATGAACACCACCATGGCGCCACTGATGCCGAAGACCTTGAACTTCACCCATACGTCTTCGTCGAAGTTCCGCGCCACATACAGATTCGCCGCCGCGAGTAGGGCGAACCATGCCACCCACAGAAAATTGATCACCTGCCAGGCGCGCGGCGCAACTTCGAGGGGCTCGTCGAAGATACCCTCGAGCATGCGTCTTGCCAGAGGCTGCTTGCCGATCACCGTGCTTCCGAGGAAGACCGCGGCGGTCAGCGCGAGCAACACAGTAGGTTTCATCTGGATGAAGCGTTTGTCATGTAGAAAGATGGTCGCGGAACCGAGCACCAGCAAAATGGCCACCGTGATGACGTGCATGGGCTTGAAGCTGCCTGCACGAAAGCGGTGCACCAGCATGACCGCAGTGCAAACGACCATGAGCGCGCCCGTCGCCCAGTAAATGCCCGCCAGCTTGAAGACCACGAAAAATACGATGAGGGGCGACAATTCGAGGAGCTGATTCATGCGCGTATCATAGCTTCGAAACCATGAGTATCTATCTGCAACTACATCCGGTATCCCCCCAACGCCGCTTCATCCGCCAGGCTGTGGAGTGCCTGCGCGCCGGCGGCGTCATCGTCTATCCCACCGACTCCTGCTACGCGCTCGGTTGTCACATTGGCGACAAGTCAGCGCTCGAGCGGATCCGCAGCATCCGCGAAACCGACCGCAATCACCATTTCACCTTGGTGTGCCGCGACCTCGCCGAGGTCGGCAAGTACGCGCTCGTAGAGAACTGGCAGTACCGTCTGCTGCGCAGTTACACCCCTGGGCCGTACACCTTTCTCCTGAAAGCCTCGCGCGAGACGCCCCGCCGACTGAAACACGAGCGCCGCGGAACCATCGGGCTGAGAGTCCCTGATCATCCGGTCAGCCAGATGCTGTTGACCGAGCTCGGTGAGCCGGTGATGAGCTCGACCTTGCTGCTGCCGGGCGAGGAGTTGCCGCGAACGGATGCCAAGGAAATCTATGAGCTGCTCGAGCAAAAGGTGGACATGGTGCTCGACGGCGGTCATTGCGGACTGGTGCCGACCTCGGTCATCGACCTGTCCACTGGGCACGCGGAGGTCGTCCGCGTGGGCCGCGGCGATGTCACCCCTTTTGCGGGCGCGGTGCCCGTATAATGAGGCGCAATGCGGGCGGCCCAGCTCGTGTTTGTTTATAAATAACGAGTGCAAGCATTGGATTTATCTGTCTTTCTTTACAAACTTTCTTATTGGACAATTCCGGTACTTTTTGCGATTACCCTGCATGAAGTCGCACACGGTTGGATGGCGCGATACTTCGGCGACCGAACTGCAGAGATGCTCGGGCGCCTGAGTCTCAACCCGTTGCGGCACATCGATCCCGTGGGAACCGTGCTCGTGCCGGGCATCCTGCTCGCCACGAGCGGCGTGCTGTTCGGCTGGGCAAAGCCGGTACCGGTGGCCACCAAAGCCTTGCGCAAACCGCGTCTGGCCGGAATCTTGGTTGCGCTCGCCGGGCCGCTCGCGAACTTCGCCATGGCGGGCCTGTGGTGCGGCGTGCTTGCGGGCATCGTGCGCGTGCATGGCAACGAAACGCTGATCGGCTGGATCGCCTCCATGGCTCAGGCCGGAATCCTGATCAACGTTTTTCTGGCCTTGTTCAATCTGCTGCCCATTCCGCCCCTGGACGGGGGCCGCGTGCTCACGGGCCTGTTGCCCTCGCAATGGGGGGCGCGCATGGAGAAGTTCGAGCCGATCGGCTTGTTTCTGGTCGTGGGTCTCTCCGTGCTCGGTCTGCTCGGCTGGCTGTTCGATCCCGCCATGCACACCATGGGTCGCGTGATCAGCGATGTGATGGGTCCGGGCGCATGACGGGTCCCATCCAGAATCGCCGGGTGCTTTCCGGCATGCGGCCGAGTGGCATGCTGCATCTCGGCAACTACCACGGTGCGCTCAAGAATTGGATCGAGCTGCAATATCAATACGAGTGCTATTTCTTCATCGCGGACTGGCATGCCCTCACCACCGGCTACGAGGACACCTCGAAGGTCGAGGAGTACGTGTGGACGATGGCCATCGACTGGCTCGCCGCGGGGTTGAACCCGGGAGTCGCGACGCTGTTCATCCAGTCAAAGGTGCCCGAGCATGCCGAGCTGCATTTGCTCCTGTCCATGATCACGCCCCTCGGGTGGCTGGAGCGCGTTCCCTCCTACAAGGACCAGCAGGCACAGCTCGCGGACAAGGACCTTGCCACCTACGGGTTTCTCGGCTATCCGTTGCTGCAGTCGGCGGACATCCTGCTGTACCGGGCTCAGTACGTGCCGGTGGGCGAGGATCAGGTGGCGCACGTGGAAATCACGCGCGAGATTGCGCGCCGCTTCAATCACATTTACGGACGCGAGTCGCAGTTCGAGCAGAAGGCCGAAAAGGCCATCAAGAGCCTCGGGGCGCGCAACTCCTCCATGTACCGCTCGCTGCGCAAGGCCTATCAGGAAAAAGGCGACGGTGAGGCGCTCGCCAAGGCGCGCGCGCTCGTGGAATCGAATGCCCGCTTGACCGTCGCGGACCGCGACCGCCTGTTCGGCTATCTCGAGGGCACCGGCATCGCCATCTTGCCGGAGCCCGAGGCGCTGCTCACGGCCACACCGAAGGTCCCGGGCCTCGACGGGCGCAAGATGTCGAAGTCCTACAACAACACCATCGGGCTGCGCGAGCCGGCCGATTCCATCGTGAAAAAGCTCAAGGCCATGCAGACCGATCCGGCGCGCGTGCGCCGCACCGACCCGGGCGATCCCGACAAGTGCCCGGTGTGGGATCTGCACAAGGTGTATTCAAACGCCGACACTCAGGCATGGGTGCAAACGGGTTGCCGTTCTGCCGGGATCGGATGCCTCGAGTGCAAAGCGCCGCTCATCGACAAGATTGTCGAGGAGATCAGTGCGATCAGTAAACGTGCTCAGGAATTCGAGGAGAATCCTGAGCTCGTCCGGGGTATCATCGCGGAAGGTTGTGAACGCGCACGCGCGGCGGCGCGCGATACCATGGACGCGGTTCGTCAGGCGATGGGACTGAACTACCGATGAAACCCGACCTCACACTCGTGCCGAAAACGCCGGCGGCTCCGCAGGCAGCCGCCGCGCCGGGCGCCGCCGCGCCGATGCACAACACGCAGACGGAAATGCCCTTCGCCGTGGTCGAGGGACAACCGGTCACTGAGCTGCCGCGCGACCTGTACATCCCGCCGCAGGCTCTCGAGGTATTTCTGGAGGCCTTCGAGGGCCCGCTCGATCTGCTGCTCTATTTGATCCGCCGGCAGAACCTCGACATCCTGGACATTCCGATCGCCGAGATCACGCGTCAATACACGCGCTACATCGAGCTCATGCAGGTGCTGCAGCTGGAGCTGGCCGGCGAATATCTGCTCATGGCGGCGACGCTCGCCGAGGTGAAATCGCGCATGCTGCTGCCGCGCATGCCGTCGGCGGAGGCGGGCGAGGACGCCGATCCGCGGGCGGAGCTGGTGCGCCGTTTGCAGGAATACGAGCGCTTCAAGCGCGCGGCCGAAGGCATCGACCGGATCGCGCGCCTCGAGCGCGACACCTGGATCGCCAGCGCGGAACTGGTCGATCGCAAGGTGACGCGCATCGCACCGCAGGTGAGCTTGCAGGAAATGCTCCTCGCCTTCCAGGAGGTGCTCGCGCGCAGCGACATGTTCGCGCATCATCACGTGCAGCGCGAGCCGTTGTCGGTGCGGCAGCGCATGAGCGATGTCATGTCCGCATTGACCGCGAGCTCGTTCTTGGATTTCGTGCGGCTGTTCCGCGCCGACGAGGGACGCCGCGGCGTTACGGTCACTTTCGTGGCCATCCTCGAGCTGTTGCGCGAGGGATTGATCGAGATTGTTCAATCGGAAGCCTATGGACCCTTGCATGTGCGCCTCGGCAATCCGGCTCGACACTTGAAGCTGGTGGCCGACGACGACGCCGGCACCGCTGCCGCGGCCAACGACGACCTGGCGAGAAACCAATGAACGACCAATATGTACGCAATGTAATCGAGGCGGCGCTGCTCGCCGCCGGCCGCCCGCTCGCCGCAGATGAGCTGGTCGGCTTGTTCGACGAGCGCGACGGATCAGCCGCCGATGAGGTGCGCACCGCCATCGCCGCACTGCAGTCGGACTATGAGACCCGTGGCATCGAGCTGGTGGAGGTCGCGAGCGGCTATCGCATTCAAATCCGCTCGGCCGTCGCGCAGCCCGTGTCGCGCCTGTGGCAGGAGCGGCCCACCAAGTACTCGCGCGCCTTGCTCGAGACCCTCGCGCTGGTGGCCTATCGCCAGCCCATCACGCGCGGCGAGATCGAGCAGATTCGCGGTGTCACGGTGAACCCCAACATCATCAAGACGCTGCTCGAGCGCAGCTGGATCCGAGTCATCGGACATCGCGACGTCCCGGGGCGCCCCGAGCTGCTCGGTACCACGCGCGATTTCCTCGATTACTTCGGTCTGCAGAAGCTTGATGACCTGCCGACGCTCGCACAGCTCAAGGAGCTCGAGGATCTGCGCGTGCAGCTCTCGCTCCCGGGTGCCGAGCCTGCCGTCGAATCGATCGAGCCGGGCGCCGGTGACACCGAATCGAACGAGGCCCGTGGCGCCGCAGATTCGACAGACGCAGGAGAGCAATCCGACGAGGACGAGCTCGAAGCCGCCCAGTCCGATGAGCCGCGGCCGCAAGGGCTGGTTGCCCGTCCCGCCGGCGACGACGCGGATTGATGCCGCCTCGCCCGCCACGCGCGGAGCCCGCGGGCAGGCGAGGGTCGAACCGCAAAGGCCGCGATCGCGACGCCGCCAAGCGCGGCCGTAGCTCCGCAGAGCCAACCCGGGTGCAGAAGCTGCTGTCCGCCGCCGGCATCGGCTCGCGGCGCGAAGTCGAGCGCTGGATTCGCGAGGGGCGTCTGCGCATCAACGGCGAGTTACCGGTGCTGGGCGCACGCTTGGGCGAGCGCGACCGCGTGACGCTCGATGGACGTCCCGTGCGGTTGCAGGCGGCCGGCGGCAGCGGCGAGGGGCACGTGCTGCTCTATCATCGCGCGCCGGGTACCCCGCTCGATCTGCCCGCAGCCACTGCGCGCGCCGCGGAACAGCTCGGCGTGCAGCGCAAGCTTGGCCGCTGGCTCGCAATTCAAAGGTTGCCGCCGGTGGACGGGGGTCTCGAGCTGCTCACCGACGACGGCTCGCTCGCACATAAGATCTCGCGCGGGCTGCACGCGC
Source organism: uncultured Gammaproteobacteria bacterium (assembly GCA_963798595.1). Lineage (GTDB taxonomy): Bacteria > Pseudomonadota > Gammaproteobacteria > Steroidobacterales > Steroidobacteraceae > Bog-1198. Next base: position 132,223 of record CAWCTM010000004.1, on the reverse strand, counting down.
TCACCACCGACTATGTCCTACGCATGCGTGGCGAGCTGAGCGACGGCTTGGTCGAGGAATTCCGTGGCGCGGTCGAGTGCGAGGGAGAGCCCATCACCATCGTCGCCGCCGAGGCACAGCGCGGGGCGGGTCAGAATCACTGGCTCACCGTCACCGCGAGGGCGACGCGCGCGGCCCAGGTGCGTCACTGGTGGGGCGCGCGCGGTTTCATCGTGAGCCGGCTGATGCGCGTACGTTTGGGGCCCGTGCAGTTGCCGCGCGATCTGCCGCGCGGACGCTCGCGGCCATTGCTGCCGAGCGAGCGGCGCGCACTGCTCGAGGAAATCGAGGTGGCCGGCCCAGGCGCGGCCGGCCCAGGCGCGGCCGGCCCAGGCGCCGCGGGCGCGGGCGCGGCGGTCTAGCTTTCCGATTTCGGCTGAGTCGCCGCGAGCAGCTCGCTCAGGTACTGCTGCCATACCGCCGCCCAGGTGGGCGTGCCGTGTCCGTGCGTTTGGTCGGAGGCGGGCAGCAAGATGAAGCGCCCATTCTTGATCTTCTTTGCCGCGGGCTCCGCGATGCCGAGTTCCGGCGGATTCACGAAATCGTCAGCCGAATTGATCCAGGTGACGCGCGCCTGGATCTTCTCGAGACCGGCGGAGGCGTCGTAGTCGCGCGATGCGTTGAACTGATACAAGAGATCGTTCGCATCGAGATCGGGGATCTCCCGGTCCAGGTATACCTTCAAGAACTCGTCGGCGGCGTCGCGCGTCGGCAGCGCGGACTGCATCTGGATGGGGGCGCTGCCGGCGAGCAGCAACACGCCGGCGGCGGCGTGCAGCGCCTGCATGGGCTCGCTGCGATACTCACCCTCGAGCCACTCGGGATCCGTGCGGATCGAGTCTGTCACCAGATCGCGCCACACCCGATCGCGGCCGGCGATCGGCACGGGAAGGCAGGCGAGCGGCATCGCGGCATCCATGAACCCCGGATACCGCTCCGTCCAAAGAAAGGTGTGCATACAGCCCATCGAGGCGCCCAAGATCAGGCGCAGGTGATCGACGTTCAAGCTCTGGGTCAGCAGGGCATATTGCGCGCTCACCATGTCCGCGTAGTTGTACTGAGGAAAATGTGCGTGCAGGCCGTCGCTCGGCTTGCTCGATGCGCCATGCCCAATGGCGTCCGGCATGATGATGTAGTAGCGCGTCGCATCGAGAAGCTGTCCCTTGCCGAACAACACGCCGGCGAACCGCGGCGTGAGGAAGGTGCGGCCCGAGCTACCGGTGGCGTGCAGCAGCAGCACGGCATTCGTGACCCGGCCGTGCTCGTCGCGACGGGCCTTGCCCAAGGTCATGACGTGCAAGCGCAGCTCCGGCAATGCCTCACCCGAGGCGAAGCGAAAATTGGGGATTACGTAGTCGCCCTCGAGCGTGCGGAGTCCCGCGGGGAGCGGCGACTGCGGCGGCTGAGACTGGGCCGGCTGAACGGCGGCGGGTGCGGACGCACCGGATGCGAGCAGCGCGGCGCTCAGCAACCCGCGTGCGAGGATTTCACTGCGCATCGAAATACCGGCCATCGATGCCGCGGCCTTCGGCACTCAGCAAATAGAGGAACGGCCCGGTCACCGCGCCGGGCGCCGGCAAGCTGTTCGGATCTTCCGCCGGATAGGCGGCCGCGCGCATGGCTGTGCGCATGCGCCCGGGATTGACGCTGTTGAAGCGGATGTTTTCTTTGCCCTCGAGCTCCTGCGAGAGCATTTCCCGCAACGCCTCGAGTCCCGCCTTGGAGACGGCGTACGCGCCCCAGTAGGCGCGCGGCTTGTGCGCAACGCTCGAGCTCACGAAGATTACGGATGCGTCGGGGGATTTGCGCAGATTGGGCAGCAACACCTGCGTCAGGATAAAAGGCGCGGTGAGATTGACGTGCAGCACGCGGCACCAGGTCGGAATGTCGTATTGCTCGAGCGGCGTGCGATCGCCGAGCAGCGCGGCCGCGTGTACGAGTCCATCGAGCTTGCCGAATTCCCGGTCGATGGTATCGGACAACCGGTCGTAATCCTGCGCAGTGGCGCTCGCGAGATCGAGCTGCACGATGGCCGGCTGAGGGGCGCCGAGCGCGACGATTTCATCGTACAGCCGGTCGAGCTTGGTGCCGTTACGGCCGGCGAGCACGACGCTCGCGCCCGCCCGCCCGCATTCGATGGCGAGCGCCCGTCCGAAGCCGCCGCTCGCTCCGGTGACGAGAATCGTCCGTCCCGAGAGGTCGGCGGGCTCGAGTTTTGCCGGTAATTCTTTCGCCGTTGGTTTTGCCGATGGTTCCATCGATGCTCCGCTCATTGCCGTTTTGCCGCGCGGCGCGCCGTGCTCCAGGCGAGATACAGCTCGCGCAGAAGCACGAGGTCCTTCCGCCGGCCGCTTGCCTGCCGAGCGCCGAGCGCCGCGAGCACGAGCAGGTGTCGCATCGGCTCGTGCTCGGAGCGCGGCAAGTCCGTACTCGCCTGCGAGCAATATTGCACCGCGCGGCGGCGTAGCTTCGCCAGGTACGATTGTAGATGAAGGGGCGGCTCGGCGGCGCTGAGATCGGCATCTTCGACGTTCTCCGCAATCAATTCATCGACCGGAAAGGCGACGCGGCCGAAGCGCGCTGCGCGCCGATACCCCGCGATGGCATCGTTGAGATATTCCGCGGCGGCGAGCGCCGCCTCGGCGCGATGCACGGCCCCGGCGAGGGCGGGCGCCGGCCGAGCTGCGAGGCGCGCTGCCGTCGCGAGCGGCTCCCCCCACAGGGCAGCCGCATGCGCTTCGAGTTCGGCGCCGCGCTCGAGCGGCGCACCGCCGATCTGGCGCGCGGCGGCCTCGAGGGTATTTTCGAGGGGCGCGAAATCCACTTCGCCGGCGCGAGGGAGCGAGGCGATATAGCGGCTGATGGGATGCACGGGCGCGCCCCGGCCGAGCCGCTGGATTTCCTCGCGCCACCAGGCGAGCTTCAGCTGCGCCGCGGCGAGCTCGACGCCGGGATCCATGAGGGCGTGCCATTCAGCGACCAGCGCATACATGCCGAGCAGCGGGTCGCGCATGGCCGGGGCGGCGAACAGCCAGCTCCAGAAGCGCGGCGAGCCCGCCGGCACCGCGAGCACGCGGTAGGACTCCTCAAGCCTCCTCGGATGATCCGGCATCGGAGCGCGCTTCAGTGGGGCCGGCAACGCGCGGCACGCGCGTCAAGGTCTCGACCGGCTCGAGCAGCTCGAGCTCGCGATTGACGCGCAGACCGAGTCCCGGAAAGCGCCGCGCCGCGGGCATGACCTGCTGCTCGAGCGAGCCCACGGCCTTGTTGAATGAGTCGACGCTCGCGCCCAGCGATTTGCCGAGCTTTGCCAGGTGGTCGCCGAATACGCCCAATCGCTTGTACATGTCCTCGCCGAGCTTGCGGATTTCGGCCGCGTTCTCGGCGAGCGCCGCCTGTTTCCAGCCGAGTGCGACCGTCTTCAACAGTGCGACCAGGCTGGTCGGCGTGGCGAGCATGACGTTCTGGCGAAGCGATTCGTCGATGAGATCGGGATTTTCCTGCAGCGCTGCGGAGAGGAATTGATCTCCAGGCAGGAACAGCACGACGAAATCCGGACTTTGCTCGAATTGCGCCCAGTATTGTTTTCCGGCGAGCTCGCGTACGCGCGCGCTCACCACCTGGGCGTGTCGCTTCAACTCGCGTCCGCGATCGTCCTCGGTCTGCGCCTCGACCGCGGCGAGATAGGCGTCGAGCGGCGTCTTCACATCGACGACGATATCGCGCCGTTCCGGCATGTGCACGATCATGTCCGGACGTATCGCGCCCGACTCCGTTACGTGATGGTGTTGCTCGGTGAAGTCGGCATGCGCGCTCATGCCCGAGAGCTCCACCAGGCGTTTGAGCGTCATTTCGCCCCAGCGGCCACGCACGTCGGGCCTGCGCAAGGCAGTCACCAGATTGCGCGTCTCGCGCGACAGAACATGCTGTCCGGTCGTCAGCAACTCCATCTGGTTTTTGATGCCGGCGAATGCGTCGATACGCTCGCGCTCGATGCTCTGGATCTGCGATTCGGTCCGGCCGATGGCTTCGCGGATCGGCTGGATGAGCGTCTCGATCGCGGTCTCGCGCTCCTTGAGTGTCGCGGCGGCATCTTGTCGGTCGCGGTCGAGTCGCTCGCGGGCGAGCTGCAGAAACATCTCGTTATTGCTCTGCAAGCTGGTGCGGGCGAGCTCGCCGAATACGGCTTGCAGCTGCTCACGCATGCGTGCGATGGCGGCGTCGCGCTCGGCCGCCGCGTTTTCGTCGGACTTGACCCGCGCACGCAGCAGCTCGAGCTCGATGCGCACGGCGTGTTCCCCACGCGCGCGCCAGAGGAGCGCGAGCAGAAATCCCAAGGCGCAGCCGCCGATCCCCACCACGAGCACGATCCAGAGACTCATCTCGTTCCCGAGCTCAAGCGCCGCGCTCGCGATCGAGCCATTCGAGCAGATCCGCAGGCCGCCCGATGGAGCCGTCGCCGCCCCAGGCAGGCCAGTCCTCATCGGCGCGCAGATAGCCGTATTCGGCCACGAGCGCGCGCATGCCGGCCGCGTGCGCCGCTTGCACGTCGCGTTGCGCATCGCCCACGTAGACGCACGCCTCGGGGGCTGCGCCCGCGAGCTGCGCCGCGTGCAGCATAGGCAGAGGGTGGGGCTTGCGTTCTTTCAGCGTATCGCCGCTCACGACGCACGCGAAGCGCGTGCGCAAGCCGAGCTCCTCGAGCAAGGCATCGGTGAGGCGGGCGGGCTTGTTGGTCACGATCCCGGCGCCGAGGCCGCGGCGGGACAGCTCGCCGAGCACGCGGTCCATGCCCTCGAAGAGTCGTGTTTCCGCGGCGAGACGGGCGCCGTAGGCCTCGAGAAAGCGGCGCTGCAGGAGCGCGAAGCGTTCGCCGTCAACGCCGGGAAAGCCGATCTGTATCAGCCGTGAGGAGCCGTGGCTCACCTCGGGGCGCACCTGCGCGAAGGGCAGGGGCACGAGGCCGCATTCGAGCCGCAGCGAGTTCAGGGTGCCGACCATGTCGGGAGCGGTATCGAGCAGCGTGCCGTCGAGATCGAACAAGACCGCCTCGAGCGCCAATCAGGCCTCCCGCCGGAAACGCGCGAGGTAATTCACCGTGGCATCCGCGGAGAGGCGAAAGGAACGTGTGAGCGGGTTGTAGGAAATCCCGGTGACATCCCGCAGGTCGAGACCCGCCGCGCGTCCCCAGCGTGCGAGCTCCGAAGGGCGAATGAATTTCAAATAATCGTGGGTCCCGCGGGGCAATACGCGGGCGATGTATTCCGCGCCGATGATCGCCACGGCAAAGGCTCGCGGATGGCGATTCAAGGTCGACACGATGACCTCGCCTCCGGGCCCGACCAAGGATGCGAGTGCGGCGAGCATGGCCGCGGGCTCGGGAACGTGCTCGAGGAGCTCCATGCAAGTGACCACATCGAAGTGCGCGGGATGTTCGCGCGCCAGAGCTTCCGCCGCCACGGCCCGGTAGTCGAGCTCGACCCGCGCCTCGAGCGCGTGCAGGCGCGCGACCTCGAGGCAGGCCTGCGACAGATCGATGCCGAGCACGCACGCGCCGCCGCGGGCCATGGCCTCGGATAGAATGCCGCCGCCGCAGCCCACGTCGACGACGAGTTTTCCGGCGAGCGTCACGGCTCGATCGATGTACTGCAGGCGCAGCGGATTCAGATCGTGCAAGGGTTTGGAGGGGCCTTGCGGGTCCCACCAGCGTTGCGCCATGGCGTCGAACTTGGCGACTTCTGCCGTATCGACGTTGGAAGAGGACGGGGAGCTCATGTGGGTGCCATCCTCGCGCGTGCCTCCAGCGCTTTCAAGCGAGCAGCGAGCTCCGGCCAGTCGATGCGCGTGAACTGACCTTCGCTGAGCAGTTGCCGACCGGCGACCCAGACGTCACTCACGAGATCGCGGCCGCCGGCGAGCAGCACTTGCGACAGCGGCGCGAGCGCCGGCTGCATGGCGGGTCCGCCGAGATCGAGACAGCACAAGTCCGCCCACTTGCCGGCCTCGAGCGTGCCGATCTCGGTATCGAGCCCGAGGGCCGCGGCGCCGCCGCGAGCCGCCGTCTCGAGCACTTCGTGCGCGCGCAGCAGCGGCTGTTCGGCGGCGATGCGGCCGTGCAGCGCGAGCAGCTTGATGTCGGTCCATACATCCTGTCCGGCGCCGCCGCTGCCCAAGCTGAGGCGCAGGCCCGCGCGGCGGGCGGCGGCGAGCGCCTCGATGGGCGGCAAGCCCTCGCCCCGGGCCAGATCGGCGGCGAGGCACAGTGCAATGCCCGCGCCCGCGCGCCGGATGAGCTCGAGCTCGGCGTCCTCGAGGCCGAGCGCATGCACGGCAAGCAGCGCCGGTGTGACAAGCCCGAGCGACTCGAGGCGCGCCAGTGGTCGCATGCCGTGACGGGCCACGCATTCATCGATATCGCGCCGCGAGCGATTGACTGCAGCGACGATGCCGGCGTCGAGCTCGGCCGCCAGCGTGCTGACCCGCGCCAGCGTTGCGTTCTCGAGGGTGTGGCTGTTCAGGGGAGCAAATGCGGTGGTAATGGTGGGATGAGCCTTGTATTCGTCGCGTAGTTTCAGCGCGCGGGTCAGGTACTCGGCGGGGCTGTGGGCCCAGGCGCTTGGGCAAGCCGCCACGGGCAATCCGATGACCGCGCGCAGGCCCTGCGCGACGGCCGTGCCGGCCACTTCGCCCGGAAAATAGCCGATGTCGCAAAATGCCGTCACACCCGCCTTCAACATGTTGGCGATGCCGACCGCGGCCCGGTCCGGCGAGAATACCGGCGCGGCGCCCACACCGGGCACGGATCCGATGCTCGTGTGGGCATTGACCAATCCAGGCATCAACAGGTGGCTTGGCCGCTCGAGCGAGACTCGTGGTGCGTAACGCTCGGCGGCCGCATCGGCCGGCGCGATCTCGACAATACGACCGTCCTGCACGACCAGCGTGTGCTTCTCCAAAAGCTCGCGCTCGGCGGCCATGGACAGTATCCAGCGCGGCGTGATGTGCAGGTCGCAGGGCACTCTCGGCATGGCGGCGAGTATATCGGCTAATCCCCGCCGAGGCTGAAGACGGCAGGGGATCTATGCTAGAATTCGCGGATGTTGAGACCCCGTCTCGCCTTCAATCAATCCCCTTAATTTGTAGCCCGAGGAACCTCCGGACTCGCGCATATGGCCGAGATCGCACGCGAAATATTGCCCGTAAATCTCGAAGAGGAGATGCGCAAATCCTATCTGGATTACGCCATGAGCGTGATCGTGGGCCGCGCATTGCCCGACGTGCGGGACGGCTTGAAGCCGGTCCACCGGCGCGTGCTGTATGCCATGCGCGAGCTCGGCAACGACTGGAACCGCGCCTATAAGAAATCGGCCCGCGTGGTCGGCGATGTCATCGGTAAGTATCACCCCCACGGGGACCAATCCGTCTACGACGCCATCGTGCGCATGGCGCAGCCGTTCTCCATGCGCTACTTGCTGGTCGACGGTCAGGGCAACTTCGGCTCGGTCGACGGCGATCCGCCGGCGGCGATGCGCTACACGGAAGTGCGCATGTCGAAGCTCGCGGGCGAGCTGCTCGCCGACATCGACAAAGAAACCGTCGATTTCGTCCCGAACTACGACGAGTCGGAGACCGAGCCGGCGGTCCTGCCGGCCCGAGTCCCTAATTTATTGATCAACGGCTCGTCCGGAATCGCGGTCGGCATGGCGACCAACATTCCGCCGCACAATCTGCACGAGATCGTGTCCGCGTGCATCGCGCTCATCGGGAATCCGAACATCACGCTCGCGGAGCTCATGCAGATCGTTCCGGGACCGGACTTCCCTACCGCCGGATTCATCAATGGCGCGCAGGAGATCGTGCTCGCGTACAAGACCGGCCGCGGGCGGCTGCACGTACGGGCGCGCACTCATTTCGAGAACGTCGGCAAGGGTGATCGCCAGGCGATCATCATCACCGAGCTTCCCTACCAGGTTAACAAAGCGAAGCTCATCGAGCGCATCGCGGATCTGGTGCGCGACAAGCTGATCGAGGGCATCGCCTCGGACGGGTTGCGCGACGAGTCCGACAAGGACGGCATGCGCGTCGTGATCGAGCTCAAGCGCGGCGAGGTTCCGGAGATCCTGCTCAACAACCTGTTCGCGCAAACGCAGATGGAGCAGGTGTTCGGCATCAACATGGTGGCTTTGGTCGACGGCCAGCCGCGGCTTTTGTCGTTGAAGGACATGCTCGATGCGTTCCTGCGCCACCGGCGCGAGGTCGTCACGCGGCGCACGGTGTACGACCTGCGCAAGGCGCGCGAGCGCGGTCACGTGCTCGAAGGCCTTGCGATTGCGCTTGCGAACATCGACGACATCATCGCCGCCATCAAGGCTTCGCCTTCGCCGGCGGAGGCCCGGGCGGCCCTCGTCTCGCGCGTCTGGGCCTCGGGCGCCGTTCCGCAGATGCTCGAGCGCGCCGGCGGCATCAGCACGCGCCCCGACGGGGAGTCGCCGCCGCTCGGCATTGTCGCGGGCGGCTATCGGCTGACGGAAGTGCAGGCGCAGGCCATCCTCGACATGCGCTTGCACCGCTTGACCGGGCTCGAGCAAAACAAGGTCATCGCGGAATACGAGGAGCTGCTCACGCTGATCCGCGATCTCTCCGACATCTTGGCGCGCCCCGAGCGGCTGCTCGAAGTCATCCGCAACGAGCTCGAGGCGATCCGCGACAGCTACTCCGACAAGCGCCGCACCGAGATCATCTCGACGCACGAGGATCTCACCATCGAGGATCTGATTTCCCCCGAGGAAGTCGTGGTGACACTGTCGCATGGCGGTTATGCCAAGGCTCAGCCGGTGTCGGACTACCAGGCGCAGCGGCGCGGCGGCCGCGGCAAGGCGGCGACCATCGTCAAGGACGAGGACTTCATCGACCGCCTGTTCGTGGCGAACACCCACGACACGCTGTTGTGCTTTTCGGACCGCGGCAAGCTGTATTGGCTCAAGGTCTATCAGCTGCCGCAGGCGAGCCGCGGATCGCGCGGCAAGCCCATCGTCAATCTCTTGCCGCTGCAGGAAGGCGAGCGCATCAGCGCCATGCTGCCGATCAAGGAGTTCGAGGAGAGCAAGTTCGTGTTCATGGCGACGAGCCTCGGCACGGTCAAGAAGACTTCGCTCGCTCTGTTCTCCCGGCCGCGCGCGAGCGGCATCATCGCGGTGGCGCTCGATGCAGGCGACAAGCTGGTCGGGGTCGCCATCACGGATGGCAGCAAAGACATCCTGCTGTTCACCACCGGCGGCAAGGCGATCCGCTTCCTCGAGGACGAGGTGCGGCCGATGGGACGCGAGGCGGCCGGCGTGCGCGGTATCAAGCTCGCCGAGGAGCAGCGCGTCAATGCGCTGATCGTGGCCGAGCCGGGCTATATTCTGACCGCCTCCGAGAACGGCTTCGGCAAGCTCACGCCGCTCGAGGAGTTCCCGACGCACGGCCGTGGCGGCCAAGGCGTGATCGCGCTGCAGATCACCGATCGCAACGGCCGCATGGTGGGCGCGCTGCAGGTGAGCATGGACGATGAGGTCATGCTCATGAGTCAGAGCGGCGTCCTGGTGCGCACTCCGGTCAAGGAAATCTCCGTCGTGGGCCGCAATACCCAGGGCGTGCGTCTGATCCGGCTGGAGGAGGGTGATCAGCTCTCCGGCCTCGACCGCATTGCCGGGGACCCGGGCGGCAGCGATGCCGCGCCGGAGGGCGACGGCGAAGCGGACGATTCGGGCACGAGCTCCGACGATCCGACCAGCTAGCCGGACCGCAGCCGCGATGCGCGCCTACAACTTTTCACCCGGCCCGGCGGCGCTGCCCACCGAGGTGCTGGAAGAGGCGCGCGATCAGCTGCTCGACTGGCAGCAATCGGGTATGTCGGTCATGGAGGTCAGCCACCGCGGCAAGGCGTTCATGCACGTCGCGGAGGAAGCGGAGGCGGATCTGCGCGAGCTGCTGGCCATACCGCGCAACTACAAGGTGCTGTTCATGCAGGGCGGCGCTTCCGCGCAGTTCTCGCTCGTGCCGCTCAACTTGAGCCGCGCCGACACGACCGTCGATTACCTGAACACGGGACACTGGTCGAAGAAGGCGATCGCCGAGGCACGGCGCTACTCGCCGGTGAACGTCGCCGCGGACGCCGGCGGCGAGTATCTGCGCGTGCCGCCGCAGCGCGAGTTCAAGCTGAGCAGCGAAGCGGCGTATCTGCACTACACGCCGAACGAGACCATCAGCGGCGTGGAGTTTCACTACGTCCCGGCCGGCCGCGGCGTGCCGCTCGTGGCCGACATGTCCTCGACGATTTTATCGAGGCCGATCGAGGTCGCGAAATTCGGACTCATTTACGCCGGGGCGCAAAAAAACATCGGTCCGCCGGGGCTGACGATCGTCATCGCACGCGGCGATCTCCTCGGCCACGCGCGTGCAGAGACTCCCTCGGTGTTCAATTATCAGCTCGTTGCCGACGAGGGCTCGCTGCTCAACACCCCGCCGACGTTTGCCTGGTACCTGGCGGGTTTGGTCTTCAAATGGTTGAAGAAGCAGGGCGGTCTCGTGGCCATCGGCGAGCGCAACCGGGCCAAGGCGCAGGCGCTGTACGCCGCGATCGACGGCTCGGCGCTGTACCGCAATCGCGTCGCGAAGGACGCGCGCTCCTGGATGAACGTCACCTTTACGCTCGCGCAAGCCTCGCTCGAAACCGCGTTCCTGGAGCAGGCCGCCGCCGCCGGGCTGCACGGTCTCAAGGGGCACCGCATTCTCGGCGGCCTGCGCGCGAGCCTGTATAACGCCGTGCCCATGGCCGCCGTCGAGGCGCTGGTCGGCTTCATGCGCGAATTCGAGCGCAAGCACGGATGAGGGGCGCATGAGCAGGCAGGGAAAGTCCGGAAAATCCACCAAGCGGCGTAGCCGCTCCGCCCCCTCCGCGGCGGCCGCGCGCATCGGGGCGGTGCCCCGTGAAGGCGCCGCGCCGCGCAGTGATCTCGGCAGTATCCGCACGCAGATCGACGCCATCGATGCGCGCATTCACGAGCTTTTGAACGAGCGCGCCCGCTTCGCTCAGCAGGTCGGCGTCTCGAAGACCGCGGGCGGCAAGGCGGTCGATTTCTACCGTCCCGAGCGCGAGGCGCAGGTGCTGCGCAAGGCGCTCGAGCGCAATCGGGGCCCGCTGCGCAACGAGGAGATCGCGCGCCTGTTCCGCGAGATCATGTCGGCGTGCCTCGCCCAGCAGGAGCCGCTCAAGGTGGCATTCCTCGGCCCCGAGGGCACGTTCACCCAGGCCGCCGTGCTCAAACACTTCGGATCCTCGGTGCGCGCATTGCCCCTGCCCGCGATCGACGAGGTGTTTCGCGAAGTGGAGGGCGGAATCGCGGACTTCGGTGTGGTGCCGATCGAGAATTCGAGCGAGGGCACGGTGAGCCATACGCTCGACATGTTTTTGGGCTCCGCGCTCAAGATCTGCGGCGAGGTGGAGCTGCGAGTCCAACATCACCTCATGGGACGCATGAGCGCGCACCTCGAGGTCAAGCGCGTGTGCGCACACGCCCAGGCGCTCGCGCAGTGCCGCGGTTGGCTGGACGAGCATCTGCCCGAGCCCGAGCGTGTCCCCGTCTCGAGCAACGCGGAGGGTGCGCGCCGCGCCCGCGACGAGCGGGGCACGGCCGCAATCGCGAGCCGTGCCGCAGCGGAGATCTACGGACTCAATATCCTCGCCGAGGAGATCGAGGACCGCTCCGACAACACCACCCGGTTTCTCGTGATCGGCCGCAAGCTGTTTACGCCGAGCGGCGCCGACCGCACGACGCTCTTGGTGTCGGCGAGCGGCACCGATGATCCCGGCGCTCTGTTCCGGCTGCTCGAGCCGTTCGCGGAGCACGGCATCAACATGACGCGCATCGAATCGCGTCCCTCGCGCAAGCGCAAGTGGGACTACGTGTTCTTCATGGATGTCGAGGGCCATGTGAGCGATCCGCCGCTCGCGCAGGCGCTGGCTTCGCTCGAGGCACGCGCCTCGCTGTTCAAGGTGCTCGGCTCCTATCCGCGGGCGGTGCTATGACGGTGCCCGCATCGGCGGCGTCGCGCCTGACCAAGAGCATCGAAGCGCGCCCGGTGCGGCGCGTTTCGGGCCGTGTGATGGTGCCGGGCGACAAGTCCATCTCCCACCGCTCCATCCTGCTGTCGGCGCTCGCCTCTGGAGAGAGCGAGGTGCGCGGCTTTCTGGCGAGCGAGGATTGTCTGGCGAGTCTCAAGGCGATGCAGGCGCTCGGCGTGCGTATCGAGCAACCGCAGCCCGCGCGCGTACGCGTACAGGGTGTCGGGTTGCACGGGCTCAAGGCCGCCGCACACGCGCTCGATATGGGGAACGCCGGCACGGCCATGCGATTGTTCGCCGGGTTGCTCGCCGCGCAGTCCTTCGACTCGAGGCTGATCGGCGATGAGTCGCTCATGCAACGGCCCATGGAGCGCGTGGCGAGGCCCTTGCGGGATATGGGCGCCGACGTGCGCACGCGCGACGGCAAGCCGCCGCTCGAGATCGGCGGCGGACGGCGCCTGCATGGCATTGAATACCGCATGCCGGTCGCAAGCGCGCAGGTGAAGTCCGCGCTGCTGCTCGCGGCGTTGTATGCCGACGGGCCGACCACCGTGAGCTCTCCGGCGGCTTGCCGCGATCACAGCGAGCGGATGCTCGCAGGTGCGGGAGTGCGTATCGACGTGCGCGGGCTCGTCACCACGCTGTATCCCCCCGAGAGGCTCGAAAGCCAGTCGCTCGAGGTGCCGGGCGATTTCTCCTCCGCGGCGTTCTTCATCGTGGCGGGATTGCTCGGCGCAGCCCCCGAAGGATTGCTGCTCGAGAACGTCGGGCTCAATCCCAGCCGCACGGGCCTGCTCGATGTCCTGCGCAGCATGGGCGGACGCATCGAGGTCGAGAATCTACGCTCGAGCGGTGCCGAGCCGGTGGCGGATTTGCGCGTCCACAGCTCCGCGTTGCAGGGAATCGATGTGCCCCCGGCGGCGGTGCCGCTGGCCATCGATGAGTTTCCCGTGCTGTTCATCGCGGCGGCCTGTGCGCGCGGGCAGACCCGGGTCACGGGCGCCGAGGAATTGCGTGTCAAGGAAAGCGATCGAATTGCCGCCATGGCGGCGGGGTTCGAGGCCATGGGCGTCGCACATGAGGCCACCCCCGACGGTATGCGGATCGAGGGCACGCCGGACGGAGCCGCCTTTCGCGGCGGCGAGATCGACAGCCGCGGCGATCATCGCATCGCCATGGCCTTCAGCGTGGCGAGCCTGCGCGCGGCGCAGCCGATTGCGGTGCGGGATACCGCAAACGTCGCCACCTCCTTTCCCGGGTTCGTCGCGCTCGGCCGCGCAGTGGGCCTCGACCTCGCCGAATCCTCGGTCAGCCGCGCATGATCGAGGCCGCCCTCTCGGCCGCCGTGCCGGTCATCGCCATCGACGGTCCCTCCGGGTCGGGCAAGGGAACCATCAGCCGGGCGGTGGCGCATGCTTTGCAGTGGCACTTGCTCGATAGCGGAGCGCTATATCGGCTGGTCGCGCTGGGCGCGCGGCGCGCGGGTGTCGGCCTGGATGATGCCCCGGCCCTTGCGGCCATGGCCCTGCGCCTCGATATCCGCTTCGGCTCCGGACCTTCCGGGGAGGAGAGGGTCTGGCTGGACGGCGCCGACGTCACTCGAGACATCCGCACCGAGGCGGCTGGCGGGGATGCCTCGCGGGTGGCCGCAATCCCGGCCGTGAGAGCCGCGCTATTGGCGCGTCAGCGGGCTTTCGCCGTACCCCCGGGACTGGTAGCGGACGGGCGCGATATGGGCACTGTGGTATTCCCCGGGGCCGAGGTGAAGATATTCCTCACGGCGAGCGCTGAAGAGCGGGCGCTCAGGCGCCATAACCAGTTGAAAGAAAAGGGGGTTGCTGCTACCCTTGCCGCCCTTTCGCTGGAGATAGCCGAGCGCGACCGGCGCGATATTTCGCGCTCCGCCTCGCCTCTTGTCGCAAGCGCCGAGGCAGTCGTGCTGGACACGACGGGGGTGCCGGTCAACGCGGTGGTGAGCCGGGTTCTGGAAATTGCCCGTACCCGGCTGGGCTCTTGATGGGACAGGGCCGGAGAGTTTTGGTCGCGGAGGATCAAGGAGTGGATCCCCGTCATTATGGTCAACCCCTGGTGCACATGGAAATGAGCCGGGGCAACGTTCGATAGAGAGCACATGACAGAAAGTTTTGCGGAACTGTTTGAACAGAGCATCGCGAGCCAGCGGATTCGTCCCGGCACCATACTCAACGGCCTCATCGTCGAGGTCGGCCAAGATTACGTCATCGTCAATGTCGGTCTGAAGTCCGAGGCCGTCATACCCTCGGATCAGTTCAAGAACGAGAAGGGCGAGATCGAAGTCGCCGTCGGTGAGACCGTCGAGGTCGCGCTCGACAGCGTCGAGGACGGCTCGGGCGAGACCCGGCTGTCGCGCGAGAAGGCCAAGCGGGCGCGCACCTGGACGCGCCTCGAGACGGCCTTCGAGAAACAAGAAGTGGTCACCGGTGTCATCACCGGCCGGGTCAAGGGCGGCTTCACCGTCGAGATCGACAACGTGCGTGCCTTTCTACCCGGCTCCCTGGTCGACGTCCGGCCGGTGCGCGATCCCTCGTACCTCGAGAACAAGCCGCTCGAATTCAAGGTCATCAAGCTCGACCAGAAGCGCAATAACGTCGTGGTCTCGCGGCGCGCCGTGGTGGAGCAGGAATACAGCGCCGAGCGCTCTGCGTTGCTCGACAATCTGCAGGAAGGCGCAGCCGTCAAGGGCGTAGTCAAGAACCTCACCGACTACGGTGCGTTCGTGGATCTCGGCGGCATCGACGGCTTGCTGCACATCACCGACATGGCCTGGAAGCGCGTCAAGCATCCGTCCGAGGTGGTGAAGGTCGGCGAAGAGATCGACGTGCGCATTCTGAAATTCGACCGCGAGCGTCAGCGCGTCTCGCTCGGCTTGAAGCAGCTCGGTGCCGATCCGTGGCAGAACATCGCACGGCGCTACCCGGCGAACACGCGGCTGTTCGGCAAGGTCACGAACATCGCCGATTACGGTTGCTTCGTCGAGATCGAGGAGGGCGTCGAGGGTCTGGTGCACGTCTCGGAGATGGATTGGACCAACAAGAACGTGAACCCGGCGAAGGTCGTTCACGTCGGCCAGGAAGTGGAAGTCATGGTGCTCGACATCGACGAGGAGCGCCGCCGCATCAGCTTGGGCATCAAGCAATGCAAGACCAACCCCTGGAAGGAGTTCGCCGAGAACTACAATCGCGGCGACAAAGTCAGCGGTCAGATCAAATCGATCACCGATTTCGGCATCTTCATCGGTCTTGCCGGCGGCATCGATGGCCTGGTGCACCTGTCGGACATCTCCTGGGACCTGCCCGGCGAGGAAGCCGTGCGCAGCTATCAGAAGGGCCAACAGGTCGATGCCATGGTGCTGTCGATCGATCCGGAGCGCGAGCGCATCAGCTTGGGGGTCAAGCAGCTTGCGAAGGATCCGTTCTCCGCCTACATCGCAGATCATCCGAAGGGCAGCATCGTGCGCGGTACCGTGCGCGAGGTCGACGCCAAGGGCGCGATCATCGACCTGGGCAACGGGGTCGATGGCCAGCTGCGCGCATCGGAGCTGTCGCGCGATCGCGTCGAGGATGCGCGTCTGCTCCTCAAGGTGGGCGATGAGGTCGAAGCGAAATTCACCAACGTCGACCGCAAGGGCCGCAGCATCTCGCTGTCGATCAAGGCGAAGGACATTCACGAGGAACAAGAGGCGATGCAGAACTACCGCACTGATTCGCCGACGGGAACCAGCCTGGGAGATTTACTGAAAGAACAAATCTCGGGCCAGGATTAAGCGACATCCACCGGGCTCGGCGGCCCACGAGGGCCGCCGCGTTCACCCCTATGCCTCTCTAGGGACGCCACGGATCGATAATGACGAAATCGGAACTCATCGAGATCATTTCGGCCAAGCAGAAGCACTTACCGGCGAAGGATGTCGAGCTCGCCGTGAAGCAGCTTCTGGAAATCATGAGCGATGCGCTGGCGACCGGCGAGCGCATCGAAATCCGCGGCTTCGGCAGCTTCTCTTTGCACTTTCGTCCTCCGCGCCAAGGGCGCAACCCCAAGACCGGCGAGGCCGTCGCCCTCGCGGGCAAGCACGTGCCGCATTTCAAGCCGGGAAAAGACTTGCGCGAGCGTGTCAACGACGGCGCGGACCAACCGATTCGCGACTGAGCCCCGCGGGCCGATGCCCGATCTCCCGTTACTCGCCTGGTTGCTGATCCTGTCGGCGCTGGTGCTCGGCATTCTGGCCGGCCACTTCGGCTGGGGCAGGCGATGGACCAAGAGCGTCGGCCCCCGGAGCTTCGGCAAGCTCCATCCCGACTATCTCACCGGGCTCGATTATCTCGTTACCGAGCAGCCCGACCGTGCGCTCGACATGTTCTTGAAGCTGCTGGATGCGAGCGCCGATACCATCGAGACGCACTTCGCGCTCGGCGCGCTGTATCGCCGGCGTGGCGAGGTCGAGCGCGCCATCCGCATTCATCAGAACCTGCTCGCCCGGGACGAGCTCGCACCCGAGCATCGTGAGCAGGCGCTGCTCGCGCTCGCGCAGGATTATCTGCGGGCGGGGGTGCTCGATCGCGCGGAGGGACTGTTTCAGAAGGTTGCCGAGACCCCGCGGCTGCGGGCGAGCGCGCTCGGCGCACTGCGCGGCGTATACGAGCGCCAGCACGAGTGGCAGCAGGCGCTCGGCGCCTATCGTCAGCTTGCGCGTATCAAAGCGGCGCCGCCGCGGCTGGTCGCGGCGCACTATCTCTGCGAGCTGGCCGCGCTCGAGATCGAGCGCGGCGCCATCGACGCTGCGCGCACGCTCTTGCGGCAGGCGCGCCGCGAGACCGCGCCTTTCCCCCGCGCGACGCTCCTGCGCGCGCAAATCGCCGATCAGCAGAACGATCGCGAGCTCGCGATCCGGCTGTTGCGGACCGCGCTGCACGAGTGTCCCGAGCTGCTTGCCGATGAGTTGCCGCATTTGCTCGCGCTGGCGGGCCCCGAGCAACGCGACGCGCTCCTGTCCGAGCTCGTGGCACAGGCGCGGGAGAGCGGCGCCGGCGACTTGAAGCGCCTGGTGTTTGCGGCGATCGCCGCGGATCTGTCCGCGGCGGCGCCACTGCGCGGCGCGCTCGAGTCCGTGTTCACGCAAGACGCGACGCTCAACGCCGTCTGGCAGGAGGGCCGCGGTAATGAAGAGCGCGTCGCTCGCGAAGTCGGTGCGCTGCTGAATCATGCCGAACGCTATCGGTGCGCCGAGTGCGGGTTCGCGGCGCGCAGCTTCTACTGGCACTGTCCCGCGTGTCAGTCGTGGCAGACTTTCGAGTCCTACGCGCTCGTCAAACTGCGCTGAAAATCCGCTATGATTTGCCGATGCCAACTCATCAATCGGTAAAAACCTGCGTATTTCCCGTAGCCGGCCGCGGCACGAGATTCTTGCCCGTGACGAAAGCGAGCCCCAAGGAAATGCTTCCGATCGTCGACAAGCCGCTGATTCAGTATGCAGTGGACGAAGCGTTGTCAGCGGGCGCTGACACGCTGGTATTCATCACCGGCAGCTCGAAGCGCGCCATCGAGGATCATTTCGACAGCAATCCGGAGCTCGAAAGCGTCTTGCAGCAGCAGGGCAAGCAGGAGTTGCTGGATGCCCTGAACGGCATCCTGCCGAGCTGGGCCTCTTGCGTATACATCCGGCAGTCGGCGCCGCTCGGTCTCGGGCATGCGGTGCTGTGCGCGCGGCCGGTGGTCGGCGGCGCGCCCTTCATGGTGCATCTCGCCGACGATTTGATCGATGCGCGAGTGCCGTGCTTGAAACAGATGGCGCAGGTGCATGAGAAGTGCGGCGGCAGCGTGCTCGGTGTGCAGAACGTGCCGAAGAGCGACACCGACAAGTACGGCATCGTGACCCTGGAGAAGCCGATGGTCGATCGCACGGCCAGGATAATTCACATCGTCGAGAAGCCCAGGCCCGACAAGGCGCCGTCCACGCTTGCCGTGGTAGGGCGCTATCTACTGTCGGGATCCTTGTTCGAGGACCTCGCGAAAATCGGCAAGGGCGCCGGCGGTGAGATCCAGCTCACCGACGGCATTGCGCGGCTCATGCAGCGCGAGCCGGTGTATGCGTTCGAGTTCGAAGGCAAGCGCTACGACTGCGGGAACAAGCTCGGCTACTTGCAGGCGACCGTGGAGTTCGGCCTCAAGCATCCGAGCCTCGGCCCGGAGTTCGCGGCCTACCTGAAGGACCTCGTGCCCCGGCTCTGACGCCCGGCATCCCGCTGGCGCGAGCCTTGCGAATGCCGCGCGCCGGAGTGGCGATTTGCGCCATGCGGCCGCGAATCGCGCCGCTCACCGCCGCGCTGACCCGAGGAGTCGTGACGGGGCGCCCCTGCCGGCTGCCGCGGCTCCGCGGAAATCTCGAACTCCGGCGTCGCGACCACCGGCACGCTGCGCTTCAACAGCCGCTCGATGTCCTTCAGCAACCCTTGTTCGTCGGCCGAGACCAACGAGACCGCATGTCCGGAAGAGCCCGCGCGGCCCGTTCGGCCGATGCGATGGACATAGTCCTCCGGAACGTTGGGGAGCTCGTAGTTCACCACATGCGGCAGCTCCTTGATGTCGAGGCCGCGGGCTGCGACCTCGGTGGCAACGAGCGCCGTGATCTCTCCGCGCTTGAACATGTCGAGCGCGCGCACACGCGCCGCCTGGCTCTTGTTGCCGTGGATCGCGGCGGCTTGAATGCCGGCGCCCTCGAGCTGCTGAGTCAGGCGATTCGCGCCGTGCTTGGTGCGCGTGAAAACGAGCACCTGCGCCCAGCTTCCCTCGCGGATCAAATGCGCGAGGAGATGGCGCTTGTGGTCTTTCTGGACGCGATAGGCGCGCTGTTCCACGAGCTCGATGGGCGCGTTGCGCGCCGCGACCTGGATCGACAAGGGGTTGGCGAGCAGCCGTTCCGCGAGGCCGCGGATGTCGTCGGAGTAGGTGGCGGAGAACAGCAGATTCTGCCGCTTCTGCGGCAGGAGCTTGATGATGCGCTTGATATCGTGGATGAAGCCCATGTCGAGCATGCGGTCGGCCTCGTCGAGCACCAGCACTTCGACGTGCGACAGATCCGCCGCACGCTGCTGAGCGAGATCGAGCAGCCGTCCGGGCGTAGCCACCAGTATGTCGCAGCCGCTTCGCAGTCCGCTGATCTGCGGGTGGATGCCCACGCCGCCGAACACCTGCAGCACGCGCAGCGGCAGATATTTGCCGTAGTCACGTACGCTCTGCGCGACCTGCGCCGCGAGCTCGCGGGTGGGCGCGAGCACGAGCGCACGCGGCGCGCGATGGCGCGTGGCGACGTCGGCGGCGAGGCGCTGCAGAATGGGCAGCACGAATCCCGCGGTCTTGCCGGTCCCGGTTTGCGCGCCCGCGAGCACATCGCGGCCCGCGAGCACCGCCGGAATGGCCTGCAGCTGGATGGGGGAGGGCGTGTCGTAACCTTTATCGGCAACAGCACGCAGCAATTCGGGCGTCAGCCCGAGATCTGAAAATGACATCTAATATCCTCAAAGTTTGACTCGCACGGCGGAGCGCAAGGCATCCGGAGCGGTCAGCAGCGAGGAGAGAATCAGGTACGAGTGCGTCGAAGACGGACCGCGAGCCGAGGGCGGTACTGACCGTACACCGACCTTGAATTGGCTGCGCGCATGGTACAGGGTGAACGTGGTGCCGTCCAGCGCCCGGAGTGTGACGCGGTTCGGAGCCTGCGGCGCGCCTCAGGGGACGTTCGCGAGGAAGGAGGTGCGAACGATGCCCGCGGCGAGAAGCCCCGTCAGCTGCTCTGCCGGAACGGGCGGCGCGAAGTAGAAGCCCTGCCCTTCGGGGCAATGCCGGTCCTTCAGGAACTGCAGCTGATCGCGGGTCTGTATGCCCTCGGCCACGACGCGCATGTTGAGGCTCCGGCCCATGTCGATCACCGCGCTCACGATGCTGGCATCGTCCGAGTCGCTGGTCATGTCGCGCACGAATGATTGATCGATCTTCAGCGCATCGATGGGAAACCGTTTCATGTAGCTCAAGCTCGAATAGCCCGTGCCGAAATCGTCGAGCGCGATGCGCACGCCGAGGGCCTTCAGGGCGCGCAGGATCTCGGCGGTCGATTTCCAGTCCTGCATCATGAACGTCTCGGTGAGCTCGAGCTCGAGAAAGCGGGGCTCGAGCCGGTACTGCTCGAGGATCTGCCGCACGTTGGTGAGAAAGTCCTTGGCGCGAAGCTCCACAGCCGACACGTTGATGGCGATCGAGACGGGTGCGAGGCCCTCGTCCTGCCAAGCGCGCGCCTGTTGGCAGGCGGTGTCGAGCACCCAGCGCCCGATCGGCAGAATCAATCCCGATTCCTCGGCCACCGGAATGAACCGCGCGGGGAGCACCATGCCGTGACGCGGACGCTGCCAGCGGATGAGCGCCTCGACGCCCACGATGGCGCCTGTCTCGAGGTCGATCTTCGGCTGATAGTTGAGCAGGAACTCGCGCCGAGTGACCGCCTGGCGCAGGTCCGTCTCGACGGATTGCCGCTCGATGGCGTTGGCATTCATCTCGGGCCGGAAGAACTGATAGTTGTTGCGACCCGTGTATTTCGCCTGGTACATGGCGAAGTCCGCATTGCGCAGCAGGGTTTCCGCATCCGCCGCGTCGCCGGGAAAGGTGGCGATGCCAATGCTCGCAGTGATGCGCAAATCATGTCCGGCGATGCGGAGCGGTGCGTCGAGGGCGACGATGATCTTTTCCGCGCAGAGCGCCGCGTCGTGCGGCTGCACCACGTCCGCGAGCAGCACGAGAAACTCGTCTCCTCCCTGGCGGCTCACCGTATCGGAGCTGCGCACGCACATCTGCAGTCGCTCCGCCACCGATTTGAGCAGCTGATCGCCGATCGCGTGACCCAACGAATCGTTGATGTGCTTGAAGCGATCGAGATCGATGTACAGCACCGCGACCGAGGTGCCGGCACGATGCGCGCGCATCATGGCCTGATCGAGCCGGTCGCTGAGCAGCGTCCGGTTCGGCACGTCCGTCAGGCTGTCGTGCAGCGCCAGCCGAGCGAGCTTGTGGGACAACTCGCGTGCGGTCGTGACGTCGTGCGTGACCATCACCGCACCGATGACCCCGCCTTGCCGGTCGTGAATGGGCGCCGCCGAGGTCTCGATGGCGAGCTCGGCGCCGTCGCAGCGAATGAGCATGCAGTCCTCGGCGAGGCCCACGGTGCGGTTTTCGATGATGGCGCGCGCGGTGGGGGTCGCGATCGGGTTGCGGGTGGTTACGTCGATCAGACGAAACACATCGTCGACCGCGCGTCCCGAGGCCTGCGCCTGCGTCCACCCGGTCATCCTCTCAGCCACGTTGTTCAAGTACGTGACGCGGCCCCAGAAGTTCGTGCTCACCACGGCGTCGCCGATGGAGTTGAGCGTGACCTGCGCGCGCTCCTTCTCCTCGAACAGGGCGTCGGCGTTCTCGGCGCGCGACTCCTCGCTCGATTGCAATGCCCGTTCGGCGGCACGGCGGCCGGTGACGTCGCGGAACACGATCACCGCGCCCGCGGGCTGTCCCTCGGCATCGCGAATCGGCGATGCGCAGCCTTCGATCGGAAGGCGTACGCCGCCCGGGCTGAGGAGCGATGTATCACCGATCAGGTCGATTTTATCGCCGCTTCGCCGCACGGCCTCGAGCAGGTCGTCGGGCCTCGTGCCCGCGTCCTCGCGCGCGATTCGCAGCACGCTGGAGAGCGGCTGCCCGAGAGTTTCGAGGATGGTGCGACCGATGATGTGCGCCGCCGCGGGATTCAGGTAAGTCACCGCGTAGTTGAAGTCGACGACGATGACGGCGTCGGCGACGCCTGCGAGGGCTACCTCGTACGGATGATCTCTCGACTGTTGCAGTTCCGCGACAGGAGGTTTGGCCACCGTTAGCTATCCGGACGCATAACCCGCTCAATCCTACTCGCGCGAGCAAGGACACCTCAGGAGAGGAAATCCTAATCGGCCGTAGGAGGCCGCCTATAGTGTGACTGCAGCTTTTCCCTGCGCCGCCGCGACAGGACTCCCTCGGTATAACCATTCGGCTGCTCGCGACCCTCGAAAACGAGGTCACAGGCCGCCTGAAACGCGATGCTGCGTGCGAGGTCGGCGGTCATGGGGCGATAGGCCGGGTCAGCCGCGTTCTGTCGATCGACCACGGCCGCCATCCGCTCGAGCGCTGCGCGCACATCTGCTGCTGAGCAAATGCCGTGCAGCAGCCAATTTGCGACGTGCTGGCTGGAGATGCGCAGCGTAGCCCGATCCTCCATGAGCGCGACGTTGTAAAAATCCGGCACCTTGGAACAGCCGACGCCGAAGTCGATCCAACGCACCACGTAGCCGAGGATGCTCTGGGCGTTGTTGTTGATCTCCTCCTCGATTTCCGCCGGCGTCCACGCTGGACGGCTGACCAGCGGCGGGGTGAGCTCTGCCTCGAGCGACTCGGCGGACGGATGCGCGAGGAGCTTCTGCTGTACCCCGTCCACATCGACTTGGTGATAATGCAGAGCATGCAGGGTGGCTGCCGTGGGTGAGGGCACCCACGCGGTGTTCGCACCCGCGAGTGGATGCGCGATCTTGCTGCGCACCATGTCCGCCATGCGATCCGGCATGGCCCACATCCCCTTGCCGATCTGCGCTCGCCCACGCAGGCCGCAGGCGAGTCCCACTTCGACGTTGCGCCGCTCGTAAGCGTCCAACCAGACGGTCTTTCTGATCTCGGCCTTGCGCGGCACCGGGGCTGCGATCATCGAGGTGTGAATCTCATCGCCGGTGCGATCCAGAAATCCGGTGTTGATGAACACCACTCGATCGCGCACCGCTCGGATGCACTCGGCGAGATTCACGCTGGTGCGCCGCTCCTCGTCCATGATGCCGATCTTGAGCGTGTTCTCGGGCAGCCCGAGGAGTCGCTCCACTTCGGCAAAGAGCTCTGCGGCGAACGCGGCTTCCTCGGGGCCGTGCATCTTGGGCTTGACGATGTACACGGAGCCCGTGCGCGAGTTGCGCCTTGCGCCCGGCCCTCGCAAGTCGTGCAGGGCGATGAGTGAAGTGATCGCCGCATCCATGAAGGTCTCGGGTATGGGCGCTCCATCCAGAGTGATGGCGTCGCTCTGCATGTGGTGCCCGACGTTGCGAACCAGCATGAGGCTTCTGCCCGGCAATGCGACCTCGGACCCGGTCACGGTGCGATAGAGCCGATCGGGATCGAGCCGCCGGGTTAGGGCGGTGTGGCCCTTCTCGAAACTTGCCTGCAGCGTTCCTTGCATCAGTCCCAGCCAGTTGCGGTAACCGAGGATTTTCTCTTCCACGCTGACGGTGGACACGGAGTCCTCGAGGTCCTGGATGGTGGTGACGGCGGACTCGATCACGACATCGCTCACACCGGCAGGATCGTCGCGCCCGATGTGATGCGTTCGGTCGATGTGCAACTCGACGTGCAGGCCATGGTGCCGCAAGAGAATGAGAGACGGAGATTCGGCGCCGCCCTGATAACCGATCAGCGCCGCGCCATCCTTGAGAGTGCACTCGCCATGAGGGAGCGCGACCTGCAAACCCTGCGGGGAAATGCGAAAGCCCGTCGCCTGGTGATAGCTGCCGTCGCTCAACGTGAAATGATCATCCAGGAAGCCGCGCACGAAACTGATCACGCGCGCGCCGCGTTCGGCATCGTAGCCGCCGGCGCGGCGCGGTCCCTCGATCAGGTCCGTTCCATAGAGCGCATCGTAGAGGCTTCCCCAACGGGCATTGGCGGCGTTCAGGGCATAACGCGCGTTGGTGACGGGAACCACCAGTTGCGGACCCGCGATGCGCGCGATTTCCGCATCCACGTTCTCGGTGCCGATGGTAAAAGCGCCTTTTTCCGGCTCCAGGTAGCCGATCTCGGCCAGGAACGCGCGATAGCTCGCGGGGTCGAACAGCGCCCCCGGATGCCGCGCGTGCCAGTCGTCGATCTGCGATTGCAGCGTATCGCGGCGCGCGAGCAGAGCCGCGTTGCGCGGCGCCAGGCGTCGCACCAGCGCGGCGAATCCGCGCCAGAACACCGACGGATCCACCGCGGTGCCGGGTGCGGCCTCCTGGCGTACGAAATCGTGCAAGCGCAAATCGATCTCGATATCGCCCACCCGCACTCGATTGATCATTTGCATCGCTCTCTCACGGCGCGGTGCGCCCATCGCGAACGGCGTTATTGCCAGCCTCGATTGTAGCGGAGCCGCCGTCTTGCCGAGGTGGGTGCTTGGCGCATCGCTCGGCGACGGCGCCGCGAATGATTTCCGCGAGCCGCCGTGCCCCCGGACCCGCGTAGTCGCGGTCGGCGAACACGAGATAAAGATCGGCCCAGCGCTCGCCGCCCTCGCGCAGCGGCAGCGGCGCGAGAGTGCCACTCGCGAGCTCCTTGTGTATGGTGTCCTCGGGAAACCAAGCGAAGCCGAGGCCAAGGGTGGCCGCGTGGATGGAAGTGGCTTTCTGGCCCGCCGTCCAGATCTGTTCGGCGCCGAGCCACGTGCCGCCGCGCCGCTGGCTTCCGCTGTCGCGGATGACCAGATGCCGATGCTTACGCAAGTCCTGCAATGTGAGCTCGCGGCCCAGGCGATGCAGCGGGTGATCGGGATGAGCGGCCGCGATGAAGCGTACCGGCATCAAGCGATCGCCCGCGAAGCCGGGCGGCACGGTCGAGCCGATGGCGAAATCGACGCGCCGTTCGAGCAGCGACTCCTCGGTGCCGCTGAGCACTGTCTCGTAGAGCTCGATGCGGATTTCCGGTCGCTCAAGCGCAAAGCGACCCATGCATTCGAGCAGCAGCCAGGTGGGGAACACGATCTCGACCGCCACCCGCAATTCCGGCTCCCATCCGGCCGCCAAGCTCCCGGCCGCATTCTCGAGCGCCCCGGCCTCATCCAAGAGGGCTTTCGCACGCCGATACAGCACTTCGCCCGTGGCCGTCAGGTGGGCCTTGCGCCCGATGACCTCGAAGATCTTCACGCCGAGGAGAGATTCCATTTTCTGCACGGCGTAGGTCACGGCGGATTGGCTCTTGTGCAGGGCGGCTGCCGCCTGGGCGTAGCCGCCCGAGTCCACCACCGCGAGGAGCGAGCGCCATTGCTCCAGTGAAATGCGCGGATTCAGGGGCATATATCTATCCAGCTCATAGGTATACCCTAATTATTCTGCTTTTATATCTATTTAATCAATATATAAAGGAAGTCAGGACAGATCAGGAGGATTCCATGACCACATTGCTGCAGATCAAGGCGAGCATCAGCCACGACCAGGGGCAGTCGAGCCAACTCGCGAACAACTTCGTTGCCGCGTACCGCCAAGGCCATCCGCACGCCAAGGTGCAGGTGCGCGAAGTCGCCTCGGCCGATCCCGTGCCTCACTTGAACGGCGAGCGTTTCGGCGCGTTCATCGCCAAGCCGGAGGAGCGCACCGATGCGCAGCACGCGGTCGTCGCGTACTCCGATGCGTTGATCGATGAGCTCAAGCGGGCCGACATCGTCGTCATCGGCTTGCCGATGTACAACTTTGGCGTACCCTCACAGCTCAAAGCGTATTTCGATCACATTGCCCGCGCCGGGGTCACGTTCAAGTACACCGCAACCGGGCCGGTGGGTCTGCTCACGGGCAAGAAGGTCTACGTCTTCGCGGCCCGGGGCGGGCTCTATGCGGGGTCGCCACTCGACACCCAGACCGGTTACGTGCGTGACTTTCTCGCGTTTCTCGGCATGACGGACGTGCAGTTCGTCTATGCGGAGGGTTTGGCGGTGAGTCCCGAGAGTCGCGAGGCGGGTCTCGCCAAGGCGGCCGCGGAGATTGCATCGCTCGCAGCCTGAGCACACGCTATCGCCATGGAGAGATCAATGAGCACTCGTACTTTGCTACATGTCATCGAGTCGCTGCCCACTTCGGACGGCGCCGGCGTGAAGCTGCGCCGCAGCCTCGGCAGCCAGCGCGGCCTGCACGTCGATCCGTTCCTCATGCTCGATGAGTTTTATTCGGACAATCCGAACGATTACATCGCCGGATTTCCGGCGCACCCGCATCGCGGCTTCGAGACGGTGACCTACATGCTCGACGGCCACATGCGTCACGAGGATCACATGGGCAATCGTGGGGACTTGGGCCCCGGCGATGTGCAGTGGATGACAGCCGCCCACGGCATCATTCATTCGGAAATGCCGCAACAGACCGAAGGGCGGATGCGCGGATTTCAGCTGTGGTTGAATCTTCCCTCGAGCGAGAAGATGAAACCCGCGCATTATCGCGACATTCCGTCGGCCGAGATCCCCACGGTGGCGCTGGCACGAGGCGGTCAGGTTCGTTTGATCGCGGGCACGCTCGACATCGATGGGCGCGTGCTGAGCGGACCCATCAACGGAGCGGGCGCGAAAATCAGCACCGATCCGCTCTACGCCGATGTGCACCTTCCGGCCCGCACCGAGGTCACGCTGCCGGTCGAGGCAAGCTACAACGCATTTCTCTACACCTACGAAGGCAACGCCGAGATCGGTCCCGCCGAGGCGGCGAAGCCGCTCATGCATCGAGCCGCGGGCGTACTCTCCGCGGGCGATCGCGTGCGCGTGCGGGCGGGCGATGAGGGCGCACGATTCCTGCTCCTCGCGGCGAAGCCGTTGCGCGAGCCGGTGGTGCAGTACGGACCGTTCGTCATGAACACGCGCGAGGAGATCGAGCAGGCGCTCGCTGACTATCGCGACGGCCGGCTCGCGGCCGCCTGATCGGCGGCCTGCCGGCCGCCCGGCCCGCGGGCTAGCTGAGTCCGGGGAACGTGCTCAAGAGGAGCGCGTGCACCCCGTTCCAGCAGATCTGCACGCCGATGCAGAGCAGGATGAAGGCCGTGAGGCGCACCACGACACCGGTTCCCGTGGGTCCGAGCTTGCGCAAGATGACTTCCGCGTAGCGGTAGCAAAGATAAACGCCCAGCGCGACGAGCACGATGCCGATCGTGTGCGCCAAAACGGTGACGAGCAGCGGCCGAAATCCCGCCGGCGGGTTGGCACCCAGGGTCAACGCCACCGAGATCGATCCCGGTCCCACCGTGAGCGGCATGGTCATCGGATAGAACGCCTGCTGGCTCAAATCGTCCGAGCTCGGCGCCGGCGTCGAGCTTCGGTCGACCGCGGGCTGGGTGTTCGGACTGTTGAGCAACTGCCACCCGACGAGACACACGACGATACCGCCGGCGACCTGCACGGCGGGTATCGACAAGCCGAAGAAGTCGAGCACGTAGGCACCTGCGAGCGTCGAGGCGATCAGCAGAATGAAACTGTTGATGGCGACCAATTTCGCCATTCGCGTCCGCTGGGCGCTCGTAAGACCCGTCGTCATGGCCAGATAGATCGGCGCACCGCCCAACGGATCGACGATGGGCAAGAGCGCTCCGAGCGCCAGACCGATGATCGAGCCGAAGTGCAAAAGGTCTTGAAGGATCGACGAGGTAAACATGAATCGGGATTCCGCGTGATCGGGCCGAAACCAGTCTAACGCTGCGCCGAGCGTTGCGGTGATACAACGTGGGCGTGCACGGCATGGTCGCGTTGATGCACGCCCAGGTGGGCGCCGATTCCGTCCAGATGCGCGGCGACCCTAACGCGTCCGCGACACCGTCGGGTGCCGCAGCTGGAGCAGATATCGAGCGAAGATGATCAGAGCGATGACGGTCGTGACAGCCGCAGCGGCGAGCAGCATGGGCGCGAGCCAATGTGCCCAAACGAATACCGGCAGCAGGTAGAGCGCGTCGTCCGGCTGGAATCCCCAGCCGCCCTCGAAAACGCGCTCACCGGTCCCGATCGAGATTTCATAGGTCTCCGCCAAGATACAGCAGGCGAGCATGGCTACGCAGGCGACGATGCCCGCTAGTATTGCCCAATGGCCGAGCCAGCCATACCGAAGATTGATCCCGGCGGCGAGGAAAAAGCCGGAGTTCAAAGCCACGTCCGTGTAGTAATCGTAGAGATGTCCGCGCCGGCTCTGCATCTTGCCGATGCGCGCCAGTTCGCCATCTGCCCGGTCGAGGAATGCGGAGATCAACCACAACACTCCCGACCACAGTTCCGCCGTGCCGCCGCCCCGCGCCAGCAAAAGGCACGCCAATACGCCGGTGACCAGCCGTAGCGATGTAATGTGGTTGGGCTTAACCCACGTGCCGACCAGCGGGCGCACCAGTGTGCGGGCCGCGGCGTGACTCCAGGTATGGTTCATGGTGTGTCTCCCTCGCGGCCGACTCGCAGGTCAGTTGGCGAATGGGCCAAATTCTATGGCGGCTGCGGCGGCACCGATAGGAGCCTTAGGCGGTGGACACGCGAAATCGCTCGCGGCAGGAATAATGGAGGCGGTAATTCCTATGAAGATTAATAGTTTTATATTG
Source organism: uncultured Gammaproteobacteria bacterium (assembly GCA_963798595.1). Classification (GTDB taxonomy): domain Bacteria; phylum Pseudomonadota; class Gammaproteobacteria; order Steroidobacterales; family Steroidobacteraceae; genus Bog-1198. The sequence goes on along the minus strand of CAWCTM010000004.1, from coordinate 103,638 downwards.
TAATACGTTGATTTTGTTTAATATACCCATGGCGCATGGATCAGCCGCCGCCCTCAACTTTATCTGTCTTACCAAGTCGATCGACGAGCGTGGCGGCGATCAGATCCTCGACGATCACCACTTCAGATGCGCCCGCGCGATGAAGCAACGCTCCTCGCGGGCCGTTTGCCCCGGTCACCGCGATCTTTAGCTTCGGGTTGCGAGAATGCGCCATGAGCGTGATCGAGAGCTTACGGTCTGTATCCTCGGTGGTTACAACGAGCGCCTTGGCCTGCTCGATTCTCGCGTTGTCGAGCGTGGCATCATCCCCCCCAGCATCGCCTTGCACTACCAGATAACCGAGACTCGAGGCCTGGTTCGCCAGGTCGTCAGCGCGATCGACGACGATCACTTGGTCGCCGGCGTCTCGCAGGCGGCCTGCCACCAAGCGACCGAGCGTGCCGAAGCCGATAACAATCACGTGATCAGTGAGATGATCGAGCTTGCGTTCCATGTTCTTGTTCTCCCGCCGAATCATGACGGCATCGCTTGACAGGAAACCGGTCAAACTGGACAGCGCGTAGCCGCCGATCACCAAAAAGGCGCCCATCGTCGCCATCATGAACAACTTCTCGCGCTGGTCCAGGCTGGTGAAGTCCCCTAGTGTCGTCACCAAATTGAGAGCATTCCACAGCCCACGGAACACCTTCGCAGGCAAGAGCAAGCCGGAGGTATCCAGCGCTATCAACCCAATTGCGCACAGGGCGAGCGTCGCCAGCAACAGGGCAACCGTATGCAACACGCGGCGGCGCCACTCGCGCATATGAAGCACGCCCAAGCGGGGCTCTAGTACTCGGTAGATGGGCATCGGCTTACAGCGGCATGGGCGGGCCTTACCTCAAACCGCTTCTGCCATCGACGCCGATCGGCCGGTCAAATCCGTACACCGCGAAATAAGCGATTGTGTAGAGCACGACCGCCGCATCCATCACAGCGGGGAACCAAAAACCTTGCGAATAGGGTTGGCTCAAGTTCGCCAGCACCAAATAGACGATAAAAGCCTTCTCGACACCGCTGTAGATGAGAATCGGATTGCGCCAATTCTCTCGAAAGGCGGCCACGACCATGAAAACGCCGATCAGACCGACCATCATCCCCCAGTGGCGTACAAGAATCGTGTACTCCTCTCTGTGAGCGAATTTCGCGATTTGCGGCAGCGCCCATTCAGGCCAAAAGGCATAGACAAAAGCAGCCGCTGTCCCGATGCCCGTGAGCACGAAGAACGGCCGAAAGGTGAGATCAAAAAAGCGCTTCATCAGTAACCCCCATTGACTTGAAGGCCACCCACGCTTTCGTGGGCGCGAAGTGTTGTCGTGATGATGAGAAGCCCGGCGGATGTACGGGCGGTCACCACTGGCCGCCGAAGGATCAGTTCGTAGCGGCGCTGTCCAGGCCCAGTACGACGACCGTGGCGATGACGGGCTTCACCGGCCATGCAACCATCGTAAAGCCGTCAGCCACCGCGACCTTTTGTTGACCGTTCACGCTGTACGTGATCACTCCGCCGCCGATCCCGCCGCCGCTGCCGAGAACTTGTCCCCAAAGCTTCTGGCCCGTCGCGGAATCGAGCGCATAGAAGTTCCCGCCCAAGTCGCCGAAGAATACGACGCCGCCCGCGGTTGGAGTGATACCTCCGAGAATCGGGTAGTTCGATTTGACACGCCACTTCCACACCCCGGTGTCGGCGTCGGTGGCATACACCCATCCCGCCCAGTACCCGTCGGTCTTGTTTTCCTTCCCGAACATATTGATCGGGTTCAAGAATGCCGCTCCGGTCCAGGGTTGCCCGACGGCGACCGAACGAAGTTTATCGTCAGTCTGAATCTTCACCGTGTCGCACCAGTCCACCGTGCCGCTGATGATGAGATTCGTGGTCGGATCGTAGCCCGGGGTGTTCCATTCATCGCCTCCCACGGGTCCGGGGCAGAAATGCACCAGCTTGCCCACCTCGAATGTCTCGGCGTTATTCGACACCGTGGTGATCGGCACGCGGTAGAGCTGCTTGTTGTCGGCGAGATCATACCCGTACAGGCGCCCATCCTTCGGCGCGACGGCCATGATCTGCTTCCCGCCCGTCGTCTGCAGCAAGATGGGCGGGTTGGAGACGTCATAGTCGTGCCAGTCCTTCGGCACCAGCTGGAAATGATTCTTGTAGTTCCCCGTCTTGGCGTCGAGCACCACGACCGAGTCGACATAGAGATTGCTACCCTGCCGCGCTCCGGAAGCAAAGTCGGGGCCTGGATTGCCGCCGGGCACGTAGACCAGCCCGTTCTTGATGTCGAGCGTATAGGAGGTCCAGGCCCCGGCGCCGGTGATGGGTATCCCGGGCGCATTGTTCCACGTCGATTCATCGAGCGGCGTCGTGCCCACAGGTCCTCGCGGCTCATCATCGGCAGTCTTGGGCGTCAAATAAAATTGCCACACGATCTTGCCGGTCTTTGCATCGAGGGCATACATATGCCCTTTGCCGCCTTTGAAGTCTCCACCCGCATTGCCGACGTAGACCAGGCCGTCCCAGGCGATCGGCGCCGACGGCGCCGTCTCGCCACGGCTCGTGTTCCCTATCGTCGTCGCCCACAACTGCTTGCCAGTCTTGAAATCAAAAGCCAACACGCGCGCGTCCTGCGTTCCGCGAAACAGCATCCCATCCATGTACGCTGCCCCTCGGTTCGAGGGCAGCAGGCTGCTGCCGCCGTCGAAGTGCGTGCGCCACTTCTCGGCGCAGGTGGCGGGGTCGAGGGAGAAAATATCGAATTCGGTGGTGCCTATCAGAGAGCCTTCCACCATGATCAAAGAGCTCTCAAAGGAGGTGAGCTGATGGGTGTCGTAAGTGCACAGAACCTTCAACTGAGCCACATTCTTGGTGTTGATCTGTGTGAGCGGCGAGAACCGCTGCGATGACGGCGTTCTGTTGTAGCTGGGCCAGTCCCCAACCGCCGCGTTCGGCCATGCCGGGTCGACCACGGGATTCGACTGCGCGGCAGTCGCGGGCGGTGTGTAGGCTGGATTCGCTTCGGTACTCACCGTGCCCGCCGGTGTGGACAAGGTCTTGAGGTAGTTGAGACTCATCCCGCCATAAGTGGTCATCGCGACGGGGAAGGCGACATAGAGAATTCCAGCGATTGCTATGCCGGCCACGAACAGGGCGCCCAGTATAATGAGCAGTCTCTTCCTCATCTTCGCACCTCGTTCCTGCCAGCGACCGCGAGCGGCTCAAATGCCCATGTCGAGCTATGCCGCCGTAAGTCTGGGAAAGCGAGTCTGCGAAGACTTGGAGGGTCCAGCAATTAGACCTTGATCCCATCCGCCGGCTGAGAATGGTTCGTTCGAAGGAGCAATGCGCCCAGGGCAAGCAAAGCGTCAAGCAGCACGAACGCGAGGACGGCATGCGGGAAAACACCCGAGAGTGCGACAGACACGCCGACCACAGGGACGAGTATCCATCGGTCGAGCACAGAAGCGGGGATGATTTGTCGGCCTCCGGAGCGGCCGCCGAACAAATATAGCCAGCCAATCACGGCGACCGTCATGCCGATGATCCGGAAGAGTCCCTCTTCTCGCCCGACAAAGGGCTCATCCCTGAAGAGTGTCTGTACGGCACCCGGCCAGATCATAAATAGAGCGCCCAGGCTCAGGTAGATGTAACCATTCATCGCCGTCCATTTGGACGCGCGTGACAGATTGGCGGGTGTATCCAAAAGATCGCTGGTAAAGGACATTTCAAGTTCCTCTAGATGGCGGTCGGCTCTCGAGGATTGGGAGAAGTCAATGCCAGTCGACATTAGATCATAGGGGAATCCCGATTCGCGCCGGACACTAGGTCCTATTGTCCTGACGTCGCCAGGGTGTTAGAGCCGAATCTATCGGGCTGCCAGGCGATGGGTGTCTTCCCATCCGCCGCCGAGCGCGCGGACGAGATCGACGCTCGCACGCAATTGTAGGGTATCGAGATTGAGATTCTGGAGCTGCGCCTGGAGCAAAGCGGTCTGCGACGTTACCACCGTCAGGTAATCTGCGGCGCCTTGCTTGTAGAGCGCCATGGAGAGATCCAGCGTGCGCTGCGCGGCGTCGACGGCGGCTTTCTCCTCTTTGGCCGCGTCATAGTAATGATTGAGACTGGCGAGGCTGTCCTCGACCTGCTGGAACGCCGCGACGGCGACGCCGCGGTAGTCCGCCGCGGAAGCGTCGAATTCGGCGCGGGCCTGCGCGACCTGCGCGCGGCGCAGTCCCCCGTCGAAGACCGATAGCAGCGCGTTTGGTCCGATCGCCCAGAAGGTGCTCGGCGCGCTGATCCAGTTCGAGAAGCCGGTGCTCTGGAATCCTCCCTGGGCACCCAGGGTGAGCGAGGGGAAATATGCCGCGCGCGCAACCCCGATATTTGCGTTGGCGGCAATCATGCGGCGTTGCGCGGCGGCGATGTCCGGACGGCGCTCGAGCAGCGTGGTCGGGACGCCGGCGGGAATTTGCGGCAACTTGATGTCCACGAGGGCGGGCGCGATCGAAAAAGTCGAGGCCGAGACTCCGAGGAGGGCGGCAATCGCGTGCTCCATCAGGGCGCGTTGTGCGAGGACCTGCGCGGCCTGCGCGCGTGCTGCGTCGAGTTGCGTCTGTGCCTGTGCGACGTCGAGGCCCGCAGCGATCCCGGCACCGTGGCGTTGCTCGGTGAGGGTAAGTGCATGGTCATAGGCCTTGACCGTATCGTCGAGGATCGCATTTTCACGGTCGAGGCTGCGCAGCTGCACGTAGTCATCGACGAGTTGGGCGAGCAGGGACAGGCGCGCGTTCTCCAGATCTGCCGCGGAGGCCTGCGCATTGGCCTCGCCTGCGGCGACCTGGTTGCGGATCTGCCCCCAAAGGTCGAGCTCATAGCTCACGCTGCCGCCGAGGACATTGTTATCGTAGTAGCGTGGCGTCGTCGGCCCGATCAGCGGCGCGTTGGCGGACTCGCGGGCGCGAGACGCACCGGCATTCAGGCCGAGGGTGGGGAAGAGACCTGCGCGCGCTTGATCGGCGAGCGCCTTGGCCTGTGCGTAGTTGGCAAGCGCCGCGGCCAGGTTGGGATTTCCGGCGATGAGCTTCTTCTCCAGATCATTGATTTCCGGCGTCTCGTACAGCATCCACCAGCTGTCGCGAGGCAGTCGATCGGCCGGTTGCGCCGGGGTCCACGGCCCGAGCTCCTTGTAGACAGCTCCGGTCGGTACGTCGGGCGTTTCCATGCGCGGCGCGAGCGAGCACCCGCCAAGCAAAAGAGCAATCGCGGCGGCCCAGGCAAAGGCTCTAGCCATGGTCGCTGTGGCTCTTGGGCTGCGCGCCTGCGACCGCCGCGCGCGGCGTGACCACGTGCACGGGGTCGCCGTTGGCGACCCCATCGGGGGGATTCTGGATGACCCGGTCGTGCTCGCCGAGGCCCGAGGCGATCTCGATCACGGCCCCCAGGTCGCGCCCGATGGTCACCGGCTTCAGGAGGACACGATCGTTGCTGCCGACTGTGGCGATCGACAGGCCCTTGGCATCGAAGATGACGGCGCTCGAGGGCACGCTGAGCACGTTTGTCGCGGCGGTCGCTTGGAGACGGATGCTGGCATAGTCGCCCGGCATCAATTCGCCCGAGGGGTTATCCACGATGATCTGCATCAGCGTCGTGCCGGTGCTCGGATCTACGGACTGCGCAGACGATTCCACGGTTCCGGTGTAGGTCTTGCCGGGATGCTCGGGCACCTGAATCGTCGCCTTGGTACCGGAGGGTACGCTCGGCACATAGTTTTGCGGCACATTGACATAGATGCGCAGCTTCTCCGTCTCGGAGACGACGAACATCTCCGCCCCGCCGGTAGAGCCCACGTTGATCAGCTGGCCGATGTCCGTTTCGCGTGCCGTGACGATGCCGTCGAAGGGCGCGATCAGGCGCTTGAACCCGGTTTCTGCGACCAGCCGATCGACATTGGCCTGCGCCGCCTTGACCTGCGCGATATTGGCGTCCCACGTGAATGTGCGTTGGTCGACGTCCTGCTTGGCGACCGCGTCGGTGCCGGAGAGCGACTGCCAGCGCTTGGCCGTGATCTCCGAGAGCTTCGCATTGGCGCGAGCGACATTGAGGTCCGCGCGCGCCTGCATGAGCTGCTGGTCGAGATCAGGCGTATCGATCTCGGCAAGCAGCTCGCCCGCCTTGACCTTGGCGCCGATGTCGTGCTTCCAGCTCTTCAAGTAGCCGGGAACGCGCGCGTAGATGGGGGCGCGGATGAAAGCCTCCAGACGGCCGGGCAGCTCGAGACCGCTGTTATTCGCTACGCCGGAGGGAGTGACCACCGCGACGTTCGGTACGGCCTCTGCTTCGGTGAGGTCATGCAGCCGGGAATTCTGCGCCGCCCGGGAGACCACGCCGTAGGCGAAGATCGCCAGGACCAGAGCCAAGAATGAAATCCCGGCCACGCGCAGTTTTCGGAGATCCGGATGACCCGGGCTTTGATCAGGCGGTGACATGTGCTTCTCCCAAGCTCGCTTCCGGCCCCGGCAGGGGGCGGTAGTTGCGGTGAATGATGCTGAATACGACGGGCACGAAGAACAGCGTCGAGACTGTTGCGAAAATAAGGCCCCCGATCACGGCACGGCCCAGAGGGGCGTTCTGTTCGCCGCCCTCGCCCAAGCCGAGCGCCATGGGTAGCATGCCGATGACCATTGCAAGGGCGGTCATGAGGACGGGTCGCAAGCGCACGAAGCCCGCCTCGAGAGCGGCCTGGGTCGAATCGCCGAGCTCGGTGAGCTTCTCGCGGGCGAAACTGATCACGAGGACACTGTTGGCGGTTGCCACACCCATGCACATGATGGCGCCGGTCAAGGCGGGGACCGACAGGGTCGTATGAGTCGTGAACAGCATCCAGATGATGCCGGCGAGCGCCGCCGGCAAGGCAGTGATGATGACGAACGGGTCCGTCCAAGATTGGAAATTGATGACGATGAGAAAATAGATCAGCACCACGGCGCCTAGCAGACCGAACAGAAGTCCCGAATAGGCGCTGTACATGGTGGCGGTCTGGCCGACCAGGGCGATGATCGAGCCCTTCGGCTTGTCCTTATCGTTGCGCGCCATGATGCCTCGGATGTCGGAGGAGACGGAGCCGAGATCGCGGCCCTGGACGGTCGCGAAAATCTCCACCATGGACGAGATGTCGTACTGCGAGACCACCGCATTGCCGTGCGTGCGCCGAATGTTGGCGATGCCGCCGAGCACCGTGGTCGGTGCGCCGGTGGCGTTGATGGGAAGATTCTGCAGGGCCGGGAGAGTATCGAGGTTGTATTGGGGCGTCTGCAGAGCGATCGGATAGGTCACTCCATTCTTCTCGTTCAGCCAATACGTCGGCGCGACCTGGCTGGAGCTCGCGAGGTTCACCACCAGGCTGTTGGTCACGTCGGCCGCCGTCACGCCCGTGTATTGCGCGCGCGTACGGTCGATGTCGACATCGAGCGTCGGCAGCCGGCTCGACTGCTGAATCCTTGCATCGGCGACACCGGTCACATGGCGAATCTGCGCGAGGAGCTGGTTGGCGTAGGCGAAATCCGCGTTGAGATCGTTGCCGCGAACCTGCAGATCGATCGGTGCCGGTGCACCGAAATTCAGGATCTGGCTGACGATGTCCGCCGGCAAGAATGAGAAGGTGAGACCCGGGAAGCGCCTCGGCAACTCCTGGCGCAGTCGATTCACGTACGCCGGCGTCGGGGCGTGCCCCTCGGTGAGCGAGATGGCGATGTCGCCATCGGAATTGTTGATCGTGCCGGTATTGTTGTAGATCGTGTTGATCGACGACAGGTAGGTGCCGATGTTGTCGACGATGGCGCCGGTCTCCCTGGGGGGGATGATGGTGCGGATGGCCTTTTCCACGTCGCCGAAGCGCGCCGCCGTCTCTTCGATGCGCATGCCCACGGGCGCGCGCACGTGCATCAAGATCTGCCCGCCATCGACCTGCGGAAAGAAGTTGCGTCCGAGGAACGGCGCCAGCAGGAAAGAAATCAGCACGAATCCCAGGAAACCGGGGATGAACATGCCGCGGTGTCGGATGGCCAGGGCGAGGAGGTCGTGATAACCCGTGCGCAGCCGCATGAAGCGTGCCTCGAACCCGCGTTGAAAGCGGACGAGCGGATTGAGGGACGGCGATTGGCGGCCGTCGTCATGGGCCACGTGCATCCGCAGCAGATACTTCGCCATGGTCGGCACGAGCGTTCGCGACAGCAAGAACGAGAAGACCATGGCGAACATGACGCTCTCGGCCATGGGGACGAACAGGAACCGCGCGACACCTTGCAAGAAAAACATCGGGACGAACACGATGCAGATGCAGAGCAGGGACACGAAGGCCGGCACGACGATTTGGGACGCGCCGTCCATGATCGCCTGCTCGACACCCTTGCCCTGCTCGAGGTGATAGTTGATGCTCTCGATTGTCACCGTCGCCTCGTCGACCAGGATACCGACCGCGAGCGCGAGGCCGCCCAAGGTCATGATGTTGAGCGTCTCGCCGAGCGCCCACAGCGTGCCGATGGCGCCCAAGACCGACAATGGAATGGAGGTGGTCACGATCAGGGTGGAGCGCCAGCTGCCGAGGAACAAGAGGATCATGAGACTGGTGAGCGCCGCGGCGATCACGCCTTCCCGGATCACACCCTGGATGGATGCGCGCACGAACAGTGACTGATCGCCGATCGGTTTGATTTCGAGGGCGTCCGGGAGCGACGGCTTGATAACGTCCAGCATTTTCTTGATGCCGCTGACGATGTCGAGCGTCGACGTCGAGCCGTTCTTGAAGACACTCAGCATGACCGAGCGGTTGCCATCGACGTGTACGACGTTGGTCTGCACGGCGCTGCCGTTATGCACGTGTGCTACATCGTGCATGTAGACCATGGCGCCGCGTACGCTCTTGATCGGAAGATTGGCGAGATCCGAGATCTTCGAGGGCGCGTTGTTGAGATTGATCGTATATTCGTAGTCCCCGATTTTCTCGGTGCCTGCCGGAGTCAGAATGTTTTGCGCGGCGAGCGCACTGGCGACATCCTGCCCCGTAAGCCCAAGCGATTGCATGGCGCCGGTATCGAGGTCGTACATGACCTGCGGCGACTTACCGCCGAAGGGAAACGGAATACCGGCGCCTTGGACGGTGACCAGCCGGGTGCGCACGAAATTCAGACCCAGATCCGCCAGATTTTGCTCCGTGAGTCCGTTGCCCGAGAGCGCGAGCTGGATGATGGGCACGGTGGAGGCGCTGTAGTTGAGGATCAGCGGCGGGGTCTCACCGGGCGGCAGTTGCTTGAGGAGCGTCTGTGCGATCGCCGTCACCTGCGCATTGGCGGTGGCGATGTTGGCCCCCGAGTGAAAGAAGATTTTCACGATGCCGAACGTGGTGTAGGAGTTCGCCTCGATGTGCTCGATGTCGTTCACCGTGGTGGTGAGCGCGCGCTCGAAGGGGGTGATGACCCGTCCCGCCATCTGGTCGGGAGGCAAGCCCGTGTACTGAAAGGCGACGCCGATGATGGGAATGTTGATGCTGGGAAAGATGTCGACCGGCATGCGCAGCGCTGCGAGCGTGCCGAGGACGAATATCAGCAAGGCTGCGACGATGAACGTGTAAGGGCGGGCGAGCGCGATGCGGACAATGGCAAGCATGCGGATCAATGTAGTGGAGCCGCCAATCGGGACCATTGCGGCCTCGTTTCAATTGAAATGCCGGGCACGGGGCCTGACATACCCGCGCGACCGGGCTCCGCGACCATGTATCCATGGTTGACGCCCTGGACATTGTCATCTACGAAGAGGACTTCCTGACCCGGACCTTGCTAGAGGAATGGTTAGGCGAGGCGGGCTATCGCGTGCGGGTGGGCAACCGGTGCAATCCAGATGCCGATGCGCCCTGCGACCTCGTAATCTTGAGCGTCTATATGCCGAAGCAGGGCGGCGCACAGTGCGTCCGCGGTGTCCAGGAGGCTCACCCGGACACGCCTGTGATCGCCATCTCGGGACAGTTTCGACCCGGACTGTCGGCCGACGGCGCGACGGCGCAAAAGCTCAGCGTCCGGCAGGTCGTCGCCAAGCCGCTGTCCCGTCAGGAACTTCTGGAATCCGTGCGGGGTATAATAGGGTCGTAGCCTCACTCGCTTAAGACCCGTCACTCCCGCATGTCCTCAGCAAGCACTCCTGCCCCGCCCGACAGCGGAGCGATTCGGTTCAATCGGCTGCAGTTCGGCGTGGTCGTGGTGGGCGTGCTCCTGATGTGCGCCTTCGCGGGCTCGTCCGCTTACGATGCGTGGCGCTCCTACCGCTACACGGTCGCGGCCATCGAGCGTGAGCTCGGGAACTTGGCGAATGCGCTCGCGGAGCAGACGGCCTGGAGTTTGCAGGCCGTGGATCTGTTGCTGGCCGATACGGCTCGATGGTATCGCACCGAGAGCCAGGGCATTCCAGAGGACGGGCGCGATGCCGCGCTCGCGGCCCGTGCCGCCGGCGTGCAGCCTGTGCGCCAGGTCACGATCATGGATGCGCAGGGGAATCAGCTCTATCGCTCGCGCGGCTTCTCCATACCGAACCATAACGTCGCCGATCGCTCCTATTTCATCGCGCAAAGGGACGATCCCAACCGTGGAATGTTCATGAGCGAGCCGCTGACGACGCGCTCGGAGGGGCGCACCGCCGTCGTGGTGTCCCGCCGCCTCGACGACGCCGACGGACATTTTGCCGGCGTCGTGACCGCCACCATGGATCTCCAGGATCTCTACGAATTCTATCGAGCCGTGCACGTCGGGCCCGAGAGTCACATCGCGCTCTTGCGCGAGGATGGCACCCTCCTCGTGCGCGACCCCCGGGTTCCGAATATCGAGGGCCGCCTCTTTCCGGCGCTGACGTCCGCACCCGCCGATAGCCGCGTCGTGAATCCAATCGATGGCCGTATGGATTTCATCGCGGTCGCCCCGGTGAGGAATGCGCCCCTGCGACTTGCCGTGACGCGCGACGCAGAGGTTGCGCTCAGGCTCTGGCGCGATGAGACGATCCGCGTTGCAATCAGGACGCTCATCGTGGTGCTGCTCGGGGCTGCGCTGCTGGCCCTGCTGCTGCGCCAGATCAAACGAGTGGCCAGCAGCCAGCGTGCGCTGCGCGATAGCGAGGAGCGTTACGCGCTTGCCATGGAGGGCGCGAACGAGGGCCATTGGGACTGGGACGTGCCGGCCGATAGGCTGTTTTTGTCCCCTCGAATGAAGATTCTCGATGGCGAAAGTGCGGACAGCGCAGTGGTCTCGGGCAGCGAATGGATGAGCCGCATCGCGATGCACGAGGAGGACAGGCCGCGGGTCGAGTCCGCGATGCGGGAGCATCTGGCCGGCCGTATGCCGCGTTTCGAAGTCGAGTATCGAGTGCGCCATCCCAGCGGGGAGTGGCACTGGTTGCTGGCGCGCGGCCGGTGCTCGTTCGATCGAGCCGGCAAGCCCTCGAGATTCGTGGGCTCGGCCATCGATATCACCGATCAGAAGCAGGCGCAGCTCGAGAGGGAACGTTTGGAAGCGCAGCTGCGGCACTCGCAGAAAATGGAGGCGGTCGGCACTTTGGCCGGGGGCATCGCCCACGATTTCAACAACGTGCTCGGCGCCATCCTCGGCTACGGGGAGCTCGCCGTGCAACATTCGGCCGGCAACAGCGCACTGCGCCGCTATCTCGACAACGTCATGCATGCGGCCGAACGAGCCAAGCTTTTGGTCGAGCGCATCCTCGGCTTCAGCCGCAGCGGCCTGGGCGATTTGGTGCTGGTCAATGTTCAGTCGGTGGTCAACGAGACTCTCGAGCTGCTGGCGGGCTCGCTGCCCACGGGCATACGGCTGGAGAAGCATCTCGAGGCCGGAGATGCCGCGGTGATCGGCGACCCGACGTACTTGCATCAAGTTACGATGAACCTCTGTACCAACGCGGTGCAGGCCATGGAACGAGGCGGTGTGCTGGGCATCGCATTGCAACGGCTGCAGGCGAAGGATGTCCGCCCGCTTACACGAGGCTCGCTCGTCCCGGGCGAGTATGTGCGGCTCACGATCTCGGACACCGGAACGGGCATTCCCGCGCACGTGATGGAGCGTATCTTCGATCCGTTCTTCACGACCAAAAGTGTCGGCGAAGGCACGGGGTTGGGGCTCTCGCTCGTGCACGGCATCGTGGCCGACTTGGGAGGCGCCATCGATGTAAGCTCGACGATCGGTGAGGGAACGCGTTTCGAGATCTGGCTGCCTGTGGCGGGAGAGGCGTCTGCTGCGAGCAGCGAGCCCGTGGGCCACCTGCCGGGCGGAAACGGAGAAACTGTGATGATCGTGGACGATGAGCAGCAGCTCGTGGAGCTTGCGGAGGAAGTGGTGGCCCGGCTCGGCTACGAGCCGGTAGGATTCGTATCGAGCACGGCGGCGCTGCAAGCCTTCCGCGCCGAGCCGCAGCGCTTCGAGGCGATAATCACGGACGAGATGATGCCCGATCTGGTGGGGACGGAGCTCGCGCGGCAAATCCGCGCCCTGCGGCCTTCGGTCCCGATCCTGCTGATGAGCGGACGCGCCGTGCAATCCGTGGTTGACCGCGCGGCGGAGGTGGGCGTCAATGAGGTACTACGCAAGCCGCTGCACAGGCGGGAGATCGCGGATGCGCTCGCCCGCGTTCTCGGCGGCGAATGAGAATCTGGAGATAGCCGGATGCCCGAGATCATAAGCGCGCACATCCTGGTCGTCGACGACGACCCACAAATCCGCAGTCTCTTGAGCGAGTACCTCACGGAGAACGGGATGCGCGTGAGCTCGGCGTCGACCGGGCGCGAAATGACGAAAATTCTGGACGAAGAGACGATCGATCTCGTGATTCTCGATCTGCGGCTCAAGGACGAGGACGGCATGTCTCTCGCCCGGTCGTTGCGCGAGCGTCTCGCGATATCCGTCATCATGCTCACGGGGGTCCGGGAAGAAGCCGATCGGGTGATGGGACTCGAGCTCGGCGCCGATGATTACGTCACCAAGCCGTTCAGTCCGCGGGAGCTGCTGGCGCGCATTCGAACCGTATTGCGGCGCGCGAAGAACGCTGCCCCCGAGACCGCTCCGCGACGGGAGATCCGTGCATACCGGTTCGGTGAGTTCGAGTTGAACTTGCGCACGCGCCGGTTGAAGCGCCAGGACGGCCGACCCGTCAATCTCACCAATGGAGAGGTTAATTTACTCGCGGCATTGCTGGGGGCGCCCGAGCGAATTCTCACGCGAGATCAGCTGCTCGAGGCGAGCCGCGTGTACGACAACGAAGTCTACGATCGCGCGGTCGACATTCAGGTGCTTCGGCTGCGTCGCAAGATCGAGGAAGATCCGGCAAATCCTCGCTACATTGTCACGGAGCGGGGGGTGGGCTACGTCTTTAGTGCGCCGGTGGAAGTACTATATTAATGGTCGGGCGGCACGGCTTGCCCGGCTCACCGCGCACGCCACGCCACTTAGGTCAAGCGCCGGATTCCAGTTCAACGTCGAAGTGATCGGTATAGAAGCGGAATCGCTCCCGGAGCACGCGTGGGTCGAGCTTGAAGTCCGCCATGTTATAGATGATCCGGCCGAATCGACCGCGTGGATGGGTTTCCATGTAGCTGCGCATCGCGCTTTGGAGGTGTTCGGTGAAGGGTTGATTCGCGCATGCGTAGATGCGTCTCACCATGGCTACGTCATCCGCCATGAATTCCTTGAAGTGCACATGCAACGAGCGAGCCGGCGGGGCCAGCGCGTGATCTCGGACCACTCCATGCAGCAAGGATTCGATTCGGTCGACCCAATAAGCGCCGATTCGGACCGGATCGACTTTGCGGTTAAATAATCGCGCGCGATACGCGAGCATCGTCACCGCGGAGGCCACGACCGCCACAGGATCGCGGTGGGTGAAAATGAATGTCGAATCGGGAAACACATTCAACACGGGCTGCATCTGCTCGAGATGTTGCTGGCACTTCAGCAGCCACCGTCCGTCCCGAAAGGACTGCAAGGCTCCCATCGAATGTTTGAGGAACGTGTAATGCGGAGTCTGATCCGTTGCCTTGTACCAATCGCGATAGCTCGGCATCAAGGACATCGTCTCGATCACGTTGGTGGCAAAATCCATTTGCATCAACATGAACTCTTCCTCGACAAAATCGACCTCGACTTCGTGCATGTTCCTGAAGTAGGGAAGCAGCGTGTGCAACTCCGCCACGCCTTGCGCACAGCGTTCGCGCCGCGGATCCTCGGCACCTCGCGCTAAGCGCTCCGACTCGTGGGGGAACGGCTCGCAGGCTTCCCAAAACGGCAGGGTCCGGATTGCCGGATCGACCGACATGAGATTGTGTAGATGAGTGGTGCCGCTGCGCGGCATTCCGACGACGACGATGGGGCGCTCCACCTTGATGGCGGCGATCTCCGGATGCCGCTTCAAGAGATCCCGCATCAAGAGTCGATTTTTCAGCCACGTAACGATCTGGCTATTTACCATGACGACGCCCGCCGGTGAGAGGTCGGCCTCTTCGCGAAAAGCACGTGCGAGCAGCGCCAAACGGTCTCGAAACCCCTCGTCGCCGAAGTCGTGCAGGCCGGTCTCGGCAATTGCCTGTGCGCACATTGGTTCGGGCTCCAGTCGAAGCGCCGGGGCCAGCATACTCATGGCGGCAATTTGGGTTTTTGCATCGTCCGAGAATTCCGGGTCGGCGAGATCCGTGATGCGGATCGGGGCGGGGCGAACCATTAGCTAGCTCCTCTGATGGAAGCGGCGCTCGAACGATCGGCGCCGGGCGGCCCGTTGAGCGGCACGATACCCCTCGTCGACGGCGAGTTTCGGCAGTAAGCCGGGAACGGCGTCGACTTTGGCGACTCGCACGTCGCGTATGGCGCCTTTCGACGACGATTCGGGGGCCCGCGATCCGGCGATTTGCTGCCAGCGAACCAGAAGTGTGCCCTCTTGGAGACCGTCGGTATCCAGCCAATTGGCGATTCCCGGATCGCACCCGGAAATGACGTAAGTCCAGGTGCCGTCCTCATTCGGTTGCGCTTGCGTGTTATTGAGGCTGCCCGTCTTGTGGATATAGTCCGTGCCGACCATGCCCCAGGGATCGGCCAGCTGAATGCCGATATACCGGGCGTCGAGACCGTCTATCTGCACGACGAGCGCATCTTCGCTCGAAAGTTTGTAACGCGCACCCGTTACATATCCCCAGGCGCCGATTCGTTTGTCGAGCTCGGGCAGCTTATTGATCGCGCCCTGCCAGATGGTCTCGAACATGTATGTGCGAAAGTTCAGCCAAAAGGCGGCGAAGCTTGGCACCAAATGCGCCGCGCGCTCCTCGAGCTCGGAGTCGCTTGGCGCGGGCGTCACCGGGCCTTCGATGACTTCGACACGCAGACTGTTGGCGGTTTGCCGCTCCCAATCGCTGAGCACGTCGCGGATGAAAACGGCCCGCGTAGCGGCCGTGGATCGCAAGTGATTCCCCGCGGTCCTTTGCTCGGGTCCCACGGTGATGGAGAAGCGCCCATCCGGGTCGATTTGCAACTGCTCGACGCGAAGGCAATCGATCTGATTGCCGATGCCGGTGACCCCAGGTGCGGAATCGATCAGTTCAAACAGAACCTGCGCAGGAGCTGCAGCGTAGCGGCAGCCGGAGATCCGATAGCGATGATTGCCGTCAATTTGAATCAACCGGTAGATGTTGTCCGGGTTCTCCAAGTTGTAACGCGCGCCAGGGACGCTGAATCCGTGCCAGCCGTGGGGCGGGGTCTGCGTCCATAGTATGCGCGGGCGAGACGGGTCGGCGCTGACCGCATAGGTAACGGCGCAAAACGTGACATCCCGAACCACCGGCTCGAGCGTTGCCGCGCCGTCGCGGGTGAGTGCCGTCGGATCGCGGCGGAACAACGCATCGACTTGCCGGACCGCCTCCTGAACGCGCGACATCGCATAGATGCGCAGCGCCAATCTTTCAATAGAGAGCTGATCGGATGTCGCCAGGTCAAAAGGCTCGGGCAGGGTAGGCGGATGCTCGATCCGCACGTTATTCTCGCCGCCATCCTTTCAGCACGGCGACTCCGCACAACAGCAATGTCAGCGCGGCGATCGCCCCGGCCGCATGGAATTCCGGCGCTGAATCGACAACCGGCGGCGTCCGGGCACCGATTTCCGCGGGTGCACCATCGCGTGCAAGCGAGAAGTCTGGGTGCGGTTGCGCTCGCGCGGCCGAGCCAGCCAGTAGAACGACGGCGGCGATCGGTAGGAGGCGAGTCATGTTGGGTCCCCTTTACTTGCAGATAGTGTAAAGCGAAAACAAGAGGAACGCGTAGCACACCCGGCACGACTCTCCGGGCCGAACGACGCGCAATCTCGTCTAGAGCTATTAACGTGGTATCGCAGAAAAGGTGGACACGGATCTGCGCCGAGGTCGCCGCCTTCGCGTGCCGATCAAGCGCAGGAACTCGACTCAGGCTATTGCATGGATTAGATTATGTTAAGCGCGGCCGATTAGAGACGCGAGCGGCGGCCATTCAGGAGAAATGCGATGACCAGAACCGCGATGATCAACCCGATCGGTCCGATTCCCCAGCCGGCACCCATCCCCCAATAGAGACCGCCGCCGCCGCCAAACAAAACCAAGAGAATTATGACTATGAGTATGGTATCCATCGCTGTCCTTGTTTTAGTACTTCGCGGCGACTGATGCTTTCTCATCCAGTGATTGCGCCTGTTCCACAGTTAATCCGATGGCGTGCAGAGCGGATGTAGGCGCTTGAGATGTTCCGGTGGTCTTTTCCGGCCCTAAGTTGCGGCGTTTGGACTACAGCGATACGAGAAACCGCAGCGGAACCGCTGGGGTCAGGACCGCACAGCGATATTCGATTTTGCGAAAAGATCCGGATATTGTCTTGGCTGCGAGCGCAGGTACTGATCCGGAACTTTCACCTGAGCCTTGAAGTGGGCGGCTGCGTGCCAGGGCCAACGGGGATCGTAAAGCACGGCCCGGGCGAGGGCGATCAGATCTGCATCGCCAGTGCCAATGATGGCCTCCGCCTGCTCGAACTCCGTGATGAGGCCAACGGCGACCACCGGAATCTTTACCCTTTGTTTGACCGCTCGCGCGAGCGGAACCTGATAGTTGGGTCCAATCGGGATTTTCTGGACAGGCGTTATACCTCCGCCCGAGACGTGAATCGCGCTGCATCCGTGCACCTCCAATGCCTCGGCCAACGCGTCGGTTTGCTCGATTGACCAGCCGCCAGGCGCCCAATCTGTGCCGGATACGCGCATGGTCACGGGCCGCTCCGGCGGAAAGGCTGCTCGTACGCAATCGAATATTTCGAGCGGGAATCGCATCCGGTTGACCAGCGAGCCTCCGTATTCATCGTCCCGTACGTTCGAAAGAGGTGACAAGAACTGGTGCAGCAAATATCCGTGTGCGCCATGGATCTGTACGGCATCCAAGCCGAGCCTTGCGGCGCGCTTGGTGGCATCGACGAAGGCCTGGCGCACCTTGCGCAGGCCGTCGCGGTCGAGGGCGGTGGGGGCCGCCTGCTGGTTCGCGAAAGGCACAGGCGAGGGGGCGACGGTTTGCCAGCCGTTGACCGTGTTGGCGTGGATTTGTGCACCTCCCAGCCAAGGTTTCTCGCTGGAAGCTTTGCGACCCGCATGAGCGAGCTGGATGACAATCGGGATGTCCGACCATCGACGGACCGTGTTCAAGACCCGCGCCATCGCGCGTTCCGTTTCATCGGAGTAGAGGCCCACGTCCGCATAGGTGATGCGCCCTTCCGGCGTGACCGCGGTTGCTTCGATCGTCAAGAGCGCCGCGCCCGAGAGAGCAAGCTGGCCCAGATGAATCACGTGCCAGTCGGTCATGCATCCAGCCTCGGCGGAGTACTGACACATGGGAGCAATGACGATTCGATTGGCCAACTCAAGGTTGCCGACACGCAAGGGGGTGAACAGTTTGGCGAGATTCATGGCTGAGAGGGAGTGCCCTGTTGGATCTTCCTCCAATTGTACCCGCCCGCCCCGGTTACGACCGTCCGCGTCTTCGGTTTGTTAGGACCCCGGCGCCTACTCAGGCGCTGCTGTTGTGGCGATGGGCAGGGTGAAGTGAAACGCGGCTCCGCCGTCGGCACGGTTCGTGGCCCACAGCCGTCCCTTATGCGCCGAAATGATGGAGCGGCAGACAGCGAGTCCGAGTCCCAGCCCCCCTTTTTTAGTCGTGACGAAGGGCTCGAAAATACGCTCCAGCTGATCATGACCGATGCCTCGGCCGCCATCGAGAACCGAGGTACGAACAAAGCCGCTGTGTTGATCAAGGGCGGCGACGATCTCAATCCGTCGATCCTCGGCGGCATTCGAGTTCATCGCATCACTGGCGTTTAAAATCAGGTTCAGCAAGAGCTGCTGAACTTCGACGCGGACTCCTTGTACGATCGGAACTCCGCCGATGTGAGCGTCGAGCTGTACGCTGTGCCTGGTCAATGTGCCTCGTACAAGAGTCAAGACGTCGCGCACGACTTCCCCGAGGTCGAGACATTCGAGCTGCATTTCCCCGCGCATGAGATGCGAGCGAAGATGGTGGATTACTTCGCCCGCATGCTTGTCATCGCGGATGATTTCGCTAAATATCTCGCGTAGTTCCTCCGTGTTTGTATTTTCCTGAGCGGCGAGCAACTGCCCCGCCTGCGCGTTGCACAATATCGCCGTCAACGGTTGTTGCAATTCGTGCGCCAGCGCGCCGGACAACTCTCCCATCATGGCTACGCGGGCCAGGTGCCTGACCTGCCGTTGCTGCTCGAGGGATTCCGCTTCGGCTCGTTTGCGTTGAGTATCGTCGATTACGTAGCCTACTACTCTGGATATCATCCCCCTTGCGTCCCGATAAGCGGATGCCTTCGCAGTGACCCAACGACTCGCGTGTTCCTCGCTCACCACGCGCAGCTCCATTTCCACGGTATCGGTGTGAGACGTCGTTCGGCCAATCGCAGACACCGCCGCCGCGCAGTCAAGCGGATGAATCGCTGCAAGCAACGTGTCACGCGTCAGCAGACCTCTCGCAGGAAGTCCAAGAACGCCGCGCGCATGTTTGCTGGCCCACACCACGTCGGTCGCCCTATGCCAGGTCCAAAAGCCCAATGTCTTCGTGGACGCGAGGAGCGCGAGCCGCTCCTGCGCGCGGGCGACGCGCCGAACGTATGAAGGACGGGCGCGCCGCCCTTTGGCGATGGAATGGGCGACTGCATCGACTTGGCTCGTCTGTTCAGTTTCCAGCGATTCCAAAATGATCCCTTCTATTGTTGATCGCCCTAAAAAGACCCGCGGTACTACACGCCGGAGAGTTCCCATTGTCGACCAAGACCGGCGTTAAACGCCTGGCTGGGAATTGCATTCGAGGCTTTCTGCGGGACACGAGCGGATGAGCCCACGCGCAAATCGAGCCCGATTGTCACGCCGATGCGCGCCCCAAGGGGTACGAGTTCTGCAACCGAGCGCACGCCCATCTTTTGCATAAGACGCGCGCGGTGCACCTTCACCGTCTTTTCCCCGATTCCGAGCTCCGCCGCGATCACTTTATTGAGTCGACCGCGAATGATCCGATCCATGACCTGCTTTTCGCGCGGGGTCAGCTGGTCAAATCGATGTTGGATGGCGCTGCGAATCGCATAATCCAGGCGTCGCTCCGCGTCGCATCGGAGTGCCTTATCGATCGCCGCGACGAGTCGCTCTCCCTCGATCGGTTTGGTGAGAAAGTCGACAGCGCCGGCCTTCATGGCATCTACGCTGGTTTGAATGTCGCTTTGTCCAGTCAAGAAGACGATCGGACGGGGGCAGGGCGAGTCCAAGAAAGAGCGCTGTAACTCCATCCCATCCAAGCCGGGTAAGCATACATCCAACACCAGGCAACCCGGAGCCTCCGAGTCCGGGTCGCCCAAAAAACCCTCCGCCGAGTCGAACGCCCGCACCCGATAACCCGCCGTACTCAACAGTCTCGATAGCGCTCTGCAGACGGCCGGATCGTCATCGACGACAAATACTGTCCCACATTCGTTGTCCATATCCCTTTTTCCCTGTCTCCACGCCAGATACGTGGGCGCTGTGTTAATGACCGTGTGAACTGGTACGCCGACTCATGGCGGCCAAAAGTCGGCTGACAATCTCCTTCTCGAACTGATATCCGTTGATCCGCTCACAGCGGCCTCTCACTGGCAGAGAGATTGTGGATCGCGCTGAGCAGCGCAGCGCTCGGGAACGGTTTGGCCATGTAGGCCACCGCGCCTCGCCGTATCGCTTCGTTGCGAGTCGACGGTGAATCAAACGCTGTGATGATGATGACCGGCGTCGGCCAGCCCCGCTGGCGCAACTTGATCAGCAGATCGAGGCCGGACATGGCAGGGAGATTCAGATCACTGATGACGCATAGAGGCTGCTCGATGGCGTCTTCCGCAAGCATGGCCTCTGCGGACCCGAAGGCTAATGTGCGATAGCCCGACAGGCTGAGCAGAATGTCAATGGCGTCTCGCATACTGTCGTCGTCCTCGACTATCAGTACCGTGCTGGGCTGACCCTCGCCAATCAAATCTGCTCTCCCCATGGCTTCGGCTGAACGACTCGACCGAAGCGACTCTGTGTTTTCCGATCGTCACATGGACCCCATGGTGACATAAGTGGTACTAGGTGCAGCCTCGCTGCACCAAGGTGCATGACTTGCGGGCGGACGATCGGTCAATCGGACTTCTATTGCGCCGCGGGACCGCGATACCGGCATAGACAGCTCGACGACGCTGTGAGCGCGCGTCAAATCAGCCGGCCGGGGGAGGGTCTCCTAGTCCTGCAAGCCTGCCCAGCTCGGCCGCGGAGTTTACGCCGAGCTTGGTCATGAGCTGCGCCCGATATGCCTTCACCGTGCGCAGGGCCACGCCGAGTTCATCCGCAATCTGCTTATTAAGCTTGCCTTGGACGATGCGCTCGAATACCTCACGTTCTCGCGCGGTGAGCAGTTCCAAGCGCGCGTTTCTTTGTCGCGCGCCCTCGGCCGCGGTTCGCTGCCGCGCATCGCTGTCGAGTGCACGGCGAATTGCTTCGAGCAGCGTGTCCCTGGCTACGGGCTTTTCAAGAAAGTCTACGGCGCCGCCCTTCATCGCTCGCACACTTGTCGGGACATCCGCATAACCGGTCAGAAATATCACGGGGAGAGTAATCCCATGGCGCCCCATGGCGGCTTGCAAATCGAGACCCGATGGACCGGGTAGGCGCACATCCAGCAGGAGGCAACCCGGCTCGTCGCCGGGAGGCTCGATTAGGAACTCGCCCGTGGAGGCGTAGCCGCGCGCCCTATACCCAGCGGCGTTGAGCAATTCGATCGTAGCGGCCAGCAGGGATGCGTCATCATCGATAACGTGGATCAGCGGAGGTTTCATTGCGCGCCCGCCACGCCGGTGGGAAGCTCGACGAAGAACACAGCGCCGTCAGCTTCACTGTTTTGCGCCCAAATTCGCCCCGCATGTTTCTCCACTATCGAGCGGGCAATGGATAATCCAATCCCCATTCCGCGCCGCTTGGTGGTAAAAAACGACTCAAATAGTTGGGGAAGGTTCTCGGGCGAAATGCCCTGGCCATGATCTCGGACGAGCATCAAGACGTTGGAGGCGTGGTCTTCGAGGGAGACTTCGACGTGCCGCCGGTTCTCGGGAAGTTCGGTGACCGCATCCATGGCATTGAGCACCAGATTGATAAGGACCTGTTGAATCTGGGTCCGATCGCCCACGATGTGCGGCGCCCGGAGTGTCGGCCGAATGTCCAGGGTGATCTTCCGTCGCTCGGCTTCCGGCCGCAACATCATCACCACGTCGGTCATCGCGGCACCGGCATCGAACGGAATCCGTTCGGGCGTCTGTTTGGCGAGCAGGTTGCGAAGCCGCCGGATAACATCGCTCGCGCGCGTCGTGTCGCTGCGTATGCGGGTGACGATGCGAATCAGATCGGCATGCCGATCGACCCCAGACTGCAAGATTAGATCGGCCGCATCGGCGCTCGTTTGCACCGCCCCCAGCGGCTGATTGATTTCATGCGCAATGGCCGCGGTCAATTCACCGGCTACCGCCAGGCGGGAGGCATGTGCGAGCTGCGCGTTCAACCTTTGGGTGGTCAATTCTGCCGCAGACCGGCGGCGACGCTCGAGGATCAGCGTCGCGATGAGTACCGTCTCAACAAGAAACGCCGCCAAAGCTATCAGCGCCCCGGTGCGGTACAACTCCCAAAACGTCGGCTGCCTATAATGTATGACAGTGCCCGCGGGGATCATTTTCTCGTCGATCCCCCAACGTTGGGCTTGGCGCCAATCAATATGCAAAGTCGTCTGGCTTGCGTTCGGCAAGTGCAGCGCGCCCGGTGCAGCACCGGCGAGGATCGCTCTAACCGTGTTGCCCGCTTGCCTTCCCATCTCTTCAAAACTAGGCATGCGACCACCGACTATGCCCGTGCCGATGAACGTGTCGTAAGGGCCGTACACGGGCGCCGAGGACGCACGCGCGATCAGAGCGGCGGCGGCGCGAGGGTTGAACGCCTTACCGTCGCCATCTTGCCAAAAGCCGGGTGTAAACACCACGGCGTCCGATCGTAGGGTAGCCAATCGACTCAGAAGCAACGGAAGCGGCAGGCCCGACCAATACTCGGTCTTCACAGGACCCACGACGGCGGGTATGTCTCGTCGCGCGCGAGCCTCTATAGCCTGGTCTTGGAACGCTGCGCCGGTGACAACCACCAGGCGGCGTGCGGTCGGTTGCCATCGCAGCGCTTGGCTGACAGTGCCGGAAAAATCGTAATCGTTCGGAACACCGACCACGTCGGCCGGTATCGGGGAAAGGCTGCGAAGCGTTTCCGTCGAAGCGACTGCATAAACTATCGGGACATTGGGAAAGAGCTGCGCCCGGTGCCGGACGACAAATCTAAGTGCGTCGTTGGATACGGTGACAATGGCGTCGGGCGGCGAGGCGGCATACTTTCCATGCAGATATGCAACCTCCAGGCTTTCATAGGCATCGCCACTGAAATCCGGTCGATCGAGAAACTCCGAGAAAGTTCGAACCGATCGATCGCCATCACTCGTCAGCGTATCGCTAAGACCATGATCGACCGCGACGTTGCCCGGGACCAGTCGATTGTTCGAGTAGAGTACCAGGACGCACTTTGTCGGGAGGGGGATTGCAGATCGTGATCCCAGTACAAACGACACGGCTATGAACAATAGAGTCGGGTGTATAAGCAGTCTTTGCGTCTGCTTGGACAGGCTTACCACTATAGCGATCCCTCGATTGGCAGAGCGTAGGCGGATGGCGCGCGGCGCGGGACAAGTATTCCGGAAAGGCGGGGCGCCCGCAAACGTGGATTCGGAGTATGTGCTACATTGACGGCGCGATTATTAGTCGAGGACTCATGTCGTTCATGTTGGGCGTACGGCGTGCGAGCGTCACCATTATGGTAACGGGTCGATCGACGATAATTGTGGGAATGCCCAAGACCAGTAAACACAGGCGATTTGCACCCCAGGTTCCTACCATTCTCTACGCGATGGTCCTAGGCGGCCATGCGCTGGCCGCGATGGCCCAATCACCGGTCTCGGCCGGTCCGATTGTCGAGACGATGCGGGAGCGAGTGGAGGCGCTATCCGCGAGCGGCAGGCTCAGCGTCGAGGATGCGTCCTTGAGCGCAACCCGATCGTTGCCGACGCTCTACGAACTGCATGGTTTCCAGCCGTTCTGGGATGCGGCGCGCCTCGCGAAGCTCCTTGATCTCGTGCGCGCGAGCGCGGCGGATGGATTGACGCCCGCGGACTACCACCTGGCAACTCTGGAGCGATTGTCGGGTCGGGCGGAGCGCACACCGCTGGATGCCGCGCAGCTCGATCTGCTGGCCACAGACGCCTATGCCGAGCTTCTCTATCACCTGTACTTCGGCAAGGTCGATCCGGTCGCGATTGACAGTCGCTGGAACTTCGAGCGGCGCGAGATCAAACAAGGCGACGCAGTCCAGTTTGTGCTCGATGCGTTGTCGGGAGCGGATATCGCGAGCGCGATCGCCGCGGCTCGCCCGGATCATTGGATGTATCGAAGCATGGCCGAGGCGCTTGCCGTCTATCGGCGCATTGAGGCCGCCGGCGGTTGGCCGATCATCCCGGACGGCCCCACTTTGCGGCGCGGCGTTTCGGATCCGCGCGTCGCTGCTCTACGCGCTCGACTGTCCGCGAGCGGCGATGATCCGGCCGGTTCGACGGCGGACGTTCTCTTCGACGAGCCCCTCGAAGCCGCCTTGAAGCGCTTCCAGGTGCGGCACTTTCTGGCGCCCGATGGGGCGGTCGGACCCGCAACGCGACGCGAATTGAACGTAAGCGTGGCACAGCGCATCGATCAGATACGAGTCAACCTCGAGCGCGCGCGTTGGATACTTCATCAGCGCGCCGATGGGGAATTCGTCGTTGTCGATGTGGCAGGATTCGAAGTGCGATTCGTACGCGATCGCGCGGTCATTTGGAGAAGCCGCGCGCAGGTCGGCCAACCCTACCGGCAGACGCCGATTTTCAGGTCCGCCATCGACGAGGTCGTTCTCAACCCCACCTGGACGGTGCCGCCTGGCATACTCGGCAAAGACATTCTGCCCGCCGTGCGCCGTGACCCCTCGTATCTAGATAAGCGTGGCTTGCGCGTGATCGACCGCAATGGCCGGCCGGTCGACCAAGCCGGCATCGACTTCGCCAAGTATACGGGTGCGACATTCCCATTCATGATTCGGCAGGACCCCGGCCCGACGAATGCGCTAGGTCGAGTGAAGATCATGTTTCCGAATCCCTATCTGGTGTACTTGCATGACACACCGAGCCAGGCGTTGTTCGAGCGCGAACATCGCGCCTTCAGTTCCGGCTGCATTCGCACCGAGCGCCCGCTCGAGCTTGCGGAGCTGTTGCTCGCAAATCCTGATAAGTGGAATCGAGCGATGATCGACACTGCGGTGGCTTCCGGCGCGACACGCACCATACGGCTGCCGAAACCCATACCGGTGCTGATTCTCTACTGGACCGTCGATCGCGACGATCAGGGGGCTATCGTGTTCAAGCCGGACCCATATGGGCGGGATCCAAAGCTGCTCAGAGCGTTGGACCGCCCCTATTCGCGCTCCGATTAGGAGCACGCTTCATTTATTGCTCAGGGAGCGCATCATGGGTGCTTTTCAGCAGGCGTCCAACTCGAGTCGGGGTCGTAAGCGGCAAGACTCCGGGCGAGCCGCTCGGTCTCGTCGCCGAGATCCTTTTGATAGACGACTCCGTCCTGGCCGACGATAAAAGTCATTACGCCGCTGGCACGATACTCTGCAGGCCAGGCGACTGCCGCGAAGCCCCCCGTCAGCGCACCATCGACGAGATAGCTCTTTGCGCCGCCAGGTGCGCTTGGGCCTTGCGCCGTCAATAAGCGGTAATAGTAGCCATGGTACGGCGCGCCGGTGCCCGCGATGTGCCCCTCCTCCGCGGCCCGCGCGAGGAACGGGCCGGCAGGACTCGTAGGTTCGCCCGACTGCGCTTCCCAGTACAGGCCGTTGCGGCGACCGGGATCGCTCATTAACTGGGCGGCATAGGTCTTGACCGCATGAGATTCCGGTCCCATTGCCGCGTAGTCGTTTTCCGCGTCGACGATTCCTTTGCATACCGCGATGGCATCGAGCTCGTTGCGCCCAATGCGACGATCTATGAGCTTCTCCGCACCGGCTGCACCGTCGAATTCCCAGCGCCCTTCGCGCCGAACGAGGGGTGTTGGCAGCTGAAAGCCGTGCACTCCGACAGCCAGCAACCTGCGATCCGCTCCGTCGTCGAGCAGAACGTGTTTGGCATGGTAGGCCTTGACGAAATTTGCGCGCTCTCTTTTGTCGGCGACGGCATCGCCGGATTCAACGAGCTCTTTGGAGCCGGGGCCAAAGATTGCCTGCAGACGGGCGATGTCGTTGCTTTGCGCGGCTGCCACCAGGGCGCGGACTGCCTGCATCGCACTACCAAAGCTCTCATGAGCGGACGCGACCGTCTGCGCGTGAGTGGTCGAACTGCCCAGCATCGCGAGGAAGGCGAGTAAGGCGCTCAAGGTTTGCGGCAGGGGGCGCCACGGAGCCGATAACAACGTCCGCGTCACTTTCGACCTCCTCGCTGTTGATTGTTGGACGTTGGTCGCGTGCCGCCTTTGCCCACGCTGGCCTGGCCCCGATTCATCGCCGCACGATCTTGCTGAGCCGCCGCCCCGCCGCCGCGGGTAGATGAGCCGGAAAACGCGGTCTCACGACCGGCCCCGCTCGGCGGGTTGGCTGGACGAGCCGCGCGGTTTGCGGGGCCTGGCGCCGAGTTCGATGGCCGCGCGGGAGCGGCTCCGCCACGAGTGGGTTGTGCGCCGGTTGGCGCGCCACCGAAACCCCGATCGGCGCCCGGGCGACCATTGCTGGTGCCCGGACGTGTCGACGGGTTCGCGGGCCGTGCGGGCGGGTTCGCGGGGCGTGTCGTCGGGTTCGTGGCGCCCGCCGCCGGTGTCGTGGGTCGCGCGGAGCTGGGACGTGCGCCTTGGTATTGCTGCTGGCCTTTCCATGCAGGGGGAGCGGTGCCCGCGCCGGGTGCGGGACCCGACGGACGCCCGCTTCCGTTGAAATTGTTGTTGACCGTTATGTTGCCGCTGTTGCTGGTATTGCCACGGCCGACGGTCGTGCTGTTGCCGGAATTGTTCGGTCGATAGGCTCCTGGGCGGTTGCTGACGTTGTTGCTGACCAGCGGGGGAGGGGAGTTGCCCGGTCGCAGATTTTGATTGCCGTTGAAGCGGTTGTAGTAGTTGCTGCTGTTGTAAGCGGGCAGCGTGCTCGCACGATTCCAGCGGTTCGGATAGTTCACGGGGGGCCTATAACCATACCCTGGCCGGTATCCCGGCGGGTAGCCACGATTGTAATTCGGCGCGTAGACGTAAACATTGCGGCGATAAGGATTGCCGCCGTACCAGACGCCGCCGTATCCCCAGTTGGGGTACGGGTAGTAGTTGTTGTTGCTGAACATGCTGCCGACAATTACGCCCGCTGTGAATCCGATGAGTCCTGCGGCAATCACATCGCCGGTACTTGGCCCAACTACCGGCGTCGGTGGAGGAGGCGTGACGTACACGACTTGTGGATTGTAAGTCGGTACATAAATGACTTTCGGATCCGTCGGCTGGATCACGATGACCTGTTGCTTGTCCACAGTCTGAGTCTCGACTTTTTGCTGTGGATTCGACTTGAGATTACCGACCGACGCCGCCTGCGCACGGAGCCGCTGTACCGAGGCCATCACGGCGCTTTGGTCCGCATCGAATGCTGAGCCCAACTGTTTGGTCCAGTCGAAGTTTTGGCACATCATGTCCACAACGGTAGGAAACATCACCAGCGCCTGCATCGGCGGACCGAAGCCGGCCTGCTTGGCCGCGTCCTGCAGCGCCTGTCCCTGAAGATTGGTGTTCTGGAGCAGCCAGTTGCCGCCATCCATAACTTCTTGTGGGTTGGTCGAGGCGGCAAGGACCTGCGCCAGCAGGGCATCCGGGTACAGTGCGACGGGAGCGAGTAGCTCATCCAACGCCGCAGGGGTCATCGCTTCGGCGGACGCGGGTGGGGCGGCTTGAGCCGGCTGCTGCGGCGGTTCTGCCGTCGCCGATTCCGTCGGAGGAGGTGGCGGCGCGGGCTCGGAGACGCTTGGCGACTGGTCAGCGGCGGCGGTGTGGGTACCTTTGGAGCCGCAAGCGGTTATTCCCACCGCCGACACGAACAGAAGTCCTGGCAACAGCAAACCAATCCATCGTTTCGGTGCCGTATCTCGGTTGGTGTTCGCGCAGCGCATCTTCTGGATCTCTCCCAAGCAATGGTGAATGTTAGGGCGCGGCCTACACATCTCGACACAGGTTCGCGAGCGGGGCTATTGGCACAAGGTCCAGTGTGTCGCGGCAGCGGCTGAGGCCTCCCTCATGACTCAGACGCATAGGCGGTGGGTTTGATAGACTCTGCTGCGAGCGAGCTTCTAGAGGTTCTCGTGTCAATTACAGGATCGCTGACACGCTGGATGCCCGCCCTCGCGATCGTCGCCTTGCTGGCGGCCGGCTGCGCAAGCCCGGTCGGAGTCTCTCGGCTCGGCGGGCAGGCGGCCGATCGCAAGCTGAACGCGAACGTGCTGTCGTCGGGTAAACCAAGCGCCTATTCGACACAGATTCTCGAGCGCACAGCGCTGAGTCGGCGTTATCAAGAAGACCCGAAAACAGTGCTTGCCGAGCTGAATTCAGGACTTGGCAAACCTGACGAGCGCGACCGGCTCTTCGCGCTATGCGAGCTCTCCTTCGTCTACGCCTCAGCGTCACGCGATCAATCCTATTATCTGGCGTCCGCCGTGTATGCGTATGCCTTTTTGTTTCCGGCAGACCCAGCAGACTCTCCGGGGCCGTACGATCCCCGTTTGACCCTCGCGCTCGATCTTTACAATCGAGGTATCGCCTTGGGGCTCGCTACAGAAGACGGCCATGAAGTGGACCTCCGCGAGCGGCAATTGACGTTGCCCTTCGGATCGCTCAGCCTGACAGCAAGCCCCACCGGGTTCACCTATGGGGGAAATCGCCTGACGAAGTTCGTGTCGCTCGCCGACTTGCAGGTGCGAGGGCTGCGCAATACCTATCGCAGAGCGGGGATCGGCGTGGCGCTATCGGCAGACGCGGAAGCTGCGCCGCATGATTCCGCCAACCGATGGATAGCCTTGACGGCGAAAGTGCCGATCACGGCTTTCGTGCGTCTCGACGATCCCCGGCGCGCGATGAGCGAAGGCCGATTGCACGGCACCGTTGAACTCTACGATGAGGACCGGACGACTGTCGTGCGAGTCGGCTCGTATTCCGTGCCGGTCGAGGCGGACCCAAGCGCCGCCCTCGCGTATCGGCTGGAAGGCTCGCCGCTATGGGATTTCGAGATTGCGGGCTTCCGAAGCGGAGATTTCTCATCGCTGAATATCAACGATAGCGAGGACATCAGCGGCCTCTTCCTATTGCATCCGTACCATCCTCAGCAGATTCCGGTGGTGCTGGTTCACGGCACCGCGTCTAGCCCCGCCCGATGGGCGGAGATGGCCAACGAACTGCTCGGCGATCCGGCGATCGGCTCGCGCTATCAGATTTGGGGTTTCATTTATAACAGCGGCAATCCGATCGCGTTGTCGGCGATGCGCTTGCGGGAATCGCTCAAGGCATTCCTTAAAGCCATCGATCCCGAAGGCAAGGACGCTGCGCTCAATCAGATGGTCATTATCGGCCACAGTCAGGGAGGGCTTCTGACCAAGATGACGGTCGTCGATAGCGGCACTCGCTTCTGGGACAACTTATCCAAGGTACCCTTCGACAAGGCGAATCTCAATCCCGAAACTCGCGCCTTAATCGCTCGTGCGCTTTTCGTCCAACCGCTGCCATTCGTCAAGCGCGTGGTTTTCATTGCCACGCCGCATCGCGGCAGCTTTCTCGCGAGCAATCCAATCGCAAAGTTCGCGAATAAATTCATCAATCTGCCCGGTGGCCTCGCGAAGGCCGCAGTGGAGGTCGGAAGATCTCGCGATCCCAGCATGTTGGGGACGCCGTTCACGATCCCCACCGCACTCGACAACATGGATGCTTCAAACCCCTTTCTACAAACACTCAGCTCGTTGCCGATTGCAGCCGGTGTGCAAGTTAACTCGATAATCGCAGTAAGAGGCGCCGGCCCGATCGAGGCCGGGAATGATGGAGTCGTCGAGTACAAGAGCGCGCATATCGAGGGCGTCGAGTCGGAGTTGGTCGTGCGCTCCGGCCACTCGACCCAGGCAACTCCCCAGACCATCGAGGAGGTTCGGCGCATCCTCTATGAACACGCCGGAATCCATTGAGGGTCCGGCGCGGGATCGTTAGCTGCTGATCCAGCCCTGTTCCTGGAATCGCTTCTGCAGAGCGTCGCCGATTTCCTTCGAGATCTGCTTGGCCCTGCCTTCAACCGTGCTGCTGCCGCTCTTTTCCCCATACACCTTCATTCCGGTGCTGACGATGAGGCCGGCGGGGTTGTGGGTTGCGACGAGCACGGCAAGCCCGACGGCTGAGCCCGGGGTCTTGTTACCGGTGGCGCCCACGTCGGCAGATCCGAGTTTGCGCAGTCCGGTAGGCGTCATCTGGAAACCTTCGACTGCCACTTTCATCTCGGATTGTCCGGCGGAAAATCCGATGGCGACCCGCTCGGCGGCGCTTCCCTGCTGGACGGAGAGGAGAGAGCCCTCGATGACGATGTCGTTGACCTGGGGTCTGGTTGCCGCAGAGCCGGTTGCGGCCGATAGCCCCATGCCGTTGATCTCCTGGACCAGGTTCGTGGTTATCTGCGAAGCCAACTTCCGTCCTTCGGCAATCTCCTCGGCGGTTTGGGGGGAGGTGTCTGCAGGAACTTGGCCGGCAAGGGAGGATTCCGGAGGAACATCGGCCGGGGTCGCGGCGAAGTCGTACACCCAGATCTGAGCGGGGCGGGGGAGGTATCCCGTCGCGACTTGCTGCCGGTTGCTGACGGTGGTCGAAGCGCATCCCGCCGTGATCGCAAGCGCGATCGCACATGCCGCGAGCTTCTTGGCGGCAAATTGTCTTTTCTCGGATCTCATAGCGAACAATCCTTACAGACCGCCATGGAACACCGCCGGCGACACGTCAATAGCTGAGCGCACTCGGATCCGCGATCACTTCGCCAGTTGACATGTCGACAGAGACGCTGCGTACGGAACCACGATCGTCCAGCAGCACGGTATAGGCTTGTACATCGCTATTTGAATTGCCGACACTTCGCGCGAGACCAGCCGCCGCGGCGGGTGCACCGTTACGGAACTGCTGGGCGGTCCGTATGGCTGTCGACAGCGACACGGTCGCTGCCTTGGCGTAATGGACATCCGCCTTGCCGCGCCAGTTCAGCATCCAGACTGGAGTGCTGGACGCATCGAGCTCTATGATGTTTTTCGAGAGCTCTGCCAGTTGAAAGAAATGGATTTGCCCGGCCTTGAGGACCACCGCGTGATAAGCCGGCACCCCCTTCGCGTTCGAGAATCGGATGTCGAGCACTTTTCCGCCCGTCGATTGCTCGATCGCTTGGATCGCCTTCACCAATGTATTTTGATCGCCGTGAAACGCGGAAATGTCTCCATTGATCGAACCCTGTTGCGCAATTGTTTGCGCGGCCGCAATCGTGGCCAAGGGATAAAGGCATAACGCCATTAAAAGTGAGATAACTAGTTTCACGCTGCGCCTCCTGTGTTCGACTCCGCGATCCCAAGTCCTCGATCCTACACCGCCATTGCGCTCGCCGCCGTTGGACCATGGACCATTTATGATCCCGCCAGTTGCGCCTTGTCGTATGCCGCAACGATTCGCACGTTCTGATAGCGCTGAGCCACTTCCGTCGACGCATCCTTCGGCGCATACATGTCACCGACCGAAGAGACCTTGTAGAACTCGTGCGGAGTGTTCACCAAATACTGGTTGATGATCGGCAGTGGGGCCTGGGAGCGCTCGATGCTGAGTTGGTGATTCACGGCGGCCGGTCCCACCGCCGATGTGCTGCCTACTGAAACCATGATTACCTCGCGGCCCGCACTCTCGCGGGAGATATAGTCGAGGAACCGGATCAGGCGCTGCTGCTGCTCCTGGTTGAGTTGCGCTGAGCCTTCGGCGAAGAAAAGAGTGATTTGACCCGACCCTTGCTCATCGGACAGCTGCTCGAGCTTTGTGAGCGCCGCCTGGGAATTCTGCAATTCCTGATTTTGTGTGGCCTGCATCTGAGTCATATCGCCGCCGAGCTTGTCGAACTGCTGCATGGCATTGGAGTTACCGTTGGCGACCATCTGTGCCAGCGCATTGGCGTCTCCGACAGAGGCAGCCCCGGTCAGCGTTCCCTTGGGCATCGTCACCGACTGGCCGCTGTTCATCGTATAGGTCTGGGGCTGACCCGCGCATGCGGCGAGCAGCAGTGTCGATATGGCGACTACAATAAGATTGCAGCGGAAACGCATGGAAGCTCCTTCATTTAGGACTTTTAAACTGGGGCGGACTTGCAAATTTGGGCGCGCGTCTGCCGCCCGCGGTCTTCATTTGTTGCGCCAACAAGAGCGCGAGCCCTGTTGTAATTTTGACAACGACGGCCGGGCGCTGGAAATTGGACTAAAGTCCTCCTGCGCACGCGTCAACGGCCGATCATTTTGGAAACAGAAACTGCAATTCCATCTCCAGAGTCCAGGGTGCGCTACCGGCGGGCGCGGCTACGTTGTAGTAAGCGGACGCCTGCAGGTTGATTGCCTGGGTGCCCAGTTTCACAAGCTGACCGATACCCAGAGACACCGGCACCGTCCAGCGCTCTTTACCGCTCGCCTGCCAATTCGCCGTGATGGTCGGGGAGCAGGTGAGGTAGCCGTTCGGATCGCGCTTGAAGGTGTAGTTGATCTCCGGCTGTAGTTGCATCTGGTTTACCGCCGGCCGGTTCGTATCGCCGGCAAAAGACCAGATGTTGTTGATCAAGGCACCGAACGTCCAGCTAGTTCCGGACCACTGCAGCCCCGCGGTCGGTCCTATACCCCATTTACCTTGACCCAGCGCATCGTTGGTGGCTGTCGGCAGTTGCAGCACCGGCCCGACGCCCCAAACCAGGCTTCCAGTTCGCGTGGGAGATAGGAAGGCCGAGAACTGAGTGTCGCCGACTCCGTGTGTTCGGTCCTCGCCCGTCGTGGTTCCGGGCTGATCGATGAACGGCAGGATGGTGCGCGTAATGATGCTCCAGGTAGGGCTCACCTCAAACGGAATCAGCGGCTGAAAGGTCAGCGTCTGTGCCGCCGGATTTCGGGGCTGCAGGGTCGCATCGTAGATAAATTGCAGGTTGGCGACGTCGGCGAACGGATTCTTTGCCTCCCGCACGAGCGACTCCGCGTCCTGAGAGAACGCGGGCGACGATAGAATCCAAAAAACGGCCGCCATCACCCAACGGCGCAAGATTTCCTCAGCGCTTGGCTATCCTCCGCAATCGCTGTCCGCCCGTACATTCACGGTATCGCCGTCGCTCAGGCCGGCTTTGTCGTTATGTCCGCACTGACGCATATCGTGATCAATAGTCATGGCGGTCCATGACAGGTGCCCCATTCCCGATCCGTCGGGTGAAATCGAGACCGTCATCGATGCGTTGCCGTAAATCGCGGTGCTGGAAAGCACCTGCTGTGCGGGACGCGTATTTTGGTCGTAAACAGTCACTAGAAGATTGTCGGACGTGTTGTTGTTGATGGTGATCGTCAGGACATCGTCGCCACCTGACGCCGAGGAGCAGATCAGCCAGAACGTCAAAGAGCCGAGTGCGATCATTGGCCGAATCAGAGCACGCATGGCGTCTCTCCGCGGTAAAGGGAGCTGGCAGAGCAATGATGCACCCGCCGATCGCGCGATGGAGTGGGACCAAGGTCGTATTACCAACGCACGGGTCCCAAGGCCAGGATGAATTGAGGGTAGCCCTATTTCCTCGGAATCTTCGGGAGGTCGCCGGGGAGGGTGTTCAATATCTCCACCAGGGCCTCCGCCGAGAAAGGCTTGAGTAGGAAGGCGATGCAGCCGATTTCCACTGCCTGCTTCTTCAGCGCCTCATCACTGTTCCCGGTCATGAATATGACGGGAATTGTGAAGCCCGTCTTTGCCAGGTGCCGGGCGAGTTTCAGGCCACAACTGTCGCCAAGCTGGATATCTACAATGAGGCAGAGGGCCTCGCTCGTCATCGCAACGTCAAGGAACTCCTTCGCCGAGGCATAGAGTTCGGTGTGGTACCCAATTCCTGATAACAATCGGCTCAGGGCGCCGAGGAGACGAACGTTATCGTCGATAATCGCAACAACTTTACGCTTGACGGACATGATCTTCGATTGAAAAAAAGGGGGGGCACGTTGCCCCAACGCGCGGCGCCGTGGCCGGCTCGAGCGTTGCTCGAGTTACGTCTCAGTAAGGGGAATTTATACGTGCGATTGACCCTGAGGTCTTGTTATCGTGTGCCAAAGCGTTGTCGCCGCAGGCCACTTGCCGCGGATGATTAGTGTGCAGGCGGCGAGTCGACTCGATAATACACATCTCGGCACTCTCCCGACTGCCACCGGGCGCATTGCGCGGCTGGCGTGGACGCGTGCGCGCCGCGCCGGGCTGGAACCGAAGGAGCTCTTGAAGACGGCAAGAGTAACCAGTCAGCAGATCAACGACCGCGCTGCCCGACTCACCGTTCAACAACAGATCCTGTTCTTGAACGTCGCCGCGAAATCTTTGGGCGATGAGCTGCTGGGTTTTCATCTCGCGCAGCTACCGGATCTCAGAGAGCTCGGGTTGATATTTTATGTGGCGTCGTCGTCGGCGACGCTGGGCGAAGCGCTGCAGCGCGCGGCGCGTTACAGCTCGATCGTCAACGAGGGACTGGCTATCAAGTGCGTGCAGGGGGACGACATTCGGATGGTGTTCGAGTATGTAGGGGTCGCCCGTCATTCGGATCGGCATCAGATTGAGTTCCTCATGACCGCGCTGATTCGCTTGTGCCGTCAGCTGACGGGGCTGCGGCTGGTACCGAGCCGCGTGCGAATCACGCATCGCCGCAGCCCGCAGAGGGCGTCTGAGCTCGCCGCATTCTTCGGGGACAACATAAGTTTTGGGGCAAGAGCCGACGAGATCACTTTTGTCGAGGAAGTCAAAGGCCTCGTGGTTACCAGCGCGGATCCTTATCTTAACGAGCTCTTGGTGGCGAATTGCGAGCAGGCGCTCTTGCATCGACCGGCCAAGCACGGCGCATTCCGGACGGCGGTGGAGAATGCCATCGTTCCGCTGTTACCACATGGCAGGGTTCGCGCGTCGGAGATCGCCGGCCGCCTCGGCTTGAGTCAGCGCACCTCCGCGCGTCGCCTCGCCTCCGAGGGTCTGACATTTTCAGAGGTTCTGGCGGGCTTGCGACGCGATCTGGCGCAGCGGTATCTATCGGACCCAAGCTTGTCCATCTCGCGCGTGGCATGGCTGCTCGGTTATCAAGAAGTCAGCGCTTTCACTCATGCATTCAAGCATTGGACGGGCAGGACGCCCCGGGAAGCGCGGTCAGCGCGGACGGTACCCGGCAGGGATCACAGCCCAACGGCATAGTTGAGCGGGACCGGGACGCCTTTTTCCAGCATCGAGAATGGCCTGAGAGGTTTCCGGATGCCCGCTTCTGCAATGTTCTCTTAACTCCTTGATTTAACTTCCGCGCGACGCCGGAGAGATAATCCTGCACGCCCGTTCAACAGCATCGCGCAATCGAGTACACTCCGTCGTCGAACAAGATATGGAAGCAGCCCGAGATCCCTCGGGAACGAGATGACGTTAGCCGAGTTGCCCAGTCCAACGACAGGATGGTGCCATGATCAACTCTTTGGTGCGCTGGGCCTACTGCAGCTTCGCGAAGTCACCGCAATGAGCACAATGCGCGGATTGCGCATTCTCGTCGTCGACGATGACCCGCGCATTCTGAGATCGCTGCGCAGAGTCCTCGAGGCCGATAATCACGAGGTGACGGTGGCGGACGGGGGGCGTGCCGGTATCAACGCCTTCGTTTCGGCCAATCGACGCGGCGAACCGTTCGCTGTCGTTCTGTTGGATCTGGGAATGCCGGACACGGGTGGCCGGGAGGTTGCCGCCGCGATTAAGGCGGCATCACCGCTTACCCCGATCGTGCTGGTTACCGGCTGGAGTCATAGTATTCTGGCTGAGAATCACGTTCCGCCGCACGTGGAGCGCGTCCTGAGTAAACCACCCGATGTGGAGGACCTGCGCCGCGTGATCGTCGAGCTGACGGCGGTCCGTGAGCCGAGTTATAGCCACATCGGACGTTGATCTTCATTTGTCGACTGTTTCCGGGCTTGCGGCGCAATTGTCTCGTCGCGGTCAGCAGCGCAGTGGAATTCGGGCACGCTGAGGTAGAATATCGCCCCGCCAAAGGCGCCGTTTTCCGACCACAATCGTCCGCCGTGTGCTTGCATGATAGTGCGACTCAAGGATAAGCCCAATCCCAAGCCACTCGGCTTCGTTGTGTAGTACGGCTGGAATATCTGCTCTTCCGTGCCCGATTGAACGCCCGTACCCGTGTCTGCGACGGAGATCTGGACGTTTTTCTCAGCGCATTCCGTGCGGAGTGTGATGCTGCGGCCGTTTTCAGCCTGCTGCGACATGGCGTCGATGGCGTTCAGAATTAGGTTGATCAATACCTGCTGAAGTTGTACTCGATCGCCGCGAATCGGCGGCAGAGAGGTCGCCAGCTCGGTGATGACTCGCACTTTGTGAGCCATCAAATCGTAGCGCATCAGCTTGGTCACTTCTTGGATCAGCTCGTTTGCTTGCAGCTCTCCGGGATTGAACTCCCCCTTCTTCATCAACGTACGCATGCGAGAGATCACTTCGCTGGCGCGCTTGTCGTCTTGCACGATGTCATCGAGGATGTCCCGGATGTATTCCAGCTCGAAGTTGCCACGAGCGATCAACAGCTGGGCTGCCTGAGCGTTGCTCAAGATGGCGGACAGCGGCTGGTATAGCTCATGGGCCAACGCGGAAGAAAGTTCACCGAGGCTCGCCGCCCGCAGCAGATGGGTGACCTCATTCCGATGCGTTGCGGCTTGCAGCTCTGTCTGCTTTTCGTCGACCATATTCATCGAAACGCCAAGCAAACGTAGGGGCTGACCGGAGCCGTCAAATTCGACGGACCCCTGGCAGATGAGCCAATGCTGCTGTCCACCGGGCAGCACCACACGGTGCTCCACACGGTATTTCCCATCTCCTTGTGCCGCTTTCGCAAGCATTTGCTGCGCCATGGCCCTGTCGTCAGGGTGGAGGCGCTGAATGACATCCTCGAGCCGCAGCCGCTCTGATTTCGTGAAGCCGAACAGCTCACGCATTTGCTCGGTAGCCCAGACTTCGTTCCGCGCGTATTTCAGAACCCAAAAACCCAGTCTGGCCGCCTGAGCGGCGTGGGCTATCTGTTGCTCGCTCGCCTGCAAGGCGAGAGCCAGCTGTTTGGCGCGCAACGCATCGCCACCCAACTCATAGGCCATGGCGGCAATGATGCCGAGGTAGAACAAGCTCGGGGTGACCGGCCAGTCGGCGACTCCCCAAAACACGAGGACCGTCTGCAAAGTTCCCGCCAACAGAAAGAATACGATGCTGCCGCCCATCAGCGCGGCAATGCGACGCTCGCCTCGACGCCAAGCGGTTACCGCGGCATCGGTGATGAAAGCGACCAGTACCAGCAGGCTCAGATGGCCGATTAACATCCACGGATTCGGCTCACCGACGGGGACGGCAATGGATTGACCCAAGAACAATACGTGATTGAGACCGGTCACCTGGCGAAAGTTGAGATTCTCGCCGGTAAAGAAGTCGAGAAACAGCGACAGCGTGCGCAGAGCGCAGAAGGTCCAAAGCAGCCAGATTCGGCCGGCCCGGAATTGAAGCCGCACAAATACGGCCAGCGGTATGATTCCCGCCCAGAACGCCAGATGCGCATAGCGGACCGCCCTAGCATACTCAGCGGGCGAGGAGGCAAGTTGCGCGGCTAAATCACACGCCGTAAAGGCAGCGGTGCCGAATGCAGCCAATGCGAACAACAGATTGGGCCACGCGTCCCGTTGTCGCCACCAAATCAATGCATGGATGAGCCCTAACGTCAGGCATGCCGACGCGGTCATCGAATATACGACTGTAGGCCACATTATTTTATCGGCAATCCGTTTCGGCCATTTTGCGGTGCCGGAGATCGGATTGCAGATCACCCCAATAGCTTGCTTCCCGCCATACTCGCCGCAGCAAGTTACAGCGTCAAGAATTCGCTCATACCGCGGCGATGTTTGCCGGCGCCGGGCCGACTTACGCGGCTAAATACGGTATCTGGGGCGGGAAAATGCTCGATTTACGACGTGCTATAATTAGGTGAGGATGTTTGTGGCCGGACAATGTGGCCGCATCCGTGCGACCTCCAAGCCGTGTATACAACTGCGCCGTGCAGGCAGAGTGGGGAGGAGCGCCTTGCGCCCCTCCCTCCTGCGCCATGCTGGCCGTGCAGTTACTTCGATACGGACTTCTTGAACATGCGATCGATCTTCTCGTTGATCTGCTCGATCGCCTGTGAATTCTGTTGAGCGGTCGACAGAGCCTGATTGGCGGTACTTTGCGCACCGGCCGCCGCTGATGCTGCGCCCTGCGCCGTGCTCATCGCGGCCTGCGCGTCGTGATCGGCCTTCGCAACGTCGGTCTGCAGCTTCGCAACCTGGGACTTGAGGTCGTCGATCTGCGATTGGATCGGCTTCAGATCGGTGCATCCTGCGAAGGCAACTACGCAAGCCGCGGCGATGGAAGCCTTGAGAGTCGTGGAATATTTCATTTGAGTTTCCTAGGGTTACTGATTCGTTCGTTTCTGATCGCTGGGAGTAATCGCGCACACAAGACCGTTTACCCAGTCGCCGCCGCAACGGCCACTGGACCGAATAGTAGCCAACGCCATACCCGTCGTTCATTGGACTTGGGACCAATATGAGGCCGACCCAGGCTCAGGGACCGTTGCCTCACTCGCGGTTGATCGGTGGCAGGGAATTTCGCAACGGGGCATCGGAGATTCTCATCAATCCCCCGTAGGGCTGACTTAGCGCAAGAATGAGGAATATCGCGCCGGCCACAGATGCGGCCCCCACGAAGAGCGCCGCGACAACCGTCGCGTTGAAGCGCGCGAAGAGACCGAAGCTGAAGAAGAGGATGGTCAGCCACGATACCAGCACGATCAGAAAGGGTATGGAGACCGCGTTCTGTGCTTGCTCGACCATGAGGCGGCGAGTTTCCCCGATCGTTCCCAGAAGCTGCAGTGCCCGGCTCTGACCAAATCGTTGTAGCTCGGTCTTGGGTGCCAAACTGGCGATTGCGTCAAAGAGTGTCTCAGTCTCCTTCTGTATCGACTGGAGAGGAAATTCTGTGGCGCCGGCGCCGTCGCCCGCCCAGGTCAGCTTAATGTCCGCAGTGACGATTCCGCGGAGCACCTCGCGGGTCTCAAGCGTATCGGGGCCAAAGTGCTCCAGAATGCGGTCGACTTCGTAAACATGCACACCGAGTTGTTCGAGCTCGGCCTTCTGGGCCCCATACGCCGAATAGGCCGTAGAAATCTGCAGCCCGAGAACTAATGCGGTAATGGTCGCTATCAGCCCCATCACGAGCTTGATGAGTTCCCTCGAATCCCCCTCAATATGGTGCTGGGGAAGCCGGGATCTGATGTAAATCGCAACGAGGGATGCGCTGAAAGGGCATCCGCACGCCACTATGGCAATCTTCACGGAATTCAAAGTGGCGTTTTCCTAAGAGACTGATCGATCCCCCAACTGGGCTGCTGCTAAATCGCAATCTCGTGCGTGCCGCTGTTCTGTTGCTCTGCACTTAAAACATGTCGGCTTTTGCGAAACAATGTACCTAAAGGTAAAGGTCACTATTCAGTCTGCGACTGGGGCGGGACCGGGAGGATCGCCGGTTGCTCGGGTGACTTCATCGTTACAGCCAATGTACGATAGCGCACATAAGCGATCGGCGCCCCGGTGGGGCGGGTTGGGCAAAGGTATTGATTTGGATGGGAAATTCTGGCGTTATCCAGCGGAACAATTTGCTGGCTGCACTGCCGCAGGCAGAGCGTGAGCGCCTTCTTCCGCACTTGAAGCTCGTACCAATGCCGCTCGGCATGGTCTTATACGAGCCGGGGGATACGCTGCGCTATGTCTATTTCCCCACCGACTCGATCGTCTCGCTTCTCTACGTGATGAAAGACGGCGCTTCGGCCGAGATCTCGGTGGTCGGCAACGACGGCATCGTGGGCGTGGCACTGTTGCTGGGCGGCGAAACAACACCCAGCCGGGCGGTTGTGCAGAGCGCCGGAAGCGCCTACCGGCTGCGGTCCAAGCGGCTCAAGGATGAGTTCTATCGCCACGGCAAGGCGCAATTGCTTTTGCTTCGCTACACGCAGGCGCTGCTTACCCAGATGGCACAGACCGCGGTATGCAACCGACACCATCCGGTGGAGCAGCAGCTTTGCCGCTGGCTATTACTTTCGTTGGACCGGCTGCCATCGAACCATTTGAACATGACCCAGGAGCTGATCGCCAACATGTTGGGAGTGCGCCGCGAAGGTGTCACCGCCGCAGCCGCCAAGTTGCAGAAGCTTGGCATCATCCGCTACAGCCGCGGCAAAGTGATCGTACTCGACCGGCCGCAGCTGGAACAAATGTGCTGCGAATGCTACAGCGTGGTCAAGCGCGAGACCGATCGCCTATTGCCGCAGCCCGAGATGTAGCAGTCACTGAATCGAGGGTGAACCAGTCTACAACCGGTCCGTCGGCGCTTGCGCAGGGGCGGGCAGTGCCTATACCGAGCTAAACCTGCCCGCCCCTTCGCATTACAGAAGCCGAATCACATGTTAAAGGCGTAGTGGAAGCCCACCCGGAACAAATTAAACGTGAGGCTGTTATGGATGTTATCCAGCGAGAAGTTGGCGTACGTGTTGCAAATCGAGGGCGGAGTGCCGTGTGCAGTGGCACATTCAAAGGTGGAGTTCGTCCCCTTGCTGAGCTTCACGTAGTTGTACTCCGCGGTGAACGACCAGGGCCCTTGGAGGTCGTAATCGACCCCGAAGCCGGCGTTGAAACCGCTGGTTTTGTAGTTCTTGCCGCCGCTGAAGTAATTCGAGGGAGTCGATTCGCCTGGCGGAGTGTAGGAGAGTGTCGACGTATGTTGTCCGCTTGCGAAGGCACCGCCGATGCGAAAGTACGGCAGCCACTGGTCGACTGCATATCCGACGCGCGGTCCCAAGAGGAAGATTCCGTTCGGACTCGACTTGCCGTATGCGGTATAGGTGCCGGCTGGAATGACAGTTGAGCCGGCATAGACGATCGAGTTGGATTTGGTCTTGCTTTCGACGGCATCGTAATCGGCCTTGAAACCAAAGACCCACTGGTCGATCTGCGCGTTGTAGCCCAAATCGATACCGCCGATGAAGCTACTGTTGCTGGGGCAGTTGCGGTTGTAGAAGGCGTTCGCAAGGCCTGGAGTACCGGTAATAGTGGGACCGGGCTCCCAGCTCGAGCAGGTGTGGTTCCACGCTCCGCCGATATTGCCGCCGGCGTAGAAGCCCTTCCACGGGGTGTTCTGCGTCGCGATAATGTCCTGCGCGGAGGCCGCGCCTGCTAGTGCTGTCAGCGCCAAAAGCGCTGCCACACGGCTTGTTAGTTTCATCACTGATGCTCCTTAGTATAAATTCGAAATGCGTGCCGGGCGTCGAAGCCCCACGAGCATCCGGCGCAGACCTCGCCGGATGCCCGCGTAGGGTGTCACGACCACAGCGGCGGAAGTAACGACCATTTACTGGTTAAGCGGCGGAAGTAACGCCCACTTATTCGCTGTGGAACCAGGCAGATCCATCGCGTCCAGCCGCTTCTCGGACACCCACAGGGTCAACGTGTCGCCGACCTGCATATCAGAGAACTTGCGCAGTTTGCCATTCACGTGAACGCCCTGATTCGGACCCGGCTTGAAGCTGAAGGTCGTCACCGTCGCACCGGCGGCGTTCAGCATCTGCACCGTCATGAATTGCGGACTGGAGATGTACACTTTGGCCGTAAACTTCGCATAGTTGACGCCCTTGTACGTACGCCCGTCGATACAGGCTTGCGGGGCCTGCGGATACTTCGCGAGGAACGCCGGGCTGAATTTGATGTCGGCGCACGGTACCTGGGGCAGCTTATCCGGATTGACTGCGGCATGGGCCGCGGTAATGGACAGTGGCAGCCCGAGCGCGGTAAGAAGCAGCCATTTGGCTCTCGTCATGTCAAACCCTCCTAAATTTTTTCGATGCGCCCGTTCCACACGGGCGCAAATTATTGCGCTCGGTTGTGACCCCTTGGCGCAGTGCCTATACCCTCAACATTTCCATGTCGTCTTCAGCGATCAACGGTAAGAGAGGCTAATCAGGTTACGCTCCGGGATCTATGTGACCAAAGACCCATTCATATTGGGAGCGAGGTTCGGCACCTTAATGCCTTAGCGACACAGTCAAGGGACGTGTCCGCCGGGTCCGATCAATCAAAAATGCCAGTCGACCGGCACGGGGTCCAATTCGTTCCGCTCGACCCAACGGATAAATGCGCACCTACGAATGCCCGAGTGTGCTCAATGATCACAAATGAGCTTGTACGAATCACGCGGGGCGTTTGCTCCCTGCGATTTTTCGCAGCGTGGCC
This sequence comes from uncultured Gammaproteobacteria bacterium, assembly GCA_963798595.1. GTDB lineage: Bacteria > Pseudomonadota > Gammaproteobacteria > Steroidobacterales > Steroidobacteraceae > Bog-1198. The sequence continues at coordinate 61,228 of CAWCTM010000004.1, read as the reverse complement.
ACACTAGTCATGCAGCCCGTCCTCGGAGATCTGATTGACTGGGTGCTGGTCGCGATCGTGGCCATGTCCCTTCAGTTCGTACTCATACTCTACGCGTTCAGGCAGCGGCGCCAGCGGCGCAAAGCAGAAATCGAAAACGCTGAGAATCGGGAGCGATTAGATCTCATCGCATCGATGAGCGGCTTCGGATTCTGGAGTTGGGACGCATCCACGGACCAGGTTTGGGCCAGCGCACACGCACGTGCCGTATTGGGAGTCGATCCGGATGCCCGGCTGGTCCGGGAGACGGTGCTTGCGGCGGTCCATTCGGAAGACCGTAACGACGTTTTGGATACGATCAGCTCGACCGTCCATGGCGAAGACGCGATGGAGAGGGAGTTGCGGGTGGTGGATAAGGCGGAGATTCGGTGGATTACAGTCAAAGCGCGCACGTATCGAGATTCAAAAGGGGTCGCCCGAAGGGTGACGGGGTATGTCGTAGACGATAGCCAGCGCAAACGAACCGCCGCGGAACTGGGCAAACTGCAACAGAAATTGACCCACTTGGCGCGCGTCGCCTTATTGGGCGAGCTTTCGGGGGCGCTCGCACACGAGTTGCAGCAACCGCTGACCGCAATATTGTGCAATGTGCAGGCGGCACAGCTGTTGGTTGCGAAAGATCCCCCGGAATTTGACGAGTTGAACGAAATCCTCGAAGAAATAGCCGGCGAGGACAAGCACGCCGGCGAGCTCATTCAGCGTCTGCGTGCGCTATTGCTGCGCGGGGAAGCGCACCTGCAACGTATCGGAATAGTTGATCTTCTGGGCGACGTATTGACGCTGGTGCGCGGGACCGTTAGAGAGCGCAACGTGCAAATGCGTACGCGCATCGATGAGTTCATTCCCTCGATACAAGGTGATCGAGTGGAATTGCAGCAGGTATTCTTGAATCTGATCTTGAATGCCTGCGAGTCGATGAGCGAAAATCCAGCGCGCGATCGTAGGATAGAGATCGTGGCTGAGCTCGATGCGGCTCATGGTGTGATTCGGACATCGGTTCTCGATTGTGGAAGAGGTATCGATCCGGACAAGCTCGAGCAGGTTTTCGAGCCTTTCTTCACGACGAAAGAGCAGGGCTTGGGCCTGGGCCTCTCCATCTGCCGATCCATCATCGCAGCCCACGGGGGGCGACTGTGGGCCACGAACAGATCCGACCGCGGAGCTGCGTTTCACTTCACGCTGCCGGTCCTGGTCGGCGAGGGGGAGGCGCCCGATGCGGAGCTGGATGAGCCGGACGATGGATCAAAGTCCAATGCCGGAGCCGGTCGACTGCACCACAATTGAGCCCACCAAGGCGGCTACAGGCGGGTATTTGCAGCATGTCCGAGCACACGGGAATCCGGGTGTTGTTCGGTCTGGGCGGCGCTCTCGTACTGGCGCTGGCCGGCGCGGGGCGGCTTGCGATCGCGCAAGCTCCACAGTTATCCGTGCAGGACCGTGTCGCAGCGGCGCTGAGCGCCTTGTTGACGGACAGTCAAGCGGCGTTGCGGCACTACGAATGGATCGAGACGACTATCGTGACCCTGCGTGGGGAGGTCAGGTCACGCAAACAGGAGCGCTGTTATTACGGCCCGGACGGAACACTCAAGAGGGACGATGTGTATTCGTCGGGCGCCCCCAAGGCGGAGCCGCGCGAAGCGGGGCGAATCGAGACGGGTCGGACCGATTTGGCAGAGGCTCTGCGAAACGCACTGAGTCTCGTCGACTCGTATATACCTCTGAGTCCAACTGATATGCAAGCAGCCAGGCGCGCCGCCAGGCTCACTGTGCTCGTGTTGCAACCCGGCAAGCGCGTTCGCGTGAAGGTGTTGGACTACCACAAAGTGGGGGACGAAGTTGAAATAGAGATTGACCTCGTAAAAAGTCAAATCTTGCGCATCACGGTGACAACTTACCTGGACAGCATTACGGATGTTGTCTCGCTGGACGCGACCATGGGTCAATTGAGCGGCGGCACGGCATATCCCGCGGCGATCATGCTCGAGGAGCGCACGCGATCTCTGAACGTGGCGGTGCGGGACACCGGTTACCGCATGCAGTATTGAGTATTGAACACCGACAATCATCGCCGATTCACGCTGCGGCATGCGGACATCGGCCGCATCGGTTGGACCATGGTCCAATGATTAGGCTCCCGAATTCAGAGGATCGTTGCACCCCAAGGCCGTCGGCGATCTTACTGGTCGCGAAACCTTATACCCAACAAGGTCATCATGCAGGACGTCAAAATGCTGAAATACCGGCTCGCGGCTTTGATGGCGACTCTCGTAGCGCTTGCATCGGCAAGGGTCTCGGCTCAGGACGTTATTGCCGTTGCCGACGGGGTCAACATGTGGGATGGCCAATGGCACTACGATGCAACGGTCTACGGCTGGGTGCCGTGGCTCTATAACACAGTGGATCTGCCACCGATTGCCGGAGGCGGCAGTCAGACTATCACCACCGAGCCGCATCAATACCTCAAGTACGTAGAGGGTGGCGTGATGGCACAGTCTACCGTCCGTAAAGGCGATTGGAGTCTGTGGACGGATTTCGTTTTTTTTAACTTGAAGGCGGCAGCCACCCATTCGAGGGAGATTGGGTTGCCTGGCGGCGACCCTCTACTGTCGGTGGACCGCAGCATCGACAGCTCAATGCGGACGGCGATCTGGACGCTTGCTCCCGGGTACACCGTCATGAACAACGACATTGGCACCCTGGATGTGCTAGTCGGTCTGCGCTATACGAGCGTTAGAATCTCGCTCGCCTACGAGTTTACCGCCCCACCCACCGCGCTGATGAAGGGGGGCGGCTTCTGGCCGACCGCCGATTCGACGGACGGCTTGATCGGCGTGAAGGGAGAAATCCGACTGTACGGCAAGTGGCACCTGGCCTATGAGGCGGACGTCGCCGACGGCAACAAAAACTGGCAAAACAACGAATTTCTCGCCGTCGGGTATCGCTTTCGCTGGGGCGAGGTAGGGCTGGGGGCCCGCAACCTGACCTACCAAATAAATGACCGGCCGATCATCCAGAAGGTACGGTTCACGGGCCCGCTCTTCGGTGCAACGTTCCGTTGGTAATGTGCCTTTCACATGATATTGCGATCGGCCAGACCCCTATTTCTATTCGGCATCGCCGGGATGTTCATGCTGGTTCTCGGCTCGATGTTTCTCGCCGTCGGCGCATTGTTCCGCGATTTACGTCGACGTCAATAGCGCCCCGTACACTTTGAGCGATTCCAATCGCTCTTTTCTTGGGTCGCGGTATCTGATAGATCGATGTCCATGGAAGCCTTCTTGGTATCTACCGGCGTCGTCGCACTCGCCGAGCTCGGTGATAAGTCGCAGCTGCTCGTGCTCGGACTGGCGGCGAGATTTCGTAAGCCTGTGCCGATCATTCTCGGGATATTCCTTGCGACCGTGCTCAATCACGCGCTCGCCGGCGTGGTGGGCACCTCGCTCGGCGCACGGATTGGACCTCAATCGTTGCGCTGGCTGCTCGGCTTGTCGTTCGTTGGAGTAGCCGTATGGATGCTCCTGTCGAACGGCCGGGATCCGGCGATACCCCGAATGCCCAGACTCGGGGTGTTCGGCACCACGCTCGCGACATTCTTCATGATGGAAATGGGCGACAAAACCCAGGTCGTCGCGATGGCGCTCGCGGCAAGTTATGGCTCTCTCTACTCCGTGGTTGCGGGCTCGACCCTGGGGATCCTACTGGCGGACGTGCCGGTGGTCATTCTTGGCGCCGTGGCGGCGCAAAGAATGCCCATGGAACGGTTACGCGCAATTGTCCCGGTGATGTTTCTATTGTTTGGCGCCTTCATTCTGCTCCGCGTCGGGCCGACGCGATGAAACCGTGGGACCTTGGTCGCATGGACCCGGATGGAGGCGCGTGGCTAAATTTAATCCGGGCGATTCAGCCAACTGAGATGGACGGAGCCATACCGTGACACTACAACTTCGCAAAGCCTTGCTGGCCGCAGTGACGATTGCCGTAGCCGCCTGCAACACGACCCCGCTGACAACGACCTTGCAGCCGATGGCGCTCGATTACGCCGTCAAGCGGGCCCGATTTGAGATGAATTGTCCGACGGCGACGGCTTCTGTCCTTTCGAGTGAGACGGTGCAACCGGTGCTGAACGGACCCTTGATGATGGGTACGCAACGCGCCCAATTCACCATCGGTGTCCAAGGCTGCGGTCAGCGCCAAACGATGGTCGCGATCTGCGCGCAGGGGGGCGATGGGTGCTTCGCGGCAAACGGCCAATAGCGCCTGCCGAGTAAATCCGGGCCACGATGCAAAACGCGGCCGCCGAGGCGGAATACCTTCAATGGATCGGCCGCGGGGCCGATGCGATCGAAGCGATTGCGGTCGTTCTCATCGTCGGCTACATCCTGGCGGCCACGTGCCACTGGTTGCTGATGGCGTTGCGGAGGCGCTCGTTCACTCTCGGGCATTACGCCGGTTACCGCGCAGCGCTCGGCCGCGCGATGTTGCTGGGTTTGGAAATTCTGATCGCCGCAGATGTGGTGCGGACTGCCGCGCTTGATCCGTCGCTAAAAAACATATCCGCGTTGGGAGCGCTCGTGATCGTGCGTACTTTTCTCAGCTGGTCGATCATTTTGGAGATCGAGGGACGCTGGCCTTGGCAACGGCGGGGCGCCGCGGCGGAAGGTGAAGGCGAGGAGGGGGCGTTGACATGAAAGGATATGAGATATGAGCTCGACCCAAGATCCGGCCGGGCGGTTCGAGGTGCGGGTCACCTCGGACAGCCACTTTGGATGGATTCGCACACGTATGGCTCTCGAGCGCACCCTCATGGCGTGGTTGCGCACAGGCGTTGCGCTCATTGGCTTCGGGTTCACGATCGTTCAGTTCTTCCAGCGGCTCCGGGAAACGGAAGGCGTCGCCCCGCCAGCCCGACCTCAAGCGCCCCGTTATCTGGGACTTGCGCTGATCGCCGCCGGTGTCCTGGCGCTCGCCATTTCGGCTTGGCAATACCGGCGCATCGTGCAGTATCTCTGGAGCACTCAGTTCAAGCCGATCGCGGGACTGGAGACGCGGGGAATGGCGCCGATCATAACCCAATCGCCCCTGTTGGCGGTTGTCATCGCTGTCATGTTGATCGGGATATTTGCATTCGTCGCCGTCTGGGTGCGCATGGTGTAGCGGTCAGTGCGCGTGGAATGACGCAGCCAAACTGATGAGATTCTGCGGCTGCACCCGAATGATGCCGCTCCTTGGGCTGTCGATGTCGGCGATGAGCAGAAACGAAACCGCAACGACGAACGGCAGCACGACAAACAACGCGCTCTCGGCTTTGGCGCTCTGCGCGCCATAGCCGAGCAGCACGTGCGACGTCAGGGCGATCGCGGCCATCAGAATCCAAGCCCCGGCCGGGATGCGGTTCCACCACGCCGCCTGCGTGTATCCCTGGGAATTGAGCACGTCGTTCATGCCGGCCACGGCCAGGGCGACGATCGGGGTGGGATGATCCGCAGCCGCAGCACTGACGGTGGCCCACAGCGCCGACTGCGATTCTTCCGTGCGGCTGTTTATTTGGTTCAGTTGGTTCTTGTCGTGCGCGGAATAGAAAGACACCCGGAGATCGAGATATTGTCTGAGCAATGATCGCATATGGTCGGCATCCCCGGATGGCAACAGATTCGCCCGACTGTACTCGGTCCCGATGGCGTTGGCCTCGGCCTCTTCATAGTTCTTTCGCTGCTCGTAGCGATTTATCGCCATGGAGAAGCTGAAACCAATGATGAGTCCGTTGAGCGTCAACGTCGTGACCAAGATCGTGTTGAAATCCTCCCGAACGTTGGATGGGAGGCTGATCTTTCGTCTGAGGTATGATGCGCCGAGCCGCGTCGCGAGCCAAAGCATCAAGCCCGAAAGCCCGAAGAGCACCAGAGGGTAATTCAACAGCTGCTCCATGCGCGGCGCCCCTGCCTAGTCGAGCGGCAGGGAAGGGGGTTCGCCGGCGCGCGAGACATCGAATACGATCTGGTCGTACTGCCAGAGTCGTTCAAAGAACTGCGACACGCGAAACGCGCTTTGGATCGGCTCGCAGCGGTCCATGATTTCGCCCAGCGTCCGCTGCCCATCGATCTGAGCGAGCAGCCGGTCTTCGGCCGAGTTGATGGGCAGGATCAGGTCGGGATACCCGCTTGCGGGATTCCACAGTACCGCGACACTACCCGCAGGCACTTGATCTCGAACGCACTTGGTCCAGGGCAAGCGCAACGGCACGTAGTCGAGCCATTGCTCGCCGCCAAAACGAATCCGCTGCTCCTGCGCCACGTTGTCGCTGGCGTACGCAATGAAGCGATGGCGCGTCATTGTTCCTCGAAACAGTTCCGCCGCCGCGTATTGCGCGCGCTCGGGCAGTGCAGCCAGCCGGGCAGCGTGCGAGGATCTGGCGACCAATCCGCATTGCGGGAGATAGGGGGCCTGCTCCACCCAGCGGCCAAAGCACAGACCGCAGCGTTCGAGCCAGGCATACACCTCCGGAACCGTATAGGACCGATCTCGCGGATGGAGGAGCGCGTCGGCCATCGAGGCGGGCTGCCGGAAATCCTTGGCGCGTCGCAGCACGTCTGCGATCGGATGATCCGACGGCAAGGATCCAAGGGCCGCGCCGAGCTCGCGCAGATCCCGCTCGGAGGTACCAATTCCAAGCAGACGGCAGTATTCCTGAATCATGTAGATGCCGAGTCTGCCGTAAGTCGCATATACCATCAGCTGCATGGCGCCATCGGGACGCAGCACCTCACGCAGCACCCGCAGACCGAAATCCGGGTCGGGCAGGTGATGAAGCACGCCGGTACAGACGATCAGATCGAAGTCGCGTCCCAACTCAGCCACCCGCTCGATCGGCAACTGATGCAGGGTCAGGTTTGCAAGTTGGTACTTGCGCTGCAGTCGACGGGTGTGCCGCAGACTCGTCTCGCTGATGTCGATGGCGGTGACGCGCGCCGTGGGCTCGCCGAGTGCGTAGCGAGCGGCCTGCGAGGTTCCGCAGCCGGCAATCAGAATATCCTGGTCGTAGAGCGCCTCGCGCACCGGCCAAATCCTATGGAACAGGGCTCGGCGGCGTTGCGGGTTGCGGCACAGCTCGCGATGCTCGTCCAAGCTGGTGAGCGGCGCAGGATACGGCATGCGCTCATAGAAATCGCGAACCTGCGCCTCGCGTTGCTCCGTCTGAACTCCGCCGCTGTTCATCATCGTGACCGAAAAACTGCGTACATTCGTACACCCATGTGAGGGCCGACGTTAGCGACGACCTCTGGGAGCGTCTATGCGTCCAAGGTCCCATTCCGCCGCCATGCCAAAAAAAAGGGCGCGCACGGGGCGCGCCCTTTCCCGGGCATGTCGAGACAACGCCTCAGGCGTGTGGCTTGGCCACCTTGGCCATCACCTCATCGAGGTTGAACGAGGCCGGCTTCTGGCGGGGTGGGTATTTGATGAACCCTTCGATCTGTTGCGCGACCAGGGCCTGTACCGCATAAAGCTGCGGGACGTGGTCAACCATCCAGTCCCAATAGGTATTCGAGTTGTAGTCGGCTCGCTCAAACGGATCGCGGCGCAGGTTGAAAATGTGCGGCACGCGCAGCTTGACCAGCGGTTGTGCCCATACGTTCATTTGAAAGGCTGTCTGCATCGCAAACACGAGCTTCCAATCGCCGTGCCGAACCGCCATCAGCTCACCGTCGTCGCTGAAGTAAAAGACGGCGGGTCTCGGGCTCTCCTTCGCCTGACCGGTGAGGTAGGGAATCATGTTGTAGCCGTCGAGGTGCACCTTGAAGGTCTTGCCGCCCACGCTGTAGCCGCCGAGGAGCTTCTCCTTGACGTCAGGATCGCCGGCGGCGGCGAGCAGGGTCGGCAGCAGATCGACATGCGAGACAAGCCCGTTCAGCACGGAACCCGCCTTGATCTTTCCGGGCCAACGGAGGAAGGCCGGTACCCGCCAGCCGCCCTCCCAATTGGTGTCTTTCTGACTGCGGAACGGTGTGTTGGCGCCATCAGGCCACGTGTCGTTCTCCGGCCCATTGTCGGTGGAATACATGACGATCGTATTATCGGCGATGCCGAGCTCGTCGAGCTTGTCGAGCATCTGGCCGATTTGCTCGTCGTGCACGACCATACGGTCGCTGTAGGGGTCTTGGCCGCTCTTGCCGAGGTTTTTTGCGGCTACGTGCGTGCGAAAGTGCATGGCGGTCGAGTTGTACCAGAGGAAGAAGGGCTGGTCGGCCTTCGCTTGCTTCTCCATCCAGGCGAGCGCGCGGTCGGTGATTTCCTCGTCGATGGTTTCCATGCGCTTCTTCGTCAGCGGGCCGGTATCCTTTATCTCTTGGCCGCCTTTGCCGTCGGCGACACAGTGGAGCACGCCGCGAGGACCGAATGCCTTTTTGAACGCGGGATCCTTCGGATAGTCGGGAAGTTCGGGCTCCTCTTCCGCATTCAGGTGGTAGAGGTTGCCGAAGAACTCGTCGAACCCGTGCATGGTCGGCAGAAATTCGTCACGGTCCCCGAGATGGTTCTTGCCGAATTGGCCGGTCGCGTATCCCAACGGCTTGAGCAGCTCGGCGATCGTCGGGTCTTCTTTTTGAAGCCCGATTGCGGCGCCGGGCATGCCGACCTTGGTCAGCCCGGTACGGATCGGATTCTGACCGGTGATGAAGCTCGCGCGGCCGGCGGTGCAACTCTGTTGGGCGTAATAGTCCGTAAAGCACACCCCTTCGTTGGCCACACGGTCGATGTTCGGTGTGCGGTAGCCCATCTGTCCGCGGCTGTTGAAGCTGATGTTCCACCAACCGATGTCATCGCCCCAGAGGATGAGGATGTTGGGTTTCTTTGCGGCCATGTTGCGTTCCTTTCAGTGGTTACTTACTTCAATGCCCGCTCGCGTGAGCTGCGCTCGAAGGCGCGATCGGGTCCGGTTCTTCGTAGGTCTTGCGGTTGCCGTGGCAGAAGCGGAATTTCTGGCCGCTACCGCACGTGCAGGGGTGATATGGCCCGCGCCGCGCGTCGTCGGCGGCAAATGAGGCCATCATCGCGGCGGGGGCTTGGCCCCGATGGATCAAATCGGCCATCGCCTTGAATGTCGGCCCGGTATGCATGAAAAAACGCTCGAGACCGGCACAGAGATAGTTGTGCCCCGGTTCCCCGTCGCGGGAAAGGGCGAAGCGGTCCTTCGGACACCCGCCGTTGCACCAGTGCTTGACCTTGCAGCTACGGCATTGAGCGGTCAGGCTTTCGCGCTTCGCATCCCCGAACTCGCGCTGCTCCGGTGAGGCGACGAGCTTCAGCATGTGCGTTTTGTGGATATTGCCCAACCGAAAGCGTGGTTCGACAAAATGATCGCAGGAGTAGAGATCGCCGTTGTACTCGAGCGCCGGGCCGTAGCCGCAGGTGGGCGCATGGATGCATAACAAATGTCGGCCGAAAAAAGCTTCGAGCGTTACGTCGAAGAGTTGGACGTAGACACTACCCACATCGTGCCGGACCCACTCCTCGAAGACATCGATGAGAAATCGGCCATACTGCTCTGCGCCCACGGTGCGCTCGGTCACGAGGTTGCCGGTCTGGGTATAGAGGAGGCGTTTGCCGCCGGACTCCACGCTCCAGCCCTGGTTGGCGATTTCCAGCGTCTGCTCGGTGGCACGCTCGACGATCGGTATGAACTGCACCCACTTGGCGCCCAGTACATCGCGGAAGAAGCGGTAGACTCGACGCCCGTGTTGCTGATTCGCCGCGTTGACCGTGCACAGGATGTTGAATTCCACGCCATGCCGGCGCAGTTGACGCCAGCCCTCGATAACGCGATCGAAAGTGCCGCGTTTGCGCCGGTCGACCCGGTAGGTGTCGTGGATCTCCCGGGGCCCGTCGACGCTCAGTCCCACCAGAAAATTGTGTTCCTTGAAGAAGGCGCACCACTCATCGTCCAAGAGAATGCCGTTGGTCTGGAAGGTGTGCTGGACGACCTGATCGGGGCGGCGGTACTTCTCGACCAGCTCGACCGAACGCCTGAAGAACTCGAGCTTCATCAGCGTCGGTTCTCCTCCCTGCCAAGCCACGGTAACCTGCGGCGAGGTGTGTGACTCCAGCAATTGGCGAATGTAGGCCTCGAGCGTTGCCGCGGACATTCGGTGCTTTTCGTTCGGATACAACGCATCCTTCGACAGAAAGAAGCAATACGTGCAATCGATATTGCACGTCGACCCGCTCGGCTTCGCCAGCAGGTGAAAATGCGGGGGCGCATGAGCTGGCGGGGGATTATCGATCCCGCCTATCGGGTTGGACATTCAGGGGCCCTGGGTGGAACGCGGACATCGGAGAGCCTACTGAGCGAACCCTCAGGGGCAAATTGGACCTAGGTCCATCCGTAAGCAGATGCTAAGAGGACGCCGCTTTAGGGCGATAGTGCCCTAAAGGGAACTGGCAAGTGTGAGGGGCCTATTCATACTCATCGCTTTGGAGAAATGTAATGAGAAATCGTCGCTATTCTTGGGCGGCAGCTATTGCGGTGTGCGGCCTGGTCGTTGCGGCCGTCACAATGCTGCGTCCTCAAGGCGCGCAAGCCCAGCCTCAATATCCGATCATGGACAGCATTGCCAACAAGATCATCACCAAATATCAGACCTCGACCTGCGAGCAGCTGTGGATAAGGAAGGATCAACACGCACCCCCGAGCGCCGAGGAGCAGCGGGCCATCGGAATTTTACGTAGCGATCCGCAAATGCGTGCGGCCTTCATCAACCAGATTGCCGCACCGATCGCCAACAAAATGTTCGACTGCGGAATGATTCCCTGAGCGGCTAGCTCTGGGCGACAACCGAAATCGCACTCATCATCGCGATGTGAGGAGGGGCCGCGATGCGGAGTGCTTTGACGGCTGCCATCGGTCTTCGGCATCGCGTGGCAGTACCGTTTCGGAGCTGGACTCTGATGACAACCCCCCCCACGCGAAGGGCATCCTCTGGAGCCGCCGGTCTGGGAATACTCTTGCTATGGATAACGGGTTCTTGGGCATGGGCGCTCGAGGCGCCGTCTCCCGAGTCGGCGCCGGCCACCACGACCCAAGCATCTGCTGCCCGGCCTGCGGGCTCCGCGGAGGCCGCCGGCAGCGACTCCGGCGAGGCCCCAACGCCGGACTCGACGGAACAGGGGCATACGGAACTGACCGACAGTTTCGACCACAGGCCGCTCGCGGCAATCCTCCACGAGTCGCGACTCGTCGGACTGCGGGACACGACGTTCGACGTGCAGCTGCGCTCCTTCTACCTCGATCGCGATAATTTCGACACCTCTCAGAGTGAGGCGTGGACTGTCGGCGGGTCGGCTGGATTCAAGAGCGGCTACTTTGGCCAATTCGCCGCGGTCGGCGCAACGGTCTTTACCTCGCAGCGTCTTTATGGGCCTCTCGATAAGGACGGCACGCAGCTGCTGGAACCCGGACAAAAGCCGTACACCGCGATTGGGGAGCTCTACGGGCAGTTTCGGCTGACCGACGAGATTATCGCCACAGCAGGCATCCACGAACTCGACACGCCCTTCATCAATACGCATGACTCGCTCATGACGCCGAACACCTTCCAGCTGTATGCGGTGCAGGGCGCAGCCGGCAGCACCGACGCGATGAGTCTGCGGTTTGGCGCCGGTTATGTCGAAAAGATCCAGCCGCGGAACTCCGACGATTTTCAATCCATGGCCACCGCGGCGGGCGCCCCTGCAGGTGTGGATCGCGGTGTCTACGTCGCGGGGGCCAACTTCAAGGCCGACGCGCTCTCGATCGGTGCGATCGACTATCACTGCGCCGACATCATCAATATCTTCTACAGCGAGACAAAATACAGCATACCGATCGTCGACCGGCTGAGCCTGCGCTTCGGCGCCCAGTACACGGACCAGCACAGCGTGGGTGGAGATTTGCTCACCGGCAAGCATTTTTCAACCGGTCAATATGGGCTCAAGTTCGAGGTCGCGCTCGGCCCGGCACTGCTGACGAGCGCGCGCACCATCACGGCGGTCGGCACTCTGACGCATAGCGACAGCGGTACCGACATTCGCAGCCCCTGGGGAGGATATCCGGGCTATACCGCGGTGCAAATCGAGGACTTTTACCGCGCAGGCGAAGATGCGACGCTGCTGCGAGCCGCTTACAACTTCCCCCGCGTGACGGGTTTGAGCGTCTACGGATTATGGGTGAAGGGCTCCACGCCGCATGTGGCCAATCAGTACGCCCAAACCGAGTATGACGTCAACCTGAAATGGGTTGCCCCCGGCCCCACGCTCAAGGCCCTGACCGTGCTGGCGCGCTATGGGCATGTCTCGCAGGGCGGCCTCAGCGATCAACACGAGAATGAGGCGAGGCTGGCCGTCTACTACCAACTTCGCTGACGTTCGGCGTGTACCTTTGGTCCTAGGTCCAACCGGCGGACGCCGTACTACACTTCGGCCGGCGCAAGGCTAATTGCGAGCAAGCCGTCGTGCAGCCGAGGATTTTCGATGGCAACGAATTCCATGAGTGACCCTGTGGCCGGGCCGGCAACGGTTACCGGCAAGAAGAGCGGCAAGCCCCTGGTGGGGGCTTCGAATCCCGTCATAGGGTCCCGCGAGATGTTCGCGCTGATCCGCGAGCTCGTCCGCCCCTATACCGGCTGGCTCATCATCGTCCTGGTCGCGATGCTGATAGAAACGGGCATGAGTCTCGCGGCCCCCTGGCCGCTCAAAGTCGTCATCGACAGCGTGCTGGGTTCCCATCCCATGCCCGATTGGATAAGGGGTCTGTCGGGTGCGGACAGCAAGATGGGGCTCGCGCTCTTGGCGGGAGTCGGTGTGGTGCTGATCGCACTCATCGGAGCCATTGCGACGTACATCGACAATTATTACACCGAGAGCGTAGGGCAATGGGTGGCGAACGACTTGCGTATCCGCATATACGATCACCTGCAGCGTCTCTCGTTGTCGTATTTCGACAAGCAGCAGACGGGCACGTTGCTATCCACGATCACCAGTGACGTGTCCACCATTCAGAACTTTGCCTCGTCCAATACCCTGAGTCTGCTGGTCGACATTCTGACCATCTTCGGGGTCCTCGGCCTCATGTTCTGGCTCAACTGGGATTTTGCGCTGATTGCGGTCGCGGTGACTCCGGGACTGCTGATCTTCGTCAGCCGTTTCAAGAAGGCGGTGAAGAAGGCGACCCACGAGGTTCGAGTGCATCAGGCCGACATCGTGAGCGTCGTCGAAGAGGGGCTCGAGTCCGTTCGCGTCGTGAAAGCCTACGGTCGTGAAAGTCTCGAGGACGCCCACCTGAGCGAGGCCAGCCGTGAAGCGGTCGATGCCGCGCTCAATGCGCGGCGCGTCAAATCATTGCTTTCGCCGATCGTCTCGGTCGTCGTGGCGCTTTGCACGGCGGTCGTTCTCTGGCGCGGGGCGTCGCTCATTCTCAGAGACGTGATGACGGTCGGGTCCCTGACGGTGTTTCTGGCGTATCTCAACAAGTTCTTCAAACCCGTGCAAGATTTGGCCAAGAACACCAACGCGATCGCCCAGGCGACCGTTTCCTTGGAGCGCATCAAGCGCATCTTGGATACCGACGACGTCATCAAGGACCGCACCGACGCTCAGACTCTGCAACAGGCTACTGGCACCATCGCATTTGAGAACGTGCACTTTGGCTACGAAGTCGATGCGCCGGTCCTCAAGGGTGTCAATTTCCTCATCGAAGCCGGTCAAAAGCTCGGCGTCGTGGGGACGACGGGCGGTGGCAAGTCGACCGTCGTCGGCCTGATTCCGCGATTTTACGACGCCGACGCGGGTCGAATCTTGATCGACGGTGTCGACGTGATGCAATACACGAAGCAATCGCTGCGACAGCAAATCGGCTTTGTCTTGCAGGACACGGTGCTCTTCCGCGGCACCATCAAATCCAACATCGCCTATGGACGGACCGGCGCGACCGATGAGGAGATCATCGAAGCCGCGAAGCTCGCCAACGCGCACGATTTCATCTCAGCGATGCCCCACGGCTATGACACGCTGGTCGGTGAGCGCGGGCTCACCGTCTCGGGCGGACAGCGGCAGCGTATCGGGATTGCGCGTGCAATTATCCGGAACTCTCCGATCTTGATCCTGGATGAGCCGACGGCGGCCCTGGACACGGAGTCGGAACGGCTGGTCATGGAAGGGCTGACCAAGCTGATGAAAGGCCGCACCGTGATCACCATCGCGCACCGGCTGAGCACGATTCGAGATTCGAACAAAATCATCGTGCTGGATCGCGGTGTCGTGGCGGAGCAGGGTACACACGATGAGCTGCTGACGCTCAAGGGCATCTACAGCGAATTGCACCGAATTCAGTACGAGAGCACGCCGGCCGGCGCTGCACCCTAATACCCTCACATCATCCCAGAGGCACCGTGAGTCATTCTCTAATTGTCCTTCCCGACGACACCGCGCAGCCGATTCTCGACGCCGTATCGAAGGCAAAGAAGTCGTTGCAGATCCGCATGTTCTTGTTCACGGATCCGGGTCTTACGGACTCGGTCGTCGCCGCAAGACACCGGGGAGTCAAGGTGCGGGTGATGCTCAACCCCGCGCGGCGCGGCGGCGAAAGCGAGAACGAAGAAACAAAGGCCAAACTGGCCAAGGCGGGAGTCGAGGTCAAGGACAGTAATCCGGCATTCGATCTCACGCATCAAAAATCAATGGTGGTCGACGGTACGACGGGGTTTGTCGAATCCTTCAACTGGGAGACGCGAGATCTGACGGTAACGCGCGACTACGCGGTGGTGACGGCGGATAAAGCCGAGATCGCTGAAATGGACGCCTGCTTCGAGGCCGATTGGGAGCGCACGGCATTCGCCCCCGGGGGGCATTCGCAGCTCATCTGGTGTCCGAACAACGGGCGCGAGCGGATCGCCGAATTTATCGATGCCGCAAAGCACACCCTGTGGTTGCAGAACGAGCGTTACCAAGACACGGTCATCATCGAACGGCTGGTGCGCGCCGCGAGGCGCGGGGTTCGTCTGCATATCCTGGCGCGCCCACCGCATACCCTGAAAAAAGACAAGTTGGTCGAAGGGGTGGGGGGATTGCGAATAATGCACGATGTGGGGGCTAAAATTCACGCGCTCAAGGGGCTTAAGCTGCACGCGAAAATGATTCTGGCGGACGAAAAGCGGGCGATTGTCGGGTCCATCAACCTGTCGCCCGGCAGCTTCGACGGAAGACGCGAACTCGCCATCGAAACCGATGCGCATCACGTCGTCAAGCGATTGAACGAAGCGGCGCAAACGGATTGGGGAAATTCCCACAAACTCGATCTGACGGACGCCGGATTGCTCCACGATCTGGAAAAGAGATCCGAAACCGCGGACGGCGCCCAGTTATTGGCGGTCAAGCCCCCGGGCGAGGATTCCTGAACCCTAGAGATTCATAAATGGGCGGGTTGTGCAGCAATGTCGGTACCAGCATTGCCGCAAAGCACGCGCCGAGCATCGGCAGCAGCATGTGGACGCTGCCGGTCATCTCAACGACGAGCACAATCCCGGTGAGTGGAGCTCGCACCACTCCCGTGAAGAACGCGGCCATGCCGACGACGGCAAACCCCGCGGGCTGTATATGCAGGCCAGGGAAAGTGGCCTGGCAGAGCACGCCGAACAGCAATCCGAGTTGAGCGCCGAGCACCAGCATCGGCGCGAACAGCCCCCCCGGCGTGCGTGCAGCATAGGAAACCGCCCCGAGGCCAAAACGCAACATGAATATCAGGGGAATGAGGGCCAAGGCATCCGCGCCGCTCAGCGCGCGCTGGGTGAGCGCATCGCCGCCTCCGACCAGTCCCGGCGCATACCAAGCCAACAGGCCGACGGCCGCCCCGATCAGCGCGGCGCGCAGTGGTACGGGCCAGCGTTCGAGCCGGTCTGTGGCAGCCATGCCGCCGAGCAGGAGGCGGTTGTAAAGGATCGCAACAAATCCGGCGATCGCCCCTAGTAGGAAATATAGCGGCCTCGCCTGGGCGCTCGCGTAAGCGAGCGCTTCGACATGAAAATCCGGGGAGTCGGCGAGGATCATGCGTGCCACGGCAATGGCGGTGGCCGACGCCCCGAGCGCGGCTATCGCGATCCGCAGCTCGAATCGCCGCATCAACTCCTCAAGAACGAAAATGGCACCTGCAATCGGCGCGTTAAAGGCCGTGGCCAATCCGGCGCCTGCGCCCGCAGCAAGCAACACTCGACACTCGGCCACGTCGCGACGGCAAGCACGGCCCAAAAAGTCACCGATGCTCCCGCCCATTTGCACGCTCGGTCCTTCCCGACCCAGGGCAAGTCCCGAGCCAATCGCGAGCAGTCCGCCGACGAATTTGATCAGGATCAGCCGTAACGGGGGATCCGGCAACCGGTCGGCCAGCACCGCCTCGACATACGGGATGCCGCTCCCGGAGGCGGCCGGCGAGAAGCGGCAAACCAGCCATGCCGCGATTGCGACGGCCGACGCGCTGAGCGCGACAATGAGCAGCAGACCGAGGAAATGGTCGCCGTGCGCCCACGAAATCAGCTCATTGCGAAGAGTATCCAGATGCTCGAGTGCGAGCCGGAACAGGGCCCCGATGAATCCCGCGCACGCCCCCACAATGGGCGCCAGCACTGCAAGGGCAACTAGGCTGCGTTCACTCTCGCCTCTTGCGACGCCATACCTAAGGTCGATCGGCATCGCCCTGCCGTCGATTACGCGGAGCGGGGGCGACAGTCGCGCTATCGGCAACAGCAGGCTGATGCGTGAGGCGGCGTGCAATACGCGTGACCGTCCCACGCAGAAGCAAATAGGGAATGATGGCAAGCACGATGGCGACGAAAAGTGCGGCGCGGGGGCGGATTCTGGATTGAACGATGATCTGGTAGATGAGATCGAGAGTGATCGCGAGCAGGAATAATCTCCCCACGCTTTTCCACCCGTCCTTGATTATCTCCATACGATGACCCGGAGAGGACAGCAATCGCCAGAAATACGGCGGGGCGCCCGATTTCGCGTCTTTCAACCCCGCTCGGATCGCGAGGAATGCCGCCATGATCGGCTGCAATACGATGCGAAATTTCATCGGACCGCTGACCCGGTCGGAAACCTGATCTGCGATCAGCGTCCATAAGTCGGCCATTGGGAAAACCTCCATATAGCGTTGCCGATGGACGCCGGCACGGCATCCTTGATCAGCGGCACCAATATGGGACGCGCAGGGCTGGGCGAAATGAGACCTTGGTCCAACGCGTGCGTTGCAAGCCGATCGATCGAGCGGCGATGCGGCGGTTACCCCTTATACCAATATACAGACCGCCCGCGCAGATGTGATATTCGCGCCGAGTAAGGCGTCAGACAACAGAATGAGCAATTCAAAGAAACTTTTGATCATCGCCGCCGTGCTCGTGGTCGTAGGCGCAGCTTTGGGGGGCGGTCTGTACCTCGCCTATCCCGTACAGGTGTCAACCATCGCCGGGCTTTCGCGCAACTTCATCATCACCTTGGGCTCTCCGGCAGGCACAGTGACTACGGAGACGAATCCCGCGTACCAGAGTCCCGTGCCTGTGTCTTCAATTCCGACCGCCGAGGGGTCGCCAAACCCTGAGAGCGCGGACTGGCCGAGTTACAACCGGACGGTGATGTCGCAGCGCTACTCGCCGGTGAGCGAGATCAACACCACGAACGTGGGGCGGCTGAAGGTTTTGTGCACCTATGATCTGCACGAGCTGGCCGCTTTCGAGTCCGGCCTGATCATGGTGAACAATGCTCGCGTGGCCGGTGAAAATCGTGACAGCCAAGGTCGTTATCCTCGGCCTCGACACGTCGCCGGCGAGCCCATGAAGCGGAGCCTGCCAGTGACGACACTTGATTTGCAACGCCGCCTCGGACTGCGGTTGTAAAAGGGGCGATCCATGGAATTCGATCCCTTCATCCTGTCGCGCATTCAGTTCGCGTTCGTCATCAGTTTTCACATCATTTTCCCGGCGTTTACGCTGGGTTTGGCGGCTTGGCTCGCGACCATCGAGGGCGCGCGCCTGGTCACCGGCAACGCACTCTACCGCCGGGTATTCGATTTCTGGTTGAAGATCTTTGCCCTTTCGTTCGGCATGGGCGTGGTCACGGGCGTAGTCATGGCCTTTCAGTTTGGCACCAACTGGAGCGTGCTGGCGCAGCGGACGGGCTCGATCCAGGGACCGTTGCTCGGCTATGAGGCGTTCACCGCATTCATGCTGGAGTCAACGTTTTTCGGCGTCATGCTGCTGGGGCGCGATCGGGTATCGCCACGCTTTTACTTCCTCGCGTGCTGCATGGTCTCCCTGGGAACGATGTTCTCGTCGTTCTGGATACTCGTGAATAACACGTGGATGCAGGTTCCCGTCGGCTATTCCATCGTCGACGGAAAAATCATTCCTGCGGACTGGTGGGCGATTACGACCGGTTCGGTCATGCTCGTGCGCTGGCCGCACATGTTGTTCGCTGCGTTCCTGACGACCGGCATGTGCGTAGCCGCCACCGGGGCTTGGTACGTGCTCCGCGCCATCCACCGTGCGGAAGCGCGCGTCATGCTGCATTGGGGATTGGGGTTGGTCGCGGTGATCATTCCCGTGCAACTCTTTTTCGGCCATCTCACGGGCGAGTATGTGCTGAAGCATCAACCGGCGAAGTTCGCCGCCATCGAGGCGCGCTGGAAAACCGAGCAGCCCGCATCCGAAACGCTGATCGCCATCCCCGATCCGCGCCATGAGCGCAATTTGTTCGCGATCTCGGTACCGAAGCTCGGCAGTATGATCGCATCCGGAAATTGGGACGCGCGCGAGGTGGGACTCGAATCGTTCCCGGTCGAAGACCGTCCGCCGGTCGTTATCCCGTTCTTCGGTTTCCGGATCATGGCGGGAATGGGCATCCTCATGCTGGCCGTTTCCTGGTTGGGGAATCTGCTTCGCGTGAGAGGCCGGCTCGAGACGACGCGCTGGTTTCTCTGGATTACGTTTCTGTCGTTCCCGACCGGATTCTTGGCCATATTGACCGGGTGGTTTACCGCTGAAGTGGGAAGGCAGCCTTGGGTTGTCTATGGCGTTTTGCGCACGAAGGATGCAGTAACTCCCTCGCTCGTAACCGGCGATGTCGTCTTCTCTCTCCTCGGCTACGTCGTGGTGTATTTGCTGTTCGTTTCCTTTGGCCTTTACTACATCTACAAGCTGCTGCGCGCCGGACCGACTGTGGCAGCCACAGCCATTCGCGGCGCGACGCCCAACCGCCCCATGGCGTTTGCGGACGATGCCGCCAGCGCCACGGGCAGCCATGCCTCGCACGAGGGCTGAACGATGCAGCCGACCCACCTCACTGTGTTCTGGGCCGCGGTCATCGCCGCCTCGATCCTCATCTACGTCATTCTCGACGGCTTCGATCTGGGCGTCGGAATCCTGTTCGGCACCACGCCGGAAGAGACGCATCGCCAGGAGATGCTGAACACGATCGCCCCGTTCTGGGATGGCAATCAGACGTGGCTGGTGATCATAGGCGCCAGCTTGTTTGCTGCGTTTCCGGTCGTGTATGCCGTATTTCTCAGCGCGTTTTACATCCCGATCCTGCTGCTGTTGTTCGGTGTCATTTTTCGCGGTATCGCGTTCGAATTTCGCGGCCGTGCGAAGCAGATGCTGTGGTTGTGGGATTGGGGATTCTTCCTGGGCTCCGTCGTCATTGCCTTTGTGCAAGGCGCCGCCTTGGGTGCGCTGATGAGGGGTATTCCCGTCATCAACGGGCAATACGCCGGCAACACCTTCGACTGGCTGCGTCCCCTCCCGATCTTCACCGGTATCGGGATGGTGCTCGGTTACGCGCTGCTGGGGGCCTGCTGGCTGGTCTTCAAGAGCGAGGGAGTGGTGCGGGACTGGGCGTACGCGAGGATTCCGCGGCTGGCCGTCTTGGTTATCGTGATACTGGGCCTGGCGTTCACCGCGGTCCTTTGGATCGACCCGGGGGCGGTCGCACAGAGCAACCTGCAGTCCCGTAGCTGGGGACTGGTATTTCCGGTTATCGGCATCGCCGCCTTGGTCGGCCTCGTCGCCGCCGCTCGGGCACGCCGCGACGACCTGCCGGTCATCTTGACGATCGTCTTCTTCGTCGCCGCCTACTTCACGCTGGCCGTGATGTTTTGGCCGTACATGATTCCCTACCAAGTAACGGTTGCCAGCGCGGCTGCACCGGATGAGTCGCTGCAATTCCTGTCTTACTGCGGCATCGTGGTCTTGCCGGTGATCGTCATCTATACGTTCAGCGTTTACAGAGTTTTTCGCGGCAAGTCTCGCCAGCAATATAACTAAGTGTCGGCTGCCGTGGGTCAGCGGCGGTGGAGCGCTTCTTGGTACTTCGTCCAATACCGCACTCCGACGTTAACTGTACGATCTGACAATTGGAATTTCCTCGTCCTGAGGAAGCCCGTCATGCCACCGCGGCGTGTGCAAGGTTCGACGGGCGGCAGGATCACGTACTCGGAGGAGGGCAGGGGCTTGGAGGATCGGTTACTCGTCGAATCGATCGCATGCCCTGACTGCGATTTGCTGCAGCAAGTTCCATCCCTGATGCCCGGCGGCAAAGCAGCGTGCGCGCGCTGCGGTCGCGTGATCGCCAAAGAACTGGGCGATGCGCGTGATCGCGCTCTACCCCTGGCCATCACCGCTGCTGTTACGCTGCTCGTCGCGAATACCTTGCCGTTGATGGAACTTCACGTGGTGGGCCGTTTCGCAAGCACGACGATTGCGGGTGGGGCTTATGAAATGTGGGCGCAGGGCCAACGCCTTACGAGTGTGCTGGTCGCGTTCTGCGCGCTGATCGCACCCGTGGGGTATTTATCATTTGTCATCACGCTGCTGCTCGCCGCTCGACGTGCGGCGATGCCAGGCTGGTCCGGTGAGATGCTGCGCTGGCTGGGACATCTCGAGGTCTGGTCGATGCTCGAAGTCGTGATGCTCGGTATCCTGGTCGCGTTGGTCAAGATCGCGCAGCTTGCGACCGTGGATCCAGGAATCGGCATGTACGCGTTTGGAGCGACGATCCTGTTGATCCCGGCGATCGCGGTCAATCTGGATCGGCGCGAGATGTGGCGGCGAGTCGAATGGATGGACCCGGAGATACCCGCAAACCCGGCAGCTGACATGGCAGCTCCGGGCAAATGATGAACCCGCTCCGTACCGCGCGAAATTCGGGGCTCGTCTCGTGCGAAGTCTGCCGGCTGGTGTCGCGGGTCGCGAGCGCGGAGGAGGCCGGCTTCTGTCGCCGCTGCGGGGAGCAACTCGAAGTCCGCCGCCATGCCTCGATCGAGGTCACCTGGTCGCTGCTCATCGCGGCCGCGATCTGCTACGTCCCCGCAAATCTCCTGCCGGTGCTCGACACCACTACACCCCAGGGAACGGAGGGCGACACCATTCTCGGCGGCGTGATTTTTCTATACACGTCGGGGTCGTGGCCGCTGGCGCTCGTCGTGCTGATCGCGAGCGTGATGATCCCGCTCGGCAAGTTGATCTCGCTGGCTTACTTGTTGATCAGCGTGCAGCGCGGTTCGGCCAAAGGCAACCGCGAGCGGACCCGGCTCTATCGAATGGTCGCGTTTATCGGTCGATGGTCTATGCTCGATGTGTTTGTCGACACCTTCACCGTCGCGCTCGTACAGCTCAGCCCGCTGATGTCGGTGGAGCCTGGATTCGGAGTGTTGTTCTTCGCGGCCGTCGTGGTGCTTACCATGCTCGCCGCCGAATCGTTCGACCCGCGCCTGATCTGGGATGGCGCCGAGTCCCACGAGTTATCGCATGGCTAACGAGAGCGATCTCAGCAATCTGCCGCTGGCCAGGGTCGTGCGTGCGAAGCGCCTGCGCATCTCGATCATCTGGATCATTCCGTTGCTCGCCGCGGTAGTCGCCATCGGCATTGCGATCCAACGGATACGCCAGGAGGGTCCGACCATCACCATCGTCTTCAAGGCGGCGTCAGGCATCGAGGCCGGCAAAACCTTCATCAAGTACAAGGATGTGACGATCGGCCAGGTGACGACGGTGGAGCTCACCGACGACTATTCCAAAGTGCAGGTCACCGCGCAGATCGCGAAGCATGCGGCTGCACTGATGGTGGACGATGCAAAATTCTGGATCGTTCAGCCGACCATTTCTCTGAGCGGTGTCTCCGGTCTCAATACGCTGCTGTCGGGACAATATATCGGATTCCAGGCGGGAACCTCCTCCCAAAAGCAGCGGACCTATGTGGCGATCGATGCGCCGCCCTTGATCACGGACCAGCCGGGCCGCAGATTCACCCTCAATGCGGCAACGCTCGGCTCCGTGGGCGTCGGCGCGCCGGTCTACTATCGCAGCCTGCCGGTCGGCGAGGTGGCGGCGTATAAGCTGGCGCCGGACGGCAAGTCCATCGAGGTGACCATATTTGTCAACGCCCCCTACGACAAGTATGTGACCGCGGAGACGCGCTTTTGGAACGCGAGTGGAATTCAGGCCTCGGCAGGAGCGAACGGCATTGAAATTCAAACGGAGTCGATCGTATCGGTGCTGGTCGGGGGGATTGCATTCGACGTCCCCGATTTTCTGATGCCCGGGCCCCCGGCGCCCGCGAACAAGGAATTTGCTCTCTTCAGAAATCGCGCGATTGCGATGACCCAGCCGGATCCCGTCGAACGGCACTTCGTGCTTTACTTCGACGAGTCGCTCCGCGGCCTGTCTGTGGGAGCGCCGGTGACGCTCTTCGGATTGACCGTCGGCAACGTTGCCGAGGTCGGTCTGGTATACGACCAAGAGAAACTCGTGGTGCGTCCGCGCGTACTCATTACCTTCTCGCCCGAGCGTCTCTCGGAACACTTGTCGACGACAGGGGGGGCGCCTCCGTCACCGGCTACGCGGCGATGTCTCCGGCGGTCCGCGCTCGCATGCTGCATCATCTCGTGGAGGATCTCGGATTACGCGCGCAGTTGCAGACCGGCAGCCTGATAACCGGTGAGCTGTATGTGGCCTTCGAGTATGTTCACAACGAGCCCAAGCCGAAGGTCGACTGGAGCCGTGATCCGCTCGAGCTGCCGGTCGCTTCCGGGGGTCTCGCGACCATCGAAGCAAAGCTCAACAGCATCCTCACCAAGGTGGACAACATTCCGCTCGGGGATATGGCATCAGGTCTCAAGGACATGGTCTCGACCCTCAATCAGACACTGAAGCAAGCGGACGTTCTTTTTACCCGTGTCGATACCGAATTGTTGCCCGAAGGAACCAAGACCATCGCGGCCTTGCACAAGACAATCGCGGACGCCGATCGAGCCCTGCTCAGTAAAGATTCCCCGACCACCCAGGATTTGCACGATCTGATGCAGGAGCTCACCGATATGGCACGCTCCGTACGCATCTTCGTCAACTATCTGGAGCAGCACCCGTCGATGTTGATCCGGGGCAAGAAGGAGGACCATCCATGAGACGGGGTATTGCGGCCATCGGCCTGACGTGCGCCATCGTTGCCGGTTGCGCCAGCCCGCCTGCGAAGTTCTACACCTTGAGCGCCGGCCCGGCGGACCTCAATGCCGGGACATCCAAGCTCGCCGTCGTCGTCGGCCCCATATCCATACCCGCGACTGTAGACATGCCGCAGATCGTGGTGACGAAAGGACTCAATCAAGTATCCGCCGACCAGTTCAATCTCTGGGCCTCACCTTTGCGGAGCAATATCGCACAAGTAGTCTGCGCCAATCTCGCCGCATTGCTGGAAACACCGCGGGTCTCCTCGATTTCGTCGGTATCGACCATCGACGCCGATTTCCGGGTGGCCATTGATGTGCAGACCTTCGAATCGTCGCCCGGTGATGCTGCGACGTTGAGCGCCTTGTGGGTTGTCCGGCGGGTATCGGACGGGAAGAGCACGAGCGGGAGGACGGCGGTGCGCGAGCCGTCGCTGGAGAAAAGCTATGACGCCCTCGCCGCTGCGCACAGTCGGGCGCTCAAACGCTTGAGCGAGGATATCGCGGCGGCGATTCGAGCGCTGGATCGTGAGCGCTCGTAACGCGGCTGGGTTGGGCTCGTGCCGGAGTTGACTCGGGCGATGCCCTCGGAGGGCGCCGCCATGCGACCGAGCGCAAGGTTAACGAGGCATTTTCAGCTGCTCGGCGCGCTGGTCGCGATGGAGGTGTTCAATCCGCTGATGGCGAAGGCCACTCCGACCGAACGCCTCGTGTCCATCGGTCTGTTCTTCGTAGTTTGCGTCACGGTGTTCCGCGCGCTGTTCAGTACGGCGCGGCGGCGATGGATCGGAACAGGTCTGGCCGGCATCACCATTGCCATCGACCTCACCCGCATATTCGCATCCCGCGACCTGCAGTTGTCCCTTGACGCTCTCTTGAACGTCACCGCGAGCGCTTTTTATGTGTTCGTTCTTTCCGTGATCATCAGACAGGTGTTCAACGCGCGCCGGCTTCGTCTGGACGATGTCGTGGGCGCCTTCTCGGGATATATATTGATTGCGCTGTTCTGGGGCCGTCTCTATGTGCTTGCCTGGCTGCTGATTCCCGCCTCGTTCGACATCAGCCCCGCCATCCGCTGGGAGCTGCAGAGTTGGAATACTCTCCATGCGTTATTCGACTTCTTCAGCTTCACGACCATCACGAGCATCGGTTACGGGGACATCACCACGGTAGGCCCCGTATCGGATGCATTGGTCTGGCTCGAGGTGATGTGCGGCCAGTTCTACATGGCCGTCGTGGTCGCGACGATCGTCGGGATGAAGGTGGCGGAGGCGCTGTCCTCGCCACAGCGCGGGAACTGAATTTGCGTATTTCGAGCTTCGCCAGGAGGATTGGAGGGGTTGGTACCCGTCCCGCGGAGCGGTGGCTCTGCTGTCTGGGGATCGGGATTGCACTTTTGACGTTCAGCGGCTGCTCGACGCTGCACCATGTTTTCCATGTCGACGACAAAGCAACCAAGCGCGCGGCACAGCTACAAGTGCTGCAGCTCAGCGTCATGCGTTTCGCGGATGAATATGTTGGCGCCATCACTCCGCCGATCAGGAACTTCCAGGCGTCGACCGACAACGCCTCAGATCGACTCACCTCTCAGAACTGGTTGCTGTCCCAGGCGACCGCCGCCTATTCCATGGCGAGCGGCCCAAGCCCCGTGGTCGACGCGGTCGATCTCGTCGTGCTGACGACGTTGAGCCGCATGGTGATCGACGACGCTTGGGGCGATGCCCGTTTCGGTGAGCGTGCGGCGACCCTGCGCGAGGCCTATCACCGGCTCGAGCCGCTCGTGCTGGAGCTGGCCAAGGGCGCTCTTTCAGCGGATCAAATCGCCGAGCTGCAGCATCTCATCGTCGTATGGCGGGAACAAAATCCGCATGTGACGGCGATTTCGTACGTGCACTTCCGCGACGTCGCAAGTTCCATGGGAAAGCCCAAGACCGTCGGCACCGACAGGTTCAGCGGGCTGTTCAACATGCTGGGTCTCGATCCGTTCAGCAGCCTTGACCCCGCCGTGCGGGAGATCTCCCAGTCGAGAGAGCTGGCTGAGCGCACGATCTATTATGCGCAGCATGTGCCGAACCTGCTCGACATGCAGATAGAGCGGTTGACTTTCGAATTTGCGACCATGCCCGAGGTGACACGGCTGCTTGCCAACGCGGATCATGTTGCCGGGGCTGCGACCACCACTGCGCACGTCTTCGGTGAGTTGCCGAGCTTGCTCCCCCGGGAGCGCGAAGCCGCCATTCGGCAGATCATGGAGGCGGTGAACGTCGAAACCTCGCATACCCGCGAGCTCGTGGTTGAACTGCGAGCTGCGCTGGAAGCGGGGACGGCGACGTCAAACTCCCTGGATGGCACCATCCGCTCTTTCGATCAGTTGGTGGCAAGATTGCAAAAGCCGACGACCGCAGACGCCGCCGCGCAACGGTCGCCGGCGAAGCCGTTCGATATCACCGAGTACACGGCCGCAGCGGCCGAGATCACGCGCAGCGCCGCTCAACTCGAATCGCTCATCGGCACCGTCGATCGCGGCAGCCCCGCGCTGGCGCAAGCCTCCGAGCGCGCGGCGGCGACACTTCGGGGCGTCGTCGATCATGCCTATTGGCGAGGCGCGCAGCTGCTCGGCGTGCTGATCGTCGGAGGGCTGGGCGCCGCGCTCGTCTATCGGATGGCCGCCCGGCGTTGGCTCACATAGGTGCGGCTACGACGCGGTAGTAAATCCCGTTCGCGCCGTACGCAGGATAGAACCACGTATTGCCGTTGAGGTAGTACGTCTGTCCTTGAACGACCGTCGTCACCGAATTTGCGGGGAGCGTCGCATAGATGGCTCCCGTTGCATATACTGCACTCGCGCCCGCGACGACCCCGGCGTTGTAAGCGTTCGATGTGGCTTGCGCGGAATTGGCAGAGGCCACCGCGGCCCCGGCCACGGCACCTACTGCGAGGCCGGCGGCCGCCGCTCCCGCCGCGGACCAGCCGCCGCAGTTATAGCAACTCGAGCCATAGTAGTTCACGGTGGTCGGCGGATGATAGGCAGGATAGGCCGTCGTTCCATAGTACGTGCTGTGGTAGGCCGTGCCCCCGGCTGTGGAATAGGTCGTGTGCGAGGACCCGTAGTAGGCACCGTTGCTCGTGCTGGCGGTGTTCGTGTGATAGGCGGTCGTGCTGCCGTTATAAGCCACGCCATTGGTCGTTTTATTCGTCTGCGCCGTCTGGCCGTCGGGCGCCGTATAGGTCGTGTGCTCCGATCCCGAATAGGATGTCGTTCCATTGGGATTTTGGGTGGCCGATCCGGAAGCCGTTTTCGTCGTCGTGCCGCCGTAGGCGCCGGTATGAGTGCTCGATGCCGCCCCATAGGTGGTGTTGCCGGAGTGGTAGGACCCCGCCGAGCCGTAGCTGCCGCCACCGCCCCAGTGAGCAGTCGACCCGCCCCCGCTGCTGCCGGCGTGCACCCAGGCCTGCGCCGGCCCCACTCCTACCAATAGTGAGCTCAGACCAATCAAACTGCAGAAGTGCTGTTTCGTCAGGATCATCACGTTGTCTCCTTATTACGGAGTGCCGGCGGGCTGCGATGCAGGAGGCTTGCCGTTACCCGAAGTATCGACGTCAGGGCGCTTGAAGGATATGTGGCCCGCCCCGCTCGTCTTGGCTGAAGAGAAGGCATCCTCAGGGACCGTCCCGTTCAATTCCCAATTGGAGAGCTCGAGGACGTGACGCAACCGTGCGGGATCGTTGAGATACACGGCGTACAGACGGCGTGGCAGCTTGTCCTCGGTTCCAACCCAAATCTGCGCAAATACATCTTTTGTGGCGAATGCCACCATGTCGGTCTTGATCCCCTCGACGACCTCGGATTGCCCAATGTAGAACGCCGTCGTCAGGTCGCCCGACATGTCTTTGTAGGGATCGGAGACGATAACGTCCGTGAAAGGAAAATAGATCGACGCGCCCTCATACGCCGCCACCAAGGTCGCATCGATGGTCGGGGGGGCATCCGCGACGGCGACCAGATTCTCCTTCGGGGCGAAGGCCATCATGGTCTTGCCATCGTAGTAGAACTCCGAAGGCGGTCCGTCGCCGAGGGTGATGACCTTCAATTTGTTGGGGCGTCGCAAGGTGACTTGCGACTTCGTCGAATAAATCAGCGGCGGTCCCAGAAGGCTCGGACCCTCATAAGAGACGACCGCCGTGAAACTCATCGACTGGGCTGCAGCGAGCCGAGCGCTCGACGCCTTCAATATTTCGATGGCTCGGGGCTCGAGTCCGGGCTGGTAGGGCGCAACGGGAGGGTCTGCGGGCTTGGCTGGGTGCTTGGGTGCTTGGGCACTTGCGCCTCCGGCGAGGAAGGTAACCAGCACCGCAGCAGCCACATATCCGACGATTCCGTTCCGCATACAAGTCTCCCGTATCGGGCTCAAAACAAGCCTAGCCGTGAACGCGCCGAAGTCCAACGACCAAGGCCTCCCGCGTGGATTCGTCCGATTCGGATGAAGAGTAACGGTAAATACCGCCCGGGGTAGCTGAGACTAAGGTCCCATTCTAAAGGCGCGCGCGTTGCTGCCCGCATACTGCAGTGCACCGATTTCTCCCAGGGTTACATCGGAGCGGAGCGCTAATGCCCAAGAGCACTCATATATCAACGTTGTTCTTCGCGGTGGCCATCGCCGCTTTCGCAAGCGGTTGCGCAATGCAAGAGAAGAAAGAGGAGCAGAAAGCCTCCGCGATGCCCGTGAACTGCGCCACTGCAGAGGGCGACATTCGGATGCTTCAAAGCGAAAAAAGGAACACCGCTGAAAGGGTTGCAGCGGGTGTGACCATGGTCGTCCCCGTGGGTCTCGTGGTGGGAGTCGTCACCCAGACTGAAGGCACCAAGTATCAGGTGACGACCGGCGAGTACAATACGTTGCTCGACAAGAAGATCGCCGAGATCCAGCAGACCTGCCGAGTGAGCTGATTCTCGACGCGCAAACCGCGACGTGGTCCGGACAACAGCCGGGTAACGCCGGCCGGCTGGGATGGCGCCGCGCGATGGGGGGAGTACTGGCTGTGCGCGCGCTCACAAGTGCCGGCCGGCGTTACATCAAATCAGTTAAGCAGGGTGGACCGGGTCCGTCATTGGACCTCGGTCCAATAGACCGGCCTCGATCGGTCGGTCGAACCTAACACCGAGCGCATAACATATGTGTGATACCGCACAGATAAATCGCGCCTGAAGGGTGCATCATAAAAAGCGCACCGCTGTCCGCTTAGCGGTGACGCTGTCACGCAAAGTGCACGGGATAATGTTAAGGTCTGGGATCGAGGGGAAAACGGGTTGTCGAGCTCGAAGCGCGAAATCGCGGAGCATCCGCTTGCATACGCGCATGGTGAGAATTGGGTCCGAGGGAAGAGACAGTCCGGATCGTGGATAGCCGTCAGTAAACTCACTGGGGAGATTGGAGCCATGAATGGCACAGCGCAAACAGTATTCATCGTGGATGACGCCCCGGAGGTCCGTAAGTCGCTGTCACGCGTACTTGGGGTAGCGGGATATCAGGTACGGTCGTTCGAATCGGCGGAGGGGTTCCTGGCGGAACATCACGACGACGCGCAGGGCTGCCTATTGCTCGACATTTGCATGCCGGGGCTCAGTGGCATCGACTTGCAGCATGCCCTTGTCGCTCACCCGAACGCGCTGCCAATTGTTTTCTTGACCGGAATGGGTGATATCCAGACGAGCGTCGAGGCCATGAAGGAAGGCGCGGTCGACTTTCTGACCAAGCCGATCGACAACGTGCGGCTGTTTGCCGCAGTCGAGCAGGCACTGCGCCGCGACGAGGAACAACGCGTGCAGATCGAGATCCGTCGTGTGATTCACCATCGTCTCGAAACGCTTACGCCACGCGAACGGCAAGTGATGGCACAGGTTATCCGTGGCCGTCTGAACAAACAGATTGCCGCGGAGCTGGGCACGGGTGAAAAAACGGTCAAAGTGCACCGCGCACGCATGATGTCGAAGATGGTCGCGCGCTCGGTCGCAGAGTTGGTGCAGCTCGGGGCACGGGTGGGGGTGGAAATCGAACCCGCTCTGGGTATCGGAGCGACGGCTCTGAGCTGGAGACAGCCCCAATGTCCAATATCAAAAGAGCTCGATTGAGTCCAAAAGGTGCTATCTCTATGCACCGGATGGACCGTGATCGCAGTAGTCGACGACGAGGAATCAGTTCGCAAGGCGGTGGTCCGCGTTCTGCAAGCCGCGGGCTTTGCGGCGCGCGCCTTCGCTTCAGGGGCTGAATTCCTGGAGTCTTGGCATTTTGATCGACCGGATTGCCTGGTACTCGATCTTCAAATGCCGGGCTTATCGGGCACGGAAGTGCAGCAGTCGCTGAGGACGGCGGGCGCGAGTTTTCCGATCGTCATCATCACCGCACATGACTCGCCGAGTCTGCGCGAGGAGTGTATGAATGCCGGCGCCGTTGAGTATCTGTGCAAGCCGCTCGACATTCGGGCCCTGGTTAGGGCCGTATCACAAGTTATGCCTTCGGTCGGTTAGACCTTCTTGGTGATTACCGGTACACCGGTACACCGGTTTCACCGCACTGATCAACTTATCCGATTAAGGACTCGCGCTGGGTGCGCGGGTCCCCGAGTTTCTGTCAACGATTCACCGAAGGTCCAATAGCCCACGCGGAACGGTTGACGAAATACTCATTCTTGGGGCGGACGGAGAGACCGACGGAGCCAGACATGAGACCTCATTTCCGTATCGCAGCGCTTGTTCTCACCGTAAGTGCTCTGACCGTATCCGCGCTGGCGTTCGCGCAAGGCAGCCCGGTGGGGCCGCCGCCGCCCGACCCGTGGCCGCGCGGCGTGGACTTGGGCGATGCCCAGGTGCTGGTCTATCAGCCGCAGATCAATTCGTGGACCGACAATCAGCTGGACTTCCGGGCGGCGCTTGCGATCAAGCCCACCGGCGCGAAGGCGGAGACCTTCGGTGTGATCTTTGCCACCACACGAACCCAGGTCGACAAGGTGCTGCGCACGGTGACGTTCGAGAATCTCAAGATCTCCAAGATCGACTTCCCGACGCTGCCCAACCGCGGCGCCGCCTACGCTGCGGAGCTGCAGACCCAGTTCGTCGCCTCGATCCGCACCATATCGCTTGACCGCCTCGATTCCTCGCTCGCCCTCGCCGGCATCAAGCCGCCTACGGTCGCCGTTCAGAACAACCCGCCGTGGATCATCGTCAGCTATTCGCCGGCGATCCTGGTCCCAATCGACGATACGCCGGTGCTCAAGGCAGTGCCGAATTCGCAATTCCAGCGCGTCATCAACACCCGTGCGCTGATCCTGCAAGTACCCGGGCAGAACTTCTTCATTCACGTCTATGACGGCTGGCTCACATCGAGCTCGATCAACGGTCCCTGGACGCAGTCGTTCAACCTTCCGCCGGGCATCGACAACGTCGCGCAAACCCTCGCGAGTTCCGGCGCGGTCGATATGCTCGATGGCGGCGCGAAAGCGAACCCCAAGCCCTCGCTCGCCAACGGCGTGCCGGCGATTTACACGAGCCGGGTGCCGGCTGAATTGATCGTGTTCAAGGGCCAGCCCGATTTTCAGCCGGTCGTCGGCACGCAATTGCTGTGGGCGGCGAATACGACGAGCGATGTGCTGATCGATATCACCAACAATCAGTACTACGTGCTGATTTCGGGCCGCTGGTTCGATTCCGCTGCACTCACGGGTCCCTGGACCTTCGTGCCGAACGACGGGCTGCCCGCCGACTTCGCGCGCATCCCGCCGCAATCGCTCGCCGGCGCCGTGCTGCCGACCGTGGCGGGCACGCCGCAGGCGCACGAGGCCGCGATCTCCAATTCGATTCCGCAGACGGCAACGATACCGCTCACGAAGGGTCCCACCTTCACGCCGAATTTCGATGGGCCGCCACAATATTTGCCGATCGATGGCACATCACTCTCGTATGTAGCGAACTCCTCGGAGCCGGTCATTCAGGTTGCTCCAGATGAATACTTCGCGGTGGTCGCCGGCGTTTGGTTCACCTCCGCGCAGGTCACGGGACCGTGGATTATCGCCACCTCGGTGCCGACGGTGATCTATACGATACCGCCCGCGTCGCCTCTCTATTACGTCACCTACGTGAAAATCTATGAAGCGACGCCGCAATATGTGTACGTCGGCTACACCCCGGGCTATTTCGGAACCGTGATCTCACCGTACGGAACAGTGGTCTACGGCACCGGCTACGCCTACTCGCCCTGGATCGGGACCGTGTGGTACCCACCGCCTTACACATATGGTGTCGCGGCCGCGCCGATCTACAACCCATGGGTCGGTTTCACGTTTGGCTTCGCGGTGGGTCTTGCCACCGCGGCATGGATGGAGCCGTACTGGGGCGGATCGTTTTACTCTCCCGGCTATTGGGGCGCCTATCCGTGCTGCGGCTCGGCGAGCGCAAACGTCTACGGACATTGGGGTGGTGCGGTTTATTCGGGCACTCGCAGCTGGTACGCGGGCGGCGGGGTGGCCGGATCGACTTTCTCCGGTTCCTACGCGACGGCGCGCGGGACCACCGGCAACATCAATGCCGGCCGCCAATACAACGCCTGGACGGGCAATGCCTCGCGCGGCTATGACCGCACGTTCAACACCGCGGCCGGGGGCTCAGGCAACGTCGCCCGGGCAACCAACTACAACACCTACACCGGTCAGCATTCGACCGCCAATGCCGTGTCGGGTACGACGGCCAACGGCAGCACCTACAACCGCGCCGGCGCGACCACGGCGGGGCCGCAAGGTTACGGGCACACCGGCGGCGGCTCGGTCTACAACGCCAACACCGGCAAGACCACCAACTGGGGTGCAGCGAACAGCGGCAACGATCGCTATGCGGATAGCAGCGGCAACACCTTTCAGAACAAGGGCGGCAGCTGGCAGCAACATTCCTCGGGCGGCTGGTCGAATGCGGGCGGCAGTAACTCTTGGGCCAATCAGGAATCGCAGGCGCGCAGCGCCGGCAATGATCGCTCGAGCGCTTTCTCGAGCAGCTTCGGTCAGAGTTTCGGCGGCGGCGATCGAAGCGGCGGCGGCGGGTTGTTTGGCGGCGGCGGCGGACTGTTTGGCGGTGGTGGCGGCGATCGCTTCGGTGGCGGCGGCGGCGGGTGGGGCGGCCGCTTCGGGGGCGGGGGAGGAGGCTTCGGTGGCGGTGGGTTCAGACGCTAATTGACCGGCAGACCACACCGTTGCGCGGCCACTTCGGCAGCCGAATATTGCGGACTACTCGGGCTGTATCTCGGCTGTCAGCTTGGCATTACCGCAGCACGGCACCGCACTGTGATAGACACTCGCGCTGAAATGGCAATGACATGCGCAGATGCCATATCGGGTGAACTGGCTCAAAAACTTCAAGCGCTCGGAATTCGCGGTGGCATTGCTCTGCAGACGCTGCTTTGCGAGATTTTCCAAATGAGAAATGTCTTTCATCAAATCGTGGAAGTCGTGCATCGTCTTCTTCACCGTTATGACATGAACCATGTCTATGTCACTTTTCGAGTTACGGCAACGCACGTTCCAAGAAATGTGTCTCGCATCACGTTGCCTGGACATGCATAGAGACGTAGATCACTCGGGAGCCGAGGATTCTCGTGGGGACGGTAAGGTCGACGGGCCTAGGTGATGCCTCCGGATAAAATCAATGGCGTTCGTTGAAATTATTCATCGGTCGATCGAGGGGCTGCCAGTTCTGGCCAGGTTCGCCATATTCATGGCGCTCATCGTAGCGATCCCGCAACTCTCGCGCCGGATCCATCTGCCGGCGGCGGTGGGACTTCTGCTGAGCGGCGTGGTGCTCGGGCCGCACATGCTCGATGTCTTCCCTCAGCAACATCCCATCTCCCAATTTTTCTCGGAGCTCGGCATGCTGTTGCTGATGTTCTTCGCGGGCCTGGAAATAAACTTGCCGCTGTTTCGGGAGAAGATATTCCGGTCGATTGTGTTCGGCGTGACCA
The DNA here is from genome assembly GCA_963798595.1 of uncultured Gammaproteobacteria bacterium. GTDB lineage: Bacteria > Pseudomonadota > Gammaproteobacteria > Steroidobacterales > Steroidobacteraceae > Bog-1198. The sequence goes on along the minus strand of CAWCTM010000004.1, from coordinate 27,682 downwards.
CGACCACGGTTCCACTGTTGCTCGGTACGCTCGCTGCCCGATGGCTCGGTTATGGTCTTTTGCCGGCGATCGTGGTGGGTTCGTTGCTCGCATCGCACACCCTTCTTGGGGCCACTATTGTCGCCAAGCTAGGCGTGAATCGCCTAGAGCCCGTGGTCGTTACGTTCGGTGCGACGATGATATCGGACACCTTGTCGCTGCTCGTGTTCGCCATCTGCGTGCCTTTGTATGTCAGCGGATTTTCGGCTTCGGGGCTCGCCCTCCAGATCATCGAAATAATTGTATTTGTGCCGCTCGTATTGCTGGGTCTGGGCCGTGCCGGCGCGTACGTCTTGCGGCGATTGGAGAACAACGAAGAGATCTATTTCATCCTGATGCTCGGCATGATCGCGCTGTCAGCGCTGCTTGCGCAGTACATCAACCTACCGGGTATCGTCGGCACCTTCCTGGCCGGGCTCGCGGTCAACGCGACGGTGAAAGACAAGCCGGCCAAAAACAAGCTCGAATTCATGGGCAATACCTTGTTCATACCGATCTTTTTCATCGTGACCGGATTCCTGATTGATCCACCGGCGCTGGTGCATAGCCTCACGCAGGATTCCTTTCTCGCAGGTGGAATCATCGCCGCGCTGCTCGTGGGTAAATGGGTCGCGGCGCAGTCTTGCGGCCGGGTCTTTGGCTACTCTTCGATTGCCCGTAGAACCATGTGGTCGCTCACCCTGCCGCAGGTCGCGGCGACGCTCGCGGCGACCCTCGTCGCGTACAAGACCTTCAATGCCGCCGGCCAGCCGTTGCTCGACGGGCGCATGCTCAACGGCGTTCTCATCATGGTTCTGGTCACGTCCATCCTGGGGCCGGTGCTGACGCAACGCTTCGCGCCTCGCTTGTTGGGGATACCCGCCCTGCAGGATCCTGCTATCTGACCGCCGAGGGCAGCGGAGAAAGCATGTTGGTGACCAACGTGTCGATTGCCGGGCCGGGATCTTTGAGGGCGCTGCTGGAGATGCGATTCTCGGCGGTCGCTGTCCATGCCAGGACCTTCTGCTTGGCATCGATCAGATCTATGGTCAGCGTGCCTTGCTTGTAGTTGACCGTCTCAACCGTGGTGGTTCTGTAGACTCGGTAATACCCGGTGCGATAGCCATAATAGCCGCCGGGGTATCCGTAGCCCGCATAAGCGGCCGAGCCCGGCGTCGTGCGCACGTCCTGCTTGTTCTGAATGTTGACGTAGAAATTGAGCAGCAAATCCGGGCCGTTTGCGCTGAATACGTAGCCTTTGGATTCCATCGCCTGACGCGTGGCGTCTTTCAGGTGCTGTGTGAGCAACGATTCATAAGAGAACTTATCGGTCGCAAGCGGCGAGAGAAATCCGAAAGTCTTGTAGCTGCTGAAGGTTGCAGCAGGATTGGTGTCGCGCTGGATTGTCGGAGTTTGCGCGCAGGCGCTGATCAGAACGCCGGCCGCCGCGACCAGCGCGCACATATATGAGTGAGCTAGAGCCATGCGCATGAGAATCTCCTACAAAGACGAAAATCTGATTTGAGCAACGTCGCCCGGGCTCGACGCATCGCGAGGCTATTTTGTGCAGCCCTGATTGTTCACTCCCTTGGCGCAGGTAGTCCCATTGGGACCCGTCGCAACGCCGATCCCATTTTTGGTTTTCGCCTGTCCGCCGGCGGAGGTGCGGGTGGTCTTCACGCCGTTTTGATTGGTTTGCTGTACCGCGGCGTTTCCCGTATGCGGATTGTAGGCCGCCTTCGCGCCGGTGTTCGTTTGTGCGGCTACCGCGCCACTGGGAGACTTTTGCGCGGTGGCGACCTTGCCGGTGTTCGGATTGGCGGCAACCGCACGTTGACCGTTGCTGCAAACGACCTTGCCAAGCCGGTTTGTGACGCAATCATCGCCTAAGGCGTGTAAGGAAACCATCATGAGCGTCACCGTCAGTAGAGCTTTCATTGGCATCTCCAGTAGGGGCAGCCATCCATTGCTCGCAGAGCCTATGCATCAGCCGACCCCAATCTCCGCGCTCTCATTCGACTCCACAATGGGTCTTTGATCCATCAAGGCGGTGAGTCGGCTTTCGGTGGTGGCCTCTTGAACATCCGGTCGATTTTATCTTCGAGGGAGGCTATCGCATTCGCATTCACCTTCGCAGCGCGCATGGCTTGGCCCGCGGTTTGATCCGCCTTCGCCGAAGCCCCCTGCGCGGCGGTAGTCGCGGCGGTCGCTTTCGCGGACGCCATTTCGAGTCTATCCATCCGCGCCTGTAAATCGTCGAGGCGCGCTTGGACCGGCGATAAATCGGTGCACCCCGTAAGACCGACCAGCAGCGCCGCTCCTAAACGCGTGGATCGGCGGGCCGCAATCGTCATCCGCATATCAAAAGGCTCATTTAGTCATTCCTCAGGGTCATCGTCGCCCGCCGAACCACAATCCTGACCGGGCAAAAGCTCGCCTTGCAGGGGGGGCGGCGACCGATCCACGGTCAGTTCGTCGAAATGGGCGCTACCTTCTGCGGGCCCCAAGCAGTCTTTGCGATCGAATATACGCGTCGTCCAACGGGCTACCGGGGGATCGACGCCCGTCTGTCTCGTCGAACGAGAAACAACGCCACTGCAGTCCGAAGGGCTGGCCGAGGCAGGCGACATTGCCATCGACGTGTGAAGTAAACCGACCAGAAAAAGGGTTGGATTCTTCAGGGAGCCTGCTCCGTGTCAGGTGCATCTGCCTAAGGTGTCAGCAATTGCAGATTCTGGTGCCCAAGGAGGCTCTCGCCCATTGGACCATGGTCGAATTATTTATTAATGTGCCCTGCTGATCAGCGGTCGGCAACCAAGTTCGGCAGGGAAACCTCTTGCCAGTTGCCGCCGAGCGCCTTGAACAGCGAAATATCGGCAAGACAGCGGGTCAGGCTGCTGGTCACCTGTGCGTCTTGTGTCGCATAAAGCTGCTCCTGGTCCTCGAGCACCGGCAGCAGAGCCACTTCACCTCTTCGATAGCGTTCTTGTCCTTCCTGCAGCGCTTGACGATTATCGGCCAGCTGCGCGGTGAGGTCTTGGTAACGCACCTCTTCGGCCATCTGGTCCGAGAGTGCGTCTTCGACCTCCGCGAAGGCCTTCAACACAGTCTCTTGATACGAGAATAGAGCGGCGTCCTTATTCGCGCGTGCCGCGTCGACGCTCGCCGTGAGTCTGCCTCCCGTATAAAGGCTCTGAGTCCCATTGAGACCCATGCGCCACAACAGGCTCGCCGTTTGAAACAATTGGTGAACCTGGCTGGAGGTCGGAGCGATGCTCAAAGGAATGGAGAAGTGCGGATATAGAGCCGCGACCGCAACCCCTACGTTGGCGTTCGACTGGGCATACTGGCGTTCCGCCCTACGGATATCGGGGCGCTGAGCGATGACCTCCGAGGGAAGCGAGGGAGGCAACGGGGGCGGGACCGGCATTGCCTCCTCGTTGTGCAGATCGCCGGTCATGAACTCGGCGGGGGCTTGCGCGAGCAGAATTGCGAGCGCATGAGTCAGCTCCTCCAAGTGGGCTTGCAGGGGAGGAATGGTGGCCTCGACCCCATGGACGCGCCCGTCGGCCTCGCTCACGTCCAGGTGTGAGCGCTCGCCGGATTCGAAGGCACGATGGGCAAGCCTTTGCGTTCGCCGGGCGATGTCAAGATTGTCCCGGGCTATTTGCAGACGCAACTCGGTTGCCCGAATGCTCAAGTAGTTGCTCGCCACGGACGCCGTTAGGCTGATTAAGACGTCGCGGCGCGTTTCAACGGCCGCATCGGCGGCGGCTTGCGCAGACTCTTTTTTGCGCCGGGTCTCCCCGAACAGGTCAAGTTCCCAGGAGGCGTTGAAACCAAGTGAATAGTAAGGATATTCGCCATACTTCGGCGAAGCCGGCGGCCAGTCGATATTTTGAGTCTCGCGGCGGCTTTCGGCCGCCGCGCCGATGCCAATCTGGGGTTTGTCGTCTGCCGCCGCTACGCGAACCGCATCGTGTGCCGCCCGAATCCGCTCGCCGGCGATCTTCAGGTCGTAGTTGCCGTCGATGGCTTGCTGGATCAAGCGGGTCAAATTCGGGTCTTGAAAGCTCGCCCAAAAAGATTTGAGTGCCTCCGCGGAGTTCGGCTCTCCTGGAGCTCCGCTCCAATGCTCGGGGACCTTTGTTGCGGGGGATTGATAGTTCGGTCCCACGACGCAGCCGGATAGAGCAAGGGTCACCGCGAGCATCGACCATCGGGTCATGGGCGCATCTCCCGCGGTCGGAGGGCCCGGCCCGAGCCAAATTCGGACATGAGCACCACAAGGAGGCAGCTGGCGAAGAGCAACCAACCCAGAGTGGCAAATGTGTCTGAGGTCCCAAGGACGGCCGCCTGTCGACGAGCCGCGCCGGCGATGATCTGGACGGCTTGTGCTCGGGCAGACATTGGATCTGACGCCGTGTGCATCATGCGTGCCGCCAGGCTGGCGAGCGAAGCGCCTCGGTCACCCGGATAGAAGCCTGTATTGGTCAGAAGCTCGCCGAACTTTCCCTGACTGTTCAGCCGCAGCGAAGTGCTCGCCCAAGCGGTGACAATGGTCCCGGACAAAACGCGCGATAGATTCAAAACGCTCGCGGCAGGGAGACTCTCGGCGGGCGGCCGTACATCGGCGACGAACATATGAATCAGGGGCACGGCAAGCATCGGCAAGCCGACCCCTTGGATCAATTGCCCGACGTAGAGCTCGCCTACCTGCCATTCGCTGGTGATCGGCAGATTGAAGAACGCGCCGATGGCGAGGAGTCCGAGGCCGGCAATGATCATTGCGCGAGGCTCGAAAATCTTGCGCATCAAGATAATCACGCAGGCGGCGTAAGAGAACGCCTGAGGCCAAAAGGCGCTCCACAGCGCGGGCGCCACCTGTTCGGGCCTAAAACCCTGAACTTGAGCCAGCGCCGCCGGCACAATGACGCCTGATATGCCGATGGCGAGTCCGAGCGGCAGCAGACCGATGGCGGCGAGCGTAATGTTGCGGCGTCCATAGAGTTTTGCCCAGACGATCGGATGACGCAACTCGCTCCAGTCACGCAGTACGAAGATCGCAAGACACAAGGCGGAGGCCACGAATAGGATCGGGATGGCCGGCGTCTGAAACCAGCGCAGGCGGTCTCCCTGACTGACCGCGCAGGCGAACAGACCTATGCCGGCCGATAGCGCGATCAGGCCCGCGAGATCCGCATGAATCAAGGCTCGCCATTGAATGCGTTCGCGTCGCAATCCGATGTAGCCCACGACGAGTGACAGGACCCCCGGGGGAAGGGCCGCCCATAGAACAAAGGACCAATCGAAATGCTCAACGCCCCAAGCGCCGATCAGGCCACCGAACTGAGGGGCCGCTGTGGGCGCCGAAAGAAATAGGGCAATCGCCAAGGGGGCTCGGCTAGGTCCCCAAGTGCGAAGTTGAATGATGATCGACTGCGGCATAATGGCCCCGCCGGCCAGCCCCGTGATGACGCGTGAAATCATGAAGGCGTCATAGTTCAGCACAATGAGGGGTATGATCGTTCCGATAAGGAAGATCACCACACCCGCCAGCAACATGCGCCGCAGTGACAGGGCAATCCCGAGCCACGCGCCTGCGACCACTCCGATGGGCTCGCAGACAGAGTAAGCCGTTGAAAGCCATGATCCCGTGTCAACGCCGACGCCCAATGCGCCATTGATATCGCTCCCCTGAAGCGCGTAGTAACGGGTGGCCATGAGCACCATCCAAGCGGCGGAGAACGCAGCGACGCTCGAGAGGACCACATTCGCGGTTATCGGCGTTGCCACCGGCGTCGGCGTATTCACCGTGCGCTACTCCGCTCCTGCCGAATCGCTCCCACCGCAACGGTGACAATTGCCGACATTCCAGGACGCAGGCGGTCAATGCCCGCCTGGCCGGGCGCCAGGATCACCTTGATTCCAAAGCGTTGTGCGACTTTAGTGAAGTTGCCGGTTGCGTTGTCCGGCGGAAGTAATGCCTGCAATGCGCCCGAGGCAGGCTCGAAGCTGTCGACGGTTCCGTGGAACGTGACGCCCGGCGCGCTATCGACGGTTACCAGCGCCGATTGGCCGGGATACATGTGCGCCATCTGGGATTCGCGAAAATTCGCGACGATCCAGACGTTCGGCAGCGGCACGACGAGGCCTATCTTGCTCCCCGGAGTCACGTATTCGCCCGGCAACGATGCGCGCTCGGAGAGTTGCCCGCTCGCCGGGCTCACGATACGGGTGTAGCCGAGATCGATACGCGCGAGTTCGAGTTCCGCCTCCTTTGTCTTCACCGTCTGTTGGGCCTCGAGACCCTGCGTGAGAATGACCTGCAGCAGATGTTTTGCGGCGTCCAATTCGGCCGCCTTTTGGTCACACAGAGCCTTCAGACGATCCTCGTCAGCCTCAGCGGCTTCCAGTTCACGGTGAGACGTAGTCCCATCATCAACCAGCCCTTCCTGTCGGGCGTGTTGCAGTCGTGTCTGTTTGAGTCCTGCCTCGGCTGCGCGAACCTCTGCGGACGCAGATGCGATCTTCTGACTTTGTACGTTCGCCTGACCCGACAAAACATCCACTGCAGAGCGGGCGACTTCGAGCTCTGCCGCCGCATTCGCCACTTTCGCCCGATAGTCATCGTCCTGGATGATTGCGACCACCTGGCCTTGCTTGACCGTCTCGTTGTCCCGTACCGGTACGGATTCCACATACCCTGCGATATGCGAGGCAATTGCAATTTGATCGGCACGCACGTAGGCATCATCCGTACTCTCGTGTCCGGTGATGCCGCCCAGGGTCAGACCATTGCGGATGGTCGCGAGCGCTACACCTGTGACCAAGGTCACCAGCAAAACAATGATCAATGTCGATCGGACATGGAGTCGCTGAAGAAACAATCGACCTGCTCGTGCAGCAGCGGAAGGCCGGTCGCGAGCGGAAATAATGGTCTCCATATGCCCCTGCTAGACGTAACGTCCTGCTCCCACATCGGCAGTGGGCTGTATAGCATCACAGGCATCAGCGGGACTCGATTGGACGATGGTATTGGGTCAAACAGCGGGCGGGCGCTGCGCGGCACGACGAGCGTCCGGCACTGCAACAGTTACTTCGCGGTCGCGACCCATTGGACCTTGGTCGCATGTCTCGGGCCTTCTTTAACCTTCGACCGCGACCTAAGATTATTCGCCGCTTAAGGAGTATCCCATGAGTTCCCAACCGCCCGCCGCGCTCGTTTCACAAGCGCAGATCGCGAATTGACAGCAGATCGGTTGGCGCGCGCCCGAATGTCATTTCATAGCCGACGATGCTGATCGGTCATCCCGTATTTTGGATATTGGCAGTCGCCGTTCTAGCGCCTTTGTTGGCTGAAATTCCCACTCCGTTCAGGGTGCCCATCGTAGTTCTCGAAGTCCTCCTCGGCGTCGTGATTGGCCCACACGTCCTCAACTTGGTCAGCTTTGACGGGTTCGTGGCGACGATGTTCGACTTTGGCATGGCGGCCTCTTTGTTCATGGGAGGGATGGAGCTCGATTTCGCCGATATAAAGGGCCGCCCAATACTTCTCGCCGCCGGCGGTTGGACCCTATCGATACTGTTGAGTGTCACGATCATTGGCCTGCTCCATGCGATTCCTCATATGCACACGCCTTGGGTGGTCGCGATCGCGCTGTGCACGACAGGGCTCGGCGTCGTGGCTCCCGGATTTCGCGACAGTGGACTACTTGAGACGGCATTCGGTCGATTCGTGTTGGCCGCCGGCACGCTCGGAGAAGTCGGCCCAATTGTCGCGATGTCGCTGTTTCTATCGGAGCAGTACACTGCCTGGCAGGAGGGCGTGCTCCTGTTGATATTTCTGGTCATTATCGCCGCAGCGCTCGCCATCGGTGTCGGCGCGCGCCCCCCAAAGGCGCTGGAAATACTTCGTCGGCATATGAACAAGTCGACTCAATTGCCTGTACGTATCTCGCTGTTCGTGCTGACCGGCCTCCTGGTTCTCGCGCAGACATTCGGATTTGAGAATTTCACCGGTGCCTTCGCGGCAGGAACAATCCTCGGGGCGAGCACTCGCGGCGAGCGCGGCGGCGTGTTACGGGAGAAAATGGGTACGCTTTCTTTCGGATGGTTTTATCCATTTTTTTTCGTGGGTGCGGGAATCCAGTTCGATCTCGGAGCGCTTGGGCACGACCTGCCTACGATGCTTCTCGTACCGGCGATCGCTGTTTTATTCCTCGTCGTTCGGGGGATACCCGCATTGCTTTATCGCGGTAGCGTGGACGCCGCGCACGTGCTGCCTTTTGCGTTCTCCTCCGCGGTGCCGTCGCTTACCATCATTTTGGTTATTGCCCAAACTGGAGTGAGGTCGAAGTCAATGACTCCCGATGTCGCCGCGGCGGTGATCGCCGCTGCAATGCTGTCGATCCTGGTGTTTCCGACCATTGCGGGCTCTCTTTTGGCCCGCACCGGTCCATCAGAACAGAGGTCCGCGGGCGATTAGGGACGTGGCAAGTGACTCGGGTAGGCGAGACGGAGTCCGGTGACTGGTCGGGTGTTGCCCTCTAAAGAACCCAATTGGCATGTCCAAGGTGCGGCGCGGACGGCAGGGAGGGTAATAACGTGCTGCGTCCGTCTTCATGGAGCTTGGTGTTGCCGTCGGCTCGAGCGGTCGAAATCCGTACCACAAACTGATGAGCATCGGACGGAACGGACTCCAGCGCGAGGGTGCCGCACCAGTGGTGCCCATCGCGGTCATCGAAGTGCAGATTTGCCTTGAGCGGACCGGACGAGGTCCAGTGGAAACTCCCTGCGTCCCACGGGCCATCCCCGGTGTAGGCTTTCTGAAGCGCCGTCTCCACTGCAGCGAGGAGACCATCAGCCGAAAGTTGGGTCTTGAACCATGCCGCTGTCTCCCAGCGGTCCCGGTCGCCCTTGAGTCTCATGTCGGCCAACTCAGCAAGGCCGGTGAGATCGAGCTCGGGAATCAGCTGATCGGCCATGGCGCCGCGCACGTAGTCATTGTTGGGCTGCCAGTTATACTCGAGCATCAGGGCAATGGTCTGCGCGGCGTCTTCGCCATCTAAGACAGCGACCATATGCAGCGCGCCATCGATCCCAGCCGACAAACCGGCGGTGGTGAGGATTTTCCCGTTGTCCACCACGCGTTGATCGTTGACGACCTTGATCCGTGGGTAGGTGCGCTTCATTCGCAGGATGTACCCTGCCGTGGTCGTCGCGCTCAAGCCATCGAGTAGGCCGGCGTTGGCCAATGTGAACGCGCCATTACACACCGACATGGTGTGCTCATCGTGGGCGTTCTCCCGCTTGATCCACGCCGCTGTCACGCTGTCGCCGGGGGCTTCGTAGGCGCCGCCCGGGATGATCACGATGTCGGCCTGCGGCGCATCGGCGAAGCTATATTTTGGTACGACCTCCAGGCCCTCTTCCGAGCGGATCGAGTGTTTGGTCGCCGCGACCGTGTATACGTTGTAACCGGCGTGGCTGAACACTTCGTAGGGGCCCGAATAGTCGATCAGCGCGACGTCGTTGAAAATCAGGATCGCGACTTTCTTTGGCGGAACAGCGGTCGAGTCCGCGAGGCCCGAACCAGAAGAGCCAAGCGCAGCGCAGGCGGTCGCCGACAACAGAAATGCGCGTAGGTGTGCATGTAAGGACATATCGATTGCTCCTCCAAATCAACAAGTGGTTGTCACGAACCGCGAAGCGCCCGCAGCCCGGCTCAGGAATTCAGGGGGTGCACGCGCGCTTGGGTCGGTGCTCCGAACCGGCTGCGATAAGCGCTCGGGCTGATGCCGAAGTGCCGCTCGAATGTCCGGCGAAACACGTCGTCGCTGCGGAAGCCAACGGAGATTGCTACTCGCTCGATGGTGTCATGCTCGCCACCCAGGCGACGGCGCGCCTCCTCCATACGAAGTGTTTCGACGAACGCGGCGGGGGTTGTTCCGAACGCGCGTTGAAAGCGGCGGCTGAAGTGACGAGGACCTAAATGGGTCTTGGCGGCCAAGCACTCGACGGACAAATCTTGCCGCAAGTTGGCGACGATCCAGCTCACGATATCGGCCACCCGATCGGTCGACTGCGTCTGAAACTGCAAGGGCTCGGAATATTGTTCCTGGCCGCCCGAACGTTTGAGATAAACGACCAGTTCACGGGCGACCGTTAGCGCCACGCTCAGTCCGTAGTCCTCCTCGATCAAGGCGAGTGTCAAATCAATCCCGGCCGTAATGCCGGCTGAGGTATAGAAAGGGCCGTCCTTGAGAAAGATCGCGCCTGCATCTACAACTATCGACGGATAGCGTTGCGCCAGATCTTGGGCGTGGCGCCAATGAGTGGTAACACGACGCTCGCCAAGCAGGCCGGTCGCCGCCAACGCAAAAACCCCCGTACAGACCGCGGCGATTCTCCTGGTTCGGCGTAATTGGCTGCTGATCCAGGCCGCGGCTCTGCCGGCGGTCTTCGCATCGCGCATCGCGCACCCGCCCGGGATCACTAAGGTATCCAGTCTCGGCGCGGTAGCCGTGGTGAATTGCGGCGTGAGCAAAAGCCCGCTTTCAGCCTGAACAGCCGTCGAGTCGAATCCGATCGTGAGGACCTCATACCCGGGCCTGCGGCGACCCTTCCCATCGGCGAGCGTGACGGCGGCAAACGCATCCATTGGCCCGACCAGATCGAGGGCTTGCATCGCCGGATAAACCAGAAAGCCAATGCGCTTGGGGGTCATATCTATCTCCGTGGACCCAAAGAGTGCGCCGAGACAGCCAAGTCCTCAACGACCAATATCCGACGATTCCGGACATTGAGTGGTGCACGGGGGTGTTACAGTACGAGTTGTTCGCCGGCCATGTTTGCGGCGAGAGGCTGGACATGGCCAAATAACTGTACGGAGTGGATATTCGCTCCCCGGGAACGGACCAATCCCCCCCCCCAGAATGCCCCGCCCATGAGTGACATCGCGATAGGTGAACAGCCGGTGACCGTTGTATGACAACAGCTCGTCTGTCGCGGCCGCTCTCGGACGCACTCGGCGTGACCCTGATTGTCGTGATTGCAATCGGTGGCCTGGCCTACGTCAAATGGTTGCCTTACTTTCACAAAGCCATTCTCGCGTCCACCGACCATTCGATCGGTCATTCCATCTTGATGGGCGATGCCGCGGAAGCGCCGCCGGTGTCTTGGAAGGCGGCGCTCGATTACTCGTTGGCGTACGGTAAATCCATTTGGCAAGCGATGGTGTTGGGCTTGCTGTTAGGAGCTGCCGTACAGGAATTTGCGCCGCGCGCGTGGCTCGCTCGTCTGCTGGGGGCATCCGACTTTCGAAGCGTCACGATCGGGGTCCTCATGGCGATTCCCGGGATGATGTGCACGTGCTGCGCGGCGCCGGTGGTCATCGGTCTGCGACGGCGTAACGCCTCCGCGGCCGCCGGCGCGGCGTTTTGGCTGGGCAACACCGTCCTCAATCCCGCGACATTGGTGTTCATGGGATTTGTGCTTGGCTGGAAATGGACTGGATTGCGGCTGGCACTGGGCGTTCCGTTGATATTTGGTATGAGCTATCTGATCCATCGATTTGCTTTCGCCGACGAGATCAAGATTCTCAAAGAAGGGATTGACCTGTCCGCGGCTGATTACGAGGCTTATGCTGAGTCACGCGGTACGCTGCAGGGCTGGCTCTCGCGCTTCCTATCGATGGCGGCGAGCCTTATTCCCGAATACGTCTTGCTCGTGCTCATCCTCGGTGCGAGCCGCGCATGGCTGTTTCCGCACATGGGGATCGCCGTCGGCAATGAGCTCTATTGGATAGTCTTGATGTCGCTGGCCGGTCTCTTGTTCGTAATTCCCACCGCAGGCGAGGTTCCTATCGTCCAGGCGATGCTGGCTTTGGGGGTGGGCGTGGGTCCCGCAGCGGCTCTACTCATGACATTGGCGCCGGTGAGTCTGCCCTCGCTCGTCATGGCGAAAAAAGTGTTCTCTCTGCGCACGCTCGCAATTGTCGGCGCTTCCGTGGTGATGGTCGGCATCGCCGCCGGCGTGCTCGCCGTTCGCTTGGGGTTTTAGATCACAACCCACGTACCGCGCGGCTCAGCCCGGCAATGTGGTCCGTGGCCGCCTTCTGGGCCACAGAGCCCCTTTCCCTGTCGTACGCCTTATCTGCGATCCCGGCGGCAATGTGCGAGGCCGCCAAAATAAATAACTCATCTTTACCCATGTTTCATCGTCCTTTGGTTTTGGCGGCTCGGCCGGGTTCGACAATTACCGCGATTGAGGGGCGCATCGATCCGATTCACATGCCGATCATCTTTATTTCTGCCTATAGCGATGTTGCGACGACGGTTAAGGCCATGAAGGCGGGGGCTGTAGAGTTCTTAACGAAACCGTTCAGCGACGAGACACTGCTGGCTGCCATCCAATGTGCCATTGACCGTAGCCATGAACTGCTGGGTTATGCGGCGGAGATGGCGCGGCTGCGAAAGTGCCACGCATCTCTCAGCCGGCGAGAAAGCGAAGTCATGGCGCTGGTTGTTTCGGGCCGCCTAAACAAGCAGGTCGCAACTGAGCTGGGCCTTTCCGAGGTCACGGTGAAGGCACATCGCGGCAAAGTGATGCGAAAGATGAATGCCGGCTCTCTCGCTGACCTAGTCCGGATGGCCGCGAGACTTAGCATCGTATCCGATCCGAGTCAGCACACGCAGAAGGCGGGTTCAGTTTCTCGACGCTCTATTGTCACGGCCCACCTACACAGTCCCGCAAGAATATCGAACTTAGTCGTCAACCGAGCCGTCGGCCAAAGAATCTGAACGTCCGGTCCCACGCTTGCTGCGACCAGACCGGATCGTATTGGGTTGCCGGAATACGCCGGGGCCCCACGGCTGTCTCGTTGGCGAACGCATGGTGAGCAAGATAGCGATGGAAGTCGTAGGACACGCCCGCTTCGCTCAGCTTCACCTCTAACTTATCAATGGTCCCGATGGGAAAGAACTCGTCCTGCGTGGCCCAATGGGCCTGCATGGGCGCCTTGATCTTGGTGCCGTCGATATACTCGAGCGGCGGACAGCCATACCAAACTACGCCGGCGTCGATTTCCGGAGCTGCGCCCATAGCCAGCATGGTGAGGGCACCACCCATGCAAAAGCCCGTGACCCCAACCTTGCTGCTGCGAGTTTTCAAAAACTGAACGGCACCGCGAATGTCTTGAGACGCCGCATCGCCAAAATTGAGTCCCGACATTAGGTGATGTGCCTCTTCGGCTTCCACAGTGGACTTGCCGCGATAGAGATCTGGCACAAGGGCGCGATAGCCCGCGGCAGCGAGGCGGTCTGCGACGCCGCGAATCTGATCGTTGAGGCCCCACCATTCCTGAATGACGACGACGGCCGGCGCTCCTTCGGTATTGTCAGGTTCCGCGAGGTAGCCTTCCAGCGTCTTCAAATCGGGGCGCGCAAAAGAAACTTTCGTTCCCATATCTATTTACCCTCGCTTTGCTCTAAGTGCGACGCGGATTATTTGAGCGCGTCCCCGGTGAATGAGTATGCATCAAACCGTGCTTCCACTCACCAGCCGAATCGAGTGTACCCCGCCGCGCAACGCTCTGATGCGTCGTCGTCATGACAGTGAGTTATCCTCCGCCCTGGAGCTTCCCCAGTCAACGATTGGGCTCCAGCGCCACCTGGGGCCGGCCCCGATTACCCGAGTCGTACGGTAGACGCAGCGCTTCAGATACACTGCTGTCACGCAGCCGTTGAAAGAGTTTCATATGCAACTCACGGACTGGAAAATGAAATCGGCCGGAAATGGCTAACCCTGAAACTGGTGGCCAAGGAAAAGAGCGATGCTCGCCCTTGCAGGTCGCTCTGCGTGCCTGGGCGGTCTTGACGCTGTTTACCTACGAGAGGAATGTTGCCGATGCGATGCGTCATACTCTTGATTGCCATCATGGGCGTAAGTGCGGTGAGCGCCCAAACACCGCAAGATAGAGGCACGGTCTCAGCGATCGATCTCGTCAACCACACTCCTAAGGGGAAACTGCATAATCCCTACAGGGACTCCCAGGGCGACATAGTCACTCAAGGGGCCACTCTGTTCCGCAGCTATCCTTGTAGTGGCTGTCATGGCGGGAATGCCGGCGGCGGCATGTGCCCGCCGCTGACTACAAGCGACTGGATTTACGGCGGGGACGATGACTCGCTGTTTCGGCTCGTCACCCTGGGCAGCGTCGAGCTGCAGAAACGCGGTTACTCCCGCGAGGGTCTCATTAACACGGCGGGTCCGATGCCGCCCATGGGCCCAATCATCAAGAACTCGGACGATCTGTGGAAAATACTTACCTTTATTCGCTCCCGTTACGACGGTGACCCTGCATACAAATACGGTGCGCCTGCCTCGCAGCAGTAGCAACGCCGCGCTGAAAAAAGCGCCGATGGAGGTGGAGAAACGCTACCAGAATGTGCGCATGATCGCGGCCTACGATAAGGAGCAGCTCAGCGGCTCATTACAGTAGACGCACGGCTCGACCGCCTATTGATAGAGGCCCGCCTGCCTTCCGCGCTCCTGGGCCAGCGCCAGAAGAATGTCAAGTGCAGGTGTTGGAGTTGCCGTCAGCGTTCCGAGCTCTTGTACTGCTGCGACGAGCGCTTCAAGCTCCAGTGAGCGCCCGCGCTCTAGATCCTGCAACATGGACATCTTGTGTCCGGCGGCTGAGCCTGCCACATTGAGCCTTCGCTCGATCATCGACTCGGGAATATCGATTTGCAACGCCTGAGCGACTCTCCTGCATTCTCCCATCACCGCGACGCACACGCTTCTGAGCCCGGGCTCAGCAGTTATGCGATCGAGAGTTGCGAGGGTGAGGAGGCTGATTGGGTTAAAGCAGGCGTTGCTGCCTTGCAGCAGCCCTGTAATGCGGCGTTATGCGATAGCCTTAAAAATACCCCTTCTGAAAGGTGGCTGCCACCGGGCGTTATCGGATCTTCGGCGGAAGATTCTCGAATGCCTCCATGTGATACTATAGTATCACTTTATGCGTACAGAACTTGTTACCACCCTGAAGCGAAAAGCGTCGGAATTGCTGGCCGATATCGAGAAGGACGGGGCTCCCATCCTCATCACGCAGCACGGCTTGCCGGCGGCCTACCTCGTCGATGTCGATGCCTACGATGCTCTACAGCAACGCATTGGCTTGCTCGAGGGCATCGCCCGAGGAGAGAAGGCGGTCGAAGACGGTCGCGTCGTGACCCATGCACGAGCGAAGCAACGCATGTCACGATGGCTCAAGTAATCTGGGCCGAGCCGGCTTTAAACGACTTAGACGCCATCGCCGATTACATCGCGCTCGACAATCCCGCGGCCGCTAGTGAATTGGTCCGGCGAGTCTTCGCGCATGTCGACCAGTTACTTAGTCATCCAGACAGCGGCTCCAAACCGCGCGAACTACGCGGCGGCCGCTACCGTCAAATAGTTGAACTGCCGTGCCGCATATTTTATCGGCGGGAAGGTGAAACGGTTTACGTGCTGTACGTAATGCGCGGCGAACGCAAATTTCGACCACGCACCCTCGCGGCGCGGAGAAAGAAGGCTGCGCCATAGACGGCAACCGCATCCACTTATCCGAAGCTCATTTTGCTACCGTGCGCTTCCGGATTTTGCTAATGCGAGATGCGCTCCATTTTGAGTGCATTAGTTTTCTTCGATGCCAGGCTTAAGTAACTGATTTTTTACTGGCTCCCGGGACGCAACCGAAATCATAGAAAAGGCCGGGAATTTCAGCGGTCTGTTGCCTACGCCTCTCGCCGATACCCCCAGACATGCCCCCGCCGATGAGTGGCCGTTTCTGAACACTCCCAGTCTTTATTGGAAGTTAAGAATTCATGCGGGAGCGGATACCGTGGTCATGCGAGCGTCACATTCTAGCGGCCAATGGGTCTTGGACGCGATCTACCCCCCAGTTACTGCTCATCGATACCTAGCGTGAAGCACGTGCGCGGGGCTGCAGCTCCTGTTGCCGGACCCGGGCCTCTATGGTATGGTTACATGTAACCGATAGGTGCATATCATGCTGCAAAATTCACGATCCTCTCGCGACAAGGTTAGGCTGCACCGCGAACGGCTGCGCGCTCAGGGACTTCGACCCGTGCAGATCTGGGTGCCGGACGTGAGAGCGCGTTCATTCGTTGCCGCAGCCCGCAAGCAGTCCAAGGCGGTGGCCGCCAGCGAGCATGCAAGGGCATATCAACAATTCATCGACGCAGTTTCTGAAGAGCCTGTCGTGTGAAGCGCGGCGAGGTATGGACGGTATCGGGCGGGGCGAGCTATACGGGGAAACCGCGACCAGCGGTCATCGTGCAGGAGGACCGGTTCGACCAAACGAGCTCGATCACGCTGTGCGCATTCACGGCCGATCCAACGGATGCGCCGTTACTGCGCATGCTCATCGAACCTACCGATCGCAACGGTTTGGAGAGCGCTTCACGACTCATGATCGATAAAATGACCACCGTGCCGAAAGCGCGGCTGGGCAAGCGCATCGGAAAACTCAACGACGAGGATACGGTGCGATTGAATCGCGCGCTCACGGTATTCCTTGGGCTTGCCAGATAAATGTATCCCGAAGCTTTGCCGCCTCTAGATACCGGAGGACGTATGAACGAACTATCTCCTCGAGCTCTCAAGGCTTCCCCCTCATCCACCGGAGGTACAGCTTGGCCACCTAGCTGGAATACGATGCCGCACGGGATCAGTGTCGGCCGTTACGTCGATCCGGAGTTCCAGAAACTCGAATACGACAAGCTCTGGAGCAGAGTGTGGCAAGTTGCGATACGCGCGGATGAGATCCCCGAAACCAACGACTACACCGTATACAGGATCGGCGATCGGTCGGTGCTCCTGGTAAGAGTCGATCAGAACACCATCAAAGCGTATCACAACGTGTGTCCGCACCGAGGTACGGCGCTGGCCGACGGATGCGGTGCGTTCAACGAGGGACGTATCATCTGTCCGTTCCATGGTTGGCGCTGGGATACCACGGGCAGGAACCAATTCGTGCTCGAACGTCAGGAATTTTGCGGTGGCGAGCTGCGTGACAGCGATGTTGCGTTGAAAGAGATCAAGTCAGTGGTATGCGCTGGCTTTGTGTTCATCAACTTCGGTCGCGATGCCGAATCGTTCGATGACTTCATTGCGCCGGTGCGTCACTATCTTGAGAATCTCGCGATCGGAGAGATGCATCATTACTGGTGGAAGGAGATTCCGATCGCGGCGAATTGGAAGGTCGCGCAGGAAGCGTTCTTCGAGGGTTATCACGTACCTGCCACGCACCCACAATTGGAGCCGAAGGCTGCCGAATTCATTTTCGGCGAGCAGGCAGGGCGGGACGTTCAGTTCGCACATTGGAACGTCGAATACGATGCATTCCCCCGGGGACACGGCCGCTTTTACGGCAAGAAGACGCCGATGGCAGGCAATGTCCAGGCACAAAACGGTGACGCTGTGGCGGCGATGGCGGCGCGTCTGAAGCTTCTCGCCGATGGAATGGACGCGCAGGTATTACAGGGCGATATCGATGTTCTTCTCACCCTGAAAGGTAAGCGGCTGCAGGCCGGATCGAGCTTGGGCGGCGAGTACGTGAAGGCACTGTACGCTCGGGCGGCTGCTGAAAAACGACCGATGCCTGCGTCGACGCCGGAGAACCTGGGTATGTGGGGCGGCGAGGTTTTCATCTTTCCAAACTTTCTCATCCTGCCGCAGTCCGGCAATGCGATGATGTACCGATCCCGACCGGACGGAGCGGATCCGAACCGCTGCATTTTCGAGATCTACTCAACGAAGACGTATCCGGCCGCGGTGAAGCCGCCGCGCGCAGTCGTCCAGCGAGTAACTGACACCGGCGATCCGCAGCAAGTGCGGCTGATTCCGCGTCAGGATCTGAGCAACATCCCGCGCATGCAACTGGGGTTACGCTCTGGGGGCTTGCGCCAGACGTGGCTCGCTAGCAATCAGGAAAAGATAATCCTGAACATGCATCAGGAGCTCGATCGGTTTGTAATGGTGTGATGCGCGAGTGCGCTGGAGATGCTGGGATGGAGCTGTGCGTTACTTAAGATAATATTGATAAAATGACTGTAACTTATTGATTGTATGGCTCTCCGGGACGGATTAGAAGTCACGTAGAAAACACCGGCAATTTACGTATTTTCTGATTTCAGTTTGGTCTAGATACCCCCAGCGATATCCCTGCTGAAGGCTGGCCGCGACTGGACATTGTCCGACGGCAGTGAACTTCGACCTCCGCTGGATTGGCGCTAAGCTGCCGCCCGGTCTTTGGGACGACCACCGCGCTTTCCGTTCTCGCGCGAGGCTTTTGCCTTGCTGGCACTACGACTCAATCCCCCGAGTTTGCCGATCTGTTGCATCCATCCACCCGTACCGAAGGCGCCTTCAATCTCTAGCAACAGCAAAATGGTGTTGTCAACAAAAGCAACAGATGCCGAACTTACTATGTTTGCTCTGGTCCAGGTTTTCTACGGGCGGCAGGCAGCTGGCGGCCAACACTTTGAGTCGTCCCACCACCAAGAATGCGCTCCGGTAAGCGGTCATTCACGGCGCGCGGTAGACTGATCGAGCACAGGGCTAGTTCGCAAATGCCGGAACGTTCCCAAAAACTCTTTGGGGAATATATGCGCCGCTGAAAACAGGGATGACGTTATGACCGACCCGCACCTTGAATCTACCACCATGCGGCAAGTGAGCCTACGGTTGCTGCCATTTCTTCTCTCGCTGTACATCTTCTGCTGGCTCGACCGTAGTAATGTCAGCTTTGCCGCTCTGCAGATGAACCAAGAGCTAAAGTTCAGTTCCACAGCGTTCGGCTTCGGCGCCGGCGTCTACTTTTTGAGCTACGCACTATTTGAGATCCCCAGCAATCTGATCCTGGCCCGCATCGGGGCCCGCCGCTGGTTCGCGCGTATTGCTATCACCTGGGGCTTCATTGCTTGCGCCATGATGTTCGTGCGCACGCCGGCTCAATTCTACGTCCTCCGTTTCCTGCTAGGCGTTGCCGAGGCGGGCTTTTTTCCGGGTGTGGTTTACTACCTGGGCCTTTGGTTTCCGGCGACCTACCGTGCTCGAGCGATGTCAGTCTTCATGCTCGGGATCACCTTGTCGCAGTCTCTGGGGGCGTTGGTCGGGAGCGCGCTGCTGGGACTCGACGGCCTGTGGCATCTGGCCGGCTGGCAGTGGCTGTTCTTGCTTGAAGGCCTTCCCTCGAGCCTGCTCGGCGTCGCGGTGCTCGCATGTCTGGCAGACGGACCTGCACAAGCGCGCTGGCTATCGCTTCAGCAGCGAGCTTGGCTTGCCTCGCGTTTGGACCAGGAGCATCCGGCAGTGACGGCGTATGTTTCTCCTTTGCGCGCTCTGGCAAACCCAATCGCTTGGGCACTAGTCATCCCCTACTTCGCGCTCTGCGCCAACGGCTACGGGGTCACATTCTGGGGTCCCATCCTGGTACGCGAGTCGCTCGCGACCAGCAACACGGTGACTGGCCTGGTGATCGCCGGCATGTACCTGTTGGCATCGCTTGCATATCCGGTCTTCGGCATGTTGTCCGATCGGCTGGAAGACCGCTGCGGTTTCGCCGCGCTTGGTCTTGCTCTCTACTGTGTCGGCTGTGTCGTCGTGGCGTTATTGCCTCCCTCACCGCTGCGCGTTTTCGCCCTGGTCATGTCGGCGTTAGGTAACCCGATGTTCATGAGTTCCTTTTGGTGTCTGCCGACGCGGTTCATGCAAGGTGCGTCCGCGGCGACCGGCATCGCGCTCATCAGCTCCGTCGGAACGACAGGCGGATTCTTCGGTCCGGCCATCATCGGCTTTCTGAAAGACGCGGCCGGAAGTGATCGGGGTGCATTCTTTGGACTCGCCGGCGTCGCGCTGCTTGGCGCACTCACGTTGTTTTGGCTACGTCGGTCGGCGACGTTCCGCCCGCTCGTGAGTTCGAAGGCCGCGGCCACGTATAGTCCTTAGATGCATCGGCTTTGGTTTCAAGTCTTGCGCCGTTGGCTCAACGTCCTCCCGATTTCCAGTCGAAACGAGCCCGCTGCTAGGATTTTGGTTGCCTCGAAGCTGCCAATCACGACAGGCCGCAGAGGGTCCGACTCCGGAAGTTGCGTTGACCACGACACCTAAGTAGGTATCTCCAACGACTCGCGCCATAGATGGATCAAAGCGCGAGTGAAAATATGCGGCTACTGAGTCGATCGCGGTGTGGGTCAGAGACATTGGGGGTATTCACTCTGGATACTGCCAGATACACCCAAAGATACCCCCATGACTCGCCCTGCGCGCAGCAGCGAGCGGTTGCGCAAGGCGAGCCGAATCCCAGTGAAATTCGGGCCAATCGGGGCGTTGCCAGATCCAGGGCTTGAGGTGTTTGGTCGCCATTATCGCCTCAAAACATGAGGTGATTATAGCGCCTAATCACCTCACGAGGGCCGTGCCCGAATCACCGTCGCCCATGAGCGTATCGTCTGAGGCAAGTGGGTTGCCTTCGGACCATTTCCCGCTGCCGGGTTTCGCACACGGCACCCGAGGCTCATGCCAAGTGGATCAACACGTCAGCTATACAACTCTAAGTTATTGATTTTATGGCTCCCCGGGACGGCACCGAAATCATCAAGAAAAGGCCGGGAATTTCAGCGCTTTCGCGGCTGCGCCTTGCGCCGATACCCCACACATGCCCCCGTCGATGACTGGCTGTCCTGGAACATTCCCAACTGTTCCTGGCCTTCGAACATGTAAAAGCTCTCAGAACACGGTTGAACCACTGGAGGCGTGAATCCTGTCTGGAACGGAAAGCCTTGCAAATCCGAAAATCATGTCGTATATACGTGTGATGACAAGATGACCAGGAGTTGCTATGGCCGTGGCCGACAGTCGAACTTTTCGCAGCGGGAATAGCGAAGCCGTGCGCTTGCCGCGCAATGTCGCGTTCGGGCGCGACCTCGAAGTGACCATCGTACGATCTGGTGATGTCCTCACCATCTATCCAGCGCGCAAGCCCATTGGCGAACTGGTGAAGCAGCTTACAGAGTTGCCGCGACCCTCCGAGATCGAGGTGCGCGACGATGAGGTGCTGCCTGAACGATCGGGGCTTTGACGCTTGGCGTTTCTGCTGGACACCAACGTCGCAATCCATCTGCGCGACGGCGACGAAGCAGTCACCGCACAAGTCGCAGCTTTGGAAGGAGCGATCTTGCTATCGGTCATTACTCGAGTCGAACTCGAAGGGGGTGTATATCGAGACCCCGCTCAAGCTGGTATTCGCCGACCGCGCTTGGATGCAATGCTGGCGACTCTACCGGTGCTCGCGTTCGATGAAACTGCCGCCGATGCGTATCGGCGGATCGTCGAGGCGGTGGGGTATTCGCGCCGAAAGCTGCTGGACCGCATGATCGCTGCTCAGGCGCTGGTCCATCGCGCGACGCTCGTCACCCTGAATGCCGGCGATTTTCGCGACGTCCCGGGTCTCGATTTGCTGCCGTGGTGAGTGGGTTCGAGACCCGTCTTCCTGCCCCAAAAATTCGACTTACGCCGAAGCGCTAGACAGTTCTCCCCCTATTTTCTGAGATGAGATTGCGGAAAGGTCTGGATTTGCCGGGCTTTGTGGGCATTTTTGCGTCTGTCCTCGGTGCATAGTGTAGCCATGTAATTGTGATTTGAGAGTTGTTTTCAGACACGCCGAATGGCATCATGTAGCCATGCATATCGATGGCGTGCCGAACCGAACCTCAAGGCCCACGTACCTGCTGCGCGAGTCGTACCGGGAGGGCAAGAAGGTGCGTAAACGCACGCTGGCCAATCTTTCCGCGCTGTCCGACGAGCAAATCGATGCGATTCGCGCAGTCCTCTCGGGACAGAGCGTGCGCCCGATCGAGGAGCTTTGGCAGACCACGCGCTCGCGTTCTCACGGCGCAGTGCAGGCGGTGCATGTAGCCATGCAAAGGCTCGGCTTTGAGTCTTTGATCGCCTCGCGGCCGAGCCCGGCGCGTGATGCGGTCTGTGCGATGGTGGCGGCGCGAGTCTTGGCGCCGCATACCAAACTGGCCACCACGCGCTGGTGGCATACGACGACGCTCGCCGAAGAGTACGGCGTGATTGAGACGGATGAGACGGACCTGTACGCAGCGATGGACTGGTTGCTCGAGCGCCAGGAATTTATCGAGAAGAAGCTCGCTGCTCGACATCTGTCCGAGGGTGCGCTCGCGCTGTACGACTTGAGTTCGAGTTACTTCGAAGGCAATAGCTGTCCGCTGGCGAAGATCGGCTACAGCCGCGATGGCAAGCGCAATACGCCGCAGGTGAACTACGGCCTGTTGACCACGCGCGCCGGCTGCCCGGTGGCCATCTCGGTGTACGAGGGCAACACGGCGGATGTGAGCACGCTGATGCCGCAAGTCAAGCAACTGCGCGAGCAGTTTGGCCTCGAGCGCCTGGTGCTCGTCGGGGATCGCGGCATGATCTCGCACAAAGCGATCGACACCTTGCGTTCGCTCGACGGGCTCGCCTGGATCACGGCGCTGAAGAGTGCGCAGATCCGCGCCCTGGTGCAGGGCGGTGAGCTGCAGCTCGGTTTGTTCGATGAGCGTAATCTCTTTGAGTTCTCGCATCCGGACTTCCCCAACGAACGGTTGATGGCCTGTCGCAATGTCGATCTCGGTAAACTGCGTTCGCACAAGCGCCAGGCGCTGCTCGAGGCGACGGAGAAGGAACTGCGAGAAAGTGCGCGCCCGCATCGAGAACGGCTCGCTCGCCGGCCGCGACAAGATCGGCGTGCGGGTCGGCAAAGTCGTCAACAAGTACAAAGTCGGCAAACACTTCGCGCTCACCATCGAGGAGAACGGCTTCGAGTTCCAGCGGCTGGAGACACAGATCGCCGCCGAAGCCGCGCTCGATGGGCTCTACGTCATCCGCACCAGCGTATCGAAGAAGCAGATGACTCGGCCGAAGCGGTGCGCAGCTACAAAGCGCTCGCCGAAGTGGAGCGCGCGTTCCGCTCGATGAAAACCATCGATCTACACATCCGTCCCATCCACCATCGTCTGGAGGACGCGTGCGCGCCCACATCTTCCTATGCATGCTCGCCTACTATGTCGAGTGGCACATGCGCGAGGCGTGGCGCGAGTTGATGTTTGCCGACGAGGACCTGGAGCGCAAAAAACATCGCGATCCGGTCGCCGCCGCCGAGCGATCCGAGGCCGCGCTCGACAAAGTCGCCACTCGCAAACTCAAAAGACGGTTCACCCGTACACAGCTTTCGCACGCTGCTCGACGAGCTCTCCACCATCGTGCGCAATACCTGCGAGCCACGCGTCGCACACAAAGCCGCAACCACCTTCCAGATGACCACGATACCCAATCCCGCCCAACAGCGAGCCTTACAGTTGCTCCAATCGATCACCGTGTAGCCACACGCTCGACACCGCGAAATGCCTCAACTCCCTGATCTAACGAGAAATCCCTTTCACCCCGACCAAGAACTCCCGCTAGATCGATCCGCGGCCGGAGTTCGAGCAATTCAGTTGCGTACGCGAGCGCGTACACCATCACCAAAGAGGTGAATCCCGACGAGGTCAAGGGCAGTGCAACAGGTGCAGTCAATTCCCTGACGTTTGGCGTCTGCCGCAAAGGCAGCTTCCACAACTGAATTAGCGGCGTTCGCCAGTATCGCCGGGGCGTTGTGCAAACATGACGCAAGCGACGAGCTGAGTCTCGGGCGCCGCATTACACACAGTCGAGTTGACCTTCGGCAAATAGGGGCTCAAGGTTCATGAGCGCTACGAACTGCCGGTAACGGATCTCGATGAATTGAAGCTCGTCCTCGGTGGTTTCGCGTATTTCCGTCAATGTCAGCGAGGCGGAAACCAACTGGGGTTGAATCTGGCGTCGCCCTTGCGACGAGACAGGCCATGCGGGTAGGGCTCGGAAACCTGGGTGTACCGGTGGCGTTTCCATCGTTCATGTCCTCAGTCTGTAATGTGACCAGAGACAACGCGGGTTTACGTTGGACGGCTTCGATGTGCAGCGACGGTGTGACGAAGCGATGACGCGTCGACGTTTTGCATCTTCGGCGGTCATCGTGGCGCGGATTGTCCTGTACGGCTAGACGTCGCCCATAGCCGACATATGCAGCACCCTCGGCGCTCGTGACCCGGGCCGCCAAGCCACCTTTCGACATGGGCACGGATTTTTCAACCCTGGGGGCTCTGTTGGGGGCACCTCGTTCTAATGCCGTTTGTTTAAAAATGTCTCCCGCAATTAAGGTTCGTACTTCAAGGCGCAATCGCAACCAGTGGAAAAGACGGAGAACAGCAAGCGGTGGGTCGAGGTGCCACCAGCGCTGATGGTCGAACTGCGAACGAGGCAGACCGAACTGCGCAACATCGGGGCATCCGTCGAAGGGCACGACCCGATCTTTCCTACCCGATCGGGGGCTCCGCACACCCCTGCGAACCTGATGCATCGCGGGTGGTACCCGGCGCTGAAGCGGGCAGGGGTTTACGACGCTGTGACGAAGACGGGCAAACACGTCAGGCTCCACGACCTGCGCCGCACGATTCGTCACGAACCTCCACGCCGTCGGCGAGAGCGAGGCGCACATCGCGCAGCAGATGGGGCACGGCCTACCGACGATGCGCGCCGTCTACGTTCAGCCGATCGCGGGCGAGCGCCGTGGCGGGTTGGATCGATTCTCGAGTCGAATCGCTGAGACCGAAACTACACCGAACGCCTCGAAACAGTTGAAGATAGTGTCGTAACTTATTTATTTTATGGCTCCCCGGGACGGATTCGAAATCACATGGAAAACGGGGGCAATTTAAGGGTTTTCTGATTTCACTGTCGTCTGGATACCCCCAACGATACCCCTGCTCAAAGCTGGCTGTCAGCGGACGTTGTCCGACGGCAGTAGACTTTGTGAACTACTCGGTCGCGAAACTGCGATTCTCCGACGACCGCGTTGAGCTTGTCTTCGCCTTGGGTGTAGCGCGCTAAGCTGCCGCGCGGTCCTTGGGGCGACCGCCGCGCTTGCCGTTCTCGCGCGAGGCCTTTGCCTTGCTGGCGCTGCGGCGCAATCCCCCGAGTTTGCCGATTTGTTGCATCCATCGACCTGAACCGAATGCGCCCTCGATGAGAGCGGGAACGTAGAGATCGGCATCGAGCAGCGGCCAATGCAGCCCGAGACCGTTCGGACTGACCATGATTTTCGTCAACTTTGATCGGGGTGCATCCGCCAGTCCTTCAGCTAGGGCTGCTGGAAAGGCAAATTCGCAGCCGCCCTCGAGCGCAATCACGATCAGGCCGCGCCGGGAATCGTAACGAGCTGCCTGCGCTATCGGTCCACGCGCCATCGCCGCTGCCCCACGCGCATTGGCCGCCTTAAATTGTGTTTTAGAAATTGCCATGAATCTCCCTCCATGCCGCACACAACAGTTGAACGTGAGATTGAAGTAATCGGGCGATGCGGTTCACTTGCGGCCATGAAAATCCGTAGTTCTCCCGCAAATCGATCGGGCCGCCTGGACAGTTCAATTCGAACACCGCCTGCCGCGAGCCTTCCAAGACATGAACATGAGATGGACGATGATCGTTTGTATAGATCATGACCCGAACGCCGGCCGAAGCGAAGAACCGTGGGCACTAAACATTATAACCTAAGCGTGGTTAGGTTTATAGATCTTCATGCCTAGGGCGGTCGACTCATGGACTTGAATCACCGCTAGCTGCGAGTCCGTCCGGCGCCTCCCGGCCAATACGAGACTTTGAGGTAACGAAGTGGGCCGCTCCAAAGCTGACGTGCGATTTGATCATTGGATAAGTGGTGGCGGGATCGGTGCTGCGTATCGGTTAATCTGCCAGAAGCCGTGAACGTTTCTAACGAGCAAGGGATATACATGGTTCCGACGGGGCCAGTGCCTTGTCGTCGTCGCGTATTTCGCGATGATGTCCGAAAGTTATCCGTGAACAATCGCAAGAAAACCCATTCAGCTTGTTAGTTTGAAGTGATCATTCCATCGATAGCGTGAGACCATTCATGTCGCATGCGCACGTTCTCAAGGTACCGACGTTCATGTTCAAATCGATAGCAATCGATTCAACCGTTTGCTCGCTCGAACGTGCGAACACCTTCCGCAACGCTTGCTCTTTGAAACCAGACTGATACTTTGTCTTCATGCTCATTGTCCTCGCTCTCTATCATCTTTGATGATTATTTAGAGGCGACAACTAGCCTGACACAGGGGGGTTCACCGAATACCCGATCAACGACAGCCAAATTTGGATTGCAAGAAGGATCTCCATTAATTAAATCGGAGAAGATCCATGTATCAGATACAGTTCCTCAAGTTCAGCGGATATACGCATGGGAAAGTACGGACTGATGAGGTTTCCGTTACCGGGAAATCTGCAATGTTCATACACATGTTACTGCACGGATTGGGGTGTCGAACCGCAATCCTTGCGGTGTCCATGACCACGTTGTTTTCAAGCGGCACGTTGGCGTCCGAGCCGCTTGGACAGGCGGCCCAAACACCTTCAATCCTGGGAAGAGGTATGGGCGTTAACCACGTCTCGATTCTCGTACAGGATCTGCCGGCGACGCTTGGACTATTCCGAGACCAGCTTGGATTCAATGCCAACTCGTGGGGGCGGTTTGCAGAGGGACCGGAGAACGGACTGGAGAACGGCGGTATTGAGTTCTCGAACCATACCTACTTGGAGTTTTTGGCGGTCTATGATCCTCAGAAGGCCGCATCGAGCGATGAAGCGGCATTCCTAAAGGATCACGAGGGCGGAATTGGGGTCGGCCTCGAGACCGACTCGGCGGAGCGTGCCGCGGCGTTGCTGCGCTCGCAGGGGATCGGCGCCAAGGTGGCGACCACCACGAGTGAGGGCTACGCCGAGCCTGGGGTGAAGCATTCGGGCGCGTGGCTTTTTCGGGAGATCGATTTGCCAAAAGGGACACCGGGAGGCCCCTTCCTAATCGAATATAACCGCGCCAACCAGCCCGAGCGAGCCAAGGATCCTGAGGTTGCTCGGAAACGTGCGTTGGAGCGAATTCATCCAAACGGAGCGATTCGCGTATCAGCTGTCTGGATCGCAGTAAAGGATCTGAACACCTCTATTGAGATTTATAAGCGGCTCGGACTTACGCCCGGTCGAGCTATTGAGGTGCCAGAACTCTCCGCGAACGGCCGCGAAATCGTCGCCGGCAGCGGCGTACTCTTGCTGCTTGCGCCACAGCCGAATCGCAACTCGGGTCCTGTCGTCGATTTTTTGGCCAGCCGCGGTGAAGGCCTTATGGGGGTGACGATCGAGGTCGCCGATATCGAGCGAGCGCGCGACTATCTCGAGGCCCATGCTGGCGGGGTTCTCGATCCTCGCTGGGAGACGGATGGATATGTGCTTATCCCTGCCGCTGCAGCTCATGGCTTCTGGTTGCGATTCGTTCGTGCACGACAGCAGCAGGCTGGCAGGCAGCAGGCGGCGGCTAATCGTTAGAGGAGGTTTCAGTTAATTCGGACTGATACGCAGGATGGCCCGCTGGCTGCTCTTTGCTACAACGTCAGTAACGATGAGCGAACGAGCTGCGGCTCGAGGCATACCTGCAGCCACCTGA
>CAWCTM010000003.1:350000-1084403 GCA_963798595.1 uncultured Gammaproteobacteria bacterium | reverse complement strand
TCACCTGTCTCGGCGCCGTGCAAACCTACGGCGCGTTCTACCCCCGTCCGTTTCCCCATCTGCTGTCCGAAGCGCTTGGACTGCGCTCCTTGGGATCTGGCGGTTGGGGAACCGGTTCCGGTTTCTATACCCTGCATGAGCGGCTGATTGAGGCGATGAATCGTGGACGTTTCGTCATCTTGCAGTGCATGGCGGCGCGCCACGCTGGGATTCAAGTTTTGAGCCCATGGATACGTCGAATTCGTGATCCACCGTCGTACCGGAAGAGCGTTCCCTCGTGGGCCGCGTGGAAACAGGTGATCATGGACGAGCCGGGTGACGCTCTGCGTTACATCGAGGAATTGCGCCGCGCCTGGGTTGACATTTCGCTCCAGTTGCTGTCGCCTGACATACCCGTCGTTTTCTTCTATTTCTCCCGGCGGCCGCCCGATTACCAGATCGACCTCGCGGCGGTCGAGGCGCAGCGGCAGCGATCGCGAGGCACGGATCACGGCCCGTTCGTCGAAGGATTGATGGCTGACTTTCCGCACTTGGTCGATGGCAGGTGCGTCCGCGAGGTTGCGGCGGCGTGCGCGGCCTACGCGGCGTGCCTGAGCACGCGAGGCATCGGACAAATCCTCATCAGCCGGTTCACTGGCCAGCCGATCGACGAGATCGAACACAGCGCGCTGGGCGATGAGTTCGTGAATCCGCACATGACTCACAACACCTACTACCCGGCGGCCGAAATGCATGAATACGCGCGCGATGCATTGCTGCCCGTCATCCGAGGTGTGCCGAGCCCTACGGCGCAAAGCCGCCCGTGAGGTTCCCCGGCGGCCGAGCCCGCCGGGATGCATGCTATCTGCCGAACTTGTAGCCGACCTGGACAGGATTTCTCGGCCGCGGCTGGCGGCGCCGAACCGATCACCGTGACGCCCGCCGCCGTTCCTGTCCCGCCTCCCGTGAACGGCACACCGGGTTCCGCTACGAAGTAATACTTGTTGCTCAGGTTTCGCCCGATCACTTGGGCTTCCCATCGATCACTCGGGTCGGCGAGCCGGATCGTGCTGTCGAGCAACGTATACGCGGGTTCGGAGGCTTTGCGGTGCCGAAGAGGTATCGGTGAGGTAATTACTGGTGTAATCGGCATCGACGGATACAGCCATCTTCAGGGTCCCGGTGATGGAGCTCCGTAGCCGACGCCGGCGCTGAGAGTCCACCGCGGCGCGCGGGGCAAAGGGGTTCCGTCCAAATTTTGTATTGGATTGCCGCCGACGATATTGCAGCCTTCGAGCCGGTGTTTGCCCGACATAGCAGGCCGCGGCCGGCAAAGCTCGTGTAAATGGCCATGGTTGTAGGCGACGGTGCCATGCAGGTCCATTCCCTGGAGCGGTGTTTTGTAGTTGAAGTCTCCTTCGGCACCGGTAGATTTTGGCTGCACCCGCATTGCGGATCGTGCTCGTCGCGTTGGTGAACTCGGTCAACTGAAGCCCCGTCACCTTGTATTGATACGCGGCGCCATTGACGGCCAACGTGTTGTCGAACAGCAAGCTCTTCACACCGGCCTCGAAACCTTTGATGACTTCCGGGTCGTAGCTGATGTCGGGTTCTGCTCTGAAGTCGACGGAGCTCGAATTGAAGCCTCCCGACAGAAAGCCGTGCTTCCAGGAGGCAAATACGGTGAGGTTCTGCGAGGGCGGTAGGAGATGGTGCCTTCGGGCGAGAAGTCGTTCCAGCTCTTGGAATTCGTCACCTGGTTCGTGATGTTGGTCCCGCCGGGACCGCCCATGATTGGGTCGCAGAATGTCCCGGGGACGCCGAAGCAGCCTCCTTCGGCAATACCGCCGCCGTCGAGCACTTCCGGCAGGGTCTTTTTCTCATACGAATAACGTCCGCCAACGTCGATCTCGATGACGTCGATCGGCTTGTAGATCCCCTGCAGATAGCCCGAGTACGCTTGGCCGTCCTGGATGAGCCAATAGTTATTGACCAGAGCGGGTGTCGTCGGGCCGCCGAATCCCGGACCGAGCAAATCGAAGTTCCCACCGAAGAGATAGGTGATCGACCCGGACTGCGTCCGCGTGTTCCCGAGGTACACGCCGCCGGCGAAGTTCAATGGGCCCTTGAAGTCGCTTGTCACCCGAAACTCCTGCGAATATTCGGTCGAGGTCGTCGGGTTGCAGCTCGGGAGAATGATGCCGGGGTCGTTTTCGAAGTTCTGGCATTCGAACAGCTCGACCCGGTAATAGCCGGTCACCGAAGTCAAGGCGATCGCGGCGGTGGGGTGATAATTCAACTCCAAGCTGGCCAGAGTCTGCTCCTGGTTCTGGTAATTGAAACCGTCGCCGAACGTGTTCAGGGTTCCAGGTATCGTTCCGACGAAGGTGCCGTTGTTCGAGTTGGTGGCCTGGTTGCCGACGCCGCACGGGACACCGGAACCGGTCGCCCGCACACCGCCCGGACAATTGGTGTATTCCGTGGTCGATGCCGGACCGTCGTTTTTCGTCGAACCAAAGTTCGCCTTGAGCCTGGCGCTGAAGTCCGAGGTCGGATCCCACTTCAACGTTGCGCGAAGGGCGTAATTTTTTGCCTCCGGCTCGCGACTGTGACCGGGGTTATACGGGCTCGTGTCGGGGGTGTTTTCGCTCAAATATCCTTGCATGGTCGAAAAATAACCCGCCAATCGGGCGCCGAGCGTGTCGGTGATCGGGCCGGAGACGTAGTCCTCCGTTCGATATTCGTGCGCAATGAGCTCGTAGCCAACCCTCGTGTCGGCCTCGAAAGACGAGGTCGGATCCGCGGTTCGAATCGACACGACGCCTGCAGGGCTGTTCTTGCCGTAGAACAGCGCTTGGGGACCTTTCAGCACCTCGACCTGGTCGAGGTCGGTATCGACCATGCGGCGCACGAATCGACTTGGCGATGGCCACGCCATCGATGTTGAAAGATACCGCCTGGTCACCGAACGGGTTGGAGTCCGGCCCGGCGATGCCGCGAATCGAGATGTTGCCGCCTTGAACGCTGCCGCCCTGGTTGCCGATCATCAATTGCGGCACGATTCTCGCAATTTCATCCAGCGTGTCGATCGCGCGGTCCTGCAACTCCGCCCTGCCGATGGCCGTGACTACGACGGGTACCGAAATCAGTGATTCGGAACGTTTGCGCGCCGTCACCGTGATCTCTTCGAGGGTGCCCGGAGACGTAGCGCCGACATCGGCAGCGTCAGTCGCCGCCGGGAGCCCGGCTCTCGGTGCCGCGGCCATGATTGTGCCCACCATGAGCGCCGCAATGATTGAATTCTTGCTGTACATCGCCGTCCCCCCCCTCTTCACCGTTCAGCGGCCGCTCATGGCGGTCTTAACATTTTCTACGGCTTCGCCCACCCAGATGTACCTGAACCCAACGCGCTGTGTGCTTATTACGACAGTCGCATATAGTGCGTAACCGTACAGTCGCCGAACATTATCACAACAATGGCATTTGTAAACCGTGGCGCGCGATTTGGCTTGTGGTTTATTTTGCAGTTCTGTGCGATTGCCGACACACCGGCGGCGAAATTGACGCAGTTGGCAAGGGGGTGTACTGTAATTCAACGTACGATCGCCTTCCGGCGATTTCCCGTCCTTGCGCCTGACTAGTTTGAGAGTCTATTTTGGGATTTCGCCGTCCAGGGGCGTGGTCCATGAGCTAGGAGGCGCGATGGATGACACCGCCGAACATCTGCATCTCAGATCATGCCCGTTTTGTGAGGCGTCCTGCGGCACAAGGGTCATCGCCAATCACCTGCACCGCACGATCGACGATGTCCGCGGCGATCCTGCAGATCCGTTCAGTAAAGGCTTCATTTGCGCCAAGGCGTACGCGCTTACCGCGTTGCATTCGGACCCTGATCGGCTCCGCCGGCCGGTGCGCCGACGCGGACGCGACTTCGAGGAGATCGGCTGGGATGAGGCGATGGACGTCGCCGCCGAGCGCCTGCTCGACATCCAGAAGCGGCACGGCACACACAGCGTCGCCTACTATTTCGGCAACCCGACGGGCCACAAACCGCCTTTCATTCTCTATGGCAGCCTTCTCATGAAGAGCCTCGGCAGCATGCAAGTGTATTCGCCCGGCACACTCGACCAGATTCCGAAGTTCGTCAGCGCCTCTTACATGTTCGGCGGCCCGATGATTCAGCCGATCGCGGACATCGACCGCACGGATCACCTGATCGTGATCGGCAATAACCCGGTGGTATCGCAAGGTAGCATGATGGTGGCTCCGGGGATCAAGCGCCGGATCGAGGCCATTCGCCAGCGCGGCGGCAAAGTCGTGGTCATCGATCCGCGCCGAACCGAAACTGCTGAAATCGCCGACGAATATGTGCCGGTTCGGCCCGGCACCGACGCCTATCTGCTGTTCGCGATGGCGCACGTGCTGGCAAGCGAAGGCCGCATCCAGCTCGGCCGGGCTGCGGGCATGACGAAGAATCTCGACGAGGTCGTGCGACTTGCCGCGCAGTTTCCGCCAGAACGGGTCGCTGCGGCCACATCGGTCCCCGCGGAGACGATCGTCCGACTCGCCCGTGAGTTTGCGGCGGCACCCACGGCCGCGATGTACGGCCGCACCGGCACCTGCACCCAGCGCTTCGGCACCGCGACCTCCTGGCTGATCGACGTGCTGAACACGATCACGGGAAATCTCGACCGCGAGGGCGGCAACCTCTTTACCGGCGGCGGTATTCCGATGGGAATGCTGTTCGAAGACAACTACAAGAACGGCGCCTTTCCCGTCGGCCGCTGGCATTCACGCGTCAACAAGCTGCCCGAGGCAATCGGCATGCTGCCGACCGCCGCGCTTGCCGACGAGATGCTTACGCCGGGCGAGGGGCAAGTGCGCGGCTTCATCACGCAAGCCGGCAATATTGTGCTATCCAATCCCAACGCAGCCAAACTGCAGCGCGCCTTCGAGGGCCTAGAGTTCATGCTGTCGCTGGACATTTACGTGAACGAGACCACGCGCCACGCGGACATCATCATCCCCGGGCCCTCTTATGTGGAGCATTCGGATTTCGCGGCTGTCACAGCGTACGAGTCGATTCGCAAATTCGTGAAATGGTCTCCTCCGATCTTCGCTCCCGAAGCGGACACGCCGCACGATTGGCAGATCTTTGCAGGACTCGCCGCACGGCTCAAAGGGGTGACGGTTGCCGATATCGAGGAGACTTATGTCCGCGAGCTCCTGAGCCGGGCGCTCGCCGAAGGCCGGCCCGAAGCGCGCAACGTCCCGCTCGAGGAAGCCCGCCGGTTGATCGGCGATGAGCCCGGCCCGGATCGCATTTTCGACATATTGATTCGCGGCGGTCCCCTTGGCGACGCGTTCGGCGCGGTGCCGGACGGCTTGACCCTGGAAAAGGTGAAGGCCTATCCGCACGGACTCGATCTCGGCCCGCTCGATGCGGGCATGTTGACGCGGGTTCTCGCAACCCCCGACAAGAGGGTGGATCTGGCGCCGCCCCAGCTGGTCACCGAAGTCCCCCGCATGCAGGCGGCTCTTGCCGAATTGCAGAGGCCGGGATCGCTGGTGATGATTGGGCGCCGCGACATACGCTCCAAGAACGCCTGGATGCACAATATTCACCTGCTCACCAAGGGCAAGGACCGCTGCACGCTGCTCGTCAATCCAGTCGATGCCGAGCGGCTGGGGATCGCGACAGGATCCCGGGCACGGCTCTCGACTCATATCGCAGCGATCGAGGTGCCAATCAAGGTAACCGATGAGATCATGCCGGGGGTCGTCAGCCTGCCGCATGGCTGGGGTCATGCGGTGGCGGACACGCAGTTACGGGTGGCCAACGCCCATCCCGGTGCCAACGCCAATTCCATCATTGATGAATCTCAGCTTGATGTTCCGTCCGCAAGCACGATATTGAACGGAGTTCCCGTCGAGCTCGAAGCTGTTCCCTGAGGAGATGGTGCGGTCTCCCGGCAAGATCCGTCATTGAGGTAAGCACAACGTGAGATATTTGTTTCGAATATCGGTGGCATCTGCCCTGTTTTTTATGGCGAGTTCTACATCGGCACCTGCGACCCAAGACGATGCTGCGCTCATCAAGACCAAGATCGAAGAGGCGTACCGGGACTTCCAACGAAGGGACCTTCCGGCCGCTCAATCCATTTACATGCCTGGGGATACGCTGGTCGTGTACGACATGTTCCCCTCCGCGTCCAGCGACGCGACGGGCTTCAACCAGTTGACGCACGAGCCGAACACCGCGTCGGCGCGCAATGCGTTTGAGGGAAGGGAGACGGGCTTCGACATGCTGTACAAGAAAGTTGAACAGCAACTCAAATCAACCGTGGGTCCGATCAACTATAAGCTTTGGGATGTCGACGTGGTCGTCGATCACAATCACGCGTATAGCCGTTATATCTGTGAGGTCAGCGGTACTTTGACTTCTGGAAAATCGTTCTCGTTTCTGACTCGCGCCACGGATGTCTGGCAACGCACGCCGAAGGGATGGTTTGTGATAATGGAGCATTCGTCAGCGCCGCCAAAATAGACTTGGTGACTGAGCGACCGTTTTCGACAGGAATTTCCATTCTGCGCAGATTGGGCGACTCACATCGGAGTGTTCATGAGACCGCCGTCGCACAGGATGTTCTCCCCCGTGGTGAAACCGGCGCGGTTCGAGCACAGATAGAGACACAGGCCCGCCATCTCTTCGGGCGTTCCCATGCGCCCCACCGGTATCTTCGCGACAATATTGCCGATGAACTCATCGGCGGAGACGCCCGTCTCGGCCGCCCTTTCGGAGAAGAATTTCGTGAACAGACCCGTATCGATCGGTCCGGTGGCGATCGTGTTTACGGTGATGCCGAATGGTGCGACCTCCACCGCGATTTGCTTGCACAGTCGCACTGCTGCCATCCGGTTGATGTTTGCAATCGCGTACTCGAAACCGAGCTGGCCGCGCATCGGCTCCTTACTCGCTCCGGCACCCGCCGTCACGAAACGGCCCCACCGCCGCTGTTTCATATGCGGCAAACACACATGCACCAAACGCCCGAAACACAACACTAGATCGCGATACCCCTTGGCAAGGTCCTCTTCGGTAAGTTCGAGGAACGCACCCGGTCCTGGATTGGGTGGCAAGAACACCACGATATCGGGCGCGCCTATGCCGCTTTTCATCGTATCGATGATCCTTGCATACGCATTCAAGTCCGTCATGTCGGCGGCTATCCCCTGCGCCTCACCGCCTGCGGCAGCCAACTCTTGGATTACTGCATCGATCCCCGGCTGGCCACGCGCGACCACGGCGACTGCGCAGCCCTCCCGTGAAAGCTCGCGCGCCACCGCTCGACCGATGCCCTGGCTCCCGCCAAGCACCAACGCTACTTTTCCGGCGATTCCTAGGTCCATGAAGCATCCTATCGAGAATATCCATCAACGGATCGCCGACGGTGGTCTCGTCGCGGGACAACGATCATAACTTGATAGTGAGGAGCGACCAAATGCCATTTCAATTCAATGACAGGATCGCCCTCGTAACCGGTGCGGGCAGCGGAATTGGCGCAGCGGTCGCCTTGGCATTCGCGCGTGCAGGCGCGCGACTCGCTCTCGCCGACATCAACGAGACCGGCATCGAAAGAACGGCGGCGGCTGCGCGCGCTTTTGGGGCGAAGGTCATCACTTCCCGGGTCGACGTGACGCAGGCCGACGAGGTCTCGCGCTTCGTGACCAGGACTCTTGATGAGTACGGGAAGCTTGATTTTGCGGCGAACTGCGCGGGGATCAGAAGCTCGATCAAACCGTTCGCGGAACATACTCAGGATGAATTTGAGCGGGTCATGGCAATTAACACCCTGGGAGTATGGATATGCATGAAATACGAGATTGACGCCATGCTCCGCAGCGGCGGAGCCATCGTCAATGTAGCGTCCGGCGCGGGCCTGGTAACGGTTCCGGGCTCGGCGCCCTATGTGGCATCCAAACATGCCGTTATTGGCCTGACGAAATCCGGCGCCGTCGATTATGCGAAGCGCGGCATTCGCATCAACTGCGTGTGTCCAGGGTACACGCGCACCCCAATGGCTTTGGCGGCGATCGAGGATACCGATGGCGTCACCGTCGAAGACGTTGCCGCAGCGCTGCCGATTGGTCGAATCGCCGAGCCGGAAGAACAGGCAAACGCGGTCCTCTACCTCTGTTCCGATGAGGCATCCAACATGGTGGGCCATGCGCTGGTTGTCGACGGCGGACATTCCATTATTTAGGGCGCCTTAAGTAGCCGATTTCTCTAGAGTTTTTGTTAGCAATCGGGAAACCGGGTCAATCATCTCACAACTGAATTCGCTCACGAAACTGCGACCAGCCTCCGACTGGCCGTCGTCGCTGGAGCGCTTTCACGATCGGCGAGGTAACGACCTGTCCACCGACGACCTTTGCAATAGGAAACAGTACACTAGTATATTGATATGCCTCGCGGCTGCCGCTTGAGCCGGCTTCGTCGGTGCATGGAGAGTTCAATGAGTCTTCTCAATGGTCGCGTTGCAATCATCACGGGGGCGGGAAGAGGGCTCGGACGCGCTTATGCACTGATGCTCGCGAAGCATGGAGCAAAGGTGCTCGTCAATGACCTCGGGTCGTCTGCCTCAGGCGATGGCGCCGACCAGTCGCCCGCGCAGGAAGTAGTTTCCGCGATCGAGAGCGGCGGCGGCCAGGCCGCTATGAATACCTCAGATGTCGCCGATTGGAATGGCGCGCAGGAGATGATCCAGCAGGCGATTGAGACGTTCGGCGGCCTCGATATTCTGATAAACAATGCCGGAATCCTTCGTGACCGCATGCTGGTAAACATGACGGAGCAGGAGTGGGACGCTGTCATACGGGTGCACCTCAAGGGAACGTTCGCGCCCATGCACCATGCCGCAAACTATTGGCGCCGCCAATCGAAGGCCGGCAAGCCGGTCGATGGGCGAATCATCAACACGACCTCGCACTCCGCGCTGTTCGCCAATGTCGGCCAGGCGAACTATGCTGCCGCCAAAGGCGGAATCGCCACACTTTCCCAAGTCGCGGCGCGCGAGCTTCAGCGCATCGGTGTCACGGTCAACGCGATTGCGCCTCGCGCGAATACGCGGATGACGGAAGGGCTGCGGGACTATACGGAGGAGCAGATCGAGCGCCGCAATCCGGAGTGGATTGCAGCACTTGTCGCTTGGCTTGCGAGCTCCGAATCGAGAGAGATCAGCGGCCGGGTGTTCGAGGCCTGGGGCTACGGCTATGCCGTGCTCGAAAGCTGGCAGCATGGCCCGCAGACCGTGGCAACGAAGGACCCGACTGAGCTCGGCCCGAAGATCCAACAGATCGTCGGATACGCCCGGGCGAATGCAGGCATCGACAGAAATACCTGGCTCGATCCCTGAGTGCGACGCCCGCGCCTGGCGCGGGCGTGGGCTCAATCAAGGGGGGAACGCTTATGCAATCCGAGGCTCGCGCTCCGCAACGCTTCGTTTACGCATGCATGGTGATCGGCCTCACTATGATGGTTGCGCTGCTTTGGATGCCATCCATTCTCGGAGCGTTGGCGCGCGGATATGCGCTCGATGCCGCTGCAATCAGCCGGCTGGCATCGGTCGAGCTCGCGGGCTTTCTCTCAGGTAGTCTTTTTACGAGCAACAAAACGATAGCCGACCTCAGGAAGTGGGTATTCATCGCGTGCGGGCTGATTTGCGCGACAAATCTCTTGGCGCTCGGAATGAGCGTGACTCTTGCATTCATGGCGCTGCGGCTGATTGCCGGTGTCGGGGCCGGGATCGGCTTTGGGTTCGGGCTCAAGGCATGTGCCATGTCTCGCACGCCCACCCGCAACTTCGGAATATTCACGGGCGCGATGTCCTTAGTGATGATCGTGGGCTTCCAAAGCGTCGCCTACCTGATCGAATCCCGCGCGGCTGGCCGGGTAGCGGTCCCGACGCAGATCTTCCAGGGAGTCGTGCACAGCGTATTTGCGTTCTACGCGTGTCTCGCCGCGGCAGCCGCCTCGGTCTTGCTGCTCAATCGTCGACCGGCCGACGCGCCCGGCCGCGCCCTCGAGTCGAAGCCCCAAGGTTGGCCCGCCCCCCTCGCACTGCTGGGATTGTCCGCCATCGCGTTCGCCTTTATGGGTCAGGGCGGAGTGTGGACATTTCTTCAAACTCTGGGCGTATCTCACGGCTTTACCGTGAGCGGAGTTGCCAATGCCATGTCGGTGTTTGCACTGATGGGCGTTCTCGGCAGCTTATCAGCGGCGGTTGCACCTCAGCGAATGCCGCGAACTGCGGCGATCGCGGTGGCATTCTTGTTGCTGTGCGGTGGCCTGTATGCACTCTATTCGCCAAGGTCCTTGGGGTGGTACGTCGCAGGCTGCGCCGTCGGGGGCTTCTATTGGAACTTCATTTTGCCGCTGATTCTCGGCCTTCTCGCACGGATCGACGAGTCGGGCCGGGCATCCGTGCTGGGCGGCACCATGTCGAGCATCGGAGCAGCCCTGGGTCCGTTGTTGGCGGGCCAGTTGATTCGAGGTGAGGATTACACGCCCGTGGGTTGGATGGTCGGCGCTCTGTGTCTCGTCAGTCTTGTGTGCGTCGGATACGTCGAGCGCCACCGCTCGCCCCATTTGACGCGGGCGCACTGAGTGCCTCTTCCGCTCCCCGCGCGCCAAGGAGACGTTACGTGAATTTGATTGAGCAAGAAAGACAACTGCGGCCGCCCTACCCGGAGATTGCACACTGGAGCGAGAACTTCTGCCTGGCGAGCTTTGATCCTGCATCGGGCATCGGAATGTGGCTGCACCTGGGGCGCTGGCGCAAGAACTTGAGTCTCTGGCGCGAGACCATCGTATTGAACATGCCCGATGGATCGGTTGTCGCCCATCGCGCTTACGGCAACGCACGCAGCGGCGATGATGGACCGGGCGGCGCCAATTACGCCATCAGAATCATCGAACCAGGCAGACGGCTCAGCTACCATTTCGACGGGGCGGCAAGACGGGTGCCCTCCACGACATTGCGCGAAGGCTTGCTCGGCAGCGGCTCGAGCGAGAAGGTCAAATTCGATTTGATGTTCGAGTCGAGCGCGGATATCTGGGACCTCCACAAGGTAGGGTCCAAGCAGCAGTTCCTGGGTACCGGCCACATCGAGCAAATCGGCCAAGTCCGCGGCACGATCCAGATCGGGGCGCAGAACTTCGCCTACGACGGCAAAGGCAACCGCGACCACAGCATGGGTCCGCGGGACACGAAGTCGCTCCGCAGTCACCAATGGCTGCAGGGATATTTCGACAACGGGCTTAGCTTTCTCGCCTACGACGCGATGCTGCGCGGTCAGGAGACACCCGTTTTCTGCGAGTCGGTGGTCTACGACGGAGATAAGTTGTACCAAGGCGAGCTGAGCTACGGATGGCGCATCGACGATGCTGGCGATGCGGCCAAGAACTACGGCTTTTCGATCCGCTACGAAAAAGGCACGCTCGACGTTCGCACCACCCGCATTGCGTCGACCGCATACCTCTCCTTCACGACGCCGAATGACATCTACCTCGGCGTGTACCCGGCAGGAAACCCGCCGCTCACGCTGTTGGAGCAGTCTGCCCATTTCATTCTCAACGATTCGGTAAAAGGATTCGGTAATTTGGAGCGCACGGTACCCGGAGTGATCGGGGCCGACTAGCTGAACGGTTTCGGGGGTTGCCGGAACCTCTCGCGAGTCCTAGCTAGTTAGCTAGCGTATAGTTATCCTAGCGGCATGGCGCCCCCGTCTGGGCCGCCAGCGCGGCACGGCCTCAAGGAGTCCTCGATGAGCACCACCCATCCGATACGCGGCGCCGAGGTGCGCCGTCCGAGCGTTCTCAGCAGTGCGGCAACCCGCGGTATTGAGCCTGTCGTGGCCTGGGCGGTTGTCGGCAGCGCTTTTCTCCTGCTCGCCGCCTACGTGGTGATTTCATGGGTCTTGTCGCCCGATTTCCACCCGGCCCCAGTGGGAACCGACCCCTTGCCGCTCAAGGTCGCCATCGGTGTTCATGCCACCGAGGCGGTGGCGGTCATCGCCTCCGCAATCCTGGCCTGGAAGCTCATTCTGCGGCCGCTCATCAAGACGCGAGATATCACCTTGGATGGCCTGCTTGCGCTCAACTTTCTGTGTTTGTGGTGGGCGGACCCTTGCGACAACTACGTGAACTTCTCGTTCATGTACAACGGTTACGCGCTGAACATGGGGAGCTGGGCCAACTACATCCCGGGTTTCGGCTATCCAAACCATCAGAACTTTCCCGAGCCGCTGCTGATGATGGGCGGCTTTTATCTGACTTTCTCGTTGATCAATGCAATGGCCGGCTGCGGTATTCTGCGTTTCCTGCAGAATCGCCGGCCGGAACTTGGATTGGCCTGGCGGATCTTCGCGGTGTTCCTTGTCATGTCGCTCATCGACTTGATCGTCGAGGTCGCAATCCTGCGGGCCGGCATGTCGGCGTATCCCGGAGTGATCCGGTCGTTGACGCTGTTCCCGGGGCAAGTCTATCAATGGCCGCTGTATGAGGCGCCGATCATCGGGGTATTGAACACCGGATGGGTGTGCTTGAGATACTTCAAGGACGATAAGGGCCGCCTTTTCGTCGAACGGGGCATCGATCGCCTCAAGCTTCCGAAGCCGCGACAGCGAGCCCTGACCTTTCTGGCGATCGCCGGATTTGCCCAGCCCTTCTTCCTGATCGCTTACTTCCTGCCTTATAACCTCTTTGCAATCCATTCCGATACCTTTCCCGCCTACCCCTCGTACATGCGCACGTCCATCTGCGGCGAGGGAACCGATTACGCCTGTCCGAGCCAAGAGTGGGTCCCGATTCCACAGCGCGGCGGAAAGATCTTCGTCCGACCCGATGATCCGCGTCTACCGGCCGAGGTGCGAGCCGCTCAAGGCATCCACGGCGTGGACCCCTATCAGTGAGCTAGGGAGGGATCTCGTCTAAGTACGCGGTGAGACACGGCGGCCAACGCGCGCGCGCAGACGCGCCCGATTCGACCCTGGATTTGCCGCCCGTCGTCGACTATCAGGAGATTTGACTGCCCGAAGACCGACGCCAGCTTGTCCGCGGTCTGCGCACCTCCGATGCATACCACGACACAAGCGGTTCCGGCGGCGCTCGCCTCGGATAGCGCCATCCGCGCATCCGCCTCGGCATAGCGCTCTTCATAATCTTGATCGTAGGAAAAGCCGTCAGTGATCAAGATCAACAGCCGGTTCGGCAACCGCACCGCGGTTCGCAACACTCGGTGCGCATGTCGAATGGCGGCGCCTGTGCGCGTGTAGCCGACGGGTTCCAGGTGCGCAAATCGCACCGCGACGGCCTGGCTCCACGCCTCGTCGTGCCCTTTGAGCCGCGAGAAGTGGACCATCCGCCGGCCCCACGACTGAAAGCCGTACGCGGCGATTCGATCCCCAAGCCGATCGAAGGTCCGCATCAGCTGGTATGCGGCACGCAGATGCTGATGAAACAATGATTCCCCCCCGGCGTTGGCTTCTTGCGTGGATCCCGACGTGTCCGCCAGCACGACGACACCCAGGTCGCGCCGCGTTTTGCGGCTAGCGCGGTACACCTTATCGCTCGACCCGGAGACGCCGATGCGCATTTCGATGGCCCGTTCGATCAATCGTCCCATATCGAGCTCGCTCCCCTCTCGCTGTGCTCGATTCATCTCGAAGTCCAGGCCTAAGCCGTTCAGCTGACGCTGCAGCTCGCGGCTCGGGGGAGCGAGCACGGTGCTGACATCGCACGGACCATCCAAACGTTGTGGATCCACTTCGGTTACCTGAACCCAATCGTTGCGATAACGCTGACGCGTCACGTCCCATTCGGGATATGAAAATTGAGACGCTGCTGCATGGTAGTTGAATTCATCCGGCATCCCGGCCGGCTTGCCCGCAATGGCATGTACGCCGCGCCGCCAGGCCCGCTCGACCCGCGCTACCGGCGCCTCGCCCCCGCCGCCATCGCCGGCGCCTGCCTTGCGGCTGGCCGCCCCGCGCTGCATTCCCAGGAGCTTTTTGAGCCACTCGGACAGCGGGCCACCGCCGGCAACCGAGCTTTCAAACAACTTCAGAATCAAGCTGCTCTCGGTCTCCTCGTCATCTGTCGGATCATGAGCCTGCCTTCTAGATGAGCGGTTTTCGCGTTTGCCGGTCAACGCGGACAGCCCTTCGAGCGCCAGTGCCCTGCGCAGGACCGCGAGCGGGCGCACGGAGCCGATGAATTCCGGAATCTCGCCGATCGGCGCCGACTTCTGCAGCGCGAGCGCCAGCGATTCTGCTGCGGTTCGGGTGAACGGCAGCCGGCCGCGCAGCGACCGCTGGCCGAGAAACGCCGGCGGCAATTGTGGATGCCGGTCGTCGATGGCGCGCAGGATCTCGAGCCACGCATAGCGGCGGGCGGCCGCGCGCCGGCCGATCAAACCGCGCATCAATGCGGTATCGAGCGACCCCGCGGAGAGCAGCAGCGACTGGCCGAGCACGGCATTTCTTGCATCGAGGGGATCGGCCGACAGGCGTCGCGGGATGAATATCGCCTGCTGATCACTATAGGCGAATGGCTCCGTCTCCGCGGCCGCGTGCACCGACACTTTTCGACCGGCGACTGCGCCGGCCAAGAGATTATAGAGCTGCAGCTCGGACACCCCGGTCATGCCACATAGGCTTGCACCACTTCCAGCAGCTGGCTGGTAGCGATCGAATCGTCGGTCAGAGCGCGTGCAATAGCGGCTTCCGACGCCTCCCGCAAAGACAAGCCGGATTTGAAGAGCATGGCCGTAGAGACCAGCGCACGGGTCGAGGCCACTTCCGGCAAACCTTCATGATCGAGTTTGCGGATGGCCTGCCCCAGGCGCACCAGCCGATCGGCGGTGTCGGCGTCGATGCCGGATTCATTTTGCAATATCCGCATCTCGATCTCCGGAATCGGGTATGACAATTCGATGGCCACCATCCGCTGGCGGGTCGAGGGCTTGAGATCCTTCAGCACGCTTTGGTAGCCGGGATTGTATGACAGGACCAACATGAACTCGGGGGGCGCCAACAGACGTTCGCCGAGCCGGTCGATATTCAGCTCGCGGCGATGGTCCGCGAGTGGATGGATGACGACGGTTGTGTCCGCCCGGGCTTCGACGATTTCGTCGAGATAGCAAATCGCCCCTTCGCGAACAGCGCGGGTCAAAGGGCCGTCCTGCCATTTTGTTCCCGAGCTCTCCAATAGGAAACGGCCGACGAGATCGCCCGCCGTGAGATCCTCGTGGCATGCGACCGTGATCAAAGGGCGCTGCAGCGCGTGTGCCATGCTCTGGATGAAGCGAGTCTTGCCGCAGCCCGTCGGCCCCTTGAGCAAAACGGGGAGTCCGCTGCGCCATGCCGCCGTGAACAGCTCTTGCTCTCGCCCGGAGGCGATGTACGCCGATTGGCGATGAGTCACTGCAAACTGCCGAGCGTATCGACGTCATCCATGGCCGTGGTAATGCGCCGAATGAATTCCAAGGTGATGTCGCGCGGCTGCATGTCCGGCAAGCCTTTTGGAGGCGTCAAAGTGATCGTCCACCAGGTCAACACCGACATCAATTGCTGCCGGTAGTGGAGCCACGCTTCGGCAAAGTCGACGCTCATCCCGCCGGCGGCGCGCATCTCGTTCAAATAGAACTGTATCAGCTCCTTCTCCCAAGCGCGCCGATCTTCCACGGTCAGCGCCGTGGTAATGGTGTAGGCCAAGTCTCGCCCCCAATGACCGCGCGTCGCACACTGCCAGTCGCCAAGCCCCATCTCACCGCTCCCGGACACATACCAGTTCTTCAAATGCACGTCTCCGTGGGACAGCGTATGCGGCAAGTGATCGTGGCGCTCGACCGAGCTCAGAGTCTTCGGCCAGATATCCTCGAAACGCCGATACAGCTGCGGCGAAATGACCTCCTTGGCAGCCAGAAATCCCTGATTCGAGCCGTCCTTTATGCCGAAGGCCAGCGTATTCTGAAAGAACTGCGGCCAGGTGACGAGCTCGCGCAAAGCGGATTTGAGATCCGGATCTCGATAGCACTTGGCGTGGAGCTCGGCGAGCAGTCGCAGCTGGCTTTCTGCTCGAGGGCGGGGCATCTGTGTGTGATGTGAGCAAAACTCCTGCACTGTCCCGCTGATGTCCTCGAGCACGATGATCGAGTTGAACGTCTGCGGATCGTACTTTGCGTAGAAACACGACGGTGCCTCGATCTGCAGCAGTGGACGCAGCCGGTTGTAAAAGGTCACTTCGGCGTGCGCGCCTCCGGACGTCCCGAGCACCAAGCGATTGACCAGGTCGTGGCTTGCCTTGCAAAACAATTGCGTCGGCAGCTTCGCCCGGCGCCCCACCTCGTTGTATTGCACGGCGATCTTTTGTCGGTTCGCGGAGCCATTGTCCGGCACGTCGAGCTTGAATCCGACGACCGCGGCCCCGGGATGATCCTTGCAGAGAACATCGCTCAGCCACTCGTTCGTAATGGCCTCATAAGAACGCGGCAGCTCAGCGGCATTGAAAACCTTCTCCGCCTTGCGCCGGCTATCCAACTCGTAGGCCGCCGTAATCTGCGTCGGTAAGTCAGACATCGATGTAACCTTCCGGTAGGTGGGGAAAATTCACGAGATTAGGTGCGACACATCGTTGTAGGTGCGCAGACCCCAGCGGCCGTTTTGGTGGATCACCAGCCGCGAAATCGACGTATTTTCCGGAGCGAAGAACGCGAACGCGCGGCTTCCCGTCGCTTGCCGGCACAGCTCGCCGATGGTGCCGCCATGGACGAAGGCGACCGCCGCGGAACCCTCTGCCAATGCATCTACGATCTTCCCAACCCCCGCTCGCACCCGGGCCGAGAAGTTGTCCATGCGCTCGGCGTTGGGGATGACTTCCCAGCTCTCCTCGATCAGCATACGCTTCAGCAGGGGATCCTGCGCTGCCGCGCGGGCATAGAACTCGTGCTCCCAATCTCCCATGTGCGCTTCGCGCAAATCGGGTATCACGACCGGCGCAATGCCGGTGAGATCCGCAAGCGGCGCGGCGGTCTGCTGAGTGCGTTGCAGCGGCGTGACAAAGATACAGGTAATGGGCTCGCGCTTCAGCCTCTCCGCGACGGCTTCGGCCTGCGCGCGCCCTGCCGGCGATAGCGGCGGATCCGCCAAAGTCAGATCACCAAACGCCAGCCTTGCTG
This sequence comes from uncultured Gammaproteobacteria bacterium, assembly GCA_963798595.1. Classification (GTDB taxonomy): domain Bacteria; phylum Pseudomonadota; class Gammaproteobacteria; order Steroidobacterales; family Steroidobacteraceae; genus Bog-1198. The sequence continues at coordinate 1,067,187 of CAWCTM010000003.1, read as the reverse complement.
CGAAGTCGCTGGCGGAGGCCCCGTGCCGTACCAGGATGATCTCGCGCGCGCCGGAGGGAAGCGTGTAGCGCTTCTGCGAGTGAAGCACGCGGTTCTCGGCCGAGGTGGTGTCGTGGTTGACATCGCCTGGTTTATGCATGTCGGCAAGTTAACGTTTTGACGGCGAGCTCGACCGCCAATAAACCTCGCTCAGCGTTTCGCCCGCATTGAAGCGGTTCTGGAAAGACTCCATGTTCCTGACCGTGATGGGGTCGGCGAATAGCGCCTGGCTTATCTTCTGGTCATTCTCCAAAGCAGCGGTCAAATGCAGGTCTTCATCCTCCGACAGCATGCGTTTCATGCCTGCCAGCGCGACCGGTGGATGGGCGGCCATGCGGGCTGCCATTTCGAGCGCAACGCGGACCGCGGTACCCTTCGGCACCAGTCGATTCAACCCGCCGAGCTCGTACAATCGCTCGGCGGTCAGGGGCTCGCCCGTCAAGACCATCTCGGCGGCCATGGTACGGCCGATCAGACGAGTGAGCCGGCACGTACCGCCGATGCCGGTTCCACAACCGATGATGACCTCGGGCTGACTGAAGCGCACGCCCTGCTCCGCCACCCGAAGATCGCACCCCCAGCCCAGCTCGCAGCCTCCGCCGGAGGTATCGCCCGAAATCGCGGCGATGGTCACCACGTTTTGGCGGCTGATCTCGTTCAGCGATCGAAACCAGCCCGTGGGATCGCCGCTGGCCGCCCGCCCGCCGACGAGATTGCGAATGTCGTCGAGATACGCGTGCTCGAACCAATGGCCCGGGACCCCGGAGGCAAGCACCGAAATGCGTGCGCCCCCCTTGCGTGCTTCCTCCAGCGCATCTGCGAGCTGGCTGACCCCCTTGCAGGTCAGATTGTGCTGAGGCGCCACGTCCGTGAGCGTGATCAGCGCGACACCCTCGCTCGGCCGCTCGATTTTGACAAGATCCCGCATGTGCCTCAGTACTGCACGCGTTTGGTAAAGCCGCCGTCGACGATGAGATTCGTGCCGGTCGTGTAACCGGACGCGGGGCTCGCGAGAAACACGATCGCCTTGGCTATTTCGTCGGGTTTGCCGAAGCGGCCATACGGCAGTTGTGAGCTGACCTGATCGAACAGCGGCTTCATATGCGTTTCCACCAAATTCCAATTCCCACCTTCGAAATACGTGGGTCCCGGCGATACACAGTTGACCCGTATTCTCTTCGGGGCCCAAAACTGACCGAGCTGCTTCGCATAGGTGACCATGGCCGCTTTGATCGCGTTGAAAGCCTGAGGCACGAGGAAGGTCTCGGTGGCCGCCGTGCTCGCGAGCATCACGATCGACGGTGTGGAGGACTTCTCGAGAAACGGTTCCAGCGCTTCGCATCCGCGCACCGCGCCCATCAGATCGATCTCAAAGCATTTGTACCAATGCTCTTCGGGACCAAAACCACCGGCCGCACTTGCGTTGTGAACGAAAATATCGACGCCGCCGAGCGCCTCCGCTGTCCCGATCAGCCACCGCTTGTAGGCGGCAGAATCGCTCATGTCGAGCGCCTGAGCCACTACCTTCACGTCCCTGGCTTTGAGCGATGCGGCCGCATCCGCGACCTGGGCCGGGTCGCGAGAAAAGAAACCGACATGGGCACCTTCCTGGGCGAAGAGCTCCAATGTCGCGCGTCCGATCCCTCTGCTGCCGCCGGTCAATATGACCTTTTTACCCTTGAGCCCAAGTTCCATTGCGCTTCTCCGTTTGGTGCCTTGTAGGGGCCGGGTAATCCAGCGGGTCGCGCTCCGGCTCGCGGCGATGGCCCACGATAGAAAATATTTTCGATTGGATCTCTAGCGTACGGTACAGTGCCGTTGCAACTGCGTCAATTCATCGCTTGCATGGAGTCCCCATCGAAAATCGCATCGGCGGATCCTTTCACAAGGTGCTCCTGGTGCTTGGAGCGGCCTTGGGCCTCGTCTGCGGGTTCAGTGCCGTATTTCTTGGCTCCGCCGGCATATTTTTGAAGCCCATGGCGGCTTCCTTCCATTGGAGCCGCGCCGATGTGGCGGCACTGCCGACGTTCGGCGTGGCGGGTGTCTCGATCGGCGCGCCTTTCCTCGGCCACATCGCAGACCGGACGGGATGGAAAAAGGTCATCGCGTGCTCCATCGCGGCTTTCTCCCTCGGACTGTTCGCACTCTCGCTGTCGCCGCCCAATCGGGCATACATCGTCGGCTGCGGTTTACTCACGGGCATTTTGGGCGCCGCGACCACCCCCGCCGGCTACATTGCCGTCATCTCCCGGGCCTTTCAGCGTCGGCTCGGGACGGCGCTCGGAGTTTCTATGATGGGTGTGGGCGTTGGCGTAACCGTCATGCCCATCGTCGTGAACAAGTTGATAGCGCTCACCGACTGGCGCGAGGCCTATGCTTGCCTCGGCGGCGCTTGCCTCGTGATGGGGCTGGTGGCCCACTGGATTGTTTTCCGCCAGCCGATGGCGATGCAGGATGTCCACGCCGCGCCCGACAGCGGCTTCGACCCCAACGAGGGGATTGCCTTCGGCCACGCCGTTCGAGATTATCGCTTTTGGCTGATCGGCATCGTTGCGGCCCTGGTCGGCGGCACGACGGCGGGCGCGCTGATTCATCTGGACGCCTATGCGACCGATCGGGGTGTGACTTCTGCCATTGCAGCGCAATCCGTCGGATTCATGGGCTTTGGGATCCTGGCTTCGCGCCTGGGAGCGGGTTTGATGCTCGATGTCCTGTTCGGGCCTCTGGTCGCCTGCGGCGCGTTTCTGCTGGCCGCCGCAGGATTCTGGTTGCTCACCGGCGACGTCCAGCACGCGCGCGGCCTGCTGCCGGTCGCCGCACTCCTCATCGGCCTCGCCGGTGGCGCCGAAGGCGACATCATTCCTTTCCTCGCAAAGAAGTATTTCGGGATCAGAGCCCTCGGCACCGTCTATGGCGCGCTGATGGGAATCTTTGCGCTGGGCGCGTCCTCGGGCGCGTATTTATATGGTATGGCATTCGATCGATTGAAATCGTACGTGCCGATTTTTCAAATCTCGGCAGCGCTTTGCAGCATAGGCGGCCTGTCCATCATTCTGCTCGGTCGCTACCGATTCTCCCTGCTCCCTCGACCGGCGCACGCGGAAGCATGAGTGGGGCGAGGTGATTGCCATGACAGACATAGAAAAGCTTCTGGCCCTGGAGGACATCCGCAAGCTGAAGGCCGCGTACTTCCGCTGCATGGACACCAAGAGTTGGCATGACTTCCCCGGACTCTTCACGCAAGACGCCATCTTCGATGTCCGCGGTGCGTTGGAAATGCCCAAATCCGACGATGCTTATGCCAGCGAGCCCGTGATCACCGGCCGTGCCGCGATTCTCGACTACGTCCGCAACGCTCTTACCCCGGTTACCAGCGCTCATCATGGACATATGCCGGAGATCGAAATCATCTCGCCGGTCGCGGCCACGGGGGTGTGGGCGATGAGCGATGTCCTGGTGCTGCCCGCCGGGGGACCCTTTCGCGTGTTCCGCGGCTCTGGGCAGTACCACGAGACCTACGTGCGAGAGGATGGGAAGTGGCGTATCGCCACGCTCAAGCTGCGCCGCCTCCACGTTGAGACGGCCTAGGAGCCGACATGGGAAAGACTCGACGGCAAGGTGGCTATCGTCACGGGCGCGGCGCGCGGCCAGGGGGAAGCCACGGCACGCCCGTTCGCTGGATCGATATTCTCATCAACAACGCCGCTGTCAGCGATCATCACGGCTTCTCGGAACTGACCCGCCAGCGCCTTGAGCTGGTGCTCGCCGTCAATCTCATCGGGCCCATTCTAGGCATGCAGGCGGTGCTTCCGCTCATGCTGGCTCGAGGCGGCGGCGCGATCGTCAACATCTCGTCCGTCAATGGCCTGCGCGGCACGGCAGGCATGGCGGGGTATGACGCGAGCAAGTGGGCGGTGCGGGGTGTAACCAAATCCGTCGCGCTCGAATATGGCGTGAAAGGCATTCGCGTCAATTCTGTCCATCCCGGCGCCATATCCACGCCGATGCTCGATCCTGAGGGAACCCTCGACGGCAACGCGCTGGCAGGACATTTGCGCATCGCGGCGGGTCGTATCGGAGAGCCGCGTTTCGAACTGACTGCTAGAAGGAGACGGTTGGAGTCGCGCCGTCCCATGCGCCGCCGGCTGCCTTGATCGCCGCGAATAGACCGAGCACGGGCGGCCGGAGACAGGCAATTTCCAATATCGACGGCTCGGGGCCGCCCATCTCGAAATAAGCGACCGATGACCCGTCGGCGAAGCGGCCGCCCTGTACACGGCACCCTCCCCGACTCTCGATTGCCGCGGCAGCGGCCTGCGCATCATCGGCAAATGCGGCGAGATGATGTACTCCCGTGCGCCCTGAATCCAAGAATTCCTGAAAGATCGACGGTCCCCTGGGCTCGATCAATTCGATCATCAGATCGCCTGAGTAGGCGATGGCTGCATCGAACTCCGGAACGTGGGCGCGACCGCGATAATCGGCCGCTTCGAATACGATCTTGGGGAACTTGAAAAAGGGGCCCACTTGCATCGTTCGGGTCCAATAGGCAATGCCCGCGTCGATACTGGATACGATGAATGCATTCTGGTTTATCGGACCGTAAGCTCGCTCATTCACGCGGCGTGTTCTCAAGGATATGGTAGCGTACAATATACCGAATTACGGCGCGCAAGGGCAGAGACAGCATGACGCAACCGACCCCAAAAGGCGTCCCCGAATACCGCAACAGCGACCTGCCCATGTATCAGCAGATCGTCTCCGAGGATGTGCGCGCGGCCCCTGGCATTTTTCGCGAATATTCCCAGATCGACATCGATGTTCCGAGCGTTCCGAGAGCTCGTTACACCGACAAGGCCTTTTTTGACCTGGAAGTGGCACGGATGTGGTCTCGCGTGTGGCAGCTGGCGTGCCGCGAGGAGCAAATTCCGGAGGTCGGCGATTGCTTGGTCTACGAGAGCCCGGGGGCTTCCCTTTTCATCGTGCGCAGCTCCCCGACACTCATCAAGGCCTTCTACAACACCTGCCGCCATCGGGGAATGAGGCTGTGCGCCTCGGATACCAGCATGGCGCAGATTCGCTGTCCTTATCACGGCTTTACCTGGAACTTGGACGGCAGCCTCAAGAGCGTACCGGCTGCCTGGGATTTTCCCCAGATCAAGAACAATGATGTGCCTTTGCTGGAAGTGCGCGTCGAGTGCTGGGGCGGGTTCGTATTCATCAATCGCGACCGCGAGGCGGCGCCTTTGCAAACCTACCTTGGCAATTTGCCGACCCATTTTGCGGACTGGCCCCGCGATGACGTTTACCTCGCCATCAACATTCGCAAAGTGATTCATGCGAACTGGAAGGCCTGCATCGAAGGATTCATCGAGTCGTTCCATGTCGCCGAACTGCACTCGCAGGCGACGCCGTTCTCGGGCGACTCGAGCACCCAATATGACGTATGGCCGGGAAACGAGAATATCAGTCGTTTCCTTGAGCCGTCAGGCATCCCTAGCGAACGGCATGCCGTTCGGCTCGACGAGCAGGCGATCTATGCAGCCATGATGCGCACCGTGACCGGTTGGGCTGAAGTCCCTCGATTACCCGAGGGAGTCCGCGCCCGCACTGCAATGGCGGATCTCAGCCGTGCGGCGATGTCCCAACTCGATCAACGCGATTACAGCCGGTTGTCGGACACCGAGGCACTGGATCCGGCGCAGTATTCAATCTTTCCCAACATCGTCATTTTTCGCTCGCTCGGCTATCCCTATCTGTACCGCTTTCTGCCGATGCGCGATGATCCGCATAGCACCGTGTTCGACTTCATGATCTTTCGTCCGAAACCTGCGGGTAATGCCGCGGTGCCGGAGGTGCGCCGCATCGAGCTCGGACCGCAGGACACGTACACGGACTGCGGCGCATTTCCGCCTTGGCTGGGCCAAATTTACGACCAGGACACCGAGGGATTGCGCAATCTGCAGGAGGGGCTGCGCGCAGGCGCAGCGGAGGACATCCTGCTGTCGCGGTACCAGGAGGTACGAATTCGCCATCTTCAACAAACGCTTATGCGCTACATCTCCCGGCCGCCGCGATCGCCCTAACCGCGCAGGTGTTGTGTGGCGGCCGCAAACGCCGCACCCATCTCCGCCATGGTCGGATTTCGGCGCAGCGTTAGTCCGCCGTTGACCTGCAAGTTTTGACCCGTCATGAAGCAGGTGTCGCTCGCGAGCCACAGAGCCGCCTCGGCAATGTCGTCGATCGTGCCGATACGGCCCAAGGGATAGCCCGTCTCGAACGCGCGCATCACCTCCGGAATCTTCAAAGAATCGCCGGCCATCGGCGTATTCATGACGCCCGGTGAAATCGAATTGGCGCGTATTCCCCGGCCGCCGTATTCATTGGCCACGCAGCGCACGACGTGGTCGATCCCCGCCTTGGTGCCCATGTACGCGGCATGCTGCTCGAGCATGATTGTGGCGGTCGCCGACGAGATCATGATGATGGAGCCACCCGGCCCCATCGCCTTGACGAGAGCCTGCATGAGCTGAAAGGGACCCTTGAACTGAATGTCCATCATGCGCTGCAGGTCTTCCTCCGTCGTCTCCTCGAATGCCTTCATGAGACCCCACCCGACGCAGTTGATGCCGATGTCGACGCGCCCGTACCGCTCCCGCGTGAACCCGACCAGGGCGTCAATGTCCTCTTTCACTTGGAGATCGCAAACTCGGTACTCCCCCGCGATGTCCGCCGCGAGTCGTTCGAGCGGCGCCCGATGCCGCCCTGCGACCACCACCCGGGCGCCGGCCGCTGCAAAGCGACGCGCAAGTCCTTGACCCAGGTTGCCGGCTGTCGCTGCACCCACGATGATTGCGACCTTACCTTCGAGATTGCGCATGGCATGAGCTCCTCTGATTGATTTATATAACTAGCATACAATCACCCTATGCACGAAGTGCCAAGAGCGAGGTTATTTCCGCGATGATCGAGCCCTTCTCTGTCGCGATTGCAGAGGATTCCCTGGCGGACCTGCGCCGCCGCCTTGGCGATGCCCGCTGGGTCCAGGATTTTGCGAACGAATCATGGGCTTACGGTACCAGCGGCGCGTACCTGCGCGAGCTCGTCGGTTACTGGCTCGCGGACTACGATTGGCGGCGGCACGAGCGCGCGATCAACTCGGTCCCTCAGTATCGGACTGTCATCGACGGCGTGCCGATCCATTTCCAGCACATACGCGGCAAGCAACCAAACTCGATACCGCTGATGCTCACTCATGGGTGGCCGTGGACGTTTTGGGATTTTCACAAGGTCATCGGTCCTTTGACCGACCCCGAGTCTTACGGGCTGGACCCGGCAGACTCATTCGACCTGGTCGTTCCCTCGCTTCCCGGCTACGGTTTCTCGACTCCACTCACGACCCCGGGGCTCAATTTCTGGAGCACCGCCGACCTCTGGGTGCAGCTCATGGATCGCTTGGGATACCAACGATTTGCGACTCATGGCGGCGATTGGGGCGCCCTTCTGTCCGCTCAGTTGGGCCACAAGTACGCCGATCGCTTGATCGGCACTCACATCACGCTCATGTCCCCTTTGGATTTTTTCTCGGGCGGCGCGGTTCCTGCGGAAGACTATGCCGAAGAAGAAAAGGGCTGGGCGGACAGAAATCGGCAATTTTTCTTGAATGAAGCCGGCTACTACGCCCTGCAATGCACCAAGCCGCAGACTGCCGCTTTTGCGCTCAATGATTCACCGATCGGCCTATGCTCGTGGATCCTCGAGAAGCGGCGTACTTGGAGCGACTGCGGCGGCGATGTGGAGCGCCGCTTCAGCAAGGACGACTTGCTGACGACCGTGATGATTTATTGGTTGACGCAAAGCTACGGCACGTCGGCCCGTTTCTATTACGAAGCAGCGCATCGACCCTGGCAACCTGCCCATGATCGAATGCCCGTGGTGGAGGCCCCGACCGGCGTCGCGGTATTTCTCAACGAGGTCGTTTTGCAGCCCAAACGCTGGGCCGAGCGGTACTACAACTTGAAGCGCTGGAGCGTATTTCCTACGGGCGGACACTTCGCGCCCATGGAGGAGCCTGCGGCCTTGATTGCCGATATCAGCGCTTTTTTCCGGCCATTGCGGGACGGCAGCCCGCCCTCGAAGGCCTCGCTCGGTCAAGCGCCCAACAGGCCATAGGCGTCATGGTCGAGCGCAGCCACGGAGGCGCGCACCGCGTTGGCTGTGTTGATGGCCTCGGGTTGCCAGACCGCGCTATTGTTGAGCCAAGTGACGACCGGATAGAACGTCGCACAACGATACATGAACCACGCGTCGCGCAGCGCCGGCGCTCCACGCGCGCCATGCGCCTCGAGTCTCGCCAAATAGTGGGACAGCAACGCGCGTTCCCAGCGCCGTCGATCCACGATATCCAGGGCGCATAGCAAGAAGTATGCGATCCCGATTGGCCAATGCTCGGGCCGTGCCACCCAGTCGACGACCCCGGGCGTGCCGTCCGCCGTGACATACAGGTTGCCCAGATGCTCGTCGCCGTGGATCACGGTCATGGCGGACTGCTTCAGCAGCGCCCACATCTTGTACCAGGCTCTCTCGGCGCGCTCCAAGTTCTGGAATTGGTTCGGCAGCGCGCGCCCGCGCGGCAGCTCTATGTAGGAGCGCCAGTTGTCCGGCTTGAAAAACGTCGGGAAGTACACATCGTTGACCAGCCTCCGGTTGTCCGCCGCGAAGCTGCCCGGCCCCATCGTGCCGCCCTGCTGGAATGCCTCGCTATTCCAGGCACTCGCGTGCAGTCGCGCAAAAGAATCCATGAAGGCCATCGCCTGCGCAAGGTCGAGCGTGTTGAAAGCATCGAAGAACGTCGCTCGATGCGGTGCGAGATCCTCCATGACGATCGCGGCGGCGTGGGTATCGATGACGATATAGTGCCATTGAGGCATCGCGGGTGCTGCGACCAGCGGGACGAGGTCGCGGAGCGAGCGCAACTCGTTGATCATCGCCCACGCCGAGCCGGTGGACGGATCGTTTTCACCCGGAAAGTTGCCCTTGACGATGAAGGTCGGCGCCAATCCAAGCGCACGGCCGTCTTCGTCATAGTCCACATGGACTCGAAACTTGTTCTGTTTGAAGCCGAAGACAGGACCCCTGCGCACGTCCGTCACCGTAACGCCGGGCCATTTGACCCGCAGAGCCCGCGTCAGCCAGTCGGCGTTGACGTCCTCGTACTTGAGGGGCGGTGCGGCGGACTCGGTCATTGCACGCGCCGCTGCACTATGAGCCGCCGTCGAGATCGGCCGCCACCAACCGCAACGCCTCCAGCTCGAATCTCGGGTTGTACGCGAGCCCCGCGGTCGCCATTTTGATGTTCCCCGGTGTCTCGCGGTAGAAGGCGTTCAGCGCGCCAATGCTCGCCACGGCGTTGCGAACGTTGCGCCAGACGGTGAAGAACCGGTCGCGCGCCTCATCGTAAGGCCTGCCTCCGTGCGCCAGGTAGCGAGCGAGGAAATAGTCGAAGGGCACGTAGCGCTCGATGAACTGGCGACAATAATTCACATCCTCGGCCGGATCTCCCATGTGGGCAAATTCCCAATCGAGAATCGCCGTGACCTCGCCTTCATCCATGATCAGGTTATGGAACCCGTAGTCGCCGTGAACCAACGTGGGGGCAATGCCCTGATCCGGCGGTAGATGGGAATCGAGCCAGGCGAACAACGCCTCGAGCTTCACACTGGGCTCGAGCCGCTTGCGCGTCCAGTAGCTGCGCCAACCATCGATCTGCTCGCGCAGGCATTGGGTCAGCGTCTTGCCGGACACTTTTTGGTAAAGCTCGAGCTGAGGGAGGCGTAGATTATGGATCGCCGCCAGACCCTCGGCCAGCTTGTCGGCAAAGTGCCTGCGAGTCCGCTCGTCCGGGATTTGCTGTGAAATGGCCACGCTGCCTCGCGCGCGCCGCACCACGATAAAACGTGAGCCGAGACGGCTGGGGTCGTGCTCTGCCCAAAGCGGCTCCGGCACGTGGACGCCCGCGGCGTGTACGGCCTGAAGCAGCGCGAACTCATCGACGGCGGATATGTCGAGCGACAACACCCGTAGATCCTTGCGCATGACCAGCGAGCCCGAGTACTGGGGATGTCCTGCCAGTTCGAACAAGATGGTGTCTTTGCCCATCCCGCCAGTGAGCGTCTGAACGCCGCTTGCCGTGATCCCGGGATATTTCGGGAACGAGAGCCTCAAGTACGCAGTCAGGGTATCCGCGGTGACCGACGGCATGTCGAGCACCGGATTCTCATCGCCGCTCTTGCCACCGTGGTAGGCAGAGGCGATGTCCGCCGTGCTTTCCGGATCGAGCGCCGCGTGAAATTTGACCTCGCCTTCGATCAGCTTGCGAATCCGCGCCGCAAGCAATGTGCGCCGTTCCGGCTCGCTGTGAGCGTCCCAGATCTCCTGCCTGAGAGCGGCAGCCAACAAACCGGCTTCCTCGAAGTAGCGACGTTCGATCGTGGTGGGCGATGTGTAAAGCCCGGCGGGCCCATTCTGCTCCCCGGGCGGCGGCCCCGGGTGATGCCCGAGCAGCTCCGTGCCCGCGGCAATCCTCGCTTGATAGAGCGCCTGATGCTCCTCGATTTGCGCCACGGACCAACGCACCAGACGGCGCACCATGTCGATCAGCACCTTGCCGTTCGCCGTGGTCACTTCGGCCGCAAGAGCCGTCCCCATGCTGTGGTCTATTGATTTGAGGATCGCCGGAATCAGCGACGACAGGCCGGGATCATTGCTCTCGGGCATTCGTGCTCCTTCGAAACAGCATTCCCAAGATGAATGCCAGAGTCTTCAGATTGAGCAGCTTGAACGCCGCGCGTAGCTCGCCGGGCGTCAATACTGCCTGGATCGGCATCGCACCCATGAGGGTGCCCTCGACAACGAGGTTGCTCCCCTCCGACTTCAATGCATTGACTACCATGAGTTCGGAGCCATCGCCACTGTGGAGTTTCATTCGAGGTCTCTCTTCAGAGCACAGAAAATGCTTTTTTCAGATCCATCTTCCAATCCATGAGCATCTTCATCGCGGTTGCACGGCCACCCAGCGTCACCGTGCCGCCCGGATGCATGAACGGCCCGGCCAGATAGAACCCCTGGAGGCCCGGTACCCGATACTGCGCCAGTTCCGGCGTAGGTCGGCGGCCGAAGAATTGCGATGTGAACATGCCTATCCCGAAAATATCGCCATTTCGCATGCTCGCCGAATGGCGGTGGTGATCCAAGGGCGTCTCGACGTGGCGCGCGATGATTTTCGAGCGATCCATGTTGGTCGTGTAGCGGCAGAACTCGTCGAATATCATATCCGCCGTCTCCTCCTTTGCGTCATCCCAGGCGGCGAGCCCACCGCGCTCGAGTTCCAGCGGCGCGAAGTGATACAAGTACATCGATGCCTTGCCGGGCGGGGCTCTGGTGCGGTCATGATTGCTCTGGATGGCGATCAGGGGACTCAAGTTATCGCGGCTCATCCTGCCGAATCGATATTCGTCGAACTTCGCGCGCATGGCGTTCATGTCGCGCTTCAAGCATTCGACCAACATCGACGGGGCGTATTCAGGCCCTGCCTTCCAGATGGGCGCCTCTGCGAGCGCATACTGCTGATTCACGGCGCCGTGGGAACTCAACCGAACCCGCCCCGCCGCCTCGATGACGGCAGGGTCGATACCCGTCAGAAATTTGCCGAGGTCCCAGGGATGGATATTGGCGACCACCGCCTCCTTGGCTCGGATCGTTTCGCCGTCCTTGAGAGTCACTCCGGTGGCCCGACCGGAGGTGATTTCGATCTTTACCACCTCTGCCTGCGTGCGTACCGTCCCGCCGTGATGCTCGATACAGCGCACCAAGGCGCGCGTCAGATTGCGGCTGCCGCCGACGACGGCTCCGATCTTGAAACTGTGGGCAAAGCCCATGAGCAAGAATGGAACAATGCCCGTGCCCTTGGTCTCCGGGTGGATCATCATCTCGGCGACCCACTTCAAGAGATGCATCTTGAGCTCGGGCGATTCGAACAAGTCATTCACGACATCGAAGGCGCTCTCGAGCATCGCGGTCGCCAGCCGGCGTCCCTGCGGACTTTGCTCGAGCAACGAAATGAATCCGCCGAACGGCAGGGGCGGGGCGAAAAAGCCCCTGACGAGCAATGGCAAATATCCGGCGCACTCCGCGACGAACGTGCGATAACGCTCCGCGTCGCGCGGCGAGAAGCGCGCGATGCTGCGGCAGGATCGATCCACATCCTGGTAAGTCAGCAGTCCCGATCCATCGTCGAAGACCGTCGAAAAACTGACGTCTGCCCACACCCACTGAAGTCCGAACTTCTCCATCAGTCCAAGTTCGTCGTTTGCGATGACAGGATTAGGTAGGCAGGTCACCATGCCGGTTGCGTGAGGATCGCCTATGAAGCCGGGTGCCGGCTGGACGGAGATGACGCCGCCCCCACACTCAGAATTCTTCTCGAGGACGAGTACTCTCTTACCGACTTTGGCGAGAAACGCGGCTGTGGTCAGGCTGTTGCTGCCGCCGCCAACGACCACAATGTCGGAATCCGGAGCCATAATCTACCCACCCAGCACGGAAGCCAACATGTTGATTCGGCCGCCCATGATACGTTCGCGGCGCAACCGTGCGCAAGCGTATCGTTGCCGCTGCTACGACGCCGGTGCGACCAGAATCTTGCAGCCTTTCGGGGTGTTGCGCAGCTGCTCGAACACCTCCGGTAAACCGGCCAGCGAAATCGTCTCCGTAACCATCGCTCTCGGCTCGGTCGCGCCGCCATCCATGGCGTCCGCGGCCGTTTCGAAATCGCGGAGCTCGTAGGCGGCGCTGAATTTCATGACGATGCTCTTGAATCCCGCAAAGCAGGGCGTCACCGAATCCGTTACGGTACACAGGCCGAGCACGACGACGGTACCGTGCGGCGCCACCACATCGATCCCCATGCTCAGCGCTCCTGGCGCGCCGATGCATTCGAAGACGATCTCGGGGGCGCGCCCGAGCACGGCGGCCGCAGCTTGCGCCAAGGTGTCGCTCTGCACGAGAAAATGCGTGGCACCCATTTGCATCGCCAGCTCTTTGTGCCGTTCCGACCGGCCCACGGCAACGATCCGCGCCGCCCCTGCCCGTTTCGCCCAATAGATGGCGCCGAGACCGATCGTGCCGACCCCGAGCACCACGACGCGAGAATCGGGTTTTATCGCCGCCATATTGACTCCATGGAGTGAGGATGCCAACGGCTCGATGAGGGCCCCGTCCGCAAGAGATAATGACCGGGGCAGCTTGACCGCAAAACGAGCCGATGCGAGCGCATACTCCGCATAACCGCTCATCAGCGGCTGCATCGCTGAGCATCCGAACGGAAATCCGCGCAGGCACGAGAGACACGCCCCGCACCCCGTCATCGGCAATGCGGTAATGAGATCCCCCGCCTTCAGAGTGGTGACCCCCTTCCCCACCTCGAGCACCTCGCCGGCATACTCGTGGCCGAGAATCGTATCGACGGGAAATGAGACACCGTGGCCGGATGTCATGTGCAGGTCGCTGCTGCAGATTCCGCATCGGCCGACCCTGAGCACCACCTCCCCCTGCGAGGGAACCGGATCGGGACGATGCTCGATCACCAACGGCTGACCGACAGCCTTGAACACTGCAGCCTTCATTTCAACCGCCTGCGTGCGAGCCTTACAGTACGCGACAGCACCATATTCTAGGCAAGGACGGTTCGCAACGCTCCGGCGAGGCGGTAGATGAGGCGCTGAATGAAATCCGTTCCAATTTCCGTCATCAGGACGTCCGTCATGGCACCCTCTTGAATCATATTGCGGGCCGGCATCAGCATCGTGATCAGCCTCACGATCTCTCGCAGCGTAAAGTAATCGATTTCCGCCCGAGTCGGGGCCTGCCCGCCGGCGGCGACATAGGCTGTCATGAACTTGCTCCAGCTCGTCATCTTCTCGACGACCGGCCGGCAATACCCCAGATCTTCAGCGGGGTGGCCCACGTGCACAAGTTCCCAATCGAGCAAAGCGATGAATTCCTCGCCCTCGACATGCACGTTGTGGAAATGCGCGTCCGCATGCACCAAGGCAAGGCGGGGAGTGATTGCGCCGACGTTCCGACGCATCCAGCCGAAAGCCGACGACATCATCATCGAGGGCGCGTTGCCCATACGACCGATGGCTGCGTGCAGTTTGTCGAGGTCGGCAACCCAGGGCTCGGCGGCCGCCGATTCGATTGTGCAAGTCAACTCGTTCGCGAGCGGAGCGAATTCGATCGAATGAAGCTTCGCCAGCTGTTCGGCAAGCGCCAGCGCGAGCTTTTCCGATGGGGGCCAGCCCCAATAATCGACCGGTACTCGGCCGCGCGCCCGCTCGAAGACGGAAAAGCTTGCACCAAGGATACTCTTCGAGGGCTCGACGAACAGGGGTTGCGCGACCTTGAGCCCGGATCGGTGAGCAAGCGCGATTGCGGGAAATTCGACCACGACCGACATCCCGATGCCGCTCGGATGATCGCGCCGCACGACAAGCTCTCGCGGCAATTCGGGGACGCCCTCGAGCGTGAACAACGCGGTCTGCTTGGATCGTCCACCGGCGACCTGCTTGAAATCGGTGATGCGCACGCCGGCTCGATGGGGATAGCGCTCCCTCAGATAGCCTTCCAATGCATGTCGGTCGATATCCACCATCCGCGAGACGCCCGCCGCCGTCGAGCGAAGCTTTTCCAGCTCGTCGGCGCGCGTCTCCGATTCGCTCAGGGACAGGTATTCCCAAGCCAGCAGCGCATTGGCAGCGGACTTGAGTCGCTGATCGGTCAACCAGACTCCGGAATCCAGCCATTGCGCGGCGGCCGCCATGCCGGCCGCCGCGGGAAAGCGGAATGCGATGTCCTCCGGCGGGTCGCTCGAAGGAAGCCGCAATTCGGGTTGAGCCGAAGCAGGGTGCGGAGCGCGGCCACCGAAGGCGTCGCGAATAGGCGGGGGAAGCTCCGGAATCTCAGGCACGAGACCCGCATCGCCCGGCGGCTCGAAAGCATACGCCAGACGTCCGAGCGTTCTCACACACGCCGTCAAGGCGGCGCGTGCACGCTCGCTCTTGAGTTCCGGTGCAATGCTGGTCGAGAGCTCGTTTGCAATGACCGACAGGTACCGGTGATAGGCCATCGCGCCCCTTCGATCGTCAGCTGCCCGCGCGCACGGCGGCGAGAGTCGCCAGGCGCGGGTGCGGGGTCATGCGGCGGACGGCGACGGCCATCCCGGCCGCACTCAGGGTGCAGACGGCGTAAAAGAGCAGATAGCCCGGCGAGGCAAACGGTGTCCCGAACCATAGTGCGCATGCCAAGAACCAGCTTGCGACCATCAACGTGTAGGCATACCAGATCAAAGGAGTCGTGCCGGCGCGTGAACCACGCCGGATCAGCAGCGCTGCGGCCAACGGTGGACCCGCGATGTTGGCAACGTGAAAATAGATGATGTACAGCTCATCGCTCAGCGCACTCTTTATCAGACCCCACGTCACAACCGTGACGAGGAGGCCGAAACCAATGAGCAAATTAAATTGCAGCGGACTCCACGAAGGCAGCAGCTCCGCTCTGCCGAAGCGCAGCGTCATGTAGAGGAACACGAGCTCGCATGCCACGGTGAAGACGAGCGCCAGCCAGAACAGCTTCACGTACCAGTGATTGTAGACGTCGAACCAAAGGTGATAGTGGAGCACCATCGATCCGTCGCCCGCGAGCCAGAAGAATGTGCAGAGTATCGGAATGGGAAAGACGCGGTCCCGGAACCCTTGCATGACCGCAGCGATGAACCAGGTGTAGTTGCACAGCATGGCAAACCCGCACAAAGCCAGGATTCCCAATCTGTGCTCATCGATGGCCGCGAGGACCTGATAGGGATCATACATGCCGAGATTCCCTTTATTAGGAGGAGTACGCGGCGGCCTGACCGAGGACACGCCGCGCTTGTTTGAGATGTGGGATATCGATCATTTTGCCGTCCAGGCCGACCGTACCGGCCCCAGGCGCTGCCTCGAACGCGGCTATCACCCGGTGGGCGTGCTCGATTTCCTCGCTCGAGGGCATATAGCTTTCGTTGATCGCGGCGACTTGCGCTGGATGAATGGCGACCCGCCCGTTGAAGCCCTCGGCCCGCGATGCGCGCGAGGAGGCACGCAGTCCGTCGTCGTCGCGAAAATCGACGTACAGCGTATCGACGGCTTGCACACCGGATGCGTGGGCTGCAAGCAGCGTGAGCGACCGAACCATTCGGTATGTGAGGGTCCATTGCCCGGAGGCATCGAGGTTGCCGCTCGCGCCGATGGCGGCCGATAGATCCTCGGCGCCCCACGTTATGCCGTGGAGCCGCGTGAGTCCTGCGCTCGCATAGTCGCCGAGCCGGAAAGGCGCGATCGCAGTCTCCGTCGCGACCGGCAAAATTTTGATCGATTGCAGTTCGATTCCGGCATGTCGTTCCAGGGCGTCAAGGTAGTGCGAGAGCCTCAGCACATCCTCGGGCCCGTTCGCCTTCGGCAGCATCAAGCCATCCGGCGCCGCCGCCACTACCGCCGACAGGTCTGCAAGGGCTGAATCCGTATCGAGCGGATTGATCCGCACCCAAATCTGCGACGTGCGCTTGGACTTCGGACGCTCGCGCAGAAACGCCGGAACCAATTCGCGCGCCAGCGGCTTGTTCTGCGGAGCCACTGCATCCTCCAAATCCAGAATCAGAGCGTCTGCCCGCGTCCCGTCCGCCTTGCCAAGTTTTCTCTCGCTATCACCGGGGATGAAGAGATAAGAACGGATATCGGCCATCAGCTTAGCTCCGTAACTTGAAAATGATTGTACCCCAATCAAGTGCTGCCGCGCGCAATGGTCTGGCCGCCATCGATCGTCAATACTTGCCCGGTAATGTGACGTGCAGCGTCGGAAGCGAGAAATAGAACGGCCCCCGCCACATCATCCGCTTCGCCGATTCGCCGCAGAGGCGTCGCGCGAATCACCGCATCGATGAACTCCGGCCGCGCGGTGAGCGCGCGGATCATATCCGTGCGAATCGTACCGGGCGCAACCGCGTTGATCCTGATGCCGCGGCCACCCCATTCGACCGCCAACTGACGAGCCATCTGCTCCAGCGCCGCCTTCGATATTCCATAGGCGCCGCTTCCCGCCACGCCAAATTTTGCGTTGATCGACGAGACGAGCACCATCGATCCCCCGCCGCCGGCGGCGATGTGGGGTAGCGCGAGCCGCGCCAGATGCAGCGGCCCTAAAAGATTCGTATTGAGAATCCTCGCCCAGCTCTCCTCCGGCAACTCGGTGAGAGGATCGAATACGGGATTGGTGGCGGCATTCGCGACTACCACGTCGAGGCGTCCGAAATGGTCCAACGTGGCGTCCACGAGCCGCGCGAGATCCTCGCTGCGCGCAGCATGCGCGGCAACCGCCAGCACTTCATGACCCGCTGCCGCAAGCTCCGAACGGACTGCCTCGCAGGCCTCGAGCTTGCGCGATGAGATGACGACGCGGGCTCCCGCTTCCGCGAATCGAAGCGCGGTCGCGAGACCGATGCCGCGAGTGGATCCGGTGACGATGGCGACTCGCCCGGTGATTGCCAACATTTCCTTGCTAGACACTCTTGGACCTGCCACGCATACCGCCTTGCCGTGCACTACGCGCTGGGCTCGACGTCGAGCCGCGCCGCTATGCCTTCGAGCCCCGGCCGCGCGGCCGGATAGCGCGCCAGTACCAAGGGGTCATGCCCGGGAATGATATGACCGGGGGAGCTCGCCAGGCGCTTGATGATCTCGAAGCCCTCGAGCATCTCGGCGGTGTTGAAAACGATTGGAAACGGGCGGCCCGACTCGAGGTTGGCGTAATAATGCGCCGCATCCGAGGCGAGCACCACCCAGCCGCGACGCGTATTCACGCGCACTACTTGCAGGCCCATCGTGTGCCCACCGACGTGATGAACGCTCAGACCCGGCGTCTTCTGCTCCTCGCCCGCCGTGAAGACGACGCGTCCCTCGAATACTCGCCTCACGAGATGCGCGACGTCGCTCGCCTCGTAAGCCGCTCGCAGATAAGCATGGCACATGCACCGGCCGGTGCAGTAGATCATTTCCTTTTCCTGAACGTGATAGCGCGCTTGCGGAAACATTTCGTGGTTGCCGGAGTGGTCGTAATGAAGGTGCGTCAGGATTACGTCACGGACCTCATGGGCATCGATCCCGAGCGCCTGCAGCCCGGCCGCCGGAGATCGCAGCAATTGCCGGTTGCGCTTGGCCGCGATCATGGGATCGAAGCCTGTGTCCACGATATACGTGTGTTCGGCTCCGACGATCGCCCAAACGAAGAAATCGATCGGCATGGACCGGTCATGCGCGTCGCCGTGAATGAAGTTCTCGGCCGAACGGCGCTCCGGAATGTGGCCGTACTTGATGGCATAGATCTCGTAGACGGGTGTTTTCACGGGCAATCTCAAATGACCCCATTGCGCCTGAGCTCGGCCACGGATCCCGCGGGCAGACCCAGCCACTCTCGATAGATCGCATCGTTATCGGATCCCAGCCCGCGACTGGGTGAATGAGTCATGAGAGGTGTGCCGAAAAAACGCAGCGGGCTGTTCGGCACGACGATCCGGCCGAGAGTCGGATGGTCGATCCATCGTAAAAAACCCCGCTCGTGCAGGTGGGCGTCGTTGACGACTTCCTCCAAATCGCGGACCGGCGAGCAAGGGATCCGCTCGGCCATCAGCCGCTGGAACAAAGGGCTCTTGTGTTGCGTCTCGGTGAATTCCGAGACGATGGCGTCGACCTGGTCGCGATGCGCGACACGTGCTTTCAGATCCGAGAAGCGAGGATCTTGGACGAGCTCCGGCCGGCCCATCACCCGACACGAGAGATGCCCATTGCTGCTCGCCCGCGCACAAGATGGCGATCCAGCCGTCGGCCGTCGGATAGACATTGTATGGAGACTCGGCCAGCCCTCCGTGACTGTTGCCGGTGCGCAGCGGCACATGGCCGCCGGAGCCGAAAAATAGACCGAGATTGGATGCCAAGGAGCAGTAGACGGCTTCTTGCATCGACACCTCGACTTGGCGTCCCACCTGCGTTCTCTCGCGCTCGTAAAGGGCCGTGGCAATGGCCCCATATAGATGAATGCCCGCCAGGAAATCGCACAGCGCGGGTCCTGCCTTGACCGGCGGCCGGTCGGCGAATCCTGTAACGCTCATGACGCCTGACATGGCTTGTACCGTCAGATCCATGGCCGGAAAATCTCGACTGGGGCCGGAGCTTCCGAATCCCGAGCTCGACGCATAGATCAGCCGGGGATTGGCCGCCTGCAGCTGCGGCCAACCCAAACCTAAACGATCCATGACTCCCGGCGCAAAATTCTCCACCAGCACGTCGGCACGCTTGACCATGTCCAGTAGCAGCTCACGGCCGTCGGCAGCCTTGAGGTTCAGGGTAACGGGATGCTTGTTGGCGTTCAGCATGGCGAATGGCAGCGCCGCGCCGCCCACGGCACTGCGACGCCGGAGGTGCTCGCCGTCGAGCGGCTCGACCTTGATGACGTGCGCGCCTCCCATGGCGAGCAGGAACGTGGCGTACGGTCCGTTGTAGATCTGACTTAAGTCTACGACCGTCACGCCGGCGAGCGGCGGCGGCACCTGATCGCTCACTTGCGGCATGTTGACCTCAACGCTTGCTCAAGTCGCCGTGGACGCGCTGCCGCCGCGCGGGGCTCGATGCGGCAGCTCCGGACGATACTGCACAAGAAACTCGGCCATCCATCCTGGATATTCCGCCGGCAAGCGGCTGATCTCATCGAGATTCCTGAGCTCCTCGCTCGTCAAAATCACATCCGCCGCAGCGATATTGTCGACCAGCTGGTCGTGGCGCTTGGCGCCTATGATCACGCTGCTGACCACCGGCTGGTGGAGGAGCCAGGCGATCGCGATCTGTGCGATGGAAACATGGCGCTCCGCTGCCATCTTGCGCATCGCATCGATCGAAGCAGAAGCGCGCTCGCGATCGACGGGAGGGAAATCGAGATCGCCGCGCCGCCCACCGCCCCCTTTCTCATGACCGCGCTCATATTTACCGGAGAGCAGGCCGCCGGCGAGCGGACTCCAGACCAGCAGCCCCATTCTCTCCGACTCGAGCATCGGCACGATCTCGCGTTCGAGATCACGGCCGGCAATCGTGTAGTAGGCCTGCAGCGACTCGATGCGCGCGAGACCATGCCTTTCAGCAAGGCCGGCGGCCTTCATGAGCTGCCATGCAGCCCAGTTCGACACCCCGACATAGCGCACATGGCCCTGCTGCACGAGGCTGTCGAGCGCCCGCACGGTTTCTTCGACCGGCGTTGACCTGTCGAAACCGTGAATCTGATAGAGGTCGATGTGGTCCACCTGCAGACGCTTCAGGCTGCCTTTTAGCGCGTCCATGATGTGCCCCCGGGATGCCCCGCGGTTATTCGGTCCGGTGCCTGTCGGCCCGAACACCTTGGTCGCGACCACGATTTCATCGCGCGGGACAGCGAGCGTACGCAAGGCCCGGCCGACCATCTCCTCGCCGGCTCCTTTGGCATACGCATCCGCGGTGTCGAGGAAATTGATGCCTGCGTCGATGGCCGTGCGGATCTGGCAATCGGCCTCCTCTTGCGATAAGGCACCGAACGCGCGCCATGGCTCGCCTGCGCCGCCGAAGTTCATGGTGCCGAGGCACAATTCGGAGACGAAGAGCCCGGTATTTCCCAATCTGTTGAAGCGCAATCGATCCTCCTGCAATCCGGCGTGGCGCGGATCAGCCTTCGGCGAGTACCCGCGCGATCTCGCCTTGGGTCAGATAGTGGGCGCTATGGGCGGCGCGGGCGCGGTGCTCCTCGGCCGCCGCCGCGGCGCTCGGGTTCGCGACGTCTTCGGCGCGCAGCCGAGCAGTACGCGGCTGCCAGCAGCCGATCTCGACATCCTCCGCCTGGGCCGACAATGCCGCATCCGAGCCCGCGTCGTGACGGTCCGCCCAGGCCCGCAGCGCGCTTGCGCTATCGTTCAGCCCGTAAATCGCGACCAAGGGGAAGCGGCACGGCAAGGGCAAGGATTGCTGCTCGTGCAGGCTGAAAAGGCCGACGCTGGCAATGCTGTCGAGCCTCAGTGTATCGGCTGCGTGACACTGCCGGAACCATTCGATGAATTCAGTCTCGCGCCCGGCCGGCGGCACGATCATCGCCGTGAGGATGTCACGGCCGCGCCGAAACCCACTCTCGCGCGTCCAACCGTGCGAGAGCCACACCGGTCTATAGAAGTAGTCCCGCAGGCCGGAGAATGAGCCGTCACGAGAGATCTCCATCAACGGCGTGCCGGCGCGTACAGCGTGTCCCTGGACGCTCTTTGCCGCACTCTCCCATTCATAAACCGTGTGCGCCCAGTAGCCGGGCACGACGCGCTGACCGCCGAGCACCGGCTGATCGTCTGCGACGACGAACCGCTGAGTCGCGATTGCGCCCTCGAGGCGCATTGCATCGCGAATGTGGATGTTGGTGTACCAGTCGTCGTACGGCTCCCGGCGCCCTGGCACCGGATTCTGGAAGACCACGAGAATGCTCTCGAATGACTCATGTGTCATGACGCGTTCCCTCGATTGAAGCATCGATGGCCACCTCGACCTGCGCGCCGACGAATCGCAGATCGTAGATTCTCAAGGGTCCAGTGGCCGGTCCTCCCAAGACCGCCCCGCTGCGACAGTCAAACGACGCGCCGTGCAGAGGACAGATGATCTTGTGGCCGCGCAAGTGGCCCTCATGCAACTTTGCCTCGGCATGAGTGCAAATGTCGTCGAGGGCGTAGCAAGCACCCTGGACGCGGCAGATGAGAATACTGCGGCCGTCAATCACGGCTTGCCGCATCTTTCCTTCGGGCAGTTCATCTGCCGGAAGCGCATGCCAGAGTTTAGCGTCCGCCATCGCGCCAGCTAGCGGAATGCCCGTTGGTCACGCTGACGCCGATGATTGCATCCGCTTGCCGTCCTGCGCGTAGCACATTGATTCGGTTGACCATACCGGCATCCGGCACCAAGCTTCGGAAGCTCCCTCGATATCATCGTGCAACGCAATGCTCGCATAGGCCCGCGGGATTATCGTGCACGCCTCCCCAGCCACCGCGCTGCCCGATTCGACCACTATCGTATGCCAGCGCTTGATACATTACTATACGAATCTTCGACTTTGCCTGCGATGCGGGTGCAGGTCGTGAGATGGGGGGTGGGACTTTGAGCGAATCTGCAGCCGTCAAGCCGCGCATCGTCATTTATGGTACCGGTCAGTACGGGCTCGAGGCCGCGCGCATCGCCTTGCGCAGAGGATGGCCGATCGTCGCCGCCTATAACCGCGCCGGGCCGAAGGTGGGTCAGGATCTGGGTTGGCTTGCGGGGCTCGACCGCGACGTCGGCGTTCTGGTGCAAGATTGCGAAGCGGTCGACTATGCCGCCATCGATGCAGATGTGGCCATCGTCGCCGTCTTCGACCGCCTGAAGCTCAATCTACCGGCCTACACGCGCCTCATGAATGCCGGCATCAATGTCATCTGCCATGGGGCCGAAGCGTATTTTCCGAAGGGCGCCGACCCGGAACTTGCGGCGCAAATCGATACTCTCGCCCGCAAGAACGATGTGACGTTCACCGGCACCGGCATCTGGGATTTCTCGCGCATCTGGTCGGGCATTCTCGCGGCCGGCCCCGCGACGGAGATCCGCAGCTTCTTTCATCGCAGCGTCACTGATGCGCAATCGGCGACGGTACAATTGATGCTCGTCTGCGGGGTCTCCATGACCCAGGCGGAGTTCGCCGAGAAGAGTCCAGGCATGATCGGCGGGTTGTATAAATTGATCCCGCATCACGTGCTGCACGCACTGGGCTACACAGTAACTCAGGTTACCGAGCGCCGCGAGCCCGTGCTGTCGGATAAACCGGTGTATTGCCGGATGCTCGAGCGGGAGCTCGCACCGGGAATTTGCCTGGGCACGCGCATCGTCGCAGAAGTGCAGACCGCGCAAGGCGTGTCAGCCACCACTCACATCGAGCTGCGTATCCTGCCCGAGGGCGAGACCGAGCACATGATCTGGACCATTGACGGCATGCCGGCCACGAAGGTCCGAGTCGATCGAACGGACTCGGTACATACATCCGCCGCCTGCATGGTCAATCGGGTGCCGGACGTCATCAACGCCCCGCCCGGGATACAACTCGTCTCGCAGTTGGGGGCGCTGAAACCCAAACTGCTATGAATGCCGGCAGCGCACAGATCACCGCCTCCGTCGAGGAAATTGCCGCGCGCGCGCGGGCGTTGACCGGCATACAGATCTCGGACCAGGATGCTTTCGAGCCTCTGGGTATTTTGCTCCGCTCGTTGAACGAGGATTCCGACTTGCACCCCGAGGGTGCCAAGGCGCTGGCGAGCCGGCTGGTGCGCATCATGAGCAACCGGCTGCGCATGCAGCGCGACTACGCGAGGCACCCGGAAATCGGCCGGCTGAAGATCACGGCGCCCATCTTCGTGTGTGGCTCCGGCCGTACAGGATCGACCCAGACACAGAAGCTGCTGGCGGCCTCCGGCGACTTCAACTGGCTGCCCTACTGGCAGGTGTTGAACCCATCGCTGCTCACCGGCGTGCGCACCGAATCCACCCAGCCGCGCATAGACGAGACGGAGGCGTTTGCACGGTGGTTCGACGCCGCCTCGCCCGAGGTGAAGTATGCGCATGCGCTGGAGACGCATGAGCCCGAGGAGGACAGCGCGCTTCTCGAGCACAGCCTGAGATCTCCGGTGTGGATGGGCTGGTGTCCGCTGAGCGGCTACTTGAGCTGGCTGATGACCCAAGACATGACGGCACAGTTCGCCTATCTAAGGGACGCGCTCAAATACCTGCAGTGGCAGGGACTCGCCGATCCGACCAAGCGGTGGGTGCTGAAAGGCCCTCTTTACATGGGACTCGAGACAGCGCTGCTCAGCATCTTTCCCGACGCCAGTTTGGTCGTGACGCATCGCCATCCGGCCGCGAGCGTGCCGTCGGGCATCCGACTGGTTCAATTGTTCTACAAGCCCTACACCCACCGTCAGATCGATGCCGAGGCGTTCACCGCCGCACAGGTCGGCATCATGAAAGCTCACTTGCATAACCGCGCGGTCATACCCGCCGCCCAGCTCATCGATGTCGGCTTCCAGGAATTGATCGGCAATTTGCAGGCGGTCATCGAGAGGATCTATGGCCGCTGCGGCGCTCGGCTCAGCGCGTCCTCGCTCAAGCGGATATTGGACTGGAACGAGGCGAATCCACCGCACAAGAAGGGGAAGCACGTCTACCGGCTGGAGGATTACAGTCTCGACGAGCGCAGAATCGACTCCCTGTTCGGCGACTACATCAGATTCCTGAAAGAAAACTTCTAGACTCGCCGGCGCCTGCCAAAAATGAACCACGACACCATTCGCTACGACCTCGACGACGGCATCGCCACCATCGTGTTGTCCCGGCCGGACAAGCTCAATGCGTTCAGCAGGCGCATGCGAGACGAGCTGCTCGAGGCATTCGATGCCGTGGATGCAGACAATGAGGTTCGCGCGGTCATTGTCACCGGAGAGGGCCGCGCATTCTGCTCCGGGGCCGACCTATCGGACGGTGCAAAGATCTTCGAGCGTGCCGTCGAGCGGCCCGATGTAGACCCCGGCGATGAGTCGATGCGCGACGGCGGCGGCCGTCTGACTCTGCGCATCTTCGAATGTCTCAAACCGGTGATTGCCGCGGTCAACGGGGCGGCGGTGGGCGTAGGCGCGACCATGCAGCTTGCCATGGACATCCGGCTCGCGTCCGTGGACGCGAAGTTCGGTTTCGTGTTTGCGCGCCGCGGACTTACTCCAGAGGCCGCCTCCTCCTGGTTCCTGCCCAGAATCGTGGGAATTTCCACCGCACTGGAGTGGTGCTACAGCGGACGCCTGCTGAGCGCCCAGGAGGCGCTCGACGGCCGCTTGATCCGCTCCATTCATCAGCCGCACGATCTGCTGCCCGCAGCGCGCGGCATCGCGCGAGAGATAGCGGACAACTGCGCACCGGTTTCCATCGCCCTCACCCGCCAGTTGCTTTGGCGCATGCTCGGTGCGAACCATCCGATGGAGGCGCACCGTATCGACAGCCGCGCAATCGTATCGCGCGCAGCCACGAGCGATGTCCGCGAAGGCGTGGCCGCCTTCCTCGAGAAGCGCCGCGCGCATTTCACCGAGTCGGTCTCGGCGGATATGCCCGATTTCTTTCCCTGGTGGCCGGACTTGCCTTATCGTTGATCACACTCGAGAGGTCGTGGCGAGCCATGAGCAAATTGCCCCTCGTCGATCCGGCGCAGACAACCGGGGATCTGCATGCCGCATTCGCCCGGATGCCGGTAAAGCTCAACGTTTTTCGGATGTTGGCACATGCCGAGAATGGCGCAATGCCGGTAATGCGGCTCGCCAATGCGATCCTGCATCGCCAGCTGCTCTCCGATCGGCATCGCGAATTGCTCATCCTGCAGGTCAGCCATCTCGAGGGTGGGAGCTACGAATGGCGCCAGCATGTGCCAATTGCGCAGGAGGTCGGCGTGTCCGACCTCGAGATCGAGGCGTTGGCGGCCAACCGTATCGATGCGGATGCGTTCGGCGCTGCCGAGCGTGCGCTGCTCGCCTTCGGCAAGCGCGTGATCGAGGACGTGCGCGTCGACGACGCCGTCTTCAAAGGAATGCAAGATCACTTCAGTCACCGCGAGATCGTCGAGGCCATCGTGACGATCGGCTTCTACATGATGATGACCCGCCTGACCGAAGCCACCGAGACGGACCTCGATCCGGCCGTCGGCGTGGCGATCTATAAGTCCGCCAAGAATCGCCACAAGAGATAGCCGTGCCGGATGCCATTCGCGAGGCACGCGCCCCGAGCGCAGAATCGAACGGCGATGCACCCGGGCGCGGCCGGCTTGCAGGCCGCCACATTCTCGTGGTCGGCGGTGGTCAACAGGTTTTCGATCCAACCAACGACCCGATCGGTAACGGCCGGGCGATATCGGTGTTGTGCGCCAGAGAGGGTGCTGCCGTCGCGGTGGCCGACCTCGACCGCAAGAGCGCCGACGACACGGTCGCTCGGATCGCGCAAGACGGCGGCCGGAGCTTCAGCATCGAGGCCGACGTGAGCCAGGAGGCAGCTGTGATGCGCATGATAGAGGAGGCGCATTCCGGGCTCGGCGGACTCGATGGGATGGTGCTCAACGTCGGAATTGCCATAGGCGGACTGGGCTTGGCGCGCATCGGCGTCGCCGAGTGGGACCGAACACTCGCGGTCAATTTGCGCGGGCCGATGCTGTGCTGTCGCACGGGGCTCGATCGGCTCGATTCCGGCTCGGCCATCGTCTTCATCTCGTCGATCGCCGCTCTGCGGTCCGGATCACAGCTCCCCGCCTACGACGCCTCCAAGGCCGCACTCGGCGGATTGATGCGCCACGTCGCGCGCGAGGGTGCGCGGCGCGGCATCCGCGCCAACACGCTCTGTCCGGGCCTGGTCGACACGCCGCTCGGCCGCCGCACGAGTGCCCTCCGGAAATCACGCAACTCCGCCGGAATACCGTTTGGGCGCATGGCCACCGGTTGGGAAATCGCCTATGCGGCGCTGTTTCTGATTTCCGATGAAAGCGTCTACATCACCGCACAGACACTCAGCGTGGACGGCGGGCTCTCCGGCCTGTGACCGGCCGCGGACGTTATGCGAAATTTCCTTGGTACTCAGATATTATAGCAGTGTTCATTAAGGTAGCGTACTGATGCAACGGAGCGCCGCTCATGCCTACGAACGCACGTTTCCCGGAGCTCGGCTGCTACACGCTACCGGGGCATATATCCGATCCGACGCTTGCCATCGATGAGATCAAGGACGCCGAGCGACTGGGATTCGGATCGATATGGATTTCCGAGCGCTTCAGCGCAAAGAACGCCGACGTGCTGTCTGGGTTGGCCGCGGCGCTCACGCCTTCCATGGGGATCGCGGCCGGCCTGATCCAGAACATGCCTCTCAGACATCCGATCGTCACGGCGGGTTATGCGGCGACCATGGCGAAACTCACGAACAATCGATTTGCCCTGGGTGTCGGCCGCGGCACGAACGGTTTCGCCGATGCGACGGGAACGCCGCGACTCACTTTCCGCATCATGGAAGATTACCTCGGAATTCTGCGTCAGCTCTGGCGCGGTGAGGCGGTCAATTACGAGGGGCCGTTGGGGCGCATCACCGGCTTGCGTCTCGGCGTCGATCTGCCGGTGACGCCTCCCGTGATCATGGCGGCCATGGGGGAGAAAACGCTCAAATGGGCGGGCCGCTTCTGCGACGCGGTAGTGCTGAATTCACTTTGGACTCCGCACGCAGTCGCGCGCTCGGCGAAGCTAGTGCGCGAAGGCGCCGCGGAAGCAGGCCGGGACCCGGCGAGCGTGCGGATCTGGTCGATTCTCGTCACCGCGTGCGACGTCCCCGAAGAGGCGATGCTGCAATACGTGGTGCGGCGCATGAACACGTATCTGTTGTTTCCTGCAATGTTCGACGGCATCTGCGATGCCAACGGCTGGAATCGCGCCGATGCCGCACGCTTGCGGCAAGCGTTGTCGGACCTGGAAAAGGCGCCGCGTGCCGGCACGATGGGTGATGAGGCGACGACACGAAATCTCGACGACCTTCGCAAGATGGCTGCGCTCTATCCGCGCGCCTGGATCGAGGAAGGCAATGCGGTCGGCAGCGGCAAGGACGGGGCGCGGGCCGCGCTCGCGCGGATCAGTGCCGGGGCGGACGGCATACTATTTCACGGCAGTCCGCCGCGGCAGCTTGCCGGTGTGCTCAAGAGCTGGACCGGGCTGCGTCCCGAGACCTCACGCCATAGGCCGGTAAACCCGGGCTTGTGATACATCTGCGCAACGGGCGCGTCTAAATGGGAGTCACGATGGATTTTCTTTCCACGGTGGAGCAACGCATGGATTTGGAGGCGGCGCGAACATCGCCGCCCCGCGGGTTCCCGGCACTTCCTGAAATTCCGGCCGGACGCTATACGCGGCCCGATTTCTTCGCGCTCGAAGTCGAGCACGTCTGGAGCAAGACCTGGATTTGCGTGGGCAGGGAAGACGATATGGGCCCCGCACCGGGAAGCTATCGCACGTTCAAGAAGCTCGGTCCGCCCATGCTCATCGTTCGCGGCCGCGATGGCGCTCTGCGGGCTTTCTACAATACCTGCAGACATCGCGGTGCTCCCGTGGTGCGCGATGAGAGCGGGCGGGCCGGCCTGTTGCGGTGTCAGTTTCACAGCTGGACTTACGGTCTCGACGGGCGCTTGCTTTCCGTGCCGGACGAGCACGATTTTGCGTGCCTCGACACCGAGAAACGCGGATTGCTGCCCATCCGCTTGGAGATCTGGGGCGGCCTGGTGTTCATAAACGAAAATCCCGACGCGGCGCCGCTCGAGGAGTTCCTTGGGCCCTTTATGAGCGGCGCGGAATGCGCGAACATGGCATCGCTTCGCACCGTGCATCGTCAAAACTTCACGATCGAATGCAACTGGAAGGCGGCGGTCGACGCCTTTCTCGAGATTTATCATCTCGATACGCTGCACCCCGGCGCACGGGGGATGATCGACTGTCCGGCGAACGCCATTGAGCTGGGACCGAACGGTCACTCGCTGCAGGTGATGCGAAAACAGATGCGGCCCGGGGGTAACTGGAATACCTTGGCCGGCGCTCCCGACATTGCGGCCATACCGGACCTGTATCGCCGCAATACTGTGTCTTACAGCATCTTCCCGAACATCATCATGCCGGTCGAAGCGATCGGCGTTCCGTTGTTGATCTTCTATCCGCTCGGATTCCGACGCTGCGAAATGCAGGCCATCTTCATGGGACCGGATTGGGGTGACGGACCCCGTCCGGCGTTTTGGGATACGTTCCTCGAATCGTACTGCAAAGTACTGCTCGAAGATCAGATGAATCTTGCGCCGATCCAGGATTCGCTGGATTGTCGCGCGCTCTCGGGCATGCTGATCAATTACCAGGAGCGCCGCATCTATTGGCTGCACGAGGAAATCGATCGATTGATCGGGTTGCAGCGCGTACCTCCGGAGCTCGCCATGTCGCAGCTGCTCACGCCCCACATGCAAGAGCCGCTCGAGAGCATATTGGATCGCACTCGTCAGCCAGAGCTGGCCGAGAGCTGACGGCCCGATTCCCTTCAGATGCGCGAGGCGGCGAGTCTTTCGTTTGCGGTATCCAGTCTTGCGATGCCGTCGATCTCGCGATCGGTCATCGTGCGGGCGGCACCGCAAAGATAGGCGGCATCAGGGCCGACGGTGTAACGCGTTTGAGGTTCCGGCCCGGTTAGAGCTGCGACGATCACCGCGGCAACTTCGGTCGGACGAGTGGCGCTGTCATAGCCGCCGTGGATCGCGCGCTCGAAATTCAGATACATATCACCGTAGAGCTCACGAACCTCGTTGCTCAATGCGGCGATGTCCGCCGCGATCGACCGCTGCTGATCGGTAACCATAGGGGTTTGTATGCCCCCGGGCTCGACGACGATGATTTCCACGCCCCACTTCCCGGCTTCGCGCCGCATGACATCGGCAAGCGCCTCGAGAGCGAACTTCGAGGCGGAATAGTGGCCAACAAACGGAAAGGCGACGCGTCCGGCCATGGAACTTATCATCAGTAGACGGCCTTTGCTTTTGCGCAAGCTTGGCATCACGGCTTGATAGACTGCGACGTCGGCAATCGCATTGATTTCGAGAGCTCGGCGTAAGCCGCTGAGCGGCGTGGTCTCCAGCGGGCCGTAGGGTGAAATTGCTGCGCAAACGGCCACGACGTCGAGTGCGCCGCCGGTCGGCAGAATTGGCTTGAGCGCATCGAAGATGCTGTCGGCATCCGCGAGATCGACGATCGCGAGCTCGCCGACTCCGGGAACGCTCTGTCTGAGCAGGCGGCGCTGGGAATCATTCATCACCGTGCCGGACACGTTCCAACCCAGAGCGACGAGCTGGCGGACAATTTCGAGGCCCACACCCCCCGCGGCCCCCACGACCAACGCCTTGCCCGCGGTCATCGGAGAGCCCGCGTACGGGTGACAGTCACGGGCAAAGTGTCGAGGGCCCGTATCGCCCACGAGGCAGCGTAGTGCAACTCTGCTTCGGGAATCGCCAGGTCGATGGACTCGAACTCTCTCAACCAGGCCTCGATCGAGAGCTTGAGCTCGGCGCGCGCCAGGTGGATGCCGGCGCAATGATGCACGCCGAAGCCGAATGAGGTGTGATTTCGGCCGCCTTTTCGGTCGAGACGGATGCTTTCAGGTCCGTCGAACGCACGCTCGTCATGGCTTCCTGAACCCCATAAGATGTAAACGGCGGCGCCTTTCGGCATCTTCGTGCCGGCAAGCTCGGCATCCTGCAGCAGCTGCCGCGGAGTCACGGTCGCCGGTGATCCGTAGCGCACGATCTCCTCCGCAAAGGCCGCAACCTTCGCGGGCTCGAGCTTGAGAGCGCTCCATACGTCTTTTCGCCTCGCGAGCTCGTAGGCTGCCGTGGCCAACGCATTGCGGGTGGTCTCGTTTCCTCCGATGACGGTTATCAATGCAATCGACAGCGCTTCTGCCAGCGACAAGACTCTGCCCTCGTCATCGCGTACATTGGCGACGAAGCTGAGAAAGTTATCGGCGGGTTCGGCACGGTAGCGCTCGATCATCGGCGCGAGATACTTCTGCGCTGCGACGAGCGACTTGGCATTCTCTCGAGCGGTCGTCAACGGCGTGGTCGGGTCCACGAGACTGAGAAAGTCGCTGCTAAATTCGAAGATGAAATCCGCATCACTCTCGGGCAGACCGAAGACGTCCATGATTGCCGATAACGGCAGTGGAATGGCAAAGCACTTGCGAAAATCGAAGGCGACGCCGTCCCCAGGCAATTTGCCGATCAAGCCATCGACGATCGCTTGCAATGCCGGCCGACGCGCGCCGATCCGCGCGGGAGAGAGCGCCTCGAGCACGATCTTCCGGTACTTCTGCGCCCGCGGCGGATCGGAAGTGACGATCGTATGCACGGGCTGGTAGCCGCCATCGGCAAAAATATCGGCAAATTCCGGCCCGAAATCATTGCCCCATCGCCAAACCGAGGCGTCTACCTCGCTGCTGAAGATCTCCGGATGGCTCGCCACGAATTCTATGTCTTGCTTTCGCGTGACCAAATAGCCCGCCTTTCCCGAATGCGAGAACTTGACCTTCGGGACTGGGCTTTCATCGCGCATCCGCCGCCAGAGCGCATGAGGACAGGACATGCTCTGTGCGGTGAAGAGTTCCTCGCCCAGCGCCGCAGCACTTCTTTCATCCTCATGGACCACGACACCTCCCGCGCATCTAAGTCCGTCAAGACCCGAAAAGATCCCTGCCGATGATCTGCTTCATGACCTCTGCGGCGCCGCCCGCGATGCGGGTGATTCGCGCGTCTATATACGCCCGCGCCACCGGGTATTCGACCATGTATCCATACCCGCCGAAGAACTGCAGGCACTGGTCCACCACCTTGCAGTGCAGGTCGGTCACGAGCAGCTTCACTTTGGCCGCATCTACGGGCGAGAGCGTCGCGGTCACATGCTGGTGAATGCACCAATCGGTGAAGACCCGGAGGGCGGTTGTCTCCGCCGCCAATTGCGCCATCACGAATTGGGTGTTCTGGAAGTCTGCGATGGTGTGCCCGAATGCCTTGCGGTCGCGCGTATAGGCGACGGTGGCCTCGATCGTCGCCTCGGCCACGCAGATGCTGCGAACCGCCTGAGTGAGCCGCTCTTGCGCGAGCTTGGTCATGAGCATCTTGAATCCCTGGCCCTCCTTCCCGAGGATGTTCCGCACCGGCACCTTCACGTTCGAGAAGAATAGTTCCGATGTATCCTGAGCTTTCGTCCCGATCTTCTCGAGATTGCGGCCGCGCTCGAAGCCCGGGCGCGAGGCCTCGGTGAGCACGATGCTGATCCCCTTCGCTCCGGCGTCAGGGTCGGTCTTGCAGGCGAGCAGCACGAAATCGCAGTTCTGGCCGTTGGAGATGTAGGTCTTCTGGCCATTGATGAGGTAATCATCGCCGTCTCGCTCGGCTCTCGTGCGCAGCGCTTTCAGATCGCTCCCCGCGCCGGGCTCGGTCATCGCAATCGCGCCGATCGCGCTGCCGTCCACCATCTTGGGCAACCATTCCTTTTTGAGCTCCTCGCTCCCCCAAGCCAGCACGTACGGTGCCACCATTTCGGAATGCACCGCGAACCCCGGCCCCGTGATGCCGGCCCTCGCGAGCTCCTCGATGACGATCACGTTGTAGAGCCAATCGGCGCCCGCGCCGCCGTATTCGGGGGGCACATTGCAACACAGGAGGCCGGCTTCGCCCGCCTTGCGCCATACCTCGCGGGGAACTCGCTTCGCAATTTCCCATTCACCGTGGTGGGGCACGAGCTCGATCTGCACGAATCGCCGCACGGATTCGCGAAAGATCTCGTGGTCTGAATTGAAGAGAGTACGGTTCATAATCAGTAGGATCGAGGCAGCTCGAGCACCTTCTCCGCTATGAAAGATAGAATGAGTTGTTCGGTGATCGGAGCGATGCGCAACAGGATCGACTCGCGAAACAGCCGTTCCACCTGATATTCCTTGGCGTAACCCATGCCGCCGTGCGTCATGACCGCGCGTGTGCAGGCATCGAATGCCGCTCTGGCCGCGAGAAACTTCGCCGCATTGGCTTCCGCGCCGCAGCTCTGCCCGGAGTCGTACAGGTTCGCCGCACGCATCACCATCCAGAAGGAGGATTCCAGAGCGGCCCAGCTTTCCGCCAATGGATGCTGGATGCCCTGGTTCGCGCCGATCGGGCGGCCGAATACGACCCGTTCGCGTGCATAGTTCGCCGCGCGGGCAAGAGCTCCTTGTCCGAGTCCGACGGCCTCCACGGCGACCAGAATTCGCTCCGGGTTCAAGCTATGCAGCACGTAGCTGAAGCCCTTGCCCTCCTCGCCGATTCGATCGCGATCGGGTATGAAGTAGTTATCGATGAAGGTTGCATTGGAATCGACCGCATTGCGGCCCATCTTCGGAATTCGGCGTACCTCGATCTTGGTGCGGTCGAGATCCGTGTAGAAAAGCGTCATCCCGTCCGTCGGACGCTTGCATTGCTCCTTGGGTGTGGTGCGCGTGAGCAACACGATCTTGTGGGCCACCTGCCCCGAGGAAGTCCAAATCTTGCGGCCGCTGACCCGGTAGCCTCCATCCACCTTGGTCGCAAAGGTGGTGATGCTGGTCGTATCGAGTCCGGCGTTCGGTTCAGTCACGCCGAAGCAGGCGCGCTCCTTGCCCTCGATCAGCGGCTTCAGCATCCGCTCTTTTTGCTCGTCCGTGCCGAATACGACGATGGCGTGAGGTCCGAACAGGTTGAGGTGCAGCGTGCTCGCCGCCGAGTATCCGCCCGCGCTGGCGGAGACCACGTTCATCATCACCGCGGCCTCGGTGACGCCGAGATTGCTGCCTCCGAGCTCCTCGGGCATGGTGATGCCAAGCCAGCCGCCGGCCGCCATCGCTTGATGGAACTCGAAAGGAAAGCGCTTTTCCTCATCGCAAGCGGACCAGTACTCGTCATCGAATTCGTCGCATACCTTCTTCACGCCTTCGCGAATCGATTGATGCTGTTCGGAGAAACTGACGTCCATTTGATTATCGCCTCTTCATGATGCGTGTTCAGAGCCTGCCCACGATCTCGCGCCACTCGGTCGACAGTTGCGATCTCACCGATGGCGATGCAATCCCGATCAGCGCCTCGGCGCGCTCGACCACCGATAGGCCCCGCAAATCGGCAACTCCTTCGTCGGTGACGATGACATCCACTTCGGTGCGCGCGAGAGTCGCTAATCCGCCCGCACCGAGATTACTCACGATACGCGAATTTTGATTGGCGCCGCTGGTTGCGGGAAGCGCGACGATGCTGACGCCTCCCGGCGAGAGCCGCGCGGCGCGTGCGAAATCGGGCGCGCCGCCAGCCCCGCTCAGAGCTCTGCCGCCCGCCGTCTCCAGATTGCACTGGCCAAACAGATCGACCGAGAGCGCGGTATTCACCGCGACGAAGCGCTCGATCAATCCCAGACGGCGCGGATCATGGGTCTGCTCGCAGCCGCAAAGCCGTATCCCGTTGGGATGGGCGAGCCATTCGTAAAGGGAAGGACTGCCGAGGAACATGGTGGTCATATGCTCCCATTCGCGATCCAGTGCGCCGGCCGCGGCCAGCTCCATTACCCCCTCGGAGAGCATTCCGGAATGCAGCCGCAGCCCACGCCGGTCGTGTAGCAGACTCGTCAGCGCGGTCGGCACCTTGCCGAGCCCCAATTGCAGGGCGGTGCCGTCCGCGATGAGCGGCGCGACACGAGCAGCCACTCTTCGACTGACCGGGTCCACCTCGCCCACACCGTAGGTCAGCAAAGGCTCGTCCTGCTCGATGATTTCCGTGCATTCGTCCATCGCAATGGACGGCGCATCCTCGACGAACGGCACCCTTGGGTTCACGACACCAATAATTCGCTTCGCGCAGCGCAGCACGCTGGGTGTGAACTCGGCCGCGGGCCCCAAGGAGGCGCGCCCGTCCTTGCGCGGCGTGGACAGCTGCACTACACAACTGTCGAAAGGCTTTTGCCCCTGGAGCCATCGCACGATCGCGGCATACGATATCGGCAGATGCCTGAATCTGCGGTCTCGCTGCGCATCCGCGAGCGACGGAAACATGAAGAACCCGGTGATGCTCGTCGCCGAATCGATGGCTTCGGCGCTGATTTGATTGATACCGGGTACATAGCTGGTGGTGACGCTCACACCGCGGGTCCCGAGGACCTCGGCACCTACCGAGCCGGGTGTGCCCGACCCGCCGGGAAGGAAGATTCGCTCCCCGCTGCCGAATGCCAGCATCGCCGCCATACGGCTCAGTCGATGTGCACGCGCTTACCGGTGTCGGCCGACTTTTGAATGGCGTCGATCATGCGATGCCTCACCAGCGCCTCCTCGAATCCCGGGCAAGTCTGCGTTCCGTCGCGCAGGTCCGCGGCAACGCGAACATACGCCTGGGCGACGTTATAGGCCGTGGGCGGCACCGACGAAGGGACCCATCGATACTGCTTGGGGATCTCGAGCGGCTGCAATGCCTTGTCCTCGCCCGTCGCGCCGCTCAGCGATAGATCGAACAACTGCGCGTGCCCGCCAAACGCGGTCAACTGCAGATCGCCCTTCGTTCCGTTGATTTCCCAGAGAAGACCGGTGCCGCGCGGCATTCCACCTCGGTAGTGGACCGCGATCACCGCGCCCCCCTTGAGCCGCCCGCCGACGACGATCTGGTCCTCGCTCGTCATTGGAATCGCGGCGCCGGTCTCCACCGAAGTGCAGGTCGCCCGGCGTACAGCCGCCTCGGCGATGACATCGGTGACCTCGCCGAGCGCGTAGCACAGTGCATCGACGCTGTGCCCCAGCGGAATCGTCAGCAGTGTCGCACCATTCTTTCGATCCGCCGTATAGGCGTTCGGTGCGTCCATGAACGGTCCCCAATTGA
The DNA here is from genome assembly GCA_963798595.1 of uncultured Gammaproteobacteria bacterium. GTDB lineage: Bacteria > Pseudomonadota > Gammaproteobacteria > Steroidobacterales > Steroidobacteraceae > Bog-1198. The sequence goes on along the minus strand of CAWCTM010000003.1, from coordinate 1,031,490 downwards.
GCCCCGTGCCGATGAGCGTGGTGGACAGCACCTCGCCGACATAACCCTGAGCGACGAGGTCGCGTACGTAATTGACCGCAGGAGCGGAGCGAGCCTGTAAACCGATGGCTGCGTAGGCTTTCTTGCGTTTTACGAGGTCAGCCATCTTCTGCGCCTCGGCGAGACCGTTGCCCAGCGGCCATTCGCAATAGACGGCCTTGCCGGCCTCGATCGCCGCACTGACCAGTTCCAGGTGACGAGGGACTTTTACCGTGATCGCTACGAGATCGACGTCCGGATGACGCACCAGCGGGGCGGCGTCGCCGTAGGCATTTGGAATCTCGTATTCGCGCGCGGCAGCCTGCGCGCTCTCGAGATTGGTGGTGCTGATAGCCACGATCTCGAACTGCGGCAGAGCCTTGAGCGCCGGAATGTGTGCAATCGCCGAGAAGCTGCGCCCCGGCTGCACGCCGATGATACCGACTCCGATCTTGCCGTTGCGCATCGCAAACCCCTCCATGCGACGATGAAACCGGACACTAGCGTACAGACTGACGCCTCGGGCCACAAGGCCGGCTGCTGACATCTGGCGGTAACCTGGTTAATTTGGTAGCGTACCTTATCGCGGGTCGGGGAACTGCTGTGGGCGCGCAAGAGAAGTTCGAGCACATCAGCATCGACGTTTCAGATCGCATTCTGACCATTACCCTCGAGCGTCCGCAGGTCCACAATGCCCTGCACCCCCCGGCATGCAAGGAGATCGGCGACGTGCTCGACGGCCTCGAGACTCGCTCCGACGCCGACGTCGCGATCATCACCGGACGTGGCGAGAAGGCGTTCTCCGCCGGATTCGATTTGCGCTGGGCGAACGAGCACCCCGAGGTCCTCAAACAGCCGCTCGTCGCATCGGAAATTACGCGCCGCCGCCACATCGGTAAGCCGCTCATTGCCGCCGTGAATGGCCTCGCCTTGGGACTTGGATTCGAGCTGGCGCTGGCGTGCGACCTCATCGTCGCGGCAGCGCACGCGCGATTTGGTCTACCGGAGCCCCGCGTGGGGCTGGCGGCGATGGCTGGTGGTGTCGTGCGCTTGACTCAGCAGATCGGCGCCAAGCGCGCACTCGGCATCATACTGACCGGCAACATGGTGTCGGCCGACGACGGCTTGCGCCTGGGCTTCGTCAACGAGATTGCCGCGGCCGACGTCATGCCCTGCGCCCGGCGCTGGGCGGGGACGATTGCCGAATGCTCACCGCTGTCGCTGCGCGCCTCGAAGGAGATGGCCTATCGCCACGCCGAATTGGCCGATAGCCAGGCCGCCCTGGACCCGCGCAGCTACCCGAGCGTCATGCGCGTGCTCGACAGCGAGGATGCCACCGAAGGCCGGCGCGCTTTCCTGGAGGGCCGGAAACCCAGATGGCAGGGCCGTTGATCGATTGGCACACGGCTGACCCATGCGGAGACACCGAATCATGACCGATAAGCAGGTGGCAGCGACCGACGACGCCTGGACGCGCGGCGGGGGCACAGGTTTTGGCGCCTACGACGATCACGACGAGGAACTGCATCCCGAGCACCGGGATCCGCACGACTCGCTGACCGAGACCTGGGCCTATATGTTTTGGATGCCCAAACAGCGGATCGGCGGAATGGTGTATCTGTGGGTGCATCCGAACCTCAAGGTGCTCACCGGCGGCCTCACCGTGTATCAAGGCCACAAGTCGCACCATCTCAAGGCCGAGCTGTTCGATATTCGGCTCTTCAACGCCGCCGCGCCGTGCATCGAGGCGCGGGGCCGCGACATCCGGGTACCGAATGGCATGCGCGTCGAGATCCGCGAGCCGTTCAAGACGATTCTCGTCAAGTACGAGGATGCGGCTCGCGGCAATGCGGTCGAGCTCGCCTTTACCGCCGCGCAGCCACCGATGATGCGCGAGAGCCGCAAACACTTCGACCAGATCATGGACGTCAAGGGCACGATGTCGCTTCGCGGCAAGCGCTACAAGGTCGACTGTTGGGGCTCGCGCGATCGATCTTGGGGCGAGCCGCGTCCGGAAAACCCGTATCCGATTCCGCCCTACACGTGGATGACCGGACGATTTCCCTCAGGTCTGATGTGGAACGCGAACGGCCACGACGACCCACACCGGCGTCCTGAATGGATGAAGGCATTCAAAGTCGCCGAGCGCGACGTCTTCAAGGATGGCTGGGTGTACCGGGACGGTCAGGCATCCAGAATCACGAAATTCTCCAAGATCACCAAGCGCGATCAGCGGACCCGCAGACCTCTTCGCCACGACATCGAATTCACCGATGACAAGGGCCGCGCGTACCACATCCGCGGCGAGATCTTCGCCTCGACGCTTTGGGGCGGCTGGCTCAACATGAATTGCTACATCTGCTCGACGCGGTGGACCTTCGGCAAGGAAATCGGCTACGGAGACACGCAGGAAGTATCGTGGGCCGACTACATTCGCCGGTTTTGGGCCCCCTGATCGGGGCGATCCGCCCTCAGCCGGCCGACGGAACCCGGGTTAGATAAACCGGATCCTGCTTGTCGCGCCGGCCCGGTAGATTGAAGGCGGCAATATGCCCTTCCTTGGTGAGGCGAGTCGATGGCTGCACGACGTTCCACTCGTTGGTGATTTTCCGGCGCAGAATTTTCCATTGACCGGCCCGCTTCTCGAACAGATCGATGTAGCGTCCACCGCAGAAGAAATCATGCTCACCTTCGAGCACGCCCCGCGTCGCGACGGACTCGGCGTAGGACTCGCCGAAAAAGGCCGCCACTTTGCTGCGTCCGCCCGGGCAGCGCTGATATGCCCAATAATAAGATTCCGCGGTTGCGAAGTTGTCTTTGACCTCGATGGCGCAATGGGTCACCGTGTGCATGCCGTCGAGGATGAGCTCCCTGAGGTCGCCCATGATGTGCACCGCGAATTCCTGCGCATTGCCGACGAAGGAGCCGTGATCGTCGGTTCCATCCGGATGATAGATGGACTTCAATAACTCGACGTCGAGCCGGTCGATGGCCCGGCAATAGAGCTTGAGAACTTGCTCGATCTCTTGATGGTCCATCAGAAGTTTCACTTTCTTTTCGAGCGTCGTGTCCATCGTCGTCCCTCCGGTACACCAGCGGACTATATGGTACCATCGCTCTGCGATAAGCGAACCACTGCCGGCTAACGAAAGCCATGCGCGAGCTCGATCGATATTCGATGGCAGACCCCGTGACTGCGGGATGTCCGTTTGCATACTATGGCGCCATGCGCGGCGGCCCCACGGTGCACCGCGACCCGGGCACCGGCTTTTACTGGATATCACGGTATGACGCGGTGGTCGAAGCCGCTCTCGACGCGAAATCCTTCTCCTCGCAGAGCGAGGTGATCCTGAAGAAGAAGTACAGGCCGCGGGCGCAGGCGCTTTGGGATGCCGCCGGGATGCGCGCCGTCGACACGCTGGTGACGGCCGATCCGCCGGAGCACGACGATTATCGCAATGTGGGGCTGCGCTTGTTTTCCAATGAGACTGTGGAAAACATCACGCCGCACATCGTCCGTCTGGTGAACGAGCTCATCGATTCGATTGCGGCGCGCGGGGAGGCGGAGTTCGTGCGCGACTTTGCGGCACGCGTCCCGGGGACCGTGGTGTGCGACGAGTTCGGCCTGCCGCGCGAAGATCAACCGAGGTTCAAGGACTGGACCGATGCCGTGATCGGACTCCTCGATCCCGGCATCAGCGAAGACGCCGAGGTGGAGCTCGTCACCCGCTTGATCGAGATGTTTCAATATCTCGATCGCCACATCAAACGCGCCGCCACGGAAATGCCGGGCCGGGTCATCCACACGCTGGCCACCATGATGAAGCGCGATGGCACGTCGTTCAGCTCCCTGGAGAGAAGCTGGATGCTGTTGACCACCTTCGTAGGCGGCAACGAGACTACGATGAACATGCTTGCCCTGGGAATGCGCAAGATCGCGACCGAGCCCGCATTGCAGTCCGAGCTGCGCCAGAATCCCCACAAGATCTCCGCCTTCGTCGAGGAGATGCTGCGGCTCGAGGGCTCGGTACAGGCGCTATTGCGGGTGGCCGCGAAGGATCTCCTGATCGACGGTGTCTCGATTCCCAAAGGCGCCAACGTAGTTTTGTCCAGCGGCTCTGCCAACCGGGACGACAAGCGTTGGAGCGACCCCGAATCATTCCGCCTCGACCGCAAGGACGGTAAGCGGCATTTGACGTTCGGTTACGGCCGGCACAGCTGCATTGGAATGCATCTTGCCCGGCGAGAATTGAATGTCGCGTTCGACGCGATCCTCAAGCGCCTGCACAACATCGGGCTCTCGATCGCCGCGTCCGACGTTCATCAAGTGCCGCTGCCCTTTCATCGGGCGGTCGAGCGGTTGCCGGTGCGATTCGACGCTGTGCCGCAGGATCCTAGGCCATGAGCTCGCGCCAGTGAAGGACATCGTCGACGCCGTCGCGCGCTTCATACAGGCCATCGACGGCCGCGATCCGGCTCCACTCATCCCGGATTCTCTCGGGCGTTAGTTGCCGGTCGAAGAGTCCGTCGCCGGTTCCGACCACGACGCGCGCAACGCGGCCGCTCCAGACGGAGAGCTCCTGCCCGGTTACGCGGCAATCATCGCTCGCCAGCCAGATGACCGCCGGCGCCACCAGCTCTGCGGGCATCGCATCGCGCATCATGGCGAGCACCGCCGGATCTGTGAACGCCGCCTCGTGCATGCGGCTGAATCCTCCCGGGCAGATGCAATTGACCAGAATCCCGTGATCGGCGCCTTCGATCGAGAGAGTGCGCATCAGACCGTGGATCGCCCCCTTCGCGGATGAGTACGCAGCCTGGTTGCGCAAGCCGAACAGGCCGGCCCCGGACGACGTTGCGATGATGCGTCCATGTCGCTGCCTCACCATGATCGGCCATGCGGCGCTCGTGACATTCACGTGACCGCCCACATGAATGCGCCAGTTGAGCTCGAAATCCCCGAGCGTCGTCTGCTCGAACGGGCGATCGCGGCAGATTCCCGCATTGTTCACGACGATGTCGAGGCGTCCAAAGGTATCCAGCGCCCGCTGCACGATGGCACGCCCTCCCCCGCTCTCGGCGACATCGCTCGACTCTGCCACGGCCTGTCCGCCGTTCGCACGGATGAGCGCAGCGACTTCCTCGGCCACTGAAGAGCAAGATCCGGACCCGTCGACGCCGCTTCCAAGATCGTTGATGACCAGCTGCGCTCCCCGCTCCGCGAACGCGAGCGCATACGCGCGTCCGAGGCCGCGGCCCGCCCCGGTGATGACGGCGACCCGGCCCTTCAGGGAAATGGCGCCCACTACATCTCGTTCTTGGTGTGAAAGAAATCCTGATAGCGCGAGAACAGCTTTCGCTCCTCGCTCTGCTTCGCCGCATCGCCGGTGCTGTAAACGTGCGCCGGCCGGGCCTCGCGTGGATGGGCGTCGAGGTAGCGCGTCATCGCACGCTGCGCCTCGTCGGTCAATTCGATTCCCATGGCGCGATACAGCCGCCGCACCGTGGCCAATGGGTCCTCCACGAAATCGAGGTATTGGACATTGTGCAGCTGCGAGGCCGGGATTTTTCCCTGCTCGATCTGATCGATGACCATGTTGAACAGTGCCGCCAGGCCGGCGGGGTTGGTGAGCTGCGCGATGGCTCTTTCGTCCAGTTTGCGGTCGCTGCGCATCCAAAGAATCACTCCCACGAGACTCACCACGGAGGAGACACTCTTCAGGGGATCGCGGTGTATCCAGATCAACTGCATATCGGGGAACACTTCGAACACCGCCGGCAGATAACGCATCGAATCAGGAGACTTGAGCAGCCAGCGCTTACGCGGATTCTTCCATTGCAGCAGCTTCAAGACCCGCTTGGCGTAACGCAGTCCCGGCACGCCGCTGCGTGTGGCCATGTAGGCGTCATAGCTCGGCGTGAAGCCACAGAAAATCAGCCAACCACCGGCCTGAAAGCTCATTGCCTCGAGTTGAATGAGCTCGGTGGGCATGTTGCCGCCCCATTCGTGTATCGCCTCCATTTCAGGTGTCACCCGGTTGAACTGGGTCATGCGTTTGTCCGCGACCGCGATGCGTGGGTCGGTGTCGTACGTCGCCCGCTCAGGCGGCGGACACGGAAACAGCGCCTCCCAATGTTTGGGAGTGCCGTTATCCGGATCGAAGGCCAGCAGGTTCTGCAGCGCCGACGTGCCGCTGCGTCCCGAGCCGACGATCATCATGGGTGGTGCGAGCACCTGGTCGTCGATCTCGGGATGCCGCTTGTAGGCATCCTCGACACGCAGGCGCGCTTCGAGATACTGCAGCAGATCCGAGCGCGTCATGATCCGCCCCATCAGCGTGAGCTCTGCCTCCTCGTCGAGCGATTTGACGAACACCTTGAACGGCTCGTGCCAATCGTCGCTGCCGAAATCCGCAAGGCCGGCATTCGCCTTGGCGCAGGCAATGAGCGAGTTCTCATCGAGGGGAACGATACTCCTGATGTCGAGATAGCTGCCCTCCTGGTTGAGCTTCTGCACCCACTCCGGACGAGCCGGCGGACTCCATTGCCTCACGCGATAGTTGATGTCATCGGCCATGTGTCTCTCCCCCTGCCTTTTATTCCGCCATACCGTTGGAGCGCAGCATGATCGACATGCCGCCGTCCACAATCAGGTTGGTACCCGTGATGTAGCTGCCTGCATCGCTCGAGAGCAGCTGAATGAGTCCCTCGAGCTCCTCCGGCCGGCCTGCGCGGCCGAGCGCCGTCATGCCAACGAAGTCCTCCATGAAGCGCCGTGCCGCCTGCTCCCCTTGAGTCTTGCGCAGCAGCTCCTCGGCGTGTCGCACCAGATCGGTGACGAAGAAGCCGATCACGAGCGAGTTGGCGGTGATGTTGAAGTGGCCGACTTCGGCGGCAAGCGTCCGCGTGAACGCATTCAACGCACCTTTGGTTGCCGTATACATGCAGATGCCCTCGTGAGGCGAGCTGACCACCGTGCTCACCGAGGAGCTGAACATCACGCGCCCCCACCGCTTGGCCCGCATGCCCGGCAAAAATGCGCGTACCAGTTCCACATTGGCCGAGATGTTGACCTGCATGATCTGGTCGATCGAGCTGTCCTTGACGCTCAGAATGTGCTCATTGATGTCCTGCCCGGCATTGCCGATGTAGATATCGACGCCACCCATGCTCTCCAACGCATGCCGGGCAAGCTCCGAGATGCTGTTGCGATCGCCGAGGTCGACTGCGTGACATTGCACTCTCCCGGCGCCCGAGCTCTCCGCGTTCAGTCGCTCGGCGGCCTCTCGCAGCACGTCCTTGCGCCGCGCCGCGATCAGCACCGTGGCGCCCGATCGCACCAGCGCGCGAGTCATGTGGTACCCGAGTCCGGTGCCCCCGCCAGTCACCAAGGCCGTCTTCCCCGTCAAATCGAACATTGCCGGCATGACGCTCACGCCGGGTCCTTCATGTAGCGGTCCAAAGTGCCGTGAAAGTGCCGGATGCGAATCTCCTGATAGTCCGCGAGCTGGACTCGGCCGTCGGGGTCCGCCTCGAGGCCGATTTGCACGAAGGGGAGATTGGCCATGTCCTGATCGAAGATCTGGCCAAGCGCTCCGAGGTCCGCTGCGGCCGACCACGGCTCGTCCTCGCCCAGCAGGCGCATCGGCGCCGCACGTGGGAGCTTCGCGCCCTGCGGCGCCCGCACCAGAATGCGTACTTCCATCAACGTGGCTCGCTGGTCCGGCCACGGCCTCCAGCGATAGACGATGCTCGGCATGAAGCCGCCCCAGGGTGAGAAGTTCGGGAATACATTGAAGGTGAGCGCATCGATCATTTCGGCGTCGGATATGACGCTCACGTCTTGACCCGTGGCCGCGCTCAAGCGCTCCCGGGTTGCCGCCGCCAGTGCGCGGCGCGCCGACTGCCCCTCCGGCACGGCACAGCCCACGTCCCCACCCTCGCTGCGTCCGTTGAATTTCACATACTCATCGATGACCCATTGCTGAGGCTTGTCCTTGAGGTCATACAGCGGCGAGGGCACCGCGAAGGGCGTGAGATCGAGATTCACGTTCTCACCCCACATTCCGTAGAACGCATTGACATCACCGATAAACCCGCTCAGCTGCGGATGGGTCTGCGGCGCGTGATAAGTTTCCATGAAGGCCTCGGCAGCGGCCTTCCAGTTGGCACGAATCACCTTTGCCACGTACACCGCGGTGTGGCAGTGCTCATGCGGCCAGCGCTCGAAAAATCGCGGCAGGGGGTCGAGGAACTGCTGCAGCGTCGGACCGTCCGTCGCCTCGCGCAAGAAGATATAGCCGCCCCAGCGGTCCACGTCGACTTCCGCGAGGTGCGCGGCCTCGCTCGTGACCGTGGGGAAATCCCAACGGCAGGGAATGTCCTTGATGGAGCCGTCGGTCGCGTAGGTCCAGCCGTGGAACGCGCAGCGGAATTCCGCGGCCGAGCCGCTCTTCGAGCGCAATTGCCGGCCTCGGTGCCGGCATACGTTGCGGAACGCCCGTATCGAGCCGTCCTGCTGACGAACGATCAAAAAGGATCGTCCGACGTTGTCGTACACGACGAAGTCATTCGGCTCCGGCATGTCCTCCTCGCGCGCCGCGAACTGCCACACCCGCGGCCACATCCTCGCTTTCTCGAGCGCGAAGAACTCAGGGTCGGTGTAGCGGCTTGCCGCCAGAGGCTCGGAGCCGAGATATCGGTAGCTCTCCTCGCGGAGGAAATCGGGAAGCGGCCTGGAATCCAGCGCGGCGATCTCGTCCCACGTACCCAACGGACAACGCGCCTCGCCCGGCTTGCGCCCCGAGCCGACTTTATCCATGCAACTCCCCCCAGATCGAGCGTACGGCAGCGTATTGTATCATCGCGTGCGACAATGGTGCATTCGCCGGTGCGGTTTGCCGAGTCCGTCGTGCGCTAGCATACCATCCCGCGCTGCCGTGCCGTGCGGCGGTTTCGGTTCTCCCCGGATCCGTGTGCAGGATTGAAGGTATCCGGATGGCCAAGGAGGCGGTTGTTTGCTAGCATACGGCTTCGCTTTACGAATGCCGCTCAGGTTCTCCGGGCGGCGCAACGACTCTTGCGGAGGATCACGTGTCTGCCACCAGTCCGGTCGGGATCAAATCGTTCGGCGCCTACTTGCCTGCCAGGCGCATGTCCCGCGCCGCCATAGCCGAAGCGCACGCCTGGGCGTTTCCCTCCCTAAAATCACTCGGCAAGGGTGAAAAGGCGATATGTGCATGGGATGAGGACGTCATCACCATGGCGGTCGAGGCGGGGCGGGATTGTCTGCGCGGCATCCAGCCGGACGCCGTCGGCGCTCTGGACCTGGCCAGCACGACCGCCCCCTATGCGGATCTGCAGAACGCGGTAATCGCCGGTTTTGCCTTGCGGCTGCCACGTGAGATCGCCGCCGCGGACCATGGTGGATCGACCCGGGCCGGCCTCGCGGCAATTGCCCGAGCCTGCCGCGACGGCTCCCGGGGACAACGCCTCGTCATCGCCGCCGATAAGCGCAGCGCCAAGCCGGGCAGTGCCCAGGAATTTCTGTACGGCTCCGGCGCCGGGGCTCTCTTGATCGGCTCGGAATCGGACGATTTGATCGCGCGTTTCATCGATTCTGAGGCGGTTTCCGTGCCCTTTGTGGACCACTTTCGGCACGAGGGAGAGAAATTCGATTACTTCTGGGAAGAGCGCTGGATCCGCGACGAAGGCGTCTCCAAGATCGTGCCGGGAGCCGTCTCCGCAGCTCTTGAAACGCGCGGGGATAGCCGCCGACCGGGTCAAGCATTTTGGACTTGCGGGTGGCCCTGCCGGGAGCGACAAATTGGTCGCCAAGCTTGCGGGGATTTCGGCCGAGAGCATATTGCCCGACCTGCAAGCTCAGGCGGGAGACGCCGGCACCGCGCAATCTGTGCTGCTGCTGATCGAGGCGCTGGAGCGCGCGCAGCCGGGCGAGATCATCGTGGTCGGCTCATTCGCTCAAGGGTGCGAAGTCATCATTCTGGAGATGCTCAAGAAGCCTGCCGGTCCACGCCGCGGATTGGCCGGCTCTCTGGGCCGCCGCATCGCCGAAACCGCGTATCTCAAAATGCTGTCTTTCGACGGCCATCTGGAGCTCGATTGGGGTATGCGCTCCGAATCGGACCAGAAGACGCCGCTCACGCAGTACTACCGGTCCGCGGATCAGATACTCGGCTTCGTGGGCGGGCGCTGCAAGCAATGCGGCGCGGTACAATTTCCGCGTCTCCCGGGGTGCGTCAATTGCGGAGCGCTCGAGTCGCAAACGCCTTATCCGTTCGCCGACGAGGTCGGCCAGGTCGCGACCTTTACCGCCGATTGGTTGCAGTACAGCCCCTCGCCCCCACTGTACGTCGGGTTGGTGCAATTCGACGTCGGCGCGCGCTTGTTGATGGAAATGGTCGATGTAGGCCCCGCCGGGATCGACGTCGGCACTCGGTTGGAAATGCGCTTTCGTATCAAGGAGCGCGATCGGCTCCGGCATTACGACCGATACTTCTGGAAAGCAAGTCCCAGCATCTGAATCTCGGAGAGTGACATGGCGAGCGGAATCAAAGACAAGGTCGCGATCATCGGAATGGGCTGCTCCAAATTCGGCGAGCGCTGGGACAGCGGCACCGAGGATCTGCTCAACGAGGCGTTCAGCGAAGCGCTTGCCGACAGCGGCATCGAGAAGAAGCAGATCGGCGCCGCCTGGTACGGGTCGGCACTGGACCGCGTGAACGTGGGGTCTTCGGCGATCCCGCTGTCCACGGCGTTGCGGCTCGAGGGCATCCCCGTCTCGCGCGTAGAAAACATGTGTGCGACCGGCACGGAGGCATTGCGCGGTGCGGTGTACGCCGTGGCCGCGGGCGCCGTCGACTTCGCGCTTGCGATCGGCGCCGAGAAGCTCAAGGACACGGGCTACGGCGGCTTGCCCGTTGCCACCAAGGGGACCCTCAATGACCTGTGGATGCCCTACGGCTCGGCCCCCGCCGGCTTCGCCCAGCTGGCCGCGGGTTACCGAACCAAGCATGGTCTCTCCAAGGAGGAGATGAAGAAGGCGATTGGCCGGGTCTCATGGAAGAGCCATCAAAATGGCGCCAAGAACGAGAAAGCGCACCTGCGCAAACCGGTCAGCATGGAGACGATCCTGGGCGCCCCGATAATCGCCGAGCCGCTGGGAGTGTTTGACTGCTGTGGCGTGAGCGACGGAGCGGCATGCGCCATCGTCACCACGCCCGAGATTGCCCGCGGCCTGGGCAAGAGGGATCTGATCACCATCAAGGCGTTGCAGCTCTCGGCGAGCGCCGGTCGCGAGCAAGGCACCAATCAATGGGACGGCAGTTACGTGCAAAATACCCGCAACGCAGCTCGCGCGGCCTACCAAGAGGCGGGCATCAAGAATCCGCGCAAGGAGTTGAGTGCGATCGAGGTGCACGATTGCTTCTCGATCACCGAGCTCGTAACCATGGAGGATCTGGGCGTATCCAAGGAGGGGCAGGCATGGAAGGACATCTTGGACGGCGTATTCGACGCCGACGGCGAGCTGCCCTGTCAGATCGATGGAGGCCTGAAGTGCTTTGGCCATCCGATCGGTGCTTCCGGTCTAAGGATGGTCTATGAACACTACCTGCAGCTGCAGGGGCGCGCGGGGGCGCGCCAGCTCAAGGATGTCACTCTCGGACTATCGCACAATCTTGGCGGCGTACCGTACAACGGGGTGTGTGCGTTGAGTATCGTCGGGTTGGAGGGGCGTTGATGAGCACTCAGGTACTGCTGCCTAAAATCGGATTCTCGATGAATGAGGGAACGATTGCCGAGTGGCATGCCGCTGACGGCGGCACCGTCCAGGAAGGCGAGCCGCTCTATTCTCTGGAGAGCGAGAAGGCAGTCGAGGACATTCCTGCGCCCGCCTCCGGCCGGCTCAAGATCCTCGCGCCCATCGGCGAGACGCTCAAAGTCGGCACTGTGCTCGGAGAAATCGAGTAGCGCAGGCGGAAGGGCACGCCGGCTCGCCTGCCTGCCCCCCCCTTACTCGCCGTGCAGCTTCAAGAAGCCCTCGCGGCGCAGCTGCAACGCGGCCTTTCGCTCTTCCTGGCTCATTTTCGCCGTGCCCTTCGGCAATACGTCGAGTATCTCCGAGAACTTCACCTTGCTTGTCGCTGGCACCGGAGATCCGGTCGCCCGGTAATTGCGGAACACGACCGTGCCCTGATTGCGGCCGGTCGTATCGATCCAGTTCGCGACGCCCGGATCGCGATGTGCGACGACCGCCCTGAAGCCGCCGTCGGCGTCGACCTTTGCATGCCGCATGCTGATCGAAGTTTGCCGGTGCGTGAAGTTGAGCGAGCGCGACCACACATCGCCCGCCTGCAGCGACCAATACACGCCATCCGGTAGCGGCTTCAGCTCGATGATCAGCGCTTCATCGTCTTTGAGATCAAACACGGCCATCGCATAATTGGACGTGGGGCTGCCGACCTGCGAGGTGATGGTGCCCGGCAGGTAGGCCATGTGATTGAATCCACCGCCGGTCTTCGTGTACATCTCGTACAGGTTCAAATTGAAGTCGCGAATCAAGTAGCGCAAGAAATTCGTGGCGGTATCGATCCGGTGCGCCACGGCTGCCTCGTCGAACTCCTCGGCGTCATAGTGATCCAGCGGTATCTCGCTGATCCGCTCGATCCGCAGCTGCCCCGGGTCATCGTGCCAGTCACCCATGAAGCGGCGGAACAAGAGAAAATGGTGATAGCAGTTGCGGTCGAGCCGCATCCAATTGCCGGCGCGCTCATCGGCGCTTACGGTGATCTCGAAACTGCCGTCGGGGCTCGTCTTGAAGGTCGAGAAATCATAGTTGCCGATGATCTTCGAATCCGGATGGCCGGACAGATGATTGATCACCTGCGCGAGCGTGAGCACGCAATCGCCGGTGCGGCCGGTGAGTCGATAGCTTTGACGCCCGTCCAGCGTGCAGACCGCGTAAAAGAGGTCGGGCGCGTTCTGCCCCAATGTGTAGATGTCGGTCTGCCACCCCGTATTGACCCGGAGCCGCGGATGATGCATGCGCGGCGCGACGGCGAAGTTGTAGGCCATGGCCAACGCCTCGAGCAACGTGTGGTACGCCTTGGCGCGGTGCTGCGGCCATTGCTTGAACCGGGGCGATTCCTCCATCCAGCCGCGGACCTCCTCTTGAGCTGCGTGGAAGCGGTTCCAAGCCTCGACCAGTACCGGCGTCGTGTCGCTCATAGGCTCACCTTTGCAAGGAGTCAACGGAAGATGGTCGACAGTCCATTGACCTTGGCATGCAATGTCGACTCGCCGCGCGGATAAAGGCCGAACACGGAGTTGTCATCGTCCCAACCCCGGAACAGCTCAATCTCCATCGGCCCCGAGGCGCAATTCATCAGCGCGGCGAAGCCTTTCTTGAAATCTTCGGACGCCCGCAACGCATTCACCGTCGCCTCATTCTTCCAGGATTCGATGGCTACGAATTCGTTCGGGTCGCGCCCAAAGCCGTAGTACACGAAGTTCGTCTCGCTGGCGATGAAATCGCGGCCGGCCTCGATCATGGACTTGAGAGTGCGCACGAACTCGTCGCGCTTCTCCGGTTTTAGGCGGTAGCGTGAAATGAACAGATTGGCCATCGCTCGACTCCTTCAACCAGCCGGTGTATCGGGACGCCAGCAGATCATACTGTACTGTACTTGTCTAGGAGTCAGCCGATAGAGCCCGGGCGGACGGAAACTCAGTGCGCCGCTTTTCCAGGAACGCACGCACGCCCTCCGCAAAATCCGGATCCGCGACACATTGCACGATTTGCGCGGTCTCCGCTCTGAGCTGCTCTGCGAGCGGCCGCTCCGGGGCGGCATTCACCAGCCTCTTGGCAGAGGTGATGGCGCACTGCGGAGCGGCGGCCAAGCGCCGCGCCATCGACAGGAGCTCCTCCTCGAGCGACTCGGCGGCGACCACTCGCGAGAGGATCCCCAACCGGTAGGCTTCGCTCGCGTCCAGCTTCGCAGCCGTCAAGAGCAAGGTTCTGGCCGTCCGCAGTCCGACCGCGCGCGGCAGGAAATAGCTGACTCCGGCGTCGGGACTCAACCCCACCCGCTGATGGGCAAATACGAAGGTCGCCGACGGGTCACCGAGCGAATAGTCGGCGATGAGCGGATAGAGCAGCCCCGCGCCGGCGACCGCGCCGCGGATTGCCGCCACCACGGGGCGATCGAAGTCCGCGAGCGCCTCGACCAGCGCCGCCAGATTCGAGAGCCGCCGTGCGAAGTCCTCCTGTCGCAGTGCGGTCTCCTGATCGAGCGCCTTCGCAAAGCTTCCGACGTCGCCGCCGGCCGAGAACACTTTCCCGGCACCGTCGAACAGGAGGCACCGTACGGAACGGTCCGTCTGCGCCGCGCGCAACAGTGCGGTCAGCTCGGGCACGGCCGTTGGCGGCAGTGAATTTCCCTGTTCCGGCCGGTTGAATGTGACTCTCAACAGTCCTTCGGCGCGTCGGACCAGATAGCTGCGGTCGGCGGGAGTCTCGATCATGCGGCGGCCCTTCATGTAGTTTGTTGAAATATAACGTGAATACAACGGGCTCGCGCCCGCAACTGGCGCCTCGCGGAGGTTGTCTGATACATTATAGGGCGCTAGCGTACTGTCTCCTAGTTAGCTCTTGATCCGACGTGGCGCCCCTGCATTCTCCCGAGGTGAACCCGCATGAGTTTCGAATTCCCCGCCGAAGTCGTTCCCGGAGAGTACGCCATCGATCCGAATGCCGCGAAGGGGACGCACGATGCCAAATTCCCGCCGCTCTCCGCGCTCTATCCCGAGCGCGATCGCTATCTGACGGTCGACGTCGAGCGCTACTTCAGCCGCGAATGCATGCAACGTGAGCGCGCTTCGCTCTGGAGTCATACCTGGAGCTGCGCCGGTCGCGTCGAGGACATCCCGAGCGTCGGCAGCTGGTTCAAGTACGATCTTGGAGTCGAGTCGTTCATCGTGGTGCGAACCAAGAAGGAGGAGATCAAAGCGTTCTACAACGTATGCCGGCATCGCGGTAATCAGCTGATAAAGGCCGACTTCGGCAAGAGCCAGCGCTTCTTGTGCTCCTTTCACGGCTGGCAATGGCACGCCGACGGCCGGATCGCCGAGATCACGGATCGCTCGGCATTCCGCCCGGGTGCGCTGTGCTCCGACACGAATCTAAGCGCCGTGCGCTGCGAGACCTGGGGTGGCTTCGTCTTCATCAACCCCGACATGAACGCAGCGCCACTGCGCGAGTTTTTGGCCGAGATCCCCGGGCTCATGGACATGTATCAGATGGAGAACATGCACGTCGTCAAGGACGTGATCATCGAGCTCGACGCGAATTGGAAGGTCGTGCTCGAGGCTTTTCTCGAGTCCTACCATCTGCAAGTCACGCATCCCCAGGCGAAGCCGCTGCTCGACGACGTGAACTATCAAATCGACATCTTTCACAACGGCCACGGCCGGCTGCAGACCAACATCGGCATCCCCAGTCCGCGCGAGCGCGACCGGGAGTACCTGCATCCGGTGATGGGCGTATTTTTGGCCGAGGTCGGGCTGGATCCCAAAGAATTCGAGGGACGCGCGATGAGCGTCCGGGCGGCGATCGCCGGAGCCAAGCGCCGGCCCAATAACACCTTCGGCATCGACTACAGCGCCTTCACGGACAGCCAATTGACCGATGACTGGAATTATTCGGTCTTTCCGAACATGACCTTCAATACGCACCCGGAGGCGGTGCTGGTCATGCGTTTCCTGCCCCACCCCACCGATCCGGAGAAATCCTACTATCACGTGTGGGTGCTCAGCCGGAAGCTCGCCGAGGGCGCGCGCCCGCCCGCCTACATGGGGGTCGAGGCCGAGATCGACATCAGCGGCAAAGTACGCCCGAAACGGCGCTATAACCATAAGTCCAAGGCCGAGCTCGGCGAGGTGCTCGAGCAGGACATCGCCAACATCGAGGGTGTGCAGCGCGGATTGCGCTCTCGCTCGTTCGATTTCAACAAGTACAGCGAGCAGGAGCAGCGCCTCATTCAACTGCACGCCGAGATCGACCGTTACTTCAAGCGCTTTCCGAGCTGAGCCGCGTGCGCGCCTGTTGCCCGGGGGGGGGGCAACGGCGGCCGATTTCGTCCGGATCTTCTGGAGAGCCTCCGGGCCTGGCCCGAACAGGCGCCGCCCAGGTTAGGCAAGCAACCCGGGCCGCCCGAAATTTGGGCCCTCCCATCCGCAGCGCCACATCAATTCCCCGCCCACGTCGCGTTTTATACGTGTCCATATGGTACGCACGTACATTATTTTCTTGGGTACCTATTGACGTATATCTCGCAATGGCCATAGTCTAGCCGCCAAAGCGGATAAGTAACGACTTCCGGCAACCAGCGCAGTCGCCGGAACACAGAGAAGTCTCTATCAGGGGGTGATTTCATGGCTGATCACATCAGGCTGCGGCTCATTACGAAAATTATGTGTGCCTGCCTTGCGATGGCGGGTCCGGCAATTTGCCACGCTCAGCAAGCTACCGCGCAGACAGCGACCGAGGTCGCGAGCGATAGCACTCTTCAAGAGATCGTCGTGACGGCCCAGAAGCGCGCCGAGAGCGTGCAGAACGT
This sequence comes from uncultured Gammaproteobacteria bacterium, assembly GCA_963798595.1. GTDB lineage: Bacteria > Pseudomonadota > Gammaproteobacteria > Steroidobacterales > Steroidobacteraceae > Bog-1198. The sequence continues at coordinate 1,014,835 of CAWCTM010000003.1, read as the reverse complement.
GCCGATCACCATAACCACCCTGACGGGCACGCAGATGCGCGATGCCAACATCTCGGTGATGACGCAGCTGCCGCTGGTCACCACGAACCTGCAGGTCAATTTCAATTCGGACTTCGTCGCGCCCTATATTCGCGGCATCGGAACCGAGTTCGCCAACGCAGGCCTCGATCCATCCATTGGCCTGTACATCGACGACCAGTACTATCCGCGCGCCAACGGCGGCGTGTTTTCAATGGCCGATATCAACGACGTCGAGGTCTTGAAGGGTCCGCAAGGCACCCTCTACGGCCGTAACACCGTCGGGGGTGCCATCCGCATCAATACCAACGAGGCCAGCCAGCAATTCGATGCCAGGACGGACTACACCTTCGGCAACTTCGGACGCATCGCGGGCGATGCGATGGTGAATGGTCCGATCACCGACACCTTGAGCGCTCGTGTGGCCTTCGACATCGACACGAACACGGGATATGTGAACAACAATTACAATTCCAGCTACCCGACCATGGGCAACCGCCATCAATACGACATATTTGCGAAGCTCCTGTGGGAGCCGACGGATCGCGTTTCGATGCACGTGCACTTCAATTTATTCGACAAGAAGGACTACGAGGGTGAGGACTTCCTGCCGGTGACAAATTCGGCGCCCACGCAGCTCGGCATCGCGCTTGGCGGTATTCCCAGTTCTTGCTTTTATTGCACGCCGAACGGGTTCTTCAGCTCCGCTCTGGAGAAATCGCACGACGCTTCGAACGGCACCACAATCCGCGTCGACTATCGCTTCGATCCGGTGACGTTCTCCTCCATCACCGGGTACCAGCATGTGTCCGGAACGGGGTTTGCCGACCTGGATACGACCAGCATCAATGCCGAGAATGCCTCCTCGCCGGTCAATACGACGAACATCTGGACCCAGGAGTTCCAGTTCGTATCCACCCTGTCGGGGCCCTTTAAATACACGGCGGGTGTGTACCTCCTGCACTCGCGCGAGGAATATTGGTTCGCCGTGGGCGGACAGCTCGTATTCCCATACCCGCCTAATCCGCCCAACCAATTCTTGTCCGGCGACGGCATCACCACGACCGATTCGGCGGCAATATATGGCGAGACGACTTGGGCCTTCACCGACCAATGGGATCTGACCTTGGGCGGGCGGTATACCAACGAGACGAAGGACCTGGTGAGCAATGACGCCATCGTCTACCTCGGGAACTCGAACGGCATCGATCCGCAGACCATCCTCAGCAACACCCGCGTCGACGGCGGCGAGAGCATTCTCTACCGGCGCTTCACGCCCAAAATCGTGTTGGCATTTCATCCGAACAGCGACACCATGCTGTATGCGAGCTGGAGCCGCGGCTTCAAGAGCGGCGGCTACAATCTGCCTGCATTCGGCCCGGTCAACGAGGTCCAGCCGGAGTCCGTCAGCGCCTTCGAAGTCGGCGAAAAGGCCCAATTCTCGCACTTGCGCATCAACAGCGCCCTCTTCTATGACAAGCAGAACGAGCTGCAGGTGCAGATCACCGATCAGCAAACGGGCGGCACCGAGGTGGTGAATGCAGCGACCACCAAAATCTATGGTGCGGAGACCGATATCGATTGGGTGCCCGACCAGCAATTTGCGTTCGGTCTGGGCGCCGCTTTCCTGCATGCGCGCTATGAGGATTTTATCGGCAGCGCGTACCGAGCCTGCAATGCGGCGCTCGTATCGCCGACCGCCGCGCAGCAAGCGCAGTTCGCCGCCGGCGTGCGCCGCACAGGGGGGCCTCGGCTTCACGCTCGTGTCGGGCTACGACTTCGCGGGCAACCCGCTCACTCTTGCGCCGAATTTCTCGGGGAACATCCGCGGGACCTATACCCTGCCGCTGAATATCTTCAACGGCACGGTCCGCGCCCAGCTGATCGAGAGCTACAGCAGCGCCTACACCTACAACCCGGAGCAGACGTTGATCGAGTCAGCCCGGGGGCTGTTGACGGCGAATATGGGCTGGAAGTCCTCCGACGGCCATTGGAGGGTGGGACTGTATGGCACCAATCTCACCAACAAAGAGTACAACACCAACGAGACCTATCAGAACACGGGCGGCTGGCGCGATCCGGGCGTGCCGCGCGAATACGGCGTCACGTTCGGAGCGGCCTGGCGATAGAGGCCGCACCCCGACTTCGCTTCGTTGGCGTACCATCCGCAAGGATGCCGCTGATGCTGCTGACATGATGCACCGCAGGTAACTGATGAGCCTCACTCTCGAATCGACGGTCGCGGGGGTCGCAAGCGGACGCGTTCAGGGAAAGACGGCGCTGATCACCGGGGCCGCATCTGCTGCCGGCATGGGCTTCGCCACGGCGTGCGCGCTCGCCCGCGAGGGCGCACAGGTGGTGCTGACCGATCTCGACGGCTCTCAGGTCTCGAAGCGTGCCGAGGAGCTGCGCCAACGAGGCTACGGAGCCGTTGGAATGCATCAAGACGTCACCGACGAAGAACATTGGGCGACGGTGCTCGGCGCGGTAGGCCGCGAATTCGGCGCGCTCGACATTCTTGTCAACAATGCCGGTTGCTCGATCTTGAAGCCCATCGAGTCGCTGACCGTTCGGGATTTCGAGTTGCAGTTGCGCACGAATCTCACCAGCGTTTTCCTGGGATGCCGGTCGGCCGTGATCGACATGCGGCGGCGCAAGGCAGGCGGTTCGATCGTCAACATCGCCTCGCTCGCGAGCGATGTTGGCATGCCGAATGGCACGGCGTACTCCGCCAGCAAGGGCGGCGTGCGGCAGATCACGAAGACGGTGGCCCTCGAATGCGCGCGCGAAGGCATACGCTGTAATTCGATCCATCCCGGGCTCATCCGCACCCAGATGCACGAGGTGGGATGGCGCGACAATCCCGACGGCATGAAGGCGTTCGAGACTGCGATTCCCATGGGTCGCATGGGCGGGCCCGAGGACATCGCCTATTGCGCCCTTTTTCTCGCTTCGGACGAGTCAAAATACATCACGGGCGCGGATTTCGTCGTCGACGGCGGACTGCTCGCGCAATGACAGGACATCCCCCATGAGCGTCTCTCAGCGACCCCTCGGCGAGTTCAATCCTCTCGACCCCGAAACGCTGTCCTCGCCGCACCCTTGGTGGGCCGCGATGCGGCGCGAGTCTCCCGTGCATCGCATCGAAATACCGGGGGTGGCGGTGCCCACCTATTGCGTCAGTCGCAAGCGCGACATCGAGGAGGTATGCCGGCGCACGGACCTGTACTCGGGTAAACCGGATCCGAGCGTGTGGCGCTGGGCGGACTTCCAGCCCGAGCTCGAGACCGTGTTCGCGGACGGCGGATACAAGCTCGCGCACACCCTGCAAACCTCCGATCCACCGATTCACGCCCAATACCGCGCCATCGCGACCGCGGCGCTGTCGCGCGAGCGGGTCGCCGCCATGCGGCCGAAGGTCCAGGCCGCGGTGGACGAGCTCTTGGCCAGGGCGAGATCGAGCGACGTGGTCGATTTTGTCCCCGCCTACGCGATCCCGCTGCCCCTTTGGGTGATCTGCGATTTGCTGGGGTTGCCGCGCAGCGACGCCGATTTTCTGGTCGAGTTTACCGATGCGCACATGAGACTGGTCGACCCGACCGTGCCGATCGCGGAGGCGGTGAAACTGGCGGCTCTATCGCGCGACGGCCAGAAGTATCTCGCCGGGAAAATCGAGGGCTTTCGTGCAGCGCCGGCCGAGAATCTGCTCAGCACCATCGCCAATGCACACGGCGCCGATGGACAGCGATTGAGTCTCGGCGAAGCCATATCCATGGCCTTCATCATCGTGGTCGCGGGCAATGAGACCACCCGCAACGCCCTCGGCTCCTGCGCGTATGTGCTGGCGCGGGACGATGGCATCTGGAATCGATTGAAGCGGGAGCCCGAGAAAATAACCAACCTCGTGGAAGAAGTGCTGCGCACCGCCTCGCCGGCCACCACGACCGTGAGGACGGTGCTGGCCGACAGCGAGCTCGGCGGGACGCATCTTCCCAAAGGGGCCAACCTGTTCCTGATGTGGGGCTCGGGGGGCTCGATGAGGCCTTCTGGTCGAACGCGGAATCCGTCGACTTGGACCGTAAGAATATCAAGGCCCACACCGCGTTCGGGCACGGCATGCGTCTGTGCGCGGGCAATCTGCTCGCCCGCCAGGAGCTCACGGTGTCGGTCGAGACGTGGCTGCGCGAGCTCGACTCCATCGAGCTCGCAGTGCCGGCGAGCGATGTGCACTACGCGCCGGTCTTCGCCATTCGCTCGCTCAAGTCGCTTCCCGTGCGCTTCAAGTGGTCGAAGAGCTGAGAGGCAGGTGAGCTCGCAAGCGCCAACGCCTCCGCTCGGCGCCACATGCCTGGTGCGCGGCCACACGTTCGTGGATTTCACCGTCGGGCGGGTCTTCGAGCACAGCCGCCGCAGGACCCTGCTCGAGAGCGACAATGCGCTCTTCACGACGCTCACTCTCCACTACAACCCGCTGTACCTCGACCGTGAATATGCCCGTAGCGCGGGATTCGGCGATATCCTCATGAACCCATTGCTGGTCTTCAACACCGTATTCGGAATATCGGTCGAGGATTTGAGCGAAGGTGGCGGCCCTTTTCTCGGCGTCGAGGCGCTCGAATACGGCGCGCCGGTGCATGCGGGGGACACGCTGCAGGCGAGCAGCACCGTACTCACCGCCCGCCTCTCGGCCAAGCACGAGCGCTATGGCATCGTCTCCTGGGCCACGCGCGGATGCAATCAGCGCGGCGAGCCGGTCATCTCTTTCAACAGGACCAATCTGGTACGGCGGTCGCGCTGATGGAAAGCTCGACCGATTCGGGCCGCGCCGCGGTGTACATGACCGAGGAGCGCCGCATGATTCAGCAATCGGCGCGTGACTTTGCGATGCGCGAGGTCTTGCCGATCGCGAACGAGCTCGACCCCATCCAGGGCGACTTCCCCAATCGCTCTACGACAAGATGGCCGAGATGGGCTACTTCGGCATCCTCATTCCGCAGAAGTACGGCGGTCTCGGGCTGGGGGCGTTCGAGTACTGTCTGGTTGCGGAGGAGCTCGCCCGGGCGTGGATGAGCGTCGCGAGCCTCATCGCGCGCGGCAATGGCCTGTTCGGCATGAGCGATATGAGCGAGCAACAGCGGCAAACTTACCTGCCGCGCGTCGCCCGGGGCGAATGGCTGGGCGCGTACGCCCTATCCGAGCCCAATGCAGGCTCGGATATCGCCAACATCGCCTGCCGCGCCGCAGCGTGTCGACGAGGTTGGTCGATCACCGGCAATAAATATTGGTGCACGTTCGCCGACGGGCGCCGACTACATCATGGTCCTGGCCCGCAGCGGTACGCTGGATCCTGCGAGGAAACATGCCGGTATTTCGGCCTTCATGTCGAAAAAAAACGCGGCAAATTTCCCGCGGCGTCACGGGTGCCCGATTCCTAAGATTGGCTACTTCGGCTGGAAAACCTGGGAACTGGCTTTCGATGATTGCCGCGTCCCGGCCGACGCATTGCTCGGCAAGGAAGGCGACGGTTTCTATCTGGCGCAATCTGGCCTCGAAGTGGCACGCGCGCACACCGCGGCCCGTTCGATCGGCCTGCGCGCGCGGCGCGCTCGAAGACTCCATCGCTTACGCCAAGCAGCGCGTGCAGTTCGGCGAGCCGATCGGTGACTTTCAGGCGATCCGCTTCAAGCTCGCGCATATGGCGACCGAGATCGAGGCCGCACGTCAGCTCATGTACTACGTCTGCACGCTATCGACACCGGCACGCCGATGCGACCTCGAGGCGGCATGGTCAAATACTTCGCCGCTGAGATGGCCGAGCGCGTGACGAGCGAGGGTCTGCAGATTCATGGCGGCGCCGGCTACACCAAGCTGTATCCGGCCGAGCGCTACTGGCGAGATGCACGGCTCACTAAGATCTTCGAAGGCACCTCGGAAATTCAGCTGCGCATCATCTCCGATAAACTGCTCGGACAGCCCCGAGAAGAAGAAGTCGCCGTGAGCGGGCCCGCCGTCACGATTTCGAAGGATATTTCGAGGATTTCGCGCCCGGCGACTCTATCGGCATGCCGTGGAAAGACCGTATCGGAGCTCGATAACGTGCTGCTCACCAACATGGTGCTGAACACGGCCGAGGCACACTTCAACGAGCATGCCGCGCAGCAGGATCCCATGTTCCGCCATCGTATCGTCTATGGCGGCATCACCCTGTCGATGGTGATCGGACTGCCGCCAGGACACCGCCGGCATGCGTTGCGCGAACTCGGCCTGGACAAGATCCGTCTGTTCGCCCCCGTCTATCATGGCGACACGCTCTACGCCTACTCCGAAGTTCTGGCGACGGCGCAGAGCCCGCGGGAGGAGGCGTGGTAGACGCTTTCAGGCACTCGGGTTCAACCAGCACGACGTGTTGGTCTTCTCAGGCGAACGTCGCGCTTTCATCCGCTCGCGCCTCCGCTGGGAGACGTCCGGCGAATCACCATCGGCAGGAACGCTCATGAACGAAAGACCCCGAGGGCTACGGCGCGTGCAGCTGGCCGTCCCGGGATCGAGCGACAAGATGATGCGTAGAGCGGCCGAGTCCGAGCCGACCATGTGTTCCTGGATCTGGAGGACGCGGTGGCCCCAAATGCCAAATTGGCGGCGCGGGCGCAGGTCGTCGAGGCCCTCACCGGGCTCGATTGGGGTAAAAAGACCCGCTGCGTGCGCATCAACGATTTGCGCACGCGCTATGCCTATGCGGACATCATCGAGGTCGTGCGGGGAGCCGCGGGCCATCTCGACACCATCATGATCCCGAAAGCCACCGACGCGCGCGATATCTGGTTCATCGATACTCTGCTCGAGCAGCTCGAAGCGGATCTTGGGCTGACGCTCCCAATCGGCATCGAGGCCCTGATCGAGGAGGTCCATGGCATGCAGAACGTCGAGCGCATCGCCGCTGCATCACCGAGATTGGAGGCGCTGATCCTGGGTGTCGGCGACTATTCCGCCTCTCAGAAGATGGATCCTCGCGCCGTGCTCGGGACGACCGGCTACCCGGGCGACTTGTGGCATTACGCCCGCTTTCGCATGGTGGTCGCGGCACGTGCCAATGGGCTGGACCCTATCGATGGGCCTTTCCCGCGATTTTCGTAATCCGGACGGCTATCGAGAGGAGTGCCGTCGAGGTCTCATCGTGGGCTGCGCGGGCAAGTGGGCGCTGCATCCTGCGCAGATTCCGATCGCTCTCGAGGTATTCAGCCCGCCGGCCGAGCAGGTGGCGCATGCGCGCAAGATGATCGCTGCCTATAAAGAAGCGGAGGCGCAAGGCTTGGGCGCAATTCAAGTCGACGGCGAGATGATCGATGCCGCGTCCGTGCGGATTCTGCAGAACGTGCTCGAGCGAGCCGGAGTTCAATAACAGCAAGGGGAACGCAGACATGGGCTTGCTCGATAGGATCCAAAGCAAGGCGTCGACGGCACGCATCCGGGCGCACATGATGTGGGAGGAGACGGCCGACCGCCGTCCAAAACGTCTCGCGGAGGTGCCGCGCTCGGTCGATGTCATCACGCGTGAATGGCTGAGCGCTGCGCTGTGCCGCCGAGTGCCGGGCGCGCAGGTGTTGGACTTCGATCTCGGCGCGCTCAATGTCGGCACCACCTCACGCCGGGCAATTCACGTGCGCTACAACGAGGCAGGACAGCACGCGGGTTTGCAAGAGCGCATTTTCGGCAAGGCGACTCCGCAGTTCACCACCCGGTTGGTCTGCGGTCCTTCGGGCGCTATCGCGAGCGAAGTGAATTTCTACAACAAGGTGCGCTCCCTGCTCGACATCGAGACGCTCGATTGCCATTACGCAGCCTTCGATCCCGGCTCGTTCCGATCGATTCTCATATTTGACGACATCTCTTATACGAAGCAGGCACAGTTTCTCGATCCGCACCATCGCTTTACCCGTCCGCAGGCCGAGTCCGTCATGGTGCTGCTCGCGGCCCTGCACTCGAGATTCTGGGGCAGCCCGATGCTCGATCGCGACTTTACGTGGCTGAAGGACTCTCTGCGCTATCAGCATCACATCAATCGCGTCATCCAGTTCGAAGAACGCGCGCTCATCGGCGTCGACAGGACAGCGGACATTCTTCCCGTCGCGATCCGTGACCGCAGGCGCGAGCTCTGGCCGGCCCTCATGCGCTCCTGTGCGCTGCGCGTCGCCGATGTGCACACGCTCTTGCATGCCGACATCCATCCGGGAAACTGGTATCTGGCCGCAAACGGTGCGGCCGGCGCACCGGCACTCGGACTGACGGATTGGCAGTGCACGGTGAAGGGGCAATGGGCGGCGGACTTCGCGTATGCGCTCTCCTCCTGCCTCGACATCGAGGATCGCCGCTCCTGGGAACGGGAATTGCTGCGCTTGTATCTAGGCGAGCTGAGGCTGCCGGCAGGTCAGGCGGTGCCGAGTTTCGATCGGGCCTGGCTTGCTTACCGGCAACAGACTCTCCACGGCCTGTTCAACTGGCTGTTCGTGGCGGGGGCGGGCCCCATGCAGCCCTCCATGCAGCCTCAGGACTTCGGCAGAATCAATCTCGAGCGTATGGGAGCGGCTGTGGCCGATCTCGAGACCCTGGATTGTCTCGGTGCCGATTGATGGCCCCTCCCCGCCCGTTCGATCCAGCTGTTCTGCTGTCGCGGCCTCTTCGCCGGACGAGCCAGACCTACACCAAGCGCGACACCATTCTGTACGCACTCGGTGTCGGCGCGGGGCTCGAGGACCCGACCGACAGCAATGAGCTGCGCTTTCTATACGAGCGGCGTCTCATGGCCCTGCCGACGCTTGCCATCGTGCTCGCGGCTCCGCCTTTTTGGTTCGACGATCCCGAGCTCGGCATCGATTGGCAGCGCCTGTTGAATGCCGGACAAGATCTCGTGCTCGAGCGGCCGCTCCCCGTCGAAGGCAGCGTGTCGACGGAGCTCTCCATCGATGCGTTGTGGGACAAAGGCCGGGAGAAAGGCGCGATCATGGAGTCCACTCGCACGCTGTTCGATTCGACGGGCGGGAAGCTCGCGCACATTCGGCAGACGCATTTTCTCCGCGGCAACGGCGGGTTCGGCGGCCCGCCGCAGCCGAAATCGGCGGAGACGGCGTTGCCCACCGACCGCCCTCCCGATCACGTCGTCGAACTGCCGACCCGGCCGGAGCAGGCGCTCGTCTATCGACTGTCGGGTGACTTCAATCCGCTGCATATCGACCCGGAGGTGAGCAAGGCCGCCGGATTCGAAAAGCCGATTCTGCACGGATCCTGCACCTTCGGCATCGTATGCCGTGCCGTGCTGCGGGCAGCCGCGGCGAATGATTCCAGCCGTCTGCGCCGCTTCGGCGCGCGCTTCTCGAGTCCCGTCTACCCGGGCGAGACCATTCGGACGGAGATCTGGCTGGCCGAGACGCATGTGGCTTTTCGCGCGCTTGCGGTGCAACGCAACGTCGTCGTGCTCGACCGGGGAATCGCGCAAATCGAAGCCGCGCGCTGAAGGCGCCCGCAGGCCGCCGTACGCCTTCTACTTGCCGGTGAACTTGGGCTTGCGCTTCTCGCGCAGTGCCGTCATCGCTTCGCCATGGTCGGCGGTGGTGATGGATAACAGCTCGTAGGCGATCGAGGCGTCCATGATGGAATGCGCCAGTTGTTTGAGTCCGATGTTCACCGACGCTTTCGTCCACTGCAGCGCGCGCGCGGGCATCGAGACAAGCTTCGATGCAAAAGCCTCTACCGCCTGGTCGAGCTCCTCGGCGGGCACGGCGTGATTGATGAGTCCGATGCGCGCCGCCTCCGGCGCGAGCAACGGCTCGCCGGTGAATAAGTGCTCCTTGGCCCGGCCGTAGCCGACCAGCTGCGGCCAGATCACCGATCCACCGTCGCCCGCAACCAGGCCGATCGCGACATGCGGATCACCGATCTTGGCATGATTGGCCGCAAAAGTGACGTCGCAGAACAGCGCCAGGGTGGCGCCGAATCCAATGGCGTGGCCGTTGATCTTGGCGACGATCGGCTTCACGCAATCGAGCAGAGTAAAGATGATCTGCTTGCCGCGCAGACCGGCGTCCCAGGACTTCGACGGCTCAGCCTGATTCTGTCGGATGTATTCGAAATCACCGCCCGCGCAGAAGGCCTGGCCCGCGCCCGTGACGATGAGCACGCGGACATCCGGATCGTGATTGGCGTCGGTGAGCACGCGGCACAATTCCCGCTCCATCAGATTGTTGGTCGCGTTACGTAGCTCCGGGCGATTCAAGGTAATGGTCAAAATCCCGCCGTCTTCGCGCAACAGCAAGGTCTCGTATCCTGAAAGGTCGATGGTCATCCTTGAAAGCCGATCTCGACCAGCGCATGGCCGGTCTCGCCCGTCTCCTTGAGCGTCACCGGGGCAAAATTCTCGACGATGTTGTAGTTGAAGCCGCCCGCATTGGCCGCCTCCACCACCAGCGGAACGTAACCCATGCGTTTCGCGATGTCGGCCGTGACCGTGAAAGGAGCGCCGTATACATCGTGCAGGTTGAAGTGCACCGCGGCCGGCATACCGCCGGGAGCCTCGCCGCTGGTGACGATGTCCATGTTGCCGAGCGAGCGCATGCCGGATGCATCGAACACATAGCCCGAATTCGAGATGAGCGACGGGCGCATCACGTTCACCAGCGACATCGCGCCGATGACGGTCTTCGGAAAGTACAGAAATGACCAGACATGCCGCAAACTCATGTGGTCGCAGCGCATGCCGCGGGAATGGTCCCGATAACCGAGCCCCGCGATCCGAATTGTCTCCCCTTTGGCCTTGCCGCCCTTGAGCCTCAGCGCACCGGAAATGGTCATGGCCTGCTGCTGGTGATGAAACATCTGATTGGTGGCGAAATTGACCAGTTCCTGCGGCGAAACCTTCTCGGGGTTCGCCGCGTCGTACGCGGCATAGTCGAACGTAGGCGCGTGCTTGGCGAACGAGACGTCGAGATCCACGTCGTCGCTCGCCAGCCTGAGGTCGATACGCGTGTGCGGCTCGATGAAGTGCACTCCCAGCCTGTCATCGCCGATCCGGGGCGAGAGCGCGAATCCCTTGGGAAAGGCGATCTGATTCCCATACTTGAACAGCTCTCCGCGCACCATCAGATTGCACGAGACGCGCGCCCGGTCCTGGCCCGGCTCGAAATTGAAATGCGCCATGCCATAAACGCTGTTGGCGACGTCGAGCATGATGAAAAACCAATTCTCCTTGTAGCGCAGGTACGCGACCGGTGGCACCGGGTGGGGCAAATCATCGTGCGTGGTGATCATGGTCGACCTTAGCCTTCGAGAAAGCCCGCGACGATGGCATCGACTTCGGCGTCGGGCTTGCGCGCTGACTCACACAGGAATTTCGCATCCTCGCCCACGGTGTACCGCGCCTGGGGCGGATTCGTCTTGAGGGCCCCGAGCCCGTGACCGCCACGGCGGACGGATGCAGCATGCCGTCGAGACTGCTGTTTCATCAGCCCGAGGAACTTTCGTACATGGCACCGAAACGCTCGCGTCGACCGGCGACAACGCAGCCCGCACCCGCGCGATGTCTTCGAGCTGTCCGGCGACCATGCCGGTCTTGACGCCGCCCGGCTCGATGAGGATCACATCGACGCCGCTCGGTTTAGCCTCCCGCCGCATCACATCGCCCAGTCCCTCGAGGGCGATATTTGGATGTGGTGTAATGCCCCAGGAAGGGCAGCGCCACCTTCCCGGAGAACGAGCTGATCAGCACCAGCCGGCCGCGGGCGGCGCTCAAAGCGGGCATGCAGGCCTGAAAGATCGCCGCCGCCGCCACGTATTGACCTCGAGGGTACGCCGCGCAACATCGACAGCGGGACAAGCTCCAACGGGCCGGTGGGGCCTATCGCCGCGCTCACTATCACTGCGTCGAGAGAGGCGAGTTTGAGTCCCTTGAAATTCTTGAGAACCGCGTCTGCATCGGAAAGATCCAGCCTATGGACCTCTGCGACGCCGGGCGCGGCGGCCTGCAAATGCTCGGCTTCCTTATCGTTGAGAACCGTGGCGAGCACTCGATAGCCGTTCGCCACCAAGGCTTTGGCGATCTCGGCCCCCATTCCGCCTGCAGCTCCGATGACCAGTGCGGTCCGGCCCATATTCGTCTCCTAGAAATCGAGAATTAGATCGGATCCCAGCTGAATACATCCGACGAGCGCTCCAGCTTGTAGAACGACGCGCGCATCGACGGCAACGCGGTGTCGATGCAGCTCTGCGGCGTCCAGCCTTCGGCGGTATGCACGCTGCGAATAGGCCTCGGCTGACTGAACAATACGATCTCATTGCGACGCACGCCGAATATCTGGCCGCTGACGTCCTTGGCCGCATCGCTGCAAAGAGCGACGGCAAACGGCGCGATCTTGTCCGGTGTCATCCTCTTCGCCACCTCGATGCGGGCGGCATTCTCGGGGGTATTGGGAATGGTGCCCACCAGCCGCGTCCAGGCGAACGGCGCGATGCAGTTCGAGCGGACGCCAAACTTCGCCATATCGAGTGCGATGCACTTCGACAGGCCGACCACGCCCATCTTGGCGGCTCCGTAATTGACCTGACCGAAATTGCCGATGAGGCCACTGGTCGAGGTCATATGGACGAAGGCGCCCTTTTGCTTGTTCTTGAAGTGCGGAGCCGCCGCGCGAGCGACGTTGAAGCAGCCTTTCAGGTTCACCGCGACGACCGCATCCCACTCGGGTTCGGACATCTTGTGGAATATCGTGTCGCGCAGCACGCCGGCATTGTTGACGATGGCATCCACGTCGCCGAACGCCTTCATCGCGGCCGCGAACAATTCGTGCGCCCCATCCCAGGAGGCCACATTTGCTCCGTTCGCAATGGCTTCGCCGCCGGCCTTTCGGATTTCCTCGGCCACCTGCGCCGCCGGTCCCAAGTCGCTGCCTTCGCCGCCCTCGTTTCCGCCCAGATCGTTGACGACGACCTTGGCACCCTCGGCAGCCGCGAGCTTGGCAATCCCCGCACCGACTCCGCGGCCCGCGCCCGTGACGATGATGACTGCCCCCTTCAACACGTTGGTCATGGTAAATGTTCCCTATGGGAAAGTAGACCGAGAAACTTCGGCACAGATGATCTTCCGCTCAAGCGTGGATCGGCGAGCATTCGAGCACGCTCCTCACACCATCAAAAGATCGAGCTTGCAGGCGGAGATGCCGCCCGCTCGGGATCCGGATGCCACGGCGGCTGGCCGTAATGCGGAATCGGCAGGAAGGGCTTCGACAGGTCCGCAGGGCCCATGTAGAAAAGGTCGAAGAACCTCCATGTAAAGCGCCACCGATCCGCATCGCCGCGGTAGCGCTCGTGATACAAGCCGATGGTGAACGCGCGCCGCCCATCCTTGAAGGCATTGTGCTCCGTGACGTAGGTTCGCCCCGATCCGCCGTTGTCGTCGATCTCTAGAATCGGCGGATGGTAGAACTGAATGACGCGATCGAAATTCTGCATGACATCGACGAACAGCGACACGATCGCCTTCCGGCCTCGCATCTCCGTGCCGATGATCTTCCAGTGCGCGTCTTCCGCCCAACAGTCGCCGTACGCCTCGGGATCCTGCCGCCAGACGGCATCGATGTACCTGGCGTGTAACTGTCGGATGGCGCTTTCAGCTTCGACAAACCGGCTCATATTGCCCCCCGTCCGTCCTCTCCGGAAAACTCGTCGATCTTGCCGTGGAACGGCAATGTTGCGTGCGGGTCCGGGAGCGAATTATCAGCGAGATTTAGATTGTAATACTAACGTACAGTAACTTAAAGTACTAGTCGCGGCGGCTCGATAATCGGCGCTAACCGCCGCGGGGGAGAACGGCATGCTCACGCCGTATGATGAGTTTCCGGTGCATCAGGCACCCTATCCTTTCAGCTATGTTCCGTCGACGGATTACAGCTGGGACGACGGTTATTACTTCGGCGTATTCAGTGCGGCGGAGCGCGTATTTCTCGCGATCGGCCTGCGGATTAATCCGAACACCGACATGGTGGGCGGCTATGCCCTGTTCAACTGGGCGGGGCGGCAGTACACGGTGAGATTCAATCGCTGCTGGCGCCGCGATTTCGCGCTGCGGGTGGGACCGTTCTCCATGGAGTTCGTCGAGCCGCTGCGCAAGATCCGCTTGCTGCTCGCGCGCAACGAGAGCGATCTGGAATTCGACCTCTTGTGGGAAGGTTCCTCGCCGGCTTACCTCGAGGACCATCACGTGTCGGTGAATCGCGGCCGGCGCACCACGGATCAGACCCGCTACTCTCAGCCTGGCACCGCCAGCGGTTCGATTCGCTTCCGCGACAGGACGTTCAAGGTCGAGCCTTCGGGTTGGAATGGCTCCCGCGACCACTCGTGGGGACTTTATGCGGAGCGACCACCGCTCTCGCCGCAGCGCAGCCTGCTGCCGCCCAAGCAGATCGAGGGGCCGCAACGTGCGCTGCGGCTCTGGACGGTATTTCGCTCCGAGCCCTTCAGCGGCTTCTATCATCTGCATGAGACAGCGGACGGCGTCCAGGTGAAGATGAACGATGTCTTCGGTACGCCGTTCGGCGGCAAATTATTCCGCGGCTGGTCGCAAGCAGCGATCACGCTCGTCGCCGGGCGGCACGAGCTGGAGCTCGAGCCGGGTACGCGCATGCTCGCACGGGCCCGGCTTTTCCTCAGCGATGACGCCGGCGGCGAGTGGCGCCAGGAACTTCGCGTCGCAGCTCCTCCCTGGATTCCGATGACCATGGGTTATACCCCCGGCAGCTGGAAGGACGGCGGCACCTTCTCGACGTATCACGGCTCCGAGGAGCTGGCATTCGAATGGGATGAGTTCGACTTCTCGCATCAGCCGACCCTGTACACTCCTTATCAGGTCTCCGGTGCGGCTGCTCGCGACGAGTTCGGCTTGGGTCTCGTGTACGACAAGCCGATTCACGGCATCGAATATCTCTGCGAGATCACCACCATCGCACCCGACGGCACTCGCGGCACGGGCGCGGGACAGGTCGAATTCTTCGTCAATGGTCCTTACCGGCCGTACGGGCTCGAGTGACCCCATGGACATGCTGAAACGCCCGCTGGCAGACTACCTGGTGCATCGATTCGGCCCGCGGTGCGTGCTGGTGGAATCGATCCGGTTTCCCCGAGGGTCCTCGCGCGAAACCTGGTTCATCGCCTATCGCGTGACTCCCGAAGCGAACCTGACGCGAGTCGTGTTCCGCTCCGACTTTCCGAGCGGAAGCACGATTCCTTCTTCGCTCGAGCAGGAGTACTTCATATACGAGCGGCTGGGACACACCAAGGTCCCCGTCGCGCACGTCTGGTGGTGGGAAGCGGATCCCGCATGGGCGGCGCGCCCATTCTATGTCCGGGAGCACATCGAAGGCAGCTGGGACATCCCTAATTACCACGACCCGGACCCGGCCTATGACGCGCTGCGCATCGAGTCGTCCAAGGAGCACGTTCGAAATCTCGCGCTGATTCACCAGGTCGATTGGAAGGCGCTCGGGATCGATCGGCGGCTGCCTGCTCCACCGAGCGCGGCCGACGCGGGGCGCTTCTTCATCGAGCAAGTGGAGAGTCAGTTCCGCAACTTGCGCGGCGAGCCGATTCCTCTGTTCGACCTCGGCGCGCATTGGCTCAAAGCGCGCGCTCCCGTGGCACCCCGGCTGTCGCTCTGCAAGGGCACCAACGGCATGGGCGAGGAAGTGTTTTACCAAGGCAAGATCGTCGCGATGAGCGACTGGGAAGAGGCATCGATCGGCGACCCGGCGGCCGACTTCGCCTTTGCGCAAGAGCTGGTGTCCGAGATCGAGCGTGATGGCAAGCCCATCTGGGGTCTCGCCCAATGCCTCGACTACTATTTCCAGGTCAGCGGCATCCGCGTGACACCCGAATCCGTGGGCTTCTACCGAATGGTCCAATCTTTGAAGATGGTCATGTACTCGGAGAGTGCCGCCGTCGGCGTGCATTCGACGCCCGAAGCTCACATTCGCCAGGCGTGGACAGGCACGGAAGTCGCCTATGTCGGCAAGAGAATCCTGGCCGCAGTCATGGGAATTTCTCCACCGCTCCCGCCGTCCCGGTTCGCCGAGCTCAACAAGACCATGGGATGATCGAAATCATGCTGCTTCCCACCTCGAGCGATCTATTGCGGTGCGTTGAGCGAACGCTGCAAACGGTCATCGTCCCGACGCTGACCGGCATGGCCGAACGAAGTGCGGCGAGAACCATCGAGCACTTGCTCCGCCATGTGGTGTTGCGCATCGAGCATGAAGGGCGAATCTTCTCCGCGGAGATCGACTTGCTGCGTCCACTGCTCGAGCGTGCACGGAACGTATTCGATCAGGACTTCGCCGGCGTTGCCGAGGCCGCGGCGGCGCGACGGCCGTTGCAGCGGCTCTATCTCCTGCCGCCCCGGACCCGAGGCTACCGCGACGTCGCGAGTCTCGCCGCAGAAGTGACGCTGCTGCGGCAAGGCGTGTGTGACGCGCTTCGCCTGATCCAACAGCATAAGGCCACCCTATCCGCACCGGGGAAGGATCCGCTACGCAGCGCTGAAGCGCTATGTTGCCTGGGAACTTGACAATGAAGCTCAATTTATCGATCCCGCATTCGAGGGGTTTGGAGCCCGTCGCTAATCGAGGTGTTGCATGGTTGACCAATCGATGTTTGCCGGTTTTCACGTGGACCTCGCGGACAAAGTCGCGGTGGTTCTGGGCGCTTCCGCCGAGGGAGGTACTGGCTGGGCGATCGCGGAGGCGCTCGCCGCTCAGGGCGCGAAGGTGGTCGTCGCGGCACGCACCGCCGCACCCCTGAAGCGCCTCGCCGATCGGATCGGCGGAACGGCGGTCGTGTGCGATGCGGGCGACGAGGCGCAGGTGGCGGCGTTCGCGAAGGCGGCCGTCTCGACCTATGGCAAGCTCAATATTGCGGTCAACTCGGCGGGTCTGCCGGTCATGACCTTGGTCGCGAATACCACTCAAGCACAACTGGACGATGCCGTGCGCGTGAACTTCTTCGGCAACGTGTACTTCGTGAAGCACATGGCCGAGCCATCGGCTCCGACGGCTCGATCGTGCTGATTTCCTCCATGAGTACCACTCATCCGGTGTTTCCGCACTTCGCATATGCTTGCGGCAAATCGGCGAGCGATTGCATGGTGCGTTATGCGGCGATCGAATACGGCCCGCGGCGCATTCGCATCAACTCGATCCTGCCCGGTCCCATCAAATCCGAGATGGCGCGGGAGGCCTTCGCCATTCCCGGATTCGAGGCGGTCTACGAACGCGAAATCCCGTTGGGCCGCGTCGGCTATCCGGAGGACTTTGCCAACGGTGTGCTGTGGTTGGCCGGACCCTCATTCGTCACGGGTCTGAACTTGCAATTGAATGGCGGCAATCAACTCACCCGCTTTCCTTACCTGAGCGAGCTGCCCCTGGGCGAGGCGTCCTACGGCTCGGGCAAGCCGCTGGGCGATCGCTCCGGCGGATCGGGTTGACGCAGCTAACCGTGGCCAAGGACATTCTCGCCGGCGTTCGGGTCGTGGATTTCGGCCGCTATTTGTCCGGGCCTTATTGTGCCTCGCTGCTCGGCGATCTCGGCGCCGACGTGATCCGCGTGGAACGGATCGGCGGCGGCGAGGATCGCTTCGTGGTGCCGCTCGCGGACGCTGAGGGCGGGGCCGGGTTTCTGCAGACCAACCGAAACAAGAAGAGCATCACGCTCGACCCGACCAGCGCAAGCGGCCGGCGCATCGTGGAGCAACTGGTGGCCACCGCCGACGTGGTAGTCGCCAACTTGCCGCCCAAAGGGCTCGAAGCCATCGGGCTCACGTACGAGGCCGTGCGCAAGATCCGCGCGGACATCATACTGACCACGATCAACGCCTTCGGATCGACGGGGCCCTGGAGTCATCGCATCGCCTTCGACGGCGTGGCGCAGGCGATGAGCGGTCAGTGTTACATGACCGGCCAGCCGGGCGCCCCGCAGAAGTTCTATGGACCCTGGGTCGATTTCGCCGCGGGCACTTTCGCCGCTTACGGCACGCTCGCGGCGCTGCTGTGGCGACGGCAGACCGGAGAAGGTCAGCACGTCGAGGCGCCCATGCTGCTGGCTGCGCTGGTGCCCGGCACGACGCTGCTGATGGAGCAGGCCGTGACGCGCGCCGACCGCAAAGCGAGCGGGAATCAGAGCCAAGTGGCAGCGCCGGCGGACATGTATCGCACGCAGGACAGTTGGATCATCGTGCAGGTGGCGAGCCAGCCCCTGTTCAAGCGGTGGGTGCGCATGGTCGGCGAGCCCGGCTGGCTCACGGATACGCGCTTCGAGAATGACGATGCGCGGCTCGCGAATCGCGCCGTGCTCAACGAGCGCATGGCGAGCTGGTGCAAAGAGCGTAGCAGCGCGGAGGCTCTCCAGGCGCTCGACGAGGCGGGCCTGCCCGCCGGCCCCGTGCTCTCGCCGCAGGAGGTGCTGGATCATGAGCAGGTGCGAGCACTCGCGGCCTTCGAGCGCGTGCCCTATCCTGGAGTCCCCACCGACCCGCCTCTGCTGCGAACGCCGGTCGAATTTTCGGCGACGCCCGCACGCATCAGATCGCCTCCACCACAAATCGGCGCGCACACGGACTCGATTCTTGCGGAGCTGGGTTATTCGGTGCAGGACATCGAGCGGCTACATCAGGTGGGTGCAGTCTGAATACCACCGAGTCCAGCCCTGCCTCCGACTTCGAGGCCGTAGCGGTCTTGTATCACCGTGTGTTGACGGGACTGCTGCTCGCTGTCGCGTCACGCGCCGGCACCGCCCGCGGTGCGCAAGTCGTGTTCCGCGCATTTCGCCGCCAGCAGCTCGAGAAATTTCTGCCCGGTCTCGACAAGCTCGGACTACGGCATTTGCCGGTGGCGCCGGCCTGCGCGCAGTACCATTATCTTTCGAACGCCCTCGGCGGCGCCAAGGTCGAATGGATTCCGGAATCGGACCGTAAGGCCTGGGTCCGGTACCTTCCACCGCGATGGATTTTCGACGGCACCGCCGTCTGTGGCATTCCCACCGAAATGAGCCGTGCAATGATGTGGGGCTGGCATGCAAACAATGGCGTGCTCCTCGGCAATATGCGCCTTGGATTCGTGTGCACCTCGCTGACCACCGACGGCGGGCCGGGCGCGATCGGTTATTACATCGAAGGCGACCGGGACCTCGAGCCGGATGAGCGCCTGCGCTTCGCTCCCGGAGAGCGGCCGCCGCCGTCGCCACAGACCGGTCCTCCCGACGCGCATTCGCCCCTGCTCGCGTGGGACCCGACGCGCCTCTCGAAGGTGAAGCGCAATTATTCAATGGAATACGTGCGCTCGATGTTTGCCGCCATGATGGAGGTGCTGGGTCCGGCGGAGGCGGGTCACATCGCCCGCACCGCCGGCCGTCAGATCGGCATGCAGTATCACGATTTCATCTGTGGGCAGTTGGCGATCGAGCCTGCGGCCGCGAGCCCGGCACGGTCGTTCGCGCAGCTCCTCGTCCGGTTGGCGCGAGCCCACGGCGATCAGTGCGAGCTGGAGAGCGCGGTGAATACCTCGGAAGTCCGCGTAAGACAGCGCACTTGGCGCTTCGCAGCGGGACTCGATCTGCCGTGCGAAGGATTCGAGGCGTGGAACGGCATCTTCGAAGGCCTGGCTTCGGTCCACGGCAGTGGGCCGACGCTGCATTTGACCGTCACCAGTCGTCTCGATCTGGGCGACGAATGCTTCGAGTGGCGTATCCGCTGACGGGCTAGCCCCGGGCCGGCGGCGCCTCGCGCTCAGCCATCGACGGTGCGGCGCGCAACGGCCGCGATCTCGAACACCCGCTCCTGAGTGTGCAGCACTCGGCGGCTGGCGGCCGCCCCCTCGCGTGCACGTTTCAGGATGCCTTGCACCATCGCCGCGTAGCGGAACTGCGCGAAGCCGATATAAAACCGCATGTTGGGCGCCGATGTCGAGCCGCGCCGCGCAAAGTAGCGGCCGATGTATTCGTCCATTGCCGGAATGCCGAGCTTCTCGAGGTCCAACCCCAGGAGACTGGTGGCACTCCCGTGCAGGGGGTCGGGGGGGTCCCACCACGCCCTGACATGGTGTGCGAGATCGATCAGCGGATCGCCGAGCGTCGCCATCTCCCAATCGAGCACCGCGAGGATCTTGGGCTGGCTGGGATGCACGATGACGTTGTAGAGACCGAAGTCGCCATGCAGCAACGCCGTGTCTTCGGCGGGCGGGAGCCTCTGTGGCAACTCGGCCATGAGCCACTCCATGTCCGGAATATCGACAAGCTTCGACTCGACGTACTGTTTGGACCAGCGGGCGAGATTTCGCGCCGCGTAATCGCCCTGCTTGCCGAAGCCGCTCAAGCCCAGGGAGGCGAAGTCGAGATCGTGCAGTCGGGCCAGCAGTTGGTTCATCTCGTCATAGACGGCGCTGCGCGTCGCGGCATCCGTGCCCGGCAGGTCGGCATTCCAGAACACGCGGCCTTCGTGATACTCGACCACGTAGAATTCCGAGCCGATGACCGCGGTATCCGCGCAATAGAGGTAGGGACGAGGCACGGGAAACTCCGCAAGACTCAAGGCCGACAGCACGCGATACTCACGATCGATGGCGTGTGCCGACTCGAGCAGCTTGCCCGGAGGCCGTCGGCGCAGCACGACGCTGCGTCCGCGCCCGCTGATCCGGTAAGTCGGGTTCGACTGGCCGCCTTTGAACTTGACGATTTCCAGCGGCCCCTCGAAGTCCTGCAAGTGCGCGTGCAGGTATGCCTCGAGCTGCGCTGCATCGAGGTGCAGATGCGGCGGCGGCGGCTCCGTGCCGCTGAACAGCGCCTGCCGATCCGTCAACTTTGCTCCTCGCCGCCCTTGACTTCGCCGCGATATTTCGCGAGCTCGATCCGCGCGATCGTGCGGTTGTGCACCTCGTCGGGGCCGTCCCCGATGCGCAGGGTACGCAACCGGGCGTAGGTATGAGCGAGACCGAAATCGTCGGTGACGCCGGCGGCGCCAAAGGCCTGAATCGTCACATCCGCAATCCGTTGACCCATCCGCGTCGCCGCGACCTTGATCTGCGCAATTTCGCTGCGGGCCTCCTTGTTGCCCGCGGTGTCCATCAAGTGGGCTGCGTGGTGCGTCAGCAGGCGGCACATGTTGATCTCGGTGCGTGCCTCGGCGATCCGCTCGTGCCACACCGATTGCTCCGCGAGAGGCCGGCCGAATGCCGTACGCGTCTGCAGGCGGCGGCACATTTTCTCGAGCAGCCGCTCGCATTGGCCGATGATCCGCATGCAGTGATGAATGCGCCCCGGCCCCAGACGTCCCTGTGAGATCTCGAACCCACGTCCTTCGCCGAGCACGAGGTTCTCCACCGGGACGCGCACATTCTCGAATATCACTTCGCCGTGGCCCTTCGGACCCTCGAGATATCCGAAGACGGATAGCGGACGCACGCGGCGAATTCCCGGCGTGTCCGGGTCGACCAGGACCTGCGACTGCTGCCGGTGTTTGGGAGCAAAGACATCCGTCTTTCCCATGACGATGTACAGTTTATTGTTCGGATGGTAGGCATTCGTGGTCCACCATTTGCGGCCATTGATCACGTAGTGATCGCCGTCGCGCTCGATGCGGGTCTCGATATTGGTTGCATCCGAGGAGGCCACGTTCGGCTCGGTCATGCAGAACGAGGATCGGATGCGTCCCTCCAGGAGCGGCAGCAGATACTTACTCTTTTGATCCTCCGTGCCGTATCGTTCCAGCACCTCCATGTTGCCGGTATCGGGCGCGCTGCAATTGAAGACCTCGGCCGCCCAGTAAACGCCTCCCATGGACTCAGCGAGCGGTGCGTACTCGAGATTGCTCAGCCCCGCGCCGAGACTCGAGCCCTGCAGGAAAAGATTCCACAGTCCTTGCGAACGCGCGCGGCTCTTCAACTCTTCCATCAGCGGCGGCACGACAAACATGCCG
Source organism: uncultured Gammaproteobacteria bacterium (assembly GCA_963798595.1). Taxonomy (GTDB): domain Bacteria; phylum Pseudomonadota; class Gammaproteobacteria; order Steroidobacterales; family Steroidobacteraceae; genus Bog-1198. The sequence continues at coordinate 992,823 of CAWCTM010000003.1, read as the reverse complement.
GGTGGAGTCTCGCCGAGCTGGCGCTCATACTCGGCCTCGTTCGGATAGACGTAAGCGCGCATGAACTGCTCGAGGCGGTCGAGCAGCGCCTGGCTCTTCGCGCTCGGAGTGAATAACGTCATCGCGCAGGATTCATTCGCGCCGTCCCCCGTCGACGCGAATCATCGCGCCGGTGGTATAGCTGCTGTGATCGCTCGCCAGGTAGAGCGCGGTCGTGACGATCTCTTCCGGCTCGCCATAGCGCGGAATCGCCGCCTGCAGTTGCGCCTCCTTCTCCTTCGGCCAGTGCTTGGAGATGTCCGTGCGAAAAGCTCCGGGGAGGATCGCATTCACGCGTACTTTCGGAGCGAATTCCTGCGCATGCGCCAGCGTGACGGCATTCAGGGCGGCCTTCGCTCCCGCGTAGGGACCGAAGCTCGCCCGCGGAATCAACGAGCCGACGCTGCTGACATTGATGATGCTGCCGCCGTTCCCGGCCGCCATTCGTGTGCCGATGAGAGCGGAAAGCCGGTACGGCCCCTTGAAATTCAGCGCCACCACCTTGTCGAAGAGATCTTCGCCGGCTTCCGCCGAGGAAGCCACCGAGGGAGACATGCCGGCATTGTTGACCAGGATATCGACTCGTCCGAAGGCGGCATATGCCGCCTCGACCAATTCATCTATCTCGTTCCAATGGCCCAAGTGACAGGCATGGGCGATCGCGCGCCGCCCCATCGACTTCACCTCGCGCGCCACCGCCTCGCAGGCCTCGAGCTTGCGGCTCACCACCATCACATCCGCGCCGTGCTGCGCGAAGCCACGCACCATCTGCAGCCCCAGGCCGCGGCTTCCGCCCGTGACGAGAGCCACCTTGCCGCTTAGATCAAAGAGATTTTGCAAACGGCGTACCCTCCGGCGGGCCGGCGACAAGGGCATTTGGCGGAATGCATGATAACAATGCGGCGTCTGGTAAAATAGAGTACCGTCCGTTAGCATACCGTACAAAGAACGGCGGGTGTTCCCTTGGATATCGACAGAATCAAGAACCTGGGCCTTGCGCCGGTCGAGCAGCATTACGACGCGCGCGACACGATTCTGTATGCGCTGGGCTTGGGTTATGGCGCAAATCCGCTCGATGAGGCGGAGCTTGCTTACGTATACGAGCAAGACCTGAAGACGGTGCCTTCGATGTGCTCCGTCCTGAGCCACCCCGGCTTCTGGCTGAAGGATCCGATCTACAAGGTGAATTGGATCAAGGTCCTGCATGCCGAGCAGGCCTTCACGATTCACCAGCCGATCCCCTCCCACGGGACGGTTCGCGGCGAATACCGGATCGCCGGCTGCGAAGACCGGGGCGCCGATAAGGGAGCAATGCTGCATGTGGAGAAAACTCTGCTCGACGTGGCCACCGGAGAGAAGCTGGCGACGGTCCGATCCACCGTGTTTCTGCGCGGTGATGGCGGCCAGGGCAGCTTCGGCACGCCGGTTCAACCGGCCACGCCATTGCCGGACAGAGAGCCGGACCGCGTGGTCGAGATACCGACTTATCCAAGCTCTGCGCTGCTGTACCGTTTGAGCGGGGACTGGAATCCCTTGCACGCAGACCCCAAGGTCGCGCGCCAAGCAGGATTCGATCGACCGATATTGCACGGCCTGTGCACGTTCGGCGTAGCGTGCCGTGCGATCCTGCAGACATACTGCCGCGATGAGCCTGCGCGTCTGCGCTCGATGTTCTCGAGATTCAGCGCACCCGTGTATCCGGGGGAGACCATCCGGATCGAGTTCCACGAGATGGAAGAGATCCGCTTCAAGGCGATCGTGAAGGAAAGGGGCATCGTGGTGCTGGACCGCTGCGGAGCTCTCGTCGATCGTTGAGCGCCGCTCGGCCGGCTCGGTCCTGTGATTACTACGCCAGCGTATGGTATTCTCGAAACGTCTTCGCCTCGGCTGGCCTCGGGCGACACATCGGAGACTTCAATGCAATCCTCACCCCCCAGTAAAGTCCTGCTGGACATCTACCGCCGTATGAGCCTGATCAAGGCGAACGATATACGCATCATCGCGACCATGAAGTCGGGGCGGTTGACCATGCCCTACTATTCGGCGCGCGGCCAGGAATGCATCCCGGCGACGGTCAGCGCGTTGCTGACCAATGACGACTACATGGTCACGATTTATCGGGGCGTTCACGACATGCTTGCGAAAGGCGTGCCTCCCAAGCTCATCTGGGCGGAGTTCGCGGGCCGGGCGACCGGAACCTGCAAGGGCAAGGGCGGTCCCATGCACGTGACGCACCCCGAATCGGGTTGCATGGTGACGACCGGCGTGGTCGGCGCCGGCATGCCCATCGCCTGTGGGTTGGCATTGGCGGCACAGGTCCGCGGTGAAAAGCGCGTCACGGTGACCAATTTCGGCGACGGTGCGAGCAACATTGGCGCGTTTCACGAATCGCTGAATCTTGCGTCCGTTTGGAAGCTGCCGGTCATCTTCCTGTGCCAGAACAACCGCTATGCCGAACATACGGCCTACGCGAAGGGGACCTCGATCGAGTCGATTGCCGAGCGGGCCAAGAGCTACAGCATTCCCGGGGTACGGGTCGACGGCAACGAACCTCTGGCCCTGTACGAGGTCGCGAAGATGGCGATCGACCGGGCCCGCGCCGGGCAGGGGCCCACGCTGATCGAGGCGATGACGTTTCGCTTCAACGGGCATCTGCTGGGCGACATGGGGGAGTACATTCCGAAGCCGGAATATGCGGCCGCGGTCGCCGCCGATCCGTACCCGCGCTACCGTCAGTGGCTCATCGACTCGAAACACGCGACCGCCGCCGCGCTCGATGCAGTCGACGCGGAGAACGAGGCGGAGGTCGATGCCGCGGTGAAGTTTGCCTTCGACAGTCCGCTCACCGATCCTATCGAGATCACCCGTGACATCTACGCGGCTCCCGCTCCTTCGAGGGCCGTGTCATGAGTGCCGAGAAGATCAATACCATCCAGGCGATCAACTGGGCGCTCGATGATGCGCTCGCGAAGTATCCGAACGTGATGGTGTTCGGCGAGGAAGTCGCGGACCCCGAGGGTGGCGGCGTGATCAAGGTCACTCAAGGCCTGTCGACCAAGCATGGTCCGAACAGAGTGCGTTCCACACCGATATCCGAAATGGGATTCATCGGGGCCGCGGTAGGCGCCGCGATTGCCGGAATGCGGCCGGTTGCGGAGATCATGCTCATGAACTTCGTCGCCGTCTGCATGGATCAAATTACCAACCACGCCGCAAAGCTGCGCTACATGTCGGGCGGTCAGACCCACGTGCCCCTGGTTCTGCGAACAATGACCGGCTGCGGCTTCCAACAGGGCGGTCAGCACTCCGATTACCTCGAGGCCTGGTTCTGCCACACGCCCGGTATCAAGGTCGTGATGCCGTCCAATCCGGCCGACGCATATGGCTTGATGCTCGGCGCCATCGAGGACGATGATCCCGTCCTGTATGTGGAGCACCTGCCGAGTTATTGGACTCCCGGCGTCGCGCCGGAACGAGGCAAGTCCATCCCGCTCGGCAAAGCGCGGGTGGCACGCCCGGGCAAGGATGTCACTCTGATCGGCTACAGCCGCTCGATGCAGGATCTGCCCGTAGTTGCGGAGCAATTGGCGAAAGACGGCGTCGATTGCGAAATCATCGATCTGCGTACTGTGTCGCCGCTCGACACGGACACGATTCTCACGTCCGTGAAGAAGACCGGCCGCGCGGTGGTCGTGCACGAGGCGGTGCGGTCATTCGGGGTCGGCGCGGAGGTCTCCGCACGCATTCACGAAGCCCTGTTCAAGGAATTGAAGGCGCCGGTGCAGCGCGTGGCCAGCCAAGACTCTCCGGTCCCATTTGCGAAGCAACTGGAGAGTGCGTTCGTCTACAGCCACGCGGATATCGTGGCAGCGGTGCGCACGACACTCAAGGGCTGAGCGCTTTTCAACTGCGGTCGCCGGGTGCGGTGAGCACCGCCCCTTGCCCGCCGTCGACCGGCACGCCGATGCCGGTGACGAACGACGCGCTGTCCGACAGTAGCCAGGCGATGGCGGCGGCGATCTCTTCGGGCGCCGCCAGGCGGTTCATCGGGTGTACCGCCGCCAACATGGCGGCGACCTTCGGGTCTTGATCGATCGCCGCCTGCAGCATGGGTGTTTTGGTGCCGCCCGGCAGCACGGCGTTGATGCGTATCCGATCGGTCGCGTAATCCGCGGCGGCGGCGCGAGTCAATCCCATGACGGCCGCCTTGGTCGCGCAATACTCCGCCCCGCGCGGGACACCGACCACCGCGGCCGTGGAGGCGATATTCACGATCGATCCCCTGCGCCCGCCGCCAGCATGGCACGGACCTCCTCCTGCATGCACAGGAACGTCGCGCGAAGATTCACCTCGATGTTTGCCTCAAGATCGGCGGCCGAGAGCTCATGCAGGCGCTTGCCGCACATGGGTACTCCGGCCGCGTTCACGGCGCCGCGAAGCGGACCGTAGGCCCCTTCGGACTCGGCGATGAGCGCCGTAACCGCTGATTCGCTGCGGACATCGACCGGGACGAAACGCGCTTCGCCGCGCTCCGTGCGAATGCTGGAGGCGATCCGCTCGCCGGCGTCGGGGTTGACATCCGCAATGATCACCCGGGCTCCGGATCTGGCGAGCAGGCGCGCCGTTGCCGCACCGATCCCGCTGGCACCCCCCGTCACGATGACCGACCAGCCTTCGACGTCGTACCGCGACATCGAATACCCGGCCCTTAAAGCGAGGCGCCGCCGTCGACGGCGAGCGCCTGGCCGGTTATGAACGACGCCTCATCCGAACATAGAAAAGCGACGGCTGCGGCAACCTCCTCGGCACGTCCGAATCGGCTCAGCGGGGTTTCCTTCTTGATGCGCGCGACGAGCTCCGCTGACCATGTGTGCTGGATGTGATACGCGGCGAGTCCGGCATCGATGAAGCCGAGCTCGACCGTATTCGCCCGGATGCCGTTTCGGCCCTCTTCCTTCGCGATCACCCGCGTGAGCATGTCGATGGCGGCTTTTGGAGCTGCAGAGAGAATATCCGCCTTGGGCGGACGATTGAGCGCACACGTGCTGAGCGCCACCAGGTTCCCGCGGGATTGGCGGCGAAAGGTCTTCAACGCGGCGCTGAACAGGTTGAAGCAGCCGTTCACGTCGACGGCGAACACGTCGGCCCAGATCTTGGGCTCGATCTTGGATACGAAATTCATTTCGAAGGAAGGTCCCGCCGCGTACACGACACTGTGCAGCGAGCCGAAGTGCTCGGCGACCGCATCGACCAGCCGCACACAGGCGTCCGCATCCGTCAGGTCGAGCTGATGCGATTGAGAGACTCCGCCGCCGCCGGCGATCAGCGCCGCCAGCTCATCGGCGGCAGTGCGGTTGCGATGGTAGGTGAACGCGACGGGCCGGCCGCGGCGGGCGAACTCTGCGCAGATGGCTCTCCCCACTCCGCCCGAGCCACCCGCGACGAGCACCGCTCCCGCGGAGTGTTTGTTGTCGGCGCCCATCGTGGCCACCCTATACGAAAATCGAATGGTACGCAAGTATACGAAATCTGACGAAACGTTATGGAGGCTGCGTGCGGAGTGCTATATTTCAGTCCGCGGGTCGCATGCGCCCGTCGGATCTGTGGGGAGGTTTTCATGGCCAAATTCGAAGTCATCGTCGTCGGCGGCGGTCAAAACTCGCTGTCCGCCGCGGCCTATCTCGCGGCCGCCGGCATGAAGGTGCTGGTTCTCGACAAGAATCCCAAGATCGGCGGCGGCGCAGTCAGCCACGAGCTCACGAAGCCGGGATTCATCCACGATTCGCATGCCGGGCAGATGGTGCTCATCATGGCGAATCCGTTGATCGCACAGGATGAACTCGGCCTCAAGGCGAAGTTCGGATTGAAGTTCTCGCAGCCCGACGTCGGCCACGCCACGGTGTTCGATGACGGCAGTTATTTATGCACGGATTTCAGCGTGGACAAGACCTGCCAGTCGATTGCCAAGTTCTCCGAACGCGACGCCGAGGCCTACCGTGCTCTGGTTCGTCAGGCGGAGGCGATGAGCGATATCTTCGTCTCGGGCTTGTTCAAGCCGCCGCTGCCCTTCGGCGGGTTCATGGCGATGATGGATCAGAGCGTCGAAGGCCAGCAGCTCGTCGGCTCGCTGCTGAAGAGCGCCTACGACGTGGTATGCGACACTTACGAGCACGAGAAGGTGCGCATCCACTTTCTGAAGTGGGCCTCCGAATTGATGATCGGACCCGAGACCAAAGGCACCGGTGTCGTCCCGTTGTTTCTGGCCGCGATGCAGCACAAGTATCACCCGGGTGCGGTGGTCGGGGGCTCGCAGAAGCTCTCGGACTCGATGGTCGAATGCATCCGTCATCACGGCGGAGAAGTGCGCGCGGAATCGGAGGTCGTCAAAGTTCAAGCGGCCCGCGGCAAAGTGAAGGGCGTGGTCCTCGCCGGCGGCGAGACCATCGAGGCCAGCCGAGCCGTCGTCGCCAACGTGCATCCCTGGCTGCTCGGCAAGCTCATCGAGGGCATCGACCCCGGCGTCGCAAACCGCGCCGCGGCCGTCAAGTTGAGCTCGTTCGGCGCGGTCAATACGCACTGGGCGCTCAAGGCGGCGCCCCGCTACAAGGCAGGTGCCGACGTAGACAACGCGGCGGTCGTGGAGCCCGCGCCGGCCACGATGGAGAGGTTTCGGCGGCATTTCGATCAGATGCGCTACGGCCAGATTCCCGACTCGATTAACGCGTCGGTTCAGCACAACTCAAATTGGGATCGCACGCGGGTCCCCAACGGCCAAGGCGCGGCCCTGTACTTGTATCATTTCGTGCCGTTCAAGCTGGCGGGGAAGGAGCTCTCATACTGGGATGAAGTGAAGGAACAGGTCAAAGAGGACATGCTGCAGCGCTATCAGGGCATCACCACCAATATGACCGCGGACAACATCCTCGGCAGCGCAATCGAGACTCCATACGACATGCACAAATGGAGTCCGTCGTTCCAAAACGGCGATCTCATGGGGATCGGCACCTATATCGACCAATGGAGCGGCCGGCGACCCACGCCGGAACTCGCGCAGTATCGAGTGCCCGGTATCTCCGGGCTGTATCTGTCGGGGCCCTTCATGCATCCCGGCGGAACGGTCACCGGCGGGGGCCGGGGCGTCGCTCTGCAACTCATGGACGACCTCGGCGTCAATTACAGCCGCCTCATCGCGACCTGACTCGAGAATAACGCATGATCATTTATGGGTCGGATCGCAGCAAACTGATGGAGATCGAGACCTTCTCGCGCGAGGGCGCGACGCTCCGGTTCCGCGGCAAGATCATGGGCACCATGCCGGTCACGGCGGTGCTCACGCCGACTCAGCTGCGTCAGCTGCTGCGCCAGCTCGGTATAAGCTTGCTGCTATTCGCGGTGAGCATGCTGTTTCGCGGCGAGCCCCCGGGCTGGGGAAAGCGCCCTTAGCTCAATCTTCGAAGCCGTAAGGGTCGTAGCGGCCGTTCACGAAATGCTCGATCTGGCAGGAGCCTGTGCCGATGGTGCCGTCCGGCGCGGTGGTTGTCACGCGCGCCAGATACTCGACCCCGTGAATCGGCTTGTCGTAGTCGGTGCCTATCCCGTAGTTGTCCTTGGCCGCGGCGCCGCTCACTTTGTACGGGCTGTATCTCACGGGTTGGCGCGAGAAGTCGAACTCGTCCCATTCAAGGGCCAGCTCTTCCGAGCCATGAAAGGTATGAAAGGTGCCGCCATCCTTCCAGCTCCCGGGCGTGTAGCCCATGCCGACGACGAGCCACGGCGGGGAGACCACGGTGTACTCCTGATGCCAGGATTTGCCCTGCGCATCGCGGAAATCAAAATCCGCGCGGCGCAGGATCCGGGTCCCAGGCTCGTACTCGAACCGATGCTTGATCGATTCAAGCACGACGGGCTCGCTCGACCAGCCTCGATAGATCCGCCCCTCGAACGGACCGCCGAACACGTCGGCCATCTCGCATTGCTCGCCCGCGGACGTCTCGTGCAGGTGGAAGAATCCGCTGAACGGCTCGGATCTGAAACAGGTCCAGAAACGCATCGCACGGCGCTTGCCCGCCGACTGCTTGGGCGGCAACAGGGTCGCCAGGGGTCCGAGGGGCGGGCGTTCCGCGTAGAGTCCCCAGCTGTGATCCCGGCTGCCGCTCCAGGTGTCGGGGCTCGCCTGGTAGGTGCGCCCGCGGAACTTCACCGTACCCGTGACCTTGCCCGGCTGTGAATATCGGCTCTGGTCGGTGGTCCGCCGTTCCCGATTGACGGCCAAGTGGTGATGCTCGAGATAAGCGGGCGAGACGCCCTCCCACACGAGGTCGAAACTGAGATCGCTGCCATGCTCATCGAGCCGGAAGCGAAACTTGCGCAGAGGCTCGATGAACTCGATGGCGAACGGCCCGACGCGCAGATCGAAGCGGGGCCGCCAGCAACGATTGAAACGCACGGTGTATTGCCGACCCGCGACATTCAGGATCGAATAGCCGCCGACCATGTCGCTGTTCGGATTGACGCGCAATCCCGTCGCGAGAAACAGCTTTTCCTCGGGACAGAACGCGCCGATGTAGTGTCCGTCATCCCAATTATAGTCGGTGGAGGGAACGTAGCTGAACGGGTACGGCGACTGATGCACCGGGAATTCGTCATAGGGGGTCAGCATTTTGGAGCCTCCGGAGTACTTCGTATGTCAGCGTACCATCTCCCGGAGGCCGAGTCATTGGCTCAACGAAGCGTCAGTCCAGGAGCGCCCTGCGCAGCGCCGCCTGCTCATGCTCGCTCACATGAAGCCCGTCGCGGACGTAGCCTTCGACGGAGCCATACTCCCGGTCGATTGAACGCAGCGCTGTCGCGAGATAGCGAGGATCGGAGCGCCACAGAGCCCGTTGTGAGGCTTCGGGCAATTGCCCGAGCACGTTGGCAGCCTGGCCGGCCGCGGCGATGGGATGCGCACCGGGCGTCTGCCTGGGCAGCGGGGGCACCAGCGTCTCGGTCAAGGCATAATCCGCCATGATCGTCTCGCGCGGCACCCGCAACGTTGCGAGCAGCAGCGCGATTGCCAGGCCGGTTCGGTCCTTGCCGGCCGAGCAATGTATCAGGATCGGCAGCTCGCCCGACGCCATGCGATGAAAGAACGCGGCGTACTCGTCCCGGTAGGCGTCCGGCATTTGCGCGTAGAAAGCTTCGATTCCTGCCCGCGCGCCGCCCGGCGTCGCGGCGTCCCTGAGAATCGTGCTCATTACCGGCGCGAGCGACGGCTTCGGCGACTCATACGAGTCCGCCGGCCGCTCGAGCCAGGCGCTAGGCGACCGGTCGCGCTCTTCCTGGGTGCGCAGGTCGATCACCGCCACGAGACCAAGCCCCGGCCACCTTGCTCTCGTCCTCCGGCGTGAGCTTCGACAGCTCGCTGGAACGGAACACCTTGCCCCAACGGACGTGCCGACCGCCGCTCGATGCATACCCGCCGATGTCCCGAAAATTGGGCGCGCCTACCAGGCCGAGCGAGCGGGCCGCAATCGGCTGTCCAGCCCCCGCTTTCGGATCGAGGGCTTCGGCCGCGTGCACACATGCCCCCGCCCAGGCGAGCGACGCCCATACGCGCGAACCAGGCCTTGCGCATCGCCCCTCCCGGAATACTGGAACAGCGCGTGAATTATACTCGAGCAGGTGACAGCCCGATGACGGCCGGGTTGTACGCTTACATACGATGCGGCTATCATCGCGGGCGAGGACAATTCCACGGACAACTTTCCGCAATCGGTGCCCGGCGATCAGTTTGGCCTGCCGTTTCCCACGACGGTCGAGCCCCTGCTCGCGCTCGGCCCGTCTTTTCTGACCGCGGCCTTCCATGCCACCGGTGCCTTGGCGCCCGACAACCATGTGGTGTCCATTTTGCATCACAAGGAATTCTTCGGCGGCGGAATGGGCAGAAAGCTCCTGCTCTCGCTGCAATATGCGCGCGAGGAGCCGGGGCTGCAGCGGGAGCTCTTCGTCAAGTTCCCGCGCAATTTCGGCGATCCGCTGCGGGACTTGTTCGCGCCGCTCATGGAGCCCGAGGTGCGCTTCGCGCTGCTGTCCAGGCGCGACGGGTTTCCGATCGCAGTGCCGAAGTGCTACTTCGCCGATTACGACTCGAACACCAAGAGCGGTGTGCTGATCACCGAGCGCATTACCTACGGCGAATCCGGAATCGAGCCTTTTCACGACAAGTGCCTCGATTACGAGATCGAGGATCCTCTGAGCCATTATCGGGCATTGACGCGGGCAATTGCGCGGCTCGCCGGCTTTCATCGCGCCGGTAACTTCGGGTCCGATGTCGACCGTCAGTTTCCTTTCGATCCCGAGAAGATCGACATGGGCGCGCGAATTCCCTATACCCCCGAACAGCTGCTGCTGAAGCTCGACAAGCTCAAACGATTCGCCGCCTCTCACCCCCGATTGTTCCCCGGGGGCAGCGGATCGCGGGAATTCCTCGAAAGCTTCTCGCGGCAGGCGCCGCTGGTGCTCGAGCATGAGCTTGCCATCAGGCGATACTTGAACGGCAAGGCCGATTACATAGCGCTGTGCCACTGGAACTCGAACATGGACAACGCGTGGTTCTGGCGCGATGCCCGCGGCGAGCTTCGGGCGGGGTTGCTCGACTGGGGCAGCGTCGCTCAAATGAACGTCGCCCAATCGTTCTACGGAATGACTTGCGCCGCCGAGACCGGGTTTCTCGAGGCCCACGAACGCGGGCTCATGGAGTTGTTCGTCGAGGAGTACGCGCGCAGTGGCGGCCCGTCCATCGACGTCGACGAGTTCGCATACCTCGTCAAGTTGTCCATCGCGATGCTGGGAATTGCCTGGATCCTGGATGCCCCGACGCTCGTCGAGACTCAGATTCCCGACGTCCATCGGGTCGTGGACCGGTACGATCCAAAGCTGCGCGACGACTTCCTCGCGAGGGCCCAGCTGCACCTGCTGATCGTCATGCTGAACGAATGGCGCGTGCATGACATCGGCGGCGCGCTCGAGAATTTCGTGGCCATGCAGCCCGTCTCGCCGTCGCGCTAGCGGCCGAGGAATCTCGCTTTCCGTTTCTCGAGAAAGGCGCGCACGCCTTCCGCGAAATCCTCGCTCGCGACGCATTCGCCGACGGCACTCGCCTCCGTGCGCACCTGCGCCGCGAGCCCCCGCCCGAGCGAATCGTTGATAAGGTGCTTGGTGAGCCGGGCGCCGATGGGCGGTCCGTCGACCAATTTCGCCGCGAGTACTTCGCAGGCGACATCCAGCTCGATGTCGGGTACGCGCTGGGTGATCAGCCCCTCGCGCAACGCCTCCCCGGAATCGAGGCGAGCGCCGAGCAAGGTGAGCTGCTTGGCGCGCCGCCAACCGACGGTGCGGGGCAGGAAATAGCTGAGCCCGACGTCGGGCGGGAGCGACAGAGAGCGGTGCGCGAAGACAAAAAAGCAGCTCTCGGCGCCGATCGCGAAGTCGCAGGCTAGCACGAAGGATATGCCGGCACCCGCCACGGCGCCCCGGACCCGCGCGATGGTGGGCTTGCCGATGCTCTCGAGCACGGATAAGAAACTGATGGAAGCGCTCACGCGCTCCTCGAATTGATGCTTGCGCTCGGCAGGCGAAAGTGAAAGCGAGTCCTCGAATGCCTTGACGTCGCCGCCCCCCACGAAATGCTCTCCCGCGCCCGTGAGGATGATGCAGCGCACGTCCGCGTCGTCCTCGAGGCGCCTCAACGTCTGGCCGAACCCCTTGACCATCTCGGGCGACAACGCGTTGCGCACTTCCGGCCGGTCGAAGATGACCCGGGCGACCGGGCCCGTCACCGTCACCTGCAAGCCCGGGATCATGTGCGCGACGCCGAGCGAGCGCCCCGCGACTCTTCGCTGCCTTTCATCCGTCCCTCCATGAGCTTAGAACGCTCCTTGAGCGAGATTGTCCGCCAAGCCTGCGACCGCCGCAAACGTGGGCCCAATCCCGGCTGTTACTCTTATTCTAAATATGCTAGCGTACAAATTGGAGAACATGGTATGGCAAACGAAGGGAAATATCGCGGCCGTGCCGCCATCGTCACGGGCGCCTCGAGCGGTATCGGCCGGGTCATCGCACAGCGTTTGGGAGCCTCCGGCATGGAGCTGTGGCTCGTCGGTCGTTCTGCCGAGGGCCTCAGGGAAACCGCCGCCTCGATCGAGAAATTCGGCGCCCCGACCCATTGCGTGCCCCTCGATCTGCGCACCCAGGGGGCGATCGCGGGGCTGATAGCGCGCGTCGGCGATTCGCACTCGCATCTGTTCGCGCTCGTCAACAACGCGGGCGTCATGCACCCCGAGTCGATCATGTCGGGGCGGCTCGATCGGTGGCAGTGCATGATGGACGTCAACCTGCTGGCCCCCATCGTCGCCTGCCGCGCCGCCGTCGAGGTGATGCGCCGCCAGCGGCTTCCAGGACACTTGATCAACATCAGCTCCATTGCCTCCCGGTTCGAAAACGGCGGCGTCTATGGCGCGACGAAGCTCGCGCTCGAGATGATCGGCCGCTCGCTGCGTTGCGAGCTCGAGCGGGACGACATTCGCGTCACCACCATCGTACCGGGCGGATTCTCCACCAACTTGGGTCGCGACGTGGAAGGCGAGACTTGGGCGGCCATCGGCAAGACGCTGCAAGCGAAAGGGATCGAGATGGGCGGACCCCTCCAGCACCGCCTGCTGGGCGATCCCGACTACATCGCCAAGGCCGTCGAATTCATCCTCGATCAGCCGGTCGACATCAATGTGGAACAGATGACCGTACGTCCGCCGATCGATTCGAGTTGGTGAGCGAGCGCCCTATGTCGTTATTCAGGGTGGCGCTGCTTGTCCTGTGGATCATCGTCTGGGTACTGGTCATTCGCGCGTCGGTCGAGCTCGGCGTGGGTGCCTCCGCCGTGTTCTTGGACGATTTCCACCACCCCTGGCGCGCGATGATCAATTTAGATTTCTCGATACATCTTCTCCTGGTGGCGCTTTGGATTTTGTACCGCGAGCGCTCGCCCGTGGTCGGCGTGCTCTGCGCGCTCGGGGAGTTCATCGTGGGAATGCCCTTTACGCTGATGTACCTGCTGGTCGCGACTTTCCGCGAGAAGGGCGACATGCGGCGCGTGCTGCTCGGTCGCCACTTCGCAACCTGACGCTGCGCTCCGCTCCTCGGATCTACTCGGCCAAGCTACCCCCGTCGACCACCAAGGCATGCGCATTGACGAAGCTCGATTTGTCGGAACAGAGCCAGATCGCCGCCTCGGCCATTTCCATCGGAGTGGCCAAGCGGCCCATCGGCGAGTGATTCTCCAGCGCGGCACGCACTTCAGGCGAGGTTGCCATTACCTCTTCCACCATCGCCGTGTGCGTGACCCCGGGGCAAAGGGCGTTGACCCGGATGTTCTGTCGCGCATATTGCAGGGCCGTGGATTTCGTCAGTCCGATCACTGCATGTTTGCTGGCCGTGTAGGCAGGCTGGAACACGGTACGCGAGGCGACCAAGCCCGCCAGAGAGGCCGTATTGACGATGGTGCCTCCGCCGGACCGCAGCATGACCGGTATCTCGTGTCGCAGGCAGGAGATGATTCCGATGAGATTCACGTCGATGGTCTTGCGCATGACCGAATCGGTCCAGTCGCCGTCGCCGCGCAGCGCGACGCCTGCGTTGTTGAATGCGCAATCGAGCCTGCCGAATCGGGCGAGCGTTTGGGCAATGCAGGTGGCCACCGCACTTTCCTGCGTCACGTCCACTCCGAGCGAGATCGCGGCGCCCCCAGCCCGAGTGATGCTCGCCGCCGTCTCGGCGGCCGCGTCTGGGCGCAGATCCGTGACGACCACCGCCGCACCGCGCCGCGCAAACAGAACCGCGGCGGCTTGGCCAATTCCGTCCCCGGCGCCCGTCACCAGCGCAACCTTGTTTTCGAACCATTGTTCCACGACCGCTCCCCGAATGGCTCCGTCGTTGCCCCGATACGCATGACTATAGCGTGGTTGCATATGATACCTTGCTTGCGACAGCGGCGAGCTGGCTGGGTCTTCGGGTCACAACGATCATGAAATGTCTGCTGCTCTACTACTCGTTCACCGGACAAGCGCAACGCGCGGTTGAAATAGCGGCAGCCGAGTGCCGCAAGGCGGCTTGGGACCCGGTAGCCTGTCGCATCGATTTCGCGGGCCCGCAGGCTCGACTGCGCCGACCGATGTCGCTCGGCGATATCAAGTATTGGACCGGCGCAGCCAGTCGCGGCGAGCGCATGCCGATCACGTACGATCCGCCGCGGGCGCTCGACGAATCCTATGATCTGGTCGTCATCCTCAGCAATACGTGGCAGAAGAGCCCAAGCACGCCCATACGATCGTTTCTCGAGAGCACGGACGCGGCTCGGGTGCTCGGCGGCAGCCGTTTTGCCGTGATCGTCGTGTGCCGCCGTCTGTGGGAGAACAACTTGGCGATCGTACGGCGTCTGGGTGAAGCGGCGGGCGGCCGGTTCGTCGATGCGCTTGCCGTCGTTCACAACGGCGGCAACGTAGGCAGTCTCCTGCAAACGACCACTTACATGATGGGATCAGGCTCAGGCCGGCGACATTTGCTCGGCGTACCGCTGCCGCAGTATGGGCTATCGCCCGAGTCTCTGGAGAAAATTGCGCCATTCATTCGTGGTGTCCTTGCGCGAGCGGATAGTCATTCGCCGCGCATCGTAGACCTCGACGGGGGACACAATTTCCGGGATATCGGCGGCTACGAAACGAGTGAGCGCCGGCGCGTGCGCATGGGGCTGGTGTTCCGTTCCGGCAGCCTGGCGGATTTGACCGCGACAGACCAGGATCGGGTCGCCCGTCTCGGGATCAAGGTCATCTGCGATCTGCGCTCGAATCGTGAACGCGAGACTCGTCCCAGCCGCTGGCCCGAGTCGGCGGCTGTCGATCTGTGGACACGCGATCACGAAGGCAGCGTCGGCGAACTCCTGCATGCGTTACGAGAGCCGGGCATGACTGCCGCAGGCATCCGTGAGCGGATGCTCGAGATTTACCGGCACTTGCCGTACGAGCAGGCGGATTCCTATCGTCAGCTGTTCAAGCGAATTGCCGAAGGCCCGCTGCCCTTGATGTTCCATTGCTCCGCCGGCAAGGATCGGACCGGAGTTGCAGCCGCCTTGCTGCTCACGATCCTCGGTGTTCCCACGGAGACGATCATCGAGGACTATTTGTTGACCGAGCGCTTTTTCGAGAGCTGCCGCCGCATGGTTCTCAGGGATCCCACGGCGGACCGATTTCGCGAGGTGGACTCCGGCGTCTGGGAACCGATGCTGCGCGCCGACCGTACCTATATCGAGACGATGTTCGAAACCCTGAACCGTGATCATGGCTCCGTGGAGGCGTATCTGCGAGATTTGATCGGGGTCGACGAGACAGCGCGCGCGGCGATCCGCCGCAAGCTAGTCGAATGAGGGCCGCAAGGCCGGAGGCCGCCAGTGACTGACTTGGTATTGACGCAGGAGCACGCGGGCATATTCGAGGTCACCTTCAATCGGCCCGATAAGCTCAATGCGTTGAACGACGAGATGATCCGCGCCTTCGCCGACGCGACCGCGCAGTTCGCCGCTCGGCCCGAGCTGCGTCTGATGCTGGTGCGGGCGGTCGGTCGATACTTCACATCCGGCGTCGAGGTCAACCTCAGCATCTCTCCTGACGTGGGCGACAGCACGCTTAACGGACGTGCATGGTACCGCACCACCTATCACCGGTTTTTCGACGAGCTCGAGTCGATAGAGAAGCCCATCGTCGCTGCTCATCAAGGTCCTTGTCTCGGGGGTGGCTTGGAATTCTCCTTGTCGTGTGATTTTCGTCTGGCGGCGCAAAGCGCTCACTACGCGCTGCCGGAGATCGCGCTGGGCGCTCTTCCGGGATCCGGCGGGATCAGCCGCTTGACGCGCATCGCGGGACCTCACTGGGCGCGTTGGCTGGTGATGGCGGGCGAGCAGGTGAGTGCCGAGCAAGCCCTGTCCATGGGCTTCGTGCACGCCGTCTATCCGGATGCGGAGTTCGATGCGCGCGTACGATCCTTCTGCGCCAAATTGGCGGCCCGGCCCTATGAGCTGCTGGGACTCGCCAAGCTCTCGATCGAGCTCGCCGTGGATCTGGATCGCGGTCAGGCGCGCAATGTCGAACGCATCAGCAACAGTATTTTGTTTACCGGTTCCGAGCACAAAGCGCTGGTCCGTCAATTTCTGGAAGGTCAGGAGGCGAAGCGAGCAGCCAAGAAGCGCACGCCGGACTGACGTCGCGCAGCGCGCGGCGCGCGAGGCCGTCGGCTCAGCCGCGCTCAGCTCATCATGCTGACCGTCAGGCCGCCGTCGACGAAAACTTCCGAGGCGGTCATGTAGGACGCCGCGTCGCTCGCCAGAAAGGCAACCACATTGGCGATTTCCGCCGGTTGCGCCATGCGTCCCGAGGGAATCGCCTCGATGAGGCGCTTCACTTGAGGAATGTCCGTTGCTCGCCCCGCGCCGCCCCCCGTGAGCATATCCGTTTCGGTGGGGCCGGGATGTACGGAGTTGATGCGTATGTTGTAGCGCTCCACCGCACAATGCAGCGCCGCCACCTTGGAGAGATTTGCTACTGCGGCTTTGCTCGGACTGTACGCCGTGGTCAAGGGCACGACGGTTGCGGTGGAATTCGATGCAATGTTGACGATCGCTCCACCGCCGGTGGTCTTCATGTGCAAGATGGCTTTCTTCGTGCCCAGGAAGCAGCTCAAAAGGTTTATCTCGAGCACCCTGCGAAACTCCTACAGGGTGAGATCCTCGATGGTCTTGGCGAGAGTGATGCCGGCGTTGTTGACCACGATATCGACGCGCCCGAACTCGCGCCATCACGCTCGACATCACTTCGTCCCATGCCCGCTCATCGGTCGCATCCAGGGCCAAAAATACGGCCTCGCATCCCTCGCGTCGCAAGGTAGCCGCGGTCGCCTCTCCCGACTCCACGAGTATGTCCGTCACGATGACGCGGGCGCCTTGGCGGGCGAGCGCGGCGGCGCAAGCGCCGCCGATCCCACGCGCGGCGCCGGTGATGAGCGCCACCTTGCCCTGCAGCGCGTTCCTTGCAGCGGGCTCTAAGCCTTCCGCAACTTCGCCTCCGCGGCCGCCTGCGTTGCCGGCGATTCGGCCCGAATACCATCGCGTTGAGGATGCCCACGCCGCCCCCGGAATATCGCTTACCGCAGGAGCACCCGAGCACCTCGCCCGCGGCATAAAGGCCCGGCACGATCGTGCCCATGCGATCGAGCACCTGGGCTTCTCATTGACGTTCGAGCCCGGCCCCGGTCTGGCCGATCACCGAGGCACGCACTTCGCACGCATAAAACGGCGGAGTGCGCAGCGGGAAGTAACGCTCGGATTTCTTGAAGAAATCACGTCTTTCCCTTCTTCGCAATAGCCGTTGTAACGCTCAACGATGCCTCGAGCGCGGCGGGCGTAGATGCCGATCTGATTCGCGAGCTGCGCGATCGTGTCGGCCTTCAAAACCTTTCCCGAGGCAATGCCTTTGCGCAAGCAGATTGTATTCCCACGTCGGCATCGCAGCGCCGCTGTGATAGGGGTCTGCGAAACGCATGTCCTGGCTGCCCTCCACAAGCGCCGTCTCGTCGAATATCGCGTACGCATGCTGATCGGGCTGACCATTGATGATATAGCCGGACACCGCATAAGCCGCCGTCTCGCTCATGAAGCGCTGGCCATTCTTGTTGACCAGCATGATCCAGGGCGGCAGGAACGCCTCGACGAACTTGCCGAGACCGCTGGTCGGCAGCAACAAACCGGTATCGCGCCCTACGATCTCCGCGCCGACGCTCTCGCCGAGTGTGATGCCGTCGCCGAGAATGAAGGGCGCGGCGAAGTGCACGGCGTAGGTCCAGTCTCCATGCCGCGCGGCGGTGGGAAACAGCCGCTCGATCATCTGCGGACTGTTGCCGAAGCCGCCGGTGGTGAGGACCACCGCTTCCGCGCGGAGCTCGGTGCCCTCCGCGCGCACGCCGACCACCCTCCCCTTCTCGACGATGAGGGACTCGACGCGAGTATTCAGGGCGTGTTCCGCCCCCCGCGCCCCCGCGGCATTGATCAGGCACTCGGCGACGCTGCCCCCGGCACCGCGGCTCGGGTGACCGCGCGGCATATCGTCGACGCCGGAACACACCAAATATTCCGGCGGAAACTCCACGCCGATGCTTACCAGCCACTCCAGCGCGGGCGCGCTCTGGTCGCACAGTATCCGGACGATTCGAGGACTGGCCTCCCATCCGGCCAACGTCATCATGTAGTGATACATGGCGTCCGGCGTGTCCTTGATGCCGCGGACTCGTTGCACGCTCGTGCCGGCCGCATACAGAACCGCCGCGGAGAGCGCCGTAGCGCCGCCGAGCTTCTTGTCGGCCTCCAGCACCATGCACGATGCGCCCGCCTCACGCGCGAGGATCGCCGCCGCGAGTCCCGCTCCTCCGCCGCCCACGATGATCAGGTCGTAGTCGCTCATGATTTGTCCCCGCAAAGACGCCATGCCAGCGGACAATACGTTACCACATTATCCGGCCGCTGCTGATTACCTCATTTTACAATGCGTTGCTGGTGCAACTGCCCGCGCACCTCGGCGCGCTGCACCTTTCCCGACACCGTGCGCGGCAGCTGCGGGACGAAATGGATGAGTTTCGGGCATTTGAACGCCGCGATCCGGCCGCGCGCGAATTGTTGCAACTCCGCCGCGGTGACGGTCGCCTCGGGACGCAGCTCGACCGCGGCCGCCACCATCTCGCCCCAGCGATCATCGGCCACGGCGACCACCGCCGCGTCGAGCACCGCGGGATGCTGCCGCAGTGCCTCCTCGACTTCGGCAGGGTAGACGTTCTCGCCACCACTGACGATCAGATCCTTGATCCGGTCGGTGAGGTGCAGATATCCCTCCTCATCCAGAAAGCCGCCGTCGCCGCTCGCATACCATCCGTCAACCATGGCTTCGGCCGTCTTGTCGGGCAGATTGCTATACCCAAGCATGACGGACGGGGAACGGATCCAGATCTCCCCGGGCACGCCTCGCGGCAGCACCGCACGATTCGGATCGCGAATCTCGATGCTGACGCCGGGATAAGGTTTGCCCACGGTGCGCAGCAAGTGCGGCTTGGCAAGGTCGTGATCCTCCGGGGAGAGCACCGTCGCGGATCCGGCAATTTCCGTCATGCCGAAGAACTGGATCACTGCACACTGAAAGATCTGCAGCGTCTCGCGCAGCAGACTTTCGCTCATGGCCATCGCGCCGTAATAAACCCCGGCGAGCTCCGGGGCGGGCTCGCCGCGGGCCAACTCGTCCACCAGCGCGCGAATGACCGTGGGCACCATGAAGCAGTGGTCGGCGCGATAACGCCGCAGCAGCGCGAGCAGGCTCCGCGGCGATGCGTCCGCGGTCAGCACCACCGTGCCGAATCGCACCAGCCCCATCAGCACCCACGACATGCCCCCGACGTGCGCGTTGGGCATGGCGGATAGGATCCTACAGCCTGACCGAAGGTGATCGAAGGCGGGATTGGTCAGCTCGGCGTGGCGGGTCAGCGACAGCGCATATTGGGAGATCAGGACACCCTTTGGCCGGCCGGTGGTACCGCTCGTATAGATCTGCAGGAGCACCTGCTCCTTCTGGTGCGGTGCCGTGCGGTGCGCAGCAGGTCGCGCCAGCGCCTCGCCCAGGCTTCCCTCGCGCTCTGTCGGGATGAGCGGCGGTGGCACCGAGGTGAGGCCCGCCGATTGGCGCGCAACTGCGGCGAAATCAGCATCGTGAATCAGCAGCTTGGATCGCGAATCTTCGAGTTGGTAGGCGAGCTCCACGGCGGTCAGACGCCAATTCAAGGGCACCACGACCACGCCGGCTCGAATCGCACCGAGCAGCACGGGAAAGTAGAGATCGCTGTTCTTGCCGAGATAGGCCACCCGATCGCCGCTGCGAATCCCGCGTTCCTCGAGAAGAGCGGCAAATGCGTCGCAGCTGCGATCGAGCTCCGCATAGGTGAGCTCGCGATTGCGGTCGGCGAAGATGATCGCCGGGCGATCGGGGTACCGGCTCGCGCCGAGTGAGGGAATGTCGCCGATCCATATCAATCGATCGAGTTGCCCGAGGGCAGGCCCTTCGACGTGCGCTACTGGTGTTGTCGCCATGTCCCTCCCGCAAGCGTTACGCCACCGTATGATATATTAGCATGGTGAACCCCCAAGCTCGCCGCGGAGGAGCGAAGTCTCAAGCAGAGGGTGCCGCGCGATGAGCATGGCTCAATATTTATGGGCGGTGGCCCGTAGTTTGCAGACCCAGGTATACCCGGACACTTCCACGGGTGCCTCCCGCGATGCGCTCAAGAACAGCATTCAAATCCTGACCGTGATCGCCAACGCACTCGAGCCCGCCGGTGCGGCGGCTGTCCCTCGTCCCGCGGGACTCGTGGCCGCGGACGAGTGGGCGGATACCGATCGTCTTGCCGGTCCCGCAGAGAATACCGCAGCCTACCGTCACACCGGGGCCGCGATCGCGGCCGCGGCGGAGGCTCTCGATGCGAGTGCGAAACCCGGGCTCTACCGCGACAGCAACGTGCGCGCCGTGGTTCTCTGGGAGAAGACGCTGATCGACTCGGCCATTGCCCGCATGGACTCGATCGCGACCGCAGTGCCTGATGCGCATCGAGACTCATCGCTCGAGACCGATCCTGGGAAACTGCAGTCGTTTCTTCGGAGTCATCTCTCGCTCGATCGGCTGGAGGTCGCCGAATTTCAACAAGTGCTGGGTGGTCGCTCGCGCCAGACTGCGCTCTTTACGGTACGCGGGGCGCCGGGGGTGTCGCAGCTGGTCGTGCAACGTTTGTTGCCCGGACTGAAGGCCGGCGCTGCTTTCGCTTCGATGGCCACCCAGTACCAGGTGCTGAAGCGCTTGTCGGCGGCGGGGTTGAAGGTGCCGAAGCCCTTTTGCTTCGATTCGGGCGACGAGGCGCTCGGATCTCCTTTCCTGGTGACCGAGCGTAGCCCGGGCAAGAGCGTCCAACCGGATTATTGGTCGCCACCAGAATCGAAAAATGTCGTCCTCCAGCTGGCCGAGCAGATGGCGCGATTGCATGCCCAGCCGATCGGCGACCTTGCCGGCGTGGTGTCGAAGGCGCGAACACGGAGCGACACGGCAGGCTGGATCGCGGAATTGGAGCGCCTTGCGGCCGATTGGCACCGCCTCGCGCATTGGCCATCGGTCACCGTGTCCGCAGCGCTCGCGTGGCTCAGGAGCAATATAGACTGCGTGGAGGACCGCGAGACCCTCGTACACAACGACATGGTCTTTCACAACATTCTCGCCGATGGCGATTCCCTCACCGCGATTCTCGATTGGGAACAAATCAGCATCGGTAATCCGGCCGAGGATCTCGGCTATTGCTACCCGGCGGTGACCGCGCGTCTCGATTGGCAGGAGTTTCTCGACGCATATCATGCCGCCGGCGGCCCGAAAGTCTCTACGCGGCAAGTCGACTATTTCGCGTTACGGGCGGTGCTGCGACTGATGATTCTCGTGCTGCAGGGCGGCCGCGATGCCTTCGAGCAGGGCCACGCCCAAGATGTGCTGGTCGCGAGCGCCGGCGCTTTTTTCAGCCAGCACCTGCTGCACCGGTTTGCACAGGTTCTCGATGCAGTACTCGAGCGCGAGAACCGACGCCTCGCCCAGCCGAGCCGATGAGTCAAACGAATCTATTCGCAGTCACCGAAGAGCAACATCTGCTGGCGGACAGTTTGCGCCGCTTGCTGCGCCAACCGGCCGCTTGGGAACGGCTTGCGGAGCAGGGTGTCCTGGCGACCGCGTTCCCCGAATCGTGGGGCGGCATCGCGGGCGACGCACGAACCATCGCCGTCACGATGGCACAGCTCGGAGCGGCACTCGACCTCTCGCCCTATCTCAGCATCGTGATCGCCGGGCGCGTTCTCCAGCACTGGGCGGATCGGAGCTCTGCGCGCGCCGCAATCGAAGCAATCATTCAAGGCCTGGACATCGCCGTACTGGCACACGATGCGACGGGCGACCCGGACGTGGCGCCGAAATGTACGGCGATCCACCAAGCCGGCGAGTGGCTCGTGTCGGGTTTCATACCGGCTGTTCGCCACGCCGCATCCGCCCATACCTTTCTCGTCCCGGTCTCGAGTGCCGACGGCTCGGTCCTGATCATGCGTCTCGAGCGCGGGCAGCCCGGGCTGATGCTGGAGGCTTACCGCTCCATCGATGGGGCGGCGGGCGCAAGCATGCGGCTAACCGAGGTGGTCGCGCCGGCGTCCGCGGTGATGGCGCTCGATGCGCCCGCCAACGAAGTCCTGTCCGACGCAATCGGCTGGGGCATTCTCGGGCTCGCCGCCGAGACGGCAGGCATCGTCAGCGCGCTGAACGCCGCGACGTTCGACTATCTCAAGAGCCGCAAGCAGTTCGGCACCCCGATCGGCGATTTTCAGGCGCTGCGTCATCGCGCGGCGGACATGTGGGTGAAGGCGGAGGAGTTATTTGCAGTCCTCGAGTTCGGCATCGCATCGATGGGCTCGCCGGTGGGTGCTGCGCGCGGCAGCCTGATGGCGGCCACCCGGGTCGTGGCCGATTGCGCAGGTCGGCGGATCGGTAATGAATCGGTGCAGATGCATGGCGGCATGGGCGTCAGCGATGAGCTCAACGTGAGCCATTATTTCCGCCGCCTTGCGGCTATTCGGGCCGAGCTCGGCAGCGAAGATGCACATCGACTGCGCTTCCGTGCGTTCACTCTCGCGCACGATTGGGCGGAAACACTGCTGCGCGAGGAATCGGAGGCCCTGCGGCAATTTCGTGCGGAGGTTCGGCACTTCGTTCGTCAATATCTGCCGCCGGAGCTTTCACGCAAGGTGCAGCTCGGGCTCAAACTCCACAAACAAGACTACGTTTGCTGGCAGAAGATCTTGTATACACATGGGTGGTTTGCGGGCGCATGGCCGCGAGAGTACGGCGGTCAAGGCTGGGATCTGGCCAAGCAGCTCGCGTTCACTCAACAATCAGCGCTCCACAACGCGCCCATGGTGATGCCGTACGGCGTCAACATGGTGGGGCCCGTGCTCTACACGTTCGGCACGGCGCTTCAGCGCGATACGCACTTGCCGGGCATTCTCTCGAGCGAAGTGTGGTGGTGCCAAGGGTACTCGGAGCCCGGTGCGGGCTCGGACCTTGCCTCGCTCAAGACGAGCGCGGTTCTCGATGGCGGCAGCTACACCGTCAATGGGACCAAGATGTGGACCACCGAAGCTCATTGGGCGGACATGATGCATTGTCTGGTGCGCACGCAGCAGACGGGTAAACCTCAGCAAGGTATCTCGTTCTTGCTGATCGACATGAGAACCCCCGGAATCACCGTGCGGCCCATCATCACTCTCGACGGCATCCACCACACGAACCAGGTCTTTTTCGATCAGGTCCGCGTGCCGGCCGAGAACCGGGTGGGCACAGAAGGTGAAGGTTGGACCATCGCGAAGTTTTTGCTGGGCCACGAGCGCACCTCGATCGCGGATACCGGTCCGAAGCTGCGCTTGCTGCGCCGTCTGCAGAATTTACATAGCTCCTCGAGCGAGGGCTGGCCAGCGGCGCGACAGGTGTTGCTCGGCGCGAAACTCGCGGATCTCGAGATACAGCTGCTTGCACTGTGCGCGGTGGAGCGCCGCTACGTGGCGGCTTGGATGCAGGGCACGAAGGCCGGCGCAGAGGCTTCGTTGCTGAAGATACGCGGCACCGAAATCCTGCAGGGACTGACCGAGCTCGCGCTCGAGCTCGAGGGCCCGATGGCAGCTGTGCACGACCCACGGATGCTCCTCGAGCCGCCCGCCGAACGTCGCAGTCTCGCGAGTGAGGCGAGCACACTCGCTCATGAATACTTGTATGCCCGCTGCTGGTCGATCTTCGGCGGCACCAACGAGATTCAACGCAATATCATCGCTCGCGAGATACTTGCTTAGCCGATCCGCCGCCTTCTCGACCGGCCAATTCAGGCCTCATCATATGATTTCGGCTCCATATTGATCGGGTCGATTTGGGAACATATGCTTGTTTATCACTTGTTTGCTAATATATGAGTTTGAAGAACGATGGACGAGGATGCAATGAGGCGCAACGAAAGGATTAGGATCGGCTTCTTGATTCACGACGTATCGCGGTTGAGACGTACCGCCTTTGACCAGCGGTTGAAGCCGCTTGACATCACACGCTCCCAGTGGTGGGTATTGGCCGGCATTTCCCGCCATGGCGATCAAGGCATCACTCAGACCGAGCTGGCTCGCGTCCTGGATCTCGGCAAGGTCGCCCTTGGAGGGCTCATCGACCGCCTGGAGGATCGCGGTTTCGTCGAGCGCAAGGCCGACGAGAGCGACCGCCGCATCAACCGCGTGTTCTTGACGCGCAAGGGCAATCAGGTATTGGACCGCATGGCGAAGATCGGCATGGACATGAACGCCAAGGTCATGCGGGGCATCTCGCTGGAGCGGCAGCATATGCTCGCGGCCACGCTGCACGACATGAAGGAAAATCTGATCGCTCTCGATACGGTCCCTGGATCGAAGAGCAAGCGAGCCGAAGTATAGCGGCCAGGTTTCAGTCGCGCAGACGGATCAGCCTCTTGCCCTCATTGCGGCCGCGATAAAGATCGGCGAGGGCTTGCGGAGCGGACGCCAGGTCCTCGCTGATGTCCTCGCGAATGCGCAGCTTTCCGCTGTTCAACAGCGCCGCGAGCTCCGCCGCAACGGCTTCGAACCGGGCCATGTGATCGAAGATCACGAAACCCTCGAGCCGCAACCGGCGGGTCAATATCTCCCGCTCTACCCGAGGTCCCTGCGGCACCGGAATCCAGACCGGGATCGAGATCGTACCGCACACAATGACTCGGCCGAAGCGGTTCATTCGCCGGACGGCCGTGTCGGCGATATCCCCGGCGACGTTGTCGAAGAAGACATCGACACCGTCCGGGCTGGCGCGTGTCAAATCGGCGCCGAGGGAGCCGCGATAATTGACATAAGCCGAGTATCCGAATTCATCGAGACACTGGGCCCCTTTGGCATCGGAGCCGACGACGGCGATCGCGCGGCATCCCGCCAATCGACTGAGCTGACCCGCGATGCTTCCAACCGCTCCGGCTCCGGCAGTGATCAGGATGGTCTCTCCAGGCTTCGGTTGACCTATAAGGTGCAGCGCCAGATAGGCCGTGAGCCCGGTAATCCCGAGAAGTCCGGCTGCCGCGGACAGTGGCGCCTGCTTTGGATCGACGCGCCTGAGAACTGCGGCCGGCTGGCACACGCAGTAGTCCTGCCAGCCGAACCACCCATACAGATGCTCCCCCACCGAAAAGTCGGGGTGCGCCGTCGCCGCGACGCGTCCCACTGCGAGGCTGCGCATGACCTCGCCGATTTGCACGGGCGGAACGTAGTTGTTCTCCTCGTTCACATAGCCGCGCTGCGCCGGATCGACGGAGAGATACACATTCTCGACGAGAATGTCTCCCGGTTCCAGCTCTGGGACCGGGCGCGATACGAGCTCAAAATGCGACGGCTGTGGAACCCCGACCGGCCGCGAGGTGAGTATGAGTTGATGGTTGAGCAAATTTGTCGAGCCGCGCTGCTAGCCCATCATATGCCGGTCGAAAAGCTCATTCCAATGCTGGATGAGCGACTCCTGAAACGTGCCCAGCTGCGTGTGGTGGCGCCGTGGGTCGGCCGCCCGGACGCCGCGCTGTACCAGCGGCATGTTGCTCATATCCTGATCGAATATCATCGCGAGGAAGCTGAACGAGGGCACCTTGGCAGCGATACTCTCGTCGAGACCTACCTCTATGGCCGGGGACGAGGGCGGCCGTGGCTCGCCCTCGGCGAACGGCATCAGCAATCGCACCTCGAAATAACACTTCTCGGGGTCGGTGGCATGGGGAGTGAACTGGTAAACGAACGGTATGCCTTCCGACAGCCACACGGCGAACTGGGGAAACATGAAATAGAGCACGCTATCGAGCATCACCGCATCGGGTCCGTCATGCGCCCGCCCGTATGCCTTCTGGTACGCCTCGCGATGCCAGGCGGCAGTGTCGGCCCGGACGTCCCCGCCGGCGTTCAAAACCGGCAGATCGGCGTCCGGATAATGCCACGCCTTCATCACCTGGGCGAATACCGCCGCCGCCTGCAGCGGGGTTGCATCGCTTGGCGCATGCATGCTCGGGACCGCCGAGGGCACGGACTCGCGTCCCACCGCGCCCCGAGCGGTAGGCCAGATGTCATATTGAGACTGGCTGTCGCCGTTGAACGGCACCCCCTCGGGATGCGTTGCGTACAGGTGATACGACTCTTGAAAGGCTTCCTGACAAATCTTCCAGTTCGCCGCAACCAGCTTGCGGTACCGCGCCTTGGTGTAGCGGTTCTCCGGCGAAAAGCTCTTGAAGTGAGCCGGCATGACGCTCAAAGACTCTTCCAGCGGAGCGCAATCCGGATCGGCATTGATAAAGATGAATCCGCCCCACCGTCCGAGCTTCACCTCCCGCAACCCGCCGTTGCCCGGCGTCACTTCCGTAAAGTCCCAGTGGCTCGGTATGCGCTTCAACTTGCCGTCGACTCCCCATTCCCAGCCATGGTAGGGGCAGCGTATCGTCGTCCCGGAATCAGGCTTCACGCACAGCGCGGTGCCCCGGTGTATGCACGAGTTGTAGAAGGCCTTGAACTCGTCGGCCTTGGAACGAACGATGAAAAAGGACAGGGGGCCCACGTCGAAGGGCGTGCGATCCCCGATTCTCGGAATGTCCTCCTCGCGGCAGGCGAACAGCCATTGCTTTCTCCAGAGCTTGTCGACCTCCGCCCGAAAGTAGTCCGGATCATAATACCGCCGATAATCCACCTGCTTGTTCTGCGGAGCATATGTTCCACGAGCCAGCATCCACTCAGTTCCCGACGAGTCGCGCTCCCACAGTGTTCCGATGACGGGCCGCTCGTCGCTCCCATATCCGTGTTGGGGCGCCCTTCCCTCCCGAGCTGCCGTAGGCATTTCGATCTCCTATAAGACTCAAAGACTGTGGTTCGTTGCCCGGAAGCGCAGCTACTCCGCCGTTTCCGTGGTGGACATTGTGCGCTAGCGTATCCGCTGGTGCTAATCTTGCGCAACTCGCCCGGCGCCCGAGGACGATGTCGACGAAGTCGCGGTTTGCTGCACCACAGTGCGGTTAGCTTGCTTGTGGTATGCCAGCGCTTGATACTTTACCGTACGGCTGTGGCGCTTCGAGGACATCGCGGGCGCTGGCAATTAGGAGACCACATGAACGCGGCACCTTTGGCGCAATACGACTTCTTCGACCCGGCGGTCCTCAGCGACCCGTTCGAATTCTACAAGCGCCTCCGTTGGGAGTCGCCGGTTTACGAGGTCCATCATCCAGAGCTCAATCAGTCGATGTACCTCGTCACCTCCTACGCCTTGATCAAGGAGGTCGGAAGTCAGCCGGAGGTCTTTTCGAGCGATTTCGGTCACGTATTATTCGGCGGCGGCGGCGACAACCCGGAAGCGGATGCGATTCTCGCCGAGGTACCCTGCGATCCCGCGTTCCTCTTGACCCATGACGATCCCGTCCACAAGCGGCGGCGCTCCATCGTGAGCAAGGCCTTCACGCCCCGTATGGTCGCTGACATGTCGCAGTCCATCGGGGAGATCACCGACTCGATCATCGACGGCTTCATAGAGCGCGGCGAATGCGATTTCGTGCGCGACTTCGCCGTCTTTCTTCCCACTTTCGTGATCGCCGATATTCTGGGCGTCAGTCGCGACCACTATGCCCAGGTGACCGAGTGGTCGGACGCCATCATGGTCCGCGTCGGCAAAATGGCGACGAAGCAGCAGGAGATCGCGGCGGCACGGCAAATAGTGGAGCTGCACGAGTTCATTCTCGAGTTGATCCGGGCGCGCCGGGCGGAGCGCACCAACGACCTCCTGTCGAACGCGATGTATGCGGACCCGGGCGACGACTCGCCCCTGACGGACGTAGAGCTGCTGTCGTTCGTTCAAGAGGTGCTGGTCGCCGGCAACGAGACCACGCGCAACACGCTGATCAGCGGCATGACCAGATTCCTGCAAAACCCCGAGCAGATCCGCCTGCTGCTGGAGGATCCGTCGCTCGCGCTCAACGCGGTGGAGGAAATTCTGCGTCTCGAAACCCCGGCATCGGCCATGTGGCGCATCGCCACTCGGGAAACGACGCTGGGCGGCGTCAAATTGCCCAAGGGCGCGATCATCTCGCTTCGCTACGACGCGGCGAACCGCGACGAGAGCCAGTTCCAGAACCCCGAAGTGTTCGACATACGCCGGCCAAATTCCCGAAGTCACGTCTCTTTTAGCCACGGGCCTCATCATTGCATGGGCCAGCATCTGGCGCGCAAGGAGCTCAGCATCGCCTTTCCCAAGCTGCTGTCGCGCCTCGCGCATGTTCGGATGGTCGCGGAAAAGAGCGATGTGCGGGTCAAGCCAAGCGTCATGATCCGCGCGCGGCGCGAGTTGCACATCGCGTTCGATCCGGGTCCCAGGCATACTTCCTGAGCGCCGGGCTCTTCGGTACGGGTCGCACGACGCCCCTTTCGCGGGCGGATTTTCCTTTTGCCTACGGAAAAACCACTCTCGATAACTGCTGGGAAACCATCGTGCCCGACTACTGTGCGGGGCCCGACATCCTGTATGCGGACGGAGTTCTGCATGCCGGCACGCCTGCCTGGGTGCCACGCCGGCTCGCTGACCTACGAGCCGTGTATGCCGATACCACGCATTTCTCAAGCACCGGCATGGCGCCCTTTGCGCCGCTGGTCGGCGAGCGATGGCAGGTATTGCCCTTGGAAGCCGATCCACCGGCACACTCACGGTCCCGCAGCGTTCTCAATCCAGCGTTTACACCCAAAGCGATCGACCGGCTCGACGAGAAGATGCGGCATGCCGCGCGCGGCCACGCAGTTGCCTTGCGCGATGCGGGGCGATGCGACTTCATGGCCGCGTTCTCCCTCAAGTTCCCTATCCTGGTGTTCCTCGAGCTCATGGGGATGCCGCAATCGATGGCCGCTCAGTTCCTCGACTGGGAACACGGTCTGCTTCACTCTCAAGAGCTCGATACGCTGGCCGCGGCCACTCGCGAGGTCGCCGGTTATCTGCGGGGGGCCATCGAGGAGCGCAAACACCGTCCGGGCGATGATCTCATCAGCCATGCGGTGAGTAGTCGAATTGCCGGCGAAGGCGCGCTGTCAGACGACGAATTGCTCGGCATTTGCTTCAATCTGTTCATCGGCGGACTTGATTCTGTGTCGACCAATATGGGCTGGCAGTTCTTTCACCTGGCTACGCATCCTCTCGATCAGAGGCGGCTGCGCAAGGAGCCTGGATTGATTCCCGCTGCCGTCGATGAGCTGCAACGATATTACGCGGCTGTTACCACCTACCGCAGATGTACCCGGCCGTTCGAGATTGCCGGCGTCACCATTCAGCCGGGAGAATACGTCGCCATGTCGACCACCGTCGCAGGGCGCGACGATCGGGCCTACTCGAATCCCAATGTGGTGGACCTCGACCGCCGCCCCCGCCATGTCGCCTTCGGCTACGGTCCCCATGCTTGTCTGGGACTGCATCTCGCGCGGCGCGAGATGCGTATCGCACTCGAGCAATTTCTGCTGGTCATTCCGGAATTCCATCTCTCGGCAGGCATGCCGATCCGCACTTTGCTTCACAGCACGATACAGCCTGTGAGCATTCCAATCGAGTGGGGGATCTAAAGCCGCACGGATCCGGGCGCGTCGCGATTATTTCGTCGGCCGCCTGCGCTGCAAGCCCGAGCGCTTGCAGGATGCTACTAATTCGTCGCGCTGATTGTAGGCTCGGTGAAAGAACGTGACGATGCCTTGATCGGGACGCGACTTGGAATCCCGCAATTCGATCACCTCGGTCTCCACGTGCAAAGTATCGCCGTGAAAAACCGGTTTGGGAAAGCGAACCTCGTCCCAGCCTAGATTGGCGACGGCGGTGCCGAGCGTCGTGTCACCGATGGAAATCCCCACCATCAGTCCCAGGGTGAAGGCGGAATTGACCAGTCGCTGGCCATACTCGGTTCCGCGCATGTATTCCTCGTCCAGGTGCAGCTGCGCGGGATTGTGCGTCATCGCGGTAAACAGGATGTTGTCCGTCTCGGTGACGGTGCGGCGGATGGCGTGGCGGAACACCTGCCCTACATGCAATTCTTCAAACCATAGTCCGGCCATGAATCACCTTTCGAGCGCTCAACGCCCGCCTTCGGTTGTTATCTCCTCGAGGGCCGCACACAGCGTAGCACCGCTTCGGCGCTCAGATCGTTAGAGCCGCCGCTCAACGGGACTTCTCCAGTACATAGGCGACGATCGTGTCCGCCGCCTGTTCCGCGGACATCGCCGCGGTGTTGACGCGGATTTCAGGGTCCAAAGGGGCGTCATACGCCGAGTCGATGCCCGTGAAGTTCTTGAGCTGGCCGGCGCGCGCTTTTTTGTACAAGCCCTTGACGTCGCGCTGCTCGGCGACGGCGAGCGGCGTCTCGATGTAGATCTCGATGAACTCGCCCGGCGGCATCATGTCGCGTACCATCTGCCGCTCGGCGATCGGAACGGCGATATGAATGCGGTGATAACGATGAGGCCGGCGTCGAGCATCAACCGCGCGACCTCGCCGACGCGGCGGATGTTCTCGACCCGATCCGCATCGGTAAACCCAAGGTCGCTGTTCGAGCCCATGGCGAACATTGTCGCCGTCCAAGCAGGAAGCTGTGCTTGCCGAGTTCATGCGTAGAGCTTCTTCTCGCACCAGGTTCGCAATGGTCGATTTGCCGGCACCGGACAAGCCGGTGAACCACAAGAGGCGCGGCTTCTGGTGCTTTTGCCGAGCGTGCGCATCGCGCGTCGACGTCGATTGCCTGCCAGTGCACGTTGCTGCGCACGGCGCAGCGCGAAATGCAGCATGCCCGCGCCCACGGTGGCGTTGCTTAATCTTGTCGATCAGGATGAAGCCACCGAGAGTATGGCTCTTCTCGTAGGGCTCGAAGACCAGCGGCTTATCGGTGGAGATGTTCGCGACGCCGATCGCGTTCAGCGCCAGAGTCTTGGCCGCAAGATGCTCGAGCGTGTTGACGTTCACTTGGTACTTCGGGTGCTGCACGGTCGCCGTGACGGTCTGCGTGCCGAGCTTCAGCCAATAGGGCCGACCCGGGCAGCATCGCCTCTTCCGCCATCCACACGATCGTGGCCTCGAACTGATCGGCGACCTCGGGCGGATCGTCGGCTGCCGACGAGCACGTCGCCGCGGCGAGCAATCGACCTCGTCGGCCAGCGTGAGCGTCACCGATTGGCCCGCCACTGCGCTGCGCAGATCGCCGCCCAAGCGTGACGATGCGCGCGACCGTCGCGGTCCTGCCCGGACGGGAGCACCCGCACGGCGTCGCCGCGGCCGCACGCGTGCCGCTGCAGATCGAGCCCGCAGAATCCGCGAAAATCCAGATTCGGACGGTTCACCCACTGCACCGGCATGCGAAACGGTTGCCGCTGGGCGGCAGTCGACGTCGACCTCCACCGTCTCCAGATGCTCGATCAGCGCGGGTCCTGCGTACCAGGGCATGTTGCGCCGACTTGGTCGACGATTTGTCGCCCTTGAAGCCCGGAGATCGGGATCGGCAGGAATCGCTTGATGCCGATGCTCGTCGGCGAACGCGCGGTAATCGGCGACGATCGTCGTCGATAGACCGCTCGGTCGTAGCCGACCAGGTCCATCTTGTTGACGGCGAGCACGACGTTGCGGATGCCGAGCAGATGCGCGAGATAGCAGTGGCGGCGGGTCTGCGTCAGCACGCCCTTGCGCGCGTCGATCAGGATCACGGCAAGATCGGCGGTCGAGGCGCCGGTCACCATGTTGCGCGTGTATTGCTCGTGGCCCGGCGTGTCGGCGACGATGAACTTGCGCTTGTCCGTGGAGAAGAAGCGGTAGGCCACATCGATCGTGATGCCCTGTTCGCGCTCGGCGGCGAGCCCGTCGACCAGCAGCGCGAAATCGATGTTCTGCGCCCTGCGTGCCGACGCGCTTGCGAGTCCGCCTCGCAGCGCCGCGAGCTGGTCCTCGAAGATCATCTTCGAGTCGTACAGCAGCCGGCCGATCAGCGTCGACTTGCCGTCGTCGACCGAGCCGCAGGTGATGAAGCGCAGCAGGCTCTTGTGCTGATGCTCGGCGAGATAGGCGTCGATGTCCTCGGCGATGAGCTGCGGCGCCTGATACGCGGAATCCGGGCGCGTCGTCATCAGAAATAGCCCTCCTGCTTCTTCTTCTCCATCGAGGCCGCCTGATCGTGGTCGATCGCGCGGCCCTGCCGTTCCGAGGTGGTGGTCAGCAGCATCTCCTGGATGACCTGCGGCAAGCGTCGTCGGCCGTGCTCTCGACCGCGCCGGTCAGCGGATAGCAGCCGAGCGTGCGGAAGCGGATCGAGCGCTCGACCGGCACCTCGCCGGGCTGCAGCGGAATGCGCTCGTCGTCGACCATCAGCAGCAAGCCCGTCGCGCTCGACCGTCGGCCGCGGCGCGGCGAAATACAGCGGCACGATCGGGATGTTCTCGAGATGGATGTATTGCCAGATGTCGAGCTCGGTCCAGTTGGAGAGCGGGAATACGCGGATGCTCTCGCCCTGCGCCTTGCTGCGCGTTGTAGAGGTTCCAGAGCTCCGGCCGCTGGTTCTTCGGATCCCAGCGATGGTTGGCCGAGCGGAAGGAGAACACGCGCTCCTTGGCGCGGCTCTTCTCCTCGTCGCGCCGCGCGCCGCCGAACGCCGCGTCGAAGCCGTACTTGTCGAGCGCCTGCTTCAGGCCTTCGGTCTTCCACATGTCCGTGTGCAGCGGCGCCGTGGTCGAACGGGTTGATGCCGCGCGCCTTCGCCTCCGGGATTCTGGTAGACGAGCAGCTGCATGCCGCTCTCGCGCGCCATCCGGTCGCGCAACTCGTACATCGTCCTTGAACTTCCAGGTCGTGTCGACGTGCAGCAGCGGGAACGGCGGCGGCGCCGGATAGAACGCCTTGCGCGCGAGATGCAGCATGACCGCGCTGTCCTTGCCGATCGAGTACAGCATCACCGGGCCCTCGGTCTCCGCGACGACCTCGCGCATGATGTGGATGCTCTCGGCCTCGAGCCGCTCGAGATGCGTCAGCGCTTTTTCTGCAGGTGCCAACCGACTCTCCGCTGAGTTAGTTCACTAGTATACGATATTCGGCGAACGAGGGAAGCCCGGCCGCCCCAGGCGTCGCCGAGACGTGAGGTCACCCCCCAAAAAATGTCCGCATCGACTCCTAGAAGCCGACGGCGTCACGCCCCTTGGTGGCCATCAACGCGCGAGCCTCGGCAGGAGATGCGATCTCCAAGGACAACTCCTCGAGAATGCGCCGGATCTTGCTCACCTGTTCCGCATTGGATACCGCAAGCCGGCCTTTGCCGGCATATAGACTGTCTTCGAGTCCGACGCGAACCGAACCGCCGAGTAGTGCGGAGAGCGTTACCATCGGCAATTGATGGCGACCGGCTGCCAGTGCCGAGAATAGGTAGTCCCGGCCGAACAGGCGGTCCGCCGTCGACTTCATCGCCACGAGATTCTCCGGGTCTGCGCCGATACCGCCGAGAATGCCGAACACCCCCTGGATGAAAAATGGCGGCTCGACGATCTTGCGCTCGGCAAAGTGTGCCAGGTTGTACAAGTGGCCCATGTCGTAGCACTCGAATTCGAATCGGGTGCCTTGCGCACCCAATGTCCTCATGCCGCGCTCCATCTGCGCGAAGGTATTCGATAAGACGAAATCCGCCGTGCTCTCCAGATAGGGCTTTTCCCAGTCGAATTTCCATTCCGTTACCTTCGCACCGGCCCCAGAAATGTTGAAATTCAGAGACCCCATGTTCATGGATGCGATTTCAGGCTTCGCCCAAATGGCAGGCGCCAGGCGCTGCTCCAATGTCATTCCCAATCCGCCGCCGGTGGTGATGTTGATGATTGCGTCGGTTTCGGCCTTGATGACTGGCAGAAATTGCTGAAACAGCTCTGGAGATTGATCCGGACGACCGGTCTTGGGGTTGCGCGCATGCAGATGAATCATGGCGGCGCCCGCCTTTGCCGCGGCAATCGCTTCCGAAGCGATTTCGGCCGGGGTTATCGGCAGATGAGGCGACATGCTGGGAGTATGAATCGAACCGGTCACGGCGCAGGTGATGATCACCTTTTTCGCTTGCATCATGGCGCACTCCTCATTTCACTTACGACAAGCCTAATCGATAGACCCGGTTGGCCGTGCCAAAGAACAGCTCCGCGCGTTCGTTCGCACTGTATCCCGTGGAAAGGCGCTTGAAACAGTTCCACAATAGGCCGTAGGACGTGGAGACCATATCCACCGGGAAATTGCTCTCGAACATGCAGCGTGCGGGACCGAACAGATCGATGGTGCCGAGCACGACGTCGCGCTGCAGAGCCGCCATTTCAAGCGAATTGTGCGGCTTCGGCTTGCCGGTGGCGTCGAGAGCGGTAAAGCTCATATTGAGGGCGCCGATCTTTACGCTGACATTCGGACAGGCCGCCAACGCAGTCACGCTGTTCTTCCATTCCTGCAACCCTTCGGCACGCCGCGTCGCATAGCGACCGACGCCAATCGGCCCCCCGCAGTGATCCAGCACGATGGAGGTATCAGGGAAGCAATGGGCGAGATCAAGCAGTTCCGGTAATTGCGGATGAAACATCCACGCGTCGAAGCTCAGGCCGCGCGGGGCAAGTTGCCCAAACCCCTCACGAAATGTCTTGCTCAACATGACACCGGGCGCTGTCGCGCCGTAGATCGGGGGCAGGTCGAAGTCGAACGCCGTCATGTGGCGGATGCCGCGCATGCGGCTCGAGGCGGCGAGATGGGCATCGAGCACCGCGCCAACCTCTTCGCCGAGACGCAGATCCGCGTGCGGCACGATGCCGGCGCAAGCGCCCGCAAACTTGCCGCCGCGCCGCAATGCGTCCGTGGCAACTCGCTCTGCGTTTTCCGTTTCGCCGACGACACGCAAGATTTGCGGTCCATCGGTCCGGTAGTTTGAATGTGAATCGATCAGCACCGAGGCCACCACGTTGTGGCCGGAACCCGCCTTGTCCGCCAAGAACGCTTCGGCTTGATACGCTTCAAAGGGTTCGGCCGGGATTTTATTCCAAATGTGATGGTGGGCATCGATGATCGGCAGATCTGGTTCGAGCGCCGGCTCCTGGACCTGATCGCGCCACTGCTTGCGAGAGGTCATTTGATGATTCTCCACGGATTGCCGCCCCCCCCGCGCCGCGATCCCATGCCACTGGCAAAATGGCGATCTCGAGCGTATCGTTCGATAGCATACCACTTTTCGGACGAACGGCGACGGCGGCCAGCCGTCAATTCGCGCAAAGTAGACGCAAGCCGACACAGCCCGGGGGAACGCGATGGACAAAAGCCTACCAGGTCCCGACCCTATCGAGCGCTATGCGCGACGCGCGCTCGCGCTCGCCGACTCGGATCCGCAGATCGCGGCGATGATGCCGATCGAGGAATATCAACTCGCGGCGCGGAAGCCGGCGGTGTCGTTTTCGGATGTGATCTCAATTTTTCTCAACGGTTACGCCGGACGGCCGATGGTGGGGGAGCGCGCCTATGAGATAGCGCTCGATCCGGAAACCGGCCGCAACATCAGGCGGCACCTTCCCCGCTACGCGACGCGAACCTACGGCGAAATCCGAGCCGATGTGGAGGCCCTCGCCTGCGCTCTGCAGCATCATCCCCGGCACCGAGTGAACGTGGATGAATTTGTCTGCATTCTCGGATTTAGCGGCATCGACTATCTGACCGTCGAGCTTGCGGCCGTGTATTTGCAGGGCGTTACGGTACCGCTGCAAAGCTCGCTCGCCGGTACCGATCTGAACAGTATATTTACAGATACGGACTGCAAGGTGCTGGTCGCCTCGGTTGGCGACCTGCTGCTCGCGGCGCGGCAGGCCATCGCCAATGGCCGGATCCGCAGCTTGATCGCCATCGAATACGACCCTCTGGACGACCAGGAGCGCAGTCAATTCGAGGCGGCGCAGGCGGAAATCGACCGAGGCGGCGCAGATATTGCGCTCACGACCATCCAAGATCTGATCGCCTATGGCCGGGGTTACACGTGGAAACCGTTGCCTCCACATCCGCAAGGCGATGACCGCATGACCATACTCATGCACTCCTCCGGCAGCACGGGTACACCGAAGGGCGCAATCATTCACGAACGGATCGCCAAATCCGTGTGGCAGGGAAGCCTGAAGCTCGTGCCAATGGTGGGGATGTGCTTTGCGCCGATGAATCATTTCATGGGCCGCTCGGCGGGTTTTGCGACCTTTGCGCTCGGCGGAACGGCCTATTACACCTTGAAACACGACATGTCCTCGCTGCTCGAGGATGTCCGTTTGGCGAGGCCCACTTACATCAGCTTTTTTCCACGCGTGCTGGAGCTCGTCTGGCAGCATTATCAAAGTGAAGTCGTCCGGCGCCTCACCGCGGGTCAAGGCGACAGGGACGCCATCGGCCAGCAAGTTCAACAGGAAATGCGCAAATCCTTCCTCGGCGACCGGGTAATCGGCGGGTCGATCGGCAGCGCGCCGACCGCCCCGGAGGTGAAGCAATTCATCAAAGACTGCTTCGACATCATGTTGCTCGAGGGCTACGGGACGACAGAAGCGGGCGGCGGCGCGCTGATTTTCGAGGGCAAGGTATTACGGCCACCGGTCATCGACTATAAGCTTGCCGATGTGCCGGAGCTCGGCTACTACAAAACCGATAAGCCCTATCCGCGTGGCGAGCTGCTCGTGAAATCGTCTCTTGAAATTCTAGGCTATTTCAAGCGACCGGAGGCTACCGCCAAGCTCTGGGAGCCCGATGGATTCCAGCGCACCGGCGACATCATGGAAGAGCGCAGGCCGGACGAGTTGTATTACGTAGAACGGCGAAATGACGTCCTAAAGCTGGCGCAGGCTGAATTCGTGGCCGTCGGCCCGTTGGGTGCGATCTTCGAAGGCGGCAGTCCAGCAATTAAGCAAATCTATGTGTACGGCAATTCCGTGCGCTCGTACCTGCTGGCCGTCGTTGTGCCGGACATGGATGTGGTACGGAAAATGACCGGCAGGAACCCCGACGAGGCGGAGCTGCGCACCTTGATCCGTTCCGAGCTGCAGAACGTCGCCCGGGCGGAGAAGCTGAGAACCTTCGAGGTGCCGCGCGATTTCATCATCGAGATGGAGCCTTTCAGCTTCGAAAACGGGCTTCTCACCAGCGTACGCAAACGCATGCGACCGAACCTCAAGCGCAAATATGGGGAGCGCCTGGAAGCGTTGTACTCGCAGATCGAGCGCCGCCGCATGGACGAGCTGGCAACGCTCAAGGACGAAGCTTCCCATTTGTCGGTTATACAAAGGATCGGCAAGGCCCTGGAAGCCAGCCTGGGCGTCGAGGATATCGACATCACCGCGCCGCGCACCTTTGCAGAACTGGGGGGTGATTCGATTGGCGCGGCATCTTTCGCTCTCTTCCTGCACGATATCTTCGGCGTCGAGGTGCCTGTCAACGCGATTCTCAGCCCGGCCGGCAATCCGCAGAAATGGGCGATATTGATCGAGACCGCGAGAACTGCGAAGCCGAGCGACATCGCGACCTTCGCCACGATCCACGGCAAAGGCGCAAGGACGATTCACGCCAAAGACTTGGCCATCACTCGATTCTTGGATCAGAAAACGCTGCGCAGCGTGCCGACCGAGGCGCCGCCCGCGCAATCTCGCAACGTGCTGCTGACCGGCGCCAATGGATTCCTCGGGCACATTCTGTGTCTTGAGTGGATGGAACAAATGGCCAGGGTGGAGGGCAAGGTGATTTGCCTCATCCGCGGCAGCGACCATGCGGCGGCGCGCCGGCGTCTTGATGAAGTGTTCGAGGGCGTCGATCCCATACTGGAGAAGCATTATCGGTCACTCGCAAGCAGGCATCTGGAAGTTCTGGCCGCCGATGTGGCGGATGTTGGATTTGGATTGAGCGAAGCCGAGTGGGACCGCCTCGCAACTTCCGTCGATCGCATCGTGCATCCGGCCGCCCTGGTGAATCACGTGCTGTCCTACGAGAATCTCTTCGGTCCGAACGTGTTCGGTACGGCTGAGCTGATTCGCCTGGCGTTGACGAACCGTCAGAAACGATTCGACTTCGTGTCCTCGGCCGCCGTCAATCTGCACGTCGACGCCACGCAGGGTGTCAGTGAGGATTCCCCCCTGCTCGCAAGCATTGCGCTCGGCGACGGTTATGCGGCCGGCTACGGAGCGAGCAAGTGGGCGGACGAGGTGTTGTTGCACGATGCGCACGAGCGCTTCGGTCTGCCGGTCAATATCTACCGGGGTGATATGATGCTTGCGCATCGACGCTACATAGGGCAGATCAACGTGCCCGACATGTTCACGCGCTTGATGTACAGCGTCATCATGACGGGACTGGCGCCGGAGTCGTTCTACGAGCGCGAGTCCGACGGGCGCAAAGCCAAGGCACACTATGACGGTCTTCCGGTGGACTTCATCGCAGCCGCGATGGTCGGCAGCAGCTCGAGAGCGCATCGCGACATCAAAACTTACAATGTGCTCAACCATCATTCCGATGATGGGGTTTCGCTGGACAGCGTGGTTGACTGGATAGAATCGGCAGGCTACACGGTCGAGCGCGTGCAGGATCACGGCGAATGGATGAGGCGCTTCGAGACGAAACTCTCGACGCTGACGGAGCAGCAGCGCCAGCACTCCTCATTATCGGTGCTTGGCGCATGGCGCGACCCGCATCCGGCCCATCCGCCGCTGGACGACAGCAGACATTTCATCAGCGCGGTTAAGGAGCTGGGCGGTGGTACGGATGTTCCGCACATCACCGAGTCTTTCATTCACAAGTACCTGGGCGATATGCGGAGTCTGGGTTTGATTGGCGAACCGAAATCGGCGTGGCACGCGGACGGCGGTCGATCGGCCGCTTGAGTCTGCGCCAGGCATTGGCGCGCCGCCGCATAATCTGACCGACACGCTGTAACTGTGGGGAATCAAAATGACGCGATGGAGTAGAAAGACCTGGCTGGTGACCGGCGCCAATGCCGGCTTCGGCCGCGCGGTTTGTGAAGAAGTGCTGGCGCGTGGCGGCAAGGTGATCGCCACGGCGCGCAATCCGGACTCACTGGCGGCGCTCGTCGACAAGTCCAATGGGCGTGCACTTGCGCTGCCGCTCGACGTGACCAAAACAGCCCAAATTGCAGCCGCTGTCGAAGCCGCCAAAGCGTTCGGCGGTGTCGATGTGTTGGTCAACAACGCCGGCTATGGCTACCTGGGTGGCGTCGAAGAAAGCGAAGATCGCGAAATTCGCGC
Source organism: uncultured Gammaproteobacteria bacterium (assembly GCA_963798595.1). Lineage (GTDB taxonomy): Bacteria > Pseudomonadota > Gammaproteobacteria > Steroidobacterales > Steroidobacteraceae > Bog-1198. Next base: position 953,267 of record CAWCTM010000003.1, on the reverse strand, counting down.
CATGTTCGAAGTCAACTTCTTCGGGGCGGCGGCCATGATGCGCGCCGTTCTGCCCGGTATGCGCGCCAAAGGCGCCGGCTATGTCATCAATGTGTCCTCCATCGCCGGGATCTTCGGCGGTCCGGCGGGCGGCTATTACTCCGGTACCAAATTTGGGCTCGAAGGGTTGTCCGAGGCGCTCGCAATGGAAGGCGAGCCACTGGGTATTCGTGTGCTGATCATGGAATTGGGTGCGTTTCGCACGGATTTCTTTGGTCGCTCGATGGTGAGGCCAAAAACACGTATCTCCGCCTATACGCGCGTCGACGACACCTACAAGTACGCTGCGGCCTATGACGGCAAACAACCGGGTGATCCGGCGCGCGCCGCGGCTATCATGCTGGATACCGTCGACAGTGCCTCGCCGCCGCGCCGGCTTGTGCTCGGCCAGGAATCCCATGCGGTGGTCACCGGCGCGTTGCGCTCACGGTTGGAAGAGGCGGAGTCTCAACGAGAGTTGGCGCTAAAGGCCTGTTATCCGAGTTAAGTACCAATCAGGAATGGAGCCCATGCCGAACAATTCAACTTCAGCGACGAGCGATGTACTACAGGATGCGTGGCGGGAGTATCACGCAACCTTGGAACACATGCGTCTGCTGATGGAGTCGACGCCGCGGTTCAAGGAGACGCCGCAGCATCGTGCCAAGGCCTTTCATACCTTGATGGAGATGCAGGCCATGGCCTATAACTTCGTCATCTCGCCGCGAATGGATCACCCCCGCATCTATTTCCAGAGCGGCTGGCAGACAAACCTCTACACGCTCGGCCAGAACGGCCAGGACTTGCTGTACGGGTTGATTTTTGTCGACGGCCGCCAGACCTACCGCCTGAAAGGTCGCATGGGCGACATCGCGGTATTTTTGTTGCAAGTTCAGAACGGCATCTTCGGGGAGCCGGCGTCAAAGTGGTGGGCAATTACGATTGGGCCAATTTCAAGATCGAGAAGGATGGCCGCTTCGAAGTCATCCTGAGCGCAGACGAGCAAGCGGGCAACTGGATCAAGCTTGATCGGGCGCTCGACTTCCAATTTCTGCACATCCGGCGTTCGCTCTCTGATTGGCACGGGGATGCCGGAGAGCTGGACATCGAGCGCATCACTGAATTGCCCGACAATTACTATGACGCCGACGAATTCGACGAAGCGGCGATCGCATCGCGCATCCGGCGCGCCGCACTCTTCGTGCGCTACTTGACCCAAGACTTCAACATCAATCTGTACGTCATGTACTTGAATAACGCCAGCGGGAAAAAGAACGTGCTGACACTGTTACCCGGGACCGTCACCAGTCAGGTCGGCAGCCCAAGCAACAATACCGCGATGGCAATCTTCGAATTGCGTGAGGACGAAGCTTTGATCCTCGAACTGGACGAAGTGCCCAACGGCGCTTACTGGTCATTCCAGCTGGGCGACGTATGGTCCCGTTCTTTGGACTTCATGAATCGTCAAAGCACGCTGAACGATCGAGAGATCGCCGTGGATGCCGATGGTCGGATTCGCTGCGTCGTGTCGTCGAAAGATCCTGGCCTTGCCAACTGGCTCGATCCCTGCGGACGCGTCGAAGGCACCGTCGTGTTCCGCAATTACAGAGCGTCATCGGCGCCCGTGCCGGCATCGCGGAAAGTGAAATTCTCCGAGCTTGCTTCAACGCTGCCAAAAGACGCTGCTCGCGTGACTCCCGAGCAGCGAAAAGCATCGCTGGTGCGGCGCCGCCTGGGGCAACGCAAGATGTATGGCGAGTAGCGCGTTCACGCCTGGCGCAACAGCGGCGCCAGCTTGGTGCAGATCGTGTGGACGTTCTCCGCCACCATTGGCTCCGGCATCCCGGCAAACGAGGCCCAGAAAAAGACGTGCTCGACCGGTAAACCCGCCAGATGGCTCTTGATCAGCGGGGCAGCTTCACCAGGGGTGGTGTAAAGCAGCGATCCGCTGGAGAGTGATGCGCGAACCCCGCCCGAGAGACCGGTCGTCCGTATCTGCGCGGGATCGACAGGGGGTGGCTCCGCCGCATCGGTTCCTTCGACCATATACCGACGGTAGGAATTGAGCCAATACCCTACATGCTTGGAAACCGTGGGCCACGCGCTTTCGGGATCCTCAGAAAACCATCCATGCATGACGCCAGCCATCCGTGCCGAGCCCGGATCATGTCCTCCCTCGATCAGGCCCTGACGATACGGCTCGAGGAGCTCGGGCATCAAGGCCAGGAGGCCTTCCCCTAATTGCCCGGCCCGCCGTGCATTTTTTGGTCCAGAATAGCCAAGCCAAATTGGAATGCGCGCTTGCCGCGGCTCGGGGGTCAAGCGATTCTCCATCCAAAGGTGCCGCAGCTCCCGCACCCGCTGATTGGTCGTCGCAAACCGCCTGTCGATATCCGCACCGAACAGAGAGAATTCCGGAATTCTGTAGCCACTCCCCAGCCCGAGCTCCAGGCGGCCATCACTCAACAGATCCACAATCGCGGATTGTTCGGCAATGGAGACGGCCGAGTGCAGAGGGGCCAACATCACTGCCGTGCCGATACGCACCCGTCGAGTGCGCGCGGCAATCGCGGCTGCCATTGTGAGAGGCTGCGGGAGATAGCCGTCCTCGAACATGTGATGTTCCGTAACCCAGATCGAGTCAATACCGAGGCGCTCTGCCTCCTCGCACATTTCGAGGGTGAACGCATAGAGCTGCGCGGGGTCCTGCCGCCAGGCTGGAGGGTTGCGCATATCCAAATACAGCCCGATTTTCACAGCAATCACTCCCGTGTATGGTAGCGTACTTTACGCGACCATCTCATCGATTGCTCGAGCGATCAACCGAGGATGCGCGCTAGCCCAGAAGTGCTCGGCCACCGGTGATGACCGAGGTGCCGCGCTCGGCGACGTGGGCCTCGAAGCGAACCTCGCTCCCCTCACGCCATAGCGACACCTCGAGCCGGTCCCCCGGATAAACCGGCGCAGAAAACCGCGCCGAGTGACTCATAATTCGCTCCGGATGCCACTCCGCGATGCATTCGAGCACGGCTCTGCAGGTCATGCCGAAACTGCAAAGACCATGGAGGATTGGGCGCTCGAATCCGGCGGCTTGCGCCGCTTTCGGGTCAGCATGCAACGGGTTGCGGTCTCCCGTCAGGCGATACAGAAGTGCCGCGCTGTCGTGCACGGCGTAGACAACCCTGTGGTCCGGCGGTCGATCGGGCACTCGATGAGGTATGGCGGGAGACTCTCCGGCGCTGCCGCAGCCGCCGGCATCGCGCGCGAAGCAATTCGTCAAGAGCGTCGCGATCGGCGCACCATCGAATGCGCGAACGACTTCCTGACGCATGACGATCAGCGCGCCACGCTCGCGGCCCTTGTCGTGGACCGCCACCACCCGGCCCGACACCGTCACTGTCTCGGGGCGGTCAAGGACCCGATGCAACTCGACGGATTGACCGGCGTGCAGCGCGAAATCGGCATGGGCACCAAGACTTGCGAACGTCGGCTCGGCAACCCAAGCAAGCACCGTCGGGAACGTAGGTACGACCCGGAGGTGCTCTTCGTAGACGAACGACAGCGCAGGGCTGTCCTGCGGATCGCTGCCGAGACCGAGCGCGAGTGCGTAGAGCAGATAATCGCGGTCGTTCCAATGATAGATCTGTGGCTCAGCGCTGCGTCCGAGCATCTCGAGGGCGGTCAAACGCAAGCGACACTCCCGATATAGCTACGAGCTACAGGATAAGCCTGTTCCAACCTGTGGCAATGACGCAATGGCTAGGGCCTTTCGAGGAATAACCCCTACGCACCGAGTCTCTCAGTTAAAGTTATGACGTTAAGGTCACTTGGCGACGGTGGAGTAATTAGAATGAGCGCAATCCGGAGATTTACACGCCCGGCGGGCACAATTGAATGGGTCGAGGAGCACCGCAAGTTCTACTTGTTCACGGGCGGCGCCCAGAGCCACATCGTGGGCATTACCGGCGCCGGCGGCTATTCGTTCGGTACGCACTGTTTGATCCGCTATATGGGTCGCAAGAGCGGGCGGACCATGATCAACGCGCTCTGCTATGGCCACGTCGCCGGCGAGGTCGTCATCTGCGCATCCAAGGGGGGTGCAGAGAACAGCGCGAGCCCACGGGAGCCGAGCGCGAGAAAGTCTGGGCATTTATGGTGGACTGCTACCCCTTTTACGCGGTCTATCAGACGCGAACGACGCGCATCATCCCGCTTATCATGATGAAGGCGACGGAGCCGCTCCGGTGTTCAGCGAGGACGACTTGACCGACGCGTGAAAGGAGAGAGCCGACGGCATACAAACTGCTTTACTTAGCGCGTCGCGCGCCCACTGTCTCTTGGGAGGAGTGGCCGCGTACCTGGAAATCGCATGCCATCTTCGCCAGCCAGTTTGCGGCGATGTGTGGACGATCGACTGGATGCGTTACACCACCCGCGTCGACGATGCTGCACTCGGGGATCTGCCCGTATCGGCCGAGTATGACGGAGTGGGCATTGCGGAAGCCCCAGAACTCGAGACCCTCTACGGTAGAGGTTTTTCGCGCGAGCAACGTGCGCTTATCGATCAGGACGAGTTGCGCGTCTTCGACCGCTACACGCCCCAGTTCAGCTTTTATTGCACGGAAACCCGCGTACTCGAAGGACCGCTGGGCGAGGCGGTGGTTTTCCGCTACCTGTATCGCAAGGCGAAGGTTTCGCGCGATGCATTCGAGAAGCACCTACAGGGCGAACACGCGCAGCTGTGTGTGGAGGCAGCCAACACGCTCGGCGCGCTGCGCTGGGCGCTCAACACGACCATCGATGCGCCGCCGGCGACTTCCCGTTTGAAGCGATCGACGAATGCTGGTTCGCGACAGTCGACCACGCCGCAGAAGCGCTTACCGCGCCGGCGGCGGCTCGGTTGAACCAAGATCTCGGGAAGTTTGCGAGCGAGACCGAAATATAACGATGCTGACGCGGCCGACCCATCGATGGCCGAAGACGCCGAAGAGCGCGTCGGCCGGTAACGCTGACTCAGGATGCACTTGATTACTCCGTCCTTTATTTCTCCATCATGTCGAGAAATGGACGCGGATCGAAGTAATCGGAATATCGCCTGATGAGGCCGTCTTCGACGACGAACGTCCCCATGATGGGCGCCGGGTGGGTCGCATCGCCGGCTGCATTGAACAGATTATCGATGCGCTCCGTCAGAACGACATTGCCGGACGCGGCGATATTCTTCAGTTCGACACGGCCGAAGGGCATTCCGCTGAAGGTATTGTACTGGCGCAGCAGCGGCATGTAGGCGTCGCGACCCAACGCATCCGGGAAGCCGGCGTTCTGCCACAGGGCATCGGGGTGCATGTACCGTTCGAACGCGGATAAAAACCCATCCCTCTCCCACGAGGTAAAGAAATCCCTGACTATTTTTTCGGCCGGACTCATTGGGCCGAATCGGACGCGCCCGCATTGGATGTGCTCATTGATCGTTCTCTCCGTGGGTCGAGTGATGATTGATCGTCCCGGGCAACGTCGGCAGGAGTGCCTGCATTAGCGGCCCCACCATGGCGTCGACATCGCGACCCAGCACCAGCAGATTCTCGGCGAGGTGCAGGCTGAGCAAACCATGAATCATTGACCAGGCTAGGTGCGCCCATGTCCTTTGGATCGCCTCTGCAACTGACCGCTCGATCGCCTTCTGGCAGAGGAGATGACGAACTCCGCGGTGCGCGTCCAGACCGCCTGCAATGGCGTAGTCGGCCACGGGCGGCTGGCGCAGCGAGAAAATCAGTCGATAGTCCTCGGGCTGCCGCCGGGCGAAATCCACCACCGCCCTGCAGATATGGCGCAGACGGTCGATGGGCTGCGCCTCGGGCAGGTCGACGCTTTCTAGATGTTCGGCGAAATGCGCGAACACTTCGGTCTTGATGGCCGCCAATAATTCGTCCTTGGACTGAAAATAGCGGTAGGGCGTGAAATGGCTCATGCCCGCGCGCGCCGCAAGCCTTCGCAGCGTGACCGCTTCGACTCCCTGATACGGTATAGCGACAGAGCCTCCAAGGTCAGCCGGCGGCGCTGATCGGTAACTTGGGAGTCAGACAGAAATGGACGCGCCATTAAATTGACCATGTAAATTTAATAACTTAGACTGGGCCGCGTACACACTCGCGCCAACACCTGCTCGAGAAGTGCGAATCCGGGTGGATAGAGCGGAACCGAATGATGCATATCCGAACTCCTGGCATCCCTTTGGATGAAGGCCCGCTGTTGTGGTCCCGGACTCGCGAATTTTCGATGAGCTATAACGGTGCTTCGGTCATCATTCCTTACGTCGAATACTATCTAAACAGCATCATGAACGCGGCCTGCCGTGCGGAGCACTGTCCGGGCAATCCGCGGCTGAAGGAGGATTTGACGACCTTAATCGCGCCCCATGGGCATTGCGGCCGCGTCATACACTTTCGCCTGGTCATACCGCTCGTGCGTATGTTCCGGTCGGTCCAAGGTCGATCGGCCAGTCACCCGCGTCAGAGTAAAACCGCGCCGCGACACCCGCGAGCACTTCCCCTTCAAACAATGAAGTGCCCGTAACGGCGATCGTACAACCATGATTGCCGCCGCAGAACAGCGAGCCGTTGTGGTTGAGCAAAATGCCGTAGCCGCGCGCTTCGAATTTAATTCCAACATGTTGTCCGAACGGCACCATCCATCCGATGCCCAGATTTCCGGAAAAGAATGTCTCTGAATTCCCACCGACCTGATCAGGAGTAGCCGTCGTACCGCCAAGTCCTCCCATGACATAAAGACCGCGACCGGTTTCCTCAATAAAGTTAGTACCACCGATTTGATAGTTGTGAAGCGTGAGCCCTCTATTGGCTACCGGTGACGACAATGTGCCGTAGCTGAGAGATGTACGTTGCTGGCTGTATAAAATCTCAATCTGACGGTGGGGATCCAACCCAAAATCGCCAGCTAAGGCAAAGCTCGAGCCATTGCGAAGATCTATATCCGAGTCGTTCGTGGTATTGGTCACGCTGCCGCCAAATCGGTAGCCACCGTATAGCGTGAAGCCATTTTCGTACTTCGGACCGGAGTTGCCTTGGCCCTGCGCGTACCGCATCGGAGCGATGAGTGCGGCGATGAGGACCAACGTGATCGGTACACTTCGAATCGGCGAGATAAATCGGCCTAATACCTCGCCCATCAGAGTCCTTGTTAGCTGTCGCCTCTTAACCTCCGGCAAGATTGCCGGATTGCGCCGCCGCGGCCCCCCGGTCAATCAACAAACGTCAAATGGGCTGCAAGCTGCCATCCGCGGCGTGGGGATGAGGGTTAATGCGAGCGGTCTGCTTGCCGGCCCTGTCTTTCACCCTTTGCAGATCGAGGTGCGCCTCAAAAAAAATGTCAATGTCTAACGCATGACCAACACGCCACTGACGCATCACGTTAGTAACATCGAGCGTCAGTATACCTCGTCGGCCTGGAAGACATTAAGGGGCATATCCCACTGCAAGTATCAGAGAAGTTGCGCCGCACAGGCACTTCGGCCAAGCGGCGCAACTCTACGTCCGCCTCAGCGCGCTTTAGCGAGAGTGACCTTCGCATCGACGTTACCGGTCTTCCCTTCATAGAGACTTGTCAGCATCGGCCTATCGACTTGGGCAATCGCCTGCGACACCGCATCCTTGACACAGCGATTGGGTTTCAATTCCTGGTACCTCTCCGGATCTCCACAGACCTCATGGGCTGCGGCGTTGATTCGCCGATACAACACGGCGGCACCTTCCGGACTGTCCAGGTTCAGATCTTGAAATCTGACCACCTTGGATGGAACAAAATTTTCCGGTTTCGCGGCCTGTGCCGTGCTGCCGCATCCCCATGCAATGGCCGCAGAAGCGGCTAATCCCCAAAATATTCGGTGTGTCCTCGTGACGCTCGGTTCGTTGCTGTACATGACCAGGCTCCTTTGTTTGGTTGATATGGGCTATCACCACCAGGTGAGTAACCGCTACCTCATCCTCGGGAGTATCGTGGGCGCATTCCTGATGCCGTTCTGTCAACCGGACGACACAAGACGTGCACCGCCCGCGAGGTTTCACCTGGTGGCGGCGGCCCGGCGCCCTCGCATGTGAAGAGCCATCTATGCGGGCGGCGATCCAATGCAGAATCTGCCGTACTCCGCCTCGATCACTCCACCTGCAGAGCCAAAAGCGCCGCCGCCTCCCGGTACACCGGCAGGCCTCGGCCCTGTACAAACGACGCATGCAGCGGCCCAAGCAGCTCGACGGCCCTGGCCCGTTCACCCTGCTCCATCCAAAAGCGGGCGAGACTCGTCGCGGCGTACAGTTGCCACGAACGCGCGCCCTGCCGGCGGGCAAGGTCCAGCGCTCCCGTGTATATAGCCTTCTATTTCCGAACGATCCGCGCCCGGGCAAAGACCCAGGTAGTCGCCGAGCAGCCGCTGGCACTCCGGCCACAAGTAGCGCTCGGACCCGGACGTGAGCTCATCGCGTACGGCGGCGGCAAAGGATTGCGCCTCATCGAACCGGCCGAGCGCCGCCAGTGTTCGGCAGTGCATCGCGCGGTGCAGCGGCACCATGGCGCCGGTCTGAGTGAGTGCAACGGAAGCGAACCCCGCCTCCATGAAGCGCACTGACTCTGCCAATTCGCCCTTCAGTGCCCGCGCAAAGCCATGCAGGATCAAGCCATAGCCTTTCCAAAGTTCCATGTCGTGCTTGTTTGCGAATTCGATGGTCTCCGTACTTAGACTCAGGGCACGGTCCACATCACGGCACACCACGGCAAAAATCGCACCGTGCGTGATCGCATGAGCCAGCGTGTGCGCATGGCCCATTACGCGCGCCGCCGCTATTGCCCCTTCTGCCAGCGCACACGCATCGTCCACGCGACCGAGACTCCATAACGTGAGACCCACGTGAAACTGGGTCGCAATCTCCGGATCCGCCGCGAACCGGTCGGCGACGGCGATGCGCCGCTCGCGCGAGCCCTGGCGTAGGACTTCGCCAAGCTGCTCCGCCTGCTCGAAAGTGTCCTTCGCAAGCTCGGGTGCCCCGGTGATCATTTGGGAGATCCCGAGCGCCCTCAGAGCCGAGAATTTATGACCGTCGTTGGCGTCGCTATGCGCGAACTTCAGCATGCTTTGGGCCGCTTCGAATGCACTATCCTGCTCACCCCGTACGTAATGCGCGGCCCACGTGGCGTGCAGGATCGAGAAGCGGTGGGGCCCTTTGCCAACGACCGCGGCCAGGTCCCGGGCGTGCTTGAAGACAAGAACCGTCTGCGAGTGGCTGTAACCGTATAACGGGATCGTTGCCTGCGCGCGCGCCATCCAAAGCAGCAAGCGGCGTTCCTGCCAGGACCGGTCATCTCCCATCTCCTCGGCGAGGCTGATCGCCTGAGTCAGGTGGGCGATGGCTTCCTTGTAAGCCGGCCTGACGACCGCCCCTGCGGCGGCCTTCTGCCAGTAGTGAATCGCCTTCTCTTTCATGCATGCGAGCGCGGCATGCTGGGCGATGATTTCCGGAGCCGTATCCGGCAGCAATTCGAGGGCCGCGACCAGGCGCGCGTGGATCTTCTCGCGCTTCGTGCGCAGCAAGCTCTCGTAGGCGGCATCGCGCACCAACGCATGCTTGAACGCGTATTGTGCCTCCTGCATAGCGCCGCGGCGGTAAATGAGCTCTGCGTCCACGAGACGCGCGAGAGCGTCGCACAACACGGGTTCCGATGCCTCGCACACGCTCGCCAGCAGTGCCTGGCCGAACTCGCGGCCGATGCAGGACGCTGTTTGCGCGATCTCCTTGTACGGGTGAAGACGGTCGAGACGCGCCATCAAGCTGTCATGCAGCGAGGCCGGAACCGTGACGAGTCGGGTGCCGTCGAAAACAAACGCGTCCTCGGTCTCGTGAACGACGCTCGACTCGAGCATCGACTTGGTAAATTCCTCCACGAACAGCGGCACACCGTCGGACTTCGCCACGATCTCGGCCATCAGCCGCTCGGGCAAAGGTTTGCCTCCGGTGACCCCGTCGACCATGGCCGCGATCTCGATTCGCCCGAGACGGTTGAGCTCCATCCGGGTGAGATTTCTATGCCGGCCGAAGTCGTGCTTGAAGTCCGGCCGCGCCGTCACCACGGCCAATACGCGGACTTCACCGACTTGATCGATGCAGCGCTGGACGAGCTCCAGGGTGGTCGGGTCGATCCAGTGAGCGTCTTCGAGTATCCAGAGCACCGGCCGTTTGCTCGCGAAGCGAGCCAGTTGATTCATCAAGGCATCGAAGGTGCGCAGACGTTGCTGTTGCGGAGTCAGATCGAGTGCCCCGTAGCGCTGCGTGCCGTCGATGCCGAGAAGCGCGGCAATCAATGCGATTTCGGTCGCATCCCCTGCGGTCAGCAGGGATTCCAACCGGTCCAGCCGCGTATCGGTGCTGTCTCCCGCAGAGATCTGCGCAGCCCGGGTGAGCTGCTGAATCGGTGGGTAGAGCGCGCTACCGACATGATAAGGGGAGCACTGATGATAGAGCACCAGGGGCGGTTCGGCGGCAAGCGAATCCTGCAGCGCGCGTAAGATGCGCGACTTGCCAATTCCCGCTTCACCGATGAGGAGGACGACCTGACCCTCACCCGAGCAGGCCGTGCCCCATCGATGCCGAAGTAGCTCGAGTTCACCGCCTCGCCCGACCATCGCGGCAACCCGAGAAGGGCGCTGAGCCTCGAAGCGGCTCTCGAAGACGCGCTCGCCCGCCACCGAATAGGTAACGACCGGCACCGCAATTCCCTTCAGCTGCTGCTTCCCGAGATCGTGCAGCTCGAAGGAACTGCCGATCAACTCGCGCGTCCCGTCGCTCAGCAGAATCTCGCCGGGCTTTGCCAGTGCCTGCAGTCGAGCGGCCAAGTTGGGCGTCTGGCCGACAGCGTGTTCGCGCGCCTCGCTCATTCCGGTCTGATCGCCGACCACGACCAGACCTGTGGCGATCCCGATGCGCGCAACCAATTCTGCGCCCCCCGGCACGCGCACTTTGGCGATGTCCCGCATGATCGCCAACGCCGAGCGGACCGCGCGGTCGGCATCGTCCTCGTGTGCGGCGGGATAGCCGAAATACACCATGACGCCATCGCCGGTGTATTGAGCGACGTGAGCCTCGAAGCGCGCCACGACACGGTCGACGACGTCCCGGTAGCCGCCGATCACTTGGCCGAGATCCTCGGGATCGAGCCGATCGGACAGTTCCGTGGACCCCACGAGGTCCACGAACATCACGGTCAACCGGCGACGTTCTGCCATCGAATGACTTCTCTCCCTATATGCTCAACGCTGAAATATCCTTCGGGGTTTACCTTATCCCGCCCGAAAGTCGTTTACAATCAATGGGACTTCGTCGGCGAGCCCAACCGGGGAGGGATCATGGAGGAACCAGAAATAGCGGCACCGTCCGCGCCGGCGGCCCGCGCGCAGGCTGACGGTCCATGCGCCGGCTTCGACATCAAGGCGATGGACACCCATCGCGCAGTCCACGCCGCTTTCAACTGGCTCTGTGACTACCCTCAGCGCGAATATCTCATGGGGTTCTTCCGCCGGTTCTGGCCGATCCTTCGCATTCCGTTCGCCCGCCTGGTTATCGTCTTTCGAGACGAGGATGTGCGCGAAGTGTTGACTCATGACCAGCAGTTCCCGGTGCCCTGGGGCGCAAAAATGATCGAGCTGTCCGGAAAAAAGAACTTCGTGCTCGGCATGCAGGAGGGGCCGGAATACCGGCGCAACTACGAGCAGCTCGCGAAAGCGTTTAGGCGAGAAGACGTGCCCCAGTATGTCGTGCCTCTCGCCGCCAAGGCTGCGACGGATATTCTGCGCGGCAAGCTGAGTATTGATGCAATGCGCGATCTGCTTTGGGCCGTCCCGGCACAGCTCTGCGAGGACTATTACGGTATCGAGATTCCCAACAAGGTGTTGTTCGCCGAATGGACGATCGCCATGAGCAGCTACTTGTTCGGATCGGCCAGCGATAAGGTTGCAACTTCCGGCCAGCCTCTTGCGCTGGCAGCGGCTGACTGCTTTCTCCGCCTGATCCGCCGCGCCATCGAGCAAGCACGCCAAGGGCACTCGCCGGGAATCGTACTGCCCCGGCTGATTGAAATGCAGAAAAGCGATCCCGAACTGACGGACGATGTCCTGGAGGCCCATCTCCTCGGCATGGTCACAGGATTCGTACCCACGAACCTGCTCGCAAGCGGAAACATGCTGTGGACGCTGCTACGCAGAAAGGAATTCATGCAGGCCGCGCAGGCCGCGGCCATCGCCGGCGACGATGATCTGCTGTGGCGCTGTCTGAGGGAAGCCTTGCGATTCAAAAATTTCAGCCTGGGTCCATTTCGAATGTGCGGACCCGGCGGATACAAACTCACCGCCGGGCGCCGTCGGCCGAAATCTTTAAAAGCGGGTATCGGGATCCTCGCGAGCACGCAGTCGGCCATGTTCGACAGCCGCCGCGTCACGCAACCAAAGCTGTTCGATTCAAAGCGGGCGGCCGAGGATTACCTCGAGTTCGGGTACGGGCAGCATTGGTGCATCGGTGCTTTCATCGCGGCCGCCCAGATCACCCAAACGCTCAAGCCCCTCTTGCAAAAACAGGGTCTGCGGCGCGCGCAAGGCGCTGCCGGCAAGCTGCAGACGATCACGGTTTTTCCGGCGCATCTGTCAGTGGAGTTCGACGCGTGACGCAGGCCCTCTTTACGGTTGTCATCCCGTTCGCAAGCGAGCGAGCGCAAGAGGTCAACGATTCCCTGAGAGCGCTCGGCAACCCGGCGCGAGGCGACATCGCCGCCGCGCTGGACGCGGCCGCATTCGTGCATTTCATGAGCATTTCCGTCATTCAGCCGGAACAAGACCCGCGTGCCTACCTTATTCTGGAGGCGTCCGCCGACGGCAACGAGCGTGCAGCCTGCGCGCGCCTTGCGCAGACGATCGGCACCTGGGTTACGGGCGTCCTGCAGGCCGCGGATCTGAAGATTCCCCGCAGACTGAGCGCATACCTCGAAAAACATCGGCTCAATGTCGGCGCTGGCTGGTTTTCGACCTGCGGCGTCTTGTTCACAGGCACGCCGGGCATGAGCGTGCAGCGCATCAAGGACGAAGAGCGGCTCGCTTCGTGGATCGGCGACTGGCTCGAGCGCAACCGCCTCCCGGAGCCGGCGCTGCAGAAACTCCAGCGTCTGCGCGACGAGATCTTCAAGATTCCCGATCTGAAGTGGGCGTTCATCGCGGAGCAGGCTCCGCTCCTCGCGGAGGCGCCCGCGACGACGGCTGCGGTGTGGCCGCTGGTCCGTTCGCTGTTCGGCCAGCTTCTGTGGCCGCTGCTCGTTCCGCCGCTGCTGGCGGCCGTTGTTTTCAGAGAATTCTTCGGGAGCTCGCTCTTGCAATCGAGCCGGGACGGATTGTTGACCCTTGGAATGGAGATTCTGCTGGCGCTAATCGCCTTGTGGCCCGCCTATAGCTGGCTGCGCCGCCAAGAGAAGGCGGACCAGCCGGACGACAAGGAGCTGAACGCGGAGAGGATCGCCGAGATCATGGCGTACGAGAACCTCGTCATGCAAAACCACCTGGGCGGCGCTTCCTACTTGAAGCCGGGATTCGTGCGCCGCTTGATTCTGCGTTTGGTGTTTTACATGGTCGGTGCCTGGGCGAGTTATCTCGGACGGCCGGGCTTTCTGTACCAGATCGGCACCATCCATTTTGCCCGCTGGGTCATCCTGCCGCGAACCAACGCCATGGTATTCCTATCCAACTACGACGGCAGCTGGGAGAGCTATCTCGAGGATTTCATCGCGCACGCACGCGTGGGACTCAACGCCATTTGGGGTAATACGCTCAATTTCCCAAAAACCACAAACTTGATCGAGCGAGGCGCCGACGACAGCGAGCGATTCAAAAACTGGGCGCGCCGCTATCAGCGGCCCACGCATTTTTGGTTCTCGGCGTATCCCGATCTGAAGACCTCCCGAATCCGCACCAACGCCGCCATTCGACACGGCTTCGCGACCGCGATGACCGAGGAAGCCGCGGCTGAATGGTTGAATGACCTTGGCTTTCCCAGTCCACCTCCACCGCCTCTGCAGCACGAACTGATTCCGACATTGGTCTTCGGTGGAATGTCACCACTGCGACACGCGCACTGCCTGATCGTGGAACTGGGCGGGAAGCCTGAAACCTGCCGCGACTGGCTTCGCGAGCTTGCGGGGGATTTGAGCTATGGCGACCGTGTGCCCAGCGACTCCGCGGCCGTCGCAGGCTTCAGCACGGGCGGCCTCCGAAAACTCGGCCTCGAAGAATCGGCGCTCGGCACCTTTCCGGTCGCGTTTCAACAGGGCATGGTCGCGCCGTGGCGGGCTCGGGCCCTGCAAGACACCGGCGCCAACGCACCGGAGAAGTGGTGGTGGGGCGGTCCCGGCCACGAAACCGACGCGATCCTGATGCTTTACGCGAAGGAGTCCGAGGAGCTCGATGAGGCGGTGAACCACCGGATCGCCCAGATCGAGAAATACGGAAATCGTTTGATTCATCGCGTCGCGATGAAGACATTGCCGCAGAAAGGCGATCCGCTTCGCGAGCCCTTCGGCTTCATCGACGGCATTTCGCAACCCGTGATTCGCGGAACCAGCCGGTGGACCGGCCAGCATCCCCAAAATCAGGTGATCGCGCCGGGAGAGATCATCCTCGGCTATCCCGACAACCTCGGCTATTGTCCACCCATGCCGACGTCGAACGGCTTTCCGCTCGGACAGAACGGCACGTTCCTGGTCGCACGCCAGCTGGAGCAGGACCCGGAACGCCTTTGGCAGTATATCGATCAGGCGGCAGCCGCCGTCGCCGCCGACCCGCGCTCGCCGAGCGATGATCCCGTGTGGCTCCGCGAATGGCTTGGCGCAAAAATGGTCGGCCGCTGGAGGGAGGACGGAACCTCATTGGTACGGCACCCCACCCCGCCCGGCACTCCCGACCGCATCACCGACCCGGAGGACAATGATTTTTTGTTCGGGGCGGAAGATCCGGACGGCGTACGCTGCCCCTTCGGGGCGCACATCCGCCGCGCCAATCCGCGGGACAGCCTCGATCCGGGATCGCAAGTGCAAATCGGCATCACGAACCGGCATCGGATATTGCGCGTCGGCCGCTCCTACAAGGGCGCAGACAACGGCTGGGAACATCCGGGTCTGCTTTTCATGTGCTTGAATGCCGACATCGAAGGACAATTCGAATTCTTGTTGCAGACTTGGGTGCTGGGTCGCGACTTCAATGGACTGGAAAACGGTGCCGATCCCATCGTGGCCCAACACCAGGCTGCGAGCCAACGAACCATGAGCATCCAGACCCGCTTTGGACCGATACACTTGCCGCACATGACCGAGTTCGTCACCGTGCGCGGCGGCGGCTACTTCTTCATGCCCGGCAAAAGTGCCGTGGACTTTCTCGCGCGATCGTAGAAATCCCAGGCGTCGACGCCGCAGCGAAACTGCGCTGCACGGCGACCCGCCCGTGCAGCGCGATCATCGACCCACTCAGCGCGCTGACGCGAGAACGGTGGGCTTCTTATCTCCCTTGCCCGGCTTCGCTTCGTAAAGACTCGTCAGCATCGGATTATTGACTTGGGCAATCGCCCGAGACACCGCATCGTCGATGCAGGGACGCAGCTTGTATTCCGAGAGATCGTACCGGTCCGGATCCGCGCAGACATCATGAGCTGCGATTTTGATACGCCGGTACAGGACCGCGACGCCCGCGGGAGTGTTCAGGTTCAGGTCCTTGAAACTGACCACCTCATGTGCGACCGGCGTGTCCGGCTCACCGGCCTGGGCCGTGCTGCTGCCACCCCCCCAGGCAACGGCCGCGGAAGCGACCACTCCCCAAGCGATCTGCAGTGTCTTTGTGACGCTCGTCTGATTGCGATACATGACTGGACTCCTCTATTTGCTTGATTCGGGTCGTCACCAAGTGAACGCGACCCACCACCTATCCACGGAGCCATCGTGAGCGCCTTCGAATTCCCGTTCTGTCAAGCAGGTGACACAAGACGTACACTGCTTAAGGGTTTTCATGCGAGGAGTCTTGTTCGTGACTTTGGCCGCGGAAACAATATTGGAGCGCACGCGTCTCTTCCGCGGCTTGCCGGCGCGACGATCCGGCAAATATCAGCGCTGTCGACACGGCGTTCATACGGTGCCGGCACCCTGGTGTTCTCGCAGGCGGACCCCGGCGATGCGCTTTACGGCGTGGCCACGGGCAAGATTCGCATCAGCGCCAGCTCGCCGGACGGCCGGGAAATGTTTCTCAACATCATGGAGCCCGGCGATACGTTCGGCGAGATTGCGCTCTTGGATGGACGGCCCCGCACCGCCACGGCGAGCGCGACCGCGCCCTCCGAGCTGATTATCATCATGCGCGACCACTTTCTTGCTTTGCTGGAGCGCGAACCCAAGCTGGTCGGGCACGTGGTTCAGCTTCTGTGCGAGCGCATTCGATGGACCAGCGGATTGGCAGAAGACTCCGCATTGCTCGGCGTGCCCGCACGCCTGGCGCGGCGTTTACTAAGTCTCGGAAAACTTCACGGGCACGGAACCGCGCACGGAACGGAGCTGCGGATTTCTCAAGAAGAGGTGGCGCGTTTTCTGGGACTGTCCCGGCAGGTTGTCAATCAGTACCTGCAGAATTGGAAAGCACAAGAAATACTTACCCTCGGTCGCGGCAAGATGGTCATCGTCGATGAGCGCGCGTTGCGGGATATCGTTGCCGGGCATGAACGCGCCGCAGAGAATTGACATGTCAGAACCGGCCGTCAAGCCAGTTGATTCGTCAGTGAGAACGCCGGAACATCTGCCGAAGCACCGCGGGGTTCCTGCTATGCCCCAAGTGCGCAGTCGTCGGCACGGCGAAAAGTCCAAACCAGTTCCACTCGTTCCGGTCATAGAGATTGACGACCAAAGCGATGTCGTTCCCATTGGCGTCGCGAAGTTTCGGGACTCGATACGTGAGGATGTCGCTGGGATCACTGAAAGCGAGAATCTGCTTCGGCCGGGCCTCCCCTGCCAGCTTGGCGGTGACTCGCCCTGACTGCGCCCAACGCTTCAGTAGATCGATCGGTGTGGGACCGCCAATCGACGCGGCGAGAGCCCGCCCTCCTTCTGTTTGCGCCGGCACCCCGTCGATCCGGCCAAGCTCGAGCAAGGCGAATTGGTTCGAGAAGAAATAGAGGTCCATGGTCCGCAGGCCCACCTGCTCCGCGCTGTTTGAGTCCTCGAAGAGATTATTGAACGCATCGAGCACAACGAAGCTACCGAGACTTTCCGCGATCACCACAAACTCTTGATGCTCGATGTCCTTGTCATCGAAGCACGACGCATGATCGAAGGCAAGGTTCATCGCGCGCCTGAAATAAGTTCGCAGCGGGCCCAACGCGATGACGGAATCCGCAAATCCCCAGTTCATGATCTGCTGCTTGATGAACGAGTTCGCCCAGGCTCCTCCGCCGGACGCTCGGCTTATGGCTCAAGGCCGCTATCGAGCTCCTGCTGCGTGAGCCACGGGTAGTAGCCCGCGTCGCTCCGGGTGCAGAGCTTGAGATGCTCCCGATCGGCGCCGGAGAGATCGGTCTCCGGTACCAAAAGGGATCGGCATTTGACGGGAAAGAGCAGCGGCCACCAATTCACCTCGTCAACGACGATGGCTTGCGCACCCTGGCGACTGAACACGTAGCGATCGACGAAAGGCCTGCTTCCTTTCCACTCCTCGTCGCTTCTCCAGATAGGTTCATCCAAGTAGGTGGCTGGCGGCCGGGGGCCGACTTCAAAGTAGCTTCTCTCGGCGCGGCTGTAATCGTCGCCCCGCGAAGCTAGACCCCGCACGTGTTCGCACAAGCCGGCCCGAAAAGCGGCCGAGGCGCCCGCTCCATCGGCACGCATGCCGTGCACGTAAACGATATGGACAGGACTTTGGGTCGTGGCGGCAATCAGATCCCCGAGCGACTTGGTGCGCTTGAGCGTCTGGGGGTCATCAGGACGGATGCCGGCCATAGCGATATTGACTCCAGTAATCGAGACTTTAACGCCATCCGAGCCTGTTAGAAAGCGACCGGGCGATGCGCTGGATCTCCGCACCAATGCGCGCGCGGTCGGCCATGAAGGGCGCGGTGTATCCCAGGGTAATGAGCGCGAGCACCATGGCCCGGCTGTGGTCGAACACGGGCGATGCGATCCCGCTGATGCCCGGAATGAAATCGCTGGTGAGGGCGTATCCGCGGTTCAAGGTCTCGGCCACCCAGCCCGACAGGTCCTCGCGGCTTCGGGGTTTGAGTCCGGCGCGTCTATTCTGCGCCAACTCGTCTTTGACGAACGGGTCCGTAACGTGCTCGGGCAAGTAGGACAGAAATGCGAGACCGGTCGCCGACCGGGTGAGCGGCATGACCGAGCCCACGCGCAAAGTAGCCGCCACCGGCGTTTCCAGTGCGAGCCAGCGCACGATCACCGGACCTTGGGCACCCCAAACCGCGAGCGCGACCGTCTGGCGAATCGACTGTCTCAATTCTTCGAGAAATGGCTCCGCGGCAGCGACCGGGGAAAGTCGCCCGAGGGCACTCAAGCCGAGATCGACGGCAAACGGCCCAAGCTCATACAAGCCGGTGCCGGCGTTCTGCTGCACCAGGCCTGCACGACCGAGGCTGACCAAATAGCGGTGCGCCTTCGCCGGCGGCATTCGCGCGGCGGCCGCCAGGTCCTTCAACATCAGAGGATCACTTGCGGCGGCGAGCACCTTGACCAGCCGCATGCCCACTTCCACGGATTGCACGCCCTGCTGCGTCTTGGCGCGCCCTGTCAATGCGATGTTTGACCGAGGCTGAATCATGGGATTATTATAATCATAACTCAATTACGTATATAGTAATTTGCCACACGACACAAAGGAAATTCCAGTGCCAAGCCGTCCGACATCCGACACCAACGCCCCGACCGGCGCCCGGCGCGGCCATCAAGTGCTCAAGCGTCTTAAGGACAATCCGCCGGCCCTCTGGTATCGGGGCGAGCTCGTCAAGGACGTGACCCAGCATCCCGCGCTCAAGGGAGGTGTCGAGACGCTGGCCCATCTTTACGACTTGCAGTGGCAGCATGCCGACGTCGCGCTCTACGACTCGCCCTCGTCGGGGCGCAAAGTCTCGCGCGCTTTCATGATGCCGAAGACCCACGAGGAGCTCGTGAGCATCTCGCGCGCGATGAAAGTGTGGCAGGACTACACCCACGGCATGATGGGCCGGGTGCCCGATTACATCAGCCGCGCCATGACCGGGTACGCGGCGGGAGCGCCCTTCCTCGCCGAAGCGGACCCGCGTTTCGGTGCCAACGCCGTTCGCTATTACGAGTATCTGCGCGAGAACGATCTCTGTCTCACGCACACGCTCATTCCACCGCAGGCGAATCGCGCGCTGAGCTCGGCCAAGCAGGCAGACCCGTTCCTCGCCGCACGCATCAAAGAGGAGACCGACGCGGGCATCGTGATCCGCGGCTGCCGCATGCTCGCGACGCTGCCCATCTCCGACGAGATCATGGTCTTCCCCTCGACGCTCCTCAAGAGTCCGGAGGAGGACGCGCCGTACGCGTTCGGCTTCTCGATCCCCAACAACACGCCGGGCCTGCGCTTCATTTGCCGCGAGAGTGTCGATTACGGCCGCTCGCACTTCGATCATCCCCTGGGGTCCAGATTCGAGGAAATGGACGCCGTGGTGATTTTTGACGACGTGTTCGTGCCCTGGGAGAACGTCCTTTTGTATCGCGACATCAAGCGCTGCAACGAGGCTTATGCCCGGACCGGCGCCGTTGCGCACATGACTCACCAGGTGGTGGTGAAGAACATCGCAAAGAGCGAGTACATGCTGGGGCTCGCGAGCTTGCTGGCCAACTCGATCGGCGCCGAAGTCTTCCAACACATTCAAGAGAAGCTCGCCGAGCTCTGGGTCAATCACGAAACCATGAAGGCGTTCCTGCGGACCGCCGAAGTCGACGCCAAACTCGACGAGTGGGGCGTGATGCGCCCGGCTTGGGACCCGCTCGATGCGGCCCGCAATCTCTTCCCTCGCCTCTATCCGAGAATGGTGGAGATCATCCAACAGATCGGTGCGAGCGGCCTCGTCGCCATGCCCACCGAGGCGGATCTCAAGGGACCGCTGTCGGAGGAAATCAAGCGCTACTATCAGGCCGCGCGTGCGGATGCTTTCGACCGGGTGCCGCTCTTTCGGCTGGCCTGGGACACCGCGATCTCCGCGTTCGGATCGCGCCAGGTTCTGTACGAGCGGTTCTTTTTCGGCGATCCGGTGAGAATGGCGGGCGCCCTCGTGACCGGCCACAATCGTCAGATTCAGGAGTACGCGGAGAAGGTACGCGCCTTCGTGCGCGAGGGCCGGGACGAAGCGCTCGGTGGGGTGCGCGACTGATGGGCGCCGCGGTGCGACTGCCGCCGAACGAGCGCGAGTACCGGGATACGGTTGGACTTTTCTCAACCGGTGTCGCAGTAATCGTCGCGAACATCGGCGGCGAAGTGTTCGCCATGACGGTGAATGCCGTCGCTTCCCTATCGCTCAGCCCGAAGCTGATCATGTTTGCACCCGGTAAACATACCCGATTTGCCCAGCGGATCGGCGAGCTGAAACATTACTCGATCAACCTGTTGCGCAGCGAGCAGCAAGCCTTGTCGACCTACTTTGCCGGCGGCTGGCAAGAGGCTGCCCCGCCGCCTTTTCGGTTCGTGGCGGCAGGCGAGACGCTCAGACTCGAAGGGTGCCTGGCCTGTATCGAATGCTCGAGCGTGCAACATCTTGAAATCGGCGATCATTGGCTGGTGATTGGTGAAGTGCAGGGTCTGCACCGCGGCATCGAGCCGCACAGTCCCCTGCTCTTTTTCAAAGGTCGCTACCGCGATATGGATTTCCGTTACGGCACACCGGCCCCGGATCTGGCCGAAGCGCACGATGTCCCGGCGCATATCTACTATCCGACCTGACGGGGGCGCGTCCGCGATCAATCCGTTTGCGCATCCTGCGGCGCAAGCGTCGCGATCAGCAAGTCGAGGGCGCCATACAGCTGCCGGGTCGCGCTCGGGCCGAGCTCTGACTCGATATCGGCATAGATCGCATCGATCTGCGGCGCCATGCGAGCCGCGAGCGCGCGGCTGCGGGACGTGAGCGACACGAGCACGCGGCGCTGGTCGTGCTCGAGCCGCCGCCGGGCCACCAGACCGATCTCCGCCATTCGGGCGAGAACCCCTGCGAGGCTTGGGCTCGACAATCCGCACAACCCGCCGATTTGCTTCGGCTCGAGGGCCCCCTGGTCGGCCAGCACGCGCACGATTCGCCATTGCTGCTCGGTGAGGCCGTTTGCATGCAATAGCGGCCGAAAGCGGCCGATCACCCGCTCCCGCGCTTGCAGCATCAGCAGCGGCAGGTTCCGATGTTTGAACTTGGAAGCCATTTTCTTGACAGGCCATCCGGTTAATGGAACGATTACTAATATATTAGTGAGATTCACTGGAGAACGGTAGTTGGCGATGCCGGCGCTCAGGATTCCGTTCGAATTCCCACCTTTCGCGCTGAGTGGCAGGGTGTACGGCGCGTTGCTCAATCATCGAACGGCGCTGGAGGCGATCGCGGGTGCCGCATCGAAGCCGCCTTATAACGGGCTTCCGAAGGCCCCCGTGCTGTTCATCAAACCACGCAACACGTTGGCGCTGTCGGGCGAGCCGATCGAAGTGCCGGCCGGCGAGGAGGAGCTCGAGGTCGCGGCGATGCTCGGTCTCGTCATCGGCAGAACGGCATGCCGGGTCGCCGAATCGAGCGCGCATGAGCACATCGCGGGCTACCTGATTGTGAACGACGTCAGCGTGCCCCATCCCAACTACTACCGGCCCTCGGTACGCTACAAGGCGCGCGATGGCTTCTGTCCCTTAGGTCCCAAGGTGGCTGCGCCGGATGCGGTCGGCAATCCGGACGAGCTCGCCATTCACACCTATATCGATGGTGCGTTGATCCAGACGACGAGCACCTCGCAGTTGATTCGACCGGCCGCCCGCCTGCTCGCGGACGTGACCGAATTCATGACCCTCTCACCCGGCGACATTCTGGCGCTGGGGGCTGCCGCTCCGGCGCCCCGGGCGCGCGTGGCGCAAACGGTCGCCATCGAGATCGAAGGCATCGGCCGCATCGAGAATCCACTCGTCCCGGGGCGTGCGTGATGCGGGCTCGCGTCGCCTACGCCGGCGCCGTTCACGAGGCAAAGCCCGCGGCCGCGGAGGGTCGGGTTCGGCTCGCCGACGGGCGGGATCTCGCCGAAGAGGACGTGGTGTGGCTGCCGCCGTTCGAACCGCAGACCATCCTCGCGCTCGGACTGAACTACGCGGATCACGCCCGGGAGCTCGCCTTCAAATCGCAGGACGAGCCGCTCGTATTCCTCAAGGGTCCCGGCACGCTGGTCGGTCATCACGGCATGACACGACGGCCGGCCGGGGTGGAGTTCATGCATTACGAGTGCGAGCTGGCCGTCGTGATCGGACGAACGGCGAAGAAGGTCTCGCGCGCCGACGCAATGCGTCATGTCGCCGGGTATTGCATCGCGAATGATTACGCGGTGCGGGATTATCTCGAAAACTGGTACCGCCCCAACTTGCGGGCGAAGAATCGCGACAATGCCACCGCGCTCGGTCCGTGGCTTGTGGAACCGGCCGAGGTGGCCGACGCGGGGAGCCTTGCTCTACGCACCTTCGTAAACGGGGAGCAGACTCAATCGGGCAATACGCGCGACCTGATCTTCGACCTCCCTTATCTGATCGAATACCTGAGCTCGTTCATGACGCTCGGCCCCGGCGATGTCATCCTGACGGGGACGCCCGAAGGTGTGCGCAACGTGATGCCGGGCGATGAGGTCGTGTGCGAGATCGACGGCCTCGGACGACTCAAGAATTCCATCGTCTCGGATGCGCCGTTCGGCCGGTAAAAAGAAGGATCCCATGAGAATCGAGCACTTGATCGGCGGATCGCCGCCCGCCGCGAAGGAATACTTCGAAACAGTGAATCCTGCCACCCAAGCGGTGCTCGCGGAAGTCGCCCGCGGCGGGGAGCTCGAAGTTAACGCCGCGGTGGCGGCCGCCAAAGAGGCCTTCCCAAAGTGGGCCGCGTTGCCCGCGGCGGATCGAGCGAAGCTCATCCGCAAGCTCGGTGATCTGATTGCGGCCCACGTGCCGACGCTGGCACAAACCGAGACTCAGGATACCGGACAAGTCATCGCCCAGACCGGCAAGCAGCTCATCCCGCGAGCAGCGGACAACTTCTACTATTTCGCCGAGATGTGTGTGCGAGTGGACGGTCATACTTACCCCACCTCATCGCACCTGAACTACACGCTTTTCCATCCCGTCGGCGTGTGCGCGCTCATCTCCCCCTGGAACGTGCCCTTCATGACCTCCACTTGGAAGGTGGCTCCGGCGCTCGCTTTCGGCAACACGGCCGTGCTCAAAATGAGCGAGCTGTCGCCGCTCACCGCGGCCCGGCTGGGAGAGCTTGCGCTCGAGGCGGGAATTCCCAAGGGCGTATTGAATGTCGTGCACGGCTATGGCGCCGAGGTGGGCGAGCCCTTGTGCAAGCATCCGGACGTTCGAGCCATCTCCTTCACCGGATCGACCGCGACCGGTAATCGCATCGTCAAGAGCGCGGGACTCAAGAAGTTCTCCATGGAGCTGGGTGGCAAGAGTCCCTTCGTCATATTCGACGATGCCGATCTGTCCCGCGCGCTCGATGCCGCGCTATTCATGATCTTCTCGAACAACGGCGAACGTTGCACCGCCGGATCGCGGATCTTCGTGCAGCGGTCGATCTACGCAGACTTCGTCCAGAAATTCACCGAGCGCGCACGGCGCATCCGGGTCGGCGATCCGCTCGACGAGAAGACCCTCATCGGTCCCATGATCAGCCCGGACCATCTCGCCAAGGTGCGGCGTTACATCGAGCTCGGTGCGCAGGAGGGTGCGACGATGACCTGCGGCGGGGTCGACGCCCCGGCGCTCGAAGGGGAGTTGCGCAAGGGCAACTTCGTGAAGCCCACGGTATTCGCCGATGTGAGCAATCGCATGCGCATCGCGCAAGACGAGATCTTCGGTCCGGTCGCCTGCCTGATCCCGTTCGACGACGAGGCCGATGCGATCGCGCAGGCAAACGACATCCCGTACGGGCTGTCGAGCTATGTTTGGAGTGAGAATCTCGGCCGGGCGCATCGCGTCGCCGCCGCCATCGAGGCGGGCATGTGCTTTGTCAACAGTCAAAATGTTCGCGACCTGCGTCAGCCGTTCGGCGGCACCAAGGCTTCGGGAACGGGACGCGAGGGAGGCACCTGGAGTTACGAGGTGTTCCTGGAGCCAAAAAATGTGTGCGTGAGCCTCGGTTCGCACCACATACCGCACTGGGGATCCTGATGAGCCTCTATCAGATGCAGAAGTTTCTGTTCGATATCAATCGGGACCGCGGCGTGCAGGCGCAATTTCGCGCAGAGCGTGACAAGGTGCTCGAGAGCTATCATCTGACTCCGGAGGAACGCAATGCGATTGCCTCGGGAGACATCGGGCTCATCTACGTGCTCGGCGCCAACGGCCAGCTGTTGATGCACTACGCGGCGTTCCTCGGGATGCCGTGGGCCGACTACATCGCTGCCATGCGCGCGGGCGTCGCCAAGCACGGTCCGGTGCGCGCCGGCCTGTACCATATGACGACGGCTGCCGACGAGAGGGTCGCCGGCCTGTGAGCTTGGTCTACGCCGGGATTGCGAGCCACGCCCCGGGCATTACCGGCCGCGCGCACATGGCCGATCCCGCCGTCGTCGCCGAGTTTCACGGTGCTTTCCGCGGCATGGCCGGGCGACTCAAGGCGGCGCGCCCCGATGCCCTGGTGATCGTCGCGGCCGAGCATTTCGCGAATTTCTTCATGAACAACATGCCGGCATTCGCGGTCGGTATGGCGGACCGATACGAAGGACCGATCGAGGATCCCGATTGGCTGCGCATCGCCCGCACCACGGTTCCCGGCAACGCCGCGCTGTCCCAGCGACTCATTCGCGAGATGATGGGGAGCGTCGACCTCGCCTATGCGGAGGAGTGGAAATTCGATCACGGCATCATGGTGCCGCTGCATTTCCTGACGCCCAATTTCGACTTGCCCGTGATTCCCATGAACATCAATTGCCAAGGTCCGCCCTTGACGCCGCTCCATCGAGCCTGGGCGCTCGGCGAGGCCTTGCGCCGCGCGGCCGACTCCGTGAGCGAGCGCATCGCCCTCGTCGGAACCGGCGGCATCTCGCACTGGCCGGCGACCCCTGATTCGGGGAAGATCAACGAGGCATGGGATCGGGAATTTCTCGCGCGATGGCAATCGAACGACAAGGCATCGATGCTCTCCTACACTGATGAGGCGACTTACCGCGATGCGGGCCAGGGCGGGTATGAGATTCGCACCTTCATCACGGTTGCCGCGGCCGCCCGTGGGACCGGCACCTTGCATCATTATCGACCCATTCCGATGTTCGCCGTGGGCTGCACCCTCGCCGACATGAGTATCGGCCCATGTCCCACATGACCCTGGAATACAGCGGCAACCTGCGCGCCGGCGGCGATTTCCGCGACCTGTGCCGCAAGCTCGCGCTGTTCATGACCGGCCTCGTGGTCGAAGGAAAGCCCGTCTTCCCGCCGGGCGGCGTGCGCGTGCGCGCCATTGCCTGCGACGAGTACTGCATTGCGGACGACAGCATCCAGGATGCGGCCTTCGTGCATGCGATTCTGAAGATCGGTGCGGGTCGAAGCGATGCCGCGAAACAGGCGACCGCGAACGGGCTGTTCGACATCATGAAGGCTCATTTCCAGAGCCAATATGCGGCGCGTGGTTTGGCGCTCTCCCTCGAGCTTTCGGAATTCAGCGAAAGCGGCACCCTCAAGCACAATAACCTTCATGCGCGGCTCAAGAAATCGTAGCCGCCCGACCCACGAGCCCATGCTACCCACAGAACTCATCCGCTCCCTTGCCAAGCAACTCTACGATGCCCGCAAGAGCCGCACGCAATTGCGGCATTTCTCGAAAGCTCACCCGCAAATGACCATCGAGGATGGCTATGAGATCCAGCGCGAATGGGTGAAGCTCGAGCTCGCGGACGGACACATCATCAAGGGCCGCAAAATCGGCTTGACCTCGCGCGCCATGCAACAGGCCTCGCAGATTACCGAGCCGGACTATGCCCCGCTCATGGATGACATGTTTTTCGAGACCGGGAGCGACATCCCCTCCGAGCGGTTCATCGCGCCGCGCGTCGAGGTCGAGCTCGCATTCATTCTCGCGCGACCGCTCAAGGGCCCGGGTGCGACGCTGTTCGACGTGCTCGCGGCCACCGAATATGTGACCCCGGCGCTCGAGATCATCGATGCGCGCATCGAGCAGTTCGATCGCGAGACCAAGGCGCCGCGCAAAGTATTCGATACCATCGCCGATTTCGCCGCGAATGCCGGGATCGTCATCGGCGGTCGTCCCGTGAGACCGGATGCCATCGATCTGCGTTGGGTGGGTGCGCTTCTCTATAAGAACGGGGTGATCGAGGAGACCGGCATCGCGGCCGGCGTCCTCAACCATCCGGCGACCGGCGTCGCCTGGCTTGCGAACAAGATCGCCCCCTACGAAGAGCAACTGAACGCCGGGGATGTGGTATTGAGCGGCTCTTTCACGCGACCCACGGTTCCCCAGCGGGGCGACGTATTGCACGCCGACTACGGTCCCCTGGGCAACATTACGTTCCGGCTGACTTGAGGGAACACCCCATGCGAATGCCCGAAAACGCCTTTAAGCGCGCGCTGGTAACGGGCAAGCCGCAGATCGGCCTGTGGGTCGGCATGGTCGATCCCTGCGCCGCCGAGCTCCTCGCCGGCGCAGGTTTCGACTGGCTCTGCCTGGACGGCGAGCACTCGCCGAACGATGTACGCACCGTGCTTGCCCAATTGCAGGCCATCGCTCCTTATCCCGTGCAGGCCGTGGTGCGGCCGGTGCACGGCGCGGACGAGCTCATCAAGCAATATCTCGACATCGGCGTTCAAACCCTTATCGTGCCCATGGTCGAGACCCCCGAGCAGGCCGCTCGCATCGTTGCCGCGACGCGCTATCCGACTCGGGGCCATCGTGGGGTTGCGAGCGCGACCACACGCGCGTCGCGTTGGGGGCGCATCGAGGGTTACCTGCAGAATGCGGATCAGGAAATGTGCGTGATCGTGCAGGTCGAATCGGTCAAAGGTCTTGCAAACCTCGCCGCAATCGCTGCGGTGGAGGGCGTTGACGGCGTCTTTTTCGGGCCCGCCGATCTTGCGGCCTCGATGGGCCATCTCGGCAAGCCCATGGAACCCCCGGTGCAGAAGGCGATCGTCGATGGCATTGCCGCGGTCCGGCGGGTCGGCAAGGCGGTGGGAACCTTGACCGCCGACCGCAAACTCGCCCGCGAATATCTGGCCCTCGGCGCCTCCTTCGTGGCGGTCGGCATCGATATGACCTTGCTCGCGAAGAGTGCCGCCGATCTCGCGGCCGAATTCAAATCGAGCGGCACTCGGGCATAGACGAACGTACTTTAGGTCGCCTTGCGGCGATCCACCACGCGACGCGCCTTGCCTTCCGAACGCTGCAGTGATCCCGGACCATGCACCTTGACCTGCACCGAGATTCCGACGTGCGCCTTCACCAGATGCGCGAGATCCCGCGCCGCCGCTTCCCCGTGCGATCGCCCGACTTCCGCCAAATGTTCGACGTGGACCGCGAGTGCATCGAGGTGGCCCTCCCGGGTCAGCTCGATCTCATACTGAGCGGCGAGGCCCGAACAGCGGAAGAGCAGCTCCTCGATCTGGGAGGGAAACACATTCACGCCCCGAATGATGAGCATGTCGTCCGAGCGCCCGGTGATCCTCGCCATGCGCCGCATGCTGCGTGAGGTGGGCGGCAGCAGGCGCGTGAGATCACGCGTCCGATAGCGGATGACGGGCAGTGCCTCCTTGGAGAGCGAGGTCAAGACCAACTCGCCTTCCGCGCCGTCGGGCAGGATCGCACCCGTTACCGGATCGATAATCTCGGGATAGAAGTGGTCCTCCCAGATGCAGGGACCATCCTTGCTCTCGGCACATTCCTGAGCCACGCCGGGCCCCATGACCTCCGAGAGCCCGTAGATGTCGAGTGCCGTCAATCCGAGCCGCCGCTCCAGGTCTGAGCGCATCGATTCGCCCCACGGTTCGGCGCCGAAGACGCCGATTTCGAGCGCGCACGCAGCGGCATCGATACCCTGGCGCTCCATCTCCTCGGCGATGGTGAGCATGTACGAAGGCGTCACCATAATGACCCGCGGTGCGAAATCGAGGATGAGCCGCACCTGCCTTTCGGTCTGACCGCCGGACATCGGTACCACGGTGCAGCCCAGTCGTTCGGCACCGTAGTGTACGCCCAGGCCTCCGGTGAACAGGCCGTAGCCATAGGCGACGTGCACCATGTCGCCGGGCCGTGTTCCCGCCGCGCGCAGACTTCGCGCCACGAGATTGGCCCAGGTATCGAGATCGGCTCGCGTGTACCCCACGACGACCGACTTACCGGTGGTGCCTGAAGAGGCGTGCAGGCGGCTGACCTGCTGCATCGGCACCGCGAACAGCCCAAATGGATAGTTGTCGCGGAAGTCCTGTTTGGTGAGGAAGGGAAATTTTGCCAGGTCCTCGAGCTGCTTGAGGTCCGAAGGATGGGCTCCGACGGCATCGAAGCTCTGCCGGTAATGCGCGACGTGCTCATAGGCATGCGCCAGTGACCACTTCAGGCGCTCAAATTGCACGCCGCGCACCTCATCGATCGAGGCGTGCTCGATCGGCTCCGGGGCGCTAGTCTCCATCGCTCCGCGTCGGCGGGTTCGTGCGCGCGCCCGCGTCGGATCGTTGCACGCGCTCGAGCAGCTTCTGGCGCGCGGCGGAGACTTGCGCCAGAGGCCGGCCGCGCAGGGCGTGCACTTCCCCGGCGTCGTAGTCTCTGAACCCCGCGGGGAGCGGCGCGTCGGAGAGGTTGCGCACCATCCAGTTGAGCACGGCCGCTACGTCTGCGTCAGTGAGCGGAGACTGCGCGACACCGGGCACCCGCAACACGAATTCACGTCCCTCCGAGATCATCGAGAAGGGTACGAGCGTTCCACGCACGGAGGGCACACGACCGCTCTCCCCCGTGCCATCGGCGAGATGACAACCCATGCACTGGATCTGGTAGTTGACCCGCGGCTCGTAGCAATATCCGACGGTGGGCAAAGCCATGGACACCCACATCCCCGCCGCGGCCAAGCCTCGCATGCGGCGCTATTGGGCGGCGCCGACGATGCGCGCCGTCGAACAGTGGTAGGGAACGTTCGCCTTGCTGTTGCCCGAGCACCAGTCGTAGTCGTTGGAATGACCCGGCTGGTACAGCGGCGTGTCACCCTCGTTGCGATTGCAGAAGCACCGCCCGCACGAGGTCTTGCCGCAGCAATCGTTATAGGAGATCACGTAATCCTTGCCGTCGCTCGGATTGTGGCAGGTTCCGACCCACGTGACCGCCGACATGTCCGTGCCGGGCGGGCAACTCGTCGCACTTCCACCGCAACACCCGCAGAGGAACCCGTCGATGGCGCAATGACGCCAGTAGTCGCAGGCGGCGGGATCCGCATGCGCACCGTTCGCGGAGGGCTTGGTCTCCTGACCCCGGGCGACCGGCAATAAGGGGATCGTCGCGGAGCCCGCGATGAAAAATCCGACCGTACCCAGGAAACTGCGCCGCGATATCCGGCGTGCCAGGCTCCTTGCGGTCTGCTCTGCGAATAGATCAAACCATTTCATGCGTCGTCCCCGTTCAGGCCGCTTCGTGACGTGCGATCGATTCGAAGTAAGCTTGGATGGTACCGAATCCCAAGCGCTTTGCCTCGAAGATGCTTTCCAGATGCTCGCGGGAGTTGACGATACCGCGTGCCCGCAGAATGCCCTGCGCATCGATGAGTACCGCGAAAGGCAGCCGGCTCACCTGGTAGGTGATTCCGAGCGGCGTCGAGACGACGTACGGCATCCCGCCGAGCTTTTGCGAGCGCACGAACTCCCGCTGCGAGTTGAGATCGCCGTCACTCGCCAGCACGATATCGAGCCAGTCGCGCTCCGCCGTCAGGCTCGATTTGAGAACAGGCAGCAGCGACTTGCACACCGGACAGGTCGGTGAGACGAACATGAGCAAGGTGGCGCGGCCGTTCGAGGAGGGCTCACCGATGTTGCGCGGCGCGCCCTCGAGGTCGTGTACGGGCACCTGCGGCGCGCCCTCGCCCACTTTCAGCCCCTTGGCCAGCATCAACGCGCCGGTCGGCGCAATGCGCTCGTGAAGAACGCCGAGCTGACGGATGACCGCGAGCAGCGCGACGAGAAGCGCGAGCACAACGAACCAAAGAACGATGTTGGAAATGATGAGTGCGTTCGCGTTCATCGAGCCCTCGCGATTGCGGCGGCCGGGACCACCCGGCCAAGGAGCGCATCGATCGAAGCATACAAGAGCGCCGCCGCCGATGCGCCGGCGACAATGGTCAGGATGTCGAGCAACGCCAGCGTCCGCGGAACCCACGGCAGGGCGACGGTCGCCGCGGCGCATGCCATCGTTGCATTGCGAATCAACATCCATTCCGCGATCGCCCGGCGCCCGCTGGCCAGCCCGCAGCCGCAGTCGAGATCGCGGCGGCCCCGCGCCAGATTGACCGCGATGGCGCAGCCGTACATCAGCAGCAAACCGGCGGCTGCCGCACAACCGGCGCGTCGCGAGACTGGAACAAGTAACGCGAGCGCGATCAGCAACTCCGCTGCCGGTACCACATAGACCGCGGCAGGCACCCACCTCTCGCCCAGCACGCGGTACGCCGTGAGGATCTCGGAAAATTCGCGGCGCGCGCCGAGTTTTTGAAAAGCTGACCATCCGAGCAATGCAGCCAAGTCCAAGATGACGAGATATCCGAGGGCTGGATCGATCATGTCACGGCGTCACCAGCAGCGTGGGGGTGGTGCCCACCTCGCCAACGGAGCGCAGCAAACGCCCGTCGGCGGCATCGTAAATATCGAGCCCCGGCTTGTCGATGAAAATGCTGAATAGCAGGGGTTTGTCATCGGTCGTCAACTGGATGGAGCTCGCGAGATTGCTGAGGGCGATCTGCTTCACGCGCTTGTGCGTAGCGATGTCGTACACCCACACGTCTTTGCCCGGATCCTTGTGAGTGTCTAGGCCGCCCCGGTGCATGATGGCGTAGAGATGCGAACGCGAGTCGACAGCCATCTGTTGCAGCCCACCGGGCCGCCAGCCTTGCTTTCTCTCCGCCTCGCTCGTGAGCCACCAGGTCGCCTCGACCGAAGCATCGGTCGCGGTCACGTTCACGGCATGGATCTGCCCGTCATAAGAGACGAAATACCAGGTCTTCCCGACGCGCACGGCTTTCTCGGTGACGGGGTCCTTGTCCGGCGAAAAGAGCGGAGCGGAGCGGGTCAAGGTGACGTTGCCCGAATCGTCGATTTGCGCGAGGGAGAGTGCTCCGTCCCCGCAGATCGAGAAGAAGCTGCGGGGACCGGTCGGGTATACGAGCGCGCAGCCCGGCGTCTCGACCTCGCGCACGAAGGTCTGCGACTTCATGTCGACGACGCTGACTGATTGCGCAGGGGTGAAATTGTAGATGAGCATGTAGCGGTCATCGTCGGTCAGCACCGCGTTCGCCATCATCGGCATGTTGGCCGAACGCTTCGGCGGGATCTGGATCTCCTTCACCGGACTCAGCGTATGAGCATCGTAGATCGTGACCACGTCGGTGCGCACACCGCGCGTGCCGCGAGAAAAATAGATCTCGGGCGAATAGATGAGCTTGCCGTCGTGGGGCAGGAGCACGCGCACGAATCCCCAGCCTCCGCTCAACGTCCCGAGATACCGGCCGCTGTCGCCGTCGATCAGCATGGCCATGCCATCCGCCATGTGCGGGAACACCAGATCGCTGACCCACACCCAGTGTTTGGTCGGCTCGCCCAGCACCGTGACCGAGGGTCCCTTGTCCGTATCGGACGGAAGCTGGGCGCGAACGGCGGGGGACGCGCCGAGCAGCAACAAGGCGACGAGCGCAGCGCGCCGTCCCGCATGGCCCGAGACGCAAGTGCCGGACATCAGAACGACTGCCTGAACTCGATCCCGACCGTTCGCGGCTGATTCACGAACAGGCGCGGCCGCCCGGGCGTCTCCGCCGCGATCGAGCGGCTGTCGCCTAAGTTCGCGACTTCATTGCCGAGGTTCTTGCCGACGAGCGCAATCTCGAACCGGTTGCGGTCGAATCCGATGTGCGCATTGATGAGCCGGTACGCGGGCCGCAATCGCGGGTCGCTCGGCTGGTTGTTGCCGCTGAAGCTCCGGCCGATATAGGAGTAGTCGACGTTGCTCACCATCTGCCACTCGGCGCTGAGCGGCAGCGTGTATTGCGCCGACCCGTTGCCGGTCCAATCGGGCACCTGATAGATGGGCGAGCCGACCGTCTGCGGAGACTCGAGGCTGGCTTGAGTGATTTTCGCGTCCTGATAGCCCAAGCCGAGCGACAGCTCGAGGGGGTCCAACGGCCTCGCGCGGACCTCCAATTCGCCGCCCTTGCTCACTGCGGCGCCGGCGTTCGCGGTGTATTGAAAGCCGCAGGACAGGAGGATCTCTTGCTGAATGTTCTTCCACTTGATGTAGAACCCGGCGGCGTCGACGGTCAGCCGGCGATCGAGCCACGCCGTTTTGGTGCCGAGCTCGTAGTTCCACAGCGAGTCGGACTGATAGGTGCGCGTCTGCGAGATGTTGATATTGGGGTCGACGGCCTTCAACGCCGCGGTGCAGTCGGTCGCCGTGCCCGCCTCGCCGCTCGGCACGATGGGCACGATGCCGCCGGGGCGGTAACCCTTGGCGATGTTGGCGTAGACCATCTGGTCCTGGGTGAGATGATAGTCCGCCTCGAATTTGGGATTGACGCCGCTTTCCGTCGTGGTCGCGGGCGGACTGACGACGGGCGGTCCGCCGCCGGTGGCGAGACCCAGCTCATAGCCTTCCGAATAGTTCTTCACCTGGTACCAGCGCAGGCCGGCGGTCAGCTTGAGCGGGTCGATCGGCGAATACGACACCTCGCCGAACACGGCGGGCTCCTTGATGTCGGTGTGAAAGTCCTGCGCGAAGACCGCGTTCGGATAGCCCGGCGTGATCTCGGCCCCCGGCACCCCGGTGAGCGTCAGATCGAGCCCCGGCGCGGTCGCCGTCGGATAGTAGGCGGCAAACGGCAAACGGCCATGCGTGTCCGAATAGAAAGCGCCGGCCACGAATTGCACGGGTCCTTGCAGCGCAGATACGAAACGCACTTCCTGTACGAACTCCTGGTAGTCCTTTTCCTCGGTTATTCCGCTGGGTTGCGGCGTACCACCGGCGCCGGCAGTGATCGCGGCGTACACGAAGTCGGTCTCGTCCTCGGTCTCGACCACCTTGCGCGAGAAATACGAGGTCGAGGAGACCAGCTCGCCGATGCCCGTCTTCCAGTGCACGGTGAGCGAGGACAATCCCCAGTCATCCCATCCGCCTTCCGGAACATTGAACCAGCGCGCCTGGGTAAAGCTGCTCGGGACCATCCGGGACGGCGTGGCCACGCCGGTGGCCGGCGTCGGAACCGGATAGCCGATCCCGTTGGCGGTATCCGTGGGGTAGTCCGCCATGGGAAAGCCGTTGTAGCCCTCCTTCTGCAGGATGATCTTGGGCGTGATGGTCAAGGAATCGGTGGGCTTGATGGTGAGGGCCGCGGTGAACCCGGACGTGTCGAGCGCCCCGACGTTGTCGACCGTGGTGATCCCGGTGCTGGCGAGCGGCGTGCAGGTGAGGGCCATGGCCGCCGCAGGGTTCGTGCAATAGCTGCGCTTGAAATATCCCGCCTCATAGTCGTCGAATGCGCTCATGCGCAAGGCCACGACATTTTGGATCAAGGGAATGTTGGCAACGGCGTCGACGACATAATTGGGCGTGTCGGTACGGTCGGTATAGGAGGTGCCGCCGTGCACCGTCATGCTGAAGTCGTTCAGGTCGGGCTCCCTCGTCACGGTGCGCACCAGACCGCCCATCGAGCGGGCGCCATACAGGGTCCCCTGCGGGCCTCGCAATATTTCGATGTGGTCGAGATCCAGAACCCGCGGATCAATCGAGTCGGGCAACGGCGTGTCATCGATATAGAAGCTCGTGACGTTATTGCCGGACACGCCGCGGATCGACACGGTCCGCGCCGTGCCGACGCCGTCGCCGGTCGGCGCGAAGGCCAAATTCGGTACTTTCGTGGCGTAATCGAAGAAGCTATTGATGTCCTTTTGCTCCAAGGCCGCCGCGCCGAAGGTGGTGATCGACATCGGCACGTTCTGCTGGCTTTCCGAGCGTTTCGTTGCGGTCACCGTAATCTCTTCGAGCTGTCCGGCGGCGGGTGCCGGCTCGGTGTCGGCGAGCGCGAGCGCGCACCACGGACCCAGGCAGGCCGCGATGCCCGTCAAGACCAGATACTTCTTGATCCCCATACCCTTCATACCCTTCTCCCAAGATCTTTCTAGTATTGCTGCAACGCAAGAATACGCGTCCCGGCGCGTTTGACTCAAGTTTGGCCTAAGATGGAGCGACACAGCTACCCGAAACGCGAAGTCCCTTGCGCGTGGGTACCGGCAGCTAGCTTGCGCGGGAGTAAAGAGGCGATGTTGGAACCCACCAGTCCTGGGGCCACCGGCTTTCCGGTGCCGAATCCTCGGGGAGTGGTCACCGCCGACACGTTGGACGAGGCCACGGGCTTCGTGAGAGCCGCGATTTGCCCGCATCGATTGAGCGTGCTGACGCCGCCGAAGAAGAGTCTGGCGTACCTCTCTTCGCTGGATTTGGGTGCGTGCGGCCTGGCGAGCCTGCGCTACGGGTTCGATGTCGATATCGATGCGGGCTGTATCGAGGACTTCTACCTGGTCAAATGGACGCTGACCGGCCAAGGCCATTTACAGTGCGGCGGCCGTAGGGCTCTCACTTCCCCGCAGTCGATCGTCATCACGGAGCCGACCGAACGCACGCAGATTCGCATGAGCGCCCAATGTCATCACCTGACGGTGCGCGTCTCGCGCCGCGCGCTGCTGGCGACTCTGGCGGCCAAATTAGGTCGCGCGTCACAGAAAGCCTTGCGGTTCGATCTCGAAATATCCATGGACAGCGATTT
The DNA here is from genome assembly GCA_963798595.1 of uncultured Gammaproteobacteria bacterium. Classification (GTDB taxonomy): domain Bacteria; phylum Pseudomonadota; class Gammaproteobacteria; order Steroidobacterales; family Steroidobacteraceae; genus Bog-1198. The sequence goes on along the minus strand of CAWCTM010000003.1, from coordinate 917,915 downwards.
CGCGCGCGCCTGGTGCGAGCTCGTGGCTCACATCTGCCATGTCTCCACCACCGCACCCGCAGCCATGGCGAGCGAAGATGTCCGCCGGCAGTACTCACGAACATTGATGGAAATCATGTTGAGTGCGGCCCCCCACAACCACTCCGAGTCACTCACCGAGTGCGCAAATCGCATCGCCGCGTGGCACGTCGGCCGCGCCCGCGATTACATTCACGAGCATCTGGCCGAGGACATGTCGGTTACCGACATCGCATCCGAGGTCGGTGTGACACCGCGGACGTTGCAAAGCGGCTTTCGCAAGGCCTTCAACCTGACGCCCGCGGAATATATCCGGCGGGCGCGCGTGAACGCACTGCACCAGGCGCTGCTCACCGCGGAGGAGACCGCGCGAGTAACCACGCTCATGATGAGCGTCGGCATCGTTAACTTCGGCCGCTACGCGCAGTATTATCGCGAACAACTGGGCGTTTCGCCCTCGACGACGCTCAAGCAAAAGATCCAATGATCAGGCATTTCGTTTCCGATCGCGTACTGCGCTTTCGCAACAAGGCTCGCATCGCCGCATCCGCCTGACTATGGTGGCGCTCTGGACGCGGGGTGTGCCGCATCGTTTCTAAAAGGGACTCCACATGGCTAGCTATACCCTCACGATTGGCGGACGCTCGGTGTCGACCGCAAAAACCTTCGATGTCTTGAATCCCGCAGACGGCACCGTCGTCGCGGCCTGCCCCGAAGCCACCCTGAGCGATGTGGACGCAGCCGTCGCAGCCGCGCGGAGCGCATTCCCCGCGTGGTCCGCGCTTGCGGACGCCGAGCGCGTTGCAAAAATCACCGCCATCGCTGATTTGATCGAAAGACACCACCCGGAGCTCTCAGAGCTGGTAACCCGGGAACAGGGAAAGACGCAGAGCGGCCCCGGAGCGAATTTTGAGCTGGGCGGCGCCGTGGCGTGGTCGCGCGTGACCGCCGGGCTCGCATTGCCCGAAGAGACCATCCAGGACAATGCGGCCGGCAAAATCACCGTGCACCGCAAACCGCTCGGGGTCGTCGGTTCGATCACTCCCTGGAACTGGCCGCTGCTGATCGCTGTGTGGCACATCATGCCGGCGCTTCGCGTCGGGTGCACGGTGGTGGTCAAGCCTTCTCCATTCACGCCCTTGTCGACCTTGAGGTTGGTGTCGCTGATGAATGACGTGCTGCCCGCCGGGGTGGTCAATGTCGTGACGGGCGGTGCCGACATCGGCACTTACATGTCCCAACACGCGGGCATCGACAAGATGATCTTCACCGGATCCATTGCCACCGGCAGGAAGATCATGAGCGCGTCGGCCGAAACGTTGAAGCGCGTGACCCTCGAATTGGGCGGCAACGACGCGGGCATCGTGCTGCCGGGCACGAACATCAAGCCGCATCTCGAGAAGCTCTTCTGGGGATGCTTTCTCAATGCCGGGCAGACCTGCTCGGCGCTGAAGCGACTGTATGTGCACGAGGATCAATACGAGGACGTGGTGCGGGAATTCTCGGAGTACGTGTCGAAGATTCCGGTCGGCAACGGACTGGACGCCGCCAATTTGATCGGACCGGTATCGAACGAGGCGCAACGCGACAAGGTTGAGTCCATGGTGGAGGAGGCTCGCGGCCGGGGCGCCCGCATTGTCACGGGCGGAGTCAAACCCAAGGCACGCGGATTCTTCTATCCGCTCACGGTGATCGCCGACGCGAGCGATGACATGCGCGTGGTCAAGGAAGAGCAATTCGGACCCGTGATTCCCGTCCTGAAATATTCGACCGTCGATGAGGCAATCCGCCGGGCGAACTCCTTGGCTGTCGGACTCGGCGGCTCGATCTGGGGCGACGATCCCGCCACGGCCGCGCGGTATGCGACGCGCCTGGAATGCGGCACGGCGTGGGTGAACCAACATTCAACCCTGCACCCCCTCGCGCCGTTCGGCGGCGTGAAGAACTCGGGTATCGGGATCGAGTTCAACGTGGACGGTCTCAAGGAATACACGACCGTCCAAGTGCTCAATATCGCGTTGCCGGGGTAGCAGCTCGGCGCGCATCGGAGACATGCACACCCCTTCGTCAGCTCCTCGCACGTCGGTTTTTTACGATTACACGATCCATCGTTTTCGTCGTCCCGGGGAGATGGACGGGGAGCGGCCCGCAAAACCGGTCGCGATCGTCGGTGCGGGCCCCATCGGGTTGGCGACGGCCTTGGATCTTGCGAGGTTTGGCGTCCCTTGCGTGTTGCTCGAAGAGGATCTGCAAGTCTCGGAGGGAAGCCGCGCCATCGTATTGACACGACGTTCTCTCGAAATCCTTCAGCAGCTCGGCGTCGACCAACCGTTTATCGAGAAAGGTCTTCCCTGGTCGCAAGGCCGCTCGTTCTATCAAGGCAAAGAAATCTACAAGATGTTGATGCCCTACGATGCGGACGACAGGTACTTGCCCGGTCTCAACATTCAACAGCAATACATCGAGGAATATCTTCTCGGATATTGCGAGCGGCACCCCCTCATCGACATTCGTTGGGGGCAGCGGGTGATCGCCATCGATCAAGACGATGCGGCCGTCACGCTCGGCGTAGACACGCCGGACGGCGAGTACGAGCTGACCGTCGACTGGGTCGTCGCGGCCGATGGGGGGCGCTCGACCGTGCGGAAGTTGATGCAGCTTCGCATGGAAGGCCGCTCCTATCCCGGGCGCTTCGTCATCGCCGACATCAAGGCCAAGATCGATCTGCCCACGGAGCGGCTGTGTTTCTTCGATCCGGCCTGGAATCCAGGCAACAATGTCCTGGTACACCGGCAGCCGGACGACATGTGGCGCATCGATTTTCGCCTGCCGGACGGCGAGACCGAACAGCAGGCACTCGAGCCTGCGCTCCTCCGGCAACGGATCAATGCCGTGTTGAGCATGATCGAGCAGGAAGTCGAGTGGCAGCTCGATTGGGCCACCGTGTACTCGGCGAATACGCTGACGCTCGGCGAATTCGTGCACGGCCGCGTGCTCCTGACAGGCGATGCGGCGCACTTGCTGCCCATATTCGGAGTCCGCGGTATAAATACCGGCCTTCAGGACAGCAACAATCTGGCCTGGAAACTGGCCTTTGTCGTCAATGGCTGGGCTGAACGTCCGCTTCTCGACAGCTATTCGCAGGAACGCGTGCAGGCCGCCCGCGAAATCTGCGCAGAAGGCGGCAAAAGCACGCGCTTCATGACACCCCCCTCACCCGGAACGCGTCTGCTCCGCGACGCCGTCCTGTCGTTCTCCTTGTCCGAGGATTTTTTGAAAGATCTGATGCACTGGCGTACATCGCGTCCGCACGACTATCGAGACTCGGCGCTCAATGCATTCGCGGAGGCGGACCGAGAGTTTCACGGCGGCGTGGCATGCGGACAACCCTTGCGAGATGTGAAACTCGCCGCCCATGATCATTTGTTCGACACCATCGGCTCCAAGGCGGGCTTTCATCTCATGGTGTTCGTGGGCGATGAGGGACTCACGCCGGATTTACGGGAGATCTTGGCGGCTGCCGAAAATCTGGCCTATCCCGTCCACCGGCTGATCGTCGCGCCAGACCAGGCTCGGACCTATTCCAAGTACGCGGCGTCGCCGGGCACCGTCTACTTGATTCGTCCCGATCTGCACGTGTGCGCGCGGTGGCACCGGGCCATCCCCCGGGACGTCGTGCAGGCATTGCGCCAGGCCACTGGGTTTGCAGAGGGGTGCCGTCCGTCATGATCGAGAAAAAAATGAGCACCATCGAGATCGAACAGCTCTACGATCTCATTGCCGAAGGCATCGACAAGGCTGGTCCCGACAAAACGGGCTTGTTTCTCGCCAAGCTTTCCCTCGCGTTGGCAAACCTCGTGGGCGACAGCGAAGCCGTGGCAAATGCCGTTTTGGCAGCAGGGCGCGACCTTTGAACACCTTGCCGACTGACCCGCCGATGGACTGCGAGGAGGCGCGCGCACTCGCCTTGGCATTCGACCCACAGCGCTTGACGGCCGACTTCTACGAGAGCCCGTATGCAACTTATGCGGCGCTGCGCGCGTGTGACCCCGTGCACCGCTGCGGCGATGGCAGTTACTACCTCACGCGCTACGCGGATCTCGACCAGGTCTACCGTGACCGGGTCCGGTTCAGCTCGGACAAGCGAGCGGTGTTCGGTCCGGTTTTCGGCGAGACTTCACCGCTCTACGCGCATCACACGACGAGCCTGGTATTCAACGACCCGCCCTACCACACGCGCGTGCGCCGGCCCATTGTCGAGGCGCTCAGTCCCACCGTGATCCGTGGACTCGAGGCCGGCATCACCAGCCTCGTCGACTCGCTGCACGAGCGCCTGCGGGATCTGCGCGAGTTCGACCTGATCGAGGACTTTGCCGCGCACGTCCCGGTAGAGGTGATCGGCAACCTCCTGTGCGTGCCGCGTGAGGACCGCGGCCCGCTGCGCGGCTGGTCGCTGTCCATCCTGGGCGCCCTCGAGGCCGCCACCACGGCGGCGCAACGGCAGCAGGGCAACGCGGCGGTCAGCGAGTTCACGCAGTATCTGCGCGAACTGATCGGCGAGCGGCGCCGACACCCCGGGCCGGACACGGACCTGCTCACGCGCCTGATGCGGGAGAAGGAGTTATCGGAGCACGAGCTGCTGCAGAACTGCGTGTTCCTGCTGAATGCCGGCCACGAGACGACCACCAACATCATCGCCAACGGCCTGCACCTGTTTCTGGGCACACCGGCTGCGGCGCACCGGGTGCGCGAGGATCCCCTGCTCGCGGGCTCTGCGATCGAGGAGTGCTTGCGGCTGGAGAGCCCCAATCAACTCGGCAACCGACTGGTGAGGGAACGGGTCACCATCGGTGGCGTCGTGCTCGAGCCCGGTACCTATCTTACTTTGTGCATCGGTGCCGCCAATCGTGATCCGGAGGAGTTCGCGCAGCCGGATCTCTTCGACATCACCCGCAAGCCGAACCGGCATCTGGCGTTTGCGGCCGGCGCGCACGCGTGCGTCGGCATGGGAGTGGCGCGCCTGGAGGCGCAAGTCACCCTGCTTCGAACCCTGCAGAAGCTGCCCGGGTTGCGCTTGCGCGGCACCGCGCAGCGTAGCGCGCGGGCACGCTTCCGCGGCTTCGTTTCGTTGCCGGCCGAAATTGCCTGAGGGAGGACCGCCGCGTGGACGCACAGATCTCGCCCTATTCTCTGTACAGTGATCCCGCCCCGCAGGGCGCGCCCGCAGTCGACATCGATCCCTTCAGCCTGGGGTTCTTTGCAGACCCCTATCCGAGCCATGCGGCTCTGCGAGATGCGGGTCGAGTCGTCTGGCTGTCTCGATACAACATCGCCGCGACCGCGCGGTACGAAGAGGTACGGCAGGCACTTCTAGACTATAAGACTTTCTCATCGGCCCGCGGCGTCGGTCTTGCCGACCTCAGCCGGCACGGGCGGTTTCGACTGCCGAGCTTGACCCTGGAGACCGACCCACCGACCCACGGTCGTTCGCGAGCAGTTCTCACCAAGGCGCTGTCGCCCGCCGTCATGCGCTCTTTGCGTGAAAACTTTGCGGTGGCCGCCGAAGAGATGATCGCCGGTCTGGTTGCCAAAGGCGAATTCGACGGCTGTTCCGAGTTGGCGGAAGCCTACCCCTTGAAGGTCTTTCCCGACGCGATCGGCATGCGCCCCGAAAATCGACACTATCTTCTGCCTTACGGGGATATGGTTTTCAATTCCTTCGGGCCGGCGAACGAGTTGTTTCAAGCGGCGGCGAAGCGCGCGCAGGAGGTGTTTCCTTGGGTGGAAGCGGAGGCCTTGCGACAGCATTTGAAGCCAGGTGGCTTCGGCATGATTCTCTATCAATGCGCGGACGCCGGGGAGATCACCGAGGACGAGGCCCATAAACTGGTGCGTGGCATGTTGACCGCCGGCGTGGATACCACCGTGAATGGGATCGGTGCCGCGCTGTACGCATTGCTACGTTATCCCAAGCAGTGGGAAAAGATGCGCGCGAATCCCGCCCGGCTCGCCAAAGCGGCCTTCGAAGAGGCGGTACGCTTCGAATCCCCGGTGCAGACCTTTTTCCGCACGACGACCTGTGCCACCGAGCTCGGCGGCGTACGACTCGAGGCGGGGAGGAAAATACTTTTATTCCTGGGGGCCGCCAATCGCGATCCTCGCCACTGGCAAGATCCCGACGAATACGACATCGAACGCAAAGTCCTTGGGCATGTCGGCTTCGGTGCCGGCATTCATGTCTGCGTGGGACAACTGTTGGCCCGACTGGAGGGTGAAGTCGTGTTACAGGCGATCGCGAGGCAGGTGAGTCGTATCGAGCTCGCTGGCGAGCCGGAACGCCGCTTCAACAACACGCTGCGCGGCCTGAAGCGGTTGCCGCTGCGCTTCGTGCCGGCCTAACGCCGCCGCCGGGCGATGAACAAGAGTGCCAATCCGAGCCCAGTCCAGCCCAGGAGGAGCAACCACTCGAGCGGCACGCGCCGATCGCGCACGAACGGCTGCAATAGACTGATCACGCCCATCGCACTCGTCGTCAGGATCGCCAAACGCATCGTGAAGACCCCGCCGGGGACACGGAAGGGACGCTCCAGCCCGGGCAATGTGCGACGCAGGCGCAGCACCGCCCAACAGGCGAAGGCGTAGGAGAACGTGAGGCTGATCGAGGCCATGTTGATGATCGGCACGAGCGCGCCGCGCCCGAGGCAGATGCCCAAAAGCCCCAGGAATCCGACGAGCACTACGGCCACCACGGGGGAGTGCAGTCGCCCGACGCGGCCGAACGCGGCCGGTAGAGTCCCCTGCCGCCCGAGTGCCAGCAGAAGCCGCGACGACCAGAGAAATGCAGAGTTCCAAGTTGCGAGGATGCCAAGAACGACTGCACCGAGCACGAGCCGGGCGAGCAGGTCGTTTCGCACGACCGCGTGGATCGCGAGCGCGGCCGGCAGGGGCGCAGCGACGATTGAACGCCACGGCACGGCCAGTGTCGAGGCGAAGACGACCGCACAGTAAAAGACGACGCCGAGGAGGAGCGAGAGTACCGTCATGCGTGCCACTGTGCGCACCGAGGTGCCGGCTCTGCGCTCCTCGATCGCTTGTGGAACGACTTGAAAGCCTGCGAACCATAACGACGCCGTCGAGGCGATCCAGAGCACCCCGTAAATCGCAGGAGCTGCCTTGATCGGGGTGAGGGGCGGCGAGAGATTATCGAGGCTGCCGAGCGCAATCGCGGCCGCGACGAACGAGAGGATTGCGAGCCCCTTCACGTAGGTAAAAATCTCCTGGAACCGACCTGCCGCGTGAGCCCCGAATAGGTTCACCATCGAGATGAGGCCGGTGAAGATAGCGCCGATGAGCAGTGCCCCGCCGTGGATGTCCTTGCCGAGCAGCCGGTATGCGACCGCGCCGTCGATGCCGGGAATCATCTGGCCCAAAAACCACGCCAGTGAAATTCCCTCGAAACTCGTGATTGCAACGGACATCAACACGAGGAACCACCCGACCATGAACGCCGCGTCCAGCCCAAAAACGGCCGCGAGGTACACGACCTCCCCGCCCGCCGTGGGCAGCGCGCTCGCAAGCTCCGCGTAGCACAGGGCCACCGGCAGCATCAAAGCACCGCCGAGTGCGAAGCCGAGAATGGCTCCAAGGGGTGCTGCAGACTCGAGCCAATCGCCGAGAGCGACGGCCCACCCCACGCCCATGATCGCTCCGATCCCGATGGTGAGGAACTGCCCAGCGCTCAGTCGAGTGGCGAGACCGTTAGATGCGGCCAACGTGAACTCGCTCCCCTGATGGTTTTCCGCGGACCGAGTTTACAGGTAGCATCGAGGTCGCGCGAAGAGGAGGACGCACTGATGGATCGGAATCCGCTTGGGCTGCCCGAACACGGGGTGCGAGGTGACACGCTCAAGCGCGAGCTACACGAGCTTGTCCGCGATGAGATTCGCTCCCACTGGGCGCGTGCTTTCCGCGGCCCACCCGATGTCGAGGACGTGGCGCACTTCGCCTATGACCTCTTTCGTAGCGACAATGGAATCTTTTCCCTGCGTACCGAGCACATGCGCCGGATCGAGGAGGCGGTCACGAACATGTGCGTGAGCCTCTTTCATCCGCCGCCCGGCGCGAGCGGGACATTCACGAGTGGTGGCTCCGAAAGCAACTACTCAGCGCTGCACGCCATGCGCGAGTGGGCGCGCGAGGCACGTCCCGATGTGCGCGAGCCCGAAATCGTGGCGCCGTACTCCGCTCATCCGACATTCTCGAAGGGTTGTCACTACTTTGGCCTCAAGCTCGTGCGGGTCGGGCTCGACGGCGAACGGCGCGCATCCGTTCCGCAGATGGCGAAGGCGATTACGCCGAATACGATCGGGCTGGTGGGCTCGGCCCCGTGCTGGCCGTACGGCCAGTACGATCCCATCGATGAGATCGGCGCGGTCGCGCTCGAGCATGGGCTTTGGTTGCACGTGGATGCCTGTGTCGGAGGCTACCTTGCACCCTTCGTGGAACGTCTCGGCGTATCGCTGCCGCCGTGGGATTTTCGGGTCGCCGCGGTCCGCTCGATCTCGGCCGATCTGCACAAGTACGGATACTGCGCAAAGCCCGCCTCCACGGTCCTCTGGCGCCACGAGGACATGAAGCGCTTCCACTACGTCCATCCGGCCGATTGGCCAGGGGGCCAGTACAGCACGGCCGGATTCGCAGGTTCGCGCCCGGCCGGATCCATCTACGCGGCCTGGGCCGTGATGCGCTATCTCGGCCAGGAAGGGTACCTGCGCCTCGCGCGCAAGGTGCTCGATGCCAAACGCGTGATGATGGAGGGCATCAACGCGATCCCGGGGCTACGCGCTCTGGAGAACGATTTGCTACCGCTTGCGTTCGGAGGCAGCGACGTCGACCTGACGCTGGTGAAGGGCGAGATGGGCAAGCGGGGCTGGGTATTGCTCGGCGCTGCCGACCCGCCCTTGATCAATCTGCCGATCGACGCCGCGATCACGGACGAGGTGATCACCACGTTTCTTCAGGATCTCCGCCAGGTCGTCGCAGGCATCCACGCCGGCGCGGCATCCGTGCGCGAGGAGCTTCGGTACTGAGGAGTGCGTGCCTCAGTAGACAATGCTGCCGACGGAGGTCCCGCCGCAGACGAAGAGCGTCTGACCGGTGATGAACGAGGCCTCGGGATCGGCGAAGAACATGACGGCCCGCGCGACGTCGCCGGGTGTTCCGAAGCGGCCGACCGGTATCTGACGGGCGGCCGCCACGGCCTTGGGACTCCCGACGGGAATGATCTCCTCGAACATCTCCGTGTCTGCGATCGGGCCGGGAGCGACCACATTCGCGGTGACTCCGTAGGGCGCGAGCTCGAGCGCCCAGGTGCGCGCGAGCCCCAGCATCCCCGCCTTGGTGGACGCGTAAGCGGTCCGCTTTGCCAGGCCGAGCACCGCGCGGGTCGAGATCAGGATGATTCGCCCGAAATGCGCCGCCTTCATCGCCGGCAGGTTCGCCTGGACCAAAGAGACCGCCGCGACGATATGCAGATTGGACAGTGCCGTCAGATCGGTCGGCGTGACGTCCTCGAGCGGCTTTTCGCGAATCGCTCCGGCGCAGTGCACGATGGTGGTCGCGGGTGTCTCGGCAGCGATTTCCAGAGCGGCCGCCCGGGTCGCATCGGCATCCGTCAAGTCCACCAGGACCGAGCGAAGGCCCGCCGCGCGCAGCGGGCATGGGCGCCTCGCCAGGCTGATGACCTCATAGCCCCGCTCGAGTAAAGCCTGTGCGGCTGCCAGCCCGATGCCGGAGCTTGCGCCCGTGAGTAGCACTCGTTTCATACGTTCACCGTTCATGGGAACAATTGCAGCGATGGCAGCGCCGCCTCGCAATTCACGAGCTCCACCCTCTTCAGGAGGATGACGAGACGCTCGCCCGCGCGCTTCAAGTGGTGCCACGCGACCCCGGCATATACCTGCTGATCGTCCCGCCGGCTCTCGACATACAGAAACGCCGTGCGCAGTACGGCGACCCGGGTGATCGAGCCTCGATCTTCGATGGAGGGAGCCTGCAGCACATGCTGACACCAGCTAGGCTGCGCCTGCGAATGGGCATTCGCGCTCGCGAGGCGCCGGATTCTCACCTGCAGGAGCAGCTTGTCCTCGTACATCAGCGAGTTCTCGGTGGTGGGACTCTGCTGCCCGCGTGTCAGGGGCATCCAGTAATGGCCGTCCTCGGCATAGAGCTCGTACCACTCCTCCAGGCGCTTCTCGTCGATGAGGCGTGCCTCGGCGTAAACGAGATCAACCAGCTCCTCATCGCCGGCCACCGTGGACATCAGCGCTCCTGCCCGTCTGACGCCATCGCCGCGACCCAGGCGCGAAATTGACCGCGCACAGACACTTCGCTCGTGCCGTTGTACGTGCCGGCGATGCCGGCATCCTCAGCGGACGGGGAGTAATTGCGGCAGACGCTGACCCACTCGTTGACGCCTCCCGCGAGTCCCTCCTGGATCTGACGATAACAGTGCATGTCGTCGTGTCCGACGACCGAGGCCGGCGAATTGATCAGCCGGTTGTACGTGATGCTGCGTTCGAGCAGCGCCTCCGGCGCACCCACGAGTCGCAGCGTGTAGCTCTCCACGAGTGTACGGTCCACGGCGAGCGGGCGCACCACCCGGATGGTTTGGATCGCTCCCTTGACGGTGAGGCTGGGATAAAAGACCGTGTTGTGGCGGATCTCTTGCAGGATGGCTCGTGCCCGCTCCGCGCCGTACGCCTGTTCCATGGCCGCTTCGTATTCCGGCATGGCCGAGTAGGACGAGTGGATGGAGAAATTCACGCCCGTATAGCTGTGGCCATGATCAAAGATTTTGACGCCCATTTTGTCGAAGAAATCGTAGCTCGAGACAAAGGGCAGGAATTGCTCGATGACCATCGGCTTGCGGGCTTCCGCCGGCTGATTCTTCCACAGATCGCGGGCCGTTCCGGCCGACGACTCGTGCGCCACCATAGGATGCATGGTGTCGTTGAGATTCTCGATGAACAGCTTCCAGTTGCATTCGTGCAGGTAGCGCAGCGGCGCGCCCACAATCTCGAGCCGCCCGCTCGGCGAGCGGTCGGCGAGATTGTCGATCGAGGAGATCGAGTCGCCGAAGTACTCGCGAAACGTCCGGCCCTCGCGGCTCAGCCGGACGAACACGAAGCCCCGATGAACGGCCAGCGCGGGCACCGCGGCGAGACCGAGCGCCGCCGATGACTCCTCGAGGCCCGTACCCGCGTAGCCCGCCCGCAGCGGCACGGTGCGCAGCGCGCCGTCAAGACGATAGGTCCAGCCGTGATAGGGACAGCGCAGTATTCCACCGCAGTTTCCGGAAACGGCGCTCACCACCTTCGCACCGCGATGGGCGCATCGGTTGTGGAGCACCCGTAGCTCTCCATCCTGGGAGCGGATCATCAACAAGGGCTGTCCGGCGATCTCGGTGGCGTAGTAATCGCCCGGGGCAGGTACCTGCGAATCGTGACCCACGTAGATCCACCCGGTCCGCCACAGCCTGTCCATTTCCAGCGCGAAGAGCTCTTCGTCAATGTAAACGTCGCGATGCACTTCCCCCCCGCGGAAGAGCCCGCGAATCGCGCCGGGATTGTCGTGAAATCGGTTCACCATGGGACTCCCCTAGGCCGGCACGAGTGCGAGCGCTCGGATCGGACTTCCGGATCCATTCATGATCTTGAGAGGCGCGCAAAAGATCACCGCGCCCGTGGGTGGGAGCAGATCGAGATTGGTCAGGCATTGCAGTCCGTATCGCCCCGCGCCGTGCATGTAGTAGTGACACGGGTAGGGGGGCCTCAGATGATGCCCCTGCCCGGCATCTGTTCCGATCGCCTCGGAGCCGAACCCCACGACGTCCCGCTCCTCGATCAGGAATCGAACCACGTCCGCAGCGGGTCCGGGCGTGTGCTGGCCGGTCTCGTCGTAGTTCTGATAGGCGACGGGATCGGTACGCTTCGACCAGTCCGTGCGCATGAGCACCCACGCTCGCGGCGGAATTTTTCCGTGCTCCGACTCCCAGCGCCGCACGTGGTCCGTCGTCAGCAGAAAGTCCGCGTCCGCCGAGGCCTCGCGCGAACAGTCGATCACGCAGGCTGCACCGACGAGCTGCTGCACCGGTAGCGTATCGGTCGCATTGTTGGGCAAGTCGCGACCGGACACCCAGTGAATCGGTGCATCGAAATGCGTGCCCGTGTGCTCGCCGCACGAAAAATTATTCCAGTACCAGGCGGGCCCCCGTTCGTCGTATCGCGAGATCTCCTCGACTCGAAAGGGCAGGCACTGCCCGAACTCCGGCGGCAAAGCAATCTGCGGAAACTCCGGAGAGAGCGTCTGCGTCAAATCAACGACGCGAATGCGCCCGGATGCGAGCTCGGCGGCCAATGAGATCAGCGTACTTGCGGCCATGCGGCTTTGCTCCTCAGACACTCAGTTCGCGCTCGAGAGTTTTCGGACTCTCCTGCCAGCGGGCGAGCCACTCCTCCGCCACATCGCCGGGGTAAACATCCTCGATGCCATCCGCAAGCGCCTTCACCACGGCTTTCGCGAGAGCCGCGGGCGAGAGCTTGGGCGGCGGCAGGGTCTGATTCCATTCATCGTCGATCGGACCGGGAAACACGTTGATGACCCGCACGCCGCTCGGGCGCATTTCCGCACGCAGGCACTGTGACAGCGAAAAGGCCGCCGCCTTCGATGCAGAGAAGGTGCCATGCGCCGGAAAATTGGAGAGCGCGTAGATGGATAGCAGATTCACCCAGGCGGTTGCGCTCGATTGGCCGTCCGCCCCGCGGGATCGCATGACCGGACCGAATTCCTGCGCGAGGCGTAAAAGCCCAAAGTAGTTGATGTCCATCTCGGCCCGCGCCGTGTCCACCCCATTGCGCGAAGCGATGCCTTGAGTGCGATGGACTTCCGCCGTATTGATGAGAATATCGACCTTGCCGCCGATCTCGGCGGCCATTTGCTTCACCGAACGCGAATCAGTCAGATCCAGCGGCACGAGCGTCACCGGCGCCAGCGCCTCGAGCGCCGCAAAGCCCGAAGACCGCTTCCAGGGCTCGGCGTAGCCGACCCATACGAGATCCGCCCCGGCATTGATCACGGCGCGCACCACGGCCTGAGCGACCTCGCTCCTGCCGTCGGTCACCAAAACCTTCCGGAATTTCGGATCGCAGGTCATGTCGCGGAGCTGACGATCGTCTGCCATGTTGGAAACCTCATCCATTGGAAATGCCACGAGCACGCCTTGGCCCGACTTATCCAGCCGAGCGCCGACCCGTACGCGGCCCGGCGGCGGCGCGCAACCGCCATGCAGATGGACCACGAGCGTGGGCCCCGCATCCAGCCGCACCATCCCCAGCCTCCACGGGACTCGTTCCCGGAAGAACGGATCGTGGCTGAGATGCACCGTTGTCGTCGCGAGAAGCTCTCCCAGACCGGTTTGCTCGCGCCAGCGCAGTCGATCCGACAGACAGAGAGAACAGACCTCCCGCGGCGGATACTGAACGGCGCCGCAATCGGCGCAGACTTGGAGCTCGAATCGGCCGAGCGCCGCGGCCGCGGTCAAACCCAGCGCGGCGCGCGACCGAGTCCCGGGCGGCATCAGCGGCTGCCGAGTCCGCAGCAGCGGATTCTTGCGCTTCGGCCTGGACAGCGGCGGAATCACGACTGCTCACGGCTCAGAATGGCCGCTCCCGAACACAGTCCGCGGTCATACGTGATCATGCCGAAGCCCACCGCGATTCCGAAGCGCGCCTCCGGCACGGCGCGCGCGAGGTTCTGGCCCGTGAGCTGACGAATGGATTCGACGAGTCCGAGAAATCCCGCGGCGCAGCCCGCCTGGCCCACGGAGAGCTGTCCCCCGCTGGTGTTGATCGGGAACGAGCCGCCGGTCGTGAACGTGTGGCGACGCACGAACTCGGCACCCTCGCCCTTTTCGCAGAAGCCGAGATCCTCGAGTTGGATGACCGACATGACCGGGTAATCGTCATAGGTCTGGACGAAGTCGATGTCGGATGGCTCCACGCCGGCGGCCCCATACAAACGATCCCGGTCGATGACCCATCCGCCCCGTGTCTGGATCGGGTCCTCGGGGTATGCGTTATGGCGCTCGCAAGTCGAGCGCACGCTCGCGTACGGCAGGCCGAGCGCCTGCGCACGCTGGCGGGTCATCACCAGAAACGCCTCGGCGCCGGCGCAGGGCATCACGCAATCGAAGAGGCGGATCGGATCGGCGATCAGCCGCGCGTCGAGATACTCCTCGAGCGTGAGCGGCTTCTTGAACAGGGCGTGCGGGTAGCCCAGCGCGTTGTCGCGCTGAGCGACGCACAGCTTGCCGAAGTCCTCACGCGTCGCGCCGAAATTTCGCATGTAATAGGAAGTCAGGAAGGCGAAGCTCGCGTTGGGGCCGCCCGAGCCATAGGGGAACACCGCATCGCGCGCGAACACACTGAAGCTGCCGAGACTTTGCCGAAAGGAATCGACGTGGTTCGTGTCGGCGCCGATGCAAGCGACCACGTCGGCATCGCCCGCCTGAACGGCGCGCAACGCTCGCCGCAGCGCGACGACTCCGCACGCACCCCCGAGGGGAATGTGATCGAGCCATCGCACCGTGAGACCGAGGTGCTGAGTGAGGCCGATCGCAGTATCCGGCGCGAGTGAGAAGCTTCCCACGCTCAGGCCGTCGATGTCGGACTTGTCGAGCTTGGACGCCTTCAACAGGCGTGCGAGGGCCTGCGCGACGAACCAGTGCGCGCTGCGGATCGAGTAGCGGACATACGGTACGGTCACCGGCGCGACGAGCGCCAGATCGAAGTAATCCCGCGAGCCGCCGGCGGAGACCGATAATTTTTCTCGAGCCTGTGCCACGGCAGACAGTTTAATCCTAAACTATCGAGCCGTACCAATGCTCAGCGTCGGGGTTCAGGGCCTAGCGTCGCTTCAAATGGCGCAGGTCGCAGGCCGCGCCGCTCGCCACGGCGCTCGCACCCAATTGCTTGATGTGCGCCCGCGCGAGCTTCTGCGAGGCAGTCTGCGGCAAGGCCGTACAAAAGCCGATGTATCCCGGCGACTTGTAATAGGCGAGCGCCTGACGGCAATGAGCCTGCAGATCGGCCGCGCTCTCCACGGAGGCCGCCCGGCCCGGACGCAGCACCACGAATGCGAAAACCTCTTCGCCGCGAACCTCGTCCGGCACCGGGCAGACCGCCGATGCGAGCACATCGGGATGCGTTTGCAGCGCGCTTTCGACTTCGACGGCCGCAATGTTCTCGCCGCTGCGGCGAATGATGTTTTTCGAACGATCGACGAAGAACAGGCAGCCGTCCTCGCCCTGCCGTACGAGGTCTCCGGTGTGGAACCAGCCGCCCGCCCACGCCTGCTCCGTAGCCGCTTCGTCCTTGTAGTATCCGGAGAAGAAGCCGCGCCGTGCCGCCTCACCCTCGCGCCGGACCAGCAGCTCCCCCGCAATTCCCGGCTCGGTGTCGTTGTGCGCATCATCGAGGATGCGATAGGCCAAGCCCGGTGAGGGCTTGCCGAAGCAACGCTGCCCAACATGGCGGGGTTCAATGTTGGCGGTGATCCAGGCGCCCGCCCCGGTTTCTGTCATCGCCCAGGCCTCGATCAACGGCACGCCGAATCGCTGCTCGAAGGCCGCATGGTGACGCGGGTCGACCCCGGCGCCGAAGCCGAAGCGCAGCGTACCGCGGCAATCGTCGGTGGCAGATGGCGCAGCTTTTAGCAGCATCGCAGGCATGACGCCGAGATAATGAAAGGCCGTTGCGCGGGCGTCGCGAAGCGATTCCCACCACGTCGACGGATGAAATCGATCGAGCTGTACCAGGCAGCCGCCCGTCATGAGCATGGCCATGAACGAAACCGCGAGCGCGTTCATGTGGGTCACCGGAAGCGGCGTGGCAAGCCGGTCGCCGGTCTGGAAGCGGCAATAGCCGCCGAGCCCCGTGTAAAGGCGTCCGATCTCCATGAAGTATTCGTTCGAGAGGATGCAGGCCTTGGGCATGCCGGTGCTGCCGGACGTATATAGAAGCGCCGCCTCACCGGGACTCGCGCAAGGCGCCGCCGTTGCAGGCGGAAGACGCCCCTCCTCTTCTTCTGCAATCCACAGCGCGACCCCCGCTGCCAGCGCGGCGCGCACCTGCGCCGCGTGGCCACGATGGGTCACCGCCAGGCAGGCATCCGAGTGTCCGAGCAGGTGGGACATTTCTGCAACGCTCATCCCCGCATTGACCGGCACGATGCTCGCGCCGATGGAGTTCAGCGCCAGAAAGTAGAGAAAGAACTCCGGCCGATTGTCGAGCGCGACCGCGACCCGATGGCCGGGGCCATATCCCGCCGCCCGCAAGCGAGCGGCCAGGTCCGCCATTCGGATGCGAGCGCCGGCATAAGTGACGGTCGCGGCGACGGGCGAGTAGTCACGGCATGCCGCCAAGGGGATGTGCAGAAAATCCCGGTTCGCGAACGCCGCCGAGGCCTTCTCGAATAGCGCCGACACCGAATCCTCGTCGAAATGCGTGCTCATGCTGCTGAAATTATCGCACGTCGCGAACGGAAGCGATTCCGGAGCCCTCGCAATCGGATGGAAAAGGCGCAAGAATCGTCCGATGGATGCACTCGCCGGATAGCGTCGTCCGCTCCTCGAGCCCATGATCGCGATGAGCGGACCAGTGGATATGAGGAGTGGGAATGCGGCCGATCGCCGAATTGATTGAGCCGGATCGCGTTCACCGCACGGTGTACACGGATCAGGAGATCTTTGACCGGGAAATCGAGCAGATCTTCGAGACGGTGTGGGTATATTGCGGTCACGAATCGCAGGTTAAGGCGCCGGGTGACTATCACACCGTGCAGATCGGACGGCAGCCGATGATCATGGTGCGGGACCGGGAGCGGCGCATCCACGTACTCTACAATCGCTGTCCGCACCGCGGCGTCGAGCTGTGCGGGGCGGTGTCGGGCAACACGGGATCGAGTTTTGTCTGCTCCTATCACGCGTGGAGCTTTCATCTCGACGGCGCCATTCGAGGCATTCCGCTGCCCCACGGTTACGATGGCACCCGCATGACGGCCGCGAACCCCGATTGCTCCGTGAAGCGCGCCGCGCGGGTGGACTCTTATCGCGGTTTTGTGTTCGCCAGCCTCGCGAGCGACGGGCCGACCCTCGCGGAATTCCTCGGAGATGCGCGCATCGCGTTCGACGACATGTGCGACCGCTCTCCGGAAGGCGAGGTCGAGGTGGTGCCCGTTTGTCACCGCGTCGTGCAGCACTCGAACTGGAAGTTTTTCATGGAGAATCAGCTCGATGCGCTGCACCCCTCGGTCACGCACCAGTCGACCGGAGTCGCGGCGAGCAAGGTGGAACGCGCTCTGAAGGCCGAGGGCAAGGAGCCGCCGCTCTACTATCACTACCTTTCGACCTTCGCCTCATCGTTCGATCAATGGGACTCCGTGCAAACCGTGAACTTTCCGCGCGGCCATGGAATCTTGAAGGGCTACATGGGGCTGCGCCCCGCAGACCCCGACACGCAGGAATACACCGAGGCGATGTATCGCGCTTACGGTGCCGAACGCGCGGAGCAATATCTCGGCCGCAGCATTCATCATGTGCTCATTTACCCGTATCTCTCGGTGCAGTCGCCCCTGCAGCAATTACGCTGCCTCCGGCCCCTGTCGCCGGGCAAGACCTTGTCGGAGATCTGGCACTTTCGTCTGAAAGGCGTTTCGCCTGCAATCTATCGCCGCTCGCTCTGGTACTTCAATCTCGTGAACTCGCCCGCGACCATGATCAACGCCGATGATCTCGAGAACTGGACCAAAGGCCAGTGGGGATTGCAATCGAAGGGCGGTGAATGGGTCAGCTTCCACCGCAACTTCGGTCAGGACAGTTGCGAGGGCGACATCGTCTACTCGAACAACGGAACCTCCGAGGTGGTGATGCGCAACCAGTTCGCCGCCTGGGCCAAATACATGGCAGTAACCCCATGAGCGACCCGTTGAAGAACCGGCTGCTCGAGGATGTGGTGATCTTCAGCGGTAAGCCCGAGGCCGACACCGGCGCTCAGGCGTTGGCATCGGACCATTCGCCGCGCGCACGCTATCGTGCGCAACCGCTGCCCCCGCGCAGCGGGGTCTCGATCGAGACGGATCTGCAGGCTCAAGTCGAGCAGTTCCTGTTCTATCAGTCGGAACTCCTCGACACCAAGAACTGGCAGGCCTACATCGATCTGTTCGCCGATGAAGGCGTCTACTGGATGCCGGCGCGTCCCGAGCAAACTGAATGGCTCGATTCGCCATCGATCTTTGCGGAGGATAAAGAGCTCATGACGGTGCGCATGGGGCGGATCATCCACCCGAACGCCTGGTCGCAGGCGCCGCTCTGGGAGACCAGCCACTTGGTCGGTAACGTCGTCATAGACGAGGCCGCAGATACAAAGCTGCACGTGCGGTCGCGCTTTCAGGTGCAGGAGCTGCGGCGCGACACGCTGCGAACCTTCGCCGGAACGTACCGCCACACCCTTCGTCGGCACGCCGGCGACTTCCGGATCGAGCTGCAAAGAGTCGACCTGATGAATGCACAGGCACCTTTCGACTACACCATTCAGGCCTGGGTCTAGCAGCCGACGAACGCCACAATGCCCGCCGTGAGAGAGCTCTCCGGATCGAGGAGCGGCTCGACGGTTTGATAATGGTTTAGCCCCGCAAGGACGCGGTACTCGCTCTGCAGCCGCGCCTGCGTCCGGACTGTGTGATAGGCGAGCGATTGGTCGATGAACGCGGGCGACTCCTCTCCCCCCACGAGCACGAGCGCAGGAGCCGAGCGGCTCGGAACCTTCAGCAGCGGACTTTGATCCACGGCCGCCTCCTCGGTGAGCTTGAGGGTCGGCTGCAGCCACGAATGCCGCAGGGGCCTCAAGTCGAAAAGCCCGCTGATCGTGATGCCACCTTTGATCACGGCAGGTCCGCCGCTCGTTGGGGATCCGGGCTCCTCGATGTGCGAGAGCAGCATGCCCACTTGCTGGCCGCCCGCCGAGTGGCCGATGACGAAGATTCGGTCGGGATCACCCGCCCAGCGGCTCGCGTTCCTTGCGAGGAACACGGCGGCCGCGTGACTCTGACGAGTAATGTCGGCGATGGTGACCTGCGGACAGAGACCGTAGTTCAAGACACCGACCGTGATGTCGTGCGGCACGAGGCCCCGAGCCACGAAACTGAACTCCTTGCACGAGAGTGCGCGCCAATAGCCGCCGTGAATGAACATAACCACGGGCGAACCCGGGCGTCGCGAGGGAAAGATATCCAGGCTTTCGCGGGGATTCGTCCCGTACGGGACATCGAGGCGGCCGTCGAGCAATTTGCGCGCCGCCTCACTCTCGCGAACGTAGCGCTCGATGTAGGGGCCCCGGGGACCCGCGCGGCGTTCCGGATCGTAGGCGGCGTCGATCGCGGCCCGGTCCGGCGGATCCTGCGAGTCCTCGGCAGCCATACAGCATCCTCTTTCGCGGACTCGATTGCCCGCAAGTCGGCAGTTTTCGTTACTCGACCGAAGTTTACTATCCGAATTGTCGATTACACTAGCCGCCCAGCGCGGCTTTTATGCCGGCCGGTGGGTCTGCAACGGAGATATCGTGTTATATAAGACTACTTCCGATTTAGAAGGTCGTTTAATGGACCAAGTGGTACAGCTGAGAGGCAGGACGCTGGCAACCACGGATCTGGACGAGGCGCGCGAGATTCTCACGCGGCAATACTGCTCCCACAGCATTTCCCGCCGCAATGACGGCACGCTTCTCGATGTCCGCTACGCCCAGGCGCAACTCTTCAACATTTCGATCAACTATCTGCAATACGGCGCCGAAGTCGACATACGCCCGCGGGAGTTCGAGACCTTCTATCTGGTGCACATCCCGCTCGGGGGCGAGGCCTGGATCCGCGCCGGCGGGCGTCAATTTCACATCCGTCCGGGCGCCGCGGCCATTGTTGCACCGAGCCAGGAGCTGTCGACGACCTGGAAGGCGCATTGCCGCCAGCTCATGCTCAAGATCGACCGCAAGGCGCTCGAGAGCCACTTGAGCGCGCTCCTGTATCAACCGATCGAGCGACCGTTGGACTTCCCCGCCGTCTTCGACCTTACCATGGGACTGGGCGCGAGCTTCCAGAGACTCGTCTTCGATCTCGCCTCGGAGCTCGCACGGAGCGATGCAGTCGCACAATCAAGGTTCGTGTGCACCCAGATCGAGCATACGCTGCTCACGCTGATCCTTTGCGGTGCGAGGCATTCCTATAGCGATGCGCTGCAGGCGGCGGAGGGCTCGGTCTGCCCCAAGCACGTCGCGAAGGCCTACCAGTACATGGCGGCGAACGCACGCGAGCACATCACCATCGAGGATCTGACCGCGGTCGCGGGGGTGAGCGGGCGCGCACTCTACGAGGGTTTCAGGCGGTTCAAGGGCAGCTCGCCCATGGCCTGCCTGCGGGCCATTCGCATGCAGGCCATCCGCAAAGAACTCCTCGAGGGCGAGGATACGGACGACGTGACGCTCATCGCACAGCGCTGGGGCTTCTTTCATCTCGGCCGTTTCGCCGCCAACTATCAGAGAATCTTCGGCGAGAAGCCGTCGCATACGCTGAGGCGGCGACGCTAGAGCCGATGCACCAACGCGCGGCTCCGATCGAGGCGCGGCTGGGCGAGCGACCAGCCCGCCCGCCGCGAGACCAACACAAGTAAACGACTGGGAGATGATGTGACGGTGATCAACATGAGATTTGCAGGTTCGTTCGCAACATTTGCGCTCTTGCTGGGCGCACAGCCGGTGCTCGCACAGGCAGGATCGGAAAGCTCGGCCAACGACCAAGGCGTGCTCGAGGAAATCGTGGTCACCGCCGAGAAGCGCGAATCGACCGTGCAGAAGACGCCGATCAGCATGACCGCGATTTCAGAAGCCGATATCCAGGCGCAAGGCTTATCCGACCTCACACAGATCGCTGCCGAGACGCCGGGCGTGTCCATGAAGACCAGCGGCCCCGGCCAGACCGAGTACGAGATTCGAGGGCTCACGGCGACCGGTGGCTTCTCGCCGACGGTCGGCTTCTATCTGGACGATGCGCCCCTCACGGCGCCCGCGCAGGCCGCACAGGGAAAAGTGGTCATCGATCCGGATCTCTATGACCTGAACCGCGTCGAAATCCTGCGCGGACCCCAAGGAACGCTCTACGGTGCCGGTTCCATGGGAGGCACGATCAAGTTGGTCACGAATGCGCCGCAGCTCAACACGGTTGCGGTCACCGCCCAGACCAAGGAGTCCGGAACTGACGGGGGTGGCTTCAATTACGGCGGCAGCGCGATGCTCAATTTGCCGATTGCCCAAGACGTGGCGGCGATCCGCTTCGTCGGGACGTACAAGTACACCTCCGGCTGGATCGACCGAATCGTGCTGGATCCGTTTCCTTTGGAGACCAACGGCGGCACGACGCGCGGCGATGTTCTGGCCGCGCCGGTCCAGGCCAGGTACTCCGACGTGAATTGGGAAGAGCTCGAGGGTGGGCGCGTCAGCGTGTTGCTGAAACTCGGCGATGACCTGACGCTTCAGCCCAGCGTCTTGCACCAGAAGATTTCCACGGGCGGACCCTACACCATCGACAATCCGCCGGGCAACGTGTACGCCCATTATCAGCCCTTCGACATTGCCGAGCCGTTGGAGGACAACTTCACGCTCTATGCGTTGACCGCCAAGTACCATTTCAGCGGCGCCGACGTGACATCGGCCACCGCGAAGTGGAATCGGCACGATGAGCAAACGCAGGATATCTCGGAAACCATGCAGTTTCTGTTCGGGTTGCCGAGCTTCTATCCGCCGGACGGCATCGGCGGGGGGTCTCAGGAAGAGACCGACTTCACGGATCAGTTCAGCCAGGAGATTCGAGTTGCATCGAACGGCGACGGACGATTCCAGTGGCTCGGCGGCTTTTTCTACAGCAAGTTCAATTCCAATACGACCTCCACATCCGTATACGAAGGCCTCGAGCCGTTTTTCGGCACCACGAACCTGATCAACATCGGTGAGCCCATCGAGATCACGCAGCGCGCGCTGTTCGGGGAGACCTCCTACAAGTTGACCGATCAACTCAAGGCCACCTTGGGTCTGCGCTATTACCGCTACTCGAGCACGGAGGAGACGATCAACAGCGGTCTTGCTTCGAGCGCTGGGGGGCCGGGCACCGTGCTGCAATTCGGCAGCGCGAACAACAAGGGCTTCAATCCCAAGGTGAATCTGGCGTACAACGCGACCGACGATGTGCTCGTCTACACCACCGCGGCGAAAGGCTTTCGCCCGGGTGGGCCCAACACGCCCGTGCCTCTCACAGGGCCGGCCCAGTGTCTGACCGGGCCGGGGAATCTCCAGTCGCTCGGACTCAGCTCCGCGCCGAGTCAATTCAACCCGGACAATGTTTGGAGCTACGAGGTCGGGGAAAAGGCGCGCACGCTGGGGAACAGGTTCCAGATCAACAGCGCCTTCTACTACGAGTCCTGGACCAATGTGCAGCAGCTCGTGGACCCAGCCTGCGGCTTCGGCTTCACGTCGAATGCCGGCTCGGCCACCGTCTATGGGTCCGAACTCGAGATTGCCGCAAGTCTGTCGCCGTCATGGACCGTCACCCAGGACCTCGGCTACACGCATGCGACATTCAACGACACCGTCCAAGCGACCAACACCATCAAGGGCCAGAAGCTCTCGGATGTACCGGACTTGACGGCGAATACCTCCGTCGCCTACTCGATGCCCATATCGTCGATTTACACGTTCACCACCCGAGGCACCTACACTTACGTGGGACCGATGCAGGACATCACCTACACACGCAATGATTTGGGCGGATACTCGTTAATGAAGGCGCGAGCGGGCCTCGTCTCCGACCGGTTCGCGGCCTATCTGTTCTGCGACAACTTGACCAACAAGTTGGCGATCTTGACCAACAGCGTGGCACAGACGGTCAACATCCCGACCCTCAACCGCGGCGTGACGACTCAGCCGCGCACCATCGGCCTCGACTTCCAAGTTCGTTATTGAGGAAGCGCCTTAAGGGAAAAGCTCTGCCGGTCGCGTGTTGACCGGCAGAGCGATATACGAGGGGTATTGCGCCGACCGATAGATGCTCTGCACCGCCGGGCGGAAATCCGACTCGACGGCCTCGTAGATGCTGGGCACATAGCGCTGGGGATTGCGATCGATCACCGGAAACCACGTGCTCTGAATTTGCACCATGATCCGGTGGCCCACTTTGAAGGTGTGGTTCCGGTCACGCAGCGCAATGTCATAGGCGTAGATCTCGCCCGGGACCAGCGCCTCGGGCTTCTCGAAGCTGTTGCGGTAACGCGCGCGTAGCACCTCGCCCGCGAGCATGAGCTGAAAGCCCCTCACGCTCGGATCGGGCTGATCATTCTCCGGATATACGTCGATGAGCTTGACCACCCAGTCGCTGTCCGAGCCCGAGCTCGCGGCAAACAGATGCGCGACGGGGTTGCCCGATACGGTGAGGTCTTCTTTCAGCGGCTCGCTCTCGTACGTGAGCACATCGGGACGTCCGTCGACGAAGCGTTGGTCGGCGGCTTGCCACTTCGGCCAGTCATCATCGGTAATGGGGCGAGGAAAATAGGGCACCGGCTTCGCAGGATCCGACGTGTAATCATCATGTTGTGCGTCTCCACCGACCCCAGCGGGTGCATCGAACGAGAGCTCTCCCCCGGCACGCAGGAACAGTTTCCGCTCATGCACCGGCAGAGGCGGCCAGGAGTCGTAGCGTTCCCATCGATTCTCGCCCGTTCTGAAGGCCAGCACCGGGGGCAAATCGATCGACCCCCTGCCCTTCAACCAGTACGCGAACCAAGGTGCCTGGACGTGATCGCGAAACCACCGCGAGGTGTCCTGGCCGAAATCGATTTTGCCGATCAAACGCCCGTCGGGGCTTCTGCTCCAGCTGCCGTGGTACCAGGGTCCCATCACCAGGCGGACCAGGTGCTTCGGATCCTCGCTCTCGAACTTCTTATAGAGCTCGAGCGGCCCGTAGAAATCCTCCGCGTCGAAGTAGCCCGCCACCAGCAGCGTCGGAACCTTCACCGGCTGAACATACGGCAGCACGCCGCACATCTCTTTGGTCCAGAAGTCGTCCAGGTTCGGATGTTGAGCGAACGCATTCCAGCTCGGCGCGCTGCCGTGGAACAACAATTTGTTGACGTTCGACAGCGGGCCGAGCGCCAGAAATTGCTCATAGCTGTCGTGGCGCGTGAGCGATGACAATGCGGATCCGCCGCCGGGCGCCCGCTCCGCCTCCATCGCCGCGATCCAATCGAAACTGTAGCTCAAGCGGAAGGCGCCGTTGTGGTGCCAGTCATCCCCGACGAACATGTCGACGCAGGTCGCCTGCGGGGAAGCCGCCTTGAGTGCCGGGTGCGGATCGACCAGCGCTCGGGTCACCAGGAATCCGCCGTAGGAAATCCCCAGCGTCCCCACTTTGCCGTTGTTGCCTGGGATGTTTTTCACCAGCCAATCGATCGAGTCGTAGGCGTCCGTGGAAGGGTCGGTCGCGCGCGGCTGCGATTTGTCACGCATGGGTCCGCCGGTCACGAATTCACCGCCGGAATCGCCACGCCCGCGTGAGTCCTGCAGCGCGAATATGTAGCCGTCCGCAATGAGCTCCGGATACATCCGCAGGTGCGAGGAGTATCCGTGCGAATCCGGGTGCAACCCATAGGGCGTCCGCTCGTAGATGATGGGGAGCGCTCCCGACTGGGTCTTCGGGGTGTAAACCTCGGTGTGCAGCGTCACGCCGTCGCGCATGCGGATGTCGACCACCTTTTTCTCGAGCAGCAGCGTGAAGTCCCGCTCCGGCATCACCTCATCGGATGCCCATGCGCGACCGGACGCCGCCGCGAGACCGGCGGCGAGCAGCAGCGCGAACGCAAACCGAGGCCAGCAAGAGCAAGACGGCTGCTGACCGCTCACGATTGCGTCGCCGCGGCGGCACGTGGCGCGGCGCCGACGATCAGCCAAAGTCCCCGCACCATCAAGGGGAAGAAGAAGATCAGCAGGAAGAAATAAGAGCTGTATCGGTAACCTTGGCCGATCAAGTTGATGATGCCGACCGAAGAAGCCACGAACACGGCAATGACCATGATGATGATCGCCAGCGCCGGTCTCCACAACTGTGGCAGCGTGACGCCGCGGTCGGAAGCGGCCCGGGCCACGCGCTCATTCAGCCCGTGCAACAAGCCTACCCCGGTTTTGATGAAAGCGCCGAGGATCACGATCTGCACGCACAGGGAGAGCGTCGGGTTCGCGATCCGCGTGAGCACGACGAAAATCGGCAGCGGCTCGCTGAGAATTCCTGGGTAGAAGGCGGCCAGCGCGAGGAGCGAGGCAAACCCCGGCAGGAGGATGAGAGGCCCGGCGATCGCGCCCGCGGCGAACGCCTGCGTCCGTGATTGAAAATTGCGTGCGACGAAGATGAGGATCGGTACGATGACCACGTTGTACCCCAGGTAGCTGAAGCTGTCGCGTACCGCCGCCGGCCAATCCAGGGGTGCGGAGCCGAGCGCGATGTGCAATTGCGGGCTGAATTTCCAGACAACCAGGGCGAACATCGATCCATACGTGGCGTAGAACACGATCGACCACGCCGATATGACCTTCTCGATCACTTTGTTGCCGAAGAAGACAACGAATGCCACCAGCGCCATGAACAAGATCGAGTCGAGGAGCTCCGGCAAGCCGAGGAGTTGCGCCAGAAGCTTCCCGGAAGCTGCGGACAACACCGACAGCACGAGCAGCAGCAATGCGTAGTAGCCGATCTCGAACAGCACCCAGAACCGGCCGAGAAAGATGCGGCAGAAGCTTTTGTAGTCGAAGGCCCGGTAACGGCGCGCGAGCTCGAAGGCGACCATCGATCCCGCGCTGAACCACAAGGCCGTCAGCGCGAGGCCCGCCAATGCCGTGCGCGGCCCCCTCGCCAGGAAAAACTCGACCAATTCGCGGCCCGTCGCATAGCCGCCGCCGACCAAGACGGCCTGGATGACGAGACCGGGAACGATGTAGCGGTAGAGGCGCATCGGCGTCTACAGCGATCCGCGCGCGTCGACTGGCCAGATGTCCACCAACCGATCGCCACGCACGCAATGATAGAAATCATGCAGATTGATGGTGGGGTCGCAGTGCGGGGTCACGAGCTCGATCTTCGCTCCGAGTTTCAGGTTGCCGTTCTTGCGTGCGAGCATGATCTTGCCGAACTCGTCTCCGTAGAACCGATAGGCCGCGCCCCGCGGAGCGCCCGCCGCGGGCCTCGGGATGGGGCCGTCCATGGAGAAGCACTTGAAGCCGCCGTCGATCGTCGGCTCGCCGCGGACGTTATTGCTCACGACCATGCACTGAACGAACAGGGCGGTCTTGAAGGGGTTCGGTCCGCGCGCAAAGAGCTGCACATCCTCATACTCGATGTCCATGAAGGCATAGGAGCCGCACTGACATTCCGTGAACAGCCCCGCGCGCCGATCGATGTCGAAAGTCCCGGTGCCGCCTCCCGACACGATCCCGGGGATGTACCCGGCCCCGGTGAGTGTGTCCAAGACCCTCTCGAGCTGTCTCAGTTGCCGGCCGTAGACGCGGGCTCGGTCGGCGACCCGGGTGATGTGCTGCACCCTGCCCGAATAGGACTGGATGCCTGCGAATTCCAACACCGTCGAGGCTTCCACGCGGCGCACGAGCTTGAGCACGCCGGCGGCGTCGGGCACCCCGGTTCGGTGCATGCCGATATCGACGTCCACGAGCACCGCGAGCTTCTTGCCATGGCGCTTGAGCGCCGCCTCGAGCGCGGCCACGTTCGCCGGGTTATCGACGGCGACCATGAACCCCCGGCTCTTGCCGACGAGACCACACAGCAGGCCGATCTTGACGGCGCCGACGACGGGCGTCGTCAGCAGAACTCCCGGCACGCCCGCTTCGACCATGACGGCGGCTTCGCGCAAGGTGGCCACTGAGACGCCCACGGCACCGGCTGCGATCTGGTATTTCGCGACCTGAACGCTCTTATGAGTCTTGGCGTGAGGGCGCAGATTGAGACCGGCCTCCCTGCACAGCCTCGCCATGGTGATGAGATTCCGCTCGAAGCCGTCGAGGTCGAGAATCACCGCCGGCGTCGCGAGCGCCTGGCGCGACCGCGGCTTGCCGATGAGGCCGGCGTTGGGTCCGAGTTTTGGACGCCGCGATGCCCTTCCAGGACGATGTTCAGTCATATGCCTTTAACCTCGAGTATCGATCGATGCGTTTCGAAACCTACGCCTTTGACGCAACCGCCAGCCCCGCGCGTCGAGGCAGCGTCTGCGGAAAGTGCTCATGCAGATAGCCGACCACCGCCCTGACCGCCTCATCCGTCATGGACGCCGTGATGGCCCCGTGCTCGAGCATGGACAGGCTGAACATGAGATCGGCGATTTCCACCGCGCGAAAGAAAATCACCGTGCGGGCCTTGCGCGCCGGCAGTACGAATCGGCTCTCGATTTGCTCCTCGAAGAGCCGGGCGATCCGCCGGTCGCTCTGCCGGTCGTGCAGCTTCAGCGCCGGCGGCGTTTTTGGACTGATGAGAAGTTGGCGTGCCGCGCGATGATGTCCGAAGTAGTGGGCGCCGCGGCGCACCAGCGCCGCGACCACGTCGCTCCAGGAGTCTCGCGCGCCGGTGCGAACCGGCCTGCTCACGTCTTCGAGCATCTCTTCGCCGAGCACGGCGATCAGCTGCACGTAGAGGTCCATGATGTCGCCGTAATAATGATAGGCCGAGCTCTTCGGGATGCGTGCGGCTCGGGCGACATCGGCCAGGCTGATCTGGTCGAGATCGCGCGTCCCCAGAAGGCCTCGAGCGGCCTCGAGGAGCCGTTTGCGGCGGGCGATGCCCGGGGCGCGAAACAGGACGTCGTTTTTCTTTTTCTTCATGGGTGCTGAGTATCCTGGAATAGCGGTGTCTGGGGAAGACGCGCCGAGTTGACAGGCATGGGCTTGTTCTTGATACTCGACCCAGGTCGACTAAGCGCACCCGCGCAGGACTCCCCCAGCATGAGCGACGAACCCGCGAGCGGAACGGCAGCGCTGCCAACGCCTGCGACGCTCAAAATCGGTGCGCTGCACTGGCTTCAGGTCGCCGCGCTTGGAATTGCCATCGCGATCTCCGGCAACGTCGCCGGCTGGAACTACGGGCTTGGTGTGGGGGGTTGGGGCGGCATGCTCATCGCGGCCCTCGCGATGGCGCTGCTTTTCTGGTGCCTCACCCAGACCCTGGCGGAGCTCGCCGCAGCGCTGCCCGCCGCGGGTGGATTCGACGGCTATGTACGCCGCTCACTGGGTCCCGCGGCCGCTTATGTGACGGGGACCTCGGTCGCCATCGCGCTCGCGATCGGTGCGGGTCTCGCCATTTCGTTCGGCGAGGCGTACGTATCCGCGTGGCTCGGCTACGGTGGGTGGCCCATCAAGATCGCGATCCTGGTCATGGTCATGGGTCCGCAGCTCCGCGGCGCGAGCGAGGCCGTCGGACTGACGGTCGTTGTGGGTCTCGCCGCCTTGATCATTCTCGTCGCGTTCTGCGCGTATATGGCGCCGGTCTTCGATTCGGCACAGCTATTGAGCGCCTCACCCGATGGCGCATTGAGCCTGTTGCCCCACGGGCTCGCCGGCGCCGCCGGGTGCATCCCCTTCGCCCTGTTCCTGTTCCTCGGCGTCGAGCAAGCGGCCCATGCTGCAGCGGAGATGCGCGACATGCCGCGCAACATGCCCAAGGCTCTGGTCACGGCAATCGGCGTCGCGTTTGTGATCGGACTGTGCGTGCTGCTGACCGCAACCGGCGGCGCCGGCGCCAGCCGCCTGGCCGGAGTCGACGATCCGCTGTTTGCAGCCATTATGACCAATCCCGGTCGTGACGGCGCCCGGATCATGTCCCGCGTCGTCGGAGCAGGCGCTCTGATCGCCATCCTCGGCACCTTCTTCTCACTCGCTTACGCAGGCTCGCGCCAGTTCTATCATCTCGCGCAGGCCGGGTTCCTGCCGCGGGCTTTCGGCCGCGTCAACGCGCGCCAGGCCCCCGCCAACGCCGTGTTCTTGGTGGCGCTCGTCGCGCTCGTGACCGCGGCATTCGCGCCGAACAGCGCCATGGTGGTCTTCATCTTCATGATCAGTGTCTCGCATGCCTTGCTGCTGGCGGCGTTTCTCTCGCTGCGCTGGCGCGAGCCCGGTCTGCCGCGGCCGTACCGGGCGATTGGAGGCAGGCCGCTCGCCGTCCTCGCACTGGTCCTGTCGGTCTCGGTCATGGTGTCGTGCTATGAGCTCGAGGTGCGCGCCCTCAAGATCGCCATCGCGGGCCTCATCGTGCTCATCGCTCAATTCTTGTGGTTCGGGTCCGCCCGGAGGGTAACGCAGTGATCGTTGATTTATCGGGAAAAGTGGCCATCGTCACAGGCTCGGGCCAGGGGATCGGCGAAGGTATCGCCCGACTCTTCGCCGGCGCGGGGGCTAAAGTCGTGATTGCAACGCGCAGCGAAGCGAACGGCCGCGCGGTTGCGGATTCAATCGTCAAAGCGGGCGGCACCGCTTGGCTCGACCAAACCGATATCGGACGGCGCAGCGAGGTTCATCGCATGGTCGCCGCCACCGTGGAGCGCTTCGGCCGCCTCGACATCGTGATTCACAATGCCGCGGTATATCCCGTCATTCCCATCGAGGCGCTCTCGGACGAGGAACTCGATCGCACGTTATCGGTGAACCTCAAGGCCGCGTTCTGGCTGATCCAGGAGTCGCTCCCGCACCTGCGCAAACAAGGCGGCGGACGGTTCTTGTTCACCTCCTCCGTGACGGGTCCCAACGTTGTCATGCCGGGGACGGCGCATTACGCCGCATCGAAAGGCGGCATGAACGCGCTGATTCGAACGGCGGCGCTCGAGTACGCGCGCCAGAACATCACCGTCAACGGCGTCGAGCCCGGATACATTCTGACCGCGGCCATGCAAGCGCTCGGCGGACCGGAAGCCCTCGCAGAGATGGCCAA
The DNA here is from genome assembly GCA_963798595.1 of uncultured Gammaproteobacteria bacterium. GTDB lineage: Bacteria > Pseudomonadota > Gammaproteobacteria > Steroidobacterales > Steroidobacteraceae > Bog-1198. Next base: position 887,777 of record CAWCTM010000003.1, on the reverse strand, counting down.
GCAGATACCGATCGGCAAGCTCGGCGATCCCGTGGACATCGCGAATGCCATGCTATTCCTCGCCTCCGACGCGGCCGCCTACATTACCGGCCAGACCATTGTCGTCGACGGGGGATCGACGTTGCCGGAGAGCCCCGTGGTGCTCGACGCCTTCTACCGCGAACAGTGACCGGAGGAGTCGGACCGATGCCAACAGACTCGCTCTTGGAAAGACGCTATCGCGTTCTGGGCCCCCACTCACCGCTCTTTTACGAAAGGCCGCTGCATCTCGTCCGCGGCGAAGGCGTCTGGCTCTATGACGCCCAGGGTAAGCGCTATCTCGACGCCTACAATAACGTGCCGCATGTCGGCCACTGCCATCCGCGCGTCGTCGCGGCGATCGCCCGCCAAGCCGCGACCCTGAACACGCACACGCGCTATCTCGACGAGAACATCGTGGCGTACGCCGAGCGTCTGACCGCCCTGTTCGATCCTCGGCTTTCCATGGCCGCGTTCTGCTGCACCGGGAGCGAGGCGAACGAGTTGGCGCTGCGCATCGCGCGCGACTCGAGCGGCGGTGAGGGCATCATCGCAACCGAGTGGGCGTATCACGGCAATACCGCCGCGGTGATGCAGGTGAGCTCGATTTTCTCGCCTCCCGACAAGCGCGGGCCGCACGTGCGCACGGTTCCTGTGATGGACCCCTACCGGGATCGTGCCGGGCGGAGCGATGAAGCCCTCGCGAGCGCCTATGCCGATGACGTCAAGCGCGCCATCGAGTCCTTCGAGTCGGCCGGCGTTCGCTTCGCGGGGCTTATCTTCTGCACGGCGTTCTCGTCGGAGGGGTTGCCCTCGGTGCCCGAAGGATTCATGACAAAGGCGCTCGCTCACGTGCACGCCGCCGGCGGCTTGTTCATCGCCGACGAGGTGCAGGGGGGCTTCGGGCGGCTGGGCACGCACTTCTGGGGGCATCAAAAGCTCGGTGTCGTCCCGGACATCGTGACGCTCGGGAAGCCCATGGGCAACGGACATCCGGTCGCTGCAGTCATCACTCGCCCGGATCTCCTCGGGCCTTTCACAGAGCGCAACATGTACTTCAACACCTTTGGCGGAAACGCCGTATCGGCCGCGGCCGCCAATGCGGTGCTCGACGTGCTCGAGGGCGAGCAGCTGGTGACGAATGCGCGCGAAGTGGGGGACTACACGCGTGGGGGCCTCGCCGAGCTCGGACGACGCCATGCCCTCATCGGGGACGTGCGGGGCTCGGGACTCTTTTTCGCGATTGACCTCGTGCGCGATCAAGAATCCAAGGCACCCGCGACGACGGAGACGAAGCGCGTGGTGAACGCCATGCGCGATCGCGGCGTGCTCCTGAGCCGCATCGGTCTCCACGACAACATTCTCAAGATCCGTCCACCCATGACCTTCTCGACCGAGAACGCGGATCTCTTGGTCGAAACGCTCGACGACGTCCTCGCTTCGCTGTGACTGATTTTCTCGAGGGCATGCAGGCACTCGCGCGCGCAGCGCTCGAGCGCTGGGATTTGCCGGTGACGGGCATCGCACCCATCAAGGTGCGCGAGAACGCCGTTTTCCGGATCGAGCTCGCCGGCGGCGGCCGAGTCGTCCTCAGAGTGCATCGGGACGGCTATCACTCCGATTCCGAGCTGGAATCGGAATTCGCATGGCTCCGCGCGCTCGAGACGGGCGGAATCGACGTGCCTCGGGTGGTTGCTTCCCGGGTGGGGCGGGAGTTCGAGATCGTGTCCTGTCCCGGCGTCGAGGGCACGCGCCAGATCGATGTTTTCGAATGGATCGACGGGCATCAGCTCGGCTCGGTCGAGAGCGGCGTCGGCAGCGACGAGGCGGCCGTCGCCGCTCAATATGAGCAGATCGGTCTTTTGGCCGCACGCATGCACAATCAGACCTCGGCCTGGCCACCGCCGCCCGGCTTCCGGCGTCATTCCTGGGACGCGGCCGGCCTCATGGGCGAGCGGCCGCTCTGGGGCCGGTTCTGGGAACTCGAGGCGCTCACGCGGGGTGAACGCGCTACCCTCTGCGAGGCGCGCGCTGCGATTACCGAGGACCTCGGTCTCTACGGCGCCGGGTCCGACCGCTACGGTCTCATCCACGCCGATCTCGTGCCGGAGAATGTGCTCATCGACGGTGATCGGATGTGCGTGATCGATTTCGACGATGCCGGATTCGGCTGGCATTTATTCGAGCTCGCGACGTCTCTTTATTTCATTGCCGCCGACCCGGTTTATCCCGCGGGGCGGGATGCCTTGATCCGCGGCTATCGGCGTGAGCGCCCGCTATCGGATGAGGCGCTCGAACGGCTCCCGCTGTTTCTCGCCGCGCGCGGCACCACTTACCTCGGATGGGTGCACACGCGGCCGGGGACGGAAACCGCGCGCGAGCTCACGCCCTTTCTGGTGGAACGCGCGTGCGCGGTGGCCGTGGAGTATCTGGCGGGGCGCTGAGGCGCGGTTGTCGGCCGCGCCAGGGCGAGAAATCGAAAGAGCGACACAGGTCTCGGGCCGATCGGGCTGGCGTTGTCATAATGCCTTTCAGTAAAGGTACTTTGAACCAGTTCCAATCCGTTTAGATAGAGCATACCCGATGCACAAAGGTTGGCTTGCGGCGGCGGCGGCGACCACATTGTTGATGGCCGCCCTGACGCACGCCGCAAATCCCAAGATCACTACGACTTTCGCGGTGACGGCAACTCTCCAGCCGAACTGCACTACGTCGGCGACCGCCCTGGGGTTCGGCACTTACACTCCGGGAAACGGCGCGCTGGCCGCGAACAGCACGATCACTGTCAACTGCACGAAAAGCACGGCCTACACAATTGCGTTGAACCCCGGCACGACGACCGGCGATAGATTTACTCAGCGCCTACTCGCGTCGGGTGCCAACCTATTGCAGTACAACCTCTATACAACCGCAGCTTTCGCCACCGTATGGGGCGACGGCACGGGAAAGACAGCGACCCAGACGGGCACGGGTGCAGGCAAGGCAACTGCGAGTACATTCAAAGTCTATGGGCAACTCCCCGACAGCGCCGCCAATCAAACCGCAGTACCAGGCACCTATACCGACACCATCACGGTCACGGTGACTTATTGATCAGAGACCGACTCGTAGCGCGGTTTTGAAGCCTCTCCTCTGAATTAATCCCGGCCGCAGTGCGGCCGTAAGACGGGACGGATTGGTATGCTTGGACGCAGGTGACCGCCGAGCCTTCGATACTCCGTAGATTTGCTCGGATATCAGGTTGCCCCAATATCGAAAGAAGGTTGGGATGTGCGATTCGCAACCCGATTGCCGGCGCGAACGCTCTGCTGGCTCCCGCGCGAGGTTCCGGCCGGTTTGCCCGCACCCCCCGCACATCCCGTTATTACGATTGTGGTAACATGCTCCACAATTGTAGCGCCGATGAGCTTCGGACGGCGCAGACCGGGTTACGAGGTGCGGTATGGTTGCGCTCAAAGTGCGTAAAGTTGGGAATTCCCTGGGTCTAGTGCTTCCCAAGGAGGTGGTCAATCGCCTCCACACCAAAGAGGGGGAAGAAGTCTTCCTGATCGAGGGTCCCAATAATACTTACCGCCTCACGCCCTTCGATCCGGCTTTCCAAAAGAAGATGAAGAAGGCCGAGGACATTATGTCGCGCTATCGGAACACTCTCAACGTTCTATCGAAATGAGCAAGCCGATCTGGATCGAAGCCGAGCTCGTGCTCGCGATCCACGATCGGCAGTTAGTCGAACACGGAGGCGCGGCGGGTTTGCGTGACGAAGCGCTGCTCCACTCCGCGCTTGACCGACCGAAGAGCCATTTCACCTACGAGAGTGCTGATGTTGTCGAGCTCGCGGTGAAGTACGCAGCCGGCATTGTGCAGAATCATCCTTTCGTCGATGGCAATAAACGTACAGGGTTTGTTGTCGGCATACTGTTTCTCGAACTTAATGGCTGCCGCTTCAGGGCGAGCGAGGAAGCGGCGGCGCAGGCCATCCTTGAACTCGCTGCCGGCACGATGGACGAGAAGGCCTTCTGCGCATTTTTGCGCGCCAACTCGAAGCGAACAAAAGCGCAATAAGAGCCGACAATCACGTCTTGGAACGTGCAGGATCTACGAGGCGGTCGAGCCTCGACCTTGGCATTGTCACTGCTTGGGTCGAATGCGTAGAACTCGCTTCGCCGCAGTGTAATTTGCATGGGCGACCAAGGCCTTTTCGGGCAGCTCGCCGTTGTAGAGTCGCCGTACGGCAGCTAGCCGGCGTTGTTCGACGGTAAGACTGCTCGGCAGCGAGGCCTGGATAATTGCGCGCGCAGTGTCGAATAAAGAAGACGCCGCCAGCCAGCGCTCCGCCGGCGTCATTGAACGATAACGCTCCAAAACGATCTTGGAAATTGCGTCAGAAGTATCGTTCATTGCAGCAACTCATCGAGCAACGCCGTGACACCCAATTGTCGCGCCCATTTGCGAATATAGTCGACATCGACGGACCCAACGAGGAGCTGCCGAACATCACGGCGCTGCAACTCAGAATTGGATTCAAGCGCCCACACAAGCTTTGACAGGATAAGGTCTTCAGAGCTGACAATCCAGGTCCGAACGTTCGCGATTGCGATCGGTTTGCGGCGCGCGAACTCGACCTGCCGGAATTCAGCGGACTTGCGTACGATGAGATCGACTTTTATCCCGCTTTCGAGATGCATGAGATTGAACATTCGTTCTGACACTACCGCATTGCGCGCCGCGTCCGCATCGATGTAGAAATCCGATTCAAATGCAGCTACTAGAGCCTCGACGTGGCGCTCATCGAGGGCCACCACAATGTCGAGATCACGCGTCATTCGCGGCGTCGCGTAGTAGGCTAGCGCGAAAGACCCCGTTAACATAAACGGCACGTCAGCCACCGATAGCCGGTCGCTGACGAGGCCAAGAACGTCGAGCTCTGAGGTCATCTCGCAAGCTTAGCTGCTTCGGGGACCAGGCGGGGCGCTCTGTCGGGTCTCGCGAAAGTCCCGCGCTGCCCGCTGCGCGAGACCATCGGAAAGCCAAGCTATTGATTTTGTCGTTGGGGCAGAACTCAGGCGCTCGACCTCAGCATTATGGTGCCCGGAACGCCTTGAAAGTCGTGTTGCCTTAGCCTAAGTTCGTTCACTAAGGACGTAAGGCACGGTGCAGCGCTCTGGTTTCCTCACTGGCTTGAGCGATGAGGCTTTTACATGCCTCAGTCGTTAGGGCAAGCCGCGCGAAGGCTCCACCCGCATTCAGGCTCTCGGTGTCGTAGCTATTCTGCATTCGCGCTGCCAGGCGAATGCTCGCGATCAAAACATCGGTCAGAGTCGGGGGGCCGGGTCGTACGGCGTTAAGCTCCGCCTGCGCCCCGACCGCTTCGCAAACCGCCTCATCCATCTGCCAGTTTTTGAGAACGGCCTTTGCAATTGCCGGATGCCATGCATCTACAAGCGCAGCATTTAGCGGAACTTGAATCGACGGACCCTGCTTCACAGTCTGCACCATAATGTAGAAGCGTCCGATGCCGTGCAGCAGACCCGCTGCAAAGGCGCCTGGAAACGGGAGCGAACTTCGTTTGGCGACCGCATCAGAAAAGTGAGCGACCGCGACGGATTCGGACCATAGCTCATCCAGCCGTGGGCCGATGGCTCGCAGTGATTCTTCCTGCCGCATATGCGCAACGGCATGCCCGAGAGCGACACTGTAGACCTTCTGGGCACCCAGGCGATTGATGGCAACGCCCAGGTCGATAATCACCCTCCCCGTCGCGTTGAAAGCAGTCGAATTTGCCATCTGAAGCAGCCGGTCGGCGAGCGAACGCTCGGTTGCCACGACGCGCGCAATCTTCTGCGGCGTATAGTCCGGATCCTTGAAGGCCTCCTGCACCTTGATCACGACCTGCGGAAAGGCAGGTAGATGCACGGTCCCGGCCGCTAAAGTGTCCAGCATGCCGCTCAAGAATTCGAGCGTTGGGAGATCTTCAACTGGCATGTCCGGCCGACCCTCTTGCGATAGGCGACGCCTTCCTAACTTGAGGCGGCCAGTATAGCTAACTGCGGCTAACCGTCTCACGCCCTTCGATAGAGTCTACCGATGAGGGTCGGTATCGCCCTCGGTTTACAATGCGGCGCCTGGATCTCGCCTCGATACATCGTCATGCCATACACGCCAATACTCGCAACTCTCGGGTACATACTCTCGCCTGACCGCAAGCGAGTACTCATGATTCACCGCAACTCGCGCCACGATGACCTTCACCTTGGCAAATACAACGGCCTCGGCGGAAAACTCGAGGCAAACGAAGATGTATGCGCGGGCATGCGCCGTGAAATCAGGGAGGAGGCGGGCATCGAGTGCCACGATCTGACCCTTCGCGGCACCATCAGCTGGCCGGGATTCGGGAGAGGCGGAGAAGATTGGTTCGGCTTCCTGTTTCTCATTACGCGCTTCAGCGGCGTGCCGCTCGAGCGCAACCCAGAAGGCGTGCTGGTGTGGGCGGACGTCGACAAGTTGGATGAGTTACCGCTGTGGGAAGGCGACCGCTTATTTCTCAAGCTTGTGTTCGATGGCGACCCCCGTCAGTTTCACGGCGTAATGCCTTACGACGACGGTCGCATGCTAAGTTGGGCATATAGTCGGTTCTGACAGCGGTTCATCGGCGCGCGTGCCACACCGAATGCGTGACTCCAATCAAGTTATCGGCAGTACGGCAAGCGCGATCAGTAGGGCCGCAAAGGCATAAGTCACGTAGGCGTTGATGCGTCCGTGGTGCATCGCCGCCAGCGCACGCGCGAGCCACAGCGCCGCCGACCTCATGGGCTGGTACACGAGTCGATCGACGACATAGACACGCTCTTTCTCGCGGCGGATGGCCATGCGGAAATGCTCTGCTACCGTCTCGCGCGTATCCGCGACCGTCGTCGGCCGGAATATCGCCTCAAAGATGACCCGCACCGGATTGGAAAAGCCCGTTGCCGTGTACGTCATTTCCGGCAGCAATCGGCGCACCCCGCCGTCCCAGCGCGTGTGCCGCGTCACTGACCGGGCGCGCGTCAGCCACACCCGGATGAGGAGATAGGTCAGAAGGAGCAAGCCGGACAGAACCAGCAGCATGTAGGAAGTGGACATGGCGAAAACCACCGGGTTCGCCGTACCACCCCGATGCAATACCACCAGCCCACGGCCGGGCACGAACGATTGGCCCACCTGCGCGCCGAGATCGTGGAATTCGCCGACGAAGTTCCTCGGTAAGGCGTCATGCCCTGGAGCCGATGCAAAAAATGGGGGCACGAGCGCGTCGGACGCACTGGCTCCCGTCAACTGCGTCGATGCCGGGTTGAGGATCGAGATCAGGTACGTCGGCAACACACCGAGCGCGAGGCAGAGGACTGCGACGATTGACATGGAGACAAGCGCCGCTGGGGCGGCCTCGATGACCCGCAGTTCTGCATGGTTCCGCCGCATTCCCAGAAAGCTCATCGCAAATACTTTAACAAAGCAGGTCACCGCCAACGCGGCGGTGAGCGCGAGACCGGCTCCGCACAGAGCAAAGGTGATTTTCGCGCCGATCGAGGTCAATTCGGCCGAGCGCAACATCGCTTGCAGCGTCAGCCACTCGCTGACGAAGCCGTTGAATGGCGGCAGTGCGGCGATCGACAGCGTGCCGGCAAGAAAGACGAGCGCGGTCAAGGGCATCCACTTGATCAGGCCGCCGAGGCGGTCCATGTCACGCGTGCCCGTCTGCGCCTCGACGGCGCCGGCCCCAAAGAATAGCAACGCCTTGTAAAGCGAGTGATTGAGCATGTGGTAGAGCGCCGCACGCAACTCATGATTCGGCGTTCGCGGGATCCGGATCGAAAGCGCTCCCGCGCGCCACGCACGCATACGGTCCCTCTCGTGACTCGTGTCAATGTCGGTGACCAGCAAGGCGCCCGCAATGCCCCCGCGTAGGCGTCGCAAATACCCGAGCATGGCCGTAGTCATGGCCGTTGCATGATCGAGCAGCAACACGCCAGAAGTATGATCGGCGGCCAAGCGAAGCCGAGCCCTTGCAGCTCGCTTGCCTATACCGTCGATCCTCGTATCCGGATAGGCTTGGCGGAGTGCTGCGATAATGTCGGGTAAGCCGGATGTTTGTGGCGCCAGTCCGCAGGGTGTGCCGATCGCCTGGTAATGATTCCTGATCACTTTGATCAGAGTTGATTTGCCGGAGCCGCGCGGGCCGTAAAGAATCAAATGCGATCCCGCACCCAGGCGCGCACTCAGGTCAGCGCAAAATACGCGGTGATCCCGACCAAGTGGTGGCGCATTCGCATCAAGCACAATTAACCGACCTTGGGCCGATAACGTGGCTTTCGATCCTAACAGGGTTCCTCCCAAGGCGACAAAATCCCACCCTCGGCATTCTCCCCGCCAGATTTACCTTCTTACAATTACGCTCCTGCCCCGCAACTTCTTGGTGGAAGATTACCCCTACAGGTGACCGCGGCATTTGCTTCCTGGCGGGAGAGGCTCATCCACGAAAGACTCAGCCTCACAGAGTTTTACCTGAGGAGTCATTCGATGAAAGCCATCCTAGCTGCTTCACTTTTGTTCGCACTTGCTTCTATCGGCGTGAATAGGCCGGCCAACGCGGACGAGCGCGACAACCATCATTACGTCCGTCATGACGATTGGAAGAAAGGCGCCAAAATTCAGGACGAGGATTGGCGGCGAGGTGAGCATGTGGATTACCACGACGCCCATCTCCGCGCTCCTCCGCATGGATACGAGTGGCGGATGGTGGACGGTAACTACGTTCTCGCGGCAGTTGCCACCGGCGTGATCGCATCGGTGGTTGCCGCCGACATCGCTGCACACTAAGGTGCCCGGTCGCACTCGAGGCGTCGGCGAACCCGACGCCTCGAACAATGGACTGGCGAAGACCGAAGCCGATCAAGCTCGCCCTTGACCTATAAGATTGCGGCGCCGTTGCGGTGGTCCTTCTTCCGCCAGTGCGCCGCGGAGCGACAGCGTCTCCATAAAGCGCCGTACAGCCGCCGCGCACTCAGCCGCCCGGATCTGCAGCAGCATATGCGGCCCCTGGATCTCGACGAGTTCCGCAGACGGCAGGGTACGCATGATGTGCTCAGTCGCCGCACGCGGCACCACTCGGTCATCGGTTGCGTGCAGCACCGCTGTGGGCATCTGAACACGCGCGAGTGAGGTTGTCTCATCGACTGCCAGAACCGAGGCCACGCGATGCCGAAGGACATCGTTCCCGACCACCGCCGAGGCAAGCTCTCTCTGCAGGCGGTCTCGTTCCGTCGACGACGATCCCCAAAGAAAGGGTCCCTTGACCCAATGTAGGTAGCGCGTCAAGTGGCAAGCTGCGCGCCAATGCCCCCGCCCAACTGAGCGACGGGTACGGGTTCTTGGCGAATGTCACGCCGAGAATGAGGCCGACCATCCCGGGTGGCGGTGCCGCTCCGAGTCGAATCGCAATCGGCCCAGAGAACGATTCGCCCAACACCACAAAGGGCCGGTCCATCGGCACGGCCTCCCGTACCAACGCCTCGAGCTCCGGATACCCCAAAGGCCGATCCGTCGGATAGGCGACAATCTGCGTGTCGAAACTCGCCGAGAGTGCCGTCGCAAACCGGCGAAACAGTATGCCCGTGCCATCCAGGCCTGGCAGCAAGACGAGAGTGGGGGCTAAGTGATCGTCAACCAAAGTCGCCCCATGGTGACTCGCCGCGGGACGTAGATCAACAAGGACTAACGCCTAATTGCCATCCACGCCAAACCCTCGGCAGGTTCCCTCGCCGGGCGCCCCTCGTGAGCGAGGCCGTTGGAGTCCCCGCTCTGCTCGGCATCACTCTTCGGGCTGTCGACGCCAACACCGCCGATACGGTGAGACTCGTTCGGGACTTCCTGCCCGCGCCACTCGACGCTATGCGCAACCAAAGGCCGTGCGCGCGTCACGGACTCGATCCGAGAAATGCTCGACAGCGTCACAGATGACAAGACTTGATTTCGAGCCGTAGACATTCGCGACGATAATTAGCCGGCACTGTAGAGCCTCTAGCTAGGCATCAAAGGAGTCGGGTGATGAAGAAGCAACGTGGCGTAACCCAAGCAGAAAAGGAATTCGATGCCGAGGTGGCGAAGTTCAATCAAGAGGCCCGGAAAATACTGGATGATCGGAGCCTGTCCATGAGCGCGAGGAGAAGGCTCATAAGCCTCAAAGGCAAAGCATTGCTGCGGCCTGCCGCGACAGGATCCGAGTCGAGTCCTACTCGCTGAGTTCATACATCGAGTCTCACCAACGGTGAGACTGCAATCGCCGCCGCCTCGTTGATATTCGATCGGCTCGCGCTCGGCACCGAAACGCGCTGACGCCGCTACGACGTCCGCGCGAGACCAGTCATTGTCCTCCCTGTAGGGCATGATGGGTTGCATGCTCGCAGTCGCAATGCGCGGATGTCCGCAAAAATGGACAACCTGCCTGGATATCGCAAATCACGCCTTAAAGTTCTGAATACAGAACCTCTTTCCCGAAGACAGTTCGATGATAGTGGAGTCGGTGGCCGCAAACCCCACATCCACCGCTGCATCGCACAGTATCTCCGGTGCCACCAATTTCAGCACGGAGGCCAGACTTCCCAGCGACTTGTAAGGCGACGGTGAGACCGCGGGAATTGCCACGTGTGGAAGCTGCAATACCGTCGTAAGGATTGCGTTGGGTCGAGAGTTACGCTTCACCGTCCTCAAGGCCGGTAACACGCCAACGTACTCAAACAGCAGCGCCGCATATGTGAGGTCTACCGGGTCGTAAATCAGCGACTCCGATTCCACATCGGCGCAAACGAGTTCGAGACCCTGTAAGCGCTGCGCATACCGAGCTCGGGCTCGTTCTATGTAGTGCGGATTCACATCCACGGCGACGACGCGCTCAACCATTCTTCCCAGGATTTTATCGAGCCCGTTCCCTCCAGCACATCCTAGGACTGCGATACTTGTGGGCGACCATCGCTCCAGCGCGCGCCCGAGTTGCTCCGCGATCATTTGTGCCTGCCCGACCTCTGGCAGGGACATATGACCTTCGTAGTCGTCGAGCGGAATGTTTAACCACTGATTGCCCATTTCGCTTTCTTGAAGTGCGGTCTGCTAGCCGCCATGAACATCGCCGACTAGCCACGCTGTTTCAGGATTTTGAGCGGCCGCTTTGGCCAAGGCAATATTGTTCGGTCAATGCCCCGGTTTGGCCGACTGCGACAGCACGTTGAAAGGGAACTCTCGCCCCGCTGCCGTCGACTACAACTAACCGGTTTGCGGCATCAGCATAAGATGACGTTGGCCACTCACGGCCACACCCTCAGTACGGACGCGCCGGTCCGATCTGAGGGGCGCGGACGGGCTTGGCCATGCCGTAGAACACAGTCAACCCATTTCCGCCGCAACGGGTTGACAGAGCCTCAGGCGCGTTCGGAAAACAAGTTTTGTAGTCTTGCCAATTACTCGCAACCCAGACATTTCCCGCCGGGTCGATAGCGATGTCAGTCAGCATCTGCATGTCGCCCCCCACATACCCGCCGGGCGGCGAGATCGGATCGCCTGTTTTCAAACCAGGGGGGCAGGTTTCAGTCCGTACTCCACACAGCTGAGTAATCGACCGACCCACAAAATTCGAGATCCACACCTGATCATTGCCGTCGATGGCAGCCCCCCAGGAACCCCAAAGGCTCCCGTCACCATGGAAGGGGGAACCGGGGCCTTGAGTGCCATCCGGCCGCAGCCACGTGACACTTCCTTGCCCGGGATGTTCGGTCAAAAAGTTGATAACGACCTCGTCAATCTCGGATGTTTTTCCGGCCAACTTCAATTCCAGCATATGCAATTTCAGGGTCAGCGGCAGGCTGTCGCCTCCCGTGTTCGTCACCCAGGCGTTGCCTTGGCTGTCGATGGCCATGCCCTTGCCGCTCGCGCCGGCCTTGAAAACCTCGACCTTGCTGGGATCGCTGGCCGGGAATCGCGTCACGGTATCGGTAATCGCGTTGGTGATCCAGATTCGATCCTGCTGGTCGATCGCCAGATGGAACGGTCCGTTGAGTTTGCATGGACCATCCTTGTTCGCGGTACCCGCGGGAGCCTCGCAGAAGAATCTTGCCTTGCTCGGGTCGCCCTTCGGCAGGTACACCACATTGTCCTTGCCGAAGTCGAGCGCCCACACGTCTCCGTTCGGTGCGACGATGATTCCCTGCATCAGTCCAAGCTTGCCCCCGAAGTTGTAGCCCTCCGGAGGCGAGATAGGCTTCCCGCTGTTATCAAAGAGGGAAATCGTCTTCCCGGCAGTGCTATCCACCCACACCTTGCCATCCGCCGCCACCGCCATACCGAATCCGGGGCCCTCGACACCACCGCCGGTAAACCCGCTGGTCATGGGCGAGAGCGGCTGGCCATTGGACGCGATCTTGGACAGGTTGCCGGTCCACGAGGCATCCAGCGACTGAAAACCGACGATGAAATTGTCCCCGGTCCAGGCGTTGCCATTCGCATCGAACATGATTTTGCCCGGCGCATTGAGCCCACCGCCGGTAAATTTGAGCCCGAGTACCCACGCGCTCGGCGCAACGCTTCGGTAAGGCATGTAAGGGGTTAGGCGCAGTGATTTGCCTTGGGGCACCGGATAGAACGCATCCAGCAGCGCGAAGACGCGCTCGGGCTTGTATGCCATGTGGTGTGCGATTGAGATCGCCGCGGTGAGTGTGTCCGCGGGCGCTTTGCCGTCCCACCCGGTTGCGGCGGCAAACAGGCTATTGCACGCGTCTGGCTTCACACGGGTTATGCAGCCTGCCAACACATCCGACAACGTGGCAAAGTTCGCCATGGTCGGTGTCTGGGTGCTGTTGAATGCCGCTTGAATCGCGGTGCCGTAACCGCCAGTCTCTAGATCGACCAAGTTGGGTACGTTGCCGGCGGCGATCCGCAAGCCAAGCGCATGGCCTTTAATCGAACTTCCGTCGATGAATTGGCTGTGAGTCCAAACCGAGGCAATGGTGGTGAACTCGTTGATGGTCACTTGAGCTGGGGCGTTGCTACCGACCACCGTCAAGAGCGCAATGCCGGGATTCTCGTTGCCGGATTTATCCGTGGTGGCTTTGCCACCCTTTGCCACCAGATAAAGACTCGCGTCCTTTGTGGGCGCTGCGGGTGTGCTCAGACTGAATTGACCCTTTGAGTCCGTCTTCGCCTGACCGAGCTGCGCCGGCGTGCCCGCCGTCGCGGCCCAAAGCGTCACCGTTGAACCGGCAATTGGCGCGCCTCCACCGAGGACTCTCCCATTGATGCTGTCGGCTGCAGCCTGCCCGGACATCAGCGCGCTGGCGAGCGCGAAGGAGCTGAAGATGATCTGGAACTGCCCAAGACCGGACTGAGGGTTCATAGAGAATCTTCCCTGTGGAGAGCCGTTGACGATGACGCGCGGAACGCGGCTTGCTGAAGCCTAGATTGCCATCTCGCTGAGATAACATTGGACCTTGGTCCCGAGCGACGGCTTTCTAGAGACGAGTTTGTCCAAACGAAGCGCGGCTTTTGGGCCGGGTGTCGCCGTTGAGATCTCTACTTCCGGTCGCGGCCCACTGCCGACTGCGCCACAGGCAGGTTTCTGGCAATGAAATTCGGGCTAATCAGGTATAACAGGACGTTTGAAGCGCATCACTTGTTTAACTACACTTCCAGCAATGCCCTCTGGGCTTTCGGCCGATCGTGAAAAATGGGCATGTCGGGGGCGCTCATCCCGTGTCCCCCGAACGATCCCAGGCACGCCTGGCTGGCTATTGGTCGTAAACGCTTCCGCCGCGGGCAGAAGCTCGTAAGCGGGAGACAATATGAGCGATAAGTATCACGAGTTTGAAAAGTACGATTTCTTCCGTAGCGACCGGTTCGTGAACGATCCGTACTCCTATTTTGATTATCTGAGAGAGCAATCTCCCGTCCTGCGTGAGCCCCATCAGGGCATCGTCATGGTTACAGGCTACGACGAAGCGCTCGAGGTCTACAACGATCTCGATCGCTTCTCCTCCTGCATGTCGACGACCGGACCGTTTGCGGGCTGCCCGATTCCCCTAGAGGGACACCAAGACGAGGATATTTCCGAGTTGATTGAAGCCTACCGCGACAAGACGCCATTCAGCGATCAGCTTCCGACGCTGGATCCGCCGAAGCACACTGCCCATCGGGCGCTGCTGATGGCTCTAATCACCCCAAAGCGCCTCAAGGAAAATGAGGACTTCATGTGGAAGCTGGCCGAACAGCAGATTGACAGCTTCATTTCCCATGGCGAGTGCGAGTTCATGGGCGACTACGCCCAACCTTTCGCCGTGCTCGTCGTCTCCGATCTGTTGGGCGTGCCGCCCGAAGATCGAGTGCAGTTCCGGAAGAAACTTATACGCCAGGAACAAGAGAGTGGCGGGGCCGGGGTAGGCGGCGTGAATGAGGGCAAAGTCGAGCACTCGCCGCTGGCGTGGCTTTACGATACCTTCTCGACGTATATCGAGGACCGTCGTCGCAACCCTAAAGGGGATATTCTCACAAAGCTCGCGGCAGCCATCTTTCCCGATGGCTTGGTGCCGGAGCCTCTCGATGTCGCCCGGGTTGCCGCCAACCTGTTCGCCGCTGGGCAGGAAACCACAGTGCGACTGCTCAGCTACGCTTTCCAAGTGGTCGGCGAGCGCCCCGATCTCCAGCAACGCCTTCGCAAGGATCGCAGTCTCATCCCCAATTTTGTCGAGGAATGCCTGCGGATAGAGGGCCCTGTCAAAGGCGACTTCCGATTGGCGAAAAGGCCGACCAAAGTCGGCGGCGTCGACATTCCGGCCGGCACCTTCCTATATATCTCGAACAGCGCCGCCAACCGGGATTCCCGCAAGTTCGAAAACCCGGGAGAATTTCAAATAGACAGGGCGAACGCCCGGTTGCATGTGGCGTTCGGCCGCGGCCGCCATGCTTGTCCCGGCGCCCCCCTGGCGCGGGCGGAGACAGTCGTCAGCCTCAACCGGATGTTTGACCGGACCAGCGACATTCGCATCTCCGAGAAAGTCCACGGCTCGCCCGGCGCACGACGCTACAGTTATCTTCCAACCTTTATATTGCGCGGATTGACTCACATCAACTTGGAGTTTGACCCGGTGTCGGGTGGTTCACCATGAAAGTCCATGTCAACGCGAACGTATGCGCCGGTTTCGGGGTCTGCCTCGGGCTCTGCCCCGAGGTGTTTGAACTACACGACGACGGCTACGCCATCGTGCTGGTCGGCGGGGTGCCACCGGAACTCGAGGATTCGGTGCGGCAAGCCGTCAGCCAATGCCCGGCGCGCGCAATTTCTCTCAGTGACGATCCACGGTAGAAATCTCGAACTGGACGGGTCGTTGCGTCTTCTGTTGCATCACGATCGTCCGCGATGCGACGGTCTGACCATGGCAGACATCCCGCACTCTCAAGTTGACGAGGTCCCAGGCTCGAAGTTTGCTGTCGAGGGCCAAGTTGAACAGGGTGAGTTCGCGACACCGAACGGCAAGCTGCAGTGGAATACGAATCGGCCAGATCTCCTGGCCGGTACGACACGGACAAGACTGGCGTCCATAACGATCATCCGCGCGGCTCGCCGCCGGCAACGACAATGGGTTCGTCGAGGGCTTGCCGATATTCCTCCTCGCCGATCGCATGCACCGACCGAAGTTTCGCCAGCAGCTCGTCGATCAGTGAGCGCAGCCCAGGTCCCGGAGTGCCATGCGCGAATGAGCTTTGGTATTTGATCGGCCCGGGAATGATCGCGACAAGAAATGCCATTTCGGCCGGCGTCAGCTCTCGGGGTTCGCGACCGAAATAGCGGTGGGCCGCGGGCCGCAGGCCACGCAGGTCCGGCCCCCATTCGATGACGTTCAGGTAGATCTCGAGGATACGATCCTTGCCGAGCGCCGACTCGAGCAGGAACGTGATCGCCAGTTCCTGCAGCTTGCGTCCGAGCTGCTTGTCGCGCGACAGGAACAGATTCTTGGCCAGCTGCTGGGTGATTGTCGACGCGCCACGCGCGGCGCCGCCTCGCGACCAGTTCGTGAGCAGCGCGGCGGGTAGTTCGCGTAGGTCGATGCCGCGATGCCCGTAGAAGCCTGTGTCTTCTGCAAGCAGCAGAGTGCGCACGAACAGCGGCGGAACGTCGCGCAGGGCGATGAAGTCGGGGGACGCGAGCGAGACGTCGATCGGGCGGTGCGGCCCGGGGCCGTCTTCGGATCTGAAGACGAAATCGCCGCGCAGGCGCGCGATCGCCGGCGGCATCTGGCGTGGCGGCCTGAAGTCGATCTTCTGGGTTACCGAGAGCGACGCTGGGTCCGCCGGGCGTCCGCGTACGCGCACGTCGATCGTAACCGAGCCCAGGTCACCGCCGCCGCCGGGCGCAATCCCCAAGCTTTCGGGCACCGCGAGCCCGGATGCACCCAGCAATTGCGCAAAGTCCAGATGCTGCACGCCGAGTGCGAGATCGACAACCGGATCGATGTCGAGATCGCGCAGTTCGATCGACCCCGACAGGGCCGCACCGGCCACCGTCGCGTGGACCTCGGGGATCTCGATCGTGCCCTCGGTCCGCCTCCAGGCGCCATCGAATCGTATGGTTGCGTCCGTCGGATCGCCGAGCTGCGGCTCGTCGGCGGCAGTATCCGCCAGCGCACCCACTCGCACGCCGCGCGCGCCCATGTCCACGTGGAAACGAAGCGCATCGGTGCTGGTCTGAAGATCCACCCGGCCGTCCGCGATGCCACCATCGAGCAGCGGGTGGGCGTCGCGCCGCACGTCGAGCAGACGGGCGACGTCGAGCCCACGTGCCTCGATGTTCCACGTGCTGCCCACCGGATCCGCCAGCTTGCGGATTGACAGGCCCGCCTGTGGCTCCACCAGCGTGAGCCGGAGGTTCTCGTCGAAATTGCCCGCCATGTCCCAGGCGGTGGACGGCGAACTGACCCTGATCCCTTCCGGGCCTGCGAAAGTGGCTGCGCGAATTGCGAGTCGCAGGCGGCCGGGCCACGTGACCGTGATCATGTCGGCATGTAGGCGCTCTCCATGACCGAGGTCGAGATCGATTCCCTCCAGTCGCAGCAACGGCCAGACACCGACGCGTACCAGCCCTATATGGGCAACCGCGCGGTGGCGCCCGACCGCGGATTCAATCCGCACACGAACCGCGCGCTCTAGGACGGGTCTCAGCAACAGCGTGGCCAGGCTTGCGACCAGCGCCGTGGCGATCGCTCCAAGCCACCACCGTCGCCCGCGGGTTCGATTAATCATCGACGGAAGGATGCCACAGCCGGATCGCACTGGCGGCCATCGAGTCGCAGACGGCCTCGATCAGGTCCGCTTCAATCGGGCCCTTCGGGTCGCTAACGGCCAGTGGTGAAATACTGAAACTGCCGGTCTCAGAGTTTCAATCCAGCATTGCGCCAAAACTCCAGTTGCCTTTTCTCGCAGCTCTAGCCGCGAGCCGATGACGTCTTCATCAGTGACTCAAAGGTACATAACAACATTTTAGATAGGCTTCTTCCATCGCGTACTTGACCGTTGTCGCCGGGTCCGAATGCAGCCCGTGTGCGGCGAGTATATCCAGCACGTACAAGTGGCCACTGGGGTTCACGGCTTTTTGCCGCTCATGCTCTTCCTGAGCCAGAGCCACCAGTGACAAATTCAAGGGTGCAGGGGCTTGCGGCGCTGTTATGCGCAGATCTGCTCCGTTCTCGAGGAGCAGCGCGACCATCTTTGGATCTCCGCCCGCCACTGCAATTCGCAGCGCCGTAACTCCTACAGCCGTCGTGCCATTGATATCGACTTTGTGTTGCAACAGTGCCGTGACCGTCTGAGACTGGCCCGCTGCCGCCGCCAGGATCAGCGGCGTCGCGGCGACCGCCCACGGTGTCGGGTTATAAGCGGATTTGCCATCGCGGTCTGTAGGGGCGCTGATTCTGCCGTCAGGTGTTGCGCCTGCAGCGATGAGGGCCTCCAGAGCGGGAACGCTGCCATACTTTGCCGCATAGGCCAATGGCGAGTAGCCGGCGAAGTCATGTGCGTCGATGGCAGCGCCGCCTTTGATGAGCAGGGTCGCCACCGCCGCCGATGCGTCTCCATTGCTCCAGACAGCATCGTGGAGAGCGGAGGCCCCCGCGGCGTCCCGCGCATCGGCCAGGGCGCCATGTGCCAGGAGGAGCGCGACCAGGAAGGCGGAAGGAACGTGCCGGTTTCCGCGGCTATCGGCGGCGTAATGCAGAGGTCGAAGAGCCCCGACATTGCTGTCGGCGCGATTGACGTCCGCACCCTTCTCGACCAGCAATCGTGCGATATCCAATCGGTCGCGGAGAATGGCAAGATTGAGCATGGTCACGCCCGACAGGGACGCCGCGAAGCTGTTCTTTCCCCAGGGCATGACCACCCAGTTGGGATCGGCGCCGCTCTCGAGCAAAGACTTGACGGACGTCACATTGCCGCGCTCGATCGCATCCGTGAGGTTTTGCAGCGGAAGATGCTTGGACCGATCCGCGAGATCACGCTGACGATCCAGGAGCACCTTGATTTGCCCACGAGTTCCCGTGAAAAACCAAGGCGCGGCTGCGAGCTCTCGCTCGACCGCGTCGAGGTCCGCCTGGGCCTCTGGCGGCTGGTCGCCCAGTACCGAGATGGCATCCATGATCTCCTGATCCCGAAGCATAGAGAGCGGCCGCCGCTCGACCCAAAGGTGCAGCCGTTGCACGATCGCGTCAGTCGCAGCCGGGGTGTGCAACTTCGCCAGCGCATGAGTCAGGCTCGAGCCGCTATTCCGGCAGGCTTGCGTCGGCTCGAAGCCTATTCGCAGGTACAGATCGCGAATGCCTGCAAAGGCGTCCGGCCGCACGGTGAGGAATTCGACTACCTCCTGTCCAGCGCATAGGTCCGGCAGCAACGGCATAAGCGCCGTCAGGTCTTGCACGAAGTGCGCTATCGAGTCGGCGTCACCGCGCAGCAGGTTGTCCTCGTCTTCCCGGAGGATGCTGTAGTTCAAGCCACCCGAGGCGGGATTCGCATCGGTGAGATCGGATTCGTAGGTCGCGATCAGATAGCGGAAGATCTCCGTCGCCCGATAGCCGCGAAGGGCGGCGAAAAATCGGCGCCTCGTCGAGCCTCCTCCGCGATTGCCGGGAGCCGCGCGTATCGCTGCGATGGCGATACTCTCAACGTACGGCGTGCTGTCAATCTTGCCCCGTAAACTAGGTTGATTGAGAAAGTCATACAGACCTGCTGCATCGTTCGTGGCGATCAGGCTGCGAAGCTGCTCGATCGCAGCACCCTCGACTGAACCCGCCAACGCCGGCGCGGCTGGAATCATCCCCATGAGAATCAAGCAAAACGCGCAGCGCACACGGCGAGTTCGACGGACGGTGCCGCTGCCTGAGTAACGCCGTTCTCTGCTTTTGACCGCATCCGGGATCGACGGGTCTCTAAGCGGCCACATCGATCGTCTCCTCGTGTGCCCAGGCAACTATTGCCGAGACTGCACTAGCAGGCCGCGAACCGCGTCATATATTTGTCCGAAAGGGATCTCCGGCTGCCGACTGCGTGCTTTAGCGAACGAAATAGCCAGTAGGCCCCCGTCCCGTCGTGGCCGGGGCCGGGTAGAGCCGCGTTGCCGCCGACCGGCTACTTTGTCTGCGCGAGACGCACGATATCCAGTCCACCATCACGCAGATCATCGCTTTGAGCGAGTAGCGTGCGGTACGTGCGCATGTCGTCTTCATCTGGGATACCGCTGGCGCGTCGATCCGATGTGATGTGCGGGCTCGCGCCCAGATCCAGAGTCGTCCCCAACCCGGCGTAAAGGTAATGATCCCCAAACATCCGTTCAAGTGCAGCGAAAGTCGGTTCGCCGGTACAGTGACCGGGAGCGATGTAGTCCACCTTGTAGGTGTCGTGCAGGGTTGTGGCAACTTTTTCGATAGCCGGGTCCTGGGCCACCACCAGATGAAATCCGCCCACGATGAAGTGGATATGCGGATTGATCTTCGCGGCTTCGGCGACGATGTTTTCAATGCCCGGATGCGAACAGCCAACCATCAACACGATGCCGTCGGGCGTGTTGATGGCCAATGACAATTCCTTCAATTCTTTCGTTCCGGGCGCATCTGACACCAGAGCAATCAACGTAATGCCGGGTACTATCTCTGTGGTCTTGTCGATTAACTGAATGTTGGCGCCGGGAAAGACCGTTCCCAATTTCATAATCTCAGGTGGTGTGCCGCCGTAGTAGCGCTTCTCGGCGGGCAGTGCCTCGTCTTTGCGGTAAAATTTACTGGGTATATCGGAGCCAAAAATGCCACCAAGGCCATCCTTGGGTGCGTAAATCCTGACCTTCGGATTCACGGTGAGCAAATAGGACACCCCAGCGGTGTGATCACCGTGGCGGTGCGATAACACCACGAAGTCGAGCTTGGTTAGATCAACGCCCTTGGCCTTCACGTTCTTCGCGAAAATCGCCGGGTCATCACCGGTATCGAACAGAATGCGCTTACCGTTGATCTCTACCAGGGCGGCGTAGCCCCAATCCTTGGTCATCGCCGCATCCTTGCCGAAGGCATCGTAGAGTACTGTGATGCGCGCTGTTTCGGTTGCCGGCGTTATCGGGGAAGTCGTTGCGCAGCTCGACAGTAGCCAGGCCGAGCCGACAGCACCCATGAGGACAAAGAGCTGAGTTATTCGCATGACCCTCTCCTTGATTGTTGCGTTCGAATCGTACACCGCTGGAGCCTCGAACGGCAGCTAAGTGGCGGTCAAACCGGAACGTCCAGTGACCGCAGTTGGGCCGGCTGCTGACGGATTGACTCCGGCTTTCTGGTATACAACCGATTCGCAAAAGGAAAGCGTCTCTGCGACACCCGTGCGCATCACATTCGGCCTGTCCCGGCCGGGAACTTGCACCGTGATTGTCAAGGCGGCCTTCACATCGGCTGAGAGCCCAATCGCCTCGGTGTCCGTCACGTTCCCCTCGGTCTTGTCGGTAATCACTAGAGTGCGATTGTCCACCCGCCGGATCGAAGAGGAACTGCCTCGGCGCGCGCTCGGTCCCTCGTTAGGATAGTCCTTGCCGTCGAACTGCTGATCAGTCAGACCGGCCCAAGCGACGGATACACGTTGGCGACCGCATCAATGACAACGTAGCGCTCGAGGAATACCGGGGGCCAGCGCGACGGGCGCCCCGTCGACAGCTCGACACAGGCGTACTCAATCTCGGCACGCGCCAAGGTTTCGCCGTCCGACTCGCGCACCACCTGGAAGCGCCTCGATACCCTAACTTTGCGCTGATTGGGCAAGATCCAGGTCGCCACCCGAATCACATCCCCGCGGACGCCAGGTCGCACATACGCGATGACGCTGCGCCGGACGACCATGCCGCGATCCAGACCCAGGCATTGCTCGACCGGGAGACCGACGGTTGCCGAATGATCCCAGGCGGCCCGGTCGAACCAAGTCATGTAGACGGAATTGTTGACATGTTCGAAGGCGTCAATCTCATCCGCAGTGACGGAGATTGAGATCACGTGCGGGGCTGGTAGGTCCCAGGTCAATCAAATCCTCGCGGAGAGCGCTGCGGCAAGTAATGAGTGTGGCATAAGCGAGTTACCCCGCTCGACCTCGGCAAGAGAATAACTCAGCTTACTAGCTCCACAGGAGATTCCGCGCTCCAAACGAACCCACGTGCCAACGCGCAATCGTTTCAGGCGCGCCGACCTATCATCCGCTGCTTCTGGCCCCATCCGCGTCGGCCTATACTGCCTGTATGCGAAGTTCCCCCATACCTCCGCCGCTTTGGATGTTGATATTCGCAATAGCGATGTGGGCATTGAACCGTTGGTATCCCTCGCTCACCGTCATTCCGGGCCCTTGGAATTGGCTGGGATCGTGTGTGATGTGGAGCGGCGCCATAGCACCCGCGATGGCATTTTTTCAGTTCTGGCGGGCGCATACGACGATCAACCCGCTCAGGCCGGAGAGCGCAACGACACTCGTGACGTCCGGCGTCTATGCCTGGACACGCAATCCCATGTACCTCGGGCTGTCGGTTCTACTCTTGGGTTGGGCCGTCAACCTAGGCACGCTGACCCCCATTGTGCTGGCACCCCTATTCATTCCGCTCATATGGCATGTACAAGTTCGTCCGGAGGAGCATGCGCTGCGAGCGCGATTCGGGCAGGACTATGCTCGATACTGCCAGCGTGTAAACCGTTGGTTGGGACGCAGAAGGTCAGCCACCCCTTGAGCGAAACCTTCGCCGCCACCCAGCTAGGGTGGCGAGGGCGCTACTACGACGCCATCATCTCCCGCGATGAACATTGTCGCGGCGACCGACAGACACTGCACGGCTCGCCTGCATCGGCTGGCCGCACATAGCCAGTCCCGCGAAAACGGAGAACCGATTGTAAATCCGGAGGGGGACCCGCAAGAGTCTTCGTCTCAATCAAGCAGAATGGATCGTATAGCTTCAGAAATTCCGTGTTCGACAGCTGCTTCGGCGCGGATGCACTCGACTCACGGATCGGAGTCGCGAACGGTGAGTATCGGGGATTGGAATCATCGCGACGTAATTGCGCAAATGAGAAACCCGGCGCAAGTGGCCGGGTTTCTCAACGCAAAACAGACGCGAACTTAAGCGGCGACGCGTTGCTGCTTGCGACCGCGCAGAACGATCAGGGCGCCAACGAGCAGCGCCAGACCACTAGCGGCGGAGGAGGAATCGATCTCAGGGGCCTTGGCGGCGCTTGTAATCACAACGTCAGCTAACTGAGTAGCACCATTGCCGCCGCCAATCACCACCGGAGTACCGGTCCCTGACCAGTCCCCGAAGATTGAACTCATGATGGGCGCAATCGTGCGAGTGAACGTCCAGTCGTACACGTCGCCGTCGAGGCTCGTAGCGAGACCCGTGAACGTATTACTACCCGATAGGGTGCCTGCGAAAAACTTAGGGTCCCCCGCGACGCCAATATCAAGCATCCCACTCGAAGACAACGAGCCTGAGATGGCGACCACTCCGCCGGTTCCGCAGTCCGCAGAGCTATACCCAACGCAGGTGACATCAAGCGTTCCCAGAAAATCAACGGGTGCATAGCTAGGCGTTGCGCTTGCGGTAAGTGGCCCCGCGAGCAGACCCGCCGCGAGCAATCCGAAGATTTTCCCTTTCATTTGAGCGTCTCCTTTTTCTTTGATCTAGGCGAATGAATCATTGATTCTGATACACCCTCTACATATAACGCATTTGTGGCTCGTTGAAATCGCTTTTTTAAATTTTACATATCCTGCCGAAGTTCCGATGTCCGCTAATGGCTTTCAGTTCTCGCCTAACGGCGACGGCCTTTGACGGACTGCGCCGGTACGTTGAACGAGAACTCCCGACTCATTCTTGACGATCGCGGGCGGCTGCCTTCAGGCTGACAATCTACTGTTTAGGCACGCGCCAACCTATGGTGATATCGAAGTATTCCCCGGTAGATTCACCGTTCGCCGCCGGCGATCGGGCTCGGCCAAACTGAGCCACTTAGGCTAAGCTGCAACTCACGGCGGCGATGAGAAGACCTCCCCAAGGATGATCCTGCCTGTGACTGAGCCCTCGCACGCGGTTTTTCTAAGCTACGCCTCACAGGATGCGGAGGCTGCTCAGAAGATTTGCGGGGCACTGCGAGACGCCGGGATCGAGGTTTGGTTCGACCAGAGCGAGCTGCGGGGAGGGGATGCCTGGGACACGTCGATTCGCAGGCAGATCAAGACCTGCGCCCTGTTCCTGCCCGTCATCTCGCACACCACGCACGATCGCGTCGAGGGGTATTTCCGCCTTGAGTGGAAGCTTGGGATCGATCGCTCTCACCTGATCTCGGCCGATCAAGCCTTCCTGTTGCCGGTCGTCATCGACGACACGCGTGATGATGATGAGAGGGTGCCGGAGCGGTTTCGGGAAGTGCAATGGACACGCCTGCCCGGCGGGGTCACGCCCGCAGCCTTCGTCGAGCGTGTACGGCGTCTGCTGTCAAGCGACCTGTCACAGGAGCCGACAAGGACCGCCTCGGCAGAGGCTCGCATGCCTGCTGCACGTTCGACCCGACGGCCTGTCCTTGCATCTTGGCGGTCGAAGGCTGCGCTCCTCGCGACGATCGCCGTGGTCGTGGCCGCACTCGGTTACTTTTTGACGAAGCGTGGTGCGGAGGTCGCTCCAGCCACCGCGTTCGCTCCGCCGCCGCACTCGATCGCGGTTCTGCCGTTCGTAAACCTGAGCGGAGACAAGGAGCAGGAGTACTTCTCCGACGGCCTCACCGAGGAGCTGCTCAACTCGCTGGCCGAGATCAACGAGTTGCAGGTCGCCGCCCGCACCTCGGCGTTCTCATTCAAGGGCAAAGATAACGACATCGGCATGATCGCGCGCAAACTGAACGTGGGCGCTGTGCTCGAAGGGAGCGTGCGGCGCTCCGACCGCACCATCCGCATCACCGCGCAGTTGATCAATGCCGTCACGGGCTTTCACCTATGGTCGAAGACCTACGATCGGGACCTTGGCGATGTGCTGAAGCTGCAGACCGAAATCGCGACCGCCGTCTCCGAGGCCCTCAAGGTTACACTGCTCGGCGATGTCGCCGCGAGGATCGAGCTCGGCGGCACTCACAATCCCGCGGCTTTCGACGCGTACCTGCGCGCGTCCAAGGCGTATGCCTCGAGACACGAAGCCAAGGCCGTACCGACTGCGATCGCAGCATATACGAAGGCCATCGACCTGGACCCGAACTATGCGCTCGCGTTCGCCGGGCGATCGCGCGCGTTCGCCACGTACGCCAGTGAGGTGGCAGAGGGAGCCGAGGTCCGCGAGAGCTTTATAAAGGCGGAGGTGGATGCGAAGCGGGCGATCGAGCTCGCCCCAGACCTGGCGGCGGGGCACATGGCTCTGGCGCGTGTCTTTCAGACCGGAACACTCGACTTCGCCCGGGCGCGCGAGGAGTACGAGCAGGCCCAAGCGCTTGCCCCCGGCAACGCGACGGTGCTGAGTGCGAGCGCGGGGTTTGCCGCCATCATGGGGCACTCAGGCGCCGGGATTGCCGCACTCCGCCGCGCGGTCGTGCTGGATCCTCTTTCCAGCACCCCCTATGGCGCTCTCGGCGAGGCGCTGTACGCGGCGCGGCGCTATGGCGAGGCGGCAACGGTCTTTTCACAGGGCATCGATGTCGATCCCAACTTCAAGCTGACCTACGCGTTTCGCGGGCTCGCTCTCTATGGGCTCGGGGACCTCGAGAAAGCGCGCGACTCGTGCGAGAGCCAGCGGGACGACTGGCTCAGTCAGGTGTGCCTGGCGATTGTGTACAACAAGCTGGGGCGGCGCGCGGATGCGGAAGCGGTACTCGCAAAGCTCAAGGCGGCACAAGGCGATGACGCGGCTTACCAGTACGCGCAGATCTACGCGCAGTGGGGCGCACGCCCAAAGGCATTAGAGTGGCTCGATAAGGCGATGAGCGTGCGCGATCCGGGCCTGGAGTTCCTAAAAGCCGATCCGCTCTTTGACCCGCTGCGTAAGGAGCCGCGCTTCCAGGCGATCGAGCAGGAATTGAAGTTTCCGTATTGACTCGGTGAGCTCCGGAGCGTCTCCGTCCCGTCTATCCGCTTAGCGGAAATCGACGCGGTCGGTGTGTAGACGACCGACTTTGGCGCCATGAGCCTCTCCCTTCGCACGACCGTCGAACGAGTCCTCACGACCCCGGAGCCGCCCGCCACGACCGTCCGCTTCAGAGCAGTCCAATCAGCTTTGCTGATTCACCAGCGCCTCGCCTCCTTGAGTTCGGGTCTTCCGGGCGTGTCGGCGTTAGCACACACCTCCACGAGTTGGCGAAAATACCTTCGGCTCGTATTCGGGCTTCCAATGAGCTGCGCAGCATGTGCCGCTCCATATAATGACCGGAAGCGCCGCGGTTCTTTCTCAAGCGTCGCTTCAAATTGGTCCAATGCCTTAGCGGGATCATTCGTCTCCAGAAACATCTCGCCCAGGAGCTCGCGCGCCGGGCATAACGGCCCCGGTGTCAGTACGCTTTTTTCTGTCCCATCTTCCATTTCTGCTGCTGACTCCATCTGCCGCAGTGCCTCCTCTTTGGCGCCGGTTGTTAGCGTTGCCCATGCCGCGACGGCAAGCGCCTGAATTTCCACCTGCCGCGCCCAATACCGCTCATTGGCCCTCAAGAGGCGCTCCTGAATCTGCCTCAACACCGTGGCTGCCTCATTAGCAGCCGCCGTGTGTCCGAGTCGCGCTGCGCCCAGCCCTCGGGCAAACCACGTTATCGCATCGGTAAAAGGAAACGGGCTCTCCCTCAGCGCAAGCTGTTCTGCCTGCTGCCAGTCCCGTCGCTCCAATGCGTATCGTGCAGGGATCGCCGCGAGCGCAAAATATCCAGCTACGGGTGGCCCCGCGCCGATCAGCAACGCCTCAGGATCGAAGCGCGACGCCATTTCCGGGAGCGATCTTACTATTCGCCCCGCCGCCTCATCCTGCCCCGTCTGCAAGTAAGCGTAGGTCTCGTAGTCGCTGGCATGTAACTCCTCTGCCGTCTGACCCTGCTGCCGAGCCGCCGCCGCAGCGGCCACATTGCTATCAATTGACGCTTGCCAATATCCGAGGCGGGTAAATGTATGTGACGGCATATGCAGCGCATGAGGTGCGTCGGGCGCAATATCCGAATATCGTCGCGCCGCGCTGAGCGCTCGCCCCGCCAGCGGCGGCACATCGTAGGCATGGATAATATAGTGTGCCAGTCCGGGGTGCGTCGGCTCCTTCTCAAACAATTTCTCGAGAATTGCCCCCGCCTGGAGCTGGTCTGTGTACGTCTTGTCCCCGGGATCTGCGGCGACAGCGAGCGCCAATGCGTAGAATATCTTTGCCTCATGATCTTCTGGATAATTCGCCGCCACGTCCCGCATGGCATTGCGATAGGCGAGCAATCGCGCTTGCTGCGGGGTACTTTCGAAGTCCCGGTACAAGTTGTTTACAGCCGCGAGATACGCGCGTTCGCGCTCTGTTTTGGCACCTAACCTTTCGCCGCGTTCAGCGCTCTCGCGTCCAAGTTGCAATAGGCGCTTGTCGATGATTCCAGGTGCGAAAGGATTTCCCCAATCGCTCAGTGCGATTCCCCAGTAAGCGATTGTGCACGTCCCGTCTTTTCCCAGCGCCACCTTAAATTCGTCTATCGCGCGGCTGAAATCGAAGGAATGTAGCAGCGCTACTGCACGGTTAATACCAATCTGTGCGGCGTGATTGCACGATGTGGCAAAGTGAACTGCTCCCAGCTTCTCACCAGCCCTATGTTGATGCTCCTTCGCGAAGCTGCGTGAGGCCACCAGAACCAGCAGGATGACTGCGAGGAGTCTCATCGCGTACATTTGAGACCTCAAAAAATCCTAGGGCGGATTAAGCTGCTGCAAAGCATAACGATTCCAATGACCGATATGCGAATGACAGCACTGACCGGATTTGGCCGACATGACACCGTCGGTCCGCTCATCCCATCCACGTCAGATCGATCCGTTTCTGCCTATAGCGAGCCGCCGGCTTCGGGCAACGACTACTATTGCTATTGCACTCGCTTGAGGTCCTGCACCCAATTCGTTTCCCAGGTCTTGCCGCCGTCAGGCGAGTACGCCTGCTCCCAGTGACACGAAGTATGGGTAATTTGGGACCAAATAAATCTTATGCGGATTGGCTTTCCATTCTCGGTATCTTCAGCGTAGAAGGTGCCAACGCCATTGCGGAAGCTGCCCTTCACGGGGGGATCCATGGGAGCCGCTGAAAATCGACTGTCCATCCACCAGATCGACCATTGCCCCGACTTGGCGTCAAATGACCGTGGAGCTACGCCGCGATAAGCGCCGCCCGGCACATCAAAGACGTCGTCGTCAACATTCGCGTATCCGCCCATGAGCGGCTGACTGAATAGCGTCCCCTCGAATTCGACCCACTCATGATTATTAGCGAGCCGCTTCTTCAACTTTCGATGATGAACTTGCCAGTGACCGAACAGGAAATCGAAATCATGGAGTCCGGGCGTGGCGTCTTCCTCTGGGGTCGCTTTTTGTGGAGCGGACAGAGCTTGTGCCGACGAGATCTCCGGTGCAGCCAACGCGAGGCTCATCAAGGCGATGATGGCTATCCGATGATACGGATTCACTTTATTCGCGTCCTCTTCAATTCAGAGTGATTGCAAAACCTTGGCTGAACACGCCGATAAAGGTGGGAACAGGGTAATGCCCATAGCCTACCGCAAGACACGAGCGGCGGCTAACCGACGGCCTTTCTAGGTCACCGACCGGCCGTAGTTGGTTGCGGATTCAACCGGTCAACGGAAATCGGCTATCTTGCAAGGCAAACGAGCCGTCCCGTGATGATCATGCGATCTGCGCATGGACCGAATCCGATCATTGTTTGATCGGCGTAGCTCGGATCGAAGTGGCGTGACTGGACTTTGGAGCACTGCCGGCAGCCGGCGTTTTGGCGGCGGCCGCCGAGGTATCGACTTTCTTGGGCATCGGCGTCGTTTCGCCGACTCGGTCGGCGGCGCTCATGGTCGCCGTTCTGTTGGCGGCTCCCGCCGGCGATCGGTGTTGTGACACAGCGTGGGCGGAGTCGCCATTGCGCGGTCTGGCGGTATAGCTGACTACACCCCGAGAAGCCTGGCCGGGAACCGACTGTGCGTAAAGATGATGAGCGACGGCGGGATCCACATGGTTTACCGCGCTGTTGTACGCGAACGAATTGCCGACCCAATGACCGCCCGTGTAGCCGGTTCCAAAATAACCATATCCGTAATTGACCCCGCCGTAGAAGCCGACGGTCGAACCCCAATGTCCGGGATGAAAGACGAAGAGGGTACCGGCGACGCCCCAATATGCGGGAGTCCAGAGAAAACCTATCCGAGGCGGTCTCGACCAGACACCGGGGATCCAGACGTATCCTTGATCCCGCCAGTACCAGTACCCCGGTGTCCAAAGAGAACCGTCTTCAGGGAGCGTGGGTTGATTCTCCTCAGGCAACGGCGGCGGGATCGCAGCGCTGCTCACCGAATCGATGGACGCCGAGCCGGGATTCGCGACGGTCTTCGTGTCGCGCTCTGCATTGCTGCCGGGCAGAGTATTTAACGCCGTGCCCCAGGAGGCGTCGATCCCGCTTGTGGGCTTCCCGTTGACGGTTACATCGATCAGGCGGTCGTTGGACACGTGCCCCGCATAGACCACATCTTCGCTGTGCTCGTTCCAATCGGCGGGTGCGTCGTGTCGATGCAAGACGATGGCATCAGAGGAAAAGGTTTCCACTGTCCAGGTCTCCTCGGTACCGTCGACACGGCGATACACGCCATTGTCCAGAACCAAGGTGAAGCAGTTGGTCCAGCAGAAATGCAGTTGGCGAGGCGGAAAGCGCGCATCATCGAGCTGCACCGCGACGGATTGCGATAGGGAAGGATCGAGATGATCCGAGTACACCACTTTCCCGTTCGCATCGATTGATTTGTAGATCTCGCCTGCCTGCGCGCCACCCGCGGCAGTCGCGAGAGCGAGAATGCCCAGGAGAAGTGGGCGCAGAAGATCAGACCTCGCCTTACAAATCGGTTCGTATCGGCGCATGAGGCAATGTAGCCTCCATGGCCGCAGGTTTGGCCGACGGCGGTCACAGTCCCACTCGGCCAGATTTCGTCAAATCCGGGCTGGGGAAGAAACAAGCCGGCCGCGATGAAGCGAGATGTAGGCGCCCGTGGCATTCGAGCTGCCGACGGTCTGTTTACCGGGCGCGTGTCGGCGGATGCCCTCGCCTCGAACCCTAAAACCGGTAGTCGGCGCCGATAGTCTCCTGCCAGAAGCGGTTGTCAGTCGTCGAAGAGAAGTAATCAAAGTTCACACTGACGCCCACGGCCCCGGTCGCCTGATATCGGGGCCCGAGACCCAGGGTATAGCCAATGCCCCGGTCGACGCGCTCGAGCGCGAGCACGGGTCCGAGCCAGACGCGCGTGTCGGTTCTCCATCGGTAGCCGCCGCCACGCGCTTCCACCGACCAGGCCGAGGGCAGTATCCAGCGATAGCGAACACCCAGGCTCACATCGCTCCCGCTGCCGCGCGCCTCATAGGCCGCATCGTTCAACAGGGCGTCGAGATTGACCGGCGTCGTTCCCGAGAGCGCGACGCGCGTGTTGCCGAGATAGCCCCAGGCGAAATCCAGCCCGAAATTCTGCGGCAGTGCATAGTCGATCAGGAACGACTTGGCCGTGGCGCTCCGGCTCACGTCGGCCGCCACATCGAACCCGGCTCCCGCGAGCTTATCCGAAACTTCCGTGTTGGTGAGCGTGCTCGTGGTCACGCCGAGCCGAGCCCCGACGGACAGATTCGACCACCATCCATCCGTCTCGACGGCTTGCGCGCCCCGTACTTGAACGAGCGCGAGACCTGCCGTCGCCAGCATCCAGCACCAGCGGCCGCGGGCGAAACGCATGACCGTGACGAGTCCCAGCATCAGCAGCATGAACGGACTCACGGCGCCCATGCCTCCGGATCTCACCACGACGCCCGCGAGCGGCGCTGCCGTCACCGTGAGGGTGGCGGTCGCGATGGCCCCGGGGGATGCGCCGCCCGTGATGTCGGTAATGCGCAGCGGTAGAACGGCGCCACCGGCATCGTTCGACAGCGGAATGGCAATCGTCTGCACACCGCCGACGCCTGCGGCAAAGGTGCCGTGACCGACCACGGCGCCAGATGCATCCACAATGTCGAACGTGACCGTACCATCCGTTCCCCCGGTCCGGGTGATGGTGACCGGCGCCGAGGTGGCGCTGCCGCTCGCGGTGTAGGTCGCGCTGCCGAAGGACAACGCCCCGGACATCACGGCGCGCGTGGTTACGGTGAACGTCGCGGCGACGCCGCCGATCGTCAGCTGGGCCGAAGTCGCCGTGAGGTAGCTCGAGGAGGACTCCACACTCACCACCACGTGTGCACCGGGCGACACGTATCCTGGAGCAGCCGTGAAGGGACCTCCATTGATGCTGTAAGTCCCGCCCGAAACACTGATGGGCGAAGAGAGATTGGTTCCCTCGACGGTGATGGCATTGGAGACCTCGTGTGTCGAGAGGTCTACGCCGTTCAACGCGGTGAAGCTGAAGGGGTCCGGGGTCGTACTCGTGCCGACACCCGACAACGCAATCGAAAGTGGTGAAGCGGGCGCATCGCTGGTGATGGTCAACGCACCACTGCGACTTCCCTCGGCCGTGGGCTTGAAGGTCACCAAGACGGTGCAAGTCGCAGACCCCACGAGAGCCGTGGTCGGACAGTTATTGGTTTCCGAGAAGTCACCGCTGGCACTCACGGCCGTCACCACGGGTCCGCCGTTGCCCGACAGCGTGATGGTGAGCGGCTGACTCGATGAGCCCACGCCTTGCGGCGAGAAAGACAGGCTCGAGGGATTGGCAATCAAGGTCAACCCGGCGCAATTGACCGTCGTGGCTACGCTGGAGGTGTTGTTGCTCGGGTTAAAGTCGGTGAATCTCGACGTTGCACCGAAGTCGCCCGTGGCGCTGCTGGTGATCTGACTCCCGCAAGTCGCGCCGGGTGAGAGCGTGCCGCTCACGGTGTAGGTCGCCGTGCCGTTGACGGGCAAGGCTAGCGAGGAGTCATCGAGGGCACCGGTTCCGGCAGAGGAGCAGGCGGCGCCGGCCGAGGCGACGCAGGTCCAGCTCGCACCCTCGAGCGCGGGATCGAGGTCGTCGGTGATGGTCGGCGAATCCGGCAAGGTGATCGCGGTCGGCCCGTTGTTGGTCACCGTGATTTGGTAACTGACAGCGTTCCCGGGTGCGATGTTCGCGGGTCCGGTCATGACGACTTGCAGGTCGTCCGGCGACGATACAGTCAGTTCTTGGACCTCGTGCACGTTCGTCGAGCCGCCCGTGCTGCCGCTGATGCCGACGCTCAGCGAGGCAGGCGGCGTGTAGGGAAAGCTCACGCCCGAGAAAAGCGTTTGATACGGCTGACCGCTCGCCGGTTGGTACTCGGCCGATACGCTGAAGCCCGTGGGTAACAGCGGCATAAGCGTGACAAGTACGGTGCGCGCCGGCGGTCGCGTGCTGACGCTGGGCACATCGACGCCGCCCGGCACCGCGATCCCGGTGACGTACGGATTGCCCGTGCCGATCGGTCCGCGAATCACCAGGGAGTCCGGGCTGAAAGCGGGTCCCCCGCTGGTGCAGCGGTCCCCGGTTGAGAAATTGCCGTACTCATCGAGCCCGATCCCGAGATATCCGCCGGCGCCCTGGCAATAACCAAGGCCGCCGCCGTCTTGCGCCCCACTCATATCCTGCGTCGAATCGTAGAGAAAGAGCGAGATGCCGTCGGCACCGGTGCCCCCCCACGAGACATAGTTGAACTTGATGACGAGGGGCTGCGCGCCGGCAAAGCTGCCGCCCGTGTAGAGCGCCACGCCCTTCTCAAAGTTCGCGGCCGCCGTCAGACGCAGCCAACCACTGCCGGCCGGATCGATGGACGGCGCGGTGAGGAATGCATTGCCCGTCAGCGTCCAACCCGGCGCCGTGGTGCCGCTGAAGGATTGTGTCACCTTGAACTGCGCATGCACGGGCCCTGCGCCGGCCGCCAGGAGTAGCAGGGTCGCGCAGCGTGCGATGAGCGCGCCCGCGCGTGGGATGCGGTTTGGTCGGAGAGAACTCGGCGAATTTTGATTGAACATAACAGATGCAAAGTTCGCCGAAATGAGGGATTCCCGTAGTGACGTTGTTCACAAATGAGGGGCGGGCGGGTGTGACGAATTTGTGAAATATGCGGCTGAGTCGGCGCGCGCGCTTCAGTTCTCGCAAACGTGCCGCAGCTGCCGTCGTGCGGATGACGACGGCACCGCCAAGTCACTGAACGACGGGGTGGTAAGGGAGAAACCCTGACCATCGACCTCGGGATAGGTGCCTGCTCCGATCGAAGCGCAGGATGCTCGATGAGGGACGGCTTATCGCAGACTCTAAATCGGCTCAGCGTTTAAATGCGGCGGCCTTCGCCGAATGCGTACTCGGCACCGGAGATCGGCGCGCTCATCGAAGCATCGGAGAAGGTCTGCGAGCTCGAATCGCGCGCAAGTCCTACCCTCTCGGTGGTGCGGTCTCGAGCTTGACCCGGGAGCCGAATGATTGAGCCATACCATGCCAAAATTGAGCGCTGCGTCCTTCTCAGGTCCGGGACACGGTCGTAAAGATAACCCCGGCATCCAGCTATTGGAGTCACCGATGACAAAGGCAATTTTGGGGCTTTTGGCGTGTCTTCCGCTCGCCGCCTGCGGCGTCGGCGAGACTGCAATCTCGGCCGCCGCGGGCGGCGCCTCGGAGGCCGCACAGGCCAAGGAGGGGTTGAAAACGGAGGCCCGCGTCAAGCAGCAACTCGACGTGGCCGCAGCGCTTGATGCACAGCGACGGCAAGACGCCGAAACGAACTCTCAGTAACCGCTGACTGCGTTCCGCGGGGCGCCTGATCAGGCGCCCTCTCCCACCCATCGGACGAACCGTTGGAGTAGGCTAGTTGTCTAGGTCAAACCGAGAGAGGTGACCTGATGGACAACCCATTCAGCCGCGATTACCCGGAGGCCCGGGGGAAATTTCGGGCCGGCGCCACTGCGGCAGGCGCCGAGTTGCAGACGTTTGTCCTCGACCATCGAGGACCCGATGATCTCGATCTCACAACCGATACGGCGTGGGTCGGCCCGCGCGGCGCACGCTCTGTACTTGTTACCGTGTCGGGCACCCATGGCGTCGAGGGATTCTTCGGCTCGGCTGTGCAAGTCGAGTGGCTGCGCCGGAGCAAGCCCACGGCCCTCACTGACGATGTCGCCGTTCTACACATACATGCCATCAATCCGTACGGCTTTTCTTGGCTGAGGCGTACCAACGAGGACAACGTCGACATCAACCGCAACTGGATGGACTTTGACGGTCCGTTGCCGGCCCATCCGGCCTATGACGAGATCTCCAAGGATCTCTGCCCTGCGGATTGGAGTGCAGCCACACAGAAGGAGACTTGGCAACGACTGCAAGGATGGATCGACCGCCACGGTTTCGCGGCGTTCCAGAAGGCCGTCTCGGGCGGACAATGGACGCATCACTCCGGGCTTTTTTACGGAGGCCGCAGTGCTTCGTGGTCGCGAAATACGTTGACGAGCATCGTGACCGCGAACCTCGTCCACGCCTCGCGCATCTGTCTGCTCGACTTCCATACGGGACTCGGTCCCTACGGTTATGCCGAACCGATCATTGGTCAACGACGGACGGATCCTGCCTTCGTGCGGGCCCGTTCCTGGATTGGCGGCGGTGCGAAATCGCTCTACGGCGATGGCTCGGTGTCCGCTGAAATCAAAGGGGACAGCCTCACGGCGCTACCCGGTCTCTTGCCGCGCGCCACCGTCGACGCGGTCGCGCTCGAATGCGGCATCCAGCCAGTGCTCGACGTCGCCCAAGCGCTGAGGGCCGATGCCTGGCTCCATGCGCACGGCGATCCGCTCTCCGAGGCGGCCAAGCCGATCAAGCACATGATTCGCGCAGCCTTCCACAGTGATGACCCTCTCTGGCAGGGCATGGCGCTTGGTCAAGGTATCGCGGCATGCCAGGCGGCGATCGGCGGCCTAGCTGTGGTGTGATGACTCCTGGTGCGAGCTCCGACGCACCCGAGCCGCGATGCATCCGCTCATGAGTAACGATCCCTTCGACGAGCTCGCGGATTGGCTCACTCTCCGACGGACCGGCATCACCGATGTCGTTGAGCTTGAGGGGTTCTTGACCGCCCTCGTCGTTGGCCCGAACACTCTGAGCCCAACGCTTTGGCTTCCTAAGGTCTGGGGCGGACGGACTCCAAAGTTCAAGGACGTCGCGGAGCTCAATCGATTCGTCGCGCTCGTGATGGCTCTCTATAACGAGATCGCCCTCACCTTCGACCAGGCCCCGCAGACATTCCGACCAACTTTCTACGAGTCGAAACTCGAAAAGCGACGCGTCGTCATTGTCGATGAATGGTGCTCAGGATTCTTGAAAGGCATGCGTCTCGATGCCCAAGGCTGGAAGCCTTTGAAGCGTGACAGACCCGAGCTGCTGAAGCCCATCGAGCTCTTCGGCTCGCCTGCTGGTTGGAAAGAGTGCGAGGCGGGGGGCGAAGAGAAAATGCACCGCCGCTGGTCGCCAAAGGTGACACCCGCCATCAAAGCCATTCACGCATACTGGATTCCGCACCGCATCGCCCAATATCGCCAACTGCAGGGCGAGAAGGTTCACTGACAAGCGGTAGGTGAGCTCGCAGAGCTCAAGCAGCTGCGCCCCAGTCGCTCTTCGCGTAATCCGGCCCTTGAAACTATCTCGGAGATTGCCTTGGAAGTGCCGCTAATGCTAATACACCTCCGGCACCACCATTTCCGCCGGCACCGCCTGCCTGGAGTAATGCTCGTGATGTTCTCGCTCCGGTAGCACAACCAGGGGTTTCGGTATCTCTGAATAGGGAAACTGCTGCAACAGATGATGGATGAAGTTGAGGCGCGCGCGTTTCTTGTCGACTGCGTGCACGACCCACCAACGAGCCTCCGGAATGTGCGAGCGCTCGAGCATCACTTCCTTCGCCTTGGTGTAGTCCTCCCAGCGGCGCCGCGATTCGAGATCCATTGGACTGAGCTTCCATTGCTTCAGCGGATCGTGAATACGGCCGAGAAACCGCAAGTATTGTTCCTCGTCCGTAATCGAGAACCAGTATTTCAACAACTTGATGCCCGACCGAACGAGCATGCGTTCGAACTCCGGCACGGAGCGGAAAAACTCCTCGTACTCCTCCGGCGTACAGAACCCCATGACCTTCTCGACGCCCGCACGGTTGTACCAACTGCGGTCGAACAGAACGATTTCGCCGGCCGCGGGGAGGTGCGACACATAGCGTTGGAAATACCATTGTGTGCGCTCGCGATCGTTGGGTGCCGGCAGCGCCACCACGCGACAAACCCGCGGATTGAGCTTTTGACTGATGCGCTTGATCGCGCCGCCCTTGCCGGCAGCATCGCGCCCCTCGAACAGGATCAGGACCTTCTGTCCCGTGGCGACCACCCAATCCTGCAGTTTCACGAGCTCAGCTTGCTGCCGAAACAATTGCTGAAAATAAACTCGCCGGTAGTCCTTCTCCGCCTCGGTTCCGTCGGCGGACGGCACGCCGGGCAAGGGGTGGCGGTCCTCAACCTCCATCTCCAATTCTTCATCATAGCCGTCTGCAAGATCGCGGCTGATGCGGCGAACAAGCTCCTCATGCTCGACCGGCGTCCGCGTGCTCATAGAAAACGTCCCCTCGTCGCAAAAAGTCTAAAAATGATCCCTCTTCAATGTGTCAGTTGTAGGATATTCGAACAAGTCCGCCACGCCAGTCGACGGCGGCGATTGAAGTCTTGCGTTTCGCCGCGCGGCACTGCGGGAGCGTGCTGGCAGTAAATAGCTTGCATATTCAATTGCTTACCGCGCAGCATCCTTCGCATCCAAGATTCTCTCCCACAGCGCCTCAAGGCCTCGCGTTTGGTAAGTTGGGCCGACCGCGCGTCCGGGCTTCCCGCTTCTCACCCGCCCGGATGAAGAACCTTCTGTTGGCTCACATCGCTACCGTCACCGCTCTTCAGGCCGAAGAAGACAGTCGTCGATACGATCGTCAATGCACCCAGCGCGTAGAGCGCCTTGTGTATTCCTTCAATCATCTGTCCCGGATTGGAGTGAGCGCTCGGCACGAATAGCGCCGTCGCCAGCCCTGCGGCAGCGACGCCGAAACTTACGGACATCTGCTGCATAGTGCTCGCAATGGAACTTGCGCCGCTCGTGTCCTCTTCCGTTATGTCCGCATACACCAGCGTGTTCATACTGGTGTACTGGAGCGATGTGAACGCTCCGTAGACGAACGCGAGCAACAAGATAACCCAAACGGGTGTTCGCAGACCAATGATGGCGAACAACATCAGAAGAATACCGAGAATCAAGGTGTTGGAAATGAGGACCCCGCGATAACCGACACGGCTCAAAAGCCGCGGCATGATCGTCTTCATACACATCGCGGAAATTGCCTGGGGCATGACCATTAGCCCCGATTCAATCGGAGTGAAGCCCAGACCCACCTGATAGAGGAGCGGCAGGAGAAAAGGGACGCCGCCGATGCCGAGGCGAGTGAAGAAACTGCCGGTCACTGCAGCTCGGAATGTTCGAACGGCGAATAATTTGAGCTCGAGCAAAGGAAACGGAAGAGTCCTTGCGTGGACTCCGTACCCCGCGAGCAAAGCGCCGGACAGCGCCAAGAGTCCGGACATCTCCAACGTACTCAGCGAATGCTCGCCGAATATCTCCAGCACATAAGACAGCAATGCGATGCCGGATCCGAAGAGGATCAAGCCCACGACATCGAGCGGATGGGAGTTTTTTTCACGGTAGTCGGGCAGATGCATATAGACAAGAACGAGCCCCGCCAGTCCGATTGGAATATTGAGGAAGAAGATGAAGCGCCAATGCAGATAGCCGACGATGAGACCGCCGGCGATTGGGCCCAGCATGGGAGCGACCAGGGCCGGTATGGAGACGAAGCTCATCATGCGCAGCAGATCCGACTTGGCAAATGTCCGCACCAGCGTGAGCCGGCCGACCGGAACCATCATGGCTCCGCCACAGCCCTGCAGGATTCGACAGGCCACGAGCAGATGAATGTCGCCCGATATTCCGCATAGAAACGAACCGAGCGTGAACAGGCCGATGGCCGATGCGAACACCCGACGGGTTCCAAATCGATCCGCCATCCAGCCGCTGATCGGAATGAAGACGGCAAGGCTCAGCGTGTAACTCGCCAGGACCGCCTTCATGCTGAGTGGAGCGACTTGAAGGGCGGCGGATATGGCGGGTACCGCCGTGTTGAGAATCGTCGTATCCAACGACTCCATGAAAAAGGCGACCGCAACGAGCCACGGCAATAGGCGTTTGGCCACTTCCGAAGGCGCGGGCGTGAGCGGAGTGCCGATCGGAGGCACAAAGGTACTCATGTCAGGGGCTGCCACCCGGTCATTGAATTCGGTTTTGATCCAATCACTTTCCGACTCCTGCCCGCGGGCGTGCAACTATCCAGGTTTGTCGAGGCTGATGGTCGGGCGTCATCGGTTTGCTGCGCATCGGTGAGCATGCGGATGACCCATGGCGCAACCTGTCCGCCGGTCCCGAGTATCAACATCTTATTCGTCGCTTTCCCGACGAGTGACCTGCTTCGGAGGTGGCTCATGTCCCGTGAGAGAGAATGGACTTCGCCTGTTTGAGCATCCCTTCGGAAATAGGTACCCACACCGCCTGAGCAAATCCTTTCGGTAGTCTCTTCTCCACCGCCTTAATCGCTCCCTCGGCACGATGCGCCAATTCGATCATTGCCGGCCACGCCTTCGCGTCCGGATACTCATCGGCGAGTGCCCGGAAGTGTCGCGGCTGGATCTCGATAATTTTGTAGTGCACGCTCTCGCCGCGAAGGGCCATCGCGAGTTTGAGCTCGTGAATATCGATTTGATTCGCACGCTTGCCGACCACCGGCCAAGTCGACAAGACGTCATAGAGCGGAGTGAGGCCGAAGGCTCCTCCGCGACGGTGGTAGATCGAGAAGTTCTTGGCATGCCCATCGGTCGCCGCGAGCATCCAGAATGCTAGCTGCGCCAGCATGAAGAGTAGCTGATCTGAGGCGGGACTCTCGGCGCGCGCGAGCACATCGAGGATGTCGCGCATCGAAGGGCCACCCTCGTTCTCGTACTTCGCGGTGTGCGGACGAGCGGTGACCTGACAGAAGTCCTCCTGAGGGAGCCGCGCGATCCACGTACCCTTAGTCGGCTCGAAGTTTCGCGCCTGCGGGTCACCATCACCCACGTTTTGCCAGCGACGATCGAAGCGCTCCACGATGAGTGCGCGCTGATCGCCGAATTGACCGATGTCTGTGCTGGCTACAGGCAATCCCAGCTCTTTCAGCAACTCCGTGCATAGCCACTCGTTGTCGACGGAATGAGAAAGATCGAGTCTACGGTTGCCGACCAATCCGAGCGGTAGCTTCAGGATATGCGTCGTTGGGGTCGAGCCCAAGGGCTTGTACCAGAATCGACCGATCTTGGTGAGGGCGGTCTTCTCCTGCGCACCGGCGAGTGAGATACGGAAATCACCGCCCTCATCGGCGCTGTTCAACAGCGGCGCCGAGCCAGTCGGAACCGCCCGCAGAATGGCCTCGATCTCTTTGGGCTTCAGACGCTCCACGTTAAGCGTGTGCCAACCGCCTGGCTCCGCCCCTTGCGGTAGCAGCTGCACAGCGCCGACGCAGTCGCGGCCTATGGCCTCGAGCAGATCGAACGTACTAGCTGAGCGCGTGCTGAATCGCGTCTGGATTCGATCCCGTATGCCCTGGCTGTCCGGCAGAAGATTGTCGAAGTAGTACCCGACCGCATCGCTCGTGATCTCAGCATCCGAGGTCATCGGTAGCGACAGCGATAGCGCACGACTCTGTGGATCGGACAGCCAACCTCTATCGTAGGTGAAACGGTCCCGCCCTCCGCGCACCTGCTGCCAGGCGCCGACGTAGCGGCCGTTCATCCATACCCCGAGCGTGCTCACCAGTCCTCACCTCGACGAGTAGGGGTGGGCGTAGACGCTGGCATACGAGGAATCTCAGGTGGGCGCAGTTTCAGTAGTACATCCACCCCGAGATGGCCGAGAATCTCGAGCAATCGACCGGTGGCGATCAGTTGTGGATCGCGCTCCATTTTGGAGTAGCGTTCCTGTGTGATCTGCAAGCGTTTGGCCATATCGGCTTGAGTCATCTTGCGAGACTTGCGCAGTGACTTTAGATGCAGAGGAAGCTGCGAATGGCTTTGAAGAAGTAGAGTGTTCATTTCTGCATTATATAATTCCTAAGTTATATGTTCAATATATAACTCTTATATTCTAAATATGCAATATAATTTAAGAGTTATAATTATAACCTCGTGTTGACTTTTGAGTGATCCATCAATGGCCACCGTCCGGGCAGGTAAGCGGGACCGTCGTGCCCGCGGTGCCGGGGTGCCGTAGTAGCCACGGCGGCCGATGCAGCGGTGTCCTTGACTTGGAGCGCGGCCACTGGAGCATCCAGTTATGAGGTATTTATGGGCACCACCTCGGGCCATGAAGGAGCCCAATCGGTAAAGACCGGAATCAGTGGCACCGCCGCCAGCATCCTCTATGGTGGTGAGAGAGGGACTCGAACCCTCGACCTCGGCATTATGAGTGCAGTGCGACAGAAGATAGTCAGATAGTCTGAGTCTATTCAACAACTTATCGCGTGACGTCCGTTGCAATTGGCACCGCGAGGCATAACGAAGCAGCGCTGAGTCACGCAAAACTCACGCAAGGATTACGGACACTTGTGCGTGCGCACTGGCGCTTAGGCCGGTCTGGTGGTATTTTCTACTACCGGGAATTTAGGTGCAACTGT
The DNA here is from genome assembly GCA_963798595.1 of uncultured Gammaproteobacteria bacterium. GTDB lineage: Bacteria > Pseudomonadota > Gammaproteobacteria > Steroidobacterales > Steroidobacteraceae > Bog-1198. The sequence goes on along the minus strand of CAWCTM010000003.1, from coordinate 847,202 downwards.
GAGCAAAGCTGTCAAGAAAGCGATCTCCTTACCAGCGGACCTTGCCGCCGAAGTCGAGGCCATTGCACGCGATGAGAACAAGTCATTGAGCGCCGTAGTACAGGACGCGCTGCGCGCCTTGAAGCGATCGCGGTTGCGTGGCGAGTTTCGGGAGCTCCAAGGTTACTGGTCCAAGCGTGCTCGCGCTGCGGGTATCCTGTCCGAGCGGGACCTTGAGCGCCTACTCCGCCGTTGAAAGCGGTCTTCGATACCAACATCTTCGTTTCCGCCTTAGCGATCCGCGGCGGACAGGCTGAACGCGCCATCGACCTCGTCATCGACGCTCGGGTCAATCTCTGCATATCCAAAGAGATCATCCACGAGGTGCTGGGAGTTTTGGCACAGAAATTCTCGAAGAATTCGGAGGATCTGTCCAGAACCGCAGTGTTCTTGTCTGAGTTGGGTGAGCTCATCGTTCCCACCGAAAAATTAGCTGTTCTCGACGACGAGCCCGACAACCGCATTCTCGAGTGCGCCGTGACAGGGCATGCCGACGTCATCGTAACGGGCGATCGGGCGATGCTGAACCTCAAGACATATCAGGAGAGCCGCATACTTTCACTCCGCCAATTCCTGGATGAAATCTCAGTTCACGACTCGTAAGCGAGCCCTGTGGCATTTCCCGGCTTCGATACCGGAATCACACCGTTCCGCCGAATCTGCCTCTCGCACAAACACGGCGTTTAGAGCATAAATCCTGGTTGGCCGCTGAGAGATACCGGGATACGGTGCAGCCATGCGGTCAATCGATCTCGATGTTCCATATCAACAGCGCAACCTTGCGAAGACCTTGGGCGCGCGGTGGGACACTCAGCGAAAAGTTTGGTATGTCAGCGCTCTTCAAGACCTGACGCCGTTCAAACGCTGGCTGTCGCAGCCACCTCGCATCAATCACCGTTCCGATTCGTACTCGCTATTAATCGCCCATCGCACCTGCTGGAGGTGCAATATGAATACCCGCGTATTTGGTTTTGCACTTCCATGCGGATATCAAGCGCTGGAGGACGTGAGTGATGACTCGGAGGCATCGCCCCCCATCGGAATCGAACAAACCATGGACGACATCGGCGGCTCACAATGGGTGGCACAAGCAGATTTCGGAGTTCTTTGCTACGCCACCCTCATCTGCGAGGGGGCACTGGCTCGCATGGCGGTCCTGACCCATCGGTACCGGAAGGACTCGAGCGCGACCACCGGCACTCGCTACTACATGAACCACTGCGAGCACTGCGACGCCAAACTGGGGGACTTCGAAACGATCGAAGAATTCGATTCCCCTCTCGCCCCGTTGGATCCACCGACAGAGGACCGTCTGGTGATTATTCCCGTCAGCGCGCCCATCGAGTCCGAATCGCGTGCCAGGCCGTTGCCATTCGCCTCATCGGTCTCGTGAGAATAAACTATTCACTCTTGCCTGTGCTTTCGGAAACGGGCGGTGTGGCCTTCCTGATTAGAGGTATCACCTTATTCCAACGTTATGAAGGTTTGGCCGATGTGCCCGGAACGGACCGAGGAAGCGCACCTTCGATCACTCTTGTTGCACGCATCTCCCAGGGCGGCCTAGGCCTACGGCGCATCGATAGCGCAGATATTCCAGACACGCCCCACGTGGTGATTACCGCGCAAGTCCTCGCAGCGAAACGCAATGATGCTGCGCTCGAGCAGATCGTCGGGCGCTTGAGCTTAGAGCCGCACATCAGCGCGGTAGCGTGGCAAGCGGATCGGACAATTCCGGAGGCCTAAGACAAGCCGCTGGATCACGATATTGCTAGCGCGACCTCGGCATTGTGAAGTGGACGGACTCGAATCGGACCAAACACAGTCTGCTTGCGTTTGGTAATCACCGCCACGTGTTAATCAGACCGGCGTGTCATCGTCCGCACCATCGCCGAACAAGAACGATCTCGATTGAAACCAGCGGAACGAGGCGAGACCATAGCGGACTTCGCACGGCTCTGCCGATGGCACGCGAACGATACTATCGAGATTTCCATCCAAGAATTTCGCACGATACTCGACGAGCTCAAAAGAGTTCTCGCCGGATGCTCGATCCTTCGGATACGCATAGAAAATGATGTACCCGCTCGGCTCGAGATCATTACCATCTGAATCGATGAATCGCCCTGGCCCCGTAATCCGATAGCGGCACATGCACGGGTCCGGAAATGACTTCGTCTGGAAACATGTACCCGCTTCGCAGGCGTCGTCCGGCAGCGCGGCGTCACAACGGATCTCGTCGAACATACCCCATGATTCACCTCAGATGAAAACGGGGGGCGCGGCAGCCCACGCGTCATCGACCAGCTTGTAGAACGCCGCCAAGGAAATAGAGCGCAGCCCCGCCGGTACGAGCGAATCCGCACCCAAGCGCGCTGCGAGTGCGGCAGCTTCTCCGGGCTCCAGGGCTGATTCTAGCCGGCCGTAAATTCGCCGCAGGCGAACAACCGTTCTTTCGGAGAAGGCCAATGACCTTACGGTCACTGCAGACGACGTGTAGATGCGAAGCAGGTGGGCGGTGACGCCGTCGACAAGGCCTTGACAATTGCAAATGCGACGAAATCATATGCCGCTCGACGTTACGGCGTCGGTAGCCGTGGCGAACATGGTCACAGGCCGGAGCCAATTTCGGCGATTCAGCCAACACTTCGAATGCCGCCGTCAACAAGTCGATGTACCGCTCGGCCTGTTCAAGTCCCCACTCTTTGCGCGTGTATATCCAAATACCTTCCAGGTCGCGCTCGGCCTGTTCAAGTCCCCACTCTTTGCGCGTGTATATCCAAATACCTTCCAGGTCGCGCTCGGCGGCGGGGGAGAGCCGGTACTCAGCCACGTGCGCGGCGGAGTCTGCGCTTGAAGGCGCTCGCGTCAAAACGCTTGGGCTTGCCGCTCTTTTCACCCTCAATCAGTGCTGCGCGAACCGCTTCGATTTGGGCACCCCGCTCTTGCTCTCGCCGGATAAGATCCCGGATGTACTCGCTATCGTTGGTGTAGTGGCCACCTTCGACCTGCGCCTTGATCCAATCGTCTTGCTGGCCGGTCAACGTAATGGTCTTGCGGACAGTTGCCATGTAGCGTCCTAAGTTGCACCAATAGTGTGACCAAATCACACCATTGGTGCATCATGGTCACGCAAAGTCACGCACTCACGATTGTCAGATGCTCAGGCAGAGAGCTAAGTGCTTGATTTTGGTGGTGAGAGAGGGACTCGAACCCTCGACCTCGGCATTATGAGAGCAGTAAATCAGTAGATAGTTCTTTTAAATTCAACAACCTACCGCGTGGCGCCCGTTGCATTTGGCACCACCGAGCATAACGAAGCAGCACCGAGGTCCCGCAAAAGTCCCGCAAGATTTATTGCCGCGCTGACTGTGCGGTGTGGTCAAGAACGAAGATGGAATGTAGGCTGTAAAGTATGGGAACTCTCGATTGGTCTCAGTGCCCCGCCGTGGAAAGCGTCCCGGGAAAGGTCAGCGGCGCATGGGTCTTGAAGGGCACGCGGATGCCGGTATCGGCCATATTCGAAAACCTTGAAGCGGGCGCCAGCATCGACGACATCATGCAATGGTACGAGGGGCTTAATCGCCAGCAAGTTAAGGCCGTCATTGAATTTGCCGTTCGCAGTCTCGATAGACAACCAGCCTAGACGCTGCTAGATGCGCGTCCTTTTTGATCAGGCGACGCCGGTACCAATTCGCGCCTTCCTCGATCAGCATTCCGTCAGCACCGCCTCGCAACAGGGATGGGACAAAATGAAGAACGGCGAGTTGCTGACGGCGGCCGAAAACGCCGGCTTCCACGTGTTGCTGACGACGGACAAGAATATTCGTTATCAGCAAGACCTCACGCGACGAAAGATAGCCGTTGTGGTTCTCGGACGCCAACAATGGCCGCAACTACGCCCCCACGTGCATCTCATTGTAGAAGCGGTCAACAGAGCCACCCCTGGAAGCTATGTTGAGGTCGATATTCCTTAGTCTGTAGCCAGCGTGTATCGCGTCGCGGCCTGATGCTGCGGGAGGCGACACGCTTGGTGGAATCCCAGAAGCGCGCGGCATTCGCCACCGCGCTCGCCAGCTAGCCGCAATCGTCTGTCTCCGATCGGCCCGTTGTCGCCTATCGTGAACGGCAGCTTTGCCGCAACCAGAATCGCAAACTTTCCGGAAAACGAGTATCGGCACCGACTAGCGATATAAGTCTCAACTGTGAGTTCCATCGATAAATGGCGGGGTTTCTCCAGCGCTATTTGGCGGGATTATGGAGCCGCCGTTTGATCGGCAATAGCGGCGTCGAATCCTCGTCCGTTCGTCCGAAGTTCTTCCATCTCGGACTTTGTCCACTCCCGTTTAAGTACCCCCTCGAGCAACAAGCCGGCATGGTCTGCATAATGCTCAACGATATCGAGGGCGTGTGTCGCAAGCACTAGCGTTGCTCCTCGTTCTTTAAGCCGCCAACGCAAGTGGCGCTTGAGAACCAATGAGCTGGCAGGATCTAAGCCGTTGAATGCCTCATCGAGAATAATCAGTTTCGGGTCTCCAACCAGGCACAGAAGAACCGCAAGCTTTTGCTTTGTTCCAAGCGATAGCGTGTCAACGAAGGACTCCAAATAGGGAAGGAAATTAAGTTCCTCGGCTAGCTTCATTACGTCAGCATCGATGCTCGGCAGTCGCTTCGCACCGGCATGCACCTCGAAGCACTGCCGCGCGGTGAGCAGCGGAGGCAAATTCTCTGGCGCGCAAGCGTAGCCCAACTGGCGTTTGGCATAGGCGGCGTCCGTCAACAGAGAGTGGCCGGCAATTCGAACATCGCCCGCGGTAGGGGCGAGCTTTCCGACGATGCAGTCCAATAACGTACTTTTGCCGCAGCCATTCGGACCCATCAAAGCGAACCATTCCTCTGAAGGCAGGCGTAGAGAAACGTCTTTGAGAACGACGTGACGACCGTACGCTGCGCTGAGACCACGCAGCTCCAGGTTACAATCGGTCACTGGTGCCTTTATTGGTCGCGTATACCGCGAAAAGGCTTCCTGCAACGGCGAAGATCATACTGGCGACTAGCGTGAGCACTCCGGTTGCAATACATCGACGGACTGGTGACCCGAGCACCCAAATCAGCCATGACTCGATCGCCGTCACGCAAAACATGAACGCGAGAGCAGGGATCAATGTCCTTCGCGCCAAGAGACCCGATCCAATCGGTAAAGGCTTGAGCCAGCGGGATGCCTTCGCACTCACAGATACAGTCGCTGCCACAAGAAGGACAAGCGCGCCGATGACAGTCAGCAACCCAATCGCGAGCATGGCGTCGGCCGCCGTGGATCCCAGTGGTACAGAAAGTAAGACGGGTATCAGCGCACGTGCGATCGTCTTCGGTCGGGCGCTCCCAAACATTTGGCGCACTGGCCAAGATCCGAGTGCTGAAAGCGACCCCGTCGGAATAGGCGTCTCAGCTCGGCGACGGTGTGGCACATATCGGGAGCTTTCGTATATTTCCTCCTGCCTGGCCGATGGCAGCAAATAGCTGAGTCCGGCGCCTAGCAATATTCCTCCCGTCGTGGCAGCCCATGTGATTATTGGCGCTGGTATGCCGGCGCCAAAAATAGCGATCAAGCTCAGGCCGCCGAACATGGCAGCTAAGACGCATGCCAGGACAAGGGCCGGTACCGAGTCGACAACGATCGCCTGCCATCTAACGGTCGATCGCTCAACCGGTAACGCGGCCGTCCAGGAACGGGACGCGGCAATTTGATTTAGCGCACGGCGCCGCGAGACCAGCACCGCGGCCACAATTGCGGAGATCGCGGCCCAGAACAGATCATGTCGGTGGAACCATGCGAGGGCAGATATCGCAGCCACCCGATGGGCGTGCACGTATATTGACGCTGCCGCCATCCAAGCAATAGAAAGGGCAAGTGCAGCTGACAGTCCTCTTCGCCCTCGCCGCCGACCACGATTCACCCACACAAGGTACGCTGTTAGCAACACAGGCGCTCTTGCCAGCCACCGTCTAGTCACTCCGTTCATGGGTGGGCGCTATGCGGCGCGGTCTCGTTTTACGATGTCGAGAACAGTATTCTTGCTGAGTCCGAGTCGGTGGCTAATTTCTCGATACGACTGTCCTTCGCTGACGAGCTTCAGCACCTTGGGGGCGAATCGATCCGCTTTGACTCGTTGACCGGGCCGGCGGCCAAAGACGACGCCGCGCTTTCGTGCGGCCGCGATACCGGATCGAACGCGTTCTCGTAGTAAATCACGCTCGAATTCGGCGAGCGCGGCCATCAGCGAGGCAATGAGCTTACCCTGGGCACTGCGCAGATCGAACTGCAAGCCGGTCTGGGCCACCAGAGAGACGCCCCAAGCCTGCAGGTCCTGCAGCGTGTGGAACAGATCCAGCATCGAACGGCCCCAGCGCGTGAGTTCGGTCACTAGGATGACGTCGATCTTGCGGGCCTGGGCCAGTGCCAAGACAGCTCTACGCTCCGCGTCGGTCATCCTTGGCCCCGGAGGCGGTTTCCTTCCAAACTCCGACGACCTTGTAGCCGGCCTTCTTCGCGAAGGCTCGTAGGTCCCGTTCCTGGCGGGAACAGGTCTGGTCGGCTGTCGATACCCGGCAATAAAGCGCGGCGGACTGTCCCAATTGAACCCTCGGCTTCAAGCACTCCAAAAAATGGCACTTTTCCTGCAGCGCCAGGTCGATACGTTTGAAGTGTACTTCAAAAGGGACACTGATGCCGTCGCGCGAGACACCAGAGCTGCAAGAGCGACCGTTAGCGGAGCTGTCCGAGATCCAGCGTGACCGGGCGATGGCTCGATTCGCGGTGCTACGACCCCACCTCGAGGACTCTATCTGGTAGGGAGGTCCACGAATTCATCCACCGTCACGGTGACACGGCGGACGTGCTGCTGTTCACGCCAAGCTTGCATCTCACAGCCTAACCTCAACGTGTTCAAGTATGGCGATAACTGCCACCCGGGACTCTTCGGTCTCGCCACTCGGCTATTCCGCCGCATCGGCCGGCCTACGAACTTTGGTACTCCTACACACACAAGACGCTCCACTAGAATGTTCGTGCATCCACGATTGAGCAAGACCCTCTCCAAGGCCGCGAGCGCACTAATCTGCGCGGCCGCGATTTTCGGGGCCGGCTGTCACGGTCCTAGCAACATCAGCGATTTCGGCATCGCCTGGGTGAGCGTCACCGCCGAGCCGGCGCCCCAATATGCCTCCTACGTCGTGACCATCGACTCCATCACCCTCACGCGCAGCGACAACACGGTGTACCCGGCCGTATCGACGCCGGAACTCGTCGATCTCACCCAGATCAACAATTTCGCCGAGCTGTGGAGCTCGGGGGCCATACCGAACGGCACCTATATCGCGGCCACGATTACCGTGGACTACACACCGGTGTCCGCGGGCGGCTCATCCGTTATCGCGGTCAGAGAGGGTAATGTGCCGGTGACAGCTACGGTCCTGGACGCCCATACCAAGGCCACGCCCGGGACGTACGCGCTCACCGTCGTGTTCGACCCGGCGAACCAGCCCACCATCACGCCCACCTTTGCCTCCACCAGCGCCGCCTTGATGGCCGTCGATATCGATCTCCCCGGCTCCGGATATATCGACACTTCGACGGCCACCCCGATCGTGTACGTGCGGCCGTACATGACCATCGGGCACCAACCTTCCGATACGAAGCTGATCCGGGTGCGCGGGCCGCTGGCCAACTCGAGCGTCAACGTCGAAACCTACACCGCATTTATCCGCCCCTTCTACGACGAGGCGAACAATCTCGGTCAGCTGACGCTGTTCAGCCAACCCTCGACCATATATACCCTCAACGGCAATACGTACGTCGGCAATGAGGGCCTCGACAAACTATCGGTGCTGTCCGCGGGATCGACCATGACCGCGGGCTTTACGACGTTCCAGCCCGACTACAACCCCTTGAACGGCGCGTTCGCGGGCCGCTTCAATCTGCAGTACGTGGTCGCCGGCAGTACGCTCGAGGACATCTACACCAACGGCATCAGCGGAGATGTCATCGGCCGCAACGGCAACACGTTGACGCTGCGCGGAGCGACGATTATCTTCACCACCGATGATACCTTTGGATACGAGGTAGCCGACTGCAACGTCATACTCGGCGCCGGCACCCTCGTGACCGCCGACGACAATTCGCTGCTGAAGAACCTCACCCCGAGCTCGATCGCCGTCGGCGATCACATCACCGCTCGGGGTAACTATCACCCGGCGAGCGCCGGTCAGACGTGCGGAGCCGTGTTGTTCGGCGAGGGGGTGTATCTTGACTCCACAGGGGTCAGCGCGCAAAACACGGGCTCGGTTCGGCTGCAGCAGTCCGAAGCCTTCGGCACGCTTGTTTCCTCGGCGGCGGGGAGTCTGGTGATGGATCTGACCAGCATCGACTACTGGCCGGTGGCGGCCTTTAACTTTGCCGGTAACGGCGCGACGACGCCGGTGCCGGCGGCGTTTTCCGTCGATACCGAAGGCTTCGCGCTACCCGCGGGCACGGCGCCCGGCGATCCGATCTGGCTGAGCGGCTACGCCTCGTATTTTGGCGAGGCGCCGCCGGACTACCTGTCGTTCGCGCTCAACAACGAAATGAGTGTGCAGACGGCCGGCGGCTCACTCGGCGGCGCCGTCCCGACGACCCCAGGGAGCGGCGGCTGCGGCGTGGGGAGCCAGGTGTGTGACCCCGCGGTGTTGTCGGTGAACTGGCCCGCCGGCACCACGACTCCCTTCTCCATCATCACCGGCCAATCGTTCATCGTCGATTTGGCGAACACCAAGCTCACCACCGCGACCATCCAGATAGGCTCAGAGACCATCCTGATGAGTTCCCTGCCGTCAAGTCCCACCGTCGTGCCCACCACCGTGGCGACCACGGAGACATTTGCTCCTCGATACTCCTGGGGCAATCCGGTGACCTCGTCCGCCACTGAGAGCATGCCGACCTCGCTCACCAATCTCAAGATATCGTCTGTGTTCAGTGAATTCGCCAGCGGCGCCTTGACGGGGGTGACGACTACAGATCCGGCCCTGCAGCTGGTGGCCCGCGGCATCTACGACCGGGCGACCAACACCTTTACCGCGACCGCGATCGACTTCGCGCTATAAACTGATCCCCACCATGGGGAGCCGCCGTTTACGAACTAGATCCGTCTCCTGCATCGGGCGCAGCGTGGCGCTGTAGGCGATGTAGCGCCCGTTCGGGGAGTACACTGGCGTGCTGTCGGCGGACTTTTTGGTCGTGATGGCCTTCGGCGTGCCGCCGGTCACCGGCACCACGAACAGGTCGCTGTTACCGCACAGCGACTCGTTCTCGACGTAGCGCGAGAAGCACAGCTCGCGGCCATCGGGAGAGAAGGCCACTATCACCGACTCCTCGCGTCCAGTTCGATCTTGCGTGTGGTCTCGCGCAAGAGAATCTCTTGGAGGAGCACTTCGCTGCCGGTTCGCGGCCTCGGCATGTCATCCACAAACCGTTGGACTCGTTCAGCCAGTTCCCGTTCTCCCGTCGCCGCCAGCATCAAGCTGACCTCTCGCCAGCCACGCTCTACGGCCTGGCGGGTCGCCAGGAGCTTTTCCTTGCCGCGGTCCGGTATCAGGCGACCATTGCGTCGCAGATCGCCGTAGATTGTCTTCGCGCGCTCCTGCAGGTAGGTCGATTCGCGTTTGGAATCCTCATTCACACGATAGATGGCATCGGGCAGGAAGGTCTTGGATTGTCCCCGAACGGCGCGCTCCGTCGCATTTGCAGCAATGCCGAGCTCGCGCAGATGCTCAGCGAACTGTATCCGCCAGGCGCGCAGCGTCGCCTTTCGGATGTTGAGCCGCTTGCCCTGCTCGCTCATCGCTTTGACGACGACATGGACGTGAGGATGGGGCTCATTTGTGTGCAACACCATCGCATATCGGTGTTTGAGAGCCCACTCATTCGTTGCGAACCGGCGAACCGCCTGCAGCACCTTGGTCGCCGGCGTACCTGACGGCATGGAAAAGATGAGGTTATGGACCAGCTTGGGCGAGCGGCGCGGGATCTTGACCGAGCGCTCCGACTGATGCCAATAAGCCTCAAGATCCAAGTCCCAGTTCGCCATCAGTACCTTCTCGAACCCCTCTTCTTGGATGCGTCCGCCCATGTCGGTTTCCAAAACAAAGTCGTCCCGGCTGATGTACGCGAGATGCCTACCCACGCCGGTCAGAGTTCGGGCACCGCCCGATACTTTTATCATGACCTCCGGCGCCCGATTCACCGTGCGGGCAATCAGCTCGCGTTGCGCTGGCGTGAAGGCTCGGGAAGCAGTGCGCCCGTAACTGGCAATGTCCAAAATTGGGGTTTGGTCACGGCCGAGGTCGATCGGATGCTTTTTCATACCCGTTGCTCCAATTGGCGAGGTTGACCCGAATCAATGCCTTGATGTGATCCCGAAGGACGTAGAGTGCTCGGAGGATGCCCTGCAACTCGGCAAGCTTTGGACCCGTCGGGGTCTCGCCTCGATTCACAGCGCGGGCGATCTGATTGATGTTTCGACCTATTGCACCGAGCTCCGCTACGGCACTTTTCAATGCGGCCAGTTCCGCAACTGGAAGCGGTGTCAGGGACCGTAGGTGGGCTCGTAATAGAAACGACACGTAAGTGCTGGCTGGCATCTCACGAGCTGCGGAGCGTTCGCGCAGCAGTAGCATGTCGTCCGCTTGAAGTCGCACGCACACCCGGGCATCGCGACCAACCGGCTCGACGGGCTCGGGAACGTGCGACGGGAGCGCACCGGCAAACGACAATGCGGTGTCGACACAGCGCTTTAGAAGGGTCGATTCAGAGAGGCCTTGCTGACGCGCGACAGCCGCAAAGCGCTGTTTCGTATCGGCGGTAACGCGAGCAGCAATGAGAGCATTGGCGATCATCGTCACGTAGTGTTAAACAACAATCACCGATAGGCTATCCGGCAAACCTACCGAATCCGCCCATGAATGCAGCACCGGCGCATCATCAGCATTCTTTGGACGCGCACCGATGTTCGGATTCCGTCCCTTGCTTGGGCCATCGGAAATTACTTTGATCGTGATCTTGGAACATCATCCGACCGAGTTCACTCTCTTAGAGCATCCCGAGTCGTCGAATCATCCCCCCGCCTTAGAACTATCAGAACTCCAAAAGATAATCTGCAATTGCTTACCGGGCGCTGCAAAGATCCCTCCAGATCAAAATCCGGAGCACCTGATTTTCCCAAGGCAACTCGAGGCCCCCGTTGTGCATCGCCCCACGAGTCCAAAGACTCACGAAAAATGGTCGCCATTGCACGCTTGAGCCCCCCATTCGCAACCGGCGGTACACTGACGCCGATGCTCGCCTCATCCAAGCCAACCCAAGGAGTTCGCGATGATAGGTCGCTATCGGCTGTCGAGTGCGACCGGGCGGCGCCAGACAGCAAGCACAGGGCGAGACTGAGCGGGATGCTGATCGAGCACTGGGATGAGCACCACGTTATGGGTCGCGGTGAAAATCGGCGCCATTGTGGAAGGAATCAAGCGAGATCTGATCCGGCGCTCACGCGATTGACTGGCCGCCGTCGGGAGCTCTCCCGCTGCAGACTCGGCAGGAATGCCGGCCCTCGGAGCTCGATCTCGTTCTGTGTCACGGGAGCTTTCTTCGGCAGGTGCCGCCAGCGGACATGTAGTAGCGCTCAATTGCACGCTGTTGCAGACTCTGCGTCCAATGCGACAACTTTTAACGGATTATTGCGCAACACTCCACCGCCAAGCAGTGCTCCGAAGACGGCTGGGCTAAGCACAAGGCGAAGGCCCCTGTGCATATCGGCGCAATTTCTGGCATACCTGTCTAAGTAAGTACGCGCTTTTAATGCGAACACGTTCGATGGTCGATTCATACGGAACGCTGCATCGCCTTATATCTGCGGCGCGCACAACATGGGACGCGCGACACAGTTGCCGATGGGTTCATGAAACATGGCTGTCCCGAATCAACTCGCAGGTGAACTTTCTCGACGCGCCGCGCCGAGGTTCCTGAGACTTCGCGATGCCCCGGCGTACCTGGGGATGGACAAGAATCGCTTCAATCGTGAGGTGCGTCCGTCAATGACGGAGATCAACATCGGCAAACAGGGCATCGCGTTCGATCGGCTTGATTTGGATGCCTGGGCGGAAGAATATAAGTCCCGCAACGGGCGTCCCGCGGCTCAACCTGAAAGGGGAAAGCTATGGGAAACCAAAGAACGCCAGGGCTCATCGAACGCGGTGGTCTCTGGCACATCGACAAAATGTTCCGAGGAGCGCGCATTTGCGAAAGCACTGGAACGAGCGACCTTGCCCAAGCCGAGAGATACCTCGCGAAACGGATAGCGCTGCTTCGCGAGACAATGGTTTTCGGCGCGCCGCAAGATCACTCTTTTCGGGCGGCCGCAACCAAGTACCTATCGGAGCATCAACACAAGCGAAGTTTGGAACGCGATGCCAGGGCTCTCGCGAGCTTAGATCCATTCATCGGCACCCTCCCGCTCAAGCGCGTGCATCACGAGACTTTGCAGCCGTTTGTGAGAGCGCGACTCAAGCGCGGGATCAGTCCCGGCACCATCAACCGCGACTTGGCAGTGGTTCGGCGAATATTGAACCTGTCGGCGCGGTTGTGGCGCGATCAGTCGGATCAGCCGTGGCTAAGGACCGCACCGCTCATTCAGATGGAACGCCATCCGAACAAGCGGGATCCGTATCCCTTATCGATCGGGGAGGAGCGACTGCTGTTTTCGGAGCTCGATGGTCATTTGGCCAACATGGCACTCTTCAAAGTGAACACCGGGCTTCGGGAGCAAGAGGTCGTGAATCTGCGCTGGACCTGGGAGACGCCGGTGCCTGAGCTTAAGACCTCCGTATTTGTCATTCCACGCGGCTTCGTCAAGAACGGATTGGACCGCTATGTGGTCCAAAACCGGGTCGCGAAATCGGTGATCGATGGCTGCCGGGGTTCGCATGCGGAGTTCGTGTTCACGTGCGAGGGGGAACCGGTGACCCGAATTTACAACTCGGGGTGGAAGGCGGCACGGCGGCGCGCATCGAAGCGCTATGAGGCGGAGATCGGACGGCCGTGCCCAGAAGGGTTTAAGAGGATTCGAGTACACGATCTCAAGCACACGTATGGGCATCGATTGCGCGTCGCCGGCGTGGGCTTCGAGGATCGCAAGGTGCTTTTGGGCCATAAATCAGAGCACGTCACGACGCATTATTCGGCACCGGAGATCGGGGCGCTGATTGAAGCGTCGGAGAAGGTTTGTGCTCTGCGGTCCCGCAAAAGTCCCGCACTCGCAATTGTGCGAGCGAGGCCGAGCGTAAGCACTTGATTCTATGGTGGTGAGAGAGGGACTCGAACCCTCGACCTCGGCATTATGAGTGCCACGCTCTAACCAGCTGAGCTACCTCACCACGAAGAGCCGTGCATTGTCGGGAGCCGGCGCCCCGCTGTCAAGCCAAGAATACCGACCGACCTGTGTCAAATCAATGAGTTACGTCTTCCGCGGCCCGCCGCTTGCGGCTACCCGGGCACTGCGCGCATATTCCCCCTCCGCGTCCGGATCCAACGGCCGCGCGCCCGCTAAGTAGAAGCAAAACATCAAAGGGAGAAGGGCTATGGTAAAGATTGTAACTATCGCATTGCTCAGCACGCTGTTCCTCGGCAGCGCGGCCTTCGCGGCCGACGCCGTGGACGGAACCTGGAATCTCAATATCGCAAAGTCGAAGTTCAGTGGCCCGGCGCCGAAGAGCGGCGCGCGCGTGTACACCGACGGCGCCGACGGCACGACGCTCGATCAGAAGATGGTCGGCGCCGACGGCAAGCCAACGGCCATGCACGTGGTCCTGGCCTACGACGGCAAGATGCATGCGATAAGCGGCAATCCCGATGCCGACGCCGGCACCGGCAAGACCATCAACGCCCGCACCAGCGATTTCACGCTCACGAAAGGCGGCAAAACGACCGGCACGGTGCATCGTGTCGTGTCGGCAGATGGCAAGACGCTCACGGTACACAACAAGGGCACACATGCCGACGGCACGTCGTACGACGATACGCTGGTCTTCGACAAGCAATAGGGGCCTCGCACTGGGTGGGGCGTGAGCAACACTCGCGCCCCGCTCCTCCACCGCAGCTGCGCTGCCACCGGTGAGAACATGACGCGCTTCGTAAACGCGGCAATTGTCCTCTTGTCGGCTGCAATCTCGCCCGTCCGCGCGCAGACGAAGCTGGATGAGGCAGCTGTTCACAACCTGCCACAAGCTTTCTGTGCAGCTTTTAATAAGCACGACGGTCACCCGCTCGCGCAGATCATGGCGGACGACATCGATTTCGTAACGGTGGGCGCCACCTGGCTGCACGGCAAGTCAGACTTTGAGAAATATCACACGCGGTTGCTGAGCGGTCGCTTCCACGGCATGTCCCTGGAACCGCTACAGGTTGCGGTCCGCTTTTTGCGGCCGGACATCGCCATTGTTCATTGGAGCTGGATGGGCGCCGGTGATAAGAACCCCGACGGCAGCGCGCGTCAGCGGCGCTACGAGATCAAGCGCGTGTTGTGCTCGGCGGTAAGTTCCTGAATATAACGTTTTACTGAGTTAGTGCCGGCATCTTTTAGATGCCTCTCGCCCTGCGCTCAAGCATACTGCGTCAAGACCCGGATCACCGATAATGCGAACTCGAGGAGTCGCATGATGGAAAAACCAGACGGCGCCGCGCGGCGCGATCTCATTGACGCTACGACGCTACGGCGTCTATGTGTCGCTTCGAACTGGGCCGGTGCCGCGCAGACGGCATCGCACGTGGGCGCCGTGGGCGCCACCGGCGCTCTCCTGTGGCTGTCGTGGGGGACTTGGTGGGCGGTGCCGGTCTTCATGGTGCACGGCACGCTCCTCAATTTTCTCTATGCGGGACAGCACGAGCTGAGTCACAGCACGGTGTTTCGCACCCGGTGGCTCAACGAATGGGTGGGCCGGATATTTGGATTCGTGCTCTTCTACCCGCGCACCTTCGACCAGGTGCAACACATGGCGCATCATCGCTACACCCAGGACTGGACGCGCGACGGCGAGCTAGCCCGCGACCCCTATACATTGAGCTCCTATCTCTTGTGGATGAGCGGCGTGAGCTATTGGTACACCCGCTGGCGGCGCATCGTGCGATTCTCGGCCGGGATCGTCACCGAACCGTATCTCCCGGAATACCGGCGCGCAGAGTTGATCCGCGAGGCGCGCACCCATCTCGCCGGTTATGCGCTGATTGCCCTGCTATCGCTGCTCGCGCACAGTTGGGCGGCCGTGCTCCTGTGGCTCGCACCGATGTGCGCCATGAAATTCACGCATCAATTGCAAAACACCATCGAGCACCTCGGATTGCCGCATGACGATACGCTCGACAACACCCGCAGCACGCGGACCAATGCCGTCGTACGTTGGCTGGCCTGGCAGATGCCCTATCACACCGCGCACCACGCCTTCCCCGCAGTGCCTTTTCACCGGCTTCACGAGTTGCACAGGATTCTCTTTACCGACCGTGGAACCGCACCCCCGACCATGACTTATTGGGGATTCCAGCTCGCCGCTCTGCGTGCTTTCGCGGGCGGTAAGACCGAGGCCGACTATCCCGAAGACCGCGCGTGGATCTTCGAGTGATCACATGATCGAGTCGTCCCCTGAGTAACCGGCTGCAGGTCTATCAAGCGCTTTGGGCCATGGACAAGTTGGTCTCGCCTGAAGCCTCCACCGCCCAGAAATTCGACCGCGTGCGCGAAGCAGGCTTCGATGGCATGGCCATCGACTTGGGTGCGCTCAGCTTCTCCGAGGCCGAAGCCACCGTTCCTCACTTCGCCCGGACGGAATTGCTTGGAGGCCTGACTGCCTTTCCCAAGTCCGTCGAGGACCTGCGCCCGCCATTGGCTCTGGCGCATCGCATCGGAGCCCCCTATGTGGTCGTCATCGGCCAGGAAATGCCGGTCAAACTCGACGAGATGATTCCCGTCGTCGAGGGATGGCTGCGGGTCGGGGAACAGGAAGGCATGCCCATCCAGTTCGAGACGCACCGTAACTGCATCACCAATGATTTGTTCACGACGGTGCAACTCCTCGATGCGGTACCCGCCATGCGCCTCGCCGCTGATTTGTCGCATTACGTCGTGGATCGTGAGATGCCCTGCCCCCCTCCCGCCCCCTTGCAAGCGCTGATCACGAAAGTTTTGGAGCGCTCGGATTCCTTCCAGGGGAGAGTGGCCGCCCGCGGTCAAATCCAGATTCCCTTGGGTTTTCCGCAAAGCGCGAAATGGGTGGAACTGTTCCGCCGCTGGTGGCGGCAGGGATTCAACGCGTGGCACGTGCGGCATCGGACTGATGACGCGACGCTGGTGTTCTTGTGCGAGCTGGGACCGCCGGACTACGCAATCACCGCCGCGGATGGTCGCGAGCTCTCGGATCGCTGGCAAGAGGCGCTGACGTTGGCGGGCTGGGCGCGCGAGCTTTGGCGCGAGGTGTGCGCCTGATCTAGAGCGGTTACCGGACAGGACCGCAGCGGACGATGTCGATGGAGGTGGCTGCCCCCCGCGAGGCTTTATAGACGGCGACGAAGGCGAGGTCCATGGTGAGTTTGATGCCGTCAAGCCCCACATAGCTCCTCTCGTAATCTCCATCATTGCGCAGATCGGTTTCACTCGCGGTCGAGAGCGCCTGGCGGTACCAGTTTTCGACCGCCGCGAGCGAATCCAAGCTTCGGGCGGACAGGTGCATGCACCATCGGCCGAGATCATCCGTTCTCAATCGGTCCTCCAGCCGGGCGCTGTCGACGTTCGGGTAGACGGGCAGTCCGGTGGGATTACGCATGACGGCGGGCACGGCCAATGAGGCGTGGGTCATCAAGGACAGCGCGCAAACTGCCGCCGCCACGCCCCTCCTGAGATGTGCTAGCGCCACGAGACCGCGCGACTGAAAAGGAATGACATCGGTCTCTAATCGGCCAATCGATCAAATTCTTGAGGACATATTGCGCCTCGCACAACTCGCTCAAACCATCCCATCGCTAAATAACTTGCTTAAGTATCATGTCGCGCTATACTTAAGACAATGCTTAACCAATCGACAGCGCTCGATCAAACGTTTCAGGCCCTCGCGGATTCCACCCGCCGGGCGATTTTGGTTGAGTTGACGCGCGGGCCGAGCTCGGTAAGCAAACTGGCGCGGCCGCTGGCGATGTCGTTACCAGCCGTGATGCAGCATCTTGCAGTGCTCGAAGACTCCGGGCTCGTGCGCTCGATGAAGGTCGGCCGCGTCCGCACCTGCAGGATCGAGCCGAAGGCGCTGAGCTTGGCCGAACAGTGGATCAATCAGCGGCGTGCGGAGTGGGAGCGGCATTTGGATCAGCTTGGCGAGTACTTGAACAGCATCGCGAAGAGAGAGGGAGCCCATGCCAAAGAGAAGTAACGATTCACCGCCCTCGGTGGTGCACGCAACGTTCTGTCTCGAACGGAATTACCCGGTCTCTCGGGCGGAGGTATTCAAGGCGCTGACCGATCCCGGCGCCAAGGCGAAATGGTTCGCGGGTGGCGACGGTTATACAGTGCTCGCTCGCGAGATGGATGTGCGGCCGGGAGGTCGCGAACATTTGAAGGGACGCTGGGACACCGGCGTCGTGTCGACCTTTGACGCCGTCTACCATGATGTCGTAGCGGATGAGCGAATCGTCTATGCGTATGAAATGCATTTGGACGATCGCAAAATTTCGGTGTCTCTCGCCACGCTGGAACTCAAGCCGGCGGGCACCGGTACTCGCCTCGTGATGACCGAGCAAGGGGCGTTTCTGGACGGGTATGACGATGCCGGTTCCCGCGAGCGCGGCACCAATCATCTGCTCGATGCGCTCGGGAAGTCGCTCAAATAGTGCACCCGGAGAATCCCTATGTCGTTGACTCTCTACGCCCACCCCTTCGCCGCCTATTGCTGGAAAGCATTGATCGCCTTGTATGAGAACGCGACGCCGTTCACCTATCGACTGGTCGAGGACGCGGCAGGATGGGCGGAACTCGAGTCGCTCTGGCCGATCAAGAAATTCCCGCTGCTGCGGGACGGCGACGCGACCATCGTCGAATCGAGCATCATCGTAGAATACTTGATGCGTCGTGCTCCCGGACCGATGCCCATGATACCGGTGGGCGACGACTCAGCCCTCTGCGCGCGCTTCATGGATCGTTTCTTTGACAACTATGTCATGACTCCGATGCAGACGTTGGTCTCGGATCGAATGCGGGCGGAAACCGACCGCGATTCCAAGGGCGTAGCCGACGCCAGAAAGATGTTGGATGTCGCGTACGGATGGCTGGAAGAACGGCTCATACCCGGAGCGTGGGCGTCAGGCAGCACGTTCTCCCTGGCGGATTGCGCCGCCGCTCCAGCGCTTTTCTATGCGGATTGGGTCCACCCCCTGGGCAATCGATTTCCGGCAGTTCGCGCCTACCGCGGCCGGGTTCTTGCCAGACCCTCTGTCGTCCGTGTCGTGGAAGAAGCGCGCCCTTTTCGCAAATTCTTCCCTCAAGGGGCGCCCGATCGGGACTGATAAAGGTTGCTGATGCGCGAGTGAGCATTCCTGGGCCCACCCGCCGATCGCAAATATCCGGCGTCTAATCCGAGGAGTTTTTCCGGCCGATTCCCATTGGATGCGCGCTGACACCCAGGATGTAGCGGTCTTGCTCCACCGTTCGAAGCAACTCCAGGAGGAGCTGGCGCTTCTCCGCCACGTCCCAGTGGTTCGGAAAGCTGCTCATGAACCAAACCGGCCCTTCGACGCCGACCAACTTCTCCACCTGAAACCCTGCTTCTTCCATCTCCCGCTTCAATTCCTCGGGATGATGAAAGAAAGTTGTCGTGAAATATTCAGGGTTATTGGTGGGATTGCGGTGCTGACCGCTTTTCAGATCCTCCATGAGAATGCCGACAAAGACAGGGTCGGACACGAGATCGCGCGAAAGTCCGTCGATGAGCGACGCGAATCTTGATACGGTGGCGGCAAATATCCTTCCTCCGGGCTTCAAGAGTCGGTGCGCTTCCCTCAATGCCCTGAGCCGCTCGTCACGATCGGTCAGGTGGTACAGAGGACCGAAGAACAGGATGGCATCGGCACTACAATCAGGTCTGCCGATTTCTCGGGCGTCTCCCAGCGAGCAGCTCGCAACCGGATATTGCGGCTGATCTCTGGAGGCTGCCAATGCTTGCTCGACGTGATGGGGTAATGGATCGAACAGATGGACGCGGTAGCCTTGTCGAGCGAGCCAAAGAGCGTGGACGCCCGCGGCGCCGCCGATGTCGAAAACCGTTGCCGGCGGGCAAGGTAGATGTCTCTTCAAAATGTCCTGGGTACGATCTCGCTCCAACTCTCCAACACCGGCGAAGAGCCGCTTGGACTCCTGGACGTGCCGATAATGTTCGAGTATCTCTGAGGGAAGTGAAGGGCTGCTCATAGTTAGCCGCCCCGTGCGACGAAGTCCTTGAACGCCGCCTCGTAATCCGGATGCCAGCGCGATAGCGCCGGACGGTTCTCGACGATATCCCCGGCCGCCCAGAGGATTCGCCTTTCATCGAGCGCACGCGGCACATCGTTGTCGGGGCAGAGGATGTAGAAATCGCCGGCGTCGAGACGTTGCAAGAAAAAATCCGTCAATTGCTCCGGGGTCCAGGCCGCCTGGGGTTTGTCGCCTCCGTGTCCCCGCGTCATGCCGGTGAACACGAAGCCCGGAATGAGCAGATGCACGCTGATACGGCAGCCGGGGACGTTGCGCAACTCGTGGGCGAGCGCCTCGGTGAACGACTTCACGCCCGCCTTCGCCACGTTGTATGCGGGATTGCCGGGTGGTGTCGTGATGCCTTGCTTCGAGCCCGTGTTCACGATCAGCCCGGCGCGGCCGCGCGCGATCATCGCAGGCGCGAACACCTGAGAGCCGTGAATCACGCCCCAGAGGTTGGTCTCCAGGATGTCCTGCCAGGGGCCGCCGGGGCCGAGCACGCGGCTCTCACCGCCGATTGCGGCATTGTTCATCAGCAAGTCGGTGCCGCCGAATCGCTCACGCACTTCGCGCTCCAGGCGCTCGAGCTCCGCGCGCCGGCGCACGTCCACTTCGAGCGCGAGCACCCTGTCGGCAGTGGAGAGCGCTGCGATCTCCGCGGCCGCCCGCTCGAGGCGATCGGTCCCGCGGTCGGCGATGCAGACCGCGAGACCGAGAGAGGCGAATCGCTTGGCGCAGGCAAGTCCGATTCCGGAAGCGCCGCCGGTGATCACCGCGGTATTGCCGGCAGCGAGCACAGGATGGCTCATGCAACTCCTCCTTCAGCTGCGCAGGTGCCGGGCAATATCCGGTATCGGATGGCGCGTCAGATCCTTGGGAATTTCCGCGATGACATGCTTCTGCAGGGCCGCGCTCATGGCGGAGCGCAAATGGCCGAGGGCCTTGGGCGGCAGCACGATTGCAATCCGCAGATTGGGATCGTCCGCAGCGGCACGCGCCAGTACGCCGGCAATCGTGTCGACAAAGCGGTCTTCCTCAATCTGGTGCCAGTCGGTCTGCTCCACGGCGCTGCGCGCATCGCCGGGTCCGGACGTGCGGCCCGGTCGATCGGTACCCATCTCGCGCGTCGGCGGCGCCGTATGCAACAGGCGGCGTTCCACCTCGAGCTTGATGTCCATTTGCGCGCCGAGATTGCGCAGGAAGAGCGCCTTGCGTCCGTCGCCGACGACGATCAGCGTGTTGTGCGGAATTTCAGCTGGTTCGTGCATGATTGCCTCCTAAATGGAAAGCGTGTGCCTCGCGACTCTAGACGTTGAAGCGAAAGTGCATCACGTCGCCCTCGTGCACGACGTACTCCTTGCCCTCGAGCCGCAGCCGCCCAGCCTCCTTGGCGCCGTGTTCGCCCTTGTACGCGACGAAATCATCGTAGCCGATGACCTCGGCGCGAATGAACCCGTGCTCGAAATCGGTGTGGATGACCCCCGCCGCTTGCGGCGCGGTCGCGCCGATGCGCACCGTCCAGGCGCGCACCTCCTTGGGACCCGCCGTGAAATAGGTTTGCAGCCCGAGGAGCGAATAGCCCGCGCGAATGACGCGGTTCAGGCCGGGCTCATCGAGATTCAATTCCTTCAAGAAATCCTCGCGGTCGGCCTCGTCGAGCTGCGAGATCTCCGCCTCGATGGCGGCGCACACAGGCACGACCACCGCGCCTTCGGCTTTCGCGATCTCACGCACCCGATCGAGTCGCGGATTGTTCTGAAAGCCGCTCTCGTCGACGTTAGCGACGTACATGACCGGTTTCTCGGTAAGCAGGTGCAGGTCGCGGATCAGGGCGCTTTCCTTCGCATCGAGCTTCAGAGCGCGCACCGGCTGCGCCTTGTTGAGCTGCTCGCGCACGCGCTCGAGGACGTCGCGGTACTTGAGTGCCTCCTTGTCCGCGGTCTTGGCCGCCTTCGCCGCCTTCTGGTGCGCGCGCTCGACGCTGTCCAGATCGGCGAGCGCGAGCTCGGTGTTGATCACTTCGATGTCGTTCGCGGGGTCGATGCGGCCGGCGACGTGGATGATGTCGTCGTTCTCGAAGCAACGCACGACGTGCGCGACGGCGTCGACCTCGCGGATATGCGACAGAAACTTGTTGCCGAGCCCCTCGCCCTTGGATGCGCCGGCGACAAGACCGGCGATGTCCACGAACTCTACGGTGGTCGGCACGATCTTTTCCGGCCGCACGATACCGGCCAGCGTCTGCAAGCGCGGATCGGGCACGGGCACCACGCCGACGTTCGGATCGATGGTGCAGAAGGGATAGTTCTCCGCGGCGATCTGCGCCCGGGTGATGGCATTGAAGAGAGTCGATTTGCCGACGTTCGGCAGACCGACGATGCCGCAGCGGATGGCCATCAGGCTTTGACCGCGCGGCTGTGCAGCCGGGTCATGGCGCGTTCCGCGCCTTGTTCGATGAGGATGGGCACGCTGTCGGCCGCCGTGCTCACCGCCTCGAGGATGAGATCCTCTTCCGCGCGCGGCGCGCGCGTCAGCACGTAATCGATCACTTGTGCTTTGTTGCCGGGATGCCCGACCCCGAGCCGCAGGCGCCAGAAGTTGTCGCCGATGTGCGCAATGATGTCGCGCAGTCCGTTGTGGCCGCCATGCCCGCCGGCGTGCTTCAAGCGCACGGTACCGACCGGCAGATCGAGCTCATCGTGCGCCACCAGAATCTCCTCGGGAGGGACTTTGAAGAAATCGCTCAGCTGTCGCACCGACAGACCGCTCCGGTTCATATAAGTGGTGGGTTTCAAGAGCACGATGTCCTGGTCGCCGATGTGGATGCGCGCGGTCTCGCCGGAGTATTTGCGATAGTCGCGAAACTCCGCGCCATGGCGCCGCGCAAGCAGATCCACGAACCAGAAACCCGCGTTGTGACGGGTGACCAAATGCTCCGGTCCCGGGTTGCCGAGACCGGCGATGATCCTCAACGGTAATCCAGCCATGGTGGCGATGCCTACCCGCTATGTTGCAAATCGCAAACTGAGAAACAGCGAAAAAAATGAGGGGCCGCCGTATTCGGGCGGCCCCTCGTTCGGACGCGTCGATTATTTCTTCGCGTCTTTCTTCGCCGGTTCCTTCTTGGCGTCCGCCTTCGCGGGTGCTGCCGCTTTGGCTGCATCTCCCGCAGGCGCCGCCGCCGCAGGTGCCGCCGCTCCGGCCGCACCTTCCGCAGGCGCTGCACCGGCCGCCGCTGCAACCGCCGTCGGCTCGGGCTCCTCGGCACGCGGGCTGTGGATCGCAACGACCGCGGAATCTTCCTTGGCGAGATCCACGAGCTGCACGCCCTCCGGAATCTTGAGCTGCGACAGATGGATGCTCTCGTTCAGCGACAGTCCCGACAGGTCGACTTCGACGAACTCCGGCAGATCCTTCGGCAGGCACGACACCTCGACCTCGGTGCGCATGTGCGACACGATGCCGCCCTGCGACTTCACGCCGGGCGAAACCGCCTCGCCCTTGAAGTGCAGCGGAATGGCGATGCGGATCTTCTCGTTCTCCTCGACGCGCTGAAAGTCGACGTGCAGGATTGCATTCTTGAAAGGATGCCGCTGCACGTCCTTGAGGATCGCAGCCTGCGTCTCGCTGCCGACCTTCAGACTCAGGATCGTCGAGTAGAAACGCTCGTTCTCGAGCATGATCGCGATCTTCTGATGGCTCAGGGTCAACGCCCGCGCCTCCAGATGTCCGCCATAGAGAATTGCCGGCACTTTGCCCTCGTGACGCAGGCGGCGGCTCGCACCTTTGCCTTGCGTCTCGCGGAACTCTGCCGTGAGCTCAAAAGAGGTTTTCATAGTCATCTCCAGTTACATTCACCAACCAGCGTCCCGGACCGCGACCAGTTCCGGAACACCCACCATCAACCCTTTCTCAATCGACATACAGCGAGCTGACCGAGTCATCATCGCTGATTCGCCGTATCGTCTCCGCCAGCAAGCCGGATACCGTCAGCTGGCGGATGCGCTTGCAGCCGCGCGCCTCGTCGGACAAGGGGATCGTGTCCGTGACCACCAGCTCATCGAGCACCGACTTCGAGATGCGCTCGATCGCGGCGCCCGAGAGCACCGGGTGCGTGATGTACGCGACCACGCGGATCGCCCCTTCGTCCTTCAACGCCTGCGCCGCCTGGCACAGCGTGCCCGCGGTGTCCACCATGTCGTCGATGAGCACGCAGGATTTACCCTCGACCTCGCCGATGATATTCATCACCTTCGACTCGTTCGGCCGCGGGCGCCGCTTGTCGATGATGGCGAGCTCGGCATCGTCGAGGCGCTTCGCGAGCGCCCGCGCCCGGACCACGCCGCCCACGTCGGGCGACACCACGATCATGTTCTCGTGCTTTTGCTTCCACGCATCTCCGAGGAGCACGGGGGAGGCATAAACATTGTCGACCGGTATGTCGAAAAAACCCTGGATCTGGTCAGCGTGCAGGTCCACCGTCAACAGCCGATCGACGCCCGCGCTCGCAATCATGTTCGCGACCAGTTTCGCCGCGATCGCGACGCGCGTCGCGCGCGGCCGTCGGTCCTGGCGCGCATACCCAAAATAAGGCACCACCGCGGTGATGCGTTTCGCCGACGCGCGCCGGCAGGCGTCGGTCATCAACAGCAATTCCATCAAATTGTCGTTGGTCGGCGGACACGTCGGCTGCACGATGAACACGTCGCGCCCGCGCACGTTCTCCATCAGCTCGACGTTCACCTCGCCGTCGGAGAACCGCCCGACATAGGCGCGCCCCAGCGGCGCGTGCAGGTGACGCGCAATGCCTTCCGCCAGCAACGGATTCGCGTTACCGGCGAATACGGAGATGGACGGAGACTCGAATTCTTTGCTCAGCGAGGACGACATAGATCCATATCATGAATTGGCTGGGGTGGAAGGATTCGAACCTCCGTATGGCGGGATCAAAACCCGCTGCCTTACCGCTTGGCGACACCCCAATTGAAACTCGAATGGGCGCAACTCCGGCGCCGCCGCTTTAAGCCGCTAACCTCTCGAGCAAGGGCGAATCGTTCAGTCCACGAACCATGAATGCCTCGTATCCCGCCGGCAAATGGCCGACGATCTTTTCTGCCAGCGCCGGCTCGCAGGCCATGAAAATGCAGGCCCCCGTCCCGGTCAGGCGCGCCGCTCCATAGGCCGAAAGCCAGTCGAGGGCACGCGCAACTTCGGGATATCGGCGCCGCACCACCCCGAGACAATCGTTCCTGCCGCCGGCCGCCAGAAAACCGTGAATTGTGATGGGCGGGGTATCCCTTGTCAATTCAGGATCCTGGAACACATCCCGGGTGCTCACGAACACGTTTGGCTTAATAATCAGATAGTTACCTTCGTCTGGAGCCCGCGGCGGGTAGAGTGGCGTGAGCCGCTCCCCCACCCCTTCGGCCCAGGCCGCGCGGCCGCGCACGAACACGGGGACGTCGGCGCCCAGTTTGAGGCCGAGCGCGGCCAGCTCATCGACGTTCAAATTGAGGTCCCAGAGCTCATTGAGCGCAACCAGGCAGGTGGCCGCATCGGAGCTGCCGCCGCCGAGACCCGCTCCCATGGGAATGCGCTTCGACACACTGATGTCGGCGCCGCGGCGCGTGCCCGTGGCCGCCTGCAGCGCGCGTGCCGCACGCACGCACAAATCCTGCTCGGGATCGACGCCGGGAGCACCCGCGCCGCGCCGGATCGCGCCGTCATCGCGCGGTACGATCGTCACCTGGTCGCATAGATCGACAAACTGAAAGCAAGTCTGCAGCTCGTGATAGCCATCCGGCCGCCGGCCGACGATGTGCAAAAACAGATTGAGCTTCGCCGGCGCGGGCCAGGGCCGCGGCAACGCGGTGCCGGCACTCACCGTGAAACCTCCCAACGATCCACCGCAATGCGCACGCGCGCATCCGCGCGGCTCAGCACGATGCGCGCGGGCAACTCATCGCCCCCTTGCGGCCGGTATTGATCGTAATCGATGCTCCAGCCGGCCTGGGAGAGATGCTGCGCCCGGTCTTGGGCGTTGCGAGTGAGCTCGAAAGGCACGTCGGGATTGGGGATGCCGAGAAGCCAGAATCGCAGATTCTCGAGCGGCAGCTCGAACCCCAGCCGCGCCTCGAGCTGTGCCGCCACGGCGGGGCTCGGCGGTGCGCCATTGAGCGCCAGCCCATCGGGCGTCATGTTGAGCACGAGCGCGCCAATACCCAAGGGCCCCGCGAGGTGCAGCTCGCTCGAGTTGCCGCTCTGCCGCCAATCGAGACTCGCCTGCCAGCCTTGCTGGCCGAGCGCCGCGGCCGCTCGACCATCGAGCTGCCAGGTGTGCGCGTGCGCGAGCGCCGTTACGCGCTCATCCCACGGCGCGAGCGGCACCGTCGGCCGCAACTGCGTCGTTTTGCAGCCGGCCAGCAGCGACACACACGCGAGCAGGGGGAGCCACGAGCGCATGTCACGGACTGACGGAAGCGTGCAGGCGCCGCCGCGTCTCGGTCAGCAGGCGATTATCGGAATCGATGCGCGCCGCCGCGGTCCACACCTCATCGGCCTCGGCGTGTCGGCCGAGATGCCACAGCACCTCGCCGTAATGCGCGCCGATATCGGCGCCGTGGTCCTCGGCATAGGCCGCAGCCTCATAGGGCAGGGCCTGATCGTCGTGACCTTGCCGATACAGCACCCAACCCAGACTGTCCAGAATCGCGGCATTGCGCGGAGCCTCCGCATAGGCGCGCTCGATGAGCACGCGTGCCTGCGCGAGCTTGCGGTTGTGGTCGGCCAGCGTATAGCCATAGGCGTTCAGCGCCGCGGGATCATCCGGCCGTTGCTTCAAGACCTGATTGAGCTCCTGCAAGGCGGCGCCGACGTGTCCCGCCTCCTCGTCCGTCGTGGCAATGGCGTAGCGCAGATCGACACTGTCCGGATACTGCTCCAGCCCGCGATCGAGCACCGCGAGCGCCTGTCGCGAATCACCCGCATCGGCGTAGATCTTGGCACGTGCCGCGACCACCTCGGGCGCGCGCGCGGGCTCGTCCTCGATGAGATGATCCAAAATCTCCTGCGCGGCCGCCGAGGCGCCGTGCGCCTGCAGAATGGTGCTGGCGCGCACCAGAGCCGCCGCCGCGTTGTCGCCGCTCTGCACCTGCGCGTAAAGACGCAGCGCCTTCTCGAAGTCCGCGTGGCGCTCGGCAATCAAGCCGAGATAATAGAAGGAATCGTCGACGTACTTACCCGTGGTCAACAGCTCGGTGAAATGCCGGGCCGCCGCGTCGAGATCGCCGTTCTGAAACTCGATCAACCCGAGGAGCCGCAGGGCTACGGCCTGCGACTCCGCATCGCGCGCCAGCGCTTCGAGCTGCGCGAGCGCCGCCTGATCCTGGTGCGCGGCGAGGAGCAGCAGCGCGTAGTTGAGCACGTTGGCCGCCGTCGCATCGCCCTCCGCGAGCGCGCGCGCTTGCGCGAGCGGCTCTTGCGTATCGCCGGAAAGAATCCGTGCGCGCCACAAGCCTTGTTGCAGCTCACGGCGTGCCTCGGCCGTGTCGGCGGGCTCATGGGTCGCCGCCGCCGGCAGGAGCGCGAGCGCCCGCGAGAAATCCCCCACCGCCGCCGCCGGATCGTCGCCACGCAAGGCCGCGAATCCCTGCAAGCGAAGGGCCGCGGCGGAGCTCGGAAAATCCGTCGCCAGGCGATCCGCCAGCTGGCGAGCGGTAAACACGTCATCGCTCGCCTCGAGCTCGGTCTCGAGTTGCTTGAGCTCCGCGTCCGTGCCGCGCGGCGAGCTCGACAGCACGACGCGATATTGCCGGGCGGACTCGTCGATTCGGCCGAGCGCGAGCGCAGCCTGCGCCGCCGCGCGATGCGCCTCCAGTGATTTCGGATCCAGGGTGAGCCAGCGGACCGCGATCGCCGCGGTCAACGAGGGCTGCAGGCACTCGCTCGTCACATCGCTCGCATGCGCGATCAGCGAAAGGTCGGTCGCGCCTTGGGCCGCGGCGGCGTACTGCAACGCCGCCGTGCGCGGCTCGCCGCGCGCCAGCGCGATCTCGCCGGTGACGGTGTCGTACACCTCCGCTTTCTCGGTTGGCACGGGGGCGACCGGCGGCCCCGCGCATGCGGCACAAACGAGGAGCCCGAGCGCCAGGCAGGCTTTAGCGGGCAGAGTAGCCAGGTCCATCGCGAGGGATCGATTTCGAGAACACGCCCGCACTATAGCCAAATGAGGGGGCCATTGCCGCGGATTCCAGCTTGATCTGGGGGTGTTTCTTACCCAAAATCGATAAGTTAAGGAAGCACCGCGCGCTCATGGCATTTAACGTTCTCGGCCTCAACCACAAGACCGCGCCGCTTGCGCTGCGTGAGAAAGTGGCGTTCAACGAAGACCGCCTCGCCGCGGCGCTGCATGCGTTGCGGCAGGAACGCGGCGTCTCCGAGGTGGTGATCCTCTCGACGTGCAATCGCACGGAAGTGTACTGGTCGGGCGATGCGAGCGCGGTGGAGCTGTCGCAATGGCTCGAGAATCATCACGGCAACAACCTCAACCTCGCCTCGAGCCTCTATGTCCATCAAGAGCACCTCGCCGTCGCTCATGCCTTCGCCGTCGCCTCGGGACTCGACTCCATGGTGCTGGGCGAGCCTCAGATCTTGGGCCAGCTCAAGGATGCATACCGCGTCGCGCACGAGACCGGCAGTACCGGCCCCTCGCTCAACAGGCTGTTTCAGGCGGCGTTTTCGGCCGCGAAGCGCGTCCGCTCCGAGACGCAGATCGGTGCGAACGCCGTCTCGCTCGCCTCGGCGGCCGTCAGCCTTGCGCGGCGGATGTACGCGGACTTGAGCGAGCGCACCGCGCTCATGATCGGCGCGGGCGAAATGATCGATCTGACCGCCCGGCATTTCGCGAGCGCCGGCGTGAAGCGGCTGGTGATCGCCAATCGCACGCTCGCGCGGGCGCAAGCGCTCGCCGCCGAGATCAAGGGCTACGCAGTCGACTTGAGCAACCTGGAGAAGGAGCTCGTCGAGGCGGATATCGTGGTCAGCTGCACGGCGAGCACGCGGCCGCTGATCACCAAGAGCGCCGCCGGGGCGGCGGTGCGCAAGCGGCGCCACCGCCCGATTTTCATGGTCGATCTCGCGGTACCGCGCGACATCGACCCCGCCGTGGCCGAGATCTCCGACGTGTACCTGTTCTCGATCGACGACTTGCAGCACATCGTCGAAGAGAATCGCCGCGAGCGCGAGGCGGCCGCGGGCGACGCGCGGCGCCTGCTCGAGGAGGAAGTGGCGCGATTCGTGGCCGAGCTGCGTGCTCATGACGCCGGGCCCGCCATCCGGGCGCTGCGGCAACAGGCCGACGCGATCCGTGCCCAGACCGTCGAGCAGGCCCGGCGGATGCTGCTCGCGGGCAAGTCCACCGACGAGGTCATCGACTACCTCGCCAACACCCTCACGAACCGGTTGCTGCACTCCCCCACCCAGGCGCTGCGCCAGGCCTGGGAGTCCTCCGACCCCGCGTTGGCGCAGCTCCTCGCGCGCCTGCTTTCGGAAGAACGCGACCGGAGTTGAGGCGAAGGCCGCTATAATTTGCGGCATGAAGGACTCGATCCGAAGGAAGCTCCAAAAGCTCGACGAGCGTCACGAGGAAATCGGCCGCCTTTTGTCCGAGCCCGATGTCATCGGGCGCCAGAACCAGTTCCGGGATCTCTCAATGGAGTACGCCCGCCTGGGTCCCGTGGTCGATCGCTATCGCGGATTTCTCGCTCTCGAGGAAGACCTCGCGACGGCCCGCGAACTCGCGATGGAGGAGGAGCTGAAGGAGATCGGCGCCCGCGTCGACGTCGAGGAGCAGGCGTTGCAGCGACTGCTCGTGCCCAAGGATCCCCACGACGACAGCAATATTTTTCTCGAAGTACGCGCAGGTACGGGAGGCGACGAGGCGGCGCTGTTCGCGGGCGATCTGTTCCGCATGTATGCCCGCTATGCCGAATCGAAGCGCTGGGAGGTCGAGGTGCTCTCCGAGAGTCCCGGCGAGCACGGCGGCTACAAGGAAATCATCAGCCGCATCATCGGTCGCGGCGCCTACTCGCTCCTGAAATTCGAATCGGGCACGCACCGCGTCCAGCGTGTACCCGCGACCGAAGCGCAGGGACGCATTCACACCTCCGCATGCACGGTCGCGATCTTGCCCGAGCTCGAGGCGGTGGAATCCGTCGACTTGAATCCCGCGGACCTGCGCATTGACACTTATCGCTCCTCAGGCGCCGGAGGACAGCACGTCAACAAGACCGACTCCGCGATTCGCATCACGCATTTACCCACCGGCATCGTGGTCGAGTGCCAGGACGAGCGGTCGCAGCACAAGAATCGCTCGCGCGCGCTCTCGCTCCTCAAGGCGCGGCTGCTCGCGGATGAGCGTGAGAAGCAGGCAAGTGCGCAGGCGCAGTCGCGCAAGCTCCAGGTGGGCTCGGGCGACCGCTCAGAGCGCATCCGCACCTACAACTTCCCGCAGGGGCGCGTCACCGATCACCGCATCAACCTGACGCTCTACAAGCTCGACGACGTCATGAACGGCAACTTGGGAGAGCTGATCGCTGCGCTCAACCAGGAATACCAGGCCGAAGAACTCGCAAGCCAGGTCGAATGAGCCGTCCGAAGTCCCTCGTAGCCAATCGATCCGCCGGGCCGAGCACGGTCGAGAGCGCCTTGGAGCAAGGCGTGCGCTCGCTCAGCCTGCACAGCGATTCCCCGCAGCTCGATGCCGAGGTGCTGTTGAGCGGCGTGCTCGAGATCGGCCGCGCCGCGCTCATCGCGCGCGGATCCGACGTGCTCGCCGATCCGGACCTGCAGGTCTATCGAGAGCTGCTCGAGCGGCGCAGGAGCGGCACGCCGGTGGCCTACCTGACCGGCCGCCGCGAATTCTGGTCGCTGCCGCTCAAGGTCACGCCGGCCGTGCTCGTGCCGCGGCCCGAAACAGAGCGGCTGGTCGAGGTTGCCTTGGAGCACTTACCGAAATCCGCCGAGCGCGCCGTGCTCGATCTCGGTACCGGCAGCGGCGCGGTGGCGCTCGCCATCGCCTCCGAGCGGCCGCTGGCGCGCGTGGTGGGTGTCGACGTGTCGCCGGGCGCCTTGGGAGTCGCCCGCGACAATGTGCGCAGCCTCGCGTTGCCGAACGTCACCTTTCGACTGGGATCATGGTTCGACGCCGTGCCCGGCGAGCTCTTCGACGTCGTGGTCGCGAACCCACCTTACGTCGCGGACGACGATCCCGCGCTCGCGGCACTCGCCGCCGAGCCTGCGCTCGCGCTCATCGCCGGGCCCACGGGACTCGACGCGCTCGAGGCCATCATTACCGAGGCTCCGCAGCATTTGAGCCGCGGTGGATGGCTGCTGCTCGAGCACGGCAGTACCCAAGAGCACGCAGTCGCGAAGCTCCTCGAGCGCCGCGGCTTCGGCGGCATCACCTGTCATTCCGATTACTCCGGCCTTCCTCGCGTCACGCGGGGAACCTTTCCACCGCCCCTCAAGGAGCGCTCATGATTCACTTCGACACAAATCTGGGTCAATTCACCGTCGAGCTCTACGAGAAGGAGGCACCGGTCACGGTCGCCAACTTCTTGAAGTACATCGACGAGGGCTTTTTCGACGGCACCACTTTTCACCGCATCGTTCCCGGCTTCGTGATCCAGGGCGGCGGTTTCACCGCGGACATGTCCCAGAAGCGCACTCATCCGACCATCAAGAACGAGGCGGACAACGGTCTCAAGAACACCCGCGGCACGCTTTCCATGGCGCGCACCAACGACATCAACAGCGCGACCTCGCAGTTCTTCGTGAACCTCAAGGACAACGAGTTCCTCGATCACACACGCGGCAATTTCGGTTATGCCGTGTTCGGCCGCGTGACCCATGGCATGGACGTGGTCGACAAGATCGCCGCGGTCAAGACGGGCCGGCGCCACGGCCACGACGACGTGCCGCTCGAGGCCGTCACCATGACCCGCGTGCATCGCGCCGAAAAGAAAGACGAGAAGAAAGCCGACAAGAAGTAAGCGACGAGTTGGCGGACCGGACGAATTGGCGCGCAGCAAGACCTTCGTGAGCCGCCTCTGGCGCGCGCTCGCCGGGCTCGTGCTGCTGTTCATCGCGCTCTCGGTCCTCGCGGTGGCGCTGCTGCGATGGATCGATCCGCCCTACAGCGCCTTCATGGCGGAGAGACGGATCGAGGCGTGGGTCACCCAGGACCGGGAGTACGTGTTCCGGCATTCGTGGGTGGACCTCGCGCAAATCTCGCCCAATCTGCCGCTGGCGGTGGTGGCCTCGGAGGATCAAAAATTCCCGGAACACTGGGGATTCGACGTCGAGGCCATCGAGAAGGCCTATCAACTCAACCAGCATAGCCACCGAGTGCGCGGCGCCAGCACCATCAGCCAGCAAGTGGCGAAGAATCTGTATCTGTGGTCCGGCCGCAGCTATTTTCGCAAGGGCCTCGAGGCCTACTTCACGCTGCTCATCGAGGGCTTCTGGCCGAAGCGGCGGATCCTCGAGGTTTACTTGAACATCGCGGAGTTCGGCAACGGCACCTTTGGTGCCGAGGCCGCCGCGGAACGCTTCTTCCATCGCCCGGCCGCGCGCCTGTCGCGCAGCGACGCCGCCACCCTCGCCGCCGTGCTGCCGAACCCCGAGCATTATTCGGCCGCGGCGCCCTCCCGTTATGTCCTGCAGCGGCGCGACTGGATCTTAGGTCAAATGCAGGCCCTGGGAGGGCCGGAAATGCTGAGCGAAATCGACGCCTATCCCGACCGTCGCCGTTGAGCAACGCCCCTCCCTAAAAATAGGCCGCCTGCCAACGGGGCGCGCTATGATAGCCGCGAGGTCGAGTCGCAAAGGGAGTCCGCTGTGTCGACACCGAATAACTATGCCCCGCCGCAAAGCGTCGTGGCCGACGTCTCCTCATCCGATGTTGCCTTCGAGAAAGCCACACGCCTATCCCGGCTCGGGGCGGTCATCATCGACGGCCTGATCTTCAGCATTCCATTCATACCGCTCTACATCACTATGTTCAGCGCGCCTTTTCATTCGCGGACGAATCCGCAGCTCTTCATGTCGGCGTGGTTCGCCTCCATGGCGGCCGCCGGAATCTCCCTGTACCTCACCGGCCTCTTCTATATCGCGCTCACCGTCATCACCATCATGCTGGTTCAGCGCAACGCCCAGACCATCGGCAAGAAGCTCGTGGGTATCAAGGTCGCGCGCAAGGACGGATCGCGCGCTTCTCTCGCCCGCATATTCTTGCTGCGCAACGTCGTGAATGGCCTGGTCGGCATGGTGCTCTTGGTCGTGCCGTTCATCGGCGGGTTCTATTCGATCATCGACTCGCTCATGATCTTCGGCGAGCAGCGCCGCTGCATCCACGACTACATCGCCGACACCATCGTCATTCGGGCTTGAACCCAGCGATCGACACCATTCTCACGGCGGAAACCCCCGAGGGTATCGCGATCTCGATACGCCCCGCCGGTTTCGCGGTGCGAGCCACGGCGTTCTTGATCGATGCGGCAATCCGGTTCGTCCTTCTGATGATTTGCGCCACGGTGCTCGGCGCCGGCGGGGGATTCGGCAGCGGCGCGCGATTCCGCGGCGGCCTTTTCTTGATCTGTCTGTTCGTCTTGAACTGGCTCTATCCCGTGATCTTCGAGCTGACCGCGGCTGCTGCCACACCCGGCAAGCGCATCATGGGCCTCGTCGTGCTCATGGTGAACGGCCTGCCGATCACCCCGGCGGGTTGCTTGATTCGCAACCTCTTGCGATTCGTCGATGCGCTGCCGCTTTGCTATGCGTTCGGCATCGTCTGCATCCTGTTGCGTAACGACTCGCGCCGCATCGGTGACCTGGCGGGCGGCACCGTCGTCGCCTACCGCGACGAGGTGCAACCGGCGGGCTCGCTCGCCGCAGCCGACCCCATTCCGCCGCCCATCGTCCTGTCCAGGCGCCAGCAGATCGCCATCATGGCGTTCGGGTTTCGGGTGGGCCGCCTCACCCCGCAACGTGCCGAGGAGATCGCCGAGCTCGCGTCCGGCGCCTTGCAGGACACGCCTGCGCGCCTGTCGCTCACCGCCCGGCTCGTGGGCGTTGCGCGCTGGCTGCACGGAGATCGCGCGGTGCATACCGGCGCGGTGCGTACCGGCGCGGTGCACAACGGCGCGGCGCATACCGGCTCCGCCGCGCCATGACCGCGCTCGAGTTCCAGACCGTGCACGAGAAGTTGTGGGCCGAGCTCGAGCAAGCCGTCCGGCTGCCGGAGCGCCAGCTCGATCCGCAGCGCTTCCTCGCCCTCTATCGCACCTGCTGCGAGCATCTGGCGCTCGCCGAAGCGCGGGGCTTTGCGTCCGGCATCGTCGAGCGGCTCTCGATCGTCACCGCGCGTGCGCATCAGATCGTCTACCGGCAGAGCGATTTCGGTATCGCGCGGATCGCGCGAGTTCTCCTGAACCGCTTCCCGACGACGGTGCGCGCACACCGCGGCTACGTGGCACTCGCTGCGCTCTTGTTCCTGGGACCGGCGCTGGCGCTCGGTTTCGCGGTGTATCACAAGCCGGACTTGATCCTGTCGATCGTCGACGCCGGCACGGCGACGAAATTCGAGAAGATGTACGACCCCTCGAATGAAGTGCTCGGACGGCTGCGCGATGCCGGCAGCAACTGGATGATGTTCGGCTTTTACATCATGAACAACATCACCATCGCGTTTCAATGCTTTGCGGCCGGGATCTTGCTCGGCATCGGCAGCGTCTACTTCATTGCGATGAACGGCGCATTCGGCGGCGCGATCGCGGGATACGTCGCCTCCGCGGGATTCGGCGGCACGTTCTTTTCGTTCGTTGCCACGCATTCCGCATTCGAGCTGACCGCCATCGTGCTCTGCGGCGCGGCGGGACTGCGGATCGGCCGCGCAGTCCTCCTCCCCGGGCGCGTGCCGCGTACGGCGGCACTTGAGCTCGCCGCCAAAGACACCAGCGTCATCGTGTTCGGCTCCGCCGTGATGCTGGTCATCGCCGCGGCCATCGAGGCCTTCTGGTCGTCCGCGGCGTGGCTCACGCCGACCGCCAAGTACTCGGGCGCCGCCGTCTGCTGGATTCTGGTCGCCTTGTTCTTTCTACGCCGCCCCTATGCAGATTGATGCCATTGCCCTGACGCTCCGGCCGCGCTCCATGTGGGAGGGCTGCGACCTCGGGGTTCAGCTCCTGCACTTCAGAATGCGATCGGTTTATGCCTGCTATCTCGTCGTCGCCGTGCCGATCTTTCTGCTGTGCCTCGCGACCTATCCGCTCGAGCCGTGGCTCCCCGCGCTGCTCGTCTGGCTCGCGAAGCCCTGGCTCGATCACGCCATCCTGTTCGCGTTGTCGCGTGCGCTGTTCGGTGAGCCCACCGGACTTATGGATCTGTGGGCCGAGCGCGGCCGCGTCCTGCGGCCGAATCTCTTGGCACTTTTGCTGCTGCGCTTGAGCGCTTCCCGCTCCTTCAAGCTGCCCATCCTGCAGCTCGAAGGGCTTGCGGGGCGCGTGCAACGCGACCGCGTCCGGCAGCTCACCCTGCGTCACCGCGGGGTCGCGCGCGCCATGACGCTCGCATTCGCGAATGCGGAAGTGGCTTTGTGCGCAAGCGTGCTCATGCTTCAAGTCCTTCTCGCGCCGCATATCTTCGAGCTCGAGGGCGGGTGGCTGGCCGGTCTCGCATCTGCCCAGGCCGCGCTCATTTCTTCGGTGGCTTACGCCATCGCCGTGGCGTTCCTGGAGCCGTTCTATGTGGCCGCCGGTTTCGGGCTCTATGTGAGCCGTCGCGTCGAGCTCGAGGCGTGGGACATCGAGCAGGAGTTTCGACGTGCGTTTGCGCGGTGAATGCCTCGCCATGGGCCTCGGCTTGTGTCTCGCTGGGGGTCACCCGGGCAACGCCGGGGCGGCGAGCTCTAACGCGCCCGCGAGCCCCGCGCCGGCCAATGCCGCTCCCATCGGGACGTACTTGACCCGCGATGAGATCCGCGCCGCGGCCACGAAGCTGCGCGCGGATCCGAATCTCGGGGGCGAGAAGACGCTGCGGACGCTGCGCTGGAACGAAGTGCACCGGGAGCAGCCCACGCCGCCCGGTTGGCTGACGCGGCTATTTGATTTTCTCGCGCAATCCACGAGCCTCCTGCTGTGGATCGTCGGCGCGGTGTGCGCGGCGATTGCCGTGGTTTGGGTGATCCGGGTACTGCGGCAACGGGCGCCCGTCGCCGCGGTCGAGGAGCGCCCGGTCACCAGCGTGCAAGGGCTCGACATCCGCCCCGAATCGTTGCCCGAGAATATCGGCGCGGCCGCCCTGGCGCTGCTCGAGGCGGGTCGTGAGCGCGAGGCCCTGTCGCTCCTCTACCGCGGCGCGCTCTCCCGCGCGGTGCACCGCTACGGCATCGCGATCTTGGCCTCGGCGACCGAGGGCGAGGCGCTGCGGGCGGTGAATGCGAGGCTCGATCCGCCTCGAGCGGCGTATTTCGCGGAGCTCGTCGCAGTCTGGCAGCGCGCCGTGTACGCCGGAGAGTTGGTCAGCGCCAAGCTGATTGACCGTCTCTGCCGCGGTTTCACCGCCTCGCTCGAAGGCGCCGCGCCGTGAACGCGAATCTCGCCCGTACGCTCGGGGGGCTTGCGCTCGCGGCTGCACTCGCGACGTGGCTGGCCTTCAAGTTGCACTGGGAGACCATCACCGTGCCGACCCCCCCGAAAGGCGCGGCGCTGACCAACCCCTACTACGCTCTCGAGCATTTCGTCGCCGGCTTGGGCATTCACCCGCAGGAGATCTCGACCGTACGCGGATTGCTACCCGAGGCAGTGCTGGTGCTCGAGGAGTCGGGCGATCCGCTGACTCACCCGCCGGTCGCCGCGCTCGAGAGCTGGGTCGAAGCGGGCGGTCGCCTGGTGATCAGTTCCGCGCTCCTCGACGCTTATCCTGCCTTGCGGGCCTGGAGCGGCATCAAGCGATCGCGACCCTCGCCCGCGCCCGCGGCAGGCAAGCCGGCTGCCCCACCGCCCGTGCCGCTCTCCACGACGAACTCGGGCGCGGACTGCCCGCTCATGGCGGTGCGAGTGGACGGTGCGCCGACGGGTCAGTCCTTCCGGGTGTGCGATGCCGCCGCGACGCTCACTTTCGACGGCGAGCACGCGCCGGCTTGGTCGCTGTCGGACGCTCGCGGCATGCACGTCATTCGCGCCAGCGTCGGGTTCGGCGAAATCACCGTCCTCGAGCCCGCCGACGTGCTGAGCAACGCGATGCTCAAGCGCGCGGAGCATGCGGAAATGTTCGCGGCCGCAGCGGGTCTGCGCCACGACGACACCCTGCTCATCTTTCATCCCACGACCGCCGTGCCGTTGCCCGCGCTGCTGTGGCGCCTCGTCGCTCCCGGAATCCTGTTCTTGCTCGCCGCCCTGCTCGCATTGGCCTGGCGCCATGCGCCGACCTTCGGTCCGCCACTGCCGCTGCCGAGCCCGCTGCGCCGCTCTCTGGCCGAGCAGATTCGCGCCAACGCGCGCTTCGCCTGGCGGACGCGCAGCCTCGGTGGGTTACGCACGTCGGCGCGCCGCTCCTTGGACGAGGCGGCGGCACGGCACATCGCCGGATATGGCTCGCTCGACGCCGCGCAGCGAGCGGAACGGCTGGCGGAGCTCACCGGCCTCGACCCGACCGCGATCCGCGCCGCACGCGACGCCGGGGCCGCGCAGAGGCGGAACGAAGAGCGCGCCGCCATCACGCTCATGGAAGTCTGCCGGCGAATCTTGCTTAGAATGCACTCGGACCACCCAAGGCCAAACGTATGATCGACGAATCTCCCGCCATCACGCGCGCCGGCGAGCTGCTCGGGAAGCTGCGCACGCAAATCGCCCGCGCGCTGGTGGGGCAGGCCGCCACCGTGGACCAGACCATGATCGCGCTCCTGGTCGCGGGCCATGTGCTCATCGAGGGGGTACCCGGGCTCGGCAAAACTTTGCTGGTGCGCGCCTTGGCCCAGGCGGTGTCGCTGAAAGTGGCGCGCATCCAGTTCACGCCCGACTTGATGCCCTCCGACATCACCGGTCATGCCGTACTCGATCCCGAGACGCATGCGATGCGCGTGGTGCGCGGGCCGGTCTTCACCAACATCCTGCTCGCTGACGAGATCAACAGAGCCCCGGCGAAGACGCAGAGCGCACTCCTCGAGGTCATGCAGGAGAATCAAGTGAGTCTGGAGGGAGAGACCTTGCTGCTGCCGCGTCCGTTCATGGTGCTGGCGACACAAAATCCGCTCGACACCGAAGGGACGTATCCACTGCCGGAAGCGCAGCTCGACCGGTTCCTGCTGAAGATCGACATGCAATACCCCAGCGAGCTCGAGGAGGTCGACATCGTCACCCGCACCACCACCGATCAGACCGGCGATCAATTGCCGCTCTCTCAGGTGGCAGCCGTGCTGAGCGACCGTGCCATCCTGGCCCTGCAAACTCTCGCTGCGCGGCAGCGCGTCGACGCGGCCGTGGTCGACTACGCGGTACGCCTCGCGCGCGCGACCCGCGACTGGCCCGGCATCGCGATCGGCGCGGGTTCGCGCGGCCCCATCGCGCTCATTCGGGCGGCCAAGGGCGCCGCGTTGCTCGCCTCGCGCTCGTTCGTCACGCCGGACGACGTCAAGGGCGTCGCGCTTGCGGCGCTTCGCCATCGCATCGCGCTCTCCGCTGACGCCCAGCTCGACGGCCGCAAGCCGGACGACGTGTTGATGGGCATCCTCGAGGCGACGGCGGCACCCCGGCTGTGAAGGCATTGCTGGCCTGCCTGCTGCCTTCACGCACCCTGATCGTGTTGCTCGGAGCCGTGGGCGCCGTGCTGATCGGACTCAGGTTTTCCGCGCTGGCGCCAGGCGCGATCGCTGTCGTGGCGGCCGCCCTGAGCGTCGCACTGCTCGCGCTTCTCGTTCTCGACGCACGCCTCAGCTGGCGGTCCTGGGTCCAGTCGCCGCTCACGCTCACACGGCGGCTGCCGCATGCCTTCGCCTTAGGCGCCGCCGTGGGCGTGCAGGTGAGTCTCGCCAATCCCGGGCCGTTCATGCGCCGTGGGCACTACTTCGAACTCGCGGATCCGAGTCTGTCGATGCCCGCGATGCCGTTGCGATTCGCGGTAGGCCCGGGTGAGCGCGAGACCCTGGAGTTCAGCCTCACGCCCACGGCGCGCGGCATGAAGTTCTTCGAGGCCGGGCAACTACGTTTGCGCTCCATCCTCGGGCTGCTCGATTGGAACCTGCGCATCGGGTCTCGCGAGTCACGGCGCGTCTTCCCGGACTTCAAGCGCCAGGCTTCGCTCGCCTGGCTCGCCACCGATCGGCGCCTGGCCGAGCTCGGCATCAAGAACGTGCGCCGGCGCGGTGAAGGTACGGACTTCGACCAGCTCAGCGAATACCGCGCGGGCGATCCCGTGCGCCACATCGATTGGAAAGCAACGCTCAAGCACGGACGCCCCATCGCGCGGGTCTTCCAGGACGAGCGCGATCAGAGCGTGCTGTTCATGCTCGATTGCGGACGCCGCATGCGCGCCGACGATACGCAGTCGGGCATCGGCGCGAGTCATTTCGATCAGTCGCTCGACGCGTTGATGCTGCTGACTTTCGTCGCGCTGGCCGCCGGCGATGCCGTGGGCGCAATGACCTTCGGCTCCGCTGCGGGCCAGGAAAAGCGTTTCGCGCCCCGTAAGGGCAGACAAACACTGAATGAGCTCATGGCGGTGCTCGGCGATATCGAGCCCTCGCCCCTGTTCTCGGACTATCTCGATGCCGCCGCCGACGTGATGCACCGTCAGCGCAAACGCGGGTTGATCGTGCTCGTCACCAACTGCCGCGAGGAAGACTCCGTCGAGCTTCTGGCCGCCTTGCGTCTGCTGCGTTCGCGGCATGTGGTCGTGGTCGCGAATCTGCGCGAGCAAATCGTCGGCGCGATGGCCGCTCAATCGTTGTCGCGGCCGGAATCCATATTCGAAGTGGCGGCGGCGCTCGAGTACGAGCAAAGACGTCGCGACATGTCGCGGCGCCTGGCGGGCGGCGGTGCGGTGCTCATCGATTGTGAGCCGCGAGCGCTCGGCGTCGAGCTCGTCAAGCGCTACACCGTGTTGAAACGCACGGGAGCGATCTGAGCCGTGGCCTCACGCGCGCGCACGGCCATCGCCATCGCGACCCTTTTCGGCATGCTCTGTTGGGGGAGCGCGCCCGCAGCCCCCAAGCCCGAGCGGATCAACTACGGGCGATTTCAGAATCTCGCCGTCTACATGCCGGACGGCACTCCGCAGGGCACGGCGAAGAGCATGGTGCTGCTGCTCGCGGACCCGGGCGGCCCGAACGCAGGCGCAGACCTTGCCCTCGAGCTCGCACGTCATGGCGCGATGGTGGCGGTGATCGATGTCGGCAAATTCGCCGAGGCTC
Organism: uncultured Gammaproteobacteria bacterium; assembly: GCA_963798595.1. GTDB lineage: Bacteria > Pseudomonadota > Gammaproteobacteria > Steroidobacterales > Steroidobacteraceae > Bog-1198. The sequence continues at coordinate 807,140 of CAWCTM010000003.1, read as the reverse complement.
TGGGCGCGGACGGTGCGGACTGCGTGTTCCCTGACGGGGACCTCGAGAACCTGGGCCACTTCCTGCAAGCCTACTATCATCTTCCCGTCTACCGGGCGCCGTTGCTGGTGGGCTATGGTGCGGGCGCGAATCTCGCCTACGCCGTCTTGGCGCAGGCACCCGCGCAAACCTTCGCAGGCGCGATCACGGTGGGTTTTTGCCCGGAGACGAGCTTGCGCAAGCCCTTGTGCAAGGGAGGCGGTCTGCAAACCGAACGCACGGCGACTCAGGAGCTGCGCTATCTGCCCGCGCCGCAGCTCGATGACCCCTGGGTTGCGCTGCAAGGCGTGCACGGCGACCGCTGCGGCGTCGACGCTATTCGCGCGTTCACCGCGCACATGCCCGGCGCGGCGGTCGTCGCGTTGCCCGACGCGGGTCTCGACAGCTCGAGCCGCTGGATGCCCCCGCTGCTCGCCGCCTTCGACGTTTTGGCGCAACGCACTGCCCGGGATACGGCGCCGCGCGCGCCGGTCGCGCTCGGCAACCTGCCCGTGGTCGAGCTCACCGCCCGGGCGGGCGCACCGCCGACCGACCTGCTTGCCATCATTCTCTCCGGCGACGGGGGATGGGCGGGTCTCGACAAGGAAGTGGCCCAAGCGCTCGCCGAGCACGGCATTCCGGTCGCCGGACTCGACTCGCTGCGCTATTTCTGGAGCGCGCGCACCCCGCAGGGGCTCGCCGGCGACCTCGACCGGATGATCCGCTATTACATCGCGCATTTCGGCAAGCAGCGGGTGCTGCTCATCGGCTACTCCCAGGGGGCGGACGTTCTCCCGTTCGCGGTGAATCACCTGGCCGCGTCCACCCGGGCGCACATCGCGCTCGGGGTGCTCATGGGCATGTCCGAGCACGCGGTATTCGAATTTCACGTGAGCAACTGGATTTCGAACGATAATTCGGGACCGGCGACCTTGCCGGAGGTGACCCGTATCGCGGGCATCCCGATTCTGTGCATTTATGGAGAAGGCGACAATGATTCACTTTGCCCGAAGCTCGATGGGTCCAAGGTGCGGATCGTGAAGCTTCCGGGCGGTCACCATTTCAATGGCGACTATGCGGGGCTCGCGCGGGAAATCCTCGCGGCCGCGGCGCAATGATTCGCACGGACCGTCGCTCGTTCTTGAAAAGCGCTTGCGCATGGCCGCTGCTGGCGGCGAGTGCGACCCGACGCGCGGCCGCGGCCGACGTCCCCACAATGGCACCCGCAACCGCGACCGCACTCCCGCCGGAGCTCAAACCGATCACCGGTAATGCGCATCCGATATCGGCGGCCGAGCGCCGCGCCCGCATCGCCAAGCTGCAGGCCCTGATGGAGCAGCGCCGGATCGGCGCGCTGCTGATCGAATCGGGCGCATCCCTCGAGTACTTCACCGGCATCCGCTGGCATCGCTCCGAGCGCACCACCGCCGCCATCATTCCGGCGCGCGGCGATGTGCTCATCGTGACGCCGGCCTTCGAGGAGCCGTCGGTGCGCGAGACCCTGCTGGTCGGCGGCGATGTGCAGCCATGGGACGAATCCGACAGCCCGTTCACCGGGATCGTGCAGGGGCTGCGCGACCGGGGTGTGCGCGGGGGCCATATCGCCGTGGAGCCGACCATGCGGTTCTTCATCGTCGACGGCGTGCGCAAGGCCTCGAGCGCCTACGATATCGTGTCGGGTGATCCCTTGATTCGCGCCTGCCGCATGATCAAATCTCCGGCCGAGCTTGCGCTCATGCAAACCGCGAACGACGTGACCATCACCGCTTTGCGTTACGTGCATGCGCATGTGGAGCGCGGCATGAGCGGGGCGGAGATCGGCGCGCTCATGAACAGCGCGACGGTTGCTCTCGGCGGATCGCCCGAGTTTGCGCTGGTTTTGTTGAACGAGGCTTCGGCCTATCCGCATGGAAGTTTGCGGCCGCAAAGCGTGCGCGAGGGGTCGATCATTCTCATGGACTGCGGTTGCACCGTGGAAGGCTATCAATCCGACATCTCGCGCACCTGGGTCTACGGCCCGCCGACCCCGCGCCAGCGCAAGGTGTGGAACACCGTCAGGCGGGGTCAGGAGATCGCGCTCGAGGAGGCCAAGATCGGCATCGCCGCCGGCGCGCTCGACGACGCGGTGCGCGCCTATTACGAGAGCGAAGGCTGGGGACCAGGCTATAAGCTCCCCGGGCTTTCGCATCGCACCGGTCACGGTATCGGCCTCGACGGTCACGAGCCCGCTTATCTCGTCCACGGCGATACGACTCCGCTCGAGTTCGGCATGTGCTTCTCGGACGAGCCGGGAATTTACATTCCCGGAGAATTCGGCGTACGTTTGGAGGACTGCTGGTACATGACGTCGAACGGCTCGAAGCTGTTCACGCCGCTCGCGAAGTCCATCGACGATCCCGTGTGAGTACCCAGCCGGTCATCGCCGGCTGCTCATCGAAGGAAGCCCATGCTCACTGTCCACCATCTCGGCATTTCCCAATCGGATCGCATCGTCTGGCTTTGCGAGGAGCTCGCGATCCCCTATCGACTGATGCGCTATGAGCGCGATCCGAAGACCCAGTTTGCGCCGCCCGAGTACCGCGCGCTGACGCCGTTCGGGACGGCGCCGGCGATCACCGACGGCGATCTCACCCTGGGCGAGTCGGGAGCCATCATCGAGTACATCATCGCCAAGCACGGCGAAGGTCGGCTCGCGGTACCCCCCGACCGGCCGGAGTTTGCGAATTACCTCTTCTGGTTCCACTTTGCCAACGGCTCATTCATGCCGAGCAGCATGCTGGACATGGTCGTCACGCGATTGGGCATCGATGCCCGGAACGAGTTCATCCACGCCCTGCGCGACCGCAGCGACCGCGCCTATGCCCTGGTCGAGACCCGCCTCGGGCAAGCGCCCTATTTCGCGGGCGATCAATTCACGGCGGCGGACATCATCATGTTCTTCCCGCTGTCCACCATGCGCGCTTTCGTGCAGCGGGACTTGTCCGGCTCACCGCACACGCGCCGCTACTTGAAGCGCATCGGCGAGCGCCCGGCGTATCGGCGCGCGATGGCCGCCGCGGATCCCAATTTCACGCCACCGCTCGAGTAATCGGGCTTTCATCACACCAGGAGTCAATCGAATGACACTGAATGTTCATCCCCTCGGCTCGGCAGTCGCGCTCACACACGAGATGGACGATGCCGCCCTCGACCGGATTCCCTAGTCGTCTCGGCCCCGGCTCGGCGTCGCCTGCATGGCCACAACCGCTCTGGAATTCAGGCACATGGAGACGCTCCTCGCCCTGGCCGAGTGCGGCAGCCTGTCGAAGGCGGCAGAGCGCCTCTGCCTGACGCAGTCCGCGCTCTCCCACCAGCTCAAAGCCCTGGAGAGCCACTATGGCGCGGCCCTGGTCGAGAAGAACATCCGACCGCTGCGCTTCACGGCCATTGGACAGCGCCTGCTCACGCTCGCTCGGCAGGTGCTGCCCCTGGTCGCGGAAGCGGGACGCGATGTGGCGCGCCTCGCGCAAGGGCATGCGGGCCCGCTGCGGGTTACCGTGCAATGCCACAATTGCTTCGATTGGCTCATGCCGGCGATGGACTCCTACCGCTCGCTCTGGCCGGAGGTCGAGCTCGACATCATTTCGGGATTTGTCATCGACCCGCTGCCCTTACTCGAGCGGGGCGAGGCGGAGCTCGCGGTGGTTCACGACCGCCCCCCGCCGCACCCGCATGTGACGTTCAGCCCGCTGTTTCGTTATCAGAGCGTTGCGCTCATGAGCCCCAAACACCCGCTCGCCGCGAAGAGCTGGCTGGAAGCGCGAGACTTTGCGGACCAGACGCTCATCACCTATCCGGTACCCGATGAGATGCTCGACGTGATGAAGCACTGCTTGACTCCGGCGGGCGTGAATCCCCGGCGCCGCACGGCCGAGCTCACTGTCGCGATCCTGCAGCTGGTCGCGAGCGGCCGCGGTATCGCGGCGCTGCCCTCTTGGACGGTCGGTAACTACATCGAACGGGGCTACGTCGTATCGCGGCCCATCGGACCCTCGGGGCTCTCGTGCGAGCTCTATGCGGCGACCACGCATGCCGGCGCCGAGGCAGCCTACATCCGCGAGTTCATCGCGTTGACGCGCGAGCAAAGCCTGACCGAGCTCACCGGCGTCTCGGCGCTCTGAGCCGCAGCGCGCACCGCTGGCAGGATTCGTGGGGCCGCAAGAGTCCCGACCCGGCTAGCGTCCCTGTTAGCGCGTCGTAAAGCGAGCGACACGGGACTGTCACAGTCCTCGCCTAACCTAACCACATCAGACGCGAATTTGATCGCTCGCGTCTGCGACACCGCCGTGAATCTCCGGGAAGTCCTGGGCGGCCCGCTCGCGAGTCGAGCAAGAACATATAACTGGGGGTACTCCATCCATGAAGAAGTTTACAATTGCCTCATGTATTGCAACGCTCATTACGGCGGGCAGCGCGAGTGCCGTGCAGGGGCCTGTTTGCGAGGGCGTCCCGCGGCTCGATCACGTGTTCGTGATCATGATGGAAAACCATGCCTACGGACAGATCGCGAATAACCCGCAGGCGCCCTTCATCAATTCGCTGATGGCCAAGGCAAATCTCGCAACGAATTACTTCGCCATTGCGCACCCGAGCAACACCAACTATCTCGAGGTGGTCGGCGGCTCGAATTTCAACAAGCTGTCGGATCAATATCCCGATTGGCACAACGCCAACTGCGTCCCGAACATCGTACCGGGACAGACAACCAACACCGACAGCCCGAATTCCGGCACTTTTTGCCCGATTTCCGGCAAGAACGGCACGGACGCCGCGATTCCTGTGCTCGATAACACCACCAACGAGACCTCAGCTCCGCCGCTCACCAACATCAACGGCAAGTTGTCGATACCGGCCGGCACCAAGATTGACGGTATCTCCATCGCGGATCAGCTGGTTTGGGCGGGCAAGTCCTGGAAGTCCTACCAGGAAGGTCTGCCGATCAGCGGCGCGGATGGCGTGAACGTAAGCGACGGCTACTACACGATCGGCGGCAACAACGCTGAGGGCGTCAATGTCACCTCGGATTTCGCCGCGCTCTCGACCAGCGGGAACCCCGTCAGCGCTTCGGACGTCGTTTACCTCTACGCCGTGAAACACAATCCGTTTGTCTATTTTGCCTCAGTTCAAGAGGGCCGGGATCCGGCCCTCAGTTTAAACCGGACCGTCGCTTTCGAAGGCCAGAAGGGCCTGTACGCGGATCTCAAGAATGGGTCTGTACCCGATCTCGCCTTCATCGCCCCGAATCAATGCAACGACCAACATGGCCGCGGCAACGGCACGGCGTTCTGCAACTACGATGCGGATGACAACGGCACCCAGCAGGGCCTCAACCCCTCCTTGATCATGCAAGGCGACCTTGCGGTTCAGCGCATCGAGACAGCGATCAAGGCATCGCCCGTCTGGCACAACAGCCGCAGTGCCATCGTTATCCTGTGGGACGAGAACGACTACAGCACGCTCACCACCAATCAGGTTGTGTTCATCGTCGAGACCAACTATGACTCCGGGCGGCGGGTCCGAAGTTCGAAGTTCTACAACCACTACTCCCTGACCAAGACACTCGATGCGGCCTTCGGGCTCCCCTGCCTGAATCATGCCTGCGATGCCAATGTCGAAGTGATGTCGGATTTGTTCTAGGAATACGCGGCACGCTCTCGTACCGTAGCGCATGGAGGGAGGGTATCCTCCCTCCAATGCGATCTTTCTTCCTTTCAGGCTCCGCCAAAATGTGTGGAGCCTTTCTTTTGTGCTCGCTCGCACAGGCTGATGTGGTCGCCGGAGCCGATGCTTCGGTATTCGATGCGCGCAGCACCGGCGCTGCGCCCTGCGGCACGGGTACGCCTCCGCCTGGACACACGCTGCCTGAAGTGCGTCCACCGTCCGCTGGAATCACCCTCTCCGTGCGCCAGGATGGCAACCGCTTGTGCTACGTCGTCAATGGCAACGCGGACGCCCCGGTGATTCGAGCCCGGCTTGGGTCTGAACTCACGGTAACCCTCGTAAATGAGATCACAGACCCCCGAGCGATCGATGGCGTCTCGGGCCCGGGGAAACTGACATCGCCGAACGAGCCTGTGCCGAATTCCGCCGGCTTCTATCCAGTCCTCCCGGGGATGAGACACCCGGCGACAGGAGCCACGAACCTGCACGTGCACGGTTTTGCCGTGCCACCGGTCAAGCCGCAGGATGATGTGCTCACGGTCTGCACGGACCCCGCCAGCGGCCCGGTGGGTTGTGGGCAACGAAGTTTCACGTACCACTACCACGTACCGGCTGACATGCCCGAAGGGCTGTACTGGTATCACCCCCACGTGCATGGCGAGGTGCAGGCGCAGATGCTCATGGGGCTCACCGGCGCCATTGTCATCGAGGGACCCCGCGATGACGCGCGGCGCGCCCTTGGTATCGAGGAGCGCGTGCTGATCGTGCGCCAGACGCAGGATCTCGATGCCGGAAAAACCCAGGCTGCGGCCATGACGGCGGCTCCCTCGACAACACCCGATGCGCGACGACCCGAGCCTCGCGCCGTCGCGATGACGGTCGATACCGCGCACGAGCTGCTCTGCAATCGCAATTCGGCGATTGACGCAATCAGTCTGAACGGCACGCCGGTCCCGCTGGGTGATGCACCCGACAGCGCTCTCGCCAACATCAAAATCGCGGCCCCGGGGAAGCAAATTTGGCGAATTCTTAATGCCGCGACCGATGCGTTTCTCGATCTTTCGATCGCGGATGCAAGTGGCCAGGCGCTCCCGTTCGAGGTCATCGCCCGTGACGGCAGCCCGCTCACCGACGATGCGGGGGCGGCGCTTCCTTCCGTCCAGACCCGGGCAGCTCAACTCGTGCCTCCCTCCGGGCGACTCGAAATCCTCGTGAGCGCACCCCCGGCGGGAACCAAAGCGTATCTGGTCACTCATGCGGTCGACACGGGGTGCGCGGGGGATCGGGTGCCCGAGCGCCGCCTCGCAGTGATCGAAGCCTCACCGGGAGCCGCAGCGGCAGCATCGGCACCGCTTACGGAGCGCATCAGGCGGCCTGACCTGTTCAGCGGTCTTCTCAGGCGCCACACGGATCGTCAGCGGGTGATTGCCCTGGCCGAGTATCCGAGGCCGGGGAGCGAGGACCAAATTGATTTTTACATTGTCGAACGCAGGCCGGGAGCCGTGCTCAAGCCCTACGGGATGGGCGACCCACCGGCGATCACGGTCAAGGCGGGTACGACGGAAGAGTGGATAGTCGAGAATTGGACCAATGAGCTACACGCCTTTCATATACATCAAGTCCACTTCCGGTTGCTCGAGATCGATGGCCAACGCGTGGACGATCCACCCCTGCTCGACGTCGTGAATGTCCCGTACGCGACGGCCACGGGTTATCACAGCAAGGAGGGGCCGATCCGGCCCGGACGAGTCCGCATAAAGCTTACTTTCCCGCCGGCGTTGGCTGGAGACATCCCGTTTCATTGTCATCTCGCCGATCACGAGGACAATGGGATGATGGCAGTTCTACGAGTCGTCCAGGGAAGCCGTCGCTGAGCGCATTCAAGAAGGCGACGATGTCGCGCACATCTGCATCGCCCAACCGGGGCGGCTCGCCGGGGTGCCCGCCGAAGGGAGGTGCTGCGTCGACATTCTTGCGGTACTGCACCGGCAGGTCGTCGAATTTCAGAGGGGCGCCGTTCGCGTCCCGCGGATACCATTTTTCGGGAGCCGTATCGCGCTCAGCATAGAAGCGCACCACGTCCTCGAGCGCATGGAAGATCCCGTTGTGCAGAAACACGCGTTTGCGGGCGACGTTGCGTAGCGTCGGCGTGCGGAACAGTCCGCAATATTCGGCCCGTCCCGCCAGATCTTTGCGCAGCGGGCCGCAGAGACCGAGGTCGTAATAGCGCGGATCCGCATTTGCGGGAATGGCGCGGTTGCGCGGCGCGCCAAGCGCGGCGAAACCGAAGTCCGTGAATTGCGGAAATGCGCCCTCGCGCAGGGCGCTCGGATGACAGCGTGCACAATTGCCCCGCGCAGGATCGTTGAACGCCGCCAGGCCGCGCTGCTCGGCGGCGCTGAGCGCGGCGGTTCCTCTCAGGAACGCATCGTACTTGCTCGTGTAGGGATAGAAGTCGGCGGGCGACTCCTCGAACGTCTCGAGGGCAAGCAACACCGCCTTGAAGGCGCGTCCCCGATCATCGAATACGCTCGCCCCGAACGCGCGGCGAAACTGCGCGGCATAGGGCGCATGCGCCACCTTGACTACGATGTCATCGGTAGACGTGTTGGCCATCTCGAATTCCGACAGCAGCGGCACGCGTGCCTGTTCGTGCCCGGACTGTGCGCGCCCGTCCCACAGAGTTCCCCCGGCGGGTCCCTGATCGACACCATCGTCTCCCTCGCCGGAATCAAAGAAGTGCTCCGTGAACGGCGGCATGTTCTGCTCGTACATGAGCGAGGGCACGGCACGCACCCCGGGTTGCCCGCGATCGGCGCCGCCGCGCTGCACGGCACGGGCGTTCGGCGCCGCAAACGCATGCGCAGGATCGTGACAGCTCGCGCACGCGAGCGATCCGGAGGCCGACAATCCGGGATCGAAGAAGAGCGCCCGGCCGATGGCGGTCAATGCGGCGGGGGTCGGAGTCTTGTCGAACGAGTTCAAGTAGAACGGCGCGTCGGCGCCCGGCGCGTCGGCGCCTGAGGCCGCTGCGGTCGCCGCCCAAAGGAGAAGTGCGGCGCCGAGCAGCGCGCGGCCTAGCCTCGATGTCCACGTCCTCGTGTAGAGTAGAGATGTGGCGCGGTGGTGGTAGGTTTGTCTCAACTGTTGCCGCCCCTTTCGTCTGGCGGTGTCGCAATTGACGAACCCTGACTCCGTTTCCACATCCCTCTCATCGAACCGGACTGGCAGATTTCCTGCATCCGGCTCTCGGACAAGGTATCAAGCTTTCGCCCACGGAAGGTTTTGCGTCCGCTTGCAGAGCCGAACGAGCCCCAGCTTCTCGTGCAGGTATTCGTTCGGATATCGGGTCCAACCCGAACTTGCCACGTTGTGCTTGTCGCATAACCACCGGCGCAGCCGATGCTGGGTGTACTGCTCAATCGCACGGTAAGCTTTGCTGACAGGACCCAACGAAAAGTAGTTGGACCAGCCCACCAGCTTGCCATTGATCTGCGTTACCAGTTCCTCGGCATCCCGCCACGTCGTTCGACGGTCGGTGCACTCGTGAATCGCCTCGATGATCCGTTTGAGGCTCTTCTTCGACGGCTTCGTACCTAGATAGGCCCGGCCCGTTTCTTTCGAGTAACATCGCCCGAACTCGTAGCCCAGGAAGTCGAACCGTTCTTGCGGTATGCGGCAGACGCGTGTTTTCGCCTCGTTGACCGTCAACTTCAGCCGCCGCATCATCCACCGCATCTCGGCAAGCGCCTCCTCGACGTCGCCTTTGCAGCAAATGACGTAGTCATCGGCATAAGAGACAATCTTCGCTTGCAGCCTGCTCTCCGTCCCGCGCTGCTTCCAGCCCAACACAAACCGGCGCATGTATAGATTTCCGAGGAGCGGGGAAATCGGAGATCCCTGTGGAACCCCGCGTCCGCTGTCTTTGCTCGGCGTCGTTCGCTTCGTCCCACCCTTGCCGTCGTCCTCCTCTACCGGTGCATCGAGCCACATCTTGATCAGATGCAGCAGGTGCCGGTCAGAGACCCGGCGCGCCACTGATTTGAGAAGTTCGGCATGCGGTAACGAATCAAAATAGCCGGCCAAGTCTCCTTCGATTATCTTGGTATGACCGGTGTTCATCAGGCTGTGCACCGAGCGCACCGCCGTGTGAGCACTGAAATTAGCACGGTAGGCATGCTGCTCGGTCGGCATGTCGTCTTCAAAGATGGGCGTAAGCACCACCACCGCTGCCGTCATCACCGTCCGATCGGCGATACAAGGAATACCGAGCGGGCGTTTCCGTCCGTCCGACTTCGGTATCCACACCCGCCGCACTGCCTCCGCCCGATACGTCTTCCTGTGGAGTTTGTCCGCCAGTTCGCCGAGCCACCGTTCCTCGCCGTACTTCTCAATGTCCGCAAAGTCTTGGCTGTCCACCCCCGGTGCGCCACGATTGGCCTTGCAACACCGGTAGGCATACCCCAACACGTCCTTGCGGTACACCTTGTCGTATAGCAAATAGAAACGATAACCAGGCGATCCCTTCGCTTTGGCCTGTAACGCTGCCTGTAGTTTCTGAACTTTATCCGGAGGTTCGAGGATCAAGATCCAATCTCCTGCCGCCCTTCACCACGTCTTGCGTTAACCTTGAACTCGGGCCCCTTTCCTCCACCGGCATTACCCGGCTTCACAGGTCTTACGGGCCCGTCCGCCATCCCCAACAGCCCGGTCCTACCCTCGCGGGTCTCCGGTTGGGCGCCATCGCCCACCGCTGGGGACTTCCCGTGTCGCGCTGCTCTCTCTGTACACGCGTGCTGCCGTCAATATCCCGGCGGAATGGCAGGTTGCGTTCATCGCTCGCTTCGCCTGCCATGACAGCCTTCCCCAGATACCCGACCGAGTCGGCTTCCGCATTACTGTTTTCGGAATCTGCTCAACGTTCACTACTCGTTGCGGCCCGCGTGCTCGCCAGGTCACCTACAGTGACCCTTTACACCGAAGGCTTTGACCGCTTCGTTACCTCCACGGTCACTCCGATTGCTACCGGCTGGAGCGACAGTTGCCGGGTGGGTCTACCCCCCACTGGGAGAGCGCACGTTTTCACGGCGCACGGGCATCAAGGCTAGTGAACCCGGCCTCCGCCGTCGCTCGATGCGCCGGCATTGAACAAGCGCGCAACGTCGACGGCGTCGAAGACATAAGCGCGGTTGCAGAAGTCGCAGCGCACCTCCACCGCCCCGCGTTCGGCGATGATGGCGCGCGTCTCGGACTCGCCGAGCCCCTGCAGCATCCCCGCGACGCGCTCGCGCGAACAGCGGCAGCGAAAATACACGGGCGACGGCTCGAACAAGCGCAGATCGTCCTCGTTGAACAGCCGCCGCAGGATCTCGAGATCGGTGAGCGTGCGCAGCTCCTCGCGCGTGAGCGTATCGCCGATCAATTGCACGCGCCGCCAGGCATCGTCGACCTCGGCGTCCCGCGGTTTCGAGCCGCCGCCACCCTCGCCGGGCAGGCGTTGCAGCAGCATGCCCGAGGCGCCCTGCGCGTCGGCATACAGCCAGAGCCGCGTGGGTAGCTGCTCCGAGTTCTCGAAGTAGCCTTGCAGCGACTCGGCCAGCCGGCCGCCGATGATCGGAACGATCCCCTGGTAGCGTTGCGCCCCTTCGTCCGTCTCGAGCGTCACGGTGAGATTCCCGGCGCCGATCAAATCGGCGACCCCCGGCTCGGCCGCCAAGGCAGCCTTGCGCTCTCCGTCTTCCCGGTAGCGCGCGAGGCCGCGCACACCGAGCCCGCTCGTGCATTGCGCGAGCAACAGATGCACGAATCCGTCGCCCTGCAGCTGCAATGAGAGAACACCGTCGAACTTGATGGTCGCGGCGAGCAGGAGCGACGCCGCCACCGCCTCGCCGAGCAGATCGCGGATGCCGTCGGGGTACTCGCGATGCTCGATCAGTGCCCGCCAGGCGGCGTCGAGGTGCACCAGGTGGCCGCGGATCGGGTAATGCTCGAACACGAAGCGGTGCATGCAATCCCGGTCATGCATCTCTTTTCGAAAGCCGCGCGGCCGCGGCTTACCCGCCGCCCAACTTGGTCTTGAGCAGCTCGTTGAGCTGCGCAGGATTCGCCTTGCCGCCGGTAGCCTTCTGGACCTGCCCCACGAAGAACTGGATGAGCTTGTCCTTGCCGCTGCGATAATCGGCGAGCTGCTTCGGGTTCGCGGCCATGACTTCGTCGATCACGCGCTCGATCGCGCCGGAATCGGTGATCTGCTTGAGGCCGCGCTCCTCGATGATGGCATCGGCGCCTTTTCCGTCGGACCACATCGATTCGAACACCTCCTTGGCAATCTTGCCGGAGATGGTCGCATCTACGATGCGCTTCAGGAGGCCGGCGAGTGCCTCGGCCGGGATGCGCGACTTCGTGATCTCGAGATTGTCGCGGTTGAGCATGCCCGAGAGCTCCCCCATGACCCAGTTCGCCGCAAGCTTCGCGTGCGGCTGACCCAAGGCCGCGACTACGGCCTCGAAGTAGCCACCCAGCTCCCGGCTCGCGGAGAGGACACCGGCATCGTAAGTGGACAGCCCGAAGTCGCTCGCGAAGCGCGCGGCCTTCTGGTCCGGCAGCTCGGGGAGCGTCTCGCGCACCGAATCGATGAAGCCTGTCTCGATTTCCAGCGGCAGCAGGTCGGGGTCGGGAAAGTAGCGGTAATCGTTGGCCTCTTCCTTGGAGCGCATCGAGCGTGTCTCGTTCTTGTCCGAGTCGTAGAGCCGGGTCTCCTGGACCACCTTGCCGCCGCTTTCGATGATCTCGATCTGGCGCGCGACCTCGTATTGAATCGCCTTCTCGACGAAGCGGAACGAATTCAGGTTCTTGATCTCGGCACGCGTACCGAACTTCGCCGCGCCGTGCTGCCTCACCGACACATTGGCATCGCAGCGGAAAGAGCCTTCCTGCATGTTGCCGTCGCAGATCTCCAGATAGCGCACCAGCGTGTGTATCTTTTTCATGTACGCGACCGCCTCCTTGGCGGAGCGCATGTCGGGCTCGGAGACGATCTCGAGGAGTGGTGTGCCGGCGCGATTCAGATCGATGCCGCTCGCGTTCGCGAGGCCTTCGTGGAGCGACTTTCCCGCATCCTCCTCGAGGTGGGCGCGCGTCACGCCCACTCTTTTCACGGTGCCGTCGTCGAGCAGGATGGTGATCGCGCCCTTGCCGACCACGGGCTGCTCGTACTGGCTGATCTGATAGCCCTTCGGCAGGTCGGGGTAGAAATAATTCTTGCGCGCGAATATCGAGCGCGGCGCGATTTGCGCGTCGATGGCGAGACCGAACTTCACCGCCATGCGCAGCGCCTCACCGTTGAAGACGGGCAGCACACCCGGATAGGCCAGGTCGACCAGATCCGCCTGCGTGTTGGGCGCGGCACCGTACGCCGTCGGCGAGCCCGAGAATATCTTCGAGCGCGTCGCGAGCTGCGCGTGAATCTCGAGGCCGATGACGACTTCCCAGTTGCTCATCACTCGTACCCGCGCGGCCGCCGGGTGTGCCAGTCGGTCGCGAGCTGGAACTGATGTGCCGCGCCCAAGAGTCTTGCCTCCGCGAAGTGCGGCCCGATGAGCTGCAGTCCCACCGGCAACCCGTCGACGAAACCGCACGGCGCCGAGACACCGGGCAGTCCCGCGAGGTTCGCGCCGATGGTGTAGATATCGTTCAAATACATGGTGACCGGATCGTCGATCTTGGCACCGATGGGGAAGGCCGGAGTCGGTGTGGTGGGCCCGGCAACGAGGTCCACTTTCTCGAATGCGGCGCGAAACTCGTCGGTGATCAGGCGGCGCACGCGCTGTGCCTTCAAATAATACGCATCGAAATACCCGGCCGACAACACGTAGGTGCCGGTCATGATGCGGCGCTTGACCTCGGCCCCGAACCCCTCGCCCCGCGAGCGCTCATAGAGGTCGGTCAGATCCTTCGGGCTCTCGCAGCGGTAGCCGTAGCGCACGCCGTCGAAGCGCGACAGGTTCGACGAGCACTCGGCCGGTGCGACCACGTAGTAAGTCGGCACCGACATCGGCAGATGCGGCAGGCTCACCTCGACGGTCTCGGCGCCGAGCGAAGTGAACACCGCGAGCGCATCGCGGATGAGCTTCGCATTGCGCGGCTCGAGGCCGTCGAAGAATTCGCGCAGCAGGCCTATTTTGAGGCCTTTGAGCGGCGCCTCGAGCAGCGCCGGATAATCCGGCACCGGCGCATCGACGCTGGTCGAGTCCCTCGGATCGAAACCCGCCATGACCTTGAGAACCGCCGCCGCGTCCGCGGCGCTCTGCGCGAGCACGCCGGCTTGATCGAGGCTCGAGGCGAAGGCGATCATGCCGTAGCGGGACACACGTCCGTACGTCGGCTTCACCCCGGTGATGCCCGTGAGGGCCGCCGGCTGGCGAATCGACCCGCCGGTATCGGTCCCGGTGGTGAAGGGCGCGAGCCGGGCCGCTGAGGCCGCAGCGGAGCCGCCGGAGGAGCCGCCGGGCACTTTGGTCGTGTCCCAGGGATTTCGCACCGGCCCGTAGAAACTGGTCTCGTTCGACGACCCCATGGCGAATTCATCCATGTTGGCCTTGCCCAACATGACGACGCCGGCGGCCTTGAGCTTCGCGACGACCGTGGCGTCATAGGGCGCGACAAAGTTGTCGAGCATCCGCGAGCCGCAGCTGGTGCGGATCCCGTCGGTGCAGAAAATATCCTTATGAATGAGGGGGATGCCTAGCAAGGAGCCGCGCTCGCCGGCGGCCAATCGCGCATCCGCACGGGCGGCGTCGGCGAGTGCCTGCTGCGCCGTCACCGTGATGACGGCGTTCAACCCCGGATTAAGGCGCTCGATCCGCGCCAGGAAGTGGCGCGTGAGCTCGACGCTCGATAGCTCCCGAGCGGCGAGTCGGTCGGCGAGCGCGCCGATGGACAGGTCGTGCAGCATCACGGGACTCAAACGTGCGGCTACTCAATGACCCGCGGGACGAGATACAGCCCCGCTTGCACTTGAGGTGCGTTGCGCTGATATTTTTCGTGGTGGTCGCTGTCCGTGACCACGTCCGGCCGCAAACGCTGGTGCTGCCCGACCAGCGGGTGCGCCATCGGCTCGACGTTCGCCGTTTCGACACGTGATAACTCGTTCACGAACTCGACGATGCTCGACAGGCTCGACACGTACACGGGCATCTCGCGCTCGGTGATCGACAGGCGTGCGAGGTGCGCGATCTTTTCGACGTCTTGGCGGGTCAGGCTCATAAGGAGTTGTTCAAAATGCGCGCGAGTGCGCAAAAATAAGCACATTCCATGATACACGTTGCCTTGCTGAAAGTCGTGTCGGTTGTTACATTAGCGCAACTTTTTTCACCCCCTTCCTCACTCGAAATACCGCATGTTCAAACGCCTCAGGGGTTATTTCTCCAATGACCTCTCGATCGATCTTGGAACCGCCAACACGCTGATCTACGTGCGCGAGCGGGGCATCGTGCTCAATGAGCCGTCCGTCGTCGCAGTGCAGGACGAACCCACGCGCGGCGGCAAGATCATTGTCGCCGTCGGGGTCGAAGCGAAGAACATGTTGGGCCGCACGCCCGGGCATATCACCGCGGTGCGTCCCATGAAGGACGGCGTCATTGCGGATTTCACCTACACCGAGAAGATGCTCCAGTATTTCATCAAGAAGGTGCACGGCAACCGCTTTCTGAGCCCGAGCCCGCGAGTCCTCGTGTGCGTGCCTTTCGGCTCGACGCAGGTCGAGCGGCGCGCCATCAAAGAGTCCGCCGAGGGCGCGGGTGCACGCAGCGTCGACATCGTGCCCGAGCCGATGGCGGCCGCCGTGGGCGCAGGGCTGCCGGTGCAGGAAGCACGCGGCTCCATGGTGCTCGACATCGGCGGCGGCACCTCGGAAGTCGCCGTCATTTCGCTGAACGGTATCGTCTACGCCGCGAGCGTGCGCATCGGCGGTGACAAGTTCGACGAGGCGATCACCAACTATGTGCGCCGCAACTACGGCATTCTGATCGGCGAGGCCACCGCCGAGCGCATCAAGCTCGAGATCGGCTCGGCCTATCCCGGACAGCAAGTGCGGGAAATCTCGGTCAAGGGCCGCAATCTTTCCGAGGGTGTGCCCCGCAGCTTCACCTTGAACTCGAACGAGA
This sequence comes from uncultured Gammaproteobacteria bacterium, assembly GCA_963798595.1. Taxonomy (GTDB): domain Bacteria; phylum Pseudomonadota; class Gammaproteobacteria; order Steroidobacterales; family Steroidobacteraceae; genus Bog-1198. Next base: position 791,259 of record CAWCTM010000003.1, on the reverse strand, counting down.
TCCTGGAAGCGTTGCAGGAGCCGCTGCAGGGCATCGTCGGGGCCGTAAAACAGGCGCTCGAGCAAACACCTCCCGAGCTCGGCGCCGATGTGGCCGAGCGCGGCATCGTACTCACCGGCGGCGGGGCACTGCTGCGCGACGTCGACAAGCTGCTCATGGAAGAGACGGGTTTGCCGGTCGTGGTCGCGGACGATCCGCTCACCTGCGTCGCTCGCGGTGGCGGACGTATCCTCGAGCTCACCGAGGAACATGGACCGGGCATCTTCGGACTGGAGTAATGCAAGCGACTAGGGAACCCCCCGCCCATGGTCGCATTCCGTAGTACCGACACGTCGGGGCGCACCTCTGGGCTGCTGCTTCGTTGCGTGTTGTATTGCCTTCTGGCGCTCGGCCTCATCATCTTCGACAAGCGCTACGATCACCTCGGTAAGATTCGCCGCGCCCTGTCGTTCGTCGCCTACCCCGTGCAGCTCGCGGTCGCGAGCCCCTTCGAGGGTTGGCATTGGTTCCGCGAGAGCGTCAGCACGCGCGACACCTTGCGCGCGGACAAGGCCCGGCTCGAGGCGGACCTGCGCGTCGCCCAGTTCCGCCTGCAGCGCTATGAAGCACTCGAGGCGGAAAGCCAGCGCCTGCGCGCGCTGCGCGAGAACACGGCGGGCGTGGCCGACCGATTCATCATCGGCGACATCATGGACGTCGACCTCGACGCCTTTCGCGAGCGCGTGCTGGTCGACGAGGGCGCGAGCCAGGGCGTGTTCGTCGGCCAGGCCGTCCTCGATGCGGGCGGCGTGTTCGGCCAGGTCGCGCGCGTCGAGCAATACACGAGCGAGGTCATCTTGATCAGCGACCCCGCGCACGCGATTCCGGTGCAGATCAACCGCACGGGCTTGCGCACCGTGGCGGTCGGCACGGGCGACACTTCGCGCCTGAAGCTCCCTTATCTGCCGACCAGTGCCGACGTGCAGGTCGGTGACTTGCTGGTCACCTCGGGTCTCGGCGGCGGGTTTCCCGTGGGCTACCCAGTGGGCACGGTGTCCCGGGTGAGGCGCGATCCGGCCCAGTCACTGGCCGAGGTCGACATACAGCCCGCCGCAGCGCTCGATCGCTCGCGCGAGCTCATGCTCGTTTGGCTCAAGCCGAGCCCCGTGCCGAGCGCGGCTGAGGCGGCCGCTCCGCCGCCGACGCCGGCAACCGCGGCCGCCCCGAAGACTGCTGCGCCGGTCCCGGCGAAACCCCCGGCACAGAAGACGGCGCCGGCAACCCCCGGTACGAATCAGGCCAAGGCGCCGGCAAGCACCCAAGCGAAAGTGCCCGCAAGCCCACCGGCCAAGACGCCCGTGCAGGCCAAGACGCCCGTGCAGGCCAAGGCGCCGGCGCCGGCGCCGGTAAAAAATGTGCCCGCCGCAGGAGCGAGCCACCCATGATGCGCGAGGAGAAAATTCGGCGCGTCCCCATGCTGATATCGGCGCTCGTGGCGCTCGCGCTCGCCGTCATTCCCTTGCCGTCGGTTCTCGATCAACTGCGCCCCGACTTTCTCGTGCTGGTCGTGTTTTACTGGTCGATCGAATCGCCGCGCGCGGGCGGACTCGCACTCGCCTTCTTCTCCGGCCTTGCGCTCGATGTGATCAACGGCGTGGTGCTCGGCCAGCACGCGCTGGCATTGACGCTCATGGCGGCCTGGGCCACCCATTTGCGGCTGCGACTGCGGGTGTTTTCGGTGTTGTCGCAATCCTTGACCATTTTCATGCTGCTCACGCTGTATCAATTCGTATTGTTCTGGATAGACGGCGCCACGGGCAATCCCGTGGTGAACTATGGCCGCTGGCTCGCGCCCGTGATCGGCGGGGCGATCTGGCCGATTCTCTCGGCTATGTTAAGCCGGGCCAGAGAGCGCTAGCGGGAAGCCACCATGATCTTCGATGAAATGTCTCAGTCGCGCACGCGCCGCACGCTCACCGCCGGTGGCCGTGCCTTGCGGGCGCTCGGCCTCGACGGACCGCTCACCGGCGTGCTCGCGCTCATCGTGTGCATCGGCATCTTGGTCGTGTACAGCGCCTCGGGCCAGAACGTGAAAATGGTCGAGCATCACCTCGGCAATATCGCCATCGCCGTCACGGCCTTCCTGGTTCTCGCCAAGTTCTCGAGCCCGCAGTACCTGCGCCTGTTCACGCCTGCCATTTATATCGCCGGCATTCTGCTGCTGGCTGTCGTCGCGGTGACCGGGCACATCGGCAAAGGCGCGCAGCGCTGGCTGGACATCGGCCCTCTGCGCTTTCAGCCCTCCGAAATCATGAAGCTCGCCGTGCCGATGATGTGCGCCTGGTACATGCACGAGCGTCCGCTGCCGCCGACGTTCTGGGATCTGCTGGTGATGGGCGTGATGATCATGATCCCGACGGCCATGATCGTGGTGCAGCCGGACTTGGGCACGGCGCTGCTGATTGCCGCCTCCGGGCTCATCGTGATGCTGCTCGCCGGGATGGACTTTCGCATCATTCTGGTTTCCATTCCGCTGCTCGGCGGGGCGGCGATGGGCGCGTGGCATTTCATCCACGACTACCAGAGACAACGCATCTTGACGTTCATCAATCCGGAGACGGACCCTCTGGGCGCGGGCTATCACATCATCCAGTCGCAGATCGCGATCGGCTCGGGGGGCGTGTTCGGCAAGGGCTACATGAACGGCAGTCAGGCGCAGCTCGAGTTCTTGCCCGAGCGCTCGACCGACTTCATATTCGCGGTGATCGGCGAGGAATTCGGCTTGCTGGGGCAGCTGCTGATTTTGACGCTGTACGCCGCGGTCACCGGGCGGGCGCTGTATCTGGCGATGCAGGCGCAAGACACGTTCGCGCGTCTCACCGGCGGAGCGATCGCCTTGAGCTTCTTCGTCTATGTGTTCGTGAATTCCGGCATGGTGAGCGGCATCCTGCCGGTGGTCGGTGTGCCGTTGCCCCTGATCAGCTATGGTGGCACCTCCATGGTGACCCTGCTCGCGGGCTTCGGCATCCTGATGTCGCTTCACTCTCACCGCAAGTTGATCGGTTCGTGACCGCGCGCGTCCCCGCTCCCCGCTCGACCGCACTGCTCGCCGCCCTCCTCTGCCTCGGGGGCTCGCAGCCCGCCGCCGCGATAGACACCCATCGCGCCGACGTGAAGGCCTTCGTCGCGGAGATGGTGGATCAGTACGGGTTCAAGAAGCGGGTCGTGCGTAAATGGCTCGACGCCGCGAAAAGCCAGCCCGCGATTCTCGAAGCCATGGAAAAGCCGGCCGAGAAGGCCAAGCCGTGGTACGAATACCGGCCGATTTTCATTAACGAGCGGCGCATCCGCGAAGGCACGGAGTTCTGGCTTGCGCATCGCCAGGAGCTCGATCGAGCGAGCGTGCGTTCGGGCGTACCGCCTGAGATTCTCGCCGCCATCCTCGGGGTGGAAACTTACTACGGGCGTCTGACGGGCTCCTACCGGGTCATCGATGCGCTGGCGACCCTGTCTTTCGACTATCCGCCGCGGTCCAAGTTCTTCAAGGATGAGCTCGCTCAGTACCTTCTGCTGACGCGCGAGCTGCACCTCGATCCGCTGAGCGTGAAAGGCTCGTATGCCGGGGCGATGGGCGCGCCGCAATTCATGCCCTCGAATTACCGGCGCTTTGCGGTCGACGCGGATGCGGACGGGCGCATCGACTTGTGGAGCAACTGGTCCGATGTGTGTGCGAGCGTCGGCAACTACCTCAAGGAGCACGGCTGGAACGAAGGCGAGCCCGTGCTCAGCGAGGCCACCGTGGACCCTGCCAAAGCGGAGGAGCTCGACGGACGCAAGCTCGCGCTCGACGACACCGTGGGATCGCTCAAGGCCAAAGGCGTCGAGTTCGACTCCTCCCTGCCGGCCGATGCGCCCGCTCTCCTGATCGCCGCGGACGAGGCCGATGGCGTGCGCTGGCGCGTCGGCTACGGCAATTTCTACGCCATCACCCGCTACAACCACAGCGCGCTCTACGCCATGGCCGTGTACGAGCTCGCCGCCGCCGTCAAGCAGCAAGTGCTGGCGAGTGACGCACAGCGAGCCATCGCGCCCGGGCCTACACCGCCCGCGGCCGCTCCCGCCTCACCCCTGGCCGCCGGGTCGGCGCCGCCGGGCAACCACCCGTGAAGGCCCATCGTCTCGCCTCGCTCGCACTCGCCCTCGCGGCGGGCTTGAGCGGCTGCGCCAGCGCGCCGCCGCGTGCCGGCGCGCCGCCCCCCACGGCGCAAGTCCCTCCGCGGAGCGCCCAAGCGCCGGCGCCTCCCGCCCACCTGCTCGACGTGCCCGATGCGATACCGCGGGCAGAGCCGCGCGCGTTCTACGGCAATCCGGCTTCCTACGAGGTCTTCGGCAAGCGTTATTACGTCATGGACTCGAGCGTCGGCTACGTGGAGCGCGGCGTGGCCTCCTGGTATGGGCCGGGTTTTCACAAAGAGCTCACCTCCGTGCGCGAGCCCTATGACATGTACGGCATGACGGCGGCACACAAGACACTGCCGCTGCCCGCCTATGTGCGGGTCACCAACTTGCAGAACGGGCGCAGTTGCGTCGTGCGGGTGAACGATCGGGGACCCTTCGTGGGCAACCGCATCATCGATCTTTCCTACACGGCCGCCGCGAAGCTCGACATGCTGCGCGACGGCACCGCAATGGTGGAGGTGCGCGCGCTGCAGCCCCTCAATCCCGCCCTTGACGCTCACCTGACCGTGGCCTCGGTCGGCGCATTGCCTCTCGCGAGCCCGCCCTCGAATCCCGCCGGGCCCGTGAGCTCGCCCGCTCCCGTCCTCGCGCCGCTCACGAGCCAGCCGGTGAGCACTGCCGCGGCCGCACTCCCTGTCATCCTGCCGGCTCCCGTGACCTCCGCCCCGGTGCGCACGCTGTTCGTGCAGGCGGGCGCATTCGCGGCGCCCGACAATGCACAGCGGCTCGCCGACAAGCTCCGCGCCGCGGGATATACCCAGGTATTCGTGCGCGACGACCTCATCGGCGGCCGCAGGCTGTATCGCGTGCGCATCGGTCCCATAGCGGACGTGCCGGAGTTCGATCGCATCGTCGCGGCGCTCGAGAAGCAAGGCGTGCCTGACGCGCATCTCGCGCTCGACTAGCCGCGACGGAACTGTGGCCGAATGCATTTCCTCTTACCCTAAGCCCGACTACACTCTGTCACTTTTTATTCGAGGTGCCCGTTCACCATGTCTCGTCCCCTGATCGCCCTGCTGCTGCTGACCGCCGTCACTTCCCGCTCCTTCGGCGCCGACGTACCCATTCCAACGGCGCCGGCGGTCGATGCGCGCTCCTACCTCGTCGTCGACTATCACACCGGCAAGACCGTGGCGGCCCTGAACCCCGACGCCCGCATGGAACCGGCGAGCCTCACCAAGCTGATGACGGCCTACATCGTCTTCCAGAAGCTCGCGGCAGGCGCACTCAAGCTGAATGAGCCCGTGCTGGTGAGCGAGCACGCCTGGCGCTCGGAAGGCTCGCGCACGTTCATCGAGCTCGGCAAGCCGGTGACGGTCGAGTTCCTGATCCTCGGCATGGTCGTGCAATCGGGCAACGATGCCACCATCGCGCTGGCCGAACGCATTGCCGGCACCGAGGAGACGTTCGCGCAGCTCATGAACTCGAACGCCCAGCGGCTCGGCATGACCGGCACGCATTTCGAGAACAGCTCGGGTCTTCCCTCCCCCAACCACTACACCACTGCGCACGACATGGCGCTCCTCGCGATCGCCTTGATCCGCGACTTCCCGCAGTTCTATAAATACTTCTCGGTGCGCGAGTTCGAGTACAACGGCATCAAGCAGCAGAATCGCAACGGACTGCTCGAGAAAGACTCGACCGTCGACGGCTTGAAGACCGGCCACACCGATTCCGCCGGCTTCTGCCTCGTGACCTCATCGCTCCGTGACGGGATGCGCCTCGTTTCCGTGGTGCTCGGCTCCACGAGCATGAAGGGGCGGGAGAACGCGAGTGCCGCGCTGTTGAACTACGGCTTCACCTTCTACGACACCAAGCTCGTGGTCCATGGCGGCGCCAAGCTCGCCTCCGCTCCCGTATGGAAAGCGGCCAGCACGCCGTTCGACGTGGGCATCGATCAGGACCTCTACATCACCTTGCCACGCAGCCAATCGGCCGACATCAAGACGAGTGTGGATTTGCGGCCGCGGCTCATCGCGCCGCTCGCGCGTACCGCCGATGTCGGGCAACTGCACGTAACGGCGCAGGGACAGTCCCTCGCGAGCCTGCCCGTGCATCCTTTGGCGGCCGTGGATCAGGGCGGCTGGTGGCGCCGCCTGATCGACACCATCAGGCTCTGGTTCAATTAATGCCGCTACCTGTTTGCTATCTGAATGGGCAGTTTCTGCCGCTCGCCGACGCGCGCGTCTCACCCCTCGACCGGGCGTTCTTGTTCGGCGATGCCGTATACGAGGTGGTGCCGGTGTACGCCGGCCGCCCGTTCCGGCTGCGCGAGCATCTCGACCGGCTGGTGCGCAGCCTTGCGGGCATCCGCATGGAGCCGCCTCTCACGCATGCCGAATGGGACGGGATCCTCCACACCCTGATCGAGCGCAACGGCGGCGGCGATCAATACGTCTATTTCCAGGTCACGCGGGGTGCAGAGCTCGCGAGAAATCACGCCTGGCCTGCGGGGCTCGCGCCGACATTGTTCGCCTTCGCCAACCCGCTCGAGCCCGTGTCGGCGGTCTTGCTCGAGCAAGGCGTTGCAGCCATCACGGCCGAAGACATCCGCTGGGCCCGCCGCGACATCAAATCGACCGCGCTCTTGGCAAATACACTCTTGAAGAAGCTCGCGGCCGACGCCGGTGCCTTCGAGACCATCCTGCTCGAGCGCGGCGAGCTCACCGAAGGCTCTTCCACCACGGTGCACGTGATCCAGGGGGGTGAAATCCATACCCCGCCCAACGGCCATCACATCCTGCCGGGTACGACGCGCGATGTGGTCACGGAGCTCGCGGCGCGCAGCGGCATCCCGAGCGCGAGCCGCCGTGTCACCGAGGGAGAGCTGCGAGCGGCGGACGAGATCTGGCTCGCCTTTTCCACCCGGGGCGTTTTGCCGGTGACCCGGCTCGACGGCAAGCCCGTGGGGACGGGCAAGCCCGGGCCCTTGTTCGAGCGCATTTACGCGGCCTTCGTGAGCTATGTGCGCGAGCTCGCCGGAACGCCTGCGCTGTGACCGCGCCTCTCAAGTTCCCCGCCGAATTTCCCATCAAAGTCATGGGCCGGCACGACAGCGACCTCAAGGCTCTCACGCGTGAGATCATCGAGCGGCACGCCGGGCCTCTGGGGGAGGAGCGCGTCAAGGTACGCACCAGCGGCGACGGCAATTTCCTCGCCCTCACCTACACGATCACCGCCCAGAGCCGCGAGCAGCTCGATGCGATCTATCGCGAGCTCACCGCCTGCAAGACGGTGCTGATGGCGCTATAGCGAACCGCATCGGCCTCGACGGCCGGTGCGGCCGCAAAACCGAGTTCACGCAGCAGATGGGGCACGAGTCCGCGGGCGGCCGAATCCATGTCGCATCCGGGCACGAGATCCTCGAGGCGCGTGACGCCGAGTCCCGGATAGCCGCACACGTTGATGCGCCGGAACGGCTCGAGATCTGCGGTGACATTGAGCGCAAGTCCGTGATAGCTCGAGCCGCGACGCACCCGCAGGCCGACGCTCGCCAACTTCGCGCCGTCCACATACACGCCGGGTGCTTCGCGCGACGCGCGGGCCTGCACGCCGACCTCGGCCGCGTAGCACACCACGGAGTTCTCGAGCGCCGTGACCAATTGCCGCACGCCCAAACCGCGGCGCTTCAAATCGATGAGCGGATAAACCACGAGCTGGCCCGGTCCGTGATAGGTGACCTGCCCGCCGCGATCGATCTGGACCACCGGAATGTCGCCCGGCGCGAGGACGTGCTCGCGTTTTGCGTTGAGCCCGAGCGTAAACACCGGCGGATGCTCGAGCACCCAGATCTCGTCGGGCGTCGCGGCGTCGCGCTCGTCCGTGAAGCGCTGCATCGCGCGCCACGTGGGCTCATAAGGCGCGAGCCCGAAGTGACGAATGAGGGGCGTCGCGCTCACGCGGAGTCCGCGCGCAGCGGACGGCGCGCAAGACCCTGATCGAGGCCCGCGTTGTTGCGCGCAAGCGCCTGCTCCGCGCGGTAGCTCGAGCGCACCAGCGGCCCCGAGACGCATTCCAAGAACCCGAGACCGAGTGCCCAGGTCCGGTACTCGGCGAACTCCTCGGGCGTCACGAAACGCTCGACGTCCAAGTGATTGGACGTCGGCCGCAAATACTGCCCCAGGGTGAGGAGGTCGACCGCGGCCGCGCGCAAATCCTGCATCGTGGCGCGAATCTCCGCGTCCGTCTCGCCGAGGCCGAGCATGAGGCTCGTCTTGGTGAGCACGGCCGGCCGGTAGGCCTTCGCGGCGGCGAGCACATCGAGGGTGCGACGGTAGCCCGCGCGGGGATCGCGCACTGGATGCGTCAGGCGCTCGACGGTCTCGACATTCTGCGCAAATACATCGAGCCCCGAGTCCATCACGGTGTACACATCCGCGAGAACCCCGGCAAAGTCCGGCGTGAGTGCCTCGACCGCCGTGTGCGGCGTGCGCGCCTTGATGGCGCGGATGGCCGATGCATAGTGCGCGGCACCGCCGTCCGGCAAGTCGTCGCGGTCGACCGAGGTGAGCACGACGTAGTGCAGGCCCATCAACTCGACCGAGCGGGCGACGTTCTCGGGCTCCTCGGCATCGAGCCAGCCTTGTGGATTGCCCGTGTCCACCGCGCAGAAGCGGCAAGCGCGCGTGCACACGGCCCCCATCAGCATGATGGTCGCCGTACCTGCGTTCCAGCATTCACCGATGTTGGGACACTTGGCCTCCTCGCAGACCGTGCTCAAACGATGCTCGCGCACGATGTGCTTGACGGCCTGGAAGCCCGCGCCGCTCGCCAGCGGGGCCCGCAGCCAGGTGGGCTTGCGAGCGGCCGCCGCGGGCGGTTTCGCGGCCGACTTGATGCCGTCCTTGATGGCGGTGAAACCCTGCGGCGTGCGGTACTTCTCGCCGCTGCGCGCCGGCTCGCCGGGCGACGCCTCGCCGGGCGACGCCTCGCCGGGCGACGAATCGCCGCGCAACGAATCGCCCGCGCTCAGAATGGGGATGCCCTTGAACTGCGACATCCCGTCATTTTACCCCACCCGGCGCATTCAGCGCCGCGAGCCGCTCGGGGGTGCCGACATCCTCCCACAGGCCCCCGTACAGCTCGGCCGAGCAGCGGCCGGCCGCCATCGAGCGCAGCAGCAGCGGCTTCAAGGGAAACGCCCCGTCCACGCAACCCGCAAAGAATTGCGGCCGGTAGACGGCGATGCCGGAGAAGGTGTACCGCACGGAGCCGCTCGGCATGGCCAGGCCGTGTTCCAGGCCGAAATCGCCCTGGGGGTGCTGCGGCGGGTTCGGCACGAGCACGAGGTGCGCGTCGCTTTGCGCCTCGAGCGCAGCGCCAGCCGTGGGATAGTCGGTGAAGACATCGCCGTTCAGCACCAGAAAAGGCTGCTCCCCGAGCAGCGGCAGCGCGCGAAAAATACCGCCCGCGGTCTCGAGCGCGTGGGGCGACTCCTCGCTGTAGGCAATCTGCACGCCATACCGGGCGCCATCGCCAAGCCGCTCACGGATCATCGCGCCGAGCCAGGCGAGATTCACGACGACTTGCGAGATGCCGGCACGCGCCAAGCGCTCGAGGTGATACTCGATGAGCGCTTTGCCGCGCACCTCGAGAAGCGGCTTCGGCACCCGGTCGGTGAGCGGGCGCATGCGCTCACCGCGGCCGGCCGCCAGGATCATGGCAATCCGTGGGCGCGCGCGCACTGCGGCCATCAGCGGCTCGGTGCCGAGCCGGCGGCTTGCGAGCGCGCCCTCGCTTGTGCCGCCTCGAAAGCGGGCTCGATACGCTCGTCGATGTAATGCGCGAACTCGGCGGTCTCGGGATACAGAGCGGCGGCCTCGCGGGTGTACGCGAGCACGCGCGGCAAGTCCTCGAGATACCCGGGCTTGCCGTCGCGATAGAAAAGGCGCGCGAAGATGCCGAGAACCTTGATGTGACGCTGCAGTCCCATGAGATCGAAGCGGCGAATGAGCTCGGCGTCCGCACCGAGATCGAGCCCGGCGCGTTTCAGCCGCTCGTGATACCCAAGCAGCCAGCCGATGACCCGCTCGCGCGGCCATGCAATGTAGCAATCCTTCAGCAACGAGACCGCATCGTAGGTCGCGGCACCGCGCACGGCATCCTGAAAATCCAAAATACCCGGATTGGCCTCGTCGGTGACCAGCAAGTTGCGCGAGTGATAATCGCGATGCACGAACACCGCGGGCTGCGCCAGCGCGCTTTGCGCGAGCGTCTCGAACAGCCGGTCGAGCAGGGCGCGCTCCGCAGCCGCCGGCGCCCGGCCAAGATGGCGGCCGAGGAACCACTCGGGCAAGAGCTCCATCTCGCGAACGAGTGCGGCACGATCATAGGGCGGCAGCGCGCGCGCCGCTTCACCACCGCGGGTCTGCAGCCGCACGAGCGCATCGAGCGCATCCGCATAGAGACGCTCGACGTCCCGTCCCGCGAGCAGATCGCTCAAGTACTGCCGCTTCCCCAGATCGGACAGCAGCAACAATCCGCGCGCTGCATCGCGCGCCAGGATCACGGGCACGTTCAAGCCGATGCCGAGCAATGACTGCGCGACAGCGACGAAGGGCGCGACCGGCTCCTTCTCGGGCGGCGCGTCCATGACGATGTAGGAATCCGCGCCGCGGATCAGGCGAAAATAGCGGCGAAAGCTCGCATCCGCCGAAGCGGGCTCGATGTGCGCCCCTGCGAATCCCAGGTCCTCCGTGACCCATTGGCGCAACAGCGCTAGGCGGGAATCGCTTGCATCCATCACATGCATGCTTGACCATTCGAGCACCGCGAATGCGGCGGTACCAGTATACCGACTAAGGCGATCAGAATTTGCCCAAGGGATATCAACGAGCCGCATCGGCCGCCGTATTCTGCCTGCTGGCGGCCGGCGCGGTTCGCGCCGCCGACGTCTGTCCCGCGCCCCCCAAGCACAAGCGCTCGACCAGCGCCGTGATCATCCCGAGCGACGATCATCGCATCCGGATCGAGAGCGACGGGGCATCGGTCGATGCGGATGGGCTCGCGGTGCTGACCGGCCACGTGCAACTGCATCAGGACCAACGCACCATCTCGGCCGATCGGGTCACCTATGACGAGAAGACCGGCAAGGTCACGGTCGCGGGCTCGGTGGACTTCGAGGATCCGCGCCTCGGCGTCAAGAGCAGCGACGGCGCCTACGACGCCCTCGGCGGCGGATTTTTCGACCAGGCCAATTTCCGCATTTTCGATCGCAGCGGCCGTGGCTACGCCAAGAAAATGTCGGTGAGCCCGGATGGCATCGTGCATATGGACACCGTGCGCTACACGAGCTGCCCGGTCGGCAACGAGGACTGGATGATCCAGGCGAAAAACCTCAAGCTCGACACCGATGCCGAGCAAGGCATCGCGCATGGCGTGGTCATGCGCTTCAAGGACGTGCCGGTCTTCTATACGCCGTATCTCGCCTTTCCCCTGGGGGACGACCGGCAGAGCGGCCTGTTGTTCCCAAGCTTCGGACATTCGGGCAACAACGGCTATCAGCTCGACGTACCCTACTACTTCAACCTCGCGCCCAATTACGACGCGACCTTGACGCCCGGCTACCTCTCCAAGCGCGGCGTGCAGCTCGGCGGCGAGTTCCGCTTCCTCACCGAGGGCTCGCGCGGCCAGCTCGAGGAGAATTTCCTGCCGAACGATTCGATCACGAACAGCGACCGGTACTTCGTCCACTTCACCGACATCACCAATATCGCTCCCGGCCTGCGCTTCGACACCGACGTCGCCGGGGTGAGCGACAGCAACTACTTCTCGGACTTCGCGGTGGGCGCGGACCAGACGAGCGTTACATTTCTCGAGCGCCGCGCCGAGTTTCTGTACTACGACGATGTCTGGCGGGTCCGGGCCCAGGCACAGAATTTCCAGACCATCGATACCTCGATCGAGGCCGGCGATCGCCCCTACTCGCGGGTGCCGCGGTTCGAGGCCTACGGATTGGCCCCGTTGATCGGCGGGCTCGAAATCGCCGTCTCGAGCGAGGCGACCAACTTCATTCGCGAGGTGGGGCCGACCGGGATACGGGCAGACGTATCGCCCGAGCTGCGCTGGGACGTGCGCACGGCGGGCTTTTTCTTCGAGCCCATCGTCGGCTATCACTTCACCCAGTACGACTTGCAGAACGCCGAGTCCGGCGACCCGAGCACACCCACCCGCACGCTCCCCTGGGGGAGCGTCGACACCGGTCTGATCTTCGACCGCGACGCCGGCGCGAACGGGCAGCGCATCGTGACCCTCGAGCCGCGCCTGATGTACACCTGGATCCCCTACCGCAACCAGGACGAGCTGCCGATCTTCGACACCGGGCTGCCGGACTTCAACATGGTCGAGCTGTTCCGCTCGAACCGCTACGTCGGCGACGACCGTATCGGCGACGCCAATCAGCTCGCCTTCGGGCTCACCTCGCGCTTGTTCAACGAGTCGACCGGCACGCAGTACCTATCCGCCACCGTCGGCGAGATTCGCTATTTCACGCTGCCGCGGGTGCTCCTGCCCAACGAGATCACCCAGACGCTGCCCGGCCAGACGCTGCCGACGCTGCCCGGCCAGACCAGCCAACAGCAGCTCATCCTGCCGGGATACAACCTCCCGACCCTTCCGGGCCAGACCCTCTCCACGGCCCCGCAGGAAACCGCCCAGGCCTATCATGGCTCGGACATCGTCACCGAAATCTCCGTCCAGGCCTACAAAAACTGGAGCGTAAACCTCGATTACCAGTGGAACCCCTATACCTCGCAGACGGATAAAAACGAAATCCTGGTCCAGTACCACCCCGACCCGAACAAGGTGATCAACCTCGGCTACCGGTTCCAGGAGGATGTTTTGAAGCAGTACGACATCTCCTTTGCGTGGCCGGTCGCCAGCCACTGGAACACGGTCGGACGCTATGTGTATTCGCTCCAGAATCACGAAGTGATCGAGCAATTGGCCGGATTCGAGTACAAAAGCTGCTGTTGGCGGGTCCAGGTGTTGCAGCGCCGCTACTTGACCAACCGAACCGGAGGACTGGATACCTCGGTTGCTTTACAATTGGAACTGACGGGCCTTTCCTCGGTCGGAAAGCGGTCGGACGCGTTCCTGTCGAGAGAGATCAGCGGGTACTCGACGCGCGACCCCAACGAGCAGTAAACGGCCCCCCAACAGGAAGATTTATGCGAAACCCCGTAGTCCTTTGTGGACTCCTCATGGCGGCACTCTTGATCGGCGCCCGCGCGCCGGCGCAAACCCGGGATATCGGCGCTCACGGCGAGCTGCTCGACCGCATCGCGGCCATCGTGAACGATGGTCTGGTGCTGAAGAGCGAGCTCGACGAGCAGATGGAGGCGGTGACCAAGCGGCTGCAAGAGCAGAAAGTGGAGCTCCCGCCCGAGAGCGTGCTCCGCCAGCAGGTGCTCGAGCGGCTGATCCTGCAGGAGATCCAGTCCCAGCGCGCCAAGCACGTCGGCCTGACCATCTCGGATGAGCAGCTCAACGGCGCGCTGCAGGAAATCGCCCAGCGCAACAAGATCCCGTTCGACCAGCTGCCGACCGCGCTCGCCGCCCAGGGCGTCGATTACAAGCAATATCGGGAGAGCATGCGCAAGGAGCTGACGTTGAGCACCCTGCGACAGCGTGACGTGATCTCGCACATCAACGTCTCGCCGCACGAGCTCGATCAGTATCTCGCCCGGCAGCAATCGGCCGCGGCGAACGACGAGTTCAACGTCTCGCACATTCTGCTCTCGCTCCCGCAGGCCGCGACCCCGCAGCAGCTCGAGGAAATCACCAAGAAGGCGAACGACATCGCGGCACGCGCCGCCAAGGGCGAGGACTTCGCGCAGCTCGCGATCGCCAATTCGAACAGCCAGACCGCTCTCGACGGCGGCCAGCTCGGCTGGCGCAAGGGCTCGCAGCTGCCGCAATTCATTCTGGATCTGGTCACGAAGATGAAGCCCGGCGAGGTGAGCACGCCGGTGCGCACGCCGAGCGGCTTTCACATCGTGAAGCTCAACGAGCGCCGCGGCGGCGAGGCCGCGGTCATCGTCAACCAGATTCACGTTCGGCACATTCTCCTCAAGACCAACGAGCTCGACGACGATGCCACCGTGCGCGAGAAGCTGGCGAAACTGCGTCTGCGCATCATCAACGGCGAGGACTTCGCGGGCATCGCCTCGGCGACCTCCGAGGATCCCGGCTCCGCGCCGGATGGCGGTGATCTCGGCTGGTCGGGACCCGGAACGTTCGTTCCGGAATTCGACAAGGCGATTGCGGATCTGAAACCCAACGAGATCAGTGAGCCGTTCAAGACCCGCTACGGCTGGCACATCGTGCAGATACTCGGCACGCGCACCTACGACAGCACGGACGACGTACGCCGTCAAAAAGCCTTTGCCGCGATCCGCGAGAGCAAGAGCGACGAAGAGACCGAGCTGTGGCTGCGGCGGCTGCGCGACGAGGCGTTCGTCGAGATCAAGATGTAGTGCGCGTTCCGCGCATCGTCGTCACCTCCGGCGAGCCGGCAGGTATCGGACCCGATGCCTGCGTTGCGCTCGCCCGCCGCGACTGGCCGGCCGACCTGGTGATCGCCGGCGACGCGAAACTGCTCGAAGAGACCGCCGCGGCGCTCGGCGGAGCGCCGCGCCCCAGTGTCTACGACGCCTCGGAACCCCCCACCCTGTCGCGCGCCGGGACGCTCAAGCTCCTCGACGTACCGGCAGCGCATGCAGTCGTGGCGGGCCGGCTCGATCCGCGCAACGCCGCTTCGGTCATCGCCATGCTCGATCGCGCCTGCGATGGCTGCATGCGCGGCGAATTCGCCGCCATGGTGACCGCGCCGGTGCAAAAGAGCACGCTCATGGAGGCGGGCTTCGCTTTCATGGGACACACCGAATATCTCGCCGCGCGAAGCGGGGGCGCCCTGCCGGTCATGATGCTGCAAAACGAAGCGTTGCGGGTCGCGCTCGTCACGACGCACTTGCCGCTGGCGGAGGTTCCGCGGGCAATCACCGCAGAGCGTCTGCGGGCGACTCTCGAAATCGTGCACGAGGATTTGCGCCGCCGCTTCAGGATTCCCGCACCGCGCATCGCGGTGCTCGGCCTCAATCCGCATGCGGGCGAGTCCGGACACTTGGGACGCGAGGAGATCGACGTGATCGAGCCGGTGATCCGGCAGCTGTCTGCCCGGGGACTCGACGTGCGCGGACCCGTGCCCGCGGACACGGCATTCACGCGGCAGTTTCTCGCGGACGGCGTGGACGTCGTCGTTGCCATGTATCACGATCAAGGCCTTCCGGTCATCAAGCACGAGGGGTTCGGACACACCGTGAATGTCACCCTCGGACTGCCGATCATTCGCACCAGCGTAGACCACGGCACCGCGCTCTCCCTGGCGCGCAGCGGGCGCGCCGATACCGGCAGCCTCGAGAGCGCGGTGAGCCTCGCCATCTCGCTCGCAAGACATGGCGACGCGTAAGCGCTTCGGACAGCACTTCCTGCACGATCCCGCGGTCATCCGCCGCATCATCGACGCGGTGGCGCCGATGCGCGGCGAGCGCGTCGTGGAGCTCGGTCCGGGCCGCGGTGCGCTCACTTTCGGCTTGCTCGAGCGTGCGCTCGAGCTGGACGCCGTCGAAATCGACCGCGATCTCGCGCGGCTGCTCGAGGCGGATCCGCGCGCGCAAGGGCGCCTGCACATACACGTCGGGAACATGCTCGATACCGACTTCACAACGCTCCGCGGTCCGGGGCCGAAGCTGCGGATCGTCGGCAACCTTCCTTACAATATTTCGACGCCCGTGCTGTTTCATCTGCTCGGCCAGCGCGGCGCGATCGAGGACATGCATTTCATGCTGCAGAAAGAAGTCGTCGATCGGATGGCGGCCGCGCCCGGAGGCAAGGAGTACGGGCGGCTCACCGTCATGCTCGCCGCCTACGCCGAGGTCGAGGCACTGTTCGAGGTCGGGCCCGGCGCTTTCCGGCCGCCGCCGCGAGTACGCTCAAGCGTAGTCCGCTTGCGTCCGAGCGGGGCGCCGCGATTCCCGATCGGCAGCGACTTCGCACTGCGCGCGGTCGCACAGGCCGCGTTCTCCCACCGCCGCAAAACCCTGCGCAATGGCCTCAAGGGCCTGTTGAGCGGCGCAGACATCGGGGCCTGCGGGATCGATGCGCAACTGCGCCCGGAAACGCTCACGCCGCAGCAATTCGGCGTCCTTGCCGTCGCGTACGAGCGTCAGCGCGCCGCGCATGCCCACGGCGCACCGGAGAGTTGAACGACCCCGCACTCCGCTATACTGGAGCCCAGATGGCCCAATATCGAAAAGTGCTGGTGCTGATGGACCTTGCGGAAGGCAGCGAGCGAGTGTTCGCCGCAGCCCGCGACATCGCCGCATATTCGAATGCCGCCATCGTTGCGCTGCACGTGGTCGAATATGTGCCCGCCGAGCCCATGGGCGAATCGCTCATGCCGACGCAGATCGACCTCGAGACCGGCCTGGCCGAGCGCGCGCGCGCGCTGCTCGCGGACCTGGTGAAGCGCTACGGTACGCCGGACACCCGCGCCCGGGTGGAGATCGGCAACACCAAGGCGCAGATTCTGACGGTGGCCGATGAAGAGCAGCCCGATCTGATCGTGCTCGGCAGCCGCGAGCGCCACGGCCTCGCGGTGCTCGTCAACTTCACCGAAGACACCGTGCTGCATGCCGCACATTGCGACGTGCTCGCCGTGCGGCTCACTTGAGACCGCCATGACGACCGATACGCAACGGCCGAGAATCCGCGTCGACGTCGAGACGTCCTACATCGAAGAGCAATCCGATCCCCGCGACAAGCGCTTCGTATTCTCCTACACCATCACCATCCGCAACGAAGGCCAGGTCCCCGCTCGATTGCTCACGCGTCATTGGATCATCACGGACGCAAACGGCAACGTGAAGGAGACCCGCGGCGACGGGGTCGTGGGCGAACAGCCCTATCTCAAACCAGGCCAGGGATTCCGCTACTCGAGCGGCGCCGTCATCGAGACTCCGGTCGGGACCATGCAGGGAAGCTACCAAATGATGGCCGACGACGGGCTCAAGTTCGACGCCCCGATCGCGCCCTTCCGCTTGGCCATTCCCGGAGTCTTGCACTAAGCCGGTGGCGCACTACGCAATCGGCGATATTCAGGGCTGCGATGCGGAGCTCGGAACTCTGCTCCAGACGCTGAACTTTTCTGCCCACCGCGACCGGTTGTGGTTCGTCGGCGATCTGGTCAATCGAGGGCCGGCCTCGCTCGAGGTGTTGCGCCGCGTGCGTGCGCTTGGCGACGCGGCAACGGTGACGCTCGGCAACCATGATCTGCATTTGCTGGCGGTCGCGCTCGGCTGTTCACGTTTGAAATCCGACGACACTCTGGCGCCGATCTTGGAGGCGCCGGACCGCGACGCGCTGCTCGAATGGCTCCTGGAGCGCCCGGTGCTCGCCGAGGATCACGCCTCGAATCTGTGTCTGGTGCACGGCGGACTCTCACCGCAGTGGGACCTGCCGGCCGCGCGGGCCTGCGCGCGTGAGCTCGAGCAGGCACTGCGCAGCCAGCCCGAGAAGCTGTTCAAGCACATGTACGGCGACAAGCCGGACCGCTGGGATCCGGCTCTCGAGGGTGTCGAGCGGCTGCGCTATATCGTCAATTGTTTCACCCGGCTGCGTTATGTGGACGAGCACGGCAGGCTGGAGCTGCATGCCAAGGGCGCGCCCGGCAAAGCCAAAACCGCCTCGCTCATTCCGTGGTTCGAGGCGCCCGGCGCGCGCTGGCGCGGCACGCGCGTCGTCTTCGGCCATTGGTCGACCCTGGGATTCTTTCAGAACGCCGATGTGATCGGGCTCGACACGGGCTGCGTCTGGGGCGGAAGCCTCACCGCGCTGCGCCTCGATGTGCCGAGCGCCGCACCGGTGCAGGTCGGATGCCGGGCGCTATAATCGCGCAAATGCAAGTCCCGTCGCCGCTCAACCTGCGTGCCTGGGTCGATCAGCACCGCGCACTGCTCAAGCCGCCCGTGGGCAACAAGCTGCTGTTCGAGGATGGCGAGTTCATCGTGATGGCGGTGGGC
Organism: uncultured Gammaproteobacteria bacterium; assembly: GCA_963798595.1. GTDB lineage: Bacteria > Pseudomonadota > Gammaproteobacteria > Steroidobacterales > Steroidobacteraceae > Bog-1198. Next base: position 772,963 of record CAWCTM010000003.1, on the reverse strand, counting down.
GGCCCCAATGCCCGCAAGGATTTCCACCATGACCCCGGTCCCGAGCTCTTTTATCAGCTCGAGGGCGACATCGTGCTGCAGACCATCCAGGGAGAGCGCAGAGTCGACGTGCCGATCCGCGAGGGCGAGGTGTTTCTCCTGCCCGCGGAGGTCCCGCACTCGCCGCAGCGCGGCCCGGGCACCGTCGGCATCGTGGTCGAGCGGCGCCGCGGCGCCGCGGAGCTCGACGGATTTTCCTGGTACTGCGAGCACTGCGGCCATCGTCTGTATCTCGAGCGGCTGCACATCCATGACATCGAGACGCAGCTCCCGCCCGTCTTTCAGCGATTCTTCTCGAACATCGAGCACCGCACTTGCGCGGTGTGCGGCACCGTGATGGCCTCACCGGGCGAGAGCTCGCCCCGTTCGGGCGCAGGCTGACTGCCTTGCCGCCCGAGGCCGCGAGCGCAGCCGAGCTCGATGCCCGCGACCCGCTTGCGTCCTTTGCGGCGGAGTTTCACCATCCGCTCGATGCTCACGGTCGCAAAGCGGTGTATCTCTGCGGTCACTCCCTGGGGTTGCAGCCGATATCGGCGGCGTCCTATGTGAGCCAGGATCTTGCCGAATGGCAGCGCCTCGGCGTCCTCGGACATCACCAGGGCACCCGTCCTTGGATCGGCTATCACGAGCACGCGGCGCGAGGACTCGCATCGCTTACCGGCGCCTCCGAGATCGAGGTGGTGGCGATGAATTCGCTCACCATCAACCTGCACCTCATGATGGTGAGCTTTTTCAGACCGGCAGGCCGCCGCAACTGCGTGCTCATCGAGAAGTCGGCGTTCCCATCCGATCGCTATGCCGTGCTGTCACAGCTCGAGCTTCACGGGCTCGATGCCCGGCATCTCATCGAGGTGGCACCGCGGCCGGGCGAGCACACGCTGCGCAGCGAAGACATCCACGAAATCCTGGAACGCGAGGGGCCGCGGCTCGCGCTCGTGCTCTGGCCGGGCGTGCAGTATTTGAGCGGCCAGCTGTTCGATCTCGGCGCCATCACCGCGGCGGCGCGAGCCGCCGGCGCCGCGGTGGGCCTCGATCTCGCGCACGCGATCGGCAACGTGCCGCTCGAGCTGCACGACTGGAATGCGGATTTCGCCGTCTGGTGCAGCTACAAGTATCTGAACGCGGGGCCGGGTGCCATCGGCGGATGTTTCGTGCACGAGCGCCATGCGCAGCGGCCCGACTTACCGCGCCTCGCGGGCTGGTGGGGACACGACAAGGCGCGCCGCTTCGAAATGGGCCCGGACTTTCATCCCATCGCCGGCGCCGAGGGCTGGCAGGTGAGCAATCCGCCGGTGCTGTCCGCCGCACCGCTCCTCGCATCGCTCGAGCTGTTCGGGCGCGCCGGCCTTGGGCGGCTGCGCGAGAAATCCGTGCAGCTCACCGCCTTCATGCAGCGCTCGATCCAGAATCGTCTGGGCGCTGCGGTCGAGATCATCACGCCGCTCGACGCAGCGCGGCGCGGCAGTCAGTTGAGCGTGCGCCTCGCCCTCTCCTCGGAGGCTGCGCGGCGCTGTCACCAGCGCCTCACGGCGGCCGGGGTGATCGGCGACTGGCGCGAACCGGACACGCTGCGCTTTGCCCCCATTGCGCTCTATAACTCGTTCCGCGACGTCGACACGGCGGTCGACGCGCTCGCGGCGGCGGTCAAGGCATGAGCCTGTCGGGCGAGGCCGTCGCCATCGCCGGTGCGGGACCGACCGGCGCCCTGCTTGCGATTTTGCTCAAGCGGCGCGGCATGGCCGTCACGCTTTACGAGAGCCGCTCCGATCCGCGCGACGACGCGCCTGAGGCCGGCCGCTCCATCAACTTGGCGCTCGCCGACCGCGGCATGCACGCACTTGCCCGGGCGGGGCTTCTCGATTCCATCCGGCGCCTGGTGGTACCCATGCGCGGCCGCTTCGTGCACCAAGTGGACGGCTCGAGCGGATTACAGCCCTACGGCCGCCTGCCGAACGAAGTCATCTATTCGATCTCGCGTCGCGCGCTCAACAACGTATTGCTCGCTGCCGCGAGCGGCGCGGGGGCCGAGATCCGCTTCGAGCATCGCCTGGAGGGTGTCGATCTCGCGGCCGGCATGGCACGCGTCCGCGATTTGCGCCGCGGTCTTGACCTCGACATTCCCATGACGCCTCTGCTCGGCGCGGATGGCGCGGGGTCGCTCATGCGCCGCCGGCTCGCCGCGCAGGGCATGATCGAAGCCGAGGATGCCCCGCTCGAGCATGCGTACAAGGAGCTCTCGATTCCCGCCGGGCCGGCAGGCGGCGCGCTGCTCGAGCGAGAGGCGCTGCACATCTGGCCGCGCGGCGGCTACATGCTGATCGCACTGCCCAATCAGGACGGCAGCTTCACGGCGACACTGTTCTTGCCGCTGCAGGGGATCTCGAGCTTCGCCGCGCTGCGCTCGCCGCCGGCGATCGATGAGTTCCTGTCGGCGAATTTTCCGGATGCGCGCGCGCTCATGCCGGATTGCGTGGCGGAATTTCAGCGCAATCCGACGGGATTCCTGGGCACGGTACACACCCGCACCTGGCAGGTGGCAGGCGCCGCGGCGCTGATCGGCGACGCGGCGCATGCGATCGTGCCCTTTCACGGCCAGGGCATGAATTGCTGCTTCGAGGATTGCCTGGAGTTCGACGCCTGCCTCGAGGGCGCCTCGTCTTGGGAATCCGCCTTCGCCGAGTTCTACACGCGGCGCAAACCGAACGCCGATGCGATCGCGGAAATGGCGCTCGAGAACTACTTGGAAATGCGCGAGCTCGTCGCGGATCCGCACTTTCGGCTGCAGCAATCGCTCGCGCACGAGCTCGAGCGGCGCTACCCGCGGCGCTTCATTCCACGCTACTCGATGGTGATGTTCCATCACGAGATTCCCTATCTGACGGCGCAGGAGCGCGGTCGCGCTCAGGCGCAGATTCTCGCCGAGCTCACCCGCGAGGCGGAGAGCCTGACGGACGTCGACTATGCGCGCGCGGAACGCCTGATCGAAGCGTCGCTCCCGGCGCTCGCCGATCTTTCCAGCGTGATGAAGCTATAGGCGGCGGAGTTCTTGTCGTCGGCTGCGTGCCGCTCGCGCGAGGTCTCGCGCCATTCGGGGCTGCGCCAGCCGCCGAAGAAGGCGTCGCCATCCTCGATGGTGGCGTGCACGAGGGTCAAGTGGATGCATTCCGCCTCCGGTGCACATTGGCGGAAGATCTCGGCGCCGCCGATGACCATCAGGGGCGCCTCGCCCGCGGCTGCACGCGCCGCCTCCCGGGCAAGATCCAGCGTCGGCACGACGGTGCAGTCCCCGGGCGCGAATCCGCTCGAGCGGCTGAGCACCAAATTCAAACGGCCCGGCAACGCGTGGCCGATGGATTCGTAGGTCTTGCGGCCCATGAGAATGGGCTTGCCGAGCGTGAGCGACTTGAAACGGCGGAGGTCCGCCGAGAGGCGCCACGGCAATTGGTTGCGGCGCCCGATGACGTCGTTCTCGGACACCGCAACCACGAATTGCATGCGCATGAGGCCCATGCGCACATGCTAATCGCAAGAGCTATCGCTGCGCTACGCGCGCCGGTGATTGCGTCGACTCGAGCACGGACGTGAGCGAGATGCCGCCGCGACGGTCTGCCGAGCAACGTACCCGTGCCACGACTTCCCCGGTCTTCGAGTTGTTGGCCTGCAATTCGAACACGTGGGTAGTCGGATAGAAGTCCGCGATCGAGCTCGAGAATTGCTCGCTCTGATACACCACCTTGAACGCATGGCTCACCTCATCCGCGGGCGCGAGCGTCTTCTCGAATGCACTCACGCAGGCATCCAGGGAGGCTTTGGCGGGCCACGCATTGCACACGGCCGGGCTGGCGGCGGCGAGAGCGGCAATTGAAAGTCCGAAATGGCGAATGGTCATGCTGGTACTCCTCGTGAGTCGAAATACCAACGCCCCAGGGTCACAATAGGCTCGCCGCTCAGGCTCTCGCAAACGACAAAAATTTCAGGTGCGTGCGATTCCGCTCATGTATGTGAGCGTCGTCACACTCAAGCGACGCGGCACTCGCTCAAGATCCAGCGGGTGAGCTCCTGCAAATCCTCGCGCCCGCCGTCCTCCGGACGATGCAAGAGCACGTAGTTCTCGTTGGTCGTGAGCTCATCGGTGAACAGCTTGACGAGGCCGCCGGCCGCAAATCGATCGGCGCTGAGACGCGAGGGCACGAGCGCGACGCCCACGCCCTGCTCGGCGGCGAGCACGACGGCGGACATGGTGTTGAGGCGCACCAGGCGATTGGGCTTGATGGGCGGGATCTTGAGTCCCGTCGCCCAGCGCTCCCAGGCGTCGCGGCGGTCCTCGTGCAGCAGCAGGTTCTTGCCGTTCAAGTCCGCGAAGGTCTCGATCGGATTCTCGAGCAAGAATCCCGGCGAGCACGCCGCGATGAAGCTCTGCGCGAAGAGCTCGTGCACCGTGAGACCTTCCCACGGCCCCATGCCCACCACGACCGAAAGATCCGCCTCGGGCGGATGGCTCTTGGGCGCCGACGAGGAAGTCTCGATGCGAATGTCGGTATCCTCGCGCGCCTGCGTGAACGACGCGAGCCGCGGCAAGAGCAGTGCGCGCGCGAAGTAAGGCGGTACGTTGAGCCGCAGGATGCTGCGCCCGTAGCGCATCTTCAGCTGCTCCGTCACCGACTCGAGTCGCGCGAAGATATCGCTGATGTGCTCGAGATAGTGCGCGCCCGCATCGGTCAGCGCGAGTGTGCGCATGCCGCGATCGAAGAGCGCGACGCCGAGCTGCTCCTCGAGAGCCTTGATCTGATGGCTGACCGCGGAAGGCGTCAAATGCAGCTCTTCCGCAGCCGCCTTGAAGCTCTTCAGCCGGGCAGCTACTTGAAAGGTCTTGAGGAATTTGAGCGAGGGTAAACGCATGTCTCGACAATCTTACCAATAACTGATGACAGCAATATTCGTGCCAATGAACTGTGGCAGGCGGCGGCGCGTATCGCCCGCCGAGCCCGCCGGTGCCGCCTCAAGGGGCGCCGCCGAGCGTCCCTGCACAAACCCGGCGCAGCGCGAGCCGGTCGTTCCTCCCGCAAGCGGCCCTACTCGCGTCCTCGGAACCACCCCGTCAGGCTCAGCCGCGGGACTTGTGTGAGCAGCACTTCGTGCTCGCGCGATTCCGACAAGAACAGCACCAGTCGGCCCCCGACGGGCTCGATGTCGAGAAATCGACCGTCGTCGCCCCGAACCCTCAAGACGCCGCCGTCGGCGGCCGAGCGCTGCTCGTTGAGGTAAAGAGCCACCGAGACGCGCCGTGCCGAGCGGCCCTGCGGCCGATCGACATGGCGTGCATAACGCGCGCCGGGCGGGTACCACGCGTAGTGCACCTCGAGATCGACCAAGCCGAGATACGCGCGCTCATTCAACCCTAGCCGCAACTGCTCGAGCGCGGCCAGTAGCTGAGTCTCGGCGGGAAATTGCTCGCCGGCGAGCCAGCAAATGAGATCGCCCCGGACATCCTCGCGGCGCTGCAAGCTGCTGTCAGCACCGATGCGCGCCCCTAGGAACTCGCCGCGGGAGCGGCGCAATGCCGCGCAGTCCGCGAGGGCACGGACGGCGGACATCGGCACGAAACCGTCGCTGACCGAGATGCCGTCGGCACGCAATTCCTCGAGGATGCGGTCGAGCTCCGCGGTCAACGGCGCGCACGGCGCTTCGCCGCGCGGGGACGCTTGCGCGCCTTCGGCTTCTTGCGCGGCGGCTTCTTGCGCGGCGGCTTCTTCGGCTCGAGCATGCTGCCGCGACACGCCGGCGCGCCGCATCGGCAGGCGAAGATCCGGTCGACGTCGTCAGGATCGTCGGGATCGCGCGTGATCTGGTAGTCGTACACCAGCTCCTCGCCCGGCTGGATGGTGCGCATGGCATCGATGAACACGCGTTTCGCCATGATCCCGCTCTCGCAGTTCGGATCGCAGCCATGGTTGATGAAGCGCGCTTCGTTGCCGTTGCGGCCGGCATCGATCACGATTTTGGCATTTACCGTGAATAGGAACGTGTGATTGTCCTTGGCGTGCTTGTCCGCGTAGCGCTCATCCGCCTCGTCGTGGGTGATCCGATCGCCCAGATATTCGATCACGGTCGTGCCCTTGCGGATTCGGCGCAGGGCAAATACGCCGTAGCCGTGCACGGGGGAATGACGGACTTCAATCATCGGCCTCTTGCGATCGCGGCTCATGGATACCCGGTCAAACGGCAATGGGCGCTTTGATCGCCGCGTGATGCCGGTAATTGCGGAATTCGAAATCTTCGTAGGCGTAGTCGAAAAGGCTCGGGGGACGGCGCTTGAGGACGAGCTCGGGCAACGGATACGGCGTGCGCGATAGTTGCAGATCCGCTTGCTCGAGGTGGTTCGAGTACAAGTGGCAGTCGCCCCCCGTCCAGACGAACTCTCCTGGCTTGAGCTCGCATTGCTGCGCGACCATGTGCGTGAGCAGCGCATAGGAGGCGATGTTGAACGGCACGCCGAGCAGGGCATCGGCGCTGCGCTGATACATCTGACAGGAGAGGCGCCCGTCCGCCACGTAGAACTGAAACAGCGCGTGGCACGGGAGCAAGGCCATGCGCTCGAGCTCGCCCACGTTCCAGGCGCTTACCACCAGGCGGCGCGAGTCGGGATTCGTCTTGATCTGCTCCACCACACGTGCCAGCTGATCGATGGTACCCCCATCCGCCGTGGTCCAGGCGCGCCACTGTTTGCCGTACACCGGACCCAGCTCGCCGCGCTCGTCGGCCCACTCGTCCCAGATGCTGACGCCGTGCTCGCGCAGATACTGGATGTTGGTCTCGCCCCGGAGGAACCAGAGCAGCTCGTGAACGACGGACTTCAAATGCAGCTGCTTGGTCGTGACCAGGGGGAATCCCTCGTCGAGGTCGAAGCGCATCTGATAGCCGAACACGCTCAACGTGCCCGTACCCGTCCGATCCTCTTTGCGCGCGCCGCGCGTGCGGATGTGGCGCAGAAAATCCAAATACTGGCGCACATCAAGCCTTGGCGGCGACGAGGTTGCCGCTCGGCTGCGCGCGGCGGTACGCGTACAGCATCACAATCGCCCCGACGACGATCATGGGCAGCGTCAGGAGCATGCCCATGGTCAGCCAGTCGCCCACCAGATACCCGATATTGGCATCGGGCAGGCGCACCCACTCGACCGTGAAGCGTGCGCACCCGTAGAGAACGAGAAACAGGCCGGTCGGCGCGAGACGCGGCCGCGGCTTGCTCGTGTACCACCACAGGATCACGAACAGCAGCAACCCTTCGAGGCCGGCCTCATAGAGCTGCGAGGGGTGGCGCACGACGACGCTGCCGTCCGGCCCGGCGACCGCGAAGCCCCAGGGCACATGGGTCGGTTTGCCCCAAAGCTCGCCGTTGATGAAATTGCCGATTCGCCCCGCCATCAGCCCGATGCCCGGCAGTGGCGCCACGAAATCCATGACGTCCGCGAAATTCTTGCGCTTCACGCGAGCGAAAATGAGGGTCGCGGTGATCACGCCGAGCATGCCCCCGTGGAACGACATTCCGCCGTCCCAGATGCGAAATACATTCATCCAGCTCTCGGCGATCACATCATGACCATAGAAGAGGCACCAACCGATCCGTCCGCCGAGAATCACGCCGACCGCGCAATAGAAGATGAGATCGTCGATGTCGAGCGGCGTCCACGTCGAGCCCGGGCGGCGGGCGCGATAGCGGGCAAGGAGCCAGCCCGCGACGAATCCGATCAAGTACATGATGCCGTACCAATGGACGTGCACCGGACCCAGGGAGAAGGCGATGGGATTGATGTGGGGATATGTGAGCATGGCCCTACTTTAAACTTTCGTTGACCCGGCAGAAATAGGCCTTGAGATAGCGCGTCTCCGGGATGGCTGGATGCACGGGGTGGTCGGGCGCCTGCCCGCCCAGCTCGAGCACTTGCAAGTGCTTGCCGGCGCCGCGCGCCGCCTTGGCGATCGCATCCTGCAGGTCCTCCGCGCTGACATGATACGAGCACGAGCACGACACCAGGATCCCCTCGTTCGCGAGCAGCCGGAGCGCGAGCTGATTCAGCCGCTTGTACGCCGCGAGCGCCTTGGGCAAGTCCTTCTTGCGCTTGGCAAACGCGGGCGGGTCGACGATCACGATGTCGAACCGCGCACGCTGCTCTGCAAGCGCCTCGAGCACATCGAAGGCATCGCCCTTGCGGGTGTCGAGCGACAGAGAATTCTGGCGTGCGTTCTCAACCGCGAGCTCGAGCGCCTGCGCGGAGCTGTCGACACACACCACTTCGGCGGCACCGTCCTTTGCCGCCCGCGCCCCCCAGGCGCCCACATAGCTGAACACATCGAGCACCCGCGCCCCGGCGCGCACATATTTGCTGAGCGCGCGGCGGTTGGCGGCCTGGTCGAAGAACCAGCCGGTCTTCTGGCCTTCGGCGAGCGGCACCCGAAATCTCAAACCACCTTCGACCACCGCGGCGGTGTCCTCCAGCCGGCCCTTGGCCGCCTCCACATAGGCCGGCAGCCCCTCCAGCTCCCGCGCCGAGCCGTCATTCTTGAAAATCAACGTCTCGCACCCGAATACCCGCTCGGCCGCAGCGCGGATATGGGATTTCAAGAGCTCCATCCCGGCCGTGCCGATCTGCGCCACGCAGCGCTCGCCGTAGCGGTCGATCACCAGGCCCGGCAGGCCATCGGCCTCACCGTAGACGGCGCGATAGTAGGGCTCCGGGTACAGTCGCTCGCGCAACGCAAGGGCCGCGCGCAGACGTGCCTCGAACCAGCGCGCGTCCGGGATTGCCCAGGTCTCGAGCAGCCGTGCCGTGATGAGTGAGGCCGGATTGGCGTAAGCGAGACCCAGCGCGCGATCGTTGTGCGCCAGCACACGCACGAGCTCGCCCGGCTTGAGCTTGTTGAGCGGCGTCTGCTGCGTGTCCACCTCGTTGCTGAACACCCACAGGTGCCCCGCCTGCAGACGCCGGTCTTCATTGCGTTTCAGCCGCAATACCGGCAGATGCGACACGTCGAGTTCGGACATGGGAGGAGCTTCGGGTTTAAGATGGCGCGCATTCTAACCGACGCGGGCACCGACGATGCAGCGCAATCGACTCGCCGCGGAAACGAGTCCCTATCTCCAGCAGCATGCGGACAACCCCGTGGACTGGTATCCGTGGGGCGCGGAGGCGCTCGCGCGTGCGCGGCGGGAGGACAAGCCCATTCTGCTGTCCGTCGGTTATTCGGCCTGCCACTGGTGCCACGTCATGGCCCACGAGTCCTTCGAGGACCCTGCGACCGCGGACGTGATGAACCGCTTGTTCGTCAACATCAAAGTGGATCGCGAGGAACGCCCGGACCTCGACAAGATCTATCAGACCGCACAGCAGCTGCTCACGCAACGCGCGGGCGGCTGGCCCTTGACCATGTTCCTCTCGCCCGACGATCAGCAGCCTTTTTTCGGCGGCACGTATTTCCCGCGCGAGGCAAATTACGGCATGCCGGCCTTCAAGGATCTGCTCGAGCGCGTGGCCGAGTACTACCGCGGCGAGGGCGCCGCGATTCGCGAGCAGAAGGGCCACCTCGCCGCCGCCTTCGAGCACCTGCAGCCCGCCGCCGCGGACGGCGCTGCCGCGCCGGGCGCCGCCGCGCCGGGCGCCGCCGCGCTCGATGACTCGCCGTTGCGACTCGCGCGCACCGCCCTCGAGCGCTCCTTCGACCGCCGCTTCGGCGGCTTCGGCGCTGCGCCCAAGTTTCCGCACCCGCAGAGCATCGAGCGGTGCCTGCGCGACGCGAGCCCTGCGTCGCTGTCCATGGCCTCGCTGACGTTGACGGGCATGGCCGAAGGCGGTCTCTACGATCAGCTGGGCGGCGGCTTCGCGCGCTATTCGGTGGACGAGTCGTGGACCATTCCGCATTTCGAGAAAATGCTGTATGACAATGCGCAGCTGCTCGGGACCTATGCCGCGGCTGCGGCTGTGACCGGCGACAAGCTGTTCGCGCGCATCGCCGGCGAGACCGCGGACTGGGTGCTGCGCGACATGCGCGCGCCGCAAGGCGGCTTCTATTCGAGCCTCGATGCCGACTCGGAAGGACACGAGGGCCGGTTCTACGTGTGGACTGCCGCCGAAGTGCGTGACCTGTTGAGCGAGGCCGAGTATGCGCTATTCGCGCGCCGCTTCGGCCTCGATCAGCCCGCCAATTTCGAGGGCCGCTGGCATCTCTGTGTCCGCGCCCCGCTCGAGGGGCCCGATGAGCGCAGGCTGATCGACTCGGCGCGTGCGAAGCTGCTTGCCGTGCGCACGCTGCGCGTCTGGCCCGGGCGCGATGAAAAGGTGCTGACCTCGTGGAACGCGCTCATGATCCGCGGGCTCGCGATCGCCGCCCGCGCCCTGCATCGTCCGGATCTCGCCGACGCCGCGACTCACGCCGTCGATTTCATCCACCGCACGCTGTGGCAGGAGGGACGGCTGCTCGCAACCTACAAGGACGGCCGCGCCCATTTACATGCGTATCTCGACGATTACGCGTTTCTCGCAGATGCGCTGCTCGAGCTGCTGCAGGCTCGCTGGCGTGATCGCGACCTCGAATTCGCACGGACACTTGCCGAGGCGATGTTGGAGCGCTTTGCCGATCCGGCAGGCGGGGGATTCTATTTCACCGCCTCCGATCACGAGCGGCTCATCCATCGCAGCAAGACCTTCAGCGACGAATCCATTCCGGCGGGCAACGGCGTCGCGGCAGGCGTGCTCTGCCGTCTGGGATTCCTGCTCGGCGAGCCTCGCTATCTCGCCGCCGCGGAGCGCACGCTGCGCGCGGGCCTGGCGGGGATGCGAGAGTACCCCGACAGTCACCTGAGCCTCATCGCCGCGCTGGAGGACACCTTGAAGCCGCTGCAGATTCTCATTCTGCGCGGCCCGGAGGCGCCGCGCTGGCAACATGCGCTCGTCGCGCGCTATGCGCCCTCGCGCATGGTATTTGCCATTCCGGCCGACACGCCCGGCTTGCCGGCGTCCATCGCGGCGAAGCGGCCGCAAGGGCCGGCGGTCGGCTATCTTTGCACCGGCACGAGCTGCTCGGCGCCGTTCACGCGGCTCGAGGATCTCGAGCACGCGCTCGACGAGAAACATTGAGTGATGGGAGACAAGAGTGAAAGCCAATCGCGTCTTGGCAGCATGCCTGACCGCTTCAGGGATCATCGTGGGGAGCTCGACCGGCAGCCTCGCCGTCGATAATCCGCCGTTCGTCCGCATCACGCCTGCCGAGGTGCACTGGCAGGACTTGCCGGACGGCCACGGTGTGCAGATGGCCACCCTCCTCGGCGATCCGAGCAAAGCCGGCGGCACGTATGTGATCCGCGTGAAATTCCCACCGCACCTCATGGACTCACCGCATTGGCATCCGCACGATCGCTACGTCACCGTGCTGCAAGGGACCTGGTACACCGGCACAGGCGACACGTTCGACCCCGCCCGCGCGGTCCCGTTGAAGGCGGGCAGCTTCATGTTTCACCCGGCGAAGGCGAGTCACTGGGACGGCTCCGCCGGGGATGAGACGGTGATCGTTCAGATCATGGGCGAAGGTCCGGGGACCACGACACAAGTCGATCCGAAGCAGCCTGATTGGATCGAAGTGCATCGCTAGATGCAATCGCCGATCCTGCATGTCCTGACCCTGCTCGCCTTTGCTCTGCATATCGGCGGCGGTGCGATCGGCCTCGTGTCCGGCACGGTTGCGGTGATCGTGCGCAAGGGCGGCCGCGTGCACCGCAAAGCGGGTACGGTGTTCGTCATTTCCATGGGGGTCATGGCGGTATTCGGCTGCTATCTCGGTTTCGTAATGCCCGATCAGCGGGTCAACGTGTTCATCAGCATCTTCGCGCTCTATCTCGTTTCAACGTCTTGGCTGGCCATCAAACGCACGGGCGGCGGCGGCGGACTTCCCGAGAAGATCGCTTTACTGGTGGGGCTATGTCTCTGCGCGCCCTTTGCGATTCTCTCGTTTCAGCTCGCCTTAGGATTGACTCCGCTGTTCAAGAGCGCGGTCCCCTTCAAAGGTCCGGTTCTGATCGCGATCTACGGCTTCACATCGGTACTCGCCATTGCGGCGGCCGGGGACGCCAAGGTCGTCCTCGCCGGAGGTATCTCGGGGGCCTCGCGCATTTCGCGCCACCTGTGGCGCATGTGCTTGGGACTCACGTTGGCGGCCGGATCGGGTTTCACCAACGGATTCGCTCGACTGCTGCCCGGCCCGTACCACGTGCCGTTGGGGTTCTTCTTGCCGCAGTTCATCCCCCTGGGGTTACTGGTCTTCTGGATGATCCGCGTTCGTTCCACCGGCTGGCCGAGACTCGCGCCGGCCGCGCATGGGCATTGAGCCGGCGCGGTTCGGCCCAAAATGGGCACTCGTCACTGTCTTCTTTACAGGCTCCGGATATTCTTTGGCTACCATGCCGAGACTGATTGGTTTTCTGGCTCTCGCCGCGTGTTTCATTCTCGCCGGCGCTTTGCTTGACGGCGGCTACCAGCGATCGACGCCCGATTCCCTGCAGGCACGAGGAACAATCGTCGACTTCCAGCGCCGGCACTCCAGGCAAGTCTATCCGGTATTCGAGTTCAAAGACGCCGACGGTGCGACGCATCGGGTTGTGAACTCGACTCAGCAGGCCATGGCAAGGTTCTCGAGGGGCGACTCGGTTCCGATCGCCTATTCGCGTATCGATCCGCAGAGGGCGCGCATCGATACGCTCGTGGTTCAATCACCGCTGGATAATTGGCGGGATAATTGTCGGACTCGCTATTGCCGTTCGCGCACTTGCCGGTGCCGATCTGAAGCAAAACTAAAAGAAAGCCGGCCGCACTCGGCCCCGGGTTGACCGTCGCCACCGACAACCAACGGCGAGCTCGATTTGCCGCCGCGCCACGCGCCGCGCGAAAGATTCGAGCGCATCGCTGCCGCGGATCCCTCCAACTTTGCGCGTTCCAATATCTCAGTTCCACCAAGGTCCTCAAATAGAGCTAGGATGCAACACAGCGAATGGATCGAAATGGTCACCTTTCCATACGTGCCACCAGTGTCGGCCGGACGCAGAAGAATCGCCAAATTACGATGGAATGAATAAAGGGGCGAAAATGCCGCCGCAACCGAGAGCATGCGGTTGACAAAAAAGGTCGCGACTCTTTCTCAGTGGGCGTTCGCATGCAGCGGGATCCCGACCACGGGCATCATCAGCAATGGGATCGACTATTTCCTCTTCTTTTTCTACAGCCAGGTTATCGGTCTGTCAGCAGCCCTGACCGGCCTTGCACTCTCCATTGCGCTGACGTTTGATGCCGTGGCAAATCCGCTTATCGGATACCTGTCGGATAACTGGCGATCGCGACTCGGGCGGCGCCTCCCGTTCATGTACGCGTCGATACTTCCGCTGACCATCTTGTATGTGCTGGTTTGGTATCCGCCGGCTGATTCGCGGCTGCAGTGGAGTTCATTCAGTTACCTTTTGGCGGTGTTGATCTGCCTGCGGCTCTCGATGATGATGTTCGACGTGCCGGCCCGAACGCTGGTGGCCGAATTGACCCCTGATTATGATGAGCGTACGCGGCTCGCCTCACTTCCAACTTCGGTCAGTTGGTTTATAAGCTCGATCATGACGATCGCGATGTATGGCATCTGGCTCAAAGATTCGGCGGAGCACGTGAACGGCCAGACCAGCATCACCGGATACCGGCAGGCAGCTGTCGTCTGTGGGGCGGTGATCCTCATTTCGCTGCTTTTCTCCACCGTAGGACTTCATCCGGAGATTCCTCATCTTCATATGAAGACTTCGGTACAAACAGCCAGCCTCAAGGACATGGCCCGCTCTTTTGGCCAACTGCTGCAAAACCGTTCGATGCGGGCGCTGCTCCTTTCCGGTCTGTTTGTCGGGACAGGTCTCGGCGTGACGGCGGCGCTTTGGATCTATCAGTACGGCTTCTTCTATGGCATGCGCAGCGAGCAGATGTCGCTGTTGACCATCGTCGAGTCGCTGGCATCACTCGCGGTCGCTCCCGTGATCCGGCAGTATGTCGTCAAGGGCGACAAAAAAGTCATGGCGCTTCGCTTTTTGATGGCCTCCGTTGCCATAAGCATGATCTTGCCGCCGCTGCTCTCTTTGGGATGGCTTCCGGAACGCGGCAGCAACGGCCTGTGGTGCCTGCTAACGACCTATGATTTTCTGAGCCAGTTGATCTGGATCGTAACCGCTTCCATCATCTACTCACTCTACGCTGATGTTACGGATGAGGTGGTACTGGCGATAGGCAAACGTCTGGAGGGTGCGATATTCGCATACCAGACATTTGTCGAGAGAGTGTCGATGGGCCTCGGCGCATTGCTTGCCGGCCTGCTGCTCACCATGATTCATTATCCGAAGGCATCGGCAAATGCACCCATTCCAGCGGACATTCTTACGCGACTCGGACTGAGCTACATGGGCGCGTGGTTTGTATTCGCTTCTATCGGAATCTGGTTCCTTACCAGATATGAAATCACGCGTTCCTTGCAGGCCGTCGAAGTTGGAGCACGCTCAATCTCGAACGGCTAGATTGGCTGGCGCAAATCGACGCTTCCCGGCAATTGCCCGCGCGCCGCAGCCTCCGCTTCATTTTGCTGCACCCAGACCGGGTCGTTACCACCGTAATAGCCGAGTTGGTCATGACCGGCGCCATGAGTCGTATATCCCAGGAGACGCCGGACTCTCGGGTCATATTGCCGTGCCACCGGCGGCGGGACCTCGAGGCAGTGGTTCTCCTCCGAGCGGAGCCAACCCAGACAATAGGTGTTTATAAGACCGGCCCGAGCGGAATGGGTCCGGTTTGCGCCACCTCCATGCCAAGTCGATCCCAGATAGAACAGCGCGGAACCTTTCGGCATCACAGCGGGCGCCGAGCGTGTCAGGTCAGGCCGGTGCCAGGCGCGGAGAAAGCGATGACTGCCTGGGACGATGCGCGTAGCTCCATTCTCCGCCGTAAAATCATTAAAAGACCACATCACACCGATTTGAAGCTCGAGTCCCGCAACCTGAATCGGATAGGGCGTATCGTCGCGATGAAGTTGCTGTTCGCTTTCCCCCGGCAAAATCTCGATCCCCGTCGTGCTCCCGAGCTGATAATCGGCGCAAGACGGCAGCAGGATGGCATCGGCCACACTCAGTACCATCGGGTGGGCAATCAGTTCGGCGCAGCGCGGCGCGTAGCGCAACACGCCCCCACACCGAAGCGTCTTTGGACCACTAAAGCCCGTGCGTTGACTTTCGTCGAATTCATCGAGCGACGATCGCAGCTCGGCAGCGCAGGTGTCGATCAGTTCGGCCGGCACCAGATTGCGGACGATGACGCCGCCATCGCGCCGCAGAACATCGACAACCGCTGCAGGTGATGCATCCTCATCAAATGACACCAGTAACATACTCGTTCCCCTGATTTTTCCCGCAGAAGCCGTTTGACCCATGTCGGCCTCTTCTGAAGGTTGAGGACCTCATCTGCACTGATTTGCGGTAAATAGCCAATCATGCTCACGGAAACGATGTCTCCCGCAATCACGGCACACGCGACGAATTCGCGGCGCAGCCCGTACCCCCGTCGCCGAGCAGTCTAGCAACCCTGCGGGGTTTGCCGCCATTGGGACAATGCCGAGAACTTTCGGCACTGCCTGAAGAGCGGCCGCTGTGGGGTAAACATGCCGATTGTTCGACCGTCGGCGGATGGACGGGAGTCTCGACTTTCTGCGTCATTCGCAAACGGCCGGTGGAGAACCATAAATGCGCGCTGGTAACCACGCGAGTCGAGACACTGTACAGCACCGTTCGCTATGTACATTATGCGTATCTAGGATTCGAAGGGGCTTCCGATGACACGCAGGATGCGTGCGGTATCAATTGCTGCACGATGATGCTGTGCGTGTTTATTCTGTCGTGCGGATCGTCAGAGCCTCCCGCTACTCAGCCCACGCACCAATTGAGCCTGTTTATCTGGGCAAGCTACATCGACCCAACCGTTCTCGGGCAGTTCGAACACGGGCTACCTGGCCCGGGGCCGACATATGTCCCAGCGAGGGATCCATCAACCATGAAGGGCCGATTATAGAAGTTCAACGGCTCGTCATGACCCCGGAAGCCGCCGCGTGACCTTACCAAAAGGGGCCATTCGGATATGCTAAGCACCGTTGCGAGAACGCCGGAAGCCCCGTAGGGGGTACCCGGGACTGCCGCATAGGTGTGGGATGTCGTTCAATCCGCGATCGCGAGGCGCTATGAAGCTTGTTATGCGCATTTTTTTGTTGCTGTTTCTCCCCTCCGCTTTCATTGCAGCACAAACCGTGAAGCAGACCGAATCCGAAGCCCACACGAAGTTCGCGCAGATGACAGAGCAGTTCGTGAAGGACTCGCTCGCGCTTTCGCCGGTGAATGCCACCCAAGCCGGATATCACAAACACAAAGACCCCAAGACCGGGGAGACGATTAACCTCGATGCCCAACTCGACGATGTCGGCCCGCAAGGCGTGGCGGCGCAGCGGAAGTTCTATCGTGCATGGCGGCATCGCTTCCAGACAGAGGCGCCAGTCGCATCGCTCGATGCGCAGGACGCCGCTGACTATCGTCTAATTGACGACCAGATTGCGCTCAGCCTGCTAGATTTCGAGCACATTCAAAGCTACAAACACAATCCAACGGGATACGTGGAACTGATCGGCAATGCGATGTTCCTGCCGCTGACCCAGGAGTACGCATCGAAGGAAGTGCGTGTCGGCGATGTTATTTTCCGTATCGGCCAGATTCCGCACTTCATCGAGCAGGCACGATCAGAGCTGACCGACTCCGATCCCATCTTCATCTCGGCCGCAGTTGAAGAGAACGAAGGCAATATCAATCTGGTGGACAGTGTCGCGACTGACATTCCGGCCGGATCGCCGCTGAAGGCGCAGTATGAGAAAGTCGCACCCGCGGCGAAGAAGGCGCTCACCGACTTCAACGACTGGATGACCAACGACCTGGCCAAGCGTTCCGCGAACGGCCGCACCTGGCGGCTCGGCAAAGAGTGGTACGACGAAAAGTTCCACTACGTAATGGAGACTTCGATAACGCCCGAGCAGTTGTTGGCCGACGCCGAAGCCAAAGTAAAGGTCATTCGCGCCGAGATGCTGCAACTGGCACTCCCCCTCTACAAGCAGATGTATCCCGGGCAGGATGACTACGGCACTCTGCCGGCGCGCGAACGCGAGAACAAGATCATCGCTGCGGTGCTCACGAAGATCAGCGACGAGCATCCCCAGCGGGACCAGCTGATTGAAGCCGTCAAGGCAGACCTGGAAGGCATCAAGCATTTCATTCGCGAGAAGAGGATCGTCTCCCTCGGCAGCCGCGACAACCTGAAAGTGATCCCCACGCCGGAGTTTATGCGCGGCAGCTATTCAGTCGCGGGGTTCCACGGCGCGCCTCCGCTTGAGCCTACGGCGGAAGCGCAGTATTGGGTGACGCCCATCGACCCTAAGATGCCGGAGGCGAAGGCTGAGAGCAAACTGCGGGAGTACAACAGCTACACGCTGAAGTGGCTCACCATTCACGAGGCGCTCCCCGGGCATTACGTGCAGGCCGAACACGCCGACGACGTTGAGCCTCCGAACCGCCGCGTGTTGCGCGGCATCTTTGGCAATGGGGCATACGTCGAGGGATGGGCGGAGTACATTGCCGATGTCATGACCGAGGAAGGCTATCTTGATCACAGTCCGAAGTTCGGCCTGGTGCGGCGCAAGATCTTGCTGCGCGCCGTCTCGAACAGCATCCTCGACATTCGCCTGCAGACAATGAACATGACCGACCAGCAGGCGATGGACCTGATGCTGAACGACACCTTCCAGACGCAGGCTGAGGCCGAAGGCAAACTGCGGCGTGCCAAGCTGACTTCAACGCAACTGCCAACGTATTTCGTCGGCATACGGCAGTGGTGGGAGCTGCGCAAGAAATATCAGGCGGCAAAGGGCAGCGCCTTCAACCTCGAGGAATTTCACAACAAAGCGCTCGATCAGGGCCCGCTGCCGATTGAGTACTTGGAGAAGATCATTTTGCCGGGAATGTAGGGTAGGTCTGATCATTTCGGTTCTGGGCGTCGATGCCGCCGGCAAGTGGAACGACGCCGTCGCAGGCAATCCCGCGCAGACAACCTGGTCCACCGACCGCGACAAGGCCAACTGAGCCCCAAGAACATTCCGGTCGATATCGTCTCCGGCAACTCCCGACCATCCACTTTGCGAGCTGGCTTCAAAATCCGTTACGGCTTGTGATCATGCTGGGCAAGTACACGGTGCGGATCGACACGAACAAGCAAGTACGTGATCTGTTCCGACGTGATCTCGACGAAACCGTGGGCGGTATTCGGAGGAATGATAACCACATCCCCTGGGCCGACTCGCCGTCTCGTACCAGCAGTAATCACCTTGCCGACCGTACTTGGCCCGATCACGGTACGCACAACAGGATCGTCAGATGGAAGCTCAGTCGCACCTTCAATGGTCCCGCCGGTGATCAAGATTCCGCTTCCCTCGAGCACGTGATAAATCTCGGTAACGTCGTGGTGCAGAATAGCGTCCGGAGGGGTCTTTCCATTCACCTTGACCCGGCGGACAACCGAAACGCCGACATTGTACTCACCGTCAATTGGCACTACACGCAGCACGTCGTCGGCGACCGCGCCCGTTGCGGCTGGCGCGAGCACTGCCCCAATCTCCGCGTTGGAAACGAATGTCGCCGTAGCTTTGGAGTGATCCAACTTCGTTTGCGCCGTCGGAGGCGCACTCTGCGCACGGCAGACGCCGGCCGTGAGCGCCAAGATTAGATACAGCCTTCTTGCGCCTTGCATGCTGCTCCCGGAACGTACGATGTATTGCGTGTTGAGGGCGTCGTCGACAAATCGATTTACCCGGCATGGGGTCAAATTTTAGCGGTCTGGCTTCGGACCGCGAGACTTGTCGAT
Source organism: uncultured Gammaproteobacteria bacterium (assembly GCA_963798595.1). Classification (GTDB taxonomy): domain Bacteria; phylum Pseudomonadota; class Gammaproteobacteria; order Steroidobacterales; family Steroidobacteraceae; genus Bog-1198. The sequence goes on along the minus strand of CAWCTM010000003.1, from coordinate 753,920 downwards.
CGGGCTCTTGCCTAGTCGACAACAGTTGGCCATGAATGACGGCTTTCTGCATGGGATTTTCGCACCTCGAATGTCTCAAAGTGGCCGCCTGCTAACCGATCCGCATCTCCAATCCTGCCATCCACCGGGACCAAGCCGCGATCCGCGGGATCCGGCGGGTCGCGACCCCATGCTGCCGACCGAGAGCGGCCGCTTTCGGGAAGCGCGATAGCGGGAACCCGGCGCGTGGCCGGGATCCTGTGTGAACGTCGCGGTTCACGCCGTCACGGCGTTCTGGGCCGCCGCGAACACGTCGCGCGCAGACGTCGTGCCCGCTACGTGCTCCGTACCCTTGACTCCGAGGTCCATCCATCCTGCATTCACGGCCTCAAACATTTCCTCGGCAGGTCCGGTGTGGCCCTTCGGGATGCCAAATTGCTCGAACGCTTTCGCCCACCCTGCACGCGGGACTGCAAAGGCTTTCACGTCGAGATTCAGTACTTCACCCAATTGCTCCGCGACTTCATCCGCGGTGACCATCGAGCCGAGCTCGACGGTGCGCTGCCCTGACCACGCTGGCCCGGTCAAAAGGGTTGCGACCTCCGCGCCGATGTCGTTCGTCGCGACCATGGTCGATTTTCGGTTTGTCGGATTGTAGTAAACCGGTAGCGTTCCGCCCTGGGCGACCTGCAAGCCGTAGAGGAAGTTCTCGAAGAATCCGCCTGCGCGCACAAATGCGATTGGCGATGTCAGGTCGCGAAAACCGCGCTCCAGAAGCGACAGCGCCGTGATCATCCCAATCCCGCTGGTCCTGTTCGCACCCATCGACGAAAGCGCGACCACCCGCGGCGGCGCTGCGTTACTCAGCGCCTCGACATAGTTCGCAATCACGGCCTTGGCTTCCTTGTAGTCGGGCGAGGGGGCCCAAACAGCCGGCAACATGACAAACGCGCCTTCGACGCCTTTGAGCGCCCGCTCAATGGCTGCTGAATCATTCCAATCACCGTCAACCAGTTCCACGCCCTGGTTCGCCCAGATTGACGCCTTCTCGCGATTGCGTACTAGCGCGCGTACCTTCTTGCCGTGCGCCAACAGATGTTCTGCCGTCGCACCGCCCACTTTTCCTGTGATTCCCATTACTAAAAACATGCGTCTTCTCCTGAATGTTGAGGGACAGAGGACTGCCCCGGTTGGTTTAACGGATGAACGGCAGAATGGCGCGGACCCGGGGATCTCGCGCGTAGAGGCCGACCCATGTCATCGCGCCCAGAAGCAGGGCAATGATTTCCGGCGGCGAACCCAACTCACCAATGCGCACATGGGCACAGATGGCGCCTCCCAAAAAGCCCGTCACTAGGATCGCGCCGAGCACGGCGGTGGCCGGGATGGCGTAAAGGATGGCGCAGGCGAGGATGATCGGACCCAAGACACGGGTCAGGTCGATCGCGAACCCGGTTTCCTGCAACATGCTCGCGATCTGCGCCGGCGCGAAAAGCTGAATAGCGCCGTCTGTCACGAGAGCGATAACAACGAGCGCGCTCATTACCCGGCCTGCCCACAGGGCGCCATGCAGGGCTGTGGTTTCAGGCACCCGATGCAGCTTCATAGTTTCGAACACTTGTCGCTCTCCTATGGGGGAATCCCAATGTTTGTAGCTTACTGTGCCTCTTGAGTATGATAATCACCGATAAACTGAACTCACTGTTCTCTCTGATGTGAACAGTACCGAGGCACGAAATGCAGAATCTCCAACCCCTCCTCATTTTCATTACGGTCGCGGATATGGGGAGCTTCACCCTCGCGGCCGATAGCCTGGGCATACAGAAGGGCAGAGTCTCAACGGCGGTCCGGAAGCTGGAAGAAGATGTCGGTGTCAGGCTTCTGCACCGGACGACGCGTAGCGTGCAGTTGACCGAAGACGGACGGGTATTTCATGCGCGTGCCCGCGATTTGCTCGCGGACGTTGACGATCTGCACTCGATGTTCGCAGGCGATCGCGTAGCACTTCGCGGGCGTCTACGCGTCGATCTTCCGACCGAGGTGGCACGGACAACGATCGTGCCGGCACTACCGGATTTCATGGCGACTCATCCCGAGTTGGAGCTGGAGGTGTCGAGCACGGATCGCCAAGTTGATCTGGTTCAAGAGGGGTTTGACTGCGTATTGCGACTGGGTCCCATCGGAGACGAGACGCTGATTGCCCGCCCGCTGGGCAAGCTACGCATAGTCAACGCCGCCAGCCCCTCATATCTGGCGCGTTATGGCGTCCCTCGATCGCTGGGAGATCTCGAGCGCCAGGAACACCGGACAATTCACTTTGAGACGACGCTGGGCGCAAGACCCCTTGGATGGGAATACCCGGACGGCGAAAGTTACGGGACGCTTCAGTTGCCAGGTGCGCTGCACGTCAACAGCGCACAAACCTACGAAGCCGCTGCCCTCGCCGGTCTTGGCCTAATTCAGGCCCCACTTCTTGGGATTGGCCGATACTTGGAGAGCGGAGCGCTGGTGGAAGTTCTACCCGACTTTGGTCGCCGGCCGCTTGCCGTGTCCCTCGTAGTAGCGCATCGGCGCAACCTGTCGCGCCGAGTCCGCGCATTCATGAAATGGATAGAGAATGTGCTCGCGCCCTACCTAGAATAGCGAAACGAACCGCTTCGTCCTGACCTCGGATTCAAAATTGTGAATTTATGTCTTCGGGCGGCGGTGCACCACCTTCCGGCGTCGGACGGAACCTGGCTTCATTCCACCTCCACCCTGATGCGGGTTATGCGGGTAGTCTTGATTTGCCAGGCTTCACCTACCCTGACGTAGGTCTCGTGATAGAAGCCGTAACCGGTTAGGCGAGATATGTCGCCGCCAGCGGGAAAGAACATGCGATCGGTAAAGACCCAGATGCCCCTTGCCGCGTCCGGGCCGGTGATTTCGATGTCCGCTTGATGGCCCTGATGCACACTGACGATGCCAAAGCGCGCCATTCCGTCTGACACCCACTTGTCACGGCCGCGCAGTGTCACGTTCATCGCGGGCAGATGATCCACTCTTGTCTGCGGGTCGACGCAGCAGCCACGATAGTCCAGCTCGCAATCTTCGGCGAGAACCGAGCGGACCAGCTCGCCATCGCAAAGATCGACTCCTCGCCAATAGCGCGCTTTGATTTGCTTGATAGCCTCGATCGCCGCGAGACGCTCTATTTCGGTCATTTGTGTCTCCCCGTGCTTGTCTTGTTAGGGGCTAGCCTATTACCGGAAAGCGTTCGTCATCCAGCTCCTTGTGAAGCGTCAGCCCGTCCGTCTGGAATGCGTCCGCGGGGCCGCCGTTCCAGCAGGCGTCCGCAGGGTTCACGATGACGATGTAAGTCCAGCGAGGGTCGTCTGTGACATTCGTTCCGGCCGAGTGGACCGTCAGGTTGGAATGCACGGTGACGTCACCTGCGGAATAAGTAAGGTTTCCGCTGCTGTCGCACCCGTCAAGCAGCTCCGGATAGCTATCGAGCAGATTCCCTTCGCCATACGTGGAATAGTGCCCCATCACGCCAAAGCGGTGCGATCCGTTGAGGAACGCCATCGTGCCTTTTTCGGGCGGCATGTCGGTCAACGCTGTCCAAAATACCATGCCGCCGGATCTGTCCGAGGCTGAAGCCGCGTAGTCCTGATGCCAGTCCGATCCGCCAGCGCCGCCGCGATCCGCCTGCTTTTTCTTGGCGGGCTGTTTGACCGCAAAGAAATCGGTGAAATAGCGAATGCCAACCCGCGCGCGGCGCGCCATCAGGGCACGCGCGCCACGCCCGCAATGCTCGATGATCGGCCCCATCAGCGGATGCTTGAGGCCGCGCAGAGTCAGCGGGTTGAAGTAGGTAAAAGCCTCGGGCGGCAGGTCTCTGTCGCCGTTCTCACCCATGCGATCCTTCGCCATCGCCAGCAGTTCGTCCACCCTCGCGCGCGGAATGAAGTTTCTCAGCTTGACCCAACCGAATTTCTGATAACTTGCAATCTCCTCGGGCGTGACTGCCCGAAGGCTATCATCGATAGACGTTGGCTTCGTTGCCATGTTCCCGCCTCCTCCCGCGATATTCTTTGTGTATTTATAACCGCAGACATGGATTGGCGAACCGTTAGTTGTTTGACCCCTGAAGCATCAGCGATGGGCGTGGATGGAAAAGCGATCGAGTAGGCCGTGCAGCTCTCCCATGATGCGTTCAAGAGCTTGGCGATCCGCATCGGGAAGCCGATATAGCTCGCGGACGAAATGCGATTCTCGCGCAACAGCCGAATGGATCGCTTCGACTATTGCAGCCCCCTCCGGGCTAAGCCGCAAAGTAAAGGCGCGAGCATCGCCTGGCACCGGCGACTTTATCAGTAGGCCCTTGTTGCCGAGTTTGACGACACGGGCCGTCAAGGCGCCATTCGAGACCTGCAGCGTGACGGCAAGATCCGTGGCCCGAAGCGGCTGTGGCCGATCGATCCGCAACGCCCCCATCAGGTAGAAGTCGGCAATGCTCAGACCAAACTGCCGACAAATTCGATCCAAATCATTCGTCAGCATGTGGCCGACGCTGAACGTATGCCACAGCGCTGAGAAGTAACGGACATCCTGACCGATACCGGCATAGAAGGCCCGCGCCGCGGCCACTTCTTCAATTGGCCGCTGTGCGGGACGAAACGTTTTATTCATCGTTTTCCTGCTCCGCGTCATTGCCACTCGGCGGCTCGTTGGAGCTATGAGAAATAATTTGCATTCAACTGCGGCGGCGGATCTCGCCATCGAAATTGTCAGTCGTCGGTATCGCGACGTGGTTGTATTGCATAGGCTGCCCCCGCGTCCTGCATCGCATCATCCGAGGCTCCATAGCCTATCGCAAGCCCCGGACGGCTGCTTCGTGGCGACTAATCCAGAACCGCCACCGACGGCAGATAGGCGACTGCGGCGGTACGTTGAACGAGAACTCTCGGACCCTCGGGAGTCACTTGCGGGTGGCCGCTTTCGGGCATTGAACTACGAGAGCTTGACTCGGCAGCTGCGTCGTCTGGCAAAGCGTAAATTAGAGGTTCATTCGCTGACGTCGACGAAATTCAGCGATCTTGGATTTGTTGCCGCATCCGGACATGGAGCACCATCGTCTTTCCCCCGAGCGCGAAGTATCAAGAAACAAGAGCGCGCAGCTCTCCCCTTCACACTGACGTAGGCGCATTCCCGGTTCGCTGCCAAACAGGAGTACCGCATCCCGCGCGATAGAGGTGAGTAGTTCTTGGGTATTCCCTGAAATGTGAATCCGGCTGTCTTTGCCAAGCTGCGGAACAGCCGACGCTTCTGAGGCGAATCGATTTAGCTTGCGGCGCGCTTCGTCGGGGAGTGCCTTTCGATGAATCTGCGCAAGGGCCACGCTGTAGATGGTTTCGCGCAATGTTCTGGCGAGAGCCACATCCGCTTGTGTCACCTCGGGAATAGCGGCGGCAAGTTCCGCGGCGACCAGCCAACGCGCAAGATCGCTCGGATGCGCAAGGAGCTCCCGTGGTGACGCCTTCAGGCGAGCGGCCAGGGTACCAGCCAGATCCAGCGCCACATGGCCGCCGCGGAACCTAAAACCGTCCCGGATCTGGGTTTTTTTCGCCTTTTCCACGACAGCCCACCTCGATTAGCTCACTCAATAGCTCCAAATGACATCGCATCATAGCACCGTGAAACCTGCTTGACAGGTTACTCGTTGATGTTAGTGTGTAACCGCTTTGTCAGGTTTCAATGTTCAGCCACGGAGAAACTCCATGTCGACCCAATCGCGCGAACGTATGAACTCTATAGGCCTTGCCACAATCCTGATGGCGGTGGGTACTTTTGGCGCGGCTGCCGAGGCACGACCCCTTTCCCTGGAAGGCACCTGGGTCATGACGGCCGCTTACGAGATCCTTCCTGACGGGACGCGCACCACGAATTACGGTGAACATCCCAACGGCCTGATGATGGTCGATAAAGTCGGGCGTTATTCGATACAGATCTTTCGTCCCGAAAGGCCTAAGTTTGCCTCGGGCGACAAGAAAAAAGGCACACCGGAAGAATACGCCGAGGCCGTCTTGGGCTCGAGTACCCATACCGGCCGCGTCGTCGTCGATCCGATGAGAGGCAGGCTGATTTTCAATATCGAAGCCGCCTCTTATCCCAATTGGGAGGGAACTCAACAGGTGCGCGAGTACACATTCAAAGATGGCACTCTGACCTACTCGGTGCCTGCAAATGCCTCGGGCAACGGCACGATTGCATATTCGGTTTGGCAGAGGGTGCCGCAATGAAGTTCCGAAATGACGCTATTTCTCGAGATTCAGTAGCGTTGTCTCCCGTGGAATACGGCGTGCTCGTGCTCGCTTCGCGTCGACCCAGAGCAAGCGGTAGCGAGCGTCGGCATTCCGGTGGGTTAATCCTGTGAATCTCCGCTTGGCCACCGCCGCATGGCAAAGGTCGAGTCCGTCAGCTGCAATCAAGCGCCGGTTACCGACAATTCTTGCGGAAGGTCCGGACCAGGCTTTGCTCGCAACCGAACCGCGTCGGCAGAGAGATATACTTGACTGCGTCAACCAACATTGGCACGATGAGTCTGACCTTCTAAGGGACGGTTTGTGGGCGCGGATACGAAAAGTCAGGTGGCATCCGTTCGGCAATTTAGTCGGTTCTTTACGCAGCGAATGGGGGTTTTGGAAGAGGGATTACTGGCGAGCCCATTTACGCTTGCTCAGGCACGTGTGCTTTTCGAACTCGGCACGCGAAAGAGTCTAACTGCCAAAGACTTGATCGATAGCCTCGGCTTGGATGGCGGGTATCTCAGCCGAATTCTCCAAGGCTTTGTGAAATCTCGCCTACTTGCGACACAAAAATCAGCGGCAGATGCCCGCCGAACCGATTTGTCCCTTACTCCGAAAGGTCGCAAGGCATTCGTGGAGCTTGATAGGAAATCGCAAAGGAGCATCAACAATCTCCTCAAACCACTATCGGTTGCACAGCGGGACCGTTTGCTCCGCGCTATGCAAGAAGTGCAGAGTGCTATGCAAGGAGCAGGCCCATCGCAGGATCCAAAGGTTGTCATTCGCCCCTACGGAGTAGGCGATGTCGGTTGGGCCATCGAGCGACACGGACAGCTGTATGCAGATGAATTTGGTTGGAACGAGGAATTCGAAGCACTCGTCGCCACGCTCTTTGCCAAGTTTGCTACTCGGCATCAGCCGGGTTCTGAGCAGTTTTGGGTCGCGGAGGTCTACAGTCAACGGGCCGGCTGCGTGTTTGTCGTACGCTCCGAAAAGGACCCGGACGCGGCCCAGCTACGCTGTCTCTTAGTGGACCCCATTGCACGGGGACTTGGGGTTGGTCGGCAGCTAGTCGATGAGTGTATTTCATTCTCAAAAGCGGCTGGCTATCGGCGAATCATGTTGTGGACGAATGATGTGCTGGTGTCGGCGCGACGAATCTACGAAGCCGCCGGCTTCTCACTCATCGAGGAATCGCCTCACCGTAGCTTCGGTCATGACCTGCTTGGACAGTTCTGGGGTCGGGATTTATAAATAATTTCGCCGACCCGCAATGACTGCTTTGTTACAGGCACCTGAGAGGTCCGACCGGCGGGTCATTGGCCGAAGTAATAGACCGGACTTGAGCGACTGTCTTTCGGTCAGCACCGGCTGTCCTTCGGCCGGTGCCTTGGCTCGGCCAAACTCAACCGGTTGCGCTAAGCTGCCGCTTACGGAGGCAGCGAGAAGACCTCCGACGATCTGTCAGGGGTGATCCCGTTGGTGACCGAGCCCTCGCACGCCGTATTTCTGAGCTACACCTCGCAGGATGCGGAGGCGGCTCAAAAGATATGCGAGGCCCTGCGTGCGGCCGGCATCCAGGTTTGGTTCGACCAAAGCGAGCTGCGGGGTGGGGACCTATGGGACCAGAAGATTCGGCGCGAGGTCCGCGACTGCGAGCTGTTCATTCCGGTCATTTCCGCAAACACGACGTCGCGGCGGGAAGGCTATTTCCGGCTGGAGTGGGACCTTGCGGATCAGCGCACTCACATGATGGCTCGCGATCGGACCTTCATCGTGCCCGTATCCCTGGACGCCACTGCAGAGCCAGGCGCGGACGTGCCGGAGTCATTTCATCGGGCTCAGTGGACACGCTTACCAGATGGAGACACCTTGGTCGCCTTTGTCGAGCGCGTACGGCGACTACTGTCCCCGACACTGTCAGACGCCGGAGCGAGGCGCAGTGCGGCGCGGAAGCCCGTGGCAGGCGCTACCGCGGGTAGGCGCCATTTCTCACAGCCGTGGACAAACGCGCTCCTGGTGATCGCTGCAGTCGCCATCGCAGCACTCGGCTACCTGGCGCTCGAGAGGCTGATGCGCTCGAAGGCTCCGTTGCAGGGCGCAACGGCGAACTCAATTGCGGTGCTGCCGCTTACGAACGAGAGTGGCGATATCAGCCAGCAGTACTTCTCCGATGGCTTATCAGAAGATCTCATCACGGCACTGTCACAGTTCCCCGGGCTGAAGGTGATTGGTCGCACGTCCTCGTTCAGGTTCCGGGATTCCAAAGACGATAGCCAGACGATCGGCGCCAAGCTCGGGGTTGCGCATCTGCTGGAAGGAAGCGTACGGAGCGCGGGCGATCAGGTGAGGGTTAGTGCCGAGCTCATCGACACGTCGGATGGCAGCACGCAATGGTCCGAGCGCTACGATCGGCCTTACAAGGATCTCTTTGGGCTGCAGGACGACCTCACACGTGCGGTGGCCGGTGCGCTCAGGGCACACCTCCTGCCGAAGGAGTTCGCAGCGCAGCAGACCGATCGACCGCCGAGCGGGGATTTGGAAGCCTATAACGCCGTACTGGAGGGCAAATACTACCTTGCGCGAGAAACCGACGCTGACACACGCAAGGCAATCGAGCGCTTTACGCGCGCCTCGCAGCTCGATCCGCGCTACGCATTCGCGTGGAGTTTGCTATCGCGCGCTTGGACCAACCTAGGTGCATATCATCTCAATCTCGCGGTGGCACCGGAAGCATATGCGAAAGCTCGCGAGGCGGCCACTGTCGCCCTTTCGCTCGCGCCGAACCTGGCGAGTGCCCACGTCGCGCTCGGTTGGCTGCTTGAAATGGCGGATTTCAATTGGCGGGGTGCGGAAGAGGAGTATCGACGAGCTCTCGAGTTGGCTCCTGCGAATGGCGAGGCGGCGGCCAGTCTCGCCCGCCAGCTTGCAAACTTTGGAAAAGTAGACCAGGCAATCAAGCTGACACAAGACGCGCTCGCCACAGATCCGTTGCATGCGAGTTGGTACGCTTGGCTCGCCGTCGATTTTTACGCGCTGAACCGATTGGGGGAAGCTGAAGGAGCTATTCGCAGAGCAATCGAGCTACAGCCTGGCGGCGTGTGGCTCCACGATGTTCTGACAAACATCGAGATTCGGCGAGGTGATGCTCAAGCGGCGCTGGCCGCCGCACAGCAGGAGCCGGCGGGCAGCTTTTTTCGGGACGCGGCGCTGGCCAAGGCGCTGCAGATCGGTAGCGACCGTGGAGCTGCAGATGCCGCCCTTAAGAATTTAATCGACAAGGGCGTTTCTTGGAATCCCTATGAAGTTGCTCAGATTTACGCGATGCGAAACGACCCGGACAAGACGTTCGAATGGCTGGACCACACCTGGACGTATCGCGACCCATACGTCCACAATCTATCCAACGACCCTTTCATTGGACGTTACAAGGGCGATCCGCGCTTAATCGCATTTTGCCGGAAGGTCGGACTGCCGGTGCCGAGATGATCTGCGAGATGCAACGGCTGGAGCCTCCGACGCAAGCACGGGGGAGTTAGTCGAATGGCGGATGCGGAAATCTGTGCGAAACGCCCGAATGACCCTTAATGGGCCGTTTGCGGCCCATCGTGAACGCGGGGCCGCGCTTGGCCCCATTCACCCAAACAGCGATGCGATCGTGCTGACGGCGTGCCGCGCTTCCGCCGGGTCGGGAGATGTCGCGTCATCACCGTACCCGTAATAATCATCCGCGCCGTAGACCTGAAATATATTCCCATCACGGCGCGGCACGAAGCTCGAGTCTTTGTACGCCAGTCCGTAGTGAATATCGGGCTGCGGAATCGTGCGCGCGAGCTGCCCACGCACCGGCACCAGGCTCTCATCGCCAAAGAGCGCGCGAGCGCCATAGCCTGTGGCATTGACGAGCGTCTTTTCCGGTAGCGCACCGAGATCCGCCGGAGTGTGAAACTCCGTGATCTGGATTGTGCCGCCGCTCGTCAGAAAATCCGACATCAGCAGCCGCTGATACGCGTTCAGATTGAACATCATCCAGGGGCGCCCGCGCACCGTACGCGCGCCGAAAGGGTGGCCGCCGGGCGGAAACACCGTGCTCGTCGGCTCGATATCGGCGAGCAGCTCACTTTCCAGCTCTGCAAACGCGGGCCGCGTGTCGACATCCCGCGACGGCGCCGTCGTGTCAGGGTCGCGGACGCTGTAATGCTCGATCCATTCCACCGGATCTCCCGGAAGGCCCAGGAAGGTCTGATAGGTCTGCCAAGAGCGCCGCGCCATCGCCTCCCATTGGCGCTTGAACGCGGGAGTCACGTTCTGCTGCAGACAGATTCTCGAATCCGGCGACCACACCCCGGTGGCGAGCGAGGAGCGCACGTTCGGCGGTAAGTCCTTGGCGTAGATCGTGACGCGCAGGCCCGCCCGCTGCAGAAGCAGCGCCGAGGTCAGACCGAGGGCACCGCAGCCGATCACGCCGACCTCGCGCACGCCGCTGGCGAGCACGTTATCGGTGGCGATGGCACCCGAGCCCCACGACAGCGACCAGCCGCTGCCGCCGTGCCCATAGTTGTGCACGACCGTCTTGTTGCCGATGCGTTCGACGTCGAGACGCGGGCCTTGGGGGCGGAAGGGGCGCGTGCAGACGGTAATGGAGGTGATCCGGCCGATGTCCGCGTGGATGGGTGGTAGCTCCAATCGAGCCGACGGAGTGCCCGTGGGCCGCTGCGCAGGCGCGCGGCAGCCTTCCAACATCCCCAGCAGCAACGTCGCGCCTGTGCCGGCGAGTACCGCCCGGCGTCCGATGGATTCAGCCACGAAAATCTCTTTTGGTCGGTGACGCGCGCAGTTTACTTGAGATAGCTCGCGATCCGCCGCTGCAGTTCGCCATGCAGGGCCGGCGAGAACTCGGGCGCGGCCTGCCAATCGAGCGCCCAGGGCTGCGCGGTGCGCATGCCGGGTACCTCGTCCGCGCGCCGCGGAAAGACGTGCGCGTGCAGCGCGGGCTCGGCATTGCCGAACATTGCGTAATTGATTCGCACGGCGCCCGTGGCCGCAAGCACGGCATCGCCGACGCGCGCCATGTCGGTGAGAAATTGCGTGCGTTCGAGCGCCTCAAGGACGTTCAAATGGGCGACCACGGGATCGGGAAGCAACAGACAATAACCCGCGAAGACCTGGCGCTCTCCCATGACGACCCAGCCGGCGGGGAGTCTTGCGATGCGCGCGGGATAATCATCGGCGCGGCAGCGCGCCACCATGCGGTGAATCGCGGTGGCGCCCTCCCGCTCAGGCCGCATCGGCCGTCGCCGCGGCAGGCGTTTTCGCAGCCGGCACCGCGATCGGCAAGCGCACCACGAAGCGCGAGCCCACCCCCTCCAGGCTCTCCGCAAAGACCTCGCCCTGATGCATCGCCACCACCATGGAGACCAAATGCAGGCCGACACCGGTGCCTGCAACCCGGGTCGCGTTGCTGCCGCGAAAATAGCGCTCGAACAGCCGTACGCGGTCGCGCGCGGGAATGCCGATGCCGTGATCGCGCACCTGCACCGCCAGCCATCCTGCTTCCTCGCACGCCCTGACTTCGGTCGGGCTCGAAGCCGGTGAATACTTGATCGCGTTGGAGATGAGATTGCTGAACGCGTGAAACAGGAGCTTCGGATCGCCATACATGGTCGCGGGCATCGATTCGAAGTCCTCGATGATGATGGCGCCGCGGTTCGCATCGCGGTGGGCCTGACAGGCATCGCGCAATAGCGCAGTGGGATCGAGGTCGCAGGGATGAAATGCGGCTCGGCCATCGAGGACGCGCGAGGCCCCGAGCAGGCTGTCCATGATGTTGGTGATGCGCTGCACGGCGCTGCGGATACGGGTACCGCGCTCCGCGGCGTCTGCGACGTCCGCGGCATCGAGGCGGTCCTGCGTCTTGATGAGCCGCTGCGCGTGTCCGTCGATGATGGTAAGCGGCGTGCGAAACTCGTGAGAGGTCATGGTGACGAAATCGCGCTGCTGCTCCAACAGGCGCCGCTCGTTCTCGAGACCCGCCTCGAGGGCGGCGGCCTGCTCCAGCAAGCGGCGCTGGCTGGTCTCGAGGGCGACCGCATTTTCCCGGAACACCGCGACGGCGCGCGCCATCTCTCCGATCTCATCGCCGCGCGCGACGCTCGGGATCGCGATGGCGGTGTCGTGATCGGCCAGCCGCCGCATGCCCGTCGCGAGCTTCATGAGGGGCACCAGGATCCCGCGGACCACGTAGGCGATGACGGCGAGAAGCAAAAAGGCCGCGAGCAAAATGGCGGTGACCAACATGGTCCGTGCGTGCGCATAGGTCGAGGCGGCACGGTCGCTGTCGCGACGCGCCTTGATGAGGGTCTGATCGGTCAGACCGCTCAGCGTGTCGCTCGACAAATCGAACGCCCGCCGCGACTCGGTCTTGTACAGCTCGATCGCCTGCGTGCTCTCGCCGGCGCGCGCGCGGGCGAGGACGCGGTCGGCGATGCGCTGATAGGCGGCCCACTGCTGCGCGAATTCGCGGTAGAGCTGTCCCTCGGCCGGGTCTTGGGGAATCTGTTCGTAGGCACGCTGCTTCGCGGCCACGGTGTCGCGCAAGGTCGCGATATCCGAATCGCTCGCCGCCTCCTCGGCGGCGGTCGACGCCAGCAGCCGGTTGGCCTCGGCGGCGCGGTAGTCGGACATGTAGTTGGAGATGTCCCCGAGAATGCCGGTATCGCGCAGCCAACGGTTGCGTATGACCTCGGAGGCATGATTGACGTCGCTCAAGTGCGCCGAGCCGAAAGCACCGAGACCGACGATGAGCGCGAACAAAAGCACGACGACCGAATAAAGCCGGACGCGTATCGAATGGGCGCTGAGCCAGCGGCTCGAGCGTTGCCAGCGCTCGCGGATCACGGATCGATCAAGCGCCCCGAGGTCGCTTTCACGACGGCCTCGGTTCGGGTGGCGACGTTGAGCTTGCGGCACGCATTCTCGATGTGAAAATTTACCGTGCGCTTGCTGATGCTGATGATTTGCGCGATCTCGGGCGAGGTTTTGCCGCGCGCCGACCAGGTGAGACATTCGATCTCGCGCTCGTTCAGCGCGACGTGGCGCGAGAATACCTCGTTACGGGGCGACTTGCCGAGCCGCGCATCGATGATGGAGGCGAGGATCTCGAAATCCACGGGCTTGGTCACGTAGTCGTCCGCGCCGAGGCGGCGACCCTTCAGCTCACTGTCGCGGTCGGTGCGTGCAGTGAGGAACACGAAGGGCACGGCTTCGTGCGAGGGAGCGAGCGCGACCAATTGTTCCATCACTTCGAAGCCGCTCATGCCCGGCATGTTGATGTCGCAGAGCACCAGGTCGGGATCGGTCTTGAGGATGGCCGATAGGCCGCTGTGACCGTCGTTCGCGATCGAGACGATATAGCCCCGCTCCTGCAGGTCCTCCGCGATCAACTCCGCGGTCTCGGCATCGTCCTCGACTAACAGGATTCGTTTTGCCGGCATGACCCCCGTGCCTTGATCACCGCCCCGCAGCCGCAGCATTGCTCTGGCCGGTCAATGGACCCGTCTTTCGATTCCACCAACCACCGCCGAGCGCCTGATACAGCGCCGCGCTATCCCCGAGCCGGGTCGCGCGCGCCTGCACCTCCGTCAGAACTGCCTGCTGATATACCATGGCGGCGGCCAGCTCGGTGAGGTAGTCGCCGTAGCCGTTGTCGAGGCGCTTTTGAGCGAGATCCATCGCCGTCTTGGCGGCCCGCTCCGCCTCAGCCGCCGCCGCCAGCGTATCGGCATCCGTGACGACCGCATGCAGCGTGTCGGCGACGTTCTGGTAGGCCTGCAGCACCGTGTTCTGATACTGCGCGGCTGCCTGTTTCAGCGCCTCATCGGCCGCCCGTTTGGTGTGCCATAGGGTGCCGCCCTCGAAGATCGGCTGCGAGGCATCCCCGATCAGCGACCAGAAGGGCCCACCCTTGGCGAACAGCTGGCGGAACTGCGTCGCCGTTCCGCCCGCCGTGGCCGTGATGGTGAACTGCGGCAGCATGGCCGCGATCGCCGCGCCTACATTCGCGTTCGCTGAGCGCAGGGTCTCTTCCGCCGCGCGAATGTCGGGACGCTGCTCGATGATTTTCGACGGCAGGGACAGCGGCAGTTCTTTGGGCAGCTTCAGGGACGAAAGCTCGAACGTCTCGGACACGTCCTGATCCGGCAAGTTGCCGACCAGCTCACGGATCAAGTCGCGGTTCTGCTCGAACTGCTTTTGCAGCGGTGGTAGCTGCGCCTTCGCCTGGGCGAGCTGCAGCTGTTGGGTCGCGAGGTCCACCGCGCTCGCATAGCCGTGCTCGAACTTGTCGCTCAGGATGGCGACCGATTTCTCGTTGTGCGCGATGATCTCCTGCGTGGCCTTCAGCTGAGCGCGCGTCGAGGCTTCCTGGATCGCGGCGGCCACCACGTTGGAGGCAAGACTGATGTAGGTCGCCTCGAGCTCGAAGCGCTGGTTCTGCGCCTGGGCGTCGAGCGACTCGACCTTGCGCCGGTTCTCGCCGAACACATCGGGCACGAAGCCCACGGTCAGCTGCGCGGTTTGGAAGTTGTAAATGAGGGGCTGAGCCGGCCCACTCGGCACGAGCACCTGACCGTTGCCCTGAACGCCGGGCGCCGCGGTCGTCGCGGTGTTGCCCGGCAGCTTCTGACGCTCGAAGTTATAGTCCGCACCGACGCTCGGCCAGAAGTAACCCTGCTGCGCGTAGACCATTTCCTGCGCCTGGCGCAGCGCCGCCTGTGCCGCCCGTACCGACGGATTGACCCGGAACGCCCGCTCGACCAGGGAATTGATCCCGGGGGAATCGAATGCCGCCCACCACCGATAATCGACATCTTGTCCCATGACGAATTGCTGCGCCTCGCCCGAGGGGTCGGGCGTCGCGGTCGTCTTGCCGGGGAGCGCTGCGGGAGTGTATCCCGCGTCTTTGGGTGCCTGCGGCCGATGAAAATTCGGGCCCACGGCGCATCCCGCCAGAGCGAGCACGATGCAGCAACGAGCGCTCGAGCGTAACCCAAGAGCGCTTGGACGCGACGCAAATATCATGTGAAAGGCTCCGGTCCACCGCACGCGACCGGCACGCACGGGAGGTCCCATTGTGCGCCTCCGGCGCCGACCGGTAACTGTGAATGTTCACAGCGATTAGTCTCAGTAGCGCTTCCCCGACGACATGGACATCATTCCTGGATTCTTCGACGGGGTCTCATCATGCGCTGCTACCTGGGATTCGGCGGCACATCCGCCTCGTTCGCTCTGACTTCCATGGTTGCCGTTGCGGTCATCGTCGCGCCGCCCTGTGCGCGAGCCAACCAAGAACCGGCCGCTGCGGCGAAACACGAGTCAGACAGCGTGAAGCTCACGGACTCGCAACTCCACTCCATCGCGGTCGCGCGCGTCACGGAACGGCAGTTCCTGCAGCAACGCGAGGCGGTGGGCAACATCGATTTCAATGAGAACGCAAGTGTGCAGGTGTTCCCGCCTTATCAGGGCCGCATCATCCGCGCATTCGTGGACCTCGGCGATGAGGTGAAGAAGGAC
Source organism: uncultured Gammaproteobacteria bacterium (assembly GCA_963798595.1). GTDB lineage: Bacteria > Pseudomonadota > Gammaproteobacteria > Steroidobacterales > Steroidobacteraceae > Bog-1198. The sequence goes on along the minus strand of CAWCTM010000003.1, from coordinate 738,081 downwards.
CAGGTCCTGTTCACCATCGAAAGTCCCGATTTCATCGCGGCCGAATCGAGCTTGATCTCCGCCGACGCGACGCTCGTGCAGACCAATAGCGCGCTCGCGCGCGCAAAGAAGCTCTACTCGGACAAGGCCATCGATCAGAATGACTACGAGACGGCGGTGGCCAATCAGCAGGGCGCGGAGGGTGCACTCAAGGCCGCGCGCGACGCGGTCGCAATCTTCGGACGCACGCAGGTGCAGATCGATCATATCGTCGCCAGCCGCGAAGTCGACCGGGCGCTCATCGTGAAGAGCCCCATCGCGGGTCACATCACGGCACGCAGCGCCGCTCCCGGCATGCTGGTACAGCCGGGCAATACGCCTGCGCCGTACAGCGTTGCCGACGAGTCCACCATGTGGATGGTGGCTGACGTACCCGAGACGGATACCATCGAGATCAAGGTCGGCGCGCCGGTCTTCGCATCGGTACTGGCACTGCCCGGTCGCGTGTTCGGCGGCAAGGTGACCGCCGTCGGAGCGGCCGTCGACCCGAATACACGCCGCCTCAGCGTGCGCTCCGAGATCAAGAATCCGGCGCGCGAGCTGCGTTCCGGCATGTTCGCCACGTTCTTGATCCAGACCGGCGAGCCCGTACAGTCGGCCGGCGTCCCCCTCGACGGCGTCGTGCGGGAGGGGGATGGCACCCTGTCGATGTGGGTCGTCGGCAGCGACCCGCACGTATTCACCCACCGCTCGGTCAAGATCGGGCTGCAACAGGACGGTTACGATCAGATCCTCGAAGGCGTAAAGCCGGGCGAAACCGTGGCGGTAAACGGCGCGATTTTCCTCAGCAACATTCTGTACGGCGGCGCGACCTGACTTAGAGGCCGCAGCGAAAAATCCAGGTGTTCAGAGCCGTCATCGGATTCGCGCTCAGCCGCCGGGCCATCATCCTGCTCGGCTTGCTCGTATTCATCGCGGCCGGCGTTGCCGCCTATATCAAGCTCAACATCGAGGCATACCCCAACCCCGCGCCGGTCATTCTCGAGATCACCGCGCAGGCCGCCGGCCTCTCGGCCGAGGAAATGGAGAAGTACTACACAACGCCGATGGAGGTCGGGCTGTATGCGACGCCCGGCATCGACAACATCCGCTCGACTTCCTTCTATGGACTGTCGTTCGTGCGGGTGACATTCAAGTACGGCGTCGACTATTACTTCGCCTATACGCAAGCCGCGCTCAGCCTGCAGCAAAATGTGAATCTGCCGGGCAGCCAGGTCCCGCAGATTCAGCAATCGAGCCTGGTCGGCGAGGTATACCGCTACCAGGTCGTCGGACCGCCGCATTTCGGCCTCACCAATCTGCGCACCGTGCAGGATTGGATCGCATTGCGGCGACTCTCCACGGTGCCCGGCGTGGTCGCGGTGAACAGCTGGGGGGGCACCACCAAGGAATTCGAGGTGCAGGCCGACCTCGCCAAGCTCCAGGCCTACAGCATCACCGTGCCGCAGCTCTTGAGCACGCTCGGCAACTCGAACAGCAACGTCGGCGGCCGCGAGATCACCGTGGGCCAGCAATCGGTGAACATCCGCGGCGTGGGGCTCATCAACGACGGCGGCGACGACGATCTCACGCAGGGCTATCACGTCGACGATATCCAGAACGTCGTGCTCGGCCAGCACAACGGGGTAGCGGTGCTGGTGAAGGACGTCGCGCGGGTGTTCGTCGGCTACGTGCCGAGGCTCGGCATCGCCGGTCGCGATCACGATGACGACGTGGTGGCCTCGATCGTGGTCATGGGACGCACCCAGCACACGAACGACGTCGTGCCGCGCATCAAGGCGGCGGTCGCCGCCCTGAACCGCGACGGCTCGCTGCCGCCGGGCGTGAAGCTGGTGCCCTATTACGACCGCACCACGCTCGTGGACGTCACCACCCACACCGTGTTGCACAACCTCATCTTCGGCTGCCTGCTGGTGTTCTTGATCCAGTGGATCTTCCTCGGCGACTTGCGCAGCGCCGTCATCGTCGGCGTGAACATTCCCTTCGCCTTGTTCTTCGCCATCATCTTGATGGTACTGCAGAGCCAAGACGCCAACCTCCTGTCCATCGGCGCCGTCGACTTCGGCATCATCATCGATTCGGCCGTGATTCTGGTCGAGAACATCTTCCGTAATTTGCAGTCCATGCCGAGCGTGCAGCAGCAAATGGTCGAGGCTCTGCGGCAAGGCACGTATGGCAGGGATCCCACGGCTTCGGGCTCCGGCCCGACCTGGACCACACGGCTGCAGATGATTTACGTCTCGGCCCTGCAGGTCGACAGAGCCATTCTGTTCTCGACAGCCATCACCATCGCCGCCTTTGGGCCGCTCTTCGCGATGCAAGGCGTCGAAGGGCAGATTTTCGGACCCATGGCGCGTACCTACGGCTATGCCCTCGCGGGCGCGCTCATCGCGACGTTCACCGTAACCCCCGTGATGTCCTCGTTCCTGCTGCCGCAGCAGTTCAAGGAATCCGAAACGCTCGTCGTGCGTTTGCTGCACCGTGTTTACCGGCCGGTGCTCGAGTTCGCCCTCGCGCGCCGCGGCCTGGTGGTCGGAATCGGCTGTGCGCTGCTCCTCATCGTGGGACTGCTCACGCCGTTCCTCGGATCGGAGTTCCTGCCGGCGCTCGAGGAGGGCAACTACTGGATCCGCGCCGCGATGCCTCAGTCCATGTCCCTCGACGCGGGCACGGAAGCGACCCGCAAGATGCGCGAAATCCTGTTGCGTCATCCCGAGATCATCACCGTCGTGTCCCAGCACGGGCGCCCCGACAACGGCAGCGACGCCTCCGCTTTCTCGAACGTCGAGCTGTTCGCGCCGCTGAAACCCTATGACCAGTGGCCGGCGGGCATGACCAAAGACAAATTGACGCTGCAACTCCAACAGGAGTTCGACGCGGCTCTGCCGGGAGTCGTGTTCAACTTCTCGCAATACATCCAGGACAACGTCGAGGAGGCGCTGTCGGGCGTGAAGGGGGCGAACTCGGTCAAGATCATCGGGCCCAACCTGCGTGTCCTGGAGGACTACGCCGGTCGCATCTTGAAGGATATGGAGCGCGTCAAGGGTATGGAGGACGTCGGCATCTTCCACATCGTCGGCCAGCCTAATCTCAACATCCGGGTCGATCGCGTGAGGGCCGCGCGCTACGGCCTCAACTCGGGTGATGTGAACAACGTGGTTCAGGCCGCCATGGCGGGCTCGGTCGCGAGCACGGTGCTCGAAAGCGACCGTCAATTCAACCTGACCGTGCGGCTTGCGCCGAAGTACCGCGACAGCGTGGCAGCGGTACGCGCGGTGCCGGTCGCCTATCAGACGCCGGCCGGAACGACGGCTTATATCCCGCTGCGCGAGCTGGCCGACATCAGCGTCGACTCCGGCGCGTCGTTCATTTATCACGAAGGAACGCAGCGTTATATCCCCATCAAGTTCAGTGTGCGCGGCCGCGATCTCGGCAGCACGGTCGCGGAAGCCCAGGCGCTCATCGCGAAAAACATCCAGCTGCCCAACGGCTATCGCATCGTCTGGGCGGGCGAGTTCCAGGACCTGCAGAACGCGAAGCAGCGGCTCATGGTGTTCGTGCCCATCAGTCTCGGCTTGATCCTGGTTTTGCTCTATAGCCTCTTCAACTCGACGAGGGATACCTTGCTCGCGCTCGCCGGCATACCATTCGCCGTGGCCGGCGGCATTCTGGCGCTGCTCGTCGCGGGACTGCCCTTCAGCATCTCCGCGGCCATCGGGTTCATCTCCCTCCTCGGCGTGTCGGTGATGAACGGCATTCTCGTGCTCACCTATTTCAACGAGCTCAAAGTGCAGGGTATGACGCCCTTCGATGCGATGGAAAGGGCCGCCGAAAAACGCATGCGTCCCATGTTGATGACTGCGCTGTCCGCCTGCATCGGCCTGGTGCCGGCCGCTTTGTCGCATGGCATCGGCAGCCAGGTACAGCGGCCGCTCGCGACCGTGGTGGTCGGCGGCATGCTGCTCGGGCCCATTATGCTGCTGGTGGTCGTGCCGGCGCTGCAGCTCGTCTTCCTGCGCAAGACGCACGATCAATCGCTGGAGCCCGCGACCGAGTCGAACGGGCCCGACTCGGCCGACGTATGATGCGCGCACAGACCTTAGGAGGCCTTCGAGCCCATGTACCGCTTCGCATTTCTCGGCGCGCTGCTGGCAGGCGCTGCTACCTTCACGGCACTCACGGCGGCGCCGGCTGCCGCAGCACCCCCATCCGGCGCTCCCGCGCCCTGGCAAACGCTCCCGCCGACTCCCTCATTGCCCGCCGGAACCGTCGGCCGCTACGCTGAGGTCGGCGGCGCGCGGATTTGGTTCGCCGAATGGGGGCCTAAGTCCTCCGGGATACCCGTGTTGCTGCTGCACGGGGGATTCGGCAACTCCAACTACTACGGCCACCTGATCCCGGTGTTGGTGGCGCACGGCTATCGCGTGATCGCGATGGACAGCCGCGGGCATGGCCGCAGCACCCGCAGCGACGCGCCGCTCACCTACGATCTCATGGCACAAGATGTGCTCGGATTGCTCGACCAGCTCAAGATCTCGAAGGTGGCGGTCGTCGGCTGGAGCGACGGCGGCATCATCGGGCTCGACCTCGCCATGACTCACCCGGACCGCCTGGCCGGACTGTTCGCGTTCGGAGTGAATGCCGATGTGACCGGGCTCAAGGAGGGAGCCGGAACGACTCCGGTCTTCGGCGCCTACCTGACGCGCACCCAGGAGGAGTACCAAGCTCTCTCGCCGACGCCGCAGCAATGGGGGCCGTTCAGCGCCGCAGTGACCAAAATGTGGGAGACGCTGCCCGCCTACAAACGATCCGATCTGGCCTCCATCAGGGTGCCGACCACCATCGCCGACGGCGAATTCGATGAAGGGATCAAGCAGACGCATGATGAGTACATGGCGCAGGCGATTCCCGGTGCGCGCTTGGTTATCCTGCACAACGTGAGCCACTTCGCCATGCTGCAGGATCCCCGCGCATTCAATGCGGCGGTGCTGGGTTTTCTGCACGAGACCCGCTAGACGCGTCGATAGCATGCCGCCGACCCTCGAGCAACTACGCCGCTACGCCATCGCCCGCTCGCTGTTCAAGCCGACTACCCTCGGCCGCGCCATCCGCAAATTGGGTTTCGTACAAGCCGATCCGATCCGCGCGCCGGCCCGCGCTCAGGACCTCACGCTACGCCACCGCGTCATCGGCTATCGCGCGGGCGATCTCGAGCGTCGTTACGCGCGCCTGGGCCTGGAGGAGGATTATTTCGTCAACTATGGATATCTGCTGCGCGAGCATCATCGGCTGATGCACCCGCGGACAGCGCCCAAGCGGTGGGGCCGCTCGCGTGCGGCACGGGCACAGGAGCTGCTCGCGTTCATCCGCGAGCAGGGCACGGCTCATCCGCGCGTCGTCGACAGCCGCTTCGCGCACGGCAAGATTCTCAACTGGTTCGGCGGAGCGACCAACGCCACCACACGGCTGCTCGATGAGATGCATTATCGCGGCCTGCTGCGGGTGGCGCGCCGCGACTCGGGGACGCGCGTCTATGCGGCTCGCGAGGCGGATCCGGAGCCTGCGGCGGGCGAAGAGATCCCGGCGCGTATCGACACCCTGGTCGACGTCATCGTGGGCAAGTACGCTCCGCTTCCCGCCCGCAGCCTGACGCAGCTCCTGCGCTTCTTGCGCGGTGGTATCCCGCAGTGGTCGATACACCGCGCCGCGTCCCTCGAGCGTGCGAAGCAGCGCCTCGCCGGCGCCCGCATCGACGGTATCGACTGGTACTGGCCGGCGGCGGAGGCCCCGGCCTCACGCCGCTGGCGCGTCGAGCCCGTGGTGAGGCTGCTCACCCCGTTCGATCCGGTGGTCTGGGACCGGCACCGCTTCGAGCTCTTCTGGGATTGGCAGTATCGCTTCGAGGCGTACACACCGGCGGCGAAGCGCAAGCTCGGCTATTACGCATTGCCGCTACTCTGGGGAGAGCGAGTGATCGGCTGGGGCAATCTCACCTGCACGGCGGGCTCGCTGCGGAGCTCGTTTGGCTACCTCGCCGGCCGGCCGCCGCGCGAGGCCGCGTACCGCCGAGCCCTCGAGGCGGAGCTCGAGCGCATGCGCATTTTCCTGAGCCGCGCCGCCGATTAACCCCGCCAGGTACGGACCCGGCCGGTATCCAGGTGCACGAAGTCGGACTGGCGGTAATACCCAACCCCGCCCCGCTTCATCCCCAGCGCCTTATCCGCCAGATCGGCGCAATTCACTTCAGTGAGGCGCACGTCGATCGCCCGCCCCTCCATGTGCAGGCTGTGGCTCGCCACCCCAGCCGAGCGCTCGTGGAGCATGGCGTTGGTCTGCGGCGAGCGATACCCCGAAATCACGCTGAACACGGGGTCGACGCCGATGTCCCGCGCAACGTCGTAAAGGATATCGAGCAGCTGGGGTTCGATCGGATGCCGGTCGCCGTTGCGGTAATCGCGCAACAGCACTTCGACTTGGGCGAGTGCCTCCGGCACATACTGATCGCCGCGCCGGTACACAACGTCGAGGATCTCGGGCGTGTGCAAATTCTTGAGCGTGAGGCGCCTCACACCCTGCTTGTCCGCTCCACCCTCGGCACCCGCGCCGGCGAAGGCACGCGGCAGCAAGCCGAAGGCGGCCGTGGCGCCGGCGAGGGCGCCGCCGGACAGGAGCAACCGGCGCCGGCTAAAGGTCTTGGGCTGTCGGCTCATGGGGCATCTCCCTCGCTGATGCGGCGTCCTCGGTCGAGCGCCAGCACGGTCGCGCGCGGAAAAAAATTGAAGTCCGATGCGGAGGCCCAGGTATAGGCACCCATCATCCGCCCGACCACGAGATCGCCTTGCTCGAGCCTGGGCAGCTCGATGTGCTCGCGGATCACGTCAATGCTGTCGCACGTGGGGCCCGCAAGCACCGACGGGTAAGTGGGACCGCCGGCCGTCAGCGCCTCGATCGGGTAGGTCGCGTGATCGTACATCTGCCCGCTGTAGCTGCCGTACACGCCGTCGTCCAGGTAATACCACCAGCGCCCGTCGCGCTGTGCGCGCCCCATCACCGAGGCCACCGCCACGGCGGACGGCGCCGAAAGGTAGCGACCCGGTTCGGCGATGATGCGCACTCCGCCGCCGAGGGCCTGCAAGGCCCGGCGAATGGGTGCGCAGAACTCCCCGATGGGCATGGGCGCCGGGCCATTGCCGTAGTCGGCCGGAAACCCGCCGCCGATGTCGAGCAGGGACAGCTCGTGTCCGCACTCGCGCGCGCTGCGCATGAGCTCGCTGCAGACCTCGATCCCCCGCACATGCATCTCGGGATTGGCCGCCTGCGATCCGGCGTGGAAAGAGAGACCCACGACATTGATGCGCAGCTCCGCCGCGAGGGCGAGCAAAGCCGGCAGCGCCGCCGGCTCGCAGCCGAACTTGCGCGACAGATCGACCACGGCATCGCTGCGGAATGCGAGACGGATCAGGAGCGTGGCGCGGTTTCTGTAGCGCACGAACTTGCGCAGCTCGTCCTCGTTGTCGACGACGAAATGCGTGACCCCGAAGTTGAGCGCCGTGCGGATGTCGCAGTCGCGCTTGATGGGATGGGTGTGGATGCAGCGGTCGGGCGCGATGCCCAGCCGGCGCACCAGTTGCACCTCGCCGTTCGTGGCGAGATCGAAACACGCGCCCTCCTGCCTGAGCACGGCGACGATCGCGGCATGCGGCAAAGACTTGATCGCGTAGTACAGAGCGACGCCGGGCAACGCCGCGGCGAGCGAGCGATATTGGGCGCGCACGCGCTCGGCGTCGATCAGGAACAAAGGCGAGCCGAAGCGGCTTACCAGGTGCTGGATCGAGTCGCGGGCGAACGGGTCCTGACCCGGATCGAGCTCGAGCTCAGGTTCGTTCGACAAACGCCGGATTCGGGAGGTCTTGGCCACTCGTTACGCCCTACGATTAAAGCGACAAAGGGAAACCGCTAGCCCGCGGAAAGCTCGAGAAGATCCTCGCCCACGCCGCCGCTGGCGCGCTGCAATCGATCGAGGATCGCCGCCCAGCGCTCGTCCTTCGGCAGCTCCTGCACGAGAATTCGAACGCACTGGGCACGATCCAGAGTACGCAAATTATTATAAAGATTGTGTGCGTACGCTTCGGGTTTTTTGCCGGCATTGATCCAGGTCATGTAGCGGCGCGTAAGCAGCGGCGGGCGCATCGCGAGTACCGCCACCTTCTCGTCGCGCTCGAGGATCTCCGCCGCTCTCGCCTCGAGGAGCTCCCAGGCAATGATCTCGAGCGGCGTGGACGGTGCATAGTGCTGCGCGCGATCGCCGGGCACGCGCGGTGCCTCGCCGCCCTCGGTGAGCTCGCCGACGACTTGCTGAATCTGCGAGCGGGTGATGAAGCCGGGTCGCAGCAAGCGCACCTCGCCGTCGAGACACGAGACGATGGTGGATTCGAGGCCGAGCGGTGAGTCGCCGCCGTCGAGCAGTACGTGTACCGCATCGCCCAGCTCGTCGCGCACGTGCTCCGGCTTGGTCGGGCTCAATCGTCCGTAGCGGTTCGCGGAGGGCGCGGCGATGCCGCCGCCGAACGCGGTCAACAGCTGCTGCGCCATGGGATGGGAGGGAATCCGGATGCCGACGCTGTTCTGCCCGCCGGTGACGATGTCGTTGACGCTTTCGCCTTTCGGCAAGATGAGCGTGAGCGGACCGGGCCAGAACATCGCCGCCAGCCGTTCCGCCTGCGGCGGCATCGCCGAAACCCAGCGGTGCAGATAGCGCGGGTCGTCGAGATGCACGATCACCGGATGATCGGCCGGGCGGCCCTTCACCTCGAATATTTTTCGCACCGCGGCTGGATTCGAGGCGTTCGCCCCGAGTCCGTAGACCGTTTCCGTGGGAAATACCACCAGATCGCCCGCACGCAGCGTCTCTACGGCTTTTTCGATCTCGGTCTGTGTAGCTCTTACCACGCGACCATAATATCAAATGAGCCGTTGCATGAACTTAAGGTCGAGCCAACGGCCGAATTTGAAGGCGATTTCCGGAAGCGTGCCGACCGTTTTGAATCCAAGTTTTTCGTGAAGCGAGATGGACGTCACATTTTGCGCATCGATTCCGGCGATCATGACGTGCTTCTGCAGGCGTGCCGCCTCCTGCAGCAGGGCCTGCACGAGCGAGCGTCCTACACCGCGGCCCCGGTAATCGGCGCGCACGTGCACGCTGTGCTCGACGCTGTGACGATAGCCGGGCCAGGAGCGGAACTCGCCGAAGGTGCCGAATCCGACGACCCCCGAAGGATCAACGGCCGCAAGCACCGGAAAGCCGGCGGTGCGCTTCGCGTCGAGCCAGGCCTCGCGGTTCTCGAGCGTCACCTCCACGTCGGAGAAAACGGCGGTCGAGTTGCGGATGACCTCGTTATAGATCTCGCGGATCTCGGGCAGCTGGGCTCGCGCGGCCGCCGAGATCGTGAAGCTCATGGCTTCGACCCGATGACCGGCGCGCGCGCCATGGCGACCTCCGAATCGAGATCGACCCGCCGCCAGCTCCCGTCGCTCTGGCGATCGAGCTCGTACGCCGGCCAATAGTGGTTGTCGAGCTTCAAGGTGATGACATCGATCATGCCGTTCCAGCTGACGGTCTTCAGTCTGAGCGAAGCCCGGTCCGGCTTGCCGCGCACCGCCTTGATGAAGGCGTCGAGGTCCGGCGTCGGCTGTCCGTCCACCTCCGTGATGCGCCGCCCGGCATACAGACCATAATGGGTGGCAGGTGATCCGTAGAAGAAGAACGAAACGAACACCCCGTAGGGGGCGATGCCGCGCTGTGCCGCCATGGCACGATGCGGTGCCTGCAGCGTCGCGCCGGCCCAGATCAACACCCGGTCGATGTCGCGTCCGTTGAGCGCGACCGTCTTCATGCTCAGATTCTTCGCGGCCCCATCGCGCCAAACGGTGACCTGCACATCGGGCTTCTGCACCGCGCGCTCCACCTCGCGGAAGCGGTTGACGACTTGGCCGTCGATCGCGAGCAGCAAGTCGCCCGGCTCGAGCAAGCCGGCGGCCGGGGAGCCTGCCACCAGCCGGTCGATGCCGAGGACTTGGCGGCGCTGGCCGTCGTGCTCCTCGAAGCGCTTCACCCACTCGTCGTTCAGGCCCAGCCTGCGGGCGCTCGCCAGGGATTGCACGTTGAACTCCGCCTCGAACGAATACAGCTCCCGCTGTGCGCTCACGACGTTGATCATTTCGGTCACGAGTTCCGCCGGAATGCCGCGGTTCACCTGCTCCAGCTCGCGCTGTGTCTCGAAGGCGAAGCTCGACCAGAGCGCGAGCACCTCGCCCTTCTCGTTCGCGATCACGCCATCGACGTCGCTCGGCGCGTTGACCAGATTGATCGCCTCGAGATTGCTGTCGCGGAAACGCAGGGTACGGGACAGCGGGAACGCGACGGGGTCGACGCTCGCGACTTCGGTGCGCTGCGACATGACTTTGGAATCACTGCGCTCCCCCACCACCCAGACATCCTCACCGGGCGCGAGATCCTTGGTGACGAACGTCGCGGCGCGCACCGGCGTATTCCCGATGGACCGCGGATCGTAGGAGACCAGCGCGAGATTGTGCAGCGGATGGATGTACTCGACCTTGCCGGGCACTTCCACAGTGCCGTTGAAGGTGATGCGCACATCACCCATCGCGAGCGGCACGGTGTTGCGATCGATGGCCACGAGGCCGCGCTTGGCATCGACGATCACCCCGGTGCCGTGATAGTTCTTCTCGGTCACGCCCGACACCGAGTAGGGCATGTCGAAGGTGACCATCACCAGCGAGGGCGCCAGGCGATCGATGCGCGGATCGCCCGTCTTGCTGAACGCGGTGGAAGCCGGCTCGAGCGGCGGCGCGGTGGGTCCGGCGGCGAGCATCACGCAGGGCCACACTCCAAGCGTGTCGTCGCGCTTGCACTTGCGCGCCGGAAACCAGTGGCGGTCCATGCGAATCACCTTGAGCTGCGGCGTGCGCGGATCCTCGAGCGTCACGTAGCGCACCGGTGCGCGCGCGCCGTCGGCAAGCTCTCCGAGGGCGGCCTCGAAGTCGGCGAGATTGTCGGTCTTCTTGCCGTTGAAGGAGCTGATGAGCGCGCCGTGGGGAATGCCGGCGGCACTGAACACGTAGCCGGGATTCGCGACGTATACACCCTTGATGGGCAGGCTGTAATGGCGCGCCTGCTGATAGGACAAGGTGTGCACCACGGCCTCGCCGAATTCGATGTACTCATCGGCGGTAATGGAGTTCAGGGACTCGACGTCGAGCGCGTGGCGCAGGGTGTCGTTACCGCGCTGGATCTCGACCTTGATCGCATCGCCCACGTGATTGTCGAGCACGTCCTCGAGCGCGAAGAACTCGGGCACCGGCTTGCCGTCGATGGCCACGAGGATGTCGCCGGGGGCGAGTACCCCGTCGGCGGCCGATCCGGGTTGCACCTCATCGACCACGAGCATGCCCGTAAGCTTCGGGTACGCCGCGCGCATCCGTGCCTCGGTCTGTGCGCTCAAGCCCAAGCGGCGCAGCTCGTCGTACGGGGTGTACTTGAACACGGTCTCGAGCGTGCCGCGCGGCACAGGCTTCCCCGCATCGATGAACTTGAGCGCGCGCGTGATCGCGGGCAGCGGCAGATAGAAGCTCGACGCTGCGCCGGTGGCACCGCCTGCGTTGAGGGCAACCACGCGGCCCTGGATGTCGATCACGGGAGAGCCCGACGAGCCGCCCGAGGTGCCCGATGCGGCCTGGTAGTAGAACGTGTTGAAATCGTTGTACTTGCCGTAGCCGTATTCCGGGGCCTCGCGATCCAGGCGCGCGAGAGTCCCCGCGAGGATCGACAGCTGCTCGCCGGCGTCGTTGCCGACCACGCGAATTTCACGTCCGATGACGGCGCCCGCCGGATAAAGAGGAAGCTCCGCCGGCCGGATGAAGCGCAGCTTCGTCGGATCGTAATGATAGATACCGAAGTCGTGCACGGGATCGCGGTACACCGGGAAGAGCTGCACTTCCTCGCGGTTCTGGAATATGGCCTGCGCCGTGACCGGACCCGGAGTCACCACGTGGCGATTGGTGAGGATCAAACCGCGCTTCGCGTCGATCACGAATCCGGTGGCTTGCGCGGTCGTATTCCACTCCGTGTCGAAGGCCCGCGTGCTGTCGATCTGAATGGTGACCACGCCGGAGGCGATGCGCTCGAGGGTCTGCGCCCAGTTCTCGGGCGTGCCGACGGTCGTGGGCGCCGGTACCGGCAGCGCTGTCGGCGGCGCGGGAGCCACAGGGGGCGCGGCCTCCGGGGGCGGCTCTGTGGACGGTGGGTTTTCCGCGGGAGCGGCCCCGAGGCGCACGGACAACAAAAGAGCCGACAGAAGAAGCAAGGTGCTGCGAAGCATGCCGATCCTATAAGATTAAGTGATCGCTCGTAGAGCTAGTGGTCGGACAAGATGAGGAGCCACACGGTTCCTAACATCCCAAAACTCAGCAGGACGGCGGCCGACCCCATGTCCTTGGCCATCCCGGCGAGCGGGTGACGCTCCATGCCGCTGCGGTCCACCACCGCCTCCACCGCGCTGTTCAGGATCTCGACGAGCAATATCTGCAGCATCGGCCACACGAGCAGCGCGCGCTCCACGCCGGAACGACCGAGATACAGCCCGGCCGGGACGACCGCCAGGGCGAGGGTGAGTTCCTGTCGAAAGGCCGCCTCTTCGCGCCAAGCGTGGCCAAAGCCCTGCAACGAATACCCGAAGGCACGCACGACTCGCGTGAGTCCGGTGGGTTTGTCTCGATTAATCATTCAATCGCGAGGCTTCCAGGCCAGGTCGAGCTGCTTCACCGCCCGCACATCGTCCAGCCGACGGACCGGCATTGTATGGGGCGCGGATTGCAATTTCTCGGGATCCTGTGCCATTTCTCGTCGAATTGCGATCATTGCATCGCAAAAATGATCCAACTCTTCCTTGGTTTCGGTCTCGGTGGGCTCGATCAGCAGGCATTCCGGAACGAGCAGCGGGAAGTAAGTGGTCGGCGCGTGCACGCCATAGTCGAGCAGCCGCTTGGCCACATCCATGGCCGTGACCCCGAAAGTCCGGTTCTCCTGCTTCAAGGTGATGATGAACTCATGGCTCGCCCGGCGTTTCGAATAGGCCGCTTCGTAGCCGGCCTGGGTCAACCGCCTCATCAGATAGTTCGCATTGAGCGTCGCGAATTCCGCCACGCGCACCATGCCTTCGCGACCCAGCATCCGCATGTAGATGTAGGCGCGCAGATTCACGCCCGCATTGCCCATGAATCCCGACAAGCGGCCGATCGAGCTCGGTAAATCGGACTCGGCGAGCCAACGGTAGCCCGCCTCGGTCTTGCCCACGAGCGGGATGGGTAGAAACGGCAGCAAGCGCGGCCCGACGCCCACGGCGCCGGATCCCGGACCTCCGCCGCCGTGCGGCGTCGAAAAGGTCTTGTGCAAATTCATGTGGATGACGTCGAAGCCCATGTCACCCGGGCGGACTTTGCCGAGAATCGCATTGAGGTTCGCGCCGTCGTAATAGAGCAAGCCGCCGGCCTCGTGCACGATGCGCGCCACTTCGGCGATCCTGTGCTCGAACACACCGAGCGTCGAGGGATTGGTGAGCATGATCCCGGCCGTGCTCGGCCCGACCGCGGCCTTGAGCTCCGCGAGATCGATGTCGCCATTCTTGTCGCAGGGAATCTCCCGCACATTGCAGCCGCACATCGCCGCGGTGGCCGGATTCGTGCCGTGCGCCGCCTGCGGCACGATGATGTCCGTGCGCGCGCCGTCGCCTCGAGCGCGATGATAGGCGCGGATCATGGCCACGCCGGCGAACTCGCCTTGGGCGCCCGCCATGGGGGTGAGGCTCACGCCCTGCATGCCGGTGATCTCCCTGAGCATCTCCTGCAGCTCGTACATGCAGGCGAGGAACCCTTGAGGCTCGGGAGCGAGCGGATGGCGCGCCAGGAACTCCGGCAGCATCGCGTAGGTGTTGCAGGCCTTGGGGTTGTACTTCATGGTGCACGAGCCCAGCGGGTAGAAATGCGAGTCGATGGAGAAGTTGAATTGCGACAGGCGCGTGAAGTGGCGCACCGCCTGCAATTCCGACACCTCGGGAAGTGCGGGGGCGCGGGCACGACGCAGATGCGCCGGGATGTCCGTCGAGCGCCGCCCTCCGGGGTCTGGCGTCGGCGGAATCTGGCTCGGCGCGCGCCGCCCCGGCTTGCTGAGCTCGAATATCAAAGGCTCGCGTAGATTGAGTTCTGCCATGGTGGATCTCGTTTAGGCGGCGCCGCGCACATCGTGCGGCATGGCGAGCACGTCACGTAGCGCGCGCTCGTAAGACTCGATGTCGGCGTGAGACTTGGTCTCCGTGGCGCAGACCAGCATCGCGTGGCCGAGCTCGGGATAGAGCGGCGCCAGATCGAGGCCCGCGGCGATGCCGCGTGCGGCGAGGGCCGCGAGCACCGGTGCGGCCGGCCGATCGAGCACCACCACGGCCTCGTGAAAGCGTGGGGCATCGAACAGCCCGCTTACGCCGCCGACCCGCAGGAGCGCATTGCGCAGCTCCGCCGTGCGCTGCATGCTCGCGGTCGCGACGCTCGCGAGTCCCGCGGCGCCCAAGAGCGACATGTAAATGGTCGCCGCGGTCACGGTGAGGCCCTGATTGGTGCAGATGTTCGAGGTGGCCTTGCTGCGGCGAATGTGTTGCTCACGCGCCTGCAGAGTCAGCGAGAAGCCGGGACGTCCCTCGGCATCGAGCGTGCGCCCGACGATGCGCCCCGGCATCTGTCGCACGTATTGCATGCGTGTCGCCATGAAGCCGAAGTAGGGCCCCCCCGAGGCGAGCGGTACGCCGAGGGGCTGGCCTTCGCCGCACACGATGTCGGCGCCCCAGCGGCCGTCCTTGCCCGAACCCCATTCGCCCGGCGGCTTCAGCAACGCGAGCGATGTGGGATTGACCACCGCAATCAGCAACACTTTGTTGGCGTGCGCCCAGTCGGTGAGCGCGTCGACCTCCTCCAGAGAGCCGAAGAAATTCGGCTGCTGCACCACCAGCGCCGCACAATCCTCGCCGGCGCGCGCGCGCAGTGCATCGAGCGACACGCACCCGGAGGTGCGATCGAAGTTCACGGTATCGAGCTGCAGGTCTTGCTGGCGGGTGATCGACTCCACCACCTTGCGATATGTCGGGTTCACGTTGCGCGGCATGAGGATGCGGCGCGACGTCGAGCCGCGGTTCGAGCGCACCGCCATGAGACACGCCTCCGCGAGCGCCGAGGCGCCGTCGTAGAGCGAGGCGTTTGCCGCCTCCATGCCGGTGAGGGCGCAGATCATCGACTGAAATTCGTAGATGAGCTGCAAGGTGCCCTGGCTGGCCTCCGCCTGATAGGGCGTGTACGCAGAATAGAACTCGCCGCGCGTCGCGATGGCCCAGACAGGCGCCGGGATGTGGTGCTCGTAGGCGCCCGCGCCGATGAAGTTGAGCAGGCGGCCATCGATCGCCGCCCGCTCGGTGACGAGCCGCGCGATATCCATTTCGCAGAGCGCCGGCGGAACGCCGTCGAGAGGCTTTGCCTTGAGTGCTGCCGGGATCTCATCGAAAAGCGCATCGATCGAGGGCGCGCCGATGACCGCGAGCATGTGCGCGATGTCGTCGGGGGTGTGCGGAATGAACGGCATGGCGGCGCGCTACTCGGACTCTTTGAGGAACTGCTGGTACTCGCCTGCGCTCAACAAGGTGGGTGCTTTGGCATCGAGCTCGATGCGCATCAGCCACCCCGCTCCATAGGGGTCCGAGTTCAGCAGCTCGGGTTTTTGCGACAGATCTTCGTTGCCCGCGACCACACGCCCGGCGACGGGGCTGTAGACGTCAGAAGCCGCCTTGACCGATTCGACGACGGCGCAAGCCTCGCCCAAGGCGAGCTTGCGATCCACCTGCGGCACTTCGACGAACACCAGATCCCCGAGCGCCGATTGCGCATGATCCGTGATGCCGACCTCGACCTGTCCGTTCGGCAACGCGCGCACCCACTCGTGGCTTTTGGTGTACTGCAAATCTTGCGGAACCTGTTCGCTCACTGACATCTCCTTTCACTGGATCTCGATCAAGGGTTTCCCGTTGCGCACGAAGGGCGGCTTGACCACGCGCGCCGCGTGCGGCTTGCCGCGGATGTCCACCAAGACTTGGGTGGCGGACTGGGGTGCGAGGCGGGCGAGCGCGATGGCGCGATTCAACGTCGGGGAAAAGGTGCCGCTGGTGACCTCACCGAGCGGAGGAGCGCCCGCCGCGGCATCCGCAGCGCTCACGAGCTGATGACTGCGCAACACGCCGCGCTCCTCGAGCACCAGCCCGACTTGGCGGGGGCCGCCGCCTGCGCGTGCCCGCGCGAGCGCC
The DNA here is from genome assembly GCA_963798595.1 of uncultured Gammaproteobacteria bacterium. GTDB lineage: Bacteria > Pseudomonadota > Gammaproteobacteria > Steroidobacterales > Steroidobacteraceae > Bog-1198. The sequence continues at coordinate 721,630 of CAWCTM010000003.1, read as the reverse complement.
TCGCGCCCGATGAAGTCGCGCTCCTCGGGCTCGAAGGCCACCGTCCAGGCGAGGCCCGATTCGAGGGGATGGCGCGTCTCGTCCATGTCATTGCCATAGAGATTCATGCCGGCCTCGAGGCGCAGCGTGTCGCGGGCACCGAGTCCCGCAGGCCGCGCGCCCTGCGCGACCAGCGCGCGCCAGGTCTCGGCCGCATCCGTCCCCGGCAGCATGATCTCGAAGCCGTCCTCGCCGGTGTAGCCGGTGCGCGCGACGAGCCACGTGCCCGAGCGCACGTCGATGGCGGCGGCGGCGAATCGCGGGATGCCGAGCGCCGTGGCCCGGTGCGCCGCGGTCAGCAGCGCAGCGGTCTTCTCCCGCGCGGCGGGCCCTTGCACCGCCAAGATGGCGAGGTCCGAGCGCTCGCGCACCTCGACGCCGAAGGGCGCCGCGTGCTCACGGATCCAGGCCAGATCTTTCTGGCGCGTGCCCGCGTTCACCACCAAGCGGAACCACGACTCCGTCAAGAAATACGCGATGAGGTCGTCGATCACGCCGCCCGTCGGCAGCAGCATGCAGGAATAGAGTGCGCGGCCGGGGACGGTCAGCCGGCCCACGTCGTTGGCGAGGAGACGGCGCAGGAACTCGCGCGTGCGCGCGCCGGTCAAGTCGACCACGCACATGTGCGACACGTCGAACACGCCCGCCTCGCGGCGCACCGCATGATGCTCCTCGATCTGGGAGCCGTAACTCAACGGCATGTCCCAGCCGCCGAAGTCGACGATCTTGGCGTGTGCCGAGATATGGATATCGTAGAGCGGAGTCTTAAGGCCCATCGCACCCTCACTGCGCGAATCGTGACGCGGAAGCCGCACGCGCCTCATGGCGCTTGCCGGCCCCTCTGTCCTTAAGACCTGAGAGATCGAGCGCGCCTTCGGCGCGCTGTTCCCCTTCGGTGGATCCTCGTCCTCTCGGCGGGATCGCTCTCCAGAGACCGCGAGAAACTGTCGTACATGGGCCTGAGCGTTTCCGGACCGGTTGCGCCTTCGGCGGTCCCCGCGGGGGAGGACTCTCTCCAAACAGCTCTTAACGCGATGTACTTATGATACACGATTCATATCTTCGCGCGAGGCGGCGGTCTGCCGCTGTGTCAACCGCCGGATTTTTTGGCCGGCCAGCCGAGCTTTGCGAGCGTTGCGACGATGACATCGCGGTGATCGCCCTGCACCTCGATTACGCCGTCGCGCACCGTGCCTCCGGAGCCGCAACGCTTCTTGAGCTGCGCGGCGAGCGCCTCGATGTCCGCCGGCGGCAACGGCAGTCCCGTCACCGTGGTGACGCCCTTGCCTGCACGGCCCTTGGTTTCGCGGCCCACGCGCACGGTGCCGATCTTGGCCGCGCCGGGTGCGCCCTTGGGACAGACGCACTCGCGCACGGCGCGCCGACAATTCGGGCATAGCGTGCCTACGCCGGTGGAATAGACGATACGCGCTGACATGACTCCATTATGCCGATTTCGGCCGCTTTTTGAGGCTGCCGAGCCGACCGCGCGGGCGCGGTTGGGATGGCCGCCGACGGCGCGGTAGAATAGCCGCCATGACATCCCGCAGAAAATCCCTCGCCGTGAAGATCGGTAACGTAACCGTCGGCGGCAACGCCCCCATTGTCGTGCAGTCGATGACCAACACCGACACCGCGGACATCGAGGGGACCGTCACTCAAGTCAAGGCGCTGGCGCGCGCCGGGTCCGAGCTGGTGCGCGTCACGGTCAACAACGACGAGTCCGCCGCCGCCGTGCCGCACATCCGCGACCGGCTGGCCGCGCAAGGCATCGCGACGCCCCTGGTGGGCGATTTCCATTTCAACGGCCACAAGCTGCTGAAGACCCATCCCGCCTGCGCTCAAGCGCTCGCGAAGCTGCGCATCAACCCGGGCAACGTCGGGCGCGGCTCGAAGCGCGATCCGCAGTTCGCGGAAATGATCGAGATCGCGTGCCGTTACGAGAAACCCGTGCGCATCGGCGTCAACTGGGGAAGCCTCGATCAGGACCTGCTCACGCGGCTGATGGACGAGAACTCCAAGCAGGCGAAGCCCCAGCCCGCGCTCGACGTGATGCGCGAGGCCATCGTCGTGTCCGCCGTGGACAGTGCGCAGCGTGCAATCAGCCTGGGTCTCGGCGCGGATCGGATCGTGATCAGCGCCAAGGTGAGCGGCGTGCAGGATCTGATTTCGGTTTACAAGAATCTCGCCGGCCGCTGCGAGCATCCCCTGCACTTGGGCCTCACCGAGGCGGGCATGGGCAGCAAGGGCATCGTCGCCTCCACGGCGGGCATCGGCGTGCTGCTCCAGGAAGGAATCGGGGACACCATTCGGGTCTCTCTGACTCCCGAGCCGGGCGGCGACCGCACCCAGGAGGTCATCGTCGCACAGGAGATCCTGCAGACCATGGGTCTGCGCGCCTTCACGCCCATGGTCATCGCCTGTCCCGGCTGCGGCCGCACGACGAGCACCTACTTCCAGGAGCTCGCCCAGAAAATCCAGGGCCACATCCGCCACCGCATGCCCGAATGGCGCAAACAGCGGGTGGGTGTCGAGGACATGACGGTCGCGGTCATGGGCTGCGTCGTCAATGGCCCCGGCGAGAGCAAGCACGCCAACATCGGCATCAGCTTGCCGGGGACCGGTGAGCACCCCGTGGCCCCGGTGTACGAGGATGGAGCGAAAACGGTCACCCTCAAGGGCGAGCGCATCGCCGAGGAATTCCAGGAGCTGGTCGAGCGCTACATCGAGCGCACCTACACACGGACCTCGTCGTGACCGACCCGGGCGGGCAAGCCCTCGCGTCCCGCAAGTGCGCACCGTGCGAGGGCGGCATGGCGCCCCTCACGGCACAGGAGGCCGGCGGGCTGCGCGCGCAATTGCATCCCGACTGGACGCTCGCCGGCGATGCCAAGAGCCTGAAGCGGGCGCTCAAGTTCAAGGACTTCTACCGCACCATGAGCTTCGTGAACGCGGTCGCGCACGTCGCGAACGTCGAGGACCATCACCCGGACCTCGAAGTCGGCTACAACTACTGCCGCATCACCTATTCGACGCATTCGATCGGCGGGCTCTCGCAGAATGACTTCATCTGCGCCGCGAAGATCGACCGGCTCTAGTCGGCGCTCAGAAACGCCGGCAGGTCTCCCGTAAGTCCGAGTGCGCGTAGCGCGAGCGCGCGTTTCAGCACCGGCACCCGGCCCACGGCGCCGAGGCCCACGCCGCGCAGCCGCTCGATGAGCGGATTCGAGCTCGAGAACAACCGCTCCAGCGCATCCAGAGCCGTGGCTGCGAGCAAGTTCTCGCTCTTGCGCCAGCGCTCGTAGCTGCGCAAGAGCCGCGGCTCGCCGAGCAGTTCGGCATTGCCGGCAGCGGGTGCGAGCGCGTCGGCGAGAGCGGCGCAGTCCAACAGCCCGAGATTCAATCCTTGCCCGGCGAGCGGATGCACCGCATGTCCGGCGTCGCCGAGCAACACGGCTCGCTGGCGCACGTAGTCGACCGCCACTTTGAGCTGCAGGGGAAAGCTCGCCACCGGCGTCGTGAGCTCGATCCCGCCGAGTACCGCGGCGCTCGCCGTCTCGAGCGCGGCGGCGAACGCGCCGGCCTCGAGCGAGCGCAGATGCCGCGCTTGCTCGCGCGCGATGCTCCATACGATGGAGGATCGGCCGTCGGGCAGCGGCAGGAACGCGAGCGGACCGGTGGGCAGGAACCGCTGCCATGCGGTGTTGCGGTGAGGCTGCGTTGTGCGCACGTGCGCGACCAGGGCGTCTTGGTGATACGCGTGGCCGGCCGTCTCGATGCCGAGGAGTTCCCGGCTTTTCGAGGCGACGCCGTCGGCGGCGATCAGGAGCTTTGCGGTGAGGTCGCGTCCATCCTCGAGACGAATGCGCGCCTCCTTCTCGTCGACGCGCAGCGTGTGTACGGTTCCCTCGATGCGTACCGCACCCGCGGCGCCCACCGACTCGAGGCTCGCGCTCGCGAGTGCCCGGCCCTCGACGATGAATCCTAAGTTCGGCTCGCCGATCTCGGCGCAGTCGAACGTCAGCGAGCCCGAGCCGCCCGGCGACCCGCTCGCGTCCCATACGCACATGCGCTCATAGGGATTGAGGCGCGCCGCCGGCAAGCGCTGCCAGGTTCCGCACAGCCGCAGCAGCCGCTGCGAGGCACGGCTGAGCGCGAACACCCGCAAGTCCCAGTCGTCCGTCGGCGCCGCGGGCGTGCCCGGCGCCGCGGGCACGCCCGCGGCGTCGGTGATGAGCGCCACGCGTCCCGCACCCGCGAGCCGCCGCGCACCGAGGAGCGCCGCCATGGTGGCACCGATGACGCCGCCGCCGATCACCACGACGTCGAAGTCGCGGCTCACGAAGCGGCCCGGAGCGGCACGCCGCGGGCGAGCTTGGGTATGCGTCCGGCAGCGCCGGTGGAAAGCGCTGACAACGCCGCCTTCGCCGGCGGCAACAGATCGAATGCGAGGAGTCCGAGATTGCGCAGCCGCCGCACCGGACCCCAGGGGCTCGCGAAGACGCGCACCAGTCCATCGGTGAAGGCGATCACCTCGCGCCGGTCCGGCGCGCGCCATGCCTCGTAAGCGGCCGCGACCGTGTCGAGCTCGCCGCGCCTCTCGGCGATGAGCTCGGCGAGGCTGGCGACGTCGCGCAGGCCCAGGTTGAAGCCCATGCCCGCGACCGGATGCAGCGCTTGGGCCGCATTGCCGACCATGATGCAGCGGCCTGCGCTCGAGCGCTGCGCACGGCTCAAGGACAAGGGATACGCGCGCCGCTGCCCGACCTTCAGCAGCCGGCCCAGCCGCCAACCGAAACGCGCCTGCACTTCAGTGAGGAATTGCTGATCGGACCAGCCGAGCGCCGCTTCGGCCGCCGCCGGGCTCAACGTCAAGACCAGGGTGCAGCGGCCGTCGGCGATCGGCAGCAACGCAAGCGGCCCCGAGGAGGTGAAGCGTTCGTAGGCCACGTGCTCGTGAAACTTTGCCGGCAGCACGGTGGTGATGATCGCCGCTTGCTCGTAGTCGCGCGTGTCGACGCCGACCCCGAACGCCTTGCGCACCGCCGAATCGATCCCGTCGGCGGCCACCACCAGGCGCGCCTGCAGGACCCGGTCGGGGGCCATCCTGAGCTCGACCGCGTCCTCGCGGATGTCGATCGCTGACACGCGCGCCGGGCAGAAGACGTCGAGATCCGCACGGCGCGACAAGCGCGACCACAGCGCTGCGCCCAGCGCGCGATTCGGCACGACGTGACCCAACGCGTCGCGCCCGAGCTCTGCCGCATCGATGCGGGCGAATCCGAAATGTCCTTGGTCCGAGACGTGGATCTTGGCGATTCGAGTCGCCGCGTTCGCGAGATCCTGCCAGACCCCGAGGGTCTCGAGAATGCGCCGGCTGCCGTTCGACAACGCCGTGGTGCGCTCATCGAAGCTCGGTTGCGCGGCCGCATCGTGCGGTACCGCCTCGACGAGCGCCGTGCGCACGCCGAGTCCCTCGAGCGCCACGGCCAGGCTCGCGCCCACCATGCCGCCGCCGACGATGGCGATGTCGTAGAGCTCGCTCCCGCTAGCGGACCGTACGCTCACGCCGACCGCACCAGCCGCTCGACGGCCTCGGGTGTCTTCTCGAGCGCCGCGGTCAACACCTCGGGCGCGCCGTCGGTGACCAGGACGTCGTCCTCGATGCGTGCGCCGATGTTCCAGAACTCCTTCGCAACGCGCGGCGAGGGGCGGATATAAATTCCGGGCTCGACGGTGAGCGCCATGCCGGCCTCGAGTACCCGCCATTCTCCGCCAACCTTGTAGTCACCGACATCGTGCACATCGAGGCCGAGCCAATGCCCGGTACGATGGTTGAAGAAGGACAGGTACGCCTGATCCTTGATGAGGCGCGGCAGCCGGCCCTTGAGGAGCCCGAGCCCGACCAGGCCCTGGGTGATGGTCCGCACCGCGGCCTCGTGCGGCTCGTTCCAGTGGTTGCCGGGACGCACCTTGTCGATCGCGGCGAGCTGCGCGTCGAGCACGACCTCGTAAACGGCACGCTGCGCGGGCGTGAACCGGCCGTTCACCGGGAACGTGCGCGTGATGTCGGAGGCGTAGTAGTCGTGCTCGCATCCCGCGTCGAGCAGCAGGAGGTCGCCGTCGCGCAAGCGTTGATCGTTGGCACGGTAGTGCATGACGCAGCTGTTCGCGCCGCCGCCCACGATCGGATGATAGGAGAGGTCCGCATTGTGCGAGCGGAACTCGTGCACGATCTCCGCCATCACCTCGTACTCCATCCGCCCCGGGCGCACGAAGCGCATGGCCCGGCGGTGCGCGCCCACCGCGATCTGCGCGGCGCGCCGGAGCTTGCCCTGCTCGGCGCGGCTCTTGTACAGGCGCATGTCGTCCAGCACGTGGCCGAGCGCCACGAACTCCTGAGGAACGCCTGAGCCCTGGCGCGCGTGCACGCGCATGCCGTTGACCCAGCCGACCATGCGCGGATCGAACTCGAGGTGCGTCCCCATGGAGTAGAAGATGCGCGAACGCTGTTCCATCAAGCCCGGAAGAATCTCGTCGATGTCGGCGATCGGGAAGGCATCGTCCGCGCCGTAGCGCTCGACCGCACCCTCGGGACCGGCCCACGCGCCGTCCCAGCTCTCGCGCAGCGCGTCGTGCTCACGCACGAACAGGAGATATTCGGCGTGCGGGCGGCCCGGCGCGAGGACCGCCACGGCATCGGGCTCGGGAAAGCCGCTGAGGTAATAGAACTGGCTGTCCTGGCGATACGCGTACTCGATGTCCCCGTTGCGGTGGCGTACCGGTGCCGCGGGAAGGACGGCGATGGCGTCCTTGCCGATCATGCGCATGAACTGCCTGCGGCGGCGCGCGAATTCCTGACGCTCCATGCGGCCGCTCGTTACACGACGTGCGCAACCTTCTAGCCCCACGGGAATCAGTGCAGCCGCTGCGGGACCGTCGGGTAGCTTTGCTCGCGAAGCGGCAGGAGCTCCTCGAACACGACCTGCGCGGCCACGCGGATGAATTCAACGAGCTCGGCATACGCCTGCTCGTTCGAGTCGTCCTGCTCCGCGGCGTCGCCGGAGGCACGGGAGATCTCCGTGAAGTCGCGGACAATCTCCCCGACGTCGCCGTTGAGCGCCTCCAGATCGGAAATCTGGCCCGTGCCCAGCCCGTACAGGAATCCGGTGCACCATAATGCAAGCGCGTTGGCCCGCCCGTTCAGCGGTTGCTCGTCGTCGGGGAGCAACGGCTGGAATTCCATGCCTTGCTCGCCGAAGGACGCCGCAGTCGCCGCGAACACCCGCTCGATCATGGCGGCCGATTCATCGGACAGCGAGGCCCCATCGGGCAATATTTCGTTAACCCAATCCTGCATCTTGTACGGGGCCATGGAGCAAAGCGCGCCGCACAACGATCCATGCGCCTCGGCCGCGTCCGCAAGACTTCCTGCCGCCGCCAGCACATCCTCAAAATCCTTGAAGCGGATGTCCATCATGTCGCCTGGAATGATAGCGCGTTGGACACATCCTGGGCGACGTCCTCGCCCCTTTGCATTGCGCAAACGAGCGCTCTATATTGACGCCATGAACGAAGCCAACCCGAAGTCCGCCGTCGAGCTCGAACTGAAGCGGCTCGAAAAGCGCCTTGAGGATCTCATCGTCACGGTGAGCCAGATCAAGGAGGAAAACCGGGCGCTGCGCCAGCGGCAGGATACGCTGACTGCGGAGCGCGCCAACTTGCTGCAGAAGAACGAGCAGGTTCGCGCACGTGTCGAGGCCATGATCGGGCGACTGAAATCGATGGAGCAGGCATGAGCGAGAATCAGGCGAGAGTCAGCGTGCGGATCCTCGAGAAGGAATACCACATCACCTGTCCGATGGAAGAGCGTTCCGATCTGCTCGACTCCGCCGAGTTCCTGAACGCCAAGATGCGCGAAATCCGCGACAGCGGGAAAGTCGTGGGCCTGGATCGCATTGCCGTCATTGCGGCGCTCAACATGGCGAACGAGCTGATCCGCTTCCGTAATCGTGACACCCATCTCGACTCGGACGTGGGAGGCCGCTTGCGTATCCTGCGCGAGCGGGTAGAGTCGGCTTTGGAGAAGGGTCGACAGCTCGAGCTCTGAGTCGACCGAAGTTCAAGTTTGGCGCTGCCTGCGGTGTTCGATGCGGATCGGGTTACCTCCTGACCCTAATTTGTAAACCCCAGGGGCCATTGCTTGCTGGCAGCATTGTGCAAGTCCGCCACGAGCGGAAAGCCTTAAGTGTCGGCAGTTAGCCCCACCTGTTGCTCAGGTCGGGAGCAACGGTCCAAAACGGCACATGCGGGTGGCGCCATCCCCCTATCATGCCCATCGATCCATCCATGAAAGGCCAATTGCGCAAGGAGCTGCGCGCCCGGCGCCGCGGACTCGACCCGGCCGATCACGCCCTGCGCTCGAATCTCGCCGCATCCGCCGTCACCCGCCTGCCCGCCTTCAAACCGGGAGCCCGGGTGGCGGTCTATCTGCCCTTCGATCGCGAGACGAACACCGCGGCGCTGCTCATCGCGGCGCGACGGCGGCGCGTGCGCATCTACGTACCCGTCATCGAGAGCCGGCGCCACGCGCGTCTGCGCTTCTACCCGTTGACCGGCAAGACCCGCCGCGGCGTATTCGGCATCTCGGTCCCGCACGGCGCCGCGCGCCGCCACACCATCGCCCCGCGTTGGTTCGATCTGATCGTGGCGCCGCTCGTGGGCGTCGACGGCGAGGGGCGGCGCCTCGGAATGGGTGGTGGGTTCTACGATCGGGCGCTCGCCTTCCGGCGCACCCGGCATTGCTGGCGCGGTCCTTGCCTGGTGGGCCTTGCCTTCGAGTGTCAGCGCGCCGCTCTCGTGTATGCGCAGGCGCACGATGTCCGCCTGGATGCGATCGCAACCGAGTGCGGCGTGCAGCACTTCCGCCGCGCTCTTTCATCTTCAGTAAGCGAGGCTTCTCCATGAACCACTGGCTGCTCAAGTCCGAGCCCGGCACCTTCAGCATCGACGACCTCGCGGCGGCGCCCCGGCGGACCACCACCTGGGACGGCGTGCGCAACTATCAGGCCCGCAACACCCTGCGGGACTCGATGAAGAAGGGCGATACCGCCTTTTTTTATCATTCCAGCTGCGAGATCCCGGGTATCGCCGGCATCGTTCGCATCGTGAAGGAGGGCTATCCGGACAAGACCGCCTTCGATCCGAAGGACGATCATTACGATCCCGAGAGCGACGCAAGCGATCCTCGCTGGTACGTGGTGGACGTCCAGCTGGTGCGCAAGCTCAAGCGCCTCATCACTCTCGATGAGCTGCGCAAGCACGCGCGTAAGGAGCTTGCCGACTTCGTGGTATTGCGCCGAGGTAATCGGTTGTCGGTCACTCCGGTATCGAAAGCGGAGTGGGAGTTCGTGCTCTCTCTCGAGTGAGCTTGCTCACATCGCTAGCACATTCCAATGCCGTAGAGCCATGTATTGCTTGTAAATTAATTTATCGTGTATATACTCGGTCCCCGGACTAACCCGACTACGGAGTTTTAACATGGCAGCGAAAGCAAAGAAGGCGAAGAAGAAGGCGTCCAAGAAAAAGGCCGCTAAGAAGAAATAAAGTCTTCGAAAGAAAGCAACTGTGCCCGCGAAAGCGGGCACAGTTGTTTCTGAGGGTAGGAAAATGATGTCGGCTACCGAGAAGAAACGACGTGCGGCTGAGGCCGCGATCCCTTTCATCGTTCCGGGCATGGTGCTCGGCGTCGGCACCGGCTCGACGATCGCGCAACTCGTCGAAGTGCTGAAAGACCGTAAAATCCAGCTCGAAGCCGCTGTCTCGAGCTCGCACAAGACGTCCGACGCGCTCAAGGCCATCGGCATTCCCGAGACCGATCTCAATGCCGAGGGTGACCTCGACCTCTACATCGACGGTGCCGACGAAGCGACCGCGCGCGGCGTGCTCATCAAGGGCGGCGGCGCGGCGCTCACGCGCGAGAAGATCATCGCCGCCGCTTCGCGCAAGTTCGTGTGCATCATCGATGAGTCCAAGCTGGTCGAGCGGCTCGGTGCCTTTCCGCTGCCCGTCGAGGTGATCCCCATGGCGCGCTCCTATGTGGCGCGCCAGCTCGTGAAGCTCGGCGGCACTCCGGTGTGGCGCGAGGCAACCGTGACCGACAACGGCAACGTCATCCTGGACGTGCATGGACTGAGCCTCGACGACCCGGCCGCAATGCAGATGGAGGACACCATCAACGGCATCGCGGGCGTGGTGACCGTCGGTCTGTTCGCCCATCGCAGGGCGGATCTGCTGCTCGTCGCCGGGGATCGCGGTGTGACGACCATCACACCCGCGCGCGCCGGCTAGATCTCGAGTCGGGTACCGATCTCGATCACCCGCCCGGAGGGCAGGCCGTAGTAATCGGCGATGACCTGCGCGCTGCGCGCCATCTGCATGAAGGCCCTGCGGCGCAGCGGCGGCAGATCCGAGCGCTGACCGGGCAACAACTCCTCGCGGCTCAGGAAGTACGTGGTGCGTTCGGGCTCGTATGCCACGCCATGAGCTTCCGCCGCGCGCAGGATCTCCGGGATGTTGGGCTTCTCCATGAAGCCGAACGCGGCGACGAGACGCACGATACCCTCGCAAACGGGCGTCACGGTGAGTCGCTTGCCCTCGGGAATGCGCGGCTGCTCGCGCGTGACCACGGTCAGCAACACCACCTGCTCGTGAATCACCCGGTTGAACTTGAGATTGTTGAGCAGCGCCCGCGGTATGCCCGATGCCTTGGCGTCCATGAATATGGCGGTACCGGGCACACGCACCGGCGGATCGCGTTTCAGATCCATCAGAAAATCGCGTACCGGCTTTTGCTCGCGCAGCAATCGCGCCATGACCGACGCTCGGCCCGTCGCCCAGGTCTGCATGAGCCAGTAGATGATGAAGCCGGAGGTCAAGGGCAACCAACCGCCGTCCTGCAGCTTGGTGAGGTTGGCGAGCAGAAACGCGAGGTCGACGATGAACAGGAAGGACAGACCCACGCGCAGCCAGCGGCTCCTCGCCCCCGTGCGCGACTTGATGAGGCTCAAGGTGAGCGGCGTCACGATGGTCATCGCGCCGGATACCGCCAACCCGTAGGCGCCTGCGAGGGCCGCGGAACTGCCGAAGCTCACCACCAGCCCGATGGTGGCGACCATCATGATCCAGTTCATGACGGGCACGTAAATCTGTCCCGCGTACTCCGCCGAGGAGTGCTCGACCCGGACCCGCGGGAAGAGTCCGAGACTCACCGCCTGGGTGGCCACCGAGAAGACGCCCGAGATCACGGCTTGCGAGGCGATGACCGTCGCCGCGGTGGCGATCACCACCAGCGGCAAGAGCGACCATGCCGGCGCCATCAGATAGAAGGGATTGGAGATGGCCGCCGGGTTTTCGATGAGCAACGCGCCCTGGCCGAAGTAGTTGATCACCAGTGCCGGCATGACGACGAATATCCAGCTGAGGCGAATCGGGGTCTTGCCGAAATGACCCATGTCGGCATAGAGCGCCTCGCCGCCGGTGACGGTGAGGAAGACCCCCGCGAGCACCGCGAGCGCGCTGATCTTGTGGTCCGAGATCAACCGCAAGGCGAACCTCGGATCGAGAGCGACCAGGACTCTCGGCTCGCGCACGATCCAGAGCACACCCATCACCGCCAGAATGCCGAACCAGCCGAGCATCACGGGTCCGAACACCCGTCCGACGGACCCCGTGCCGTGACGCTGGATCAAGAACAATCCGACGAGCACGGCGATCGTGATGGGCAGAATCGGAATCTGCGCATCCGGCGCGGCGACATGCAGACCCTCGACCGCGCTCAGCACCGAGATGGCCGGCGTGATGGCGCCGTCGGAGAAGAACAGGGCCGCGCCGAGAATGCCGAGCATCCCGTAGATTTTCTTGCGCGGACTCTGCCGCTCGGTGTTGACCACCAGGGCGGTGAGCGCGAGCACGCCGCCCTCGCCCTTGTTGTCGGCGTTCAGCACGACCGCGACGTACTTGAGCAGGATGACGAGGACCAACGTCCAGAAAATGAGAGAGAGCACGCTGAAGATGTGCTCGGGCGTGACCTCGATACCGGGCCCGGTGAAGCACGCCGACATGGCGTACAGGGGACTCGTGCCGATGTCGCCGAACACGACGCCGAGCGCGGCGAGGGCTAGGGGTGCCAGGTGCGCTTTTGAATTGCGATCACGCGACATCGATAAACCGGCTCCTCACCGCGCCGGAAAGACGAAGGGCCCACCAGGGTGGGCCCTCAATTGGCTGGGGGACTAGGATTCGAACCTAGGTAAACGGTGTCAGAGACCGTTGTCCTACCACTAGACGATCCCCCAAGAAGCCATCTGATCAGCGCTTGGAGAACTGGGTTCCGCGGCGGGCCTTGCGGCGGCCCACTTTCTTGCGTTCCACTTCGCGCGCGTCGCGCGTGACGAAACCGGCTTTGCGCAACGGCGATCGCAGCGTCTCATCATAGGCCATCAAAGCGCGGGTGATGCCGTGGCGAATCGCACCGGCCTGCCCGGTGATGCCGCCACCCTCGACGTGCGCATCCACGTCGAACTTGCCGTCGAGCTGCACGGCGCCAAACGGTTGCTGCACGATCATGCGGCCGGTTTCACGACCGAAAAACTCTTCCAGCGAGCGGCCGTTGATGGAGACCTTGCCCGTGCCCTTGGTGAGATACACCCGGGCGCTCGAGGTCTTGCGCCGGCCGGTGCCGTAAAAAGAATTATTGGCGGAGCTCAATGCCATGAGATGGTTCCTAGCTTTTACAGCTCCAGCGCCTTGGGCTGCTGGGCTTGATGGGGATGGGTGTTGCCGCCAAAAACGTGCAGCTTGCGGTACATGCGGCGTCCGAGCGGACCCTTCGGCAGCATGCCTTTCACCGCGAATTCGATTGCGCGTTCCGGATGCTCCTTGAGCAATTTGTCGAGGGTGATGCTCTTCAAATTGCCGACGTACCCTGTGTGCTGGTGATACCACTTGTCGGTGAGCTTCGCGCCGGTGACGCGCACGGCGCCCGCGTTGATTACGACGATGTGATCACCGAGGTCCTGATGCGGCGCATACGTCGGCTTGTGCTTGCCCTTCAAGCGATGCGCAATCTGCGAGGCGAGGCGGCCGAGGGTCTTGCCCCCCGCATCGACGACATACCAGTCGCCTCGGGTTTCTTCGGGCTTTGCGAATACGGTTTGCATGAATAATTCCGGGCGGTAGGTCCCAACGAAAGGCGCGAAAGTGTACAGAACCCGGGGCCACAAGACCAGCCCTTGACGGGCACGAGGCCGCGCGCGGGCAGCCGGGGCGCCCGTTTTCCGTAACGCCTATAATATAATGTGTCCGTGAGCACGCGCAGCCTCAGTCCTATCGATCGCCTTCTAGGGGAAATCGGTAAGGCAATCAATGTGTTAGGAGGCCCTGCACGGGCCGCTCGGGCGCTACCGGGGGCTCCGGGGGCTTCCCGCGGCGAGTTCGTGCTCGAGGAGGCCGACCGGCGCCGATCTGCCCGGCTCATGCGCGTGAACCACGCCGGCGAGGTTGCGGCTCAGGCGCTGTACCGCGGGCAGGCCCTCACCGCCCGCAATGCGGAAGCCGCCACGGCGATGAGCCAGGCCGCCGCCGAGGAGATCGATCACCTGGCCTGGTGCGAAGAGCGCATCGCCGAGCTCGGCGGACGCGTGAGTCTGCTGAATCCGCTGTGGTACACCGGGTCTTTTCTGATTGGCTCGCTCGCAGGCGCCCTCGGCGACCGCACCAGCCTCGGGTTCTTGAGCGAGACCGAGCGGCAGGTCGAATCGCACCTCCAAGACCACCTGAATCGATTGCCGGCGGCCGACGGTCGCAGCCGGGCCATCCTCGAGCAAATGCAACACGACGAGATCGAGCACGGCGCGAAGGCCGAGACGCTCGGTGCGGCGACGCTACCCGGCTGGGTGAAGGCAGCCATGCGCCTGACGTCGCGCTTGATGACTCGCGGATCGTACTGGCTATGACTTACTGCTTGCGATTCCGGTACTTATGTAATAAAAGATGGCGCCAGAACGGGCGTTTTCACGACCATCAGATTTGGGAGAGACCATGGAAGAAGTGGCAAAAGCCTTAAGCGATATCCCTGCGATCAATCGTTTCTTGAGCTACTGCCGTATTCGGACAGTCCCCTCCAAAACCGTGATCATCCACGCGGGCGACCTGCCGGACATTCTCTACTACATCATCTCGGGCTCGGTCGAGGTCATGATCGAGGACGAGGACGGCAACGAGATGGTGCTCGCCTACCTCAACAAGGGCCAGTTCTTCGGCGAAATGGGCTTGTTCTACGAGCAGCCGACCCGTAGCGCTTGGGTGCGAACCCGTCAGCAATCCGAGCTTGCGGAAATGACCTACCCGCGCTTCCGGCAAATCGCCGCCGAGAGTCCCGGACTGATTTTCGAGCTGGCCACCCAGCTCGCAACCCGTCTCGACCGCACCAACCGCAAGCTCGGCGACCTGGCCTTCGTCGACGTCACCGGCCGCGTCGCGCACGCAATCATGGATCTCTGCGGCGAACCCGACGCGATGACCCATCCGGAGGGCATGCAGATCAAGGTAAGCCGACAGGAATTGTCGCGCCTGGTCGGCTGCTCCCGCGAGATGGCCGGCCGCGTGCTGAAAGTGCTGGAGGAGCAGGGGCTGCTGCGCGCCACCGGCAAGACCATCGTGGTGTTCAATGCGCGTCCGAAGGTGAAGACGCGTCCGCTCATCGTTCCGGTGAAGGCCGGCGCAGGCTCGGCCGTCGGCAAGACGCCTCGCGTCGAGCAGCACGAGGAAGACGAAGATGAGGACGACGACGAGGACGAGGACGAATAGCACGCGGCCGGCGCCGCGCAGGCGTCAGCGGCCGGGTCTACCGCGCTGACCGAGTTCCGCCTGCGCTCGTAGCGAGCGAATCGTGGCGGCGTAGTCGGAGCTGCCGAAGACGGCGGAGCCCGCGACCAAAGTATCCGCGCCGGCACGCGCGATCTCCGCGGCGTTATCGACCTTCACGCCGCCATCGATTTCCAGGCGGATATCCCGCCCGCTCGCCTCGATGCGCGCACGCGCCTCGGCGAGCTTGCCGAGACTCTGTGGGATGAACTTCTGTCCGCCGAACCCCGGATTCACCGACATCACCAGAATGGTGTCGATTTTGTCGATGACGTAATCCAGCCAGTCGAGCGAGGTGGCGGGATTGAACACCAGGCCCGGCGCGCAGCCGGAATCGCGGATGTGCTCGATCGTCCGGTCCACATGCTGGGTCGCTTCGGGATGAAAGCTGATGCGCGAGGCACCTGCGCTCGCGAAATCCGCGGCCAGCGCATCGACCGGCGTGACCATCAAGTGAACGTCGATGGTGGCCGTGACGCCCGCCTTGCGCAGCGCCTCGCATACCATCGGCCCGACGGTGAGATTCGGCACGTAATGATTATCCATCACGTCGAAGTGAATCCAATCCGCGCCCGCGGCGAGCACGGCATTCACCTCCTCCCCGAGGCGGGCAAAATCGGCGGACAGGATGGACGGTGCGATGAGGATTGCCATACCGCCACTTTATCAACGCATGCCGCGCGCCGCACGTATTGCCTCGTAGGACTCCTGGATGCGCTGCGTCTTCTCCTTAGCCCACTCCGCCATCGATTCGGGCAGCCCATTCGCGACGAGCTTGTCCGGGTGATGACGGCTCATCTGTCGACGGTAGGCCTTGGTCACTTCCGCATCGCTCGCAGCGTCGCCTACCTCGAGCTCGGCATAGGATTCGGACAGCGGCCGTTGCGGCCGCCCGCCTGCTTTCGCGCCGCTGTAGCGGGCGCGCACCGCGGCCTCCATGCGGGCAAACTCCAGTTGCGACATGCCGAGGCGCTCCGCGGCGCGCATCAGGATCCGCCGCGCCGGCGGGGAAATTCCGTTGCCGGCGAGCGCCGCGCGCAGCTGCAGCTCGATGAATGCGGCCAGCAGGTCGAAGCGCAAACCGCAGGCCTCGCGCAATTGCTCGATGCGCAAACCCGCATCGTACGTGGGCGATTTTCCCATGCGAAAACACTCGATCGCGGCGCCGATCTCGTTCGGCCCCAGGCGCAACTCCTGCATGAGCCGCCGCGCCGCGTCGATTTCCGCCTCCGACACGCGCCCGTCGGACTTGGCGACGTGGCCCATGATCTCGAAAGTGGTCCGAAAGAATACCTCCGAGACCGAGGCGGCGGGCCGCGAGCCGGGAAACGAATAGCCGAGTCCGACGCTCTGATCGAACAGCACGCCGATGAGGGCGCCAACCACCGCGCCGGTGACCGAGCGGGTGAGCAGCAGGCCGACCAGCGCCCCGAAAACAGTTCCTTTCCAAGCCATTCGTTGACCTATGCGCCGCGCAACGCGACAATCGCCGACCGTCCCCCACAATGGTAGCAGCCGCACGGCGGTACGCATGGACCACTCGTCGCAACCCACGCCGTTATTCGAGAGCCGCATCCGAAGCCTGCGCAAAATTCATCAGGGCAAGGTGCGGGACATTTACGATGTCGATGCCGATCATCTGCTCATCGTCACGACCGATCGGCTGTCGGCGTTCGACGTCGTGCTGCCCGATCCCATCCCGTCCAAGGGCCACGTGCTCACCAAGATCTCCGAGTTCTGGTTCGAGAAGACGCGCGCACTGGTGCCGAACCATCTGACGACTCTCAAGGTCGAGGACATCGTGCAAGATTCCGATGAGCGGGCGCAGCTCGAGGGGCGCTCGATGGTGGTCAAGAAGCTCAAGGCGCTGCCCATCGAGGCCGTGGTGCGCGGCTATCTGATCGGCTCGGGATACAAGGATTACAGGCAGCACGGTGCGGTGTGCGGTATCGATCTGCCGCCCGGACTCGGCATGGCGGATGCGCTGCCCGAGCCGATATTCACACCCGCCTCGAAGGCGCCCGCCGGGCAGCACGACGAGAACATCGATTTCGAGGCGATCGTGGGCCTGGTGGGCCGCGAGCAGGCGACCGCCGTCCGGCGCATCGCACTCGCCGTCTACGCCCTCGCCGCGGAGCATGCTCGCGCGCGCGACATCATCATCGCCGACACGAAATTCGAGTTCGGAATCGACCCGGCCGGAAATTTGCTGCTCATCGACGAGGTGCTCACGCCGGACTCCTCGCGATTCTGGCCCGTCGCTTCCTATCGCCCCGGGATCAGTCCGCCGAGCTTCGACAAGCAGTTCGTGCGCGACTATCTCGAATCGCTCCACTGGAACAAGAAGCCGCCCGCGCCGCACCTGCCGGCGGACATCATCGCGCGCACCAGCGACAACTATCGCAAGGCGCTCAAGCTACTGACCAGCTGAGCGCCCGGATCATGCCCACCGCGCTGGAACGTCTCGAAGACGGATTGTTCCAAAGGTCGCGCACCATGGGACCCCCCTGGGGACCGGTGCTGCGCCTGCTGCGTTATCCCGTCGCCATCGTGCGCGACTGGCTGCAGGGCGAGATCGCGGTGCGGGCCATGAGCCTCGCCTACACGACGCTCCTCTCGCTCGTGCCGCTGATGGTTTTCAGCTTCGCGATCCTGAAAGGCATCGGCGCCCGCTCGGACCTGCATTTCCTTCTGCATCAGTTCTTCCGCCCGCTCGGTGAAGCCTCCAATCAGCTGACCGAGTCGCTGCTCGAGTTCGTGGGCAACATGCGCGGCGATGTGCTCGGCTCGCTCGGGCTCCTGTTCCTCACCTATACCGTGGTCACCACCATTCAAAAGGTGGAGACCAGTTTCAACTTCGTCTGGCGCGTGCAGCACGCGCGCAATTTCGCGCGCCGCTTCGCCGAGTACCTGAGCGTGATGATTGCGGGCCCGATTCTGCTCGCCGTCGCGCTGGGACTGCTCGGCTCCGCCCTGCACAGCCCCACGGCGCGCTGGCTCGATTCCATCGCCCCGCTGGCCTGGGTGCTGACCGGTATCGCCGGAGTGGTGCCCTATGTGATCGTCTCGGTGGTGTTCGTATTCATGTATATGTTCATTCCGAACATCCGCGTCGAGGCGCGCGCCGCCCTCATCGGCGGCGTGACCGCAGGCGTGGTCTGGGCGCTCGTCGGCAAGATATTCACCTCGATCCTCGTCTCCTCCTCGTCGCTCGTCGTCGTCTACTCGGGGTTCGCGATCGTGCTGTCCACGCTCATCTGGGTGTATTTGAGCTGGCTGATTTTATTGCTCGGCGCGACGCTCGCCTTCTACGTGCAGTTCCCTCAGTACCTCCCGCATGGGCATGCCACGCTCGCGCTCGATGCGAACGCGCACGAAAGCATCGGTGTATCCGTGATGTTTCTGGTTGGACGCGACTATCAGGGCGGCGCGAAGGACTGGAATGCGGCGCGCCTCGCCGACGCGCTCGATCTCCCGGGCGCCGCGCTCGCGCCGGTGCTCGCCGGCCTGGAGCAGGCGAAGCTGCTGGTCGCGACCGAGAAGGACTACTTCGTGCCCGGGCGTGATCCGCACAGCATCAAGGTCTCCGACATCATCGAGGCGTTGCGCCGGCCGCAGCAGGGCCGCGCGATGCTGATCGGGCACGCGGTCCCGCAGGCGCGGGAGCTCATCGCACGCATCGATGCGACCGTGCACCGCGACCTCGGTGACCGATCGCTCGCGGATTTCATCGGCGGTATTTGAGCCCGGCTGCGCGCCCCGGGCTGGCGCCCCCGGCTCGGCGCCCCCGGCTCGGCGCCCCCGGCTCGGCGCCCCCGTCACTCTCCCGCGATGGTCATCTCGCGGATCAACACCGATCCGACGCGAATGCCGCCACGCGTATCGACGTCGTCGCCGACCGCGACGATGTCCTTCAACATGTCGCGCAAGTTTCCGGCGATGGTGATCTCGGCCACCGGATATTGGATCGCGCCGTTCTCCACCCAGAAGCCGGCCGCTCCGCGCGAGTAATCGCCGGTCACGCCGTTCACCCCCTGACCCATGAGCTCGGTGATCAGCAGCCCCGTGCCGAGCCGCGCGAGCATCGCCTCGCGTCCCCCGGTCGCCGTCGGCGCGACCACCAGATTGTGCGCCCCCCCGGCATTGCCGGTGGTCTTGAGCCCGAGCTTGCGAGCCGAATAGCTCGAGAGGATATAGCCGGTGAGGACCCCGTCGGTGACGAGCTCACGATCGTGCGTCGCGACGCCTTCCTCGTCGAAGGGCGCACTGCCCATGGCCTTGTGAATGTGCGGACGCTCGGCGATCGAGAACCCTGCGGGAAACACCTGCTCGCCGGCGGCGTTCAACAGGAACGAGGACTGGCGATATTGGCTGCTGCCGCGGATCGCCCCGGTGAAATGCCCGATCAGGCCGCGCGCCATCTCCGGCAGATAAAGCACCCCGGCGCGCCGCGTGGAGAGCTTGCGCGGACCGACACGGGCGAGCGTGCGCCGCGCGCTTTCACGGCCGATGGCCTGCGCATCCTCGAGCTCCTGCCAGTCGCGCGAGGTCGAGTACCAATAGTCGCGCTGCATGTCCTCGCCCGTGCCCGCGAGCACCACGCAGCTCACCGTGTGCGAGGTCGTGGGATAGCCCCCGATGAAACCGTGCGTGTTGCCGTAGACGTGCAGTCCCTGGTGGGTGGCGACGGAGGCACCCTCCGAGTTGTTGATGCGCGCATCGAACCCGAGCGCCGCCGCCTCGCAACTCTTGGCGATCTCGATGGCATGCTCGGCGCTGAGGCTCCAGGGATGATAGAGCTCGAGGTCAGGCGGCGAGCGCGCCATGAGCTCGGGCTCGGCCAGGCCCGAGCAGGCATCTTCCGCGGTGAAGCGCGCGATGCTGCAAGCCTTCGCCACCGTCGCGCCGACCGCCTCCGGCGAGAAATCCGCCGTGCTCGCCGACCCCTTGCGATGGCCGAAGTACACGGTGATCCCCATGCTGCGGTCGCGCTGATGCTCCAGCGTTTCGACCTCGCCCAGGCGCACGCCCACGGAAAGGCCGCTATCCTGGCTCACCGCGGCCTCAGCCTGCGTGGCTCCCCGCGCGCGCGCCTCGTCGAGAGCACGCTCGATGATCGATTCCAGATCGCCCAGGGTGAGGCGACGCACGGGGTCGGCGGGCGCGATAGCCATCAAGTTCTCCGCAATAACTTTCCCCGGATTCTAGCCTGTAATTCGCCCGGCCACAGAGGTGGTAGCATGTCGCATATGGTTGCCCACAGCGGACCCGAGGAGACCGGCGACGCCGAGGCGGAGCGCCTCAGCAAGAGCGCGCGCAAGCGCGAGGCCGCCTCCTTGCAGGAGCTCGGCGTGCAGCTTTCCGCCCTGCCCGAACAGGAGATGGCGGCGCTCGACCTGCCGGAAAAGCTGTTTGTGGCACTGCGCGATTTGCGTCGGCTGCCGTCCCACGGCGCCCAGGTGCGGCAGCGTCAATACATCGGCAAGTTGATGCGCCAGATCGATCCCGAGCCGGTGCTCGCCAAGCTCGCGGAGCGCAAGCAACGGCACGACTCGGAGATCAGGCATTTCCAGCAGATCGAGCGCTGGCGCGACCGGCTGCTCTCCGAGCCCGAGACTGCGTTGCCCTTGCTGTGCGAGGAATATCCGCAGGCAGATCGCGCGACGCTCGCCAGAATCTTGGAAAAAGCGGGACGGGAGCGGCTGGAACAGCGGCCGCCGGCCGGCGCCCGTGAGCTTTTTGCGTTTCTTCGGCAGTTGCTCGGGTAAGCTTTGCTAGACTGCCCCCCATGAAAGCCCGCGTCGGCATCATCATGGGATCGTCGTCCGACTGGGAAACAATGCAGGCGGCCGCCGATACCCTCGAATCCCTGTCGATCGCGCATGAGGTGCGCGTCATCTCCGCGCATCGCACGCCCGATTTGTTGTTCGAATATGCCGCCTCGGCGCGCGAGCGCGGTCTGAAGGCCATCATTGCGGGCGCGGGCGGTGCCGCTCACCTGCCGGGGATGACGGCGGCCAAGACCACCGTGCCGGTGCTGGGCGTGCCCGTGCTGACGAAGACGCTCGGGGGTATCGACTCGCTCCTCTCGATCGCACAGATGCCGAGCGGAATTCCCGTGGCCACCTTCGCCATCGGCACGGCGGGTGCCCGCAATGCCGCGCTGTTCGCCGTCGCCATCATTGCGAACGAATCCGCGGAAGTGCGTCTCGCGCTCGATGCCTTCCGCATGGCGCAAACCGCCGCGGTGCTCAGCAAGCCCGATCCGCGGCAGCCTTGAAACTACCACGCGTCGGTATCGTCGGAGCGGGACAGCTGGGGCGCATGCTGGCGCTCGCCGGGTACCCTCTCGGTATTCGCTGCACGTTCCTCGATCGAAGTGCGGACTCTCCCGGCGCTCAAGTGGCGCCGAGTTTGCTCGGCCCGCTCGAGGACACCGCGCTCCTCGAGCAACTCGCCGAGAGGAGCGACGTGTTGACCTTCGATTGGGAGAACATCTCGGGCAAGGCGCTCGCACCGCTTGCAAAGCTGACGGCCATTCGTCCGCCGCGCGCCGCGCTCGAGGTTTCCCAAGATCGCCTGCACGAAAAGGCGTTGTTCCGGCGCCTGAAAATTCCGGTCGCCGAGCATGCCGCGGTGGATACGCCGGAGGACCTCGCGCGCGCCGTTACGAAGCTCGGGACGCCGGGAATTTTGAAGACCCGACGCCTCGGATATGACGGCAAGGGGCAGTGCCGGATCGAGCGCCGCGCGGACTTGGACGCGGCGTGGGCGCTCATCGGCGGCGAGGGTCTGATCTACGAGAAGCTGCAGCGCTTCTCGCGCGAGGTATCGCTGATCGCCGCTCGGTCCGTCGCCGGGGACATCGTGCATTACCCCCTGTCGGCCAATTCACACGCCGGCGGCATCCTGCGCTATGGAGTCGCGCCCTACGCCGGCGCGAAGCTCGAGCGCACCGCCCGGACCTATATGAAGCGCGTCATGAGCGCGCTCGGGTACATCGGCGTGCTCGCCATCGAATTCTTCGTCGTGCAGGGGCGCTTGGTCGCGAACGAGATGGCGCCGCGCGTGCACAACTCGGGGCATTGGACCATCGAGGGCTGCGTGACCAGCCAGTTCGAGAACCATCTGCGTGCCATCTGCGGCCTGCCGCTGGGCAGCACCCGGCCCCTCGGACACACGGCGATGATCAACTTTCTCGGACAGATGCCCAGCCGGGAGCGGTTGTTGGCCATCGAGGGGCTGGCGTTCCACGATTATGGCAAAGAGCCCCGTCCCGGCCGAAAACTCGGCCATTGCACAATTCTGAGAGCGAAGCCGGCCGAGCGCGACCGGGCGCTTGCGAATGCACTAAAATGGGTGAGTTGGTCCTGAAGCGAGAGATTTCACCCACTCCCGAAGACTGGCTGCGAAATGTACCTAGAACTGTTCAAACTGCACGAGCTCCCCTTCCGCTTGAGTCCGGACCCGCAGTTCTTGTACCTCAGCAAGCAGCATGCGCGCGCCAAGGCGTACATGGAGTCGACCATCTGGTTCACCGATGGCTTCGTGGTGATCACGGGCGAGATCGGGGCGGGCAAGACCACGCTGATCGAGACGTTCTTGCGCGAGCTCGAGCCGGAAGTCGTGGTCGCGCAAATCAATCAGACGCAGCTCTCCCCCACCGCGTTCCTGCAGACCGTGCTCGTGCAGTTCGGCTTCACCCCGTTCGACATGAAAAAACCCGAGGTGCTGGCGACGCTCAATCAATTTCTGACCGAGCAACACGTCGCCGGCCGCAAGGTGGTGTTGATCATCGATGAGGCGCAGAACTTGAGCTACAAGGTGCTCGAGGAGATTCGCATGCTTTCGGGCATCGAGACGACCAAGGAAAAGGTCATGCGCATCATCCTCGCGGGACAGCCCGAGCTCAACGACAAGCTCAATTCAAGGGACTTGATTCAGCTCGTGCAACGCGTGCGCCTGCGTTTTCACCTGTCCGCGCTGTCGAACGCCGAGACGATCTCCTATATCGATCATCGGCTCGAGGTCGCGGGCGCGGAGGGCCGGCGTATTTTCGCCGAGGATACCTACCCGACGATCTACCGCTACACCGGCGGAGTGCCCCGCCTGGTCAACACGCTCTGCGACACGGCGATGATGTCGGCGTTCGGCCGCGAAAGCGACGTCGTCACGGAAGAGGACATCACGGCCGCGTTGCGCGAATTGCAGTGGGTCGAGTTCAACGCCCGCACCAATCGCATGCAGTCGTTGCAAATGGACGGGGGCGCGGCCGCCCCGGAAACCGGACAGACGGTCGGCCGCATTTTGCTCGCGAGCGGCGGCGCCACCGTTCTCGAGCGCGAGCTCAAGCCGGGCAGGCTCGTCATCGGCCGCACCCCGGACAACGACCTGCAGATCGACAGCAAATTCATCAGCCGTCATCACTGCCAGATCGTGACTCAGCCGGACTCGTGCGTGATCGAGGACTTGAACAGCACCAACGGCATTTTCGTGAAATCAAAGCGCGTGCGCCGGCACAATCTCAACGACGGCGATGTCGTGGTCGTCGGCCAGCACGAGATCATGTACATCGACGAGCGAGCGCCGCGCAATCGCCACTCCCTCGAGACGGCGGAGCAGGAATCCGATAAGCGGAATTGAGCGCCTTCAGCTGCGCCGAATGTCCAGGCTGTCGCCCCGGTACTCGCGGCTCAGCGCGCGCCGATCCTGGCGGTGCAGGAAGATGGTCAGCGCCGCGATGGCGGCGAGCAATCCGATGACGAAGGCGACGATCGAGCGGATGCGCTGCGGCTCGAAATAGGCGATCACGATGGCCGCCGTGCCGATCACCACGTAAAGCAGCGGCAAGGACTCGTAGAGCGGCTTGGACAGGCGCATAGGTTTGATCTCCGCGGAGATGTTAAACCCGTCGCGCCGCACACAGACAGCCGATTTGACTTATATCTTCAGGTAATCACAGACTTACAGGCGCCGGCCGCGCACACCCGGTCTTCGGGCGGCGCCGCGCGGCGGTCCGGCCTGGCCGGCGAGGCTAGTCCTTGCCGATCAACATCTCCGAGACTCGCGTCAGCCACGAGCTGCGCCAGCCTTCGACTTTGAGATGCTCTTTCTTCGGCTTCGGCTGTTTCCTCGCTTCGGAGAGGAGATCCTTCGGCAGATTGATCTGATATGAGCCTGTCATTGACTTGTCGATCATGGAAACTCCGTCGAGGTTTTGAAACTGGAGCCAGCGTATCGATTGCGGCGCGGGGCGAGATGCGACGCGCTGCACGCTATTGGACGTCATTCGCGGCTTCAGCAAAACTCGTCGCCATCGAGCGACGAAATCATCTTTGCCATAATGTTCGCGGCGCAGCGAAGGTCGCGAAACCATCGGATGCGCACGGATTTCCATGCAGAAATCCGCTTGCGGAGAGCCGCCGCGCCGATCAATCCCATCCGGCCATTTTCGGCAGCGCGTCCGCGATCTCGTAGTAATCGGATTTCTCGGCGACGAATATGTGCCGCTCGATCGCGATGCCCGTGGGC
The DNA here is from genome assembly GCA_963798595.1 of uncultured Gammaproteobacteria bacterium. Lineage (GTDB taxonomy): Bacteria > Pseudomonadota > Gammaproteobacteria > Steroidobacterales > Steroidobacteraceae > Bog-1198. Next base: position 697,135 of record CAWCTM010000003.1, on the reverse strand, counting down.
GCATCGAGCGTGCCTGCAGCGATCGAGGTGCGGTTCTGCGCGTGCGGCCGCCAAAATAAATTGCTGCCGCACACCCGGCAAAATCCGCGCTCGGCACTCGCCGAGGAGCGATACCAGACGAGCGTCTCGGCGGGTCACGCACAGCCGCTCATCGGGCGCGCTGGTCATGGCGGAATGATGGCCGCTGGTGCGCCGGCATTGCGAGCAGTGGCAGGCGATCACGCCGCGCAACTCCCCGCGAACCTGGTAGCGAACGCCGCCGCACAGGCAGCCTCCGGTATGCGTCGTTTCGTCCATCGCCACGTCTCCCAACGGCAAGCGCATCGGCGGTAGTATGCCGTACCAACCATTCCAGGAGGCTAACGCGAAGCTCTCAGCGGCAGGGTGACCGTGAAGCGGGCACCGCCGCCCGGCCGCTGTGCCGCCGTGATGCGCCCGCCGTGCGCCTCGATGATGGCCTTGCAGATCGCCAGCCCGAGGCCCGCGCCGCCCACGTCGGCCTCGTTCTTACCACGCTCGAACTTCGCGAATAGCTGCTCCGGCGGTCCGGGCGGCAATCCGGGGCCGCTGTCGTCGATCACCAGCCGCACGGCGTCGCTCTCGAGGCCGGCGCAGATCGTGATGCGGGTTCCCGGGGGCGTGTGCTTGGCGGCGTTCTCCAGGATGTTGACCAGCGCGCGCGTGACCAGCGGTGCGTCGACGTCCACCAGCGGCAGATCGGAAGGCAGCGCGAGCTCTACCGGATGCTGGGCGAGGCGTCCCTCGAGCCGTGCAAGCGCGCTCTCGATGAGGGCCTCCACCGAGTGCGCGTCGCGGTTGAGATGCACCTCGCCGAACTGAAAGCTCATCAGGTCGAGCACGTTGGAGACGAGCTCGGAAATCTCCTGCGCGGTGTTCTCGACGATGCGCGCGAGGCGCCCGCGGGTTTCGGCGTCCGGCAGCATCTTCGGGTCGTTGAGCGCGTGGCTCGCCGCCATGATCGCCGCCAGGGGCGTGCGCAGGTCGTGCGAAATGGAGGCAAGCAGCGAATTGCGCAGGCTCTCGGTCTCCACGGCGACGCGCGCCGCCTCGGCCTCGTCGGAGCGCTCCGCGCGCTCGATGGCGAGCGCGATCTGGCCGGCGAACGTCTCCAGCAGATGGCGCTGTTCGGGCAGCAGCAGGCGGCGGCGCTGAGTCGGCTGCACGGCCAGCACGCCCAGCGTTTTCTGTGTGGCGTTGAGCGGCAAGTACTGCGCGGTGGCGGCCGGCAGGGTATCGGTGCCGAGCCCGGCGGGCCGGCCATGGTCGAACACCCATTGGGCGACCGATAGGTCCGGTCCCTGGAGCGTCGCCGGGTCGGTCATCCTCGGGCCCTGCAAGCGGCCCCGCGAGTCCGGCAACAGCACGGCAGCGCGTCCGGAGAAGGTCTCGGCGACGTGCTTGACGGCGACGCGCGCCAGATTGTCGAAGGCGCGCGTCGCGGCGAGCTCCCGGCTCATGGCATAGAGGAGCGAGGTGCGCCGCTCGCGCGCACCTGCAACCCGTGTCTGGGCGCGAACGTTCGCCACCAGATTGGCGATGACCAGCGCGAGAACGAGCATGACGACGAAGGTCACGAGGTATTCCAGATTGCTGACCGCGAACGTGAACCGCGGCGGCACGAAGCAAAAATCCAGGGCGATCACGTTCGCGGCCGCCGTGAAGCTCGCCGGCCCCCTGCCGAGCCGCAGGGCCGCCACCGTGGCGCCCAGCAGATACACCATCACGAGATTGGTCAGGGCGAAATAGGGGTACATGACGGCCGCCGCGGCCGTACAGCAGGCGCAGATGGCGAGCGCCGCCCAGTAGCGCTGCCAGTTGATCTCGCGCGGCGCGACTCGCGCGGCGAGGCGTTTGTCCGTTACCTCCGGGGTGCGCGTGTCGCGGCGCGAGATCACGGAGATGTCGAAGCCGCGCCCGCGGCGCACGAGCTCGGTGGTGGTCGAGCGCCGCAGCCACGCGCGCCAGCCCGTACGCTTCGCCTCCCCGGTCACGATGCGGGTGACGTTGCGCAGACCGGCATACTCGAGCAACGCATCGGCGGCCGACGCCCCGTCGATGGTGACGGTCTCGGCGCCCAGCGACTCGGCCAGCTGCAGCACGTCGATGCGACGATTGCGCTCGACTTCGGAGAGCTTCAGCAGCTGCGGCGTCTCGACCGATACCACGATCCACTCGGCATCGAGCGCGTCGGCGAAACGCTTGCCGATGCGTACGAGCTCCTCCGCCTGCCCATCCGGCGTAACCGCGATCAGGAAGCGGTCACGCGCCAGCCAGGGGCGTGAGGTGGGGGCCTGTCCGGCAAACTCGAGCGCCGCGGCGTCCACGCGGTCGGCCGTTCGACGCAGCGCCAGCTCGCGCAGGGCGAGCAGGTTCGGGACGCGGAAGAAGCCCTCCGTCGCCTTGCTCACTTGCGCGGCCGCATACACCTTGCCGGCTTTCAGCCGCTCCAGCAGATCGTCCGGCGGCAAGTCGATGAGCTCCACCTCGTCCGCCTCGTCGAAGATGCGGTCGGGCAGCGTTTCCTGCTGACGTACGCCGGTGATCCCGGCCACCACGTCGTTCAGGCTTTCGAGATGTTGAACATTGAGGGTCGTCCACACGCTGATGCCCGCGTCGAGCAGCTCCTCGACGTCTTGCCAGCGCTTGGCGTGGCGCGGCAGCGGCTCGCCTTCGGTCAGGTTGGAGTGCGCGAGCTCATCGACCAGGACGATCGCGGGGGCACGCTTGAGCGCCGCGTCGAGATCGAACTCGCGGCGCACGATGCCGCGGTAACGCACCGGCAGGAAGGGCAGCTGCGGGAGGCCCACGAGCAGACCTTCCGTCTCCGCGCGCCCGTGCGGCTCGACATACCCCACGACGATATCCGCGCCGCCGGCGAGTGCCGCGCGCGCAGCCTCGAGCATGGAGTAAGTCTTGCCGACGCCCGCCGAGGCCCCGAAGAAAATGCGCAACCGCCCGCGCCGCGCCCGGGCCTCTTGCCGCTGGACGTCGGCCAGCAGTTGATCGGGGTCTCCGCGCTCAGTCTCGGCCATGGCTGATACGCAGATTCCGCCCGGACCGCGTCGCTGTCAATGCAGCCGATCGAGCGCCAGATTGAGCTCGAGCACGTTGACGCGGCGCTCGCCGAAGACACCGAGGGTGGCGCGCTCCTCGTGGGCCGCGATGAGGGCATTGACTTGCTCGAGGGGTAAGCTTCGCGCCCGGGCAATACGCGCGGCCTGATAGTAAGCGGCCGCGGGCGTGATATGCGGATCGAGACCGCTCGCCGATGCGGTCACCAGATCGACCGGGACCGGCTGGCGGTTGCCGGGATCGGCGGCCCGCAGCGCCTTGACGTTATCCTCGACGTGCTTGCGCAGCGCCGGATTCAAAGGACCGAGATTCGATCCCGAGGAGCTGAGCGCATTGTACGGTTGCGGCGTGGTCGCGGAGGGCCTGCCCCAGAAGTGCTTGGGGTCCGAGAAGCTCTGGCCGATGAGCGTCGATCCGACGAGCTTTCCGTCCCGGTAGATGAGGCTGCCGTCCGCCTCGCTGCGGAAAGCCACCTTCGCGACGAGTGTGACGACGAGCGGGTAAAGCACTCCCACCAGCAGCGTCATGACGATGAGAAGAGAAATCGCAGGTCGAGTCAGGCGCATGAGCATTGGGGTCGTCCTTTCAGGCGCGGCTGGCTAGGCACGGCCGGTCAGGCCCAGCCGGGCAGCGCCGCCAGCAGCATGTCGATCAGCTTGATCCCCGGGAAGGGCACGACGATGCCGCCGAGGCCGTATATCAGCAGGTTCCGCCGCAGCAACGGTCCTGCACCGAGCGGGCGGTATTTCACCCCCTTGATGGCGAGAGGGATGAGCAAGACGATGATCAGCGCGTTGAAGATCACGGCCGACAGCACAGCGGTGCTCTGCCCGAGATGCATGATGTTGAGCGCGGCGAGCTCGGGATAGGTGCTCGCGAATGCCGCCGGAATGATGGCGAAGTACTTGGCGACGTCGTTCGCAATGGAAAAAGTCGTCAGCGCACCGCGCGTCATCAGCATCTGCTTGCCGGTCTCGACGATCTCGATGAGCTTCGTCGGATTGGAGTCGAGGTCGACCATGTTGCCGGCCTCTTTGGCCGCCTGCGTGCCGGTGTTCATCGCGACCGCGACGTCCGACTGCGCGAGCGCCGGCGCGTCGTTGGTGCCGTCGCCGGTCATGGCCACCAGGCGTCCTTGCGACTGGTGCTCGCGGATGAGCTTGAGCTTCGCCTCCGGCGTTGCCTCGGCGAGAAAGTCGTCGACGCCCGCCTCGGCCGCGATCGCCGCCGCCGTCAGACGGTTATCGCCGGTGATCATGATGGTCTTGATGCCCATGTGCCGCAGGTCGGCGAATCGCTCCTTGATGCCGCCCTTGACGATGTCCTTGAGCTCGATGACGCCGAGCACGCGCGGGCCTTCCGCGACCACCAGCGGCGTGCTGCCTTGGCGCGCGACACGCTGCACCGCTTCCTCGACCGAGACGGGACACTGCGCGCCGAGCGTCTCGACGTACTTGATGATGGTATTCGGCGCGCCTTTGCGGATCTGGCGATCGCCGATGTCGACCCCGCTCATGCGCGTGACGGCGGAGAACGGCACGAAGCGCGCACCGAGCGCACCCAGATCCCGCTCGCGCAGGTTGAAGCGCTGTTTCGCGAGCACGACGATGCTGCGTCCCTCGGGCGTTTCATCCGCGAGCGACGCGAGCTGCGCCGCGTCGGCGAGCTGTTGCTCGGTCACGCCGGGCGCGGGCAGGAACTGCGAGGCCTGCCGGTTGCCGAGCGTGATGGTGCCGGTCTTGTCGAGGAGCAGCACGTCGACGTCGCCGGCGGCCTCGACGGCGCGGCCCGAGGTGGCGATGACGTTCGCCTGCATCATGCGGCTCATGCCCGCGACGCCGATCGCCGACAAGAGGCCGCCGATGGTCGTCGGGATGAGGCATACCAGCAGCGCGATCAGCGCAGTGAGCGTCACGGGTGTGCCCGTCTTGCTCACCTCGACCGCAAACTGCGAGAACGGCAGGAGCGTCACGATGACGATCATGAACACCAGGGTGAGCGCGACCAGCAGGATGGTGAGCGCGATCTCGTTCGGCGTCTTTTGGCGCTTGGCGGCCTCCACCATCGAGATCATGCGATCGAGAAAAGTCTCTCCCGGATTCACCGTCACGCGCACCAGGATCCAGTCGGACAGCACACGGGTTCCGCCCGTCACCGAGGAGAAGTCGCCGCCCGATTCGCGGATGACCGGGGCCGATTCACCCGTGATCGCGCTCTCGTCGACCGAGGCGACGCCGCCGATCACCTCGCCGTCCGCCGGAATGACATCGTGGCATTCCACCAGGACGACATCGCCTTTGCGCAGATCCTCCGCCTTGACGAGCGTCGTCTTCTGCTCGCCGGGCTTGACCACTTTCTTGGCCATGACGGTATTGCGCATACCGCGTAGCGCCGAGGCCTGCGCACGGCTGCGTCCCTCGGCGAGCGCCTCGGCGAAGTTCGCGAACAACACCGTGAACAACAGCCAGATGCAGATCGCGAGGATCGCGCCGGGGCGCGCCTCGCCGTGGCCCGCGAGCGCCTGCACATACAGCAGCGCCGTGACGATGGTGCCGATGTACACCACGAACATGACGGGATTGCGCCATTGCACGCGCGGATCCAGCTTGGTCACGGCCTCGAGCAGCGCGGACCCGAGGAGATTACGATCGAACAGCGGGAGTTGACGACGCGACATGTGTATCTCAACGGCCGGACGGGAGCATCAAGTGCTCGACGATCGGCCCCAGTGCGAGTGCGGGGACATAGGTGAGGACCCCGATGAGCAAGATCGAGCCGATGAGCAGCGCCACGAACAGCGGCCCGTGGGTCGGCATCGTGCCCTCGGTCACGGGCACGCGCTTTTTCTGCGCGAGCGATCCGGCGATGGCGAGCGCCGCCATGATGGGCCAGTATCGGCCGATGAACATGGCGAGGCCGAGGGACACGTTGTAGAACACCGTGCCGGCCGACAGGCCGCTGAATGCGCTGCCGTTGTTGTTGCCCGCGGAGGTGAAGGCATACAGGATCTCGCTGAAACCGTGCGCTCCGGGATTGGAGACGCCGGCCTTGCCCGCGTCGGTGAGCACGGCCACCGCCGTGCCGATCAACACCACGAAAGGCGTGGTTAGAATGAACACGGAAGCGAGCTTCATCTCAAGCGTCTCGATTTTCTTGCCCAGATACTCCGGGGTTCGGCCGATCATCAAGCCTGCGATGAACACCCCGAGGACCGCGAACATCAGGATCGAGTAGATGCCCGTGCCGACCCCGCCGGGAGCGATCTCGGCGAGCTGCATGAGGAACATGGGCACGAATCCGCCCAGCGGCATGAGTGAGTCGTGCATGGTATTGACGGCTCCGGTCGAGGTCCCGGTCGCGACCGCGGCCCAGAGCGCCGAGGCGGCGATGCCGAAGCGCGTCTCCTTGCCTTCCATATTGCCGCCCGCTTGGACGCTGCTGGCGATCTGATCGACGCTGTCGCGCGCCAGCAGCGGATTGCCGTGTTGTTCGGCATGGAACGCGAGCAGCACCAGCGGCACGAACAAGATGAGCATGGTGATGAGCAGCACCCATCCCTGGCGCACATCTCCGACCATCTTGCCGAAAGTGTAGGTCAGCGCGAACGCGATGAGAAACATCGCGAACGTCGCCAGTATGTTGCTCAAGGGCGTCGGGTTCTCATAGGGATGCGCGGAATTCGCGCTGAAGAATCCCCCTCCGTTGGTGCCGAGCTGCTTGATCGCCTCCTGCGAGGCGACCGGGCCCATCGGCAGGGTCTGCGTGCCGGTCGTCGCCGTTTCCGTGACCTGATTGCCCGCCGCATCCACGATCGGATGACCCGCGGCATCGGTCTTGGGATTCTGATAGGTCAAGGTCTCGATCGTGGCGGCATCTTTGTAGGCCGCGAAGTTCTGCACGACGCCCTGGCTCGCCAACACGATGGCCAGCAGCAGGGACAGCGGCAGGAGCAGGTAGAGGGTAGAACGCGTGAGATCCACCCAGAAATTGCCGATGGTCTTCGAACCGTGACGTGCAAAGCCGCGGATCAGCGCGATCGCCACCGCGATGCCGGTCGCCGCGGACAAGAAATTCTGTACGGCCAGACCCGCCATCTGGGCGAGATAGCCGAGCGCCGACTCACCCGAGTAGCTCTGCCAATTGGTGTTGGTGATGAAGCTCACCGCCGTATTGAAAGCCGTGTCCTCGCCGACGCCGGGAAACTTCTGCGGATTCAGGGGCAAAAAGGCCTGCAGGCGCAGCAACGCGTAGAGCAGGACGCCGCCCAGGACATTGAACAGCAGCAGCGCGATGGCGTACTCGCTCCAGGCCATTTCGCGTCCGGGCTCGATGCCGCAGATTCGGTAAATCAGCGCCTCGAAGCGACCGCCCAGGCGCATCGCGAAGTTCGGCCGCCCTTCCATGATGTCCGCGATGTAGCTGCCGAGCGGCTTCGTGCACAGCACCAGGACGCCGAGGAACAGCACGAGGAGCAGGACGAAGCGGGTATCGGGGCTCATCAGAATCGCTCCGCCTTGAGCAGCGCGAACATCAGATAGCCGAACAGGCCGAGCGCGAGCAGGCCCGCCAGCACGTGCATCGGGCTCACGGCGCGCTCCTCAGCCGATCAAGCGCCCAGACCAATGCGTGGGTGACCGCGTAAAGGCCGACGAGGATGAGTAGATAAAGGGCGTCCATGGCAGTCCGATTCCGGCAGTAGGCAGACCAGTGCGAATACTAAGAGGAGCGGTATTAATAAGCTGTATATATTCAGACCTTTTCATCCTCAGGTTTTGCGCTCGATCGCCTTCTTGGCGAGCTCGGCGAGCGCCGCAAGATCCATGTCCTCGGCAGGAACCTCGATGACCTCCTCAGCCGGCCCGGAGCTCCGCGAGGCGGGTCTCGAAGGCGGTGCGGGCTGCGGGCCCGGGGCTCGCGCCGGGCCCGGCCGCGCCGTGGCGCGCAGCGCCGGCGCGGCACGCGGCACCGTCTCCCCTTGCGCGCGCAGGGCCGCGGACGAGGGCGGACGCACCCAGTCGGTCACCTGCTCCATCCAGCGCTGATAGCGATCGAAGGTCCACATGCCTTCCTCGCCGCCCGACTGCAGCACCGTGGCGATCTGGCTGAAGTTGCCGCTGCGGATGGTGCCGCGGGCGCCGGACGTCGGCAGCAGGATCTCGCAGCGAGGCACGTGCAGGCGCGCCGCGCTCAGGAACTCGAGGCGCTGGCAGCACACGGCCACCAGGCAATCGGCAAGCTGTGCCCGCACGCTCGCCTGAATATCCGACGGGAACGACATGCACAGGCGCGACAGGGCTTCGGCGCAGTTCGATGAATGCATGGTCGCGAGCACGAGATGGCCGGTCTCCGCGGCATTGAGCGTGAGCCGCATGACCTCGGGCGTGCGCATCTCGCTGATCACCAGCACGTCGGGATTCTCGCGCAGGGCATCGACGATCCCCTGCTCGAAGCTCGGCGAGTGGGTCGGGATCTCGCGCTGGCGGATGAAGGACTGGCGGTTCGCGAACAGGTACTCGATGGGACTTTCCAGCGTGACGATATGCCGGGCGCGAGTCGCGTTGAGTTCCTCGATGAGCGCGGCCAGCGTCGTCGATTTGCCGGATCCGGTGGGCCCCGAGATGATCACCAGACCGCTGGTGGCCTCGACGAACTTGCGCAAATCCCTGTGCAGGTTGCACACGCGCAGGTCCTTGACGCTCGGCGCCAGCAGCCGGATCGCCGCCGCGATCCCGCGCACGGTCCGAAAGAAATTCACCCGCAGGCGAATCCCGCCGACGGATTCGGAATGGTCCGCCGAGCCGCGCTCGAGGAACTGCGGCCACTGCTCGCCGAGCAGGTCGCGCGCCACCTGTTCGAGCGTTGCGCCCGACACGTGCGCGCCGACCGTCTGCAGCTCGCCGCGAATCCGCGCGACGATGGGCGTATCGGCCTCGAGATGCAGGTCACTTGCGCCGAGCGAGTACGCCTGCTCGATCCATTCTTCGAATTGCATGCACCACCCGCGAGATCGACTAACGTGCCTGGCGCTTCACCTCGAACTCATCGCCCGGCACGAAAGTCACGATTTGGTCGGCGGTGAGCGCCTGCCAACCGAGCGCAAAGCCGAATTTGGCGAGCGCGGCATTCGAGGCGAAATCCATATCCGGCGTGTATTCATCGCTCGGCTGATGGTAGCGCTTGGCGGTGTACTCCTCGCGCTGGGCCTTGCCCCATTCGGGCGGGTGACCGGCAAACTTGAGCGCGGTGTTGATGGAGAACGAGGGCACGCCGGCACGCGCGAGGCTGAAATGATCCGACCGGTAGTAGTGGCCGGCGCCGGGCTCGGCATCGGGCTGGATGTCGAAGCCGAAGGCAGCCGCGGTCCTCTGCACGACGGGAAAGAACGTCGTGCGTTCGGCACCCGTGACGTTCACCGACTCCGGCATGCCGATGGGCGGGACCGCGTCGAAATTCAGGTCGAGTGCGATTTGCGACGCCGGGATCGGCAGATGCTTGCCGAGATAGTTCGAGCCGAGCAGGCCCTTTTCCTCCGCGGTGACGGACGCGAACAGCACCGGGTGCGGCGGCCGGGCGGCCGACCGGCTGAAGGCGTGAGCGAGCTCGAGCACAATCCCGCAGCCCGTGCCGTTGTCCACGGCGCCGTTGTAGATCTTGTCGCCGGGAAGCGCGGGATTGATGCCGAGGTGATCGTAATGAGCGGTGTACATCACCGCCTGCGCGGCGGGTCCGGGGTCGGTGCCCGGCAGCAACCCGAGCACATTGTAGGAGACGAACGCGCGCACCCGGCTCTCGATGTGCGCCTTGAACCGCACCGGCAGCGCCCGCGCTTTGAACTTGCGCGTCCCCGCGGCCTCGATCATGCGGTCGAGGTCGAGGCCGGACGCGGCGAACAACCGCCGCGCCACGTCGAGCTGGATCCACGCCGCCGCCTCGAGCTTCGGGTCGTGATCGTTCGCCAGATACACCTGCTCGTTGCTCCAAGAGCTCTTCACCACGCTCCAGCCGTAGCTCGCAAGATCGGTGCGGTGAATGATGAGCGCACCGATTGCGCCCTTGCGCGCCGCTTCTTCGAACTTATAGGTCCAGCGTCCGTAATAGGTCATGGCATCGCCGGCAAAGAACTTCGGATCGCTCGACGGCGGCTCGTTGACGATGACCAGCACGACCTTGCCGCGCACGTCGACGCCCTTGAAATCGTTCCAGCCGTACTCGGGCGCCTCGATTCCGTAGCCGACGAACACCACCGGCGCATCGAGGTCGACGCCCTCGGTCTGCGTCTGGTTGGTGATGACGTAATCCTCGCCGAGCTTGAGGTCCATGGGCGCGCCTTGCGCCGGCGTGAGCGACGCCGAGCTCGCGGGCAAAGTCTGCACGCCCTCGAAATCGACACGTTGCAAATAGCCGCCGTCGTCCCCGGCAGGCTTCAGCCCGAAGAGCTCGAATTGCGAAGCGATGTAGCGCGCTGCGATGTCACCACCGCGCGTTCCGGTGCCGCGACCCTCGAGCAGATCGTCGGCGAGAAATTTCACGTGCGCCCGAATCCGCTCCGGATCGATGCTCGCCATGGCCGCCTGCACGTCGGGCGGAAACCCGAGTCGGGCGGCGGCACTGCCGGGGCCGGAAGAATCACCCGCCGCCGCGGCGCAGCCGATGATCAGGCACAGGGCCGCCGCGAAAACGCGGAAATTCTTCATCAGCAAAATCTCCGTCAGCCCGTGCCGCCGACCGTCAGAGCATCGATCCGCAGAGTGGGCTGGCCGACGCCCACCGGCACCGATTGGCCCTCCTTGCCGCAGGTACCGACGCCGCCATCGAGCTTCATGTCGTTGCCCACCATGCTGACTCGCGTCAGCACATCGGGACCATTGCCGATCAGGGTCGCGCCCTTCACCGGCGCACCGATCTTGCCGTTCTCGATCAAGTAAGCCTCGCTCGCCGAGAACACGAATTTGCCCGACGTGATGTCCACCTGACCGCCGCCGAAATTCACCGCGTACAGCCCGCGCTCGACCGAGGCGATGATCTCCTCGGGAGCCCGGGAGCCGGCGCGCATGTAGGTGTTGGTCATGCGCGGCAAAGTCATGTGCGCGAACGACTCGCGCCGGCCGTTGCCGGTCGGCGCCATGCCCATGAGGCGCGCATTGAGCTTGTCCTGAATGTATCCCTTGAGCACGCCGTTCTCGATGAGCACGGTGCACTGTGTGGGCGTTCCCTCGTCGTCGACGTTCAGAGAACCGCGGCGCCGGTCGAGCGTGCCGTCGTCGACCACGGTGATCTCGTCCGCCGCCACCTTGTCGCCGATGCGGTTCGAAAAGGCCGAGGTCCCCTTACGGTTGAAGTCACCCTCCAGGCCGTGGCCGATGGCTTCGTGCAGGAGAATGCCCGGCCAGCCGGCACCCAGCACAACCGGCATGGATCCGGCCGGTGCCGCCACCGCCTCGAGGTTCACGAGCGCCTGTCGCACCGCCTCGCGGGCGTGCGCGAACGGGCCGTCACCCTGGAGAAGCTCGTTCAGCCCGAAGCGGCCGCCGCCGCCGCTGTAACCCTGCTCGCGGCGTCCATTCTGCTCGACGATCACCGAGACATTGACCCGCACCAGCGGCCGCACGTCGGCGGTCAAGGTGCCGTCGCTCGAGGCGATCAAGATGACCTCGTGCACCGCCGCGAGCGAGGCCATGACCTGCTTCACGCGCGGATCGATGCGCCGCGTCTCACGATCGATGCGCATCAACCACTCGACCTTGTCCTCATCGCGCACCGCCTCCAAGGGATCGATGGGCAGATACAGGCGGTGCGTCGGCGGGCGCTGCCAAGTCTTGACAGCGTTGCTTGCACCGCTCCGGGCGATGGCCCGCGCCGCATCGGAGGCCTCGACCAGCGCCGGCAAAAGCACCTCATCGGTGTACGCGAATCCCGTTTTCTCGCCGCTGATGGCGCGCACCCCGACGCCCTGCTCGATGCTATGCGAGCCGTCCTTGACGATGCCGTCCTCGAGCGACCACGACTCCTCGCGCGACAGCTGAAAGTACAGATCCGCATAGTCGACGCCGCGACTCATGACCGTGCCGAGCACGGTGGCGAGGCGGTTCTCGTCCAGTCCCGAAGGCTCCAGGATCATCCTCTGCGCCACGTCCAAAAGAGGCACGGCGCTCATGCGGACACCGCCTCAGCGGCGCGCACGCCGAGCCGTCGATTCTCGAGCGCCGGGAATCGCGCCCGCGTCTCTGCCAGCCGCGCGAGATCGAACTGCGCCGTGATCACGCCGATTCCGCTCGGCAGGCGCGACACCACCTGACCCCAGTAATCGACGATCAAGGTGTCGCCATAGGTTTCGCGGCCGCTCGTGTGCGTTCCCCACTGCGCCGGCGCCACCACATAGCACAGGTTCTCGATGGCGCGGGCTCGCAGCAGAGTCTCCCAGTGGGCCCGGCCGGTCGGCACCGTGAAGGCAGCCGGCATTGCGAGCCACTGCGCCCCGCGCGCGACCAGCTCGCGATACAGCTCCGGAAAACGCATGTCGTAGCACACCGACAGCCCGAGCCGGCCCACCGGGGTATCCGCGACCACCACCTTGCGGCCCGGGGTGACGTGCGTCGACTCGAGGTATTGCTCATTGCGGCCCGGAATTGCGACGTCGAACAGATGAATCTTGTCGTAGCGCGCGACCCGCTTGCCTTGGGCGTCCACGAGCAGCGAGGTGTTCGACACCCGCCGCGCCGAGTCGCCCTTGATGACGGTGGTGCCGCCGAGGATCCAGAGCCCGAGGGCACGCGCGGTCTCGCTCAAGAATTGCTGCACGGGGCCCGAGCCGTCGGCTTCGGCCACCGCGAGCTTGTCGGCATCTTTCAGCCCGATGAAGGAGAAGTTCTCGGGCAGGCAGGCGAGTTCCGCGCCCGCCTCCTTCGCCTCGCGCAACAGCTTGCCGGCCGCCTCGAGGTTGTCCTCGACGCTGTGCCCCGAGGTCATTTGAATCGCAGCTACTGTACTCATAATTTCGGTGCCTCCGCGGCCGCCGTGGGGGCGTCCGCGCTCTTGATCCGCTCGACGGTGGGATTATCCCAGGTACCGGTGATTCGATAATACCCTCGTACCAGGCCCTTAAGCGGCTGTTTGAACAACTGTGTGAACAAGAGCGCCGCGCCCCCGACGATCGGTCCGGCGGCGAAGGCCGGAAGCGCCAGGGTGCTGCTCACATTGCCCGTCACTACCGCAGTTTGGTCGTAATCCCTGTTTTTCAAGCCGACTCGCCCGATCAGGCCGATTTCCGCCGCCGGACCCTTGACCACGACGTCATCCGTCGTGGCGCTGCCGTCGCGCAGGTCGAAATCCCCGCGGACGGTGTCGAAAGCGAACCCTTTGTCGGTGACGTCGCTGAAATCGAGCGCCAGGCGCCGCGGCAGCTCGGAGAAGCTCGCCAGCCCCAATACGCGGCCGGCGCCGGGCTTCAGACCGACGATTTGACCCTTGCCGAGCGACACCCGCACCTGGCCCACGGCCTCCGACAACGCCTCTTCCGTCGGGGCGCCGGGCCAGTTCAGATCGAACTCCAAACTGCCGCTCTTCGCTTCGAGGACGGCGGCGAAGCCGAGCTGCTTCATGGTCTCGCCCACGTCGTAGCTCGTGATGAGGCCCTTGAGGCGGCTGCCGCTGACGCGCCACACGCCCGTGGCGTTCGCGCTGTAGCTTGCACTGGTTGCAGTCAGCTCCTTGAGCCTCACGCCGTCGTCGAGCTTGTCGAGCGCGGCCCGCACCTCGCCGAACTGCCGGTCGCCCCAGGCAAGCTCGGCGGCGTGGAACCGGACCGCGGGCAGCGCGCGCGGATCGATTGCAGGCTGCTTCTCGAAGGCGCCGGGATGCTTCTCAGCCGCCGGCAGATCCGCATCCACGAATTTCAGCCGCTCGAACTCGAGGTCCCAGGGCGCTTGCGGATCGTTCGGTCCGGGCAGCGCCATCCGGCCGCTCACGCTCGGACCCTCGAACGCGATGCGCCAGCCGCCGTCCTCCGTGGTGAGGCCGAGCGTCACGTCGCGCAGCGACGCACCGTGATAATCGACACGGCCGAGCGTGAATTTCGCCGCGTGCAAATACGACGACAGCGGCTTGTCCGGCTTGGCACCCGCGGTGAGCTTGAGCCACCCGGCCAGGTCGAGCTCGTCAATGTGTCCGCCGACGGTCAACGCCGCCGCATCGCCCCCGGGGGGGTCCCCGCTGCCGAACCAGACCGCCGCGCGCGAGACTTTGAAGCCGCTCGGGTTGTCATCCAAGGTCACGTCGGTGCGCAGCAGGGACTCGAGTGTCACCCGCACCTGCGTCACCGTCGACGCCGGCCATTGCACATCCACCGTGGCCGGCAGGGACGCATCCGCTGTTTTGTACAGCGGCGCGGGCAGTCCCAGCTCGAGCCCCTCGAGGCTCGAAGTGACGTGCAGGAAACGCTCGCGCGCCGGCTCCGGCGCCATGCGCAACACCCCGCGCCACTCCGTTTGACCGCCGATCGCCACCGCGCCGGGCAAGCCGAGCGCCGCATGCAAACTCTCGCCGCTCAACGTGCCGTGAAATTCCAGCTGAGTGCGCAGGTTCGCGCGGCTGCGCGGCGGGCGAGCCGTCATCTGGAAAGGGCCGCCCAGCAACTGCCCGTGCAAATCGGCGCGCACGACCTGGGCGCCGTCGATGTCGGCGACGCCGCTGATACCCGTCGCGCCGACACTCGCGCCGCGCCGCTTCAACGTCCCATCCTGCAGATCCACGTGCACCAGCACGCGCCGCGTGTCGAAGAGCTTGAACGGAAAGAACAGGTCCAGGTCGCAGCGCACGGCACCCGTGCCTTGCACGCTCGAGAACCCCTTCTCCGCCAGCGCATCGAGCGGCGTGGCCGCGAGGTAGCCGAGCGCATCGGCGGCATCGCCATGCGCAGCGCCATGCACCTCCATCTCGCCGTTCTTGAAGTCGACGAACCGTACCTGGGCCGAATCCACCTTGACCGAGCCCGCGAGTGCACTCGTGACCTTGGCGCTCATGCCCTGATTGCGGAACTCGACCTGCGCCGCGAGATTTTCGAGGCGCGGCCAGTCCTGCCGGTAATCGAGGGTGACGTGCTCGACATTGAAACGTATGAGAAAGAGTCCCGAGCCGTCGCGGAATGGAAAGTGCCGCACGGGACCCGCGAAAACCGCGGTCGCGTGGGGCAGATGCCCGGCCACGAACGCACGATCCAGCCATTGCAGCGCGGGAGTCGGCAGCAATTGATGAGGAAAGTACAGCGGCGCATCCGCGACGATGCCGTCATCGATGACGCTCGCCAGTGTGAGCACCGGCGAGCTGCCATCGGCGGGTTGCGACCACGCGAGCTTGCCGTGCAGGCTTGCCCCGTGCGTGCGCAGCTCGAGATCCGAAGTCGCCAGCAGCAGCTCCTGCGGATTTCGTCTCCAGTAGAGCGTCGACTTGAGTACCGGCAGCGCAATGGGGTCCGGAAACTGGTCGGGCCAATAGTAAATCGCGGAAGGCGTATCGATGATCAAATGCCCGGCCGCTTCGGTGCCCCGGATCGAACCGCTCAAGCCGCGCAGCCCGGGTGCATGGCCGATCGGCGCGAAGCCGACGTCGCGAAACTTGGCGCGGGCGTCGAAGCGCCAAGCCTCGCTCGCGGAGGCACGCGCCAGCGTCAAGCGCATATCCGACCACTCGCCTGTCGGCGCGAGGTCCCTCAGCCGCTCGCGAATGTCCTTCTGCGGCATGAGTCCCATCAGGGGCAGCAACGCCTCCGCCCGCAGGTAATTCGCCTCGGCGCGCAGCTCGAGCATGCCCGCCTCGTTCTCACGCCAGCTTGCCTCGAACTCACTGTCGGGGTCCTTGCGTCCCGCGGATACCGCACTCAGCCGCCGTCCGGTAAGCATCCATCGATCGGCCGTGTGCGCCAGCGAAAGCGCCCCGCTCAGCTGATCCAGCACAGCGTTGGGGCTCTCGGTGAGACGCACCACGACGCCGCTCGCGCTGAATTGGAGATCCGCACGCTCGACGTCGGCGCCGCGCCCGTTCACCAGCGCCTGGAAAGCGCCGGTGCCCGCATCGAGCCGGGTCAGATACTCGGGCAACAGCTCGCGCCAGCCGGGAAATTGCATCCCGCTCGCACTCGCCAGAGCCTTCCAGGGCAGCTCCACGATGCGCTCGGCGCCGCGGGCGGTGCCCGAGATGCGCAGGCGCCCGCCGAGCTGCGCGGGCAGCTGCGCCGACAGGCTCGCCGAGACGAAGTGCGCGACGCGCGTCGCATCGAAATCGACGTCGTGCAGCTCGAGCCGCGGCAGCGACGGGTTCCAGTCCTGCAGCACGACCACGCCGCGGCGGATCACCAGCGTGCCGGCAGGCAGGTCGTTCAACACGATTTTCGAGAGGCTGCCCGGCTCCCCGCCCCAAACGATCTCGGAGGCGAGGGCAAAGCGGGTCGGACCCAGCCGCGCGATCGTGAGGGTGGGCGCATCGAGCTCGACCCGTAGAGCGAACAGTCTCCCGTTCTGCAGCAGTTGCCAGATATCCGCCGCGATCCGCCCGCCGGCGGCACGGGCAAGCACACGGCGGTCATCGGACGAGCGCAATTCCAATTGATCGAAATAGAGCTCGGGCCCATACCAGCGGAATGCCGGCCAGACGTGCGCGAAGGCGACGTGATAACCGGTGCGGTGGTACACCCAGTCCTTGATCTGCGCCTGATACTGCGGCGCGCGGTCGAGCGCGAGCTTGAGCGCCAGCATGAGCGTCAACATCAGCGCAACGAATCCCGCTGCGGCGAGCAGCAGTATCTTGAGGGTCCGGCGCAAGATCATTACATGAGGACGACGTCGTACTGATCGACGCCGTAGAGCGCTTCGGTCTGCAATCGTATCGGCACGCCCGTGATCAGCTCGAGCTCGCCGAGCGCGGAGGACTCCTCGTCGAGCAGGCGCTCGATCACGTCCTGATGGGCCAGGACCATCAGTTGCCGACACTCGAACTGGCGCGCTTGACGCATGATCTCGCGAAATACCTCATAGCAGACGGTCTCAACCGTCTTGACGAACCCCCGGCCCTCGCACGTCGGACAAGCCTGGCAGAGCAGATGTTCCAAACTTTCGCGCGTGCGCTTGCGCGTCATCTCCACCAGCCCGAGCGGGGAGACCGAAGAGATATTGGTCTTCACGTGGTCATCGCCGAGCGCTTTCTCCAGCGCCTGGATCACCTGACGGCGATGCTCGGGCTCCTCCATGTCGATGAAGTCGATGATGATGATCCCGCCCAAATTGCGCAGCCGCAGCTGCCGCGCAATGGTCACGGCGGCCTCCAGATTGGTGCGAAAGATCGTCTCTTCCAGATTGCGGTGGCCCACGAAAGCGCCGGTGTTCACGTCGATGGTCGTCATCGATTCGGTCTGGTCGATGATCAGGTAGCCGCCCGATTTCAGCGAGACCTTGCGATCGAGGGCCTTCTGAATTTCCTCCTCGACGTGGTGCAGCTCGAAAATCGGACGCTGCGCGGCGTACAGCTCGATCCTCGGCAACGCATCCGGGATGAAAGCCGCGGCAAACTCGCACATCTCGCGGTGGGCGTTCGGCTGATCGATCAGCACCCGCTCCACGTCGGGCCGCAGCAAATCGCGCAGGATGCGCAGGTGCAGTGGCAAGTCGGCATGCACGAGCTGTCCCGGGCTGGTGCGCAACCCCTTCTGCCGCACGAACTCCCAAAGCCTGCGCAAGTAGATCATGTCGGCCCGCAGCGCCTCCTGCGGCGCGTCCTCGGCGGCGGTGCGCACGATGAAGCCGGCGGCCTCCTCCGACTCGAGACCCGCCTGGACGGTGCCGCGCAGCCGCTCGCGCTCGATCTCGCTCTCGATGCGCGCCGAGACGCCGACGCCGCGGCCCTGGGGCATGTAGACCAGAAAACGCGACGGCAACGTGATGTAGGTCGTGAGCCGCGCCCCTTTGGTGCCGAGCGGGTCCTTCACCACCTGCACCAGGATCTCGTTGCCCTCGGCGACCAGTGCGCGGATGTTCTCGGTGCGTGGGGCCTCGAGCCCCAAGCCCGTGGCGCGCGTGTCGAGGATGTCGGAGGCATGCAGGAACGCGGTGCGCTCCATGCCGATGTCGATGAATGCCGCCTGCATCCCCGGCAGCACGCGCGAGACCCGGCCCTTGTAGATGTTGCTGATGAGGCCGCGACGATTGGGGCGCTCGATGAACACCTCCTGCAATACGCCGCTCTCGACCACGGCGGCGCGCGCCTCGTGAGTGCTTGCGTTGATCAGGATCTCAGTGCCCATCGGTCGGCGCTTCCTTCCAGCAGGGCACGCCCGCGGCGCGCAGCAGCTGCGCGGTCTCGAATAGCGGCAGCCCCATCACACCCGAGTAGCTGCCGCGCAATCCGCTGACGAACACGGCACCGTATCCTTGAATCGCATAGGCGCCGGCCTTGTCGCGGCTCTCGCCCGTGTTCCAGTAGTCGCGCGCTTCTGCGGGCGTGATCGCGCGGAACGTGACTTCGCTGCGGCTCAAGTGGGACAGGACGCCGCCGTCGGTCGCGAGCGCAACGGCCGTCAGCACCTCGTGCGTCCCGGCCGATAACAGCCCGAGCATGCGTTGCGCATCCGTGCAATCGGCAGGCTTGCCGAGGATCGCGCCGCCGGCGACCACCGCGGTATCGGCGCCGAGTACCGGAACGTGCCGGGCGGCGATGCGGCGGGTGAGGCCCGCGGCAGCCTTTGCTTGCGCGAGGCGCAAGACGTAGCGCTCGGCAGCCTCTCCGGCCGCGATGGACTCGTCCACATCCACACTAAGTATTTGAAAATTAACACCTATTTGCGAGAGGAGCTGGCGGCGGCGCGGTGACGTGGAGGCGAGGTAAACGAAATCTTCCATGCGCAGAGAATACCGACCTTCAGGCGCGGTGGTATGGGTGACCCGCAGCGAAGCTCATCGCCCGGTAAAGCTGCTCGGCGACCAGAATGCGCACCAGGGCGTGGGGCAGCGTGAGCGGCGACAGCGACCAGCGCTCGTCCGCACGCTCGAGACATGCCGGTGAGAGGCCGTTCGGACCGCCGATCAAGAGGGCGATGGGTTTGGCCTGCCTCAGCTTGGCATTCAACCAGACACTGAGCTCGCTCGTGCTCATCAAGGAGCCCGCGATCTCGAGCGCGACCACGTGATCCTTGGGACCGAGCGCGGCGAGCATCCGCTCGCCCTCGCGCACCATCGCCGGCTGCGGATTCTCGCCGGCCCGAGACGGGGCAATCGGAATCTCCTCGAGCTCGAGGGCGAGCGGCGCGCGCAAGCGCTTCTGATACTCGCGAAATCCCGTGTTCACCCAGTCGGGCAATCGCGTGCCGGCGGCGATGAGACGGCACTTCATGCGCGGTGCGGTGCCGCGCCTAAGCGCGCGCGACGCGCTTCGCGCTCATATCCCACAGCTTCTCGAGCCCATAGAATTCGCGCACCCGGGGCAGCATGACGTGCACGATCATCTCGTGCAGATCGATCAGCACCCAGTCCCCGTCCTTGAGTCCCTCGCAGCCGTGCGGCCGGTAGCCGGCCTCCTTGGTCTTCTCGACCACGCGTTGCGCCACCGAGCGCACGTGCCGGTCGGAGGTGCCGCTCGCGATCACCATGTAATCGGCGATGTCGGTCAAACCGCGCACGTCGAGCACCTTCACCTCCAGCGCCTTCATGTCATCGAGGGCGCCCAGGATCACCGACTTGAGCGCGGCCCGGGCCGCCGCCGGCGTCTGCACACCGCGTGCTCTGGGCGTCGCGCCCGACTTGGTCGTTTTGGCCGCCGCGCTCGTTTTGCGCGCAACTCGGGGCTTCGCCGGGGGGCCGGCCGCGGCGCTGCGCTTGGATTTGGATGCGGGGGCGCTTGCAGCGCCGTCCTCGACTTTTTTGTGGGGCTTGGAACGGGAAGGCTTTTTCTCGAAGGGCACTAGGGCGTCCGTGATTTGGCGTAGCAGTGGGTGTCGAGGATCAGTTTACGCACTGAATCCGGCATGAGGAAGCGCGGATCGCGGCCCATGGCGATGAGTTGGCGCACTTCGGTGGAGGAGATCTCGAGCTGCGTCACGGCGTGGATATAGATGCAGCCGGCACGCTGCTCGTGCAAGTCCCCGATGCGCCCCGTGCCGCGATCGACCAGCATCTCGCCCAGAGGGCCCATACCCGGGGCACGCCACCCCGGACGGTGCGCCACCACCAGGTGCGCGAGCTGTAGGAGCTCCCGCCACTGATGCCATTTGGGCAGGCTCAGGAAAGCGTCCATGCCGACGATCAGGCACAAGCTCCGGTCCGGATACTCGTGACGCAGCTCCCCCAGCGTCTCGACCGAGTAGGACGGCCCCGTCTTGCGCACTTCGCGATCGTCGACGACGAAGCCCGGTTGTCCTTCGATTGCGAGCTCGACCATCTTGAGGCGCTTCTGCGCATCGGCAATCGGTTGATCGCGGTGCGGCGGATTACCGGCGGGCAGGAAGCGGATCTCCTTGAGGCGCAGCGCCTGCTGCAGCTCGAACGCCGTACGCAGATGGGCGTAATGGATTGGATCGAAAGTGCCGCCGAAGATACCCATCGGATTCATCGCAATACCCTGCCTGAATCCGGGGTGCCTTGCAAAGCACCTGCGAGCTCCGCCGCGAGCGCCGTGATGGCCGACCAAGCATCCCCGACGGCGAGGCCCTTGATGATCCGGTCCGTCCGTGATGCCTGCACCAGGAGACGCTCCAGCGGCAGCTTGCGCAATCGGCCGAGGGCGCTTTGCGAAGGTCGAGCCGCCAAATTCCACGCGCTCGGGGCCGGCCGCGAGCCCATACGCTGGGCCTCGCTCGCCTGGTACATGCCGCGCAACTCGCGCAGCAGCGCCCACAAGACGAGTGCCGGCTCCGCGCCCTCGTTGCGCAGTCCCGTGAGCACTCGCAGTGCGCGCGGCGCATCGCCCGCGGCCGCGGCCTCGCCGAGCTGCATGACGTCATAGCGGGCGCTGTCGCCGATGGCGCGCATGGCGAGGTCGGCGTCGATGGCCGCGCCGTTCGCGAGCAAAGCCAGCATGTCGAGCTCTTGCTTGGCGGCGAGCAGATTACCCTCGACCCGATCGGCAATCGATTGCGCCACGCCGGGCGCGAGGCGCAGCCCGAGCGCGCGGGCACGGCCCTCGAGCCATGCCGGCAGCGCCGCGCGGCCGACGGGCCAGACGCGCACCCACACCCCGGCGCGCTCGATGGCGCGCACCCAGGGGGAGTCGCTGGTTTTTGCATCGAGCTTGCCGGTGATGATGAGGCACAGGACATCCGGGGGTGGTGTGCTCGCGAGGCCGGCGAGCAGCGCCGCGCCCTTGTCGGGCTTGCCCGAAGGCATGCGCAGCTCGAACAGGCGGCGCTCGGCGAACAGGGACATCTCCTGCGCCGCTTGGCGCAGCTCGTCCCAGGCGAAAGAGCGGTCGACGGCAAACACGATGCGCTCCGTGAAGCCCGCTTTGCGGGCGGCGGCGCGCACGGCGTCTGCCGCCTCGCCCGCGGTCAGCGGCTCATCGCCCGAGATCAAATAGATGGGCGCCAGCTTGGCGTCAAGCGCAGCGGGCAATTGGTCAGGCTCGAGACGCAAGCGTCAGAGCTCACGGAGCCCGCGGAGCGAGGCGCGCGCGGGCCGCCTCGTACTCCGCAGCCATGCGATCGACCAGCGCGCTCACCGGCAACACCTCGCGCACTCCGCTGACGCTCTGGCCGGCGCTCCAGACATCGCGCCACGCCTTGAACTCGTGGCTCCCCTCCGCGAAGCTCATCTTGGCCTTGTCGGCCGCCGGCAAGTTGTCGGGATCGAGTCCCGTGCGCTTCACGCTGTCGCGCAGGAAGTTGGCGGCCACGCCGCTGAAGAGCGAGGTATAGACAATATCCTCCGCGCTGCTGTCGACGACCATCTGCTTGTAACCTGGGGACGCATTGGACTCCGCCGTGGCGATGAAACGCGTGCCGAGATAGGCAAGATCAGCGCCCATGGCCTGCGCCGCGAGCACATCGGCGCCGCTGCTCATGCCACCGGCGAGAATGATGCTCCCCGAATAAACCTCGCGGACTTGCTTGACCAGGGCAAAAGGACTCAACAGGCCTGCGTGACCCCCCGCACCCGCGCATACGGCGATGATGCCGTCGACGCCCTGCTCCGCCGCCTTCTCGGCATGGCGCCGGTTGATCACGTCGTGGAATACGATTCCGCCGTAGGCGTGCACGGCGCTCACCACCTCGGCCGGCGGGCGCAGGCTGGTGATGATGATGGGCACGCGGTGCTTCACACAAAGAGCGACGTCCTGCTCCAGCCGCTCGTTGCTCGCGTGCACGATCTGATTCACCGCGAACGGCGCGATCTGCGCGGCGGGATTCGCGCGCTGCGCGCTCGCCAGGGTCTCGGTGATTTCGCTCAGCCAGTCATCGAGCAGCGCGGCGGGCCGGGCATTGAGCGCCGGGAAGCCGCCGACGATGCCCGCCCGGCATTGCGCGATCACCAGTGCAGGTGTCGAGACGAGGAACATCGGCGCACCGACGATGGGCAGTCTCAGTCGATTCTCGAGCAAGGCGGGCAAAGGCATGAGCACACGCGGGTGGTTGACCGGCTGCCATTATGACCGAGCGGGCGCCGCGCTTCTGCGAGGAATGAGCGCTGCGGTCTAGCGCCGCTTGCCGATGCCCGCGGCGGGCACGCGGATCTCCTGGCCGGCACCGCCGCGCGCAGCCTCTGCCGACGGTGCGCAGCTGTCGCAGCCCCCGCAGGCTGCCGACCCGCCGGCTGCCGCACGCAAGCGGTGCTCGATACGGCCGAGATGCAGCACGGCCGGAGCCCGCGCCACGAGGTCCGCGAGCGTCAAGCGCAGCCACCGCCGCAGCGTTTTCGGTCCGAGCGAATACAGCGCGTAGCCCACGCTCGCGGCGAGCAAGATCGCGACCAGGGCGGCGTCGAGCAATCGGCTCATCGGATGGGTCCTCGGCGCATGCGTCAGCCCGCGAAGGCGAGCGCCGCCCGATAGGTGATGAACGAGGCCACGTAGGCAAGTGCGAACATATAGGCCGCCATGATGAGAGGATAGCGCCAGGAATTCGTCTCGCGTTTGACCGTCGCCAGTGTCGAGAGGCACTGCGGGGCGAACACGTACCAGGCGAGCAGCGATAGTGCCGTCGCCAAGCTCCAGGATTGCGCAATCAACGGCGTGAGTGCGCCGCTCACGTCCGACCCTGTCGCTGAGAGCGCATAGACGGTGCCGAGCGCACCCACGGCCACCTCGCGCGCCGCGAGCCCCGGCACGAGCGCGATCGAGATCTGCCAGTTGAAGCCGATCGGCGCAAACACCACGGCGAGCCATGCGCCGACGTGCCCCGCGATGCTGTACTGAATGGCCGGGCCGGTCGCTCCGGGCGGCGGCGCGGGAAAGGAGCTCAAGGCCCAGAGGATGACCATCAAGGCGAGGATGATGGTGCCGACCCGGCTCAGAAAAATCTCCACCCGTTGCCACAGCCCGATGAGCAGCGTGCGGGTGTTCGGCCAATGGTAGGCGGGCAGCTCGAGCATGAGGAACTGATAACGCTTGGCGGTCCCCATGCGCTTCAGCACGTAGGCGACGCCCATCGCGCTCACCACGCCCACGATGTACAGCGCGAACAGCACGATACCCTGCAGCTGCAGTCCCGGCCCGACGGTGCGACGCGGAATGAAGGCGCCGATGATCAAGGCAAACACCGGCAGGCGCGCCGAGCAGGTCATGAGCGGCGCGATCATGATGGTGGCCAGCCGGTCGCGTGGATTCTGGATGGTGCGCGTCGCCATGATGCCGGGGATGGCACAGGCGAAACTCGACAAGAGCGGAATGAAAGCGCGGCCCGACAAGCCGACGCTTCCCATCACCCGGTCGAGCAGAAATGCGGCGCGCGGCAGATAGCCGGAATCCTCGAGCAGCAGGATGAAAAAAAACAAAATGATGATCTGCGGCAGGAAGACCAAAACGCTGCCGACGCCGGCCAGCACGCCGTCGACGAGCAAACCCTTGAGCAGACTAGGCGGCATGACGCTCCCGACCCAGCCCGCGAACGCGCCGACGCCCGTCCTGATCGCATCCATGGGCACCTGCGCCCAAGCGAAGACGGCCTGGAACACCAGGAAAAGAATCGCGGCAAGTATCACGGGCCCCGCGAGCGGATGCAGGACCACCGCGTCGAGTTTGTCGCTGACGGTGACGCCCTCGAGCCGCGCGCCGCCCACGATGCCGAGGATGCGGCGAACCTCGGCCTGATCGAACTCGAGATCCGTGGGCGTGGGCGTGCGCCAGGCGGCCCGCGGCGCGAGTGGTGCCCGCAGCGCCGAGGATTCGAGCAGCTCGACGAGCGCCTTCGCGCCCGCGGACTTGACGCCGACGGTCTCGACGACCGGCACGCCGAGCTCGTGCTCGAGCTTGCGGGCGTCGATCAGAATGCCCTTGCGCTGCGCGATATCGGTCATGTTGAGCGCCACCACCATGGGCAGGCCGAGGCGCTTGAGACTCAGGGCGAGCCGCAGGTTCTGCCGCAGGTTGGTGGCGTCGGTCACACAGACAACGAAGTCCGGCGCGCTCTCGCCCGCCCGCCGGCCGAGCAGCACATCGGCCGTGACCTGCTCGTCGGGAGTCAGCGGATCGAGACTATAGGCGCCCGGCAAATCGAGAATGCGCACGCGGCGCCCCGAGGGCGTTTGCAGCGTCCCTTCCTTGCGCTCGATGGTGACGCCCGCGTAATTGGCGACCTTCTGACGGCTGCCGGTGAGCACATTGAAGAGCGCCGTCTTACCGCAGTTCGGGTTGCCTACCAGGGCGACCAGGGGACTCGGATCAGGGCGCAAGAGGGCATCCATGGCCCTATCCGGGTAGCGGCTGCTCCGGGCAAACGCGCACGCAGGCGGCTTCGAACAGCCGCAGCGCGAACGTACCGGTTCCGACGCGTACCGCGATGGGCTCACGCGCAAGCAGTCCGCGGGCAACGATGCGCACCGTTTCTCCCGGCAGAAACCCGAGTTCCGCGAGGCGCCGTCCCATCTCGAGTCGCGCGGGTCCCTCGCCCGGCGAGACCGACACCACGCGCGCGGCCGCCCCGGTGGCGAGATCGGCGAGGCCTACCTCTCCGTCTTGGCTGGCCCGAATATGTGTCGGATTCATGAACGCGAGTGTATATGAGAATGGTTCCCATTTCTATTCGCAGTCGAGGGCGCTCGAGAGACCCCCTTCGGGTGCTCAATTGTGCAATGCGGCATCGATCCACTTCCTGCTAATCTTGCAGCAACCGCATCCGAGCGTTCGACATGCCTACGCTTTTCGAGAAAATCATAGCGGGGGAGCTGCCCGCCAACATCGTCTTCCGCGATTCGCGGGTCGTTGCCTTCCTGGACATCCGACCCGCCGCCCCAGTGCATATCCTCATCGTGCCGAACAAGCCGATTCCGACCACGGACGATATCGCCGACGAGGATGAGTCTCTGATCGGTCACCTGGTAATCGTCGCCCGCGACCTGGCGCGTCGATATGGCATCGCCAAGACCGGTTATCGGCTGATCTTGAACTGCAATCCCGACAGCGGCCAAGAGGTCTACCACTTGCATTTCCATCTGCTCGGCGGTGCCCCTTTGGGCCCTTTGATTCCGCGAGCGCTCTAAACCGAGGACCATCGCGATGACGAAGAAGAAAAAAACCGCACCCCTCAAGGCTCGTGCCCAGGCACGGGCGCTGCGCACCCCTTCCAAGGGCACATCGGCGAAGCGCAGGACCTCGTCGCGAGCGCGGCCGGGCGCGGATACCGCGGCGTTCTCCGCCCGCCTCGGGGCGCCTCCGCGTCGCGAGCTTTATCCGCCCCTCGAGCCCTTCAAACACGGCTACCTGCGCGTCTCGGACGTGCACGAGTTGTATTACGAGGAATGCGGCAACCCCGCAGGCAAGCCCGCGGTGTTCCTCCATGGCGGCCCGGGCGCGGGTTCGGACCGGCGCGCCCGTCAATTCTTTGATCCCCTGCATTACCGTATCGTCGTGTTCGATCAGCGCGGCTGCGGCCGCAGCCGGCCGAGTGCGAGTCTCGTGGAGAACACCACCTGGCATCTGGTCGCCGACATCGAGCGTCTGCGCAAGCACCTCGGCATCGAGCGCTGGCTGGTGTTCGGCGGCTCGTGGGGATCGACGTTGGCTCTCGCCTATTCCGAAGCGCACCCGGAACGCGTGACGGAGCTCGTGCTGCGCGGCATTTTCTTGCTGCGTTACGCGGAAATTCGTTGGCTCTACCAGCACGGCGCCTCGGAGATTTTTCCCGACTGCTGGGAAGCGTACCGCGACATCATTCCGGTCGACGAGCGCGACGATTACCTGCGCGCCTATCACCAACGTCTCACCGGGAGCGATCAGCGGACTGCTCTCGAAGCCGCGCGCGCCTGGTCGGTATGGGAGGCGTCGACCAGCTTTCTGCAGAGCAATCTCGACAACATACGCAAGTGGAGCGAGGATCAATTCGCCCTCGCCGTGGCCCGCATCGAGTGCCACTACTTCGTGAACCGCGGCTTTCTGCGCAGCGAGACGCAGCTGCTCGACGACGTGCCGCGCATTCGACACGTCCCGGCGACCATCGTCCAAGGGCGCTACGATGTGGTCTGCCCCGCGACGAGTGCCTGGGACCTGCATCGTGCGTGGCCCGAGGCGGATCTGCGCATCGTGCCCGATGCGGGCCATTCGGCCTTCGAGCTCGGCAACGTCCACGAGCTGGTCTCGGCCACGGACCGCTACCGCAGCCGCTGATGTCCGAGCTCGCGACGCTCAGCCTCGCCCACTATCCGGATGCGCTGGAAATCGCCGAAATGTCGCGCGACCTGATCGAGCACGGTCTCGCGTGGTCCTGGACACCGGCGCGCGTGCGCCGTGCGATCCTGGGCCGCGATTCCTGCGTGCTCGTCGGGCGTCGCGAGCGCAAGATCGCCGGCTTCGCCATCATGCATTTCGGCGACGAGGTGGCACATCTCAATCTGCTGGCGGTGAGCGTCGAGCATCGCCGTCAAGGGCTCGGCAGACAGCTCATCGAGTGGCTCTCGATGAGCGCGGTCGAAGCCGGAGTGTTTCGCATCGATCTTGAGTTGCGCGAGACGAACGGCGGAGCGCGCGCGTTTTATCAAAGCCTCGGGTTCGAGTCGCTCGACGTGGTGCAGGGCTACTACCAGGGACGCGAGCCGGCGTTGCGCATGTCGCGCCGCTTGCCATGAGCCACTAGGCGAGGCGCCCCACAGACCGTGCGTATGGATCTGCGCGTCTTCGGTCCCGGCGGTCCTCGCGTGGCCGTGGTCGGCCAGGGCACCTGGCACGCGGAGCAATCGCCGCGCGAAGCGGTCGATGGCCTGCGACACGGCCTCGATCTGGGCATGCGTCATCTCGACACGGCGGAGATGTACGGCTCCGGAGCCGCGGAAACGCTCGTGGGACGCGCCATCGAAGGACGCCGCGACGAGGTGTTCCTGGTCTCGAAAGTGCTGCCCTCGAACGCCTCACGGCGAGGCACCATCGCCGCGTGCGAGCGATCCCTCGCCCGGCTGCAGACCGACCGGCTCGATTGTTATCTGCTGCATTGGCGCGGCGCGCATCCGCTCGCGGACACCGTGGCGGCGTTCGAGGAGCTGCGCGCCAGCGGCAAGATTCGTGCGTGGGGCGTGAGTAATTTCGACGTCGACGATCTCGAGGAGCTGGCCGCGCTCACGGGGGCCGTGCCGCCGGCGTGCAATCAGGTGCTCTATCACCTGCAAGAACGCGCCATCGAGCATGCCGTGTTGCCCTGGTGTCGCGAGCGCGGCATCGCGATCGTGGCCTATACGCCCTTCGGCGAATCACCGCAGGCTTTCGATCCGCAGACTCGGCCGGGGCGCGTGCTGCAAGAGATCGGGGCCTCGCACGAAGCAACCGCCCGCCAAGTCGCGCTCGCGTTTCTCTTACGCCACGCCTTCGTCATACCGAAGGCTGCGCGCCGGGATCATGCGAGCGAGAATGCGGGCGCAGGCGCCCTGCACTTGACCGGCGCCGAGTGCGCCCGTATCGACGCCGCATTCCCGCTCGGTAAGCCGCGCCCGCTGCCCACGCTCTAGAGAGCCACTTCTTCGCTCTGCGAGCTACTTCTCGTAGTCGCGCAAGGTCACCGGCCGCTGCTTGGCCGGCGACTTCGGTCGATTCGCGCGCGATGACGCGGGCGGCGTCTCGACAGACTGATCTACCCGCGCGCCGCTGCGTTGATAGCGGCCTTCACGCCAATCTGAAGGACGGCCGATCGATTCGTCCGTGGACCCTGCGGGCGCCGCCGCACCGGGTTCGAGGCGTGACTCGTTGCCGTTTTGCCCGTTTTGCCCGTTTTGCCCGTTTTGCGTTATAGAGCAATCATCGGACGCGGGCCGCTTCCGCACAGCCGGCGGATGCCGCATTCATGCGTAGGCGCGGAGCCCGCGGGCGTCCGTTGCGGGACGCCCCGTACGCGGGTAGTCCGCTGTCTGACGCAGGAAGCCACCTCCTGAGAGTTGGCACGGGAGTATGCGTAGCGGATCCTGTCCGTGCTCCCTGGGGACATTCCCATGCGAAATAATCTCAGATTCTATTTCAATCTCGCGCTCATCGGCTTCACCGTGGGCCGCGCGTATGGCGCGTTCCGCCGGCGACTTGCGCGAGATGTGCGGGACAGGCGGCGCGTATGGAGCTGAGGAGCGTGAGCGAGGACCGCAACCCGTCCGTATCAGGCCTGGTTTCTCATCTGCAGACGGTCACGGAACGAGAGAAGGCCGGGCTCGCGCGCGAGCTGCACGACGAGCTGGGCGGCCTGCTCGTCGCGGCCTCCATGGACCTTGCCTGGCTGGAACGGGAGATCGGCGTCGCGCCCGAGTCCCCGCGGAGCGGCGAGGTGCACCGTCGGCTAGGACGACTAAGAGAGTGTCTTGCGGGCGCGGTGGACATCAAGCGCAAGATCATCGAGGAGCTGCGACCGACGTTGCTCGACAATGTGGGCCTGTTCGCCGCCCTGCGGTGGCTGGTGGGCACGACGGCGGCCCGCACGGGCCTCGCGAGCGTGATTCGCTTTCCGGCGACCGAGCGGCACTTCAATCCGGACGCAGCGATCGCGCTGTTCCGCATGGCCCAAGAGGCGATCGGCATCGTCCTTGAATCGAAATGGGTCCGCTCGATCACGCTCGTGCTCGGCGGCTCCAACGACCGGGTGACCTTGTCGGTGACCGGGCACGGCGACTCGCATTCCCCGGAAGAGAGGCCGCGCACTAAATCTTATGAGCTCGCCTCAATCCGTCATCGCATGGCGGCGCTCGCGGGCGGAGTGAGCTATTCGACGGACCCGTGCAGCGTGAGTCTTTGCGCATGGCTGCCGGTGGACAACGAGCTGGCTATTTGAGTCAACCCGCCAGCGCAGGCGCGTAGCGCCGCTTGATCGCCGCAGCGATCTCGGCGCGGGATGCGACCGGATCAAGCGTTGCCTCGCTCGCTTGCGCTTCGGCCGCGAGCTCATCGTCCTTGATCGAGTCGCGGAACCAACGCGCGTAATCGCCGCGCCTCAAGTGGAACAGCCAGGTGTCGTCATCCACACCCTGCGCGAGCTGCAGGAAAGTCGCGAGGTTGAAGGCGCGCAGATTCAGAGCCCCCGCGGCTCCCCGGAAGTAGAAGCTCTTGTCCTCGCCGAGCTCTCCCTCGGCGTATTTTCGCGTGTGCCGCTGATGCATCCGCTTGGCTTTGCCGACAGCCACCGGCTGGGGCGGCACCGCGGTGAATCGATCCCACACCAGCACCGTGTCCTCCTCGAGGTCGGGCGGTGTCCGCGGAGCGCGGATCTTGAGCACGCGGCAAAAATCCTCGAGCAGTTCCGGCGCCGACGGTCCGACGGTGATTACCGTGCGTACCGCGCCGAGTGCGGAGGGCGATAAGTGGCGCGGATTGGTGGTGATGAACGCTGCCGAGGAGAGCTCGTTCGGCAGCGCATTGTGCTGCACGTCTTGCGTGCTCGGACTCAAGTGATGCGCCTCGTCGAGGATGAGCCAGTGCGGGCGGCCGGTCGTCGCACGCAGACCGCTGATTTGCCCGAGCAACTTGCCGAAATAGGCGGGGCGCTCGGGAACGTCGAGACCCAGCAGCTTCACGACGACGCTCGCCTCGGGAGTCGCGAGGACGCTCAGCACGTCTTCCGGCCGCGGCGTCGCATGGGCATCGCCCAGATGGGCGACACCCTCCAGGTTGTCGTAATCGCCCTCGGGATCCACGACGCAGAATTGGTAACCGCCCTGCACGATTCGCTCGATGAGCAAATGCGTCAAGGTGGTCTTGCCGACGCCGGAGGATCCCGTGATGAGCACGGCGCCTTTATCGGCGGGCAGCGTGACGGGCGTGCCGCTCGCGCGCGACTCGCCGAGATATAGATCGTGCCGCCGAATGTCCGCAAACGTCGCGCCGGGATCCTCGAGCCAGTGATCGATCAGCTCCGTGACGCCCGCGCCGCGTGCGGCGGTCGTGCGCATGTCCGTGTTCTCCAGCACGCTCTCGAGCGCATTCGCCACCGCCACCGAACAGCCGCAGGCAGCGAGAAAGGCCTGATCGTTCTCGGCGTCGCCGATGCCCACGACGTTGTGCGCCGACAGCTTGAGCTGCTCGACGGCTGCCTGCAGGCCGCTCGCCTTGTTGATGCCGGGCGGCAGGCACATCACCGCGCCCTTGTTGAAGGTGAGCTGCCAATCGAGGCCGAGCTCGCGAATCGTGTCGAGCACAATGGCCTCGCTGGGCGTCCAGGTGGCCACGACGCTGCGTCCGACGGATAGCGGCTTCACGCCCTTCGCGCGCAGCGAGGCGATGAAACGCTCGGGCGGCGGCGGCGCGAGCGGACGCTCCTCTTGCGTGGCGGGCAAATACATCACCGCGCCGTTTTCGACCACCACGGCGTCGAAATCATCCAGGTGGTCGAATACCGCGCGCAGGTCGGCGAGCTCCCGTCCGGTGATCAAGATCAGCCGCTTGCCGGTCGCCTTGAAGCGCCGCAGCGCCGCGAGCGTGGGCGCATCGACCCGGCCGTCCCCGGCCAAGGTGCCGTCGTAATCGGAGGCAAGTGCGCAAAACAGCATCCCGGCATGATCTCGGCTGAAGGAGCGTGGGGAAGTAGGTAAAGGGCCTTTTGACCTGTAGGTGCTAGCGCATACGCAGCATCTGCGGCCCGCACGAGGCCACATCGCGGATTCCCGTAAGCGCGAGGGTCACGCGCAGCTCGTCACGGATGATCTCGAGCGCGCGCGTGACGCCGGCCTCACCGCCCGCGGCGAGCGCGAACAGAAAAGACTTGCCGATCATTCCGCCGCGTGCCCCCAGGGCAAGGGCTTTCGCCAGATCCTGCCCGGAGCGGATACCGCCGTCGAACAGCACCTCACACCGTCCGTCGATGGCCGCGACGATCTCCGGCAGCACGGAGATCGAAGAAGGCGCGCCGTCGAGCTGCCGGCCGCCGTGGTTCGACACCACCACCGCATCGGCGCCGGCGGCGAGTGCGAAGCGGGCGTCCTCGGCATCCATGACACCCTTGAGGATCAATCGTCCCGGCCAGCGGCTGCGAACCCATTCGACGTCCCGCCAGTTCGCCTGAGGGTCGAACTGGGTATGCGTCCACTGCGCGAGCGTCGCTGCACCGTCCGACCCACCGATGTGACCCACGAGGTTACCGAAGGTACGCCGCTTGCCGAACATCACCTTCAGTGCCCACACGGGTTTGGTCGCGACGTCCCAGGCGTTGCGCAGCGTGAGGCGCGGCGGAATCGACAGGCCATTGCGGGCATCGCGACGGCGCTCGGCCAGAATCTGCAGATCCAGTGTGAGCACCAGCGCCGAGCAGCGCGCGGCGATGGCCCGCTCGATCAGCGACTGATTGAAGCCGCGATCGCGCATCAGATATTGCTGGAACCAGAACGGTTGATCGCTCGCCGTACGGACGTCTTCGATCGAGCAGATGGACATCGTGCTCAAGCAGAACGGGATCCCGAATGCGGCCGCCGCGCGGGCACCGAGAATCTCGCCGTCGGCGTGGTACAGGCCGCAAAGACCCGTGGGCGCGATGGCGAGCGGCATCGCGGCCGCCGCTCCCGCCAGCGTGGTCGCGAGCTTGATGTCAGACACGTCGATCATGACGCGCGGGCGCAGCTGAATCGCATCGAGATCCGCCGCATTCGCCCGCAGCGTCGTCTCTTGATAGGAGCCGCCGTCCGCGTAGTCAAAAATGGCGCGCGGAATGCGCCGCCTGGCGCGCGCGCGCAAGTCCTCGATGCTCAGGATCAACGGTCCTCCTCGCAGGCTCCATTTCCGACGACCATCGGGCGTCGGGCGGCCGGCGCGCGATTTTATTGCGTAATGCGCCGTGTCCGCTAAGCTTTCGGCTGTTCATCCAGGGAGATTCATGTTGCCTATCACGGATCTGTTCGCCGGCGCCGCGACGCGCACCGGCCGCGGGCTGGCGTCGACCCTCATCCTGGCGTCGGCCCTGATCTCCGCCGCCGCAGCGTCGGCCGCCGCGGCCCCACCCCCCGCGGGACTGGCCGCCGTGGACAGTGCCCGCCTCAAGGCCGCTGATTCCGAGCCGCAGAACTGGTTCACCGGTGGCCGGGACCAAGACGGCAGCTACTACTCGCCGCTCGCGGACATCAACGCAGGCAACGTGAAGAACCTGGGATATGCCTGGAGCTACGATCTCGGCAACCCGCAGCGCGGCCAGGAGGCGACCCCGATCGTCGTCGACGGTGTCATGTACACCTCCGGCACCTGGGGCTACGTGTATGCGGTTGATGCTGCGACGGGACGGGAGCGGTGGCGCTACGACCCGAAGGGCGACTGGTTCCCCGCGCGCAATCCCTGCTGCGATCTGGTCAACCGCGGCGTGGCCGTCTGGAAAGGCAAGGTCTATGTCGCTTCGGGCGACGGCCGGCTGCACGCGATCGATGCGGCGACCGGCAAGCCTGTCTGGGTGGTCGACACCATCGTCGATCACAAGCTGCCTTACGCGAGCACCGGAGCACCGCAAATCGCAGGCGATGTGGTGGTCATCGGCAACGGCGGGTCGGACATGGGGCACGGCGGGGTGCGAGGCTACGTCTCGGCCTACAATCTGTCGAGCGGTGTCTTCCGATGGCGGTTCTACACGGTGCCTCCGGAACCGGTCCATCCGCTGGAAACGCCGGATCTCACGGCCGCGGCCAAGACTTGGGATCCGAAGCGCGATCCGCAGTACAAGGGCGGCGGCACCGCCTGGGACGGCTTCGCCTATGATCCCGAGCTGCAGCTCGTCTATTTCGGCACGGCGAACGCCGCGCCTTATGACCTGAGACTGCTCGGCGCCAAGCCGCTCGATGGACTTTACACCGCCTCGATCATCGCACTGCATGCCGACACCGGGCGTCTGGCGTGGTACTACCAGACGACGCCGCACGATCATTGGGATTTCGACGCCACTCAGAAAATGATTCTCGCCGATCTGAACATCGGCGGCGCCGGCCGGCGGGTGCTGATGCAGGCCAACAAGAACGGCTTCTTCTACGTTCTTGATCGCGCGAGCGGCGCGCTGCTCTCCGCCAAGCCCTACACGTACATCAATTGGGCCTCCGGCGTCGACATGAAGACGGGCCGGCCCACGTTGACGCCCCAATCCGACTGGTATGCGGGGCCCAAGGATATCTATCCCGCATGGTCGGGCGCTCACACCTGGAATCCGATGTCCTTGGACGGCGCGACGCATCTCGTGTACATCCCGGTCATCGACACACCGAGCGTCTGGGTGGACCTGACGCACAACGGCGGCGCGCTGAAGTTCCTCGATGGGTTCTTCACGACCAACGGCATCTTCCCCGACGACTCCTATGACGCGGCGGATCTGAAACGGCTGTACGGGCCGCTGCCGGAACTCAAGGATCTCAAGACCGAGCGCAAGGTGAAACTCGTGCGCGAGCTCATCCGCGCCTGGGATCCGGTGGCTCAGAAAATCGTCTGGGAGCATGAGACTTCGAGCGGCATGCGCGGCTACGACGGCGGCGTGATGTCGACCGCGGGCAATCTCGTGTTCCAGGGCCGCGGCGGCGGCGGACTTTGGGTCTACGCAGCCGACACCGGCAAAGTGCTCACGGTGATCAACACGGGCAGCCACATCATGGCGGCGCCGACCACCTATGCGGTGAACGGCGAGCAATACATCGCCGTGCAAGTCGGCTACGGCGGTACCGGCATCGCCGAAGGCCCCGTGCCGCCGTCGAGCGCGGCCCTGAAGTTCGAGAACACCAATCGCATCATTGCACTGAAGCTCGGCGGCGGCGCTGTGCCGACGCCGCCGGCGCGTGTCGCAGAGCCGTTCGAGAAGCCGCCCGAGCAAACGGCGAGCAAGGCGGCCATCGAGGCCGGCGAGGTGAAGTTCGTCGAGGAATGCTCCCGCTGTCATGCGCTCGGCATCAACGTCACACCGGACCTGCGCCGGCTCAACGCGGGGCTGCACGCCGAGTTCAAGGACATCGTGCTGCACGGGGTGCTCGGCGCGGCGGGCATGGAGAAATTCGACGACATCCTGAGCGAGCGCGACGTCGAGGAGATCCACGCCTATCTGATCGACCAGAGCTGGGTCGCGTACCGCGCGCAGGAAGCGGCGAAACACCCGTGAATCGCCATGCTGCCGATCGAATACACATTGGAGGCGGAGGACATCGCGTCCGCTCGGCTGCTCGCGCTCGGCGTGCGGCCCCGGGTTGAGTTCAGCCTGTTCGCCGCCGTGCTGATAGGCCTGTCCGCGGTCTCGGTGTCTTCCCTGAGTTTCGGCACGCTGCCGCTGCTCATCGGCCTCACCGCCTGCCTGGGGGCGTTTCGGCTCACGCAAATCAACAAAGTGCGCCAAGCCGCGGCGGCGGCGTTCAAGCGCAACGCAACGCTGCGCAGTGTGACGATCGCGATGTGGGACGATGCGGGCGTGAGCATTCAACCGGCCGCCGCCCTCGTCGAAAGGATTCCGTGGAGCGAGCTCGCAGCCTTCAAGGAAAATGAGCGCATCGTCTTGTTCCAGCAAAGAAGCGGCGCCATTCATGCGATTCCGAAGCGCGCGCTCACCGACAAGGCTGTCCTCGCCGCGCTGCGGCGGACGGCGCGTGCAATGATCAAGCGTTGAGCTCAGGAGTCGCCGTGGCAAGCAAACCCAATTTTCTGATATTGATGGCCGATCAAATGACGGCGCGCGCGCTGCCCGCTTACGGCAATCGCTTCGCGAAGACCCCGCACATGGATGCGCTGGCCGCGCACGGCGTCGTGTTCGATTCGTTCTATTGCAACAGCCCGCTGTGTGCCCCCTCGCGGTTCTCCTGGCTGGCGGGAAGGCAGGTATCGGCCATCGGCGCCTACGACAATGCCGCGGAATTTCCGTCGCAGGTACCCACCTTTGCACATTATCTGCGCGATGCCGGCTATCAGACGGCGCTCAGCGGCAAGATGCATTTCTGCGGAGCCGATCAGCTGCACGGCTTCGAGGAGCGG
The DNA here is from genome assembly GCA_963798595.1 of uncultured Gammaproteobacteria bacterium. Classification (GTDB taxonomy): domain Bacteria; phylum Pseudomonadota; class Gammaproteobacteria; order Steroidobacterales; family Steroidobacteraceae; genus Bog-1198. Next base: position 661,498 of record CAWCTM010000003.1, on the reverse strand, counting down.
CTCACGACGGACATCTATCCGGCGGACTTCGGCTGGACACCGGACTGGGAGCGATTCGAGGAGCGGCCGAGTTGGTATCACACCATGGATTCCGTGACGCAGGCGGGTCCCTGCGCACGCACCAATCAAATCGACTTCGACGACGACGTCGTCTTCCAGGCGCGGCAGAAAATCTTCGACCTCGCGCGCAGCCGCGACCGCCGCCCCTTCTGCCTGGTCGCCTCGATGACGCATCCCCACGATCCGTACGCCATCCCGGCGCTCTACTGGGACCGTTACGAGGGCATCGATATCGACCTACCGCGTGTGCAGCTCCGCCCCGCGCAGCTCGATCCGCATTCGCGCCGCTTGCGCCACGTCTGCGGACTGGATTTGCAGCCCGTGACGCCGGAACAGGTGCGCGCCGCGCGCCGCGCCTACTTCGGCGCGGTCTCCTATGTCGACGATCAGGTGGGCGCGCTGCTCGGCGCGCTCGCCGATGCGGGGTTCGCGGGCGATACCGTCGTTCTGCTGCTCGCCGATCACGGCGACATGCTCGGCGAGCGCGGCCTCTGGTACAAGATGAATTTCTTCGAGCCGGCGTGCCGTATTCCCTTCATCGTGCACGCGCCGCAGCGCTTCGCTGCACGGCGGGTGCGCGAATCCGCCTCGCTCGTCGATGTTCTGCCGACTCTGATCGAGCTCTCGGGCGGCACGCTCACCGGCTGCGCGACGCCGCTCGATGGAGCGAGCCTGATGGCGCAGCTCGCGGGCGCGCCGGGCAGGGACGAGGTGATCGGCGAGTACCTCGCGGAAGGCGCGATTGCGCCGCTGGTGATGATCAAGCGCGGCCGCTACAAGTTCGTGCACTCCCCGGTCGATCCGGATCAGCTTTACGATCTGGCCGAGGATCCCGACGAGCTCGTGAATCTCGCGCCGGCGACTGCGCACCAGGCGCGGGTGCATGAGTTTCGAGCCGAAGTGGGTCGACGCTGGGATCTTCCAGCCTTGCACGCGGCGGTCCTCGACAGTCAGCGCCGCCGGCATCTCGTGTACCGCGCCCTGCGCGCCGGCCGCCAGACGCCCTGGGATTTTCAGCCCATGCGCGACGCGACTCGCCTGTACGTGCGCAACGATCAGGATCTCGGCGACCTGGAGACGATGGCGCGCTTTCCGCCCTACGGTACGGCGGGCTGATAACGGGGCGGTCATCGCGCAGCCGCGCCCGGCGGCGGTTCCTCGACACTCATCGCTCCGAATTGCGTAACATGCGCGTGACACTGGGGGTCGGTCGAACAGGGGATGACCGGTTGACGGACAAAGGCGAACATGCGGCCGATCAGGACGCAGAACAGCTGCGCGCGCTCGGCTACACCTCGCATTTCGACCGCACGATGTCGAAATGGGAAAATTTTTCGCTCGGGTTCACCTATCTTTCGCCGGTGGTCGGCGTCTATACGGTATTCGCGGCCAACTTCGTGATCGGCGGGCCGCCGATGTGGTGGACGTACATCGCCGTCGGCCTGGGGCAGCTCTTGGTGTGCCTGATATTCGGGGAGATCGTCTCGCAGTTCCCCATATCGGGAGGGCTTTACCCTTGGGCGCGGCGTCTCGTCGGCAAGCGCTGGGCCTGGATGGCGGGCTGGGTGTACGGCTGGGCACTCTGCTGCACGATGGCCGGGGTCGCGACGGGCATCGCGCCATTTCTCGCGCAATTGTTCGGTCACGAGAGCTCGCCGGTCGCGACCACGGTGATCGCGCTGGTGCTCATCGCCGCCACCACCTCGCTCAATTTGTCCGGCACGCGCCTGCTCTCGCGGGTGGCGATGTTCGGATTCGTCTGTGAAATCATCGGCGCGATCGTTGTGGGCGGATATCTGTTGATCTTTGCGCGTCATCAGCCGATGCGCGTGCTGATCGACACCTCGCTCGTGCACACCGATAACTACTGGCCGGCATTCCTCGCCTCCTCACTCGCCGCCATCTTCTGTTATTACGGCTTCGAGGCTTGCGGAGACGTCGCTGAGGAGACACCGGATCCGAGCCGCATGATTCCGAAGGCCATGCGCATGACCATCTACATCGGCGGCGCCGCTGCGAGTTGGGTGTGTCTCGCCTTCGTGCTCTCGATTCCGGACATCGGCGCGGTGTTGGCCGGCAAGGATACCGACCCGATCGTCACCTTGCTCAAGGCGGCCATGGGCGACAACGGCTTTCGCGGGGTCATTCTGGTTGTGCTGATCTCGTTCGTCTCCTGCCTGCTGAGCCTGCAGGCCGCGGCGAGCCGGCTGGTCTTCGCCTATGCCCGGGACCAGATGATCTTCGGCAGCCGGTTCCTGAGCCGCATGTCGCCGGGCCATCACGTGCCGGCCAACGCGCTGATCGTGATGGGCGCGATACCCGCGGTGATCGCCCTGTCCTCGCTCTGGCTCGCCAATGCGATCAACACCATCATCAGCTTCGCGGCGGTCGGCATTTACATCGCCTTTCAGATGATCGTGCTCGCCGCACTCATGGCACGCGTCAAAGGATGGCGGCCCGCGGGCGCCTTTACGCTCGGCGCCTGGGGCGTCCCGGTCAACGTGCTGGCACTCGCATATGGCGTGGCCGCGATCGTGAACATTCTCTGGCCGCGGCCGCAGAGCGCCGCGGACCCTTGGTATGCGGTTTACGGCATGGCGGCGACCACCGCCGGCGTCATACTGATCGGCGCCGCATACATGGTTCTCGCCAAGCCTTACGCACGCGGCAACGCGCCGGCCGGCGACGCACATTTGCTGGCGGCGCGAAAGCGGCCGGCGTTGGATTCGGCGGCACATTAGAGGACGCACGATGACGGAGTTGGTCACGACGACGACCGGCAAGAACGAATTGAGCCGAACCCTCAAGGGTCGGCACCTGACCATGATCTCCATCGGCGGCATCATCGGCGCGGGACTGTTCGTCAGCAGCAGCACTTCCATCCTGCGCGGCGGTCCCGCGAGCTTCATCAGCTACGCCATTTGCGGCCTGTTGATTCTGCTGGTGATGCGCATGCTGGCCGAGATGGCAACGGCGCTCCCGGAGGTGCGCTCGTTCACCGAATTCGCCCGCGCGGGCTTGGGCGACGGCGCCGGCTTCGTGGTCGGCTGGCTGTACTGGTATTTCTGGGTGCTGGTGGTGCCCGTGGAGGCCATCGCGGGCGCGAAGATCCTCGGTCACTGGCTCCCGCAGCTCTCGCCCCTGGAAATAGGACTCGGGCTCATGGCCATCATGACCGCCGTCAACTTGATGTCGGCTCGCTCCTATGCCGAGTTCGAGTTCTGGTTTGCCTCCATCAAGGTGGCCGCGATCATCGTGTTCATCGTCATCGCAGCCTCCTATGCCTTTGGCTGGACCTCACCGCACGGCGCGACCTTCGGCAACCTCACCGCCTATGGCGGATTCACGCCGAATGGCTGGGTCGCCGTGCTCGCCGCGGTGCCCACGGTGTTCTTCGCCATGACGGGTGCGGAGATCACGACCATCGCGGCGGCGGAGTCGGCCGAGCCGGGTCGCGCGGTCGCCCGCATGGGGAGCGCCGTCATCCTGCGCATCCTGACCTTCTACGTGCTGTCCGTATTCTTGATCGTCTCGGTCGCTCCCTGGAACACCGTGCGCTCCGGCGAATCGCCGTTCACGCTGGCCTTGGATACCATGCACGTGCCGTGGGCCGGCACGATCATGACGGTCATCATTCTCACCGCCGTCCTCTCGTGCTTGAACTCCGCTTTCTACGTCAGCTCCCGGGTGCTGTTCATCCTGGCCGAGCGCGGCGACGCGCCCCAGCTCATGGTGAGGCTCAACAAGCGGCGAGTGCCCGTGGGCTCGGTGCTCATGGGGGCCGTGGCAGGATTTCTCGGCATCATCGCAGCCACCGAAGCCCCGCAGGCGGTTTTCGATTTTCTGGTGAGCTCCTCGGGTGCGTTGGTCGTTTACGTCTATATGACCATCTGCGTTGCGCAAATCACCCTGCGCAAGCGGCGCGAGCGGGACGGAAAGCCTGCACCGCCCGTCGTCATGTGGCTGTTCCCCTGGCTGAGCTATGCGGCCATCGCCGCCATGGGGGCCGTGCTGGTGGCTATGGCCTTCACTCCGGCCATGCAGCAGGACTTCAAGGCGAGCCTCGTGACCTTGGTGGTGGCTGTCGTTGCTTACTACATCAAGCGGGCGCGTCACCCCCGCAGTGCGCCGTCGCCCGCGACCTGAACGCCGCCTTCGGTTTGGCGGTTACACGGCGTCAAGTGAAATAAATTCAACTGACCCGCATAAAGAGTACGTCGTGTTTTAACACCGATTTGGCAGTATGGGCTTGAGCCTCGCGCTTCCCGCCAGGCTCAAGGTTTAGGAGCCTCTCGCGCCGGCAAGCCAGCCAACTCCCCCGTCGGTGCGATAATCCGGCGGCGTGGGCCAAAAAGCCCGCGCCGTTTTTTATTTTCAGGGGAGAAATCATGTCCATCGAACGTCTACATTGCGGCCCGCGCATGTCGCAAGTGGTCATCCACGACAAAACCGTCTATCTCGCGGGCCAGGTGGCCACCCACGCCGAGGGCAAGAACGTCGCCGAACAGACTCGGGAAATCCTGACCCTCATCGATGCTTTGCTCGGGGAGGCGAAAACGGACAAGAGCAAGCTCCTTTCGGCCACCATCTGGCTTACGGACATGGCGACTTTCGCCGAGATGAACGGTGTGTGGGAGCGCTGGATCGTGCCGGGCGCAGCTCCTGCGCGCGCGACGGTCCTCTCGCCCGCGCTCGCGGGAACCGCCTATAAGATCGAGATCGGGGTTATCGCGGCTCGAGACTGAGCGCGCCTAGCTAGCGTTCGAACTTTGTCGACAGAATGATGGAAGAGGTGGTGCGCTCCACGCCGTCGAGCGCACCGATCCGATCGATGACCTCGTCCATTTCGGCCACCGATGCGGTGGCGGCCACGGCGATGAGATCGACATCGCCACTGACCGAATGCAACACCCGCACCTGCGGAATGGCCTTCAGAGCGGCGGTGACGGCCCGAGCTTCCTTCGGCCCGACCTTGATCATGACGTGGGCCCGCACCGCACCCAGCTCGTGCTCGGGCGCCACCCGCACGCTGTAGCCGACGATGACACCCTCCCGCTCGAGGCGCTCGAGGCGGCTCTGCACGCTGGTCCGGGAGCGGCCGACCAACCGCGCCAGCCGGGCGGTGGACGCCCGGGCGTTTTCACGCAGGGCGAAGAGGAGCTTCTCGTCTATCGCGTCCATTACGTTTCGTCGGTCCCTAACTTCAATTTGACTAACTATACCTCGATAACGCCCAATTCGACCCTACTAATCGTCGGCGACGCGAACGAAAATGGCCGTCGGAACGGCGGTTACTCAATCTGGGAGGCTCCATGGAGCGCATTGCCATCGTAGGGGCGGGGAAAATCGGCTCGATGATCGCCGAGCTTTTGGTCGGCTCCGGAGACTATGCAGTCACCGTGATCGACCGAGCGCAGTCGGCACTCGACCGGCTCGAGACTGCGGCAGCGGTGACCAAAGTGGCCGCGGACATCACGCAGGGCGATACCCTGAAAAAGATTCTCAAGGGCAAGTTCGCCGTGTTGAGCGCCGCCCCTTATCACGCCACCCGGATCATCGCCGAAGCGGCCAAAGCCGCGGGCGCGCACTATCTGGATTTGACCGAGGACGTGGCGAGCACCCGCACTGTCAAGCAGCTGGCCGCCGGTGCATCCACGGCGTTCATTCCCCAATGTGGACTCGCACCCGGCTTCATCACCATCGTGGCGAGCGACCTGGCCTCGCACTTCGATGAGTTGCAGGACGTTCGCATGCGCGTGGGCGCGTTGCCCAAGTTCCCGTCGAACGCGCTCAATTACAACCTCACCTGGAGCACGGATGGGGTCATCAACGAGTATTGCGAGCCCTGCGAGGCGATCGTCAACGGTCAGCTGCGCGAGACCCAGGCGCTCGAAGAGCTCGAGGAGTTCTCGCTCGACGGAGTTCTCTACGAGGCCTTCAACACCTCCGGCGGCTTGGGCACGCTCTGCGAGACGCTCGCGGGCAAGGTGCGCAATCTCAACTACCGGACGATCCGCTATCCGGGCCATGCGGCCATCATGAAGGCGCTGCTCAACGATTTGCGGCTGCGCGACCGCCGCGAGCTGCTGCGCGATATCCTCGAGAATGCCGTCCCCGTCACGTTGCAGGACGTGGTGATCATTTTCGTCACCGTGAGCGGCAAGCGCGGCGGACAGCTCGTGCAGGAAACTTACGCGAACAAGGTCTATGCCGCTCCGATGGGCGGACGCGTGCGCAGTGCCATCCAGATCACCACGGCGGGAGGCATCTGCGCGGTGCTCGATCTGCTGCGGGAAGGCCATCTGCCGCAGTCCGGCCTCATCAAGCAGGAAGAGATCGGTCTCGAAGTATTTCTCGCCAACCGCTTCGGGCGCGTTTACGCGACGCCGGCCCTGGCGGCATCCGCCGCGGCCTGAGATTCTGCACCGAGATCACCATCGCGGACGCAATGAAGAAGCGCCGTTCCGCAACTCTGGTCACAGGGGTCCTCGCACGCTATAAGTGACCGCGCCAAGCGCATCGATGAGACCGTGCCCAAAGAGCCACGCGCGCGCATCCTCGGCGTCCTCGCTAAACCAGCGCGCGGCGCTCCCCAAGCGGAAGCTGTAGCCCCAGGCATCCATGTCGCCGCAAATGCGCTCGGGCTCGCATCGCAGCGCTTTCGCCAGCAGGATCTGCAGGTAGCACACCGCGCTCTCCTCCACATCGTCGCCACCGGCATCGGTGTGCAGGCCCGCGCGCCGCTCCGGTGACATGCAGATGAAATGGGCGCCTTCATGCAGCACGGAATGGAGCGGTGTATCGAGGCGCGCGTAGATCTTCGCGCCGATCAAGCCCGCCTCGCGCTCGCCCCAGTAGGACCCGGGGATGACCGTCTCCGGCGCAAGCAGCGCGAGCTCGAGACCAAACTTGTCCAGCAACAGGGCGAGTTCCAGCCGATCCACCGCGCTCAGCAACAGCACGCGAACGAGCTACTTGACGCGGCTCAGGATCCGCATGGCCATGGTCGCCAGATCCCGCGCCATGGCTGTACGCAGAATGTCCGCTTCGTGCTCCTTGGCAAGCAGCTCGTTCTCTTCGAAGCTGTAGTCCCTCGAGAGGGTGATGGTCTGCGGCGCCAGGATCTGGTCATCGTGACCCTTGACCTCGAAGGTCACCGTATAGCGCAGCTCATAGTCGGTGGGAATATTGCGTGCCGACACGGCCAGGGTGCGCTGCTCGACAAAATCCTTGGTCACCTCGATGGTGGCGGTCGCGTCCTGGCGGCCGAGCTGCAGCAGCGCGCCCGAGCTCTTCAGCTCGCGCTCGAACTCGCGCGAGAAATCGGTATACGGGTCCTTCACCGACAAGTAAGGCTTCGCCAGCACGGCCGGCAGGCGCTCGCTGCCGGCGAGCCGGAAACCACAGCCGCCCAGCACGAGGCAGAAGATCAGAGCTGCGATCGCCGCGCGCACCTACACGACCACGTTGACGAGTTTGCCGCGCACCACGATGACTTTGCGGACCTGCGCGCCGCCGATGAACTTCTGCACGTGCGCATCCGCGACGGCTGCCGCACGCAGACTGTCGTCATCGGCATTCGCGGGCACCGTGATGTGTGCGCGCAGCTTGCCGTTCACTTGAACGACGATTTGGATGCTCGATTGCTCGAGCGCTGCCGCATCCACCGGCGGCCAGCGCTCATCGATCAGCGCCGTCGAGTGCCCGAGCGCCCGCCACAGAGCGTGCGTCGCGTGCGGAATGATCGGCGACAAGCAAATCACGGCGATCTCGAGCGCCTCGTGCGCGACGCTGCGATCCTGGGGGGCCGCGTGGGGGAATTTGGCGAGCGAGTTGAGCAGCTCCATGACGGCGGCGATGGCGGTATTGAACGTGCGCCGGCGCCCGATGTCATCGCTCACCTTGGCGAGGGTGTGATGAGCCTGGCGGCGCAGCGCTCGCTGCGCTTCGTTGAGCTGCGTCTTCTCGAGGGGCCGCACCGGGCCCAAGAGCACGTGTTCGTGCACGGCCTTCCACAACCGCTTGATGAACCGGTACGCGCCCTGCACGCCTTCGTCGGACCACTCGAGCGTCTGCTCCGGCGGCGCCGCGAACATGGTGAACAGCCGTGCGGTGTCGGCGCCGAACTCATCGACCAGCGCCTGCGGATCGACGCCGTTCTTCTTCGACTTCGACATCGTGACGACGCCGCCCGACTGCACTTCCTTGCCGTCGGTTTTGAGCACTGTCCGCGGTGCGCCTTTCGCGACGAGCGTCTCCACGTCCGCGGGATCGTAGTACTCGATACGGCCGGACTCGATCCTGCGGAAAAACGCCTCGTTGAGCACCATGCCCTGGGTGAACAGATTCTCGAAGGGCTCCTTGAACTCGACGGCTCCCAAATCGCGGAGCACCCGGGTCCAGAAGCGCGCGTAAAGAAGATGCAATATCGCATGCTCGATACCGCCGATGTATTGGTCCACCGGCAGCCAGTAGTGCACCCGCCCGTCGAGCATCGCGCTCGCATTGTTCGCGCTCGCGTAGCGCAAGAAATACCAGGATGAATCCACGAAGGTGTCCATGGTATCGGTCTCGCGCCGCGCGCCGCCGCCGCAGCGCGGACACGTGCAAGCGAGAAATGCCTCATCCTTGAGGAGCGGATTGCCGCTGCCGTCCGGCACGAGGTTCTCGGGCAAAAGCACAGGCAATTGCTCCTCGGGCACCGGCACCGTGCCGCACGCGGAACAATGAATCATCGGAATCGGGCAGCCCCAGTAGCGCTGCCGCGAGATGCCCCAATCGCGCAGCCGCCACGTCACCTGCTTCTCGCCGAGATCGAGCCGCGCGAGGTCGGCCGCCACCGCATCGGTCGCCGCCTTGAAGTCGAGGCCGTCGTACTTTCCGGAATTGATGCACCGGCCGCGCTCGCTGTACCACGGCTGCCAGGCATCCGTGCAATACGGGCGCCCATCGACGTCGATCACCGGCTGGATGGGCAAGCCATATTTCTTCGCAAACTCGAAATCCCGCTCATCGTGTGCCGGTACGCCCATGACGGCGCCCTCGCCGTAGCTCATGAGGACGTAATTGCCGACCCACACCGGCACGTCGTCTCCCGTCAGGGGATGGCGCACCGAAGATCCCGTCGGCATGCCTTTCTTTTCTTGAGTGGCGATCTCCGCCTCGACCGCCGGCCCGCGCTTGCACTCCTCGATGAATCTCGCCAGCGCCGGATTGTCCGTGGCCGCGCGCATCGCGAGCGGATGCTCCGCCGCCACTGCGCAGAAAGTCACGCCCATGAGCGTGTCGGCGCGCGTCGTGAAGGCGTGCATCACGCCCTCGGCGCCGTCGATCTCGTAAGGAAATCCGATCCGCACGCCCTCGCTCTTGCCGATCCAGTTGGCCTGCATCGTGCGCACGCGCTCGGGCCAGCCCTGCATGCTCTTCAGGGAGTCGAGCAGATCCTCGGCATAGGCCGTGATCTTGAGATAGTACATCGGGATCTCGCGCCGCTCGACCAGCGCGCCCGTGCGCCAGCCGCGCCCGTCGATGACTTGCTCGTTCGCGAGCACCGTCATGTCGGCCGGGTCCCAATTGACCACCCCCGTCTTCTGGTAGGCGATCCCCTTCTCCAGCATCCGCAGGAACATCCATTGATTCCAGCGGTAATATTCGGCGCGGCACGTGGCGAGTTCGCGGCTCCAGTCGATCGCAAACCCCAAGGACTTCAACTGCGCCTTCATGTGCGCAATGTTGTCGTAGGTCCATTTCGCGGGCGGCACCGCGTTCGCGATGGCGGCATTCTCGGCCGGCAGGCCGAACGCGTCCCACCCCATGGGCTGCAGCACATTCTTGCCGTTCATGCGCATGAAGCGCGTCAGCACATCGCCGATGGTGTAATTGCGCACGTGGCCCATGTGCAACCGACCGCTCGGATACGGAAACATGGACAGGCAGTAATATTTCTCGCGTGCCGGATCCTCGGTCACCTCGAAGCAGCGATTCTGGTCCCAGTAGCGTTGTGCCTCCGCTTCGATTTCGGAGGGCTCATATCTTTCTTGCATGGCTGAGCGTCAGAATACCTTAGAATGCGCGCGTCCCGCGAATGTCGTAAAACAAGCCGGTAAGCTCATCCGCCAATAATGCGCGCCTCTAATTTCTACGTCGGCTTCGGGCTGGTCACCCTGAGCGGCTGCCTGTGGTTTCTCGCCTGCGCACCGTTCGATCTGGCGGGCTTCGCGTGGATCGCCGCCGTGCCCATGCTCATCGCCATAGATCGAGCGCCCACCTACGGTCGGGCCCTGTTTCTCGGCTGGTGGGCCGGCGTGGTCGAGACCGGCGGCGGATTTTACTGGATGATCGATCTTCCGCATCGATTTGCCGGTTTCCCTTGGGTCGTCGCGGTTCTGGTGTTCTTCGCATTCTGCGCCTCGCGCGCGCTCATTTTCCTGCTGTTCACCGCGGTGGCCTGCAGCGTCCGCAGCAGAATTCGGGTGCCGTTTGCGCTGCTCGCTCCGCCGCTCATGGTTGCCTGCGAGCTGGCCGTGCCGCAGGTGTTCCCGTGCGGGCAGTGGATCTCGCAAGCCTGGCAACCGCTGGTCATTCAGATTTCGGAAATCACAGGACCTTGGGGCGTCACCGCGTTGCTGATGGCGGTCAACGGCGCACTCACTGACCTCTTCGATGGGCCGCGGGCGGCGCGTTGGCCGCTGATCGGCGCGGCGACGGCGCTCGCGGCCTCGCTCATCTTCGGCGCGGTGCGCATGCGGCAGGTCGATGAGGCGCTCACGCACGCTCCGTGGCTCAAGATCGGTTTGGTCCAGCCGAACATCGCATACAGCGCCGACGGAGAATTATCGACCGAGGAAGCCGTCCGCGAACTGACGGCGCTGCAGGAGCAAAGCCGTCGATTGCAGCAGCTCGGTGCGAACCTCGTGGTCTGGAGCGAGGGCAGCTATCCCGTGACGCTGCCGCGGGAGATGACCGCGGACTTCACCGAGGACTCACCCGCGATGATCCGGCGCGGCATCTCGATTCCGCTCGTGATCGGCGCGAGTACTTACGACAGCCAGACAGACCAGGCATTCAACACCGCGATGCTGTTCGAGACGAACGGCAACGTGGGCGGGCGCTACGACAAGGTGCGATTGCTCGCCTTCGGCGAGTATCTCCCGGGCATCGAGTACTTTCCCTGGCTGCGCAAGCTTTTGCCGGTGGGGGCCGGGCAGTTCACCCCGGGCAAAGGGCCAGTGCTCCTGTCCATGCTCGCGCCGAACGGCACGCCCTGGGCACTCGGGCCGGTCATCTGCTACGAGGATATTCTGCCGGGCTATCTGCGCCGCGTGGGCGCGCTGCATCCGAACATTCTGGTCAATCTGACCAGCGACTCCTGGTTCGGCGCCGGATCCGAGCCGTGGGAGCATCTCGCGCTCTCGGTATATGCATCGGTGGAGTTGCGGGTCGCCTTGGTGCGCGCCGTGAACTCCGGCGTCTCGGCGCTCGTCGATCCGAACGGCCGCCTGCTCGTCAAGACCTATGCGGACGATCCCTATCGTCAACCGCGTCCCGCCGACGGGGTTCTGGTGACGGCGCCGCGCATGCCGGGCGGAGACACCGTGTACGTCAGGTTCGGCTATGTGTTCCCGAGCCTATGTTTTGCGGCGGTCGTGCTGATGGGTGTGCTTGCGTGGCGGAAAAAAGCTCGCGATCTCGAGCCGCGGCCTGAAGCCTAGGTGAAGCCGTCGCACTTCTTGGTGTCCGGGCTCGTCGGTTGCCAGCTGAGCCGATCCTCGAGCCAAACCTCCGCCGTCGGCGGATAAGCGTCCGGATCGTCGAGCGACGCCGTGGTGATGTCGATCGTATCCGGATGGCGCCCGCTCTCGTAGGTAAGCGCGGTTCCACAGTGGCTGCAGAACTGCCGCGTCACGCCGGGCGATGAATGAAAGACCGCGGGAGTCCCGGAGAGAAGAGTGAACTCCGAGCGGCGCACGGTGATCCAGGCAACGACCGGTGCGCCGCTCGCGCGACGGCAGCTTTGGCAGTGACAGTTGGCGGACGACGAGGGTCTTCCGTTGAAACGGTACCGCACCGCGCCGCACAGACATCCTCCGTCCGCCATAGGATTCCCCCGGGATCGCCCCGCGAATCTCCGGCCGTACTAGATGCCGGCGAACGGCCCGGTGAGCCGCTCGAGGCGATCCGCCTTGATTTCCAGAGCGCCGGAGGGCGTCTGCTCGGTGAACACGACGTGGCCCACGAAAGTCTGCGTTTGAGGGTCGTCGACGATCACCTGAGCCGACTCCACGTGGTGCCCCGGGCGGCTCAGACTCACGCGATCCGGATGCACGGGCGCCTGGTCCGCCGTGAGCTCGAGGACCACATGATCGGCTCTGATCTGGATCGGCACCGGCGAGCCGATGACGTGAATGCGCACATCGCCGGAGAGGCGCATCGCCTCCACCTGCGGATCCGCATAATTGGTGAGCGCCACGGCACTGTTGGCGGAGAATGCCGAGACGGCTCCCACGGGAATCTTGACGGTGGCCTCGCGGCCGTCCCCGCCCGCCTGAATGACGAAAGTCTCCGCCTGGATGTCGCGAGCGGACACGAAGCCGGTCGCCAGTAGCAGCGCTAGAGTTGTAATTCTGATCATATGTGTCCCTCGGCAGTCCGTTGCAGGCGGCAATGATCGGCGCAGCGTGCCCTCAATGCAATGGCCGGCGTACCAAGTTTTGTGGGCGCAGGGGAAAAGTTGTGCAAAGGCTCAGGCTGGGCGCAGGCGCCGTGCCACCGAGTGGAGCAAAGCCGTCAGCTCCTCGACTTTCAGTGCCGCAGCGCACAGTCCGAAGACGCTCCCGGCCGCGGCAACGGTCGCAAGCAGCACGAGCGTCTTTCTCCACAACGCCTGCGTCGCCCAGTCGGCCAGGAACCAACGATTCGAGGCGGCGCAGACCACCGCGAGCGCAGCGCCCGCCAGACCGATCTTGACCATCGTGACCAGCATGCGGCGCGACTCGAGACCGCCCAGATGCCGCCGCATCAAGGCGTACAGGAGCAAGAAATTACATGTCGCCACCAAGCCCGTGGAGAAGGCGAGCCCGCGATGCCCCCAGCCGAGCCGGAACGTGAAAATCCAGTTGAACAACAAGTTCAGACCGATGGCGAGGAAGCTCACCACCATCGGTGTCTTGCGCCGATCGAGCGCGTAGAAAGCGTTCACCAGCACCTTCAAAGCTGCATAACACGCAAGTCCGACGGCGTAGAACCGCAGTGCGCCTCCCGCCTGCGCCGCCTCGCGTGCATCGAACCGGCCGTGCTGGTAGAGCACAGACATGATGGGCTCCGCCAGCATCATGAGTCCGATGGTCGAAGGAATTGTCAACAGGAACATGAGCCGCAAGGCACGGGCGAGCTCCGCGCGGAACGTACCCATCTCGCCCGCGACCACGAGCCGCGAGAGCAGCGGCAGTGTGACCGTGCCGAGCGCCACACCGAACAGACCGAGTGGCAGCTGCATCACCCGGAAAGCGCTCGCGAGCCAGAAGATCGCGCCGGCTCCGAGGGTCGAGGCGAACATGGAGTTGATCAGCACGTTGACCTGCGTCGTGCTCGCGGCGATGACTGCGGGCCCCATCAACGCCAGGATGGCAATCACCCCCGGATCGCGCCAGCGAAAATCGGGATGAAAGCGGTAGCCTAATCCCTTGAGCGCCGGCAGTTGCACTGTGAGTTGCAACCCGCCGCCGATGAGTGTGCCGATCGCGAGGCCGATCAGGGCTCGGGGCCCGAATGTGGGGTCGTACAGGTAGCCGAGCGCCACGCCGCCGACGATGGATCCGATGTTGAAAAAGCTCGACGCCATGGCGGGGCGGCCGAAGATGCTCTTTGCATTCAATACGCCCATGACCAGCGCGGCCAGCGAGACCAGCAGGATGAAAGGGAACATGATCTGCGTGAGCTGCGCAGTCCGCGCGGCCTTGTCCGGAGCGAACCCCGGAGCGAGCAACGCGACCAGCTGGTGCGAAAACAGCACGCCGAGCACGCACAGAGCGCCCAGCACGAGCACCGTCAAAGTGGCTACCTTATCGGCCAGGCGCCACGCGGCCCGGTCGCCCTCGCGCGCGATGGTCTTCGAGAACGTGGTAACGAATGCGGTGGACAGCGCGCCCTCCGCAAAAAGGTCGCGCAGCAGGTTCGGGATGCGAAAAGCGACCGTGAAGGCGTCCATCACCGCGCCGCCGAACAATGCAGCGCAAATGAGCTCTCGCGCGAGCCCCAGCACCCGGCTGCTCATGATTGCGAGCCCAATCACTCCCGCGGCCTTGGTGTTCAGCCGTTCGGTGCGGGAATCGGGAGCGATGACTTCGTCGGCGACCAGCGCGGGGTCGGGATGCTTGGGTGGGCGGGACCTTGAGCTCATGAAAAACCGGCGGCGTGATAACCGCGCTAGTCTAGCGCGCGGATCGCGCCGTGGATCATTCCGCGCGTACGCGGGTGCTGCCGGATGCACTCGTGATCTTGCGGATGGCATCCGGGAGTGAGCCCGCCGCCGCGTCATAATCCTTCCACGCCGCGCTTTTCTCGAAGAGCGCGGGCGCCGTTCGCACCGTGAATCGCTTGGGGTCGAGGCCCGCCTTCACCTGGGACCAGCCGATGGGCATGGACACCGGAGCACCTTCGCGCGCGCGCGGCGAGAACGGAGCGACGGCCGTGGAGGTGCGATCGTTGCGCAGGTAATCCAGAAAGATGCGTCCGGTGCGCTGGCTCTTCGACATGTTATCGAGATACTTGTTTGGGCTGTCCTGCATCATTTGTGCGCAAACGACGTGCGCAAAATTCTTGGCGGCCGGCCACTCCACGGCGTGCGCGCGGCTGCCGAGGAGGGGTGTCACCACGTGCAGTCCCTTCCCGCCCGTGGTCTTGCAAAAGGACTCGAGCCCGAGCGCCCGCAGGCGTCGACGCATCTCGAGAGCGGCCTCGATGACCGCGCCGAACTTCACGTCCGGAGCCGGGTCCAGGTCGAACACCAAGCGTCCCGCGATCTCCGGCTCATGCGGCGCGCAATTCCATGGATGCAGCTCCAGAGCGCCGATCTGGGCGACGGCTGCCAGCGCCTCGAGCCGATCGATTTGCACGTACGGTGCGCGATCGCCCTTCACCTTGACCAGCTCGAACAGATCGGACATACCCGCCATCGCATGGCGCTGGAAAAACTGCTGCCCCCCCAGCCCGTCCGGAGCCCGCACCAGTGAGCAGGGGCGTCCGAGGAGATGCGGCAACATCGCCGGTCCGATGCGCTCGAAATATCGCGCCAAATCCAGCTTCGTCACCGGACGGCCGTCGCCCGCATCGGGCCAGAGCGCTTTATCGGGCTTGGAGATCGTCACGCCCATGACCGTCGTGTCGCGCGGATTCGACGGGACCTTCGCCGCCCGCGTCGTCGTCTTCGCCCGTGCCGGCCTCTTCGCCCGCCCCGGCTTCCCGGCGCGCGCGGTCTTCTCCGCGCGCGCCGTGCGCTTCGCCGCAGTCTTGAGCAGCTGTTGCGGAGTCGGCTCGGATTCGTCGACCTTTGCCGGTATCTCGGCCACCACTTCGGATGCGGGCTTATCCAGGCGTAATCCCTTGAAGGCGGCCTGGCGGATCATGCCCGACCCGGTCCAGCCGGCGAATTCGATCTCAGCCACGAGCTTAGGCTTGAGCCATCGCACGTCGCTTTTCTTCGGGGGCGCATTCTCGCCGCCGAAAGGACTCTGCTCGACCGTCAACGCCTTGAGCTTCGGCAGCAGCTCTTGAATTGTCTTGCGCGTGTAGCCGGTGCCGATGCGCCCCACGTACACGAGCTGACCCCCGCGATTGACGCCCGCGAGGAGGGCACGCAGCGTGCCCTCCTCGCTCGTCCATCCGCCCAGAACGACCTCGTGGCCCGCGCGGCATTTCGCCTTGCGCCAGCTATCACCGCGCCCCGATGAGTACGGTGCATCGAGCCGTTTCGACACGATGCCCTCGAGCCCCATCTTGCACGCGGACTCGAGCACGGCGTCGCCGCGCGATTCCAAGTGGCTCACGAAGCGGATGTGCTCACCCGGCGAGCTCTCGAGCAGCTTCTCGAGCCGCGCCTTGCGGGCGGCCAGCGGCAGCCCACGCAAATCCTCGCGCCCCTCGAACAATAGATCGAAGGCGTAGAACACCAAGTTCTTCGACTCGCCGGCCGACAGCGCGGCCTGCAATGCGGAGAAGCTCGGCACGCGGTGCCCATCGAGCGCCACGACTTCGCCGTCGATCATGCAGTCGGGAAAGCCGGCCGCATCCTCGGCCACCGAAGAGAACTTCGACGTCCAGTCGAGCGCGCTGCGCGTGAGCAAGGTCACCTTGCCGTCCACCACGCGCAGCTGCAGGCGATAGCCGTCGAACTTGACCTCGTGGCCCCAGTTCGCCTCGGTCGGCGGCTGCTCGACCAAGCGGCTCAATTGCGGCTCGACGAAATCGGGAATGCGGCGCGTCGCGACGCCCTTGAGTTTCTTGACCGGGGCCGCGACCGAGCCGCGTGCCGCGGCGGGCGCCACAGCAGGCGCCGATCCGGTGGTGCGGTTGGAGCGCCACACCGCATCCGCCTTGGCGCGGCCGGACGATGCGAGCATGAATGGCACAGGAGCCCGGCCTTTGCCGGCGGCGATCTGCTGCATGGGGCGCCCCGAGGCCACCGAGCGGTCGTCGGCGAGCAGCGCCGCGCCGCCGTCGGACCGGGCGCTCGCGTCACGATGTTTGATGAGGAGCCAGTTGGTGCGCTTGCCGCCCGTGCGGTCGTTTCGAATGCGTACCAGCACCCAGCTGCCGTGCAGGCGCTCGCCCTCGAGCGTGAACTTCAAGTCGCCGGAGCGCAGCGACTCTTCGGGAGATTTGGATCCTTCCGGGATCCAATAGCCGCGATCCCAGAGTTGCACCGTGCCGCCGCCATATTCGCCGGCCGGTATCGTTCCCTCGAAATCACCGTAATCGAGCGGGTGGTCTTCCACCTCGACGGCGAGGCGCTTGTCGGCCGGATCATCCGAGGGGCCGCGAGTGACCGCCCAGGACTTGAAAACTCCATCAAGCTCGAGCCGGAGGTCGTAATGCAGACGCCGCGCCGCGTGCTTTTGGACGACGAACCGCAAGCGTTCCGAAGGCGCGACCGCGCGCGCGCCGCTCGGCTCGGCGGTCTTCGAGAAGTCGCGCTTCTTACGGTAAGTGGCGAGCGCCTTTTGCTTTGCCATGTCTTTCTCGTTTCTGCGCCTGTCCGAACACGATTATAGGCGAGCGCGGCTTGCGAGGCCCACGAAGGCTCAAGGCGCGAGCAACCGAGCGGACCTTGAGTCTGATTGTGAGGATGTGGTGCGCCAGCGCCTATCGGTACCCGCGCAGTCCGCGTGTAGGACGTCAGGGGTCGTGGCGCGCGCAGAACCCGGCAGTACCCCGGGCATGAGCGTGGACACTCATGCCCAGGGTGATAAGCGCCTTTACGCTGGACTATTGTTGATAAGAATCGAGGGTGGGCGGAGCGATCGATGAGAACTCGCCATACGAGAACCGCCATTGGCCATGGACTTTCTTTGCCCGGGCGGTGTCCGGAGTGGTGGGAAGTCCGAAAGTCGCGTTGGACTTGATAACGTCGTTATTCGTCACGTCGAAGTAGATGCATTGAAAGTAAATTGAAGCGTTCTCGCGATCAAGCAACGTGATGGCCTCGGTAAATATCGGCGTCAGCGAAACCCAGTCGTGACCCAACACAAGGCCGCCGGCGTGATTGTCGTAAAAGTCGCACAACGTGAGGGCGCCCGACGCACAGCTGGCTGTGTTGGGAGTCCCCTTGCCGGTGTAGGTGACACCTCCCGATACGATCACTCCATCGTCCGCCCAGAGCGCGAGGATCTCATCGAGCGCCTTGGCCTTGGTGGTCGCGTTGATTCCGGCGTGTGATACAGCCTGGTGGAATTTCGTGTGGAGTTGCCGCAGGTCGTAGAGATCCTTGTAGTACGAGTCACCGTTATGCCAATCATAGTTCTCCGCCAAGGCGGTTGATCCAGCGATCAGAAACACGAGGGCAAGGATGGTCGTTAGCGCACTTTTCTTCATTTGTCGTTCTCCTTGAGAAAAGAAGTGATTGCTTTGGCGGCTCTTCCCGGAGCCGCGGTCCCAGAGTCAACTTCGTGGTCTTAGTCTCTGAAGAGTGATGCAGGAAGTTGGCAGGTACTCGACAACCGACATGGCTGTAGATTTCCTAGCCGTTAAGAGCGTTCGCGAGCCCTGCTCCTTTTGGTGCGACGCGGTGTGGAAACTCCCCGGGGGCTCGCAATATGAATTCGATTTGCAGCGGCACCCGCGCCGAGTATACCCCTGTCCACCCGACTATGACGGGTCACGCCTGCATTTTAGCCGGATGAAACGAGCCGCTGCTTCGTGGACGCTCGCCGTCACGCGCCGCCGATTAGACGTGCGCGTTGACGTTGCTGCCGGTGCTCGTCAGCAACGACGCGCCGCTCGCCTGCACGTGCTGCAGAAGATTGTTCAGAAAGCTTTGCAGCCCCAAGTTCGAGGTCCCGCTCGACGACGAGCCCGATGAAGTCGATGCCACTGCGGCGCCGCCGTTCACACCGTTCACCAGATTCTGGAACGTCGATGTGAGCGTCTCGGTCGCCGCCGTCGGCTTACCGTTCGGCCCGACTTGCTGTATGAGATTCTGCAGCGACGAGACAAGGTTACCCGTGCCGTTCGAGGTCAACCCGTCCTGTTTCAGAGCCTGCACGAGCGAATGCTGGAACGCCTGGAGCTCTTGCCCCTGCCCGGGCGTCAGCGCTGTGCCTGCGGTCTGCGTGGATGGCGCTTGGGCTGCCGCCGTCGCGCCGGCGCCGGTCACCGCCGACGTCGCTTGTGAGCCGATCGCCTGCTCGAACGATTGCACCAGCCCGCTGAACAGGGCGGTGGAAGCACCGACCGGCAATTGTCCGATGCTGTTGCCGGTGTTGCTCGTGATGGAGTTGCTCGAGGGGCTGCTCGATGCCGCGTGTGCGCCTCTTCGATGGCCGTGACCATGAAAGCTCGGGCTGGTGAGCAGCCCGGAGACGGCTGAGGTGATTGAGCTCATGTGAAATCCTCCTCTACGACTGCAGCCAATCGAACCGGCATCGGCAACCGGCAAGGATTTGCCGGCGTCCATCCGCCGCAAACGGCCACGATTTGCCGCCGCGCAGCCCCTGCCGGGCCCACCGTGCATCGAATCGTGCGCATCGCGGCTCCTTTTCGCCCAAATGGGCAAATGGACTGAAAATTTGCGGCATTGCTCGCCGCCCGATGACGGAAGAAGCAGCTTCCGTGCCAACGGCAACGCCGACGTCCGTGTAGAAACCCCGGCCGCGCCGTGACGCAAATGGGATCATGCGGCGATGCGTTCCCTGCGTCTCGATCAGTTCAAGGTCGTCGCTCTGCTTTTTGCCGGTTATGGCGCGCTCTATTTTTGCCGGGCAGATCTGTCGGTGGGAACGCCCCTCATTGTCGACGAACTCGGACGCCACGGCGTCGGCCATGACGAGGCGTTGAAGCGCATCGGCGATATCACCTCCATCGGCGTTTTTGCGTACGCCATGGGAAAGCTGTTCTTGACCGGGCTCGGTGACTTCTGGGGCGGTCGGACCAGCTTTCTGATCGGACTGGCGGGCGCGACCGCCTTCACCCTGCTGTTCTCGTTCAGCAGCTCGATTCTGCTCTTTGGGGTGGCCTGGTTCGGAAACCGGTTGGTGCAGTCCATCGCCTGGGCCGGCTTGATCAAAACCTCGTCGAAGTGGTTCGACTATTCCTCCTACGGCATCGTCATCGGCATCTTGAGCATCAGCTATCTGGTGGGTGACGCCGCGGCGCGTGGATCCATGGGGGCGCTCATGGCGCGCGGCGCCGGCTGGCGCACCTTGTTCTACTACGCGGCTGCCGTCGCCGGCATTTGTTTCGTGTCGAACTGGCTGCTGTTGCGGGAGTCCCGCGTCCAGGCAGGGCACACTGAAGCAAAAGCGAATCCGCTCAACCTTTTCGCGGCCAGCGAGGCGCGCGTCCAAAGCGTGGGGCAGCTGCTCGTGCCGCTGCTGCGCAGCCGCTCCTTCCTCATCGTTTGCTTCCTCTCGCTCGGCTGCACGATAATTCGCGAGACTTTCAATGCGTGGACACCGGTTTACCTGCATGATTACCTCGGCTACACGGCGAGCAAGGCCGCCGGGATGAGCGCGATATTTCCCGGCGTGGGAGCCGTTTCAGTGCTCGCGAGCGGCTGGCTCAGCGATCGGCTGGGGGCCAACGGCCGCTCCGTCATCATGCTCGTCGGGCTGGCCGCGACGGCGGCGGCCCTCTTGTTCCTGACGTCCATGCCGGCGAGCGCCGCCGGAACGTTGCTGCCGCCGCTCGCGATCGGAATCATCGCGTTTTGCCTCCTCGGCCCTTATTCCTACCTGGGGGGCGCGTTCGCCCTCGATTTCGGCGGCAAGCAAGCCTCGGCGGCCTCCTCGGGCATCATCGACGGCGTCGGCTACTTGGGTGCGGTCGCGGCCGGCTTCGGCGCCGCACGCGTATCCGTGGCATTCGGATGGCAGCGTGTGTTCACCGTGCTCGGGGCGGTCAGCGTCCTGGCCGCGTTGGCCGCCGGGTATCTGTGCTACCTGAGCTCGAAGGCGGTGCGCGAGGGCAGGCACTTGCCATGAACGCACAAACCCAGGCTGCGACGATTTTCTCCCGTCCCGACACGCTTGGCGTGGCGTGGACGGACGGCAGCGTCGATGAATTCGCGAGCATCTGGCTCTACGACAACGCACCGGGACACCGCGACCCGCACAGCGGCCAGCGCCTGGTCGATATCGCCGATCTGCCCGAGCAACCGCGCATCCGCGCGGCCGCCGTGCAAAACGGGCGTGTGCGTGTCGAGTGGGAAGGCTCGGCGGAGGGGGTTTGGTTTGACCTGCCCTGGCTCGCCGCGCAGCGTGACCCGCGCGCTTACCGCCCGGAGTTCGAGGCGCGCCGCTGGCTCGATGGAGCCAACCGGGAAGCCGGGCGCGATTTCGCGCGCGCGAGCTGGGATGACGTGCGATCCGACCCTCCCCTCCGATCAAGCTGGCTCACGCGGTTGCTTCAGGACGGCATGGCATTCCTGAGCGGCGTGCCGGCGGCGGAGGACGCGCTGCTCGCGTCCATGCGCCTCGTCGGCCAGGTCGCCGAAACAAATTACGGCCTCGTGTTCGATGTACGCTCCGTGCCGCAGCCCGAGAATCTCGCCTACTCCGATCTCGGGCTGGGACTGCATACCGACAACCCATACCGCGACCCTGTGCCGGGTTTTCAGGCGCTGCACGTGCTGATCGCGTCGCCCGACGGCGGCGAGAGCTTGTTTGCCGACGGCTTCGCCCTGGCCGAGCATTTGCGCGAGATCGATCCCGAGGCCTTCGCATTGCTCGCGCGGACCCCGGTGCCGTTTCACTATCGCTCGCAAAACGCCGAGCTCTTCGCGGAGCGGCCGCTGATCGAGCTCTCGTGCCGGGACGAGGTCTGCGCGGTCCACTACAACAGCCGTTCCATCGCCCCCTTGCGTCTCCCGCCTCTCGAGGCGGCACCGTTCTATGCGGCCTATCGCCGGTTCGCGGCCGTGCTGCGCGAGCCGCGCTTCCAGTTGAAGCTCCATTTACCGGAGGGCGAGATCGTGGTGTTCGACAACCAACGCGTTCTGCACGGCCGCACGGCATTCTCCTCCGCGCGGCACGCACGCCACTTGCGCGGCACCTATCTCACTCGCGACAGCGTCTACGGCGGCGCCGCGCTCCTGCGCCGCGAGCTCGCAGCGGGGACGACTCCATGAGCGTGATGGAGGAGATCCTCGCTCTGTATGCGGACAGGGGCGACGACGCCTATTTCGGCGAGTGCGTTTCCATTGCGGAGCACGGACTGCAGGCGGCGCACTTCGCGCGCGCGGCCGGTGCGCCGCCGGCGCTCATCGTCGCCGCCCTGCTGCACGACGTCGGTCATCTCATCGGCAACGCACCGGACGACCTCGCCGAATGGACGGCCGACGCCGCCCATGAGCGGATCGGCGGCCGCTGGCTCGCCGCGCGATTCCCGGCGGAGGTCTCCGAACCGGTCCGGCTGCATGTTCCCGCCAAGCGCTATTTGCTCGCGACGGACGCGGATTATTTCGCCAAGCTGAGCCCCGCGTCGGTCGTGACCCTGAAGCTGCAGGGCGGCCCGATGTCCCGCGAGGAAGCGGCGCGTTTCGAGGACGAGCGCTTCCACCGGGATGCGGTGCTGGTGCGCCGCTGCGACGACGAGGGAAAGGTCGCGGGACTCGCCACGGCCGGATTGCTCGACTACCGCGACATGATCGAGGCGTTGAGCCTGCGCCGCAACTAAACTTCACGTACGCAAGGCTGCTTGCAACTTCACGCGAAAATCCGGGCGTGTCGCATAGGGATCGGCCGGGACCCGAAGCGCCACGATGTGCTCGGCGCGCTCGCGCACGCCGTCCAGCGCGTGCGGATGAGAGAAGATGTAGAACCCGTCGTTACGGATCGCATCGAACGTCATCGCGGCGACCTGCGCGGCCGACACTTTGCCCGACTGCACCGCCTTTTCCGCCAAGCTGCGTCCGACGAGTTGCGAATGCGTCGGGCCGTCCGCGTCGGTCAGGTCGGCCGGGCGATTGCGCTCGGAATCGGCAATGCCGGTCGGCACGAAGTACGGGCATAGCACCGAGCAGCGCAGCTGCTCGGTGACGAGTGTGAGATCGTGATGCAGCGTTTCGGTCAACGACACGACCGCGTGCTTGGACGCGTTGTACGCGCCGCTGAGAGGTGGGTTGAGGAGCCCCGCCATCGAGGCCGTGTTGACGATGTGTCCGCGGTAGGCGGGAGCGGACTGGGCGGCGGCGAGCATCAGCGGCGTGAAGATGCGCACGCCGTGGATCACGCCCCACAGATTCACGCCGAGGGTCCACTGCCAATCGCGCTCGCTCTGCTCCCAGACGAGTCCGCTGGTGGCGATGCCGGCGTTGTTGAACAACAGATGCACCGCTCCGAAGCGCGCCATCGTCGCGTCCGCGAGCCCCTGCACCTGTGCGCCATCGGACACATCGAGGCGCTGCGTGAGCACAACCGCGCCGGCGTCGCGCAATTCGTCCGCGCTGCTCTGCAGCGCATCGTTCTGGATATCGGCGAGCACGAGCTTCATACCGAGCGTGGCGCCCAGTCGCGCAAACTCTCGGCCAAAACCCGACCCGGCACCGGTAATGACGGCCACCTTGTCCATGAAATCGCGCATATCTTACGAATCCTTCAACGGCTTTGCGTTCGTGTCGACCGTGAGCTTTGTTTATACTCCGGCGCCGGGTCTGGAAGGAAATCATCACAATGACCTATCGCAACCGCCAATTCCGTCTGGCCGCGCGTCCGGTGGGCGAGCCCAAGCGCAGCGATTTCGAGTTTACCGAAGAGGCCGCGCGCGAACCCGCGGAGGGCGAGTTCCTGGTGCGCAACCGATACGTCTCGCTCGATCCGGCGATGCGCGGCTGGATGAACGCAGGCAAGTCCTACGTTGCGCCGGTCGGCATCGGCGAAGTCATGCGCGCCGCCGCCGCAGGCGAAGTGGTCGCTTCGAAGCATGCCGGGTTCCAGGTCGGTGACCGGGTGGTCGGCGTGTTCGGCATGCAGGAGTACGCGATCTCGAACGGCAAGGGCGCGCATCGCGCCGACACGGGCTTCGCGCCGCTGCCGGTGTACCTGTCCGCGCTGGGCATGACAGGCTACACCGCGTATTTCGGCCTGCTCGATGTCGGCGAGGCCAAGGCCGGCGACACGGTGGTGGTGTCCGGCGCCGCCGGCGCAGTCGGTAGCGTCGTCGGACAGATCGCGAAGATCAAAGGGTGCCGCGTCGTCGGCATCGCCGGCGGCGAAGCAAAGTGCCGCTTTCTCGCCGACGAACTCGGTTTCGATGCGGCGATCGACTACAAGCGCGACGACGTCAAGGCCGCGCTCAAGCGTCATTGCCCGCAGGGTCTCAATGTCTACTTCGACAACGTCGGCGGCGCGATCCTCGACATCGCGCTCACGCAACTCGCCATGCACGCGCGAATCGTGATCTGCGGGGCGATCTCGCAGTACAACAGCACGACGCCGATAAACGGCCCGGCCAATTACCTCGCGCTGCTGGTGTATCGCGCGCGCATGCAGGGCATGGTCGTGTTCGACTATGCCGCCCGTTACGGCGAAGCCGCGCGCGAGCTGGGACAATGGTATGCGCAGGGCAGGCTGAAATCGCGCGACCACATCGTGGCGGGCCTGGAGAATTTTCCCGAAGCGTTGCTCATGTTGTTTCACGGCAAGAACCACGGCAAGCTCATCCTGGAGATCGCGTAGCCCCACCCGGACGCGTGCGCTCCGGCGCTTGCCGGATCGGCGCGGTGTCGGCAGCGCTCGACCCGCCTTGCTTTTCGTTCGTTCAATACCGCGCTTGAGGTTGGGGTATATTGGCCTGGGGCGCGCGATATGCGCCATGCCTCGAGGGATGACCATGCCGATGAACACTTCTCTGCGTGCCGCGATTGCGCCCGCGCTGCTGCTCCTCTGCTCGCTGCCGACGGGCACACCGGCCCAAGTCCCGGCTGCGATCGTCGCTCCAGACACGGAAGACGCCATCGCCACCCGCGAGATCGCGGCGGCAACCACCGAGCCCCGCTTCTCGTCGCCCTGGGTCTCTTACCTACCGGCCTCCGCGACCGTCCCCTCGCCGCGGGCTTTTCTGCATCGGATCCCCGGCGCCCCCGGCGAGCTGGTGGATTCGGCCGCCGCGTATGCGTACAGCCGGGCACTCGCCGCCGCCTCGCCCCGCGTGCGCGTGTTCACCATCGGCCGCTCCGAGGAGGGCCGCGACATCGTGCTGCTCGCGATCGCGGACGAACAAGGCATCCGCGACCTCGACCGGCTGAAAGCAGCGACGGCCGCCCTCGCCGATCCGCGCAAGACCGATCCCGCCGCCGCCGAGCGCATCATCGCCGGCGCGCGGCCCATTTATTACTTCAACGCCGCGCTGCATTCCGACGAGACCGGCTCGACCGAAACCATGCTCGAGCTCGCCTACCGCCTCGCCGTGTCCGAGCAACCGATGATCCGCCGGATACGCGAGAACGTCGTGGTGCTCATCAACCCCGTCTCGAATCCGGACGGCCGCGACAAGCAGGTGGAATGGTTCTACCGCTTCTTGAAGGGCAAGACCGACCGCGCGACCCTGCCCCGCCAGGCACCGCCCTACTGGTCGAAATACGCCATGGTCGACATCAATCGCGACGCGCTGCAACTCACCCACGAGACCACCAAGGCCGTGCAGCGGATGTTCTTCGACTGGCATCCTCAGGTGGTGCACGATTTGCACGAAAGCGTCGCGCTCCTCATCACTTGGAACGGCACGGGACCGATCAACGACAACATCGATCCGGTGAGCTACGACGAACGCCTGGAGATGAGCTTTCACGAGGTGACCACGCTCACCGCGTTCGGGATGCCCGGCGTCTGGACCTGGAATTTCGGCGATGACTTCGCGCACGTGTTCCTCGACTCGATCGGCCTGAACCACAACTCCATGGGCCGCGGCTACGAGACCTTCGGCAACGGGACCGCGGAGACGCTGGAGCAGATGTCGTACCCGGACGAGACCAGCCGGGAATGGTATCGGCCCGAGCCGCCGCCCACGGGCCCCTTTCGCTGGTCGGCCCGCGACAATGTGAACTACATGGAGACCGCCGCGCTCGCGGCACTCGACATCACCGCCCAGCAATCGAAAGCGTTGCTGCGCAACTTCTACCAGAAGGGCGTCGATTCCTGGCGGAAGGGCACGACGGAGGCACCGTTCGCGTTTCTCATCCCCGAGGATCAGGGCGACCCGCGGCGCGTCGCGCAGCTGGTCGCGCTCCTCATGGCGCAGGGCATCGAAGTGCAGCGCGCGACCACCTCAGTCTCGATCAAAGAGGGGACCTTCGCCGCCGGCACCTACGTGGTCCGGCTCGACCAACCGTATCGGAATTATGCGGTCGACCTTTTGAGTCCGAAGTTCTTCCCGAAGGATGCCGGCGAGCCTTATGACGATATCTCCTGGGAACTGCCTGCGAACTACCACCTCACCGCCGTCGCATCGGCAGACCCGGCAGTGCGCGACGCTGCGCTCGCCCCGGTGACCGAGCCGCCGCACCCGGCGGGACACCTCGCCGGTGACGGCTCGGTGTACGTCCTGCAGGACACCGGCCAGGAGGGGTTGCTCGAGGCGCGCTTTCGACTGTCGCGCTTCAGGATCGACATTGCGGAACAGCCCTTCAGCGCGGCGGGCCGCGCCTATCCCCGCGGCTCGTGGATCCTACCCGCGCAGCCCGGGCTCGATGCCGCCCTCGGGGCCGTGGCTCGCGATTTGGGGCTGGCCTTCCAGCGCCTCGGGGCTGCCCCGCAAGCGCCCACGCACGCTGCGCCCGTGCCGCGGCTGGGCGTTTGGGTGCCATGGGCGGACACCGACAGCAACGGCTGGGTGCGCTACGCGCTCGACCAGCGCCATATCCCCTACGCCTACGTGCGCGATGAGGACGTGCGCCGCGGCAACTTGCGCGCGCACTACGACGTGCTGTTGTACGGCCATGTCGATCTCGAGCTCGCCGAGCAGATCGAGGGTATCCCCAAGGCTTGGGGGCCCATGCCGTTCAAGAAAACCAAATTGACGCCCAGTCACGGCACCCCGGCTGAGTCGGACGACATCACGGGAGGCGTCGGCTACTCAGGCCTTGCCGAGATTCAGCGCTTCGTCGACCAGGGCGGCCTGCTCATCACGCTCGGCAATGGCTCGATGCTGGCGCTCGAGGGCGGACTCGTGCGCGGAGTGCGCCGCGAGTCGGGCGGCGTGCCGCGCAGCGCGGCGGGGGGCGGGAGCGACGCCGCAGCAGCCTCGGTGTTCACCGAGACGCGCACGCCGGGCTCGCATCTGCGGGTGACCTTCGCCCAACCGGAGAGCCCCATCGCCTACGGATACGACGCCCACACGCATGTGTTCCGCGAGAACTATGCGATCTATGCAACGCCGCGGCGCTGGCTGCGCATGGCCTACTGCACCACGTGCTTGGACGGCCCGTTCGATCCGAGCGGCGTCGTCATGACCTGGGGCGGCGCCGACGGGCAGCCGTTGGTGGTGAGCGGCCAGGTCTGGGGCGCCGATGGCTTGATCGGACATCCCGCCATCCTCGATATGCCCGTGGGCAAGGGCCGGGTGGTCGCGTTCAACTTCAATCCTCTGCACCGCGACCTGAACCGCGGCGATCAGAGGATGCTGTGGAACGCCATCCTCAACTGGCAGGCGCTCCTCGCCGGCCGCTGAGGCGGAACGGATCCGGGACGGGCCTCAGAGGTCGGCGGAGTCCGCCGCACGCGGCTCGATGGCGCGCGGCGTGATCACGCGCAACAGGTCGATGCGGCGGCGATCGGCGCGCACGATGCGGAATTCCAGGTCGCCGACGGAGATGGTCTCCCCGCGGCGCGGCAGCCGTCCAAACTCCTGCATCAGGAGCCCGCCGATGGTGTCATATTCCTCGTCCGAGAATGCCGTGCCGAAGTATTGGTTGAACTCGGCAATTGGCGTGAGCGCGCGCACGGTGAACTCGCGATCGCTCTCGCGGCTGATCGCCCGAGCGTCTTCCACGTCGTGCTCATCGTCGATCTCTCCGACGATCTGCTCGATGACGTCCTCGATGGTCACCAGACCGCAGACGCCGCCGTACTCGTCGACCACCATCGCGAGATGATTGTGGCTTTGACGGAATTCCTTGAGCAGCACGTTGAGCCGTTTGCTCTCCGGCACGAACATGACGGGCCGCATGTATTCGCGGATCTCGAATGACTCGCCGTCCTCGATCTGTAAGCGCAAAAGGTCCTTGGCGAGCACGATGCCCAGGATTTGATCGCGGTCCTCACCGATCACGGGGAAGCGCGAATGGCCGGACTCCACCATGATCTCGACCAGCTTGTCCGGAGCTTCGTCACGCTCGACGAACACCATTTGCGCCCGCGGTACCATGATGTCGCGCACTTGCATGTCCGCGACCGCGAGCACGCCTTCGATCATCACCAGCGCATCGCTGTTGAAAAGCCCGCGCTCGCTCGCTTCGCGCAAATCCTCGATGAGCTCCGCCAAGTCGCGAGGCTCGCCGGACATGGACTGCGTAATCCGCTTCAACCAGCGGCCGGTATTACCAGTGGACTGTTCAGACATGGGGGAGCTAAGGATACTCGATCACGCATACGGGTCTGAAAACCCAAGCCGATCAAGGATTTGAATCTCCTGTCCGGCCATTTTCCGGGCCTCCCGGTCGCGCTCATGGTCGAACCCGAGCAGGTGCAGGACGCCGTGCACCGTCATGTGCGCCCAGTGAGACTCGGCGGATTTATCCTGTTCGCGCGCTTCGCGCGCGACGACCGGTACGCAAATCACGAGCTCGCCCAAGATGCGGCTGCCATCGGGCATCGCGCCCGGACCTTCGAACGAGAGCACGTTGGTGGGCCGATCCTTGCCGCGAAACCTGAAGTTGAGGCTGCGGCTACGGGCGCTGCCGACCGCGCGAATCGACACGACCAGTGGATCGCCGCTCCCGGCCAGGGCGAGCGCACGGGCGGCAGGTGGAGCGCCACGCGCCCGCGCCGCGCCGGCAAGCGCCGCCTCGACCCAGGTCGAGACCTTGGCGCGGCCCGGTACCCAGGGCCGCCGGGCCGCATAGCTCAGGTCGAGATGGAGCAGCTTGCGGCTCTCACGCGCTCGAGCCCTCATCCGCAGAGCGCGCTTCATAGGCCTGGACGATACGTTGCACCAGCGGATGGCGAACGACGTCGCGGGAGCTGAACATGGTGAAGGCGATGCCGCGCACGCCGTGCAGGATATCGATGACCGTGCGCAGCCCCGAGGGCTTCGTGTTGGGCAGGTCCACTTGCGTGATGTCTCCCGTCACGACCGCTTTCGAGCCGAAACCGATACGCGTCAGGAACATTTTCATCTGCTCGTTGGTCGTGTTCTGCGCCTCGTCCAGGATCACGAAGGAGTCATTCAGCGAGCGGCCGCGCATGAAGGCCAGCGGCGCGATCTCGATGACGTTGCGCTCGATGGATTTCGCCACGCGCTCGAATCCCATCATTTCGTAGAGCGCGTCGTACATGGGACGCAGGTACGGGTCGACCTTTTGCGTGAGATCGCCGGGCAGAAACCCGAGACGCTCGCCCGCCTCGACGGCCGGCCGCACGAGCACGATGCGGCGCACGCGCTCCGACTGCAGCGCTTCGACCGCGCAGGCCACGGCGAGATAGGTCTTGCCGGTTCCCGCGGGACCTATGCCGAACGTGAGATCGTGGCTGCGGATATTGGTGAGATACTCGGTCTGATTGGCACCGCGGGCGCGCACCGCGCCGCGCGCGGTGTTGACCTTGAGCTCACCGCCCTCCGCGCCGGATTCGTTGCCGTCCATGCCGAGCTCCTGCAGGGCGATGTGCACGCGCTCCGAATCCACGGGCTCGCGCTGCGCCCGGGCGTAGAGGTCTTTTAGCACGGACTCGGCCCGCTGGGCGGCGGCGGGCAGACCGATGATCTGGAATCGATTCCCGCGGCGCCGTACCTCGACACCCAGCCGTGCTTCGATCTGATGCAGGTGCGAATCCAGCGGACCACACAGCTCCACCAGCCGCACGTTGTCCGCCGGCGCAAGCGACAGGTCGCGAGTCACGGGACTTACGCTCACGCCGTCTCTTCCACCAGCAGACGGCCTCGCAGCGAATTGGGTCTGGCTTCCGTGATCACGACGTCCGCAAATTGATTGATCAGGTGTGGCGGCCCCTGGAAATTCACCCAGCGATTGTTGTCGGTGCGGCCCGCCAGCTCGCTCCGGTCGCGCTTCGCCGGCCGCTCGATGAGCACTCGCTGGCGGCTTCCGACCATGCGCGCTGAAATCGCGCGGGACTGGGTATTGAAGCGCTCCTGGATGAGCTCGAGACGGCGCTGCTTGATCTCCGCCGGCACCTCGTCGGGCAGCGCCGCGGCCGGTGTTCCCGGACGACGGCTGTAGAGGAAGCTGAAGGATTGATCGAAGCCCGCGTCCGCGATGAGATTCATGGTCGCCGCAAAATCCTCGTCAGTCTCGCCTGGAAATCCGACGATGATGTCGGTGGTGATCGATATGCCGGGCCGCACGGCGCGGAGCTTGCGCAATTTCTGCTTGTACTCGAGCACGGTGTGGCCGCGCTTCATCGCGGCGAGAATGCGATCCGAGCCGCTTTGCACGGGCAGATGCAGGAGGTTGTTGAGCTTCGGGACATTCGCATAGGCCTCGATCAAACTATCGTTGAACTCGAGCGGATGCGAAGTGGTGAAGCGAATGCGCTCGATGCCCGGATGGGCGGCGACGAAGTGGATCAAGGTCGCAAGGTCGGCCACCGCGCCGTCGTCCATCGTGCCCGCATAGGCGTTCACGTTCTGGCCGAGCAGCGTCACCTCGCTCACCCCGCGGTTCGCGAGCGAACGCACCTCCGCGAGCACCTGCTCGAAGGGGCGGCTGATCTCCTCGCCCCGGGTGTAGGGCACCACGCAGAAGGTGCAGTACTTGCTGCAGCCTTCCATGATGGAGACGAAGGCCGCGGCACCTTCCGCGCGCGGCTCGGGCAGACGGTCGAACTTCTCGATCTCGGGAAAGCTCACGTCGATTTGCGCGCGGCCGGTCTGCTTCAGCCCGCGCAGCATATCGGGCAGCCGGTGCAGCGTCTGCGGACCGAACACGAGGTCGACATAGGGTGCGCGCGCGGTGATGCCTTCGCCCTCCTGGCTGGCGACGCAGCCGCCCACGCCGATCACCACATGCGGCCGTTCCTCCTTGTAGCGCCGCCATTCGCCGAGCAGGGAGAACACTTTTTCCTGAGCCTTCTCGCGCACCGAGCAGGTGTTCACCAGCAGCACGTCAGCCTGCGCAGGATCTTCGGTGCGGACCATCCCATGGGCCGCCTCGAGCACGTCGTGCATCTTGCCCGAGTCGTACTCGTTCATCTGGCAACCGAACGTCTTTATGTAAACAAGACCGGGCATCGGCGCGGGTAGGCTCCCCTTGGAAAGGCCGCTAAGATACTAGGAACCATGGCAATACGCGACGTACTGAAAATGGGCGATCCGCGGCTCCTGGCTATCTCCGAGCCGGTGGCCGCCTTCGGCACGCCCGAGCTCGAAGGCTTGCTGGCCGATATGCGGGACACCATGCAGCATCTCAATGGCGCCGGTCTTGCTGCACCGCAAATCGGGGTGAGCGCGCGCGTGGTGATCTTCGGTGTCGAGGCCAATCCACGGTATCCGGACGCGGAGGCCGTGCCTTACACGGTGTTGATCAACCCGCAGCTCACCCCCCTCGGTGAGGAAATCGAGGAAGGGTGGGAAGGATGCCTCTCCGTGCCCGGTATGCGTGGTCTCGTGCCTCGCCATCGACACCTGCGCTACACGGGGCTCGATCCGCAGGGCCGCCCCATCGACCGCACGGTGAGCGATTTCCACGCCCGTGTGGTGCAGCACGAGGTGGATCACCTGGACGGGATTCTCTATCCGCGCAGGATCCGCGACCTGACCCAGTTCGGGTTTACCGATACCCTCTTTCCCGGGCAGGAGCTCGAAGACGACTGATTTTCGACGCGTGCGCGGCTAGAACGGAATGTCGTCGTCGAAGTCTTCTTTGCCGCCCGCCGGCGGCGGCGATTGATCGAATTCCTCGCGCGGCGGCGCGGAGCGCTCGGCCCCGCCCGTCGATCCACCGCCCATTCCGCCACCGCCGCCGCCGCGGCCGCCCAGCATCTGCATGTTGTCCGCGATGATCTCGGTGGTGAAGCGGTCGTTGCCTTGCTTGTCCTGCCATTTGCGGGTACGAAGCTTGCCCTCGATGAATACCTGCGAGCCCTTGCGCAGATACTCGGCGGCAATCTCGCCCAGGCGCCCGAACAAGGCGATGCTGTGCCACTCGGTGCGCTCCTGCTGCGCGCCGGATGCTTTGTCCTTCCACGACTCGCTGGTGGCAATGCGGATGTTGGTGACCGTCATCCCGCTCGGCATCGAGCGCGTCTCGGGATCGCCGCCCAGATTTCCCACCAAAATCACCTTGTTGACTCCGCGCGCCATGAAACTTCCCTCGTTGGATGGACATATTGTACACGGCCCCGGCGCCCCCATAACTCGCCAATAGCGCCGCGCTCGCCGAGAAACTCGTTGCAAGACGCCGCGCCGCATCCCCCCACTCCAGCGCCTGCAAGGCGCGTGCGTGGTCCCCTCTTGACGCCGGGCGTATAGTGATTGGTTGCATGCAAAATATCCGTATCCGGGGTGCCCGGACCCACAATCTGAAGAACATCGACCTCGACCTGCCGCGAGACCGGCTGGTGGTGCTCACCGGATTGTCGGGCTCCGGAAAATCCTCGCTGGCGTTCGACACGATCTACGCCGAGGGGCAGCGCCGCTACGTGGAATCGCTGTCGACCTATGCGCGTCAGTTTCTTTCCATGATGGAAAAGCCCGATGTGGACACCATCGAAGGGCTGTCTCCGGCAATTTCCATCGAGCAGAAGTCGACGTCCCATAATCCTCGCTCCACCGTCGGTACGGTGACCGAGGTCTACGATTATCTGCGGCTTCTCTATGCGCGGGTCGGTACGCCGCGCTGCCCCGATCATCACATCGATCTTGCCGCGCAGACCGTGAGCCAGATGGTCGATGCCGTGCTCGAGCATCCGGAGGGCACCGCGCTCATGCTGCTCGCGCCGGCGATCTCCGAACGCAAGGGCGAGCACGCGGAGCTCATCGAGGAGCTGCAGGCGGGCGGGTTCGTGCGCGCCCGCATCGACGGCGAAGTCGTGGAGCTCGACCAGGCGCCCAAGCTCGACGTACGGCGCAAGCACACGGTCGAGGCGATCGTCGATCGGTTTCGAGTGCGCCCCGACCTCGGGCAGCGGCTGG
Source organism: uncultured Gammaproteobacteria bacterium (assembly GCA_963798595.1). Taxonomy (GTDB): domain Bacteria; phylum Pseudomonadota; class Gammaproteobacteria; order Steroidobacterales; family Steroidobacteraceae; genus Bog-1198. Next base: position 628,426 of record CAWCTM010000003.1, on the reverse strand, counting down.
CCGAGTCCTTCGAGACGGCGCTGCGCCTTGGATCGGGCGTTGCGCGGGTCGCTTACATGGACGAGCCAAAGCGCGCCGAGCTCGTGTTCTCGAACAAGTTTGCCTGCCCGATCTGCAGCTACGCCCTATCCGAGCTCGAGCCGCGGCTGTTCTCGTTCAACAGTCCCATCGGCGCCTGCCCGAGCTGCGACGGGCTCGGCACCCAGGAGTTCTTCGACCCCGAGAAGATCGTCGCCAATCCGCACCTGTCGCTCGCCGGCGGCGCGGTGCGCGGCTGGGATCGGCGCAACGCCTACTACTTTCAGCTGATCCAATCGCTGGCGCGGCACACGAAGTTCGACATCGAGGCGCCCTTCGAGAGCCTGCCGCGGCAGATCAAGGACTTGGTGCTGTTCGGCAGCGGCGAGGAACAGATCGAGTTCAAGTATCTCGACGGCAAGGGCGGCACGATCAAGCGCAAGCACAGCTTCGAAGGCATCGTGAATAATCTGGAGCGCCGCTACCGCGAAACTGAATCGGCGACCGTGCGCGAGGAGCTCGCCAAGTTCCGCTCCGCCCGCGCTTGTCCGGAGTGCGGCGGCACCCGCTTGAACCGCGCGGCGCGCAACGTGTTCATCGACGGCAAGAATGCGCCCGAGGTCTCCTCGCTCAGCGTGGATCGCGCGGTGGCGTTCTTTGCCGGCTTGCATCTCCCCGGCTGGCGCGGCGAGATCGCCGTCAAGATCGTCAAGGAAATCGCCGACCGTCTGGGCTTCCTCGCGAACGTCGGGCTCGGATATCTCACCCTCGATCGCAGCGCCGATACCTTGTCGGGCGGCGAGGCGCAACGCATCCGGCTTGCGAGCCAGATCGGATCGGGGCTGGTCGGGGTCATGTATATCCTCGATGAGCCTTCGATCGGACTGCACCAGCGTGACAACCAACGCCTGCTCGATACGCTGGTGAATCTGCGCGATCTCGGCAACACGGTGATCGTGGTCGAGCACGACGAGGATGCGATCCGCCAAGCGGACTACGTCGTCGACTTGGGTCCCGGGGCGGGGGTGCATGGCGGCGCAATCGTCGCGCAGGGCACCGCCGCGGAGGTTGCGGCCCATCCCGATTCGATCACGGGGCAGTATTTGAGCGGGCGCCGGCGAATCGAGATTCCGCCCTTGCGGCGCTCGCCGGATCCGAAGCGGATGCTGCGCCTCGTGGGGGCAACCGCCAACAACTTGAAAAACGTCACCGTGGAATTTCCGCTCGGGCTGATGACCTGCATCACCGGCGTCTCCGGGTCAGGTAAGTCGACGCTCGTCAACGACACGTTGTTCCGCGCAGTCGCCACCCAGCTCAACCACGCGGCGGCCGGCAATGCGCATTTCGACCGCCTCGAGGGCCTCGACCATATCGATCGGGTGATCGAGATCGATCAGAGCCCGATCGGCCGCACGCCACGATCCAATCCCGCCACGTACACCGGGCTGTTCGCGCCCATCCGCGAAATCTTTGCCTCCGTGCCGGAGTCGCGCGCGCGCGGTTATGAGGCCGGCCGCTTCAGCTTCAACGTGAAAGGCGGGCGGTGCGAGGCGTGTCAGGGCGACGGCGTCATTAAGGTCGAGATGCATTTTCTTGCCGACGTGTACGTGCCGTGCGACGTATGCCGCGGCAAGCGCTACAACCGCGAGACGCTCGAGATACGCTTCAAGGGCAAGAACATCCAGGAAGTGCTCGACATGACGGTCGAGGATGCGCTGCCGTTCTTCTCCGCGGTGCCGACCGTTCAACCGAAGCTCAAGACCTTGCTCGACGTCGGCCTCTCCTATGTGCGCCTCGGCCAAAGCGCGACGACCTTGTCCGGCGGCGAGGCGCAGCGCGTCAAGCTCGCAAAGGAGCTGTCGAAGCGGGCGACCGGACGCACGCTGTATATTCTCGACGAGCCGACCACGGGCTTGCACTTCGCGGACATCGCCCAACTGCTCGCCGTACTGCACCGATTGCGCGACGAGGGCAACACCATCATCGTGATCGAGCACAACCTGGACGTCATCAAGACCGCGGACTGGGTCGTCGACCTCGGCCCCGACGGCGGCGACGGCGGCGGACACATCGTGGCCGTGGGCACCCCCGAGGACATCGCCGCGCACGGCACGTCTTACACCGGGCACTACCTCAAGGAAGCCCTGCAGAAGACACAGCGGTCGGCGAATGCGCGCGCCGCGCAGCGCAAGCGCGCGTGAGGGTGGCGTGACGAAGCTCGCGCAGCTCGTCGGCGACGCGGTCCTCCCGGCTCTGTCGCGCTGCGATCCGGAGCGCGCCCACGATTGGGGTCTGTCGGGCTTGCGGTGCTTGGCCCCCTTTTGGCCGGTACCCGCGGTGCCTCACGCCCTCGCCGTGCGTCGCTTGGGCCTCGTATTCGCACATCCGCTGGGTCTCGCCGCCGGCTTCGACAAGAATGGCGACTACCTGGACGCGCTCGGCGCGCTCGGATTCAGCCATGTCGAGCTCGGCACCGTGACGCCTCGGCCGCAGTCCGGCAATCCAAAGCCGCGCATGTTCCGGGCACCGTCGGCCGGTGGCCTCGTGAACCGCATGGGGTTCAACAACAAGGGGGTCGACCATCTCGTCGCGCGCCTGCGCCGCGCGCGCTACAGCGGGGTGCGCGGCGTCAGCATCGGCAAGAATGCCGATACGCCGCTCGAGCAGGCGCCGCAGGATTACCTCGCGTGTCTGGAGAAAGTATACCCATTCGCCGATTACGTGGCCGTCAACGTCTCCTCGCCCAACACCGCGCGGCTGCGTGAGCTGCAGGCACCCGACGGCCTGTCGAGCATCGTCACACCGCTCCTCGAGTCACGCGCGCGGCTGGAAGCGAGCCACGGACGCCACGTCCCCCTGCTCGTCAAGATCGCGCCGGATCTTGACACCTCGCAGATCAGCGCGATGGCCGCAAGCCTGCGCTCGCTCGGAGTCGATGGCGTGATCGCCACGAACACCACCACGGATCTTGCGGCGCTGGGCCCCGACTGGCCGGCCGACCGGCGCGGCGGCTTATCGGGCGCGCCCCTGCACGAGCGCTCCGCGGCCGTCATCCGGCAATTGCGCGCCGAGCTCGGCAGCGCCTTTCCCATCATCGGCGTGGGCGGTATCGTCGACGGCGATCGGGCCGCTGCAACGATGCAAGCGGGCGCCGACCTCCTGCAGATTTACACGGGCTTCGCGTACCGGGGTCCCGCGCTTCTCGAGGAGATATTGAATGCCCTTCAAAGCCACTGACGAGCTCGTCGAGCAATTTCATCGCGACGGCGCGGCCCATTTGCCGGGCCTGTTCGATCCCGATGAGATCGAGGAGCTGCGCGCGGGAATCGACTTGAATCTCGAGCGGTTGAGTCCGCGCGCGAAGGTCGCGAGCACCGCCAATGATCCCGGCAAGTTCGTCGAGGATTTTTGCACCTGGCAGGAAAACCCGCACTACCGGCGATTCATCTTCGACTCCGCGCTCGCGGCGACGGCCGGACGGCTCATGCGCAGCACCACCGCCCGTCTTTATCACGACCACATGCTCACCAAGGAGCCCGCCACGCGCCAGCCGACTCCCTGGCACCAGGACCAGCCGTACTACAACATCGATGGCACTCAGAGCGTGAGCTTCTGGATCCCGGTCGACCCCGTCAGCCGACCATCGACCCTGGAGTTCGTCGCGGGCTCGCACCGCGGGCCGTGGCTCATGCCGCGCGCGTTCATGGATGCCCAGGCGAAATGGTTTCCGGAGGGCTCGCTCGCCGATCTGCCGAACATCGAACAGCGGCGCCAGGACTTTCCTATTCTCGGCTGGGAGCTGAAGCCGGGGGATGCGGTGTGCTTTCACATGCTGACGCTGCACGCCTCACGCGGCGTCGAGGCGAACCGGCGCCGCCGCGTGTTCTCCGTGCGCTTCTTGGGCGATGACATCGTGCATGCTCCGCGACGCTGGAAGACCTCGCCGGAATTCCCGGGTCTCGCGGACGAGCTGCCCGCGGGCGCGCCGATGCATCACCCGCTATTTCCCGAGTTGTGGCGCGCGCCGTGAGCGGACCTCAATCGGCGCAGCTACGAAGAACGAAGCGAGACAGCATGTAATAAGGCCCGGATGTCGAGCGGCTTGCGCAGATAAGCCGTCGCACCGGCACTCATGCATTCCTCACGTACACTCGGCGAGTCGTGCGCCGTGATGATGACGATCGGGAACTGCGCACCCGCCACCCGCAGAGACTGCTGGACTTCCGTACCCGACAAGCCCGGCATCTGCAGGTCGAGTACCAAACAATCGGGCCGATCAAAATGCCAGGCCTCCAGAAATTCCTCGCCCGACGCGAAGGCGCGCACCGTAAATCCCGATGCCTGGAAGACGCGGGCCACCGCTTTGCGAACTGCTTCCTGGTCGTCGACGACTGCGATCACGATTCATCCGCCGCGTGATATATCCATTCGTGGGCGGTACCACTTGTGAGCTTATTCGGGCCGTTCCGATATTGGACATTGGGGCTGTATCCAGCGCAGGTCGCTCGCACCCCTGCCGAGCTCGGGTTGAATTTTCACGCCCACCCGTTCGCCGAGCTGTACGAGCTCCGGAATGGAGCGGACGACCATTTTCGACATAACGCGCGCGCGGTGCACCTTGACGGTCTTCTCGCCGGTCCCCATCTGCGCGGCAATCTGCTTGTTCAACAGGCCCCGAACCACATAGGTCATCACTTCGCGCTCGCGTGGAGTAAGCGTCGCCAGGCGTTGGTGGATGACTCGCCGAATGGAGACCTGCCGACGTTGCTCCTCGTCGCGCCGAAAGGCCTGCTCGACTGCCCCGAACAAGCGCACGCTGTCGATCGGCTTGGTCAAAAAGTCGACTGCCCCTTGCTTCATCGCAGCAACGCTGGCCTCGATATCACCCATGCCCGTCAAGAAGACAATCGGCAGAGCATGCGGGGAGCCTGCCAGGGTCCGCTGCAACTGGATGCCGCTGAGGCCCGGCAGGCAAATGTCGAGCAGCAGGCATCCAGGGCTGTCGGGGTCGTGCCCTGCCAGAAAATCCTCCGCGGACTCGAACGCGCGCACCCGATATCCCGCCGCGGTGAGCACGCGCGTTAGCGATTTGCAGACCGCCGGCGCGTCATCCACGACGAATACCGTTCGTGTTGTGAGATTCATGCCGATCTACCTTCCCCCTGAGCGGATGCGGTCCCCCCCACGATCAGTTCTACCCCAAACGTCAAAGGGAATCACCCCTAACTGCCTGTGCTCCCGTCCCTGGCGGGAAGCGGGGTTGAGCCGGGGTGTGGCTGGAGGCGCCGAGGCACGCAGGGTGCCGCCTGCTGATTAAGGCGTGCTCGCGGTGCGCCGTCGGGCGCACCGCGAGTCCAGATCGCAACCGAACGTTAGCTGCGAACGATCTCGAGGGCGTGCTTCACCGAATGGCGGGCTTCCTCGATGTGCCGAATCACCCGCTGCTGCAGTCCCATCGTGTCGGGCTGGTCTTCCTCGCCCGATACATCGTGCTGCGCCTTGTCGAGCAGCTCGAGGGCTTTCACGAAGCGATCGTGGCGGCCGAGGTGGGTGTCGATCGCCATGTGATCCTGAATGTTCTTGCCGTCCATGATGGCCGCTTGCTTGATCTCGCCGATGGCCTTGTCGATATGGTCGATGGCGTGCACTTCCTCGGGAACCACCGGTTCCGTGGTGGCGTGCTCGAGATGAGCGCGCGCATCGCGCAGATCCGCGAGTGCATGCAAGTAGGCAGGGTGGTGTCCGGGGGTGTCTGCCCACGAGGGCATCGCGGCGATGAGCGCGACGGCGGCCGCGGTGACGAGAAATCGCACTGAACGCATGAAGGTCTCCTTGACGTTGAAAGGGCCGCGCGCATTATAGAAAGACGGCCGTGCCCACACGCCGGCAAAGCGAGGCCGGCGTCACACTTTCGGCAATTACATCGCTTTAATGCGCCGCGCTGGTCAATGCCTTGAGAAACAAATAATAGAACTCGGCGCCGCGATCATACGATTCGACGCCGACGCGCTCGTCCTTGCCATGCATGCGGTCGTCATCGCGGTCGATCAACACCCCGTTGACACCGTAACTCGGAATGCCCGCGTTCATGGTGTAAATGCTGTCCGAGGCGCCCACCTCCATGATGGGTAGTACCGGAACTCCCGGCCACATCTTCTGCGACACGGTCGTGAGCGCGTGCATGAACAGAGGGTTGAGAGGGGGCGGCTTCATCGCCTGGCGATCGGATCCGTGATCGAACAGCTCCGCCGAGTCCGCCCGGTAGCGCACCGAGAGCTGCGGATCGTCGAACAGCTTTACCAGGTCGAGCCGGATGTCTTCTTGCGAGTGCCCCGGGAAGATGCGGCAGTTGACATTGGCCTCCGCGCGTTGGGGCAGCGCGTTGTATGCGTGGCCGCCGGCGAGCCGGGTGGCCACGCAGGTCGTGCGCATGGTCGAGTTGTAGCGCGGATCCTTGGACAAGCGCGCGATGGCTGCTGCATCGGGTGGTGTTTGCAGGATAGCGCGCATATCGGCGGCGGTCTGTCCGGACTCGATGCGGGCCATCTGCGTGAAGTACTCGCGCGTTACCGCGTTCAGCTCGAACGGGAACTCGGTGGCCTGCAGTTTGGCCAGAGCGTCCACCACGTGATAGATGGCGTTGTCCGGCCGCGGCACCGAACTGTGGCCGCCGGGATTGGTGGCCAGCAATTGATAATCCCCGTAGAGCTTCTCGGTCGCCTCGAACTCCACCGTCATGGCCTTGCCGTTAACCGCCCACACTCCACCCGAATCGGGGTTCAGGGCAAATTCGGCGTCGATGAGGTCGCGATGGTTCTTGAGCAGCCAGTCGACGCCGTTCGAGGTGCCTCCCTCCTCGTCCGCGGTGAGCGCAAGGATGATGTCGCGGTCCGGGACGAAGCCCTCCTTTTTCAGACGGATGAAACTGGCAACGGCGATGGCGTCGCTGTCCTTCATGTCCTGCGTGCCGCGGCCGTAGTAATAGCCGTCTTTCTCGACGAACTGAAACGGATCCGTGCTCCAATCCTCCTTGCGCGCCTCCACCACGTCGGTATGCCCAATGATCAGAATGGGCTTGAGCTTGGACCCGGGCCGGCCCCGGTAGCGCGCCACCATGTTCCCCTTGCGATCGTTCGGTCCGAGAACCACGACGTCCGCGGCCGGAAAGCCCGCCTCGCGGAGCCGCTGCGCCATCGCCTGCGCAGCAACCGTCGTGCTTCCGCTAGAATCCTGGGTGTTGATCTCGATCAGCTGCTTGAAAATGTCGCGCGCGAGCTGCTTCTGAGCCTCCGCGCTCTCCGGCGCACTGAAGGCTTGCAGACCGATCGACATGAACAGGGCGCTGAGCGCAGCTTGCTTGTACCGAGCGGCTTGCGTCCATCTGGAACGGGTACGGTGAGTCACTAAGGTCTCCCTAAGGCGATGCTTCTGAAAAAGAGCGTGACAATGTCGCTTATGACCGCGGGAGTCAATCGAGCGCGCAGCCGCGCGCGCAACCAGGAAGGGAACGATGGCGAAGACTGAAGGCAAAGTAACGCGCACCGGCGCGGAAGCGGCGGTACGCACGCTGCTGCGCTGGGCGGGGGAGGATCCGTATCGCGAGGGCCTGCGCGACACGCCGAAACGAGTGGTCGATGCCTATCGAGACTGGTTCTCGGGATATTCGAGCGATCCCAGGAACTACCTGCGCCGCACGTTCGAGGAAGTCGAGGGCTATGACGAGATGATCGTGTTGCGCGACATCTCCTTCGAGTCCTTCTGCGAGCACCACATGGCGCCCATCATCGGCCGAGCGCACGTCGGGTATCTGCCCACCAAGCGCGTGGTGGGAATCAGCAAGCTCGCACGCGTGGTCGACGGTTTTGCACGCCGCTTCCAGGTCCAGGAAAAGCTCACCGCCCAGATCGCCTCCTGCATCGACGATGTGCTCAAGCCGCGCGGGGTCGGCGTCGTCATCGACGCCGTTCATCAGTGCATGACGACGCGCGGCGTGCACAAGCGCGGGGTATCCATGGTCACCAGCCGAATGGTCGGCGCATTCCGGGCCGACGCGAGCACGCGCTCGGAGTTCCTTCGCTTCATCGGCATCGAGGGCAGCGAGCGGCGCTGAGCCGCGCCGCCTTCAGCGCTTGCCGGGAGGCCGCGCCGGCACGACGTCCACCGAGAAGGTGAACTTATGGCGCTCGCCCGCTGCGAGCGCCCCGACGCCGACCACGTGCCGCGCGATCTTCTCGCCCTGCTCGTTGGTGATCGAGATCACCACGCAATACTCGCTTTCGGTGCGGCTCGGATGCGCAATGGTCCCTTCGAGGCGCATCGCCGAGTGGCCCGCGGTCTGCGGCTCGGCGTTGTTGCCGACATTGAATCGAAGGTGATGCTGACACCCAGGGCAAATGTTGGCGCTCTGCAGAACAGTCGCCTTGCAATGCGGACATGTTCGCGTTGCGCCAAGCGCGCCTGGACGAACTACGCTCATCAGGACCCGGCGGCGGTGCCCAGCTTTTTCAGCTTCTCGTCATCCCAGCCGAACTCGACGTGGCCGCGCATGCGCGAGCCGGCCGCCACGGTGATGGAGCCTGCCTTGACGTCGCCGACGATCACCCCGCCCTCGAGGACGTCGACTCGCTTGGCGGATTCGATGTTGCCCTGCAGCTCTCCGCCAACCACGACGACCGCGGCGAGCACTTGGCCGGTCAGGTGGGCACCCGGCTCGATGTTGAAGTTGCCGTCGATGCGGACATCGCCCTTGAACCGTCCCGCCATGCGCACGTTGCCGGATCCCTCGATCTTGCCCTCGATGGTCAGGTTGGCGGCGATGACGGACTCGCCTCCCTCGCCACGAGGGGCGGGCGCGGGCCGGCGCGGCGCCGCGGCCAAGGCTGCATCGCTCGAGACTCGGTCGCTCGGCGCCGGACGCTCGGCCATCGGAGCCGGTGCCTGAGGAGCTATGCCCGCGGGGACGGGCGTCAAGGGTTCTTTACGGCCCGTCGTCGGGGCAGGACCGGACGTGGGTTTCTCGTTCCAAAGTGCCATAGCAGACTCTCCCGCAATTGAGGATCACAAGCGTACACGCTAACACTTGAATATGTCACCGGAACAAATGTCTTGGATTGGAGACGTACCGCACAGTTTGCGGGCCTCCCTTACGCCGTCCTGCGGCGAGCGGAGGCGAGCTCGCGCTGGGACTATAATGAACCACAAAAAAAGGGGCCTACGTTGTTTGAAACCATCGACCGGTTGAAGCCAGATCAGATCCTGGGGCTGATGGCGCAGTTTCGCGCCGATCCCTTCCCGCAAAAAGTCGATCTCGGGGTCGGCGTCTACCGGGACCCAAGCGGCAACACGCCGGTTCTCGAGTGCGTGCGCCGCGCCGAGCAACAGGTAATTGCGGCGCAATCGACCAAGTCCTACGTGGCAGCCGCCGGCCGCGAAGAATACAACGCCGCCGTCGAGACCCTCGTGCTGGGGGCCGCCCACCCGGCCCTTGCGATGCGCCGCACACGGACCGCGCAGACTCCCGGCGGCTGCGGCGCGCTGCGCGTGGGCGCCGAGCTGATCCGCGCCGTCGCGCCGACCGCCGTGGTTCATCTGAGCGATCCGACCTGGGGCAACCATGCGCCGCTCCTTGGCGGTTGCGGATTGAAGCTCGAGCGCTACCCCTACTACGACGCGGTCGCTCACCGGCTGCTCTTCGAATCGATGCTCGACCGGCTGGAGCGCGCGCGCGCGGGTGATGTCGTACTGGTGCACGCGTCGTGTCACAACCCCTGCGGCGCCGACCTGTCGATTGGGGAGTGGCGCGCGCTCGCGGAGCTGCTTGCACGCAAGCGTCTCCTGCCGTTCATCGACCTGGCTTACCAAGGATTCGGTGCGGACCTCGACGCCGACGTCGCAGGATTGCGTCTCGTGACCGAGGCTCTCCCGGAGACGATGATCGCCGTCTCGCACTCCAAGAATCTCGGCCTGTACCGGGAGCGGGTCGGCTGCCTCATCACCGTGAGCGAGAACGAATCGCGCGCTGATGCGGTTCAAAGTCATGTCCTGCAGATCGCCCGCAGCATCTACTCCATGCCGCCGGATCACGGCGCGGCAATCGCCGCCCGTATTTTCGCGGATGCTGAGCTCACGCGGACCTGGCTCGCGGAGCTCGCGACGATGCGCGGCCGGATCCGGGAAATGCGCGCATTGCTCGCGGGGCATCTGCGCGAGTCGACGCGCGGCAACTCGTTCGATTTCATTGACACCCAGCGCGGGATGTTTTCATTGCTCGGCGTGCCGAGCGCCACGGTGGAGGCGCTGCGGACGCAGCATCACATCTACATGACGTCCGACAGCCGCATCAATCTCGCCGGCATCATGCCGCACAACGTCGCGTACGTCGCGGCGGCGATCGCCGCGCAACGCTGACCGCGCGTCGCTGACCGCGCGTCGCTGACCGCGCGTCGCTGATCTCAGTCCCCGAGCGCGGTGCCCAACGCTTTCACTTCCAGGGCCGAGTCGCGCATCACGCTTACGATGCGCGACTCGCTCAAGCCGAGGCGCGCGCTCGACGGCAGACCGTCGAGCGCTTGGACGACGTCAGGCTCGCTCGGAGAATACCGTGACATCAATATCGCGACCGCCAGCACGTCGCTCAGATCCGCCTGCTCCGGTTCGTGCCGGGCGAGCTCTTCCTGCTCCCCGACCGCCTGCGCCATGCTCTCGGGAAACTCCCAGTTCTCCAGGATCGCCTTGCCGATCGAGGCGTGCCATTCCCCGACGATCTGCTCGATCATCCCGCCGCTGGTGAAGAGCTCTGGATGCGAGACCGCGCGGGTGAGCACATAGAGCTTGCCGATGCCGTGCATCATGCCGACGAGCAGAGCCTCGTCGGGATTCACGCGGGTGCAGGTGCGTGCCAGCACGAAGGAGAGTGCGGCGACCGCCGTGCTCTCCTTCCATAAGTGCTTCAATTGATCCTCGAGCCCCGCGAGCTTGTTGCTCTTGCGGATCTGCGCCATGGCGAACGAGATCGAGGCGCTGCGCACCATGTTGTGGCCGATACGATTGATCGCGGTCCGCAGGTCGTTGACGGGTTTGCCGCTGCGATTGAGCGAGGCGGAGTTGGCGATGCGCAGGAGGCGCGCCGAAAGGGCGGGCTCCGACCCTACGACGCGAACCACCTGGTCCACCGAGGAGTTCGGATCGGACAGTATGCGGCGCACGCGCACGGCAATCTCGGGAAAGGAAGGCAGGTCTACTTTGCCGGCCGACAGCTCGCTTGCGAGCGAGCGGATGAAGGCAAAGGCATCCTGCGAATGTTGAGGCGGCGACGATGTTTGCGCTGAAACGGTCAATTTCGCTCTCGCACGATGAACGGCGCGGGCACCTTGCGGCGCTCGCTCCCCACGAAATCGGCCGGGATGCGCCATTCTTGAGCGCCGCAGGAACCCTCGGGCTGCCGGGGTCTTAGCGGGCCGCGGCCGGGCGGCTGGTGAAGCGCTGATGCACCTCGCCGTTCAGGGACCGTTCCGTGTAACGACCCTTGCAATAAGCCGTAAGGACCTGCCGCCAAAAGGTGACTGCGTGGGGATTACGCTGATATTCGACGATTTCCCAGTCACCGGCGAACCGATCGAATATGAGCTTGGCCGCATCACGGCCTATGCCTAAGCGCCGGTGCGACTTGCGGACGAAGAACTCCGACATATGGTAATTGACAGGGGTCTCGCCGGCCGCGGCGACGCGGGGCCGGCTCACGAGCGCGAACCCCACCGAGTCCGCCCCCTTGGAGATCACCAGGGGGTGGGAATGATCATTCGAGAACCAGTTCGCGAAAATCTCGTCTTGGTGCGAATTACTGGCACCCAACACCGAGAATAGCCCGGTATTCAGGTCCGCCAGGGCATCGAGATACTCAGGATAGATCTCCTGGATCCATTGGCGATCCTTCTTGGAGTGCCTGCAGTCGCGAATGCTGACGAGCAAGGACCGCTTTCCTCTGCCTAAAGACAATGCCCGAGCGAACGCGCCAACTCGGCCGTCCGCCCGGGCATGGATCAGCTATCGAAGCAATTTACTTCGGAGCCGAAGCCGCGGACGCAGCGGACTGTGCCGCATCGGCAGCAGCGCTGGCAGCGGCAGCCGAGTCAGCGGCGGCCGAAGCGGCCGAATCAGGAGCTGGCGTAGCGGCAGGCGGTGGAGTCGTATCGGTCGTCGGCGCAGGAGCCTCGGTCTTGCTACCGCAGGCACTCAGCACGAGCGCAGCGACGAAAGCGCTTAAAGCAAGTTTGGATTTCATCTATCGATACCCCAGAAATTTAATGATAACGTTTTAGGCAAGCGTGTTGTGTTTGGGCTTCCACCCAACTGTCGGGCCGATTTTAGAGGGTTTCGGCCGACTTTCATATCACTTTCGCGATCATGGAGCGCCTTTAACGTGCAGCAGCCAGGCCTTGACGAGCTTTATTCCGAGCATTTGAGGACCTTGGCAAGGCGGACCGACGCTGCGCTCGCGGCAACGGGATTCGACGCGCTGGTGATTCACGCGGGCGCTCCCCCCATGCTGTTTCTGGACGATCAAGCCTATCCATACAAGGTGAATCCGCACTTCAAGGCCTGGGTCCCGATCATCGACAATCCCGGCTGTATCCTCATTTACGCCCCGGGCCGCGCCCCGCTCGTGCTGTTTCATCGTGCCGAGGATTACTGGCACAAGCCTGCGAGCATGCCTCACGCGCCCTGGACCCGGGACGTCGAGATCATTCCCATGGCCGATCCCGCCGAGGGCGCGGCGCACTGGACAGGACTCGGCCGTGCCGCGTTCATCGGTCCGGGCGAAGCGTTTCCCGGCGCAGCGACCGGCAGCCTCAACAACCCTGAGCTGCTGCAGAAGCTGCACTACGACCGGGCCGTGAAGACGCCCTATGAGCTCGAATGCATGCGCCGCGCGAATGCGCTCGGTGCGCGCGGGCATCGCGCGGCATGGGTGTCCTTTCTCGACGGCGCATCCGAATACGAGACCCAAATGCGCTACCTCGAAGCCTGCGAGCAGCGCGAGGAGGAGATGCCGTACAACAACATCGTCGCCTATAACGAGAATGCGGCGGTGCTGCATTATCAGCATCTCGAGCGGCGGCCGCCCGAGTCGCTGCGCTCGTTCCTCATCGATGCCGGCGCCCAGTACCGAGGGTACGCGGCGGACATCACGCGCACCTATGCGGCCACGTCCGGACCTTTCTCGGATCTGGTGGCGGCGCTCAATACCGCGCAGCTGCGCATGTGCGACGAGGTCGTGACGGGGCGCGATTACCGCGCGGTGCACCTGTCGGCGCATCGCCTCGTGGGGGACGTGCTCGAGCAGATCGGTTTGACCACGCTGGAGGGCCAAGCGGCGCTCGAGGCGGGGGTCACGGGCGTGTTCTTTCCGCACGGCATCGGCCACCTGTTGGGGCTCCAGGTGCATGACGTCGGTGGTGTGATGGGCGATTCGAAAGGCGCAGAACGCTCGCGGCCCGAGGGTCATCCGTATCTGCGGCTCACGCGGATGCTCGAGCCGGGCGTCGTGGTGACGGTGGAGCCCGGCATCTATTTCATCGACTCGCTGCTGAAGGCCGCTCGCGGTGACGCGCGCGGCAGCCATATCGATTGGAGCATGGTGGATCGATTGCGGCCTTACGGCGGCATTCGCATCGAGGACAACGTCGTGACCACCGACAACATCCCCGAAAACATGACCCGGGACGCGTTCGCCGGGCTCGCCACAGCCGCCTGATCGGGCGGCGGGCGGCGCGTATCAGGCCGCTTTGGCTTTGCGACGTTTGGGCGCCGCAGCCGCCTCATCGGTCGAGGCGTCGGGAGCGGCTTTCTTCGTTCGCTTGGATCGGCCCTTCTTGCCGTCGGAGGCTTTCTCCGTCTCGGCCTTGACCTCCTCGACGAGCTGCATGAGCGCCATATCCGCCGCATCGCCCGGACGCGGCTCCATCTTGAGAATGCGGGTGTAGCCCCCGGCACGTGCCTTGAAGCGCGGCCCGAGATCATCGAACAGCTTGTCCACCACGGCGAGATCGCGCAACCGGGCATACGCCAGGCGCCGCTTCGCGACCGAATCGATCTTCGCCAGGGTGATCAGCGGCTCGACCACACGGCGCAGCTCCTTCGCCTTCGGGACCGTCGTGCGGATGGTTTCATGGCGCAGGAGCGAGGTGGCCATATTGCGCAACAACGCATGACGATGAGAGGAGTTACGCGAGAGCTGACGCCCGCTGTTTCTGTGACGCATGTTTGAAAAGCCCTACTGTAAAGATCTCGCCCGCTTAAGTGCAGCGCTTCAGATGCCGTCGCGATCGTCGTCGCGCTTCAACCCCGGCGGTGGCCAGTTGTCGATGCGCATGCCGAGCGTCAAGCCGTGGCTTTCCAGCACTTCCTTGATCTCGGTGAGCGACTTCTTGCCGAGGTTCGGCGTACGCAGCAGCTCCACCTCGGTCCGCTGCACCAGGTCGCCGATGTAGTGGATGTTCTCCGCCTTCAGGCAGTTGGCGCTGCGCACCGTGAGCTCGAGCTCATCGACGGGCCGCAGCAGGATGGGATCGAACTGTGTCTCGGTGGCCTTGGCGGTCGAATCGTCCTGACCTTGCAGATCGACGAACACGGACAACTGATCCTTGAGGATGCCGCCGGCGCGGCGAATGGCCTCTTCCGGATCGATGGTGCCGTTGGTCTCGATGTCCAGGATCAGCTTGTCGAGATCGGTGCGTTGCTCGACGCGCGCGCTCTCGACGTTGTAGGTGACCTTGCGCACCGGGCTGAAGGAGGCGTCGAGCTGCAGGCGGCCGATGGCGCGCGTCTGCTCCTCGAATGCCATGCGCTGGGCGGCGGGCCGATAGCCGCGGCCGCGCTCCACCTTGAGCGACATGGAAAGCTCGCCCGCCTTGGTGAGGTTCGCGATCACGAGCTCCGGATTCAGAATCTCGATGTCGTGGTCGCCCGCGATGTCGCCGGCGGTCACGGGACCCGGGCCTTTCTTATGCAGGCGCACTTCGGCCACTTCACGGGTGTGCATGCGGATGGCCACTGCCTTGAGATTCAGCAGAATGTCGACCACGTCTTCCTGCACGCCCTCGATCGCGGTGTACTCGTGGAGCACGCCCTCGATCTCGATCTCGGTGATCGCCGCGCCCGGCAAGGACGACAGCAGCACCCGGCGCAAGGCGTTACCCAGGGTGTGTCCGAAGCCGCGCTCGAACGGCTCGATCACGATCCGCGCATGGCGCGTCGACACGGGCTGCACCTTGACGACTCGGGGCTTCAAAAACTCGTTAATGGATCCCTGCATGGAATACCTCGCTAAAGACTTCGGACACTGCGCAGCACGGGCTGCGATACCGCCCGCTGGGCGGTGAGAAGATGCGCTACTTGGAATACAACTCGACGACCAAGCTCTCGTTGATGTCGGGCAGGATCTCCTGCCGTTCGGGAACCGTCTTCAACAGACCCGAGAACTTCTTGTCGTCCACCTCGACCCAGTCCGGGAAGCCCACCTGGGCCGCCATCGCAAGGGCCGCCGCCACGCGAGTCTGCTTCTTCGCTTTCTCGCGCAGGGTGATCACGTCGCCGGCCTTGCACTGATAGGAGGCGATGTTCACCAGCTTTTCGTTTACCGCCACGCCTTTGTGGCTGACCAACTGCCTCGCCTCGGCACGCGTGACGGCAAAGCCCATCCGATAGACCACGTTGTCGAGACGAGATTCCAGAAATTGCAGCAACGTCTCGCCGGTCGCCCCGGGACGGCCCGCGGCCTTCTGGTAGTAGTTGCGGAACTGCCGTTCGAGCACACCGTACATACGGCGCAGCTTCTGCTTTTCACGCAGCTGCAGCCCGTATTCGGACAAGCGCTGCTTGCGCTCGCTCTTCACGCCGCCGGGCGGCACCTCGAGCTTGCACTTCGACTCGAGCGGCTTCGTCCCGCTCTTCAGAAACAGGTCGGTCCCCTCGCGTCGGGAGAGCTTGCATTTCGGACCGGTGTACTTTGCCATGGCGAACCTTGATCTGATCTATTGGAGCGAATCGAACCCGGGAAGGCCGCTTAGACGCGCCGCTTCTTGGGCGGCCGACAGCCGTTATGGGGGATCGGGGTGACGTCTTCAATGTTGGTGATCTTGAGACCGCAGCCGTTCAGGGCACGCACCGCCGATTCGCGTCCCGGTCCGGGACCCATAACGCGCACCTCGACGTTCTTCACGCCGTGCTCCTGAGCCGCCGTACCGGCGCGCTCGGCCGCCACCTGTGCGGCGAACGGGGTCGACTTGCGCGAGCCGCGGAAACCGCAGCCGCCCGAGGTCGCCCAGGACAGCGTGTTGCCCTGACGGTCGGTGATGGTGATGATGGTGTTGTTGAACGAGGCGTGCACGTGCGCGATCGCGTCCAGCACGTTCTTGCGCGCCTTCTTGCGCGCAGGCTTTGCGGCACCGCCGCCTGCCTGGTTCTGCGCATTACCTTGCTTCTGATCAGCCATAGTGTTGCATTCCTAATTCGACGCGAATTGCCCGGGGCACGCTGTCCGCAGCGCGGGCAATGAGTTAAATCCTGTCGCGGCCGCCGCTAGACCTTGCCCGGCGGCGCGTTCATCTTGACCGCCTGCTTGCGCGGTCCCTTGCGGGTGCGGGCATTGGTGCGGGTCCGTTGGCCGCGCAGCGGCAAGCCCTTGCGATGCCGGATGCCGCGATAGCAGCCGAGATCCATCAAACGCTTGATGTTCATGGACACTTCGCGGCGCAGATCGCCCTCGACCGCGAATTTCGCGACCTGGGAGCGAAGTGCCGCGACCTCGGCGTCCGTCAGATCCTTCACCTTGACGTTGTGCTTCACGCCCGCCGCATCGGCGATGCGCACGGCGCGGCTCTTGCCAACGCCGTAAATGTGAGTCAACCCGATGACGACGTGCTTGTTCATCGGTATGTTGATACCAGCGATACGCGCCATCAAAATTCCCCTATTCCGCGCTCGAGCGGACCATGGTAGCGCCCGCGAAAAAGCAGAGAAGTATAACGAAAAATGCTCACGTGATCAATGCGAAGGGTCATGTGGGTCCTCTCAGCCCTGGCGCTGCTTGTGGCGCGCGTCGGATGAGCAGATGACATAGACGATGCCGCGCCGCCGCACGATTTTGCAGTTCTTGCAGATCTTCTTGACCGACGGACGAACTTTCATTTCTTACCCCCAATGCCTCGCAAACTGGATTTCTTCAGAAGACCTTCGTACTGATGCGACATCACGTGCGACTTCGCCTGGGCGACGAAATCCATGACGCCGACGACGATGATCAGGAGCGACGTGCCGCCGAACTGAAACGGGATGCTCGGATTCAGCATGCGCGCAATCTCCGGCAGTACGCATACGGCCATGATGTACAGACCGCCCCACAGGGTGAGCCGCGTCAGAACCTTGTCCAGGTAATCACCGGTTTGCTGGCCCGGCCGGATGCCCGGAATGAAGGCGCCCGCTTTCTTCAGGTTTTCCGCCGTGTCGCGTGCGTCGTAGACGAGCGCCACGTAGAAAAACGCGAAGCCGATGATGAGCAACGCGAACAGGATGACGTGCAACGGCTGACCGTAATTGAGGATCGCCGCGATCTTTTGCAAGGTGCGCTGCAATGCATTGGGATTCGGGCTGTTGCCGAAAAACTGCGCGAGAGTCGCCGGGAACACCAGTAAGCTCGAGGCGAAAATCGGCGGAATGACGCCCGCCATGTTGAGCTTGAACGGCAAGTGCGTGCTCTGGCCTTGCATCATGCGCCGGCCGACCTGGCGCTTCGCGTAATTCACCTGGATCTTGCGCTGCGCCGTCTCGATGAATACGCAGAAAAAGGTCACCCCGATCACCACCACGAGGATCAGCAGCACGATGAGCGGATTCATCTCGCCCGAACGGACCATTTCCAAGGTGTTGCCGATGGCCCGCGGCAGCCCCGCCACGATGCCGGCGACGATGATCATGGTGATGCCGTTGCCGATACCGCGCTCGGTGATCTGCTCGCCCAACCACATCACGAACATGGTGCCCGTGGTGATCGAGACGGTGGCGATGAACAGGAACTGAGGCCCGGGGTTCGGCACCAGGTTATTGCCCGCGTTCTGGATGGCGAGCGCGGCGCCGAAACCCTGGAATGCAGCGAGCCCCACGGTGCCGTAGCGGGTGTACTGCATCAGTTTGCGCCGGCCGGACTCGCCGTCCTTGCGAATCTGGTTCCACGGCGCATACACCATGGAGGCCATTTGCACGATGATCGAGGCGGTGATGTAAGGCATCACGTTCAGGGCGAAAATGCTGAAACGCTGCAGTGCACCGCCCGAGAACATGTTGAACATGCCGAGGAGCGTGCCCTGCTGCCCCGAGAAGAACTGGGCGAACTTGGCCGCATCGATTCCCGGGACCGGGATGAAGGTGCCGATGCGATACACCACCAGCGCACCCAGGAGGAACCACAGACGATTGCGCATCTCCTGGAAGCGCGTCATGTCTCCCAAGGCAGTGGCAGCGCTCGCGCTCGATGTGGCCATGGCAGTTCTCAGACCTCGAAGCGGCCGCCGGCCGACTCGACCGCGCTCTTGGCGCCCTTGGTCGCGGCGATCGCCTTGTCCTTGATGACGAACGCCTTGCTGACGCTACCCGAGAGAATGATCTTCACCCGCTCGGTGTATTCCGGCACCAGGCTCGCCTCGATGAGCGCGGCCAGCGTGACTTCGCTCGCGGAGACGCGCATCAGATCGCTGAGCGTGAGCTCGGCGCGGCTCGCCTTCATGGCGGAGCGAAAGCCGGTCTTCGGCAACCGGCGCTGCAGCGGCATCTGGCCGCCCTCGAACCCGGTCTTGTGATAGCCGCCCTTGCGGGCGCGCTGACCCTTGACTCCGCGTCCGCAGGTCTTGCCCTGTCCGGCGGAGGCCCCGCGCCCGACCCGCAGATGCGGCTTTTTGGCGCCGGCGGCCGGCTTGATGGTGTTTAAGCGCATAGTGATTCTCTTACCTTGAGCCTTAAGCTCGCTTCTTCGCGGCAGCCTTCGCAGCGTCCGCGGGCTCGATTCGCAACATGTGGCTCGCCGCGAACATCATGCCGCGGTTCGACGGGGTGTCCGCCACGACCACACTGTGACCGATGCGGCGCAGGCCCAACCCACGCGCGGAGGCGCGGATGTTCGCGAGCTGCCCCGCCATGCTCTTGATCAACGTGACTTTGAGGGATTTGTCGCTCATACCGTTAGCCCACGATTTCCTCGACACTCTTGCCACGCTTGGCAGCGATGTCGTCCGGCGTGCGGAGCTTGCCGAGCGCATCCATCGTCGCCCGCACCACGTTGATGGGATTGCGCGACCCGTAGCTCTTGGCGAGCACGTTGCGCACGCCCGCGCACTCGAACACGGCGCGCATGCCGCCGCCGGCGATCACACCGGTTCCGTCCGCAGCCGGCTGCATGTAGACCCGCGTCGTCCCATGGCGTCCTTTGACCGCGTAGAACAACGTATCGTTCTTGAGCGACACGTTCACCAGGCTTTTGCGCGCCTGCATCATGGCCTTCGATATCGCCACCGGCACCTCGCGCGCCTTGCCGTAGCCGAAGCCCACGCGCCCGGCGCCGTCGCCCACCACGGTGAGGGCGGTGAAGCCGAACTGTTTGCCGCCCTTGACCACTTTCGCGACGCGATTCACGGCGACCAGCTTCTCGAGCAGGTCGTCTCCGGACATCGGTTTTTCTGTTCTCGCCATAATGTCTCCGTTAGAACTCGAGACCCGCCTCGCGGGCGGCATCCGCCAGCGCTTTCACGCGGCCGTGATACATGAAGCCGGAACGGTCGAATGCAACCTTGCCGATGCCCTTCGCCTTGGCCCGTTCCGCAATGGCGCGACCGACGGCCTTGGCGGCCTCGATGTTGCCGGTGGTCTTCAGCTCGCCGCGCACGTCTTTCTGCAGGGTCGAGGCCGCCACCAGCACCTTGTCGCCCTCGGCGGCAAAGATCTGCGCATAAATATGGCGCGGCGTACGGTGGACGGAGAGCCGCATCGCAGCGAGCTCCCTGATCTTTACGCGGCTGCGCAGCGCGCGCCGCAATCGCGTGTCTTTCTTGTGCAGCTTCATGTGATTACTTCTTTTTCGCCTCTTTCAGCGAAATCTTTTCGTCCGAATACTTCACGCCCTTGCCCTTGTAAGGCTCCGGCGGCCTGAATCCGCGAATCTCCGCCGCGGTCTGTCCGACGCGCTGACGGTCGATGCCCTTCACCAAGATCTCGGTCTGGCTGGGCGTCTCGATGGTCACGCCCTCCGGGATCGCATAGTTGATCAAATGCGAATAGCCCAGCGTCAGGGTGAGATTCTTCGCCTGCACGGCGGCGCGATAGCCCACGCCCACGAGCTCGAGCTTCTTCTCGTACCCCTTGGTCACGCCGAGGACCATGTTCGCCAGATGCGCGCGGGTCGCGCCCGCAATCGCGTTGAGACCTTCGGCGTCCGAGCTCGCCTGCACTTCGAGGTGCTTCTCCTGCTGCAACACCTTGATGCCGCTCTTCAGCGCAAGAGTGAGCGAGCCCTTGGCGCCCTTCACCGTCACACTATCGGCGGCGATCGTGGCGCTCACGCCCTGCGGCAGATCAACCGGTTTCTTTGCTACTCGAGACATGATGAAGTCCTGGCGGTATCGATGATTGAACGGTTACTGAACGACGAAGAGCACTTCGCCGCCGGTGCCGGCCGCGCGCGCCTGGCGATCGGACATGATGCCCTGCGGCGTCGAGACCACCGCCACGCCCAAGCCGCCGAGCACCTTCGGCAGCTCGTCCTTGCCGCGATAGATGCGCAGCCCGGGACGGCTGATGCGCTCGATGCGGTCGATGACCGGACGGCCGTCGTGGTACTTCAGCTCGACCGACAAGGCCTTGTGCGGGCTCGCGGGATCGACGCCGAAACCGGCGATGTAGCCCTCGTCCTTCAGCACTTTGAGAATGGCGAGCTTGAGCTTCGAGGCGCCCACGCCCACGGTCGGCTTGCCGGCGGACTGTGCGTTGCGGATGCGGGTCAGAAGATCGGCAATCGGATCTGTCATGCTCATTGTGCGCGCCTCACCAACTCGCCTTCGAAAGGCCGGGGATCTCGCCGCGGCTGGCGGCTTCGCGCAGCTTGGTGCGCGCCAGGCCGAACTTGCGATACACCCCGCGCGAGCGGCCGGTGATCGAGCAGCGATTGCGCTGCCGATGCGCACTCGCATCGCGCGGCTGGCGCTGCAGCTCGGCTTGCGCTGCGGCGCGCTCTTCCGCTCCGGTCTTGGGATTGCGGATCAGCTCTCGGAGCTCGGCGCGCCGGGCAGCGTACTTCTTGGCTACCTTGAGGCGGCGCTTCTCGCGCATGAGCATGTTGGTCTTGGCCATGGGCTATTACCCTACTTGCGAAACGGAAAGTTGAAGGCTTCGAGCAGCGCACGTCCGTGCTTGTCGTCCGCGGCCGACGTCGAGATGGTGATGTCCATCCCGCGAATCTGATCGATCTGGTCGTACTGAATCTCGGGGAAAATGATCTGTTCCTTCACGCCCAGGCTGTAATTGCCGCGGCCGTCGAAGGAGCGCGCGCTGATGCCGCGGAAGTCGCGGATGCGGGGAATCGCGATGTTCACCAGCCGGTCGAGGAACTCGTACATGCGCGCGCCGCGCAAGGTGACCTTGCAGCCGATCGCCTGGCCATCGCGCACCTTGAAGGTGGCGACGGACTTCTTCGCCTTGGTCACGGCGGGCTTCTGCCCCGTGATCTTCGCGAGGTCTGCGGTGGCGGCGTCCATCACCTTCTTGTCCGCAACCGCCTCGCCCACGCCCATGTTGACCGTGATCTTGAGGATGCGCGGCACTTGCATGGTGTTCTTGAGGGCCAAGCTCTGCTTGAGCTCGGGCACGATCTTCTCGCGGTAAATTTGTTGCAGTCTTGCCATGTGTTCGCCCGTTACTTGGGATCGATCATTTCTTTGTTCGACTTGAATACCCGCACCTTGCGGCCGTCGCCCAGCGCCTTGAAGCCGACGCGATCGGCCTTTTGAGTCGCGGGATTGAAGATCGCCACGTTCGAGATGTGCAGCGGCGCCTCGCGCTCGATGATGCCGCCCGGCCGATTCTGGTTCGGGTTCGGCTTCTCGTGCTTCTTGGCCATGTTGAGGCCCTCGACGCGCACTCGATCGCCGTCGAGGCCGACGACGGCGCCGCGGCGGCCTTTGTCGCGGCCGGCAATCAAGATTACGGTGTCGCCTTTGCGTATCTTCTGCATCACAGCACTTCCGGGGCGAGCGAGATGATTTTCATGAATTGCACGTTGCGCAGCTCACGCGTCACGGGCCCGAAGATGCGGGTGCCGATCGGCTCGAGCTTGTTGGTGAGGAGCACCGCCGCGTTGGTGTCGAAGCGGATCAGCGAGCCGTCCGCGCGGCGCACGCCGCTCTTGGTGCGTACGACCACGGCGTCGTAAACCTCGCCCTTCTTGACCTTGCCGCGCGGAATGGCGTCCTTGATGCTCACCTTGATGACATCGCCCACGGCCGCGTAGCGGCGCTTCGAGCCGCCGAGCACCTTGATGCACATCAAGCGCTTGGCGCCGGAGTTGTCGGCTACGTTGAGCATGGTTCGAAGCTGAATCATGTCGGTCCTTTATTCGGCTCGGGCGCGCTCGATAACGCGCACCAGCATCCAGGATTTACGCCGCGACAGCGGTCGGCACGGCTTGATCGAGACCGTGTCGCCCTCGCGGCACTCGTTCTTGTCGTCGTGCGCGAGGAGCTTGGTGGTGCGGCGGATGTACTTGCCGTACGTCGGGTGCTTCACCAGACGCTCGACCGATACGGCGATGGTCTTGTCCATCTTGTTGCTCACCACCTTGCCCGTGAGCAAGCGCTGGCCGGGGGTCGGCGCGACATGCTCCACGTCGTTCTCGGGAGTGGGATTCGTGGTCGACATCAAGCCTTACCTCCGCGGGCGCGCACCTGGGCGAGCACCGTCTTCACGCGCGCGATGTTCTTGCGCACCTTCGCAAATTGATCCGGCTTCGCGGCCTGCCCCGTGGCGCGCGCCATCCGTAGATTGAATTGCTCGCGCCGCAACTTGAGCAGCTCCTCACCGAGCGCGGCCGGGGCCTTGCCTTGCAGTTCTTTCGCCTTCATGCGCGCACCTGTCTCTTGACGAACGCCGTCGACACCGAGAGCTTCGCGGAGGCGAGGCGGAAGGCTTCGCGCGCGATCGTCTCGCTCATGCCTTCGATCTCGAACAGCACCTTGCCGGGCAGCACCTTCGCGACCCAGTACTCGACGTTGCCCTTACCGGAGCCCATGCGAACCTCGAGCGGCTTCTGGGTGATCGGCACGTCCGGAAACACACGGATCCAGATACGGCCGCCGCGCTTCACGTAGCGTGAGATGGCGCGGCGCGCCGCCTCGATCTCGCGCGCCGTCATGCGTGCGCGGTCGGTGGCCTTGAGGCCGTATTCGCCGAACGCCACGGAGTTGCCGCGCTGCGCGCTGCCCGAGATCCGGCCCTTGAATTGTTTGCGGAACTTGGTCCGCTTCGGCTGCATCATGTGTCGAAACCTTTAGCTTCAGCTCTGCACGGGTGCCGGCGCCTCGGCCGGCTTCGCCGCTGCCGGCGCCGCACCCTCGCCCTGGGCGGCCTCGCCCTCGGCGCTCTCCGCCTCAGGCTGATCGAATACTTCGCCCTTGAAGATCCAAACCTTGATGCCGATCACGCCGTACGTGGTCATCGCCTCGGCAAGTCCGTAGTCGATGTCGGCGCGGAAGGTGTGCAACGGCACGCGGCCCTCGCGGTTGGTCTCCGTGCGCGCGATTTCCGAGCCGTTCAGGCGGCCGGAGATGCGCACCTTGATGCCGAGCGCACCGGAGCGCATGGTGTTGGTCACGGCGCGCTTCATGGCGCGGCGGAACATCACGCGCTTCTCGAGCTGCTGCGAGATTCCCTCGGCGACGAGCTTCGCATCGAGCTCGGGCTTTCTGATCTCCGCGATGTTCAGGCGCACGTCCTGTACCGTCATGCCGAGAATCTTCGCGACTGCCGCGCGGAGCTTCTCGATATCCTCACCCTTCTTGCCGATCACGATGCCCGGCCGCGCCGTATGGATCGTGATGTTGGCCCGGCGCGCCGCCCGCTCGATGTGGATGTGGCTCACCGAGGCGTCGGCGAGCTTCTTCATGAGGAACTTGCGCACCAGGAAATCCGTGTGGATGTTCGAGGCGAACGTCTTGGAGCCGGCGTACCACTTGGACTCCCAGTCGCGCGTGATGCCCAAGCGAATGCCGACCGGATTGACTTTCTGACCCATGCTAGTTTCCTTCCTTTCCGTCGGACACCTGCACCAGGATGTGGCTGTTGCGCTTGGCGATGCGCACGCCGCGTCCCTTCGCGCGCGCGTGAAAGCGCTTGAACATCGGTGCCGCGTCGACTTCCACGCGCGTCACCTTGAGCTCGTCGACGTCGGCGTTGAAGTTGTTGTAAGCATTGGCGATCGCCGAATCGAGCACCTTGAGCACGATTTTCGCGCCCTTCTTCGGCATGAACTTGAGCGTGGTCACCGCAAGCGTCGCGGACTTGCCGCGGATGGTGTCCACGACGAGCCGGCATTTCTGCGGCGAGATGCGCGCGTAGCGCAGTACGGCTTTGGTCTGCATGAGTTACTCCGCCGCCGACACTTTCTTGTCGCCCGAATGTGCCTTGAAGGTTCGCGTCGGCGCGAACTCGCCGAGCTTGTGCCCGACCATGTTCTCCGAGACGAGCACCGGCACATGCAGGCGGCCGTTATGGACCGCGATGGTCAGGCCGACCATGTCGGGAATGATCATGGAGCGCCGCGACCAGGTCTTGATCGGACGGCGATCGTTTTTCTGACTCGCCGTCTGCACCTTCTTAGCCAAGTGCAGATCGACGAACGGGCCTTTTTTTAACGAACGAGGCACTGTCGGTACTCCAAATTAAATGCGTTTGTTCTTGCGGCGCTGCAGGATCATGGCGTCGGTGCGCTTGTTCTGGCGCGTCTTCTTGCCCTTGGTCTGCAGGCCCCACGGACTCACGGGATGCGGGTTGCCCTGCCCGGACTTGCCCTCGCCGCCACCGTGCGGGTGATCGACCGGGTTCATCACGACGCCGCGCACCGTCGGACGCACGCCGAGCCAGCGCACCGCCCCCGCCTTGCCGAACACGCGCAGATTGTGCTCATCGTTCCCGACCTCGCCGATCGTGGCGCGGCAGTCGACATGGATCTTGCGGATCTCGCCCGACTTCAGACGCACGCTGGCATACAGCCCCTCGCGCGCCGCGAATTGCGCGGAGCCGCCGGCGGAGCGCACCAGCTGGCCGCCCTTGCCCGCCTTGAGCTCGATGTTGTGCACCGTGCTGCCGACCGGGATATGCCGCAGCGGCAGCGCGTTACCCGCCTTGATCGGGGCATCGGCGCCGGAGCGAATCTCATCACCGGCCTTCACACCCTTCGGCGCGAGGATGTAGCGGCGCTCACCGTCCGCGTACTTGATCAGCGCTAGATGCGAGGTGCGGTTCGGATCGTACTCGAGCCGCTCGACGACGCCCGGAATCCCGTCCTTGTCGCGCTTGAAGTCGATCAGACGATACCGCTGCTTGTGTCCGCCGCCGATGTGCCGCGTGGTCTGGCGGCCGGAGTGGTTACGCGCCCCGGTGCGGTTCTTCTTGGTGGTCAACGAGGCGATCGGACCGCCCTTGTGCAGGTGCGAGCGATCGACCTTCACCACGAAGCGCGTGCCCGGGGAGGTGGGTCGCATTTTGATGAGTGCCATGACGTTCCTCTACTTCGCTGCGCCGGTGAAGTCGATGGACTGCCCGGTTTGGAGGCGCACATAAGCCTTTTTATAGCCGTTGCGCCTGCCTTCGACGTTCTTGAAGCGGCGGCTCTTGCCGGGCTTGTTGAGCAGGTTCACGCCCTCGACTTTCACCTCGAACATGAGCTCGACCGCATGCTTCACCTCCTCCTTGGAGGCATCGCTCAGCACGCGGAACACGTACTGGTTGCTCTTGTCCGTGAGGGTTGCCGCCTTTTCGGACACGTGCGGCTGCAGCAGCACGTTCATCAAACGTTCTTTATTCACCGGTGCCTCCGAGACGCTGTTCGAGCATGCGCAGCGCACCGACGGTGGCGATCACGGTCTGGTGCTTGACCAGGCTCACCGGATCGAGCGAGCCGACCGGCATGACTTCCACATGCGGCAAGTTGCGCGCCGCGAGGAAGAGCTTCTCCTCGAAGGCCTCCACCAGGATCAAGGCACGCGCCGTGCCGGCCTGTGCCGTGCCGAGCTCCTTGAGCTTCTCCAGCAGGAGCTTGGTCCGCGGAGCGGAGAGCTCGAGATTCTCGACTGCCAGCAAGCGATCCTGGCGAATCAGCTCGGAAATCATGGACTGCATCGCGGCGCGATACATCTTGCGATTCACTTTTTGCGAGAAATCGCGCGGACGAGCGGCGAACGCCCGGCCGCCGCCCACCCAGAGGGGGCTGCGAATGGAGCCGGCACGCGCCTGGCCTGTGCCCTTCTGGCTCCAGGGCTTCTTGCCGCCGCCGCGTACCTCGGCGCGCGACTTCTGCCGCTTGGTGCCGGCACGGCCGCCGGCCATGTAAGCGGTCACGACCTGGTGGACGAGCGCTTCGTTGTAAGCACGGCCGAATGCGGCATCCGAGAGCTGGATCTCGGCTGCGCCCGGCGCATTTTTTAACTGGAGCTTCATGGCATCACTTCTCGTCGGCTATTTCTTGTCGGGCTTGCCCTTGGACGCAGGCGCGGGCTTGCCGGGGGCAGCGCCCGGCGCCTTGTTCGGCGCGAGCCGGCGGCGGCGCGTCTGCGCTTGCGCCTTCACCGAAGGACGAACGACCACGCGACCGCCCTCCGAGCCCGGCACGGCGCCGCTGATCAGCAGCAAGTTGCGGGCGACGTCGACTTCGACGATGCGCAGGTTCTCGATGGTGCGGTTGCGCACGCCCATGTGTCCGGACATGCGCTTGCCCTTGAATACCCGGCCCGGCGTCTGGCGCTGGCCGATGGAGCCCGGTGCGCGGTGCGACACCGAGTTGCCATGGGTCTTCATGCCGCCCGCGAAGTTATGACGCTTGATCGTGCCGGCGAAACCTTTGCCGAGCGTGGTGCCCGTGACGTCCACGACCTGACCGGGCTTGAACATGTCGACCTTGATTTCGCCGCCTACGGCGAGGCCTTCACCCTCGCTCTTCCCCAGCCGGAACTCCCGGGAGGAATCGCCGGCGGCGACGTTCGCCTTGGCGAAATGGCCCGCGAGCGCCTTCGGCACCCGCGATGGGCGGCGGCTGCCGATGGTCACCTGCACCGCACGATAGCCGTCGGGCTTGTCGCTCTTGATCTGCGAAATGCGGTTGGGCAACGCCTCGACCACCGTCACGGGGACGGTAACGCCGGCGTCAGTAAATACGCGGGTCATGCCGCATTTGCGGCCAACCAGACCGATGGTCATTGTCAATCCTCGTACCGCGGGAACAGCTCATGGCGTCCCGGTTCGTTGCAAACAGGCCGGCGGTTTGGGTACACGGGACCCCAGGACCCTCGGCGCCCCTATAGATAAAGGGCCACCTTGGATAACTGGCGTCGGCACCCACGCGCTCCGACCCTCAAAATGGACGGCGGAGTATACCGGAATTGCCATCCGGTTCAAATTTCCGCCGCGATTTTCACCCGAAGGGGCGAAAAGCCCCCGCCGGGACGCGCTTTCGCGCGTTAATTCAGCTTGATCTGGACGTCGACACCCGCGGGAAGCTCGAGCTTCATGAGGGCATCGACGGTCTTGTCCGTCGGACTCAGGATGTCCATCAGCCGCTTGTGCGTGCGGATTTCGAACTGGTCGCGCGCATCCTTGTCGCCATGAGGCGAGACGAGCACGGTGAAGCGCTCCATCTTGATGGGCAGCGGCACGGGACCCTTCACGGTCGCTCCGGTGCGCTTCGCGGTCTCGACGATTTCGCGTGCCGACTTGTCGATCAAGCGATGATCGAACGCCTTGAGGCGAATACGAATGTTCTGATTAGCCATAGAATTTACCTTTCAACACAAATCAAGTTATCACCTTCGACACCACGCCGGCGCCTACGGTTTTGCCGCCCTCGCGGATGGCAAAGCGCAGTCCCTGCTCCATCGCAATCGGGGCGATCAGCTCCACCACGATCTTGATGTTGTCCCCCGGCATCACCATCTCGGTCCCCTCCGGCAGCTCCACAGCTCCCGTCACATCGGTCGTGCGGAAGTAGAACTGCGGCCGATACCCCTTGAAGAAGGGCGTATGCCGGCCCCCTTCCTCCTTGGTCAGCACATACACCTCGGCCTCGAACTTCGTATGCGGGTTGATGCTCCCGGGCTTGCACAACACTTGCCCGCGCTCGACTTCCTCGCGCTTCGTGCCGCGCAGCAATACCCCCACGTTGTCCCCCGCCTGGCCCTCATCCAAGAGCTTTCTGAACATCTCAACGCCCGTGCAGGTGGTCTTCTGCGTCGCCCGTATCCCTACGATCTCCACCTCATCGTTCACCTTCACAATCCCGCGCTCGATCCGTCCCGTCACCACCGTGCCGCGGCCCGCAATCGAGAACACATCCTCAACAGGCATCAAAAATGCCCCATCCACCGCCCGCTTCGGCACCGGAATGTACTCATCGAGCGCCGCCACCAGCTTCAACACCGAGGGCACCCCGATATCGCTCGCATCCCCCTCAAGCGCCTTCAACGCCGAGCCCGTCACGATCGGGGTCTTGTCCCCGGGAAACTTGTACACCGAGAGCAAATCCCGCACCTCAAGCTCCACCAGCTCGAGCAACTCCGCATCGTCCACCATGTCCGCCTTGTTCAGGTACACCACGATGTACGGCACACCCACCTGGCGCGCCAGCAAGATGTGCTCGCGCGTCTGCGGCATCGGACCATCCGCCGCCGATACCACCAAAATCGCCCCGTCCATCTGCGCAGCCCCCGTGATCATGTTCTTCACATAGTCCGCGTGCCCAGGACAGTCCACGTGCGCGTAGTGGCGCTTCTCGCTCTGGTACTCAACGTGCGCCGTCGCAATCGTAATACCCCGCGCGCGCTCCTCCGGCGCCTTGTCAATCTGATCGTACGCCTTGAACTCGCCACCAAACTTCTCCGCCATCACCTTCGTCAAGGCTGCCGTCAAAGTCGTCTTGCCATGATCCACATGACCAATCGTCCCCACGTTTACGTGCGGCTTCGTTCGCTCAAACTTCCCCTTCGACACGGCAAGTACCTCTCAGAAAATAAATGGGTTCGTT
This sequence comes from uncultured Gammaproteobacteria bacterium, assembly GCA_963798595.1. GTDB lineage: Bacteria > Pseudomonadota > Gammaproteobacteria > Steroidobacterales > Steroidobacteraceae > Bog-1198. Next base: position 599,085 of record CAWCTM010000003.1, on the reverse strand, counting down.
ACGATGCTTTCTTCATCACGACGTCGGCGACATTGTTCGGCACTTCCATGTACTTCGCGAACTCCATCGTATAGTTCGCGCGACCCTGGCTCATGGAACGCATCGCCGTCGAGTACTGGAACATCTCCGCGAGCGGCACCTCCGCGGTCACCACCTTGCCGGAGGGAGAATCCTCGGCGCTGACGATCTGACCGCGCCGGCGGCTCAGGTCGCCGACGATGTCGCCGTAGTAATCGTCCGGCGTCACGACCTCGACCCTCATGATGGGCTCGAGGAGGACGGGCTTCGCGCGGCGAAACCCTTCTTTGAAGCCCAGTGATCCCGCAATCTTGAACGCCATCTCGTTCGAGTCGACGTCGTGGTATGAGCCGTCGAATGCCGTCACTTTCACATCGACGATCGGATAGCCGGCGATCACGCCGGTCTGCACGGCCTCTTGAATGCCTTTGTCCACGGCGGGGATGAACTCACGCGGTACTGCACCGCCGACGATGCCGTTGACGAATTCGTAGCCCTTGCCCGCAGGCAGCGGTTCGAGCTTGAGCCAGACGTGACCGTACTGGCCGCGGCCACCGGACTGGCGCACGAACTTGCCCTCGGACTCGACCGTGCCGCGGATGGTCTCGCGGTAGGCGACCTGGGGCTTGCCGACGTTGGCCTCGACCTTGAACTCGCGCTTCATGCGGTCGACGATGATCTCGAGGTGCAGCTCGCCCATTCCGGAAATGATGGTCTGTCCCGATTCCTGATCCGTGTGCACGCGAAACGAGGGATCTTCCTTCGCGAGACGTTGCAAGGCGAGTCCCATCTTCTCCTGGTCGACCTTGGTCTTCGGCTCCACGGCCACCGAGATGACGGGCTCGGGAAACTCCATCTTCTCCAGGATGATGACCTTCTGCGGATCGCACAGCGTGTCGCCCGTGGTCACATCCTTGAGGCCCACGGCAGCGGCGATGTCACCCGCGTGCACTTCCTTGATCTCGGAGCGGTCGCTCGCATGCATCTGCAAGAGCCGGCCGATGCGCTCGTTGCGATTCTTGTTCGGCACGTACACCTGATCGCCCGAGTTCAAGGTGCCCGAGTACACACGGAAGAACGTAAGGTTCCCCACGAACGGGTCGTTCAGGATCTTGAAGGCGAGGGCCGCGAACGGCTGGGCATCGTCCGCCTTGCGCGTCAACTCCTCGCCGCGCTCGCCGTGCCCCTTCACAGGGGGGACTTCGACGGGCGAGGGCATGTATTCGACCACCGCGTCGAGCACCGCCTGCACGCCCTTGTTCTTGAAGGCCGAGCCGCAGGTGACCAGGCAAATCTCGTTCTTGAGCGCGCGCGCGCGCAAGCCGCGCTTGATCTCCTCCACCGACAGATCGCCGCTCTCGAGGTACTTGTTCAAGAGCTCATCCGAGCCCTCCGCGGCGGCTTCGATCATCTTCGCACGCCAGCTGCGGCATTCCTCCAGCATCTCCGCCGGAATGTCCCGGTACTCGAACTTCATGCCCTGGGTCTCTTCGTCCCAGAAGATCGATTTCATCTTGATGAGATCGACGACGCCCGTGAACCCGTCCTCCGCGCCGATGGGCAGCTGAATGGGCACGGGATTACCGCGCAGGCGGCTGCGGATCTGATCGACACAGCGCAGGAAGTTCGCGCCGGCGCGGTCCATCTTGTTGACGAACGCGATCCGCGGAACGCGGTACTTGTTCATCTGGCGCCATACCGTTTCCGATTGCGGCTGCACCCCAGACACCGCGCAGTACACGGCGATCGCCGAATCCAGCACGCGCAGGCTCCGCTCGACCTCGATGGTGAAGTCCACGTGGCCCGGGGTATCGATGATGTTGATGCGATGCTCGGGAAAGCTCTTGTCCATTCCCTTCCAGAAGCAGGTGGTTGCCGCGGCGGTGATGGTGATGCCGCGCTCCTGTTCCTGCTCCATGTAATCCATCACGGCCGCGCCGTCGTGCACCTCGCCGATCTTGTGAGAGACGCCGGTGTAAAAAAGAATACGCTCGGTCGCGGTGGTCTTGCCCGCATCAATATGCGCAGAGATACCGATATTGCGATATCGCTCGATGGGCGTCGTACGTGCCACGGTCCTTTCCTCGGTGCGGACGGCCCGCGGCCGCCCAGATCACACTCTATATAAGGCCTGACCGGCGATTTGCCAGCCGGCGCGCCCGCCAGCCGCTACCAGCGATAGTGCGCGAACGCCTTGTTGGCCTCGGCCATGCGGTGAGTGTCTTCACGCTTGCGGACCGCGGCGCCGCGATTCTCGGCAGCCTCCAGGAGCTCCGCGGCCAACCGATGGGCCATGGATTTCTCGCTGCGGGCGGTCGCGGCCTCGATGACCCAGCGCATGGCGAGGGTCTGGCGGCGATTGGCGCGCACCTCGACGGGCACTTGATAGGTGGCGCCGCCGACGCGACGCGACTTCACTTCGACCACGGGCTTGACGTTGTCGAGCGCCTGCTGCAAGACCGCGATGGCTTCGCCGCCCGCGCGGCCGCTCTTGTCGCCGATGCGGTCGATGGCGCCGTAGACGATTTTTTCGGCGACCGACTTCTTGCCCCGCTCCATCACCATGTTGATGAATTTTGCCAACATGTCGTTCCCGAACTTCGGATCCGGAAGGATGGTGCGATGAGGTGCTGCTGCTCTACGAGACATGGGGAGACCTTCTATGCCTTGACTGGCTTATTTCTTCGGACGCTTGGCGCCGTACTTGGAACGTCCTTGGCGACGATCGCCCACGCCGGCGCAATCGAGAGCGCCGCGGACGGTGTGATAGCGAACACCCGGCAGATCCTTGACGCGGCCGCCGCGGATCAGCACGACCGAGTGCTCCTGCAAATTGTGGCCTTCGCCGCCGATGTAGCTCGACACCTCGTAACCGTTGGTCAGCCGCACGCGGCACACCTTGCGCAACGCGGAGTTGGGCTTCTTCGGCGTGGTGGTGTAAACCCGGGTGCACACCCCGCGCTTCTGCGGAGACGCAGCCAACGCCGGAACCTTGGACTTCCAGGCAGGCTCGTTGCGTCCGGTGCGGATCAATTGGGTCGTCGTCGCCATAAATACCTTTGAGGGCGGTTCGAAATCGATCCTGCCCGGTGGAAAAAACGTAAAGCTGTCCGCGCCTGTAGGGGCAAGGCGGCAAAGAGCGGGGATTCTAGGAACCGGTCGACCGGGTGTCAAGGCGCGAATAGGCCAAAAAACCGGCTTGGGTGCGGATGCTGCATGACAGCATGCCTGCGCGGGCGGCCTGGGGTATCAGGCAGCGCGGGCAGTTCCCTTGTAGACGACCCCCGCGCAGGGGTTGGCGCCCAGGTTGTAGCAGAGCTCCGCCGGCCGCTCGATCCGCCAAAGAGCGAAATCCGCGCGCTTGCCCACCTCGAGCGTGCCGATCTCGGACTCGCGTCCCAGCGCTCGGGCCGCCACGCGGGTCGCGCCGGCCACGGCCTCCTCGGGTGTCAGGCCGAACAGGCTGCAGGCCATATTGAGCGCGAGCAGAATCGACATGCCGGGAGAGGTACCGGGATTGCCATCGGTGGATACCGCCATGGGGACGCCGGCGGCACGCAACAGGGGCACCGGCGGCGGCGTGGTCTGCCGCAGGGTGAAATAAGCCCCGGGCAAGAGCACAGCAACGGTTCCGGCCTGGGCCAGCGCGCGCGCCCCCGCCTCGCTCAGGTACTCGAGATGGTCGGCGGACAGCGCGCGTTGGCTCGCCGCGAGCTCCGCGGCGCCCATGTCGCTCAGCTGACCCGCGTGCACGTGTGCCCGCAGGCCGAGACGCCCCGCGGCCCCGAGAAACGCGTCCGTCTCCGCCACCGTGAAGGCGATGTTCTCGCAAAATGCGTCCACCGCATCCACGAGCCCGGCCGCGGTAAGCGATTCCAGCCAGGGACCGCATACGGCTGCGACGTACTCTTGCCGCCGCTCGCGATACTCGGCCGGCAGAGCATGCAGACCCAGGTATGTAGCCGCAATCGAGAGGGGCAAGTTCCGCTCCAGCGAGCGCGCCACCTCCAGCATGCGGCGCTCGGTCGCAAGGTCGAGACCGTAGCCGGACTTGACCTCCAGGGTGGTGACACCCTCGGCCATCAGGCCCCGCGCGCGCGACGTCGCCGTGGCAGCGAGCGACTCGAAGTCGGCGCGGCGCGTCGCATTGACGGTCGATTGAATACCGCCGCCGCCGCGCGCGATCTCCTCATAAGGAACCCCGCACAGCCGCTGCTCGAACTCCGCGACGCGATTGCCGCCATATACGAGGTGAGTGTGGCAATCGATGAGACCCGGGGTCATCCAAAGACCCTCGGCCTCCTCGATGGGAACGCGGCTCGTTCTTGCCCGGTCGCGCGCCTCCTCGGCATCACCGATCCAGGCGATGCGCTCGCCGCTCACCGCGAGCGCGGCGCGCTCGAGCTTGCCATAGGGAATGCGCCCCGCGACCATGCTGGCGATGCCCATGCCGACCCATACCCGGTCCCATTTCGAGGACGATGTCTGCTCCACTTATACGCCCGCACCGCGTGTTGTTGCCCTTACCGAGATCATACGGCAAGCTTGCCTGACTAGACAGGTATAGTCAGGTATGGAACGACACTACCAATTGGCCGCGGCACTGCTCGACAGCGGGTGGCAGCAAAACGTGGGAATCACGGTCGACGATCGCGGCTTCATCGCTCGCATCGAAAGGCTCGGCGATGCCCACGAGGCCGCGGCGACGCACGCATCGGCCGCACCCGAGCACGTCACGGGCTTCGTCGTTCCCGGCATGGCGAACGCGCACAGCCACGCGTTCCAGCGCGGCATGGCGGGAAATACGGAATATCGGCTCTCTGCGCGCGACAGCTTCTGGACGTGGCGGCAGGCGATGTACACGCTCGCCAACCGGATCACGCCGCCGGATCTCGAGACTATTGCGACACAGCTGTTCGTCGAGATGCTGAAGGCAGGCTACACCTCGGTCGCCGAGTTTCACTACTTGCACCGCCAGCCCGGCGGCGCCGCTTACGCGGAGGCGAATGAGCTGTGGCGCGCGGTGGCGCGCGCGGCGGACACGGCGGGCATCGCTCTCACGTTTCTGCCGACGCTCTATCAAACCAGTGATTTCGGCTCGCAGCCGCTGAAGCCCGAGCAATCACGCTTCGCCATGACCACCGACGAGTTCCTGCGCGCCGTCGAAAGCCGCGTGCGCGCGGAGCGGCAACTCGCATCGCCGCGCATTCGCACCGGGGCTGCGTTTCACTCCTTGCGCGCCGTTCCGGTCGAGACGTTGCGCGAGGCGGTCGCAGCACTCCACTCCATCGACGCGGGCATGCCCACGCACATTCACATCGCCGAGCAGCTGAAGGAGGTCGAGGCCTGCCGCGCGAGCACCGGCCGGCGTCCGATCGAGCTGTTGCTCGACACGGGGCTCGTGGACGCGCACTGGTGCCTGGTGCATGCAACGCACGCAACGCCTGCCGAGCTCGACAGTATCGCGGCCGCGGGCGCCGCGGTCTGCGTCTCGATCAGCACGGAGGCCAACCTGGGCGATGGCTTCTTCGACGCCGCGCGGTTTCTGAAGTCGAAGGGACGCCTGTGCATCGGCTCCGACAGTCAAGCGACCGTATCTGCGGCGGAAGAGTTGCGCTGGATGGAATACCAAGCACGCCTGCGCAAACGGCGGCGCGGCGTCCTCGCGGAATCGAGCGAGCCCCACGTCGGCACCCGCTTGTGGCGCGAGGCTGCGCACCAGGGCGCGGCCGCCTTGGCACAACCGGCCGGAGCCATTGCCGTGGGCGCGCGAGCCGATTGGCTGGTCCTCGATCCCGAGCACGCCAGCATGGCAGGCGCTCGCGCAGACACCGCGCTCGACCATCTCATTTTCGCCGGCGGCAGCGCCGCCATCCGCCACGTGATGGTGGGCGGAAACTGGGTGGTGAAAGACGGGCGGCACGCGGCGGAGGAACGGGTGGCGGGGCCTTTCCGGGAATTGATGGCGAGTCTGGCGCTCGAGCCCGGCTGACCGTCCCTTCAGAAGGCAGCAAGCCGCATTGGAGCGCTCATATCGAAACGTGGGGTTTCTGTTATTGCCGATTCCGCTGCTCATGGTGGCCGGCTTTTGGATTCCGTACATTGCAGCGTTTCCCAAGTTCGATCCGGCCATTACGGTCGCAGTTCACATTCACGCCGCGCTTCTGTTTACCTGGGTCGCATTGCTCGTCATCCAGCCACTTGCAATCCGGTACAAGGCGTTCCGGCTGCATCGCTTCCTGGGCATCACATCCCTCGGCCTGATGCCGCTGATAGTGGTTTTTGCCGCGACCATGATTTGGAAGGAGTATGGCGAGAGCGGCGGCGCGAGTCGCGTGGCAGCACTGCAAGGCGAATATCTATCTGCCGCCCAGCTTTGTTTGTTTATCGCATTCTTTCTGCTCGCCATCGCACACATCCGCAAGCGGAACGTGGCCTCCCACATGCGATATATGCTCTGCATTGCTCTCGTGCTTCTGCCGGCCGGATTGTCTCGGACTCTCGGTTATTGGTTCGAACAATCGCAAACTGTATCGCAGACGATTTCCTTGAGCGCGATTGATTGTTGCCTGATAGCCCTCATCGCCTACGACAGATACCGATATTTGTCATCGAAGCCATATTGGGTAGCGCTCCTCGCTTACATTGTCATCGAGGGAGTTTGGATTTCACTTGGACGCCCCGTGTGAAGCGGTGACACACCTACTCCAACTCCTCGGCCAAGCCGTAGGTCTTTTCGTATCGACCGATCTGGATGACGTCCTCGTTCTGCTCGGCTTTTTCGCCGACCCTCGATTTCGCATCCGGCAAATCGTTACCGGCCAATTTGTCGGCATCGCGATACTTTATGCCGTGAGCGTCATCGGCTCATGGCTGTCTTTCATCATGCCTGCAGCCTTGATCGGCCTTCTCGGCTTGGTGCCCATCACGATGGGCTTGAAAGGCGTCTGGATGTTGTGGCGCTCTGCCGCCCCGGGCGAGCAACCAGCCGCGCCGGCATCCCCTGAGAAACGCACCAACATCGCGGCGGTCGCGACCATGACCGTCGCCAATGGCGGGGACAACGTCAGCGTCTATATCCCGCTCTTTGCCTTGCGATCCGGGCGTGATATCGCTCTCATGGGCGTCGTATTTGCGGTTATGACGGCCGTTTGGCTGTGCCTTGCGTACTGGCTGACCCGACATCGCACAATCGGCGCGCCGGTGCGGCGCACCACGCGCCTGTTGATGCCGTTCGTATATATCACTCTGGGCATCCTCATCCTCTACCAGGCCGGGACAGTGAAGCTGCTCCACGGCTTTTGATGTCGGTTGACTGTACCTGTCTATACAGGTTACTCTTCGGCCCATGAGCACCAAGGCAAGCGCCGCCCTGCAGCCTCTGTATCTCAAGGTCAAGCGCCACATCCTGGAGAACATCGACTCCGGAAAATGGGCCATCTCCGCGCGCGTCCCTTCGGAGAACGACATCGTCAAGAAGTTCGGCGTCTCCCGCATGACCGCCAATCGCGCACTCAAGGAGCTGAGCGACGAAGGCGTTTTGGTCCGCATCGCCGGAGTCGGCAGTTTCGTCGCTGACCGCCATGCCCGCGCGCATCCGCTCGAGATTCGCGGTATCGACGAGGAAATCCGCGAACGCGGCCATGTGCACCGGGCCGAGATCGTCGGCCTCGAGCGCGTGCGCGCAGGCGCCGATCTCGCCGAGGAGTTCGGCGTCTCGCCCCGAGGCGAGCTGTATCACTCGCTGATCGTGCATTTCGAGAATGACCAGCCGGTGCAGCTCGAGGACCGCCATGTCTCGCCCGCGCTCGCGCCCGGTTACCTCGACGTGGACTTCGGCCGGACGACACCCTACGAGTACTTGATCCGCGTGGCACCGTTGCAGGAGGCTGAGCACGTGCTGCGCGCGATGATGCCGGACGAGCGCACGCGCAGGCTCCTGGCCATGAAGCGCGACGAGCCCTGCCTGCTCGTCACCCGCCGCACTTGGACCCGTGGCGCCCTCGCCTCGCTCGCGCGCCTTTATCATCCCGGTTCCCGCTATGAAATGTCGGGGCGCTTCCGCCCCTCTCTCGCCCTGGAGGAGTGAAACCATGCTCGCACCCGTGAAGCCCCGCCTCATACGCGCTCCGCGCGGCACCACATTGAACGCCCGCTCCTGGTTGACCGAGGCACCGCTGCGCATGCTGATGAACAATCTCGACCCGGACGTCGCGGAGAATCCCGCCGAGCTCGTGGTATACGGCGGGATCGGCCGCGCGGCGCGCGACTGGAACTGCTACGACCGCATCGTCGAGACGCTCCAGCGCCTGAACGACGACGAAACCTTGCTGGTGCAATCCGGCAAGCCGGTCGGCGTATTCCCGACGCATGCGGACGCGCCGCGGGTGCTCATCGCGAACTCGAATCTGGTGCCGCACTGGGCCACCTGGGAACACTTTCACGAACTGGATCGCCGCGGGCTCGCGATGTACGGTCAGATGACCGCGGGCTCCTGGATCTACATCGGCAGCCAAGGCATCGTCCAAGGCACCTACGAGACTTTCGTCGAGATGGCGCGGCGCGATTTCGGCGGCCGACCCGCGGGCAAGTGGATATTGACGGCGGGCCTCGGCGGCATGGGCGGCGCCCAGCCGTTGGCGGCAACCATGGCGGGTTTCAACATGCTGGCGGTGGAGTGCCGCGATAGCCGCATCGCCATGCGCCTCAAGACCGGCTACCTCGATGCGCGGGCGCAGAGCCTGGAGGAGGCACTCGCCATGCTCGAGAACGCGAAGCGCGCAGGCAAGCCCTTGTCGGTCGGCTTGCTCGGCAACGTCGTCGACGTCCTCGAAGAGCTCCTCGAGCGCGGCATCCAACCCGATGCCCTGACGGATCAGACCTCCGCTCATGATCCGGTGAACGGCTATCTGCCGCAGGGCTGGAGCGTCGAGCAATGGGACGAGCGGCGCGAGAGCGACAGCCAAGGCACGCGTGATGCAGCGATGCGCAGCATGGCCAAGCACGTCGAATGCCTGCTGCAATACAAGGCGCGCGGCCTGCCGGTTTTCGACTACGGCAATAACCTGCGGCAAATGGCCAAGGATGCAGGCGTCGAGCGCGCCTTCGACATTCCGGGTTTCGTGCCCGAGTACATCCGCCCGCTTTTCTGCCGCGGCGTCGGGCCGTTTCGTTGGGCGGCGCTGTCGGGAGATCCCGAGGATATCTACAAGACTGACGCGAAAGTCAGGGAGCTGATCCCGGACGATCCTCACCTGCACCACTGGCTGGACATGGCTCGCGATCGCATCCACTTCCAGGGCTTGCCCGCGCGCATTTGCTGGGTCGGCCTGGGCCAGCGACATCGCCTCGGCCTCGCCTTCAACCAGATGGTCGCGGACGGCGAGCTGTCCGCCCCGATCGTCATCGGCCGCGATCACCTGGACTCCGGCTCCGTCGCGAGCCCGAATCGCGAGACCGAAGCCATGCGCGACGGCTCGGACGCGGTCTCCGACTGGCCGCTCCTCAATGCACTGCTCAACACCGCGAGCGGAGCGACCTGGGTTTCCATCCATCACGGCGGCGGTGTCGGGATGGGCTACTCGCAGCATGCGGGGGTGGTGATCGTTTGCGACGGCACCGAAGCGGCCGCGCGGCGCCTGCAGCGCGTGCTGTGGAACGACCCGGCCAGCGGCGTGATGCGCCACGCGGACGCGGGCTATCAGACCGCCATCGATTGCGCCCGCGAGCAAGGTCTCGATCTGCCGATGCTCGAGACGCGGTCGCACACGTGAGCACCGAGCTCGAGGTGCGCGCCGGCAGTCTCGACCTGCCCCTGCTGCGGCGGATTTACGAGGAGCCGGTGGCGCTACGCCTGGCCGCAGCCGACCGCGAGCGCATCGCCGCGGCCGCGCGGATGGTGGACAAGATCGTGACGGCGGGCGATGCGGCCTATGGCATCAACACGGGATTCGGCCTGCTTGCCCAGACCCGTATCCCCGATGACCAGCTCGCGCAGCTGCAGCGCAACCTGTTGCTATCACACGCCGCGGGCGTCGGCGCGGCGCTCCCGGATGCGGTGGTGCGCCTCATCCTCGCGCTCAAGATCAATGCGCTGGCCCGAGGCTATTCGGGTATCTCGCCGGCGCTCGTCGACGCCTTGCGTGCGCTGCTGGCACACGAGGTGTACCCCGTGATCCCGGCGCAAGGGTCGGTCGGCGCCTCGGGCGATCTCGCACCGCTCGCTCATTTGAGCGCGGTGCTGCTCGGCATCGGGCAAGTGCGGGTCGGCGGCAAGACGGTCGCCGCAACCGCCGGCCTCGCCCGTGCGGGTCTTACCCCTTTTACGCTCGGAGCGAAGGAGGGCCTTGCGCTCATCAACGGCACGCAGGTCTCGACCGCGCTCGCCCTGGCGGGCCTGTTCGGCGCGGAGGATCTGCTCGCCGCGGCGGTCGTCGCCGGCGCCCTGTCGGTCGATGCCTTGAAGGCGAGCGACACGCCGTTCGATGAGCGTATTCACGAGATCCGCGGCCAACCTGGGCAGATTGCGGTTGCACGCGAGTACCGCGCCTTGATGCAAGGGAGCGCCATCCGCGCTTCGCATCTTGATTGCACGCGAGTGCAGGATCCGTACTCCTTCCGCTGTCAACCCCAGGTGATGGGGGCGTGTCTCGATCTGCTGCGCCAGTGCGCCACGACGCTGCGCATCGAGGCGAACGCCGTGACCGACAACCCGCTGCTGTTCGATCGCGGCGACGTGCTCTCCGGTGGGAATTTTCATGCCGAGCCCGTCGCCTTCGCGGCGGACACGCTTGCGCTCGCCATCGCCGAGATGGGAAACCTCTCGGAGCGGCGCGTCGCGGTGCTCGTCGATCCGAAGATGAGCGGTCTGCCGGCCTTTCTGGTGCAGAACAGCGGGCTCAATTCGGGGTTCATGATCGCTCAGGTGACGGCGGCCGCCTTGGTGGCGGAAAACAAGGCACTCGCCGCGCCCTGCAGCATCGACTCCATACCAACCTCCGCAAACCAGGAAGACCATGTGAGCATGGCCACTCACGCGGCGCGGCGTCTGGGGCCCATGACCGACAATGCCGCCGCCGTGATCGGGATCGAATTGCTGGCCGCGGCCCAGGGCGTGGACTTTCACCGCCCGGCTCGCTCCTCCGCGGCGCTCGAAGCGGTGCACGCGGCCATCCGCGCCGAAATCCCGCATTACGCGTCCGATCGATATTTCGCGCCTGACATCGAGGCGGCGAGTGGCTGGGTGCGTTCGGGGCGCTTCTCAACGCTGGTCAAAGGGCTGCTTCTTTCGCGACAATGAGCACCATGAAATTCATCGCCGCCCTGGCTATCGCCGCCTGCTTGCTGCCGCTCGCCTCCCGCGCCGCGGAGATCAATCTTGCGACCTTGAGCTGTGACAAGTACGAGAACGAGATGGTCGGCACACCGGACAACTCCGCCGCTGCGGTCCCGGCCCAGCATCCGGACTCCATCGATACCGTCATGTGGCTGTTCGGCTATTCGGTCGGCAAGGCGGGCGAGCATGTCATGTACGGCGATGCACTCACCTCCTTCGGTTTTGCCCTCGATGCGGAATGCAGGAACAATCCAAGCACCAGCCTGTTGCAGGCCCTAGCCGCCGTGCGGCCCAAGCGCGACAAGCCGATGGATCTGACGACGCTCAACTGCAAGGATTTCGGATTGCGGCACGCCGAGTCGATGCAAAGCGATGCCTCGAGCGCGAACACCATCATGATGTGGCTGTTCGGCTATTCGGTTGCGCAATCGGGAAGCCACGTTTTCGACGCTAGCAAGGCGGGGGCGTTCGCGACTACTTTGCAAAACCGCTGTACCGAGCATCCAGGCGAGAATCTGTACGAGGTCTTGGTGGCTGTCAGCCACGCGCCGCATTAGCCTTCGAGTGGGCCTCCTCCGACGGCCCGACGCGTCTCCGTCCTACTGAATTGCATGGTGATACCCTCGAAAAATGGCGGACAATCCGCCCATCAACAGGAGATGAGTATGAGCACCCCGTTCGAGAGTGATGGACCCGCCGGCGCGGAGCAATCGCAAGCTCCAAACGGAAAACTGAATGAGCAGTTTCGCGAGCTCTTCGATGGGGTGGAGGACCTCATCAAGCGCGTCTCCGAGGTGAACAGCCCGGAGATCCAGAAGATACGCGCCAAGGCGCGGGTCGCCCTGATGATGGCGAAGAGCGCAATCTCGGATGGCGCGACGCATGTGAGCCATCGAGCGCGCCGCGCAGCCGGCACGACGGGGGTTTACGTACGCCGTGCCGCCGATACGACGGACGATTATGTCCGCGAATACCCTTGGTACGCGCTCGGCGCCGGTGCGCTGCTGGGCTTTGCGCTCGGCGTTCTGGTGTCGCGGTCTCGCGACTGAAAGCATCCGCCCACACTCTTTGGGAGGTGTCCTACAGGAGATACAGAGAACTCATCGATACACGGGGGTGACCGGCGCGCCTACAGTGGATGCCATGCTCGACAGGGGAAAGCCGCTGAAGAAACTGGCCAGTTGCGCGTTGTGTTGCGTGGCCGCCGCGGCAGCGCTCGCGGGGCCGCCGAGCGGCAATAGTCCGGGCGGACTGCTCGGTCGGGCCTCCGGATTACTCGCCGCGACGACGTCGCACAATCCGGCGCGACGGCTCGATTTCCAAAGACTCGATCTGCGGCCGCCCGAGACTCTCTCCGGCGGCCGCGAGTCGGCGCCGCTCGGGGATTCGGCGGCCGCCTTCCCCTCCGCGAAGCGCGCACCGCTCGGTACGACGAGCAGCGCCGATGCGGACCTGCCGGAGGGCAGCCACTGGACGGCATTGCGCATGGAAAGCAAAGTGCAGGAGATGGAGCGACGCGTGCCGCGAGAGGGACTGCCCGTGGCGCGTCTCTGGGAAACCAAGACGGCACTGCTCCACATCGGCTTGAATCCCAGGGGCAAGCCGGGATTGTGGCTGATCCAGAAAGTGCCGTGAGGCTACCGACATTCAAGCCGCCGGCGTAGGAGCGCGCCGACAGCGCGCCTATGATTCCACCGTACAGCCCGCGGCTGGTACTACCCGATAGACTCTGTGAATGACGCTACGCATCTTGTACGTGGAAGACAATCCGCTGGTAAGAGAAGTAACTTCCGAGCTGCTCGCGCAAGATGAGCGCGAAGTCGTGGCCCGCGCGACCGCCGAGGAGGCTCTCGATGCCTTCCGGGAGAAGACCTTCGACGTCGTCATCACCGACGTGAGCCTTCCCGTCATGTCCGGCCTCGATTTGGCGCGCAATCTCCTCGCGCTCCGGCCGAACGTACCGATCATTCTGGCATCGGGCTACGCCCTCAATTCCGTGGTGCAAAACCTCGGGCCCAATGTCCGCACCATCGTGAAGCCCTTCGAGGCGAGCGAAATCGACTCTTTGATCACCGATCTTTGCGCCGCCTGAGGCCTTCAGCGCAGTCCTCGGGCGGCGAGCTCGCGGTCGACGTCAGCCTCCGCGGCAACCCAGTCCTCTAACTCCTGACCGGGCGCGAAATGGCGCCTCTCGGCGCGGAAGTACGCCGCCCGCGCAATCATGTTGCAACGCTCCTCCTCGCTCACGCGCACGGGCGGCAAGCTGAAACGCAGCGGGTTGAAGGCCGGGCGAAGAGAAGGGGATTTCATTTGCACCGCGCTACCTCCATGTACAAATGGCGCCGGGTGAGCGGCAATGCGGAAAGGGATTCCGCACCGCGCTTGCGGGCCAGGATCTGATAGATACCGAGATTGCCCGATTCGAATTCCAGGGCGGACGCGGCCATGTACAGTCGCCATACACGGTAGGTCGCCTCGTTCACGTACTCGAGCGCGCGCGCATGGCGCTGCTCCAGCCGACTCACCCAAGCGCGCAATGTGAGCGCATAGTGCGGGCGCAGCCCTTCCACATCCGCGATCTCGAAGTCTGCGTCCTCCATGAATCGCTGGATGTTGCTGATCGCATCGAGTTGCGCGTCGGGGAAGACGTAGCGATTGATGAATTCGGTGGACAGATTGCGGTTCCAGCCAGAGTGCTCGTGGGTGATGCCGTGATTCAGGAATAATCCGCCGACCGTCAGCACCCGCCGGATGGTATCGAAATACACGGGCAGATTATTGAGTCCCACGTGCTCGAACATGCCGACGCTCGCCACCTTCTCGTACAGAGTTTCGCGGTCGAGCTCGCGATAATCGCGCAGCTCCACGGTCACGCGATTCTCGAGCCCGGCCGCTGCGATGCGCGCGCGTGCGATCTCCAGCTGGTTGCTGCTCAAGGTGATTCCGTGGGCGCGCACGCCGTGATGCCGAGCAGCGTGGATCACCAACGCGCCCCAGCCGCAGCCGATGTCGAGAAATCGCTCGCCCGGCTGCAGCAGCAACTTGCGGCAAATGTGCTCGAGCTTCGCCTGCTGCGCCTGGTCGATTCCCACATCGGCACGCTCGAAGTATCCGCAGGAATAAACCATGGCTCGATCCAGCCAGAGCTTGTAGAACTCGTTGGAGACGTCGTAGTGAAACCGGATCGCTTCCCGATTTGCATCCCTGGAATGCGCGCCGGCCGAGCGGCGGTAGGCAATCCGGCGCTCGCTTCCGTTCTGTGCGTGCGACGGGCCGGCCGGCGCCAAGCCTCGGTTGAGCGATCGCAATTTCAAGGCCATGAGAAACGCGGCCCAGCGCTCGCGCAGCGGAAGCCTGATCTCCTCCAAATGATCCCTGAGGGCCAGCGCAGCGAACAGGTCTCCCTCGATATCGATCTCGCCGCCAAAATACGCCTCGGCGAGGCGCAGCGGCTCTCGGCCGAGCACCATCGAGACCACGGCCGAAGGCGTTCGAAAACAGAGCGCGAATGGCGGGTCGGCACTGGCCGCCTTTTCAGTCGCAACGCCCACGTGAAACGCGGCCCCGCTCCAGAGCCGCACGGCAATGCGCATGTCAAATTGCTTGAATAGCTTGGTGAGCAATTGCGCCGCAAGCGCTTGCCCCGCGTAACCTGTCTGCGCAGGCGATTGCGGGCCGCGGGTATTGTCCGAGAGGATCGAATTCGCCCGCCCGAGCGGGCCCGGATACGTGGAATCGCCCATACTCACCTGCTCGGATCGCCCCACCGGCGGCCTTCCTAGGCGTCAGGAACTCGTCTTGCGCCTCGGGACCTTCTTTCCCGCCTGCCGCGCCTCGGACAGCCCGATGGCGATTGCCTGCTTGCGGGACTTCACCTTCTTGCCGGAACTCCCGCTGCGCAGAGTCCCAGCTTTCCGCTCATGCATGGCCTTGGCGACTTTCGCGCTGCTGGCCTTACTATATTTGCGCGCCATTGATGCCTCTTGCAAGTCCGCATTATCGAAAAACTCTCTGTCTGTATCCCATTCGGCGCACGAGGCGGGCTGTCGGTTGAGGCCCGATCCGGCTGTCGGAATTCCTCACTTTCGATAACTCGAATCGAACCTATGGGTCCCTGCCTTGCCTCGTATCGTCCTGGCGATCGCGTCCTCGAGGTCATCCAAGGAGAAGGGTTTGGCCAGCTTCGGCAACTCGAGGGCGGTCTTTGACGGCAGCTCGGCGTACCCGCTCACCAGTAAAATGGGCAGAGTCGGCCAATCGACTCGAAGCGCAGCGGCAAGCTGCATGCCGGTCATTTGCGGCATGGCTTGGTCCGTGATCACGAGATCGACGTGAGGCGTCTTGCGCACGACCTCCAATGCGGTCGGCCCCGAGATCGCGTCGATCACCGTGTGGCCGAAATCCTCCAGCATGACTTTGGTGTTGGTCAGCACCAACTGATCGTCGTCTACGACGACGATCACGAGCGATTTGCTATCCGACACGACGGTGGTTACCGCCGCGGGAGGCGCAGGCAATATCTCGCCCCGAAACAGCGGTATCCACAACTCGACCAAGGTACCTCTACCCTTGAGACTCTCGATGCGCAGGCGCCCGCCCAGCTGTTCGGTCATGCCGTGCACCATCGACAGGCCCAAGCCGGTCCCTTTGCCGATCCCTTTGGTCGTGAAAAATGGTTCCCTGGCACGCGATAGCGTATCGGCGTCCATGCCCTCGCCTGTATCGCTCACGCTCAAAACGACGCATTCGCCATTGAGCGCCTTCGTGCCCATCACCGGCGGTGTGGCCACCCGACGTGCAGAGATTTTGATCGTGCCGCCGTTCGGCATGGCATCGCGGGCGTTGACCGTGAGATTCAGAAGTGCCGTTTCCAATTGGTTGGCGTCGGCCCTGATACTGGGCAAACCCTCTGGAATGTCGGTCTCGATCGTCATCATGGGACCCAGAGACCGATCCAGCATGTCCGACATTCCGGAAACCAGCGCTTTGAAATCGACTGCCGTCAACGCAAGCTCCTGGCGCCGCGCGAACGACAGCATTCGCTGCGTCAGGCTGACACCGCGCCGCGCTCCTTCAAAGGCGTTGTTGAGCAGCAGCTTCAGCTTCGTGTCTTCGGGCAAACGCTTGCGGATCAATTCGAGACTGCCCAGCACGGCCATTAGTAGATTGTTGAAGTCATGGGCGACGCCGCCCGTAAGCTGGCCGATTGCGTCCATCTTTTGCGATTGCGCCACGGCCTCGCGCGCGCGTTCCATCTGTTCCTGAGCCAGCCTTCGCTCCGTCATATCGCGCGTGATTTTCGCATAGCCAACCAATCGGCCATCCGGCGTCCGAATGGCATCGATGACCACGTTGGCCCAGAATTTCGAGCCGTCCTTGCGGTAGCGCCACCCTTCCTTTTCAAAGCGGCCTTCACGCTCGGCCGCCTCCAGGCCCAGTTGCGGCAGGCCGGCCGCGGCGTCCTCGGCACTGTAAAATTTGGAGAAATGCTGGCCGATGATTTCTTGCGGCGCGTAGCCCTTGATGCGTTCGGCGCCGGCGTTCCAGTTCGTGATGATCCCCCCGGGAGAGAGCGTGTAGATCGCGTAGTCGGTGACGCTCTGAACGAGAAGCCGGAACTGCTCCCCGCTTTCGCGGAGCGCATCCTCTGCGATTTTGCGTTCCGTCAGATCGCGGGTGACTTTCGCGTAGCCGATCAGTTTGCCATCGGGAGCCAAGATCGGATCAATGACCGCGCTGACCCAAAAACGCGTGCCGTCTTTGCGAACGCGCCAACCTTCTCCATCGAAGCGGCCCTTCTCTCGAGCCGTTTGTAGCGCGAGCTCCGGCAAGCCTCGCTCTTGGTCCTCATCCGTATAAAAACGTGAGAAATGCTGGCCGATGATTTCCGCCGCCTCATAGCCCTTGAAGCGGCGTGCACCGGGGTTCCAGCTGATCACATATCCCTGCTCATCGAGCATGAAGATCGCATAGTCAGTGATCGAATCAATGAGCAGGCGATAACGGTCTAAGGGCTGCTGCACGGGAACCCCCGCTGGACCGGCAAGAACCTCAGTATAGCCCGCCATTCGCCCGGCCCCTCCGCGATCCAAAAACGTTGGCGCTGCATTGCGATCAGGGACCGCGCGGTATGGAGACGCGCAGGATGGTGCGATGGTCGCGACCGGTGTCGACCTCGACGCATCCGCCGTGAGCTTTCACAATTTGATGAACGATATACAGCCCCAGCCCGAGGCCCTCGCTGCGCCCCGCCGGGCGCTGTCCGCCACGGAACGGATCGAACAGGTGTTGGACGATCTCGGGCGGTATGGTGCCGCTGTTGGCGACCGTCAAAATCACCTCGCGCGCACTCGTGCCTTCCATATGAACCGTGACCGGGCCGGTCGTATCACCGTGTTTCAACGCGTTGCCGATGAGGTTGGAGGCCACCTGCGCGATCCGCTCGGCGTCCACCTGGCCCCGGCAATCGCCGGCGCAACCCGTGTCGATGACTCGCGTGGGCGCAGCCGCCTGATGTTCGCGCACGACCCGTTCCACCAGCGTCTTGATATCCGTGGGTTCACGCTTGATGACGATGCCGCCGGCGAGTCGCGCGCGCGCCAGATCGAGCATGTCCTCGATCAAGCGCCCCATGTGGCTGCCGCTCGATAGTATCCGCGCCGCCGCCTCCTGGGCCGCCGGCTCGGGAGTGCGCCGCTTGAGCAGCTGCGCCGAAGCCAAGATGGCACTCAATGGGTTGCGCAGATCATGCGCAAGCAGCGCGCTGAACATTTCGTTCAAGCGCAGCGTCTCGGTACGCTCCTTGAGCTCTTGAGCGAGCTGCTGGCGCTGGCGGTAGAGCTGGAAGAACACATCGGCCTTGTTCTTGAGAATGTGCGGCTCGATGGGCTTGTAGATGAAGTCCACGGCTCCCGATTCGTAGCCTTTGAACACGCGCTGCGCCTCGCGGGCGCCGGCGGTGACGAAAATGATCGGTACATGGCGCGTACGCTCGCTGCCGCGCATGAGCTCGGCGAGTTGGAAGCCGTCCATGTCGGGCATCTGCACATCGAGGAAGGCGAGCGCGAAGTCATGGACGAGCAAGAGCTCGAGAGCCTCCGGCCCGGACTGGGCGCAAAAGGTATCGACGTCCTCGCTCTGCAGGAGCGCGGCCAGCGCGAGCAGGTTGTCCTTCAGGTCATCGACCAGCAAGCATTTGATCCGCGGCAATGTGACTCCGTCCAAATCTCAGACCCTCCTGCGCGGCCCGCTCGGGCACAATCGCTGCAGAAGCTCCGCGATGCCTTGCAAGTCCAGCACGAGGTCCACGGGCTGCCGCTCGAGCGCTGAAAGTATCATGGTCGAGGACTGCGCGGTCTGCGGCTCCTGCACGACGGTCAATCCACCGGCGTCATGCACGGCCGCGAGTCCCTCGGCGCCATCCTCGTTCGCGCCGCTGAGAATGATGCCGAGCAGATGCTCTCGATACACCTGCGCCGCCGAATCGAACAGCACATCGATCGAGGGCCGCGAGAGATTGACCAGATCATCGGCCGACAAGGCGAGCTGCGGTCCCGCTTCCACCAACAGGTGATAGTTGGACGGCGCGAAGTACACCGTCCCCGGCATCACCGGCTCCTTGTCCTCGGCTTCCCGCACGGCGAGCTCGCACTTGCGGGAAAACACGTCCACGAGCAGGCTCGGCCGGTCGCGCGGCAGGTGCAGCACGACGAACACCGCCGCCTGCAAATCCGGGGACAGCGCGGGCAGCAACTCGCCCAGCGCCTGCACCCCGCCCGCCGAGGCGCCGATGGCAACCGCCCGGATGTCGGCCGTGCCGGTACGCTCGGGGGTCAAGTCGACACCGCCTTCTGGTAGATTTTCTCCTGCGGGACGAACGAGACGAACGCCGACGCCTGGCCGGAGAATCGCAGCGACTCCTTCGAGCCGAGACCCAGAAATCCTTGCCGGCATAGCGAATCGCGAAACAGCCCGACCGCCCGATCCTGCAGCGGTCGGTCGAAATAGATGAGCACGTTGCGGCAGGAGACGAATTGTACCTCCGCGAACACGCTGTCGGTCGCCAGACTGTGATCGGAGAACACGATGTGCTCCCGCAAGCTCTTGTCGAAGATCGCCCTTCCGTAAGCGGCCGTGTAGTAGTCGGAAAGCGAGGATTTTGCGCCGGACTCGCGGTGATGGATCGTGAAGCCCGCGATGCGGTCGATGGGATAGATGCCCGCCTCGGCTCTCTCCAACATGCGCGGGTTGATGTCCGTCGCGTAGATCAACGACCGCTGCAGCAGACCCTCTTCGCGCAGCAGGATGGCGAGCGAATATGCCTCCTCCCCGGCGCTGCAGCCGGCGACCCAGATCTTGTGAGAAGGGTACGTACGCAGCAGCGGCACGACCTGCTCGCGAACCGCTCGGAAGTAAGACGGATCCCTGAACATCTCGCTCACCTGCACGGTGAGGTGGTCGAGCAGCGCATGGAACGATTCCGGCTCGCGCAGCACGCGATCCTGGAGCTGCGACAACGTCTCGCATCTGAAGTGCACCAGAGCGCCCTTCAGACGCCGGCGGAGCGACCCCTGCGCGTAGTCACGAAAGTCGTAGTGATACAGGTGATAGATACCCTCGATGAGCAGCTTCAGCTCGATGTCGAACTTCCTGCTCTCCAGCGCGTACGCGCTTTCTATTTCGGCATCCATACCCGGACCAGGGACAAGAGCTTCTCCACGTCGAGGGGCTTGGCGACGTAGTCATTTGCGCCGGCGGCCAGGCATTTCTCGTGATCATCCTTCATCGCCTTCGCGGTGAGCGCGATGATCGGCAGCTTCTTCCAATCCGGATCCTTGCGGATCTCGCGCATGGCGGTGAGCCCGTCCATCTCGGGCATCATGATGTCCATGAGAACCATGTCGATGGCGTCCGCGGACGAGTTCTTGCTGCGCGCCAGCGCCTCGAGCGCCTCGCGGCCGTTGCGCGCGATCTCGACCGTCGCGCCGCTCGGCTCGAACACGCTCGTCAGTGCGAAGATATTGCGCACATCGTCCTCGACCACGAGAATACGCCGGCCCTCGAGCGAGTGGTCCCGATTGCGCACCGTCTTGAGCATCTGCTGCTGGGGCGCGGGGAGCTTCGACTCCACCTGGTGCAGAAACAGCGTGACTTCGTCCAGGAGCCGTTCCGGCGAGCGCGCGTCCTTGATGATGATGGACCTGGAGTAGCGTCCGAGCCGCTGCTCCTCCTCCCGCGAGAGCGTGCGCCCTGTGTACACGATGACCGGTGGAAACGACACCTCGTCCTGCTGTGCCATTTTCTCCAGCAGCTCATACCCCGTGGCATCCGGCAGATTGAAATCGAGCACCACGCAATCGAAGGTGGTGGTCGAAAGCGCCTGCAACGCCTGCTGGGCGGTCTCGGCGTCGGTGAGCTGCACATCGGCCTGGCCGAGCAGCTCGCGGATGCTCTGCCGCTGCCGGGCATCGTCCTCGACGATGAGCACGCGCCGGACGCTCTGCGAGAGCTTGCGCTCCAGCCTTTTCAGGGCCTCGGTCAGCTCCTGCCGGTTCGCGGGCTTCAAGGCGTAGCCTGCGGCGCCAAGCTCGAGCGCCTCGCGACGGTAATCGAAAGCGGAGACCACGTGCACCGGAACATGCCGGGTGCGCGAATCGCGCTTCAGCTGATCGAGCACGTGCAGCCCCGAAAAATCCGGCAAATTGATGTCCAATATGATGGCGCTCGGGTGAAACTGCTCCGCGGCGGTGAGCCCGTCCTCCGCGGCGTGCACCACCACACACTGAAAGCCCATCTCGTGCGCCAGGTCGCGCAGGATCTCGGCGAAGGGCACGTCGTCCTCGACGACCAGAATGAGCCGTTTCCCCGGGGTGAGGCGGTCCCGATCATCGGGGATGGCGGCCGCTCCGAGCGGACGCGTGCCACCCGCCGGCCGTTCGGGCGCCGGGTGGGCCGACAATATCGCGTCGCTGCTCAGGATCTGATCCGGCGCATCCTGCGGCGCGCCCACGGCAGCGGGCGAATACTTGCGCGGCAGCGTGAGCGTGAACGTGCTGCCGGCACCCGAGGAGCTGTCGACGACGATGCTGCCGCCGAGCAGACGCGCGAGATCCCGGGAGATGGACAGCCCCAACCCGGTGCCGCCGAACTTGCGATGAATGCTGCCGTCCGCCTGACGAAAGGCCTCGAAAATGACTTCCTGCTGGTGCGCGGCGATGCCGACGCCGGTATCGCGCACGGCGAAGGAGACCGAGTCGGAACCCGCGGCGAACACCCGCAAACCGACCTCGCCGCGCTGCGTGAACTTCAGTGCGTTCGACAGCAAATTCTTCAGGATCTGTCCGAGGCGCTGTGGATCGGTCTCGAGAGCTGCCGGAGCGCCCGGCTCGATCAGCGTCGCGAACCTCAGTTTTTTCTCCGCCGCCGCGGGCTCGAACATCTTCGCGAGCGGCTCGATGATCGCGGCGAGGCTTACGCTCTCGGGCGTCACCTCGACCTTTCCGGCTTCGATGCGCGACAGGTCGAGAACGTCGTTGATGAGTGCGAGCAAGTCCTTGCCGGCGGACGAGATAGTCTGGGCGTAGCGCACCTGATTGTCGGTGAGATTTCCCTCCTTGTTGTCGGCCAGCAGCTTGGCCAGGATCAACGTTGAATTGAGCGGGGTGCGCAGCTCGTGACTCATGTTCGCCAGGAATTCGCTCTTGTATTCGTTCGCGCGCTGCAGCTCCAGGGACTTGGCGGCCAGATGCGCGTGCGACCGTGTGAGCGTCTCCTTCTGGTCCTCGAGCGTGTGGGCCTGCTCCTCGAGCTGTGAATTGATCTGCTCGAGCTCGACCTGCTGCGACTCCAGCTGCGCACGGGACTCGCGCAGGGTGCGTCCCTGCTCCTCGAGCTCCTCGTTGTTGACGCGCAGCTCCTCCTCGCGCGTTTGCAGCTCCTCGGTCTGCTGCTGCGTTTCCTGCAGCAGCTCCTGCAGACGTAAGCGATCGATCGACGCCCGCACGGCGGCGGCGATCGGCTCGGACACTCGCTTGAGGAGTTCCTCGGGCCCGGCGCCGCCCGCGCCGAAGAAGCCGAGCTCGATGACCGCATAGACATGCCGGTCGATACTGGCCGGAGCGATCAAAAGCTCGGCGGCATCGGACCTTCCCGTGCTCGAGCGGATGGGCAGATAGCCCGGCGGCACGTCGCGAACACGAAGCGGCGCGTTGTCCTTGGCGGCCTGCCCCACCAGGCCGTCTCCGGGCCGCACCAGGGCGACTTCCCCCGCGGGAATCCCGTGGGCCGCGGCGCGCCTGAACGACGTGCCCTCGGCCACGAACACGGCCGCCACCGGGGCGTCCAAGAACTGGGCCAGAAACCGCAGCACGTTCTCGCCCAAACGCTCGAGCGGCAGATCTCCCATCATGACCTCGCCAAGCCCGATCTGGCCGGCGCGCAGCCAGGATTCGCGCTGGCGATGTTTGAACTCGCGAGAGGTGATCGCCGCCGCCACCGCGATGAGCACGAGCAACACCACCGATCCCAGGGAGGTGATCCAAAAGGCGCTCGTCGCCGCCTTGCGCCAGGCGAGCGCCCGCTCGGCGAACATCTGGCGCTCGCTGAGAATCATCTCTTCGGTGATCGCGCGAACGCGGTCCATCGTGTTCTTGCCCCGATCCGTGAGGACGATCCTCATGGCGTCCTCGGTCTGGCCCGCACGCTTCAGCTCCACCGTCTGGCTGAGCTCATCGATTTTCTCGGTCGCGAGCGACTGCAGCGTCCCGAGACGGACGCGCTGGGCGGGATCTTGGCCGACCAGTGCGGCAAGACTCGCGAACTGGGCCGGCAGCGCGTGCTTCGCGTCGAGAAAGGGTGCGAGGTAGTCCTCGCGGCCCGTGAGCAGATAGCCGCGCTGTCCGGTCTCGGCGTCCTTCAGCGTGGAGAGCAGAACCTGAGTGTGGGTCTGCACCTCGGCCGTACGGGTCAGGCTCTCCGCCGCGGCCTCGGTGGTGTGGAGCGATTGGTAGGAAAGCGCCCCGATGACCATGACGGCTGCGATGGCCACCAGGAAGCCGGCGAACGACCGCGGCTCCATGGCAAATCGAACATCGTCGCGCCCGGGTGCGCGGAAGCTCCAGCCCTGCATGGAAATTCAGCGAGCCGCCGTTGAGGCGGTGCTCCGGACCCGTGGATGAATCATCACGCAAATTCTGCCACGAGTCGCCGCGAACGGGGCAAACACCGCCGCGCGCTTTACGACAGAAAACGCCTGACATGGTGCAGGAAAAGGCCTACAAGCACCCACTCCTCAGCCGATGCTCCGAATCTCGTCTCACGCGCTATGCTTCGAGGAATGAGCGCCAAGCCTCCCACTGAGCCCCGCGCGCACGAGTTCGTCGCAAGCATCGTGATCGCGCGGCCACGCCACGAGCTCTACACATTCTGGCGCGACTTGACCAACGCGCCGAAATTCATGGCGCGCGTCGCGGCAGTAACCGCAGTCGACTCGCTCAGCTCCATGTGGACGGTGAAGGACGGATCAGGTCACACGGCGCAATGGGAAATGCTCGTGACCGATGACGAGCCGGATCGGCTCATTGCCTGGTCGACGTCGGGCAATTCGCCGGTGAATTACTCCGGCCGTGTGGAGTTCCAGGATGCCGGCGAGGGCACCGAAGTCACCGCCATGGTGCGCCATGAGGAACATTCCGGTCTGGTGGAAACGCTCATCGAAGCGGTCGCGGGGCCGCACGCCGAGCAGGATCCGCCGGTGCAATCGCGCGGCGACCTCGGTCGGTTCAAGGAGTACATGGAGGGATTGGCAGCTCCCGCAGCAACCCAGCCGGGAGGGCCATCGATTTAGAAGTGGACCGGCACGATCGCGCCGGCCCACAGGCCCTTTTCGCCAAGCCCCGCTTGGCTTCGGCGCCGCCCCTTAGCTGCGGCCGCCCCGATTCATATCATCCTGTTTTCCGCGCTGCTTGTCGTCTTGCCCGCCTTGCTGCTGACCCTGGCCGCCGTGTTGTGAGCCGCCTTGATGCTGTGAGCCGCCTTGGCCGCCTTGATTGGATTGATTGCCGCTCCGTTGGCTCTTGTCAGCTGAGCTCTTGTCGCTCTTCGGACTGTTGGTATTGCCTTGCGTGGTGTTGCTGTTGGACATGAAAGTCTCCTGTTCAGTGGAGCGGCTGCGCACCGCATGATTCAGGGTAGAGCGACGCAAAATATTGATTCATCGGTATTTGACGGGTATCAGGGGTAGGCGCCGGCTGACGGGGACTTACCTACCGGCGGCGTGCGGGCTCGCCGACAGCATCCGCCCCGGAATCGCGGCAACTTAGGCGCTCTGAAAGCGCGCCCAGTAACGCGCAAAGGAACGCAACAGATGAAACACACAATGGCAATCGCGGCTCTAAGCGGGCTGGTAGCGCTCGGCTCGCTCACGGCCTGTGACAGCGCGAAGGCGCCCGATACGGCTGCGCGAGATATTGCGGCAGCCAACAATTCCGCGGCGAATAAGGTGGCCGACGCGCAGCGCGACGCGCAGAAGGACATGAGTGGCGATGCGTACAAGGTGGCACTCGCGAAGGCAGACGGTGACCACGAGGTGGCGATCCAAAAATGCGAGGCGCTGCAAGGTCACGATCAGCAGGTCTGCAAGGATCAGGCGGACGCCGACTATGACGCGGCGAAGGCGAATGCCAAGGCCGCCAAGGTCGCGCAGACGCCGTAAGCGGGATCGGAGCTGCCGGGCCGCCGGTCGCGACGGCTCGCGCAGCTCGCTCTAGTTTCCCAGGTTGAGCAAGGCCGTATTACCGCCGGTCGCGGTGGTATTCACCGTCAACGTTCTCTCGCTGCCGAAGCGCGCCACGTAATGCGGCCCCCCTGCCTTGGGTCCCGTGCCCGACAGGCCGCTGCCGCCGAAGGGCTGCACGCCCACGACCGCACCGATCATGTTGCGATTGACGTAGGTGTTGCCGATGAACGTCCCCTCGAATATTTCGCGCCAGAAGGACTCGAGCCGCGTCTGGACGCCGAGGGTGAGACCATAGTTTGTCGCCCGGATCGCGGCCAGTACTTGGCCGATATCGCGCGACCGGTAGC
Organism: uncultured Gammaproteobacteria bacterium; assembly: GCA_963798595.1. GTDB lineage: Bacteria > Pseudomonadota > Gammaproteobacteria > Steroidobacterales > Steroidobacteraceae > Bog-1198. The sequence goes on along the minus strand of CAWCTM010000003.1, from coordinate 573,650 downwards.
GCACCACATGCAACAGCGGGCCGAACTCCTCCCGGGTCAACTGGGCCGCGTCGTTGAGCTCGATCAGATGCGGCGCCACGAAACTGCCGTGGAGGTGCGCCTCATCGAGTCTGCAGGCTTTTACGATGCGGGCTTCGCGGCGCATGCGCGCGACGTGCCGATCGAGCCCGTCGCGCGCCGCGGCCGTGATGACCGGACCGACGTCGGTCTTGAACTCGCCGGGATCGCCGATCACCAGCTCATCCATCGCCCCCGCGATCATCTCGAGCACGCCGTCGGCGATTTCCTCTTGCAGGAACAACAAGCGCAATGCCGAGCAGCGCTGTCCCGCGCTCATGAACGCCGAAGTGATCACATCGTCGACCACCTGCTCGGGCAGCGCGGTCGAGTCGACCAGCATGGCATTCATGCCGCCGGTTTCCGCGATGAGCGGCACGATGGCGCCGTCGCGGGCGGCGAGCATGCGGTTGATGGTGAGCGCGGTGGCGGTCGATCCCGTCATGGCAACGCCCGCGAGTGCCGGATGGCCGAACGCCGTATCGCCGAACATGCGTCCCGGTGAAGGCGTCAATTGCAGCACCTCGGGAGGCACACCCGCCTCGTGCAGGAGCCTCACGAAGCGCGCGGCGATGAGCGGGGTGGGCTCGGCCGGCTTGGCCACCACCGCATTGCCGGCCGCCAGAGCCGCCGTCACCTGCCCCGCGAAAATCGCGAGCGGGAAGTTCCAGGGACTGATGCACGCAAAGACACCGCGGCCATGCAGCGACAGCTCGTTGTACTCCCCCGTGGGTCCCTCCAGCCGCTTGCCGTGAGCAAACTCCTCGCGCGCGCGCAACGCGTAGTAGCGGCAGAAATCTGTGGCCTCGCGCACCTCGGCGACTGCGTCCGGCAGGATCTTCCCCGCCTCGCGGATCAGCAGGTCGTAGAAATCGAAACGCGATTTCTCGAGCAGCGCCGCCGCCCGATCCAGGCATTCCGCGCGTACGCCGCCGCCACGAGCATCCCATCCCGGCTGCGCGCGAGCCGCTGCATCGAAGGCTGCGCGGATCTCGGTGCCGGTCGCGTCCCGGGAGCGGCCGACCGTATCGCGGCGATCGGCCGGATTGGTCACTGCGTGCGTCTCGCCCGCGAGCATGATCCCGTCGATGACAGGACCGCTCGTGTGCACAAGCGGTCGCCGCGAGGCGATGCCGGCGCGCGCGGTCTCCAGCGCATCCGGATTACCCAGGTCGAGTCCGATGGAGTTGCGCCGTTCCGAATAGAGCGCGACGGGCACCGGCAGCCTCGGGTGTGCATAAGAATCGAGCCGCTCGAGCTCGGTGATCGGATCGCGGACGATGTCGAGGACCGGTACCTGCTCGTCCATGAAGCGGTTCACGAAAGAGGTATTGGCGCCGTTCTCGAGCAGGCGGCGCACCAGATACGCGAGCAGATCCTTGTGCTCGCCGACCGGCGCGTACACCCGCACGGGCGGAAACCCGGCAATCTGGCGCTCGGCCTCCGCATAGAGGAGCCTCCCCATGCCGTGTAGTCGCTGGAACTCGTAGGAGGCACCGCGCGGCGCAAGCTCGAGCACCGCCGCAATGCTGTGGGCGTTGTGCGTGGCGAACTGCGGGAACAGGACGTCGGTGTGCCTGAACAACCGGCCCACGCAGGCGAGATAGGAGACATCCGTGGTGATCTTGCGGGTATACACCGGGTAGCCCTCGAGCCCGCGCTCCTGGCTGCGTTTGATCTCGCTATCCCAGTAGGCGCCTTTGACGAGACGCACAGCCAAGCGCCGGCCCGTTTCCCGAGCCACGGCGGCTACCCAGTCGATCACATCCAGCGCGCGCTTCGAATAGGCCTGCACGGCGAGTCCCAAACCCGGCCAGTCCTTCGTTCTCACATCACGGGCGAGCGCCTCGATCACGTCGAGCGAGAGGTCGAGACGGTCCGCCTCCTCGGCGTCGATCGTGAGCTGAATACCCGCCGCGGCCGCGCGCCGCGCGAGTGCGAGCGTCTTCGGCACCAGGCGCTCCATCACCCGATCCTTCTGCAACAGCGTGTAGCGCGGCTCGAGCGCGGACAGCTTGATCGAGATGCTGGAGCGTTCCTGCGGCGGATTGCCTGTCCGTACGCGGCCGATGACCTCGATGGCGTGCTCGTAGGATGCGAGATAGCGCTCGGCGTCCGCGAGCGTGCGCGCGCCCTCGCCAAGCATGTCGAAGGAGCACAAAGCCACGTCGGGCTCGCGCGCGCTGCGCTCGAGCGCCTCCTCAATGGTGCGTCCCACGACGAATTCGCCGCCGATGATTTTCATCGCCCGGCGCACGGCGAGGCGCAGCAAGGGCTCTCCGGCCTTGCGCGTGAGCTTGCGAATCCATCCGGCCGCATCGTTCTTGATGGCCGGGTCGAGCTCGAGCATGCCGCCGGTGAGCATGAGGCCCCACGTCGATGCGTTGACGAACAGCGATTCGGATCTCCCGGCATGCGCGGCCCAATCACCGGTGGCGAGTTGCTCGGCGATCAGACGATCCGCGGTCGCATCGTCCGGAATCCGCAGCAGCGCCTCGGCAATGCACATGAGCGCAATACCTTCCTGATTCGACAGGCCGAACTCCTGCAAGAATGCATCGAGAAACGGCCGCTCGTCACGCCGTGAACGCGCGCCCTCGACCAGCGAGACGGCCCGCGACACGGCACGATGACGCGCGCCTCCGGTGAGCTCGAGTGCGTGCAGCAGGCGCTGGACCGCCTGCTCTTCGGGCCATAGGGTGTGCTCACGCGCCTGCGCGCGCAGGCTCTCCGGCGATGGGGGGGACGCATACTCAGTCAAGCTGGCAACCATGGCGAGCTTCCTCGAAAAAGCGGTGAGCTAGTATCGACAAGGACGGCTGGGAACACCAGCAGCCATCCGCCAGGCTGGCGCCCCGGTGCGGGCTCAGGCGAGCGCCGCGGACCTGCGCGCCGACAACGAATCGCGCGCGGCGCGAACCTCGACCGCGGGCCGCCGCATGAGCGTGCTCTTGCCGAACAGCGATTCGACGAGATCCACCGCGAGCGTCGCGGTCTTGTTGCGCACATCGAGCGCCGGGTTGAGCTCCATGATGTCGAGCGAGCCGATGAGCCCCGTGTCCGCGATCATCTCCATGCACAGCTGCGCCTCCCGATAGGACATTCCGCCGGGCACCGTGGTGCCGACTCCGGGCGCGATCTCGGGGTCGAGCACGTCCACGTCGAAGCTGACGTGCAGATGGGTGTTCTCCTCGAGGTCTGCGAGCGCCAGCTCCATCGCGCGCCGCATGCCCATTTCATCGATGCAGCGCATGTCGAACACCGCGAGGCGCTGCTCGTGCACGAAGCGCCGCTCACCCGCATCGACGCTGCGGATGCCGAGCTGTCTCACCCACTGCGGTTGGATGGCGGGTGTCACGCCACCGAGCTCCACGAGCTCGCGCGGCCCGAAGCCGCAAAGCGAGGAAACGGGCATGCCATGCAGGCTCCCGGTCGGGCTCAAGTCGGCGGTATTGAAGTCCGTGTGCGCATCCAGCCAGATGATGCGCAGGGGACGGTGCGTCTCCCGGCAATGGCGAGCCACGGCCGAGATCGATCCGATCGACAGGCTGTGATCGCCGCCCAGCAGGATGGGCAACCGGTCCGAGCCGAGCTCGCGGTGCACCGCGCCGTGGACCTCGCGGTTCCACGCCGCCACTTCGGCCAGGTGTCGATAGCCGCCGACCGCAGCACCACCCGGATTGGGTGGCCCGCTCAAGTTGCCGCAGTCGCGCACATCGAGGCCCCGTCCCGTGAGGGCCGATACGAGCCCCGCGACGCGCAGCGCCTCCGGACCCATCGAAGCACCGCGATCGCTCGCACCGACGTCGGTCGGGGCGCCGATGAGGCTCGCCTTCGTGCCGCCGGCGCTCATGCCGCGCTCCCTTCGAGCGCCGGCGTTCGCGACTTCGCGAGGGAGCTGCCGAGCTTGAGCCCGCCGAACAGATCCTTCGGATCATCGAGGCTCGGGATGAGGTCGATGACACTCCCGCCGGCCAGCTCGCGATCGAGGCGATGCAAGTAGCGCAGCGAGGAAAAGTCGTTGAGCGCGAATCCTACCGAATCGAAGATCGAGACTTGCGCGGGCGCGAGCCGCGCCGGCACGCGGCCGGACACTACGTCGGCGATCTCGATGACGCGCGCCGCGGCGTCGAGTTGCTGAATCTCGCCCTCGATGCGGGCTTGGGGCTCGAACTCGACCACGATGCGCGCATCGGGCCGCCGCAAAATATCCGGATGCAGCTCCGTCTTGCCGGGGCAATCGCCCCCCACCGCGTTCAAGTGCATGCCAGGCTCGATCATCTCCGGGGTCAAGATGAGCGCATTGCGCTTGTCGGCGGTCGCCGTGGTCACGATATCGGCGCCGCGAACCGCTTCTGCGACGCTCGCACACGAGCGCAACGAGAGCCCGGGCAGGCTCAGCGACTCGAGATTGAGCTTGAGCTTTGCCGTGGCCTCGGCATCGGTGTCGAACAGCCTCACGTCGCGGATTCCTAGCATGTGGTGAAACGCGACCGCCTGGAATTCGCTCTGCGCGCCATTGCCGACCAGGGCCATGGAACGGCATCCGGGGCGCGCCATGTAGCGGGCCGCCAGCGCCGACATCGCTGCGGTGCGCAGCGCCGTGACGAAGGTCATTTCGGACAGCAGCATGGGATATCCCGTCGCCACGTCCGAGAGCACGCCGAAGGCCGTCACCGTGAGCAGGCCGGCTGCCGTATTGCGAGGGTGGCCGTTCACGTACTTGAACGAGTAGAGACGCCCGTCGCTGGTCGGCATGAGTTCGATGACACCGCCTGGAGAATGACAGGCGTGCCGCGCCGATTTGTCGAACTCGGCCCAGCGGCGGTAGTCGGACTCGATTTCGCCGGCCAGGGCTTCCACGAACTGCGCCACGCCGTGGCGCGCTACCAGCGCGCGGAGGCGCGCGGTGCCGATGTAATTGACCATAGAACTCTCGCTTCTGATTGAGTTGTCTCGCGCCGGCTCCCCGCCGACCGACCCAGTCTCTCGCCGGAGCGTGCCAATAGATAGCCAGAAGACTGATCAAAAGGAGTCTATAATTGCGCAAATAGTCAGTATAATCTGGCGATTTGTGGACACTATCGATCATAAGCTACTCTCCTTGCTGCGGGAGAACGCCCGCATGTCGGTCGCCTCGATGGCGAAGGCGGTGGGCGTGTCGCGCGGCACGGTGCAAAACCGGCTCGCGCGTCTTGAGAAGGACGGTACGGTGCTCGGTTATACGGTGCGCCTCAAGGCGTCCGCCGAGGATCAGCGCGTTCGCGCTTTCATGACGGTCGCCGTCGAGGGCAATCGCACCGACGAGGTGCTGAAAGCGCTGCGCGGAGATCCGGCGGTGTCCGCGTTGCACACGACCAACGGCCGATGGGACATCGTCGCCGAGTTGCGCACCGACAGCCTCGAGGCGGTGGATCGGGTGCTCAGTCGCATCCGGCTGATCGACGGCATCTCGAGCACCGAGACGAGCCTGTTACTCTCGACTCACAAGTATTAGACCCGGGTCAGATCGAAGCCTTGGCCGGACTGCTCCATCAAGGTCGCCAGGAACACCGCACACGCCGTGTCCTCGCGACATGCGATCCGGCCGGCGCTCTCGGCCGTTCCGCCGAGCACCGCGAGATCCCAGGGCTCGAGTATCGCGGCATTGCCACCGCTCGGGTGGATCTGCAGCGGCGCGTCCGTGGGGAATACGACGAGCGATTCGTCCTTCCGCAAGGCGTAAGGGAGGGACCCCCGCAATCGCTCGACCCGAACTTGCGCGGGCCCAATCGCGTGCGCGGTCATCAAATTCAAATCGACACACGGGCCGTTCAACAGCTCGCACTCGACGCCGAGCGCGCCATCGAACTGCGCGAGGTCTCCGGCCGCGCGCATGATCCGCCGCGTTCCGTCGGAGAGCTTCAATGCGATGCCTGAGCCGCGCAACAGAACCATCGTGCGCGCATACCCGGCGAAGTCCGAGAACGGGCCGGGAGCATCGATATGCGCGATGCTCACGCGCCAGCGAAAGGGGCCGCGCTCGGGTACGCGCACGGCTTCGTGCGTGATGCCCCCGCCGTTCTTCCAGGGCGAGGCCTTGAACTGCGACTGCCGGACGATCTGCATGCGCTAGAATCATACCGGCATATGCGAGCCGATTACGACGTGATCATCGTGGGAGCGGGCGCCGCGGGCCTCGCCGCCGCCGCAAAGCTCGCACAATCGGGAAAGCGCGTGGCGCTGCTCGAAGCGCGCGACCGCATCGGCGGGCGCATCTTCACGCGTCATTTGCCTGCAGAAGAAGGCCGTGCGCCGATGTGCGTCGAGCTCGGCGCGGAATTCATCCACGGGTTGCCGTCGGTGACCTGGTCGCTCGTCGGCCAGGCGAAGCTGTCCGCCTATGAGCTCGAGGGCGCGGAACTCTCGTTCGTCAACGGCCATTGGGCGCCGCCCATGAACCAGCCCGCGACGCACGTGATCGCCGACATGATGAAATGGCTCGAGGCTCGCCCCGGTTGCGATATGAGCTTCGCCGACTATCAAGCCGCCGTCCCCAGCGATGCGGCCGCGGATGCGGCGGCCGCAAACTACGTCGAAGGCTTCAACGCGGCAGATCGCCATCGCATCGGCATCGCCTCGCTTGCCGTCCAACAACGCGCCGAGGACGCCATCGAGACCGATCGTCTGTTTCACGTCGCCGCAGGCTACGATGCGGTGATGGAATTCTTGGCGTCGCAATTCCGTGCCGCCGGCGGTGAGCTCGCGCTCGGAGTACCGGTGCGCCGCATCGAGTGGCGGCGTGGCAGCGTGCGGATCGAGGCCGGTGTCACCGCCGCGGATGGCAGGGAGCTGATGGCGCGGCAGGCATTGATCACGGTGCCGCTCGGCGTGCTGCAGACGGACACCATTGCGTTCGCGCCGCCCCCGACGGAGATCCTCGCGCACGCGCGGCGCCTGGCCATGGGCGAGGTGGTGCGCGTCTCGCTCCTGTTCCGCGAGCGCTTCTGGCGCGATCGTCGCCCAGCCTCCATCCCCGAGGACGTCCGACGCAGGCTCGCGGATCTCAGCTTTCTGTTCACGCCGGGCCAAGTGCCGCCCACTTTCTGGACACCCAACCCCGCGCCGATGCCCTTACTCACCGCCTGGGTCGGCGGCCCCAAAGCGACGGAGCTGCGGCGCTCGATTGCGGCGGGCGACGACCCCCTCGCGCTGCCGCGCCGCTGCCTCGCGACGCTTGCGCGAATTTTCGAGCTGTCGTTTGCGGAGCTGCAGGGCCTGCTCGTGAGCTGGCACGCGCATGACTGGTCGGCGGATCCCTATTCGCGCGGCGCCTACAGCTACGTGCCGGCGGGCGCTCTGGATGCGCCCGAAAAGCTCACGACCCCGGTCGAGGAGACGCTTTATTTCGCAGGTGAGCACACGGACACCACGGGGCATTGGGGCACGGTGCACGCGGCGATCGGCAGCGGCATGCGGGCGGCGGAGCAGATACTCGGCGCAGGCGGAGCAGAAAATCTGTAAGGTATTCGCCAGCTCTTTAGCGTGTTGCCGCCGATGTTACCAGCCAGCCCAGTCCTACAGCCGTTGCCGCTCGCAGGGCGACAGTACGCCGCCTCGGTCGAACCTATCCTTGTTCGCTACTTCCCCTAACCGTTTGCCGCACGGGAGCCTGTCACTTGTTGACCGAGCAAGATATCTATCTGTTCCGCGAGGGCACCCACGCCTCCCTGTTCGATGAGCTGGGCTGCCACTTGCAGGCGGGAGGCGGCGCCTCGTTTGCGGTGTGGGCGCCAAACGCCGCCAAGGTTTCCGTAATCGGCGACTGGAACGGCTGGGGAGCGCGTGAGGACGTGCTCGCGCCCCGCTGGGATGGCTCGGGCATCTGGGAAGGCTCCGTTCCGCAGGTTCAGCACGGCCAGGCCTACAAGTACCGAATCGTCTCGCGCTGGAACGATTTCACGGCCGAGAAGGCCGACCCGGTCGGCTTCCTCTGCGAGGCCCCGCCTGCGACCGCCTCGCGGGCTTGGTCACTCGAATGGGAATGGAACGACGGGGATTGGATGGCCTCGCGCGGCGAGCGCAACGGGCTCGCCGCGCCCATCTCGATCTACGAGGCGCATCTGGGCTCGTGGCGGCGCAAGGACGGTAATTTCTTGAACTACCGCGAGCTCGCCCACGAGCTCGCGCAATACCTGCGCGACACGGGCTTCACGCACGTCGAGCTCATGCCGATCACCGAGCATCCGTTCTACGGATCGTGGGGCTACCAGACTACCGGCTATTTCGCCGCCACGGCGCGCTATGGCACACCTCAGGACCTCATGTATTTCGTCGATCATCTGCACCAGAACGGGATCGGCGTCATTCTCGACTGGGTACCCTCGCATTTTCCGACGGACGCTCACGGGCTCATCTATTTCGACGGCACGCATTTGTACGAGCACGCCGACGCCCGGCAAGGCTTTCATCCGGAATGGAACTCGGCCATTTTCAATTACGGCCGCAATGAGGTGCGCTCCTTTCTGATTTCATCGGCGCTGTTCTGGCTGAAGCACTACCACGTCGACGGACTGCGGGTCGACGGTGTGGCGTCGATGCTCTATCTGGATTACGCGCGCAAGGCGGGCGAGTGGATTCCGAATCGCTTCGGCGGGCGCGAGAACCTCGAGGCGACCGACTTCTTGCGGGAGTTGAACAAGGCCGTGTACCGGCACCATCCCGATGCCACCATGATCGCAGAGGAATCCACGGCCTGGCCGATGGTCTCGAGGCCGACCGACATGGGAGGTCTCGGATTCGGCATGAAGTGGAACATGGGCTGGATGCACGACACGCTCGCCTACTTCAGCAAGGACCCGATCTACCGGCGTTATAACCATGGACAATTGACGTTCTCCCTGATCTACGCTTTCAATGAGAACTTCGTGCTGCCGCTCTCGCACGACGAGGTGGTCTACGGCAAAGGCGCGCTCATCGGCAAGATGCCGGGCGATGACTGGCAAAAGTTTGCGAACCTGCGCACCTTGTTCGGCTACATGTGGGGTCATCCGGGCAAGAAGCTGCTGTTCATGGGGTGCGAGTTCGCTCAGCGGCGCGAGTGGACGCACGACGGCGAGCTCGAATGGTGGGTGTCCTCGCTCCCCGAGCATGCGGGAGTGCAGCGTTTGGTGCGCGACTTGAACGCGCTCTACCGCAACGAGCCGGCCTTGCATCGGATCGATTTCAGCGCCGATGGTTTCGAATGGCTCGACGTCGACAACGCGGAGGCGAGCGTGCTCGCGTTCTTGCGCAAGGCGGGAGACAGCCCGCCGATCCTGGTGGTCTGCAACCTCACGCCGGTCCCGCGGCCCAACTATCTCATCGGCGTGCCGAAACGTGGGATCTGGCGCGAGGTGTTGAACAGCGATGCGCGCGAGTACGGCGGCGCCGGATGGGGCAACATGGGTGGGGTCGAATCGGTCCCGGTGAGCACCCACGGGCGCGTCGAGTCGCTGAACCTGACGTTGCCGCCGCTCTCGACCCTGATGCTGCGCTGGGAATCCCATGGCTGAGAAAAAGGAGCCACGCAAGCGCGCGAAGCCGTCCGCAACGACCGCATCCGCCGCGGTACCGGCAGACCCCGGCGTTGTGTTCCACCGGGGCGACGAGGGGCGGGTGCGTGCGGTGATCGACGCTCTGTCGCCCGTGGTCGACGGCGGCCGCTTTGTCGCGAAGCGCATCGCTGGCGAGCGCGTGTGCGTCGAGGCACACTGCTTCACCGACGGGCACGATCAGCTGCGCGTGGTGCTCGCCTGGCGGGCGGTGAATACCACCGGGGCCTACGAGGTCGAGATGCAGGCCCGGGGCAACGATGTGTGGACGGGTGAGTTCACGCCCCCCGCGCCGGGGCGCTACCGGTGCACGGTCACGGCCTGGGTCGATCCCTTCGAGTCCTGGCGCAAGGAACTCGAGCGCCGCGAGGAGCTCGGTGACATTCGCGTCGCCTTACAGGTGGGAAGCGCGCTCATCGCCTCGACCGCGGTGCGCGCCGGCGATGCCGATGCGCAGGCCCTGAGGAACTGGGCCGAGCTCTTGCTCGAGAGCGCAAGTCCGGACTCAACCGTGGACGCCGCCTCGCTCAAGGCGCTTGCGCTCGATCCCGAGCGCGCCCGCCTGATGCAGCGCCATGCGGACAGGAGTCTCGCCGCCTCGGCCGCCCTGGAAATTTTCGCGGATCGCAAGCGCGCGGGCTTCAGCAGCTGGTACGAGCTCTTTCCGCGGTCCGCCGCGTCGCAACCGGCACGCCATGGCAACTTCAAGGATGTCGAAGCACGCCTGCCGTACATCGCCGGCATGGGCTTCGACGTCGTCTACTTCCCGCCCATCCAGCCGATCGGACACGTCAACCGCAAGGGGGCGAACAACGCACTCAAGGCGAAGTCCGGCGATGTGGGGAGTCCTTGGGCCATAGGCTCCGCGGAGGGCGGCCACAAGGAGATCCTGCGGGAGCTCGGAACGCTCGAGGATTTCCGGCGCCTGGTGGCCACGGCGCGCGGGCTCGGCATGGAGATTGCCCTCGACGTCGCTTTCCAGTGCGCACCCGATCACCCCTACGTGCACACGCATCCCGAGTGGTTCAAGCACCGCCCCGACGGCAGCGTGCAATACGCGGAAAACCCGCCGAAGAAATACCAGGATATCTACCCCTTCGATTTCGAGACCGATGACTGGCGCGCTTTGTGGGCGGAGCTCAAGAGCATCGTCGATTTCTGGATCGATCAGGGGATCCGCATATTTCGCGTCGACAACCCGCACACGAAGCCGTTTCCATTCTGGGAATGGCTGATCGGCGAGGTCCAGCGCAGCAACCCTGACGTGCTGTTCCTGGCCGAGGCGTTCACCCGGCCGAAGGTCATGTATCGCCTGGCGAAACTCGGCTTCACGCAGTCGTACACGTACTTCACCTGGCGCAACAGCAAGCGCGAGCTCACCGAGTATTTCACCGAGCTCAACGCCGGTCCTGCGCGTCAATTCTTCCGGCCGAACGTGTGGCCGAACACACCCGACATCCTGCACGAGACGCTGCAGTCGGGGGTGCGCGCCGCCTACGCGGCAAGACTCGTGCTTGCGGCCACGTTGTCGGCGAACTACGGCATCTATGGTCCGACCTTCGAGCTCATGGAGAGCAGGCCGCGCGAGCCCGGGAGCGAAGAGTATCTCGACTCCGAGAAATACCAGCTGCGCTACTGGTCGCTCGACCGTCCGGACAGCCTGCGCTCCTTGATCGCGCGTATGAATTCCATCCGCCGCGACAACGCCGCTCTGCAATCGGATGCCTCGCTCCGCTTCTGCACTCTCGACAACGAGGAGCTCATCGGCTATCTGAAGAGCGATGCATCCTCGGACAACGTGATCATCGTGGTGGTGAATCTCGATCCCTATCATGTGCAGTCGGGCTGGATCGAGCTCGACTTGGCGCGGCTCGGGCTCGACGACTCGACGCCCTATCAAGTGCACGACCTGTTGAGCGATCAGCGCTACCCCTGGCGCGGCCGCCGCAATTACGTGATGCTCGATCCCGGGCGCATGCCGGCGCACGTGTTGAAGCTGCGGCGGTACCTGCGCACCGAGCACGATTTCGACTATTTCTTGTGAGGCCTGAGGTTGCGATGAACGATGTCGCCCAATCCGCCGCGAAGGACCCCGCGACGCCGTCCGGGCTCGATGTCGATGATGCCCTTTGGTTCAAAGACGCGGTCATCTATCAGCTCAACGTCAAGTCTTTCCTGGATTCGAATGACGACGGCATCGGCGATTTTCCCGGTCTAACCTCCAAGCTCGGGTATATCCGCGATCTCGGGGTCAACACCATCTGGCTGATGCCGTTCTATCCCTCGCCGCTCAAGGACGACGGCTACGACATCGCCGACTACAAGAACATCCATCCGCCGTACGGGACGCTCGATGATTTCCGTACCATGTTGCGCGAAGCGCACCGGCTCGGGCTCAAGGTGGTGACCGAGCTCATCATCAACCACACCTCGGACCAGCATCCCTGGTTCCAGGCCGCCCGCCGAGCGCCGGCGGGCTCGCCGGAGCGGGACTTCTACGTGTGGAGCGACACGGACCAGAAGTATCTCGGCACTCGCATCATTTTCCTCGACACCGAGAGCTCGAACTGGACCTTCGATCCGGTGGCGAAACAATACTACTGGCACCGATTCTTCAGTCACCAGCCGGATCTGAATTTCGACAATCCACGCGTCATGGACGCGGTGCTCGACATCATGCGCTTCTGGCTCGACATGGGTGTCGACGGCTTCCGCCTGGACGCCATACCCTATCTGGTCGAGCGCGAGGGCACGAACAACGAGAACCTGCGCGAGACCCACGAGGTGATCAAGAAATTGCGCGCAGCGATCGACGCGAACTACAAGAACCGCTTTTTGCTGGCGGAGGCCAATCAGTGGCCGGAAGACGTGCGCGAATACTTCGGGGACGGTGACGAGTGCCACATGGCGTATCACTTTCCCCTCATGCCGCGCATCTACATGTCGATCGCCCAGGAGGACCGCTTTCCCATCACGGAAATCATGCAGCAGACGCCGGATATCCCCGATAGCTGCCAGTGGGCGATCTTTCTTCGCAACCACGACGAGCTCACGCTCGAGATGGTCACGAGCAAAGAGCGCGACTACATGTACAACACGTATGCCGCAGACATGCGGGCGCGCATCAATCTCGGCATACGCCGCCGCCTCGCGCCGCTCATGGAGAATGATCGCGACCGCATCAAGCTCATGGACAGCCTGCTCCTGTCCATGCCGGGCTCGCCGATCCTCTACTACGGCGACGAGATCGGCATGGGAGACAACGTGTTCATCGGCGATCGCAACGGCGTGCGCACGCCGATGCAATGGAGTCCCGATCGCAATGCCGGCTTCTCACGCTCGGATCCGCAGCGTCTTTACCTGCCGCCCATCATGGATGCGGTCTACGGCTACGCCTCGGTGAACGTCGAGGCGCAGTCGCGCGATCCGAACTCCCTGTTGAGCTGGACCAAGCGCATGCTCGCGGTGCGCAAGAGCAGCCAGGCCTTCGGGCGCGGCACGCGCCGCTTCCTCAAGCCCGGCAATCGCAAGGTCCTCGCCTACCTGCGCGAGTACGGCGAGGACAGCATTCTCTGCGTCGCCAATCTGTCGCGTTCCGCGCAGCCGGTCGAGCTCGGTCTGCCGGAGTTCAAGGGCCGGGTGCCCGTGGAGATGCTTGGGCGCACCACCTTTCCGCCGATCGGCGACTTACCCTATCTCCTCACGCTGTCGGCCTACGGCTTTTATTGGTTCAAGTTGACCAAGGACGCCGAAGCGCCCGCGTGGCACGAGCAGATCACCTCGATCGATGAGCGTCCTGTACTGGTGCTGTTCGACGGCTGGAGCAGCTTGTTCCGCGACCGCGTCGTGCCTTGGCGCATCGCCATGGCGGAGAAGACCCGGGCGCAATTCGAGACGGACGCCTTGCCGCGATTCATCGAGACGCAGCGCTGGTATGCGGCCAAAGGCACGCCCATCGAGCGTGCCCGCATCGTCGATCATGTGCTGTGGCAGGAGGGCAAGATCAGCTGGGTCGTGGCGCTGCTCGACGTGGTCGCCGGCGGCGAGAGCGCGAGCTATTTCATGCCGCTCGCCCTCGCCTGGGAGGATCGCGACGAGGAACGGCTGCGCACCCTCTCGACCGCCGCCATCGCGAAGGTGCGTCAACAGGCGAGCGTCGGGGTCATGGGTGATGCGTTTGCCGACGAGGCGTTCTGCCGCGCCCTGGTGGGCGCCATCCACAAACCGCGTGAAATGCCGATGGCGCAAGGCAAGCTCGAGTTCCGTCCGACGGCGGCCTTCGGCCGCTTGGCCGGCAAGAATTTCGCCGCGCTTCCGGCCGCGCGCCCGCAGGGCTCGAGCTCGAATACCGTGGTCGTGATGGGAGAGCGCCTGATTCTCAAGGGCTATCGGCGGCTGCGTGTCGGCAAGAGCCCCGAACTCGAGATGGGACTGCACCTCACCGACGTCGTGCACTATGCCCACTGCGCGGCAGTGGCCGGGGTGCTCGAATACCGCGACAAGGAAGGCGAGCCGAGATTGCTCGCGATGCTGCAAAAATACGTCGCCAACCAGGGTGACGGCTGGACCTACGCGCTCGAATATCTGCGGCGATTCCTCGAGGTGCATCGCACCGCGCCGGCCACCGACGCGTTGCCCGCCAATGCGCACGAGGCCTTCCTCGCACTCATTCACCGGCTCGCCGTACGCACCGGGGAGCTGCACCGCGCGCTCGCCACGCGCACCGGCGATCCGCTGTTCGACCCCGAGAGCTTGGGGCGCGTGGATTTCGAAGGCTACCGTCAGCGGGCCGCGGAAGAGGCGAAGAACGCGCTCGCGCTGCTCAAGGCGCATCTCAATGAGCTCACGCCCGCGGAGCGCGAGCAAGCGGGCGTGATTCTCGCCCGGCAGGACCAGCTCCAAAAGCGGATCGAGATGCTCGCGGCCGAGGACAAGAGCGGCACGAAAATCCGCATTCACGGCGACTACCATTTGGGCCAGGTGCTTCTCACGAAGAACGACTTCGTCATCATCGATTTCGAAGGCGAGCCGGGACACAGCCTCGAGGAGCGGCGCGCCAAGCAGTCGCCTCTCCGCGACGTCGCCGGTATGCTGCGCTCGTTCAGCTACGTCGAGCACAGCGCATTGCGAGCGGTCGCGCACGATGAAGTGGAGTACGCGAAGCTCGCGCCGCTGGCGCACGCGTGGGCCCAGGAAGCGCGCACCGCCTTCCTCGCGGCCTATCACGAGACGACGCGCGGCGCGGAACTTTACCCGGAGCTCACTCCGGGCCACGGACTTCTCGGGCTGTTCGAGCTGGAAAAAGCTCTGTACGAGCTGCGCTACGAGCTCGGCAATCGGCCGGGCTGGGCCGGCATACCGCTGCAGGGGATCGTCGAGTCGGGCGTCCTGGAATGAGCGCCCCGTGCCGGGCATGTATGGGAGGGTTGTATGCATAATCTGGATCTGTTGCCGCAAACCGCCGATGAGTTCGTGCATCGCGCCGCGGTGCTGCTGCCGAGCATCGTCGTCGCGATCGGCATCCTCATCCTCGGCTGGCTGCTGGCCAAGGTGGCTCGATTCTTGGTCGAGCGCGCCCTGCGCGCGGTGAACTTCAACGTGTTGACCGAACGCGCGGGCACAGATCACTTCTTGCAGCAGGGCGGTTTGCAGGGTGACACGACGACGCTGTTCGGGCTGTTCACTTACTGGGTCGTGCTCGTGGCGACGTTCATGCAGGCGGCCTCCGAGGTGGAGCTCATCCGGCTCACCGACATCCTGGACCGCGCTCTGCTCTACTCACCGAAGGTCTTGATCGCGATGCTCATCGCGGTGTTCGGCACGTACTTCGCACGCTTCGTGGGCAATGCGGTCACCACCTACTGCGTCGAGGCCCAGATCCCCGACGCCGACCTCCTCGGCAAGATGGCGCAGTATCTCGTCATGGCGTTCGTCATCATGATTGCGCTGCGCCATCTCGAGGTCGGCGGCGACATCGTGGAGCTCACGTTCCTGGTCCTGCTCGGCGGCATCGTGCTCGCGCTCGCGCTCGCGTTCGGCCTCGGTGGAAAGGACTGGGCAGCGGCGTTGCTCGAGCGCTGGTGGCCGCGCCACGGCAACAAAGATCATTGACGTGTCCGCGGGTTCGCACCGCGGCGGGCTGCGCATCGCCCACGAGATGCCGTTCGGCGCGCAGCTCCTCAAGCAAGGCGGCACGCGCTTTCGCCTGTGGGCGCCGAGCGTGCTGCGCGCCGAGCTGCAGCTGGCCGAAGATCGGCTGGTCGGGGCGCATCCCCACCCCATGCACGCCGCCGAGCCCGGCTGGCACGAGGTCACGGTGCCCGAGGCAGGGGCCGGCTCGCGCTACAAATTTCTCCTGCAGCTCAAGGACGGCACGACCTGGTCGGTGCCGGATCCTGCTTCGCGCAGCAATCCGGACGGAGTGCACGAGGCGAGCACCGTGGTGGATGCGCGCGCGTACGCCTGGCGCGAAACGGCCTGGCGCGGACGAGCGTGGGCGGATGCCGTTATCTACGAGCTACATGTCGGCACATTCACCCCGGCAGGCACCTTTGCCGCCGCGACCGCTCGGCTGCCCGAACTGGCGGCGCTCGGCATCACCGCGTTGCAGCTCATGCCGCTGGCGGCCTTTCCGGGCGCGCGCAACTGGGGATACGACGGCGTGCTGCCGTTCGCCCCCGCGGCTTGCTACGGCACACCCGACGAGCTGAAGGCCCTCGTCGACGCCGCCCACGGCTTGGGGTTGATGGTGCTGCTCGACGTGGTCTACAACCATTTCGGCCCGGACGGCAACTATCTGCACGCCTATTGTCCGGAGTTTTTCAATCCGGCGGAGCGCACGCCCTGGGGCGCCGCAATCAACTTCGATGGTCCCTCGAGCCGCACGGTGCGCGACTATTTCGTGCACAACGCACTCTACTGGACGACGGAATACCGCCTCGATGGGCTGCGGCTCGATGCGGTACACGCCTTTCGCGACTCGAGCCGGCCGGATATCGTCTGCGAGCTCGCCCATGCACTGCGCGAGGGACCGGGCCGCGCAGGACCGGGCCGCGCAGGACCGGGCCGCGCAGGACCGGGCCGGGGAGCTCCACCTCATTCTCGAAAATAACCGCAACGAGGCGCGCTACCTCGTGCGCGATGTGGCCGGGCGGCCGCTCTACGCCACAGCCCAATGGGATGACGATGTCCATCACGCGCTGCACGTGCTGTTGAGCGGCGAGGTCGACGGCTATTACGCCGACTATGCTCCCGACCCGCTCGCCCGCCTCGGCCGGGCGCTGGCGGAAGGTTTCGCCTATCAAGGCGAGCACTCCGCGTTCCGCGATAAATCGCGCGGCGCGCCGAGCGCTCACCTGCCGCCGGATGCCTTCGTGGGATTTCTCCAGAACCACGACATGATCGGCAACCGCGCCTTCGGCGGCCGGATCGACAGTTTCGCTGACGCTCGTTTTCTCGTGGCCGCTTATGCCTGCCTGCTGCTCACGCCGCTCGTGCCGATGTTGTTCATGGGCGAGGAATTCGCCACATCGACGCCGTTCCTCTACTTTTGCGACTTCGGACCGGAGCTCGCAGCGGCGGTCGCGGCCGGACGGCGGCGCGAATTCCAACGCTTCGCGGCCTTCACCGACGAGGCTGCGATCGCACGCATCCCCGACCCGAATGCCCCGGCGACGTTCGAGGCATCGAAGCTTCGCTGGGCGGAGCGTATACAAGCTCCCCACCGTGAGCGGCTGGCGCTCATGCAAGAGCTCCTCGCCTTGAGAAGACAGCGGCTCGCACCTCATCTTGCCGGGCTGCGGCACGGCGGGCGCTACCGGACCGAGGGCGGCGCGCTGCACATCGCCTGGGATCTCGAGGACGGGTCCGCCTGGCGCCTGCTGGCGCACTTCGGCCCTGAAGCCGTGGAGACGGCGCAGGCGCCCGGGGGAGAAGTGATATTCTCGGCAGGCGTTCACGACGTGCCGCGGTCGCCCTGTGTCCGTCTCGATCCCGGGGCGGTGCGCGTCGCGTTGGGACGCTGAAATAACCCGTGCCGCGCTCGGGTCTCCTTCGCGCAGTGCCGTGAAGCTGGGAGTGCGGCCTGGGACCGTCCCACATCAAACAGAAGGAAACTAAGATGTCGCAACATCAGTGGATTCGCCGATCACTTCCGCTCGCTGTCCTCGCCGCGCTGGCCTGTGCGCCGCTCGCCTTCGCCGATGATTTGGTCATGTTTGCGACCGGCGGCTATGCATCGGGACTGCGGACCATGGACGAGATGAAAATGATCGACACCGACGGCGACGGCACCATCTCGAGGGCCGAGTGGCTCGCCTATCAGGAAAAGATCTGGGGGACGTTCAAAAAGGACAAGAACGGCGAAGTCGACGAGAAGGCCTTCATTACGCCTTCGAGCACCATGGCGACCTTCGCCACCGGCGGCTATGCGCGGGGGCTGCAGACGGTCGAGATGATGCACAAGATCGACATCGACGGCGACGGCAAAGTCTCGCATGACGAGTACATCGCCTACCAGATGAAGATCTTCGACCACATGGACAAGAACAACAAGGGTTCCATAGGACCGCAGGAATTTCTCGGTAAGTGAGAGCTCTAGGGCTGCTGCTCGCGCTCGGGCTCGCCTCGAGCGCGAGCCCTCGCTTGGAGGCTCAACCCTCGGCCGGTGATTGGACGCAATTCGGCTGGGACGTGGCCGGCTCCGGCGCCTCGGCCGACCCCACCGGGATCACACCGGCGAATGTCGCCTCGTTGCAGCGGCAACAAGTCCGTCTCGACGGCACCGTGGACGCCTCCGCGATCTATCTGCACGGCGTCGAGGTCAAGGGCGCCCCACACGACGTCCTCTTCATGACCACGACGTACGGCAAGACGATCGCGATCGACGCTGATCGGGGCGCGGTGCTTTGGGAACACACGCCGGCCAAGCTCGGCGACTGGGAGGGCTCGCGCCAGATCACCAACAGCACTCCGGCAGCCGATCCCGACCGCAATCACATCTATGCCGCCGCGCCCGACGGCACGATTCAAAAGCTCGCTGTCGCGGACGGGCACGTGCTCTGGACGACGTCCATCACCCAACTGCCGGCGCGCGAGAAGATCGCCTCGCCTCTGCGTGAATTCCGCGGCCGCATCATCGCGGTGACCACGGGCTACATCGGGGACGCGCCGCCGTACCAGGGCCATGTCGTCATTCTCGACGCGCAGAGCGGCAGACTCGTGCACGTCTGGAACTCACTTTGCAGCGACCGGGCGCGACTGCTCATGCCGAGCGACTGCCCCTCCGCGCAATCCGGCATTTGGGGTCGCGCCGGCGCGGTAATCGACGCCGCGACGGGCAATATCTTCGTCGCCACGGGCAATGGGCCGTACAACGGCGAGACCGATTGGGGGGATTCCACCATCGAGCTCGACGCGGATGCAACCCAGATGCTCGGCAACTTCACGCCCGCCAACAACACCGAACTCGACGAGCGGGATCTCGACATCGGCTCGACCTCACCGGTGCTTCTGGGCGGCGGTCTCGTCGCGCAGGGGGGCAAGGACCAGCGGATCCGATTGCTCGACCTTGGGGACATCGCCGGCACGGCGCCCCACCAAGGCCATGAGCGGCAAATCCTCTCCACGCCCTCGGGCGGCAGGCTGTTCACCGCACCCGCGGTATGGCGCCACGATGGAACGACGTGGATGTTTGCGGCGGATGGCGGCGGCACGGTCGCCTGGACGCTCGAAGGCGGCAAGCTGGTCGAGATGTGGAAGAACGGCAACGGTGGAACGAGCCCGGTGGTCGCGGGGGGCCTGCTGTACGTCTATGACCCCAAAGGCGGCCTGCGTATCTACGAGCCCACGCAGGGCCATCAGATCGCGGATCTCGAGACGGGCCCTGGGCACTGGAATAGTCCGATTGTGGTCGACGGCAAGATCGCGCTTCCGGAAGGCAACGCCAACCAACACGCAAGCTCCGGCGTGCTCGACATCTGGAGTCTGCCGGCGCGAAAATAATCACCCGGGTTTTTTCGAGCCTGCGGGAATGCCAAGGAAACCAAATGTCGCCACTTCGATGGATTCACCGGTCGCTGCCGCTCGCGGTCCTCGCCGCGCTGGCCTGTGCGCCGCTCGCCTTCGCCGACGACGTGGCCTCGTTCGCGACGGGCGGCTACGCGCGCGGACTGCGGACCCCGGAGGAGATGCATAAGCTCGACACCGACGGCGACAGCACGATTTCCAAGGACGAGTGGCTTGCCTATCAGGAAAGGGTCTGGTCGACCTTCCCCAAGAACAAGGATGGCAAGGTCGACGAGAAGGCGTTCACGACCCGTACGGGGGCCATGGTGAGCTTCGCCACAGGCGACTATGCCCGGGGTCTTAAGACCAAGGAAATGATGCACAAGATCGACAGCGACCGCGACGGCATGGTCTCGCACGATGAGTTCATCGCCTATCAGACCAAGCTCTTCGAAATGATGGATACGAACCACACCGGGTCGTTGGGTCCGCAGGAATTTCTAGGCAATTAGCCGTTTTCGCGAGCATTCGCTCGCGATAGGCCGGCGTCGCGGTTCGGCGGTTCGGCGATCTCCGGACAAAAAATTGCCCCGGGTTCTTTCGAGCCCGGGGCCACTTCTTTTACTCGTTATTATTATCGGTTATTCGGCTGCTTCTGTATCCCCCGCCGGTACCGCATCATCTGCCTCACCCATACTACCGCCCACATCCATGAAACTGCGGCGACGGGTATCGTCGGAAGCGCGTCGGCGGCGGGCATGATACGCGAATCCCGTGCCCGCGGGAATGAGCCGACCGACAATCACGTTCTCCTTCAAGCCGCGCAGGTCGTCCTTGAGACCCCGGACCGCGGCCTCGGTGAGGACGCGGGTGGTCTCCTGGAAGGATGCCGCCGAGATGAACGACTCGGTCGCGAGCGAGGCCTTTGTGATACCAAGCAACAACGGCTCCCAGGTCGATTGGTGCTTGCCCTCGGTCTTTTGCTTCGCGATGACATCGAGAAGTCGGCCGCGATCCATCTGCTCACCGCGCAACAATGCGGAATCGCCCGTGTCCAGCACCTCGATCTTGCGCAGCATCTGCCGCACGATCACCTCGATGTGCTTGTCGTTGATTTTCACGCCCTGCAGCCGGTAGACGTCCTGAATCTCGCGAACCAGGTAGTTGGCCAGCGCCTCGACGCCCTGCAACCGCAATATGTCATGCGGATTCGGCTCGCCGTCGGCGATGACCTCGCCCTTCTCGACCTGCTCGCCCTCGAACACGTTGAGATGACGCCATTTCGGAATCAGCTCCTCGTACTTCTCGTTCTGCTCGTTGGTGATGATCAAGCGGCGCTTACCCTTGGTCTCCTTACCGAAGCTCACCGTGCCCGAGCGCTCGGCCAGAATCGCCGAATCCTTGGGCTTGCGGGCCTCGAACAGATCCGCGACCCGCGGCAGACCGCCGGTGATGTCGCGGGTCTTGGAAGACTCCTGCGGGATGCGTGCGATGACGTCGCCCACCGACACCTTGGCCCCGTCCTCGAGGCTCACGATGGCGCCCGCGGGCAGCGCATACACCGCCGGAATGTCGGTGTTGGCGAAGGTGACTTCCTTGCCCTTGGCGTTGGTCAGCCGCACCACCGGACGCAGGTCCTTGCCGCCCGAGCCGCGCTGCTTCGGATCCAGCACCACGGTCGAAGTGAGGCCGGTGACGTCGTCCACCTGGCTCGTGACGGTGATGCCGTCGACGAAGTCGGAGAACTTGATCATGCCCGCCACTTCCGTGACCACGGGATGGGTATGCGGATCCCAGTTGGCCACCGATTGGCCCGCGGTGACGACGTCGCCGTCGTTCACCGTGATGTTGGCGCCGTACGGAATCTTGTAGCGCTCGCGCTCGCGGCCGAACTCGTCGACCACGCCGAGCTCGCCCGAACGGGACACCGCGACCAGATGGCCCTTCTCGTGGCGCACGGTCTTGATGTTGTGCAGACGGATCGTGCCCTTCGACTTGACCTCGACGCCGTTGGCTGCCGCCGCTCGCGACGCGGCACCGCCGACGTGGAAGGTACGCATCGTGAGCTGAGTTCCCGGCTCGCCGATCGACTGCGCCGCGATGACGCCCACGGCCTCTCCGATGTTGATGCGGTGACCACGGCCGAGGTCCCGGCCGTAGCACTGGGCACAGACGCCGTAACGGGTCTCGCACGTGATCGGCGAGCGCACCATGACTTGATCGATGCCCATCTTCTCCAGGAGCTTGACGAGCTTCTCGTCGATCAGCACGCCCGTCTTGACCAGGACCTCGCCGGTCGCGGCCACGACCACGTCCTCCGACACCACGCGTCCGAGAACGCGCTCGCCGAGGCCTTCGACCACATCGCCGCCTTCGACAATCGGGGTGATGGACAATCCGTTGACGGTGCCGCAGTCGATCTCCGTCACCACCAGGTCCTGTGCGACATCGACCAGGCGCCGCGTGAGATAGCCTGAGTTCGCGGTCTTCAACGCGGTATCCGCGAGGCCTTTGCGGGCGCCGTGGGTCGAGATGAAGTACTGCAATACGTTCAAGCCTTCGCGGAAGTTCGCGGTGATCGGCGTCTCGATGATGGAGCCGTCGGGCTTCGCCATCAGGCCGCGCATGCCGGCGAGCTGGCGAATCTGCGCCGCGGAGCCGCGGGCGCCGGAGTCCGCCATCATGAAGATCGAATTGAACGACTTCTGACGGACCTTGTTGCCCTTGGTATCGGTCACCTCGTCGGTGCCGAGCTTCTCCATCATGGCCTTCGCGACCTGATCGTTGGTGCGCGACCAGATGTCGACGACCTTGTTGTAGCGCTCGCCGTTGGTGACCAAGCCGGAAGCATATTGCTCCTGGATCTCTTTCACCTCTTTTTCCGCAGTCCCCAGGATCTTGCTCTTGCTCTGCGGAACCACCATGTCGTCCACGCCGATGGAGACGCCGGCCCGGGTCGCATAGTGGAAGCCCGTGTACATGAGCTGGTCGGCGAACACGACGGTCTCCTTGAGACCGACGGTGCGGTAGCACGCGTTGATGGTCGCGGAGATGGTCTTCTTGGTCATGTCCTGATTGATCGCGTCGAAGGACAGCCCCCTCGGCAGGATCTCGGACAGGAGCGAGCGTCCCACCGTCGTGTCGACGACGCGGGTATTCGGGCCGAGCTTGCCGTTGACGTCGCGCACGTGCTCGGTCAGGCGCACCTTGACCTTCGCCTGCAGATCGACGTTGCGGCTCTCGTAGGCGCGATGCACTTCGGCAACGTCGCCGAACGCCATGCCCTCACCCTTCGCCCCGACGCGTTCGCGCGTCATGTAATAGAGCCCGAGCACCACGTCCTGCGAGGGCACGATGATCGGGTCGCCGTTCGCAGGCGAGAGGATGTTGTTGGAGGACATCATCAAGGCCCGCGCCTCGAGCTGTGCCTCGATGGACAGCGGCACGTGTACCGCCATCTGGTCGCCGTCGAAGTCGGCGTTGAACGCCGTGCAAACGAGCGGATGCAGCTGAATGGCCTTGCCCTCGATCAGCACCGGCTCGAACGCCTGGATGCCGAGGCGGTGCAGGGTCGGGGCGCGGTTCAGGAGCACGGGATGCTCGCGGATGACTTCCTCGAGAATATCCCACACCTCCGGTCCCTCGCGCTCCACCAGCCGCTTCGCGGCCTTGATGGTCGAGGCTTCGCCGCGCAGCTGCAGCTTCGAGAAGATGAAGGGCTTGAACAGCTCGAGCGCCATCTTCTTCGGCAATCCGCACTGATGCAGGCGTAAGGTGGGACCCACGACGATGACCGAGCGGCCGGAATAGTCGACGCGCTTGCCCAGAAGGTTCTGGCGGAAGCGGCCCTGCTTGCCTTTGATCATGTCGGCCAAGGACTTGAGCGGGCGCTTGTTCGTGCCGGTGATGGCGCGACCACGGCGGCCGTTGTCCAAGAGCGCGTCGACGGCTTCCTGCAGCATGCGCTTCTCGTTGCGCACGATGATATCGGGCGCGTTCAGCTCGAGCAGCCGGCGCAGGCGGTTGTTGCGGTTGATGACCCGGCGGTACAGATCGTTCAGATCCGAGGTCGCGAAGCGGCCGCCGTCGAGCGGCACCAGGGGACGCAGGTCGGGGGGCAGCACCGGCAACACGGTGAGCACCATCCACTCCGGCTTGTTGCCGGACTCCATGAACGCCTCGATCAGCTTCAGGCGCTTCGACAGACGCTTGATCTTGGTCTCGGAGTTGGTGTTCGCCATGTCCTCGCGGACCTTGACGACCTCGGCGGGCAGGTCCATGGACTTGAGCAGCTCGTGCACGGCCTCGGCGCCCATGCGGGCGTCGAACTCATCGCCGTGCTCCTCGATCGACTCGAGGTACATCTCGTCGGTGAGCAGCTGGCCGCGCTGGAGCGAGGTCATGCCGGGATCGACCACGACGAAGGCCTCGAAGTAGAGGACCCGCTCGATCTCGCGCAACGTCATGTCGAGCATCAAGCCGATACGCGACGGGAGCGATTTCAGGAACCAGATGTGCGCGGTCGGGCTCGCGAGCTCGATGTGACCCATGCGCTCGCGGCGCACCTTGGACTGGGTCACCTCGACGCCGCACTTCTCGCACACGACGCCGCGGTGCTTCAGGCGCTTGTACTTGCCGCACAGGCACTCGTAGTCCTTGACCGGTCCGAAGATCTTCGCGCAGAACAGGCCGTCCCGCTCCGGCTTGAAGGTCCGGTAGTTGATCGTCTCCGGCTTTTTCACCTCGCCGTAGGACCACGAGCGGATCATGTCGGGCGATGCGAGCCCGATCTTGATCGAGTCGAAGTTCTCGACGGGTACCTGCTGCTTGAACAACTTGAGTAAATCTTTCATGGATTAAGCCTCACTCTCGAGTTCGATGTTGATGGCCAGGGAGCGGATCTCCTTGACCAAGACATTGAACGATTCCGGCATTCCGGCTTTCATTTCATGGTTCCCGTCGACGATCGCCTTGTACATCTGCGTTCGACCGTTCACATCGTCGGACTTGACGGTGAGCATCTCCTGCAGCGTGTACGCGGCGCCGTAGGCCTCGAGCGCCCATACTTCCATCTCGCCGAAGCGCTGGCCGCCGAACTGGGCCTTGCCGCCGAGCGGCTGCTGGGTGACCAGGCTGTACGGCCCGGTGGAGCGTGCGTGCATCTTGTCGTCGACCAGATGGTTGAGCTTCAGCATGTACATGTAGCCCACCGTCACCGGCCGCTCGAACTGCTCGCCCGTGCGTCCATCGTGCAGGATGGTCTGACCGGACGCGGGCAGGTCGGCAAGCGCCAGGAGACCCTTGATCTCCTCCTCGCTTGCGCCGTCGAACACCGGTGTCGCCATCGGCACGCCGTGCTTCAGGTTGCTGGCAAGCTCCAGGACCTCCGGATCGGTCAAGGACTTGATGTCCTCATGCTGACCGCCGGTCTCGTTGTAAACCTGGCCCATGAACTTGCGCAGCTCCGCGATCGCGTTCTGCGTCTCGAGCATCTTGCCGATCTTGGCGCCGACGCCTTTCGCGGCCCACCCGAGGTGGGTCTCGAGGATCTGACCGATGTTCATGCGCGACGGCACGCCCAGCGGATTCAGCACGATGTCGACCGGCGTGCCGTCGGCCATGTACGGCATGTCCTCGACCGGCACGATGGAGGAGATCACGCCCTTGTTGCCGTGACGGCCGGCCATCTTGTCGCCGGGCTGCACGCGGCGCTTCACCGCGAGGTACACCTTCACCATCTTCAGCACGCCCGGCGCGAGATCGTCGCCGGCGGTGATCTTGGCTTTCTTTTCCTCGAAGCGCTTCTCGAAGGCCTTGCGCTGGCCCTTCAGCCGCTCGGATACGGTCTCGAGCTGCGCATTCGCCTCCTCGTCCTTCAAGCGGATTTCGAACCACTGCTCGCGCGGCAGGTCGGCGAGATACGCCTCGTCGATCGGGGTGCCCGCCTTGAGCCGCTTCGGGCCCGCCTCGGCCGCCTTGCCGTCGATCATGCCGCGCACGCGCTGGAACAAGTCGTCCTCGAGAATTCGTTGCTGGTCCGCCAGGTCCTTGCGCACCCGCTCGAGCTCGGCCTTCTCGATCGCCAATGCACGCGAGTCCTTCTCGACACCGTCGCGGGTGAACACGCGAACGTCGATCACCGTGCCGTCCATGCCCGGCGGCACGCGGAGCGAGGTGTCCTTCACGTCTGAGGCCTTCTCGCCGAAGATCGCGCGCAGCAGCTTCTCTTCAGGCGTGAGCTGAGTCTCGCCCTTCGGGGTCACCTTGCCCACGAGGATGTCGCCCGCGCGCACCTCGGCGCCGATGAAGGCGATGCCCGCCTCATCGAGCTTGGCGAGTGCGGAGTCGCCCACGTTCGGAATGTCCGCCGTGATCTCCTCGGGACCCAACTTGGTATCGCGCGCGACGCAAGTCAGCTCCTCGATGTGAATGGTCGTGAAGCGATCTTCCTCGACCACGCGCTCGGAGATGAGGATCGAATCCTCGAAGTTGTAGCCGTTCCACGGCATGAACGCGACCAGCAGGTTCTGGCCGAGCGCGAGCTCGCCCAGATGGGTCGACGGGCCGTCCGCCAGCACGTCGCCGCGCTTGATGGCGTCGCCCGCCTTCACCAGCGGACGCTGATTGATGCAGGTGTTCTGGTTCGAGCGCGTGTACTTGGTGAGCGAGTAGATGTCCACGCCCGGCTCGCCGGCCGTGGTCTCATCGTCGTTCACCCGCACCACGATGCGCGAGGCATCGACCGAATCGACGCTCCCGCCGCGCCGCGCCACCACGGTGACGCCCGAATCGATTGCCACGGCACGCTCCATGCCCGTGCCCACGAGCGGCGTCTCCGACCGCAAGGTCGGCACCGCCTGGCGCTGCATGTTCGAGCCCATGAGCGCGCGGTTGGCGTCGTCATGCTCGAGGAATGGAATGAGCGAGGCCGCCACCGACACGATCTGCTTCGGACTCACGTCCATGAAATCGATCTTGTCGGGCGTCGACAGCGTGAACTCGTTCTGCGTACGGCAGGAGATCAGATCGTCCACGAACTCGCCCTTCTCGTTGAGGGTCGCGTTCGCCTGGGCGATCACGTACTGGCCTTCCTCGATCGCCGACAGGTAATCGATCTGATCGGTCACTTTGCCGCTGGACACGCGCCGGTACGGCGTCTCGAGGAAGCCGTAGTCGTTGGTGCGCGCGTACACGGCGAGCGAATTGATCAAGCCGATGTTCGGACCTTCCGGAGTCTCGATCGGACATACCCGGCCGTAATGGGTCGGATGCACGTCGCGTACCTCGAAGCCCGCGCGCTCGCGGGTCAGGCCGCCGGGGCCGAGCGCCGAGACGCGCCGCTTGTGGGTGACCTCGGACAGCGGGTTGTTCTGGTCCATGAACTGCGAGAGCTGCGAGGAGCCGAAAAACTCCTTTACCGCAGCCGCCACCGGCTTCGCGTTGATCATCTCCTGCGGCATGATCGGCTCGCTCTCGGCGACGGTCAGGCGCTCTTTCACCGCGCGCTCCACGCGCACGAGGCCGATGCGGAACGCATTCTCGGCCATCTCGCCGACGCTGCGCACGCGGCGGTTGCCCAGGTGGTCGATGTCGTCCACGTGGCCGTTGCCGTTTCTGATGTCGATCAAGGTCTTCATGACCTCGATGATGTCCTCTTTGCTGAGCACGCCCGAGCCGGTGATCTCGTCGCGACCGACGCGGCGGTTGAACTTCATCCGTCCCACGGGCGAAAGGTCGTAGCGTTCGCTGTTGAAGAACAGGTTCTGGAACAGGTTCTCGGCCGCGTCCTTGGTGGGCGGCTCGCCGGGACGCATCATGCGGTAGATCTCGACCAGCGCCTCGAGACGGGTCTTGGTCGGATCGATGCGCAGCGTGTCCGAGATGTAAGGACCGCGGTCCAGGTCGTTGACGAACAGCGTCCGGATCTCGGTGATGCCATTCTCGATCAGTTTGAGCACGGTCGGTACCGTCAGGACCTCGTTGGCCTTCGCCAGGATCTCGCCGGTCTCGGTGTTGACGATGTCGTTCAGCAGCACCTTGCCCTGCAGATACTCGATGGGCACGGGCAACTGTTTGACGCCGGCCTCCTCGAGGTCGCGCACGTGGCGGGCGGTGATGCGCCGGCCCTCCTCGACGATGACCTTCTTGCCGACGCGGATCTCGAAGGAGGCCGTCTCGCCGCGCAAGCGCTGCGGGATGATCTCGAACGTGATCTCTTTCTTCGACAGATGGAACACGTTCTTCTCGAAGAACATGTCGAGAATCTGCTCCTCGGTGTAGCCCAAGGCGCGCAGGATGATGGTCACCGGGAGCTTCCTGCGCCGGTCGATGCGGGCGAACACGCAGTCCTTCGGGTCGAACTCGAAGTCGAGCCACGAGCCGCGATAAGGAATGATGCGCGCGGAGAACAATAGCTTGCCCGAGGAGTGCGTCTTGCCGCGGTCGTGATCGAAGAACACGCCGGGGCTGCGATGCAGCTGCGAGACGATGACCCGCTCGGTGCCGTTGATGATGAACGTGCCATTCTCGGTCATGAGCGGCAGCTCGCCCAGGTAGACTTCCTGCTCGCGCACGTCCTTGACGGGCTTCTTCGCACCGCTCGCTTCCTTGTCGAGCACCACGAGGCGCACCTTGACGCGCAACGGCGCCGCATAGGTGAGGCCGCGCAGCTGGCATTCCTTGACGTCGAATACCGGCTCGCCCAGCCGATAGCTCACGTATTCGAGCGTCGCGTTGCCGGAGTAGCTGGAGATCGGAAACACGCTATCGAAGGCCGCGTGCAAGCCGACCTCGTCACGGCTCGCCTCAGGCGTATCCGCCTGCAGGAAGCGCCGGTAGGAATCGAGCTGAATCGCCAGCAGGTATGGCGTGCCGAGAATGCTCGGACGCTTGCCAAAGTTCTTGCGGATGCGCTTCTTTTCGGTGAACGAATAGGCCATGTTTACTAGCTCCGGGCGCTGCGCGCCGACATCAACGGGGTCGCGGCGACCCCGTCCGATAGCGCCCGCTGTGCGGGCGAGGGAATCAAAAGCAAATCAACGAAATCGAAAGAGCAGCCGAGGACCGCCGCGCTGTTTGCGGCAATCCCCGGCCTCTCCATATGAACGGCAATCACTACTTGATGGCAGCCTTTGCGCCAGCGTCCTCGAGCTTCTTCTTGATCGTCTCGGCATCCGCCTTCGGAATGCCTTCCTTGACCGTCGACGGAGCACCCTCGACCAGGTCCTTCGCCTCCTTGAGGCCCAAGCCCGTGATCTCGCGGATGACCTTGATGACGCCCA
Source organism: uncultured Gammaproteobacteria bacterium (assembly GCA_963798595.1). Taxonomy (GTDB): domain Bacteria; phylum Pseudomonadota; class Gammaproteobacteria; order Steroidobacterales; family Steroidobacteraceae; genus Bog-1198. The sequence continues at coordinate 544,735 of CAWCTM010000003.1, read as the reverse complement.
CCTTGTTGGCGCCGAACTCGGTCATGGTCACAGTGAACTCGGTCTGGGCTTCCGCCGCAGGGGCCGCCGCCGCGGCCCCGCCGCCAGCAGCGACCGCCACAGGAGCAGCCGCCGTGACATTGAACTTCTTCTCCATGTCGGCGATCAGCTCGACCACTTCCATGACGGACATCTTGGAAATCGCGTCGAGGATTTCGTCTTTGGTTACAGCCATTGTTCTCTCCAAAAAAATATCTAAAGATGGGTCTTGCGACCCGAATCAGGTTAAAAACAACCGGTCAGGCTGCCGCGCTCTTCTTCGCCTCGGCAACGGCCGCAATCGTCCTCACCAACTTGGCGTGAGGAGCGGCCAGAGTCCCGACCAACTTCGCAATCGGCGCCTGCAGAACACCCAACAGCAGCGACACCGCTTGCGCGCGCGTGGGCAATGAAGCCACGCGATCGAGATCTTGGGGCTTGAGCATCTGCCCACCCAAAGACACGAGTGTCGTCACCAGTTTGTCGTTGTCCTTCGAGAACGCCTTGACGATGCGCGCAGCCGCGCCGGGATCGTCATTGGAGAACGCGAGGACCACGGGTCCCTTCAACGCCGGAGAAATGCACTCGAAAGCGGTGCCGGCAACGGCCTTGCGCGCGAGCGTGTTCTTGACGACACGCAGATACACGCCTTCTTTGCGCGCCTTTGCGCGCAAATCGGTCATCTGCGATACCGTCAAGCCACGGTTCTCGGCGCCCACCACGGACAAGGCTTTCGCCGCGACCGCGTTGACCTCTGCCACCACGACTTTCTTCTCTTCCAACTTGAGTGCCATTAAACCCTCCCGGTCAGAAGCGTCACACACGGACAAGGGCGCCGCCGCCCCTGCCCACCCTCGAGTACGTGTGCAAGCACACGAGTACTCGTGCGGTGCGACCGTTACCAGGAAATTCCTGATTCGGGTCCCACCATCTGCGCAGGCCTCCTCGTTTAAGGACCCTTGACTCTTGAGCCCATGCTCTTCGAGCCGGTCCGCCTGCGGTCTTCGACGGTGAGCGCGCGACAGTCCTTGCGGACCCTCGCGCGACCCTCCCATCTAATTCGTCTATGTTCCGAAACTCGACTGATCGACGGCGACGCCGGGACCCATGGTCGAGGACACCGTCACCCTCTTCAGATAGATGCCCTTCGAAGTCGCCGGCTTGATCTTCTGCAGATCCGCCACCAGCGCCAGCAGGTTCTCCTTGAGAGCCTGGGGCTCGAAGCTCGCCCGCCCGATCTGTGCGTGCACGATGCCGGCTTTGTCGGTGCGGTAGCGCACCTGGCCTGCCTTGGCATTCTTCACCGCACCCGCGACGTCGGGCGTAACCGTGCCCACCTTGGGGTTCGGCATCAGTCCGCGGGGACCTAAGATCTGGCCGAGCTGACCCACGATACGCATCGCATCCGGGCTCGCGATCACGACGTCGAAATCGATCTGGCCGGCCTTGACCTTTTCGGCCAGGTCCTCGAAACCGACGATGTCGGCGCCGGCGGCGCGCGCCGCGTCGGCGTTCTTGCCTTGCGTGAACACCGCCACGCGCACGGTCTTGCCGGTGCCGTGCGGCATCACGGTGGAGCCGCGGACCTGCTGGTCCGACTTGGTGGCATCCACGCCGAGATTCACGGCCACGTCCACGGACTCGTCGAACTTCGCGGTCGCGAGCTCCTTCACGAGCTTGAGCGCGTCATCCAGCGGGTACGACTTGCCCGGGGGCAGCTTCTCTTTCCAAGTCTTCGTTCGCTTCGCTACGGCTGCCATGTCACACCCCCTCCACGTCGACGCCCATGCTGCGCGCGCTGCCCGCGATGGTGCGCACCGCCGCGTCCAGATCGGCCGCCGTCAAATCCGGCGTCTTCAACTTGGCGATGTCCTCGAGCTGCTTGCGCGAAATCTTCCCCACCTTGGCCGTGTTCGGCGTAGCGCTGCCCTTCGGCAGGCCGAGCGCCTTGGCGATGAGCACAGAGGCGGGTGGAGTCTTCAGGATGAAGGTAAAGCTGCGGTCGCTATACACCGTGATCACTACTGGGGTCGGTAATCCTTTTTCCAAGGTCTGCGTCTGCGCATTGAACGCTTTGCAGAACTCCATGATGTTCACGCCCTGCTGGCCGAGCGCAGGTCCCACCGGCGGGCTGGGGTTCGCCTGCCCCGCGGGGATCTGCAGCTTGATATAGCCTGTGACTTTCTTCGCCATCGCTCTTCACTCCTGGTGGGTGCAAACGTCGCTTGCGCGACTCCCCTGGTTAGGCGCTGCGCGCCAAATCAACCCTTCTCTACCTGCGAGAAATCGAGCTCCACGGGGGTCGAGCGCCCGAGGATCTGCACCGCCACCTGCAGGCGGTTCTTTTCGTAGTTCACCGACTCCACGACACCGTTGAAGTCGTTGAACGGACCGTCGGTCACGCGCACCACCTCGCCGGGCTCGAACAACACCTTGGGCTTCGGCTTGTCCACGCCCTCTTCGACGCGGCGCAGGATCGACATGGCCTCCTTGTCCGTGATGGCGGCGGGCTTGTCGCTCGTTCCACCGATGAAGCCGAGCACCTTCGGAACTTCTTTCACCAGGTGCCAGGTGTCCTCGTCCATCTCCATCTGCACGAGCACGTAGCCCGGGAAGAACTTGCGGTCGGACTTGCGCTTCTGACCGTCGCGCATTTCGACCACTTCTTCGGTGGGCACGAGAATCTCGCCGAACTTGGCCTCCAGACCCGCTCGCTTGACGCGCTCCTTGAGCGACTCGGACACCTTGTGCTCGAAGTTCGAATAGGCGTGAACTACATACCATCGCAAAGCCATAGATGCTCCAGCTCCTGTCACGCGGGCGGTTGGCCGGTCAGAAGCCTGATCAACCAGGTGAGGATCAGATCAAGTACCCAGAAAAACAGACCCATGAGCGAGGCAAAGACAATCACCAGAACGGTCGTTCTGACCGTGTCCTCCCGCTCGGGCCACACTACCTTGCGCAGCTCCACGCGCGCGGCCTGCGCGAACTGCCAAAACTCTCGTCCGTACCAGCTGACCCACGCGAGACCGACCGCCGCGGCCACGCCGCTGCCGACCATCGCCAAACGCAGCGCGAGCGGACTCTCCTCGTACCAGTAGAAGGCCACGACCCCCGCCAGGAGCGCGACGATCGACAGGATCATCAGCGCGTTGTCCTTCGCCGATGCCGCTTCGGATGCTTGCACTTCCGCCATATTTACCGCTCGACCTTGGGACCTGCTTCGGTGGCAGGGCAGGAGGGAATCGAACCCCCAACCTGCGGTTTTGGAGACCGCCGCTCTGCCAATTGAGCTACTGCCCTATAAATGCGCTTCGCGCAGGATCAACGGGGTCGCTTCGCGACCCCGCCAGAAAAAAACACTCAGGTGATGACCTTCGACACCACGCCGGCGCCTACGGTTTTGCCGCCCTCGCGGATGGCAAAGCGCAGTCCCTGCTCCATCGCAATCGGGGCGATCAGCTCCACCACGATCTTGATGTTGTCCCCCGGCATCACCATCTCGGTCCCCTCCGGCAGCTCCACAGCTCCCGTCACATCGGTCGTGCGGAAGTAGAACTGCGGCCGATACCCCTTGAAGAAGGGCGTATGCCGGCCCCCTTCCTCCTTGGTCAGCACATACACCTCGGCCTCGAACTTCGTATGCGGGTTGATGCTCCCGGGCTTGCACAACACTTGCCCGCGCTCGACTTCCTCGCGCTTCGTGCCGCGCAGCAATACCCCCACGTTGTCCCCCGCCTGGCCCTCATCCAAGAGCTTTCTGAACATCTCAACGCCCGTGCAGGTGGTCTTCTGCGTCGCCCGTATCCCTACGATCTCCACCTCATCGTTCACCTTCACAATCCCGCGCTCGATCCGTCCCGTCACCACCGTGCCGCGGCCCGCAATCGAGAACACATCCTCAACAGGCATCAAAAATGCCCCATCCACCGCCCGCTTCGGCACCGGAATGTACTCATCGAGCGCCGCCACCAGCTTCAACACCGAGGGCACCCCGATATCGCTCGCATCCCCCTCAAGCGCCTTCAACGCCGAGCCCGTCACGATCGGGGTCTTGTCCCCGGGAAACTTGTACACCGAGAGCAAATCCCGCACCTCAAGCTCCACCAGCTCGAGCAACTCCGCATCGTCCACCATGTCCGCCTTGTTCAGGTACACCACGATGTACGGCACACCCACCTGGCGCGCCAGCAAGATGTGCTCGCGCGTCTGCGGCATCGGACCATCCGCCGCCGATACCACCAAAATCGCCCCGTCCATCTGCGCAGCCCCCGTGATCATGTTCTTCACATAGTCCGCGTGCCCAGGACAGTCCACGTGCGCGTAGTGGCGCTTCTCGCTCTGGTACTCAACGTGCGCCGTCGCAATCGTAATACCCCGCGCGCGCTCCTCCGGCGCCTTGTCAATCTGATCGTACGCCTTGAACTCGCCACCAAACTTCTCCGCCATCACCTTCGTCAAGGCTGCCGTCAAAGTCGTCTTGCCATGATCCACATGACCAATCGTCCCCACGTTTACGTGCGGCTTCGTTCGCTCAAACTTCCCCTTCGACACGGCAAGTACCTCTCAGTTAAAAAATTGGAGCCCACGAGCGGGATCGAACCGCTGACCTCGTCCTTACCAAGGACGTGCTCTACCGACTGAGCTACGTGGGCCCGCGTCCAGTGGAGCGGGTGATGGGAATCGAACCCACGTGATCAGCTTGGAAGGCTGACGTTCTACCATTGAACTACACCCGCTTTTACACGCCGACAGCCAATGGCACCGTACCCTTCAATCAACCCCGCTTGGTGGAGGGGGTAGGATTCGAACCTACGAAGGCATAAGCCAGCAGATTTACAGTCTGCCCCCGTTGGCCGCTTGGGTACCCCTCCTCAAAATGAGCCGCGTATTGTGGGACGTATGCCTCACCGTGTCAACGCCGAACGTGCCCGCACTCGATGCGCCGGGGAGCGTCGACCGCAAGGCTCCCTCGACCGGCGTAACGACTCTCCAACGGCCCCCGGGACCGCTTTCTTGACTCTATCGTACGATAGCCATAGACTATCTTACGATAGGTTGTAAGACAGTTGATTCGGAGGAAATTCATGCATCGTCATCATCACCATCATCATCACTCCCATGAGCCTCATTTCTTTGGGGGTTCGCGCAAAGGCTTCGGCCGCGGACGCTTCGGCGGCTGGTTCGCCGACGGCGGAGAACTCGGCGGCCGTGGCTTCGGCATGGGCCGCAAACTCGCCTCGGGCGACTTGCAGTTGCTCATCCTCGAGCTGCTCGCCGAAAAGCCGCGACATGGCTACGAAATAATCAAGGCGCTCGAGGAGCGCTCGAAGGGGTTCTATGTCCCAAGCCCCGGCATGGTCTACCCCGCGCTGACTTACCTGGAGGAAATCGGCCACGCCACGGTCGAGACCGAGGGAACCCGCAAGCTCTACCGGCTGACGGAGCTGGGGCGCTCCTACCTCGAGGAGCATCGCGACGAAACCGAGGCGTTGTTTGCGCAGTTCAGTCGCGTAGGCGAGCGCCTGGAACATATGCGCCGCATCATGCGCTCTGCGCAAGGGGGCCAAGACGAGCTGGGTGAAGCCGGCTGGTCCAAGAGCTTGATCCGCGCGCGTCATGCCATCAGGTCGGCGGTCGCCGAGAAGTGGAACGCCTCCGCCGAGGAACAAGAGCGCGTTGCAGACATCTTGAAGCGGGCCGCACAAGAAATTGCCGCCAAGGAGCCGCGCAAGTGAGCCGCAGCCGGCCGCGCTAGCGCGGCCGGCGCCCCCGCGTTACGGCCGCCCAATCATCCTGCCAACAGGTCGAGCTCCATGTACACGACGTTCGGCAGCGGATTGTCGTAATACGCGCCGATCTCCACAAAGCCCAGCGAGCGGTACAGCTGACGCGCCGCGCTCATGCGCGCAAGCGTGTCGAGGCGCATGCTCGCGTAGCCGAGCGATCGGCCTTTGGCGATGAGATTCTCGGCGAGAATTCGTCCGAGACCGGTGCCGCGCGCCTCGGCTCGGACATACAGGCGCTTCATCTCGCAGACCTCGGCTGCGACGAGGCGGCGCAGCGCACCGCAGCCGACGAGTCGATCACCGGCGCGCGCCAGAACCAAGCACCCCTCGGGAGCGCCATACATCTCGGGCATCCCGTCAAGCTCGGCCTCGAACCCCTGAAAACACAGATCGACGCCGAGCCCGTCGGCATATTCCTGGAACAGCACCCGCGCGGCCGCAAACTCGGCTGCCCGCACCGCTTCGGTCAATACGATCGGGAGCACGGGGCGCCTGCCGCGAGGCTGTCGGATCTAAGGCGCGTGCAGGGGCGCCCGCGGCTGCGCGATGTGTGCGAGTAAGTCCGCGCTGCCGGGTTCCCTGACCAGATTCGGATAGCGCTCGCCGCCCGCATACTGAAGCTCCAGCGTCTTGAAGGTGTCGTCTTTCTGCACCAGCAGCGTGAGCTTACCCTGGCCGGCGTCCCCCGACGGATCGGCCGGCGCGGCCAGCGTGTCGTGGAGCAATTCCTTGGACCAGCGATAGCTGTTCAGCGCGATCACGCGACTGCCGGGCGAAGCGCCGGCGAGGTCGGCGGGAGACCCTGGAATCACATCGCCGATGGTCGCCTGCTCGTCATCCACGAAGAATCCGAGTGAGTAGCGCAAATCGAGGTCTTTATCGTCTGCCTCGTGCGCGGCCTGCATGATCGATGGCGTCGCGTTGATCTCGAGCCGCCAGCCCGCTGCCCGTAGCCCTTCGAGCGGTGCCTGCGGCCGCAGTCGGTTCAGCCGGTCCGTCCAGAAGCCGCCCCAGTCGTAGGGCTGAACCGCGGACAACGCCTTGATCACATCGTCGAAATCATAGGACACCACCTTGGGGCCGGTGCTCGGCGGACCGTAAAAGAGCTTGCAGAAATCGTCCAGACTCTTATGCCCTTTCGAGGACTGCCGGATGAGCGCGTCGGCCTCGAGCCAGAGCAGGGCCGATTCCTGATAGAAGTCTTCTTGGTGACGCAGTCTCGCGGCCCAGTTGCGCGATTGAAAATAAAGGAGCTGCGCGGATATGGTGGTGTCCTGCAAGGAGCGCCACGTGCGCGCGCTGTGCGATTGCATCGCCGCGGCGTCTCGCGCCAGCTCACCGCGCAGTTCCTCCTCGGTGAGCAGACCGCTGCGAGCGGCGAGCACATCACCCAGATATTCGGTCAAGCCCTCGTAGACCCAGAGCAAATCGCCCTGCATGGGCTCCTGGTAATTGATCGTCGCGAGTCCCTGCGGACGTCGATACTTGCCGTTCCAGGAATGCACGTACTCGTGCGGCAAGAGATTCGCCTCCGCCCGCCGCAGGGAGTCGTCCACCAGCGTGCGGAGCGGCGAGCGATCGTCGCTCGACTGATGGTGCTCGATTCCGTCCGGCATGATCTGGTCGGTGAGCACGTAGAGGAAGTCGTAGTGATCGTAATGCGTCGCGCCGAAGAGCGCCGCCGCCTCGCGCACCAGCGCGCGAAAATGGGCCTCGGTGTCGCTCGACAGATTGAGGGCCGAAGGCGTATCGGCGGCGATGTGCAGCCTCACCGGCGGGCTGCCGCCGAGCGCGATGTCACGCATATAGCGTCCGGCAAGCAGCGTCGAATCGACGAGCGCCGTCAGCGACACCGTGGCGAATTCGACGCCGTCGGTCGTGCTCGACGCCGTCTCAAGCGCACTCGCAAACTTCCAGCCTCCGGGCAGGCGCACCGAGGCGCGGTAAGGCAAGTCGTCGGCGCGGGCTCCTTCGGGATACAGCACGAGCTGATTCCATTCGAGTATGAGCAGCGACTCCGTCGCCGCTCGCGGCGTTTCGTGGCCCTGCACGACCCCGTCAGGCGCGCTCGAGGTGTCGATCTCGAGATCCACGCCGAGCCGGCTCACCCCGGACGGCACCTCCAGGTGAAACGCATAGAGGTCGACGGAGTCGCGGCGCCACGCCAGCTCGCGACCGGCCGCCGTGAAATGCAGCCCACCGAGCGAGGTCAGCGGGCCGGCGGGAGAGTGCTCGCCCGGGAGCCACTTGGGATAGACGAGCGTCAACGGCCCGGCAGCCACCGGCAGCTCGAGGTGAGCCGACAGGATGCCGCGCGGCGCGGCGCGCGCATCGACAGCGACCGTCGCGGGCGCTGCCGCCTCCGCGGGCATCTGCGCGCGCGCAGCCCCGATCCCGCTCGCAGCCGAAATTGCGAGGGCGATTCCCCAGAGACACGTCCGACGGGCGCGCGCAGTCATCGGAAGCGGGCGCTAGACGCCGGCCGATTTTTGTTCCGGCACGAACTCCTCGAGCACCGCCTTGCGCATGAGATCGGGGGGTAGCAAGCCCTGCGCCAGAATGAAGTCGTGGAACTTCTTCTGATCGAACTTCTTGCCCAGCGCCTTCTCGGTCTCGCGGCGCAGCTCGAGCAGGCGCGTGTACCCATAGAAATAACTGTTGGCCTGTCCCGGCGCGCGGAACGTGAACCGCTCGACCTCCTCGGTCGCGAACGCGTGCGACAGCACGACGTCCGTCTGCAGCACCCGGTACGCATCCTCGGGGTGGATCTTGCCCGCCTGCAGCTCCGGATCGAGAAACGCGCGCGCGGCCCGCAGCAACCGCAGGTCGAGCGACATGAGCTGTCCTTCGGGCGGCATGTAGGGCTCGATCAAGTACTCCGAGTACAGCCCCCAGCCCTCGGCATTGGTCGAGTTGAAGGCGTATTGGGCGCGGGCGATGGAGGTGCCATGCTCGACCATCGAGTCGAACTGCAGCTCGTGGCCGGGACGCGCCTCGTGTGCCGTCAGGGTCCAGGCGACCGCATCGAAGGTGAAGTCGTCGTACTTGTCCTCGGTGCCGCCGGTTGCCGACGGTATGTTGAGCGGCAGGATGAATTCGCCGCGCTGTCCGGTGTTGTGCAGCAGCGGCGGCGGCTTCATGTGGGGCGCCGGCTGCTGCACGGTCTCGGCTGCCGTCGCCAGGCGGATGATGGCCGGCCGATCGGGCAGCGTCACGATCTGCTGCTTGACGATGACGCCCTCGATGTCCTTCAGGCGCCGTTCATAGAACGGCAGGATGGCATCACCCGTGAGCTGCGTCTTTTTAAGCTCGGTGATGACGGCCCGGTAATCGCTCGAGGGGAGCTTGCGCTCGCGCGCGATCCGCGCGGCGATCGGCGCCATCTCGGCCTGGTATTCGTTGAAAGCCGCGTGCGCTTTCGCCGCGATGTCGGCGGGCGTGAGGTCGACGCCGTACTGCTCGAAGGCGAGTGTGTATTCCTCAGCGGGCAGGCGAAAGTCCGTGCGCGCCTTCGGCAGCACATCGCTTCTGACCCAGGCGTCGTAATCGGCGAGCTGAGTCTTCAGCTGCGCGTACGCGTCCTCCCAGCCGGTCAGCTGATACTTCTTGAAGAGCGCGGCGATGCCCTCGATATAGTTCGAGTCGCGCCCGAGCTCGGTTTCGAGCTCGCCCTTGGAGGGATAGGTCATCCCGGGCTTGGCCATCTGCTGCTCGACACGCTCTTTGTAGAGCCGCGTGACGGGCACGAAGCCCGGCTCGACGCCGGCGTACTTCCTGAGCCGGATCACAGCGGCGGGGCGGCGTTCCGCGGACACCTGGTCATCCAGCAAAACCTTGAGGCCGCGAAAAACTCGTTCACTGGCATTGATGAAGGGCACATCGAGGCGGATCTGCAGGTCGAGTTCGCGATCGTCGAGGTCGATGGCGTGAATGAGGATCTGCATGTCCTCGGCGACCTTGCGGTCCTTCTCGAGCGGCAGCCGCGCCTTGATCTGGGCGATGACGGCATCCCGCTCGGCGCGCTGGGCGAGCTCGTCGGCAAGCGTCGGCACCGCGATGCGAGTGTCGTACTCGGCAAGTCCCTGCGAGGATCCGTACTCAGGGGAGTGCCGCAAGTGCACGTCGACCAGCATTTGAGTGTAGTGGTTGCTTTCCTCGATCCACGGCGCGGCAGCGAAGCTGCGCAGCGGCGAGGCGAGAAGAACGAGCACCGGAAGCCATGCCGATCGTCGATACATCGCGGATTTCCTTTGACTCGGGGTTAATCGTCAGAACAAAAAGTGATGATGATCCACGCTCCCCTGCGGGACAGTCACGGAGAGGTGATGCTCCGCGGAGGCCTCGACGATGGTGCGCCACCCCGCCGAGAGTTTGCCGGCCGGATCCGGCCGTACCGTGAAGGTCCACGGTCGATCCCAGGTTTTCTCCTGCCTCAATGCCGTCAAACGGCGTGCGATGGCTTCGCCGTCGTGGGCATGGAACTCGAGCGTGCGCGCGCCCGCGCCGTGCACGATGGCCATCAGATGCTGATCCTCACACTCGACGTGCTCGCGGATCACGCGGCTCAGATGCAGCAGATGCAGGCTTTCGTGGGCATTGATGCGTCCGGATGCATCGAGCGCGTATGGCGCGGCGCCGATCGCGACAGACACGTGGAAGGGATACTCGGCAAAGCGCAGGCGTTGCGCGAGCGTCGTGTTGACCGTGATCACGGCGCTCTCGCCCGTGGCCGGAAACCGGTGCCGGCAAATCATCCACGTATCGTGTGCAATGTCGGACACGGCGCCGCGGCCGGGCGGCTCGCCCTTTTCAGGCGTAGTCGTCGATCAGCGATTTCGGCGGGCGCGCCGGGTCGCGGGTCTCGGGCGCCTCTGGTGCGGGCGGCTTGCCGGGACTCTTCCCGTCGGCGGTGGGCTGTCCCCCGGAGCCATCCTTGCGACTGCGCTTGTCGGCAATCGGCAAGGCCGGATAAAGACCTGAATTGCTCAGCCGATCAACTTCGCTCATGAGTGATTTCCCTCATTGGCTCGGCGGCGGGCTTGATGAATCCGTGGGCGCGGCCACCGCCTCGGCCTGCCCCACCGTCTCCTTGGCCGCGGTTGCCGTTTCCTTCAGCGCCGCTGCTTCGACGGGCGCCGGCGCTGCCGGCGCCGCATCGGCATGATCCTTGACCAGCACGGTCTTGCCAAGATCCGCGGGCGGCACACGCCATAGTAGCCGATTTGCCGCATCCGAAGCATCCGCCGTGACGATGCCCGGTGAGGCGTCCCCAGGGATCGGTGCGGAGCTGCGCGCGACCACCGGATCGCCGGGCGCCACCGCCTCGAGCACCAGGATCGCTACCCGACGGTTGGCATTGCGCCCCTCGGCGGTATCGTTGGCCTGACGCGGGTGGAACTCACCGAAGCCGACGATCTCGAGACGCAGCGGATCGAGTCCGACTTTGGTGAATTCGTGCACGACGCTCGCCGCCCGCGCCGCCGAGAGCTCCCAGTTGGACGGATAGGCGCTTGTCTTGATCGGCCGATTGTCGGTGTGGCCTTCGACGCGGACGGGATTTGGAAACGGCTTGAGCACATCCGCGAGCTTGTCGAGCACTGTCGCGGCGGCGGGCGAGAAATCCGACACACCGCTCGCGAATAAAATGTCGGTGTTGATCTCGATCTCCAGCCAGAGGCTCTCGCGGCGGACTGTCACGAGCTTGGCGTCGATCAACCCCTGCATCGCGTTCTGCACCTCGCGCTCCATGCGAATCAGCGCCGCGGGCGAAGCCTGTGGGTCGGGCGCTTTGGGAACATCGGGATCGCGCGGCGAGCGGCCCTCCCCGGGGGGCCCTTGCTCCTTGATCTTTATGAACACCGTGGGCTGTATCCCGCTCAGGGGCTTCTCACCACCCTTGCCCGGCTCCTTTTCGCCGATGTTGACGGGCTGCAAGCTCTTCGGCGCCCCGTGAAATGCCGCGATGAGCGAATCGGACAACACGCGGAATTTGCCCTCGTTGACCGAAGACATGGCGTACATGACGGTGAACAAGGCGAACAGCAGCGTGACGAGGTCGCCGTAGGGTATGGCCCAGGCCTCGTGGTTCGCATGTTCCTCGTGCTTTTTTTTGCGCGCCATGCTGCCGTCGACACCAGCCGTTCGGCTAGTGGTGGAAATAACCCTGGAGCTTCGACTCGATGTTGCGCGGGTTCTCGCCCTGCGCGATGGCGATGAGGCCCTCGATCACCATGGTGCGCACCTGCATCTGACCGTGAATCACCGCTTTGAGCTTGTTGCTCATCGGCAGGAACAACAGGTTCGCAAAGGCGATGCCGTAGATGGTGGCCACGAAGGCGGCCGCGATACCGTGTCCGAGCTTGGAGGGATCGTTGAGATTTTGCATCACCGCCATGAGCCCCATGACGGCGCCGATGATGCCGAGCGTCGGCGAGTAAATGCCCATGGACTCGAACACCTTGGCCGCCTGCGTATCGAAATGCTCCATGGTGTCGAGCTCGATCTCCATGCTGGAGCGGATCGCCTCGGGCTCGCCGCCGTCCACCAGCGACTGCAGTCCCTTCTTCAGGAACTCGTCCTTCTCCTGCTCGACTGCGGGCTCGAGCCCGAGCAGGCCCTGCTTGCGGGCGACGTTGCTCCACTCGACGATCTTCTCGATCATCGCCGTCGGATCGGCCGCGGGCGGCTTGAACACCCACGAGATGATTTTCCAGGCGCGCAGGAACGTGGACATCGGCGTCTGCACCAGGCTCGCAGCGAGGGTGCCCATCACCACGATCACGAACGCGGCGCTGCCGACGAGCGCACCGGCGCTCGAGCCTTTCAGGATCGCGCCGCCGATGATCGCGATCAGGCCCAAGACAATGCCGATGATGCTCAGTATGTCCATGAGCTCAAGCGGGCGTCAGCCACTCCGTGAGCCGGGCGCGCACGCGCACGAGCGCCTGCCCGTGGATCTGGCACACGCGCGATTCGGACACCTCGAGCACCTCGCCGATTTCCCGCAGATTCATGTCCTCGTCGTAATAGAGGGATAGCACGAGCTTCTCGCGCTCGGGCAACCCGTTGATTGCGGCGGCGAGCGCATCGCGAAAGCCCGCTTCCTCGAGGTGATCGAACGGTCCGGGCCCCTCGTCGCGCGTGTGATCCGCCGGGCTCGACTCGTCCTCGCCCGAGCTCACTTGATCGAAACTGAACAGACGGCAGCTCGCCGCGTCCTGCACCAGCCGGTGATACTCCTCCATGGAAACGCCCAGCGCCTCGGCGATGTCCGTGGGCGTCGCATCGTGGCCCTTGGCGTTCTCGATCTTGCGCACCACTTCCGCCATCTCGCGCATGTTTCGGTGCACCGAGCGCGGCGTCCAATCGGACTTGCGCACCTCGTCGAGCATCGCGCCGCGGATCCTGATGCCCGCGTAGGTCTCGAAGTTCGCGCCCTTGTCGGGCGAGTAGTGCTTGGCCGCGTCGAGCAGGCCGATCATGCCGGATTGGATGAGATCGTCCACCTCGACATTGGGCGGCATCCGGCTCACCAAATGATAGGCAATGCGCTTGACCAGATCCGCGTGCTTCAGCACCAGCTCTTGATTGGGCAATTCATCGAACGCCGCGTCCACCGCGGGGCGCGGCGTCCGCCTGCGGGAATTTGAGTACTGTGTGCTTGCTCTCATTGCAATACCGTTGCAGCCCCTACCCGGGCCCCCACCATTCGTTCAACGAAGAACTCCAGGTGGCCTCGCGCACCTTGCGGCGCAGACCACTTATCGGCCTTCGAGGCGAGATTCTTGAGTGCAATGGACGAAATAGAAGCGGGATACGCCTCCACGACCGCCGTCTGGCGCTGCACAGCCCTGCGCAGGTAATCGTCATACGGTACGGATCCGGCGAACTCGAGGGTGACATTGAGAAATCGATCACAGACGCGCGAAATCTTGTCGTACAGCGCAGGTCCTTCGCCCGAGCGCCGCGTCTGATTGGCGAGAATCTGAAAGCGCTGCACACCGTGCTCGCGGCTCAGCACCTTGATCAGGGCGTAGGCGTCGGTGATCGAAGCGGGCTCGTCGCAGACCACGATCAGCACGTGGTGCGCGGCGCGGCTGAAGGTCAGCACGCTGTCGGACAGACCCGCTGCCGTGTCGACTATCAGCACCTCGACCCGGTGGTACAGATCACTGAACGCGCGGATGATCCCGGCGTGCTCGGCAGCGGAGAGGCTCGCCATATGCCGGAAGCCGGACGCGGCGGGCACGATCTGCAGGCCGTGGGGGCCGGTGACGATCGCGTCCTCGAGGGTGCATTGGCCGGTCACCACGTGCCCGAGATGAAAGCGGGTGTGCAGGCCGAGGAGCACGTCTACGTTGGCGAGACCGAGATCGGCATCGACCAGCATCACGTCGCGTCCCGCTGCCGCGATGGATACGGCCAGATTGGTCGAGACCGTCGTTTTGCCGACGCCGCCCTTGCCGCCCGTCACGGCGATCACCTTGACCGGCCGCGAGGAGTTGAGCTCGCGCAGCCTTTCGGCCTGAGTGTTATTGAGTCGATCGTCACGCATGGGCGGTGGCTCGTCCGAAGTTGCGGGCATAGTAAGTATCGTCGTGGGGCCGGGGGGCGCGCCGTGTGAGCGTGTGCGCGGCGCGCACCAGCCAGACACGGCGCTGATGGGCCGAGTGCACATCCTCCGGCACCCGTTGCCCATTGCAGAGATAGGCGATCTTGAGCTTGTGACGCAGCGTCGTCGAAATCACCGCACCGAGGCTCGCCGCCTCATCGAGCTTGGTGATGATGCAGGCCGTCGGTTTGACCTGCGCGAACGCGCGGATGATCTCCTCGAGCGCGAGCCCCTCGCCCTGCGCGGGCAGCGCGAGCAGGAACTGCGCACCTGTCGCGCCTTGCGCGAGTGCCGTGAGCTGCTCGCTGAGACGCACATCGCGCGGTCCCATGCCGGCGGTGTCGATCAACACGAGCTTCTTCGACTTCAGGCCCTCGAGGACGCGGGCGAGCTCCTGGCCGCTGTTGGCCGAGTGCACCGAGGCGCCGAGAATGCGCGCATACGTCATGAGCTGCTCGCGCGCGCCGATGCGATAGGCATCCGTGCTCACCAGCGCAAGGTCCTGACTGCCGTAGCGCATGGTCCAGCGCGCGGCGAGCTTGGCGATGGTGGTGGTCTTGCCGGCGCCCGTGGGGCCCACCAGGGCGAATACCCCCGGGTTCACCGTGCTCAGCTTATCGACCACCGGCAGATGCTTGAGCAGCAGCGCCATCGGAATGTTGGACGCGTCGCCCAGATTGGTACGCCTGGGCGTGAGCGTGGCAAGCCTCGCGGCGACGTCGGGTGCGATATCCATCGACGACAGATCCTCGAGCACCCGCGCCCGCAACGGCTCGCGCAGGCGTTTGTCGTTCCAGGAGATGTGCGCAAGCTCACTCTCGAGCAGCCTGCGCAGATCCTTGATCTCGCGCTGCATGCTCGCGAACCCGCGACGGGTCTCATCGGCCGCCGGCGGGGGGGCCGACAGCGGCCGCACGATCGCCGCGGGCGCCGGCGCAGTCGGGCGCACCGGCGGGGAAGCCGCGGGACGAGCCGGCGCAGTGCTTGGAGCTTGGGGTGCGCGCGGAGCCGGCGGCTCAGGCGGCGCGGCTGCGGCCAGCGCAGCGGCGCCCGTTGAGATCGAGTATTGCCGGGCGGCGCCCGCCATGAGCGCTTCGTCGTAATCGACGGCGGCGATCACCTCGATGCCCTCCTTGACCCGGCGGCTCGACAGGATCACTGCATCCTCCCCTTGCTCTGCGCGTACCTGATCGAGGGCCGCCCGCATGCTGGGCGCCATGTAACGCTTAATCTTCACATCGACCTCCATGAGTCCGACTCATCAGCGTCCGACCGCCGAGACCACGCGGATCCGACGGCTCTCCGGAATTTCGTTGTACGCAAGCACCGACAGCGTCGGGCTCGCATAGCGCATCAGACGGGCGACCCACGGCCGGATCTTCGGCGCGACCAACAGCACTGCGGGCTCGCCTGCGGCCTCTTGCTTGCGCGTTCGGTCGATGAGCGTCTGCTGGATCTTGTCGGCGAGGCCCGGCTCGAAGCCCGGCGCATCCGCGCCGCCCGACATCGAGTCCTGCAGCACTTGCTCGAGCGAGGGATCGAGCGTGATGACGGGCAGCTCTTCGCGCAGGCCGCCGATGTTCTGCACGATGCTGCGCCCCAAGGCGACGCGCACCGCCGCCACCAGCACCGCGGGATCCTGGGTTTTCGGTGCCAGCTCCGCGAGGGTCTCGCAGATGGTGCGCACGTTGCGGATGGGCACGCGCTCGAGCAGCAGCAGCTGCATCACCTTCACGACCACGCTCATAGGCAGGATCTTCGGCACCAGATCCTCGACGAGCTTCGGCGCGCTCTTGCCGAGCCGGTTCAAGAGCTGCTGCACTTCCTCGTGGCCGAGCAGCTCGTGCGCATGCGACTGCAGTAAATGGCTCAAATGGGTGGCAATGACGCTGCCCGCGTCGACGACCGTGTAGCCCTGCGCTTGCGCCTGGTCGCGCCGTGTCTTGTCGATCCACACCGCATCGAGGCCGAACGCGGGGTCCTTGGTCGCGGATCCGGGGAGGGTGCCCGAGACCTGGCCGGGATTGATGGCGAGCTCGCGGTCGGGGAAGACCTCGGATTCGCCCACCGGCGCACCGAGCACGGTGATGCGATAAGAGTTGGGACCGAGCTCGAGGTTGTCGCGGATATGCACCGGCTGCACCAGAAAGCCGATCTCCTCCGACAGCTTCTTGCGCACGCCCTTGATGCGGCCCATGAGCTCCCCGCCTTGGGCGCGGTCGACGAGGGGAATCAGGCGGTAGCCCACCTCGAGCCCCACGGCGTCCACGGCTTCGACGTCGTCCCACGAGAGCTCGCGCTGCTCGTTGGGCACGGCCGGTGCGGGCTTGGGCGGTGCCGCCGCGGCGGCCTTCTCGGCGTCGCGTCGCTTGGCGGTGGCGAAAGCGCCGGCGGCGCACGCGGCCGCCATGGCCAGGAACACGAAGTTCGGCATGCCGGGGATGATGCCGAGCAACGTCAGAATTCCCGCCGTGACACCGAGCGCGCGCGCATGGCCGAACACCTGGCTCATGATCTGTTGGCTCATGTCGTGCGGTCGCGATACGCGCGTCACCAGGATGGCGACGGCTACGGACAAGAGCAGCGCAGGTATCTGCGCCACCAATCCGTCGCCGATGGTCAGGAGCGCATAGGTATGCCCCGCATCGGACAGCGACATGCCGTGCTGCATGGCGCCGATGAGGATGCCGCCGAACAGATTGATGAACACGATCAGGATGCCGGCGATTGCGTCGCCGCGCACGAATTTGCTCGCGCCGTCCATCGCACCGTAGAAATCCGCCTCCTCGCGCACCTCCTGGCGGCGCACGATCGCCTCGGCTTGCGTGATGATGCCGGCGTTCAAGTCGGCGTCGATGGCCATCTGCCGGCCGGGCATCGCATCCAGGGTAAAGCGTGCGCTCACCTCGGAGATTCGCCCCGCGCCCTTGGTGATCACGACGAAGTTGATGATCACGAGCACCGTGAACACCACCATGCCCACGGCGTAGTTGCCGCCCACCACGAATTGACCGAAGGCGGCGATCACGTGGCCGGCGGCGTGTGCGCCGGTGTGACCTCTGATGAGCACGACGCGGGTGGAGGCGACGTTGAGACCGAGGCGCAGCAGCGTTGCACCGAGGAGCACGGTGGGGAAGCTCGCGAACTCGAGCGCGCGGCGCACGTAGATCACCGCAAGCAGCACCATCAACGACAGCGAGATGTTGAACGTGAACAGCACGTCGAGCAGAAACGCCGGCAGCGGCAGCACCATCATGGCGAGGATCACCATGACAAGGACCGGCACGCCCAATCCGTTGCGCGCGAACTCTCCCAGGATGCCGGCTAGACGGTTCATACGTCGGCGTACTCATCGCCGAGTTTCGGGTCCGGCCGGGCCATGCGCGCCGCGGCGGTGGGATTCAAGGTACGGACCCGGAAGATATAGGAAAGAACCTGCGCGACCGCCATGTACAGGCCGGCGGGAATTTCGCGGTTGAGGTCGGTGGATTTGTACAGCGCGCGCGCGAGCCGCGGCGATTCGAAGATCGGCACGCGGTGCTCCTCGGCGATGCGGCGGATGTTCTGGGCGACCAGGTCGGCGCCCTTCGCGACCACCTGCGGCGCGCGCATGCTCTTCGGCTCGTACTTCAATGCCACCGCGAAGTGCGTCGGGTTGACGATCACGACATCCGCGGTCGGTATCTTGTGCATCATGCGACGGCGCGCTTGCGCCTGTTGCATCTGGCGGATGCGCTGCTTGGTCTGCGGGCTGCCGTCGTGCTCCTTGTGCTCATCGCGCAACTCCTGGCGAGTCATGCGCAAGGTGCGCTTGAATTGAAAAAGCTGCAGTGGCACGTCGACGATCGCCACCAGGGAGAGCGAAGAGCAGAGCCACACGAATGCCCAGGAGAGAAGCCCCGTGCCGCGCCCGATGGCCGCGCGCGGCGCCATGCGCCCGAGTGCGAGCACGTCGCCGAACAACCACGCCACCACACCGGCGCACACGCCGCCCACCACGGCGAATTTGAGCAACGCCTTGCCGAGCTCGGTGAGCCCGCGCAGACCGAGGAGACGCTTCACGCCTTCGAGCGGGCTGAGGCGGTTGAAGTCCGGTACGAGCGCAGCAGGCGCGAAGTTCCATCCGCCGAGAGCGACCGAGGCAAGCAGCACCAGGACTACGAGCGTCCCGAAGATCGGCAGCAGGCCCGAAAGCGCGAGAGTCGCCGCGCCGCCGAGCGCGGAAAACATGGAACGGGAGTCGTCGAGGCTCTGCGGATCGACCGCCATGCAGCGGCGCATGATCTCGCTCATGCGGCCGCCGAGCGCCGATCCCGTCATGACCAGCGCGACACTGCCGCCGATCATCGTGGCGAAGGTCGTGAGCTCCCGCGAACGAGGTACCTGGCCGTGCTCGCGCGCCTCCTGCAGGCGCCGTTGAGAAGGTTCTTCGGTTCGTTCGCCGCCCTGTTCTGCTTCCTCGGCCATCAGCGCGCCCCTGCAGGATGTACTGCCACGAGATCCGCCGCTGCGGCGAGCGCACTGTCGATGAGACTCGAGATGCCCACCATGAGCCCATCCAGGCCGACGATGAGCACGAGAAAACCGGCGATCAAGGTGATCGTGAAGCCGATGCCGAAGAGATTCAGCTGAGGTGCGGCGCGTGTGACCACGCCGATCGCTAGATTGACGATCACCAGAGCGATCACGGCCGGCAGCGCGATCAGCAGTCCCGTCTCGAACACCCGCGCGCCCCACACCGCGAGCGACCAGAGCAGGTTTCGATCGACGTTCGGGCCGCCGATGGGCAGGGTCCTGAAGCTCACGGCGAGGGCGCCGATCAGGGCGAGATGCCCGTTGACCGCGAGATAGGTGAGCGTGCCGAATATCGTGAACAGCTGCCCGAGCACCGGGGTCTCGGCGCCGTGCGCCGGATCCACCAGGCTCGCGAAGCCGAGGCCCATGGTCATGGAGATGCTCTGGCCGGCGAAAGTCAGAGCCTCGAAAGCGAGCCGCATCACCATCCCGATGGCGATACCGATGAAGACTTCTTGGACGGCAGCGAGCATGCCCGCTCCGGAGAAGACCGAGAGATTCGCCGGTACCGGCGCGAGCGGTCCCAAGATGAAGGCGAGTCCGAGCGAGAGCGCGATCTTCACCGGGCCCGGAATCGTGGCCTCGCTCGCCACCGGCGCGCTCGCGACGAAGCCGCCGACCCGCAGCACCGGCCACCACAGGCGCGCCACCCACTGCGAAATGTCGGAGACGTTGACCAGGACGGGCTGCATCGCGCGCTCAGCCGATCATGGCCGGAATGCCGGCGTAGAGGTTGTGAGTGAAATCGATGAGCACCCGCAGAATCCAGGGTCCGGTGATGAACAGCGCCAGCACCAGGACCAGGAGCTTCGGAATGAAGCTCAAAGTCGCCTCGTTGATTTGCGTCGCGGCCTGCAACATGCCGATGAGAAGACCGGTCACGAGCGCGGTGAGCAGGAGCGGCGCGGCAATCATCGCGGTCACCGTGAGGGTGCTGTGCGCCAGGTCCATGACGGTCTCGGGCGTCATCGGTGAAAGCTCCCTGCCAAGGTGCCGATGAGCAGCGTCCAGCCGTCGACCACCACGAACAACATGATCTTGAAGGGCAGCGACACGAGCACGGGCGAGAGCATCATCATGCCCATCGACATCAACACGCTCGCGACCACGAGGTCGATCACCAGGAAGGGAATGAACACCATGAAACCGATCTCGAACGCCGTCTTCAGTTCACTGGTGAGGAACGTCGGCACGAGCACGCTGAGAGGCACCTCGTCGGGGTTCGCGAACTGTTCCCTGCCGGAAAGCTTCGTGAAGAGCTGCAGATCGTTCTCGCGCGCCTGTGCGAGCATGAATTTCTTGAGCGGCTGGACGGTGCGGGTGATGGCCACGTCGCCGGCGAGCTGACCGTCCATATAGGGTTTGATGCCGTTGCTGTAGGACTGGTCCAGGGTCGCGCTCATCACGAAGAGCGTGAGAAAGAGGGCGAGGCCCGTGAGCACCTGGTTGGACGGCGTGGTCGCCATGCCGAGCGCCTGGCGCAGGATCGAGAGCACGATGATGATGCGGGTGAACGCCGTCATCGCGAGCAGGATCGCGGGCAGCAGTGTCAGCACCGTCATCAGGATCAAGACCTGGAAGGTGAGCGAGTAAGTCTGCACGCCGTCCGTGCCGGATTTGATGGCGAGCGCCGGCAGGCTCGGATCGGCGAGCGCCGCGGCCGCGGGCAAACACGCGAGGCTCAGCGCTATGAGCCCCGCCCGCGGGATGCGCGCGCTCACGGCCCGCGCCCGGGGCGTTTCATGAATTCGCGCAAACGGTCGGCGAAGTCTGCCGAATCGGGCGGGCTCTTGATCGCGATGGGCGCGGCGAGGGGGGTGAGCCCCACCAGACCACCCGCGCTGACGCCGACCAGCACTTGGGACTCGCCGACGCGCACCAGCACGATGCGTTCGCGCGGTCCGAGAGAGAGCTGATCGATGACGGCGATTTCGCCCCGGCCGCGGACCGTGCCGAGCTTCAGCCGCTTCAGCACCCAGCTCACCGCCAGGATCAGAGCGATGATCGCCGCCAGGCTCAAAGCGAGCTGCGCGACGCTACCCGCCGACACCGGAGAGGCGGGTTGAACCAGGCCATTCACCGGGCTTGTTCCATCCGCTCGGTCGCGCTGACGACGTCGGTGAGGCGGATGCCGAACTTGTCGTTGACCACCACCACCTCGCCGCGCGCGATGCGGACCCCATTCACGAGCACATCCAGCGGCTCGGTAGCCGCTCGATCGAGCTCCACGATCGCGCCCGGGGCGAGTTGCAGCAGCTCGCGTATCGACATACGCGCGCGTCCCACTTCGAGCGAGAGCGTGACCGCTACGTCGAGGATCACGTTCAGGTTCATCTCCTGACCGGCCGCCGCGGCGCCCTTCGGGCCGAGATCGTTGAACTGGGCGCGTGCCACAGGGGCCGCCTTGGGATCGGGAACACTCATGCAGAACCTCCGGGAAGAATCTTCAATGCATTTCGCCCCTGCGAGACGCCGAACCGGCCATGCCGCAGCGGTACATCGCCGACCAGCAGCGTCACGTCCTGCGGAGTCTCGATGGGAATGATGTCGCCCGGAGCGAGGCTCACAAGGTCGCGCAAACTGAGCCGGGCCTGGCCGAGCACCGCATGGATCTCGATCTCGACCTCGTGCAGCGCCGCGGACAGCGTCGGGCCCCAAGCTTCTTGCTTGCGCGCCGGCGCCTTCCCGCCGTCGGAGGCAAGCGCCTCGCGGATGGGAGAGAGCTGCGAATCGGGCAGCATCCAGTCGATCGTGCCGCTGCGTGCGCCGAGCTCGCAGGTGAAACGGACCACGATCAGCGAATCCTGAGCCGAGCCGAGCGGCACGAGCCGCGGATTGGTCTCGAGCTTCGCGAGCTCGAGCTCCAACGGAGATACCACCGTCCAGGCGGCCGTGAAATCCGGGGCAAAGCTCTTCAGCAAGAGCGTGAGGAAGCGTTGCGCCGCTGCCGAGACGGCCGCCTGCATGTCCGCGGCGGGCCGGCCCGATCCGCCGAAGAACGCATCGAGCAGCGCAACCAACAAGCCCGGCTGAACACTGATGAAGGCAAGTCCGGCAAGCGGCTTGAGGCGCACGGCCGCTACGATCCCCGGTGTGGGGAGCGCGGCTTGCAGGTCGGCCACGCGGATCGACTCGATCGAGGTGAACTCGACCGCGGCGTCCCGCCCGATGAGACCCGACAGAGTGCCCGCGGCACGGGGCGCGAAGCTTCTGGCAATGGTCTGCAACATCGGCAGCTGAGTGCGGTTGATACGTTGCGCCGAGAAATCGAACGGCCGCACCGCTTCCGGTTCCTGCTTCTCCAGCAGGGCGGACACCTCTTCCGCGGAGATGTCGTTCGCGCCGGCCGGCGCATCGGCCGTCGCCATCACTGCACCACGAAACTGGTGAACAGCAGGTCGTCGACGTCTCCGCCGCCCTGCTTCTTCTGTACGTCGCGAATCTCGGCGAGCGCCTCCTCGCGCAGCTTGTCCTTGCCCTCGCGCGACATGAGGGATTGGTAGTTGCGGTTGCTCATGAGGAGCAGCAAGTTGTTGCGGATCAAAGGCATGTTCTTCTGCACGCTGTCGATCGACTTCTGGTCGTGGGCCATCACTTCCATGCTGATCTGCAGGAACCTCACCACCGAGCCGTCCTCGAAATTCACCACCATCGGCGGGTCGAAGGCGTAATAGAAGGCGCTCTTGGCGCCACCGCCTTCACCGCCCTCGGCGGAGGCGCCCGCCGCGGGCGCGACGGCAGTGATAAGCCCGTCCTTGCTCATCTTGAGGTCGGGAAGCGGATGCAGTTTCGCGTTGACAAAGCCGCCCACGATGACCGCGAGCAGCGCCATCACGAAAACGACGATGGCATTCATGAACAGACCACCACCCGATTTTTGCGGCGGTGGGGGTCGAGTCTCTTCGGCGTCATCGGCCATGGCATTCCTCGTGCGGCGTAAGTGCCTGGCTGAGTGGAGCAAGTTCTGTGCCACGGGATCGCGAGACTCGGGCACCCTTATTTTTCAGTGCCTTGCGGATTCGCCGAGCGCTGGCTCGTGCCCGCGCGGGCGTGCGCCGGCGCCGGTTACCCGGTTTGCGCCAGGAATTTGACGCTCGGAGGGGCTAAAACTGGAGCGACACGCGCAGGCCGGGCGCGGCATCGGCCAGAGTCAGGCGCGCACCGTGCAGCTTGGTGACCGCGGCCACGAGGGAGAGGCCGAGCCCGGACCCCGGCACGTTGCGCGCCTCGTCCAGACGCACGCGCCGGCCGAGGACGACCTCGCGCTTGTCCGCCGGAATGCCCGGACCGTCGTCCTCGACGATGACCTCCGGTCCTGCCGATTGTGACTTGAGGAGCACGCGGATATGGCCGCCGTCGGGGGTGAACTTGATGGCATTGTCGAGCAGATTCGCGAGCGCCTGCGCGAGCAGCTGCCGGCTTCCCTGCACCTGCGCGCCGCTCGCCACGGCGCTTTCCAGAGCAATGCCGCGCTCCTCGCTCACCGGCGCGTACAGCTCGACCATGCTCGCGACCAACTCGGAAAGATCCACCGGCTCGCGCGCCACGGTCCCGGTCTCGGCGAGCGCGATGCGCAGCAACGCATCGAGCGTCGCACGCATGTGGTCCACCTCGTTCGTGACCCGCTCGAGCACGCGGCGCTCGGGTGATCCGGCGGTTACCTGGCCCATGGCACCCTCGGCGGTGGCCTGCAGCCGGTTCAACGGGGTGCGCAGATCGTGGGCTGCACTATCGAGCACGGTGCGCATGCCGAGGGTGAGCTGCTCGATACGGTCGAGCATGGTGTTGAACTCGCGGGCGAGCGTGTTGATCTCATCGTCCGCGTCGCGCACCGGCAACCGCTGCGACAGATCGCCGCGCATGATCTGCGTCGCCACCGCCGAGATGGCGCCGGCTTGTCTGAGAATGCGCCGGCCCATCCAGAAACCGCCGCCGAGTCCGAGCAGCAGCGTCAGCGCGACCGCTGCGATGAGGCCGCGCATCATCAGATTCTTGACATCCTGGCGCTCCTGCACGTCGTGCCCCACGAGCATGTTGTAGCCGCCGGGCAGCTTGAACCGGCGCGCGCGCATCTCGTGGTCGCGCATCTCCTCGCCGAACGGCACCGCCGCCTTGAACTGGATCCACTTGCCGTCATCGGACTCCGACTTGGGCCACGCCGGAACATTGCCGGCGACCGGGCGCAGTTGCGGATCCACCATGAGATAGACGGCGCCGCGCACATCCTGGTCCTGGGAGCGCTGCTCGACGAGCTCGATGAAATCGCTGCGCGACAGAACGAGCACCTGCTCGCGCAGCCCCTGCACTTCGGCGTCGATGAGATCGTCGCTGCTCCGATCGACCACGCGCGACACCGCGAAGTCGACGATGCCGAGCAAGAGAGCCGCACCGCAGGCGAACACGATGGAATAGACGATGGCGACGCGAAACGGGGAAGTATCGAGGATGCCGATGAAGCGCTGATCGGGGCCTGCGACCCGTCGCGGCTGGGCGTCCACTATTCGTCTTCGCGCAGGCTGTAGCCCGCGCCGCGCACCGTGTGCAGCAGCGGCTTGTCGAAACCCTTGTCGATGGCCTGGCGCAGCCGGCTGATGTGCACGTCGATCACGTTGGTCTGCGGATCGAAGTGATAATCCCACACGCCCTCGAGGAGCATGGTGCGGGTGACCACCTGGCCGCTATGCCGCATCATGAACTCGAGCAGCTGGAACTCCCGCGCAGTGAGCTCAATCTTCTTGCCGTTGCGCATCACCCGCCGCGTCATGCGGTCGAGCTCGAGGTCGGCGAGTTTGAGCTTGGAGTGAGTCTCGGCGTTGCCCGACTCGCCGCGCCGGGCGAGCGCGTCGAGTCGCGCGAGCAATTCCGCAACGTGATAGGGCTTGGTGAGATAGTCGTCTCCGCCCGCCCGCAATCCCGTGATGCGGTCGTCCACCTCGCCGAGCGCGCTCAGAATGAGCACAGGGAGCTTGCGCCCGGTCGCCCGCAGCGACTGTACCAGGGCGAGGCCGTCGAGCTTGGGAAGCATCCGGTCGACGATGGCGACGTCGATGGCGATCGACGAGGCCATGTGCAGACCCGCCAGGCCATCGCCCGCCACGTCCACCGTATGCCCCACTTCCCGCAGCGCTTTCGCCAAATAATCGCGCGCTACCTCGTCATCTTCGACGATCAAAATGTGCATGACTGATATCTTACAGACATTGAACCCGTGTTTAACGGCACGATAAGCTTCGCATCCTGGTCACGGAGACGCCCCTTTGACATCTCCCGAGCGCGATAGATTCCCGAGCGTCAAATTCCGCCCCGAAGAGGCAGAGTTGCCGACGGTCTGAGGGCGGGGTGCCGCGCTTTTTCAAAATCGCCTACGAGTACTTCGCGCTCTACAGCTCCCTCGCCTTGCTGGGACTCATCTGTCTCACCTGGTCGGTGTTCGCGCTGCCGCTTTATTATCTACTGCCGCCGCACCTCGGGAAAAAGGTGGGGCGCCGCGGAATCATGTACGGCTTCCGCCTCTATGCGTGGTCGCTTTCCGTCACCCGCACGTATCATCTGGACCTCTCCGCCCTCGACTCGCTGCGCGGCGGCCCGTCGCTGATTCTCGCGCCGAACCATCCATCGCTCATCGATGCGCTGCTGATCCTCACGCGACATCCCGACATCGTGTGCGTCATGAAGGCGGAATTGATGAGGAACGTTTTTCTCGGCGCCGGCTCGCGCCTCGCGCGCTACGTGCCGAACGAGTCGCCGCGGCAGATCATCAAGGAGTCCGTGGCGCATTTGCATCAGCCGGGCTGCGTGCTGCTGCTGTTTCCGGAAGGTACGCGCACCCGCGAGTGGCCGATCAACACCCTGGCCGCGAGCGTGGGATTGATCGCGAAGCGTGCCGCCGTGCCCGTTCAGACCTTGGTCATCGAGACCGACTCTCCGTTTCTCAGCAAAGGATGGCCGCTGTTCCGCCGCCCGCGCCTGCCGATCGTTTACCGGGTTCGCCTCGGCGAGCGGTTCCCTCCGCCTGAGAACGCCGGCACTTTCACCGAGGAGCTCGCGCGCTACTATCGCCACGAGCTCGACGGCGCCCTGCAAGCGGGCTGGCTGAAAAGCGCCGCACCGTGAAGGCGCCCTCGAAGACCCACCTCGTGCTCATCCCGAGTTACAACCCCGGGGCGCGGGTTTACGAGACGGTACGGGCGGCGCTCGACAGCTGGAGTCCCGTGTGGGTGGTGATCGACGGCAGCACGGACGATTCGCCGGCGCGGCTCGCAGCGCTCTGCGCCGCGGCGCCGGGCCTCAAGGTCATTGTGCTCGAGAAAAACCATGGCAAGGGCGCAGCCGTGTTCGCTGGGCTACGCCAGGCCGCGGCCGCGGGATACACCCACGCGCTGACCATGGACTCCGACGGACAACATCCCGCGCAGGGCATCCAGGAGCTCATGCGCGTCTCGCAAGAGAATCCCACCTCCATGGTGCTCGGCTGTCCCGTATTCGATGCGAGCGCCCCGCGCCTGCGGGTGGGGGGCCGCAAGATCTCCAATTGGTGGGTCAATCTCGAGACTCTGTGGGCGGGTATCGGCGACTCCCTCTACGGCTTTCGCGTCTACCCCATCGCACCGCTCATCACCGTGATGCGGCATCAGCCCTGGATGCGACGGTTCGATTTCGATGCCGAGGCCGTGGTACGTCTGAGCTGGCGCGGGGTCCCGGCCATCAACATCGCGGCGCCGGTACGCTATTTCCGCCCCGATGAGGGTGGGGTGTCTCACTTCCACTATTGGCGCGATAACGCGCTACTGACCTGGATGCACGCGCGCCTTTTCATAGAATTTCTGCTGCGCCTGCCCGTGCTCATGGTGCGGCGCGTCAGGCGCCGGTTGCCGCTCCCGCGCCGGCCTATATAATGAGGTTGCTCCCAGTTCACACGTCCAGAGTTCATGCCCATGTCCGACAAAGCGTCGCTCCTGCAACCTTCGGCGCCGTCGACGGATGTCAGCCTAGAACGGGAGCTCGCCTCCCTCTTCGTTCAAGCGCTCAACCTCGAGATCGCCGCCGAGGACATTGACCCCGATGCGGCGCTGTACGGCGACGGACTCGGCCTCGACTCCATCGACATTCTCGAGGTCGCGCTCATCGTCTCCAAGAAATACGGCGTCCAGCTGCGTGCGGACAGCCAGGAAAATCATAAAATCTTCCGCTCGCTGAGGCACTTAGCGGAGTACATTGCGGCACAGAGAACCAAGTGAGAGGCTGCCCCGGGGCGCCTTGCGAATCGTCGCGATCGGCATCCTGATCCTCGCGTACGCCTGTCTCTCGCACTACTCCAATACGCGGGGGCTCCATCGTCTGGGAGCGATCCTGGCAATCGCGCCGCCGGCCGGCCTCCTGCTGACCGTTCTGCGCCATGCCTTACCCGCATACATTGTCTTGCTGGCTGCGGCCCTCGGTGTGCTGCTCTTGTATGATAGTTGGCCCATACTCGAGAAAAACTTCTCCGTTGTTTATTTACTACAGGAGTTAGGGATGTACGGGCTTTTGGCGGCAGGGTTCGGGCGCTCCTTGCGTACCGGCGAGGTGGCACTGTGCACGCGGCTGGCAGACAAACTCCACGGACCGCTGAGCGCGGCGGAACTCCTCTACACCCGGCGGGTGACGCTCGCCTGGACGCTCTTCTTCGCGCTCATGGGGGTGGCCATTGTCGTTCTGTATTTCGTGGCGCCTCGCGCCGTGTGGTCGGCATTCGTCAACTTCGTGGCAACGCCGTTGATCGTCGCGATGTTCGCCGCTGAATACGCGGTACGCGGCCGCGTCCTGCCGCACACCGAGCGTCGCGGCATCTGGGCGACCATGCGGGTCTTCTTCGCGAGCCGCTAGCCCCATGCAGCTCGAGCCCCTGTTGTCGCATCGCACCGCCGCCGCGGTGGTGGCTTACCGCGGCGGCCGAGCCGTCACCGCCGGGGAGTTCCTCGCCGACGCGAACCGTCTCGCAGAGGCGCTGCCCGCCGGTCGGCATGTGCTCAACGCCTGCATCGATCGTTATCGATTCACGGTGGGACTCGCGGCCTGCCTGATTTCGGGCCGCGTGAGTCTCCTCCCGTCCACCCATACCGCTGAGGTCGTGCGCCAGCTCGCTCAATTCACGCCCGATGCGTTTTGCCTGACCGATGCGCTCGATTGCGACATTGAGCTGCCGCTCGTTCGCTTCCCCGATGAGCGCCCGGACCCGTCGCCGCCGGTGGCGGACTATCGTCCACCACTCATTCCCGCCGAGCAGCTCGCGGCCATCGTGTTCACTTCGGGCTCGACGGGTACGCCCCTCCCGTATCGCAAGACCTGGGGACGTCTCGTCGCCTGTGTCCGCGGCGCGGCCGCCGCGCTTGGACTTCCCGCGGGCGCTGCGCTCATCGGCACCGTGCCCGCGCAGCACATGTACGGCTTCGAGTCGACGGTGCTGCTCGCCTTGCTGACGGGCAATGCCTTCACGGCGGCACGGCCGTTCTATCCCGCCGACGTTCGCATCGCCATCGACGCACCGCCCCGACCGCGCGTGCTCATCACCACGCCGGTTCATCTGCGGACCGTGCTCGCGGACGACCTCGAGTTGCCGCCGCTCGACCTGATCGTGTCGGCCACCGCGCCGCTCTCGCAGGAGCTCGCGCGCGAGGCCGAGCGCCGCTTCGGCGCCCCGCTGCTCGAGATCTACGGCTCAACGGAGACGGGACAGATCGCCGTACGCCACACGGCCGAGTGCGTGCCGTTCACACTTCTGCCCGGCGTGCGGCTGCGTGCCGACAACGGTCAGACCTATGCCTACGGCGGTCACGTGGAGCAGATGACGGCGCTCTGCGACGTCCTCGAGCAAAGCGGCGACGACGGTTTCATTCTGCATGGCCGTACGGCGGACCTGGTCAACATTGCCGGCAAGCGCAGCTCCTTCGGCTACCTCAACGCCCAGCTCAACGCCATTCCGGGCGTACAGGACGGCGTGTTCTTCCTGCGTGAAAGCGATCACGGCGGCATTACCGGCATCCCGCGCCTGGCGGCCGCCGTCGTCGCTCCGACGCTTTCGGCCGCAACGCTCATGAGGCATCTGCGGCGCCGTATCGATCCCGTGTTTCTGCCGCGGCCGCTGGTGATCGTCGAGCGGCTGCCGCGCAATGCCACCGGCAAGCTGCCACAGCAAGCTCTGCAGGCGCTCGCCGACCGCCGGCCGCATCGCACGGCACAGACGGCGACTCAGCGGCGCTCGCCCAGAAGCCTGTCTTGAAGGCCGCGCGCACGTTCACCGTTCCGGCCGATCATCCGGCTTTCGCGGGACACTTTCCGGGGATGCCCGTGCTGCCGGGCGCAGCGCTGCTTGATGAAGCACTGCATGTGCTCGAGGAGGACCTCGCGTTCGACCCGGTCGAATGGCGGATCACGACGGCCAAGTTTCTGGAGCCGGTGCGCCCGGGCGATGTGCTCGTGGTGGAGCATTCCGCGAGCGCGGATGTGATTCGCTTCGCCGTACGTGTGGCGAAGCCAGGTGTGGCCCAGCCAGGTGTGGCCCGGCCAGGTGTGGCCCAGCCACACGCCGCAGACCGCGCCGCGCTCGCCGGCACCCTCGCTCGATCGCCAAGCCCCCATGAGCTCTGATCCGGCGCGGCTCTTCGAGACGCCGCGAAAGCGCGCCGAGTGGATCGGCAATCGCGAGCGCGGCAGCAGCGCGCTGCTCAAACTGATGGTGTTCCTGTCGCTGCGGCTCGGCCGGCGCGTGAGCCGCGGTGTCCTATACGGTATCGCGCTGTACTTTTTTCTGTTCGCGCCGGCGGCACGGCGCAGCTCCCGCCACTATCTGCGCCTGGCGCTCGGACGGGCGCCCACCCCGGCCGATGGATTTCGGCATGTCCTTTATTTCGCGACCTGCATTCACGATCGCGTGTATCTCGTCAAGCGACAATACGAGCGCTTCGACATCACCATCGAGGGCGAGGCGCTGATGCGCGAGCAGCTCGAGTCGGGCCGCGGGGCATTTCTCATGGGCGCGCACCTCGGCAGCTTCGAGGTGCTCCGCAGCGTCGGCCACCGGCAGGCGGGGCTCAGCGTATCGATGGCCATGTACGAGCACAATGCGCGCAAGATCAACGCCATGATGGCCGCGGTCGATCCTCAGGCGAAGGCCGACATCGTCGCGCTCGGCGAGATCGACGCCATGCTGCGCATCGCCGACCGTTTGGATCGCGGCGGCTTCGTCGGCGTGCTCGGCGATCGCACCTTGAGCGACGAGCCGCTGCAATCGGTGCGCTTGTTGGGCGAGCGCGCGCATCTGCCCGTCGGCCCGATGCGTGCCGCGGCCATCCTGCGTCGGCCGGTGTTCTTCATGGCGGGGCTGTACCGCGGAGCCAACCGCTATCATTTGATATTCGAGCCCATCGCCGATTTCTCGACCACGCCCGCCGGCCAGCGCGACGGCGCCATCGCGAGCGCAATCGAGCGCTACGCGGCGATCCTCGATCGCTACTGCCGCAGCGACCCCTACAACTGGTTCAATTTTTTCGACTTCTGGCGCGAGCGCAACGATAAATCGTGACACGGCGCGTATCGGCTATCGCGGCCTTGCTCCTGTCGGGCGCGTCCGCATCGAGTCAGCAGGTACCGGGCGATCTCGGTGAGCTGATGCGGCAATTGGCCGAGCGCCGCCACGGGGAGGTGAGCTTCGTCGAGCAACATTTCCTCAAGCTCTTGAAGCGCCCCGCCGAATCCTACGGTGAGCTGACCTACGACGCGCCCGACCGGCTCGAGAAGCGCACCGTCGAGCCGAAGCCCGAGACTCTGACGCTCGCCGGCGACGTGCTCACGGTGGTCCGCGGCGGACGGGCTCGCACCCTCGATTTGAAGTCCTATCCAGCCCTCGTGCCCTTCATAGAGAGCATCCGCGCCACGCTCGCCGGAGATCTCCCCACGCTGCAACGGCTCTTCACGGTCGACTTCGCAGGTACGGTCGCGCGCTGGCGCCTTACGCTCACGCCACGCGACCCGCAAGTCGCGAAGACGGTGTCGCAGGTGCGGATTGACGGCGCCAACAGTACCCTCACCACGGTCGAGATACTCGAGACCGACGGCGACCGCTCGCTCATGACGTTGCGCGAGCATCAATGAGCGCACGCAGAGCCGCGGTGCTCGGCGCCTGGCTTTGCACCCTCACGGCGGCAGCCGCAGTCGCCCTGCACGCTCGTTACGTCACCGATCTGTCGGCCTTTCTGCCGGCGCACCCCACACCGCAGCAGCGCATCCTGGTGGAGCAATTGCGCGAGGGGCCCGCGTCGCGCTTGCTGCTCGTCGGCATTGAGGGCGGTTCGCGGCTCGCGCGCGCGGCGGTCTCGATCGACATGGGGCGGCGGCTGCGGGCGGACCCCGAGTTCGCGAGCGTCAACAACGGCCAGGAGGCCTCGGCGGATCGCGATCGCGATTTCCTGTTTGCACACCGCTATCTTTTGAGCGACGCGGTCGATGCGCGGCATTTTTCCGTCGCAGGCCTCGAGACGGCGATGCGCGACACCGTCGCGGATCTTGCCTCGCCCGAGGGGCTGATCATCAAATCGCTGGTGCCCCATGATCCGACCGGGGAGACGCTCCACATCATCGATGGGCTGTCGCACATCGCGGCACCGCAGCTGCAAGACGGTGTGTGGGCGTCGGGGGACGGCAAGCGCGCACTGTTGGTCGCGCAGACCGCCGCGGCCGGTTCGGATACCGACGCCCAGGAGCATGCGATCGGCGCCGCCCAGGCGGCCTTCGACACGGCCGTGCGCGACGTCGGCGCGTCCGCCCAGCCCCTCGATCTGCGCCTCAGCGGGCCCGGCGTGTTTGCCGTCGCCTCGCGAGCAGATATCGAGCGGGCGGTAGTCCGCCTGTCGATCGCGAGCAGCACGCTGATCGTACTCATCCTGCTCACCGTGTATCGATCCCTTGCCGCCCTCCTCCTCGGGCTCCTGCCGGTCGCCACGGGCGCCCTCGTGGGAATCGCCGCGGTGGCCCTTGTCTTCGGCACCGTGCATGGCATCACCTTGGGATTCGGCGTGACCTTGATCGGTGAATCGGTGGATTACTCGATCTACTTCTTTATCCAGTCCGCAGGCGGGGAAGCCGGCGCAGCGTCCTGGCAACGGCGGCTGTGGCCGACGATGCGGCTCGGCATGCTGACTTCCGTGTGCGGCTTCGCCTCGCTCCTACCCTCGGGCTTCCCGGGCCTTGCGCAACTCGGCGCCTATTCGATCAGCGGCCTCCTCGCCGCGGCGGCGGTCACCCGCTTCGTGCTCCCGGAGCTCAGGCCGGGGCGCTTCAAGATACGCGATCTGGCACCGCTCGGCGCTCGAGTCACGGCATGGATGGAGCCCGCGCGCCGGGCACGAGGCCACGTGCCCTGGGCGCTCGCACTCGGGCTCGCGGGCGTTGCGCTCTGCGTGCTGGCGCTGGCTCGTGGCACGCTGTGGAATCGGGAACTGTCGGGGTTGAGCCCGGCCTCACCCGCGCAGCAACGCATCGATGCGGAGCTGCGCGCCGACCTCGGCGCGCCCGACTCGCTCGACCTCGTGGTCATATCCGGTGCGAGCGTCGAGGCGGTGTTGCGCGGCGCCGAGCGCGC
Source organism: uncultured Gammaproteobacteria bacterium (assembly GCA_963798595.1). GTDB lineage: Bacteria > Pseudomonadota > Gammaproteobacteria > Steroidobacterales > Steroidobacteraceae > Bog-1198. Next base: position 512,127 of record CAWCTM010000003.1, on the reverse strand, counting down.
GGCGCACTCGCTCGCGCCCTTGACGGATGCGCACATGATCGGCGGCGTAGACTCGCCGACCAACTATCTGCCGAGCCTCGCAACGCAGGCCGCGCGGCGCGACAGCTTGCCGGCGGCAGCGCCGCTGCGCGAAAACCTCGATCGAGCCGCCCGCGATCTGGGGCTCGACGGCGGTGAACTGACACCCTTTCTCGACGACGTCGAGGCCGCGCGCCACGCGCCGCTTCTCAGCCCTGCGGATCTCTCCGGCACCTCGCTCGCCGCAGGGCTCGATGCCCTGCTCATGCACGCCGGCCAGCGCTGGAGCGCGCTGCTACCGCTGCGCACGGCGCCGGGCAGCGTGTCCGACATCGATCTCGCGCCGGTACGCGCCGCGCTTGCAACCGCAAGCGGGCCATCCGCGAGCGTCTATCTGCTCGACCTCAAGCGCGAGTCCGATGCGCTCTACGACGAATACCTGCACGAGGCCATGTGGCTGTCGCTCGCCGGTCTAGCCGCGATCGTCGCGCTACTCTGGTTCGCTCTGCACTCTCTCAAGAGAGCCGCGCTGGTGCTGGCGCCCCTGGTGCTCGCGGTGCTCACGGTCGCCGCCGTGCTCGTGCTCTGCGGCGTCGAGCTCACGATCCTGCACCTCGTGGGCATGCTGTTGATCGTCGCCGTCGGCTCAAATTATGCGTTGTTCTTCGACCGCCGTGAGGGGGGAGACCGGGGGGGTCCGCTCACCGTCGCATCGTTGCTCATCGCCAATCTCTGCACCGTCATCGGTTTCGGCCTGCTCTCGTTCTCCGGCGTTCCAGTGCTCGAGGCGCTGGGAACCACCGTGGCGCCGGGGGCGTTCCTCGCGCTCCTGTACGCAGCGCTCCTGACCCGCCATGCGTAACCTGTTTCGACCCGCGCGACAAGACCGGCTCGCGCACACGCGCATAGTCTGGCTGCCCGGCGCCTTCGATCGTCCCGAGGATTTCGTGCAAGCGGGCTTCGACGCCGCGGTCGCACGGCGCGGCCTCGAGATCGATTTGCAATTTGCCGATCTCGCCCTGGATCATCTGGGCGATCGGAGCGCCATCGAGCGGCTCGCCCGCGATATCGTGCGGCCGGCCCGCGAGGCGGGCTGCCGTTCCGTCTGGCTCGGGGGTATCTCGCTCGGCGGCTCGTTCGTCCTGGATTACGCCGCCACCGATGCAGGACCGTGGGACGGTCTGTGCTTGCTCGCGCCGTATCCGGGCAACCGCCTGTTGATCGGGGAAATCGTCCGCACCGGGCGCCTCGCCGCGTGGCAGCCGGGGCCGCTTGCGGAGTCCGACGAAGAACGTCGAATATGGCGTTTCATTCAGGCGCGAGGCGCCGGACGGCCACCTCTGTACCTGGGCTATGGGCGGGATGATCGTTTTGTGCAGGGGCTCGATCTGATGGCACAGGCGCTGCCGCCGGCCGCAGTGCAAGTGATTGGGGGCGGCCACGATTGGTCCACGTGGTCGGCGCTCTGGGAACGATTTCTGGATCTGAGATGGGCATGAATCGAGAGGTCAAGCAACGCTGGGCGGGCTCGCCGCTCCTGTACGGTTCCGTGGCAGTTCACCTGGCGGCGGCCGCCGTGACTGTCGCTCGCCCGCGGCTCTGGCCTTGGACCTTGGGAGCGGTGGTGCTCGATCATCTCTTGCTCGCCGCCGCGGGACTCTGGCCGCGCAGCCATTGGCTGGGCTCGAACTGGACTCATCTGCCGGCGAGCAGCGCCGCGCGCAGCGAGATCGCCATCACCATCGACGACGGGCCGGATCCGGACGTCACCCCGCACGTGCTCGAGGTGCTCGCGGCCTTCGAGGCGCGGGCCAGTTTTTTCTGCATCGGCGAGCGCGTGACGCGCTATCCGGATCTCGCCCGAGAGATCGTGCGCCAGGGTCACAGCGTCGAGAACCACTCGCACCGGCACCGGCACTCCTTCTCGCTGCTCGGACCGAGGCGCATGGCCGCCGAGATCGCCCAAGCGCAGGAATGCATCGCGCAGGTAACCGGCGAGACGCCGCGCTTTTTTCGGGCACCGGCCGGACTCCGTAATCCCTTTCTCGAGCCGATCCTCAGCCGCCTGAAATTGCAGCTCGTGAGCTGGACCCGCCGCGGCTTCGACACCGTCAACGCCGACGCCGACGATGTCTACCGCCGATTGTGCCGATCGCTGCGGGACGGCGACATCTTGCTGCTGCACGACGGCCACGCGGCACGAGCGCCCATCGGTGCGCCGGCCGCCGGAACGCCGGTGATTCTGCAAGTGCTGCCCCGTTTGCTGGAGACTTTGCGGCAGCGGCAACTGCGCCCCGTGAGCTTGCGCGCGACGCTCGCATGACGCGCCTGGTCCTGTCCAAATTCACGGCCACGAGCTGCATCGGCCGAGGCACGGTGCAGACCCTCGAGTCGCTCAGCGGCGAGCGCAGCGGACTCGCCCCCTGCCGATTCGAGACCGTGCGTCTCGACACTCACGTCGGCGAGGTCGCGGGGGTCGACGCGCAGGGTCTGCCGCAAGAGTGGCGCCGCTACGATTGCCGCAACAACCGGCTCGCCGAGATCGGCCTCGAGCAGGACGGGTTCATCGAGGCCGTCGAAGCAGCCGCGCACCGCCACGGCCGAGCACGGGTGGGCATGTTTCTCGGCACGAGCACCGCGGGTATTCTGCAAACCGAGCTCGCTTACCGCGCACGAGATCCGGTGACGGGCGCGCTGCCCGAAGCGTTCGATTACGCCGGCACGCACAACACCTTCTCGGTCGCCGCGTATATGCGCCGACGCCTGCGCCTCGAGGGCCCGGCGGTGGTGGTGTCCTGCGCCTGCGCCTCGAGCGCCAAGGTATTCGGGGCGGCGCAACGCATGATCGAGGCGGGTCTCATCGATGCGGCGCTCGTGGGGGGTGTCGATTCGCTCTGCCTCACCACGCTTTACGGCTTTCACTCTCTGCAGCTCTGCGCCGCCGGGCCATGCCGCCCCTTCGACGTCGCGCGCGACGGCATCTCCATCGGCGAAGCCGCGGCGTTTGCCCTGCTCGAACGGCCGTCGGACCGCACGGCGAGCAACGATGTGCTGCTGCTCGGCGTCGGCGAATCGAACGACGCTTATCACATGTCTGCGCCGCATCCTGAAGGCCGCGGCGCGCGCCTCGCCATGGAAGCGGCGCTGCTCGATGCGGGCCTCGAACCCGGCGCGATCGACTACATCAATCTCCACGGTACCGGCACACCGAGCAATGATCGCTCAGAGAGCCACGCAGTGACGAGCGTGTTCGGCACCTCCACGCCCTGCAGCTCGACCAAGGGTGCGACGGGCCACGCGCTGGGTGCGGCAGGGGCGCTGGAAGCCGTGATCAGCGCGCTCGCCCTGCAGCACTCGCTCATGCCGGGCGGAGTCAACACCGAGCACGTCGATGAGGCGCTCACCGCCCGCTACATCCGCCACAATCGCGGCGCGGCGCTCACGCGCGTGCTCACCAATTCCTTCGGCTTCGGCGGCACGAATTGCAGTCTGATCCTGGGGCGCGCGGGATGAAGATCGAGGCGTACGTAGCCGGCATCGGGGTGCTCGGGCCGGGACTCGATGGCTGGCCAAGCAGCCGCGCTGTGCTGGCCGGAGAACGGCCTTATGAGCCGCTGCCGACCGTATTGCCGGTGCCGACGCTCCTGTCCGCGACGGAGCGCCGCCGCACGGGACGAGTGATAAGGCTCGCCCTCGCCATCGCGGTGGAGGCGGTCGCCCACGCGGGCCTGGAGGCTGCACAACTGCGCAGTGTGTTCACATCGTCCACGGGAGACGGGCAGAATTGCCATGAGCTCTGCGAATCGCTCGCGCAGCCGGCACCGGAGATCTCCCCCACCCGCTTTGCCAATTCCGTGCACAATGCCGCGGCCGGTTACTGGAGCATCGCGACGAGCGCGATGCAGCCCTCCACCGTGCTGTGCGCATTCGACGCGAGCTTTTGCGCGGGCTTGCTCGAGGCGCTCGTGCAAGTCGCAGTGGATGAGGAGCCGATTTTGCTGGTGTCCTATGACGCGGATTATCCCCCGCCCATGAGCGCGAAGCGTCCCGTGCCGGATGCGTTCGGGACGGCACTGGTGCTGACCCCGCGTCGCGAGCCCGGCTCGCTCGCGCGCCTCGAGGCCAAACTTTGCAATGAGTCTTTCGACCGCCTCGCGGGGCCGCTCGAGGCGTTGCGCGGCTCGAACCCCGCGGCACGGTCCCTGCCCTTGCTCCGGCACCTGGCGATGGGTCGCCGCGCCCGCACGGCGATCGAGTATCTGGACGGATCGAGCCTCGCCGTGGACGTCGAGCCGTGCGCTTGAATCGCGATTGGATCGAAGCGAACATTCCGCACAGCGGTCGCATGTGCCTGCTGGACGAGGTGCTCGACTGGGAGAACGATCGAATCCGCTGCGCGAGCGGCGGCCACCGCGCCGCCGATCATCCGCTGCGGGCGCACGGGCGTCTGGGCATCGCTTGCGGAATCGAGATCGCGGCTCAGACCATGGCCGTGCACGGCGCCTTGAGTGCCGGTGACTCGAGCAGCCGCCCGCGGGCTGGACTTCTCGCCGGAGTGCGCAGCGTGCACATGTACGCGGCACGGCTCGACGAGACGCAAACCGATGTCATCTGCGAGGCCACCCGCGTGGCCGGCGATGAAGGCACGGCTCTGTATGAGTTCGAGCTCAGCTCCGCGGGCTCGGCCTTGATGCGCGGCCGCGCAACCGTCGTGCTGGACACCGCAGACCCGCGGGCGCGCGCGGCCGACATGAGCGCACCGCGATGAGCGATCCGAAAGTGCGGGCGCTGGTCACGGGCGGCAGCGGCGCGCTCGGCGCCGCGATCTGCCACCGACTCGGCGCCATGGGCCATCTCGTGTATGTGCACGCGAATCGCAACGAATCGGCAGCCCAAGAGGTCGCGCGCAATATCCGCGATGCGGGCGGCGAGGCGGTGGCCGTCGCCTTCGACGTCACTGACGCAGCAGCGACGCGTGCGGCCCTGGATCGCATCTTGGATGAGGCGCCCATACAAATCCTGGTCAACAACGCCGCCGTTCACGACGATGCGGCGTTTCCTGGCATGAGCGCCATGCAGTGGCAGCGCGTCATCGATGTCTCCCTGAACGGCTTCTACAACGTCACGCAGCCGCTCATGCTGCCGATGATCCGCACGCGCTGGGGACGCATCGTGAGCATCTCCTCCGTCGCCTCACTCATCGGCAATCGTGGTCAGGTGAATTACGCCGCCGCCAAGGGCGCGCTCAATGCCGCCACCAAGGCTTTGAGTCTCGAGGTCGCGAAGCGCGGCATTACGGTGAATGCGGTCGCACCCGGCATTATCGCGAGCGGTATGAGCGACGGGTTGTTCGACGCGGCCACCATAGCGGCGCTCGTGCCCATGCAGCGCCCGGGAAGCGAGGAAGAGGTGGCGAGTCTGGTGGGCTATCTCGCCTCCGCGGAGGCCGGCTACATCACCGGTCAGATCATCTCCGTCAACGGTGGCATGGCCTGAGATGAGCGGCACGGCGAGCTGCGGTGACGTAGGCAAGCGTATCTCCGTGATCGTGCGGCGGCCCGGCATGGCGCATTATTTGAGCTCCTGATCGAGCTCTCCCTCGCCACGTTGCCTCCAACAGGTTTCTCAGGGCATTCTCCCACCGCGCCCGCAAGATCAAGAGGACAAGGATGGAGGGAGAATCGCCGGCCCAGGGGGACATCCGCTCTCGAGCGGTATTCCTGAGCTATGCCTCACAGGATGTCGAGGCGGCTCAGCAGATCTGCGCGGCGCTGCGCTCGGCGGGAGTCGAAGTCTGGTTCGACCGGAGCGATCTGCGGGGCGGGGATGCCTGGGACAAGTCGATTCGCAGGCAGATCAAGACCTGCGCGCTATTCCTCCCGATAATCTCCCGGAACACACACGATCGCGACGAAGGGTACTTCCGTCTCGAGTGGAAACTCGCTGTCGATCGATGCCACCTGATGGCTGAGGACAAGGCATTCCTTTTGCCCGTGGTCATCGACGACACTCAGAACGATGACGAACGGGCGCCGGAGCGGTTTCGGGAGGTGCAATGGACACACCTAGCGCATGGGGCCACCTCCGCTGCCTTCGTCGAAAGTGTACGACGTCTGCTGTCCGGGGAGCCTGCGCGGATCAAGCCCACCTCAGCCGCCGCCCGAGTGTCTGCCGTGCCGACAACCCGAAAGCCTTTCCTGAGATCCTGGCGGTCGAAGGCGGCGCTTTTGACGTCGATCGGTTTGGCAGTCGTCGCATTCGGCTACGTGGCAAACCGACTCGTGCCCTCGAAGCTTGGCGCGGAAGTCGGAGCGCCAGCGTCGCCTGCGGTGCCGAGCGCTGCAACCGGCGCCTTTCACCCGCCGCCGCACTCGATCGCGGTATTGCCATTCGTGAACATAAGCGGAGACAAGGAGCAGGAGTACTTCTCAGACGGGCTGACGGAGGAGCTGCTCAATTCTCTGGCCGCGATCAACGAATTGCAGGTAGCCGCCCGCACGTCGGCGTTCTCGTTCAAAGGCAAGGACACTGATATTGGCACGATAGCGCGCAAACTGAACGTGGGCGCAGTTCTCGAAGGGAGTGTCCGACGCTCATCGCACACGGTGCGCATCACCGCGCAGTTGATCAATGCCGTGACGGGCTTTCACCTGTGGTCAAGGACATACGACCGAGAACTGGGCGATGTGCTGGCGCTTCAGACCCAGATCGCGACTGCCGTCGCGGACGCGCTCAAGGTGACCCTGCTCGCCGATACCGCCACGAAGATCGAATTGGGAGGCACGCGCAACCCGGCGGCATTCGATGCCTACCTTCACGCGACCAAGGCGACGGACACCTTGAGCGGCGAGAACTATCTGAGTGCGGTTGTCGCTTATACAGAAGCGATCCGCCTCGACCCGAACTACGCCCTCGCGTTCGCGGGGCGATCGTTCGTCCAGTCGCTTTACGCAAGCCAGTACGCGCCGCGTTCTGCGGTTCGCCGGTACTTTGACAGGGCGCTTGCCGATGCGAACGAGGCGATCGCCCTCGCTCCGGAGTTGGCCGAAGCTCATGCGGCTCTTGGCTTTTACCTGGCAAACGGAGCCCTCGACCTGAAGCAGGCTCGCGATGCGCTCGAGCGTGCCCGCACACTCGCGCCCGGCAACGCGCACATCTTGGAAATCAGCGGGCTGATTGCCATCTTGACCGGACGCACCGAAGCGGGGATCGCGGATTTGCAGCACGCCGTCAAGCTCGACCCGCTCAATGCGAATTCGTATCACGTCCTCGGCTTCGGGTCTTATCTGGCGCACCGATATGAGGAGGCGCACGCAGCAAACGCCGAAGCCGTCAGCCTAGATCCCGATTTTCTGCGCGCTTACGAATACATGGGCCTGGCCGATTACCAGCTGGGCAACCTCGAAGCCGCGCGTGCAACTTGCGAGGCGCGGCCGAACTATTGGGGAACTCAGTGGTGTCTGGCGCTGACGTACCAGAAGCTGGGCCGCCGCACAGACGCACGAGCCGCGGTTGCGAAGATACAGGCGATGCAGGGCGATACCGCGGCATATCAGTACGCGACGATCTACGCACAATGGGGCGACACTCCGAAAGCGCTCGAATGGCTCGAGACTGCAATGCGCCTGCGCGATCCTGGGTTCTCGTACATAAGGATGGATCCACTCATGGATCCGCTGCGCAAGGAGCCGCGATACCAGGCGATTGAGCGAGAGGTCAACTTTCCCGGCTGAGGTATAACGTCGATTTCGACGCGACCGCGTCTGTGCCTCGAGACATCCATCCAGCCGCTGCTGTCCCCTCGGATTATGCTTCTTGTCCGGTTCGCGGTTGATCGGCGCGGCTGGCATGAGTCAATCCCGCCGGGCTGCCGTCTGCTGTGCGGGAATCAAGCGCGTCACGTACCATTCCTTGAAAGTAGGCGACGGACTGCTCGTGGCGCGGGCTCAAGGGACCGGGCGTATACCCGCCAGAGGCGTAATTCTCTTGCGTGTGCTCGCAGATGCCGAAGTCCTCCCTGACGATTCCGCAGTTGGTATCGATCGTGCTTCTTCGCGACGCCGCGCTTTCGGCGGAGGTATCCGCGAAACAAAAGTTGTAGATCAGCTCCGTGGTGTCGACCGAGAGCGGATTGATGCGGCTTATGTTCATGCCGCCGGGAAATACCGACAGAGTCCAATTGGGCCACATCCACAGCCATTTTCCACTATAAATCGATCCGCTCCGCTGCGGGGCCGTCATGCGCACCATGCCGTTTCGGCCGATAGTTTCGAATTGCGCGAATTCGATGACCTTCATAAAACCTGGATGAATGCCGGGAATGTGATATCCCTCGACGAAATTGTCGGTGTAAGTCTTCCAGTTGCTGCGCATGGTGAAGCGATGCTCCTCCACGCTCTGGTAGGACTCTATCGGGGAGCCCGCGACTTCCTCAGGCAGATCGCCAAGCTGGTCTATCAGACTGAGTTCAGGGGCAATGCAGATGAAAAGCAGCCCGCGCCACTGTTCAATGGCGGCCGGATGCAGCGGCCAGTCCTGCATGTTGAATTGCGGATCTTCGCCGAACCACGGTGCTTGACGCAGCGCTCCATTGTGGTCGTAGATCCATTGATGATAAGGGCACCGCAGCCGTTCGCAGCGCCCCGTCCCGTCGGCCAGCAGGCGCGCACCGCGGTGACGGCACACATTATGGAACCCGCGCAAGACTCCATCGCGGCCGCGTAGCGCGAACAGCTTCCAACCGGCTACGTCGACCGCCAGATAATCTCCGGGCTCTTGGACCTGGTGAACCGGCCCCAGCATCTGCCAATGGCGCCTGAATATTTTTTGGCGCTCCGCCGCAAATATACCGGCGTCGACGTAATAGCGCGGATCCAGGTTGGTGAGTGACGACATAGGAGTTGGCCTTCGATGCGGCGATTGAATTCCGGCGGAGTGAACTTTCTAATGATTTGATTCTACCGTTATGAGGAACCTCTACGGTTTATCTTCTGCCCGTTACTTCTGGGCGGGCAATGCGCGCCTGCCGGAGGGTACATCTATCCAGCCAGTGAAGCTTTCTGCATGATTCTGCAAGCGCGGCACGCTCAAGTCGTATCCGGGTCTACCGCGCGGCATGCCCACCACCCATGCCGGGTAAATCAGCGCAGACCTGCTCAACTTCATAAAGACGGGATAAGCCGGCGTGGCGCCACGTCTCCCCGCAGTCAGTCCGCAACCGCCTTCTCACAGCATACGGGCCCAATATGAACGATGCTCGTATCAGTATGACAAGAACACGCGCAAGGTCTTTTGATGCCCTGTGCCGCCTTCATACTTTCTTTGCCGAGTCTTTCCGACTCGGCCACAATCCGGAGCAATTCATCAAACCCTGCACAAGTACTCATAGTGGTCCCGTCCGGGTGCTCGAACCTGGTCCTAGAATGAGCCGCGTCGCCATGTCTGTTTGGTGACGTATCTCGCAACATCTCCTGTCGGGCGCGAAGGCACGCGCTGGGTCACCAACCGACGGCTTGTCCGTCCTTGCGGAAATCGGACCCCGAGCGGTAATAACCGTCGCCGCCAGAGTTGGCGGGGACAAACATGATGACCTGAACGCCGCCGACGGAGCCGCCGTCGATGGAGGTTACCGAATGTCCCATCGCGGCTAATTTTTCACCCACGATATCGTATAGCGGGCTTTCCAAGCCGAGCTCGTTCGATACCTGGCTATGACGAAACCGTGCCATGTCGGCCGCAGCCTGCACGTTGGCGCCCAGATCGAGAATATCGACCAAGAGCTGGGCATGTCCCTGCGCTTGCATGTCGCCGCCCATCAGCGTCACGGTCATCACCGGTTTGTTCTCATGCAACAAGAAACCCGCGGAGAGGGTATTGAAGGGCCGCTTGTGCGGTTGGATCACGTTGGGACTCTTAGGATCGAGCGTGAACAAGGCTCCTCGGTCATGCAGTATGAAGCCGAAGCCGGGCACCGTGATCCCCGATCCGAATTCGTCGAAATTGCTGTTGACCCACGAGACCATGTTGCCCACGCCATCTGCGGTAGACAGCACGATCGTGTCTCCTCCCATCGGGAAGTTCCCCGCGGGACCCGGCGTGGACGCATGCGCCGGATCGACCTTGGCACACAGCGATGTCGCGTAGGACTCCGATAGCAGGAGGCCGAGAGGAACTGCCGCAAAGTTCGGGTCCGCGTTGTATCGATAAAGATCGGCGTACGCGAGCTTTTTTGCTTCTACCAATAAATGCCAGTACAACGGGCTCGCCGGGCCCAGCGAGGCCAACGTTTTCTCCGGCGCCCATTGGTGTATGCATGCCTGAAGAATATTCAGCATTTCGTTCGCCGCCCATGCCTGCGACGGCGGAGGAACCTCAAGAAGCTCGTGGTCGTGATAGCGGGTGCGCGCTGGCTCGACCCATTCTCCATGATAATCGGCGAGGTCCTCGAGGGTCATCGTTCCACCGAGCGCCGTCGATTTGGCAATGATCGCTTTCGCAATCACCCCCTTGTAGAAGGCCTCGATGCCCCGCGCCTGCAACAGACGAAACGTCCGCGCAAGATCGGGGTTCTTGAATATGTTCCCCGGCTTCGGTGGTGTGCCGTTCACATACCATGTTTTAACCGAGTCGACATCCAGTTGTGTGCAACAACCGCGCAGCGGCAGCGCCTCGGGAAGCCGCCAGTCGTGTGCGATGCGCTCAGAGACCGGGAAGCCGTTTTCAGCGTATTGGACGGCGGGCTCGAGCACTTGTTTGAGGGTCATTGTCCCAAAGCGTCTGAGCACCTCCTGCCAACCCCACGCGGCGCCAGGAACAGTTACCGACAGGATGCCGTGCACCGGCATACCCGATCCGGGACCCCAGTTCTTCGGATTCCAGTGATAGCCGAGTTCGTTGAACCGCTCGACGGTTGCACCCGTGGGAGCCATGCCGCTCGCGTTCAGCACATAGACCTTGCGCTCCTTGGCGACATAGATGACGGCAAAAAGATCACCGCCCAGTCCCTTCCATCATGGGCTCCGCCACGTTCAGTGCCGCGGCGGTCGCGACCGCGGCATCCACCGCATTCCCGCCGCTCCTCAAGATCTGCAGTCCGACTTGCGCGGCAAGCGGCTGACTCGTGACCACCATGCCGTGCTGGGCCATGACCTCGGAGCGGCTCTGCCCCGGCCACCCTTCGGCGCGAGCGCCGCGTGCTGCCCCACAGAATGCGGGCTCCGTCTGCCCCCCGCAGAGGGCATCGGAGGACACCGCTTGGGACCACACTGTTGGTCCCGGCAGGATGAAGCACAGAGCCAAGAGGGCCGCAGCAACCTTGAATATTGGCACGCGACGCTACTTCTTCAGCGTGACCCAGACCAGATCGATCGGGTTCTTGCCGATGTTCCTCGATTGGTGCCCTACGCTGATATCGATCGTGCGCATCCAGCCGACCTCGCCATCCGGTGAGAAATCGGGATAGGGATGCTCGGGCTCGCTGTACGTCTTCTCAGCCCACTGACCGCCCTTGATGTGAATGTAGAGCATGTCCGGACAGTGCGCGTGCACGCCTTCCCACTGGCCGGGCTTGACCGTGAAGCGTTGCACGATGACCTGATCGTTCTCGAGCAAATCCTCTCCCGGAATATTCGGGTAGCTGAGGTATTGGTATTTCGGCTTGCCTCCGGGTGCGGCGGCGGCAGATTGAGTCACCGGCTTGAGCGTCACCAAGTCCACTTCGATCGGTGTCGCACCCGCATTGGTGCTGCCCTCATCGGCGGGATCCGTGGCGCTCTGCCACACGACCCGACCGTCTCTCCACAGCGTCGAGCGTCCCGTCGCCTGAGCTCTGAGCACACCGCCCTTTATAAAGACCAGCAATTGATCGGCTGGGTGCATGTGGCGGCCGGTCGATTGGCCCGGCTGGATGATGAACCTCTGCACAAAGACGCGCGCGTTGTCCAGCAAAACCTCCCCTTGCAAGCCCGCATAGGACGGGTCGCTTTTCGCGGGTTCGGCGGCGACGCCACGGACCGGCAGTGCAACCCAACCGAGCAACAGCAGTGCGTACAACTCAGCCGGAACTATCAGACCCTTCATAGACACCCCTCTTTTTACGTGCGATCGTATTCCTCTGAGATATCGCGACTGGTGTAGTCCTTGAGCATCGCTGTCGCGATGAGACTAAGAATCGCACACAGCAAAATGTAGCCGGCAATGGCGTATCCCGATCCGTATTTCGCAAACAGCCACGCGGCGATCAACGGTGCCGGACCACCGGCGATTACAGACGCGAGTTGATAGCCGAGGGACGCGCCGCTGTAGCGCAGCCGCCCGGTGAACGATTCGGCGATCAGCGCGGCCTGCGGCCCGTACATCATGCTGTGCGGAATCAAGGACAGGACCACCGCGAGAAAAATCCATCCAGGTATCGCAGTGTTGAGCAGCGCAAAGTAGATGAAACCGAACACGCCAACCGCAGCGGCGCCGATCATGTACATGCGCCTGCGGCCAATGCGATCCGACAAGTACCCGGAAAACGGGATCGTGAAAAAAGACAACGCCGAGGCGGTCAGAACGGCGGTGAGCAGTAGGTCGCGCGGGACCTCTAGAACTTTGGTCCCGTACGTAAACACGAATGCGGTGAAGATGTAGAAGGGCGCCTGCTCTCCCATGCGCGCAAGGGCCGAGAGAAGGATTTGCCGCGGTTGTCGCTTGATAACCTCCAGAATCGGTGTCCGCTCGATCCTGTTCTCCGCGACCAAGCGCGAGAACACGGGCGTCTCCAGAATATTGAGGCGAATGTACAGACCGATTCCGACCAACAGGATGCTGAGAAGAAACGGGATTCGCCATCCCCAAGCGAGGAAATGTGCACCCGAGATCTGGCTGAAGGCGAGGACCGCGAGGTTGGCGAGAAACAGGCCGGCTGGGACACCGAACTGGGGCCAAGAAGCCACGAAGCCGCGATGGGCGCTGGTCTGGGTCCACTCCATCGACATCAGAACCGACCCGCCCCACTCGCCCCCGACTCCGACGCCTTGGATGAAACGCAAGACGATGAGCAGCACCGCACCCCAGATGCCGATCCGCGCATAGGGGGGCACGAATGCAACCAGGAAGGTCGATATGCCCATCAGCAGCAGTGTGGAGATGAGGGCGGATTTGCGGCCGATGCGATCGCCATAATGTCCGAAGATGGCCGCGCCGACCGGCCGCGCCACGAATCCCACAGCGTAGATTCCGAATGCTTGCAGCGTTCCCACCGCCGCATCGGATTTTGGGAAATACAGCTGGCCGAACACCAAACCCGTCACCGTGCTGTATAGAAAGAAGTCGTACCACTCGATGGTGGTGCCGACGGTGCTCGCAATAATCGCGCGCCTAAGCTGTTTGCGGTCGTCCGGTTCCTGTACCACGCCAGCCCCTATTCTTCTTATCCAGGGTCATGGTGGTCCAAGGATCCCGACTTGGCAACCCGATGGGTCAGGTGTTCAGGCGTAAGTGTCCAGCATCCCGAGCGATGCCCTGGCGGTCTGCACCGAGGATGAGGAGACGGGAGCCGTCTCGCGCGCCCCGCCGGAGGCGCGGCTATACGGCAGCTCGGGCGCCGAGCGTTCCTGGAACGAGCGCTGCGAGATATCGACGCTGACCTGCGTGAAGCCCTGCGAGTTCAGCATGTCGCGCAGCTTCGGTGCGCTCGATTCGAGCGCCTCGCGCGTCACCGCGCTATGCGTGCTCATCGCAATCTGTGCGTGGGCGCCTTGCACGGCAATCTGCAGCTCGATCGGTCCCAGCTGCGGAGGATTCACTGAAAGCTTAGCGCTGCTCCAGCCGTTTTCGACGGCAAGGGAGACCTTATCCGCAACGCCTTGCGGAAAGTCGGCGCTGTCCACGTCCGCATGCACGGTCACCGTGGGCACGGGAGCCGCGTCTTTCGAGCTCGACGCCGTGCTCGTGCTGAGTTGCTGAAGCGCGGCGGCCCCATCGCCGTTGGCGAGCGTGCCCGAGCCCGTGTCGGAGCCGGGGTCGCCCGCGCCGCTGTGCCCGCGCGCATCGCCGCCGCTGCCGAGCGACACGACCGCCCCGGCCGTGAGCGCGGCCGTGTCCAAGACCGTCGAGGAAGACATAGAGCCTGCACCCACGATGGGCATCGGGGAAATCTGCAGCGCGGTGATCGGCGAGGCCGCGACTGCGATGGCATCGGCGGCCGGCGGCGGTGAGGACGCGGCGGCGCCGGCGGCCTGCAAGGCGGACGCAGCGGAGCCGGTCGCGTCCGAGCCTTCAACGAGCGCGAGATCGATGAGGGCGCTGCTCGCGGCCGGCGCTTGCGAGGTGGCGCCGTCAGAAGCCGGCGCCGCCGATGCGGCAGAAGGCGAGGCAGGTTGCGCGACGGCGCGGCCACCGGCTACCGCCCCACTCTCGGATGCGAGCGGCCGGAGTCTCGGACCCGACACCGGGCTCAACGGGCCGCGGGCGGCGCCGGTCGGAGGGGTGGCCGCGGACGACTTCGCGGCCAGGGCGGCTGCAGCCGCCGCAGCCGTGGCGTCGCCCGATTGGGTCGACGCGGCCGCCCCAGAAGCCGGGGCAGCAGCATCCGCCGCGGCCTCAGCACCAGGCGCCGTCGAATCGAGATTTGTCGTTGCGGCAGCGAACACTCCGGCCTGCACGCCCGCGGAGTTCTGGGGGGAACCGGCCGGAGGAGCAGGGTCGGTGCTCGCGGGCGCGACGCCTGCGGAGGCGCTCGACAACGCGGTGCCTGGGTTCACGGCACCGGAAGCGCCCGCACCCGCGCCCGAGGGCACGGTCCCAGCAGCACCCGCGGCGGCGGGGCCACCGACGGCGGGGGCACCCGTGACGGCCGGGGCCGTCGTGTCCGAAGCCTCATCGCTCCCCTCGTCCAGGCTCGGAGAGGCCGCCGGGGCGCCGTTCGGGCCGAGGAGTTGCGCCGGCGGCGTCGGCAAGGCCGCAGACGGGGCCGGGGCGGGCGGCGTAACGCTGCCGGATGGCGGCAACGCCTCGCCGCTCCGCTTGCCGGGAACCGGCTTGGCGGAATCATCTTTTCGGCTGTGCCTGGCGGAGGCCCGGTCGAGTGCGCCCGCGAAATCCCGCGCGCCGGAGGTGCTCGCGGTCGTATCCGCGGATGTGGCGGCGTTTTGCGAGTTCTCTTGCGGCGGAGCCTGCTGGGGTACTGCGATTACGGGCGTGCGGATAGCAAGGATGGCGGCGTTCATGGCCCATGAGGTAGCAAGCGACGTGCCAAGCGGCGGTGCTACTCTTCACGCTCATGCGGCTGGAAGTAACCGACACCCCACGCGATTGCGACGAAGCGTTTGTCATTGCGCAGACTCGCGCGTACAACGCAGCATTTGCCGAGACCGATGTCCGTAGTCTCTGCGTGTTCGCTCGGGATGACGATACCGCCATCATCGGGGGTCTGACGGGCAGGACCTATTGGCGCTATTTGGACATCGCATTTCTCTGGGTGGATGAGAAATATCGCGGGCGCGGCATTGCCACTCAATTGATGAGCGCCGCGGAAAATGAAGCTCAAAACAGGGGATGTGAGCACGCTTTTCTGGATACGCTGAGCTTTCAGGCGCTCGGGTTCTATCAGAAATTGGGCTACACCGAGTTTGGCAGGCTCTCAGGATTTAGCGGCAAACACGACCGCTACTGGTTGCGCAAGTCGCTTGGATAGCCGCCGCGGGCGAGTGAGCTGCGGCAACCCTCACTCCGCCCACTGCGGAAAGGCTTCGATCGCATCCACGATGTTGTGAATCACGTCCGTGTGCGCGTCCTCCTGCCAGCCGCCCGGCGCAGGATTCGAGAACAAATCGCGCGGGCGTCCTTGCTCATCGACGCAATAGAGCGCGAAATTGAGCGCTTGACGCGCCTCGCCGGCGAGGTCCGCCGCGCCGACGGCCTTTGCATAGGACGCGAGCACCGCGCCGTAGGTCGAGACGACTCCGCCCCAGGCCTGTTTATCCTCATCCTGCTCGTGGCAGACGACGACGCCGAATTCGCGGTGGGTGAAGGTTCGCCGCACGAAATCGAGCAGGACCTCGCAGTGATTGCGCCAATCAGGGTCACCCGGCTCTCTTGTATCGAGTAGATATCGGGCGAGATTCAAGGGTGCCCATGCGGTGCGGTTGGTAGGCGTCTCGTGATCTTCGAAGAACTGGGCAAATAACGCGCCGTCGACGTCGGCACTCGGGATCTGATAGCGCGTGATCCAGTCCCAGAGTGAGGCGCGCGCAGCCGCGAATTCATCGTGGCCTTTCTCGAGCATCGCGTCGTACAGACGCAGGATATAGGTCATATTGCCGGACACCGGCCCGCGGCCCTCGCCTGTGCGACAGTCGGCGCGAAATGGCCAGGGTGAATGCCCGGCATCGCCCTCGACCTGATTGGCCTTGAGCACGAGCGCGTTCTGCAAGGCTTGATCGAGGTACAAGCGCTCCCCCGTCGCATCAAACAAAAGAGACAGGGCATAGCCCGCGATGCCGCCCTTGTCGGGCTCGATTTCGAAGGGCCGATCGCCTTGCGAGCCGCAATCCGGCGGCAGCGGACACAGATCGCGATGCCCGGTCGAACGCGTGAACGAGGGATAGCGTCCCTCGTGGGGCGTATTGGCTTCCTGCACCAGGTAGTTCCCGAGCCCGCGCGCGACCGTAAGACACGAGCCCGTCGACTCCGGACGCCAGGCGGCATACTTGAGATAAGAGATGATGCCCATGCCGCTTTGCGTAGCCGGGATGGTGTCTGTGCGATCGGCTTGCGGCCGCCACTCGGCATCGAGAAAAGTGACGTAGGCGAAGCGCGGGTAGCCGCGATCGTTCGGACACGATTGGTAGAACGCCATTTCCCGGGCCAGCGCCTCGCGCCATGAGATCCAGGGATCGAGGCGTCCCTCGCGGTCGAATCGCGCTTCATGGCCGGCGATGACGACCGGGCCCGTGCGCGCGCTAGACACGTCTCTCCTTGGTCACGACGTCGACACTCTCGGTGCGGGGATCGAAGACGATGTGCGCATCGCCGCGCTCGAGGAGCCGCACGACGCGTCTCACTTTGTCATCGAGCGAAAGCTCGCGTTCGCCATAGTCGGTTCCTTCGCGCAGCACAAAGGATTCAATCACCGCGCGCAGCAGGTCCCCGGCGAGAGCCGTGTGCGGCACCTCGACGGGATTCTCCCCTTCCCCTGAGTCGTCGTTTGCCGCGGAATGTTTGTCGTCCGTCACCGCTGCTTTCTATCAGATTTCTTGAGTGAGCACATGAAATCCACGGCGTCTATCACGCGGCCGACTCGTTTTTGGCTTGCCGCAGGAATTCGATCAGCAGCCGATTGACCTCGTCCGGCTGCTCCTCCGCCACCGAGTGGCCGGCACCGCGGACCAAGTGAACACCGAGCAATCTCGTGCATGCGCTCTTTTGCATCGTTTCAAATGCGCCGGGCGATTGATACACGCCCCACTCACTGGCGCCGGCGATGTAACAAGACGGTACATCGATTGTTCGCCCGGAGAAGCTGTTGAGTTCCCATTCGTACCGGGAGCTGCTCAGCAGCCGGTACGAATTCATACCGCCTTGGAATCCTGTGCGCACGTACTCCGTGCTATAGACCTGCACATCGCGCTCCGTCATCCAGGTGCACGCGGCGATCTGTGCCTTCGAGGGCATGTGCTCGGCCATCGTTTGGGCGATCGTCTTGTGCAGATCCATGACGTAGTACTCGGGCATTTTCGCCAGCTCGCTCGCCGCCCACGACTTCAATGGAAAGGGGCTGTTCCCCGGCCAATCGGCGCTCTTGAAATAGAACCAGGCGCGCAACAAGTCATGCATGCCCTGCGGCGCATGCCACACGTCCTCGTTCGCGGCGCGCGTGGCGAGATAGCTTCGATAGTATTTTCGCGGTCGAGGCAATGCGGCAAGATCGCGGTCGATGTCCATCGCCGGTACCTTCGGTAGCGGGTGGTCCGCGGTGCCGAGCGGCAACTCCGGTGCTCCGTCAAACGGAGTGCTCATGAACACCACGGAGCGAAAGATATCCGGACGTACCAGGGCGCACCATGCGGCGGTGGGTCCGCCCCAGTCGTGGCCGACGACGCCCGCGACCTTCTCGTACCCCAATGCGCGTATCAACCCAATCACGTCGCTGACCCGATTGAGCAGCACGTAGGGCAGAAGATCATCATTGAACGCCACCGGGTGCGGCGCGGATCTGCCATAGCCCCGAAGATCCGGAGCGATGACGTGCAACCCGGCCTGCGCGAGCGGCAGCAACTGGTTTCTCCAGGTATACGCGAGCTCTGGAAAGCCGTGCAGCAGCACGATGCAAGGTCTCGCCGGCGACTCGAACCCGGCCTCGAGGATATGCATCTTCAGGCCGTTGTTATTGTCGACGTAGCGCGAACGAATGCCTACCGGCAGTGTGTCCTTGCCGTATTCGACGTCATCGTTCCGTGCGTTTTCCCGCAGCGGTGGCACGCCTGCGCCCGACGCCAGCGCCGAATTGACGAGCAGGCCGCCGGCGCCTTGCAGCAGCCGCCGACGGGAGATACGGGTGGTACTGGTTTTCTTGTCCACGGTTGCGAACGATGCTAGGGTAACTGCGAATTCGCAACTACGCTCCGGGATTCTTGGAGGACGTGATGCCTGCGCTGCCCAGTTACGCAAAAGCTTGTTTACTCGTCGCCGCCTCGCTTCTCAGCGCTTGCGCCAGCGTCACCGCAGACGATTTGTATAAGCCCAACTTTGGCCGGACCGTATTGCCGCATTTCGACGCGTACACCGATCCCGATCCGATGGCCGTCACCAACGGGCTCTATGCGTCGCCGAGTTTGCACGATCCGTGCTACCTCTGTTCCCCGCAATCCCGATTCAACTCGGCAGCGTGGGCGCCCTGACGACTGGTTAGGGATCGGCGCCGAACCGGCTCCCGGTAGGCTCAGCTCCACTGCCTTCGCGAAAGCGATATCCGCATCGCCGCATCGTCCCCTTCGCGCTGCTCCTTGCGATCCTCGGCCGCCCGCTCTTCCTTGCGGAACCGCTCCACCACGCGCCCCAGGGACTCCGCCTCGACGCGCTTCTCGCTCCACAGCGCACGGCGCTTGTCGAACTCGGCGCGGGCCGCGTCCAGATTCTTCTGATGTTGACGCTTCGCTTCGCCGAGGCGATCCAGGAATGAGCGATAATTCTGTAGCTTGACCGCGTCCATGCTCGCGCCGGCCGTCGCCGAGCTTTGCATGTACTCGGCGCGGTAACGTTCGAGCTGCTCGAGCTGGCGCTCGAGGTCGGCGACGCGGCGCGCGGCGTCCGCCATCGCGCGGCTCAGCGCATCGGCCGAGCTCGAGGCAATCTCCCGGATCGGCTCGAATCGTTTCGATTTGGTCATGGGCGGCCCACTATCTGCCGGTTGCCGGCGGCTGTGCCGAGAACTGCGTCACGAGTTGCTTGAGATCGGCGTAGCTACGCGCGATCGGGACCGGCTGATACATGTCCTGGCGCAGGAATTCCTGCATTTTCGGCCATTGCTCGACCGCCATGTCGACCCGCGGGTCGCTGCCGCGGCGGTACGCGCCCACCGTGATCAGATCGCGGTTCTGCTGGTAGGTCGAGTACACCTGCCTGAAACGCGACGCGAGATCGAGCTGATCCCGTGTCGCAATCTGATGCATCGCGCGGCTGATGGAGGCCTCGACGTCGATGGCGGGATAGAGCCCGCTCTCCGCCAGACGGCGGGAGAGCACGATATGGCCGTCCAGGATGGCGCGGGCAGCATCGGCGATCGGGTCATTCTGGTCGTCGCCCTCCGCGAGCACCGTGTAGAAGGCGGTGATGGATCCCACGCCGCGATCGCTATTGCCGGCGCGCTCCACCAGCTGCGGGAGGCGTGCGAACACCGACGGTGGATAGCCTTTGGTGGCGGGCGGCTCACCGATGGCGAGCGCGATCTCGCGCTGCGCTTGGGCAAAGCGCGTGAGCGAGTCGAGCAATAGCAATACTTTCATTCCGCGGTCGCGGAAATACTCGGCGATGGCGGTCGCGAGCCACGCGCCGTGCAAGCGCATGAGCGGCGGATTGTCGGCGGGGGTGGCAACCACCACGGCACGCCGCATGCCGTCGGGTCCCAAGGTATTGGTGACGAAATCCTGCACCTCGCGGCCGCGCTCGCCGATGAGGCCGACCACCGTCACGTCCGCCTGCGTGTAGCGCGTCATCATGCCGAGCAGCACCGACTTGCCGACGCCGGATCCTGCGAAGAGTCCGATGCGCTGTCCCCCACCGACGGTCAGCAGCGAATTGATCGAGCGCACACCCACATCCAGGGGATCACGGATGGCGCGGCGCATGAGCGGATTCAGAGGCTCTCCGGTGAGCGATACCCGATCGGTGCAGCGCAGCTCGCCGGCGCCGTCCAAGGGTCTCCCGGCGCCGTCGAGCACGCGGCCGAGTAGCGCTTCCCCGACGAGAACCTCCGAGGCGCTGTGCGTCGGAACCACACGGGCACCGGGCATGATGCCGCGGATATCGCCCGTGGGCATGAGAAACAGCTTGTCTCCGGAGAAGCCGACCACTTCTGCCTCGACCTGCTTGCCCTCCGCCGTATCGATGAGACAGCGGCCGCCCACTGCGGCCTCACAGCCGACGGCCTCGAGGGTCATGCCGACCATCCGGTTCAACGTGCCTTCCACCACGAATTCGCGAACATCGGCCATGCGCTCGCGCGCTTGCACGAGCGATTCGGCCCAAGCCTTGGCGCGCGGACGCGCGGCGGTCCCCGTCATGGCGGCGCCCGCGGGTGATCAGGCTGGCGTTCGGTGCCCATGAGCTCGCTCAGGATCGCGCCGAGCCGTGTCTCGAGGCGCGCGTCGATGCGCGAGGTGGCCGTGGTGATGCGGCATCCACCGCGCGCCATCACCGGATCCTCGACGATTTGCCAGGCGCGCTCGCTCTCGGTGGGAGCGAGGTTCTGTCGCACCACCGCGGCATCCTCCGGGTGCAAATGCACGCGCACTTCGCGGGCCGCCACGGGCAGCGCCGCAATGGCCTCGCGGATGATGCCGATAATGTGAGTGGGGTCGGCCTTCAGCTCGCGCCGCACGATCTGGCGCGCGAGCGCCATGGCGAGGGTGAGGAGTTCGCGCTCCACTTCGTCATCGAGCTCCTTGAACGGCTTCGCGAGGTCGTAAAACATGCCCTCGAGACGCTCCACTTGTGCGGCCACTTCGGCCCGCCCCGCCTTGCGGCCCTCATCGAGTCCTTGAGCGAAGGCCTCCTTGTAGGCTTCGGCCTGCAGGTCGGCGAGCCCGCTCACGGTCGCGAGCGGCCGCTGCGCGCCCGTACCGACCTCGGGCGCCGCCCAGAGCTCTACTTTCGCCGCGCCGGGCTTGGTGACGGAGTTAGACAAATTCGCCGGCGCCCTTGCCGCCCAAGCTGATCGTTCCCTCGTCGGCGAGACGCTGGGCGACGGTCACGATTTCTTTCTGCGCGGCTTCCACATCGGCGAGCTTCACCGGGCCGCGCGCTTCCATGTCGTCCTTGAGGATCTCGGCGGCGCGCTTCGACATGTTCTTCAAGATCTTCTCCTGCACTTCCGGCTCGGCGCCCCGCAGCGCGACGGCGAGCGTATCCGAGCCCACCTCGCGCAGCAGTGCCTGGATTCCGCGGTCGTCGACGTCCATCAGGTTCTCGAACACGAACAACAGGTCCTTGATCTGCTGATGCATCTCGGTGTCGGCTTTCTCGATCTTGCCGAGCTCCTCGCCGCTCTTGTCGCGCTCCATGGCATTCAGGATGTCGGCGACGGTGCGGGCCCCGCCGATGCGCCGCAACGGCGAGGGCGGCGCCACGTTCGCCTGCTTCTCGACCAACTGGTCGAGCTCGGTGAGAGCGCTTTGCGGCACCTCGTTGAGCGTGGCGATGCGCATCAACACCTCGGTCCTCATCTCTTCGGTCAGCAGCGCCAAGACGCCCGCCGATTGTTCCGGCTCGAGGTGTGACAGCACGATGGCGGCGATTTGCGGGTGCTCGGCCGAGATGATCTGCGCGACCGCCTTCGCCTCCATCCAACGCAGCGCCTCGATGCCCTGGCCGGTCTGACCCGTGGACACGCGGTCGAGCAGCAGGTCTGTCTTTTGCTTGCCCACGGCCTGCGTGAGCACACGCCGCACGTAGTCGGGCGATCCGGAAGCGACGTTGGCGGTGCCGTCGAGCGTGCCGATGAAGGTGTCGAGCACCGCGGTCATCTGCTCGCGGGTGATCTTCTTGAGCTCGGCCATGGCCACGCCGAGCTTCTGCACCTCGCGTGCATCCAGCTGCTTCAGCACGCTGGCGGCGTCCTGCTCGCTCAGGCTCATGAGCAGGATCGCGGCGCGCTGAGTTCCCGCGAGATCTCCCGGCTTGTCAGCCATCGGTGGCAACCCAATCCTTCACGACCTGTGCGGCCCGCTTCGGATCCTGACCAACCAGGGTGCGGGCGGCCGCGATCTGCTGCTCGAAACTCGGCTGCAGCTTGATCGGCTTGCCTTGACCCGACAGACTCACCCGGTCCTCGCCGTCCGCGTCGCGCGTGGCCCGGGGGGACTTGGTCAGCGACTTCATGAGCGGCCGCAGGATCAGGAACGCGACCAGCAGCACGAGACCGGCACCCACGGCCTGCTTGGCGACACTCGGCACCCAGGGCGCTTCCCAGATCGGCGTGCTCTCCACCGGTCCCAGCGGTCCGTTGCCGCGGAACGTCTGGTTCATGACATTGAGCTGATCGCCGCGATCGTCCTTGAGCCCGATCGATTCGCGCACCAGCTGTGTGAAGCGCTTGATGTCCGCATCGCTCATGGGCTGCGTGGTGACCTTGCCGTCCTCGCCCGCTTTCTGCCAGTCATCGAGCACCACGCCGACGCTCAGGCGCTTCAGCGTGCCGACCGGCTGCCTGATGTAGGCGAGCCTGCGGTCCACTTCGAAGTTGCGCGTGCTCTTCTGCGAGTTCGACGAAGGCCCCGTGCTCGCGGCCGTCTGGCTGGCGGCACCCGCCTGTCCGGCGGCGGCCGGCGACCCGGGCGTGGGCGTCGCACCCGGAATGACCGGTGCTCCGGAGGTGCCCGGCGGCTGGTTGCTGAGCGCGCCAGGTATGCCTTCGGCGCCGTCGCCTCCCCTGCGCGTCTCGCTGCTCGTCTGCTCGCTGCGCACGGCCGTCTTTTGCGGATCGTAGTTCTCGTGCGTTTCCTCGGTCACGGTGAAATCGAGATCCGCCGTGACGGTGGCCCGCACCCGGCCCGCACCGACGAGCGGCTCGAGCAGCTCGACGATGCGCCGCTGATAGCTTTCCTCGAGCTTGTGCGTGTATTCGAGCTGTCGCGTGCTGACCGCCGACTCCGAATTCTCGTCCGGCGAGTTGAGCAACGAGCCCGCTTGGTCCACGAGGGTCACGTCCGTCGCGGACAGCTCGGGCACGCTCGAGGCGACCAGGTGGACGATCGCCGCGACCTGCCCCGGCTCGAGCCGCCGGCCCGGATAGAGCTGCAGCATCACGGAGGCCGTGGCCTTGTGCGCGTCTTGCAGGAACACCGAGGGTTTTGGCAGCGCCAGATGCACCCGCGCGCCCTGCACACCTTGCACTTTCATGATGGTGCGGGCGAGCTCGGTCTCGAGCACCGATTGATAGCGCGCGCTCTCCATCATCGAGCTCGAGCCGAGCGGGGAGTCCTTTTGAATCATCTCGATGCCCATGGCATCGCTCTGCGGGAGCCCCTGGCTGGCGAGGCGGATGCGCGCCTCCTGCACCTTGGCCTCGGGCACGGACACGGCGCCCGAAGGACTCAGCTTATACTCGATGCCTGCCGCGGTAAGCGCGTCCATGACTTGGCCGCTTTCCCGCTCGGACAACTGACCGTAGAGCACAGAGTAATTCTGGCCTTGCGACCAGAGCACCAGCCAGACCGCGGCGGCAACCGCGGCCGCGACCCCCGCCAGGAGTCCAACCTGCTTCAGCACGGGGCCCGCCAGCATCAAGCCGCGGGGCGCCGCCGGTACGATATCCGCCATGGATCAGTCCTCTAAAGGGTTCAAACCGACATGTTCATGACTTGGGTATAAGCGTCGACCAGCTTGTTGCGCACCTGGGTCATGGCGCGGAACGCAAGATCGGCTTTTTGCACTTCGAGCATCACCCTGGTGAGATCGACGCTCTTGTCCCCGGTCTCGTAGGCGCTCGCGAGCGCCGATGCCTGGTTTTGCATCGCGGCGATCCGGTCCACCGAGTCCTTCATCAAGCTCGCGAAATCCGGTGTGCCTGCCGCCTGTACGCCCGGGGGCGCGATCTCCGCCGGCGTGCCCGCGGCACGGGCCTGCAACGCGCGCATCTCCGCGAGGACTTGCTGTATCTGCATGCTGCTCATGGCTCAGACCGCCGCGAACTCTTCGTTGTGCAGGCGCGGCACCGTCACGCCGGCCGCCTTGAGCTGCTGCAGTTTGTGACGCAGCGTGCGCGGCGATATGCCGAGCCGCTCGGCGGCGAGCTTGCGGCTGCCGCCCGTCACCCGCAGCGTCGCGAGAATGAGTTCGCGCTCGCGCTCCTTGAGATCTTTGCCGAGCCCCACCTCATGAACGGCGGCGGAATCAACCGCGGCCGGCGCGGCAACCGCCAAGGCCGCGGACATCGGGACCGGCGCGCGGCCAGGCGCGAGCGCCTGCAGATCGAGGTCCGTCGCGTCGATGCGGCCACCGGACGCGAGCCACGCGGCGCGCTGCACGATATTGGTGAGCTCGCGCGCGTTGCCGGGCCAGTCGTAGTCAACGAGCCGACGCTCGGCCGCAGGGGACAAGGACAGGGGCTGCGTGCCGCGCGCGCAGGCCTGGATGGCACGGCGCGCGAGCGGCAGGATGTCGCCGCGGCGCTCGCGCAACGCGGGCAACCGCAAGGACATGACGTTCAGGCGGTAATAAAGGTCGGCACGGAAGCGCGCGGCGCGCACCTCGTCCGGCAAGTTGCGGTTGGATGTCGCGATCAGTCGCACGTCGAGACTCAAGGTGCGGGTGCTGCCGAGCCGCTCGACCTCGCGCTCCTGCAGGACGCGCAGAATCTTCGCCTGCAGCCCGAGATCCATTTCCGAGATCTCATCGAGTAACAGCGTGCCTCCCTGCGCCTGCTCGAACTTGCCGGCATGCGCCGCGAGCGCGCCCGTGAAAGCCCCCTTCTCGTAGCCGAACAGCGTTGCCTCGAGCATGTTGTCGGGAATCGCCGCGCAATTGATGGCGACGAACGGTTTATCGCCGCGCGAGGAGTGATCGCGAATGTAGCGCGCGTACACCTCCTTGCCGGTGCCGCTCTCGCCGGTGATCAGCACCGTGGCGTCGTTCTCCGCGATCTTGCGGGCAAGCGCCAGTGTGCGCTTGGACTCCGGATCCGCAGCGACGAGGTCTCCCGGCGCGGTCCGCGCCGCGAGCTGCCGTCGCGCCAGGTCGATGAGCGCCTGCGCATCGAAGGGCTTGACGATGTAGTCGGTGGCTCCTTCGCGCATGGCCGAGACCGCCTGCGCGATCGTGCCGTAGGCCGTCATCAGCACCACCGGCAGGTCGGCGCGCAGCCGCTTGATGTCCGCGAGCAGCTCATAGCCGCTCGCACCCGGCATCTGCACATCGGAGATGACGAGAGCGATCTGTTCGCTGGCAAGCAGCTTCAGCGCCTCGCGTGCATCGGCGGCCGCGAGCGGCGTGATGCCGGCGGCACGCAGCGTGTCGGTGAGCGCCTCGCGCAGCGCCGCGTCGTCCTCGACGATGAGTACCGATTCCTGAAGGGTGGTCATGCAGTCTCCTCGGCGGGTAAATCGATGATGAACGTGGCGCCGCGCGGCGTTTGCGCAAGGCGCACTCCGCCCGCGTGAGCCTCGACGACGCTCTTGACGATCGCGAGTCCGATGCCGTTGCCACGCGCACGGGTCGTGAAGAACGGCTCGAAAATTCGCTCGCGGAGCTGCAGCGGCACGCCCGGGCCGTCATCGCTCACCACGATCTCGGCGCGGCTCTCGCGAGTGCGGCGGGCGAGGAGCTCGAGATGCAGATCCCCGGCGCTCGCCTGCAGCGCATTGGTGGCGAGATTCAAGACCGCGGATACCAGGGAAGGCGCGCTCGCACGCACCGTCAGCCCCGGCGCCTCGGTGCGAATGGTCAGGCGTACACCCGAGCGCAGCGCCGGCCGCAGCCATTGCGCGACTTGCTCGAGCAACGCGCTCACGCTCACGGGCTCGCGCGCGGCGCCGCCATGCGCGAACGCCAGCATGTCGTTGACCAGGCGGTCCAGCTGCTTGAGGCTCGCGACAGTCTTCTCCGAGCAGCGCGACAAATCCTCGGCCGCCCGGCCCGGGAGAGTCATCTGTGAGGCGTAGAGCAACGCCGCCGCGAGCGGCGTGCGGATCTGATGGGCCAGTCCCGCCGCGAGCTCGCCCAGGGTGACGAGGCGTTGTTGGCGTGTCAGGAAAACGTTCATGAGGTGGGATTCGGTGACGTCGGCGAGCAGCACCACCTCCCCGCTCTCGTCCAGCTCGCGACGCGGGGCAAGCTCGCGTCTCGAGACGCTCACGAAGCGGCCGCTGCGCAGCTCCGTTTGCTCGCCGATGCCGCCGCTCCGCACGGCGGCGCGCGCGAGCACGGCGCTGAACGGCTGGCCGAGCAGCGGCTCGCCGAGCAGCGCCAGCGCCGCGGGATTGCTTTCCTTGATGTCGCCGCGGGCATCGAGCACGAGCACACCGCCGGGCAGCCCTTCGATCAGCGCCGAGAGACGCGCGGCGAGATGTTCCTTGCCGGCGCGGGCCTCGCCGAGCTCGATGTGCAGCTGCGCGACTTGGCCGCGCAGAGCCTCGTAGGCGCCGGCAAGCTGCTCCGAGACGGACCCGAAGGCCCGGAAGGCCGCTTGCAGCTCGCTGCGTTGGTTGTCGATGACGTCGAGGGGCGTTGCGGCCATATGCCAGGAAGAAAGCAACTTCTATGCCCTCGTTGCTTTTCCCCTGCCGATCAACCGTTTACGAATAGCTCGCGAGGGTACGAGCGGTGACCGTCAAATTTCCGTCAGGCGCAGAGACGGTACTTGCGCAGCTTCTCGACGAGCGTGGTGCGACGCATGTTCAACAACCGCGCAGCCTCCGCCACTGTACCGTCAGCCTTTTCGAGCGCTTTGCGGATGAGTCCGATCTCGATCGCGGACAGATGATCCTTGAGATTGATGCCGCCGTTTTGCAGGGCGCTCTCGACCGCCGGATCCTCGTCGAGCCCTTCGCAGGAAGCGAAGCTGTCGGCTTGCCCCTCATCATCATCTTCCTCATCGGCGGCCGCGCGGAGGAGGAGCGGCTCGGTGGACACCTCGCCCGAGAGGACGCGCACATCGCCGCCGAGAAACGGCGCAGTTTCGCCCGCGCGGTAGCGCTCGGGCAGATCGCCGGCGCTGATGGTCTGATCCGGATAGAGAATGGCGAGGCGCTCGAGCAAGTTCGCGAGCTCGCGCACGTTGCCGGGCCAGCGATTGCGTGCCAGGCAGTGCATGGCGCTCTTGTCGAGACGGATGTGGCGGCCGGAGTTCTGGCCCTGACGGCAGAGAAGATGCTCGATCAGGATCGGCAGATCCTCGAGGCGCTCGCGCAGCGGCGGCATTTGCACGGGAAAGACGTTGAGGCGGTAGAACAAGTCCTCGCGAAACCGGCCGGCGATGATCGCGGCGTCGAGATCCCGGTGTGTGGCCGCGATGATGCGCACATTGCAATCGATCGTGCGGTTGCTGCCGACGCGCTCGAAGGTGCGCTCCTGCAGGACCCGCAGCAGCTTCACTTGCATCTGCAGCGACATATCGCCGATTTCGTCGAGGAACAGCGTGCCGCCCTCGGCAAACTCGAAGCGGCCGACGCGTGTGCTCAAGGCGCCTGTGAACGCGCCTTTCTCGTGACCGAACAGCTCGCTCTCCAGCAAGTCCGCAGGAATTGCGCCGCAATTGACCGGGACGAAGGGGTGGCCCGAGCGGCCGGACAACTCGTGAACATGGCGCGCGACCATCTCTTTGCCGGTGCCGGACTCGCCGAGGATCAGCACGTTCGTGTCGAAGGGCGCTACTTGCTCGACCAGCCGGTGAATGGCGCGCATCGCACCGGAGGTGCCGCTCGGCCGGAAGCGATACGTCCCCGGCTGCGTCGGGTGGCCGTTGCGCACGTTCTGGGCCTGGTTGAGAACCGCCGACAGGCGCCGCTGCTTGACCGGGAGCTCGAGGTGCAGCCACGCGAGGTCGCCGCTGCTCTCGGCAATCTTCGGCAGCCCGTCGCTCGAGAGATAGATCACCGGCAAAGGCTGCGCCAGCGCGCGCAGCCGCGCGACGAGCTCGGGACCTTCCCGTGCAATCGTCTCGGCGCCGACGATCAGCGCCAGCCAGTCGTGGGCGCCTTCGGTCTTGCGGCCGAGCTCTGCTAAATCGTGAAAACGGACCGGAGAAAGGTCGAGGAACTTCAGTACCGCCTCTAAGGTTCGCGCCTGCGAATCTGAGGGTTCCATCACAATAACTTTCGCGTCGACCACTATCGGGGGCTCCTTCCCGTTAAAAACTGTGACGGAGTCCACAAATCTCCAGTCCCATCTTAAGCATCGCTTCTAACTCATTGAGATTGCTCAATCAATTCCAATGAGGCGAGCCATACTAACTGATGACGTCTACGGGAAAGCAGTTGGGAAATACCCGGAACGGGTGTGAGGAGATCACCCAATTCATGCCTAAGGTTCTGCGCTAGAAAATGCTAAGGCAGAGACTGCGCGTCGTTAAGGCGAAGCAGTTTTCGCACCGGCGACGCGGCGGCGGTGATGCCGAAAGATGAGTTTTTCCAGCATATCGATCACGGCATCGCTCAGGTCGCGGAACACGAGCTGCGCGATGCGCGTACCGTCTTGCACGCGCTCGCCCGCCACGCTGCAGGGAATTCTCAAAGGCTGGGGCAGCGTCCGATTGATGTAAATGTGAAGTAGTCCGACATCGCCGCGCTTGAGCGCGGGAGCGTCGAACCATTCCAACGCGCGCGCACTCAGCAGCACCCGCTGCGGTGCGGAGAGCTGCCTGGCTTGCGCCACGAGATCGGCCGTGAGCCGTAGCAGCACGTTGAGCTTGTACTCGAGGCGTTGCAGCTCATGCACCAGAGCGGACGACTCCTCCTTGCTCACCGCCTCGGAGACGCGCACCTCTTCCAGCGTGGATTCGGCCCCGAGCAGCTGATGGTTGTCCGCATTCAGCCGGGCGAGCTCGACGCCTTGAGGCAACGCTCCCGGAAACCATTCGAGCGGTAGCAGTTCCTCGAATATCAATCCATCGCCGAGAAACGACTCTGGCATGGAGGGATCCGGCTATCGATGATGGGCGTAAGCGCGTACGGCGCGCCGTCCGGCCGTCAACATGTCCAGGTCGCGGCATTTCGCGCGGAAGCGATGCTCCATCCGTCCGAGAGATCGGGCATTCAAATCGGCGATGGCGCGCAGCATGGAGCATTCCGCCGGACTGAAGGGTTGCGGGACATGGCGGAGCGACTTTAGCAGCCGCCGCCGTTCGGCGTCGAGCCGCACGACCTCGCCGACATCGCCGCTCTCGGCGAGTGTCACCAGCTCCTGCGACAGCTCCAGCACGCGTTGCAAGGCGCTCACGGCCTCGTCGCGACTCATCGCTTCTCCGTCACGATGGCGTCCCAGCTGCTTTTGATCTTGCGCACCAGCGCCATCGCTTCGCCGACGATCGCGCCGTCGTTGGTGGCATTGGCGAGGGTCAGGCGCGCCAACATGTAAACGTAGAGCGAGCGCAGATTCGCCGCGACCTCGGCGCCGCGCTCCATATCGAGCGTGACGTTGAGCTGGTTGATGAGGCGGATGGCCTTGCCCATGGCTTTGCCTTTGGCCACCACATCCTGCAAGGGCAGGTTGTCGTGAATTCGCTCCATGCGGCCCAGCGCGATCGCGAGCTGCGTGAGCACTTCCTCGTACATGATCTGCACGAGCCGCACCGGGCTCGCGTCGGCCACCAGGCCGTGGTTGGATACCGACCGATACTGCGCGGCGCCGCGTTGCTGGTGCATCATGGGGCGTGCCTCAGGTGCCGAGGTTGCCGCTGCTCAGGCTGCTCGTGGCGGAGGAGCTCGAGGACGTGGACGAGGTCGGATTGAACTCGGCGTTCAAGTAGGTCTGCGTCTCTTTGAGCGCGGCGACCGCCGTATCCATCGCGTTGTACTCCGAGGTCAGCGTCGCCGAGTAAGTCGCGAGCTCCGCCTGCAGGGCCGTCTGCTGCTGCGATACTTGCGTGAGGCTCGTCTGTAGACCTTGATTGACGCTCGACAGCAAGCCGCCGGCGCCGGTGTACTGGTTGATCAGCGTATTCAGCTGCGTCGCGATGCCGTTGGTGCCACCGAGAAGATTGCCCACGGCGGTGATGTTGGCGGTCAGCGCATTGCCCAAGGTGTCGGAGTCGGTATCGAGCTGGCCGGTGTTGGCATCGGCCGTGATGCCCAGGTCGGCAAGCGATGAGACGCCGCCCGAATTGCCCGATTGGACGGTATCGAGAATGTTCTCCAGCTGATTCTGGAACGACTCGAGCGTGGCGTTGCCGTTGAGGGCCCCCGCCGTCTGCGTCGAAGCATCGTAGCCGCCGAGCGACTGGATCGCGGTCAGCACACCATTTATTGCGCTGACGAACGTGCCGATCGACGTGGATGCCGTGCTCGGATTCGCGGCGATGGTGAGCGTCGTCGGCGTATCGGCGGCCGAGGCTCCCGATAGGTCCAAGGTGACGCCCGTGATCGCGCCGCTCACGACATTGCTGGCGCTGCTTGCGGCGTAGCCGTTGATCGTATAGTTCGCGTCCTGCGCGGCCTGGGTCTGGGTAAGAGTCGTGTCATCGTCGGCCGGGTCGTAAACGAGCGAGGACAGCCCGCCGTCGCCGCCCGATTCGGTCACCGTGATCGTGTTCGCCGCACCGGTGTTGGTCCCGGTCAGGACCAGCCGGGACCCCGCCGTCGTGCTGATGACGCTCGCCGTCACGCCCGGATTGTTCGTGGCGTTGTTGATCGCGGATGCGATGCCCGAGAGCGTGTCGTTACTCGAGTCGATGGTGATCGACGTGGAGGCGCCGCCCACGCTCAGGGTCAACGTCCCGGTGCCAACCGTGGTGCCGCCGCTTGCGAGGGGCGCCGAGGTGAGCGTCGCCGCGGTGGCGAGATTCTGCACCTCGAGGGAATACTGCCCCGGCACGGCGGTGGAATCCGTGGTGGCCGAGGCGATGGTCTTATCGGCCACCGTGGCGCTGTAGGCCGCGAGGGCGGAGGGGTTGTCTATCGAAGACAGCGTCGCCTGCAACGTATCGAGGGCGCTTGAGAAAGTGCCGAACGCCGATACCTGGGCATTGAGCGTCGTCTGCTCGGAGCTCAGCGCATTGGTCTGCGCCGCGCCATAAGCGTTCGTGAGTGAGGTGACAATGGCGCTGATGTCGAGCCCGGAGCCGATGCCCGTGGACGTGATGAGAGCACTGCCCGCATTGGCGGAGGACGTGCTCGAGCTTCCGGTGGAGGCGACTGAACTCATGGGTGCTTGGCCTTAAATGCTGATTGCCCCGAAATATCGGCAAGGGTCAGCCAAACTTAAGCAAGACGCGTACCAGGCGGCCTGGGGTGGATCCCCGCTCCAGCACGCATACCCCTGCCCGTTAGGCGTGCTCGTCGATCAACGCGCTCGAGATCCCCAAACTACGGGCGAGCGCCGGGAACGAGATGGCAGGATATTCGGCGATCACGGCGCCCGAGGCGGGATTGACCTCTTGGATGAGGGTGGAGTCGGAATCCGGCGCGACGCGGTACTGGTCCGGACGCCCGGAGTCGTTCAAGTACTTGTTGAGCAATGCCACTTGCGCCTGCAGGCTCCCGGCGCTGTTGGCAGGCGCGGATCGTGGGCCGGATTTCGCCGCCGCGACTGCGGCATTGCCGGCCGACGGCAAGGATTTGCCGCCGGTCTGCGGGACCGCAGCTGTTGTAGGCGCCTGACTTCCGTGCACGCTGATCGCCGGTATCTGTACCGGGTTTGCATCGATCGCCATGATGACACCTGCAAGTAAATCTCTGGTAGTGCTCCTCGAACCTTCTTATCGCCAGAGGGGCCCGGCCGCTTGCTGCGACCGGGCCCCAGTGCTCCATTACTCCAAGCTATCGGCTGTTACGACAAGAGCTTGAGGATCAGCTGCGGCTGCTGGTTGGCCTGCGCCAACACCGAGATACCGGCCTGTTCCAGCACCTGGGCCTGGGTCAGGTTCGCCGTTTCCTGGGCGAAGTCGGCATCCTGGATGGTGCTGCGCGACTGCGTCAGGTTCTGGCTCGTCGACTGCAGATTGCTCACCGCGGCGGTGAAGCGGTTCTGGATCGCGCCGAGCTGGCTTTGGAAAGCGCTGACCGTCGCGAGAGCCGCATCCACGGACGAGATCGTGCTGTTGGCATCGGCCACCGTGAGCACGTCCTGGTTCGCGAGAGTCGCCGTCGTGCCCGCCGAAGTCGTCGCGTACGCCGTCGCATTGCCGCTCGTGAACCCGAGTGAGGCCGATCCGCCGCCCGTGCCCACGTCGGTGATGGTCACCGGGACAGAGTCGGTCAGCGTCACGGTGCCCTTGGTGGTTACCGGCGTTGCCGTGGTGCCGGCGATGTTGCCGAGGCCGGTGCCCGTGGCGCCCGTGCCGAGCGCAACGGTCTGCGCTACGGTGATGTCGCTGCCGTCCGAGTCGGTAAGCACGATGGCGCCGATCGGCGTCGTGACCGAGCCCGACGGGGCCGTCTCGTTGATCGAGGCCGTGACTCCGGTCGTGCCGGTGCTCAGATTGATCTGCGCCACGACATCCGCCGACGTCAGCGTATCGCCTGCGGCAATGTTGCCGCCGCCGGAATAGATCTGCGTGCCGTTGATGGTGAGACTATAGCTGCTCGCCGTCGTCCCAGCGGCGCCGCCGATGGCGGAGAACGCCGCGTTGTCGGCGGCGGTCGTCGAGGCACTCGCGGTCAAGCCCTGGAGTCCCGCGCCGTTGATCGCGGCGGCCTTGGCGTACGCGGAAGTCGCACCCTGATAGGCGGTGGAACCCACGTAGCTCGCGGTCGGGCCGACAGTCACCTTGGTGGTCCCGTCGTTGATGGTGACGGTGTTGGTGCTGGTGAGGGCGGTGTTGGCGACGGCGGTGCCGGTCTCCGTGGAATACTGCCCGATCTGGTTGCCCGCGACGCCCTGCTGCAAGCTGACGGCGATGGTGTCGCCGACGTTCGCGCCCACCTGGTATACGGTGGTGCCGCTCGAGCCGTTCAGCACGTTCAAGCCGTTGAACGTGGTCTGTTGCGCAATCTGCGTGATTTCCGCGATCTGCTGCTGCACTTCGTTGTTGAGCGCTTGGCGATCCGAGGCGCTGTTCGAGCCGTTGGCGGCCTCGACCGCGAGGGTGCGGATGCTTTGCAGGTTGTTGTTGATGGTGGTCAATGCACCCGCGGTCGTCTGCGCTTCCGAGACGGCGTCATTGGCGTTGTTGATCGCCTGGTTGGTGCCGTTGATCTGCGTGGTGAACTGCTGGCTGATGGCCAGACCCGCGGCGTCGTCGGCCGCACTGTTGATGCGCAAGCCCGAGGACAAGCGCGTCAGCGACTGAGTCAGCAGCGCTTGCGAACCGTTGAGGTTGTTCTGCGCGATGACCGAGTCGATGTTGGTATTGAGTACTAATGACATTTAATTGCTCCGTGTTTGATCTGCCGGCCTCGAGGCCCCAAGTTCTCTTGTGCTCACTTCACCCGCCGTAGCGGGCGGACCGGTGACCACATTCAGATAGGTTTATCGGACCGCGCCGACCGTTCTTGAGAGGGCGCTCCAGGCGTTTTTTGCGCCTTCGTAGCACTGCATCACGCTTTCGAGCGATTCCGCATTTGACAAAGTAAAATCGCCCCGAAAGGCCGATTGCGCCCCGCATACCATGCTATCGGTGCGGGGGCCGCGTTTTGGAGTAAAATGGCAATTTGTCTCGGCATCCCTTGAAAACCTCCACTCGCAAATCGCCCAAAGTGGGCTTCGTCAGCCTGGGCTGTCCCAAAGCCCTGGTCGATTCCGAACGCATCCTCACGCGCCTGCGCGCGGAAGGGTATGAGGTCGCGCCCAGCTATCGCGCCGCGGACCTCGTCGTCGTGAATACCTGCGGGTTCATCGATGCCGCGGTGGACGAGTCGCTCGAGGCGATCGGCGAGGCACTGGCCGAGAACGGTAAGGTGATCGTCACCGGCTGCCTGGGTGCGCAGCCGCAGAAGATCCTCGCGCGGCATCCCCAGGTGCTGAAAATCACAGGGCCACAGCGCTACGAGGAAGTGCTCGCCTCGGTGCACGAGTTCTTGCCGCCCAAGCATGAGCCCTTCCTCGATCTCATTCCCGCCGGTGGCGTGAAGCTCACCCCGCGGCACTACGCTTACCTCAAGATCTCCGAGGGCTGCAATCATCACTGCAGCTTCTGCATCATCCCGTCCATGCGCGGCCGCCTGGCGAGCCGGCCCATCGGCGAGGTGCTGCGCGAAGCCGAGAGCCTGGTGGGCGCCGGCGTAAAAGAGCTCCTCGTCATCTCGCAGGACACGAGCGCCTACGGCGTCGACTTGAAATACGCCGAGGAGCCGTGGCGCGGGATCGCGCGCCGCACGCGTTTCTACGATCTGGCCGAGGCCCTCGGCGAGCTGCGCGTCTGGATCCGGCTGCACTACGTCTACCCGTATCCGCACGTCGATCAAGTCGTCGAGCTCATGGCCGATGGCCGGGTGCTGCCGTATCTCGACATCCCCTTCCAACACGCGAGCGCCCGGATCTTGAAGCTCATGCGCCGCCCCGCGGCGGCGGAGAACACGCTCGATCGGATCGCCGCCTGGCGTTCCGACGTACCGGACATTGCGATTCGCAGTACTTTCATCGTCGGATTCCCCGGCGAAACCGAGCAGGAATTCGCAGAGCTCCTCGATTGGCTGCGCAGCGCTCAGCTCGACCGCGTCGGCTGCTTCGAGTACTCCCCGGTCGAGGGTGCCGCGGCCAACGCCCTGCGGGAGGCTCCGGTGCCCGACGAAGTCAAGCACGAGCGGCGTGCCCGCTTCATGGAGCTCTCCGCCGAGATCAGCGCCAGGCGGTTGAAGAAAAAAGTCGGCCGCACGCTGCAAGTCTTGATCGACCGCATCGACGGCGACGTCGCGATCGCGCGCTCATCGAGCGATGCCCCGGAGATCGACGGCGTGGTGCGCATCCTGGACGGCGGCGTCCTGAAAGTCGGCGATTGGGCGCAGGTGCGGGTCACCAAATCCGGTCCCTACGACCTCGAGGGGCGAATCGCAAAATAGTTTGATCCAGCTTCCGCGTCGGTGACGGCGCATCGAAGCGTCGCGAACGGCGCACAGGAGAATCTAAGGTGGAAATTGCGGCAGATAGCGTGGTGCTGATCCATTACACGCTCAAAGACGACGACGGCAAGGTGCTCGACAGCTCGGCGGGCGGCGAGCCGCTCGCCTACATCCAGGGTCACGGCAATCTCGTGTCGGGCCTGGAGAAGGCGCTGGAGGGCAAAACCCAGGGGAACCGCATCGAGGTGACCCTGGCGCCCGCCGACGGCTACGGCACGCGCAACGAGGCGCTCGTGCAGCGTGTGCCCAAGCGGTCCCTGCAGGGCGCAGGCGAGATTCGCAAGGGCATGCAGTTTCAGGCGCAGACCGACGAGGGCATGCGCGTATTCACGGTGACCACGGTCGTGGGCGACATGGTCACCCTCGACGGCAATCATCCGCTCGCCGATCAGACGCTGCACTTCGACGTCGAGGTGGTCGACGTCCGCGGCGCGACTGCCGAGGAGCTGGAGCACGGACATGTGCACGGCGCCGGCGGCCATCATCACTAGTCCCGGGGATACGTCCGGCCTGGGAGATGACCTCTAGCCCTGGAGGTACTTGAAGAGCGAAAGCCCTTCGGTCTGGGTGTACGCCTCCATCGCGGCGCTCAAGGTCGTGTTTTGAGAGTCGAGGCTCGTCACGGCGCTCGCATAATCGAGGCCCTGAATGTTCGTGATCGATTGCTGCAGCTGAGTTTGCTGGGTCGTCGCCACCGCCTGGGCGGTGGTGATGGTGTTCAGTCGACCGCCGACGCTCGATTGTACGGCTTGCGTGTTATCGAGCGCCTGGTCTATGCCGTTGATGGCGGCCGTGATGGAGTTGTTGAGCTGCGCCTTGCCCGCTGCGGTCGATGTGGTTTGCTCCAGGGCATTGGCAAGATTCTGCACGGTGGCGAAGATGCTTTGGTCCGTGCTCGGCGCAACGGCGAACGAATCGCCGGCGGTCGGCGCACCGGATAATGTCACCTGCATCCCCGCGAAGGTGATGGCCTGCCCGCTCGTGTACGTCCCCGAGGTGACCACCGTTCCGCCTGAGTTGACCACCTGGTAAGTATCCGGGGCGGTGAAGTTGATCGAATAGGTGCCCGCGACATAATCGGCCGGATCCGTCACGGCGGTCGCGCCGATGAGGCCCGTGCCGGCATTCGTGCTCGCGGCCGTCACATTGAACGTGCCGTTGCCGTTCTTGACCTGGTTGAACACCAGATCGCCGTTATCGCCGACGACAACCGTCTGCCCCGCGCCGATTTGCACCTGTCGCTGACCTTGATCGCCGCTGTACGTCGCACCGGTCGCAGTTTCCGCGAACGGCTGCGTCTGCGTCGAGTAGCCGGCGAAGATATAGTTACCCTCGCCGTCCTGGGTGTTGGCGACCGACAAGATGCTGCCTTGGATCTGCTGGACTTGCGTGGCGATGGCGCTCAAGTCGGACGGTGACTCGGTGGCGTTGTTCGCCTCGAGCGCGAGATCGCGCAGGCTCTGCAGCTGATTCTGCAATTGCGTGAGTGCGCTGTCCTCGGTATTCAAGCTGCCGGTCGCGCTCTGGCCGTTGGAGGTGTACTGCTGGCTTTGCGCCAAGACCTGGTTGTAGCCGGCGACGAGGCCCGCGCCCACCGGATTTTGCGATGCGGTGGTGAAGGCGAGCCCTGTGGAGATGCCGTTTTGGGTCGTGGAGATACTCGACTCGAGCTGGTTCAGCGCGGTCAAGAACTGGGCCTGCTCCATGTTTTGCGTGACGCGCATCATCCTTATCCTTAGCTGTAGGTGCCGTTGATCGAGTCGAGGAACGTCGTGAACAGGCCGTTCGCCACCGATAGCGCTTGCGCGGAGGCTTGATAGGCCTGCTGCCACTGCATGAGGTTGGCCGCCTCCTCGTCGAGATTGACCCCAGAGATCGATTGCACGTTGGTCGTCGCCTGCGTGTTAACGGCCGTCTGCGCCGTTTGCGCGGTGTTGACCTGCTGCGCGATGGCGCCCGCGCCGCTGATCATGGCGCCCACGGCGCCCGAAACGCTGATCGTGCCGTTCGACAAGACACCGGTGGTCTGTTGATTGGCAGCCGCGAGGGCGTTCGTGTTATCGCCGGTGCCGCCCGCGTTGCTCTGCACCGTGAATGTGTCGCCCGCGGCGGGAGTGCCGCTGATCTGCACTTGCCATCCGTCGAGATCGACATCACCTCCCGAGGTGTAGGCGAAGCTGCCCGCGCCGTTGACGGAGTAGGTCGTCGGGGTCAAGAACTGAATGCTCGTCGTATTGAGGAGATTCGGGTTCGTGGGATCGAGCACGGTCCCAGGGCCGATGGTGGCGCTGCCCGTATTGGTGTCGGCGGCCGACGTCTGGATGGCACCCGCCGCCGCAAGGCCCGAGGGATCGGTGATCGCGACCCCAATGGTCGAGGCAGCCTGCGCGGTCGGCTGAATCAAGAACTGGTCCCCCGACGCGGGCGTTCCGGACAGCACGATGGAAAGGCCGACCGAGCTCGCCGTGAGCGGACTCGCGCCCGTGCCTGCACCCGTGAGCGCGATATTTGCCCCCGTCGTGGCATCGGTCAGCGTGTACGCGCCTCCCTTGTACGAGAGCAGGTAGTTGTCCGAGGTGAGAGCGCCGATATTCGACAGGGTGACGCTTGCCGTCGTGGCGTCGGTGTTGGCGCTCGAGCCAGTGGCCACCGGCGCGCCGACCGAGAAGAGTGCGGAGCCCAGCTGGCCGTTCAGGTCGAGACCCGAGCCTTGCTGAGTGTTGGCGGTCTGCGCGACCGCTGTGGCGATCTGTCCCAGTTGATTGAGCGCGGGATCGATGGCTTGTGTTCGCGCCGCGAGCAAGCCGCCGAGATCCCCGGAAGTGATCGAGCTCGAGATCGAGGCGCCGTCGGACGCCGTGCTCGCCACTTCGAGCTGCGAGGCGTTGAATTCGTTCGGAACCGTGCTCAGCTGGTAGGTGTTCTGATCGAGGACCAGAGGCTGGCCATTTCCCAGGTAGACATTGATCGAGCCGTCGCTGTTGCTCGTGGTCGTCACACCCGCGAGCTGCGACAGATTCGAGACCAGCTCGTCGCGTTGGTCGAGCAACTGGTTCGGAGCCTGCCCCGAGCCCGAGCTTTGGGCGATCTGCGTATTGAGGCTCGAGATCTGCGTGCTGATGGAATTGATCTGATTGACGTCCGCGGTGATGCGCGTGTTGACGTCCGAATTCAACCCCTGGAGCTGCGAGCTCGTGGAATTGAGGTTGGCGGCAAGCGCGTTCGCGTCGCCGAGCAGCGCCTCTCGGGCGGACGTGGAGGTCGGGTCGTCGGCCACCGCAGACCATCCGCTGTAATAGGTCTGGAGCGCAGTGGTCAAGCCGCCGGCGGTGGTGCCGAACAAGTTGTCGATCTGGCTGGTGTAGTTCTGCAGCGCCGTGAGCTGCGACAAAGTGCTCTGCGAGGTGTTGAGCTGAGTCGTGGCCGCCTGGCTATAGGCGCGCTGCACGCCCGTGACATCGACGCCCGAGCCGATCGCGAAGCCGCCGGCATTCTGCGGAAGCGCGGTTGCGAGCTCGATCGATTCCTCGTCGTACCCCGGCGTGCTCGCGTTGGCGACGTTGTTGCTCGTCACTTCGATGGCCTGTTGAAAGGCCTGAAGTGCCGATAGGTCAATCCCGAATATGCTCGACAAGCTGTTCTCTCCGCGACGCCGAGATCTGCTTCACGCTCTATCGGCGGCCGCCGGTGTTTCTAAAGTTTGGCCAGCCGCGCGCCGAGCGCCGCCTGCAAAGTGCCGCTGTTCAGCACATCGTTTAACTTATTCGCATACTCCGGGTCGGTGGCATACCCGGCCTTGGCGATGCTCTCTATGTACGCCTGAGCGTTGGAGCCCGCAGCGACCGCCTCGCGATAGCGCGGCGAGCTCGTGAGCAAGCGGGCGAAATCGCCGACGCTTTCCTGGATGGAGCCGTAGGCACGAAACGCGGTGCGGGTCTGCTTCGCCACGCCGCCGCTGATCTCCACGGTATCCGCCACGGCCCGTGCGCCGCCCCAATCGCTGCCCGCCTTCACACCGAACAGGTTCAAGCTCGAATTGCCGTCGGCCGTGCGCGGCATGCGCTGACCCCACCCGGTCTCGAGTGCCGCCTGCGCGAGCATGCCGAGCGGGTTGACGCCAACGGCGGCGGCGGCCTGCCGGATGGTGGGCAGCACACGCTGCACGAAGTCGGCGGCTTGCTCGGATAGATTAGCGCCGGTCGGTGGCCGGGCGGCTCCGCCGCGAGAATCGGGGAGCGTACCCTTCGGCGGCTGTTTGAGTTGCGATGACGCGGCCGCCCCGGCGGGGGCGGCGCCCGGATTCTTCAGCCCCGAGGCTTTTCCGTCCGCGGCTTTCCCGCCGAGTTGCCGCTCGAACAGGCGCGCGATGCCGAGATCTTGACGCTTGCTCAAGGTGAGCGCCACTTGTTTGTCGAACATGTCCTGGTACATGCCGGTCTCATTGCTCGTCGGCTCGCCCGTCGCCTCGCCCGCATCGCGCATACTTTTCAGCATCATTTGCAGGAACAGCGCCTCCACCTGCTCTGACACCGCCTTGACGGTCGCGGGCGAGGCCGGCGCGTTCTTGAGCGAAGCGAGCGCATTCAAGTCCGTATAGGTATTTGCCTGCGTCGAGGCCTCCGGCGCGGCGGATGACGGGGGCATCGAGATGGACAGCGGCGAGGGCATTCCGGAACCTCAATCGGTTAGATCACGATCAACTCGGCCTGGAGTGCTCCCGCTTCCTTCAGCGCTTCCAAAATGGCGACCAGGTCGCCGGGCGCAGCTCCGACCTCATTGACTGCATGCACGATCTGTTCCAGCTCCACGCCCGGCTTGAACAGGAACATGCGATTTGAGCCCTGGTCGACATTGATGCTGGAACTGGTGGTGACGGTCGTGGTGCCGACGGTTGCGAATGCGGAGGGCTGGCTCACCTTCTGCTCTTCCTTGATGCTGACCGTCAGGGACCCGTGCGAGACCGCCGCCGGGCTCACGCGCACGTTGCTGCTGATCACCACCGTGCCGGTGCGCGAGTTGATGATCACCTTCGCCGCGCCGCTCCCCGGATCGATCTCGAGATTCTCGACGGTCGAGAGGAACGCGACCCGCTGCGTGATGTCGAGGGGCGCGCGCACCCGCACCGACCCGCCGTCGACGATGGTCGCGATGTCCTCGCCGATGCCGCGATTCACCACCTGCACCAGGCGGGTGGCCGTGGTGAAGTCGGGGTCGTTCAAGTTCAAGACGATGGCATCGCCCTGCGCGAGCTGCGTGGGCACCGCCTTCTCGATGGTGGCCCCGTTAGGAATGCGCCCCGAGCTCGGCACGTTGACGGTGAGCTTCGAGCCGTCATTGCCCTGGACGCCGAAGCCGCTCACGATCAGGTTGCCCTGGGCGATGGCGTAGATCTGGCCGTCGAGACCATGCAGCGGCGTGACGAGCAGCGATCCGCCACGCAGGCTCTTCGCGTTCGCGATCGAGTTCACCGTGATGTCGATGGTTTGTCCCGGCTTGACGAAGGCGGGCATCTCGGCGTGCACGGACACCGCGGCGACATTCTTGAGCTGCGGCGTTACGTTCGCGGGCACCGTGACACCGAGCTGCGCGAGCATGTTGGTGAGCGACTGGATGGTGAACGGCGCCTGGCTGGTCTGGTCGCCCGTGCCGTCGAGCCCGACCACCAGGCCATAGCCGACGAGCTGGTTGGTACGCACCCCCTGTACCTGCGCCATATCCTTGATGCGCTCGGCGTGCGCCGGGGGCGGGCTCGCCGTGAAGGCGACCAGCGACCCGAGACCGACGAGAATCGAGAGGCGGCGAATGATTTTCGACATGGATCGCATGCTCAGAAAGGCGACAGGACGGAATTGAAGAAGCGCGTGAGCCAGCCCATGTGGTTCGCGTTGGCGATGACACCCTTGCCCGAGTAGCTGATGCGCGCATCGGCGATCTTGTCGGAGGTGACCGTATTGTTGGTCGACACGTCCGCGGAGCGCACGACGCCCGAGATGTGGATGAACTCATCGCCCTGATTGAGCTTCAAGGTCTTGTCGCCCACGACGACCAGGTTGCCGTTGCTCTGCACTTCCGTGACCGTCACGGTAAGAGCGCCGACGAAGCTGTTGCCTTGCGAGGCGGTACCCTCGCCGTCGAACGTATGCGAGCCGGAGAGTGTGGTGTCGAGGATCGGCACGCCATGGGTCGTGATGGACCTGCCGAAGATCGTCGGCCCGGTATCGGTGACGGCGGATGTCCTCGAAGTCGTGGTGGCCGCATTCTTGCTCGCGGCGGTGGCTTCGTTGAGCACGACGGTGAGCACATCGCCCACGCGGCGTGCCTTCAGGTCTGCGAACAGGACCAGCTCCTGCCCCGCCTGGTAGATGGCCCCGTCGGTGCGCGGCGCGGGCGGCGGCAACGCGCGCGCGGGCGCGGCGGGCTCCGGCTTGTGCTCGTGACTCGGCAGCAATGAGCAGCCGGCGAGCGCGATCGCCAGGATCGGCACGGCGGCGGCGCTCAAGCGAATGCGGGGCTTGCTCATGTCAAGTTAGTCGTCAGATATTCCAGCATCTGATCGGTGGTCGTGATCGCCTTCGAGTTCATCTCGTAGGCGCGCTGGCACTCGATCATGTTGACTAGCTCGGTGACCGTGTTCACGTTCGAGGTCTCGAGCGAGCCTTGTTGGATGGTGCCGAGGCCGTTCGACCCGGCGGTGCCCGTCTGCGGCGAGCCGCTGGCCGCAGACTCGATGACCAGATTGTTGCCGATGTTCTGCAAGCCCTGGGCGTTGATGAAATCCGCGAGCTGCACCTGTCCGATCTGAGTCGTCTTGCCGGCGGCGGATACGGCCGTGACCGCACCGTCGCTGCCCACCGTGACCGACTGGGTGCCGACGGGAATCGTGATCGCGGGCTGGATCGGGTAGCCGCTCGCCGTGACCACGTTCCCCTGGTTATCCAGCGTGAACGAGCCGTCGCGCGTGTAGGCGAGCGAGCCGTCCGGCATCGTGATTTGGAAGAATCCCTGGCCCGAAATCTGCAGATCGAGCGGATTGTTCGTGGTGGTAGAGCTGCCCTGCGAGTAGTTCGCCTCGGTGGCGACAATGCGCACGCCCGTGCCGAGCGTGAGGCCCGTGCTGTACTGGGTGTTCTGCGTGCTCTGCGCGCCGACCTGGCGCACGTTCTGGTACATGAGGTCCTGGAACGCCGCGCGCTGCGACTTGTAGCCGGTGGTGTTCGCATTCGCGAGATTGTTGGCGATGATCGCCATCTGCGTGTTCTGGGCGTCGAGACCGGTCTTTGCGGACCATAGTGCGAGATTCATGGTTCAGTTCCTCTACGAAGCGTTCGACATCATTTGTTCGGCCATTTGTTCGTTCTGATCGCTGGAATTCATGCTCTTCACCTGAAAGTCGTACAGGCGCTGCAGCTCGATCATGTTGATCAGGGATTGCGCGGCGTTGACATTGCTCGACTCGAGCACCCCCGAGGTCACGGTCACGTTCGGATCGGTCTCGGCCTTGCGCCCATCCTTGAGCCGCAGCAGCCCGTCGCTCCCCTTCTGCAAATCCTTCTGCGGCGGATTCACCAGCTTGATCCGGTCCGTCGGGGAAATGCCGATCGGGTTCAAGCCGAGCGGCACGATGGAGATGGTTCCGTCGTTGCCGACGGTGACCGTCGTCGCCGGCGGTATGTTCAGCGGACCCGATTCGGTGAGCACCGGCTCCCCGGCGGCGGTCGTTACCGAGCCGTCCACGCTCACCCGCAAATCGCCGGCGCGCGTGTAGCCCTCGGTGCCATCGCTCCCCATGACGGCGATGTAGCCGCTGCCGTTCACGGCGATATCGAGGTCGCGGCCGGTGCCCTGCATGACGCCGCTCGAGAAGTCGGTGCCGGCATCGCTCGCGACGGCATTCACGCGGGTCGGATACCCCGGCCCGTAGATCGGCTGGCTCACGAAGGACACCGCGTCGGCGCGAAAGCCGACGGTGTTGATGTTCGCGATGTTGTGGTTGTTGACGGCCTGCGCCTGCATGATCTGCTTGGCGCCCGTCATGGCCACATAGAGCCCTCTATCCATTGGTGGCGATACCGATCACGGTCTGCGACATCTGGTCGGCGGTGGTGATGACCTGGGCATTCGCCTGGAAGGCGCGCTGCTCGGTGATCATGTTCACGAGCTCGGTCGTGAGGTCGACATTCGAGCTCTCGAGCGCGCTCGACTGCACGGTGCCGAAGCCGGCCGATCCGGCCGTGCCCTGCACCACGGTGCCGGAGGCGAAGGTCTGCGCCCAATTGGTGTCGGTGAGCTGCTGCAGACCCTGCGGGTCTGGAAAGTTGGCGATGGCGAGCTGTCCTAAGTCGGTCGAGCGGCCGTTGGTGTACACCGCCGAAACGACGCCTGTCGAATCGACCGATACGGTGCTCAGCTGGCCGGTCGTGTACCCGTTCTGAGTGACGGAGCTCACACCGAATGTCTGGCCGTACTGGGTCGTGTCGCCGAAATTGAACGTCATGTTCATCGCGGTTGCGCCGTCGGCGGGTGTGTAGCCGCCAAACGCGACGTTGCCGTTCGCCGGGGTCGTCAGGGTGCCGGCGGAGTTGAAGGTCAGGGTTTGCGCGGCGCCCACCACCGTACCGTTGACTGTCATGTTGACGTTCCAGGTTCCCGGTGTCGCGGTTTGCGAGAAGTAGAAAGTTGCCGGATAGGAGTTTCCGAGCGAGTCGTAGACAGTGG
Organism: uncultured Gammaproteobacteria bacterium; assembly: GCA_963798595.1. Taxonomy (GTDB): domain Bacteria; phylum Pseudomonadota; class Gammaproteobacteria; order Steroidobacterales; family Steroidobacteraceae; genus Bog-1198. The sequence continues at coordinate 467,983 of CAWCTM010000003.1, read as the reverse complement.
TCGAGGTCGATTGCGAGTACGTATTCGGGTTGGTCGGATCGAACGGCGCCGCCGTCGGCACGGTGTCGTCGGACGGCAGGTTCAATGTCACGACGCCGGTCGAGGTCGCCTGCGGAGCACTCTGCGCGGTGTTGAGATTGAGGTTCTGCAGCGCGCCGGTGTTGAAGCCGCCGTTCGCGAGCGGCGGATAGACCTGCAGGAACTGCCCCGTCGCGGTCGTGACATTACCGTTCTGGTCTTCGGTGAACTCGCCGTTGCGGGTATAGACATAGCCGCTCGGGCTGTCGAGCGTGAAGAACCCGTTGCCGCTGATCGCCATGTCGAGCGGCGAGGAGGTGTTCGTGATGTCGCCCTGCGTGAATTGCTGCGCGGAGGAGATGAGCTGCACGCCCTCGCCCGACGTCGAGGTGTTGAGATTCACTGCGCTCGAAGAGAACACGTCACCGAATTCCGCCTGGGAACTCTTGAATCCGGTGGTATCGGCGTTCGCGATGTTGTTCGAGGTGATGTCCAGGGCCGAACTGGCGGCCGTCAAGCCGGATAACGCGATATTGAAAGTTGCCATGACTCAAGCTCCTCTGAAACTAATTTGAAATCTGTTGAACGCTGCTGAACGGCACGCTGCCGAGCCCGGCGATATTCAGCGTCAACCCGGTCGTACCCGAGCCCATCGTGACGCTGTCAACCGTACCGCTCACCAGCGTGGTGACGGCGGTGCCGCCCGACACGCCGTTCACCTGCGCGCTCAGGCTGTAGGTACCGGCGGGCGCCGCCGCGCCGCCGCTCGTCTGTCCATTCCACGTGAAATCCGCAAGTCCCGCGGACTGCGCGCCGAGATTGATCGAATTCACGAGCACGCCCGCGCTGTTGGTGATGTTGAGCACCACCGACGAACTGGTCTGCGGCACGCTCACTGCACCGCTGACGGCGGCGCCGGCTGTGCCCAGAGTGGCCGTCGAGCTGGCAACCATTGCCTGGTGGCCGAGGAGCGAGGACGCCTGCAGCGCCTGGTTCGAGACGAGCGAATTGGAGAGCGACGCGAACGAGGTGTTGAGCTGGTTGATGCCCTGCACCTCGCTCAACGAGGCGAGCTGGCTCAAGAACTCGTTGCTGTCGACCGGACTGGTCGGATCCTGGTTTTGCAGCTGCGCGAGCATGAGGGTGAGAAAATCGGTTCCCCCGAGCGTGACGCCGTTGGCGCTCGAGCTCGAGGTCGAGCTGGTGCTGCCGCTCCCGGTCGAGCCGGTGCCGGACGTACCGTTCGTCCCCGTCCCGGTGCCGGGCTGCGTTGTCGCGTGAATCTGGCTGATCATGATTAGTGGCCCATGGAAATGACTTTGAGCAATAGATCTCGCGCGGTGTTGATCGCGAGGACGTTGGTCGAGAACGAGCGGTTGGCGGAGATCATGTTGGTCATCTCCTCGATCGAGTTCACGTTCGAGGTGTAGACAAACCCGTCCTTGTCCGCGAGCGGATGATCGGGCTGGTAGGTTTTGAGCGGCGGCGTTGTGCTTTCCATGACGCCGAGGACGCGCACGCCCGCCGACGCGTCCTGGTCCTCGAGGCCCGGCTCGGTGTCCATCATCGCGGCAAACACCGGATGCCGCGCACGGTAGACCTTGCTGGCATCGCCGTTGACGCTTTCGGCGTTCGCGAGATTGCTGGCCGTGGCGTTGAGACGGATGGTCTCGGCGTTCATCGCGCTGCCGGAAATATTGAACACATTGAATAGCGACATCGATCGTCTCCTGCGCTACGAGCCGTTGATCGCGAGCTGCATCTCGGCGATTCTCGTATTGATAAAGTTGAGACTGGCCTGGTAGCGCACGTTGTTTTCTGAGAACGCGGCTTGCTCCACCGGCATCTCGACGGTGTTGCCGTCGAGCGAGGCCTGGTACGGATTGCGGTACTTCAGATCGCCGACCGGTGCGTCCGCGTCATCAAACGTGATGTGCGCGACGTGCGTGACTTGGAGCGGCATCTGCGTCTCGCCTTGGGTGTGCGCGAGCACGGCGCCGAAGTCGATGTCGCGCGCCTTGTAGCCCGGCGTATCCGCGTTGGCGAGGTTGGCGGCCAGCACACCGAGACGTTGCCCGTGCACCATCAGCGCCTGCTCGTGTATTCCGAAAATGTTGTCGAACATGGGGTCAGATCTCCTCGATGGGGACCAGAGCAAGAGGTGTGCCAACCCCCGCAAGGCGCATTCGGGCGCCCACAAGCCCGAATCACCGGCTGGATCCGCGGCGGCACGGGCAAGTCCTGCCGCCGGCGAGCGGGTGGCGGCAAAGCCTTGCCGCGTATCGCCCCGGGGCGCCTCATGGGTCTGGCACGTCCCTTGCTTGTCTTTGAGCACCATGCGAAATCTGTCAAGAATTCGACGCTGGCTTTTGGTTCTCGGTCTCGCGGCCGCAGGTCCGATGCTCACCCTTGCCGATGCGCCCGGTCCGGTTGCGCCGCGCGCGGCAGCGGCCGGCGTCGACTCCGCGAGCGCCGAGATCGAGGATCTCAGAGGGCTGGAGGCGCTCGCGCAGAAGGAGGCAGTCCTGCACCTGCCGCCCCTCAGTGATCGGCAGCGACTCATCGCCGGTCCCATCGAAGCCCACGTGCGCCTGCAACACTGCAGCCGGCCGATCACCCCGGTGGTGAGCGCGGGAGCGCATATGCGTGATCGCATACTGGTCGAGTTACGCTGCCCCGGCGCGTTGCCCTGGCATATCTATGTGCCGGTACGGATGGTGGGCAGTTCGCCCGTCGCCATCGCGGCGCGCGCCATCGTGGCCGGGTCGATTCTGACGGACAAAGACGTGCGCACGGAGCAGCGCGACATCCCGGAGCTTCCGCCGGGTTATCTCGACGATCCGTCCGTCGCCGTCGGGCTGACCGCTGCGCGGCCGATTTCCAGCGGGGCCGTGATCACGAATCAATATCTGTTGGGTGCGAAGGCCGTGCAACGAGGTCAAACCGTGACCCTCGTCGCAGATTCCGGGCTGATGAGCATCCGCATGGAAGGCAAAGCGTTGGGTGATGCCCTCATTAATCAACGGGTTAAGGTGGAGAACCTGTCGTCCGGAAAGGTTGTCGAGGGTGTGGCGCGGTCCGAGCAGGTGGTGGAAATTGTTTTGCAATAGCCCTTCAGTGATGCAAGTCTCAGCCGATACAAGTTTCAGTCGATAAGTGCATGAGAAGGTCGAACCGGTCGGATGGTTAAAGTCCTTCTCTTCTTTGACGATAACGAGGGCAAGGGCATCTTCCCTGCCCAGGAGTGATTTCGGTGCCATCAAAAATCAGTGGATTACCAACGTCCGAGCCGCTCGCGCCCCCGAAGGGCTCGAACACCGGCAGCGTTGCTGCTGATAAGGGGCCGACGGACGCACCAGCTGCGAGTCCGTCCGCACAGACGGGTGATCAGGTCACTTTGACCACGTCCGCGCGATCGTTGCAGAAACTTTCCGATGCGATCGCGCAGACGCCGGTGGTCGATGCCGCGAAGGTGGCCTCGATCAAGCAGGCCCTGAGCAGCGGCAGCTACGCGATCGATGCCTCCCGCGTCGCCGACAAGATGCTTCAGGCCGAGCGCGGACTCAAATAGCGCCCCATGAGTGACGATGCGCGCCGCCGGCTCGAGGACTTGCTAGATCGCGAGATCGAGGCGGCCCGCTCGCTGGCTTCCGTCCTCGATGCCGAACGCGCCGCCCTGACCGGCTCATCAGCGGTGGAGGTCGAGGAGCGAGCCGCCGAGAAGATGCGCCTGCTTCGCGGCATCGAGACATTGGAGGATGAACGGCGCGCCCTCGCGAACGCGGCCGGGCAGAACCTACCGGGCGCGCGCGGCACCCGCGAAGCGGGCCTCGCCGCCGGCGTCGCACAACGCTGGCGCACGCTCATGGAACTCATGGCCGGATGCCGCTCGTCGAATCAAGTGAACGGCTACATCATCCACACGCGCCAGAACCAGCTGCAGCAGCTTCTCGGGATCGTACGCGGCGCCGCACCCCTCACCTATACCGCCCAGGGCAAGACCTTTGCCCGGGCGCAGCGCCCGCTGGCGAAGGCCTGACATGCTGGTCCTCAGCCGCCGCGCCGACGAGTCCATCGTGATCCAACCTGCGGACGGTGTGGACGAAAGCATGACGCTCGCGCAGCTCTTTGCGAACGGGCCGATCTTGATCACCCTCCTCGGTGGAACCGGCCGCCGCGTCAAGATGGGAATCGAGGCGCCCGAGCAGCTCGCGATCCGCCGAAAAGACAGCGCCTAGCCGGGGGCGCCTAGCCGGGGGCGCCTAGCCGGGGGCGCCTAGCCCGCACGCCCGGACGGCGGCTCTCGATCACGCGCCGAAAAACCCGTCATCGCCGGGGTAAATTTCGTCCGATTTTACTTATCGAGCGATGCGTCATCGAATGCTTCGCGAAGCGCCTTTCGGTGTGCATAATGGAGGCTCCCCGCCACAGCAAAAATCCAGGATCGAAGGATGGAGCGTCGTCTGCATACTCGTCACCGCGCGCGCACCACCGTGTACGTGATCATGTCGGGGCGCAAGAGCAGAATCTGCAAAGCCAAGAACCTGAGCGCAAACGGTGTGTTCGTGGAGACCGAGAATCTTGGGCTGCGCAAGGGACAGCAAGTGCAGCTCGCGTTCGCGATCAATCTGGGATTGATCACCAAGATCCATCGCCGCACCGCCATCGTCGCTCACGTCACCCGCGGCGGAACAGGGCTCATGATGGAGCAATTCGGGGGCAGATAATCCCTGGGGATCAGCTCAGGATCAGCGCGCCGCAAATCTCGAGACGATGTCGGCGAGATGCGCGGCCAAGGCTCGCGGCTCACATAGGAACGGCGAGTGGTCGCTGTCCATCGTCACCACCGGATCGCAAGGCAGCGCCGCCTGCATGGCCCGCTGCAAGCCGATGGGCAGCGCGCGATCGTCCTGGCACTCGATGTACGCACGCGGCAGACTTCCCCAGCGCTCCGGAGTGACGGTCAGTGGAACCAAGTTCGGCGCAAGCGGTTCCGGGCAAAGTCGGCCGCTAGCCCAGATCGCATCCTCCGGGCTCGCGCGGTTATAAAATAGTGCGCGCGCCGTGTCGGGCTCGACGCGCAGCGAGAGCCCGTCCGCTGCCCCTTGACCGGGCTCGACGGCACTGCGCGCATCCTCCGCCACGGCGGCCTCGAAGGCCTTCTTGCCCGCAGGCAGCAGTAACGCCGCCAGATAAACGAGCCCGAGCATCGCCTGCGGCGCGAGTTCGGCCGCTTCGCTGATCACCGTGCCGCCGCGACTGTGTCCGACCAGGATCACCGGCTCGCCGGCTTCGCGCGAGTGTCGCGCGATGAACTCCGCCCAAGTGCTCAGGGTCACCTCGGACAAGGGGGTAGGATCCGCTCCCATGCCGGGCAGATCGGGCGCGAGCACGCGGTGGCCTTGGGCCTCGAGCAGAGGAACCAGCTTGTGCCAGCACCAGCCGCCGTGCATTGAACCGTGAACGAGGATAAAAGTTGCCATGCGGATAATAAGATGCCGTCTGCCGCGCACGGCGGCAAGGAGAGTTTACACATGAGCTCGAGCCAGCCCCTCATTCGCACCGCGGCCCCGCACGATATGCCCGCACTGGTGAATCTGGTCGAGCAGTATTGGTCGTTCGAGGCCATACCCGGATTTGACGCCCACCGCATCGGGAGTCTGCTGCGCGCAGCGCTATTCGCGGACGGTCACGCTCAATGCTGGCTCGCCGAACACGCGGGCGAGGTCGGCGGCTATCTTCTCGCCGTGCTCGTGTTCAGCCTCGAGCATGGCGGCATGATGGCGGAGATCGACGAGTTTTTCGTAACCCCTGCATTTCGTACCCGCGGCATCGGTGCCGCGCTCCTGCTGGAGGCGGAGACTGTTCTGCGAGCGAGTGGCGTGAGCCGGGTCCAGCTACAGCTCGGATCGGGAAACTCACGCGCGCGGGATTTCTACGCTGCGCGCGGCTACGCTCGCCGCGCGGGCTTCGATCTGTGGGACAAGGCGCCGTCTTAGTGCTGCATTCGCAGGTGACGCAAGTGTCCCATAAAATCCCGCTTGCCGATCGGTACCCTTTTCCATCGCAAGATGTCGTAGACAGTCGCCGCGTGGAAGTAGAAGTTCGGCTGCGAGAAGGATAGGAGAAAGTCCTCCGCCCTGAAATCGATGTGCCGCTCCCCGAACGAGAACCGCATGTCGCGGCCTATGAAGCCATCCACCTCGCTGGGCACGACGGCCTCGAGACCCGAGCGCGCTTCGGCGATCCGCGTCTTGAGAGCGGCGAAACTATTCGGCGGCTCGCTCATGTCGGGCGTGAAGACGCCGCGGCGGACACCTTCGATGGCGCCCAGGGAGTGCACCGCCGCGGATTTCACTTGATAGGCGAAGGGGTGCATGTCATCAGCGAGTCGGGCCGCAATAATCTCATCGGCTGCCAGTCCCTTCTCGGAGCAAAAGGACTCCCCTTTGTCGAGCAGGCCGGAAACACTTTGCAGTATCTGCAGGTACGCTGGTACGACGGCGGAGTATAGGGAGAATGTCATGGCCCGAAGTCTATGCCGTGGGCCTCGGAAGCGAAAGCGGCAAACGCGTCCGTCTAGCGGGTGCCGATGCGCCGCACGGCCTCAGCCCACACGGCGGCGCGCGCTCGGCCGCGTTTGGTATGATCGACCGTGGCGCCGCCAGCCACCAAATGTAGTTCGGTCGCGGCATCCAGCAGGTCACGGTCGATGGAGGCTTCCTCCGCGCGGACGCCATCCAATGCCCGCGCACCGGCGAGCAGCCGGGCCCGGTCAGGAGTGCGACCGGCCGCGAGCTCATCTAATGCATAGGCGGCGTCGAGCAGCGTCATGGAGCACCTGTTTTGCCGATCTCGCGCACGGTCGTGTTTTCTTTTCCCGGCTCACTTTGCTATACAAAGTATAGTGAAATGCCGGCGAGGGGCAAGCATCCGCGCGTCGACGGGGCGAGTTGACGAGAAACGGAATCGTGTTGCGCGCCGCGAGCAGCTCGTAAGCGCGGTCAACCGCATACTCTTTGCCGATGCCGCCGAAATCCAATTCCATCCCTTCCGGCAATAACAGCCGCGGCGGGTTCCACTGCAGCTTTTCAAAGCCGATCAGAGGCAACAGCGCATCGACCTCCGCAATGCCGGGAATCCGATCCGAGCCATCGAACCTCCAGACACGGCGAAGCACGCCGGACGTGATATCGAAGAGCCCCTCACTGAGATCGAAGCACTGGCTCGAAAAATCGATCAGCGCGGCGGTTTCCTCGTCCACTTCCATGGAGGTGCCTCGATTTCGATGGATCCGGGCGGTGACACTGTCATCTCGGTAGCGGCTGAATTTTTTCTCGATGCGCCAGGCCTCCTGCGCCGCGACCGAACCGATCGCAAGCGCCGTCGGCTGGCTCATCGAAGGGACCAGCACCTCGCAAGGACTGGCCATGGCCGTGAACTTGACCGCCAGGAGATCCGCGCCCCGTGCCTCGACGATCAACCCTTCATCGGGCACCGGAAGATCTCCTCCGCCGCAGGCGCAGCCCCAGGTCAGCTCTAAAACCGCCACCCGATCTGCACGAGGACCGCCTTTACGCCCGGATACAGATCGAGCCCCTGCAGCGCCAGCGGAACGGGCGTGCGTATATCCAAGGTCTGCTGATAATACTCCGCGCGGATACTGATTTCTGATTCTGGGCGGCTGCCCAAGCCGGGAAGCTTCTGTGCGTACTTCACCCCGTAAGTCATGGCGCGAAACTCGGCCAGACGGGAATCGGACGACTCGTTGGTCGGCTTCGGCGTGCTGAGAATGAAGGGGGTGAAGAAGTCCGCCGCCGATTGATGATACCAGCGAACGGTCGGCTCGATGTATCGATCGCGATTCGACAGCGACCAGCGCAGATGCAGCTGCGCAGTCTCCGATCGCACCCCCCAGTCATCGCTCATGTAGCGCAGCGAAACGGCGGTGGAAATCCGGGGGCTCCAAGCCACGCGATTCTCCCAATAAGCGCTCTTGCGCAGGCGCTGATCGGGCCGACTCTCATACTCATATCCGGTGGTGCCGCCGGCGCTGTTGATAATCGAAATGAATTTGTACGGATCGTTCAAGTATCCCGTGAATCGATCCACCGAGAGGTTGAACTCGGAGAGCCAGTTTCGGGTCATCACCTGCGTGACGCCGAGCAGCAGTCCGACCCCGTCCTTGCTCTTGCTGCCGGATTGCTTCTCGGCCAACGCGTAGTTGCTGCCCGGCACCGGCGCGTCGCCGATCGGATGGATCGAGTCATATTCGTTGTCGATTCCAAAGGAAAGCGTGGTGTTCTTTTCATTGAAATCGTGGGCGACCGAGGCGTTCACCGTGGCGGAAAAGAAATCATCCTCCGCGGACAACTTGCCCCCAACGGTCACTTGATCGAGTCGCGTGAGTGGCACCGTCCAGTTTCCGCTGACGGCGATCCGGTCATCCTCGTAGTCGGGACGGCGCATCCGCCTGGGCGAGGACGCCCCACAGCAGGCATACACCGACACCTAGATGCCGCATTGAGCGCCTGATCACTCTTGCCCCTCAGCTGAGCGCCGTTGCCGAACTGAAATCTTGCATAGCATCCATGGACCTTACTTTGCATCACAGAGTCATCTTACTTTGTATTGCAAAGCCATCGGATATCAAGCGGGGTTTTGCGGATGCGGCCGCGGTGTTCTCCGGTCGCGCCTTTTCAGCCACAATAGCGCCTTCCAAAAGTCCTGGTGCAATTCAGCCATGCCGACCGATCCCTTGGAATCTTCCCGCCCTCTACGCACGGAGGAGCGCTATCGACCCGCAGCCATCGCATTCCATTGGACCATGTTCGGTCTCGTGGTCATCGTCGGTGTGTTGGGGCTGCTGCACGATTCCTGGCCGAAGCAAACTCAAGGCTTCTGGATCAACATACACGCGCTGATCGGTATGTTGCTCTGGTTGGTGCTCCTCGCGCGGTTTGCGCACCGGCTCCGCCATGCGCCGCCTACGCTACCGACGGGCATGGGGGCCCTGTCTCGCCGTCTTTCCAGCCCGGTGCATCTGGCGCTGTACGCATTGATGTTCATCATCCCCATCATTGGCTTCGTGACCTTTGTGTATCACGGTCGGGTTTTCGATTTCGGCGCTTTCGAGCTCGATTTAGGCGTCAAAAAGAACCGCGCGATCTTTGGCCCCACCGAGGATATTCACGGGTATTTGGCGTATGCCCTCTTTGCCCTCGCAGGCCTGCACGCACTCGCCGCGTTGTGGCACCGATTTTACCTGCACGACGGGGTGTTGGCGCGGATGTGGCCCAAGCGAGCTTCATCGACCGGAGTGCGGCTCCGCAGCTGACTTGGCACGCGGCAGAATCCTTCAGTCGAGTACCAAGACCCGTCGGTTCAGAAACTTTGCATCGTCTGTACCAGGAATTGGATCTTGTGGTTGCCCGGCACGTCCTTGAGCGGAACGGCGAGATCGACATGTAGGACATTCCCGAGCCCGCTGCGCGCATTGCCGAGCCGCAAGCCCAACCCCACATCACTCAAGAGGCCGAGATCGCTGTTGCCCACCACGCCGCTCCCCCAGGTTCTACCCACATCGGCAAACGCCGCGGCGCCCACTCGTATGAGCCTGAATGGATACCAATCGGTGAACACGCGCTGCTCGACCGTTAGCAGCCCCCGCGAGGTTCCCGCCTCGTAGCGCAGCGGGTAACCGCGCAGCCCGTTGTCGCCGCCCAGCAACAACTGGACGTCAGGATCGAGCAAGTGAGTGACCGTGCCGGAGAGCGAGCCATAGAGCAGCCAGTCCGGGCGCCAGCGCCAGTAGTACCTCACAGCCGCGTCGCTGATCAGATTGCGTGCATGATCGCTCTCGACGCGCGAGGACAGATCCCAATTCAGAAACAACTGCTGCTCGTACGGCCACTCGAAGCCGTGCCCCGCCGAGCTTTTGACCATCAGGGCATCGTGATTGGCGCCGAAGGCGGCGTCGGAAAAGCCGATCTCGCCCGTAACCTCCGTCCCGTAGTACAGATCCTCCGTCCTGCCGATCTGGTTCTCGTCCCCCACCTTGCCATACCTGTCCTGAACGATGTCAAAGCCCACGAATGGATAAGAAAGTGTGCGCTGCGGCGGCAGCGGGTCGGCCGGCAGGGTAGTCGCCGGTGTGGGCAAGAAGTCATTGCGATCGTAGTACATGCCGAACAGCAGGCGCTTACTCCAACCGTCGACGAGCCCGCTGGATAGGCCCCCCTCGATGAGATACGTTTTCTCGTCGTCGTTGAATTGATCGACGATGTTTCCGAGGAAATACCGGGAGATCGTTCGATCGTAGGTCTGCCCTGAGAGCATGGCGGTCCACGTCGTATCGAGGGAGTAGAACGGTCGGGAGAGCTGCGCGCTGCGCTGGTTTCCATCGCTCGAGTCGACATACGCGAGAGCCCCTGTCCAGCGTGATCCGAGCACATTGGGATCGGAGTACTCCGCGATATTGCTGGTGCGGTCCACGTTGCTCTGTCGCCCTATCTCGAGGTCCTTGCCCCAGCCAAATAAATTCTCTTCCTGCAGGCTGTAGCTGGTCGAGTTGGTGCCGCCCGAGCGGCCGAAGGAGACGGATGGATCGAGCGTCCAGACGTCCCGTGTGACCACCATGACATCGACTTTGCCGTCGACGTATCGCACCGGAAAGACTTTCGCATCGTAAATGAAGACGAGCTTGCGCAAGTTACGCTCGGTCTCGGCGAGCCTTTGTGCGCTGTAGCGATCGCCGCTTTTGAAGAGGAGCTGCGCACGGATGGTGGAGGGCTTAGTGCGCACGTGCAGCCGATCGGCCAGCCTGTAAAGCCCCTTGTTCTCCCGGGGATCGTTCGCGTCGAATATATTGCGGGGATCGATATCGATCTTTCCGATGACGGCGTGCGCCGCCTCGAGCTCTGCATCGCTCGGCACTCCGGCGGGTCTCGGCTCCTCGATTTCGGTGCGCTGTTTGTCGGTGAGCTTTGCCGCCACCACCGGCACGACATTGCAGCAGAGCGACAGCAGCACACAGAATGCCGCGCGACGCGCGGGCTTCGAGCGCGCGAAGACCAAGGGTTCGATGCGGCTTTTAGGCTTCGACATGGCTCACTTTGCGATACTAAGTACGCGTGAGTCGGTCGACGCGCAAGATATGCCGCTGTCAGAAGCGCGCCTGGCGGGTGGGGATAGCTCTAAGCTTTAACGCCAACCTGGTCTTTGGGGAGCGATCAATGCGTTCGAACTGAATAGGAGACCATCCAGCCGCCCTTCACCGGCTGGAACTGCACCGTGCCATGGCTCTGAGCGTCTTGGCGATTCAGCACAAATTTCGCGGTTGCAATGCCGAGGGCGGCGCCGGCGACGGTATCGGACAGCCAGTGCACGTTCTCGTCCATTCGGACATACGCAGTCGCCCCCGCCACGCCATAGCCTATGACGCGACGAACCCATCGATACTCATCGTTGCCGGACTCGGCGAAGACGGTTCCGACCGCAAACGCGACGGTCGTATGCAGCGACGGGAAAGAATCGGCCCCTTTGCCCCATTCGTTTGGCGACGTAGTTGCATCGGGACGCTCGCGACCGGTTGCGTATCCGAGCACCTCGGCCGTGGCGCCGCTGAATGCGCCCGCTTCAATCAGCGCCCAAGTCTCCCGATAGCCGTCCCGGTCGTCGATGAACGATGCGTAAAGCCCCGTGCCCGCGACGATGGCGATCGTCGGCGCTGCATCGCGCAAACTATTTTTATCCTCGCCGCCGTTCAAGACGGCATTCGATCCCGTTGCGAAGTGGTCGCGAACCCTCGAGTCGAATGAGTGAGCGGCACCGATAGCAACCAGGGCACCGCCAAAGTATAGCCAGTCCTCTTCATCCCAGCGCAACGGAGACGTGAAATAGAGCTTGGTATCTTCGAGTGTCGTGTCCAGAAGAGAGTCCGCGGCGCGGCCGACGCCGGGAAGGATTGCGACCGCAGCCCATCCCAACATCGTCCATTTCAGTCTCATGGTCTTGAGCGTCTTGCCGCCCCTCCCGTAGCGCGCGAGGCATCGCGCGCCGGCAAATAAAGGATTCATTTGTTATTCGGTCTCCCGAAAACAGCCCTGCACCATGTTGCAGGGTCCAGTATATCGCCAGTTCCGAATAACGCAGCGCCCTCAATGCTCGTGGCGAGCTTGTGATATATGATGCTTTGCGATGCAAAGTTACATCGTCCGAGAGCCATCCGCCATGAGTGGGTTCTTGCCGGTGTAATATACAGACTGAAGATATCCAAATGGGTGATGAGGCGCCGCCGCCGTACTCGGGAAACCAAAATGAGACAACCGCGGCTGTCGTCCGTCGCATCTCTGATACTCGCATCCCTGTTCGTCTGTTCGCATTGTCTCGCGGGCCGCCCGGCGCTCGATGCAACGTCTGCCGAAATTGGGATACGCGAGGCCGATGCGGATTGGACCGCAGCGATGAACTCAGCACGGGGGGATGCGTGGATATCGTTCTACGCTCCCGATGCGATGGTGCTTCTGCCGGAGGATCACTTCGCGAGCGGGCGGGCGCTCGTGCAATCCGCCGTGGCGCGCATTCTCGCGCTCCCGAACCGCTCCATCAGCTGGCATCCGCTGGAGGTAAACGTGGCTCGGGCGGGTGACGTGGCCACGGTGATAGGAAGCTACGAGCTGCGCTTCGACGATGCCCGCGGCCTGCACGCTCTCCGCCGCGGCCGACGGCTGGAGGTGTGGCGCAGGCAAGCCGACCGGACTTGGAAGTGCGTCGTTGACACCTGGAACCTCGACAGCCTGCCTACGGAGTCGATGCCGGCGCCGCCGCCGAGCGTGCAGGGCGCGACACCGAGCGCGGCGTCGAGCGCTCCACCTGCTCCCATAGAGTCGCACCAGCCGAGCGAACCGCCGGAAGCCGGGCCGCCGGCACCCTCACGCGAAGCGGCCACGCCCTATGGCGACATGCCCACCAGCTATAAGGAGGGCATTCGGAAGTACTTCCTGGCACATCTGAAGCATCCGGAATCCGTCCGGTATCGCGAGATGACGGAGCCGGAGCAGGGGTACATCACGGAGATGAGCGGTGGCTTATTGTTGCGCGAGAAGCGGGAATACGGTTGGAAGGTCAGGGCGACCATCAGCGCAAAGGATTCGCAGAATAACTACAGCGAATTCAAGACCTACACCTTCCTGTTTCGGGGCGAGAAGATCGCCGGTGCCCGCCTGCCCTTGCCGGGTGATGAAATGAATTGACGTTGGTGGCCGGCCCGTATCTGCGGGTCACGGAGCCATTCGGCGCTGCTGGCCGCGGCGCTCAGACCTTCTTACGCCACACCTTGCACCAGCCCGCCGCCGGCACGCTTTTGCCTGGAAAGAGGACGCATCCGGCCTGTGCCTCGTTCGCCGTACCCTGGTACTGCTGGCAGTTCGAGCATATCTGGCCACTCGAGTAGTTCGGATTGGCCGCAGCGTCGACTTTCGAGGCATCGCTCACGAACCCGAGCGTGACAGCCTGGGGGTCCTTCGGGTCGAGAGGTGTAAGCGCGGCGGCCGCGGCGGCACGCGCACCGATCAAAGCCGGAACCACGAGGCTCGCCGCGAGGCCGCCTTGGATCATTGTCCGGCGGGTGATGCTGTCTTTCATGGCTCATGCTCCTATGGCGGTGATTGGGTCGCAGTCGATCGCGCGGCTCTCAGATGGACTCCAGATACGCAACGAGCGCCTCCATTTGATCCTTGCTGAGATTCTTTACCACGCCGTGCATGACGGGGGCGGTGCGCAACACGCTCTGGATCACCAGGAGTTGTTTCAGCAAATACGGGGCATGTTGACCCGCCAGCCGCGGGAAGCTCGCCATGCCTTCCGCATGAGCTCCGTGGCAGGTCGCACAGGGAGGAATCTGCTGGGCGGGAACCCCCTCCTGGAACAAGTGCTTGCCCTGCTCGATGAGGGCGGGACTCCCCGGTCTGCCGGGAGGGGCCGGCTCGGAGGAGAAGTACTTGGCCAGCCCGCTGATGGTTGCATCGCTCAGCGGCGATGCCATGCCCCACATGTACGCCTGCGCATCCGGATCGGCACGCGTTTGATCCTTGAAGGCGTGCAGCTGCATTTCGATGTAGGGCGCGGTCTGTGCCGCCAGATTAGGAAACGTCGGCGAGACGCTGCGTCCGTTGACGCCGTGACAGGTGCCGCAGGTCTCGATCGTCTTGTGCAGAGTCGCTTTCTGTGCATCCGTCAGGCTATCCGTGACGTCCGCCGCCCGGGCATGCGCGCCGATGTACATCGCGGAGATTATGGCGAGGGCGATGATGTCATGTGATTTCATGGTGCTCTGCCTCAATCAAAATGCGATCCAGAGCAACGCATAGAAAGTGTTGTTGTTGGATGCGTTGCGGCCGCTGCCGTCGTAGTTCGTCGAGCTGCCGTTGAACTTCTGGTAGTCGACGTATTGCGCAACCAGCTTGGTGTTGAGCCAGGGAAGGTAATCCACCTCGACAATGTAGCCATCCGAGTTCGGACTGCCGTTGTTGCTGCCCACCACCGACGCCGGTGCATAGAGCGTCGGATCGGTGCTTCCACTGGTATCGAAATAACCCAGGTAGCCGCCGATCGTTCGCCGGTAAAAGTAGTCCCCGGTCACCTTGAGCGTGTGCAGGTCATTGTGGAGATTGGCGGCGAAGCCATCCAGCACGCTGGCATCGAGTGTCTGAGACTCGTGAATATAAGTGCCCAGGAAGGTGACTGAATGGTTCTCCCCGATGAACTGATACTGGAAGTCAGCAGCGGCATCCTTGTACTTGTTGGTGGGACCCTGCAGCGGCGTGCCGCCTCCCGGGTGCGTGCTCGCATCCAGGCCGTAGACGCCGACTTCCAAGGAGTTACGATCCCAGCGCCGCTCGTAGGCCAGGCGCCAGTAGGGAGCCAAACCCTGCACGACGTTGGTCTGCGTGCTGTCGAGAGGGTGGGCGCCGCCGGGAATTGCGGAATCGTAGTTGGTGATCTCGGCGTAGAAGTGCTCGTCCAGCCAAACGTATACGCCGATCCCACCCACGGTTTGACCGAATCCACCGGCCCCGTTGTCGACCTTCGCCGACGTGATCTCGCCCGGGGCGACGCTGCTGCTCGCGAATGGGAAGCCCCACGCGGGCGTCGAGTTCCAAACGTCTTGCACGGCAGGGTTGTTGTTGAGCGTGACGCCTAGGAGCAATTCATGGTTGTTGCCGTTCGCGCCTCCGAAGGAGAAGTGATGCGCGTAGCGAATGTCCGTATTGTCGAGACCGAAATGGTCCTCGGCACCGTCGTAGGTGAGTTGCACGAATGCTCCGAGACCATCGGCGATCTTACCGGCGTAAAAGAAGCTCACCTGGTCCGGAAACAGCAAGTCGCCGTCCTTGGCGAGTGCCCCTGAGATGGCACTGTCCGGCAGCGGCTGGCCGGTGTGGGTGTACGAAATCTCCATATTCATGCTGATGGGCGGCAACGAGTTGATGGCGAGCGTTTGCCGATCCGATGTATCGATACCCGTGATCTGTTTGATGTTGTCGAGCACATAGCCGTTCAGCTTGAATTCGCGGCCGAAGGGCGTGAGCTCGGGGAACACCGTATGACAGGCGGAGCAAGCCATGCCGGTCTGCCGTGCGAAGCTCGGCACCGCGTGGCTCGGAGAGGCAAGGATGCATAAAAGGACGCAGGCTGCGGTCAAAAGCCACGAGCGACGTGCCCACTGTGGATAACCGAGGGTCAACGACACGCGGTGAGCGGCGGCGCCTCGTGGCGCGGGCATCCGGCTGCTAAGTGGCATGAGCGGTTGCATACGTGTTCCTTATCCGTGTCCCTATCGGCATGGTCATCGTCCCCATGCACTCTAAAGCTCCGGGTCGGAACGATCTGTACGTAGTTACGCGTAGCCTTACCGAGTGTTGACCCCATAGCCCCCGCTGAGCCATGGTGCTTTGCGGTAGAAAGTAGTTCTCGGCTATCGGCCTTAAGGCATATGCGCCTAAGCGATTGCGGGCGTTATGGCGGGGTATCGAAGAATTCCCACATGGTGGGTGCCGTCGCGGCAGCACCCGGCAAGGAATCGGTGATTCCGAGCCCCTCCAGCATCAAGCGCAGCGTGCTCTCATGCTGATACAGCGTGGTCGATTGATAGCCTGCCTTCGAGAACTTGGGGCTGATGATTACGGCGGCAACCCGTCCGCCGCCGTGCGTATCGTCGTCACCCGACTCGTCGAAAACGATGATCAGCACTCCGTCGTCCTTGAAGGGGGTGCTGGTGAGGAGCGGTGCGATGTTCGTCTTCAGCCACGCGTCGGCGACACTCAGCGCGCAGTTATGAGCGTCATTACAAAGATTCGGCGTGACGAATGAGTAATCCGGCAATTTGCCGGAAGCAAGATCCGTTGCGAATTGGGTAAAGGGCACCAGCGTTTCCTTGCCCGCCGCGCTGTCTTGCACATCCGTCAGGTACGCCAGGGGCACATGGCGCACCGCATAGTTCCCCGTATCGCCGCCGGTATATCCCACCGACGGGAGATCCTCGGCGTAGGCCTTCCAGGTCTTGCCGTTCGCGGCCAGTTGGCGCACGACATTGTTCGCCGAGACCGGGAACGACGCCGGTGTTTCGCCGTCGTCGTTCGTCAGCACTTGGCCGGTCACCAGCATCATGTAATTGCCGATCGAGGGGTGCGTATTGGAGTAATACTGGGTGGCAAGCCCGTAACTGTCGATCAGGGAATTCAGGTAAGGCATGGCGGATGCGCCGACTACGCTCGCGTAGTTGGCGTTTTCTTCGACGACGATGACGACATGCCCGAATGCCGAGGCCAAGGTCGCGCTGATCGATATGCTCGCCGCCAGGGTGGCCGAGGCGCCATCGGCATCATGAACGCCGACGGTAAATGAGGACTTCCCGACCGTGGTCGGGGTGCCGGAAATCGTGCCCGCAGTTCCCGACAAGAAAAGCCCGGGCGGCAGCTGACCGCTCACCAGCGTCCAGGCATAAGGCGCCTTTCCGCCGGTCGCTTGCAAGGTATCGGTGTACGCGCTCTGCACAACTCCGCCGGACAGAGTGGATGTCGTGATCGACAGTGATGATGTGCTTGCGGGACTGACGGTAAGAATCGCATTGGCGCTCGTGAGCGTGCCCGCGGAGTTCGTGACGACGACGCTGAAGGCTGCACCGCTGTCGGCGGCACTGGTCGCCTCAGTCGTATAGCTCGCAGCCGTAGCACCGGCAATCGCGCTGCCGCTTCTGCGCCACTGATAAGTCAGAGGGGCGGTGCCCGTTGCGGTGACCGTGAACGAGGCCGTCTCACCTACCGTGACGGTGATGCTCTTCGGCTGCAGGGTGATGCTGGGCGGAACGGCTGTAGAAGTATCTTGCGATGCCGAGTTGCCGTCGGTTCCGCCGGAACAGGCGGCAATGACCTGCACAACGAGAATGCCGATGGCCCATCTCGCTCCACCGTTACCCCCGCCTCCGTGAGTGCGGAGCAGAAGCGCGCCCAATATTGTAAATATTGCATGAAACCTGCCGCGCCAAGGAGAATTCATCGAGATTCCGGCGGGTTGGTCGCTGCGTATGCGTATTGCCATGATGTAAGCGATTAACTTTGCAGCGCAAAGGTAAACCCGAGTTCCGACGTGCCGCAAGTGTTCGTAAGTTGCGACATGGGCGATGGCAAGCTCGCCGGACTCGAGGGAGGATCCCATGCTGCGAGCGGCATGCGGCCAGGTCGCCCCAGTATTCCGAGCGGATCACTCCCAGGGAGAACCCGACTTGCCTGCTGGCCGGTCCGGAGGTTACGCCGAGCTTCAAGAAAGTGAGCAGCACCTCGGGCGCCGAACGCTCACGCATACTTGAAGAGCGCCATGAATCCGAAGTCCATATGCAGTTGCTGGTGACAGTGGAACAGCGTAAGTCCCGGGTTATTCGCGACGAAGTCGAATTCGGCTTCTTGATAACCGCCCAACATGACGACGTCTTTCATGACACCCGAAGTGGACCTGCCGGCGACACGGGTCAACTCAAAGGTGTGCCGGTGCAGATGCAATGGATGAATATCATCGCTGGCATTGCGAAACTTCAGGCGATACTGCCGCCCCTGATGCACGGTATAAAGCGGCTTCATCGAGGCCATCGAAAAGGCCTCGCCGTTAAGCGTCCATTCGTTGAATCCGCCGAGCGCTCCGTTGTTCTTGACGATGAGCATCTCGATCACTTCATCAGGTTCACTTGATGCAGTGCGCGCTTGGCCGAACAGGGAATAGTCCCATTGGAACGCCTTGGGCTCCTGCCATTTTGGCGCACCGCGCTGGCCGGCGTATTCGACCACGATCCCCATGCCGTTTTTGCGATCGTCGTCATCGAGATCCCCCAAGATCCAGACGCCCGGGTGCTGCATCTCGACGAGGGCCGAGATCCGCTCTGCGGTTCCCAGCCACAACACGGGCACATCGCAGGGAGTGGGGACGGGATTCCCATCGAGCGCCACGACGTGAAACACGTGTCCGGGCAGGGCGAGGCTGCGCATTTCGCCGGCGCTTGCGTTCAACACATGAAATAGGACCCGCTCGCCGGCCTTGACCCGGATCGGCTCACCAAACCCCAGCATCTTGCCGTTGATGGCAAACGATTTGTAGCTGACCTCAAACCCCTTCTGCGGGTGCTGCTTGTTTTTTTCGTCGGCCGCTTTGCCGATAGCCTGCAACTCCGGGCTTGGTTCACCGGCAAGGAAATCCATGTCCATGTCACCGCCTTCGCTGAAGGATGGCTCGAATTCCTTGAGCGTGAGGAAGACTTCCCGATCGTAGGCCCCGGCATTCGCCTGCGGCTCGATGTAGACGGGCGCCGCCTGACCGGAATAGGTCCCTTTGCTCAGATCCGATCCCGCCACGACATGGGTGTGCAAGAAGCGAAATCCTGCGGGTCGCGGCACGAAGCTGATCCGTCGCATGCCGTGGGCAGGGATCAGCGGCGTCCCCTCTTCCGCCGCGCCGTCGACACCGCTAGGGATGATCTGGCCGTGCCAATGGGCAAGCTCCGGAACGCCCGTGTCGTTATAGATGTCCACGATCGCGCGCTTACCCTCGGTAAATCGCAGCAAAGGTCCCGGAAATTGGCTGTTGTAGAGCGTCGTCGAGATGATCCGCTGCGGCGCCAATTCGAGCTTGCCATGCGCGATGCGCACCGTGTAGTCGGCTTGGGCGTCTGGCGGAGATTGGGTGTTCGAGGTGGAGAAGACGCCGAAGCTAGGGGCGAGTGCAGCAAGGCCCGACAGCTTGAGAAATTCCCGGCGAGAACGCACCGGTGTCGGCGACCCGTTGCGTAATTTTGTCCTTGGCATGGTGTCGCTCCAAATGGTGAACGCCGCTTCGCCGCCAGTTCAACGATCGCATTCCAGAAGATGCGGCGCGAGGTCAGTGAGCGCTCGAGAGACTCGTCCATTCATCGATCTTCACTCGCGCGACGACGCTCGCGCCTCCTTTCCCATCAGGATACAGAATCAACGCCTCGCCCTCCGCGAGACCATCGGCACGCCCGGGATAGGCCTCCATGATATTGGGATAGTGAGTCACGATGACAGTGTTCTCATGGTTTGCGGGCGGCGTTGCGATTCTCGCTTTGAGCCATCTTGCCCGCTCGCTGTCTGGGCCGCTCCCGCCTTGGCTGCTGTCTCCGAGCTCCGTGAACGTGATCGGCTGTCCCAGCTTCGCAAGCTTCACCGTCTCCACGGCCCGGTAAGTTGGGCTCGATAGCACGGCGCCTATAGGGATCTGCAAGCGACGCAGCGCCTCGCCCATCGCCAGCGCCGAAGAACGCCCGAGATCATCGAGTTGGCGCTCATGTTGTACGTTCCCGGCATCTGCGTGTGCACTATCCGGCGGATTGCCGGGCGAGCTGGCGTGCCGCAT
Organism: uncultured Gammaproteobacteria bacterium; assembly: GCA_963798595.1. GTDB lineage: Bacteria > Pseudomonadota > Gammaproteobacteria > Steroidobacterales > Steroidobacteraceae > Bog-1198. The sequence goes on along the minus strand of CAWCTM010000003.1, from coordinate 448,048 downwards.
GAGAATCACGTAACCCCCGGCATGCAATGCGGTGACGAGATCGGGGCCGTCAAGGCTCTCGCTGCTTGCCGCCGCGAGGACGACTAGAAGCAGCGCACTCATGCCGATTTTCGCGATTCGGCAGATCGAGCTGATCCGCATGGCTCCCTCGCTACTTAAATGAGTACGCGTCGCAGCAACCCTCGCCCTTCACGATCAGCTCGTCAAGCACTGTGGGTCAAACACATACTCGCCGCGCAAGAACGCTGCGATTTCGTCCGCGTAAGGGTTGCCGCTCTCGCTCTCGTAGCGGTCGAGAAGGCCTTGTCTCATGGCGTCATCGATCCGGCTCAGGCCTTCGTTTTGCAAGAGCGCGCGATCCTCATACAGCAGCTCTCCGAGCCGTGGCCCCGCCAGTTCCCGACAGATATCTGGCAGCGCGGTCCGCAAGTCGGGATCGCCCGTCAGCAGCTGTTGGTAACCGAGCAGCGCAATGCGCGACAGGTGCGGCTGGTTCATGGGATTGATCGCGAGTCCGGCCGCGGCCTCCGCCGCCAAGCTCCACGAATCGGCCGATGGATCGAGATAGAGATGATTGCTGCGCGTCTTCGCATCATTGGCGATGTGGTTGTCCCAAATGAAGGGCTTGCGCCCGAGATCGGCGGCGACGTCGGCGAGATGCTGCGCGGAATATCCGTGCGAAATGATTTTCTCGCCCGTCCAGAAGCACTCGATGCGCGGATCGAGAAGACGCCCGAGATCCGCGAGATAGGCCTTCGGCGGAGTCCCGAACTCACGGGTGAGCCGCGCGTCGTATGAGTAATACGTGGGGCAGACCATGAAGCGTCGCGCGTTGCTCCAGCCGGTGATCTCGGCGATCACCCGCGCCTGCAGCTCGGCAATCCCCGCGACGTCGCCGCGCATGTCGTCGAAGAGGATGGCGAGGGTGTCGGCACCCGTCTCGTTGAGCTCGAGCACCTTGGCGCGCAAGCACTCTCGAGCGGTGCCGTCGTAGCCGAGGTAGATCTCGAAGGGCGTAAGACCGATGCCGAAATCGATTCCCTGGGTACGACAGCGCGCGCCGACGGCGGCAAGCTGTTCGAGCGTGTCCCGAGGCATGGGCTCGCGCCATTTGCGCCGCAGATAGGGGTCGCCCTTCGGCGCATAGATGTAGAAGCCGAAGCCCGCATCGCGCAGAAAATCGACTCCGCCGAGGCGCGCGGGCCAGCCCCAGGGTTTCCCGAAGAATCCCTCGATTACACCGGCGCTGAGCGTGTTATCCATAAGAGGACGTATGTTCGGCGAGCCGGTGTCGCCTGGCAATCGGGCGGTATATAATGTGTGAAGTTCCACCTCCGAGCCGTTTCGGCCCCCCTTCTTGGGCCGGGTGGCTTCCCGTACACTGAAAGGTCCATGCCACCTCTAGATCCGTCCCGCGCGGATGCCATTCGCATTCGCGGCGCGCGCCAGAACAACCTCAAGAATCTCGACCTCGATATCCCGGTCAACGAGCTGATCGTCGTCACGGGCGTGAGCGGGTCGGGCAAGTCCTCGCTCGTGTTCGATACGCTGTACGCCGAGGGACAGCGCCGCTACGTGGAGACCTTCTCGCCCTACGCGCGCCAATTCCTCGACCGGATGGACCGGCCCGCGGTCGATGCCATCGAGGGCATTCCGCCCGCAATCGCCATCGACCAGACCAATCCGGTGCGCACCTCCCGCTCGACGGTGGGCACGATGACCGAGCTCAATGACCATCTGAAGCTCTTGTTCGCGCGCGCGGCGGTGCTTCACTGCCGGGGGTGCGGGCACGCGGTGCGTCGCGACAGCGTCGACAGCATCCGCAGCCTGATCGAGCAACGGGCCGCCGCCGCGGGCGACCCGCGCCTGCTGCTGACCTTTCCGGTGCCCATCCCGAAAAGCTTCAGCGCAAAGGAAATCAAGGCGCTCCTCGCCGGGCAGGGCTACACGCGAATGCACGAGGAACAAGCCGATGCGCTGCAGGTGATTCAGGACCGCTTTCGCTGGTCGACCGTGGAGCCGGCGCGCGCAGGCGATGCGATCGAATCGGCGCTGAAGGTGGGACACGGGCGGCTCGACGTCTATCCGCAGAATGAGGATGGCTCGACCGAGCCACCCTGGCGATTCTCCACGGCGTTGCATTGCCCGGATTGCGATATTCACTACAAGGAGGCGACGCCGAGCACGTTCAGTTTCAACTCACCCATCGGCGCGTGCGACACCTGCCGCGGCTTCGGCCGCACCATCGGTGTCGATTACGGCCTGGTGATTCCCGACGTGACGCTGTCGCTTCGGGATGGAGCGATCAAGCCCTGGCAAACGGCGTCCTACGAGGAGTGCCAGGAGGATCTGATCAAGTTCGCACGCAAGCGCGGCATTCCCATCGACACGCCATGGGCCGATCTCAGCGACGAGCAGCGGCGCTGGGTGATCGAGGGCGAAGGGGAATGGACGAAGAAGATCTGGTACGGGGTCAAGCGTTTCTTCGCCTGGCTCGAGACCCGGGCATACAAGATGCACATCCGGGTGCTGCTCTCGCGCTACCGCTCCTATACCGAATGCGGCGCCTGTGCGGGGGCCCGATTGAAGCCCGATGCGCTGCTCTGGCGCCTCGGCGGGCCGGGGGTCAACATCCGGGAGCTCATGCTCAAGCCGATCGATGAGTCCCGAGAGTTTTTCGCGCGACTCGCCTTGCCGGCGCCGCTCGATGAGGCGGCGGACCTGTTGCTCGGCGAGGTGCGCACGCGGCTCAAGTATTTGACCGACGTCGGTCTCGGCTACCTGAACCTCGATCGCCAATCGCGCACCTTGTCCGGCGGCGAGGTCCAGCGCATCAATCTCACCACCGCGCTCGGCACCTCGCTGGTCAACACCTTGTTCGTTCTGGACGAGCCGTCCATCGGGCTGCATGCGCGCGACGTGGGGCGCATCGTCGGGGTGATGGAGCGGCTGCGCGATGCCGGCAATACGCTCATCGTGGTGGAGCATGATCCGAAGGTCATGCAGGCGGCCGACCGCTTGATCGACATCGGTCCGGGCCCCGGCGAGCACGGCGGCGAGATCGTGTTCGAAGGCCGCGTCGGCGCGCTCGCGCAGGCGCGCGGCTCGCTCACCGCGGACTATCTGCTGGGGCGCCGACGTGTGCAGATTCCGCCGGCCGGTGAGCAAGCGCCGAGCAGCGGGAGCGTGCGTATCGAGGGCGCGGCCGAGCACAACTTGAAGGGCATCGACGTCGAAATCCCGCTCAACCGCCTGGTGTGCGTGACCGGCGTCAGCGGCTCGGGAAAATCCACACTGGTGCACGATGTACTCTACCCCGCGCTCCGGCGGGCGCACGGCAAGCCGACCGATAATCCCGGCCGGCACCGCGCGCTGCGCGGCGCAGGCGAGATCGACGGCGTGGTCATGGTTGACCAGAGCAGCATCGGGCGCACCACGCGCTCGAATCCCGCGAGCTACGTCGGGGCGTTCGATGCCATTCGTAAGCTCTTTGCGCGCCTGCCGCAGGCGCGTGAGCGTAAGTACACGGCGGGCACCTTCAGCTTCAACTCAGGGAACGGACGCTGCCCTGGATGCGGCGGCAACGGATTCGAGCACGTCGAGATGCAATTTCTATCGGACGTGTATCTGCGCTGTCCGGACTGCAACGGCCGGCGCTATCGGGCGGAAATCCTCGAGTGCAAGTTGAGCCGCGAGGGTTTTGCGCCCTTGAGCATCGCCGATGTCCTCGACCTCACGATCTCGGAGGCGCTCCAGGTATTTCACGCCGATGCGGAGGTTTGCCTGCGCCTGGCGCCTCTCGCAGAAGTCGGGCTCGACTATCTGCGCTTGGGTCAGCCGGTCCCCACGCTCTCCGGAGGCGAGGCGCAGCGGCTGAAGCTCGCGGGCCATCTGGCGGAGAACGCCGTGCAGAGCGCGTCTCCCAGGAAGAAAGCCTCGGCGCGCGGCTCACTGTTTTTGTTCGACGAGCCGACCACCGGCCTGCACTTCGACGATGTTGCAAAGCTGCTGCGCTCGTTCCGCCGCCTCATCGAGGCCGGGCACTCGCTGCTGGTGATCGAGCACAACCTCGACGTCGTGCGCGCGGCGGACTGGATCATCGACTTGGGACCCGAGGGCGGCGATGCGGGCGGCGCGGTGGTCGCCACCGGTACCCCCGAGGACATCATGCGCATTGCCTCCTCGCACACCGGCCGGGCGCTCATCGAGGCGGCGCAGCAAGGAAGCGCCCTGCTCGCCCGCGGCGTGAGCGATGCGACGCAGCGCGCCGCGCTGCCGTTCGCACCCGCCGTCATCTCGATCCGCGGCGCACGCGAGCACAACTTGAAGCACATCGACGTTGACCTTCGCCGCAACCGCTTCACGGTGATCACCGGCGTCTCCGGAAGCGGCAAAAGCACACTCGCCTTCGACATTCTCTTCGCCGAGGGCCAGCGGCGCTATCTGGAATCGCTCAACGCCTATGCCCGCCAGTTCGTCCAGCCGGCCGCGCGGCCCGATGTCGATGCCATCTTCGGCATCCCCCCGACCGTCGCGATCGAGCAGCGCACCAGCCGCGGCGGACGCAAGAGCACGGTCGCGACGCTCACCGAGATCTATCATTTTCTGCGCCTCATGTACGTGAAGCTCGGGGTGCAATATTGCCCGAGCTGCCGCGCGCGCATCGAGCCGCAAAGCGCCGAGGCAATCACGGCGCGATTGCTCAAGGATTACCGCGGCAAGAAAATCACGCTGCTCGCGCCCATGATCGTTGCGCGCAAAGGCCTTTATACGGCGCTCGCCAAGTGGGCCCGCAGCAAGGGATTTCGCGAGCTTCGGGTGGACGGCAAAGTGCTGCCGACGGCGAAGTGGCCGCGTCTCGACCGCTTTGTCGAGCACAATATCGAGCTGCCCGTCGCCACGCTCGAGGTGAGCGCGGCGCGCGAAGAGGAGCTGCGCGAGGCCCTGCTGAGCGCCCTCGAGCACGGCCGTGGCGTGTTGCACGTGCAGGGCGCTGCCAACGGCTCGGCCGCCGGCGGCACGGCGGTGTTCTCGACCAAGCGCGCATGTCCGAATTGCGGCACCGGTTTTCCGGAGCTCGATCCGCGATTGTTCTCCTTCAACTCGAGGCACGGCTGGTGCCGGAGCTGCTTCGGTACCGGGCTCGCCCTGCCCGAGTTCGATGCCGAGCAAAGCGGCGAGGAGGCGCAGTGGCGCGAGCCCGCCGAAAGCGCGGCGGATGGCGGCCCCACGCCCTGCGCCGAGTGTGCCGGCGAGCGCCTGAATCCAGTGGCGCGCAATGTGCTGTTTCGCGACCGCTCGATCGGCGCACTCACGGATTTCGCCGTCGACGAATTTGCGGCGGTCATTGCCAAGCTCAAATTGACGGGTCGGGAGGCCGAGATCGGCCGCGACCTGCTTGCCGAGCTTACAGCCCGCACCGCGTTCCTGCACGACGTGGGCCTCGGGTACCTGCAGCTCAACCGCGCGGCGACGACGCTGTCCGGCGGCGAGGCGCAGCGCATCCGGCTCGCGGCGCAGCTCGGCTCCAATTTGCAGGGCGTGTGCTATGTGCTCGATGAGCCCACGATCGGACTGCACCCGCGCGACAACGTGGCGCTTCTCGACACCCTCGAGCGCTTGCGCAGCAAGGGCAATACCCTGGTGGTGGTCGAGCATGACGAGGAGACCATTCGGCGTGCCGATCACGTAATCGACCTCGGGCCGGGCGCGGGAAATCGCGGCGGACAGCTGGTCGCGCAGGGCACCGCCCTCGAGCTCGAGCGCATGCAAGACTCTCCCACCGGCCGGTGCCTTGCCGCGCCGCTCAAGCATTCGCGCACTCGCCGGCGCGCGGTGCTTGCGGACACTCCGTCGATCCGCATCCGCGGTGCCGACCTGCACAATCTGCGCAAAGTGAACGCGCGCATCCCGCTCGGCCGCCTCACCGTCGTGACGGGCGTTTCCGGCTCGGGAAAATCATCGCTCGCGCGCGATGTGCTGCTCGGTAATTTGAAGCGCCTGCTCGCGCGCCGTCCCGCGGCGGCCAACGGCCGCGGCGCCGCGCCCGCGGTCGAAGGATGCGTCTCGATCGAGGGGTGGCAAGGGATAAGCCGTGTGCTCGAGGTGGACCAGACCCCGATCGGCAAGACCCCGCGCTCTTGCCCGGCGACTTACATCGGCTTTTGGGATGCGATTCGTCGCCTCTATGCCGATACCACCGATGCGCGCATTCGCGGCTTCACGGCGAGCCGCTTCTCCTTCAATACCGCCGGCGGGCGCTGCGAGGCGTGCGAAGGACAAGGCGTCCAGCGCATCGAGATGAGCTTTCTACCGGACGTGCAGGTGCTGTGCGATGTCTGCGGCGGCCGGCGCTTCAACTCCGAGACTTTGAGCATTTTGTTCAAGGGTAAGAGCATCGGCGAAGTCCTGGCGCTGTCGGTCGATGACGCGGTCGAATTCTTTGCCGCGCATCGCGCCGTGCGCCATTGTGTGCAGCTGCTGGCCGACGTGGGGCTCGGTTATCTGAGCCTCGGCCAGCCGAGCCCTACGCTTTCGGGCGGCGAGAGCCAGCGCATCAAGCTGGTCACCGAGCTCGCCAAGTCGCGCACCGACGCGGTGGGCGTCGACATCGCACGCCGCGAGGGACAGCACACTTTGTATGTGCTGGACGAGCCGACCGTCGGACTGCACATGGCCGATGTCGAGAAATTGGTGCAGGTCTTGCAACGCCTGGTCGATGCGGGGAACACCGTGGTGGTCATCGAGCACAATCTGGATGTCATGGCGGAGGCCGATTGGATCATCGATCTCGGCCCCGAAGGGGGATCGAGCGGCGGACGCGTGGTCGCCGAAGGCGATCCGGAAGACATCACCCGCAAGCCCGGCAACAGCCACACCGCGCAGTTTCTCGGCGAGTTCCTGCAAGAACGCGGCGTTCGCTAGCGCGCAGCCGCGCCGTGATCTCGATACCCGCGACTTCGCTGCTCAGTTTGACGGTCGCCCTGGTTGCGGCCTGGGGAGTGCTCGCACTCCGCTATAAGGCGCCCCGCGGTGCGGGGATCATCGGCGCGGCACTCTGGACTGCTTTGGGCGTCGCCTGCATCGGTGCGTTCTGGTGCGGCCATCTCGGCACCGGAGTCGCCATCTTCGCGCTCGCCCACGGTCTTCTGCTGATCTGGTGGAAGAGTCTGCGTCCCTCGAACGATCGTGAGTGGGCCGACGATGTCGCACAGACAGTCGGCGGCACGATCGACGGCGGTGTGGTGACCCTCGACAAGGTGCGCGACTTCGAGTGGCGCAGTAGCTCCGACTATACGCCGCGCTGGACCACGCGCAGTTACGACCTTGCGCAATTGCATTCGATCGACATGATCGTCTCGGTCTGGGATCGGCCCTCGATTGCGCACATGCTGATCTCGTTCGGATTCTCGGAGGACGACTACGTCGCGTTCTCGGTGGAAATCCGGCGTGATAAGCGGCAATCGTTCTCGGAAATCGGCGGCTTCTTCAAGGAGTTCGAGCTCGTCGTCATTGCCGCGGACGAGCGCGACATCGTGCGTCTGCGCACCAACGTGCGCCGCGAGCAAACCCACTTATTCCGCCTGAATTTCGAGCCCGCGGTGATGCGGGCTCTGTTCCTGGCCTACGTTGCGGAAGCCAATGCGCTGGTGCGCGAGCCGCGCTTCTATCACACCATTACGGGCAATTGCACCACGGTGCTCTATCGCATGCTGAGACGCATCGTGCGGCGCCTGCCCTTCAGCTACCGGGTGCTGCTGTCGGGCTACATGCCGGAGTACTTCTATGGCATCGGGTATCTCGATCAGCGCTATCCGCTCGAGGAGCTACGCGCGCTCGGCTACGTGAGCGAGCGTGGCCGCCTCGCCGACGCGAGCCCGACGTACTCGACGGACATCCGGCGCGGAATTCCGGCTCTTTAGGACTGGGATCCTGCGGGCGCAAGTGCCGTCTATTGCGGCGTCTTGTGTTCCTGGGCTTCCTTGCGCCTCTCGTCGGCGGCTTTCTTGGCCGCTGCCGCCTCGGCCGCCTTTTGCTTGGCTTGCGCAGCAGCCGCGGCCTGCTGCCTGGCCTTCTCCTCCGCCTGCTCCTGCGCCGTGCGCTTCGCTTCGGCAGCGACCTCTTGCTGCTGCTTGGCGCGCTCGGACGCCGCTTGCGCGGCGTTGCGCTTCGCCTCTGCGGCGGCTTCCTGCTGTTGCTTGGCGCGCTCCGAAGCGGCTTGAGCGGCATTGCGCTTCGCCTCGGCCTCCTGTGCGGCCCGCTGTTGTTGCTGCTCTTGCGCCGCGCGTTGCTGGGCCGCGCGCTCTTCGGCGGCGTTGCCACTCGGTACCGGCCGCGCAGAGGCTGGCGGCGCAACGCGCGCGGCCTCCTGCATCGCAGGGGCTGCAGCTCGTGGACGCGTGAGCTCGGCCGGCACGACCGCATGTACCACAACCGGCGGCGGCAAGTTGACGGGGTGAGCCGGCGAGTACGCTGGCAGCGGCTTCGTGGACATCGGCGTCGGCGCCGGCACGCGCACCACGGGTGTTTGCGCCGCGGCCAGGTGCGCGACCGCCGGCACCGTGGCGTTCACCGCCACATGGGTCGCCGTGGCGCTGGCCGGGGCCTCGATTGTCACGTGGTTGATCGTGGTGTTATTGATGGTCGTATTGTTGATGACCGTGTTGTTGATGGTCGTATTGGTGATGTTGGTATTGCTGATATTCGCGTTACTGATCCGCATACCGACGCCGACGACCGGCGGTGCACCGATGACGACGGCCGGAGGCGTTCCGATCGGTGCCGGCACGATGAGGCCGAACCTGGAGCCGGGCGGCGGCGGGACGAAAACTCCCTCAGGGCCCATCGGCGGCGGACCGGCGATGACGCCCGGCAGAATCGCGGCCAGGACCAAGCTCAACCCGATTGCCGGTGCGACGAAAGAGACGTTCGGTGCGCCCCAGAATCCGCCTACATACACGACATGCGGACCGCGATGGTCATAGTAGGGCGGAAACCAGCGGTAGCCCGGCTGCGGCGGCGGCGCCCAGCGCCCGTGGATCCACACCCAGTTGCCATACCAACCCCAATATCCCCCGGTCCAGACGTATTGCGGGCCAGGCGGCGGGGGCGGCGGCTCGACCAACATGGGAGGCGGCGCCCACCCGATCTCTTCCGGCGGGGGCTGCGCGGTGGGCGGATCCTGATAAACGCTGACGACCGGCTGCGGTGGCGGAGGCGTATACGTCTCCTCCGACACGTTCGATTCGGCGGGCGGGTTCTCGACTGGAGCCTGCGCTGTCGGCGGGGTGCTCTGCTGCGGTGGGGCCGCGGCGGGCGCAGAGGGGGCGGCTTGGTCGGGCGGCGGCGGGGTTTGCGAACTGCAGGCGCTCAATGCACCGGCGGCGACGATCAAGGCGATGATGACTCTCATGTCCTAACTCCCCTATACGTATATAGGGCATACCGTACCCCTGTGGGGCGCGGGGTTGCTCAATGTTAAGGAAGGTTAAGACTGCGTTGCGCGGATAGCCTCCTGTCGGTCGCGGCGCCCGATTTCTGCAGTATCCTTACACCTGCTTCTCGGGCGCAGCCCCGGCAAAGGCCGGCAGCTCGCCACATGCCGCGTCGATCGCGACGATGCGCGGATAAGGCGTCAGATCGACCGAGTAGCGGCGCGCGTTGTAGATCTGCGGCACCAGGCAAACATCGGCCATCCCCGGCTGATCCCCGAAACAAAACCGTCCCCGCGCGGCATCGCGGCCGAGCGCGTCCTCGAGCGCGGCAAATCCCGTCGCGACCCAGTGCCGGTACCACTCGTCGCGGGCCGCTTGTGCCACATTCAAAGTCGCCTCGAGATATTGCAGCACACGCAGATTGTTCAGGGGGTGGATGTCGCACGCGATGAGCTGGCACAGGCTGCGCACGCGGGCGCGCGCGATGGGATCGGCGGGCAATAGCGCCGGCCGCGGATGGGACTCCTCGAGCCATTCGATGATGGCGAGCGATTGCGTGAGCACGGTGCCGTCCTCCAGTGCGAGCACGGGCACGAAGCCTTGCGGGTTGATCTTGATGAAGTCCTTCTGACGATGCTCGCCGCGCCGCAGCTGCTTGTTCACGGTGCTCACCTTGACGCCTTTCAGAGCGAGCGCGATGCGCACGCGGTAGGCGGCGGAGCTCAGCGGATAACCATACAGCGTGAGCATGCGCTAGACGACCTCGATCCTTAGGCGACCTCGAACAGCCCCGCGGCGCCCATACCGCCGCCAATGCACATGGTCGCCACCACGTACTTGATACCGCGGCGCTTGCCCTCGATGAGCGCGTGCCCCACCAGACGCGATCCGCTGACACCGTAAGGATGTCCCACGGCGATGGCGCCGCCGTTCACGTTCAGCCGCTCGTCGGGGATGCCGAGCCGGTCCCGGCAATAGATCACCTGCACCGCGAACGCCTCGTTCAATTCCCACAAACCGATGTCCTCGACTCGCAGCCCCGCCTTGGCGAGCAGCTTTGGCACCGCGAACACCGGGCCGATTCCCATCTCGTCCGGCTCGCATCCGGCGATTTGGAATCCGCGGAATAGACCCAGGGGCGAGATTCCTTTTTTCTCGGCGCGTTTCGCGTCCATCACGATGCACATCGAGGCACCGTCGGAGAACTGGCTCGCATTTCCCGCGGCGATCACGCCGCCCGGCACGGCCGGCCGAATCTTGGCGACGCCCTCGTAGGTGGTGTCGGCTCGAATGCCTTCATCGGCGCCCAAGGTGACCTGCTTCAGGCCGATGGTGCCCGCCTCCTTGTCGGCCACCGCCATGGTGGTCTCGAAGGGCACAATTTCGTCGTTGAAGCGTCCGGCCTGCGCCGCTGCGGCGGCACGCAGCTGGCTGCGAACACCGTACTCGTCTTGGGCCTGCCGCGAAATGCCGTACCGCTTGGCAACGGTCTCGGCGGTCTGCAGCATGTTCCAGTAGACCTCCGGCTTGTGCTCGACCACCCATTGCTCCTTGAGCATGCGCTGGTTGGCCTCGTTCTGGATGCAGCTGATCGATTCCAAACCGCCCGCCGCGTAAATCTCGCCTTCGCCCGACAAGACCCGTTGCGCGGCGAGCGCGATGGTCTGTAGTCCCGAAGAGCAGAATCGATTCACGGACATGCCCGCCGTCGTCACCGGGCAGCCTGCGCGCAATCCCACTTGACGCGCGACGTTCGCACCGGCCGCGCCCTCGAGGAATGTGGCGCCGACCAGAACGTCCTCGACTTCGCCCGGTTCGATGCGCGCCCGCTCCATGGCGTGGCGCAAAACATGCCCGGCATAGGTGACGGGATGCGACATATTGAGTGCGCCGCGCCAGGACTTCGCGAGTCCCGTGCGGGCGGTGGAGACCACGACGGCGTCGTTCATGAGGACTTTCCCCAGCTGGCAAATCCACGGTTCTCGGCTGCGAGCCGTTGCAGGAGCGGCGCGGGCTCCCAGGCGTCGGGTCGATAGCCTTTGGCGAAACCGCGCATCGCTCTCAGGATATTCGCAAGGCCCACGGTGTCGGCATAGAACATCGGGCCGCCGCGGAAATCCGGGAAGCCGTAGCCCGCGATGTACACGATATCGATGTCGGAGGAGCGCGCCGCGATGCCCTCCTCCAGAATGCGCGCTCCCTCGTTGATCATAGAATAGAGAGCACGCTCGACGATCTCCTCATCGCTCACTTTGCGGCGCTTCAACCCCAGGCGCTCGGATTCCGCGAGCACGATCTGGGTGACCATCTCGGACGGAACGGCGGCGCGCTCGCCCGGTTTATAGTCGTACCAGCCCGCGCCGGATTTCTGGCCGAAGCGGCCGAGCTCGCAAATACGGTCCGCAATTCTCGAGAACGGCCGATCCGGATACTCCGCGTACAGCCGCTTGCGGATCGCCCAGCCGATGTCGTTGCCGGCAAGATCAGAGACTCGATAGGGTCCCATGGCGAACCCGAAGTTCTCGAGCGCCCGGTCGATCTGCTGTGGCAGGGCGCCCACATCCAGCAAAAAATCCATCTGCCGAAAATAGGCGTTCAGCATCCGATTGCCGATGAAGCCGTCGCACACACCCGCCACCACACCGATTTTCTTGATCTGCTTGGCAACCGCGAGCGCCGTCGCGAGCACGTCCTTGGCCGTCTTGCTCCCGCGCACGATTTCCAGCAGCTTGGTCACGTTCGCCGGGCTGAAGAAATGCAGCCCGACCACATCCTGCGGGCGGTGGGTGACGGCAGCGATTTGGTTCAGATCGAGCGTGGAGGTATTCGAGGCGAGAATGGCGCCCACCCGCGCCTTGCGATCGAGCGTCTCGAACACCTGCTTCTTGACGTCCAGGTCCTCGAACACCGCCTCGATGATGAGATCGGCATCCGCGATGTCGTCGTAGGAAAGCGTGCCGGTGATGAGCGCGAGGCGCTCCTCGAATTGCTTGGGAGTGAGCCGGCCCTTCTTGAGCGTGCTCTCATAGTTCTTCTTGACGACCCCGAGACCCTTGTCGAGTGCCGCCCGGGCGGTCTCCAGCACGGTCACACGCACACCTGCATTGGCGAAGTTCATGGCGATACCGCCGCCCATGGTGCCGGCACCGATCACGGCCACCGAGCGGATGGGACGCGTCGCCGTGCTCGAGGGAACGTCCGGAACTTTGGCTGCCGCGCGGGTGGCGAAAAAGACGTGGCGCAACGCCTTGGACGCGGTTCCCCCGAGGAGCTCCGCGAACCCGGCGGCCTCCACCTTGATGCCCTCATCGAACGGCTTCAGCACCGCCGCCTCGACGCAGTCGATAATCTTGGCGGGGGCCGGGTAGTGCTTCGCCAACGGCGCTACCGCGCCGCGCGCGAAATCGAAGAACGCCTCGGCGTTCGGCAGCACGGCCGCGATGTCACGCGCCTTCTTGAGGGGCAGATTGCCGCCGGGCGCTGCCGAAACGAGCGCAATGGCGCCGGCCACGACATCGCCGTCAACCACCCGATCGAGCAGCGCCGTCGTCGCGAGCTCGCGTGCGGCCACCGGATTGCCGCCGACGATCATGTTGAGCGCACGCTCCGGCCCGACCAGGCGCGGCAGACGCTGTGTCCCACCGGCGCCGGGTAACAAGCCGAGCTTGACCTCCGGTAGCCCGAGCAGGGCGCTCGCGAGCGCTACCCGGTAATGACAGCTCATGGCGAGCTCCAACCCGCCGCCGAGCGCGAGGCCGTTCAGCGCCGCGATCACCGGCTTGGGGAAGCCCTCGATGAGATCGAACAGATCGTGAAGATCGGGCGCGGCGACCATCAGCGGCGTGTTGAATTCGGTCACGTCCGCGCCTCCGCAGAAATTCGAGCCCGCCCCCGTGAGAATCACGGCGGCGACCGAATCCGCATCGGCGGCCCGGTCCAGGCCTTCGGCGATCCCTTTGCGCACACTCGCGCTCAGCGCATTGACCGGCGGATTGTCGAGCCGGATCACGGCGACGGTGCCATGTAAAGTATAGTCGGCAGAGGTCATGCAAACTCCTTATCGAGCGTCCGATTATAGTGCTATACGCATGACGCCTCGCACTCGGATCGCTCTCGTGTCGGTTGCTTTGCTCGCGGCCTGGTGCGTGGGCCTGTTTGCCCGCGGCTACTGGACGCCGGACGAGCCGCGCGAAGCGGACATTGCTTGGCGTATGAGCTGGCAGACCGACAAGGCGGTGCCGCTCCTCGCCGGCGCGGCGTTCTGCGAGAAGCCGCCGTTCGCGTACTGGGTGGCGGGAACCTCGATCCGGGCATTCGGACCTCGCGCGTGGGCCGCGCGCTTGCCCAACCTGCTCTATGCTCTCATCGCCGCCCTGGGAGTGGGCCTGCTCGCCCGGCGGAGCCTCGGCCGCGAGGCCGGATTCGCCGCCGCCGCCGCGCTCGCAACCTTTCTCTTGTCCTACCAGGTGCTCGTATGGCTGGCGACCGACGCCCCGCTCCTCGCCGCGGTCTCAGTGGCGCTTTACGGCACCTACCGCGGATTCTATGCGCAAGGTACCGCCGATCGCCTGCGCGGTTACACCGTCATGCACGCCGCTCTCGCCGTGGGGTTCTTGAGCAAGAGCGCGGTCGCCTGGATGGTACCTGCCCTGGCGATTCTGGTGCTCGTCGCTTGGGAACGGCGCTGGCGCGAGCTCGTACGCTGGGAACTCTATGCCGGGCTCTTGCTCCAGGCCGTGATCATCCTGACCTGGGTGGCGGCCGTGTACCGCGGACCCGACGGCGTCGAGCACCTCAAGGTGTTCTTCTGGAACAACCTCGCCGGACGGTTCGCGCACGTCGATGCACCGCAGGGTCTGCAATACGCCGCCGGCCACCGCAACAGCCCCGGGAAATATCTGCTCGAGCTGCCGCTGTATCTGTGGCCGTGGACGCTGCTCGTCGTCGCCGCCCTGCACCGTGCGTGGCGGGCGCTGCGTGCCGGTCACGCCGCCGCCGAGCTGCGCGCCGTGCGCTTCGCGCTCGCAACGGCTCTGCCCTCGCTCGCTCTTTTGTCCGTGGCGGCGACCGCCCGCAATATCTACCTGGCGCCGGCTCTGCCGGGATTCGCGCTGCTCCTCGGCTGGTGGGCAACCCTCGAGTCCCACGAACGCTGGGACGTCCGCGCGCTGCGCGTGACCGCGTATCTGTTGCTCATCGCGATGCTGGTGTTTGCGGGCGCGGGCGCCGTGCTCTTTGCACCGAGCGCACCGGTCGGCTCGCTCGCGAGCGCCGCCTTCGGCCTTCTCGTCGCCGCCGCCCTCGCGATCCGGGCCGATGCGGCCGCCCGGCACGGTCGGACGCGGGACGCACAGCTCGCATTGCTCCTCGCTTACTGTGCACTATTGATCAGCCCGGCGTGGCCGCTCTATCGCGAAGTGGATGCCTGGCAAGATCTGCAAAGCGTCGCGCAGGCGATCGAGTCCGACGGCCGAGGAAGACCGCTGATCCTGATGGCGCCCGACGAGACCACTCAGGCCGTCATCGACATGTATGCACGCACCGACGCCGAGCTTGTTCCAGGACCGCTCGGGGCGGCTGCGCTCACCGACTTGCAAGAACGTCTCGCGCGCGAGCCGGATGCGCTCGTCGTCACGCTCTTGCCGGGACGGGAACTCACAGGAGCATTCCGGGACAGCGCCGAGCGGCTCAAGCCCCAAGCGCTCGAGGAGGCGCTTCCAACGTGGATCGCGGCTTCAGGACTCAAAGTCGCGCACCGCTACGCATTGCCGAATGGCAGGCGCTACGCGCTGCTCGAAGCGGCCCGCTGAGCCGTCTCGCGAAACAGCTCGACGTAGCGCTCCACCTGGCGCTCCCAGGAAAAATTCTCGCGCATGGCATTTTGCATCAAGCGCGTCCAGCTGCGCCCGTCGCCGAACCAGTCGAGCGCAGTATTGATCGCCCACAGCACGGCAGGCGAGTCGTAGTCGTTGAATACGCATCCCGTGCCCTCGCCGCTCGCCGGATCGAAGTGCCGCACCGAATCCGCAAGGCCGCCGGTGTGGCGCACGATGGGAATGGTTCCATAGCGAAGGCTGTACATCTGATTGAGGCCGCACGGCTCGTATTGCGACGG
Organism: uncultured Gammaproteobacteria bacterium; assembly: GCA_963798595.1. Taxonomy (GTDB): domain Bacteria; phylum Pseudomonadota; class Gammaproteobacteria; order Steroidobacterales; family Steroidobacteraceae; genus Bog-1198. The sequence continues at coordinate 432,499 of CAWCTM010000003.1, read as the reverse complement.
CATGAGAAATAGATCGCTTCCCGCCTCGATGAGATGGGCCAGCGGCTCATCGTGGCCGGGGCGGAAAGCCACGCGGCCTCGAAAGCGGCCGGCGAGCGCGGTGAAGAACCCGCTGTAGCGCTCATCGCCGCTGCCGAGCACCGCGAGCCCGAAATCGCGGCTGCCGAGCGCCTGCGGGAGCGCATCCATGAGAATGTCGATCCCTTTTTGCGCGGCGAGGCGGGTCACCATGCCGATGAGCGGTGCGCCGGCTGGGAGTTCGAGGCCGAGCGTGTCGCCGAGGCGCTCCTTGTTCACGCGTTTGCCGCGCAAATCATCGCTCGAGTATTGCTGCACGATGTACCGATCGTGGCGCGGATCCCACTCCTGGTAGTCGACGCCGTTGAGAATCCCGATGACCGGCTCTGCGCGCGCGCCCAGCGCCGTTTGCATGCCCATGCCGAGCGGCGTGGTGGTGATTTCGCGTGCATACGTAGGGCTCACCGTGGTCACCGTGTCGGCAAATTTTATTCCGGTTTTCAGGGAGTTGATGACGCCGAACTGCAGGTCCGCGGCATCGAGCGACCCTTCGGGGGCCGGCAGGCACAGATCGCTCATGAACGCCGCGGGAATGACCCCCTGATAGCCGATGTTGTGAATGGTCAAGACGCTGCGCGAGCGGGCAAACAGCGGGACCGGCGCATAGAGGGATTTGAGGAACAGGGGCAGAAATGCGGTATGCCAGTCATGACAATGAAATATGTCAGGTGCGAACCCCAGGCGCAGGCAGCTCTCCATCACGGCGCGCGTGAACAGCAGGAACCGGCGATGCTCGTCCGGGTCTCGCGTATAGATCGCCGGGCGGTCGAAGAGCTCCGGACAGTCGATGAAGTAGGCCGTGATTCCGGTGCCGGGCACGTGCGTCGTGCGCACGGAGAAGGCATAGGCGCGGCCGTCGATGGTAACTCCTACATTTTGCAGGCCGAGCACCGGCTGCGTGCCGGGATGCGCGCGCCTCACGGCGGCATACAGCGGCATGAAGGCGCGGATCTCGTGGCCGAGTTGCGCCAACTCGCGCACCAGCGCCCCGACCACGTCCGCGAGACCGCCCGTCTTGGCGAAGGGCACCATCTCGGAACTCAGTATGCAAACCTTGAGCACGGCCATCGGCCCAGTCTAGCAAAGGGGATTTCGGCCGCGAGACGAAACCCGTCGCGAAAATCTGATGCGGTGTGCCGCCCACTGTGGCAGGCTGAGAGTAGACTCCAAGATGCACGGTATGCGACACGCCGCTCGATCCAACACCGGACGCTACGTCAGCCGATTGACGAGCGGAACATTGGCGGTCGTGATGGCCGGGGGCCGAGGCGAGCGCCTCAAGGCGCTGACTCTCAATCGATGCAAGCCCGCGACACCCTTCGGCGGCAAGTTCCGCATCATCGACTTCGTGCTGTCGAATTGCGTGAATTCCGGAATCCGCCAAATCGCCGTGCTCACACAGTACAAAGCGCAACCGCTGATCCAACACATCCAACGGGGCTGGAGCTACCTGCGTGGCGAGCTGGGCGAATTCGTCGAGCTCATTCCGGCTCAGCAGCAAATCGGCGAACACTGGTACCGCGGCACCGCGGACTCGGTGTATCAAAATCTCGAGTTCATCCGCTCTCATAACCCGACGCACGTGCTCATTCTCGCCGGCGATCACATCTACAAGATGGACTATGGTCCGATGATCGCCTACCACGAGCAATGCGAGGCGGATATCACCGTAGGGGTCGTCGACGTGCCCCTCGACCGCGCGCAAGAATTCGGCATCATGACCACCGACGATACGAACCGCGTCATCAAGTTCGCCGAGAAGCCGCAGAAGCCGGATCCCATCATCGGCTACGACAACATGGCGCGCGCCTCGATGGGCATCTACGTCGTCGCGCTCGACCGGCTCGAGAAGCTGCTCAACGAGAATGCGCAGGATCCGAACAGCAAGCACGACTTCGGACGCAGCATCATTCCGCCCGCGATCGACCGGATGCGGGTGTTTGCCTATCCTTTTCACGACGTCGAGACGCGTGCCCAGAACTACTGGCGCGACGTCGGCAACGTCGATGCCCTTTACGAAGCGAACATGGAGCTCGTGTCGCTCAACCCCGAGCTCAACATCTACGACCATCAATGGCCGATCTGGACCTATCAAGCCCAGCATCCCCCCGCGAAATTTGTGCTCGACGAGGATGGGCGCCGCGGCATGGCGGTGAATTCCATGGTGGCCGGCGGCTGTATCATCTCAGGCGCGCACGTGAGCCAATCGCTCCTGTCGAGCGATGTGCGCATCGACGACCAAAGCGTCATCGAGGGCTCGGTGCTTCTGCCGGGTGTCTCCATCGGACGGCGCTGCAAGATCAGGCGCTGCATCATCGATGAGGACTGCGTTGTGCCCGACGGCACGCAAATCGGGCAGGATCCGGCGGCCGATCAGAGTCGCTTCTATGTCACCAAGCGCGGCGTGGTGCTGGTGACGCCGGATATGCTGCCGGGCCGTTCCTGAGGCGAAGCCCCGACCAGGCCTCGATCACTTCGGCGGCGGTGATGCCGAGCATGCTCGGCTCTCCGTCGCAGCGCCCGGTGAGCACCTTCACCTCCGCGCCGGATGTTCCTAACGGGCGGTAGAGCGTCGGCGAGGCACGCCCGAACAGCACCACCAGAGGACATCCCACCGCCGCGGCCGCGTGCGCGGGCCCGGAGTCGACCGTGACGAGTCCGGCGGCGCGCGACAAAAGCGCAACGAGGCGCGGAATCGGCAGATCGTCGGCGGCGTTGCATACGTCGGGGATACGCGCGGCCGCGATCAGTTCCTCGTTCAGCCGATATTCGGGTCCGGTGCCGAGCAGCACGATCCGATGTCCAGGACACTGTGCGCGCATATAGAGCATCAGCGCGCCCCAGCGCTCAGTCGGCCAGTACTTGTGGTTGACGGCAAGCCGCCGCAATCCGCGGCGCATGGTGCGCTTGTTGCCTGCCTGGATGAGGACGAGCGGCACGTCCGCGAGGCCGCGGGTATCCAGCCAGTCATCTAGGTCGGCTTCCTGGCCCGGACTCACCCGCAGATACGCGCCCGGAGCGACCGTGCCTGCGGGCGCGGGCGGCGGCACCGGGGGCGCCTTGGGGCTCAAGTCCGCGAGTCGGCGCCATTGCTCGGTCGCGTGCTCGCCCGCCTCGAGCGGATTATCCTTCACGTCGACGATGTAGTCGTCCGGGATGCCGGCGCGCACAAGCATCGGTCGTGCCGCCTCGTTGGCGTCGCAGAACCATGTGGGTCCGGCACCGCGTGAGCGCAAACGACGCACCACACGCTGCTGATCAGCTGCCAGCCAATAAGGCGTCTTGCGGCTGCGCACGGAAAGGATCTCTCCCACGCCCGGTTGCCCTTCGAGGAGCGGAGCGCTCCAGCTTCCCGAAGTCAGGATGTCGACGGGCTCACCGAAACGGGCGTGCAGCGCGCGCGTCAATGCGGTGATCAGCACCATGTCGCCGAAAGCCCCGCAACGGACGACGAGGGGTCTCGGACTCAAGCAGTCGGTACCGGGTCGCGTCGTTGAGCGATGCCGAGCTCCACCTTGCGCCAGTTGCCGAACTGATAATAGAGGCTCGCCATGGTGACCGAGGCGATCGAAGCGACCGGAAAGCTCCACCAGATCGCATCCGCGTGCCAGTGATCGACGAGCGCGTAGGCAAACGGCACGCGGATACCCCACAGCGCGAGCGCGAGCATGATGAGCGGCGGCACGACGGCACCCGTGGCGCGCACCACGCCGTACAACACCAGCGACATGCCGAAGAGCGCAAACGACCAGAGCACGATCGTGTTCAGATGCACGGCGAGCTCGAGCGCCATGCCGTGAGCAGGCAGAAACAAACCGAGCGCGGGGCGGTTCAGCGCGTAGATGACGCCGATGAGCGCTCCGCCGCTCACCAGATTGAAGATCACTCCGGTCAGGGCTACCCGGTTCACGCGATCCCAGCGGCCGGCGCCGACGTTTTGTGCAGCCATGGAGGAGACGGCGGCACCGATGGCGAGCGCCGGCATCTGCACATAATTCCAAAGCTGCAAGGCCGCACTGAACCCGGCAGTCTCCTCGGAGCCGAAACGGTTCACGAGCGACACCAGGGCGATCATGCTCGAGGACACCACGAACATCTGCAGGCCCATGGGCAGGCCCTTGGTCACGAGCAGCCGCACGAGCGACCAGTCGACGATGAACAGGCGCAGCTCGGCGCGTCGAATGCACAGGAAATGATGAACGCGGTACAGGTGCAGCACGAGGGCGGCGAAGCTCACCCCCTGCGCGATCAGCGTGGCGAGAGCGGAGCCGGCGATCCCCATCCGAGGCACGGGTCCCCACCCGAAAATGAGCAGCGGATTCAGGCCGATGTCGAGCGCCACCGCCATCGCCAGGTAAATGAACGGAGTGCGCGAGTCGCCCGCGCCGCGCAACACCGCCATGACGAAGAACAATCCCCCCATGAAGGGAAGCGCCAGAAAAATGATGCGCATGTAGGCGAGCGCCAGCGGCAGCGCATCCGGCGGCGTGCCCAGCCAGCGCATCAAGTGACCCGCGAGCGCGAATCCGGCGACGCTCATGAGGAGCGACAAGCCGAGGAAGAAGACCGCAGCGGTGCCGACCACGCGCTTCGCCTCGGCGATGTTCTTGGCGCCGATGCACTGCGCGACCATGATGGTCGAGGCCATGGAAAAGCCGAACATGACGCCGAACAAGAGGAACATCACGACGTTCGCGTTGCCCGTCGCGGCCAATGCCGCTTCGCCGAGAAACTTGCCCACCCAGATCGAATTTACCGATCCGTTGAGGGATTGCAGCAAGTTGCCCATCAGGATGGGCAGCGAAAACAGCAGCAAGGCACGCGGAATCGAGCCTTCGGTCAGAGATAGATTGGATCGCACGGCCCGTTCAGTATAATTCATGGATGCTGAAGCAAGGGACCGCGAAATGGACGGGAAGCAAGATCGGCGCCGCCCTCTTGCGCGTGACTGCCGCGTTGCGCGTGACGACCACGATCGCCGCCGTTGTCGTCGCCGGTTGCGCCCATGACAGTTTTTCGCGTCCACCAACCGACGTGCCGCCCGCGCTGCAAGTACCTGCAGGCCAGAAACTCACCCGCATGCTGCACGCGACGGGCGTGCAAATCTATCAGTGCAAGGCGAGCACGAAGGATCCGTCGCGGTATACGTGGCTATATCAGGAACCCAAGGCCGAGCTGTCGGATCGCTCGGGAAAGGATATCGCCAGCCACTATGCCGGGCCCACTTGGGAAGCTGACGACGGCAGCAAGGTGGTCGGGGACGTCGTGGCTCGCGTCGATGCGCCCGGCGGGAAGGGGATTCAGTGGCTGCTGCTGCGGTCGAAATCGAATACCGGAAAAGGCATCTTCTCCAAGGTACAGTCGATCCAGCGTTTGAACACCATCGGCGGGCTGGCGCCGCAAGACTCCTGCGATGCCTCCCATGCCGATCAGCGCACCCGCGTCGCCTATTCAGCCGACTATTACTTCTATAACGGGCGGCGCTGATGTTCCCCCGGTTCCTCGACGACCGGGACTTCGCGGATGAGATAGCGTACCTGTTTCGCACCCCCCGTCAGGATCGCCCGGCCGACCTCTGAGAAGCCGAGGGCGGCGTGAAAGGCGTCCGAAGCGGGGTTTGGCGGCGCCACGTTCACCTCACATCCGATGAGCACGTGGTGCGCCCGCGCGGCGGCGGCGATGAGCTCCTCATAGAGCAAGCGGGCGAGCCCTCGCCCACGCTGGGACGGCGCGACGATGACGCGGTCGATGTAGACGAAGCGCTCGTGGCGCGACTTGAACCACTGAAAATTCGGGCTCGAGTAAACGGCGTCCTGGTCGAGCGCGATGAGAAACGCCTCGCGTCCGCGATCGCACGTTCCTACGTGAAAAGCCTGCGCGAGGAGCGATCGCAGCTCCGCCGCCTCTAGCGCCGAGGTCTCTGCGACGTGGGCTCGATTGAGCGCCAGAATCGCCGCCTCGTCGGCCGAGGACTCAAGGTTGGCAGGCATATGCTTTTTTTCACCGAGAATTGCGATTCGTTTAAGATGCCCGCAATTGTAGCGCCCGCAGGGCTCGGGGGATCAGCCATGAGATCGATGATTCATCTCGCATCGCTCGCCGTTGCCCTCGCTCTCGCCGCGCTACCTGTGCCGCGCGCCGCGGCGGCCGATACGCCGGCCGGCGCCGACTCGCCGATCGGCCTGTGGAAGACCATCGACGACAAGACCGGCGCGGCACGCGCCATCGTGCGCATCTACGAGCAGGATGGCCGGCTCTTCGGCAAGATCGAGAGCAGCTTCACGCCGGGCGCCGAGCACCGCGTCTGCGAGGTTTGCACCGACGAGCGCAAGGGACAGCCCATCCTCGGCCTGATCATCATCCGCAACATGAAGCACACGGATGACGAGTACAGCGGCGGCGACATTCTCGATCCGGACACCGGCTCGGTCTATCACTGCAAGATGCATGTCGAGGGCGGTACCCGACTCGTGGTGCGCGGCTACATCGGCTTCTCGCTGCTCGGTAGAAACCAGACTTGGCAGCGTGTGCCGGCTAGCTCTTGATCAGGATCAGCCCGGCGATGATCACTCCCATGGCGAGCCACTGGTGCACGGCGATGGTTGCGCGGTCCATGAGTCGCGAGAGCAGCACGGTGACGGCGCTCGCGAGCGTGCTCAGCACCACCACGATCGCCACCCGGCCGGTCGACTGGCCCATCGTCAAAGCGGAGTTCCCAGCCGCGCTGAAAAGGCCCACCGCGAGCACCGGCCCCCACTGCAGCCGGCTCGGCAGCGCCAGCCGCACACCGAGAACGGGTATGAGCATCGGGATGGTGATGACGGCGAGTCCGTACGAGAGCCAGACCGGAATGAATGGACCGAGCGTTGGAACCGCAAAGACGCCCTGCAGCCAGAAGGCGACGGCGTAGCAAACGGCGGCGCCCGCCGCCCAGCCGAAGCCGCTCGCGTGCAAGTGATCCCGGACCGCGCGGCAGCCGCCCACGGGAATCGAAACCAGGCACACGCCGCAAGCCGTGACGAGAATTCCAACGCCCGCCTTGAGAGACAGCTGCTCGCCCGTCGCGGCCGATAAGAGCGCCGCGATCGCACCGTAGCTCGCGGTCACGGGCGCCACCACGGCGAGCGTGCCGCGCGTCAGTCCTCGCGTGAGCAGCCCCGCCGCCGCAACCAGAAGGAGGCCCGCGCCGAGGGAGGCGATCCAGGCGTCCCGGTGCGAGGCGAAAGCGCACGCCTCTCCGCAAGGGCGTGCGAACCATAGGCTCAGCACGATGAAGGCGGCGAGATCGCTGTAAAAAATGCTGCGCCAGACGCCGACGGCGCGCCCGGCGATGCCCGCGAGGTAATCCGTAATGCCGTAGCCCAGAGCCGACGCCAAGCCCAACAACAGCGCCGCGTTCATTGAGATAGAATCATTCGATGTCGCTTTTCAATGTGTTCATTCTCGCGATCGTACAAGGTTTGGCCGAGCTCCTGCCGGTATCGAGCTCCGCGCACGTGGTGGTGGTCGAGAAGCTTATGGGACTCGATCCCTCCTCGCCGCCCATGACCTTGCTTCTCGTCATGCTGCACACCGGCACCATGTTTGCCGTGATCGCATACTTCTGGAAACAGTGGCGCGCCGCGTATTTCAGCTCCGCCGCAGCGTTCAAGGCCATCGCCGTGCTGCTCGTCGTCGCGACCGTGGTCACGGGCGCGATCGGCTTTGCGATAAAGGAGGTCATCGAGAAAACCGTTTTGCGCGACGTGCCGCATTCGGAGATCGAGGATTTGTTCGGCCACCTGGAATTCATCGCGCCGGCGCTCGCGGCCGCCGGAGTGCTGATTCTGATCGCAGGGTTGCGCGAGAGGCGGCTGCGCCGCGCCGCGCGCGCCGACGCGGGCGAGGTCAGCCTCACTGAGGCCGGAATCATCGGGGCCGTACAGGGATTGTGTTTGCCGTTTCGCGGCTTCTCGCGCTCCGGCGCCACCATCTCGACCGGCATGTTGCTCGGCGTGTCGAAGCCGCGCGCCGAGCGCTTCAGCTTCGCGCTCGCCGTGGTGCTCACCCCGCCCGTCGTGGCCCGGGAAGCGTTGCGCTTGATGCATGCTCCGCCGGGCGTCGCCACGCCCGCTCAAGGAAGCCTGCAGTCGGTCGCTCTGTTGAGCGTGTTCGGCGCCGTGCTCGCCTTCGTCGCGGGGTTGCTCGCGCTCAAGTGGCTGAGCCGCTGGCTGGAGAGCGGACGCTGGTATTTATTCGGCGTGTATTGTCTGGTGGCCGCGGTCGGCGTGGCGCTGCTGCATTACCACGGGTTTTGAGGCTGGCGCGGGCTGCTCAGCCCGGCTTCCCGGCCCACGCGAGCTCGGCGGCGCGGTACAGCTCGAGGAATGCCTCCGCCGCCTTGTGCACGTTGTCGCGCCAATGATCCGCTGCCGCGTGATCGGCGCCGTCGGTGACGTATTTCGCGCAGGCGAAGGGTGCTCCCTCCAGCCGGCACACCTTGGCAAGCGCGTACGCTTCCATGTCAACCACGTCGCACTCGACCGCGCAGGCGTTCATCGCAAAGGAGTCACCGCTCCCGCAGAGCGCCGGCGGCAAATGCTTGAACAGCGGCTCGAAGCAAAGCCGCGCCGGCGTGTCGTCGTACGGAGTGACTCCAAGGGCGAATCCCAGGCCGGTGACGTCCATGTCGCGCTGGACGAATTCGTGGCAAGCCACCAGCGCCCCCGTGTCGTGCACGCGGCTGCCCACCGATCCGAAATTCAGCACGAGCGGCGGGGGTTGTGACGCGTGCGCGTAGCGGCGCAGCTCGCGCGTCAGCACGATGGCGGCGTTGACTTTCCCGACCCCGCAGTAGAGCAGCGGAGTGCGCGCGTCCTCGAAAACGCCCGCCGATTCCGCTGCGAGAGCCATGACGACGAGCAGCCGGGGAAACTCGTTCATAAGACCCGCCGGCCCCCGGGCTAGTAACTGATGACGGCGCGCAGGTACAGCTCGCGCCATCGATAATCCACCACGAGTTGCAGATCGATCAGCACGGCAAGCGCCGCCACCGAGTAGCCGGCACGCAGACACAAGTCCGCCGAGGCGCTCAGCGTGCCCCCCGTCGCGAGAACATCGTCGATCAGCAGTACCCGTCCCTGCCCCCGCTGCATTTCCAGCACGCCCGATCCATATTCGAGAGCGTAGGACACATCGACCACGGGCGGCGGGAGCTTGCCTTGCTTGCGCACCAGCACGAAACCCTTGCCGCGTCTGAGCGCGAGCGCCGCGCCGAGAATGAATCCGCGCGACTCGATGCCCGCCACGGCATCGATCGCGCGCCACTCCTCTTCCGTGAGCAGGCCGTCGAGCGCCTCGATGGTGGCGGCGAAGTGGCTCTTCAACAGCGGCGAGATGTCGCGGAACAGGATTCCCGGCTTCGGAAAATCCGCCACATCGCGGATGGCCGCCTTGAGCTCTTGCGCCGCCCGCGCCGTCACGAGGTTTGACCCGCCATCCCGCTCTTGGTCTTCTCGATGAACGCGGCGACGTTTGCGTGCAAGGCCTTCAGGTCGGGCTCGTGCGCGTACACCATGTGGCCCGAAGTATAGAAATGCATCTCGATGTTGTCTTGCAGGGACTTCTCAATCGGCAACTGCTGCAGCTCGAACATGGCCGCGAAGTACGGCGTCGCCAGATCGTAGTAGCCGCCGTTCAACTGAACCTTTAGTTTCGGGTTCTGCTTCATGGCCGCCGCGAGATCGAGCATGACGTTGGTGGTGACCGGCAGCTTGGACGTGGCGCCCGGGGGCTGGTGGGTGAAATCCCATTTATTGCCAACGTCGATATCCGCCTTGTAGACCATCTTGTCGCCAAACTTGAGCGTGTTGCGCACGTAGTCGTTGAACGCCGAGACGTAGGCCGAGGAGATCGCCGCGGATTGCGGATCGTATTCCGCCTCCTTGCTCATCGGATCGAGCGTCGGACCCGAGAAGCGGGTGTCGAGACGGCCGGTGGTGATCTCGCTGCCGAGCAAGTTCTTCTCGAATTCCCCACCGTTCACCCGCAGGTTGGCGCGCTCGACGTAGTCGGCGGGCAGGCCGGTGTACTCGTGCAGCTTGGCTGCAATCTGCGATTTTCGCTCCGGACTCAATGAGGCGCCGGCGGCAAGCGCCTGCGCATACTCGTTGAGGGCGAAACTTTCGACCTCGCGCAGCAGCGGCTCGAGCGCCGCCGGTTGATTCGGCAGCTTGTGGTGATACCAGGCGGTTGCCGCGTAGGTCGGCAGCGCGAGCATATAGGGCAGATCGACTCCCGGATTGAACTGCGGCGCATCCGCGCCATCGTCGAAGTTCAACACCTGCGACAGCAGGATGATGCCGTTCAAGTCGAGCTCCTTCTCGTTCTCCAGAATGCTGGAGAGCGCCGCCGAGCGCGTGGTCCCGTAGCTCTCGCCGAACAGATACTTCGGCGAGTTCCAACGCTTGTGGCGCGACAAGAACTCGGTGATGAAATTGGCGAACGCATGCGCATCCTGGTCGACGCCCCAAAACGCCTTCTCCTTGTCGGCTCCGCGCAGGTGTCCGAAGCCGGTGCCGGGGGCGTCAATGAACACGAGATCGGTCACGTCGAGGAGGCTGTATTCGTTGTCGACTACCCGGTACGGCGCCGCCGCGGAGTGAGTATCGTCGGCGGTGCGTACGCGCTTCGGGCCGAAAGCGCCCATGTGCAGCCACACCGTCGATGAGCCGGGGCCGCCGTTGTACAGAAACGTGATGGGCCGATGCGGATCTTCCTTGTCGCCGCGAAAGTATGCGACATAGGACATGCTCGCCTGGGCCGGCGGCGGCGGCGGGTTGCCGTGCTCGTCGTGCGGCGGCGGCGGATCATCGTCCATGGGATCTTTGACGTGAACCACCAACACTCCGGCCTCCGCCTGATAGGGGATTGCCCGACCCTGGACCGTGATCGATCCCTGTGTCGTTTGCTGCGCATCATGCAGCAATCGCGACGACTCGCTCAGCTCAGTGCTGCTCGGTGTCTTGGCGTCCGCCGTCTCGGCCGCCGCGTGTTCCGTGGCCGTGTGTTCGGCCGCCACGCAGATGGAGATTGCGGCGGTCGCGCTCAGCAGCGAGCAGAGCATGACGCCGGCTTTGAATTTCGTCATTTTCACGTCAAAAGAACTCAATTGGTTGGCGCGGTCTTCGCGCGATGCGCAAGCATGCCGTGAATTTCAGAAAGTTTCACTGTTTCGTGCATAAAATAGTTGGCTCGACTGGTGCCCGAGGATTTGCGGTAGGATGCGCCCGTGCTGCGGCTCGCTCGTTCACCAATGGCCACACTTTTGTCGGGAGCGTGCGCGCTCGCTGCGTCGCTCGCTGTCGCGGCCGGCACCCCCGCGCCCCCGCCGGCAACGGCTCCGCAGCCGGCATCGGCCGCGTCCGCGTCGCCCGCGGCGTCCGCATCACCGCCGCCGTCCTCATCAACCGCAGCGGCCGCATCCGCCGCCGCACCGTCCGCGCCGATGAGCGCCGCCGAAGTCATTCAAATGCTGGACGCGACTGTGGATTGGTACCGCACGCTCGGTATTCAACAGCAGATCGCGGACGAGCCGAGCGACCTGTTGAGCCTGGCGGAGAATCGCCAAATCGCCAATCAAGTCGTGGCGCTCGCGTTCGATGTCGCGCGGGCGAGCGCAGAACAGCTCGTCGAGGGTCCGCCGGATAACTCTGCCGGCAGTCAGGCGAGCACTTCCGCGCAAACACTCGCAGCGCGGCAACAGAAACTCAACGCTCAGGCGCTTTCGATACAGAACGAAATGGACTCGGCGCGCGCCAGGCTCGCCGCGGCGGCGAAGAACGCGAAGCCGGCGCTGCAAGCGAAGATCGCCGAGCTGCAGGGCGAGCTCGATCTTATCAGCGCGAAGAAAAGCATGATCGGCAGCATCGTCACCGCGATGAACGGGAGCGACGCCAAGGATGCCGGCTCGCTGCGCTCGCAGATCGATGCGATGGCGGTGGCATTGCCGAGCACCTCGCCTTCTCCCTCGCCCGGCACCACGGCGCCGACGGCGCAGCATCCCGCGAGCGCGCCCACTCCCGCGTCCGCGGCGACCTCGCGCTTCGGAATCTGGGACGAGGCCGCGGACGCATTCAAGCTGTCCGAGAAGATCTCCTCGATCGACGCGATCGATCACCGTACGGAAGCATTGCAGACGGCGCTGAGCCAGATACAGAGCAAGCTCGTCGCGCAACTGCGCGCGCTGTCTGCGCGCGGCGACGCGCTCATGGCGCAGGCGGACACCGACAACAGTGCGGCGCCGGCGGTGACCCGCGATCAACTCGATGCGCTGGCCACCCAATTCAAACAAGCCTCGGTCCTGTTCGTGCCATTGCGGAAGCAGGCCGCGCTTCTCGATCAGTACCGGCGCAATCTGAAAAACTGGCGCGAAGCAGCGGAAGATCAGTCGCGCAGCGCGCTCAAGTCGCTGGGGATTCGAGCCGGCGTGCTCGCGCTCATTTTGGGCGCGGTGTTCGCCCTTGCCGAGCTGTGGCATCGCGGCGTACTGAAGTACGTGCAGGATTCTCGCAAACGTTATCAGCTCTTGCTTCTGCGCAAGATCGCCCTTTGGACGTTGGTGGTCATCATCATCGGGTTCACGTTTGCGAGCGAGCTGGGCTCGATCGTGACCTTCGCGGGTCTGATCACGGCGGGGCTGGCGGTCGCAATGCAGAGCGTGCTCGTCTCCATCGTCGGATATTTTTTCCTCATCGGTAAGTACGGCATTCGCGTCGGCGATCGAGTGCAGATCGGCGAGGTGAGCGGCGAGATCATCGAGCTGGGGATGGTGCGGATGTACTTGATGGAGTTGGCGGGCCGCGGATCGTCCGTACCGACGGGACGCGTCGCGGCATTTCCCAACTCCGTCGTTTTTCAAGTGACGACCGGGCTGTTCAAGCAGATTCCCGGCGTGAGCTTCGCGTGGCATGACATAACGCTCGCCCTCCCGTCGGAAGGGGATTACGAGTCCCTCAAACAGAAGCTGTTCGCAACGGCCACTGAAGTGCTCGCCGAGTATCGCGAGGAGATTCAGAGGCAGACACGCGAGCTGCAGCGGACCACGCTGTCGAGCGCCGGCGGCGATGCAGTGCCGACGGTTCAGCTGAGCTACTCCGCCAAGGGCGTGGATGCACATGTGCGCTATCCGGTCCAATTGGCGCACGCCGCGGAGATCGACGAGCGCATGTCGCGGGCGCTCCTGCAAGTGATCGGGCCCTCATCCACGACCTGAGCGATCGGCCGCCACGGCAAGATGCTATGCTTTCGCGTTCAACCGCGTTCGGCGGCAGGGGAGCGAGCGGGCGTTTCATGATTCTGGTCATCGACGTGGGCAATACCCGCTTGAAATGGGCTTGGCTGACAAGCACGGGCCTGTCTGATCAGCAGGCCGTCGTACACCGTGATGCGAAACCCGGGATCTGGACGGCGGCGTTGTTCGATTCGGACCAGCGCCCGTCGCGGGTGCTCGTGTCGAACGTCGCCGGACCCAACATGGCGAAGACCCTGACCAAGCTCACCAAAAAGACGTTCCACGTTGACGTCGAGTTCGTCACGGCCGTGCCCGAGTATCACGGCTTGGTGAACGGCTATCTCGACCCGAAACTGCTCGGTGCCGATCGCTGGCTCGCCCTGATCGGCGCCTGGACCCGGGCGCGCTCGGCGCTGTGCGTGGTCGACGCGGGCACGGCGGTGAAGGTCGACAGCATCGATGCGTCGGGTCATCATCTCGGTGGCCTGATCGTGCCCGGCATCCACATGATGCGCGAGGTGCTCATGAGCAAGACGAGCGACATCGCCAAGGCCGCCGAGCACAGCACCCCCTCGCTCGCCGGTGTGCTCGCCAATAACACCCTCGGTGCGGTATCGCGCGGCGCGGTGTTCGCCCTTGCGGGCATGGCCGACCGCGCGGCCGAGGTCATCGAGCAAAGCACAGGCGTCAGGCCGAAGCTGTTCATCACGGGTGGCGATGCGGGAATGATCACGGGGACGATGCGCATGCGCGGCGAGATCGTGCCCGATCTGGTGCTGCAGGGATTGGCCGTGATCGCCGCGGGACAATCCGGCTAGCCGCGCATGCCTCGGCCCGGCACGCGCAACCTCATCACCGACGTTCCCGGTCTTCGGGTTGGACACTCCGCCGATGAGCAAGCGCGCACCGGTGTGACAGCGCTCCTCTGCGCAGCGGACTGGGCCGCAGGTATCGATGTGCGGGGCGGCGGTCCCGGTACGCGCGAAAGCGAGGCGCTTGCGCCCGAAAATCTGGTCGGTCGCGCGCACGCGATCGTCTTGGCCGGTGGCTCGGTGTTCGGACTTGCGGCCGCTGACGGCGTGACGTCCGCGCTCGCGGCACAAGACATCGGACTGCACCTGCGGCCCGGCACGCCCGCCATCCCCATCGTGCCGTGCGCGGTATTGCACGACCTCGCGAACGGCGGCGACAAGAACTGGGGCTGCACGCCGCCCTATCGTGATCTCGGCATCGCCGCCGCCGCGGCGGCCGGCGTGGATTTCGCACTCGGCTCGGCGGGCGCGGGACGCGGCGCGCAAGCGGGCCTGCGCAAGGGGGGAGTCGGTTCCGCCTCGCTCGATCTCGGCAGGGATCTGATCGTCGGCGCACTGGTTGCCGTGAACTCCGTGGGCTCGGTATTCATGCCGGACGGAATGACTTACTGGGCATGGGCATTCGAGCTCGATGCAGAGCTGGGAGGTGCGACGCCGCCGGGCGCGGGCATGGATCTGAGCGATCCGCTTGCTGATGACTCGCGCCTCGCGGAGCTCGGCCGCCTGCAGGCCGGGGCGAACACCACGCTCGGCGTCGTCGCGTGCACGGCGGATCTATCGACCGCGGAATGCAAGCGTATCGCCATGATGGCTCACGATGGTATCGCTCGCGCGGTGCGTCCGGCCCACACGCCGTTCGATGGCGACACGATGTTTGCGCTCGCAACCGGCGGCTCGCCGCTCGGCCCCCTGCCGCTCCGCGCGGCCCAGGTTGCGCGCATCGGCTCCGCAGCGGCGGACTGTGTGAGCCGCGCCATCGCACGCGCGGTTCACCACGCACGCTGAACTGGCCGGCGGCTAGTGGCTTTGGGGCCTGCTCGTTCGCGCCGCCGCCGGCGGTGGCACCGGCGTTTGCTCCGCGTTGATGGCGCCAGCCTGAGGGTCGAGGGCGGAGGGATCGGCCTGCAGGCCGACCGTGGCTATGACACCGTCGGCCTTCTGCAGCACCTCGCGTGCGTAGTCCCAGTGAATCGCTACGACGGTGTCGCCGACGGCTCTTTGCAGCAGCTCGGAAAATTGATCGACATTCGGCTCGAAGCTCTGGCCTTCCGCGTCCACCGGCGGATGGGCTTCGAGCAGCAGCTCGCCGTCGACCCAGGCGACCTTGATGGGATCGTTGATGAGCCGCACCGGCGTTCCCACCGGTACCAACGGAAATAGCGCGGCGACGTCGTCGGGATACATGCGGATGCAGCCGTGCGTCACCGCCAGTCCGACTGCGATCGGATTGTTGGTGCCATGGATCAAATACGTCCCGTTGCCCGCCGCAAGGCGCATCGCGTAGGCGCCGAGCGGATTGGCCGGGCCCGGCGGAACGCTTGCCGGCAATGGGTCGCCCGCTTCGGCGTGCTCCTTGCGCACCGAAGCGGGCGGGTACCAAGTCGGGTCTTTTTGTTTCGCAATGACGTGCGTCACCCCGAGCGGCGTACGCCAGTCCATCTTGCCGATGCTCACCGGATACGTGATCACTTCCTGCGGTTGGCCGCGCTTCGGCTTCGGGTAATAGTACAGCCGGTGCTCCGGCAAATTGACGACGATCCCTTCATGGGGCCCCGGCGGCAAAATGTGACGGCCGGGAACGACGATCACCTTGCCGGCACCGGGAATCCAGGGATCGATCCCCGGATTGACGCGGATCAGCTCCTCCGACCCAAGGCTATACGCGCGCGCGAGGTCGTAGAGGGTGTCCTCATAGACGGTCACCACGGTCTGGTCCTCGCCGAATACCACGTCGTCGGGACGCGTGAGGGTATATACGGTCGCGCGGGCGGGGGCGGCAAGCGCGAGCCACATCGCAGCGCACACCGCGATCCCCTTCAACAGGCCGACCTTTACCTGATCTTTCATGGTGTTAGCTTAGCATGACGCTCGGGACCGGAATGACGGGCGTTGGCTGAATGTTCGCGTGGCGCGCTGCTCGCACCGGCGCGCGGTTTATCGCGGATTTCGGGGCGGAGGCTTGTAAGTCGCGAGCGACCAGTATCGCGATGGCGGCACGGGCGGCCCCGACCAACCCAACGTTCGCAGCCGGCGCGCGATGAGCGTATTGAATAACGCGTGACCTACGACCAACACCCTGCCGTGCTCCCGCGCCAAAAGAATGAGTTTGTCCGCGACTCGCTCCGCACGGGCGCGAGCAACTGCAATGGGCTCCTCCGACGCAGCGAGATCGAGCCACCACGCAAGGCGCGCAACCCCCAACCAGAACGACGCGGGTGCGTGGAGCGACGTGCGGAACGCCTCCACGATGCGGGCCTCGCGCAGATCCGGGTCGATCATGGTCTTGCGCGCGAGCCGGGCAGCGGATTCTTTTGCGCGCGGCAGATCGCTCGCGATCACCAATCGTATGTTCGTCGCCAGTCGCCGCGTTTCCTCCGGGATAAGCATCGCCTCCTTGATCCCGCCTTGATCGAAGGACCGGACCCAATCACCGAATTGTTTTCCCGCGATCCAGAGCGCAGGCGGCGAAGCCGGCTCTCCGTGCCGCATGAGGACGATTTTCATGGTGCGCCCAGTGTCATAGGTTCATCCAACCTGAACGCGGGCGCCGCGTCACCTGTTGACTTTCCGTAAGTTTATACTTACCGTAAGTCATGACTTACGCAGATGCGCTGTCCGCCCTGGCCGATTCCACCCGCCTCGCCGTCTTCGAGTCGCTGCGTGCAGGGCCCGCTCGCGTAGGCGCGATCGCAGCGCGTCTCCCCGTCAGCCGTCCGGCGGTATCCCAGCACCTCAAGGCGTTGAAGCAGGCGGGGCTGGTGGCTGATCGCGCGGACGGCACGCGGCGCGTGTACTACATCGATCCAGACGGGCTCGGGCCGCTGCGTCGATGGCTCGATGAGTTCTGGACGGATGCGCTGGATGCATTCAAAAAAGAAGCGGAACGCCCCGACCCTTGAGTACAGGAGACCTTCAGTGACCGCATTGCAAATCGCGCCGGTGCGCAAAAGCATCGTCGTGCAGGCGACGACGAAAAAAGCATTCGACGTGTTCACGGCCGGCATCGATCGGTGGTGGCCCAAGACCCACGGAATCGGCGAGGGACGGGTCATCGAGTCGGTCATCGAGCCTTTCGTGGGCGGCCGGTGGTACAGCCGGCACGCCGGTGGCGTCGAGGCCGTCGTCGGCCATGTGCTGGTCTGGGAACCGGCGCAGCGCTTCGTGTGCTCATGGGAAATCAGCGCGGACTGGAAATCGGACCCGCGCAGCGTTTTCGCTTCCGAAGTGGAAGTGCGCTTCGTCCCCGAAAGCCCGGGCGTGACGCGGGTTGAGCTCGAGCACCGCAATTTCGAGCGCATGGCAGCCCCCGGCGGCGAGAAGTTGCGCGGCGACGTCGACCGCGGTTGGCCGACGATCATGGAATTGTTTGCCGAAGAGCTATTACGAGAAGGGAGACCCACATGAGCGATATCAAGGTGCACAGTATTCCCGGAAGCCCGTATGGTCGCGCGGTGCTCGTCGCACTCGAAGAGAAGCATGCAGCCTACCAGGTCGTCCCCGTGGCGCCCAAGACACTACGCTCGCCCGAGCACCTGGCGCGCCATCCATTCGGGCGCATCCCCGTACTGGAGCACGGTGATTTTCGCCTCTACGAAACCCAGGCGATCCTCCGTTATCTCGACCGGGCGCTACCCGGCCCGATGCTCACGCCACCCGAGGCGCGCTCGGCCGCGCGCATGGATCAGTTGATGAACATCAACGACTGGTATCTGTTTCAGGGGGCGGGCAACGTCATCGCGTTCCAGCGCGTCGTGGCCCCCAAGCTCATGGGGCTCACGCCGGACGAGACCGCCATTGCCGCCGCGATGCCCAAAGCGCATGTCGTATTCGATGCGCTCGCGTGCGAGCTCGGCGACGGCGCCTATTTCGGCGGCGACTCGCCGAGCCTCGCGGACATCATGATCGCCGCGCAGCTCGACTTCTTCACGGGCACTCCGGAATGGCCGCCGCTCACCGCGAAGACCCCGCATCTCGTGGATTGGATGGCTCGGATGAACGGCCGACCTAGCATGCAGGCAACCACCTGGGAACGCGTAGCCGCAATGGCCCAGGCAAGCTGAGCCTCGAGCTCATGCGCACCCTGACAGGAGCGCTGCGGCGGCCAGCGTCATCACCTGGGCGGAGGCGACCAGGTCGTCGATGACTACGTACTCGTCGGGTTGGTGGGCTACGTCGAGGATACCGGGGCCGTAAGCGATGCAGTCGCGCAGCCGCCCCACGCGATCGATGTGTTTCTGATCGTAGGTGCCCGGAGAGCAGATGAACTCCGGCTCACGTCCCAAGACGCGGCGTATGGCGGCGGCCGCGGCGCGCGCGACAGGACCGTTGCGGTCGCTCATCACGGGCCTCACCTCAAAAATGTCGCGCAAGCTGTAACGGAAGCCCGCCCGCTCCCGGACCAGTTGGTTGAGCAAGTCGCGCACCTCTCCTTTGACGCCCTCGAGATCCTCTTCGATGAGCCAGCGGCGGTCGATGACCATGCGGCAGGAGTCGGGCACACAGGGCGAGGGCAACGCCCCATCCTGGAGCTCCGCGAGGCCGCCGTGAATCGAATTGATGTTGAGCGTCGAGTGCCGCGCACCCGACGGCACCACCGGCATGTCCGTCTCGCGTGCCGCGAGCTTCGGGCGGAGTTGCGACTCGAAGCGATCGAGCACGGCGTTCATGTGGCGCACGGCACAGTCGCCCAGAAAAGGCATCGACCCGTGCGCAATGCGTCCATGCGTTTCGATCTCCGCCCACCACACGCCGCGATGACCGATGCACACACGATCCACGTTCAGCGGCTCGGGGATGATGACGTGATCGACGCGCGGCGGCGAAAAGAAGCCGCGCTCGGCGAGATAATGCACGCCGCCGTAGCCGCCGGACTCCTCGTCCACCGTGCCCGAGATCTCGAGCGTTCCGGGGAGCGGCGCGCCTGAATCGATGAGGGCTTCCACGGCGACGATGGCAGCCGCAAGACCCCCCTTCATGTCGCACGCGCCACGGCCGAAGAGCTTGCCCTCGCGCACCGTGCCGGCAAAGGGTTCGACGGTCCAGCCGGCGCCGGTCTGGACCACGTCGATGTGGCCGTTGAAGTGCACGCACGGTCCGGGTGATCCACTCTCGCGGCGCGCGATCACGTTGAGCCGCGGCCATCGCTCGCTGTCGCCGGCAGCACCCTCGGCGCGCACGTACTCGATCGCGAAGCCGCGCCGGGCGAGTCGCCGGCCGATGAATTCCGCGCAGGGGCGATAGGCCTCCCCCGGCGGGTTCACCGTCGGAAAGCGGATCAGCTCGCGAGTGAGGTCGACGAGTTCCTCGCGGCGCGCTTGGACCGAGATGCGCAGCTGGTCGATCAGATCGGCGGATAGGGAGTGCCCGGCCATGCACTACCCCGCGTGCCGGGCGCGGACTACCGCGGCCCGCCCGCGCGCCTCGTCCGCAAGCGTTGCGAGGCCAATTCTGTCGTAAACGCAGGCGAGCGCCGAATTAACCGGCACGCCGTCCGGATCCGCCGCACGCCGCAGCTCGAGCATCTGTTGTGCCGCAGCCCATCGGCCGCTCGCGATCGCGGCATCCAGAAGAATCTGCTCGAAGAAATCCCGCTGTGCATGACTGCCGCCGGCTTCGATCATACGAGGCATCACCCGGCTGAGCTCGCGCCACGCCTGATCGTAATCCCTGTGAGCATAAGCATGGATTCCTTCGCTCGCGGGCAGCGCGACCTCGTTCCACACTTCGCGGCTGTGCGCCGGCGCGCCGGCCGCCCGTTGCCGCACGGCTTCGAGCAGAGTGCGGGCCTCGGCACGCTCGGCCCGCGCGAGACCATAAAGGTATTGCAGCGTCAGAAACGGCTGCACAGTGTCTTCCGCGCGCGCGGCGAGATAATCGGCGAGCTCCTGCCAGCGACGCCCCACTTCGACGCCGGCGATCTCGAGGCGGGCGAGCAATGACACGGCGCCGACCTGGTCCTGCGAATATTCCTTGGCAACACCCCAGCAATGCCGGTCGTAGATTTCCAGCGCGCGCGCAAACCGGCCTCGGCTGAGCTCGAACAGCGCAACGTGCCACCACAAATGCGTGATCATGAAGGAATTGAGATCCGTCCAGGTCGGCGCGACGCTCTCGAGAAAGCTTGCTCCCTCCTCGATGCGGCCCTGCGTGAGCATCACATGGGCGAGGGCATGCTGCGCCCAAGGCTCCTTGCGCTCGAGCTCGAGCGCGCGCCGCGCGGCGCGCTCCGCCTCGCGGAGCAGCTGACATTCCTCGTACGCGAAAGCGGCCATGCCGTGCACATACGCAAGGTCGGCGTTGTGCTCGAGCACCTTGAGCGCCGCGCGCAGCATTCCCGTAAAGTCGCCGCAGTTGAACTCGAGATATTGCTCGATCTTGAGTATCACCACGTCGCGCGGGTATTCGTCCGTCAACTGTGCGCAAGCGTGCACCGCCCGCGGTACATCGTCCGCGATCCACGCACGGAGCACCTCGAGGTTGAGCTGCTCGCGGCCTGTCGCGCCCCGGGCCGCGCGCTCGGCGGCGGCGAGATACGGAGCAGCGTATACGGGAGCCGAGGGCGCCTCGAGCAGCATCCACAGGAACCCCGCATAGACATTGGCGATGCAGCAGTCCTCCGCCTCGTTCGCGGCACGCACGATGCGCTCCGCACGCGTCTCATAGGCGAGAAATCCGCCGATGAAATCATCGATCGCCTGCAACGTCCCGCGGGGTGCGGCGCTGAGCGCGTTGCCTAGACAGTCTCGCGGCATGGGACCGATGATACCTAAGCCGCGGCGGGCGGGGGCTGCTAGGGCCGAGGCTGCAGGAACGCCGCCACGTCCGCCGCCGAGCGTTGCGGAATCTCGATCTGCGGCAAATGGCCCACGTGCGGATAAACGATCAGCTTCGCGCCGGGAATCGCGGCCGCGAGCTTGCGTGCGCTTGCCGGCTCCACCACGACATCGCTGTCACCGGTGATGACGAGGGTCGGAGCCTGGAGGTATTGCAGGACGGGAGCCGAGGCGCTATTCAGCGTCGTGGGATCGGCGGACATCAGGATTGCCCGGTGCCCGGGAGCGCGTTGCAGCTCCGCCCAGTGGTCGACCAGGGCGGGTGTGATCACCGACTTGTCGTAAACGTCGGCCTTGAGGAGATCCTCGATGAGCGGCCGATTGTCGATGTTCCGCAAGAGCGCGCGGCCTAGCCGGAACCTGGCTATCCGATAGTCGAACGGCAGGGTTGCAGGCGGCTGCTCGTTGGGGAAGCCCGCGGCATCGACGAGGATGAGGGCATTGATCCGAGCCGGATGGCGCAGCGCGAGCTGCCACGCGACGCTTCCTCCCATGCCGCTGCCCGCCACCGCGAATTGCGGCAAATCGAGCCTGGCGGCGAATGCGTCCACGAACTCCGCGAGGGCGTCACCGCGCAAGACGTAATCGCACGGCGCACGCGTGAGGCCGTGCCCGGCGAAGTCGAGGCGGATAATGCGGAAGTGGCCGCCCAACTCCCGCACCCAGCCATCCCAGGTGGTGTACGAGTCGCCGAAGCCGTGCAACAGCACGAGCGGCGGCAATGAGCCATGTCCCTCGTCCTGGTAGTGAACGTGCAGCCCGCCGGGCAAGTCGACGAAGCGCGAGTCATCGTCTGCGAACTTCGCCTCGAGCATCTCATAGGGAATGTCGGGACCGCGGAATTCGAACCAGGCGACGGCGAGCGCAGCGAGCAGCGTCAACAGGACGACGGCGAGGACTTTCAGGTACAGCTCCGGGCGCGTAGCGGCGCGCCGGCACCTCGCAGGCTAGGCCTCAAAGACATCCTTTTCTCCCTTGCAAAAAGCCTCTACAGCCGCAAGAAACGCCATTACCACGACCTATCATGCCTCAGGAACGGAGATTTATGACCCACCTGCTGCGAATTGATCATAACGCCCGGCGCCATTGCGGCACCCCTCTGAGCTGCTCATGAGCGCCGCTCCGAACGATGCCTTGCACGTGGTTTGCAGCCATTGTGACTCCGTGGTGCGCCTGCCCGCAGCCCGTCTCGGCGAGGCGCCGCACTGCCCCAAATGCCATTCCGCCCTGTTCGCGGGCAAGCCCTGGAACCTCACCGAAGCGAGCTTCGCCCGGCATCTCGAGCGCAACGACCTGCCGTTGGTGGTGGATTTCTGGGCGCCGTGGTGCGGCCCTTGTATCGCCATGGCACCGCATTTCGAGACGGCGGCGCGCGAGCTCGAGCCCGCCATGCGATTTGCGAAACTGAACACTCAGGACGAGCCCGCGCCCGCCAACAAACTCAATATTCGCAGCATTCCCACCCTGATCGTGTTTCGGCACGGCAAAGAGGTGGCGCGGCAGTCAGGCGCCATGGATTCGGGGCGGCTGGTCGCCTGGCTCCGGACCGTGGTGCACTAAGCCTGGGGTACCAGGCCAGGCCGCCGTCCGTCTAAAATGGGCAATGAGCGAAAACACCACCCGCAAGCCCATCAGGTTACGACGCCTTCAGGAGATGGGACGCAGCGGCGAGAAGATCGCCATGCTGACCTGTTACGACGCCTCATTCGCCCGCGCACTCGATGAGGCCGGCGTTGATGTGCTGCTGGTCGGCGACTCGCTCGGCATGGTGATTCAGGGCCATCCGACGACATTGCCGGTGTCGATGGACGAGATCGAGTACCACACCCGCTGTGTGGCCCGCGGCAATATCAACGCATGGATCATCGCCGACCTGCCGTTCGGCTCCTATCAAGAATCGATCGACCAGGCGGTCCGCAACGCCGCGCGCCTCATGCAGTCGGGCGCGCACATGGTGAAGCTCGAGGGGGGAGGCTGGACGGCACCCAGCGTGCGCGCCCTGGTCGAGCGCGGCATACCCGTTTGCGCGCACCTCGGATTCACCCCTCAGTCGGTGCATGCACTGGGCGGTTACCGAATCCAGGGACGGGAGGACACGGGGGCGAGCACCATGCGGCGGCACGCCCAGGAGCTCGCTGATGCCGGCGCGGAAATGCTCGTGCTCGAGCTGACGCCGAGTGCGGTCGCCCAGCAGATCACGTCCGCACTGTCGATCCCCGTCATCGGCATCGGTGCCGGAGCGCATTGCAGCGGTCAGGTCCTCGTTCTGCATGACATGCTCGGGATCACGCGAGGCAAGCAGCCGCGGTTCGTGCGCAATTTCTCCGAGCCGGGGCTGTCGGTGGATGCGGCTGTGCGGCTCTATGTGTCCGAGGTCAAGAGCGGCAGATTTCCGGATGATGCTTTGCACGGATACTGACCTCGCAGCCCCATGCGCATCGCACACACCATCGCAGAGTTGCGCGCAATTCTCGCGTCCGCACCGCCGCCGGCCCTGGTGCCGACCATGGGAGGTCTGCATCAAGGACACCTGTCTCTCGTCCGCATCGCAAAGGGCCTCGGGCGGCCCGTCGTAGGCACCATCTTCGTCAACCGGCTGCAGTTCGCACCGACCGATGACTTCGAGCGGTATCCGCGCACGCTGTCCCGGGACATCGAGCTCCTGGAAGCCGAGGGCTGCGACGTTCTATTCGCGCCGTCGGAAGACGAAATGTATCCGGAGCCGCAAAGCTACGTCGTGACTCCGCCGCCGCAGCTGGCCGATATGCTCGAAGGTCGATTCCGGCCGGGATTCTTCTCGGGGGTCTGCACGGTCGTACTGAAACTCTTCAACATCGTGCAGCCGGGATTTGCCGTATTCGGCAAGAAGGACTATCAGCAGCTGCTCGTGATTCGAAACATGGTGAAACAGCTCGCGCTGCCGATCGAGGTGGTCGGCGGTGAAACCATCCGTGAATCGGACGGACTCGCGATGTCGTCGCGGAACGTGTATTTGAGCACCGCCGAACGCGCCGAGGCGCGGCAGTTACAAGCCGCTCTGCTGCGAACCGCGGCGGCCGTCCGGTCCGGAACGCTTGACTGGCAGCGCCTGCAGCAGGAAGCGATCGACGCGCTGACGAAGCGCGGCTGGTCACCGAATTACGTGGCGATTCGACGCCGGGACAACTTGCTCGAGCCGAGCCCGGGTGCACCGCTCGTCGTGCTCGCAGCAGCCACCCTCGGCACGACGCGGCTCCTGGACAATCTCGAGATCGATTCGTAAGACGCGAGCGTTTGCGCGGACCGCCCGATCGACGTCTCATTCCACCAGGAACGTCGCCACCTGCGGCGCCGTGCCGGGACACGTGAGCGTCGCCTGGTTGTAGCCGGGCGCATTGATCGCGTTGGTATTCTCGGAACCCGAAACGGCCACGGATTGCGACTGATAGCTGCCGTCGCTGCTGGTCATCGAGCATTGCGTGCTCGCAGGTAGTCCGCTGACGCTCCAGGTCAGCGTCGAGCTGCCGCCCAGCGACACCGGACTCGTGGCGGCAAGGGACGCCGTCACACCCACTGTGTACCGGTACGCGCCGGATGAGTTGTACACGTAGATGAAATTGTTCGCACTGTTGTCGATGTAAATGTTGCCGGATGCATCGACGGCGACTCCCTGCGGTGTCTGCAGGGCAGGACTCATGCCGGACGGCAGGGTGGGCGTGAATGCACTGGGAGTCGTGGGATAGGTGGGGACAGTACCCGCCTGCGCAACATACCGCGTGACGCTATTCGCGAAGTAGTTGGAGACGTAGAGGTTGTTTGCCGAGTCGAATGCGAAGCCCACGGGCCCGCTGATCCCACTCGTAATCGGCGATTGGGCGGGCGGCGGAGGCGAACTCGATGACATCTGCGCGGGAGTGTAGAAGCCGACCTCACTCGGGCTGCCGATGCCCACCACGATGTCGTATCCGTTGTAGGCAAGCGCGCCCACCGAGGTGAACGGCACGGGCGGATTGCTCGCATCCTGCGTCTGGGTGGTCAGGAGTACGGGTGCAGCTGTCGGCCCCGCGACGTAGGAGAACACTTTGACGTCGTTGGTGGTTCCCTGGTTCTCCGCCACGTAGACGTTACCGTTGCCGTCGACCGTGACGCCGAGCGGGCGCGTGAGGCCGGTGATCACCGCATTGGAGAGGAGATCGCCCTCGCTATTGAATACTGCGACCGTGTTGTTGCCGACGTCGGCCACGAACAGCTCACCCGCGACGATAGTTCCGCTCGGGCCGAAAGCGAGCCGCACGGGGTTCACCAGCCCAGAGGCTAGCGCGGACGGCGGCGAGGCGTATTGACCGGATGCGTTCGGTTGGTAGACCAGCACTTGACCGCCGCCGTAGTTCGCGACGTACAGACCTCCATTCGGGCCGACCTTAACGTCGTTCGGATCGTTCAACGCGGGACCCCCCGGGGTCGCGGATCCCGACACGGTCACGAGCACGCTCATCGCCGATGCACCGCCGGCGCCTCCGGAGACGGTGGTATAGCCGGGACCCACCGCAGTGACCAGTCCTCCGCTGGAAACCGTTGCGACCGCCGGATTCGTCGAGATCCAAGTCGCGACGTTCGTGAGGTTCTGGACGGAGCTATCCGAATAGCCGCCCGTCAGGGTGAGCTGCACCGTGCCGCCTGCGCCAAGTGCCTGGGCCGTGTTGGGGCTCAAGTTGAGGATTTGCAGCGTCGGCCCGGTGACGGTGATGCCCACCATTTCGGTCGTACCGGCCAGCGAGGCCGAAATATTGGTCGTGCCCGCAGTGATACCGAAGACCAAACCATTGGATACTGCGGCGACTTGCGGATTCGACGAGATCCAAGTTTCGGTGTTGTTGTTGTTAACGTTGCTTCCGTCCGAATAGGAGGCGCTCGCCCCAATCAGAACCGTCCCGCCCACGGGAATTTGCGTGACGCCATTTGCCGGGAACAGGCTCAAGTTGGTCAGCACGGCCTGGCATGCGAGCGTCGCCGATCCGCTCACGGCGCCGAGGGTGGCCGTGACCGTCGCGGTGCCGGTGCCTGCGCAGAATCCGGCGCCGGCGGGTACGCCTGCCGGGAACGTGACGACGCCTGCCGGCGCGGCGCTCCAGGTGACGCTGCCACTGAGGTCCTGCGTAGTTCCGTCCGGATAAATACCGAGCGCCGTGAACTGCGGGTTGGTGAAATCGTTGGCGGGGGTCGGGCTGGCCGTCACGTAAATGATCTGCGGCGCGGAGGACGCCGCGCTACAGGTGAGCATGGCGGAACCCGCGATGCTGCCGCTGGTCGCGGTGATCGTCGCCGTGCCGGGTCCGACACAAGAGGCGACGCCGGTCGCCGAGACCGCGGCGAACGTGGTGCTCGAGGTCCACACGACCGCCGGGTAGCTCGCCGAGATCGGACCCGTGGTGCCGTTCGAGAAACTGCCGGTGGCCGCGAACTGCTGGCTCGGGGCCGGCGTCGTTCCATAGGTGAGCGAGGCTGTGGTCGGTGCGAGCGTGATACCCGTGAGAGCAGGCAGCACGGTTACCGTTGCGGTCGCGAGGCCGGGCAGCGTATCACCGGATGCGCCGGTGCATTCCAGCGAGGCTGTATAGGTGCCGGCCAGCGTCAGTGTCCCCGTCGACACCACCGTGCCGCTCGGGCCCTCGGAAGTCGGCGCGACGAAGCTGCCATCGCTCGCGGAGAGGGAGCACTGCGCCGGCGGGAACGAAAGGGCGTGCGCCGGAGTGGCGGCTCCCCAATTCAATGCCGCGGCATTCCCTGCAATCACGGTCGCGGGCGAGGCCGTCAGCGTGACGCAGGGCGGTACATTCGTCGTCGGCCAGCTCGTGTTCGGTAGCTGGTCGAGGAAATCCGCATCGATGGTCATGAACAGGTTGGCGAGCCGACCATCGAGGTCGCCGGCCACGTTGGGGTTGCCGGCCGGCGGCTGTACGTAGAAGAAGTTGTTAGCGTTCGTATTCGCCTGCAGGTAGCTCTCGGTGGATGCCAGCGAGTTGAGCGCGCAGCTATAGCCTCCCGGCGAGTCGTTCTGATAACCGCTGTTGAAGTACGCTTGGCTTTGGCTGATGTAGCCCTGCAGGGTCGAAGCGACGGTGGCGTTGACCTGAGACTCGCCGATCGCGTTGTTGAGCGTATCGTTGAGGTAGGTGAATTTGTTGGTCACGAAACCGAACATGCCGCCATTGGGGCCGGTGCCCAATCCGTTCGCGTTGCTGTTTAGCGCAATGCCGTAGGCATACATCGACGCAGTGTGGGTATGGGTCGCCGGAGCTTCGCAATA
This sequence comes from uncultured Gammaproteobacteria bacterium, assembly GCA_963798595.1. GTDB lineage: Bacteria > Pseudomonadota > Gammaproteobacteria > Steroidobacterales > Steroidobacteraceae > Bog-1198. The sequence goes on along the minus strand of CAWCTM010000003.1, from coordinate 405,001 downwards.
CGACGTGAGATCGATGAACGTATGGGGCAACGCTTGGTCTTCCGGAATGACGCCCTCGACCGTCGGTAAATCGGACCGCGGTGCCCAGGCGGTCAGAGGAACTTGCGGGCATTCGAGGTTATAGGGTCCGGGCACTGTTGCGTCCGCGTTCAAACTCGTCTGGATGAACACGTTGTTGACGTTCTCATCGACCACGATCGCGGTCTCTTCCATGACGGCAAGCGCGGTGCCGGTCGAACCGGAGTGTCCGCAGAGAAATGCCGGCAGCACCGTGCTGGGAAAGCCGGGACAGAACTGCGAGATGTCGAGGGTCGGCGGTACGCAACCGCTCGTCTGCCCCGGAGGACAGACATTGATCTGCGGTCCGAGACAGCTCCAGGCACCCGCGACGACGGCGGCACGTGGATCGGCCGGCACGACGCAGATCTGCTGCAGCACGCTGGCGCCCGCCGGAATGTTCGCGGCGCCGGGGCCTGTGAACTGCTGATTGGTCTGGTTGCCCACGGGGCTGCAGCCTGGGGGCCCGATGCAGCTCGAGGCCGGTGCGGAGCCGGAGCTCGTAATCGCGAGGCCTACCGGCTCATCGATACCCCGGCGGAAGGTCGCGAGCGGCGCATTGGACCCGCTCGCAGGCGGCGCACCGAACTGTAAAATCGCACCGGTGAATAACGGCAGCGCAAGCTGGGTGACGAACGCATAGGGCGTGCCCGAGTACGTGCCGACTTTAATCTTCTGCAGACCGAGCCCGAGGCCGCCTGCAAAGTTTGCGACGAATTCGTTCTGCCCGGAATCGAAACGCAAGACCCGGCCGTCGGCGGTCGTGAATAAAAGGCTCACGCCGTGAGTCGCATCGCTCGGCCAGACGTCCATGCCGACGGGCACCGCAGAGAGGTGTTGGAACATCGATTGGGGCACCGCAGTGGAGGTCGGACCCCCGACCGAGCCCCCGCCGTTGATGACATTATGGATGACCGCCTGCGAATACACGATCACGCGCGCGTAATTCGTATCGCCCACCAGCACCACGAGATCGCCCGGGTTCCACGCGGGCGCCGCTCCGTCGACCGGCGTCGCGCCGGTGTTCGCGATGAGGAGCTCCGCCAGAGCGATTGTCTGCGCTCCGCCGAAGGTGTCATCGATGAGCAGCGGTGCGCCATAGGCACCGGTCGTCTTGCTGAACGGCAGAACCCAAAGCCCGGGCTTGGTTTCGAACGGCCCGACCGGGGATATCACGAACAGGTCGCCGCCGGAGTCGGCCGCGAGGCCCACGGGCGTCGAGGGCTGTGCACCGGACCGATGCTGGGTCCAGGCGCTGATAACGCTCGAGACACCGTAGTTGGGTCCGGCATATTTGACCATCTGCCCGTTCAACAGGTCCGCGGCGACGAGGTCGAGGGTGTTGGTTTGGGCATTGGGCACCAGCACGAGGGCATCGAATATTCCGTGTTTCGCGCCATCTGTGTTGAGGCTGGTCGTGCCCGTTATCAGTGCGGTTGCGGTTTTGCTGCCGGTGGTCAGCGTCATGCCGTAAATCGAGTTGCCGAGCGAGTTCGCCGCGACTACGGTGAGCGGCTGCGGCGTGATCGGCGCGGCCAGGGCCGTGCCGAACGATAGCCAGGCCCAAGCACAAAGGATCAGCCGGTTGGCCGAAAACCTCGTCAGCAACTTGCATCCCATTGCAGCTCCCGACATACGAGCGTCGTGCACGCCGTCATGACACGCCGTCGTAGATTGCTATTCGAAATTGGTGTCGACCAAGTCCGGCTGGGGATCCCGAGTGAGATTGCTGATGAACCTCGGGTCCTCGACCGGAACTACCCTTCCCTAAAGAGTCTTGCGGCTGGATATCCGCTAACGGAGATTTTTCGCTTCTTGCCGGCAGCGGCGGTACCGCATCGAGAAAGACGCTAGCACATAGATCTTAGCGTGCGCTACCCCACCCTCATTATGTCCTCTTGCGCGTAGAGGCGGTCCGCGATTCCGCACCGCCCGGGGAGTGTTCCTGGCGGTGCAGGACATCGATGTAGCGTTGGGTCAAAGTCCGGTAAACCAGGGGCGCACCGCCGCTCTTACTCAAAATTCGGTAACTATGCGCAAGTTCAGTCTCTGCCTCCGGGTAGCGGCCGAGCCCGGTGAGCGCCGCTCCGGCCGCACTCTCCGCAATCGCCGTGCGCCAGTGGTCGGGCGAGAGTGCGGCCGAGTCGATACCCTTCGCGTTTTGCGCGAGTTGCAGCGCCTCGGGATACTTCTTCTCGGACACTCTGAGAATGGCGAGCATCATGAGACTCGAGGCAACGTCCGGGTGATGCTCGTCGAACAGCCGGCGCCGCATGGCGAGTCCCTCCTCGAGGTACCGATCGGCCTCCGCGGAATCGCCCGCCATGGTCGACCAGAAGCCCAGGGTGTTCAGCACGCGCGCCGTATCGGGCTGATCGGCGGAATACGCTTTGCGAAATATGGCGAGCACTCTTCGCATGTTAGCGAACGCCTCCCGGCTCTCCCCGCGGTCGTACTGCAGCGTTGCGAGATTGCACAGCGTAACGGCGTAGTCGGGGTGGTTCTCGCCGACCAGTTCACCGCGCATGTGGAGCGACTGCAGATAGAGAGTCTCGGCGCCGCCGAGATCGCCTTTGTCCTGCAAGATGAGTGCGACATTCTCGAGCGCCGTGGCCACGAAGGGGTGCTTATCGCCGAGCAGCCGCTGGTACATGGCCAGCGATTCGCGATAGAACTTTTCGGATTCATCCAGATCACCATGCTCATCGAGCAAATAACCCATGTCATTTATGACTTCGGCCAGATCGGGGTGTGGTTCGTTGGGGTACAGCGCACGCTCCATGGACACCGCTTTTCGCATCAGCGGGATCGCGCCGTTCAGGTCGCCGCCATCGGCCACCGCTCGCGCGAGATCCTTCATCGTGCGCGCAATTGCCGGATCGGCGGTGCCGAACAGTTTCTGTTGCAGATCCAATGCCGCTCGCAGGCTCTTCTCCGCCTCCGCAAAGCGTCCTTCCAGGGCGAGCAGCGTGCCGAGACCATAAAGCGAAGTTGCAAGGTCGATTTGAGCTTGGCGGTCCTTCGGCCGCGCGGCGTCGATGCGGATCGCTTCGCGATACGCTTTCTCTCCCGCATCGTATTCGGCCTGGAGCTGCATCACCGTGCCTTGATGGCTGAGTGAGTCCGATAACTCCAGAGGATCTGCGCCCGGCAGCCGGCGACGCGTGGCCACCGCCTGATCGAGCAGCGGCCGGGCCTGCGGGTAGAGACCGAGTCCCATATACACCGTGCCGAGCGTATCCATGAGGCGCGCCTGAACCGCCGGCTCCTTCGCCAGCTCGGTTTGCACGCGCCCTGCACCCTTGTCGAGCATTTCGCGTGCCGTCACCGTATTGCCGCGCGCCTCGCTCGGGTCGGAGATCTTGAATAGATCGACGAGGAAGCGCGTGGTCTCCTTTGCGGTGCGGGCCTCGGCCTCGGCGCGCACGGTCTGGCGTTCCGCCCTGTCACGCTGCACCAGCGCGAACGCGGCGAGGCCGCTGGTCACCACCATGCCCGCCAGCGCCGCGCACGAGAACGCGAACAGCCGGCGGTTGCGGCGTTGCTGCTCGCGCCGCTGGAGCGTATCGAAGCCGACCCCGAGGAGTCCGGCGACCAGCTTGAGCGCCGCCCGGTGCTTGCCGTCCTTGCCGGGGCGCGCATCGGCCGCGATCGGCTCGGTGCGCACATTGCTGAGCGCACCGTCTGCGCCGAGCTTGAAGCGCAGCGCCTGGGGGAAGCATTCCTCCTCCTCGCGCCCGGGCATATCCGAGGCATTCGGCTCGCCGGCCACGATCAGCGTGAAGATCCGGTCCTCTCGCCCGAGACGCTTGAACGCAAGGATCTCCTCGTTGACCCAGCGCGACTTCGCGGAGTTGGGCGAGCAGATCACGATCTGGCAGGCCGATGCCTCGAGCGCCGCATTCACCAGGCCGCCGAGATCCACGGCGCTCGGCAGCTCCTCGCGATCCTTGAATATCGGCGTCAGTCGCTTGGGCACCTCGCCGCGCGCGGTGATCTTGCCGACGAGCGGCTTCGGCGGACGGTAGCTCTCGAGCGCGGCGTGCAGCCAGGACGCCCACCGCGCATCGCGGTGGCTGTAACTGATGAAGGCGCGATATTTGGGCGCGTCCACGCGGTTTCCTGGTGTTCTGACGCGGGGTGCTACTCTAGCAAACTTCCGGCGGCCGGCATCGCTGCGGAGGCTCGATACACTGTTCTCTGGTGGGTTTAGGCTATCTATGTGCCGTTACGCCGATGTTGTGGGTCTATACCTCCAACGACAGTTCGCGCAGCAGCATATTTCCCCATGAGACGCCGCGTGCGAGCACAAATTGCGGGCCTGCTGGCGGGCTGTTGCCTCCACGCCCAGGCAGGCCAGATCTCGGACATCGATCTTGGAATATCCATCGAGGCGCCGGGTCCGTCCGGCCCATTGCAAGGCACATTCCAGGGGCCCTTCCCCGTGCAGGGTCCGGTGGTCCTCATGATTCCCGGCTCGGGCCCCACGGACCGCGACGGTAACAACCCACACGGATTGCGCGCAGCGACCTACCGACTCTTGGCCCGCGGTCTCGCCGCCCGCGGCGTGACCACCATACGCATCGACAAGCGCGGCATGTTCGGCAGCGCCGCGGCAATTACCGACGCCAATGCGGTCACGATCGACGACTACGTGGCCGACGTGCGCTCTTGGACGGCCGTCATCCGGCAACGCACCCGTGCGTCTTGCATCTGGCTGCTGGGGCACAGCGAAGGCGCACTGGTCGCGATGGCGGCCGCGAAGAATGAGCAGGACCTATGCGGTCTGCTGCTGATCGCGGCCCCGGGCCGGCCGATGGGCGAAATTCTGCGCGAGCAGATCACCGCCGAGCGAGCCGATGCATCCCTGGCGGGCCAAGCCGGAGCAGTGATCGACGCGCTCGAGGCCGGCAAGCGGGTGGACGTCGACCTCATGCCGCCGGCTCTTCAGCGACTCTTCGCACCGCAAGTGCAAGGCTTCCTGATCAACGCGTTCTCCTATGATCCGGTGCAGTTGCTCCGGGGCTATGCGAAGCCGGTTCTCATTCTCCAGGGCCGGCGCGACATGCAGGTCCATGAAACGGATGCGCGTCTCCTCGACCAAGCCGACCCCCGGGCCACTCTCGTGCTGCTTCCCGACGTCAACCACGTGCTCAAGTCCGTCGTCTCCGACGACGGAAAATCGAACGCCGCCACTTATGCCGATCCTGATCTGCCTCTCGCCCCCGGGGTCGTCGATTCGATAGCCGAATTCTTGGCCGCCGCCGCCGAACCGTAGCGCCCGCCTCCCATCGCGAGCAGCGCCGCCAGCGTCAGCGCCCCCGAGCCCGACAAATATAATCCCACCGACCCCACGCCATGATCCTTGGCGAGTTGGCTCGCGATATAGGGCGCGAGCGAGGCGCCGAGAATTCCCGCGAGGTTGAACGCGAGCGAGCTGCCCGTGTAGCGGACGGCGGTCGGGAACAGCGCCGCGAGCGCGCTCGACGTCGGTCCATAGGTGAGTCCCGTCAATGCGAAGCCGAGCACGAGGAATGCGGTCACCCGGGCCGTGTCGTGCGCACCGAACAGCGGCGCAAAGGCAAAACCGAAGGCGGTAATCCCCAGGGTGGCGATGATGAGCATCGCCCGGCCGCCGATGCGGTCGGCTGCGGCTGCCGAGATCGGAATGGTCAGCGCGAAAAACAGCACGCCGATCATCTGCAGGATCAAATAATCGCCGCGCGCGAAGCCAAGACCCGTGGTCGCCCAGTTCAAGGCGAACACGGTCATGAGATAGAACACGAGAAAAGTCGTGACGGTGCCGAGCGTTCCCAAGATGAGCATGCGCGAATGCCGCGATACCACGGCGACGAGCGGCACGCGCACCTGCTCGCCGCGCTCCATGGCGCGTCGAAACTCCGGGGTCTCGACGAGCTGCAATCTCACATAGAGTCCCACCACCACCAGCGCAGCGCTTGCGAGAAAGGGCATGCGCCAACCCCACGCGAGGAGCTCGGCGCCGCTCAGATGCGTGCTCATCCACAAGAACACGCCGTTCGAGCACATGAAGCCGAGCGGCGCCCCGTATTGCGGAAAGCTCCCATACCAGCCGAGCTTGTGCGCCGGCGCGTTCTCGGTTGCCAGCAGCACCGCGCCGCCCCATTCGCCGCCCAGACCCAGGCCTTGACCGAAGCGGCACAGGGCCAGCAGCGTCGGCGCGAGTACCCCGATGGACGCATAGGTAGGCAGGAGACCGATGAGCACGGTCGACAATCCCATCGTCAGCAACGCCGTGACGAGCGTGGCCTTGCGCCCGATACGGTCGCCGAAATGGCCGAATAGCGCCGAGCCGATGGGCCGCGCGATGAAAGCCAAGGCGAAGGTCGCCAAGGATTGCAACGTCGCGGTGGCCGGGTCCTGCGTCGGAAAAAACAGCGTCGGAAACACGAGCACTGCGGCCATCGCGTAGATGTAGAAATCGAAGAACTCGATGGTGGTGCCGATCATGCTCGCGAAGAGAATGCGGCGGGTGGGAATTGCGGTCATGCGCAAGCTTAACTGGAAGGAGCGGCGAAGAGCCCCATGACATCGTGCACTTGACCCTTGATATTCCTGAAGCCCGGAGGATCCGCGCTGATCGTCGACTTGCGCAAGAATGCCTCGATTGACGATATCGACTCCTATATCAAGGGCGTCGATCTGGGCTGGATGAACTCGCTGATCTACAGGCTCACGTCCCGGTATCTTTTGATTCCACGGGCATACTCGCGCGAGAGCTTCTCGGCGATGGCATCGAGATACACGTCCAGAGTTCCGACCCGGGCCGCTGCGAGGCCGCCGGGGCGGTCGATTGAGGCTCGGTCATTCCGGGCGGGCCTAGCATCGGTCGTCCGAGCGGCAACCGCCGCCGCATCAACGCGGGTGGCCGGGAATCGACGGAGCTCCGCCACCGTGACCGCCACCCCCGTGCCCGGCGCCACCCCCGTGCTCGCCTCCACTGCCGTGCTCGCCGCCGCCGCCATGTTCCGGACCGCCCGGGGGTGGATGCCCCCCGCCGCCCGGCGGTGCATGGCCGTAGCCCGAGTGGGGACCGCCGCCCGGCGGAGGGCCGACGTGATAATGCCCGCCCCAGCCCCAGTTTCCGCTGTAGCAACAGGGGTCGTAGTAGCCGCCGACATATCCGACTCCGGCGTACCCGCTGTCGCCATAGCCGGGTCCGACTGCGCAGGATGAGAGTAGGCCGAGCGCGCCGAGCAGCGCCGCTGCCGCAAAGGGTGCCCGCAAACCGCTCACGGGGCACCCCCGCTCTGCGGCGTGGACGGCCGGGGCGGAAGTGCCGGATCGGCTTGCGCATCTGCCGCGGTCCATTCCATCAAGCCGACCGGCGCTCCGTAAGGATCGGCAATGACGGCGACGTGACCGCCGTGCCGATCCACGTACGGCTCGACCAGAACACGCCCGCCGAGCGCCACAGCTTGGGCGGTCGCTTGCTGGGTATCGATGACTCGAACAAAGTTGAGCCAGCGCGGATGAAGGTGTCCCGGGGGCAGTGTATGGATTCCCGCCCGAGCATAGTCATCGCTTGCCAGAATCACGTGCTGCGCCCCGTCGTCGCTCGGCAGGTCGTAGACCTCGTAGCCGAAGACGGCCTTGTAGAAGTCCGCACTCTTCGCCGTATCGCTCGTGAGCAGCGAGCTCCAGATCCATTCGCCGGGCGTGGAGAGATAGTCGCCCGAGTCGCCCGTGGACGAGGAGAGCATCGCGAACGCCGCGCCCTCCGGGTCCGCAAATACCGCTTGGCTGCCGCGCCGCGGATAGGTCTTCGGCGGCGCGAGACTTTTCGCGCCGTGCGCAAGCGCGAGCTTGCTGGCCGCCTCGAGATCGGAAACGGCGATGAACGTGAGCCAACCGGGCTGACGCTTCTGGCCCGTGGGAATCGGCCGCTGCACGACCCCCCCGAGCGGCCGGCCGCCGAGCAGCGCGACGGCATACTCCGGTCGGATCTGCTGGAACGTCCAGCCGAACATGCCGCTGTAGAAATGCTCTGCTCCGGCGAGATCGGGCGTGACCAGATCAACCCAGATGACCTTGCCGGGATGCCGTTCGACCGTGCCGCTCGCGCTGATCGCGGGCACTTCGAACGGGGGCTGGGCAAAGGCGGCAGCCGGGGCAAGCAAACAGCAGATGACTGCTATGCCCAAGCCGCGCGGCATCCAGCGCTGGAGGTGCACAAACTGAACTCGCATTGCGACTCTCCGGTACGCTCGTCCCGCCGCACTGAAGAGCGGCCGGGCGGCGAGCAATGCGACCATGGTCCTCTTGTGCACGTCGGGGGTCTGTACGGGCCCGCAATGCAGCGTGTGTGGGATAAAGCTTACAAAGCCGCGCGATTCCAAGACAAGAAACGATCGTCGCGACGCTGGCATTTCGCGCGCACGCGATGCAGTCTGGGAGGTCCAGACACATTGTCGAGGCCGAAAATGTCGATCAATACGAAGAAATTCCGGGTTCGCGAGGACAGCCGCGTCGATCTGAAGAAATGGCCCACGCGCGTCGATCCGGTCTACAGGGACGAGGACGACTACAAGAAATTGCTGGTGGATCATGTCGCGAAGCTGAGCGCCCAGCAGGAGCTGCTGTATGCCTCGAACTCATACGCGGTACTGTTGGTATTTCAAGCCATGGACGCCGCCGGCAAAGACGGCGTGATCTCGCATGTGATGTCCGGGGTCAACCCGCAGGGCTGCGATGTGACCAGTTTCAAGCACCCCAGTCCGACCGAGTTGAAGCACGACTTTTTATGGCGAACGACGCTCCCCCTTCCGGAGCGCGGCAAGATCGGAATCTTCAACCGCTCTTATTACGAGGAAGTGCTGATCCTGCGGGTACATCCGGAGATTTTGCGCGCGGAAGGCATACCGGGCGCCGAAAATGATAAATCCTTCTGGGACGAGCGCTACCAGTCGATCCGCGGGCTGGAGCGGCACCTTGATCGCAACGGCACTCGCATCCTCAAGTTCTTCCTGCATCTGTCCAAGGAGGAGCAGCGCAAGCGCTTTCTCGCGCGCATCGACGACCCGCAGAAAAACTGGAAATTCAGCGAGGCGGACATCCAGGAGCGCGGGTACTGGAAGGAGTACGCGAAGGCCTATGAGAAATGCCTCTCCGCCACCAGCACCAAGCATGCGCCCTGGTACGTCGTGCCCGCCGATGACAAGCTGAACACTCGTCTCATCGTGTCCAAGATCGTGCTCGAGACGCTCGCCGATCTGAAGCTCGAATATCCGAAATCGCCCGTCGAGCGGCGGCAAGAGCTTCTGAAGCTGCGCAAGCAGCTGGAGAAAGAGAAATAGCGGCGCGCCCGGCGCCCGGAGTACGAGGCCTCAAGGCAGGAGAACTGCGGCGCCCTCGAAGCGCCCGGCGCGCAAGTCCGCGAGCGCATCGTTCGCTCGGTCGAGGGGATAGGACGTGGTGCGCGTCGCGATGCCGATCCGCGGCGCCAATTTGAGAAACTCGGCGCCGTCTTTTCGGGTGAGATTCGCCACGGAGAGCAGCTCACGCTCCTCCCAGAGCAAGCGGTAGGGCATCGCCGGAATGTCGCTCATGTGAATGCCCGCGCACACCACCCTGCCGCCCTTGCGCACGGCCTTGAGAGCGAGCGGCACCAACTCGCCTGCCGGAGCAAAGATGATGGCGGCATCGAGCGGTTCCGGCGGTGCATCCTCGGACGCACCCGCCCATTCCGCGCCGAGCGTGCGCGCGAACTCCTGCGTGCGCGAATCTCCGCGCCGCGTGAATGCGAACACCGAGCGGCCCTGCCAGCGCGCGACCTGAGCGAGGATGTGAGCTGCCGCGCCGAACCCGTAGAGGCCGAGGCGCGGTGCCTCTCCCGCGAGACCCAGCGCCCGCCAGCCGATCAATCCCGCGCACATGAGAGGCGCCAGGGACGCATCGCTCCCCTGCTCGCCCAGCGCAAACGCAAACCGCGCATCGGCAAGGACGGCGCTGGCATAGCCGCCGTCACGCGTGTAGCCGGTGAACAGCGGCCGGTCGCACAGGTTCTCGCGACCCATCAAACAATAGGGACAGGTGCCGTCGGTAGAGCCCAGCCAGCCGACACCGACACGCTCGCCGATCTGCAGGCCGCGCACATCGCGTCCCAGCGCGGCGACGCGTCCTACGATCTCGTGACCCGGCACGATGGGAAGCGGCGCACGGTCGAGTTCGCCGTCGACGACGTGCAAGTCCGTACGGCACACACCGCAGGCGCGCACGTCGATACGAATCTCGTCTCGTCCTGGCTCTCGATCGGGCAGCTCGACCGGGACGAGTGGGGTGTGCGGCTGCCGCAACTGCATGGCGCGCATCACGACATGCTGGGCGGTCCGGCGAGCGTCGTCAACGCGGCAGTGATCAGCAGGATCAGCCCCGCCACGAGCATCTCGGCGCGGATGGAGCGCCGCAAGCTGCGTACGGCGATCGGATCCCCGGCAACGATGGGCGGCACGAGACGCAGCTTGTTCCACGCCGCCAGAGCGAGAAGGCACGCGACGAAGACGATTTTCAAGCAAGCAAGGCGTCCATAGGCGCTCGTCCAGAACGCCGAGAAGCTGCCGAGCAGGATCCAGAGAAGCGCGGCGCCGACGACCAGCAACGCACCCACGACGGCCACCGCGATCCGGCCGAAGCGCACGGCAACGGCGCCCAGCTCGCGCGGCTCGCGGCGCCGTGCCTCGATCGCCAGCGGGCCGAGCGCTCCAAGCCAGAAGGCAACCGCCAGCAGGTGAGCGCCGAGGAGCAGCGGCGCGGCTACTGAAGCCGCGGCGCGGGTGTGTCCGACCCAGGCAAACGACGTCGCAGCCACGGCGGCTCCTGCGATCGCGAGCCGGCGGCCGCGGTCGCCGCGCACGAGAGCAGGGATCGCGAGCAGCAATCCGCCGGTACGCACCACCGCCGCGCGGCCCTGCCCGCCGTGCCACGCCATCGCCAGCAACCGGGTATCGAGCATGCCCGTCGCATCCTCAGCCATGGAGGCCGCGGTGAGCAGCACGCTCGCCGCGCTCGCCGCGATGGCCACCCCGACGAGAATGCACAGAGGTCGCGTAATCGCGGCGCGGTCCCCGGGGTCGAGAAGCGAGCGAGTGTACGCAAGGAAAAATACGCCGCCCGCGGCGCCCAGGGTGGCGGCATAGAGCGCGGCCTTCACGAGCACCGCCGCCCCATCCCAGATGCCGAGGTCCACTTAAGTCCTCACACCCGGCGCAGGTGCGGTCAGTGTGCGCTCGTGACGACGAACGAGAACGTGCCCTTGACCACGTGACCGTCATCCACCGTGAGCGCGCTCCACTGCACGCGGTACGTGGCCGGTGCCAGCGCGGGCAGCGCGACAGTCACCTTGGACGCCGCCGCCGCGCCGCGATCGAGCTCGAGCGGAATGTCCTTGCCGTCGGCGGACAACTTGAGCACCCCGATCTGCACCGCCTCGTTGAACTGCAGCGTCATTTGCTTCGGTGCAGCGGCGAGTTGCTCGCCCGTCGCGGGTACGGTGCTCAGCAATTTCGCATGCCCGAACGCCGCCAACGGCAGCAGGCCAGCCAGGGCGATGCATACCCGCCATCTCGTCATGCTCTACCCTCCCGTGAAGCACTGTCGAACGCGCCGTGAGGGACGCAGTTCTCAAGCCTAGCCGAGAATCGGCCCTGGCGCGTGTATTCTCGCCGGGCGAGTGCTATGTTTTGAGTACGGCCATGCGGTTCCATCGATTATCCAAGCTCCTGCTCACGCTCCTCCTGGTGGCGTCGCTGCCGTTGCGAGTCTATGCGACTCCCTGCGAGTCGCCCACGGCGCGCGCCGCGCCGGCGGCCGTCCCGCACGGCGCGCACTGCGAGCATGGCTCGCTGCGCGGCCATGGCGCCGCCTGCGATTGCTGCTGCGTGGCCGTCCCTGCGGCTCCCGCGAGCTGGCCGCTGCCGCACGACCCGGCATCCGCCGTCCTCCCACGGCTCCTCGGCTACTCTCCCCTCCTCACTCTCGATCGACTCGACCGTCCGCCGCGCCTGTCGGCTTGACCCTCGAGCCGCCGCGCGCAGCGCGCGCGGCATGTCGTTCGATTGTATGAGGATGTCCCATGAACATTCGTATTCCGTGCACGCGCGTGATCGCGACGTGCAGTGCCCTGGCGAGCGCGCTCGTGCTCGCGGCGTGTGCTCACTTTTCGCAGGATGGCGGTTTCGACGCCGTCGCCCAAACCGCGGCGCCGCGCGTCGGACAAACCGCGCTTTGGAAGCGCACGCCCGAGGACCAGGCTCGGGCCGAGCGCGATACTGCGCAGTTGCTCGCCCGGCCGCTGTCGGCGGACGACGCCGTGCGGATCGCGATCCTCAATAACGGCTCGCTCCAGGCCGCATTCGCCGAGCTCGGCATCGCGGAGGCCGATGTCGTGCAGTCCGGCAGGCTGCCGAATCCGCGCTTCACCATACGTCGCTCGAGCGCAGAGGGGCTCAACGATGTCGAGGAAACGGTGACCGTGAGTGTGTTGGCGCTGCTCACCGCGCCCTATGTTCACGGCATCGAGAAGCGCCGCTTCGCAGCGGTGCAGGCGAGCTGCGCCGCCGACATCGTGCAAGTGGCCGCGCGCGCGCGCCAAGCCTACGTCTTCGCGCTCGCGGCCCGCGACACGACCCATTATCGGCGCGAGGTCGCGGCCGCAGCCGAGACCGGAGCGGAGCTCGCGCGACGCATGCGTGAGGCCGGTAACTGGACTCCGCTCGATGAGGCGCGGGAGCGTAGCTTTCACGCCGAGGCCGCGCTCGAGCTCGACCACGCGCGGCTCGCAGAATCACTGGCCCGCGAGGATTTGATCGAGTCTCTCGGCGTCGACATCGAGCCGGACAAACTACAACTCGCCGAGCGGCTGCCGGACGTCCCGCCGTCGATCGAGGGGCTTGAGCTCATCGAGCGCGCGGCTCTCGACGAGCGCATCGACCTCAAAGCGATGCGCGCGAATCTCGCCGCGCTCGCCGCGAATCTGCACCTCACGCGCGCGACCCGCTTCGTGAATGTCCTCGACGCCGGCCCGACACGCGTCCAGCAAGGGCCGAGCTCGGCCCCCTACGAGACCGGGTTCGAGGTGACCTTGGAAGTGCCGATTTTCGATACCGGTGCGCCGCGCGTGCGCAAGGCTGAAGCCCGCTACGCCCAGGCGCTCGCGCGTTTCGGACAGGCGGCGCTCGAAGCGCGCACGGAAGTGCGCAAGGCCTACGCGCGGCTGCGCGCGGCGCACGACATCGCCCTGCGCCAGCGCGACGAGATGTTGCCGCTGCGCAGAGCCATCGCCGAGCAGGATCGGCTGCGTTATGACGCCGGACAGATCAGCGTCTTCGACCTGCTCGCCGATTCCCGTTCGCAAATTGCCGGCGTGAGCGACTACCTGCAGAGCGTGCGCGATTTCTGGATCGCCCGCTCGTCGCTGGACGCGGCACTTTCCGGCCCCGCTCCGCAGCTTTAGGAGATATTTCAATGGTGACACGACGACGTTTATTCACGGGCCTGGCCGCACTCGCCTCAGCGGCGGTCGGCAAGTCCGCGCTCGCGGCACTTCCTGAGATCGTCTCTTCGGCGGCGACGGACACGCGCGCCCCTCTCGCGCCGCCCAATGGCAGGCCCTACCGGCCGGTCGCGACCCTCAACGGTTGGAGCCTCCCCTGGCGGATGCGCGACGGTGTAAAGGAATTTCATCTGGTGGCCGAGCCCGTGCTGCGCGAGATCGCGCCCGGCATGAAGGCTCATCTCTGGGGCTACAACGGCCAATCGCCCGGGCCCACCATCGAAGTCGTCGAGGGCGACCGGGTGCGCATGTTCGTCACCAACCGCCTGCCCGAGGCCACCAGCATTCACTGGCACGGCCAGCGGCTGCCCAATGGCATGGACGGCGTGTCGGGTCTCAATCAGCCGTCCATCAAGCCCGGCCAGACATTCGTGTACGAGTTCCGTGCGCAGCGCGCAGGAACCTTCATGTATCACCCGCACGCGGATGAGACCACGCAGATGGCGATGGGCATGATGGGCTCCTGGGTGACCCATCCCGCCGACCCGCATGCGATGCCCGTGGACCGCGACTACGTGATCCTGCTCAACGCCTATGACATCGATCCGGGCAGCTTCACACCCCGGGTGAGCACCATGTTGGATTTCAATCTCTGGACCTTCAACAGTCGCGCCTACCCCGGCGTCGATCCGATGGTGGCGCGGCAGGGCGAGCGCGTGCGCATCCGGATCGGAAATCTCACCATGACCAACCATCCGATGCATCTGCATGGGCACGAGTTCGTGGTCGCGGGCACCGGCGGGGGATGGGTTCCGGAAGGTGCGCGCTGGCCCGAAGTCACGACCGACATCGCGGTCGGCCAGGTGCGCGCCATCGAGTTCACGGCGGCGGCGCCGGGCGACTGGGCATTTCATTGCCACAAGAGCCATCACACCATGAATGCCATGGGCCATCGCGTGCCGACCATGATCGGTGTCGATCAATCCGACCTCGAGCGCAAGATCGCCGCGCTCGTTCCGAACTACATGAGCGTCGGCGACATGCAGAACATGAACGCGCCCATGGCCCTGCCCGACAACACGCTGCCCATGATGGGCGGCGCCGGCCCGTACGGCAGCATCGAGATGGGCGGCATGTTTACGGTGGTGAAGATCAGGTCGGACCTCGCGCCCGGCGATTATCGGGATCCGGGCTGGTACCGCCCGCCCCCGAACACGGTGGCCTATCTGTGGAAAGGCGAGCCTCCGCCCGCCGAGGCGCCGTCATAGAATCGCGAGATGCCGCACCCTGCTGGTCGTCGCCTGCAGCGATTCGCGCGCGGCGCGCTGATTCAGCGGTGGGCGGCCCGCTCCTCGCGCAGACAGTCCGTGGTGTAGACGAACAGGCTGTTGCCGAGAATGCTGACGAGAAAGAGTGCCAGGGACGCAGGCAGCGCCTCGAGTACCGTGTGCAGCCCCAGCCAGGTAACGGGCGCATCGAGCCAACGGGCAAGGGCGGCGCGCCAGCCCGTCAACCCGTCGGCGCCCGCGAGGTGCGCCAGCGCTGCGCGCATGCCGTCGTTCACACCGACGTGCGTCCACTCGCCGTTCTGGAACCAGCGATAAGTCTGGAACGCCACGAGCGCGAGGCATGCGATGAGGTAGCCATAGGCCACGATCGCGCCGAGCACGCTGCCGAACCGCAAGGCGGCTTCGCGGCCGCTCATGACGTCGCTCCGGCATTCGGACAGGCTTTGACTTCCAGCCGCTGGATATGTCCCGTCTCACTCTGCAGATCGCCCGGCTTCAGCACGCTGTCGGTCGGTTTCAGATCGATGTCGATCCAGTACACATCGCCGGTGCGCTTGCGATCGGCGATGCCCGGATTGAATCCGAGGGCCTGCGCCTGCGACACCCGCGTTTGCGCGCGCTTCTGGTCGGCGAAGAGTCCGAGCGAAATCACCGAGCTCTCGCTCGGTCCCGGCATCTCCAGCGCATCATCGATGCCGGCGGCCTTGAGCTTGCTCAGCAGTTGTCCACTCGATTGGGAGGGAGCAATCGGCAAATAAACCCACACGCCCGCCCAGACCTCGCCTTCCGCCACCCGTTGCTTGGGATCGTAGCCGCCGCTGCGCAAGGTGCTCGCGGCGTGCGCGGTCTCGGACACGTCGCGGAAAGGCCCAACGCTGATGCAGCGCTTCACGTTCGTGAGCAGCGCCGCCGATCCCGCGCTCGGCGCATCGCTGGCGGCGGCGCCGGCAGCGGCGAGCCCGGAGGTGCCCGAGGGGATCGCGGAGTCTTCCGCCGCAGCCGGTGGCGGTGCGCCCCGCTGCGCGGCGGGGACCTCGGAGGTGAGCTTCAGGGTGGTGGTGGGCGTCTCGGGGCCAGCCTCCGGTGGATGAGCGATACCCCGCGACCACAGGAAATAGCCCATGTTGGCGAGCGCCAGGACCACCACGATGCTCTTCAACAAGGTCACGCCTCACCCGGAATCAAACGCAAGCTCGCCTCGCCGGCAATGAATTTATCGACATTGCCGCCGTGCTCGAGCAGCAATCCCCCGTCCTCATCCACGCCGCGCGCGATACCCTCCACGGCGTCCCGCGCGAGCAGCACCCGCGCCGGACGGTCCCGCAGCGCATCGAGCGCGCGCCATTCGTCCCGGAACGCCGCGAAACCACGGCGCTCGAAGAGCGGCAGCATACTCAAAAGCTGCGTCAGCAGGGCCGCCGCGAGCGTGTTGCGCGACAGGGGCAACGGGCACGCCGCGTCGAGAGCGGCGAGCCCTGCGGTACCGGCCAGGGTACCGATTTCACGTCGCGAGTCAGCAGAGAGATGAAGATTCAGGCCCACGCCGACGACGACGTGGGCCGTACCGCCGCCCACCCTCGTCTCGACCAGGACACCGCCGACCTTTCGGTCCTCGAACCAGACATCATTCGGCCATTTGAGGCGGACGCCCTGGGCGCCGAGTGTGCCGAGCGCGCGGCAGACCGCGACGCCCACGGCCAGGCTCAAGGTCGGATCGACGCGCTCGGCATCGCGAAATGTCCAGCCCATCGATAGCGCGAGACTGGCGCCGAAGGGCGACAGCCAGCGCCGCCCCTGCCGTCCCCGGCCTGCATTCTGCAGCTCCGCGAGCGCAGCGTCTGCAAAACCCGAAGGTGGCCCCGCGCGCCCGAGCAGGCGCGTATTGGTGGAGTCGACCTCGAACAGCACCTCCAACCGGTGCAGCCGGCCGGCGGCCTCTTTGCATAGAGCCGCGCGGATCGTACCGGCCTCGAGAAGCTCCAAGCGGGAGCCTAACCCGAGCCGAAAACCCTGCGGCACGGTGGTCACATCGATACCGAGCGCGCGCAGCTGCTCGATGCCGGCAGCGATCTCGGACTCATCGGCATTCAGGGTTCGCGCAAGCCAGCTCCCCGAGCGCGGCTCGTCCGTCGCGAGCAACGCGAGCAACGGGCGGCGCAGATCTAGGCCGTGCGGGAGCGGAACAGCCATAAACGTTGCACGCGATGCTCGTTGCCGGCGCGCATGCGCGCGATGTTGCCACGGTGGGTGAAGACGACGAAGATCTCGATGGCCGCGGAAAAGCACAGCAGGGCCGTGTTGCCCGGCTCGAGGACGTATACGAATAGGATGAGCGCGGCTCCCGCGAGCATGCTCGCGAGACCCACATAGCCGCTGAGTACGAGCACGACGAACCAGGTCCCGATGACCGGCAGGAGCAATCGCGGATCGAGCGCCCCGACGACGCCGATCATGGTCGCGACTCCCTTACCGCCGCGAAAGCCGAACCAGACCGGGTACACGTGCCCGACAATCACGGCGAAACCGCAGGCGAGCGTGAGCCATGCGCGCGGGATCTCCGGGTCGAGCGGGACGCCCGGCAACGCGGCGTGCGGCAAATAGAGTATCGCCAGCACACCTTTGCCGATGTCTATGACGAGGACCGCCAGAGCGAACAGCTTGCCCTGCGTGCGCAGCGCGTTGGTGGCGCCGGCATTGCCGCTGCCGGCACGGCGGATGTCGACGCCGCGCAGGTGCCCGAGCACCAGACTGCCGAGCAGTGCACCCAGGAGATAGGCGAGGAGCGTCTTGACCGAGAGTTCCAGCATGCGGCAATTATGACATTAGACGCGCGCGGCCAGCGGCTTGCCGCTAGAGGCGCGGCGGCAGATGCACCTCGGCGAGCATGCAGCGCACGCCGCCGCCACCGAAATGCTCGATGACGGGAATCTCGGCGGCCAGCACGTCGCCGTGCTTCTCGAGGGTACGCCGCTGCTGCGCATCGAGACATTGCCAGGCCGTGGTGGAGAGAGCGATCAGCTTCGACCCGGGCGGCGCCAGCTCGAGCACGTTGCCCGCGAAAGCCTGCATCTGCGCGAGGGAGATCTCGACGATCTCCCGGCCCGCGGCGAGCGTCTCACGCACGGCGTCGCGGGAGCGCTTCTCGGTGATCGACTCGGCGCACATCACGGCGAAGCCCGTGCCGATCGCCAGCATCACGTTGGTGTGGTACACCGGTCTGCCTGCGGCATCGACGGACTCGAACGTCACCAAGTCGTAGTCGAGCAGCTGCCCGAACTCGCCCAGCGCATCGAGATCGGTGCGCGGCGAGATGTTCGCATAGGCCACATGCCGCGGACGATCGAGCACGAGGCTCCCGGTGCCCTCGAGGTACTGACCGAGCTCCTCGCGGCGGCACAGATCCACCGTACGCGTGATGCGAAACCCAACGGCCGCGATCTGCGCAAGCACCTCGTCGCGGCGCTCGAGACGCCGGTTGGGCGCCATCATCGGATAGAGCACCACCGTGCCGTCACGATGAAAGCTCACCCAGTTGTTCGGGAAAATCGCGTCCGGCTTCGCCGGTTGCAAGGTATCCTCGACGAGGATGACTTGCAGACCGGCCCGCGCGAGTTGCCCGGCCAACGCGTCGAACTCGCGCAATGCTGCCTCGTGAACGCCGGCCGTATCTCGCCCCGGATACGGGCTCGTCGCAAGCGCGCTCGTCTCGAGCGTGCTCTTTTGGAACACGTTGCTCGCGGCGGTCTGTGGATTGAATCCGAACCGGGCCGGCCGCACCATCAGTACGGCCGCCGCGCTCTGCGGTTCCTTATGGGGCACGGATTCGAGCATCGAGCTAGACTATATCAGGCCGTGCACCGGATCAGGTTTCCGGCCCCAAGCGCCGTGCACGCAGGCTGTCCTACACACGCGAGCACAACGAAGATACGAGGGAACTGAATTTGCCGGTCGACATGCAAAAACTCATGCTCGCGACGCTGCTGACCGCGGCTTCGAGCCTCCCCGCGCACGGCGCGAACGCACGCCCCGAGGAGCCGAGCACCCAGAAGGCCGCCGACGGATATCCCTTCAGCTTCGATACGCTTCTCGAGCAGGCCAAGCGGCTGGCGGCGAAGCCCTATGCTCCGCAACGCAGCACCCTGCCCGCGGGGCTCGACAAGCTCAGCCCGGAGCAATACCGCAGCATTCATTTCAATCGCGACGCGGCGATCTGGCGCAGCGAGCAGTTGCCGTTCCGCTTGGAGCTCCTGCGGACGACCTTCAATCAGCAAGCGCCGCCTGTGACCGTATCGACGGTCGAGGGCGACACCGCACACGACCTCGTCGCCACGCCGGCCATGTTCGAGATCGCGCCCTCCCTTCCGCAGCTCGGCAAGGTCTCCCTGCCGCTGTCGGGATTTCGTCTCGTCACGCAGATCAACTCGAAAAAAGTCTGGGACGAGTTTCTGGTCTTTCAGGGCGCGAGCTATTTCCGCGGCGTCGCGAAGGGCCTGCTATACGGGCTGTCGGCGCGCGGACTCGCCATCAACACCGCGGAGCCCGTGGGGGAGGAATTCCCGGCATTCACCCATTTCTGGGTCGAGCAGCCGGCGCCGCGCGCGACCTCGATCGTGATCGATGCGCTGCTCGAGAGCCAATCCATCACGGGCGCTTACCGCTTCACCGTGACGCCCGGCGCCATCACCGTGATGGACGTGACCTGCACATTGTTCCCGCGATCGGATCTGCGCGTGGTCGGAATCGCCCCCCTCACCTCCATGTTTCTGTTCGATGAGACCAACCGCGGCCGGCTCGATGATTACCGGCCCGAGGTGCACGACTCGGACGGTCTGCAGATCACCTCGAGCACCGGCGAGCACGTTTTCCGCCAGCTCGCCAACCCCACCAAGCTCCAGGTATCGACGTTCACCACCCGGCCGCCGGAGGGATTCGGGCTGGTGCAGCGCTCGCGCGATGAGAGCGATTTCGAGGATTTCGAGGATCAATACGAGCGGCGCCCGAGCGCCTGGATCGAGCCGAAAGGTGACTGGGGTCCCGGCGCGGTCGAGCTCGTGGAAATCCCCTCGGGGCGTGAGAGCAACGACAACATCGTCACCTTCTGGCGTCCCGCGCAAGGTCTCGCAGCCGGACACCCTGCGGAGTTCGCCTATCGGCTGAGCTGGCTGCCCAAGCCCGCGATGCCCAAGGGTCTCGGCGAGGTCATCGCCACCCGCTCCGGAGCGAGCCTCGACGGCAAGCGGCGCGTCTTCGTTCTCGACATCGTCGGTGCGGGTGACAAGAGCAACGGCCTCTCGGTCGACCTGTCCGCCTCGGCCGGTAAGATCTCGAACGTCGCCTTGACGTCGAATACCGCGCTGCATGGGCTGCGCGCGAGCTTCGAGATCGAGCCGAACAATGCCGACCTCATCGAGATGCGACTGCGGATCATGCGCGGCGAGCACCCGGTCAGCGAGACCTGGCTGTACCGTTGGACGGCACCTTGAGCACGGCGATACGCATTGCGGCCGCGGAGAGCTCGGGAGGCATGCCGGCCGAGGCACGGCTCGGGATGCCCTCGCAAGATCTCGACTATGCGCCACCGCGCCTGCCCATGTATCCCACCGACGCCGCTGTCTGGTTCGCGCGCATCATTCTCGTCGCAACGTTCCTCGGCATCACGATCTATGGCGTCTATCAGATGCTGCAGGTGGTGCGCTTCGCGAGCATGACGTTCTTGCAGGCCTTGATGATCTTTTTCTTCGGTGTGTCTCTCGCTTGGATCGCATTCTCGGCCGGCTCGGTGCTCGCCGGCGCCTCGAAGCGCCGCGATCCCCGCCCCGATCCCGCAACGGGGCTGGGCGAGACGCTCACCGCCCTGGTCATGCCGATCTACAACGAGGACCCCACCCGCACCACGGCCGCGCTGCAAGCCATGGGTGAGGCGTTGCACAAGGCCGGCTCGAGTCGTGGTTTCGAGATCGTCGTGCTCTCCGACTCGACCGACGCTGATGCCTGGATCCGCGAGACAGCGGCCGTCGGGCGGCTGCGCCACGCGCTCACCGGCATGATGCCCGTCTGGTACCGGCGACGCTGGCGCAACGTCGCACGCAAGTCGGGCAACATCGAGGATTTCGTCACGCGCTGGGGCGGCCGCTACGACCACATGATCGTGCTCGATGCCGACAGTCTGATCGACGCGGCGACCCTGACCCGGCTCGCGCAGGTGATGCAGGCCGATCCGGCCCTCGGCATCCTGCAAACCGCTCCGCAGCTCATCGGTGCGCGCACTTTGTTCGGCCGGCTGCAGCAGTTCGCGGCCTGCGCTTATGGCCCCGTCATCTCGCGCGGCTTGGCCGCCTGGTCCGGAGACAGCGGGAATTATTGGGGCCACAACGCCATCATCCGCGTGCAGGCCTTCGCCCAGAGCTGCGGGCTGCCGGAGCTCGAAGGCCGCAAGCCCTTCGGCGGCCATGTGCTGTCGCACGACTTCGTCGAGGCGGCGCTGATGCGCCGCGCCGGCTGGAAGGTGCGCATGACCACCGATTGCGGAGGCTCCTGGGAAGAGTCCCCGCCCTCGCTGATCGACGTCGCCGTGCGCGACCGCCGCTGGGCGCAGGGCAATCTGCAGCATACGAAAATCATCGGCGCGAGCGGCTTCAGCTTCCCGAGCCGCCTGCACCTCGGCATCGGCATCATGAGCTATTTGTCCTCGCCGCTGTGGCTGGTCCTGCTGTGCATCGGATTCGCGCTCGCGGTGCAATCGCACCTCATCCGGCCCGAGTACTTCAATCACGACTTTCAGATGTTTCCGACCTGGCCGCGATTCAACGTCGAGCTGATGATGGCGCTGTTCTGGTTCAGCATGGTGATATTGCTCGTGCCGAAATTCCTCGGCCTGTCGCGCGCGCTGCTGTCGAGGCGTCTGCGCCGCGGCGGCGGCGGCGTCATCGGCCTGTGCGCGAGCTTCCTGCTGGAGATCGTGCTGTCGGCACTCTACGCGCCGGTGATGATGCTCAGTCAGAGCCGGCATGTGTTCGAGATTCTCATGGGACGCGACTCGGGCTGGAATCCGCAGCGCCGCGACGACGGCGGAACCACCTGGCGCGAAGCCTGGCACTACCACATGCGCGACACGGTGATCGCCGTCATGACCGGCGTCATCCTATGGTTTCTCTCCCCCCCGCTCCTCGCCTGGGTGTCGCCCGCGCTGCTTGGATTGCTGCTCTCCATTCCGTTGTCGCGCGCCAGCGGCTCGCGGACGCTCGGCGGCGCGCTGTCCAAGCTCGGCTTCTTGCGTATCCCCGCGGAAGTCGAGGTGCCGGCCCTGGTGAGGCGCCGCACCCAGCTGGTCGCCGAGGCGCGCGCGTTGCCCGAGGACGGGCTCAGGTATCTCGCGCGCAACCGCGAAGCGCGGCTGGCGCACGTCGAGGGCAACCTCCCGCGTCCGCCCGACCCACCGGGCCGACCCGATCCCAATGCGTTCACGGCGCGACAGAAATTGCTCGACGCGCATTCGCTCGACCAGGCGCTCGAATGGCTCACACGCGTCGAGCGTGTCGAAGTGGCGAGCAGCGAGCAGCTCCTCAACCATCTTTCTCTGCTGCCCGATGGGCAGCGCAACTTGATATGAGACGTAACCAGAGGACCGCCAGCACATGACCGACCGACGCGCCGCAATCAAGCAATTGGCCATGGGACTTGCGGGCGGATCCTTCGCCTACGGCCCCAGCTTCGCCGCGCGCGCTGCTCAATCCGGTCCTCCGGCGGCGACCGTGCCACCCGCGGCGCCGGCGTCCGCCGCCCCGGGCGCGCAGCAGCCCTTCGATTTCGCGTGGCTGAAGGGGCAAGCGCATTGGCTCGCGAGCAACGCCTTCCAATCCTCCAAGGACGTGCTGCCTCCTGCCATGGGCAAGCTCGGTTACAACGAGTATCAGTCGATTCGCTTTCGCGGCGACCACGCGTTGTGGGCGGACGCGGGCCTCGAGTTTCGTGTGCAGTTCTTCCACGTCGGACGCAACTTCACCGAGCCGGTGCATATGTACGAGGTCATCGACGGCCAGGCGCACGAGATCGTCTACGATCCGGCGATGTTCGAGTGGGACAAGAGCGGCCTCGACCCTTCCGTCATGAAGGATCGCGCAGGATTTGCGGGCTTTCGTGTGCAATTCGTCACCGACTGGCGCGATGACGTGGCCGCGTTCCTCGGCGCGAGCTATTTCCGCGCGGTGGGCGGCGATACGCGGCAATACGGCCTGTCCGCGCGCGCCCTCGCGGTCGATACGGCGTTCCCGCGGCCGGAGGAGTTTCCGCGCTTCACGTCATTCTGGTTCGAGCGGCCCGCCAAGGAAGCCGGCACGCTGACGCTGTACGGCTTGCTCGATTCGCCCAGCGTGGCGGGAGCGGTACGGTTTCTGATCACACCCGGCGGCACCCAGATCATGAGCATCGACACCGCGTTCTATCCGCGCAAGCCGATCGAGCGTATCGGCATCGCGCCGCTCACCAGCATGTTCTTCTATGGCGAGAACGACCGGCGCATGGCGAACGATTGGCGTCCCGAGATTCACGACTCGGACGGGCTGTCCATGTGGACCGGCGCGGGCGAGTGGATCTGGCGGCCGCTCCTCAACCCTCCACAACTGCATCTCAATTCTTATTTCGACGACAATCCGCGCGGCTTCGGGCTCCTGCAGCGCGATCGGGATTTCGATCACTATCAGGACGACGGCGTGTACTACGACCGCCGCCCGAGCCTGTGGGTCGAGCCGCGACCCGGTCCGAACGGGGGCTGGGGCAAGGGCGCCGTGCAGCTGGTCGAGATACCGACCGTGGACGAAACCTTCGACAACATCGTGGTGTTTTGGAATCCCGCCGACAAACCGAAGCCGGGACAAGAGCTGCTGTTCAGCTACCGGCTGTACTGGGGCGAGAAAATGCCTTACTCCTCACCGCTCGGCTTAGCGGTCGCGACCCGCACCGGCATCGGCGGGACCGTGGGGGTGAAGCGTCAATATTACTCCTGGCACTTCGCGGTCGATTTCGTGGGTGGCGAGCTCGGTGCGCTGCCGAAGGATTCACCGGTCGAGGCCGTGATCACCACGTCGCGCGGTACCACGGAACACGTCACGGCGCACTTCGTCCCGGAGTTCGGCGGCTACCGGGCGCTGTTCGACGTCCGGCCGACGGATGATTCCGTCGAGCCCATCGATCTGCGCATGTACTTGCGCATCGAAGGCCGGCCGCTGACCGAGACCTGGATCTATCAATGGACCCCCCCGTCCGCGAAGGAGCGCAAGCTCGCGATTCAGTGACGCGGCGACGACCGCGGCACCAAGCGGGCGTGCAGAGCGTCAACTTCGCTTCGGGCGCCCCAGGGACGGCAGGCGTTGCGTGTCGCCGGCCGGACGGCGCAGCGCCGCTTCGCGCTTCAGGAAGGCTTGCGCGCCGCGCGGGTCGAGAACGGCCGCGCGCTGTATGCCAAGCTGATGCTTGAGCAGCGGCAAGAGGGCGCTCTGCGACTCGCCCTCGTCCAAGGTGCCTAGCAAAGACCGGCAATACAAGTCGAAGTACTCACCGTAGAGCTCCTCGTAGCGCTGCATCGGATCGATGAATGCCGGATCGCCCACGACGTCCGCGCCGAGATGATTCGTGCAGAGAAAGCTCAGTGCCTTGCGCAAATACTCCCCGTGCTCGGAGATCATCGCCGACTCGAAGCTGCGCCCCGGGCGAAAATGCGCCATCAAGCGTACCCGCGGCTCACCCCGCACCTCCGCCCGGCGCAGCTGCTGAAACAGCGCCTTGCCATGCAGCAATCGCAACGTGGTCTGCTTGAGCTCATCAATTTGCAAGCGTGCGTTGCAGCTCGCGATTCGGCGCATGAGGTCCGAATGCGCACGCTCCCACTGTTCCCAGCTCGCCGTGTTTTCCATGATGCGGCGGGCGAGGAGCTGTTCGCTGTTTTCGCCGTGTTTGAGCGCCGCTTCGACGCAGTCGGTCGATAGGCGCATCAAGCGCGCGTGACTCATGGGACGAATCATGCTTTCCCCTCCGCGTCCACACTCGTGTAAGCGGACGCCGGAGTCAACGGCGTTGCCAACGACCGACAGTGATGTTGCAGCGCGTGGAGCCGTTTGTGGCGGTGCGGGCATGCAGCGACATGCCTCGGCCAGGAGCCTCGGGTAGGCGATTCAGTAGTGGCGAGTCAGGAGCCAGTTCGCCAGCGAGCGCAGCGGCGCGGCGCGCTCGCCGAACGGAACCAGCGCATCGAGCGCTTGTGTGTGCAGGAGATGAACGCGCTCCTGCGAAGCCGGAATGCCGATGACCGTCGGGTGTGTGGGCTTGGCATGCTCGCGGTCCGCGCCCGTCGGTTTGCCCAGAGTGGAGACGTCGCCGAGCAGATCAAGGAGATCATCCTGGATTTGAAAGGCGAGTCCGATGGCGGCTGCGAACCGTGTCAATGCGGCGTAATGCGCGGGTGGCAAATCCGGGGCGCAGGCGGCCGCCATGAGAACGCTTGCCCTGATGACCGCGCCGGTTTTGCGCGCGTGCATGTCCTCGACTTGCGCAATGTCGAGCTTCCTGCCCTGCACTTCGAGATCGATCGCCTGGCCGCCGGCCATGCCGAACGTACCGCTCGCCTCGCTCAACAGATCGATCAGGCGCAGACGCACGGCCGGCGAGTCCGGCAGCGCGGGGTCACGCGCGAGAATCTGGAATGCGAGAGGTTGCAGCGCATCGCCGACCAGGATCGCCGTGGCCTCGTCGTAGGCTTTGTGGCAGGTGGGCCGTCCGCGGCGCAGGTCGTCGTCATCCATCGCCGGCAGGTCGTCGTGCACCAGCGAATACACGTGGATCAGCTCGACCGCGCAAGCGGCCGCCTCGACTTGATCCTCGCTTAAGTCCAGCGTCCGCGCGGTGGCGAACAGCAGCGCCGGCCGGATGCGTTTGCCGCCTCCGAGCACGCTGTATCGCATCGCCTGGTGCAGGCGCTCCGGGACTTGGTCGGACCCCGGTAGCCGCTTGTCGAGCGCGCGCTCCATGCGCGACTGCCATTCCTTGAGCTCCGCCTCGAAGTCCAGCTCCTCGCCGGCGCGGCGTTTTGCTTGGCTCACCCGATCTCTCCGGCCGCTGCGGCGGGCGACCTCAGCGGGTCGCGGCCACTCCGGCGGAATCCGCGGATTCGCGGTTCAGGTGCTTGATCTCGCTCACCGGAATGGCCGCGACCGTCGGCAGGGTCGTTCCTTCCGCATAACGGATGGGCAGCTCGGGCGCCATCGGGCCCTGAAGCTTGGGCCCCCGGAGCGAGGTCATGAAGGCCTTGAGCGGGTGACTGAACGCGTCGTTGACGGCCGTGCCCTCGAAGCCGCAGTGCGCCATGCAGTTGTCGCAGCGAGGGTTCTTGCCTACGCCGTAACGCGCCCAATCGGTGTCCTCGATGAGCGACTGGTAGGTCGGAGCGTAGCCCTCGTCGGTCAACAGATAGCAAGGTCGTTGCCAGCCAAACACGTTGTATGTGGGATTGCTCCACGGCGTGCATTGATAGGTCTGGTTGCCGGCGAGAAAGTCCAGGAACAGGCTGGAGTGATTGAACGACCAAGATTTGCTCGAGGGTCGCGCGCCGCGTTTGAAGATCTCGCGAAACAGCTGCTTGCTGGCATGCCGGCCGAGGAATACGTCCTGCCGGGGCGCATGGTGGTAGCTGTAGCCGGGCGATACCGTGATGCCTTCGATGCCGAGACCCATCGCGGTATCGAAGAAATCGGCCACGCCATCCGGATCCTCACCGTTGAACAGCGTGCAATTGATGGTGACGCGAAAACCCTTGCTGCGCGCGAGCTTGATCGCGGCAACCGCCTTGTCGTACACGCCTTCCTGGCACACGGATTCGTCGTGCCGTTCC
This sequence comes from uncultured Gammaproteobacteria bacterium, assembly GCA_963798595.1. Taxonomy (GTDB): domain Bacteria; phylum Pseudomonadota; class Gammaproteobacteria; order Steroidobacterales; family Steroidobacteraceae; genus Bog-1198. Next base: position 378,249 of record CAWCTM010000003.1, on the reverse strand, counting down.
CGATTACCGTCGAGATGAATGGAGAACGTCAGGTACGGAGAAGGCTTGTATTCGTCGATGTGCTTCGCGAGCAGAATCGCATTGGTGCACAGGTATATGAATTTCTTGCGCGCGACGATGCCCTCGACGATCTGTGGCATCTCCTTGTGGATCAAAGGCTCACCGCCGGGAATCGAGACCATCGGCGCGCCGCAGTCGTCGACCGCCTTGAGCGCGTCCTCGACACTCACGCGCTTCTGGAGGATCTCCTTGGGGTAGTCGATCTTGCCGCATCCTGCGCAGGCGAGATTGCACTGGAACAACGGTTCCAGCATGAGCACCAGAGGGTAGCGCTTTACGCCACGAAGCTTGCGACCGGCCAGGTATTTGGCCACCCGATAAACTTGCAGGAGAGGAATTGCCATGCTCTATGGTACCGCGCGGCGGGTATCCGGCGCGACATTAAGATTGCCTCATCAAGCCGTCAGGGCAAGCACGGCCGGGCGGTAATCCCGCCAGATCCGGGCCCATTCCAGCATGAACCAGGGGGTGTAGCGGCGACTGTCAACCAAACCCGACATCTCGCGCTGTAGGACATCCGGCGGCATCCAGCGCCAGTCGTAGATTTCCTCGCGATTGACATCCAGGGGACCGTCGCAGCGACCGATGAACACCGAGCACAGCTCGTGTTCGGCGCCGGTCTCGTCGAATTGGGCCTGGTATTGAAATTTAAACAGAAATTCGAGGCTGCAGTCTATTCCGAGCTCTTCGTTCAAGCGTCGTCGCGTTGCGGCTTCCATGCTCTCCAGAGACCGTGGATGGCTGCAGCAACTGTTGGACCAGTAGAGGGGCCATAGGCGCTTGGAGGGCGCACGCTGCTGTACCAGAAGCTCGCCGCGCCCATTAAAAATCAGCAACGAGAATGCGCGATGCAAGACGCCGCGCCCTTGATGGCATGCTTCCTTGCTCAAGTGACCGAGGCGGCGGTCGGCTGCGTCGACCAGGATCAAGGCATCTGAATCTGCCATAATGTCAGCACAATCGGGACAATTAACGTGCCTAAGCTCATCCATATCGACAACCCGACCGGCCTGCCAGCGCCTACCGCCAGCCCGGATGATAGCTGTTTGCGAAAGTTTCGCGCCAGCGCCAGGGTCTCCTAAATCCTGGGAGTTCTTGAATGATCACGACCGCGCATATATGGATGTACTGGTGCGGCATCGCCGTCACCGCGAGCGCTGCCGTGTATACGGTTGCGGCCGCGATCGCGGTGCGTGTCAAGCTTAGCGCCGACTACAGCGTGCGCTCCGGCGAGTTCCCCGCGGTGACGATTCTCAAGCCCCTGTGCGGCGATGAGCACGAGCTGTACGAATGCCTGCGGTCGTTCTGTGATCAGGACTATCCGCGGTTTCAAATCGTGTTCGGTGTGGCCGACAGCGCCGATCCAGCCGTAGAGCTGGTGAGCCGGCTGCAGCGCGAGTTTCCGAAACTCGACCTGAAGCTCGTAGTCGACCGGCGTCAGCACGGAAGCAGCCGCAAAGTGAGCAATCTCATGAACATGATGCCGCTCGCCCGACATGACTTCCTGGTGATTTCGGACAGCGACGTGCGGGTGCCGCGCGACTATCTGTCGAGGGTCGTACCCCCTCTGCTCGATCCGGACGTCGGCATCGTCACCTGTCCCTATCGCGGGGTTCCGCGCCGCGGCTTGTGGTCCCTGCTCGGCTCGATGTTCATCAACGACTGGTTCATTCCCTCGGTACGCGTCGCCGCTCTGTCCGGATCGCGTGCATTCGCGTTCGGAGTCACCATCGCGCTGCGCCGGCAAGTGCTGGCGAGCGTCGGCGGGTTCGCGGCAATCGCGAATCAGCTGGCAGACGATTACCGCTTGGGCCAGCTCACCCGGGCGCGCGGATTGCGCACGGTTCTGTCCCCCGTCGTGGTCGAGACGTGCGTCGATGAGCGCACCTTCGGCGGCCTGGTGCGCCACGAGTTGCGCTGGCTGCGCACCATCCGCGCGGTGCGGCCGCTCGGCTATGGGCTGTCGTTCATCACGTTCAGCGTGCCCGTCGCCTGGCTCGGCTGCGCGATCTCGCGCGGCGCGTGGCCCGCGCTCGTGCTGCTCGCCGTCACGGCACTCGGCCGGGTCGTGCTGCATCTTCGCGTGCGCGGCGCCGCGTCGGGCATCGTGCGCGATTTCGCGGTGCTGCCTCTGCGCGAGGCGCTCAGCCTGTTGCTGTGGGCGTGGGGATTCGTCACCCGTCGAGTGCACTGGCGCGACGATCGCTTCCGCGTGACCCGCGACGGGTCGGTGCAGCCGGTGGTGAGAATCACCCAATGACAACGGCCGCCGCCGCGTGCAGCGTCTGATCGTCACGGCGGACGACTTCGGAGCCGCCGTCGAAGTCAACGAGGCCGTCGAGGCCGCGCACCGAACCGGCATTCTGACCGCAGCGAGCTTGATGGTCGGCGGTGCGGCGGCCGACGACGCGGTGGCGCGCGCGCGATGCAACCCCGACTTGCGCGTGGGATTGCATTTGGTGCTGGTCGAGGGCCGCCCGACGCTGCCGCCCGAGTCCGTTTCGCGGCTGGTGGATGCGAGCGGCTCGTTCCGCTGCGACATGGCCGCGATGGGGGCGACGTTCGCGACCAGCGCTGCGGCTCGCCGGCAACTCGCAGCCGAGATCACTGCCCAGTTCGAGGCATTTCGTGCCACGGGCCTCGCGCTCGATCATTGCAATGCTCACAAGCACTACCACCTGCATCCGCTCATCGGCAACCTGATTGCGAGCATCGGGCGCAGCTACGGATTGCGCGCCGCACGCGTACCGCTCGAGCCCGCCGCGATCCTGCGCAAGATCGAGCCGGGCACCCCGCGCATGGCCGCGCTCGCTCTAGCGCCGTGGGCGCTGCTGCTACGGCGGCGTTTTCGAGCCGCCGGTCTCTTCACCAGCGACCGCGTGTTCGGCCTGCAGTGGTCCGGCGCGATGACACGCGCTCGGCTGTGCGGCCTGATTGCGCATCTGCCCCCGGGATTGAGCGAGATTTATTTGCACCCCGCCACGGCCCCTTATCTCGGCTCTGCGCCCGGATATCGCTACCGCGAGGAGCTCGAGGCGCTGACCGCGCCCGAAGTCGCGGCGGCCTGCCGCGAACGGGCGCTGCAACTCGGCGGCTTTGCAGATTTCGCAAACTCGCAGGTGCCGGCGCCCTCTCTGCATCGCGCGGCGTAAAGGGGGCGCGGCGTGAAGCGGCGCGTGGCCATCGTCGCGGCTTTAGGGCTCGGCCTCGCTCTCTACGTCGTCATTCACATCGGGTTCGGCACGGTCCTGTCGGCGGTGAGCCGGGTGGGCCTCGGCGGATTCGGCTTGCTATGCCTGTACGGCCTCGCGATGTCTCCGCTCCTCGCGACGGCGTGGTTCGTGCTGCTGCCTCGCGGCGGCGGCGGTTATTTTGGTGTATTCGTCTGGGCGAGAATGGTGCGGGAAGCGGCCAGCGACCTCTTGCCCTTCTCGAGCATCGGCGGCATTGCGCTCGGCGCACGCGCGGCCATCCTGCATCGTGTGCCCGCACCCGTCGCCTTTGCCTCGACCATCGTCGATGTGACCACGGAGCTGCTCGCCCAAATCGCCTTCATCGCACTCGGCCTCGCCATTGTGACCAAGCGCGCTCCGCCGACGGCGTTCTCGGCCTCGCTCGACAGGTTCGTCCTGATCGGGCTGGCAATGGCGGTCATCGCCGGGGTCGTACTGCTCGCCCTGCAGCGTTACGGCCACCGTCTCACCGCACGGATCGCCGCGCGGCTCCTGCCGCGGGCCGCGGCACACACGGCCGCCGTGGGGGCAATGCTCGATACCATTCACGCAACGCGTTCCCGTGTCGCACTATCCTGCGCGGTACATCTCGCCGCCTGGATCGCGAGCGGGACGGGGACTTGGATCGCTTTGCGGCTCATGGGCGCGCATGTCGATTTTCTGTCTGCGATCGCGGTCGAGGCCTTTGTCGGCGCGGCGCGCAGTGCGGCGGTGCTGGTGCCGAGCGGCCTCGGCGTACAGGAGGCGACCTATGCCCTGCTCGCGCCGCTCTTGGGTGTCGGCGCGGAATTCGGACTTGCGGTTTCCTTGCTGAAGCGGGCGCGCGACATCGTGCTTGCCGTGCCCATCCTGCTCATCTCGCAGGCTGTGGAAGGCCGCCGCATGCTCGCCGGCGGCGAAGTCACCGGCCCGGAATGAGTCCGCGCTCGCGAAACCATTCCACCGCGTCCGCGAAAGCCTGCGCCGGCGGCCGCCATGCATACCCGAGCTCGCGTTGCGCTTTGGCGCTCGAGAAGAACATACGCTTGCGCGACATGCGCACGCCCTCCAGGGTGACGCGGCCCGCGCGCCCGGACACGCGGGAAAACGCTTCCGCGATATAGGCGATGGGCAGCACCGCCGCGTAGGGCAGACGCACGCGCGGCGGGTCGCGACCGACGAGACGCGCGATCTCCGCGAGTATCTCCCGCAACGTCATGTCCTTCCCGCCCAGGATGTAGCGCTCACCCGGAACGCCGCGCTCGAAGGCAAGCAGGTGTCCGCGGGCGACGTCGTCGACGTGCACGATGTTGAGTCCCGTATCGACGTACGCCGGCATCCGGCCGCACGCGGCATCGAGCATGACTTGACCCGTGGGCGTTGGCTTCACGTCTCCCGGCCCGACCGGCGTCGAGGGGTTGACGATGACCACCGACAGTCCCGCACGCGCCGCGTCGAGAACCGCGCGCTCGGCGAGGAACTTCGATCGTTTGTAGTGCCCGATCATGGCATCGAGCGCGACGGGCGTGGCCTCATCGCCGGGGGTGCCGTCGAGAGGTATGCCCATGGTCGCGACGCTCGAGGTGTAGATGCTGCGCTCGACACCCGCGCGCTGTGCCGCAGCCAGGATGTTGCGCGTTCCCTCGACATTGGTCCGGTAGAGCTCTTGCGGGTCGCGCGCGCCGAGCCGGTAGTCCGCTGCGACGTGAAACAGGGCGCGGCAATCGGCGATCGCCGCCTCGAGAGAGGTCGGGTCGTTGAGGTCGCCGATGGCGATCTCGAGAGCGAGGCTCTGCAGATTGCTGCGGTCGGAACCCGCGCGCGCCAGCGCCCGCACCTGCCAGCCGTCCCGCAGCAACGCCCGCGCCACCGCGGCGCCCACGAAGCCGGTCGCGCCCGTAACCAACGCTCTCACGCGGCGTTCGCCCCGGAAGTGGCTGCGGCGGTCGCCGCCGGAGGCTCGAGCTTGCCCAGGGCGGCGACGGTACGGAGCGAACGCAGCGCCACGCGGTAGCGTCGCGCCAGGCGCAGGAGCGATGCAATCTCCAGGGGAGAGCGCATCAGACCGAGAATCAATCGCCCGATGCGCAATGTCCCGGCGCGGCTCGCGCCGGCCACCGCCTGCGGAATGGCGTCGCGTGCGGTATCGACGATCACGCGCACGACGATGAAAGGCACGCCGTGAGCGTCGGCGACTTGCGCGACCGCCGAGCTTTCCATGTCGACGGCGCAGGCGCCCGTCGCGCGGCGCGCCGCGCTCTTGTCGGCCGGCGTCTCGAGGGCATGCTCCGCCGTGAGCAGCGCGTCATCGGCGACGCGGCGACCGGAAGAGACAGAAAATGACAGGGACTCCTGCCAGGATCGCGCGGTGCGCAGACGGCTCCCGTCGGCGGCTATGACCTCGCGCGGCAGGCACACGGCGCCCGCCTCGAGATCGGGATCGAGACCTCCGGCCAATCCCCAGCTTACGAGCGAGGTGGCGCCGGCGTCGATGAGGCGCTCTGCGGCGCAACGCGCCGCCTTGGGTCCCATGCCGCTCACCACCAAGAGGTTGCCGTCCGCGAGCACCGCCAATCCCTCGCCCTGCGGTTGAGCCGGACCGAGCACGCGCGCCTCCGCGGCCAGTGCCGCGACGACGCCCGCCGGATTCAATGCGGTGTCCCGGCCCGGGTCAACGTGCGGTAGCTGGCCAGCGCCCAGAGCGGGAAGTAGCCGCAGTAGCCGTGATACTTGAGATAGAACACGCGCGGGAACCCCGGTGCGGTGAATGTCACATCGCTCCACAGACCGTGCGGCTCCTGGGTGCGCAACAGATGATTCACCGCGCGGCGCGCGGCATCAGAGTGCGCTTCCCCCGCCGCCAGCAGGCCAAGCAATGCCCAGGCGGTTTGATACGGGGTGCTCGCCACTCTGCGGGCGCGCCCGCCCTTCAAATAGCTGTCGTTGGTCTCGCCCCATCCGCCATCCGAATTCTGCCGCGTGATCAGCCAATCCACCGCGCGGCGCACCGCCGGATCGTCGGCTGGAACGCCTGCCTGCGCGAACGCCGTGAGCACTGACCAGGTGCCATACACATAGTTCGTCCCCCAACGCCCGAACCAGGAGCCGTCCGGCTCCTGCTCGGCGCGCAAATAGGCGATCGCGCGCTCGAGCACGGGGCCGTCCTGCGGGCGGTCGATGAGTCCGAGCGCCGTCACCACCCGCCCGCTCACATCGCTGGTCGGCGGGTCGAGCAGCGCGCCATGATCGGCGAACGGGATCTTGTTGAGGTAGTACGAGGTGTTGTCCGCGTCGAATGCGGCGAACCCGCCATTCTTGCTTTGCATCCCGGCCAGCCAGTCGAGCGCGCGGGAGACGCTCTCCGTGTACTCGTCGGCGTTGGGCGCTTGATGCATGGCCCAGGCGACCACGGCGGTGTCGTCCAGATCGGGGTAGTAGTCGTTGGCGAACTGAAACGCCCAACCGCCGCCTTTGAGGTGCGGTCGGTCGATGCGCCAATCGCCGGGCTCGTCGAGCAACTGCTCGTCCTTGAGCCAGTCGAGAGCATCGGTCGCGGCCTTGAGCGCGGCCTCATCCCCCACCTCCTGCATGGCCCGAACGGTCAACGCCGTGTCCCACACCGGTGAGACGCAGGGCTGACAGTAGGCGCTCGTCGGACCGATCACCAGCAGCTTCCGCAGTGCGCGCTTCGCAGTGACGAGGCGCGGATCATCGGCCGCGTACCCGAGAATGGTCATTACCTCGACCGCGTTGACCATGGCCGGGAAAATTGCGCCCAGGCCGTCCTCGCCGTTCAAGCGCGCGAGCATCCACTCTTCGGCACGCTGGGTGGCACGCTCACGCATGGCGGTCGGAATCAGCGGATCGAGCCGGCGGCCGATACGCTCGACCACGAGCATGACCCGGCCGAGTAACCCGCCGAGCTTTTTGCTGTCGCGGAAGTAATCGCGCTCCTTGTCCGGGTGCGTCGTGAAGAGCTCGTGGATGTGCACGTTGCGCGGATTCTTGGCGCGCGGCTTGCGCGAGCACAGCACGAACAGCGGCACCATGACGGTGCGCGACCAATACGAGACCTTGTCGAGATGGAAGAAGAACCACCTCGGCAGCAGCATGATCTCCACGGGGATATAGGGCACGCCGCGCCAGGGGAGCTGGCCGAACAAAGCCAGCGCGATACGCGTAAAGACGTTCGACCGCGCCGCGCCGCCGCGCTCGAGAATCGCGGCGCGCGCGCGCACCATGTGCGGCGCGTTGATGTCATCGCCGGCGAGCTTGAGCGCATAGTAGGCTTTCACCGTGCAGCTCATGTTGAATTCGCCGGCCTGGTAAAGCGGCCACCCGCCGTTCGCCATTTGATGCGCGCGCAGATACGCGGCGATCTTGGTCTCGAGTCCGGCATCGATCTCGTCGAGGAAGTGCATCATCATGATGTACTCCGCCGGGATGGTGCAGTCCGCTTCGAGCTCGAACAGCCAGTAGCCCTCCTCGGCCTGCCGCCCGATCATCGCGTCGCGCGCGCTGGCGATGGCCCGATCGAGCAGGGTCGAGACGGTCTTGGTCAGGGTCAGCGCGACGACGTCGCCGCGTGCCGGACTGGGGACCGGAGCCGGGGCGGGTTTCTCTGCGATGCGACTCATGTGCCCGAGCTCCCGTAGGAACGGCGGCGCACCGGCTCCGCGCCATGCGCCGCTGCAAACTCGTCGATCGCCCTGCTTTCGAGGTCGGCTCTCTCGAGCTCGCCCCGAGCGATCTGCGGCCGACGCACTTCGGGAAGCCGCACGAGCGGCAACCCATGCGCGGCGCAGGCGAACAAACGCCGCAGCAGCCAGTCGTGGCGAACCGAAAGGTTCGCAAAAAAGCGCGTCCAAGACACCGCGGAGCGCGAGATCTTGACCTGAGCGCCGGCGGTGAAGCCGGGATTATTATGAATTTTTTGCAATGTAAGCACGGCCAATCCAATTGCCCATAAACAGAAACGTCGAATCCCCGTCTCGGCAGGGGGGATGAACAAAGTGTATTCCAGGGCATTGCGCAGATGCGCATGCGCCACGCCGATCAGCTCGCGCATCCCGGCGTCGAAGCCGGGGCCGGCGGTCTCGGGGGAAAGGCCGGCAAGATCCACGTGGTAAGGCGCGAAAACCTCTCGCGGCAGCCAGCAAGCCCCGCGGCTGCGATCTTCCCACACATCCTTCAGGATATTGGTCATCTGCAGGCCCTGAGCGAAAGACACGGCGAGCCTCGACAACTGCGGGCGATTCTTGGCGATGTCCGGCGAGTATTCGCAGAAAAGCTCCGTCAGCATGTCGCCGACGACCCCGGCCACGTAATAGCAATATTCGTCCAGATCCACGCGTCGGGACAGGCCCTCCAGACTCGTCGCCGACTGAAAGCGGGGCATTCCATAGCACATCAGATCGACGCATCGTTGGATCGCAGCACGCTGCGGCGGCGATAGCGAAGCTGTCACGCGCAAGACCCGGGCCATGTTCACGACCAGGTCGCGCTCGGTTTCAAGGGTGCGGCTGGAGAGGTGTTTCTCGACATCACCGGCCAGTGCCCCGGCGTCGCCGCGGCCGCCGACGACTCCTTTGAACCGCTCGAGAAGCGCCAGTGTCTCCGCCGGCGAGAGGGCCGGCTCGTCCTCGATGGTGTCCGCTATGCGACACAGGAGATAGGCGTTCGTCACCGCCATTTTCAGTCGCGGCGGGAGCTGCGGAATCGTCAGCGCGAAGGTTCGCGAGACGTGCGGAAGGATCTGGTCTTGATAACCTTCATTGGTAATGCCGGAGTCCATAAGAGCAGTATCTCGGAAAGTCAGCGCAATGACACCTGTGGGCTAGGTGTGGCGCCAAGTACCCACTCATCCTCGAGGGGGAGCTGCCTTAACCCACCCGTAACTATAGCGGGTAGGACCGCACCGCCGCAACGTGACCTTCGCAGTGGTGGCGCTTGTGCGACAAAAGGGAGCACTCCGATACCGGCCGGGGACGCGGCTGGTATAAACTGGTAGAAATGATCCCTCCGCCCAATACTTACCCCCTGCTCGAATCCATCCACGTGCCCGAGGATCTGCGGCGGCTGCCGGCCTCCAAGCTCACCGCCGTGGCGGATGAGCTGCGGCAATTCCTGATTCAGAGCGTCTCGACCCGCGGCGGCCACTTTGCCGCCGGACTCGGCACGGTCGAGCTGACAGTCGCGCTGCACTACATTTTCGATACGCCCTACGACCGGCTGGTGTGGGACGTCGGCCACCAAGCGTACCCGCACAAGGTGCTCACCGGTCGCCGCGAGCTGCTGCACACCATCAAGCAAGACGGCGGCCTCGCACCTTTTCCCAGCCGCAGCGAGAGCGAATACGACACCTTCGGCGTCGGTCACTCGAGCACCTCGATCAGTGCCGCGCTCGGCATGGCGGTCGCGTCGGCGAAACGGGGCGAAGATCGGCGGGCGGTGGCGATCATCGGTGACGGCGCGCTCACGGCGGGAATGGCGTTCGAGGCGCTGAATCACGCCGGTGCGCTGTCGACGGATCTGCTCATCATCCTGAACGACAACGACATGTCGATCTCCGAGAACGTCGGCGCTCTCTCAAACTACCTGGCGCGCGCGCTCTCGGGTCGCATGTATGCGCAGCTGCGCGAAGGCGGCAAGAAAGTGTTGCGGCAAATGCCGACGGTGTGGGAGCTCGCCCGTCGGTCCGAGGAGCATTTGAAGGGCATGGTGCTTCCCGGCACGCTGTTCGAAGAGATGGGATTCAATTACATAGGACCGGTCGACGGCCACGACGTCAGGGCGTTGGTCAGCACCCTCGGCAACGTGAAGAAGCTGCGCGGACCCCAGTTCCTGCACATCGTGACCCGCAAGGGCAAAGGCTACGGCCCTGCAGAGGCGGATCCGATCAAATGGCACGGCCCGGGTCCGTTCGACCCGGCGAGCGGCAAGATCTTCAAGGAGGCGAGCAGCGGTCCCACCTATTCGCAGGTATTCGGCCAATGGCTTTGCGACATGGCTGAGCGCGAGCCGAAAATCATCGGCGTCACGCCGGCGATGCGCGAAGGCTCGGGCCTCGTCGAGTACTCCAAGCGCTTTCCCGACCGCTACTTCGATGTGGCGATCGCGGAGCAACACGCCGTCACTTTCGCGGCGGGCCTTGCGGCGGAAGGCTTCATTCCGATCGTCGCCATCTACTCGACCTTTCTACAGCGCGCCTATGATCAGCTGATCCACGACGTGGCCTTGCAGAAGTTACCGGTCGTGTTCGCGCTCGATCGAGCGGGCCTCGTCGGCAGCGACGGCGCGACGCATCAGGGCAGCTATGACCTGAGCTTCCTGCGCTGCATTCCGAACATGGTGATCATGGCGCCGGCCGACGAGAACGAATGCCGCCAGATGCTCTTTACAGGCACCACGCTGTCGGTGCCCTCGGCAGTGCGGTACCCACGCGGCGCGGGCCCGGGCGTGCCGCTGGTCGCCGAGATGACCGCACTCCCCGTCGGGCGCGCACAGTACCGCCGCGAAGGACGCAGCGGGCTTGCCATTCTCGCGTTCGGCGCGTTGGTCGAATCGGCCCGCAAGGTTGCCGATCGGCTCGACGCCACGCTCGTCAACATGCGCTTCATCAAGCCGCTGGATGAGGAACTCGTCATCGAAATCGCGAAGCGGCATCGCGCCATCGTGACCATCGAAGAGAACGCCGTGATGGGCGGCGCCGGCTCTGCGGTCGGCGAGGTGCTCGCGGCCCACGGCGTGCTGGTGCCCTTGTTGCAGTTGGGCATACCGGACCGGTTCATCGAGCATGGCTCCCGCGATACTTGTCTTACCGCGGCCGGCCTCGATCTGGCGGGAATCAGCGCGAGTGTCGAGCGCTGGTGGACGGTCGAGAACCCGGAGCGGTTGCGGTCGGTTCGAAGCGTCTGACATCCCCCGACCGGTGCCTTGCGAGCCGCTGGCCAGGCGGCGAAAATAGTTTGATGGAATCCACAGAGACCGCTATGAAAACTTTATTCCTGCACCCGCCCTCATTCGACGGATTCGACGGCGGCGCTGGCTCGCGATATCAAGCGAAGCGCGAGATTCGCTCGTTCTGGTATCCCACCTGGATCGCGCAGCCCGCGGCCCTCATCCCCGACAGCAAGCTGATCGATGCGCCCGCGGATGGCACGCCGATCGAGGACGTGCTCGCCGTGGCGAAGGACTACGATCTGGTGATCATGCACACGAGCGCACCGTCATTCATCAAAGACGGGCGCGTCGCGGAATTGCTCAAGGAGACCAATCCCCGGCTCCTCATCGGCATGGTGGGGGCCCAGGTGGCGGTCGATCCGGCGGGCTCGCTCGCCGCCTCGAAAGCCGTCGACTTCGTCGCGCGCGAGGAATTCGACTACACCTGCAAGGACGTGGCCGACGGCCTTCCCCTCGACGGCATCGCAGGCTTGAGCTTCAGGCGCCCGGACGGGAGTCTGCAGCACAATCCGCCGCGGCCCATGATCGAGGATATGGACGCGCTGCCGTGGGTGGCGCCGGTGTATCTGCGCGATCTGAAGATCGAGAATTACTTCATCGGCTATCTGAAACATCCCTACGTCTCGGTCTACACGGGCCGTGGCTGCCGTTCCAAGTGCACGTTCTGCCTGTGGCCGCAGACGGTGGGCGGCCACCGCTACCGCGTGCGCAGCCCGCAAAACGTCATCGACGAGGTGCGCTGGGTCAAGGAGCACATGCCGCAGGTGAAGGAGATCTTCTTCGACGACGACACTTTCACCGATTTCCGGCCGCGCGCCGAGGAAATCGCCCGCGGCATGGGCAAGCTCGGCGTGACCTGGTCCTGCAACGCCAAGGCGAACGTGCCGTATCAGACGCTCAAGGTGATGAAGGACAACGGCCTGCGGCTGCTGCTGGTCGGCTACGAGTCGGGCAACGATCAGATCCTGCACAACATCCGCAAGGGGCTGCGCACCGACATCGCGCGGCGCTTCACCGCCGATTGCCGCAAGCTCGGCATCGCCATTCACGGCACGTTCATTCTCGGCCTCCCCGGCGAGACCAAGGAGACGATCCGCGAGACCATCGAGTATGCGGTCGACATCAATCCGCACACCATCCAGGTCTCGCTGGCGGCGCCATACCCCGGCACGGAGCTCTACAAGCAGGCGGTCGACAACGGCTGGCTCACCGAGACCGACGCATCCAAGCTCGTCAACAATCAGGGTGTGCAGCTCTCGCCCCTGAGCTACCCAGGCCTCAATGCCGAGGAGATCTACAAGTCCGTGGAGGTCTTCTACCGGCGCTTCTACTTCCGGCCGCGCAAGGTCATCGAGATGACCTCGGAGATGGTGAGGAGCTGGGAGATGATGAAGCGGCGTCTTCGGGAAGGCGTCGAGTTCTACCGCTTCCTGCACGCGCGCGAGGTTTGATCGGGCCGCGTGGACATCGCCGCGCGCCCGCGCGCGGCTGCCTTCGCGCCCGCCCGCGCTCACACCCTGAAGCGATACTCCGTTCCGGGCTTGCGCTCGACGTCGGGCGGAAAGTTCGCGCGCTTGTCCGCGAAGTACTGCGCGCGGTGATCGCCGTAGGATTTCGCGTTGTACGTCAAATAAAGGATGCGCCGCGCACTGTCGGTCGCGTTGCCCTTGGAGGCATGCGGCACGTAGCTATCGAAGAACAGCACGTCGCCGGGCGCGCAGGGGACCGGTATGGTTGGATACGCTGCCATCTGGGAGCGGGTGAGCGGCTTCCATTCCTCGCCGATCAAGCCGCCTGCACGCGGCGCATCGGCGATCTCGAGACATCCGTTGGCGAGCGTCGCGGCGTCGACCGAGACCAGCGCGGTCACGAATAACGGCGCATACACCGACCATCCGGCCTGCTGGTCCTGATGCGCTTCGAAACCGGCGCCTCCCGCCATCTTGAAATTGATCTTGTCCTTGAACAACACGGCGGGCTCGCCGATCAGTGTCTCGATCGCGCTCTTGAGCCGACCCTGCACCAGCGCCCCGAAATCCGCGTGAAATTGGCAGAAGTTCTCGATTCTCTGCACCAGCTGCACCGAGGGATCGTCGAGCTTCGGCTCGTGGTACACCATCTCGACACCGGGCCGCTCGGGACGGCGCTCCAGTTCCTCCACCCAAGCAGAGATCTGCGCCGTTTGCGCCGGTGAAAAGAAGCCCGGTACCGCGACCCAGGCTTTGCTCGCATAGTGAGCGAGCTGCGCCGGGGTCAACAACGCCGCCGCGCCGCGTGAGGCCAGAGTCTCGGTGCTCTGAGGCGCGCTCAAGGTCATGGGCAGGATTATACCGAGAGTACCGCCGGCCGAGCTGCATTTACTTTGCCGCGGGATGCTCCAATACTTTCCGATCATGGGCTCACCGCGCGTCTTCGCTTGGATCCCGGTCGTATCTCGCCTGTTGACCTTGCGAAAGCCGATCGACGACATTCCGCGTGTCTCAACCGACGGCGCCGTGAGCGCGTGCGCTCTCGTTTCGCTGGCCCTTTGGATCGGGCTCGACTATCGGCGCGCGGGTCCCGGTGCACAGTTCGAGCCGACGTCCCTCGCCATCATCGCTCTGTATGCCTGCGCGGTGCTCGGCGTCGCGCTCGCCCTGGCGCGAAGCCTGCGGCCCCGCTCCGATTTCCGTAGCGTTCTGTTCACCGTGCTGGTGCTGCTGCCGGTTGTGATCGCCGCGGGGTTCGTCATCGATGTGCATTGGGATGGCCTGGCTGCGCGGCTCGCTTGTGGACTCGTGATCCTCTACGGGCTTGCGTACTTCGCGAACGCGATGCGCTTGCTCACCGGCGCATTTCAACCCCGCGCCGCCCTCGTGCTGTTGGTTGCACTCGGCGCCTTGTTCCCCCTGGCAAGGATCGCCGATTTGAGCCCCTGGCTGTGGACGCCGGCGCAGAGCGCGGATGAGGCGGGCGACACGGATGATTCGCAAGTCTCGCCTCTGGTCGCCGAGTCGCTGCTGTTCGATGAGCGCGCGCAAATCGACGACGCGGTCGATGCGATGAGTCCCGGCCTCGACAGCTCTCCCGCCGTGTATTTCGTCGGGTTCGCCGGTGTGGCCGAGGAGCACGTCTTTGCCGAGGAGATCAAGCTCGCCGCACGCATCGTGGACGAGCGCTTCGGGACCTCCGGCCATCAGTTGCTGCTGATCAACGATCGCCGCGACATCGACACTTATCCCATCGCCACCGCGAGCGGGCTGGCTTATGCGCTCAAGGCAATCGGCGAGAAGATGAACCCGGATCGGGATATTCTTTTCTTGGCGATCTCCTCCCACGGTGCAGCCGACGCCTCGGTGTCGGTCTCGAACGGCGGCTTGCAGTTGGAGCAGCTGTCGGACGAGGATCTCGCGGCCGCGTTGCGGGATTCCGGCATCAAGCGGCGCATCATCGTGATCTCCGCCTGCTATGCCGGGGCGTTCATCCAGCCGCTCGAGGATCCCAACACGGTCGTCATCGCCGCCGCGGCACCGGACAAGACTTCGTTCGGCTGCTCGGACGATCGGGACCTGACTTACTTCGGGGAAGCCTTCTACCGCGACGCGCTGCCGCACGCGAAGACGTTACAAGGCGCGTTCGAGCAGGCCAAGGCGGCAATCGCCGTGCGCGAGCGCCAGGAGAACGAAACGCCGTCGGAGCCGCAAGCCTACTTCGGAAGCCAGATCAGCGCCGTGCTGGAGCGCAATCCAATGCGCATCGAGCCACGCGGCATCGGCCTGCGCGCCAAGCTATGAGCGATGGGCGCCGCGAGCGCGGCAATCCTTTAGCGTCTTGATTTAACTTTTCGCAACAAAGTTAAGGCGTGGCATCGTGACCGATTTGTTGCCGGATTGTTGCGGACTGATGACTCGGTTACCTACTTTGCATTACAAAGTCAAATGTGCTGTAGTCGTGCTCGGACCCCGCACGGGGCGCTCGGGCGCACCATGGTTGCAGACGCGGATGACTCCATATTTTCAATGGATTGGCGAGCCGCGGCGGGCGCGGCGCAACATCGCTTTGTATTGCGGCGTCCTCCTGGCTCTCGGAGTCGTGCTCGTTCTGGTGCCCGATTCCTGGCTCATCAGCGTGGTCAAATCGAAAACCGCCATGCAGGCGCTCTTCGGTCTACTTCTCTCGAGCTTGATCATCGTGCGATTCGGATGGTGGGTGAAGTACTCTCCGCCCGTTAGTGTGGCCGACATCAGGCTATTCTCGCGCCGGCTATCGCGCATGGTTTACCTGGTGCTTTATCTGATTATCGGCGCCCAAGAGATCGTCAACATCAGCGGCGGACCGCGGGGCCAGGGCGGCGCCGCGCAAGATCTCTGGATGCTCAAGCCGACCAGTCAGGCTTTCGTGGTGTACGGCCTCATCGCGCTGGTGTTGATTCGTGTCCTCGCGTACCTGACGTGGCGGCATCGATTACCGCCGCGCGCAGACAGCCCCGGCAACCGGCCCATCGGGCTCGGGCGCGATCAATAATCCGCGATGATCGCGTTCGGACCGCTGCCGGTCGGCACGGTTCCGATGACGTTCAACGCGCCTCCCGCGCCGATGCTGAATTCGGAGACCGTGCTGTCGCTGAAGTTCACCACATACACATCGCTCCCCGTGGGATCGATGGTGATGAACCAGGGGTTGTTTCCAGTTCCGACCGTGCCGATCGCGCTCAAGACACCGCCCGTGCCGATCGCATACTCGGATACGGTGTTGCTGCAATAGTTCTCCGCGTACACATACGGACCTGCGGGATCCACAGTGACCGACTCCGGACAGCCGCCGCTCGGCACGGTGCCGATCGAGGTCAGCGTGCCGTCGCTCCCGATGGAGTATGCGGACACGGTGGCGTCGTTCCAATTGGCCACGTACGCATAACGGCCGCTCGGATCGACGGTCACTGATTGCGGATCGTTGCCGCTCGGCACGGTACCCAGGGAGCTGAGCAATCCGCCGGCGCCGATCGCGTACTCGGACACGGCGTTGCCGGTCTCATCCGCGACGTACACGTAGTGCCCGGTGGGATCGGCGGTGATGGAGATCGGGCTTCCCGCTGCTGCGATATCGCCCAGAGAGGTGAGCACGCCGCCCGCGCCGATGGCGTACTGCGAGACGGTATTGCTGGCGAGATTCGCGACGTAGACGTATTGCCCCGTCGTGTCAGTCGTGATCGATGCCGGCTCGCTGCCGGCGGCCGCCGTGCCGATGTTGGTGAGCGTGCCGTCGCTTCCCACGAGGTACTCGGAGAGCGTGCCGTCGTTCCAGTTGGCGGCATAGACATAGCGGCCCGTGGGATCGATCACCACGGCGTTCGGCACATTGCCGGTTGCGACCGTGCCGAGCAACGTGAGCCCACCGCCCGCTCCCACCGCGAATTCCGAGAGCGTGTTGTCGTTCTGATTTGCCACGTATGCGTACTCGGGAGCGGCCGTTACGGTCAGCGTCACGGACGGCGAGCCGATAGCGCCCAGGGCAGCGCTGATCGAAGTCGTACCCACCGCGGCAGCCGCTGCCAGTCCGCTGGAGCCGGCGGCATTGCTGACGGTCGCGACAGCGGGATTGGAGCTGCTCCAGGTGACTGTCGCGGTCAAGTTTTGCATCGAGCCGTCGGTATAGCTGCCCGTCGCGGCGAACTGCTCGTTCGATCGGCTGGTGATGCTCGGTGTTACCGGCGTCACCGCGATGGAAACCAAGGTGGCGGGGGTCACAGTCAGGAGAGTCGAGCCGGCGATGGTTCCCACGGCCGCCGTGATCGTGGCCGTACCCTGGCCCGCGCTGCTGGCGAGACCGTTGGTGCCCGGCGCGTTGCTGACGGTCGCAACGGTCGAGTCGGAGGAATTCCAGGTGGCCGTTTGCGTCAGCGGCTGCGTGGTGCCATCGGTGTAAGTGCCCGTGGCGGCGAACTGCTGCGTGGTGCCGTCGGCAATGCTGGGTGTGGCCGGAATCAAAGCAATCGAAACAAGCGTTGCCGGAGTGACGGTGAAACCGGTCGATCCGTTGACGGTCCCTTGGCTGGCCGTGATGGTGACCGGACCCGTCGCGAGCGTGGCGGCGAGCCCGTTCGTGCCCGCCGCGTTGCTGATGGCGACGACGCTCGGATCGGAGGAGCTCCAGCTCACTGCACTCGTGAGGTCCTGCGTCGAATTGTCGGTGTAGATGCCGGTCACGGTGAACTGCTGGACGGCGCCCTTAGGCGTGCCGGCATTCGCGGGAATTACGGTCAGCGAAACCAGGGTGGCGGGTGTGACGTTGAGCGCGACCGAGCCGGATACGCTGCCGAGCGCGGCGCCGATCGTCGCCGCGCCCTGGCCGAGTGCCGTCGCGAAACCGTTCGAGCCTGCGGCATTACTCACCGCGGCGACGCCCGTATTGCTCGAGCTCCATAGGACCAGCGTGCTGAGATTCTGCGTCGTGCTGTCGGTGTAAGTGCCCGTGGCGGTGAACTGCTGGCTCGTGCCATCCGCGATGCTCAAGTTCGCGGGCGTCACCGCAATCGAGACGAGCGTGGCCGGCGTCACGTTGAGTGTGGTCGAGCCCTGGATCGAGCCCATCGCAGCCGTCACCGTGACCGCGCCGGTACCGAGCGCCGCTGCCAGCCCCTCGAAGCCCGCGGCATTGCTCACGCTCGCCAGCGCAGGATTGGAAGAGCTCCAGAGCGCGGTCGCCGTGAGGTCTTGCGTTGAATTGTCCGTGTAGGTGCCCGTGGCCGTGAACTGGGTCTTGAGGCCCAGAGCGAGACCGGGATTTGCGGGCGTGACTCCGATCGATACCAACGTCGCTGCACTGACCGTGAGCGTGGTGGATCCGGAGATGCTTCCGAGTGTCGCCGTGATTTGTGCGGTACCCAGACTCAGCGCTGTGGCAAGACCGCTTGCCTCGTCGATCGAGGCCACGGCCGGTGCCGAGGAGTTCCAGGCCACCGCCGAGGTGAGATCACGAGTCGAATGATCGGTAAACACGCCGGTCGCCCTGAGGGCCGCTGTCAGCCCGTTGGGCAGAGTGGAGTTCATGGGCGTGACGCCGATCGAAACGAGCGTCGCCGTCGTCACCGTCAGCGTCATGTTCGCCGATACACTGCCCAGGGTCGCGGTAACCATGGTGGATCCTGGAGCCAGTGCACTCGCGAGCCCGGCGGATCCTGCTGCATTGCTGACCGAGGCAACCGCCGCGGAAGAGGAGCCCCAGGTGACTGCACTCGTGAGATCGTGCGTCGAGTTATCGCTGTAGATACCGGTGGCAACGAGCTGCAGAGTCAGCCCGTTGGCGAAACTGGGATTCGGCGGCGTGACCTCGATCGACATCAGCGTGGCGGGTGTCACCGTCAAACTGGTCGACCCGGACACGCCGTTCAAGCTCGCCATGATCGTTGCGGTACCGGACCGAACCGTGGCCACGGTGCCTCCCGCCCCCATCCAGGCGACGGCCGGATTGCTCGAGCTCCAGGCCGCCTGCGCCGAGACATTGCGCTTCGTGCCGTCGCTCATGATGCCGGTGGCGGTAAATTGGCTCGCGAGGCCCATCGCGACTTTGCTGTCGGGGGGGCCAACCTCGATCGAGCTCACTTGTGTAAGCTGCGCACTCGAATGCGACGATCCGCACCCGGAGAGCAGTCCCAGGGCGCCGACTACGATGAGCGCAGCCAGCCGGGCGAGTTCGGCGAGGGACGCAGCGGCGTCCCTCGGCACACGGTCCGAGGTCATTCATTGACTCCAATCGCGCTGCGATCATTGCAGGCAAAAGGAGTGTAGGGGTATCCACTACAGAGACTCTGTGACCGGCCGAACAGCAGAGGCGGCCCATTGCGAGCAGCCGTTCACTGTCGACGCAGCCCAACAAATTAAGTCAAAGGGCGCGCGAGGGCTGCACTAACAAATCTCTAGATTTCGTTAATAAGACGGCGATTTCCGCTAAGAAGGCGGACCGGCGTGTCGCTCGCTCCGGTGCTAGAGCGGAGGCCGCAGGGCCTTGAGGTCGTGCTTTTGCCGGCCGTGCTCGTCGAAGTTTTTGGGGTCGAGCCAGGCATCGAACGCCGACCGTATTCGGGGCCACTCCTCCGCAATGATCGAATACCACGCGGTATCGCGGCTTCTACCTTTGTAGACGATCGCCCTTCTGAATATTCCTTCGAATGTAAATCCGTAGCGCTGCGCCGCCAACCTTGAGGGACCATTGAGGCTGTCGCACTTCCATTCGTACCGCCGGTAGCCGAGATCATCGAACACCAGCCGCATCAACAAGTACATCGCCTCCGTGCCGGCGCGTGTGCGCTTTGCGCGCGGCGAATAAGCGATAGAGCCCACCTCGATGACGCCGTGCGCGGGATCGATTCTCATGAGCGCCGCGGTGCCGACAGGCTTGGCCGTTTCGGTGTCCACGATCGTGTAGTGCAGGGGATCATCGCTCTTTGCGAGTCCGGCGAGGTACTCCTCAAACAGGAACAAGGTCTCAGGACGCTCGGGGAAAAGGTAGGTCCAGTCGCGCGAGTCGGGCGCGTCCATGTAAGCGGCAAGGAGATCGCCTGCGTGGCGCTTCAGATCGACGGGCTCCAGGCGGCAATAGCGGCCGTGCAAGGCGAGGCGAGGCGGCCGCGGTCGCTCTGTCCATCCGGTAACCGGCGGGCCGATGGGCTGATCGAATTGATTTCTATGTTCGCCCACCGGCCGGAATCCTTGCAGACTGACCAATGAGCCCATACTAGCCCTCGCTACCCCTGGGCACGCAACATGAGAGCTGAATGCCGGCCAGACCGCCTGAAGACATTTTGGTGATTGGCGCCGGCCCGGCGGGTTTGGCGACCTCGGCGTGTTTGCACCGGCAGGGAACGCCCCATGTGGTACTGGAGCGCGAGGGGCAGATCGCTCACGCCTGGCATCGACATTACGACCGGTTGCATCTGCACACGACCAAGACCTATTCCGGCCTGCCCATGAGCCCGTGGCCCAAGAATGCGCAGCGCTACCCGTCACGAGAGCAGGTGGTGCAGTACCTGGAGAACTATGCGGCAGAGCACCACGTGGTGCCTCGGCTCGGTATTACCGTGCACGCGCTGCAACGCCGCGGCGGCCGGTTCATAGTGGATACGAGCGGCGGTGTGATGGCGCCTCGCATCGTCGTCATGGCCACCGGTTACAACGCGGTGCCAAGGGTGCCTTCGATTCCCGGGCTGGACACTTTCCGCGGGTCGGCGATACATGCGGGTGCTTACAAGAGCGCGGTGCCCTATCGGGGCAAGCGCGCCCTGGTGGTGGGCTGCGGCAATTCCGGCGCCGAGATCGCACTCGATTTAGCCGAGCAGGAGGTGGATGTAGCCATGGTGGTGCGCGGTCCGGTGCATGTTGTGCCGCGCGACCTGTTAGGACGCCCGACTCAGCACACCAATGTCCTGCTCTCGTATCTGCCGCTGGGACTGCGCGACGCTATAGCCATGGCGACCATCGGCCTGGTGGTAGGCGACTTATCGCGCTGGGGTATCACAAGGCCGGCGAAGGGGCCAAACCGCATGATCGAAGAGTCCGGACGCATTCCCATACTTGATATCGGCACTATCGCCATGGTCAAGCGGGGCAAAATCCGCGTACTGCCGGCAGTGCAGGAAATCCTACCTGACGGGGCACGTTTCGCAGACGGTACCCAGCATTCGTTCGAAGCCATCATTTTTGCGACCGGCTATGCGCCGGGTCTGGACAAAGTGATCAAAGGGTTCGAGGAGATCGCCGATGCGCGCGGCAGGCCGAGCCGATTCGGCCAGGAAACCGCCATCGCCGGGCTGTACTTCGTTGGTTTCAAGAATCCTCCGACCGGCGCGTTGCGCGAGATCGCCCTCGAGGCGCCGCGGGTGGCTCGGGCCATTCGGACTGCCGTCGGATGATTGAATTGCAGCTCCGGCCAGCGTCGCGGCACGATCGTTCGACTTCCGGGCCTCTTGGACAAGCCACGGCCGGCTCATTACATCATGCTGGCGGTGTGCAGGCTGCGGAGCGCATGCCGCGGGGCCGTGGTCACCGACCGTAACACTTCGCTTCAAAAACGGAGGAGTCTTTAGCATGCCGAGCGCAGAAACTCTCAACCGATTCGTGGCGCGAGTGGAAGCCAACGCTCATGTCGAGGCCGTCGAGGAGTTCTATACCGAAAACTCGTCGATGCGCGAGAACCAGGCTGAGCCTCGAGTCGGGCGTGAGGCGCACGTCGCGAACGAGCGCCGCTTCCTGGCGCGCCTCAAGTCGCTGACTTCGAAATGTGTCCGTCCGATCTTTGTGAACGAAGATCGGGTGGTCATCCGCTGGAACTTTACCTTCGAGTTGCACGATGGCACGTACGTGGTGATGGACGAGCTGGCGTATCAGCGTTGGGAGGGGGAGCGCATCGCCGAAGAGACGTTCTTTTTTGACCCTGCGCAGCGCGTGCCGAAGTCGCGCGCGGGCTGAGCGTCATCGTCTCGTGAAATGACGATCTTGCGGAAATCCACCGGAATGCAGGCTACCTTCCCTGCTTGTCCATGAATTGCAGAGTGAGGCCGGCGATTTCGTCGTTTCTCTCAGCCAGCGCAAAATGACCGGCGTCGAGCAAATGGACCTCAGCATCGGGGAGATCACACTTGAAAGCCTCGGCACCGGCAGCGATCCACCAAGTTGAACGATCACGAGATCACGATCCGTATCGCTATCTGAAGAACGTTCTCGAACGCCTCCCGACTCAACCTGCCAGTCGGCTTGAAGAGTTGCTCCCGCACCGATGGCAGTCAGGCGATGGTCCCGGGACGATCACGATATGATCATGAGCGAAAGCAAAACGGGCAAGCCCGGTCCCGTGCACAGAACCCCGACGGACTTACGTGTGGCGCTCCGCTCGGAAGCGACCACGCAGGCGGCTTGGAAGGATCTGACGCCGCTGGCGCGGAACGAATGGATTTGTTGGGTCATCTCAGCCAAGCAAGAAACAACGCGCAACCGCCGAATCCAACGCGCGGTCGAGGACCTTCGAGCCGGTAAACGCCGCCCCTGTTGTTGGCCTGGGTGTCCGCATCGCCGCCCCAGCGCGAAGAAGTGGTTCGAGAAACGAGCGCGCTAACTAACATAGGACGCAACCCACCCTGCTCAGTGAGGGGCGTGTTCCCCTACCGCGACCACAATGCGGCCTCTATGCCTCTATCCGCTTGCTGTTCGTCGCGCCGTCGCGCCAGCGCTTTGGGTATGTAGAGGACTTACACCTCCAAGAGAGTGCGCCCTGCCGGGCGCACAAAGAAAAACCCCCGGCGGCTTTCGCCGTCGGGGGTTCGTCTTCGATTCAAGAGCCTGGCAGTGACCTACTTTCACATCGACAAAGTCGACACTAGCATCGGCGCGGAGCGTTTTCACTTCCGAGTTCGAAAAGGGATCGGGTGGTTCCCACTCGCTATGGCCGCCAGGCAAACCGGTCGCAACGGGCGAGTCATGGCTCGCCCACCGCTAATTCGTACAATTTGTTTCGACGCATGTCGCAATCAAGTCAGTTTCCCAATCACGATCTGCCACGTTAGGGACAAATCGCTTGGGTGTTATATGGTCAAGCCTCACGGGCAATTAGTACTGGTTAGCTAAACGCATTACTGCGCGTACACACCCAGCCTATCAACGTCGTAGTCTTCGACGGCCCTTTAGAGACCTTAAAGGTCTAGGGAGAACTAATCTTGGGGGGGGCTTCCCGCTTAGATGCTTTCAGCGGTTATCCCGTCCGCACATAGCTACCCGGCAGTGCCACTGGCGTGACAACCGGTACACCAGAGGTGCGTTCACTCCGGTCCTCTCGTACTAGGAGCAACTCACCCTCAATTCTCCAACGGCTACGGAAGATAGGGACCGACATTCTGTTACTTCCTCTCACCTATCTGAGAGTACTGACCATCCCCGAACGAGGATGGCGCTTTGCCGCGAGGCAAAGTCTGCATATCGCTATGCAGATCGGACTATATCTTGATCACTTCGGGCTGCATCGGCCCTGATGACCTTTGGCGTATAGTCTCTGAGGATTTCAAAGTCCCGAGAATCACTTCCCGGTTGATTCTTCGCCTCGAACCATTTGCATTCATTGAATAAGCGATGCTGACGATTTCCTTGAAACCGTCCGCCGCTAGATGAAGTTCAGAATTCATCATCACGACGATCCGCTTGAACGACTCGAAGTCGTTCTTTTTCACCGTATGCAAAGTGTATCGATCGAAGAATGGAATCACTTTCATCGTTAGATCCAGTCGATTTCTGACGACGAGGACGTGTGTTCGGTCGTTCCTGCTCCCACGATGATTCACCTTGATGATCCCGCAGTCCAACCGGTCCCGAATCGCTTCGAGAACGTGTCTGCTTGATACATCCTGGCTCACGTGGAATTCAGGGACAGCCTGCCACCCGATTCGCACATCAGGATTTCGTTGGAAGGCAATGTGAAAACTGCCCTCGCCATCGACAAATCCCGCAATGTAATGATCTTCCATGACTTTGACCTTTCCTGCTGATTGTCTGCACCGACAGATTTTCACTACCGCCCGCCGTCGAGCGATGAGTACTGTCAGATACTCAGAGTTTCCAGCAAATAGCCAAATTTAACGACAGCACAAGTCTACTGTCTCACGACGTTCTGAACCCAGCTCGCGTACCACTTTAAATGGCGAACAGCCATACCCTTGGGACCTGCTACAGCCCCAGGATGTGATGAGCCGACATCGAGGTGCCAAACTCCTCCGTCGATGTGGACTCTTGGGAGGAATAAGCCTGTTATCCCCGGAGTACCTTTTATCCGTTGAGCGATGGCCCTTCCATACAGAACCACCGGATCACTATCACCTACTTTCGTACCTGCTCGACATGTCCGTCTCGCAGTTAAGCACCCTTATGCGATTGCACTCTATGCGCGATGACCGACCGCGCTGAGGGTACCTTTGCACTCCTCCGTTACTCTTTGGGAGGAGACCGCCCCAGTCAAACTACCCACCATACACTGTCCCCAACCCGGATTACGGGCCAAGGTTAGAACTGCGAAGTTGTCAGGCTGGTATTTCAAGGTTGCCTCCATGAAGACTAGCGTCCCCACTTCGTAGGCTCCCAGCTATCCTACACAAACAAATTCAAAGTTCAGTGTAAAGCTATAGTAAAGGTTCACGGGGTCTTTCCGTCTTTCCGCAGCTACGCCGCATCTTCACAGCGATTTCAAGTTCACTGAGTCTCGGGTCGAGACAGTGGGGCCAGCGTTACGCCATTCGTGCAGGTCGGAACTTCATGATTTCCACGATTACTCGCGGCATAGACTATACGTTCACCTGACCACGATGATTTGAGCAGATCTCATCGCTTTTTGAAGTCAGGGCCGGCGTGTTATGGCTTGCAGCCATCCAGGGATCTCACACCCTGAGTCGTTACGGGGAAACGAAGCGGCGCCAACGCGCTTACCTCGAATCTTACCCTCGGTATTGCCCTCGACGCACTTGCACA
This sequence comes from uncultured Gammaproteobacteria bacterium, assembly GCA_963798595.1. Lineage (GTDB taxonomy): Bacteria > Pseudomonadota > Gammaproteobacteria > Steroidobacterales > Steroidobacteraceae > Bog-1198. The sequence goes on along the minus strand of CAWCTM010000003.1, from coordinate 353,537 downwards.
GACGTCGTTAGGGTTCCACCGATTTGAGCCGGTCATCGGAATAGTGTCGCCACTACCCTGGGCAATGTTACTTACCCGACAAGGAATTTCGCTACCTTAGGCATGTTGTTAGCTTGATGTCGCCATCAAGATCGGACTATATCTTCACCACTCAAGGGGGAGTGGGTTTGGCGTGTAGTCTCTGAGGATTCTTTCAACGATTTCCCCGATTGGTCGCCTTCGCTGCTTGCCTCCCATGTTCATCTGATAGGCAGATTCAACGATTTTGACCAGCCCTTGGGGATCGCGATGACGTTTTTGCTCCATCGCCATCACGATGTCACGGAAGAGTTGGAAATCAAGCGCCTTGTGTGAAAAGGCCATATAGCGTTCGAAGAATGGAATCACCCTCTCGACAATGATGCGACGACTGATGATCGAGTAGACCAACACGTCCTCGTTTCCTTGCTTGGGTCGAATGCCACCGGCATCGAACACTTCCTGCGCAAGCTCGAGTAATCCACGTCTCACCTGATGCTGGTAAATGAAAAATTCAGGTTGTACCAGGTAACCAAGTTTCCGCGGTTCGTCTCTCTTAATCGAAATGCAAAGACTGCCTTCGCCCTCGATCAAGCCTGCGAGGAACCAACATTTTCTCTCGTGAATTGAAAGGCTTTCCTGCTGATTTGCTGCACTGTACGGATTTTCACCTTGTGGCTCCGCCACTCGGTACCGACAGATACTCAGCTGTTCCAGCATATAGCCAAATTTTACAACGGCCGCTAAGAGGTAGCTCCTGCATTACTTGCGTAATGCTCCACTTATTCAACCGTTCTGTTTGTTACATCAACACGCAAAAGTCACGTATTGACGGAGTTATGTATTGCGCATAACTCCTGCATGTCGCCATGCAGTTCGGACTTTATCATCTCTTCAGAATGAAGAGCCTGGCGTAAAGTCTCTGAGGATTCCGGAGGAGTCCGGTCTTTCCTGCTGATTGACTGCACTAAAAGATTTTCACTACCGCTTTTCTCCATCGAAGATGGGTCGAGCGATGAGTACTTTCAGATACTCAGTGTTTCCAGCATATAGCCAAGTTTATTAACGTAACTACAACTATAGAAGTTGTCCTAATCATCTAACCCTGAACTCTACATCGTCGACTCGACTCTTCGTTTACCAAGCTTGCCTATAGTTACGGCCGCCGTTTACCGGGGCTTCGATCAAGAGCTTCGCCTTGCGGCTGACCCCATCAATTAACCTTCCGGCACCGGGCAGGCGTCAGACCCTATACATCCACTTTCGTGTTCGCAGAGTCCTGTGTTTTTGGTAAACAGTCGCAGCCCCCGATTATCTGAGACCTCTATTAGCTCAAGGAGTAAATCCCATCACCAACAAAGGCACACCTTCTCCCGAAGTTACGGTGTCAAATTGCAGAGTTCCTTAACCCGAGTTCTCTCAAGCGCCTTAGAGTTTTCCTCTCACCCACCAGTGTCGGTTTTCGGTACGGACGTCATTATCTGAAGCTTAGAGGCTTTTCCTGGAAGCGTGGCATCAACGAGTTCGGTTTCCGAAGAAACCTCCTACTCAGTTCTCGGGATTAACGAGCCTCCGGATTTGCCTGGAAGCCCTCCCTACGACCTTGAACCGGAAACCAACTCCGGATCGTTTAGCCTTCTCCGTCACCCCATCGCAATAATGATCGGTGCAGGAATATTAACCTGCTTTCCATCGACTACACCTTTCGGTCTCGCCTTAGGATCCGACTCACCCTCAGCTGATTAACATAGCTCAGGAAACCTTGGGTTTTCGGCGTGCGGGTTTTTCACCCGCATTAACGTTACTCATGTCAGCATTCGCACTTCTGATACCTCCAGCAAACCTCACAGTTCACCTTCGCAGGCTTACAGAACGCTCCCCTACCGCTTAAACGATCCGAAGATCATCTAAACCCATAGCTTCGGTGCTTGGCTTAAGCCCCGTTAAATCTTCCGCGCAGGCCGACTAGACTAGTGAGCTATTACGCTTTCTTTAAAGGATGGCTGCTTCTAAGCCAACCTCCTAGCTGTTTTAGCCTTCCCACATCGTTTACCACTTAGCCAAAACTTTGGGACCTTAGCTGATGGTCTGGGTTGTTGCCCTCTTCACGACGGACGTTAGCACCCGCCGTGTGTCTCCCGTGATAACACTCCTTGGTATTCGGAGTTTGCATAGATTTGGTAGGACGGGATGTCCCCCTAGTCTAAACAGTGCTCTACCCCCAAGGGTGAATGACACGAGGCACTACCTAAATAGCTTTCGGGGAGAACCAGCTATCGCCAGCCTTGATTAGCCTTTCACTCCTATCCACACCTCATCGACGCACTATTGCAACAGCGGTTCGTTCGGGCCTCCGGTAGGTGTTACCCTACTTTCACCCTGGACATGGATAGATCGACTGGCTTCGGGTCTACTCCTAGCGACTGAAACGCCCGATTAAGACTCGGTTTCCCTACGGCTCCCCTATTCGGTTAGCCTTGCCACTAAAAGTAACTCGCTGACCCATTATACAAAAGGTACGCAGTCACCCCCTTGCGGAGGCTCCCACTGCTTGTACGCACACGGTTTCAGGTTCTATTTCACTCCCCTCTCCGGGGTTCTTTTCGCCTTTCCCTCACGGTACTAGTTCACTATCGGTCGACAGAGAGTATTTAGCCTTAGAGGATGGTCCCCCTATGTTCAGGCAGGATTGCACGTGTCCCGCCCTACTCTTCGTTCTCCATGCGCTTGCCGTTTCGTGTACGGGGCTATCACCCGCTATGGCCAGACTTTCCAGACTGTTCCACTACAACTTACGCAATTATGAGAACTGGGCTGTTCCGCGTTCGCTCGCCACTACTAACGGAATCTCGGTTGATTTCTATTCCTCCGGTTACTGAGATGTTTCAATTCACCGGGTTCGCTCCTTTAACCTATGTATTCAGTTAAAGGTACCGCCGAAGCGGTGGGTTTCCCCATTCGGAAATCTTCGGATCGAAGCATATTTGCCGGCTCCCCGAAGCTTATCGCAGGCTATCACGTCCTTCATCGCCTTCTGTCGCCAAGGCATCCACCATGTGCGCTTATTCACTTGACCATATAACCCCAAGCGATTTGGGATTACTTCATTCAACATACTGGTTCTCGAATGCGACATCTCATTCATAGATGGAGATGCATCTACGTTTGAGTGTCAAAACAAATTGCCGAATTTTTAAAGAACCCATACGAACCGTTTTTGAGACGGCCCGCATGCCATGAGTCATGCACAAGCATTTGCGCCGGGCGCCGTTGCGCATGACTCATGACACGCTGGTTTGTTAGTTGGTTGCTCTGGTGGAGCCAGTCGGGATCGAACCGACGACCTTCGCGTTGCAAACGCGACGCTCTCCCAGCTGAGCTATGGCCCCTTTCTGGAAAGCCTGGCACGACGCACGCGACCCGAACATAGGAGTGGTGGGTCTGGGAGGAGTTGAACCTCCGACCTCACCCTTATCAGGGGTGCGCTCTAACCAACTGAGCTACAGACCCGGGGGCCAA
>CAWCTM010000003.1:0-347500 GCA_963798595.1 uncultured Gammaproteobacteria bacterium | reverse complement strand
ACAGCAGGCGAGCGTTGCCTCGACCGTACAGGTCGTGGTCAGCCGCAAGGACACTCTCGGCTCCATTTTCAAGCGCATGGCGCTCGACCCGGCCGATCTCGCAGCCATCCGCCAGCTTCCGGGCATCCGCCAGAGCCTGGATTATCTGAAGCCCGGGGATGCCATTCAGGTGACGCAGAGCGAGGGATCCGTCAAAGAGCTCACCCGCAAGATGAGCGAGACCAGGACCCTGCACGTGGTGCGCGATGAGGCAGGGTTTGCCGCGAAGGTCACCGAGAATCCCGTGCAAACGCACATCCGCACCGCGTCCGCGACCATCGACTCGTCCCTCTTTCAGGCCGCCGAGTCCGCCCAGATCTCGGACCTTGTGGCACTGAAGCTCGCGAACATCTTCGCGTGGGACATCGACTTCGTGCTCGACATCCGCGAAGGCGACCGCTTCACGGCGGTGTACGAGCAGATCTATCAGGACGGCAAATACCTGCGCGACGGCGACGTGCTGGCGGCGGAATTCGTCAACGGCGGCAAGGTGTACCGGGCGGTGCGTTTCGTCGACGACGCCGGCACGATCGGCTACTACTCGCCCGAGGGCAAGCCGATGCGCAAGGCGTTTCTGCGCGCACCCGTCGAGTTCACACGCGTGAGCTCAGTGTTCAATCCGCACCGCATGCATCCCATCCTCAATCTGATCCGCGGGCATATGGGCACCGACTACGCCGCACCGATCGGCACGCCCGTGCATGCTGCCGGCGACGGTCGAGTCGCCTTCGAGGGCGTTCGCGGGGGCTACGGCAACGCGATCCTTTTGTCGCATAGCAACGAGATACAAACCCTTTATGGCCACATGTCGCGCTTTGCCCGCGATATCCACATCGGCTCCCACGTCCAGCAGGGCGCGGTGATCGGCTACGTCGGCATGACGGGACTCGCGACCGGCCCCCACCTGCATTACGAGTACTTGATGAACGGCATCCACAAGGACCCGCAGACGGTGAAGCTGCCTGGCGCCGATCCCCTGAGCGCCGATGCCATGGACCGTTTCCACGCGCAGACCGCTCCGTCGCTCGACGCTCTCGCTGCGCCGCAACCGCAGGTCCGCCAGGCAGGGATCGCAGCGCCCGTACCGGGCGCAAGCGTCCCTTTCTTCGCCACGGACGAGCCTCAATTTCCCGGTGAACGGCGCACGTCGCTTAACTAGCCCGGCGGGCTAGGCGGACGCACCCCGCCCTCACATGGCGCTGTTCCTCGGCCTGATCTCGGGCACCAGCATGGATGCGATCGACGCAGCGCTGGCGGATTTCGATACCTCGCCGCTGTCGCTGCTGGCCGCAAGCGCCGTGCCATTCGAGCCGGAACTCAAGAGCCGGATTAGCGCTCTCGTCGATGCTCCGGAACGCGTGTCCCTGGATGAAATTGGCCAGATCGACGTCGCCGTGGCACGAGCCTTCGCGCGCAGCGCGCTGCAACTGATACATGACGCGGGAGTGGGTAGCGCAGCCGTGGGCGCCATCGGCTGTCACGGGCAGACGCTGCGCCATCGGACCGACCTGCCCATCCCTTTCACCTGGCAGATTGGCGATCCGAATACGCTCGCGGAGTTGACCGGCCTCACGGTCGTCGCGGATTTCCGCCGCCGCGATATCGCCGCCGGCGGCCAGGGGGCGCCGCTCTTGCCAGTGTTTCATGACCAGGTATTCCGCAGCGACCACGAGGATCGCGTGATCCTCAATCTCGGCGGCATCGCCAACGTCACGGTGCTCAAGCGCGGCGCCATGGTGTCCGGTTTCGACACCGGCCCGGCGAATCGTCTCCTCGACGCGTGGATTTCACGCCACCGATCCGACTCGTTCGACCGGGGTGGTGTCTGGGCCGGCACCGGCCGCTGTGACCCCGTCCTGCTCGCGGAGCTCATGGACGAGCCCTATCTGAGGCAACAACCGCCGAAGAGCACAGGGCGCGAATTGTTCAACCTGGCGTGGCTCGACAAAAGGCTCGGCGGCGTCGATCGGGCCCCTGAGGATGTGCAGGCGACGCTCCTCGAATACACCGCCGCCACGGTCGCGGCCGATGTGCGCCGCTACGCACCGGATGCGGCGGTGTACGCGTGTGGAGGCGGTGCCCACAACGCGGCGCTGCTGGCGGCGCTTGCGCGCCGGCTCGCGCCCAACCGGGTCGCGACCACCGCCGCGCTCGGCCTGGATCCGGACTACGTGGAGGCCATCGCTTTCGGCTGGTTCGCCCGGCGCACCTTGGCCGGTTTGTCCTCGAACGCCCCCAGCGTCACCGGTGCCCGCGGTCCCAGAGTGCTGGGCGGAATCTACCGCTCCGGGCCTGATCGAGCATGAGCGGGAATCCCGCAGCGCCAAAGTGGGCTGCGCCCAAATCCGCCTTGCTCCCCGCCTTCCATTGAACTGTCGCAGCAGACGCAGCAAACTCGACCGCCATGAACGATACCGATCTGTTGGTGCCGCAGCTCTACATCAACCGGGAGCTGTCGTTTCTCGAGTTCAATCAGCGCGTGCTCGAGCAGGCGAAGGACTCCCGGGTACCGCTCTTGGAGCGCGTGCGTTTCCTCTGCATCTCCTGCACCAATCTAGACGAGTTCTTCGAGATCCGCGTGGCGAGCCTCAAGGAGTTGCAGGAGGCGGGCGCGGTACAGGTGGGCGCGGATGGGCTGTCCGTCGGCGAGCAACTAAAAGCGATCCGCACGCGCGCCGTGCGCCTCGTCGAAGAGCAGTACGAGGTGCTGAACGACGTGCTCATGCCCGAGCTCGCAAAGAACGGCGTCGTGTTCGCCTCGCCGGAACACTGGACCCCCGCGCAGGCGCGATGGCTGGAGGCTTACTTCACGCGTGAAGTCGAGCCGGTGTTGAGCCCGCTTGCCCTCGATCCGGCGCGCCCCTTCCCCAAGGTGCTCAACAAAAGCTTGAACTTCGCCATCGTAGTCGAGGGCGAGGACGGCTTCGGCCGCAACAGCGGGCTCGCCGTGGTCCAGGCGCCCCGTTCTCTGCCACGCCTCATCCGGTTGCCCGACGAGCTCGGCAACCAGCACTTCGTGTTTCTCGGCACCATCGTCGAGGTGTTCGTGTCGAGACTGTTCGCCGGCATGGGCATGCGCGGCTGCTATCAGTTCCGCGTCACGCGCAACAGCGATTTATTCGTGGAGCAGGAAGAAGTCGACGACCTGCTCCGCGCTGTCGAGGGCGAGCTCGCCTCGCGCCGCTATGGCGACGCCGTGCGCCTGGAGACGGCGCACGACTGTCCCGAGGAGATTCTGAGCTACCTGCTGGAGCAGTTCGCGCTCACCGCGGAGGATCTTTATAAGGTGGACGGGCCGGTCAACTTGAACCGGCTGATGGCTCTTTACGATCTCGTCGATCGTCCCGACCTCAAGTATCCGGCATTTACGCCGAGCATCCCGGAGCGGCTGCGCGTCGGCAGCGACCTATTCGCCACGCTGCGCAGCGGAGACGTACTCCTGCATCATCCCTTTCAGGGCTTTGCGCCCGTCACCGATTTCATCAAGCAAGCCGCGAGCGACCCGCAAGTTCTCGCGATCAAGCAAACCCTGTATCGCGCGGGGAGCGATTCGGCGATCGTCGGCGCCCTGGTGGAAGCAGCGCAAGCGGACAAGGACGTGACGGTGATCATCGAGCTGCGTGCGCGTTTCGACGAGGAGGCGAATATCGAGCTCGCGAACAAGCTGCAGGAAGCCGGCGCGCATGTCATGTACGGGGTCTTCGGCTTCAAGACGCACGCCAAGCTGGTGATGGTCGTGCGCCGCGAGGAGAAGGGGTTGCGGCGCTACTGCCATCTGGGCACGGGCAACTATCACGCGAAAACCGCCCGCCTGTACACCGATTACGGACTGTTAACCGCCGACGAGGCGATCGGCGAGGATGTTCACGAGATATTCCTGCAGCTCACCGGACTCACCCGCGTTCCGAAGCTCCGCAAGCTTCTGCACGCGCCGTTCAGCTTGCATCAGGCAATTGTCGCGAAGATCGATCGCGAAGCCGAGCACGCCCGCGCGGGGAAACCGGCGCGCATCGTCGCGATGCTCAACGCGCTTACCGAGCCGACCATCATCCAGGCCCTGTATCGCGCCTCGCGCGCCGGCGTGTCGGTCGAGCTCATCGTGCGCGGCCTGTGCTGCTTGCGACCCGGTCTGCCCGGGGTGTCCGAGCGCATCAAAGTGCGCTCCATCGTCGGGCGCTTTCTCGAGCACTCGCGCGTGTACGACTTCGAGAACGGCGGCGACCCCGAGGTTTACTGCGCCAGCGCCGACTGGATGGACCGTAATCTGTTCCGGCGCATAGAGGTCGCGTTTCCTTTGGAATCGCCCGAGTTTCGCGCCCGTGTCACCGACGAGCTGAACCTCTATCTCGCGGACGATGTCCAGGCTTGGGAGCTTGGCTCGAACGGCCAGTATTTGCGCGCCGCGGGCGACGGCAACGTCTCGGCCCAGGCCAAACTCTTGAGCCGCTACGACGAGCGCATCGCGCTCACGGAATCTTGAGCATCGCCTCCGCGGCAGCGCGGCTCAAAGACAGGCGAAACCCAGCCTCCTTGAGATAGGCGCGTTCCTGCTCCAGGTCCTCGAGGGTGAGCGGATGTTCCTTCATCCACTTCTCCGGCAGCTCCAGATTGAGACTGCGGCCCTTGACCGTGAGCCGAACGGCTTCGGGGAGCGGCGCGGGGCTGCGTCCCCGGTGCAGCAGCACGGTAAGGCGCAAGATCACGATCAGGAATTCGGCAAGACGGTCCCATGGCGGCACCAGATCCTCGAGCGCGTCGAACGAGAGCTGCCGCCGGTGACCTCCTACCAGCGCGGCGAGCAGCAGCTGCTCCTCGCGGGGAAACCCGGGCATGTCCGCGTGCTCGAGCAGATAGGCGCTGTGGCGATGATACTTGGAGTGCGCGATGTCGAGCCCGGTCTCGTGCAGCCGCGCCGCCCAGCGCAGCATCAGCTCGGCGAGCGGATCCTCGAGTCCCCATTCGGACTCCACCTGGGCGAGCAGCGCAGTGGCGGTGGCTTCGACGCGGTCGGCCTGCAGCGCATCCACGTGATAGCGCTTTTCCATGGCGCGCACGCTGCGCACACGCGCGTCCTCGTCGGTGAAGCGTCCCATGAGATCGTACAGCAGGCCCTCGCGCATGGCGCCCTCGGCAACCCGCACGCGGTCGATGCCGAAGTTCTCGACGACCTCGAGCAGGATCGCGAGACCCGCGGGAAACACCGGCGCGCGCTCGGCGTCGACATCCTCCAGATCCAGGTCATCGACGTGGCCCGCGGCGACGACCCGGTCGGCAAGCGCCCGCAGGTTGTCGAGCGTGATGCGCGGCGAATCGGGATTGAGCCGGCGGATGACGTCGCCGATGACTCGCACCGTGCCCGAGCTGCCGAAGGCCTGCAGCCAGCCGAGCTTTCGATAAGCCTCGGAGATGGGCTCGAGCTCGAGCCGCACCGCGGTGCGCGCGCGCTCGAAGCGTTTCTCGGAGATCCTGCCATCGTCGAAATAGCTTGCGCTCAAGCCAACGCACCCGACGGACAAGCTTTCGAGCAGCAACGGATTGAAGCCCTCGCCGATGACCACTTCGGTCGAGCCGCCGCCGATGTCCAGGACCAACCGCTTGTCCGGGCTCATGGGGCTCGTGTGCGCGACTCCGGAATAGATGAGGCGCGCCTCCTCCAGCCCGGAGATGATCTCGATGGGATGACCGAGCGCGGCGCGTGCGCGTTCGAGGAACCAGCGCTTGCGCTTCGCGCGGCGCAGCGCATTGGTGCCCACGACGCGCACGCTGTCGGCGTGCATGGCCCGCAGGCGCTGACCGAATCGCTCCAGGCAGCGTAGAGCCCTATCCGTGGCGGCATCGTCCAGCCGGCCGCTGTCCCCGAGTCCCGCAGCGAGGCGCACCATCTCGCGTAGCCGGTCGAGGATCACCAGCTGGTCGTGCGAGTAGCGCGCGACCACCATGTGAAAGCTGTTGGAGCCGAGGTCCACGGCCGCGAGGACGTCCGGAACGACACGGCCCGCGCCGCTCATTGGGCAGTCTGACTTAGGCTGAGAAAGACGACCCGCACCCGCAAGTAGTCTTTGCGTTGGGGTTGCGGATGACGAACTGGGCGCCCTGGATGTCTTCCTTGTAGTCGATTTCCGCGCCCATGAGGTACTGAGCGCTCATCGGATCGATCAGGAGCTGGACGCCGCGCTTCTCCACGCAGAAATCCCCTTCTTCGATCTTCTCGTCGAACGTGAATCCGTACTGGAAGCCGGAGCAGCCTCCACCCGACACGAACACGCGAAGCTTCAAGTTGGGATTGGCCTCCTCGCGGATCAATTCGCCCACCTTGCCGGCGGCGGCATCCGTGAACACCAGGACATCCGGAGGCGGCGGATCGAGCTGCGAGAGTGCGTCGGAAGTTGCGTTCATGATGCTCAGTGTACTCGGGGGGGCTGCGTCAATCAAAGCGACCGGTCCCAAACTAAGACTTGGATTCGCCCTCGGGCGTTCCCGGCCGGTCAACGGCGGTTTGGCCCTCGGGTCCGACAGCATTCGGGCCCCCGGTTGCCGCGATCTGCCCGCCAGGCGCCCGGTGGTTCAATTTCCCATATATCTGGGCGCCCACCGCAGTTTCAATGACGCTGTAGTGCACGCTGCCGAGCACGCGCGCCTTGGCTCCGAGCTCGACGCGATCCGTCGCGTCGATATCGCCGTTCACCGTGCCGTTGACGAGTACGCTGGCGGCGAACACCGAGCCCTCGATGCATCCGGTTTCGCTCACCGACAAGATCGCGTGGCCCTGCAGCTCACCCTTCACATCGCCGTTGATGTGACCGTCCAGATGCAGTCCGCCCGCAAATTCCACATCGCCGTGAATGCGCGTCTTCGCGCCGATCAGCGTGTCGATCTGGATGTCTTTACTCGCTTTCCGTTTGAACATCGGATTTTTCCTTGGATGCCTCGCCGTTCGCCTCGGTCTCGACCGACATGCCTTGAGCCTTCCATACGAACGCCTGCCGGAAACCATGAGCCGAGTCTTTGCCGGTAAACAGCTCCACGTCGATGCGAGTCGGCTCGAAGGTGGGCGGCAATTGCACCGCTTCGTCGTAATCCTCGAAGTACCGGAAGGAGTATGCCAGCCCGGCGCGCCGATCGACCGAAACATCGGAGAATTTGAGAGTCTGCGGCTTGCCGGCAGTCAAGCCCTGGATGGTTACCGCGAGCGTGCCCCACACTGTGTTGTCGGGCTTGCCGGTCTGCATGAGCACGAACTTGAGCTGGTAGCGGCCCGCAGTCACCGGGACGATCTGCATTTGCTGAACTTTGACGTGCACCAGCGAGTCGGGCTGCACCAAGCCGCGATAGAACGACAAATCCTGCGTGAGGCGGGCGATCTGGCTCTGCATGTCGCCGACACTGCTCTGGACCTGCTTGTAGCTTTCCCGATCGATGCGTCGGCCGACGTCTGCCGCGGTGAGCTCGTTGCGCAGCCGCGCATTTTCCGCCTCGAGCTCACGCACGCGCGCGCTCGACGCCCATGCACCGCGCACGGTATCGACGACTCGATAGCCTGCGTCGAATCGGCCGAGCTCGAACATTCCATAGAGAATCAGCGCGGCGAGCACCCCTGCCGAGCCCAGGAACCACGCGCGCCGCTTGGGCGAGGCGTACGCCCGAACCACGAGTTTGCCGAAAAAATCCGCCATGATTCGCTATGATTCCGCTTTACGCCGAGGGGGCGCCTGTTGCTCTGGCTCAAGGCCTTTCACGTCATGGCGATGGTGACCTGGTTCGCCGGTCTGTTCTATTTGCCGCGGCTGTTCGTCTATCACGCGGGTGCCTCGGATGCGATCGGCGTCGAACGCTTCCGGATCATGGAGCGACGACTGTTCGCGATCATGACTGTGGGAGCGGTCGCAACGGTGCTCTTCGGGCTGGCCATGCTGGTTGCGTTTCCTCCGTACCTTTCCATGGGCTGGCTGCACGTGAAGCTCGCTCTGGTTGCCTTGCTGGTCGCCTACCACGGTTACTGCTACAAGCTGATGCGCGACTTCGCAAGAAATCGCAACGCGCGTACGGCTCGCTGGTATCGCCTCTTCAACGAAGTGCCCTCGCTCTTTCTGATAGCCATCGTCGCGCTGGCCGTGGTGAAACCCTTCTAGCGTGCCGCGACGCGAGCCGAAGGGATGTCGATCTCTTGCCACCAGTCCGGATAGGGAGGCAGCCCCGCGGGAGGCATCAACTTGCCGAGCTCGTGCAAGGCGCGCGCGTAGACGCGGCGCTTGAAGTAGACCACCTCGCGGACCGGTGTCCAGTAGTCGACCCAGCGCCAGCGTTCGAATTCCGGCTGGTCGGTTCGGTCGAAACGGAACTTCCCCTCATCAGTCGCAAGCTTGAGCAGGAACCAGCGCTGCTTCTGTCCGATGCACCGGTCCCGCACGTATTGCCGCGGCAATCGGTACCGCAGCCAGCCGCGCGTCGAGCCGACGACTTCGACGTCCTCGACTCCGAGTCCGATTTCCTCGTTGAGTTCCCGGAACAAGGCATCTTCCACGCGCTCGCCGCGATTGATGCCGCCCTGCGGGAACTGCCAGCCACGCCCGCCGACCCGGCCGCCGAGAAACAACTCTCCGCTCTCGCGCATCAATACGATACCCACATTGGCGCGAAAGCCATGTCGATCGATGAAGTCGTTGGCGCGCGGATCGGCCATGGCGCCAATTGTTCCACATCACCGGAGGATTGTGGTCCCATTCGCCCGTTTGGACGTTTGCCGCCCTTCCTTCAAGCTCGCCGGATGATCCCGTGGCGCTTCTTGCCGACGCTGAGGCGCGCCGCGCCTGCGGAATCCAGATCGGATTCCGCGACACTCGCCGTCACGCTGTGAACGACCGCGTCGTTCAACCGTACGCCGCCTTGCTCGATGAGCCGGCGCGCCTCGCTGCGCGAGCTGGCGAGACCGAGCGCCACCACAATCTCGATGACCGGAGCCGCGCTGCCGGCTTTGAGCGGGAAGGTCGGCAGGCCCTCCGCGGTGGCGCCCGAGAAAGCGCGCGACGCGGTGGCGAGCGCCGCGGCCGCCGCCTCCGCGCCGTGGCAGAGACGCGTGGCCTCGCTCGCCAATATCTTCTTGGCCTCATTGATGTCCGCATCGCGCAACGCCTCGAGCCGCGCGATCTCCTCGAGCGGCAACTCGGTGAACATGCGCAGGAATCGCCCGACATCGGCGTCCTCGGTGTTGCGCCAGAACTGCCAATAATCGTACGGCGACAGCCGCTTGGGATTCAGCCATACCGCCCCGCTCGCGGTCTTGCCCATCTTTGCGCCCGACGACGTCGTGATCAGCGGGCAGGTGAGTCCGAACAGTTCCGCATCACGCACTCGCCGCCCGAGCTCCACGCCCTGAACGATGTTGCCCCACTGGTCCGAGCCGCCCATCTGCAAAATGCAGCCATGGCGCTTGTTGAGCTCCATGAAGTCATAGCCCTGCAGGATCATGTAGTTGAATTCCAGGAACGTGAGCGGCTGCTCGCGCTCGAGGCGTAGCCGGACGCTGTCCATCGTCAGCATGCGGTTGATGGTGAAATGCCGGCCGATGTCGCGCAGAAACGGGATGTACTCGAGCTTGCCCAGCCAATCGTCGTTGTTCACCACGATGGCGTCGCGCGAGCCGCTCCCGAACTCGAGGTAGTGCTCGAATATCTGGCGGATGCTCGCAATGTTCGCCTCGATCTGCGATTCGGACAAGAGCTGCCGCGTCTCATCCCGGCCGGACGGATCGCCCACCTTCGTCGTGCCGCCCCCCATGAGCACGATCGGCCGATGGCCGGTGCGCTGCAGGTGCCGCAGCAACATGATGGACACCAGGTTGCCCACGTGCAGGCTGTCGGCCGTGGCGTCGTACCCGACGTAAGCCGTCACCACGCCGCGGCGCGCCGCCGCGTCCAGAGCGGCCGCGTCGGTTTGCTGATGAATGAAGCCGCGCTCCTGCAGCGTTCGTAAGAAGTCAGACTGAAATGCGTTCATGCGTGCGAACTTTAGCCGGCTTCGGGCTCCTTTAGATAGTGAGCGAGCCAGCGACGCACAGTCCCCTCTATCAACCCGTGCCGACCTGGACCCGATTTCGCCCCATCGCCTTGGCCCGGTACAGCGCCGCATCCGCGTCGGCGATGAGCCGATCGGCAACCGCTTTCAAGTCAGCCTCGTGGCGCCCGGGCGCAACGGCCGCGACGCCCACCGACACGGTGAGCGTGCGCTCGATTTCCGCGGTCAAGTGCACCGGGTCCGCCGCGATGCATTCGCGAATGCGCTCGCCGAGCTTGGCCGCCTCGGTCGCACTCGACTCCGGCAGCAGCACGGCGAGCTCGTCGCCGCCGAAACGCGCGGCGGTATCCATGCTGCGAATCTTCGATTCGATGCGTTGCGCGATCTCCTTCAGCGCTATATCGCCGGCGAGATGGCCGTAGCCGTCGTTGATTCCCTTGAAGCGGTCGATGTCGATCATCAGGCACGCAATCGTTGCGCCGCGGCGCTGGGCGCGCGCCAACTCCTCCTTCATGCGCTGCTGCAGATAGCGCCGGTTGTGCCAGCCGGTGAGAAAATCGGTGATTCCCGCGCGCAGCAACCGCGCCCGGTTCACCGCATTCTCGATGCATACGGCCGCCACCGCGCCCAGATGCGCCAGGAAATCGGTGCCGTGATGCCGGGTGAAGCGCGCCGGGTCGCGGCTGCCGAAGCACAGTGCGCCGGTGGCGATGTCCTTGCGCGGCAGGGGCAGAAGTGCCGCGCTCTTGAGGTTCTGGCTCCCGGGAAACAGCAGGTGATGATCGGCGCCCACGAACGGCCCGAGCCATGGCCTGTGCAGAGCGGCCAGCTGCGGCGCAAGTCCCACCAGCGAATCGACGAAGAAGATCTGCTTGAATTCTTCCGGGCGATCGCCGCCCGCGATCAGCAAGTGGCGGATCTCGTGCTGCGGGTCCAGGAGCACTACGCTCACGGCATCGAGCCCGTACGAATCGCGCAGACCGTCGACCATGGCGTGCAGCAGCGGACCCAAGCCGTCAGCGCGCAACAGCGTGAGCTCGCGGCCCTGCGTGCGCTTGAGAATGCTCTCGTTGTTGGCCGCTTCCGCGGTCATCTCGGCGAGGCGCTTCTTGAGCGCGTCGATTTCCAGACGCTGATCTTCCATGAATGCCCCGTGAGCTCAGCCCGCCCGCGCTTGGGCGCGCACGTCGAAGTACGCCCGCCCCCGATTCATGAGCGCGGTGAAGGCGGCTGCGTCCTTGGTGCGCACAGCGGCGAGCAAACGCTCGACAGCCTGCTGCAGGGCAAGCAGTGATTCGCCTCCGTACTCGTTCAGGCTTTGAATCTCGAAATAAAGATCGGGGCTCTCGGCTGCGACGTGGCTGGCCACCTCGGTCTGCGCATCGAACGTGGTGCTCGACAGGCGCGCGAGCCGTGGGGCCGCCTCGCCGCTGTCGGCGAGCGCAGTGAAGAATGCAATGTTGAGTGCGTGCGAAAGTCCCAGCACGTAGGCGATCAACCGGTCGTGCTCGTCGAGACTCATGACCACGCGCTCCGCCATGGTCGATGCAAATAGATCCTGCGCCTCCTTGAGCGCGCCCGGGTCTCCCATGTCGATGAATATCACGTGCCGGCCGGACAGCAACTGCGTGTCCGGGCCGAACATCGGGTGCAGCGAGGTCACCCGGCATCCGGCCCGCGCGAGCGCGTCGAGTCCGCCGCGCAGCGGCGTCTTCAGTGAGCCCAGATCGAAGATCAGCCCCGGCGGTGCCCGGGCGGCGAGTTGCTTCAGGATCTCCGCGGTGGCACTCAACGGGGTCGCGAGCACGATGAGCTCGGAGTCGAGGTCGTCGTCCTGCCAGTCGTCGAGCTGGTCGAAGCCGGGGGGAGCACCGCGGGGATCCGCGATCGTGACTTGAAATCCCTGCGAGGACAGGAACTCCGCGAACCAGCCGCCCATCTTGCCGCGCCCGCCGATGACCAGCGCGCGCTTTCCCGTGCCCTGCCCCTGCGCCGCAACACGCGCCGCCTCCTGCGTTGCGAGGGAGGACTGGATGAGCTGGCGCAGCAGCGACTCGGCCAGGTCGGGCTCGAGGCCGAGCCGCTCGGCCTCCCTGCGACCGCGCAGGATTACGTCTCGTTCGCGCGCGAAATCGCGCGTGGCGCGACCGGTCGCCCGCTTGACCGCCGCCACCTGTTCACTCAAGGTTTTTCGGCGCGCCACCAGCGCGAGGAGCTCGCCGTCGAGGTCGCTCAGCGCCGCGCGCAGCTCATCCAGAGTCATCGACGGCTCGGTCTTCATCCCCATCCCTTTTACTCAGCGCGCACCGCTACCGCAAGTGCGGCAGCGCGGCTACCATGGAGTCATGAGCCCGAGCCCAGAGCCTCCATGGACCGAGACGCTGCCTGACCCGTTGCCTGCCGACCCGCTCGAGCTGGCCTCGCAATGGCTCGCGCAAGCTCGACTCGACGCCGCTCAGCCCAATCCTAACGCCATGGTGCTGGCGACCGTCGATGAGCGTGGCCAGCCGTCGGCGCGCGTCGTGCTTTGCAAGGATATCGCTCCACAGTCCGGCCACATTGTCTTTTATACCAATTACCAATCGCGCAAGGGTCGCGAGCTGCGCAAGAACCCCCGCGCCGCCATCGTCTTTCACTGGGACCATCGGCATCGGCAAGTGCGCGCGGAGGGACACGTCGAGCCGCTGGACGACGCACAGAACGACGCCTATTTTGGTACCCGTCCGTGGCAAAGCCGTATCGGGGCGTGGGCGAGCCGGCAGAGTGAGCCCGTCGCATCGCGTAGCGACTTGGGCGAGAGCGTCGCCGCGGCCGCGCAGCGCTTCGGCATTGCCTATGGGGGACCGGGTACGCCGGAGCCCGCCGAGGTCGCCGTCGAGGTGCCGCGGCCGCCCTACTGGGGAGGCTTTCGACTCGACGTCGAGGCAGTCGAGCTTTGGGTCGAAGGCGAGTTCCGCATTCACGACCGCGCGCGCTGGACGCGCGACCGGCGCGCAGCGCCGCCGCAGACCGCCGCGGCTACCGCTCCGGCTCCGTTGCGCTGGACGGCGACCCGCCTTCAGCCCTAGGCAACCGCCGTGGATTTCATTCAAGGACACGAAGCCACCTGCCCTCATTGCGGCGAGCGCATCGACCTGACCCTGGACTTGTCCGTACCCGAGCAATCCTACATCGAGGACTGTCCGGTCTGTTGCCGCCCCATGGCCGTCTCATACGCCTCGGTTGACGGCGAGCTGGCCGAGCTCAGCGTCGAATCCGCCGATTGACCGGGCGTCGCACCGCGGCCCGCCCGCTTCATTCGACGCCGCGCGGCGGCACTTTCCGGCAACTGCGCATCGTCTTCTTGCTGATCGTACTGCTCCTGGTCAGCGTCACGACCTGCGAGACGCGCTACTTGAGCACGCACTGGCGCTCCCCGCTGTACGTCGCGATCTACCCGATCGCTGCGGACGCAAGCCCGGTCACGCGCGCTTATGTCGAGGCGCTCGACTCCGGGCGCTTCAAGCCCATCGACGCGTTTTTTGCGCGCGAGGCGAAGCGCTACGGTGTCGAGCTCGACGATCCGGTGAAGACTCGGTTGCGGCCGGAGTTGCGCGACCGCCCACCGCAGCGCGCGCCGGACGCCTCCATCCCGATGACCATGCTCTGGAGCCTCCAGCTGCGATTCTGGGCGTGGCGCGCGAGCGGACATGTCGCGGAGCCCGAGGACATCCGCATGTTCGTCCTGTACCACGATCCGGCGTTGACTCCGGTGGTACCGCACTCGCTCGGCTTGGAGAAAGGACTCATCGGCGTTGTGTACGCATTCGCGACACCCGACATGGACGGCACCAACGACATGGTCATCGCGCACGAGCTCCTGCACACGCTCGGCGCCACGGATAAGTACGATGCGCAAACCGACGCGCCCTCGTTTCCCGACGGCTACGGGGATCCCCGTCAAGTGCCGCTCTATCCCCAGGCTACTGCCGAACTGATGGCCGGCCGTCGCATGCTGTCCGCCACCCGTTGGGAAGAGCCCCGCGATCTGGACGAGGTGATCGTGGGGCCGGCCACTGCGATCGAGATCCGCTGGCTGAAGAGCGCTCACTGAGCGCTTGATCCGCGGACAGCGTATCCACGCACGGTCAACGCCCGGCGGCCTCCCCCGCAAGGGCCGCGAGCAGCGGTGCATGCAACCGGCGGTTGGTCGCAAGCACTGAAGTCGTCTGCAACCCAACCGGCGAGCCGTCCAGATCGGTGAATCGCCCGCCGGCCTCCGACACGATGGCGACACAGGCGGCGATGTCGAGGATGTTCACGTCGCTTTCCACCACGGCGTCGATCTTGCCGGCCGCAAGCAAATGGTAGTGCAGGAAATCCCCGTATCCGCGGATGCGATTCACTTCGGCCACGACCCGGCCGTAGTGCGGCCACCGCTCGCCCGCCGCCAGCGACTTCAGATTCCCTGACGAGAGCGCCGCCGCGGAGAGGGTGTCGATCTCGCTCACCCGGATCGGTCGGCCGTTCAAGTACGCGCCGCCACCCCGCTCGGCATGTGCGATCTCGCCATAGACCGGAGCGCTCGATACCCCGAGCACGATCTCGCCGCCGCGCATCAGCGCGATCTGCGTGGAGAAGAACGGATACTCGCGCACAAAAGCCTTGGTGCCGTCGATCGGATCGACCAACCAGACACTCTCGGCCGACAGGTCCCGCGGGTCGGTCTCCTCGCCGAAAAAGCCATGCGCAGGGAAACGCGCCTCGAGGATTTCCCGGATCGCCAGCTCGCAGCGCACGTCCGCCTCGGTCACCGGCGTCCGGTCCGCCTTGATGCGCACCTCGACGTTGCGGAGGTACAGCGAACGCGCGATGTCCGCCGCGCGTGTGGCGGCCTCGAGCGCGGCCTCGAGCTCGGCTGAAGGATGCATGGCGCTCCGTCGTACTAGGGTGCCTGCCCCACCATAGCAGACGTATGCTAACGTCGCCTGACGCGAGGAGGCGAGCATGGGCAATCGGTTGAGCAAGATTTATACGCGGACGGGAGACGACGGCACGACGGGCCTCGGCGACGGCGGTCGGGTCGCCAAGGAAAGCCTGCGAGTGGAAGCTTACGGCGCGGTGGACGAAGCCAACAGCGCAGTCGGCATGGTGCTCGCCGTCGCCGGTCTACCGGATGCGGTACGGCGCTGCCTCACCGAGGTGCAGCACGATCTGTTCGACCTCGGCGGCGAGCTCTGCATTCCCGGGCACCGCATGATCACACCGGCGCACGTCGAGCGCCTCGAGACCGAGCTCGACGGCTTCAACGACGCGCTGCCGCCGCTCAAGGAATTCATTCTGCCGGGCGGCGGTGCCGCGGCTGCCGCCTGCCACGTCGCGCGCACGGTGAGCCGCCGCGCCGAGCGCCGCGCC
Source organism: uncultured Gammaproteobacteria bacterium (assembly GCA_963798595.1). Classification (GTDB taxonomy): domain Bacteria; phylum Pseudomonadota; class Gammaproteobacteria; order Steroidobacterales; family Steroidobacteraceae; genus Bog-1198. The sequence goes on along the minus strand of CAWCTM010000003.1, from coordinate 332,056 downwards.
TGGTCTCTGGCGCGCGTCGAGGACGTCGCTCCCGATGCGCTCAAGTACCTGAATCGCTTGTCCGATCTGCTTTTCGTCCTGGCGCGGGTGTTGGCGCGTCACGAAACCGGCAGCGAGGTGCTCTGGCGCCACCGGCGTTGAGACCCCGACTCGCCGCCGCGACACTCAGGGAAAGACTTATGCCGCGCCCACACCGCGGTCTTGGTTCGACAGCAGCCAGTCCGTGTGCCAGCGTTCCAGATCGATGATCGACAATGGCTTGCAGAACAGATACCCCTGTACTTGATCGGCGTCGCGGTCCCGCAAGTATTGCCACTGCGCATCGGTCTCCACGCCCTCGGCGACCGTGGCGAGTCCCAGGCTCTTCGCCATGGCGATGATCGCATCCACCAGCGGTGCATTGCCGGCGTTGCGCGAGGCGATGTCGCGAACGAACAAGCGATCGATCTTCAAGGTGTCGACGGGAAAATGGCGCAGGTACGACATGGAGCTGTACCCCGTGCCGAAATCATCCAGCGCAGTGGCAACTCCGAGCTCCTTGAGCGACGTCACCGCCTTGCTCACCGCGCTCGAGTATTCGATGAGTGCGCCCTCGGTGAACTCGAGCTCGATCCCTCCCGGGTGAATGCCGGCCGACGCGATGGCGTCCTCCACCCGGCGCACGAGACTCCCGTCGCGGAATTGCACGCCGGACACGTTCACAGCCACTTGCCAGGACGAAGTGTCGAGGTCGTGCCAGCGCTTGGCCTGGGAGCACGCCTCGCGCAACACCCAATCGCCGATTTCGACGATCAAGCCGCTTTGCTCCGCGATCGGGATGAACTCGTCCGGCGGCACCAGACCGCGTTGCGGATGGGGCCAGCGCAACAGCGCCTCGACGGCCTCGACCTGCAAGGTGTCGAGCGACAGTCGCGGCTGATAGTGCAGCACGAACTCCTGCCGCTCGACCGCCTTACGCAGCTGCGACTCGAGCGACATGCGCTTGGCGGCGCGCGCCGAGATGGATTTTTTGAAGAACTCCATCCCCCCCACGTGGGCCTTTTTCGCGTGATGCATCGCCGCGTCGGCATTGTTGATGAGCGCCTCGGCGTCTGCCGCGTCCAGCGGGAAGACGCTGATCCCGATCGCCGCCGATAGCGGGTACTCCTGGTCGCCGATGATGAGCGGACGCGCCAGCGTGAGCTGCACGCGCCGGGCCACGCTGTCGGCGGCCTCCGCCGTGGACACACCGGGCAGCACCAAGCCGAACTCGTCGCCGCCGGTACGCGCGACGCAGTCCTTGATGACGCCGGCCGTCGCCGTGGCCACCGCGTCGAACTGCGACCGGTCGCAATCGCGCAAGCAGTGCTGCAGTCGATTGGCGACTTCCTTCAGCACGGCATCGCCGGCCGCCGGGCCTTGCGTGTCGTTGATGCGGGAGAAGTTGTCGATGTCCAGCATGAGCGTCGCCACGCCGCTCTGCCGCAGCATCGCCCATTCGACCTGATCCACCAGCAGCTGCTTCAGCCTCTGCCGGTTCGGCAACGCGGTGAGCGGATCGTAATAGGCGAGATAACGCACGCGTGCCTCGCTGGCGACCAACTGGTCTTGTGTGCGCTTGGTGCGCACCAGGAATTTCACACGCTGTGCGAGCAGCATCGGGTTGATGCCCTTCGAGGAGAAATCCGTGGCGCCTGCGGTATAAGCGCGATTGACCGACTCCATGTCCTCGAGGCTCGTCTGTATCAGGATGGGCACATGGTGGCAGTGAGGCAGCGAGCGCAGCGCCGTGCACGTCTCGAAACCGTTCATACCCGGCATGACCACATCGAGAATGATGCAATCGACCGGCTGCGCGCGAAATGAGGCGAGCGCGGCGGCGCCGTTGGCGGCCGAGGTGACCTGAAATCCCGACATCTCGAGTGCGGTGCCGAGCAGCAGACGCGCACCGGGGTCATCGTCGACGATGAGCACCGTAGGGGCGGGCTCGACGCTGTGGTCAGGAGTGGTCATATGCGCTCGCCCCTCTCATGCCGCCAAGGCCGATCGTTCGCGGATCAGCGCCTCGCAGAATTCCTGATAGGCCGCTGGCAGACGTGCGAGTTGGGGCACTACCGCCGCGCCGCGTTCCTGCACGAGTGCCTCGCACTCCCGGAGCAGCTCGGTAAGGCGCGCCCCGCCGAGATTGGCGCTGCTCGACTTGAGCGTGTGCAGCGCCTCGGCCAGTCCGATCGGCTCTCGCCCCTGCACCGCCGACTCGATCGTCGCAAGCAAGGGACGCGAGTGCTCGAGGTACAGATCGACGAGGGAGCCGAGCAGCGCGGGACGTCCGAGGGCCGCGATGTTGCGCAAGACTTCCGTGTCGATCACTGCCATACCCATTACCGCGGCCGCTTGCTCGTGCCGAGGCGCCTGCGCGAAGGGCGCCCAGCGGCCGAGCACCGCGGTCAGCTGCAGTTGCGAGAAGGGCTTGGGGAGAAAGTCGTCCATGCCGGCGGCGAGGCAGCGCTCGCGGTTGGCTTCCATGGCATTGGCGGTGAGCGCGATGATGGGCATCCGCCCGTTCGACCCTGCCTCGCGGCGGCGGATCTCCTGGGTGGCGGTCAAGCCGTCCATCACCGGCATCTGACAGTCCATCAGCACGGCCGCATAGGTCGTCTCGGCGACCGCCTCGAGCGCGAGCAGTCCGTTGATCGCCGACTCCGATCGATACCCGAGGTTCTCGAGCATGCCGGCCGCGACCTCGCGATTCACCGCATTGTCCTCGACTACGAGGATTCGCGGCCCGAGCGACGCCGTCGCGGACGGCGGTATCGTCAGGGGTGGCGCCGCGGCGGGCAGGCGCGCTGCCTCGGAACGAATTGTCGGCAGCGGCAGGACCGCAGGAGCCGCGACCGGCTCCATGCGAATCTCGAACCAGAACGTCGAGCCGCGGTCCTGCTCGCTCACGACACCGATGACGCCGCCCATCAGCGCGACCAGCTGGCGGCAAATGGCGAGCCCGAGACCCGTGCCGCCGTATTTGCGCGTGGTGAAGGAGTCGGCCTGCGTGAAGGCGCTGAAGATCTGACCTTGTGCCTCGGCGGCGATGCCGATGCCGGTGTCGCTCACCTCGAATCGCAGCCTCCCATCCGCCTCTTGCGCGGCCACTCGCACCACGACCTCACCGGTCTCGGTGAACTTGATGGCATTTCCCGCCAGATTGATGAGGACCTGCCGCAGCCGCACCGGATCACCGCGCACGGCGGCGGGCACCGAAGGCTCAATCTCGCAGCGCAGTTCGAGCCCCTTGGCGCGCGCGCGCAGTAGCAGAATTTCGATCGTCTCTTCGATGGTCTCGCGCAGCGCGAACTCGATGTGCTCGAGCTCGAGCTTGCCCGCCTCGATTTTGGAGAAGTCCAGGATGTCGTTGATGATCGCGAGCAGACCTGTGGCGGAGCGGGTGATGGTCTCCGCCAAGCGCCGCTGCCGCGCGGAGAGCTCGGTACCCTGCAGCAGCTCGGACATTCCCATGACGCCGTTCATCGGCGTGCGGATCTCGTGGCTCATGCGCGCGAGAAACTCGCTCTTTGCGCTGCTCGCCCGCTCCGCCGCCTCCTTGGCCACCGTCGCTTCGGCGATCGCCCGTTTGAGCTCGCGGTTGGCGTTGCCGAGATTGATCGTGCGCTCCGAGACCTGCTGCTCGAGGAATTGCCGATATCGCTCGAGGCGCGAGTCGCGCTGGCGAATCTGGCTGAGCATCTGATTGAAGCCCTCGATGAGGGAGCCGATCTCATCCTGGGCGCTGCCCTCCACCCGCAGGGTGTAGTCCTCTTCGGTCGACACACGCTTCATCGTCTGCGCGAGATTCACGATGGGCCCGGAAATTTGATGCTGCAGCCGAGCGGCGATCCAGTAGGCGCCGACCAGCGCCGCGGCCAATCCGGCGAGGGTCGTGAGCAAGAAAGCGAGCCAGTCGGGATAGACGGCATCGAGCGGCGCAATGATCAGCACCGTACCGAGGACCTTGCCGTCGGCCACGGCGGCGGCCGTGATTCTCACACGGCCATTTTCCAGTGCGGACGCCGGGCGTTGTTTTGGATCGAACGCCGCGGGCGGAGGGAGCTTGACGGACCCCAGGGTCTTGGAGATCGGATCCAACTGGATCTCCGGCGCACCGTCCGGCCCGCGGTGATAAGTCGCGACGACGCGGCCGTCGGGCAGCGCGATTTGGACGCTGCCTGCCTCCGGCTCCTCCCGCAGCGCATGCAGTGCCTTGACGGCACCCTTGTCGTCGCCGGCCTCGAGTGCCTCGATGACGTTTACACCGGTAACCCCGGCGACCCGTGTGGCGAAGCGACGCAGCTCCGCGCGCGAATGCACCAGGTTCGTGACCATGGGCACGATCACCGCCAGCGTGAACGCGGCGATCGCCGGCGCTCCGATCACGATGCGGAGCTTGCGCTCGATCGGGAGGTCAGCGAACCAGCGAATCAACCCGCCTCCGGGAAATACAGCGAAAGTGCAACGGCCGCTCCAAACGTGGCGGACGACCCGCCTCCTAAGGAGGATGTCGGCTTTCCAGAGGATTTCTGCTGGCTGCGAAGGTGATGCGTATCACGGTGCACCCAAACCTAATGCACGCAAACCAGGCGGCGCTGTGGCGCCATCGGGGAGCCCCTCAGCGCTCCCGGATTATGTTTTATCGGTGGTGCAGGCCGCGGCGATGAAGCGGTGCGCGAGCGGCCAGTCGAAGGCAACGCCGGGATCTGTCTTGCGTCCGGGAGCGACGTCGCTGTGCCCGGCAAGACGCGTCGGCCGCAGGCTCGGATAGGCCCGACAGAGCGCCGCCACCACCTCCGCCAAGGCCTGGTATTGACGCGCGTCGTACGCGACGGTGTCGGCGCCCTCGAGCTCAATGCCGATCGAGAAATCGTTGCACGCCTGCCGGCCCTCGTACTCCGAGACGCCGGCATGCCACGCACGGTCGTTGAATCCGACGTACTGGGTCACGCTGCCGTCACGGCGTATGCACAGGTGCGCCGACACGCGCCTGCCCGCATTCTCCGCGAAGTAGGGATGCGCATCGGCGGGCAGCGAGTTGGTGAACAGCCGGTCGATCCACGGACCGCCGAACTCTCCCGGCGGGAGGCTGATGCCGTGCACGATGATGAGATCGGCGGCGATGCCCGCGGGCCGCGAATCGAAATTCGGCGAGCGCACCTGGCGCGCCTCGCGCAGCACTCCGCTTGAAGGGTCTACGTGCACGTCGTCATCCGTCTTGAAAGGTCTCGGACCCAGCTTATGCGAGAATCGCATCGATATGAACGGTGAGCCGTGACGTGCGTCTGAATCGGGTGTATGTGGACGCTGCCCTGAGCGAAGGGCTGAGTCTCGAGCTGCCTCCCGCGGCGGGCGTGCACCTGGCCAAGGTGCTCCGGGTGCGTATCGGGGACGAGTTGGTGGTGTTCGCCGGCGACGGCTACGAGTACCCCGCCAGCGTCGAGAGCGTCCGCGGCACCCGGGTGGCTGTCGCGATCGGTGAAGCGCGCGCCGTCGACCGCGAATCGCCGCTCGCCGTGACGCTCGTGCAATGCATCGCACGCGCCGACCGCATGGATGTCATCGTGCAGAAAGCGACCGAGTTGGGCGTCGCCCGCATCGTCCCCGTACAGAGCCGCCGCGGCGTGGTGCGTCTGGAGGCCGCGCAGGCGCAGTCGAAGGCCGCGCACTGGCGGGCGATTGCGGTGAGCGCGTGCGAGCAGTGCGGGCGAAATCGTCTACCATCCGTCGAGGCGCCTCGCCGCCTGACCGACTACCTGGGGTCGCTGCCTGCCGGCGGTACGCGTCTGCTGCTCGAGCCCGGCGCCGAGGCGCGCGGCGCGGCACCGATCGGTGGTGAAGTAACCATCGCGATCGGGCCGGAAGGCGGACTCGACGACGAGGAAATCGAGGCGTTCCGGCTCGCGGGATTCGAGGCGATGAGGCTGGGCCCTCGCGTGCTGCGCACTGAGACTGCGGCCATTGCCGCGCTCGCGTGGCTACAGGGCCGTTACGGCGATCTCGCGGACGGCTGGGAGCCGCGCTCGAGACCGCCCCCCCTCAGGTCATGACCGAGGTCTCTTCCGCGATCATCTGCTCGAGCCGCGCCAGGTCCGGAATGAGCGGCGTCTCGTTCACCATGCGCACCTGGCAGATCACGGGCACCCGTTCCGCGAAGCTGCGCGAGGCGTCGGGACGGATGACGTCCGCATTGACCCGTACGAGCTGTGGAAAGCCTTGCGTCATCATGCCCAAGCAGCCGCCGGGCAAGAGTCCCGCGGCAGCGTGGAATATCACGATGCGCGTGCGGGTCGACACGATCGGCAGCGGCTGCCCGAGGGTGCCTTCGAACGACACCACCGGCACGCTGCGTCCGCCCCAGACGACGAGACCCGCGTACCACGGCGGCGCGTTGGTCATCTGCGCGGGCGGTTGATAGCCGATCACCTCGGCGACGCATGCCCGGGGAACGATCAGACGCTCGCCGCTGAGTGGGACCAGCAAACTGTAGAGCTCGTCGCGCAGGTCGGACATGAGCTACCGTGCGACGGCGCTGCGGCGGTTCACGAGGGGCTCGATCGCGTCGAGCAGCTGGCTTTCCTGATAAGGCTTACCCAGATAATCGTCCACACCGAGCTCGATAGCCCGTGCGCGGTGTTTCTCACTCACCCTTGACGTGATCATGACGATGGGAATGTGCTTCAACCGCGGATCGCCGCGCACATGAGCGGCGACCTCGTAGCCGTCCATGCGCGGCATTTCGATGTCGAGCAGGATGATGTCGGGCAGGTTGTCCTGCAGGAGCGACACGGCATCGACGCCGTCCTTCGCAGTGAGCACGCGCATGCCGTTGCGCTCGAGCAATCGCTGCGTAACGCGACGGACCGTGATCGAATCGTCGACGACCAAGGCGAAGGTGCGCCGGTCGCGCTGCTCGAGCACCGTGGTGTCCGTGGGCCGCGCGCGCCATTCCGAGCGCACCAGTGATCCCATATCCAAGATCACGACGATGCGCCCGTCGCCCAAGATGGTTGCACCGGCGATGCCTCGGATGCCCGAGATCTGCGGCCCGAGCGACTTCACCACGATCTCGCGGCTGCCGACCAGCTCGTCCGTGACCAGCGCGGTGGAGTGCTCGCCTGCGCGGATGAGCACGACGGACATCGACACGTCCGTCTCCGGCAGACGGGTGGCGCCGAGACCGACGAAAGTACCGAGCTGTTGGAAGCGATATTTTTGGCCTCCGTATTCGAACAGCTGCGAGTCCTTGCCGAGGTGTCGCGCCACGATGTTGCGCGGCAATCGCACCACGCCCTCGACGGTCGCGAGCGGTAGCGCATAGACCTCTTCCGCGACGCGCACGATGAGCGCTTGACTGATGGCGAGGGTGAAGGGCAGCCGGATCGTGAAGCGCGAGCCCGTGCCCAGCGTCGACTCGATGAAAAGCCCGCCACCGAGCTTCTTGACCTCGGTCGCGACCACGTCCATGCCCACGCCGCGGCCGGCAGCCTGGGTGACACGGCCCGCGGTGCTGAACCCCGGCTCGAGGATGAGCTGCATTGCTTCCTCGTCGGTAAGCTTCGAGTGGCGGTCGGCGAGCCCGAGTGCCACGGCCTTCTCGCGAATCAGCTTGACGTTGATGCCGGCGCCGTCGTCGGCCACCACGATGACGACTTCGGCCCCGTCGCGCGTCAGGCTGACCGCGATCCGGCCCACATCCGGTTTGCCCAGCGCGGCGCGGCGCTCGGGCGCCTCGATGCCGTGCACGACGGCGTTGCGCAGCATGTGCTCGAGCGGCGGCACCATTCGCTCGAGCATTTGACGATCGAGCTCGGCGGCGGCCCCTTGCACGACGAGCTCCGCCCGCTTGCCGGTGTCGTTGGCGGCCTGACGCACCAGCCGGGTGAGCCGCTGCACGTGGCGCTGGAAGGGAACCATGCGCGTGCGCATCAGGCTGTTCTGCAGCTCGGTGATGGTGCGAGCCTGCTGGGTCAATAGGTTCTGTGCCTCCCGCGTGAGCGTCTCCAGCATTCCCTGGATGCTGGCGACATCGCCCGAGGTCTCGGCCAGCGCGCGCGAGTATTGCTGGATCGAGGAGTAGCGGTCGAGCTCGAGGGGGTCGAAGTCGTCGCGGCGCGGATCCTCCTCCTCCTGATGCCGGTTGAGCACCTGCGCCTCGGTCTCGATCTCGAGGGCCCGCAGCTGGTCTTTCAGGCGCGTCACCGTGCGCGCGAGCTCGGCCAGATTGAAGTCGATGGAATTGACTTGCTGATCGAGGCGCGAGCGGAAGATGCTTACTTCGCCGGCATTGTTCAGCATCGCATCGAGCAGGTCCGCATCCACGCGAGCCATCTCGACGCGCTCGGCCGGCATACTCTCGCGTCCCGGCAGTACCGGTCCGGTGCTCACCTCGAGCTGCGAGAGCGAATCGTCGGACACCGACATCGACGGCTGTGATTCCTCCGCGGTCGCCGGCGGCGCGGGCACCGCGCGCCCGGTGATCGGCGTTGCGGGTGAGGGGATCGGAGCTGCGGGCTGCGGGACGGCCGGCTGCGCCCTCGCCGGCTGCGCAAGCGCGGGCTGCGCGGCGGCGGTGGCGGCTGGCGCTGAGGTTGCGGGCGCTGCGTCCGCCGCGACTCCGCTGCTCAAGTCGCGGATCTGCTTCAGCAACGCCTGCGCAGAGGCTGGCAGTACACCGGTGCTGACCAGATCGCGCATGCGTGCGAGCTCGTCGAGGCTCGCCTGCATCACCGCATGCGCATGGTCGTCCCCCGTTACCATGCCGCCGTCGATCGCGATCACCAACGTCTCAAGCTCGTGGCTCAGATCGCCCATCGCGGAGATACCCGCCATGCGGGCGCCTCCCTTCAACGTGTGCAGCGTGCGCTGCAGCTCCGCGACGGGCTGCTTGTCCTTGCGATCGTGATTCCAGGCGGTGAGCGACAGCTCGGCCGCCTCGATCAGCTCGGTCGCCTCCTCGCAGTAGATATTGGCGATCTCGTGATCGAACTCATCCGGGGCGGCGGCCTGCTCCTCAGCAGCCGCGTGTTTCTCAGGAGCGGCATGTTCCTCTGCGGCCTGCGCCTGTGTCGCAGCCGCAGACGACGCCGGCGCGGGCGCCTCGGCCGGCTGCGCAAGTTGTGGCACGATCGCGGACGCGCTCGTCTCGATGACCTTCGCCAGCTCGACATCAATCTCGGCCTCGAGCACCTGCAGGCGCTCGAGAAGCGAAGGTTGATCGGCGAAGAACGCGGTCGATTCGTTGATGTGCGATACGACGTTGTCGATGGCGCGCACCGCATCCGAGAGCACGGCCAGTGCCGCGTCCGACATACCGCGGCCGCTGTCGAACACCTTGCGCATATAGTGGTTGAGCGGCTCGGTGATGCGAATGCCGTGGCGCGCCTCGGCCATTTTCGAGCTGCCGCTCAGCGTATGAATGGCGCGATATACGGACTCCGGCAGCTCGTGCGGTGCCGGCAGGCCGGTGCGCTTGCGCAAATAGCTGCGAATCTCCGTGAGGTGGCTCGAGACTTCCTTGCTGTAGATCTCGTGCAGCTGCGGATCCATGGACGCCACGCCGCCCGCGGTAACGGCCGCCCGAGCGGCAACGGCGGACGGCGCAACCGGTGGCGGCGCAGCGACCCTCAGCGGCACCTGGGGGGCGCCGCCCCCGAGCCCACCCCCGGAATCGAGGTCGTCGCCACGTCGCGATCCTCGGCGGGAACCGGCGGTGCTTGGTCGGCCTCACGGCCGTCGGCATAGGCGAACGCGCGCGACATCAGCGCCTCCACCGACACCTCTCCGCCGTGCTCGAGTTGGTGCACCAGCTGCGGCAGGGTCGCGACGGCGTTGCGCAGCAGCCCCATCATCGCCGGCGTGCGTGACAGCGTCTTGTCGATGATGCGGTTGAGCAGATTCTCGATCGCCCACGCGAACTCGGCGATCAATCGGGCGCCGACCATGCGGCCGCTGCCCTTGAGCGTGTGAAAGCTGCGTCGCAGGGAGGCAAGCGACTCGAGATCCATGGGATTCTGGTCCCACAGCGGGAATGCCCGCTGAATGGAGGCAATCTCTTCCTTGGCCTCTTCGATAAACAGCTCAACGAACTGCGGATCAACCGCTTCCGCCTCCGCGGGGCTGATGACCGGCTGAGTCGCCGCCTGGGCGCGCAGGACGCGATCTTCGAGCACGGACGTTACCGACAGCGAGCCCTCGAGGGCTCTTGCGACATCGGCGTCCGAGAGGGACTCTTCGGGGAGATCGACGCTCGGTACCCGCGGGGCGGCATCGGCATTCAGCGCCCGAATACATATCTCGGCGTTGTCCAGCATGTACCACGGATCCGCACGGCCGTTCTGCAGGGTCTCCATGTAGTACTCGATGCTCACGATCGCATCGGCGATGCGCTCGAGACGCAGCGCATCGGGAACGCCCGCCCCCGGCTCGATCAGCTTGCGAACCTCGGCGCCGATCCCGTCCATCAGCTCCACCGCGCGGCCCTTGCCGAGCATCAACAAGCCGGCGGTGATACCGCGCAACAGCTGCGGGACATTGTCGAGCCCCTGAGGTGAGAACTCGTTGGGCTTTTGCACGGCGATCGAGACGGCTTCCTTGATCCGCGCGAGATTGACGATGCACTCGCGCAGAACCGCCTCGCTCACCTGCCGGAATTCGAAATCCTGCTCCTCCGCACCCTCGCCCTTGCCCGCCGGACCCGCGGTCGGCAGGATAAGGCGCACCAGCTGATCGTCCAGGCTGTCCTCCACCGACAAGAGGACCCCTGCCACTTTGACGAGCGCGGCCTCGGATGGATTGTTGCCGTCGCGCAGGCTCCCGGCGAGCTCCGCGATCTCCTGCTGGACTCGCTGGCGCAGCTCGCCCAAGCCCAGCACGCCCAGGGTGTCGCTGATCTTCTTGAGCAGATCGAGCTGCGGCAAGAGGTCCTCGTGCCGGCCGCCGCCGCGGCGCACGAAGATATCGAGGACATCCTTGACCTTCGAGAGGTCTTCCTTGATGGCCGCCGCCACCGTGCGCATGAGCTTCACACTCGGCGCCGACAAGCTCTCGCGCTCCTGCTCGATCGAGTCGTCGACCGGCAGCATCTCCGCCAGCTTGAACGAGGCGCGCACGGCGGCGATCCGGCCGTCGGAGCTCGTGGCGCGCGCCACGTAGTAAAGCAGGTTGTTCAGCAGGTCGAGGGGCGGGTCCTCGCAATAGCTCTCCTCGCCGATCTCATAGAGAAGCTTGATCTGCCGGTCGGCCTGACCCAGCAGTCTCTTGAGCGTGGCGCTTCCCTCCAGGCCGTTCGCGCGCAGCCCCTCGAGGACCGCGCCGATTACCCACCAAAGCTGGAATACCGGCTGGGTAGTGGCGACCTGCTCGAGCTTCTCGGCAACTTTCGCGAGAATCTCGAGATTCTGTTCCATGCGCTCGCCGCGGATGTAGCCGAGCAAGCCGACCTGGAACCGCGGTCGCAGTCGTCTCGCCCACTGGGTCACGGAGATCGACTGCTCGTCCCGCGCCTGCGGCTGCGGTTGGGCCGGCTGGTCGGACTTCAGATTGAGCAGGAGCAGCGTGCCCTCGGACAGCAACGGGCTGCCGCGCACCGAGCGCAGGTCGTTGAGCAGCGGCAGCAGCACGAGCGCAAGGTCGCGGCCGCCGGACAGCACTCGCTCGAGGTAAGTCGGCAGCTGCACCATGGCGCGCATCAGCGCGTCGAGCCCGTCGCCGTGTCTTTTCTGGTCGTTGCCGGCAGTCAGCAGATAGCGGGTGACGTGCTCCATTTCCTCGGCCAGCAACGCCGCGCCGTACACCTCCACCAGGCGCAGCACGCCGTGGGCCAGATGCAGCTGGTCGGCACACTTCTCTAGAAATGTGCTCTGATCAGAGCGCTCGGCGTACGACTCGAGGGCGGAGCGCGCCTCGGTCAAGGTGCTCGCGAGCTCCTTCGCGACGAGATGCAAGGTTTGAGATCTGATATCGCTCATCGGTCGTCGACGGGCCGCCGCTATGCGCGGGCGCCCGCACCGCTCGCCTTCCGTAACTTACCGCCGCCGCCCGCGCTGGCATTGCCCGGCCCGGCCGCGCCGGCGCCCGCGGCGCCGCCGCCCGCACTGGGTGGGAGCTTGCCGTTGCCCGCGTGTCCGGCCGCCACCGTCTCGCCCGCGAGTGTCGTCGTTCCGGCGCCGTAGTCGGGCAGCCGGAATCCTGCGACGGACTTGCGCAGCTGCGCCGACAACGCCGCGAGTTTCGCGATCGAGGCCGACGTCGCGGTCGAGCCCTCGGCCGTCTGCGTGGAGATCTCGCGAACCACTTGCATGCTCTTCGAAATGTTTCCCGATACCGCGGCCTGCTGGCGTGCGCTCGCCGAGATGTTCTGCACCAGGCTCGCGATCTGGTTCGAGACCTGCTCGATCTCCTCGAGCGCGGCGCCGGCGTTCTCCGCGAGCAGCGCGCCGCCCACCACGTCCGTCGTGCTGCGCTCCATGGACACGACCGCCTCGTTGGTGTCGGTCTGAATGGTGCGCACAAGAACCTCGATCTGCTTGGTGGCATTCGCGGCCCGCTCCGCCAGGCGCTGTACCTCGTCAGCCACGACAGCGAAGCCCCGCCCCGCTTCGCCGGCCATCGAGGCCTGGATGGAAGCGTTCAAGGCAAGGATGTTGGTCTGCTCGGCGATGTCGTTGATCAGCTCGACGATATTGCCGATTTCCTGGGAGCTCTCGCCCAACCGCTTGATGCGCTTGCTGGTCTCCTGAATGGTCTCGCGAATGGCATTCATGCCGTCGATGGTGCGACGCACGGCGTCACCGCCTTTGTGGGCGATGTCGACCGAGTGGCGCGCGACGTCCGCGCAGCGCTCCGAGTTGCCCGAGACTTCCTCGATGGAGGCCGCCATGTCCACCATGGAATCGCTCGACGCCGTGATCTGCCGCGACTGGGCGCTGCTCGCCTTGGCCATGTGTGCCGCCGCCGACTGGGTCTGCCGGGCCGCCCCGTCCAGCTGGATCGCGCTGTCGTTGATGGTGGCGACCAGCTCGCGCAGCGCCTCGATGGCATAGTTGATGGAGTCGGCAATCGCGCCGGTGATGTCCTCGGTGACCGTGGCCTGCACGGTGAGATCGCCGTCGGCGAGGCTCGAAAGCTCGTCGAGCAGGCGCATGATGGCCTCCTGGTTGCGCTCATTCTCGCGTACGCGCAGCTCGGTGGTGCGGCGGGCGCTCGTCGACTTGCGCGATACGGCGAACAGCGCCGCGAGCGCTGCCGCGGCCAGCGCGAGCAGACCCACCACCGCAAACTTGTAGCCGCTGCCCGTGTCCGCCGGCACGGCGGACACACTGCCGAGCTGCGTGGTCATGCTGCTTGCGAGCGCAGGCAGCGACCGCGCGGCGGCCTGCGCCTTCGACAGCGTCTCCGCAACGCCGATCGCCTTGCGTACACTGGTGGCGAACTGCTGATTGCGCTGAGTGACCGTTTTCAGGCGCTGCTCGGCATCTGCGCCCGTAACCCGCGACAGCGCCATGCCGGACTCCTCGCCCGACAGCCCGCGCACCACTTGATTCAGGAATTCGAGACTGTCTGCCAGACGCTGCGCGGTCGGCGCCGCGTCGTTCACGCCGGAGGCGAGCCCGTTCAGCTCCTGCTGAACGCGCTGCACGGTGAGCTCGAAGCGCTCGAGATATCGGCTCATCCCCTCGAGCTTCTGCACGCCCACGGCACTCGCAAGGTCGCCCAGCTCGGAAAGCAGTTTCGGCGCGAGCTCACGGGTCTCCTGGTTCGCCGTGCCGATGGTCTCCACGGCGGGTCGAGCCTGCGACACGCTCGCCGCCGCCGCCTGCAGCTTGTCGAGGTTCGGCTCGAGCTTCGCGCCCAGACCGCCGGCGGTCATGCTCTTCAGGCGCGAGGTGCTCTTGGCCAGCGCATCGAAGCTTGCGAGCTCGCCGCGCAGCGCGTTCTGTGCCTCGAAAGGAACGCGCTCGATCACCAGGCCGAGCTGCTCGCCGGGCGGGGCCACCGCGCCCCCGGAGCGTCCGAGCAGTGTGAGCAGAATGGCGGCCGCGATGCACCCCGCGATCACCGCGATGAGCAGCGGTGCAAGATTCTTCTTCGGCGCGGGTTGCTGGACCATCATGATGAGGCTCGCATTCAGCTCGCCGCCTGCAGGAAGCTCTGACTTTCCACCAGACTCTTCAGGCTGATCACCGGCCACACCTCTCCGCCGCGGCGGAAAGCCCCTGCGAGGTAGCTCTCGCAACGGATCACCGTGGGTGGCGCCTCCGAGTCGAATTCCGTCTCCGCGAAACGGCGAAATCCGAGCACCTCGTCGACAATCAGGCCCGCCGGGATTTCGCGGTGGTTGACCACGACGATGCGCGTGTTGCGCCCCGGATGAGTCGCACCGCTCCCAAGATATTGCTTCAGATCCAGCATCGGAAGAAGCGAGCCCCGCACGTTCGCAAGACCTTTGACCCAGCTCTTCGCGCCCGGGATTCGGGTGATGACCGCCGGAAACCCCAACACCTCGCGAGTTTCCTCTCGTGCAATCAAAAACGTCTCCCCGCCCATCCGGCAAGCCACACCGACCCACTCGCGACCTTCCGCCGCGTCGGCTGCGCCGGCGGCCGTGACCGGCCGGCTGCGCTTCTCCATCTCTTTGAGAAGCTCGAAAGGGCGGTCGCGCAAGCTCTTCAGGCTTGTGTCGTTCCCGCTTGCCGTGCTCGTCATACGGCCAGCGCGGCCTGAGCCTTCTCGACCAGAGCCTGGGCGGAAACCGGCTTCACCAGATAGTCGACGGCCCCCTGGCGCAAACCCCATACCCGGTCGGTCTCCTGGCCCTTGGTGGTGACCATGATGATCGGTATCAGGCTCGTCTCCGGGTCGTTGTTGAGCATTCGCGTCGCCTGGAAACCGTTCACGCCCGGCATGACGATGTCCATGAATATCAGATCGGGTTTCATGGCCTTGGCCTTGCGGATACCCTCTTCACCGTTCTCCGCGGAGGCGGTCTTGAAGCCATGCTTCTCCAGGGCCTTCTGCATGACGAACACCTCGGTGGGCGAGTCGTCGATGATGAGAATGAGCGCCATCCTTAAGATTCTCCGTCATTTCCCGACGTGGGCTTCGATCGCACCGAGGAGCTCGTCCTTGGTGAACGGCTTGGTCAAGTAGTGCTCCGAGCCCACGATGCGGCCGCGGGCGCGGTCGAAAAGGCCGTCCTTACTCGACAGCATGATCACCGGAATCTGCCTGAACACCTTATTGTGCTTGATGAGCGAGCACGTCTGGTACCCGTCGAGGCGCGGCATCATGATGTCCACGAACACGATGTCGGGCTGATGGTCCGCGATCTTCGACAGGGCATCGAAACCGTCGACGGCCGTGAACACCTCGCAGCCCTCCTTCGTTAAGAGCGTCTCGGCCGTGCGCCGGATCGTCTTGCTGTCGTCGATCACGAGGACTTTCAGTCCTGCGAGTTTCGCCTTTCCGTTGCTCATCATGCTCTGCATGGAACCTCAAAGTCCTTGGAGGCTAGCGTGCGCGAAGCGCCCGTAGGTGCTGGAATCTTGTGGCTTTTTAACATATCCGGGGGCTGCTAGCCACGGTAAGAGGTCGACATTTCGAGCCAATGTCGGGCAAACAACGGAGGCGTGGTTCACAGTTTTCGACTTAAGGGCTCTTGGTGCGCTTGCGCTAGACTCCGTTTGGGCGCGAAAGAATTTTTGAGGGCGCGGAGGATCGAGCATGTCTCAAGTCCGGCTGGTCGTAGTCATGGATCCCATCGAGGCCATCAATCCGGCCAAGGACTCGACCTTGGCGATCCTGCTGGCGGCGCAGACACGCGGCTGGCAGCTGCACTACGCCGAGCTCGGCGATCTCTGGCTGCGGGACGGCGTCGCGTGGGGCAACCTCGCGCCACTCGAGGTCTTCGACGATCTGCGCAACTGGTTCACTCGCGGCACGCGCGCCGCCGCTAAACTGGGTGAATTCGATGTGATTCTGATGCGCAAGGACCCGCCATTCGACACCGAGTACATCTACAGCACCTACATCCTCGATCGGGCGAAGCTCCAGGGCGCGTTGGTCGTGAACGATCCGCGGGGCCTGCGGGACATGAACGAGAAGGTGTACACCGCGTGGTTTCCGCAGTGCTGCGCGCCGACCCTGATCACGCGCGACATGCACGCCATGGCCGCATTCCTGCATGAGCACGGCAAGGCCGTGTGCAAGCCGCTGCACGGCATGGGTGGCCGGTCGATCTTCGTGCTCGATGAGGGCGACAAGAATCGCAACGTCGTGTTTGAGACGCTCACCGATTATGGGCGGCATTATGCGATCGTGCAGCGCTACCTGCCCGAGATCGTCACCGGCGGGGACAACCGCGTGATCCTCATCAACGGCGAGCCGGTGCCCTACGCGCTGCAGCGCATGCCCGACGCTGCCGATCATCGCGGCAATCTGGCCGCGGGAGCGACCGCGCGCAGCCGCCCGCTGAACGACCGCGACCGCTGGCTCTGCTCGATCATCGGACCGGAGCTCAAGGCGGCGGGGATGGTATTCGTGGGTCTCGACGTGATCGGCGACTATGTGACCGAGATCAACGTCACGAGTCCGACCGGTATCCGCGAACTAAACAAGAAGCACGATGTCGACATCGGGGGCAAGCTGATCAGGGCAATCGCCGATATTCTCGACACTCGATGAATTACGAATTACTGAAAGCCGGCCTGCCGCCGGCGAACGACCGCATGCTGACCACGTGCTTTTTGGCTGCGTTGGTCCACGGCATCATCATTCTCGGCGTGACCTTTACCGCATCGGGCAACCACGCGGCCGAGGGCGACGGGCCGGCGCTCGAAGTGGTGCTGGTGAACGACCAGGCTCCGACCGTCGCGAACAACCCGAAAGCGGCCTACCTGGCGCAACGCAGCCAGAGCGGATCGGGGAATACGCTGAAGCGCGAGCGCGCCCTCATTCCCCGCTCCTCGCTGATGGCGGCCAACCGCCCGGGCATCCCGGACGGCGAAGGGGTCGCGGCGCAGCAGGCGGGCAGCGACCTCGGCGACGATGAAGTCATCGCGACGCACGGTCCTTCCACCAAGATCCTGTACTTCGCGGCGGCCAATGCCGACGACCAGCCCTCCAAGCTGCCGATGCTCCTCGAGAACCGGCCCGATCTCGGCATGGCGGCGAACGACGACGGTATCCAGCTGCGCATCCGCGGCGAAGCCAAGCAGCAGCTGTGGATCGCGGCCGACACGCGGGAGTCGGACGTCGCCGTGTACCTCGACAGCTGGCGCCGCAAGATCGAGCGGGTCGGCACCATGAACTTTCCGAGCGTCGCGCGCCGGCGCAAGATCTCAGGCACCCCGGTCATCGAAGTGACCATCGGTGCCGACGGCAAGCTCCTGCAGAGCCTCATCCGCCGCTCGAGCGGTCACGCGGAGATCGACGAGGCCGCAATGCGCATCTTGAAGCTGGCTTCGCCTTACGATCCCTTCCCGCCCGAGCTCTCCGCCAAGCACGATGAGATCAAAATTGCCTACGAGTGGCAGTTCCTCGATGGTGCGGCGCAAGGCTCCAGCGTGTTCTATGCCGATCCCCAGACCGCTCCCGAGCCCGGCGCCGCGGCGCAGGAGACGCCTCCGGGTGGATCGCCGTAGACTCTCAAGGGCGGCACGCGCGGAGGGCCCAATGAGCGACGCGGATTACCTGACGAACCAGCTGCTGATCGCCATGCCGATGATGGGCGATCCGAATTTCGCGCAAACCGTGGCGCTGATCTGCGAACACACCGCCCGCGGCGCGCTTGGCCTCATCCTGAACAAGCCCCTGTCGATGCGCATGAGCGAGATTTTCGATCAGCTCGAGATCGAGCTGCCGAAAGGAGAATTGCGCGAGCGTCAGGTGCTGCGCGGCGGCCCGATGCAGACCGATCGCGGCTTCGTCGTGCACCGCGCCTTCGGACAATGGGACTCGACGCTCGAGGTGTCCGACTCGATTCACGTCACCACCTCGCGGGACATCCTCGCGGCCATGGCGCGCGGCGAGGGTCCGTCGGAGGCGGTCGTTGCACTCGGCTACGCGGGCTGGGACGGTGGGCAGCTCGAGGAGGAGATCCGCGCCAATGCCTGGCTGAGCGCCCCCGTCGACTCGCGCCTCATCTTCGATACGCCGTTCGAATCGCGGTGGCTGGCGGCCGGACGGTTGCTGGGCATCGAGCTGTCGCTCATCAGTCCGATCAGCGGTAATGCCTGAGGCGCAATCCTCCCGCGCAGGCGCGCCGGGCGCCGCCGCGCCGCAGATCGTCCTCGCGTTCGACTTCGGACTGCGGCGTATCGGCGTCGCCTGCGGCGACACCGTGAGCCGCAGTGCTTCTCAGGCGCGCACACTCGCGTGCGGATCCCAAGGCGTCCCCTGGGATGCAGTCGACGCGTTGCTCCGGGAATGGGGGCCCGCCGTGCTGGTCGTCGGCCTGCCGTATAATGTCGACGATTCCGAGAGTGCCGCCGCCGCCCGCGCGCGCAGCTTCGCGGGCGCGCTCACGGCGCGCTACGCGCTGCCCGTCGAGCTCGTCGACGAGCGCTACTCCTCGATGGAGGCCCTCGACCGGTTGAAGCAAGCCCGGGCGTCGGGCCTGCGCAGGCGGCGGGTCGCCAAAAGCGACGTCGACGCGGGAGCGGCCCGGGTCATTTTGGAACGATGGTTCAGCCAAATAACATGAGGCGCGAATGCGTGCACAAACCGACGGCGCCGGGGGACTGCGCCATCTCATCTCGCTCGACGGCCTGACCCGCGAAGCGCTGACCGCAATTCTCGATCGGGCGGAGAGCTACCGCCGATTTCCGGGTCAACCCGCCTACGAGGGACGCGAGCTCGCGGGGATGACGCTCGCCAACCTGTTCTTCGAGCCGAGCACGCGCACGCGTGCCTCGTTCGACCTTGCGAGCCGGCGCCTCGGCGCACACGTCCTCAACCTGGACACGCAGTCGAGCTCACGCGTGAAGGGCGAGACCATGCTCGACACGATCTATACGCTCGAGGCGATGAACACCGACGTTTTCGTGATCCGCGATTCCGAGGCGGGCATGCCGGAGTTCTTGATCGACCATGTCGCCCCGCACGTCTCGGTGATCAGCGCGGGCGAAGCGCACGTCTCGCACCCGACTCAGGGGCTGCTCGACGCCCTCACCATCCGCAGCCACCAACCCCGCTTCAGCGGACTCAAGGTGGCGATCGTCGGTGACATCAAGCACTCGCGTGTCGCGCGCTCCACGGCGCGCGCACTGAAGACCCTGGGCACCACGGACATCCGCCTGGTAGCCCCGCAATCGCTCCTGCCCACGGAGGACGAGTTTCAAGGGGCGCTGCGCTTCACGCGGGTCGAGGACGGCATCGATGGCGCCGACGTCGTCATCATGCTGCGCATTCAGAAAGAGCGCATGGCCCAGGCGGCCTCGCTCGACGACGCCGCTTATTTCCAGGAGTACGGCCTGGACTCGAGACGCGTGAAGCTCGCCTCGCCCAACGTGCTGGTGATGCATCCGGGGCCCATGAATCGCGGCGTCGAGATTTCTTCCGAAGTAGCCGACGGCCCACACTCGCTCATCCGCGAGCAAGTGAACAATGGCGTCGCCGTGCGTATGGCGGTGCTCGCCTCGATCGCGGCGACGCTCACCCGGCATCGCAGACCGCTCTGATCAGCCGGCCGGTGCGCTTTCGAAGAGCGCCTCCCCCATCCGGATCTTGCCGCCCTCGCGCCACCGCGCACACAGCTCGAGACCCCGCGGCGCAAGCACGATAATGGTCGAGCCGTGCTCGAACCAACCCATTTCCTCGCCCTTGGTGAGCGTTGCGGCGCACGGGATGCGGTGCGGACCCCGGTACTTCAAATGCAGGCGCACGTCGAGAAAGTTGAGGCGGATGCTGGCCACGAGGATCGCCGCGACCGGCACCAACGTGAGCAGGGCGTCCGACGGCAGCCGGCAGCGGATCACCGCGCGCTCGTTCTTGCAGTAGAGCCGCTCGATGCGCTTGAGAGCGATCGGGTTCACGTTCCACGTGTCGCCCGAAATGTAGTCGATCTGCTCCACCCGGCAGTCGTAGGGCGCGTGGAAGCGGTGGTACATGCTCGAGGTGAGACGCAGAGTCGCGAACTCGCCGCCGCGGTAGTAGTGCGCGAGGTCCTCGTCGCACAACAGTTCGGCAAGCGGGTAGGGGAACCCTTTCGCCTGCAGCACCGTACCCTCGGCTACGCGGCCGCACGCGCCCACCAGAGCATCGCAGGGGCTCGAGAGATGCGCGGCATCGCCGTCGATGGGACGCGCGCCGTCCTTCAGCCGCCGGGTGAAGCAGGCGTGCAGGCTCTTGAAATGTGTTTGCTCCGCCTCGCCGAGGTCGAGATCGGTGAACAGGCGCCACAGAAAGATGCCGGCCGCGCACAGCCACGGTTGTTCGATCCGGCTCAGCCAACCCATGAGCTGCGTCAGCCGGCGCCGTGGAATGCGGTTGGTCAGGAAGAAATTGATGTCTTCCTGCTGAACGATGCGATCGATCAGGGAGCGGGCAGTCATCTCAATGTCACTCGGCTGCAATAAAGTGCGCGCCGGGCCATTGCGGCACAGCGAGGCATAACGTGGCGGATCACATCATCGGATACGTGCTGGGCGCCTGCGCCCTCGTATTTTTGCTGCGCAAGGCGTGGGTGCGACTGCAGCTGTCGCGCGCCAAGCACCGCTCGCTCGCAGGCCACGCGCGGATGGCGCGGCGCTTTGCGGGTCTCGTTCCCTACTACGAGTACGGCGAGGAGCATATTTTTCGGGCCGACGGAGCGCCGCAAGAGATCGCCGGCGCGCGGCGCGGTGCCTTCATGAGGCTCGCGGCCACGCTCACAGCGCGGAGCTCGAAGAATGCGGCGCTGACCGCCTCGGTGATCGATGCGATCTCGGATCTCAAGTTCACCAGCCGTTATCGCATACCCTTCCAGTTCAGCCGCTTCGTGCGCGAGCACATGAAGGTCGGCGCCTTCGTGGAATCGAGTTCCGGTGTCACCATCACGGATGTCGATGGCAACCGTTTCTACGATCTGACCGGCTCGTACGGCGTGAACGTGTTCGGCTACGACTTCTACAAGGAGTGCATCGCGCGCGGCAGCGAGCGGGTGCGTGATCTCGGCCCCGTGCTGGGGGGCTATCATCCGGTCCTCGAGTACAACGTGCGCCGCTTGCTCGAGATCTCCGGCATGGACGAGATCTCGTTTCACATGTCTGGAACCGAAGCCGTCATGCAGGCGGTGCGGCTTGCCCGCTACCACACGGGCCGCAGCCACCTGGTGCGCTTCTGCGGCGCCTATCACGGATGGTGGGGCGACGTGCAGCCGGGCGTAGGCAACCCGCTCGCCGCGCGCGAGACCTACACGCTCGAGGATATGGACGAGAGATCTCTCAAGGTCCTGCGCAGCCGCCGCGACATCGCCTGCGTGCTCGTCAATCCGCTGCAGGCGCTGCACCCGAATGCCAATGCGCCGGGCGATTCCGCTCTCATCGACAGCGGCCGCAGCGCCCATTTCGACCGCGAAGGCTATCGGGGATGGCTCGAGAAATTGCGCGCCGTTTGCACCGAGCGGCGCATCGTGCTGATCTTCGACGAAGTGTTCGTAGGCTTCCGGCTCGCACGCGGCGGTGCCCAGGAGTATTTCGGCGTGCGCGCCGACATGGTCACCTACGGCAAGACGGTGGCGGGAGGGCTGCCGGTCGGCGTTCTCTGCGGACGGGCCGAATTCATGCGGCGCTTCCGGGAGGATCGGCCCGCGGATATCTGCTTCGCGCGCGGCACGTTCAATTCGCACCCCTATGTGATGGGCGCCATGAGTGAGTTCCTCGAGCGACTCGACGCCGAGCCGCTGCGCTCGCTGTATCGCGATCTCGACGGCGTTTGGAACGAGCGCGCCCGCAGTCTGAATGAGCGTCTGAGCGCGGAGCATCTCCCCCTCAGGGTCGCGAACCTGTCCACGATATGGACCATCTGCTACACGCAGCCATCGCGCTACAACTGGATGTTTCAATACTACTTACGCGAGGCGGGCATCGCCCTGAGTTGGGTGGGCACGGGGCGGCTGATATTCAGCTTGAATTACACGGCGGCGGATTTCGCGGAGGTCGCCGAACGCATCGTCGGCGCGGCGCGTGCGATGCGACAGGATCAGTGGTGGTGGGCCGAGCCCGCCACCACCAACAAGTCCCTGCGTCGACGCGTCCTCAAGGAGATCCTTCAAGCGCGCTCGCCGTGGCTCTCGGGCTCCTCGATCAGCTCGCCGCGCAGCAGATAGAGCGGCGCCTTGCAGTAGAGCTTCACGTCGTTGAACGGGTCGGTGAGAATCTTCGTCAGCCACACGAGGCCGGTCTGCACGTCCCGCAGGAAGAACAGATGCACCGTGCGGAACAGCAGCGCGCCGATTCCTAGGAACAGCCAGATCTCGCCCACGCGGCGTACGAATTCCTCGCCGCCGTTCCAGGGCTTCGCGAATCCGAAGAAGGTCGGGTTCAACCAGAGGATCAAGGGAACCGCCGCCCACACGGCGTGCAGAATGACCTTGCGGCGCAGGTTGTATCCCACCTTGATCTCTTCTTTGTACTGGTGCGTCACCTGGTTGGCTTCGTCGTAGCCCTTCGGCTCGAAGAAAAAGTGACCCGACTGGCGGCTGACCATGGACACCAGCCAGCCTATGAGGGCGGCGGCCACCGGGTCCTTGAACATCATGACGTAGGCGGCCAGAAAACTGACGGCGCTCAAAAGGTGCAGCGATTGATTGATGCGGCTGTGGTGGTAGAAGCGGTGGTCGTCCCATCGCTGGGTGCGCAGTTCCGTCAAAAACTTATGCATGCGGGCTCCAATAAGTGAAACGGCATTCGTAATCGCCATGTAGCAAATATCGGAAATACGTTACAAGGCTATTACAAACGCGCCTTTACGGCGCACGGGCGTCGCAGAACCGTAAAAAATACCCGCAAGGCCGTGAAAAACAACACAAGACTGTAAGAAAAGCTTTCCTGGCCGGTCATCTCTTCGTCACAGGGCGGTGCGAACCTTCACTCCCGGCATGAGAGTCATGATCGTCACCGATGCATGGTTTCCGCAGACCAACGGCGTCGTGCAGACATTGGCTCAGACAGCGGCGTGGCTCGGCCGGTTCGGCCATGAAGTGCGCATGCTCACCCCGCGGGACTTCCGTAACATCGCCTGTCCCACCTATCCCGAGATCCGGCTGTCGCTTTTTCCCGGCCGCGGCGTGGCTCGCGCCGTAAGTGCCTTCGCACCCCAGTGCCTGCACATCGCGACGGAGGGACCGCTCGGGATCGCGGCCCGGCGGTATTGCGTACGCCGCGGGTTGCGTTTCACGACGTCCTACCACACGCAGTTTCCCCAATATCTGCGGGCGCGATTCCCGATTCCGCTCCCCGCCTCCTACCGGGCGCTGCGCTGGTTCCACAGCGCCGGCGTGCGCTGCATGGTCTCGACCCCGACGGTGCGGCGCGACCTCGAGTCGCGCGGATTCAAGAATATCGTGACCTGGCGGCGCGGCGTCGACACCGACGTGTTCAAGCCGGGGCCGAAGGACTTCCTCGACCTGCCGCGCCCGGTGGCCGCCTATGTCGGGCGCGTCGCCGTCGAGAAGAACATCGAGGCTTTTCTCAAGATGCCTTGGCACGGCAGCAAGATCGTTGTCGGCGACGGCCCCGAGCGCGCGCGGCTCGAGGCGCAATACCCGGACGTGCGGTTCGCCGGCTATCATTTTGCCGAGGACCTCGCACGCTATCTGGCGGCGGCGGACATCATGGTGTTCCCGAGCCGCACGGACACCTTCGGCCTGGTGAATCTCGAGGCCATGGCCTGCGGGGTACCGGTGGCCGCTTATCCCGTCACCGGGCCGATCGACGTGATCACCGACGGCCTCACCGGGGCGCTCGACACGGATCTACACCGTGCGGCGCTGCGTGCGCTCACACTCGATCCGGAAAGCTGCCGGCAGCATGCGCTGCGTTTCGGCTGGGATGTGAGCACGCGCGAGCTCGAGGGGAACTTGGTGCTGTGCCGGTCGGGCGCGGAGGCCTCGAGCGCGGCGGCGGCACCCGGACAAGCTGCGGCCGGCTGACCTTGGCGACACGCCAGCCCCCGCGGCCGGCCAACCTTAGCGGCGCGGCGGCCTTTCAGCCGAAATTGATCTTCGCTTCGAGATTGGTGCGCGAGTCGGCGCTGGCGAGCGCTTCCTCGAGGTCGATGCGGCCTTCCCGCATCAGATTGTAGAGTGAAGCATCGAAGCTCAGCATGCCGCGCTCCGTACCGGTGGTGATCGCTTCCTTCACCCCGACGACGTCGCCCTTCTTGATGAGCTCCGAGATGTGCGGCGTGTTCACCATCACTTCCGAGGCGGCGACGCGCGAGCCCGTCTTCGACACGACGAGGCGCTGCGACAGGATGGCGCGCAGGTATTGCGACAGATCCAGAAAGATCTGCGTGTGCTGGTCCTGCGGGAACAGGTTGATGATGCGGTCGAGCGTTTCCGCGCAATTGTTGGCATGCAACGTGGCGATGCACAAATGGCCGGTGCCGGCGAGGGCGAGGGCCGCTTCCATGGTCTCGCGGTCGCGGATCTCGCCGACGAGGATCACATCGGGAGCCGCGCGCACGGCGCTGCGCAGCGCGCGGGCGAACGACTTGGTGTCGATTCCAACCTCGCGCTGGTTCACGATCGACTTCTTGTTCGAGTGCAAGAACTCGATCGGATCCTCGATGGTCAAGATGTGATCCGACGAGGTCTCGTTGCGGTGATTGATCATCGCGGCGAGCGTCGTCGACTTGCCCGCGCCGGCCGCGCCCACCATCAGGATGAGCCCGCGTTTCAGCATCACCAGCTCTTTCAAGATCTCCGGCATGCCGAGGTCCTCGAGCCGGGGCATTTCCGCGGTGATGTAACGCAGCACCATGGCGGGATAGCCGCGCTGGTAGAACACATTCACCCGGAAGCGGCCAAGCCCGGGCTCTGACAGCGCGAAGTCGATTTCCAGCTCTTCGTTGAAGTACTCGATCTGCTCGGCGGTCATGAGTCCGAGCGCCGCCTGGCGCACCGTCTCGGGACTCAATACCTGTTTGTTCACGGGGAAGATCTTGCCCTCGATCTTGATCTTCACGGGCGCATTGCAGCTGAAGAAAAGGTCCGAGGCCTTCTTCTCGACCATGAGCTTGAACAGCGGCTTGGTGTTCATCACCTGAGCCGGCGACGTTGAGGCGGGAATCATGCGCTAGAACACCTGTCCTTCCTCTTCCTCGAGAATCTGCAGCGACGCGCCCCCGTCCTCGGGGTTCTTCATCTCGCGCTTGCTCTCGAGCTTCACGCGCAGCCGCAGCTCGTTCTTCGAGTCGGCATTGCGCAGGGCGTCCTCGTAGGATATGAGGCCCGCCTCGTACAGATCGAACAGCGCCTGATCGAACGTCTTCATGCCCAGACGGTTGGAACGCGACATGACGTCTTTGATCTTGGCGACCTCTCCCTTGAAGATCAAGTCGGAGATGAGCGGCGAGGCGAGCATGATCTCCATGGCGGCGATGCGCCCCGTGCCGGCCTCGCGCGGAATGAGGCGCTGCGATATGAGCGCCCGGATATTGAGCGAGAGGTCCATGAGCAGCTGCTCGCGGCGCTCCTCCGGAAAGAAGTTGATGATGCGATCGAGCGCCTGGTTCGAGCTGTTCGCGTGCAAGGTGGCGAGCACGAGGTGACCCGTTTCGGCGAACTGTATGCCGTACTCCATGGTCTCGCGATCGCGGATCTCGCCGATGAGGATCACATCGGGCGCCTGACGCAGCGTGTTCTTGAGCGCGAGATGCCAGCTCTCGCAATCGACGCCGACTTCGCGGTGCGTGACCACGCAACCTTTATGGGCGTGCACGTACTCCACAGGGTCCTCGATGGTCACGATGTGGCCGCGCGTCTTCTCGTTGCGGTAGCCGACCATGGCGGCGAGCGAGGTGGATTTTCCCGATCCCGTGCCTCCTACCAGGAGCACGAAGCCGCGCTTGGAAAGCACCACTTCCCTCAAGACGGGCGGCAGCTCGAGCTCCTCGAGCGTCGGGATCTTCGCGTTGATCGTTCGCAGCACGGCTCCCGTGAACCCCTGCTGCACGAACGCGCTCACGCGGAAGCGGCCGATTCCCGGGGGTGCGATCGCGAAATTACACTCCTTGGAAGCGTCGAACTCCTTTGTCTGCCGGTCGTTCATGATGGCGCGCACCAGGCTCGCGCTTTGCTCGCCGCTCAACGAGCGATCCGACTGCGGCCGGATCTCGCCATCGACTTTGATGGCGGGCGGGAATCCGGCGGTGATGAATAGATCCGACCCCTTCTTTTCGACCATGCGCCGGAGCAGGTCCTGCATCAAACGTATCGATTGTTCGCGGTCCATGGTGGGTCCTGTTAGATGCTGTCCTTGTTCTGCGCCTTGTACTTGGCCTCTTCGCGGCTCACCACACCCTTCTGCACCATTTCCTGAAGGCATTGATCGAGAGTCTGCATGCCCTGCGCGCCGCCGGTCTGGATGGCGGAATACATCTGCGCGATCTTGCCCTCGCGAATCAGGTTACGAATAGCGGGGGTACCGATCATGATCTCATGCGCCGCGACCCGTCCGCCGCCGACGCGCTTCATCAGGGTCTGGGATATCACGGCTCGCAAGCTCTCCGACATCATTGCGCGCACCATATCCTTCTCGGCGGCCGGGAACACGTCGACGATACGATCGATGGTCTTGGCAGCCGAGCTCGTATGCAGCGTCCCGAACACCAGATGCCCGGTTTCGGCGGCGGTGAGCGCCAGGCGGATGGTCTCCAAGTCGCGCATTTCGCCCACCAGCACGACGTCGGGGTCCTCGCGCAATGCCGAGCGCAGCGCCTCGGTGAACCCGAGCGTGTCGCGATGCACTTCGCGCTGATTGACGAGACAGCGCTTGCTTTCGTGCACGAACTCGATCGGATCCTCGATGGTGATGATATGGTCGGGGCGATTGTCGTTGCAGTGATTGACCATGCCGGCGAGCGTGGTGGACTTGCCCGATCCGGTCGGGCCGGTCACCAGCACGAGTCCCCGCGGCAGCATGCATAGGTCTTTGAAAGTCTTGGGAGCATTCAGCTCGTCCAACGACAGGATGGTCGAGGGAATGTTGCGGAACACGGCGCCCGCGCCGCGGTTCTGATTGAAGGCGTTCACGCGGAAGCGGGCGAGCTTCGGGATCTCGAATGAAAAGTCGGTCTCGAAGAACTCTTCAAAGGCCTTGCGCTGCTTGTCATTCATGATGTCGTACACCATGCTGTGCACTTCCTTATGCACCAGCGCCGGCATATTGACGCGCTTCATGTCGCCGTCTACACGAATCATGGGCGGCACGCCCGCCGAGAGATGCAGGTCCGATGCGTTGTTCTTCACCGCAAAGGCGAGAAGCTGCGCAATATCAACCGCCATTTACGGCTCCTCAGTTCGGCCCTCTTCGACCACTAGTCAGTATATAAGAGGGTATCCCTACCCAATATGTTAATTGGCCCGCAGAATTTGACGGCTCCGGTGAACCGCATCCGCGCTCAAATCGCCCACGCTGCCGAGATGGCGGGGCGCGACCCCGCCTCCGTGACTCTGGTCGCGGTTACGAAGGACAAGGCTGCCGAATATGTGAGGGCGGCCGCCACGTTGGGCGTCACGGATTTCGGCGAAAACTATGTGAAAGAGGCTCTCGGCAAGATGGACGAGCTCGCCAGCCTCCCCGTGCGCTGGCATTTCATCGGAGCCCTGCAGTCGAACAAGACCCGGCCGGTGGCGGAACGCTTCACCTGGGTCCACAGCCTCGACCGCATGAGTGTCGCGCGGCGCCTGTCGGACCAGCGGCCCTTCCATGCGCCGCCCTTGAACGTCTGCATTCAAGTGGCCCTGGTCGATGAGCCCGCCAAGGGGGGCGTCGAGCCGGCAGCGCTCCCCGGGCTCGCCCAGGCCGTCGCGGAGCTTCCGCGGCTCAAGCTCCGCGGTCTAATGTGTCTGCCGCCTACGCTGCCCGACGAGTCCTCGCAGCGCGCGATGTTCGCGCGGCTGCGCAGGCACCTCGAGGAGCTGAACTCGCAGGGCCTCGAGCTGGATACACTGTCCATGGGGATGAGCGCCGATTTCCCGGCAGCCATCGCGGAAGGCGCGACGCACGTGCGTATCGGCACGGCGCTGTTCGGTAGCCGCTAAAGGAGACGCAGCGCACATGATCGACATACGCAGACTTGCATTCATCGGCGGCGGCAACATGGCGGCCGCGCTCATCGGCGGCCTGATCCGGCAGGGATTGCCGAGCGGTCGCATCGTGGTCGCCGACCCGAGCGCGGAGCAGCTCGAGCGGCTGGTACGGAGCTACGGGGTCTTGCGCGCGCCCGACAACGCGAGCGCAGCGGCGGGCGCCGAAGCGGTGATCCTCGCGGTGAAGCCGCAGCAGATGCGCCCCGTGTGCCTCGCGCTGAAGCCCACCCTCGAGATCGCCAAGCCCTTGCTCATCTCGGTCGCCGCCGGCATACCGCATGCGGCGCTGTCGCGCTGGTTCGGCCCCCACATCCCCATCGTGCGCACCATGCCGAATCGGCCGGCGCTGAGCGGCTTCGGCGCCACCGGCTTGTACGCCCCGCCGGGCGTCGGTGCCGCCGGTAGAGCGTTGGCGGAGTCCATCATGGCCGCCGTCAGCGCGACGGTCTGGGTGGAGCACGAGTCCCAGATGGATACAGTGACCGCCCTGTCCGGCTCGGGCCCGGCGTACTTTTTTTTGTTCATGGAGGCGCTGGAGGCGGCCGCGCACGAGCGCGGGCTGCCGAACGACATCGCGCATAAGCTGACCCTGGCGACCGCCTATGGTGCCGCACGCATGGCGCGGGAGTCCCACGAGCCGCTCGCGGTGCTGCGCGAGCAAGTCACCTCGCAGGGCGGCACGACGGCTGCGGCGCTCGCCGTGCTCGATGCCGCGGGTCTGCGCGCCACCGTGGCCCACGCGGTCGCAGCGGCGGATCGCCGTTCCGCCGAGCTCGCCGCCGAGTTCGGCAGTCCCTAGAGGAAGCGCGCCGATGGAAGCGATCCGATTCATCGTCGACATGTTGCTCTGGCTGTTGCTGCTGGCGTTCGTGCTGCGCTTTCTATTCCAGCTCGTCAGGGCCGATTTTCGCGATCCGATGGCGGATGCCATCGTGCGCGTCACCAATTGGCTGATTCGCCCCTTGCGGCGGCTCCTGCCGCCCATCGGCAAGATCGACACGGCCACCATCGTGTCCATCCTGCTGATCGCGGCCCTGCACACCGAGGCGCTGTTTGCGCTGCAGGGCCTCTGGCTCGTCGATCCGCCGAGCTTCACGCTCATCACCCTGAGAGAGCTGCTCGAGATGGTGTTGAAGATCTACCTGTTCGCGATGCTGCTGTACTGGATCGCGACTTTCGTGTCGCCGGGCGGCTACGCGCCGGGCATCCGCTTGCTTGCACAGCTGTGCGAGCCGATCCTGCGCCGCGTGCGGCGCGTGATCCCACCGATCGGTCAGATCGACTTCTCGTTCCTCTGGGTGTCGATCGCGATCGGTGCGCTGTTGATATTACTGCGTTGAACATGCGGCGCTACGTGCCTGAAATGTAGAGTCTTCGTGCTCCCGCGCGATCGGCCGGTGCAGCTTGAACGACGCGGAGCCCTTAAAAACCAGGCTCGCAGACGCTCGCGTGCACGAAATTTTTTCGCGATTGCGCTAAACATCGGCTTTTTTCTATGTTATTTTCGGCGCCGAGTTGAAATTGTGGGGATCGAGTACCCGCGTACGCAAACAACAGCAGGAGATTTAATATGGCGAAAAAGAATGCAGCACCGACCAAGTCTGAAATTCTCGCTACCATTTCGAAGGAAACAGAGCTCTCGAAGAAGCAGGTCGGAGCCGTATTTGACTCGCTTTCCGGCGCCATCAAGAAGAGCCTGCGCAGCCATGGGCTGTTCACCTTCCCCGGGTTGCTGAAGATGAAAGTGGTGAAGAAGCCGGCCACGAAGGCGCGCGAAGGCATCAATCCGTTCAACGGTGAGAAGATGATGTTCAAGGCCAAGCCGGCGAGCAAGAAGGTGCGCATCGCCGCGCTGAAGACTCTCAAGGAAATGGTGAACTAGGCGAATTCCCGCATCCGGAGCGGTTGGGAGTCAGCCGCTCCGGAGTGTCTCGATCACGGCGTCGCGCAATTCGGCCAGATGACCGTGGAAAAAGTGCCCCACTCCGGGGACGACCCGCAGCTCCGGCTTGGGATCCTGGCGCGTCACCCAGGCGATCACGGTGCTCGGATCCACCACATCGTCCGCATCGCCCTGCACCACGAGCCACGGGCACGCCGGCGCGCGCAACTCGGAAAAGTCGAACCGTCCCACCGGCGGCGCCACGGTGATCAGCCGCGCCGTATCGCGGGCGAGCGCCAGGCGCAGCGCAACGAAGGCGCCGAACGAGAACCCCGCCAGGATTAGACGCCGGCCCGGCCAGCGCGCCGCGCCGAAGTCCGCCACGGCC
Organism: uncultured Gammaproteobacteria bacterium; assembly: GCA_963798595.1. GTDB lineage: Bacteria > Pseudomonadota > Gammaproteobacteria > Steroidobacterales > Steroidobacteraceae > Bog-1198. The sequence continues at coordinate 301,471 of CAWCTM010000003.1, read as the reverse complement.
GCCGCATCCCGTGTCTCTCCCGCGCCCTCATCGTAGCTGCCCGCGCTCGCCCCGACGCCGCGGAAGTTGAAGCGCAGGGTGGCAACGCCCGAGGTTTGCAGTGCGCGCGCGACGGTGTAGACGACTTTGTTGTCCATGGTGCCGCCGTACAGGGGATGCGGATGGCACACGATCGCGTACAGCGGCTGCGCAGTGCCCTCAGCCTCGTGGGCGATCGCCTCGAGAACTCCGGTGGGGCCTGGAATTGCGAGACGCTCGCGCCCCTCAATGGTCACACGAGGGTCACTCGATCCCTACGAGATCCACGTCGAACACGAGGGTTGCGCCGGGTGGAATGACATCGCCCGCGCCGCGGTCGCCGTACGCGAGGTCCGGCGGGATGACGAGCCGGCGCTTCCCGCCGATCTGCATGCCGGCGACACCTTGATCCCATCCCTTGATCACCTGGCCGGCGCCCAACTGGAAGCGGAACGGTGTACCGCTCTTCAACGAGCTGTCGAACTCCTTGCCCTTGTGGTCCGGCGCCGACGGCTCGTACAGCCAGCCGGTGTATTGCACGATGGCATATTGCCCGGCAGCGACCGCGGCGCCCGCGCCATGCGCGAGATCGGTCGACTCGAGGCTGTTCACTGCACTCGCGGCTGGTGTGTTATTCGACGCAGGCTTGCAACCGAACAACGCGCCTGCGACCGCACAAACGATTGCAACCGGTACAAGATGCCGTGAGAGGTATGCCATCCGCGCATGGTAAAGGATTTCAGGTGCGGCGCGCAGCCTCCGGCCGCGCGCAGTCTCAAGTGCGGGCGGCTCGGCGAACGCTGCGGATCTCGGCGAGAGCGGCCAGGTTGGCGGTGATCGCCGTCACGCCGAGCAGTACGGGCTCGGCGCCGAGCGTGCATCCGGCCAAGGCCACGGCGGTTCCCGCCCCGGCCAGCATGCGCGAGTCGAGCCCGGCGGCGACGCCGAGCCAGCCGTGCCGCAACAGCCCGAGCACGTCGTCCACCTCATCGGCGACCTGCAATACCCACTCCATGCGGGGGAGCATAAGCCGCTCGTAACGGCCGGAGCCGTGAGTGGAGTCACATACTTGCCAGGGCGAGGTCGCCTGCGTAGGCTCTGTCGCCAATGCAGCGCATTCTCGTCCTGAACCCCAAAGGGGGCTCGGGTAAAACGACGATAGCCACCAATCTCGCCAGTTATTTCGCGAGTCAGGGCGACCATCCCCTGCTCTCCGACGAGGACCCTCAGGGCTCGAGCACCCGCTGGCTGAAGAAGCGCAAGCCGGAGCAAGCCTTCATACACGGCATCGCGACGTTCGAACGCAACAACCGCATGACTCGCGCCTGGCAGATGCGCGTACCCGCCGACGCCGCTCACGTGGTGGTCGATACACCCGCCGCGGTCCCGGCACAGCAGATGCCGGAGATGACCAAGAGCGCCGATGCGATCATCGTGCCGGTGCTGCCGTCGGACATCGACATTCACGCGTGCTCGAGATGCATCGCCGATTTATTGCTGATCGCGAAGGTGCGGCGCGACGAGAACCGCATCGGCGTGATTGCCAACCGCGTCCGGCGCAACACCGTCATCTACCAGTCCCTGATGCGCTTCCTCGAGACGCTGCGGATTCCCGTGATCGCCACCTTGCGCGATTCGCAGAATTACGTGCGTGCCGCCGAGCAAGGCGTGGGCCTTCACGAGATGAAGCATCACCTGGTGGCTCAGGATCTCGCGGATTGGACTCCACTGCTCGAGTGGCTGAAGGCGAAGGAGGGGTTGGCGCGGCCCGGCGCAGGCATCAATTCCCTGCCCGAGACCGCCTGAGGCTGCGCGCCCCGGGCTGGTCCGCCCGCGGCTGGGCGCCCCCGGCGCTACTTTTTCTCTTCCCAGTTGCCCCGCACCTTGTCGGCCCAGTTCTTGTAGCTGTGCCAGCTGTAGAGGGTGTTGGTGATCGCCGCATGACGGCCACCGGGCTTGTACGCTTCGCGCGGCAGCGGCAGCCCATTGGGCCCCACTTCAATGCGCGGCGCGCGGCGGTCAACTCCGGTGTATCGACTTGGATTTTTTGGATCGCTCATCATGTCCCTCGGTTGTCCACGACGTTACGGGTGCGACGCCTCGTACGGCAGTAACTGTGTCACACGGGAGCGGGGGCCGTCCGCCGGTCGAAGTGCGCATTGGGATGCGCATCTCACAGACCGTCGCGGTAAGTTAAATGGCCGAAAACTAAGGGGTTTGCCAGCCCGAGAACAGCGGTTGCAGCTCGTCGAGCGAGCGCTCGAGCGCAGCCGGCAGCAACAGCGTGAACGAGTCGAGCAGCGCCAAGGCGTTGCGCGCCGGATCGGTGGTCGCCGCGGCGCCCAAGCGGCGCGACATATCCCGATTCACCACATGCAGATTCCGGTAGAGGTCCTCGAGTCCCGCGAATCCGCCGCCGTCCGCGGCACGCTGGTCGCGGGATACGAACTCTTTCGACAGCAGATACATCGAGACGCTGCGATAGAGCGTCTCGGTCTCGCCCGCGAACGGCACGTGGAAGCGCGCCATCGGCCGTAAGCGGTCGGTCCAGGGGCACCCGGAGGTCGCCATGATCAGTCCGAACACCGAGCTCATGGCTTGCTGGACGGTCGTCTCGGCATAGACCTTGCGCTCGAACTGCAGCACGGTCACGCCCACCGTGTCGAACGATACCAGGGCCTTCAAAGGCTCGAGCGCGGAGGCCATCTGCAGGGCGGCCGGACAGTGAGGGTGTTGCTGCTCGTTGAGCGGACAGTTGGCGCAGCGGTTGAACTTGAGCTCGGTCCAGAACGGCGGATCCGCGGGCGCGGGGTTCTGCAGCTTGAAAGTCGTCGGGTCGAAGCTGAACTCGAGCGTCTTTTGTGATCCGTCGGGGAGGTCGAACCGGTAGCGGATGCGCAAGGGCTCGTTCATGCCACGAGTCTGTAGCAGGGGGTGTATTCCGCGCCGGTGAATTTCATGCGCCGCTGGGCCACGAACGAGCGCAGCAGCGCATCGAGCGGCTCCATGATCGAGGGCTCGCCGCGGAGCTCGAACGGGCCGTAGCGCTCGATCGCGTTGATGCCGTATTCCTTGATGTTGCCCGCCACGATGCCCGAGAAGGCGCGGCGCAGATTGGCGGCACGCTCGTGCACGGGCTGCTGCCGGTCGAGACGCAGTGACCGCATCGATTCGTGCGTCACCTCGAAGGGAAGCTGGAACTCGAGGGGAATGTTGAGCAGCCAGTTGAAGCCGTAGGAGTCGCTCTGGCGCCGTCGGTAGTCACGAACTTCCGCAAGCCCGTGCACCATGGCCCGCGCCACCTCGGCCGGGTCGTCCATGATGATGCGATAGCGAGATTGCGCAGTCTCGCCCAGGGTCGCTCCGATGAAGTTATGGATCTGGCGGAAATAATCCTCGCAATCCGCCGGGCCCGTGAAGACCACCGGGAACGGCATGTCGATGTTCGCGGGATCGAGCAGAATACCCAGCAGGTACAAGATCTCCTCCGCCGTGCCCGCCCCGCCCGGAAAAATCACGATGCCGTGACCCAGACGCACGAACGCCTCGAGGCGCTTCTCGATGTCCGGCATGATCACGAGCTGGCTGACAATGGGATTCGGCGACTCGGCCGCGATGATTCCGGGTTCGGTGACGCCGAGGTATCGGCCGTTGACGATGCGCTGCTTCGAATGGCCGATGGTGGCGCCCTTCATGGGCCCCTTCATCGCTCCGGGGCCGCAGCCCGTGCACACGTCGAGACTGCGCAGTCCGAGCTCGTAGCCGACCTTCTTGGTGTAGTCGTACTCGACCCGGCGTATGGCGTGTCCGCCCCAGCACACGACCAGGTTCGGGCGGGTCTGCAGCTCCAACACCCGGGCGTTGCGTAAAATGTGGAACACGGCGTTGGTGATGCTCGACGAGGACCGCAGATCGAAGCGGCCGCTTTCCATGATTTCGTTCGAGATGAACACGACATCCCGCAGCACGGCAAACAGGTGGTCCTTCAAGCCGCGGATCATCTCGCCGTCGACGAAGGCGGACGCCGGGGCGTTCTTGATCTCGAGCTTGATGCCCCAGGCACGGCGCACGATGCGCAGATCGAAGTCCTTGTACTTCTCGAAAATAGCCCGCGCATCGTCCAGATCGCTGCCGGAGCTCAACACGGCCAACGCGCATTTTCGAAACAGCGGATAGAGTCCGCCCTGACCCGAATCGAGAAGCTTTGCGATTTCCTGCTGCGAGAGGTGCTCGAGGCTCCCCTTGGGCGCGACCCGGGCATCCACCATGTCGGACGATAAGACGGCGGTTCTCACGCGGCTCGCATTGCTACGGATAGATGTCTATCGGAATGTTGTCTTGGGTGCGCATCCAGACCTCGACCATGTCGGAGTTGGACAGCGCGATGCAGCCGTCGGTCCAGTCATTCGAGGCATAGTAATCGGCCGGATGCTTCAAGTAATTCGGCAGGCCGTGGATCATGATCAATCCACCCGGCTGCCAACGGTGCTGGCGCGCCCGCACCTCGTCGTCCCTGTTGGGATACGAGACCTGGATGGACAGGAAGAAATCGCTGCGGGTGTTGCGTCGCTCCAGACGATAGTGTCCTTCCGGCGTTCGAAAATCGTGCTCGCGCTCCTTCTGGCCGACGGGCGCGAGGCCCAGCTTGACCTGGTAGGACCCGAGCAGACGATCGCCGCTGTACAAGTACAGCTTGTGCTCGGACTTTCGAACGACCACACGGTCCGCCGCCGCGATCTGGTCTGCGCGAACCGAGGCCGCGAGACAGACGGCGAGCACGAACCCTACCGAGAAAACGCGGAAACTGGATTGTAGCCAAGGAACACCGAGCATCCACGAAAGTATACCGCGTCGACGCCGGCCCAGAATCGGCCGCACCTCACGGACTGGATATAATACGCGCATGCGTCACCTGCCTCGTCCATACATTGCAGTCATCCTTTACCTGAGTCTCGCGCTCCTGCCGGGCTGCGGTTCCGAAGGCTCGATCAAGCCGGCCGAATCGCTCGACGAGCACACCGGCATGACGGTCGGATCCCTGGAGAAGCCCCTCGAGCTCGTGCAGGGCGGGCAGTCCGCGATGACGCCCGAGCCGCACGTGAGTTTTGCCTATCTCGGCCCGGTCGAGTGGGACAACATGGGCGCCATCACCTATGGGCTGTGGGTGCACCTCGTGCCGGCGAACGATTGGCAGTTCGACGATATCAAGACACCGGGCACGGTCGTGCTCGCGCTCGATGGCAGGGGGCAGCCGCTCAAGCTCGAGCAGCCGCCGGCCGCGACGCGCGGCCCCTACCGCCCGGTCGCCTCCTGGGGACAGACCGCTTATTTCGAGCTCGATCTCGATACCCTCAAACGCATGGCCTCGAGCCGCGATATCGAGCTCGTGTTCAAGGCGGCCGGTACGCCCGTGCGCTTCGCCGCCGCGCCGGATGCGCACGAGACTCTCACGCGCTTCCTGCACGCCCGCGGCTACTAGCCGCACGGGAGCGGCTCGCAAGGGTGACACCGCCGGGCCTCACTCACGATTGATGTCCTCGACCCGTGGCAGCGTGATCTGCGTGCCCGGGCGTACGTCGTTGAAGTTCACGTCGGGGTTGTACTGCGCCACCAACCAGACCGGCATGTCGTTGCGTTGCTGCGCAATGGTCCAGAGCGATTCGCCGTGCTTCACCACGTAGGTCTCGGTGCCGGCAATGCGGTGAGCGGCGAAGAACTCCTCCTGCAGATGATGGTGATACTCGCGGCGCGCGGCGACGAAATCGGCGGCGCTCACTTTGGACAAATCGAGCTTGATCTTGCGCCCGACGCGCACCCCGGCATCCTTGTGCAGCTTGTTCAACGTTCGCAGCTCCTGGCTGCCCACGTGGCTCCAGTCCGCGAAATGTCCGAGAGTCTCTGCGACTTGCACGACCACCGTATCGCCGGGCCCCACGCCGTAATCCGTCGTGTCCGAGGATCCCGTGGGCGGACCCGCCGGCAGAAGGGCCGCGCTCTGCGTCTGTCGCGCCGAGACCGGCTCACGGGGCGGCGGCGCGACCGGTGGCGGAGCGGCTGCTGCCGGTTCGGGCTCCGCTGCAGCGTGCGTCGCCTGCGGCGCGCCGGCCGCGGCCGCGATCTCGGCAAGAGCCGCGGCAGCCGGCACCTCACCGGCGGCCTCCGCCCGCGTGGGTGGCAGCGGGATCCGTACGACATCGCCACGCGTGATCGTATGCCCGGTATTCCAGCCATTTGCAGCCACCAGCCGGGGGAGGCTCATACCGCTCGCCGCCGCGATGCCGGCCAGCGTCTCGCCACGGCGCACGCGGTGCGCGCCGTCGTTGCGTTGCGCGAGGTAACGTTGCGAGGTCGGTACTCGTGACCAGGCTGCGGTGATATCCGCTTCGGACTGCGCGCCCGGCAGACGCAGCGCATAACCGCGCGGCACCAGCCGTGAGCCGCTCCAGATCGGCGGGCGCAGCGCGGGATTCAGGACTTTGAGCGCACCCATGTCGACTTTGAAAGCCTTGCCTAGAGCGCTGACCGCGATGTAATCGGGGAGTTGCACCGGCGTGTTTTCCGTATCCGGCAGCCGCGCGATCGGGCCGAAATACTTCTCCGCGTTGCGGTCCACCTCGAGCGCGGCGAGGAACGCGACATAGAAGTTGCGGGAAGCGAAGCCGAACGTCGAGCCTTGGTAGCGCTTCACGATCACGGCAATGTCGTTCGTGCCGAGCTCGTCCTGTGCGGTCCGCAGTCCCCCCGGTCCGTGGTTATAGGCCGTGACGGCCAGCGGCCAGGTGCCGAGCAGCCGGTAGTTATAGAGCATGAGGTTCGCCGCCGCCTCCGTGGCGCTATAAGGATCCAGGCGCTCGTCGACGATGCTGTCCACCCGCATGAAACGCTTCGCGGTGGAGGGCATGAACTGCCAGAGCCCCGCCGCGCCGACTTTCGAGTACGCGAACGGGTTGAAGGAAGACTCGACGTGGGGCAGCGCCGCGATCTCCTCCGGCACCCCGTGCTGCTTGAGCACGCGGGCGATGTGCGTCTCCCAGGCCGCGGCGCGGATCAAGCCCTCATGAAAACGATCGGCCTGCCCGAGCTGGAAGCGGATGCGCTCGATCGCATCCAGATAGTCGCGCGACGTCGCCTTCCCGCCGAAGGCATGCAGGATGCGCCGCTCATGCGGGGTCAGATCCGTGGTGTCGCCGGCGGCGAAGCGGCGCAACAGCACCGCATAACGAGTCTTGGCCTCGGCGACGCGGCGCTCCCGCTGCGCCGGCGAGGACGCCGGGTCAAATCGCAGCACCTCGTAGACGAGCTTCAGATTCCAGTCGTCGTGGATAAGACCTTGGTCGGTCGTTACTTCGGTGTAGACCCGGATCCAGAAGCGCACGTCCGCTTCCAGCTCGGGCGGATGCGCGAAGAGATCGGGCTCGTCGGCGGCAGCCGAGCCGACATACAGAATCGGCGCCAGCAGCAAGCATAGCGCGGCAAATTTGATCATCGTCCTCGGGGGTCTAAGCTCCAGAGCGCAACCGCAGCGCCGGTGTCCTCGAGATCTATCCGCACTTCGAGTCCCCGCAGCTCAGGCACGTGCTGCAGCCGTCCATCATCACCACGGCCGCCGTGTTGCACTTGGCGCAGAGCTGCGCGCCTTCCGGGAAGTGCGACTTCGAGAACGCGTCCGTCTGCTTGGTGCGCGCCTCGAATTCCGCGCGCTTCTCATCGACCAGCTTGCGCTGGTGCACGTCGAGCTGCGGCTCCTTGAGCAAGCCGATCGAGCGCAGATGCCGCTCGATCACGTGGCCGAGCTCCGCGATGGTCGAGGGCATGAACTTGCCGCCCGGCTGCCAGTAGCCGCCGCGCGGATCGAACACCGCCTTCAGCTCATCGACCAGGAACGTCGTGTCGCCGCCCTTGCGGAACACGGCCGAGATCACGCGCGTCAGCGCGACGATCCACTGGAAGTGATCGAGGTTCTTCGAGTTGATGAACACCTCGAACGGCCGCCGCTGCTCGTGGGGCGTGCCCTCGTTCAGCACGATGTCGTTGATGGTCACGTACATGGCGTGATCCGACACCGGTGTCTTGATCTTGTAGGTGGAGCCGACGAGCATCTCGGGACGCTCGAGCTTCTCGTGCATCCAGATGACATTGTCCTGCTTCGCGGGCTCCTTGGACGCCGCCGCCGGCGTCTCTTTCGCCTCCGGCTTTTGCACCCGGTACTTCGCGATCTTCTTTTCGATCTTGATGTGCGCCATGTTCAGAATTTCCCGTAATAGCCTTCTTTCAGCGCGTCGTAGAGATTCGCGGCGGTGTGCATCTCGCCGTCATACTCGATCTCCTGATCGCCCCGCGCCTCGACCTCCGTACCGTCCTCCAGCGTAAACACATAGATCGTGTTCTTGAGGTCGTCCTCCTTCACCAGCACGCCCTGGAAAGCCTCCGGATTGAAGCGGAATGTCGTGCAGCCCTTGAGCCCCGCATCGAACGCGTGCATGTATATTTCCTTGAAGTCCTCGTACTTGTAGTCGGTCGGCACGTTGGCCGTCTTCGAGATCGAGGAATCGACCCAGATCTGCGCCGCCGCCTGGATGTCCACGTGCTCCTTGGGGCCGATGTCGTCCGCCGAGATGAAGTACTCGGGAAGCTTCTCGGCCGGAGTCTGGCCGTCGGGCATCGCCCGCGGATTGACCAGCTCGCGATACGCGAGCAGCTCGAAGGAGAACACGTCGATCTTCTCCTTCGACTTCTTGCCCTCGCGGATCACGTTGCGGAAGTAATGGTGCGCGAAAGACGGCTCGATGCCGTTGGAGGCGTTGTTGGCGAGCGAGAGCGAAATCGTGCCCGTCGGCGCGATCGAGGTGTGATGCGTGAAGCGCGCACCGACCTCGGCCAGCTCGTCGACGAGCTCGGGCGCGACCTCGGCGACGCGCTGCATGTAGCGGCTGTAGCGCGCGTGCAGCACCCGGCCGTGAATCTTGGCGCCCACGCGCCAGCCGTCGCGTACCATCTCGGGACGTTTGCGCAGCATCTCGCGCGTGACCGTGAACTCTTCGCTCATGATCGGCGCGGGACCCTTCTCGCGTGCGAGCTCGAGCCCGGCTTCCCAGCCGGCGATGGCCATCTCGCGAGAAACTTTCTCGGTGAACTCGATGGACTTCTTCGAGCCGTACTTCATGCACAGCATGGTGATCGTCGAGCCCAGCCCGAGAAAGCCCATCCCGTGCCGGCGCTTGCGCCTGATCTCGTTGCGCTGTTGCTCTAGCGGCAGCCCGTTGATCTCGACCACGTTGTCGAGCATGCGCGTGAAAACGTTGCAGACTTTGCGGTAGGTCTCCCAATCGAAGCGCGCGTTCTCGGTGAACGGATCGACCACGAACTTGGTGAGATTTACTGATCCTAGTAAGCATGAGCCGTAGGGCGGAAGCGGCTGCTCGCCGCATGGATTCGTGGCGCGAATATTCTCCGTCCACCAGTTGTTGTTCATCTCGTTGACCCGGTCGATCAAGATGAAGCCCGGCTCCGCGAAATCATAGGTCGAGGACATGATGAGGTCCCAAACCCGGCGCGCGGGCATGGTCTTGTAGACCTTGCACACGACCAGGCCTTCCTCATTGGCGACGTAGCCCGTGGTGTCGGGCCACTCGCGCCACACGAATTTCGATTTGTCGTCGAGATCCGGCCGATCCGACTCGTACTCGCTTTGCGAGAGCGGAAACGCGAGCTTCCACTCCTTGTCGCTCTTCACCGCCTTCATGAACTCGTCGGTGACCAGGAGCGAGAGATTGAACTGGCGCAAGCGGCCGTTCTCGCGCTTGGCGCGGATGAACTCGAGCACATCCGGGTGCCCGATGTCGAACGTGCCCATCTGCGCTCCGCGCCGCCCGCCCGCCGATGACACGGTGAAACACATCTTGTCGTAGATATCCATGAACGACAGCGGCCCCGACGTGTAGGCGCCGGCGCCCGTCACGTATGCGCCGCGCGGCCGCAGAGTCGAAAATTCGTATCCGATGCCGCAATTATGGATCACAATCAATCCGGCGTTGCCGGCGACGTAGTTGTTGTGCTTTTCCACCGTGAAATCGAAGAACGTCTCGGGCAGAGGCAGCCCTCGCTCGACGCCATCGACCGGACGCAGCCGCTCGGTGAGCGCAATCAGCGGCGCAAGGTGCGGGAAGCGCTCGCGCCAGCGGTCCAGCCATACGCGGCTGATGCGATCGCGCTGCGGATAGCCGTGATAGAAACCCAGGTGCTGCCGCTCCCGGTGAGTGAGTCCATCCCCCGCGATTTCCAGTGACCGGCGTAGCGCGGGATGCATCTGGAATACGTCGTATTGGCCGGACGTGGTCGCATGCTCGACGATGCGGTTGCGCTTGCCGCTATCCGCCATGTATCCGGCCACGGCGCCCAAGAAACCGGAATCGCAAATCTTCACTACCGCGCCACCCGAACCGCGAACCATGATGCCGTCGAGCTCGTGCTCGCGCGACGGTATCGAGGTGACGCTGGCATGTACGCCGAAAAGTCCCAGCAGCGACTGCAGCTCCGTCGCAAATTGTCGGCTCTGCATGCCGATGTGCGCATTGCCCCTGCTATCGACCGTGCCGTCGGTGTCGATCAATCCGGCCAAAAAGGGCAGGAAATGACGTTCCGGCTCCGCCGCAACCCACTGCGGCACGCGCAGCGTGGCCGACTTCGCGCCGATCTGGCCGTCGATGAGCTCGACCGCGCGGCTCGCGCCGAAGCTGGCGACCGTGAAATCCCATACGGGCGTGCCGCGCTTTGTCGCGGTCGCGCTGGCCACGGCGCGTGTCGCCGAGAACGAGGCGAAGAATTCGGCATAGCGCTCGACCACTTCGCGCTCGGCTGCGCGAATCTTGAACACCAACCGCTGGCCGAGTTCGCTCGCGCGGCGCGCCCATTTCGAGCGCGTTGGCTTATAGGAGAATTTCTTCGGGTACGCCGATCCGTCGCCGAGGTGCGCGCCTGCGAACCACGCATCCCGCCAACGTGCTACGTCCGCGGACCAGGCAAAGCGATGATGAACGAGCGAGTCGGTGAGCTGCACTTCGTCGGCGCGCACGTAACTGAAGGTCCCGTCCCGATGCACCAGCACCGGATGCTTGACCGACGTAGTCAAGGTCGCGCCGTTCGATGTGATGCGGATGTTCTCCGCCTGCGGCACGTGGGTGGTCATGTGCTTCGTGATCGGGCGCATCTCGAAGCGATGCTCCTCGCGGTCATAGCACAGGATTTCGCGGTGCTTCTCGGCAACGGCACGATCGGCCGTCACGAGACCGCGCTCCGTGCGCACGAGGGTTCCCGGCGCAACGCACCCGGCCTTCAGCGTAAGCCCCGCCTCATGGACCTTTTTCAGTATGTCGTCCATCGAATCGCGGATGGTGCCGGACACAGTGCAGTTGATGGTCGACGTGGCGGGCTTGTGCTCGAGCGCGCCCGCGTTGGATGTCACGCGTCCGGCAGGAATCGCTCCGTGACGCAACGACCAGAGGAACGACTCATACCATTGCTCCCGCACTTCGGGCGATTCCACATCGGCGAGCGCACGCGCGACACGCTTGTACGTGTCGTCCATCGAGCGATCGATCGGCGAGCCGTCCTTTGCAACCAGGCGATATTTCTTATCCCAGATGTCATAGGACGCTTCTTGATAAGGAATGCTGCCAACGTCTTTTGGCTGGATCTTGACCACCGTATTCATGGGTACCCGAACCGCTCCCTTATAGTTATGGCGCGAAGCTCAAACACAAGTAGCGCTGGTCCCTCATCGAGAAGATGCCGGGCGGTCATCTCGAAGCACGGGGACAGTCGCGGACTTTCCGACCACTACATATTGTGGCTGGTTCGAAGGTTAAGACCGGAACGCAATGACCGTCAAGGATTTTGTGCGGCAAATAGCTGTCAGAAAACTACATCAATATCAATAGATTACAAGATTCTTTCGAGACATTCTCTATCTGCTCCCCGCATGATTTTTTTGGCATGCCGCATTGCGCAACCGCAACATCTTGTGGTCCACATCTTATGCACAATATGTTCCACCGCATGTCCATTGACTTTCCCGAATATCGCGCGACGCGATCGTGAAAAATGCCGTCGTCCTCTTCACTGCGCATTGAAATGAATACGCCCGGCCCCAGACAGGGTACCAACCGGTTTCAACATCGTTCATTTCATTCTTACTTCATTGAGGAGAAACACATGACTGTCGTTCGTTATGAGCCCTGGTCGTTGGTCAACAAATTCCAACGTGACCTCGATCGTCTGTTCGGCGCGCCGCAACCGACCGCCGCGGATTCCGGTGCGTGGCTGCCTGCGGTGGACGTGCACGAGGAAGACAATCAGTTCTTGTTGCACGTGGATCTTCCCGGCGTCGATCCGAAGACCGTCGAGATCACGTCCGAGCAAGGCGTGCTCACCATTCGCGGCAAGCGCGAGGAAGCGCGTCGCGAGGCCCGTGAGGGTTATCGCCGCATCGAGCGGATCACCGGCGAATTCATGCGGCGCTTCAGCCTGCCGGAGACGGCGGATGTGCAGAACATCAAGGCCAAGGCCGCCCACGGCGTGCTCGAAGTCACAATTCCGAAAGTAGCCCAAGTGCAACCGCAGCGAATCACGGTGGAAGCTGCCTAAGCAAGTCCGCCGAACGCGCTCTTACGTGTAAGATCGCGGTCCGAGAGTAGCGACGCGAGGGCCGGACTTAGACTCCGGCCCTCGCTTTGCGCGGCAGGGGTCCGCTGCCTGGCAACGGACCATATGACTCGAGGACAGCCCATGGTTTTCCGTCTCTTCGCGGCCGCCCTGCTCGCAGCAGGACTTGGCGCGCCGGTCGCATTTGCCGCGCTCCCCGCACCGCCGCCCTCCCCCGCCGAGGCGGCTCCGATGCCCTCGCTCGCGCCCATGGTCAAGCGCGTGTCGCCCGCCGTGGTGAACATCGCAACCCGCGGCACCATCAAAGAAAAGCCGGGCCAACGCAATCCCTTGCTGGATGATCCCTTCTTCCGCCGCTTCTTCGACGTGCCGCCCGACTCGCGGCCGCGCGAGCGACAATTCCAGAGTGCGGGCTCCGGGGTGATCGTCGATGCGAAGAACGGCTACATCATCACCAATCACCACGTCGTGGAGAACGCGAGCGAGATCACCGTGACCTTGCTCGACAACCGCAGCTTCTCGGCCAAGGTCGTCGGTTCCGACGAGGGCGCCGACATCGCCGTGCTGCAAGCGAAGCAGCCGAATCTCGTCGCCATGGCACTCGGGGACTCCTCCAAGCTCGAGGTCGGCGATTATGTGGTGGCCATCGGTAATCCGTTCGGCCTGCAGCACACGGTGACCGCGGGAATCGTGAGCGCGCTCGGCCGCACCGGCATCAATCCGGACGGCTACGAGGACTTCATCCAGACTGACGCGTCCATCAATCCCGGCAACTCCGGCGGCGCGCTGGTGAACCTGCGCGGCGAGCTCGTGGGCATCAACTCGGCGATTCTCTCCGGTAGCGGCGGCAACATCGGCATCGGCTTCGCCATCCCGGTGAACATGGCGAAGGGCGTCATGGAGCAGCTCATCAAGTACGGCCAGGTGAAGCGCGGCGTGCTCGGCGTGAACATCTACGACGTGACCCCGGATGTCGCCAAGGAGTTCGGCTTGAACGAGGCGACCGGTGCGCTGGTCGGGGGCGTGGCACAGGGCTCGGCGGCGGAGCACGCCGGCATCAAGACGGGCGACGTCATCGTCTCCGTCAACGGCACGCCGATCAAGAACGCGTCGGAGCTGCGCAACACCATCGGCATGCAGCGCGTGGGAGATCAGGTCGAGATCGGTCTGCTGCGGGACGGCAAGCCGCTCAAGGTGACCGCTCTGGTGGCCGAGCACTCGGAGAGCGAGGCCGTCAACCCCGCGGATATCCATCGCGGGCTCGAGGGCGCGGATCTCGCCGATGCGCCCGATGCGGCCGGCGTGCTGGTGCGCACCGTGCAGGACGGCACTCCCGCGGCGCAGGCGGGGCTGCGCGCCGGCGACGTCATCGTTGCCGTCGGCCGCACCCCCGTCGCGACTTTGAAGGCCTTCCGCGACGTCGCGAAAGGCGCTAGTTTCTTGATGCTCAACGTGAGGCGCGGCAGCGCGGTCGTTTTAATACCCATCCGGTGATCTTATGAGCCCGTTGTCCCTTTGCATTCTCGGCGGTACCGGATTTCTCGGTACCCGCTTGGTCGCCCGCCTGATCAAGGACGGGCACGCGGTCACGGTGCTGTCGCGCGATCGCGAGCAGCACAAGCACCTGCTCGTATTGCCCGGTCTGACCCTCGTGAACTGCGACGTGTACGAGGAACCGCAGCTCAGCGAGCGCCTGCGGGGCCAGGACGTCGTGATCAATTTGATCGGTATCCTGAACGAGCGCGGCTTCGGGGGCGGCGGCTTTCGCCGCGCTCATACCGAGCTCACGCGCACCGTGCTGCAGGCCATGCGCTCCGCCGGTGTGCGCCGGCTGCTGCAGGTGTCCGCGCTCAAGGCGGCGGTCGATGCCCCGAGCCACTATCTGCGCTCGAAGGGCGAGGCCGAAAAACTCATCCGCGAGCAAGGAGCCCTCGACTGGGTGATTTTCCAGCCCTCGGTGATGTTCGGCCCCGGCGACACCTTCCTCAATCGCTTCGCGGGTCTGCTGGCCTCCGTGCCTTTCGTGCTGCCGCTCGCCCGGCCGAATGCCCGATTTCAACCGGTATTCGTCGACGACGTGGTCGATGCGATGCTGCGCTGTCTGCATGGCGACGCCTCGGTCCACCAGACCTACCAGCTCGGCGGGCCGCAAATCTACAGCTTGCGCGAGATCGTGAACCTGGTGGCCAGAACCACGGGCCACCGCCGCTGGATCGCGGGGCTGCCGAATTTCGCGGGGTGGCTGCAGGGGCTGGTCATGAATTTCGTGCCCGGCAGGCCCTTCTCCAGCGACAACTACCGCTCTTTGAAAGTCGATAGCGTGTGCACGGACGACGGTTTCGCGAAACTCAAGATCAAGCCGCATTCCTTGGCCGCTGCCGCGCGTCAGTACCTCGGCTCCTTTGAGGACAATGCGCGCCTGAGCCGCGACCGATCTGCGGCGGGCAAGTCCCAGGCGGGACACGTGCATATCGGCGGCGCGACGGCGGATCGCCCCTGAGCCGTTAGCGCGCCCCGCACACGAGGGCGTCGCGCTGCTCCTGATCGAGCTTGGCGAGCTCGCGCACGCGCCGATAGAACGCATCCAGGTTTCCGCCCACTGCGGCGAGCTCGCGCCTGAACCCGGGCACGCAGTCGTAATAGGTCGCGATGGAAGCGAGCTGGGCGTTGTTGATCTCGCCCTCGAACCAACTCTCGAACGGGGGATGCGGCCCCCAGCTTTGGACGAGCTGCACGTACGACTCATGCAACGCCGCGAATGCGGCGGCCTTACGCTCGCGCATGCGCGCGGGGTCGATCCCGGAGCCGTAGAGCGCGCGCAGCTCGTCGCGCGTACGAATCAGCAGCGCCACGACCTCGAGGGAGCGCTTCTCCTCGAGCTCGTAGCGCGCGAGTTCCCCGGACCGGCCCAGGCTCTCGAGCCAGCGGCGAACGCCCTCGTCCTCGACGGTGGTCGCGAGCGCCTCGTTGAAATCGGCATCGTTCGCGATGTAAATCATCTGATGCGTGAGCTCGTGGAAAATGATCGCGGCCAGCTCGACCTCGTTCCAGCCGATCATGGTGTTGAGAATGGGATCGTCGAAGTGGCCCAGAGTCGAATAGGCGGCCACGCCGGCGACGCTCACGTCGAAGCCCTTGCTCTTCAAGGCATCGCCGAAGGCTCGAGCGCGCCGCTCGACGAAGTAGCCGCGATACGCGACGCAACCGACGATGGGATAGCACCATTCCTTCGGGTCGATCGAGAATTCCGGTGCCGCGACGACGTTCCAGACCACGTATGGGCGGCCCACGTCGGCATACGTGCGGTAGCTGCCGTTGTCCGGCAAGTGCAGATTGCGGCTCGCGAACTCGCGAATCTGCGCGACCGACTCGAGTTGTTTGCGCACGTCGGCGGGTGTGGCCGGATCGGCGACGACCCGCGGGATCGGACGGCGCTTGGACATGAGCGCGAGCTGCCCCTGCGCACTCTCCAGCAGATAGCACCCGTTCAGGGAGACGCCGATCAGCACCACCACGCAGAGGACGCAGATTCGTGAAGTGATGCTGATACTATTCATTCATGCAAGTGTATCTGGTCGGCGGCGCTGTTCGAGACGGGTTGCTCGGCCTGCCCGTCAAGGAGCGCGACTGGGTCGTCGTCGGCGCCACGCGTGAGGAGCTCGAGCGTCTCGGCTATCGTGCCGTGGGTCGCGATTTTCCGGTGTTGCTGCACCCGCAGACACACGAGGAGTACGCGCTCGCGCGACGCGAGCGCAAGACCGCGCCGGGCTATCGCGGATTCACCGTCGAGTTCGGGCCGGAAGTGACTCTCGAGGAGGATCTCTCGCGCCGTGACCTGACCGTCAACGCCATGGCGCGATCCGCGGAAGGCACGCTCATCGACCCTTTCGGCGGCGCGCGTGACATCGAGTCGCGCATCTTGCGGCACGTTTCCGCGGCGTTCGTCGAGGATCCAGTACGCGTGTTGCGCGTGGCGCGCTTCGCCGCGCGTTACGCTCCGCTCGGCTTTCGTGTGGATCCGGGGACGCTCGCGTTGATGCGCGAAATGGTCGTTCGTCGCGAGGTGGACGCGCTCGTCCCCGAGCGTGTCTGGCAGGAATCGGAGAAGGCGCTGCGCGAGCCCGGCGCCAGCACGTTCTTCAAAGTACTGCGCGAGAGCGGCGCGCTTGCGCGCATCTTTCCGGAAATCGACGCGCTGTTCGGTGTGCCGCAGCCGACCCGCTGGCATCCGGAGATCGATACGGGCGTGCACACGCTGATGGTGCTCGATCAGGCCGTGCGCTTGTCCACCGATGCGCGGGTGCGCTTTGCGGCGCTGGTGCATGATCTCGGCAAGGGCACCACGCCGCGGGCGGAATGGCCCGCGCATCACGGACACGAGGAGCGCAGCGTCGCGCTCATCGAGGCCCTCGCGGCACGGCTCAGGGTACCCGGCGACTATCGCGAGCTGGCCGTCATCGTCGCGCGTTACCATGGCATCGTGCATCGCGCCTTCGAGCTCAAGCCGCGCACCGTGCTCGACTTCATCGAGCGCGCCGACGCGGTGCGCCGCCCGGAGCGCTTCGGCCATGTTCTGCTCGCTTGCGAGGCGGACGCGCGCGGGCGGCTCGGTCTGGAGGACAAGCCCTACCCGCAGCGCGAGTATCTGATCGCGGCCCGCGCCGCCGCGGCGGCGGTCAAGCCGAGCGCCGCGGAGCGCGACGCGCCCGGGCCGAAAATCGCCGAGCAGCTGCACCGGCGGCGGCTCGCGACGATCACCGCCGTGCGTGAGCAGTTCGGACCCAACCCGGCCGACCGCTGAAATTCACCATGAGCGGAAATTGGTCACAGCGTGTGACGCAGATCCTGCACTTGGAATGCGGGCAGAGGCGACTCCATGCCGCGCATCCAGGCCATGGCCTTGAAGCGCTCCCCCATCTCTCCGGGGAGCAGAAGCGTGCGCGCTTCGCTCGCGAGCCGTGCGAAGCGCGTTGGGTCTGCGGAAGCAAGCCGGTGCATCTCCGCATCGATTGAAAGTCCGGCCAGGAAATGCGCCTGCGTCGTGAAGCCGGCCAGGGCGTAGCCGCAGGCAGCGCTTGCTTGCGCGAGGCGCGTGAAATCCACCCACGCGGTGATGTCCAGGAGTCCGGGCGCAATAAAAGGGTCCAAGATCGCGCGCTGGCGGAAATGACAGATCAGCGTGCCGTCGC
Source organism: uncultured Gammaproteobacteria bacterium (assembly GCA_963798595.1). GTDB lineage: Bacteria > Pseudomonadota > Gammaproteobacteria > Steroidobacterales > Steroidobacteraceae > Bog-1198. Next base: position 283,604 of record CAWCTM010000003.1, on the reverse strand, counting down.
GCCGCTGCGGGAAATAGTAGTGCCGCCGGGGCAGGCCGTAATCGATCCAGAGTGCGAGGCCCGCGCGATGCCACTGCGTGACCGCGGCGGTCCACGCGCCGAGTCGCTCGCAATACTCCGAGGTATAGCCCTCCTCCCAGCCGCCGCCCGCTTGCGCCAGTCGAGCGCATTCCGCTGCGAGGGCATCGCTCCCAGGTCGCGGCAGCCACGTGAAGCGCATACCCTCGCACGCGACGCCCATCTCCTCGCAGTTCTCCGGCCGTGCGTTCCAGCGAAAGCGCGTCACCGGCAACGCATCGAGCACCTCGTTGGCGAGCACGACACCGTCGAAGGCCACGTCGGGCGGCGCGTCCAGCCATTCCACGCGCCGCGCGAGGTGCGGCACGGCCTCGGCGATACTGCGGCGCTGCCGCTCGCGCAGGTCCGCGCTGATCTCGAGCACGAGGTAGCGCTCGGGCAGACAACCGAGGCCATCCAGCCGCGACAGGATGTCGGCCGCCAAACGGCCGCTGCCCGCGCCGATCTCGAGGATGCTGCCGCGGCCCAGCGCGCGCAGAATCTCCGCGCATTGCCGCGCCACGCAGCCGCCGAACAGTCGCGAGACTTCCGGCGCCGTGGTGAAGTCGCCGCCGGGCCCGAGCTTGTGCGCCCCGGCGCTGTAGTAACCGAGGCCCGGTGCGTAGAGCGCGAGATCCATGTAACGGTCGAAACCGATCCAGCCGCCCGCCGCCTCGATTTCCGCCGCGATTCGCTCGCGCACCCGCTCGACGTGTGCAAGCTCCAGAGCGCCGAGCTCGACCGCGGGCATCACGGGCGCGCGCTCCGCGCGCCGATACACGCTGCACGCGCAATCCGGTATCTTGACCGCGCATGACGGACAGCATCGAGAACTCTCTCGACGACCAAGTGATCCTCATCACCGGCGGCGCGCGCCGTATTGGCGCCCAAATCGCGCGCACGCTGCATGCGGCGGGGGCACGCATTGTCGTGCACTATCGATCCTCGACCGCCGCCGCGAAAGAGCTCGGCGCCGAGCTGAATGCCGCGCGCCCAGGATCCGCCGCCCTCTTCGCCGCGGACCTGCAGCGAGACGAGGCACCCGAGCAGCTGATCGGGGCCGCCGTCGGCCATTTCGGCCGGCTCGACGCGCTCATCAACAATGCATCGACTTTCTATCGGACACCCGTAGGCCAGATCACCCATGCGGCGTGGAACGATCTCATGGGGAGCAATCTGCGCGCGCCCTTGTTTCTGGCGCAAGCCGCGGCGCCGCACCTCGCAAAGCAGCGCGGAGTCATCATCAATGTGATCGACATTCATGGCTTGCGACCCCTGAAGGGGTACCCGTTGTACAGCATCGCCAAAGCCGGCCTCGCGATGCTCACCCGCTCGCTGGCGCGCGAGCTGGGACCCGGCGTCCGCGTGAACGGTATCGCGCCGGGCCCCGTGCTCTGGGCCGAGCACGACCTCGACGACAGCATGAAGCGCGAGATCATCGCCAAGACGGCGCTCAAACGTGCGGGCAGTCCGCAAGACATCGCGCGCACCGCGCTGTTCCTGATCCGCGATGCACCCTACATCACCGGTCAAATCATCCCCGTCGACGGCGGACGAAGCATCTAGCTTGGAATCGGGGCGGCGGCCGCCCGGCTGCGCCAGCTCTCGAGCATGTCGCGGTCCCGCTCGACCGAAACACCGACGTCCCTCGAGCTGCGCACCGCACCGGGCTTGCTCAGGGTGATGCGCACCCAGGCGATGCCGAATTCATCGAGGACGAGCATGGCGACGTGCTCGGCCAGCGTCTCGACCAGATGGAACTGCGAGCTCTCGACGAAGGCGAGAACGCGCTTGGCCACGCGCTTGTAGTTGAGCGTGTCGTCGATCGAGTCGGTCAGCGCCGCCTTGCGAACGTCCGCGGCGAGCTCGATGTCGATGAGCACGGTCTGTCGGACCTGCCGCTCCCAGTCGTAGATGCCGATGATCGCCTCGGCCTTGAGCGCGTGTATGAATATCTTGTCCATGAGCGTCCGACTATTCCCCTTGTGATCCGAGCTCCCAACTCGCCCTGGCACCCAGGGCGAGTCCCTGACGGTCCCCGCGGCTCAAGCGCGCACATCCGGCAAGCGCGATCATCGCGCCGTTGTCGGTGCAGAACTCGGCCCGCGGGAAATAAAGCTGCGCGCCGGCATCACGCGTGACAGCAGCGAGCCGCTCGCGGAGGCTACGGTTCGCGCCTACGCCGCCCGCAACGACCAAACGCCGGTGACCTGTCGCCGCCAGGGCGCGGCGCGACTTCTCGGCGAGCGTCTCCACGACGGCTTCCTGGAAGGCCAGCGCCAAGTCCGCGCGAGCCTGATCGTCGAGCGTGCGGTCCCGCAAGGCTACAAGGGCGGCCGTCTTCAAGCCACTGAAACTGAACTCGAGGCCGGGACGATCGAGCATCGGCCGCGGAAAGTTGAAACGGCCGGGATGCCCGGCCTCGGCGAGGCGCGCGAGGGCGGCGCCGCCGGGATACGGCAGACCGAGCATCTTGGCCGTCTTGTCGAAGGCTTCCCCCGCCGCATCGTCCAGGGTCTCTCCGAGAATGCGGTACCGCCCGATCTCGGCGACATCGACCAGCTGCGTGTGCCCGCCCGACACGAGCAGCGCGAGAAAAGGGAATTCAGGCGGGTCCGCCTCGAGGAGCGGCGCGAGCAAGTGCCCCTCCAGGTGATGGATGGCGACCGCGGGCCGGCCCCAGGCGTAGGCGAGGCTGCGGGCGAACCCGGCCCCGACCAGAAGCGCCCCGATGAGGCCGGGACCGGCTGTATAGGCGACACCGTCGATGCTTTCCGGACTCGAATCCGCCTCGGCGAGCGCCTCGCGCACCAGCGGCAATAGCCATTTTACGTGGTCCCGGGAGGCGATTTCGGGCACCACCCCGCCATAGGCTTGATGCACTGCAATCTGACTGTGCAGTCGATGGGACAACAGCCCCCGCCGGGCGTCATACACCGCCACGGCGGTTTCGTCGCAGGAGGTTTCAATTCCGATTACACGCATGGATGGGTGGAGGGCCCTGCTTTTTTGCCTTTTGCGGGAGCGCACCTTAGAATGCGCGCCCCTGTCGGCAAATGCCGGCGAGCCTGTCGTTGTCCTTAAATTGAGGTCTGAATGCCTAGCGTTCGTGTTCGCGAGAACGAATATTTCGATGCCGCCCTGCGCCGTTTCAAGCGCGCATGCGAAAAAGCCGGTGTGCTCACCGAGCTTCGTCGCCGCGAATTCTACGAGAAGCCGACGCAGGAGCGTAAGCGCAAGAAGGCCGCCGCGGTAAAGCGCCATTTGAAGCGCCTGTCCCGTGAGAACATGCGCAGCACCGGAGGCGGCGCGCCGCCGAGCGCTCCCCCGGCCGGCTCTTCCCGTCCCTATTAAGAGGGCCGGCTTCCCCGGTGTCTCTGAAAGAGCGCATCACCGATGACATGAAAGCCGCGATGCGCGCCGGCGAAAAGGAGCGGCTGGGCGTCATTCGCATGATCACTGCGGCCATCAAGCAGCGCGAAGTGGATGAGCGCATCAGTCTGGACGATGCGCAGGTGATCACCGTTCTCGAGAAAATGGTCAAGCAGCGCAAAGAATCGCTGGTGCAGTTCCAGGCGGGCAACCGCCAGGACCTGGTCGACAAGGAATCGGCGGAGATCGATCTGCTCAAGACCTACCTGCCCTCGCAGCTCGGCGACGCCGAGCTCGACGCCCTCATCGCCGATGCCATCGCCGCGACCGGCGCTGCCAGCGTCAAGGACATGGGCAAGGTCATGGGCGTGATCAAATCGAAAGCACAGGGCCGGGCCGATATGGGCACCGTGGGCGCCAAGATCAAAGCCAAGCTCGGCGGTTGACCGCGCGCGGTCCATGACCGGCCGCATTCCCCAGCCCTTCATTGACGAGGTCGTCGCACGCTCGGACATCGTCGAGATCATCGGCGCGCGAGTCACGCTCAAGAAATCCGGGCGCGAATACAAAGCTTGCTGCCCGTTTCACACCGAGAAATCTCCCTCGTTCTGGGTGAGCCCGGAGAAGCAGTTCTATCATTGCTTCGGCTGCGGCGCGCACGGCACCGCGGTCGGTTTCCTCATGCAGTACGAGAAGCTCGGGTTCCTCGACGCGATCGCCGATCTCGCGCAGCGCGCCGGTCTCGAGCTGCCGCGCGAGGCGCAGACTTCCCACGAGCCCGGCGGCATCGATCTCTATCAGGTGATGGCGGCCGCATCGCGGTTCTTCGAGCAAAACGCGAAGGACAGCGAGCGAGCGCAGGCCTATCTCGACAAGCGCGGCATCGATGCGCCCACCTGCGCGAAGTTCGCGCTGGGCTATGCCCCGGACTCCTGGAACGCCCTGCTCAATCGGTTCGGCGCCGCGGACGAGGAGCGCCGCCGCTTGCTGCAGGCGGGCCTCATCATCGAGCGCGAGGCGCGCGCGGGGCAATCGCCGGGCTTTTACGACCGGTTTCGCGACCGCTTGATGTTCCCGATCCGCGACGCACGAGGCCGGGTGTTGGGTTTCGGCGGCCGCGTGATCGACCAAGGCGAGCCCAAGTACCTCAACTCGCCCGAAACGCCTTTGTTCCACAAGGGACGCGAGCTCTACGGCATTTACGAGGCGAGGCAGGCGCGCTCGGACTTCAAGCGGCTGCTCATCGTGGAAGGGTATATGGACGTGGTACGCCTGCATCAGGCCGGCATCACGTACGCGGTGGCGACGCTCGGCACCGCCACCACTCAGGAGCACCTCAACAAGATTTTCCGCCTCACGAGCGAGCTCATCTTTTGCTTCGACGGCGACCGCGCGGGCCTTGCGGCCGCGTGGCGCGCGCTCGAGAACGCATTGCCGCTCGCCCGCGATGGGCGCGAGCTCAAGTTCATGTTCCTGCCCGAGGGCCACGATCCGGACACGCTGATCGCGGCGCAAGGTGCGCAAGGGTTCGAGGAGCACTTGAAGCGCGCGGTGCCCCTGTCCGAATACCTCGTACGCCAGCTGGTCGAGCAGGTGGATCTCGAGCACGTGGACGGGCGTGCGAAGCTCGCCGCGCTTGCCGCGCCGCTGTTCAAGCGCATGCCCGATGGCGTGTACCGGGAATTGCTGCTGGATCAGCTCGCCGCGCAGATCCGGATGCCGGCGGCGAAGCTCAAGGAGCATCTAGGGGCAGCCGGTCGCGAGCCGAGCGGTGCCGCAGGGCGCGGGCCGGGCGCGCAACGCATGCCTACGCGGGCGGAACCAACCGCGCCCAGGCGCAGTCGGATGAGCGCAGGACGGGGTAGTTTGCTGAGCCAGGCCATCGCCCTGGTCGTGCACCATCCCGCGGCGGCACGCAGCGTCAGCGGCTGGTCCGAGCTGGCCGGGTGTGACTTACCCGGAGTGCCCGTGCTCACCGAGCTCCTGGAACAGGCCGCCGGCATGGAGCAGCCAAGCACCGCGATGCTGCTCGAGCGCTGGCGCGATCGCGCCGAATATGGCCGTCTCGCCGAGCTGGCCGCCGCCCCCGGCATGGTCGATACCGCGGCCGCGGCCGCTCAGGAGTTGCAAATGGCCGTCGAGAAACTCAAGGAAAGCGTCGGGCCGGGCCGCCGGGTAAACGAATTGTTGCGAAAAGCCGAGGAAATGGGCTTGAATTACGACGAAAAGGCCGAATTAAGCTCTCTTCTGAAGGCCAAGACACCCCCCGGTGGGGGCGCGTAGAGCCACGCGGGCGGAGTGACGGAAGGACTCGTATTTGTGGTCACGGAATGACCAAAATCGTATACTTATCGGCTTGGCATTCGATCGGTCAACCTTTTCACGGGGCCTCCACTTTGATCAAAAAAGCGCCAGCAGGAACAGCCACTCAAATCGCCGACGAGCGCCAGTCGCAACTCAAGTTGTTGATCGCGCGCGGCAAGGAGCAAGGCTACCTCACGTACGCGGAAGTCAACGATCACTTGCCGAGCGAAATCGTCGATCCGGAGCAGATCGAAGACATCGTCAACATGATCAACGACATGGGCATACCGGTGTACGAGAAGGCGCCGGATGCCGAATCGCTGCTCCTCACCGATGCGACGGCCGCGCCCGATGAGGAAGCGGTCGAAGAGGCCACCGCCGCTCTGGCCAATCTCGACGCGGAGTTCGGCCGCACGACCGACCCCGTGCGCATGTACATGCGCGAGATGGGCACGGTCGAGCTGCTGACGCGCGAGGGTGAGATCCGCATTGCGAAGCGCATCGAGGAAGGCCTCGAGGCGGTAAAGATCGCGCTCGGCAGCTATCCCGGCACCTACGAGCTGTTGCTGCGCCAATACGAGACCGTGAAGGCCGGCCAGATGCGTCTCGTCGACGTGATCGTCGGCTTCGTCGACCCGAACGCCCCCGATGAGATCGCCCAGCCGCAGAATCCCAAAATGGTCGCGCCCGAGCGCGAGGAAGCCGTGGGCGACGATGACGAGACGGAAGGCGAGGAGGACGAGGAGGCCATCGACACCGGACCCGATCCGGAGGAAGCGGCGAGGCGCTTCGTCTCGCTCGCCAAGACGTACCATCAGTACTTGAACGGCCTGGACAAGCTCGGCTCCAAGGATCCGAAGACGCAGAAAATCCGCAAGAAGATCTGCGCCGAGCTCATGGAGCTCAAGCTTTCGCCCAAGATGTTCGATCAATTGATCGACAATCTGCGCCAGCACGTCACCGAGGTGCGGCTGCTCGAGAAAGAGATCATGTTCCTCTGCATCAAGCAGGCGGGAATGCCGCGCAAGGATTTCATCTCGACGTTCCCGAAGAACGAGACCAGCACGCGCTGGCTCGACAAGCACATCAAGGCGAAGAAGCGCTATTCGGCTCCGCTCGCAAAGTTCAAGGACGAGGTCGAGCGCCGGCAGAACAAGCTGAAGGATCTCGAGGGCCTGTTCCATGTCTTGATCAACGAGATCAAGGAAATCAACCGCGAGGTCTCGATCGGCGAAGCGAAGGCGCGCCGCGCCAAGAAGGAAATGGTCGAGGCGAACCTGCGCCTCGTGATCTCGATCGCCAAGAAGTACACGAATCGCGGCTTGCAATTCCTCGATCTCATCCAGGAGGGCAACATCGGCTTGATGAAAGCCGTGGACAAGTTCGAGTACCGCCGCGGCTACAAATTCTCCACCTACGCGACCTGGTGGATCCGCCAGGCCATCACGCGCTCGATCGCCGACCAGGCCCGCACCATCCGCATCCCCGTGCACATGATCGAGACGATCAACAAGCTCAACCGCATTTCGCGCCAGATGCTGCAGGAGATGGGCCGGGAGCCGACTCCCGAGGAGCTTGCGGTGCGCATGGAAATGCCCGAGGACAAAGTCCGCAAGGTCCTGAAGATCGCCAAGGAGCCGATCTCCATGGAGACGCCGATTGGCGATGACGAGGACTCCCACCTGGGGGACTTCATCGAGGACACCTCCGTGTCCTCGCCGATCGACTCGGCGACCACCGAATCGCTCCGTGAGACCACGCACTCGGTGCTGGCACAGCTCACGCCGCGAGAGGCGAAGGTCCTGCGCATGCGCTTCGGCATCGACATGAATACCGATCACACCCTCGAGGAGGTCGGCAAGCAATTCGACGTCACACGCGAACGCATCCGTCAGATAGAGGCGAAGGCCCTGCGCAAGCTCCGCCACCCGAGCCGCAGCGAGCAGCTGCGCAGCTTCTTGATGGACGATTAACGGGCTGCGGTCGCGGCGCGTGTCGCGGCGCCCGTCAGCTCTCGACGATCTCCAGGGACAAGTGACGCTCGCTCGACAGCGAGTTCGCGACCAGGCAGGACGACTCTGCTTTTTCGAGTAACCGCTTGGCGCGCTCGAGATCCGTTCCCGTCGGCACGTGCAGCTTCGCGTGCGTCTCGAAGCGCGTGAAGCGCATGATCCCTTGGGCCTTGTCGAGCGTGCCGCGCGTGCTCGCATGCAGATCGAGCCAGCGGAATTTGGACGCCGACGCGATGGCCCGGAACCCGAGCACGAAGCAATCCGCGACCGCGGCGGTGAGCAATTGCTCGGGCGACCATTGGTTGCCCGGCCCGTCGAACTCTTTGGGCGGCGCCGATTCGATCACGCGCGTGCCGGGGACGGACAGGGGCACGTCGCCGTCCGGGCGCGCCGCCGCGGCGACCGTGTATTGATGGGGAAATGGATGCATGGTGACTCCGGGAGCTCGCCACGGCGAGCTCGCGCTACTAGTAGATGAACGGGATCAAACGCCGAGTGCGGCGCATGTAGTCTCGGTACCGCTCGCCGAACGTCTCGAGAAGCGCCGCCTCCTCGATCCGCATGCGCCACCAGAATACCACCGACACGGGCACCATCAGCGCGGCAAGCGACGCCCCGTTGTCGAGGCAGAGTCCCAGCCCGAGAAACGCGAGTAAGGCACCCGTGTACGAGGGGTGGCGCACCCGGCCATAAGGGCCGGCCTCGACCAGTTGGTGATCCGAGGCGATCGCCACGTTCACCGTGAAGAAGCGCCCCAGCGAGAGGATGGCGTACCAGCGCAGCAGGATGCCGGCCGCGAATACCGCCGCGCCTACCGCCTGCCAGATGCCGGCCGGTCCGAGACTGAGCTGCGGGAACACGTTCGCGAGGGTGAATGCCGCGGCCATGCTCACGCTGATCACGATCCAGAGCAGGGACAGCGAGCCGCGGTCGGCGTCGGCGGCTGTTTGACCCGAGCGCTTGAGCCACAGAAGTCCGGCCTCGGATGCCACGTACAAAATGCACAGGATCGGCAGGAACCGCGCGCTCACGCCGAACCCAGCGGCGCCGGCGACGATTCACCCGGGTCCGCCGGCCCGAACAACTTGAGCTCCATCGCGTCCCTCGACAATCGGACCAGCCGCTCGAACCTGAGACCGATTTTTTCGAGCACGGCGATGGAGGCGTGGTTATCGGGATTCGCGATGGCGACGATGCGTCCGAGGTTCAAGGTGCGCTTGCCATAGTCGAGCACGGCACGGGCGGCTTCGACCGCATATCCCCGCGACCGGTAACCGGATCGCAACGCGAACCCCACGTCGACGTCCGCGAGACCTTCGCGCTTGACCAGGCCGCACATGCCGATCGGCGTGCCGTCCTCGCGCAGGCTCGCCAGATACAGCCCGAAGCCGAAGCGGCGGTAACTCTCCAGCGGGCCTTGCAGCAGGTAGTCGCGCGCATCGGCGAGCGTCCTCACGCCCTTGTCGCCGATGAAGCGCAGGAATGCGGACTCATTGAGCAGCTGGAGGATGAATGCCGCGTCGTCGAGACGGAACTCGCGCAACACCAAGCGCTCGGTCTCCAGCACGATCATGGCGGCGCGCCGCCGAGGCCGAAAATCTCCGCGAGCAATGTATAGGAACGCCGCCGGGCCTCCGGGTCGAAGGTCCAGGTATTGATGACGATCTCCTCGATTTGCAGCCGCGCCGCCAGCGTGCGCAGCCGCTCCGCCACCTGCGGCGCGGTCCCCACCAACGCATCGGTGCGCAGGCGCTCGATCGTCGCGCGCTCGGCGGGCGTGTAGGCGTACGCGGCCGCTGCCTCGGGAGAGATCAGCGGAGCTCGCACGCCCTTCTCGAATCCGATCCGCCAATGCTCACGGGCTGTCGCCAGCCGCGCCGCCTCCGCGGTGGTGTCGGCGGCGAGCGCCCACACACAGATCGTCGCCTGCGGCCGATCGAGCACCGCGCTCGGGCGGAAAAGGCTGCGATACAGCGAGAGTGCATCGTCGACGCCGGCACCGTCGTTGAAAAAATACGCGAATGCATAGGGCAGCCCGAGATAAGCCGCGAGTTGCGCGCCGTAAGCGGAGCTGCCGAGGATCCACAGCTCGGGACGCGTATCTCCCACCGGGTGCGCGGCGATGCTACGGTACGGATGCGACTCAGGCAGCGGCAGGCCGCCGGCCCAGAGCTGCAACTCCTGCACCTGGCGCGGAAATTCATCGACGTTCGAATGAGGATTCAGCGCCCGCGCGGTCAGGCCGTCCGAGCCGGGAGCGCGCCCGACGCCGAGATCGATGCGGCCCGGTGCGATGGCATCGAGCACGCGGAACTGCTCGGCCACCTTGAGCGCCGAGTAGTGCGGCAGCATGACGCCGGCGCTGCCCACACGGATGCGGCGCGTGGTGGCGGCGATCGCAGCGGCCAGCACCTCGGGCGCCGTGCCCGCGACGCTCACCAGGTTGTGATGCTCTGAAAGCCAGTACCGCTCATAGCCCAGCCGATCGCAATCCTGCGCCAGCTGCAGCGAATGCCGGATCGCCGCCGACTCGCTGGAGCCGGCCGACGTCGGCGATTGATCGAGCACCGACCACTTCATGCCTGCATCATACCGCTCGACGCGGGCGCGCGGCTCGGCGGGGCACGGATGATTCCCGGGGCTTGACCACGGAGCGCGTGATATCGTGTACTTCCGCCGCGGCGACGAGCGGACGGCAACAAGAGCATTCGACTATCGTGGGATTTCGGATCAAGTCTTTCGGGCTGCGGGCTGGGCTCGTCTTCGTCATCACCTGCCCAGCAGCGCTCGCCGGGGGAGTGAGCGCCTATTTGCCGCTCAACCTCGAGCCCGAAATGGAGCGGCAGATCGAGCGCGTGCTGATACTCGCGGATGAGCCCATCCTCAAGCGCCCGATTCCCGTCGAGCTCGTGCGAGTGGCCTTGCCTCAGGCGTGCCGCGTCGACAAGCCTTTGTGCGACAAAGTAGGCCGCTATCTCGAGCGCTATGGCCGGGACTACGCGCTCACGCATGCGAGCGTCACCGGTTCCGCCTCGCACGGCGCCAATGTCATCATTCCCAACGACTACGGGCTGCCGAACGACAGTAATTGGGATGTGTCCACGCAGGGCTTCGTGCAGCCGAGCGATTATCTGCTCGCCTCCGGCGGCGTGATTGCCTACCAGGGGCGCGCGACTCCGAACGCGGACCTCACGATGGGATTTAACTGGGCGCAGTTCGACGTGGGCTACCGACCGCATTGGCTCTCGCCCATGACCGACTCGAGCACGCTCATCAGCACCGAGGCACCGACCATGCCCGGGGTCACGCTGTCGAACTGGGAGCCGCTGACGAGGCTCGGGTTCCAGTACGAATTCGCACTCCTGAAGATGAATCAGACGGGCAGCGGCAGTCCGCCCGGGGACAACATCCTCTATCAGGGAGTCTTGAGCCGCGGCAACCCGAAGATTTTTACCGCACAATTTTCAATCGAGCCGTTCCCCGGCTGGTCGCTCGGCGTAAACCGGCTGCTGCAATACGGCGGCGGCAGCGGCCTGCCGGACTCAGCCCACTTTTTATTGCATGACTTCTTCCAGCCGGCCGGTCGGTCGCAAACCGAGGGCAACCAGCAGGCCTCGTATGTGAGCCGCTTCATCTATCCGGGAAAGACGCCGTTCGCGATCTATGCGCAGTATGCGGGGGAGGACAACTCCGACGGCGGCAGCTACCTGCTCGGCAACGCCGCGCTGTCGGTCGGCATCGATTTCCCGCGCATCTGGCACCACTTCGATCTTACGTATGAGATCTCGGAGTGGCAGAACATCTGGTACGTGCACAACATCTTTCTCGACGGCACCACGAATAACGGCATCGTCGAGGGCAACTGGGGCGCGCAGGAGCGGGTGTTCGGCGACGGTGTGGGCGCGCGCATGCAAATGCTGCGCATCGGCTGGGAGCCGCAGTTCGGCGGCTACCTGCAGGAACGGGTGCGCACCGTGGCGAACGAGAATTATTACGGCGGGGACAGCCGCCAGTACTCTCCCGGCGCGCCGGCACCCTATGTGTATCACCATTACTACGATTTCACGGCGACCTATTCGCACCCCTGGAAAGACACCACCATCGGCGGCGAGGTGATGTATGGTCGCGACATTTTCGGCGAATCCTTTTGGCGCTTGTCGGGGTTTCTGCGCTACGGGGGCGATTCGAAGACGCGCGACGACGGCGAGGTCGAGGACGAGTCCTACCAAGGCGGCGCGAATCCGAAAGGCGCCGAGGTGTTCGCCGACGTGGGCGTCAACATCAATCGAGTGACGGTAAATCTCGATCCCGAGATCCCGCAATACAACACCCCGGTCGGTGAGGGTCCGCACTTCGCGGTCGGCGCCCGCCGCGCGGTCTCTGCGAACAACGATCTTGGCGCCCGCGCGGAGATCGACGAGATCCAGAGTCACATGCTGATCGGCTTCCGCATAATCGATTGGCGCTACCGTTTCGACGGCGATGCGTTCGCCGTCGGCGCATTCTTCGGGGTGAACCGCTATCAGCTGGCGACTCCGGCCTACTCCGAGTACGCCGGACTGGGTGTCGAATGGCGCAACTTCCTACCTTGGCTCCCGAAATGGGACCTGGGACTCGATTTCCGGCACGCACAGAACATCGCCCGCGACCACGTCCTCTCCACGGACCCGCGCGGCACCCGGCCGGACAGCTTCTACAAAATCGACAGCGGGGTTCTTTACTTATCCCGTCATTTCTAGCGATCCGCGCGCGACGGGCGCGGGATCAGAACTCGCCCGTCACGTCCCCGCGGCCGATCTCTTGCACGAGCCGAAGAGCTTCGCCGAAGCCTGAATCGGGCGCTTTTTAGCCCGCCCCTCTGAAATTTGCCCGGTGCAATGCCGGTCTAATGTACGCCGCCACTGACTCCCCGACTCGAGCGGCGCGGAGGAATTCGTGATCCTGGCTTGCATCGTGTTCTTGGCCGGCGTGCTCACCATACTCAGCCCCTGCATTTTGCCGGTGCTGCCGTTCGTGTTCACGCGCGCGGACCGTAAGTTCTCGACCAACGGGCTGCCCATGCTGATCGGCATGGCGATCACTTTCGCCGGAGTGGCCAGCCTCGCCGCCGTCGGCGGTTCCTGGGTCGTTCGCTTCAATCAATTCGGGCGCACCCTCGCGCTTGTGCTGCTCGCCGCCTTTGCGGCGACCTTGCTGTCGCGGCGACTCGCCGACGCGCTGGCGCGACCGTTCGTGGCTCTCGGCAATCGAATGATACAAAGAGAGGGTGGCGCTGCCGGGCAGGACGGCATCGTCACCTCGCTCTTGTTGGGCGTCGCCACCGGCCTGCTGTGGGCACCCTGCGCCGGGCCTATTCTCGGCTTGCTGCTGACGGGGGCGGCACTCTCCGGTCCGACGCCGCGCACGACGCTGCTGCTGTTCGCCTACGCCGCCGGCGCAGCCACCTCGCTTGCCGCGGCCATGCTCGTCGGCGGCCGTCTCGTCGCCGCCCTGAAGCGCTCGCTCGCCGCCGGCGAGTGGCTGCGCCGCGCGCTCGGCGTCGCCGTACTCGCCGCGATCGCGGGCATCGCGCTCGGGTGGGACGGCAGCCTGCTCACACGCTTGTCGCAAGGAAGCACCGACCGCTTGGAGCAATCACTGCTCGCCTACGGGGCGCGCGGCGGCCCGCTCGCGGGGGCCGCCTCGGTCGGAGCTGCGCCGGTGTCGGGCGGTGACGCGCCCATGCCCTCGCTCACGGGTGCGACCGGCTGGCTCAACTCCCCGCCGCTGACGCCCGAATCGCTGCGTGGCAAGGTGGTGCTGGTCGATTTCTGGACCTACTCGTGCATCAACTGTCTGCGCACCTTGCCCTACGTGAAGCGCTGGTACGAAACGTACAAGGATCACGGTCTCGTGGTCATCGGCGTGCACGCCCCCGAGTTTGCCTTCGAGCGCGACCCGGACAACGTGCGCCGCGCGGTCGGCGAGCTGGGAATCACCTATCCGGTCGCCATCGACGACGACTACGCCATCTGGCGCGGGTTCTCCAACCAGTACTGGCCGGCGCATTATTTCATCGATGCCGAGGGCCGAATTCGCGAGCATCACTTCGGCGAAGGCGATTACCAGGGCTCAGAACGCATCATCCGCGAGCTTCTGACAGAGGCGGGCTACAAGGACTTGCCGCCCGCGGGCGCGGCCCCGACAGCGGCCGGCATCGAGGCGGCGCCCGACATGGCGCACGTTGCGTCCCAGGAGACTTACATCGGCTATCGCCGCGCGGACGGGTTTCGCTCACCCGGCGGCTTCGCGGACGACCGGCCGAAAAGCTACGTCTTGCCGGCTGCGCTCGAGTTGAACGAGTGGGGCTTGCTCGGCCGCTGGAGCGATGATCCTGAGAAGGCCGTGCTCGATGCGGCGCCCGGCAAGATCGAGTTTCGATTCCTCGCCCGCGATCTGCACCTCGTCCTCGGTCCGGCCGGCGAGAAGCCGGTGCGTTTTCGAGTGCTGCTGGACGGCCTTGCCCCGGGCGCAAATCACGGCGTCGACACGGATGCAGAAGGCAACGGCGTCATCCGTGAGCAACGGCTGTATCAGCTCATTCGCCAGACGAGCCCCGTCGCGCCGCACACCTTCTCCATCGAGTTTCTGGACGCCGGCGCGCAGGCCTATTCATTCACATTCGGTTGAGGACATCATGAACGGCAGCAAACGAGCATTTCTCATCGGCGGTGTGGCGACCTTGACGGGAGCGTGGCTCGCCCGGCGCTCGATGTCCGCGGACACGAGCGCGGCGGCGCCGGGCTCCGCTCAAAACATCGCCAAGACAGTCACGATCGAGGAGTTCTCGCCGGACGGCAAGAGCCTCGGACCCAAGCAAGTCGCCAAGGTCGTGAAGAGCGAGGCGGAGTGGCGCGCGCAGCTCTCGCCGCTCGCCTTTCAAGTCGCGCGCCAGGCAGGCACCGAGTACCCCTTCAGCGGCGAATACGACAAGAACCACGCGCTCGGCGTGTATCGCTGCGTGTGCTGCGATACCGCGCTCTACGATTCCAGAACCAAGTTCGATTCCGGCACCGGCTGGCCGAGTTTCTACCGTGCCATCTCCCACTACAACGTGGTGCAAGGCCGGGACACCAGCCTTGGCATGTTGCGGGACGCCGTATCGTGCGCGCGTTGCGATGCCCATCTGGGTCATGTGTTCGACGACGGACCGAAGCCCACGGGACTGCGCTACTGCATGAACTCGGTCTCACTGCGCTTCGTGCCTTACTCGGCTTGAACTCGCATCTCATCGACCTCACTTCCCACTGGAGATTTCCATGACACTCTCGATCCTCAAATGGCCGGCTCTCATGGCCGCCGCGCTGCTGGGCGCCTTTGTGCTCACGGGCCACACGCCGCTCTACGGGGCGGAAGCGCCCATGTCCGTGCCGCCTCCGGCCGTCGACAATCCGAAGCAGCCCGGTGCTCCACAGACGGCGGTGCTCGCGGCCGGCTGCTTCTGGGGAGTGCAGGGGGTGTTCGAGCACGTGCGGGGTGTGCGCAAGGTGGTCTCGGGCTATGCCGGCGGCGACCGCAGCACCGCGCAGTACGAGACGGTGAGCACGGGCGCGACCGGTCACGCGGAATCCGTGATGATCACTTTCGATCCCGCGCAGATCTCTTATGGACAGCTCTTGCAGATCGCCTTCTCCGTCGTGCACGACCCCACGCAGCTCAACCGGCAGGGTCCCGATGCCGGCAGCCAGTACCGCTCCGCGATCTTCGTCGCCGATGCGGACCAGCGGCGTATCGCCGAGAGCTACATCGCGCAGCTGAACCAGGTGCACGCCTTCCCGCGGCCCATCGCGACACGAATCGAGCCGCTCAAGGGGTTCTATCCGGCGGAGAGCTATCACCAGGATTATCTGGTGCATCACCCGGATGCGCTCTACATCGAATACAACGATCTGCCGAAGGTCGAGAATCTCGAGCGCGTCTTTCCGGCGCTCTACAATCCGCAGCCCGTGCTCACGAGCTCGAAGTAGCGAGCCGCTCGAAGTCGGAGGCTTCGAGGAGCTGCGCGACCATCGCCTCGAGGCCGCGGGCATCGTCCTGATCGAACCGGTCGGGACGCGGGCTGTCGACATCGAGGACGCCCAGCAACGTGCCGCCTCGAATCAGCGGCACCACGATTTCGGAGCGTGAATCGGCATCGCAGGCGATATGGCCGGGGAATGCGTGCACATCGGGCACGACCACCGTCTCGCGGCGCGCCGCGGCCGTGCCGCACACACCGCTTCCCAAAGGGATGCGCACGCATGCCACTTTGCCCTGGAACGCTCCGAGCAACAGCTCGCCGTCTCGCAGGAAGTAAAATCCCGCCCAGTTGAGCTCCGGCAACGCGTGGTAAATGAGCGCCGCGGTATTGGCGCAATTCGCGAGTCCGTCGCGCTCACCCGCCAGCACGCCCGCCAACTGTTGCTGGAGCTCGGCAAAGGTGCCAGGCTTGTCGAGGCCGGAAGTCGTCGGCGCAACCAACATATCGTGTCCCAACCTATGGACGAAATCGCCCAATCGTTGATCGAAGCGCAGGAGAAGGCTCGAGCACTTTTTGCCGAGGTCGTGGCCGGAGGACTCATCGTGCCCGGGAAGCTCGAGAGCGAGCTCTCCACCGACATTCACCATCTCGCACGCGACCGTTTCGGTCTGCGCCGCCACTGGCATAAGCGCATCGCGCGTGCCGGCGAGAATACCATGTCGGGGTACTACGATGAGCCCGAAGACCGGCGCATCGCGGCGGACGACGTGGTGTATCTCGACTTCGGCCCGGTGTTCGAGGCCTGGGAGGCCGACTTCGGTCGCAGCTACGTGCTGGGCTCCGATCCCGTGAAGCACCGTCTGGTCACGGACATCGAGGCCGCCTTCGCACGTGGCAAGGAGCTTTTCCGGCGCACTCCCTCGCTCACGGCGGGCGAGCTGTATGACTACGTCGTGAGCCTGGCGGGCGAGGCAGGGTGGGAGTTCGGCGCGCCGACGGCCGGGCATCTCATCGGCCACTTTCCTCATGAGCGTGATCCTCACGACCTGGCACGCTTCTCCGTTCGCCACGGTAATACCACTCGGTTGCGCGAGATGGACACCGCGGGGCGGCCGCGACATTGGATCCTGGAAATCCATTTCGTCGACCGGCAGCGCCGCATCGGCGGCTTCTTCGAGGAATTGCTGACCGTCGACGGGCCGGCGCACGCCTGAAGTGACCTTGCTGGCCCCTCTGGTGGCTACGTCGCAGCGCGTTGCAGCCACGTCTGCGCGGCTTGGGAAAGTGCGCGAGCTCGCGGCCTTCTTGCGGACGTTGCCGCCCGGTGAGGTCGACACGGCCGTGCACTATCTGTCGGGGGAGACCCCGCAAGGCCGCCTCGGGGTCGGTTACTCATCGCTCGCCCCGGCAGCGCTCGCACCCGCTGTGACCGAACCGTCGCTCTCCATCGGCGATGTCGACGCAACGTTCGTGCTGCTGCCGGGCATAAAAGGTGCGGGCGCCGCCGCCCGACGAATGGAACTCCTGCGCGCTCTCTGGTCGCGCGCGACATCCGCCGAACGCGAATTTCTCGCGCGGCTCTTGCTCGGAGAGCTGCGCCAGGGCGCCTTGGGCGGCGTGATGGTCGATGCGATCGCGGCGGCGGCCGAGGTGCCGGTGAGCGCCGTGCGCCGCGCGGCGATGTATGCAAAGAGCCTCGGCGCAGTGGCGCATGCGGCCCTCAACGGCGGAGTCGATGCGCTCGATACTTTCCAGCTCGAGCTGTTCTCTCCCATCTCGCCCATGCTCGCGCAGACGGCTGCCGATGTGGGCGAGGCGCTTCTCGAGCTCGAGGGAGAAGCGGCATTCGAGTGGAAAATGGACGGCGCGCGCATCCAGGTGCACAAGGCCGCAGACGACGTCCGCGTTTACACCCGCGGATTGAACGAGGTCGGCGCCGCCATTCCGGAAATCGTGGAGGCCGTGCGCGGGCTGCCGGCGCACACGGTGGTGCTCGACGGCGAAGCGATCGCCTTCGACGCCTCAGGGCGTCCACACCCGTTTCAGATCACCATGCGCCGCTTCGGCCGCAAGCTGAACGTGGCAGCGCTGCGCGCCGAGCTGCCGATCGGTGCCTTCTTTTTTGATTGTCTGCGGCACGACCACGACAGCCTCGCCGATCGGCCGACCGTCGAGCGCGTCGCGGCACTCGCGTGCATCGTCCCCGACGGCATGCGAATGCCGCGGCAGGTCACCTCGTCCGAAGCGGAAGCCTCCGCTTTTTATGATGCCGCGCTCGCCGCCGGGCATGAGGGTCTCATGGCGAAGTCGCTGCGGGCGCCCTATGAGGCCGGCAGCCGCGGCGCAAGCTGGCTGAAGATCAAGCGCGCTCATACGCTCGACCTCGTCGTGCTCGCGGCGGAGTGGGGACACGGCCGGCGCACGGGGAAGCTGTCGAACCTGCATCTCGGCGCGCTCGATGCGGCGACGGGGGACTACGTGATGCTGGGCAAGACGTTCAAGGGACTCACCGACGCCTTGCTCGACTGGCAGACGCGCGAGCTGCTGGCGCGAGAGATCCGGCGCGATCCGGGCACGGTGTACGTGAGGCCCGAGCTCGTCGTCGAGATCGCTTTCAGCGACCTGCAGGCGAGCCCGCGCTACCCCGGCGGGCTCGCCCTGCGCCTCGCGCGCGTCAAACGCTACCGGGACGATAAGCGCGCGCGCGACGCCGACACCATGGAATCGGTGCGCCGCATTTATACCGCGCAAGGCGGGTCGACGTGACCGAGGCGCTCGCGGGCGAGCCGCGCGAGGCGCCACCGGCCACCGGCTTGCGGCATGAATTGCGCCGGCGGCACATGACCATGATCGCGCTCGGCGGCGTGATCGGCGCCGGCCTATTCGTGGGCAGCGGTGTCGTCATCAAATCCGCCGGTCCCGCGGCCGTGCTCTCGTTCATGCTCACCGGGCTCCTCGTGGTGCTGGTCATGCGCATGCTCGCCGAGATGGCGGTGGCGATCCCCGCCGTCGGCTCGTTCTACGAGTACGCGCGCCTCGCGTTTGCCGACCGGCCGGCCCTCGGGGATCTCGCCGGATTCTTGAGCGGATGGATGTACTGGTATTTCTGGGTGATCGTGGTCGCGCTCGAGGCCGTCGCAGGTGCCGGATTGGTGCGCTTCTGGATGCCGCACGCGCCGGCTTGGCTGGTGAGTCTGGCGTTGCTGGTCGCCCTTACGCTCACCAATCTGTTTTCGGTCAGGGGCTACGGTGAGTTCGAGTTCTGGTTCGCCTCGATCAAGGTCGCCGCAATCGCCGCGTTTCTGCTGATCGGCGGGCTGTTCGTGTTCGGTTTCTGGCCGGGAGGCATCGCGCACTGGAGCGGTCTCACCGCCAACGGCGGCTTCGCACCGAATGGCGTGCTTCCCATACTCACCGGCGCCGTGGCGACCACGGGATTCTATTTCGGCGCGGAAATCGTCACCGTCGCGGCGGCCGAAGCCGCCGAGCCGGCGAAGGCGGTTGCCGATGCAGCGAATTGGGTGATTTCGCGAGCGCTATTTTTCTATGTGGGGTCGGTGCTGTTGGTCGTCTGCCTCGTTCCCTGGAATTCGCCCGGGATCGCCGCCCCCTACGTAAGCGCTCTCGAGGCCATGGGAATCCACGCGGCAGCCCAGCTCATGAACGCCGTGGTGCTCACGGCCGTGTTGTCGGCCCTGAATTCAGGCCTGTACGCCTCATCGCGCATGCTGTTCGCGCTGACCCGCCGCGGCGATGCGCCGCAGGCCCTCGCCAAGCTGAGCCGCAATGGCGTGCCCACGCGGGCCATCTTGCTCGGCACCTTGTTCGGCTATGCGGCAGTGGTCATGTCCTATCTCTCGCCCGACACCGTTTTTGCGTTCCTGGTCAATTCCTACGGCACCGTCGCCATTTTCGTCTATGTGCTGATCGCCGTATCGCAGCTGCGCCTGCGCGCGCGGCTGGAGCGAGAGTCGCCGGAACGGTTGCGGGTGCGGATGTGGGGGTACCCCTACCTCACGTACTTCACGATCTGCGGGATGATCGCCATTGTCGTAGCCATGGCCTTCATTCCCGAGCAGCGCGCGCCGCTGTCCTTCGGACTGTTGAGCGTGGGGATTTTGCTGCTGGCGTTCCTGCTGCGCCGCCGCCTGGGCGGCGGGAGCCGCTGCAATGAGTGAAGCGCGGGCGGCTCATGCCGCCCGCGCTTGAACGTCACCGCGCGGCGGGGGCCGTAAACCGAACGGTTACCCGTCGATTCTCGGCGCGTCCCTCTTTCGTGGCGTTGCTGGCGAGGGGATTCTCTTCGCCGAACCCTTGCGCGCTCAGGATACCGGTGGCCACACCGTGCGCCTCGAGGTAGTCCTTCACGGCGTTCGCGCGCCGCTCGGACAGCTTTTGGTTGTACTCGGGCTTGCCGACGGAATCGGTATAGCCGCGAATATCGACATGTGAGCAGTGGCAGCGCTCGATCCTCGTGACGACCCCGTCAAGAATCGAGGCCGATTCCGGCCGGAGCTTCGCCGAGTTCGTCTCGAACGTCACGCCCTGCAGCACTTCCTCCTGCGCCGGAGGAGGAGGCGGCGGAGGCGGGGGCGGCGGAGGCAGCGGCGCCGGGGGTGGCGGAGCCGGGGGCGGCGGAGGCGGTGCCACCTCCGGGGGCGGCGTGGACACGGGCGTCTCGCCGCCGAACTTGTAGCCGAACGACACTCCCATCACGCGCGGCCGAATCACCGTCTGCTCCTGGGTGAACTGAGCAGTCGAGGTGTACACGCTCGCGTTCTTATCCGCGAGATTCTGACCAAACGCTTGCACGTTCCAGTTGTCCTTGGCGATCCCCACGGCCGCATCGAAGCTCGCATAGGGCGAATTCTCGAACCGCAGCAAGGTCGTGTTGACGGCACCTCCGACCGCGAGGGTCGGATTGCTGCCGGACTGCGTAAAGGAGCTGGTCGTGTAAGTGGCGCCCGCCTGTGCAAACGCGTGGTACTCCTTGATCGGAAATTCGTAGCGCAGCCGCACGCTGCCCTGGAAGAGCGGCGAGTTCGCGCTCGGGCTGCCAATGGGGCCATACGGGTTGGGAAATGAGCTGATGGGCTGGCCGAAGCCGGGGCTGCCGGGAACGTTGTTGGTCAAAAAAGGCGAATTCGTCTGCTGGCTCTTGTTATAAGAGGTCGCGGTTTGCAGGGTCAGGCTCTCCAAGAGGCGCGCGGCGATCGAAGTCTCGAAGCCGCGAACGCGATAGTCGGGGCCGTTGGTAGTGAAGGTGAGATTGCCCAGCTGGCCGGGATCGAAGAACGCGAACTGAACGTTGTCCCAGTTTTCTTGGTAGACGGATCCATTGAACTCGATGCGATGGTCGAAGAATGCGGTCTTCCAGCCGATCTCCTTGTTGGTCAAAGTATCGGGCGCGTACGCTTGCGGGGTGTTGTACTCTCCGCCCGCCACTCCGAACGTTTGCTTGCGGTTGAAGGCGCCCGGACGGAAGCCCTGCGAGTACGTGAAGTACACCATCATGTCGGGCGTTATGTGCCAGCTGACGTTCCCGCGGCTCTTGAAGCCCGAATAGTTCGAGCGCAGATTCTCGGCGTTGATGTCCGTAATGCCCGCCAAGCAGGGCGGCGGTCCCGCCTCGAAGCAGCCAAAGCTGCCGCCGGCGCTGCCCTCCATGTCGTTCTGGAAGTGGTAATAACGCGTGCCGCCCGTGATGGTCAGCACCTTCGGGATGATGTCGAAGTCCGCGGAGGTGAAGAACGCATACTGGCGGTAACCGCGCCGAACGTCCTCGAAGAAGGCCGTATTATCATTTCGCGTACTGGGGTTGTTTAGCGTCGATGTGGGTATCGGTCCCACATCGGTCAGGCACCCCAGCTGCCCTGCAGCCGTGCAGGGCGGCAAGGTCTTGTACAGCCAGTTGGTCTGATCATAGACCCGATTGTCTTCCCAGAAAGCACCCAAGATGTCGCGGGCGCGCCAGTCGTCGGGCGTGCTCAGGCGAAATTCATTGCTCAAGTGAGTATTTCGCTCGATTTCCTGCCACGACGCGACAGGTGACGCGCACGTTGCCGCCAGGCCCTTGTGCGCCCCATAGCATTGATAATAGTCCGCATAGACGCCGCGCGCGTAATTGGTGTAGTCGTTCACTTGGGTGACGTTGCGCACCAGGTAGCCGCCGGTGTACACCGCCTTCAAGGGCCCAACCACGCCGTTGATGGTCCAGGCGGTATTCTCGAACTTGTCCTTATCGGAGGACGGACTGAAGTTCTGCACCTCGAGCGGCGCGAGCGGCGCGCCGTCGGCCCCGTAGGGAGTCTGGTAGAACACGCCCTGCGCGTTCATATTCTGGTAGGTCTGAGCGATCAGCGCGTTCCAGTCGTCATTGATCTTGAGGTAGAGCGATCCGCGCGCGCCCGTATAGGTCACGGGATTGATGTCGTTGCCGACCTGGCTGTTGTTGTTCACGGACGGGCTGCCGGGCGGGACGCCGTAGGCCGTCGCCTTGCCGGCTGCGCAGGTGCCGGCGGCGGTCGGGACGCCGATCGAGCAGGCCGTCGCATATCCCGCGTAGTGGATGCCGAGATCGGAGTTCTTGCGCGTGAAAGTGCCGGGCACGTTGTCGATGTAGCCGCCCCGATTGTCATCGTAGATCACGCCCCGAAACGCCAGGGTATCGCTGATCAGCGGAATATTGATCATCGCGTTGGCGTTGCTGTTGTTGTCGCCGTGAGCGGTCGCGCTGTAGCCTGCATCGACGTTACCTTCGGTGACGTCGAGCTTGGGCTTGTTGGTGATGTAGCGCACCACTCCCGCCTGTGCGCCCGCGCCGAACAGGGTGCCCTGGGGACCCTCCAAAATCTCGATGCGCTGAAGGTCGGCGGCGTAGATGTCGAGGTTGCGGCCCGGGAGCTGGCCGGACTGGTCATCGAGGTAGATCGCGACGTTCGGGAAGGTGCCGATGGTGCCGCTCGACTGCGGGTTCAAGGTTCCGGAGCTCAGACCCCGCATGTAGATATTGCCCTGGCCGGGGCCGCCGCCCGGCATGGTCACGTTGGGCAGATATTTCACGAAGTCGTCGATGGTCTGGACATTCAGCTGCGCCAGCGTCTCGCCCGTCAGCGCCTGGATCGAGATGGGCACGTCCTGCAGGTTCTCCGTGCGCCGCTGCGCCGTGACTACGACCTCTTGGAGGGAGTCCGTGGCGACGTCGACGGTGGTTGTGTCGGTTGCCGGAGCGGCATATGCCAAGGTGCCTGCGGATCCGCCCAAGATTGCCGCAATCGCATAGGACAGCTTCGTATTCATACTTCCCATCCCTTTCTATCGTTGTTTTTTCACATCGGCGGCATCAGCAACGGCCGCAATGACGTGTTAAGAATTTTGAGGATATCACCGCGACGATAGAACGGAAGTCTTATTTTTCTATAGGTTGACCAGCTTTTTGTATAGCGGGACGCCGATCCGGTCGCGCGGCCTCGAAGCGGCGCCCTCTTCATGTGCTAAATAACCGACAAATCTGCCAACCCACGCGCAAACCCGCAGGGCGCTGACGCGCCGTGTTTTGCCGCCCGCCGCAGCCCCCAACTGCGTCTGTCATGGTTCGGTCATATTTATGCGATAGGTTTTTGGTTCGCTTTTGACTAAAAAACAACGCAACGGCCCGGGGCCGTGCGGGATGAAGGTCGTTTTAAGCTGCTGACATGTGTTCAGACGCGTTTGCGACGACATTGACCTTTAGCTTTTTCGCTACAAATGACCAGGGAGAGAGACGCTTGAACACCAATTACAAGCTTGCCTGCGCTATTTCGGCGGCACTGACCGGCTATGCAGGGGCGGGCTATGCGGCGGACACCAGCACCGCATCAACCGCCTCGTCCGAGTCATCCGGTATCGAAGAGATCGTGGTCACGGCGCAGCGCCGCTCTGAATCGATACAAGACGTGCCTATCACGATTCAAGCCCTGTCCGGGGCTCAACTGAAGGATCTGAGCGTTTCGACCATCGAGGACGTTCTCAAATACCTTCCTAACGTGACGTTCGGGACGAACGGACCCGGTTCGGGAAACATTTTCATGCGCGGCCTGAGTGCCGGATTTGCCGGTAACCAGTCGAGCGCGACCATCGCGCCGTTTCCGAACGTCGCGACCTATATCGATGACCAGTCCGTGACCTTCCCGGCCCGCAACCTCGACGTCTACTACGCCGACATGGAACGGATCGAGGTACTCGAAGGTCCGCAGGGCACGCTGTTCGGCGGCGGTGCCGAGGCCGGCGTGATCCGCTACATCACGAACAAACCGAAGATCAACGTGACGGAAGGCGATGTTCAAGCCAGTTACGGTGTCACGGCGGCGGGCGGCGACCCGAATAGCAGCGGGGTCGCGGTGCTCAACGTGCCGTTGATCGCCGATACGCTTGCGGTTCGCGGGGTGATCTATGACGACCACCGCGGCGGCTACATCGACAACGTGCCGAGCACCTTCACGCGCATGAATACCGATCCGGGCGATCACTACTTCAGCTCGGTGGGCGGCGCGTGCCCGAACGGCCTGCCGCCGAATCCCAAAAACGGGGGGTGCGTCCCAGCCAACAGCCAGAGCGCCAATAACTACAGTCTGGCGGGAACCGCCACGAACCCGGTCGACTACACCGGCATACGCGTCTCGGCGCTCTGGGACATCAACAACGATTGGAACGTCTTGATCCAGCAGAGCTACCAGAATATGGAAGCGGATGGCGAGTTCACGCAGTTCCCGGTGGGCTCGGAGGGTCAGGCGCTCGGCCCCTGGCAGGACACCTCTTTCAGCCCCGCGATCGACAAGGACAAGTTCGAGAATACCGCCTGGACGGTCAACGGCAAGATCGGCGACATCAAAGCGATCTATACCGGGGCGTACCTCGTGCGCAACCTCTACCAGACGAACGACTACACGAACTACGCGCGGAGCAACGGCGGCTACTACTACTCGTGCACGGGCGGGGGCGCGAATGGCACGGGCTTCGACAACAAAGTGCCGACGCCGGTGGTGTGTTACTCGCCGGTCACTTCCTGGCAGGACACCGTGCGGAACACTCACCAAAGCCACGAAATCCGCCTGAGCACCCCCGACGACTGGCGCGCACGCGGCATCCTCGGCGCTTACTGGGAAGATTTCCAGATCCAGGACGATATGAACTTCCTTTACAAGACGTTCCCCTCCTGCACTCCGTCAAACCTTGCGACCGCTCTCGCCGGCGGAGCCCCCTGTGTGGCCAACGTCATTACCGCACCGGGCACCCAAGCGATGAACCCGGGAGAGCGCAACGACAACACGGCATTCGGCGAGGATGCGCAGCGCGGCTACCACCAGACCGCGGTCTTCTTGTCGGGCGACTACGACCTGATACCGAGGGTGCTCACCGCGACGGCGGGCACCCGTTGGTACCGCTACACGGACTTCGAGGACGGGTCGGAGTACGTCACCGCCACGTCCCTCACTGATGTGCCCAATGGGTCAGTCTTCAACGGCCATAACATCACCGCGGAGAACCTGCACTCGACGTACACCGGATTCAGGAGCCGCGGCAATCTGACCTGGCACATAACCCCCGACGTGATGGTGTACTACACCTTCTCGCAGGGTTTCCGGCCGGGCGGCTTCAACCGCAGTCAAGGCCTCGAGGCCCCGATTTCAAATGGGGGCGTCGAGCAGTACGAGAAGCCGCAGGGCTACGCACCTGACGAGCTGATCAACAACGAGGTCGGCTGGAAGACCGAATTCTTGGACCATCGCCTGCAGTTCAACGGGTCGTTGTACTACATGAAATGGAATAACGTGCAGATGGAGTTCTACAACCCCCCGGTGCTGGGTAACACGACCTTTGCTGTCAATGGCCCCAACTTCACCGTCAAAGGCTTCGAGCTGCAGGCAGCGGCACGCGTCACCGACGGGCTCACGCTGATGGGCTCGAGTTCCTGGAACGACGCGCGCCAGACCAATTCACCGTGCCTGACGGTCAGCAACCCCGCGCTGGCAGGCACCCCCAGTTACGGTACCTGCATCACCGAGTCCTATCAGAAGGGTATCGGGGTCGAGCCGCTGGTGAACCCGTTCGGTGCAGAAGGCACCCGTCCGGCGTTCTCGCCGATCCTTCAGTTCAATCTGCGGGCACGCTACGACCTGACGATCAACGAGTACAAGACGTGGGTGATGGCCGGCGCCAGCCACGTCGGAGACATGTCCAATAACCCGGCGACTTACACCTCGGGCAGCACACAACCCATCCCCGAGACCACCTTCCTACGGTACGATCAGCCGGGCTACACGACGTACGATGCATCGATCGGGGTGGGGAAGGACAACTGGACCGTGCAGGCGTTTGGCCAGAACCTGTCCAACAGCGACGCCAGCGTGTTCACCTCGTCGGCGCAGTTCATCAAAGCGGAAGTGCCGCTGCGTCCGCGGGTGCTCGGTGTCACCGTCGGCTTCAAATTCTGAGGCACTGCAGGGCAGACGATACTCGGCAGCCGGCCTCGAGCCGGCTCGCGTAGAATTCCAGGCCGGCAGCGATGCCCGCCTTTTTTGTCACCGGCCTATGATGGACTCGACCGCCTCCGATCCAGCCCCGTCACCGATAGAACTGGAAGTTCGCCGGATACGAGCGCTCCTGAAAAGCCGCCATTCGGCCGAGGGACTGCAGGCGGCCGAGGCGCTGGCGGCGCGGGTGCCGGAAAACCGAGACGTTCTCTATCTGATGGCGATGAGCCAGCGTCAGCTCGGCAGAATCCCGGAGGCGCTCGCGACGCTCGAGCGCCTGGAGCAGCATCATCCCGGATTCAGCCGCCTGTACCAGGAACGCGGCCATTGTTACGTGGCACTGAAAGACGCTCCGCGGGCGATCGACGCATTTCTTCGAGGCGTCAACATCAACCCGGCGCTGCCCGCGAGCTGGAGCATGCTCGAGGGTCTGTACCGCATCACGGGGCAGAGCGACAACGCCGCGACGGCGGCCGCGCACATCGCGACGCTCAAGGTCTTGCCGCCGGAGGTGATGCAGGCAACGAGCCTGTTTTCCGACGGCGAGCTGACACCGGCGGAGAACATCGTCCGTGCCTACCTGCTCGAGCATGGCAACCACATCGAGGCCATGCGCTTGCTCGCCCGAATCGGGCTCAAGCGCGATGTCCTCGACGATGCGGAGTTGCTGCTCGAGGCCGTCCTCGAGCTCGCACCCGACTATCGGGCCGCCCGCCACGACTATGCCTTGGTGCTGCTGGAGCGGCACAAATATCTGCGGGCCCGCGAGGAGCTCGACAAGCTTTTACAGCTCGAGCCCGAGAATAGAGAATATCGGACGCTCTACGCGAACACCTGTGTCGGCCTGGGGGAACACGAAAGGGCTCTGCCTCTCTATCGGGAATTGCTCGTCGGCGCACCGCGGGCGCCCGATCTGCACTTGTCGGCCGCCCATTGCCTCAAGACGCTCGGTCGACAGCAGGAGGCCATCGAGGCTTATCGCGCCTCTGCGGCTGCCCGTGCGGATTTTGGCGATGCCTATTGGAGTCTCGCGAACCTGAAAACCTATCGCTTTACCGAGGAGGAGATCGCGCGCATGGAAAGCGTGGAAGCGGCGCCGATCACCCGGCTCGTCGATCGCTATCATCTCTGCTTCGCGCTCGGCAAGGCCTATGAGGACCGGGGCCGGTACGACGAGTCCTTTCGCTGTTACGAGCGGGGCAATGCCCTCAAGCGGTCCGAAAGCCGCTACCGGCCGGAGCCTTTCGAGCGCAACACACGCCTACAGAGCGAAGTGTGCACCCGAGCGTTCTTCGAGGCACGTAAAGGCTTTGGCTCCCAGAGCACCGATCCCATCTTCATTGTAGGACTGCCTCGCGCCGGGTCCACACTGCTCGAGCAGATACTCGCATCGCATTCGCGAGTGGAAGGCACGCACGAACTGGCGGACATTCAGCGAATGGCGATGGAGCTTCAGGGGCGCGATCCCGACCTCGCCAACCCGCGTTACCCCGGAGTGCTCGCGGAATTGAAGGCCGAGGACTTTCTCAGGTTGGGCGAAAAATATTTGAGCGATGCGCGCGTCTACCGGACGGACAAGCCGCACTTCATCGATAAGATGCCGAATAACTTCAGGCACATCGGCCTCATTCACTTGATTCTGCCGAACGCCAGGATCATCGACGCCCGCCGCGAACCGATGGCCTGCTGCTTCAGCAACTTCAAGCAATTGTTTGCCAACGGACAAGAGTTCAGCTACGGCATCGAGGCCATCGCGCGCTACTATCGGACCTATGTCGAGTTGATGCGGCACTGGGATGATGCGCTCCCGGGACGCATCCTGCGCGTGTGGCACGAAGACGTCGTCGAGAACCTCGAAAGCAATGTCCGGCGGATTCTCGATTTCTGCGGTCTCCCGTTCGAGCCGGCCTGTGTGGAGTTCTACAAGACCGAGCGCAGTGTACTCAGCGCCAGCTCTGAGCAGGTCCGCCAACCCATCTTCCGCGATGGTCTCGAACAGTGGAAGAACTATGAGCCGTGGCTCGGGGCTCTCCAGCAGGCATTGGGTGATGCACTTGACCGTTACCGTCTTTAGGCGCGCACGCCGCCCCACAGGATGCCCATGACCCTTGAAGTGACACCCGTAACCCGCTCATTCGGCGCCATCGTGAGCGGGATGGATCTGTCGAAGGACTTGGCCGAGTCCGCAGTCGCTCGGTTGAGCGAGCTTCTCGTCGAGCGCAAGGTGCTGTTCTTCCGCAATCAACCGATCACACCGCAGGCACAGCGCGACTTTGCCGCGCGCTTCGGCACTCTGCACGTGCATCCGATCTATCCCGTGCTGCCGGAGCTGCCCGAGATCCTGCTGATCGATAATCACGAGGCATTTCTCCCCGATAACGACAACTGGCACACCGACGTCACGTTCGCGAAGACCCCGCCGCTCGCGGGGATCCTTGCGGCCAAGCGCATCCCCTCCGTGGGTGGGGACACGCTCTGGTCCGACAGCACGGCGGCCTATGAGGCGCTGTCGGAACCCTTGCGCCGATTCCTCGACGGTCTCACGGCACAGCATTCGATCGCGAAGTCCTTCCCGCCCGAGCGCTGGCAAAGCGATCCAGCGTTCAAAGAGCGCTACGAGCGGGCCGTCGCCAAACACCCGCCCGTCGAGCATCCCGTGATCCGCACGCATCCGGTGAGCCGCCGCAAGGGGTTGTTCGTCAACGAGGGATTCACGACACACATCAACGGCATCAGGCCTCGCGAAAGCGAGGCCCTGCTCAAATTTCTGTTCGCCCACGCGGGGCAACCTGAGTTCACCCTGCGCTGGCGCTGGACCGTCGGCGACGTCGCGTTCTGGGACAACCGCAATACCCAGCACTACGCCGTGGCCGATTACCTGCCCGAGCGGCGCACCATGCACCGCGCCACGGTCAACGGCGACGAGCCTTTCTAGCGGACGACCCGCTGCCTAACGGACAAACCCGGTCGCGAGCGCACGCGCCCAGTCGTCCCGTCCGTTATGCGCGGCGAGCTTCGCGGCTGCGTCCCAGTCGTAGGGGACCGCGACCAGATCGGCCTTCCAGCCCCAGCGGGTGCTCTCGAGGATGGCATAGCGGGCGTGAGGTGAGCCGACCTCCACGACGTGCGCTCCGGGGTCGTGGCCCTGGTAAGCCTGAATGCCTACGCTGCCCGGATTGACGACCAACTGCCCGGTGCGCAGACGTATCACGCGAGGAATGTGCGAATGGCCGCAGAGAATCAGCGATGCGTCGCAGCCGCGTGATCGCTCCTCGACGCGGACCACCGGCGCGGACCGCAGCTCCCCGTCTACCAGGTCCTCGAGATAGCAATCGACGTCGTTGTACGGCGTGGCGTGGCACATGAAGACACCGTCCACGGGCGAGTGCACCGCCGGCAGCTGCGCGATCCACGCGCGGTGCGCGTCGTCGAGCGTATCGAAGGCATGGCGGTCGGAGGCGCCCATGCGCTCGGGGTTCAGGGAGAGCACTTGGCGCTCGTGATTGCCGCGAATGGTGGGCAGCTCGAGCGCCATCAAGCGGTCGGCCGTCTCGGCCGGCAGCAGCGCGCCGGAAAGAATGTCCCCGAGGTTCACGGTGATATCGACGCCGCGGCGCCGCACGTCCTCGAGCACCGCGTCGAGCGCGAACAGGTTGCCGTGAATGTCCGACAACGCGGCGATTTTCACGAGGACGAAGGACCGTATTTCGCCGCCATTTTCTCGATGATCCGGCCGACGGCTACCAGGGTACGCTCGTGGGTCCCGGCGCCGATCTCTTCCGCACCATCCGTGGCCCAGATACGAAAGTCGATGCGGCGTCCCTCGACCCGCAAGACCTCGGCGTGGCCGACGACTTCGCGCCCGACGGGAGTTGCCACCAGATGCCGTATGTCCACGCGCGTGCCGACGGCGCTCTCGCCCGGTTCCAGATATTGCCGGATGGCGTTCAAAGCGGCATTTTCCATGATCAGCACCAGATACGGTGTAGCGAACACCGGCGGCAGGATGCTGTCCTTGAAGCTGCTGGCAAGATGATGTGGCTCGACGCGCAGAGTGTAGGATCCGCGCGTGCCGATCGGTATTCCTTTCATGGCCGTAAAGTTTACCGAGCCTGGCACCACGACGGCGCGTTTTCTTGGAAAACGCGTGGCGTTCTGCTAGTTTCACAGGCTGACCTCTGAATTCGTCGCTGACATTCGAATGAGACAAGTGCTCAAATCGCTCGGCCTCTTGCTGCTGCTCTTGGTTGCGCAGCAGGGTGCCGTCGTTCACGAGGTCGGCCATCTTGCCGAGATCAGCTCCAACGAGGCCCAAGTCAATGCCGGCCTCGCCGATGCGACCTGCGCGCTGTGCCCCGCATTTGCGCAGGTCGTCACCCCGGCATTCAGTCATTCGTTTCATATCCCCGTGCTGCTCCGCGCCACGCTCGATCGCGGCGCGGATCCGCTCTACGTCGCGGTCGATGCCGCGGTTCCGACCCCGCGCAGCCGCGGCCCGCCTTCCCAAGCCTGAATCCTCGATTCTGAAGAGCACACCGTCCCGAGCGATCGGAAGCGGTGAGCATGGATTTGAGCTTGTGGAGACACTTTCATGGCCAGATTTTCATTCTCTGCGGCAACGCTGTGCGTTGCCGCCTCAGTCTTTTCGGTCATTGTTACGGCGCAGGCGGATCAGAGTGATGCGGCGGCCGCCGATGCCAACGCATCCGCGGCGGGGAACTCGGCGGCCCAGCCGCAACTGCAGGAGATTCAGGTCACGGCGCAGCGTTTGAATGAGGCGCGCAACACCATCGAGACGCAGACGGGCGCGTCGACTTACATCATCGATAGCCAGGCGATTTCGGCCATGCCGGGCGGCAACAACGCCCCGCTCAATCAGGTGCTGCTCCAGGCGCCGGACGTGGTCCAGGACTCCTTCGGTCAGATCCATGTGCGGGGTGATCACAACGACCTGCAATACCGATTGAACGGCATCATCCTGCCCGAGGGCATCAGCGTGTTCAGCCAGACGTTGAGCCCATGGCTGATCTCGTCGTTGAAACTGATCACAGGCGCGCTGCCGGCCGAGTACGGACTGCGCACCGCCGGCATCATCGACCTCAGCACCAACAGTGGATTACTCCAGCCCGGCGGCGAAATATCCCTATACGGCGGCAGCCATTCGACCTATCAGCCCTCCGCCGAATACGGCGGTAGCGACGGTCAATTCACCTATTACGTGATGGGCGATTACAAGCAGGACAATCTCGGTATCGAATCGCCCGACGGCAGTCCCAATCCGCTGCACGACCATACGACTCAGGTTCATGGTTTCAGCTATCTCGAGGATATCTTGGATCCTGCGAACCGCGTGTCGCTGATTCTCGGTATCTCGGATGATGAGTTTCAGATACCGAACCAGGTAGGCCTGCAGCCTCCGGGAATCGGCGGGGTGACGGGGCTGGGGCCGTGCGGGACGGGCACCGGCTTCTATGCGGCGCCGTGCCAGGGAAGCGATAACCAGGTGCTTTCCGCGAATGGCCGATACGCCTTCCTGAGCAATGATCTGAACGAGCACCAGCACGAACTCGCGGAGTACGCCATTGCCACCTGGCAGCACTCGGAAGGGTCTCTGAACGTGCAGACGTCTCTCTCCGCCCGTTTCACGAGCCTGCATTTCGTGCCGGATTGGACCGGGGATCTGCTCTTTAACGGCATCGCACAGGACGCGTTCAAGGACGACACCGCGATCGGCTGGCAAACCGATGCGGCCTACGAGCTCAATGATGCACATACGCTGCGTTCGGGGCTCTATTTTCAGCACGACGAATCCCGCAGCGATACCACTTCGCAAGTCCTGCCCATCAATGCGGCCGGCATACAGACCTCCGAGGTGCCGCTGACCATCATCGACACGGGCACCCAGGCGCAGCAGATCGAGAGCGTGTATCTGCAAGACGAATGGAAGATATGGTCGCCCTTCACCCTGAATTACGGGCTACGCTTCGATCGCTACAGCGCCTACTCCAGCGGCAGCCAAACGAGCCCCCGGGTCAACGCCGTATGGCAATTCGACACCGGCACGACCCTGCACGGCGGCTACTCGCGCTATTTCACACCGCCGCCGTTCGAGCTGGTCGCGAGCGGCACGTTCACGCAGTTCGCCGGCACCACAGCGGTCGCGCCCGGCTCCGTGACCAAGGACTCCCCGCCGATCGCCGAGCGCGCCAATTACTACGACCTCGGCGTGCAACAAACGCTGCTCGACAAGAAGCTCACCTTCGGCGTCGACAGCTTCTACGAGCAGTCGCAGAACCTGATCGACGAGGGGCAGTTCGGCGCGCCGATCATTCTCACGCCGTTCAATTACCGCTACGGCCTCATCGGCGGCATCGAGTTCACCGTCAACTACACGGTGGAGAATTTTTCCTATTACTTGAACAGCGCATGGCAGGCCGCTCATGGCAAGGGCGTGGAGTCCGCGCAATTCAATTTCACCCAGCAGGCGCTCGACTATATCGCCAGCAACTACATCCACCTGGACCACGAGGGCCGGGTATCCGCCTCCAGCGGCATCTCCTACTCGTGGTACGGCACCCGTATCAGTGTCGATGACCTGTTCGGCACGGGCTTGCGCCAGGATCTCACCTACCCCGATGGTTTCGTCATACCCAACGGCGATCACACGCCGAGCTATAATCAGATCAATTTCGGTGTGAGTCACGCCTTCGATCTCGCCTCGACGGGCCCGCTTACGGTGCGCTTCGACGTCATCAATGTCGCCGACAAAGTGTACGAGATCCGCAGCGGGTCGGGCGTCGGCGTGTTCGCTCCACAATACGGACCGCGGCGCGGATTCTTCGGGGGCGTGTCGTGGCGCTTCTGAGGCTTAAGCTGCCGGCAGGCGCACGGTGACGGCAAATCCCCCTTCGATCTGCCTCCCCTCCAGGCTTCCGCCGCACACGCGAACCAGCCTGTCGACCATGGCAAGCCCTAGCCCGGCGTGCAGCCCGCCGGGCTGGTCCTTCAAGCGGTGAAAAGGGCGCATCGCTTCAGTCCACTGTGCAGCCGAGAGGCCGGCGCCCCGATCACGAACCTCGAAGCGGAGCTCGGTCGCGGTCGAGGAAGTTCGCACGGTGACGGGCGGGTGTCCGTATTCCAGAGCGTTTTGCACCAGGTTCAAAAGCATGTGCCGCACACTGTCGAGCGCAAACAGGCGAGCGTCCGGCGCACCGAGCTCAAGACGCAGACGCTCGTCACTCGCGTAAATCGCCAGCGTCTCGCGCGTTATCTCGTCGAGCGACGCACGCGCCGGCACCTCGCGAAAACCCGCGCGCGCGTAATGCAGGAACTGACCGATCATCCGGTCCATCTCCTCGATGTTCGCGGCTATCTCACGCGTGAGAGCCGCATCGTGTTTGTCGAGGAGTTCGGCCGCGACGCGCAATCGGGCGAGCGGCGTGCGTAGATCGTGTGAGATGCCG
This sequence comes from uncultured Gammaproteobacteria bacterium, assembly GCA_963798595.1. Taxonomy (GTDB): domain Bacteria; phylum Pseudomonadota; class Gammaproteobacteria; order Steroidobacterales; family Steroidobacteraceae; genus Bog-1198. Next base: position 249,886 of record CAWCTM010000003.1, on the reverse strand, counting down.
CCCAGCATCAGCTCGCGCTGCTCGTCGAGCTCGGTGAGTCGATGCGACATGGATTGGAACGCCACCGCAAGCGAGCGCACTTCGCTCGGTCCCGACGAGGTCTCGATTTTCACTCGCTCGCCTTCCGCGACCCGCGCGGCCGCGGCCGCGAGCTCCGCGAGCGGGGCGGTGAGTCGGCGCGCCGAAAGCGCAGCGGCACCGAGCGCGAGCGTCACCGCTGCGCCCCACACGACGAGCGTCGCCAATGGTGCGCCCGGACCTGCGATTCGCCATGTCAATACCAGCCAGGAATCGGGAAACTCGGCCGTGCGCGCCCAGATCTCGGAGGGCGCGGCGTACCGTTGAACACGCACGTCGGGTGAATCCAAGTTGGCTGCGAGTCTGCTCCGAACTCGTTCCATATAAGTACGCATGGCGAGTCCCGCGTAGCGCGGCTTCATGGGCATCCATTTACCGCTTTCGAAACGGGCGCCCTCGGGCAGAGGTTCTCCGCTGCGCTGAGCCGCGAGCGCCGCATGGGCCCGGTCGGTGAGGAGCGATGCTGCCGCCTCCGCGGTGGGCACCAGCGCGGTCCAGATGATCGCCTGCCACGAAATCACCGCGAACACGACGATCGTAATCGCAATCAGTAGAGCGGTGCGCGCGAACAAGCTTCTCGGCATCAACATCATCGGGGCGCTTCGTCGGGAACGAACACGTAGCCCGCGCCCCACACCGTCTGCAGATAGCGCGGCGCCTGAGGATCGGTCTCGATGAGGCGCCGGAGTCTCGACACCGCCACATCGATGCTGCGGTCGAAGGCGCTTCGCCCGCGACCGCGGGCCAGCGTCAGCAGCCGCTCGCGCGACAGGGTCTCACCAGGATGGGTCACCAGCGCAAGCAGCACGGCGAACTCGCCGGTGGTCAAGTTGACGGGCTCCCCGCCCTTCTCGAGCAGGCGGCTTGCAGGGTGCAGGCGGAACGGGCCGAACTCGACGGGCGGCGCATCGTTGACCGGCGCTCCCGGAGGAGCCGACTGCCGTCGCCGCAGCACCGCGCGAATGCGCGCGACGAGCTCCCGCGGATTGCAGGGTTTCGGCAAGTAGTCATCCGCGCCGAGCTCGAGTCCCAGAATGCGATCGATGTCATCGCCCTTGGCGGTGAGCATGATCACAGGCAACGAATTTTGCGCCGCGCGCAGTTCGCGGCATATGTCTAGCCCGCCGCGCCCCGGCAGCATCAGATCGAGGACCATGAGATCGATGGGGAAATCGCGCAATGCGTGCTCCATCTGCTCGGCGTTGCCCGCCGCCGTGATCTCGAATCCCTCCCGCTTGAGATAGGTCTGTAGCAAGCCGCGAAGCCGCAGATCGTCGTCGACCAGCAGGATGTGCGGAGATGCAGCGTCAGCCATGGCGCATTGTGCTCCCGGGAAATCCTGCCAAAGAGTAACAAATTGTTTCCAGGCCCCCTCTGGAAACGAATGCTTACATCTGGCGTGTGCTCATCACGTCGGCGGCGCCGTTGTATCCAGTACGTTAGCACCGAGGCGTTCGAGATTGCGGTGCAAGGCGCGAGGACTTCCGAATCACATTCATCAGGAGACAGCCATGAGCAAGAAGCGTGACATGATTCTCAAAATCACGAGTGCCGCGATCGTTCCGGTACTCTGGGCCGCGGGCCTCGGCAGCGCATCCGCCCAAGGAGCGGCGCGCGCCCCGCGGACGTTCAATTCCACCGTGACCCACACGGGGCCGGCCGGTAATACTCTGACCCGGCAATCGTCCTTGACGACCAATGGTCAAGGCGGCTTTACGTCAAATTCCACGTGGACAGGGCCCAAGGGGAATACGGCCACGGCGCAGCAGTCCGGGCAGTACGACGCCGCCACCAAGACCTATACGAGCTCCGGAACCTTGACCGGAGCCAACGGCAAGCAATCCACGTTCAACACAACGGTCCAAGGGAACGGCAACGGCGGCTATACGCGGACCTCGACGCTCACGGGTCCCAACGGCAACACCGTGACGACTACCGGGCAGGGCCAGTACAATGCCGCCGCCGGCACATTCAATCAGAGCCGCACGACGACCTACCCGAACGGTCAGAGCTCCACGGAAAGCCGTAGCGTCAACGTCGCTGCCGCCCAGCCGCAGGGCAACTAGCTCCCGCGTTCGGGTCGCCGGTCCGACCGTCGGCGATCCCGGACGCACCTTCCCGCTGAATCGGGACGCTCATGAACCGGCTGCACCCCTGGATGCTGTTCGCTCCACTCCTCATCGTGGGTGCGGCGAGCCTGGAGGGATTTCTGCTTCAGCATGTCCGCGGCCGCTACGATTGGCGCGCGTACTTTTCCTCGCTCGCAGACGCTGCAATCCGCGCCGCGGTGCGCGTGGTCCCGCTAGGGCTGGCGACCCGCGTGTTTGGTTGGCTCTGGGCGCATCGGCTGTACACCATGCCCCTAAGATCGGTGTGGCCGTGGGTCGTGCTGTTCTTCGGCCAGGAATTCTTTTATTACTGGATGCACCGGGCGGATCACCATGTGCGCTGGCTGTGGGCGACGCACTCGGTGCATCATTCGCCGAACGAGCTCAACCTCGCTGCCGCCTACCGGCTCGGCTGGACGCAGGCTCTTAGTCTCGGGCCGATCTTCTTCGCACCGCTCGTGCTCATGGGATTCCCGCCGACTATGGTCGGCGCCGCGCTCGGCCTGAATCTGCTCTATCAATTCTGGCTGCACGCCCCGTGGATGCCTCGATTGGGGCCGCTCGAATGGGTGCTCAACACAGCGGCGCATCATCGTGTCCACCACGCCTCGAATCCTGAATATTTGGATGCTAATTTCGGCGGCGTTCTTATCGTCTTCGATCGATGGTTCGGCAGCTTCCGCGAGGAGTGCGCCGCGGTGTCGCTGCGATACGGCCTGGTCGAACCGATGAGATCTTACAACCCGCTTGTCATCGCCTTGCACGAGTGGATCGCAATCGTTCGCGACGCGTCGTCGAGCAGAAGCCTGCAGGCGCTTTTCGAGAACACATTGGGTCCTCCACGGGCGAGCCCGCACCTGCCCCGCCGTCCGGCCGCTGGCGGCGCTGAATAACGCCGCAGGCTGGGCTGGGATCGTTCATTATGCGGTTTGCTATGATGGAGAATCTACGCCAGTCGCGCAGCAATCTTGCCACTCCCAATGAAACCTGTGAACAGGGGCTATCTCGCGGCACTGAGTGCGTTCGCCATCTGGGGGCTGTTTCCACTCTACTTCCATCCGCTGCGCGAGGTTTCCGCTGTCCAGGTCATCGCACACCGCGTCGTGTGGTCCTGCCTGTTCGTGCTCGCCTGGATCGGAATCCGCGGCGAGATGCCTGCGCTCCGGGCGACACTCGCCGATCGAAGCGTTGTCTGGCGACTGGCCGTCTCGGCAACCCTGATATCCGCCAATTGGCTCACCTATGTGTGGGGGGTGACGCACGGGCACGTCATAGAAACCAGTCTGGGCTATTTCATCGGGCCGCTGGTCAACGTGGTGCTCGGAGTGGGTCTCCTTTCAGAGAAGCTCAGCCCGGCGCAATGGGTGGCGGTCGCGCTGGCGGTGGTCGGCGTCGGCGATCTCACCTTCATGACCGGAAGTCTTCCGTGGATCGCGCTGACGTTGGCATTCTCGTTCGCAACCTATGGCCTGATCCGCAAAGTCGTGAAAGTCGAATCGTTGCCGGGACTCGCAACCGAAACATTGCTGCTCGCTCCCTTCGCGGCCGCGTATTTGCTGTGGTGCGAGCGGGCGGGTGTCGGTGCGCTCGGCCATGCGGCACCCACGGTCGATGCGCTGCTGATCGGCAGTGGGCCGGTCACGGCCATCGCCTTGTTCTTGTTCGCCTATGGAACGCGCTTGCTACCCTACTCGACGGTGGGCGTGCTGCAGTACATTACGCCGACGCTGCAATTCGCCTGCGGTGTGTTCGTGCTTCATGAGCCCTTTGAGGTCGCGCGCGCCGTGGGCTTTACGATCATCTGGGCGGCGCTCCTCATCTATGCGGGCGAAGGCCTGCGGCTATCCCACAGGCAGCGGGCATCCGCGTGAGACTGTTGCCGAGCAATCAACGGTGCACATGGACAAAGATCATGCGGAAGCAGGTGTTGCGCTCCCGGCTTTACTTCGTTCATTCCACCTGCCCACGTCGACCCATCGAGCAGAACGAGAGTCTTGCTCACGGGACGCAGTAGCACGTACGAAATCCAGACCCCCCCGACCGCTATGACGGGAATAGTGCGCCGCCGAGGCGGGCGTACATCTGCGGACAGGAGACATAAGGTCCGTTCGTCATTGCAGCCTCGAAGCGGTGATTCGCCGAAATAGAGCTTACATTCCGGCGGCAAGGCGTTTGGCGGCAGCCCCTTGGAGGCCAACCGACAGTTAGCTGCCCCGCAACATTCTGGAATCCGCCCCCTCTTTTGTGAGCGACCGCTCAAGGCAGTCCATTGCATGTCGATAAACGAAGCAGCTCCAACGACACTTCTAACATGGTGCCTGAAAAGCCGTCGATCGAATCCGCCGCGACCAAGCGCAAGCTGTTGAGCGTGACGTGGCCTTTGATGGTGATCGCCGGGCTGATGCTGTCGCTCTGCGTCGCCAGCTTGAGCACGCTGTCGAGCATCCGCGCCTTCGTCAACGGCGAAGGTTTGTGGTCCAAGGCAGAACGCCAGTCAATCGCGGAGCTGCGCCATTTCGCCGCCAGCGGATCACCGGCCGATTACCAACTTTTTCGTGCCGAGATCGCGGTGCCACTGGGGGACCGAGTAGCGCGGCTCGAGCTTCAAAGTACCGCTCCGGACTACGTGCTTGCCGCAAATTCGTTTATCGCGGCACGCAATCACCCCGATGATGTGCCCGGAATGATACGGCTGTTTCGAGTGTTCAGGCATTCCTCGCTCCTCGCCCGTCCTATCGATGCATGGACTCGGGCTGACGAATTGATTTTGCAATTGGACGAGATTGGCCGGCAAATGTATGCGCGGATGGAATCCGGGAGCGCGGTCGACGGCGGCGCCGGCCGGTTGCTGGACGACGCCGAACACATCCATCGGCGGGTGGCACCGCTGGAAGATGAGTTCTCGCGCTCGCTCGGCAGCACGTCGCGGCAGGTTCTGCAGCTGCTGACTGTGTTTCTCGCACTGTGCAGCATCGTTCTGGTCGGCATCGGCGCAGCCATATCCCGCAACATGATTCGGCGCAGCGAACGCATCGCTCTCGCGCTGCGTGAGGCGGAGGAGCAAGCCTTCGTCGCGCAGGCGCGATCGCACGTAACGCTGCAATCGATCGCGGACGCCGTGCTATGCACGAACCGCGCTTGCGAAGTGACTTACATGAATTCGGCGGCCGAACTGTTGACCGGCTGGCCGGCGGCCCAGGCAGTGGGTCAATCTCTGGCGACCGTCCTGCACATTCTGCCGGAACCGAATACCTTCTCTGTGACCGCCGAGATCGAGCAGATACTCGCGGGTGAGCAGCGCACCGGACCCACCACCGGCTCTCTGCTGCGCAAGCGCGACGGATCCACGACCCCCGTGCACGAACGCGCCGCCCCGATACGCGATTCCCACGGCGAGGTGATAGGAATTGTGCTCGTGATGCGCGACATCACTCAGGAACGGGCATTCGCCGCGCAGCTCCTGCACCAAGCGACCCATGACGCCTTGACGGGATTGGCCAATCGGCGCGAGTTCGAACAGCAACTGGGCCGGGCGATCGCGGATCAGAAGAGCTCGGGTAGAGAATATGCGCTGCTGTACTTGGACCTCGACCAATTCAAAGTCGTCAATGACACCTGCGGTCATGCCGCCGGTGACGAACTGATATGCCAGGTGTCGTGGGCCGTGAAGCACGAACTGCGCGCCGCCGACGTACTGGCGCGTTTGGGAGGCGATGAATTCGGCATATTGCTTGCGAACGACGCGCAGCATTCGGCGCTCAAGGTGGCCGAGTCCATCCGCCGCCGAATCTCCGAGTTGCGATTTCTGTGGGAAGGAAAGGTATTCTCCACGAACGTCAGCATCGGCGTCTTGTCGCTGACGGAGAGCCTGGCGACGATCGGCGATGCACTCAGCGCCGCGGACCAGGCTTGCTACCTGGCGAAGGACAACGGCCGCAATCGCGTTCAATTCTATCGGCCCGACGATCAAGTGATGCGCGCCCGGCACGGGGAAATGCGCTGGGTGGAAAGGCTGAACCGTGCTCTCGAACTCGATCAGTTCGCGCTCTTTGCCCAGGAAATCCGCCCGATCGGGAGATCCGCCGGCACCGGCAATGATGAACTTGAGGCGTCGCACTTCGAAATCCTGATACGCATGATCGATTCGGATGGCGCGCTGATCGCGCCGATGGCCTTCATACCCGCCGCGGAACGTTACGGACTGATGCCGAAGATCGACCGTTGGGTCATTGCGAACGCCTGCAAAAACCTCGCTGCGTTACGAGAACGTCATGGCGCGATTCCCACCTGCATGATCAATTTGTCCGGGGCGTCCGTGACTGATTCCGGAATGGTGGAATTCGTCCGATCGCAATTGACACAATTCGCCCTGCCGGCGCACAGCATCGGCTTCGAGCTGACGGAGACGGCGACGATCTCGAACTTGGCAAGCGCGTCACAACTGATGCGTCGGCTCAAGGAAATCGGCTGCCCCATGGCGCTCGATGACTTTGGCAGCGGGATGGCATCATTTGCCTACCTGCGCCGTCTCCCGGTCGATTATTTAAAGATCGACGGTGAGTTCGTGCAGGACATGACCACCGACGCCGTCGACTACGAGATTGTGGAGGCGATCCATAACGTGGGGCGCGTCATGGGCATCAAGACGGTGGCGGAATCGGTCGAGGACGCCGATATTCTCGCCGCGCTGTTACTGGTGGGGGTCGATTTCGCGCAGGGCTACCATATCAGCCGGCCCATGCCGATGATGGACATCCGTTACCGCTGCGAACTGGATGCGGGCAAGGCGTCCGCCCAGGATCGCTCGTCGCGAGCGTCCGCAATCGGATAGAACGGCGCCGGATGCCACCGGCTCCTAGGCGCCTTGCGGGCGCGCAGGTACATTAGCGCCCATCGGCCTCGGGGGGAGGGGAACCATGTCGGCGGCGCTGGTGATCGTCTATGCCTGCCTCGTGGCGGTCGAGGTCGCCGTGGTCTTCGCCTGGGTAGTCGCGACGCGCAGGCACCGCTGGCCCGTCCGTCCGTCGAGGGGCGATGTCGTGATCGGCGGCGTGACAGGCTTTCTCGACACCCTCGGGATCGGGAATTACGCGCAGATCACGGCGCTGTTCAAACTGCGCGGGCACCCGCCCGACGAGCTCATCCCGGGGACGCTGAATGTAGGCAATGCGGTGGGGATCCTGTTCAGCGCGACCCTCTTCATCTCGACGGTCCGGGTCGAGCCCACGCTCCTGATGGCGATGGTCATCAGCGCCGGAGCAGGCGCCTGGGTCGGGGCCGGCATCGTCAGCCGAATGCGCCGCCGCCTCATCCAGGTGTCGATGGGAATAGCCCTGCTACTCGCCGCCCTGTTCTTCACGATGACCAACCTCGGCATCATTCCGCCGACCGGGTCCGCCATGGGGCTCGCGGGTTGGCGGTTCGCCTTGGCGGTCGCGGCAAATTTCGTCCTCGGCGCACTCATGTGCGTCGGCATCGGCAACTATGCGCCCTCGATGGCGCTGCTCGCATTCCTCGGAATGCATCCCATCGCCGCCTACCCGATCATGATCGCGAGCGACGGTGTATTGATCCCCGTGGCGAGTCTCCGCTTCCTGCGCTCCGGCCGCTTTGCGCCCGCGGTGGCGGTCGGACTCACGCTCGGCGGAATCGTCGGCACGATGGCCGCTGTCCCGCTCGTCAAGATGCTGGGCGCTCACCTCACTCTGATGCGCTGGGTCGTGACGGTCGTCATCGGCTATGCGGCCATCGCCATGCTCCGCTCGGCGCGCGTCTCCCAGACCGCACAAACATGACCCCCCATCCCTGTGATGAATGCCCGGATTTCCCTTCGGCCGTGTGATCAAATCCGACACCCTGCAATCTTGCCCGACGCAGATGCCTGATATCGACAGCTCCGCTCAATCGCCGTGCGTCCGAAATTGCTGCCTGGACGACGACTTCACCTGTCTCGGCTGCTTTCGATCCTTGGAGGAGATCAAGGAGTGGAGTGTCGTCGATAATCACCGACGCCGAATTATTTTAGAGAATGCCCAGCGGCGAAAAGCGGCACACGAGGTTCTGTACGGTCCCTAGCCTAGCGGCGACCGGAGTCGGCGCCGCGGCATGCATCCACGCCCCGTCGTCAACCCTCGATCCAAGCCGAGTCGGTGATGAAGGATCTTTCTGGACTGACCTGAAAGTACTCCCGAGCCTCGCTTGGCAATTCGGAGAACACGGATTCTAAAGCGGCGACACGATCCGCCGGTGTTCCGATTCGCGCAATCCAATCCTTGAAGTCGATTGAAAGCTTCCACGTCGTGATCGACGGCTCACCGAAACCGGCGGCCTTGTACATAGTCGCCCACTCCGACGCTCGATAGTCGCGTACATGAGAGGCATCGCGCAGGAATTCGATGACTTGGAGAGACGTGTCAAAGAGAGGATCTTCCGGGGCGATCACGTCGATGACCACCATTCGCCCACCAGGCGCAACCACCCGCGCACATTCGGACAAGGCGCGCGGTACGCTGGACCAATGGTGCGCCGAATATCGCGTTACGATGAGACCGAACGTGTTGCTCTCGAAGGGCAGCAGTTCCGCCGCGCCGAGGCATGTGTCGATCACCTGATCGAGTCTCCGCGTCGCGGCGACTTGTCCGACCACCTCCAGCATCTGCGCAGATGGGTCGTAAGCCGTGACCCGTTGCGCCCCGCCCTGGGCAAGCGCGAAGCTCACGTGCCCCGCACCGCAGCCGAGATCCAAAGCTCGTTTGGAGCCCAGTTGGGCCGCCATGACTTTGAGCCGCTCCAGGTCGGCACCCGTGGCATGTACCGCGCTCGTCAGGTAGTTGGCCGCCTTGGCGCCAAACTGGCTGACACTGATTCTTTGCTGATCCATCGATGAGCCCCGCGGATTAGTCTGGCGCGATCCTCTCAGCCATGCATACCTCTCCGCGAGACTCCCCGATCTTCTTCGATCATCAGAAAATTAGTGGGCCCGCTCGGACTCGAACCGAGGACCAAGGGATTCACTTTACCCCGCCGTTTCCGGTGGGAGCGGACTATCTCTTCACCCTCGTGGGGTGCGGGACGCTCGTGCCTGTCATTAAGCGCAACTCTAGCGCTCAGGTAGTCTCTGCACCTTCCGGCGGTGTACCGCCGGCTTGGCTCAGGGTTGCCATCGGCATTGCTCCGTTAAGGTTCCCCTGAATTCATCCCGTCCACTTCATACCTTGCGGTGTGAAGGCACCATTATTGATGAGTCCCCTGCTCTAACCGACTGAGCTACAGGCCCGACGGCAGCCATTTTATCACGGGGCGCAGGGGAGCGCCGGAGAGCCCGCTCCCGACTGGTATCTTAGCGCCCATGATTCGCCCCAACTTTCCGGCGCTGCCAATCGGCGAGGTGCTCCCGGCGCTCAAGGAAGCGCTGGCGGCACAGCGCAAGGTTCTCCTGCAGGCGCCGCCGGGCGCGGGAAAGAGCACCATCGTCCCGCTCGAGCTCCTCGGCAGCGACTGGCTTGCCGGGCGCACCTTACTGATGCTCGAGCCGCGGCGCATTGCTGCGCGGGCGGTGGCGCAGCGCATGGCTCATCTCATCGGCGAAACGGTGGGCCAAACCGTCGGCATCCGCACTCGGCTCGAGACGCAGGTGAGCCGCGCCACCCGGATCGAGGTCGTGACCGAGGGAATCCTGACGCGCATGCTGCAGTCCGACCCGGCGCTCGAACACATCGGCTGCGTGCTTTTCGACGAATTTCACGAGCGCAGCCTCAACGCCGATCTGGGGCTCGCGCTCTGTCTCGAGAGCCAGGAAACACTGCGCGAGGATCTGCGAGTGCTGGTTATGTCGGCGACGCTCGCAACGCGCCCGCTCGCGCGCCTACTCGACGATGCGCCCGTCATCGAGGCTCACGCGCGCAGCTTCGAGGTGACGACGCATTACGTGCCGCGACGCCCCGAGCTCTCGCTCGAAATGCAGACGGCGCAGGTGCTGCGGCGTGCGCTCGCCGACGAAGCAGGAGATATCCTGTGCTTTCTGCCCGGTGCCGCGGAGATCGGCCGGGTACAACGCACCCTCGAGGAGTCGTCGCTGGATTCTTCCGTGAGCGTGCAGCCCTTATACGGCGAGCTCGACGCGGCGGCTCAGGATGCGGCGATCAGTCCGAGTCCTTCGGGCCGGCGCAAGATCGTGCTCGCGACCAGCATCGCGGAGACCAGTCTCACGATCGAGGGCGTGCGTGTGGTCGTCGACTCGGGGCTGCGTCGCTATGCGCAGTTCGATCCTGCCAAGGGGATGAGTCGCCTGGAGACGGAGAAGCTGTCGCAGGCCGCTGCGGATCAGCGGCGCGGACGCGCCGGCCGGCTGAGCACGGGTACTTGCTACCGCTTGTGGTCCGAGGGCGTGCAGGCGACGCTCGTCGCGCAGACACCCCCCGAGATCTTGCATGCGGACCTGGCGCCGCTCGCCCTCGAGCTCGCCTGCTGGGGCGCTGCAGACCCCGCGCACTTGCGCTGGCTCGATCCGCCGCCGCCCGCCCCGCTCGCGCAGGCGCACGATCTGCTGCGGCTGCTCGGGGCAATCGATGCGGCGGGGCGCGTCACGCCGCACGGCCGCTCGCTCGCCGCCATGGGCGCTCACCCGCGACTCGCGCATATGCTGATCAGAGGCCGCGATATGCGGGCGCCGCGCCTCGCCAGCGAGATCGCCGCCATTCTCGGCGAGCGCGACATCCTGCGCGCGGCGCCCGGCTTACGCGATGCCGACCTGCGCCTGCGCGTGAGCGCTCTGCGTGGCTCGCGCGCGTTGCCCGGCGGCCTGACGGTCGACGCGCGCGCCTTGCGGCAAGCGCAGCGGGCGGCGGCCAACTGGCAGCGCGAGCTCGGCGGCCGGGAGGAGATCGCGGATTCCGATGCGTTCACCGGTGTGCTCACCGCGCTTGCGTACCCGGATCGAGTGGGTCGTGCGCGGGAGGGCGGCGGGCGATACCTGCTGGCGAATGGACGCGGAGCTCGCTTTGCCGAGCCGCAGGCGCTCGCGAAATCCGAATTCATCGTGGCGGCCGAGCTCGACGGAGCGGACCGCGACGCGCGTATCTTTCTTGCCGCGCCGCTCGAGCGCGAGGATATCGAGCGGCTCTTCAAGGACCAGATCGAGGAGCGTCGCGAAATTGCCTGGGATGAGCGCGAGGAGGCGGTGCGGGCGCGCAAGCAACGCCGGCTCGGAGCACTGGTCCTGCGATCGGACGAGTTGCGCGACGCCGACCGCGAGGAGATCGCCCAGGCTGCGCTCGTGGGGCTGCGACGTCTGGGGCTTGCCGCCCTGCCTTGGACCCCGCCGCTTCGGCAATGGCAGGCGCGAGTGATGTTGATGCGCAAATTCGAGGTGCCCGCCGGAGAGCCCTGGCCGGACGTGAGCGATGGCGCCCTACTCGAAACGCTCGAAGAATGGGCACCGCCCTGGATGGCGGGTCTCGTGCGGCGCGAGCACTTCACTCGATTCGACTTGGGCAACGCGCTGCGCTCGCGCCTCACCTATGCCCAGAGCAGCGTGCTCGAGCGCGAGGCTCCCAGCCACTTCCTGGCGCCGAGCGGCTCGAGCCTTCCCATCGATTATCTCGATGGCGAGGTTCCCACCGTGTCGGTCCGCCTACAGGAGATGTTCGGGCTGCGTGAGACGCCGGCGGTCGCCGCGGGACGGCTGCCGCTGTTGCTGAAGCTGCTCTCGCCGGCGGGGCGTCCGGTGCAAATCACTCGCGACCTGGTGAGCTTCTGGGAGCGCGGCTATCACGAAGTCAGAAAAGACTTGAAAGGCCGTTACCCGAAGCACTATTGGCCCGAGGATCCTCACTCGGCACAGCCGACGCGGCGAGCACGGCCCCGCCCGAGCTGATTCTCGGAGCCTAGCAGCCCTGATCGCAGCGACCACGCTCGATTTGCAGAGTCGCGTGATCGATGCGGAATTTTTTCTTGAGCACCGGGGTCAGGGAGCCGAGCAGCGACTCGTCCGAGGTCCCGTCAGGCACCACCAGGTGCGCCGTGAGCGCGACGGTCGTGGTCGACAGGGCCCAGATGTGCAGATCGTGAACATCGGTCACGCCGCGCTGATCCGCAAGATAGGAAAACACGGCGCTCGAATTGACACCCGCAGGGACGCCGTCGAGCGACAGATGGAGCGAGTCCCGCAACAGTCCCCAAGTCGTCACGAGAATCACCGCCACGATCAGCAAGCTCACCACCGGATCGAGCCAGCTCCAGCCTGTGACAAGAATCAGCGCGCCGGAAATCAACACCCCGGCCGCCACCGCGGCGTCGCCGAGCATGTGAAGAAAGGCGCTGCGGCGGCTCAGATCGTCATGACTGCCGGCGTGCAGCAGCCAGGCGCTGACGCCATTGAGCACAATGCCGGCGGCGGCGACGGCAATGACCGTGGCTCCCGCGACGGGCGGGGGCGCTGCGATGCGCCCGACCGCCTCCCATGCGATGGCCCCACACGCAAGCAGCAAAAGTACGGCGTTCGTGAGCGCCGCGAGCACGGACGAACGACCCAGCCCGTAAGTGAACCGGCCGCCCGGCGGACGGCGCGACAGGAACACGGCGGCACAGGCGCACGCAAGTCCGAGGACGTCGCCCAGGTTGTGTCCGGCATCCGCGATGAGCGCCACCGAATTGGACAAGAAGCCGAACGAAGCCTCGATCACCACGAAGCAGAGATTGAGAGCGATGGCGATCCCCATGCGCGTCGTGACCCCGTCGGAGCCGATCGCATGAGCGTGGCCGTGGGAATGAGAATGGCCGGAACGGCCCGCGTCGTGAGCATGATCGTGGTCATGCGCATCGTCATGCCCGCCATGGGCATGATCGTGGTCGTGCACGCCCGAATCCTCACTGTGCCGATTGTTCATCCGCCCGATGTTCCTTCAGTTGCTCGAAGCTATGCAGGCGCCGCAAGACGGGGAAAAACACACCCGCCCAGAGCAGTGCCACCAACAATGTTACTCCTCCGCCCAGCACGATCGCAGGGACCAGGCCGAACCAGGCGGCGGTGAACCCCGATTCGAATTCACCCAGCTCATTGGAGGCCCCGATAAACACCGAATTCACGGCGCTGACCCGCCCCCGGATCGCATCCGGGGTCTCCAGCTGCACCAAAAGGCCGCGGGTGTAGACGCTCGCCATGTCGCCAACGCCCAGCAACATCAGCGCGGCCAACGCCACCCAGAACCGGTGCGTCAGCCCGAACACGATGGTGCATACCCCAAATATGGCCACTCCGCCGAACATAAAGAGGCCGACGCGCCGCCGTACCGGCCGCACGGTCAGCCACAGGGCCATCAGCACCGCCCCAACCCCGGGTGCGGCGCGCAAACAGCCGAAAACCTCGGGGCCGGCGTGCAGAACGTCCTTGGTATAGGCCGGCAGCAGCGCCGTGGCACCGCCGAACAGTACCGCAAACAGATCGAGCGATATGGCACCCAGTACCGTTTTGCGCCGCCAGATGAAGCGCAGTCCCTCGAGTAATTGGTCCCAGGAAGCCTCGGGGGTGCCACGGCTGGTCTTACGGTTCTTCAGCTGGGACAGAAGGCCCACGCCGATCGCGAGGAGCACGGTGGCCGTGCCGAATACCCATTGCGCCCCATTGTTCGGCGCACGCGAGGACTGCCCGAGAGCGTAAATGAGACCGCCGATGCTGGGCCCGGCGATGGTGGCCACTTGATTGGCCGAGGAGTTGATGGCGATCGCGTTGCCAAGCACGGATTGAGGAACGATATTGGGCACGAAAGACTGCGTCGCCGGTGACAGGAAGGCGCGCGCCACGCCGAGCATTGCCAGCACGCCGAAGATGGGCCACACGCTCGCGACCGCCAGGCGCGCGCAGCTGAACAGGAGCACCGCGCAGACGAGGAAGGCGGTCAAGCATCCCATGATGATCACGCGTCGCTCGTGGACGTCGGCCGCGTGTCCCGCGAACAACGCGAGACACAGGAACGGCAGGAACTGCGAGAGTCCGATGAGCCCCAGATCGAGCACCCGGCCGGTGAGGTGATACACCTGCCAGCCGACGGCGATCACCATCATCTGGACCGCAACCTGCGCGAAGAACCGCGCGATCAGAAAGAGAGTGAAATCGCGTTCTCGGAATACCGCGAATCCCGCCGTCGCGGAAGGCCGAGTCAAACGGGCAGAGCCCCGCGCGGACTCACAACCCCAGGGAACTCAGCGAAGGGTGATCGTCGGGACGGCGGCCTGACGGCCAGTGGTACTTGCGCTCAGTCTCCGCGAGGGGCAGATCGTTGATGCTCGCGATGCGCACCCGCATCAGCCCGTGCTCGTCGAATTCCCAGTTCTCGTTTCCATAGCTTCGAAACCAGTGGCCGCTGTCGTCGTGCCATTCGTAGGCGAATCGCACGGCGATACGATTGCCGTGGAACGCCCACAGCTCCTTGATGAGACGGTAATCGAGCTCGCGCGCCCATTTGCGAACGAGGAAGGCCTGGATGGCCTCGCGGCCTTCGAGAAACTCCGCGCGGTTTCGCCATCGGCTGTCCGTGGTGTACGCGAGGGAGACTCGCGCCGCATCGCGGCTGTTCCAGGCATCCTCGGCCAGACGCACTTTCTGGGTGGCTGTCTCGACGTCAAACGGCGGCAGGGGTGGTCGATCCATGCGAGCTCGAGTGGTTGTTCCAGGAGGCTATTGTAGACGAGAAAGCACCATCCGGAGGCGCCGCGGCCGGCGGAGGCTCAGCCTCCCGCGCGTATCGATTGCAGGTCGAATCCGCCCACGCCGCTGAGCCAAGTATCCTTGTCGCGGATGATGGCCTGGGCGGGCAGGGACGCCGTCTTGACGCCGACCCCCTGGAGCCGCCGCACGGCGGTGCCGACGGCGAAGATCTCGACGATGCCCGCGCCGAGCTCGACGATGTAGGTCTTGATGCCCACCACCTCGTCAGCGTCGAGGGCCGCGGCCTCACGCTTCAGGCGCTCGAACACGTGCTCGCGCGCGTCGTACACCAACGTGGTGAGATCCGAGATCTCGCCCTTCACGAAGCCCTTGAACGCCGCCTTGAGGCCCCCGAGCGCACCGAGCGAGTACACCGAGGTCGAGATCAGCAGCTTGACGGGTGCGTACCCCAGCTGGCTCAGGCCCCAGAGCTCCTCGCCGGTGAGGTCGCTGCTCACCGGAGCGTTGACGCATTGCGCCGGCAGTGCCGGATGAAATGCGGCGGTGCCCGCCATGTACATCTCGTGAAAGCCCGCAAAATGCATGACTGACGTGCGCACGCCAACCACCGCGTTGGCGTGCACCGCCTTCGCATGAGCGAGCATGCGATCGAGCGCGTGATGCCGCGTCTCATTGAACACGTCGCTGAATTCCTTGATCTCTCCCCGCACCAGCGTCTTGAGGGTGCCCGCAATCCCGCCGACCGCGCCCACCGAGTAAGCGATATTGCCGAACACGAATTCGCGCGGCTCGTAGCCGGCATCCATGTGGCAGTACAGCTCCTGCGCATCGCCCGCGCTCGTGAAGGGCCGCGTGGCGCTGTCCGCACGCACGCCGGACCCCACGAACAGGAATTCCGAATTGCCGCCAAGTGCGCGCAGCTCCGAGGTCACGCCGACCACGCCGTGCACCTGCTCGCGCTGCGCCTCGGCCTTCATGCGCAACAACGCCGCCTCCCGCCCCGCATGGATCATACCGGTGACGTCCGGGATTTCGCCGCCGACTATGCCGCGAAATGCCGAACGCACGCCGCCCAGCAATCCCATCGATTGAATGCTGTTGCCGATGACCACGCCCGTCGGTGTGAGTCCCTGCAATCGCATGCAATAGATTTCGTTCCCGGATAGACCCGTCAGCCTGGTATCAGCACGCAAAGTCGTAGCTCCTCATGCGGGTAGATATTTATTGATGAGATCGGCGATGCGCTCCGGAGCCGCGAAGAATGGGTCCAGACCCAGATCCGGGAGGTCGACATACACGGCGTCCGGCTTCAAGAGCAACTTGACGCGGGCGGTTTGCTCGAGGATGTCGTCATGCGGGGCCAATACGGTGAGCGGTGCCCGCAGCGCCTTCAGCCGCTTATCGATCGGATAGCTGCCGGCCGCCTTGAGGGCGGCGCCGGGATTGGCGGCGAGCAAGTGCTCGACGAAGCGCCGATGCGCATCGGCGAGATCGTAGGGAGGCTGGCGAAACGCAAACGATCCGCGCCACGCGCCGAGCACGTGTCCGCCTTCGAGAGCCGGCCGCAGAGGTTGCTCGCTGTACTTCTCCATTTGGCGCTGCTGCTCCTCCGCCGTGAACAACGGCATGCCGACGGCGAGCACTCGCCGAACTCGATGGGCGTGCGCATGCGCTATCTCGATCGCCTCGAGCGAGCCCACGTGTACGCCGAGCACATCGAACGCGCCCTGAATGCCCGCGGCCCCGAGAGCGTCGGCGGTGCACTGGGCGTATTGCTCGAGTGACAGCGCCCACGGGGGAGCATCCGAGAAACCGTACCCCAGCCGGTCCGGCGCCAGGGTGGGTCTGGTCAGGCGTTCTTGCAGCGATTCCCACATCTGCCCGGAGCGCGGCGAGGGGTGCAGGAGCAGCAGCGGCACGCCCTTGCCCTCCCGGCTGCGCACGTGCAGCTGTCCGTAACGTGTGGGATAGATTCGCCGGGTGATCATGCGCCCCCTTCCTCGTCGATATCAGTGTCCGCGCGAGAACCGCTCGATGATCGGAGCGATCGTCTCGGGTTGCTCGATGTGCAGCATATGGCCGGCGCCCGCGATGCGCGCGATCTCGACATTCGGGATGATCGAACGCATCGCGCCCTCGGCGCCATCGGCACCCAGGCGCGGCAGATAGTCCGACTGCTCACCGACCATCATGAGCACGGGTGCGGTGATGCGGCGCCAGCAGGCCGCGGCGTCGTCGCGTTGATACAGCGTCGGATTCACCCAGCGATGCCGGGAATCGCCGAGTAGATGCACCCGTCCGTCGGTCTTGAGGCGGCCCCAAGCGTGGGCCACGAAGCCGGCCCGGGCCTCCCCGAAGCGCGGATAGCGAAGACGAATGATCGAGGCGAGCTGCTCGAAGGATTCGTAGTCCTTGAGCGGCGGTATCGACTTCACCTGATCGAGCCACTTGGCGAGCTGGGTGGGCGCCCGATCCGGCGTCGTGCGCGGCATTCCGAAACCTTCGAGATTGACGAGCGAGCGCACGCGCTCGGGACGCACGCCGGCGTACAGGCTGGCGATGTTGCCGCCCATGCTGTGTCCGATGAGCCGCACCGGCGCCGCGCCGCTCAGCAGATCCAGGATCGCGTCCAGATCCGCGAGATAATCTTGAAACCAATAGCCATTCTGCGACCAATCGCTGAGGCCGAAGCCGCGCCAGTCGAGCGCCGTGAGCGGCCAGTCGCGCTTGAAAGCGTCGACCAAGAATTGAAACGTATCGCCCGTGTCCTGATAGCCGTGCAGCAGCAACCAGCGCGGCTCGTCGGGACCGGGCTCCGGGCCCCAGCTGCGTAGATGCATGTCGAGCCCGCGTATGCGTACCGTGTCGTGCCGCGCCTCGCGCAGCACTTTATAGACGCTCGGCGGCCGGGGATGCGGCTCCGTTATCATCCTAAATTCTCAACGGCTCAGAAACATGCGGTAGGCAGGATTGTCGGTCTCCTCGGTGTACGGGTACTGCAGCTCGTTGATGTGCAGCAGAAAGTCAGTGACCGTCTCGGGAGGCACCTGGATCCCGGTGAGCACGCGGCCGTGCTCCGAGCCTTGATTGCGATAGTGGAACAGGCTTACGTTCCACTGCGTGCCGATCGCGCGCAGGAAATTGAGCAGCGTGCCGGGGCGCTCCGGGAACTCGAAGCGATACAGCCGCTCGTGTTCGAGGTTGCCGGGGTGTCCGCCCACCATGTAACGCACGTGCGACTTCGCGGTCTCGTCGTCGGTCATGTCCCGCACCACAAAGCCCGCATCACGCAGAGTCTGGATGAGGGCGGTGCGCATCGCGAGACCCGGCGCGATGGACAGACCGACAAACAGCTGCGCCGTCTTCGTATCGTTGTAGCGATAGTTGAACTCCGTGACGCTGCGGTTGACGAGTAACTCGCAAAGACGCAGGAACGAGCCGGGCACTTCGGGAATCTCCACCGCCAACAGCGCCTCGCGCTGCGCTCCCACGTCCGCGCGCTCCGCCACGTAGCGCAGCCGGTCGAAGTTCATGTTCGCCCCGCCGTTGATTGCGATCAGCGTACGGCCTGTGCACGCTTCGCGCGCCGCGTATTTCTTGATCCCGGCGACGGCGAGCGCGCCGGCCGGTTCCGCGATGGAGCGCGTGTCCTCGAAGATGTCCTGGATGGCGGCGCAGATCTGGTCGGTGGTCACGAGCAGGATCTCGTCGACGTACTGCTTCGCGAGGCGAAAGGTTTCCTCGCCGACGCGCCGCACGGCGACCCCGTCGGCGAAGATGCCCACGCGTGGCAGCGTGACGCGCTTGCCGGCGCGCAGCGACTCGAACATGCCCGCGGCGTCCTCCGGCTCCACGCCAATGATCTTGATGCGCGGATAGAGCGACTTCACGTATGCGGCGATGCCGGCGATCAGCCCGCCGCCGCCGATGGGCACGAAGATCGCCTCGATACCGTCGCCGTGCCACTGGCGCAGGATCTCCATGGCGATCGTGCCCTGACCGGCAATGACGTCGGGATCGTCGAATGGGTGCACGAAGACCAGATTGCGATCGCGCGCGACGCCGATCGCGTGATCGTTTGCGGCGTCGTAATCATCGCCATGCAGCACGATCTCGGCGCCCAGGTCGCTGACCGCCTGCACCTTGATCTCCGGCGTGGTGATCGGCATCACCACGACCGCGCGGATGCCGCGCGTACGCGCGGCGAGCGCGACACCCTGCGCGTGATTGCCGGCCGAGGCGCAAATCACGCCACGCTGCGCCGCCGTGGCCGAGAGTTGTGCAATCTTGTTGTAGGCACCGCGAATTTTGAACGAAAACACGGGCTGAAGGTCTTCCCGCTTGAACAGCACGCGATTGTCGAGCCGCCTCGACAGGCGCGGTGCCGGCTCGAGCGGGGTCTCGACGGCGACGTCGTACACTTTGGCCTTGAGGATCCGCTCGAGGTAGTTTTCTTGCATGGGTTTTAAAGGCTCATAACTTAGCTCAAGTGCCCCTCAAAGGGCACGTTCGGCGCAAACTGTGAGGCGTTGCACAGACGCAGACCGTCCCCACCGGCCTTCGCCGCAGGCGAATTGGATAACATACACGTATGCGTAACTTGAAGTGGTGGCTCTTGGGCCTCGCCCTGTTCGCTCCGGCCGTGTACCCGCTGAGCGGGAACCCGGTCGCGACCGACAACGTCAAGGCCCGGCTGTTGAGCGAGCAGGATTCCATTGCGCCCGGCCAGTCGATCTGGGTCGCGCTCGAGCTCGACATCCGCGACGGCTGGCACACCTACTGGCGCAACCCCGGCGATTCTGGACAGGCGACGCAAATCGCGTGGAGCCTCCCGCCGGGCCTCACCGCGAGTGATATCGAGTGGACCACGCCACACCGCTTCGTGGTCGCTCCGCTGGTGAACTATGGCTATGCGAAGCACGCGCTGCATCTGGTCAAGATCACCGCCGCGCCCGACCTGAAAGCCCCGACACCCCTCGATCTCAAGGCGAAGGCAAGCTGGCTCGTATGTGCGGATGTGTGCATTCCCGAGAGCGCGGATCTCGCCTTGACGCTGCCTGTAACCGCGGCGGGCGGACCCAAGGATCCGGCCGCAGCGCAGCTGTTTGATCGGGCGCGCGCTGAGCTGCCCGGTGCCGCGCCCGCGGCGAGCAGCGCCCGGATCGTCGACGGGCAACTCGTGATCACCCTCGGCAAGGAGTGGGGCGAGACGCTCTCCCGTATCAAATCGCTGGCGTTCTATCCCTTCGACGACGGCGTGATCGAGTATGCCGCCCCGCAAACGCTGAGCCGGCGCGACGGCGCCGTCGAGCTCGCCATGAAGCTCGGCTATCAACCGCCGCACTCCGGCAACGTCCGCGGCATTCTGATTGCAACCGAGGAAGGCGGCGCGCCCGGACAGAGCGGCGGCGAATCCATCGAGGTGCCCATCGAGATCGGAGCGATCTTCAGCGGCGCGCCCGCAGCCGCGTCGGCGGCTGCGCCCCGGTTCTCGCCTGTGGGTTCTGCCCCCGCACCGACCCGGAGCCCGGGGCTCGTCGCGCTGATGCTGCTCGCGGTGCTTGGCGGGCTGATTCTGAATCTGATGCCCTGTGTGTTTCCGGTCCTTTCCATCAAGGCGATCGGCCTGGTGGCGCAGGCTAAGACGGATCCGGCGGCGGTGCGCGCCAAGGGCTTGATGTTCGCGGCGGGAGTCATTGCCTCGATGCTCGTGCTGGCCGGCGCTCTCCTCGGTCTGCGGGCAGGCGGCGAACAGATCGGCTGGGGCTTTCAACTGCAGTCGCCTTTGTTCGTCACGTTCATGGTTTACCTGCTGCTCGCCGTAGGACTTAACCTGTCGGGTGTGTTCGAGATGGGCGGCGGCCTCGCGGGGGTCGGCGATTCCCTCACTCACGGCGACGGCTTGCGCGCATCGTTCTTCACGGGCGTGCTGACCACGCTGGTGGCGACCCCGTGCACCGCGCCTTTCATGGCAGCGGCTGTCGGGGCCGCCCTGACGCAATCGCCCGTGGTGGCACTGTGCATTTTCGCGGCCCTCGGGGCGGGACTCTCGCTGCCATACCTCGCGTTGTCCTTCGCACCCTGGCTGCGGCGGGCGCTGCCGAAGCCCGGAGCGTGGATGGACACGATGAAGCAGATCTTTGCGTTCCCGATGTATGCCTCGGCCGCGTGGTTGCTGTGGGTGCTGGCCCAGCAGACCTCCTCGCTCGGCCTCGGTGCAGCCCTTGCCGGTGCCTTGCTGGTCGCGTTCGCGGCGTGGGCGTACCAGAAATCCAAGGGCAGCACGGCCGCGGGACGATTGACGGCGATCGTCACCGCCGCGGCGGCGGTACTGCTGGCGATTGCGCTGCCCGTGCGGCTGGCGAGCGTCGCAACCGCCGCGCCGGTCTCTGCGTCCGTTTCTTCCGGCGGAGAGAGCTGGCAACCGTACGATGCCGCGCGCGTGCAAGCGCTCGAGGCAAGCGGCGCGCCGCTGTTGGTCAACTTCACCGCAAGCTGGTGTCTCACGTGCTTGGTGAATGAGCGCAATGCGTTCGCCGACCCAGCCGTCCTCAAGGTTTTCCGCGAGAAAGGCGTCACGCTCATGAAGGGCGACTGGACCAATCGAGATACGGCGATCACGCAGGCGCTCGCTCATTTCGGCCGCGCCGGCGTACCTTTGTACGTGGTCTACAACGGGAAGCCCGGTTCAAGTGCGCCCGTTGTGCTCCCGCAGTTGCTCAGCGCCGGAATTGTCGAGAGCGCGTTCGCAGCTCTGCCGGATCGCGATTCAAAATAGAGCTGGATTGGGGCATGCTGCACGCATGGTCCCGGACAACACCGGCAGCGTGTCGGTCATCGATTTCCGCCGTCAACGAGTGGTATTGCAGTGGCACGTGTTGGGGGGTACCTGGACGGCGTGCGATCTGCCGCCGGCGCTGGTCCATGGCATTGCGTTGATCCGTCCCTCACAACCCAACATCTGCATCTATGGCCACGGCGGCCGGCTGCGACTGCAAGTCGGACCGGAGCAATTTGCGCTGGCGGAGAACTCGCCGCGCATTCGCTGCAGCCGCGGCGTGGTGAGCTTCGGCTTGCGCCGCCGCTTCCACGTCGTGTCGAGCACCGACGGCGTGCTGTTCAGCCATGCGTATTGGACAGGCCAGGGCGAAGATTTCTTCCGCTGGCTGGCCGCGCGGGCGCAGGATCCCGACTGGCGCATGACCATGGGGAGACGCTGGTCAGAGGGAGTTCCGGCGACCACGCTGCGCGCCGCCTGAGGGCTGCCTCGCCGGCCTAGGTCGCGAGCAGACCCGCGACCTCGGCATCGCTCAAGTAGCGCCACTCCCCGGCGCGCAGTGCGCCGACATGAATGCTGATGATGCGCACCCGTTGCAATCGCCTCACGCGGTAGCCGAGCGCAGAGCACATGCGGCGTATTTGCCGGTTGAGTCCTTGGGTGAGCACCAGGCGAAAGGTCTCGGCATCGACGCGCTGGACCCTGCATGGCTTGGTGGTCATCCCCATGATCTTCACACCGCTCGCGAGCATCTTGAGCGACAGATCGGTGATCGGTCGATTCACCGACACCACGTATTCCTTCTCATGTTCGTTCTCGGAGCGCAGGATTTCGTTGACGATGTCGCCGTCGTTGGTGAGCAAGATCAAGCCCTCCGAGTCCTTGTCGAGGCGTCCCACCGGGAAGATTCGCTCGCTATGGCCCACGAACTGGACAATGTTGTCCTCGACGTGCGCCTCCGTGGTGCAGGTGATCCCGACGGGCTTGTTGAGCGCGATGTAGATCGCCTTCCTCTTGGCGCCGACGAGGCTGCCGTCTATGCGCACCTCATCGCCCGGAGCGACCTTGTGGCCGAGAGTCGCGGGCGCGCCATTCAGGGTGACCCGTCCCGCCTCGATCCACTTGTCCGCCTCTCGCCGCGAGCAAACACCGGTCTCGCTGATGTACTTGTTGAGGCGCACGGCTTTATCAGGGGCGCTCATTCCCCGCCCCGCTTAGCTGTTGAGGAAAGCGCTGATTTGCTTGGCGAGCGCGGGGGCATCGGCATCGAACGGGTCCGCGGCCGCGCCGGGCAAGTCCGCGAGCCGCGCGGCAAGCAGCGCCCCCGGGTTCCAGTGGGCCTCCTTCGGGTCCGTCTTGCTGCGCATGACCAGGCTCGGCTGCTTGATGGATGGTATGCGGTCCATGGGGGGCGTACCCACCAGGACGAGACGGCGAACGAGGTCCGGTCGGCTCGCCGCAAGCTCGAGGGCGACGGCGGCACCGAAACCGACGCCGAGCACGTCCACCTGGCGCAGTCGCAAATCGCCGGTCAGATCGAGCACGGCACGTGCGCCGTCCGCGAACGTTGCGCTCGGCGCCGGATCGGACTCACCGAATCCGGGCAGATCGGGCGCATATACCGACCGCTCCGCGGCAATCTCCGGCAAGAACCGCGCAAAGCTGCGGCTCGAGCCCTCGCGCGAATGCAGGCAGATCAGCGTCACCTGCTCGTCGAATCCCCCGGTGCCGGGAAATGCGGTGCGCACATGGAGCTGCCCGTATTTGAAGTCTAGGTAGGCGCGTCGCGTCCGAACTGTGGTCTGCGGCAGAACCGAGGGCCTGGATGGCTTGGCCAATCGAAAAATCTCCGAACCAATGTCAAGATACAAGCATACTCGATCGGCGCTGCGACCTTCACCACGCCAACCCCCCGCCCACCCTTCAATTCGACGCGGTCCGCGCACCGCTCATGCCACTCGAAGCTGCCGGTTGTTGCTTTCGAGTCACAATTAAATTTAAACTTTCTTGACAAGAAGACTAGCTTCGCAGGCTGCGCGACGCTAGAGTGTTGCAGGAACGCAATAGGATGGGGAAGTAAAACAGACCGAACATCGCCAGCGCGCGAATCAACAAGCGCCGCGAGAGGCATGGGGACTTAAAAGCCGGGCTAACGCCCGGCTTTTTTATTGCGCCGGCACAACCGGCGCACGATTCCACACGCGCGAGGCGGAAAAGCCATCCGAGCGCCCGCCCTTGAACAGGATGACTTCCACCAGCCGTTGGCCGTCCGGTGAAAGGCTGAAGCGCTGCTCGTAGGGTGGGTGATCCTCCTCCGGTTCCCCCGATTGCACCACCAGCGTGCCCTGATCCCAGCCGCAGCGCGGCGGCGGCGCATCGCCGCGTCCTCGGGTCGCCGCGCCGGGATGAGCCGGTGCCTTGGCCGCTTTCAACTGGCAATCCCGGACGCTCCCGCCGCTCGAGAACGTGACCACGGGGCCGGACTGCTTGATCGACACTTGTTTGCCGGGCCAGCGCAGACCTTCATCGAGCACCAGGAGCGGCGGCATGACCGGTCCCATGGCGGCGGTCGGCCCCGTCGCTCCGCGCCGGTTCGCAGTCTGACCGCTGCCGCTCGCATTCTGGGTCGCGGCCTTCAGCTGACTCTGCAGCAGCCGCTGCGCATCGTCGCTGTCCGCCTCATCGAGCGTCCAATGCCCGCTCAGGTCGACGCCGGACGGGGGCGCGGGTGTGAGGTCGTTGCTCGCACACGCCGCCAGAAGGCACGCCCCCACCAGCATGGCAATCCGCATGCGGCACCTCTGGTGAAATTCGCGAGAGCTTACAACGAAGCGCGCAGCGCGGGCAGATCAAACCGCGGAGGAAGTCGCCCCGGCGGCGCCCAGGCTGCTCGGACCGCATACCCAGACGCGGCCCTCGAAGGGCTGAAAGCAGACGCGCAATGGCTCGGTTCTGCGTATGGTCTGGGAACCGCAGTAGATCTTGGAATCGGCGAGATCGGCCTGAATCAAATCGACCAGCGAGGCCGACGGCTCGACCGCGGTGGGGGGCAGCGCGTGTGCGAGGATGCGGGCCTGGATGTCATCGCGCTTGGACCCGTTGCCGAGAACGCCGCGCTTGAATCGATCGAGCACCGCGAGCACCGAGCTCAGGGTGTTATCGGTGACGTCGCTCGGACGGCCCGTTCCGCCCATGAATTTCAGGTGCAAAAGTCCGCCCACGCCGCGGCCTTCGTCGTGCAGACAGAGCCCGAGCGCGCCGTGCAATTCGGCGACGAGCAGCATGGGTTCGGGGGAGACGTGGTAAGTGTCGGGGGCGACCACCACTTCCACCAGATCCTTTGTCACCGGAGGTCTTTTTGACACTGTTCGAACCTTATGTAACCGGTAGGATGCTGCCCGCAACCGTGCTTTTGCTCTGCCGAGCGATTCACGCTTTTGCGTGCCCGGCTCCGAAAGGGCCGCTGCGCGCGCGAACTGCATCAAGGAAACGATATGAGTCCATGCCCGGCGGTTATTACCCCCGCCGGCGGCAGGAGCATTAAAATAGTGTGATGTACCGCTACGATGTCATCGATAAGACGCTGGTCGACGAGCGTGTGGCGCAGTTTCGCGATCAGACGAGGCGTTTTCTCGCCGGCGAGCTGTCGGACGACGAGTTTCGCCACCTGCGGCTGCGCAACGGGCTGTATATCCAGACCCACGCGCCCATGCTGCGCGTCGCGATCCCGTACGGACTGCTCTCCTCGACGCAGCTGCGCATGCTTGCGTCGATCGCGCGCCGTTATGACCGCGGCTACGGTCATTTCACCACGCGCCAGAACATCCAATACAACTGGCCGCGTATCGAGGATGTGCCGGACATTCTCGCGGACCTCGCGACGGTCGAGATGCACGCCATCCAGACGAGCGGTAATTGCATCCGCAACGTGACCTCGGACCCGCTGGCCGGCGCGGTACCCGATGAGCTCGAGGATCCGCGGCCCTGGTGCGAAATCATCCGGCAGTGGTCGACCTTTCACCCCGAGTTCACCTACTTGCCGCGCAAATTCAAGATCGCGGTGACCGGCACGCCGCAAGATCGAGCTGCCTCGCAGCTGCACGACATCGGCGTGCACATCGCGCGTGGGCCCGACGGCGAGCCGGGCTTCGAGATCCTCGCCGGCGGCGGTCTCGGCCGCACCCCGGTGATCGGCCAAGTGGTCAGGGATTTCCTGCCCCGGGAGCATTTGCTGTCCTATCTCGAGGCGATCCTGCGCGTCTACAACCGGGCAGGCCGGCGCGACAATATCCACAAGGCGCGCATCAAGATCCTGGTGAAGTCGCTCGGTATCGAGGAGTTTCGCCGGCGTGTTGAGGCGGAGTGGGAGTCGTTCAGGGAACACGGAGCACGTACTCCGGTCGAGGAAATCGAGCGAATACGCGGCTTTTTTGCGCCGCACTCCTATCGGTTGCTCGAGGACGCCGATCCAAGCGCGGGACAGGAAGCGGCCTTTCGCGCCTGGTACCGCTACAACACGCACCCGCACAAGATGCCCGGGTATCGCATCGTGTTCATATCGCTGAAAAAGCCCGACGTGGCACCCGGCGATGCGACCGACGCGCAGATGGAGCTCATCGCCGATCTCGCCGACCGCTACAGCTTCGGCGAAGTGCGCGTCACGCACACGCAGAACCTGGTGCTCGGCGACGTCGAGCAGGCTAAGGCCCTCGAGCTGTGGCGCATCCTCGCAGAGGCGGGACTTGCGACGCCCAACATCGGCACGCTGACCGACATGATCTGCTGTCCGGGTCTGGATTTTTGCAGTCTCGCGAATGCGGGATCCATCGAGGTGGCGAAGCTCATCAACGATCGCTTCGAGGACTACGACTATCTGTACGACCTGGGCGAGATCGATCTGAAGATGTCGGGCTGCATGAACGCCTGCGGTCATCATCACGTGGGTGCCATCGGGATTCTCGGCGTCGACAAGGGCGGCGAGGAGTGGTACCAGATCACCATCGGCGGCGCGGCGGGGAGCGATGCTTCGCTCGGCAGCGTGATAGGCCCTTCGGTCGCGAAGCGCGATGTGCCCGAGACGCTCGCCCGGTTGCTCGAGGTCTACGTACGGGAGCGCCATCCGGACGAGCGCTTCCTCGACACGGTCCGCCGGCTCGGCGTCAAGCCGTTCAAGGAAAGGGTGTATGCCGCGCCGGCTGCTGCGTGACGGCGCGATAGTCGCCGACGAGTGGCGCACCGCCGCCGACGGCGCGGTCGCCGACGACGGCCCCTTGATGCTGGCGTTGTCGGAGTTCCGCGCGGAGCGTGAGCGCTGGCTCGCGCGGCCGGGACTGCTCGGCATCATTCTCTCACCGGTCGACGACGAGCAAGAGCTCGTGCCCCATCTTGCGCGCTTGGCGCTCGTGGCCGCGGAGTTCACTACGGTGAGCGAGGGCCGCGGCTACACCCAGGGAAGGCTTCTGCGCGAGCGCTGGGGCTTCGCGGGAGAGCTGCGTGCGCGCGGTGCCATTCATCGCGACCACGTGTTTCTGCTGGCGCGCTGCGGTTTCAACAGCTTCGAGCTGCCGGAGAGCGAGTTCGAGGGCGGTGCGGCCGCGCTGCGCACCTTTTCGGCCGCTTATCAGTCCAGCAACGACCGCGGTCTCCGCTCAGCGCTCCGGCACCGCTGACACGGCTCGCTCGCCTGCGCTCACTCGCGCAGCGGCAGAGTAAGCGCGCCGAGCGCGCGCCCGACATCTTCCTGCGTTTCGGCCTTCTCTGCCTCGCGCACGAGCTTGCGCGGCAGGTGCGGGGCGAGCAGCTCGATGAACTCGTACATATACGCGCGCAGCAGGGCGCCGCGGCGAAATCCGATCCACGTGGTGTGTCCCTCAAACAGATGCGCGGCATCGAGCACCGCGAGGTCCTTGTCGGCTGTCGGATCGATCGCGAGCTTCGCCAGGATTCCAACGCCCAAGCCGATGCGCACGTACGTCTTGACCACGTCCGAGTCGCGGGCCGTGAGCGCTACATCGAGCGACAGTCCCGCCGTCTCGAACAGCGCCGGCAACGATGAGCGGCCTGAGAAGCTGAATACGTAGGTGACGATGGGATAGTCGGCCAGCTTCTTCAGTGTGAGCTTGCCCGCCGACTCGAGCGGGTGACCCTTCGGCACCACCACGGCGCGATGCCAGCGGTATACGGGCAAGCGCACCAGATGGGGAAACAGATCTTCCGAGCCGGTGGCGATCGCAAAATCGACCCGGTCGCGGGCAACCATCTCGGCGATCTGCTCCGAGGTCCCCTGATGCAAGTGCAGGCGCACCTTCGGATATTTGATCCGAAAGGCACGAATCACCTCCGGCAACACGTAGCGTGCCTGCGTGTGGGTGGTGGCGATGGACAGGGTGCCGCCGTCCGCCTTGCGCAGCTCCGCGGAAGTGCGGCGGATGTTGTGCATCTCGCGCAGGATGCTGCCGGCGCGCGAAATGATCTCCTCGCCGGCGGCGGTGGTGCGGGTCAACGCACGGCCTTCGCGCTCAAAGAGCTGGAACCCGAGTTCCTCCTCGAGAAGCTTCAACTGCCGGCTGACACCCGGCTGCGAGGTGTGCAGCTGTCGGGCAGCGGCCGTGATGTTGAGGCCGTTCTCGTGGACCGCCACGAGGTAGCGCAGTTGTTGAAACTTCATGCCTGTAGGATATAAGAATTCTAGAGGGCGATCAGCTTGATGCCGACCAGCAGCAGTATCGCCGCCAGGATCCAGCGCAGCAGCGTATCGGGGATCCGCCCCGCGAAATGGCTGCCGATGTAGATACCCGGCAGCGAGCCCACGAGCAGCGACGACAGCAGGTGAAAGTCGACGCTGCCGAACATCCAATGCCCGAGACCCGCAACCAGCGTGAGGGGCACGGCGTGCGCGAGATCCGACGCAACGATGCGCGTGGTCTTGAGCTGCGGATAAAGCAGAAATAGCGCCGTCACGCCGAGAGCGCCGGCTCCCACCGAGGAGATGGTGACCACGAAGCCCAGCACGACGCCGGCCGCTACGGTCAGTGCGGGGGGCCGCGGCACCGGGATCGCAGAGTCGCGCGACAGGCGGCGCAATTGCGGACGCAGCGCGAGTGCGCACGCCGTGAGCACGAGTGCGCAGCCGAGCACGAGAGTGATGATGCGCGATCCGCCGAGGCCGCCGGACAGGTGTTGCAAACCGAGGACGGTGAGAATGGCAGCGGGAATACTGCCGGCCGCGAGCAGTCCCGTGATGTGCCAGTCGACGCGCCCGTGACGGGCGTGGACGTAGGTGCCGCCCGCCTTGGTGACGGCGGCTTGCAACAGATCCGTGCCGACGGCGGTCGCCGGGTGGATCCCGAAGAGCAGCACGAGCAGCGGGGTCATCAGCGCCCCGCCGCCGACGCCGGTCAGCCCGACCACGACGCCCACGACGAAGCCGGAAAGCGATTGAGCGAAATCGATCATCTACGCACTATAAGTGGCCGCCGGGCCGCCTGCCCGGGGTCACCGCCGTTGCGGCTAGCACGAAAATGCATGTGCTCATAAGGGATTGTTTGTGATGGGGTTGGGCTTGGACTGGTGATCCAGCGTAAGCTAACACGCTGGTGCAGCCCGGAATCGATCGACCTCTCCAGCCTATAGCCGCCTTGCAGTACTTTCCGCTCTTCTTCGATCTGCGCTTGCAGAAAGTCCTCATCGCCGGCGGCGGTGAGGTGGCACTGCGCAAGGCGGTGTTGCTCGAGCGGGCGGGCGCCGCCATCACCCTCGTCGCCCCACGCGTCGTTCCCGAGCTGGAGCGCCGCGCTGCGGCGGGCAGCCTGACGGTCGTGCTGCGCGAATTCGTTCCCGAGGACCTCGCGGGCGTACGCCTCGCGATCGTCGCCACGGGACACCGCGCATCGAACCGCTGGATCGCCTCGCTGTGCGAGGCGCGCGCGATTCCCGTGAATGTGGTCGACGACCGGCAAGCGTCGCGGGTCATCGTGCCCGCGATCGTGGACCGCGATCCCGTGCTCATCGCGATATCGAGCGCGGGGGCTTCCCCGGTGCTTGCGCGTCGCTGGCGCGAGCGGCTCGAGGCGTTCGTCCCGACGCGCCTCGGCGAGCTCGCGCTTTGGCTGCGCGGTTTGCGGGCGGCGAGCCGGCGCCGGCTCCGTGGGACGGCCGAGCGACGCCGCTATTTTGAGACGCTCGTCGACGGACCGGCCGCCGACCGCTTCGCCGCCGGCGACGTGCGCGGGGCCGAGCAGCTCGCTCAGCGGCTGCTCGCCGCGGACACCGCCAGGCCGCCCGCGCCCGGACATGTCGTCCTGGTGGGTGCGGGCCCCGGCGATCCGGAGCTTTTGACCTTGAAGGCACTGCGCGCGCTCAGCGACGCGGACGTGATCCTGCACGACCGCCTGGTGAGCGCGGGCGTCCTCGATCTGGCGCGGCGCGATGCGGTGAAAATCAGCGTCGGCAAGTCCCCGGGAGGCACCGGAGCGTCCCAGACATGGATCAACGAGCAGCTCGTCGCGCATGCCCGCGCGGGTCGACGCGTGGTGCGGCTCAAGGGCGGCGATCCGTTCGTGTTCGGGCGCGGCGGTGAGGAGCTCGAGGCGTTGGCGCACGCGGGCATCGCCTATTCCGTCGTTCCCGGCGTCACGGCGGCGAGCGCCTGCGCCGCCTACGCCGGCATACCGCTCACGCATCGGGACCACGCGCAGAGCGTGACCCTGGTCACCGGCCATTCCGGCGAGGTCGGCCTCGAGCCCGACTGGCGGGCGCTCGCGGCAGAGCGGGCCACGGTGGTGTTCTACATGGGACTTGCGGGACTCGAACACATCGTCGCAAAGCTCATCGAGCACGGCGCGCCGGCCGACCGCCCGGCGGCGCTCATCTCCCAAGGCACATTGCCTACGCAGCGAGTCATTCTGGGAACGCTGGCGAGCATCGCCGACCCCGCACGGTCGCAAGGCATTGCATCGCCCGCGCTGCTGATCGTGGGCGAGGTGGCGGCGCTGCATGCCGAGCTCTCCTGGTTCGGAACTGACACCGCGATGAGCGTCTCCGAGAGCGCGTAGCGCTAGACGATCGCGCTCCCGAACCCGCGCTCCTCGATCCAGGCCTTGTTGAACAGCCGCGACTGATACTTGGCGCCGCCGTCGCACAGCACGGTGACAATGGTGTGCCCAGGCCCGAGTTCACGGGCGATCCTCACCGCCGCCGCGACGTTGATGCCCGCCGTGCTTCCGAGCAGCAAGCCTTCCTCGCGCAGCAGGCGATAGACAAAGTGCACCGTCTCGGTATCGGAGATGCGGATCGCGTCGTCGATAGGCGCCCCTTCGAGGTTGGCGGTAACGCGGCCCGTGCCGATGCCCTCGGTGATCGAAGAGCCTCCGTCGGAGCGGAGCTCACCGTCTTTCACATAATGATAGAGCGCGCTTCCCGGCGGATCGACCAGCACGATGCGAACCCCGGGGGACATCGACTTGAGGTAGGCGGCCACGCCGGCGAGCGTGCCGCCTGTGCCGGTCGCGGCGCAAAAAGCGTCGATCTTGCCGGCGGTGTCGTTCCAGATCTCCGGCCCGGTGGATTCGAAGTGCGCCAGCCGGTTGGCCGTATTGTCGAACTGATTGGCCCAGATCGCATCGGGAAGCTCCGCCGCCAGCCGTCCCGCCACCTTCTGATACTGGTTGGGGTTGCTGTAGGGAACCGCAGGCACCTTGCGCAACTCGGCGCCCAGGGCCTCGATGATTTGATACTTCTCCTGTGCCTGATTGTCCGGCATGACAATGACGCATTTGTAGCCGCGCGCGTTGCACACATGCGCGAGCCCGATGCCGGTATTGCCGGCGGTGCCTTCGACGATCGTGCCTTTTGGCTTGAGCACGCCGCGCCGTTCGGCATCGAGCACGATCCACTTGGCCGCCCGATCCTTGACCGAGCCTCCCGGATTCATGAATTCGGCCTTGCCCAGAATCTCGCACCCCGTCTCCTCACTGAAAGACTTGAGCCGAATGAGCGGTGTGCCCCCGACCGCCCCGGTGAAGCCGTCCGTCACTGCCATATTGGAATCCTCGGGTAAACGGCCTCACTGCGATCGCCGCAGGCGAAGCGTGGGTGCCGTAGATAAAAGTATCCCCGGACGAGCCGGGGAGGTAGGGGAACAGGTGCTGAGTAAAAACCCGGCACGTCCGTAGGCGGAAGATACGCCGCACAAGAGTGCCTGCGCTCGACCTTTTTGGAGTGAGACATCTGTTGCAATTAAGTGACTAAAGACAACAGCGCTACGACTCTGCTGCTAAGGAGCGTATCATCGCCGGCGGGCAAATCAAGGGAAATCAGCTTAAAAATCATCTAATGGTGCGCTATGTCAAGCGGCTGTTACATTTGTGACACGGTCGCAACAAAGAGGGGCCTCCAATGTCGGGAAAGTTACCCGATGGTCCCATTGCAGATCTCATTGCCATGTGTTTGCCCGCCGCTCGAAATCCGGCTTCTGCGCGCTCACGACGCAGAACCGCTGCCCGGTCGGAGCTTCCATCACCCACCAGCCGTGCACTTGTTGAATTTTCTTCGCCCCGAGCGCCTCCAGCCGGCTTACTTCGGCGGCGATGTCGTCGGTCTCGATGTCCAAGTGAACCCGGCTCGGGTGGTCCACCTGCTGCACCTCGATATCGAGTCCGTGCTGTACATCGGTGAGCCCCCGGTAGGAGGCGTTCTCGCTTCCCGTCAACTCGTGCACCGGCATCCCCAGGGCGCGGCTCCAGAACCTCGTGGCCGCCTCCAGGTCGTCCGTATCGCAATCGATGATGAAACCGCCCAGTTTGCTTTTGTGCATGGATTGCTCCAGATTCGCGTGCAGATTTCTTCGAATGACCTTCGCGAGAGTTTGCCATGAAGTATCTGCATACGATGGTCCGCGTGACCGACATCGAGCAATCGTTGCGCTTCTATCGAGATGCGCTCGGCCTGGCGGAATTGTCGCGCCGCGACTACCCCCAGGGACGATATACGCTGGTCTTCTTGTCCGCTCCGGGGGATCAGAGCGCGCAAGTCGAGCTCACCCATAACTGGGATCCCGAGACCTATGGCGGGGGCCGCAATTTCGGCCACCTGGCATACGCCGTCGAGAACATCTACGCGACCTGCGAGCGCCTGACGAAGCATGGGGTGACCATCAATCGCCCGCCGCGCGACGGGCGCATGGCCTTCGTGCGCTCACCCGACGGAATTTCCGTGGAACTGCTGCAGCAGGGACCGTCCTTGCAGCCGGCCGAGCCGTGGGTCAGCATGCCGAACAGCGGCGTCTGGTAGCTAGAACATCTTCGAGGCGTCGGGCGGCTTGATCTCGACCTCGGTGCGC
Source organism: uncultured Gammaproteobacteria bacterium (assembly GCA_963798595.1). GTDB lineage: Bacteria > Pseudomonadota > Gammaproteobacteria > Steroidobacterales > Steroidobacteraceae > Bog-1198. The sequence goes on along the minus strand of CAWCTM010000003.1, from coordinate 216,920 downwards.
GAAACGATATGCTCCCCCGTGATCATCTCGTCATACGCCTGTCCGGGGCCGACCATCGGATAGACCCCCGCGTCCTGATCGATCATCACCTCGAGGAATGCCGGCCCGGGAAATCTCACGAACTCGGCGACCACGCGCGGCACGTCCGCCTTCTTGTCGAGGCGCACCGCGTACTTGAACCCGTCGGCCAGCGCCGCTTTGACGAAATCCTTGGTGTGCAGGCTCTTGTCGCTCGCGCTCAGGCGTCCCTTGAAGAAAAGCTTCTGCCACTGCTTCACCATGCCGTCGCCGCAGTTGTTCAGCACGACCACTTTCACGGGCAGATCGTACGTGGTGACGGTCTCGAGCTCTCCGAGGTTCATGCGGATGCTGGCGTCGCCGTCGATATCGATCACGAGCCGCGCGCGCTGCGCGAACTGCGCGCCCACCGCGGCCGGTAATCCGAATCCCATTGTTCCCATGCTGCCCGAGGTGAGCCACAGCCGCGGGCTGCGGAAATCAAAGTACTGCGCCGCCCACATTTGATGCTGGCCCACGCCGGTCGTGATGATCGCCTCGCCGTGCGTGAGCTTATTGATCTCCTCGATCACGTAATACGGCTGTATCAGCGGGCTGCCGCGGTCATAGTTCATCGCGTGCTTGCGCCTCAGCCCCTCGCAGCGAGCGTGCCATTCCGGCCATTCGTGCTTGATCTTCTTGCGCCGGGCGTAGTCGATGAGGTTCACGAGCGCATCCTTGAGCTCGCCCACGTGGCTCCAATCGACGCGCTTGACCTTGTTGATCTCCGAGGCGTCGATGTCCAGATGCGCGATGAACTTCGCCCGGCTGGCGAACTTCGGCGGATTGCCGGCCACGCGATCGTCGAATCGCGCACCAACGGCCATCAGGAAATCGCAGTCCTCCACCGCGTAGTTCGCGAACGCCGCGCCGTGCATGCCGAGCATGCGCATGGACAGCGGGTGGGCGGTGTCGACCGAGCCGATGCCCATGAGCGTGGTCACCACCGGTATCCGCAAGTCCTCGACGAGCTCGCGCAAAGACTGCGCGGCCGCCGCATTGATCACGCCGCCGCCGGCGTAGATCAGCGGCCGCTTCGCGACCGCCAGCGCCTCGAAGAAAGCGGCGCAGGCACTATCCGACAGCTTGTTGGCAAGCAGACGGTTCATACGCTGCCGGTAGCCGGGAATCGGCAGCCGACCGGATCCGAGGAAGGTGCCCTTCCAGTTCTGTACGTCCTTCGGGATGTCGAGCACCACGGGGCCGGGGCGGCCGGTGCGCGCGATCTCGAACGCGGTACGTACCGTCGCCTCGAGCTTGGTCGGGTCGGTGACCAGGAAAACGTGCTTGGCGACCGCACCCATGATGCTCGGCACCGGCGCTTCCTGGAATGCATCCGTGCCGATGGCCGTGGTCGCGACCTGGCCGCAGATGACCACCACGGGCACCGAGTCGGCCTGGCAATCGCGTACCGGCGTGACCGTGTTGGTCGCGCCGGGGCCGGAGGTGACCAGCGCGACGCCCACTCGCCCGCTCGCACGCGCATAGCCCGCGGCCATGAATCCGGCGCCCTGCTCGTTCGCGGGCACGATCAGCGGCATGGGGGAGCCGTGCTCCTGGTTGTAGCGGAAGACGGCATCGTAAATCGGCAAAATGGCGCCGCCGCTGTAGCCGAAAATCGTGTCGACGCCTTCGTCCGCCAGCACCTGCACGAGCATGTCCGCGCCCGTCATACTGGCCCCCGCCAGCGGATGCGCGTCTTTATTCAGCATGTCGTTGCGGTCTTTCACAGCAAAAGCCTAGCAGTTCTCGCCCTGGCGCCCAAGTGCCGCCCTCCCGTATCCTTCGCGCATGCGGCATCTCATCGCGTTACTGTTGCAAAATGAGGCGGGCGCGCTCACGCGCGTCACTGGCCTGATATCGAGCCGTGGCTACAACATCGAGTCGCTCTCGGTCGCGCCCACCACCGACCCCACCGTATCGCGCGTGACGCTGGTCACCACCGGCTCGGACGCCGTCATCAGCCAGATCAACGCACAGCTCTTGAAGCTGGTCGACGTCGTGTCCGTCGAGGACATGACCAGCGGAGATCACCTGGCGCGCGAGCTGTTGCTGATCAAGCTGCATCTCAAGGCGGCGGACATCGAGGCCGTCGGCGCGTTGCTGCGACGCGCCGGCGGCAAGGTGCTGTCGTCCAACCCGTCGAGCTTCATCATGGAACTCGCGGGCACCGAAGTCGAAATAGGCGAGTTCATCGCCAACGTGTCGGCATTTGGAGAGATCGTGGAGGTCGTACGCAGCGGTGCGCTCGGCATCTCCCGCGCGAATCCGCGCCTGCACGCCGTCAAATGAGGTCGAGAAGAGGTTAGCCTGAGTCCATGACTGAAATCGAAGTGACGCCGGAGCACGCCGCCGATCCCAAGACTCGCGTCGTGGGAATCCTCGTGGGGGTGATCGGAATATTTCTCTCGGTGGTGACGATCGCGTCGCATCGTGCGCACACCCAGGCCGTCATCGAGCGCACCGGCGCCAACGACGCCTGGGCGTTTTACCAGGCGAAAAAGATACGCGCGAGCGTGAGCGATGCCGCCCTGTCGGTTCTCGAGACTCTCGCCCCCGACGCCGCCAAGGCCGCGGATGCGGAGCATAAGCTGCAGGCGGCCCGTGACAAGGAGCTCGGCGACACCAAACAACTGGAAGCGGAAGCGCGGGCAGCGGAGATGAAGACCGAGCTGGAGGAAAAACGCGCGCTCAAACTCGACATCGGCGAGGGCCTGCTCGAGCTCGGTCTCGTACTGACCTCGCTGTACTTCCTCGCGCGGAATGACTTCTTTCCGATCTTCGGCGTGCTCTGTGCGATTGGCGGCATCGCCATGGGTATCCTGGGTTGGCTGCTGTAAAGGAAAGACCCGCGCGGCGCGCCTCGGGTGTGCGTGCGCGAATCGGGCTCATCGCCATCGCCGCCCTCACCGCGGCGTCGGTCCCTGCCACCGCGCCCGCCGCCGCAGGCGCGGCCGCTCGTGTCGAGGCGCGCTCCGCGCAGCTGCTCGCGGTGGGTACCGTGCAGGGCGAGCGCATGACCATTCACTTGAGCCGCCTCGAGGACAACGCACCGGTGAGCGACGCCGTGGTCGCGCTGGTGCTGCGCGGCGCGACGCACCCCGCGACGGCCCTCGCAGACGGGGGCTACGCGGTCACGACCCCCGATCTCGCGCTCCCGGGCGCGGCGGCAGTGCGGATCGAGGTCACCTCGAGCGGAGCACGGCAGGATCTCGAAGGCACGCTGCAGCCCACCGCGGCGCCCGAGACCGCCGACGACAAGGGCAGCTCGCGTCAGCTCGGCTGGTGGGTCCTCAATTTCGCGGTTTGCATCGGGTTTTTGTGGCTGTGGCAACGGCGCAAGCGGCACGATCCCGACGAGGAGACACCCGGCTAGAGTGCGGCGTTATCGGTCTCGCCGGTCCGGATCCGCAGCACCCGGATGATGTCGGTGACGAATATCTTGCCGTCCCCCACCTTCCCCGTCTTGGAGGCTCCGACGATCGCCTCGATGACTTGGTCGACCAGCTCGTTCTTCACCGCCACCTCGATGCGCGTCTTCGGCACGAAATCGACGACATACTCTGCCCCGCGGTACAGCTCGGTGTGCCCGCGCTGTCGGCCGAAGCCTTTGACCTCCGTGACCGTCATTCCCGACACGCCGATCTCGGACAGGGCCGCGCGCACATCGTCCAGCTTGAAAGGCTTGATAATGGCAGTGATCAGTTTCATTGAGGCTCCGCTCCCGTTGGGTCGGGGTAATCCTATTACGATTCCGGCCGCCAGGCACGACCATCTGGCTCGCGGGAACCCCTTGGCTTAACGGACGGCCGCGGACCGGCTATAAAGGGAGCGCGCCCGCTCGGCCGACAGGTCCAAGGAGTTCCATGATCTCGACGATTCTCATTCTGGGTGGCGGTCAGGCCGGCGCGCAGGCGGTTGACTCCCTGCGCCGCGAGGGCTTTGGCGGACGTTTGGTGCTCATCGGCGACGAGCCCCATCTGCCCTATCAACGGCCGCCTCTGTCCAAGCAATACCTGGCGGGTGAGCTGGCCGGCGACCGCTTGCCGTTCCGCCATCAGGCGTTCTATGACCAGCATCGCGTCGAGCTCAGGCTCGGGTTGCGCGCGACGCGCATCGACGCCGCCGCACGCCGCCTGTCGTTGTCGGACGGCGAGACACTCGCCTACGACAGGCTCATGCTCTGCACGGGGGCAAGGTCGCGCCTCCTCACCTGCCCGGGGGCGGAGCTCTCCGGGGTACATTACCTGCGCGGCATCGCCGATGTGGAGGCCATGCGTCCGGGCCTGAAGGCCGGCAGCCGGGTGGTCATCATCGGCGGCGGCTACATCGGCCTCGAAACGGCGGCCACGGCACGCAAGCTCGGGTGCACGGTCACGGTGCTCGAGATGGCCGACCGGGTGATGAATCGCGTCGTGGCCTCGAGCGTATCGGAATACTTCGCGCACGAGCATCGCACCCACGGGGTCAAGCTGATCTGCAACACCCGGGTGATACGGCTCGAGGGCGCAGGCCGCGTCGAGCGCGTCGTCTGTGCGGATGGCAGCTCCTTCGAGGTGGACTTGCTGGTGGTCGGAGTCGGCGCCGTGCCGAACTCCGAGCTTGCCGCCGAAGCCGGGCTCGCGTGCGAGAACGGCATCACCGTCGACGAGTACTGCCGCAGCAGCGATGCGGCCATCTACGCCGCCGGCGATTGCACCCATCATCCCTCGCTACGCTTCGAAATGCGCGTGCGGCTCGAATCGGTCGACAATGCATTCGAGCAGGCAAAGGCAGCCGCGCTCAACCTGCTCGGCCGGCCGACGGTTCACGATCGCGTGCCCTGGTTCTGGTCGGATCAGTTCGACAACAAGCTGCTCATCGTCGGACTCTCTCAGGGCTTCGATCAGCAGGTGCTGCGCGGCGATCCGGCCTCGCGCAGCTTCAGCGTCTGCTACCTGCAGGGCGGTGAGCTGCTCGCCGTGGAGGCCATCAACAATCCGAAGGACTACGTCGCCGCGCGCAAACTGATCGCCGAGCGCGCCCGCCCGGATCTCGACAAGCTCGCGGACCCGGGCAGGGCTCTGAAAGAGGCTGTTTGATGCCGCTGATCGTGTTCATCGATCGCGGCGGCGCGCGACGCGAGCTGCGTGCGCCGGACGGCGTCACGGTGATGGAGGTCGCGCGCCAGCACGGCATCGACGGCATCGTCGCGCAATGCGGAGGGGCCTGCGCCTGCGCGACCTGCCACGTTTACGTGGCACCGCAATGGCTCGGCAAGCTCGAGCCGCGCGAGGACATGGAAGAAGGGATGCTCGAGAACGCGTGGGAGCCGCGCACCAACAGCCGTCTCAGCTGCCAGATCCACATCAGCGCCGCGCTCGATGGACTCGAGGTCACGGTGCCTGAGCGGCAGAACCTAATCGAAGATGACCAGTAGATCCTTGGCGTCGACGGCCATGCCGGGCACGGCGAGGACTTCTTTGACCGTTCCCTCTTGCTCACAGCGCACGGTGGTCTCCATTTTCATGGCTTCGAGCGTGAGCAGCACGTCGCCGCGCGCGGCTTTCATGCCGGGCCGCGCCGCGACCGTGCCGATGGTTCCGGGCATGGGCGCGCCCACGTGCTTCAAATTGCCGGGCTCGACCTTGCGCGGCGGCGGCCGCTTCGCCACCTGACTGCGGTCCGGCACGCGCAGCGGTCGCGGCTGGCCGTTGAGTTCGAAAAACACCGTGCGCGTCCCGTCCTCGTGCACATCGCTCGTGGTGATGTAGCGCACGATCAGGGTCTTGCCACGCTCCAAATCGATGTTGATCTCCTGGCCCGGCTCCATGCCGTAGAAAAACACGGCCGTGGGCAAGGTTGCGACGTCGCCGTAAGCGGCCCGCTCGGCCGCGTAATCTGTGAACACCTTGGGATACATGAGATGGGACGCGAGCTCCGTGTCCGAGACGCTGCGGCCGATCTTCTTCTCCACCGCGACGCGCTCCGCCGCAAGATCCACCGCGGGCATCAGCGCACCAGGACGCGCGCTGAGCGCCGGCTTGCCCGCGAGCACTTTGCTCTGCAGCTCGCGCGGAAAGCCGCCGACCGGCTGCCCGAGCTCGCCCCGGAACAATTGCACGACCGACTCCGGGAAAGTGACGTCGACGCCCGGATCGAGCACCGCCTCGCGCGTGAGCCCGCCGGTGACCATCATGAGCGCCATGTCGCCCACCACCTTCGAGGTCGGCGTCACTTTGATGATGTCGCCGAACATCTCGTTCACCTGCGAGTAGGCGCTCGCCACCTCCGACCAACGATGGTCCTCGATGCCCAGCGAGCGCGCCTGCTCCTTGAGATTGGTGTACTGGCCGCCCGGCATGCCGTGCACATAGACCTCGGAGGCACCCGAGCGGATGTCGCTCTCGAACGCCACGTAGCCGCGACGCACCTGTTCCCAATACGCCGAGATCAAGCGCAGCCGGTCGGGGTCGAGCTGCGAGTCGCGCTCCCCGAAGCGCAGCGCCTCGACGATCGAGCCCAGATTGGGCTGGGACGTCAGACCGGACATGGCATCGATCGCGGCATCCACGGCGTCGGCCCCGGCAGCCACGGCGGCGAGCACGCTCGCCGCCCCGATGCCGCTGGTGTCGTGCGTGTGGAAATGCACCGGCAGGCCGATCTCGTCCTTGAGCGCCTTCACCAGATCGAAGGCCGCCCGGGGCTGGCACAGCCCCGCCATGTCCTTGATGGCGATGACGTGCGCGCCGAAGCCCTTCAGCCGTCTTGCGATGCCGACGTAGTACGCGAGGTCGTACTTCTTCTCCTGCGGATTCGACAGGTTGCCGCTGTAGCAAATCGCCGCCTCGCACAGTTTTCCCGAGCTCAGCACGGCCTCGATGGCCACCTGCATGTTGTCGACCCAATTGAGGCAATCGAACACCCGGAATATGTCGATGCCCGCGCGTGCCGCTTGCTCGACGAAGTAGCGCACGACATTGTCCGGGTAGTTGGCATAGCCGACGGCGTTCGCGGAGCGCAGCAGCATCTGTAGCAGCAGGTTCGGCATCGCTTCGCGGAAGCGTGCCAGCCGCTCCCAGGGATCTTCCTTGAGGAAGCGCATGGCGACGTCGAACGTAGCTCCGCCCCAGCATTCCACCGAGAACAGCTGCGGCAGCAGGCTCGCGTAGTAGGGCGCGATCACTGCCAGATCGAGCGTGCGAAAGCGCGTCGCAAGGAGCGACTGGTGGGCGTCGCGCATGCCGGTGTCGGTGATCAGCACGCGTTTCTCATCGAGCATCCAGCGCGCGAACGCTGCCGGCCCGAGCTCGTCGAGTTTCTGCTTCGTGCCGGGCGGCGGTGCAGGCAGCGCGATGCGCGGCGCCCGCGGAAACACCGGCGCCTTGGGCTTCAGCCGTCCGCGCACTTCCGGATTGCCGTTCACGATCACATCGCCGATGAACTTGAGCAGTCGCGTCGCGCGGTCGCGTTTTCGCGGGATGATGAACAGCTCCGGCGTGCGGTCAATGAACTGAGTGGTGTAGTCCCCCGCCGCGAAGTCCGGGTGGGTGATCAGCTGATCGAGAAACCGCAGGTTCGTCACGACCCCGCGTATCCGAAATTCCCAAAGCGCGCGGTGCATGCGCGCGATGGTCTCCTCGGGTGTCGGCGACCAGGCGGTGACCTTCACCAGGAGCGAGTCATAGAAGCGGGTGATGATGGCGCCCGCATAGGCGGTGCCCGCATCGAGGCGTATGCCGTACCCGGCGGGACTCCGATAGGCGGTCATCGTGCCGTAGTCGGGGACGAAGTGGTTCTCGGGGTCCTCGGTGGTCACACGGCACTGCAGCGCGTGGCCGGTCACGTGAATGTCCTGCTGCCGCGGCACACCGCTTTGCGGCGTGCCGATCTCGGCGCCGGCCGCGATGCGGATCTGCGCCTTCACCAAGTCGACTCCCGTGACGCACTCGGTGATGGTGTGCTCGACTTGAATGCGCGGATTCACTTCGATGAAGTAGAACTTGCCGGTGTCGGCGTCTTGCAAGAACTCGACCGTGCCTGCCGCCCGATAGCGTACGGCGCGTCCGATCTTGAGCGCGGCCTCGCACAGCTCCGCGCGCGCCGCATCCGAAAGGAACACGGCGGGCGCCCGCTCCACGACCTTCTGGTTGCGACGCTGCAGTGAGCAGTCGCGTTCATAGAGATGCACCAGGTTGCCGTGCGCGTCGCCGAGAATCTGCACTTCCACGTGCCGGGCGCGGACAATGAGCTTCTCGAGATACACCTCGTCTTTGCCGAACGCGGCTTTCGCCTCGCGCCGCGCGGCGGCCACGGCCTCGGCGAGGCCACGCTCATCCTCGACGATGCGCATGCCGCGCCCGCCTCCGCCCCAGCTCGCCTTCAGCATCACCGGAAAGCCGACCTGGCGCGCCAGCTCACGCGTGCGCGCCTCGTCGTCCGGCAGAGGCGGCGTCGCCGGCATCACCGGCACACCGGCGCTCTCCGCGAGATTGCGCGCGGCGACTTTGTTGCCCAGCCGGCGCATGGTATCCGGCAGCGGACCCACGAAAATGATGCCCGCCGCCGCGCACGCCTCGGCGAACTCGGGACTCTCGGACAAAAAACCGTATCCGGGATGAATGGCGTCGACGCGCGCCTCGAGGGCAATGCGCACGATGTCCTCGATGTCCAGATACGCCTCGATCGGCCCTTTACCCTCGCCGACGAGATAGCTCTCGTCGGCCTTGGTCCGGTGCAGCGAGAAGCGGTCCTCGCGCGAGTGAATCGCCACCGTGCGAATGCCCAACTCAGCCGCCGCACGCATCACGCGAATGGCGATTTCGCCGCGATTCGCAATGAGCAGGCTATTCAGCTGGCCCGGCTGGGGGAATGGCTTCATGTGCGAATGATGATAGCCTCACCGACGCACCAGCGGCCAGAGGAGGCACTCGATGTTCGGATTGGCGATTCACGGCGGAGCGGGCACGCTGCCCCGCGCGGAGATGAGCACCGAGAGCGAAGCGCGTTACCGCGCGGCGCTCGCCGAGGCTCTGGCTGCGGGGTTCGCCGTGCTCGAGCGCGGTGGCACGAGCCTCGAGGCGGTGACGCGCGCCGTGGTCGCGCTCGAGGACTGTCCGCTCTTTAATGCCGGCCGCGGCGCGGTATTTACCCACGACGGACAGAACGAGCTCGACGCCTCCGTCATGGAGGGAGCGACGCGCAAGGCCGGGGCGGTCTGCGGCGTCGCCCACGTGAAGAACCCGGTCGAGCTCGCGCGCGCGGTGATGGAGCATTCCGAATACGTCATGCTCTCGGGAGCCGGCGCCGAGGAGTTCGCCCTCACGCGCGGCATCGCGCTCGTGCCGCGCAGCTACTTTTATACCGAGGCGCGCTGGCGCCAGCTCGAGCGCCTGCGCGCCGGCGAAACCGGGCTTTCACCCCTCACGATCTCGCACGTGGGCACCGTCGGGGCGGTGGCCGCGGATGCCGCAGGTCGCTTGGCTGCGGCCACCTCGACCGGCGGCATGACCGGCAAGCGGTTCGGACGCATCGGCGATTCGCCCATCATCGGCGCGGGCACCTACGCAGACGACCGCGCCTGCGCCGTGTCGGCCACGGGACACGGCGAGGTGTTCATCCGCTTGGGCGTAGCCCACGAGATCTGCGCACGAGTCCGGCTGGGGGCTCGCACCCTCGCCGAGGCCGTGCGCGAGGTCGTCCTCGACGAGCTCCCCGCCCAGGGCGGCGAGGGCGGCGTAATAGCGATCGACCGCGACGGGCGCATCGTCATGGAGTTCAACAGCGAGGGAATGTTTCGCGCGAGCCGGGTCGCGGGCGGCGCGCCGATGGTCGACATCTATCGGGGCGCAGCGGTGGCTGCCGGTCACTCCGCCAGGTAGTGCGCGAGGTAGGTGTCGAAGTCCACCTTGTCGCTTGCTTCTATGCGCGCCTGCTCCTCGAGAGAGTGCTCCGCCGCCTGCGCGAACTCCGCGAGACGGCTCTCGTTGGGCGGATACAGATCCAGGAAGTAATCCTTGTGCATGCGCGACATGCGCTGCGCGAGCTGAAAGAAAGTCTCGCCGCTTCCGCGCATCTCCGCGAGCAGGCGGGCGGATGGGGTACGCTCGACCTCGTCGATCTTGGCGCGCTGCTGCTCGAGGGCAGCCTGATAGGGACGCGAGGACTCACCGTGATCCAACAGCTCGCACAATCCCTGCATGGCATCCAGCAACTCGCGCGCCCACTGCACCATCGGCACTTCGCGGCCGTCCCGGCTCAAGGTGAGTCCCGGCTCGCGGCCGCGCCGCGCCACCTTCAAGTGGTTCGCGTCGAGCTTCTCCTGCTCGCTGGCACCGATGGGATCCGAATCGCTCAGCACGCAGAGCGCCAGGAATGCCTCGAGAAAGCGTAGCTTGTTCTGATTCACGCCGACCGGATCGAAAGCGCTCACGTCGAGGGCGCGCACCTCGACATATTCCACGCCCGCACGCCGCAACGCCTTGGTGGGCCGCTCGCCGGAGGTCGCGACCCGCTTGGGACGGATGTAGCTGTAATACTCGTTCTCGATCTGCAGAATGTTGGCATTGAGCTGGCGCCACTCCCCGCCCACCTTAACCCCGAGCTTCTCGTAGGGCGGGTAAGGTGTGCTGATCGCCTTGGAAAGATCGCGCACGTAATCGTCCACGCTGTTGACCGAGACGCTGACCGTCGCCTGGTTCTTGTTGCGATAGCCGATATCGCTCATGCGCAGCGACGTGCCGTACGGCTCGTACACCGTGTCGGCGTCGAGCGTGGGTAGGCTGATCTCGCGTCCGGCGAAAAAGCCCTTCGACACCGCGGGCGAGGTGCCGAACAGATACAGCACCAGCCAGCCGAAACGGCGATAGTTGCGCAGCACCCCGAAGTATTGCGCCGAGACGAAGTCCTGGAGCGGCAGCTTCGATTGGTTGATCGCCTCGAGCGCCTCCCAGAAATCGGCCGGAAACGAATAGTTGAAATGCACGCCGGAAATGGCCTGCATGGTGCGCCCATAGCGCATCCCGAGCCCGTGGCGGTACACCGTCTTCATCTTGCCCACGTTCGAGCGCCCGAACTGCGCGAGCGGGATGCTCGCATCGCCGGCGAATGAGGCGGGCATGCTCGTCGACCACAACAGCTGGTCGTCCAGGTGGCGATAGACGAACTGATGGATGTCGCACAGGTACTGCAGCAGCTCCCAGGATTCGCGAAATGGCGGAGTGACCAGTTCGATCAGCGCCTCGGAAAAATCCGTGGTGATGTTCTCGTTGGTGAGCGGCGCGCCGAGCGCACGCGGGTGTGGGGCCTGCGAGATTTCCCCCGCCGGCGTCACGCGCAGAGACTCCTTCTCCACGCCCTTCTTGCCCCCGCGCAACACGGTCCGCTGGCCGGAATTGACGAGACCGGCCAGACGGCGCTCGAACTTCTTGTCGATGACGCTACGAATCATGGGACAAGGATACCAGCACCGCGGCCCGGCACCGACGGCTAGGGCAGCTCGGCGACGACCTCGACCTCCACCAGGAAGCCCGGATCGAGGAGCCGTTGCACTTGCACCCAGGAAACGGCGGGCAAGTGCTCCTTCGAGTAATACTCGAAACGCAGATCGGCGACCTTCAGCAGAGCGGTCATGTCGGTGGTGTAGATGGTTTCCTTCACGACGCTGTCGAAGCCCACGCCGTTCGCGGCGAGCGTGCGCTTGAGACTCGCATAGATGGCGCGCATTTGGCCCGCCATGTCGTTCGCCGCGACCAAGCGGCCATCCGCATCCGCCGCCACCGTGCCCGAGACGTACAGCGTCTTGTCGATCAGCACCGCCTGCGAGTACCCGAAATCCTTCTCGTAACCATTCAGGTGGAAATCCTGGCGTATCCGTTCGGGCGGCGCGGGGGGCGGCGCACGCTCGCATCCGGCGACAGCGAGCATCGCGAGCGCGGCAAGTACGAACACGGTCGCCGTGCACGGCACCGGAACCCGGCGGGCCGCGCTCATTTGGGGGGGCCGACCGAGGACTCGGCGCGGGCACGCAACGTACGTAACGTCTTGGGCAGATCGTGCTTCAAGGCAATTCTCACCAGCCAGCGCGGGACCCAGAATCCAGGAGTAATTTCGAGAGAATAGCGCAGCAACGTGTACTCCCCGTCCGCCTCGAGATCCCACGAGGCCTTGAGCGTCCTCATGTCTCCCGAATCCCGCTCGATCAAAATGCGCCCAGGATAGTCATACGTGTCCCGCAACACATAGGTGAGCTTGGGAACGTACCAGGAATAGTCCATGACTTGCCTGATCAATTGCCATGACCCGTCAGGGGCGGTGTCGAGCACCTGGCACTCTTTCAGGCCCGGCACCAGCTCGAGCGCCGCCCTGCAGCTGGTGAGCAGCGCCCAGACCGTTTCACGGCGCGCATGGACCCTGATCGTCGCGCTCGCTTGCACGAACGCCACGTCGGTGTCGTCGCCCTGCGTGGCGCCGGGCGGCGGCGCCGCGGAACTCGTGGTGGTTAGCCAACCGGCGAGCAGCAATGCAAAGGACAAAGAAGAGAGGGCGCTCACTCAGGTTAGTGCCGGGCGTTCAACCAAAGGTTCGCGGCGGACTCGAGAATGTCGAGCGGCATGGCGCCGTCGTCGATCAGCTCCGCATGAAAGTCGCGCAGATCGAAATGGGCACCGAGCACCTGCTGCGCGTGTACCCGCAGACCCCTGAAAACCCGTGCCCCCATGCCGCAATCCAAGGCCTCGGCCGGCAACGCAATGATGCGATCGATGGTCTCGTTCGCCGCGTCCTCGCTCGTCGGCACCTGCGCACGCCAATACTCGAGGGCTTGCTCGCGACTCCAGCCGAGTCCGTGCACGCCCGTATCCACCACCAGACCCGCGGCACAGGCCAGCTCATCTTTGAGGCTCGCGAATTTCGCCTCGGTGTCGCCGTACAGGCCGAGCTCCTCGCCCAGCGACTCCGCATAGAGCCCCCATCCCTCCACGAAACCCGGATCCCCTCCGAGTCGGCGGAATTTCGGCAGGCCGGAGCGCTCCTGCTGAATGGTGAGCTGAAAGTGAAGGCCCGGCAACGCCTCGCGCAGGAAGTCCGCGGTACGGGGAATGAGCGGCTCGCGGGTGGTGTCGACGTACAGCACCGGAGGCGCGCTGCGATTCGCGCCTCTTTCATACAACAACGCGGGCGCCCCGCCGCTGTGAAACGGCTCGACGGGCCGGATCAGAAAATCACCCTGCGGCGACTCCGCGAACTCGGTCGCGAGCGCCGCGGCGGCGGACACCTTGAGTTGCGCATAGAAGTCGAGCAGCTCCTCCGGCGCCTTATACACAACGCGGGGCTCGCTCTGTGCGGCCGCAAAGTAGGCTTGCGCATTACCCGCGAATCCTGCCTCCGCGAGCAGACTCTGCAATCGGCCCCGCAACCGCTCGGTTTCAGCGCTGCCGATCGCGTGGATGTCGGCCGGTGTGAGCCGCGAAGCGGTCTCGCGGCGCACGAGATGAGCGTACCAGGCCGGGCCCAAAGGCAACGCCGCGAGCGCAATGCTCTGCCGCGCACGGGGCAAATACTCATCCCGCATGAAGTCGTGCAGGCGTAAGTACGCGGGTAGGATCTCCCCTTTGACGGCCGCGGTGATGCCTTCGGAAATGCGTTGGCGCTCCTCGGCCCGCAGCGTCGAGGGGATCGCGCCGAGCGGACTGTAGAAGACGTTGGCGGGCGTATCCGCACCGAGCGCCGCGAGCATCGGCAACAGCCGTACCACGACAACCCGCGGCAGAACGTAGCCCCGGCGCTGCCCTTCGCGCATGTTCGCGATCGCCTGCGCGGTCCATCGCACATACTCGGCGGCTCTCGCCCGCCAGCTCTCGTAATCCTTGCTGCTCAGGATCGCATAGGATCCGACCCCGGCGCCGGCGCGCGCGAACTCGAGCGGTACGGACCGAAACGGATTCACCGGCATGAGCTCGGAGGGATAGGTGTAGGCCTCGATGGCCATGTCCCGCTCGCGCTTGAATATGTCGTAGGTGAGCTGCGATTCCGCATCCAGCGCCTCCCGCGGCACCGCCAGCAGCGCCTCTCGATAGCGGCGCTCCAAGTCCAGCGAATCGGCCAGAAATTGGGGCGAGATGTCGTACCCCGCGGCGGGCTCGAATCGCACGACGGCGCTGCGCGAATGCGGGTTGAGCCGCTGGCTTTCGTCCCAATATTCATCCACGAGCCGGCTGAGCTGTGCGACGGGCGGCACAGCGCTTGGGCGCGCGACAGGCGGCGGCGCGGAACTCTGGCTGCAGGCGAGAAGACCGGCAGCGGCGAACGCGACGAGGCCGGCGGGCAAAAAACGGAGCATCGATCGATTATAGCGGGCGGTTCGGTTCATATAGTGGGCGCCTCGGTTCATAATGCCGGGTCACGCGGGAGGTGCTGGATGTTGGTGGGGACAAGTGCGCGGCGGGTCGCGATCATCGGCGGGGTGAGGATTCCATTCGCACGCGGCAACGGCGCGTACGCAAGCGTCGGCAACCAGGAGATGCTCACGACGGTGTTGCGCGGTGTGGCCGAGCGCCACGGCCTTCTCGGCCAGCGGCTCGACGAGGTCGCGGCGGGCGCGGTAATGAAGCACTCGAGTCAATGGAATCTCACGCGCGAGTCGGTGCTGGGCAGCGGGCTCGCCGCGGAAACGCCGGGTCTCGACGTGCAGCGCGCCTGCGGCACGAGTCTCGAGGCGGCCATCCTCATGGGCAACAAGATCGCGCTGGGCCAGATCGATTGCGCCATTGCGGCGGGCGTGGATACGGTCAGCGATCCTCCGGTCGTGTTTCCGCGCGGCTTCCAGCAGCTCCTGCTGAAGAGCTACCGCGGCAGGAGCGCGGGCAGCCGTATCGCGCCGTGGCTTGGTGTGAGGCCCAAGCACTTTCGGCCGGTGCTCCCCGGAATCGCCGAGCCACGCACCGGGTTGAGCATGGGCGAGAGCACCGAGCTCATGGTGAAGACCTGGGACATCGGCCGCGCAGAGCAGGATCAGCTCGCGCTCGAGAGCCATCAGAAGGCCGCCGCGGCCTACGCCGCGGGCTTCTACAAGAGTCTGGTGATGGAGTACCTCGGACTCGCGCAGGACGACAACATACGCACCGACACGAGCCTCGAGAAGCTCGCAAAACTGAAGCCGGTGTTCGACCATTCCGCTTCGGGCACACTCACCGCGGGAAACTCGACGCCGATGACCGACGGCGCCTCCGCCGTGCTGCTCGGCTCCGAACAGTGGGCGCGCGAGCGTAACTTGCCCGTGCTCGCGTATCTCAGCTACGGCAAAGTCGCCGCCGTCGACTACGTGACGAAGAAGGAAGGTTTATTGATGGCGCCCGCGTTCGCGGTGCCGCGGATGCTGAAGGACGCGCAGCTGAGCCTCGCGGATTTCGACTTCTACGAGATTCACGAAGCCTTTGCGGGACAGGTGCTGTGCACGCTCAAGGCCTGGAACGATCCGGGCTTTTGCCGGGAGAAGCTCGGCTTGCCGGGCGTCCTCGGCACCATCGACCGCGCGAAGCTCAACATCAAGGGGGGGAGCCTCGCCTTGGGTCATCCCTTCGCCGCGACCGGTACGCGCATCGTGGCGACGCTGGCGAAGATTCTCGACGAGAACAAGGCCAAACGGGGCCTGATCTCCGTGTGCACCGCGGGCGGAATGGGCGTGACGGCGATCCTGGAGCGCTGACGCGCTCAACACGCGACGAGGGGCGGAGCGTGTTGAGCACATTCAGCGATCGGGGATATCCTTGCAGGCCCTCCCAGTGATCCAGGACTCGCCATGGCAACATCCTTCGAGCGCAGCGCAGCCGACCCTCCTGGCCGGACATCCCTTCAGCTGAAAGATCGACAGCTCTTCCGCGAGCAGTGCCTGATCGACGGCCGCTGGCTGGCCGCCGACGAAGGCGGTGCGTTGCCCGTGCGCAATCCCGCGACGTCCGAGCAGCTCGGCACCATTCCGAACATGGGTGCCGCCGAGACGCGGCGTGCGATCGAGGCGGCCGCCCGCGCGCTTCCCGCATGGGGTGCGCGCACCGCCAAAGACCGCGCCACCCTGTTGCGCCGCTGGTTCGATCTCATCACGCAGCACGAGCCCGACCTCGCCATCCTGATGACGGCCGAGCAGGGCAAACCGCTTGCGGAAGCGAAGGGCGAGATCGCGTATGCCGCCTCCTTCATCGAATGGTTCGCCGAGGAGGGCAAGCGGCTCTACGGGGATTTGATCCCCGGCCATCAGCCCGACAAACGCATCATGGTCCTGCGCCAGCCGGTTGGGGTGGTCGCCGCCATAACGCCGTGGAACTTTCCGGCGGCCATGATCACGCGCAAAGCCGGCCCCGCGCTCGCGGCCGGCTGCACCATGGTACTGAAGCCCGCCACGCAGACCCCGTTTTCCGCGCTCGCGCTCGCCGACCTCGCCCTGCGGGCCGGAATTCCACCCGGGGTCTTCAATGTGGTCACCGGCTCCGCGACGGCAATCGGCGGCGAGATGACGAGTAATCCCACGGTGCGCAAGCTCACGTTCACGGGATCCACGGAGATCGGCAAGAAACTCATCGCGCAGTGCGCAGGAACGGTCAAGAAATTGTCCCTCGAGCTCGGCGGCAATGCGCCCTTCATCGTGTTCGACGACGCCGATCTGGACGCGGCGGTGCAAGGTGCGATCGCGAGCAAGTACCGCAATACCGGGCAGACCTGCGTGTGCGCCAATAGGCTGCTCGTGCAGGAAGGGGTGTACGACGAGTTCGCCCGCAAGCTGGCAGAGGCGGTCGGTAAGTTGCGTGTCGGGGATGGACTGAAGGGCGCGACCGATCAAGGCCCGCTCATCGATTCCAAGGCCGTCGCGAAAGTCGAGGAGCACGTGGCGGACGCGGTCGGCAAGGGAGCCAAGGTCCTGGCGGGCGGCAAGCGGCACGCGCTCGGCGGCACGTTTTTCGAGCCCACCATCCTCACGGGAGTGACGTCGCAGATGATGGTGGCACGCGAGGAGACCTTTGGCCCCGTGGCCCCGCTGTTCAAATTCAAGACCGAAGCAGAAGCGATCGCCATGGCGAATGCCACCGAGTTCGGGCTGGCGGCCTACGTGTACACCCGCGACCTCGCTCGCAGCTGGCGGGTGTGCGAGGCCATCGAATACGGCATCGTGGGTCTCAACACCGGGATCATTTCCACCGAGGTGGCACCCTTCGGGGGCGTCAAGGAATCGGGCAGCGGCCGGGAAGGATCGAAGTACGGCATTCTCGACTACACCGAGCTCAAATACGTGTGCGTGGGCGGCGTGAGCTGAGTGCTCGGGCGGTTTCTCGAATATTCGATTCCGACCCCGGATATTCAAGCCTCGCTCGATTTCTACGGCAAGCTCGGGTTCGCGCAGGCGCAGGTCGGTGAAACCTGGGCGCATCCCTACGCGGTCGTCACCGATGGACGCCTGCATCTCGGGCTGCATCAGCTCGCGACGGCCGTGCCCGCCCTCACCTTCGTCAAGCCCGACGTGCTCGGACAACTCGATGCCCTGGAGCGCCGCGGGATCGTTTTCGAGTATCGCAGGCTCGGCAACGACGTATTCAACGAAGTCGGCTGGCTCGACCCGTGCGGCCACCTCATCCGCCTCATCGAGGCGCGCACGTTCAGCCCGGTCAAACAGCCGCGCGCCTCGCTGTGCGGATATTTCCTTGAGGTCGCCTTGCCGGTACCCGACCGCGAACTCGCCAAGCAGTACTGGGAGCGGCTCGGATTCGTCGGCCTGGACGAACCGGACGCCGCCCTCCCGCATGTCTCCTGCACGAGCGATTCGATCGATATCGGCTTGTACGATCCTGCGCATCTGCGCCTGCCCACCCTCATGTTCGACACCGACGCGGTCAAGGAATCCCTTGCCCGCCTGGCGAGTTCCGGCATCTCCCCTTCGGGCCCGGTGCCCGCGCTGCTCCGTCAGCAGCCGGCGGCGATGCTCGTCTCGCCCGAAGGGACGCCGCTCCTGCTCGCGAGCGTCTAGTCCCGGGTGGCGACGAGATCGAGCTTCACACGGATTTGATCCTCGACGCGCAGCGCGCCCAGAAGAGCGGTGAAGGGCGTGAGCCCGAGAGCGGTCTGTTGCACCGTGAACGCTGCCTGGGCGTGCAACCGGTCCGCGGAGGTCTCCACCGTGAAGGGCACGACGAGGTTCGACTCATGTCCCGCCACGCTTATGCGCACGGTCGCCTGCATGCCCGGCGGCGCCGGCTCGATCGAGACGCTTTTCACGGTAATCGCAGCGTGGCTCTGTGCATCGAGGACCGCCGGGCTCAGCATGTTGTGCAACGTGCCGGCTTTGGCGTCATCGCCGATCTCTTCGGAGAAATCGGCACCCTCTTGCGCGCGCGCCGCCGCCTCGTCCACCACGAACCCGGACGTGGGGATGCTCAGATAAAACGCGGCGGCCGTAGAGGACCCTGCCGGACTGACCCATCCCTCGAGCGCGCGATTGACGATGACATGGTCATGACCGAGTGCGGCCAGAGCGCCGGCGCGGTACACGAGGAGCCGCAGCTCGGAGTGCGCCGAATCGATGCGATAGGCAATTCCGTGCGCTGCGGGCGGCGAGGCCGGCGCCGGCGCGGCGGGGTGGGGGTTGAGCGGGCGCGGCGGCGGGGCGCCGCACGCGGCGAGGAGCAGCGCGAGCGCCGCGGTGTTCAAAGCTTTGCGCAATTGCCAAACCCTCTGTTGCTAGACTGACAGTTTGTACCCTGTGCACGTGGAGGCGTTGAATGCCAGCTCAAGCGACGCGCTATTCTCCCCTGGCGCAAATCTTTCACTGGGTCATCGCCGGCCTGATCGTCGTGCAGTTCACGCTCGCCCGCTTGGCCGAGCCGCTGCCGCTCGGCGTGCACAAGCTGGCGCTCCTGGCGCGACACAAGAGCGTGGGCATGACCATACTCATGCTGGCGGTGCTGCGGCTCGTGTGGCGTCTCTGGCATCGCGCCCCGCCCCTGCCGCCGGACATGACCCGTTTCGAGCGCATTGCGGCCCGCGGTACGCACATCGCGTTCTATGTGCTGCTGTTCGCCATGCCGCTCACCGGCTGGACCATGTCGTCCGCCAAGAACTACTCCGTGAGCTGGTTCGGCCTGTTCACCTGGCCGAACCTCATCGCCAAGAACGAGGCGGCGTTCGACTTCCTGCGAACGGTGCACGACACGTTGAGCGACGTGCTGTTCGCGGTGGCGGTGTTGCACATTCTCGCCGCGCTCAAGCATCATTTCTGGGATCGGGACGACGTGCTCGTGCGCATGTTGCCGTTCACGAAGGGCGCGAGGCGATCATGATGAGAATGTCGATGCGATTTGCTGCCGGAATGTGCGCCGCGATCCTCGCCGTGATGAGCTCCTCGGTCGCCTCGGCCGCAAGCTATTCGGCCGACGCGACGAGCCGGCTGGAATTCACCGGCGTGCAGGCCGGCGCGGCCTTCAAAGGCGTGTTCCATCAGTTCACCGCCGCCGTCGATTTCGATCCAGCCGCGCTCACAACCGCGCGCATCGAGGTCACCATCGACATGAATTCCGCGGATTCCGGCGACAAGGATCGCGACGGCACCATGCGCGGCGCGGACATCTTCGATGTGGCCCATTTCCCGACAGCGCACTACGTGACACGCAGCTTGACCCGCACCGCCGCGGGTTACAGTGCGATCGGCGCGCTGACGCTGCGCGGTGTCACCAAGGACGTGCCCATCGAGTTCAAGTTCGCCCCCGGCGCAACCGGCGCCGTCTTGAGCGGCACGGCCGAGCTCAAGCGGCTGGATTTCGGCGTCGGGCGAGGCGACTGGAAGAGCACCGAGTGGGTCGCCGACGCGGTCAAGATAGCCTTCTCGCTCAATCTCAAACCGAAGACCTAGGGCGCCGCCGCGCGGGGTCAAGAGCGAATCGGCAGTTCGCGTGACTTTTGCACGGTGCGCAGCGCGAAGCTCGACTGCACCCGGGCAACGTGCGGCAGCCGCGTCAGGTGTTGGCTGTGCAGGCGCTCGAAGTCGGCGGTATCGGCAAGTACCACGCGCAAGAGATAATCGTACTCCCCCGACATCAGATAGCACTCCATCACCTCGGGTACCTTGCGCGCAGCTTCCTCGAAGGCATGCAGATGCGCCTGCTCTTGCCGGTCGAGGGTGATGTTCACGAACACGTTGACGGGGCAGCCGGCCTTCTGCTGATTGATGAGTGCGGTGTAGCCCTCGATGAAGCCGGTCTCCTCGAGCGCCCGCACCCGTCGCAAACAGGCCGATTCGGACAGATTGACCGTCTCGGCCAGCTGACTGTTGGTGATGCGGCCATCGAGCTGCAGCACGTGCACGATGGCTCGGTCGTAGCGATCGAGCTTCATGGCGTTCACCCCCGTGACAGAAGCATTTTATTGCGCCAAATGACACACATTCGAAATATTCTGCCACAATCCAACGCCAAGCTCGGTGTTTTTGCAAGGTTCTCGCATAACGGCGGTGTACTCTCTTCGATCTCGAAAACCCAAGCCGCGGAGCGATGCCATGAAGATCGGAGTGCCCAAGGAGATCAAGGTGCACGAGTACCGTGTGGGATTGGTACCCGCGGGTGTTCACGAGCTGGTCGAGTCGGGACATCAGGTGCTGGTGCAGAGCGGTGCCGGCGCCGGCATCGGCTTCGGGGACTCGGACTATCAAGCCGCTGGTGCCAAGATCGCCGCACAGGCCGCCGACGTGTTCGGTGCCTCCGAGCTCATCGTGAAAGTCAAGGAGCCGCAGCTCGGCGAGTGCAAGATGCTGCGCACCGGACAGACCCTGTTCACATACCTTCATCTCGCGGCCGACAAGGCGCAAGCCGAAGCGCTGCTCGCCTCCGGTGCGACGGCCATCGCATACGAGACCGTGACCGCCGCGGACGGATCGCTCCCGCTGCTCACGCCGATGAGCGAGGTGGCCGGCCGCATGTCCGTACAGGTGGGAGCCAACTGCCTGCAGAAGGCCAATGGCGGTTTCGGCGTGCTCCTCGGCGGCGTACCGGGCGTCCAGCCCGCCAAAGTCGTGATTCTCGGTGGCGGCGTCTCCGGCACCCACGCGGCCGAGATGGCGGTGGGTCTGCGCGCGGACGTCACCGTCGTCGACAGATCGGTGAAGCGTCTGCGCGAGCTGTCCACGATGTTCTCGAGTCAGCTGAAAACCGTGTATTCGACCGCGCATGCCATCGAGGCATTGGTGCGCGATGCCGATCTCGTCATCGGCGCCGTGCTCATCGCGGGCGCCGCCGCCCCGAAGCTCGTGACCCGTGCCATGGTAAAGACCATGAAACCGGGAGCGGTGCTGGTCGATATCGCCATCGACCAGGGCGGCTGTTTCGAGACGAGCCGGCCGACCACCCATGCCGAGCCCACCTACGTGCTCGACGGGGTAATCCATTACTGCGTGACCAACATGCCCGGCGCCGTGCCCCGCACCTCGACGTTCGCTCTGACCAATGCGACGTTGCCCTACGTCAAGGCGATCGCGGAGCAGGGCTGGCGGCAGGCGCTCGCGAGCGACGCGGGCCTCGCGCATGGTCTGAATGTGCACGCCGGACAGCTGACGCACGAGGCCGTCGCACGCGCGCTCGGCTTCGACTTCCGCGCCTTCCGCGCGGCCTGAGCCGGGCCGTCGACGGCACGCGGCATGGCGTCTGCTGCGCGTGCTATAACCCGCGCAAACGTCGGCGAGAGCAAAGCAAGAATGACAACAAAACGGGGCCAGCCTAAATTTCGTCGAGCCACACCGGCCGTGCGCCGCGAGGCACTCGTCGAGGCTACTTTGCGGTGTCTCAAGCAATATGGACACGAAGGCGTCTCGGTCCGCCGCATCAGCGCGACGGCAGGGGTGTCGATCGGCCTGATCAACCATCATTTTCCCAGCAAGTCGGGGCTGATCGCCGTCACTTACGAGACCCTGGCATTGTCCCTGCAGGAGTCGATCCGAGCGCAAGCGCAGAACAAGGCCGCCTCGCCGCGCGACAGATTGAGCGGATTCTTCCGCGCCTCGTTCGCGCCCGAGATCATCGATCCGCAGCTCTTCAATGTGTGGTTGGTCTTCTGGAGCATGGTGGCCCATTCGCCCGAGATACGCGCCGTACACGACAAGACCTACGGAAAGTACCGCGCCATGCTCGAGTCCATGCTGGGTCAGCTCGCCGATTCCGGCGACGCTCCGCCCTTCAAGCTGCGCCAGGCGGCGATCGCCTTGTCGGCGCTGCTCGACGGACTGTGGGTCGAGCTCAGCCTGAGCCCCGCGACGTTCAAGCCGCGTGAAGCCATCGCACTGTGCGAGGACTGGGTGAACGGGCTGTGCAACGGCGCGTTCCCGAGGCTGCTCACGAAAAGAAAGGCTCGTGGCTGAGCACGCGGCGCGCGACGCGCTGATCGTCGGAGGCGGACACAATGGACTGGTTTGCGCAGCGTACCTCGCGGCCGCCGGCCTCAAGGTGACGGTCCTCGAGGCTCGCCCGGTCGTCGGTGGCGCCGCGGTCACCGAGGAGTTTCATCCCGGGTTCCGCAATTCCGTCGCCGCCTACACCGTCTCGCTCTTGAATCCGAAAATCATTCGCGAGCTCGAGCTGGCGCGCCACGGCTTACGCGTGGTCGAGCGCGGGCTGTCGAACTTTCTGCCGCTCGAGGACGGCCGATTTCTCAAGGTGGGCGCCGGGCGCACGCAGCGCGAGGTCGAGAAATTCTCGACACGCGACGCGCAGCGGCTCGACGCCTACGCAGGGCGTCTCGATGCGATCGCCGACATCATGCGCGACGTAGTGCTTGAGACTCCGCCGAACGTGACCGCCGGGGGTTGGATCGAGGCTTTGCCTCAACTGCTGCGGGGTGCGCGGCTCGGCCGGCGCATGGCAGGGCTCGACATGACCCTGCGCCGCGATCTTCTCGACCTGTTCGTGAAGTCGGCGGGCGATTATCTGGATGGCTGGTTCGAGAGCGCGCCGATCAAGGCCGCCTACGGGTTCGACGGCATCGTCGGTAACTACGCGAGCCCCTACACACCCGGTTCGGCTTATGTGCTGCTGCATCATGTGTTCGGCGAGGTGAACGGCAAGAAAGGCGTCTGGGGCCATGCCATCGGCGGGATGGGTGCGATCACCCAGGCGATGGCGCGAGCGGCGGAGTCGCGCGGTGTCGAAGTGCGCACGCAAAGCCCGGTGCGCGAGATCATCGTCGAGGCCGGGCGCGCCGTGGGCGTGGTGACCGAGCGCGGCGAGAGCTTGCGCGCCCGCAGCGTGATATCGAACCTCAATCCGAAACTGCTGTACGAGAAGCTTCTCGATCCCGCCGCACTGCCACGGGAATTCCTGGAACGCATCCGCCAGTGGCGTTGCGGCTCGGGCACGTTTCGCATGAACGTCGCTCTCACGGAACTGCCGGACTTCACCGTGCTGCCAGGCTGCAGCGCGGCCGAGCACCACACCGCGGGAATCATCATGGCGCCGAGCCTCGAGTACATGGATCAAGCCTATCTCGATGCCAAGGCGGGCGGCTGGTCGCGGCGCCCGATCGTCGAGATGCTCATCCCATCGACACTGGATGACAGCCTCGCGCCGCCGGGGCAACACGTGGCGAGCTTGTTTTGCCAGCACGTGGCTCCCGTACTGCCGGGCGGTGCCTCGTGGGACGCGCATCGCGAGCAGGTCGCGGACGTCATGATCGATCTGGTGAACCAGCACGCGCCCAACTTTCGGGCGTCGATCCTGGGCCGGCAGATCCTCAGCCCGCTCGACCTCGAGCGTACCTTCGGCCTCGTCGGCGGCGACATCTTCCACGGGGCCCTCAGCCTCGATCAGCTGTTCTCGGCACGGCCGATGCTCGGGCACGGGGATTACCGCGGACCGCTCAAGGGACTGTACATGTGCGGCTCGGGAACCCATCCGGGGGGCGGCGTCACCGGGGTCCCCGGACACAACGCGGCGCGCGAAATCATCGCGGACTTCCGGCGCCGTCGACTCCCCTGACGCCGCGGCATGCGGCCAGTGGTGCACTGCGCCGCCACGCGGGCGTCCGGCGCTGTCTGACCTTCGGTCAGGTCGGCTCGCCGACGCTCAATCGAAGTCCGATCGCCGACCATGATGCTGACTACCCCTCACGATGATCAGAAGGAAGCACCATGGCCAACGCAACGCCCAAGACGAATCCCGCCGGCGAATCCGGCAAGCCCGACAGCCTGCGCGGCGTGCGCGTCGCGATCCTCGCGACGGATGGTTTCGAGCAAGCCGAATTGGCCGAGCCTCGTCGGGCGCTCGATGCGGCAGGTGCCGACACCACGATCGTCTCGCCGAAGAAAGGCAAGGTGCGCGGCTGGAAGATGAAGGAGTGGGGCGATGAGGTGGAGGTGGATCAAGCGCTCGACCAGGCGGATGCGAAGAACTACGACGCGCTCGTTCTGCCCGGCGGCGTCATCAACGCCGACGCGTTGCGCATGCAGCCGCAGGCCGTGAAGTTCGTGAAATCGTTCTTCGACGCAGGCAAGCCGGTCGGCGTTATATGCCACGCGCCCTGGGCGTTGATCGAATCCGGCGTCGTCAGGGGACACCGCATGACATCCTGGCCCTCGCTCAAGACAGATCTCACCAATGCCGGCGCCGAGTGGGTCGATGAGGAAGTGGTGGTCGACGGCCAGCTCGTCACGAGTCGCAAGCCCGACGATATCCCGGCCTTCAATCGCGAAATCAAGCGACTGTTCAGCCAAGCCGCGCGGGGTTGAGCGCAGCAGCAGAGCCAACGGGACCGGCGCCGAGGAGCGCTGCAAACCGCGCGGCATCTACGTTGCCGCCGCTGAGGATGATGCCGACGCGCTGGCCGGCGAGCCCCGCGCGCCGCGCTCGCGCGGCGGCCAAGCCGAGGCAACCGGTGGGCTCGACCACGATTTTCATGCGCTCGGCGAGGAACCGCATGCACTCGACCAGCTCCTCGTCCGTGGCCGTAAGGATGTCGGCGGCACCCTGGCGGATGATCTCGAAAGTCAGGGTTCCCAAGCTCTGCGTTTGCGCGCCGTCCGCGATGGTGCGCGGCACGTCGATGCGCACGATCGAGCCTTGCGCGAGCGACCGCTGTCCGTCGTTCCCGGCCTCCGGCTCGGCACCATACACCCGGCACGCGGGCAGCAAGGCCTGTGCGGCGAGCAGTGAGCCGGAAAGCAGGCCCCCGCCCCCCAGCGGCACGAACAGGCTGTCCAGCGACCCGCACTCGGCGATGAGTTCGGCGGCGGCCGTGCCCTGCCCCGCAATCACGTCTGGATGATCGAAGGGCGGAATCACCGTGCCGCCGCTCTCCTCCGCCAGCCGCTGCGCAATGGCTTCCCGGCTCTCGCTGTACCGGTCGTAGGTCACCACACGTCCGCCGTAGCCCACCGTCGCCTCGAGCTTCGCGGCGGGCGCGTCGTGCGGCATCACGATAGTCGCGCCGATTCCCAGCAGGCGGGCTGCCAGCGCCACGGCTTGCGCGTGGTTACCGGAGGAGAATGCGATCACCCCGCGTGCGCGCGTCGTCTCATCGAAACGGGACAGTGCGTTGAAGGCACCGCGGAACTTGAAAGCGCCCATACGCTGGAAGTTCTCGCACTTCAGGAACACCTCGGCGCCGAAGGCGTCGTCGAGGGTCTGCGAGGTGAGCACCGGCGTGCGGCGCGCATGCCCCTCGAGGCGCCGCGCAGCGGCCTCCACGTCCGCATAGCTGGGCAGATTCACCCCGGGCTGAGCGGCGACACGCCGAACAGGCGCAGATGCGCCCACTCGATGAAAAAGACGTACAGCGCGAGCCCGACCGCCACGGCAATGAGGTCGTTGAAGCGCCCCGCCGGCACGGTGGGTACGGCTTGCACCCGGCGCTTGAGCGAGATCCGGTCCACGACGGCCCACGCGAGGAATCCGCCGAACAGCAACACGTCGGCGAGCAACCCGTTCGCGAGCAGGTGCGCCAGCGCCCAGAATTTTACGGCGGCCAGCAGGGGATGTTTCATCGCCGTCTTGATGCGGCCGGGGAGATACGCGGCAATGAGCAGCGGGAACACCGGCAGCATGAGAAGGAACGTCACATACCGCATCCAGCCGGGGGGCGAGTACAGCACCACGGGGGATTCGCGAGCCAGATGGAAACCGTAAACGACCAGCAGCAAGCCCACGGCTGCGACTAGCGCGTAGAGCCCCTTCCAGGCTCCCTCGCCCAGCCGCGCGGTGGCACGGCTGCGAAAAGCCGGGACGGCCAGGGCGATGGAATGCACGCCCAGGAAAACTACGAGTCCGATGATCAACACCGCCATGTGGGCCTCGAAGGAGAGCTAGTGTCGTTCCACCGCTGCGCTCATTATACGCCGCGCCTGCTGCCGCAAGATGCTGCCGAACCCGTGATCGTCGAAGAAGCACTGCAGGCGTGTGCCGTCCGGCGGTCGGCGCCGCAGGTCATCGACGTGCGCCTGCAAGGGGATGTCGCACAAGATCCCGGTCAACCGTCGCGCTAGATACGCCGCATCCTTGTGCGCGAGGAGCTTCGCCGCAACGCCGCCCGCACCCCGCAGCTTCAGGCCCGCCACGCGTTCGAGATTGGCGTAGAGCTCATCCAGCGAGCCGAACACGGCGAACAACTCGCCGGCCGTCTTCTTGCCGATGCCCGGCACGCCGGGGATGTTGTCCACCGAATCACCGGTGAGCGCCAAAAAATCCGCGATGAGTTCGGGCGCAGCACCGAAGCGGGCGCCGATCTCGTGATACTGATAGCGGGCATTGCCCGTGTAGTCCCAGAACACGTCGCCCGCGCGAATGAGTTGCGACAGGTCCTTGTCACGCGTCACCAGCACGTTCCTGAGTCCCGCAGCGCGTGTGCGCGCGGCGAGCGTGCCGATGATGTCGTCGGCCTCGTATTGCGTGCTTGCGAACTCCGCCAGCCCGAGGTGTCGGCAGAACTCGCGACACAGTGAGAACTGACGTTTGAGATCCGCGGGCGGCTGCTCGCGGTTCGCCTTGTAGGCCGGATAGATCGCGCAGCGAAAGGAGGTCTCGCCCCGCAGGCTCTCATCGAACGCAACGACGATGCGCGCCGGATTGACCCGCTCGATGAAATCGCAGAGGAAGCGTGCGAAACCGTACAGGGCGTGGGTCGCGTTGCCGTCGCGATCCACCATGTCGGGCGGCATCGAGTGATAAGCGCGGAACACGAAGTAGCTCGCGTCGATGTGATAGACCACGCCCGGCGCCACGCCGCCCGGCGGCACCGGAGACTGCATCGCCGGCGCGCCGCCGGCAAAGCTCAGCGCGCCGGTCACATCGGCCAGCGTTGCATGCGTTCGTGCAGCGGGCTCGAGCGGGGAAAGTGTGCGATCAGATACTCCATCTGATCCGCAAGCACGCGCCGGCCCTTGAGGAAGATGTACTCCGCATAGGTCGGCGTGAACGGCACCGCCAGAAGCTGCATGCCTGCTTGCTCCGGAGTGCGCGAAGCCTTTGCATTGTTGCAGCGGCGGCAGGCCGACACGACGTTGCGCCACGTGTCCTTGCCGCCGCGGCTGAACGGTGTCACGTGGTCGCGCGACAGCAAGCTGTAGGGGAAGCGCGCGCCGCAGTACAGGCACAAATAAGCGTCGCGTCGGAACAAAGTCTGATTGTTGAGCGGCGGCGTATAGGCGGCGCCGCGCAGGTTCCCCGGATTTCCCGTGTGACCGAACGTGGCGATGATGGAGTTGACGTCGACGACCGTGCGCAGACCGGTCCGCGCACAGGTCCCCCCGTACAACCGGTACAGAGGCGTGCCGCAGGTGTAGGCCACCTGGTCGGTGTGATAAAGACCGGCCGCCTCGCGGTAATCGATCCACTCGAGCGGCATGCCGGACACGTCGGTACGCAGGATCTGCTGGCTCAGAGGATAGTTGCGGGCCAGGAGCGTGATTTCGTCGCGCACCTCGAGCTCGGGCAATTTGTCTCGCAGAGTCCGATTCATGACATACTAAAGATAGACGAGTCCTGTGGAATAATTCAACGTTTTAGGGGAGAACTGGGACATGGGTGTGGTCGTGGGGGTCCTCAAGGAGACCGCCGCCAACGAAACACGCGTCGCGCTGATTCCCGAGGTCGCGACCAAGCTCAAGGGCCTGGGCGCGACGGTGCGCATCGAACGCGGCGCGGGAACGGCTGCGCACTTCGCCGACCAGGCCTACGCCGACGCGGAGATCAGCGACGCCGCGACCATTCTTTCGAGCGCGGATGTACTGCTGTGCGTGCAGCCGCCCGCCATCGATGTCGTGAATCGCCTGAAGGAAGGCGCAGTGGTCGTCGGCTTCATGCAGGCCTACGCGCGACCCGATCTCGTGCGCGCCCTCGGGAGCCGGCGCATCGCTAGTCTCGCCATGGAGCTCGTGCCGCGCATCTCGCGCGCCCAGTCCATGGACGCATTGTCCTCGCAGGCCTCCGTCGCGGGCTACAAGGCGGCGTTGATCGCCGCAAATACCCTGGAGAAATTTCTGCCCATGCTGACGACCGCGGCCGGCACCATCCGGCCGGCCGCCGTGCTGGTGATCGGCGCCGGCGTCGCGGGCCTGCAGGCGATCGCCACCGCCAAGCGCCTCGGCGCAGTAGTCGAAGCGTATGACGTACGTAGCGCCACCAAGGACCAGGTGAAGTCGCTGGGCGCGAAGTTCGTCGAGACCGGCGTCTCGGCCGAGGGTGCGGGCGGTTACGCGCGCGAGCTCACGCCCGAGGAACGCCAAAAGCAGCAGGAGGTGCTCGACGCGCGCATCGCCGCGAGCGACGCGGTCATCAGCACCGCGTCGGTCCCCGGGCGCGCGGCGCCGCGCATCATCTCGCGCGCGGCGGTCGAGCGCATGCGGCCGGGCTCGGTCATCGTCGACATCGCGGCGGAGCAGGGCGGCAATTGCGAGCTTACGCGCGCCGGCGAGACGGTGCTGCACAACGGCGTGAAGGTGATCGGCCCCGTCAACCTTCCGGCCACGCTGCCTTACCACGCGAGTGAGATGTACGCGCGCAACTTGTTCAATCTCCTCAAGCCGGCGATCGTGAAAGGCGAGCTTGTCATCGACTGGCAAGACGAGGTGTTCGCCGGAGCGGCGCTCACGCGCGACGGCACCATCGTGCACGAGGCGACGCGCAAATCCATGGAGGGCCAGATGCCTGGAGGAGTAGGTCAATGATCGACGGGGTCATCGCGCTTTACATCTTTATGCTGGCGGCTTTCACGGGCTACGAGGTCATCTCGCGCGTGCCCGTAATCCTGCACACCCCGCTCATGTCCGGGTCGAACTTCGTGCACGGCATCGTGCTGGTGGGAGCCATGGTGGCGCTCGCCGCCGCCGACACGACGCTGCTGCGGATCATCGGCTTCGTGGGTGTGGTTCTCGCCGCGGGCAACGCCGTCGGCGGCTACGTGGTCACCGAACGGATGCTGAAAATGTTCGTGACGGCGGGCAGGAAAAAGGAACAGAAGGAACGCTAGCGCATGCCGTTCTTCTCGATTGCGATGTTGACGCAGCTGTCTTATCTGGTGGCGGCGGCGCTGTTCATCCTGGGACTCAAGCGGATGAGCTCTCCCGTCACCGCCGTGAGCGGCGTACGCTGGGCCGGCGTCGGCATGCTGCTCGCCACCGTCGCGACGCTCGCGTTCGTCTCGGGTGCGTCCCAGCTGAACCTCATTCTGGTGCTGGCTGCGATCGCCATCGGCGGCATCGTCGCGTGGGTCAGCGGCAAGCGCGTCGCCATGACGGACATGCCGCAGATGATAGCGCTCTACAACGGCATGGGTGGCGGCGCCGCCGCGGCCATCGCCGCAGTCGAGCTGTACCGCGGTGCCGAGCAGAACATGGTGCATCTCGCGATGGCCACCATCGGCGGATTCATCGGCTCGGTGTCCTTCAGCGGCAGCCTGATCGCTTTCGGAAAGCTGCAGGGTCTGATCACGAAGTCGGTGCGCTTCAGCGGGCAGAAGATCGTGAATCTGCTCATCTTGCTGGCGGCGGTTGTGTTCGGCGTCATGATCGTCGCGGGCTACGACTCGGGCCTGCCGGCCGTCACGCTGTTCTTTGCGTGCGCGCTGTTACTGGGCATTGCCATGACCCTGCCGATCGGCGGCGCCGACATGCCGGTGGTGATCTCGCTCTACAACGCGCTCACCGGCCTCGCGGTCGGCTTCGAGGGCTTCGTGCTCGACAACGCCGCCATGATCATCGCCGGCACGGTCGTCGGCGCGGCCGGCACCTTGCTCACGCAGCTCATGGCGAAGGCCATGAACCGCTCGCTCGGCAACGTGCTGTTCTCGAACTTCGGCGAGACTTCGTCGGGCGGCGGCACCGTCGCCGGAACACAAAAGCCGATCGAAGCCTCGGATGCGGGCGTGATGATGGCGTACGCGCAGAAAGTCATCGTGGTGCCCGGATACGGCCTGGCGGTCGCCCAGGCACAGCACAAGGTCTGGGAGCTCGCGCAGCTGCTCATCGATAAGGGCGTGCAGGTGCGCTTCGCCATCCATCCGGTGGCCGGGCGCATGCCGGGTCACATGAACGTGCTTCTCGCCGAGGCCGGCGTCCCCTACGACCTGATCTCCGACCTCGACGAGATCAATGCGGAGTTCGAGACCGCTGACGTGGCCGTGGTGATCGGCGCCAATGACGTCGTGAATCCCGATGCGCGTACCAACAAAGGCAGCCCGATCTACGGCATGCCCATCCTGAATGCCGACAAGGCGAAGAACGTCATCGTGATCAAGCGCGGTCAGGGTCAGGGTTTTTCCGGCATCGACAATGCGCTGTTCGGGCTCGACCAGACCCGCATGCTCTACGGCGATGCACAGGCCGCGGTCGGTCAGTTGATCCAGGCGGTGAAAGCGGCCGGTTGATCCGAGTGCTGCGGGCGGCCGAAGCCGCTTGGCGGTCGTGCGCGCAGGTGCCGATGCAATTCGAGAGGTGTACGATGACACCTGTCACGGATATGACACGGCCCCCGCCGTAAGACGCGTGCCGGGGCCCCCAGCGATCCGATTTCCGTGGCACGGCGCTTGCTCGCTATCTCCACCTCAGACCGCACTTTCAGGAGACAACCCCATGTCCGCTCAAGTCCGCCCCTCATCCCAGCCGAACGGCGCCCCCATCCACGAAAGTGGCTCCTTTGCGGCGCACATGAAGACTCTGGAAAAGAAGATTCCACTGCATGCGCGCTATGGCAATTTCATCGGCGGCGAATGGATTGCCCCGCTGAAAGGCGGCTATTTCGACAATATCTCACCCACCACCGGCCAGGTGATCTGCGAGATCCCCCGCTCGCAGGCCGAGGACGTGGAGCGCGCCATCGAGGCCGCGCACGCAGCCGCGCCGAAGTGGGGACGCACCCCGGTCGCCGAGCGCGCCCGCGTCTTGAATGCGGTGGCGGATCGCATGCAGGAATACTTGCCCTTCCTCGCGGCCGTCGAGACTTACGACAACGGCAAGCCCATCCGCGAGACCAACCTCGCGGACCTGCCGCTCGCCGTCGATCACTTTCGCTATTTCGCGAGCTGCGTGCGCGCTCAAGAGGGCTCGCTCGGCGAGCTCGACGAAGACACGGTCGCCTATCACTATCACGAGCCGCTCGGCGTCGTGGGACAGATCATTCCCTGGAATTTTCCCATCTTGATGGCGGCCTGGAAGCTCGCGCCCGCGATGGCCGCCGGCAACTGCGTGGTGATCAAGCCGGCGGAGCAGACTCCGTTATCGCTGCTGGTGTTCGCCGAGCTCGTTCAGGACATCCTGCCGCCCGGCGTGATGAACATCGTGAACGGCTTCGGCGTCGAGGCGGGCAAGCCGCTCGCATCGAGTCCACGCATCGCCAAGATCGCGTTCACCGGAGAGACCACGACGGGGCGGCTCATCATGCAGTACGCCTCCGAGAACATCATTCCGGTCACTCTGGAGCTCGGCGGCAAGTCGCCCAACATATTCTTCGACGACGTGATGCGCGAGGACGATGATTTCGTCGACAAGGCGCTCGAGGGTTTCGCCATGTTCGCGCTGAACCAGGGCGAGGTATGCACCTGCCCCTCGCGGGCTCTGGTGCAGAAGTCCATCTACGAGCGTTTCATGGAGCGCGCCATCAAGCGCGTCGAGAAGATTCGCCAGGCCGATCCCTACGAGATGACCACGCAGATCGGTGCGCAAGCATCGAACGATCAATACGAGAAGATCCTCTCCTATATCGACATCGGCAAGAAGGAAGGCGCGAAGGTGCTCGCCGGCGGCGTGGCCAACAAGCTGTCCGGGGATCTTTCGGGGGGCTTCTACATCAAGCCGACCGTGTTCGAGGGCCACAACAAGATGCGCATCTTCCAGGAGGAGATCTTCGGACCGGTGGTGTCGGTGACGACCTTCGACACACCGGACGAGGCGCTCGAGATCGCCAACGACACGCTCTACGGGCTCGGGTCCGGTGTGTGGACCCGCGACCTCAACCGCGCCTACCGGTTCGGCCGAGGCATCAAGGCGGGACGCGTGTGGACCAATTGCTACCACGCATATCCTGCGCACGCGGCATTCGGCGGCTACAAGAAGTCCGGCATCGGGCGCGAGACACACAAGATGATGCTCGATCACTACCAGCAGACCAAGAACGTGCTCGTGAGCTACAGCACGAAGGCGCTGGGCTTTTTCTGATGGAAAGAGTCGGGGTGTCGGAAGCGGCGCGCGAGCTCATCGAGCAGCTGAAGGCACAGCACGGACCGATCATGTTTCACCTGTCCGGCGGGTGCTGCGACGGCAGCGCCCCCATGTGTTTCCAGGTGGGCGAGTTCCGGTTGGGCGGCATCGACGAGAAAGTCGGCGAGATCGCGGGCTGCGAGTTCTGGATGGACCGCGATCAATTCAAGCGTTGGGCGCACACTCAGTGGGTGGTCGACGTGGTGCCGGGCCGGGGCGCGAGTTTCTCGCTCGAGGCGCCATTGAACAAGCGCTTCCTGATCCGCTCTTCGCTCTGCGCAGTCTGAGCCACGCCGGTCAGCGAGGAGAGCGCCGCGGGGCCGGATGCGGAGCCATCCGCGGGGCAGGGTGTGCGTTCGGGTGAGGCATGGCGCCTTGCAGCGCACCGCGGCGCTCGTCAGGAGACATGCTGCGCCATTGGTTACGCTGCTCGGGAGACATACTCCGCCAGGCATTACGCAGCGCCTGCTGTCTCTCGGCCGGCATTTGTCGGAAGGTGTTGAACTGGTTGCGAATCTGCTGCTGCCTTTCCGGGGGCAGCGCCTTGAACTGGCGCCAGCGTTCGCGTAGCTGCTGCCGTTGCTCGGGCGGCAGTGCACGCCAAGTCTTGAAGCGCTCCTGCGCGCCGGAGCGCTCCTCCGGCGTCATGTGGATCCAGCGATCGCTGCCGCGGGTCAGCGCCTGCTGTTTCTCGGCGGGCAAGCTGTCCCAATTGCCCTGAAAGCTGTGCAGGAGCTGCTGCTGCTGGGGCGAAAGCGACTGCCACGAGCGCGGCGTCGCCGGCTCGACCGACTCCTGCGCGAAGGCAGGGATGCCCGCAAGCAGCATGAGCACAGCGAGGAGCAGCGCTTTCATGACTGCTTCGTGCCTTGCGGCGGCGCGGGGTTTTGCGCCCCGTGCTGCGCCCGTTTCAAGAACTCCGACCAAGCGGCATCTCCGTGATCGTCTTCGCCCAAGAACTCGATGAACTCCTCGTCGGGCACGTCCTGCGATTGCGCCGGCGCCGCGGGCTGCGTGTGTCCCGCAGGAGCGGGCGGCGCCGGTGCCGGCGCCTGTGCAGGAGGCTGCGCCCGGACCGCGGCCGCCCACAGCAGCGCTCCGAGGACCAGCCGGTAGCAGGGCTCCCTCAATGTTCATTCATCCTACGCAGCGGGTTCCCCGCCCGCGGTCTTGTCAGCCCAGGCGTAGAAATCCAAGTCGTCCTGCAGCATCTCGACGTTGTCTTGGGAATTGTCGCTGGAGGCGACGATATCCAGATCCTCGAAGTTGGCGGCGTCGGCCGGCGTCGCGTGATGGACGGCCGGCGCGTGCACCCACAACGACACTCCGAGCACCATCGCGGCCGCCACCGTGGCCGCCGAGGTCAGCACCGGCATGCGCAGGAACCAAGCGCGCGGCCGCGCACGCTCGGCAGCCTCGAGCGCCGCATGACGGGCCTGTGTGAGACGCGAGCGCGTGCGCATGTCGATGCGCTCGACGCTGTCCTGAAACAGCGCGCGGCTGCGCTCTTCCAGCGTGGTTTGCTCTCTCGCCAAGTGTTCCTCGCTCATCACCAGACCTCGCCCAGTTGCTCACGCAAGGTGTGCACTGCGCGTGAGTAATGTGTCTTGACGCTGCCCTGCGAGCAGCCCATCGCCGTCGCCGTCTCGGCGACGTCCAACCCTTCGAAATTTCTCAGCATGAACGCCTCGCGCTGCCGCGCCGGTAGTTCGCGCAGCGACGCTTCGAGCTTTTGCATCGCCTGATCCTGCATCAAGATGTCGGGCACCGCAGGCGCGTTGTCCGCGACGCTGTCAAGCGGGTCCTGAGCCTCATGGTCGGGATCCTCCTTCGGGCCCGGCAGCCAGGTCATGAATCGTTTGCGGACGGTACGCCGCCGCTGCAGGTCGCGCACGCCGTTCTCGAGGATGCGATAGAACAACGGCCGCCATTCCTCGCTCGGCCGCGTGGCATAATTCCGGGCGAGCTTGAGCATCGCATCCTGCACGACGTCCATCGCGTCGTCTGGATCGCGAAGCGACATTTGGGCCATGCGGAAGGCGCGACGCTCGATCTCAGCCAGGAACTTATCAAGTGCGCGCGTCTGCTCCAGAACCACTCCCCTGGTCGCTGGCGCGGAACTATCCGCTACCATCCAAGCTGCGGTGAGCGTACCAAAGCCCGACATGCCTCGTCCTCTCGCGCTTTCGGCAAATTGCCTGCGCTGTGGGTACAACGCCGGGCGGGCCCGGCGGTTGACGGTGTTCGCGCCGGATCAGCAACTTACGCACATGGTGTGTGACAGTTGCTGCAAAATTTGCAAACGGCGTTACGCGGCGCATCTAGAGGATGGCGCAACCGATTGATTCGACAGGATTGTTTGCGAATTCGTGTAGTTTTTGACCAATTTGAATATGTCTCGAAACGGAACGGGCACTTAAGTCGCATGATCCCGCTTTCTCAACAGACTTATCCACAATATTTGTGGACAAGGGCGTGATCCTCCAAATCGCCCTCGATACGCCGCTGCGACGCGTTTTCGACTACCTACCCCCCGAGCAGCCCCTGCGCGACTCGCTGCGGCCCGGAGTGCGCGTGCGCGTGCCGTTCGGCCGCCGCCAGATCGTCGGCATTCTGCTCGCGACCGCCACGGGCTCGGCTCTGGATCCGGCGAAGCTCAAGCACGCGCTCGCGGTGCTCGACGTGGTGCCTGTCTTCGATCCGGTGACCTTCGATCTGCTGCGCTGGGCGGCGGATTACTACCACCATCCAGTCGGCGAGGTGCTGGCGGCGGCCCTGCCGGCGAGCCTGCGCGAGGGCGAGCCCGCGGAACCGAGCGCGATCGAGCGCTGGCGCCTGACGGCAGCAGGCCGCCTCGCGCTCGAAGGCGAAGGCGCCCGCCGCGCACCTCGGCGGCGCGCATTGCTCGCCCGGCTGGCGGAGAGCGCAGCCTCGGCCCAGGATCTCGGCCCCGGTGCGAACGCGCGGCTCAGGGACCTTGCGGGGCGCGGCTGGGCCGAGGCCGAGCGGCTGGCCGCGGGGCCGGCGCGCATCGAGCCGCGGCCGAGCGATGTTGTGCTTACGGACGCCCAGGTCGCCGTAATGCAGGCGATCCGTGCATCGCTCGGGCGGTTCGCGGCCCATCTGCTCTACGGGGTCACGGGCAGCGGCAAGACCGAGGTGTATCTGCAGGCCATCGCCGCGGCGCTCGCACAGGACGAGTCGAGCGGCGCGCCGGGGCAGGCGCTGGTTCTCGTCCCCGAGATCGCGCTCACGCCCCAGCTCGTCGAGCGTTTCGAGCGGCGCTTCGGCGCCGGCATCGTCGTGCTGCACTCGGGCCTCGCCGCCGGCCAGCGTCGCGAAGCCTGGCGCGCCGCGCACAGCGCCCAGGCGCGCATCGTCATCGGCACGCGCTCAGCGGTGTTCACCTCGCTCCCGGCGCTGCGCCTCATCGTGGTGGACGAGGAGCACGACACGTCCTACAAGCAGCAGGAGGGGTTTCGTTATTCGGCCCGCGACCTTGCCGTGTTGCGCGCACAACGGGCCGGTGTGCCCCTGATCCTCGGCTCGGCCACGCCCTCGCTCGAGACACTGGAGAACGTCGCTTCCGGACGCTACGCCGAGCTCGAGCTGCCGCAGCGTCCGGGCGCCGCGCGGCCGCCGCGCATGAATCTCATCGACCTGCGCAAGCACCCGAGCGAACAGGGAATCTCGCAACCCGCGATCCAGGCGATCGGGCAGCACTTGCAAGCCGGCGGACAAGTGATCATGTTCCTGAACCGGCGGGGATACGCGCCCAGCTTGTTCTGCTCGAGCTGCGGCTGGGCGTCGCAATGCGCGCATTGCGACGCCCGCATGACCCTGCACCAGCGCGCCGGCGAGCTGCGCTGTCATCACTGCGGTGCTCGCGCCACGGTGCCCAGGGTCTGCGCTAAGTGCAACCGGCCGGTGCTCCCGGTGGGCCAGGGAACCGAGCGCATCGAGGAGACGCTCGTGCGCTTGTTCCCGCACGCGCCGCTCGCGCGGCTCGACCGCGACACGGCGGGTGCGCACGGCGCCATGCGGGCGGTCCTCGAGCGCGTCCACAGCGGCGAGGCGCGCATCCTCATCGGCACCCAAATGCTCACCAAGGGGCATCATTTTCCCGATGTGAGCCTGGTGGTCGTGCTGGATGCGGATCAGGGCCTGTTCGCCAGCGACTTTCGCGCCACCGAGCGTCTCGCACAAACCATCACCCAGGTTGCGGGCCGCGCGGGCCGCTCCGCGCGTTTGGGCGAGGTGATGGTGCAGACCTCATTTCCTGAGCACCCGTTGCTGACGCGTCTGATCGCCGCGGGCTACCCGGCCTTCGCAGCGACCGCGCTCGAGGAACGCCGCGCCGCGCGCTGGCCGCCGTACTCCCGCCTGGCGCTGCTGCGCGCCGAGGCGAAGGACACGGTGCGGCTCAATCGCTTTCTCGAGGACGCGGCGGTCGCGGCGCGGCCGATCGCCGAACAAGTGAGTGTACTCGGCCCCGCCACGGCGCTGATCGCCCGTCGCGCCGATCACTTTCGCGCCCATCTATTGCTCGAGAGCCCGTCGCGGACGCCGCTGCAGCGCTTTCTTGGCCGTTGGCTTCCCCTCATCGAGCAGCTCCCGGGGCCGCCGGGCTTGCGCTGGTCGATCGACGTCGATCCGCTCGAGGTGGACTAGGGCCCAGAGTCTCAGGAGGTTTAGGATAAACTGCGGACCCTCCGATAAGACGCCCAGAGACCGACTTGAAGACCCTGATCGAATCCTTGCTGCGCCGAGCGCTCGACGCTTTGCCTGAATCTTTGGTGCCCCCGGCAGAGCGCGGCGTCGCGATAGAAGTCGAGCGCACCAAGGACGCGCAGCACGGCGACTTCGCGACCAATCTCGCCATGCGCCTTGCCAAAGCCACGCGTCAGAATCCGCGCAAGCTCGCCGAAGCGATCGCGGCAGCGCTGCCGCCGGACCCGGCGGTCGCGAAGATCGAGATCGCCGGTGCGGGCTTCATCAACTTCTTCCTGAAGGACGATGCCTATCACGCCGAGATCGGGCGTGCGCTCGCCCAGGGCGGCACCTACGGCACATCGGACCTGGGTGCAGGCCGGCGCGTGGTCGTGGAATTCGTGTCGGCGAACCCCACCGGGCCGCTGCATGTCGGCCATGGCCGGCACGCGGCCTACGGCGCCAGCCTCGCGAACCTGCTCGCGGCGGCGGGCTATCGGGTGTGCCGGGAGTACTACGTCAACGATGCCGGCCGGCAAATGGAGATTCTTGCCGCCAGTACGTGGCTGCGCTATCTCGAGCGCCGCGGCGAGCGGTTCACCTTTCCGGCCAACGGCTACCGGGGTGACTATCTGCTCGCCATCGCCGCGGAGCTCGACACACGGCACGGCGGCGCGCTGGTGCGTCCCGCGGCGGCAGTGTTCGCAGACTTGCCGCCCGACGAGCCTGAGGGCGGCGACAAGGACGTCTACATCGACGCGGTCATCGGACGTGCTCGAGCACTCTTGGGCGCGGAAGATTTTCGGCGCGTGCTCGATGCGGTCCTCGGATCGATCCTCGGTGACATTCGTGAGGATCTCGAGGAATTCGGGGTGACCTTCGATTCCTGGTTCAGCGAGCGCTCGTTGAGCGATTCCGGCGAGGTCGACCGCGCCATCGGCGCGCTCGAGGCAGCCGGCCACATCTACTTGAAGGACGGTGCGCGCTGGTTCAGGACCACGGCCTTCGGGGACGAGAAAGACCGCGTGATCGTCCGCGAGAACGGCATCAAGACTTATTTCGCGTCCGACATCGCCTTCATTTTCAACAAGCTCGCGCGCGGCTTCGAGCATCTCATCTATGTGTGGGGCGCGGATCACCACGGCTACATGGCGCGGCTGCGCGCAGGGCTGCTCGCCCTCGGCGGACCGCCCGAATGCCTGGAGATTCGCCTAGTGCAGTTCGTCACGCTCTTTCGCGGCGGGCAGAAGGCGCAGATGTCGACCCGCTCGGGCGAGTTCGTGACCCTGCGCGCCTTGCGCGAAGAAGTCGGCAATGATGCGGCTCGACTGTTCTACGTCATGCGCTCGAACGATCAGCATCTCGATTTCGACCTGGAGCTGGCGAAGGCCCGTTCCAACGACAACCCGGTGTACTACATCCAGTATGCCCACGCGCGCGTGTCGAGCGTGCGGCGCCAGATGCAGGAGCGCGGCATCGTGCACGATGCGGCGCGGGGCCTCGCTGCGCTCGGCTTGGCGGTGGAGCCCCAGGAGCAGCGGCTGATCAAGCGCCTCTGCGCGTTTCCGGAGACCATCGAGCACGCCGCCCTGAACCGCGCACCGCACACGCTGGTGGTCTATCTGCGTGACCTGGCGAACGACTTCCACACCTACTACAGCGCGCACCAGTTCCTGGTCGACGATGCGGCGCTCCGGGATGCGCGCGTGAGTCTCGCGTTCGCCGCGCAGGTCGTGATACGCAACGGCCTGCATCTGCTGGGCGTCTCCGCGCCCGACACCATGTAGGTCGGGATGGCGCGGGACTACAAGCCACGGCGCAAGCCGAGGGGAGCATTCTCCGGCTGGATCGGCGTTGCGCTCGGGCTGGGCGCGGGGCTCGCGGTGGCGGCGCTGGTGTACGTCAAGGACCATAAGCCGCCGACCGCCCCCACGCAGCTCGCGAAGGCCGACAAAAAAAGACCGCGCAACACCGAGCAGCCGCCGGATCCGGACGGCGCCGGGGCGACCGCCGGGGACGACTCGGGCACTTCCTACGATTTCTACTCGAGCCTTCCCAAGTTCGAGGTGGTGGTACCGGAAAAAGAGAAAGACGTGCGGCCGGACATCCGCGCCGTGCCGGAGACCCGCCGGGGCACGTACGTGCTGCAGGCGGGCTCATACAAGAATTTTGCCGATGCCGATCGGGTGCGCGCCAAGCTCGCGCTGCAGGGAGTCGAATCAAAGGTGCAGAAAGTCTCCGTGGACAACGACACCTGGCACCGGATCCGTATCGGACCGATTTCGGACCTGGCTCAGCTCAACCGGCTGCGCACCGTTCTGCGCAAGGCCGACGTGGATGTGCTGGTGATCCGAGTCGGCGATTAGGGACCTAATCCTCGCCCAATTGGCGAAAATCGACCCCTAATGCACGCAATTTTCGATAAAGATGGGTGCGTTCCATGCCCACTCGCTTGGCCAGCTGCCCGACTTTGCCATTGCACAGGAGCAGTTGCTGCTGCAAATAGGCGCGCTCGAATTGCTCGCGGGCCTCGCGCAGCGGCAGGGCCAGCAGGTCCTGCTTCACCAAGGGTTCATCGAGGCCGGTCTTGACCGCAAGCTCTCGCTCGATCTCTTCGAGGCGGATCTCCTCGCCGGCGCCGAGCACAAGCACGCGCTGCACTAAGTTGCGCAGCTCGCCGAGATTGCCTGGCCAGGGATAATTACGCAGGCGGTTTTGCGCCGCGACGCTGAAGCGCCGCAGGGGCAGATGCTGATCGTCGACCAAACGGTCAACGTAGTAGCGCAGCAAGTCGGGCACATCCTCGGCATAGTCGCGCAGCGGCGGCACCCGCAGTGTGATGACGTTCAGATGCGCGATGAGATCGCGGCGAAAGGGTTCGGGCGAGGCGCGGCCCTCGAATTCCTCCTGCGCCGAGCTCACCCAGCGCACGTTGAGCGGCAGCCGCTCGCGACCGCCGACCCGGGTGTAGCTGCTCTGCTCGATGGCGCCGATCAAGGCGCGTTGCGCCTGGGTCGGCAGATCGTCGAGCCCGTTGAGGAACAGCGTCCCGCCGGCGGCCTGCTCGAGCGCGCCCTGCACCACTTTGCCCTCGCGCTCGCTGCCGAATAGCGCCGCGGCCGGATCCGGCCCGAGGCTCGCCGCAACCACCACGTGGAAAGGTTTCGATGAGCGCGCGGAGAGCGAATGCAGATGGCGCGCATAGGCCTCGCGACCCGATCCCAGTTCGCCGAGGAAGAGCACGGACGATGAGCTGGTCGCAGCCTGCTGCACGAGCTCACGCAAATTCTGCGTGAGCTTGCTCTTGCCGATGGGCAGCGCGAGGGCGGAGCCTTGCGCCCGCTCGGACAGGCGCTTGCGCCGCCCGGCATCGAGCGCCCGCTCGACCGTGCGCAGCAGCTTCGTGAGAGAGAGGGGCTTCTCGACGAAATCAAATGCGCCGAGGCGCGTCGCCTCGACCGCGGTCTCTACCGTGCCGTGCCCGGACATCATGACCACCGGGCAATCGTAGCCGTCGGTCACGGACCACTCGCGTAGCAGCGTGATGCCGTCGGTGTCCGGCATCCAGATGTCGAGCAGCACGAGGTCGGGCAATTGGGCCGCACGAGAGCTGCGCGCCTGCGTCGCGTCCGCAGCGACTTCCACCTCATAGCCTTCCTCGGCAAGGATCTCCTTGAGGAGCCCGCGGATATCCGCCTCATCGTCCACTACCAAAATCCTCGAAGCGGTCATACCCGTTCTCTCCTGTGTTCGCTCTTGCGCGGCTCGCGCCCGGTGAGGCCGCGCGCCGCCTCGTTCAACGGCAGCAAAATACGCACGCGGGCGCCGCCGGTCCGGCG
Source organism: uncultured Gammaproteobacteria bacterium (assembly GCA_963798595.1). Taxonomy (GTDB): domain Bacteria; phylum Pseudomonadota; class Gammaproteobacteria; order Steroidobacterales; family Steroidobacteraceae; genus Bog-1198. Next base: position 175,637 of record CAWCTM010000003.1, on the reverse strand, counting down.
ATTATCCGCCTCAATGCGCCCGCCGTGTTCCTCCACGATTTTTTTCACGATCGCCAGCCCCAATCCTGTGCCTTTGGGCTTGCTTGTGACATAAGGGTCGAACACGGTGCCGATCAAGTCGCGCTGGAAGCCCGGTCCATTGTCCGACACGATGATCGCGGCCATATGCTTGGGACCATCTTCGACGGTCTGAGTTTCGATCTCGATGCCCGCTGCCGCCCGTCCCTCGAGCGCCTCGAGCGAATTAGTCACCAGATTGTTGAGTATCTGGCGGATACGGACGCGATCGGCGGAGATTTGCGGCAAATTCGGGTCCAACAGCAGGGTGAGCTCCGCAGTGCTCTCCTGAGCGCGGTACAGATCCACCACCTCGGTGATGAGCTGATTGAGGTCAAAGCGCGCCATGTGCATGTCCGGCGCCCGCGCGTACTCGCTGAACGCGTTCACCATCTGCTTCATCGCCTCCACCTGCGCGACGATGGTGTGGGTCGCCCGCTGCAATACCTGCGCGTCCTCGGCGTTCATACTGTCCTGAAACTTGCGCTGCATGCGCTCCGCGGACAGCTGGATGGGGGTCAAGGGGTTCTTGATCTCGTGCGCCAGGCGCCGCGCCACCTCGCCCCAGGCCGCATCGCGCTGCGCCTGCAGCAGCGTCGTGATGTCGTCGAACACGAGGACCACCCCAGGGGTGCCGCCCACGTCGTTCGGCAGCGCAGTACACGCGCACATGAGCACGCGCTTGCCGGACTCGGATGGCAGCTCGATCTGCTCACGCCAGTCGAGCTGATCTTCCTCGAGCCGCGACTTCACAGCGGCAAGAAAGTCGGTGAACAGAACGCCGTCGTTGATCGATTCGTCGAAACGCGCGCCGACCGCCGCCTCGAGATCGACGCCGAGGATCGCGCTCGCCGCTTGATTGGCGGTACGCACGGTGAGATCGGGCGTGAGCGACACCACGCCTGTCGAGAGCCGCGCCAGGATCACGGCCAGGCCGGCGCGCTCCGCTTCCACCGCCTGCTGGCTGCGCCGCGTCTCCTCGCGCGCCCGTCCGAGCCGCTTGGTCATGTCGTTGAACGAAACCACGAGGAAGCCGAGCTCGTCGCGCGAGGGCAGCGGCAGGCGCGTGTCGTAATTTCCCTTGGCGACCGCGCGTGTGCCGGCGATCAGATCCTGCACCGGCTGCACCAGGCGCTGCGCGGCGAAGAACGCACCGTACACCGCCGCGATCAACGACATCAGCACGACGAACGTCAGGATCAGCACGAAGGTCGACTCGAGCGGGCGGCGCAACTGCACGAGGTTGGCATACTGCGTGTACGAACGCTGCACCGTGTCCGCGAGCTGCGAGAGCTGCTGCGGCACCGGATAGAGCGCGATCAACACGTGCGAAGGCGCATTCGGTCCGGCGTCGAGCGGCGCGGCGGCGCGAATCACGTAGCCGCCCGTCGCGTCGGTGTCCAGGCTCACGTACGGCCGCCCGCGGCGGACCTGCAGCATCATCTCATCCGTGGCCGGTGCAGGCAGGGTGTCCATGGGACGATCGGAGCTCGTCGCGATGATCTGCGTCGGAGCGCCGACCACCGTGAATTCCAGCGCGCCGCTGTCGCGCCGCTCGCGCTCGAGCGTCGAGAATAGATTGAAATCCGTGAGCCCGGAGAGCTCGTGCGCCACCACCTGGGTATGCTGTAAAAACTCGCGCACGCGCACCTCGAGCGCCGCGTGCGACAGCTCGCGCGTATCCTTCAGGCCTTGGCTCACCTCGATCTCGAACCAGCTGTCGATGCCGCGGCTCAAAAATTGTAGAGCGAAGTAATACACGACCAGGATCGGAGCCACGGCGAGCACGCTGAATATCGCGACGGTGCGCCCCTTCAGGCGCGAGCCCGGGACGTTCCTGCGGAAGTCCTTGACGAGCTGATACAGCTTGCCCGCGAGCAACACCAGCAGCGTCAACAGGCCCGCGATATTGACCAGCAGAATCCCGGGCAGCCAGCGCTCGAAGGCCTGTGAGTTCTGCGCGGCCGAGGCGAGCAGATAGAGCGCCACCAGCCACAGCCCCACGCCCAGCGAACCGAGCACCGTGGAGCCGTATTTGCGGGTTAAGGCTGCAGCGTCCATGTGTACCAGTCGCTCTCCCGGTGCCACTCGTTGACCCAGAACATCAGCAGGCGCAGCGTGAACGGCACCCGCCCATAATCGATCCTCGCCCGCACGCTGGCTTCGTAGCGGCGGTCGGGGGACAGGAGCGCCTTGTCCAGCACAGGGAGGCTGCGCACTTCCGAAAGCTGCTCGAGCGCCGCATCGACGGTGGGGAGCGACTGCTGCTGGCCGCTGTTCTCGTTGCGCAGGATGTAGCGTGCGCTCACTGCGTTGTATTGCAAGTCATAGCGCTGGGTGAGCTCCGCGACTCGCGAGTTCGGCACCAGCTGCCGTACCCGCTCCACATCCAGATCGACCTCCAGGATGAGCGGCACGCCCTCGCTCAAGCCGCGGCGCACCGCGTCGCTGATCGGCAGGCCCAAGCGCACGTTGAGGTGATAGACGCCGCCGGTTAGCTCGAGGTCGGCGGAGCGCACTTCGAAACGCCCCTCGAGCCCCTCTGCACGGCAGGGGGCAACGGCCGTTGCAAAGAGTGCGATGGTCAGGAGCGCTGACCGCAAGGCTGGAAATGTCGCCGAGGATCTCATCGTTTGGTCAATGCAGCATAATAGAAGCCGTCGGCACTCGCCTCACCGGGGAGGATCTGTCGGCCGATCTCGTCCGACTGGCCGAGGCCCGGCCATCCCTCCCAATCCTCGACCGGCACCGCGGCCGCATCGGCGGTACGTTCGAGAAATCCCTGGATCACTCCCCCATTCTCCCGCCGTGTGAGGGTACAGGTCGCATACACCAGCCGGCCCCCGCGCGCGAGCATGCCGAACGCGGCATCGAGCAGACGAGTTTGCAGCGCCGGCATCCGGGCGAGCTCCTGCGGCGAGCGGCGCAGGCGAATGTCCGGATGCCGGCGGATGACGCCGAGCGCCGAGCAGGGTGCGTCGAGCAGAATGCGATCGAACGGCATGCCGTCCCACCAGCCCCGCGGGGTCGCCGCGTCGCCGTGCACGAGCTCGGCCTGGAGTCGACCGCGCTCCAGGTTCTCGCGCACGCGCTTCAGGCGCCTGCCATCGAGGTCGACTGCGACCAGCCGCTCAAGGCGAGGCTCGCGCTCCGCGATGAGCGCCGTCTTTCCGCCAGGAGCCGCGCAGGCGTCCAACACCCGCTGGCCGGGCTCGAGTCTCAAGGGAAAGGCGACGCATTGAGCGCCGAGATCCTGCACCGACACCACTCCGTCGGCGAATCCCGGCACCTCGACGACGTCGCGCGGGGTGCTCAGCAGCACGGCCTGCGGCACGCGCGGCTCTGCAGCCGCCTCGATTCCCGCCTGGCGGAGCGTCGCGACATAATCGGCCGCCGTGCCGTGCCGGGCATTCACGCGCAGCCACATGGGTGCCTGCGCATCGCAGGCACCCAGGATGTCCGTCCAGCGCTCCGGCCAGTCCTCGCGCAGGCGCTGCGCGAGCCATTCCGGAGCGGCGTAACGGGCGGCGGGACTTCGGGCAATGTCCGCCTCCAATGACTCGCGCTCCCGCAGATACCGCCGCAGCAGCGCGTTGATGAGTCCCGCGGATCGTCCGGCGGCCTTGGCGGTGTTCACGGCCGCATCGACCACGGCATAGTCGGGCGTGCGCGCATCCTCGAGCTCGAACAGCGCCACCGACAGGATGGCGCGAACGAGCGGCTCGAGAGACTTTCCCGGCTGGGTGAGGACGCGGCGCAGGATGGCCTCGTGCCGATAAAAGCCGCGCACCGCACCGAACGAGAGCGAGCGCGCGGGCGCTACCATCGTGCGAGGCGCCTGCGCGAGCGCATCCTCGAGGGCGGCATCCAGCGTGACACGTTCGCGTAAGACGCGGGTGGTCACCTGGGCCGCCACGGCTCGCGCGTCGAGGGCGGCGTCGCTCATGGGCTCGAGAAGCTCGCCCCCGCGAGCCGCTGGGAGTTCAGCAGATCGGCCGCGGTCATGGGCTTTCGCCCGGCGAGTTGCAGGCGCGTCACGCGCAGCGCGCCGCGGCCGCAAGTCACGTCGATACCGCTTGGGCCCGCATCGATCACCGTTCCCGGGGGCGCCCCCGCGCATGGCGCCCCAGCCGCTCCCTCGCGCTCTCCGCCCGCACCGGACGTCACGGGCGCGAGCTCGGCCTCCCAGATGCGGACCTGTTGATCGTCCCAGCGAGTTTGCGCAACCGGCACAGGATTGAACGCCCGGACCTTGCGCAGCACTAACTCTGCATCCGCCCGCCAGTCAATCTCCGCCTCGGCTTTCGAGATCTTCGGCGCGTAGGTCACGCCCGCTTCGGGCTGTGGTGTCTCCGGCAGCGGACCGCACGCGAGCGCATCGAGCGTCTCGCGCATCAGGGCCGCGCCGAGCACGGCCAGCCGATCGTGCAGGGAGCCGCCGGTGTCGCGGCCCTCGATGTCGATGGCGCGGCCCGCGAGCATGGGACCCGTGTCGAGTCCAGCCTCCATGCGCATGATGGTGATGCCCGTGACCGCATCGCCGGCGAGGAGCGCACGCTGGATGGGTGCGGCGCCGCGCCAGCGCGGCAGGAGCGAGGCGTGGATATTGAAGCAGCCCAGGCGCGGTACCGCGAGAGCCGCCGCCGGCAGGATCAGGCCGTACGCCACCACCACCAGCGCATCGAGATTGAGCGATCGTAGCGTATCGAGGGTCTCCGGCGCCTTGAACGTGGCCGGCTCGAGCACGGTCAGGCCGAGCTCGATTGCCCGCTGCTTCACCGGACTTATCTGTACGTGCCGGCCGCGGCCTGCAGGCCGGTCGGGCTTTGTGAACACCACTTGAACGGCATGCTCGGAGCCGGCCAGCGCGTCGAGCGCCGGCACTGAGAATTTGGGCGTACCAGCGAAGCCCAGTCGCAACGCGCGTTGTGTCAAGGAAGGGCTAGAGAACCGGAACCGGCACGCGGGCTTCGGCCGGAGAACGCTGCTTGCGTTCCTTTTGCAGGCGGCGCCGGATCAATTGACGCTTGAGCTCGGACAGATAGTCGACGAAAAGCTTGCCTTCGAGGTGATCCATCTCATGCTGGATGCATACCGCGAGCATGCCGTCGGCCTCGAGCTCGAAGCGCACGCCGTTGCGATCGAGTGCCCGCACCTTGATGCGCTCGGCGCGCTCCAGCTTGTCGTAGATGCCCGGCAGCGACAGGCAGCCCTCCTCACCCGGCGCCCGACCCTCGGCGGCCAGAATCTCCGGATTGATGAGCACCAGCGGCTGATCGCGCGCGTCGCTCACGTCCAGCACCAGCAGCCGGCGATGCACGTCGACCTGGCTCGCGGCGAGACCGACGCCCTTCGCGGCGTACATGGTTTCGAGCATGTCGTCCGCCAGTTGCCGCACCGCGTCATCCACGACCCCGATGGGCTCGGCCGTGGTTCGCAGGCGCGGATCGGGATACTCGAGAATTGCCAACTTTGTCATGGGAGTTATGAGATGGATATCGTGTTTTTGGCTGAGGTTAGTTGCTAAAGTTCCGCCGCTGCTTAACTTAATGGCGCGCTTGCGGCGGTGCGCAGAGCGCTGCCATTGCTGAACAAGGGCCGAAAACGGGCGATACGTCCCAGTCCTAAGAGGCAGGCCGGCAGTATACCAGCCGGCCCGGCACCATATGACTGGCGACTCATGGGAGCGAATTTAGAATGCAACGCCATCAGACAATAGCCTTGGTACTCGCAATCGCCGCGGTGACGGGTTGCCGCACCGAACCCCCGCCGCGGGCCCCACAGCCCGTTGCGCAGGATGACGGCGCGGTGCAGGGTACTGTCGTCGGTGATCCTCGAACCGCGATGGAAGCGGCTATCGACACCGGCTCGGGCGCCACGACCACGGCCCTGCCGCCGCAGGCGGCGCACGAAGGCCTGCAGCTCGCACCGGGGGCGCCCGACAGCTATACCGTCAAACGCGGCGACACCCTGTGGGGCATCGCCAAGGTATTCCTCAAGGATCCGTGGTACTGGCCGGAAATCTGGCAGGTCAATCCGCAGGTGCAAAACCCGCACTTGATCTATCCCGGCGACACCTTGCATCTGGTGTACGTCGACGGACGGCCGAGAATCGTGCTGCAGCCGGGCAGTCTCGAGCGCGGCAACGGCGCGCGAGTCATGGCCCGCGTGCGAAGCGAGCCGCTCGAGGCGGCAGTGACCACCATTCCCTACGAGACCGTCGCGGCGTTCATGAACAAGCCGATGGTGCTCGAAGAGAGGCAGATCAAGACCTCTCCCTACGTGCTGTCGACGCGTGATTCGCACGTGGTCATGTCGGAGGGCAACACCGTCTACGCACGCGGCTTCACCGCTCCGGTCGAGCTCGGCGCGCACTACAATCTGGTGCGCGTCGGAGAGGCGCTGCGCGACCCGGACGACAACAAGATCCTCGGCTACAACGGCGTGTACACGGGCACCGGCCACGTCACCCGCGGCGGCGATCCGGCGACTCTCATCATGACCCAGTCGACCCGCGAGACTTACCCCGGCGACAAGCTGCTGCCGGGCGACGTCGACGTGCCGCTCGACTTCATGCCGAGCCCGCCGAAAATGAACGTCAAGGGCCGCATCATCCTCGTATCGGATGGCGTCAGCGTCATCGGCCAGTACGAGGTCGTGGTCATCAACCGCGGCATTCGCGATGGCTTGCAGCCGGGTAATGTGCTCGCGGTCTACTCGGCCCCTGCGCCGGTGGAAGACGACTCGAGGAGGGGCTTCGTGAGCCCGCATACCGTGTTCGCCAAGAAAGTGGAGCTCCCGAGCGAGCGCACCGGCACGTTCATGGTATTCAAGACCTTCGATCGCATGAGCTTCGGGCTCATCATGGAAGCGACCGACGTCATTCACGTCGAAGACGACGTTAGATCCCCCTGAAGTCTGGCCGCCCGGCCGTAAAGCGCCGGGCGACTCCATCAGAATCTGCGCGTTCGCGCGGCCGCCTGAGCGGCGGTCGCAGGCATCTTTGCCGATACTGCGCGCATGCCCATCCTCGCGGACACGCCGGCCTGGCTGCGGCTCGCGCGCACGCCCGCGCTCGAGGCCGCTACGCTCGAAACGGCGCTCGCGCGCGTGGGCTCTGCGTGCGCGTTGCTGGGCGGCTCCCAGGCAGAGCTCGCCGACGCCGGACTCGGCTCGGCCGCCTGCGAATACATCCACGCGCGCAGTCACGCGGCATGTTCGGCCGAGCTGCGCTGGCTCGAGCACGCCGGCCATCACCTGGTGCCATGCACCGCAGCGGAGTACCCGGGGATGCTGCGTTCGTGGCACGGCCGGCCGCTCGCTCTTTATGTCGCGGGACAGCTCGACGCGCTCAAAGATCCGCCGCTCGCCGTGGTCGGCAGCCGCCGTCCCACCCCCGGCGGGAAAGACACTGCGTTTGAGTTCTCTCGAATTCTCGCGGCTCGTGGGCTCGTCATCGCGAGCGGCCTTGCCGAAGGCATCGACACCGCCGCTCATCGCGGTGCACTAACGGCACAGGGACTCACTCTCGCGGTGCTCGGGACGGGGATCGATCGCATCTATCCGGCGAACAACCGCGACTTGAGCGAGCACATTATGTTCCGCGGTGCCCTGATGAGCTCCTTTCCTTTGGGCACACCGCCCCGGCGCACGAACTTTCCGCGGCGAAATCAGGTTATAGCTGCCTTGAGTGTCGGCACTCTCGTGGTGGAGGCGGCGCGCAGCTCGGGCTCGCTCATCACCGCCCGCGCCGCGCAACGGCTCGGCAGGCCCGTGCTCGCGGTACCCGGCTCGATTCACAACCCCATGAGCCGCGGCTGTCATCGGCTCATCAAGGAGGGCGCTCATCTGGCCGAAAGCGCCGATGACGTATTGAGCAGACTCGATTTTTCCGCCTTTTTTGCGCGGCCGCCGCAAGCCGCGACCGCGCTGCAAACGACTGCGCCGAGCGGGGCGGGCATGGACAAGGAACACAAAATCTTGTTAGATGCGCTCGGCTTTGATCCCGCGGACCTCGATACGCTCATTGTTCGCACCGGACTCAAACCAGAAGCCGTGTCCTCGATGATGCTGATCCTCGAGCTCGAAGGCCACGTTCAGGCCGCCCCCGGGGGCCGCTACTCCCGAGTCGCCAACAGGAGAGCCGGAGGTGAAAGATAACGTTCTCGATCTGCTGATCTACCTTTTCGAGAATTACATGGGCGCGGACGACGAGCCGCGTCCCGATCGCGCCACCCTCAAGGTGGAGCTGGACAAGGCGGGATTTGCCGAGCCCGACGTTGAGCGGGCACTCGAGTGGCTCGACGGACTGTCGGGCGAGCAGCTCGGCAAGGTCGCGGAAGCGACTGCGCGCGCCGTGCGCATTTTCAGTGGACAGGAGCTGTTGCGCCTGGACACCGACGTACGCGGCTACCTCCTCTATTTGGAGAACGTGCGCATTCTCTCCGGCACACAGCGCGAGCTCGTCATCGACCGCTTGATGGCGCTCGAGGCCGACGAAATCGACATCGACCAGGTCAAGTGGGTCGTTCTCATGGTGTTGTTCAATCAGCCGGGCCAGGAATCCGCCTATGCGCAAATGGAAGATCTGGTATTCGAAGAGCGCTCCGACGCCCTGCATTAGACGACCCTAGTAGACTATTTTGGGCAACAACCTCGTTATCGTCGAGTCGCCTGCCAAGGCGAAGACCATCAAGAAGTACCTCGGCAAGGAGTTCGAGGTGCTGGCCTCCTATGGTCACGTCCGGGATCTGGTGCCGAAAGAGGGCGCCGTCGACCCGAAGCACCACTTCGCGATGAAGTATCAGCCCGTCGAGCGCAATCGCAAGCACGTCGATGCCATCGCTCGGGCCTTGAAGAAAGCCAAGTCCCTGTACCTCGCGACCGACCCCGACCGCGAGGGCGAGGCGATCTCCTGGCATCTGCAGGAGTTGCTGAAGGAACAGGGCGCTCTGAAGGGCAAAGAGGTGCAGCGTGTGGTGTTCTATGAGATCACCAAGAACGCGGTGCGCGAGGCGATGGAGCATCCGCGCGGGATCTCGGTCGATCTGGTGAACGCGCAGCAGGCGCGGCGCGCCCTCGATTTTCTCGTCGGGTTCAACCTCTCACCGCTGCTCTGGAAGAAGGTCCGTCCCAATCTGTCTGCTGGGCGCGTGCAGAGCCCGGCGCTGCGCATGATCTGCGAGCGCGAAGACGCGATCGATGCCTTCCGGCCGCAAGAGTACTGGACCATCGATTCCGAGCTCATGCACTCGGCGCAGAAGTTCCCGGGAAAGCTCGTGGAGTACCGGGGCGCCAAGGTCGAGCAGTTCAGCTTCACCAGCGAGAGCGCGGCGCAAGAGGCCGTGAGCACGCTCGAGAAGGCGGCCCAAGGCGAGCTCACCGTCATGGCCGTCGAGCGCAAGCAACGGCGGCGCAACCCGGCGCCGCCCTTCACGACTTCGACCCTGCAGCAGGAAGCCTCGCGCAAGCTCGGCTTCAGCGCGCAAAAGACCATGCGCGTCGCCCAGCAGCTGTACGAGGGCATCGACATCGGCGAGGGCGCGGTGGGTCTCATCACCTACATGCGCACGGACTCGCTCAACCTCGCGCAGGAAGCCGTCGCGCAAATCCGCGAGCTCATCGTCGAGCTCTATGGCCCGGAGGGCCTTGCTGAGGAAGTGCGTGTCTATCGCACCAAATCGGCCAACGCCCAGGAAGCCCACGAGGCGATCCGTCCGACCGATGCGCGCATCGTGCCGGCGGACATCGAGCGCAAGCTCGACTCGGATCAATTCCGCCTGTACTCGCTCATCTGGAAGCGCACGATGGCGTGTCAGATGGCGCCCGCGGTATTCGACACCGTCGCGGTCGAGCTCCTTGCCGGCGCCGATAACGCGGAGCGGACGATGCTGCGGGCCAATGGCTCGACACTCGTGAAGCCCGGGTACATATCGGTCTATCAGGAAGGTGCGGACGACGTCGTGCAGGACGATTCGGATCACGTGCTGCCGCCGATGAAGGAAGGCGATCGCGTCAAGCTCTTGGCCGTGGTCCCGTCGCAACATTTCACCGAGCCGCCGCCGCGTTTCACGGAAGCCTCGCTGGTGAAGGCGCTCGAGGAGTACGGCATCGGCCGCCCGTCGACGTATGCCTCCATCATCTCGACGCTGCGCGATCGGGAATACGTGCTCATCGAGAATCGGCGCTTCACCGCGACCGACATCGGCAAGATCGTCAGCCGCTTTCTCACGCAGTACTTCACCATCTACGTCGATTACGACTTCACCGCCAAGATGGAGAGTGCGCTCGACGGCGTCGCCACCGGCGAGCAAGAGTGGGTGCCGTTGCTCGATCGGTTCTGGAAGCCGTTCATCAAGCTCGTGAAGCACACGGAAACCTCCGTGAGCCGCGAGGAAGTCGCGATGGCACGCGACTTGGGCGCCGATCCCGCGAGCGGCAAGCCCATGAGCGTGCGCATGGGCCGCTTCGGACCCTTCGTGCAGATCGGCACCAAGGACGATGAAGAGAAGCCCCGCTTCGCGGGCCTGCGGCCCGGCCAGAAGATGGACTCCATCACGCGCGAGGAGGCGCTGTTCCTGTTTCAGCTGCCACGCAAGCTCGGACAAACCGCCGCCGGCGAAGAAATCCTCGCCAATACCGGCCGATTCGGACCCTATGTCAAATACGGGGCGAAGTACGTCTCGCTCAAGACCGACGATCCTTACACCGTCACACACGAGCGCGCGCTCGAGGTGATCCGCGAGAAGGAGATTGCCGACGCCAATCGCCTCATCCAGGACTTTCCGGACGCGGGCATCCAGGTGCTCAACGGCCGTTACGGGCCCTACATCAAGGACAAGACCCGCAACGCCAAGATTCCGAAGGACCGCGACCCCAAGAGCCTGACACTCGAGGAGTGCCACGCACTGTTGGCGGCAGCACCCGTACGGGGCTTCGGCAACAAGTGGGGACGCAAGAACGCCAAGGGTGGTGCGCCCGCAAAGACCAACGGCTCATCCGCCACGGCGGATCCGCCGGCCGCCGCGACCAAAGCGACCCGCGCGCGCAAGAAGACCTCTGCGCCCGCTCCCGCAACGGCGCCGCCGCCGATGCGCGCGGCCGCGCGGCTCGCCGCGAAGGGATCGAAAGCGGCAGCCAAGAAGCGGGCGCCCGCCGAAACTGCGGCCGCGGCTCCGCCCGCCGCCAAGACGAAGCGCCGGAAGAGCTAACGCGCATGGGCGGCACCTCGGCAACGCCGGCGGCTCCGTCCGAGACGGATGCGGCGGCGGTGCGCCGCTATCTGCAAGATTTGCATGAGCGCATCACCGCCGCCGTCGAGACGCTCGACACGGCGCGGTTCCGACGCGATGTCTGGCAACGGCCCGGGGGCGGGGGCGGCGAGAGCCGTGTGCTGAGCGGGGGCAACGTGTTCGAGCGTGCCGGCGTGTCTTTCTCCCACGTCATGGGCGACAAGCTGCCGCAATCCGCCTCGAACTTGCGTCCGGAAATGGCCGGCGCGTCGTTCGAGGCGGTGGGGCTGTCGCTCGTTTTCCACCCGCAGAATCCATTCGTACCCACCACGCACTGCAACGTCCGCTTCCTGCAGGCGGCGCCGCCCGGCCGGCCACCGATTTGGTGGTTTGGCGGCGGTTTCGATCTCACCCCCTACTATCCGTTCGAGCCCGACGTCCTGCACTGGCACCGCACGGCCCGCGCAGCATGCGAGCCTTTCGGCCCGGAGCTGTATCCGAGGTACAAGGACTGGTGCGACCGCTATTTCTTTCTGCCTCACCGCGACGAGACCCGCGGCGTCGGCGGATTGTTCTTCGACGACCTCTGCGAGGGCGGATTCGACCGCTGCTTCGCCTTCTTGCGCAGCGTCGGCGACCATTTTCTGCCCGCCTTCCTGCCCATCGTCGAGCGCCGCAAGGCCGAGCCCTGGGGCGAGCGCGAGCGCGCTTTCCAGCTCTACCGGCGCGGCCGGTATGTGGAATTCAATCTCCTCTATGACCGCGGAACACTGTTCGGCCTGCAATCCCGCGGCCGGACCGAATCGATCCTGATGTCCATGCCGCCGCTCGCGCGCTGGGACTACGACTGGCAGCCGGAGGCGGGTTCCGCAGAGTCGCGCCTGTACGAGTTCCTGCGCCCGCGCGATTATCTCGCGCCGTGACTCACAGCGCCGGGGTGCGCAAATCCTCGATGACGCTCGCCAGCTCGAGCATCTCGGCCTCGTGCGGCCCGTCGCGGAAGTTCTCGGCGAGCGCGGCCGCGTACCACTGACGCATGGCCGGGACCTCGAGCAGGCGCTGCGCGTACGCCGCCGCCCCGGAGCTTAGCTCCAGACCATAGGTTTGCACCCGGTAGGCCACCGGCGCGAAGAATGCATCCACGGCGGTGAACGAGCCGTCGGCGAGAAATGGGCCGCCAAATCGGTCGAGTCCGTCGCTCCAGAGGGCCTCGAGCCGCGCGATGTCGCGCTGGAGGGCGGTGGAACTCTCCCTCAGCCGCAAGCGCACGCCGCAGGTCATGGAGCAGCGGTTGCGCAACTCCGTGAAGCCCGAGTGCATCTCGGCCGAGGCACTGCGCGCCCAGGCGCGCGCTTCGACTTCCGGCGGCCAGACGCCGCGATGCCGCTCCGCGAGGTACTCGGTGATCGCGAGCGAATCCCACACCAGCGTCGAGCCGTCGATGAGACAGGGTATCTTGCCGCTCGGCGAGAGCTTCAGGAAATCCTTCCAAGCCGGCCCCCCGAACGGAATCAAGTGCTCCTTGAACTCGATCCCGGCCTCGCGCATCAGCACCCAGGGCCGCAGCGACCAGGACGAGTAATTCTTGTTGGCAATGTATAGCTCGTACATCGATCCACCCCCGGTCCTCAAGCGCCCCACACCTCCCGCGCGTAGCGCAGAAAGTTTTGCCCCATGATCTTCTCGATACGGGAGCTGGAATAGCCACGCTGCTCCAAGCGCGCGGCGAGCTCGCGAAATTGATTCACGCCGCGCAGATCCACGACGAACGGCAGCGTATCGGGACGTTCGCCGGCTGCGCTCACGCCGGCCTTGCGGCGCGCCGCGACCTCCGCGGCGAGCACACTCTTGTACGCCTCCAGATCGTCGATGGCGGTCGTCGACCCGTCGGTGCCGATACCCACGTGGTCCTCGCCGCAGACGTTCACCGCATGATCGATGTGCGCCACGACGTCCGCCGCGGTGGCGTGACCCGTAGGATTCAAGAACGGCATGAAGTAGATGCCGACGAAGCCACCCTTCGATGCCACCAGCGCGAGCTCCTGGTCCGTTTTGTTGCGCGGCAAATCGCTAAGAGCGCGGCAGCCCGTGTGATTGATGGAAATCGGTTGCTTCGAGACTTGCGCAGCCTCGAGACAGGTACGCTGGCCGCTGTGCGACAAATCGACCATCACGCGCAGTGCATTGAGGCGCTCGATCACATCCCGGCCGAAGGGCGTGAGGCCGCGGTTCTCGGGTGCCATCGAACCGTCGCCGAGCGCGTTTGCCGGGTTGTAGGTGAGCTGAATGACCCGCACCCCGAGGTTTGCGAAGAGGTCCACCCGGGTGACATCGCTCCCCAGCATGGCGGCGTTCTGAAATCCGTAAATGATGCCGATCCGGCCTTCGGCGCGGGCGCGTGGGATGTCCTCGGCCGTGTAGATCTTGAGGAGGTCGCGCGCGCCCTCGCGCACCCGACTGTCCATCCGGGCAATGTCGCGCACGCTTTGCTCGAATGGATCACCCTCTCCCGACACGTAGCCCAGCGTGATGTTGACCGCCGTAAGGCCGGAGTCGTGCGCATCGCGCAGCACCCGGGGCTCGAGCACGCTCTCGTCAGGGTCCTTGAGATTCGGATCCTCGAGCCCGCCGAGCGCATTCACGATCATCATGCCCGAGAGCGCCTGATCACGCCCCCGGGGAGCTGCGGGAGCGGTCGCGGCGGTGCTGCGCCGGGATGCGGCCAGAACCCCAGTGGCGGCCGTCAAAAAGACTCGGCGAGGAACGGTGAGCATCGGGGCCGGCATTCTCCCTGCCGCCCGCGCGCGGGTCAATGCACAATGCAGCCATGAACTATCGGCATATTTATCACGCCGGAAATTTCGCCGACGTCGCCAAGCACGTGGGTCTCGTCTATTGCCTCGACGCCATGAAGCGCAAGGACACGGCGTTCTTCGTGCTCGACACCCATGCGGGTCGCGGCTATTACGACCTGCGCGGACCGGAGGCCCAGAAATCGGGCGAGGCAGAGCGGGGCATCCAGCGTTTACTGGGCGTGCGCGGAGTGCCCGAGCGGCTTGCGGCATATTTCGCGGCGCTGGGAGCCCGGCCGGGCGAGCGCCTGGCTCGCTATCCGGGATCCCCGGCCCTTATCGCCGCCGCGTTGCGCCCGCAGGACCGTGCCGTGTGCAACGAGCTCATCCCGGCGGAGGCCCGGGCTGCCGAACGAGAGCTCTACTCGTCCGGCCGATTTCGCATCGAAGTAGGCGACGGCTACACGGCGCTGCGGGCGCAGTTGCCGCCCGCGGAGCGGCGCGGTCTGGTGCTCATCGATCCGCCGTACGAAAACGCCGACGAGCTCGGCTCGCTCACCACCGCGCTCGCCGACGCCCACCGCCGCTGGCCGACGGGTAGTTTCCTCGCGTGGTACCCGATCGTGAGCGCCGCACAGCGGCGGCGCGTGCACGCGCGCCTCGCCGCCGTGGCGCTGCCGAAAATGCTGCTCGCAGATCTCGCCGTCCACCCGGACGACGCCTCCGTGGGGCTGGCCGGCAGCGGGCTGTTGCTCGTCAATCCGCCCTATGGCGCGGATGAGTTCCTGCGCCAGGCGTATCTGGCGATCCACGCAAGCCTGGCCGAGGCCGGGCGGGGTTATGTGGAAGTGACGCGCCTCACGGCCGAACGAATGGCACAATGATGCACCGGCCGATCGCGGCCGCTGCGGAGTAACGCACATGGATCCCGAGAATCTGCGCGATCAGCTGAACAAACTACACGAAGAGCTGCACAGCGCCCGCCCTGAGGATCCGCACACAGATCGGCTGCGCGGCGAAATGCTCGAGGACGTGAAGCGGGCGCTCCAGGCTCCGGACGCGGTCGACGAATCGTTCACCGCGCGGTTGGAGCGCGCGGCCGTGCAGTTCGAGGCGGACCATCCGACCCTGGCGGCAAGCTCGCGCCGCTTGATCGATTTGCTCGGCAAAGCGGGGATGTAGCCATGCAGCCGATTGCTGAACTGTCTCTACCGCAATTGATGACACTGGATCCGAAGTTCGCCGAGGATCCGTTCCCTCAGTTCGCGGCTGCCCGCAAGCAACATCCCTGGCTCGCGCAGAGCTCCTTCGGCTACTTCATCACCGAGTATGCCGCCATCAAGGATCTGCTCGGCATGGACGACAAGCTGCGCGTCGCCCACGAGGGCGTGATCGAACTCATGAACGCGAAGGGGTCGAAGTGGGGGGATTTCCAGCTCAACTCGATTTTTGGTCTCAGCAGCGAGCGCCACAAGAAGGTCCGCGAAGTGCTCGCGCCGATGTTCACGCCGCGAGCCGCGAATCAGCGCCGCGGGCTGATGCGGGAAGTGCTCTCGCGCCTGCTCGATGAGTGGGCGCCCCGCGCCAAGTTCGACTTCGAGGAGTTTGCCTCCTACTTCCCGGTGACGGTCATCTGCAGTCTCATCGGCGCTTCGTCCGAGGCGCTCCCGACGCTGCGGTCCTCGCTGGAGACTCTGGGCCTGAGCTTCAACCTGATCCCCGGTTTCTTGCCGCGGCTCAACGAGGCCGCCGAGGTGATGAACCGGTTTGTGACCCAACTGGTCGCCGATCGCCGCGCAGGTCAGCGGCCGAACCCGGAGCCCGACCTCCTGGATGCGCTGATAGCTGCCAATGATTCCGGCGATCTGACCACCATCGAGATGGATAACCTTCTCATCTTTCTGTTCGTGGCGGGCTACGACACGTCGAAGAACGTGCTGACTTTCATCATGTACGAATTGTTGAGCCGGCCCGCGCTATACCGGCGTTGCGCGGACGATCCGGGCTACTGTCGCAAAGTGGTCGAGGAGGGGCTGCGTTTCCAGAGTCCGGCCACCATCCCACGCCTGATCAATGAGGATCTCGTCTACCGGGACGTATTGCTGCCGAAGGACACGCTGCTGTTCCTTCCCGTCGGCATGGCGACGCGTGATCCCGGCGCGGTCCCGAGGCCGGACGATTTCGACCCCGAGCGCGCGCAAGACAGTCGCCATCTGGCGTTCGGTCGCGGGATGCACATGTGCCTGGGTCAGTTCATCGCGCGCGCGCAGATCGAAGAAGGACTGCACCTGATCGCGCAGCGCATTGCAAATCCCAGACTGGCGGGGCAGCCCGGACATCGGCCTTTCATGGGCGTCTGGGGCCTTCGCGGCCTGCCGATCGAATTCACGCCGGCCCCCGCCCGCGCCCAGTCATTCACGGAGACAGCCCATTGATCAGGGATCTGCAAGGAAAGACCGTGTTGGTGACCGGCG
Organism: uncultured Gammaproteobacteria bacterium; assembly: GCA_963798595.1. Lineage (GTDB taxonomy): Bacteria > Pseudomonadota > Gammaproteobacteria > Steroidobacterales > Steroidobacteraceae > Bog-1198. The sequence goes on along the minus strand of CAWCTM010000003.1, from coordinate 159,083 downwards.
GCACGCGGAATCTGGGGCTCGCCATGGCGAAGCGGCTGGCCACCGCCGGCGCTCTCGTCGCGATGAACCATGCGACCAACGCCGCGGCGGCCGAGGCCGCGGTCGCCGCGATCGCCTCCGAGGGCGGTCAGGCGTTCGCGATCGAGGCGAAGCTGGGAGAACCCGGCGCCATCGATGCGCTGGTTGCAGCGCTCGCTGCCGATCTGCAGCGCCGCACCGGCTCCGGCCGGCTGGACATCCTGGTCAACAATGTCGGCGGAGGCCCCTACGGCACCATCGCGACCACGACTCCGGATGAGTACGACTGGACCTTCGCGCAGAACGTACGTTCGCCCTTTTTCCTCACTCAGGCGTTGCTCCCGCGCCTGAACGATGGCGGCCGCATCATCAATATCTCCTCGGCGGCCTCGCGGCTCGCGGGAAAGGACTTCATCGCCTACAGCATGAGCAAGGCCGCGGTCGACATGTTCACGCGAGTTCTCGCCAAGGAGCTTGGTCCACGGCGTATCAATGTGAACTCGGTGCAGCCCGGATTCAATGTGACCGACGCCAATGCCGATCTGTTGAAGAACGCCGAGCTACGCAAGCAGATCGAAGCGCAGACTTTGTTCGGCCGGTTCGGTGAGCCGAGGGACATCGCCGAGGTGGTTCACTTCCTGGCTTCCCCTGCCGGCGCCTGGGTGACGGGTCAAACCATCGAGGCCAGCGGCGGTTTCAGCTTTTAGCGCCGGCTGAGACGCGAGGTCTGCCGCAACCTTCTCGCAGCGGCGCTAGCCCGGTCCAGACGATCGCGTCCTTGACGCGCGCGGCGACGCTCTCGACCTGGGCGAGATCTCCCTGCTCACCCTTGATCAGGACCGCGATGCTGCCGTGGCCCGGCACCGGCACGATAGTGCCGCGATAGCCACCCTCATCGAACATCCGCGGCGTCGCGACGGTCTCGTGCACGAGCACCATTACCGTGACGGGCCCCATGTCGGTCTGCACCACCAGATGCGGCACGCGGTGGCCGCGAAACAGGCAGCTCTGGGCGTAGCTCACCATTCCCGCGTCCGGCCGCAAGCGCATGTGCGCCTCGGCGAGCACCGGCGCGAGATCGGCGGCAGGCACGGCGACGTCGGTGCGTGCCCAGGCATCGGGTTCCCCCGCCATGTGCGCGACGACGTCCGCCGCGAGGCTCGAGTGCGGGGCGCCGAGCCACAGCGTGCCGACCAGCAGCGCCACCACCAGGCTCGCAGCCATCGCGAGCCACCCATTGCGGCGTACGCGCTCATTGCGCGGAAAGCGCTTCCGCAAGACCTGCGTGGACTGGGGCAGGACCTGTGCATCGATGCGCAGCGCGCGCGTGAGCCGTCCCTCGAAACGCAGCAGTCGCTCGCGGTAAGCCGGACATTCCGGACAGTGCGCGAGATGCTCTGCTAGCGCCGGGCCCTCGGCATGCGGGTCGGCGAGCATCGCCCGGCGGTATTGCGTGCATTCGATCACGGCTCGCAATCCTTGGACAGATCCTCGGGATCCTCGGAGTATCCTCGGATCCATCGAGGTGTCCTCGCCGCACAGCACGCGCAGCCGCTTGCGCGCGCGGAACAAGCGCGTCAGCACCGCGCCGGTCGAAAGACCCAGCTCGGCCGCGATCTCCGCCGTCGAGTAACCCATGAGCACTTGCAGGACCAAGGGCTCGCGGTACTCCTCCGGCAGCTTGAATAGGGCCGCGCGCAACTCCGCGAGATCCTGATCGTGGGCAGCCGCGAGCATCGGCTCCTCGCGCGCAATGAGCTCATCGACATCGACGGTCGCGAGTCGCTTGCGCTCGAAGGTGCGGGCGTACTCGCGCCGTATGATGGTCAGGAGCCACGGCTTCGCGGCCGATTCGCTCTTGAGCGAGTCCCGCGCCTTCCATGCGCGCAGCATTGTCTCCTGCACCACGTCTTCCGCCAACGCGAGATCGCGGGATAACCAGAATGCGAAGCGCAGCAGATCCGGGCGCAGCGCTTGACATAGCGCCTGGAATCGGGCTCTCCCGACATTTCCGCCCACGTCGTCCTTCATGTATAAATCAGCTTCCGGCTCGTGGTACCCCGGGCGCAATAGTAGCGCGTCGCGGTGCGGGCCGCGCGGCAGCGCATAGATCCACATGCCATCAGGAGTCATAGTGAAGATGACCGGAAGTCGCGGCGATTCATTTCCAGCCACGCGCCTGCGGCGGATGCGCCGCGATGAGTTCTCGCGCCGCCTGATGCGCGAAACGCAGCTCACCGCCGACGCATTGATCTACCCCGTGTTCGTCGTGGAGGGCACCAAGCAGCGTCAAGCGGTGACCTCGATGCCCGGCGTCGAGCGGCTGTCGGTCGACGAATTGCTGCACGACTGCGCCGCTATCGTGCGGCTTGGCATTCCCGCGATCGCCTTGTTTCCGGTGGTTCCGGCCGAGAAAAAGAGCCTGGACGCGCGCGAGTCCTGGAATCCCGAGGGTATTGCGCAGCGGGCGGTGCGCGCCGTGAAGAAGGAGTTCCCGGCGCTCGGCGTCATCACGGACGTCGCTCTGGACCCCTTCACGACGCACGGGCAGGACGGGTTGATCGATGACGCCGGCTACGTGCAGAACGACCTCACGGTCGAATCGCTGGTGCGCCAGGCGCGCTCTCACGCGGACGCCGGGGCGGATGTGGTCGCTCCGTCCGACATGATGGATGGGCGCATCGCCGCCATCCGCACGTCGTTCGAGACGGCGGGCCTGGTGCACACTCGCATTCTCGCCTACGCCGCCAAATACGCGTCGAGCTTCTACGGCCCGTTCCGCGAGGCCGTGGGCTCGGCCAAGCAGCTTGGCGGCGCCGGGAAGCACACCTATCAGATGGATCCGGCGAACTCCGACGAAGCGCTGCGCGAGGTCGCGCTCGATATTGCTGAAGGGGCCGACATGGTCATGATCAAGCCGGGGCTGCCCTATCTCGACATCGTCCGCCGGGTGAAGGACCGCTTCGGAATGCCGACCTTCGTGTATCAAGTGAGCGGCGAGTACTCGATGATCATGGCCGCGGCCGCCAACGGCTGGCTCGACGAGCGCGCCGTCGTCCTTGAAGCCCTGACCGCGATGAAGCGCGCCGGCGCCGACGGGATCCTGACGTATTTCGCAAAACGCGCGGCCGGGTGGCTCAGGCCGTGAGCTTGCCGCACGAAGCCGGGCCGGCCGATCAATACGGCCTGGTCGGACATCCGGTCGCGCACAGCTGGTCGCCCTTCATTCATGGGATGTTCGCGAAAGCTGCGGCGCAGAACCTCGTCTATCGGCTGTTCGACATACATCCAGACGATTTCCGGCGCGAGACTTTGCGCCTGCTCACCGGCGGCGTGCGCGGCCTCAACGTCACGTTGCCTCACAAGCAGGCGGCCGCGGAGCTGGTCAACGAGCTGACGCCGCGCGCGGCGCGGGCGCAGGCGGTGAATACCATCGCATTTTTCGAGGACGCGAAGCTCCTCGGCGACAACACCGACGGCGTCGGCCTCATCCGCGACCTCGAGCACAACTTGAATATCGCGCTCGCCGACAAGCGCGTGCTGATTTTGGGGGCCGGCGGCGCGGCGCGCGGCGCGATCGCTCCGCTCTGCGAGCGCGAGCTGCGCTCGCTCACCATCGCCAACCGCACGCCCTACAAGGCTCGCAAGCTCGCCCAAGAATTCTCCGACATGGGCGACATCGAGGGATGCACGTTCGGCGAGATCGAGCGTCCGCCGTACGATCTCATCATCAACGCCACCGCGGCGAGCCTGCAGGGTGTGATGCCCGAATTGCCGAGCGGTCTCGTGGGCGAAGAGACTGTTTGCTACGACATGGCCTACGGCCGCGGCCTCACGCCCTTCACGCGCTGGGCGGCCTCTCTCAAAGCCGGCCGGATCAGCAAGGGCTGGGGTATGCTGGTCGAGCAGGCCGCCGAATCTTTCCTGCTCTGGCGCGGCATCCGCCCGAGCACGCAGCTCGTGCTCGCGGCACTGAATCAGGACGAGTAGCGGCTTCAGCGCATGGTGACGAGCTCTTCGGCGCTCGTCGGATGAATGGCCACGGTGTCGTCGAAATCGCGTTTGGTTGCGCCCATGCGAATCGCCACAGCGAACCCCTGCAGCATCTCGTCGGCGCCCGCGCCGATGATGTGGCAGCCGACGATCTTCTCCTCCTTGCCGACGCAGACCAGCTTCATGTCGGTGTGCGCCTTGCGCGTCGTGAGCGCGTGATACATGGGCGTGAAATCGGCAACGTACACCTTCACCGCGTCACCAAATTGCGCGCGTGCCTCGCTCTCGCTGAGTCCCACGGTGCCGATGGGCGGGTGAGTGAACACCACGGTTGGGATCAACTCATAGGAGAGGCGGCGGTCCCGCTTGCCGCCGAATAAGCGGTCGCTGAGGCGCCTACCCGCCGCAATCGCCACAGGCGTGAGGGCGGCGCGCCCGGTCACGTCGCCGATGGCGTATACGCCCTCGACCTGCGTGTTCTGGAATTCGTCGGTCGCCACGAATCCGCCCGCGTCGAGCGCAACGCCCGCGGCGCGCACATCGAGACCCGCCACGTCCGCCGACCGGCCGATCGCCCAGAGCACACAATCGTATCCCGGAAACTCGCGCCCGTCGGCCGCCACCAGGGTCTTGTGTCCGGACTGCTCGAAGAGTGCACTCGGCACGACGCCCGTGTGGATCGCGAGCCGCTCGGCCAGCATTTCGCGCATCAGCGATTTGCCGAGCATCACGTCGAAGTGCGTCAGCAGGTGATCCTTGCGGATGAACAGCTCCGTGTCGCTGCCGAGCGCCTGGAATGCCGACGCGAGCTCGCAGGCGACGTAGCCGCTGCCGACCACGGCCACGCGCTGCGGGCGGGCCTCGAGCTCGAAAAAGCCGTCCGAGGTGATGCCGAGCTCGGCACCCGGGACGCGCGGCACGTCCGCGTAGCCGCCCGTGGCGATCACCACGTGCGCCGCGGCAAGCCGCGCGCCGTTGACCTCCACGGTGTGCGCATCCAGGAATTTGGCCCGGCCCGCGATATACGCGACGCCCTTGGCCGCAAGGTTGCGCAGGTACATGGCGTTGAGACGCACGATATACGCGTCGCGTTTCTTCTTCAGGGCCAACCAGTCGTTTCCGCCCGCCTCGGCGGCCGTGCCGATCGCGAAGCCGTAGTCGCCGGCGTCCCCGAGGGCCGACGCGATGCTCGCCGCGTTCCACATCACTTTCTTCGGAACACAGCCGACGTTGACGCAGGTGCCCCCGAGCCTTCCGGACTCGATGACCGCAGTCTTGGCGCCGAACTCGGCCGCCCGCTGCGCGCAGGCGAGGCCGCCGCTGCCGCCGCCGATGCTGATGAGATCGAAGACATCGCTGGACACAGTGAACTCCGTCACGTCACGAAGACCTAATGCGGAATGATATACCCGTTGGGGCACCGCCCTTTCCGCGGCGTGCGCCGGGTCGCCGACGACCGCGCGCCGCGGCCGCTCTGCTAGAATTCTGCCGGTGGAAAGCGAACCCATGGAAAATCCCCTGCTCGAGATCGACGCCCTGCCGGCGTTCGACCGCATCACGGCCGCTCATGCGCGGCCCGCACTCGAGCGGGTGCTTGCCGACAACCGCGCGCGGCTCGCGGAGCTGACCGCACAGCCGGCGCCGACGTTCGCCTCCCTGGTCGTTCCCGTGGAGGAGCTCAGCTACCGCTTGAGCCGGGTGTGGAGTCCGATCGGCCACTTGAACGCCGTGGCCAATTCGGACGCGATGCGCGAGGCCTACAATGCCTGCGTGCCGCTGCTCACGGCCTATGCGGCGGAGCTCGGCCAGAACGAGGCGTTGCACGCGGCGTACGCGCACGTGCAGCGGACCGAGGGCGCAAGCCTCGACCCCGCGCAACGCAAGTTGCTCGAGAACTCGCTGCGCGATTTTCGTCTCGCCGGTGTCGATCTGCCGCCCGATCGCAAAGCGCGCTACCGCGAGGTGATGCAGCGGCTCGCGCACCTTGCGACCAAGTTCTCCGAGAACGTGCTCGATGCCGCGGGCGCCTTCACCCGGCACGTCACCGACGAATCCGAGCTCGCGGGCCTGCCGGCGAACGCGGTCGATCGCGCGGCGCAGAGCGCGCGCGAGTCGGGACGCAGTGGCTGGCTGTTCAAGCTCGATCAGCCGACCTACATGACGGTCATGACCAGCGCACAAAGCGAGCGGTTGCGGCGCGACATCTACGAGGCCTGGGTCACGCGCGCCTCCGAGCTCGGACCGAGCGCCGGCCGCTTCGACAACAACCCGATGATTGCCGAGATCCTGCCGCTGCGGCACGAGCTCGCGCAGCTCCTGGGCTTTGCGACCTTCGCCGACTTCGCGCTCGCGACTCGCATGGCGAAGAGCGGCAAGCAGGTGCTCGGTTTTCTGGACGACCTGGCGAAGCGCTGCCGCCCGGCGGCACGACGCGAGTTCGCCGAGCTCGAGGAGTTCGCCGGACGCAAGCTCCAGGCCTGGGACCTCGCCTACTTCAGCGAGCGCCTGCAGGAGAGCCGCTTCAAGGTGTCGCAGGAAGCGTTGCGCCCTTATTTTCCTCTGCCGAAAGTGCTGTCCGGGCTGTTCACGGTCACCGAGCGGCTGTACGGCATCACAGTGCGCGAGCGGCCGGGTGTGGCCGTATGGCACCCGACTGTGCGTTACTACGACCTCGCGGATCGCGACGGTCGAGTCCTCGCCGGGTTCTACCTGGACCCCTACTCGCGCACCGAGAAGCGCAGCGGCGCGTGGATGGACGAATGCGTCGTCGCCAAATCGCTCCCCTCAGGCAACGCCCTGCCCGTGGCGCAGCTCGTGTGCAACTTCACGCCGCCGGTCGGCTCGGCAGCGTCGCTCCTCACGCACGACGAGGTGACCACGCTGTTCCACGAGTTCGGCCACGGCCTGCATCACATGCTCACGCGCGTGCCCTACCCGAGCATCGCGGGCATCAACGGAGTCGCGTGGGACGCCGTGGAGCTGCCGAGCCAGTTCATGGAGAACTTCGTGTGGCGCGCCGAGGTGCTGCCGCTCATCTCCGCGCACGTGGTGAGCGGCGAGCCGCTGAGCACCGACATGCTGAAGCGTCTGCTCGGCACCCGCACGTTCAATGCGGCGCTCGACACCCTGCGGCAGATCGAGCTCGCCAGCTTCGATTTCGAGCTGCACGCGAGCTTCGACCCGCGCGTCGGGGCACAAGTCGCGCAAACTCTCGAGGACGTGCGGCGGCGGGTGGCGGTCGCGCCGACTGCGCCGTTCAATCGCATGCACGCGAGCTTCTCGCATATCTTCGCCGGCGGCTACGCCGCGGGCTATTACAGCTACAAGTGGGCCGAGGTACTCGCCGCCGACGCGTTCGAGGCGTTCGAGCAGGCCGGTGTGTTCGACCCCGCCACCGCTGCGCGATTCGTCGACTCCATCCTGGCGCGCGGCGGCAGCCTGGACGCGATGGACGCGTTCGTGCGCTTTCGCGGCCGGCAGCCCGACGTGCGGCCGCTGCTCAAGCAAACCGGTATCGCCGCATGAGGCGGGGCGCCGCGCCGGCCCTCGTCCTGGCTGCCGCGTCGCTCGTCTTTGCCGTCTGCCGGGTCCGGGCCGAGACTGCGTACGTGAGTGACCAGCTCGTGCTCAACGTGTACACCGAGCAGAACCAGCAAGGGCAGCGCCTCGCGACCCTGCACTCCGGCGCGCGCGTGGAAACGCTGGCCAGCAGCGCCGATTTCACCCAAGTGCGCTTACCCGACGGCACCACAGGCTGGGTAAAGAGCTCCTATCTCACGACCGACGAGCCGGCGGCGGTCCGTCTCAAACAACTCCAGGAGGAGCTCGATCGGAGCCGCGCAACGACGCCGGCACTGGCCGAAGCCGCGGCCAAGAGCGAGATGGAACGTCGCGAGCGCGAGCTCGCGGATAAGCAGGCGCAGCTCAAGGACAAACAGGCTGAACTGGATGCGGCGCTGGCGGCCCGTGGGTCTGCGGCGGGCGCACCAGCGGTGCAACCGCGCACGCCCGGTGCGGCGGGACTCTGGCTCGCCGCGGCCCTGGCCGCCGGTGCGCTCGGGTTCTGGGCCGGGTACAGCACACTCGCGCGGCGCGTGCGGCGCAAGTTCGGAGGCCTGAAAGTTTATTGACCGCCTTTGACATATGCGGCGAGATGAGAACTACGCACGTGGCGGCGGGGGGCTCGCGGGCTTAGACTTCCTCGATGTACGAGCTACGCCGTAACGACTTCGACGTTACGAATTCAGTTCAGGTGAGCGCCACGCCGGCAGTAGCCCACGCGGTGCGCGAACTTTTCGCGACCGCCTGGCCCGGGGAGTCCTTCGACCGTGTCGCCCTTGCGTTCGACGAATTCGAGCGCCTGTTCTCCGGGCGCATGCCCGGCTATCACGGCGTCGACACCATTTATCACGATCGGCAGCATTCCCTCGACATGACGCTCGCCATGGCGCGCCTGTTGGTCGGGTACGAGCTTACGATCGATGCACCGCTGCGCTTCGGCGCGGAGCGGGCGATCATGGCGCTGGTCACCTCACTGTTTCACGACGCCGGCTACATCCGCGAATTCGACGACCGGGTGCATCACAACGGTGCAGAGTTCACGCTGTATCACGTGACGCGCAGTGCGAAGTTTCTCGCGCGCCTCCTGCCGACCATCGGCATGGAAGCCTGGGTGCCGGTATCCACCCGGATCGTGCATTTCACCGGCTATGAGATCAAGTTGAGCCAGATACATTTGGCCGACAGCCGCGACCGCAAATGCGGACACCTGCTCGGCACCGCGGACCTCATCGCGCAGATGGCGGACCGGTGTTACCTGGAGAAATGCCGCGACCGGCTCTACCCGGAATTCGTGCTCGGCGGCGTGGCCGCGGCACCCGCGAGCGATGGCACCTTGCAGGTGCGCTACAGCTCCGGACTCGATCTGCTGCGTCAGACGCCTGAGTTCGTGCGCGAGACGCGGACGAACCGCCTCGACGGCGAGTTCGAGCAGGCCTATCAATACGCCGAGCCGCTGTTCGGCGGCGAAAATCCCTATCTCGATGCGATCGATCGCAACATGGAGTACCTGCAGCGCATTCTGCGCGCCGAGCGTTGGCGGCTGCTGAGACGCAATCCCCCGTTGTTCACGAGCCCCGGCGCCGAGCTCGGGCAAGTGCGCGGGTTGATGGTGGATCGCCTGAAGACAATGTGGGCTTAGGGCCAATCGATGCGCGCGACATAGCGCTCGTGCAACTCCTCGAGCCGCTCGAGCACAACGTCCTTGCCCGCAAGCGGTGCCTCGCGCAACGCCTCGCGCAGGTCGGCAACACGCAGCGCGCGCCGCGCCGGTTCGGCGAGCGGGGCGAAACTGAAATGCCACGCCTCCGGCTGAACCCCGGATAGCACCCCGCGATACGGCCGGAAGAATCCGAAGCGGGCGGCGTTTGCCTCGAGCCAGGCGCTGAGCCGACCGAAAGGCCCGGGCGCAGCGTACTCCTCGGCGACCAGCCGCACTCGATACCCGGGCGGGACCGCCGCACGGTCGATCAAGTCCAGGTCGGTCCCCCAGTGATGGCGGCTCGCACCGGGCAGCGCCGACCAAACCAAGATCGCATCGATACGCTCCGCAGGCGCCAGCGCAAGTGCCTCGACGGGCCGGCCCGACGAATCGTTGACGATCGCCTCACCGTTGAACTTCGCGTTCCAGATCCGCAGCTGCCGATCGAAATCGCGATAGGCGCTCTGCGGAACGAGATCGAATCCGGCCTGCGCCGCGGCGGCGCGCAATCTCGAGAAAGGAGCGCTCGCCAGTGCGTGCAGCGCGCAGCGCGGAGAGTCGAGCTCTTCGATGTGGCCGCGGGCCCGGCCGGTAAGCTCGGCCGGCGTCACGAGGCGAGTTCGCGGCTGGCAGCGAGCTCCACGACTTGATCGATGACGCGCACGAAGGCCTCGACCTCCTGCGCTCCCGCCACCGAGTACTGCCGGTCGAAAATGAAGGCGGGCACTCCGCTGATGCCGAGCACTGTCGCGTGTCGCTCGGCCGCCACGATGCCGTCTTGTCCTTCGCGCAGCACCACGGCGGCGCGGGTTTCGCGCTCCGATAGGCCCGCCTCGACCCCAAGGCGCACGAGCTCCTCGGTGTCGCCGATGTCCCGGCCTTCTTCGAAGTAGGCCTGCATGACACGCTCCGTGACCTCGGCGGCGAGGTTGTTCCGCCCCGCGTGCGCAATCAGCAAATGGGAGCGGCGCGTGTTCGGCAATCGCTCGATCAGATCGAACCGGAATTGCAGACCCACGGCCTCGCCATGGCGTACCAGCGCGGCCTGTGCGTCCGCGATCTGGGTCGGGTCGCCGGCCTTGGCCGCGAGATGGCCGGCACGCTCGACCCCCTCCCAGGGCAGATCCGGGTTCAGCTCGAAGGGCCGGAAGTTGATGAAGGGCTCGTACTGCGGCCGCGCGGCCAAGGCGAGCTCGAACCGCCGCTTGCCGAGGTAGCACCACGGACAGACCGTATCCAGGAAAATGTCGATGCGAAGCTGCGTGCCCATGCGGTCGGGCATTGTACCGACCCCTTATAGGGATTGGTGTGAACGAGTATCATCCGTCAATGACACGGAGTCTCAAATCCAAGTATTTGCTGCTTGCGCTTGGTCTGGGTGCAGGGCTTGCACTGCTGCTGGGCGGGTTCGCCTACTACGAGCACCGCATCGACAGTGCCGACATCGCCCGTCTCACTTACGCGACAGTGGAGCAGAAGCTCGAGGGCGACCTCGAGGCACGCGGCAAGAGCGTGGTCAACGTCACCGGTGCGCTGCTCGCTTCCGCGTTGGTTGCGCACAACAGCGCGGCCGTTGCCTCGATCGCCGGACGCCTGCTCGAAGAGGATGACATCGAGCGGGTGGAAGTGACGGATGCACGCGGCGTGGTGATGTTCACCGCCAGCAACCCGCAAAGCGAGCCGACGCGCAACGACACCGCCTTGCGCAGCGCCGCGCTCGATCCGCTGGTGGTCAGCAACAGTATCCCGCCCGGCATTGCGGCGCCTGCACAACGCACCGGCTCACTCAAAATCTGGGTAAGCCGCGCGCAGATGCAGGCGACCCTCGCCAGACTTGCAGCGCAGCTCGAGCTCCAGCAGGGCAGCCAGCTCAAGCGCATGCGCGCCATGCTCCTGCGCGTGACACTGCCGGTGGTTCTGCTGGTGCTGATGGGGGCGTGGTTCTTCGGGCGCCGTTTCTCGAGACCGATTTCGGCGCTCATCCGCTCCGCGGACCGCATCGGGGAAGGGGACTACACCAGTCCGTTCGACGTCGTGCGCCGCGACGAGCTCGGCGAGCTCCAGCACGCGCTCGAGCGCATGCGGCAGAAGCTCTCCGAGACGACCATCACCAAGAACTACCTCGACACGGTGCTGAACAGCCTGAGCGATGCGGTGATCGTCACCTCTCCCGACGGTATCATCAAGAGCTGCAACGAGGCGACCCAAGGCCTGCTCGGCTACAGCGACGCGGACCTGGTGGGCAAGTCTCTCGACAGCTTCATCGACGAAGCGCATCGCAGCGCCTTCGATCTCGGGGGCGCGGCACCCGAGGCGCGCGAGACCGTGCTGCGCACTGCGTCCGGACAGACCATTCCCGTTTCCATGGCGTCCTCGAGCATCGCCTCGTTGGATCCGCAGTTCGAGGGGAACATCTACGTCGCGCGCAACATCACCGAGCGCAAGCGCGCCGAGCGGCGCATCCGCTACCTCGCGCGCTATGACACCTTGACCAAGATGCCGAACCGCATGCAGTTCCAGCATTTGCTGCAGCAGGCCATCGCGCGCTCGCGCCGCAACCAGCACTCGCTGGCGCTTCTCTATCTGGACCTCGACCGCTTCAAGGACGTGAACGACACCTTCGGCCACTCCGCCGGGGATCGCACGCTCGAGATCCTGAGCGAGCGGCTCACGCGCGTGCTGAGCAAGGAGACCGTGATCGGGCGCCTGGCCGGGGATGAGTTCGCGATGTTCGTGGACGACCTGCCCGCGGACCTCGACAACCGTCCAAGCCTGGGCGCTCTGGCCCGTACGCTCCTCGACGAGATCAGCCGCGCGTTCTACGTGAATGAACAGGAGGTGTACCTCACCGCGAGCGTCGGCATCGCCATCTGTCCGTACGACGCGGAGAACACGATCGACTTGATCCGCAACGCCGACGCCGCGATGTATCACTCCAAGCAGAACGGCGGCAACACCTGGGCATTCTACGTACCGCACATGAACGCCGCGGCCGTGGAGCGGCTCATGCTCAAGAGCAAGCTGCGCCGCGCGCTCGAACGCGACGAGCTCGTCGTCCTGTACCAGTCCAAGGTGGACTTGCGCGACGGACGCGTGGTCGGCGCCGAGGCGCTGCTGCGCTGGCGGTTGCCGGGGCACGGCGATATCTCGCCGTCGCAGTTCATACCGCTCGCCGAGGAGAGCAGCCTTATCCTCGACATCGGCGAATTTGTGCTCGACCGCGTGTGCTCGGACTACAAGAGCTGGCAGAACACCGTGCGCGAGCCGGGCCGCATCGCCATGAACTTATCGCTCCGTCAGCTCAAGCAGTCGAGCTTCCTCGCGCGCTGCCGCAACGCGTTCCGCAAGCACGGCGTGTCGCCCACCTGCTTCGAGCTCGAGGTCACGGAGACGACCCTCATGACGGATCCCACGCGCACCATCGGGTTGTTGAACGAGCTTTATGCGTTGGGGCTGCACCTGGCCATCGATGATTTCGGCACCGGCTACTCCTCGCTTTCCGCCCTACAGCAATTCCCCATCGGCACCCTGAAAATCGATCAGTCGTTCGTGCGCGACTTGGCGGTCGACTCCAACGATGCGGCACTCGTGCGCACCATCATCGACATGGGCAAGAGTCTCGAGCTCGAGGTCATTGCCGAGGGGGTGGAAACCAGCGAGCAGCTGGAATTCTTGCGCAAACATGGCTGCTTCTACGCCCAGGGGCGGTTGTTCGGCGAGCCCATGGAGGCGGAGCGGCTGATCGCCATTCTCGCCAGCCAGGCGGCCGGCGGCCCCTATCACGCTGCGCTTTGTGCGCCGACATCCCGCAACGTCAAGTTTCACAATTGATGAGCCGGTCCCGGGATCGCACGCTGCAGCGCCGGTCGCCGTGGCCGCCATCGCCGCGGCGGCCGCAGCCGTGCCGCGGACGTGGGTCGAAGCACCGATTCTAAAGGTCGCCCCGGATGGCAAACTGGCGTCCAAATGTCGGACACTGACTCGGCAGCGACATATTCCATCAAGGCGGTCGCGGAGGCCACGGGGCTCACCGTGGAAACTCTGCGGGCGTGGGAGCGGCGCTACGGGGTGATTGTGCCGAAGCGCGGCGCCGGCGGGCATCGTTTGTACACGACTCATGACGTCTCGCGACTACGCCGGCTGCACGAGACCACGGCCCGTGGCCACCCCATCGGCAAGATCGCGCATCTGTCGAACGACGCGTTGGGCAGGCTGTTATCGGACCATCCCGCGGGCGGTCACGATGCCGCCGCGCAAGCGCTCGTCGAGCGCATACTCGCCGCGGTGAGCAAGTACCGACTGGCCGAATGCGATCAGGGCATGGCGATGGCGTTCGCGTTGATGCCTCCTTTCGAGGCCGTGCGCGGTGTGCTCGCGCCCGCCCTGCGCGAAGTCGGTGAGCGCTGGCACCGGGGCGAAATGTCCATCGCTCAGGAACGCATCGCCTCGAATTGCGCGCGGCGGCAACTCATTGCGCTGCTGCACACGTTCAACAGCGTCGCCAAAGGAGCGGCCGTGGTGTTCGCCACCTTGAGCGGCGAGCGGCACGAGCTCGGCATCCTCATGTATGCCACCCTTGCGGCGAGCCTGCGGCTGCGGACGTTTTATCTGGGTCCCGATCTGCCCGCGGAGGAAGTGGCGCGCTTCGCGATCAAGATCCGGGCGATGGCGGTCGCCATCAGCCTCGTCAATCACGACCAGCTCGAGGGGACCCTCGCGCAGTTGCACGGCTTGCGCGCTCAGCTGCCCGACGAGATGGAGATCTGGCTCGGTGGTCCCGCGCTCGTCGAGATCGATGAGGCCACACTTCCGCCGCGCAGCGTCCGCATGCTCGAGCCCGGCGATTTCGAGCAGCGTGTCGGACTCTTGGAGGCCGCGCGCTAGATGCCTCGCGGCCGAATCTTGCTGCTGATCGCCGTTCTCGCCTGGGCGGCGGTCGCGGCTTGGAATACTCAGAAGCCGCTTCCGCCGGGCACGCACGTGAACTCGCTCGCGACGCGCCTCGCCGAGTCGCAGGTACAAATCATTTCCGCAGCGGCCGCGCAGAGCGAGATCGAAGCGAGCGAGCTCGCCGCCATCGAGCACGCCAGCGAACTGATCGTAATCGACGCCGCGCCGCTCTCGCGCGCCGTGGGTCGTGGGCTGCTGCTGCAGCGGGCCAGGCGGCCGAACATCAAAATTCTGCTGGTCTCCGATCCGCGCAGTGAAGCCTATGGCGGCACACCGGTCGAATACCTCGAGTCCCTCGAGCGCGCGGGCGTCGTCGTCGCGCGCGTGCGTCTCGATCGATTGCGCGATTGCATCCCGCTCTACTCGGCGCTGTGGCGGCTGACCGTCGGATGGTGGAGCGATCCGTTCGACGAACACCCCGGGGAGCCGGGCCTGCGCGCGTGGCTGCGCGCGCAGAATCGCAAGGCGGATCAGCGCCGGCTGCTCGTGGCCGACGACGGCGCCGGCGGGTGGGTGAGTCTTTTGTCAACGGTCGCGGATGGGGATCTGGCGGTGCAGATCACGGGCGACCTCGCGCGCGATATCGCGGCCAGCGAGCTCAAGATCGCCGCATGGTCGAGCGGCGATGACCGCCTGCCGGCGCCGCCCAGCGCCGCCGCGCGCGGTCCCGGCTCCATCGACGCCCGGTTCCTCACCGAAGGAGCGATCCGCGGCGCCATGCTCGATGCGTTGGGGACCGCGGGCGCGGGCGACGAGATCGGATTGGCCACTCCGCGCTTGAGCGATCGCCGCCTCATCGACGCGGTGCTCCGCGCCGCCGCGCGCGGCGCGCATGTGCGCGTGCTGCTCGATCCGGGAACGGCACCGAATAGCCCGGTCGGCGCTGAGCTCGACCGCGGCGGCGGCGGCCACATCGAGCTGCGCTGGCGTCCAGGGCCGGTGCTCGCGACGGCCTCCCTCGCCTTTGTCGCACGCCACGGCGAGCTCTGGGCAAGCGCCGGCGCGGCCGACTTCACGCGGCCCAGTCTGGACGACGTCGATCTCGAGTCCGCGATCGAGCTGCGCCTTCCCGAGCGCGCGGCGGCCGCGCGCGCGCTCGAGAACCACTTCGACGCAAAGTGGGCGGCCGGCGCGGCGTACTCTCGGTATGCCGTCGAGTCGCAGACCGACTACTGGCAATATCGGTTCGCGGCCGCGGCAGCGCTGGCGGCGTTCTAGGGCGGCGGCGCCGGAACGGCAGCAAGCGTCTGCGTCGACTGCCCGGCGATCTCGTCGAGCGCTCGCTGGGCCGCGACCTCGTAGGCGGCGACCACCGCGGCGAGACGGTTCTCCGCGGCCGCCTGCCGCACATCCGCGTCGAACTCGCCGAGCACACGCCGGTCGATCCCGTTGCCCACGCGGGCATGCAGGTGCACGTGCGCGGTCGGCGCCGCATCCGCCGCTGACCCGGTGTATTCGGCCTGGAAGTCCACGACCTCGAGCTCCAGCCAATAGCCTCCCCGGAAGGCGGAGGTGTCGGTGCCGACATTGCGAAAACGGCCGTGGAACGCCTGCAACGCGAGATCCTGTACGACCTCATCGAGGGGACCGCTCCAGCGCGCGGCGGCAAAGTAATCGAGTCTGCGATCCGGATAGAGCGCGGCGATCCGATCGTTGTCGAGGCCGGTGCGCACGCGCGGCATGAGCACCGTGAGATCGACGGGGATCGCAACGGCGCCGGGCTGCACGTCGGCCTTGATCGACAGCAAGTAGGTCGACGTCGGGGGCGCGCTACTCTTGAAGAACGAGCCGGTGCAGGCTCCCAGGGTGGCCGTGAGGATGGCGAGGAGGATGGCGGCGAGGCAGGCTCTCATCGCGGCACCTCGACGCCGTGATAGTTGGATTCGTACAGGAGCTCGCCCGGGTTCTGCTGCAGCGAGCGCGACAAGTCGCGGATGTCGCGCACGGCCGCACGGCTCTCGTGCAGCAGCCGCTCGAGCTCCGGCAATCCCTGACCGGTGAAGCGCGACAGCGCGGGCCCGTTTTGCGTGACGAACTGATTCAGACGATCCGAGGCGCTCGCGAGACTCTCGCTGATGCGCCGGATGTTGGCGAGGCTGGTCTTGATATCGGCATCGTTCGTGACGGCGTCGAAATCGGCGGCAGCGGTGTCCACTTGGTCGGAGGTGTGCCGCAGGTTCGCGACCAGGTCCTCGATTTCGTGCACCAGGACCGGCGCCTTGTCGCTGGCCACGCGCGTGTTGGCGAGCACGGCATTGAAGTTCTTGACGTTCTCGTCGCTGAACACCTGGTCCATGTGGTCGACGAGATCGATGGCGTGATTCGCGAGCGCAGGCAGACTGCGCAAAAACAGATCGAGGTCGGATGGCGCGGAACGGATTACGGGATAGCGCTCGCCCATCGGCAGCGGCCCGTTGCTGGTCGCTTTGGGGTCTTCCTCGAGATCGATGAACAGCAATCCGGTCACACCCTGCAGACTGAGCAAGGCGAGCGTGCGCGTATCGATCGGCGCGGCTTCCTCGATATCCGCGATCACCTCGACCCGCTTGCGGTTCTTCGGATCGAGCATGATGCGCGCCACCTTGCCGACGTCGACGCCCAAATAGCGGACCGGGCTGCCGGCGGTAAGGCCGCTGACCGTGCCGTCGTAGTAGATCTCATAGCGCTGGTAGGTGCGCTTGTCCTTCTGATCCGTGTACCAGTATATGAACGATACCGCCATGCCGATGACCAGCAGTACGAACGCCCCCACCACGACGTAGTTGGTGTTTCTATCCATGCGGTGCCTCCGGCACGGGTCCGCCCGCGGCCGCCAGTTCCGCTCCGCGCGCCCGGATGCCGTGGAAATACTCGCGTATCCAAGGATTCGTGTTCTCGAGGATCCCGGGAAGCGTATCGCTCACCATGCGTCCGTCGACGATCACGCTGACGCGGTCGCAAGTTCGGAACAGGCTGTCGAGGTCGTGCGTGATCATGACCACCGTGAGCTTGAGCTCGCCGTGAAGGTACAACAGTAACGCATCGAAGTCCGCTGCGGAAATCGGATCGAGTCCGGACGTCGGCTCGTCCAGGAAGAGGAGCTTGGGCTCCATGCTCAATGCACGGGCGAGCGCCGCGCGCTTGATCATTCCGCCGGAGAGCTGCGAGGGATATTTCTCGGCGGCGTCCGGAGCGAGTCCCACCAGGCTCAAATTGAGCTGCACGAGATCGTCCAGCACGCTCTCCTCCAAGGAATACGCTTCGCGCAGCGGCAGCTGGATGTTCTCGGCCACCGACAGGGAGGAAATCAATGCGCCGCTCTGGAATGTGACGCCGTAGGCGCGCGCCATCGCGAGACGCTCGGCCGGCGAGAGCTCGTGAATGTTGCGGCCAAAGACCTCGACGGTTCCGGCCTGCGGCTCATGCAGGCCGAGGATGGTATGCAGCAGGACGGACTTGCCCGCTCCCGAGCCGCCGACGATGCCCATGATTTCGTTGCGCCGCACCTCGAACGCCAGGTCATTGTGCACGACCTGGGCGCCGAACCGGTTCACCAGGCCTCGAACGCGCACGACCAGCTCGTTGTCGGACGTCTGCGTAACATCGTCGCGCGCTGCCATCTCAGAAGTCGATTTGCTCGAACAGGACGGCGAAAAACGCGTCCGCGAGGATCACCAGGAAAATCGATTGCACGACCGCCATGGTGGTCAGCCGTCCGAGCTCGCGCGCCGAATCGCGGACCTGCATGCCGCGATACGCTCCGACCATGCCGATGAGGAGCGCGAACACCGGCGCCTTGACCATTCCCGCCCAGAACGTCGTCGAAGAGAGCGCCTCGCGCATCCGGATGGTGAATTGTGCGGGCGGGATGTGCAGCTGGACCAAGGACAGCAGGCCGCCGCCGGCGAGCCCCATGGCGTCCGCGATGATGGTGAGGCAGGGGAGCGCAATGACCAGGCCGATCACGCGTGGGACGACCAGCAGCTCGATCGGGTTCATGCCCATGGCCCGCAGGGCATCGATCTCCTCATTGAGCTGCATGACGCCGATCTCCGCGGCGAACGCGCTGCCGGAACGCCCCGCGACGATGATGGCGGTGAGCAGCACCCCCATCTCGCGCAGCACGGCGATGGTAACCAGGTCGACGACGAAGATCGTCGCACCAAACCGCGCGAGCTGCTGGGCGCCGAGGTACGCGACCACCACACTGATGAGAAACGCGATGAGCGAGACGATGGGGATGGCGCTCACGCCGGTCTCCTGAACGTGCCGCACGATCGACGGCAGCCGCAGGGCCCGCGGATGCGAGAAGATCTGCCCGAGAACGGCTGCGATACGTCCGAAAAACCCGAGCAGGTGGCCGGCCTCCCTTCCCTGCAGCACCGTCCAGCGGCCGAGCTTCTCGACGGCCCCTTCATGGGTGGGTATCGCCAGAGCACGTCTGCCATGCGCCGTGCAGAGCTCGCGCTGTAACTTTTGCAACAACTGCACGGTGTGCGGGGGATTGCCCTCGTGCCGGACGGCGAGCCCGCGCTCGCTGCCGAGCTCGGAAAGACGCGTGAGCAGCGCCCATACCGGAGCAATGCCGGGATGCTCGACTCGCGACCAATCGCATACCAGGGGTCCGCTCAACGCGGCGGGCAGCTGCTCGAGATCGAGATCGATGCGTGGCAGCGCCTCGAGCGACCAATCGCCGCGCAAATCAATTCGCCAGCCCTCGCCGTCCCGTTGCAGCGTCACCGCATCCATCGCTATATGCTACGAGAATGCACACGGATCCGCTGCTGCAGATTCTGATCCTGCTGGCCGCCTCGGTGTTCGTCGTAGCCGGCGTGCGCAAGCTTGCCTTGCCGGCGATCCTCGGTTACCTCGCGGTCGGCATGCTGCTCGGCCCGCACGCCTTCGCGCTGGTCGTCGACAACGACACGACGCGCCTGCTCGCCGATGTCGGCGTGGCGTTTCTCGTATTCACGCTCGGGCTGGAATTTTCGCTGCCGCGCTTGCTCGCCATGCGCGGCGAGGTGCTCGGCGTGGGCGGCGCGCAGGTGCTCGTGACCACGGCGATCGTCGCGCTTCCGGTGGCGTGGCTGCTGGGGGTCGCGCCGACCTCCGCGGTGGTCGTCGGGGGCGCCGTCGCGATGTCCTCGACCGCCATCATCATCGCCCAGCTCACCGAGCAATCCGAGAACACCCGCACCCACGGCCGGGTCGCGGTGGCGATCTGCCTGTTCCAGGATTTGAGCTTTCCCTTGTTTCTCGGCCTGCTGTCGCCGCTTGCGGCGGCCGGCCCCGGCACGTCGGCGCCGCACATCGCCGCCGCAATCGCGATCGCCGCGGCGGCACTGCTGCTCGTCCTCGCCACCGGACGCTGGCTGCTGCGCCCGCTGTTCGTCCTCATCGCAGGGGTGCGCTCGAGCGAACTGTTCTCACTTGCCGTGCTGCTCGCCGTGCTCGCATCAGCCTGGGCCACGCAGGCCGCCGGATTGTCACTCGCCCTCGGAGCCTTCCTCGCCGGCATGGGTCTCGCGGAGACCGAGTTTCGCCATCAGATCGAGGCGACCATCCGACCGTACCGCGAGGTGCTGCTCGGCGTGTTCTTCATCACGCTCGGGATGCTGCTCGACGTGCCGCTCTTGCTGCGCAACCTCCCGCTGGTGAGCGCGATCGTTCTGGGTGTGGCGATCCTGAAGACGCTGGTGGTGGCGGTGGCTGCCAAGCCCGTGGCCGGCAGCTGGTTCAAGTCGCTGCGCACCGGTGTGGTCGTGAGCCCGGGCGGGGAGTTCGGTTTCGCGCTCTTGACCCTGCTCCTGCGGCGCCAGCTGGCCGATCCCGCCATCGTGCAGCCCCTGCTCGCGGCCACGGCGCTCAGCATGATCGTCTCGCCCTTCGTGATTCGGCACAACCGGCAGATCACGCGCGCGCTGCTGCGCCAGTCCGGTCCCCCGCAAACCGAGGCGATGCGCGAGGCACGCGTCACGCTCGCCGTCGCGGAGCGCGATCACGTGGTGATCTGCGGGTTCGGCCGGGTGGGACAGAACATCGCACGCGTGCTCGAGCAGACGGGCTTCGAGTACATAGCGCTCGACCTGGACACCTATCGCGTGCGCGAGGGGCGGCAAGCGGGCGACCCGGTGATGTACGGCGACGCCGGCCAGCTCGAGGTGCTGCAGAACGTCGGCTTGGCGCGCGCGCGCTGCGTCGTCATCACTTTCGCGAACCCCGCCGTATCCTTGCGGATCCTGCGGACGGTGCGCGGCTTGCGCGGCGATGTTCCGGTGTTGGTGCGCACGCAGGACGATTTGCGGCTCGAGGAGCTGCAGGCGGCGGGCGCCACCGAGGTGGTGCCGGAGACTTTCGAGGCGAGCCTCATGCTGCTCTCGCATCTGCTGCTCCTGCTCAAGCTGCCGATGCCGCAGGTCATCCGCACGGTGAACGACATCCGCAGCCATCGGTACGTGATGCTGCGCCAGTATTTCCGCAAGGCCGGCGCCGAATTCTTGGATGACAATTACGCATTCCGTGAAGAGCTTCACAGTGTCGTGCTGCCGCCGCATGCTTGGGCGGTGGGCAAGAGCATCGCGGAGCTCGCCGAGCGGGGCTCTGAGGTCTCGGTGAGCGCCGTCCGGCGCGACGGAATCGTCGGCCGGGACCCCGCTGCGGACACCATTTTCAAGGAAGGCGACGTGGTCGTGGTGTGCGGAGCGCCGGAGGCCGTCGAGCACGCCGAGACGTTGCTCCTCATGGGATAAAAAAGCTTTACTTATCACCCCCCCCTCTCGCATAGTAGGGAGGCTGTTCAAGGGCAAACCCGCCGAAAGGTGGGGACGCAAAACCACCGGTCTAAGGGGCTTCTTCGGAAGCTCGACGATAGCGGGGTCGCCAGTTCTCGATGCGCCACAGGCGCATTCCGCGTCCCCCCGGCTCGTTTTTTCCCTTGATCTGCGACGGCTTTCAACGACCGTTTCCACGGATCATTCGAGAATCGACGGGGAAAACATGGTAGTCAAAGTACAGAATCGTTCGCGCGGTCCGGACACTGCCGCGTCCGGTCTCTATCGGCGGCCGCGACTCGTCATGCAGGCGAAGCGCGCCGAAGAAATTCCGGCCATTCTGGCCAACACTAAGAACTATCCCACGCCGGTGCGCTTTGTCGGCGCAGATTATTCGCAGACCCGCTGCGTCGGCGGCGACGGCGGCACGACCGTGGGCCTGAACCAGCTCGGAAAAATCGTCGAATTCGGCGAGGACGAGGTACGGGTGCAGGCCGGCGTACGCATCGGCGCGCTGGTGCGCGGCCTGGCCGAGCGCGGTCAGGAGCTGCCGCTCACTCCAGAGATGGGGCAGATGACGGTGGGCGCCGTGGCGGTGACCACGCTGCCGCAGGCCTCGGAAGAGCAGGGTCCCGCGCAGATGTCGGCGCTGGTGAAGGAGCTGAAGCTGGTCACGCCGCAGGGCAAGCTGATGACCGTGACCGAGCGCAACGCCGACCTCATGCGAGTGCTGGGCTCGAGCTTCGGCCTCCTCGGCGTGGTGCACGAGGCGGTGCTGCGCGTTCAACCCCTCGTTCCCGTCCGAATCGATTATCAGGTGCTGACGCTCAAGGAGTTCGCCGCCCGCTATTCACGGATCGTTGCCTCGCGTGCCGCGTTGCGTCTGCACATCTCGCCGTTCCACGACCAGATCACCGTGGAGAGCCGTACCCGCGACGAAAGCGCGGCCACGAGCCGCTCGGGCATATGGCAAATCAAGAAGTCCGTCATGCGCAATGTGCTGCCGGCGTTCGGTTCAACCGTCGGCAGCGCGCTCGCCGCGCCCGGTGTCGCGGGAGCCGTCGTCTCCGGGGTGCAGCGCGCGCTGCGTGCGACGCTCCCCGCGCGCAGCGTCGTCATGCACGCGCACGAATGGATTCGGGACTTTCCGCAGGAGGCCTGGCGATCGCGCTATACCTACACGTTGTGGGGCTTCCCTCAGGCCGGGTTTCCTAAGCTGCTCGCCGAGTACTTCGCGTTCTGCCGTTCCTATCACAAGCAGCACGGCTATCGCTGCAACGTCGTGAACGGCGCGAGCCGCCTGCACCAGGACCGCTCGTCGCTCTTCAGCGTGAGTTTCCAGGGTCCCATGATCACGCTTGAGCCCTCCTCGACGGGAGACCGTGGCTGGGATGAGTTCCTGATCGATTTCAACGATTTCGCGTCCGCGCTGGGCGGAGTGCCGACGTTCAATCAGTCGCGAGCGTTGAAACCCGAGCACGTCGCCAAGGCCTTCGGTGATCGCGTCAAGCTGTTCAAGGCGCTGCGCCAGCGCACCGACCCGCTCAACCGGCTCTGCAACAGCTACTTCGCGCACCTGCTCGAGGCGTAACCGGCCACTTCGCGGCGTTGTTCTTCAGGCCTTGTCCTGCAGGTGCGCCTCGAGAAACCAGAGATACTTGTCGATCTCGCGCGACAGCTGGGTGAACAAGTCGGCCGTGTCCGCATCGGCCAGCTCGGCGGTCGCGTCGATTGCGCCGCGCACCGACTTGCCGTAGACCGACAGCTGTGTCGATAGATAGAGCAGGTGATCCCGGCCCGAGGTGATGCTCAGCGGATAATTTTTCAGCTTGCTGCGCCTCGCGGCGACCGCCACGGTCCCTTCGGCGGTGCCCCCCAAGCTGGTGATGCGCTCCGCGATCTCGTCGATTTGCTCCAGCATGGCGTCCGAGATCTTGTCGAACAGCTCGTGCAGGGCGATGAAATGCGGGCCCTTGACGTTCCAGTGCGCCTGCTTGACCTGGCTCTGCAAGTCGATCGCATCGCTCAAGCGATCGTTGAGTATGACAATGACGTTACGGCGAGTCTTTTCGGAGAGGTCAATCTTGGTCTTGTACATGCAGCGCTCCTCGCGTCCCCGGAGCGCTATTCTGCACTGCTTGTCCGGGAAGCAAAAGCGCGTTACGCGTCGGTGCGCCGCTTGCGCAATTGCACCGCGCCCGCAATGAAGGCCGCGCCGATGAGTACGCCGACCCAGACATCCACACTCGAGAGAAAGCCCACAGGGTCCGGCAGTTGCCACACGCCCGGCGTCATCTCGCCGTTCTTGAGCGACCAGTTGATCGGATGATGGAGCGCCACGTAGCTGCCGCCAAGGAGCCGATCTCTGAAGAGCAGGCTCGCGACGTGACTCCTCAGGAACAGATGCTCGGCCAGCATGATCGCGAGCGGCGGCAGGATCGCTTGCAGAATGACGGCGCGCTTGGCCCACGCCGACACGAGCAGCAGCCAGCCCACGATGGGCAGATACCAGAGAATGCCGGTTGCGATCACATACAGCCACAGAACTTGCTGCTGCAGCCACAACTCGGGGCGCCAGAGGATGCTGCCGAACCCGAGACGCGCCCGCACGGAGATCACGAAGGCCATCAACAGGGCGGAGAGGTCCGCAGCGGCGAGATAGACCAGCGGAATCGCGATGAGTGCAACGAACAGCTTCGAGAAAACCGTGGCCGAGTCCGTGAGCGGCAGCGACTTGAAGAACAGGACGCTGCGGTCCTTGCGGTCGGCGTACAGGCAGTCGAGCAGGTACCACACGGTGTAGATGCTCATCGCCGCCCAGAAAACACCCCCGACCGCGAGCAGCGACAGCACGGCCGCCAGCTCGCTTTGCTGGCCGCTCGTGTTCAGCAGGGTGACTTCCACCGTGCCGAAGAGCGCGGCCACGATCATGAGGGCGCCGATACAGGCCGGCATGACCCAGATGGCTTTGTTCTCCCAGAACTCCCGGCGAACCAACCAGATGAAGTCGTTCATGCCGCGCGCTCCGCCGAGACTTTGGCGACGAACAGGTCGGCGACGCTCGGCACGCCCACTTCGCCGAGGCCCCTGAGCTTTGCCCGATCGGCGCCCTCGAAGTACAGCAGCGTCTTGCCGAGCGCACGGCGCTCGTAGAAGGGCCGCTCCTCGCGGGCGGCCGCGATGCGGTCGTCGGCAACCTCGACAGCTGCGTAGCGCGCGCCGATGTCTTCGACCGAGCAATCGAGAACGATGCGTCCCTTGTCGATGAACAGCACATCGGTCAACAAGTTCTCGACCTCTTCGACTTGGTGGGTGGTGATCACGATGGTGCGGGTCTCGTCCATGTAGTCGTTCACCAGCGCATCGTAGAAGCTGCGCCGCGCGATGATGTCCAGGCCGAGCGTCGGTTCGTCGAGAACGAGCAGACGAGCATCGACGGCCATGGTGAGCGCCAGGTGCACCATGGTCTTCATGCCCTTCGACAGCTCGCCGATGCGCCGCTGTGTGCCGATGTCGGCCTTCGCCAGCATCGCCACGGCGCGTTCGCGGCGAAAGCGTGGATGCACCCCGGCGACGAAATCGATCGCTTGGTGCACGCGCAACCATGCGGGCAGCACGGCGACGTCCGCGATGAAGCTCGCCTCCCGCATGAGCAACGCGCGCTCGGCAAACGGCTCTCGACCAAGAACGCTGAGCCCGCCTTGGTAAGTCGTGAGCCCGAGCACCGCCCGCAGCGCCGTGGTCTTGCCCGCACCGTTCGGGCCGATGAGGCCGACAATGCGTCCCGGATGCACGACGAAGTCGGCACGATCGAGGGCGACGAACGAGCCGTAGCGCTTCGACAGGCCGCGTGCTTCGATGAGGGGCGAGGACGACATTATCGGCTACTCCTTATTGTCCGCCCGCGGCGCTGGATGCGTGACCGCGGGTGTTTGTGCGAACAGCTCGTCTGCGGAGAATCCCAGCCGATGGATGACCGCGAGGATCTGCGGCCATTCCTCCGTGAGGAAGCGCTCACGCTCACCCTTGAGCAGCAACAGCCGCGCGCCGTCGCTGACGTACATGCCGCGCCCGCGACGCTTTTCCACCAGCCCTTCATCCACCAGCTGCTGATAGCCCTTGAGCACGGTGAGGGGGTTGAGCCGGTAATCTCCGGCCACCGTACGCACCGAAGGCAGCGGATCGCCTTCCTTGAGCGCCCCTTCCAGGATGAGGGCGACCATTCGATCGCGCAGCTGGCGATAAATGGGCTGGTTGTCATTCCAATTGGGATCCATGCCGCCCTCAGCGTCCGGGCCAAGTGGAGGGGCTGTATAGCACGCTAATCTAGCAGAACGCCCTGCGGGAGCGGCTTACGCCGCCACCAGGGTGACACCGGCCGCCGCGGCACGTTCTGCGCTGAACAGGAAGGCGACGCCACCGAAGACCGTGCCATTGATCAGCAAGGCGAGCGCGAGGGCGGCGACTTTCGAGGATATGCGAGTGTTCATGATGTTCTCCTTTAGCAGTTACCGGCCGTGCCGGGGTGTTTCACTAACCTGGTGATATAGTGATGTACAACACTACTACATGCAAGCTCTTTTGCGAGATTTTTTAACAACGCCTGCGCACGCTGCAACCCCCTGTTCCCGCTGAAAAAACTCGTCACGTCGCGAGCGGCGGCCCGGTCTTCAGCTAGTATTTGTGGCTTTTGCACGTTCCTTCGCCGAGGATTCCCCCATGAAAAAACCAGTTACCGTCACCATCACCGGCGCAGCCGGAAACATCGGGTATGCGCTCGCCTTTCGCATCGCCGCCGGGCAGATGCTCGGTGCCGACCAGCCCATCAATCTGAACCTGCTCGAGATTCCGGCGGCGCTCGGGGCTGTGCAGGGCGTGGTGATGGAGTTGAACGATTGCGCGTTCCTCACGCTCAACAAAGTAACCGCGACCGACGATGCACGAATCGCCTTCAAGGACTGCGAGGTTGCCATGCTGGTCGGCGCGCGGCCGCGCGGCCCGGGCATGGAGCGCAAGGATTTGCTGCTCGAGAATGCCAAGATCTTCTCCGCGCAGGGCAAAGCGCTCGATGCGGCCGCGAGCCGTGACGTGCGTGTGCTCGTGGTCGGCAACCCGGCGAACACCAATGCGTTGATTGCCCAACGCAACGCGCCTTCGCTCCCGCCCGATCGCTTCACGGCGATGACGCGTCTCGATCACAACCGCGCGCTCGCGCAACTCAGCGAGAAGACGGGCGCGGCACTCGCGCACATCAAGAAAGTCATCATCTGGGGAAATCACTCGGCCACGCAGTACCCGGACCTCAACCATGCGACTGTCGACGGCAAGCCCGCGATCGCGGCGGTGAGCGAAAGCTGGTTCAAGCAGACATTCATTCCGACCGTGCAGCAGCGCGGAGCAGCCGTGATCAAGGCGCGCGGATCGTCGTCGGCCGCATCCGCCGCGTCCGCTGCCATCGATCACATGCACGACTGGGTGCTCGGCAGCCGCGATGCGGACTGGGTCAGCATGGCCGTGCCGTCGGACGGCAGCTACGATATTCCGGAGGGCGTGATTTATTCCTATCCCGTCACCTGCACGGGCGGCAAGTACGCCATCGTCAAAGGACTGAAAATCGACGCGTTCAGTCGCGAGAAGATGCAGCTCACGCATCGCGAGCTGAGCGAGGAGCGCGACGGCGTCAAGGATCTGATCTGATCGCAACAGGGGGGCTTACCATGAATCGATTTATTCTAGGTGTCGCGTGTGCTGTGCTTGCAGCGGCTGCTTTCGCGCAGCCGCGCGCCGGCGCGCCGGCCGGAGCGAAGGTGTATTTCATCTCGCCGAAGAACGGCGCAACCGTGCAGAATCCCGTGGTGGTGAAATTCGGCTTGAAGGGTATGACGATCGCGCCCGCCGGCACTCAGGCCGACAACTCGGGGCACCATCACTTGCTGGTGGATACCGACCTCGGCGACCTCAACCTGAGTGCTCCGTTGCCGGCGACCGACAAGATACTGCACTTCGGCAAGGGACAAACGGAGACCACGCTCACGCTGCCTCCGGGCAAGCACACGCTCGAGCTGCTGTTCGCCGACTACCAGCACATGTCCTTCGATCCGCCGCTGCACTCGAAGAAAATCACCATCACAGTGCAATAGGGTCCTGCGTGCGGACGATTCTGCACGTGGACATGGACGCGTTCTACGCGTCGGTCGAGGAGCGGGATCGTCCGGAGCTCAAAGGCAAGCCGCTGATCGTCGGCGGCACGGCCGGCCGCGGTGTCGTCGCCGCGGCGAGCTATGCCGTGCGCCGCTTCGGCGTGCGCTCGGCCATGCCGATGGGGGAAGCGTTGCGTCGTTGTCCGCACGCCATCTGCGTGACGCCGCGTATGGCGCGTTACAAAGAAGTCTCCGCACAGGTCTTCGCGATATTCCACGAGTTCACGCCACTGGTCGAGGGGCTGTCGCTCGACGAGGCGTTTCTGGACGTGACCGGCAGCGCGCGTTTGTTCGGTGAGCCGGCCGTCGTCGGCGCCGAGATCCGGCGCCGGATTCGCGCCGTGACTGAACTTACCGCCTCGGTCGGAATCGCACCCAATAAGTCGCTGGCCAAAATCGCTTCGGATTTGGACAAGCCCGACGGCTTGTTCTGTATCGGGCCGCACAATCTCCACGAGGTGCTCGATGGCTTGGGCGTCGAGCGGCTTTTCGGAGTCGGCGCCAAGTCGTTGCCCGCCGTCCAGGCAAGCGGGCTCAAAACCTTCGGCGACGTCGCGCGGGCGGGCGATGAGCAACTGTGGCGCGCCTTCGGCAAGCATGGCAAGGCCATGCAGGCGCGCGCCGCGGGCCGCGACCAGCGGCCGGTGGTGCCCGATCGTGAGGAGAAATCCATCAGTGCGGAGGAGACTTTTGACAAGGACATTCGCGACGCCGCCGTGCTCGAGCGGCGCTTGACGGCACTCGCCGACCGGGCGGC
Source organism: uncultured Gammaproteobacteria bacterium (assembly GCA_963798595.1). Classification (GTDB taxonomy): domain Bacteria; phylum Pseudomonadota; class Gammaproteobacteria; order Steroidobacterales; family Steroidobacteraceae; genus Bog-1198. The sequence goes on along the minus strand of CAWCTM010000003.1, from coordinate 131,156 downwards.
CGCGCGCCTGCGCGCCGCGGGTCTCCTCGCCGGACGCGTGACCGTGAAAATCAGGCGCGCCGATTTCACGACGTTTACCCGCCAATGCGTCCTCGAGCCGCCGACGCAGGACAGCTCCGCTGTGTGCGTGGCCGCGCAGCGACTGTTGCGGACGTGGCTTGCCGGACGCCGGGATGTCGCATTGCGATTGCTCGGCGTCGGCACGGGCGACCTGTCGGCCGTGCGCCAGCCGGATCTGTTTGCCGCGAGTTCCGCCCGAGACTCGCGGCTCGACTGCGCCATCGACGGTATCCGCGACCGCTTCGGCTCAGGGGTTCTTACGCGTGCCAGCCTTCTGCCGCGCTCCTCTTCCGGCTCCGGTCCGCGCCGCGGCTGAGCTTGGTATTATCGCCCCGCCATGTACACGAGCTTTTTCGGCCTCATCGAAAAGCCCTTCGCGATCACCCCGGACCCGCGCTATCTGTACCTGAGCGAGCGTCACGCGGAGGCGCTGGCGCATCTGCTTTACGGCATCAACGAGGCGGGGGGCTTCATTCAGCTGACGGGTGAGGTGGGCACCGGCAAGACCACGATCGTGCGCACGCTCCTGTCGCGCGTCCCGCAGCACGCGGACGTCGCGGTGATTCTCAATCCGCGCGTGACCGCCACCGAGTTCCTGCTCACCATCTGCGAGGAACTCGGGCTCGGCTTGGACGAGGCGGACCGGACCAGCGCCAAGGAGATGGTCGACGCTCTCAACGCCCGGCTGCTCGCCGCCCACAGCGACGGCCGGCGCGTCATCGTCATCGTCGATGAGGCGCAGAACCTCTCCGCCGACGTGCTCGAGCAAGTCCGCTTGCTTACCAACCTCGAGACCGCCACGCAGAAGCTGCTGCAGATCATCCTCATCGGCCAGCCGGAGCTGCGCGAGCTCTTGGACCGCAGCGAGCTGCGCCAGCTCGCCCAGCGCATCACCGGGCGCTATCACTTGAGTCCGCTGTCGAAACAGGAGACGCAGGAATACGTGCGTCACCGGCTGCGGGTTGCCGGAGCCGCCGGCGAGATCTTCACGCCCGCGGCGCTGCGCGAAGTGTATCGCCTGTCCTCCGGCATTCCACGCGTCATCAACGTGTGCTGCGATCGAGCATTGCTCGGCGCCTATACCTTGGAGAGGCGCGAGGTCACGCCGGCGCTCGTGCGACGTGCCGCGAGCGAAGTTTACGACCGGCGCTTTGCGCCGCTGTGGCTCGGCTGGGTCGCCGCGGCGATCACACTCGCGGGCGTGGCGGTCGTTGTGTATGCCGGCATCACGGTCTGGCACAATCCGCCGCCGGGACTGCGGTCGGCAAGCAATACGCCGGCGGCCACACCGCCGGCCGCGGCGCGCGCCGAAGCGCCCGTGACGGCGGCCGCGGCCACGACGACGACCCCGGCGGCGCCCGCGGAAACGCCACGGCCGCTCCAGGGATTGCTCGCCTCGAACTCTGCCGACACCAGCGACGCGGCAGCCTTCCGGCGGCTCCTCTCGCTCTGGGGCACGGCGATGGCGGACGATCACGATCCCTGCGGCCAGGCGCAGAAGGCCGGACTCGCCTGCCTCGATCAGCGCGGCTCATGGGCGCAAGTGCGCGCCCTCAACCGGCCCGCGATCCTCACCCTGAACGACGATCGGGGCCAGCGCTACCGCGTCGTTTTGTCGGCACTCGACGACTCGTACGCCACCCTCGACCTCGGGGAGCACAACGTGCGCGTCCCGATCGACGAGCTGTCGCGCGATTGGTTTGGCGAATTTACCCTGGTTTGGAAACCGAAGACTCCACGCACGCGCCAGCTGTCGCTCGGTATGCGCGGCGACGAGGTCAGGTGGCTGCGGCGCAGTCTCAATGCCCTGCACGGCGCTGCCTCCGATCCGGATTCGGACGACATCTACGACCAGGACCTCGCGATCGCCGTACAGAACTTCCAGCGTGAGCACCGCCTGAATGTCGACGGAATCGCGGGCCTGCAGACGCAGGTGGTGCTGGACACGGCACTCGCCGAGCCGGGCTCGCCGCTTCTCATGCAAGCCGCACCGCGCAGCTAGGACCCCCATGTCATTCATTCTCGATGCGTTGAAAAAATCCGAGGTCGAGCGCCAGCGCCAAGCCATTCCCGGCTTGATGGATTCACGCCCCCTGCCGCCGCGCGCGAAATTTCCGCTTTGGGCCGCGGCGCTCATCGCACTGCTCGTGGTCAATCTGGTGATTCTCGCCGTCGTGTTGACACGCGGCGGCGCGCGAGCCGGAGCCGGACCGAGCCCGACGCCGCCGACCGCAACCGCAAAGGCGCCGCCTGCAGCCGCATCGCCGGCGGCGGCGGCAAGCGCACCCATAACCGCATCGCAGGATACGCCCGCGACGGCGGCGATGACTGCCGCCGCGACGCGTGCACCGGCGCCAACCGGCACGGCCTCCGCGAGCGCCGCTCCCGATCACTTCAGTCCGATGGACGCGGCGCCCCCCGTTTACGCGCCCGAGATTCCGCCTGCGCAGGATTATCCGGCGGCCGCGCGCCGCTCCGGCCATGCCGGCGCGAGCAGCGAGGGTGCAACTCATCGTGCCGCGAGCGCCCCCCCCGATCCGGTACTGACCGACAGCAATCCCGCCGACAACGAGGTGTTGCCCTCGATCAACGAAATCAACGTCTCCGACCAGCCGGCGCTGGCCAATCTGCACTTGGACGTGCACGTTTACGCCACGCAGCCGTCCGAGCGATTCGTCTATATCAATATGCGCAAGTACCGCGAGGGCGCGACCCTCGCCGAGGGCCCCGTGCTCGAGCGCATCCGCCGCGACGGCGTCGTGCTGAACTATCAAGGCTTGCGATTCGTGCTGCCGCGCCAGCAATAGCAGCCTCATCGTTTATGATGGGCGCATGAGAAAAATCTTCGTCCTCTTCATGAGCGGGCTCGTGACGGTGCTGCCGCTGGCGCTCACCATTTACGTCATCTGGTGGCTGGTCCATACCGTCGAGGGGTGGCTGCGCCGCGCACTCATTGCGCTCGGTATCGTGAGTCCTGAGCATTACTGGCCGGGCCTCGGGCTGATCGCCGGGTTCGTGCTGCTGCTCGGCGTCGGCAGCCTCGTCAACGCCTACGCCGGCAAGCTCCTGTTGAAGTACTGGGATGACTTCCTGGGGCGCATCCCGTTCGTGAAAACTTTGTACGGCGGCTTTCGCGACGTGGTGAGCCTGTTGCCTTCTGGCAGCGGCGAGAAGCGCGATCTGCAGCGAGTCGTGCTCGCGCGTTTCGCGAACGTGCACGCGATTGGTTTCGTCACGCGCGAGGACGCGCCGGCGGTACTCGAGGCGCACGGCGGCCGCGACCTCGTCACCGTTTACTTTCCGATGAGCTATGCCTTCGGCGGATACACGGTCTATCTGCCGCGCGAGCTCATCCAACCGCTCGACATATCGGTGGAAGACGCCATGCGGCTGGCGATCACGGCGGGTCTCACGGCGAGCAGCCGCGCCAGGATCCCGTAGGTCTGCGTCCGGACGCCCGATCATGATGAAGCGAGGCTTGCAGGCCCTGGCGCTGGTGTGGATGCATTCGGCGCTGGCGCTCGGTGCCGGTTCCCTCGAGTGCACAATCGCGCCGGGTGCGGCTCGGTATGCCGTCTGGCGGGCCGACGCGGCGCGGGCGCTTGCCCGCCGCGGCGATGCGCGCTCGCTCGCGACGGCGGCCGCGCTGTGCTTCGTCGCATTGGGCACGAGAGCGCGAGCCGAGCCGGCGGCGCGCAGCGCCGCCGTGGATCTCGCGGCTCGCGCCAGCGAGCTTGATCCGCAGAGCCCGAGCATCGGTTGGCTGCGGCTGCAGCTGTGCGCGAGCTCGGCCGGATGCGACATCCGCGAGGCGGCGACTACGCTGCGCTGGGTGGATGCGGACAACGGTGCGGTCTGGCTGCCGACGCTCGCGGCCGTGCAAAAGGACAATGATCCGGCGGAAATCGACCGCATCCTCTCGGACATGGCCGAGGGCTCGCGCTTCGACTTCTATTGGAATCCCACCGTTGTGCTCCTCTTCGACGGGCTGAAACACGCGAGCGGTGATCTGCCGCCCGGGTATCTGAACTCGGATCTCGCCCGCCTGAGCGAGGCCTTGCTGGTCGCGGGCGACGAGATTACCCCGCCGCTCAGCGCGGTAACGAACGCCTGCCGCGATCCGGCGAACGTGGAGCGGCGCGAGAGCTGCCTGAAGCTTGCCCGGGTCATGCAGCGCGCGGACACCGTCGCGGCGCAGATCGTCGGCCTGCACATCGAGAAGCATCTCGTGCTCGCCGACGGCAAGGAGGCGCGCACGCTCGCCGAGCGGCGTCGCGTGCTGGAGTGGCGCGAGACGAGCGCGAACCTGGATGACGGGTTGCCCTGGCTGAGGAATGCCATGGCTCGCGAGCGCATCGCCGAGATGCGGGCCGCGCCCCGCGAGGAGGATGTCGACATCGCGTTTCTGCGCAAGCATAGACTGCCTCTCGACCCACCCGAGGAAAGACCATGATCGATCTCTACTACTGGCCGACGCCGAACGGACACAAGATCACGATGTTTCTGGAAGAGGCGGGGCTGCCCTATCGGGTGATCGCCGTGAACCTCGGCGCAGGAGAGCAGCACAAGCCCGAATTCTTGACCATCTCTCCCAACAACCGGATGCCGGCGATCGTGGATCACACCCCGACCGGCGGCGGCGAGCCGATCTCGGTGTTCGAGTCGGGCGCGATTCTCGTGTACCTGGCGGAAAAAACCGAACAGTTCATTCCCGAGGACGCGCGCGGCCACGCCGAGGTGCTCGAGTGGCTGTTCTGGCAAGTCGGCGGCCTCGGGCCGATGGCGGGCCAGAACCATCACTTCTCACGCCATGCGCCGGAAAAAATTCCCTATGCCATCGAGCGCTATGTCAAGGAGACCAACCGCCTTTATGGAGTGCTGGACCGTCGCCTCGCCGGCCGCGAGTTCGTGGCGGGTGCGTACTCGATAGCCGACATGGCGGCGTATCCGTGGATCGTGCCGCACGAGGCGCAGGGTCAGAAGCTCGCCGACTTCCCGAATCTCACTCGCTGGTTCGCGGCCATCGGCTGCCGCCCGGCGACCGTTCGCGCGTACGAGGTCGGTAAACGCTACCAGGCAACCTGACCTAGTCGCCCGAAGCGTCCGCGGCGTGGGACACGCCCGGGTCGTGCGCTGAGCCTGCATCGTGCGCAGCGAACCAGCCGAGAACGTAGGCGACCTTCGCGATCAGCAGGCTCGGGCGGGACGAAATGTCGTGCGGCGCGTGCGGCACGCGCACCAGCGCGGTATCGACCCGGCGTAGCTTGAGCGCTTCATAGAATTGCTCCGCCTCGCCGGAGGGCGTGCGGTAATCGGACTCGCCCGTCATGAGCATGGTGGGCGTATGAACGTTGCCCACGTAGGCGAGCGGCGAGCGCTTCCAATACACCTGCTCCTCGTCCCACGGAAAGCCTGCGAACCAATAGCGGTAAAAGTAGTTGCTCATGTCGGCGGTGAGCACGAAGCTCGTCCAGTTGATCACCGGCTTGACCACCACCGCGGCACGAAACCGGTCGGTGTGCCCCACGATCCAAGCCGTCAACACACCGCCTCCGCTACCACCCGTTACGAACAACCTGCTCGCATCGACGTATCCTTTGCCGAGCATGGCGTCCACGCCCGACATCAGGTCATCGAAGTCCTTGTCGGGATAGTCATGATGAATGAGATTGGCGAATTCCTCGCCATAGCCCGTGCTGCCGCGCGGATTCACGTACAGCACCACGTAGCCGGCCGCCGCGTACAACTGATGCTCCGCCGCGAAACTCGCGCCGTAGGCTGCGAACGGCCCGCCGTGAATCTCCAGCAGCAGCGGATACTTTTTCGCGGCATCGAAGTGCGGCGGCTTCACGATCCAGCCCTGGATCTTGCGGCCATCCGTGGAGGAGTCGAAATCGATTTCCTCGACGGCGCCGAGGGTCCGCTGACCCAGCAGGTTCGCGCTGAGCGCGGTCAGCGTGGAAATGTCGCGCGCATCGCTGCCGGTGGCGAGGGCCGGTGGGGCGGCGGGCGAGGCCTGCATGTACGCAAAGCGGCCGTTGCGCGCCACCGTGAAGGATCCGCCGGTATACGGTCGCGTCACGTCGGCACCGCCCACATCGGCCGCGAGCGTGTGCACGTTTCCGGTCATATCGATGCTGGCGAGCTTGATCGTTCCGCGGTCGCCGTATTCGAAGAAGATGTGCTTGCCGTCGCCGCTCCACTGCGGCTCACCGGCGTCGCGGTCGAGTGCGGTCGTCAATGACCGCGAATGAGCACCATCCGCGTCCATCACATAGAGCTGGGTGCGCTGATAACCGAGCCGCTGATCGTCGAAGCCAAGATAGGCGATGTGCTTGCCGTCGGGAGATACCACCGGGTGTGTGTCGGGCCCGCGCCGATCGGTGAGCGCATGCATCGAGCAATCCGCAAGATCCACGCGATAGATCTCGCTGTCGAGCGGCTCGTAGTCCCCATCCGGCCGTCGGTTGGCGGAGACGTAGACCGCATTGCTGTCGGAACTCCATGCCGCAGGACCGTCATGGTCGAAGTCGCCGTGCGTGAGCTGGCGCGCCGCGCCGCCGTCCGTCGGAATCACGAACAGCTGATTGAAGCTCGCCGGCAAGTAGCCCTCCCCATCGATCCGATACACGACCCGATCGATGAGCTTGGGCGGGTCGGCCCAGGAGGCTCCCTTGGGCGCCTGCGGCAGCTCGACCTTCAAGGGTTTTCGCTCCGCGGGCGCGGGCATCGTGAAGGCGAGCCAGCGGCCATCCGGAGACCACGCGAGGCTCGTCGGCGATTCCGTGAAATGGCTGATCGGGGCGGACACGTTGCTGCCGAACCAATACACAAACAGCTGCGTCGAGCCGTCGCTCGCCGCGGAGAGATAGGCGATGCGTGTGCCGTCGGGAGACCAGCGGGGCATGCCTGACGCGGCGGCATCCGACAGCGGACGCGTGTTCTTGCCGTCGACGCCGGTGAGCCAGATGACCCGCTGCGGACGATCGGTTTTGATGTCCATGCTCATCCGCACGTAGGCGATGCTGCGGCCGTCGGGCGCGATCTGCGGGTCCGAAACCCATTGCAAATCGAACACGTCGATGGGCTTGAAGTCGGGCTTCGTCACGGGCGCGGCGGCGGACGCACAGACAGCGGCCGCCGTCAGCAGCCATGCCGCAGCGCCCGTCAGCAGCGGTGCGCGCCGGCGCGAGTGTTCATATCGCGCGCTTGGTGACCCAGCAATTGCGTTGATGTTCATCGACGATCCCTACGGCTTGCATGAATGCGTAACAAATGGTCGAACCGACGAAACGAAAGCCGCGGCGCTTGAGATCCTTGCTCATCGCCTCGCTCAAGGGCGTGGCGGTCGCAATCGCACTCAAATCCAGCGGCCGGCGGCGCAGCACGCGCCCGTCAGTGAATTTCCAGATATAGGCGTCAAATGCGCCCGGGCGGTCGGCAATCTCGAGATAGGCCCGCGCGTTCGTGATGAAGGCGTCGATCTTCAGGCGGTTGCGCACGATGCCGGCATCCTTCAACAAGCGTCTGCGCTCGGCGGCGCCGTAACGCGCCATCGGCTCTGCATCGAAATTGTCGAAGGCTCGACGGTAGGTGTCCCGCTTGCGCAAAATCGTGAGCCAGCTCAAGCCGGCCTGCGCGCCCTCCAGGCAGAGCATTTCGAACAACCGTCGGTCATCGTGCAGCGGCACTCCCCATTCTCGATCGTGATAATCGATGTAGAGCGGGTCGGCCGTGCACCAAGCGCAGCGAAGCCTGCCGTCAGCGTGGCGTTGAGCTCGAGTCACGGATTCAAACGTGCAGGCGCACCGCGTGGCGGCTCTTGTACACCAGCTCGATGCGATCCACGCCTTGCGCGCGGCGCGCGGCGCTTCGGATCTCATGCATCAGCTTGAGCAGCACCCGCGTGTTCATCTCGGCGGTCGCGGCAGTGCGCGGTTGGACACCGAGATGCAAGACCACGAAGCGGTCGCTCGCCAAGCGGACGAACACCGCCACACCGATGGGCCGCCCCGTGTCGCTGACCGCGAAAATTGTCTGCACGCCGCCGATGTCGCCGACGCGCACGGACAGGCCGCCGTCATGCTCGTGAATCTCGGGCACGCCATAGGTTTCGATGGACTGCTGAATGCCCACCCGCACGCGATGCTGGTTGGAGTTGAAGAACAGGAGCTGTTCCAGCGCGATTCGCTGATCGAGCGGAAGCGTGCTCTGCAAACCGATGGATTCGCTCAGCATCGCCCTGCCATCGCGCCCCGTCCCCCAAATGTGTGCCAGTTCACAGAAAATGCCTAACGCGGTGCAGCATCGGTTGCCTGCCGCACCAGAGGCCGTATCGTATAGCGTCGCCCGCGCAATGACACTAGCCGTGCCCAATTGGCAACCCGACTACGGGGCGGCGCCGGCGACGATCGGAAACTCCAGCCTCAGGATAAGCGATGCAAGGACAGATCCGGTGCTAGCGTCCGAGGATGAGAGCCGTGCGTTGGCCGCGCTGCGCTTCAGCCTCGCGAGCGACATCGTCGAGCTGGTCGTACTGACCGCGGACGAGGCGTTCCTGCAGACTTTGCGCGAGGGCGTGGGGGCTGCACGGCGGCTCTGGCACGTTCTGTCCTCGGACAAGATCAGCGATCTCCTGGTGGCGGGGGGCGTCGGTATCCTGGTGCTCGACGTCCAAGCACTCAACGAGGCTGCCGCGCGCTTCATCGCCGACATCAAGCGCCAATTTCCCGATCTGGTGGTCGTCGTGGCCGGAAATCGCGAATCGGAAACCGAGCTCGCCCGGCTGATCAGCGACGGCTCGATCTATCGATTCATCCACAAGCCGCTATCGCCCGCGCGAGCCCGGCTGTTCGCCGATGCTGCGGTCAAGCGCTTCGACGATCAGCGGCGCCGGACCGTCGAGGTCGCCGCGCCCACGGCAGGGGCGCCCCGTCCGCCGCGGCGCATGCTGATCGGCGCAACGGTCGCGGCTGTCCCGGTGCTGCTCACGGCCGGTTGGTTCCTGCACCACAGCCGTGTTGAGCAGGCCGATGTCAGCGCAGGCATGGCATCCGAGCAGCCGCCCGCATCCATGGCACCGCCCGTCTTCGGGCAACCCGTCCCCGCCGTCAAAAGTGTCTTGATGGAGGCGCAGGAGCGCTTGCTCGCCCGGGCGCGGGCTGCGCTCGACCAGCAACGGCTCGACGAAGCCGCCTCCACGATCGAGGCGGCCCGTAAGGCCGGGATCGCCACCGAACGCGTCGCCCAGCTGGCGACGGAGCTCGCTCGAGCTCGCGAGCTGGCGAAGGCGTCGCCGCCTCGCGCGGCGTCAACCCCGCCCGCAAACCCGGCGACGGAGGCAGCCCCCGTCGCGACGGCCGCTGCGATCAACACCTCGTCGGTCCCCGCTCCCGCGGCCGCAGTCCCGGCCCCGGCCCCGGCTGTTCCCGCCGTGACGGCGACCACCGCCCCGCCGGTCGCCACCACCGCGCCCAGCGCCACCGACGCGGCGGCGCTGGAGCTTTTGAAATCCGCACGCCAGAGCCTTGCCAGCGACCGGCTGATTGAGCCGGAGAACGACAACGCCCAGTTTTACCTGCTCGCGTTGCGCAAGCTCGATGCACAGTACGTAGGACTCCCGGCCCTCACCGACGATCTCGGCAGCCGGCTCGTTGCCAAGGGGCTGGCGAGCATGAACGCGCAGCAGTACGACGCGGCGCGCGACTGGCTCGACCATGCGGCCGCCCTCGGGTACACCTCGCCGCAAGCGGATGCCGTGCGACACGATCTCGACGCGGCCCTCACGCGCCGCGCATTCATGACCGATGTGATCACGGCGAGCCAGCTCACCCTGGTCAAATCAGTGCAGCCTCAGTATCCGCCGAGGGCCGAGAAGAATGGCGTCGAGGGCTGGGTCGACCTCGACTTTACCGTGACCGATACCGGTGCGGTTCAGGACGTGGCGGTGAACGCGGCGAACCCGTCAGGGGTTTTCGAAGCGGCGGCAAGCGCGGCTTTATTACAGTGGCGTTTCAAGCCGCTCGTGCGTGACGCCAAGGCGGTCGCCACGCGTGCGCGGATCCGGATTCGTTTCTCTCTCGGGCGTTGATCAAGCGGCCGAGCTCTTGGCCGCTCGAGCCACCGCGGGCTCCTCCGCGGCGAGTGCACCGATCTCCGCTCCGATGCGCAGATCCTCTGCGGGACCGAAGGCGTGCTTGCGAATCAGCCCCTGCCGGTCGATCAGCACCAGGCTCGGGGTACCCCGCATGTTATAGCGGTCCATCGTCTGCGGAATGGGGCCGGCTGTACTGGCGGCGTCAAGCGCGATCGGGAACTTGAGGCGATATTCCTGAATGAAGGCCTTGAGCGTCGCGTGACCGTACGCCTCGTGATGCTCGAACGTGGCGTGCAATCCGATCACGGCGACGTCATTGGGCTCGAACGTCTCATGGATGCGTTTCGCCTGCGGGATGGCGACGGCGACGGACTGTGGACATAGGGCCTGGAAGGCGACCAACGCCACCACTCGACCCCGCAGCCCGGCCAGGTTGAGGGGACGATCCGTATTGAACCAGCAGTTAACCGCCAGCTCAGGTGCCTCGAGAGCCGTTGCCGTCATCGTGTCCTTGGGCGTCGCGCGTTGCGACGATCGAGTCGACTCGCGCTTCGAATAGCCCCAAGTCTAACGGGAACCCGGAGCCTTGCAAACCCTCAACCCGAAGGTCCCCGGCTACCGCTCCGGCGTATCGACGCCATCGCGCCTAAGGGCATCGAAGATAGCGTCACCTTCGGCACGCCAGGCTTCGCCCCCGCCGCGATGGCCTCGCGATCGCGGCGCTTGCGTTCGGCGATCTCCTCGCGGTCGACCGCGATGTTCCTTGGTGCGTTGATGCCGATGCGGACCTGTGAGCCGTTCACAGCCATGACGGTCACTTCGATCTCATCGCCGATCCGCAATGCCTCTCCCGCGCGTCGAGTGAGAATCAACATGAATGCCTCGTGTGCTTAGTCGAAGGTGGCCACCAGGGGATATTCGGCCACCTTCGGTGCGGCTAACCAAGAGCCATTTGGTACGAGTGTGTGTAGGACCGAGGACGACACCGGCTCGCGCCGGCGTGACTTCAGGAGGCGAGCACGGGAATCGGGGTGCGGTCTGGAGCCGGCCGCGCCGGCGCGGCGCCGTCCCAATCGTTGACGGTGGCCTCGAACACGGCCAGTTCTTCGAGCAGCTGCTCCAGCGGCTGGTGCTTGCCCATGGCGAATCCCTGTCCGTAATCGACGCCCAGGTCTGCCATGCGCGCCCGCAACGGATCCGTCTCCACGTATTCGGCCACGGTCTCGATGCACATCACCTTGGCAAGTTGCGCGATGGCCTTGATCATCGACTCGCTGCGCGTGTTGGTGATCGAGTCGCGCACGAAGCTGCCGTCGATCTTCAGATAGTTGACCGACAAGTCCTTGAGATAAGCGAGCGAACTCACACCGGTGCCGAAATCGTCCAGTGCGAACTGGCAGCCCAGGTCCTGCAGCGCCCGCAGGAAGCTTTGCGCGCGCTCGAGGTTCCCTACCGTAGCCGTCTCGGTCAGCTCGAAGCACAGCACGTTCGGCGAAAGGCCGGAATTCTTGATCGTATCCTCGACGAACGGCAGGAACGTCTCATCCTGCAGCGACTGCCCGGACAAGTTGATCGCGAAGCGCGCAATATCCTCGCCTACCGAGGCGGCATGGGCACTCAGCAGTTCGCAGGCACGACTCACGACCCAGCGGTCGACGGTCGGCATGAGCTGGTAGCGCTCCGCCGCGGAGAGGAATTTGCCTGGCGGAATCACCTCGCCGCGATCGCCGAGCATCCGGATCAGGAGCTCGAAGCGTGGCCGCCCGTAGTTGCCGCGCAGCGGCAGGATGGGCTGGGCATCGAGCCGGAAGCTGTCGTGGGCGAGCGCGTTGCGCAGCTTGCCCACGATGAGCAGGTCGGTGTGGCGGCGGATGATGCTCTGGTCGGAGTCCTGGAATACCTCGACCCGGTTCCGGCCGCGGTCCTTGGCGGCCTTGCAGGCAATCTCCGCCGTCGCGAGCGCATGCGCAAGCGCATTCTCGGAGCGCCCCACCGGCGCGACGCCGATGCATGCCGACACTTCGAACGATCCCTGACCGGCGCGTGGCACGATGGCCGCCGCCGCCGCGCGGATGTTCTCTGCGATGGCAGTGGCTGCGGCAATACCCGCGTTCGGGATGAGCGCGGCGAGCCGGTCACCGGAGATGCGCGCCGACAGGGCCGGCGGCACGACACAGCGGGCCACGCACTCCGCCACGCTCGCGATCACATCGTCGCCCACATGCATGCCGAAGGTCTCGTTGACGACGTGCAACCGGTCGATGTCGAGGTACAAAATGCAATGCTGCTCCGGCTCGCCGGCCGAGCCGAGCAACGAGGCGGCCTGGCGCTCGAACGCGTGGCGGGTCATCAGCCCGGTACTCGCATCGTACTGCGCCTGGATGATGACAGTGACCTTCTTCGCCAGCAGCTCCGCGACCCGCGTCTGATACGAATCGAAGTCATGCGCGCTCGCTGGATTGAACAGCGCCAGCACGCCCATTACGCGCTCAGAGGGGTGGCGCACGGGGCATGCGAGGATCTTGAAAGGCGCGGCACCTTCGCCCGCGACTTTCGAGGTCTGGTTGACGATGATCGTGCGCTGCTGCAGCTGGATCCAGGCCATCAGATGCTGCTTCGCACGCTGCAGCGATTCCTCCGACATCGGATGCCCGCTGCGAGTCAAGGACATGCCGATGTTCTTGTCCGGCACCCAGAGCGCGGCAAGAGCGCACCCCATGTGCTCGAGAGCAGTCTTCAAGATGAGGTCGAACTCGTCGGCATCACCGGTCGCGGTCTGATTCGAGGACATCTCGAGCATGAGCGACAGATCGCGCTCGCGAACGCCGAGGTCGCGCTCGCGCGAGCCGAGCTGCGCGCGCAAGCTGAGCTCGCGGCGCAGGCACTCGAACGCGGGCTGCAAAATCTGGCGCAAATAGGACAGCGGCCGCGCCTCGGTTCGCGCACTCGTCAGGCGCGTCTGGAGCGAAACGACACCGTAAAGCTCCACTTGCTCCGAGCGGATTGCGAACGAATATATCGCGCGGTCGGCGTCGATGCGCACCACGCCCGGAAACTCCGCCGGATCCGTAATGGCGTTGGCGATCGCGTCCTTCACCAGATCGGCTTTCTCCTCCACATCCCAGTCATCCGAGGTCCACAGCAGTTCGCCGAAGCCATCGTGCAACACCATCCCCTTCAGGCTGGGCATGAGCATGCGGAAGAGTCGACCGTAATGATCGAATGTGGTTACGGTCGTTTCCGACACGATGCCGACAGATTTTGCATCCAGCACAGAGCGCCCTTTCAGGGTACGGACTAACCAAGGAAAGCTCGGTGAATTTGGGCCAAACGAACCCGGCGGGCCTTGATGGGCGTCGCACTTCATCCCTTACATATGCCAATTTGTAGGACTGACGCCTACATTGTTGACAATAACCCCACAGGCCCGTGATGCAGGTCCGGCCGCCGGACTAGCCGCCCCGCGTACGCTGCGCGATCCAGCGCAGCAGGCGCCGGCCGCCGGGGAGGCGCGCGAGCCAAAACACGCGCCGCCAGAACCGTCTCGCGGCATCGTCCAGCACCACCAGCGGCAGTCCCCGGTAGAGCTGCGGACGCGGCTCGTGGATCGTTGCAGTGCGCGATCTGAATTGCTTGCTTGCGCCGGAGGAGAGCAGCGTGACGGCGGCGCCGGCGCCGGACCAGGCGACGGTAACTGCGCTCGGCGTCGCGCCGTGGAGCACGGCGAACGCATCGCGGTCGACTCCGGACAAGTAGATCTCGGTTGCGCCCGCGATGCCTGTCAACTGCCAGGTGCCCGCAGCCAGATGCCTGGCACGGAATGGTCCCGTCAACGTGCGCTCGATCCGCGTGCTCATTGCAGTCATCGCATGCTCATTTCTGTCGCCGCATGTTCATCTCTGTCATCGAAGCCGGTAACCTCGCCCCTTCGCCCACGAGGACAGCGCCTTGGATGCGGTCCATACACTTCTGCCCGGTCAGCGCGCGAGCGCGAGCGGACGCCCCCAGCTCGATTACCTTGCAGTGATCAGGCTCGCGTTTCCGTTCATGCTGAACAGCGCCGTGCAAGCCGTGCTGAATGCAACCGACACCTGGTTCGTGGGCCGCTTATCGCCCGCGGCGACTTCGGCCATGGGTGCAGTGTACTGGCCGGTCCTGGTTTTCATACTCCTATTCGGAGGCATCGCTCTGTCCGTGCAAACGCTGGTGGCCCACGCCTACGGAGCGGGGCGTTATGCACGCGCCTCGCAGGCCACCTGGACCGGCTTGTGGGGCGCGCTGCTGACGGTACCACTTTTCGCCGTGCTCGCCGCGAGCGGCCGAGCGCTGTTCTCGCCGTTCGGGTTGCCGCCCGCCACCCTCGATCTCGCCCTGGCATACTGGTTCCCGCGAATACTCGGCGCGCCGCTCGGCATCGCCCTCTATGCCATCCTGGGATTCTTCAACGGCATCGGCCGTCCGACCATCACGCTGCGCGTCACGCTCGTGGTAGCGGTCGCGAACGCGGTCCTTAACCAGCTGTTCATTTTCGGATTCGGCCTGGGAGTCGCGGGATCGGCGTGGGCCACGGGGGCTGCGCAGCTTTGCGGACTCGGGCTGGGTTTCGCCTGGTTCTTTGCCCCCGCGAACCGACGGCTCTACCGCTCGCACCTCACCCGCCGATTCGCACTGCTGCCGCTCCTTCGCCAGATGTCTCTGGGATTTCCCATGGGACTTTTGGTGGCCGCCGACATTCTCGGCTTCTCCCTGTTCCAACTCATGCAGGTGCGGCTCGGCAACGTGGATGGCGCGTCGACCCAGATCGTGCTCATGCTCACGTCCTTTTGTTACATGCCTGCCGTGGGAGTCGCCATGGCGGGAACGACCCTCGTCGGCCAGGCGATCGGAGCCAAGGCGCCTGACTGGGCGCGAACGGCGGGCAACGGCATCATTCTGCTGGCCGTCCTCTACATGGGGATCGTCGGCGTGGGTCTGGCCGCCATCGGGCCCTGGTTTCTGCCGTGGTTCACCCAAATGTCGGATGTGCAGGGCGCGCAAGTCGTGGCGCAGAGCGCCGTACTCTTGTGGATTGCCGCGGGCTATCAAATCTTCGACGGGCTCAACATCTCGAGCGGCGCGTGTCTACGGGGCGCGGGCGACGTACGCTTGCCGTCGCTCATGGTGCTGGGCCTCTCGTGGTCGCTGTTCGTGCCGCTCGCTCATGCACTCTCGTTCAAGCCGGGGGCGGGATGGGTCGGTTGGCTCCCGCAATACGGACTGGGCGCGGTCGGCGGCTGGCTCGCCGCAGTCATTTATATCTGCTGCCTGGGAACCATGCTGTTTTTGCGGTGGCACTCGGGCGCGTGGCGCCGGGTGGTGATCCGATGAGTCGCACGCCGGCCGCCGCGCTCGCCTGCTGTCTGTTCCTCGCGCTGAGTCGAGCGGCGCTGGGCGCTCCACCCGCGCCGGTCGCCGAGGCCATCGCCGCCGAGCGCATCGCATCGCCCGCGGTGAGCTTCGTGGTGCTCGACGTCGAGTCCGGACAGATCGCGGCCAGTTTCAATCCCGACACGCCGCGCAGCCCCGCCTCCACCATCAAAGTCGTGACGACCTTCGCCGCTCTCGATTCGTTAGGGCCGGCCTATACGTGGCACACGCAGGCGCTCCTGCAGGGCGCGCTCGCGGACGGCGTGCTGGACGGCGATCTGATTTTGAAGGGCGGCGGCGACCCCTACATGACCCTGGATCGCTGGTGGGGCTTCGTACACGAGCTGCGCGCGAAAGGGCTCCGCGCCCTGGGCGGCGACATCGTCATCGACGATACCGCCTTCGCATTGCCTACCGAGGATCCTGCGGCGTTCGACGGGCGGCCGCACCAGGCCTACAACGCGGAACCCTCGGCACTCATGGTGAACTTCCAGTCCGTCGAGTTCCGCCTCGTGCCGAATCCCGGTGGGCGCCGCGTGGACATCGCGGCGACACCCGCACCGGTCAATCTCGCGATCGACAATCGCGTCGCCCTCATGTCGGGCCCCTGCAGCGGCAGGGCCGCGCGCGTGGCATTCGAGGTTCCGTCGGCCGAGTGGGATCGCGTGGAGTTCACGGGTTTCTTGTCGCCACAGTGCGCCGAACGCAGCGTCACGCGGGTGCTGTTGTCCGCGCCGAGCTACGCGTTCGGGACATTCGTGCAACTATGGCGCGAATCGGGCGGCACGTTCGAGGGAAAATGGCGGATTGCAGCCGCCCCGTCCACCGCAACCCCGTTCGTGAGCTTCGACTCCTTGACGCTCGCCGAAGTGGTGCGGCTCACCAACAAGTTCAGCAACAACTTGATGGCGCGGCATTTGTTCCTCACGCTGGGGGCGGAGCGATTTGGCGCACCGGCAACCCTCGACAAAGGAGTGCGCGCCCTATCGGCCTGGTCCCAAGAACGCGGCCTTCCGCTGTCGGATATGGAGATCGACAACGGCTCAGGACTGTCGCGCACCGCGCGCATCTCGGCGCTGCAACTGGCGGCCGTGCTGCGCGCCGCTTATCACAGCCGCTACGCACCGGAGTTCGTCGCCTCCCTGCCGCTCGCCGGTGTGGACGGCACCCTGCGGTCGCGCCTGCACGGCGCGCAACCCGGATCTGCGCGCCTCAAGACCGGCCATCTCGATGGGGTTAGCGGAATTGCCGGCTACGTCACAGGCGGCTCGGGGAAAGTCTATGTCGTCGTGTCTCTGATCAATGACGCGCGGGAGGGGGCCGGCGTCGGTGACAGCGTGCACAACGCGCTGGTGGATTGGACGCAAGCCGCGCTGTGAGTCGCCGGCCGCGCGCCCGACAGGTTGCGCAGTCGACACGCTGTTTCAGCCGCTGCAACGCTCCAGATCCCAGAGCAGGGGCCGCTCGCCCTTGCGCAGCCACATGCCGAATCCCAGGTAGAAGAACTGGCGGCGCAGCCGCCGCCGGTACCACTCCCCCGGCCGCAAATGGACGGCACGATCGGTGAGCCTGCGGTCGCAATTGTCTCGCCAGTCCTCGCGCGTCAAGGCGGAAAAATGGAGCGCGCTGCGCGTGAGGCGGCCGAGATTGGCGATCGCGCGTCCGGCCGAGCGATCGTCGAGGTACTGCAGGACGTCGTAGCAGACGACGAGATCGCTCGGGGCGCGCGCCGCGTAATCGACGACGGACCCCAAGGTCCAGCCGTAACGCGCGCACAGGTACTCGCTCGCATCGAGCCCTGTGTACGCGGCGCGCGGCCAGACTTCCGCGAAGGGCTTGCGCAGGAGTCCGATACCGCATCCGGCGTCCAGTATGTTGCGCACCGGGATCGAAGCTTGCGCGAGGATGGCGCCGATCAAGCGCGCGCGCGTGCGCATTTCCGCGCCCGACACCACGCGCGTGGCCGACGACAGATAGAACTTGCGGAAATAGGCTGCGCCGAACTGCTCCGTCGCGGAGCGGGAAATTGGAGACTTGCGGTTACGTCGCACTGATTTTTCGCCAATTCACCGGGGATTCGAAGGTTGCACAAGCGCAAGCATTGAGCGGGTCCTAAGCAGGCGCCGCCGCGATGTTGGGCGCGATCGCGGACCAGGCGATCGGCTCGACCTGACGCACCAGAACGTACCAGCTTCCGGCCCCCGCCACGCCAACCACGCCCGTCACCAGAAATCCCAACGTATATCGACCCGTCCAATCTACGAGCATGCCGGTCACGACCGGCGCTACGATGCCCGCGAGGTTCCCGATCGCATTCTGGATGCCCATCCACTTGCCGGCAGCTCGGGGCCCGGCAAGAGTTTGACCAATCGTGTAGAGATTGAAGCCAGCCAGCCCCATCGGTAGCGCGGACATGAGCAGGCCGGCAATGGCGAATGTCGCATTTCCAAGCGCGCACACCATCATGCACACGAACCAGGCGAGACCGACCGAGCACATCATCGTCAAACGGACGCGGCTGGTCCTGGCCCCGGTCGCGATCCACCGATCGGCGAGCCACCCGCCGGCCAAGCAGGTCACCGTCGCCAAGCCGTAGACCACTCCACCCAGCTGGGCCATAGCGGTGATCGAGAAGCCCTGTGATTTGACGAGATAGAGGGGCAGCCACGAAAGCACGACATAGAGAGGGTAGTTCGCGCAGAAATGACCGAGACTGGCGCCCCACAGCTGTCGGTTCGATAGCAGTTCGCGAAACGACGGCTCGGTCGTGGTACTCGCCCGTGCTTCGGCCGAAAGATCCCGTGTACTCAGCAGCCACGGAATCAACCACAGGAAAGATATCGCGCCGAACACGATGAAAAGGAGACGCCAGCCCACGTGAGCAATAAAGAGTCCGCCGAGGAACGTGCCGAATGCCGGTCCGAGGAAAATACCCGAGCTTACGAGCCCATTGGCCTTGCCGAGGCGCTCGGGCGACAAGTGTTGCGCCAATAATTTCGAGATCGCGGGAAATCCCGCGCTTTCGCCGACTCCCAGCAGGACCCTTGAGACCAGCAGCATTGCGAAGCCGTTCGCGAATCCCGACGCCACGGTTGCTGTCGACCAAATCGCGAGACCAATGGAAAGCGTGCGATACGCGTTAATGCGCTGCACGACCCACGCCGCGGCGATTTGGCCGGGCGCGTAAATCCAGAAGAACGCCGAAACCAACAAACCATATTCGACATTACTCAGCCGCAGATCGCTTCTGATCAGCGGTGCGGCGGTCGAGAGATTCCCACGGTCGACGTAGTTGATGAAGAGAGAAAGTGCCAGCAGCGCGACAGCCACGCCGCCAAACCGCGCGCCGCTGGGCCCGATTGCTTCGTGGTTCTTGAGCATCCCTGGCCTCTGTGCGAGCACGCGGCAGCTTGGCACGGCGCTCTGTCATTGTCATGTCGCCAGTCGGTCGGAAGCCGCGCGGCGATTTGTGCCTATCAGAGCTTCGAACCGCCGTCGACGCGCAGGGTATCGCCGGTGATCCACTGGGCCTGATCAGAGGCGAGGAAGGTGATCGCCGCAGCGATGTCCTCGGGTGTGGAGAGGCGCTTGAGGGCCTGCATTTTCAGGGTGAAATCCCGTCCTTCCGCCGTCTTGGTGAAGTTCGACATCTCGGTCGGCACGACCCCCGGGGCGACGGCGTTGACGCGGATGCCCCGCTCGCCCAACGCTGACGCGAAATGCTTGACCAGCGTGTCGACGGCGCCCTTGGTGGCCGCATATGCGGACAGATTGCCGACGACGGCGTGCCCGGCCAGCGATGAGAGCATGATCACGCTGCTGCCCTTGCACATAAGGGGCAACAGCTGCTGCACAAGAAAGTAGGGCGCGCGCACGTTGACTGCGAACAACGCATCGAAATCCTCGACGGTGGTGTCCGCGATCGTTGCCGCCTTGGACATGCCCGCATTCGCGACGAGAATGTCCAGGCGGCTCCCAATGATCGCGCGTACGCGTTCCGCCAACTGATGGGGGCCGTCCGCCGCCCGCAGATCGGCCATGACTTTCTCCGCTTTGCCGCCGCCGGTGCGGATGTCGCTCACCACGGCGGTCGCTTCTTTCTCACCGTTGCCAAAGTGAACAATCACCTGAGCGCCGGCTCGGGCGAGCGCGAGGGCGGTTGCGCGGCCGATACCCCGTGAGGCGCCGGTGACCAGCGCCGTCTTACCCGAAAGATTTTGAACGGTCATTCTTGGCTCCTCGTCTCTTGCCGAATGTCGATCGCTGCCGACGGCATCAGCCGGCGGATTTGCCGCCGTCGACGGAGACGATCTCTCCGGTCACAAAGGAAGCGGCGTCCGACGCCAGGAACACGATCATGTGCGCGATGTCCACGGGTTTGCCGACTCGGCCGAGTGGCACCGTCGAGACCAGCGCCGCCTTGTTCTCCGGGGTTGCCGTGAAGCGATCGAGCATTCCGGTCTCGGTGGGCCCTGGCGCTACCGCATTGACCCGAACGCCGCTCGCGGCGGCTTCCAGCGCGGCCGACTTGGTGAGGCCCTCGACCGCGTGCTTGCTGGCTACGTAGACCGAGGCGTACGCCGCTCCCTCGTGACCGTACGTGGACGAAATATTGATGATGCTGCCGCTCTTCTGGGCGCACATTACGCGCAGTTCGTGCTTGACGCTGAGTAGCGTACCGAGCACGTTGGTGTCGAAGGTGGCGGCGTAGCTTTCGGCGGTCTGATTGACGATCGGCCCGGGCTGTCCCTCGGTGCCGGCGTTGTTGACCGCCGCGTCGAGGCGGCCGAATCGGGCCACCGCCTGATCGATCAGTCGCCGGACCTCGTCGTCGCGCCGTACGTCCGCCTGCACGAAAACAGTCTCGGCCCCCAGCGCCTGCAATTCCTGTTCGAGCGCCTTGCCCTCGGTCTCACGACGACCGGAGATGACCAGACGGGCGCCGTTCTTGGCGAAGGCAAGGGCGGTGGCGCGCCCGATCCCGGTGAGTGCACCGGTGATGACAACCGCGGGTTTGTTCATGATCGACTCCTTCAAGATATGATCGAACTGTATGGGATGGTGCAGAGCGTCAGTCGCGCGGATGCCGCTGCGACTGCCCTTCACAACATTAGTTGCAGGCAATCTAGGCTCAGCTGGCCCTAATTAAAAAGACTTTGTAAGCTGCTGAGACATGCCTAGAAAGCATGGCTAGCATCTGGGAGGGCTCTTGGAGCTTCGGCATCTTCGATACTTCGTTGCGGTCGCCGACACGGGGAGCCTCACCTTGGCGGCGGAGCAGCGACTGCATACTTCGCAGCCCTCGTTGAGCCGGCAAATTCGCGATTTGGAAGAGCAAGTCGGTTGCGAACTGTTCAACCGCGGCGCGCGGGGTGTCGAGTTGACCGCTGCGGGCCGGGCGTTTCTCGATCACGCGCGCCTGGCACTGATCCAAGTGGATTCGGCGGTCGAAGCGGCCCGGCGCGCGGCAAAACCCGTGAAGCAGCGCTTTGCGGTCGGCTTCCTCACGGGGCTGGAGATCACTTGGCTGGCCGCCGCCATGCATATCCTGCGCGAGGAGTTGCCGTGCGTCGATGTCACCGTGTCCAGCGACTATTCACCGGACCTGGCCGAGGGCCTGCAGCGCGGCCGCCTGGATCTCGCGTTCATGCGGGCCGAGCCGCATTTCGATCTGGCGTATACGCTCGTGGGCCGTGAACCCTTGGTGGTGTTGATGTCGAGTGATCATCCGTTGACGTCGCACGCGCTCATCCGGCCGCAACAACTGATGGGCGAGCCTTTTATCGGGATGGTGAACAAAGCCCGGATGCTGCGCACGGTGATTGATGCCTATCTGGAGCGTTCGGGTGTGCAGCTCACGCCCACACAAGGAGCGGACAATCCGGCGATGGTCATGTCCTTGGTGGCGTCACTGCGCGGCGTGGCGCTGACCCCCGCCTATCTGCAGGCGCTCATGCCCTGGTCGGTGGTGAGTCGTCCGCTCGCCGGCGAGGTGCCGACCATCGATCTGGTGGTCGGCCACAGCAAGACGAACGAATCGCCCGTGCTGAAGATGTTTCTCTCTCGTCTGCCGGAGTTGATCGGACTCGCGGCGAACGCCGGCGACATGTCACCAAACAGCAAAGACCAGCAACATCGCGCCGGCACCAATCAACGCTAGCGCCCAGACGAGATCGATGTTGATCCAGCCGCGCCGCAGGAACGCAAGTCCCACCCACTCGTAGACCGCAATCGCGACGGCACCGGCAACGGCCAACATCGCGACCGTGTGAACCGCGACGGCGGCGAGCGCGTTGAGCAGAGAGCTGCCCACTGCGGCCGCAACGGCCGCGTGCGCATGCTCGTGATGCAGAATGCCGATGGGCATTCCCAGAAGCACCGGCAGGAGCATCAGGCCGGCGCCGTGCGCCGTTGCCATCAGAAAAGACCAAATCATCAGGTCGATGGCGCCGACCTGCATGCCGACTCGGACGCGGTGGCGAGCGATCAAACGATACAGACCAAAGCCAATGAGTATGACCGCCGAGACGATTTGCAGCACCACGGGCTCGACCAAGGCGCTCAGCGCGCCGATGGCACAGATGACGATCGCGACCGACAACGCGTGGCCGGCTGCGATGGGCAGCAGTGACCACAATACGGCTTGCCGGCTTTTGCGTTGCAGACCGAGCGCCACGGCGAACAACCAGCCCATCGCCGGATTGAGTCCGTGGAAGGCGCCCAGCCCGGCGAGCGCGAGCCACGGCCACGCTGTCGTCACGGCGAGCGAGGTGAAGCAGGTTCAGGAACGCACCGCCGCGGCGCGCGGGTCACGGATAGCAGAACGTATCCGACGACGAATCGCCGCCTTCCAGGCGGATCTGATGCGTGCGGTAGCCATCCTCGGTGGGCAGGAAGAAATTGGGATCGAGCTTCAAGCCTCCGTTGGGCTCCACGTCGCACTTCACCATCCAGCCTTTGATGCCGTCTGGATAGAACTGAGCGTCCCAGGCGCGATAAAGACCGTTGGTGAAGTAGACACGCCGGCCGTCGCGGCTCACTTCCACCATCTGCGGCCCGCCGTTGACCGGGCCGACGGCTGGGTGCGGCGAGCGCTTGACGATGCCCCCGAGGCGTACCGAGCCGGTGAGCTTGGGGTTGTGCGGATCGGATACGTCGTATTGACGAATCTCGCCCGTGCCCCAGCAAGAAACATAGAGGAAGCGGTCGTCAAGGGAGAGGTTGATGTCGGCGATCAGCGGAGGTACCGCCTTGAATCCCTGCAGCAATGGCGGTAGCTGCTCCGCTTCTGCCGGCTCCGCGGGAATCTCGATCACCTTCTTGACCGCCCATTGCCCGTTTGGGCGATGCCATAGCCATACCGACGCGGACAGGTCCTTCAGGCTGATCACCACGCCGGCGAACCCATAGGTCTTGGTCGGATCGCGCGCCTGGCGCAACTCGAGAACCAACTGCTGCTCGGCGCCGAAATCGAGCGTCTGCAGGTGCTTCCGCCGCCGCAAGTCCCACACATGCAACTGATGCCCGTACTTCGCGCCGAGCAGCAGCTCAGGTACCAGCCCGTTCTCGATCATGTTGGGCGTGCCCCATTCGCTCGTGATCTGTACGTCATGCCCCAGATGCCACGCAAAGTCGTAGGCGAGGTACTGAGGGCCACGGTCCACCTCCCACCGGCCGAGCACATCGAAGGCGTCGTGATCGAGCATGAAGATTCCACCCGGGCCGTCACCGTTCGGTGCACCCAGAGCGCTCACGTAGATACCTTCCGGTCCGCAGTGCAATGTGTGCGGGCGCGAGTATCCCGCGCGCTTGTGCACCTCGGCGGGCTCGATCACCTTCACGATCTTCGGGGCGCGCGGATCGGGTTTGGTGTCGAGGACATGAATGCGCGAGGAGCGCAGACCGGGCACGATCAGATAGCGCCGCTCGACGTGCGGATGCGGCGCGTAGGGGCAGAGCGCCGTACTGCAGGCGTTCCAGCCAAAGTGATGCAGCTCGTCACCCGCATTGGGCATCGGGGTCCGGCCGATGAGCTTGCCATAGGTCGACGACCTGGGATCGAGATCAACCACACCGAGCGCATCGGGCTTGTCACCGCCCACATGCAAGATGGCGACATAGGCGAGCTTCTCGGGAGTGGCCTGCATGGCCATGCGCGCCGAGGGGTAAAACGTCGGGTCGGGTTTCCAGGTCACCTTGGTTCGCTCCCAAGTGAATGAATCCAGGTCCGGCAAGCGCTCGCGCTCCGCGGCTGCCCAATGACCTTCGGCATACGACTCTGCTAGTCTATGCCCGTATCCAAATGCCTGCAAAGCAAGCGTGGGCTCAAGGTCAGTGCCTGGGCCGCTTGGGGCACACGCGAATCGCAATGCCCGCAATGGACACGGCCACCGGCGCGATCAATGCTTCGAGGCTCTCGCGTGCGCCGCGCATGGCGGCGTCGTTCACTCGCGCAACGAGAACCACCGCCTCAGCGAGCGAAATCGACCGCGCCCAACGGTGACCCGCAACGCCGAGTTCTCGTACTCCGCGACGCCGACGATCGCGGTTCGCTGCGTTTGCCCTCTCATCCTGGACTTGGCCGGGATGGTGCCCGTACACTCGTTTGCGTCGCAGCACCCTCAAAGAAATGATTGACCTTCCCCAGTTACCATTGGCCAGCACCGCCGCCACGTCGGCGATGCTGGCCATCGGCATCGCCGGCTCGAGGATAGATTTGTGAGCGTGCCGGCCGCGACCGTTCCTCTATCCACGCTGGACGACGATGCCTGGGACGACCTGCTGAGCTACATCGAAGAGAAGCGCGTCATTCCCATCGTGGGCCCGGAATTGCTGCGTGTCGAAAGCGAGTCAGGCCCCCGCTTGCTATACGACTGGCTCGCTACGCGGCTCGCCGCCAAATTGTCCGTCGACGTCTCGCTCTTGCCGCAACCCTACACGTTGAACGACGTCGTCTGCTGGTTTCTCGCCGCCCGGGGCCGACGCGAAGAGGCCTACGTGCGCCTGCGCACGATCTTGAAGGATGCAGCCTTCGAGCCACCGGCGGCGCTGCGCCGGCTGGCCGCGATCGACGATTTCAATTTGTTCGTGACCACCACCTTCGATCCTCTGCTCGAGGCGGCGCTCAATATGGAGCGTTTCGACGGAGCGCAGTCGACGGAAGTGCTGGCGTACGCGCCCAACCGCGTCACGGACCTGCCGGCGGAGCGCGACCGCCTGACCCGGCCCGTGGTGTATCACTTATTCGGCAAGGTGTCGGCGTCGCCCACCTACGTGATCTCGGATGAGGATCTGCTCGAGTTCATCTGCGCCCTGCAGAGCGAGCACCTGGCGCCCGAGAAGCTGTTCCACGAGCTCGAGCACAGTCATCTGCTGTTCATCGGCAGTAACTTCTCCAATTGGTTGGCGCGGTTGTTTCTGCGCATGGCGAAGCGGCAGCGCCTGTCGGATCCGCGGGATGTCGGCGAGATCCTGGCGGACAATCATTCGAGCCAGGACGAGCGCCTGGTCTCGTTTCTCCAGCAAGTGAGCGTGCGCACTCGCATCTATGTGGGCGCCGAGAAATTCGTCGACGAGCTGCACGCCCGTTGGTCGGCGCGACGCAAGCCGGTGTTGCGCGCGGCCACCAATGCGACGCGCTTCGTGCCGCCCGCGCGCGACATGCCGGACAATGCCGTATTCATCAGCTACGCACGCGAGGATCTTCCGGCCGTGCAACGCATGAAGGCCGACTTCGAGGCGGCAGGCGTCACCACCTGGTTCGATCTGGACCGTCTGGAGGCCGGCGACGACTACGATCGGAAGATTCGCCGCAACATCAGCCGCTGCTCTTACTTCATCCCGGTGATCTCGGCCGCCACCGAGCGGCGCCTCGAGGCGTATTTCCGGCGCGAGTGGAGCTACGCCATCGATCGTTCGCGCAACATGGCGGATGGCGCCGTGTTCCTGCTTCCTGTGACCATCGACGACACCGGTGCCGGCGATGCTCACGTACCCGACAAGTTCAAGGCGCTGCATTTTACCTCGCTGCCGAGTGGCGCGGTGACAGCGGAGTTCGCGGAACGCCTCAATCAGCTGATGTCAGCCGAGCGCGGATGAGCGCCGCGGCGCAGGTTTCAGCCGATTCCGACTTCGCGGTGGACGCGCGCCATCCATGGTTGGGGCTCACCTCGTTCACCGAGGAGACCCGTGAGTACTTCTATGGACGGGAGGAGGAGGTGGCGGAGCTCGCACGCCGTGTCCAGCGAAAGCTGCTCACCGTGTTGTTCGGGCAGTCCGGACTCGGCAAGACTTCCATCCTGCGGGCCGGGCTCGTGCCGAAGCTGCGGGTGCAGCACTTCTGTCCGGTATACGTGCGCATCGATTACGGACGCGACGCCCCCGAGCCCGCGGAGCAGATCAAGCGGGCCGTGCAGGAAAGTGCACGCGGCTTCGGCCGCTGGACCCAGGCTGGCACCGCGGTGCAGGGCGAGTCGCTGTGGGAATACTTCCATCACCGCGACGACATGCTCGAAGACAGCGCCGGCGCGCGGCTGATTCCGCTCCTCATTTTCGATCAATTCGAGGAACTGTTCACGCTCGCGCAGGGCGACGATTTCGGCCGCGCCCGTGCAGCGCGTTTCGTCCGCGAGCTCGCGGACCTCGCCGAGAATCGACCGCCCGAGGCGCTCGAGGCGCGCTTCGAGGCAGACGAGTCGGCGGCCGGAGTATTCGATTTCGCACGCGGCGATTATCGCGTGCTGATCGCGCTGCGCGAGGACTATCTCGCGCCTCTTGAGGGATTGAAGGGCGCGATGCCGAGCATCACGCAGAATCGTCTGCGGCTCGCGCCGATGAGCGGACGGCAGGCGCTGGACGCGGTGATGCGGCCCGGCGGCAAGCTGGTCACCGAAGAGGTCGCCGCCGCGATCGTGCGCTTCGTGGCGGGCGGTGCGGAGCTCGCCAACGCCGAGGTCGAGCCGTCGCTGCTCAGCCTGATCTGCCGCGAGCTCAACGATGCGCGCATCGCGCAGGGCCGCAGCGAGATTTCTCTCGATCTGGTCGCCGGCCGGCACGAGACCATCCTGTCCGAGTTCTACGAGCGCGCATTGGCCGATCAGCCGCCGGCGGTGCGGCGGGTGATCGAGGATGATCTGCTGACGGTGTCGGGTTTTCGCGAGAACGTGGCCGAGGAACGCTTGCTCGAGCGCTTCGCCGCTGCCGGCGCGGCGCCCGGAGCGCTTCAGCTGCTGGTAAATCGGCGCCTGCTGCGCATCGAGGAACGCCTCGATTTGCGGCGAGTCGAGCTCACGCACGACGTGCTCTGCGGCGTGGTCAAGGCGAGCCGCGACGTTCGCAACGAACGCGAGGCCCGCGACGCCTCGGAGCGCGAGCTCCGCGCGCAACGCGAGCGCGAGCTCGAAGCGCGGCGCTCGCTGACACGCGCCCGGAAAATCGCGGCGATGTGCGTCGTGCTCGCCGTGATCGCGGTTGGCGCGGCCGTTTTCGGTTACCTGAGCGCCGAGCGCGCCCGGCGCGCGGAAAAACAGGCCCAGCTTGACCGTGCGGCGGCCGAGCAGGCGCATACGGCGGCGGAGCATGCACGCAGCGAGGCGGAGCGTCTCCTCGGTTACCTGACCGACGATCTGACCCTCGAATTGGAAGGTGTCGGCCGGGTCCAGGTAGTTGCGGATCTGGCGAAGCGCGAGGTCGACTACTACAAGGCGTTGCCGAGTGATCTTAAGTCACCCGATGCTCGGCGCAATGAAGCGCTCGCGCTCGGACAATATGCGGCGGCGCTGCGCGCGGCGAGCCACGCGGGCGATGCGGAGGCAGCGGCCAAGCGCTCAGTCGTCATGCTGGACGATCTACGCCGCGAGGGAGATCAGTCGCAGGCAACGGCCATCGGTCTCGGCCTGGCGCTCATGACCCAGGCATCGGCCGAACATACCCTTGGCATGGGCGGTCCCCGGATACCGGCCGAACGTGCGGTGGAAGTGGTCAGCCCGTATGCCGCTCTACCGAGCGCATCGGTGGCGACGCGTCGTTCTTTCGGCCGTATCCTGTTGCGCGCGGGTTGGCTGCAATATCGCCTCGGCGACCTTCAGCACGGGATCGAATCGCTCGAGAAAGGCCGCGCCGTGCTGGCGCAGGCCGGCGCGCTCGATTTGAGCGATTTGCCAGCCGCGGTCAGCTACGCCGAGATCTCGGCGTGGTTGGGCGAGGCATACTACTGGGCGGCCCGCGACGCGGACGCGGCGAAAGTGTTCGCTGAAGGCGATGCTCTCACGCGCAAGATCCTCGCAATGCGACCGGGTCACATGGGAGCGCTCCGCGCGGGTCAGCTGAACACGGCGAATTACGGCGATATGCAGCTCGGCGAGATGAGACTTTCCGAGGCGGTCAAGGAATATCGGGCCTCCGATGAGTACGGGACTCAATTCGCGCGCTTGGATCCTGCGAATTTCCTGACTTGGAACAATCTGGCCGAGAATCAGATACAGCTGGGGCAGGCGCTCGCCAATAGTGGTCATCCGCGCGCAGGTCTCGACCCCATGCGCCAGGGTCTGGCGAGCTACGGCCGCGCGGATCAGACCAATTTCTACATCATCATCGACACCTTGGCATTCGGAGGATTTCTGTCAGCTCTCGAGGCGGACCTCGGAGACAGCGCCGGGGCGGATGCAACGCTCGCGGCCTTGGGCGCATTACGTGCACCCGCGGCGCACGCCGGTGGAATTGCGCCCGCCATCGCAGATTGCGGCATCGCGTTGGCGCGCGCGCGAGTGCTGCTGATCGGCGGCGACCCCGTTGCCGCCGAGGCTGCGGCACGCCCGTTTGCCTCCCGGGGCATTTTCGGCGACCGTGACAACGAGGTGAGGCAGTTTTCCGACTACTGCGAGCATAAGCTGTTCGCCGCGCTTGGCACCGCGGAGTACGAGACCGGGCGCGCCGCATCGGCGGAGGCCGACTTGCGTCAGGCATTGGATGTTCCGGCCGCAGTTGCCTTGAATCAGGGCGACAGACGGGCGCTCTCCGAGACACAGACCCTGCTCGCATTGGCGCTGATCAGCCAGAACAAGCAAACCGACGCGAGGTCGGTGATCAACCCGGTGCTGAAATTCCAGCGCGAGCTGCTCACCCGCAATCACGACGATTATCAGCAGCACGTCGAACTGGCGACTGCGCTGTATGCCGGCGCGCTCGTGGGCGGTATCAACCGACACGCGTCGCTCGCCGAAGCTGCGGCGCTGCTCGATGGCCTGCCCGCGGAAATGCGTTCGCTCAGGTCGGTGGCACTCTGGCGCAAGCGTATTCGCGAGGCGGGCGCGGACAAGGGGTAGTTCAACGCGCGAGATCAACCCTGGGACATCGTATGCAAATTACAATTCGTCCGGTGCACAAAGATGATTTTCCGGCCTGGCTGAAACTCTGGGACGGTTACAATGCCTTCTATGGCCGATCTGGAGAGACGGCTCTGTCCTTTGAAATTACCCGCATGACTTGGTCGCGATTCTTCGACGCGTACGAGCCTGTGCACGCGTTGGTTGCGGAGGAAGCCGGAGCGCTGCTGGGCCTCGTGCATTTTCTCTACCACCGAAGCACGACCGATATTGCTGCGGTCTGCTATTTGCAGGATCTGTTCACAGCACCCGAGGCGCGCGGCAAGGGGATTGGTCGCGCGCTGATTCTGCGCGTATACGAGCACGCGAAGGACTCGGGAGCTCCGGAGGTGTACTGGCAGACCCACGAAACCAACGTTGGGGCGATGAAGCTGTACGACAAAGTCGCGGGGAAATTCGGCTTCCTGGTTTACTCTCGCTCACTTTAGCTCAGCGTATTGGAAGGAGTCCCATGGGTCGCGCGGACGTTGAGATCAAGACCAAAGACGGCACCTGCCGCACCGCGGTGTTTCGCCCGGTGTCGGGCGCCGGGCCGTGGCCGGCGGTGATATTTTACATGGACGGTGTCGCCATTCGCCCCACGCTCTACGAGATGGGCCAGCGTTTGGCCGATTTTGGTTATCTGGTTCTGCTGCCGGATATGTTCTATCGCATCGGTGCTTATGAGCCATTCGACGGCAAGACGCTTTTCACGGATCCGGCACAGCGGGATAAACTCATGTCGATGGTGCGCTCCGCCACCAACAAGCGGCTGGCGACTGAGGACACCGGATCTTTTCTGGCCTACCTCGACTCTCGGTCGGATGTGAAAGGAAAAAAGGTTGGCGCGACCGGGTATTGCATGGGCGGCGGCTTCGTGTTGACGGTCGCGGCGGCATATCCCGACCGCTTCGCGGCCGCTGCGAGTTTCCATGGCGGGAGCTTGGCGACGGATGAGCCCGACAGCCCGCATAGAATTTTCGACAAAATCAAAGCGCGCGTGCTGATTATCGGAGCTGATCAGGATCAACACTATCTGCCCGAGCAAGAGGCGCGCGTGAAAGCGGCACTCGATGCGGCACACGTCGAGTATCGCGCCGAAATCTGGTCCGGCGCGCTGCACGGTTGGACCATGGAGGATCTGCCGGTTTACAACCGAGAAGCGGCGGAGCGGCATTTTGATGAGCTGCGGAAATTGTTTGGCGCGGTCTTGAAGAGTTAGGCGTCGCACGCCGAGCGGAGGGCATCTTGGAAAACATAGGTCAAGCGGGCGAGAAATGCCCATTCGAATTCAACTTTGATCCGGAGACTTTTAAGCCGGGAGATCTCGTCTCGTATCGCATTCCGGAGCGATTCGGAGAGATGCCCTTCGTAGGCACGATCTTGGCCGTGTTCGAAGGCCATGTCGAAATCTCTCCGAATGACCCCTCCGATCCTGATCGCCGGATGCGCGGCACGCGAGAGAGTCGTCCGGTGGTGAGCGCCGCGGCGGCGCTGGATTGAGGCTCGCGCCGGGCAAGGACGTCAGAACTGCATATGCAGGCGTAGAGCCCAGATCGACACCGGTCCGCGATCGCGATTGTACGCAGGATTTCTGACGTACTGGTAGTCGGCGCTCAGCTGCGACCACGAGACTATCCCGACACTGTAGTACGTTTCGACCACCTGCTCCGCGCCCGGATGCGGTAGCTTGCCATCGCCTACGAGGATGCCGAGGCCACCGAGATTCAAATACTCCTCGCGCTCGGCCGAAATGCCGTCGTCCAGGAGCGCGACCCCAAGCGTATCGCCCGGACGATGCCAGCGTGTCCCTTTGAGGGCACCGCCGACCTCCAGGGAGCGGTCGATGTCCGTGAACTCGAAAGTCTCGACATTGCCTTGCGCTTTCCCGACGCGGCCAAACACGCCGAAGTCATCGGTCACGGGCAGCTCCAGATTGAAGCCTCCGCCGATGCGGCTGCGGTACTGACGGACCAGGGCAGGATTGGGCGGCGTGTCCGTGGCGACACCGAGTGCGATCGCCTGATCGAGCAACCCCATGCGTCCGCGCGTTTCCCATGCTGTGAAGAGAATGCGCCCGGTCTTGCCGAACAGAGGGTAGCGCTTCTCGATCTCGCCCTGCATCTGGAACTGGTGAAACGCCGGGTCGAGGTGTGGGTCGTTCGGCACGACCGACAGGTCGAACACGCCCGCCCGAAAGGTCCACGACCCGATGTAGCGCTCCGCCGCCGCACCCACCGTAAACCCCCATGCGTCCGCGGCGTAATCGTAGGTGCCGGTGTCGACGGCAGCCCAGTTGAAGAAATCGTTGCGCGGATCGTGTGCATATTGATTCGTGTCGAACACGTCGGTCACCGCGAACTTGCCGACGGTGAACACCCAGCGGTCGGTGCCGCGGGAGCCGGCGAGCTGATTGGCGACGCCCTCCACGTTCTCTCGTTCCCCGCCCGCATCGAGGGTCTGGCGCACGTACAAGCGCGGCAACCGCAGGTACGGCGCATTCGAGCCCACCTTGTAGGCCTCCCCGCTCGAGAACGCCGCCAGACCCACCGTGTCGTCGAGCCCGCGCCCCTGATCGATTTCGGGGGAGATCCAAAACTCCGCGCCGCGCCAGAGTCGTGCGCCGACAAAAAGAGTGAGATCCGACGTCTGACGGCCCATGTCGGGCGTAAGGCTGTTGCGTCCGCGGTAGGGCGCCCGGAAATCATTCGTGTCCTGCTCGACATACGTTGCCTGTCCATGAACGGCAAAACGCTCATCGGGCGTTGGGCTCGTGTCGGCCGCTTCGAAGGCAGGGCTTGGATCGCCGGTCGAGTCGGCGTACACGGGGCGGCTGCCCGTGCCCGCCAGGAAGACCAGGACCAGGGAAGTGAACGCGAGCGCGACCGGGCGCAGCAGCAAATGCCTCCGGCGGCGGCGCATGTCTACACCAGGAGATAGAGCGCCATGATCAGCACGCAGAAGCTCAGCACGGAAGCGGCCCACACGAATACCAGGAGTTCGGCGGCGACCTCTCGGATGCGCGCCGCGCGACCCGCGAATCGAAAACCGAAATTGATCATGATGCTCTCCCTTCGGGGGCGGCCGTACCTGATGAGCCTGGCGCTTGGAGCGGCGGCTCGATTCTCGCCAGCGCGCCGGTGTGATAACATACCCTACCGGGGTATAGTTCACAAGGAGTCCGGAAAAATGGGGCACGTAGCGCGAGAGAAGACCAAATTGTTGAACCGCGTGAAGCGTATGCGAGGTCAGCTCGAGGCCATCGAACGCGCGGTAGACGCAGACGATGAGTGCACGATGGTCCTGCAGCAGGCAACCGCGTGCCGCGGTGCGCTCGACGGGTTCATCGCCGAGGTAATCGAGGATCACATTCGCGAGCACATGATGAGTCCGCGCACAGATCCCGATGCACGCTCAGGCGCCGCCGAGGAGCTGATCGAAATCGTGCATCAGTACTTGAAGAAATGACGCCCACGGCGGCGGCGCGGCCGCGTTGCACCGGCGTCAACTGGAGCGCTTCAAGTCTTCTTGGCTGGGTCGGGCGCAGCGGTGCGCGCTGCGGGGTCGGCGTCCGCCCGCGGCTCGCTCAAGGCACGTTCGACCGCGGCCGCGTGCTCGTCGGCGGATAGCTTGCGCGGCCGGCTCCAGCTCGAGGCCGTGCCCTGCGGCGCGCGCGTCAATGTGAGCTTGCCGTGCGGAGCGTTCGCGGTGATGGTCGATCCGGCCCCGACGGTCGCGCCGGCGCCGATGCGCACGGGAGCGACGAGCATGCTGCCCGAGCCTATGAAAGCGCCGTCGCCGATCTCGGTAGGCCACTTGTTGGCACCGTCGTAATTGCAGGTGATGGTGCCGGCGCCCACGTTGACACCGCTTCCCACGCGAGCGTCGCCCACATAGCTCAAATGATTTGCCTTGCTGTCGGGTCCGATCTCGCTGTTCTTGACCTCGACGAAGTTGCCGATGTGCACGCCGCGCGCGAGCACGGTATGCGGGCGCACGCGTGCGAACGGGCCGACACGGCAATGCTCGCCGATCTGCGCATCCTCGATGACGCAGTTCGAGAAGACTTCGGTATCCGCCCCGATGCTCGCGTCCTTGATGAGGCAGTTGGGTCCGATTCTGACGCGCGCCGCGAGATGCACTTTGCCGACGAACACGGCGTTCACGTCGATGAATACGTCGCGCTCGACGGTGACCTCGCCGCCGCGCAAGTCGATCCGCGCCGGATCCGCAATCGTGGCGCCGGCCACCATCAGCTCGCGCGCGCGCTCCAGGCGGTAGCAGGTCTCGACTTCAGCAAGCTGGACGCGGTCATTGACCCCGAGCACCTCGATGGCGCTGGGCGCAAGCACCGCCTCGACGCGGTCCCCGGCTTTTACCGCAAGGCCCACAACGTCGGTCAGGTAATACTCGCGCTGTGAGTTCGCGGTGCCGAGCCCCAGCAGCCAACCGCGCAGGCGTCCGGCGGGGGCGGCCATCAGTCCGGAGTGAGCTTCCTTGATCTTCAGCTCGTCGGCGTTGGCATCCTTGTGCTCGACGATGGCCCGCACGAGTCCCATCGGGTCGCGCACGATGCGCCCGTAACCCGCGGCCTGATCGAGGCTGACGGACAGGATTGCGAGTGCACCTGAATTGGCGGCCGCGGTCAGCGCCTGGAGCGTTGCGGCCCGAATCAAGGGCACGTCTCCGTAGAGCACGAGGACGCTATGGTCGTCGGGAATGGCGGACATCGCCTGCATGACGGCGTGCCCCGTGCCGAGCTGCTCCGCCTGCAGCACCCAGTCGACCTCCTCATGGTCGAACGCGGCACGCACTTGCGGACCGCCGTGGCCATACACCACGTACACGTTCGCCGGATTCAGCGCGCGAGCGGTTCGGATCACGTGCTGCAGGAGCGGCTGTCCCGCGAGTGGCTGCAGCACCTTGGGCAGATCCGAGTTCATGCGCTTGCCCTGCCCCGCGGCGAGTATGACGACGGAAAGCGGCATGACAGCTCCTCGAACCGGCGCGCGCGCCGGGTGTCAGCGTCTCTTGCGCAGGCGCTCGATGGCCTTCAATTGAGCAACGGCGCGCAGCAGCTCGGCCTGCGCCTCCGCAATATCTCTTTTGTCCGTGCGGGTACGCACCAGTTCCTCGGCCCGCTGCTTGGCGTGCTGCGCCTCCGCCTCGTCGAGATCCTTGGCGCGTGCGGCCGTGTCGGCGAGCACCGTGACTCGATTGGGCTGCACCTCGAGGGCTCCCCCGCCCACGTAAAACACTTGCTCGTCCTGCCCGGCGACCTGAACGCGCACGTTGCCGGCCTTCAAGGTGGTGAGAAGCGGCGCATGTCGCGGATGGATACCGAGCTCGCCGAGCGCGCCCGGCGCGATCACCAGGGCCGCCTCGCCCGAGAACAGCTCGCCCTCGGCGCTCACAATATCGACGTGGATGGTGTCGGCCATGTTCGCCTTACGACAGCGTTTTCGCTTTCTCGACCGCTTCTTCGATGCCGCCGATCATATAGAACGCCTGCTCGGGCAGGTGATCGTATTCGCCGGCGATGATCGCCTTGAAGCCGCGGATCGTGTCCTTCAGCGGGACGATCTTGCCGTCCTGACCGGTGAATACTTTCGCGACGTTGAAAGGCTGGGACAGGAAGCGCTGGATCTTGCGCGCGCGATACACGGACTGCTTGTCCTCTTCCGATAGCTCGTCCATGCCGAGAATCGCGATGATGTCCTGCAGCTCCTTGTAACGCTGCAGCACCTGCTGCACGCCCCGGGCTGTCTCGTAATGCTCTTCGCCCACCACCAGCGGATCGAGCTGGCGGCTGGTGGAGTCGAGCGGGTCGACGGCCGGGTAGATGCCGAGCGAGGCGATTTGACGCGACAGCACCACGGTGGCATCCAAGTGCGCGAAGGTGGTCGCGGGCGACGGGTCGGTCAAGTCGTCGGCGGGTACGTACACCGCCTGGATCGAGGTGATCGAGCCGGTTTTCGTCGAGGTGATGCGCTCCTGGAGCACGCCCATCTCCTCGGCGAGCGTCGGCTGGTAGCCCACCGCCGAGGGCATGCGGCCGAGCAGCGCCGACACCTCCGTGCCCGCTAGAGTGTAGCGATAAATGTTGTCGACGAAGAACAGCACGTCGCGGCCTTTGCCGGAAGCCTGCTTCTCGTCACGGAAGTATTCCGCCATCGTGAGGCCGGTGAGGGCCACGCGCAGGCGGTTGCCCGGCGGCTCGTTCATCTGCCCGTACACCATGGCGACCTTGGAGTTGCTCAGGTTGTCCTTGTCGATGACGCCCGACTCGATCATTTCGTGATAGAAGTCGTTGCCCTCGCGGGTGCGCTCGCCGACGCCCGCAAACACGGACAGACCGCTGTATTGTTTCGCGATGTTGTTGATCAGCTCGAGCATGTTGACCGTCTTGCCGACGCCGGCGCCGCCGAACAAGCCCACCTTGCCGCCCTTGGCGAACGGCACCAGCAGGTCGATGACCTTGATGCCCGTGACCAAGAGATCTTGACCACCCGCCTGCTCGTCGTACGACGGCGCGGGCCGGTGAATGGGCAGCGTCTCCGTCGCATTCACCGGACCTTTCTCATCCTGCGGCTTGCCAAGCACGTCCATGATGCGGCCGAGCGTCGCCTGGCCCACCGGAACGCTGATGCCCTTGCCGGTGCCCGTGACGGTGAGGCCGCGGCGCAACCCTTCCGAGGGGCCCATGGCGATCGCGCGCACGATGCCGTCGCCGAGCTGCTGCTGCACCTCGAGTGTCAGATCGACCTCATCGAGCTTGAGCGCGTCGTAGATCTCGGGAATCTGATCGCGCGGAAATTCCACGTCGATGACTGCACCGATGATTTGCACGATTTTGCCGCTGGATTTACCGCTGGACATATTGAAACCTCTTGCCTAAACCGCTGCCGCGCCGCCGACGATCTCCGAAAGCTCTTTCGTGATCGCCGCCTGCCGGGCCTTGTTGTAAATGAGTTGCAGCTCGTCGATGAGCGAGCCCGCGTTATCGGACGCGCTCTTCATCGCCACCATGCGTGCCGCCATCTCGGACGCCACGTTCTCCACGGTAGCCTGGAAAATCTGCGACTCGATATAGCGCATCAGGAGAGTGTCGAGAATCTCGGCCGCATCCGGCTCGTAGATATAGTCCCAGCGCTCCTGCAGCTCCTTCTTGTCGATGGTCTCCAAGGGCAGCAGCTGCGACACCGTGCCCTTCTGGCTCATGGTGTTCACGAAGACGTTGTTGGCGAGCAGCAGCCGATCGATCTTCGCCTCCCGGTACAGGTCCAGCATCACCTTGATCGGTCCAACCAGATCCTTGATGTGCGGCCGGTCGCCGAGGTGCGTCGCGGTGGCGGCGAGCTCGATGCCGGCCAGACGCCGGAAGAATTGCACGGCCTTGAGGCCGATCGCGCAGACGTACACCTTGGCGTTGCTGCTGTGGGCTTCCTTGATGGTGGCGAGCGCGGCCTTGAACAGATTCAAGTTGAGCGCACCCGCGAGGCCGCGATCGGTGCTGACCACGATGAGGCCCACGGCCTGCAGCGGCCGCTCGAGGGTAAAGGGATGCTTGTAGTCCAGGTTCACCTGCCGCAGATGGCCGACGATGCGGCGAATCTTTTCGGCATAGGGGCGGGCGGCGCGCATGCGGTCCTGTGCCTTGCGCATCTTGCTCGCCGCGACCATCTCCATGGCCTTGGTGATCTTCTGCGTGTTTTTGATGCTCGCGATCTTGCCGCGAATTTCCTTAGCGCCTGCCATGAGTGTCCTTTACAGCCGTGTCCTCTTTTTAGAGCGTGGCGAAGAATTCGTCGCAGCACTTCTTGAGCGAGGCTTCGACTTCCTTGGTCAAGTCCGGCTTCGCGTTGATGCCCTTGATGAGATCCCCGTAGGAGCTGCGCGCGAACGATTGCAGCGCGGCCTCGGTTTCCACGACTTTGCGCCGGTCGACCTTGTCGAAATAGCCGTTGTTGCCGGCGTACAGGGTCAGCGCCATTTCCGCAACGGACATCGGCGCGTACTGCTTCTGCTTCATCAGCTCGGTCACGCGCACGCCGCGCTCGAGCTGCCGCCGGGTCGCCTCGTCGAGGTCCGACGCGAACTGGGAGAAGGCTGCGAGCTCGCGGTACTGAGCGAGTGCCAGACGGACGCCGCCGCCCAGCTTCTTGATGATGTTGGTCTGCGCAGCGCCGCCGACGCGCGACACCGAGATGCCCGCGTTGATGGCCGGGCGCATGCCTGCGTTGAACAGATCGGTCTCGAGGAAGATCTGCCCGTCGGTGATCGAGATCACGTTGGTCGGCACGAACGCCGTGACGTCGCCCGCCTGCGTCTCGATGATCGGCAGTCCCGTGAGTGATCCGGTCTTGCCCTTGATGCGGCCCTTGCTCACCTCCTCCACGTATTGCTCGTTCACGCGCGCGGAGCGCTCGAGGAGACGCGAGTGCAGATAGAACACGTCGCCGGGGTAGGCTTCGCGGCCGGGGGGTCGGCGCAGCAAGAGCGAGATCTGCCGGTAGGCGACGGCCTGCTTGGACAGATCGTCGTACACGATGAGCGCGTCCTCGCCATTGTCCATGAAGTACTCGCCCATGGCGCAGCCGCCGTAGGGAGCGAGGTATTGCATGGCGGCCGGCGTCGAGGCGGACGCGGCGACGATGATGGTATGCCCCATGGCGCCGTGCTCTTCGAGCTTGCGTACGACGTTCGCGATCGAGCTTTGCTTCTGGCCGATCGCAACGTAGACACACTTAACGCCGGAACCCTTCTGGTTGATGATGGTGTCGATGGCCACCGCAGTCTTACCCGTTTGGCGGTCGCCGATGATGAGCTCGCGCTGCCCGCGGCCGATAGGCACCATGGAGTCGATGGCCTTGAGCCCGGTCTGCACCGGTTGCGACACGCTCTTGCGGAAGATCACGCCCGGCGCCACCCGCTCCAAGGGCGATGTCAGCTTGGCGTTGATCGGACCCTTGCCGTCGATGGGCGTACCGAGCGCATCCACCACCCGGCCGAGGAGCTCGGGGCCCACGGGGACCTCGAGAATGCGGCCGGTGGTCTTGACCTCCTGGCCCTCGGAAATATGCGTGTAGTCGCCGAGCACCACCGCGCCGACCGAGTCCCGCTCGAGGTTCAGCGCGAGACCAAAGGTGTTGTCCGCGAATTCCAGCATCTCGCCATAACGCGCGTCGGCAAGGCCGTGCACGCGCACGATACCGTCGGTTACGCTCACCACGGTGCCGACGTTTCGCGCCTCGGCGGCGGACTGGAACTTCTCGATGCGAGCCTTGATGAGGTCGCTGATTTCCGATGCCTTGATGGACATATCGATCCTCTTGGCGAGCGCCGCGCGGCGGCCGCCGTACTTGGGTTAGCTAGTCAGTTCGGTTCGCAGGCGCTGCAGCCGGCCCTTGAGGGAGCCGTCGATCACCAGATCACCCGCATGAATCACCGCCCCTCCGAGGAGCGAGGCATCCACGCTGTTGCGCATGTTCACCCGGCGCTTGAGCCTCGTATTGAGGGCTCCCGCCAGCTTGTCGGCCTGCGCCGGGTCGAGCTTCACCGCCGAGATCACCTCGACATCCACGGTGTTCTCGACGTCCGCACGCATCACTTCGTAGTGAGCGAGAATCTCAGGCAAGAGCAGCAGCCGATGATTCTCGGCGAGCACGCGCACGAAGTTCTGCATGTGCGCGTCGAGCTTGTCCCCGGCCACGCCGATGATGAACTCCGCGATGTCGGCGGTGGGCAGTTCCGGGTTCTTGATGAGCTCGGTCACGCGCGCATCGACCACGATCTCGGCGGCGACGTTGAGGCCGGAAGACCATTGGGCAAAGGCGCGCGCGGCGAGCGCGGTCTCGAAAGCCGCCTTCGCGTAAGGCCGTGCGATGGTGGCGCGCTCAGCCACGCGCGACCTCGCCCGAGAGCTTGTCGAGCAGATCCGCGTGCGTCCTTGCATCGATCTCGCGGCCCAGCAATCGTGACGCGCCTTCGACCGCGAGCTCGCCGACTTCGCGCCGCAAGGACTCGCGCGCGCGCGTGGTCTCGAGGCTCACTTCCTCGTGCGCGCCGGCGATCAGGCGCTGCGCTTCGGAAGAAGCGGTGCCCTTGGCTTCCTCGATCATCTCGTTCGAGCGCTTGCTCGCCTGATCGACGATCTGCGCCGCACGCTCGCGCGCCTCGCGGATGATCTCCTTCGATCGGGCCTCGGCCTCGTTCAAGTCCTTCTCGCTCTTCGCGGCCGCCGCCAGACCGTCGGCGATCACCTTCTGCCGAGTCTCGATCTTCTCGAGAAGGACCGGCCACAGGAACTTCATCACCAACCAGGCGACGAAGAAAAACACGAAGCCCTGAATGACAAGCGTAATGGCTATATTCATGCCCTGCTCCCGGCGATCGGCGTCCCGTAGGGACGCCCGATGCGTCGTCTCAGATTACTTCCCGCTCAAAAGGCCGAGGAACGGGTTCGAGTAGAGCAGCAGGAAGCCCACGGCCACGCCGATGATGGGCACCGCGTCCAAAAGACCCGCGACGATGAACATCTTGGTCTGCAGCATGGGAGTGAGTTCCGGCTGCCGCGCGGAGCTCTCCAGGAACTTGCCGCCCAAGAGGCCGAAGCCGATGGCGGCGCCGGCGCCTCCGAGGCCGATCACGAGGCCGGCTGCGATCACGGTGGCGCTCAGGAATTGAGCGAGTTGGGTCAAATTTTCCATTTCTTCTCTCCGTCGGTCTTGGTTGTCTCGAAAACTATTAACTAGTGCTTCTCGGATGCAATGCCCACGTACACGATGGTCAGCACCATGAAAATGAACGCTTGCAGCCAGATGATGAGGTAGTGAAAGGCGGTCCAAAGGATGTCGGCGAAGATCTGGGCGAACCCGAGAACGTAAGTCGACCAGTGATCCAGCGCCGCCCCCAGGGTGAAGCACGCGATCAGAAGAAATATGAGCTCGCCGGCATACATGTTGCCGAACAACCGGAGCGACAGGGATAGAGGCCGTACGGCCTCCTCGATGACGCGCAGGATGAAATTGATGGGTGCGAGCGCCACCGCGGCGATGCCATGGGCGTGAAACGGCGCGGTGAACCACTCCTTGAAGAACAAACCGACGCCCTTGTGCTTGATGCCCATGTACTGAATGAGCAAGAACACCCCGAGCGCCATGCCGATGGTCGTGTTCACGTCCGCGGTCGCCACGGTGCGCAGATGTTGGACTCCTAGCGCATGCCCGACCGCCGGTAGCGCGTCGACCGGCAGAATGTCCATGAAGTTGTCGAGAATGACCAGGCAGAAGATCGTCAGGGCAAGGGGCCCGATGAACTTGCTTTCGCCGTGGAAGGCATCCTTGACCAGCCCGTTCACCCAGTCGAGCATGACCTCGGCGAACGCCTGAAACTTGCCCGGGACGCCGCTGGTGCAGCGGGTCGCCGCAATGTAGAACAACACGATGAAAACGAGCGCGATCGCCAGGTTGAAAAGGACGCTGTCGAGATGCAGCGCCCAGAAGCCGCCTTGCGGCTTCAAGTTCACGGTCAGATGCGTGAGGTGGTGCTGGATGTACTCGGTCACCCCTCCGCCCGCAGCTTCCTCGACCATCATTCCGAAATGCATAGTCACGATTCCCGATCTCGACCGTCGATCACCTGAGCCGGAACAGCGCCGTCCAGTACCCAAATTGGGCCGTA
This sequence comes from uncultured Gammaproteobacteria bacterium, assembly GCA_963798595.1. Lineage (GTDB taxonomy): Bacteria > Pseudomonadota > Gammaproteobacteria > Steroidobacterales > Steroidobacteraceae > Bog-1198. The sequence continues at coordinate 90,551 of CAWCTM010000003.1, read as the reverse complement.
AACAGCCCAATCAACAGCGGCATCGGCTCGAGCTTCAAGTGACCGAAAGCCACATAAAGCGCAAGCACATACCAAGCCCACTGCAGCAACTTGCCCGCGTACATGGCGCGATTCAGAACGGCGCCGCCCGCAACGCCCGGCGCAAACGCTCGCCAGCCGAATAACGCGGTGCCTGTAGCCACAATCATTCCGCCCGCCAGTGCTGCAAGTCCTGACGAGGGGCCCTTGAAGGCGAAAAACAGAGACGCGACCAGCAGCGTGCATCCTATCTGCAGGAGCACGACGCGAATGACCAGCCGGTAACCACGAACCGGCGCGTCACTCATCGCGGAAAGAGCTGGATTGCATCCAGCGAACGACGGCCCGCTAATCCCGATTTACACATATGAGCCGTCGCCCATCTAAAGAGCGGGCGAATTATAGAGAGGCCGACCTACTGCATCAAGGTGATTTCAGGTGATGTGCGCCAAAATGCCCTCGAGCTCATCGAGGCTGTTGTAGGTCACCACCAGCTTTCCCTTGCCGGAAGCCGTGTGTTGAAACATAACGCGCGCACCGAGCTTGTCCGCCAGCTCGAGCTCCAGCCGATGGATGTCGGGATCCGGGGTAGGGCTCAGCGCGGCATTTCCCGCGGCCGGGCTCGTGAGCCGCCTGACCAACGCCTCGGTATCACGCACCGACAGCGCCTTCTTGGCGACCAGACCGGCCACCTCGATCTGCTGGCGCCGCGAGGTCAGCGACAGCAGCGCTCGCGCGTGTCCCATCTCGATGCTGCGCTGCTCCAAGAGCTGCTTGACCTCGTCGGCCAGCTCCATCAGCCGCAGCAGGTTGCTCACCGCCGCCCGCGATCGTCCGACCGCCTCGGCGGCCGACTGATGGGTGAGGCCGAACTCATCGATCAGACGCGAAAGCGCGCGCGCCTCCTCCAGCGGATTCAAGTCCTCGCGCTGGATGTTCTCGATGAGAGCCATCGCGACTGCGGCCTCGTCGGCCACTTCCCGGATGATCGCCGGAATCTCCGCGAGCCCCGCCATCTGCGCGGCGCGCCAACGCCGCTCGCCCGCGATGATCTCGTAGCGCTGCGATTCACCCGGATTGCGACCGTGCAGCGGGCGCACCACGATGGGCTGCATGACGCCCTGCGCCTTGATCGATTGTGCCAGCTCGTTCAACGTCTCGGGCCGCATGTCGAGCCGCGGCTGGTATTTGCCTCGCTGCAGCAAATCAAGCGGCAGAGTGGCGATTCGATCACCAACCGCCTGGGGCGCATCTTGTTCGATCGTTGCGGCCTTGCGCGCCATCAAGGGCGAGAGCTCCGCGAGGCCGCGGCCGAGAGACGGCTTTTTGCCGGTCATTCCTGGATTCCGGGGGACGAGACTTCAGATTCTAAGGGAGCCGTCGGCAATTCGTCGCGGCGGATCATTTCTCCGGCGAGCGCGAGATAGGCCAAGGCGCCGCGCGATTCCTTGTCGTGGAACAAGGCGGGCTTGCCGAAGCTCGGCGCTTCGGCCAGGCGGATATTGCGCGGGATCAAGGTGCGGAACACCTTGTCGCCGAAGTGCTCGACGAGCTGCGCGGACACCTCGTTCGCGAGGTTATTGCGCGGATCGAACATCGTGCGCAACAGCCCCTCGATCTCGAGCTCGGGATTGATGCTGCCCTTGATCTGATCGATGGTCTGCACCAGAGCGCTCAAGCCCTCGAGCGCGTAGTACTCGCACTGCATCGGCACCATCACGGAATCGGCCGCGACCAGCGCATTCAACGTCAGCATATTGAGCGAGGGCGGGCAATCGATGAGGATGACATCGTAGTCCTCGCGAATGGGCTTCAAGGCATTACGCAGCTTGAACTCGCGACCGGCCATCATGGTCAGCAACCGCACCTCGGCCGCGGTCAAGTCCTGGTTGCCGGGCATGAGCTGAAAGCCGCCGTACTCCACCGCGACCAGCGCCTCGGCGGCGGCGCAGTCCCCGAGCAGCACGTCGCAGCTGGTGCGGGTCAGCGAGTTCTTCTCGATTCCGCAGCCCATCGTGGCGTTGCCCTGCGCATCGAGGTCGATGAGCAGCACACGGCGCTTCGTGGCCGTGAGCGAGGCGGCGAGATTCACGGCAGTCGTGGTCTTGCCGACCCCGCCTTTCTGGTTCGCGACGGCAATGACTCGCTTCATCTGGTGCTCGCCTTTGGCCCTATCGCAGATCCCCGTCCCGCCGGGGAGAGTTCCACAATATGACGCTCGTCGTCCAGCCCCGGCAGCTTGATCCGGTGCACTGCAACCACGCGGAACGATTTCGGCAGCGCAAAGATCTCTTCGTCCGGCCGCTTGCCCTTCATGGCCAAGAGTCGACCGTCCGGGGCACACAGATGGCCCGCGTAGGCGACGAAATCCGACAGCGAGGACAGGGCCCGCGCGAGGATACTATCGAAGGGCTCCAGCGGCCGGAATCGCTCGGCGCGCTGATTGACGACCTCGACGTTGCGCAAACCCAGCCGCTCGACCGTGCGCTCGACGAAGCGCGCCTTCTTGGCCGTAGCCTCGATGAGCGAGAACCGCCGTTCAGGATTGACGACGGCGAGCGGCAGGCCGGGAAAACCCGCCCCCGTGCCGACATCGGCGATCCGCGTGCCCTTGAGGAATGGCTGCAAGCTCAGGCTGTCGAGCACGTGCTTGCGCAGCATCCCCAGGCGGTCGCGGATGGCGGTCAGGTTGAACTGCGCGTTGGTGATCTCCAGCTCGTCGACGAGCACGAGCAGCGCATCGGCTCGCGCGCGATCGATTTTCAGATCGAGCTGCGCGCCGCCGTCCGTGAGGAGCTCGCGCTCGGTGTCCCTATTCACGGTGATGACTTCACGGTGACGGCTTCACGGCGGTGGGACGGCCACGAGCGTGATCGAAACCGTGGCCGCGGCGGCCTCGGGCCCATCCGTGCGGCGCGCATCGAACGCGATATCCCCTTGAGTTCCCACGCACGCGTCGGGCTCGGGCGCGCTCGCCGGGTTGCCTCGCCGCCAGTCGGCACAGGCGGCTGTGAACAGTGCGGGCGCTTCGGCTGCGGGCAGCACGACCGATGCCTCGATTCTTTTCAGGCGATCGTGATCGAAGCACAGCAAATGATCCGCCGGCGCCCGGCCGAGAAACGCAACCACCACGTTCGGCCGGAAACAGTCGGCGTCCTCGCTCGTCCGTCGCGACTCGGGCTGGTGGAACACGAGCACTTCGGTGAGCGGGACCGGGACATCCTTGAAGGCGGTGCCGAAGGGCGACAGCACGAGCGGCCTGAAATCATCGGACACGGCGGCCGTGGCGGCAGGAGTCACCGCCGCGGGCGCAGAGCCGCGTGCAGGAACGGACGCCGCGCAACCCGCGAGCCACGCCGCGCACGACACGGCCGCGGCCACGAAGCCCACGGCGGCGAGCGCGCGACTCAAGCGCCGCGCCTGAGCCATGCATCGAGTCCGGCGGCGTTGAGCGCCACGTCGCCATCCAGCAAGGCGTGTCGCGCGGTTTCGTCGCCGGCGAAACCATGCGCCTGCAACCGGCGCGACAAATGCGCGAATAACTCGCGCTCGAGGCGCTGCAGCCGATCGGGATCTGCGGCTGCGGTGCGTGCGATTCGTGCGACGGCATCGATGTCCGCATCGAGATCCTGCGCGAGCCTGGCAACGGGATCGACGCGTCCATAATGCGTCAAGTAGGCGCATCGCGGCTCGAGAGCGGCTATGCGCGCCACCGAGCCGCGCAGCTGCTCGGGGTCGAACTGGGACGGTGTCGCGGCGGTAAATATGAAAGGTCCCGCGGCCGTGTCGAAGTCCCGATAGCTGATGCCGAAGGTGTCGCCCGTGAACAGCTCGCGCGAGTCGCGCTCGAAGATGCAGACGTGATGCAGCGCATGCCCGGGCGTGTGCAAAAATTCGAGCGTGCGCGCGGCGAACGAGAGGCGCTCGCCGTCCGTCACCGTCGTGATCCGCTCCGCCGGAATGGGTACCGCGTCGCCGAACTGTTCCGCGAAGACGTCCTCTCGGTAGACCGCCTTGGTCGCAGCAACGAGCTTCGCCGGATCGGCGAGGTGCGGCGCGCCGCGCGGATGCACGACGACACGCGCCCGCGGCAGCGAGGCCATGAGCGCGCCCGCCCCGCCGGCATGGTCGAGATGCACATGCGTGAGCAGCACGTAATCGACCTGCTCGACGTCGATGTCGAGGGCGCCGAGCGCGGCCAGCAAATTCGGCACGGATCGGTTCGTGCCCGTGTCCACGAACGCGGCGTGGCCGCCCTCGACGATCAGGTAGCTCGCATCGGCCTCTCGTCGTACGTGCTCGGTGTCGACCGCGAACACGCCGTCCCCCAGCTGTTCAGGCATCCGCCTCATCTACGCCGCCGGGTGGGCCGGCGCCGGGTGGCCCGGTGCCAATCGCTGCTCGAGCTCGGAGAGCTCCGCCGCGGCGTCCGGATCGTGCGCCTTCGAGGTCTCCTGCGCGCGGCGCAAGGCAAGAATGGCGAGCGGCTGCATTTGCCCGCAGGCCGGCTCGTAATGCAACCGCCAATCTGCGATCAGCTCGGGCTCGAGCCCCGCGTAATCCCGATGATTGACGATGGCATCGAGTACCATGGCGCAGAGCGCGAGCTGCTGGACCCGCGTCCACGACAAGCTCGGCGTGGAGCATCCTTCCGCGAAACAACGGCGCAGGTACGCCGGGGGATCAGCGCTCGCGATGTCGTCGAGCATGTCACCCACGTCAAATGAATCCAGTAAGTGCTCGAAGCCGGTCATCTTATCCATTATCCTCGCCGGCCATTATCCTCGCCGTTACGGAACATAGGAACAAATGAGTCGGAGTTTTCTCCTGTCGCCGCTGGCGGCACCCTTGCTTGCGGCCGGCGTCGCGTGGGCCGCTCCTGCGTGGTCTGCGCCCGCGATCGTACGCGGCAACCTGATACTGGACGGCATTCCGGAGCAATCGGCACTGACGGCCGATAAGCTCGACAAGCTCGATGCCTACTTGAGCGCCCGCGAGGCGCGTCCGCAGGGATTCACCGCCAAGGGACAGGTGCTCATCGCCACCCGCTTCGGCGAAGTCGACGAACTGCACCTCATCGATCGGCCGCTCGGCGCGCTCCGGCAGATCACGTTCATACGCGACCCGGTTCTGAGCGGGGCATTCTCGCCCGATCCCAGCCGCAACGCGTTCTTCTACTTGGCCGATTCGGCGAGCGACGGGAATGCGCAGCTATACTATCAGCGCGTCGGTGAGCCGACGGCGCGCCGGCTCACCGACGCCAAATCGATCGCCGGCGGAGCGCTCTGGTCTTCCTCCGGCCACGAGATCGCATTCTCCATGATTGCCCGCGATAGCGGATCCTGCGACATCGACATCATCGATCCGGACAGCGGGGCGCTGCCGCGTCTCGCGGCGGGTAACGAATGCGCGGATCCGCTCGATTGGTCGCCGGACGACCGCAAGCTGTTGCTGCGCCGGCGTGTCTCGGCGTACGAGGAGTCCCTCTATATCCTCGACCTCGCCACGGGACAGAAGCGCGAGGTCGAGCCCTCCGCCGCGAAGGGCGCCATTGCGAACGCAAAGTTCTCGCGCGACGGCACCGGCGTGTACTTCATCTCGAATCGTGACGGCGACCACGCGCGGCTGCGTTACGTGAATCTGTTCACCGCGGAGAAAAGCGACATCTCCAGCCGTAGCGACGTCGACGTCGAGCAATTCGCGCTTTCCAGGGACGGTCACTACCTCGCTTACGTCACCGACGAGGGAGGTGCAGACAAGCTGAATCTCCTCGATCTGCGGGCCCACCAGGATCTCGTCCCGCCACGATTGCCGGCGCCGGGCATGGTGGACTCCCTGAGCTTCGATCCCGACAGCAAGCGTCTGCTGTTCGGCCTTGCCACCGCCATTCAGCCGCGCGACGCCTACGTGCTCGACGTCGCCGGCAATCGGCTGGAGCCCTGGACCGCGAGCGAGCCGGGACCGCTCAACCGCACGAAGTTCGTGCTGCCGCGCCTCACGCAGTTTCCCACCTTCGACCGCCTCGATGGTAAGTCGCGCGAGCTGCCTCTTTATATCTACGAGCCGGCGAGCCCCGGGGCGCATCCCGTGCTCATCGTTCTGCACGACGGGCCGGACGCGCGATTCCGGCCGACCTTCGATCCCTGGATCCAATACGTCGTCAACGAGCTCGGCTTCGCCGTACTGGCACCGAACGTGCGCGGCTCCTCCGGCTACGGCAAAACCTTCGGCGCGCTCGCACGCGGCGATCAGCGCGAGGACGCGATCAAGGACATAGGCGCGCTGCTCGTGTGGCTCGCGCTCGACAGCCGCTTCGACAAGACGCATGTGATCGTGTCCGGTACGGGCTACGGCGGCTACATGGCGCTCGCCGCGCTGGTCAATTACGGCGAGCGGCTGCGGGGCGCCGTCGCCATGGCGCCGATCACGGACTTCATCGCGTTCGTGGGCAGCACGGCGCCCGAGACACGCGGCGCGGCACGCGAGGAGTACGGCGATGAGCGCGATGCCGACGACCGGTTGTTTCTGCGGCGCATTTCACCGTTGATCAATGCGGAGCGCATCACCCGTCCGGTGTTGATCGCGCACGGCCAAAATGACCGCAGCGTGCCGTTGGCGCAGTCGGATCAGCTCGTGCTTCGGCTGCGTGTGCGCAATCAGACGGTCTGGTATCTCAAGGCGACGGACGAAGGCGGCAACTTCGTCCGCTGGCAGAACCGCGAGGCGTATTACCGCGCTTTCGCCGAATTCTTGAGCTCGGTGCGCTAACGCGCCGCGGCGGTCGCTACTTGCTCTCCGTAGTGGCCGTCTCGAGGGGCGAGGGTTGATGCGCGAAATAGTCGGCGACGACCTCGATATCGTGTTCCGTGGCGAGGAGTTGCGCCATTCCGTTCATGACCACGTTCTGGCGGCGCTTGTTCTTATAGGACTTGAGCGCCTCGACGAGATAATCCTCGTGCTGTCCGGCGAGTATCGGCGGCTTGGGATCGAGCGGCGCCGCTACGCCGAGTCCATTGACGCCGTGACAGGCGACGCACGCCGTGGCCTGCTGGGGCGGGGTGCCGGTCGGTGCTGGCGGATTTACCGGCTCGGGACCCTGTAGATACGCGGCGATGTCCTCGATGTCTTGATCGGAGAGTGAGGAGGCCTGCGCATGCATGGTCGGATGCGGCCGCTGTCCGGACTTGTACTCGTGGAGCGCCGAAATGATATATGCCGAGTTCTGATGACGCAGCTCCGGCACGCTGTAGTCCGGATAGGCGTTCTTATACGTCTCCACCCCGTGGCAGCCATAGCAGGTGTAGAACTTCTTTTGGCCGGCGACCGGATCGCCCGCGGCGTGCGCTGAGTGCGCCAAGCTGAAGCCCACGGTCGTTGCAGCTGCAACCCATGCGAGAACATTCGGTCGACGAAACATTCAATTCTCCGAGCGGGAGGGCTCCCTTGGGAGCGCTGATGTTAAAGATTGAGAGGCGAAAATGCCACTCGGACGCGGCCGCGCGCCTCAAGCGGCGCGATCGCGCTTCTTGAGATGCACCAGGAGAAGCGAGACGGCCGCGGGCGTCAGCCCGGGAATTCGTGCTGCCTGTCCCAGTGTCTGTGGCCGAACCGCCTGCAGAGATTGGCGCGCCTCGTTCGACAACCCGCTCACCGCCCCGTAGTCCATGTCCGCCGGCAAGGCCAGATCGTCATGGCGCGTACGGCGGTCGATCTCCTCGCTCTGGCGCTTCAGATAGCCCGAGTACTTCGCCTGCACGTCCACCTGCAGCTTCACCTGCTCGGCAAGCCGAGCATCGCCGAGCCAATCCGCCGTGGCGCCTTCGGCGGACGCAGCGACCGTGAGATCGTCGTACCCGATCTCGGGACGGCGTAAAAGCTCGAGCGCGTGCGATTCGCGCGAGAGCGGTTGCCCGAGCTTCGCGAGCAGGGCGGCATCCACATCCCCGGGCCGTACCAGCACGCTCGAGAGACGCGCGAGCTCGCCGGACACGGCGTCGCGCTTGCGCGCGAAGAACTCCCATCGCTCGTCGTCGACCAACCCCATCTCGCGACCCAGCGTCGTCAGACGCAGATCCGCGTTGTCTTCGCGCAGTGACAGGCGGTACTCGGCGCGGCTGGTGAACATGCGGTACGGCTCCGGCGCGCCGCGCGTGACCAGGTCGTCGACCAGCACGCCGATATAGGCCTCGCTGCGCTTCGGGCACCAGGGCTCTCGGGCGGCGCTTGCGAGCGCTGCATTGATGCCCGCGAGCAGACCCTGCGCCGCCGCCTCTTCGTAGCCCGTGGTGCCATTGATCTGGCCGGCGAGAAACAAGCCGCCGATGAACTTGCTCTCCAGGCTCGCCTTGAGGCCCCGGGGATCGAAGAAATCGTACTCGATGGCGTAGCCGGGGCGCGTGATGTGTGCGTTCTCGAGCCCGCGAATGGTGCGCACAAAATCAACTTGCACGTCGAACGGCAGACTGGTCGAGATGCCGTTCGGATACACCTCGTGCGTATCGAGACCCTCGGGCTCGATGAAGATCTGGTGCGCGGCGCGGTCCGCGAAGCGCGCGACTTTGTCCTCGACGGAGGGACAATAGCGCGGTCCCACGCCCTCGATCAGGCCGGTGAACATAGGCGAACGCGCACTCGCGCCGCGGATGATGTCGTGGGTGCGCTCGTTGGTCGCCGTGATATGGCAGGGGATCTGCCGCGGGTGCTGGGCGCGTGTGCCGAGGTAGGAGAATATCGGCCGCGGATCGTCGCTGTGCTGCTCGGAGAGGCCCGCGTAGTCGATGCTGCGGCCATCGATGCGCGGCGGCGTGCCCGTCTTCAGCCGGCCGACCTGGAGCGGCAGCTCACGCAGCCGCGAAGCGAGCGCGAGCGAGGGCGGATCGCCCGCGCGGCCGCCGGAATGGCTTTCGAGCCCGACGTGAATGCGGCCCCCGAGAAACGTGCCCACGGTGAGCACCACGTTGCGCGCGCTAAACTCGATGCCGCTCAAAGTCACGCAGCCGACGATGTGGTCCTTTGCCAAGCGCAGGTCGGCGACCTCCTGCTGAAACAGCCACAAATTCGGTTGCGTCTCGAGCCGCCGGCGCACCGCGCGCTTGTAGAGCTGGCGATCGGCCTGGGCGCGGGTCGCGCGCACCGCCGGACCCTTGCTCGCATTGAGCGTGCGAAACTGGATGCCTGCCGCATCCGCGGCCAGTGCCATGACGCCGCCGAGCGCGTCGATTTCCTTGACGAGATGGCCCTTGCCGATGCCGCCGATGGCCGGGTTGCAGCTCATCTGGCCGAGAGTCTCGATGTTGTGCGTGAGCAGCAGAGTGCGGCGCCCCATGCGGGCGGCCGCAAGCGCCGCCTCGGTGCCCGCATGGCCGCCTCCCACCACGATCACGTCGAACTCGGTCTGAAAGCGCATCACTCTGAATCCACAGGGGTTTCTTTCGGAAAGGCGCGTACTCTAAACCCCGGACCGGAAAACTGCCAGGGACGGCACGCGCCGGGCCGTGCGGGGAACCAACCGGGCAGCCGCACGTACTAATTCGCCCATGCGAGCCCTTAATTTCAGACGACTGGCGGCCTTCTCGCTCTTCGGGGTTTTCGTGGCTGCTACGGCTACGCCGGCCGCCGATGAGCCCCAGGTCGGGCAACCCGCCCCGGATTTCAGTACCGTCGACAGCCAGGGCCAGATGCGCCATCTCGCCGACTACCGTGGCAAGGTGGTGGTGCTCGAATGGACCAACGCGGACTGCCCGTTCACCCGCAAGCACTACGAGAGCGGCAACATGCAAAGCCTGCAATCGCTTGCCCGCGACCATGGCGTCGTGTGGTTATCGGTGATCTCCTCCGCACCCGGTAAGCAGGGCTACGTCGATGGCTCCGGCGCCGATCAACTCACCAAGACGCGCCACGCCGTTCCCACCGCCGTGCTCCTCGATCCGGCGGGAAGCGTGGGGCGGCTCTACCACGCCAAGACCACGCCGCACATGTTCGTGATCGACGCCAAGGGCGAGCTGCGCTATATGGGCGGCATCGACAGCATCGCCACACCTGAGGTGTCGGACATTCCCAAGGCCGAGCCGTATCTGAAGGAAGCCATGCTGGCCGTCGTCGACAATCAGCCCGTCGCACATCCCGTGACGCGACCCTACGGCTGCAGCGTCAAGTACTAGCCAACCGTGACGGGTATGCCCGCAAACTTTCCGCGATAAGCCGGCGGTCCGGAGTCGTGCACCGACTCACCCTGCGAGCTCACGGCCACCGTCACCGGCATGTCGCGCACGTCGAACTCGTACACCGCTTCCATGCCGAGCTCGGCAAAGCCGACCACGCGGCTCGCCCGGATCGCCTGGGAGACCAGGAACGCGGCGCCGCCCACCGCGATCAGATAAGCCGAGCGATGGCGGCGAATGGATTCGATGGTCTCCGGCCCGCGCTCGGCCTTGCCTACCATGGCGAGCAAACCCGCCTTGCCGAGCATGGTGTCGGTGAAGCGATCCATGCGATTGGCCGTGGTCGGTCCGGCCGGGCCCACGACCTCTGCACCGACCGGATCGACCGGCCCGACGTAATAGATCACTCGATCGCGGAAATCGAGACCGTCGGGTAACGGCTTACCCGCTTCGAGCAGCGCGCAGATGCGCTTGTGCGCGGCGTCGCGGCCGGTCAGGAGCTTCCCCGACAACAGCAACCGTTCGCCCGCCTTCCAAGTGGCGATCTCTGCGCGGGTCAAGGTATCGAGCGACACGCGGCGCGCCTGCGCGTCGGGTTTCCAGGTGACCTTCGGCCATTGCGCAAGATCGGGCGGGACGAGCACGGCGGGTCCGGTGCCGTCCAGCGTGAAATGCGCGTGGCGCGTGGCGGCGCAGTTCGGAATGACGGCCACCGGCAATGAGGCGGCGTGCGTGGGGTAGTCGAGCACTTTCACGTCGAGCACGGTGGTGAGGCCGCCGAGCCCTTGGGCACCGATGCCGAGATCGTTGACGCGCCGATAAATCTCGACCCGCAGCTCCTCCAGGCGGTTGGCGGGTCCGCGCGCCAGCAGCTCAGGCATGTCGATGGGATCCATGAGCGACTTCTTCGCGAGCAGCATGGCCTTCTCGGCGCTGCCGCCGATGCCGACGCCGAGCATCCCCGGAGGACACCAGCCCGCGCCCATTTCTGGGACGACCTCGACCACCCAGTCGGCCACGGAGTCCGATGGGTTCAGCATGGCGAACATCGACTTGTTCTCCGACCCTCCGCCTTTCGCCGCGACCGTGATCTCGACGGTCTCGCCCGGCACGAGCTCGGTGTGGATCACCGCGGGCGTGTTGTCGCGCGTGCCGGTGCGCTTGCCGGCAGGGTCGGCAACGATGGAGGCGCGCAACTTGTTGTCGGGATCGAGATACGCGCGCCGCACGCCCTCGTTGATCATGGCCTCGAGGCCGCGCGCGGAATCCCAGCGCACGCCCATGCCCACCTTGACGAATACGACGACGATCCCGGTATCTTGGCAGATCGGCCGGTGACCTTCGGCGCAGAGGCGTGAATTGGTCAGAATCTGTGCGATCGCATCGCGCGCCGCGGGGCTTTGCTCGAGCTCGTACGCTCGACCCATCGCCGCGATGAAGTCGGGCGTGTGGTAGTAGGAAATGTACTGCAGGGCGTCGGCGACGCTCGCGATGAGATCATCTTCGCGGACCAGGGACATGGCGGTTTCGTATTCCAAAGACGAACTGGGCCGCAAATCTACCAAGTTGCGGGCGGCCGTGGATAGCGAGTCGCTACACTACTGCAATGCGGCGGCTCGCCTGGACGGCTTTCCTGATTTGCGCGTTCTTCTCGATGCGGCCGGCGGCCGCCGCGAACGGCACGTTGGCGCTCCACGACTGCCGTCTCGAGCATCCCCTGAAAATCGCCTCGGTGGCGGCCCGCTGCGGTGTGCTGCAAGTCGCCGAGAACCCGGCGGAGCCTTCCGGCCGCAGCATTGGACTGCACGTCGCGGTGATACCGGCGCTCAATCGCCGCTCGCGCTCCGCACCGCTATTTTTACTGGCGGGCGGCCCGGGGCAGGCGGCGAGCGATCTCTACGTGAGCTACGCCGGCGCGTTTGCACGCGTCAATCGCAATCACGACATCGTTCTCCTCGACCAGCGCGGCACCGGCCAGTCGGAGCCGCTGTTCTGCGACTATCCGGAAGACTGGCGGGAGACGCGTGACGAGCTGCCCGCCCTCAGGCAGGCGACCCTCGACTGCCTCGCACGCTACGGCGAGCGCGTGCGCTACTACACCTCGAGCGTCGCCGCGCTCGACCTCGAGCGGGTGCGCGAGGCACTCGGTTATGCGCAAATCGATCTCTACGGCGCCTCTTATGGGACACGCATGGCGGAGCTGTACTTGCGCCACCACGCCGATGCGGTGCAGGCCGTGGTGCTCGACGGCGTCACTTATCCGGAGCAAGCGATCGGTCCGGAGACACCGCTCGACGGGGAGCGCGCCCTCGATCTCATCCTGGGGCGGTGCCGGGATGCGCCGGAATGCGCCGCCGCCTATCCCGACTTGCGCAGAGATTTCGATGCCTTGCGCGCGAAGTTCGGTCCCGCCTCGGCGTCCTTGACCCTGCCTGACCCCGCGACCGGCGAGCCGCTCGAGCTCGAATTCAATCGCAGCGTGCTTGCCGCGGCGTTGCGCTTGCTCTCATACAACTCCACCCAGGCATCGCTTTTGCCCACATTGATCCATCAGGCCGCCTCCGGGCGCTTCTCCGCGCTCGCCGCGCAGACCGTGATGATGGCCCGAGAAATCCAGGGCCAGCTGGCGAGCGGCATGCAGAACAGCGTCGTATGCAGCGAGGACGTGCCGTTCTTCCCGACGATCGATCGGCAGCAACTCGAGGTGACCTACCAGGGCACCGAGCAGCTCGATGCGCTCACAGAGATCTGTAAGCTATGGCCGAAGGGGCCGGTGGATATCGCTCTGCACGCCCCGTTGCACAGCGACGTGCCGAGCCTGCTCCTGTCGGGCGAGGCCGATCCGGTGACGCCGCCCGCGAATGCTCGGCGGCTCGCGCGGGGGCTCACGCACCATCGGCTGCTGGTGCTGCCCGGCGAGGGTCACGGTCAGCTCGCGACGGGCTGCATGCCCCGGCTCGTGGCCGCCTTTCTCGACGCCCGCGACCCGCAAGCGCTCGATGCCGGCTGCCTCGGAGAGCATCGTCCCGCGCCCTTCTTCGTCGGTGACACGGGCCCTGCGCCGTGATCGAAGCGTACGGCCTCTACAAGCGATTCGGTACGATCGAAGCGGTGCGCGAGGTGTCCTTTCGCGCGGCCGACGGCGAAATCACCGGGCTCCTCGGACCGAACGGCGCCGGCAAGTCGACCACTTTGCGCATGCTGTACGGCGTGCTCGCGCCGGACAGCGGCAGCGCGCTTATCGACGGGATCGACATCCGCGGCGAGACGTCCGCGGCACGGAGCCGTCTCGGCGTTTTGCCGCATGCCCCCGGGCTCTACGGCAATCTCACCGCCCGCGAAAACATCGAGTATTTCGGCGCGCTGCACGGCCTGCCGAAGGATGTCATGCGCGCGCGCACCGCGGACTTGGGTACAGCGCTCGGCATGCAGGGCTTCATGGATCGCCGCGCGAAAGGGTTCTCGCAAGGCCAGCGCATCAAGGTCGCCGTAGCGCGGGCGCTCATCCACGATCCGTCGAACCTCGTGCTGGACGAGCCGACCAACGGTCTCGATGTGATGGCGATTCGTAACTTGCGGGAGATCTTGCGGGAATTGAAAGTACAAGGACGCTGCATCCTGTTCTCCTCGCACGTCATGCAGGAGGTCGCGGCGCTGTGCGATCGGGTGGTCATCCTCGGGCAGGGTCGGGTTCTTGCGGAGGGCACGCTCGAGTCGCTGCGCTCGCGTCTTGGCGCGGCCTCGCTCGAGGAGGCGTTCCTCAAAGTGCTCGGCGAGTCTGAGGCCCAGGGCGAGGGCGAGGCTCCAAGCGATGCCGGGGGCGGGTCGCTCTAGCATGCGCGCGCTGCTCACGGTTTTTTACAAGGAGTTTCTCGAGAACCTGCGCGATCGGCGCACGCTGTTCTCGGCGTTGCTGTTCGGTCCCTTGTTCGGCCCGATTCTGTTCGGCGCCATGGTGTCGAGAATGCTCAACCAGAGCGTGCTCGAATCGGACGAGCCGCTGCATGTGACCGTCTCGGGGGCCGAGCACGCGCCCAACCTGGTGCATTTCCTCACCTCGCAGGGGGTTCGGCTCGCGTTCACCGCCTGGTCGGAGGCGGATGCACGCGATGCCGTGAAGCGCGGCGCGGCGGCCGTGGTTCTGATCGTGCCGGGCGATTTTGCGCCGCGATTTACCGCGGCGTTGCCCGCACCTGTGTTCGTGGTCGCGGACAGCTCCGATTCGCAGACCCGCAAGAGCGCGGACCGGTTGCGGGCGCTGGTCGGGGCCTATGGCAGCGGCATCGCGCAACTGCGCTCGCAAATCCGCGGGGTGAGCCCGCTGCTCTCCGTGCCCATCGCGGTCAACGACATCGACGTCACGACGCCGGCCGGCCGCGCCGTGGTGGTGCTCGGCTTCATGACGTATTTCGTGCTGTTCTCGGTGCTGATGGGCGGACTGTACCTCGCGATTGACTCGACGGCCGGCGAGCGTGAGCGCGGCTCACTCGAGGCACTGCTGAGCCTGCCGGTGGCGCGCACCGCCCTGGTCGGCGGCAAGCTCCTCGCAACCTGCGCCTACATGTGCCTGTCGCTCGCGATCAATCTGGCCGCGTTCGTGGTGGTGTTCCAGTTCGTGCCCCTCGAGCGCTTGGGGATGAGTGCGAATGTCGGCGCGCTCACGGCACTCGAGTTCTTTGCCATCTGCTTGCCCTTCGTGCCGCTCGGTGCCGCCTTGATGATGCTGGTCGCCTCCTTCACGCGCAGCTACCGGGAGGCACAAACGTACTTGACCAGCGTGCTGCTGGTGCCGACGCTGCCCATCGCATTCGCGAGCATCTATTCCTTGAAAACCCACAGCGCCTTGATGCTCGTGCCCTCCCTCAGCCAGCACTTGCTCATGACCAGCGTGCTCAAGGATGAGCCGATCGCGCCCTTCGACCTCGCGGTTTCGGCGGCCTCGGCGCTCGGCATCGCAGCCGTGCTCATCGCGGCGACCGCCAGGCACTGGCGCCGCGAGACCATGCTCGGCTGAGGACGGGCGTCGCCGATCGCAGACATGTCCTTTAACGGTCGTCCAATTAGGACGAAATTCATGCTTTTGCTTCTAGGAGTTTTTCCCGCGAGCGGGTATAACCCCTATCGGGGTAAACCGAAAAAACTTTCGGGGTAGCTGGCATGAGAAACTCGGCGATTACGCGGGCGAATTACGCTATTTTTCTAGCGCTTTTGACCTTGTCCGGTGCCACGATGGTCTGGCTGTTCTGGCACCACCCGATAAAGACTCTCATCGGGACAGCTGCGGTCCTGATCGGGCTCGGCATATCGGCTCGCCTCGCGCGGGCGATCGAGGCCGAGGCGGTAACCGCAAGCGATCTCGAGCACGGCGAGCGCAGCGTCTAGTCGGCGACCTCGCTCGATTGGTCGTGCCCGTATGCGGGCAGGCCGCTCGCGCCCCGCGATTCTCATTTGCCGATGCAGAAGCCCGCGAAAATGGCGCCGAGCAAGTCTTCGCTGGTCACCTCGCCGGTGATTTCGCCGAGCGCCGATTGAGCAAGGCGCAGGTCCTCGGCGAATAATTCGAAACCTCGCGATTCCCCGCTCGCCCGCGCGGCGCTATCCACCAGCGCCCGCGCGCGCCGTAAGGCATCGAGGTGCCGCCGCCTCGCCGCGAACACGGCGCTCTCTGCGCCCAGATATCCCACGCAGGATTTCAGATGAGCCCTCAATAGGTCCACGCCCGCGCCGGTGCGCGCGCTCAGATAAATGCATGGCGGCGAGACCTGCTCGTCGGCGCGCGGCGGGGTGCCCGTCAGGTCGATTTTGTTGTGGACCACGGTCACGGGCACACCGCTCGGCAGATCTTCCGCCATCGGCGCATCGTCCGCGCGGGGATCGCTTCCATCGACGACATAGCAGATCCGGTCTGCGCGCCGCATCTCGCCGCGTGCGCGGCGAATGCCCTCCGCCTCCGCCGCATCGCCGGCGCTGCGCAGTCCGGCGGTATCGACCAGGTTCAAAGGGAGCCCGTCCAGATGCAGCTGCTGGCGCAGCACGTCGCGGGTCGTGCCCGGCGCGGCCGTGACAATGGCGACATCCTCGCCCGTGAGCGCATTGAGCAAGCTCGATTTGCCGGCGTTGGGCTTCCCCGCGATCACCACGGTGAGACCCTCGCGCAGCAGTGCGCCCTGACGCGCCGCCGCCTGGATCGAGTCGAACGCCTCGAGCACCCGCTCAAGACGCGAGGTGATGGCCGGCGCCGCGAGAAAATCGATTTCCTCGTCCGGAAAATCGATCGCTGCCTCGACGTGCACCCGCAAATCGGTGATCAACGCAACGAGCGCGGTGATCCGGGACGAGAACTCGCCCCGCATGGAACGCACCGCCGCGCGCGCGGCCGCCGCCGTGCCTGCCTCGATCAGGTCCGCCACCGCCTCGGCCTGCGCGATGTCCATCTTGCCGTTCAAGTAGGCGCGCTCGCTGAACTCGCCCGCCCGCGCCATGCGTGCGCCGAGCTCGAGCAACCGGCGCAGCAACAGATCCATGACCAGCACGCCGCCATGGCACTGCAGCTCGAGGACATCCTCGCCGGTGAAGGACGCCGGTGCCGGAAAGTAGAGCGCAATGCCCTGATCGAGGGTCTCGCCGTGCGCATCGCGAAAGCGCGCGAGATGAGCACGCCGCGCCGCGGGCAGTGAGCCGAGCATCGCGCGCGCGATGCGTGGCACTTCGGGTCCGGAGACCCGCAGCATGCCGACGGCGCCCCGGCCCGGAGCGCTCGCGATCGCGGCAATGGTATCGGGGGGATTCACCCCGTCAGTGTACGGGACTGGCCGCTAAGCTTCGCGCGCGGCGCGCGATGCCCTCAAGAGCTCGGCTTCGCTGCGGCTTGAATCACCTGGTTGATGCGCCACTGCTGCAAAATGGACAGCACCGTGTTGGTGAGCCAGTAAAGCACCAAACCCGACGGAAACCACGCCATCATGCCGGTCATCACCAGCGGCATGAACTGCATGATCTTGGCCTGCATCGGATCCGGCGGCGGCGGATTCAGCTTGAACTGCGCGAACATCGCTATTCCCATGAGCAGCGGAAGCACGAAGAAGCGATCGTGAGAGGACAGATCGTTGATCCACATCATGAACGGCGCTTGGCGCATCTCGACGCTCTCGACCAGCACCCAGTAAAACGAAATGAATACCGGGATCTGCACCACCATCGGCAGACAGCCCGCCAGCGGATTGATCTTCTCGCGCTTGTACAAATCCATCATCGCCCGGCCGAGCTTTTCTTTATCGTCCTTGAACGTGTCCTGAATCTGCTTCATGCGCGGCGCCACGGCGCGCATCTT
This sequence comes from uncultured Gammaproteobacteria bacterium, assembly GCA_963798595.1. Classification (GTDB taxonomy): domain Bacteria; phylum Pseudomonadota; class Gammaproteobacteria; order Steroidobacterales; family Steroidobacteraceae; genus Bog-1198. Next base: position 73,043 of record CAWCTM010000003.1, on the reverse strand, counting down.
TGCCATGGAGCGTCCGCTCGCCTGGCTCAAGGGATAAAAGATCAGCTTGATGAGCACGGTCACGAGGATGATCGCCCAGCCCCAGTTGCCGGTGACGCCGTGAACCCAGTTGAGCGCAACGAAAAGAGGGTGCGAGATCACCGTCAGCAGAGGACCGTAGTCGGCGGCGAGATCGAGGCGCGGACCCGTGGCGGCGAGCTGCGCCTGAAGCTTCGGGCCGATGAATAGTTTCTCGCTGAATTGCGCCGTGCCGCCCGCCGCGATTTGCTTGAAAGGCCCGGTCGCGCTCAACAGGTACTGATGATCCTCGACCTGCAGCCGGTAGCGGTAAGGCTGATTCTCGGGAGGCACGATCGCCGAGACGAAATGGTGCTGCAAAGCCGCCAGCCAGCCGTTCGTGACGGTCTCGCTGAATTTGTTCTCCGAGTCGCTCTCGACGTTGAGATGGTGGGATTTGGTGCCGTCAAACACCTCGGGGCCCTTGAACGAATAGGTCTCGACGTCGAAGTACGAGCGTGACGCATGCTCCCAATGACGCAGGATCTGGGCATAGGAGGCGAGCGAGCGCGGCGCGGTCGCCTCATTGTGGGCGTCATAGAGCAGATCGATACTGTAGAGCCCACGCCTGAAGAGGAAGGTTTTCGTCACGGTCAAGCCGTGGTCGTCGGTCCAGCTGAGCGGGACGCGCAGCTCCGTCGCGCCGTCGGGAAGCGTGTAGCTCGTCTGCGCCGCGGTGAACGTCGCGAGGTGCGACGGCGCTGCCTCGTCGGAAGTCCCCGTGAGTCCGGTTTGCACGACATACAGGGATGCCGGGTCATCGTTCTCCAGGCGCACGGGGACGTTGGGCGTGTCTTTGTGCAGCGGGTACTGCAAGAGGTCGGCCCGGTCGATCTGCCCGCCTCGCAAGCTGATGTCGAGATCGAGCACGTCGGTGACCACGTGCACTTTGGCGGCGGCGGATTCGGGCGCCGTCCCCAGCGTACCGGGCGGCGCGGCGGGCGTGGCCGCCGGCGGTGTCGCGGTGGACTGCGTCGGGACCGCGCTCGCCGCGCCGCCTTCGGGTGTCGGCACGGAATTGCCGAGCGACCCGCGTGCGCCCGCAGCCCCCGCAACGGTGCTCGACAGCTGCGGCAGCGGCCGGTAGTCCTGCTGCCACGCCAGATAGTTGTAATAGAGGACGGCCCCAAGGACGATCCAAAGCGTGAAGCGGATATTAGGCATTGCTCAATCTCACGCGCTCATCCGGCACGGGATCGTAGCCACCCGGCGACAGCGGATGGCAGCGCGCCAGACGCTTGGCGGCGAGCCACGAGCCGGCAAGCGCGCCATGACGCTCGATGGCCTCGTGGGCGTAGCAGGAGCAGCTCGGGTAAAAGCGGCAGCGCGCGCCCAACATCGGGCTGAGGGTCCACTGGTAGACGCGGATGAGGATCATCAGGACTTTAGCGCCTGCCGTTACCATTGCCGTGTAATGCTCTTCCAATGCTTCTCGAGGCTCGCACGCAGCGCGCTCGCGGGCGCCAGTTTCGCCGCATCGCGCGCCGCCACGGTCACGTCGACCCTCGGCAGCAGGTGCTGATTGTGGCGAAACGATTCTCGCGTCAGACGCTTCAAATAATTGCGCACGACCGCCGTGCCGCACGTGCGCGTAGCGATCGCCAAGCCTAAGCGCGCATGCGGGTGCTGATTGGCCAACACGGACAAGCTGAAGTACGCATCCGCCACTCGTTTGCCCTTGAGCCGTACCGCACGAAATTCGGCCGGCTGGTGCAAGCGCTTGCTCGGCTCGAACGTCAATTTAGTTGAACGCGTCGCCGACTCTTAGTGGTCAAGGACAGAGGCGCTTGCGGCCCTTCGCACGGCGCCGAGCAAGCACTAGACGGCCGCTCTTGGTCGCCATTCGCGCGCGAAATCCGTGGGTGCGGGCACGATGCAAATTACTCGGATTGAAGGTACGTTTCATGAGGCACTTTCAGGAAAAACTATTGGAGGCAAATCAACGAACTGGGAGATTTGCGAGAGGCGGCAAGGGTACTGACCGAGCATGGACGTGTCAATAGACGCACTGCCCGGTTGGAGCTAGACTCCGCTCCCCTTTCGCTGATTGTCCCATTGCCGCCATAGGAGAGCGCTCTTGCCGGAGACGCTGTGGAACCGCTGTCTGCGCGTGCTCGAGAGCGAACTGCCCATGCAGCAGTTCAATACTTGGGTACGGCCGCTGCAGGTGGTCGAGCGCGATGGTGAGATCCGGCTGCTGGCTCCGAACCGTTATGTCGTCGCGTGGCTGGGGGATAATTCACTCCCGCGAATCAAGGAGTTAATCCGCGAATTCGCCCACGGGGCGATCCCGGACGTGGTGCTCGACGTCGGCACCCGCGCAGGGGCAATCCCCGAAGCGGCGAATGCACCAAATGGCGTCGGCGGCGGTCTCGGCTCGCTGCCGGGCAAGGCACGGCGCGCTGCTCCCAGCGTGATCGGTGGCCGCATCGCCCCGGAATTCACCTTTGACAGCTTCGTCGAAGGCAAGAGCAACCAGCTTGCAAAGGCCGCGGCGGTGCAAGTGGCCGGCAATCCCGGACGTTCCTATAACCCGCTGTTCATCTACGGCGGTGTCGGTCTCGGCAAGACGCACCTGATGCATGCGGTTGCGAACAAGATCAAGGAACGCAATGCCGATGCGCGCATTGCTTACGTGCACAGCGAGCGTTTCGTCAGCGACATGGTGAAGGCGCTTCAGCACAACACCATCAACGACTTCAAGACGGCGTATCGAACGCTCGATGCGCTGATGATCGACGATATCCAGTTCTTCGCGAAGAAAGACCGCTCGCAGGAAGAGTTTTTTCACACCTTCAACGCGCTGCTCGAGAGTCAACAGCAAGTGATCCTCACGTGCGACCGTTATCCGAAGGAGGTGGATGGCCTCGAGGAGCGGTTGAAATCACGCTTCGGCTGGGGATTGACCGTGGCGATCGAGCCGCCGGAGCTCGAGACATGCGTCGCGATCCTGATGAGCAAAGCGGCGATCGCGAACGTTGATCTACCCGAGGAAGTGGCGTTCTTCGTGGCGAAGCGCATCCGCTCGAACGTGCGCGAGCTCGAGGGCGCCTTGAAACGCATGGTCGCAACCTCGCATTTCACCGGCCGGCCCATCACCCTCGAATTCACGAAGGAAGCGCTCCGCGATTTGCTCGCGCTCCAAGAGAAACTCGTGACCGTGGAGAACATCCAGAAGACGGTCGCGGAGTACTACAAAATCCGCATCGCCGATCTGCTCTCCAAGCGCCGCAGCCGCTCGATCGCTCGGCCACGGCAGGTGGCGATGGCGCTTGCCAAGGAACTCACCAATTACAGCCTGCCGGAAATCGGCGATGCTTTCGGCGGCCGCGATCACACGACGGTGTTACATGCCTGCCGGCGCGTGAAGGAATTGCGCGAGTCAGAACGGCGCATCGGCGAGGACTATATGAACCTGTTGAGAACTCTCGCTGGTTAAGCTCTTAATCCTGTGGATGAGATGTGCATGAAAGATATCCCCAGGGCGACCACAGGATTACAACGGGTGTCGGACGAATCCTACACGGGGTTTGAGGTTATGAAAGGCTATGATTTAAATGGTGATTTTTGAGTTATCCACGCAAATTTGTCGCTTCATAATTACATTAATAATCTTTATCAAGAATCTAGATTTAAGAATTATCGGATGGTGATCGCATGAAATTGACGGCTGAACGGGAGAAATTGCTCGCGCCTTTGCAGGCAGTCATCGGGGTGGTAGAACGCCGCCAGACGATGCCGGTGCTGGCCAACGTATTGCTGGGAGTCGCGCAGGGAAAGCTATCGATCGCGGCGACGGATCTGGAAGTCGAGCTCGTGGCGGCGACCGAAGTCACCGTGCAACAACCCGGCGATATCACGGTTCCTGGCCGCAAGTTCCTCGACATTCTCCGCGCGTTGCCGGAGAAATCGAGCGTGTCCATGTCCACCGAAGGCGAGAAAGTCGTGATCCGGGCGGCGCGCAGCCGGTTCACCCTGTCGACCTTGCCGGCCGGGGAGTTTCCGGTCATCGACGACATCAATGCTCAGCAGACGGTGCAGATTGCCCGCAAGGATCTGGCGCGCTTGCTCGAGAAGACGCATTTCTCGATGGCGCAGCAAGACGTGCGCTATTACCTGAACGGTATGTTGCTCGAGATCGACGGGGCCATGCTACGGGCCGTGGCGACCGACGGACACCGGCTGGCACTGTGCGAAGCGGCACTCGAAAGCAAGGCCAAAACTTCGCAGCAAGTGATCGTGCCGCGCAAGGGCGTGCTCGAGCTGCAACGCGTGCTGACCGACGAAGGCACCGCTGCGGTGGCGATCGGAACAAATCATGTCCGTGCGCAGATCGGCGACGTTCGATTCACATCGAAGCTCATTGACGGCAGGTTCCCCGAGTATTCTCGGGTGATTCCGGCTGCACCCGGCGCCGCCATTCGCGCGGATCGCGACATTCTGCGTCAGGCTCTGCAGCGCACGGCTATTCTGTCGAACGAAAAATATCGCGGCATCCGGATCAACGTCCGAAATAACGCCATCACGGTTCAGGCCCATAATCCGGAACAGGAAGAGGCCGAGGAAGAAATTGAGGTCGCTTATTCGGGCGACGAGCTCGAAGTTGGGTTCAACGTCAATTACTTGCTGGACGCCCTCTCGGCCATTGAAGGTCAGGAAGTCGAGCTGGGTCTCACCGACAGCAACAGCAGTTGCCTGATTCGGTCCCCGGGCAACTCGAGCGCACGCTACGTCGTTATGCCCATGAGGCTCTGATCGGATGACGCTGCGGCGGGTGCAAGTGACGGACTTCCGCTGCTTGCATCGAGCCGATCTCGACCTCGATTCCCGGTTCACGCTGATCAGCGGGCCGAACGCCTCCGGTAAGACCAGCTTGTTGGAGGCGGTCTATGTGCTCGGCCGGGGCCGTTCCTTTCGTACGCGACGCCTCGAGCCGCTGATCCGGTCGGGCGCTGAGCGGATGATGGTCGTGGGTGAGGCCGAGCTACCCGAGCGGCGCGTAACCCTCGGCGTAGAAGGGTCGCCTGACGGCCTGCGGGCCCGCATAGGCGGGGAACGCGTCGCTTCCCTCGCCGAGCTCGCCTGGGTGTTACCGGTGCAGATCATCGACCCTGAGATCCATCGATTGATCGAGGAGGGTCCCAATCGTCGACGCCGCTTCCTCGACTGGGGGGTGTTCCACGTGGAACATTCGTTCGTCGAGCACTGGCAGCGCTATCAGCAGGCGCTGCGCCAGCGCAATGCCGCGCTCAAAGCCCGGCAGGGGCAGCCGGCGGTTACCGTTTGGGATATCGAGCTGGCGCGCTACGGTGAATTGATCACGGAGGCTCGTCGCCGGTATGTCGAGCAGCTGGCACCGGTCGCGGCATCCCTGGCCGGGCGGCTCTTGAATCTGGAGCTCGTGCTTGCATATCGGCCGGGCTGGGCCGCGGCCTCCGACCTTCGCACGGCGCTCGAGGCAAGCTTTTCAAGGGATCAGGAACTGGCGGCCACCCAGGTAGGGCCGCATCGCGCCGATCTCGCCATTCGGTTGGAGGGCGCGACGGTTCGCGATCGGGTATCGAGAGGCCAACAGAAGCTGCTCGCGGCGGTTCTGCTGCTCGCGCAAATCAAACTCTTTCCCGAGGATTCACGCGCGCTACCCACGCTTCTGCTGGATGACCCGGCGGCGGAGCTCGATAGCGTGCATCTGCGGGCGCTCCTGGACGAGGTGCGCTCGCAGCCGCTTCAGCTGGTGGTGACGACGTTACAGGCAACGGAGTCGGAGCTCGCGCTGTTCGGCGCGCCGGGACGACGATTCGAAATAGAGCGGGGCGAGGTGCGCGCGGTGTAAGGCGCCATTGTTCCACGTGGAACATCGGAGACGACGATGTCGGCCCGTTCCAGGGGTACATGCCCCGTCCTAAGCCGGCGAGTGCTCTGAAAGCCGACTGGCCATGCACCCGCACCTGCGGAGGGGGTTGTGCCGCCATCATCGCGTTCGACCGGCCAATAGCTTTTAATCGAAAGAATCATCCATCGAAATCTCAGTTCCCGGCTCCGGATGACCGGCCCGGAACCGGGGCTCGGCGCAGCCACGGCCCGCAGGCCTCGCGCGGTTCTCGGCGCTGACGGGGCAGCAGGCTCGGCGTTGTCCAAAACCGGCCTGCCCATGTCTCCGCCACCGGGCCAATCCGCTGTGCCGAAGACGTCTCCGTCATCCGCAGCGAAGCCGGGCCAGCGCTCGGGAGACGCGCCTCGAGATCCTTCGCGGCGCAGAAAGTTGCTTCCCTCTTGCGAGGCCCCAAGCGGCCCCACCGGCGTCCCTGATGCGTGTATAACACATTGATTATGCTAACTTTAATTCGCCGATTTGACTCGTTATTTGGGGCCCGAAACTGCTACAATGCCGCATGGATATTCAAGACCCCAGCCTGCCCGATAACGACGCCTACGATTCCAGTAAAATCAAAGTCTTAAAAGGTCTCGACGCGGTTCGAAAACGACCCGGAATGTACATCGGTGACACCGATGACGGGAGCGGCCTGCACCACATGGTTTTCGAGGTGGTGGATAACGCCATCGACGAAGCATTGGCCGGCCATTGTGACCGCGTGGTGGTGACAATCCACGCGGATGAATCCGTAACGGTGTCCGACAACGGCCGTGGCATTCCGGTCGATATACACCGGGAAGAGGGCGTCTCTGCGGCGGAAGTCATCATGACGGTGCTGCACTCGGGCGGAAAGTTCGACGACAGCTCTTACAAGGTTTCCGGTGGGTTGCACGGCGTCGGCGTGTCCGTCGTGAACGCACTGTCGGACTTTCTCGAGCTCAACATTCGCCGCGACGGCAAGCTGCACCGTCAGGAGTATCGGCTCGGTGAGCCGGTCGCGCCGCTCGCGGTCGTCGGCGATACGACCGAGCGTGGCACGACGCTCAAGTTCAGGCCGAGCGCGAAGATCTTCACCAACATCTCGTTCAACTACGAAACACTCGCGAAGCGATTGCGCGAATTGTCGTTCCTGAATTCCGGTGTGCGCATCGAGCTCATCGATGAGCGCGACGAGAAATCCGAAGTCTTCCAGTTCGAGGGCGGCTTGTCGGCCTTCGTGACCTATTTGAATCGCAGCAAGACGGCGGTGCATCCCTCGGTATTGTGGTTCCAGACACGCGACGGCAATACGCAGGTCGAAGTCGCCATGCAATGGAACGACTCGTACCAAGAAAGCATGTATTGCTACACGAACAACATTCCGCAGAAGGACGGCGGCACGCATTTGGCGGGCTACCGCGCGGCGCTCACGCGCACGCTCAACAAGTACATCGAGAAAGAGCTCGCGAACAAGAAGGAAAAAATTCTCACCACGGGCGACGATGCGCGCGAGGGGCTCACGGCGATTTTATCGGTGAAGCTTCCCGACCCAAAATTCTCCTCGCAAACGAAAGACAAGCTGGTGTCTTCCGAGGTGAAGGGCGTGGTCGAATCCGCCGTCGCGGAGCGCCTGGAAGAATTTTTGCTCGAGCATCCGCAGGAAGCTCGAGCGATCGTCAACAAGATTCTCGAGGCTGCATACGCGCGCGAAGCGGCGCGCAAAGCGCGCGAGATGACTCGCCGCAAGGGCGCGCTCGACGTCGCGGGCCTGCCAGGCAAGCTTGCCGACTGTCAGGAAAAAGATCCTGCGCTCTCGGAATTGTTTTTGGTCGAGGGCGATTCAGCCGGCGGATCCGCGAAGCAGGGCCGCGATCGACGCACGCAGGCCATTCTGCCGCTGAAGGGAAAAATCCTGAATGTCGAGAAAGCGCGCTTCGACAAGATGCTGGCGTCGGTCGAAGTAGGCACGTTGATCACCGCACTCGGTTGCGGTATCGGTCGCGACGATTTCAACGTCGAGAAATTGCGTTATCACCGCATAATTATCATGAGCGTGGACGGGGACGATCACGTGTTCGTGCGAGATGAGCAGCGCGGCGTTCGCATGGTGCGCATCGGCAATTTCATCGACAACGCCCTCGGGACACAACCGGCCAGTGGCGGAGTGGATAAGCTGACCGGCGCTGCTCTCGGTGAGGTTCTCTGCTTCGGTCTCGATAATCAAGCGGTGCGTTTTCGCCCGATCAAGAGCGTCATCCGTCATCCGCTCGACGAAAAACTGTTCAAAGTGCGCACAGCCTACGGCCGCTCGGTTCGAGTGACCTCCAGTCATAGCGTCTTCGTCGCCGAAAAAGATGGCATCAAGCTACAGCGCGGTGATGCATTGAAAGTCGGCGATCGGCTGGTGGCGCCCGCGCGGATCCGCTTTCCAGCAGACGCACCGGCCAGAATCGATTTGTTGCGCGCCCTACACGCGGTACCCGACGCCGCGAAACAGATCTGGGTACGCGGCCCCTCTGTCGAGGCCTGGTTCAAAGCGCGTGTGATGGAGCGGCACGGCGACCACGCGCAGCTCACTGCGCCGCGCGTCGATATACCCGGCGAGGTCCGCAGCGAGCTGGCACAGCTGCGTCGTGCGAGCGGCATTTCCAATCGCGTGTTGTGCGAGGCCGTGGGCATTCGACAACCCATTACGTTCTACGGCTGGGAAAAAGGCACCCTTCGCCCGACGCTGACTCACTTTGAGGCTTACTTGCGCGCGATTGGCGCGGACCCATCGTCGACCTTGCCGAGAGCGCAAATCGGTCCGAGCCGGCTCGAGCGAATCTGGCAGGAGCAATACAAGGGCTCGGGGAGCAACGCGGTCCGTGACTACGTCCGTTTGTCTGAATTGGAACTTGATGATCTCGATTGGTTCGCAGATCGGGAAGATTTGCAGATGACACCGGAGCATTACGGCCGCAACGGGATTTCCCGATTCATTCCCGTGAATGACGATCTCATGGGACTTTTGGGTTTTTATCTAGCGGAAGGCTCATGCTCGGATCGCGGTGGAATACGTTTATCCATCGGGGACGGCAATTCACGATTTGTTGGAGAGATGGCGGAGAAATTCTCTCGGGTGTTCGGACTCCCGGCCATCAGCTACTCCTCGCCGGGCAGGTGCTCGGAGCTCAAGCTGGTGAACCGGGTTGCGGCACTTGCTTGGCAACACGTGTTCGGTTTCGCCAACGTCGATTCACTGACCAAGCGGATTCCCGACATCATTTTCAACGTCACCGATCCCATGCGACTTGCGTTTCTGCGGGGTTACTTGCTTGGCGATGGCACGGTCGCGAACAACCGCATCGCTTTCTGCACTTCTTCGTATGACATCGCTAGCGGTATTGTCTATTGCTTGAGCTCGCTGGGCGTGATTCCTTCGACCTCGGAGCGTGATCCGGACGGTGTGATCCGTCAGGTCAACGGCGCCGCCTGTGAGACAAAGCACCGGCACTGGACTATCAGCGTCTGTGCCAAGGACGATCTGCGCAAACTCCAATCGGTTTGGCAGGACCACTCGGGTGCCGCCAATTTGCTGAAGTTGCTCGATTCGCCTCGGGGAGGCGTGAACCGAGATTTCCAAATGATTGGTGGCGACCTCATGTCGCTGCCCGTCTTGGAGATTGAAGAAGTCCCAGCGAGCAACGGCTACGTTTATGACTTTTCTGTTGAAGGAGATGAGAATTTCATCGCCGGCATGGGCGGTATTGCATTGCACAACACAGATGCCGACGTCGACGGGAGTCATATCCGCACGCTATTGCTTACATTCTTTTACCGACAAATGCCAATCCTGATCGAGCGCGGCCACATCTATATCGCACAGCCGCCGCTCTATAAAGTGAAGAAGGGTAAGCAGGAACACTACGTCAAGGATGATCTCGAGCTCAATGCCTTGTTGCTAGGCACCGCAATCGATGGCGCGGCGCTGCACGTGAGCGCGGATGCACCGCCGCTGTCGGGTCTCGGGCTCGAGTCGCTTGCGCAAAGGTATCAAGAAGTACAGAGCATCGTGCGTCGCTGGGCGCGCCGCTACGACGAGCGTTTCTTGGAGCAGCTCTTGTACGTGCCGCGGCTGACCACCGAGTCTTTCGATCGTGTCGACACGCTGAGGACTTGGTGCCGCAACCTGGAGACCCGGCTCAATTCGCTGGACGATGTATCGCGCCGGTATCGCGTCGCGGTCGGCTCACTGCCGGCGGGCGGTCATCGCATCGACTTGCAGAGATTCGAGCACGGCTTGAGCTCCGAGAAGCACATCCCTCGCGAGTTCTTCGAATCGGCGGAATACCTGCGCATCGCCGAGCTCGGGCAGACCTTGAGCGATCTGCTCGGGACCGGCGCTTATATTCTGCGCGGCGAGTCCCGTCAGGAAATCGCGAGCTTCAAGGCCGCGATGATCTGGCTCTTCGAAGAGGCGAAGAAGGGTCAGAGCATTCAGCGATACAAGGGACTTGGCGAGATGAATCCGGAACAGCTCTGGGACACGACCATCAATCCCGAGACGCGCCGTCTGATGCAAGTGCGCATCGAAGACGCCGTCGCCGCGGACGATATCTTCACGACTCTGATGGGCGATGCGGTCGAGCCGCGTCGCGAGTTCATCGAAAAGAACGCGCTGCAGGTGTCGAACCTGGACATCTGATCGCGGCAGGTTGGATGCTCGCGAGCAAATTCATTGCTCGGCGGCGGCCTCGCTTTCGATCTTCGCCAGGCCGGACTCGATGACTGTGCGGATCTCCTCGTTCAGGTCGCGCGCGTTCTTGCCCTCGGCACTGACGGGCTCGCCGATGACCATGCGGATGGTGCCGGGCTTCTTCACGATGCCCCGCCTCGGCCAGAAGGTGCCGGCGTTGTGTGACACCGGTACCACGAGGCTGCCCGTTGCCGTGGCGAGCAGCGCGCCGCTCACTCCGTACTTGCGGACAGCGCCCACGGGCACCCGTGTTCCTTCGGGAAAGATCACCACCCACAGCCCTTCCGCAAGCCGCTCCTTGCCCTGCTCGATCACTTGATTCACCGCCCGGTGGCCCGCGCCGCGATCGATCGCGATCGGGTGCAGCCGCTTCAGGCCCCATCCCATGAAGGGTATCCACAAGAGCTCATGCTTGAGCACCCACACATGGGACGGGAATATCACAAACAGCGCGATGGTCTCCCACGCAGAGGTGTGTTTGCACATCACGATGTGATTGCCCGCCGGAATGCGCTCGCGGCCCTCCACGCTGTACTTCAGGCCGCACACTCGCTCGAGCATCCACAGCACGCAGCGTGCCCAGCCGCGGCCCATCGCGAACTGCTTGGGCTGGGGTAAGAAAAAGCACAGCGCCATGGTGAACCCCCAAACGCAGGCGGAGAGCATGAGAAAAGCCGTGAACAGCACCGAGCGAATGGCTTGCATCGGATTACCCGGGAAGGCGCGACAAATCGGCCACCGTGCCCAGCAGGCGCTGCGCATCGCGCAGCAGAGCGAGCCGGTTCGTGCGGCGCTCGACGTTCTCGTCCATGACCATGATGCGCTCGAAGAAATCGGCGACCGGCGCCGCCAGCGCGATGAGGCCCGAAAGACTTGCGCCGTAGCGGCGTTCCGCCGCCGCGGTGTCCACGGCACGCTGCACCTCGATCAGCGCAGCGTGCAAGCGCCGCTCGGCATCCTCCGTCAACGAAGCGGTCTCGACCCGGGCGTCCGCCGGCAGCTGTGCCTTGCGCAGGATGTTGCCGATGCGCTTGTTGAGCGCCGTCAGCACCGGCGCATCGGCCAAGCGCATGAACTCCTTGAGCGCCTGCAGCCGCTCGTCCGCATCGAGCGGCGAGGCCGGTCGCGCGGCCAGCACGGCGTCGATCATTTCGAGGGTCGTGCCGTCGGCCCGTTCGTTGAACAAGCCGCGCAACCGCTCGGCGATGTAATCGAACACTTCTTGGGCAACGCCCGGCCGTTGTACCGGCTGTGCCGCGGCCGATGCCTCGAGCAGCCGGAACAGATCCAGATCGAGCCGGCTTTCGATGAGGATGCGCAGCACGCCGAGCGCGGCACGTCGCAAGCCGAACGGATCCTTCGCTCCCGTCGGCCGCTCGCCGATGGCGAAAATGCCGACCAGCGTGTCGATCTTGTCGGCGAGCGCGAGCGCCTGGCCCGTGCGGGTAATGGGCAGCGCATCGCCCGCGAAGCGCGGGCGATAATGCTCCTCGATCGCTCGCGTCACTTCGTCCGGGTAGCCCTCCGCCTGCGCGTAGTAGCGCCCCATCACGCCCTGGAGCTCCGGAAACTCGCCGACCATGGCCGTCAACAGGTCCGCCTTGGCGAGCTCGGCGGCGGTGCCGACGTCGGGACCGGCCGAGATGCCCTCGCCGATCAACCGAGCCAGGGATTTGAGGCGCACGGATTTATCTGCGTAGCTGCCGAGCTTCGACTGATAGGTGACGTTGCGCAGCTCCTCCGCGCGCACCGCCAGAGGAACCCGGCGATCCTGATCCCAGAAGAATGCGGCATCGGAGAGCCGCGGGCGCACCACCCGCTCGTTGCCCTCGCGGACCTTGGCCGGGTCGCGGCTTTCGATGTTGCTCACCGTGATGAATCCGCCGGTCAGCCGCCCCTCTTCCCCCTCGATCGCAAAATACCGCTGGTGGTCCTGAATCGTCGCAATCACCACTTCGCGCGGCAGCTCGAGAAATCGCGGCTCGAAGCGCCCCGCGATCGGCACCGGCCATTCGACGAGCGCGGTGACCTCATCGAGCAAGGCGTTCTCCATCAAGACACGGCCGCCGGCCGCCTCGGCCGCCGCGGTCACGCCGGCGCGCACCGACTCGCGGCGCGTGTCGAAATCCGCGATCACCTTCGCGCTCGCCAGCCGCTTCTCGTAGCTGCGCGCTGATTTGAGCGCAATGGGCTTCGGTGCATGGAATCGGTGGCCGCGCGTCGTGCGCCCCGTTTCGAGTCCCAGCACGGTCGCTGGAACCACATCGTCGCCGTGCAATAGCACCACGCCGTGCACCGGCCGCACGAACTCGGTGCTGCTGGTGCCCCAGCGCATGCGCCGCGCAATCGGCAGCGCCGCGATCACCTGCTCGATCAAGCCGGGAAGCAGCGCTGCAGTCGCCGTGCCGCGCTCGAGGCCGCGGAAGACCAGCCACGCGCCTTTCTCGGTGGTGAGGCGCTCGAGCTGCGTCACATCCACGCCGCAATTGCGTGCGAACGCGAGCGCGGCCTGCGTCGGCGAGCCCGAGGCGTCGAAGGCGTTGCTCACGGGCGGCCCGCGCCGCTCGACGTTGCGATCGGGCGTTGCCTCGGCGCATCCCGACACGAGCACGGCCAGACGCCGCGGCGTGGCGAAACCGCGAGCAGGTCCGTGCGCAACGCCGGCCGTATCCAATCCTTTGACGAGGCCCTCGGTGAGTGCCTTCGATAGGCTCGCGAGTGTCCGCGGCGGCAACTCCTCCGTCTGCAGCTCGAACAGCAAGTCGCGCCCACTCATCGGTTCGTCGCCGCGGGCGCCGCGTCCTTGAGCAGCGGGAAGCCGAGCGCTTCGCGACTCGCGCGATAGGCCTCGGCAACGCCGCGCGCCAAGGTGCGCACGCGCAGGATGAAGCGCTGCCGCTCGGTCACCGATACCGCCCGCCGGGCGTCGAGGAGATTGAAGGCGTGCGATGCCTTGACCATTTGCTCGTACGCGGGCAACACCAGCTGGTCGTCGAGCAGTTTCCGGCACGCGGCCTCGTGGGTGTCGAACTCGTGCAACAGCACCGCGGTGTCGGCCTTCTCGAAGTTGTAGGTCGACTGCTCCACTTCGTTCTGGTGAAACACATCACCATAGGTGACCGTGCCGTAGGGACCGTCCGTCCAAACGATGTCGAAGATGCTTTCCTTGCCCTGGATGTACATCCCCAACCGCTCGAGGCCGTAGGTGATCTCGCCCATCACGGGCTGGACGTCGAGTCCTCCGACTTGCTGGAAATAAGTGAACTGCGAGACTTCCATGCCGTTCAACCAGACTTCCCACCCGAGTCCCCAGGCGCCCAAGGTCGGGGACTCCCAGTTGTCCTCGACGAAGCGGATGTCGTGCACCAGGGGATCGAAACCGAGCGCCTGGAGCGATCCCAGGTACAGCTCCTGAAAATCATCGGGGGAGGGTTTGATGGCGACCTGAAACTGGTAGTAGTGCTGCAGGCGAAACGGATTCTCGCCATAGCGGCCGTCCGTGGGGCGCCGCGAGGGCTGCACGTAGGCGGCGCGCCAGGGCTCGGGACCGACGGCGCGCAAAAAGGTCGCCGTATGAAAGGTCCCGGCCCCCATCTGCATGTCGTAAGGCTGCAGGATCACGCAGCCCTGATTCGACCAGTAGGATTGCAGCTGGAATATCAGGTCTTGGAACGTGCGCGGCGGCACGGTATGGGCTCGGGTCATGCGCGGGCTCGGATCAGCGACCGGCGAGTATACGACGAGGCTCGCGATCGGGCCCGCGGGAATAGAGCCCGCGCGCGCCGGCCGCGCCTGCACCGATTTTGCACATCGCGGATCCCGAACCGATCAATCAAGCACCTGCTGCTGACGTGAACGCCCATGGACGCACCAAATCGGTACAAGAGTAGGGGCAAATGCTTTATCTTGGTGCGCAAGAGCCGGCCGGCGATCGCAAGTTCTTGATCCGCTTACGCACGACTTTGGCACACAAACTGCACTGCCCGGGAACCCCGGCGTTGACCGGGAATAGCCATTCACTTGAGAGGCCGCAAATGACTCCCGCCGATGTTATTAAATTAATCAACGAAAAAGAAGCGAAATTCGCCGATCTCCGCTTTACGGACACGCTGGGTAAGGAACAACACGTCACCATTCCGACGCGCCTCGTGGACGCCGGCTTTTTCGGCGACGGCAAGATGTTTGATGGCTCGTCGATCGCCGGCTGGAAGGGCATCAACGAGTCCGACATGATTCTCATGCCTGATCCCGCGACGGCCGTGATCGATCCTTTCTACGAAGAGACCACGGTCAGCCTGCGCTGCGATGTGATCGAGCCGATGACCATGCAGGGCTATGAGCGTGATCCGCGCTCGCTCGCCAAGCGGGCGGAGGCGTATCTGAAATCCTCGGGGATCGCCGACTCGGCGCTGTTCGGCCCCGAGAACGAATTCTTCATTTTCGATGACGTTAAGGTAAATGTCGCCATGAACGGCTGCTCGTATGAGGTGGACTCGTACGAGGGTGCCTGGAATTCCGGCAAGGCCTATGAGGACTCCAACAAGGGCCACCGCCCGGGCGTCAAGGGCGGCTACTTCCCCGTGCCGCCGGTGGACTCGCAACAGGATATCCGCACGGCGATGTCGCTCGCCTGCGAGGAGATGGGACTCAAGTTCGAGGTGCACCACCACGAGGTCGCCACGGCCGGCCAGGGCGAGATCAACGTCGCCGCGAATACCCTGACCAAGAAAGCGGACGAGGTGCAGATCCTCAAATACGCGCTGCAAAACGTCGCGCACGGCTACGGTAAGACGCTCACCTTCATGCCCAAGCCCATCGTGGGCGACAACGGCAGCGGCATGCACGTGCACCAGTCGCTGCAGAAGGAAGGGAAGGCGCTGTTCGCCGGCGACAAGTACGGCGGCCTATCGGAGACCGCCCTCTACTATATCGGCGGCATCATCAAGCACGCCCGTGCCATCAACGCGTTCACCAATGCGAGCACCAACAGCTACAAGCGGTTGGTGCCCGGATTCGAGGCGCCGGTCAAGCTCGCGTATTCGGCCCGCAACCGCTCCGCCTCCATCCGCATTCCCTGGGTTTCGAATCCGAAGGGCCGCCGCATCGAGGTGCGGTTCCCGGACGCGACCGCAAATCCCTACTTTGCGTTCGCCTCCATGCTGCTTGCGGGTCTCGACGGCATCCAGAACAAGATTCACCCCGGCGATCCCGCCGACAAGGATCTCTATGATCTCGAGCCCGAGGAGGACAAGAAGATTCCGACGGTGTGTCACTCGCTCGACATGGCCCTCGACTATCTCGATCGCGATCGGGCCTTTCTCAAGGCGGGCGGTGTGTTCACCGACGATCTGATCGACGCGTACATCGAGCTCAAGATGAAGGAAGTCACGCGGCTGCGCATGACCACCCATCCGATCGAGATCGAGATGTACTACAGCCTGTAGGCGCATCCGGCCGCTAAAGGGTGACGGCGGTCACGCTGCCGTCACCCAGTTTTGAGGCCGGGTGGGGGAAAGGACTATGCTCTGCGATTATGCACCCTTGCCGCTCCTGGATCCTCGTCGGCGCGTGCGCATCCTGGCTGATACCCTTCGCGGCGCATGGCCTCGTCGTCTACAAATGGACCGATGCTCAGGGCGTGGTGCATTTCTCGGACCAGCCCGTGCCGGGTGCAGAGAAGGTGCTCACCTCGAGCCTGCCCGGGCATGCCGGCATTATGGGTCAGACCGCTCCGAGCCCGGCAGCGCCGGGCGCCAAACCGAAAACGGACAAGACCCTCTCGACGGCAAAGATCGCGATCGCCTCTCCGGCCCCCGAGCAAACCTTCAGCGGCGGGGAGTCAGTGCCCGTATCTTTGTCGTTGGACGGCGATCTCAAGCCGAGCTGGACCATCGTCTGGACGCTGAATGGAGCACAGGTGCAGGGCCAGTCGCCGACGGCGACATCGTTCACGCTCACGGATCTCGCGCGCGGTGTCTACACGATCGAGGCGACCGTGACCGATGGCGGCACCGGCGAATCGAGGTCCGTGGAAGGCGTCACCTTCAACGTCATGCGCCCGAGTTTGCTGTCACCGCAGCACAAGTAGCTGCATCATCCTTCACGGGCTCATCGCGTGGCCGCTGAGCTCAAGATGCAACCGCAACCCGTCGCGGCTCTCGAGCTGCTCGACTCCCTGGTCACGAGCGTCTTCCTGCTCGATCGCGACCTGCATGTCACTTATCTGAACGCGGCCGCACAAACACTGCTCGGAATCTCGCCCAATCAGGTGCTCGGGCGGCGCATCAGCGACGCCGTGCGCGGGGCCGAATCACTCCTGCCGCTTTTCGAGCGCGCGCGGCAGGGCGGCGAGGGCGTGGTGCAACGGGAGCTGGCGTGGCCCGCCTCCGGCGGCGTCGACCGGATTCTCGATTGCGCGGTCACCGAGGTGGCGCTGGGTGGCGAGACGAACGGCCTCCTGCTCGAGATCGAGGACATCACACAGCATCGGCGGCTCACGCGCGAGAACGCGCTGCTCGCGCAGCTCGGCGGCAGCCGTCTCATGGTTCGTCAGCTCGCACACGAGATCAAGAACCCGCTGGGCGGCCTGCGCGGCGCCGCGCAGTTGCTCGAGCGCGAGCTCCTCGATCCGGCGCTGCGCGAGTACACGCGCGTCATCATCAGCGAGGCCGATCGGCTCACCAACTTGCTCGACTGCATGCTCGGACCCGGGCGCCCACCGGCCAAGCAACTCGTGAATGTGCACGAGCTCCTCGAGCGCGTGTATCGCCTGCTGCGCGGAGAGGCGCCCGAAGAGGTGGCGATCGAGCGCGATTACGATCCGAGCTTGCCGGTGATCGAGGTCGATCCGAACCACATCATTCAGGCCATGCTGAATCTCGGCCGTAACGCCATTCAAGCGCTGTCGGGCGGCGGTGAGGGATCACGCGGCGTGCCAGCGCCCGTCCGCGGCGAGGCTCCCCGCCTTACCTTGCGGACCCGCGTCGCGACCAACGTCGGTATCGGCGGCCAGCGACATCGGCTGGTCGCCTCGATTCAGTTCGAGGACAACGGCCCGGGCGTGCCTGCGGACATTCGCGACACGATTTTCTATCCGCTCGTCTCGGGCCGCTCCGAAGGCTCGGGCCTCGGACTCGGTATCGCGCAGGACCTCGTGAGTCGCCACGGCGGCCTGATCGAGTTCGACAGCGCGCCGGGGCGAACCATCTTTGTCATTTATCTTCCCATGGACACCGTAACCGTATGAGCGCGAAGCCGTTGCAGGTCTGGCTGGTCGACGACGATGCGTCCATACGCTGGGTGCTCGAGAAGGCACTGAAAGGCAGCGGTATGGCCGCCCGCTGCTTCGATCAAGCGGACAGTGCGTTGACGGCGCTGCGCGGGGACGCACCCGACGTGCTGATGACGGACATCCGCATGCCGGGGCGCAGCGGCCTCGATCTGCTCAAAGACATCCAGGGCTCCCGTCCCGGCTTGCCCGTGATCGTCATGACGGCTCATTCCGACCTCGATGCTGCGGTCGCGGCCTACCAGGGCGGCGCATTCGAGTATTTGCCCAAGCCTTTCGACATCGACAAGGCGGTGGATCTCGTGCGCCGCGCCGCGCAGCAGGCGACCACGCCCATCGATGTCGAGGCGGCACGCCGCAGTATCCCGGAGCTGCTGGGCCAGGCGGCGGCGATGCAGCAGGTGTTTCGCGCCGTCGGACGTTTATCGCGCTCGAGTATGACGGTGCTCATCACCGGTGAATCGGGCACGGGCAAGGAGCTGGTGGCGCGCGCTCTGCATCGTCACAGCCCCCGCTCGAGCAAGGCGTTTGTCGCACTCAACACGGCGGCCTTCACCGCCGACCTGCTCGAGTCCGAGCTTTTCGGCCACGAGAAGGGCGCGTTCACCGGCGCGGACTCGCTCAGGCGAGGACGCTTCGAGCAGGCCGACGGCGGCACCTTGTTTCTGGACGAGATCGGCGATATGTCCCCGGCGCTGCAGACCCGGCTCCTGCGGGTGCTCGCGGAGGGTGAGTTCTATCGGGTGGGCGGCCAGACGCCGGTGCGAGTCGATGTGCGGGTGATTGCGGCGACCCACCAAGATCTCGAGACACGCGTGAAGTCGGGGCACTTTCGCGAGGACCTGCTGCATCGGCTGAATGTGATTCGCATCGAGATACCGCCGCTGCGCGATCGCCGCGAGGACATTCCGGAGCTCTTGTATCACTACCTGAGCGTCGCGGGACAGGAGCTGGGCGTCGAGCCCAAATTGCTCACGCCACCCGCGGAGAGTGCGCTCGTCACCTTCGATTGGCCGGGCAACGTGCGCCAGCTGGTGAATGCCTGCCGCCGCCTGACTGTGACCGCTCCGGGGCGCGAGATTCGTCCCGAGGATATTCCGGCCGATCTCGGCGGTGCCCCCGTGGGGCGCTCGGCGAACCACGACTGGATGGCGAAGCTCTCGCACTGGGCCGAGCGCGAGCTCGATGCCGGCACGCGGCGCCTGCTCGACCAGGCGGTGCCCGAGGTCGAGCGCATCCTGATCCGCGTGGCGCTGCGCAAGGCCGAGGGCCTCAAGCAAGATGCCGCGAAACTCCTCGGATGGGGCCGCAACACCCTGTCGCGCAAGATGAAGGAGCTCGGCATGGAGGACGTGGTCTAGCACCGCGCCGCAGGACTCGCAGTCGCCGGCGGCTATAATCTCCAAGATCATGGCCGACTGGCTGCAACATACCTTGGGGCTCTCCGAGCACGTCTACTACGGCAACTCCCTTGCCGACTGGGCCGTGGCGGGGCTCGTGGCCATATCCACGTGGCTCGGCCTGTCGATCGTGCGCCGCCTCAGCGTCGCGCGCTCCAAGCGATCCGCGGTCTCGTCGCGGCCGACCCCGGTGCGCCTGATCTTCCATCTGCTCGCCCATACCAAGCAGTTTCTGATCGTCGCGCTGGCGGTCTACGCCGGGCAGGAAGACCTCGTTTTTCTGCCGAAGGTGCAGCACATCGTGGACACCGCGGTGGTGATGGCGATTCTTTTGCAGCTGGGACTGTGGGCGGTGCGCGCGCTGAAGTTCTATCTGCAGATCAAGGAGCTCGAGCGTGGACCGGACCACGGTTTCACGGGCTCGCTCGACATCATCAATTTCGTCGCTCAAATGCTGATCTGGTCGCTGCTCTGCCTCGTGGCGCTCGAGAATCTCGGCATCAACATCACCGCGCTGCTCGCGGGCTTGGGCGTCGGCGGCGTGGCGGTCGCGCTGGCGTTGCAGAACGTGCTCGGCGACCTGTTCGCCTCCCTGTCCATCGCGCTCGACAAGCCGTTCGTGGTCGGTGACCGGCTCGTCATCGATGCCTTCGCCGGCGTGGTCGAGCGCATCGGCATCAAGACGACGCGCATGCGCAGCGATGCCGGCGAGCAGATCATTCTGTCGAACGCCGACATCCTGAAGAGCCGGGTGCGTAATTACGGCCGCGCCCCCGAGCAGCGGGCGCTTGCCACCATCCGCGTGCCCTACGACACGCCGCGCGACACATTGCAGGCCATTCCGAAACTCATGGAAGGCATCGTGCGCGAGCAGCCGAACGCGCGCTTCGATCGGTGTCATCTGCGGGGCCTCGAGAGCGCGTGGCTCGAGTTCGAGCTGTCCTTCTTCGTGCAGCAGCCGCGGATCAATTCCTTGCTGGATCTGCAGCAGGCGGTGAACTTTCGCATCATCGACGAGTTCCGCCGTCTCGGCGTGGCGTTCGCCTATCCGACGCAGCGCGTGGTGGTCGATGCGGCGGGACTCCCGAATGCCTCCGTCGAGACTCCCGCCGCAGTCGCGAGCTGGAATACCGGCTCCTGAGGGCGGCCGCCCTCGCGCATGCTGCACGTGGTGCTATTCGAGCCGGAGATCCCGCCGAATACCGGCAACATCATCCGTTTGTGTGCCAATACCGGCGCGCGCCTGCATTTGATCAAGCCGCTCGGCTTTCGGCTTGACGATAAGAGCCTCAAGCGCTCGGGCCTCGATTACCACGATCTGACGCTGGTGACGGTGCACGCCAATCTGGAGGCGTGCATGCACGCGATCCCTGCTGCGCGCTGGGTGGCCGTGGAGACTTCCGCCACCCGCTGTTATGCGGACTTTCGATTCCGCGAGACCGATGCGCTCTTGTTCGGACCGGAGACTCGCGGCTTGCCGGCGGCGGTGCGGGAGCGGATCGGCACAGAGAATTCGGTCTTTCTACCGATGCGCCCCGGCAGCCGCAGCCTCAATCTGTCGAACGCAGTGGCCGTCGTCGCCTACGAAGCGTGGCGTCAACTCGGCTTCGGCGCCTGAGTTGAGGCGCGTCAATCCGTCTCCGAGCGAACCTCCCGCCCCATGAGCGCATGCAGTGCGGCGCGCACCGGCCTGCCCTCGTGCATCACCCGATGCACCTCGAAGCAGATCGGCATTTCGACTCCGACGCGCTCGGCGACTTTGCGCACGGCGGAGGCGGCGGTGACCCCTTCGACCACCTGACCGATCTCCCGCAGAGCCGCCTCAGGCGAATGGCCGCGGCCGACGGCCAGCCCCAGGCGCCGGTTGCGCGATTGATCGTCGGTGCAGGTCAAGACGAGATCGCCGAGTGCCGCGAGACCCATGAACGTGTCGCGCTGCGCGCCGAGGCGCAGCCCTAACCGAGTCATCTCCGCGAGGCCGCGCGTGATGAGCGCGACGCGCGTGTTCGCGCCGAAGCCCATGCCGTCGGCGATTCCGGAGCCGATGGCGATCACGTTCTTGACGGCGCCCCCGACCTCCACCCCGACGATGTCGGATTGGGTGTAAGCGCGAAACTCGGGTCCCGACAGGCGCAACGCCAGCTCCTTGGCGAAGTCTGCATCGCGCGAGGCCACGGTCATGGCCGTCGGGAGCCCGGCCCCGACCTCGCGCGCGAACGTGGGTCCCGACAGCACCGCGCCGGGCCGCGGACCGAATACCTCGCGCGCCACCTCATGCGGCAACAGGCCCGTGCTCATCTCGAAGCCTTTGCTGGCCCAGGCAATGCGCGCCGGGTCGTCGAGCAAAGGCTCGATTTGGAGGAGCGTGGCGCGAAACGCGTGCGACGGCACCGCGACCAGCACATCGCGCACACCCGTGAGCGCGGCGGAGAGCTCGGCCACCGGCTCGAGGCTCGGGGGAAATTCGGCGTCGGGCAGGTAACGCGCATTGCGCCGGGCGAGCCGCATCGATTCGACCAGCGCAGCATCGCGGCCCCACAGGCGCGTCGGGTGTCCTGCACGCGCGCACTGGATGGCGAGCGCCGTACCCCAGGAGCCGGCGCCGATGACCGCCATCGGAGTGAGCTGCGGGCTCTGCACGGCGCGTCCTGCGCGCTAGTTGACCAGCCCCGGTTGCAGCGACTCCGAGGCCTGCGCGAACAGCGCATCGAAGTTGACCAGCGGGAGCAGGAAGTTCGGAAAACCGCCCCGGACGACCAAGGTGGAAATCATCTCGCGCGCGAACGGGAACAGCACATTCGGACAGAAGCTGCCGACCAAGCGCTTGAGATCCTCCGGCGATGCCCCGGAAATGGAGAACACGCCCGCCTGCTTGACCTCGACGAGGTATAGGGTCGCATCGCCTTGCTTGGCCTCGAGAGTGATGGTGAGCAGCACCTCGCGCACGTCGGGACCGATTTCATCGGCCGTCGTATTCATGTTGAGCTGAAATTTCGGCTCGTACGCCTGGCTGTTGGGCAGCCGGGGTCCATTCGGCGACTCGTACGAGCAGTCCTTGAGATACACGCTCTGCAGAGTCACTTGCACGCCCCCGGTGTCGAGGACGGGCGCTTCGGTTTTGGTCTCGTTCATCAATCCCCCTGAATCAAGCGATCGAGCTCGCCGCGTTCGTCGAGCGCGAACAAATCATCACAGCCGCCCACGTGCCTCTCGCCGATGAAGATCTGCGGCACCGTGCGGCGCCCGCTGCGCGCAATCATCTCCTCGCGCAGCCGCGGGTCGTCGTCGATGTCGATCTCGCGAAACTGGAGGCCTTTCTTGGACAACAGGCCGCGCGCCCGCTGACAATACGGGCACCATCCGGCGACGTAGACGACGACATCGGGCTGGCTCATTTCGAGCCGGGCTTCGAATTCGATCCCTTGTTCGATCCCGGGGCGAGCGGCATATTGTCTTTGGCCCAGCCGTTCAATCCCCCGTCGAGATTGAAAACCTTCGTGAAGCCGAGCTTCGCCAAGGTGCGCGCGGCCGCGGCGCCGCTCACGCCGCTGTCGCAGTATGTGATCACGGTCTTGTCGCGCCACTTCTTCAGCGTGTCGGCGGATCCGGCGAGCTCCGCCGCGGGAACGTTGCGCGCATCGGCGATGTGGCCCGCCTCGAAGGAGGCCTTTGGCCGCAGATCGAGCACCAGTGCGCCCTGATTCATGAGCCGCACCGCCTGCATGGAGGACAGCGCGGCGAATCCGGACATGCGCTCCCTGATCTCAGCCACGAGAACGGCCAGGGCCGCGATGACGGCCGCGCCCGCAAGGTAGGGGTGATGGCCGATGTATTCCAACAGTCGTTGCATTCGAGAAATCGGGCTTTTTCGGGCGGGCAAGTATAGCAGCGGGCACAAGGCTTGTATGCTTGCGACAGGTACGCGATTTTTGGGGTCTGCGCCATCGAACACCGGCGATTATTGGCTGTGCTGACGCTCTGCGTTTGCAGTGCGGCGGCGGCCGCGCCCACCGAGTCCCCCGACGCAGCGCAGGCAAAGGCCAAGCTCGCCGCCGTGCGCCAGCGCATCGCCGAGCTCACCGGCCGGCTGGGGACCGAGCTCAAGCAACGCGACGCCCTGGGCGCGCGCCTGCGCGATGCGGATCTGGCCATCACCGCGCAGCGCCGCCGGCTCGAGTCCGTCGCCGCGGCGCGCGCGGCCGTCGAGCGGCAACGCAACGACCTCGACGCCGAGGCCGCGCGCAATCGAGCGGCCCTCGAGACCGAGCGCGCCTCGCTGGCGGCGCAGGTGCGGGCGCAATACACCATCGGGCGCGCCGATGAGCTGCGTCTTTTATTGAGCCAGACCAATCCGGCCGAGGCCGGGCGGATGGTCAAGTATTACGCGTACTTTGCGCGCCTGCGCGCGGCGCGGATCGAGGACATCGACTCGCGCGAGACGCGTGTCGCGGAGCTGCAGGCCGACATCGAGCACACTGAGGCGAATCTCAAGTCTCTGCAGGACGAGACGAGCCGCGAGGTCGCGGGGCTCGTGCGTGCGCGCGAGGAGCGCGCGGGCGCGATCCAAGCCTTGAGCGAGCAGGTGCAGAGCGGCAACGAGCAGCTCGGGCGCCTCAAACAGGAAGAGCAGGCGGTCGAATCGCTGGTGGCCGATCTCGAGCGGGTGCTCAAGGATTTTCCGGTGGAGTCGACGCAGAGCTTCGAGCAATTGCGCGGCAGGCTGCCGTGGCCCGTGAGCGGCAAACTGAGCGTGCGTAATCGGCAGACGCGAGACCACGGCGCGCCGAGCGCGGTGGGGTTGAACGGCGTGATGATCGAGACCACGCGCGGCGCCAAGGTGCGCGCACCCTGCGCCGGCCGCGTCGTCTATGCCGACTGGCTGCAGGGCATGGGACTGCTCATGATCATCGCTCATGGCGGGAATTTTCTGACGCTCTATGGGCACGCCGAGGTGCTGTACAAATCGGTCGGGGATTCGGTGGCGCCGGGCGATGTGATCGGCGCCGTGAGCGATGCCGGCGGAACGCTGCCGCAGCTGTACTTCGAAATCCGCGAGGGACGCAAGCCGGTCGATCCGAAGTCCTGGCTCAAGTCCGCTCAGTGAAACGCGGATGTTTGCCCGAAAACAGCGAAACTGGCGGCGAAACGCGGCCGCACGTATGCTGCCGCCGATGAGCACAAAATGGCGCAATGCGACGCTCGTAGCGGCGGGTATCGTGATCGGCGTGTCGCTCTCGCTCGCGCGCGGCGTCCTTGCGGACAAGCCCGCGGCGCTCGGGCAGAACGTGCCCTGGCAGGATGCCCAGCTGCTCGCCGAGGTGATGAGTCAGGTCGAGCGCGAGTACGTCGAGCCCGTGGACGATCATCGCCTGCTGCAGGCCGCGGTGCGCGGCATGGTGTCCTCGCTCGATCCCTATTCGGCGTATCTCGACGGCGACGAATACGACGACATCAAGATCTCGAGCTCGGGCGAGTACTCCGGCGTCGGCATCGAAGTCGCGATGGAGGACGGCCAGGTCGTGGTCGTGGCGCCGCTCGATGGCTCGTCGGCGGCCGAGGCGGGGATTCGCGCCGGCGATGTGATCGCCACCATCGACAACGTGCCCGTGAACACCACCACGTTGGCCGACACCATCGGACGGATGCGCGGCAAGGAGGGTACGACGGTCAAGGTCGGCATAGTGCGCGAGGGCAATCCGGAGCCCTTGCAGTTCACCTTGAAGCGCTCGCGCGTGCAATTGCACAGTGTCACCGCCGAGCTCCCTGAGCCTGGCTTCGGCTATGTGCGCATTGCCGAATTCAGCGAGACGACCGGGCATGAGCTCGACGCCGCGCTTGCCGACTTGCATAAGAAGAACCACGCGCCCCTCAAGGGATTGGTGCTCGACCTGCGCAACAATCCGGGCGGCGTTCTCGAAGCGGCCGTCGCGGTGGCGGATGAGTTTCTCGATTCGGGCCTGATCGTGAGCGCCAAGGGCCGTACGCCCGAATCGAAATTCGAAATGCGTGCGACGCCCGGCGATGCGCTGAAAGGCGCTCCGATCGTTGTGCTCGTGGACGGCGGCTCCGCCTCGGCCTCCGAGATCGTCGCCGGCGCCCTCAAGGATAATCACCGCGCGACACTCATGGGCCGCACCACGTTCGGCAAGGGCTCGGTGCAAACGGTGCTGCCGCTCGGTGAGGATCGCGCCCTCAAGCTCACCACATCGCTCTACTACACGCCTTCCGGCGCCTCCATCAACCATCGCGGCATCGTTCCCGACATCGAGCTCGAGCGAGAGACCAAACCGCCCACGCCCGCACCCGGGCCCGATGCGCCGCTTACCGAGCGCGATCCCGAGGTCAAACGGGCCATCCAGGAGCTCAAGGCGCCGACCGTGAACGGTCGCGGCTCGCTCTCCGCTGCTCGAGGCTGAGCCGTGCGCAGCACGCAGTCCATCGAGATCCTTTGCCTGGCGCTCGCCGCACTGGTGCTGGTCTGGTCGGGCACGCTGGTCACCCAGCCCTGGGCGGGGGTGCCGCTGGCCGCCTTCGCCGCGGCCATCTTCACGTTTCGCGCGCGCCGCTTCTTTCCCGGCCGAACGCGCACGCGGCTGCTGATCGAGTCCTGGTCGATGGTGTGCTTCGTCACCGCCGTGCTCTGGTTCACCGACAAGAGCTCGAGCCCTTTATTCAACCTCTATCTGTTGCCCATCATCTTGAGCGCCCTCACCCTCGGGCGGCTGGTGACTCTGCTGCAAGTCGGGGTGATCGCCCTATGTCATCTGCTGCTCGCTTCCGCCTCCCCCCAGACCGATGTCCTGTCGCTGGCCTATGCCAGTCAGGTCGTGGGGCAGATTGCCCCATTCCTGCTGGTCGCTTTTCTTACCACCACGCTCTCTGCGGACATTACCGAGGCGCGCGAGCGCATCGAGAATCTGGCACAGAACGACGCGCTCACCGGGCTGTATAACCCACGTACCTTCAGCGAGATCTGGCAGCAAGAGCATACGCGGTGCGCGGCCGACGCCGGCACGTACTCGCTGCTCATGGTCGACATCGACCGGCTCAAGGAAATCAATGAAACCTTCGGTCACGAGGCCGGCAATAGCGCGATCACGCTCGTCGCTCAATGTCTGCAGCGGAGTATCCGGGGATCGGACACCGCCGGCCGGTTCGGCGGCGATGAGTTCGCGGTGTTGCTGCCGGGGGCCACCCCGGAGATCGCCGAGTCGGTGATAAAGCGCGTACGACATAACGTCTACAAGACCACGCTCGACCTGCGCTCGCGCATGATCCGCTGTTCCGTGAGCATCGGTGTGGTGAGCTATCCGCGGGACGGCCGCGACGTGCGCGAGCTGCTGAGCGCGGTCGAGCACAAGATGTACCGGGACAAGGAGTTGCGGCGCGCGCCGGGCACGGAGACCAGCAGCTGAAGACAGACTATGGAAAATCGGCGCCGGCCAGCACGCGCTGACGAAACCGTTTGGACTTTCGCGGGAATGATGGCAAAGTTAGCGATGGATCACGCCGGGGTGTGATTTACATATGTTTACCTTCACAACTTGAAGTAAAACCGATCAGGAACGCAATGGATTCGACCACTCGAGGGCGGGCTGCCAAAGCGGCAGTGCTCGCCGGAATGCTCTGCGGCGCGCTGGCTACTACCGCCGTGGCCAAGACGGACTTGGTTCCCAAGCTCAAATCGAGCTCGGTGCTCATCATCGATCAGAACGACTCCTCGGTCCTTTATTCGCGAAACTCGGATGTCGCGGCACCGATTGCCTCGATCACCAAGCTCATGACCGCGCTGGTGGTGCTCGACGCCAGACAGTCCATGGACGAGCCGCTCGAGATCACCGAGGCTGAGCTCGACCTGCCGAAGCAGAACTTTTCACGCCTATCCGTGGGCACCGTGCTCACGCGCGGCGATCTCATGCATCTTGCGCTGATGTCTTCGGAGAATCGCGCGGCGCACGCGCTGGGCGCCAACTACCCCGGCGGACTGCGCGCCTTCGTTGCCGCCATGAATGCCAAGGCGACCGCACTCGGCATGCGTACCGCGCATTTTGCCGACCCGACGGGTTTGTCGAGCGAGAATGTCGCGAGTCCCGAGGATCTGTCGAAGCTCGTGATCGCGGCCTCCCGCAACTCCGTGATCCGGGACTATTCCACCGACCCGAGCTACAGCGTGCGGGTGCACCGCCATTTGGTGGAGTTTCGCAACACCGACCGGCTGGTCAAGAATCCGTCCTGGAACATCATCGTGCAGAAGACCGGCTACATCGCCGAGGCCGGCAAGTGCCTGGTGCTGGACGCGGTGATTCAAGGGCGCAACGTCGTGATCGTGCTGCTCGACTCGCTCGGCAAGTACACCCGCGTCGCCGATGCCCAGCGGGTCAAGAGCTGGATGGAATCGGTGTCCGCACGGCGTGTGGTGTCGATGCGCTGAGGCCGCGCGCGCGGGGGCCCCATGACTGCCGCGCGCTCCGCCTGACTTGAGCGCCCAGCGGCGCCTTGAGATCGGAGTTACCGGATGCGTACTCGTCTCGCCCTCGCCGCCTATCTCGCCGCCTCGCTGATAATCCCTGCCGCGCGCTCCGCCGATCAGCCGGGCCGCACGCTCGCGGTGACCATATACGCCGATGACCTCGCCCTGATCCAGGATCGCCGCGACATCGATGTGAAGGGCGGCCGGCAACGCATCGAGTTCCAGGATGTTTCGGCACAGATCCGACCCGAAACCGTCTCGCTCAAGGCGGCCGACATCGCCATCATCGAGCAGAACTTCGATTTCGACCTGCTGACGCCGGCCAAGCTCATGGAAAAGGCCGTCGGCCACGTGGTTACCATTGTGCGGGTGAATCCGGCCACCGGCGCCGAAACGCGCGAGCAGGCGGAAGTCCTGGCCACGAACGGCGGCGTCGTGCTCAAAATCGGCGAGCGCATCGAGGTGTTGCGGGACGACGGGCTGCCCGTGCGGGTGATATTCGACAAAGTCCCGGACAATCTGCGCGCGCGCCCCACCCTGTCGGTCACCGTCAACGGCGGCCACCCCGGGACTCGATCCGCCGCCTTGAGCTACCTCACCCCGGGCCTCGGCTGGCGGGCCGACTATGTCGCGCTCTACGATGAGAGCGACAGCAAAATCGACGTGCAGGGTTGGGTGACCCTGACGAACTCGAGCGGGACTACGTACGAAAACGCGCAGACCCTCCTCGTCGCCGGCACGCCGCAGCTCGCGGGGATGCAGCACGGCGCGCCAGGGTGGCGGCACACGCCGCCTCGTGGAACGATCCAGCAGGCCGGAACGGAGAGCGGCAATCGCGAGCAGCTCGGCGACTTCTATCTCTATCCCCTCGCCGAGCGCACCACCATCGCCAATCAGCAGACCAAGCAAGTGAGCTTCCTCGACGTGCATGGCGTACCCGCCGAACACGGCTACGAATATCGGAACGCCTGGCTGGCGAGCTCCGGCACGCCCGTCAGCGCCAAGACCGTCTACCGTTTCTCGACCAGTGTGCACGCCGGTCTCGGCGATCAGCTCCCGGCGGGCGTGCTCAGGTTCTACATCCGCGATAAGCGGGGCGATCCGCAGTTCATCGGTGAGAGCGCCATCGAGCACACACCGATGGGATCGACCTTGTCCCTCGTCACCGGCGAAGCCTTCGATGTGAAGGTGCATACGGTGGTCGTGAAGCGCACCAAGATTGCAGATCTCGACTGGCAGACCGACATGAGCTATGAGCTCAGCAATGCGATGACTCATCCGGTCACCATTGATTTGCTCCAGGACGGCCTGTGGGGCGAGTCGCGGATCATTGCGGAAAGCCAGAAGAGCACGCGGCGCAGCGCTGATAGCGCCGAGTGGCAGGTGACCGTCCCCGCTTCCGGCAAGACCGTCGTCACGGCCAGCTTCGACACGAAATTTTAGGCCTGCGCGCGGTGCGCTCGGCGGGATCGATGCTTCTGATTGCCTGCGGAGCCGCCGCCGCTCTCCCCGTATCAGCCCAGACCCCGCCCACCGACGTGGCGGCCGGCGCGCCATCGGCGCTCTCGGTGACTGTGTATCGCGCGCCCTATCGAGCATCGGGCCCGATCGATCTCGACGGGCTCCAAGGATTTGCCCTCGTGAGCGAGACGCGCGCAGTGCACTTGCCCGCCGGCGAGAGCAGATTGCGCTTCGAAGGCGTCGCGGATGGAATTGAGCCTGCGAGCGCCATCGTCACGGGTCTCGGGAACGGCGTGCTGGAGAAAAATCGCGACGCCGCGCTGTTGAGCCCAGCCACGCTCGTGGCAGCGGCTCTGGGACGGCCCGTCGAGCTCATCCGCATCAATCCCAAGACCGGCAAGGTCGAGCGCCGCGATGCGACCATCCTGGCGGGCGGCGACGCCGGCGGCAGCAATTCCGACGGCGTGGTCATCAAGACTGCGGACGGCATAGAGGCCCTGCGCTGCTCGGGCTTGCCCGAGACCTTGAGCTTCGAGAACGCCGCAGGGCTGCAGTCGCGGCCCACGCTGTCGGTGCGGGTCCGAACCGCTGCACCCCTCTCCACCCAGGTGACACTCTCTTATCTTGCGCGCGGATTCGATTGGGCTGCGGAGTACACAGCGACGCTGGCAGCGGACGGCAAGCACATGGACTTGGGCGCCTGGGTGACGCTCGCGAACGGCAACGGTGTCGGGTTCCCGGAGGCCCACACGCAAGTCGTCGCCGGCCGGGTGAACCGCGAGGAAAGAACCGTCGAGCCGATCGACCTGGGCGCACCCATCCTGGCGACGTGCTGGCCGCGAGGCACGACCAGCGACTCGCCGGAAATCCTGCAGGTCAAGAAGGCCATGCCGTTCGGTGCCGGAGCGCGCCGCGGCCAGGTGTTGGTCAGCGCCCGCGCTCCCACTGCTGAAATGCTCCAGGAAGTCGCAATCGCCGCAGTGCCGGTCGTGCAGGAGCAGCTGGGGGATTTGAAGCTCTACCGCATCCCCGAGACGACCACCGTGGCCAGCCGACAATCGAAGCAAGTGCGGCTTCTCGATCGCAGCGCCATACCCGTCGAGAGAATATACGGTGCGGAGCTCTCGAGCTCTCGTCTGGAGGGTCCACAGCCGGCGACTTGGTTGTTGCGCACCAAGAACAACGACGCAAATCACCTCGGTGTGCCGTTACCTTCCGGACGCGTGGCGGTGTTCCTGCAGCACGGCGGCGAGTCCCTGCTGGCGCACGAATCCGATGTTCGCGACCTCGCCCTGGACGAGGAAGTGGAGTTTGCCATGGGTGAGGCGCCCGACGTTCAGCTGACCGCGACGCGGGACGCGAGCTCGGACCGCGATGCCGACTCGTACCGCGTCGACATCGCCAATGCGCGTGCCGAAGCGATCCAGTTCGAGCTCACGCTGAATTTTCTCGACGCCCCAGTCCATGTAAGGAAAGCCGATCGGCCCGTGGGAACCAAGGACGGGCGGCCGATTTTTCGCCTGAGTGTTCCCGCAAATTCGACCTTGACCCTGCACTACCAGACAATCGAGAGCGGCGCCGGACCTGCAGGACGAACCCCGAAAAAATAGACGCCCTCAGAAGTTATAGGTGAAATGCCCACCCCAGTTGCGCGGCTCGCCGAGCTGCGTGTAGGTCTCGTAGGAAAAGTTCGGCGGCTGGTCGCCGAAGTAGAAACCGCGCACCGTGTAGTCCTTGTTGAGCAAGTTGCGTCCCCACAGGTACACCTCGTAGCGCTCGCGCTTCCAGCCTATCTTACCGTTCGCGAGTCCATACGCATGCGAGCGCGTCCAGTTGGGCGGCATGTCGTAGAAGAAGGCGCCCATGCCGGTCACGTCGAGGCGTGCGAACGGGCCGCGTGGGTCGTGCCAGGCGGCATCGAGCGCCGCAGTCCAAGGGGGCGCGTGCGGCAGCGCGCGATCCGGAAACTCGACCCCGTCCTGCACGAACCCGCGATACTGCGTCTGCAAGAGCCCGAGCGCGCCGCCGAGCTCCAGCCGTTGGGTCGCGAGCCAGGCGAATGTGGACTCGAGCCCATAGTTGTAACCCGACCGGGCGTTGCCCGTGTAAAAAATGAAGGTGTCGGGATTGTCGGGCACGAGCTGCTCTCCGGTGAGCAGCTGCTCGGAGTGCCGCTGCATGTAGAAGATCGACGTGTCGATGCGCACCGTGTTGTCGGCGAGCTGTGCTTTGTGCCCGAGCTCGTAGTTCAAGTCCCACTCCGGGCTGAACTGCAGCTGGCTCGTGGGCAATCCCGGGCTCAGGTTGAAGCCGCCGGCCTTGTAGCCGCGCGACACGAGCGCGTAGATCTGCTGGCCCTTCGCAATGTTGTAATCGAGCGAGATGTGTCCGCCCCACAGATTGTTCTCCGGATCGAAGTTGTTGTACGTCGTGGCCTCGTCCAGGTTGGTGGTCGAGTCGTCGTAATGCGTCGTGCGCCGCTCGCCGCGCAGTCCGATGGACCAGCGCGTGCGTGCGCCGAGGTCGCCGGCGATCTGGCCGTACACTGCGCTGTTGGTCGCGCGGTAGCTCGAGCGCACGACCTGGTCGGTATCCGAATTCTGAGTTGCATCGAACGGATCGACATAGACGCCGGTACTCGTGTCGTCCAGCCCCTCCTTCAGTTGCAGAGCGTAAACGCCGAACAGCCATGAGAACCCACGTTGGGCGTTGTCGGCGAGACGCACCTCGAGGCTGCGCGTCGAGCGGTGGCGTACCTGAATCTCCCAGTAATCGTAGGTATAGGGAAACCAGAATGCGTCGTTGCCCCAGTCGCCGTCGTACGAGTAATTGACGGTCGTGTCCGCGTAGGTCGCGATTGTGATCAAGGTTAAGGGCTCGATGCCGGTGTAAGTCGCGCGCGCGGAGAGGCCGGTCGAGTACTGGCGGTCGACGCCAGGCTGATTCGAGTACGTGGTGCGGGTGTCGTTGTAAATCGACCACGCATCGTAGCCATTGTCGACTTGCACGCGCAGTGCCGTGAGATCGATGTCCAGCACGTCGTTCGGCTGATAACGCCACTTGCCGCGCAGCGTAAGCTCGTTGCGGTTGTCGGTGTCCCGGTCGAGATAGATATTGTGATAGAAGCCGTCGCTCAGATACTGCTGCGCGGAGAACCGGAACGAGGAATCCAGCGACGGCACGGGCCCCGTCACCACCGCGCCGAAGGAACGCTCGTCGTAGTTTCCGGCGTCGAGCTCCACGCGACCGCCGAAAGTGTCCGCGGGCTCTGCGCTGCGCATGTAGATGAGGCCCCCGAGCGCGTTGGCGCCGTAGATCGTGCTCTGCGGTCCATGCAGCACTTCGATCTGATCGACGTCGAACAAGGTGGCCGCCGTGCCGAGGCCGCTGAAATCGATGTCGTCGATGAGGAAACCGATCGACGGGTTGGGAGCGCCCTGGTATTGCTGCAGCTCGCCGATACCGCGAATCTGGAAATATCGGGGGAGCGAGGTGTCGCCGGCCCAGTTGAGATTGGGCACGAGCGCCATGACGTCCTCGAAATTCTGCTGACCAGCCTCGCGCAGCGTCTTGGCGTCGAGAACGGTGACGCTCCCCGGAAGCTCCTGGTCGGGAACGGCCATGAGCGTTGCGGTGACGACGACTTCCTGAAGCTGGTTGTCGGGAGCCGCCGTAGCCGCATCGGTCGCCTCGGCTGGAAGGCCCCAGGCCGGGAGGAAACAGGCGGCGATGCCCCAGGCTAAGCCCAGGACGCCGGTACGATCGAGATGGATTCCCACGCTCCCTCCGCCGGTACTAACCGGATCAGGTTCAATGGGTTCGTCGGTGCGCGTCCTCGTCGATAGGACGCAGCCGACGTCTCAGGCCCTCGAGGCCACCCCAGCAAGTGTTCGGACGAGTACTTTAAACGCTCGGTGCGCCAAATCAATGCCCCGGAAGGGGCAATGCCCGAATGGCGGCGCTTATACCCGGGCCGAGGGGTTTCAGTGCCCGGCGAGGCGGATGACCGCTCCGACCAAGCCTGCCAGCAGCAAGATCAGTACGGGCAGCGCGCTCAGTGCGTAGCCGGCGCTGCGGGACTTGGGATCTTTGACGTAGCTCATGGAATAGAGCTGACGGCCGATCAAGTAGATGACGCCGAGACCGGCCGCCCACAGCGGATTGAAGTAATGGCCGAAGAGGTACAGCCCCGGGATCAATGCAATGAGCAGCTCCAAGGTATTTTGCTGCACCCGGAAATACCGCTCGAAAACCTCGTTGCCCGTCACCGCAGGCGCCTGGACGCCGTACTTTCCGCGCGCCTGAGCGACTTGCATGCCGAACCAGACGAACTGCAGAAGTGCGAGCGCAGTCACGATATCCGTATAAGGCATGTCATCCCTCCCCTGGTTGTTGAATTCTAGCATTCCGACGTCCGCCGGGATTGCGTAAGCTTCGGGGGTTCCCATTCGATGCTTCGAGGACCTCGATGAGCCAACCCCGCAGATCCACCCGCTCCGGCACCCGCGGCTACGCACATCTGGTCGAGGTGAAGGTGCCGGTTGCGCGCGTATGGCGGGCGCTGACCGATCCGGCGCTGGTGCGTATCTGGATGGGACAGGACGCCGAGATCGACGCGCGCGAGGGTGGAATGTACCGGGTCGGCAAGCGCAACGCCGGCGGACGCGAAGCGCACATCGATATCTTCGACGTCAACCGGCGTTTGCGGCTGATCTACATGCACACGCCGGATCTGCCCTCGAACGAAAGCGCGGTGGTCGATGACTTCCTGCTCGATGTTCGCAAAGGCGACGGCACCACCTCGCTACGGATCCTGGGGTCGGGGGTGCCGGAGGCGTCTAGCTGGGACCCGCTGTACGTCAAGCTTCGCATGGGCTGGGAGCGCTACATGTCGCGCATCAAGGTGGCGCTCGAGAGTCCGCCGAGGCCCAAGGTCGAGACGAAACCGGAGCCGCCGAAGGATCCGCCGCTGCCGGGGCTGGATTACTGACGTCGGGAGGTCCCCGTGGTCGGCTTTTTTGCTCGCGCGATCATTGCCGCTCTCGGCCTGTGGCTGGCGACGGCGTGGGTACACGGGGTGTACATCGACACCCCGACTACGCTGATTTTGGCCGGCGTTCTTCTGGGCGTAGTCAACTCCGTGGTTCGCCCTGTCGCCATCCTGCTCACACTGCCCATGACCCTGCTGAGCCTGGGCTTCTTCTTGTTGGTGATCAACGCGGGCATGGTGGCGCTGGTCGCCTGGATCCTGCCTGGGATGCACCTCGACGGATTCCGCTCGGCGTTCTGGTGCGCGGTTGTCGTCAGTCTCACCAGCATGGTCGGCTCGTGGTTCATCGGACCCAGGGGTAAGGTCGAAGTCATCGTGCGCCGCCGCTAGGCGTGCTACTGAGTCTTCGGCTCCTCGAGCGTCTTCGGATCGGTGAGCATTCCGCCGGGCAGCGTCAAAATGCCCACGGCCAGAATGATGGTCACCATGCCCATGAGCTGCGTGTTCGTCAGGTGCTCGTCGAGAAACTGCCAGCCGAGATAGGCGGCGATCGCGGGATTCACGTAGCCGTACGTGCCCGTGAGCGCAGGCGGTGCGTGCAAGCTGAGCCAGCCGTACGCGGTGTACGCGAGGCACGAGCTGAAGAAGGTCAAGTACGCAAGAGCGATCAGCCCCGGGCCATTGAATGTCCAGCGCGCTGCGTCGCCATGGGCGGTGGCGACGGTGAGCAGCATGAGCCCTCCCATGAGCATTTGCAGCGCCATGAACATGAGTGAGCTCAAGGCGGTGTCGATGCTCCGGTAATACAGCGTTCCGAGCGCCCAGGCGCCGCACGCCACCAGCGCTCCGATCTCGGCGAGAAGACTGCTGGTGCGCAAGCCGCCCTTGGGGATGAGCATGAGCGCAGTGCCCGCAAAACCAATGAGCATCCCGAGCACCGCCCAGCGCGTGAGCGGATGGCCGCGTTTGCCGAACACGCCGAGCCCTGCGATCCAAAAGGCTGCGGTACCGTTCAAGAGCGCGGACAGATTGGTCGGAATATAGGAGATCGCCCAGATGTTGAGGCCGTTGCTCGCGAACACCATGAAGAATCCGGCAATGCTCACGTGACGCCATTCGACGGCGCGGCGAGGGAACGCGTGGCCGCCTAAGAAGTGCGCGAGCAACGCGAGCAGCACCCCCGCGGTCATGAACCGGATTGCGGAAAAGAGCGCGGGCGGCAGGTGATTCACGGCGATCTTGGAGAACAGAAAGCTCGATCCCCACACGAGGTAGATGGTGACGAGGCACACCATGAGCCTCGCCGAATAGCGCGAATCGCGCAGCGGCATCGCCTCGCCGCTCACTTCGGAGTCGACCTCGAGACCGCGGTCATGGTGCGACGGTACAGCAGCGCGACGAGGCCGAAGAAAAGTATCGCGCCGCTGATCAGCGCGGCGGTGGCAAAGCCATCTCCCACCAGGGCGAAGGGCGCGCTCTTGCCGGACGCGACGACGATGCCGGCGTAGAGCACGCCGAACAAGCTCTCGCCGACGATCATGCCGGTCGCCATCAGCACGCCCATGCGCCGCGCAAACGCCGGCTCGGGTCCACGATCGGCCCAGCGATCATAGTAGTAGCCCGCCAGTGATCCGATCACCACGGGCAAGGTCGCTCCCATGGGCAGATAGATGCCGAGTCCGATCGCAAGCGGCGGCAGGCGCAGGCGCCCCGCGCGGCCCAGCAACCCATCGGCGGCAATCAGCAGGGCACCCGCCAGCACGCCGTATTCGATCATCTTGAGGTTCAAATGGCCGCCGAGCATGCCTTGCGCCAGCGCCGCAATCAGCGCCGCTTGCGGCGCGGCCAGCGCGTCGGGCCCGGAGCCCGGGGTGCCTGAGAACCCATACGCCGTGTTCAGCAGATCGAGCACCGGCGGAATGATCGCCGCGCCGAATATCACGCCGAATACCAAAGCCACCTGCTGGCGCCAGGGAGTCGCGCCGACCAGCTGACCCGTCTTCAGGTCCTGCAGATTATCGTTCGAGATGGTGGCGATACCGAACACGATGCTCGTGGCAAACAGCGCATAGGCAATCATGGCGCTGGATTGATCCGGATCTGTGCTGTGGCCGATGACCGCGGTCAACATGAGCGCTGCGGCGATCACGCCGAGAATGCCTACGCCCGACACCGGACTGTTCGACGCGCCGATCAGGCCGGCCATGTAACCGGTGATCGATGCGATCACCAGACCGGCCACCAGCACGAATACCAAGGTGGCGCTGATCAGGGCGGGGGCATGCCCTGCGAGCGGGCCGCCGGCGATGAATTGCCACAAGAGCATCGCGATCAGCGCGAGCGATGCCACCACGACGACGCCGACGATTTTGATCGGTAAATCGCGCTCCACCAGCGGCAACCGGTGGCCGTGCACCCCCCTCGCCGCGGATGCGGCGATCGCCGCGCGCAGGCCCGCGACAATGGGGCCGAGAATGCGAGAGAAAGTCCACACGGCGGCGACGCCGATCACGCCC
This sequence comes from uncultured Gammaproteobacteria bacterium, assembly GCA_963798595.1. Taxonomy (GTDB): domain Bacteria; phylum Pseudomonadota; class Gammaproteobacteria; order Steroidobacterales; family Steroidobacteraceae; genus Bog-1198. Next base: position 36,269 of record CAWCTM010000003.1, on the reverse strand, counting down.
GCGCCAAAGAATCGAATATCGGTGCGAAACACCCCGAGGGCGACGTGCTGCGCGGAGTCGACCGCGGGCAGTGCCGCGGTCAGAATCGGCACGAGAACACCCCACGCGATGAGGATGCCGGCGAACATCGCCATTCCCACCGAAATACCGACCAGATGCCCGACGCCGAACAGCGCCATGGACAGACTCGACGATACACCGGTGGAGCTTGCACCCACGCGGAAGTAGACGGCGGCCTCATCCACCACCAGGCGAGTTTGGCTCAGGGCAAAAAACGCGGCGGACGCGATGGCATTCACGGTGATGGCAACCAATCCCTGCCGGCTCTCCTCGTTGCCGTCGCGCGAATGGGCGCCTACCAGCAGGACTTCCGCCGCGGCGAGACCTTCCGGATAGGGCAGATCGCTGTTGACGACGAGCGCGCGCCGCAGCGGCACGGAAAACATGACGCCGAGAATTCCGCCGAGTCCGGTGGACGCCATGGTGAGCCAGTACGGAAACCCATGCCACCAGCCGACGATGACCAGGCCGGGGAGCACGAAGATGATCGCCGCCAGTGTGCCGGCGGCACTCGCCACCGTCTGGACGATGTTGTTCTCGAAAATGTTCGAGGACTCGAAGAGCCGCAACACGGCCATCGAAATCACCGCGGCGGGGATCGATGTAGCGAAGGTCAGTCCGACCTTCAGCCCCAAATACACATTGGCCGCGGTGAAGGCGAGGGTAATCAGGCCGCCGAGAATGATCGCACGGAGCGTGAGCTCCGGCAGACCGCGCTCGTTCGAGGGGTTCAACACACCCTCACTGCACGTCGCCCATCCACTTTTTCACGGGCCGGCTGAGTGCCAGCAGCACGGCACCCAAACCCACGGCGAAATAGACGATGTGCATATATTGTCCCGGCATGGCGGCGACGTTGTTGGCATCGAATTCGCCGGCGATCAGGCCGGCCGCCAGATTACCCAGGGAAAGCGACAGAAACCACATGCCCATCATCTGGCCGACCAAGCGCTTCGGGGAGAGCTTGGTCGTGTAAGAAAGGCCGACGGGACTCAAGCACAGCTCGCCCAGCGTGTGCAGCAGATAGGTCGCGATCAACCAGAACGGCAGCACTTTCGAGCCGCGTGCCACGATCGATGCCGCGACGGCCATGACGACAAAACCCGATCCCATCAAGATGACACCGATCGCGAAACTCGCCGGCGCGGACGGCTTGAGGTGACGTCGCGCCAGTGCGATCCACACCCAGGCGACGAGCGGTGCGAACGCAATGACGAAGGCGGGGTTGAGCGATTGAAACCAGCTCGCCGGAATGACGAAGGATCCGACCGCGCGATCGGTATAACGCTCCGCGAACAGATTGAGCGACGATCCCGCCTGCTCGTAGCCTGACCAGAAAAGCACACTGCCGAGAAACAGCACCACGATGACCAGCGCGCGACGTTTCTCCTCGGCGGAGAGATTGCCGGCGATGAACAAGTAGGCGAAGTACAGCACGGCCGTTGCGGCGATCACCAGCGTACTCGCGTGCGCAACGCCCACGGGATTCACGGGAAGCCAACCGCAGCTCAGGGCTGCGACTGCGAGCGTCGCTGCCGCGAGCGCGATCCACAGCATGCGCCAGGGCTTGCGGGCGCCCGCGGGCGCGACAAGCTTTCCTGCCGCGCCGAGATGATGTTGCGTGAGATAGTACTGCAGCACGCCCGCCGCCATGAAAACCGCCGCCACGCCGAATCCGGCGCGCGGGCCGATGAGCGACTGCGCCTCGCCGGTGACCACCGGACCCAGAGTCGCTCCCAGATTGATGCCCATGTAGAACACCGTGAACCCGGCATCGAGACGCGCGCCTCCCTCGGGATACAACTCGCCGACCATGGCGCTCACGTTCGGCTTCAGCAGGCCGACGCCGAGCACGATGACAAGGAGCCCAAGATAGAATCCGCGGGGAGCCGTCGACGCCGCGAGCATCGCGTTGCCGAGAGCGATCAATGAGCCGCCGATGAGCACCGCCTGTCGCGCGCCGATCAGCCGGTCTGCGATCCAGCCGCCGGGCAGCGCCGCGAGGTACACACCGGCGGTATAGAGCCCGTAAATGGCCGCCGCCGTCTTGTCGTCGATGCCGAAGCCGCCCGAGGATACGGCGCCGACCAGGAACAGCACCAACACGGCCCGCATGCCGTAATAGGTGAAGCGTTCCCACATCTCGGTGAAGAACAAAGTCGCCAGCCCACGAGGATGTCCAAAAAAAGTCGCGCTCACGAAGCTCCGGCCTCGCGCTCAGCTTCCTCTGCCTTGGCGCGCGCGGCGATCTTATCCTTCAACAACAGTCCCGCCATGATGATCCCGATTTCGTAGAGCAAGTACATGGGTACGGCCATGGCGCTCTGCGAGACTGCATCGGGCGGCGTGACGAAGGCTGCGAAGATGAATATCCCCAGGAGAACCAATCCGCGGTTTTTCTTGAGCGAGGTTATTTTTACGAAACCGGTCCAGACCAATAACACTGTCGCCACGGGCACTTCGAAGGCCGCTCCAAAGGCGAGCAACAGGACCATCACGAAATCCAGGTAGCTCCCCATGTCGGTCATCATCTGCACGCCGTTCGGCATGGTCGAGACGAAGAAGCTGAGCATGACCGGAGAGACGACGTAGTACGCGAAGGCCGCGCCGAGATAGAACAGGAGAATGCTCGAGACGAGCAGCGGCACCGCGAGCTTCTTCTCGTGCCGGTAGAGGCCGGGCGCCACGAACGCCCACGCCTGGTAGAGAACGAACGGCATCGCGAGGCCGATGGCGAGCACGATCGCGAGCTTGAAGGGCACGGTAAAAGGTGCGACCACGCTCGTGGCGATCAGGGTGGCGCCGGCCGGGAGCTTCTTCTTCAACGGTTCCGCGACAAACGTGAACAGACGGTTCATGTAGGCAGCGCACGGGATGAAGCAAATGCCGACCGCGAGCATCGCCTTGAGCAGGCGATCGCGCAGCTCGAGCAGGTGAGAGATCAGCGTTCCTTCGGCGAGCCCCGCGGGATCGCTTCCCGGCTCGCTCATTGGCTCGATTGCTGCGGCTCGCCGCTCGCCGGCGCTGGCGTCGTTGTCGGTTGCACCACGTCGGGCGAGTTGGCCAGCAACCTCTCCTTGGCATGCATCATTTCAGGTGAATTCGGATGAGGCGTGCGCCGACGCACCGGCGCTGCCACTACGGCCTCCGGTTCGACCGCGGGAGAGGCGGATTCGGCCGCCGCATCCGCGGCGGGTGGTGCCAGTGTGGCCGGGGGCACGTAGGCCGGGGCCGGGATCGAGCTGCGCGTCTGTTGTTTCAGCAGCTCCTCGGCGTTGACCTCGCGCTCGAGCTGCTCGGAGAGCTGGCGCGCCATCAGCCGAGCGCGCCCCATCCAGTTGCCGACCTGGCGGGCGACCTTGGGCAGCTTCTCCGGCCCGAGCACCACCAGGGCAATCGCCGAGGTGAGCAGGATTTCAGAAAATCCAAAATCGAGCATGCGGCATCAGGCGTTGGTTTTCGGGGGAACCTTGACCTCGGCTTCGCGCGGCGCCGCGCCGGGTGCGGCGGCGTCGAAATCGGCGTCCTGTTTGAGCTGCCGCATCTTCTCTTCGGATTCGCCATCGTTCATGGCTTGCTTGAAGCCTTTCACGGCAGCGCCCAGATCCGAGCCGATCGTCCGCAACCGCTTCGTGCCGAAAATCACGAGGGCGATCGCCAGAATGACCAGTAACATTTTTGAGTCGAACATGTAGCTACTCCGAACCCCAGGGGATCAGCCTCGGCGTGGATAATACGCCGAAAGCATTATGACATTTCGACACCCGGAATCGATGCGTGTTCGGTCGCATTTGGTACCAAACGCGCATGGGCACGGAGAAACTAGCTCTCGAGCCAGAGCGTAACCGGACCGTCATTAATGAGAGACACCTGCATATCCGCACCGAACACCCCGCTCTGCACCGGAGCGTGCCGCGAGCTTGCCGATTCCACGAGGAAATCGAACAGCCGACGCCCCTGCTCGGGGGGCGCCGCCCCCGAGAACCCCGGCCGTAAGCCGTGACGGGTGTCCGCCGCCAGGGTAAATTGCGGCACGAGCAGTAGATCTCCTTTGATCTGTCGCAAACTCAAGTTCATCTTGCCGTCTTCATCGGCAAAAACCCGGTAATTGAGCAAACGCTCCAGCAGCTTCGACGTCTGCGCCTCATCGTCCTCGGGCTTGACGCCAATGAGCACCAGCAAGCCGCGGCCGATGGATGCCCGCAGCTCACCGTTGATCTCCACGCTGGCGCGGGTGACACGCTGCAAGAGGGCTATCATCAGGCACTGGGCTCCATGCTCATGCGAATTCCACTAAACGCCAATTATCGCCGATTTTGTGGGTCTAAATCGCCACTTAATAGCGGCTTTATTGATGTAATTTCCCACTGTGGATCAATTAATACCTAGATAGGATGAAGGTGGGAAGACCAGACAGTTATAGCCACCCGGAGATCTAATAACCGCAGATAACAGAGAAGCGGTTCATCATTTTCTCCACAAAGTGGGAGTAAATAGCACAAGCAAGGTGAAAACCTCGAGCCTTCCGAGCAGCATGGCCGTCGAGCATACCCACGTTTGAAACTCAGTCAGCACCCCGTAGTTGCTTCCGGGGCCGACCGCCCCGAGACCGGGACCAGCGTTGTTGATGCATGCGATGACGGCGGACAGCGCAGTCATGAAATCGAGGCCGCTCGCGAGCTGCACAAAAATGAGCGTCACGATGCTCATGAAGTAGAGGAACACGAAGGCGAGCACGGCGAACACCACTCGATTGGCGATCACTGTGCCCCCCACCTTCAAAGGGCGCACCATGTTGGGGTGCACGAGCTGCGTCAGCTCGCGATGCGCCTGCTTGGCAAGCACCAGCGTGCGGATCATCTTGATTCCGCCGCCTGTGGATCCCGAGCTCGCGACGATGCAGCTCAGGAAGATCATCCACATCGGCGCAAAGATCGGCCAGAGCGAGTAGTCCTGGGTGTGCAGGCCGCTGTCGGTCGCAATGGAGACGACATTGAACGTCGCGTAGCGCAGTGCTGTGGGGAAGTCCGGGTATGTGCCTTTCACGCATAAGAAGACGGCGACGCCTACGCAGCTGACCGCGAGCACGGCGAGTATCGCCTTCGCCTCGGCGTCACGGAAATACGCACGCACCCCGCGTTGACTCCACGCGAGATAGTGCGTGGCGAAGTTCAACGCGGCGAGCACCGTAAAGACCGTCAGCACGAGCTCGATGGACAGCGAGTTGAAATGCCCGATGCTCGCGTCGTAGGTGGAAAATCCGCCGAGCGCGAGCGTCGAGAAACCGTGGCACAGGGCGTCGAACCAGTTCATGCCGGCCCAGCGTAGCGCCAGGATGCAGACGCCGGTGAGCCCGGCGTAAACCGCCCAGAGCAGCTTCGCCGTCTGCCCGATACGCGGTGTGAGCTTGGTGTCCTTCATCGGTCCGGGCATCTCCGCGCGGTAGATCTGCATGCCGCCCACACCGAGCAGGGGCAGGATGGCGACCGCCAGCACGATGATGCCCATGCCGCCCAGCCAGCTCAGCAAGTGTCGCCACAGGTTGATCGAATGCGGCAGATACTCGAGACCCGAAAGGACGGTGGCTCCCGTGGTGGTGAGTCCGGAGGCGGCCTCGAAATAGCTCTGCGTAAAACTCAGTGGCAGATAGATGAGTAACGGCATGGCCGCGACCGCGGGCAACGCGACCCAGGTCAGCGCGACCAGCATGAGGCCGTCGCGCGTTTTCAGCTCGCGCCGGTAGCCGCGCGTCGCCAGCCACAGCAACGCACCCAGTACGAACGTCGTAAATCCCGCGATGACGAAGGACCACATCGCCGCGTCGGACTGCCAGAACGCCAATAGCAAAGGCGCGAGCATGATCGCGCCGAACACCACCATAACCATGGCAAAGACGTGCGCGACCGGCAGCAGTGTGTCTTTCACAGAAACGAGGCAGAGCCCTGAAACAGCTTTTCCACGGCCTCGATGTGCCGGCGGTCGGTGAGGAACAGGATCAGGTGATCGTCAGGCTGAATGGTGGTGTCGTGGTGGGCGATGATGACATCCTCGCCGCGAACCACTGCGCCCAGGGTGGTGCCTTGGGGCAGCCTGATGTCCTCGACGCGACGCCCGATGACCTTCGAGCTGTCCGTGTCGCCGTGAATGACCACCTCGATGGCCTCCGCGGCCCCGCGCCTCAGCGAGTGAACGCGCACGACATCGCCGCGCCGCACGTGCGCGAGCAGCGAGCCGATGGTCACCATCTGCGGCGATATTGCGATGTCGATCGAGCCGCTCTCGATGAGCTCCGCGTAGGAGGGCTTGTTGATGAGCGCCATCACCTTGTGCGCGCCCAGGCGTTTGGCGAGCATGGCCGAGAGAATGTTGGCCTCCTCGGAGTTGGTGAGCGCCGCGAATACGTCGACGCTGTCGATATTCTCCTCAAGGAGCAGCTCCTCGTCGGCGGCATCGCCAAGGAGCACCGTGGTCCGGTTCAACAGCTCGGACACGCGTCGCGCCCGCTTGCTGTCGCGCTCGATGAGCTTGACCTGGTTCTTGTCCTCGAGCTCGCTGGCGAGCCGGAAGCCTATGTTGCCGCCGCCGGCGATCACCACCCGCCGCGCCGGCGCCTCCTCTTTGCGCATCTCACTCATGACCAGCCGGATGTCCTCGCGCGCCGCCAGGAAAAAGACCTCGTCGCCGTCCTCGATGACGGTGTCGCCCTCGGGTTGGACGCTCTTGCCCGCGCGATAGATCGCGGCAACGCGCGCATCGGCGCCGGGAATGTGCTCGCGCAGCGTGCGCAGCGCCTGTCCCACGAGCGGGCCGCCTTGCAGCGCGCGGACGCCGACCAGCCGCACGCGTCCGTCAGCGAAGTCGAGCACCTGCAGCGCACCGGGGTACCGAATGAGGCGGGCGACGTACTCGGTGACCAGTTGCTCGGGGCTGATCCACACATCGACCGCGACCGCGTTCTCGCCGAACAGCGCCTCGCGCTCCGTGAATGCCGCGGAGCGCACGCGCGCGATCTTCTTCGGAGTCCGATAGAGCGTCCACGCGATATGACAGGCCAGCATGTTGACCTCGTCACTGTTGGTGAGCGCCACCAGAATATCCGTGCCGGCGATGCCCGCGGCCTCGAGAATGCGCGGGCTGGCGGCGTTGCCGCTCACGGTGCGGATGTCGAGGCGATCTTGCAGATCGCGCAGGATGTCCTCGTTCGTATCGACGACCGTGACATCGTTGGCCTCTTCCCGCGAGAGATGGTACGCCGCAGTGCGGCCGACTTGCCCGGCGCCCAGGATGATGATTCTCACAGCGGCTTAACTCTACACGACCTCGAGATTGGCGTAGGAAATCATCAGCCACTTCGTCCCTTGGCGCTCGAAATTCACCTGGATGCGCGCCTGCGGACCGTTGCCCTCGAAATTCAAAACCACGCCGTCGCCGAACTTCGCGTGCCGCACGCGGCTGCCGAGGCGCATGGCGCCCGCGGGCATCTCCTCGAGATTTGCGCGCCGTGTGAACGCCGGTCGGGATACCTGCACACGCGGACGAATCTCCTCGACGAGCTCAGCCGGCAGCTCGTTGATGAAGCGCGAGGGCTGGCCGTACTGATCGACGCCGTACAGGCGGCGCTGTTCGGCGTAGGTGATGTACAGATGCCGCATGGCGCGCGTCGCACCGACGTAGCAAAGCCGCCGCTCCTCCTCGAGCGCAGTGACGTCTGACGCCGAGCGCTGGTGCGGGAACAAACCCTCCTCCACGCCGGCGAGGAACACGACCGGAAATTCCAACCCCTTGGCGGAGTGCAGCGTCATCATCTGCACGCAATCGGCGTACGGGTCGGCTTGACCCTCGCCCGACTCGAGCACGGCGTGCGCGAGGAAGGACTCGAGCGGCTGCATGTCTGTTTCCCCTTCGGGCGAGAAGCCGCGCGCCGCGCTCACGAGCTCGAGAAGGTTCTCGATACGCCCCTCGCCGCGCTCGCCTTTTTCCTTTTTATAGTGCTCGATGAGACCGCTCGATTGCACGATGTGGTCGACCTGATCGTGCAGCTCGAGCCCGCGAACCTCCTCGGCAAGCTTGTCGATGGTCTGCATGAAGCCGGCAAGCGCCTGCGCGGCGCGCTGCGCGAGCTCGCCCTCGATGCACATCGCGGCCGCCATCCACAGCGAGGTGCCCTTGGCGCGCGCCATCTCGCGCACTTGGTCCAGGGTGCGCGCGCCGATGCCGCGCGTGGGCAGGTTCACGACGCGCTCGAACGAGGTATCGTCCGCGCGGCTCGCGATCAGCCGCAGGTAGGCGAGCGCATCCTTGATTTCCGCGCGCTCGAAGAACCTGAGGCCGCCGTACACGCGGTAGGGCATGCGCGCATTCAAGAACGCCTCTTCGAACACGCGCGACTGGGCGTTCGAGCGGTACAGGACTGCGACCTCGCTGCGCGCGCCACCGTGCTCGACCCAGTCGCGAATGCGATTCACGACGAAATCCGCCTCGTCGCGCTCGTTGAACGCGGCATACAACTTGACGCGCTCGCCGTCGGCGCCGCTGGTCCACAGATTCTTGCCGAGGCGCCCGGAGTTGTTCGCGATGAGCGCGTTGGCGGCTTTCAATATGGTGCCGGTCGAGCGGTAGTTCTGCTCGAGCTTGACGAGCTGCGCCTGAGGATAGTCGCGGCGGAACTGGTGCAGATTCTCGACGCGCGCGCCGCGCCAGCGGTAGATGGAGTTGTGCGTAACAACGCCGCCCGCGATGAAATTGTGGGTGCGCTCGACATTGAGGTCGTAGACTTCGGCATCATGCGTCTCGCGCTCGATGCGCTCGACGACGTCGAACCGACCTGAGTCGATCGCCATGACCATACCGGGCCGGATGCTGGCAGCGGTGACGAAGGGCAATGACCTATCCAGCATGTGGCCCTGCAGGACGTAGCGGCCGTCGAGGCGCTCGCGTATGGAGCGTGCAATCGACATCAGCTCGCCAAAGTCTGCGCGAACGGTCTCATAGCGCCAGCTGCCGCCATGCGACTTGGCGGCGCGAACGCTCGAGCCCCATCGCTTCCAGCATCGCGCGGTCCTTGGCGCTGACGCCCGCGACGGAGATTCGATGCATCGGCGCCGCACCGCGCTTGTCGCCGCACAGCGTGATGACGATGTTGCGCCGGTTGGAATTGCGGCCCTGCGGAAGGTGGTGCGGCCGATCAACGTCGAGCCCACCCTCTTCCAGCAGACGTTCCGCGCCGACCAGCGTATCGAGCGAGCCGAATATCCGCGCCAGGTGGGTCGCATCGTGCACGAAGCCGTTGATCCCTTTACCCTTGCGCGGGACGAACGGACAGGTCGGCAGGCCGAAGCGCAGGGACGTCAGCACCTCGTCGATACGCGCATCGTTCTCTGTTAAGTGGGTGCGGATGATCCAGAGCGCGTCGGCACGCTCTTGCAGGGCGCGCTGCTTGAATCCCACCATGGGCTTCGCTTGGCCCTTGGTGTACACCTGCGACGTGCCCAGCCGGTAGCCGACCCCTTCTTTGTACATGAGATATAGGAAGAAGGTCTGGGGTGTCTCGCCCAACACGTAGCCGGCAAAGTGCACGTGCTCCGGCGTACTCTTGATTACGGCGCCCGATCGTAGCTGAAGGCAGACGATCTCTCCCTGGCGTCGCTTCGCAAAGCACTCGGTGACACGCGCGGGGCGCAGGTCGCCACCGCCATAATTCGACAGCACGAAATCGCCTGCGACGATCGACTCGATGCCGCGCTTCGCGCCGTTGCCCATCGTCACCTGGGTTCCGGCCGCAAGGCATTGATCATCGTCGCCCACGACGAAGGGAAGACCCGTCGGGCCCGCCAGCAGTGTGAGCCACTTGTACTGGATGGCGTTGGTGTCCTGAAACTCGTCCACCAGCACATGGCGGAAGCGCGTGCGGTAGTGCTCGAGGAGCGAGGGATTCTCCTTCCAGATCTCATACGCGCGCAGCAGCAGCTCGGCGAAATCCACCACGCCGCCGCGCCGGCAGGCCTCCTCGTAGGCGTGATAAATCTGGATCAGCTGGCGGCGCGTCGGATCGCCGTCGTCCTTCAAGTGCTTGGCCCGCAGGCCCTCGTCTTTTTGCGCGTTGATGAACCAGAGGATCTCGCGCGGTACCCAACGGGTCTCGTCGAGCTCGAGCGCCTTCAAGACCTTGCGCAATAGCCGTGCCTGATCCTCGGCATCGAGAATCTGAAAGCTCTGCGGCAAGCCCGCCTCGCGCCAATGCAGGCGCAGCAACCGGTGCGCGAGACCGTGAAAGGTGCCGATCCAGAGCGAGCCCCCCGGGTGCCCGAGCAGCCCCTCGATGCGGCGGCGCATTTCCGCGGCGGCCTTGTTGGTGAAGGTGACCGCGAGGATGCTGTGCGGCGAGACACCCTCCACTTGGATGAGCCAGGCCACGCGGTGTACCAGCACGCGCGTCTTGCCGCTGCCCGCACCGGCGAGCACCAGCGCCGCGCCGAGCGGCGCCGCCACCGCCTGGCGCTGGGCGTCGTTCAAACCGTCGAGTAAATGAGATACGTCCATCGGGCCGGGGATTCTACTGCAGAGTGCCCGCTGGGTGAGCCCCTATGCGCGGTGCTGCGGGTCGGAGCCGCCTCGCTGCAGGCAGGATTCTTCCGCGAATTCGCTCAGCGCCAGCACCAGGGAGAGCACCACGGGGCCGACGACGATGCCGATCGCGCCGAAGGCGGGGATGCCGCCGAGCACGCCCACGAAAATGGCGAGCGCCGAAATGCGTGCGCGGCCGGAGATGAGGAAGGGCCGCAGCACGCTCTCGACACCGGTGAGCATGAGCCCCCACAGCAGCATGAAGATGGCAAATCCCCACCGGCCCTGATACAGCAGCCAGCCGATGGCAGGCACCCAGACGATGGCGGCGCCGCCCACCGGCAGCATCGACAGGAGCGCTGCCAGCACGCCGAAGACGAGCGGCGAGGGTAGAGACGCGATGGCGAATCCGATGCCCACGAGCGCGCCTTGCACCAGCGCCGTCAGGGTGACGCCCAGCACGATGGCGCGAGTGACGCCCGACAGGCGGCGGAACAGTCGTTCCTTGCGTGTGTCGTCGAGCGGTATGAGCGCGATGGCTCGAGCGCACATCGCATCGCCGTCGCGCAGAAAGAAAAACAGCAGGCAAAGCATGATGGAGAACGCGACGACCGATCCCACGGCCCCGAGCACGAAGCTGCCCGAGAAGCCCGCCGCCCGCTGCAGCATCTGCTGGCTACCGGAAACGATCCAGGCCTGGACATGGTCGGCGGTGATGCCGGTGCGCGCTTCGAGCCAGCTGTTGGCGCGAGCGATCCAGGGAAACTGTTGCAAGTCCGAGAAGGTCTTGATATCGAGCTGCTGCGCCTGCTTTTGCAGCACTCGTACCAGGGTGGATACCTGCGCCACGAATTCGACCGAGACCGCCGCCAGCGGCAGCAGGATGACGAGCGGGGTGAGCAAGGTCAGAAGCCCCGCGGCACGCGCGCTGCCGCGCAAGCGCCGCCTCAGGCGCAGGTTCACGGGATACAGAAGAAAAGCGAGAAACATCGCCCAAGTCAGCGCACTGAAGAAGGGCGTGAAGATCTTGAACAAGGCATAGCCGAGCAAAGCAGCCACGGCCAACGCAAACACGCGTGAATAAAAAGTCGACCAGTTGGGCATGAGCGCATCCTACCACCGGCCCGCCGCGGGTTTCCCGGCTACAATCTCGGTCGTTTGTCTAACATCAGATCTCGAGGGAGATTCGCCGATGGCCCTGATATCCGTCAACGAGCGCACGATCGACGTCGATGCCGCGCCGGACACCCCGCTGCTGTGGGTCCTGCGCGATCATCTCGCGATGACCGGAACGAAGTACGGCTGCGGCATGGCGCTGTGCGGTGCCTGCACCGTGCACATCGACGGCACCGCGACGCGCTCCTGCGTGCTGCCGCTGAGCGCCGTCGCCGGCAGGCGAGTGACGACGATCGAGGGACTGTCCGCGGATCGCAGCCACGCCGTGCAGCGCGCGTGGATCGAGCTCGACGTTCCGCAATGCGGCTACTGCCAATCGGGGCAGATCATGTCGGCGGCCGCGCTGCTCGCCGTCAAGCCCGCTCCGAGTGACGCAGAGATCGATGCCGCCATGGCCGGGAACCTGTGCCGGTGCGGCACCTATCCGCGCATCCGCAAGGCGATCCATCGAGCCGCGCAGCTCCTTGCGCCGGGCGGAGACTCCTGAAGATGCCCCGGTACGAGCGCGGGCGCGCGCCCCGTGCGACCAAAGAGGCGCCTGCCGACGCCGGGCGCCGCGACTTCTGTGGCCGCACGGCGCGACTCGGCGGAGGCCTGTTGCTCGCGCTGACCGTGCCCGCCTTCGCGGCGCGTCCCACGGCGCGGGCTTCCGCCGCCGGAGCTCCGGGCGGCGGAGCGCCGGCCGAGCTCAATGCCTGGCTCAAGATCGCCCCCGACGACTCGATCACCGTGCTCGTCGATCGCTCCGAAATGGGACAGGGCGTGTACACCGCGTTGCCCATGCTGCTCGCCGAGGAGCTCGAGGTCGATTTCACGACCATCCGGATTGTCGCGGCGCCCGCCGGCGACGCCTATGTCAACGCCGGCAACGGCGGCCAGATCACCGGTACCAGCAACAGTGTGACCGATGCCTGGGAGAGGCTCCGCACCGCGGGCGCGCAAGCGCGCACGCTGCTGATCGCCGCGGCCGCCGACAAATGGCGCATCGCGCCCGAGCGCTGCCGGGCGCGCCACGCACGCATCGAGAATGACCGCGGCCAGAGCTTCTCCTACGGACAGCTCGCGCAGGCGGCCGCGAAGCTCAAGGTTCCAAAGGACGTTACTCTCAAACCACGGGCGGATTACACGCTGATCGGAACCTCGCAGCGTCGCCTCGATACGCCGGGCAAGGTGGACGGCACCGCTGAGTTCGGACTGGACGTGAAGCTCCCGGGCATGCTGTACGCGGTGATCGCGCAGTGTCCCGTGCTGGGCGGGCAGCCTCGCAGCGTCGCCTCGCGCGCCGCCGAGTCGATGCCCGGCGTCCGTCGTGTGCTCGGCGTCCCCGGCGGCGTGGTGGTGGTGGCCGAGCACTTCTGGCAGGCGCTCAAGGCCCGCGATGCGCTCGAGATCGTTTGGGATCAGGGGACGAACGGCGCCCTCGACAATGCGGCAATCCGCGTCCTTTTGGACCACGCCTCCGCGAACGCCGGGCTGGTGGCGAAGCAGGCCGGGGATCCGGGCGCCGCCCTCAAATCCGCAGCCAAGAGCTTCGCGGCCGTGTACGAACTGCCGATGCTCGCGCATGCCACGATGGAGCCTCTGAATTGCACGGCCGACGTCCGGGCGGATCGCTGCGATCTCTATGTCGGCACTCAGGTGCAGCAACTGGCGCAGGCCGCCGCAGCCGAGGCGGCGGGTCTTCCGCCGGCACAGGTCAACGTCGTCACCACCCTGCTCGGCGGCGGCTTCGGGCGCCGGCTCGAGGTGGACTTCATTCCCGCCGCCGTGCTCGCCTCCAAGGCGCTCGGTGTGCCGGTGAAGCTCATCTGGACTCGCGAAGACGATATGACCCATGACTATTACCGGCCGCCTGCACGCGAGGAGGTCCGCGCCGCGCTCGATGCCCGCGGCAAGCTCGTTGCGTGGCAGCTGCACATCACCAGCCCGTCGATCACCGCGCGCTTCGACCCCACCAACAAAGATCCCTTCGACTCGGTCATCGAGTACGTGCAGAACTATCCCTACGGCGTGCCGAACTTTGGCCTGAGCTATACGCGCCGGGAAATCGGCATCAATGTGGGGTATCTGCGCTCGGTGAGTCACGCCCCCAATTGCTTCGCCGTGGAGAGCTCTCTGGACGAGCTCGCGGCCGCGGCCGCGAAGAACCCCCTCGATTTTCGGCTCGAGCTGCTCGCCTCGAAGTCGCGTCACACAAACGTGCTCAAGCTCGCGGCCGAGCGCAGCGGCTGGGGACGGGCGCGTCCTGGACGCCATCTAGGGCTGGCCTTCATGGAGGGATATACCTCGCTCGTTGCGCAGGTCGCAGAGATCGCCGTGAACGGCGGCAAGCTCGAGGTTCGCAAGATCACCTGCGTCGTCGACTGCGGACAGATGGTGAATCCGCGCATCGTCGAGTCGCAGATGGAGAGCGGCATCGTGTTCGGACTGTCGGCGGCGCTTTGGGGCGGCATCACGGTGGACGCGGGCCGCGTGCGGGAGACTAACTTCAACACCTATCGGCTGCTGCGGGCGAACGAGATGCCGGAAGTCGAGGTGGTGCTCGTGTCGAGCGATGCGACGCCCGGCGGCATCGGCGAGCTCGCGGTGGGACCGGTCGCGCCGGCCCTCTGCAATGCCCTCTACGCGGCCACGGGAAGGCGCGTGAGGTCCTTACCGTTGAGCGCGCACGGGCTCGTCTGACCGCCCGGCTGTGACCTTCGTCCGAAGAGAGTCGGGCATTTGTGAATTTGGTCCTCTTTTTGCGGTCGCATCGGCACATAGACTTAGCCGTTTCCCGGATCGCTAAGGACGATGAGCGCCACACAGCATGCCGTCGATGACTCTGCGGGCGAGGCGGGCGCAGCGCTGAGCGGCGGTGTGGTCGGCGCCGTGCATTCTCGGATCGTTCCGCTGTTCGTCGCGTCCGGTGCCGCGGCCTTGATCTACCAGGTGTGCTGGCAGCGGATGCTGTTCGAGGGATTCGGCGTGGATATCGAATCCGTCACCATCATCGTATCGGCATTCATGCTGGGTCTCGGTCTCGGATCTCTGGCGGGCGGCGAACTCGCAGATCGCTGCCCGCATCGATTGATCGCGTTGTTCGCCGTCATCGAGCTGTGCACCGCCGCGTTTGGTTTCTGCAGCCCTGATCTCATCCATGCGGCCGGCCGGTTTGCGGTGAACCACTCGCTGTTCGAGATTGGCTTGCTCAATTTCGCGCTGCTGCTCGTTCCCACCACCTTGATGGGCGCAACGCTGCCGATCCTGGTAGCGCACGCCGTGCGCGTCTACGGAAACGTCGGCGTGTCGGTGGGCGTTTTATATTTTGCCAACACGCTGGGAGCGGCACTCGGTGCGGCGCTCACCGGATTCGTGGCCTTGTATTACCTGGGGCTGACCTCGACGATCTATGCGGCCGCGTTCTTGAACATCGGTGTGAGTGCGGCAGTCTGGCGCTCCCTGCGGATCGAGCATGTTTAGCTTTGCCTGGTGGCTGTCCCTCACGGTGGGCTTCCTCAGCCTGAGCGAGGAGATCATCTGGGTGCGCGTGCTCGGTTTCGCCTATCAGGGCCAGGCGAGTGCGTTTGCCTTCGTGCTGACGTGCTATCTCATCGGCATCGCCTGCGGTGCGGCGTACGGCAAACGCCTGTGCGGACGCACGGGCGATCTCTACGGCGCGGCGGCCATGATTCTCGCAGTCGCTTCCCTCTACGACGTGCTGACTCCCTTCGTGATCGGCCACCTGATCTCGCGTGATTCGGGACTTCTCGCTCCGGCGGTGGCCATCGCCCTGACCGCAGGCATCAAGAGCGCCATGTTTCCCATCGTGCACCATCTCGGTTCCCAAGCGCGGGGGGCGCGCATCGGCCGGTCTGTTTCCAGGATCTATTTCGGCAACATTCTCGGCGCAACCCTCGGTCCTCTCGTGACCGGATTCTTAGCTCTCGACCATCTCAGCGTCGACGAATGCTTCGCCGTGTCCGCCGGCATGTGCGTGCTCGCATCGATTGCGTGCGCGCTCCGGAGCACGCGACGGGTTCTCGTGAAAAGAGCCCTGGTCGCGGGCGGCACGACGCTGATCATTGCCATTCTGACCATACGGCCGGGCGCGGGCTCGCTCGCTCGCATGGCGGCAGAAGGTCCCGACGCCATGATCTTTTTTTCGGCGAACCGTCACGGGATAGTCCACACCGCCAAAGCCTTGCGCGGTGAGACCATCTTCGGCGGCAATATCTACGACGGTCTGACGAGCGTCGATCCCGATCGCAACGGAAATCGTCTCGACCGCGTGTACATTCTGGGGCTGGTGATGCCGAGCCCGAAACATGTGCTCTTCGTGGGGCTCGCCGGAGGCGCTTGGCTGCGTGCCTTGATGGGTTTTCCAGGCGTCGAGAGCGTCGATGTGGTCGAAATCAACCCGGCCTATCTGGATCTCATCCGCCAACGTCCCGATGTGGCGGGCCTCCTGAGCGATCCGAAAGTGCACATCCACATCGACGATGGACGCCGCTGGTTGACGCGCCATCCAGAGCTCAAATTCGACGCTATCGTCCAGAACACGACCTTTCACTGGCGCGCCAATGCGGGAAATCTGTTGTCACGCGAGTATCTTTCGCTGTGCAAGGACCACTTGAATCCGGGGGGTGTGACGCTTGTCAACACCACTGGATCATTCGATGTGCCCGCCACGGCTCAGGCTGTCTTCCCTTACGCCTACCGATACGTCAACTTCGCTTATGCCTCCGATCATCCCCTAACCGTCTCTCCCGACAAGCTTTGGAATATCCGCCGCCCGGATGGGAGGCTGTTCAGCAGCGCCGACGGCGCCGCCCGCAATGGCGTCGTGGCCCGGCTGACGTCCGCACAGCTCGAGCCGGTCGATGAGCTGCTCGCGCGCGACGGCGCCGGCGCGGAGATCATCACCGACGACAACCTCATCAGCGAGTACAAGCATGGCCTTCGCTTCGGTCCCGCAATCCTGCGGGCGCTGCAGCCGCCGTCGCCGCCGTCGATGTCCTCGCAAGGTCTTTGATCCGCCGCCCGCCGGTCAGACGGCAAACATCAGATAGTGATCGACGATCAGCGCTGCGAACAGCAGCATCAGATAGGTGATGGAGAAGCGGAACGTGCGCATGGGCAGCTGCGGCCGAGGCTGCTGTTCGCGGTTGAGCTTGAGCACGAAGTAAAGGAAGCGCGCATTGAGCACGAGCGCCGCAATCAGGTAAATGAGGCCGCTCATGCCGGACAGCACCGGCAGTATCGTGGCAACGGCCAACAGAATGGTGTAGAGCACGATGTTCAGGCGTGTGAACGGGATGCCGTGCGTGACCGGCAGCATGGGAATCCCGGCCTTCGCATAATCGTCGCGCCGGGCGATGGCGAGCGCCCAGAAGTGCGGCGGCGTCCAGGTGAATACGATGACGAACAAAAGCAGCGCGTGCGGATCGATGGTGTTGGTGACGGCCGCCCAACCGAGCACGGGAGGCGCGGCGCCTGCGGCGCCGCCGATCACGATGTTCTGCGGAGTCGCGCGCTTCAGCCACAAGGTGTAGACGATGGCGTAGCCGATCAACGAGAAAAAGGTGAGCAGCGCCGTGAGCTCGCCGACCGTCGGCCACAGCACCAGCATGGAGGCGAACCCGAGAAGGCCGGCGAACACGATGGCCTGGTGAGTCGCAAGGTGCCCTGTAGGCAGCGGTCGCCCGCGAGTGCGCGCCATGCGCTCATCGATGCGCCGATCGAGCACGTGATTGAAGGCGGCGGCCGACCCTGAGGCGAGCGCGATGCCTAAGGTGCCGAAGATCAGCGCGGGCAGCGGCACCATGCCGGGCGAGGCGAGCACCATGCCCACGATGGCTGTGAATACGATCAGGAGACTCACCTTCGGCTTGGTGAGCTCGAGATACTCGCGCCAGCGCAGGCGCGAGAGGCCTGTAGCTGCGAGCGGCGGATTATCGGGGAGCGTCGACACGGCGCAAGGGTACCATGGCGGCGCCGGGCTCCGGCGCCCGGGCGGGAGCGGGTTCCCAGGTCACCGGCCAGAGCGCGCGCAGCAAAGTCACCATGACGATGACCAGGAATGCAGCGCCGGCGTTGTGCAGCGTCGCGAGCGCGAGCGGCAGATGGAAGTGCACCATCGAGACGCCGATGGTGATCTGCAGGAGCACCGCGAACACCAGTAGTCCACCGAGGGAACGCAGCGGCGCCCATGCGGAGCGCGCGACGATCAAGAGCCCCGTGACGATCAGTATGCCGCCCGCTGCGACTGCGCCCAGGCGGTGCGTGAAATGGATGGCGACTCGCGCCGGGCTCGCGAGCACGCCTCCTTCGTAGTCCACGCCGAGACCGCGCCACAAAACGAAGGCATCCCGAAAGTCCATATCCGGCCACCAGGAGCGCTGGCAGGTTGGCAGGTCTGGGCAGGCGATGGCTGCGTAGTTGCTGCTGGTCCAGCCGCCCAGAGCGATCTGCAGTGCCAGTGCGCCGATGCCCAGCAACGCGAACTTGCGCAAGCCGAGCTCGGCATGGGTCAGTGGGCGGCGCCGCGGCTCGATCGACAGCCACCACAGGAGACCGAGTGTCGAGAGTCCACCCAGCAAGTGCGCGGTGACGATCAAGGGTTGCAGGAGCAAAGTCACCGTCTTCATGCCGAGGGTTCCCTGCAGGCAGACCAGCAGGAACAGCAACGCCACGGCCCAGAGCGGCTGTCCTCGCTCTCTGCGATTCACCCATGCAAAGACCAGCAGGACGACGATGATCGCGCCCAGGGTGCTTGCAAAATAACGATGCACCATCTCATGCACCGCTTCCGCAAAATGATGTGCGTTCTGAGGGAAGAGATGCCCGTAGCACCCGGGCCAATCCGGGCAGCCGAGACCCGCGTTGGTGAGACGGACCCAGGCGCCGAGGACCACCACTCCTGCCGCCAGCAGCGCTCCGGCGCGCGCCAAGCGCCTGAACCAGAGTAGGCGTCGCTCTTCCATCATCCCGTTCCCTCAGCCCACGTGCGACAGGCGCAGCAGTTTTTTGAGGTCCTCGAGCATCCCCTTGGGCCGCGCATCGGCGGAATAGCACATCATCAGGTTCCCCAGCGGGTCGATGAGGTACACGCGGTCGGCCGCCGCGGGGGTATGGCCGGCGTGCTCCAGGATTGCCGTGAGCGGCGCGGCCGCGGCGCTCGCCTGCACCGTGACGAGGTCCGGTTGCTGCGCATGCAGCCAAGCGAGATCGCAGCACGCGCCCTCGGCGAGGAACACGCGCCGGACGCGCTCGCGATCCGCGCCGAGCGCGGCACGTACCTGCCGCGTGTTGTACAGATCCGTTCGGCAACCGGCCGAACAGCCGCCGGCACCCAGGTACAGGAGGGTCCATTTACCCTTGAGGAAGCTTGCGGACGCGACCGGGGGCATCGCGCCGCTCGCAACGTCCGCGCGCGCTGCCTCGGCGGAGGGACCGTCGGCTTGAGGTAATGCGAGGTCGGGCAGAGGCACGGGCGGTTCCACCAGCTCGCCGTAATTCACACGGCCGCCCGGACTCCAACCAATCCCATAGTAAAGAATGAAGGCAACCGCCACGGGGGCGAAGAACAAGAGCATCAGTGTGATGAACACGCGTCGCGGGTGCCCTGCGGGCCGGGAAGCGGACGCATTCATACAGTCTTCCTCTCACTGCGCCGCAAATTGGTGACGATATAGATGACGACCAGGGCGGCCGCCAGAGAGAACCATTGCACAGCGTAGGCGATGTGCCGAATCGGCGGAAACCCCGGCGGCTGCCACTGTCGAAGATAGCCGTCCGGCTCGCCCGGGTCGAGGAGCACGAGATTCGCCGCCCGCGTCCAGGCGTTCTCGTGCAGCAGCGCGGCGATTTCCGGCTGTGTCGGAAAATTCGCGACCACCGGATAAGGCGGCGCCAGCGGCAGCCGTGGCCCCAATTGCAAGCCGGCCCGTGGCAACTCGTCGGCGCGCCCTTTGATTTCGCGCTCCTGCGCCGTCACTGCCACGCTGGGCCGCGCCGCCCGGCTCGCACCGACGGGCACCCAGCCGCGGTTCACCAGGATCCAGCCGCCGCCACGCAGCGCGAACGGTGTGATCACATAGTAGCCCGCGCGTCCCTCGGCGTTGCTCATGTTGTCGATCAGAATTTGACGCGCCGAGTCATAGGCGCCGAGGGCGGTCACGTGCTGGTATCGGGGCAATCGCGGCGTCGCGGCATCGACAGGCCGCGTTGCGTCTTGCCCGGAATCGAACAGCGTGTACAGCGCCTGCTTCTGGTCCGCGCGGTGCAGCTGCCAGCGCCCGAGCGTTACGAGCGCCGCAACGAGCAAGAGCGCGAGGAGCGTGGTGAACGCTCGCGGCTCGAACACGCGGGAACCGAATCTTAACGTCACGATATACTAAGCGCTTCGCCGGCGGAGCCCTGGGCAGTGATCTTCAAATACCTGATTGTCCTGATGCTGGTGCTGATCATCGGAAGTCTCGGCAAGGCTCTGTATCACCTGTCGCAGCGGACTCCCGGCGACAGCCGCAAGATGGTCAAGGCGCTGACCTGGAGAATCGGCCTCTCGGTCGGGCTGTTCGTTCTGCTGATGGTCGCCTATTACAACGGCTGGATCACGCCGCAAGCCGGGCGTTGATTAGCCGGGGCGCCGGCCGACACGGCGCCGCGCGAGCGCAACGGCGCCCGGCGCGGCGCAACACGTCATAGCCAATAAACGAAGCAGAACAAACCGAGCCAGACCACGTCCACGAAGTGCCAGTACCACGCGACCGCCTCGAACGCGAAGTGCCGCTGGGGCGTGAAGTGGCCATTCAGCACGCGGAACCAGATCACCGTCAGCATGATGGCGCCGATGGTGACGTGCATACCGTGGAATCCGGTCAGCATGAAGAACGTGGAGCCGTACACGCCCGTGCCGAGCGTCAAGCCGAGCTCGGTGTACGCCTCGTGGTACTCGTGCGCCTGCAGGCCGACGAAGGTGAAGCCCAGGAGAAAGGTCAGGGCGAGGAAGATCTTCAGGCGCGTGCGGTTGCCGGCGATCAATGCGTGGTGCGCGATGGTCACGGTCACACTGCTCGAGAGCAGGATCGCCGTGTTGATCGCGGGCAGGCCGAACGCCGGAATGGTCTCGAACGTGCCGTCCGCGCGCGGACCGACGGACTCCGGACCGTTGGTCGGCCAGGCCCCCTCGTAGTTCTTCCAGAGCAGGACGCCGTTCAAGGGCTTGGTGCCGTGACCTGCGAGCCAGGGCGCGGAGAGGTGCCGGGCATAGAACAGCGCCCCGAAGAAGGCAGCGAAGAACATCACCTCGGAGAAGATGAACCACATCATTCCCATGCGGAACGAGCGATCCACGTGCAGGTTATAAACGCCGTGCTGATTCTCGCCGATGACCGTGCCGAACCAGCAGACGAACATGATCGCGAGCATCGCGAAGCCCGGCACCAGCGACCACGCAGGTAGCCAGTTGTTGAGCAGCGCGATGGCGCCCGCCATGACGGTGAACAGCGACACGGCCGCGAAGATCGGCCAGGGGCTGCCATGGGGAATATAGTACGTGTCCGCGTCGGTCGCGTGCGCTTGCGCCATGTTCAACTCTCTAAGCGATGTGGAAATTCATTCTAGCCGGTCTAGGGTGCCGCCGCTTCGGTCGTGTCGTAAAAGGTATAAGCGAGCGTGATCTTGTCGATGTTGTCCGGCAGATTCGGATCGACGATGAAACGCACCGGCATATCGCGCCCCTCGCCGACGCCGAAGTGCTGCGGACTGAAGCAGAAGCATTGGGTCTTGTGAAAGTATTGCGCGGCGACGGTCGGCGAGATGCTCGGCACGGCTTGCGCGACCGACCGCCCTCCCGTCAGGTTCTTCGCGTAGAACTGGGTGTCGTAGAGCTTGCCCGGGTGCACGCGCATGGAGGCCGCTTCCGGCCGGAACTCGAAGCTTCCCACCGTCGCGGGGTCAGCGATGAACTCGACCGTCACTTCGCGATTCGGATCGACGGCCTCATGCACTTCCGCGGCGCCGGCCTTCGCCTGAGCATTGCCGATACCTGCCACCTTGCAGAACACATCGTACAGCGGCACGAGCGCCCAGCCGAACGCGAAGCTGCCCGCCGTCATGATCAGCAGACTGCGGGTCAAGCGCCGGTTGGCGCGCTTGCGCTCGCTGGGATCGGGCTTTGCGGGATCCGGCTCCACGCGGTTCTCAGTGACGACGGAAAAGCGCCAGGGCGATGAAGCCGAAATAAAAAGCGAGTGCCACCGACATCAGCAGCAGGGCGCGGCTGCGGATCAGGCGTCGCCGCGTCGGCATCTCCATCGAACTCATTTGATCTCCGGCGCAACCGTGAAGGTATGGAACGGCGGCGGTGAGGGCAAGGTCCACTCGAGACCCGTCGGCATGGCACCGTCCCACACCGCGGCGGTCGCTTTCTGACCGCCGCGCACGCACTGCACGATCAGGATCACGAACAGGATCTGCGAGGCGCCGAAGGCGAAGCCGCCGATCGAGGACACCATGTTCCAGTCGGTGAATTGCACGGCGTAATCCGGGATGCGGCGCGGCATGCCGGCGAGCCCCAGGAAGTGCTGCGGAAAGAACAGCACGTTCACGAAAATCGCCGAGCACCAGAAGTGCGTCTTGGCGAGCGTCATGTTGTACATGTGCCCGGTCCACTTCGGCAGCCAGTAATAGACCGCCGCCATGACGGCGAAAATCGCGCCCGGCACCAGCACGTAGTGAAAGTGCGCGACCACGAAATAGGTGTTGTTGTACTGAAAGTCGACCGGGGTCAACGCCAGCATCAGACCGGAAAAGCCGCCGATCGAGAACAGGAACAGGAACGCGAGGGCGAACAGCATCGGTGGTTCGAATGAGAGCGACCCGCGCCACATCGTCGCCGTCCAGTTGAACACCTTCACGCCGGTGGGGACCGCGATCAGCATGGTCGACATCATGAAGAACAGCTGAGCCGCCATCGGCATCCCGTCCACGAACATGTGGTGGCCCCACACGATGAAGGAGAGGAACGCGATCGAGGCGATGGCGTAGATCATCGACGTCGCGCCGAACAAGGGCTTGCGCGAGAAGGTCGGCAGGATCTCCGAGATGATGCCGAAGGCCGGCAGAATCATGATGTAGACCTCGGGGTGCCCGAAGAACCAGAACACGTGCTCGAACATGAGCGGGTCGCCGCCGCCGGCCGGATTGAAGAAGCTGGTGCCGAAGAAGTGATCGGTGAGCAGCATGGTCACCGCACCGGCAAGCACCGGCATCACGGCGATCAACAAATAGGCGGTGATCAGCCAGGACCAGCAGAACAGCGGCATCTTGAGCAGGTTCATCCCCGGAGCGCGCATGTTCATGATGGTAACGACGATGTTGATGGCACCCATGATCGAGGAGGCGCCCATCAGATGCACCGCAAAGATCAGCATCGGCATGGAGTCGCCGCTCTGCAGAACCAGCGGGGGATACATCGTCCAGCCGGCCGCGGGAGCGCCGCCCGGCATGAAGAACGAGCCTATCAATATCGTGAACGCGAACGGCAATATCCAGAAGCTCAGATTGTTCATGCGCGGCAGCGCCATGTCCGGCGCGCCGATCTGCAGCGGCACCATCCAGTTGGCGAGACCGACGAACGAGGGCATCACCGCGCCGAAGATCATGACCAGCGCATGCATCGTGGTCATCTGGTTGAAGCGCTCGGGATCGACGATCTGCAGGCCCGGCTTGAACAGCTCGGCCCGGATGACCATCGCCATCGCTCCGCCGATGAAGAACATGATCAGGCTGAACACCAGGTACATCGTGCCGATGTCCTTGTGATTGGTGGAAAACAACCACCGCTTGATGCCGGTCGGCGCGTGATTGTGATCGTCATGGGTGTCGTGGGTGTCGTGCGCGAGATCTTGGGCCATGTGCGATGTCTCTTTAAAAAGGGTCTCTAGAAGGTCTTCAGTTCAGTGCTTGGGCGGAGCGGGGCGTGTCGACGCCCGGCGCGGCGGCGCCCGGCGCATCGGTCGCCGGGGCGGCCGCCTGCTTGATCTGCGCCTTTTGCTCCTCGACCCACTTCTTGAAATCGTCGGGAGTTCTGACGTCGACCACCACGGGCATGAATCCGTGGTCCCGGCCACAAAGCGCCGCGCACTGGCCGCGGTAGATTCCTTCCTTGCCCGGGTCGACCTTGAACCACAGCTCGTTGATGAAGCCCGGGACTGCCGAGCGCTTCAGGGCGAAATCGGGCACGTACCAGGCGTGGATCACATCGGCCGAGGTGAGGATGATGCGTACCTTGGTGCCGCTCGGCACCACCAAGGGATGGTCCACGTCGAGCAGGTAGTTCGGTACCGTATTCGGGTCGATACCCGAATGCAGCTCGCGCGCGAAGTTGGAGTCTTGCTTCAGGGTCGAGAAGAAATCGATCCCGGCGCCGGCGTCCATGTACTGGTATTCCCATTTCCACTGATAGCCGGTGACGCGGATGGAAAGATCGGAGTTGCGCATGTCCTCCATCTTCAGAATGAGCTCCGCGGCGGGTATCGCCATCACCACCAGGATCACCACCGGGACGATGGTCCAGATGATCTCCACCTTGGTGCTGTGGAGCATGGTGGTGTCCGGGACCGCGCCCTGCGACGCCCGGAATTTCACCAACGAATAGATCATCGCGCCGAACACCACGATCGCGATGGCCACGCAGATCCAGAAGGCCTCCATGTGCAGGTCGTAGATATCCCGGCTCATCTGAGTCACGCCGACCGGCAAGTTGTAGCCGTTCGAGGTGTTGGCGACTGCCGCGGCGGATAGGGCGAACGCCGCCAAGGCAACGGCGGCCTGGCGCGCGCGAAACGGGCCAGGGAGAAGGCCGCGGGGCCTGGGAATGTCGCTTGCGGGTGCACTCATTCTCGTCGGATCCTCTTTGTAACTTTCAACCAAGCGGCGGCGATTCGTTCATCCCGCCCACCAAGCCCCGCAAACGCCGGGCAAGCCGGCACCTTTCCTCTTCGGTGAGAAAGCTGCCGACCTCGCACGCTCGGCCCCGGCTCTCGATCGTCAACCGGCTCGGGTACAGGCGCGTTCGCGGACTGCGCAGTCTAACCTTCGTCCAATGCCGCGCAAACTCCTGTTTTGCTTCGCCCCGCCGTGAACGGGTCACGAGACTGACCTGCGCGTCGGTAATGAGCAAAGTCTGGGTGTAGAACCGGCGGCGCATGCTGGCATGCAGAGCCAGGCCGAGCGCCGCCATCTCGAGAGCCCAGAAGGGCAGCACGGGCCAGAATCCATGCACCACGAAGACCATCGCAAAAGCGAGAGAAAACAAGCATGTACCCACGAAAAACCGTCGCGCGGTCGTGGGGGTGAGCGAGCAATTCGGCGCGAGCTCAATGCGCTCTTCCATAGCGGGAAAGGATAACTCAGTTGTCCGGGCGCCGCAGGTAGGAGGGGCTGCGCATCAGGGTTAACCGCAAGGGTCAATTCCGCCGTCTCGCGGCGAGCTGCTCGCGCAGGGACTCGAGCGATACGCCCTGAGGCGATGGAGTGCGCGCGCGTTGTTCGACGGGAGCCCAGGCTTGCGCGAAGACGACTTCGCACGTAGCCGGGAGGCGGCCCGCGATGCGATGTGCTTCATAGGCACTCTGCATGGCCGCAAATTTCCGCGGCGAGGTGAGTCCCCTCAGCCGTCCGGAGGCGCCGTTGTGCGTGCCCGTGGCCTTGAGATCGGCCGCGAGGCCCTGCACGCCGGTGTAACGCAGGGTATAGCGTTCGACGTCGAGCACCGGCGCGGCAAATCCGGCGCGCACCAGCGCATCGCCCACGTCGTGCATGTCGATGAATTCACCGACGTGGACGTGACCGTCCACGCTGGCCCAGGCAGCGCGCAGCTCTTTGAGCGTATCGGGCCCGAGTCCGGTGAGGGTCAGAAGACCGCGCGGCGCGAGCACGCGGCGCATCTCCCCGAACAGCGCGTCGGGATCGCACCACGGCAGCAGCAGATTGCTGAATGCCACATCGACGCTCGCGTCGGCCAGCGGCAGCCGCGTCGCGTCGGCGCACAAGAGAGCAAAAGGCCGCAACCAGGCGCGCCGGCGGGCCGCGATGCGCAGCATTCCCCGGGATGAGTCGACGGCAATGACCTGGGCGACCGGATAACGCCGCTTGAGCGCGCGCGCGCCCTGACCCGTCGCCGCGCCGACATCGAGCACGACGCGGGGCTCGAGGCGCGTCAAATCGAGTCGCTCGAGCAACAACCCCCGGACCTCGGCCTGCAGCACCGCCGCCGCGTCGTAGGTGGCGGCGGCTCGCTCGAAGGAGCGCCGCATCCAGCGAGCGTCGTGCGACTGCGGGTCCGCGCTCAAGGACGGAATTGGTAGGTAAGGAGGATCCCGATGAACATCGACATGCCGAAGTAGTTGTTGTTGAGAAATGCCCGGAAGCAGGCATCGCGGTCGCGGTTGCGAATCAGCCAGAGCTGGTAGGCGAAGAAGAGCGCGCCGCCGATGAGCCCGGCGTAATACCAGCCCGTCATGCGCAGAATGCGTCCTGCGAGGTACAGCGTCACGAGCGTCATCGCCTGCAGCACCGCGATGATGTGCCGGTCGGAGTCGCCGAACAGGATCGCGGTGGAGCGCACGCCGATCCTGATATCGTCCTCGCGATCGACCATGGCATAGAGAGTGTCGTAGACGGTCACCCACAGCACGTTCGCGAGCAGGAACAGCCACGCGACCCGCGGTATGTACTCGACCTGCGCCTCGAACGCCATGGGAATTCCCCAGCCGAAGGCGGCGCCCAGAT
The DNA here is from genome assembly GCA_963798595.1 of uncultured Gammaproteobacteria bacterium. Classification (GTDB taxonomy): domain Bacteria; phylum Pseudomonadota; class Gammaproteobacteria; order Steroidobacterales; family Steroidobacteraceae; genus Bog-1198. The sequence goes on along the minus strand of CAWCTM010000003.1, from coordinate 9,692 downwards.
ACATCTGCGGCACGCTCATGAAGCGTTTGACGAAGGGATAGGTCACCGCGAGAAAAGCGCCGGGCAACGCCCACAGCAGCGTCATTCGATTCAGTTGCAGCACCAGCATCAGCGCGAGCAACGACAGGACGGCAAACAGGATGAGCGCCTCGAGAGTCGTGATGCGCCCCGCCGCCAGCGGGCGCGTCTTGGTGCGCTCGACCTGCGGATCGAAACTGCGGTCGGCATAGTCGTTGATCGCGCAGCCGGCGGAGCGCATCAGCACCACGCCCAGCACGAAGATCAGAAATACGTGAGCATCGGGCTTGCCGCGTCCCGCGATCCACACGGCCCAGAGCGTCGGCCAGAGCAGCAGATAAATGCCGATGGGCCGATCGAGCCGCATGAGCTGCACGTAGTCATGGATCGTGCCGAGGATTCGCGGCAGCTCGTTCGTGGTCCAGGGATGGAACTGGACCCGGTAGGCGAACCACCGCCAGCGCTGGCCGATGCGCTCCAGCAACTCCGGCCCTGAGCGGGGCAAAGGCACGCCGCGAGCCCTTAAATGCGGCCCGTTGACGGCAAGAAGGCTTCCTGAGCGAGGAGCGGCGCTCCGCGCAAAAGGATGCGCGAGCGCCGGGCCCACAATCCAGGGGGTGCGACATCGGCACCGCGCAAAGCCCGCGCGCTCAAGGGATCGTCCGCGCGCAGCCAGGCGTATTCGTAGGAGCTCCGCTCGACGCCGGACAGCGTGGCGAGCAATCCGCCCAGCGAGCAGTCGCCGAGCTCGGCGAGCCACGGATGTGCGCACAAAGTGTCGTCCGGGATCACGGACTGCGCGAATACCCAGACCTGATCGGCGCAGCTGAGCTCCACCTCACGAAACAACGCGGCCGAGTCGCCGATCTTGAGGCATGTCTTGAGCTCGCTCGACACGAGTCCGGTCCATTGCTCGACCAGCCGTGCCGCATAGCGCTCACCGCAGGCGTCTTTCATGCGCAGGCTGATGAGGCCCTTGCCGATGAGCCAGGCCCGCATGCGCGGGTCTACGTCGAGCTGTCCCAAGCGCTCCGCGGGCAGCCATTGGGTGCTATGGGGATGTGTATTGCTCGGACGAGTTCTCGGGTTCGGATTCATGGGCCGAGATTCTAACCGACCCGCCCGTATTGCTCTGCATGTCCCACCCAACGCCGGATGAGCGGTGCCGCGTGCTCGGGCCATTCCCGCAGCAATCGCTCCGCGGCGACTTGCACCCGGGGCAGCAAGTCGGCGTCGCGCGCGAGATCGGCGACCCGCATCAGCGCGAGTCCCGTCTGTCGCGTGCCGAGCACCTCGCCCGGTCCGCGCAGCTCGAGGTCACGTCGCGCCACCTCGAAGCCGTCGTTGGTATTGCGCATGACGGCGAGCCGCTCGCGCGCCATGGGCGAAAGAGGCCCTCGATACAGCAGCAGGCAAGAGCTCGCGTGGTGGCCTCGCCCGACGCGCCCGCGCAGCTGGTGCAGCTGCGCCAGACCCATACGCTCGGCGTTCTCGATGACCATGAGCGTCGCGTTCGGCACATCCACGCCCACCTCGATGACCGTGGTCGCCACCAGCAGCTGAATCTCGCCGTCCTTGAAGCGCCGCATGGTGAGTTCCTTGGCGGCGCCCGGCATCCGGCCGTGCACGACCGCGACGCTGAGATCGGGCAGCGCCGCGGCAAGCGCCGCAGCCGTCTCCTCCGCGGCCTGGAAGGGCATCTCCTCGGATTCGTCGATGAGGGGACACACCCAGTACGCTTGACGTCCCGCTAGGCATGCCGCGCGAATGCGCGCCACCACCTCGTCGCGGCGCGCCTCGGCGAGCGCGGCGGTGGCCACCGGGGTGCGTCCCGGTGGCAGCTCGTCGATGATCGAGACGTCGAGGTCCGCGTAGGCAGTCATCGCGAGGGTGCGCGGTATGGGCGTCGCCGTCATGATCAACTGATGCGGCTGCCGCCCGCCACGGGCGCCTTTTTCGCGCAAGCTCATGCGCTGATGCACGCCGAAGCGGTGCTGCTCGTCGACGATGACGAGGCCGAGCGAGGCGAACTCCACGCCCTCTTGGAACAGCGCGTGCGTCCCGATCACGAGCGGCGCACGGCCTTCGCGCAACTTGATGCGCACCTCCTCGCGCGACTTGCCTGTCTGGCGGCCTGTGGCGAGCGCGACCTCGATGCCGAGCGGCTCGAACCAGCGGCGAAAATTGCGGGCATGCTGGTCGGCCAAGAGCTCCGTCGGCGCCATCAGTGCGACCTGGTGACCCGTCTCGATGGCGCGCGTCGCGGCCAGCGCGGCCACCAGCGTCTTGCCGCAGCCGACATCGCCTTGCACGAGGCGCAGCATCGGCTTCGCGAGCTTGAGATCCGCCTCGATTTCCGCAAGTACGCGCACTTGTGCCCGGGTCGGCCGAAACGGCAGCGACTCGAGGAGCCGCGCTTCGAGCCCGCCGTCGCCCGCGAGCGGCCAGCCGGGATCTTGCTGGATGCGCCGGCGCAGCAGTTTCAAGGAGAGCTGATGTGCGAGCAGCTCCTCGAATGCCAGTCGCCGCTGCGCCGGGTGGCGTCGATCGAACAGCAGATCGACGGGCGCGTCGGCGGGAGGGCGATGGACGAATTGCAAGGCGTCCCGGAGTCCCGGCAGCTCCGAGCCCTCGAGGAGCGCCGCGGGCAGCCAGTCCGTCAAATCCCGGGCGGCCGTCTGCTCGAGCGCCACGCCGACGAGCTGGCGGAGTCTGCCCTGAGTGAGACCCTCGGTCGCGGGATAGATCGGCGTCAGGTGCTCATCGGCGCCGGCCGCGGCCGCCGCGTCGGCGCGCCGGTACTCGGGGTGCACCATCTCGAGGCCCGCGGGCCCGCGGCGTACTTCGCCGAAACAGCGGACGCGGACGCCGCGCGCGAGACCTTCGCGTTGTCCCGCCGTGAAATGAAAGAATCGCAGCGTGAGAAAGCCCGAGCCATCGGCGATTCTCGACAGCAGCTGGCGGCGGCCGCGAAACGCGACTTCCGTGAGCAGCACTTCGCCCTCGACCACGGCGCGCCGGCCTTGGGCGATCTCTCCCAGGGCGACCACGCGGGTCCGGTCTTCGTAGCGCATGGGCAGCAGGAACAGCAGGTCCTGCGTGGTTTCGACGCCGAGGGCGCGGAGCCGCTCCGCCTGCCGCTCGCCGACCCCGCGCAGCGCCGTGACGGGCTTCGCGTCGATCACACGCAGGGGCGCGCGCGCCCGGCCTCGGCCATGCCGGCGCTCATGCAGCGCATACCCGGCCGCTCACAGGGCGACGATGCACTCAACTTCCACTTGTGCGCCGCGCGGCAGCGAGGCCACACCGACGGCCGCGCGCGCCGGGTAGGGCTCGCGGAAATACTCCGCCATGATCTTGTTCACCAGCGCAAAGTGCGACAGATCGGTGAGAAATACCGTGGCCTTGACCACGTCGTCGAGTCCGGCACCTGCCGCTTTCACGATGGCCTCGATGTTGCGGAACACCTGGTGAATCTGCGCCTCGATCCCGCCGCCGACCAGCTCCTTGGTCTTCGGATCCAAGGGGATTTGCCCCGACACCCACACGGTGTCGCCGGCCCTCACGGCCTGGGAATAGACGCCGATGGCGGCGGGTGCGTCGGGGGTCGAGATGATCTGCTTGGGCATAGAGTCAAGTCTCCAATCAGTGGCGATGCCCCGTGGCGTCGCGCGAATTTGTGACGCAGCCCGTGCCGGTCAAGCGAGCGTGCGGAATACGCGCTGCACGTCCGGCATGCGGCGAATGGTGCGCATGACCCGTGCCAGGTGCTTGCGGTCGCGCACCTGCAGTTGGAAGCGCAGCGCGGAGCTGTTGACGTCGCGCTCCTCCAGCGAGACCTGATCGATATTCGTCTCCGTGCCGGCGATGGCCGATGCCACCGCGGCGAGAACGCCCACGCGATTGTTGATGTCGAGCTGGATTTCGGAGGCGAACATGCGCCCTTCCGTAGCCTCCCACGCCACCGACAACCACTTCTCGGGTTGCTTGCGATATTCAGCGAGATTACCGCAATTCTGGCGGTGGATCATCACACCTCGGCCGGCGGAGAGATAAGCCATGATGGGATCGTTCGGGATGGGAAAGCAGCAGCGTGCGTAAGTGACCAGCAGTCCTTCGGTGCCGGCGATCATCAGAGGTCCGCTGCTCGCGCTCGCCGCGCCGTCGCGCGTGGGCTGCAGGTGGCGCGCGACCAACGCCGCGAGCCGCTCGCCCAGTCCGATTTTCTCGAAGAGCTCGTCGGCATCTTTGAGGTTGAGCTCTTTCACCACGGCATCGATGTCCGCCGCGGGTATCTTCTTCAAGTTGAGCGACAGCTCCTCGAGCGCGAGACTCAAGAGCCGCCGTCCGAGCTCGATCGCTTCGCCGCGCTTCAAGTTCTTGAGGTACTGGCGGATCGCGGCACGCGCCTTGGCGGTGACCAGGAAGCTCGACCAGGAGGGATTCGGGGTCGCCCCCTTGGCCGTGATGATCTCGACGGTTTGACCGCTGCGCAGCGGCGTGCGCAGCGGCACGAGCCGCCGGTCGACCTTGGCGGCGACGCAGCGGTTGCCGACGTCGGTGTGGATGGCGTAGGCGAAATCCACCGCCGTCGCGCCGGTCGGCAGCCGCAGGATCTTGCCCTTCGGCGTGAAAATGTAGACCTTGTCCGGAAACAGGTCGACCTTGACGCTTTCCAGGAATTCCTCGGAGCTGCCGCCCTCCTGGATCTGCACCAAGCCCGCGAGCCACTCGCGGGCGCGATCGTGCTCGATGCCGCCGAACGAGTCCCCGCCCGATTTGTATTTCCAGTGAGCGGCGATGCCCGATTCGGCCACCCGGTGCATTTGCTCGGAACGGATCTGCGCCTCGATGGGCACGCCGTTCGGCCCGAAGAGAGTGGTGTGCAGCGATTGATAGCCATTGATGCGCGGGATGGCGATGTAATCCTTGAATCGCCCCGGCATCGGCCGATACACCCCGTGCACGAGGCCGAGCACGCGATAGCAGGTGTCCACGTTGTCGACGATGATGCGAAAGCCGTACACATCCACCATGTCGTTGAGTGAGATGTGCTTGTTCTCCATCTTCTTGTAGATGCTGTAGAGATGTTTTTCGCGGCCCTCGACGTGCGCGGTGATTTCGGCTTTGACGAGGGCGGCCTTGAAGGTCTCCTCGATTTTGCTCAGGAACTGCTTCTGATTGCCGCGGGCGCGCTTCAACTCGCGCTCGAGCACCCGGTAGCGGTACGGATAGAGCGCGCGAAAGCCGAGGTCCTCGAGCTCCAGTTTCACGGCGTACAGGCCGAGGCGCTCGGCGATCGGTGCGTAGATCTCGAGCGTCTCGCGGGCGATGCGCCGCCGCTTCATGGGGGGCATGACTCCGAGCGTGCGCATGTTATGCATGCGGTCGGCGAGCTTCACCATGATGACGCGGATGTCCCGCACCATGGCGAACAGCATCTTGCGAAAGCTCTCGGCCTGCGCTTCCTGGCGATTCTTGAACTGGATCTGATCGAGCTTGCTGACGCCGTCGACGAGATCGGCGACCACCTGGCCGAATATCGACACGATCTCGGCCTTGGCGGTCGGCGTGTCCTCGATCACATCGTGCAGAATCGCGGCGACCAGCGTGTCGGCGTCGAGCTTGAGATCGGCGAGGATGTCGGCGACCGCGACCGGATGGGTGATGTACGGCTCACCCGAGACGCGCTTCTGACCCTGGTGGCGCTCGGCGCCGAAGTCGTAGGCCTCGCGCACGCGCTCGACCTGCGCAGGGGGCAAATAGCCTTCGAGCTTATCTAAGAGCTGGCTGATCCCCGTGGTGCGTCTTCCACCGGGTAAGAATCCGAGTATGGAAGACGCATAATCCATCGGTGCCTGGCGGTGTGTTTAATCCCCCAAGCCAAGCTGCGGAGCGCGGAAGTCCGACGGAATCTCCATGTCGTTGGTCGGCTGCTGCACCGGCTCTTCGGGTTCCTCGAGCATTTCGAGCGTGATGTTGCCCGCCGCGATCTCGCGCAGCGCAACGACGGTCGCCTTGTCGTTCTCCCACTCGACGGTCGCTTCCGCGCCGTTCGCCAGGCGCCGGGCGCGCTTCGCCGCGAGCAGCACCAGATTGAAAAGGTTCGGCTCGTTCTGCAAACAATCCTCGACGGTAATCCGCGCCATGGGCTCTTTTGGGGTTCGTTAAAGGGATTGTCAGCATAGCAGAAAACGGCACCTTCCGGCCAGCACAGGCCGGCCGGTCTAGGCGAGCAATTCCACGGCGAGCCGGGCCACTTGCGGGCGGCTCCCCCGCAGCGCCTCGCCGTGCTCACGCACGATGGCCTGAAAATCGGTCACCGCCTGCTCGAAACCGTCGTTGATCACCACGTAGTCGAATTCGATCCAGTGAGCGATGTCGCGCTGCGCGTCTTTGAGGCGCCGGCGGATCACCTCCGGGGAGTCCGTGCTGCGGGCGGTGAGGCGCTCCTCGAGGGCGCGCCGCGTCGGCGGTAAGATGAAAATGCTGTGCGCCGCCGGCATGCTCGCGCGCACCTGCCGCGCGCCCTGCCAGTCGATCTCGAGCAGCAAGAGCTTCCCAGCCGCCAGCGCCTCGCGTACGGTCGCGCGCGCCGTGCCGTAGAAGTTGTCAAACACCTGCGCATGCTCGAGGAACTCGCTGCGCTCGACCATCCGCTGAAACTCGTCGGGGTTGATGAAATGGTAATCGCGGCCCTCGACTTCGTTGGCCCGCGGCGCGCGCGTCGTATAGGAGACGGAAAAGCTCAGCTCCGGCTCGCGCTCCATCAGGGCCTTCACGAGGCTGGTCTTGCCGGCACCCGACGGGGCCGAGACGACGTATAGACGACCCGCTTTCGCGGTCGGCTGCGTGGGTTTGGACGGAACCACCTGCATCGCCGCTACTCGAAGTTCCGCGCTTGTTCGTGGGCACCATTCATAAGCTGTTGATCGTACACCGATTGAGGGTTTGCTCGCTGCGCCTAGCTACGCAGCTAGCCACGCGGGCTGGAGGCCTTCGGCGTCCGTGCAGTGCGCCTGCCGGCGGCACCCTAGCGGCTCTGCACCTTCTCCTGCAGCCATACCTTGATCAGCGATTGATACGGAACGTCCCTCGCATTGGCGGCCACCTTGATCGCGTCCAACAGGTGCTGCGGTAGTCGCAGGGAAATGGTCTTCGTCGACGGCTTGAGGTTGGGGAAGGCCGCAGGTCGCGCCTTTCCCCAGTCGAGATACTCCGCGGAATCGTTCACCTCCCAAAACTTTCTCTCAGCCGCTTCGCTTGAGAACTTAGGAATGGTCTTTTGGCGCTTGCTCATAAACTACCTTTTCCTTCCTCGACATGTCTCGAGCCGATATCACTCGGATTGCGGTGCCCTCACGCCGTAGCGTGAACGTCAGATGCAGACGCCTGCCGGCTGCCGTGACACCGAGCGCATGGTACCGAGGCTCCTCCCGACTGTGAGGTGCATCATCGAGCAGCAGGAGCGGTGTAGAGAAAAACACCTCCTCTGCCTCGCCCGCAGAAACCTCATGGCGCTCGTTCTTGCGGGCATTCCCCGCGTCCCAGTCGAACTCAGTGATCTTCGATAAGTCGATCAAGATTGTATATTACCGTAATATACCGGTACGGCAAACCGCTCGGGGACGGAGGGCCGGAAACCCAGGGCGCACGTCGGAGGAGGACCGGAAAGGTCATCTCTTTAGTTGGTTATTGACTGAGGATCTAACCTCATCCCAAGACATAACATCCGTCGGATCAGCCTCACGGCCAGCCAAGCGCCGATCCAGTTCTACGCGCTGCGGCTCCGTCAGCGGAACCGCCTCGCCGTCAGCCCCAATGCTGTCCCAGAGCTGCTCGGCAAGTGACAGCCGCTCTTCGAGCCCAGGACATACCGCGCACGTGTAACACGCGAGCGGCGATTGGTCCCGAATTGTGTGGTTGTCTGGGAACTGGCGCTGTCGACCCTTCAGAGACGTTCGCGATCGGCAGGTTTGCGGAATCAAGAATCTGTCTCGTCGCACTTAGATCGAGCGAAACACAGCCAAAAGGCTGATCTTGTATTGCTGCCCCGCACATCGACGAATGCCACAGCTACGACTGGCGATCCTCAATGCCCCTTTCGCTCGACAGTTGCTCTTGCGAGTGTTAGGTTAATTTTTAGAACACAAAGAAATTTTCCGCGAGGGAGGCTCCCATGCTCAATGGCGCTGTCATCACGGATCTGAGAGAGAAGCTTCGTGGACCGTTACTCACGCCCGACGCGCTGGGTTACGACGCCACCAGAAAAGTCTTCAACGGTATGGTTAATAAGCGCCCCGCGTTGATCGCGCGGTGTACGAGCCCGAGCGATGTGATGGCCTGCGTCAACTTCGCCCGCGATCACGAAGTGCTGCTCTCAGTGCGCGGCGGCGGACACAATTTTCGCCGGCAAGGCTGTCTGCGAAGGCGGATTGATGCTGGACTTTACCCTGATGAAGGGCATCACGGTCAACCCGACTCGTCGGATAGCTAGGGCGCAAGCCGGGCTGATTCTGGGCGAGTTCGATCGCGAGACTCAGAAATACGGACTTGCCACGACCCTCGGGGTCGCCACCACAACCGGTATCTCCGGGCTCACACTCGGCGGCGGGTATGGTTACCTTGCTGGCAAGTACGGGCTCGCCTGCGACAATCTCACACGGGCCGAAGTCGTGACCGCGGACGGCAAGATTCTCGAATGCAGCGCTGATGAGAATTCGGACCTTTTTTGGGGCCTGCGCGGGGCAGGCGCGAACTTTGGCGTCGTCACGGAACTCGAGTACAAGCTCTTTCCGATCAGCACGGTGCTGGGTGGGGTGATTTTTCATCCATTGAGCACCGACGTGCTCCGCTTCTACGACGAGTACTCGCGCAGCGCCCCTGATGAACTGACCATGATTGGAGGAGCACTAACCGCTCCGAACGGAGCACCGGGGTTTGCTACGGTCGTGTGTTACTGCGGCGACCAGGACGAAGGGGAGAAGGTGCTCGCGCCGCTGCGCACGTTCGGAACCCCGATCGCCGATATGATCCGGCTGCAGACCTACCTCGAAATGCAATCTCTATTCGATCCGATGAACCCACCGGGCCGGCGCTACTACAACAAAGCGCATAATATTTCCAAGGTCGGTACCGGCGCGATCGACAGCATCCTGCACCAGATGAAAACGGCCCCGACCCCGCTTAGCGGAATTGTGTTGCAGCAATTGCATGGCGCGGCCGGCCGCGTACCGGTGAGCAATACTGCATTCCCGCATCGATATGATCATCATGTCATGTGGATCAATCCCATGAGCGATGACGCAGCCGACGATGCCGTAATGATCGAGTGGGGCCGCGAAAGCTGGGAAGGCCTCAAGCCGTATGTCGATAAAGCGGTGTATGTGAACGCGCTCGAAGACATCCTCGAAGATGGCGAAAGACCCGTGCGGGAAGCCTATGGCGCGAACTACGAGCGACTACGCGCGCTCAAGAGAACATACGATCCATCGAACCTATTTCGCCAGAATTCGAACATCAACCCGAGTTAGGGCTGCCGAGCCAGCAGCCCGAGTATCCGCAAGCGCCTTTGCAGCGTCACGATATTCGAACGTCTGCTTTCATGCCGGCAATTTGACCTGATGGACGTCGGCAGTTGGGCCGAGACCTGCCGCTGCACCCCGACGCAAAGA
>CAWCTM010000002.1:0-6828 GCA_963798595.1 uncultured Gammaproteobacteria bacterium | reverse complement strand
TACTCAACATTCAGCCAGTCGTACCGATGCACCTGAACAACGATTGGAACGTGATCTCGCGAACCATCATACCGGTGGTGAGCCAGCCCGATCCGCTGTCAAACGGCAGCACCAACGGTATAGGCGACATTACCCAATCGCTGTTTTTGTCACCCGCTCATCCGGGTGATCTGATCTGGGGTGTCGGCCCGGTCTTCACCATTCCGAGCGCGAGCGATCCTATCCTCGGCACCGGCGAAGTGTTATTCGGCCCCACGGCCGTCTTCCTGACCACGCCGGGACATTGGGTCCTCGGCGTGTTACTCAACAATCAATGGTCGGTCGGCGGCAATCCGTTGCGACCGGCCGTAAACACCTTCCTCGCCCAACCCTTCGCCAACTACAACATGGCGCACGGCTGGTACTTGACCACATCACCGATCCTCACCTCGAACTGGCTCGCGGCACCGGGCCAGCAATGGACCGTTCCGGTCGGTGGTGGTCTTGGTCGAGTGTTCAAAGTGGGCAATCAACCGGTGAATGCTCAGATAGCAGGCTATTACAATGCCGTACGCCCGACCGGCACATCAGACTGGCAATTGCGGGCCACGTTAGCGTTTTTATTCCCTGTTAAATAGCGCGCGAGTCGGCAGAATGGCCCGGCGGCTCCGGGCAATCACCGCCAAGTAGTTCGCCAGGAGCGACCCACTCTGATCCATACCTCCTCAGCGGTACCGCCGTCGCCTGGGACATTCCATCCGTCTACCATCAGAACGAAGCGGCCCACGTTTGTTGCGGGTGCAGAAAGTGGCGCTAGCAAGAACTCAGGCATCGGCGCGAAAGCAACGAATGCCGCGCCAGCGACGAAAGCCCGGCGGTCTATTATCATGCGGCTGCTCCTTCCTGACTTGCGAGGCGGCGTGCTGCCAGCGGCGATGATTTGAATCCGGCGGTATCGCCCCACCGTTCGATGGCTTTGCCGAGAAGCGAGACTGCGGCATTGGAGTCACCGGCCGAAACGGCGATCTCATGTGCCTGTTCCAAGGCCCGCAGTGTCGGACGGTTGGTAACGTTGACGAGCGCCAGTTCAAGAGCTCTTCGAAAATCATTCCCGCTCCCGGCGTAGAATTCCGCGCCGTGGTCGGCGAATGCGAGCGGGTGCCGTTCAAGAAGTGAATTGAATTCGGAGCGCGCGGCTTGCATCTGGGCTTCAGCGTCGGCGGTTTTGCCTTGAATAGCCATGGCGTCGGCGAGCCGCCAGAGCACTTCCGGATCGCCGCTCGAAAGCGCCGGTATAAGCACGGACTCGGCGTCGGCCGCTCGACCGGAAGACGAATAGATTTCCGCCAAATGTACTCGCGCTTTCGTGTAGCCTGGCAATCGCTCCAGCGCTCTTTCGTACCACTGCGAAGCACGGTTCGTTTGTGGTTCCGGTACTAATTCTCCCCAGAGCACGCCGAGCTGAAAGCACACCCATGCGACGGGAAATGGGGAAACATCCCGGTAGTTCCGTAAAGCTTGCCCGTAAGTGCGGTCGGCATCACTGAATTCGCGCAAATCCGCTAAGAGTCCCGCCAACGCTACCTGGTCCTCTATTCCGCCAGATCTCCTGACTGTCTCGCGCCGCTCATCCAACACCCTGTCGAGGTTGGTACCGCAGGCTTGGTCGAGACTCAGCCGAAGGCGGTTGACTTCTGCCTCTTGTGCTCCGCGGATTTCAGCTTGTTCGAGATGGTGTCTCGCCTCGGCGAAGCGATGCTTCATCGACGCGACCTGCGCTTGAATCAGCGCTGTGCGTGCTGACGCCGCGTCCGTTTGTGACAATTGTTTGGCCAGAAACTCAAGGCGGTCGAGCGCCGTCAAATCGCCGGCAAACTGTGCTGAGAGCTGCTCATGTTCCACAACGGTCTCAGCTATGCCCTCCCGCATCGGGTCCTGGTAGAACCGGCTCCAGGACCGTAGGCGGGCGCTCTCCAAGTTGATAACGGCGATGTCACCGTCAGTCGTCTGGAAGCATGTGTCGTGAAATTCGGCAGCCTCGGACATGGCGATACCTCAAAACCGCGACTTGAGGCTTTCGAGCCCGGTTTTGAACAGAGTCGCAATAATGGTCTTCGTGATAAGTGTGCCCGGACCGTTTGGCAGAAACTGCGCCCGCCATTCGACGGAACTTCCGACACCTTTCGGCTTGACCTCCAGCACGCCCGTGTAATCCGAAGCCGGGATGCCTCCGATGTTGGTGTAGCGATAAGATCGGGCGGAGTTGTCGAGCGCATCCAGACGCTCGATGATTTGCTTGCCGTCAATAGTCTCTATGACGCGCAGCTGACCAATTCCCGTTCCGATCAACTTGATGTTAGCAATCAAAGGATGCCAGGTTCCGCCAAATTGTCCGATCAGTTGCCAGACTCTTTCGGGTGCAGCACCGAGCTCGACGCTTTCCACCACGCTTTGCAAATCGGTATTCGGTGCGGCGAAATAGGGAAAATTCTTGGTGCCGGGCTTAGTCGCCTTGGTTGTCCCGCCTTCGAGGAATTCACGGTCGCGGTTCACCATCCACGTCAGGAGAACATCGATGACATCAGCATCGACTGTGCGCCCGCCACCGGTCTGATAGGGCTGACCGTTGAGCGTGCTCTTCTCGATTTCTAGATGACTTGTATCCGTTATTGGCTTTGCGACATCAAACAGCATGAAATCATCGAGAAACATATTGGCGTTGGCGGCCAGTGCAGACGGCGTCCAGTCCTGCTTGCCGTCGCGCATGTCCCAATTGGCCAAGCTGTCCTTCAAACGCTGGAGGAACAGCGGGCGCACCTTTTCGTCGATCCCGAACGGTGTCTGCTGATTCCAAAGATCACGAAGGTCGTCGGCGCCCGCGACACCTTCGTTGTTAAGACGCATATTTGTTTGCTCAGGCCGACCAACCCAATCAAGGCGCGGAGGTTCGTGTCCAACGAATGCAGCCGGGCGCGGCCTTGGTACCGTTTCGGCGATTACCGCGAATAGCGAGCCGTTGTCCGGATTAAGCACACGCCGCGTTTCGAATTCGATGGCGATGCAGAGCACGTTATCGTTGAACAATAGATTTTGGAATTTCCTCATGCCTCCACCGAATAACCAGGCGAGGATAAATGGATCGGAGCGCATGCCCGCGAAAATGCGGAAGGTGCCGTCCGGCGTCGATGCGCCTTTCTCGTCATTGGTGACGAATCGAAGCGTCTGTCCATCGGGTAACGTACAGGTACCGCGCTGGATCGGCTTTTGGTCCGCCGCCCCACGCTCAAGCGTGTCAAACCTACAGGTAAAGCGTATTTCCGGGTCGCTCGTCTCGAATTTGGTAGCGTCACCGATACCTGTAACTTTGGCGCGGCGAACGACGATCGAGTGATCGACCGCATTAGAGAAGACCGCATCCGCCCCACAGGTTGGAAAGACGTTCGCTGCCAACACCGTGCTGGCGGGATTTTCAGGACTTATGAACGCGAACAGGTCGGTCAGGTCGGACGACGGGTCGCCGATCTGTCTTGGCCCATCGATATGATCGGACATCGCCCCGCTCCGCAGTTACAGTCAATACTTCATAATTGGCGCAGCGTGACCGCGGGAAACCAGTCAAGGCCTCGGGCACGGACTGCGTATCCCTAGCGAGAGCTGCTTTCTGGCGGACCTCCGAATGGTGTCACGCGGCCGGGCTGCTCCGGGATGGATTTCAGGTATTCGACGAGCGCCCAGCGTTGATCGTCGGTCAGTAACGGACCTACGACGCCGTCGCCGCGCGGACCATCCTGGAAAGAGTGACCGGCGTTCGAGTTCCCCTGCAGCGTCGTATCCATCAGGAATGTCCCCGAGGTCGCCGTGGTGTCGAGCCCGACCCTGACCGGATCGAAGTCGCCTCCGAGGTAGAACTTTTTCGTGCGCTCGGCAGCCGGGACTAGCATCTCATAGAGATTTGGCACCGAGGCGTTGTGCAGGAAGGGCGCCGTAGCCCAGACCCCGTCACGCGGGGCCGCCTTGTAGACGTGCTCCGGGAGCCGCGGACTGGGCAGTTCGCGATAGCCGTTTAGATCCAATTCTTGGGCTTCACTCAGGTTGAGTTTCTTAATCGCTATTGCCCGAGCCTCCGCCCCAAGCAGAGTGCTAAACACGAACGGCGGCAGCATAGACTTGCCCCGGAACTCTGGGGGCAAGAATTTGCTCAGGTCACCGGTAATTGCGAGTGGCCCGAGAACTTCGAACTGTGTTTTATCGGTGCCTACGTATGTTTGTGGCACCAGCCCCACCAGGATGAAACGCTTGCCATACTTATTGGGTTCGCTCCACGTGTAAGGCCACGCGTTGTGGCAGCCCGAGCAAAGGGTAACAAACAAGGCTTTACCTGCCTTGGCCTTCTCGCGGTCGATCTTGCCAAACACGTCTTCCGGCCAGCTTGGTGGCGCCAAGCGTTCCAATTGGTTCTCGACCCGTTGAAGCTCCCATATCGCGCCGTTCGACTGGAATAGCCCTTCGGCGGGAGATTTGGAGGTCAGATCGACGGGCAGGAATACACCCATCGTCTCTCCAAAATTTCGACCAATCGGGTCCTGCGCAAAGGCACTCCACTGCGCCCACAATCCCTGCGGCGCATTCCACAGGAAGGGCGGCTTCACTGGCGCGAGACCCGGGGACCAGTTCTCGCGAATTCCCGTCAACGTGCCCGTCGAGCGATCAACAATCATTGTGAGGGCATCGACACGTCCGGGGCCCCACGGGTATGGAGTGAGCGATGTTCGGGCGGCATAATCGTGCACCCGAGCGTCCTCGCTCTCAGTTCGCTGGCGAAGCTTGTCCTTCGCATCCGCGGTCGATGCTCTGAGCCGTGCCGCGAAACGGTCGAATTTTGCCGCGTCGGTCAGGGTCGCTCGAAGCGCGTCGTCGAGACCTCGAGCCATCCCCTGGAAGTCGAAAGTGTGCGAAATTCCGCCGTCAATACGAATGACCTTACCCTTGTACGTCAGTTGTCCTTCGTGGCACGCCGCGCAGGTTAAGCCAGCATAGTCGCCGGCCGGCCAGCCTTTGATTGGCGTCGCAACAGTTGTCTTACTGATGCCGATCGGCAATCCGTCCGGATTATCCGGGCTCGCGGCCTCGGGGACCAGGCCGTAGCGCGGGCTGCTTAGCCCGGACCGGAAAAGGTCTTGGCTGTCGGCGGCTTCGAGATTCAAAAAGATGTCATATGAAAGAACCGCCGAGCCCTGCGAAAAATGATAATACCATTCCCGATCGTCCTGCGACCAAGCCTGATTTAGATGGATCACATTGTCGCCTGGCGACTGCGCGATCGCGGGTACTGAAAGGAAAAAGCTAGCTGCGCAGAGGAGTAACAACGAGAGCGAGCTGACGGTTGATGTGACGCGGTTGTATCGGGCCATGAAGATTCTCCCATACGAAGGGGGCTCCATCCTTGCGCCGATAGTTACACAGTTAGGATTTTCCGTCAAAAAGAACAACTGTTATTACGACGTTTCGAAGCCTTCAAAGTTAAATCAGGGACTGATCGACTGCATCACATTCGCGACAGCTTGCTATACTGCAATAACGCGTGGCACGAAGGCGGTCCCGAAGCTCTTTCAATGCAGTGGTCTTAGAACCGATCCGAAAACTTCTTGAATCGAATGAATCAGATGTGATTCCTTGTTAGGCGCTTGATTCTGCGAAGGAGCGCCTCATGTGGACACCTCAACATCGCCGCGCTGCGAACCGCACCGGCCTGCGTTATCCTAGCGATTTGACCGATAACGAGTGGGCTATTGTCGCGCCTATGATCCCTCCGGCGCGGCATGGTGGACGCAAGCGCTCGGTCAACGTGCGCGAAGTCTTGAACGGGATTTTCTACGTGCTGTGGACCGGGTGCCAATGGAAGGCGCTCCCCAAGGATCTGCCGCCGAAGAGCACGGTGCACGACTATCTCGAACTCTGGAATTGGGACGGCACGCTGGAACGCATCCATCACGAACTGTACGTAGCGGTGCGCGAGCAGGAAAGACGTGAAGCCAGCCCGACGGTAGCGATCATTGACTCGCAGACCGCAAAGGGCGCGCAAAAAGGGGGGCTTGGCTCGATCCTTCGGGCTACGACGCGGGCAAGAAGATCAAGGGTCGCAAGCGGCACATCCTGGTCGACACGCTGGGCCTCTTGTTGAACGTCGTCGTCCATCCCGCCGATGTTCAGGACCGTGATGGCACTGTTCACTTGTTGCGCCGGGCGCGACGATTGTTCCCGTTCATCGAACGCATTTTTGCTGATGGCGGATATGCAGGACGCAAAATGGCGATGACCGTGTGGCGCACCGGTGCCTGGAGACTGCAAATCGTCAAGCGATCGGACGTTGCCGGATTCAAGGTTCTGCCCAAACGGTGGATTGTCGAGAGGACGTTCGCATGGATCAGTCGCAATCGACGCTTGGCCCGCGACTTCGAACGCTACGCCACAACCGTGGCCGCCTTCGTTCGTCTCGCCATGATCCGCATTATGCTCAGGCGCCTTGCTGCAAACGCCTCGTCATGAATCCAAACTTCCCGGATGGGCTCTCAGCCGATAGGATGTTATGTCTGAGCCTCTAGGGGGCACGGGAATGGCCCCTGCAGAGAATGCGCTCATCTGCGCGAATGTTAGTTTTGGGAGGAAGGCGTGCCCATTAGGCGTTTGATACCGCTCAGTATCGCCATGCTCACCGCATCGATGTCGGAGGTATACGCCGCCTCCTGCTCGAACGACATTGATCGCATGCAGGCGCGCATCGACGCGGCTTGGACAGCTTCTAAGGCCTGGCAGATTGCGGACCGTTAGCGGGTGCGATGTCCGATGATG
>CAWCTM010000001.1:0-456779 GCA_963798595.1 uncultured Gammaproteobacteria bacterium | reverse complement strand
GCCCTCCGCCATCGCCTGCCATTCGAGCAGCGCCGCCAACGGGCCCTTCGAGCAGCGGTTTGGGCGCGATCGGCCGCGGATCGAATTCAGAGGCCTGGTTGGTCAATTCCATCAGTCCGATCTTAACACGCATTGCGCCACATATGCGATAACTGTAATTATCACTAGTTATATGCTCATCTTAAACTATCATTGTCAGGTGATATTATATCTCGAATGAACCAGCCCCCTGCAGCCTACGGAACGACTCGCCAGCGCGGCGCGAGCGTCTCGTACGCGGACGTCGAACGGACGGCGCGGGAGCTGATGGCCGCCGGCGATCGTCCGACTGTTAACGCGGTGCTAAAGGCGCTCGGACGCGGCTCTCCCAATCACGTCACCCAATGCATGCAGCGGTTTTGGAAAGATCAAAGCGCGCTCAATTCGGGTGACCCGGTCGCCCTCACCCGCCTGCCAGCCGAGCTTGCCGACTCGGCTAAGGCCCTCTGGGAACAAGCGCTGCGGCTATCGCAGCAAACAGCGGAACACGAGGACAATGTCGCTCGAGCGCGCCTCGACGAACTCAAGCGCGACACCGATGCCCGCGCGCGCTCGCAGGAGCTCCGAGAGAAGGAATGGGAAACCGCCGCCCGGGTTCGGGAACGCGCGCTCACCGACGCCCGCGCGCAGGTGAACATGCTCATGCAGGAGCTCGTGCTTAATCGGGCAGAGCTTCGCGCTCGCGATACTCGTATTGCCGATCTTGAAAGTCAGCTCGAGGAGCATCGCCGTCAATTGGAGACCGTCATCGCCCGCGCGGTCTCGAGGAATAGAGAGGCTACGGCAGAGAAGCTACGCGCGCCAGCTCGCAGGAAGCCTAAGAGACGTATGACACCCCGAAAGAAACGTCATCGATAGCGTCACCGACTATCGGCCACGTCAGCCGCCGCCCTGCCGCCCCTCGGTGCCCTGTGCTATCTTCCGGCTATAAAAAATCCCCCCTGAAATCACCGATGGCGACGGATTTATGGCGGACATCACGGTAATCGCAACGGCGGCCATCTCGGGTTCTGTCGGAATTTTGGCCGCGCTGGTTGGGGCTTACGCGAGCACGCATGTGGCGAAACTCGAAACCCTGCGAAAGACCCAGGAGTACCTGCAGACACGGCGGAGCGAGCGCCAAGCGACTTACCAAGCCGCGCTCGACCTGATGGGGGATTGGGGATGGCGAACAGGCGATTCGAGCTTCGATGTCGTTCGAGAGTTCACGATACCCTTCGTGCGGTGCGCGAACAGAGTTCGCGTGTATGGAAGTCCGGCCAGTATCGCTGCAATAGACAAGATACAATCTGGGTTTTCAAAGCTGAACGCGGTACAGAGCGAGGCCGAAAGCGAAGCAGCGTATGCCGAGATTGCGATCGGACACGACGATCTGGTAATCGCGGCACGTGCTGATGTGGGGCCTCGCCCCGAGGACGAGTTGGCTGACGTACCGTTTCAGAAGGGAGCCGGTCCGAGGACATAACGAGCCATCACGGCCAGGGCTATCGTGCAACGCGACTCAGAAAGCCCCCGGTTGATCTGACGGACTCGTGCCTCATGGAATCACTCTTGGCGCAGGTCTCTGACCGGAACCGTCGTCGGTGTTCGGCGGCACCCTCAATCGATCCGAAAGGAAAACCCACGTGAAGGCCCATGACACCACCCTAGAGGTCACCCGCCTGTTCAATGCTCCGCCGACGCGGGTCTTTGATGCCTGGATAAATCGTGAGGAATGGCGGTCCTGGATTGGGCCCGTGGGCCTGCACTGCGAGGTGCCTCTCCTCGAACCGCGCGTCGGCGGCCGCTATCGCATCATCATGCGCCTGACTGACGGCCGGGTGATTCCCGTCGCGGGCATCTTTCAAACCATTGACGCACCGAGAACTCTCGCATTCACTTGGGGCGCGGAGAGTGATCCGGCGCGCCATACTCTGATCACCCTCACGCTTGGCGAGAAAGGAGCGGAGACCCAGCTTAAGTTGCGACAAGAAGGTTTTGCCAGCGTTGAGAGTCGAGACATTCACGTCACTGGATGGAACGATGCACTCAACAAACTCGCCGCCTATCTGGCCCGCGAGGGGGGCGGCCTCGCGGAGCGGCGATAAACCCACGCGGCAATCATCGTGGAGTCACGTCGAATGCGCCAGCGGGCCAGCAGAGCAGAATAAGGAGCAGACTACATGCACAGTCGGACGACAGGAATAGGAATCGCAGCGCTGTCTATCCTCACTGTTTCTGTCTTGGGAGTCTGGCAGATTCGCGCGTGGGCGGCAGACAAACCGGGATTCCCAGAAGGATTTGACGCGGTTCAGGCCGCTCCGGGCAGCCACAAGGTGATATTCGAGAACGCATTGGTTCGCGTTTTGGAGGTCACTGTTCCGCCGAACGGCCAGACCGAACCGATGCACCACCATCGTTGGCCCGGTTTCTTTCTCGACTGGGATACCGGCGGCAAATCGCCGCATATTCGTTACCATCAACCCGGCGGCATAGTCCACGAACAGTTAGGTACCGATACGCCGGTACATCCCGGACACTGGTCGATTCATTGGATGCAACCCGAGCCGCTGCATGCCATCGAAACGGTGGAGTTTGAGCCGGTTGCCGGAGAGCCACCATCGCTGCGGGTTGAAATCAAGATCAACCAATGAACGCGAATTCAGATGCTGCCGCGGTCAGCCGAGCCCTTGATCTTCGTTGTAGGGTGAACCCCTACCCACGGCCATCGAGATCACCTAGCTGATCTGCGATCGGCACTGCACACGTCTCAAAACGACAAATCCGGCGGCACTGCGCTTCCCAATATCTCTAAGCTAGCGAGACTAAGAGCCGAGGTGTGTCCATGGAAGATCTCATCCACGTCATCTACGTCGGTGCGGCTGCGTCCGAAATTTCAGAGCACGACACCGCTGAATTTCTGAAGGAGGCGCGCAAGACCAATCGCAAGAATGATGTCTCTGGAATGATGCTCTACGTGGGAGGCGGTATCTTGTTGTTGCTCGAAGGCGAGGCACACAAGGTCGATGCGGCGTTCCAAGAGATCGTTGCCTCGAAACGCGAAATGCGTGCCATCCTGCGCGAGCCCGTCGCGGAACGCGAATTCCCCGACTGGATCATGGGGTTTGAGGCAGTGGCCCCCGCCGAGGCGGCCCGCTTGCTCGGGGAACCATCGGTCTTCGAATCCGCCGCCGGCGTCGCACACATCGAGCCTCTGACCGCCAAAACACTCTTGTCCATCATCGGTCGACGTCGCTGGCAGTCGGATCGCAGCGGCATGTTTCGCGCCATCCGTCGCACGACCGGCACGGGAGCACGTTGAGGTAAGCGCTAGATCAGGTCGCCAGATTCGGGGGCTCAAGCACCGCTTGGCAGAGTGGCTGGAGGCGAACTAGACTCGCCTCTTCATTTCACCAGCTACCTTCATGGCGGCCCATAAAAAATCTCGACGATCGGCGCGACGCTCGGCACACCCCTTATGCGTCGTCATCGCAGGTCCCAACGGAGCAGGCAAAACGACATTTGCGCGACGCTATCTCTCGGGAGTCGTTCAGATCGAGCATTTCGTCAACGCGGACTTGATCGCCACAGGGCTGTCGCCGCTCGCCCCCTCGAGTGCGGCGGTACGTGCCGGCCGGTTGGTGTTACAGGAAATTGAGCGCCTCGTGCGGGCGCGCGAGAGCTTCTCATTCGAAAGCACCCTGAGTGGACGCGGTTATGTCGCCTTGCTTAAGCGCCTCAAACGCCTGGGCTACCGCATTGAAATCGTCTTTCTCCGCGTCGCGTCTCCACGGCTTGCTTTGAGGCGAATTGAGGCCCGCGTCCGACAAGGCGGGCACGACGTACCAAGAGCCGATGTCATTCGACGTTTTGACCGTGGATGGTCCAATTTCCTTAACATGTATCAGCCACTTGCAGACGCCTGGGTGATATATGAAAATTCAGGCAGAATAGCGATAGAGATCGATAGCGGCCCAAGAACTCATGAATAGATCCCCTCAACATAGGGAATTTTCGAAAGGCGTGCGGCGCGCTCTAAAGCAAGCGGCGTCAGATGCCCGCCGAACGGCTCGTCGGTTCGGCACGCCCATCTATGTGTGGGAGAACGGAAAAGTCGTCGCCAAAAACCCATGAGACCGCCGGGGCAGGAGCCCTCGGCCTCGACGCGTCCGGAGCCTAGCGCGACCTATGCAATTCGGCTCGGTGTGCCCGGGTTGGCGGAACGCCCGGAGGCGTACTAAACCCGGCGCCGCATTTCACCTGTAACACCTCTGGCATTGCGCCGGCAATCCAAGCCGGCCACTCTGTCGTGGCGTGTCACTCACCCCCGTCGACCAAGCCTCGACCCGACCTTCCGCGAGATCCGCTTTTCAAGATCGCGCGATAACCCGCCGGACCGTCCGCCCCGGGATAGTCCATCTCGCCCTCGCGATCGGCGGCTTCGCCATAGGCACCACCGAGTTCGCCACGATGAGCCTGCTGCGGTACTTCGCGCGTGATCTCGGCATCGACGAGCCCACCGCGGGCCACGTCATCAGCGCTTATGCTCTCGGGGTCGTCATCGGTGCGCCCGTGATCGCCGTGCTCGCGGCACGCCTCCCACGACGCTCCCTCTTGGTCGGGCTGATGACTGTCTTCGCCCTGGCGAATGGACTTTCGGCATTCGCGCCCAGCTATCACTGGATGCTGCTGTTTCGATTCTTGAGCGGCCTACCGCATGGCGCTTACTTCGGAATTGCCGCGCTCGTGGCCGCCTCGCTCGTCCCGACTGAGAGGCGCACCCAGGCCGTCGGTCGCGTGCTTCTTGGGCTCACTGTCGCGACCATCGTCGGCGTGCCGCTCGCGAACTGGCTGGGTCAGACCGTGGGTTGGCGCTACGCGTTCGGGATCGTCGCCACGCTCGCCGTGACATGCGCTGTGCTCGTGTTTCTCTTCGTCCCTTCCGACGGCGTGGATCCCAACGCGAGCCCGTTGAGAGAACTGGGAGGCCTGCGGCGACCGCAGGTCTGGCTGACGCTCGCCATTGGCGCGGTGGGGTTCGGCGGCCTGTTCTCGGTCTACACGTATCTCGGCTCGACGCTCATCGATGTCACGCGAGTCCCCCCGGCAGCGGCGCCCCTCATCTTCTCGATCTTCGGCATGGGCCTCACGGCGGGAAACCTATTCATACCGCGGTATGCCGATCGCGCCTTGATGCCGACCGCAGGTTATCTTTTGCTCTGGTCGGCGGCCGCGCTCGCTCTCTATCCGCTTGCAGCCGGCCACTACGCTACGGTGGCCCTGGACGTTTTCGCCATTGGCATGGGCGGCGCGCTGGCCACCGTGCTGCAAACGCGCCTGATGGACGTCGCCGGAGACTCTCAAGCGCTCGCCGCGGCGCTCAATCATTCGGCGTTCAACGTCGCGAATGCCATTGGGCCATGGCTGGGCGGCATGGCGATCGCCGCCGGCTTCGGGCTCGTCTCGACGGGCTACGTGGGCGCCGGGCTCGCGCTCGGCGGCCTCCTGGTGTGGACTATCTCTCTTAGGAGTCGGCCGGCCAAAGGATAGCGCGCATTAAGGATCCAAAGCTGCCTGCGCATCCGCGTCGGTGAGCGTATTGAGAAACGCAATCACATCATCGATCTCGGCCTCATTCCACGCGGGCGCCGCGCCCTCCTGGCGCGTCAATGGCTCATCGATCACATCAACGTTGGCTTTCAGCGCGGGCGGTAAGTCGTCGAATTTGTCGACCGATCCTGAAACGGAAACCGGGTACCAGAGCTTGGGCTCGGTGTCGCGACGCACGTAGAAGCGCAATGCCTCCTTTAGAGAATGGAAGCGGCCATTATGAAAAAATGTCGTGCGGATCGCCACGTTGCGCAGCGTCGGCGTTTTGAACATGCCGCAGTATGCCGCTTCATGGGCCTGATCGCTGCGCAGCGGACCGCATAGGCCGTCGTCGAAGTAGGCGGCCGAGGCGTTCGCGCGGATCTCCGGGTTGCGCGGCACGCCGAGCGCCTCGAATTGATAGTCCGTGAAGATGGGGTGAGAGCCATCCGCGCCTTTGGCGTTGAGATGGCAGGACGCGCAATTGCCGCGACGCGGGTCATTGAACAGCGCCAACCCGCGTAGCTCCTGCGCGCTCAGGGCGGCGGTGCCCTCGAGAAAGCCATCGTACTTGCTCGTATAAGGATGAAAGCTCGGATCATCGAGCTCGAATCGCTCGAGTGCCGAGAGGGCTCGAGTGTAAGCCGCTGCCGGATCATCGAAGACCTGAGCGCCAAACAATCGGCGAAACTCCGGAGCGTAGGGTGCCCGCTGCAATTTGGCAGCGATATCCGCCGGGCCCGAATTCGCCATCTCATTGGGCGCCATTAACGGGAATGCGGCTTGCTCGCGCAGTGTGTTGAAGCGACCGTCCCAGCCAAAGCCACCCGCGGGCGGCTCGTTGCCCTCCAAGATGCGATCCGCGGTGCTCGCAACATAGTGCTTGCTCCAAACCGGTGTTCGATTCAGCGTATAGCGCAAGGACGGCACTGCACGCCCGCCCTGAAGGCTCAAGTCGGGGCCGCCGAACTGCGCGGCCCGCCCGTCGGGCGGTCCATAGGCGTGGGCCGGGCTGTGACAGCTCGCGCAGGAGAGCCGACCGGAGGCCGACAGTGAGGGATCGAAGAAGATTTGCCTGCCCAGCGCAGCCAGGTCCGATGCTTTCGGCGCGGGGCTCTGAATAGCAGCCTCGCTGATTCCGTTCATCGTCAATTGCGCCGGAGCAAGCAGCGCATAAATCATGAGGGAGAAGCCTCGCGCCCTAGGGCGCGAGGCTCGGATATCTAGAACTTGGGTCCAGCCGGCGCTTGCGTCCACGGCCCCCACTCGCTCCGATGCTGAAACACACTCTTGTCGTCGGCAATGCTGTCCAGATAGTAACCCGTCCGTGGATCATCCGCTGCGTAACCGATATGTCCGTCGAGCCCGAAGATATCCTCGAGGCTGCGCAACAGCGAATAGTGGTTGTAAGCCGTGCTCGAGGTACTGCCGGGATTGATGAATGGCGAAAGCAGGAGCGCGCCGATCCGGTCGCCGCCGTAACCGTTGATCACGATGTTCTCGACCAGCGTGGGGGTGTTTACCAATGTGAAACTACCGGGCCGTACGCCGGCGAGATTTGGACCGGGTTGCTGATCACAGCAGGTCTGACCCGGGAACGTAATGTCCACCGTGGTCTGACCGGTACTCGGATCGTTACTGACCTGCTCTACATAATTGCTCTCGTCGAAGGTGATGATCAGGAGGCCGTCCTTTTGATACGCGGGCGAGGCCATAATCTTCGGCACCCACTCCTTCAAAAACGCATCGGCCGAAGTCAATCCGCCCGGCTGTCCATTGGCGCAGGTAGTGCCGGGCGCGCCCGTGCCGCCGCCGTCGTGACCGTCACTGCATAGATTGGGCGTGATGAACACATAGTTCGGAGTCGTCCGCTCTTGGGCCAGATCTTGGGTGAGCACATTCAGATTCACGACGTGCGTATGGCAGCTCGGATAATCGATGATCGAGTGAAAATACATGAAAGGATCATGTCGTGTGGCATAGGCATCGCCCGGCGGCACTGCGGCACTTGGCGCTTCGGCCGTGTTGGTATTGTCCGTGCCGATGCCGATCGTTGGGTGTCCGCAGGTCGCGCTCTCCCGCGCCGGGTCGTTACCCATATCCTCCATGTAGCCCTTCCACGAATAACCTGCGCGCTCGAGTTGCGCAGGCAATGTGGGCACCTGACGCGAGTAGATGCAACCGCCGGTGGCCGCGATCTGTCCCTGTCGCGCGACGCCGGTCTGTTCCACGTCGTTGTAATTTCCGATCGAGCCCGTAAATCCCGGCAGGCAGTCGTCGTCCGTGTCCTTGGTGGGCGACTGGCCGCTGATCATCGAGATGTAATTGTCGAGACTGACATGGCCGGTGCCGTAGTACTCGGTAAGCAGACCGCCCATGGGGACCAGGGTTTTCTGTAGGTACGGATCTTGGGTGCTGGTGCCGAAGGTGTCGGTGTATGTCTTGTTCTCGAGCACGATGACGAACACGTGCCTGATGTGCGCCGCATCCGTGGTCACGTGATCGGTATGGCTACGACCGAAGCTCACGATGCCGATCAAGGAACCGATCGCAGTGCCAAGAATCATCGAGCCCCATCGCCATCTGCGTTGCTTCTTCATGGATCAGCACCCCGATCTAATTGTTAGCGGCAGTGAGTTGCGCCGGCACGTACGGTCGCACGGGGATATTGCACTGGCATGACATTTCTGTACTGCATTTTTTCGTCGCTACGTGTATCTGTTATTTCCTGACCGCCCTACTAGTATGGAGCTGGGTAGATCTATGCACGTCTGAAAGAGGAAAACACCTCATGCGAATTGCCAAGCCATTGCTACTCGTGACGACGCCGCTGGGTCTGCTGGAAGGGTTTTATGAATGCTACAAGCTGGCCGGTGGGCTGCTGTTTTTAATGGTAGCGATGGTCGGCGTGGTGGCCGCTGGATTCGGAACCGTGATTGCGACCATTCGGCGCGAAGAACGCGCATCCAAAACGAGGTCTGTATGAAGCCGTTGATCGTATTGGCGCTGCTCGCCATCGTCGTGAGCTTGGGGAAAGCTCTAGTTTCGATGTCATCAGGTCCGGAGCACGCGGCCCGCGTGGTGCAAGCATTAAGCTGGCGAATTGGACTGTCGGTGGCTTTATTCGTCACCTTGCTTCTCAGCTATCATTTTGGCTTGGTTGCGCCGAATACCATGCACTGACGGCCGTACTGGCGCATGGTCCGCGCCCGCCGTATTGTGTTGGGTGTGAAGCTTTATAGGACCGTAACAGAAGAGATCAGCGGCATGATCCGCGGCGGATCGTTGGCCTCCGGTGACCAGCTCCCCTCGATTCGAGCACTGTCCCAATCACGCAAGGTCAGCCCCGCCACCGTACTGAAGGCCTATGAGGCACTCGAGGCCGATGGCCTCATCGAAGCGCGGCCGCGCTCTGGATATTATATCCGCGAGCTTCGACCTCAGCCGATGCCGCCCCGAACCTCGCGGCCGAAGGCAGGCTCCACGCGTCTCACGGTGAGCGATTTCGTTTTCGCAACCCTGGAGGCGTCGCGAAATCGGGAAGTCGTGCCGCTCGGCTCCGCCTTTCCCAGTCCGATGCAATTTCCCTGGCCCAAATTGGCACGATGCCTGGGCAGCAGTGCGCGGCACTTGGATCCGTGGTCCACCGTCGAGAGTCTGCCGCCCGGGAGCGTCGATCTTCGACGACAGATCGCGAAGCGATATCTGAGCCTCGGCATGTCGGTCGGGATCGACCAGATCATCATCACCGCGGGCGCACTCGAGGCGCTGAACCTCGCGTTGCAGTGCGTAACCCGTCCGGGTGACACCATTGCGATCGAATCACCCACGTTTTACGGTTGCCTGCAGGCCGCCCAGCGCTTGAGGCTCAATGTCATTGAAATTCCGATGCATCCGACCGACGGCCTGGACATTGAGGCGCTGAAAGCGGCGATCGCCAAGTTTCCGATCCGCGCCTGTTGGTTCATGACGACGCTCCACCATCCAACCGGCGCCACGCTGCCGCGCATGCGAAAATCGGAGTTGGTGCGGTTACTGGCCCGCCATGAGATCCCGCTCATCGAGGACGATGCCTATTCCGAACTCCAGTTTGCGACGAAAGCGGAGCCGCCGGCAAAGTCCTTTGACCGGAACGGCTATGTTCTTCACTGCGGATCATTCAGCAAATGCCTGGCGCCCGGTTATCGCCTCGGGTGGGTGGCTGCCGGCCGTTACGCCGAGGAAGTGTCACGGCGCAAGATGGAGTCATCCATCGCCACCAGCCTCCCGGTACAGCAGGGGATTGCGCAGATGCTCCGCAGTGGCGGCTACGATGCGCACTTGACCCGGCTGCGCCGCCGCTTGGCCGTATCGCAGCGCGCCGCATTGGACTCATTTCGGCGCTACTTTCCTCCCGGCTTTCGAGTGGCCGCGCCTCTCGGCGGCTATTTTCTGTGGGTTGAATTCGCTGCTCCCGTTGATTCCCTCGATCTGCATCGACGGGCGCTCGAGCTCGGTATCTCTGTCGCGCCGGGCCCCATATTCTCTGCGCGCCAGCAATTCAAGAATTATCTGCGGCTGAATACCGGCCATCCGTGGACCCAGACGATGGCGCAAGCCATCCAAAAGCTGGCGCAGCTATTGAAGCGCTACTGAATAGGTCCCACCGCCGCGGCCTTCACGCTGCGATCGTTGTACAGTTGGTGAAATAGCGGGGGAATAGCGATGGATGTGCAGAAATACGGTCCCTGGGCGCTCGTCGTCGGTGGTTCGGAGGGCGTAGGCGCAGCATTTGCGCGCAAACTCGCCGAGAGCGGTTTTAAACTCGTGTTGGTCGCGCGCAAGCCCGGGCCGCTCGAGGCCGTGGCGGCGGAGTTGCGTGGAAACGGCGCCGAAGTTCGCATGCTCTCCGTCGACTTGACGCAACCCGAGGCGTTACCGAGAGCGCGCACCGTCACCGACGATATCGAAATCGGGCTGCTGATCTATAACGCCGGTGCCAACAACACCCGCGGCCTGTTCGTCGAATTGCCGGAAGAGGTCACTCGATCCGTCATTGCGATCAATGTTCTCGGTCAGGCGGATTTTGCCCGGCACTATGGGGCGCTCATGTGCAAGCGTGGCCGCGGCGGGATGATCTTGGCCGGTTCTTTGAGTGGCTACATGGGGTCGCCGACACTCGCCGCCTATACGGCCTCGAAGGCGTTCAGCCGAATTCTCAGCGAGGCCCTTTGGGCGGAATGCAAGCCGTTGGGTGTGGACGTGCTTCACCTGAACATCGGCTTCACCGCAACGCCCGCAATGGCGCGCCTGGGAATCGACATCAGTGTCGCCGAGGCGCCCGAAAAGGTCGCTCAGGAAGGATTGGATCATATCGCGGACGGCCCGTTGTGGATCGTGAGTACCAAGGGCAACATCGAGCGCGCCCGAAAACTTTCGGCCGTCGACGGGCGCGCCGAGCTGGTGCGCTCCTCCGCGACTCCTTCGCGGGAACAGATGGCGGATATGCAACGACGCCAATTGCAATCGTCTGATTAGATAGACTAGGTTGATGCGGCCATACAGAGGCGAACCGGAGGACACTCGATGGACCTGAAAGCGATCCGTGACCATTTATCCTCGGCCCGTCTCGCACTCGGCGCTGAGCACCCGCTGTCGCGGCGAATCGAGAAGGTCGAGCGGAAATTGACGCCCGGCGATGCCCTATGGCGTGACGACGCCGTCAGTGCGGAGAGAGATCTACTTGCAATATCGACGGAAATTGGCCAGTTGCCGATGTCTGCCGCGCTGAATGAAGCAATCAAGCAGGTCGCCGAGGCGATCGAGTTGCTGTAGCCCCGGCGGCCCTTACGATTTCGCTTGACCGCCCCGCCGCGCCGCCTCGATCGCGGCGATGTCGATCTTTTTCATGGTCATCATGGCGTCGAACGCACGCTTGGCCGCTTGAGGATCGCGGTCCGAGATCGCTGCGATGAGCGCGCGCGGGGTGATCTGCCAAGACACGCCCCACTTGTCCTTACACCAGCCGCACTGGCTTTCCTGCCCGCCATTTCGCACGATAGCGCTCCACAAACGGTCGGTTTCGGCCTGATCATCGGTCGCGATCTGAAACGAGAACGCCTCGCTGTGCTTCATCGCCGGACCGCCATTGAGCCCCACACAGGGGATGCCAATGACGCTGAATTCGACCGTCAGGACATCGCCCTGTTTGCCGTTGGGATAGTTGCCCGGTGCGCGGTGGACTTCGCCGACGGCGCTGTCGGGAAAGGTCTCCGCATAGAAGCGCGCGGCGTCTAGAGCGCCACCGTCATACCATAGAAAGATCGTGTTCTTGCTGACCATCGTAGTGTCTCCTATGAGATCGCTGGAAGATCTGCGTTCGCAGGCCGGCCCCGGAGCTACTTGCTCGACTCGCGGAACTGCTTGAAGCGGTCAACTGCCTCGAGACGATCGGCGCCCTGAAACGGCAACATCCACCCGGGATACTCGGGAGGAAGAGCGCTGACCTCATCCAACCGCTTCAGCTCGTCTTGGGTGAGCGTGAGTTTCACCGCCGCGAGATTATCCTGCAGCTGGTCGTGACGTTTTGCGCCGATAATGACCGAAGTCACCACGGGCTTCGCCAGCAGCCAGGCGAGCGAGATCCGTGCGGGACTGCACGCGTGCGCTTTCGCGATCGGTTCCATCACGTCCAGGATCTTCCAGGTCCGCTCCTTATCCACGAAGGGAAAATCGAAGTTGGACCGACGCGAGTCCGCGGGCTTCTGGTTCGCCCGGCTGTACTTGCCGGATAGTAACCCCCCTGCAAGGGGACTCCACACCAGCAATCCGATCTTTTCGGATTCCAGTAGAGGAACGATTTCCCGTTCCAGATCGCGGCCGGCAATCGAGTAGTACGCCTGCAGCGTGTCAAACCGCGCGAGGTTCTTTGACTCACAGATACCCAGTGCCTTGGCAATCCTCCAAGCATGCCAGTTAGAGCAGCCGATGTAGCGGATCTTTCCCTGCTGCACGAGGGTATCAAGAGCCCGAACGGTCTCCTCGACGGGGGTCACTACGTCGGTGCCGTGGATCTGGTAGAGGTCGATATGATCAGTCTGCAAGCGGCGCAGACTCGCCTCGACGCCGTCCATGATGCGGCCGCGAGAGGCGCCAACCTCGTTGTGCCCCGGACCGACGCGACCGTAGACCTTGGTCGCGATCACGACATGTTGCCGCGCGATCTTGAGGTTCTTCAGCGATTGTCCGAGGATCTTTTCGCTCTCCCCCTCCGTATAAACATCTGCGGTATCGAAGAAATTGATTCCGCTGTCAATCGATGTCTTGACCAGCTCATCGGCCTCTGCCTGCCCGACGGCTCCGATGGCTTTGAACATTCCTCTGCCGTCCCCGAAGGTCATGGTTCCGAAGCACAGTTTCGAGACCAGGAGCCCCGTATTGCCGAGCGTTGCGTATTTCATTGGACTTGCTCCTTTTGCGAATCCGAAGTTTGCCTGGCGGACAGGATATCAATCGTCGGAGGGCGCTTGTCCTCCCCGGCTCTTCCTCGACTATATCGCCGACAAGAAGTTCATGCGTGCCGTCAGCGCCGCGAGTTGACTATCTGAGCGCATATCCCAACGCCCTAGCCGCATGCTTCAACGGATCGAGCAAGGCATCATCCGCGAGCGCCCGATGGAATTCGGGATGCTTCGGAAACAAGGACCCACCCTCGAGCGCTCGCTCATTGAGCGCGAAGGCCGGTGCGCCGCCGCGCATCGAGGCTGCATACAAAATCCCGTGCGTGGCCGGGAAGGCCTGGTATAGATCCCGCGCCCATCCTCGCGCCCGCAATCGGTTTCCCGAATGGATCGCCATCGAGGCTCCCATGCGAGTCGCAAAATCACCCGTGAGATCGAGCACCTCGAGCACCCGCAGGGTCTTGAAGACCACGAGCCACGGCGACTGATAGGCTCGATCGATCCGACGCGTGCCCTGAAACACTTCCGCCAGACAGGTCTTCGCATCGGCCGCCGCGTAGTAAATCCCACGCTCCTGAGCGTAGGGCGTTCCCTGCGCATTCGGCACGTGATGGTCCCATCGCGAATTCAGCGGCCCCACGAAACGAAACGCGTTCCAGGAGATCGCGTGAGGACTGCGCGAGAAATACACGCGTGCGAGCGTCGTGCCGGCAGGCAACCGCCGCAAAGAGGGTGCTACCCCGGCAAGTGCCGCGGGCCCCGGAGAATGCGGAAACTTTGCCAAAACGAGCGGCGTTCGCGCGATTTACTCGAACCCACGAGCGAGGGCTACCACCGCCTGCACTGGCTTCCCGCGCAGCAACCATTCGCGCGGACTCACGTGCTCCTCCCCGGCTTCGAGATCGGGGTTCGGCGCCAAAAACCACTGCGCCACATCGAGCGGATTCAAGCCAGCCGGCAGCGTGGCCATCACGTCGCGCAGCCCCGGCAACACTTGGCGGCGCTCGAACTGAAATCGGGGCAGACGCCGCTCTCCGTCGTAGTCGATCCCAAAGAGCGTTCCCTCGCGTAACCGCTGACGAACGCGACTCACGTCGACCTTTAAATGTTTCGCGGCCTCGCTCGTCGTGTAACTCGTCGCGAGAAGCGCCATGTAGTCCGCAATCGATTGCACGAGCGGATCGCCGCCACGCGGTCCGGGCTTCGCCGTAAACGACTCCGTGATCAGTCCCACGGATTCCAACGCCGCGACCTCGCCGGCCGACAGGGACCCAGCACGCAGCCCCCTCGCCCGTTCCAGGAGGGGCTCATTTTGCAGCAGCCGCCGCCGCGCCTCCGCATACAGCGCCGCCGGAATATCGGCTGTTTGAGCCCGCTCGTCCATTCGTCGTGGCGCCGAGTGTTTCATTGCTTCTCCCGCTTTCTCCTGCCGAGAATATACGGTAGTTTATGCTCTCGAAACGCGAAAGACAAATAGCCTACCAGCTGCCGTCCAAGGAATTCGCCGCGTGGCGATGACCGGCGCGCCAAGGACTTTCCCAGCCGCGAGAACCCGGACTCACTATATATACTCCATATATATTAATATGATACACATATATATTACAGTCATTTCGACTTAGATCGCCGCTCCTCGAGCTGTCGACCCAGAACGGGCTCTTCGTTATTCTCGGCGCGCGAAATCCCACTGCACCCTCGCCCGCCTCAGTGCGGTATACCTGCCAACAATTGCTAGGAGTTCGGCCATGGACCATCTTCAGAGGCTCCTCGACGTGCACGCCCTTCAGCAAATGAAGGCGCGTTACTTTCTGTTTCTCGACACCAAGGATTGGAATCGTTGGCTCGACCTCTTTACCGAGGACGCGACGCTTCTAGTGGATACGGCCGCCTCGACGTTTGGACGCGATGCGAAGACGCTAGCGAAAGTCGTCGGTCTTGCCGCTATCCGCGAGTTCGTTGTGCCGAGCCTCGACAAGACGCCCACCGTGCACCACGGCCATACCCCCATTTTCGAGTTTCATTCTGCAACGGAGGCGTCGGGGATCTGGGCGATGGAGGATATCGTCGAGTTCACGGACAATACCGTGCACGGCCACGGTCACTATCGCGAGACCTATCGAAAGATTGGCGGCGAGTGGCGGTTCGCCCGTGTTCATCTGACCCGGATCAGGGTCGTCACCACTCATCGGGGTTGAACGGATTTCTCCCCGCTCCATCGCCGCACTTCAATCCGCCCGGTATCGGGGTTAAAGTGACACCAAAGAGCCGAAGCTCGCCAACACCGCGAGGGACGCAATGAGTTTGCCGAGTCAACCACCCGCGCGCGTCGCGCTCGGACCGCTGATGTTCATCGCGCTCGTGGTGGCCGCCATCGCAGCCGTTTTCGCTTACACGGCCGGATGGCTCTCGCCGCAACGTCTCACGCCGAACAAAGTGGTGGCGGCATTCGCCCCGCCGGGCGGCCCGGCGCTCGGGCATCGCCGCAACCACGTGAAGGGCATCTGTTTCACCGGGTTCTTCGAGGCCAACGGCGCGGGATCGAGCCTGTCGGAGGCCCCCATGTTCCGCCCCGGGCAGTACCCGGCCATCGGGCGCTTCAATCTGGCCACTTCCGATATCAAGGCCGCCGACGCGACGGTGCGTATTCGCGGCATGGCGCTGCAGATCGCGGCGCCGGGCGGACAAGTCTGGCGCACGGCGATGATCGATTCGCCGTTCTTTCCCGTCTCGACGCCGCAGGCTCTTTACGGCTTGGTAGTCGCCTCCGGGAGCAAGGAGCCTGACGCCATGAAAAACTTCGCCGGAGCGCATCCGGAGCTCGGTCACTTCGGTGCCTGGGCGCAGAGCGCACCGTGGACGGGAAGCTACGCCGAGGAGCCTTACAACAGCCTCAACAGCTTCGTCTTCACCAGCGCCACTGGCACGGCCAGCGTGGTGCGCTGGTCGCTCCTGCCGGCGGCGCAACCCGTTGCCGTTCCGCCGGACGAGCTCGCGAAGCAACCGCCCGATTTCCTCGAGCAGGAAATCGCCCGGCGCATCAAGAGCGGGCCGCTGCACTGGACCCTCGTGATCCACGTGGCCGAGTCCGGCGATAAGACGTCCGATCCCAGTCAGGAATGGCCGCAAAATCGGCGTGCGGTCGAGGTCGGCACGCTCACCGTTCAGGACATCGAGCCCGAGGCGAATGGGCCGTGCCGCGACATCAATTTTGATCCCACCGTGCTGCCGACAGGGATGGGAACATCGGACGATCCGTTCCCGGCCGCGCGCTCCTCGGCTTATCGTAGATCCTACGATCTGCGTACGGCCGAAGCGGCCGATTATCCGGCCACCGCCTCGGGAACAACGCCATGATCCGCATCACTCAACGGTTCAAGCCTGTGCAGCGCGCCCTCCACTGGCTGATGGCGGCCTGCATCCTCGCCATGTTCTTCATCGGCGTCGGGATGGTCTCGACCATTGCGCCGAAATACCTGCCGCTCATCGCGACTCATAAATGGCTGGGCACCATCATTCTGGTGCTCGCCTTGATTCGCCTCGCGGTGCGCTGGCACTACGGCGCGCCGCCGTTGCCGGCCGATTTGCCCGCGCCCATGAAGCTCGCAGCAGAACTCTCGCACTATGTCTTGTATTTTTTGATGATCGTCATGCCCCTGCTCGGCTGGGGCATGCTGTCGGCCGCAAACTATCCGGTGGTGCTCGCCGGCGGCGTGCATCTCCCCATGCTCCTGCCGCAAAGCGACAGCCTGCACACAACGCTGTGGAATGCCCATTTTTACCTGGCATTCCTGTTCTTTGCGATCGTACTGTTGCATCTCGCGGCCGCGCTCTTTCACGCCCTGGTGCGGCACGACGGCGTGTTCGAGGCGATGGCACCGGTGTCGCGACGCGACTCCTAGCACGAGTCTGCAATTTGCACGCCGCCCTTGCCCAGAGTAGACCGGGCCGCGCATCCTGCTATGCTTGTTGCGCCGCGAAGTCGAGGACGTTCACTCTAACCGCTGGGGAGTTTGGCCATGCAGCTTTCCCGTCGTAGCTTCTTGAAAATCACCGGCGCCGGTTTTGCCGCGTCGGCATTCGGAGCCTTGGGGTTCGCCGCAGCGGGGCTCGCCCTCGCCTCTGCGGTCCGGCCGTTCAAGCTGGCCCATGCGCGCGAGACCCGCAACACCTGCACCTACTGCTCGGTCGCCTGCGGAATCCTCATCTACAGTTTGGGTGATGGCGCAAAGAATGCGCGCTCGGACATCATCCATATCGAGGGTGATCCGGACCATCCGGTGAATCGCGGCACGCTCTGCCCGAAGGGCTCCGCGCTGCTCGACATCGTTCACGCGCCGACTCGCCTGAGAAACCCCAGGTATCGCGCGCCGGGGAGCGCCGCCTTCAAGGACGTGTCGTGGGATTTCGCGCTCGATCGGATTGCGCGCTTGATGAAAGAGGACCGCGACAAACATTTCATCGCGAAGAATTCGAAGGGCGTCACCGTCAACCGCTGGACCAGCACCGGCATGCTGGCGGCTTCGGCGTCCTCGAGCGAAACCTCCTTTCTGACCTGGAAGGTGGCCCGCTCCCTCGGCATGGTGGTGTTCGACAACCAGGCGCGCGTCTGACACGGACCGACGGTGGCCAGTCTGGCCCCAACATTCGGTCGCGGTGCGATGACGAACACCTGGCAGGACATCAAGAACGCCAATCTCGTCATCGTAATGGGCGGCAATGCCGCCGAAGCGCATCCCTGCGGCTTCAAATGGGTGATCGAGGCCAAGATCGAGAACAAGGCGAAGCTCCTGGTGGTCGATCCGCGCTTCACCCGCACGGCCTCGGTCGCCGACTACTATGCACCGATACGTCCCGGGACGGACATCGCCTTCTTGAGCGGCGTCATCCGCCATCTGCTCGAAAAGGATGCGATCCAGCACGAGTACGTTCGCGCCTACACGAACGCGAGCCTCATCATCAAAGACGGCTTCAGCTTCAAGGACGGGCTCTTCAGCGGCTACGATGAGGAGACGCGCACTTACGACAAGTCGAGCTGGGACTACGATCTCGACGACAAGGGCTTTGCCAAAGTCGATGACACCTGGCAGAACCCGCGCTGTGTCATCAACATGCTGCGCGAGCATGTCGCCCGCTACACACCGGAGATGGTCTCGCGCATTTGCGGCACGCCCCAGGATACTTATCTCGAGGTGTGCGAGCTGATCGCATCCACCGCAGCGCCCGACAAAGCGATGACGTCTCTATTTGCGCTCGGCTGGACGCAGCATTCCGTGGGTGCGCAGAACATTCGCACCATGGCGATGATCCAGCTCCTGCTCGGCAACATCGGTGTCGCCGGCGGGGGTATGAATGCGCTGCGTGGCCACTCGAATATCCAGGGACTCACGGATGTGGGCCTTTTGTCGGATGCGATGCCGGGGTATCTGACGCTGCCCAAGGAGGGCGAGCCGACATTCGCAGAGTACATGAAAACGCGGCAATTCAAGCCGCTGCGCCCGGGCCAGACGAGCTATTGGCAGAACTACAACAAGTTCATCATCAGTCTGCAGAAGACGCTCTATGGCGATGCGGCGCAGGCCGCCAACGACTGGGCCTACGACTGGCTGCCCAAGCTCGATGTTCCGCTCTACGACATCATCCGCGCGTTCGAGATGATGACGCACGGCGAAATGAACGGCTATATCTGCCAGGGGTTCAATCCGCTGCAGGCGTTCCCGGACAAGGGCAAGATTCGCAAGGCGCTCGGTAATCTCAAATTCCTGGTCACGATGGATCCGCTCGACACGGAGACGTCGCGCTTCTGGGAGAACTTCGGCCCGCAAAATCCTTCAGACCCCGCCAAGATCCAGACCGAGGTCTTCCAGCTGCCGGTCACGTGCTTCGCCGAAGAGAACGGCTCGTTGGTGAACTCGGCGCGTTGGCTGCAATGGCACTGGAAGGCCGCCGATCCCCCGGGCGATGCGCAGTCCGACATTTTTATCATGGCCGGCATTTTCCATCGGCTGCGAGAGATGTACCGCAAGGAAGGCGGCGCCTTCCACGACGCGCTCTTGAACCTCAGGTGGGACTACACGAATCCGTTCGATCCGGATCCGGAAGATCTCGCCAAGGAAATGAACGGGCGCGCGTTGACCGACTTGAAAGATCCGAGCGGCGCGGTGAGCGTGCACGCCGGACAACTGCTCGACGGCTTCGCGCAGCTGCGCGACGACGGCACCACGGCGGCCGGCTGTTGGATCTTCACGGGGTGCTACACCGAGCGCGGCAACATGATGGCGCGGCGCGATGCGACCGACCCGCGCGAGCAAGGCATCGCTCCCAACTGGGCCTGGGCTTGGCCCGCGAATCGCCGGATCCTGTACAACCGGGCGAGCGCCGATGTGGCGGGCAAGCCCTGGAATCCGGTGAAGCCCATTCTCGAATGGGACGGCAACCGCTGGGTGGGCATCGACACGCCCGATTACACGCCCACCACCAAGCCCTCCGACTCCGTCGGACCTTTCATCATGAATGCGGAAGGCGTCGGGCGGTTGTTCGCGCGCAGCTTGATGGCCGAAGGGCCGTTCCCCGAGCACTACGAGCCGCTCGAGTCGCCCTCGGAAAACCTGCTGCATCCGGCCGTCAGTGCCAACCCGGCGGCGCGCGTCTTCGCCGACGACCGTGCTGCCTTTGGGACGGCGAAAGACTTCCCCTACGTGGGTACGACCTACCGACTGACCGAGCACTTTCACTTCTGGACCAAGCACGCCCTGATCAACTCCATTCTGCAACCCGAGGAGTTCGTCGAGATCGGCGAGGCGCTTGCCCACGAGAAAGGCATCGATCAGGGAGGCTGGGTGCGGGTCTCCTCGAAACGCGGCACCGTAGTGTGCAAGGCCTACGTCACCAAGCGAATCAAGCCGCTCCTCGTCGCGGGCCACCCGACGCACGTCGTCGGCGTTCCCCTGCATTGGGGCTTCACCGGGCAGGCCCGCAAGGGCTACGGCGCCAACACGCTGACGCCCTCCGTGGGCGATGCCAACACGCAGACCCCGGAGTTCAAAGCGTTTCTGGTGAACCTCGAAAAGGCCGGCGGCCCCGTGTCGTAAGGAGACATCGATGGCAGATCTTCAAGCACAAGACTACATCCGGATCTCGGCCACGACGCTGACGCCTCCGTCCACGCGGCGTCATGAGGACCAAGTTGCCAAGCTCATCGACACGAGCCGCTGCATCGGCTGCAAAGCCTGCCAGGCCGCGTGCATGGAATGGAACGATCTGCGGCAAGACATCGGGCACTTCGAGGGAAGCTACGAGAACCCCATGGATTTAAGCCCCTCGGTATGGACGCTCATGCGCTTCAACGAGTGGGAGGACGAGAAGGGTAAGCTCGAGTGGCTGATCCGCAAGGACGGCTGCATGCACTGCGAGGATCCGGGCTGCCTCAAGGCGTGTCCCGCGCCCGGCGCCATCGTGCAATATGCGAACGGCATCGTCGATTTCATCAGCGAGCATTGCATCGGCTGCGAGTACTGCGTGAAAGGCTGTCCGTTCGACATCCCGCGGATCAGTCCCGTCGATCACAAATCTTACAAGTGCACGCTTTGCTCGGACCGTGTGGATGTCGGCCTCGAGCCTGCCTGTGTCAAAGCCTGCCCCACCGGAGCGATCATGTTCGGCTCGAAGACCGATATGCAGGATTGGGCCGGCGAGCGCGTCGCCGACCTCAAATCGCGTGGCTTCGAGAATGCGGGACTCTATGACCCCCCCGGCGTGGGCGGCACGCACGTGATGTATGTGCTGCACCATGCGGACAAGCCGTCGATCTATTCAGGCCTCCCGGATCACCCGCATATCAGTTTTCTGGTGGATTTCTGGAAAGGTGTCGTCAAGCCGCTCTCCCTGGTGGGCATCGCGTTCGCCGCGATCGCGGGTTTCTTCCACTGGGTCATCGAGGGTCCGAACGAAGTGCAGCCCGAGGACGAGGTGAAAGCACGAGAGCTGCTCAAAGCCGCGGAGAAATCGCCATGACGCGCCCTGCCGGCACGCTGGTGCGCAATACCACGGCGGCGCGCATCAACCATTGGATCACCGCCGGGTGCTTCATCCTGCTGCTCTTGTCCGGCCTGTCGATGTTCCATCCCATGCTGTTTTTTCTCTCGAACCTGTTCGGCGGCGGTCAATGGACCCGCGCCGTCCACCCCTGGATCGGGACGGTGCTGCTCGTGAGCTACCTCGGGTTGATCGTGCAATTCTGGCGCGACAATTTCTGGAACCGCGACGACATCGCCTGGATGAAAGCGATCGACCGTGTGCTCGTGAACCAGGAGGAAGGCGTGCCCGAGGTTGGGCGATTCAACGCCGGCCAGAAATTCGTCTTCTGGTCCATGGCGCTCCTGGTGCCGGTACTTTTTCTGACCGGGCTCGTCATCTGGGAGGTTTATTTCGGCACCTACACCTCGATTGAGGTGCAGAGGACCGCCGTCCTAATTCACAGCGCGGCGGCCATCGCGGCCATCATCGTCTGGATCATTCATGTCTATGCCGCGATTTGGGTCGAGGGATCCGTTCGGGCGATGACCCAGGGCTACGTCACACCCGGTTGGGCGTATCGCCATCACCGCAAATGGCTGCGCCGGCTGGCGGCGTCGGGCTCATCCGGACCCACGCCCGGGCACGACCGGTGAGACAAGGCGAGGCCGTACCGCCGCGAAAATGGACAGGCGCCGCGGGCGCGGGCGTGTCGGCTCCGTTGCCCATGATTCTCCCCGATCCGGCGAGGCGCTTTGCCGCGACAGCCCGGCGCCTCGACCAGCTCGGGCCGGGTCACCCCATGGAGGCGTGGCTTCGTTTCATGGCGCAACTCGCGTGGGCGCAGCACGATGCCGTGACGGCGCTCCCGCCGTCCGCGGCGGTGAGTTCTTCCGCCGTCGAGGAGTCCGTGATCGCTCGCGAGGCTCCGCTGGCGGCCGACCGGCACCCTGTCGATCCCGCCTGGCAAGGCGGCTTGATCAGAGTCCTGCAACACGTCGACGCGCTGACACTCCCCGATGAGGCGCGCGCCGTCATCGCCGATCTCAGGCGCTACGATCCCGCGGCGCTCGAAGCGCTGGCCGATGCCTTTCTTCGGGGTGTCCTCGAAGCCTCGCAGATCGCCCCTGCGCTCTATATCGCCGCCGCCCTGCAACTGCACTTCACTTCGATGGCGGCAACGCTCAACGCCGACGCCCTCAGGCTCCTACCGCAGCGCGGTCTCTGCCCTTGCTGCGGCTCGACCCCGGTCACCGGCCTCGTGACGGCATCGGGACGCACCCCCGGCGTCCGCTATCTCTATTGCTCGCTCTGCTCGACGGCGTGGAATCACGTGCGCGCCATCTGCATCACGTGCGGCGAGTCGGGCACGCTGTCGCTCAAATCCATCGAGGGCGACAACGGCGCCGTCCAAGCGGAGACCTGCCGGGGTTGCGGCACCTACGCCAAACTCCTCTACGAGGCGAAGGACACGCAGGTGGATCCGTTCGCCGACGACCTCGCAACGCTCGCTCTCGATGTGCTCGTCGGGGAGGACGGCTGGTCACGGCATGCGCCGAATCCGTTGCTGCTGATCGGGTAGGCGCACCCGCGGCCCGGGTCGCCTCAGCCCGGTGCACGAAACAAGTCGAGTCGCTGATGATTGATCCGGCGCCGATCACCTTGATGATGCGTGATCCCCTGCCGGTCGAAAAACTCCAGGATCTGAATGGCGACCTTCCGTCCGTTGGACAGCTGGTCTCGGAACTGCGCGGCGATAAAAGCGCCGTCGGCCGCGCGACTCGCGATGGTCACTGCGATAGCCACCATCTCCGACACCGTCGATCGCAGAAAGAAATGATCGTGCGCGACTTGGTCGACTCTGCCGAGCCGGCTCACGAGCATGAGGAGACGACGGATATCCGCCTCGGGCCGCACCAACACGGCAGCGATATCGCGCACCCGCGGCGGCCGGAATCTCGCCTCGCCCCCGAGGAGCGGCGCAATTCTCGCCCACACGTCTTCATCCTCGAGCGAGAGCCGCACCGAGTGCGACCGCAGCCGCAGAAACCCACCCTCGCGCGTGATCTCCGCGAATTCCGGGCGTGCGAGCGCTGCCTCGAAGGCGGTCGCCGGAAGCACGGGTTCGAGCGAGAGCCGCAGCGCGTCGCGACCGATGCCTTGCTGATCGGCGTGGTCGGCATGAAAGGCTTCGAGGGTCGCGACCAGCCGCGAGCAGAATTGCCGCCAGCGCTCTGCTGCCAGAGCAATTCGAAAAGCTCCGGAGTCGAGCAGCACGGGACGCAGCGCCGACACGAGTTCCTCGATCATGCCTTTCGACAGCGCGCGATCACGCGCGAAGGTGGTGAGATCCCAGGCGAAGGGCGGAATCGAGAGCAGCGCCTCGAAGGCGGCAACGGGCTCCGCGATCGCCAGGGCGGCGCGCTGCAACGTGCGCTCCCGAGTTCGCCGCCGGCGGTCCGGGGGGCGCAGATCGATGAAGCGGCCTCCTCCGATGGTGCGCTTGGCCGACCCATCACGCAGCACGAAATGATCCGGAAGGGCGGCGGCAATCGGACGATCGAGCACCAGTTGCACGTCCGCCGAGCGTCCCGGAAGCATGCGCTCGGCGTCGAGCCAGACGACTCGGGCCCCGACCTCGGTCGCTCCGTGATGCAGCCGGACCCTGAAGCGAGAGCGCTCCGTCGCCCCGCTCTCGCTTTCGAGCAAGCGCAGGCGCGCGTCGATTCGCGACGTGGGCGCATGCAGCTCCGGGGCCATCGCCACATCGCCCCGGTGGATCGCACCCTTCGACACTCCGTCGCCGCTGAGATTGAGCGCACAACGATCCCCGACGCGCCCCACTGCCATCGGTCGGCCCTGAGCATGCAATGAGCGCACCCGCGCCTCGAGGCCGGAGGGGCTGATGAGAACTCGCTCGCCGGTGCGCACCGAGCCCGATACGACGGTACCGGTGATCACCAAACCGATCCCGTGAAGCGTGAAGAC
Source organism: uncultured Gammaproteobacteria bacterium (assembly GCA_963798595.1). Lineage (GTDB taxonomy): Bacteria > Pseudomonadota > Gammaproteobacteria > Steroidobacterales > Steroidobacteraceae > Bog-1198. Next base: position 432,735 of record CAWCTM010000001.1, on the reverse strand, counting down.
GCGATCGATGGCGAGACGGAACAAGGCATCGGATGACTTGCGGACGGAATCGCGCGCCGCCGTGCTCAGCCGCTCGAGCAGCGCCGGGATCCCGCGCCCGGTGACCGCCGAGAGCGGGATAATCTCGGCCTGCGCCAGGAAAGTCCCCGTTGCGGCCGCACGGATGGCAGAGCACACCTGCGCAAGCCGCTGCTCCGAGGCGAGCTCGGCTTTGGTGATCACGATGAGCCCGCGGTCGATCCCCAACAGATCCAGAATCGCCAGGTGCTCACGCGTCTGTGGCATGACGCCATCGTCGGCCGCGACGACCATCAGGGCGAAGTCGATCCCGCTCGCCCCCGCCACCATGGTATGCACGAATCGCTCGTGCCCCGGTACGTCGACGAAGCCGAGAATGAGGTCATCGGCCACGGGAAGATACGCAAATCCCAGGTCGATGGAGATCCCGCGCAACTTCTCTTCCTTGAGCCGATCGGTATCGACCCCGGTGAGCGCCTTGACGAGGGTCGTCTTGCCATGGTCGACATGACCTGCCGTGCCGATGATCAAAACGCGGTCCTGGGGGTTATCGCTCGGTCAGCGATGTCGGAGGACGACGGTGAGACGCTCGAGCACCTCGGCGATCTCGGCGGCAGTCGTCTCGCGTCCAAGACTGAACCTCACCGCCCCCTTGCCGATGTGCTCGGGCACGTTCAGGGCACGCAGTACCGGCGAGAGCTCCACGCGGCCGGCGTGGCAGGCCGAACCGGTCGAGGCCGCGACGCCCTCCAAGGCGGCGAGGACGTCGGCACCGACACAACCCACGAAGGAGACATTGAGGGTGTTCGGCAGACAGCGCTCCGCATCCCCATTGCGCACGACGCGCTCCCCGAAGCGCTCTTCGAGACTCGTCCAGAATTCGTCGCGTAGTCGCCGCACCGCTTCCCAGGGAGCGGCGTCGCCCGCCAGCGAGCACGCGGTACCGAGCGCCGCCGCGAGAACAGCGCTCTCCGTTCCCGCGCGCCGCCCGCCTTCGTGCGAGGCGCCGTGAATCAGCGGCTCGAGGCGGGTCCCCGATCGAACGTACAAGGCGCCGACTCCTTTCGGTGCATAGAGTTTGTGGCCGGCAACGCTCAGTAGATCAATGCCGAGTTCATCGACGTCGGTCGGTATCTTGCCGACCGACTGAGCGGCATCGGTGTGGAAGGGAATGCCCCGCTCCCGCGCGATGCGCGCGCAGGCCTCGATCGGTTGAATCGTGCCGGTCTCGTTGTTCGCATGCATGATGCTCACGAGCACCGTGTCACGCGAAAGTGCGCGACGTAGGTCATCCGGATCGACCAAGCCGGCGCAGTCGACCGGAAGATGGGTGATGCGCGCGCCCTCACGCTCGAGAAAACTCAAAGGCGAGAGCACCGAGGGATGTTCAATCCGCGTCGAGACGATATGAGCGGCGCGATTTTCCTGGGCGAAGAAAGTGCCCTTGATGGCCAGATTGTTCGCTTCGCTCCCGCCGCTCGTCAGTACCACCTCGGAGGACGAACACCCGAGCAAATCCGCGATCTGTCGACGGCTCGTCTCTAAGAGCTCTTTCGCCGGCGCACCGGCCCAATGCCGACTCGAGGGATTACCATAGCCCTCTTCCAGCGCAGCGCGCATCGCGTCCGCCACGGCCGGATGAATCGGCGTGCTTGCGTTGAAGTCGAGATAGATTCGCCGCATGGCAGAAAACCATCATGGCACTCTTGCCGGTCACCGTCCATGTGACCATCGCGACGAGCGCGATGCGCGGCAGAAACCTGCGCTGACGGTCTCGGCCTCCGATTGCCTAATCAAAGTTTGCGGACCGGTAGACCACCTCCCCGTCCACCAGCGTCATCAGGCACTTCATGTCCTTGATTTGCGCCGTGGGCACGGTGTAAAAATCGCGGTCCCAGATGGCGATATCGGCGCGCTTACCCGCCTCGAGCGTCCCGATCTTGTCTTCCAAAAACATCTGGCGAGCGCCCCAAGCCGTATAGCTGCGCAACGCCGTCTGCCTATCAACGGATTCCGCCAGCCCGAAAGGCTCACTGCCGGCGGAAGTCTGGCGCGCAATCGATGCCCACAGACCATAGCGTGCCGCCACCGGGGTCACGGGATAATCTGACCCTCCCGACCATAGAATTCCCCGCTGCTGTAGGGTTTTTAATGGAACCAGCCGCTGATCGCGCTCGGGGCCGTAGTTGACGGCGTAAATATTACCGATCCACCACAGGAACTCCGCCTGCATCTCCGGGTACCCAGCGTCGTATTTGGATTGTAAAAGCGACATGGTCTCCAAAGCGTGGGGGGTCGGGAGGTTGGCGTGAATGATGGCGTGACGCAGTCCGGGGTGGGGGAACTGCTTCTCGGCCAGGGCGTAGGTATCAACGACCCAATCCATGGCACGATCGCCGACCGCGTGCGTGCCCACGGGGACACCGGACCGCTGGAACAGCAGCACCATCTCACGGTAGGTCTCCGGGTTTATATGCGGATAGCCGGTGTTCGGTTTGCCGTCCTGGGTGGTGTCGGAGGCTTTACCGTCGCGCATCCAGGGTTGCCACATCCAGCCGGTGCGTGCACCGCCGGACCCATCCATGAACAGCTTGGCGCCGCAAGAGAGCAGGCGGCCATCGCCAAGCGCAGCAGGGAGGCGCGGGACGCTGTTGATCTCTTTGAGCGCCTGTCGCGCGGAAGCCATCGTGACCCCTGCGTCCCAGAGAACGCAGATGCGCTCCTTGAGCTGTCCGGCATCCAGGAGGGATTTGTAAGCATCCCATTGGATTTGGAAGATGTCTGGGTCTTTGACGGCGGTCATGCCTTCGCTGAGTAACACCTTTTGGATGTATAGGATGCCGGCCCGCATTTGCTCCGGTGTCGTTTCCGGAATGAGACGCGTGATGAGCGTCATGGCGGCCGCTTCTTTGAATACGCCGGTGGGTTTGTGCTGGCTGTCGCGATCGATCGTGCTGGCAGGCGGGTCCGGGGTGGCCATGGTGATGCCGGCGAGCTTCATTGCGGCGGAGTTGGCGACGCCGTAGTGGCCGGTGGTGTGCTCCAGCCAGACGGGGTTATTCGGCGCGACGGCGTCGAGGTCCGCCGCAGTCAGATAACGGCGTTCGGCCAGCTTGCCTTCGTCCCAACCCGCACCGGTAATCCAATCGCCCGGCCGGACCATCAATACTTTAGCTTTGACGCGCGCGGCAACGTCTGCCACGGACTTCGCGTCCGAGAGCTTGACTCCGAAAAGCTCGTCCACACCACCCTCTGCGATGTGCGCGTGCGTATCGATGAGACCCGGTGTAGCAGTGTGGCCTTTGAGGTCGATTACTTGCGCGTTTGGAGCGGCCAGCGCCTGGACTTCCGTGTCGGAGCCTATCTTGAGAATGACGCCGCGGCGCACGGCAATCGCCTGCGCGACGGAGTCGTGCGTATCGACGGACAGAACCTGACCGTGCAGGAGAATGACGTCAGCTTTCTCGGGTTGCGCGACTGCAAGTAAAGGTGTGAACAGCAGAAGCGCGGCAGCGAGGCGGTTCATCGGTGGGCGACTTCCGATCATGTCAAGGCGCCGCGCCATAAACGGTCTTACCGCCCACGAGCGTCATCACCACCTGGGTCTTACCGAGAGTTTCGGGCGGCGCCGTGAAGATATCCTGCGACAGGACCGCCAGATCCGCGAGCTTGCCGGCCTCCAAGGTGCCCACGTCCTTGTCCGCGAACGCGGCGTACGCCGAGCCCTGCGTGTAGGCGCGCACCGCCTCGGCGATCGAAATGCGCTCGTCGGGGACATAGATTGTGCCGGTAGGAACGGCGCCTCCTTGAGCTGCGCCGTCCACGGGACCGCTCGCGATATCCGCGGTATCCCCCGAGCGCCACACTTGGCGGGTGACCGTCTGCTGCATGGACACGAACGGGCTCGGCGGCCAGGTGCAGGGCCAGTCGCTCGAGAAGGCGAGCGTTGCCCCGCTTTGCTCGAGCGCATGCCATCGATCGGACGGAATCTGTTGGGCGGGATCGAAATTGGTGCCGATTTCGCCGCAGCAAAACGTGGGCTGCATGTCGGCTATCACCGCGAGCTTCGCGAAGCGCGGCACGTCGGCGGCCTCCACCAGGTCAGCATGCTCGATGCGCAACCTCCGATCACGCGGGCCGTGGGCACGCTCCAGTTGCTCGTAGGTATCGAGGATCAAGTGCACGGAATCCGCGCGCAACGCGTGACTCATGAGCTGGTAGCCGCGCTCATCGAGTGCCATCGCCAGCGCCGCATAATCCTGCGGGGTATAGACGAGCGGCGGCAGCAGGCCGGTGCCCCCATCGATGAAGAACTTCACGAGATTCGCCGACACCCATTCGTCATGGTAGGCGCGGCGCGCCTCCTCGAGATCCGCCAGAAAGCCCGGCGTCAGGTGATGAGGGACGGCCACGGCGCCGAAACTCGTGCGTGTGCGCACGGTGAGCGTGCCCCGATCGCGCAGCGTCGCGTACAGCTTGATCTCTGCGAGATCGCCCGTGGCGTTGACCACACTGGTGATGCCGAAACTGTTCAAGTACTGGGTGGCGGCCTCGATCATCTGCAGCTTCTGCTCGAGCGGCACCCGCTCCTCCACGGCGCGGTCCGCGATCTGCATGCCCGCCTCCAACAACACCCCGCTCGGATTGCCGCTTGCGTCGCGGATCACGCCGCGCTCCTCGTCGGGATCGGTGAGCGGACGAGTGGTGAGACCAGCCATCTTCATGGCTGCTCCGTTGAGCCACAGCGCGTGTTCGGAGCTGTTGTGAATCACCACGGGACGGTCCGGAACCGCGCGATCGAGGAGCGCATGAGTGGGTGTCGTCGGCAGTGCGGTGCTGAAATCCGCGCGGCCGAAAAGCACGCGGTCGTCCGGATGAGCGGCCGCGTATGCCTTGAGTCGCTCGACCAACAGGTCCGGCTTGCTCGGCGTGATGCTCGACTCCGGGGTGGAAAGATTCAGGCCGTGCAGAGCGTAGGCCCCGAAAAGCAAGTGCAGGTGTGAGTCGACGATCCCCGGTATGACCGTGCGGCCCTTGAGGTCGATGACCCGGGCATGCCCGCCGCCGTGCTTGGACACCTCCGCGTTGCTGCCGACGGCCTCGATGCGCGCGCCGCTGATGGCGAGCGCATCGGCCCAGGGCGCCGTTTTATTGCCCGTATAGATGTGCGCGTTGATCAACAGGGTATCTGCGCCGAACGCACTTCCCTGCCAGAAGAGCGCGATCAGCGCCGCGCACAAGCCTTTCGTCCACACCGTTGGCATCGCATCCCTCTTTTTTAGTGCCGCCCGCGTGTGCGGCCGTCGCCCTACTGTAGGGGCGAATCGCATTCTAAGTAAATATTTCAATTTCAAGTTGAACAGTCGTCCGACATTATCTAAGCTCTGATCGAGGTCGGGATCGCGATAATGGCCACAGAGCTAGCAGCGCGCGCACAGGAGGTGGGGAAACGGCGAAGAATTAAATAAATTAGGGGTCCGGGATGTCTTCGATTCGTCGAAAGCTTTGCTTTGTCTTCAGCGTGGCCGCTCAGTTGACCCTCTCGCCGGTTCGGGCCGCACCGGCTGATCCTGAAACACCCTCTGCCGGTCTGGAAGAAATCGTCGTTACCGCCACCCGTCGCGAGGAACGGCTGCAGGACGTTCCGATCAGCGTCCTGGCGTTCAGCCAGGAGAAACTGGATGCGCAGGGGCTGAAGAATATCGACGACCTCGCCCGGCTATCGCCCGGCATCACGTTCCAGCGCAACGGCATGAGCTCAGCGGGCAACTACAACGACGAGAGCTCCGACATCAATATCCGGGGCGTTGATTCGACCGCCGGAACCTCCACCACCGGTATCTATATCGACGACACCCCGATCCAGACCCGCCACATCGGCTTTGGATCCATCAACGCCTTCCCCGCCCTGTTCGACTTGGATCACGTCGAAGTGCTGCGCGGCCCGCAGGGCACGCTGTTCGGCGCCGGCGCCGAAGGCGGAGCGGTACGCTTCATCACGCCCGAGCCGGATCTGAACAAAACGAGCATTTACGCTCGGGCCGATGCCGCCGCCACCGATGGAGGCTCACCCAGCTACGAGGGCGGCGTGGCCTTCGGCCTGCCGATCATCAACGATGTGCTCGCTTTCCGTGCAAGCTTGTCCTTCCGCCGCGATGGCGGTTGGGTCGATCGCAGCGATTACACCCTCGTGCCAAACGCCGCAGTGCCGCTTCCGACGCCCGTCTACAGCGGCGTAACCACGCAGCCGAACTCGAATTATTGGGACACCACCACGGCACGCTTCGCGCTCAAGTGGAAGGTGAACGATGCAATCGAGATCCTGCCGTCGTTCTACTACCAGCACCTGCAAATCGCAGACACGTCGGCCTATTGGGTCGCCCTGTCGAATCCCGATCAAAATGTGTATCGAAACGGAAATTTCGGCACGAATCCAAGCAGCGATCCCTTTAGCTTGACCTCGATCCGTATCAAGTGGGACTTAGGCTTCGCCGCCCTTTTTTCCAACACGGCTTACTATGACCGCAACCAGACCGGCCTCTCGGACTACACCCAATATTTGCGTGCAACCTGGAATTCGTTCGGCTCGCTGCCGAACACCTTTCCGCAAGCTGGTGACAATGGCTACGCCACATTCCAAGACAATCAACGAAATTTTTATCAGGAGCTGCGCCTGTCCTCAAAGGACTCGGATTCCTGGCTGGTCTGGACCGGCGGCCTGTTCTACTCGCGCTTGAGTGAGAACGTGCCCGAGAACATCTACGACGCCACGCTCAACCAGGAAGTCATCAATTATACGACCGCCACTTACGGCCAGGCCTATCCGGTCTGCTATCCCGGTCAGGAATGCCCCGGAGGGCTGATCTACAACGGGCCGGTCGATAGCGTCGTCGATAAACAGGTGGCAGGGTTTGGCGAGGTCACCTTCAAATTCCTCGATCAATTCAAGGCGACCGCGGGACTGCGACTGTCCCGAATCGAGACGACCGGGGCGGTGGCGGCGACCGGGCCGTTCCTCGGCACGACCATCATCACCTCCTCAAGCATCACTGAAAAGCCGGTGACGCCGAAAGTCGTCCTGGCATGGGAACCGAATCGCGACAACAACGTCTACGTCAGCGCTTCCAAGGGTTTTCGCCCGGGCGGCCCCAACGTCGCGGTCGGCTCGATCTGCGGCGGCAGCCTCGACGCGATCGGCGTCTCGCAAGTGCCCGGAGAGTACTCCTCGGACAGCCTATGGAGCTACGAACTCGGCAGCAAAAACTCCTTCTTCGATCACACGCTTGCGATCAACGCGAGCATCTTCTATATCGATTGGACCAATATCCAACAGAACGTGTACTTGCCGACCTGCGGCGAGCAATTCACGGCGAACCTCGGCAAGGCGAAGAGCGAGGGCGGGGACCTCGAGGTGCTCTACCGGCCGCTGACGCAGCTGACGTTCGACCTGACTGCAGCCTACACGGATGCGCGCCTGACCAAGACTTCCTGTGCTGGAGCGCTCGCCTATAACGCTGCAAGCAATGCCTGTGTCGGCTCGGGGCTCGATGCCAGACCGATCGCGACCAACGGCGATGCGTTGCTCGGTGCTCCCTGGACCTTTACGGCATCGGGCGAATATCACTTTCCGGATTGGCAGGGCCACGAGCCGTACCTCCGATTGGATTTCTCGCATGCGACGGCACAGCATTCGCTTCTGCAAGGCCAGGATCCGAACAACGGCCTATTCGACACCACCTTGCCGGGGTTACCGGTTATCAACAACCTGTCGTTGCGCGCCGGCGTTCGCTTCGATGGGCTGGATCTTTCCGTGTACGCGAACAATGTGACGAATTCCGACCCGCTCATGTTCGAAGCGCGAGATATCGCGCCGCTTCCTGGAAAGCCCGGCACCGGCGCCAGCGATCTGGGTCCGAATACGGACGATCTATATTTCGCGCGGGGCGTGCGGCCGAGGACCATCGGCATGACGGCGACCTACCGCTACTGATTCATGGCAATGGTGACCCGTCCGTGTAGGGACGGCAGATCGGGCTCCCGCGCCGATCTGCGCGGATCGCCCTGTCGTCCAACAAAGGGGACATCGGAATGCTCGATTCGGCTCTTGTGATAGCTCGGTGGCGGCGCATCTCGCGCGGCTGGATCACCCCCATGTGCGCGAGTGCTGCGCTCGCGATCTCAACGCTCGCCGCCGCCGGCGAGCCGGAACAGACGCAGATGCTCTACAACGCGCAAGTGTTTACCGCCGAGTACGATCACCCATACGCCGAGGCCGTCGCGATCCGCGGCGACCGCATTCTGGCGGTGGGCTCGCTGCAATTCGTCGAGCAGGCCGCGGGACCCGCGGCGCGCAAGATCGACCTCAAGGGCAAATTCCTGATGCCGGGCATGATCGATGCGCACGCGCATCCGATCGCCGGCGGCGTGACCTTGATCCAGGCCAACTTTCCGGACACCGCCGACTCCGTGCCAGCGCTCGCGCAATTCGTCGCGGAGCAGATGAAGAAAAATACCAGCCGGCTCGGCGACGTGCTGGTCATCAACGATATCGACATCGGCTACTGGTCGCACGCGGCCGAGATCGATACGGCCCTGAGCCAGGGCGCCTTTGCGAGCCAGCCGATCGTGCTATTCGGCTCCGACGGACACACCGCCTGGGCGAACCAGACGGCAAGAACCCGCGCAGGCATCACGGCGCAGTACATCAAGAGCCTCAAGCCGGGCGAGCAGCGCTATTTCGGCTTCGACGCTGCCTTCAATCCGAACGGTTTCGTGGTCGACGACGGCAAAACCAAGCTCGACAGGAGCCTGCCGCAGGCCTCGCCGGAGTCGATGCTCGAGGCTGGACGCGCAGCCGTTAAATACATGAACGGCTTCGGCATCACGGCATGGCTCGATGCGGCGGCAAGTGGCGTCGTCGGAGGGAGCATTCCTGCGAGCCCCGACGATCCGGGATACCTGCCGGTGTACCGGGCGCTGAGCGAACGCGGGGAATTGACGGCGCACGTGGTCGCCTACCCCGTGGTTCAACCCGACCTCGGTACCCAGCAGATCGACGCGGTCGAGGCCATCCGCGCGAAGTTCAAGGGCATCCCGAACTTGATCATTCCTGGGCTCAAAGTGTTCGCCGACGGAGTCGTGGAAGTTCCCTCGCACACGGCCGCGCTCACCAAGCCCTACCGCGATACCGGACGGCTCGTGACGCCGCTGTTCACCCCCGCCAAGATGAACGCGCTGGTGAGCGAAGCTTACCGGCGAGGCCTGACCGTGCATATTCACGCGATCGGCGACCTTGCAGTCAAGGATTCCTTGGACGCATTCGAGGCGGCGCGCAAGGCAAACCCCAACACCCATCTGCCCTTCGTGATGACTCACGTCCAATTCGCTGATCCCGAGGATATCCCGAGATTCGGCCAGCTCCATGTGATCGCGGCCCTGCAGCTGGTATGGGCGATCGCCGATCCGAGCACCAACGAGCAAGTGAAGCCCTACATCGACCCGGAAATCTACCGCTGGCAGTACCCGGCGCGTTCCATTCTGGATACGGGCGGGGTGATCGCCGGCGCGAGTGACTGGCCGGTCACGACGGCGAATCCGTTCGACGCCATCTTCCAGGCGGAGACGCGCTCCGGGCCGCAGGGCGTCCTCGACGCTGCGCAGCGCATGCCGCGGCTCGCCATGCTCTATGCCTACACCCGGAATTCGGCGGAAGCGCTGGACGAGTTGTCCGACATCGGTTCGCTCAAGGCCGGCAAGCGTGCCGACCTGACTTTGGTCGACCGCGACGTGCTCACCATTCCGGCGGAGGAACTGAAGAAAGTCGCGGTGGTTTTCACCATGTTCGGCGGCAAGATGGTGTACGGCCACGCGCCTTGACCGGTGCGATTTCGTCCGCGCGCAGCTGCGGCCGACGGCGCGGAATCCGGCGCCGGCTACTGGCCCGTCTTGAAACGGGTCCACATGCGCATGAGCGAGCGCGTGAACTCCTGCGACCTCGCGCGCATCGGCACGAGCCGTGCGCGCGCCTCGGGCGGCGGATAGACGGCGGCGTCGTTGCGCAGCGACTCGCTCAGCAGCGAAACCGCGCCCGCGACGCCGCTCGCGTAGGTGATAGCCGTCGCGTTCTTGGCGGCAACATCGGGACGCAATAGATAGTCGATGAACCGATGCGCATTCTCCGGATGGGGCGCATCCGCCGGGATCGCGACCACATCCACGATGCTGAGCGCGCCCTCGCGGGGCACGGAGTAGCCGATCGTCACGGCCTTGCCCGCCTCTCTGGCGCGCCGCTGCGCCTGTGCAATGTCACCCGACCAACCGAGAACGAGACAGAGATCTCCGTTAGCGAGGTCGGCGACGTATCGACTGGAATCGACGTAGCGGAGGTAGGGACGTATGGCGCGCAGCACCTCCTCCGCAGATGCGAGATCCTCGGCCGACTCGCTGTTGGGATCCTTGCCGAGGTACGCAAGCGCGGAGCCGACGACATCATCCGGCGAGTCGAGCACGGAAACACCGCAACTCGTCAGCTTGGATAGCAACTTGGGGTCGAACATCAGGCGCCAGCTGTCGAACGGCGCGTCTGCGATCCGGGCCTTCACCTGGTCGACGTTGTAGCCCATCCCGACCGAGATGAGCCAGGTGTAGTCGACGCCATACTGATTCCCCGGATCGTAAACGGCGGTCGCGCGCGCCGCATCCGGGTCGAGATTTTTCAGATCGGGCAAAAGGCTCTTGTCGAGCTTTCGATAGACGCCCGCTTTTACGTCTCTTTCAAAAAAAGATCCGCCGGGCACGACGATGTCATAGTTGGTGTGCCCGGAAAGCAGTTTCACCTCCATCATCTCGTTTGATTCGTAAACATCGTAATGCACCTTGATGCCGGACTCCTTCTCGAAGTCACTGACGATCGAGGGTCCGATGAACTCCGACCAGTTGTAGACGTTCAAGGTATTCTGGGAATCGCCCATTCGAGCGTGCGCCGAGGTCGTGGCGGCCGCTGTGGCCGCAGGAGGCGCATCGGAAGTCCCAGAGCAGGCCGCTACCAGAGACGCCAGCGATCCCACCACCCATCGCGCACCATAAATAGACATCGCTTCAGATCACGGGCCGCCCGCTGATTCCTGCGACTTTTTCAGATCTGCGTCGATTTTCGCCACCGCCTTCACCGACGGACGGCTGTTCCAGCGATCGACGTACGCCTTAATGGGCGGTACCGCCTCAATCAAACCGAAACCGGTCATCCACGTCAATGCGCTGCCCCAGAGAACGTCGGCACACGTGAATTTTTCTCCGAGCAGCCAGGGCCCTTTGCTGAGTTGTCCGACCAGCGTGCTCTGTGTGGATTCAAAATCGCCATAAGGCGTCATTGCGACAGACCCCGGCTCACGCTTCATGGCCTTGTCGACGAGGGCGGGCTCGAAGCAGGCGGCATAAAAAACGTACCAGCGCAGATAGGGGCCACGCAGCGCGTCACCGATCGCGGGTGTCATTCCCGCCTCGGGGAACAGATCCCCGAGGTAAATCCCAACGGCCACTTGCTCGGTAATCAGAGCGTCGCCATGCAGAATCGCCGGCACTTTTCCCATCGGATTGATCGCGAGGTAAGCGCTCTGCCGGTGCTCCCCCGCCTTCATGTTCAGGACATGAAGCTTGTAAGGTGCATGCAGCTCTTCGAGCAATGCCAACGCGCCCGACGAGCGCGTCTGCGGTGAATGAAAGAGCGTGATTTGTTGCGTGGTGGGCATGAAAGTCGCTCCTATTTTTTCCGAGCTTGCCAGACAATTGCGCGGGCGTCCATCCAGTGGCCGTGGGCTGCGATCACTGTATGTACTCGCGCGCCTTCGTGGCGGGTTACTCGGGTGTATGCTCTCCGAACAATGCTCATTCTCTCGCTAACTGGAGCAAACGAACATGAAGGCTGTCAAAACCTACTCGACCCGAGTCGACGCCGAGGTCGCAAAGATCGCACTGGCCGCAGCCGACGTGCCCGCGGTTGTCGTCGGCGTCGGGACCGAGCTCGAAGGCGGATCCGCGGGAGTGCAGTTGCTTGTTCCGGACGAGTGCGTCGAGGCAGCGCTGAGCATTCTCGAGCGCTCGTGAACGGGCAGAGCTGATTGTCCGCGAGGCACGCGTGTCGGGCTCGCGCGAGCCGTCGAGCTCGTGACGCCTAAGCGCCCGGATAGCCCAATACTTTCCACCACTGCGGGGTGGCCCACATATACTCCACGTAGTGACCGAGGGTGTCGCGTGCGTCCAGATACACGAACTCCAGACCCTCGAGCCCACTGGCATAGGCGACGGGATATTTCGCGCGCGCGACTTCCTCAGCAAACGTCCCCCAATCGTCCACTCGAATAGCGATGTGATGGAAGCCGAGGGACTGATCATCAGCGGGCAGATAGGGCCTATACAGATCAACCAAGCCCGAGACCGGCTCGATGACTTCGATCTGCAGATTGCCCGCCCAACCGAGCGCCACCCGGGTCTTTGATTGGCCGACACCTTGCGGGGTTCTCACTTCGATGTCCGGCTCGAAAAAGATAAATTCTCCGAGCCCGTGGCGCTCACGGAGCATCGCGACCGCTTTATCGCGATTTCGAGTGACGTACGCGTTCTGGTAGGCATTGAGCAGCAGCATGCGTACGCGCAACCGGCTCGCTACGTCATTGGTCGCGTTGAACGCCGGCCACCGGGCAGTGCCCGAATGAGAAGCAGCCCATCGCGGAAGTCCGGGTGGGCTCATCGTGAGATTTCTGCGCGATGGTCATCACGTAGCCCACAAAGAGCAGGTAAGACACGACCAATCCCCCGACGAGGCCGGACGTGATGTTAGCGAGAGCTTCTTGGCGACGCATGCAGACCTCGTGAGCCGGGGCTCCAGTAGACGGCACAATCGATATCTTTAGTAGATGTCTCTCAGAGGCGACTGAACCGGAATATGTCGTCGGCTTAAGTTCGAGCCAAGACATTGCAGGTCCCTCGCGCCAACGCGCCAAGAGCTCATCTCGCTATCGGATTCCTTTCCTTCCCCTCGCTCGGCAGAGTCTCCGAGAGCCTGCCGAAGTAATTATAGTACTCTCTGACGAATATACTACAAATTATTGTTTTTTAAAGAACTAAATAGGCCCTAACGGTGCTTCGCGGGGCAGCTCGCGCGCAGACAGGAGCCACGCTCGAGATGCGCTAAGGATTCAACTCCCCAAGGATGGTGGGAATGAGTTCCGACACCGTAGGGTGAATATGCATGGTGCGCAACAGGGTCGTGTACGGCGCCCTTGCTGACATAGTGTCGATGACTCCGTGAACTGCTTCATCCCCGCCCACACCCAAGATGGCGGCGCCGAGAATGGCCTGGGTCTCGGCATCGACGATGATCTTCATGAGCCCGTCGGTTTCACCTTTTTCGACTGCCCGGCCCACCCGCGTCATGGCACGCATGCCGACGCGTACTCGCCGTCCACCGGCGCGAGCCTGCGTTTCAGTCAGACCGACCCGACCCAGCGGCGGGTCGGTGAACAACCCGTAGCAGGCGATTCGGTCGCTGACCCGTCGCGCGCCGCCATCGAGTAAGTTTGCTGCGACAATCTCGAAATCATTATAGGCGGTATGGGTAAACGCTCCCCTGCCATTGCAATCTCCGAGCGCCCAGATGCCGGGAACATTCGTGCGCAACTCTTCATCGACCCCGATATAGCCGCGCTCGTCGACCGCGATTCCCGCGCGCTCGAGCCCCAGATCATCCGTGTTCGGGCGTCTGCCGACGGCCAACAGCACGTGCGAACCCACGACTACTCGGTCGCCGGACTCGCAGTCGACTTCCAGGGCGACATCAGGGTGGCGCGATGCCAAGCGAATGCATTCTGCGGCCGTACGAAAGCTGATGCCCTCGCCTTCCAGTACTCGATGGATCTCCAGCGCGACATCCTCGTCCTCATGTGCCAGAAGACGCCTGCTCTTCTCAACCACCGTCACTTCGCTGCCGAATCGACGATACAGCTGTGCAAACTCCAATCCCACGTAGCTGCCGCCGACAATCAACAGGTGACGTGGCAGCGTCTCGAGCTGCAGCATCGAGGTATTCGTGAGGTAGGGCACTCGATCGATTCCCGGCATATCCGGCACATTCGCTCGTCCACCCACGTTCAGGAAAATCCATTCCGCCGAGATCACCGAGTCCCCGATTCTGATTTCATGAGGAGACTCGAAACGAGCATGTCCTACATAGACCGAGCACCGCGGCATGCCTCGCAGCCATTTCTCGACGCCGTTCCGCGAGTTCGACACCACAGTGTTCATTCGCGCCTTTACGGCGGGCATGTCGATGGAGAAGCCGCCCCCGATTTTCACACCGAAATCACTCGCCCGGCGCATCTGATGAGCGACGTGGGCGCTGGCGATCAGCGTCTTGGTCGGCGTGCACCCGGTATTCACGCAGGTGCCTCCGAATAGATGGCGTTCGATGAGCGCCACGGTCTTGCCTGCCGCGGTGAGCCGTCCCGCGAGCGAGGGCCCTGCCTGGCCGGCGCCCACGATAATTGCGTCGAAGTTCTTTGCCATCTCAAGGCCCTGATAAAATCCCGCATCACCATAACATGGTGCAGCACCATCAAAGATAGTCGATTCGCGCCTTCGCGAGGCGACGCGCAGCACCATTAAGCGCTCCTTAACGTACCTGTAGATACTGCGTTTGGCCGGAATCCTCGCGCGTTGCAAGCTATCACTCTAGAACGCTTAGCAACTCGAGGTTCCGGCAATGAAACAATTTCAAAAAATCGCGATCGGTCTTCTCGGATTGACGAACCCTGAGATGTTCATCCCGAGACCGAAGCCTGATGCAACGGTGACGACGAAAATCGAGCCGGCCTATGGCCCCCGCTCGACCGGATCGACTGAATGGCTCAGTCAGTGGGAAGGCCGAGCTGCTCGCGCCGTGGGAGCCCTGAAGTTCCTGGTTACCGCGCTCGCCATCGGTTCGCGCACGGTTCCACTGGCGGACAACAGCCAGTTACGCGACGATTTGCGCGCCAGCGCGCGGTTGTACTACGGTTCTGAGGAAGGCTAGATGGGCCCGGCGAGCCATGCGGCGAGATTGCGAACGTACCGGCGCGTATCTTCCAGTGCCTCCGGTACCCGCAATATTGCATCGCCCGGCGGCTCCCCGACGAAACTGGGCGCACCGGAGCGGGTATCCCAATTGTAATCCGCGAAATGATGGAAGGTGCTTTGCGCAATGGCGCGTCCAAGGCCTTCGTGTGCCTCAAACGCGACGGCAAGGTTGAAGCGTTTTCCGGTCACCTTGCTTAGCCCGGTCGCGATAACCCGGGCGTGTTCGCCGCGCGGCGCGCTGACATCGCCTTCGTGCGGATGCGAGGGTAGATACCTGATCCCTCCCGTGGGCGATGCAGTATTCGCAAGCACCGGGTGCAGCGGCATCACGATCTCGACTCGTTGATAATCGCCATTCGCCCCTGAGTGATAATTCGGCCAGGAAATGTTCGTCGTGTACGGATCGTCACGTTCTCGCCCGTCAGGATTCACGTTGCGAGTGTGAAAATGATGCGCGGCACCAACCCCGGCGAGGTTGCAGACAGACGAGCCCAGGTCCATATGATCCCGGCTGACCATGAGTCCGCGGCCCTGGCGGCGAAACTCGGAAATCCCGCGGCAATCCTCCGGAGTCAACGCATTGCCGACGTCGACGGCAAATAGCCACAACTGGTCGAAGTCGCTTCGATCAAGCGTGGATAACACCGAATCCGGCGAGCCGTTCGGCTCTCGGTCGCGCATCGTCACGTCAAACACGGGCTGTCCCTGCAATCCGCGTTCATCGCGCAGCGTCTTCCCCAGCTGGCTAAATCGAGCGATCGACCAGTCATCGGCCTTCGTCGGGATCGTGCTTTGCAAAAGAACCTTGATTGCGCGATTCACACGGCCACCTCGCCTTTCAATTGTTAATCGCAGAGGTCACTTTACTGGCAACGGAGGGTTACTACCAGGCTGGCTTCTGCGCGCCTGCAGTCTTAACATGATGGCACCAGACACGTTGAGATGAGGACGTAAGCCAATGTCATCCACAGAACGCGCAATTCTCGCCGGGGGCTGCTTTTGGGGCATGCAGGATTTGCTGCGGCGTTATCCAGGCGTCGTCTCGACGCGCGTCGGCTACTCGGGCGGCGATGTGCCGAATGCAACCTATCGCAATCACGGTACGCATGCGGAAGCGATCGAAATCGTTTTCAATCCCAAGCTGATCAGCTATCGAAAACTCCTCGAGTTCTTCTTCCAAATTCACGATCCGTCCACTCTGAATCGGCAGGGTAATGATCGGGGACTGAGCTACCGCTCGGCCATCTTCTATACGACCGATGAGCAAAAGCGGATTGCCATCGACACCATCGCCGATGTCGAGGCCTCCGGTCTTTGGCCGGGGAAAGTGGTGACAGAGCTCGCCCCTGCCGGGGCCTTCTGGGAGGCGGAGCCGGAACATCAAGATTATTTGGAACGCTACCCCGATGGCTACACTTGCCATTTTATTCGGCCCGACTGGAAGCTGCCGATTCGGCAGAAAGAGCCACAGACGTAGGAACCGCTCAGCGGCCGCGCCATTCCTCCGCCACATCGCCGAAGGCTGCGGCTATCTTGGGTTCGTTCCAACCGTAGTCCTCGAGCGCATAATCGTAAGACCCGAGTTTATGGCGCGGATTGCAGAGGTCCCACCGCTGCATTGCCGCCTCACCGTCCCGCGTCCAAGGCCTGCCGGCCAGCTCATAGACCTCGCGCGCGACGCTGAGCGCATCGCTGACGGAGCGGCTGTAGGACGTTTCAACCAGGCGGACCTTGCCGGCCAGCTCCTTGCGCTGCGCCAGAAAGCGTTTTAGCTCGTAGGCCCAGTAATCGATCGTGTAGGTTCCGACGAACTGGAGATCGAGCGGCTCGAAGGTGTTGCGCAGAATCTCCGTCCCCATGCGCATGCTCGAGGCCATGGTCTTGTAAAGATCGCGCTGCGAGATGACGAAGGTCGCGTTGGGAAACACCGCCTGCATCTCGGCGACCTCGCCGGTATTGCCAGGATTTTTGAGCACCCACACTCGGCCACGCTTGCCGCCGTCTTGCCATTGCAGGTATTTGAGCATCTCTTTGAGATAGGCCTGCGAGGGAATCCGGCTGACCGATCGCGTCCATTCGAGATGGGTATAGTCGGGCGTGGTGATGAACTGCATGACATTGTCGAATTGCGCCAGCGGAATGAAGCTGGTCTCATCCGCTTCGAGCGCGTCGAATTCATGCATGACCTGATAGGTCTCGCCGGTGTTCGTGACCGCGGCCATCATGGCATTCGCCCAAGCAATGCGCGGTGCAGGATCGCCCGGCGTTTCACCGGGAAACGGCGCCGGATTGAACATCGCCCACGCCGGCGTCGCCTGCACGTGGGGGTCGGCCGAGAGAAAGCGCTGCAGCTTGGTCGTTCCCGAGCGCGGTAGGCCGAGAATGATAATGGGGTCGGAAACGTCCTCTTCGAGGATCTGCGGATGCTTCTCGACATCCGCTTCCCACCGCAGGCGATTGACGAGGAAGCGCTTGAAGTTGGCATGCACGCCCATCAGTCCACGCGCCGACATCGTCAGACGCGTCGGTATTTCCAACGCCCTTTTGAGATTGGGCAGGAATGCGCCGTCGCGAAATTCCGTTGCACCGGTTCCCGCTTCGGCGAAGGCGGCGTTGAGGAGCGGCTCGAGTGTGAGCGCGTGCTCGAGGCGGGCGAGCTCATTCACGGTCAGAAATCCGCCATTCGGCGCCGATAGACCGACACCAGGCGCCGCTCGAGCAGTGCATGGCGTTCCTTGGGCGTTATCCCGGGCGTATCCGCAGGCAGGTGGTCGCGGACTCGCGCCACAGGCACCGTTTTCAGCTGAGGCCCCACGGGATCGCGGCGCGCGCGCCAAAAGCGAAACGCGATGAGGTTGAGCACGCGCCCAGACACATCGAGCCAGTTGGGCACCCCCGGATCTGTCCAACTGCAAACGAAGCGCACCTTGCCATCGGCATCGGTATGGACTTGCGTGCGATTGTAGGACGAGGCGCGTGACCACCAGTCGAGATTTTCGAACTGCATCTGGTAAAGCGCGACGTTCCAATAGCGCGAATCCGGATCCTCGACCTCGATAATGAGCGCCTGCTCGCGCTGGCAATAGAAATGGCCGGGAAAATAGCTGGTCCCCACGAAGGCGCCGGGAAATGAGACGAGATCGATCTGGTCCGGTCCGTGACGCAGGTGCATCCCGACACCCGCGCGATAGAAATCGGTATGAACGCGCAGCAGGTCGACAAGACGGTTGAAGCGCACCTCCGAGCTTATCCGGTCGAGCACTTTCGCCGGAAAGCGCTGGCCCTCCATGCGAATCATCAAGTCCGCCGGATTCTCCGCTTCCCAGTCACCATAGTACTGCCGACTGTGCAGCTCGCTGCGGCCCTCCGGCAGCTCCATCCACAGCGCGTGATCGAGGTCCGTGGGCTTCTCGCGAGAGAGCACGATGTCCACCGCGCGCTCGGGCGCGAGCTGCTCGGGGTGATCGAAATTGTTGACGACACTATGTTCCTTCCAACCGATGAGATCGCAGGCATGTCCGCTGTAAACCCCGAGCTGGAAAACCGCCGCAGAGCCGCGGTGGCCCGTGATGCGATATCGATAATCGCTGTGCAGAATCACCGAGTGATACATGCAGTCCGCGGACGGCTGCTGGAAATTGATCCGCGTCGTCGCGCCCATCTTGGCAAACGCCGGGTTCTCGTAATCCGCCTCGACATAGGCCGAATGGCCGAAGTTCACGTCACGCAGCAAGTGACGGATCGCCTCGTAGGTATTGAGCTCGCGGTCGACGCCCGGCCAGCCGAGAACGTGTTTCTCCAGCTTGTAGCGCATGGCAGCGACCAATTTGTCGAGCTGGGCGTTGGCATACGCCAGAGCGCCCTCGTCCGACGAGAAATCTGCCGGCGTCAATTCGGCAGCTGGCGAGGTCGCGGCGAAATTGCTCTGCTGCATGGCTGCCTTGGTGTCAGTCATGCTCAGCCACCCGCAATTTGCCAGCCGCCACTGGCATCGAGCACTTGGCCCGTGACCCACGAAGCCATGTCGCTCGCCATGAAGGTGACAACCCGCGCAATATCGTCGGGCTCGCCCATGCGGCCGAGCGGCGTGACCGATCGAATCCATTCCTGCGTAGCGATGTCATTCTGTTTCAGTCCTTCGTCTGCATATTCGCCGCGGGTGAGGCCCGGCGCCACTGCATTTATGCGGATGCCCTTCGGCCCGAGTTCCGGCGCCACCGCGCGCGTAAATTGATTGAGACCTGCCTTCGAGGCGCCATAGACGGAAAGCAATTGCGACGGCGAAAGCACATAGCGCCCGGCGCAGGAAGAGATAATGACGATGTTCCCCTTGCTTTTCTCGAGATAAGGCACGGCCTGCTTGATGAAGCGCACGGTCGAGGCGAGATTGGTCTGATAGATGTCCTCGATTTCCGCCTCTGTCGTGTCCTCGAAGCTCTTCCACAGCTGCGAGCCGGCATTGCTGACGAGCACGTCGAGTCGGCCATGGCGCGAGACGGCTGTCGCCAGCGCGCGCGCCCGTTCATCGGGGTCGTTAAGGTCCATGCGCACCCAGGTGATGTTTTCCGGCGCGAGCGCACAGGTCTCCTCGAGCTTCTCGGTCCGCCGGGCCGCCACGACAACCTTGGCACCTTCTCGTGCGAAGCGCAGCGCGGTTCCCTTGCCGATCCCGGTTCCCGCACCTGTGATCAGCGCAACCTTGCCTGCTAACAGTCCCATGCCCGTGTCCTCATTGCCTTGCGGCAAGCGTTGTGCCGGCTTCCCCTAAATCTCCCCGACGGGCCCGACGATGTGCTCACGCCATTGCCCGAATCTCGCGTCGATGCCCGCCTCGTCCGTCGGCAGTTCGCCGCTCGAGGCCATGTTGAACTCGGTGACCCCGGCGTCCCGGTAACGCTTGAGATCGTCGAGACCGGCGTTGGAATAGATGATTTTGATGATCCGCAACGCCACGGGATCACGGCCGGCCTCTCGCGTCATCGCTTTGAGCTCAGCGATTACGCCGGCAGCCCGGTCGACGGGCAGATTGTAAGGCAACCAGCCATCGCCGAGGCGAGCCACGCGGCGCATCGCGGGTTTACTCTCGCCGCCAATCAGCACGGGAATGCCGCCCCGGCGGGCGGGCTTGGGATAAGAGTACGCGTGGTCGAAACAATCGAACGCGCCTGCGAAACTCGATACCGGCTGATTCCACAACGCGCGCAGCGCCCCGATCGCCTCGTCGGTGCGCTTGCCGCGCACCGAGAAGTCGGCGCCCGTCGCCAGGAACTCTTCCTTGGCCCAGCCCACGCCGATGCCCAGGAGAACCCTGCCCTGCGAGAACGCATCCAGGGTCGCGAGCTCCTTGGCCAGCACCACGGGATTGCGATGCGGTAGAACAAGGACATTGGTGCCGACTTCGAGGATCGAAGTGGCGGCGGCGGCCCAGGCCATACCCATCAGCGGGTCGATCAGCGGATTGCGGGGATCGACATTGGCGTAGGTATCGTCAGCGAACTGCAAAGGCGCATCGGCGCTCTGCTCGGGTATCTCCTGTCCCGATCCTTGAGCGTAGGGATAAGCCGATTGCGGATACGCGGAGAACTGCACGACATGCTCCGGCATCCAATAATGAGCGAAACCCGCCTGCTCGGCCGCTCTCGCCGAGGCCCGTATGAAGGCGCCGCTCGCATACGGGCCGATACCCCCGCAGGTGATGCCCACCTTCATTGCGTTCCCTTCCCCCCGGGCGCTCTGTGCCGAGCCTCAAGTCAATCTGGCATCGAGGGTGATCTCCGCCTTCAAGACCTTCGATACCGGGCAATTCAGCTCCGCTTCCTTGGCCAGCTGAGCAAACACGGCCTCGGAGAGATTCGGTACTTGGGCGCGCAGCGTGAGCGCGGAGCGGGAAATACGAAAGCCCTCCCCGTCGGGATCCAAGGAGACCGCCGCCTCGGTGCTGAGTTCAGTGGGCGTGAAGCCTGCTTTCTGCAGTTGGAATGCGAGGGCCATCGTGAAGCACCCCGCATGGGCCGCAGCGATCAGCTCCTCAGGGTTCGTGCCCTTCTCGTTCTCAAACCGCGTCTTGAACGAGTATGGGGTCTTTGACAGCACGCCGGAGTCGGTAGACAGGTCGCCGTTCCCTGCGCGTCCCGTACCGCGCCATACAGCTTTTGCTTTGCGAATCATACGAGCCCTCCGAGATCAAACCGCGACCAAAAAGAACCTTACTCCATATGAGAGAAACCTGCATACGCTTCGCGCCTCATGTGGCTGGCTTGATCCATCTCGGTCTCGTCATCGACCTCGTGCGCTCCCAATCCGCCGACCATTTCCGCTTCGCCCGAGCGGCACAGAAATTCGATCATTCGCGCGACCGCGCGCGGCGATTTGAGTCCACTCCAACCACTGTGACACACGCCGATAACGCGTTGTCGAAAGGCGGACGGTCGCCAGCGCAAGGATTCCGGCAGGGCCGGCGGATCGCCTCTGTTCACCACGGACGGAATTTTACATTCCTCGCCACGGAGCGTTGCGGTCGCAATCAGTTGCGTCAGCTTCTTCGACACACCCGGCCAATGTTTCGAAATATGCGCCGCGAACACACCCGCATATCCGATCAGGATGCCGGAGGCGACCAGGGCACCGTGTTGTCGCAGCCGCCGTGCAACCCATGGAACCGGCTTGCGCGCGAAGCCGTCGACCCTCAGCGCCCGTCCGGCGCGTGCGCGACCGACCAAGAGATAGTCCTCATCGACGCCCTCCTCCGGATCGAGCATTCCGAGCGTGACTACACCTTCGGGGATGCCCGGCAACTCCGCCAGCGCAAAATCCAGCGCGCGGCGCAAGATCGACTCATGCGCCACATGGCACCGGGCCGGCAATAGGGTGATGATGTCGGACGTCGAGCGCGCGGCGACCGAAAGAATCGCAGCCGCCACGGACAGTTGTAAGCCTTTGGGATCGTCGCAAACAAACCGCTTCTCGGGCCTGATGCACCAGGCCGAGGGTTCCCACAAATCTCGATGTTCCTCGAAAGCCGAGATCAGCACCTGAGAGCTCGGTGCGATCGCGGTCGCTCGGTGCAGCGCTCGTTGCAACAGCGTTGCGCCCTCACCGAGTCGACAATACTGGACCGGCGCCGAATGCCGCTCCAGGCCGATTGCGCGGTCTGACCGATGATCATCTGCGACGATGATGCACCAATGGGATGGCGTGGGCTCGAGCTGCTTCACCAAGTAAGCTCACCTTGTGTCGTTACTCTGAGCCCAGGCTAGCAATCGCGGACCGAACGCTCTTGTATGGAAATGCCGTTCGTTGGACGAGCAGGGAGGGGAGCGCCGGCGCGACTGCCCGGCAAGAGCTGCGCGACGCGGATTGAACCAGGGCGAGCTCGATGGTCGTCTAGATGCCTATCTCAGGAAACTTCGATCCCCGCCCCTGAACCCTCAAAGCCGCCGATCACCGTGGCGCCTTCGAAGCGGAGCTCGTTGAAAGTCTCGAGAACGCTTGCCACCGCCTCTGGCGCGCAAGCGACGAGCAAGCCGCCGGAGGTCTGAGGATCGGTGAGAATCGCCTGCAGCGCGCTGTCGACCGGTAGCGCCAGCCGCACGCCGTCGCCGTAGGATTGCCAGTTGCGCGCCGAGGCACCGGTCGTGATTCCGACGCGAGCGAGCTCGAGCACCCCGGGCAGCAGCGGCAACCGTCCGCTGTCGACATGGGCGCTGAGCGAGCTTCCCCGGCACATCTCGAGCAGATGGCCGAGCAGACCGAACCCCGTGACGTCGGTCATCGCATGCACACCGCCCGTGCGCGCCAGCGCCTCGCCCGGCAAGTTGAGCTGCGTCGTCAGCTCGATCATCGCCCGATAGCCGCCCTCCCCCAGGAGCCCTTTTTTGAGGGCCGCGGAGAAGATCCCGACGCCGAGAGGCTTGCCAAGGATAATGACGTCGCCGGGCTGCGCGCCGCTGTTGCGCTTGACGAGAGCAGGGTCGACGACGCCCGTAACCGCGAGGCCGTAGATCGGTTCCACCGAATCGATGCTGTGGCCACCGGCCACGGGAATGCCCGCCTGCCGGCAAACGGTCTCGCCGCCCCGCAAAATGTCCCGGATCGTCTGTTTCGACAGCGTATTCACAGGCATCCCGAGGATTGCCAGCGCAAGCAGTGGCCGCCCGCCCATCGCATAGATATCTGAGAGCGCGTTGGTCGCCGCGATCCGGCCGAAATCAAATGGGTCATCGACGATCGGCATGAAGAAATCGGTGGTCGAGACAATCGCCTGGGTGTCGTTCAAACGAAACACGGCTGCGTCGTCCGACGTCTCGGTGCCGACCAGGAGATCCGGATAGCTGGCCCCGGCCGGCATGTCCTTCAGCAATTCGGCGAGCACACCCGGTGCGATCTTGCAGCCGCATCCACCGCCGTGCGATAGCGAGGTCAGGCGGGGCTCGGCTCTATCGGATGACATACGGATATTGCACCCGCGGCTCCACATGATGCGTGACGCGATAGGATTGGGGCTGTCTCCCCCCTTTATCCGTGATGCCATACTTCAAGGCCATCTCCGCGCCGATAACCGTCTGTCCACTCAGGTCCATGAGCTTCGGATCGTTATAGAGGGCCCATAGGATATGCCCGGTGAATTCCGGCGTCTCCGACACATTTTCCAGATAGCCATACTTGGCCCGGTCGCTGGCGATGATCATTTTCAACCGGTCGGTGAGCAGCGCGCCCATCCAGATCGATAAGACCGCGACGTTGCTCTCTTTCAGATCGAGTGCCATGTCGGCCGCGAACTTATCCATCCCCGCCTTGTGCGCGCCGTAGGCCGGCCCGTAAACGTAATGAACGGCGCCCGACCCGGAAGTGAAAATCATGAAACCGTGGCGCTTTCGAACCATCATCGGTGCAGCGAAATAACTCGCCACATAGCCGCTGCGCAGCCCCACTTCGAGCATGTCGACGAGCTCCAGCGGCTTCTCCCAGAAGTTGCCGGGCGTCGCGAGCTGGTCATGGATCGCACACGCGTTGTTTACGAGGATGTCCAAACGACCTTGCTCGCGCTGCACCTGATCGAAAAGCGCCTTTATTTGTTCATCGTCGCCATGATCGACGCGCACGGCGATGCCGGTTCCGCCGGCGTCCGTCACCGCCTGGGCGGTCTCGTGTATCGTTCCCGGGAGTGTCGCATCGCCCGGCTTTTCGGAACGTCCGGTGACGTACACCGTACAACCGTGAGAACCCAATGCAATGGCGATTCCGCGCCCCGCACCCCGGCTCGCTCCCGTGACGACCGCCACCGGCTTGATGTTTCCCATACGTCTTTCCTGCCTGTTTCAGCCAATTATGAACTGGGCCGCGGGAATGGGCATTCCCGGGGTCTCGGAGCGCCCGCGATACATATGGGACTCCCGGCCCCGCAGAGGCACGCCGTCTTTGAGGCTGTCGCCGCCGGCGGCGGGAACGCTGTTGAGGTAATAGTCCCGCAAATCCGGACCTCCGAATCGAATCTGGGTTATCGCACCCGCAGGCGTTGCGACTGGGGTCAAAGGGCCCCCATCCGGGCGCAGGCGGGTCACGAAGGCAGAGCGGAATCCGGTAATCCAGATATTGCCGTCCGCATCGAGCGCCATGCCATCCGCGTCCGGCTTGTCGAGCAGCATTCTCTTATTTGCGAGGGTCAGGTCGGGTTGTACGTCAAAGACCCAGGTGCCGACGAAGGTATCGTTGCAATAGAAGCGCTTGCGGTCCCGGCTCAGCATCAGGCCGTTGGTAAAATTGATGTCGCCCGACACCTTGATCACCTCGCCTTCAATGGTGAGACGGTGGATTGCAGTCGCCCGGGTCGGCTCAGCGCGCGCGACCCTTTCGATGTCCACGGTACCGAAATAGATGCCGCCGGTGCCATCCGGCATCATCTCATTGATGCCATTGATCACGGCTCCATCGATTTCGTGCAGCAGCCATCCGGACCGTCCACTATCCGGATTATTCCACATGATGCCCCCGGGACCGGAGGAGAGGACCGATCCATCCGCGTTCATCAATAGACCGCCGGTCCATTTGCGGTCATTGTTGAACGACACCGTGCTGCCGTCCGACATGACTCCATGCACTCCTCCGCCGATCACGTCGCTGTACCAGACAGCGCGGCGGATGAAATCCACCGCAAGACCCTCGAGATAAAGGCCGGAGGCGACTTTCTGGAATTGTCCGACGATCGGCTCTTGCATGTGCGCCTATGACCTAAATGCGTCGGCTGGAGAACCCGCCGCCGACCAGGCGTGCTGATCGGGATGTTAGCACACGGCCAAATTTGATCGCAAAGCGATTCCCTCGCCTCCGCGCCGGGGACTCCTCTCCTGATTAAGTGTTTGCTCCGACTCGGTTTTGAGTGACAATCCGCCCCTCTTGCAATTGCGCGACTCTCTAATTTTCCATGGGAGCCTGAGGTCATTTTGGCAAAGACATCACCGCGACGGATGGGGCCGGTCAATTCTGCCACGTGGAGTCTTTTGCTCGACGGCGCGGAGAACATTCTCAAGGAAGAAGGTTACGCCTCACTGACGTCTCGTCGCATTGCCGAGCGTGTCGGGATCAAGCAGCAACTCACTTACTACTACTTCCGCACCATGGACGAGCTCATGGTAGAGGCCTTCCGACGCTTGTCCAAGCGCGAGCTCGCGCGCCTCGAGACCGCTCTGTCGTCGGACCGTCCCTTGCATGAGTTCTGGAGCGTCTGCAGCAACACCAGCGATGCCCGGCTGATTTCCGAGTTCATGGCTCTCGCGCACCGCAGCGAGGGGGTAAAGAACGAAGTCGTCGACTTCATCGAGCGGTCGCGCCGGCTGCAGACCCGCGCCATCGCGAAATCCATCAAGAGTCTACGAAGAAAGACCGGAATTGCCGCACTACCTCCGGTCGCAATCACCTTGTTGACCACGAGTATCGCGCTCGCGCTCACGCGCGAATCCGCGCTCGGCATCACGACCGCGCACAGAGAGATCGAGGATTTGGTGAAGCAGTGTCTATCGGCGCTGGAGCCGCCCGGTCCCCGGCGACCGGTCGTAAAAACGCGCCGCACTAACCAAGGAATCAAATAGGAGGTTCCGATGAGCGATGAGTTCTCCATCCAGCAGACCATCAGTCGTTACGCCGAAGCCGCCAGCCGGGCTGACTGGCCCCAGGTCTTGTCGACCTACATGCCCGACGGCGTCTGGGAAATTACCTCTTTCGGCGCGAAATTCGCGGGCCACGAGGCGATCCAGGGTGCCTTACGCCAATTCTGTGACCCCATGGACTACATTGTGCAGATCAACGGTCCCGCCTTGATGCAGATCACGGGCGAGACTGCCACGGCCCGGTCGGTCATTCGCGAGTGCGGCAAATACGCCGGCCGAAACGAAGGGCTGGAAGTGCTTGGCTTCTATGCCGACAAGCTGCGGCGCACCCCGGACGGATGGAAGTTCACCCATCGCGTCTTCGAGTTACGCGGCATGCACAGCTTTCCCCTGTCGCCGCCGCCGCAATGAGCAAGCCGCCCTGACAGACCTGTCCGGGCGGTGGCGCGGCCTCGCTGCTGCCGCGCTTGACCGTGCCCTCCGCTTCTGCTAACAAGGCGACAAAAATACCGGACGGCGAAGATTGGAGGCGGCTATGGCGGGTTCCGCAGGACATCTCGAGGGGCGCGTCGCCATCATCACCGGTGCGGGTCAGGGTATCGGAGCGGCCATCGCGCTGGCCTATGCGGGCGCAGGCGCCAAGGTCATCATCACAGGGCGCACCCAGAGCAAGCTCGAGGAAGTGACCGCCAAGATCAAAGCCGAGGGCGGCGAAGCACGTTGGCTTGCGGCCCTCGCCGGCAATCGCAAGGACGCACAAAAGACCGTGGACGAGGCGATTTCGGCCTGGGGCCGAATCGATGTCCTGGTCAACAATGCCCACACGTTCACCGACTATCTGCCGGTCGAAAATCCCAAGCTCGAGGACAACATCCGCGTCGACATGGACTCGGCGTTCATCGGCTCGCTGCAGCTGATGCAATGCGCCTTTCCGCACATGCGGGACGCCGGCGGCGGCTCGATCATCAACATGGGATCGAGCTACGGCATTCGCTGCGAGCCGGGCTTCCTGGCGTACGCCTCGACCAAGGAGGCAATCCGGACGCTCACCCGCACGGCAGCGCGCGAGTGGGGAAAGCACAAGATCCGGGTGAACACGCTGCTGCCCGCTGCGATGTCACCCAAGGCGCTTTGGTATCTGAAAGAGAGCGACTCCTATGACGCGGAGCTTTCCAAAGTGGCGCTGGGCTACTTCGGTAAGCCCGACGATATTGCGCCCCTTGCGCTCTTTCTCGCGAGTGACGCATCCAATTACGTCACCGGGCAGACGATCGGTGTCGATGGTGGGAGCACGATGTTGTGACGCAGAGAACGGCCCTCATCACCGGCGGCGGCTCGGGCATGGGCAAGGCGTCCAGTGTGCGGCTGGCACGCGAAGGCAAGGCGGTTGGCGTGCTCGACATCAATCGTGAGACGGCGGAAGCCGTCGCTCGAGCCATCCGCGATGCGGGCGGAAGAGCGATTGCCCTCTGTGCCGACATTGCCGATCGAAGGCAGGTCGAGGCGGCCGTCAGCGAATTGCGTGGAGCCTTCGGCGCGATCGGGATACTCATCAACAACGCCGCGGTGGAGAACTTCTGCGCCTTTGCCGAAATACGAGATGACAACTGGGACAAGCTCATCAATACCAACCTCAAGGGCGCCTTCATCGTCACCCAAGCCGTCCTGCCCGACATGCTCGCCATGCGGTGGGGACGAATCGTCAATGTTTCCGCCTTGGGTGCGCAGAGCGGCGCGCCGAACATGGCGCACTACACCGCCAGCAAGGGCGGCCTCATCGCCCTGACGCGCTCGCTGGCGATCGAGTTGGGACCCAAGGGCATCACGGTCAACTCGGTGTCACCCGGCTTTATCGATACCCCCATGTCGCGGCGCGCGATCGACGGCGGGTTATTCCCCGTTCCCTACGAACAGATTATCGCCACTTATCCGATACCTCGCCTGGGCCAGCCCGACGACATCGCCTGCGCCTGCGCCTTCTTCGCCTCGGAAGAAACCGGTTACATCACCGCTCAGGTGCTCGGGGTGAACGGCGGCGCGGCAGTCTGACGCCGTGAACGAGCAATGAACATGCCTAGCGTCGCCGAACTGGATCTCTATAACCTGCCCATCGGCGAACAGATCTTTGCGAACGATCCCAATCCCCACATGATTGCCGCCCGGGAGAGACATCCGTGGCTCGCGAAGAGCCCCTTCGGCACTGTCATTACCGAGTATCTTGCGTGCAGCGAGATTTTGCTGATGGACGACCGGCTCAAGACACCTGCGGAGCAAGTCGTCGAGATTATGGGCGGCGCAGGTACGAACTGGGCCCGGTTCGAAGTCGAATGCCTGATCGCCCGCGACGGGGCCGACCACGATCGCATCCGCTCCGCGGTCAAGATGGCGTTCTCGCCGCGCGCCGTGAAAGCCCACCAAGAGCGCATTGAAACGGTCGTGTTGGCGCTGCTCGATGAGTGGGCACCGATGCGGCACTTCGACTTCGAGGCTTTCGCCTCCCGGTTTCCCGTTGCCGTCATGTTCGGTCTGATGGGTGTGCCGCCGTCGCGTATCTCCGAAGTCAAGGACTGGCTGGAAATTGTCGGACAAAGCTTCAGTCTTGACCGCCGGATCTTTCCGCAGATCCTCAAGGGCTTTGACGAGCTGTGGAATTTCATCGATGGCCTCATCGAGGCGCGCGCGGTTGCGAAGGCGCGGGACGCAGCGGACTTGCTCGATGAGCTCATAGCGGCCGAAAGGAGCGGCTCGATCAATGCCACGGAACTGCGCGACCTGGTCCTTTTTCTCTTTGTCGCAGGCTATGACACCTCGAAGAACCAACTGTCGCATATCATGAATTTCATGCTGGACCGACCGGAGCAATGGCAACGTTGCGCGACCGAGCGCGGCTATTGCGACAAGGTGGTCGACGAGTCCCTGCGGCATTCAGGCGTGGGCACGAGCTACCGCAACGTCGCACGGGAGCTGCAATACCGAGGCGTCTCTTTTCCGGCGGGAACCCTGTTGATCTTCCCGATGGGGATCGTCTGCCGGTACTCCGGGCCCTTTGACAATGGTCTCAACTTCGACCCGGATCGGCCGAATGCCGGCCGCCACATGGCTTTCAGCCGGGGAATGCACAGCTGCTTGGGGATGTTTCTCGCCCGGTTGCAGATAGCCGCGGGACTACACCTCATTGCACAGCGGCTCAAGAACCCGCGGCGCGATGGCGAATTGGTATGGCGACTCTTCCCCGGCGTCTGGGGACCGAAGCACCTGCCCATTGCATTCGAGATCATGTCCTGAAGAGGGGCATGACTTCCTGAGCGAAGAGGCGCAATTCCCGGACTTGCTGCTCGCGATCGGGAACGCCCGTGGGGGTCAGAAATACGTAGTCAGGATTGATGAGATCCCTGATTCGTTGCATTTCTCGTACGCAGTCATCGGGTGAGCCGACGAGGGCTCGGTTCGGTGCAAACTCCTCCAAGGTGACGGCCTTCCCGCCGAACATGACTTCCTTGGAGAGCTCGTCCCGATCCGCCTTGGAGCCCAGATCATCGTAGCTTTGCCAGACTTTGATGACATTGGGCAGCCAATTGGGATCCAAGGCCTCTTTCGTCGGCGCGATGTGCAGATCACGCATCAAGCACAGCGTCGAGGGACGACCGTGCTCGGCAGCCACGGCTTTGTAACGGCCGATCTTCGCCTGCAACTCGACGAGATGCTCCGCGAAACTGATGAGCCAGCCGTCGCCGAGCCGCCCGGCCCGCAGCATCGCCGGTTCGCTCACGGCGCCGATCCATAAAGGCGTCGCCGCTCCCGGCATCGGCGGCGGCATCACGGTGCACGTAGGTATATTGAAATGAACGCCGGCGTAGGAGAACTCTCCTCCCGCAAAAGCGAGCCGGAGAATCTCCAGGCACTCTTCCAGTCGTTTCGCACGACTCTTGAAATCCCAGCCGACCGTCTCGAATTCCTCCCTCTTATAGCCAATGCCCGCGCCGAGCACGAAGCGGTTGTTCGACATCTCGTTCAGCGTATTGACCTCCTCGGCAATCTCCACGGGATGATGCGCGGGCAACAGCATGATGTTCGTGCACATCCGCATTCGGCGCGTACGTGCCAGGAGCGCCGCGAGCATGATGAGCGGCGCGGCCGGTTCGCTCGCGGTATCGCCTCCAAACGCAGTGCTCAAGGAAAATCGATGCTGGCCGCACCATCCCATGTCGTAGCCCAGATCCTCCATCTCATTGAGATAGCTGTAGAGCCTCCCGTAGGGATCGGATGAGCCCCGATCGATCATCTTTCGGGAAATGATGATGCCGAACTTCATGCCGTTTTCACGAGACTAGGCGTCCCCGAAGGGAATGACGTTGTCCGCATAATCGATATCGCCGAGAATGAGCCAGCTGTTCATGACCGGTGGCGCCACCTTCTCCCTGAGGATGAGCTTGTGGTGCCAGGGAGAGTCCGGATGGTCGTCCATCAATGGACCGAGACCCAACCCCAGGGCCTCGAGTCGCGCTTTGTGCTTATCCAGGTCCTTGACGCCGAACACCACACCGAGAAGACCTTCACCTTGACGCTCGAGGCGGTCATGAAGCGCTTGATTGAAATCCGTGCGTCTCGACATCGGCGCAACCACCTCGAGCCCGGCCTCCCAGGACAAATACATGACGAACCCCATATCCTCGCGGTCGAAGCGCATGAGCTTCGAGTCAGTAATCCCTTCCAAGGCCGCCACGTTCTTTTCGATATTTTCGACACGCGATAGCCAGACGGCGTGATCGATGTGATTGGTGAATTTCTTCATGAATTCCCCGATTTTATCCAACGTTTCTCAACAGATTCGCCTGCTAATAATGTGACAAACCAATCGCGGGAGGCAAGTTAATACGGCGCGCAATGAGTGCGCTTGACACCCCCGGCAAATGCTAAGAGAGTGGACAGCATGACAACGCGGGTGGCGCGATCCTACTGCCGTATTTGCAGCGCCCATTGCGGTATGGTGCTACGCATCGACGATGCGCGGCAGGAGATCATCGACATTCGCGGCGACCGGAAGAATCCGGTATCCCGAGGTTATGTCTGTTTCAAGGGGCTGCAGGCGGAGGAAGCGCACCATGGCGCAGCGCGACTGCTCCGCCCGCTGAAGCGCCGGCGCGACGGCAGCCACGTCGAAATCGACAGCGAGCAGGCGCTCGAGGAAATCGCCGAGAAACTGCGCAGCATCATCGATCGCGGGGGACCCGAATCCGTCGCGGCGTTCAAGGGCACACAGGGCACGCTCTTCGCGACGAACGGATTGCAGAACGAGTTCTTACGTGCGCTTGGCTCCGAGCAATTCTTTTCGACTCACACGATCGATCAATCAGCCAAATCGGTGAGCTTCGAGCGGCAGGGAGGCTGGGCGGCCGGGCTGCAGGACATCGATCAGTCGGAGGTCCTCCTTTTCTTCGGCGCGAATCCGCTGATCTCGCACTCCACGATGCCGGTCATGAGTCAGGATCCGTCGCGGGTGTTGAAGAGAGCCAAAGCGCGCGGACTCAAATTGATTTGTGTCGATCCGCGCCTCACGGAAACCGCTCGTCATGCCGATATATTTCTGCAGCCGCTGCCGGGGCGGGATGCCATCATCGCGGCGGCGCTCGTGCGCTTGATTCTCCAGGAAGGTTGGGAGGACAAGGCCTTCGTCGACCAGCATGTCGGCGCGGAGCGCCTCGCGGATTTAGAAGCCGCCCTCGCACCCTTCACCGCCGACATGGCAGAGCGATGTGCGGGCCTCGAACGCGGTCAGATCCATTCGGTCGCCGCGTTGTTCGCGCGCGACTGCAAGACCGGTGCCGCCTATGCGGCGACGGGGCCCTCCATGGCGCCGTTCTCGAATCTAACGCAACATTTGATCGACACGCTGAACATCATCGGCGGCCGCTACCGGCGCGCCGGTGACCGCGCAGTCGTCGACATGCTCGGCGCGAGATCCGGCTTCTACGCCCAGGTCGTCGCACCACCACGATCTTGGCGGGCTGTGCCGAACAGTCGCATCCGTGGTGTGGGGCGACTCGGCTATGATCGGCTGTCCAGCACGCTGGCTGAGGAGATCCTGACTCCGGGCCCCGGTCAGATTCGCGCCTTGTTCGTGCACGGCGGCAATCCGGCTCTCTGCGTACCGGATCACCACAAGATCGCGGCGGCGCTCAGATCACTCGAGCTGCTGGTCGTGGTCGATCCGTATCGGTCGGCAAGTGCACAACTTGCGCACTACATTCTGCCGCCGCTGATGATGTACGAGCGCGCCGATCTACCGATCAGCTATCCCGGCTTTGTCATCCAGCCCACCAGCTGGACACAGTTCACGCCCCCCATTCTCGACGCGCCGGCGGGATCGGACTTGATCGAGGACTGGTACCTGTATTGGGCGCTCGCGAAGCACCTGGGGATCGCGCTGGAGTACTGCGGTGTCAAGCTCGACATGACGGTGCCCCCAACAACCGAGTCATTGCTGTCGATCCGTCTGTCCGGCGCGTCGATCACGCTCGACCAATTGAAGGAGGATCTTAAGCGGTATCCCGCGGGCAAGGTCTACGAATCGCCGCTCGCGATCGTCCAACCTGCCATGCCCGGCGCTGCGGACCAGTTCGATGTGATGCCGGCCGACGTGGCCGAAGAAGTGAGGCAACTGCTCGCCTCCGGCGAGCTGCGGCAGGCGATGCCGCTCACCGGCTTCACTCATTTGCTCTGCTCCCGCCGGTTGAATCACGTGATGAATACGGTCGGGAGCTCGCTCGCGGGGACGCTGCGACGCACTCCTTATAATCCCGCGTATCTTCATCCCGATGACCTCGCGGCGCTCGACCTCGGGCCCAATGATGTCATCGAGATTACCTCGCAGCACGGGCGCATCGAGGCGCGCGTGCAACCCGACAGGGGTTTGCGGCGCGGAGTCGTTTCCATCGCCCATTGCTGGGGCGCGATCGATCAGGGAGAGGGGCCGGGTGTAAACATTAATTTGCTGACCCGCTGCGACACCGATGTGCAGGCGATCAACGCCATGCCGCGCATGTCGGCGATCCCCGTGAACCTTGCCAAGGTTGTTGCCCCTTCATCCGACAGGGTCGCTACTCGGTGAATGGAATGACGCCTTCGGCGTAGTCGATGTCGCCCATGATGAACGAGCTGCCTAAAAATTCGTCGGCGAAGCGCTCCTTCAACACGAGCTTGTGGTGCCAGGGCGATTCCGGGTGATCCTCCATCAAGGGGCCGGGGGTAATCCCCAGGCGCTCCAGGCGCGCCTTGCTCTTTTCGATGTCCCTGACACCGTACACCACGGCGGCCACACCCTCTCCCCGCGTCTCCAGCCGCTCACGCAGCGCCTGGTTGAATTCAGTCGGTTCCGTGGTCGGTGCCACGACCTCCAAGCCCGCCTCCCAGCTCACATACATGACGAAACCCATCTCTTTGAACACGAAGCGTTCCAGTTTCGCGTCGGCCAGCCGTTCAAGCTTGGCCACATTCGCCTCGATATTTTCGAGGCGAGAGATCCACGCGACGTGATCGATGTGATTGGTAAATCTACCCATGGCGAGCGCCTCCGCGGTATCCAGGCCCTAGCATACCGTGAATGGCCGGCTAACCAGCCTGCAAGCTGCGCCGCCGCCGGGCCGAATGGCTCCTCGTTGCTCCGTAATCGCACGGGGTGCTAGCCTAGGGTGACAAGTGGGCGGGGGGTGCGCGATGACGGCTTTCGACACGATTATCAGCGGCGGACGGGTCGTGGACGGCACGGGCAGCCCCGCCTTCTATGCCGATGTCGGCATCGCCGACGGCAAAATCGTCGCCGTTGGCAAGCTGGCTCGCGGTCAGTCGAAGCAAGTCATCGATGCGCAAGGCAAGATCATCGCGCCGGGCCACGTGACCCAACATTCGCATTACGACGTCGCGCTCTTCTGGGACCCCTATTGCTCCAACTCGGGAGAGAATGGCGTCACCACCGTCGTCAACGCGAATTGCGGTTTCGGCGTCGCTCCGGTCCGCGCGCGCGACATCGAGCGCACCATGCAGATGCTCGAGACGACGGAACAGATCCCCGTGTCCCATCAGCGCTCGGCGTTGCCCTGGGACTGGGAGAGTTTTCCCGAATACCTGGCTCGAGTCGAACAGCTGCCGAAAGGCGTCAACGTCCTGAGCTATCTTCCGCTGAATCCATTACTCATCTATGTCATGGGTGTGGATGCTGCGAAGACCCGTCGGCCCACCCCGGCTGAGATGACGGAAATGCATCGCTTGATCAACGAGGCCATGGACGCCGGTGCCATCGGCATTTCGTTGTCCGCGATGGGGGTCGAAGGGAATTCCCACGTCGACTTCGACGGATCGCCGATGCCCACGGACGTGCTCGCCCACGATGCGATCCTGGATATCGGGCGGGCGGTGATCGAGCGGGGCGAAGGCGTCATCCAGCTGCTCTCCCACATCATTACTTACGGCGATCGCTCGATATCGGAACGCATGGCGGAACTCGCCCGCGGGTCGGGCGCCCGCCTGATGCACAACAGCTTCCTGCCCATCGACCGCATGCCGGAAAAAACCGAGGAAAACCTCGCGTGGCTCGACGCGCAGCGCGCCAAGGGGTGCGATATCACCGTCAGCTCGCTCCTGCACAGAGCCTGGCTCGAATCCAATCTGCGCCAGCTGGACGTGCCCGCGGGACAGTTGGCCGCGATTCGCAAGATCTGCGCCTGCTCCTCGGACGACGAAGTCATGCGCCTCATCGCAGACGATGAATTCCAGCGCGCCTTCATAGCGGAGTATGCGGCGAGAGGCCCCACGCACGGCGCCGGGCTGGAAACTCAAACCGTCATTGACGTGGGCGACGACCCAAAGCTCGCGCCTTACCTCAATCGCACCTTGCTCGACATTGCGCGTCAAGAAGGACGCGACGTCGTCACGGTGCTGTTGGACCTCGCCCAGCGCTCCAGGCTCGCGCTGCAGTTGAAATCCGGGCAAATCATCGCGACCGATCCCGCACAAATCATCCGCTTGATGTCGCATTGCGCGGTCGTCGGGGGAAGCTCCGATGGCGGCGCTCATACCAAGTCTTTTGGCGTGGGCCACTACGCCACCGACCTGTTGCTCTGGCTGGTGCGCGAGGAGCGGCGCATGACGCTGGAGGACATGCATTTTCAGCTTGCGCTGAAGCCGGCCCGAGCCGTTCAAATCTACGATCGAGGCGCGCTGCTGCCCGGGTACTGGGCGGATGTCTTGATCTACGATCTCAATGACCTCTATTTCGATCGGCAGAGATATCAAATCGTTTACGACATGCCGAACGGCGACTGGCGAAGAAAGGGCCGCGCAGGCGGCTATGACTACATTCTGGTCAACGGCGTCGTCACGCAT
Source organism: uncultured Gammaproteobacteria bacterium (assembly GCA_963798595.1). GTDB lineage: Bacteria > Pseudomonadota > Gammaproteobacteria > Steroidobacterales > Steroidobacteraceae > Bog-1198. The sequence continues at coordinate 397,129 of CAWCTM010000001.1, read as the reverse complement.
CATCGAGACGTGCCCACCGGCGCCACGCCCGGGAGGCTCGTCAGAGTCTGCAAAGATCGGCGCCGGCCTCATGCTGCCGCCGCATGAGCGAATCAACCCACAGCGCCTTGCAGATCGATCTATTCTCTCCGCAGGTGATCGCCAATCCGCAGCCTGTGTACAAGGAGCTGCGCGACAAATGTCCGGTCTATTACAGCGCTGACTACGACACGTATTTCTTTTCACGGTTCGCCGACGTCTGGGAGGTCCTGCGCGTGGGCGAGAATGCGCTGCTCGCCACCGAGAGCAACCTGCCGACGCCGGAATATCTGCGACGGCAGCGGAACAACGGCGCCCCGCCTTTCGCCTCCATCAATCCCCTGGCACCCGGACCCCGGCTGCCATCACCCTGGTACGAGGAAATGCGGCTGGCGCATACCGCGCCGCTGCGACCGAAAAGCGTGGCGGCTCTCAAGGACTTCGTCCGCGAGCTCGCGCGTGAGCGGCTGGCGATCCTCCTGCCGCGCCGCAAGTTCAACCTGACGATGGATTACGCCGGGATCGTCGGCGTTACGGTCATCTGCTCCCTGTTCGGACTGCCGCCGTCCCGCGCAGAGGACTTGATGAACAAGATCAACGAGATCACACGCTACAGTCCCGAGAAGAAGAGCATCGATCTCGCCACGTTCTTCACGGAGCTGACCCAGGACATCGTGCCGGCGATTCTTTCCCGGCGCGGCGCCGGTGCCGACGGCAGCAACGGCCTCATCGATGGGCTGATCAACTATCGAATGGAGCCGGACCAGCGTGCCCTGAGCGACCAGGAGATCGCCGATCAGCTCGTGTGCGCCATGGTGGGGGGCATCGAGTCCATGCCCAAGGTCACGGCCCAGGGCGTCATGGAGCTATGGCGACGGCCGGAGCAACTGGCGGCGGTCCGCGCCGATCTCAACACCCGCGTGCCCGTCGCCGTTCAAGAAATGCTCCGCTACTGCGCGCCGGCTCAGTACACATTTCGCACCGCTCACAGGGACATCACGGTCGCAGGCCAACACGTAAAAGCGGGCCAGCGGGTCGCGTGTATGCTGTATTCCGCTTCTCGCGACGAGCGGGAGTTCGCCGATCCTGACTCGTTCATCTGGGACCGGCCCATCCGGCGAGTGCTCTCCTTCGGGCTTGGGCAACACCATTGCATCGGCAAGCATCTCGCGCAGCTCGAAGTCACCACCCTGGTGCATGAACTGCTGTCGCAGGTCGATTCGTTCGAGTTCGATTTGGACGATGCCGTTCAAAACGCCGGCGTTATGCAGCGCGGCTGGGTGAACCTACCGATCGTCGTCGGAGCCTAGGGCGGCCCGGCGGCGATCACCTAGGCGCGGGGCCCAAGCTCATTCGGCCAGTCGCAATGCATTCTTCGGGCACGACTGCACCGCCGCCTCAGCCTTCGCGCGATAGGCGTCGTCAAAGGTCTCTTTCAGCACGAGCAGCGTGTCGTCGTCGCTCATCGCAAAGAGCTCCGGCGCTTCCCTCACACAATTGCCGTTGCCGTCGCACAGCGCCCGATTGACGATGACCTTCATCCGATCACCACCGCTCATCGGCCGCGGTTCCCTGCACCGGGCGCCGGTACGAGGGATCTTCCCTGGACCTCAATCCTTTGAGGAATCCGGACATCACCGGTGTGTTGAGCCAAGAGGCATCGCCTTCCGCGGACATGTCGATGACCGTGCGTCGCAGCTTGATCTTCCACTCGCCGTTTCTGCGCTCCAATTGATCGATATACCGGCCCAGCGCGATCTTGCACGTTTTCTGATCGAGCGAGAGCAGCCCGCCCATGACATAAGTCTCGCAGTAGGCAACGTCGCCGTCGATCTGGCAGCTGTGGTTCGTGAGGTTGTGACTGTTGCCGCTGAAGACCGCGCGGTGCCCGGCGTTCGCCTTTTCGCCGTAGAGCGGACCGGGCGTGATGGAGAGGCCGTGCTCGTCCTCCCCGTCCTCCCAATAACAGCTGGCGGTCAATTCGGCATCGTGCCGGTCTCGGCCGCGCGCCTCGCGCGTGAGGCAGTCGAGAATGTCCTGACGATCCTTCAGGCCTTGGAGCATCCCGCGGATTTGCCGGATCTCATCCTCGAGTTGCATGCTGCCGCCTCCTTCTTTAACCCTTCAGTCTCGGCATGAGTTTGTTGGCGAAGCGCTTCATCTGGTCGTACACGATGTCGTAGGGCATCCCGCCATAACTGAAGTTGGCGACGATGTCGTAGTCGCCGACCATGGACTTGCGGGCGAGATGCTGATCCCACATTTCCTCGGGCGTGCCGATCAAATTGGCCGAGATGTAGTCTTTGTAAGCCTTCTCGGGACCGCCGGCAGCGGCCGACATCTCTCCCAGGGTCACATAGGTCGAGTAGGACGGCAGCGACTTGAAGTGTTCACCGCCGAACTCGTAATGATTGGCCACCTGGGCAAACAGCTTGCTGAAATACTTGTCGGTGTATTCGATGACCTGCTTCCTGTCATCGAAGCAGGCCATGAAATCGCAAATGATGAAGGGCGGCGCCTTGTGGCCGTGGATCTGCTGGAAGAGGTTCCGGTACTCATTGATCTCAGGAAGCGCCTTCTCCCACCGGCCCTGCGAAAACCGCAGCGACGTGAGTCCGTATCGTGCCGCCACCTCGACCGAACCGGGCGACATGCTGACCATGACGGTGCGGCCTTTGAAAGACTTCACCGGCCGCGGACGAATCTCGACGCGCGGCTGCTTGTACCATTTACCGTCGGCTTCGACGAAGCCCGTTTCGAGGCCATGCATGATCATGAGGGCGGCCTCGTCGAACATCTCGCGCGAATCACCGAGGTCCACCCGGAACGCTTTGAATTCCCGTCGCGCAGCCCCGCGGCCCATCCCGAGAATCATTCGACCCTCGCTCAATATGTCGAGCATGATGGTCTTCTCCACCACACGCAGCGGATCGTTCCACGGCAGGATGACGGCGCCCGTCATCAGTTTCAACGTCTTCGTCTTCGCCGCGATATAGGTGAGGACCTGGAAATTGTCCGGGCACGCCGCATAGTCGGTGAAATGATGTTCGACCGGCGCGACGTAGTCGAATCCCATCGCCTCGGCCTCGATGGCGAGTTGAGTTTCCGTCCTGAAAAAATCAGCATCCGGCATGCCATGCAGATTTTGATACCCGAGTTGTAGCCCTACTTGCATGACCAGCCCCTCCTATATTGTCGCCTCATTAGTTTCATATCATGCCCGAACGCGGATGTCACTGCGATTTTTGCGCGTCCCGGCCGTTAATATATCGCCAGAGGAGTTTCGATCCCCTCCCCCACGGCACTCTGGCCAAGCGAGGGGTCCCTCTCAGGCCGGCCAATTCAGCCAAGCCCTGGCCGTTCCGCCCAGCAGAGCTGCGCGCTCCGCCGGTGCCAGATCCGGATTGCCCAGTATTCCAAACAACAGCATCGCCCAGCTTTCGCCCGTCTGATTGGCGCTGACGTCGCTGGCCCACATGATTCGGCTCGCACCGAAGCGATCCAACGCCTGGCGCAGAATCGGCCGGAGATCCTCGCCCGGGTAGCCGGGGGTCTCGAACACGGCGGGCGCGTGCGCCCACTTGAGCGCGATGTTCGGCAACTCCGCCAGGGTCATGACTTCTGCGAAGCCCGCCCGCATCGCCTCGCGGCTCACCGGCGCTCCGGCACCGAGCGTTTGGCGCATCAGATTGCTGAGAACCCCACAGTGATCGATGACGATCCGCAGGGAGGGGTACTTGCGGGCGTATTGCACGACGTCCCCGGGGCGCCCCGGGACGAACATGAACAGCGGCAAGCCGCAATCGCAAGCGGCGGCGCAGATCGGACCGTAGTCGCCCGCTGCGAAGGCGGCGACTTCGTCGGGCCACATACCGGGCGTGATGCGGAGCGCACGCGCGTGCGGCGCATCGCGCGCCATGCGGATGACGGTGGTCACCTCCTCGTCCTTGCGGTCCAGTCGGACAAGATAGGAGAAGCGGTCCGGATGCAGCAGCGCCGCCAATTCTGCCGTGGGCTGGACCGGGCGGTGGGCGCCGTGGGGGACCGCATAGGCGGGATCGCCCGCTTTGCGGCCCATCCAGTATTCATCGACCAGGATCGAGCGGATGCCGAGCGCATCCATCGCCGCGAGCGTCTCCTCGATCCGCCCCGGCCCGATGTGAACTTGCGCGTCGACGATATTCATCAACGCGCGGTTTTACGCAGCCCCGCGGATGGGTTCCTCGCCGTCGAGGGTGAAGCGATGGAGCCTGCGCCCACAGTTCACGTCGTAAGGGGTCGCGCGATGCATGGTCCCGGTGTTGTCCCAGATCAACAAATCGTTCATGCGCCATTGGTGCCGGTAGACGTATTCTGGTTTCGTCGCCCAAGCCGTCAGGCGCTGCAGCAAATCGAAACTCTGTGCCACATGCATGCCGACGATGCGCGCCGCCGAGGCAGCCAGGACCAACGACTTGCGCCCCGAGCGGTGGCGCCAGACCAGCGATTGCGTGCGCGCCGGGTAGCTGCGCCACAGTGCGACCTGCTCTACCGTCGGGTCTTCGTAGGAGTGCCACATCGCGGACTGCATGGTGTGCACGACTTGCAGCGTCTCGAGAAAGGCTTTTTCATCATCCGGCAAGTCTTCATAAGCTGCGTAGGTATTGGCGAATTCCGTGTTGCCGCCGGTTTCGGAAAGGACGCGCGGCGTCAGGACTGTGGCAAAGGGCGGCACTTCTTCATATGGACCGTCGAAGTGCCAGAAAAAAGTGCCCGGGAAGAATTCGGCGTAGACGGGATTTTCTTTCCGGTCGTGCGTGACCTTCATGAGCCCTTGTTCGCCCTCCGCCTTGACCGTCCCAAGGCGCAATTTGCCGAGGGTCTGAGTGAACGCGCGCTGCTCATCGTCGCGCATTGCAATCCCGCGGACTACGATGACGCCCCGCTGAATGAGTAGCTGCCTGATCTCCTGAGACGCCTCGCCGCTGAGCAGCGTCGCCTTATCCACTTGGACCTCAGTGCCGATGCGCGGGGTCAGGTCGACCGTTTTGAGCGCCATGAGTAATTCCCCCCAAATTGCTGCCAACGGGCCGAGCCGTACAAACACCTGCCCTGCGCTCGGACGAGGAAATGCTATATTATTACCCGTATCGTTTCAATCTCCGGTGGTATTGTTGTGGTACTGGTTTCAGCGGCAGGCAGGACTTAGGTGACCGACCGTGACGGGGTGGCTTCGGCCGATTCGACAGCGCCGCATTCGTCCGGATCGCGCCGACACGTCGACGCTCGCTTCAAGGATTCGAAGACCGTGAATGTCGCCGTTTCTGTCCGAGGTAAATCGAAGAGTAACCACAAGTTACGCCAGGGCCCCGGCAGGCCCACGCTGACCAACGAGGAACTGCTCGACAAGGCCCTCGATCTCTTTCTGGAAAAGGGATTCGAGCGAACCACGATCGACGCAATCACGGCCTCGGCGGGTATGGCCAAGCGCACGGTTTACCTGCGCTATAGCGACAAGACTGCGCTGTTCAAAGCAGCACTGCAACGCGCCATCGAAGATTGGATCGTCCCGGTCGAACGATTGCGGGCCGCCGAAAGCGATGATGTGGAAGAGACCTTACTGCGCGTCGGGAATATTCTCCTCGAGAACCTCATGGGGCCGGCAGGTCTGCGACTCCTCCGAATCACCAACGCGGAATCGGCGCGGATGCCCGAAATTGGCGCCTATACCCATCAGAACGGTACCGCGCCGACGATCGCCTACTTGGCCGACCTCATTCAGCGGCGCATTCCGTTCCGCTCCGACATCGCCGATGCGCAGGAAGCCGCGTTTGCATTTCTCTATCTGGTCGCGTGCGGCCCTGCCACCATGGCTGCTTGGGGCGTGGTTCTGGATAACGCAGCCATCGATCGGCATACGCAATATTGTGTTCGGCTATTTTTATACGGCCTGCTTCCGCGTGAGGCATCCGCCGGCACTCCACGCAGCGCCAACGGAAGCGCGCAGCCGGGATCGATGCATCCAGAGTCGCACGTGCCCCGCTCCCTGCAGGCGCTCGAGACCGAAAACCGCCGGCTCAAGAGGCTCCTGTTGGATTCGATGCTGCAGGTGGCGGCGTTGAAGGAACGACCGGGCAGCTAGCCTCGAGCGCCCGGAACACACTCGCCGCTCGTGGCGAATTTGACCGCACTTTTTTTGTCACCCGAGCGGCGATTAATCCCGCGACCTGCTCTGTAGCGCGCTCGCAACGGGATGTGCTAGGTAACCGCGCGTCTAGTCAACCCCCCAGGACGCCTGCGCGCATAACCCAGGAAATTGGTGCGTGGTCGTGCATATGCAGGCAAGCATTGCTGCCTTGTGGGACATGCCGTATGCGGCTCGCTTGTGGTTTTGGCAATTGAAATGCCGGAGGAGACAATACTAGAATAGCAGGTAGCATATACCGTGCAGGGGGGTGGACCGAGCCATGCAATGGACGGGCGGATTGCCAAACACCGGTTGGGCGAACATCCCTCTTCGCCGCCCGCTCACCCGTATCGAGCAAGTGCAGACTAAATATATCAAGGTCGCCACAGCGGCCGAGCAAACTTCTTGACGATTATTCGATCACTTCACGGAGAGCTTGGCGTGCCCTCGCGAAGGTAAAGACAGCATCCAAGAGACCGGATACGAGGTCTGATCGGTTTTAGGGCGATGGCGCCCGTCGACGGCGAGAGCGACGACCACAGTTGCTCCGTATGACTTATCAAAGAGGGAGTGCGTGAATGAGGTTTATTTCGAGTCGTGTTCTTTGGTTGGCTGCTTCGCTTCTGGCATTGCCGGTCATGACACCGCCCGCTCTGGCGCAGCAAGCCCCGCCTGCTACGGGATCGGGCCAGAACGATGCTCTCGAAGAGATCGTGGTGACCGCTCAGCGACGCGAAGAAAGTGTCATGCAGGTATCGGACTCGGTCCAGGCATTCAGCGGAAACTCACTGCAACAGGCCGGCATTACCCAACTCACCGACCTGCAATACATCACTCCCGGCTATTTGCCGACCGAGGGCTCGGGGTATACGCAGATCTTCATTCGCGGCGTCGGCAACAGCGTCTATGTCGGCGCGGACCCGAGCGTCGCGACCTATATCGATGATGTCCCGCGCATCTATGGCACGATGGTCAACAACTTGATCGACGTCGATCGCATCGAAGTGCTGAAAGGCGCACAGGGCGGTCTCTACGGTCGCAACGCCACCGGCGGCGTCGTCAACATCGTGACTCGTCAGCCGGATCTCGGAGCGTTCGCGGCGAACGGCCTGTTCGATTACGGCGACTTCAACACGTTTCGCGGGGCGGGCTACCTGAATATCCCGTTGGCGCCGATGGTCGCCTTGAGCGTGTCCATCGAGCGCGATTCGCACAACGCCTACGTCCGCAATATCTCCATCAATCCGGACCCTTATACGGCCGCGATGTTTCCGGGCGGGTCGGCCTTGGGCAGTGCCGCGCAGACGGCGGCCTTCTTCAACTCGGGCGTGACTCCGCCTCCTGGCTACGCTGACGGCAGCTTCACGGCATCGGATGCGAAGCTCCTGATCAAGTTCAGCGACACATTCAAAGTCACCATCGCGGGCGACGACTCGATCAAGACGGATAGCGACGGCGGCCAGCTCTTTCAAACCAATCCGGCGAACAACCAAGCCACCCTCACCTACTTGCTCAACCGATTTACCGGTGCCAACCCGGTACTCCCGCCGGGCTTCCTCGTGGGCTCTGCCGGAAATTTCACGACATCCGGGGGGCTGCCCGCAGTCGTGAATCTGATCGACAACGGCATCTCCGGCACGGCGGTGTGGAATGCGCCCGGCGTCGACATAACCTCGATTTCCGCCTATCGCCATCAGTTTTCGAATTTCTTCCAGGATCTTGGCGCCGATACCGTGCCCCTAGAATCGGTGTCGGTGCGCAACTTCAAGAAGTTCGTATATCAAGAGCTGCGCGCCGCATCGACCGACTCGGGGCCGTTCCATTTCCTCGGTGGCGGCACCTTCCTGCACAACGACTTCACCGGCAACACCCAAGCGTTCGTGCTCAATCCGCTGTACACGCCACCGCTCACTCACGTGAACACCTACATCAAGGACGAGACCGTTTACGCCCAAGTTGGCTACGATTTCACCGATAAGTTGAATCTGACGGTCTCGGGCCGCTATATCCACGAGAGCAACGACACGGGTTTCGAACAGCCGGTCATCTCGAACGCAAACACCTCGGAATCGAAAGGCCTGCCGTCCGCGACGCTCTCATACGCGATCGATCACGGCACCATCTACGCACGCTACGCCCGCGGCTTCAAGGCGGGCGGCGTGAATCCTGTGGCCTCGCCGACCGCGTTCCCCGAGCCCAGCGAAGGGAGCGTATTCGGACCGGAGCAGGTGGATACTTATGAAGTCGGGTATCGACAAGCGCTACTCGAGGGCAGAATGCAATTCACCACGGCTGCCTTCTACAACAAGTACAAAGACCTGCAAGTCTCGGCACATGCTCAACCGCAATATGAGAGCGAAATCGTTCTGGCGATCGTGAACGCCGAGTCGGCGCGCACCTGGGGTTTCGAGGAGACCCTGCAGATGCGCGTCGCGCCGCCGCTCACCATCGCACTCAATGCCGGCTACCTCAACGCCCAATACCAAAACTTCTCGATTGAGAACAACCCCGTGTTGGCCGACTTCAACCTCGATCACACGACGATGATCAATGCGCCGAAGTGGCAGATCGGAGCGCTCGCCTCTCTCGATCAGCCGCTGAACGGTGAGCTGCATCTGATCGGCACCTATCTGGAATCCTATACGGGCGCGGTCAACTACGGCCCATCCGGCAACCCCGGCGTCCTACCGGTACCTGCAGGCGAGGCGTACTGGCTGGCGAATCTTCGCTTCGGCCTCGGCGCAGCAGATAGCAAATGGAGTGTCCAGTTCTTCGCCAACAACCTGTTCAATCGTGGGTACATCACCGATGGGCAATCCGCCGCGGCGACCGGCAACCAGCTGATCTGGGGCTATCCGCGCATCATGGGTGGAGAAGTCACGTTTAAATTCTGATATGTGAACCCCTCGCATCAACGGGCGCGAGGGTTTTCTCACGGATTTCAGGGAGAAGCGATGGCACGAATTCAGATCTCCGGGATTGGAATCGAATACGAGCTGTTGGGCCCGAAAGATGCCCCGGCCATCGTGCTCACCCCGGGCGGACGCTTCGCGAAGGATAGCCCCGGTCTGCCCGAGCTCGCCCAGGCCCTCGCCGCGGGCGGACGCCGCGTGCTGCTCTGGGACCGACCCAATTGCGGCGCATCCGACATCTCCTTCGAGGGCGAGAGCGAGTCCGCTCTCCAGGCTCGCACACTGATCGAGCTCATTCGCGCGCTCGAGCTCGGGCCCACGGCTGTCGCGGCCGGGTCGGGCGGTTCACGGGTGTCTCTCATCGCCGCGGCGCGTGATCCCGAGGCAGTCTCGCATTTGATCGTTTGGTGGATCAGCGGCGGGGCACTGAGTTTGATATCGCTCGCGGCTTACTATTGCGTCGGTTCTGCGATCGCGGCGAGCCGCGGCGGTATGGCTGCCGTGGCGGATTCGCCGGGTTGGGCCGAGCAAATCCAGCGCAATCCCAGGAACCGAGACATCCTCCTCGCGCAAGATCCGGAACGTTTCATCGAAACCATGGAGCGCTGGGCGTTGGCGTATATGCCCTCCAAGACATCGCCCGTGCCCGGCATGTCGCCGGAAGGCTTCGCGCGGCTGCGCATGCCGGTACTGATATACCGCAGCGGCAAAAGCGATCTCAGTCACACGCGCCGAACGAGCGAGTGGGTACACGAGCTCATTCCGCACTCGGAGTTGAGAGAGCCGCCGTGGCCGGATGAGGAATGGAACAATCGCTCCGGCTATGCCATGAAGCATGGCAGCGGGCACTTCGCCGGGTGGCCCGCACTCGCCCCGGCGATTCTCGATTTCTTGGGCCGACCTTCGCGCTAGTCGGCCCTCTTCAAATCTCGAGGCGCATGTCGAGGACGAACAACGAGAGCGACGACCACAGTCGCTCCAAAGGCTTAAAAGAGGGAGTTCATATGAAGTCAATTTCAGCTCGTTTTCTTTTCTTGGCTGCTTCCCTGTTGACATTGCCGGTCATGACCGCGCCTGTTCTGGCGCAGCAAGCCCCGCCTGCCGCGGCAGCGGGCTCGAGCGATGCCCTCGAAGAGATTGTCGTGACCGCCCAACGCCGGGAAGAAAGCGTGCTGCAGGTATCGGATTCGGTGCAAGCGTTCACCGGAGCGGCGCTGACGCAGCAAGGCATCACCAGTCTGGTCAATCTTCAATACGTAACACCGGGCTACTTGCCCTCCGAGAGCTCCGGGTACACGCAGATATTCATTCGCGGCGTCGGCAACAGCATCTTCGTCGGCGCGGACCCGAGCGTCGCGACCTACATCGACGATGTGCCCCGCATCTGGGGCTCGATGGTCAATAATTTAGTGGATGTCGAACGCATCGAGGTGCTGAAAGGCGCACAGGGCGGCCTCTACGGCCGCAACGCCACCGGCGGCGTGGTCAACATCGTCACCCTCCAGCCGGACACCGATCACTTTTCGGCGAACGGACTCTTCGACTACGGCGACTACAACACCTTTCGCGGGGCGGGCTACTTGAATATCCCGTTGGCTCCCAATGTGGCCTTCAGCATGGCGGTCGAGCGCGACTCGCACAACCCGTACATCCGCAACATCTCGATCGATCCGACGCCGTATCAGGCTTCGATGTTTACAGGCCCCCTCCCCTACCCCGGCGCTCCGTCCCCGGCCATCGTGGCGGCCGCCCTCAACTCAGGCGTGAGCCCCTCGGCCGGCTACAACGACGCCAGCTTCACGGCCTCGGATGCGAAGCTTCTGATCAAGTTCTCGGACACGCTCAAACTCACGATTGCCGGCGATGACTCGATCAAGACCGATAGCGACGGTGGAGCGATCTACCAGACGGAACCGATGGTCACCCAGGCCGCTCAGGCGGAAACGCTTCACCTGTTCACCGGTTACACGATAAACCTGCCGCCCGGCTTTATCGCGGGCAGCGACGGCAAGTTCACCACCTCCATGGGGTTGCCCACGATCGTCAATCTGGTCGACAACGGCATCTCCGGCACGGTGGTGTGGAATGCCCCCGGAGTGGACGTCACTTCGATTTCGGCCTATCGCCATCAATTTACCAATTTCTACACCGATCTGGCGGCCGCCACCGTGCCCTCCGATGCGGTGTCGGTGAGGAACTACAAGCATTTCGTGTATCAAGAGCTGCGGGCCGTGTCGACCGATACGGGGCCGTTCCACTTTCTCGGCGGCGCCACGTTCCTGCACAACGACTTCACCGGTAATACCCTGGTGAGCGTGGCCACCCCTCTGTACACGGCACCGCTCACGCACGTGAACACCTACGTCAAGGACGAGTCGGTGTATGCGCAGGTCGGCTACGACTTCACCCAGAAGTTGAATCTGACGATCTCCGGCCGCTACATCCACGAGACCAACGACACGGGTTTCGAGCAGCCGATCGTATCGGAAGCGCAGACCACGGAATCGAAAGGTCTCCCGTCAGCCACACTCTCGTACGCCCTCGATCACGGCACCGTTTATGCGCGCTACGCCCGAGGCTTCAAGGCGGGCGGTGTGAATCCAGTGGCCTCGCCCAGCTCATTCCCCGAGCCCAGCGAGGGGAGCGTGTTCGGACCGGAGCAGGTGGACACCTATGAAGTCGGCTATCGGCAAGCGTTGCTGGATGGCAGGGCTCAACTCACCACGGCGGCTTTTTATAATAATTACAAAGATCTACAAGTCTCGGCGCATGCTCTACCTCAATATGCGAGCGAAATCATCCTGGCGATCGTCAATGCCGAGTCGGCACGCACCTGGGGGTTTGAGGAGACTTTCAGTATGCGCGTCTTGCCGCCGCTGACGCTCGGACTCAATGCCGGTTACCTCAACGCCCAATACACGAATTTTGAGATCCAGAACAACCCGGTCCTCTCGAACTTTAACCTCAACGGAACCACGATGACCAACGCCCCCAAGTGGCAAATCGGGGCGACGGCAGCGCTCGATCAGCCGCTCACGGGCGAGCTGCACCTGATCGGCAACGTTCTTCAATCCTACATCAGCGCGGTCAACTTCGGCCCGGCGGGCGCCCCCTCTCTGCCGCCGCCCAACGGGTGGGCTTATTGGCTCACCAACGCTCGTATCGGGGTCGGTTCGGCGGACGGGCGATGGACCTTCCAGTTCTTCACCAACAACGTCTTCAACCGCTCCTACATCACCTACGGGGAATCCGGGGCGGGTACCGGCAACGTGCTTGCCTGGGGCAACCCGCGCATCATGGGCGGCGAAGTCACGTTTAAATTCTGATGAAAGACCCCCTCGCGTCAGCTGGCACGAGGGAGGTTCTCCCCGGACCCATCCCGCAGCTGCGTCAACGCCGAAAGCCCAATCGCCAGCGCCACGATGACGTACCAAGGCGGTGCGAACGCGCTCCCCGTGGCATCGATCAATAGCTTCAAAACCGGCTGCGTCGTGCCGCCCAGCAGGGCCACGCCGGTCGCATAGGTTATGGCGAAAACGCCCGATCGCACGGTAGGCGTCAGACATTCGACAAGAAAGGCTTGCATGCAGACGATGGCGGCTATGTGGATCGCCGACAACGTAGCCGTAGCAACAAATAGCGAGGCCGCCGTGGGCACGCGATTCATCAGCACGAAGGCAGGCAGCACGAGCAGGAGCAGCAACGTGAAGGTGATGACGAGGATGCGCCGGTGACCGAAACGATCTCCGAGCCAGCCGGCGGCATAGGCGCTGCCTAAATAGCCGAGCCCCTGCGCGATGGTCGCAACGAAGGCGAGGCGGGCGCCGAGCTTGAGCGTGTCCTGGGCGTAGGTCGCGAGGTAGACCAAGGCATATCCGGCAATAGTGCCCGCACCGACAACGAGCAAGCCCACGAAGAACACCCGCCACGGCGACGGACCGACCGGTTCATGCGTCGCCTCCGCCACGGCGCCCTCCATGGTCTCCGGCAAGCGGCGGCGGATCAGCAAGCCGATCGGTACAACCAAGACCCCCAGCAGAAGCGCGATGCGCCAGCCGTAGGCATCGAGATCCGTGGGCGACAACAGCCGCGCGAGAGCATAGCCGATTAGGCCCGAGCAAAGGACCGCGAGGCCCTGCCCCGTTCCCAGCATGGACACGTAGCGCGCGCGATGACCCGGCGGTGCCGCCTCGGCGGCATAGGCGGTGATAGGTCCCACCTCCCCGCCCAATGCGAAACCCTGCAGCAGCCGGAAGCACAACAGCAGCACCGGTGCGGTGATCCCAATGTGTGCATAGGACGGCGTCAATGCCGTCCCCAGGATGCTCAGCCCCATCAAACCGAAGGACCACATCATCGCCGGTTTACGGCCGGCGCGATCACCGTAGCGACCGATCACAATCGCGCCCAATGGCCGCATGAAGAAGCCGACGCCGAAGGTCGCCAACGCGAGCAATAAGCCCCGCTCGGCAAATTGCGCAGGAACGATGGCGTGGCCGATCTGCACGGCAAAGAAGCTGAAAATCATGAAGTCATAGAACTCGAGCGCGTTACCCAGGCCGATCGCCAACATGCGCTCGAGCGGTACCCGTGCCGCCTGCGGCGCGGCGTTATGTTCCACCACGGATTGCATGAACGATTTATCCTCGTGCTCGGCAGAGTAGAATAAAAGTCTATTACCGATCGGCAGGCAATACATGTCTTTCACCACGCTCGCGAAAGGTCGTTATCTGGAAGCGCTGGCCATCGACGAGCGCGTCGTCTGGTTCAGCGACGTCATCCTGGGCGGAGTACAGGGGTTGCAGCTGGATGGCAGCCTCTTGCATGGGCTGGTCGAGAGAAAATGGATCGGAGGCATTTTACTCAATGAGGATGGCTCCCTCCTCTGCTCCGGTCCGGGTGGAATTGCCTGGTTCAATCCCGCGACGGGTCGATCGGGTACGTTGTTGAGCGCCATCGACGGTGCGCCGCTCAACGGTGTGAACGAGATGTGCCCCGACGGGAGAGGCGGACTGATCTTCGGCACGTTGGATCTCGATGCCATCGTGAAGGGGCAGCGGCCGGCGCCCGTCGCGCTTTATCGCCTCGACGTGCAGGGTAAGGTAACGCTGCTCTCCGACGGGCTCGCATTCTGCAACGGTCTCGGTGTCAGCTCGGATGGCACCACGCTCTATCACAACGAGAGTTTCGTCGGCACGTTCGCCTATGACATCGCGCCCGACGGCGGTCTCGACAATCGCAGGATGCTGATCGAGAAACGCGACTGCGACGGCATGGCCCTGGATATCTGGGGCAATGTCTGGATTTCGGGTTTCAGCTCCGAAGAGCTGCTCTGCCTGCGGCCCGATGGCGCCATACAGCAGCGCCTCGTGCTGCCCGGCGGCGCGTGTACCAACGTGCGTTTCGGCGGGGCCGAGGGCCGCGAGATCTTCGTGACGACGGTTCCGCTGACGGCAGGGCTCGAGATCGCCAAGGGCAACCTGCCCTCGGCGCTCGATTCGGTGCTCTACCGTGGGCCCAGCCCGGTCGCCGGACGAATCAATCTGCGGACTCAATTTCGCCTCGGGTGATGACTATCGCGTCTGCACCCGCGGCTCCTCTCTCGATCATCAAAGGTATTCCGCTCGACCAGGAAGCGGGTCTCGGCGCGTTGACGCTGCCCGGTTTTCTGCGCGAGGTGACCACGCGCTTCGCCGAGCGGGAGGCCTTGGTACTGCATACTTCAAACGGCGCCGTGCGCTGGACTTATGCAAGGCTTTGGGATCACGCGGCGGAGGTCGCGCGGTCGCTCCGGGCTTGCGGTGTCGGCAGAGACAGCCGTGTCGGCATTTTGATGACCAACCGGCCCGAATGGGTCGCCGCATTCTTCGGGGTCGGCCTTGCCGGCGGCGTCGCGGTCGCACTCAGCACATTTTCGACCCTGCCGGAGCTCGAATACTTATTGCAGGCCACCGGTGTTTCGATCCTGCTGTTCGAGCGCTCCGTGGCCAAGAAAGACATGGCCGCGATGCTTGGCGAGCTCGAGCCGCACATCCGGTCGGCCACGCCGGGCGCGCTCATATCGCTGAAATTTCCGTTCTTGCGACACCTCGCCGCGGTGGATAGCAGCGACGATGACGGTGCGATCGAGACCTGGTCACGCTTTCTGGCGCGCAGCGACCGTGTTCCCCATGCGCTCGTGGAAGCGACCCTTGCCACCACCACACCCTCCGATGTCGCCGCGCTATTTTTGTCCTCCGGGTCGACGAGCCGACCCAAGGGCATCCTCAGCGCTCATCGGGGTGTGACCATCCAGTGCTGGCGCTGGCCGCGCTTCTTCGCCCTCGACGGCGATGTCCGTACTTGGACTGCCAATAGCTTCATATGGTCAGGCAACTTCGCCACGGCGCTGGGCGGCACGCTAGCCGCCGGCGGAACGATTATCCTGCAGCGTATTTTCGAGCCGAGCGAGGCGCTCGAGCTCATGCAGACGGAACGTGTGACCTGGCCCCACGCGTGGCCGCACCAATGGGCCCGGCTCGAGTCGGCACCGAATTGGATCACGACCGATCTGCGCAGTTTGCGTTATGTCGACGGTTGCAGACCCGCGGCTCGGCATCCGACGTTTGGCGCGGCGCCCTGGAGCGACCCGCTCTCGACGTATGGCAACACCGAGACCTTCACGATCTCGGCCGCCTTCCCGAACGACACTTCGCCCGCAATCGCCAGCGGCAACAACGGCGAAGCGC
The DNA here is from genome assembly GCA_963798595.1 of uncultured Gammaproteobacteria bacterium. Lineage (GTDB taxonomy): Bacteria > Pseudomonadota > Gammaproteobacteria > Steroidobacterales > Steroidobacteraceae > Bog-1198. The sequence continues at coordinate 381,305 of CAWCTM010000001.1, read as the reverse complement.
TGCCCGGCAATACGATCAAGATCGTCGATCCCGAAACGGGCCACATCGTGACGCGCGGTGAACGCGGCGAGATCGCGGTCAAGGGTCCCACGCTCATGCTCGGTTATATCGGCGTTCCGTTGAGCGAAACTCTCGATGAGGAGGGCTTTTTCCACACCGGCGACGGCGGCTACATTGACGAGCGCAGTCGCTTGCACTTCGAGGGGCGTCTGACCGATATCATCAAGACGGGCGGCGCGAATGTATCGCCGGTCGAGGTCGATGGGGTCTTGACCCAATGTCCCGGCGTGAAGATAGCCCAAACGGTCGGCGTGCCGCATGACACGTTGGGCGAGATGGTGGTGAGTTGCATCGTGCCGCAGGCGGGAGCGGCGCTCGACGAGGCTGCGGTGCGCTCCTTTCTCAGGACGCGTCTGGCTGTCTACAAAGTGCCGCGTCGCGTATTGTTCGTAGACGAGGAGGATGTGCTTCTGACCGGCAGCGCCAAGATCAAGGCTGGCGCGCTGCGCGAACTGGTCTCCAAGCGCCTGGGATGATCTCCGCCGAGATTTGCGTGAGCCTGTTCTGGCGGGTCGCGGTCGCCGTATTCATAGCCGCGGCGTGCGCCGCCGCCCTCCTCGGCTGCAGCGGCTTCAATTTCTTCGTCGCGAACGCTCCGAACGCCTTTGGGTCATTCCGCCGCAGTTCCGATCTTCCCTACGGCGACGATGCACGCCAGACGCTCGACGTCTACGCCCCGCAGCGCCCGGAGCGTCGCCCTGTGGTCATTTTCTTCTACGGCGGCACATGGTCCGCTGGTAAAAAATCGGATTACGCCTTCGTGGGCGCCGCACTCGCCGAACGCGGCTATGTCACCGTGATCCCCGATTACCGTCTCTATCCCGAGGTCAAGTTTCCGACGTTCGTCGAGGATGGTGCACGGGCCGTCGCCTGGGTGCAGCAACACGCCCGCGATTTCGGCGGTGATCCCGATCGCCTCGTGCTCATGGGACATTCCGCCGGTGCCCACATTGCGGCCTTGCTGGCATTGAATCCAAGCTACCTCGCGGCAGCCGGCGTGCGCCCACATTCGGTCGCCGGACTCATCGGCTTATCGGGCCCCTACGCGCTCGCTCCCGACACGGCCACGCTGCACGCGATCTTTGGTGCGCCTTATACCCCGAGCGAGTGGCAGCCGGTGCATTTCGCCGACCGTACGGCACCGCCGACGCTGCTTCTGCACGGCGCCGCAGATGACGTTGTCTATAGCGCTCACACGGAGAAATTGCGCGATGCCCTGCTCTCGCAGGGTGCTGAAGTCGAGACGCATCTTTATCCTGGGCGTGGCCATGCCGATACCATCGCCTCGTTCACTCTCGTGGTGCGCTATCGGACGCCCGCGCTCAAACAATCTCTGGCGTTTCTTGGCCGCCTGGGCCCATCTTCTCATAGGCTTTCACGGCGTCCCGCAGGTTGAAGAACATGCGCTCCGCGCCCAGCACCTGACCCAACGGCGAGCGCCTGACCATGTTCAGGGCGAGCGGATTGAGCGCGCTCAGCCACAAGGTGATCCCGCCTTCCCGCATCTTCTCTTCGGCTCGGATGAGCGTGCACAATGCCGTGTACTCAAAGTCCGGGATGGCACTGCAATCGAGGATCACCACGCGCGGGTGCGCCTCCTCGATCAATGCAGCGATCCGCTCCCGGGCATGAGGCATGCTGGCGAAGGTCATGCGCCCTTCCGTCTTGACGATCAGCAGGCCCGGCAGGGTCTCATCGCCGGGATGATCTGCAGTGTGCGGGCGAAACAAATCGGTACCGGACTTGCGTCTGACGATGTAGACCAGCGGGTGATTGGCCTGGTAGAAGAGCGTCAGCACCGAAATCACGATCGCAATTAAAATGCCCTCCAGCGTGCCGACCAGCACGACACCGGCGACGGTCGCCAGCGCCCAGAGAAACTCCGTTCGTCTGATCGCCAGAATCGAGCGAAATTCTGCCACGCTGAGCAGCGGCACTGCGGTGACCACAACGATGGCCGCAAGTGTCGCCTGCGGCAGCAGGCTGATGAGGGGTGACAGAAATAGCAGCGTCGCGACGACGATGAGCACTGTGACCAACGCGGATACCTGACTCCGCGCCCCGGCCTCCGAGTTCACTGCGGTCTGGGACGCACCTCCGCCGGCCGGGAGGCTTTGAAAGATGCTCCCGGCAAGATTGGCCGCGCCCAAAGCGATCAATTCTCGGTTGGGCACGGGACGCGGCTCGTCGTGCCTGGCAAAGGCACGACCTATGGCGATCGACTCGGTGAAGGACATCAACGCCATGCCCAACGCACTCGGCCAGAGGATTTTGGCCAAGGCGAGGCTCGGGAAGACCGGCTCGGGAAGACCGGCCGGAACGGCGCCCGTCAACGCGACGCCCGCCGCCTTCAGCCCGAGCAAGCCGGCGGCGGCAATGCCCATCGCCACCGCCACCAGGGGAGCAGGCGCCTGCGGACGAAAACGATGTAATCCAACCAGAATCGCCAAACTCACCAAGGAAACGACCAATGTCCTGACGTTCGTGTCGGGGACATGCTGCAGAGTGGAAAAAATGGAGCGAAAGAAGTGATCACCGCCCTCGATATGCACGCCGAGCAATTTCGGCACTTGGCCAAAGAGGATGACCACGGCCACGCCGGCTTTGAACCCGGTGAGAATCGGGTCGGAGATAAAGTTCGCCACGAATCCCAGCCGCAGCACGCCGGCGGCAATCAGGAAGCCGCCCGCCATCAATGCCAGCGTGGAAGCCGCAACCATCACCTGAGCCGCATCCGCAACCGGCACCGCGCGCGACAATGCGGTCGCAGTCAGGATCGCGAGGGTGCTGGTCGTGCTCACGCTCAAAGGGCGTGAGGATCCCAGCAATGCGTAGACGAACATGGGCACGAGCGCCACATACAGGCCGGCTTGCACCGGCAGCCCGGCGATGGTCGCATAAGCCATCGACTTCGGTATAACCACCGCGGCCGTCGTCAGGCCCGCGAGCGCATCAAAGCGGAGCCATGCTCTTTCGTAGCCCGACAATAGATTGCTCACGGCGACGCAAAACCTAACAATCGACATCGGCCACCGACAGTGGACTTTAGGTCCATGCGCGGCCGCGGCGTTGCAGGCCGAGATCAGCGCTTGAGCGCCAACGTCAGCCCGTCACCGATCGGGACCAACACTGCATCCACCCGCTTGTCGTCGTGCACCTTCTTGTTGAGCGCGCGGATGGCCACGGTCTCGGCAGTCTTGTCGTCGGGATCGATGACCTGGCCGTCCCAGAGCACATTATCGATGGCGATGAGTCCGCCCCGACGCACGAGCTTCAGCGCGTACTCGTAATAGGTCTCGTAATTCGTCTTATCGGCGTCGATGAACGCGAAGTCGAAGGTATCGGCCGCGCCGGCCGCAAGGAGCTCCTTCAGGCTCTCGACCGCGGGGCGAAGCCGCAGCTCGATGCGATCGGCAATGCCGGCCTTCGCCCAATGACGCCGGGCGACGGCGGTGAACTCTTCGCTCACATCGAGCGCCAACACCTTGCCTCCCGGGCCCATCGCTTTGGCAACCACCATGGAGCTATAGCCGGTGAAAACACCGACTTCCAGTGTCTTGCGCGCGCCGAGCAGACGCACGAGCAAGCCCATGAAGGCCCCCTGCTCCGGCCCGATCTGCATCGTGGCGTAGGGATGGTGCGCCGTCTCTTCGCGAAGGGCTGCGAGATCCGCGTCCTCGTGTACACCGACGCTGCGGATATAGGCAATCAAGTCGCCCGTTACATTGATGGTGTCGCGAGACATGCAGGTCTCCCCAATAACGATGAGTTAAGAACACGCCTTGGCGGCTGATCCACGTATTATCTCAGGGGTGGCTTCGCGGGGCGACCCCGTATGGCGCCGTTCGAGATCAGGGCCCAGCCGCTCGCTGCGCTCATGAGGGCGAGTGCCGCGGCGATCCACATGACGCGGCGAAACCCCGATAAGAAGGCCTCATCCACCGCGCGGCGCACGGCGGCTTGTAGATCGGCGCTCGCTCCCGCGGGCGGTTCGATGGCCGCGAGTTTGGCGCGCTGCAGGGTCACTGCCTCGCTGATGGCCGCCGGGACTGCCGCCGCATCGAGGCGTTGTCGCAGGGTGGTGTTGAATGTGCCCGACATGACCATTCCCAAGCTCGCGATGGCCAGCAAACCGGCCACGCTGGCGATTGCATTGTTGACGCCCGAAGCGACCCCGACTACCGCCGGATCCACCGCTTGCATGACCGTGGTGGTGAGCGGAGCGACCGTGAGTGTCATTCCGAAGCCGAGCACCAGCGCCGCGGGGAAGACAGTCGTCCAGTAACTTCCCCCGATGTGAGGAATGGCAAACAACGCAAACCCGGCTGCCGCGATGGTCGGCCCGATGACCAGCGGCCGCTTGGCGCCATAACGATCGACCAGGCCGCCCGCCCAGCGGGACAACACGAACATCAGCAGCACAAAGGGCAACAGCGCCGCGCCCGCGGCGGCCGCGGGGTAGCCTTGCACCTGAATGAGATTCAGCGGCAGGAAAAATAGACTTCCGCCGAGCGCGGCATAGAGCAACAGCGTCAAGAGATTCGTTGCGGTGAAATCGCGCGAGCGAAACAGACCCAGCGGCAGTAGGGGTGCCGCCTGACGCGATTCGACCACGAAGAATACGGCGAGCGTCGACACTCCGATAAGCAGCGCCGCCAGCACTGCCGGGTCGGACCAGCCGGCGGTCTGCGCAGCAATGAGGGCGTAGACCAGGCCGCCCAAGGCCAAGGCCGCGAGTGCAGCGCCCCAGCCATCGATCCGCCCGGACGCGGCGTCGTTGCGGCTCTCGGGAACGTATCGAAGCGTCAATACCAACACGGCAAGTGCCAGCGGTACGTTCAAGAAAAACGCACTTCGCCAAGTGGCGTGATCGATGAGAAAACCGCCCAATGCCGGACCAAAGGCACCTGTGATCGCGGTGAATCCAGACCAGGTCCCGATGGCCCGTCCGCGCCTTTCCGGGTCGAACGAAGCGCTCAATAGGGCCAAGCTGCCTGGAATGAGCAAAGCGCCGCCCACCCCTTGGAGGGCCCGTGCCGCAATGAGCATGCCGACACTGACTGACAGGCCGCAGATCATCGAGGCCAGGATGAACACGAGCACGCCGATCACAAACACGCGACGGCGGCCATAGCGATCGCCCGCCGCACCGCCGATCAGCAACAAAGCGGCCAGCATCAATTCGTAGGCCTCGACGATCCATTGGCTGCTCGCGAGCGTCGCGCCGAGCGAGCGTTGCAGTGCAGGCAGAGCGACGTTCACGACGGTACCGTCGATGAACGCCATACTCGAAGCGAGGATGGTCGTGGTCAGTACCCAGGGCTCCGCGTGGCGTGCACAGGGCGATCCGGGTGAACCCGCGGCAACCGGCTCTCTGCAGGGAAACACCGTGGAAATCTCAAGGCCTCACGCGCAACCCGTCGCCCGCAAAGGCGACCGGGCCGGCGTAGTGAGTGGCGATCGAGGCGGTCACCGCAGGGCGATTCTCGTCGACCGCGGGTGACAGATGACTCAGCAACAAGTGACCGATGTGATCGCGGGCGGCGAGTTCGCCGATCGCTCGCGGCGGGCTGTGGAGTGAATACAGAATGGCCGGCGAGCCGGGTGGATCGAGCACCACCGCATCGAACACCAGCAGATCCGCACCACGGGCAATGCGCTCGAGCGCCGGAAGTCCCTGGGCATCGATATCGCCGCTGAACACCATGCTTCGGCCGCCGACGTCGATTCGATAAATGACCGCGGGTGCATCATCGTGATGACCCCGAAGGGCGCGGATGGTGACGTTGTCGTGCTCGTAGATGACCTCAGGCTCGACAGCGCGAGCCGTCAGAGGTAAATCCGTCACCGTAAAGCTCACCGGCGCCGCGAAGTCCTTGAGATAGGCGAACGCCCCATTGGGGCCGAACAGAATCTCCATGAAGCGGCGCGTCGACGGGAAAAATGGAACCTCGCCGTGTGCCGGGTGGCCGCCAGGGCCAAAGACATCGAAGTGGATCGGGTGCGCCGTCGCCACGGCGCGCGCCTTGACGATGCCGGGTAGCTCCGCGGCATGATCAACGTGCAGGTGGGTGAGCAAAACGACGTCGAGCCGATCGAGATCGAGGTGCGCCTCGCCCATGCGGGCGAAGGAGCCCGGACCTGCGTCGACCAGGATCCGCGGTGTTCCTTCAACGAAGAGCACGTAACTCGACGACGCCCGACCTTCGGCGCCGGGACCGCCCGAGCCGAGCACGAGCAACTCCACGCTGCCCGCAGCCGACCCCGCGTTCTCAGCTGACGCTTGCGCCACGGCGAGCATCAACAAGGACAGGCTCGAGAGGAACTTCAAGCGCCGCCCTAGGGAGTCGACCAAGTCGAATCCGCGAGGTGTTCGTCCATGCTGAGCCCCGGTGCGCATTGATCTGAATAATAGGCGCTCTGCATTCCGCCTATTTTCCCGCGTTGCTGGTAGCTGATGTTGTAAATGTCGAGGGCGTTTTGTTTGGCGACGGCGTCGGGCACTCCCAGGAGCTTCGCCGAGCGGTAATTTCGTTGGATCGCCTGGCATTCGGTTCGCGCCTCGTTCATCTCGCCGCGGATATGCATGCTCTCATGGGTAAAAATATCCAGGCTGTCGAGCTCGCGTTGATTCGCGCGGGCCGGATGATGCAAGTAGGCCGCCAGAATGTCGCACCAGGGCGCCTGGATCCCGATCTTCCCGGTGCGCGGATTCGCATGACCGGCGAACAGCATGTCGGGGTCGACCATGGTATCGAAGGCCGTGTTGCAATGAACGCTTGCGCGGTGATTGTCGGCCAGCGCGGTCGCCATTCTCGACAGGAACCATTCGAAATACCAACGGTGCACGGGGGTCCACGCGAGAAGCACGCCGAGCGCCAGCACGATGGCGAGATAGGACTTGGTAATCGGCGTGGGATGGTCGTAGCCGGAACGCGGAACGATGCTGCCGCGGATTTCGCGAAACGCGCACCAGAAGAAAAACAGCGACGCCAGCATCCATAGCATGAGCGCTCGACCTCATTTCGCAGCAGTCTGATCCTCGCGCCAGCCACCGCCCAAAGCCTTGAAGACCGCGATCTGATCCTGGATGATCTCGGCATCCGCCGAGGCGACCGATGCATTCAAAGCGACCAGGGATTGCTCGGTGGTGAGCACATCGAGGTTGCTCACGCCGCCTGCCAGGAATTCGTTTTTCGCAATATCGAAGGACGTGGTAATCCTATCCTGCGCCTGCACGAGCGATCGCCGATGGTCGAGCGCCGCGCCGTACACGGCCAACGCCTGCTCGGTTTCCTTGAGCGCGGTGAGCACCACGGAGTCGAAAGTCGCCAGCGCGGCCACCTGAGCGGCCTTGGCCTGCCGAATGCGGGCGCGCGGGCCGGCCTGGTTTGGGAACGTCCAGCTGATCGAGGGACCGATACCCCAGGTCTCGCCAATGTTCGTCGCGAGCTGGGAGACTTGGACGGCCGCTCCACCGTAAAAACCCGCCAAGCGAATGGTCGGATACAGATCCGCCGTGGCCACGCCGATTTGCGCGGTCGCAGCGGCCAGCCGCCGCTCGGCCTGCCGCACGTCGGGACGGCGCCGGATGAGTGCTGCGCCGTCGCCTATCGGCAGGAGTGCCGTCAGCTGCGGCGGGCGCCTGCAGGCCTCGATGTCCCGCGGCGCCTCAGCGGGCGTTCGGCCGAGCACCGCGGTGAGCTCGAACAGGGCGGCGTGCCGTTGGCCCTCGAGGGTCGGAATACTGGACTCGACCTCCGCCACCAGCGCTTCCGCCCGCTTCACATCAAATTGCGAGTTGCCGCCCGCTTCGTATTGGTGGGTGGTGATATCGGCTTGATGCGACACCACATCGAGGGAGCGGTGCGCGACGTCGATCTCCTCGCCCAGCGCGCACACCGCCGCATAAGCTCGCGCGGTCTCCGCCGCGACCACGACCCTCACATCGTCGCGGGCGGCGGCCACCGCGTCGGCGTTCGCATTCGCCACCTCGATGGCGCGGTGTACCCGGCCGAACAGATCGACCTCGTAAGCCACTTGAAACAAATCCTCGAACAGCCAGATCGTCTGGGGGCGCTGGCCTTGCAGCTCCAAGATCTCGTCCGTGACGGCGTCACGGCCATAAACGCCGCCCGCAACAATCCCGGTGGAGGGATAGCGATTGGCATGCACGGCGGACAGCGCCGCGCGGGCAGCCGAAAAATTGGCATCGGCCGCCGCAAGATCGAAATTCGCCGTGAGCGCCTCCTGTACCAGCTGATCGAGCCGCGCATCGTCGTACAGGCGCCACCACGCATCGGGCGGTGTTGCCGTCGTCTCCGCCGCCGCGTTCAAGGAAACCATCGGCGCCTCCGCCTTCGGCGGCAGCGCCGGGGCGTGGTAGTTCGGCCCGACCCGGCAGGCCGCGAGGTACGCGCCTGCCAGGGCCGCCGGCACCAGGGCGCCCCAGCGCACGCGCGCGCTCATCCTTGCGTCTCGCGCATGGGAAAGAGCGGCGGGGGCGACGCGGGGCCCGTGGGCGCCGCTTTTCGGAACACCACGAACATCAGCATCACCGCCGTCAGGAATGCGACGGCGACGAAGCTATCCATGACGGCTTGAGTCGTTGCCGCAATGCGCACCACGTTGCCCAGAACCGTTTGTCCGCGCTGAACGGCGCCCGTGGGGTCGATGACGCGGGTCGTCACCGCACCATAGGCGTGCACGCGCTGAATCACGTCGGCATCTCCCACCCTGACGTGCTGCCCGATCAAATTCGAGGCCACTTGCCCGCGCACCCGCGCGAGCGTGGTGACGAAGGCCGAGCCGATCTCCCCGCCCATGAGCCGCGCCGTCTGCAGCATCGCGCCGAACGTCAGGGCGTCCTGGGGTTTTAAGTGCAGAACGCCGAAGAAAACGACGCCCGACAAGGCAAAACTCTGGCCGACAGCCTGCAACAACGCCGAGGGAAGAAACTGGAAAGACCCCCAGATGGGCGTCAGGTTATAGGCCACCATGAGACACGCGACGCTGATGAAAAGAAATCCGATCGAGGTCACCAGCCGGGCGTCTGTCCGGCGCAGCATAAAGCCCGCCAGTGCACATACGACGAGTTGCGGAACTGCGATCCAGATCAGCGTCTCCCCGATTTCCAGGTCGCGATAGCCGCGCACCGAGCCGAGATAGAGCGGGATCAGATAGGCCGTCGCGAGAATGGTCAGCCGCAGGAATGCGATCAAGATGAACTGAAACGGCAAGGGCGAAGCGAACAGCACTTTGAGATTGACGAGCGGCTGCGGCGTCACGGCTTCGTGAACGAGGAATGCCACGAGCAGTAACGCGCCCGCGCACAAGAGACCGCATATGAGTCCCGAGTGAAGCCAGTCCAGTCGATTGCCCTGATCCAAGGCGGCATAGATCAACGCCAAGCCGGAGCCGCCGAAGACCAGCGCAAAAATATCGCGCGGCGGACGCACCGTGATGGGTTTCTGCGCGATCCCGCGGTGCAGACACAGGGACATGATGAGCGCGAGCGGAACATTCTGCCAGAATATCCAGCGCCAGGAGTGGTGCTCCACGTACCAGCCCTCGAGCGACGCGGAGATGTTGAGGGACAGTTCCAGATTCAGAGCGTACACCGCAATGCCGAACGCCCAGTACTTGGGCGGCGTGTTGAGCAATATGAAGCTCAGCGTCAGCGGTATGAAGCATCCCGACGCCAGGCCGCCCAGAAACTGCAGCGTCAGGAGCATCGGCAACGACGCCGAATACGGTGTCAGCAGCGATATCAGCGCAAACGCGATGGACGCACCGATCAAGACGCGCCGCGGGCCGTACGCCGCCCCCATCCAGATGGCGGCCAACGTGACCGACATTTGCGCGACCGTCTGCGCCGTCGTGATCCAGGCGCCTTCATCGAAACCCGCGCTGACGGCGCCCCGTATGTCCGCGAGACCGAACGTGGACAAGCGCCCATTCAGTGTCGATATGAACGTCCCCATGAGCACGGCAAGGAGACCCAGCCAGGGTATGGAGGTCGGCGGGGTCGCAAGAGTCGGCGCGGTTACGCCGGAACCGGCCGCAGGCGCCGTGGTGTTCATCAGCGCTTGCCGTCTCGGGCGTCGACCTTCGCCTCGACCGACATGCCGGGCTCGAGCCGATCCGCGAGGCCGTCCGCATCGTCGATCAGGATTTTCACCGCGATGCGCTGCACGACCTTGGTGAAGTTACCGGTCGCGTTGTCGGGAGGCAGCAGCGCAAATTCCGCTCCCGACGCCGGCGAGAAGGCCTGCAGATGGCCGCGCAGCGTGTGGCCGGGAAAGGTGTCCACGGTGATTTCTGCCTTTTGGCCGACCGCCATGTGGGTCAGCTGGGTCTCCTTGTAATTGGCGATGACCCAGACATTCGGCAACGGCGCGAGCGTCGTGATCTGAGTGCCCGCGCCCACCAGCTGTCCCGGTTTCACCTGCCGCTGTCCGATGACCCCCGACTGAGTCGCGGTGATGGTGGTGTAGCTCAGATTGAGCTTGGCCACCACGAGCGCTGCCTGAGACGAGGCGATCTGAGCTTGACTCTGCGCCAGCTGCGCGCGCAGCACGGGGAGTTGACGCTCCGCGGCGGTCGCCTGCGCCCGGTTTTGCGCGAGCTGCGCGATCAGCTGCGCCCGTGTGGTCTCCAGTTTCTCCCGAGCCTCGATCGAAGAAGACCCGGTTTGCAGCAATCGCTCCTGGCGCGCGACGTCGCGGTCGTTCTGAGCCACCAAGGCCGTGGTGGCCGCAACCACCGCTCGCGCGGCGTCAATGGTCGCCAACTGCAGCTCCTGCTGCCCCTTCAGAGCCTCGGACTGCGCGGTCGCCGATTCAATGCTCGCTTGTGCCTGTGCGACGGCCGCCCGGTAGTCGTCATCGACCAGCTGCGCGATCACCTGGCCTTCGTGCACCCGCTCGTAATCCTGAACCGGCAGCTCGCGCAGGTAGCCGCCGACCTTGGCGGATATGGGCGTCAAGTCCGCTTGCAAGTAGGCATCATTCGTCGTTTGCCAGCCGGCCCCGCCCTCCCAGCGGTTCCAATTGGTCGAGACGATGATGATGATTCCAGTGGCGACAATGAAGACGAGGATCCGCCACGTGAACTCGAAAGCCTTGTTCCAATCAACTTTCGGAATGGTTCTGGCTCCCTGGCTCATCGTGGTCGGCGCTCTCGGCTGGATTTGACCACTGGACGCAGGAGTCGGCAAGCCCTCCTGCGGGGCGTAGACTGTGGCGGCGACCCCGAGATCGCCTGTCCTGGAGAATTGGATGTTGCACCCCATCGAACATGCGCCCGCGAGCAGGTCCGCTGTCGGCTGCCTGCTGCTGCTTGCCGGCTTCGCAGCGTGTCCGTCGGCCCACTCCAAGGATCCAGCGAGCGGTGCGACGGTCGCCGAGATCAGCTCATCATTGGCGGGCCGCTACGATAATTCCGCGCAGGTGCAGCTCGGCAAGACGAGCGGTCAAACACCACCGCCGCAGCATGTCACGATCACGATCGAGCCCACGTCGCAACAGGACTGGCAGATCTGGCGCGTCCACATGGATGTCGATCCGGAGGTCGCACAGCTGGCCGGATCAGACACGTCCCTCGACGCAATCTGGGCGATGAATCTCTCCCGCTCCGCGCCCCACAAGATGCTCGAGCTGATCCCCTACACCTTGACGCCTGCGGTGGAGCTGGCATCGGTGAAGGCTTCCGAGTTCGACCCGAAGCAGTGGCTGTCGCTCGATGCCTGCGCGCTCGGGGGTCAGTTCGCCGCCTCACGCATCGTCGCAGCGGCCCCGACCGATGAGATGTGCGTAGCCGAAACCATGGGGCTGGGCGGCAAGCGCGCGTTTTTGCCGACCACAGTCGAGCGCGAAGGCAATTGGTTGCACGTGCAATTGATCTATTTCGGCAAGCCCTGGCGAGTGGACGCTCAGCGCTCCTCGTAGTTCGCCGGACGCGGGCTCTGATCTCGTTATCGCTCACCGCCTTCGTGCCGTTCAAGAAGAGCCGGGTGTGGTACCTGATTGGCCCGCCGTACCCGACGAACCCGCCGGGGCACCGGCCCCGCCTGCTCCACCCCCTCCACCACCGCTGCCCTGTGCCAGAGAATGCTCACGCCGAGCCGATCACGTCTCGCCCTGATGCGATCAAGGTTCCGTTGCGTAGATGCTTGCGGCTGCCTCGGTGATCGGCAAGTCGCGCCGATAAAGCTCCGCGTCGGGCATGTCGAGCGCGCGCGCGTAGCGATGTCCGCTGTGCACGGCGTGCACAATGGCGCCCGGAGCGCTCGCATCTCCGATGCAGGTCACCGATGCAATATGGGCTGAGCTGAGGTCATCGCCACGCGCCATGAGCGCGTGATAGAGCGCGTCGTTCGGCCGCCGCAATCCGACGATGAGCAACGATCGGCAGGGCAATCGGGTCTCGAAATCCGTGAACTGATTCCTTACGGTCGCGGTCGCGCCGTCGAAGGCATCCACCCGGCTCAAGGTATGCAGGGTGACGTTGGCGCGCGCCAGGGCACGATGCACCTGGGGCTGCTCGTTGGTCATGATAGTCCATGCGGACGCATATCCCGCCGGCGTCACGTAGCTCACCGGTCCGCCGAGGGCCGCGAGATGTTCCGCGAGCGCGCCGCCCAGGTAGTAATTGTCGAAATCGAAAACCACGATGGGCGCCTCGAGGGTGGCGCCGGCGGCCACATCGTCCGGGGTGTACACCCCGGGTACATCGAGCTCGGTGATCGGCACCTCCATGGCGGAGTAGAGCATCCGCGACCATCGCGCACCGGTTGCGACGACGACGTGGGTGTGCTCGAGCTCTAGAATCTGCTCGTCATCGAGCTCGTTGTCGGGGTACAGCGTGACATTGGATAACTGCGCGAGCTGCGCCAGGCGCCAATCGCGCACGCGGCCCCAGGTGGCGAGTCCCGGCAGCCGGGTCTCGAACCGCAGGCGGCCGCCGAACTCCCGCGCACGGTCCGCCAGCGTCACCGCATAGCCGCGCCGTCCCAAGGTCAACGCGCATTCGAGGCCGGAGGGACCTCCTCCGACGACGAGCACAGAGGCCTCGCTCGCGGCGCGGGCAACGCGCTCCGGGTGCCAATCGCGACGCCATTCCTCCCCTGCCGTGGGATTCTGAGTGCAGCGAACCGGCACGCCGTCATGCCAGCTCGAGATGCAGATGTTGCAGCCGATGCACTCGCGGATGTCCTGCTCGCGGCCCTCGCGGATTTTGCTGGGCAGGAAGGGATCCGCAATGGAGGCGCGCGCACCGCCGATGAGGTCGAGAATGCCGCGCTTGATCTGCGAGACCATGGTGTCGGGCGATGTAAAGCGCCCTACTCCCACCACCGGACGCGAGGTCAAACGCTTGACGAAGTCGATCACCGGCTCGTGACTCGCCTCCGGAGAGAAGCGCGACGGCGCGCAGTCCGTGGGACTCGAGTCCATCTTGACGTCCCAGAGATCCGGCAAGTCCGCGAGCAGCGTCACGACCTCGTGCGCCTCGGACTCCGCGTGTCGTCCCGGCCTGCCGCGCAGCTCCTCGAGGCTGATGCGCAGCGCCACCGCCGCACGGCCGCCCACCGCTTCGCGGGTCACTTCGATCAGCTGCCGCACGAGGCGCACACGATTTTCGATCGAGCCGCCGTAAGCGTCGGTGCGGCGGTTGTACTCCGGCAGCAGAAACTCGTATGGAAGATACCCCATACCCGCATACACATAGATGATGTCGAATCCGGCACGCCGCGCCTTGCGCGCGCCCTCGGCCTGCCACGCGAGGAGCCTCCCGATGTCGCGCTCATCCATCGCGCGCGGGCGTTGATTGCCCATGAAGCCGACGTGGGTCGCCATCCACGGCACGCCCGAAGGCGACAGCGGCGCCATGCGGCTCGCACGATTCATTACCGACGCCCCGCCGTGCCAGAGCTCGATGCCTGCCAGCGATCCGTGCCGGTGGACGGCGTCGACCGTCAGCGCATGCGAGCGCACGTCATTCTCGTCCCACAACGTGGCGCACGGCAGCGGCGCATCGTCAGAGCTCGGGTGAATCGACACGGCGCCGGTGCATACCACACCCCAACCGCCTTCCGCCTTCGTCTCGCGAAAGCGCGCGCGCACATGCGGCAAGGCGTTCGTCATGCCACTTGCGTGGGGGACCTGATAGAAACGATTCGGCGCGGTCACCGGGCCGATTCGCACCGGGTCGAACAACACGGCGTAGCGCGGGTTCACCGCGGGTGAGTGCAGGGACATGGCAGGGTGCTCCGATCTTTGGACTCTTCTTGCTTCATTCGGCCGCGGCCTCTTTCGAGCGCGTCGTGGTCAATTCCGCGAGATTGATGTTCTCGATCTCGGGCAGCGCCATGATGACGCGCGTGGCCCAGCGCTCTCCCGCGGCCAGGTCCGCCCGGTACAGCTCTCGAGCCAGATCGCCGTCGCGTGCGACGATGGCCTCGCGAATCTTGGCGGGTCCTGTGCTCCAGAACCGCGCTGCTTCCCGCGGTGGTGTGCCCAGAAATAGGACGCGTAGCGACAGGTTCTGTAGATGAGCGATGGTGCGAGCGAGCAGCGCGTTGCCCGTGGACTCGGCGATCGACGAGTTGAAGTCTCGATTGGCGAGCAGCACCTGCGTGAGCGCCTCGTTCTCGTCCGCCCATCGAGCATCGCACGCCTGTCGCAACCGATCGAGCCGCTCGATGTGCGCGGCGTCCATCCCCCGCTCCGCCGCCAGCCTGGCCGCCTCGGGCTCGAGCAAATAGCGCATCTGATAAAGGTCTCGAACCGCGCGCAGCGTCAGGGGCGCGACGATCGTGCCGCGATCGAGAGACTTTTCGACGAAACCCTCCTGCACGAGGCGCGGAAGTGCCGCGCGCACTGCGGCCAGCCCGAGTCCGTAGCGTCTCATCAGCAGGCGCTCGGAGGTCTTCTCGCCGGGCCGCAGTCGGAACGTGAGGATCTCGAGACGAAGGAGCTCGTACGCCCGATCGTTGAGTGTGACCGGCGCTGCCTCATGTGCTTCGGCGGCCCCGTGAGCGGGGCGCAGTCTGGCTCGGGCGTCCCGCATGGTCCCTCCGTTAATCTTGGACAGAGTTTGACATGTCACTTGTCAATTGTCGACATGTCATCCGAACCTCTTGCTCCTGCCTCATCCGCGTGGGTAACGTCGCCTCATGCCAGACACGAAAATTCACGCCCTGCAAGGCGACTGGGACAAGCTCGGAAAACTCATTCGCGATATTCGAGTCGCGCTGCTGACGACCGTCGATCTCGACGGGCAATTCCACACGCGCCCGGTGCAGACCCTGCAGCTGCAGGGGCACGACACGCTTTGGTTCTTCACTGATTGGAGCAGCCCCAAAGTGCACGAAATGCACCACGACGTCCGTGTGGCGCTGGGGTACGCCGATCCCCGTCAGCATACTTACGTGGCGGTGAGCGGCTCTTCAACCCTCCTCCGCGACCCGCAGAAGGCCAAGGAGCTCTGGGGCATCGAACAGCGAGCGTACTATCCCGACGGCCCCGAGGACCATCGCTTGGCGCTGCTTCGCGTGAGCATCGAGCGCGCCGAGTATTGGGTCGCCCCGGGCTCGGTCTCTTACCTGCTCGCCGCGGCGAAAGCGACGGTCACAGGCGTTCCTGCCGGGGTGATCGGCGAGAACCAAAAGCTCGAGTGACGGCGCACTACCAAATACGGACGCGCTGCCCGGGAGGCAGGTAGTAGGCATCCCCAGGCTTTACTCCGAAGGCCGTATACCAGTCATCGACGTTGCGCGTGGGGCCGATGACGCGAAAGGCACGCGGCGAATGAGGATCGGAGGCCACCTGCTTGCGCACATAGTCATCCCGCACCTTGCCGCGCCAGACTTGCGCCCAGCCGAGCAGCACGCGTTGATCGCCGGTGAAGCCGTCGAGCACCACAGCCGGCTTGCCGCTCAATGAGCGGCGATACGCTTCGAGCGCCACGTTCACCCCTCCCAGATCGGCGATGTTCTCACCCAGGGTCAAATCGCCGTTGATGTGCACCCCGGGGAGAGGCTCGTAGCTCGAGTATTGCGCGCCGAGCCTTTTGGCCCTCGCCTCGAAAGCTGCGGCATCCGCCGCGGTCCACCAATCCCGCAGTTGCCCCGCCGCATCGAGCTTGCGACCCTCGTCGTCGAAGCCGTGAGTGAGCTCGTGTCCGATCACCCCGCCGATGGCACCGTAATTCACGGCGGGATCTGCTGCGGGATCGAACATGGGCGGCTGCAGAATGCCGGCGGGGAAGACAATGTCACGCAACGATCCGTTATAGGCATCATTGGTCTGCGGCGTCATCGACCAGTCGGAGCGATCGACCGGCCCATGCAGCCGTGACGTATAAAACAGCCAGTCGGTCTCGGCGGCCCGCCGTACATTGCCTACGAGATCATCGGCGCGGATCACCAGCGCCGAGTAATCGCGCGCGTGATCGGGATAGCCGACTTTGATCTGGTAGGTATCGAGCTTCTTGAGCGCCTCCGCTTTGGTCGCCGGGCTCATCCAATCGAGCCTTTCGAGTCGGGCGCGCATCGCCGCCTTGACGTTCATGACGAGCACTTCGATCTTGGCCTTCGCGGCCGGCGGAAAGTATCGCCCCGTATACAGCTCGCCCACTCCAAATCCCATGTTGCCGAAGCAATCGACGCGCTCGCCCGTGCAGTCTCCTCCGCCCACCGCCCGCACGGCTCTTTTCCAGCGAACCGGCTCGACGGGTTGGCCGGAGAGCGCCTTGTCGCGGAATTCGAAGCGCGCGTCCGAAAATGGTTTCGAGAGATAAAAGGCCGCGTTGTCGGTCACGGTGAACGCCTGCCACGCCTGCAGCGTCTCGAGCGGAGTCGACCGGTAGACGGCGGCAATTTTTGGAAATGCGCTCTTCTCGGCCACCACGACTCGACCGATACCGCCCAGCTTCGCCGCCTTTAGAAAATCCGGCCAGGGAAATCCCGGGGTCAGCGCCTCGAGCTGTTGCAAGGATTGCGGATTGTAAGTCGCCTCGACGTCGCGCTGCCGGGCCTTCGTCCAGCTCATTTCCGCGATGCGCGTCTCGAAGGCGACGACGGCGGCCGCGCTCGCCTGCGGATCGGACCAATGCACCAGGGTCAACAGCTGGGCGACATACTGCTGATAGGCGGCTTTCTGCGCCGCGAAGCCGGGCTTGAGATAATAGTCCCGGTCCGGTAGACCGAGGCCTGCCTGGCTTACGTACACGGCGTAGCGGCTCACGTCCTTGAGATCCGCATCGGTGGCCAGCGAGAACGTGGAGCCGTAGAACTCATCGTTGTTGCGGCCCATGAGCACCGCGATGTCTTTGCGATCGTGCGCCTCCCGAATGGTCTTGAGCTCCGGCTCGATGGGCTCCGCGCCCAGGGCGTCGAGTCGCCTCTCATCCATGAACGACTTGTAGAAAAGTCCGACCTTGTCCTGCAGCGACACCGGCGGCGCGGCAGCCGCCGCCGCCGCCGCCGCTTCCAGCAGATCATGCAGGCGCGCTTGGGTGCGGTCGGTCATCTCGTAGCGCAGCGAGGCCATGGGCTTGTCGGCCGGGATTTGGGTGCGCGCCAACCACGCTCCGGAAGCGTAGCGATTGAAATCATCGCCCGGCTTGACCTGAGGGTCCATGGCGGTCAGATCGATCCCCCATGCCCCGTACAGCGGTTTGGCTGCGTCCTCAGCGTTCGCTCCGCCCATGACCGTCAGGCAGGCGAGCGCGAGGCATGCCGGCAACATCGAGGACGCCACGATTTTCATTTTATCTCCCGCATTCCAGTCATCCCTCCATCCTCGGCACGGCATCGATCACATCATCCATCGAGCGGAATTGCTCCGGCGCCTTGAGCAAGGTCGTCGCCATGGCGAGGGCCGCCGACTCGCACCTCGCGCGCATGTTCATATCGGCAATGCCGTCGAGATCGAGCACGTGCGCGAATCCGAGGACACGCCGGATCATCTTGCAAGCGCCGAAGCCGAGCATGTCCGCGAAGAGCCTATTCATGAAGTCGGCTCGTGCCCGCGCGAGCGCCGTCTCATCGCCGCGCTCGCCGAACATTTTGCGCGAGTATGCATCGCCCTCCCCGGACTCTCTCCACAGCGCCACGAACCGGTCGTGAAACGTCGTCCAAAAAGTCCGCGCCTGCTCCAGAATCCAGTCGCGGTAGGCGCTGCGATCGTCTGCGCCCGTCGCATGGCCGGGCTGTGAATACCAGCTGAGCAATAAATTCGCGAAGAATGCGCCGAGATCGAAGCCGATGGGTCCGTAGAATGCGAACTCCGGGTCGATGACGCGACTGTCCGCGTCGGTCACCATGACCGAACCGGAATGTAAATCCCCGTGTATGAGCGCCTGAGGACAATTCAAGAACTTGTGCCCGAAACCCGCGGCGGCGATCTTGACCGCACCGTCGAGCCGCAGCGTGCGCGCCGGTCCGTCGAGTTGCGGCGCGGTGTGCCGGTTGCGCTCCGCTGCGAAATACGGCTCGGCAAAAATCAAATCGACCGTGATACGCAGCAGCGGCTGGTTGCGCGCGAATAACGCCATGCCGTCCATCTTTCGCTCGAACGGCTGCGCGAGGTCCGAGGTGAAAAAGCAGGCGCGCGCCACGTACTCGCCGATGTCGCGGGCGGTGCCCGGGTAGCGCCGCCCCGCGATCAGGCCTTGGCGCAGGATGATGTGAGGCGCGAGCCGCTCCATGACAATGCACTGCAGCTGCGGGTCATAGTGATGGATTTTGGGAATCGCGGCGCCGACGAAGGGCGCGACGCTACGGAAGTACGCCTGCTCGAAGTAGGCGCGCTGCGGCGACATGGGCCAGCCCGGTCCTGCCACGCGCACGTAGGGCAGCGCTTGCTTGACGCACACCGAGCCCGTGCGGCCCTCGACGATGAAGACCAGATTGAGATTGCCGTCTCCCACTTCGCGCACCCGCCACGCCGCGGGCGGCCCGTCGAGCAACGTGCGCACCTCGTCGAGACTGGCGAGATACGCGGGGAGTGAGTCCGCATCCAGGACGCGGTACGGGCTGTCCGTCATCCAGGATCCGCCGCAGCCGGCGGCACATCGCCGCCGAATTCGAGATCCGGCTCGGCGACGTCCTGCCGTCCGTATGTGCGAAACTTATCGACCACGCGCGCCATCTCGTCTGCGCCCAGAATTTCGACATCCCCCAACGCGAGCACCGCGCAATACTTCATCGCCAGATCCTCGACCTCCGCGGCGAGCGCGAGGGCGGCGCCCACCTCCTCGCCCAGTGCGATCACACCGTGATGGGCCAGCAGGCAGGCGCGCCGCCCGTCGAGCGCGGCGAGCGCGGCATCGGAGAGCGCCTGGGAGCCGAAGAGGTGATACGGCGCGCAGCGGATATCGGCGCCTCCCGCAACCGCCACCATGTAGTGAAAGGCGGGTATCGCGCGCCCGGTACACGCGAGCGCGGTGGCGTGCGGCGAGTGCGTGTGCACGATCGCGCCGATCTCGGCACGGGAGGCGAGGATGTCGCGATGAAAGCGCCATTCGCTCGAGGGACGGCGCCGCCCGTACCAGTGCCCATCGAAAGTTACCAGCGGAATATCGGCGGGCTCCAGGCCCCCGTAAGCCATGCCGGTCGGGCTCACGAAAAAGCCCCGTGCATCCCGCCGCACGCTGACGTTGCCGGATACGCCGGGGGTGAGGCCGCGGCCGGCGAGCTTGCGGCATCCGCTGACGATCGATCGGCGCAGCTCCTGGTCGCGGTTCATCAGGTCGGGCTTTCCGCCGGGGACTTTTCGGGATAAAGCGTCAATAGGCCCGCGGCGCTCGCCGCGCAGATCCCGCGCTCGGTAATGAGGCCCGTCACCAATCGCGCCGGCGTCACGTCGAACGCGTAGTTGGCGGCCGGGCTCGCTTCGGGCACAACTCTCACCGTCTCGAGCACGCCGGCCGCGGTTCGGCCGGTCATCTGCGTGAGCTCCGCGGTGGCGCGCTCTTCGATGGGGATGGCGCGCCCATCGTCCAGCGACCAGTCGATGGTGCTCGCCGGCAAGGCGACATAAAAAGGCACCCCGTTGTCGTGAGCGGCGAGCGCCTTCAGATAAGTGCCGATCTTGTTGCAAACATCTCCGGTCGAGGTCGTGCGATCGCTCCCGACCAGCACCAGATCCACCAAGTCCCGCTGCATGAGATGACCACCCACATTGTCGGCGATGACGGTGTGTGGGACGCCATGTGCCGCGAGCTCGTAGGCGGTGAGCAACGCGCCCTGATTGCGCGGCCGCGTTTCGTCCACCCAGACGTGAACCGCAACGCCTGCATCGTGCGCCATGTAGATGGGTGCGAGCGCGGTCCCCCAGTCGACGCAGGCGAGCCAGCCTGCGTTGCAGTGGGTGAGGATTTGTACGGGGCGATCACCTTGGGCGGCGAGCCGCCGAATGATCCCGAGACCGTGCGATCCGATGCGACGACAATGTTCCACATCCTCCTCGCAGATGCGGGCGGCCTCACTGAAAGCCGCCCCGCAACGCTCCGGCAGGGCCCGCCCGTCCAGCGCGTGGCGCACGCGGCGCAGCGCCCAGACCAGGTTGTGCGCCGTGGGACGCGTGGCCGCGAGCAGTCGCTCGGCAGCGTCGAGACTCGCATCCGATGCATCCGAACGCGCGGCCAGCGCAAGGCCATAAGCGGCGGTTGCACCGATGAGTGGAGCGCCGCGCACCGCCATGCTGCGAATCGCATGCGCAGCCTCGTCCACCGTCGACAGCTCCAATAGGCTGAACTCAAAAGGCAGCCGCGACTGATCGATGACGCGAATGGACCCCTCGGCCGTCGGCCAGATGGTCCGATAATGGACTCCCGCGATGTTCACAGGCGAGCCCGGCAGCCCTCGAGAAAGGCCTGCCGGGCGGGCGGCGCGTCGATCTCGGCGGCAAGCTGCGCAGTGAGCTCGGTCCAGCTCGATGCTCTCGCCGCCGCGCGTTTGACGAGATAGCCTGCGACCGGCCCCACATGGTGCGCCAAACGCCTTTGCAAGGACCCGAGCTCCTCGTCGGTGAAGGCGAGCGGCGTCTGCCGCGGGGCCGGGACTGCGGTCAATGCCCCCGGCACCGGCGTTGCACCGAGCAGCACGCTCACTTCCCGGCAAAGCTGCTCGCAATAGCGGGTGAGCGGCGGGGGGAAGGCGTCCAGCCAGTGCTGCGCGCTCAGGAAGTATTCCATGCTCTTCGTCGGCAGCGCGTCCTCGGTCCGCACGGTGAGGATAGGCACCTGCCGGTGGACCGCCCTCTCAACTTCCCGGCGCACCTGCGGCGAGCTGTTGGACGCCCCAGAGAACACCAGCACCATGATCTTCGAGGCCCCGATCGCCTCGATGATCTCCGCGGCCCACTCAGCCGAAGGAGCGATATCGCGAGGTGCAACCCACACCTTGATGCCGTGGGCCTCGAGCTGGGACACGATCTCAAAGGCCTGCGAGCGGTCGGGCTGCGAATACGATACGAAAACCTCAGCGCGCATGGCTCAAGGCTCGAGATGCTTCAAGGCTTTTTCGAGACTGATACGCATGCGCTCAAAGGCGCGTGCCAGCGCCGTGATCTCGGTGCTCCCCCCGCCCGGAAAACGCTCGGCCGGCGATTCGCCGCGGCTCAAGGCGTCGGCGATGCGCGAGATGCGGCGCAGCGGGCGCACGGTCAGCCCATAAACGAGGATGTTCGCCAGCAAAAGCAGCAGCGAGAACACCAGGGCGATGGCTATCACGATGCCTCGCAGAGCCCGATGTGCATCGGCTTCGGCAGCCGCGAGCGGCACCGAGATCACTCGAGCTCCGACCACCTCGTCAGCCTGCCAGCCGAATCCGTTGTTCGATCCGTAGCGAGCGCGTAGTGTCGCCGGCGCGGCGCTCGCCGAGCCGTGGCAGGTCAGGCATTCGGCCGTGGCCCGGATCGGCCGTGCGAGGTAGAGCGAGCGGCCGAGCGGCGTATCGCGCTCGCCGACGATCTCCTGGTACGTCGCCGAATTGCGGAACCGCTCAATGAGGTCCGACTCCCAGTCCATGGCGCGATCCCGCGGATTGGTCGGGTTGAGCGTAGCCTCCTTGAACGAGTACTCCGGATGTTGCGCGTGCAGCTTCAGAAAATTCTGCGTGGTCGCGTAGAAGGGCACCGATTGAGGCAGGAAGGTCGACTGCAGCGGCGCCTGCAGCAGCGGCAGGATCTCCTCGGACGTATAGGCGAAAGTCGCCACCGCGCTATCCATCATCAGCCCGGCTTCGCGCAGCAGCTCCTGTCGAGCATTCGTCTCCAAGAGCCGCGAGCATACAAAGGCGAGCAAGAGCGCCGCGAGGACGAACGCGGTCCCGAGAGCGAGGTTGATTCGCAATAGCAAATTCATTTCATTCCCGGTGCGGCAGGCGCAGGGCTCGAGTTTGCCAGACACGCGCCCGGCATCGCAATGCGATGCTGCCAAACCCCGCGATTGCCTATAATGAGGCAACGGAGATCCGACGACATGAGCGAAATGCCTATTTTCCGCTGTACCGGCAAACCGGGCTTTTCGAGTGCCGTTCGAGATGTGCCCTCGCACGTGATCGCCCGCAAGCTCGCACGCGAGATCGACGTGCGCTTTGCCGACGAAGCATGCATCGTGCGCACGGCCGAAGGCGCGGTGCGCGCGAAGCCGGGCGATGCCATCCTCACCGGCACCTCCGGCGAGCACTGGCGAGTCTCCCGGCCCCACTTCTCCGATAAATATACCCCCGTCTCACCCACCGTCGAAGGTAGCGCCGGCCGCTACCGCGCCAAACCCTATCAGGTGCTCGCGCTGCGCATGGACGAGCACTTCCGGGTGATTCTGAGCGACGGCGTGTCGGAGCTCACGGGGCGCGCCGGCGATTGGCTGGTCGACTACGGCGATGGCAGCCTCGGCATCGTTTCCCCGCTCGTGTTCGGCAATACCTACGAGATTGTGAGCTAAGGTCCCGTGCTGCACCGGCTCGTCGAAAAGGTCTTTTTATTCCGCTCGCCCGTAAGCCGACGCAGCGCGCCGCCGATCGCCCCGGCGCCCGCCGCCCTGAGTTCCGTCATCCGGGAGCTGGACCCGGAGCGCCGCCGCTACGATGAGCGGGCGTTAGATTTCGGCGAGCGTTACCGCAGCGGCTTCTGGCTGATCTATTTGCTGAGCGCGGTCGCGGTGCTATTCGCCGTACTGCCGCTGGCATTGGGGTGGGACGACAGCCGCCACATCCTGCACCCCTATCTTGGCATCTGGGCGCTCGGCGAGGTGCTGATCATCAGCGCGGTCGCCGCAGTTTACTGGATCGGGCATCGGCACGACTGGCAGGGCGAATGGCTGCGTGCGCGCACGACGGCCGAGCTCATCGGCTACTTACCGATACTCGCCCCGCTGGTCGACTTCCGGCACAACGTCGAGGAGGCAGACTGGTATCTGCGCGTATTCGATCCCGGTCAGAATTTGCGCGGTAACCGTGAGGTGACCACGCTCTGCCGCCGTCACGAGGCAGAATTGCGCGAGGCGCTCGCCTCCGTGTGGGCCGATCCGCAATTCGTCGCCGCCTATGCCGACTGGGCGGCGAGTATCCTCGAGGGCCAGGAGCACTATCACCGCTCGGTGGCGCTGCGCCAGCACGTGCTCAAGCATCGCATTCACACGGTCAACATCTGGCTGTTCGGCCTCACGGCCCTCGGTGCCCTGACGCACCTCATTCTGCATTCGCTGTATCTGTCGATCGTAACGACGTTCTTTCCCGCCCTCGGCGCATCGCTCCACGGTGCGCTCGCGCAGTCCGAGGCCTACCGGCTGGAGGTCGCATCCGATCGGCTGGCGAAGGATCTGCGGCTGGCGGTTGCCAGAATTCGCGAAGCCGCCATGGGGCCCGAGCCGGCCGTGCGCAGACTCGCCGCCGGAAGCGTGACCTTCGTGCACGACGCGGCCGTCGTCGCACAGCTCGTCAGGGGCGCCGTGGAATCCGCGTTGTCGCTGATCCTCGAGGAGCACCAGGACTGGCACATGCTGGTGCGGCCCCACCGCCTACCGCTCGGCTGAGCGCGGTTTCTCTCAAGCGGTCGGAACGAAATCCTCGTCGTCCTGGTGGGTGCGCTCGAACGCGAGGAAATCGTAATAGCCGCAGGCATTGCCATAGGGATATTTTCGGCACACGTTGGGCCGAGCGTCGTAGACCGTGCAGCGGCGCGTTTCCCGGTCCAGGAACCGGCAGACAGACTTGTAGATGTGGTCTTTATGGTGCCGCAGAATGTATTCGTCGACGTCGCCGGCTCGATAGCGGTAGCTCAGTCGGCGGCGCGCGAGCCGCGCGCTGATCCCGAAGAACCGGGCCAGGCGGCTGATGTCGTAATCGCTGACCGCGATGCGTCCATGACTGCAGCAATAGCCCGGGCACTTGGCGCAATTGAATTTCATACTTCTCGATCCTCGTGAACCGCGAACACTATAGCGTTCGCAGTCCGTCTGCCAAGCCCCGCAGCGATCAAGGGCGATCGAGAAATTCGCCGATGATGGGATTCAGCCACTCCGATCGGCTCGAGAAGGTCATGTGGTCGGTCCCCGGCAGCACGCAGAGCTCGGCGTTGGGCAGCGCGTGAAATATTTTCAGCGTGTGCTCCAGCGTAATGGCGTCGCGATCGCCGGAGATCACCAGGACCGGCTGCTGAATTTTCTCGAGCAACTCGAGATTCAGCTGCTGATAGGTGGGCGAGGTGAGCCACAGCTGTGCCAGCTTCTCATCGATGGTCGTCGGCTTCGGGATTTGATTGGCCCGCAAGTCCTCCAGACTATCGGGATTCAATCCTTCCGGGGCAATGTTGACCCCGCTGATAATGAGCCGGTGGACCAGCTCCGGATGCTGGACCGCCAGCATGAGCCCGAGGATGCCGCCATCGCTGAATCCGACAATATCCACATGTTTGAGCTTGAGCTTGTGCAGCAGCGCGACCGTATCCTCCATCATTGCCGTGTAGCTCAGGGGTCCCGGCACATCGGGCGTTCGGCCTTGCCCGACCTGGTCGGGTGCGACGATACGATGTTCCTCGGAGAGGAAATCGAGCTGGCGCTCGAACGAGTGTTCTCCCGAATCGCCGCCTCCGTGCAACAGCACCAACGTGGGTCCACTCCCCTGCACGGCGTAATACAGGCGGTGATCGTTGACGACGGCGACATGCCAGTCCTCTGGGGGTATCGCTGCACGCGCGTCACCGCTTCCGAGACTCATGAGCCACCCCACACAGCAAGCCAGACCCCAATGCTTCATCGCGAACGCATCATTTATCTCCCCGCGGCACGGCGCTCTCCGCGGAACGCTGCCACGCCGCTTGACCAAAAATGCGCCCAAACCCCAGCTGTAGGAGGCAGGAGACAACCACTAGCGGCGCTTCTTGATAGCACGGGCGGCCGCGGCTTTTTATCGTATGCGTCACTACCGGCAATCGTAAAGGGGTAATGCAATGAAACGCATATTAATGAGCGCGGCGTTCACGGGTCTACTCGCGGCCGGCTCCTATGCCGTCGCTCAATCGGACCAGGCACCATCCGGACAATCCGCTCAGTCAACGCCGGGCGGCACCGACTACAGCAATTCCGGCAGCAGCAACAAGGCGGAGACCATGAAGCAGTGCATGGCGCGCCAAAGGGCCACCAACAGCAGCATGACGCACGAGGCCATGCAGACCACCTGCAAGAACGAAATGAAGCAGCAGAAGCTGCAGCAGCAAGGCCAAGACTTGGCCACCGGCAC
Organism: uncultured Gammaproteobacteria bacterium; assembly: GCA_963798595.1. Classification (GTDB taxonomy): domain Bacteria; phylum Pseudomonadota; class Gammaproteobacteria; order Steroidobacterales; family Steroidobacteraceae; genus Bog-1198. The sequence goes on along the minus strand of CAWCTM010000001.1, from coordinate 355,498 downwards.
GCAGAACGGGTCGCAGACTCAGCCTAAGGATTGAGCCGAGTTAGCGAATGGCAACTGCGCTCTGTCGTTCTGGAGCGCAGTTGCAGCTGGCTAATTGCGCAACTGAAATCTGATTTTGACGCGATAACACTCAGACACAGGATGGCCGTCTTCGGTCGTCGGCCGATAATGCCCGGAGCCGGCCTTGGCTAGTGTGACGGCTGCGGCGTCGAGACGTCCGCTGCCGGAGCTAACTTCATCGGGGGACCCAGCAAGGGCGGCCCGGGAGGGTCTGGGCTCAGGGCGACCTTGGGCACGGTGTCGTCTTTGGGGGGATCCAGCACGATGGGGGGCATCTTGGGTGGCTCGAGGATGAACCCATGAAACTGCCACGGGGGGTGGCTTGATCTGCAGCGGCGGCTGATCGATGACGCGAGGCTGCAGGGCAGGCGGTTCCGCCGGCTTCAGGAGCTTGGTCCCCGCCATCATCAGACCGCCAAAAATCGCCGCGTGCGCTCATGCATATCCGCAAGCCACTCCTCTTCCAGGCGCGCAGACAGGGAGTTGGGCGCGGCACGCGCGGCACGCGCGGCGCGCGCGGCGCGCCGGACCAATGCGATGGCGAGTGCTTCGGTCGTCCGGCTCATGCGAGAACCCCCCGACTGAAACTCGCGAATACTTCGCTCGCCCGTTTCAGTCCCGTGGACGTGAGACGATAAAGCCGGCGTCGTGGGCGCCCGGCGGCGGACGGGTCGATGCCCTCCCATCGACTGACCAGCCATCCCGCGCTCTCGAGCCGGAGCAATATGGGATACAAAGTACCCGAGGCAATTCGGCAGCGCTGATGAACGTCCGCGCCCGATAATTGCTCGAGCGGATTTTCGAGGAAGGACTCCAGGACCCGCAGGGTCTGGAGGGACATGCGCACGTTGCCGGTCGTCTTACCCATGGTAGTAAGTCTACATAGGGGTCTCGCCCGGCGCAAGTCCTGCGCAATCTGTCATCTCGCCTACAGGCCGCCCGCCGGCAGGCTTTACCCCGGCGGCACGAAGATCGCGCGCGCTCTGCCTGTCTTCTTGAAGACGCCGAATGCGCCGCCGGCGCTCACGCCTACCGCCGTATTCCCCGAGTAGGACTGTGAGCCCATGCCGGTGCCTACCGATGCGGTCTGCGCGTCCGAGAAACCCTCGAGCATCAGCCCGTTGGCGCCAAGCTTGGCCGCTTCCACCTTCAGCTCGGCAATGACCTTGTCCATGGCTTGTTGCCCACCGGGTTGGAAGACGCTGTGGCTCGAGGCGTTGAGATCGGCGATCGGCTCGAAGTTTGCGGGAGGGCTCCAGTAGAGTTTCACTTGATCGGGCGTAATGGCTGGCCGAGCAGGGCCTAGCATGACGGGTCCCGAGGAGGCACAGGCCGCGAGCAAACCACATAAAGCTACGAAAATCGATAGCGGACGCATGTGGACATTCACTCCGTTGACGAGGATGGCTGCGCAGCCAGCACCCGCTGCAGCGCTGAAAATTCCACGGGCTTGACGAGATGGGCGTCAAAGCCGCTCGTCGTGGCCCGTTGCCGGTCATCAGCCTGGCCGTAGCCGGTCAGAGCGACGAGGCGGACGTGCCGGTGATCCGGCGAGGCCCGGATACGGCGCGCGATCTCGTAGCCGTCGATCTCCGGAAGCCCGATATCGAGCAGCACGATGTCGGGCTTGAATTCGGCGAGTTTCGCCAAAGCGTCAGTCGAAGTATAGGTCACCAGCACGGTGTGACCTTCGAGTTGCAGCAGGCTGCCGAGCGAATCGGCGGCGTCGGCATTGTCATCGACCACCAGGATCCGTGCGCCCGGCATGGCGAGCGGCGACTCACGGCTGGTCTCGATGTCCTGCAGGGACAACGGCAGGCGAATCTCGAAAATGGACCCCTCGCCCGGACCGGGGCTGCGGGCCGCGATACGGCCGCCGTGCATCTCGATCAGCCGCTTGACCAGCGACAGCCCGATACCGAGTCCGCCCTGAGATCGATCGAGCGTGCGCGCACTCTGCACGAAAAGATCGAAGATATGCGGCAACAGATCGGATGAGATGCCGGGGCCGTTGTCGGCAATGGTGAGCACGGCCTCACCGGCCTCCTCCGCCGTCTCCACGCGGATCACGCCGCGAGGCTGTGTGTACTTCGCCGCATTGGTGAGGATGTTTACCACGCATTGCACGAGACGCGTCGAGTCGGCATACACCCGCAAGGGCCGATAGCTCACCACCGAGATCTTGTGATGCTTCTCCTCGATCAGCGGCTCGACCGTCTCCATCGCCTGGGCAATGATCTCGGCCAGCAACACGGCGCGGCGCTTGAGCACGATCCTGCCCTGCGTGATGCGCGACACGTCCAGCAGGTCATCAACCAGCCGCACGAGCACGCTCACCTGACGCTTCAGCATGTCCACGACCGCTTGTGCGCGCGGGGTCGCCGGGAGCGATCGCGCCAGCAGCTCGCTCGCATTGCGGATCGGTGCCAAGGGGTTGCGCAGCTCGTGGGCGAGCATCGCGAGAAATTCGTTCTTTTGACGGTCGGCCGCTTCCAGGCGATTTCGAGCCATCACGTGCGCCGTGATATCGCGGAAATAGCATACGACGCCCGGCCGCCCGTCGGGCAGCGGCATGCGGTGGATTTGCCATTCGTAAGCCTCGGTCACACCGAGGTCCGACCTTTGCTCGACGAGCTCCGGCGCGATGTATGATTCGCCGGTCGCAAGCGTGCGTCGAAACTGACCGACCGCTTGATCCGCAACATCCTTGGGCCACAGGCGGTGGAGCAGGTCCTCCAAGTCCATCCCCAGCGGGTTGGGGATACCGGCGAAAACCGGCACGGCGATCGGGTTGATCTGGCGCAAGCGAAAATCCGCATCGATCACGAACATTCCCAGCGGCGCCTCATTGATGAGCGCCTCGTTCTGCAGGGTCCGCTGACGCAGCGCCTCCTCCGCTTCCTTGCGCGGGGTGATGTCCACCGCGACGCCGGCGAGGCGCACGGCCCTGCGCTCCCCGCCCGCGAACTGCACTCGACCGGTGATCTCGACCCAACGCTCGGTGCCGTCGGGATGTCGCACACGGATATCGACATGCAGTTCTCCGCTCCCGCGCGGCTCGAGCGCCTGACGTACCGCCTCGAGATAGATCGGCTTGTCCGCCGAATTGATTATGGTGTCGAGCGCCTGTTGAACCGTGAACGTGCTCTGCGGCGGCAGCTCGAGCAGCGCCCGCGTGCGGGAATCCAGCTGCGCAACGCCGGTCTCCAAATCCCAAACGAAGGTGGCCATTGAAGCCGCATCGAGAGCGAGGCGCAGCCGCTCCTCGCTCTCGGCGAGGGCGGCCGTTGCCTCGCGCCGCACGCGCGCGAGCTCCAGATGAGCACTGATCCGGGCCGTAAGCTCCCGCGCCGAGAACGGCTTCGCCAGGTAATCGTCCGCGCCTGCCGCGAGCCCCTCGATGCGCGACTCCTCACCCGCTCGCGCCGACAGCAGAATCAGGGGTATCGAGCGGAGCGACTCGTCGGCCCGCAACGCCTTGAGGAGCGCGAAGCCGTCGATGCGCGGCATCATGACGTCGGAGAGCACGAGATCGGGCCGATGGCGCGCAACGGCGGCCAACGCCTCTTCCCCATCGGCTACCGTCTCGACGGCGTAATGCGGCGCGAGCAGATCGCGCAGGTATTCCCGCATATCGGCGTTATCGTCCGCGACCAGGATGCGGGCGCCGGGCATTGCCGAGAAGCGCCTATTCACTGCCGCGGCCGGAATCTCTTCGAAGGCCAGCGGCGTGCCCGTGCCGCGGGGAATCCAGCGCAACACTTCCTGGACATAAGCCTGGCTCGAAGTTCCGGAGACGAGCGAGCGAGCGCCCTTGATCCGGTCGATGGGCAGATGGGAGGCGCCGAGCGGCACTCGAACGCGGAAGGTCGTGCCTTGCCCGAGCGTGCTCGAGACCTCGATGTGGCCGCCATGTAGTTTCGCCAGCTCGAAGACCAAGGCGAGCCCGATGCCGGAGCCCTCCTGCGTGCGACCCTTGGCGCTTTCGACCCGATGGAATCGCTCGAACAGCCGCGGAATCTCATGGTCCGGAATGCCGACCCCGGTATCCGCGACTTCGAGCGCCAGCTCGGCACCCTCGCGCCGCAGGCGCAGCGCGACGGTGCCTTCGAAGGTGAATTTGAAGGCGTTCGAGAGCAGGTTCAGTACGATCTTCTCCCACATCTCCCGATCGAGAAATACCGGCTCGTCGATCGGCTGGCAATCCACCTCGAATGCAATGCCGGCGGATTCCATCGCCGAGCGGAAATTGCTCGCCAGATCGCGCGTGAACAGTGCGGCGTCGACGGACTCGAAAGAGGCCTGCAGCCGCCCGGCCTCGATGCGTGAGAAGTCGAGTAACGAGTTCACGAGCTTCAGAAGCCGCAAGGAGTTGCGCTGTGCGAGCTCGAGCCCCGCACGCACTTGTGATGGTGTGGCCGGATCCGTGCGAGCCGCCTCGATGGGTCCGAGCATCAGCGTGAGCGGAGTGCGGAACTCATGGCTCACGTTGGAAAAGAACGTGGTCTTGGCGCGGTCTATCTCGGCCAGCGCCTCGGCGCGACGCCGATCCGTCTCTTTTTGCTGGGCATCGACGATGGCCGCCGCGAATTGCGCGGCAATGAGATCGAAAAAACCTCGATAGCTGTCATCGAGCGCGCGCCGCGGCGAGACGCCGACGATGAGCAAGGCGACGCCGGTGAGCGAGCCCTGGCGCCGCACGGGCAGCACCAGCGCCTGGGAAACCGCATTGTTCCAAAGCGGGCTCGTGACGGAGTGGACGCCCCGCGGCAGGGAAACCAATTGGGTTTCGCCGCTCGCAAGCACCGTTGCCAAGGGCCAGGGGATGCTTGCATCGTCGAGCGCGACCGACTCCGGGCGCAGCGGCGCAGGCACGGCTCCCGCGCAGGCTGCCAGCCGCGCGTGGTCGCCGTCCTCACCGAGCACATACAGGCAGGCAAAAGGCACGTCCCAGGCATCCTCGCCGAGCACACCGATGAGCCGATCACAGGCTTCCTGCACGCTCTCCATACCCGCCGCGCGCGCCGCAAGATCGCGCAGCACGCGCAAGCGGCGCTCGCCGATCACCCGTTCGGTAACCTCCGTGACTACGCACAGCATGCCGGCGATGCGGCTATCGTCGTCGTACACCGGGCTATAAGAGAACGTGTGATAAGTCTCCTCGGAAAATCCACTGCGCTCGAGAAAAAGCAGCAGACCCTCATCCCAGGTCGCCTCACCGTTCTCGAGCACATGCGCGATGCGCGGACCGATGTCGGGCCAGATCTCCTCCCACACCTTGTCCGAGCGGGCGCCGAGCACCCAGTCGCGTTTGATGCCCACCGTCGGCAGATAGGCGTCGTTACAAAAAAAAGTGAGCTCCGGCCCCCACAACATCCACATCGCGTAGCGGGAATCGAGCATCACCCGCACGACGGTTTTCAGCGATTGCGGCCAGTCCGCCGCCGGGCCGAGCGGCGTGCGATTCCAGTCGAGCGCGCGCATGCGCGCCCCCATTTCACCGCCACCCCGGAGAAATCCCGGGACCTGAGGGGAATCCGGCGGGGAGGCATCGGGGAATGCGGAAGCGGCGCACATCCGCAAAAGATTAACCGATTACCTGGGACCGATCACCCGATCCGGTCGCACGGCGGATGTGTAATTCTTACAAGCCCAAGCCTATCCCGCCGCTTCAGCACGAGCACTGCGCACGGGCCGCCCGTGCGTGCGCGAATACCACCGTTCCAGCCAATGATCGATCGAAACCTTTCCTGCTCCGGCGATCGCGAGCCAAAGAAACAGAGCGAGGTATTCGAACTCGTCGAATCCGAGCAGCGTTTCCAGGGAATCGACGTCGCCCCACTTGGCCGCCTTGATGGCGACGATCATGGTGATGCCGAGTGCGCCCGCCGAGATGCGAGTGAGCAGACCCACGAGCAGAAACAGACCGCCGAAGAACTCGATCCCTGAGGTGAACGGAGTCAAGAGGTGCGGCAACGGGATGCCCCAGTCGATGAAATTCTGAGTCACCTGCGGCAAGTTGTTGAGCTTGCCCCACCCGCTCCACAGGAACACCCAGCCCACGGTGATCCGGGCAAAGAGCGGCGCCAGCCACAGCAAGTGCTGCGCAACTCGTCGCGGCCAATCGATCAATGATCCAACCACTATGTTCATGGGCACTCCCTAGCTGATAGTGATGATGAGACCGTCCGCCGGGCGAATTTATGTCACGGCAGCGCGTGAATGCTTATCCTTCACCGGCAGCAAACGGGCGGACAACGGCTTGTGTCATTTCCAAGCGAGCGCGGCGACATCGCCGCGCATCCACCGCGTAGGTGTCCTGTGCCAACGCTCGGCGAGGAGCTTGTCCTCCATCATCGGGCCCCCATTGCGGCCGCTCTTACCCGCGCCGCGAATGCGACTGCCGTCGAGTCGTGGATCGCCGGCAGGAATCCCTCCTCACAATTGACGTGCGCCACCCCGCCAAAGTACATCCCGAGATAGTTGAAGGTTTCGAGAAACGCATCCATGAACGGCCCCGAAGCGTCGTGGCTGATCGACGTGCAGACTACGTACGCGTTCTTTCCCCGCAAGCGACGGCCGTCGCATAGAAGGTCCGGTAGCTCCAAATAATCGGATATCCTGTCCAGAAATATTTTCATCCCGGGACTCACCGCGTACCAATAGATCGGCGTTGCAAAGATGATTTGTTCGTGCGCCAACACCCGCCTCATCAGAGGCTCGAAATCGTCATCTCGGTTGCGGTGGTCGTAGTCGTACGACGACATGCGCCGGCCCGCGAGATCTATGACTTCGATATTCAGTTCCGAGGCAATGCGATCGATCAGCTGACCGGTGTTCCCGCCGCGGCGAGAGCTGGAAAACAGCGCGATCGTGCTGAGCATGGCGTGGCCTCGATTACAGAGAACCGCCAGCGTACAGGCTCAAGTGCCCTTGAGGTCAAGCGCTTTGCAGCGGCCGCGAAACCGACTCGAGCGACTTGCCGGCCGCCTCGACACCGATGAGATACTCGCAGAGCGCTCCCGCCAGCATGAGCGCCGCGCCGAGCAGATATCCCAGCGCGAGATGCGCTCTCGAGCCGCCGGCGATCAAGCTGCCGAAGAAGAGCGGCGCGCCGACTCCGCCGATGAGCGTGCCGCAGGCATAGAAGATCGCGATGGCGAGCGCTCTGATCTCCAGGGGAAATATCTCGCTCACCGTCAAATAAGCCGCGCTCGCCGCCGCCGAGGCGACGAAGAAAATCACCGCAAAACCCGCGGTGAGAGCGGTCAGACTCAGCACCCCTGAGCCGAATAGCCCGGCGATGACGGCGAGCGCGACCCCCGAAAACGCATAGGAGCCGGTGATCATGGGCTTGCGTCCGACCCGATCGAAGAACGGCCCGAGAATTACCGGTCCGAGAAAACTCGCGATGGCAAACGGCAAGAGCTGCAAAGGCAACAAGGCATCGCTGCGATGATAGAACTGCTTGGCCACGAGGCCGAACGTGAAGAACATCGCATTGAAGAAAAACGCCTGCCCCACCATGAGCACCAGCCCGAGGACGGATCGGCTGCGGCTCGGGCCGAGCATGTGCTTGAAAATCTCGCCCCAGGGCGTGTGGTCGCGGGTCCTGAGTCTGAGCGGTTTCTCCTCGACCGCGGGCAGCTCGGGGATGTGCTTGCGAATCTCGCTCTCGATGGCGCCGACCACGGCGCCGGCATCCCGTTCCCGCCCCCGCAGCATCAGCCACCGCGGGCTCTCGGGAACCGCCAGGCGCAGAATGAGCACGCCGAAACCCAATACCCCGCCGATGCCGAACGCCAGGCGCCAGCCCCATGCGTGCGGCGGCCCGTGGCTGCTCAACAGTAGCAGCGTCGCGACCGCGCCCAAGGAAGCGCCCACCCAAAAAGTGGCGTTGACAAACAGATCCACCCGGCCGCGAATCTTGCCGGGTATGAGCTCATCGACCGCCGAATTGATCGCCGCGTACTCTCCGCCGATGCCCATTCCCGTAACGAACCGCGCGATCGCGAACGACAGATAGTTCACCGCAAACGCCGTTCCCAGAGTCGCGATCGAATACGTCGCGAGCGTGACCAGAAACAACCGCCTGCGTCCATGGCGGTCGGTCAAACGTCCGAAGAGCAGCGCGCCGATCACCGCGCCGGCGAGATAGACCGTCGCGGCGCCCGTCACCTGCTGATCGGTGAGCGAGAGGCCGGCCGGGGTCTGAAGCACACCGGACAGCGAACCGACCAGCGTTACCTCCAATCCGTCGAGAATCCAGGAGGTTCCGAGCGCCACGATGATACGCACGTGCCATCGCGACCAAGGCAGCCGGTCCATGCGGCCCGGAACGTCGCTCTCGATTACTGCCCCGTCCATGTCCGTTCCCTCGTTGAGCGCCGCGCGGCGCATGAGCGCAAGCTACGGGTTCGAAGAGTAACGCACCGTCCGCCGCGCGCGACGGATCTCGTAGGAGAAATGCTGACCGCTCAGCGGCCGAGGGTTTCGCGCAGCGATGCGAGCGTATGCTCGGTGTGCCGCAAGATGGCGCGCAGATCCTCCTCGCGGAAGCCGAGCGCGGCGATTGCATTCACCCCGGCGCAGCGCGCCAGATCTCCCTGCCGCTCGAGCAGCGCATCCGCAAGCAGGACGCTTGCGATCAACACATCGGTGATGTCCGCACGACGCTTGGACTTTCGCTCATAGTCGTGTTGCTGCCCGACCGCTTCGCACATCACGACCTCGAAGCCCCATTTTTCCATCACGGCCCGGCCGATTGCCGGATGTTGCTCGGTCACGAACTCTACGAAAGCGCTGTCGAGATCGATACCGCTGCCGCGCTCCCCCGCTCGGACCATGATGTAGAAATAGCCGATGCCGTGCAGCAGGCCGGTCAAAAAGACCTTGTCCGTGGGAACCCGCAGCCGGGCGGCGATGACCTGACAAATTGAGGCCACGGCGACGCTCTTTTCCCAGAGCGCGTTCAACTGTTTGGCAATGGGTCGGAGCGAGGGCTCCGCCCTGAGCTGCTGCAAGGCGAAGGCCATGGTGACGGATTGCACGAGGTGATGGCCCAACCGCGTCACCGCGTGGCGCAGATCGGAGAATGCGGCGCCGGAGGGATTGAACACCACGGAATTGGCGGTCTGCAGGATGCGGGCCGCCAAGCGCGGCTCGGTCCCCGCGATGCGCACGATGTCGTCCGAGGTACTGGCGGGGTCGCCCAGCGCCTGGCGTACGCGGGGCACGACGTCCGGAAAGCATGGCAAGTTGAGCGGTCCGGAACCGAGGTCGTCCCCGAGTTTTTGCAGGAAAGCAAACGCCGCCGCTTGTCCGCGATTCTGCGGGGGTGTCAGGGCCAGCGGCAGACTCAGCGCCTTGGCGACTTTGAACGCCTTTGCGGACACCGGGGGCTTTTTGGGACGGTCTTCAGGCAGCACCCGGCTATCATCGGCCGCTTCGCCGAAAAACGGTGCGAAATAGGTCTAGATTCCGCTAGGCGGCGGGCACGGTGCGCCCATCTGCCCATTCCCGCAGGGCCTCCACTTTCTCGGACATGACCACGGCCAGCGGCCGGGTCGCGGCCATCTCCGCGCGCAGAATCTGCGCATCGGGCGCGCGGTGCTGCGCATTCGCGCTGTAGACCGCCGCCACCACGGCCTGCTCGATCTCGGCGCCCGCGAAACCGTCGCACGCTTGGGCCAGCGTCTCGAGCGATGCGGCGTCTAAAGTAATGCCTCGGCGCGCGGCGTGAATGCGCAGGATCTCGGCGCGCGTCTTCTGATCGGGGAGATCCACGAAGAAGATCTCATCGAAGCGGCCTTTGCGGACGAGCTCGGGCGGGAGCGAGGAGATGTCATTCGCGGTGGCCACCACGAACACGCGGCTGCGCTTCTCGGCCAGCCACGTGAGAAAGGCCCCCAAGACCCGGCGCGACGATCCGCCGTCCGAATCGCCCGTACCGAAACCCTTCTCGATCTCGTCGATCCATAGAACGCAAGGCGCCAACAAATCCGCCGTGCTCAGGGACTCGCGCAGGTTGCGCTCGGATTCGCCCACGTACTTATCGAACAGCGCGGCACAGTCGAGGCGCAGCAGCGGTACGTTGAAAATGCCGGCGCAGGCGCTGGCCGCGAGACTCTTGCCGCAGCCCTGCACGCCGAGGAGCAGCACTCCTTTCGGAGCGTCGAGCTGCGGCGCCGAACCATCGAATGCCGGGCAGCGCTTTTCCAGCCACGACTTCAAGTTCGACAAGCCGCCCACATCGGTGAAGTGTGCGGTATCGTGCTCGTAGCGCAGGATGCCCTGGCGGTTCAGCAAGTCGTACTTGGCGCGCATCACCAGCGGCACGTCGGAGGCGAGGATGGCGCCGTGATCGCAAATGGCCTTGCGTGCCAAACGCTGCGTATCGGAGCCCGACAGGCCGCTCATGTTCTCCACCAGCAAGGCGAGCGCGTGCTTGTCGATGCGCAGCGGCTGCTTCGGATTGCTGTGCATCCACTGGCGCGCGACATCCTCGATGAGCTGGCGGCGCTCGTTGCGATCCGGCAGCGCGAGCGCGCAGCGCGCGGTCAGGTGCTCGATCTCGGGCGGGGTTTCGAGCTGGTAACTGATGAGCACGATGGTGCGCGCGCAGCGCTCGTAATCGAGTGCGATGTCCTTGAGCAACCGCACATGGGTCGGGTCATGGACGTAGGGATGAAAATCGAGCAGCGCGAACACGCCGGGGATATTGGTCGCACGAATGTGGCGCAGCACGTCCGCCGGCTCGGCGATGGTGCGCTGGGGGGCCCCCACGTCCCGGTCGATGCGCTTCAGGCCATCCGTCACCGACCATTGAAAGAGCGGCAAATCGCTGCCCCCCAAAGCCTGCGTCGGGCAGGCACGCAGAAGCGCTTTCAGCACCTGCGGCTCGTCGCGCGACTCGAGGACAATCACCGGGACCCGCGAGCGCAGCAGCGCCCCGAGATCATCCGGCGGCACATCTCGAAGGCAGGGTGCCTCGGATGGGCGAGCGAGCGATCGCAGCGGATCTTCCATGGCGGCACTTGGTACCATGCGTCCGCCCCGCCATGCCGATACTCAGGCCACGTTTTGCGCATTATGATAGGCGGCGTCGCAATAACAATGCTCATTTTGGGGAACTCATGCTCAAGCTCCTGGTGACCGCCGGCGGTCTGCTGTTACTGATAAGCCTCGATGCTGCGGCCGGCAGTTCGGGAGAGGCGTCCTTCAGGGATCTTTACAAGGAGCTGGTCGAGACCAACACGACGCTCTCGAGCGGCAGCTGCACGCTCGCCGCCGAGCGCATGGCGGCTCGTTTGAAGGCGGCGGGTTTCCCCGACTCCGATCTGCACCCCTTTACGGCGCCCGATCACCCCAAGGAGGGCGGACTGGTCGCGGTGTATCCCGGCCGCGATCCGAAGCTCAAGGCCGTTTTGCTCCTGGCGCACATCGACGTCGTGGAAGCGAAGCGTGAGGACTGGACGCGCGACCCGTTCAAGCTCGTCGAGGAGAACGGCACCTTCTACGCGCGCGGTTCCATCGACGACAAGGCCGAGGCTGCGGTCTGGGTCGACACGCTGGTGCGCTTCCAACAGGAGCATTTTCGTCCCCGCCGCACCATCAAGCTCGCGCTGACCTGCGGCGAGGAGACTGCCGGTGCATTCAACGGTGCAGAGTGGCTGGTCGCGCACCAGCGCGACCTGATCGATGCCGCTTTCGCGGTGAACGAGGGAGCCTCGGGCGAGCTCGACGCCGAGGGTCACCGGGTATTGCTCGAGATTCAGGCAGGCGAAAAGACTGCGCAGAACTTTCGGCTGGAGGTGACGAATCCCGGCGGACACAGCTCTCGGCCGGTCAAAGACAATGCCATCTACCATCTGGCCGCTGCACTCCTGCGCATCCAGAGCTACGAGTTTCCGGCGCAGTTCACCGACGGGAGTCGTGCCTACTTCACCGGCATGGCGGCGATTCAAGCGGCTCGCGGCAACAGCCAAGTCGCCGCTGCGATGCGCGCGCTGGTCAAGGATCCGAACGACACCGCCGCCATCGCGCTTGTCTCTGCCAAGGACCCCAGCTGGAACGCGACCTTGCGCACGACCTGCGTCGCCACGATGCTCGATGCGGGTCACGCCACCAATGCCCTGCCGCAGCGGGCGCGCGCCAATATCAATTGCCGCATCTTCCCGGGCGTGGCGGCTGAAACTGTGCGCGCGAAGCTCGAGGAGCTCGTCGCGGACCCGGCGGTCAAGGTCATGACTTTGGAGACCCGCGGCCCGAGCTCGCCGCCCCCACCTCTGACTCCGGAAATCTTGGGCCCGGTGCAAAAGATCGCCGCCGAGATGTTTCCTGGCATTCCCGTCGTGCCGATTCTGCAACCGGGCGCGACCGATGGACAGTTCTTGAATGCCGCCGGCATCCCGACGTACGGCATCGAGCCCATATTCGTCGGCCCCGACCTCGGGCACATCCACGGTCTGAACGAGTACGTGAGTGTGCAATCGCTGCTCGATAGCCGTGATTTTCTCTATCGACTGGTCAAAGTTTACGCGGACGCGCGGTGAAGCAGACGTCGAGCATTCACCCTGTCGCGCACATCGAGGAAGGCGCCCGTCTCGGTAAGGGCTGCGTGATTCACGCGCATGCCTTCATCGGCCGTCACTGCCATCTCGAGGACGGCGTAGTGGTGCATCCCTATGCCGTGCTCGGCGGCGATCCCCAGGACCTCGGTTTCAAGCCTGAGACGCCGTCAGGTGTGCATATCGGGGCGCGCACCGTGATCCGCGAGCACGTCACCGTCAATCGCGCGACCAAGCCCGGGGAGTCGACCACGGTCGGCGCGGACTGCTTCCTGATGATAGGTTGTCACGTCGCGCACGACTGCCGCATTGGAGAGCGTGTGGTGATCGCGAACGCCGTGCTGTTGGCCGGTCACGTGCACATTGGCGACCGGACCTTTCTCGGCGGCGGTGCCGTCATCCACCAGTTCGTGCGCATCGGCGAGAGTGTCATGATCGGCGGCGGCGGCCGCATCTCGAGCGACGTCGCGCCCTTCTGCCTGGCGACGGAGCGCAACACCGTTTACGGCCTGAACATGGTGGGTCTCAGGCGCCGCGGATTGAAGCGCGAAGTGCTGTCGGAGATCAAGCAGGCGTATCGCGAGACGCTCGCTCGGGGAGGGAATCTGCGCGAGCGTGCGGCCGCGGAGATCGCGAGCGGCCGCTATTCGAGCGCCGAGGCCCGCGCCTTTCTGGAGTTTCTGACCGCAGGACGCCGGACGCTCGCGCGCGTGCGCCACGATGCCGCGGCGGACGAGGAGTAGCCTCACATGCGCCAGGCGAGCGGCGCTTTGTCGGTGCGCACCCGAGGACGCGGGCTCGTCGACATCACCGCAGAGGTGCGCCGCTGGCTCGACGCCCAATCCATCGTCACCGGCCTCCTGACACTATTCTGCGCACACACGAGCGCGTCATTGCTCATCCAGGAGAACGCCTCGCCCGCGGTGCGCGCGGACCTCGAGGCGTTCTTCGGGCGCCTCGCGCCCGAAGATGCGACTCTCTATGAGCACGATGACGAAGGTCCGGACGATATGCCCGCACACCTGCGCACCGCCCTCACCCAGGTACAGCTGACGATTCCCGTCGTAGGCGGGCAGCTCACCCTCGGCACGTGGCAGGCGATCTATCTATTCGAGCATCGCCGCCGCCCCCACGAGCGCCGCGTCGCACTGCACGTGCTCGGGGAGTAAGCGCACCCCGCGAGGCGCCGCTCTATTGCTTCTCAGCCTGCTCGGAAGCTTTCGCATTGGCCTTTGCCGCGTCGTAATCGGCGTCAGCCTGCTTCCGGCACGCGGTTTGCGCGTCACCGCTCATGCCATCGCACTGCGCGAGCGCGACCTTGTGATCACCATCCGCCTTCGCGACGGCGATCTTGTAGGCGTCGCCGGCCGCGTCGTTGTTGAGATCGGTCAGCTTATCGCCGACCTTGCCGGCTGCGTTGGCCACATCCTTGTCGCCGCGCTGCTCGGCGCCGGTGACTTCCGAGTTCGCCTTGTCCTGTGCCTTTGCAACTTCAGCGGCCACCTGGTCGGGCGACTTAGCTTGATGGCACGCAGCCAACATGAGAGCGCTGAGTGCCAACGCGGTGAGCGCGGAGATTGATCGCAATTGAGTTTGCATGGGTATACCTATTGTTGTGTGGAGAGAGTTGCCGAAGCGGTTCTACGATGCTTTTTGCAGCTGCGCGACGCGCTCAGCCTTGGCGTTGGCTGCCGCGCTCTGGTAGTCGGCGTCCGCGCGCTCCTTGCAGGGCGGCTGCTCGGCCGGCGGCAGCGTGAGACACTGCTCGATCGCGACCTTGTGAGCGCCGTCGGCATTCGCCATGGCGATGTCGAAACTGCCGGTCACCCGGGCAAGCGCCACGTCTTTGGAATCGCCGCCCGCGAGCTTGGCGGCATTCTTCACATCTTTCTTGGCCTCGACATGCGCCTGCGCGATCTCTTTCTGGGCGTCCGCCTGTGCCGCGGCGAAGTCCGCGGCGCTCGGGATGGGCTTCGCCTTTTGGCAGCCCGCGAACGTCATACACAGCGTCAAGGCCGTTCCGAGGCCGAGCAGGCGTCGGGATACTTGCCCTTGCATGTTGTTCCCCTTTTTTCACTTTTGTTTGTTGGCTCGCGGGCAGTGTAGGCGGGTCAGCCACCTGCCTATAGGGCGCCGACGGCCATCTTGCCGTCGGCGGAGTCCTGCAATCGCCCGACGCGCGGGCGCCTATCAACTATAATCTTTTATTTATCTGTATATTACGCTTGATAGTTCTAGTTATTTCTAGTCTACAGTTTTCCGGTTTGCGCGCCGATCAGCGCATCACGCTGCGCGCGCTCGGCCAGGCGCCCCCACGGGGCCGAGGGGCACGAGTCTTCGGCTTATCGCGTCTGCGCCTGCTCGTCAGCCTTCGCATTGGCCTTCGCCACATCGTAGTCGGCATCGGCCCGATTCCTGCACGTTTTCTGTGCATCGCCGCTCACCGAGTCGCATTGAGCGAGCGCGACTTTGTGATCGCCATCCGCCTTGGCGACGGCGACCTTGTAGGCATCCTTGGCCGCGTCGTTGTCGAGGGCGGCCAGCTTGTCGTCGACCTTGCCGGCCGCATTCTCGACATCCTTGTCGGCGTGCTGCTCGGCGCGCGCGAGTTCCACATTTGCCTTGTCCTGCGCTTTCGCGACTTCGGCGGCTACCTGATCGGGGGACTTTCCCTGATGGCAAGCGGCGAGCAAGAAGCCGCCTAAGGCCAGAGCGGATAATGAACGCAAGTGAGTTCTCATTGGGTCTCCCTGTTGTTGCTGAGAATCATCGACGCCGCCTGCCATATTACTAGACGCGGCGGCCGCCGTAGAAGTCCGATCGACCTCGCTCCCCGGTGATGTGCGCCTCGAAGCTCGGTCCAATCGCCCGGGCCTCGAGCAGGCGCGCTTGCTCGTCGAGCCGGCGTAGCGCCGCAAGCGTGTCGCTCGAACCGAGATGCGCCCGCTCGACGGCACGCTTGAGCACGTAGAGCGTCGCGTCGTAGACCTTGAGCGGCACCGGAAACGGATGACCGTCCTTGCCTCCATGAGCAAGCGCGAAGCGCGCGGGATCGGCAAAGCGCGACGGCGCCCCATGCACGATCTCCGCCACAAACGCGAGCGCGGCAACGGTCCGCGCCCCCACGCCGGGCTGGAGTAACAGCTCCGCGAAATCCTGGGGCCCTCGCTCAGCCGCGGCCGCGAGCGTCGCATGCAGACGTTTGAGCGAGACATCCGTCGCGCGAATCTCGTGATGATGCGGCAAGTCAAGGTGCGGGTGGGAAAGCGCAGCCGGCGGCGCGGCATCGAGTTCGGGAAAGAGCGGCAGGGCGAGATTTCCCGACTCGCGCCAGTGTCGAAGCACGCCTACCGTGCGATCGGGATTCGTGCGCACGAGCTCCAGGCTGGCGAGGCGGCTGCGCTGCGCGCGTGCATCGGCCAGATTGACGATGACGCCCACGTTGCGTCCCTCGATGCCGGCATGCGGCGAATCGAAAAACTCGCCGAGGTTCTCCGATTGCCAGTGATAGCGCCGGGCTTCTTTGAGCGCCTCGTTCATGCCTTGCTGGACCACGCACCAACCGCCGTCGATGCTCGCGAAGAAGGCGTGCAAATACAGATCGAATCCATCCTGCACGGCCGCTGCGTCGATCTTGGCCACCAACCGGCTCGAGGTCGCGAGGGCGCGCGCGTCCATCCCTGTGCTGTCGCCGACCGCGGCGAGCTCCGCCGGCGTCTGCCGCGCCTTCAGCCCCTTGCCACCGCACACATAGATGCCCAACTCGCGCTGGATCGGCGCGAGGCCCCGCTTCAACGCGCCGACCACGCTCGTGGTGATGCCTGAGGAATGCCAGTCCATCCCCATAACGGCGCCGAAGGACTGAAACCAGAAGGGGTGCGCAAGCCTGCGCAACAGCTCCGCACGCCCGTATTCGAGCACGACGGCTTCGACGATGACGCGCCCGAGCTTCGCCATCCGTCCGGCGAGCCACGCGGGTACGTGACCGGAATGCAGAGGGAGATTGGCGCTGCCTGAACGCTGGGGCATGCGATTACATCGAGCGGCGCAAATGCGAGCGTTGCTTCGCGCGCTCGAGCGCGAGGTCGAGCAGCCGCGAAACCAGCGCCCGCGGCGACAGCCCGGACAGCGCCCAGAGTTTGGGATACATCGAAATGGCGGTGAACCCGGGAAGGGTGTTGATCTCATTCACCAACAACCTGCCCTCTGCGGTCAGGAATAAATCAACCCGCGCCAAGCCTTCACATTCCAAGATCTCGAAGGTCTTCAAGGCGATGGCCTGCGCTCGGGCCTGCACCTCGGCGGCGATGCGCGCGGGCAACGCGAGCTCGACCCCCTTATCGTCAATGTACTTGGCGTCATAGGAGTAAAACCCGTCAGGGTGGCGGACGATGATCTCGCCGGCCACAGACACCGTCGGCGGATCGCCGCCGAGCACCGCGAGCTCGAGCTCTCGACCCGAGATCGCGACTTCCCCGAGCACCTTGCTGTCGAATTCAAAGGCGTGGCGTACCGCCGGCTCGAGGTCCTCCCGCCGCTCGACCTTGGTAATACCGACCGACGATCCCGCATTCGCGGGCTTGATGAAAAGCGGCAAGCCGAGCGTGGCCAACTCACGACACGCGCCCACAGCGTCCTGGTCGAACGAGCGTCGCCGGAGGGTGCGAAAATCCGCGACGGCGACGCCGGCATCCCGCAGCAGCCGCTTCATGACGTCCTTGTCCATGCCAACCGCGGAACCCAGCACACCCGCGCCGACGTAGGGGATACCGGCCAATTCGAGCAGGCCCTGAACCGCCCCGTCCTCTCCCATCGTGCCGTGCAAGACCGGAAAGATCACATCGGGCATCGAGGCAGGAGCGACCGGCGGGACCGTTGGCTCTCCGAACGCCGAGGGAAGCCGGGCGGGTGCGCCCTCTTCGATGCGCACCTGGCGCGGGTCGCGCGCGCTCGTCAGGAGCCTTTGCGCGTCCTGTATCAGCCAGCGGCCCGTCTTGTCGATCCCGATCAGCAGCGGCTCGAAGCGCGTTGGATCGAGCGCCTCCAACACGTTGCGTGCCGACAAGATCGATATCTCGTGCTCGGCGGACTGGCCGCCGAACAGGATGCCGACGCGAATCTTTTGACTCATACCCTGCGCTCGCTGCCGACGGCAGGATCGCCGCGGTCGCGGCGTATTTTATCGCGCTAGAGCACGGAGCGCGCCGCCAATTTCAGGCTGAATCGGTTTGTGGGAATCGCAGCTGCTGGAATCGGCAAGATATCGTTCCCGCAGCATGCATACCCCATCTGCCGAGCGGACCGAGCCGTAAGCGGAACTGAGCGCAGAGAATCCCGGCAGCAAGGACTCGAGGACCGAAGCCTGTTGCTCGAAGTATCGGCACGTGCGGCAAACGCGCGTATCCCCGGCACTCATTGTCCGACTCGCGTCCAGAAATCTCCGAACACCCGGGTGGACAGCACAAAACCAAGGGCCAGATTGACGCATACGCCAATCGCGAAGGCGTAGAACGGCCGCGCGCCCACGGACTTGAACTCGCGTAAGCGCGTAGTCAATCCGATGCTCAGGAATGCGAAGGTGAACGCCCACGTCCGCAGTACCTGGAGCGGCGCGATCAGCACGGGAACCAGCTCTTTCTTGTATTCCCCGTAGGTATAGCCCCGCGCCACCACCGTGAGGATTGTCGAGGCGAGCAGAAAGCCCAATACGAATTTCGGAAAGCGGCGCCAAATGTCGCGCGCGCTCGGCCGGCTTTGCAGGCCGATCCGATCCCATCGATGCGTGGCAATGAGCGACAGCACGAAGGCCCACACGCCGATCCAGACGTCGCGGCCGATGACTTTCATCAACGTAAAGGCGGCCACGGCGTCCTCGGAGCGCCCGGCGATTCCCGCAACGTGGCCGGCATAGCCGCCATAGGCCTGCGCCGCGGCCAATCCCGCTGCATCGGCAAACTCTGAGGTTCCGATCCAGGCACCCGCGACGCCCGTCGACAGGCCGAGACTCCGGCAAACCAGGGGCAGTGCGAAAATCATGACGACGGCCCACACGACCACCAACGAAATTGCGACTGAAACGTCCTGCTTCTTGGCGCCCACCGCACCGCCGATGGCGATGGCGCCGGATACGCCGCAGACTGCGCCGCCGGTCCCCAGGGTTGCCGCGAAACGCCGATCGAGCCCGAGTCGCACCGCGCTGAAATAGATGGCCGAAAAAGTAACGATGCTGACGATGGCGGCTTGCACGATCGCCACCGGTCCCGCCCAGGCAAGCAGCGTGAGCGGCAAACTCGCACCGAGCAGCACGATGCCGGTCTTGATGTAGAACTCCACCCGCAGCGCGGGCTCGAGCCAGCGCGGCGCGCCGACGGTATTCGACACCAAGAGCCCCGAACCCAAGGCAACCAGCGGGGGCTCCAGATTGTAATGCGCGGCCTGCGACCACAGGCCGAGACCATAGATGGCCGCCGCAGCGACGAACAACGGAATAAATGCCAGCAGAAACTTGGAGAACTTCAAACCCAGCGCGGCGGCGCCCGTACCGAACAATACCGCCCACAACAAGCCCAGTGCGAGGTAGCGGATCCCTTGCGGACGCAGCTGAACGGCCAGCTCGGCGACGTCGTTCCATTTCTGCGGCGCCACCGCAATCCACTGCAGCGATCCGCCGGTCGCGAATTTCGCGATGGCAACGCCGATCAGCGCGAGGCTGATCCAAACAGCCCACCAGTCTTCCTTGCGCACCAACTCCGTCCATAGCGACTCTTGGACCGGTAGGCGAAGTCCGCGCAATTCAACATCCGCCATGCAACATTCTCTATTGGTCTCGATGGGCGTTCAGGGTAAAAGACCCTCGCGCTCCCGTCGCATAGCAACGGAGCATGCCCTCATGCCGGCGCGCTATATGCCTGGCTCCACGGCCGCCGAAGCTTCTGCATGTTGTTATGCCCATTCATTCTTAGACGGGAAGCCTGCAATTCATGACCATTTGAATCTGCAGCGGCGCGCGACAAAAATGGGAGACGGGATTCGATGGATCACACAATTGGATGGCAACCCAATGGATTTGCCTTTAGGCGCATTGGGCGGGCGTTGGTCCTATTGACCGCGCTTATCGCCTCACTCCCCGCGGTGGCTCAGCAAAAGACCGGACCCGGCATCACGGGTGACGAGAGCCTGACCTGGCATGGCATCACGCTCTACGGCGTGATCGATCTCGGTGTGCAGTACGATACCCACAGTGCGCCATTTACGCCTTATCGGCCCGCTGCCAGCGGAAACATCGTCCGTCAGAACAGTAACGGCTCTGTGGTCGGGGTCACCCCGAGCAACATGGGCCAGTCTCGAGTCGGATTGCAGGGAATCGAACCCCTCAACGAGGACTTGTCGGGAGTATTCCAACTCGAGACTTTCTTCAACCCGCAATCGGGTGAACTCTCCGATTCTCTGAAGTCGCTCGCTGTGAACAACGGCCGATCCCTGACCGCTCAGACCGTCAACGTCGACGGCAGCTCGGCGGGGCAGGCCTTTCAAACGGCCTGGGTCGGTCTCAAGTCGGCGCGATTCGGCAAGCTGACCTACGGTCGCCAAGTGACCCTCCTGATGGAGGGCGTCATCGAGTACGACCCCAACTACAATGCAACGGCGTTCGGTCTGCTGGGCGCCTCCAACACCTATTCCGGCGGCGGCGCCCAAGAGGACAACCGGCTCGATTCGACGGTGAAGTACACCGTCGGGTTCAACGATCTGGTGCACCTCGGCGCTTTCTACAAATTCAACAATTCGACCGGCTCGGCCAACACGGCCTACCAGGCAAATCTGGGCGGCGACTACGCGGGCGCGTCGATCGACGCCTACTATTCCAGAGAGAATAGCGCCATCACCGCCACCTACCTGACCGCCGCTCAGGTCACCAAGCTTCCGGCATTGGGCTATTCGATCTCGAACGCGGTCGCCGCGACCATCTCGGACAACACGGCCTATTCACTCATGGCGTTTTACAAGCTGGACCCGTTCAAGTTCTTTGCCGGCTACGAGAACATCAAGTATGAGAATCCCACGCGGCCCCTGAGCGCCGGCTTCAACGATATCGGCGGTTATGTACTCGCCTTCGTCAACAACAATGCCTACAACAAGGCGAAGACCGTCAATGTATATTGGACCGGCGTTCGTTATACGGTCAGCCCCGGCCTGGACCTGACCGCGGCTTACTATGGTTACAGCCAGAACGCCTACGGCACGGGAGCACAGGCGGGCTGCACGACGACCGCGCACAGTACCTGCAGCGGCAGCCTGGACGCCTTCTCCTTCGATGCCGATTACCATTTCACCATTCGCTTTGACGGCTACGTCGGCGCCATGTACAGCGGCGTGCACGACGGCGCGGCGAGCGGCTATCTCAATTCCACCAATATCAACCCCACCATCGGCGTGCGTTTCAAGTTCTGAATTTGGCGGCGGGACACCGCGCTCTGCGCCCGCGCTGCTATGATCCCGCGCGTGCGGTTCATTCTCATCCATGGCGGGTTTCACGGCGCTTGGTGCTGGAGCCGCGTTGTCCCCGAGCTGGAGGCCCTGGGTCACGAAGCGGTCGCCATCGACCTGCCGGGACACGGAGATCGCCGCGACGAGGAGTCGACCCTGCAAGGCCGTCGAGCTGCGATCCTCGAAGTGCTTCACCCCGGCGATATCCTGGTGGGCCACTCCGGCGGTGGTTATGACGTCACGCTCGCTGCCGACGCCGCGCCCGAGAAGGTTGGCCACATCATCTACCTCGCCGCGGCGCTGCCGCTCGAAGGGCGTCCGTTGATCGAGGCAAGCGGCGGACGCCCGGCGGAGGAAATCGACGCCGGCGGCAAGACCCAGCTCATGACCGAAGAGACCGGGATGATGCGGTTCGTCCGCCTGAACGACCGCGGCCGCATGGAATGCTGCGATTTCGAGGCGGTACGTGATTTCTTCTACCACGACTGTGACGAGGCCAGCGCGCGCTGGGCCTATGCGCGGCTCAGCCCGGCACCGGTGGAGTTTTTGCTCGAGCCGATCCATCTGCGGAACTTCTGGAAAGCCGAGCTGCCGCGCAGCTACATTCGGTGCCGTCACGATCGGGCAGCGCCAGTGAGCCTGACTGCAGGGTTCATCGAGCGCTTGGGCGTCGAGCCGCTCGAGATCGACACCTCGCATTCGCCCTTCCTCAGCAAGCCGCGCGCGACGGCGGAGCTGTTCGTCGAGGCGACCCGCTCGCGGCCGGCGGGACTGTTGCATCCCTAGCGGGGTGTTTCTGCCCGCTCTTTTTCTTCGTCTTTCCTTCTCTGTGCCGTCACCGACACCGCGACGTCCCAGGAGTTATGTATTCCGACGAACAGCAGCAGCAGCAACGCCGACGCGATGCCGTACATGCTCTCCCGGGGCTCATTCCAGAGAAAAAATGCCATGGCCAGCAGCATGCCGTAGACCAGCGCCGGCAAGATCACATGCCAAATCCAATCCTCCAGCACGGGCACATACTGCTGTGAAAATCGGCGTAAATTCGCAGTTATGACGGCCGTATAGATCAGCAATCCCGTCGCCGTCGAGCCGAAGCCCAGACTCAGCGCTACGACGTTCTGGTGCGGCATGCTCATGAAGCAGGAGAGTCCAAGCACCGTCCCGAAATGCACGACGGTCGGTGTGATGTAGCCGGACAGGCCCGCTGGGTTCGCGCGGCGTTCCGCGATCAGCGCGATGACCACGAAGGTGAGCCCCAGCAAAGCCGCGGCGGCCGAGCCGAGAATCACGTAGAAATTATCCCATCCTTCCAACGGTGACATGCTTTCGCTTTGGCGCGGCGCGCCCTCCGTGTCAGATAAAGCCTGCGCTCAAAGGGGATCTTCTCACGATGTCTGAGTCCGCCGCCGGCACGTTAGCATGGATGCATGAGCGTAATCAGGACCCGCAACGATTGCTGGACGCCCGACCGCCGTTACTTGGTCATCCGCGGCCGGCTCTGGCGATTGAGCAACCCCTTTCTGGACCCGGCCGAGCACGCCACGCTCGTGCGCGAGCTCATGAGCGCGCGACGAGCGGTTCTGGAAGCCCGAGATTCCCGGGACCGCATGGCCGCGAGGCAGCGCGTCGACACTGCCAAGCGAGCCCTCGGGGAGCGCGGCGATGTGTGGTGGGACGATGGCTCGCCGGATTACAACCGTCGCCTCGTCCGCAACACGCCGTATGCCGGCTGGTTCGCGGACCGCTTGCGGGAACCCTCGATGCCCGTACAGGCGTAAGCCCTCCGGGCGGGCGCCTTTCCGCGCCGGCTACTTTTTCTTGCGTCCCCCGCGACTGATGCGCCACTCGGGCGGATAGCTGTTTTCCAGATCCTTGACGATGCTGGAAATATTGGTTTTGCCCATGGCGTCGCGAAAATCCAGATCGCCCGGCTCATGTTTCATGTAGGGCCAGAGTCCTTCTAATTGGGCGGACAAGAGGCTTCCCATGTATTCGCCGCGGTATTGCTTGTAGATCTCCAGAAAGGTCTTTTGCGCCGCCACCATGTCGATGGGCCGAGTGCGCGCGCACGCGCTCGCGTATTTGAGCGTTTCCTCGTCCAGCTTATCGCGGGGCACCACGCTGTTGACGAAGCCACATTCCTTCATCTCCGCCGCGGTAAACGGCCGCCCCGTGAATAGCATTTCCTGGAATCTGCGTAGCCCCATGGTTTCCAGCCATGTCCACAGCCGCGGCGCAACGCCGACATAGCGAAACGAAGGGTGGCCGAAGAGAGCGTCCTCGGACGACACCACGATGTCGGCGTCACCGGTCTGATAAAAATGCCAGCCATAGCAGTAGCCCTTGGCCTCGACGATGCTGATCTTCTTGAACTCTTGCAGGCTCCGGCAGCCGCCTCGCGCTTTCGCGTAGTGCTCGCACAGCCCGTGGATATAGCGGAACGCATCCTTGCTCGGATACTTCACGTCAGGGTCGTCGATCTCGAATTCGTGCAAGAGCGAAGGGTCACCGCCCCCCTCGTAGGCACCACTCTGCTCATCCAGATCACCGCCCGTGCCGAAATGATCGCCCGCGCCGCGGACCACCAGAACCTTGACGTTATCGTCAATGTTCGCGCGGTGTATGAGGTCGCCGTACAGGAGCCGCATACCCACCGTGGTCGCGTTGTAATGGTCGGGCCGGTTGAGCGTGAGATAGGCGATCTTGGTCTTCTTGTCCTTCTTGTACTCGATGTATTCTTTCGCCTTCTTGACGAGATCTTCAGCTTTGATCGCCATTTCTATTTCCCCACACGCTGTTAATAAATGACTTTTTCCGCCACCAATCGCTGCCGCCGCTCGGCCGATAAGCCAAGCAGTTCCCCGAGAACGTAATCGTTCTGTTCGCCCAAGTGCGGGGCGGCACGACTCATCGCGGGCGGCGTCGCGGACATCCGCCACGGGGCGCCGACGATCGGTATCGAGCGCTGCGCGCGGTCGGTGACGTGACTGTAAAATCCGCGCTGCCATAACGTCTCGTCGCTGACGAGATCGATGGAATTCAGACTCTTGAATGCCGCAACACCGCGACGTTGCAACTCGTCGCTGAGCTCCCGGGCGGGCTGGCTGCTCGTCCAAGCTGCGAGCTTGTCGTCCAGCTCGCGCGCATTCTGGCGACGCGAACGCAAATCGGGGAACCGTGCCGCAAGAGCCGGCTGATCCATGGCCGCGCACAAGGCGCGCCACTCCTCATCGGTCTGCACGGCGATGCTGATCCACTCCCCAGCGGTGCACGGATACAGGCCATGCGGAGCCATCTCGGAGTGCCGCGCACCCTGCCGCTCCGGCACGTGCCCCGTCACGAAATAATCCATGAAACAATCGCCGAGCATCGCGGTGAGCGACTCCACAGCCGAGACGTCGACGAACTGACCTTCGCCCGTGCGGCGGCGATGCAGCAGCGCAATGACCGCGGCATAGGCGGCGGCCGTGCCGTAGCTCGAGTCGCCATAGCGCTGGTTGAGCAATACCGGGGGTCCGCCCTCGTAGCCCGCCATGTGACAGATCCCCGCCAGGGCAGAGAAGCAAGGCGCATAGCCTGTCTGATAGCTCAACGGGCCTTCATTCCCATGCATGCTCATCGAGACGGCGATGATGTCGCGTTTCGCCGCGCGCAACGCCTCGTAGCCGAGCCCCATCCGCTGGGCCGCGCCCGGGCGCAGATTCTCGATGAAAATGTCCGACACCTTGGCGAGCTCCCGCACGAGCCCGCGTCCTTCCTCGCCCTTCATGCTGAGCTGGACGCTGTACTTGCCCGGGTTGATGGCCTGAAACCCCGGCGCGTCGTTGATGTCCTTGTTGCCGAAGGCTCGCGTCGCATCGAGCGAATCGTAGCTCTCGACCCGGATGACCTCGGCGCCGAGAAAAGCCAGTAGCTTCCCGGTATACGGCCCGGCCCAAATCTTGGTGACTTCCAGAACTCGCACACCTTGCAATGGACCGCCGGGCGGCGCATCGGCAGCGGCCGCCTTGCTCGGCAACGCGCTCTTGCGGGCGGCGAGTCCGCTCGAAACTTCCCGCAGGACCGCATCCGTGTGCTGCCCGAGGAGCGGCGCCGGCTGCTCGATTCGCGCCGGCGTCGCGCTGAGTCGATACGGCACGGTCGGATAATGCAGCTTGCCGAGAGTCGGGTGCTCGATCTGCGTGAAGAACTTGCGAAACTCCAGCTGCGATGAACGGAAAACATCTTCCATGGTGTTGACGGGAACGAGCGGCACGCCCAGCTTCTGCGCCCGCGACGCCACTTCGGACTTGCTCTGATCCTTCATCCAGCGAGCGATCTCCGCGCGGCACCGATCGATGCGCTCCGGCGTAACATGGAGCTCCAACCAGCGCTGCGGATAATCGCGCATCCAAGCCGGATCACCCATCAAGGTCGACATCCCCTTCCAGTGTCCGGGCTCCGACATCCAAAGATAGACATATCCGTCACGGCACTGAAAGAACGTCGCCGGGCCGCCCAGATCGTAGGCCTGGCGGCGGTCGCTCACCTCCATGGTTCCCGCGACCATCTGGCCCAGAACATAGTCCACCAGGCTCGCCATCGATGCCTGCTGTGAGACGTCGACGAACTGCCCGCGGCCCGAGCTCTCCCGCCAGTAGACGGCGGCGGAAAGCGCGAGCGCCGCAACGAGGCCCGACTCGTAGTCCGGGAGAAAACGGCCCACCCCGCTCAGGGGCGGCTTCGCCGGATCGGCGTGACAGGGGGAATGATATCCCCAGCTGCTATGCAGCACGTTGATGCTGCGCGCAGTCTGCAGCGCAGCCGGTGCCTCGTAGCCGAAAGGGGTGATCGAGCAGACGATGAGAGCCGGGTGTTGTGTCGGGCAGCTCGCAGGGTCGATCCCGCGAGCCTCGAGCCACCCTTTGGGATGATCGTCGATGATCACGTCGACGGTACGGATCAGGGAGCGTAGGGCTTCATCGCCATCCGGACTCGCCGGATCGAGCATCACGGATTGCTTGTTCGTGTTGAGATACGCGAACAAACCGCTCCTTTCACAGGACTCACCGCCGGCTGCGAAAGGCCCCATCGCGCGCGTCTTGGCGCCGGCGGTGGGCGCTTCCACCTTGATGACTCGGGCCCCGAAGTCCGCCAGCAGTTTGCCGCAATACTCGGCCGCGACACCACTCGACAGCTCAAGGACTCGCAGATCGCACAGTGCGGACACGGCCTCCTCCCCTTCGTCAAATCGGATACCTCACTATCGCCGATCGGACGAGCGCTTGCCTCGATATCTGCCCTACCATGCATGTCGCATTGCAAGCCCAGGCAAGAGACTTCGCGCAAGGACTAGCCGGGGCTTCATTCCAACAGGCTTTCCCGCATGGCGAATAAAGCCTCGTCGGTAATCCCCAGGGCATCACGCACATAGCCCGCCACGGTCCCGTGTCTCGCCTCCACGGCATCCAGCCCGGCATGCAGATAGCGGGCGTCGGCTTTCAGTATGGCCATCACCACACCTCTCGATTGATTCGTCAGCTCGTTCGTGCGCCTGCGGTCCATGAAGATCGCCTCGAGATCGACGACCCGGTCCGTAAGCACGTAATCCTCCAGGACGGTTTCTCTGGGGACGCCCAGCGCACTCAGGATCAGGGCGGCGGCAGTACCCGCACGATCTTTACCGGCCGCACAATTGAACACCAGCGGCACCTCGCCTGCGACCAATCGATTAAAGAGCGCCTGATGAGCCGGCGCCTGCTCGAACGGCAATCGCCGGTAGCCTTCGATCATTGCATCTCGAGCCATCTCGGGCGTCGATAAGCCCGATATCATGACCTTGCGCAGCTCACCAAAACTGTCGCTATGCTCGCGCGCCCAATAGTCGATGTTCGCGACCTCGCGCCACTTGTTCGGCTCGGCCGTGCGTTCCTGGACCGTGCGTAGATCGCATATGGTTTTGATCGCAAGTGTAGACAGTCGCTCGTAGTCGGCCGGCGTCAGCCACGCCATGCTGCCGGAGCGAAACAGCATGCCCCATTTTACGCGCCGTCCATCGAGGGTCCGATAGCCGCCGAGATCTCGAAAATTTCGGCCGCCATCCAAGGAAATGACGCGCCGCGCATCGAGCGGCGGTTGATTCCCGTTATCAGTGAGCGCTGGTTCCACGTGTCCTCTCACTCGAGCTACCCCGGCTGACATTCTTCAGCGCCTGCAATGTATCAAGTTCGGTGAATGCCGCCGAGAATCTTTGGCAGAGAGTCAGGGAGATTTCCTTGGGCTGCCAGCCATTGGTTCCGAGCGTAGACAACCAGATCGTCAATCCGTAGATCGGCGTCGCGCGATACCGGGCCCACATTTGATCCGCGGTGGGACGCTGGTCATTCGGCACGTGCAACGTCCTACGATACTCATCGAGAAGATGGGCCTCGTTCTTCCTGCGATCCTCTTCCGTCAGAGCACTGATCAGAAAGTAGCCCACGTCCTGTGACCATTCGCCCCGGCGAGTGACTTGCCAATCGAGGAAGCCCACATCGTCGTTCGGCAGCACGTAGGTGTTGCCGATATGGGCGTCGCCATGCAGCAGCGTCATGGGCCCTTGGGTCAGCGAAGCCACGTAATGAGTCCAGAGGTCGAGGATATCCGTCGCTGAGTGTTTTGTGATCTCTCGCGGCAGGACGACTGCCCCCCGGTCCAGACCGATGGGAATATACCTGCCCAAACCGGCCTTCCAGCCGTTGCTGGGCTTCCAGTTTTTCACCCATCGAAGCAGCGGATGCGTGCGTGCGGAAAAGCCCCAGTACTGACTATGGAGTCTCGCGAGTCCACGCAATCCATGCGCCACTTGCTCGACGCTCATGGCACGCCTGGCATCGCGTGGATCGGCGCCGCGTTGCAGGATGTCTTCCATCACGAGCAAGAAATCCAATCTCAGATAATCGACGATGGACTTGTAGACCAGCGGGTGGTCGACATTGAGAGGCACTCCGGACTTGAAGAGCCGGGCCTCGTTGAAGAGGTTGCCATTGCGCAGGTGGACAATCCGGTGGCCCGGGGCGTGAGCCTTGAGGAAGACTTGTTCAGGACCCGCGCCCGAGCCGTACGTCAGGCGGAAACGCGCGCGGCGGTTGGTACCGTCATCTTGGGTGACGAGGATCGCCTCCTTGACGACGGCTTGAGGATGACGACCGGAGATCGCTGCCGTCATCCATTCCGGCGTGACGTCCTCCCACCGCTTCGGGATACGTATGGGCCTCACCCGGCCGCCGCCGAGACTCACCCCAACCGCACAGGCAAGCTCTTCAAGCCACGAAGAATGACCATGGTGTCGCTCAGGTCGAGTTCTTCCGGGGGCACGGCCAATTCGAGCGATTGCACGTTGTTGACGATCTCCCGGATCGCGCACTTCATCTCTTGACGCGCCAGCATGGCGCCCAGGCAATAGTGAATCCCCGTGCCAAGGGCCAGGTGCTGGTTGAGACTGCTCCGATCCATGTCGAATTTATCCGGATCGGTGAAGCGCTGCGGATCGCGGTTGCCCGAGGCCCAGCAGAGCATCACGAATGCCCCCTCCGGAATGGTTTTGCCGCGCAGCACGGTTTCTGCCCGGGTGATGCGGGGCAGCTGGGGTACCGGGGAGTAGAACCGCAACGTCTCCTCGCAGAAGCGTCCGATTTCCTTGTCCTGCTCCTTGGACACCCGCAACCGTGCCAACAGGTCCGGCCGCGTCGCGAGCGCATGCAACCCAAAAGCGATGCCGTTGCGGGTCGTGTCTACGCCGCCGGCGAGTGCGACCGTCGCAATCGCCATCAGCTCGCGCTCCGTGAGCTGCGAACCAGAGGAGTCGTCGAGGCGTGCATGAACGATTTGTGAAATGAGGTCGGGACCGGGCTTGCTCCGCCGCTCCTCGATGGCCTGCCGGACGAAGCGATGCATCTGCAGGACGCTCTGCGCGCGTTGATAGGCGACCTCGCGCGATGCGCCCGCGCCCACCTGCGCCACCATGGCGTCCGCCCCCCGGCTGATTTCATCGACGTGATCCATCGGTAACCCGAGGGCATCGCAGATGACCAGGATGGGTATGGGCATCGCATATTCTTTGACCAGGTCAGCGTGCGACCGGCCGAGGAAAGCAGCCGCCTTGTCGCGGCAGATCGCGGCTACGCGCGCTTCCATGGCCGCCACGGTGGGGCCCGTAAAGGCATGCGCCACCAGCTTACGACGGCGCGCATGCAGTTCTCCATCGACCTTAAAGCTGTCCGCAGGATCGAGCACCATGAAGCCTTCGCTCTTCATGTACTCCTCAACTTCATCCTGAAACGGGGAGCGAATCGCCTTGGAGACACGCATCTCGTCGGAATAGACCTCGGTATCGCGAGATACCGTCAGGATGTCGTCGTGGCGGGTGACGAGCCAAGTCTTGATACCCTCGTCGAAGTGCACGGGGTCCTCCGCGCGCAAACGCTCGTAATAGGGATACGGGTTTTGCATGACTTTGGGATCGGCGAAGGTGTAACTGCTCAGCGGTTGCATGCTTGATTCGTCCAGTCATGGAGAGAGGGGTGGGTGGCGATCCACCCGGAGCCAAATATTACCCGTGATCGACCGGCCTGAGAGGCCGCGCGTCTTGCCTGCACCTGCAATGAGCCCTCGACAGGAGTAAAATGGCCGCGGGCAGCCACCAGTCATCATGGAGGCAGGTTATGGAAAGGATTTCATCCGCGCTCGCGCGTCTCGCCGACGCAGCGGCGCTGAACGAGCTCCTCGCTCCGATGCGAGATAGCGCAGCGCTCAAACGCAGACTTCGCCTTGGGTTCCGCGGCCACCAATACACTTACGATGTACAGTCGCGCATTGCGCGCTGTCTGCTGACGAACGGCGAAATCGTCGCTTGTTACAGCGTCACCGGGGTGTCGCTCGAGGAGGCGAAGAGGATCGCCGCGGCGTGCGAGGACCTCCGCGAATGGTCGATGCGGACATTCGAAGCCGCTGTCGCCCGCGCGCTGGGAGTCGAGAGTCGTCGCATGCATTAGAGGAAGTGCGGGCGATGGACTTTGGGCTCATGCAATACCGGCTTCCCGCGCGATCAGAACGAAGCCCGCTCCCATGACCGCGACCCCGATGGCTCGCGCGACGCGCCGACCGGCAAGACGTTCGGCGTTGACGGCAGCCGTGACGACCGCCATCGCGCGAAGGTCCATGACCCCGATGACCAGAAGACTCGCCGTCAGCCCGGCACAGCAGTAACTGCAACGCAGGCCGAGCCGCGTACCATACCGCCAGGCGGTCCCGGCATCGGCCGGCAACGACACCGCCGCATCCCGGTGTCTCGCGGCAGCACTCGAGTTGACGCGCCTTCCACGCGGTGAACTGCAGCAGGCCGGCAATCAGGACGACCGCGCCGGCCGCCATCGGAACGGCACGGGCCACCGCCGGTAGCCGCATCGCCACTCCCGCCAGCGCAACTCCCAGGGGATAAGCCGACAGGCCGAACACCGCCCACACAGCAAAGTATCCCGCGCCCGCGAGCGCCGTCAGCCGCCCTAGGCGCCTCCCGCCCTCCGCACCCAGGGCCCGGCGGTAGCGCCACAGCGTCGGCACCAAGGACGGCAGCATCATCGCCATCATCATGACGACCCACATGGCCAGAAACGCGGCGGCGGCGGCGAGCCACGTCTGTCCGGGCATCCGCATCCAAGCCATCGACATCGTCCAGCCACCGGGCATGGACATCCCGCCCAGGGCTGACATGGATGCACACCAGACGACGGTCGCGGTTGCGCAGGCAGCGAAGAGCAGTGCGGCCACGCCGAAGTAAGCTCTCGATGGCACTCGCAGTTTCTCCTTTGGTCGGTGGTCGTGAGTTAGATTAGTGCCGGACATCGAGAGGGTGGGAGTGACAAATGTGACGGGATTGCGATGGACTCGTTGATCACCGCCGCGGGACTGGCACTGGCGAAGGGTGATCCGCTGGGCGCATTGAAACGGATTGCGCTGCGCGATGACGCGCCGGCACTTGCGCTCCGCGGCATCGCCATGGCGCAACTGGGTGATTTCGTCCGAGCGAAGACGCTGCTGCGTATCGCGGCGCGCAAATTCGGCTCCACCGAGCCCGTGGCCCGAGCCCGATGCGTCGTCGCGGAAGCCGAGGTCGCGCTCGCCTCGCGTGACTTGCACTTCGCTGCCAAGGGGCTCGAGGCGGCGCGCGCCATGCTCGAGGCGCACGGCGATCGGATCAATGCGGCGCACGCGCGCTATCTCGAAATCAAACGCCTTCTGTTGATCGGGCGCCCGGACGATGCCGAGCGTGCGCTCGCAAAGCTCGACCCCGCCCCTCTGCCGCCCGCATCGAAAACAGCCCACGAGCTTATGCTCGCGGGGATCGCGATGCGGCGGCTGAAATCTGGAGCGGCACGCGCTGCGCTCGCCCGGGCCGCGGAGACGGCGCGCCAGGCGCGTATCCCCGCACTCGCGGCGGAAGTCGAGAATGCGCTCCATATCTTGCAAGCGCCCATCGCACGACTCAGTGTGCATGACGAGGACAAACTTCTCCGGCTCGAAGAAGTTGAAGCGTTGCTCGCATCGAAGGCGTTCGTCGTCGACGCCTGCCGTCATGTCGTACGCCAGGAGCGCGCGGTGATCTCGTTGGCGAAGCGCCCCGTGTTGTTCGCGCTCGCACGGGCGCTCGGCGAATCCTGGCCTGGGGACGCCACGAGAGACTCGCTCATCGCCCGCGTTTTTCGATTGAAGATTGCCGATGAATCGCATCGGGCACGCCTGCGCGTGGAAATCGGGCGGCTGCGCCGGGTGCTGCGACCGCTCGCCGACGTGCAGGCGACCAAGCGCGGTTTCGCGCTGATTCCGCGGCGGGCGCGCAAGGTCGTCGTATTGGCACGCCCCGTCGAAGAGCAGCACGCGGCGGTGCTCGCGTTTCTCGCTGACGGCGAATCGTGGTCGAGCTCGGCGCTTTCCCTCGCACTCGCAACGAGTCAACGCACCGTGCAAAGGGCTCTCGACTCTCTTGCGGCAGGCGGCAAGGTACAGTCGTTCGGACGCGGACGAACGCGTCGCTGGGTGACTCCGCCCCCGCCGGGATTCACGACGACCTTGTTACTCCCCGCCCCGCTACCGATCGACTAGGATGGCTCCATGAATCGATCAAAAGCCGAGATCTTGCGCGAGTACGGTCCCTTCGCGGGCGCCGACCGCGTGAACGGAGTCACCTATGATGGTCAGAGCGTCTGGTTTGCGGCCGGCGACAAACTGAACGCCTTCGATCCCGAGAGCGGTGAGATGTTGCGTTCCATCGATGTCGCCGCACATGCCGGGACCGCCTTCGATGGGACGTATTTGTTTCAGCTCGCCGAGGCTTGCATCCAGAAGATCGAGCCGGACACCGGCCGCGTGGTCGCGACCATCCCTGCGCCCGGAGGCGGTCGCGACTCGGGGCTCGCGTGGGCTGAGGGTAGCCTGTGGGTCGGGGAATATCGGGAGCGGAAGATTCATCAAGTCGACCCGCAAACCGGCGAAATTCTTCGCACCATCGAGTCCAATCGCTTTGTTACCGGCGTCACCTGGGTGGACGGCGAGTTGTGGCACGGCACCTGGCAGGGGGAGGAAAGCGATTTGCGGCGAATCGACCCTCGCACGGGTGAGACATTGGAAACCCTGGAGATGCCAGCCGGAGTGGGCGTGTCGGGGCTCGAGTCCGACGGCACCGATCAATTCTTCTGTGGAGGCGGACAGAGCGGGAAAGTAAGAGCCGTACGCCGGCCTAGATCGCACCGCTAGCCTGTCGATCCCGCCGTCCCAGCTCCTCGACCAGGACGCGAAAGTTCTCGCGGTAATCGACGGGCACCGCCACGAGATGCACACCGCCCGCGGCAAATGCCTCGCGCAGCGTCGGCACCAGCGCCTCGCTCGATCCGACGTGATGACCCTGCGCTCCGTAGGCCGCGGCGTAGGTCACGAAGTCGGGATTGCCGAACGTCATGCCATAGTCGGGAAACCGGTCCACGGCTTGTTTCCAGCGGATCATGCCGTAGGCGCCATCGACGACGATGAGCACCACCAGGTTGAGCTTGAGCCGTACGGCGGTCTCGAGCTCCTGACTGTTCATCATGAAGCCCCCATCGCCGCACACGGCGAGCACGGGCAAGTGGGGATTGAGGAGCTTCGCCATGATGGCGGACGGCAGCCCTGCGCCCATGGTGGCGAGCGCGTTGTCGAGGAGCAGTGTGTTCGCGACCCGGGTGCGGTAATTGCGCGCGAACCAGATCTTGTACATCCCATTGTCCAAGCAAACGATCCCCTCCTCCGGAACCACCGAGCGCACGTCGTGCACCAGCCGCTGCGGGATGACGGGAAACTGGCCCGATTCGGCGCGCTCGTTGACATGCGCGAGAATCTTGGGACGCAGCTCCTCGAACGTCGCATCCGCCGGCGTGTGTCCCTCGAGGTGGTCTGCGAGGGCCAGCACGTTGGCGCCGATATCTCCGATGAGCTCGGCATCGGGATAGAACACCTGTTCGACGTTGGCGGGCAAGAATCCGACATGCACCAGCCGGCGGGCGCCACCGGGCTCATCCATCAAGAAAGGCGGCTTCTCGACGGTGTCGTGGCCGATGGCGACGATCAGATCCGCCTGGTCGATGGCATCGTGCACGTAGTCCCGCTCGGAGAGCGCCGCAGTTCCCATGTAGAGGTCCGAGCTGCCGGTCACTGCGCCCTTGCCCATCTGGGTATTGAAGAACGGAATGCCGGCCCGCCGGACGAACTCCGACAAGGGATCGACGAGGCGGGGGCGATTGCCCGCGGCACCGATCATGATGAGCGGCCGGCGCGCTGCGCGGATCATGCCGCCCACCCTCGCCACCGCGTGAGCGGCGGCAATCGGCCAGTCGATGGGGTGCGGCGGCACCAGCGCGGCGTCCGCATCCTCGGCCGCAATGTCCTCCGGAAGCTCCAGATGCACCGGACCGGGACGTTCCTCCATGGCCACCCGGAAGGCGTCGCGCACCAGGGATGGAATCGAGGCAGCCGCGACGATTTGCCGCGTCATTTTCGTCAGCGGCCGCATGGTGCCGACGATGTCGACCATTTGAAACCGGGCCTGCCGGGGATTCTTGATGGGCTTTTGGCCCGTGAGCATGAGCATGGGCATGGCGCCCAGATGTGCGTAGGCCGCGCCGGTGGTGAAATTGAGCGCGCCGGGACCCAAGGTCGATAAGCACACGCCAGGGCGCCCCGTGAGGCGGCCGTGCGTTGCCGCCATGAATGCGGCGGGTTGTTCGTGACGCGTGACGATGAGCTCGATGCGCGACTTGCGCAGCGACTCCACGACGTCGAGGTTCTCTTCCCCGGGCACGCCGAATATGCGCTCGACCCCCTCGTTTTCGAGCGCAGCCACGAGCAAATCCGAGCCTTTGCTCATCGCACGGCTCCGCTCATCGCAAAGCCCCGAGAAGTCCCGAAATCGCGTGCGCCATGGCGATAGTGTACTCGCCCGGCGCGTGATGAGAATCGTTGGTCCGCCGCGTCCGGAGACGCGGCGGACCGATCAGGCGAATGCGCTAAATGCGCCGTCCGCTATGCATGATGAAGGTTACGACTGCGCCGATGAGGAAAATCACGAACAGAATCTTCGCGATCCCAGCCGCCCCGGCCGCGATTCCGCCGAAGCCGAACACGGCCGCGATCAGCGCGATAACTAAGAACACGATGGCATAGTGCAACATTGTTTGAATCTCCATCCCGATTGGATCTGGATGACGTTAAATGGAATAATCGCCCAAATACTGGAGTTTGCCGAAGCGCGGCAGCCCTGCTGCGAACCGCACCGCGACCCCCTCGCCTGCTGCAATAGACTAACGTATCAAAAGATTGCGCCCACCTACCCAAGAGACTGTTCGAGTGTCAGTTGATGCTGACACCGGCGCCGTGGATGCCCGGCCGATCGCGGGAAATCGCCCGCCGCGAAGGATGCATGCGGCCAAACTCCTGGTGATCGGCGCCCTCGGCCTGTTGCTGTACCAAGCGCACGCGGCCTTCACGCCCCTCGCGCTGGCATTGCTGTTCGCCCTGATCTTGTCAGGTCCGGTGGAGGCGCTGCATCGCTGGCGGGTGCCCCGAGGTGTGAGCGCCCTGCTCATCTTGATCCTGACTCTGGCGCTGGCGGGCGGCGCCATCGATCTGGTCTGGAAACCCGCGCAACATTGGTTCGCCACCGCACCCGAGACGCTGCAAACCATCAAACAGCGCATCACACCGCTGGCCCGCTTCATGCGGCACGTCGACGAGCTGCGCGGCTCCGCGGATACCCTGGCGGCGGTGCACCCCGGCGGCCCCGTGCGCGCGGCCGTGGAGGTCGAGTCGCCCACCAGCGGTCCGCAGTTGCTGCTCGACGTGACCCGTAATGCGGTCGTCGGTGTGCTGACGTTCGTCATCGTGACCTTGTTCCTGCTCGCGGGCGGACCGCCCATGCTCGCACGCATGACATCCGCATTCGTCGACGACCTGCATGCCGGTCACGTGCTCGACGTCATCGGCAAGGTGCGCGCCGAGGTGGGGCGCTTCTACCTCACCATGACGCTCATCAACATCGGCCTGGGCGTCGCCACGGCGGGTGTCATGATGCTTTGGGGCATGCCGAATCCCTACCTCTGGGGAGTTCTCGCCGCCGTGCTGAACTACTTTCCCTATATAGGCCCCGGCACGGCGTTGCTGGTGATCACGATCGTCGCAACGGTATCGTTTACCGATCTTGGGCGCATCGCCGGCATTGCGGGAAGCTTCGTCGCCCTGGCGACCTTGGAGGGACAGATCGTGCAGCCGCTGCTGGTGGGCCGACGACTCGCGGTCAATCCTCTCGTCGTATTTCTGTCCCTGTGGTTCGCCGGTCTTTTCTGGGGAATTGCCGGCATCATCCTTGCCACGCCCACGCTATTGGCCATCAAGGTGGTCGCGGCGCACTCGGCCCGCGGCGAGGCGCTGCTCGAGTTTCTGGGTCCCAACAAGGAAGTCATCGAGCGCGAACAGAAGCTGCGTGAATTCGCGCGTCGCGTCACCGACTGAACGCTTCGCTGACCGCGCGCGTCGCGCCAGGACTCGCCCGCGGCCGCGCGGCGTTCTTGTATTATGAGTCCGATGAAATGGTTGACTGCCCTCCTGGCGACATGCCTGGCCGTCGCCGCGTCGACCGCCCGCAGCGCGGATCCCTCCCCGGCTGCCTCTGCGCCTGCCACGCCCGCGGCGGATCAGCTGCAAGAGCTGGTCGTGACCGGCGAGCGTACGGGCCCGGGCCTTTGGCACGTGCACAAGGGCGCGGCACATGTCTGGATACTCGGCAGCATTTCCCCGCTTCCGAGGGACATCACCTGGCGCTCGACTCAGGTGGAGCGGCTGCTCGCTTCGACCAATCAAGTGCTGGTGCCGAAACCATTCGAGATCGGCATCGTGCACATCCTGTGGTTATTGATCACCGAGCGCAGCGTGCTCATGGTCCGCGGCGGCAAGCACCTCAAGGACGTGATGCCTCCCGACCTCTATGCCCGATTCGCCAAGGATCGGGCGCGGTTCACCACCGATGCGGGCAAGTGGGAACGGTTTCGGCCCATCATCGCCTCCGCGTTTCTCGAAAGAGATGCTTTTCACAGCGTCGGCCTGTCGGCGCGCTTGGATCTCGGGGCGGCGATGCGCGCGCTGGCCAAGAAACACGACGTGCGCGTGGAGGAAGTGAAAATCGCGGGCGTGGGCGATGTGCTCGATGCGCTGAAGACCATGTCGCCCGCGACCGAGAACACGTGCGTGGACGCCTCGCTCGTGACCATCGAGACCGGGTTGCCCCAACTGATCGATCGAGCGCGGGCCTGGGCGAGCGGGGACATCGACAGTATCCAGAGCCACCCGGAGCCCGCCCAGGTAGACGCATGCGTGAAGGCGCTCGACTCGGGGGCCGCCGCGGGCGACCTCATCGGCCGCATCCGCCATACCTGGCTGCAAGCTCTGCTGAAGTCGTTGGATGGCGTCGGCACCACCATCGCCGTGGTCAACATGGACTTGTTGCTGGAGAACGGCGGCTTGCTCGAGGAGCTCAAACAGCGCGGTTACGAGGTCGACGCGCCGGTGTCGACGCCACCGACCACCCCCATGCCCGCAAGCTGAGAATCCGCGAACGCCGGGAGACCGCGGAACGCCGCGGTCTCCCGCCCAAACGCTGAAGTGATCTCTCCGGTTCAGCGATGAATGCGCGGCGCCGTCGGGTCAACCGGATCCACCGGCGGCTGCCCGGCGATGCGGCCTGCGCGGGCTTCGCGAGCCGCCGCTGTCTCCGTCGTGTAGGCCGGGTCCGGCATCGCCACGGTCGTGTCCGGGGTGAAACTCGCAACCCGCGGTTCGCCCGGCGCCCGCGGATCCGAGGCGTAGCGCGGATCGACATCGCGGCGCTCATCCAGTTTGGCTCCGGAAGCTTCCGACGTCGAGGAAATATCCTGCGCGCCGCTCGATTTCAGGAGATCCTTTGCGCGCCCGACTTGATCCGAGGTATCGCAATGGACCGAGAGCAAGGTGCCCCCATCTTTCACGCGACCTTCGTAGCGCTTCGCCTCATATTCTGGAATGCCCATGCCGATGAGCGCGCCGACAAGCCCGCCCACGGCACCTCCGACGCCGAGCCCCGCGAGGCCCGCGACGATGGGACCGGCGGCGATCAAGGGACCTACGCCGGGAATCGCCAGCGCGCCGATGCCTGCGAGCACGCCGAGCGCACCGCCGATGACTCCTCCGGTGGTCACCCCGGCGGTCGTGCCCTCGGGCGCCTTGGTGTCCTTGTGGTGCGCAAAGGCGCGCGTGCTTTCGTTATCCGGCAGCAGCACGGAAATCGCGCCGCTCGAAAACCCGTTGCCCATCAACGCGTCCACCGCCCGTTCCGCGTCCTCGGGTGTCCGGTAGATGCCGAACACCGCCGTATTCTTTGAAGCCATGTTGAAGTCCTCCGCTGATGAATAACGATGCGTCACTGCGCGGCCGATCCGGCTGCCGCAGATCACCAGCCATTACGCTCGTTCGGTTGTGCGATCGCTGTAGGAACCCGACGGCAGTTGCGTCGGCAGCCGCCTTGAGAACGAGTCAGCGTTTTCGAATTTCGGTACTATCCGCGCCCTGGGTGCCGCGCGCATCGACGAGTGATCACACGCATGAGCCAGGTCGTCATCGCGGGCGGCGGCGCCATCGGCTCGGCCTGCGCCTACTTCCTGGCATCCTGCCCGGATTTTTCCGGTGACGTATGCGTGGTCGAGCCCGATCCTAGTTATCGGGAAGCCGCCAGCACCCGGTCAGCCAGCTCCATTCGGCAGCAATTCTCGACACCCCTCAACATCGACATCTCGCGCTTCGGCATGGAGTTTTTGCGCGATGCCCCGCGGCGCCTCGGGGATGCACAGCTTGACCTCGCTCTCGTCGAGTCTAGCTATCTCTATCTCGCGACGTCCCGGGGCCGGGAGACCCTCGAGCAGCGGGCTGCGATCCAGCGCGAGCACGCGGTCGCGGTCGTGCTGCGGGATCGCGCAGGACTCGCGGCGCGCTACCCATGGCTCACTACCGACGATCTCGCGGCGGGTTGCGATACGCTGCACGGCGAAGGCTGGTTCGACGGCCACTCCCTGCTCGCGGCGCTGCGCCGTGCCGGCGAGCGGCGCGGCGTGCGCTACTTACGCGACCGCGTGGTCGGATTCGAGCGCTCGGCGGACGGACGCATCGAGGCTGTTTTGCTCGAGGAGCGCGGACGCATCGGCTGTGACTACGCCGTCAACGCCGCCGGAACCCGCTCCCGCGGGCTCGCCGCCACCGTGGGGCTCGAGCTGCCCGTCGTCGCGCGCAAGCGCAATGTATTCGTCTTCACCTGCCCCGTGCCCATTCCGCGTTGCCCTCTGGTCATCGACCCCTCCGGGTTGTGGTTTCGTCCCGACGGCAACCGGTTCTTGTGCGGACCGCCGGAGGATCCGGATCCCGAGGTCTCGCCGCAGGATTTCGAGGTAGACCTTGCAGCCTTCGAGGCGCGGGCTTGGCCGCTGCTCGCGCATCGCGTACCCGCGTTCGAAGCGGTGCGCATGACCTCCGCATGGGCCGGGCACTACGACTATAATACGTTCGACCAGAATGCCTTCATCGGTCCCGCACCCGGCATCGACAATTTGCTGCTCGCGAGCGGGTTCAGCGGCCACGGCATCCAGCAATCGCCCGCCATCGGCCGCGGTCTCGCGGAGCACATTTGTTATGGCGAATACCGCAGCATCGACCTCGCGCCGCTGTCTTACGCGCGCTACCTCGAAAATGCGCCGCTCCGCGAGTTGAACATCATTTGACCGGAGCGCAATGATGCTCCAGCTCGACGCCTCGGCACTCGCCGCGTGCCTCGACCGCGAGGCGCTGATCGATGCCCTCGACGCCGCCTTTCGCGGCTCCATCGTGGTTCCCCCGCGCCAGCAATACGCCATCCCAGCGGCCGGCGCACGCGACGGCACGCTGCTCGTGATGCCGGCATGGCAAGCCGGCGCATCGCTCGGCATAAAGCTGGTGACCGTGTATCCGGACAATGCGCGGCAAGGCCTGCCGGCTGTCGCCGCCACCTATGTCTTGCTCGACGCCTCGACCGGTGTACCGCGGGCGTTGCTCGACGGTGAGGAGCTCACCTTGAGGCGCACCGGCGCCGCCTCGGCGCTCGCTTCGCGCTATCTGTCCGCACCGCAGGCGTCCCGCTTAGCGATGGTCGGCACCGGGCGGCTCGCACCGCATTTGATCGAAAGTCATGCCCGGGTGCGGCCGATTCGGGAGGTGCGCATTTGGGGCCGCCGCAGCGAACGCGCGCGCGCCGTCGCGGCGTCCCTGCGCAGCCCGCAATTGCGCGTCGAGGCCGTCGATGATCTCGAGGCGGCGGTCCGCTGGGCCGACGTCGTGAGCTGCGCGACCTTGTCGCAGCAACCGCTGGTACGCGGCGATTGGCTGCATGCGGGCCAGCACCTCGATCTGGTCGGCGCTTTCAACCCGCAGATGTGCGAGGCCGACGACGCGGCGGTCGCGCGCGCCGAGCTCTATGTCGACACTCGAGCCGGTGCGCTCGTCGAATCCGGCGAGCTCGTGGGGGCCCTGGCGCGCGGTGTCATCGGTCCGCAGGCGGTGCGCGCGGAGTTGAGCGAGCTGGCCTCCGATCGGTTCAAGCGGTCCCATCCCGCCGCAATCACGCTGTTCAAGAGCGTGGGCACGGCCCTGGAGGATCTTGCGGCGGCTGAGCTCGCCCTCGCCCGCCAGGCTTTATTTGAGGCCCGAGCCGCTGGTGAGATACACCGCAAATGAGGCGAGCCAGTGTCCGCCCTCGTAATGCTCCCCGGTCACCGCCGGCAACGCCGCGTCCCGGTGCAGCTGCGCGACCGCGCGCAATGCAGGCACGCGGTGATCGCTCGCAGGCAACCCGTCGGCAATACCCTCGAGCATCCACGCCCGGCTCAGATTCAATCCATCCGTATGCGCAAGCTTCGGGTCCGACCGGTCGCTGACAATGGCGGGCTCGAGCCAGGGTTTGCCCGCGCTCGTGGGAATGTCCGGTAGAAAAATCGCGAGCCAGCGCGCAAAAGCGTCGGGCCCGAGCACGCGACGCATGAAATCGGCTTCCCCCAGGCACGGGGAGTAAAAGTCCTCGCCCGACGGCTCGTAGCTCAGCGGGCAGTCTCGATCGGCCAGATAGAAGCGGCGCGCAGCGTAGGCGAGCACGCTGCGCATCTGTGGATCGTCCGCGACACCCGCCCAATCCCACACCAGGCTGAACGCAGCCGCGGTCTGATCGTGCTCGCCTACGCGGATGGGGTAGCGGAGCTTCCCAGCCCAATTCTCCAGCCGGGTCGCGGCCTCGCTCTCCAGGGGCTTCAGCACGTTGGACCATTGCGCGGCCTGAGGATCGTCCCAAGCGCGCAGCTCCGCGCACAGCTGGAGAAGCCACGCGAGCCCGTACGGCCGTTCGAAGGAGCTTCGATCCTCGCGGCGCAGATAAGCTAATTCGCCCGCGATGTTCTGCGCCGTCAGGCTTTGCGCCACGGCGGCACGCGCCGCGGGAGCGAAATCCGCGTCCGGAAATAGCCTCATGAGCCGCACGAGCAGCCAATGTGCGTGCACGTCCGAGTGCCAGTCATAGCACCCGTAGAACGCGGGCGTGAGCTCGCGCGGAGGCCGCACGTCGGCGTCGCTGGTGAGCGTGTGCAAGATGTGGTTCGGGTATTCCTGATGCAGGCACTTGAGCGCCAGCGCCGCGAAGCGGCCGGCCGTCGCCACATCGAGGGTCGCAGGCTGGGGCCCGGTCGAGCTCGGAGCAACATCCGCCTCGGCGACGAGGGCACACAGCGAAAGCAACAGAAGGAGGCAGGCAGTTCTCATGCAGGCGATTATAGGCGACGCGCGGGTCGATCAACCTCTGCTTGCGGAGCCCTGCGGGCGCTACGAAAAAGTCGCAGCCGACGCGCCGGGGCCGCTCAGCTGCGCCTCGGCGAAGCGGCGCGACAGATCGACCAGCAAGCCCGAGCGCAGCTTGTCACGATGCGCGGCATCGGTGGCGACGACCCGCAATTCCAAGGTGACGGCCTCCGCCTCGACCTTGGTCACATAGCACCCAAGCACCCGCGCGGCGCCGTTCTCGCTCGCCACTTTCAGCGCCAGATTTCGGGCCGTTTCGACATCGGCCGTACGCGCGAGTCGCAGGGTAATGACCAGCGGCCAGGGTGCGAACGAGGTATCCGTGTTCAAGTTGATGGTCACCTGGCTCGCGGCCACACTGTTGGGCACCACGATCAGATGACCGGCGGGCGCGCGCAGGGTCGTGTATCCGAGCGAAATCAGCTCGACCACCCCGATCTCGGTGCCGGTGGGCGCCGCGATTTGCAGCGTGTCGCCGAGGCGAAACGGCCGATAAATCGTAATGGATACACCGGCCACCAGATTGCCGAGCGTGCTTTGCGCCGCGAGTCCGATCACCACAGAGGCGACGCTCGCGCCGGCCAGAAGCGCCGTGCCCAACGAGCGCAGCACCGGAATGAGGTGCGCATACAGGATGAGCATGATCACCCAGATGAGCGCGGTGAGGATCTGCTGTAGGAAACTGATGGTCGTACGGTCGAGATGGCCGGCACGAGTCATCGATGCGTGCACGGCGGTGCGCAGCAGGCGCGACAGCACATAGGCAAGAATCACGAACAGCACGAAATAGGCGAGCGCCCCGATCAGCGAGCTCGGGCTGATGAAGGACATGAGATCGTGCTCGCCTACTTTGACTTCGTTCATGGCACTTTCCGCGCGCTCAAGCGCGACGAGAATACTGCGTCCCGCGTGCGCGGGCTGTAGGCCGAGGCCGACAGCCCTCAACCGGCGGCAAGTGCTCCGCCGACGGCGCGCGTAAGCTTCACGATGATCTCCTCGAGCTCGGCATCGCTCGCGTTATAGGGGGGCGCGAGGATGATGGTGTCGCCGACGGCACCGTCAACGTTGCCGGAGCAGGGATAGCAGATGAGACCGTCGGCGAACGCCCGTTGTCCGATGTCGAAGCTCAAGCCGCGCTCGGCAGGAAAAGGCTCGCGCGAGTCGGCGTCGCGCACCAGCTCGATGCCCACGAAAAAACCGCGCCCACGCACATCGCCCACCTCCTCGAATCCGGCGAGCGAGCGGCGCACGCTCTCCTGAAAGGCCGCACCCACACGCCTGACCCGCTCGAGCAATCGGTCACGCTCGATGATCTTCTGCACGGCGAGGCCGGCCGCACAGGCAGCGGTGTGACCGGAGAACGTATGGCCCGTGATGTACGCCCCGTGCTCACTCAAGATCGGGCCTGCCACTTGCCCGGCCACCAGCGTCGCCCCGAGGGGGATGTAGCCGCCGGCAAGGCCCTTGGCGAC
This sequence comes from uncultured Gammaproteobacteria bacterium, assembly GCA_963798595.1. Classification (GTDB taxonomy): domain Bacteria; phylum Pseudomonadota; class Gammaproteobacteria; order Steroidobacterales; family Steroidobacteraceae; genus Bog-1198. Next base: position 312,477 of record CAWCTM010000001.1, on the reverse strand, counting down.
CGTCATGATGTCGGGTGCCACGCCATCGTGCTCGAGCGCCCGCCAGGTGCCGCTGCGACCGACGCCGCACATGACTTCGTCTGCGATCACCAGGACATCGTATTTACGACATACCCGCGCGACGGCGGCTGCATAGCCCGGAGGCGCGGGCACCACGCCCCCCGCGGCGCCGACGATCGGCTCGAAAATGAACGCCGCAATGGTGTCGGGCCCGGCGTCGAGAATGGATTGCTCCAGTTCCGCAGCCAGAGACGAAACGAGCGCGCCCGGCTCGCAATCCAGCGGCGGACGATAGGCGTTCGCCGGCGACACGAAAATCACATCGAGAAGACTGCCTTCGAATGCCCGCCGCCGGGCGGCGAATCCGGACACCGACAGTGCCCCCAGGGTGTTGCCGTGCCAGGATCGGCGACGGGCGATGAAGCGCCGTTTCTTCATCAAGCCGCGGGCCGCGAAATACTGTAACGCGACCTTGAGCGCGGATTCGACCGATTCGGATCCGTCAGCGCTGTACAGCACATCCTTGAAGCAGCCGCCCGAGAGCCGCAGCACCGTTTCGTTGAGCGACTCGAGCGCGGCGCTGGTGAACAGATACCGGTATGCGTAGGCGATCGATTCGAGCTGCGTCGAAATGGCGGCGTTCACCTCCGGGTGAGCATGCCCCAGGCAAAACACCGCAGGACCGCCTGACCCATCCAGGTAAGCCTTTCCTGCTTGATCGTAGAGGTAGGAGCCTTTTCCATACGCAATGCGCGGCAAGTCGCTCAACCCGAACCCACTCCCTACGCCTCTCGCCATGATTCCGAAACCTCGGTAACTCTCGATGGCGGCAGTTTACCCGCGCGCGCGTGATTTTGCGTCGCCGCACCGGCGCGTCAGCGAACGCCCACACGCCGACCGCGCAAAGTCGCAGGCCGAAATCGGCGCCCGGCATGATTCGCCCGCCGCTACTCCGACCGCCAAAGCCCGGGGCTGCCGACAGCGGCGCGGCCGTCCGAGGCGGACACTGCCACGTTATGGAAACCAAACCCGGCAATGATGTCGAGCGCCTCGACGAAGTCGCAACCCGCGGGGACGTTGAAAGCGCCGAATCCGAGCGAGACGCCGAGCGCGACCCCGGCGAGATCGAACACGACGCCTTAGTTCCGTCGCGGGGCCCCGCCGCGGTGGTTGGGGTCATCGCGGCCGCAGCGCTCTCGATGGGAATCGCCGGCGGCCCCGCCCCCGCGGAAGCCGCCGTAGGCTCCATGGACGAAGCCCCTCCGCCGCCCGAAATGGTCACGCCCCCGAAGTCTGCGCGCGCGAAATCACCGAAGCGTATTTCTCCACTGGAGAAACTGAACATCGACCGCTCGGGTCGCAAGCGCTTCGGCAAGGCCTCCTTCTATGCGCGTATGTTCGCCGGCCGGAAGATGGCCGACGGGAACCGGATGCGCCCCGCGGGCAACAACGCGGCGAGCCTCACCTTGCCGCTCGGCACCACCGCTCAAGTGACCAATCTGGAGACCGGTAAGACGGCCGTGGTCACGATCCAGGACCGCGGTCCCTATGTCGATGGCCGCATCGTCGATCTCTCGCCCGCGACCGCAAAGCAGATCGGGCTCGACCACCACCAAGGCGTGACCGAAGTCGAAGTCGCCCCGATAACCGTGCCCCAGCCTGACGGTCACATCAAACTCGGTGACGGCGCGCTTGAAGCCAACAACAACGTGACGGTGACCAACAACAACCTGAGCGTGACGACGACCTCACGCTAGGTGCCCGGCGGCCCAACTCGGAGTAGCATGATCGGCCCCAGTTGCGTGCGAGGGATGTGCTCATGGCCACCGATCAATCCCGCCTTGAAGGCGTTCAGGCCGCAGTAGCGACATCGTTGCATGCGCATTGGCGCGCCTTTCTCATCGAAGGCATCCTGCTGCTCATACTCGGCCTGCTCGCCATCGTGATCCCGAATGTGGCCACGCTCGCCGTGGAAGTATTCATCGGCTGGGTGCTCTTGCTGAGCGGCGTGGTGGGCCTGATCAGCACGTTTCGCATGCGCAGCGCACCTGGATTCGGGTGGTCGCTGTTATCGGCGGTGATCGCGATCGCGGCCGGCGTGATCTTGCTTGCATGGCCCTTGTCCGGCGTGCTGTCACTCACGTTGATTCTGACGGCGTTTCTGACCGTCGAGGGCGTCGCCTCGATCATGATGTCCTTGACCCACCGACACGGTTTTTCCGCGCGCTGGGCGCTGTTGCTGGTGAGCGGGGTGGTCGACTTGATCCTGGCGGCGATGATTTTCCTCGGCCTCCCGGCGACCGCCGCCTGGGCGATCGGCTTGCTGGTCGGCATCAACATGGTGTTTGGCGGCTCGGCGCTGATCTCGATGGCACTGCAGGCGCGATCGTTTGCACCCCCCGCTGCGGGTGTGTCGGCCCGCTGATCGAGATCAAGGCACCGTCGCGGCTTCGGCGAGCAACCAGTCTCGAAATTGCTGAACCTCGCGACGCGCGCGCTGGGGCCGCTCCGGTGCAACCACGAAGTAGGAGCTGTCGTCCGCAAAGTCATGCTCGAGCGCGACCACGAGCCGTCCGGTCGCAAGATAGGCATTCAAGAACAGACGATGGGCAAGCGCGCAGCCTGCCCCGTTCGCCGCGAGCTCGAGCGCGGCGATGGTCGTATCGACCGCAGGTCCGGGACGCTCTTCGCCCTCGCCAAGCTTGAGTGCCTGACGCACCTGCGAGCCATGGCTTTCGTATCCCATGATGGGGATGAGATGCCGCAGCAGCCACGCGGCCGCATCGCCGCTTGCCCGCGCCTGCTCGAGCAACGCGCCGGTGCAAACCGCGACGATGCGCTGGTTGCAGAGGAACTCCGCGCGATAACCGCGCCACTGTCCTGCGCCGTAACGAATCTCGAGATCGGTACTTTCAGTGGGCGCTGGATGGTCCCAGATAACGGATGACAGACGCACGTCGATCCCGGGAAAGGCGCTGCTGAAGGCCGGCAGCTTCGGCGCGAGCCAAAGCGAGGCCAGCGAGACCGGCGCGTGAATGCTGATCTGGCCGCGCTCGGACCCGCCGAACAAACCCAAGGTCGAATCAGCGAGCTGCTCGAATGCCTTGCGCACGGGCGGCAGATAGGCGACGCCCATGGGCGTGAGCTTTACACCGCGGGGCAGCCGTTCGAACAGCGCAAATCCCAAATGCGTCTCGAGCGCCCGAATCTGGTAGCTGATCGCCCCCGGCGTGAGTCGCAGCTCCAGGGCGGCGGCGCTGAAACTCGAGGTGCGCGCCGCCGCCTCGAAAGCGCGTAGCCAAGTCAGGGTCGGCAAACCGACCAAGGGGCGGGGCTTGTTCACTGGAGTCTCTGTACCTTTCAAAAAAATGTGCCCAATGAGGCTAAAATACTCGGTTGCGCCGCTATGAGGGGCAATTTATTGTGGCCTTGTCCGGCCGGAACGGGTTTTTCATGAAAACACACGCACGCGTCGTCGTCATCGGCGGCGGGATCATGGGCGCAAGTCTGCTCTACCATCTCGCCCTCGAGGGCTGCACGGACACCGTCCTGCTCGAAAAAGACGAGCTCACTTCCGGCTCGACTTGGCACGCCGCGGGCCAGTGCCCGAGCATTACCGGCAGCTACAACCTCGCCAAGATCCACGCGTATAGCAACGAGCTCTACCCGCGGCTCGAGGGCCTCACCGGCCAATACACGAGCTGGCACGCGAGCGGCGGTCTGCGCCTCGCCAACAATCCCGACGAGCTCGCCTGGCTCAAGTACGTCTTGGGCTACTCGAAGAGCATCGGCTTTCGCATGGACATCGTCGGTGTCGACGAGATCAAGCGCTTGAATCCGTTTCTCACCACCGAGGGGGTACTCGCCGCCGCCTGGACGCTCGACGATGGTCACGGCGATCCCTCCGGGATCTGCAACGCGCTCGCGAAGGCGGCACGCGATCTGGGCGCGACCATCGTGCGGCACAATCGAGTGACCGATGTGCGCCGGCGCGCGGGCGGCGAATGGGAAGTGATCACCGCGCAAGGCCCCATCGTTGCGGAAATCGTGGTGAACGCGGCGGGCTGCTATGCCCGCGAAATCGCCGCCATGGTGGGCGCGGATGCGCCCATCACCAACATGCAGCATCACTACGTGATTACCCATCCCATCCCGGCGTTCCAGGAGCGGCGCGAGGAGATCCCGGTGATCCGCGACTCTTACACGTCGGGATATCTGCGGCAGGAGCAAAAATCCGGGCTCATGGGCATTTATGAGAGCGCAGGGCTCACCGAGGCCTGGGCACCGCGCGGGCACCCGGAGTGGGATGCCTCGAACGAGCTCTTCCCGGACGATCTGGACCGCATCGCGCCCTGGCTCGAGCGCGCCATCGAACGCATGCCGATTTTCGGCGAGGTGGGTATTCGCCGCGTGATCAACGGTGCCATTCCCCATACACCCGACGGCGCCCCGCTCCTTGGGCCGGCGCCGGGACTCAGGAACTATTGGATGTGCTGCGGAACCTCGTTCGGCATCGCTCAGGGCGGCGGATGCGGCAAGTATCTGGCGCAGTGGATGATCCACGGCGATGCCGACATCAACATGACGGAGTTCGACCCGCGTCGCTTCGGCAAGTTCGCGGACAAAACCTACGCACACGAGAAGGCCTTCCAGGACTACCGGCTCACCTTCACCACGCGCCTGCCGGGTGAGGAGGAACCCGCAGGCCGGCCGAGCAAGACGAGCCCGTTGTACGAGCGGCTCAAGGCGCAAGGCTGCGTGTTCACCGAGACCTTCGGTTGGGAGCGCCCGAAGTGGTTCTCGCTCGACGGCCGCGTCGAGGTGGCGAGCTATCGCCGCACCAATGTGTTTGAGGTGGTGCGCGACGAAGTCGCCGCCGTGCATGAGCGCGTGGGCATTCTCGATCTCAGCGGTTTTGCCAAGTACGACATCAAGGGGGCCGACGCGGAAGCCTTCTTGAACCGGGTGTGCGCGAACCGCATCCCGCGCAAGAGCGGCGGCATCGCTCTCGTGCACCTGCTCTCAGCCCAAGGCAGAATCCTCGGTGAGATGACGGTGACGCGATTGGCCGACGATCGCTTCTACGCGCTGTCGGCTGCGGCCGCGGAGCTGCGCGATCGGGACTGGCTCACGCAAAGCCTCCTGCAGGGCGAGCGCGTGCAAATCGACAATGTGACGGAAGATCGGGGCGTCCTGGTGCTGTCGGGACCGAAGTCACGCGAGCTGCTGCAGGGGCTCACGGATGCGAATCTCGGCAACGGCGATTTTCCCTGGCTGACGGGACGCGAGATCCGACTCCTCGACGGCGACGTGCGGGCGTTGCGCGTGAGTTACGTGGGCGAGCTCGGCTGGGAGCTGCATCCGCCCATGCAGGCGCTGCCTGCGCTGTACGAAGCCTTGTGGGAGCGCGGCCGCGCGCTCGGCATCGCGAACTACGGCCTGTATGCGGTCAACGGCATGCGTATCGAGAAAGGCTACAAGGCCTGGTCGAGCGAGCTCACCAACGAGCTCACCATGATGGAGGCGGATATGCCGCGCTTCTTTGCCGTGAAAAAAGCTGACTTCGTCGGCAAGGCTGCGACTCTGGCCGCGCCCGAGCGGCCTTTCAAGATCGTCTATGCGGAAATCGAGGCCCAAGACACCGATGCGCGCGGCGGCGAGCCTGTACTCGCCGGCGGCCGCTGCATCGGCGTGACGACCTCGGGTGCTTACGGTCATCGGGTGCGCAAGAGCCTCGCGTTCGCCAGCGTGGAACCGGAGTTCGCCGCGCCCGGCAGCGTCTTTGACATCGTGCTGCAGGGTGAGTCCCGCCGCGCACGCGTCCTTGCCGCGCCCGCTTTCGATCCCGACAACGCCCGCATGCGAGCCTGAAGCCATGGCCGATCTTCCCAAGCACGCTCGGGTGGTGATCGTCGGCGGCGGCGTCATCGGCTGCTCCATCGCCTATCACCTCGGCAAGCTCGGCTGGAGCGATGTGGTGCTCATCGAGCGCAAGCAGCTCACCAGCGGCACGACCTGGCATGCGGCGGGACTCGTGGGTCAGCTGCGCCAGAGCATGAACATGACGCGTCTCGCTCGTTACACGGCGGACCTCTATCGCGGACTCGAGGCCGAGACCGGCCAGGCGACGGGCTTCCGTCAATGCGGATCCGTCTCCTTGGCGACGACGCCGGGACGTATGGAAGAGCTCACGCGCAACGCCTCCATGGCGAAGGTGTTCGACCTACCCGTCCATGTCGTCTCGCCGCGCGAGATTGCCGAGCTGTACCCGCTCGCCAATCTCGAGGATGTCATCGGCGGTATTCACATTCCGAGCGACGGCTATGCGAATGCGGTCGACGTCACGCAGGCGCTCGCCAAGGGCGCCCGCTCGAGGGGCGTCAAGATATTTCAGGACTTGAAAGTGACCCGCATTCGCCACGACGGCCGGCGCGTCGCGGGGGTGGACACCGAGCAAGGCTCCGTCGATGCGCAGTATGTCGTCCTCTGCGCCGGCATGTGGACTCGCGATGTCGCCGCGAGCATCGGTGTCACCGTCCCGCTGCAGGCGTGCGAGCACTACTACGTGCTCTTCCAGGATGTACCGGGACTCGATCCTCGCATGCCGGTGCTGCGCGATTACGATCATTGCAGTTACTTCAAATACGACGCGGGCAAGCTCCTCGTCGGCGCGTTCGAGCCGCATGCGCGTCCGTGGGGTACGAACGGCATTCCCGAGGATTTTTCCTTCGGTGAGATCGACGGCGACTTTTCGCATTTCGAGCCCGTGCTCATGGACGCCATGCGCCGGGTGCCCGCGCTCGAGGGCGCGGGCATCCAGAAATTCTTCTGCGGCCCCGAGAGCTTCACGCCGGACGTGCGCTATCACCTCGGCGAATCGGCGGAGCTCGAAAACTGCTTCATCGCCGCCGGCTTGAATTCCATAGGACTGCAATCCGCGGGGGGCATCGGCAAGGTCGTGTCCGAATGGATCCGCGACGGCCATCCGCCGATCGATCTGTGGGAAGTGGACGTGCGGCGCAATATGCCGTTTCAAGTGAACCGCAAGTACCTCCAAGCGCGCGTGCGCGAGAGCCTGGGTCTCCTGTATGCGACTCACTGGCCGTTCCGGCAATACGAGACCGCGCGCGGCGTGCGGCGCTCTACGGTACACGAGCGCCTCGCGCGGGCCGGCGCTTGCTTCGGAGAGGCATTTGGCTGGGAACGCGCGAACTGGTACGCGCCCGCCGGCGTCGTGCCGGCTTACGAGTACAGCTACGGTCGGCAGAACTGGTTCGCGGCGAGCGCCCACGAGCACCGCGCCGTGCGCAACGCCGTCGGCCTCTTCGATCAGTCCTCGTTCGCCAAGTTTCGCCTGGAAGGATCCGATGCCCTCCAGGTGCTCAACCGTGTGTGCGCGAACGACATCGACGTCGCTCCGGGCAGGATGGTGTACACGCAATGGCTCAATGAGCGCGGCGGCATCGAGGCGGATCTCACGGTGACGCGACTCTCGGAGTCGCTCTTTCTCATCGTCACCGGCGCGGAGACCGAAACCAAGGATTTCAACTGGCTCCAGCGGCACATCGATGCAGGCAAGCATTGCGTCCTGACCAACGTGACCTCCGGCATGGGAGTGCTTTCCGTGATGGGCCCCCTCGCCCGCGAGCTGCTGCAGGCGCTCACCCCTGAGGATCTCTCGAATGCCGCATTTCCCTTCGCCACGAGCAAAGAAATAGAGCTCGGGTACGCGCTGGTGCGGGCGTCCCGCATCACCTACGTGGGCGAGCTCGGCTGGGAGCTGTACGTACCGACCGAGTTCATGGCCGGCGTCTACGACGAGATCGTTGCGGCCGGCGCGCAGCACGGGCTCGTCCATGCGGGCTACCATGCTCTCAATTCCTTGCGCATCGAGAAGGCCTATCGGCACTTCGGCCACGACATCACCGACGAGGATACACCGTGGGAAGCCGGTCTCGGGTTCGCGGTGAAGCTCGACAAGCCGGGCGGATTCATCGGCCGTGAAGCGCTCGTGCGCCAGCGCGAAGTAGGCATGACGAAGCGCTTGGTGCAGTTCCAGCTGCGCTCTCCCGAGCCCCTGCTCTACCACAATGAGCCCATTTGGCGGGGCGATACCATCGTCGGCTTCGTTCGCTCAGGCATGTATGCCCATACCCTGGGCGCCGCCGTGGGCCTCGGCTACGTGACGGATGTCACCGGCGCAATCGACGCCGATGCTTACGAGATCGAAGTGGCGGGTGTGCGTCACGCCGCCCTCGCCTCGCTCCGTCCCCTTTACGACCCCAAGCAAGAGCGCATCCGCCGTTAGGCGCAGGCGTTTTTTTTCGGAGATAACGATGCAGAATCAGGAACGAGCGGTTGCGCAATTGAGCCTCGTCGAGGCATTGGCCGCCGACCACACGCCCGGCTATAGCCTGGACCAGCGCTTTTATTGCGACGACGAGGTGTTCGCCGCGGACCTGCGCGAGATCGTCGGGCGCAAATGGATCGTGGCCGGACACGTCGATCGCGTGCGCCGCAAAGGCGACTATTTCCTGTTCAAGGTCGGCAAGGAATCCATCATCGTCGTACGGAGCGATGAGAACACCATCAACGCCTTCTACAACGTTTGCCGGCATCGCGGCTCGGTGATCTGCACCGAACCCCAGGGGCACGTCGCACGCCTCACCTGTCCCTATCACGCCTGGTCATACGGTTTGGACGGCGCGCTGCTGGCCGCGCGGCTCATGCCCGCCGACTTTTCCAAGTCTGAGAATGGGCTGCATCGATGTCACGTGCGGGTGTTTCACGGCCTCATCTTCATCAATCTGTCCGAGGATGCACCGGTCGATTTCGATGCCACTTTCGGAGATCTCGCACCGTACCTCGATTTTCACGGCATTGCCGACGCGAAGATCGCCCATGCCGAGTCCTACCCCACCGATGCCAACTGGAAGCTCGTGGTGGAGAATTTCGTCGAGTGCTATCACTGCGCCCCTTCGCACCCGGAGTTCTGCTCCATGCATCCGCCGCAGGCGCTCATTGCCTTCGGTGCGGGTCCGAGCTCGGGGCCGGCCGAGGCGGTGAATGCGTACCTGCCGGTGGTCAAGGCCTGGGAGGCACGCGCGGCCGCGCTCGGCCGGCCCATCGGCACCATCGACGACGGCCCCGAGTCCTCGCATCTGCGGCTGCTGCTACAGCGCACCATCCGCGAGGGGTTCGAGACCGAGACCGAAGACGGCACGCCGGCAGCGCCGCTCATGGGCAAGCGCAAGGCGTTCGATCAAGGGCGCATGTATCTCTCGTTCAGCCCGTTCACGCAGCTGGTGGCGACGAACGATTTCGCCGTCCTATTCGTGTTCACGCCGCGCAGCGCCCTGAAAACGGACGTGGATCTTTACTGGCTGGTCGACGGCAAGTCCGGTGAGGTCGATGTGCCCAAGATGATCTGGGGTTGGGACCGCACCACGCGCCAGGACAAGATCATCACGGAGAACAATCAGGCGGGCATCGAGTCAACCCGCTACCAGCCCGGGCGCTACTCCGAGCACGAACGGCGCGTCGTGACCTTTCAGCAGTGGTACCTGGGGCAATATGGATTGACTGCGGGCTGGCCGGAGCGGCTCAGCTGATCGTCGCCTCATTCAACTTGCGCCGCACGATGGCCTCGATCTGAGGTTCGCTCAACGCGGATAGATCCACCACCTCGACCCCCTTGATTCGCTGCGCAAGGTCGGGGTGACGCGCCTTCAGATGACTCAGCAGTACATCCACGGCGCTGCTTTTGCCGACTCCATGGCCCACCAGGACAATGCCCCGGGCGGAGACGAGCGCCTGCGCGATCTCCTCATAGAACGAGGTCTCCTCGGGAACCCGGTCGCCTTCGTAATGTGCCTCTTTGCGATGAACCAGATGGTGATGAAAGTGATGAGGATCGTACGGCTTGATCTCGACACCCTGCTGTGCGCCGCCGGCGTTTGCATCCCGATATAGGTGCGCACCGTGGTGATCGATGACGACTACCGTCGGGGAATCCGCCGCGTGCTCCGCGGCGGCGGGCCCGCTGTCGGCCGCCTTGAGAAATCTGCGCAGCCGCGAGACTTCGTCGATCCCGAGATCTTGCCCGTGCGGCCGCTTGAATAATTCCCGTTGTGCGCCGACGACGAAGGCGAACTCCTCCCCGCCGTGCGGTTCCACATGGCCCAAATGCTCTATGAGCTCGAACGCCTCGTCCCAACGCACGCTGCGCGGCAACTTGCCCTGCAACAAATTCTGTCGGAGCACGGCGAGCTTGTGATGCAGATGTTCACTCATGTTCTTTCTCGATTTGGATTGGAGGGCCGAAATCTGGGCAACACCCAGACTACCACGGGTTCGGCCGAACGGGCTTGGACATCACGAGCGTCGAAAAACCCGCGGGAGCCCGCGCCCTTGCACAGTTGCTCCGCCTTGTCCTTGGTAAAGAACGTTGTCTCGCTCCCGGCGTAAACCTGAACCGGCCTTTGGCCGGTGAGTTGATAGAAGTAATGTCCGTCGGAATCTATGAACGCATGGAGAAACTCGTCCGCGGAAAGTTGGTAATAGCCCGCATACCTTTCAAAAGGTCCTGGGCGGATCTCAGCGCGCGAAGTAGGCGGGACGAAAACAACAAACTGCACTGAGAAAAGGATGGCCAAGCAAAAGCGGTCGCGCATTGGTGTTTACCGTATGGTTGATCCCTTGATCCGACACCAAATCCGATGCGGGCGGCAATGTTGCACTCCACATTTATAGGATATCGCCGCCGCGTATAGCGTTGTTTATACGACGGTGCTATATGGTTGGCGTCGACTTCGTATGGGGGAGTAGATGCAATGAACAGTAAGATTCTGGGATTGCTCGCCGTGGGGTCGATTGTCGGGCCGATCACCGCAAACTCACAGACTCCTACTTACACGTACACCTACCAAGGAGAGGCCTTCACGTCGGGCAGTCTCAATATAACCCCTCCCCCAGGTACGACTTTTGTCGCTGTGCCCCCGAATACTCGCGTTGTTCCGTTATATGGCTTTATCACGCTGAGCGCGCCGCTCGGAGACAACCTGAATGATGCCTCCGTAAGCCCGACGTATACCTCTCTGAACAGCAGCAGCCCCCTGTTTAATGGTGTGTTCGCCTTTTCGACCAATGGCAAGGGTGCGATTGTCGGATGGTCGATGTCATTGAGCGGAAACGTCGGGGGTCCAGGCGGCTACACAACGACGGCGACTAGCGTCGATTTTGATGGCGTGGGCGGGGACACCGCGGCGATGTCGACCACCTGCACGGCCTATGGAGGGCCGTCGCCGGAGCCCTTCATTTGTGGATCGACAGGAAGCAATACGACACCAGGTGTTTGGACGTCACCCGCGGCCAAAGCTCCGGAGATCGATCCGGCATCGGTGGCCGGTGGCTTGACGCTGCTGCTCGGCGGTATCGCCATGCTGCGTGGTCGTCGGAGACCACGTTTGATCTAAACGGCGCGAACGCGGCTACGCCCCAGCCGCCTCCACCTCGACCAGGCAATCGTAAAAAAGCGGCGCGCGGCCCATGTCGGTGAGCGCATCGCTCCCGGTGAGCTCGTTCGCATTCTTGCCATCGCGGGTAAGCTTCTTCCACCAGACGGAGAGCGCCACCACAACGCCGGGCCGAGCCCGCTCGCTCACCCGGGCGCGCAGCTCGAGCGACCCGCGATCATTGAACACGCGCACAAAGGCGCCGTCGGATACCCCGCGACGCTCCGCATCGCGAGGATGAATATCGAGCCACGGCTCGCCTTCCACGGCCCGCAGGCTCGTCACGTTGACGAAGCTCGAGTTCAAGAAATGCCGCGCCGGAGGCGAAATCATGGCCAGGGGAAATCGCCGTGCGAGATCGCTGCGCGTGTCCTCGAGCGGCGGGATGTAATCAGGCAAAGGATCGAGCCCGAGCGCAACCGCGGCGTCGGAATAGAACTCCACTTTTCCCGACGGTGTGGGGAACCCCCCATTCGCAAAGCGCGCCGCGCCGAGCGGGGCGCCGAAGCGTTTCCAGCCGGCCTTGCATACCGCGTCGAAATCCCAATCCGCAGCCAAGGCGCACTGCGCGATCTCGCGGTCCGACTCCTCGAAGCAGGTCTCGGTGAATCCCATGGCGCGCGCGAGCAATCGAAACACTTCCGTGTTGGGCTTCGCCTCGCCGAGTGGCCGTATGGCCGGGTTGTTCGCGACCAGGTAATGGTGTCCGTAGGGCCGCACCACGTCGAGGTGCTCGAGCTGCGTCGTTGCCGGCAAGAGAATGTCGGCATGATCGGCCGTATCCGTCTGGAAATGCTCGAGCACCACCGTGAACAGGTCCTCGCGTTCGAACCCGGCGGCGACCCGCCTCGAGTCGGGCGCCACGGCCACGGGGTTGGAGTTGTACACGATCAGCGCCCGGACCGGCGCCGCCGTATCGGCGAGAGCCGTTCCGATGCACGACATGTTGATGGTGCGCGGCTTGCGCGCGCCGAGTAGGTCCGGTCGGGACAGCGCGGCGTAGTCGATGGGAAAATTGCCGCTGGTGGAGAGCAGAAGGCCGCCCGCCGCGTGGCGGAATGCACCCACGAGCGCCGGCAGACAGGCGATGTTGCGCATGGCCATGCCGCCGCCGCGCACACGCTGCAAGCCGTAGTTCGCCCGGATCAGCGCCGGCTCTATGGTCCCGTAGGCATGCGCGAGCGCTTCGATGGTGCCGGCCGTGATGCCGCAGGTGGCGGCGACCCGCGCCGGGTCGAAGGCGCGCACGCGTTCGCTCAGGCCCTCGAAGCCGAGTGTGTGGCGCTCGACGTAATCGCGGTCGATGAGGTCGTCGCGAATGAGCACGTGCATGAGGCCGAGCGCGAGCGCCCCGTCGGTCCCCGGGAGCAACGCGATGTGCTCGTGACATTTCTCGGCCGTGAGCGAGCGATACGGATCTATCGCGATGAGCCGCGCGCCGCGGCGCTTCGCCTCTTGCGCGCGCGCCCAGAAATGCACGCTCGAGGTGATCGCATTGCAGCCCCAAAAAATGATGAGATTCGCGTTCTCGGCGGCCTCGACGTCCATACCGAGGCTCGGGCCGAGCGTGATGCGATGGCCCGCGGAGCCCGCGGCGGCGCAAATGGTGCGGTCGAGGAAGCTCGCGCCCAAGCGGTGAAAAAATCGCTGAGACATGGACTCGCCTTGCACGAGACCCATGGTGCCGCCATAGCTATACGGCAGGATGCCCTCGGGATCCGTGGCGGCGATGCCTCCGAGGCGTGCGGCGATGCTCGCGATCGCCTCCTCCCAAGAAATTCTCTCGAAGCGCCCTTCTCCCTTCTTGCCGACACGCCGCATCGGGTGAAGCAAGCGCTGCGGGTGATAAGTGCGCTCGGTGTAGCGCGCCACCTTCGTGCAGAGGACTCCCGCCGTCGGACCGTGATTTGCGGCACCCGCGACCTTCAAGGCGACACCGTCTTTAACGTGCACCTCGAGCGCGCAGGTATCGGGGCAATCGTGCGGGCACGCGGCTTTCACGATGTGAACGCCGGTATCGTCCCGTCGCGTCACGCCGGAAACCCTCCTTCGAGGATACGTCCCATGAACGCCTCGCATAGCGCCAACTGATCGAGCGCGACAAATTCGTTCGGCCGGTGTGCCTCGGCGATATCCCCCGGCCCCAGGATCACCGTGGGCACGCCCATCTGCTTGAACAGGCCCGCCTCGGTCCCATAGGAGACCTTGCCGGTCGATGGGTTGCGGCTTTGCTTCATGGCCCATTGCACGATCGCATCGCTCTCGGCCGCCTCCAGGCCCACGGTCTGGCTCGCCCATTCGAGGTCGATGCCCGCCAGCGGCTCCGTGGCACGCATCTCGCGGGCGAGCAGGTCCGCTTGCGCACGGATTTCCTGATAGAGGGCGTCGGCGGAGGCATGCGGCAAAGTCCGCAGATCGAACTGAAACTCACATTCCTTTGGCACGACGTTCGCGGCGATGCCGCCGCGGATGAGGCCGGTCGAGAGCGTCGTGTACGGCACGGTAAAGCCGCAATCGCGTTGCTCGAACTGCGCCAGGCGATCTGCGATCTGGCGGATATAGACGATCAAGCGCGCGGCATACTCGATCGCGTTCACCCCGTGCGTCACATAGCTCGAGTGCGCCTCGCGCCCGCGTACCGCGCAGCGAAACCGGTTCATGCCCTTGTGGGCAATGATGGGCTGCATGGAAGTAGGCTCACCGACCACGCAGCCGGCGGGTTTGATGCCGTGCTCCTGCAGATCGCGGATCAGCCCGCGCACGCCGATGCAGCCGACTTCCTCGTCGTAGCTCAACGCATAATGAATCGGACGCTCGAGACGCCCGGCGTTCAAGGCATCGGCGAACCTCGGGGCTTGAGCCAGCGCAACCGCGATGAAGCCTTTCATATCCGCGGAGCCGCGCGCATAGAGCTTGCCGTCGCGCTCGACCGCCGTGAAGGGATTCGTATCCCAGCTCTGTCCGTCGACGGGCACCACGTCCGTGTGGCCCGAGAGCACGAGGCCGGGTACCCGCTCCTCGCCCAGAGTGGCGAACAGGTTGGCCTTCTTGCCGCTCTCGTCGTAAGTGAGCCGGGCCGTCGCGCCGAGCTTGACGAGGTAGTCGCGAGCCCACTCGATCAAGCCGAGATTGGAGTCACGCGATACGGTCTGAAAGGCGATCAGGCGCTCGAGCAGGGCGCGCGCCGCAGCGCTGGGAGCGGCGGAATTGGCGGCAAGAGCCACGTCATATGCCTCGGAAATAAAGAGGTCAGTCTACCCCAATAGGCCGCCTAGATCCCCGCGATGATGCGGATGTCTCGGACCGCCCCGTCCCCCAGCGCTTCGAGCGCTCGCCGATAAGCGGGACTCTCGTACGCTGCAACTGCCTGTGCGACGGAGTCGAATTCTATGATCACGGTGCGTTCCAGCTGGCCGGCTTCAAAGGCCTGCGCCGCGACACCCCGCGCCAGGAAACGGCCGCCGGCCGCCTCGAAGGCCGGCCCGGCCAGCTTTGCATAAGCTGCCAGCTTCTCCGGATCCTTGACTTGCCGGTACACACTCATGAAATAGCCTTTCGCCATGAACGCTCCCCCAGGGTTGCGATTGCCGGTTTGGGCATCAATATCAATTCGGCCGGGGTCATGCAAGCCACGCAGGGCTCATCGGCTATGATTGAGCAAGGCGGCTCGAAGAAGACGGTGCATGCAACAGAGTTTTGATTCCAATCGATTCAGGCTGGCGCTCGGCGCGTTCACCACCGGCGTCACGATCGTGACGACCGTCGATGCCGCCGGCAAGCCGGTCGGCGTCACCGCCAACAGCTTCAATTCGGTGTCGCTGGCGCCGCCCATGGTGCTCTGGAGCCTCGCCCGCACGTCGGCCAATATCGGCGCTTTCCTGGCGGCACGCCACTTCGCCGTGCACATTCTGGCGAGCGATCAGCAAACGCTTGCGACGCGCTTTTCGCAAAAGGGCGCGGATCGATTCGCGGGACTTCAAGTCGGCAGCGGCATCGACGGCATTGCATTGCTCGACGGGTGCGCGGCCCGTTTCGAGTGCAAGACCGCCTTTCAGTACGAGGGGGGCGATCATGTGATCTTCGTGGGCGAAGTTCTCAACTTCGAGCACTGCGAAAGCGAGCCGCTCGTGTTCAAGCGCGGCCGCTTCACCCTCGCCGTCGGCAAAACGCCGAGCTCTCCGGACGCGGCGAGCTCGCTGACGGCGGCGGCCGACGGGGCCTTTGGCGAGGATTTTCTGCTCTATCTACTCGGCCGCGCTTACCACCAGATCTACCATCGCATGAAGCCGGAAATCGAGCGGCGCACACTCGGCGACGCCGAGTACCTTGCTCTTACCCTGCTCGGGGTCCGCGACGGCCGCAGCATCGAGGAGCTCGACGCCTTGCTGGCCTACACGGGCACGCGCATCACTCATCGAGTCGCAGAACGACTGACCGAGCTCGGCTATGTCGAGGCTGAGAAGTCCGCGAGCGGCGCCCCGCGATTACTGCTGACCGCGGCGGGGCGACGCGCCGTCATCGAGTTACTCGCCGTGGCGGAGGCGGCCAGTACCGATGCGGAACAGAAACTGGATCCGAGCGAATCGCTGGTCTTGCGCCAGCTGCTTGCGAAAATCGTCGAGGCGAGCAACCCGGGCATCCCGCATCCCTGGCAGACCTGAGCGTCGCGAGAGCGCCCACCGCACGGGGCTGCCCTCTCAGCCACTGCGGCGTTGCATGTCTCCGGCGATCGGCACCAGCGTCGCATCATCGTCCGAGAAGTAAGCATCGGCAATCGATGCGGGGGCGCCGGGTTCGCCGATGAAGCGCGCGAACTTATGCGCTTCGAAAGTCGCCGCGCCCCACATTCTCGGGGCGAGCGCGTCGCCGATCGTGAACAGCTGCGCGACTTTACCGTCCAGATCCTTCTCCAGATCATTCACCGGCACACGCCCGGTCGTCAGTACCAGCGCATCGACCTCGCTGATCATCCGCACCTCATCGGAGTGCACATCCTTGACGAGCACCTCGTGATCGCGGATCTCTTTGATGAAGCACATCGTCGAAATCCGGCCGCCGAGGGCGCGCAGGCGCTGCACCATCGGGCGTCCCTCCTGAGTCGCCATGACGCGCGAGGACAATGGCAGGAAGTTCGGGGTTAGAAACTCGACGTCCGCCCCGTCCCTGGCAAAGAGCTCGGCGATGCCCATACCGGTCTGTAAGCCTTCATCATCCTGCACCAGGACCTTGCCTCGAGGCAAAGCGGAGAGAGACAAGATCTCCTCGGGTCGATAGACGAAGTCGCGGTCGTAGCCGGGAATATCCTGCTCGCTGTGGAAACCGCGGCCGCTGCGATGGTAGGCGGCACCGGTCGCCAAGATGACCGCATCGGGCTTCTCTCCGAGGATCCCGCCTGCCGTTGCGCGGGTGCCGAGTCGGATGACGACGCCCAGGCGCTTGAGCTCACGCTCCCACCAATCGATCGCCAGCTGATACGCCTCCCGCCCGGGCAACGACGCCCACAGCGAAAAGGCGCCGCCGGCGCGCGCCCGCGTTTCGAGCAAGGTCACCTCGTGGCCCCGCAAGGCACTCGTGCGTGCCGCCTCGAGCCCGCCGGGACCGGCGCCCACGACGATGACTTTCGAGGAATGCGCCGCCGGCCGCAGCGCGTCCGGTCCCCACGTGCGCTCGCGGTAGCTGACCGGATTGATGGCGCAACCGGCCGAGCTGTCGTGGATGCCCGCCATGCACCAGTTGCAGGCGATGCAAGTGCGGCTGCGCTCCTCTTGCCCTTCGTAGGCGTTGCGTACGAGATCGGGTTCGGCGATGAGCCCGCGCGCCGCCCCCACCATGTCGCACACCCCCGCGGCGATCACCGCTTCGGCATCGGCGATGGACGTCATCCGGCCAAGGACACTGAGCACCGGAATCTTTCC
The DNA here is from genome assembly GCA_963798595.1 of uncultured Gammaproteobacteria bacterium. Classification (GTDB taxonomy): domain Bacteria; phylum Pseudomonadota; class Gammaproteobacteria; order Steroidobacterales; family Steroidobacteraceae; genus Bog-1198. Next base: position 295,049 of record CAWCTM010000001.1, on the reverse strand, counting down.
CGCGGCGCCGCGCACCGCCTCGACATAAGGCCGGTACAGATGCGGCTCCATGAACACCGAAGGCATGCCGATGTAATACTGCTGCGGCTCCGTGGCGACATCGAGATCGGCGTAATCGATCAGCCCCGCACTCGCGATTCTTTGCAACACTTCATAGGCGTCTTTCGTGTCGTATCCGCCGGCAAGCAACTCGTCGCAATTGAAGCGCATGCCCACGGCCATGCGGCTGCCGGCCGCTTGCCGAGCCACTTGCAACGACTCGATGAGGAATCGCATCCGGTTCTCGAGCGTGCCGCCGTATTCGTCGGTGCGCCGGTTGAAATAGGGCGAAAGGAACTGCTCCGCCAGCGCACCATGCGCGCCGTGGATCATGACGCCGTCGAACCCGGCCTCCCGCAGGTGTGCAATCGACTGCCGCAACGCGCCGAGCATCCTGCCGATCTCACGCCGGGTGATCTCGCGCGTGGCAAAGCCCTTTTCATGGCTGCGGTACTGTACCGGGGACGGCCCGAAGGCAGGCGCCGGCGGGCTTAAGGGTTGCCACTGTCCATGAGTCGCCCATTGATAATACGGCTCGGCGAAGATCTTGCCGCCCGCCTCGTGCACGGCATCCGCCAAAGCGCGAAACGCGGGAATGTTTTCTTTCGGATAGGACGAAGGCTGGAAGATGCGGGCGCGTCCGTGCAGGGTCGTCGACAACATAACCAGGCCACAGCCGCCTTTAACACGCGCGACGTTGTAATGGATGAAGTCGTCCGAGGGCTTGCTGCCGACCGTCATCGGCACGGCATGGGGCGACATATAGAAGCGGTTTGTAAGCTGGACCGGTCCCAGTCGGATGGGGCTGAAGATGCGCGGGTATTTCGGATGCATGGTCAGCCTTCCGCCCCGAGGGCGGCAACCCGCAACAGCATTTCCGCAACTGCCTCGGGTTCGGTGATCATGAGATCGTGGCCGCCATCGATCTCCCACACTCGATCTCCCTCCGAGGCCCGTTTCGCGGATTCCGGCGGACGGACTTTAAATGACCAGGAGGCATTGATGTTGGTGAACGGGATGCGCCTCACCGCCGGCTCGTTCGCCAGCCGCAGCGGCTGCTCGAAGCACTTCCACGGGTGCGGCGTCAGCTTTTCCGCCAACCAGGCCACATCCTCCGGACGCACCACGCCCATGATGTCGACGATCTCCCGACTGGGCCACAGCACGAGCTCGACGCCATTAACGATGCGCGATGATTTGCGCGCAAACTCCATCAGCGCCGGTGACTCACCCGCCAGGGATTCTCCGTCTCGCGGATGGGAAGCATCGAGAAAGACGAGGTGACCGACCCGAGACAGCGCGCGGTCCGCGACGCCGGTTATCACCATGCCCCCGTAGCTGTGCCCGACGAGAATGGCGTCCGTCAGGTCTTCGTACTTGAGAACGCCGACCACATCGGCAATGTGCGTGTCGAGGTCGGTGCCGGCACTCACCAAATGCGATCGTTCGCCGAGGCCGGTCAGGGTCGGTGTATAGACCGCGTGCCCCGGCGCACGCAGCAGCGGCGCGAGGCGCGACCAGCACCATCCACCGTGCCCGCCGCCGTGTACCAGCACAAAACTCGCCATAGTCCCCCGCTACCGTGGATGCCGCTCGGGCTCGAGCGCCCGTAGCATGCGCTTCAACGCGAAGTGCCGATAGCTTTGCAACGCAAGCCCCGCGATTTCGGTCCGATCGCAATGCTCACTCACGTCGAGAGCGATCCAGCCACGATGGCCAAAGTACGGCGGAATGCGCAAGCGTGGATCACCCGTCAAAAGACTTTGTTGATCGGTGCCGACCCAAAAGCACGCCGTCGGGGCCGTATCCTCGCAGCGGGCGATGGCGAACGAGCGTGTTCCCACCTTCCACACCGGATGGCCGAATTGACTGCCCTCGCTCGTTTCCGGCAGCTTCAGGCACACACCGCGCAAAACCGAGAGAACAGCTTTCCCCCGCCGCGATTGGAAAGGATCGATGTCACCCGATGCCGGCATCTTTCGCGGGGCGGCGATCGAGGGGATCTTGCCCACGCTGGGCCGAAGACGCGGCGGCGCCACGTGCAGATAGGCCTCGCGCACGAGCTCGGCCACGCGCTTCCACGCTAGACCTCGATCGAGCCGCACACCCAGCCAGCCGCGTACACCGACGTAAGGAGGCACAAAAAAATGTGCCGGAGAGGCCTGCATGTGATGCTCCTGCGCCCCCGCCGGCGCGGGCAGCCAGAGCGCTACACGGCCGTCGCCGTGATGATTGACGACGTAAGTCGCGAACGTCTTGCCGCGGACACGAAAGTTGGGCGAGCCGTGCGACAGGAATTCCTCTGCCTCGGGAAGCCACAGGCAGAGATCGCGCACGGTTTGCTGGAGATCCTGCCCGCTCAAGACAAGCCGGCGCGGAAGTCTCCTTCCACCCCGCTCAACTCAGGTCTTCTGCGCCCACACCTTGCACCAGCCCGTCGCCGGCACCGTGTGTCCGACGAAAATGTTGCAGCCGCCGGTCGCCGCACCGGCCTTTCCCGTGAATTGGGCGCAGGTGCCGCATTTCTGTCCGGCCTTGTAGGTCGGATTGGCCGCCGTATCGACCTTGGTCGCGTCAGTGACGAAGCTGAGCGACTTCGCGGTCGGGTCGTTCGGGTCGAGCGGCGTGGGCGCCTGGGCGCCTGCCTTGTTTCCGAAAAGTCCGAGCACCGGAACCAAAGTGCCCGCAATGAGGCCGCTCTTGACCATCGCACGACGAGATATTTTGTGTTGCATCGTTGTAATCCTATCGGGTGGAGACTCGAATCGGTTGCCGCAACCGCCCAATCGCAGAGACGAAATTCTAACCAAATCTCGGGCGCGGCGAAACGGCACCTTCGTATTGGGGGCTTCGCGCAACTCAACCCGCGCCATGCTTCTCGGCGGCGCCGGCCGCAGTGGCGGGCGCGACACCGGCGGTGGCGGGCCGCTCACCTTGCCGCGTCGCCGATTTGGCCTCGGTCTCCGACATCGACAGCAACCGCGCGGTATTGACGAGCGCCATATGCGTCATGGCCTGCGGGAAATTGCCGAGCATACGCCGGCTGCGGGGATCGTACTCCTCGGCGAGCAAGCCCACATCATTGCGCAAAGCGAGCAATCGCTCGAACAGCGCCTCGCCCTCCGCGCGCCGGCCGGTCAATGCGTAGCAATCCGCGAGCCAGAACGAGCACGGCAAGAACGCGCCCTCGCCCGCCGGCAATGCATCGACGCCCGTCTCGGTGGAGTAGCGCAGCACGAGCCCCTCCACGATCAGATCGCGCTCGATGGCCTCGATGGTGCCGCGCACGCGCGGATCATCGGGCGGTAGGAAACCCACTTGCGGTATGAGCAACAGACTCGCATCCAAATGCGATGATTCGTAAGACTGAACAAAACAGCCGCGCTTGGCGTCGAATCCTTTCGCACACACCTCCGCGTGGATCGCATCGCGTGTCCGCCTCCAGCGCTCGAGCGGCGCCTCCAGGCCGTCGTTCTCGGCATCCTTGATGACCCGATCGAAAGCCACCCAGGCCATCACCTTCGAGTGGACGAAATGTCGTTGCGGACCCCGGATCTCCCAGATTCCGTCGTCGGGACGCTGCCAGTTCGATTCGAGGAACTCGAGCAGCGCCACCTGCAAATTCCAGGCCTCAGGCTCGGGATCGAGACCGCTGGTGCGCGCCAGATGCAAGGTGTCCATCACCTCGCCATACACGTCGAGTTGGAACTGCGTGGAGGCGGCATTGCCCACCCGCACGGGAGCTGCGCCTTGGTAGCCCGGCAGCCAGGAGATCTCGTATTCGTCGAGGCGACGGACACCGGTGATGCCGTACAGGATCTGCAGATCCTTGGCCGACCCGGCCACCGCGCGCAGCAGCCATTCGCGCCACTGCGTCGCTTCATGGATGTAACCGGCGAGCAACAGCGCGTTCAAAGCGAAGGTCGCATCGCGCAGCCAGCAGAATCGGTAGTCCCAGTTGCGCACGCCGCCCGGCTGCTCGGGCAATGAGGTCGTGGGTGCGGCGATGATGCCGCCGGTCGGCCGGTACTGGAGTGCCTTGAGCGTGATCAAGGACCGCACTACCGGTTCCTGCCAGCGGCTGTGGATGTTGCTGCGCCCGGACCACTTATGCCAAAGCTTGTCAGCCTCCTCGAGCTCCTGACACGGATCGATCGCCGGCAAGGTGTCGATGTGCGAGTGTCGATAGTTGAGCGTGAGCCATTGCCGCTCTCCGGCACCGACGCTGAACTCGGCCACGGTCTTCATGCCCTGCCCTTCGACGGCGATGGTGCCGGCCAGTTCGAGCGTGTCGGGACCCGCGGTGAACAACAGCACATCGCCGCAGCGCCGCACCCACGGCATGATCGAGCCGTAGTCGAATCGGACGATGAGCTCCACGCTCATGGCGACCCGGCCGCTCAGGCCTTCGACGATGCGCACCACATCGAAGCGAGTCTGCGAGGCCGGCATGAAGTCGGTGAGCCGTGCGCGGCCCTCGGCGGTCTCGAACTCCGTCTCGAGAATCAGGGTGCCTTCACGGTACTTGCGGCGCACGGCGGTTATTTTGCCGCTGGGCCCGATGCGCCAGCGCCCATGCTCCGGAGCACCCAGCAACGCCGCAAAGCAGGCGCCCGAGTCGAACCGTGGAACGCACAGCCAGTCGATCGAGCCGTCCGACCCCACCAGCGCCGCGGTGTGACAATCACCGATCAACGCGTATTGCTCAATCGGCAGCGGCATTCAATGCTCCCAGAGACGAGACGTGCGAGCCGCGCGAGTATGCGAACGCCCGCGTGAACTCAGCGCCCAACAGAAAAATCTGTGCCGAGTAGTACACCCACATAAGCAGCACGACGAGCGAGCCCGCCGCGCCGTAAGCGCTGCTGAACGAGCTTCTGCCGAGATAGAAGCCGATCAGGGATTTGCCGACGGTGAACAGAAACGCCGTGACCGCGGCGCCAATCCACACGTCGCGCCAAGCGATCGTCTCGCGTGGTATGTATTTATAGATCATCGCGAACAAGAGCACGGTCATGGCGAGACTCAGTATCACGTCCAGAATCGGCAACGTGAGGGCAAGTCCGGGCAGGCGTGCCTGCATCCAGCCGGCGAAGGCCGCGAGCACGGCGCTCGCGATGAGCGATACCAGCAGCAAGAAGCCGACACCGAGGACCATTCCAAACGATAGCAACCGCCGCCGCACCATTCCCCACCAACCGACATCGGGTTTGCGGGTCGAGCTCCAGATGACATCGAGGGCGTGCTGCAACTCCCCAAACACGCTGGTCGCGCCGATGATCAACGTCACGACGCCGACCACGGCCGCCATCCCCCTCTTGTCGCTGTATTGCGCGCTGGCGAGCACGCCGCGGACTGCCTCGGCACCCGACTTGCCCGTGAGATCGCGCAGCTGCACCAGCAGCTCTGTCTCCGCCGTATGCGGACCGAAAAAATAACCGGCGAGCGAAAGCGCAATGATCAGGATCGGCGCCACCGAGAACAGCGTGTAGAAGGCCAACGCCGCGCCCAAGCTCGAGGCGTTGTGGTCCACCCAGGCGGACACGGATTTGACAAAGATCCCCCCAATGTCCCGAAGCTTCTCGCGCAGCGGAACGTTATGGGCGCAGCTTTTTTCGGGTTCTTTCAATGGCCTCATTGGGATTGGTTGGATCATCGGGATCGTTCTCGAAGCCGCCCGGTTTCGAGACGGTAGGCTTGCGACTCTCCTCGATGGCCTTCTTTTCGCTCTTGTCCGGATGCCGGTCCGTGTGACTCGGTCCTCGATTGGTCGGGGGCACGTTGGGCGCGCTGGCCATAGGGTACTACTCCTTGAAAGCCTGAGAGCGAGTACGCTACGGGCCCACGACGCGCGCGCACAGTCCCAAAAGAGCAGCACGCCCGGTAGGCGCGCGCCGACATTCGCTGCGGGCGACTCGCTCCTGGCGTGGGTCGATCAGTCGGATGTTCTGTGATTAGCTATCGATATATTTCAATATCTTAAGAATCTTTCATAACGTCCATTCGATAATAGCGGCACGGCCATGCGCCGGCCGCACAAGCTTATGCCGCGGCGGCAGAGGACAACTGCCCGGCGCCCCGCGATGATGGCCTGCTGCATGATCCCTCAAGCACTTTTGTATGTCCTCTGCGGCGCATCCGTCGGTCTAGTCATCGGATTGACCGGCGTCGGAGGTGGCTCTTTGATGACGCCGCTCCTCGTGCTGGGATTTGGTCAGCCGCCTGCCGTGGCGGTGGGCACCGATCTCCTGTTTTCGGCCACCACCAAGCTCGCGGCAACCGCCTCGTCGGGTTTCAGCCGGCGGGTCGATTGGCGCATCGTGGGTCGGCTCGCGCTCGGCAGTGTGCCCGCCTGCGCGGCAGTTCTGGCGTGGCTCTGGATGACGCATCGGACGCCGATGGCGCTGGATGCGGTGGTGTCGCGCTGCCTGGCGGTTGTCCTCGCCATCGCGGCGCTCGCGTTGCTGCTGCAGCCGTGGCTGCGGCGGATCGGATTGTCGCTGACCGCGGCGTGGCTCGACCGTGCGCAACGGCACAAGTTGACCTTTACCGTCGCCGCCGGTGCCCTCCTCGGCGCGGGTGTCGGATTGACTTCCGTCGGCGCCGGCGCCCTCGGCATTGTCGCGCTGCTGGCCCTTTATCCCCTACGACTCACCGCGGAGCGACTGGTGGCCACCGATATCGCTCATGCGCTGCCGATCACCGCGCTCGCCGCCGCAGGCCACGCGATGCTGGGGCACACCGATCTGCGCGTGCTCGCATGCCTTCTGGTCGGCTCAATCCCGGGGATATTGCTCGCATCGAGGCTGACCATCCGCCTGCCCGCTGTATTCACGCGCACGCTGATCGCCCTGATGCTCGCGGTCGTCGCGCAACGCTTACTGTTCGGCGTCTGAGCGGTCTGCCTCAGGTCTCGTGCAAGCCGCACTCGCGCTTCAGACCGAAAAAGCGCAGATCCTCGACGCGGTCCACCTCGGCCAACGAGCGAGTCGTGTGCCAGTCGCCGATCGATGGATAGCCCTTCTCCCAGAGGGGGTGATAAGGCAGTTTGTGCTCTGCGAGGTAGCGCCCGACGTCGCGGTCGGTCCAATCGAGTATCGGGTGAACCTTGTAACGGCCGGCTTTATGCTCGATGGGCGCGATGTGGGCGCGCGTCGCCGCCTGATCTCGCCGCAATCCGGCGAACCAAGTCTCGGCGCCGAGAGCACTCATCGCAACTTCCAGGGGCTCACGCTTGTTCAAGCGATTGTATTTCTCGATGCCGTTCAGGCCCTGATCCCAGAGTTTGCCGAAGCGCGACTCCTGCCACGCCGGCGAGGCATCGGAACGAAACACCTTCAAGTTGAGGCTGAGACGCTCTGTGAGCTCGTCGATAAAGCGATAGGTCTCGGGAAATAGATAGCCGGTGTCGATGAGGATGACCGGTATGCGAGGAATCACCGTATTCGTCAAATGCAGCATGACTGCGGCTTGCGCACCGAAGCTCGAGGTAAGCACTTGCTCGGCCGGCAACAGCTCCGCGGCCTGCTCGATGCGTTTCTGTGCCGACAGCGAGACGAAAGCGCGATTGATGTCGGCCAGAGCGCGCGCGTCGGCGAACTCCGCGCCTCCACCGAGCCAGCGCGCCAGCGTTGCTTTCAGTCCCATGCTCATCGTTAGATGATAGTCCGCGCACAAAGTCTCGCCAGTTCCCATGTGTTATGGGCTCATAACCGGAAATTGTAAGCAGCCCGCGGGCGGCAGCTCGGCCGCAGCGGCTGGGGCTGGGCGGCCTGCTCAGCGATTGGCTTGGATCGGCGCGCTGGACTCGGGGATCGCCCAACCCGCCCCGAGGGACTTGTATACTGCGATGAGTGCGGTCGCCGTATCGGTGCGGCTCTGCGACAGGGTCAACTCCGCACTCAATGCGGTGCGCTGCGCGTCGAGCACTTCGAGGAAGTCGATCAAGCCGCCTTCGAAGCGCTTCTCCGCCAGGTCCGCAGCCTTATCGCTCGCGGCCGCCGCGACCTGAAGCGCTTGCCGGCTGACCTGAGATCGGCCGTAGGTGATCATACTGCCCTCGGCATCCTCGAGCGCGTTCAGCACGGCACTCTGATAGTGCGCAATTGCCGCGTTGGTTTGCGCGCGGGATTCACCGATCCGCGCAAGCACGCGCCCCATGTCGAAGGCCGCCCACGAAATGCTGGGACCGGCCTGGAAATAGCGCGCGCCGCTCTCGCCGAATTGACCGAAGCTCGCCGCCGAATAGCCAACCTCTCCCACCAGAGTTACTTTTGGAAACAGATCACCCATGGCCACGCCGACGCGCGCGGTCGAGGCGGCGAGCTGCCGCTCCGCCACGCGTACGTCGGGACGCCGGCGCAGCAATCGCTCCGGGGTGCCGATGGAGCTGAACGCCGGCAGCTGCGGCATCGGTGCGACTGTCGAAAGCTGCGCAGAGAGTGCCGTCGGTTGGCGCCCGGTGAGCACGCTGATGCGGTAGATGGTCGTGGCGATCGTCGCCTCGAGCGAGGGAATCGTCGACAGCGTGGTTTGATATTCCGCCTCGGCCCGCGACGTGTCGAGCTCGTTACCCCTGCCCGCCTCGAGCCGCACACGCGTGAGCTTCAGGGTGCTCGCCTGAACGTTGGCGTTGCGCCGGGTGAGCGCGAGCTGATCCTGCAGACCCCGCAGGATGAAGTAGTCGCGCGCGACCTCGGCGATGACGGCCACACGCGCGTCGCGCAGGCTCGCCTCGCTGGCCCCGACGTCCGCGCGCGCCGCCTCGACGTTCCTGCGCACGCGGCCGAACAGATCGAGCTCCCAGAGTCCGTCGAAACCGGCCTGAGCGGTGTCGAACTCGCGCTGATTGAATGGGTAGCCCGGCAATTCCTGGCTCGACTCGAGCACCTTCGCATAGCTCGTGTTCGCGGTGACCGTCGGAAACTGATCGAAGCCCGTGAGGCGCCGCGCCGCGCGGGCCGCCTGCAGGTTCGCCGTCGCCGCTTGCAAGTCGGTGTTGTGGATCACCGAGTCTTCCACGAGTTGCGTCAGCATGGGATCACCGAAGGTTGTCCAGTAGCGTTCGGTGGGATCTCCCGCGGCAAGGCCCGGCTCAGAGGCATTCACGAAGCCTGCATCCACGGGAACCTGCGGCCGATGATAGTTGGGCCCCACCGCGCAGCTGGCCAGCAGCGCGCCGGCAAGGGCCAAAAAGCCGGCCGTGAACCGTCGTCCTTCACGCATTGCGCGCCTCCTCGGTTGCGAGCGCTGCGTGGCCGAGGTGTCTGCCCGGAATGGTGGGCCAATGACGCGCGAGAAACAGCTCTATGGTCACGAAGAATACCGGTGTCAAGAATAGCCCGAACGAGGTGACCCCCAGCATGCCGGCGAATACCGCGATGCCGATGGCCTGGCGCATCTCGCTGCCGGCACCTGCGGCAACGACCAGGGGAATCACGCCCATGATGAAGGCAAATGAGGTCATGAGGATCGGCCGCAGCCGCAGGCGGCATGCCTCGATGGCCGCGTCCACCGGGCTCAGTCCGGACTCGACACGCTCGCGCGCAAACTCCACGATCAAGATCGCGTTCTTGCAAGCGAGACCCACGAGAACGATGAAGCCGATCTGGGTGAGCACGTTGTTATCCGATCCCTTGAGCCACACTCCCACCATGGCGGAGAGCAAACACATGGGGACGATGAGGATTACCGCCAGCGGCAGCGCCCAGCTCTCGTACTGCGCCGAGAGAATCAGGAACACCAGCATGACGCAGATCGGAAACACGATGAGCGCCGTATCGCCGGCCGTTTTTTGCTGATAAGTGAGATCGGTCCATTCGTACCCGAAGCCGTTCGGCAGCGTGTCCTTGAGTACCCGCTCGAGCGCGGCGGTGGCTTGACCGGAGGAGATGCCGGGGGCGGCCTGACTGTTGATGTCGGCCGCCAGATAGACGTTGTAATGAGAAACCCGATCGGGTCCCGCCTCGAAGCGCACGTCGGCCACCGCACCCATGGGCACCATGTCGCCGTGCGCGTTGCGCATCTTCAGGTTCGCGATGTCCTCGGGTTGAGCGCGAAACTGCGGCTCGGCCTGCGCGTACACCCGATAAGTGCGCCCGAAGCGGTTGAAGTCGTTCACGTAGACCGAACCCAAATAGGTGTTCAGCGTGTCGAACACGCTCGACAGCGGCACCGATTGCTGCTTCGCCTTGACGCGGTCGACGTCGGCGTACAGCTGCGGAACGCTGTTCTGAAACGTCGTATACGTCGCGTAGGGGTTCAGCTCATGCTGCTCGCGCGCCTTGCTCATCACCTCATTCGTCACCCGAGCGAGCTCATCGTAACCGTGTGCGCCGCGGTCTTGAATGAACAGCTTGAATCCGCCCGTGTTGCCGAGACCCTGCACGGGCGGCGGCGGCACGGCGAAGATAATCGCGTCCTGGATGGCGCCAAATTTTTTGTTGAGCGCGGCGGCGATCGCGGGAGCGGACAGATCCTTGGTCGTACGCTCCTCGAACGGCGTCAAGGGAAAGAAGCACACGGCCGCGTTGCTCAGGTTTACGAAGCCTTGGATGGAAAGGCCCGAGAAGCCGATGGTGTGATCGACGCCGGGTGTGTGCGCCGCGATTTCCGAGATCTGCTTCACCACGGCCTCGGTTCGATCGAGCGAGGCCGCATCGGGCAGCTGCACGATGCCCACCAGATATTGTTTGTCCTGCGACGGTATGAAGCCGCCCGGAACGATATGAAACAGGCCCCACGTGCACACGAGCAGCACGGCGAAGGCCGCCAGCACGAAGCCGCGCAGCGCGGCAAGACGCGATACGCCGTGCCCGTAGCGCTGCGAAGCGCGCTCGAACACGCGGTTGAACCGGGTGAAGAACCAACCGAGCACTTTGTTGATGGCTCTCTGAAAGGCATCGGGCGGCGCGTTGCGGGGCTTCAGGAGGAGTGCCGCGAGCGCGGGCGACAGCGTCAGGGAATTGAACGTCGAGATGATCGTGCTGGCAGCGATCGTGATGCCGAACGCCCGATAGAACTGCCCGGTAAGCCCGCTCACGAAGGCGACCGGGATGAACACGGCGCACAGCACCAGCATGATGGAGATGATCGGGCGGGTTACCTCGGCCATCGCCGCGTGCGCGGCTGCTCGCGGGTTCAATCCATCCTCGATCTTGCGCTCGATGTTCTCCACCACCACGATGGCATCGTCGACGACGATGCCGGTCGCGAGCACGAGACCGAACAAGGTCAGGGAGTTGATGGAAAAGCCCGCGAGCAAGAGCACCGCCATGGTGCCGATGATCGCCACGGGCACGGCGACCAAGGGGATGACGCTGGCCCGCCAGGTCTGCAAAAACACGACCACCACCAGCACCACCAGCGCCACCGCCTCGATCAAGGTGTGCACGACCGCGTGGATGGAGCTGCGCACGAATACCGTCGGGTCGTAGTCGATCTCGTAACTGACGCCCTGGGGAAAGCTCTTGGCAAGCTCCTTCATGCTGGCGCGCACAGCGGTCGACAGGTCGAGCGCGTTCGCGCCGGGCAGCTGGAACACCGGGATCGCCACGGCCGGTTTGCCATCCAGCATGCTGCGCAGGGCGTAGGTTTCAGGACCCAGCTCGAGCCGGGCGATGTCACGCAGATAGGTCGTTTCGCCGTTCGCACCGTTCTTGATGACGATGTTCTCGAACTCCTGCTCGGTCTGCAGCCGGCCCTGTGCATTGACGATGTATTGGAACTGTGTCCCCGGCACCGCCGGCTGACCGCCGATCTGGCCGGCCGCGACCTGCACGTTCTGCTCGCGCACGGCAGCCAGCACTTCGTCCACATCGATGCTGCGCGCCGCAAGCTTGCCTGGATCGAGCCAAAGCCGCATGGCGTAGTCGCCCGAGCCGAACACTTCGACATCACCCGCCCCTTGCAGGCGCGCCAGCACATCTCTGATCTGGATGACGGCGTAGTTGCGCAAATACAGCGAATCGTAGCGGCCGCTGACGGAGCGCAAGAACACCACCATGGTGAGATCGGGTGAGCGCTTTTGTGTCACCAGGCCGACCTGGCGCACGACGTCCGGCAGGCGCGGCTCGGCCTGCGCGACGCGGTTTTGGGTCTGCACCTGCGCGATGTCGAGATTCGTGCCCAGACGGAAAGTGACCGTGATCGAGAAGCTGCCGTCCGGAGTCGCGGTGGAGTTCGTGTAAATCGCGTTCTCGACGCCGTTGATCTGCTGCTCGAGCGGCGTGATCACGGTTTCCGCGATGGTCTTCGGCGAGGCGCCCGGATATTGGCCGCTCACGACGACAGTCGGCGGTACGATCTCGGGATACTCGCTGATGGGAAGCGACGGTATCGACAGCAGCCCCGCGACCGTGATGATGATCGCGAGCACCGAGGCGAAGATCGGACGCTCGATGAAGAACGAGGAGATGTTCATGGCGCTACGACACGCCCTGGGCCGGCACATCGCCGCCCATGGTCACTCGCTGCGGCGCGACGGTGACGCCGGGATGCACGCGCTGCGCGCCGTTCACCACGATGACATCGCCCGCCTTTAAGCCCTCGCGCACGATGCGCAGGCCGTCGACCACTCGTCCGAGCGTGACCTTGCGATACTCGACTTTATTGTCGGCTCCGAGCAAAAGCACATATTTCTGGCTTTGATCGGTGTTGACCGCACGATCATCGATCAAGATCGCGTCGTGCTCGTCCGCGCCGACAAGCTGCACGCGGGCGAAGAGTCCGGGCGTGAACAGACCGTCCTTGTTGTCGAGGATGGCGCGCGCCCGGATGGTGCCGGTTTGCGGATTGAGTTGGTTATCGACGAAGTCCATGGTTCCCGAGTGCGGGAAGCCCGCCTCGTTGGCGAGGCCGACGTTGACCGGATTCGGCGCATCGCGCGAGCTCTTGCGCTCGCCCGCGCGCGCCTTCAGCCCGTAGCGCAGATACGCTTGCTCGTCGCCGTCGAAATAGAGATAAATCGGATCCATCGACACCACCGACGAGAGCAACGTCCCACCGTTGTTGCCGCCGGTCACGAGATTTCCCCGCGTGACCTCCGCGCGGCTCACCCGGCCGGTAATGGGGCTGGTGACGCGCGTCCAGCCCAGATTGAGACCGGCCGATTCGACCGCCGCCTGCGCGCCCGCCACATTGGCCTCGGCCTGCGCCACGGTGCTGGTCCGCTCATCGAGCTCTTCCTGCGAGACCGCGCCGCTTTCGCGCAATCGCTGCACGCGCGTCGATTCGATGCGCGCGAGCTCGAGCGCCGTCTTGTAGCGCTTGAGATCGGCCGCCGCTCGATCGTATTCGGCTTGATAGGGCCGTGGATCGATCACGAACAGCAGATCCCCCTGTTTGACGAGCCCGCCCTCCTTGAAGGCGACCTTGTCGATGTATCCCGAGACGCGCGGACGTATTTCCACGGTTTCCGGAGCCTGAAAGCGGCCGGTGAACTCGTCCCATTCCTTGACGCGCTTCTCGACGACCGCGGCCACGCTCACTTGCGGCGGCGGCGGCGGTCCCGCAGCACCGCCCGATCGTTCACAGCCGGCCAGCAAGGCTGCCGATGCGACTGTAGCCGCAAGAGTCCAACGAATCTTTTCGGACACTCCGACCCCCTAGTTTGATTTGCTACCCCGACTTGGGGTGCGGCCTCGATCTTACAAATTACATCTTGCTATAGCGAAAGATATTTTTCGCATACAGCGGCTTGCCATGCCCGGAACGAGGACGCTCAGTGTCCCGTTTTCAGCGCAATGCATCCACCGCGGGGCGGCGCGCATAGACGCCGAAAGCAAGGATTCCCGCATAGCACACCGCCGGCGCGAGCAGTGCGAATTCCAGTCCCCGCCAGTCGGCGAGGTGCCCCGCTATGAACGGCACGACCGCGCCTCCCACGATGGCCATGCTGAGAAGACCCGAGCCTTGCTTGGCACGCGGCCCCAATCCCTCGCTCGCCAGCGAGAAAATGGTGGGGAACATGATGGAATTGAACAGCCCGACCGCCAACAAGGACCACGCCGCGACAGATCCCGTCGAGTGGGAAGAGATGAACAGCAGCACGAGCACCACGCCCGCATTGAACGCAAGCACCTTGCCCGGAGAGATGACGCGCAACAGATAGGAACCGACGAATCGCCCGATCATGGCGCCTCCCCAATAAAAAGGGACGTGCTTGCCGGCCTCGACGGCGCTCAATCCGAGCACGCTCTGCTGCTCGAGGTAGAAGACGATGAGCGAGCCGATCGACACCTCGGCGCCGACGTAGAGAAAGATGCAAAGCACACCGAAGGCAAAGCGCGGCCGGCGGAGCAACGCCCCCGGATGACCGAGCGCCGAGGGGTCATCGTCGGGAATCTCCTCGAGGCTTCGGCGACGCGCCCAGACGACCGCCGCGACCACCAGAATCGCGGCCGCGAGCCCGATGTAAACCCGCACGATGAGATGGCTTTCCTCGGCCCTGAATACGGCGGCGGCTGCGGCGGAAAGCCGCGCAGGATCGACGGTCGAAATCGAGCCCAGGATGAGAACGGATCCCACATAGGGAAAAATCGTCGTACCGAGGGAGTTGAACGCCTGCGCAAACGTGAGCCGGCTGTGCGCCGTCGCGGGCGGTCCGAGGAACGAAATGAGCGGGTTCGCGACCACTTGTATAACCGTGATGCCCGCCGCAAGAATGAACAACGCGGCGAGAAATGCCGCGAAAATGCCGGCCGCCGATGCGGGGATGAACAACAGGCAGCCCGCGGCCATGAGCAACAGGCCGATCGCCGCCCCGCGCATATAGCCCGCGCGTCTCACCATCACCGCCGCGGGCAGGGAGAACAGGAAATAGGCCGCGAAGAAGGCCGTCTGCACGAGCATGACTTGGCCGTTCGTGAGCGTGAACAACCCCTTCAGCTTCGGGATGACGACATCGTTCAAGCTGGTGATGCCGCCGAAAATGAAGAAGAGCGCGAACACAAACCAGCGCAGGCCAGCGGCATCGACATGCGCGGCGCGGCTTGTAGATTCTTGCGGCGCGCGCTCCACCGCGGCGGCCGAGATAGGGTCCGGTGTGGCCTTCATGAGCGCACATCATGCCACGCGGACGGCACGAGCAGGAGCGCCCTTCGCTTTTCCGCGAGGTTGGCGCAAAATCTAGACTACCCGGTCGCATCGCGTGAGAGAAGAGATGTATCAACTGACCATAAACGGTGAGCAACATTCCGTCGACGCACCTGCCGACATGCCGTTGCTGTGGGTGCTGCGGGACATCATTGGATTGATGGGAACCAAGTTCGGCTGCGGCATCGCGCAGTGCGGGGCATGCACCGTGCAACTCGCGGGCGATGCCGTGCGATCCTGCGTGCTGCCCGTGAGCAACGTCGGGGACAGGCCCATCGTCACCATCGAGGGCATCGGCAGTACGCCCGCCGGCAAGGCCATCCAGCAAGCGTGGCTCGACCTGGACGTCGTCCAGTGCGGCTATTGCCAGTCGGGGCAGATCATGTCCGCCGCCGCCCTCCTCGTCCGCGCACCGCGTCCCACCGACCAGGATATCGACGCGGCCATGGCGGGGAACATCTGCCGCTGCGGAACCTATGTGCGCATCCGCGCCGCCATCAAACAAGCCGCGACCGGCACGCCGCAGGGGCCGCAGACGATCGCCGCGGGCAGCGCATGAGCTCCGCCGCGGTCGATCTCGGGCGACGCAAGGCGCTGAAGCTCGGCGGATTCTCGGTCGCGTTCGTTTGGCTCGGAGCCGGCAAGGCCCAGGCTTTCATGAGCGCGCAGCCGCAGCCCGGCGACCGCGCCATGGCGCTCGCCGACGGCCACCCCACCTTCGCCCCGAACGCCTTCATCCGGATCGACGCCGAAGGACCGGTGCGCCTGGTCATGCCGCAAGTCGAGATGGGCCAGGGGATCTATACCGGCGCTTGCATCTTGTTGGCTGAAGAGCTCGATATCGGCATGGATCAAATCAAGATCGAGCATGCACCGCCGAGCGACGCGCTGTACGGCGTCGAGGAGCTCGGTGGACAGGCTACGGGCGGCTCGACGAGTACCCGAGCCCAGTGGGGCGTACTGCGCGAAGCGGCCGCGATCGCGCGCACCATGCTGGTCACGGCCGCCGCGAACCGCTGGCGCGTGGATCCCGCCGAGTGCGCGGTGCGCCGGGGCGTGGTATCGCATGACAAGTCCGGGCGGAAACTTGCGTACGGCGCGCTCGCGGCGGCGGCATCGGCGGTGCCGGTGCCGGCCAAGGTCACGCTCAAGGAGCCCGCGGCTTTCAGTTTGATCGGCAAGCCCCTGCGGCGCGTCGATTCGGCGGACAAGGTGATCGGCGCCACCCAATTTGGCATCGATGCTCGCGTGCCAGGCATGAAAATCGCGACCGTGCGCGGCTGCCCCACCTTCGGCGGCAAGCTGAAGTCCGTGCAAGACGAGCGTGCACGCCAAGTTCCCGGCTTCGTCGGCGTACTCAAGCTCGACAACGCCGTCGCGGTCGTCGGAGAGAATTTCTGGGCGGCCAAGCGAGGTCTGGACGCGCTCGACATCGAGTGGGATCCGGGAGCGAACGCCAACCTCACGACCGCGCATCTCTTCGAGGGCCTGGCGCAAGCCTCGCGCAACGCCCCGATCATCATTGGCCGCAAGCGCGGCGAGAAGCCGGCGGCGGGGCGCACGATCGAGGCCTTGTATCGGCTGCCGCTGCTCGCGCACGCACCTATGGAGCCGCTCAACACGACGGTGCACGTGACCGGCGACAAATGTGAGATCTGGGTGGGCACGCAGGTCCCGACGCGCTGCGTGGCCGCCGCCGTCAAGGTCACCGGACTCTCCGAAAGCCAGATCGTGGTCAACAATCATTACATCGGCGGCGGTTTCGGTCGGCGCCTGGAGGCCGACTCGGTCGAGCAAGCCGTCGCGTTCGCCAAGCAGGTGAGCTATCCGCTCAAAGTCATCTGGACGCGCGAGCAGGACATTCGGCACGACATCCCGCGCCCGATGTATTACGACCGCATCTCGGCCGTACTCGGTGCCGACGGACGACCTCAGTGGTACGAGGATCACATCACCGGCGCGAGCGTGCTCGCCCGCTGGGCCCCGCCGGCCATGGGCAAGGACGGCATGGACGACGATCTCATCGAATGCGCGGCCGAGACGCCCTATGACATCGCGAGCATGCACGTCGATTGGGCGCGATTCGACATGCCCACGGGTCTGGACATCGGATGGTGGCGCGGCGTAGGTCCTACGCATAACCTGTTCGTGATCGAGAGCTTCATGGACGAGCTCGCGCAGGCTGCGGCCACGGATCCTCTCGAGTATCGGCGCGCCCTGCTCGGCAACAACCCGCGCTCGCTGGCGCTCCTTAATCTGGCCGCCGCGAAAATCGGCTGGGGCTCCGGACCTTTGCCGGCGCGCGTCGGACGCGGCATTGCAATGGGCTCGCCCTTCGGCAGCCGCATCTGTGTCATCGTGGAAGCGCAGGTGAGCCCGCAAGGCGCCGTGCGGGTGCGGCGCGCGGTCGCCGCGCTCGATTGCGGTATCGCGGTCAATCCGAGCTCCGTCGAAGCGCAAGTTCAAGGCGGTCTGATATTCGGTCTGAGCGCCGCGCTCTACAGCGGCATCACGCTCAAGAACGGCGCCATCGAGCAAAGCAACTTTCACGACTACCGCATTTTGCGGATCAACGAGGCGCCGCTCGTCGAGGTCTATCGCATCGAGAACAACGAGCCGCCCGGCGGACTCGGCGAAGTCGGCACCGCCATCGCGGCACCCGCCCTCGGCAACGCCATATTCGCGGCGACCGGCGTGCGTCTGCGTGAGCTGCCCATCGACCCCAAACTTCTCGCCAAGAGGCCGGCATGAAGCGATTGCTCATCGTCATCGTCATACTCGTCATTTTCGGAGCGGTCGCGCTCTCTCTTCTCAGCCGTACCGACGGCTCGGCGGGCATCGCGCCCGTCATTGCCGGCGCGCCGGCAAGCGCCGCGGCCGTGGCGCGCGGCGAGTACTTGATCAAGGCGGCCGATTGCGTCGCGTGTCATACGGTGGGCGAAACGGGAAAGCCGTTCGCGGGCGGTGTGGCGTTCAAGCTGCCGTTCGGCACGATCTATTCGTCCAACATCACGGCCGATCCAACTTACGGCATCGGCGCCTACACCGACGATGAGTTCGTGCGCGCGGTGCGCGAAGGCATACGCCGGGACGGCAAGCACCTTTATCCCGCCTTCCCCTACACCTCGTACACGCAACTGAGCCGCGACGATGTGCTGGCGATCAAGGCGTATCTCTGGACACTGCCGCCCGTCGCCCAACCCAATCGTCCGAACGAGCTCGGATTTCCGTTCAATCAGCGATTCGGCATGTTGTTCTGGAAGGCGGCTTTCCACAAGAGCGGCCGCTTTACGCCCGACCCTGCGAAGTCAGCGCAATGGAACAGCGGCGCTTATCTCGCCATCGCGCTCGGGCACTGCGGGGAGTGCCACACGCCGCGCAACCTCGGATTCGGACTGGAGCACGGTCGCGAGCTTACGGGCGAGGAGGTGCAAGGCTGGCGCGCCTATAACATCACCTCCGACCCGCAACACGGAATCGGCTCTTGGAGCGACGACCAAATCCTTGCCTATCTCGCGAGCGGTCACGCACCCTCGCATGCCTCGGCCGGCGGCCCGATGCTCGAGGCGGTGGCGCACAGCCTGCAATTCTTGAATCCCACCGACGCGACTGCGCTGGTGACTTATCTGCGCACCGTACCGGCTCACGAGGGCAAACATCCCATCAGCGTCGATGCGCAGCCGCCCGCAGTCGTCGCATCGAACGCCACGTTGCCCGGTCCGGACGAGCTGGTCAGCGAGTCCCAAGGGCTCGCGCTCTTTGCAGGCGCCTGCGCCGGATGCCACCAGTGGAACGGTTCGGGACGCCAGACACCCTACGCCTCCCTGCAGGGCGCGCGTACGGTCAATGATCCGAGCGCCAAGAACGTCACCGAAGTGATCCTCCAAGGCGCGAAGATGCGCGTCGGCGACAGCGACGTGTACATGCCTGCATTCGCCGATGCGTATTCGAATGCAGAAGTGGCGGCTCTCGCCAATTACGTCGTGGCGCATTTCGGCGGCAAACACGCCGGCGTAACCGCCGACGATGTCGCCGCGCGACGTAAGCTTTAACTTAATCCCTGCCGGCGTAACGCGCCTCGACGCCGCTTTAGATGCGCTGCGTTCGGAGTGTATAATTCCTGCCGATTGCGCCGACGCGATATCCGCGAAAGGGACCTAAACGCATCTGATTCGCCGCGATTTCGCCGCGATGGAGCCGCCCCCTGAAAACAGCCGCACTGATTTGCGTTGCAGCCAGTTGCCTGTTCACGGCATGCGACTCCGATTTGTATCTATCCGCCTCGACCTACACCGTCGGCGGCATGGTATCCGGCCTCACCGGCTCGGGCCTGGTGCTGCGGTATGTGGCGGGAACCAATGTGAGCAGCGCTCTCACGATTTCCTCGAATGGCGGCTTCGCGTTCGCCCCGCGTGCCGCAAACGGCAGTGCTTATTCGGTCACCATCGCGTCGCAGCCGGCCAATCCGGCGCAGATTTGCACGCTGAGCAACGGCTCCGGAACGTTGGCCGGATCCGACGTCACGAATGTGCTCGTCAGCTGCGGCCAGGGCACGCGGTTTGCTTATGTGGCGAACAAGCTGTCGAACAACATATCGGGCTATACCATCAACTCGGCAGGCGCTCTCACACCGATTGCCGGTTCGCCCTTCGTCTCGACCGGCAGCCAACCCGACGCGGTGTCGGTGGGTCCGGGCGGGAACTTCCTGTATGTCGCGAACAGCGCTTCGAACGATCTGAGCATCTTCTCCGTCAATACGGGCACCGGCGTGCTGAGTCCCCTGGGGACGGTGCTTACCGGCGTCGCTCCCTACGGCATCGTCGTGGATCCGAGCGGCAACTATTTGTATGTCTCCAATTATTCGTCGAACGACATTTCCGCCTATGCCATCAACGCATCGAGCGGCGCACTCACCGAGCTCTCCGGCTCGCCTTTCCCCGTCGGCGTCGCGCCGACCTCGCTCAGAACCGATCCGGGCGGCCAGTTTCTCTACGTCGCCAACTATGGCAGCGCCAGTGTATCGGTGCTGCAGTTAGACGCTGCCACCGGCGCACTCAGCGACGTCGCGGGTTCTCCGTTCCGCGCCGGTAACGGTCCGATCTCCCTGGCCATCGACCCGGCGGGCGCATTCGCTTACGTGGCGAACGCGGCAGGCGCGACGATTTCCGCGTATTCGATCGACTCGTCCACCGGCGCATTGACGGCCCTCGCAACGCCGCTCGCGACGCAATCATCGCCGACGTCGTTGGCGATCGCGGGCGGATCCCTGCTCGTCACCGACGTCACGCAAGCGGACAATGTGGGCACATTTGCGATCGCCGGCACCGGTGCGCTGACTTTTTCCGGGATGACCCAGACGGGAGGCTCGCCGGTCAGCCTGAGCATCGATCCCTCGGGCCAGTTCGCCTACGTGGTGTGCCAGGGCACCAACAATGTCTTCATCTATACGGTCAACGGCGGGGCTCTGACTCCGGGAGCGCCCATATCCGTTACCGCGGGCACCGACCCCGTTGCGATCGCAATCGACTGAGCGGCGCGGCTACCCACGAATCGCGACCCGCTCGTATACTCGCGGGAATGACCACCCGAGCCGAAGCCTTCGAGGAATGGATACGTACGTCCTTCGTCGAAATGAACACCGAGCTCGAAGAGCTCTATTTCGCGCAAGCCGATCGCGCTGCCGTCATCGGCTGCGGTGATCCGATCAAGGCGGTGCTGTGTGAGGAAGGCCGCGTCTATGTCGCGCAACTCCTCGCCGAGGGCAATACCGGAGACGGCTTCGACAGCGCGTTCGGCGTGCTCGGCAGCGTCGGCATGTATCTCGCCGCGCTACGACGCCACGAGCTCACCAATCCCGTCCGCGAGGAACGCTCGCCCTTCATCGAGGCGTCCTCGCTCGCGTTGCACATCGGCGCCTCGCTCGGCATGGCGCCGCGATTCTCCACGGCACACCTGTCCACTCACAATCGGGCGCGCGCCGGCATCCGCAAGAGCTTCACGTCGCTCACGGACGAATTCCTGTTCATCGATGAGAACACGCGCGGCATACTGTGTTTGCAGCGGGCCGCGGACGCGCTCAGCCGAATCGTGCAGCTGGGTGTCTCGAGCCCGGTGGCGGACGTCTTGTTCGAGGACGCGAAGGCGGCGCTGCACGAAGTCATCCGGATCAACGATCGGCTGATTCGCGGGCTCGACGTCGACCGGTTCTTCTATTCCGTGCGGCCTTACTACAAGCCCTATCGCGTGGGGCGCCAGGAATACCGAGGCGCGAACGCGGGGGACTTCTCCGGCATCAACGAAATCGACCTGCTGCTCGGGGTGTGCCGGGCAAATGACCCCTACTATGCGCAGCTTCTGGTCGACAAGATGCTCTTCATGATTCCCGCCGACCAGCAGCGTCTGCGCGAGTGCATGACCCGCACCAGCTTGCTCGACGAGTTGCTCGGCCTCGCGGGCGAGTACGCGGGCGCCGACTGGTTTCAGCAAAATGCCGCCGCCTTTCTCGAAGTGTGCACCCTGTTTGGACGATATGCGGCTCAGCATCACGACGGACTCGTGCAGCGTTTCATCGCGGCACCCGCCAACGCGTTGGATGAGCAGGGGCTGCAGGGCATCACCGCGAGCGGCCCACCGCTGCCGGTACTGCTGCGTTCGCTCGAGGTGTTGCGCGACTTGCGCCTCGCGGCACCGCGTGAAGGGGTTGCCAGCCGCTGCGAGGATTTGCGGCGCCTCGAAAGCCTGGTGCGCCCCCATGAGCGGCAGAGCTCGCCCGTGGTGCTGCGCGCGCCATAGCGCGCCGGCGTGCCTGCTTAGCGCGACAACATCTCCCGTATCCGCTCAGCCACGGCGGAGAGGTCGTAAGGTTTTGAGATCGTGGCGCGCGTAGCGCCCACTATGACCTGGTGCAGCTCGCGACGATCCGCCGAGGTCAGCAGCATCGGAATCCGCGGATGGTTGTTCGCGAGCCAGCTCGCAAACGCATGACCGTTCATCGCCTCGGCGAGATTCACGTCCGAGAACACGAGGTCGACCCGCGTGCCGCTCGCCAGCACGGCGATCGCCTCGCTCGCGCTTGCCGTCTCGATCACGCGGTATCCCGCGTCACGCAAGTACTCGCCCGTGGGCCAGCGCAGCAAGAGCTCGTCTTCTACCAGCAGAACGACGGAGCGACGCTCGTCGGTTTCTTGCGTCGCCGAGACAGGGCCCATTCCCAATGCTCCTCAAGTTCTTTTAGCGGCGCGCCGGCGTTCCAGCAATATCTTGATGCGCGCCTCCACCTCCTTGGCATCGTAGGGCTTTTTAATGGGCCCTTCCTCGCATAGCTCGTGGGACTGCTGAACGGTGCCGGCGACTCCGGACGTCAAAATAACATCGACTTCGCGGCGTGTCTGTCGGATGCGATGGGCGAGCTCGAAGCCGTTCTCATCGCCCGGCAGGCTCACCTCGATGAGCATCACGTCGACGGCGTGGCCGCCGTCCAGTACGGCCCATACTTCGGGCGACCCCACGGCCTCGATCACCCTGTAGCCGCAATCTCGCAGATATTCCGCGATCACCATGCGGACGAGCACGTCGGGCTCGACCACCACGACGGTACGGATTTCCGCGGGAATGCTCGACGACATGGCGTCAGAGGTCGGGCGTCTTGCCGCCCTTTGACCGGGCCTCGGACGCGGGTCCCGCGGCCTGTACGAGCTGGGCGGCCTTGCGGGCGCCCTCGAAGCCGAGGGCGGGGCTGAACGCCGTTACGGTGAAGCGAGTCACGAGCCGGTCCGCGGGCAGGGCCCCGCCGTTTGGCGTGAAATGATCCGCGGTCACAGTCGCATCGCCGCAGCGCTCCACTTGCGATTGCAACTCTTGCGGCGTGCGGCGCAACGCCAGATTCTCGCGCGGGTTCGTAACGCTGAGCCCGCCGAGACCGCCGAACGTACCGCGCCGCCCGCACGCATCGCCGACTTGCACGCTGCCATCGCTCTGAAAGCGCCACGTCACCGATTCCGGCAGCGCGCCCGTGGCGACATAGCCGCCGTATTTCTTGACGAGACCCTGATCGAGTGCCGTCTCGTGAATCGCATCCTGTCGCGAGAAGCCTTGCGTGTGGATGATGGCCATCGCGCGTTCTGCGCCGGGGACGGGCGTGAACATGACTTCGAACGACTCGCCTGCGCCCTCGAAATCCTCGTCCGCAGCAGCGGCAGTGGGCGGCGTCCAGGCCGCAATGACGTTCACGAAGCGTCCGTTCGGAATCGGCTGGCTGGTGCCGGCACCGCTCACGAAGCTGAGCGTCTCGGTCCATTCCTTGTAGTTGCGCAAATTCTTGGACTTGAGCACGGCACGCACCGCATCCGGCGACATCCCGAGCTTGACCCCGGCGACATCGATGTGGTCGGCCGCCATGCGCACCGGCGGCGGGGGTGCCTCGACCGGCGGCATGGGCGCTACGGCCGGCGGCGCAGCGGCCGGTGGCGCAGCAGCGAGGGCAGGCGCAGCAGCGGGCGGTGCCGGCGGCGGAGCGGCGCGCGCCAGCGCGGCCCCGACCAACACGTAGCCCGTGGTTACGAGAAAGCCCCTCTGCTGAGCTGTGGCACAGGTGTACATCGAGACTGTGTCGATCTTGATCCCCGTCATGCCATCGGGCCGTGTCACGGTGGTACCCAACACACCGTTCGGCTCGCGGCGGCCGCTTTTCGGGCTCACGATGCAGTAGTAGCGCCGCACATTGGGCGGCTCACCCAGGTCGAAATGCCCGCGCACCACCTCGTCTTCGCTCTCTCGCAGGTTCTGCTTGATCGAAGAGAACAACCCATCCTGAGGCATGGCGTTCCACTCCCGCGAAGCATCCGTGCCGGACGCGGGCGGAGGAGTCTGCGGCGGACTCGCCGGTGAATCGGCGATCGCGGCGCCGGCGGCGAGGATCCCCAGGATGCCGGCAGCGACTCTCGAAGCCTTACTTCGTGCACAGGTTGTCAAGCGTTCCCCCTAAGCTCCGGACACATTGCTCTTGTCCTCGGGATTCTAGTCGCTGCTCCGCGATTGCGCACTAACCTGGCGCCGTTGATAGACGCGAAGATGCGTGTAAGCCGCAGCCAGCAGGGGCGTCGACAGCGACGCGCCGCGGGCGCGCGCGAGCAAGTCACCCACTATTTGATCGGCCTCGATCGGGTGACGAGCCATCAAGTCGCGGTACATGGAGGACGTCTGAGACGATCCCTTCGCGGCCGCGAGCATTGCTCGGGTCTGCGCGAGAAATGCCGCATCGAGAGGCATGCCGACGGTGCCGATGACGGTGGCTACTTCCTCGAAGAAGCGCATCAGGAACTCCGCGCCGCCGGGCGCCGCCTCGATCTCGCCGAGATTGCCGCGCATGAGACAAGTCACGCCGCCGAGGGTCGCGAGCAGCGCCCATTTCTCCCACATCTCAAGGGCGATATTGGCAGACAAGCGCGCCTCGAAGCTCGCGCCGCGCATGAATTCATCGACTGCCATGATCCGCGAGGAGCGACTGCCGTCCATCTCGCCGTAAGCGATGTCCTGAACCGGCGCCAGCTGGACGATGTCCCCCTCGCCATCCAAGGTCGTCGCCACTTTCGCCGCGCAGCCCCCGACCGCATTGCGGCCGAAGCGCGCCGTGAGCCGGTCCATGTGCCGCATGCCGTTGAGCACCGGTAAGATGATCGTGCCTTCGCCCACGGCCGGGGCAAAGTCCTCGAGCGCCGCCTCGAGCGCGAAAGATTTCACGGTGAGCAGCACCGCCTCGTACTTCCCGTCGATCTCGCCCGCCGTCACGAGCTTGGGCTGCACCACGGCATTGCCCAGCGGGCTTTTTACGCGCAGGCCGCGCTCGCGCAGCCTCGCCGCCCGTTCCGGCCGCACCAGAAAGGTGACGTCGCGCCCGGCTTGCACGAGCCGCGTGCCGAAGAATCCGCCGGTCGACCCGGCGCCGACGACCAGCATCCGCATGGGTCCATGGTAGCACCCAAACCGTCCGCCCCCGGCCCGGGCTGACTCAGATGCCGGGGAGATCTAAGCACATTCGGATTGCTCAGTTTCCCGGCCCCCGCGCCGCGCATAAGCTGTTGCGGCGCGCATGGTAACGAGGCGGAAGGCGATGAACGAAGAAACGCGGATCTACCGCGAATACTGCTGGTTCGCGCTGTTACTGGTCATTTTGACGATCGGCTTTGTCGGTCGCCCGCCTCCCGGCGAGATGAACGGCGCCGGCAGCGCGGCCGGCGTCGCCGCGGCGCCTGCAGCTTCGGCGCCCCTCGCGCATCGGACACCGTGACCACCTCCCTCCGCGGCGTGGCATGGATCGCCGGCGTCGGCGCTTCCGCCGGCCTCGGCGCAGCCGTCGCGAGGCGTTTTGCCGTGGGCGGTCTCGTGGTGGCGGTGACCGGCCGGCATGCCGTGCGCCTGCAGGCACTCGCCGCCGAGATCGTCGATGCCGGCGGCCAGGCGCATGCACTGCCGGGCGATGTCAGCTCCGAACAGGACGTGGAGCGCCTGTCGCGCGCGCTGGAATCGCTCGGTACCCTGCGCAGCGCGGTATTCAACGCCGGTAATGCGGTAAGAGGAACTCCGCTCGAGCTCACGCCTGACGAGTTCGAATCGACCTGGCGAGGCAGTACCTATGCCGGTTTTCTGTTCGCGCGCGCCGTGCTGCCGCGTTTGTTGGCTGCGGGCGGAGGATCGCTGCTGTTCACCGGCGCCACCGCGTCGCTCCGAGGGCGCGGCCCGTTCGTCGCGTTTGCCGCCGCCAAAGCGGGACTGCGCTCAGTCGCGCAGAGTGTCGCCCGCGAGTACGGCCCGCGCGGTGTGCACGTTGCGCACGTCATTATCGATGGCGGAATCGACGGCGAGCAGCTGCGGCGCAAT
This sequence comes from uncultured Gammaproteobacteria bacterium, assembly GCA_963798595.1. Classification (GTDB taxonomy): domain Bacteria; phylum Pseudomonadota; class Gammaproteobacteria; order Steroidobacterales; family Steroidobacteraceae; genus Bog-1198. The sequence continues at coordinate 269,042 of CAWCTM010000001.1, read as the reverse complement.
GCTCCCGAGTTAGCCGCTGAGGCGGCCGCGGATCGCCTGTTGAGCCCCGCTGCCATCGCCGAAACCTACTGGCAATTGCACGAGCAGCCGCGCAGCGCCTGGACGCACGAGCTGGATCTGCGCCCCTACCGCGAGACCTTCTGAGCGCGCGCGCGCGCGGACCTTCTGCCGAAGAACCAGTGCTGGATCGCGAACAACGTGACAGCGATGCCCAGCACATCATGAACTGCGGCGGCATAGCGCTGCCACGCATCGCTGCTCAAAAAAAAGAGCGCAAAACCGGTCAGGATCAGCAGCGCGAGAATGGACGCGAGCGTGCCGCCGCTCGTGCGCCGCAGCCCGCCGACCCACCAGCGCAGCGCGTGACGCGCGCCGATCCAGCCAAACAGATAGAGGCTCGCGACCGCGACCACCCCGTGTGCGAGGAGCAGCGGCGGCTGCAGCGGATGCGGGGTGCTGCCAAACGGTCCGGGCTGCGCGGCGAATTGATCCAGGCACAGCCACGCGAAACCGGAAATCCACAGCACGCCCACGATGAGGTAGACGGCCGCTCGCTGCCCGCGCGGCATGCGGCGCCGATGCTGCACGGCTAGCTCGCGCCGGCCGTCGGACGCAACGTGGCCTGCCATAGCGCCAGCAGCCAGCGCACGCCCTGCGTGACGTGTTCCGAGGACAGCGTGGCGCCGGAGATGTTCTTGATGTCCGTGCGGAAGCGCAGCTGATCGAGGGAATCGCGGTGATCGAACTGGGCGCGCCACCCGGGGTTGCGGACTTCTCCGCCATGACTCTCCCGGTAGGACATGATCTCGAGATTGCGAAGCGCGCCATCGGCGTCGATACCGATCGCATAGGTGATCAGATTCTCCCGCCCGATGACTTCATCGACGAACACGTGTCCCAGCACCCTGGCGTTGCGCGTCGCCTTGAAGATGCGGATGGTGCCGTGAGGGGGCTGCGGCCCCGCCGCCGCAAGCAGCGCGTTGATCTGCTCCGGCGTTTGCTGCACCACCACTTCCTGAAAGGCGTCCGCGTCCGGATAGACGGCCTTCTGAGCCGCATCCAAGCTCAGATAATCGGCCGCGGCGACGATGGCGACGGGTGACAGAGCGGCGAGAAGGACGGTCGGAAAACGATAAGAATGGCGCACGGCAGGCCGATGTCGAATAATAATGGGAATAATTATCATTTACTTTCATGCCGCTGACAACGGGACGGACCGTGTCGAGTCACTCGCTTTCCACCATCCTGTCGAGACTTCGGGTTGCTTTCGGCACCTTCGTGGCCATCGAAGCGGAGGCCCCGGACGAATCCACCGCCGAGCGCGCGATCGGCGCGGCGTTCGATGCCCTTGCAACCGTCGAAAGGCTGATGCACCCGAGCCATGCCGGGAGCGATCTCGCCCGCCTCGGGCTCTGTGCGCCCGGCTACCCGGTGCGACTCGACCCCTGGACCCATGAGCTGCTCGAGCTCTGCGCCCGGCTGCACCGATCCTCAGGGGGACATTTCGATCCATGCCTGCCTTGCGTCGCCGGGCGCCTATCGGATCTCGATCTCACCGAGCCCCCCATCGCCCGCGTGCGGGTGCCGCTGCGCATCGATCTCGGCGGCATCGCCAAGGGCTTTGCCGTCGATCGCGCCCTCGATGCGATGCGGGCCGCGGGCTGCAACGGCGGACTCGTCAATGCAGGCGGAGATCTGGCCGCATTCGGCGCACGCGCTCATCGCATCGTCTGTCGCACCGCGCGCGGTAATGCCGTGGTGGAGCTGCGCGACGCTGCGCTCGCGACCAGCGAAGTCAGCCACGAATCGCAACCGCCCGAGCACCGCGGTCACTACCATGGCGTCGACGGCACGCCGGCCGCACCGGGAGCCGTGACCGTGATCGCCGCAAGCGCCGCGCTCGCCGACGGCTTGACCAAATGCCTGCTGCTCGGCACGGCCGCGGAGCGCGAGCGGCTGCTGCGGCTATTCGATGCCCATGAGGTGCTGTATCAGAACGCAACTCCGAGTCCAAGATCAAAGCGGGTGAAGTCGGAGTTCTCCTCGAACCACTGATAGTCCGCCTTGAACACGACATGCGGCGTGGTATAGAAGTTCGCACCCACCGTCCACACGCGGTCATGATTGATGGGCCAATAGCCGTAGTCTCCGGGATTCGCAGAGATCGGTACGAGCCCGGTCGGGAACACAGGCCCCGTCGTGCCCTCATAGCTCGAGCCCATGTTGTAACGCTCCCAGCGCGCAAAGGGCACGAGTCGGTACTCGTTGTGATCCCACAGCGTATAAGCGCTCTGCACGTAATAGCCATAGAACTGCGAGGGAATCGGGTTGGGCGATCCCGGATTCGACTCGTTCGCGATGGCGACATTGCTGATGGAGCCTTTGGCGTAAAGGGCGGAGAAATCCCATTTCGCCGGTGTCCAGCGCACGTGGCCTTCCCATAGGGTCACGCGCTCGTTGCCGGGAATCGGCACATTGGGCGGTGCCGGCACTTTGACCGCATCGCCCGTGCTGACCGCCCCGCCGATGGTGAGCCCCGGTATGCCGAAGTAGCTGAGCGCCAGGTACTGGCTAAGATGCTGGGCGTTCGCGAGCGCGAGCTCCTGGTGAGTTGCCTGCAACGGCGCCGAGTCACTGTCCTCGAGATCGAGCGCGGTCGTGTACAGCGGGAACTCGGGCGCGAAATTCCACTTCGACAAGTCGAATCCGGTGGTCAGGCCGACATTCCAGCCTAAGCCGAAACCCGTGTCGCCATGCAGATTCAATCCGCCCTCACGCCAGGTGCTCGGAATGATCAGCGTCTCGACGAAATTGCGCTGCACCCCGTAGAAATTGGTCGGCTCGTGATGCTCGTTGAGGAAGCCGAACGGCATCAAGAACAGACCGGCGCGCATCCCCACATATTGATTGAGCTCGCGATCGATATAGAACTGCTCGACTTCGAACTCCCCCGGGTCCGTCGCGGATGCGACCGCGTGCTCGACCTCGAACTCGGAGTTGAATTCCGTGCGGCTGTCGAAGGTGTAGCCGATGCCGAACACCGCGCGGGCGAGATCGGCTTGCGCTTGTTTCTCGTCGTTCGTGGGACGCGTGTAGTAGACCTCGCCGTAGCCCCATAGCTTCAGGCCGTTACCGAACGGTGAGGCGGCGTTGGCGAGGGCCAGAGTCCCGCCCGGAACGGGGTTCGCAGAAGGCGGATTCGACGTCGGCGGAATCGGGTTTGAGACGACTGCTGAGGGATTTGCCGCAGGAGGCACCCCGGGCGGCACCGGATTGGGGGCCGGGGCCTTTGTCGATTGCGCCACCTGCTGCTCGAGCGCTTGCTCGCGCTCGAGCAATTGCCGGTTTTGATTCGCGAGGTCCTTCAGCTGATTCTGCACCGCCTCGAGCTGGCGTCTCAAGGCCTCGATTTGCTGCTGCTCGTTCGGCGCCTGATCCGCGAGCGCCGCGCTTCCGAAAGACATCAGCGCCCCCAGCACGGCCGTACGTACTGAATTTCGAATTGGGCGTGGGACGATCTTCATCGGCTGATTCCTTGTGTGGTGCTCGTCGAGGCAATGGGCGCGCACTGCGCGGGTACGTTGTAAGCGGACGCTTTGGTCGGATCGAAGCCGTCGGTCAGCGTGCAAAGAAACGCCACGATGTCGTCGATCTCCTGCGCCGTGAGCGTGGGGGCCTGCCCCCCGCCGAACGTGGGCGGCGTGTAGGGCACCTCGCCGACATTGACGTTGGCGTCGTACTCCGCAGGCAGGTCGTTGTACTCATAGAGGTCGGGCGCTCCCGATGCGGTCAGATAGAAAGTGCCCGCCGCCATGTAGGGATTTCCGCCGGGGCCCGCGGCCACGGGGTTCGGGTTGTTGGCGGTGTCGTTATTGATGTCGCGGGTGACGTACCACTCGATCACCTGATGCAGGTTCTGGAAGACCCCGTTGTGGAAGTACGGCGCGGTGACCGCAATATTGCGCAGCGTCGGCACCTTGAAGACACCGCACAGAGTCGTGGTCCCGGACAGATCGATGCGCGCGTCCGGATCGTTGGCCGCGGACTTGAACGGCCCGCAGAGACCCATGTCGTAATAGGGATATTCCGCATCGTCGGGAACATCCACGGGCGTCGTGACGGTGACGAGCGGCGCGCCGTCGATAGGACTCACCGAGCCCGGTGTGTTCGCGGGTATGTTCCAGTTCCGCGGAACGCCAATGTTGTCGAACGTGAAGTCCGTGAACAGCGCATGGCTGTCATAGCGCTGCGGCTGGCTCGGATGGCAGGCGGTGCAATTGCCCTTCCCCGGATTGTTGAACAGATCGAGCCCGTTCTGCTCCTGCGGGGTGAGCTGCGCCTGTCCCTGCAACCAATAGTCGTACTTGCTGCTGAAGGGATGGAACGACGGATCCTCGGTCTCGAAGGCCGCGAGTGCGAGCCCCATGTCCTTGAGGGCGGTGTCCGGGTCGTCGAGCACCGCCTCGCCATAGACGGCCGTGAATGCCGCCAGCGTCGTCGGAGAATTTCGCAGGCGGCTCACCACTTCCGCGGCGTCCTGGTTTGCCATCTCGAAAGGCGTGACGAAAGGCTGCTCGGCTTGCGTCGCGAGCGATGATGCGCGGCCGTCCCGAAAGAAACCGCCCGTCGGACCGTTGGTCAGAGAAAAAGGCGGCGTGAACGAGGCATACATGAGCGACGGCGCATTGCGAAATCCCGTCTGGTCCATGTTCGGGCCGCCCAGCGGCACCGGCAGGCCGTGATCCGTGGCAGGGTCCGCGGTAAACATGTGGCTCGGCACATGGCACGTGCCGCAGCTTTGTTTGCCTGACGCAGACAAGCTCTTGTCGAAAAAGATCGCATCGCCCGCCGCGGCCGCCGAGCTCTGGGTCGCGGGCGGAGGCGGCGAGCCCGTCTGATCGCTGCTGCCGCCGCCGCAACTCGCGAGAGCCAGGGCGAACAGGACTGCGAGGGCGCCCTCCCATTTCTTAAACCATCCCTCGCGATGCATCGCTTCTATCCGCTGAGCCTACTCACAATGAGCGCTCTATTAATGTTGCGAATGCTATCGAGAACTATTCGCATTTGCAACTAAGTTGCACAGCATGGCCCCCTCGCGTGCCCAGGGGCGCGCGGGTTCAGCTCGCGCGCAACGCGCCTAGGGGAGGTCTTGTTCTGCGGCGAAAGTGCCCGGCGATCCCGCGACTTGGAGCAGCACGCCCGGGTTGTTGGTGTACACGCCGCTCACCAGCGGGTGCGACACCCCGACCGGCACCACGATGTCGAGCAACCCGTCGCCGTTCACGTCGGCGATCGCGACTTGGGTTGCGTTGCTCGTCGCATAACTCGCGGCGGCGAGGAAGGTGCCCGGCACGGCCGCATTTTGCAAAAGCACGTTCACCACCTTCGAGCCGCCGATGACGATATCGGGGTGGCCGTCGCCGTTCACATCCGCCACCACGATCGATTGCGGAAAGCTGTTCGGCGATAGCGCATAACTCACTGGAGCGAGAAAGGTGCCGGGCGCGCTCTTGTTTTGCAGCAGGATGTTGACCGTGGGCGGACTGCCGGCGGGACCGGGGTCTGTGATCACGAGATCATTGAGGCCGTCGCCGTTCACATCCGCGATGGCGATCAAGTTGGCGCCCGTGATACCCGGATTCACGCTCTGCGTGAACACGGCGACCGGCGCCGCATAAGTGAGGCTGGCGGCCGCACCGGTGTGCAGCAGCACTTTCACGCCCACAGAATCGGTGAGCGCTACATCGGGAATGCCGTCGTTATTCAAGTCGCCGACCGCGACCCAATTGGCGCCGCCCGGGTACAAGCTCAGCGGCTTCGCGAATGTGCCCGGCGCGGTCTGGACGAACAGCGATACGTTGAAATCGGCGGATACAAGATCTTGCAGCCCGTCATTGTTCATATCGCCGATCGCGACTTGCGAGGCCCCGGGCGAGGACAGGATCAGCGGCGCCCCGAAGGTGCCGGGCGTCTGCGCACTGTTGTAGAACACCGTGAGCGTGCCGTCATCGTAGCTCGCCGACACGACGTCGAGCGACCCCGCGCCCGTCAGATCCGCGCTCGCCAGGTAGAGCGGATCATCGCCGTCCGGTGTGAGCACAGGCGCCCCGAATGTGCCCGCCCCGGTCGAGGGGTAGATCTTGAGATTCCCCGGATTGTCCTGGGGATAGTAGTAGACGGTGCTCGTTGCGATCACCGAGGCATGCCCGTTCAGGGTGAAATTGCCGGCGACCAAGCCGTAGGAGGTCTCGCTCGGCGAGGTTGGGACATAGCCGCAGTTCCCACACCAATTGTTGTCATCGCAGCTCGCGAAGAGCGGCACGGTCGCGAGGACCGCACAGGCGTGCAGCCAAGATCGTGACACCGCTCGCGACCTCGCCGGCTCGGCAAACTTTTTGGTCGACATGGCTTCTCCCTGATTCGAGCTTGCTGCAGCCCTTAACGGCTACCGGCGGAGACGGTTGACTACGCCCGGGGCGGATGGTTCACCTCGGGATCTCAATCTATTACTTATCATACCCTTACGGGCCTCATCTAGAACCTACCCTACCGATCGGGCGATTCACGCCACGGCCGGAGCGGCTTTCCTCGCGGCCGCAACTCGCTCGCGGGGCTCGGCACCTCGCAGCCAGCCGATGAGCCTCTTGCCCCCGATGAGCTCGATGCGCGTTGAGCGGGCGAATTCGCAGGCCTCGCGCGTGAAGCCACCCGCGGTGAGCACAAAGCCGCCCTGCGCTCCCACCGACTGCAACGCAGTGCTCAATTGGCGAACGGCGAGCACCCCGATCTCTAGTTTGCGCCAATGCTGGCAGTGAACCAGGAAGCGCTCGCCCGCCTTGAGCAGTGCGAGATCCGCCGCTCCGACGGCGGCGCGCGTGCCGAATCCCGCCACGTGAAATCCGCGCCGCCTGAACGTCTCGGCGATCATCCTGTCGAAATCGCGACACGACATCGCGGCGATTGCGGTCGGGTGGGCGTGCAAGGGAGGCGAAATGGCGAGTCACCAGCGAGGGTCAGGACAATCGGCGCAGATTGACGCAGCATGCGGCGAAAAACGATGAACGCGGTCACAGCCGCGCCAAACTCAGGCGCGCGGGCGCCGCCGCGGGTCAGTTCCAGTCGTTCGGCCGACTCGACGAGTTGTTCGAGAGCAGGCTGCTCAGTAATCCCCCAACAATGGCGCCGCCGACCTGAAGTGCGATCTGCGATCCGGCGCCCTGCAAAGGCCCCTCGTCCGCGCCGAGCATTTCCTCCTGCGCGATGCGCGACACCACCCAGTCGAATTTTCCGCTGGTCACCGCGGCCTTGCAGTAGCGGCACTCGCCGATCTGTGTCAGCGAGACGGGCGCCCCGCAATTCGGACAGGTGTTCTCAAGTGTGCCCGGCTTCTGCGTCGAGGCGACGCCCACCGAGCGTTGAAACGTCCAGTCCTCCGTGAAGGGACGCACGACTCTATCGCCGAAGACGATGCGGTTGTCCTTGTCGACCTCGAAGTCCGCGGCAGCGGCCGAGATCCGCACGGTGATGTCGTCGTACACGCGGCCGTGCACGATGAGGATGGGCTCGATGTGTTGGACCGTGCTCTGCTCCATCACATTGCGGCGGCCCTCGGCCGTCAGGGTTTCAAGTTGGGCGCGCCATGTGAAATACGCGCCAGGGCTCAAGAATGCCCGTCCGGCATCGAGATTCTGCTTGCACCACGCATCCTGCAAAGCCATAAAGGCGGTCCTGACGCGCACCCGAAAGGCGTCCGGCGAGAAGGCGGGATCCGCAGCGCGCAGCGATGCGATGCCCTGCCCGACGCTCGGCGCGGCAACCGCCAAGGAGGAATCGTTCGGGTAGCCGACGAAGGGGGCATCCTCGACGCCCGCAACGATCCAGTCGACGCTACCGTTGGTGACGCTCGCGCGACAGTGCGCGCAGGTACCGTCGAGATTCAGGCGCAGCTCCGCGCCGCACGCGGGGCAACGCGCGGCAGTCACACCGCCGTTGGTCGGCGTGATCGCACCGGCCTTGCGTGTGAACGTCCAGCGCTCCCCGTGCCGGTGATCGGCCTGCTCGTCCGCGATCACCTGATTGCCGTCGCTCAACACCTTCGCCCGGTACACGAGATCGAAATGAACTTGCAATTGTTGACCCGCGTCGTCGCATTGCGCGTTCTGCACGTGCACGGCACGCACGTTCAGGCTCTCGAGCAGCGCGTGTCGATGCTGCGCAGCAGATGCGGCGATACCGCCGGCGACCTGCTGGAACACGGCATCGCTCAGAAAGGGTCGCAGCGCCGCCGCATTGTTCTGCTGAATGCCGCGCTTCACCAGAAAGAAAGTCATTTCCGCTCGCTGCAGAAACACTTCGAGCTCGAAGCCCGGATCCTGCGCGCGGATGCGGTCGACGACCGGTCGCAGCGTCGTCGCGAACGCTGCGGCGGGCAACGATTGAAACCCGATGCCGCTTGTCGCCCTTGCCCCGCCGGTCGCGGCGGTCTGCCCGAGCGCGGCGCCGAGCACACTCATGACCGCGGCTTGCGCCCCCGGGGCAGGATTCGCCGCGGGTCCGGCTCCGACGCGTTGCGAGCGGCGATACCACATATAGAGAAGCAGCACGATGACCAGCACCGCGAGAAATCCGCCGCCTCCCGAACCTCCGCCATGAAAGTGGCCGCCGCCCGAGAACCCTCCTCCGCCGTGCCCCCCGCCGCCGCCGCCATGCCCGCCGCCGCCCGCCCGCGCGAGCGCATTCCCGGTGCCGCACAGCACGCCGATCAGCATCGCCCCCGCACGCGTAGCGCGCTTCATGCAGAGAGCGCGCTTCCACAGCTGGCGCAGAACTTCGCGCCGGGCGCGGCCAACGTGCCGCATTGCGTGCAATGCGTGACCTTGGGAGCGCTGATCGCGGTACCGCAGCTCGAGCAGAACTTTGCGCCGGGCGGGTTCGCCGCGTGGCAATTCGAACACACCACGGCCGCCGCCGCGGGCCCCGCGCCGCCGGCAGGCGGTGTCGCCACGGCAGCTCCGCCGCCGCCGGGCGCGGAGCCGCCTGAGCCGGCGCCGATACCCGCCACGAGACCGCCGAGCCCCATGCCGACACCGAGCACCGCGGCGCCGTTGCCGCCGCCGGCCGCCGCACCCTCGCCGATACCCTTCAACGCAGCCCCGACACCATATTCGCGAAAGCCCCCGGCGAGACGTGTGTACGCGCTGTCTTTGCGCAGTCCCTTGAGAGTCTGCTCATCTTCGGGGGTGAGACTGATGGTGACGTTGCCCAAGCGCGTGATCTTCACACCGTAGGGTAATAGGGCCGCCTGCACATCGGCCAGGAGCGCCGCTTCGATCTCCGCCGTGCGCCCGGCTATTCCGAGCACCGGCCATTTCTCGGCCGTGAGCTTGCGCACCACCCCCGTGCGCAACGACTTCAGGATCTGTTCGCGGGACCAGTCGGTGACGAGATCGTTGGAGGCCTGCCGCGTGCCGATCAATGTGAGAATCAACGTCGCCGGATCGTTGACTTTAAGCGCGTATTCACCGAAGACACGGAGGCCTACGGCAAGACCGGTCTCGGGATCCTCGATGTTGTCGATGGGACCGCCGAAGGGCAGGCTCACGAACTCGCGCGAGCTCACGAAATAAAGCTCCGCGCGATACATGTTGTCGCCGCTCGCCCAATCCACGATGTCGCCGAGGAATGGCAGCAACGCGCCGTCGAGCGTCGAGCGCCCTTGCGGCAACGTGCCCGCCACCTTGCCTTCTTTGATGAACAGCGCCGTCTCGTCGGGCTCGACCGTGACCTGCGTGAACTTGCGGATGGTGAGGTCCGGCCACTTGTACAGAATCGCGCCCTTCGCCTCGTCCGGACGCGCGATGAACTGACGGTTCAGATCATTACCCTTTCCGAATAGGCTCACGATGCACCTCGTCTGTTGTGTGTGTGGCAGGCGAAATATAAGCCCAAAATCGGCGGACTGCGAACGCCGGCATCAGCGTCCTGGGATCAATCGTGGTAAAACCCTCGCTCACTCCGTATCACAAGGTCTTTGCATGCACGACTTCAAAACTCCGGCCCGCGCCCGATCGGCGCGGCTCGCACTTCTCGCCTGCCTTGCCGCCGCCTCCCTCGTACGGGCGGCCGGCAACCCACCCCCGACCGCCGCAGGCACCGCCGCCGCGCCGCCGCCCGCCGCCCCCGCGGCCGCGGCCGCGGCCGCGGCCGCGGATCAGCACATTACGCCGACGATTGCACCACAATATGCCGAGCTCGCTCGCAAGCTCTCCAAGGCGCTGCCTGAGTACACCATCGTGCGGATTTCGCCGAGCGGTGTCGAAGGAATTCTGGAAGTGCTGATGGAAGACAATCGCATCGTCTATACCGATGCCTCCGGCAAGCACCTCTTCAACGGCCACTTATTCGATGTCGATGCGCATGAGGATCTCACCGAGCGCCGGATCGAGGCGCTCACTCGTATCGACGTCAAGCAATTGCCGCTCGCCGATGCATTCGACATCGTGCGCGGCGACGGCAAGCGGCAGCTCTATCTATTCGAGGATCCCGATTGTCCCTACTGCAAGAAATTCGAAGAGCAGCTGCGGAAGGTCAACAACGTGACGTTGCATATCTTTCTGTTCCCGCTCACCACCATTCACCCTCATGCCTATGAGCATGCGCTCGGCGTGTGGTGCGCGAAAGACCGCCAAAAGACCTGGACGGACAAAATGATGAAGGACATCGATCCGCCCGCGGTGGCGAAGTGCGCCAATCCCATCGATCGCAACCTCGCCCTCGGCGAGAAAATCCATATCGACGGGACACCGACGATCGTGTTCGCCGACGGCCGCGTGCGCGCGGGAATGATGTCGGCGGAGGATCTCGAGGGGATGCTCGCCGGCGGTTAGCCGAAGCGGCTCCCCGACCCACGCGCGTCTGCACGCGCGTGGGTCGGGGAGAGCATTTCCGAGATTACTGCGAGATGGTGTACGAGTACGGTATGCGCACCAACTCGTCGCCCGTGCCCGAGTTGCCATTGTAGGTGTCGACGTACAGGTAGCCGCTGACGGTGCTGCCCACGGCCGTGGCATCCGGCGTCAGCGTCACCGTGATGGTGCCGCTCGCGCCCGGAGCCAGTATCAAGGGACTGTACGTCGTGCCGCCCAATACCAAATCCTGCCAGGGATCGCCGGTGTTCGGCGACATCGAGGCATCGAACGGCTGCATGAGAGCAAACGCCGTGCTCGCGACCGGCGTGGTCGGAGCGCCCGCAGCTCCATACGGCCCGATCAACGCGGGTATGGTGACCCAGGTGCCCCACGGCACTTCGGGCTCGGTCAGCGTGGCGAGCACGGAAGTCGGTCCCGCCGGCACGGCCCAGACATCCGGATTGCCCGTCGCGGCGACGTTGATCCCGACATCGTTATAGGCATCCATTTCGATAGGCGCCGTGGCGGTCGCAAAGAATTGGATGGTGCCGACCTCGGTGGGCAGGACGTACTCCCCGCACTGATTCGGCAGCGTATTGGTGCCGCTGCACGCATAGGACGGCAACTGCTGCAGGATCGGCGTTTGTAGCCGAGAGTCGACGAAGTACGCCGCAGTCACCGAACCGGTGTTCGTGACGTTCACCGCCACCGTGACCGGCACCGCGCTCGCGGAGAGCAGCGTTGCCGGGTTGTCCGGCAGACCCTTCACTTCCACGCCGTTGTTGTGACTGAACGAGACTCGGCCCGTGAACGGTAAGGAAGTCTCGTTGCCGGAGACCGTGTAGTTCGTCACCAGGGTGAACCGCCAGCGGCCGGCTTGCGGAGCGTAGTGGCTCAACGTCATCCCGAATTGCTGATTGCCGAATACATCGGCGTTCGGCTGCACGCTCATCTGCATGCCGTTGGGATCGACGAGCACTCCCTCGAGGATATCGCCGTTATCGGACGTCTGTAGATTCAAGCTCATGGTCCCGTGGCCCGCAGGGACGTTGAACTCGTAGGTCTGGTACGGACCGACATCCGCACGGCCGTTGCCGCCGGTGATGGTGCCCGTGAACGAGCCGCCGGTCGGACCGATGGGTATCAGCGTACGCAGGCTCACCGGGATCTCCGGCACCGTCGTGCCGCTCGCGCACTTCGACTCGGTGAAGCGAATGGCCGCTCCCAGATCACCCGACTGAGCGGGCATCTGGTAATCGACCGTGAACGATGCCGACTTACCCGGCGCTATGTCGAGTGCGGACGGGTGCACGCTGCCGATCTTGACGTAGTTTTCGGCGGCCCAGGTAAATACGACGGGGCCCGTATAGGAGGCCGCGCCACCCGGAGGACGCGTGAAGAACACCGCAGTCCAGGTGCCGCCGGCGGGCTTCACCACATCGACGTGGCCGTAGCCTTGGCCGAAACCTTGCGGAATCGAATAGATCGCCTGGCGGCCGGACGGATCGATGAGCGACAAGTAGACGATGAACGATGTCGATGCCGTCTGCTGCCAGGCAATCGATGCGTCCAGATGCGCGGCGCCCGCCGGCACGGTGAACTTCCGCGTGGTATAGGAACGCGGAGCCCCGTCGGGGTTGAGGAGCACCGGGTCGCTCGCGGGATCGAGGTGAACGGTGGTCGTCGCTCCGGCGATCGGCGGTCCGAGCGTCTCGAGCGCGGGCGTCAAGTACTGCTTCGATGTACCCGAGTTCGTGACGGTGACCGTCAAACTCTTCGACGTGTTCGGCTCGGCGACGGAAATCGCGCTGGTCGGACTGAACAGCAAGCTCTCGGCCTGCCGCGTCGGCGTGCCGTCTTGATCATGGATCGACAGTGCGAGGTTCACCGCCGCCAGGGAGTCGATGAGTCCCGCACCCTGCTCGTAGGCCAGGGCGGACAGGTCCTGCGCCGTGCTCATGATGATCTGCTTCACCAGCGCGGGAGTCGGAGTCTTGCCGTGATGGGTACTGCGGTACGCTTGGATGACCAGCGCCGCTTCACCGGCGGTCAGCGGCGAGGACTCGCTGGTTCCTCCGGTGTTCTCTACGGGAGTGGGACCGCCGCCATTGTAATTGGAGCAGTCGGTAAACAGCGCTTGGTTCGTCGAGCAGGCGGCCCAGCTGAGATCGCCGGGTGCCAGGATATCGACCGTGCGCGCCGTGGTCTGGGCAAAGCCGCCCGAGCTCAACGGGGAGATATTGTTGCTGAGCCAGCCTGGCACCTTCACGAGTGCTTGCGCCCCGTAGGTCGTCTGCACGTAGGCGCGATATTGCGTGCTCGCGCCGGCGGCGATGACTTCGAGACTCGTTGACGGTGATCCGTTCGTTCCCGAGTAACCCCCATCGCCCGTGCTTACGACCACCGTCACACCGGCCGCCACGGCGGCTTCGTCGGCCAACGAAATCGGGTCGTTATTGTTGTCGGGATAAGGGTTACCGCCAAAGGATTCGTTGAGCACGTCCACCTTGTCATGGACGACGGCCCACTCGATCGCCTGTACAAAGAAAGACGTCGTGGTAAATCCCGTATAGGAAAAGACCTTGAGACCCACCAGCGATGCGCCGGGCGCCATGCCGCGGATACGGATGTTGCATGGCGAGGGCAGCGGATGCGCCGTGGAGACGAACTGGCTGATGTCGTAGGTGAGGACCTTGCCGTTAGACACGTCCTGCGCGGCGATCGAGCTCGCATCCAAGAAGGCTTCACCGCCGTCGGTGGGAGTGCCGGCCGGGTCGCCCGAGAAATTCTCATAGTCGACGAAAACGTGGGAGCCGTCCGCACGGATGAAACTCGGGTTGTTAATGTCGATGCCGTCGGCGATCCACGCGACCTTGACACCCTTGCCGGTGACCTTCTCGCCGTTGCCGTCCACGACTTCCTGCGCTTGAGGTTTGGACGTGTCGAGATAGGCGGTATGGGTGAGCTGCAACGCTTCGGGCTCGAGGGTATTGCACAGCCCATTATCGGTCGGGGCTGCGCTCGCCGCGCCGGCCGGACTGACGGACTCCTTCTGCCGGCGGGGCGAGCGGATGATGGCATCGGGCACCACGGCCTGCACATCGGGATGGCCGGCGAGCGCCGTCGCCTCACTGGCCGTCACCTTGGTCGCGAACGCGTTGATGGTGCTGAACGAGTGCACGGTGTGCGGACCGGATCGTTGCAACATCCCGAGCACGTCCGATTGCGCGGTAGCGATGGCCGCGGCGCGCGGGGTCATCGACTCGCGCGACGGCGGCAGGCTCGAGAGCTGATCCTTGAGGATCACGATGACCGGAACCTGCGATGCCTTGGACAGCTGCGCCGTCGTGAGTGAACCCGGCAGCGCGCTGCTTGCCGCCGCAAGAATGGCGCACGAAAACACCAACTTCAATAAGGTTGAGCCCTTCATAGATGGAATCCCCTCGAGTCCGTTTTATTGATTGATTACTGGCCTTCGCTGCACTCCGTGCCCCTGCGGCGACGTGCAGACTGAGGCCGCGCGCTTTGCGGCGGCGCCTTAGTCAGCGGGTTGCGTTATGTCAAGCGTCCCTGCCTAGCACGAGGCTCATCATATCCCCGATCTTCATCTACAGGAAACCCGCGTCACGCCGGCAATTCGCCGCTTCTGAGGCACCGGCCCCGGGCTTTCGGCGCGCGGTCCGGCGGGTACTCTCCTCCCGGCGCTCCTCGAGCGCTCCTGGCCTGGCTAGGGCCCACCCGGCGCGCGCAGCAAGTACCGACCCTCGGTGAGCACGAAGCGCTTGAACGCCGCAGCCGTCGGCGACAGCCGCTTCTTCGCCAGGTGCGCGACGTGCCACTGCCGGATCACCGGCGTGCCGCTCACATCCAGGACCACCAATCTTCCCGTTTGCAGTTCGAGGTCGAGGGTGTGTCTCGAGATGAAGCTCACGCCCATACCTGCCATGACCGCCTGCTTGATGGTTTCGTTGCTCGCCATTTCCATGGCCACGCGAAAATTGAAGCGTCGTTCGTCAAAGAACTGCTGCATGGCGAGGCGCGTGCCGGACCCGGGCTCGCGCACGATGAAGGTCTCGCGCGCCACCCGATCGGCGGGCACGCGTCGCACTCCGGCCAGAGGATGGTCGGGGGCCGCGATGATCACGTGGGGGTTCGGCGCAAATGCCTCGGCGACCGTGTCGAGGGTCTGCGGTGAGCGGCCCATGATGGCGAGATCGACTTCGTTCGCGACCAGCTGCTCGATCACCGAATCGCGATTGTTCACTGCCAGACGGATGTCGAGCTGCGGAAAATCCTTGCCGAAGCGCGCGAGCAGCCGCGGCGCGAAATACTTCGCCGTGCTGACCACGGCGAGGTTGATGCGTCCGCGCTTCAGTCCCTTCAGGCCGTCGATCGCCTCCTCCGCATCTTTGAGCGAGCGCAGAATCTCGCGCACGCGCGCGAGCAGTTCCTGTCCGGCCTCGGTCACGTGCAATTTCTTGCCGATGCGCTCGAACAGCGGCAGGCCCGCGTTGCTCTCGAGCTCTTTGATATGCATCGAAACGCCCGGCTGGGTGAGATGCAGCTGCTGCGCCGCCTTGGAGAACGAGCGGTTGCTCGCCGCGGCCTCGAACACCCTCAACTGGCGGAGAGAGACGTGTTGAATCGACATGGAATCCCTCGATGCGGTGCCCGGGAGTAGCATAAGGCAAAGCTTATTCTGTACCGAACTATTATTGATTATCACTGATGGATTGGCGGGTCTAGAGTCTGACGGGTCCCAGGCCTCAATCCACTCCAGGAGCCGCGCGAAATGACCGAGCAGCGAGATCGATATCAAGCGGGAGTCATGCCCTACGCCCAGATGGGGTATTGGGATCCTGATTACGAGCCGCTGGACACTGACCTGATTGCCCTATTCCGTATCACGCCGCAGGAGGGCGTCGATGCCATTGAAGCGGCGGCGGCCGTCGCGGGCGAATCGTCGACGGCGACCTGGACCGTCGTCTGGACCGATCGACTGACCGCCTGCGATCGCTATCGCGCCAAGGCGTATCGCGTCGAGCCCGTGCCGGGCGCTACTGGACAATACTTTAGCTATATCGCGTATAACCTTGATCTATTTGAGGAAGGATCGATTGCAAACCTGACGGCATCGATCATCGGCAATGTCTTCGGCTTCAAGCCCTTGAAGGCGTTGCGCCTCGAGGACATGCGTATCCCGGTCGCCTATCTCAAGACCTTTCAAGGACCCCCCACAGGCATCGTGGTCGAGCGCGAGCGGTTGGATAAGTTCGGCCGCCCGCTGCTCGGCGCAACCACCAAGCCCAAGCTCGGCCTATCCGGTAAGAACTATGGCCGCGTAGTGTATGAAGCCTTGAAGGGCGGTCTCGACTTCGTGAAGGACGACGAGAACATCAACTCCCAGCCCTTCATGCACTGGCGCGACCGGTTTCTTTATTGCATGGAGGCCGTGAACAAGGCGTCAGCGGCAACCGGCGAGGTGAAGGGTCACTACCTCAACGTCACCGCCGGCACCATGGAGGATATGTACGAGCGTGCCGACTTCGCCAAGGAGCTGGGGTCGTGCATCGTGATGATCGACCTCGTAATCGGCTACACCGCCATTCAGTCCATGGCCAAATGGGCCCGCCGCAACGACATGATCCTGCATTTGCACCGCGCGGGGCACGGCACTTACACGCGTCAGAAATCCCACGGCGTCTCCTTCCGCGTCATCGCGAAATGGATGCGCATGGCCGGTGTTGACCACATCCACGCGGGCACGGTCGTCGGCAAGCTCGAAGGCGATCCCAACGTCATCAAGGGGATATATTCGAATTGCCGAGACAGCTTTACCCAGAGAAACCTCGAGCATGGTGTTTTCTTCGATCAAGACTGGGCGGGATTGCGCAAGGTGATGCCCGTCGCCTCGGGCGGGATCCATGCGGGGCAAATGCATCAGCTCATCACGTATCTCGGTGAGGACGTGGTCCTGCAGTTCGGCGGCGGCACCATCGGCCACCCACAGGGCATTCAGGCGGGAGCGACCGCCAATCGGGTGGCACTCGAGACCATGATCAAGGCGCGCAACGAGGGGCGCGACATCTGGAACGAGGGACCGGACATCCTGGCCGCTGCCGCCCGCTGGTGCGCGCCGCTGCGCGCCGCCCTCGAGACTTGGAAGGATGTGACCTTCAATTATCAATCGACCGACACCGCGGACTTTGTGCCGACGGCGACCGTCGCCTGAAAGGAATCGCCATGCGCATCACCCAGGGGACCTTCTCCTTTCTTCCCGATCTCACCGACGACGAGATTCGCGCCCAGCTCGACTACGCGATCGAGCAGGGCTGGGCCATCGGCATCGAATACACCGACGATCCGCATCCGCGGAATTGTTACTGGGAGATGTGGGGAAACCCGCTCTTCGATCTGCAGGATTCCGCGCGCGCCATGCCCGAGATACTGGCCTGCCGCGAAACCCACCGGCGGTGCTATGTGAGGGTGAACGCTTTCGACTCGACGCGCGGCTTCGAGACGACGCGCTTGTCGTTCATCGTGAATCGGCCGGCCGAGGAGCCCGGCTTTCTCCTCAAACGCCACGAGTTGGAAGGCCGGCACATTCAATACACCCTCGAGAGCTACGCCACGCAGGCCCCCGCAGGGCGCCGCTATGAGTAGGGACATGATATGAACCAGGCGAGCGGAAGCGTGATGCAGGCTGACGGGCTCGACGGTGCGTCGGAGCGCATCGACCTGCGCGCGCTGCTCGCGAGCTCGCAGGTGAGCGGCGTGCTGGACGAGCTCGATCGCGAGCTCATCGGGCTCAAGCCTTTGAAGGCGCGAGTCCGCGACATCGCCTCGCTCCTGCTCATCGAGCGCGCCCGCGCACAGCTCGGTCTGGTCGCCGGATCACCCTCCTTGCACATGTCCTTCACCGGCAATCCAGGTACCGGCAAGACGACGGTGGCGCTGCGCATGGCGCAGATCCTGCACCGCTTAGGCTACGTGCGCAAAGCCCAGGTGACGGCAGTGACGCGTGACGATCTCGTGGGGCAGTACATCGGCCATACCGCCCCGAAAACCAAGGAGGTACTCAAGAAGGCCATGGGCGGCGTGCTGTTCATCGACGAGGCCTACTATCTGTATCGTCCCGAGAACGAGCGCGACTATGGCCAGGAGGCGGTCGAGATCCTGCTGCAAGTCATGGAGAACCAGCGCGCGGATTTGGTCGTGATCCTGGCCGGCTACCGCGAGCGTATGCAGGTTTTCTTCCGCTCCAATCCCGGGCTCTCGTCGCGCATCGCGCATCACCTGGATTTTCCCGACTACGGCGCGGACGAGCTCGAGGCGATCGCCCAATGCATGCTCGACTCCATGCAATATCGGTTGAGCGACGGCGGCCTCGAGGCCCTGCGCGAGTACATCCCATTGCGCATGCAGCAGCCGCACTTCGCCAATGCGCGCTCGATCCGCAATGCCCTCGACCGCGCCCGGCTGCGGCAGGCGAATCGGCTGTTCGCTCAGGCCGGCCGCGAGATCACCCGCGAGGAGCTCATGACCATCGAGGGCGCGGATTTGCGGGCGAGCCGGGTGTTCTCGTGAAGATCAAGGCGATCATCTTCGACGTCGACGGCACGCTTGCGGATACCGAGGATGCGCACCGCCAAGCCTTCAACAGCGCCTTCGCGGAGCATCGCCTCGACTGGCATTGGAGCACGTCAGACTACGTCCGCTGGCTCGCCGTCACCGGGGGCAAGGAGCGGTTGGCGGCATTCGTCGAATCGCTTCCCCATTCGAGCCAGGAACGCGCGGCGCTCAAGACGCGCATTCCGGCCATCCATCGCACCAAGAACGACCACTACGCACGCCTCGTGCGCGGGGGCCGCGTGCCATTGCGCGCCGGGATCAAGCGGCTGCTCAAAGAGGCTGAGAGCGCGGGCGTAACGCTCGCCATTGCCTCGACCACCACGCGAGAGAACATCGACGCCCTGCTCGGCGCCCATTTCGGCTCAGGCGCCCACGGGCGCTTCAGCGTCATCGGCGCGGGCGATGCGGTAGCGCAAAAAAAGCCCGCGCCGGATATCTATCGGTTCGTGCTCCGCGAGCTCGGCGAATCGTCCGCCGACTGCGTCGCCGTCGAGGATTCGCTCCAGGGACTTGCCGCTGCGCAACGCGCGGGACTCTTTACCGTGGTCACACCGAGCGATTGGACCTGCGGAGAGGATTTTTCCGCTGCGGATCTGCTGCTGGCCTCCTGGGATTCGTGCGACAGGCCGCTCCTGGAGCTCGAGTATGCCTTTGCGGCCAAATTGGGCCGGCGCCCGCGATACGCTGCTGGGAGGGAAGCATGAGCACCAGAGAAAAAAAGACCATCACGGAATTCATGATCGAGGAGCAACGGCGCTTCCCCGAGGCCACCGGTGATTTCACGGCGGTGCTCAATCACGTGCGTCTCGCGTGCAAGCGGATCAGCTTCATCGTCGGACGCGGCGCGCTCGGCGCCGCGCAGGGCGACGCCGAGGCGATCAATGTGCAAGGCGAGCCGCAGATGAAACTCGACGTCATCGCCAACGATATCTTTCTGCGCACCAGCGAGTATGGCGGGCATCTGGCGGGCATCGTGTCCGAGGAGCTGGCCGCCCCCTATGCCATTCCGCAGGAATATCCGCTCGGCAAGTATCTGCTCGCTTTCGATCCGCTCGACGGCTCGAGCAACCTCGACGTGAACGCCCCGGTCGGCAGCATCTTCTCGGTGCTCGAGGCGCCGCGTAAGGCCAATCCCGCGTGCGTGGAGGACTTCCTGCAGCCCGGATCGCGGCAGCTGTGCGCAGGCTATGCGATCTACGGCGCTACGACCATGCTGGTGCTCACCCTCGGACGCGGCGTTCACGGGTTCACTTTGGACCGCGGTTTCGGGGAATTCGTCCTGACCCATCCGAACATGACCATCCCGTCCGACACCAACGAGTTCGCCATCGATGCCTCCAACGAGCGCTTCTGGGAGCCCCCCGTGAAGCGCTATGTCGTCGAGTGTCTGCAGGGCCACTCGGGCCTGCGCGCCAAGGACTTCAACATGCGCTGGATCGCCTCGCTGGTCGCCGAGGTGCATCGAATCTTGATCCGCGGCGGGCTCTTCATGTATCCGCGGGATACCAAGGTGCCGAGCAAGCCGGGCCGTTTGCGGCTGCTCTACGAGGCCAATCCCATGGCGATGATCGTGGAGCAGGCGGGCGGCGCCGCTTCTTGGGGACGCGGACGGGTTCTCGACTGCGTGCCCAGCGAACTGCATCAGCGTATCCCCCTGATTCTCGGCTGCCGTGCCGAGGTCGAGCGCATCGAGCGCTACCATCTGGAGCACGATCAGGGGCTGGACCGCATCTACAGCTCGCCGCTGTTCAAGGAGCGCTCGCTTTTCATCCAGAGTGAATGGACCTAGAGGCCGATCATGTCAGCCAAACATCCCATCATCGCGGTCACGGGCTCCTCCGGTGCGGGCACGACATCCGTGACACGCACGTTCAACTCAATTTTCCGCCGCGAGCGCATCGACGCGGTGCTGGTCGAGGGCGACTCCTTCCACCGCTACAACCGGGATGAGATGAAAGAAAAAATGGCCGAAGCGGGCACGCGCGGTGATCAGCATTTCAGTCATTTCGGGCCAGCCAACAACCTATTCGAGGAGCTCGAGACGCTGTTTTGCGGCTACGGCGAAACCGGCGGCGGCAAGACTCGCCGCTACCTGCACAACGACAAAGAAGCGGGCCCCTACCGGCAAGAGCCGGGCACCTTCACCCCCTGGGAGAAGATTCCCGAGGGGACCGACCTGCTCTTCTACGAAGGCCTGCACGGCGCGGTGGTTACCCCCGAGGTGAACGTCGCCCGGCACGCGGATCTCATCATCGGCGTGGTGCCCATCATCAATCTCGAGTGGATCCAGAAGCTGCATCGCGACCGCGACTCCCGCGGCTACTCCACCGAGGCGGTGGTCGACACGGTACTGCGGCGCATGCCCGACTATGTGAACTACATCTGTCCGCAATTCTCCCAAACCCATATCAACTTCCAGCGCGTGCCGACGGTGGATACCTCCAATCCCTTCACGGCGCGCTATATCCCGACCGCAGACGAGAGCTTCGTGGTGATCCGTTTCAAGAATCCGAAGGGAATCGATTTTCAGTATCTTCTGTCCATGATTCACGATTCCTTCATGTCGCGGCCGAATATCATCGTGTGTCCCGGCGGGAAGATGGAGCTCGCGATGCAGCTCATCTTGACGCCCATGATCCTGAAGCTCATGGACGTGCGTCGCCGCGCACTGGGACTGCAGCCCGCGCGCGTGCCGTTGGGAGCGGTCTAGCGCGCTTCGCACGCGACTAATCGGCCGCGCGGGCAGCCGATCAATTACAATCGTTGCGTCACCATGCGCAACCCCACGCCTTCCCTCACGACGGTCCTCTCGCCGTCCAATAACCGCCTGCGCGGCATCATGTCCATGATCGCCGCCGTATTCGTCTTCGCCATCATGGACTCGCTGCTGAAGCGCTTGTCCTCGCATTACGGGCCGATGCAGGTCGCCTGTCTGCGCTGCTTCTCCTCGCTTGCGCTCCTGACGTGCACGATTGCGTTCCAGCGAACGTGGCCGCAGCTGCGCGGCGGTCAGCCGATGTTGCATTTGCTGCGCGGTGCGCTCGGCATCGGCATGCTCGGCTGCTTCGTGTTCGCCGTGCACCGGCTCACCATGGCGCAAACCTATTCCTTGTTCATGATCGCCCCACTCCTCATGACAGCACTGTCGGTGCCGATGCATGGCGAAGTCGTGACCGCGCGGCGCTGGTGCGCGATCGCGGCAGGCATGGGGGGCGTGCTCATCATCCTGCATCCCTGGAGCAAGGGATTCGTGTCCTTCACGGCCGCCGCCGCCGCCGCGGCGGCGACGGTGTGCTATTCGCTCTCGGCATTGACGGTACGATCCCTCGGTCGCCGCAACTCCAACATCGGGACCATATTCTGGAATTTCATCTTGGTGGGGTTTGGATCCGGCGCGCTCGCGCTCTTTGATTGGCGCCCCGTGCCGCCGGCCGAGTGGCCCTGGCTCGCTGCGGTCGGCGTCGCCGGCGCGCTCGGCCAATACTGGATCACCGATGCATTCCGGCGCGCGCCGCCATCGGTCGTGGGTCCGTTCGAATACACCTCGCTCCTATGGGCCTTCGGGATCGATTGGATTTTCTGGTCGGCCTCACCGTCCGCGAGCTTGCTCGCCGGAGCGGCCGTGGTGGTTGCGTGCGGCACTTACGTCATCTGGGACGAGCACCGCTCGGTGGACCTCGCCCTGATCGCCGCAAATCCCCCGCCCTGACCGACTTGCGATTCAGCCGGCCTGTCGGCGAGGGGCCATAGCGCGTGAGCGGCAATCTTCGCCGCCTGAACCGGCCGTATAGCCGACCCGCAGCAAGCCGCCGAGGGGAATGGTCCTGAAGCCCACCTCGCTTCGAAAGTGATAAGTGGAAAGACTCAACGAGCCCGGCGCATCGGCGAAGCTCGCGAGCACCATATAGTCGAAGCGCGTGGGACAAGGCCGCTCCGCTGCGGTCCGATCGGAATCGGGCAGGCTGCCTGCCACACCAGGATAGATCCCACCGGCATCTCGATCCATCGCGAACGCCGGCGAGAGTCCGAGCAAACACATTGTCGATGCTGCGGCCAAGCGGCCGCAGGTGCCCTGCCCCATGCGAGCTCCCTGTGCGCGGCTAGACTCGTCCGACGACCACCAGCACCAGCAGGATGATGACCACCAAGCCAAGCCCGCCCGCGGGGTAATAGCCCCAGCCCGTGCTGTACGGCCAAGTAGGCAATGCACCGAGAAGCAGCAGAACCAAGACGATGAGTAGGATCGTACTTATTGACATCTGTTATCTCCCAAACGTGTTGATTCCGGTATCACCGGAGCAAGAGACTATCTCTGCAGCTTCGCAGCGACAGCAGGGGCTGCCCGACACCCTGTGTAGGGGGCCTCCTACCCGGGCGGCGCGGGCTGCCGTGCCCAGTACCAGTAGAAAGGCAGGCCGAGCAGGAGTGTGACCGCGGCATACAGCGCCTGACGCGGCGTGGCGATGAACGTGTTGATGATGAGCGCAGCGGTCGCGAGCAAAAAAACAATCGGGACGACCGGATAACCGGGCGCGCGATACGCCCGCGGCGTATCTCGCAGTGTGCGCCGGAATACAAATAGAGCGCCGGCCACCAGCCCGTAGAACAGCCAGGAGGCGAAAATCACCGAGTCCGTAAGCGTGTCGTACGTGCCGGAGATCGCGAGGAGGCTCGCCCACGCCCCCTGCGCGAGAAGTGCCCGCACCGGGACGCTCGATCGGGCCGACAACCGCGCGAGTCCCTTGAAGAACAGGCCTTCACGCGCCATGGCGTATGGAATGCGGGAGTTGGAGAGCACGCTCGAATGCAGCGATCCGAACGAGGAGATCATCATGGCGACGGCCATGAACGCGACGGCGGTCGGCCCGAGAAACCGCTGACTCACCTCCGTGGCCACCGAGGAGATCTGCGGAACACTCGCTATTTGCAGCGGCGTCAGCACGTAGTAATAGGCGGCATTGACAAACAGATACAAACCCGCGACCAGCAGCGTGCCGCCGATGAAAGCGCGTGGCAGATTGCGCTGCGGGTCGCGAATCTCGCCGGCGAGGGGCGCCACGTTGTTCCAGCCATCGTACGCCCATAAAGCGCCCAGCATGGCCGCGCCGAAGCCCGCGATACCGCCGCGCGCGCTCGCTGCGACGCCCTCGCAAGTGCCGCCCAGTCCAGATTCGCCGAAATGACTGAAAGCGCCCGGCGCGAGCAAGAAGCCGCCGACCCCGACGCCGATCACGAGCACCACTTTGGCGATCGTCACCGCGAGCGCGGTGCGTCCGCCCGTCGACACGCTCGCGCAATTGATGATGGTGACAATCCAGATGGTCGCAACCGCGACGAGCGTCGTGCCGCCGATGCTCGCGTGCAGGCCGAGAATGTGCGCCTCTGTGTGCCAGCGCTCGAGCGCACCGCCGAGTGCGACGTTCATGAAAATGGCGAGGCCGACGGCCAGAGCCGCCTGAGATCCGGTTCGAAAAACGGTGAACGCCATCCAGCCAAAGAGATAACCGACGATGCGCCCGTAGGCGCGGCGCAGATAGACATAGTCTCCGCCCGCTTCCGGCATGAGCGCGGCGACCTCCGAATAGCAGAACGTGCCGGCGAGCGAGAGCAATCCTGCGGCGATCCACACCAGCATCGCGATCTTCGGGCTGCCGACGTTGCAGGTCATGACGCGCGACTTCAGGAAGACGCCCGTGCCGATCATGTTCGAGACATTGACGGAGATCGCCGCCCACATCCCTACGCCGCGAATCAGCTGCGGAGCCGCCACTTGCACGCTCGGTTGGCCCATCCCTGGTGTAGTATCGATGAAATGCCGGCCGACTACTCGCGAATTTTGCCCTGGGTCTTCGCGCTACTCATTCCGCTCGCCTTGTACCGGCGATTCAAGCGGACCTTCGGGCGACAGCCTTTGGTACCGGCGCGGTTGATCGTGCGCATCGCGATTTTCCTGCTGGTCGCGGTCTTGCTCACACTGAGCCCGCGCCGCTACAGCGTGCCAGAGCTCGGCGGCTTGGGTTTGGGAGCCGCACTCGCCCTCTGGGGAGCGAGCCGCACGCGCTTCGAGACAGAGAATGGACGGCGCTACTACATACCGCACACCTACACGGGCATTGCGGTCACGTTGTTGTTCGTCGGCCGTTTGATCTATCGATTCGCGCAGTCGAGCGCCGCCCCGCCTGCAGCGGGCGGCACCGCGCCCGCGGCCGGGCCGCAGGCAGCGATACAAAGCCCGCTGACAGTGGGAATCTTCTTCGTGTTAATCGGTTATTACGTGTGCTACTACAGCTGGGTGCTGTGGAAATCGCGGCACATCACGGCGGCGGACTTGGAAGTCCCGCCAGATACTCGAAATTCAGCGCGTGACGGACAGAACCGCGAGAACCAGGAAGCTGGCTCCCACGAGTAGCACGTTGTGGCCCCAACGGGCGATTAAACTAAGCATTGCTATCTCCTACTCCATGTACCCCCAAATCGCACCTTGCGGGGGGACCTCATACATGGGGGTGCAAGTTAACATTTCCAGTGTTTTGGAAGATTGCGCCAGGTCGCATAATCGCTTGAAAACCCTGGAAAACGTGCGCTCCGTCACTGCCCCGTTTTGATGCGTGTCCAAACGCGCGTGCGCACCCGCTCGTAGTCGGGACGAAGCTCGGCCGGCAAGTACAAACGCGCCCGCAGCGCAGCCGGCGGATACACCGACGGATCGTCCAAAATCCCCTTGTCGATGTACGGACCCGCACGCAGGTTGTCATTGCCATAGTGGATGTCGTTGGTGATCTCGGCGATCACCTTCGGATCCATGATGAAATTGAGAAACTTGTGGGCTGCGTCGGGATGCGGTGCCGAGGCCGGAATGAGAAAGGCGTTGTAAGTGATATTCGAGCCTTCCTTGGGCAAGGTGAAGGCGAGGTGCACGCCGGTGCCGTCCTCGCGGGCCCGCGCCTGGGCGACGTAGTAGTCGCTCGACCACGCAATCGACAGGCAGACATCCTTCGCGGCGAGCTGATGCCAGTAGTCGTTCGAATCGAAGGTGCGGATATAAGGCCGAACCGCCAGCACCACGCGCTCTGCCGCCCGCAAGTCCTCGAGACTTTGCGAGTTTGGGTCGCGATGCAGATAGGCCAGGGCCAGCTGGATCACGTCCGGGGGCGAATCGAGGAACGTCACCCCGCAATCGGCAAACTTGGAGATCACCGCGGGATCGAACAGCATGGCGAGACTGTCGGTCGGCGCGTCGGGCAGACGTCTCCTGATCTCGTCGACGTTATAGGCGAAGCCATTCATGGCGTGCAGGTAAGGCACCGCGTAGCGATTCCCGGGATCGGCCTGCGCCTGCACCGCGAGCACCTGCGGATCGATGTTGGCGAGGTTCGGCAGCTTGCTTTTGTCGAGGGGCAGGTAAGCACCGGCACGGATCTGCCGGCCATAAAAGCCGGTGGTGGTGCTCACGAGGTCGAAGCCGGAATGTCCGGCCATGAGCACCGCCTCCAGCGTCTCGTTCGAGTCGTAGGTCTGATAGACCACTTTGATATGCGTGGCCTGCTCGAACTCTGCGATGGTGCGATAGCCGATGTAATCGGCCCAGTTATAGATGTTGAGCACCTGCTCCTGCGGCGCAGGAGCCTGCGGACTCGAGCGTCCGCAGGCGCACGCGAGAAGCGCGGCCGCTATCGCGCAGAAGACCTTAGGCACGTGCCAGTTCTAGACCGACCCACTCGTGAAACTGTCGAATGACATACTCTTCCGGCATCACCACGCCGCGCTGGTGATCGCGCGCACGCAGTCCCCGCTGATTGATCTCGCATACCTCGGCGTCCTCGATCATCACCTGATTGGTGAAATCGACGACCTTGAGCTTGTCGAATGCGGGATCGGCCAAAGTCTCGCGCGAGAACAGATACTCGACGCGCAGCTCGGTGCGCTCCGGTGCGAGCGGCAGCAAGCGCACGGAACGCACATAGTCGACATGGCCGACGAGGAACATCGACGGCAAGCCGGTGAGATAGATGTGGCCCGTTTTGCGATCCTCCTCCGTCAACCCGGAGAACGGCGCGCCCACGGCCTGCCCGTCGGTGGACCAAGTGGCCGCGCCCGCGCGCAGACCGCCTTTGTACTTGGGATCGGGATCCGCCGCATGCCGGCTCCACTCCGGATCGTCGCGCTCCTCGAGGAGCCCCCGGCCGAAAATCGGCACGAGGCTCGAGAGCCTCGGATGCACGCTCGGACAGTGCAGGCACTCGTTGTAATTCTCCCAGAAGATTTTCCAGTTGCTCTCGATGGTCTTGGAGAGCACATGACCGATCACGAGATCCTCGAGCGGCCATGCATCCATGCGATTCAGGGGCAAATCGAACTGCCGCTCGATCGGCGGCGGATTGCGCGCCAGGCACACGAACACGAAGCCGCGCCACTCGAGCACTCGGACGCCATAGAGCGGATAGTCGGCGAGATCGAAGCCCCGCGGATGTGCTTTCGAGGACGTGCGCAGCAGCTCGCCCTGCAGGTTGTACACCCAGGCGTGATACGGGCAGACAATGGCGCCGGTGCGCAGCGACCCCGAACTCTCGCGACACAGTTCCGCACCCCGGTGGCGGCAGGTATTGTGAAAGGCTTGCAATCGGCCCGTGTCGTCGCGCACCACCAGGATTTTTTGATCGCCGATCTGAAAAGTTTGAAAAGCGCGCTTTGCTGCGAGCTCGCTCGAGCGGCCGACATAGATCCAGTTGCGGTACCAGATGCGCTGCAGCTCCCGCTCATATCTGAGCGGATCGAAATAAGCCTCCGACGGCAGACCTTCGGTGAGCTCGGTGAGACCGGTGTAGCCCGGCGCGCTATTGGGAGTGCTTGACATCTCCGGATTATCGCACGCGCCGACGGCGCACGCAGCGTCAGGTGCGCATCGAGGAGCCCGTGGGATCGAAAGGCGCCTCCTTGAGACGCAACGCCGGGCGGCGTTCGCCGATGATCTCAATCTCGAAGCCTTCGTCGGCTGCCGCCAGCTCGGCGGGCACGTAGCCCAGGGCGAGCGAGGCGCCCACGCGATGCCCGTAAGCACCCGAGGTGACCCAGCCGACCGGCTTGCCTGCGTGCCATATCGGCTCATCCCCGATCGCGTCGGCATCTCCGGCCGCCACCTTGAAACATTGCAGACGCAGCGCGCCGCCCTTCTCTTTTTCTTTCGCCGCCGCGGCGCGGCCGACGAACTCGCCTTTATCCAAGGCGACGAAGCGGCCGAGCCCGGCCTCGAGCGGACCGTAGATCGGCCGAAACTCCCGCGCCCAGGTGCCGAAGCCCTTCTCGATCCGCATGGCGTTGAGCGCGCGACCGCCGAACAGCTTGAGCCCGTAGTCGCGGCCGGCCTGCATCAACAGCTCATAGAGCGCCCGCTGATACTCGGAGGTGACCCAGAGCTCGTACCCGAGGGCGCCCGTGAAGGACAGCCGCCCGACGTAGGCAGGCACCATGCCGACGTCCATGCGCCGGAACGACATGAAAGGGAAAGCCGTCGTCGCGAGATCGTCGCGCACCACGCTCTGCAGGAGGGCGCGCGAGTGCGGCCCGGCCAGCGACAGTCCGGTGTATTGCATGGCGCACGGCCGCACGCTCACGCCGGCAGGCGGCGCGTGCTGTTCGAACCAGCGCATGTAATAGGTCTCGGCGCCGTATGTGCCGACGAGAAAGAAACGGTCCTCGGCGAGACGGCAGAGCGTGAAATCTCCGATCAGCTTGCCGCGTTCGTTCAGCATCGGGCTGAGCGCGATGCGTCCGACGGACGGTATGCGGTTCGCCATGAGGCTCGACAACCACGGCGCGGCCTCTTCTCCGGTCACCTCGAACTTTCCATAGTTGGATATCTCGAGAAGACCCACGGCATCGCGTACCGCGCGGCACTCGGCGGCCACGTGCTCGTGCGAATTGGAGCGCCAGAAGCTCACCTCGTCGTGCGCCGCCTGAGGACTCGGGGCGAACCACAGCGCATGCTCGAGCCCGCAATAATCGCCGAACACGGCGTGCTCGGCCTTGAGATGCTCATAGATGGGCGTGGTACGCAACGGCCGCGCGGCCGGCAGCTCCTCGTTCGGAAAGCGGATGCTGAAGCGGCGCGAATAGTTCTCCCGCACTTTGGCGTTCGTGTAGGCGAGCGTCGTCCAGTCGCCGTAGCGGGCGACATCCATGCCCCAGACATCGGCACCGGGGTCGCCCTCGACCATCCAGCGCGAGAGCGCAAGGCCCACGCCGCCGCCCTGGCTGAACCCGGCCATGACGCCGCAGGCAACCCAGAAATTTCGCAGACCCTTGATCGGTCCGACCAGCGGATTGCCGTCCGGGGCGAAGGTGAACGGTCCGTTCACGACTTTCTTGATGCCGGCGGATTCGAGCGGCGGGAAATGCTCGAAACCGACCGCAAGACTCGGCGCGATGCGCTCGAGGTCGTTCGGCAACAGGTCCTGCCCGAAATCCCAGGGTGTCCGTAGCGGCGACCACGGCACGCCGGCACGCTCGTAGGTGCCCATGAGCATGCCGCCGCGCTCCTGCCGCAGATAGATCTCGCCCTCGAAATCGATGGCGTGCAGCTGCTCCTTCTGGCCGGCGAGCTCGGGCATGTCGCCGGTGATCAAATATTGATGCTCCATGGCGAGCACCGGCAGCTCGAGCCCGACCATCCGCCCCACTTCGCGCGCCCAGAGGCCCGCGGCGTTCACGACGTGCTCCGCGCGCACGTTGCCCTTGTCGGTGATCACGTCCCAGGTACCGTCGGGGCGCGCCTTGAGGTCGGTCACACGGGTGTGGCGGACAATCTCCGCGCCGCCGATCTGTGCCGACTTGGCATAAGCGTGCGTCACCCCGTACGGATCGACGTGACCCTCGATGGGGTCGTACATGCCGCCGACGAAGTGCCGCTTGTCCATGAGTGGAAAGAGTTTCGCCGCCTCGTCCACCGACAAGATCTCGAGGTCCATTTGAAGGTAGCGCCCGCGCGCCTTGGCCATCTTCAGCCATTCGAGCCGCTCCCGCGTGCCGGCGAGCATCACCCCGCCGGTGATGTGCACGCCGCAGGATTGGCCCGAGATCGCCTCGATTTCCTTGTAGAGCTGGATGGTGTATTGCTGCAGCTTCGCGACGTTCGGATCGCCGTTCACCGTGTGCATGCCGCCGGCGGCATGCCACGTCGAGCCCGACGTCAGCTCCGCTCGCTCCACGAGCAGCACGTCCTTCCAGCCTGCTTTGGTCAGGTGATACAGCACACTCGCGCCGACGACGCCGCCGCCGATCACGACGACTCGTGCGTGAGTTCTCATCGGCGGCTCATTCGTTGGACACCGCCAAGTGCAAGTTGGGCGCGGGCGCGCCCGTGGAAGTGCCAAAGCGCTCGATCAGCCAGGAGCGGAATAGCGCGATCGCCGTATCCCCGAGGCCCTCCGGATGGGTGACGAGGTAATAGCCGAAGCCGTCGTCCAGCACCTCGTCGAAGGGCCGGATCAGCCGCCCTGAGCGGATGTAATCGTCGAACAGGTAGTTATCGATGAGGGCGACCCCCTCGCCGCTCAGCGCGTACTGCACGGCGAGCAACGCGGTGTCGAACACCAGGCCGCGCTCGACGTTTACGGCGTTCAATCCGGTCAGGCGCGCGAATTGCGTCCACAGGTAATGGCGGGGCAAGTCGGAGAGACGCACGTGAATCAGCTCGTTCGCTGCGATGAACTCCGCGAGACTTTTCCCCTTGTGCCGCTCGGCGACCGTGGGATGGCAAAGCACGCTCTGGCGCACCGGCCACAATAGGTCGCGCACCAGATCCGTCACCGTGGGCTTGGAGTAAACGACCGCCACGTCGACCTCGCTGAGAGGTGGGCCGACGCCGTGGGGACTCACTAAATCGATTTCGAGGTCTGGAGCCGCACGTCGGAAATCGCGCAGGATGGGCACTGCCAGATGGGCGGCGAAGGTGGGCGGCATCTGCACGCGCAGAGTGCGCATCGGGCCGGCACCGTCGTTGCGGATGTCGTCGAGGGCGAATTCCAGGCGGTCGAAGGACTTCATCACCGCCGTCAGCAGATGCTGACCGGCCTTGGTTAGCACGAGCGCGTGGGGACGGCGCTCGAAGAGCTGTACACCAATCAGCTTCTCCAGCGCGATCACGTGGCGCGACAGCGCGCTCTGCGAAATCAGCAGCGCATTTGCCGCCGCCGTGAAGCTCAGATGCTGCGCGACGCCCTCGAACGCGCGCAACGCGTTCAACGGCAGCCAGCGTCGATCCATCGAGGTCCTGCCCATACTCGAAAGCCTCAGGGCGACCATGCCTTGGTGTAGCCGACCGCGCGCTTCTGATCCTCGATGATGGTGCGCGAGGCGAGCCACAGATGATAGGCGGCCCAGAATCCGCTGGGGGCAAGAATCAAGAGCGCTGCGCGCAAGGACGCGGCGTCGACTCCCCCGGGGCCGGCGAACCAGTCGCTGAGTGCGCCCACCGCCTGCGGCGCAACCACGATGTTCAAAATGTTGGCCACCAAGAGAGAAATGGCGATGAACATGTTGCGCATGTGGCACGGCGATAAATTGTTCAGTAATCCGAAGCACGGGCCGATGTAGAAATAAATTGCCGGGATGAATATCCAGAACATGAGCTTGCAGACCCATAGCGAATGGGTCCAGTACGCGACGATCGAGGGAATGGTCGCAAAGGCGATGCCGGCGGCGAGCAGCCACACGACGCGCCGCGGATCGGCCATGGTCGGACGCGACAGGATCCAGGCCGTGCCGACGGTCGCGAGCGAGCCGCCGATGAGGTGAATATTGCCGGTCACCGCGCCCGCCTGCCCGACGTCGAGATGGTAGGCGCGCTGCAAAAACGTGGGCGTCCACCAGATAAGGCCCCAGCCCCAGAGCGCGCACAGTCCCCCGCCCACCACCACGTGAAAAGCCGCCTTCTGTTGCCACAAAAACCTGAGCGATTGCCGCAGCGTGGGACGCAACTCGTCGAGTACGCCATCGAGACGGCCACGTACCGGCTCACGCACCGTGAGATAGACGAGGACGCCCATGACGAGGCCTGGGAGACCTAAGGCGATGAACGCGGCGCGCCAGCTGTAGAGATGGGCCACCTTGCCGGCAAAATCCGCGCCGAGGAAAGCCCCGATGGGCGCGCCCAAGGCGAGCACCGTCATCGCCATCGGCCGCCGGTCTGCCGGAAAATAATCGGACACGATGGCCGTCGAGGGCGGTGTCCCCCCGGCTTCGCCTACGCCGACGCCGACGCGCCCGAGCAAAAATTCGAGGTAGTTGCGCGAGCGCCCGCACAAGATGGTGAATGCCGACCAGATGATCAGCGACGCCGCAAGAATGTTGCGCCGGTTCATCCGGTCGGCGCACCAGGAAATTGGAATGCCGAAGGCCACGTAGAAGAGCGCGAGCGGCGTACCGGTGAGGAACGCAACACCCTTGTCGTTCAGGTGCAACTCGAGCCGGATGGGCTCGAGCAC
Organism: uncultured Gammaproteobacteria bacterium; assembly: GCA_963798595.1. GTDB lineage: Bacteria > Pseudomonadota > Gammaproteobacteria > Steroidobacterales > Steroidobacteraceae > Bog-1198. The sequence continues at coordinate 237,022 of CAWCTM010000001.1, read as the reverse complement.
CGTCGACACGACATAACGGTCAGCGATGTTGATGGCGTAGATGAGGCAGGTGAGGATCAGCACATACCAGCGCAAGATCGAGGTCGGCGAGCGCTCTTGCGCGAGGTCGATGGTGGTGCTGCTCAAATCCGGACACCCCGTACGTATGATTTCGCACCATACATGGTTCGACAGCCAGATGCGACGCCTACCGAGCGAGCGCGGTGAGCGGGCCCCGAGTGCCCGCCACGAGCGGCCCTGCGTGCCGCTCGCCGCGCGCCGCTCGCCGCGCGCCTAAAAATGGCATGGGTGAATCGTGAAATTGCATAACGTGTCCCGCCGAGAGGATTAAGCTGCCCCGCGTGGAGAGCTTCGACTACCTCATCGTGGGTGCGGGCACCGCGGGATGCGTACTGGCGGACCGATTGTCCACCAGCGGGCGCAATCGCGTCCTGATCCTCGAGGCCGGCGGCTCTGACGCGCGGTTCTGGATCAAGGCGCCGATCGGCTACGGCATCACCTTCGCCGATGCGCGCATCAATTGGAAATTCCAGGCCCGCGGCAGCCGCGGCCTCGACGATCGAGGTATGTACTGGCCCCGCGGCCGGGTCGTGGGCGGATCGAGCTCCATCAACGCCATGGTGTACTGCCGCGGGATGCCGGCCGATTTCGACGACTGGCGTGCTCTCGGAAATTCCGGCTGGGGCTGGGACGAGGTGCGTCCCTACTTCGAGCGATCCGAACGTCGCGTCGCTGCCGACGGGCGGGCGCTCACGGACGGTGCGCTCGACGTCAAGGATGTGACTCCTTATTTGCACTCCATGCGCAGGGAATGGCTCGAGGCGGCGGCCGAACTGAAGCTCCCGGTCACCGACGACTTCAACGGCCCGCACCCCGAAGGCTTCGGCTCCTATCAGGTCTCCATCCGCGATGGGCGCCGCTGGTCGTCCGCGGATGCCTTCCTGCGTCCCGCATTGAAGCGCGGCAACGTGAAGCTGTTGACCGGCGCTTGGGCGAGCAAGCTGCGCTGCGAGGGCCGGCGCGTCTCGGGCGTGGAATTCTTTCGCGACAACGAGCGCCACTTTGTCGCGGCGGAGCGCGAAGTCATCGTGTGCGCAGGGACGGTGAACTCGCCGCAACTGCTGCAGCTGTCCGGTATCGGTCCGGGTCGGCTGCTGAGCGAGCACGGCCTCGAGACCGTGCTCGACAATCCCGCGGTCGGCGGGAATCTGCAGGATCACTTGGCGGTCGTCTATTCATTCAAGGCATCGCGCCCCACCCTCAACGACGAGCTGCATTCGCGCATCGGCCGCATGCGGGCGGGCGTTCAGTATCTGTTGACCCGCAGCGGGTCCCGTGAGCTTGAGCGTCAATCACTTCGGCGGGTTCGTGCGCGCCAATCCACAAGCCTCGCGGCCCGACGTGCAGTTGTATTTCAATCCGGTCACCTATCAGGCGGGCGATGCGACGCGCATGCGCATTCAGCTCGACGCGTTTTCCGGGTTCTATCTATGTTTTCAGCCGACCCGCCCGACCAGCACGGGCCGCATCGATCTCGCGAGCGGCGACTTCCGTGCGCCCCCGGCAATCGCACCCGATTATCTCTCCACCGAGAAAGACCTCGCCGATGTCGTTCACGGCGGCCGGCTGCTGCAGGCGATCGCCCGCACGCGGGCTATCCAAAGCCTCATACGCGAGCCGCTGGCACCCGACCTGCTGCGCATGAGCGATGCGGATCTCATCGCCGACTTTCGCGCACGCGCCGCGACGGTCTATCACCCCGTCGGCACCTGCCGGATGGGTCCGAGCTCGCAGGGCCGAAGCCCGCAAGGCTTCGTCGTCGACCCGACGCTGCGCGTGCATGGGATGGATCGCTTGCGCGTCGTCGACGCCTCGGTTTTTCCGACAGTCACCTCGGCCAACACCAACGCACCCACGCTCATGGTCGCGCAGAAGGCCGCCGATCTCATCGCGGCAGGATAAGGACAGCATGAAACTCGAGAACGTGAAAGTATTCGTCGTCGGCAATCCGCCACCCTCTTACGGCGGCCGCTATTTCGTATTCCTCAAGCTGCGCACCGCGTGCGGCATCGAGGGCGTCGGCGAGGTATACGCCGCGACCTTCGCGCCAAAAATCATCGCCGCCATGATCGAAGATCTGTTTGAGCGTCATTTCCTCGGACGCAGTCCCTTTCATATCGAGGCGCTATGGCGCGAGTGTCACGGCACCGGCTTCACCTTGCGGCCGGATCTGTCGCTCATGAGCGTCGTGAGCGGATTGGAAATGGCCTGCTGGGACATCATCGGCAAGTCGCTCGATCAGCCGGTCTATCAGTTGCTCGGCGGGCGGGTGCACGAACGCTTGCGCACCTATACCTACCTCTATCCCGCGGACGGAGAGGGCGAGGATTTCTATCACGACGCGGAGCGCTCGGCCGCGCGCGCCGCGGAATACTTGAAGCAAGGATTCACGGGCCTCAAGTTCGACCCCACCGGCGGGTTCTCCGCCTACGATCCACGTCAGCCGACGCAGGAGCAGATCGAGCGAACGGTGCGCCTCGTACGGCTGGTACGCGAGGCTGTCGGCGTGGGCGCGGATCTCTTGGTGGGGACGCACGGACAATTCACGACTTCCGGTGCCATCCGATTGGCCAAGCATCTCGAGCCCTACGATCCGCTCTGGTTCGAGGAGCCGGTGCCGCCTGAGATGCCGGAGCAAATGGCGCTCGTTGCGCGTGCAACCGCCATTCCGATCGCAACCGGCGAGCGGCTCACCACCAAGTACGAGTTCGCGCGTGTGCTCGCCGCGGGCGCCGCGAATATCCTGCAGATGAACCTCGGGCGCGTCGGCGGGCTCCTCGAAGCGAAGAAGGTCGCGGCGCTCGCCGAGGTGCATTACGCGCAGATCGCCCCTCACCTGTATTGCGGTCCGGTGGTGGGCGCGGCCAATATTCAGATCGCAACGTGCTCGGCCAATTTCCTCATTCTGGAAAGCATCCAGCAATGGGGCGGCTTCCACGCTAAAATTCTGAAAAAACCCATCCGCTGGGAGTCGGGCTTCGTAATTCCCCCGACGACTCCCGGGCTCGGCGTCGAGCTCGACGAGACCGTCGCCCTCGCCCACCCGTACTCAGGTCACGGGCTGCACCTCGAGATGGTCAATCGTCCGCTCGGCTGATTCGCCGTTACCAGGAAATCATGCGCTACGGCTTCGTTGGACTGGGTCATTTAGGCTGCCACCTCGCGGCAAACCTCGCGCGCGGCGGTTTCGAGCTCGGCGTCTTCGATCTCGATCGGGCCGCGGCACGGACGCCGCTCGAGGCGGGGGCGAGCTGGGTGCCGTCCGTTGCCGAACTCGCTCGAGCGAGCGATGCCCTCATCACGTGTCTGCCCTCGCCCGCTGCGACGGCCGCAGTCCTCGAGGAGGCCCTGCCCGTCATGCGCCAGGGCAGCGCTTGGATCGAGATGAGCACCAATGACTTCGCGGAAATCGAGCGTCTCGCAGGCCGCGCCGCGAGCCGCGGCATCGGCACCCTGGCCTGCCCCGTGACCGGCGGTGTGCATCGCGCTGCGGCAGGCGAGATCACCGTACTTGTTGGCGGACCGCAACAGCTATTCGAGGCTCATGCTGCGGCGCTCCGCGCAATGGGCGGACGGGTCATTCACTTGGGCGGAATCGAGCAAGCGGCGGTCACCAAGGTCGTGACCAATATGCTTGCGTTCATCCATCTGATCGCGGCCGGCGAGGCGTTGATGCTCTGCGCCAAGGGCGGCGTGGACTTGCGTGCGGCATACGAGGCGATCGCCGCCAGCTCAGGCAACAGTTTCGTCCACGAGACCGAGAGCCAGGTAATCCTCAACGGCAGCTATGACATTGGATTTACAATGGATCTCGCGTGCAAGGACGCGGGATTTGCGCTCGAGTTCGCGCGCCGTTTCGGCGTCCCGGTGCGGCTCGCGGCGTTGATGGAGCAGACGTTCGTCGAAGGTCGGGCTCGCTATGGCGGCACAGCTTGGTCATCCATGATCGTGAAACTCCTCGAGGATGCCGTGGGCACCCCGCTGCGCGCACCCGGCTTTCCCGCTCGGCTCGGTCCGGAACATTCCTAGGGTCCCCGACCCCATACCCGCATCTGATTTGCGCATAAGCGGATCGAAATTCGAGATGCAACCGTCCCGGAACCCGCCCGATGCGGCCGGAGTTTCACAAATCGCCGCGCGCCGTGCATAGTGCGACTCGGGATGAGTGCGAAAAACACACAGCGTGGAGGGGGACTCGGCCAGTGTATGAGGTGACGAATCGTCCGACCTCCCGAGTCGAAGCGGAGGTGCTGCGCCTGCAGGCCCTCTTGCAGAAAGGCGAGTTCGCGGCAGCGTTGACCGATGCCGAGACGCTGCGCCAACAAGTTCCGGAGAATCGCGACGTCTGGTACATCATCGCCGTCAGCCAGCGATATCTGCAACGCATACCCGATGCTCTGAGGACGCTCGCCGGGCTCGAGCAGTTGCATCCGAACTTCAGCCGGCTGTTTCAGGAGCGCGGCCATTGCCACGTCGCGCGGCAGGAGGCCGAACCCGCCATCGAGGCGTTTCTGCGGGCGGTGAACATCAATCCTGCGCTGCCTGCGAGCTGGAACGCCCTGAAGGTCCTGTTCAAGATAACCGGGCGCGCCGCGGACGCCGATGTCGCCGGCGAGCACGTTGCTAAACTCGCCTCCTTGCCCGTGGAGGTGATTACCGCCACGGGTCTCTTTTCGGACGGCGAGATCATCCCCGCCGAGCAGCTCATCCGTCAGTTCTTGCTGAGGCACGGCGATCACGTCGAAGGGATGCGGCTGCTGGCGAAGATCGGGATGAAGCTGGAAGTATATGACGATGCGGAGCTGCTGCTCGAGCAAGGATTGCTGCTCGAGCCGAATTATCACGCCATGCGCTATGACTACGTGCTCACCCTCCTCGCCCGGCACAAGCACGTGCAGGCGCTCGAGCAGATCCAACGATTGTTGGCCGTCGATCCCCGCAATCGAGGCTACCGAATCACCCATGCGACGGCGGCCGTCGGCGTGGGCAAGCATGAGCAGGCGATCGCTGAATACCGGGAGATTCTGGCAGAGACGCCGCGAGCGGCCGATATTCATCTGTCCGTCGCGCACGCCTTGAAGACGCTCGGCAAGCAATCGGAGGCTGTGGCCTCCTATCGCACGGCTTTCGAGCTCCGGCCCAGTTTCGGCGATGCCTATTGGAGCCTCGCCAACCTCAAGACCTATCGATTTGCCGACGCGGACATCGCGCGGATGCGCGAACAAGAGCGCGCGCCGGACATCGGCGGCGAGGACCGTTACCACCTGTGCTTCGCCCTCGGCAAGGCGCTCGAAGATCGCGGTGACTACGCCGAATCGTTCGGTTATTACCGCCGCGGCAACGCGTTGAAGAAAGCCGAGCTGCGCTTCAAGATCGAGCCGCTCGAAAGAAATGGCCGGCTGCAAGCGGCCGTCTGCACGCGCGAGTTCTTCGAGGCCCGGCGCGGCGTGGGGTGCGCTTCGGGCGAGCCGATCTTCATTGTCGGACTGCCGCGCTCCGGCTCGACCCTGCTCGAGCAGATTCTCGCCTCTCACTCACAGGTCGAAGGCACGACCGAGCTGCCGAATATTCTGCGCTTCGTGGCCGATTTTCAGGGACGCGATCCGGATACCCAGGAACCGCGCTATCCTGCCATCCTCGAGCGGCTGACCCCCGCGGATTTCACGAAACTCGGCGAGAAGTACCTCGCCGATACCGGCGTCTATCGTTCTGGCAAGCCGCGATTCATCGACAAGATGCCGAACAACTTCAGGCACATCGGGCTCATCCACCTGATACTGCCGAATGCCAAGATCATCGATGCGCGGCGCGAGCCGATGGCGTGCTGCTTCAGCAACTTCAAGCAGCTGTTCGCATCCGGACAGGAGTTCACCTACGACATCGAGGATATTGCACGCTACTATCGCAGCTACATGCAGCTGATGCGCCATTGGGACGACGCGTTGCCGGACAAGGTTCTGCGGATTCAGTACGAGGATGTCGTGGAGGACTTGGAGACCAATGTCCGCCGCATCCTCGAGTTTTGCGGCTTGCCTTTCGAGCCCGCATGCCTGGAGTTTCACAAGACCGAGCGCAGCATACGCACGGCGAGCTCGGAGCAGGTGCGCAGGCCGATTTTCAGGGAAGGGGTCGATCAATGGCGGCACTTCGCGCCGTGGCTGGGCTCGTTGCGGTCGGCTCTCGGTGATTTAGTCCCCGCCGAGGAGGAGTGCGCGGAGGTATCGGCCATGTAGTGTCTGATAGTCTTCGGGTTCGGGAGTGAGCAACGATAATGACGAGGGGATGAAGCATGAATGCCAACACCAAATTGTGTTACGCGATCGCGGCCATATTGAGCGGCTCGTCCGCGGGCCTCGCCTACGCGGATCCGACGCCCGACACCGGCGGCACGACTGAGACCGCGCCATCGGACTCGCTCGCTGAGATCACGGTCACCGCACAGCGCCGTACCGAGAATATTCAAGACGTTCCGATTTCCATTCAGGCGTTGACGGCGGAAACGCTGCAGCAACTCAACATCCAGACGTTCGACGACTACGTCAAATACCTGCCGAACGTCACCATGGCGAGTAACGGCCCGGGCCAGAACGAGGTCTTCATGCGCGGCCTGAGCGCCGGCTCGCAAGCGAGCCAAGGCAGCGGCTCGACGGGCCTATGGCCGAACGTCGCCATTTATCTAGACAACCAGTCCGCCCAACTCCCGAATCGCAACCTCGACATCTATGCCGCGGACTTGAACCGCATCGAAGTTCTGGAAGGCCCGCAAGGCACGCTGTTTGGTGCCGGTGCCGAGGCCGGGGTCATCCGCTACATCACCAACGAGCCCAAGCTCGACGTGACCGAGGGGAACGTCAAGGCGGGCTACAGCGTGACGGCGCACGGCGATCCGAACACCGACGTAACGGCCGTATTGAACGTTCCGGTGATCGAGGGCGTCTTCGCGCTGCGCGGCGTGATCTACGACGATCATCGCGGCGGCTACATCGACAACGTGCCGGCGACATTCACCCGCAAGGACACCGACCTTGGAATCGCCGAATTTGGCTACGGCGGCTATCCGACCGGTTGCGTCGGGGGCGGCACGCCGGCCTGTCAGGTCCCGCCCGGCAGCCCGGTCCTGCAGAACAACAGTCTCGTCGGCAACAACATCAACTCCGTCAGCTATCAAGGGACCCGCGTCGAGGCCTTGTACAAGATCAACGAGGACTGGAACGTGCTGCTCACGCAGTCCTACCAGGAACTCAACTCGCAGGGCGTGTTCTACCAGCAGCCGAATGCCTCGGACGGCGCCGCGCTCGCGCCGCTCGAGGTCACGCTGTTCAATCCGGCCTACGACAAAGACAAGTTCGAGAGCACCGCGTGGACGGTTAACGGCAAGATCTGGGATATCAAGGCGGTCTATACCGGCGGGTATCTCGATCGTCACGTCACCCAGCAAGGCGACTATACGAATTACGCGCGCGGCTTTTATGCCGATTATTATCAGTGCCATGGCCCGTCACCCGGCGTCGCTGCCGCGTGCTACTCGCCGAGTGCCACCTGGCACTCCAACGAGCAGAACGAGCACGAGCAGCACGAAGTGCGCTTCAGCACGCCGGACGACTGGCGCTTGCGCGGCATCCTCGGCGCCTTCTATGAGGACAACAAGCTGTACGATCAGACCGCCTGGAATTACAAGTCCCTTCCGCCGTGCACGTCGGACACCGGCGCGGGCAATACCAACTGCTTGTCGAACGTCGGCACGTTCCCGGGCACTTACGTCCAGAACCCGGGTGTGCAGGGCGACAACACCTCGTTCTACCAGGATCAGTATCGCCAGACCAAACAAACGGCTTTCTTTGCCTCCGGCGACTTCGACATCATCCCCAAGGTGCTGACGGCCACGCTCGGCACGCGCCATTACCTGTTCCAAAACTCCATGCAGGGCAGCGTCCTCTCGAGCTTCGGCTGCTTCGAGGCGGGCGTGCCGCCCGGCGGCTGCCACGATCCGGCCTATAGTTACAACCTGAACGCCGACAATCTTCGCGACACCGAGTCGGGCTTCAAGAGCCGCGGCAACCTCACCTGGCACATCACGCCGGACATCATGGTGTATTACACGTTCTCGCAGGGTTTTCGCCCAGGCGGCTTCAACCAGAACGGCGGCGCTCAGCACGCCTACGGCACCGACGGGAACCCGCAGTACGCAATTCCCACGGCGTATTCCTCCGACAAGTTGACGAACAACGAAATCGGTTGGAAGACGGAATGGTTCGATCATCGTCTGCAGTGGAACGGCGCGGTCTACCGCGAGAACTGGAACAACGTCCAGATCGAGTTCTTCAACCCCAGTGTCGTCGGCAATCTGTTTTACGATACCAACGGGCAGGACTTCCGTATCAAGGGAATCGAGACCTCGTTCGTGGCTCGGGTCACGAGCGGGCTGACGCTGCAATACGCGGCGTCCTGGAACCAGAGCGAGCAGACGAACTCACCCAGCCTGGTCAACAACATCCCGGGGAGCCCGAACTTCGGTAAGCCGATCACCACGGTCTGCGGCGGCTCGTACTACACGGGGACCTGCAATCCGATCTCGAATCCGTTCGGCCCCATCGGCGCTCCGAGCGCCGATGCGCCGCCGATTCAGATGAGCGGCCGCGCCCGCTACGAGTGGAACTTCGCCGGATACTCGCCTTTCGTGCAGGCCGGTTTCACTCACACCGGAATCTCGTTCACTCAAGCCGGATCGAACCCCACACAACTGCCGGGCGGCGCCATCAACACCTCCCGCGGGCGGTTCGAGGTGCCGGCATACTCGACGGTAAATGCCTCGGTCGGGGTCGCGAAGGATAACTGGTGGGTGAACTTCTACGGCGAGAACCTCGCCAACTCGAACGCGAGCACTTTCATCAGCACCGATCAGTTCATCGTCGAGCAGACGCCGCTTCGGCCCCGGGTTCTCGGGGGCTCGTTCGGTTACAAATTCTGATATGACCCCCTCGCGTCACCTGGCGCGAGGGGTTTTCTCGGGTGGGCGGCGTCTCGGCGCCGCCGCGCCCGCGCGCTTCAGACCCGCTTGATCAGGCGCGTGATCCCGACCAGGATCACCGCACCGATGAAGGCGACGATGATCGAGCCGACCATTCCGCCTCCCTGCCATATGCCGAGCGCGCCAAACAACCAGCCGCCGAAAAGACCACCCAAGATCCCAAGAACGATGTCCATGAGGACGCCGTAGCCACCCCCCTTCATCACCTTCCCAGCCGCCCAGCCCGCAATCAAACCGACGATGATCCAAGCGAGAATACCCATGGTGAGCTCCGTTTTTTAGGCACTCGAACGTGCCGGCGTTGACTTCCGCAATTTCGCCCCTCGCGGCGTATGGTACGCCGAATGCGAGCGCGGCTGTCAGACGGTCCGTTTCAGCCGCTCTTCGAGCTCCGCGGCATACCAATCGACGAACTGGATGACGCCGCCTTCGTGGACGGGGGAGTAAGGCGCAGGATCATAGGCCGGAGAGTTCACGCCGATCTGGTTTTCCTGGCACACGCGCCGGTCCGAGTCGTTGGTGGCGAGCCAGACTTCCGTCATGCGCTTGACGTCGTAGTCGACCCCCTCGACCGCATCCTTGTGCACCAGCCACTTGGTGGTGAGCAGGGTCTCGGTCGGACTCAGGGGCAGCAGCCGAAACGAAGTCGCATGATCGGCGAGCACATGATTCCAGATACTCGGATAGTGAAACAGCAGCAACGTGCCGAGGTCGGGCTCGGCGATGTTGTCGATGAGCGGCCGGCGCGATGCGGCCCGGCCGTCCATGGTGAAACTCACCGTGCCCTCGATGAGGGGCATGCGCGTGGTGCGGTACTGGCCGTTATCGGACAGATGGAAGCGGCTCGGCAATCCGAGGGATTCCCAGTGCGTCCACTTGCTGGTGATGAGCGGATTGCTCTCCGCACCGTCGACTCCGGTGACGGTCGGGGTCTCCGGAAAGGTGCGGGTCAGCTCCGGGTGGTTTGCGGAGCAGTGATAACACTCGCGGTTGTTCTCCCAGACGAGCTTCCAGTTCGCCTTCTCGACGATGGTGGTCTCGAACGCCACCTTGCCTTCGCGCAGGTTGTGCGGAAGGAAGTACGGCTCGATGTGGCGCCGGATGGGCTCGAAATCCGGCGCGACCTTGGCGAGGCACACAAAGATGTAGCCGCCGACGCTCGTGCAGTGCGCGGGATGCAGTGCGTATTGTGAGCGGTCGAAGCCCGCGCCCATGTCGCGCGCCGAGAACAGGCGGCCGTCGAGGTGATACGTCCATTGATGATACGGGCACACGAGCCGCGTCGCCGTGCCGCGCTCGGCCGAGCAGATCCTCGAGCCACGATGCCGGCACGCGTTGTGAAAGGCATGCAGCTCGCCGGTGCGGTCGCGCACGACCACTATGGGATACTCCCCGATCTGCACGGTCAGATAATTTCCGGGATTCGGCACTTCGCAGTCGTGACCGACGAACAGCCAATCGCGGTACCAGATCATCTCGAGGTCGACCCGGTACTCCTCCTCTCCGCAATAGAACTCACGCTCGAGGGCTGTCTCGTGCTTGCGCCGCTGCAATCGATCGAGGATGACCTTACGCGTGCTCATCGTGAATCTCGTCTGCTGGTGGTGTTCAAAACGTGCAGGAGCCCAGTTTATCAGCCCGGCTACCCGCAGCAGCATGGCCGCGCGCGACGTGTTCCACCACGGAAACGACGCGCCACGTAGACTCACACGGGCGCGTCATCGGCAAGATCTGGGTAATATCGAAAAATGAAGTCATCCAAGATGCTCGGCCGGCTGATTGCCGGCCTCGCGTGCGCGAGTCTCCTCGCCCCGTGCACCGGGGCAGAGCCAGCCCCCGCCCTCCGCGTCGGACGCCTGACGCTCGCGCGCTGTGTCGACGCGCCGGCGTATTGCGGCCGAATCGAGCGGCCGCTCGATCCCACCGGCGCGATCGAAGGCCGCATCTCGATCTATTTCGAGTTCTATCCGCATCTGGCCGCGGGTCCCTCCGCCGGCACTCTCGTCGCCACGGAAGGCGGACCCGGTTATCCGGCAACCGAATCGCGCGAGGACTACCTCACTCTGTTCAGGCCGCTGCGCGCCGGACGCGATGTCGTGATCATGGACAATCGCGGCACGGGCAAATCGGGTGCCGTCGACTGCGCGGCGCTGCAGAGCGCGCCGCAATGGACGGTGGATCTCGTCGGGAGCTGCGGCGCGTCGCTCGGCGCCCGGTCGACCCTCTACAGCACGGCTTACGCCGCCGACGATCTGGCCGCCGTCCTCGAGATGCTCGATGTGGGCCCAATCGATCTATACGGCGACTCCTACGGCACGTACTTCGAGCAGGTATTCGCCGTTCGTCATCCACGCGCGTTGCGCAGCGTGGTGCTCGATGGGGCTTATCCCGTGAATGGCCCCGACTACGCCTGGTACCCCAGCTATGCGCCGGCGATGCGCGCCAAGTTCGATCTGGCGTGTCGGCGCTCGGCGTCCTGCGCACAACTGCCGGGCAGCTCTCTCGATCACATTCAGCCCGTGCTCGAGGCGCTGCGCCGTGCGCCGTTTGTCGCAAGCGCCTTCGACGGAGACGGACGCGAGCGCAACTTTCAAGCCAATGCGTCGCAGCTCGCCACCGTCATGTTCGGCAGCGCACCGGCCCTGGCGACCGTCAAGGAGCTCGACGCTGCGGCCCGCGCATTCCAAGCGAACGATCGCGCACCGCTCCTGCGGCTCATGGCCGAAACCCTGAGCGGCGTTGATTCGCGCGATCCGGCCGCCGATCCCACCAAGTGGAGCGCGGGACTTGCCGCGGCGGTGATGTGTCAGGATCCGCCGCAGATCTTTGACATGCGCTTGCCGCCGGCGCTGCGCGCCGCCGAGCGTGATCGCGTGCTCGCCGAACGGCGCCGTTCGCTTCCCGACACGTATGCCCCCTTCACCATCGATGAGTTTCGGGGCATGCCTCTCGATTACAGCTTTCTCGATCAATGCGTCGATTGGCCGGTCGCACCTGAAAGCCACCCGGCCTCGCAGGTCGTGCCTCCGGACGCGGCGTATCCCGATGCGCCGGCGCTGGTAGTATCCGGGGATCTGGACAACATGACGACGATCGCCGACGGCGCGGCGACCGCGCGCGCGTTCCCGCATGGGCGGCAGGTCATCGTCGCCAACGGCTTGCACGTCAACGCCCTGCCGCGGGCTCGCAGCCCCTGCGGCGCCGAGCTCGTGCGGCAGTTCATCGAAACGCGGGAAGTCGGAGATACGCGTTGCGCCGTCGAGGCCCCGCCGGTGCGCCTGGTCGGCCGTTTCGCGCGGCGCGCCGCCGAGCTCGAGCCGGCGCAAGGTGTCGCGTCGAATCAGGCGAGCGATCTGCAGCTACGCGTCGCGAGCGCCGCGATACTCACCGCCGGCGACGTCGTTACGCGGCTGGCGATGAGCTCGAGCGGACACGGAATGGGCCTCCGCGGCGGCCAATTTACCGTCATCGAGCGCAAAGGCGTGCAGGTAGTCACGCTGCACGCCGTGCGTTGGACTGAGGATCTCGCCGTGTCGGGCACCCTCGAAAAGACGCCCGGCCCCGCGGGCCGCGTGCGGGCGCATCTGCTGCTCGCCGGCGCCGACTCGCGCGCCGGGGTCGACTCGCGGGCCGATTTGCGCGCCGGCGTCCTGGAGATCGCCTGGGACGACGCTGCGCCCGACGCCGTCGCGCAGGTCCATGGGAGCCTGGGCGGCACGCAGCTCGCGGCGCGGATGCCCGCACCGTGAAATCCTGCATCTGCCTAGCCGGCTAGCGGCGCCGCGGTGCTCTCCTCCGCGACTGCAGCGCGGGTCTCACCGATCTTCCGCTCCGCGCTCGGCGGATAGCCGTACTGATTGCGATAGCACTTGGAGAAGTGCGGCGGGGACTGAAATCCGCACGCCGCGGTGATGTCCATGATGGGCATCGCGGTCTGCAAGAGCAGCTCGCGCGCGCGCCGCAAGCGCATCTCGAGGTAGTAGCGCTTCGGCACGCAGTTGAGATCGCGCTTGAACAGCCGCTCGATCTGCCGCCGCGAGAGGCCGGTGCTGCGCGCGATTTTCTCGAGCGACAGCGGCTTCTCGATGTTCTCCTCCATGAGTTGCGCGACGCGGATGAGCCCGCGATGTGAGACACCGACGCGGGCGCGCAGAGGAATGTATTGACGATCCCGATCCTTGCGCACGCGATCGACGATGAACTGCTCCGATACGCGCTGCGAGACCCGCGAGCCGAGCTTCGTCTCGATGAGGTTCAGCATCAAATCGAGCGGCGCCGTGCCACCCGAGCAGGTGAAGCGGTTGCGATCGATGGTGAACAGCTGGTCGCTGATGAGCACGCGGGGAAATTCCTCGCGCAGCGCCGAGAGGTTCTCCCAGTGAATGGTGGCGCGATAGTTGTCGAGGAGCCCTGCGCGGGCGAGCGCGTAGCCCCCGGTGCACAGCGCCCCCAGAGCGACGCGGCGCTCGGCAAGACGGCGCAACGCCACGAGCAGCGCGGGCGAGACGGCCTCGCGAATATTCACGCCGCCGCAGACGAACAGGATGTCGAGCGGCTCGAGCTTGTCGAGCATGGCGGTGGGCGAGAGCTTGAGTCCGGAGCTCGATTCGCTCGGCGCACCGTCGAGACTCATCACCGACCAGTCGTAAACCTCCTTGCCGACCAGGCGATTTGCCATGCGCAGAGGCTCGACGGCATTGGCGACGGCAATGAGGGAATAGTTGGCGAGCGTTAAAAACGCATATTTGCACTTGCGTAAGACGGCCGGCGATTCCACGGAGGTCTCTCCCACCGGGGGAAACCACGCCCCGGCGACTACAGTATGCGCCGAACGCGGCGAGAAGTGTCTGTTTCCGACATATGCTGTCGTTTTCCAGACAGCCGGGGCGGCCGGGGGCCACCTGCGCGCCGTGTCCGCGCGAGCATCGGGTGGCGCATTTGCACAAGTGACTGTCGCTATTAGCCTCTTGTTTGGCCCGCCGCTCGCTACACTGCGGTGCGCATTCACTCAGGGATCCTCAAATGAAAACTCATGCCCGCGTCGTGGTGATCGGTGGCGGCGTGGTCGGCGTCAGCACGCTTTATCATCTGGCCCACAAGGGCTGGACGGATGCCGTGCTTCTGGAGCGCTCCGAGCTCACCGCCGGCTCGACTTGGCATGCAGCGGGCCTGTTGCCGCTGTTCAACATGAGCTACACCGTCGGGCAGCTGCACAAGTACTCGGTGGACCTCTACAAGCGCTTGCCCGCCGAGACGGGACAGGATGTGAGCTTTCACGTGACAGGCAATTTGCGCCTCGCCACGTGCCGTGAGCGCATGGACGAGTATCAGAAGTATTGCGGAACGGCGAACACCATCGGCGTGCCGTTTCAGATCATCACGCCCCAAGAGGTCAAGAAGCTCTGGCCGCTGGCCGAACTCGGCAACGGCGCTGATACGCCGAATATCATTGGCGCGCTCTACCATCCCGACGACGGCCACATCGCTCCGGCCGATCTCACCATGGCGCTGCGCAAAGGGGCTCGCGCCCTCGGCGCCGAAATCCACGAGCAGACTGAAGTAACCGGCGTCAAACGCACGGCGTCGGGTGAATGGCAGCTCATCACCAACAAGGGCGAGATCATCGCCGAGCACGTGGTCTGCGCCACGGGGAACTACGCGCGTCAGACCGGACGCCTGTTCGGTTTGAACGTGCCCTCCATTCCCGTCGAGCACCAGTACATCGTTTACGACGAGGCCCCCGATCTGAAGGCGTATCGCAAGGGCGGCGGACGCGAGCTTGCAGTGCTGCGCGAGTCCGATCAGTCGTACTACTTGCGCGAAGAGCGGATGGGCTGGATCTTGGGGCCGTACGAGGCCGGCGCGCCCGCGCGCTTCGCCGACGGCGTGCCCGACTGGTTCGGCAAGAGCTTGTTCGAGGGTGATCTCGAGCGCCTGCTGCCGCACGTCGAGGCGGCACAGCGCCGCGTGCCGTCTCTCGCCACCTGCGGCATCAAAGACATCGTCAACGGCCCCATCCCCTACTCTCCCGACGGCAGCCCGCTCATTGGTCCCGCGTGGGGACTGCGTAACGTGTGGCTCAACGAAGCCCACAGCTTCGGCATCACCGCAGCAGGCGGATCCGGCTGGCAGCTTGCCGAGTGGATCGTTGAGGGCGAGCCGGGCATCGACATGATGGCGGTCGATCCGCGGCGCTACGGTCCCTACACGAGCAAGCGCTACGTCGTTCAGAAGAACGAGGAGACCTACCGCAACGTCTTCGTGATTCACTTCCCCGATGAGGAACGGGCCGATGCGCGGCCGGCCAAGACCAGCCCGGTTTACGACAAGCTCAAGCGCATGGGCGCCGTGTTCGGCCAGCGTTACGGCTGGGAGCGCGCCAACTGGTTCGCGCCGCCCGGTGTCGAGCCGAAGGACCAATGGAGTTTCCGCCGCTCGAATTATTTCGAGTACGTCGGCCGTGAAGCCGTGAATTTGCGCGAGCACGTGGGCGTCATCGATCTCACACCCTTCACCAAGCATGAAGTCACCGGCCCCGGCGCCGAAGCCTGGCTCGACGGCCTGGTCGCCAATAAAGTCCCTACGAAGATCGGGCGCATGGCGCTCTCACACGCGCTCACACGCCGCGGCGGCATTCGCTCGGAATTCACCATCACCAAGATCGCCGATGAGCATTTCTACGTGGTGAGCGCGGGCGCCGCGGAGCGCTACGACAGCGATTATCTGCAGGCCATGCTGCCGCCCGCGGGGGTCACCCTGCGCAACATCACTTCGAGCCGCGGCTGCTTCGTGGTGGCGGGGCCGCGCTCGCGCGACGTGCTGGCGAAACTCGTGGACGCGCCGCTCGACAACGCGGCATTTCCCTGGCTCACGGGCCAGGTGACGGAGGTCGGGCTCGCGACCGATGTCTATCTGCTGCGGGTCAATTTCGTCGGCGCGCTCGGCTGGGAACTGCATTTCCCCATCGAGTACGCCCACCACTTGTTCGATGCCATCTTCGAGGCAGGCGCCGAGCACCAGATCGCGATGGCGGGCATGCGCGCGATGGAATCGCTGCGCTTGGAGAAATCCTATCGCATGTGGGGCACCGACTTGACGCCCGATTACACGCCCTACGAGGCGGGCCTCGACCGCTTCGTGCGCCTCAACAAGGGAGCGTTCATCGGCAAAGAAGCGCTCGAGCAGCAGCTCGCCCGCGGGGTGCCGAACCGTTTCGTCACCTTCGAGGTGCACGGAGTGACCGACGCCGATGCGCTCGGCAACGAGCCCCTCTTCGACCGCGGGGGCCATATCGTCGGCCGCGCGACGGCCGGCTATTACGGCCACGCGCTGCGCAAGAGCCTGGGGTTGGGGTATGTGAAACCTGAGTTTGCGGCCGTAGGCACCGAGCTCTCCATCGAGATTCTGGGGGAGCGCAAGCCCGTCACGGTGCTCATCGACTCGCCCTATGACCCGGAGAACAAGGAGCTGCGAGCCTGATCGCGCCATGAGCCGGCAAAGGTTCTCCGCTCTCGCGCTCATCGGCCGCGGTCTCTCGGGACATCGCGGCTGGCAGCCGCAGTGGCGCAAGGCCTCGCCGCAACCTGCCTACGATGCGGTCATCGTGGGCGGCGGCGGCCATGGCCTGGGTGCCGCTTATTATCTGGCGAAGGAGCACGGCATCGGCCGCATTGCGGTGCTCGAGAAGGGCTGGATCGGCGGCGGCAACACGGGTCGCAACACGACCATCATCCGGTCCAATTATCTCTTCGCGGAAAGCGCCGCGCTCTACGATCACGCGGTCAAGATGTGGGAGGACCTGTCGCAAGTCCTCAATTACAACGTCATGTTCTCACCTCGCGGCGTGATGATGCTCGCGCACACCGTGCATGACGTACAGGTCTCCAAACGGCACATCCATGCGAATCGTTGCAACGGCGTCGACAACGACTGGCTCGAGCCGGAGGAAGCCAAGGCGTTCTGTCCGCCGCTCAATATCTCGGACAATATCCGCTACCCGGTGCTCGGCGCCGCGCTGCAGCGCCGTGGCGGCACGGCGCGGCATGACGCCGTGGCGTGGGGCTATGCACGCGCCGCCGACGCGCTCGGCGTCGACATCATCGAGAACTGCGAGGTCACAGGCATCCGCAAAGACGCGAGCGGCGCGGTCGAGGCGCTGGAGACGACCCGCGGCCTCATCCACGCCCGCAAAGTGGGGGTGTCGGCGGCAGGGTCGACCAGCGTCGTCATGAAGCTCGCGGGCGTGCGCTTGCCGCTCGAAAGTTATCCTCTGCAGGCGCTGGTCTCCGAGCCTGTGAAGCCGATCTTCCCGTGCGTGGTCATGTCGAACACCATCCACGCCTATATCAGCCAGTCGGACAAGGGCGAGCTGGTGATCGGTGCGGGCACCGACGCGTACACCTCGTACACACAGCGCGGCGCATTGCACATCAATACGCACACCCTCGATGCCATCTGCGAGCTGTTTCCGCAATTCCGGCGCCTGCGGATGCTGCGCAATTGGGGTGGCATCGTCGACGTCACGCCGGATCGTTCGCCCATCATCGCCAAGACTCCCGTCCCAGGCCTCTACGTCAATTGCGGCTGGGGCACGGGCGGATTCAAGGCAACGCCCGGCTCGGCACATCTGTTCGCCTGGACCATCGCGCGCGACGAGCCGCATGCGATCAACGCGCCGTTCACCATCGAGCGCTTCCGCGATGGTTACTTGATCGACGAGGCCGCGGCGGCGGCCGTGGCGCATTAGCCTTAGGCTCGCCCATGCTGCTCATCGCCTGTCCCTACTGCGGCGAACGTCCCGAGATCGAGTTCTCCTACGGCGGCCAGGCGCATATTGCGCGCCCGGCACGCCCGGCGGAGCTCGATGACGCGGCATGGACGGAATTCCTGTACATGCGCGACAACACCAAGGGCGTTCACGCCGAGCGCTGGCGACACAGCCACGGTTGCGGACGCTTCTTCAACGCCCTGCGCGATACCACCACCGATCGTATGCTCGCGACCTATGAGACCGGTAAGCCGCGACCCGATCTCGGCGCCCAGCGGGATCGCGCCTCGTGAGCCTGCGCGACGCTACGCGCGGACGCATCGATCGCAGCCGGCCGCTGCAGTTCACCTTCGACGGCCGCGACTACAAAGGCTTCGCGGGCGACACCCTCGCCTCGGCTTTGCTCGCGAGCGGCGTGCACCTCATGGGTCGCTCCTTCAAGTACCACCGCCCGCGCGGCGTTCTCGGCGCGGGATCGGAGGAGCCGAACGCCCTGGTGACCGTGGTTCGCGACGACGCGCGCAAGACCCCGAATCTGCGCGCCACGCAGGTGGAGCTCTACGACGGCCTCGTCGCGCATAGTCAGAACCGCTGGCCGAGCCTCGCCATCGATGTGGCACGCGTGAATGACTGGCTGTCGCGATTCTTCCCCGCCGGGTTCTACTACAAAACGTTCATGTGGCCGCGCAAGGCCTGGAAGAGCTTGTATGAGCCGTTCATCCGGCGCGCGGCCGGGCTCGGCGTCGCGCCCACACGGCCTGACCCCGATCGCTACGCACAGCGCTATGCCCATTGCGACGTGCTCGTGGTGGGCGGCGGCCCCGCCGGCCTCGCCGCAGCGCTGGCCGCTGCCCGAACGGGTGCGCGCGTCATGCTCTGCGATGAGTCTGCGGAGCTCGGCGGAAGCTTGCTCGGCGATGATGCAGCCCGCATCGAGACCTTGAGCGGACCTGAGTGGGTGGAGCGCTCACTCGCCGCGCTGCGCTCATACCCGGACGTGACCTTGCTGGCGCGCACCACCGCCTTCGGCTACTTCCCCCACAATCTGATCGGTTTGAGCGAGCGGCTTACTGATCACCTTGCCTCGCCGCCCGCGCAACTACCGCGCGAACGGCTGTGGCAAGTGCGGGCGCGCCGCGTGGTGCTCGCGACCGGCGCCATCGAGCGACCGCTCCTGTTCCCGGGCAACGATCGACCCGGCATTCTGCTCGCGGGCGCCGCGCAGACCTATCTCAATCGCTACGGCGTCCGGGTCGGGGAGCGCGTCGTGATCGTGACGGCGGACGACGCGGCCTACCAGGCCGCCCTCGACCTGCACGCCGCCGGAACGGTCATCGTCGCCATCGCCGATCTACGCGCCGAGCCCGCGGGCGAGCTGCCGCAGGCGGCCCGCCGCGCCCATCTCCTGGTGCTGCCGGGATCGACGGTGCTCGGCACCGAAGGCGGCCTGCGCGTGCGCGCCGTCTCGCTGAGCGACACCGCCGGTGTCCTTCGGCAGTTCGACTGCGATGCCATGTTGATGTCGGGCGGCTTCACGCCGAGCGTGCACTTGTTCTCCCAATCACGCGGCAAGCTCGCCTGGAGCGAGACCCTCAATGCCTTTGTGCCGGGCGAATCCGCCGAGCAGGAGCGCTCCATAGGCGCTTGCCGGGGTCTCTCGGACCTGGCGGAGGTCCTGGCGGACGGGGCGAGCGCGGGCAGCCTCACGGAGCTGCCCATGCCTCAGTTCGCGGTGCAGGCCGCGCGCCGCGCGCCGGGATCTTACTTGGGCCCGTTGCCCGCAGGTGCCACACCAGCCCGCCAGAAATCGTTCGTCGATTGGCAACACGATGTGACCCTCAAGGACGTGCAGCTCGCGGCTCGCGAAGGCTTTCAATCGATCGAGCACGTCAAGCGCTATACGACCACCGGCATGGCGACCGACCAGGGCAAGACCTCGAACATGAACGCGCTCGCGATCGTGTCGCAGGACCTCTCGAGCCCGATTCCGCGGGTGGGCCTCACGACCTTTCGCGCGCCGTACACGCCGACGACGTTCGGCAGCTTTGCCGGCATCTCGCGGGGCGATCTCTTCGATCCCGTGCGGACCACGCCCACACACGCGTGGGCAGCGGCCCAAGGCGCGGTATTCGAGAACGTCGCACTCTGGAAGCGCGCGCGCTATTTTCCACATCCCGGCGAGGACATGCATGCCGCGGTCGCGCGCGAATGCCTTGCGGTGCGCAATGCCTGCGGTCTTTTCGACGCCTCGACTCTCGGCAAG
This sequence comes from uncultured Gammaproteobacteria bacterium, assembly GCA_963798595.1. Lineage (GTDB taxonomy): Bacteria > Pseudomonadota > Gammaproteobacteria > Steroidobacterales > Steroidobacteraceae > Bog-1198. The sequence continues at coordinate 216,904 of CAWCTM010000001.1, read as the reverse complement.
ATTGAAGTCGTGGGAGCGGATGCCGCGGAATTCATGAATCGTCTCTACGTGAACAGTTGGTCGGGGCTCGCGCCGGGGCGCGCGCGCTACGGCATCCTGTGCCGCGAGGACGGCTTCATTTACGACGACGGCGTGGTTGCGCGCCTCGCGGCGGATCGCTTCCACGTCACCACCACCACGGGCGGGGCGCCGCGCGTGCTCGGGCTCATGGAAGATTACCGGCAAACCGAATGGCCCGATCTCAAAGTGTGGCTCACCTCCACCACCGAGCAGTATGCGGTGATTGCATTGCAGGGACCGAGCGCCCGACGGGTGCTCGAGCCGCTCGTCTCCGAGATCGATGTGAGCGCCGCTGCCCTGCCTCACATGGGCGTCGCGCGCGGCAAGATCCTCGGCGTGCCGATGTTGCTGTTTCGCGTGAGCTTCACCGGCGAGCTCGGGTTCGAGATCAATGTGCCGGCGGATTACGGCGCCGCTGTGTGGGAGCGCGTGCATGCCGCGGGACAGGCGCAGGGTATCGTCCCCTACGGCACCGAAACCATGCACGTGCTGCGCGCGGAAAAGGGGTACATCATCGTGGGTCAGGACACCGACGGCACCGTCACGCCGGATGATGCCGGCTTGACCTGGGCAATCGGCAAGGCAAAGGCGGATTTCGTGGGCAAGCGCTCGCTCGACCGGCCTGCCATGAAGGCACCGGACCGCAAGCAGCTCGTAGGTCTCAAGACGCGCGGCGGCGAGTTGCTCGAGGAAGGCGCGCAGGTGGCCGCCAAGCCGGGACAAAAGCCGCCCATGGAGCTGGTCGGTCACGTGACCTCGGCTTATTCGAGCAGTGTCCTTAAAGCGCCGATCGCGCTCGCGCTCGTCGCCGCCGGACGTGCGCGCCTGGGTCAGACGCTGTACGTGCCCATGCCGGGAAGAGATGTCGAGGTCGAGGTCACATCGCCGATTTTCTATGACCCGAAGGGAGAACGGCTCAATGGCTGAATCAGCCCTGCGCCGGCCGCCGCAAGTGAGCGCGGCTGATTGGCTCAAGACGCTGCCGCCCGCGGCACGCTGGGTGCTGCACGGCGACGCGCAGGCGCGGGCGCGCGCCGCACCCGTCTGGGGCGTCGGGTTCTCCGAGACGGCCTGCCGGGCTACGCGCAGCGGCGCGCGCGCGACGCTCTGGCTGGGCCCCGATGAATACCTGCTGCTCGATCTGGCCGCGCGGGAGGAGAGCTCGCTCGCGACGGCGGCTGCCATCGAAGAGGCGTTGCGCGATACGCCCCATGCGCTCGTCGACGTGAGCCATCGGCAATTCGCGCTCGAAGTGAGCGGACCGCTCGCCGAAGTCATTCTGCGAGGTGCATGCCCACTCGATTTAGCACATAAGCCAATTTCCGATCGGCATGTGCACGCGCACGCTGCTGGCGAAGGCCGACATAACGCTTGTGGCGCACACGCGAAGATGCGTTCCACCTGGAGGTCTGGCGCTCGTTCGCGGGCTATGTCGGCGGACTGCTGCACCGAGATCGCCCGGGAGTTCTCTCCCGCGTCTGATAGGGCAGACACTCGCTTTGCAGCGCTCAGACTTTTAAGCTCCCGGGACACATCCATGACGCAGGAGCAGTCCCAAGCGCAGTTTGCGGGCGGCCTACGCCGAAGCACTGTCGCCCTGCTCAAGACCGGCCGCGCCGCCACGGCCGAGCGGCAGCTGCGCGCCATCCAGGCGGCGGCACCCGGCGAGGTAAAGCAGCCTGCATCTGCTGGGTAGTGGCGCTGCTCTACCAGGACAAGGCGGCCGAGGCCATCCAGTCGCTGGAGCGCGCAGTCGCGCTCGCGCAGCCCGACTTCTGGCAGGCACGCATCGATCTTGGCCCGCGCTTATCGCGCCGCAGGTCAGCTCGCGACGAGGCCCGCGCGGAGCTCAAGCGCGTCGTTGCCGCCCCGCCACTCTCGAGCGCGCCTGGCTTGCATACGGCGATGTGCTGGTCGAGCTCGAAAAGTATCCGGATGCGACTGCTACGCCTTCGAGCGCGCCCGACTGGCGGACCCGCAGCGGACGCCGCATCGAGCAGGCGACGGCGGCGCTCGCGGCGGACGAGCGCCGCAAGACGGCCGAGGACGACTGTTTCGCGATATCCTGCGCGCGGACCCGGCTCACGTGGCAGCGCTCTGCGGCCTTGCCGCGGTCTCGCCTCACGCCGAGCCGGGCGCAAGACGCGATGCGCCTGCTGCAGCACGCGCTGAAGCAGTCCGCCTATTTGCCGCTCGCCCGGCGCGGGCTTTCGCACGCGCTGCTGCGCTCGGGCGCCTCGGGAAGCCGAGTCGACGGCTGCGCGATCTGCTCAAAGATGGAGCGCGATAACCCGCAACAATTGGGTCGCTGCTCGCCACCGTGGCCACGCGCCTCATGCGTCAGGAAGACGCGCTCGCGGCCTTCGAGGAGGCGGCGCGGCTAAATCCCGACGACGTCCGGCCTGCGGCTCTCCGTCGGACATCTCAACAAACGCTCGGCCGGCGCGCGCGAATGCGAACGTCCTACAAACGGCGCTGAGATGGACCCAGGCATGGGCGAGGCCTGCTGGAGTCTCGCGGACCTGAAGAACTACGTCTTCACGACGCGGACATCGCCTCCATGCAGTCGCTGCTGCAAGGGCGACGACGGCGATGACGAGGCTCCCACGATGCGCAGCTGCATTTCGCGCTCGGCAGGGCCTTCGAGCAGCAAGCAGGACTACGCGCAGGCCTTTGCGTCATTACGCCGACGGGTAATCGCCCGGCGCCGCAAGACCGTGCCGTTCGACATCGCAGGCGTTCGAGAACAAAACACGCCGCGTGCGCGAATGCTTCGACGCCGGCATTCTTCGCAGCGCAGGTCGGCAGCCGGATATCCGCGACCCCTCCGCCGATATTCATCGTCGGCCTGCCAAGCTCCGGCTCGACGCTGGTCGAGCAGATCCTCGCCAGTCACTCGCAGCGTCGAAGGCACCTTCGAGCTGCCGAACCTCCTCACCATCGTGCGCGAGTTCGATCACGCCGACGCCGGCGCACGATGGCTATCCGGAGATCGTGCGCGCGCGCCTCCGCTCGGAGCATCTCGGCCAGCTCGGCCGACGCTACATCGAGGAGACGGCGCCGCTGCGTCGGCGACGCGCCGCACTTCATCGACAAGATGCCGAACAACTTCAGCCATGTGGGCCTGATCCACGCCATTTTTCCCCGGCGCCAGCCATCATCGATGTGCGCCGCCACCCGATGGATGCATGCTTCAGCACCTTCAAGCAGCATTTCGCCGAAGGGCAGTCGTTCAGCTACGACCTGGAGGATCTCGGGCGCTACTATCGCTGCTATCTGAGCCTCATGGATCACTGGGACGAGGTGCTGCCGGGCAAGGTGTTGCGATCTACAATACGAGCAGCTGATCCGCGAGCCGGAAGCGCAGATCCGCCGCCTTTTGAGCCACTGCTCCCTGCCTTTCGAGCCCGCCTGCCTGTCGTTCCACGAGACCAAGCCGCGCGGTGCGCACGGCGAGCGCCGAGCAGGTTCGCCAGCCCCTGTACACGTCCGGGGTCGGCTACTGGCGCCATTTCGAGGCGCAGCTCGCACCTCTGCGGCGCGCGCTGGGCGAATCACTGGATCGATTCTCCGGGATCGAGTAGGCCGCCCGCACTACTGAACGCTCGATCAGCTTCCCGCTCGCCGGTCATTGACAGGCGCTGCTACCGCAGGACATGATCCTCGAAAGGCACATCGCAGCGTGCCTCGAAACTCAAGATAAGGGGATGATGCAATGCGCATGAAGAAAATGCGTCCCGTGGGGAATCGGATCCGCATGCTTCCAGCGCGCCCGTTCCCCTCGCCCACCCGGCTGAGCCTCGCGATTGCCGCGACCCTCTCCGGAGCGGCGACGGTGCACGTGGCTCCCGCACTGGCCGCTGATGCATCGACATCGGCGGAGTCCTCCACCTCCACCCTCGAGGAGGTCATCGTCACGGCGCGCAAGCGCACGGAAAACCTTCAAGACGTTCCGATCAGCATCGACGTCTACACCTCCAAGGATCTGCAGGAACCTCGCGATCTCGCAATTCGAAGACTACGCGACCATCACGCCCTCCATCTCCTTCGTGAGCGCGGGCCCCGGCACCCAGACCTTTGTCATGCGCGGCGTGTCGGACGGCAGCAATCCGAACTACGCGAATACGGCGACCACCGCGTTCCTGGTCGACGACATGTCGATGAACTTCGCCGGCACCACGCCGGATCTGCATCTCTATGATATCGAGCGCATCGAAGTCCTGAACGGACCGCAGGGCACAACCTTCGGCGCGAGCGCGATGGCCGGAGCACTGCGCTTCATCACCAACAAGCCGGATGCGAGCGGTTTCAGCGCGGGCGCCGATCTCGACGGCGGCAAGATCGAGGGGGGCACCAAGAACGGCACCGTCGAGGGCTTCATGAACATTCCGCTGATCCCCGATTGGACAGCGTTGCGCTTTTCCGCCTATCGGGACTATCACGGCGGGTACATCGACAATATCAACACGACCCGTAATTGGGTCAACGGGACCGTTTCCAACAATTCGGAGTGGGCGGGTCAGAACTACAATGTCGAGCGTGTGACCGGCGGCCGAATCGCTCTCGGTCAGAAGATCGCAGACGGCTGGAAGGCTACCCTCACCGGGAGCTATCAGAAGCAGCTCACGCATGGCGCCTGGGATGAGAACCCGACCATCGGCGGAGCGATTGGCGTGGACCCGGTGACCGGTGCGTCCACGCTCCCCAATGGCCCTGAGCGCTCCTTCGGCCAGAAGAACGTGGCCCGCTTCGGTCCGGAATTCAAGCAGTATTACGCGAAGACGCTGGACTTCCATCTCGAGGGCGACGTCGGAATCGGCGATCTCGTTTATGCGAATACCTACTGGGCGCAGGACGATACGTGGGTAAACGAGTACTCGGAATACATGCAATACGTGAACACCGGGGCCGCCGAACAACTACACGGCAGTCAACCGCCAGGGGTTCACCTGCCAAAGCGCACCGACCTGGTCGACGCCCCCGGCAGGTTACCAGCTCGCGCCCTTCAGCGGCTGCGGCGTCCCGACCCAGTACTACAACTACACCACGAAGATCTACCGTTGGTCGAATGAGCTGCGGTTGCAGTCGAAAGATGACAACGGATTGCCGCTCCACTGGCTGGTCGGCGCCTACTGGGAGAGGACGCGCGATGACACCAGCGATTACTACGCAATCCCGGCCCTGAAACCCGGTGGTGACGCATTTCAGTATTACTCATCATATTACGGCAGCGCCGGCGCAACGCCCTCGCGACCGGGCGCGTGGTACGAATACACCGAGCGCTACGATTATCTGCAGGTGACCGAATTCCTCAACGTGACTTTCGATCTCACCAAGCGGCTGAAGCTCGACGTCGGAACCGTACACTTCCAGTCGCACTTCAATGAATTCACGAATGGCGGTTACTTCTCCTACGCACACGGAGGATGTGCTGAGTGAGGGGCCTGGGGGCTCCGAAAAATGGAACAGCAAGGGAGGCTTGAGCTATAAGGCGACGGATGATCTGTTGCTCTACATCGACGCCGCCCAGGGGTTCAGGGACGGTGGAGTAAACCCGGGATTGCCTCCCCAATGCACGAAGAACGGCGTGCCCGCGACGTACAAGCCGGACACGTTGACGAACTATGAAGTCGGTTGGAAATCGACCTTGCTCGATAAGCATCTACAGTGGAACGGGGCTTTTTACCTGATGCCCTGGAAGAATTACCAATCGCTGCTCTTCGATCCGAACGTTTGCGCAACTTCGAGTTTTGACGCGAACATTGGCAATGCCAAGGTTTACGGCACCGAGACCGACATCAAGTACTCGCCGAATTCGCGTCTCAGCATGGACGTCTCCTTGAGCTATAACGACTCGCGAATTATCACCGACACCTACTATAGTTCCTCGAGTGCGGCATCCGGCGGGTTCGACGTCAGACCCGGCGAGCGGCTGCCCTATGTTCCTTACTTCGATTGGAGCGGCAACGTCCGCTACGAAGCGCCGATCAAGGACGAATTGCACTGGTACGGCCAGTACGATATCGCCCACAAGGGCGACATGTTCAACAACTTACAGGCCTCGGGAAGCAATGGACTGCCCTACGTCTTGCAGCCGGGCTACTCCATCATGAATCTGCGCTTCGGTCTCATCCGGGCCGATCAGGGCTGGACCACGGAGTTCTACATCACCAATCTCGCGAACAAGAACGCGGTGATCTACACCAATGAGGGCAACTTCGACCTGCGGCAGACCGTGAACGAGCCGCGGGTGTTCGGAGCTAGATTGATCTATCGCTTTGGTAAGGCACAGGCCTTCAACAACGAGGATTGACCGGCTCCGCGATGCGCAGCGCAGCGCCCATCAGCGCATCGATCTGCGAATCGTCTTACCGCGAAGTGAGCGGCGTCGAATTCGGCAGGATATCCCTTCAGTTCATCTTCATCGCAGGCATGCTCGAGCTGTCCATATTGTCGTGCCCGACATCGTCGTCCGAGGTGGACCAGATCATCTTGGGATCCTGCTCGTACGGATACACATGCACCATCCAACCGAAGATATGCGGATAGAAGGTGCCCCCCGCCGCATCGCAGGCCTCTTTCGTGTCGATCGATCCCAGGAGCCCATACTTGGCGTTCGCCCCGAAGTACTCGGCCTTGTGGCCGATGGGCGCCCGGCAGAAATTGACGTGCTGATGCCAGCGGGCAATGCTCAACGGAATGCGTGCGTCGATCTCCTCGAGGGATGCGTCGACGCGGTCGGTGTACATGACGCCCACCAGTCGGTAACCGCCGTCCGCCGTCTTCTTGTAAAGGAGCGACGTGGGCTTCGCCGGATCGAAGTGCGAGCGGGCGGCCAGGGCATTCAGCGTATTGGTGAAGTGATACTGCGGTTGCGGAACGTTCGGCAAAAAGATCTCGAAACCGTCCGCGATCGCCTTGTGATAGTCCTGGTACGGCACCATCGCATCCTTGGCCGCGAGCACGATCGCATCCGCCTTCTGCTGATCGCCGGGGGCCTTCGACCTGAGCTCCGTCATGTGCATATGGCCCGACATGCCCGGCATGTCCGACATCGCCGGTGCGGGGGTGTCGGCGGCCAGCGCGACGAGCGCGCAGTTCGTGTTGCAGACAAGGACGGTCCAAAGGGCGCGTAGCAAGATCTTGCGACAGGGCATGTAGCACCTTAGGAATTCGATCGGCCGAGGTTATCATGGGGGCCGCGGGATCGGCCAACGGTGGCCGCATCCGGTGTCCATTGTGCGACCTTCGTCAAGTCAGGGAAGTTGTGTCAAACCGTCTGATCCGCGCCGAATGGTTTCTGCCTGTAAGCATCGCCACGAGCCTCGCGTTTTTGCTGTTTCCCGGCGCGCTCGCAGGGAAAGCGACGGGGCCCGCCGCGCAAGCCGTCGTATTCGTCTGGTTGTTTGTCGCAATTCTGTGGTCCGCCATGTCCGTCGTGCGCCATGCAGAACATCTCGGCGAACGTTTGGGCGAGCCGCTCGGCACGCTCATTCTGACCCTGGCCGTCACGGCCATCGAAGCGGCCAGTATCTCGGCTGTCATGGTCCACTCGCGCGATCAACCCACCGTGATGCGCGATACGGTGTTCGCGGTCATCATGATCATCCTCAACGCCATGGTCGGGACCTCGCTCCTGGTCGGCGCCTGGCGGCACCGCGAGCAGTCGTACAATCTGCAGGGCGCGAATATCTATCTCAGTGTGGTCGTTCCGCTCGCGGTCATGTGCCTCATCATGCCGAACTACACGCATACCACTCCCGGGCCGACGCTCTCCTTTTATCAACAGGAATTCCTCGGCGTGATGTGCGTCGGGCTGTACGGCGCGTTTCTGGCCGTGCAGACCGGGCGGCATCGGGGCTATTTTTCACTCGAGGCCGAAGAGGATGGTCACGGCCACGAGCTCGCCGGCGGCGCGGCCGCGCCCAGCGCTTCGGCGTGGCACCACGCGCTGCTGCTGCTCGCGTACATGATTCCGGTCGTATATTTGGCGGAGCAATTCGGTCAGCCCATCGACCACATGATCGGGCGTCTACACGCCCCGGCCGCTCTGGGCGGCGTGATCATCGCGGCCCTCGTCGCGACGCCCGAGGGGATCGGCGCAGTACGCTCGGCACTCGCTAACAAACTGCAACGCTCCGTCAATATCTGCCTGGGGTCGCTGCTCGCCACCATCGCCCTCACCATTCCGCTCATGATCGTCGTAGCCCATCTGATGGGCGCCACGATTTTTCTCGGCCTGCAGGGCACGAGCTTCGTGATGCTGCTCTTGACGTTGGCTGTGAGCATCTTGACCTTCGGCAGCGGGCGCACGAACGTGCTTCAGGGCGCGGTACACCTCATCTTATTCATTGCCTATGTTCTGCTGATCTTTCAGGGTTGACGGCCATTGCGGCCGGGGACGCCGTAGGGGAATGAGACTTGGCTGGCAGAATGGAAAGCCCTAAGGCGAGTTATGTGAAGTTCGCCGCGACTCCATTACTACCTGAGTTATGTTCCCGATCGCATGCTGATCGACAGAGGAAATGGTCCCAAGGAGCCGGGCGCCAAGCCCGCGAAGAGCCAGCCCCGCAACCGCTGGCACGCGGTTGCCATCGTGCCCGGCGCGACCCACTGTCAGGCCGCGGAAGCCGCCAAGGGACGCCGGTATCTGTCGACCGAAGCTCCTATCCTGCCGTTACGCGAATGTGATGCCGCGGCTTGCAAGTGCAAGTACCGTCATTACGAAGACCGCCGCGGCACTCCGCGTCGCTCGGAGGAAGCGGAGGGAGGAGGCATGCGCTCCCGCAACGGTACCGATCGGCGCAACAGTCGCGGCCGACGCGAAACCGACTAACCCGGCTCACGGGCGAGCTTGCGCAACTCGCGCAGGAAGTCGTCCACATCGGCCTCGGTGGTCATGTAGGACGTGACGAGCCGCACCGCGGCACCCTCGGGAACCTGGATGAGCGGCCAGCGATAGAAATGAAAATCCGCCTGCTCGAGGCGCCCGATCAGCTTTTCCGGTAGCGCCACGAATATCTCGTTCGCCTGGACGTCCTGGAGCAGCCGCGCGAATGGCAGCTCGGCCAGGCCTCGGGCGAGCCGCGACGCCATGGCGTTCGCCTGGGCCGCATTGCGCAGCCATAAGCCGTCGTCGAGATACGCCAGGAGCTGGCAGCTCAAATAGCGCAGCTTCGACCACAGATGCCCCGCTTGCTTGCGGCGGCGCTCGAATCCTTCCGCCAGCGCGCGATTGAAGAAGACCACGGCCTCTGCGCACAGCGCGCCGTTCTTCGAGGCGCCGAGCGAGAGAACGTCGATGCCGCGCTTCCAGGTCGCCTCCGCGGGCGTGCAACCGAGGTGCACCAGCGCGTTCGCGAATCGCGCGCCGTCCATGTGCACATTGAGCCCGTGCCGTTTCGCCGCCGCCGTGAGCGCGGAGAGCTCCTCCAGACCATACACCGTGCCGAGCTCCGTAGCCTGCGTGACGCTCACCGCCGAGGGACGCACATGATGCACGCCCATCTCCTCGGCAAATGCCACGGCGGCGCTGAGCGCCTGTGGCCCGATCTTGCCCGTGGACGAGGGCAGTCCCAGCAGCTTCGCCCCTCCCGTGAAGAATTCCGGCGCGCCGCATTCATCGGTGACGATATGCGCACCGGCGTGGCAATAGACGCCGCCGTAGGGCGGCGCGATCTGCGACAGGGACAATGCGTTGGCCGCAGTGCCGGTGGCAACCGGGTAGATCACGACATCCGTCTCGAACAGCTTCGAGGCCACGCCGGTCAAGCGCTCGGTGAATGGATCCGCGCCGTACGAGCCGGTCGGGGCGGCATTCGCCGCCTGAATCGCCGACAGGATGGGCGCGCACACCGGGGAGACGTTGTCGCTGCCGAAATTGCGGGTCAATGCATCTGCCATCGCCTCTTACCTCGCCGCGGATAGCACCCGCAGCTTGCTATCGAAGTCTTCCTTGTTCAAGTAAGCCCCGCATAGGCGCCGATACCCCTGGTAGGCGCGGCGCCCATGCAACAGGCGCCAGTTATCGAATAAAAGAGCGGTGCCCGGCGCCAGGCGCATAGTAATTTCGTTCGCCGGATCGTTAACCATGCCGTTAAATATCTTCAAGGCTCGATAGAATTCACTCATCCGCGCGCTCGGCAAGCTGAACGGAGCCCGGTCATAATTATTGTAGGCGATCTGCGCCGGCTCCCCATGAGCATCGAGCCCGATGATCGGGTGCTCCGCCCGTAAATGCACACCGTCGCCGAGGTACTGCGCCGGCACTTTCACGCTCGAGAGCACCTCGAAGGCTACCGGATCGCTCCGGCGAATGTCCTCGGCGACCTTGAAGCCATCGACCAGGGTGCTTTCCCCGCCCGATCCGTCGAATTGCAAGCAGTGAAACATCTGAAAACCGGGTGAGTCGAAGCTATACGTCCCGTCGGTGTGCGGACCGATGGCCGCCGACGTATACGCGGTGTCCTTGAAGGCCAGGTTGGCGGTGAAATCCCACATCCCGCCAAAAATCGTCTCGCGGACGTATCCGATGCGGGTCGCCAGTTCGCGGGTCGCTTCGACCGTGACGGGCACGCCGGTGGCCAGCGCAAAGCCGTACTCGTCCACTTTCCTGAGCCACTTCAGGAGGGGCACATCGCCGGACATGATCTCCTGGTGGGTCATTGTGGGCAGCCCGCCCGTGAGCACCTCCCGGTCCCATAGGCGCCGATGCGGCGGCTGCGGTCGACCCGCATGTTTTGCGGCGCTCCACAGAAACTCCGCCGGCCACACGCTGGTGCTGCCATCGTGCTTCCAGACGATACGAAGAGTCTCTCCCCTCGCCTCGACATCGATCCGTTCAGGCGCGATGTCCGCCGGTATGGCGAAGGTGTCGACTTGGCGCTGCAGGGTATCCGGATGCAGGCTTTCGCGTGCGTGGCAATGATCGCGCAACCAGAATGGAGAGAACCGGTCGGTCGCTGCTTGTCCGACCCAGGATACTTCCACCTCGCCGCCGACTACCCGCGCTCCCGCGAGCAAGCCATGTCCAAAAATCTCAGCTCGAGCACACGATTCCATCACGTCGTTCTCCTTTTTTTGGCGGCCCGGCGCTGCCCTGTCGTGGCCCTGGTCGCCGCACTTATTGAACGAGTGTATAACAACGCGATTCTTCTGGTCAAACCTCGGCACCTTCAGTCCGCGGAGGGTGCCGATCTTCCGGCCACGCCCGGAAAGAAAGTCACCTGATTCACGGTCTACTCCTGGTATGCGACATTCCATGCGAACCGACACGGGGGGCAGCCTGGTCGCGCGCCTGCTGGGGGGGGTGGCATCCTTTTTGTGCTGGTGTGCTTGAGTGTCCGCGCGCAACCGAGCGCGCCGCGGGGACCCGCGGTCGTCGAGCTCTATACGTCACAAGGTTGCAGCTCCTGCCCGCCCGCCGATGCCGTGCTCGGTGAGCTCGCGCAAATGCCGAACGTAGTCGCCCTGCCGCAGGCGCAAACACGAGTCGGACGCGGTGAGAATTCCGGACGGACACTGACGGAGTTCAATATCGTCCGGCAATTCCGCACGCTCGGGCCGTGGAACGGGCGAGAAACCGTTTTTCGCGTGCCGCTCGATGGGATACCTGCGGACGCCACTCACGTTGCCATCCTGTTGCAACGAACTGATCAAGGGCCCATTGCAGGAAGCGCCACGGTCGCACTGCGCTGACGGTCGGTCACGCCGTGCGACGATGTAATTCGGATGATGTAATCAAGGGGGCCGGTATCCGGTCTTCTAGCTACTTGAACGTATCGGAGTAAACATGAAAGCACTCGTCTCCGCGTCAGCTTCCCTAGGATTGATTCTGTTTGCCATCCTCGGTTTTGCCGCCGAAGTTCCCTTCAATCAGGCTCAGTTCGATGCCGCGAAGGCGGCCGGCAAGCCGATTGCCGTGGTATTCCATGCGGATTGGTGTCCCACGTGTCGAGCGCAGGCACCGCTCCTCAAGGACTTGAGCGGGAAACCAGAATTCTCTTCACTCACGCTGTACATCGCCAACTACGATGAGGAGAAGAGCCTCAAGAAGTCTCTTGGGGTCACGCAGCAAAGCACGGTCGTGGTCTTCAACCACGGCCGCGAAGTGGGACGCTCGACGGGCGATACCAACGAGGCGAGCCTGGCGGTACTCCTTCGCCGGTCCATTTCGTGAGTCCCGCACCCATGAGTCACAAGCCCAATTGAAATTCGGGTTGGCCACTTACGGGCTGGGGCTGCTGGCGGGCGCGCTCTCCATCTTATCGCCCTGCGTCTTGCCGCTGGTTCCGGTATTGGCTGCGGGCGCGACGGCGGCTCATCGATTTGGGCCGTTGGCGCTCGGAGTCGGGCTCGCGATGTCCTTCACGGTCGTTGGGCTGGTGTTTGCGACCTTTGGAGCATCCTTGGGACTCGATCCGGACACCTTGCGCACGGCGGGTGCCGTGCTCCTCATCGTTTTCGGACTGGTGCTGCTGGTGCCGCGCTTACAGAACGCCTTCGCTCGCCTTACTACCCGGGTGAGCGATTCAGGCAACAGTCTGCTCGCACGCATCACGGGCGATGGCTTGACGGGACAATTCCTCGTCGGCTCGGTGATCGGCATCGTCTGGAGTCCCTGCATCGGTCCGACGCTGGGTGCGGCTACCACGCTCGCGAGCCAGGGCAAAAGCGTGCCGCAAATCTTCTTGCTGATGTTCATTTTCGGCATCGGCGCTGCAGCCCCTCTGGTGGTCCTTGGATCGCTCTCCCGGTCACGCTTCGTGGCGATCCGCGGGCGTCTCTTGAGCGCCGGTCACCTCGGCAAACAGATGTTCGGCCTGCTCCTTGTTGGAACGGGCATTCTGATCGCAACGGGGGTGGACAGATCGCTCGAAGCTTGGCTCCTCAACCACAGCCCGGAGTGGCTGACCCGGCTCACGACGCGATTCTGAGCTGCGCGCTTGGCCTCACAGCATAGGCAGCTGCTTACGTGACCACTCCCCGGCTCTCAGGGCATCGCAACAGCATTCGCTTGCACACCGGCGCGCGTGAATTCGAACTGTAGGAGCCATTTCCTCGATTGCCGAGCGGCGGCCGGGGCGAAGCGCCATGCTTTGGCGGATTCGCTCGCCATGTGAGCAAAGTATCGGCTGGAGCTTGGATATTGGAGCGTGGTATCGGTCACATTGCCGGCATCATCGACCGCGACCCGCACCACCACTTTGACTTTGCCGTGAATGGTTCCGAGAGCGCTGGCCGGAACGCGAGGTATCTCCTCGTGGAGCACGGGGCCTGCGGGAGCTCCCGCGACCGCTGCCGCTCGGCTCGGTGGACTTGCCGGACTCGCTGGACTTGCTGGACTTGCTAAACGAGCGGCGACTCGCGCAGGCCCCTGCTTGGCTCCTGGGGCGCTCACGACCACCGGAGACGCGGCGCCCGAGATCGGGGAAGCCGCCGTCTGTTGCGCGAGACGCACTCGACCCTGTATGAGGTGCACGCCAAGCCACACTGCGCCTGCCAAGGCGACAATTCCGGCGAGAATGTAAGGGCTTGAAATCCTATTGCCCGGCCTCTTCGCCTCAATCGGAGCCGCTTCCGCCTCCACGGCAGGCTCGGGTTTCGATGGGCTGGGATCCGCCGCCTTGAGTTGTGCCTCGAGATCCGCTGCACTCGGTCTACGGGCAGGATCGAGGCTCAAGCATTGCCTGATGGCGGCGGCGAATGCCGGCGTCACGCTCGTGGGCAAAACGACCTCGGATCGCTCGTGTCGCCTCGCGACGGGGTAACGGGTGAGAGCCGCAACCACGGTCATGCCGAGACCCCAGAGATCGCCGGCACTCGAGCTGCTTCCGGCTGTCTCCTCGGGCGCGTCATAGGGAGAGAACTCAACCGTCCCGACCGAGGACTCCCCGGCCGGACGGAGCACATCGCTCGCGAGCTTCAGCGTGTCATCGACGACACAGACGTTCGACGGCTTTAGCTGGCCATGCACCCAGTCGCTGCGGTGGATGAAGGACAGCGCGGCAAGCGTCGGACCCATCACTTCGCGCACTTCGTCGAATGTGAGGGCCCTTTGGACGAGAATCTGAGCAAGACTCTGCTCAGCGTATTCCATGACCACGAACAGAAGCTCGTGACTTCCCAGGCGACAGGGTCCCCAGCCGTGCAGACGAATCAGATGAGGATGGGAAAGCGCAGCCGCCGCCCGCCAGCGTGCGAGCTGCATGTCCGCGTGCGGCGTATCGGCGCGAATGAACTTGATCGCGGCAGTGCCGTGGGACGCCTCGTATTCGGTCAGGAAGACCGCACTGTGACTCGAAGCGCCCAGGAACCGGCGCAGCGGGAACTGCCCGTTGATGACCTGGTTTTCCCACTGCTTCCAGAACTCGGACATCAGCGTTGCAAATCCCTTTCCAAAACGTCGGAAATGCGTGCCGAGATCCGGGTCGCCTCTTCCTGGAGCGCCTCGATCTGCACGCTCAGGATGTAGCGCCGAAGGCGCCCGCGCGGTTCGAGCAGGCTGTCGTGCTCCTGCTGGAGGCGATCGGCCTCGTCTTGCAGGAGGCGCTGGACGGCATATAGCTCATCGAGTCTGTCGTTTGCGGCGAGCGGCACGAGCTCCACTGTACAATCACCGACGGTTTACCGCGATGGGAAACCGCAGGTTGCGCACTGCGCAATGCCCTCCCACCCCGATATTCAGTCCCGCTTCGCTCAGCGCTGTGAGCTCTGCCAATTGGCGGATTGATAGAACGGCGCATCGTCAGCCGGCAGCATGCCCCGGCCGAGAATGTGATCGGCCGCTTTCTCGGCAAGCATGAGCGTGGGCGCATTCAAATTGCCGGTGGTAATCGAGGGCATGATGGACGAGTCGACGATTCGCAGGCCTTCGAGTCCCTGGACGCGTGCCTGAGGGTCGACGACCGCCCTGGGGTCGCCGGGCTCGCCCATCTTGCAGGAGCACGAGGGGTGATAAGCGCTTTCCACCTTCGCCCGCACGAAGCCGTCGATCTGCTCGTCGGTCTCAACGGCGGCGCCTGGCTGCAGCTCGCGGCCGCGGTAGCGATCGAACGCCCGCTGCGCGAAGATTTCGCGCGTGAGGCGCACGCAAGCGCGCATCTCGGTCCAGTCATCGGGCTGGCTCAGATAATTGAACAGGATCTTCGGCTTCTCGAAAGGATCTGGGGAGGCGAGCCGCACCCATCCCCGGCTCTTCGAGCGCATGGGGCCGACGTGCGCCTGAAAGCCGTGTTCCTGCGCAAGTGTCGAGCCGTCATAGGCAACGGCCATCGGCAGGAAATGGTACTGAATGTCCGGATACTCGATGCCGGGTCGGCTGCGGATGAAGCCGCAGGTCTCGAAGTGATTAGTGGCGCCCAGGCCGTCCTTGCGCAAAATCCAGCGCGCGCCGATGAGCGCCCGGCTCCACGGATTGATCGATGAGTACAGCGTGATCGGCTCTTTGCAAGCGACTTGAAAGTAGAACTCCAGGTGATCTTGAAGGTTCTCCCCGACGCCCGGCAGATCGTGAACGACCTCGATGCCGAGCGCCTGCAATTCCGCGGCCGGACCGACGCCGGAGAGCTTGAGCAACTGCGGCGAGTTGATCGGCCCCGCCGACAGGATGAGCTCCTTGTCGACTTGGACACGATGGGTCTCGCCTCCGCGGACATAGGTCAATCCGCGGGCACGGCGTCCCTCGAACAGCACGCGGGTGGCGAGGGCGTGAGTGATGACCGTCAAATTCGAGCGGCCGAGCGCGGGGCGCAGATACGCGCGGGCGGCACTGCAGCGCCGACCCTCGCCCACCGTCATGTCCATGCGGCCGAAGCCCTCCTGCTGAAAGCCGTTGACGTCCGGGCTGTGCGGGTAGCCCGCTTGCCCGGCGGCGGCAAGCCACGCGGCGTGAAGCGGGTTGCTCAGCGTTCCGTAGCGGGTCATGAGCTTGCCGGAATCGCCGCGGTACCGATCTCCGCCCTCCTGCCTGCGCTCCGCACGTTTGAAATACGGCAACACGTCGCGATAGGCCCAGCCTTGGGCGCCCTCCGCGGCCCACCGCTCGAAATCCTGAGGATTGCCGCGGATGTACACCAGACCGTTGATGGAGGAGGAGCCGCCCAGCACCTTGCCGCGCGGGGTATGCAAACTCCGGCCGTCCAGGTGCGGCTCCGGCTCGGTGTGATAGAACCAGTTGTACTTCGGCATGTTCATTGGAATAGACAGTGCCGAGGGCATCTGAATGTAGATCGAGCCATCGCCGCCGCCGTACTCGATCAGGAGCACGCGAGCCCGGCCATCCGCGCTCAGCCGATCGGCCAGCACGCAGCCTGCCGAACCTGCTCCGACGATGACATAGTCGAATTGTTGCTCCGCCAAGATAGACTCCGATCGCCCCGCCGCGCTGCTCGCCGGCTCCGGCGAGTTAGTAAGGTGCGTCCACATCGCCGAGGGCGACGTAGACGCTCTTCAGCTGGGTGTAATGCTCGATGGCGGCGCGCCCATTCTCGCGGCCCAGGCCCGACATTTTCACGCCGCCGAAAGGCAGCTCGATCGGCGTGATGTTGTAGTGATTGATCCAGCAGGTCCCCGCCTGCAGCCGGGCGATCACGCGGTGAGCGCGGGTGAGATCATTGGTGAAGACGCCGGCCGACAGCCCGAACTCGGTGGCGTTAGCGCGCTCGATGACCTCTTCCTCGCCGTTGAATGTAAGCAACGACATGACCGGCCCGAAAATCTCCTCGCGCACGACGGACATGTCGTCGCGGCACTCGTCGAACACCGTCGGCGCCACGAAGAACCCCTTGGCGAGAGCGCCGTCGGTCACCCGCTGCCCCCCGATCACCGTGCGCGCGCCCTCGGCACGCCCGCGCGCGATGTAGCCGAGCACCTTCTGCATGTGCTGCTCGGACACCAGGGGTCCGACGTGTGTCTGCGGATCCATCGGATCGCCGATGCGCATCGCGCTGACCCGCTTGATCAATCGCTCGAGAAATGCCGCCTTGACGGAGCTGTGCACAAACACGCGTGTCGCGTTCGAGCAGACCTGCCCCGAGGAGTAAAAGTTGCCGAGGAGCGCGCCCGCGACCGCATTGTCCAGTTTGGCATCGTCGAACACGATCAGCGGCGACTTGCCGCCCAGCTCGAGCGTGACGTGCTTCAACGTCGCCGCCGCATCGCTCATCACGGCTTTCCCCGTGCCGACCTCGCCGGTGAGCGACACCTTGCGGATATCGGGATGCCGGGTGAGCAAACGCCCGGTGTCGGCGAAGCCTTGCACCACTTGAAAAACGCCCGCCGGCACGCCGGCCTCGAGCAATATCTGCTCGAGCTTCACGGCGCTGAACGGCGTGATCTCGGCGGGCTTGAAGATCATGGCATTGCCGCACGCGAGCGCGGGCGCCGCCTTCCAGCAGGCGATTTGCAGCGGATAGTTCCAGGCACCGATGCCGGCGACGACCCCCAGGGGCTCCCGCCGCGTGTAGCCGAAGGCCTGGCCGCCGAGATCGATGTGCTCGCCACTCAGGGATTGAGCAAGACCCGCGAAGTACTCGAAGCAGTCTGCGCCTGAAACGACGTCGACGACGAGCGTCTCCTGGATCGGCTTGCCGGTATCGCGCGTCTCGAGCTCGGCGAGCTCGCGGTTGCGCGAGCGCAGGATTTGTGCGGCTTGGCGCAATATGCGGGCGCGCTCCGCACCGGTCATCGCCGCCCAGCGCGCCTGACCCTGCTGAGCGGCACGCACAGCGGCGTCGATATCCGCCGGACCCGCAACGCTCACGTAGCCCAGCACCGCGCCGGTGGCGGGATTGATGGAGGCAAAGCGCTGCGGTCCCGCCGGGCTCCCAATGGGTGTTCGCCGCTCCCGCATGACGCGGTCGTCGTCGGGCGAGGCACGGCCCGCGCTCAGCCGCCGGTCGACGAATTCGGTAAGCAGGGCGCGCGCACTGGCGCTGTCCGCCTCCCGCCAACCGGAGAGCGCCGCCCGCAGCCAGACCCCGTCGATCATCGCGGCAATCATGGCCGCGAGACTCTGAGCCTCATCGGGAGGCACGAGCTTCTTGAGCGAGCTTTTGAGGTTGGTGAGCGTTCGCCGCTGGTATACCGACTGCACCCGCCGCAAGCTCGGCACCTGCAGCACCTGCCCCCAGAATGCGAGCCAAGCGGTGCCGCTGCGCCGGTCGAATTCCTCCGGGGCGAGATTGGCATCGATGATGGCTTGGATTCGGGCGCGCGGCGTCGCGATATTGCGCAAACGCGCACGCACTTGATCGCCCACGCGCCGCGCGAGCGAGCGGAAGGCCGCGTCCAGCAAACCGTCCTTGTCGCCGAAGTAATGCGCCACCAAGCCGGGCGACACGCCGGCCCGTCCGGCGATCTGTGCCAGCGTCGTGCCCATGAAGCCCACTTCGGCTAGGCTATCGATGGTGACATCGATGAGCTGGGAGCGCCGCGACTCTTCCGGGGGCTCACCCACCAGGTCAATGGAACTCGTTGATTGGTCGTTCAATTGGATTGTCCTTGCTGCCCGGCGCGCGTGGCAATGGACGCGCAGACGAGCGAGCGCTTAAGATGCCGACACGAGATTTGTAGTTCTATATCAACATTTTAGGGATGCAAGGTGAGCGCTGATCACAGCCCGTTGAACGGTCATTCAAAGCCACCTTGCGCCAAACCATCATGCCGCCCGCCGCCGCACCGGGTCAAGCCTCAAGCGCCGCTCTGGGGCAGGGTCCTCGCAGCCACTCTGGTGCTCATTGTCGCGCTCGGACTCGGACTTGCGGAGTCCGGGACCGCCCACGGCGCCGCGGGCGACGCCGCCCCCGCGGGTGCGGTTCAGGGTGCGGCTGCCGCGCGGGATGTCGATCCGCCGGGCTGCCGCAATGTGCGCTTGTCAGATGTGGGCTGGACGGATGTCACCTCGACCACGGCGCTCACCGCGGAGCTCCTGCGCAAGATCGGCTACACCCCGAGCATCACGGTGCTGTCGGTGCCGGTCACGTTCGCATCGCTCAAGAACAAGGACATCGATGTGTTCCTCGGCAACTGGATGCCGGCCCAGGCCGCCGATCGGGCCCCCTACGACGCCGACGGCTCGATCACGGTCGTGGGGCCGAATCTCTTCGGGGCGAAATACACCTTGGCGGTGCCGGCCTATTTCTACGCCCAAGGACTGAAGGACTTCAACGACATCCACCGCTTCGCCGAAGCGCTCAACCATTCGATCTACGGCATCGAGCCCGGCAACGACGGCAACAGACTCGTCCTCAAGATGCTGAAGGACAACCAGTACGGTCTGGGCGATTTCAAGCTGATCGAATCGAGTGAGCAGGGCATGCTTGCGCAAGTGGAGCGAGCGTACCGGAACAAGGAGCCGATCGTGTTCCTGGCGTGGGAGCCTCATCCCATGAACATGCGCTTCGACATCAAGTACCTGGCCGGCGGCGACGCCGTATTCGGGGCGAACTACGGCGGCGCGACCGTTTACACCGTGACGCGCCAGGGCTACCGCAGCGAGTGCCCGAACGTCAGCCGCTTGCTCGATAATCTCAAGTTCACCCTGCGCGGCGAGAGCGAGATGATGGCGGCGATTCTCGACCGGCATGAGCAGCCCGCCGCCGCTGCGGACGCCTGGTTGAAGACGCATGTCGATGTCGCCAAGAGCTGGCTCGAGGGCGTGCGCACGTTCGATGGACGTCGCGCTTATGATGCGCTCGCCAAAGATACCCAGCAGCGCACGGGCGGTTTCGAGGACTGGGTGGTGAGCCACAAGATTCCCGTGGGCGATGCCATGACGGTCGCGATCGACTGGATCAAGACGCATGGGACGCTGCTGTTCAACGGCATCTCGATCGTCATCCGCGGCACCGTCGACGGAGTCACCGCGCTGTTGCGTGCACTGCCCTCCCCGTTCCTGATCGCACTGATGGGCGTGCTCGCGTGGGTACTGCGCCGCTCGTGGGGGCTGAGCGTGTTCGTGGTTCTGGCGCTGCTGTTCATCCTCAACCAGGGGTACTGGGATGCCACGCTGGAGACGCTTTCGCTGGTCGTGGTCGCAACGCTCGCTTCTGCGCTCATTGGCGTGCCGCTCGGCATCGCCGCCGCGCATCGTCCGCGGCTCTACGCGGGGCTGCGGCCCGTGCTCGATTTGATGCAGACCCTGCCGACGTTCGTATATCTGATCCCGACGCTGGTACTGTTCGGGCTGGGCGTGGTACCAGGCCTCATTTCCACGGTGATCTTCGCCTTGCCGGCGCCGATCCGTCTCACCCACCTCGGAATCTCCTCGGTTCCCAAGCCCCTCATCGAGGCCGGCGAGGCCTTCGGCGCCACGCCGCTGCAGCTTCTGTGGAAGGTCGAGTTGCCAAGCGCCGCCGGGACCATCATTGCCGGCATTACCCAGTGCATCATGCTCAGCCTGTCGATGGTGGTCATCGCAGCGCTGGTCGGCGCCGGCGGACTCGGTGTACCGGTGGTGCGCGCGCTCAACTCTGTGCAAATCGGCATGGGTTTCGAGGCGGGCTTCACCATCGTGCTGCTCGCCATCATCTTGGATCGCATCAGCCGGCCGAAAGAGCAACAGGATCCCCGATGACCGCAGCCGTCGAATTCGAGCAAGTCGACATCCTGTTCGCGCGGCAGCCCGGACGCGCCGGCCGCACCGCGATGCGCGACGCCTTGACGGCGCTCGACAGCGGCGCGACCCGCGCCGATATACAAAGCCGCTTCGGCGTGGTGGTCGGCGTCGCCGGCGCGAGCTTGAGCGTCGCGCGCGGCGAGATTTCGGTGCTCATGGGACTGTCCGGCTCCGGCAAGTCCACGCTCCTGCGGGCGGCGAACGGGCTGAATCGAGTGACTCGAGGGCACGTGCACATCCGCGACGGCGAATCCGGTGTTGACGTGGCGACATGCGACACCGCACAGCTTCGGCGCGTGCGCCGCGAGCGCGTCGCCATGGTGTTTCAGCAGTTCGGGTTGTTGCCCTGGCGTACGGTCCGCGACAACGTCGGCTTCGGTCTCGAGCTGCGCGGCGAGCCGGTGGCGACGCGCAAGAGAATCGTGGCCGAGAAGCTCGAGCTGGTCGGGCTCTCGCAATGGGCCGATCGCCGCTTGAGCGAGCTCTCCGGGGGCATGCAGCAGCGCGTCGGCCTTGCCCGAGCGTTTGCGACGGACGCCGACATATTGTTGATGGACGAGCCGTTCTCCGCGCTCGATCCGCTGATCCGCGGCAAGCTGCAGGGCGAGCTGCTCGCGCTGCAAGAACGGGTCAAGAAGACCATTCTATTCGTGAGCCATGATCTCGACGAGGCGCTACGACTCGGCGATCGGATCACCATCCTGCAGAACGGGCGGATCATCCAAAGCGGCACGGCAGAGGATATCGTCCTCGCCCCCGCGGACGATTATGTTGCCGAGTTCGTGCGCCACATGAATCCCCTCGACGTGCTCACCGGCTCCATGATCATGTCCGAGCGGACGCGACTGACTGCCGAGGATGGCGCTCTCTGGCTCGACGATCGGCGCCGTTACCGGCTGTCCGTGAGCAGTGGCGGCGAGGCCCTCGCCCTGCATCTCGACGGGGTCGAGCAGGTGCTGCGCCACGTGCGCGACGATGCGGCGCTCGCGGCGGTCGAGTCCGGGCTTGCCGTGGTGCCCGCCTCCTTCTCGCTGCAGTCCATCATCCGGTTGCGCCAGGCCACCGGGCATCCCGTGCTACTCGCCGAGGATGGCAAGATCGTCGGGGTGTGCAGCGAGGACGAAATCATCGGCGCACTCGCCCGCAGCCGCCACTAGCGAACCCAGGTACCGCGCACCGGGCGGCAACTTCCGGCACCGGCCGGTATCGGCCGCCAATCGCCAGTTGCCGTTATCCGTTTTAAATATTATCATCGAGATAATATAAACAGCACCGCCCCACTACACCGCTCCCGTAGGCACCGTCACGAGGCACCCGCCATGGCAATGAATTACGACGTCATCATCTCCTGCGCCGTCACCGGCGACGACACCAAGGTCACGAAGAGTCCGTATTGCGCGATAACGCCCGAGCAGATCGCCGCCACGGCCATCGAGGCCGCCCAGGCAGGCGCCGCGATCGTTCACATCCACGTGCGCAACCCCGAGACGGGGACGTTCAGCATGGAGACGAAGTACTACCGTGAGGTGGTGAAACGCATTCGCGAGAGCAACGTCGATGTGATCGTGAACCTCACCTGCGGCATGGGCGGCTACATCGTCATCGGCGAGCACGGCCTGAAGGACACGCCGGCTCCCGGCAGCGATTTCGTGACCCAGGAAGAGCGCATGCGGCACATCATCGATCTGTGCCACGAAGGCAAGTACCGTCCGGACATCGCGACTCTCGACTGCGGAAGCCTGAACTTCGGCGACGGCAACCGCGCCTACATCTCCACCCCGAATTACTTGCGCCAAGGCGCCGCCATCGCCCGCGACCTGAAGGTCAAGCCGGAGCTCGAAGTGTTCGACACCGGCAACCTGTCGTTCGTCAAACAAATGATCAAGGAGGGGCTGCTCGACGCCCCCTCGCTCATTCAGCTCTGCATGGGCATTCCCTATGGCGTGCCGGCGGATGTCGGCCACTTGATGGCGATGGTCAACGCGCTCCCCGAGAACTGCAATTGGGGCAGTTTCGCGATCAGTCGCATGCAAATGCCCTGGGTGGCGCAGTCGATACTGCTCGGCGGCAACGTGCGGGTCGGCTTGGAGGACAATCTCTACTTGAGCAAGGGCGTGTACGCAAGCAACGCGCAGCTCGTCCAAAAAGCGCGCACCATCATCGAGTCCATGGGCGCGCGGATCCTCACCCCGGCGCAGGCTCGCGAGCGCCTGAAGCTGCATTGAGGCGCGCGTGAAGGAGCTCCCCGCTTACGTTGCGCAGATCGAGCCCGGTTGGATCGACTACAACGGGCATTTGCGGGACGCATACTACTGCGTGGTGATGAGCTATGCTGTGGATGACATGATGGAGCATATCGGGCTCGATGCCGCGTATCGCGAGAGCACGCATTGCACGCTCTATACCGTCGAGCTGCACATGCATTATCTTCACGAGATCAAGCAGACCGACCGGCTCGCCGTCTCGACCTCGGTCCTCGACTCGGACCGCAAGCGCATTCACGCCGGCTGCGAGTTCCTCTGCCCCCGCATCGACGGCCCGGCGGCGACGGCCGAGCTCATGTTGCTGCACGTACGACAAGGCGAGAAGCCGAGTGTCGTGCCTTTTCCCGCGGAGATTGACCAGCGGCTCGCGAGCCTCCGGCTCTCGCCGGAATCTGCCGCGCAGCGCGGTGTCGGCTCGCGCAAGATCGAGCTCAGGCGCCGCTAGGCCCGGATGACGGCCTCCGACATACGACGTCTGATCGCGCCGCGCAGCATCGCGCTCATCGGCGCGAGCGTCTGGACCGACGCGGTGGCGGCCGGCAATGCGACTATCGGCTATCGCGGCACGGTGTGGCGCGTACATCCGACGCGCGCGTCGACGTCCGAACGGCCTTTCTATCGCTCGGTCGCCGAGCTGCCGGGCATTCCCGATGCGGCTTTCATCGCCGTGCCGAATCACGAGGCGCCGGCCGTGGCCGGCGCGCTCGCCGCGCGCGGCGCCGGCGGATTCGTCTGCTTCAGCTCGGGCTTCGGTGAGCTCGGCACCGAGGTCGGGCGCCGGCTGAACGACGAGCTGCTCGAGCAGGCAGGCGACCTGCCTTTCTTCGGCCCGAACTGCTACGGCTTCGTGAATTTCTTCGATCGCGCGGCGATGCTGCCGGATCAGATCGTCGGTGAACCGCTCGAGCGCGGCGTCGCCTTGATCTGCCAGAGCGGCACCATCTCGCTCAGCCTGAGCTTCAACGAGCGCTCGGTGCCGATCGGTTACTTGTTCTCGGTGGGCAATCAGAGCCGGCTCGCGGTCGAGGATCTGATCGACGTACTCAGCGACGATCCGCGGGTGACCGCTTTCGGTTTATATCTAGAGGGTATCAAAGACGCGGAGCGGTTCGCGCAGGCGGCCGACAAGGCGCGGCGAGCCGGCAAACCGATCGCCGTCATCAAGACCGGCCGCACCGCCGCCGCCGCGCGCACCGCGCACAGCCACACCGGCGCCCTCGCCGGAGCCGACAGCGTGTTCGATGCGTTCTGCCGGCAAGCGGGACTCGCGCGCTGTGACACGCTCGGCGGCCTGTGCGAGACCCTCAAACTGTTTCACGCCGGCGGCGCCCTCGGCGGACGCAAGGTGCTGATCATGGGCGCCTCGGGAGGCGACATGGCCATGACCGCGGACGTCGCCCGCACGGTGGACCTCGATTTCGCGCCCATCCCGATGGAGCACGCCGGCACGCTGCAGGAGCTGCTCACCGAGCGCGTGACCGTCGCGAACCCTTTGGATATTCACACCTACCTGTGGTTCGATCCTCCGGCGCTCGAGCGCGTGTTCGCGAGAGCGATGCGCGCAGGCTACGATGCCGTCGGCTTCATGCTGGATTTTCCGCCGGACGGCAAAGCCGACGCGTCGTCGTTCGACGCCGCCGTCCAGGCGTACATACGCGCATCGCGCGGCGCGCCGTCACGAGTCGCACTCATTTCCTCGCTCCCCGAGACGTTGAGCGCGCGCGTGCGCAAGTATTGCCAGGAAGGTGGGATCGTTCCTCTGCAGGGCCAGCGTGAGGCGCTCGAGGCTATTGCCGCCGCCGCCGCGGTCGGCGTCGCGTGGCGCTCGGGACCCGGCGTCGAGCTGCGGATTCCCCCGCGAGCGGGCCCCGGGGCGGGAACGGCGGCGGATGTGTACAGCCTGACCGAGGCAGAGGGCAAGGCCGCCCTGGCACGCTACGGCGTCGCAACGCCCCGCAGTCGTGTGGTGCCCGCGACCGAGGCAGCTCGCTGCGCAGAGACGTTGGGTTATCCGGTGGTCATCAAGGCGGTCGGCGCACATCTGGAGCACAAGACCGAGGTGGGCGGGGTCGCGCTCAATCTGCGTACCGCCGCGCAGGCGGCCGAGGCCGCGCAGGCCTTGAGCGGGCTGTCCGATACGCTGCTCGTCGAGGAAATGATTGCAGACGGCGTCGCGGAAGTCCTCGTCGGGCTGATCCTCGATCCGCAATTCGGGCAAGTACTGGTGATCGGCGCGGGGGGCGTATTTACGGAGCTGCTCGCCGACAGCGTGACGCTGTTGCCGCCCTTCTCGCGCGATGCGGTGCGCTCCGCACTCGCCACGCTCAAAGTCGCGAAGCTGCTCAACGGTTTCCGAGGCAAACCGCGCGGTGATATCGATGCGCTCGTCGAGGTCGTGTCCGGCATCACCCGCTACGCAGCCGCACAGCTGGCGACGCTTCAAGAAATCGATGTCAATCCGGTGATCGTACGACCCGCGGGAAAAGGCGCGGTGGCCGTCGATGCACTGATTCGTCTCAAGCAATCCAGAGAGTAAGAGGGGTTCGCCATGTCCGATGGAGTCAAGACCGTCACCGACGGCAACATACTCGAGGTCACGATCGACCGGCCCAAGGCCAACGCCATCGATCTCGCGACCAGTCGACGCCTGAACGACGTATTCATCAAGTTCCGCGACGACAAGTCGCTGCGCATCGCCATCATCACCGGTGCGGGCGAGAAATTCTTCTCCCCCGGCTGGGATCTGAAGGCTGCGGCGGGCGGCGAGAAGTCGGACGAGGATTGGGGTGTGAGCGGGTTCGGGGGACTGAACTACCCGCGTAATCTCAACAAGCCGATCATCGCGGCGGTTAACGGCATTGCCTGCGGGGGCGGCTTCGAGGTCGTGCTCGGGACCGACATCATCGTAATGGAGGAGCATGCGAAGTTTGCGCTGCCCGAGATCAATGTGGGTGTGCTGGCGGACGCCGGCACGGTCAAGTTACGCCGGCGGATCCCGTACCACGTGGCCGTGGAGTTTCTGCTGACCGGCCGCTGGATGGACGCCGCGGAAGCCAAGCACTGGGGTCTCGCGAACCATGTGGTGCCCAAGGGCCAGAGCCTTGCCAAAGCGCGCGAGATCGCTCATCAACTCGCCGAAGGGCCGCCGCTGCTATTTCCCGCGATCAAGCAGCTGCTGCGCCATACCGAGATGGTCCCCGAGCACGAGGCCTTCGAGCTGCACGATTCACTGGACATCGTGCAACAGGTCATCCGGTCGGAGGACCTCAAAGAGGGCACTCGGGCGTTCACGGAGAAGCGCAAGCCGCGCTGGACGGGACGCTGAATTCCGTCCATGCTGACTCCAAGATGGAAGTGTTGCTCGTCGAAGACAATTCCGAGGTAAGCCTGATAACCGTTGAATATTTAACGGAATTAGGACACTCCACTGTCGCGGTCCCGGCCGCCGAATCTGCATTGGAGCGCTTGGCGGAGCGCCGTTTCGACGCCGTCCTCACGGATGTGAGCCTGCCGGGGATGTCAGGGATCGATCTCGCCAAGCACCTGTCCGAGCAGTATCCGAAGCTGCCGGTGGTGATCGCTTCGGGTTACGGCTCCCACAAACTCGAATTTGGTTTGGGCCCGCACCGGCCCAACGTGTTCTTCCTTTCGAAGCCCTACGACCTGCCCATGCTCGAGAAAACTTTGAGCGACGCGGCGGCTGTCTCCGGCGACTAGATCAACCGCAGCGTCGCCTGTTCCCCGCTCTTCGCGGCCATGGCACTGGGGCAGTGCGGGCAGCAACGCGGCGCCGAGCTGATGGTCTCACTCAGCAAGTCCGTGAGCGCATGCGCATCGTCTTCGAACTCGCCCACGTATGGCTTGTGTTGGCGCACCAGTTCCACCGCAAGAGCGAACGCGCTGGACGGGTCCACGTCGTCGTCATAGAAGATCTCGTTATGCACCGGGCAGGTCTGCAGGACGTGGGTCTGCAGCGCGATCTCAAAGGCGATGG
The DNA here is from genome assembly GCA_963798595.1 of uncultured Gammaproteobacteria bacterium. GTDB lineage: Bacteria > Pseudomonadota > Gammaproteobacteria > Steroidobacterales > Steroidobacteraceae > Bog-1198. The sequence continues at coordinate 189,969 of CAWCTM010000001.1, read as the reverse complement.
CTTGTTTGTGATCCATGGTGTTCTCTAGTGGCGCGCTTTGGCGCGGCCGCGCTTATGCGTTCTCCAGGGGCGAATCCTGTTCAGCTCGCCCGATGGATGCGCGGTGGTCTCCATGAAAACGACTCGCAGCGCTCGACTCCACGCGGCGGCCTGCGGCGCGGGATCGGGCGGATCGTGTGGCGCAAGCGGCGGACGCTCGGGACTTGCGGGCGGCGGCACGCTTTCTTCACTCCTCGGAATGTGAATGCTGGGCATGGCAGTCTCCTGGGATGACGCACTGCAAATTCGCCGGGTCATTATCGTAGCGGCAGAATGTGCATTGGATCGGTCTGCGGCCTCGGCGGCTGTAGGAAAAATCAGACGCCTAGGAGGTGGCCAAAATCGGGGTTGCGGAGTCGAACTGAGGACGACGGGCGCGGACCCCCGAGAAAATGTGGTGCTCGATGTGCTCATCGAGCAATGCGCTCGAATCGGACTCGAGAATTCCCAACAGCTCTTCGTGTTCGGCGATCCACAGCGACAGCGGATCCGACGTCTCCCCGTGCTCTCTCATCAGGAAGACCAGCACGCCGCGCGCGAGCAGCCTCCAAGTCGCCTCGAGCACCGGACTCGCAGCAAGATCGATGATGCGATCATGGAACCACAGATCCGCTTGGGCCAACGCAAGACGGTCGCCGATCGCAACTGCGCGGCGCATGGCCTCGATCGCGACGCACAACTGGCTCGCAATCTGCGCTTTCGGCGTCCTGCGCTCGATGATCCGGCGCAACGCGATGCGCTCGACGGCGAGGCGCAACTCGAGCATCTCGTGCAGCTCCTCGGCGGTGAATTCGGTCACGTAGGTGCCGCGATTCGGCTCGGTGCGGACCACGCCTTGCGCTTGCAGCAAGCGCAGCGCCTCCCGTACCGGGATCCGGCTCACACCCTTCAGTTCGCAGATTTTCTTTTCGAAGATGCGCTGCCCGGGCTTGAGTTCGCCCGTGGCGATCATGACGGCCAGCTGATCCGCCAGTTGGTCCGGAAGATTCCGCGCCTCCAAGGCTTGTCCGTCCATCCCGCTCCCTCGGTTTGCATGCGCTGCTGCGCGAGATGATACGCGATTCAGCGAATCCCGACACTCGGCTCGGCGGCAGGACGGCGCGGACAGACAGGCCCCCTTCCCCGGGGGCCTCAGAGTTTAAAAAGCGAGATAAGGCCAGTCCGTCTCGAACCCCTTCGCGAGCTCCCCGACCAGGGTATCGGTCCGGGGCACACTTCCCGTGCGTACGGTGCGAATCGGCAGGCGGGTCTCGAGTGGCTCGAGCGGCACGGGCGCCGTCTCGACGCTCTGGCTTTCGCCATCGAGGGTCCGAAGCAACGTCTTGATCTCGCTCTGCGAGCGCCCCAAGGCATCGCTGAAGTCAGTCGACCAGGTCAGAGCGCGCGCATCGTCCAGCTGTCGCGAAAGCGATTGCAGCTCCGAGGCATACGCCTTGAGTCCGGAGGAACGATCTTTGTGGACCAAGGCGATCCATTCGGCGGCGAGACGGTTGCCGACCAGCGATCCTACGCCGGCACCTTGCTGATAACGCAGATAGGGATGTTCGATGAGCTTACCCGTCACGACGCGTGCGAGACGCCAGCTGGCGCAAGCTCCGCGTGCAAGCAGCGGATCCTTCGTGCCCCATCGAGCGGTGCCAAGACGACGAGCGATTTCACGCGCCCGCAGTGCCTCGGCCCGCAATCGTCGCAAGCGCGCAACTTCTGGATCAATCATGCTCTGCCCCTTTGTGTTTATGCGCAATACCGATATCGGTACTGCGTCACTATTCTCAAGGATTTTAAGGGGGAAAGCTGTAGGAGGAACGCCGATCTGCTTGCGGGCCGGGGACTGTGTGATTATGTTGCATAATTGTCACGTCGGAGCATTTCGGGCGCCTGAACGCGCACTTAGCGGTGGCAAGGCGACCAATAGCCGGCCCGTTGGGGGCTCTTTGACATATCCCCGGCACCGCAAAGTCGGCTCCCGGGCCCGCGCTCATCCGCCCAGCGGACGCAAAAGCGCTCGCGAGATGATGTGGCGTTGCACCTCGCTCGTGCCCTCCCAGATCCGCTCGATGCGCGCGTCGCGCCAGATCCGCTCGAGGGGCAGATCGGACATCACGCCCAGACCCCCGTGGATCTGTAACGCCTCGTCCGCCACCATGGCGAGCATCTCGGTGGCCTTCAGCTTGGCCATCGCCATATCCATGTCGGTGGCCGTCTTCTGATCATGTTTCCAGGCGCCCTCCAAAACCAACAGTTCGGCAGCGCGCAGCTCCATCGCCATATCCGCCAGCTTGAAGCTCACGCCCTGGAACTTTCCGATTTGCTGGCCGAACTGCACGCGATCGACGGCCCACTGCTTGGCCAGCTCGAGCGCCCGCTCGGCACGGCCGAGGCAGGTCGCGCCGACCTGCAGACGGGTGGCACCCAGCCAGTCGTTGGCCACTTCGAACCCCCGGTGAACCTCGCCCAAGACAGCGCTCTTGGGCACCCGGCAATTATTGAACTCGAGAATGCTGTTCGTGTAGCCGCGGTGTGACACGTTCTTGTATCCGGCGCGGACCTCGAAGCCGGGATGGCCCATGTCGACCAAGAAGGCAGTAATTTTCTTGCGCGGACCGCGCGTGGTGGCCTCCTCGCCCGAGGCCGCGAACAGGATCACGAAATCCGAGTGATCGGCGTGGCTGATGAAATGCTTGGTCCCGTTGATCACGAAGTCGCCGCCCGATTCGACGGCCGAGGTCTTCATACCGCGCACGTCGGACCCCGCACCGGGCTCGGTCATCGCCAGACACTCGGCCCGCTCGCCCCGCACCGCGGGCAGGAGATAACGCTCGCGTTGCTCGTCCCGGCAGGCGAGCAGGATGTTGGACGGCCTGCCGACGCAGGACCAATGCAATGCGTAGTTGGCGCGTCCCAACTCTTTTTCGTAGAGGATCCAAGTCAGGGTGTCCAGGCCGGCGCCGCCGACCTCCGCAGGCATGTTGGCTGCGTACAGCCCTGCCTCGATCGCCTTTGTCTTGAGCTCCTGCCGCAGATCGTCGCGCAGGACCCCGGTCTCCTCGACTTCCTTTTCATGCGGATAGAGCTCGTTGACGACGAAATCGCGCGTCGACTTCACGATCATCTGCTGCTCATCGTTCAAGGCGAAATCCATGCACGTTCTCCCGGGATTTTAGGCGCGAGCCCCGCGCGCCAGCGTCGCGTCGTCGCGGTTAGGCGCCGCCCAGCGGCGCAGGAGCGTCAATTGCAGATCGAGGTGCTCGATCTGCCGGTGAGCAGGCCAGTCCCGCGGACTGGTCACCGCACCGGCCGTGATGCCGTTCATGCAGGTCACCACCGAGCGCAGCACCTGATCGCGCACCTCGGTCGTGCGCGTCTGCCACTGCGGCCAGTATTCCGCAAAGCATCGCGCGAACAGACGCATGTACTCGCGATGCACCCAAGCGTTCAGACGCTTGAGCTTGGAATCGGCCGACACCTGCCCCCAGAACGCCATCCAAAAAGCACACTCGGTGAAGCGCTGCGCGTCGATGGGCAACGCCTCGGAGAGCACACTCAGCAGGTTCGCGCCGCCCGCATCGCGTTCGCGCGTCAGGCGCTCCTCGATGCGCTTCAAGATGAGCCTCAGGGCGGCGAGAATGATGTCCTGCTTCGACTCGTAGTAATGAGCCACCATACCCGTCGTGTAGCCTGCCGCAGCGGCGATGCGGGCGACCGTCGTGCGCTCGAAACCGTGGTCGGCGACGACCTGACAGGCAACGAGCGCGATTTCGTCGCGGCGCTTGGCATGATCGACGATCTTCGGCACGTTAGCCCTTGGCCCGGCTGCCCACGGGCTTCCCCGCCTCTGCCGGAGCGCCGAGCTGGGCATGCGCTTGGCGCAAAGTCTCGAGCTTGGCGCGCAGTCCGGCGTCCATTGCGACGGCCTTGGGTTGGGTCGTATCCACGTGCAAATGCAGCTGCTCGCCGCTCGCGATCAAGGCATCGTCCCGCCGACGGTAGAGGCGATGAAACACGTGCAGGCGCTTATCGTCGACCCCGAGGATCTGCGTGGTTGCGTACAGGTCTTCGCCGACCTTCGCTTCTCCCAGGTGCTTCACATGGCTCTCGGCCGTGTAGAACATCCGTCCTTTGCGCCGTGCGGCATCGTCTATGCCGACGCTGCGGTAGAGCGCGTCCATGGCATCGCCGAACACGTAGCCATAGAGGAAATCGGACATATGGCCGTTATAGTCCACCCACTCCGCACGCACGGTGGTATCGAAGCGCGGCAAAGCGCCCTCGCCGGCTTTGGCGGCCGAGCCGCCTTTCGAGGCCGCGTCGGCCTGCGCGCGCGCATCCACGTACAGCCGCTCCTCGAGCTTGCGCAGTGTCGAGCCCGCACCGATGTCGAACTGGCGCAGTACCTGCTGGATGGCGACCAGATAGTTGTCGCGCAGGCGCTCGAGTTCCCGGATCGAACGGCCGGCCGCCTGTTCCTGGGTGCCCTCGACCATGCGATCGATCAGGGTCTCGGTCAATTCCGGCGCCTCGAGTTTGGTCCATGGCCATTTCAAGGCCGGCCCGAACTGCGCGAGCATGTGCCGCATGCCGGTCTCGCCGCCGGCAAGGTGATAAATCAGATTCATGCCCATCCCGGCCCAGCGCAACCCCGGGCCATAGATGATCGATTCATCGAGCTCGCCCGTGGTCGCAACTCCGTCGTTCACGATATGCAGGATCTCGCGCCACATGGCCTCCTGCAATCGGTCCGTCAGATGTCCCGGTACTTCGTGCCGCACGCGCAGCGCGTGCATGCCGATGTAAGTGAAGAAAGTCGCGGCGTCCTCGATGCTCTGCGGCGCAGTCTTCGCTCCGGGCACGAGCTCGACCAGGGGCAAGAGATAGACGGGATTGAATGGATGCGCGATGCAGAAGCGTTCCGGCGCAACCATATCGCGTTGCAGATCGGTGGGCGTCAATCCGGACGTGCTCGAGGCGATGATGACGTCGGCACCGGCATGGCGGCTGATGTCCGCCAGCATGCGCTGCTTGAGGGCGAGCTGCTCGGGGATGTTCTCTTGGATAAAGTCCGCGGCCTTCGCCATTTCCCGAGCGTCGGTCGTGAAGGAGAGCTTTCCCTTCCGCGGAAGCGGCGCGAAGGTGAGCTTGGCGAGCGCGGGTTCCGCGTTCGCGACGGCGCCGCGGAGCCAGTCCTCCATTTCCGGCTTGACGTCCGCGGCGATCACATCGATGCCGAAATGCAGCGCGCGCGCCGCCCAGCCGCCACCGATCACGCCCGTTCCCAACAGACCGAGAGTCTTCACTTTTCGCATCGCGCAACCCTTTAGCACATAGCGCTGTTTATAATATCCTCATCATAATATAAAAACCAGTGAACCGCGATGCATGCGCCGCGATGCCCCATGGCTGAGAGGCCGAGATGTGCGCGAGACCGGCGTGGACGCCCCCTCCCCTGCGCAAGCCGATCATTTGCTCGCGGACTCGCCATCCGCCGTCGCACGCAGATGCCGCGGGACGAACGACAAGGCCACGGCGCTCAGGCAAGAAGTAACAGCGGTGGTAAGGCAGCACCACAGGAATCCGTGTGTTCCCCCCGCCTTGTACAGCCAAACGCCGCAGGTATCACCCGCTCGCCATCCGAGATTGTTCGCACCGGTCACGGCCATCATGAGCGTGCCGTGTAGCCCGGGTGGGCAGGCACGCATCGCCACGTCGTACAGCGTTGCGTAGGCGGTACCGCTCGCCAGGCCGAGCGGGACGGCGAACCAGATGGCGCCCGTTGTCGAATGTATTGCGGGCAGTCCGAGGCACAACGGAGCACTGATTAGCAAGGACCATGTACCGAGCTTGCCGAAGCGCACCTTTTGACAGAGGTATCCATAGATAACGAACCCGGGCAGGAATGCGGCAAAATATGTTGCTGTCCAATAGCCGTACGCCGAAACAGGGCCGCGCAGTTCGTCAACAAAGTAATACTGGAGCACGGTCTGTAGCGCGGGTGCGAATTGCCACAGGGCCATCATCGCGACAGCAGGATAAACGGCACGATGGCGGACCAGGCGCCTGAGATCTGTCGCCACCGTCGATCCCCTGGCGATCTTCGCATCGTACGTTTTTTCGAACACATCCTTGGGCTTGAGGAGGCTGAACGCCGCGATAAGAATGGTCAGAGCGGAGACGAACAGGAAGATCTCCCGGGCTTGCCAGCGGTCGGCCACGGAACCCGCGAAGAGCGCCCCGCCAACGAACGGCAGGAAGGCGCAGAAGCTGAATACTGCGGCGAGCCGTCCGGACATGAGCTGTTCCTGAGCCACCAGCGCCATCAGCCCCTGCTGCGCGGCTGCCATGAGCATGGAGCAACAGCCGAGCAGCAGCACGCCTACGAGAAGGCTGGCATAGCTAAGTTCTCTCAATGCCAGCCAGATCAGCACCCCCGTGGCAACGATCGAGAATACCCGCAGGTAACCCCTGTCACGCAGGCCGAGAGGATTCCACACGTCACGTACGAGTCCGAACACGATCGCCCCGTAGAGCGGTAAGCCCGACACCACGCGGTATACCGACACCTCCATGGCAGTTGCGTGTAGTCGTACCTGCAACAGGTACGCAGTACTGAGGTCCAAGAGGGTGCCACCGGCGCCGCACAGTTCCAGCATGATCGTCGCGCTGGCGAAGTACAGGAAGATCGGCCACACCCGACTTCGAGTTCCCGCGTGGACCGACTCAGCTATCAAGATTCACTCGACCATCTGCGGTGACCCAGCCGAGGCTGCGACACGGCACGGCCACCCCTCAGTCAGCCTTCACGAGTTCAATAACAAGGGCGCTGGTTACGCCCGTCATCGGCTCGATTACCCCCGGTGACGTCATGGTCAGTTTGTTGCCTTCCACTTTCATGAAGTAGACCCGATCAGTGCCCGGGAGCGCCGGACTCGATGCAGTGTCGACCCGCGCCGTCGCCTTGAGGCCATCCGGGCTCTGTTCGCCGATTGTGTATTGGCCAGTCCAGGCGACGCTCGTCTTCATCGCAGCGATGGCTTCAGCATCGGTCAGCGCCGCAGCGGATGACGCCGGGCGCCGCGAATCGACAAATAGGAGCCACATTCGGGTCGCTGTGACGGTCACGTAGCCTCCCGGTTGCTCCCCAAGCGGGTACTTGACCCGCCCCGCGGTTAAGCCCTTCAACGAACGGACTTGCCACGTTCCGACAATCTGATCTTTCGTCGTCGCCTGCTGGCTGGAGGAGGGCAGGGACATGGCGAGCAGTATGATGCTGACGGTCGCGAGCAGCAGCTTCTTCATCGGCGATCCTCCGTGGATACCTGACACAGCTCAGAGCGCTTGCGTAATCGATCTTTCGGCTCTCCGCCTGCACATCCTACCCCAACGGCCCTCGCTCATGCTGCGCTGGTCCGTGCGGGTGACGGCAAAGTGGCGTAGGTTGTTTCTGCAAGCCGGCCCATCGACCGACAAGGGAGCTGATATGAAAAAGATGACTGTGCTTATCCTGCTGATCCCCGTGTCCGCGCTCGCCTCCACGCCTTTCGACGGTACCTGGAAAGTCAACCTCGACTCGATCCAAGTCTCCGGCAAACCCAACGTGGAGGAGATCAAGGACGGGATGTACACGTGCAGCAGCTGCGTGCCGTCGTTCACGATCAAGGCCGACGGAACAGACCAGCAGACACCGGTCCACAACCTGCGCGATCACATGGCCATTAAGATAGTGAGCCCGACGGTCGTGCAGTACACGGAAAAGAAGGACGGCAAGGTGACTTCCGTGTCGCGGCTCACCGTGTCCGGCGATGGCAGCAAGATCACGCAGGTGTTTACCAACTACACGACCGACAAGCCGCTCAGCGGCGAGTTCACCGAGAAGCGTGTCGGGCCGGCAGCGGCCGGTGCACATGCCGTTTCCGGAGCCTGGATGCAGGACAGCATGCCGCAATTCTCCGAGGCGGCGAGGCTCATCGTCCTGCAGTCAACCGACAATGGCCTCAAGATGACCTGGTACGGCCGCGTGACCGACGCGAAGTTCGATGGCAAGGAGTATGCGACGCAGAATGATCCGGATCACACGCTGGTCACTCTGAAGAAGATCAGCGACCGGCAGTTCGAGGAGCGCGACAGGCGCGAGGGTCAGATATTCGACATCGTAATGTGGACCGTGTCTCCCGACGGCAAGACGATCACCAGCGTCGACGAGGATCCAAGGCACGGCACGAAGAGTTCGATGACCTTGGACAAGCAACCCTAGCGCGGCAGCCGCAGCGGCCCCTGCCCCGCGCGGCCGGGGGAAGATCGCCGGCGCCGTGCGACAGCGCTAGTGCAGTACGTCCGCGATCGGCAACGCGGCCCTGGGTACCGCCGCGTGGTAGTCCTTGCCGAGGAGCGCCGCGACGGTCGCCGCGATCTGGCTTTGCGTAACGGGAGCGGTGTGCGTGCGCTCGCCCAGGGGTGAGGTATCGGGACCGATCACCGCGATCCAGATGTTCTCCGAGCCCTTCTCCTCGACGCCATGCTCCTTCCACTCGGAAAGTCCGCTGCCCCGCCCGTGATCGCAGGTGATGATGAACGTGGTCGTGCCGCGGTACTCGGGCATGGCCTGCATGGTGTCCCACAGCTCCTTGACGAAGCCGTCGACCCGATGAGCGCTGTCGAGCACCAGATCGTAGCGGCCCTGGTGCGCCCAATTGTCGGTCTCACCGTAGCCGACGAACAAGACGCGCGGCTTCGCCGACTTCACATAGTCGAGGAGCGGCACCTGCAGCAGTGAATCCTCGACGTCTTCCTCATCGAATCGTGTGGTCGTCTCGTACAGCCGCCGCAACAGCGCCGACCGCGCCGCATCGCCCGTCGCGACGGGCGGCGTCCATCCCGTCTGCATGACGAGCCCGCTGCGCGCCTTGTTGAAGATATCGTCGAAGATCTGCCAGGTGCCGTACACCGCCACCCGGCCGCGGAACTCCTCGGAATGATTGAGCCATTCGAACACCGTGGGCGTGGGGTTCGGACCGAACTCGTTGCGGTCGATGGCGTCGTTCGGGAAGCCGGTGGTCATCTCGTTGTAGCCCGGATAGGAGAATGCCTTGCCGTTGGTGACGTGCGCGTCGCTCCCGGCGGTGCGGTTGCCGAAGATCTGGCCTTGTTTCGCCACGGTGCCCCATAGAAACGGGAACAGCACCGCGCGGCGCGCGGCGGGGGTTTCGCGCCAGTAGCGCTTGCGCAGATCCTCGTCCGACATCCAGCTCCCGCCGGCCTTGTCATTGAGGAGATCCGCTTCGGCGCCGGTGAAGATTTCCTGCCAGCGCAGACCGTCGCTCACGATGAGCACCACATTTTGCGTTTTGCCCGCGAGCGCCACCGCGCTCCAGAGCAGCGTGATCGCCAGCGTCGCGGCGGCCGTGAGACCCCTCACTGGTGCAGAACCACGGCGCAATCGGCCGTCCAGCTCAAATAGACTTCGTCGCTCCAGTCGATGGACCACTCCGCCGTGCGGCGGTCGTTCTGCGCGAATACGGTCACCATCTTGCCGGTCTCCGTCTTGATTCGATAAGTCGAGCGGTTGCCGAGGTAACCGAGCTCCCACACCATGCCCTTGATCTGGTTGGTCGATTCGCGGGCGACGGGTTGCTTGCTCAAGCGAATTTTTTCGGGGCGCAGGGAGACCCAGACGCGTTGGCCGTGGTTGAAGCGGCCGGCATCATCGACGACCAGATCGCATCCCGCCTCGGCGCTCTTCACCATCACGTTTCCGGGAATGCCGCCGTCGACGGTGCCCTCGAACATGTTCGTCGTGCCGATGAAGTCGGCGACGAAACGCGTTTGCGGGAACTCGTAAATCTCCGAGGGCGTGCCCACCTGCACCACCTGGCCGCGATTCATGACGGCGATACGCGTGGACAGGGCCATCGCCTCGTCCTGATCGTGGGTCACGAACACGAACGTGATGCCCACCTGGTACTGAATATTCATGAGCTCGAACTGCGTCTGCTCGCGCAGTTTCTTGTCGAGCGCGCTCAACGGCTCGTCGAGCAGCAAGACTTTCGGGCGGCGGATGAGCGCGCGCGCGAGCGCAACCCGTTGACGTTGTCCGCCGGAAAGCTGGTGGGGCTTGCGCTTGCCGAGGGGTGCGAGCTGCACCATGTCGAGCGCCTCCTCGATGCGTTTCGAGCGCACGCTCTCCTCGAGCTTCAACCGGCGCAGACCGTAACCGACGTTCTGCGCCACCGTCATGTGCGGGAAGAGCGCATAGGACTGAAACATCATGTTGACCGGCCGCTCATAGGGCGGGACACGGCTCATGTCCGCATCCTCGATCACGATGCGTCCGGCGCTCGGCTCCGCGAAGCCGGCCAGCATGCGCAGCAGCGTCGTCTTGCCGCATCCCGAGCCACCCACCAACGCGAACATCTCGCCCTTGTAGATGCGCAGGTTGATGTCCTCGACGGCGGTGAAGGCACCAAAGCTCTTGCTGACCCCCTCGATGACGATCTGCGGCTTGGCCTGACTGTCGAGCCAGGGCCGGTCGGCGTTGGACTTCTGCTGCTGAGAGATCACGGCGCTAGAAATCGCCCGGCGGCGTCGCGCGCCGGCGATCCGGAGCGAAAAACGGCCGTTCCACAATCTGTGCGCGGCACATGCGCCGTTCCCAGACTAGCTCTCGATTCAAGTAGATATCAGCCCAGATGGTGCCGCCCACCGAGAAATACGGTGCATCGACCATAGCAAGCGCGATGTTGCGCTTGCAAGTCGGCGACCAGATCGCGGAGGTCACGCTGCCGACCTCGCGCTTGCCGGCCTTCTCGGCGTAGAGCAGCGCATTGTGCGCGGGTTTGTTGCCGTCGATATCGAGCCCCACCAGGCGCCGGCGCGGACCCCGGTCACGCTCGGCGAGCAGTGCACGGCGGCCATTGAAGTGGCCCTTGGCGAAGTCGACGATCCAATCGAGGCCGAGCTCGAGCGGCGAGCGCTCGCGACCGACACGTGTGCTGTGCTCGGCCGACAGGAAGTCCACCTTGGGCATGATGAATCCCGCTTCGATGCGCGCGACATTCAGTGCCTGCGATCCGATGGCCCGGATGCCGCGGGTCCGGCCGGCGTCCACGAGGGCATCCCACACCCCCAGCGCGTCATCGGGAGACATCCACACCTCGTAGCCCAAGTCTCCGGTGAAGCCCGTGCGCGACACCATGAGCGGCGCCTGGCCGAGCACGAAGTATCCGATCTCGAACGGCTTGAGGCGCTCGATTCCGGCGAGGCCGGCCTTCTTCAGCACCGAGCAGGACGTGGGGCCTTGCACCGCGAGCGCCGCGGTCTCCTCGGTCGTCTCGCTGATCTCGACATCGAACCCTACCCCCGAGTCGAGCAGCCAGTCGAGCTGCCGTTCCGCCGTGCACAGCCGATACTCGCCTTCCCCGATGCGAAACACCGTGCCGTCATCGAGCACGTGCCCGGCATCATCACACCACACGACATAAGCCACGCGGTCGGGCTTGAGCTTGGCGATATCGCGAGTGACCAGGCGGTTGAGATAGCGCATGGCGTCCGGGCCGGCGATCCGGTACTTCACCATCGGCGTCAAATCGTAGAGCGTCGTGGCATTGCGGATCGCGAAGTATTCCTGCTCGACCGTGGTGAACACATCCACCGTGCTGTATCCGGCCCACGGGATGAAGCTGTCGACCTGGCTCAATGCCCGCGCGCGCTCATGGAACGGCGTCCGCAGCAGCGGCTGGCTGAAGTGGGAAGGATTCGCCATCTAGGCCGCCTCCAGGACTTGCCGGGCGGCATTCAGGCCGGCGGTGCCGATCACGCCACCGCCCGGATGACAACCCGCGCCGCATAGATAAAGTGCGGGGACCGGCGTCAAGTGCTGGGCTGCTCCCGGCACCGGCCGCACCATGAAGAACTGGTCGAAAGCGAGGTCGCCGTGATGCCAGTGGCCGCCGCTGATGCGGAACTCCTGCTCGATATCCGCGGGCGTGAGCAGCTCGACGCCGATGACACTGCTCGACAAGCCCGGCGCGTAGCGTTCCAGCAAGGACAAGCACAGCCCCGTGAAGCGGTCGCGCTCATCGAGCCAGCCGTCCTTGAGCGTGTAGGGAGCGTATTGCACGAGCGCCGACAGCACGTGCTGACCGGCGGGCGCGAGCGCGGGATCGTTGAGCGTCGGCACCGTGATCTCCACGGCGGGCGCGCTCGAGTACTCGCCGTATTTCGAATGATTGTAGGCGCGCTCCAGGTACTCGAGCGAGGGCGAGAGCAGCAAGCGTCCGCGCAGATCGGCTTCCGTGGCGCCGCTGAACGTCGGAAGACGGTCGAGCGCGAGATGCAGCTTCGCCGCAAGCCCGCGCGAGCGTAGATGCTTGACGCGACGTACGAATCCGGTATCCAGCTGCGCGGCGCCGAGCAGCTGCAAAAAGGTGGTCTTGGGATCGGCGCTCGAGATCACCGTGGCGGCCGCAATGCGCTCACCCGACTCGAGCTCGACGCCGGCCGCGCGATCCGCCTCGACCAGGATGCGCTTCACCGGTGTGCGCGTCCGGATCTCGGCGCCGTGCGCGGTCGCCGAACGCGCGAGCGCATCGCAAAGCGCTCCCACACCGCCGACCGGTTGCGATAGCCCACCCCCGGCTGCGGCTTGCGCCGCGAGCCGATAAAGCAATGTCAACACGGTGCCCGGCGATCGCGGACCGAAATTCGTGCCGAGCACGGCGTCGAATCCGAGAGCTCCCTTGAGCAACGGCGTCTCGAAATGCTCCTCGAGCAAGTCGTACACGTTCATCCCGCCGATCCGCAGCAGCTCGCGCATGTCGTCGCGGCCGAGTCGGCGGATTTGCCAGCCGAGTTTTGCGAGCGCCGCATAATCCTTCCAGTCGGCCGTACCGAGCCGGGGCGGGACGCGGGAGAGCACCGGCACCAGCGCTTGAGCGAAGCGCTGCATTTGCGCGCTATAGGCCTTGAAAGCCGCCGCGTCCGGCCCGCTTGTTTCCTCGCCGACCCGCAAGCGAGCCCCGTCGGGCCCCAACGCCGTGGTCGGCATAGCGCGCGCCGCCCACTTGAGCCCATGCGTCTCGAGCTCCAGATCGCGCAGCACGTCGGCGCGCAGTTGATGGACGATGTGCGCGCACGCCGACACTTGGAAGCCCGGGGCGAACTCGCGCGTGAGCGCAGCGCCGCCGACCTGGGCCTGCGCCTCGAGCACGAGTACCGAGCGGCCGCCACGCGCCAGGGTCGCGGCGCAGACCAAGCCGTTGTGGCCGGCGCCGATCACGATGCAATCGTAGCGCCCGCTCAATGCAGTCTCCCGAGATCCTTGAGCACCGCGCGCGCGGCGTTCGCGCCGGGCGCGCCCATGACTCCGCCGCCCGGATGCGTGCTCGAGCCGCACATGTACAGGCCGCGCACCGGCGCGCGGTATTGCGCGAAGCCCGGCACCGGCCGATTGAAGAGCAGCTGATCCATGGTGAGCTCGCCCTGGAAGATGTTGCCTTCGGTCAAGCCGACCTCATTCTCGATGTCCCAGGGCGTGCGAATCTCGGCATGCAGGATGAGATCTTTGAAATTGGGGCTGTGCCGCGCAATGGTCTCGATCACGGTATTGCCGAAGCCCTGGCGCTTGTCCGCGTCCCAGGGGCCGTCGGCTAGCTCATAGGGACAATACTGCACGAACACCGACATGTAATGCTTGCCGTCGGGTGCCATGGTCGGATCGATTTGCGAGGGAATCAGCATGTCGATGTACGGAGCGCGCGACCAGCGCCCTTCTTTCCAGTCGTCGTAGGCGCGCTCCATCATCTCGAGGGTATCGGTGACGTGCATGTCGCCCCGCGTGCAGGACGACCCTTCAGGAATCGCGGGCCATCGCGGCAGGCCGTCGAGCGCGATGTTGAGCTTGCCGGAGGAGCCGCGGATCTTGAAGTTGCGCACTCGATGCACGAAATCCTGCGGCAGGTCCTTCGCGTCGACGAGTTTGAGGAACGTGCGGCGCACGTCCAGGTTGGAGATCACCAGGGGGGCGTGAATCTCCTCCCCGTCCTCGAGCACGACTCCCGTGGCGCGACCGCCCTTCACCAGAACCTGGCTGACCGGCGCCGCGGCACGGATCGTCCCGCCGCTCGCCTCGAACGACTTGCCGAGCGCATTGCTGACGGCCCCCATGCCGCCGCGGGCAAATCCCCAAGCACCCACGGTATCGTCGATATCGCCCATGTAGTGATGCAACAAGACGTAGGCCGTGCCCGGTGAGCGCGGTCCCAAGGCCGTGCCGATGATGGAGCTGCCCGCGAAATGCGCCTTGACGATTTCGCTCTCGAAATACTCGTCGAGAAAATCCGCGGCGCTCATGCTCCAGAAGCGCAGCGTGTCGTACATGCGCGCCTCGCCGAGATTGTGAAACCGCTGGCCGAGATACAGGAGCTCTTTGATGTCGCGCAGCTTGAAAGAGGTCGGATCGGGAGGCTCGCGCATCAGCAAAGGCTTGATGAACTGGCACTGACGCATGACATCGCGCGAATAGCGGTCGTAGGCCTCCGCATCGCGCTTCGAATGCCGGGAGATCTCACGGCGCAACGCATCGTGATTGTCGTAGAGCGCGAGATGGCCGCCGCCCTGCATGAAGGTGCACCCGCCCTCGTACGGGATCACCTGCAGGCCGTGTTTCGGCAGCTCGAGCGCCCGCATGATCTCCGGGCGCAGCAGACTGCACACGTACGAGCAATTCGAGTAGGTGAAGTCCTTGTACAGGCGCCTGCTCACCGCGGCGCCGCCGATGAACGGCTGGCGCTCGAGCACCTGCACCTTGAGTCCGGCCCGTGCCAGATAGCAAGCCGCCACCAGCCCGTTGTGGCCCGCCCCGACGATCACCGCATCGAGCGGCTCGCGCGCCGCGACCGCGGCGCTCAAGCGGTGACTTTATGGGTTGCGCCGCCCGCGCGCAGCGTCGTGTCTACGGCGATCTCGAAACCCTTCAGTGTGTCGCTCAAACATTGTGCATCGTGCGCCGCCGATACGAACCACGGCTCGCGCGAGTCCGGCTCGCACAGCACGCCCTCATCGTGCAGGACCTGCGCCATGGCGTCGTAAAAAGAATAATCGCTGCCCTTCCAGGCGCGATAATTGCGCGGCGGATTCTGCGCGAAGTACAGTCCGCTCATGGACGGATGACCGACGAAACTGTGGGCGATGCCCCGGGCCTGCAGGATCGTACGCATGCCGGTGCGCAGCTTCGTGCCGTAATCGGCGACGCGCTCGAGGGCATCGGTCTCGTCGAGGATCTCCAGGGTTTTCTCCGCCGCGGCAAGCGACACCGAATGCGCCGTGTACGTGCCGCCGTGCGCGACGCCGCGCCCGATCTTGCGCATGATGTGCTCGCGGCCGGCGAGCACCGAAATCGGATAGCCGTTGCCGAGTGCCTTGGCGAACGTGCACAGATCCGCATGCACGCCGTACAGCTCTTGCACCCCGCCGCGCGCGACGCGAAAGCCCGTCTTGACCTCGTCGATGAGCATTACGACGCCGTGCTTGGTGCACAGCTCGCGCGCCGCACGCAGGTATTCCGGTTCCGCCGCGATGCCGAGACAGTTACCCATGATGGGCTCGATCAGCATGCAGGCGATCTTGCTGCCGTGGCGCTTGAACACGTCCTCGAGCTGGTTGGCGTCGTTCGCCTGCACGAAGTGAGCGAAGCTCTTCGTGCTCACCGGCACGCCCTCGCTGTAGGGCTTGATTTCGGGATCGCCGACTTGCGTCCACTTGTCCATCGGGGTGAACCACATGGCGGCATCGAACAGCCCGTGGTAGCTCCCCTCGAGAATCACATAATCGTCCTTGCCGGTGTAGGCGCGCGCGAGCCGCAGCCCCGCCATGACCGCCTCGGTCCCCGAGTTCGAGAAGCGCACGAGCTCCGCGGCCGGCACCATCTTGGCGATACGCTCGGCGACGTTGAGCTCGCGTTCGGTGGCGAGCGCGAACACGCCGCCGACATTCATGCCCTCGCGCGCAGCCGCATCCACGCGCTCGTCCGCATAACCGAGAATGGCCGGGCCATAGCCCATGCGGTAATCGACGTACACGTTGTCGTCGAGATCGGTGATGCGCGCGCCCTTGCCGTGCTTCACGTAGATCGTCCGTTCCTCGCCCCAGTAACGGAAATTGGAGGCAACGCCCAACGGCAGCCGCTTCACCGCACGTTGAAATTGGGCATTGTTCTTGGTCAGTTTTCTGGCCATGGCGCGCTCCTTAGTTTTGTTGGCTGCAGGCACGTTGCGCGCCCGGCCGGGACGGGGAGTTTATATGAGTATATAAGCGTTTGCACCTGCCGTCTGCGCGCGCTCGAGCAGCCTCAATAGTCGATCTTTAGTGGGGTTTTCTCTCGAACGTTTCTGCTGCACCGCCCCTTGCCAAGCAGCAGGTCCGGAGGTAAATTAAACGACCATATAGGGTGACGGAGAATAATCATGACCGGCCAGTCCGCCACGAAGCTCGACGCCGCCGCTCCCGCCCCCGAAATCACCGTTCCGAGCCACCGGGCGCTGCCTGCCTGGGTGTACGGCCATCCGGCACTCACCGCGCTCGAAATCGAGCGGGTGCTCATGCCGAGCTGGCAGATCGTCTGTCATATTAACTCGATCCCTCGACCGGGCGATTACGAGACTTTCGATTTGGGTCCGGAGAGCGTTTTCGTCCTGCGCGACAAGGACGGCTCCATCAAGGCGTTCCACAACGTGTGCCGGCACCGCGGCGCACGCCTGCTCGACGGCGCCGGGACCTGCGCCGCGACCATCACCTGCCCCTATCACGGTTGGAGCTACCGCCAGGACGGCGGCCTCGTGGGCGTGCCCCTGCGCGATACCTTCCCGGGTCTCGAGCGTGCCGAGCACAGCCTGCGACCGGTGCGGGTCGACACGGCGCTCGGGTTCGTCTTCGTGTGCCTCGCGGGCGATCCGCCGCCGGTTGCCAAGACCTGGGGGAAGCTCGCCGAGGAGCTCGCGCCCTATCGCTTCGAGGACATGGTGCCGCTCGCGCCCATTTCCACGGACGTCTGGAACGTCGACTGGAAAATCGCGATGGACAATTATCTCGAGTCCTATCACGTGCCCATCGGCCATCCGGGGTTGTATCGCATGTTCACGCCCGACTACGAGGACCAGGCTCAAGTCCCCGGAGTCGCGCGGGGCTTGAGCTGGATGCGCAAACAGCCTTCCTCGCGTTGGTCGGAGCGCGCCTATCAGAGCATCATCGGCGAGGCGACCAACCACCTGCCGGAGAAGCTGCGCGGCTGCTGGCGCTTCTACAGTGCGCTGCCGAACTTAGGCATCGACGTATTCCCCGATCAGATGGACTTCTTTCAGCTCCTGCCCGGAGGTCCCGGCAAGTGCATCGTGCGGGGTACGACGTTCGGCCTTCCCGATCCGAGTCCGGCACTGCGCGCCGCGCGATTTCTATCCAACCGCATCAACACGCAAGTGAACAACGAGGATAAGTGGCTGTGCGCACGTGTGCAGCGGGGCCTCGCCTCGAGCAGCTACCGGCCCGGTCCGCTATCGAGACTGGAAGGCTACATGTACGAGTTCCACACTCTCCTGCGTGAGCGTATCCCCGAATTCCGGCTGGCAGATCCGCCCGAGCGGTTCGCCTAGCGGCTTCGGCCGTTATCCACCAGGCGATGCGCCGCCGCCAAGACTTCCGGCGGCATGAGGCCGGCGTTCACCCCCATTCGATCGTAGCTTTTGTCGACCGGCGCCCAGTGCGTGATGCAACCGCAATCCTTGCAGCGATGGAACTCGAGGCGCCGCTCGCCCCACTGGTAAATGTCGGTGGCGCCGCCGGCGGGCGAGACCTCGACAAGCCGCGGCGAGTAATACGCCCACAGCGTGCCGTAACGCCGGCAAATCGAGCATGTGCAGTCGTTCACCATTTCCGGCGCCTGCGGGACGCCGATATGGACACGACCGCAATGGCACGACGCTTCGATCATGCGTTCCCCGAAGCGCGGCCTCCTAGCCGAGATTGATCCAGGCCGACTTGGTTTGCGTATAGGAAATCAAGCTCTCAACGCACTTGTCGCGCCCCTGTCCGGATTGCTTGTAGCCGCCGAACGGTTGCGTCATGTCGCCGTGATCGAAGCAATTCACCCAGATGACGCCCGCCTCGAGGTCCCGAACCGTCTTGTGAGCGACGGTCAGATCCCGAGTCCAGACCGAGGCCGCCAGGCCGTAGATCGAGTCGTTTGCGACCTTGAGCCCTTCCGCCACGCCGTCGATCTCGATGGCCGCCGCCACCGGGCCGAAGATCTCCTCCTGCGCAATGGTCATGCCGTTCTGCACGCCCGAAAAGAGAGTCGGATTGACATAAGCGCCGGGCAAGTCGGGGGAGCCGCCGCCGAACTCGAGCCGGGCGCCTTCGCGCTTGCCCTTGTCGATGTAGCTCAGCACGCGCGAACGGTGCGCCGCCGTGACCATGGGCCCCATGTTCGTCGCGGGATTCAACGGATCGCCTGCTCGGTAGGCATCCTTGCCCTTCTCGATGAAGCGCTCGATGAACTGCTTGGCGATCGGCTTGTCGATCAGCAGCCGCGAGCCCGCGTTGCAGACCTCGCCCATATTGCCGTAAATGCCGTTGATGGCGTACGTGACCGCCGCATCCAGGTCGGGCAGATCGCGCAGGAAAATCTGCGGCGTCTTCCCGCCGCACTCGAGCGCCACCCGCTTCATGTTCGACTGTCCCGCATACACGAGCATCTGCTTGCCGATCTCCGTCGAGCCGGTGAAAGCGATCTTGGCGACGTCCATGTGCAGCGCGAGCGCCGCACCGGCGGCCTCGCCGAGACCGTTCACGACGTTGAACACCCCAGGCGGTCCGCCGGCTTCCACGAACAGCTCCGCCATCAAGAGCCCGGAGAGGGGCGATTGCTCCGCCGGCTTGAGGACCACGGAGTTTCCCGCCGCCAACGCCGGCGCGACCTTCCAAGCCGCCATCAGCAACGGATAGTTCCACGGCACGATGCAGCCGACGACACCGAGCGGCTCGCGCAGGATGTAATGAAACGCATCCTGCGCCGTGGCCGTGACCTGGCCGTCGATTTTGTCGATGAGCTCGCCGAAGTAGGCGAAATTCAGGGCCGCCGCCGGCACATCGATGCTGACCATATCGGTGATGGGCTTGCCCATGCACAACGTATCGAGCAGCGCGAAGCGCTCGGTGTTTTCCTTGATCAACTGGCTGAAGGCCGTGAGCACAGCCATGCGCTCGCGCGGCGCCTTGCGACTCCACACCCTCGAGTAGAAGGCCTTGCGGCCGGACGCCACGGCCAGATCGATGTCCTCTTTCGTGCCCGCACTGACCTCGCACAGCACCGTGCCGGTCGCGGGATTGACCACATTGAAGCGGCCCTTCTTGACCGAGTCGACGAAGTTCCCGTCGATGAAGTGACGTGTCTCGTAACGGGCGCGCGTCGCGCGGCCCTGCCAATCGCTGGTGCTCAAGGAAGCCAGATTCATTGCGTTCTCCAGAAGACGCCGCAACCGGTGATGCGGCGGACGGATTATAGTGAATTCCGCTAGCTTGGTGGTCGCTCGAGCGCGAGTGCCGGCACACGAGCCGTCAGATAACGACGAAACCAGCTCAGGGCGGGCGCGAGACCCGCACCGGCTTTGTATCCGAAGTCCGTTACACCGCGCTGCGCGGACTCAGCCACCGCGCGCGTCGTGGCCCGCGTCCAGTGCGTGAGCCTCGTGGCGAGGTAGTGGCCCGCGCGCACCTCGGGACCCTCGGGCATGCGGGCAACGCAAATGAGCCGCAGGCGGCAGGTCTGCGGCGATGCGGGGATCGCCTGGATGACCGTGAGTCCGTCGGGACGCCATTGCAGCAATTGGTTCGGCGCGACGAAGCGCTGCAGCCAGACCTCGTCGCCCGCGTTCTTGACGAGCGATCGATAGCAGCGCGCGCTGAAGCTCGTCCCGCCCTCGAGAGGGCGCGAAGACCAGGTGATGGAATCCGCCGTGGCCGCCGCGGCCGCCTCCGCCGGCACAGCCTCGAGCCATTGCTCGACGAGGAGTTTCCAGTTCGCGGCGACCGCGATCTCGCGCTCCGCAACGGTCATTGCGGTGCCCGCCGGCGCCTCGCGTCCGCTCGGCAGGTTGCCGCCCGGTGCCGGTCGTCGCGGCGGATGCTCGGCCCGGAGCGCTCCGACCCAGACCAGCTCATCGGCGGTATGCAACCCCAGTTTCGTCAGATTGCCCTGTCCCCCGCCGACGCAGCGGCCCTCGAAATCGAACTCGAGACCATGCGTTCGGCACCGGAACGTGCCGGCGGCATGTCCGCGAGCCTCCGCCACCAAGGCGTGGGGCACTTCCGGGCAGCTATTGCGCATCACCTGCAGGCTGCCGTAGGCATCGCGCACCACCACGACGCGCTCCGCGCCGAGATCCGCCGTCACGAAATCGCCCGCGCGAGGAAGCTGCGCGAGGTGCGCCGCGACCTGCCAGGTAGAGCGAAACAGTGCGTCGCGCTCGAGCAACGCGGCGCGCGGATTGCCATACGCCCACCCGGCGAATCCCCCGGCGCCGGCGGCGCGCGGCGCGGGCTCGCGAGCGCCGGGAGATTGTACGAACTGGCCGGGAAACACCGAGCGCAGATACGCCATACAGCGCCGCTTGGCCGCCGCCCGATCGATGTCTTCCTCGGAACGGAATGCAAAATCCTGCCAGAGCATCTCGAGCACCCCGATGAGGCCGAGCGCGACCCCGTCGGGATCGAGTTGCGGTTGCGAGGTCTCGTCGATCAGCCGACCGATGAGCTCGCGCACCAGCGCGGCGAAGCTCTCGTCCTTCTGTCCGCAAATGTCGTAGTATTCCTGCCGCGAGCTGGCTTCGCCCCAGAAGGCATACCAAACGGAGACCTTGCGCGGGCTGGCAATCTCGGGATCGAGATAAAGATCGACCAGGAGCTCGAGCGCCGGCACTGGAGTCGGCTTCAGTCGGGCGACCGGCTGCAGAACCCTCTCCTCGAATTCCGTGGCGAGGAATTGCAACGAGGCGACCATCATCGCGGCCTTGGAATCGAAGTAGAAACGGACGATGCCGGGAGACATTTTGGCGATCGCGACCACTTTTTCCACCGTGGTCCGCGACGGGCCGTGTATGTGCAGGGCCGAGATGCACGCGTCGATCAAGCGTTGCCGTTGCAGGCCGCGCGCGGCGCGTGCGCGCGGCGCGCCGCCGGCCGGGGGTTTTTTCTTGCGCACGCTCACGCGGGGGGCTGACGGGGAATGAGGGACGGTATCGATGGCGTCAAGGACTCGATCGCGGGATCGCGAGGTCGGGGCGAGTGGCTGATGCGGCACGGCAAGTGGTTCATCATCCTGCCGCCGATGCTGTATCTCTTGGTGTTTTTTCTCATTCCATTCGCCTTCGCGCTGAAGATCAGCTTTGCCGACACGGCGCTGCGCGTCCCCCCCTTCACCGACATTCTATCGATCAGTCCCGATCGGCACATCCACTTGACGCTGAGCCTGAGCAACTTCCAGTATCTGTTCACCGACGAAGTCTACGGCCTCTCCTACATCTATTCGATCAGGACGGCGTTCTTCTCCACGCTCATCTGCCTCGCCGTGGGTTATCCCATGGCCTATGCGATCGCCCGCACGTCGAAGAGCACGCAGAGCGTGCTCCTGCTCATCATCATCTTACCGTTTTGGACCTCGTTCCTGCTGCGGGTCTACGCGCTGGAGGGCATCATCCGCGAGACCGGGCTCCTCAACTCGGCGCTGCTGTGGCTCGGGATCATCCATCAGCCGCTCAAGATCATGCATACCACCTTGGCCGTGTATCTGGGCATCATTTACTCGTATCTGCCCTTCATGGTGCTGCCGCTGTTCGCGACGCTGGAGAAGCTCGAATACCCGCTGCTCGAAGCGGCGGCGGACCTCGGCAGCCCGCCATGGCGCACGTTCCTCGACGTGACGCTCCCCTTGTCCATGCCGGGGATCATCGCCGGCTCAATGCTGGTGTTCATTCCCGCGGTCGGCGAGTTCGTCATCCCAACGCTCCTTGGCGGCCCCGATAATCTCATGATCGGCCGCGTTCTCTGGGACGAGTTCTTCGGTAATCGCGACTGGCCGGTCGCCTCCGCGGTCGCCGTGGCGTTCCTGGTGCTCCTGGTCGGCCCGATCGCCGTCTATCAGCACTACAACACCAAGCAACTCGAGGCCTGAGGTGCAGAACCGCCCTTCACCGCTGCTCATTTCCATCCTGTGCATCGGTATCGGCATCCTCTACCTGCCGATCATCGTGCTGATCGGGTATTCGTTCAACGCCTCCGCCCTCGTGAGCGTCTGGGGCGGATTCTCGACCAGCTGGTACCGTCAGCTCGTGCACAACGATCAGATCCTCGATGCCGCCTGGTTGTCGCTGCAGATCGGCGTCGTCGTGTCGACGGGAGCCGTGATTCTCGGCACGCTATCGGCCATCGCACTGGTGCGCTTCAGCCGGTTTCGCGGAAGGCTGCTGCTCACCGGCATGGTGAATGCGCCGCTGGTGATGCCTGAAATCATCACCGGCATCACACAGCTCTTGCTGTTCATTTCCATGCTGCACGTGATCGGCTGGCCGCATCGGGGCTTCACCACCATTGCCATCGCACACATCGCATTCTGCACGGCGTACGTCACCATCACGGTGCAGTCGCGGCTCGCGAGCGCCGACCGCTCGCTGGAGGAAGCCGCCATGGACTTGGGGTCAGGCCCCGTGCGTGCGTTCGTCGATACAACCCTTCCCATCATCATGCCCGCGCTCGCCTCGAGCTGGCTCCTGAGCTTCACGCTGTCATTGGACGATCTGGTGATTTCGAGCTTCGTCTCAGGGCCCGGCGCGAGCACCCTGCCGATGGTGATTTTCTCCAAGGTGAAGCTCGGCGTGAGCCCGGACATCAACGCCCTCGCGAGCCTGATCATCTGTTTGGTCGGTATTTGCGTGCTGGCCGCCGGCTATCTCATGCGCCGCACCGAGCGGCAGCGGCTGCTGGATGCGCAGATGGCCGAGCGCTGAGGAAGGTCGGCTAGCCTATCGGCTAGCTCCGACGTAGCGCGGATCCCAAGCCTTGCGGGTGAAAATCTCGCGCACCAGGGGCTCGAACGACTGCAGCGGATCTGACACGTAGCTCGGATCGAACGAGCTCTGGTCCCAGTTTGCGCAAAAGTCCTCGCACGCCTGATACCAGCGGTGCTCGCTATGCCTGTCGCGGCCGTGGCGATTGCCGCCCAGGTGATGCGCGTAGTAGTAGCTCTGAAAGAGGCCGTGCTGCTCGACGATCCACGTCACCTCCGGCCGCACGAACGGGCGCAGGGCCGCAGCCGCGATTTCCGCGTGATTGAAGGGCGCTATATCGTCGCCGATGTCGTGGATGAGCGCAGCCACGATCATCTCGATATCAGCCCCGTCGCGCCGCGCGCGGGTCGCCGCCTGCAGAGAGTGTTCCAGGCGCGTGACGGGATAGCCCCCGAGCCCGCTCTGCAGTGCCTCGAGTGCGCGCAGAATGCGGTCGGGGAGCATCCGCAAGTAGTCGCGCTCGTGATGCTCGAGCAGCTCGTAGTCCTCGCGGGTCCCGTCCTTCATTTGCGTGAATCGGACGATGCGGCCCACATGCGATGTGTCATCTAGCACGCCAACCTCACTTTGCGGTCTTGATCCGCGTCCACGTGCGCGTGCGCAGGCGCTCGGTGGCCGCATCGATCTCCGCGGATTTATAAAGCCTCGCCTCGATCTCGGGCGTGGGATAGAGCGTCTCGTCGGCGAGAATGCGCGGATTGACCAGAGGCCGGGAAGCGATGTTGTCGTTGCCGTAATAGATGGCATTGGTGACCGCAGCGATGACGTCGGGACGAAGAATGAAATTGATGAATTGATAGGCGGCCTCGGGGTGCGGCGCCCCCGCGGGGATGAGGAGCGATGAAAACGTCTCGTTAGCGCCTTCCTTGGGCACCGTGAATGCAAGATTCACCTTGATGCCCGCCGCGCGGGTGCGTGCATGCGATATCGCATAGTCGGGCGACCACGACATGGCGACGCAGATCTCCTTGTTCGCGAGCCCGTTGATGTACTCGGAAGAGTCGAACGATCGGATGTACGGGCGCACTTTGAGCAGCAGCTCCTCGGCGGCCTTGAAGTCCTCGCGCCGCGTGGTGTTCGGATCGAGACCCAGGTAGTTGAGCGCGAGCTGGATGACGTCCTCGGGGGAATCGAGAAACGTAACCCCGCAGTCGGCAAACTTCGCGACGACTTCCGGCTTGAACAGCATGTCGAGGCTGTCCACCGGTGCATTCGGCATGCGCGCCTTGACCATGTCGACGTTGTAGGCGAAGCCGTTGATGGAATGCAGGTAGGGCACCGCATGGGCGTTGTTCGGGTCGTAGGCCGCCTGGACCGATAGAATACGTGGGTCGAGATTCTTCAAGTTGGGAAGCTTCGATTTGTCGAGCTTTTCGTAGACTCCCGCTTTGATTTCGCGGCTGAAGTAGTCCGAGGAGGCGCTCACCAGGTCGTATCCCGAGCCCCCCGCGAGTAACCGGGCCTCCATGGTCTCTTCGGCATCGTAAACGTCGTAGGTGACCTTGATCCCGGTGAGCCGTTCGAACTGCGCGATGGTGTCGGGGCCGATGAAATCGTTCCAGTTGTAGATGAAGAGCTTCTTCTCCTCCGCTGCGTGACCCGGCGTGGGAATAGCCCAGACAAAAAGCGAGAGTACTGCGAGAATGGTCAAGCGGCTGCGCGGCATCGGCTCGAGTGTACCATCGCTCCCCGCGCCGCGGCCCCGCCGGCACTGATAACGAAGATCAAGGAAGCGAACCATGCGCCTCACTCGATTGCGTCGCGTCCTGCTCTGCGCGCTCATAGCCCTGCCGGGCGTGGCGCCAGTTGCGGCCGCTCGCAAACCGGCTCCGGCGGCTCCGGCCAGCGCTCTGCCGCAACCGCGTGCGCGCGATCTCGGCATTCCCTTCGACGGCACTCCGGGACCTCTCAACGCCATCACCGACGTCGCGGGCGTCCTGGTCGGCCACACCACGCTCATCTCGGGGTCCGGCAAGCTGAAAGTCGGCCGGGGTCCCGTGCGCACCGGCGTCACGGCCGTCCTGCCGCGCGGTGCTGACTCGATCTCGGATCCGGTGTTCGGCGCCTGGTTCGCGCAGAACGGCAATGGCGAGATGACCGGAACCGCCTGGATCGAGGAATCGGGGTTTCTCGACGGTCCCGTGATGATCACCAATACGCACAGCGTCGGCGTCGTGCGCGACGCCGTCATCCAATGGCGGGTGGCGCACGGCAATCCGGGTCCGGACGATGACTGGTGGTCGCTGCCTGTGGTTGCTGAAACCTGGGACGGCTGGCTGAATGACATCAACGGCTTTCACGTCAAGCCCGAGCATGTCTATCGCGCGCTCGACGGCGCACATGGCGGTGCCGTCGAGGAAGGCAGCGTCGGCGGCGGCACCGGGATGATTTGCAACGGCTACAAGGGCGGCATCGGGACTTCCTCGCGACGCCTGAGTGCGAAGAACGGCGGCTACACGATCGGTGTGCTGGTGCAGTGCAACTACGGAACGCGCGACAATCTACGCATCGCGGGCATCAATGTGGGGCGCGAAATTGCCGCTCCCGAGCCGTATGCATTCATCCCCTCGGACAAGCAAGAGCTCGGTTCCATCATCGTCGTCGTCGCAACCGACGCACCGCTCCTCGCCCATCAGCTGAAACGGCTCACCCGGCGCGTGACGCTCGGACTCGGCCGCAACGGCAGTATCTCGGGCAACGGCTCGGGCGACATCTTCATCGCGTTCTCGACGGCCAATTCCGGCGCCGCCGCGGCGGATCACGTGGTCGATCTCAAGATGCTGCCGAACGACCTGCTCGACCCCGTGTTTCGCGCCACCGTCGAAGCCACCGAGGAAGCGATCGTGAACGCGATGATCGCCGCGCACGACATGCTCGGCGTGGACGATCACAAAGTCATCGCGCTTCCCCACGACCAGCTGCGCGCCGTCCTCAAGAAATACGGGCGGCTGAACGAGTGAGCGGCCAATCGCGGCCCGGTCAGACCGCAGCGACCCCTCGATCGACCTGCGGACGCTGATCCGCCAGCACCTCATCGAGCGACAGGCTCAACAACTCGATCGCCTCGTCGACGTCCGCCTCGCCGATGGTGAGTGGCGGCATGAAGCGCACCGTGCTCTGGCCGCACATCAACAACATCAGGCCGTTTCGGTAGGCGCGGTTGATCAGGGCGTCGCACAGCTTCTTCGCGGGCGCCTTGCTCGAGGGATCGAGGACGAGCTCCATGCCGAGCATCAATCCCTTGCCGCGCACCTCACCGATCACCGGGTATTTTTGGGCGAGCGCATGCAGCCGCTTCATGAAATAGCTGCCGACCTTGGCGGCGTTCGCACAGTATTCCCGCTCGATCAGATCGAGGGTCGCGAGCGCAGCCGCGCAGCACACGGGGTTGCCGCCGAAGGTGTTGCCGTGCGCCCCGCGCGTCCACTTCTGCATGATGCTGCGCTTGGCGACCACCATGCCGATGGGCAACCCCGATCCCAGGCCCTTGGCGAGGGTCATGATGTCCGGTTCCACCCCCCAGTGCTCCGCCGCGAACATCTTGCCGGTGCGGCCGACGCCCGACTGCACCTCGTCGAAAATCAATAAAATGCCGTGCCGATCGCAGAGCTGCCGCAGGCCCGCCAGAAACCCGTCCGGCGGAACGAGATAGCCACCCTCCCCCTGGATCGGCTCGATGAGTACGGCTGCCACTTCGCCCGCGGGCACATTGCGCACGAACAGCTCCTCCTCGATGTAGCGCAGCACCGCCTGCCCTTGGTCGGCGCCGGCGAACAGCGGCCGGTAATTGTTGGGATAGGGCACGTGAGTGACGCCCGGCATCGTCGGGAAGAAGCCTTTCTGCTGGGTGTACTTGCTCGACGTGAAGGACAGCGAGCCCATGGTGCGGCCGTGAAAGCCGCCGAGAAATCCGAGGAAGCGTCCGCGCCCGGTGACATCGCGCGCGAGCTTAAGCGCACCCTCCACGCTTTCCGTCCCGGATTGTGCGAAAAAGCTCATAACCGGACCCTCGATCGGCGCGAGATCGTTCATGCGCTCCGCGAGTCGCACCTGACCTTCATGCCAGTAGTCCGAGGAGATGTGCAGGAAGCGCTCCGCCGCATCCTTGATCGCCTGCACCACCACCGGATGGCTGTGCCCGGTGCTGCACACCGCGATGCCGGCCGCGAAATCGAGGAAGCGGTTGCCGTCGACGTCCCAGACCTGCGCGCCCTTGCCGTGCGACATGACGAAGGGATATTCCCGCGGATACGAGGGCGAGACCACCAGAGCATCGCGCGCCAGCAGCTCGCGCGCCTTGGGTCCGGGTAGATCGGTCTTGATGTGATGTTTCTTCATGCGGAATGCCCTTTGTCGAAGGAAGCCATGCGCGACCCGTAACAATTATATCGCGGCCACGCCACGGCGGGCGCTGCGCTTGCAATTGAACGGTCGAAACGGCACCCTCTGGCAAGCACGGTTGCGCTCGGCAGAGCTCGTAATTTCAAGGAAAAACAGCAGATGGCCACCGCCAGACATTCGCTCACCCGCTCGAGGCAGGCCTCGGGCCGGGTGCCTGCGGCGCTTACTCTTGCCGCCCTCGCGGGCCTGTTTGCGGTCACCGGCTTATCGCGGGCCGCGAGCGCCGCGTCGTACCAGATCGTGGTATCCAACGAGCGCTCGAACGACGTCACCGTGATCAGCGGCGCCGACTACTCGGTGCTCGCCACCATCCCGGTCGGCAAGCGGCCGAGGGGCATTCACGCCAGTCCCGACGGCAAGCTGGTGTACGTCGCCGTGAGCGGCACGCCGGTCGCCGCGCCCCCGCAACTCGACGCCCACGGCAATCCGATTTTCAAACGCGGCGGCGACGATGACGACAATGACGCCGAATCCGACAAAAGCGCCGACGGCATCGGTATCGTCGATCTCTCGGCCCGCAAGCTCAAGGGCAAGATTTTCGCCGGCTCCGATCCCGAGGAGTTTGCGCTGAGCAAGGATGGAACGCAGCTCTACGTGTCGAACGAGGACACCAAGTCGGCGAGTGTGGTCGACATCGCCAAAGGCAAGGTCGAGCACATCATTCCCGTCGGTGAGGAACCCGAGGGAGTCGTCGCGACGCCCGACGGCAAGCAATTCTACGTAACCTGCGAGAGCGGCGGCGACGTGTACGCCATCGAGACCACCGGCTACACGGTGATCGGCCACTTCAAGGTCCCGCCGCGGCCGCGCACCGTGGCGTTTCTGCCGAGCGCGGGGATCGCGTTCGTCCCCTCGGAATCCGTCGGACTCGTGAACGTGATCGATTCAAACAAGTTTACGCCCGTCAAGACCATCACCTTGCCGGCCGGTGCGCGTCCCATGAGCTTGAAAATCGGCGGCGATGGCCGCTATCTGTACGTGAGTAACGGCCGCCTAGGTACGGTGTCGGTCATCGACGTGCACAGCGATGACATCGTAGCGAACATCAAGGTAGGCACGCGGCCCTGGGGCATGGCCCTCTCGCCGGACGGCAAGTACCTGTTTACCGCCAACGGTCCGTCGGACGACATCTCCGTGGTCGATCTCAAGAGCAATCAGGAAGTCCGTCGGGTCAAGACCGGCAAGAGCCCTTGGTCGGTCGCAATCGTCGCGGCCAACTAGGCCCCGGGGCGCCTTCTCGCGCCGCGCGGCCATCACTGCGCGACCACGAACACTTCCTGCGCTGTGATGCTGCGGGTAAATCCGTCCTTGAACGCCCTCGCCCGCACCACCGCCGGACCCGACAGCACGAGCGGCTTGTCGTAGCGCGCGTCCGAGGGGCCCGGGACGCTGCCGTCCAGGGTATAGCGGATATCCGCGTCCGCCGAGGTGTCGGTCAGGCGGACCTCGACGGGCTTGTCGAATGTGCCGCCCGCGGGCTCGATCACCGGCGGAGCCAGCACGGCTCGGCCCGGCATGCTCTCGATCCATTCGCGCATCAGGGCGACACCGTGCTCGTCGATGGTCTCGCGGTCGATCGGCGGCATGCGGATGTCGCCCACCGTGTCGATGCGCATATAAGCGATCGATCGCCAGATATCGTGCGGCGAGATGATGCGCGGACGATCGATGCCCTCGTCAATCAGTACGGGGCCGTTCACCAGTTCCTGACGGTCGAGCGGGGTGTCGTAACGCGCATCGAACCCCGCCACCGTGCCGCCCGGCCGGTGACACTGCGAGCAGTTCGCGTCGAGATAGGACCGTGCACGATCCTCAACGCTGCGCGACTCATCGCCGGGCGCCGCGAGCCGCGGCAAGTCCTTGATGTCCGCTTCTCGAAGGGGCGTTGCGAACAATCCCAGGTGATTCCATTCGCGCAGCTCGTTGTCTGAGACGCCCGACGGGTAGGCGAAGTCGTGATTCATTTGGCGCGACTTGACGCCGAGCACGCCACCCGAGAGCTTGGTGTGGCAGGTGATGCAGTCTTTGCGGCTCGGGTAGTACCAGTTCTGCGAGTGCGTCTCACCCGCCGAGTTCGCGATCGGCACGCTTTCGGTCAAGCTATCGGGCAGCAAGTCCGCATCGCTCAAGTCCGGCCGCCACTTGTAGACCACGCCGTATACCGAGCGCCTCCCCTGCACCATCAACAGACGCGTCTCGAGCCGACGCTTCAATTTCGGGTCGCGTGCATCGATGGGCAGCTCGAAGGTTTTCACGAACACGGTACCTTCGGGAAAGACCCATTCGCCGGTCGGTGAGAATTCGATCTTCCCGGCCGGGATGGCGATCCATCGCAGTTTCTGGGCGCCGTCCGACCAAAAGGGAACGATCAAATCGTACGGTATGAGCTCTTCGCTCGGCACCATATGGGCCGTATCCTTGAATGCGCCGGTCTGTGACAAGAGCTTGGGAATTGGCCCGTCCGACCGGGCCGGCATGCGCAGATACGGATGCGCCGCGATATGGGAAGCGATCCCATAGGACTGTCCCGCGGCGTCCGAGGGCGCCGCAAGCGGAGACAAAGACGACAGGCCGGCCATCAGCAACAACGCGTATCTCAAGCTTGTCCTCATCCTCGATTGCATGCACACGTAGACCGAACCGCGACATGATAGTGCCCTCGCGCCTTCGGTGGGAGCCGAGCGGTGCTTTGCGTCGGCCCGGCAAACCGATTAGGATCGGGCCGATGCGATTTTCCTCATGACCCCACCCGCGCGCGCCCCGCTGCTCGGGTTTTGGATGTGCGTCGCGTTGGTGGTCGGCAATTCCATCGGCTCCGGCGTTTTCTTGCTACCCGCCTCGCTGGCTCCCTATGGCCTCAATAGCGTGGTCGCCTGGGGGTTCACATCCGCCGGCGCGCTGCTGCTCGCCGTGGTGTTCGCTAGCTTGAGTCGATCCTTTCCACACGCCGGCGGTCCGTATGGTTACGTCAAGAACGCCTTCGGTCCGTTGACGGCATTCCTCATGGTGTGGGGCTATTGGATCTCCATCTGGGTGGGCAACGTCGCCATCGCGACCGGTGCCGTCAGCTATCTCACGCCGCTGATGCCGTGGATCGCGAACGTGCCGGGCGCTTCGGTCGGGGTTACTCTGTTCGCGCTGTGGCTGTTGACCTTGGTCAACTGCTACGGGATCAAGGAATCCGGACGGGTGCAAAGTGTGACGACGGTGCTGAAGATCATGCCTCTGATCGCGATCTCGCTGCTCGGTCTTTTCGCGGTGCGCTCGGCCACCGTGAAGGCGGCGGCCGGTATCCCCCTCTCTACCGGAGCGACCACCGCGGCGGCGACGCAGACGCTCTGGGCGCTGCTCGGCCTCGAGTCCGCGACCATTCCGGCCAGCAAGGTGCGCGATCCGGGACGCACCATCCCGCGCGCCACCTTGGTCGGCACGGCGGTGACCGCGCTGATCTGCGTCATCGCCTGCACCACCGTGCTCCTGCTCGTGCCGCCGGCGCAGCTGTCCTCCTCCAATGCGCCGTTTGTCGACGTCGCCACGCACTTCTGGGGCGTGGGAGCCGGCAAGGTGCTCGCCGTATTTGCCGCGATCAGCGGCTTTGGCGCGCTCAACGGCTGGATTCTCCTGCAAGGCGAGCTGCCCAACGTGCTCGCCAAGAACGGCGTGTTTCCGCGTATTTTCTCCCGCGATTCGCGCCGCCTCACGCCCATCTTCTCGCTCGTGTTCACGAGCGTGCTGGTCTCGATATTGATCCTCATGTTCTATCAGCAATCCATGGTGAGGGTATTCACGTTCATGACGCTGCTGTCGACCACGGCGTGCCTGGTGCTGTATGCGTTGTGTTCGCTCGCGCTCCTCAAGCTGCAGTGGCGCGCCGGGCGCGCCGTGCGTCGGCGCAAAACGCTTGCGATCGCGGTCGTCGCCGCGCTCGCGACGGTGTTTTCGGTCTGGGCCATCGTCGGCGCAGGCCTCGAGCCCATGGCCTGGGGCGCGGCGTTGCTTGCCGTCGGCGCGCCCGTCTACTGGTTCAGCGTCAGGAGGGTCGCGGTATGATCTGGTGGCGATCACTCGTGGCCGTCGCCGTCGGCGGGATGCTCGGCTGCCTGTTGCGATGGGTGCTCGCGATATTCCTGAACAAATTGTTTCCGGCAATTCCGCCCGGCACGCTTGCCGCCAATCTCATCGGCTGCTACATCATCGGTGTCGCCGTGGCGTTCTTCATCCAATACCCGGTGTTCGCACCGGAGTGGCGGTTGTTTCTGACCACGGGATTTTGCGGCGGCCTCACCACGTTCTCCACGTTCTCGGCTGAAGTGGTCATGCTCATGCAATCCGGACGCAAGAGCGTCGCGCTAATGGCGATCGGAGCGCACCTTGTCGGCTCGCTGCTGATGACCTTCGCGGGCATCGGCACGGTGGCCTGGTTCCAGAGGAGCTGAGCCGGAGCCCGCCAGCTGGCGCAATAAGCGCGAGCGGGATGCGAGGGCACGCACCACGGCGTGCGATGTCTGGCGGTCGACCTCGATGACCAGCACGTGCGTGAGATTTCTCTGTTCGAACACCGCCAGGAGCTCACCGGCGCGCGCGGATTCGATGCTTTCCCAGTCCAAGGCGAACAGCTCGTCCCACGGCGTCATCACATCCATCACGCGTATGTCCTGATGGCGGCTGTAGTTCGAGGACTGCAGGAACTGCATCGGGCGCTCGCCCTGAATGTCGTATGAGGTCACGAGTCCCACCAGGCGCTGATCCTTGGCGACGAGCAGCGCCCGCACTCCCAGGTGAATCATGTCGGTGAGCGCATCGTCGATCTGCCGCTCGGCCTCGACGGTCATCGGATAATCGCGCTTGAAATCGGTGATGGCGTAAATGGCCGGATCGCTCGGCGCGAGGCGCTGACCGTCCAGAATCGAGCGGCGCGGCAATGCCGGGTCTCCGAAGCGCCGCATGGGCAGCAAAGACAGCAAACCCGAGGGGATGCCCTTCATAAACGATATGAGCGCTTCCGGCAGGGGAAGGTTCCCGATTTTGATTGGTGCAACGCAACGCGTTGCGAGGTCGATGCTCTAGGTGCCCGCACCGCGGCCGGGTGCGGGGGGCGCGAGCGCCCTGCCGCTGGGCGCCGTCAAAGCGGGCGCAGCGCCCTCGCCGCTCACGCTGCCGGGCGGGGGCGCGAGCAGCTTGCTCGCGCGCGGTGCCAACCAGCGCTCGAAGTCGTCGAGGATGGTGAACACGGCGGGCACGACCACCAGGGTCAGCACGGTCGAAGTGAGCAGTCCACCGATCACCGCGATCGCCATCGGTGCCCGGAACTCGCTGTCGCCGCCCCAGCCGATCGCCACCGGCAGCATGCCGGCGACCATCGCCACGGAGGTCATCACGATCGGCCGCGCCCGCTTGTGGCCGGACTCGATCAGCGCTTCCATGCGCGACTTTCCGGCGCGCATTTCCTCGATCGCGAAATCCACGAGCAGGATGGAGTTTTTCGCGACGATGCCCATGAGCATCAGAATGCCGATGACGACCGACAGCGAGAACGGCTGTCCCGTCACGACCAGCGCGAGCGCCGCCCCCCCCAAGGACAGCGGCAGCGCGGACAGGATCGTGAAGGGCTGAAAAACACGAACGAACAAGAGCACGAGTACGGCAAGCACCATCAAGATTCCCGCGCCGAGGGCGAGCCCGAAGCTCTTGATCATCTCGCCGAAATACTCGCTGTCGCCCTTCGGAACGAGGTGCACGCCTTGCGGCAGATGCGTGAGCGTCGGCAAGGCATAGACCTGCTTGTTCGCTGTTCCGAATTCGATGCCGGGACTGAGGTCTGCCTCGATGAACACGCGGCGCGTCTGGTTGTAGCGGCGCACTGCGGAGGGACCCTGCCCGAAGCCCAAGTCCGCGACTGTCTTGAGCGGCACAGCACCGCCGGACGAGGTCGGAACGGGCAGGTTCTCCAGGGTCGTCAGATCGCGGCGCGAGCTTTCGAGCAGGCTCACGCGAATTGGAATCTGCCGGTCGCTCAGTGAGAACTTGGCGCCGTTCTGGGGCAAATCACCCAGGGTCGCGATGCGGATCGTCTGACTGATCGACTCCACGCTGACGCCGAGCCGCGCCGCGACATCGAATCTTGGATGCACGATGATCTCGGGACGCGGCAGATCGCCGCGGATGCGCGGGCTGCGGATGTCGGTGAGCTGCTGCATTTCGGCAATCACCCGGTGCGCGGTTGCCTCGACCAGCGGCGGGTCGTCGCCGGTCAGGTAGAACTGCAGGTCGCGCCCGCCCCCGTTGTCGGAAAAATACAGCTGGCCGTCGGGTACCAGGTTGAGCAGGGGCATCATCTGCTGTTCCCACTGCTTCTGGCTCATCGAGCGCTGGCTGCGCGGGACGAGGCTCACGTAGATCGCGGCATTCTGAATGAGACCGTCGCTCGACCCGATGAATTCGATGATGTTGGTCACTTCGGGCGACTTGCGAAGCACGGCAGCCGCCGCGGCCGACACGCGCGCCGTGTCCTCGAGCGTGCCCCCGGGCGGCAGCTCGATCTGCAGCTGGGTATTCGCGTAATCCTCGGGAGGCGAGAACGTCCACGGCACGAGGAACGCCACGGCGAAGGATGCCGCCAGATACACGAAAGCCAGGCCGACGGTTTTCCACCGGTTCCGGGCGCACCATTGCAACGCCGTCAAGTACGCGGTCATGACAGGTCCGTCGGCCTGCTCATGCGGCATCGAGTCACCGCTCAAGGTGTAGGCGGCGAGCACCGGCGTTATGAGCCGCGCGACCATGAGCGAAATGAACACCGCGACGGCGACCGTGAGTCCGAACTGCTTGAAGAATTGACCGACGATGCCGCCCATGAAGCTCACCGGCACGAACACGGCAATGATGCTGAATGAGGTCGCCACCACAGCGAGGCCGATCTCATCCGCTGCATCGAGCGCCGCCTTGAAGCCGCTTTTGCCCATGCGCATGTGGCGCACGATGTTCTCGATCTCGACGATGGCGTCGTCCACCAGCACGCCGGCCACCAGGGAGAGCGCCAGCAAGGTGATCTGATTGAGGGTGAAGTCCATCCATTGCATGAATGCGAACGTCGGAAGGGCGGAGAGCGGAATGGCAAGGGCGGAAATGATGGTTGCCCGGCCGCTGCGCAAGAACAGCCAGACGACGCCCACCGCGAGGATCGAGCCCTCGATGAAGGCGCTCAGCGATGAGTGATAGGTGCGCAGCGTATGCTCGACGGTGGTCGAGATGAGGGTGATCTGCAGGAAGGAATTCTCGCGGTGAATCTTGTCGAGCTCCGTCTGCACGGCCTTCGCCACGGCGACGTCCGAGGCGCCCTTGGCCTTGAAGACGCCGAAGGCGGTGGCCGGACGGCCGTTCAAGCGCGCGATGGAGCGCACCTCCTCGATGCCGTCGTGCACCTCGGCGACGTCGCGCAGGCGATAAAAGCGCCCGCCTCGCGCGATAATTTGCGTGTCGGCGAGATCTTCCGCCGATTTGGCGCCGCCCAGCACCCGGATCGATTGCTCCCCGCCGCCGACGTCGGCGCGACCACCTGCCGCGTCGAGGTTCAGCGACCGCAGTTGCTCGTTCACCTCGACTGCGGTGAGTCCGAGCGCCTGCAAACGTGCGGGATCGAGCTCGACGCGGATCTCGCGACTCACGCCGCCGCTGCGCGACACCTGTGCGACGCCGGGAACCGCGAGTAAGCGTTTGGTGACGGTGTTGTCGATGAACCAGCTGAGCTCTTCCGGCGTGCGCGATGTGGTGGTGACCGCGTAATAGGAGATCGCGTCGCCGTCGACGTTCACCCGCTCAATGAGCGGCTCCAGAATTCCTTGCGGCAAATCGTTGCGCACCTTGGTGACCGCGTCGCGCACGTCGGTAACGGCGCGATCGATGGGTGTGCCGATCTGGAACTCGATGCCGATATTGACCTGGCCTTCGATGATCCAGGTCGTCATGTTGTGTATGTTGCCGATACTCGCGATCGAACCCTCAACCTTCTGAGCGATCTGTGTCTCCATTTCGGTCGGCGCCGCGCCGGGTTGCGAAATGGTTACGTTCACCACGGGGTAAGAGATGTCGGGATTCAGGTTGATGGGCAGCCGGACGAACGCCACGACGCCCATGAAGGTGAGTACCGCGAACAGCACCAGCGGCGTCACAGGATGGCGGATGGCCCACGCGGAGATGTTCTTCATGAACGACCGACTTTCACTGCCTCAGGACGCGCTCGCCGGCGCGGCGACCGGCTTGACGCTCTCGCCCACTTGCAGAAACGCGCCGGCCGTGGCCACGACTCGATCGGTACCGCTCACCCCGTCCGCGATGGTGACGCCGTTCTCCACCATCCCCGACACGTGCACCGGCCGACGCTCGATCTTGTCGGCCGAGTTCACGACGAGGACGTAGCTGCCCTTGTCATCGGTCAACACCGCGGTCTGCGGAAGTACGATGCGCTGCGCGGTGCTCACCGTCACCTCGGCGCGCGCGAAAGCGCCGGGACGCAGGTTCGGATCGGGCGCGAGCGAGACCCGAATCATGCCCAAACGGGTCTGCGGATCGATGACCGCACCGAGCAAGCGCACCCGTCCCGGATACGCCTTGTCATTGCCCGTCAGCCGCACGTCCACCGCCTGGCCCACTTTCAACAGCGGCAAGTCCGTCTCGGCGACATCGCCGCGCAGCTCCACCTCGTCGCCCTCCGCCATGCGGAACAAGGGGCTCCCGGCGGGACTCACGGTCTGTCCGACCTCGACCGTGCGCGTGAGAATCACGCCGTCCGCGGGGGCCCGCACCTCGGCGCGGGCCAGGCGCGCCTGAGCCTCCGCGAGCTGCGCTGCAGCCACCTTGACCTTGGCAGCCGCCGTGACGGAACTGGAGCGGCGGCGTTCGGTCTCCTCGACCGACAGCGCGCCCGACTTGCCGACGGCCACCGCGCGTCGATATTCCGCGGCGGCGAGGTCGGACTCGGCTCTGGCGAGGTCGAGCGAGGCTTGCAAATTGGCGACTTGCGGGGCCAGCACGGAGCTATCGATGCGCGCGAGAACCTGCCCGCGCTTGACGTGGTCGCCGGCTTCGACGTACACGGCCTCCACGCGGCCCGCGTCCCCTTCCGCGCCGATCGGAGTGTCATAGCGCGCCCCGATGGTGCCGGTGATGCTCACCGTCGTCGGTGCGACGCTCCGGCCCGCCTCTGTGACGGTCACGGCCGGCGCCACGCGGCCCGCAACCGCTTTCTTGACCCCGAGCGTGTGGGTCAATCGAGCGGCGATGGCGATGGCCACCAGCGCGACGGCCGCTGCGAAAATCAGCATGACTCGGCGAGGCGTCAACCACGATGCCCGGTCAGCACCGGCGCTCACCGCCGGCGTTTCCCCGCGCTCATCCCACGAGATGCTCATTTAACGATGTCCCACGGATAACGTCCTCTGTCCAAGATGAAGCCCGCCAAGAGATCCATCTCCTCGTCCTCGTTCCGGTCGATTCGGCGCATGTTATGGGCCAATCGGCGTTTCGCCTGCCGCGCGAACGCGTGGGCGATGACCATGGCCTGCGCGCCTTCCTGTCCCTTTTCGGCGGAAAGGGCTGCCGCTCGCGACAATACGCAAAGGCCAACGAACAAATCAATGTTCATATCGGCCACCCGCTTCAAGGCATGCTGGCGGCTGGCGATGCTCTTGCCATATTTACGTAGTAGATAGTCGGAAGCCTTCGCAAGTTCCACAGTATATTTTTCGTAGATCGTGGTGGCCTCGCGCAGCTGCGCCGGAATCTTGCCCAGGATCTTGTCGCGCCCCACCCCCGTAGCGCGGGTCAAGCGCTTCTCGGCGTAGTCGGCCAGCACGCCGAAGCCTTTGATCGGACTGTTGAAGATGTCGTCGACGGCGGCCTTGAGCTCCCCGTAGGACTTGCCGATCTCCTTCAGGCCCGACAAGGCAATGTAGAGCCGCAGCACCTCGTTCGTGCCCTCGAAAATGGACAAAATGCGGCAATCGCGCGCGGCCTCCTCGTAGGGGAATTCCCGCATGAAGCCGTTGCCCCCCGCGATCTGCAAGGCCTCGTAGGCCGCGCGCTGGATGGCTTCGCTCGCGTATACCTTGCTGATCGCGGCCTCGGTGGAATAGTCCTCGAGCCCCGAATCGATGTAATGCGCCACCATCCACACCACGCTCTCGGCGGCGAAGCATTCGACCGTCATCTGCGCGAGCTTCTCGCGAATCAATCCGAAATTGGCGATCGGCTCACCAAATTGCTTGCGCGCGAGGGCCTGCTGCGTGGCGAGCGCGATCAACGCCTTCATACCGCCCACCGCGCCGCCTCCGAGCCCCGTGCGGCCGTTGTTGAGGATGGCCATCGCAACCTTGAAGCCCTTGCCTTCGGCGTCGAGCAGGTTCTCGGCCGGCACTTTCACATCGGTGAAGCTCACCGTCGTGGTGGAGGATGCCCGGATACCCATCTTGTCCTCGTGCTGACCGTGGCTCACCCCCGGCCACGCCGCCTCGACGACGAAGGCCGAGATCTTGCCCGCCTCGGAGCTGGTGCGCGCGAACACCGTATAGACATCGGCGATGCCGCCGTTGGTGATCCAGATCTTCTCGCCGTTCAGCGTCCAGTTGCCGTCGGCGCCTTTCTCCGCGCGCGTGCGAATCGACGCCGCATCGGATCCCGACCCCGATTCAGTGAGGCAAAAGGCGGCGATCATCTCGCCGCTTGCGAGCTTCGGCAGATAGCGGGCGCGCTGCTCGGGCGTGCCGAACAGCAAGATGCCCTTCATGCCGATCGAGCTGTGCGCGCCGATGGTGAGCGACACGGAACTGTCATGGGAGCTGGTCTGGCTGAGAACGCGCGCATAGCCCGCGTTCGATAGCCCGAGACCGCCCTCTTCCTCGGGAATGATGAGGCCGAACAGGCCGAGATCGCGCAGACCTTGGATGAACTCCGCCGGCTGCGCCGCGTCCCGGTCCCAGCGCTTGAAATCCTCGCGGCGCGGCGCGAGGAACTCATCGATCGCCTCGAGCATCATGCCGAGCACTTCCCGGTCTTTCTCGCGCAGCCGCGGATAGGGAAAGAGGTTGTCCTCGACGATGCGCCCCGCCAGCAAATTCTTCGCAACACTCATGATGAGAACCTATTGTGCAATTCGATCGATGACGAGATCCCGCACACCGTCGTGGCCGACATCATAGGTAAGTTCACCATACAAATCCCCGGCGGCGGGCAGCGGCTGGCCGCTGAAGGAGATTCGCGCAGTGATGGACACCTTCTGACCCGCGACCAGTGAACGCCCTGGGATCAAGGAATCGGCCGAGGAGAGACGCACTTCGGAACCGAGCGCGGCACTCGTCAGGCGCTTTGCCGCCAACGGCGGGCCGCCCCCGCCAGGCTCGCGCGCGAACACGAACAAGGGAACATCGCCCGTGAGGTGCGATTGGAGCGCCGGCGCGATGCGGATGTTCACGGTCGCAAGCGCCGCTGGAGAGCCCGCAGCTCCTGTCCCGAGCGGCGGCGCGGCCGTTGCCGCCGCGGGGCTCGTGGCGCCGGCTGCACCGGCGGCGACAGGTCCCTGCTCCAGATCGGACGTGCCGAGCTCGGCGATGCGATCGTTCAGCATGGCGTCGATTTCCGCCGGCGGATGCATGCCTTTGAGCTTGAGCCAACGTTGCCGGGCCGTGGCGCGATCTCCGCGCGTTGCCGCGCCGAAGCCTGAATAGAGCAATGCCCTGGGATTGTCGGGCTCGAGCGCCACCGCGCGCTCGAACAGGTCGCCGGCCGGCGGGGTCACATTGCCACCCGCGCGGACGCTCAACGCCTCGCCGAGGCCGAGCATCGCCACGACGTTATTGGGATCGAGGCGATGCGCGTGCTCATAGGCGTCGATGGCGCCGTCGGCGCGCTCGAGCGCCAGATCGGATTGCCCGAGCAGCAACCAGCCCTTGATGTCATCCGGCGCATCCTTCATGTGCCGCTCGAGTTTCGCGACCATCTCGAGCACCTGCGTGTCCACGGCCGGCTTCGTGGCCATGGCCGTGCGCCAGTTCCAGTTGGACCAGAGCGGATAAAGGCCCGCCGCCGCCGCCATCACGACGAGCCCTGCGAGGGCGCCCGTAACCCGGCTTCGACGGCTGCGCAGCAACGGAAATGCGACGGCCGTGGCGGCGATCGCGGCCATCACCGCCGCGATGAAGATGAAAGTAGTCATGGATTACATCGGTCCGGGCGCGGGCTCATCGTCCAGCGGCATGCGCGAGCGCTGGCGCACAATGCGGTAAACGATGAGCACGCCGAGGAGCAGCATGACAAATGGCGCCCCCCAGATGAACAGCGTCTTCGTCTCGAGCGGCGGGTTGAAGCGAACGAATTCGCCATAGCGATCGGTCATGAACTTGAAGATCGCATCGTCGCTCTGACCGGCCAGAAGCATCTCGCGGACCTGCCGACGCAGGTCGGAGGCAAGCTCGACGTTCGAGTCCGCGATGGACTCGTTCTGACAGACGAGGCAGCGCAGCTGGACCGTGATGTGCTCGAAACGCGCTTGCAGCGCGGGGTCCTGTAGCTGCCCATAGTCATCGAGCGCGCGCGGGGCCTGCGCGCGCACCGCCGTGCTCGCCGCGGCCAGCACCGCACCGAGCAGCGCGGTGAGCAGAACCGCAAGCAGCGCCGACGAAGCCGCGCGCGCCGCCATCGCTCCCTTCATGCCCCGCTCCGGCGCGCCGCCTCGATGCGCGGCAAAAAGTCGTGCTGCCAGACTTCGGGGGTCATGGGGGAGATGAATTTATAGATGACTCGTCCTTGACCATCGACCAGGAAGGTCTCCGGGGCACCGTACACACCCCAATCGATCGCCGTGCGTCCGTCCGTGTCGAAGGCGACACTCGCGTAAGGGTTGCCGAGCTGCGTCAGCCACTGCTGCGCCTTCTCACGCTGATCCATGTAGTCGAGGCCGACGATAGGCAGCACATGCTGGCGTGCAATGTCGAGAAGCGCCGCGTGCTCCTGCCGGCAGGCATAGCACCAGGTGCCCCAGACGTTGAGGATGTACACCTGTCCCTTGAGCGCGGCGTTGCTCACGACGCGCGCGGGATCCATGACATCGGTCAGGTTGAACAGCGGCGCGGGCTTGCCGATGAGCGGCGACGGCAGCGCATGGATGTCGCGGTTCGGGTTCAGGCCGAACGCAAACAGCACGGCGAGTGCCCCGAAGGCCGCCACCGGCAAAAGAAACTTCCACATCAGGCGGCCCCGGGGCTCGGTTCCGGTGCGCCCGGTACCGGATCAGTCGACGCGACTTTCACTCGCGACCGATAGCGACGATCGGTCGCCGCCACGATCCCACCCACCGCCATGATGATGGCGCCCAGCCAGATGTAGCGGACCAGCGGCTTGTACTGAATGCGCATGCTCCAGGCGCCCGCCCCGAGCGGGTTGCCCATCGCGACGAACAGATCACGAGACCAGTTCACCGAGATCGCCGCCTGGCTGTTGTCGGTCTGCTGGACCCAGAAGTGTCGTTTCTGCGGCTCGAGCGTCGTCACGAGCTTGCCGCCGCGGGTTACCTCGACCGTGGCCTGCACGGCATCGTAGTTCGGGCCGCGCACGTCGACGGCCTTGATGAAATGGAAATCGTATCCCGCGATGGAATAAGCCATGCCGGGCTTGAGAGCCACGTCCTTCTCGATCTTGTAGCTCTCCACTCCGCTCGCGCCGATCGCGAAGATACCGACACCCGCGTGCGCGATCGCCATTCCCATCAAGCCGGCCGTGAGCGTCTGTCCGCGGCGCAAGCGTCGCACGGGCTCGAAGAGCGCCGACAGAATGATCCAGATGCCGAACACCACGCCGACCAGCCCCACCCAGTGAACCTTGCCGTAGCCGAGCTGCAGGGCAAGGGAAAGCAGCACCGCCGCCCCAAGCATCCACCCCAGCGGCCGCGCGGCGGTCACGAGCCTGCCGCGGCGCCACGCCGAGTGCATGCCGATCGCCAGGAAAATCATGAGCGGCAACATGGGAACCAGGAACATGACGGCGAACACCGGCGGACCGACCGAGATCTTGCCGATGTTCAGAAGCTCGTACACCAGGGGCGAGAGCGTTCCCCACAGAACGAGGCCCGCAACGCTGACGAGAATCACGTTGTTCACGAGCAGGAAAAACTCGCGCGAGAACGGCTCGAAACCACCGGGCACATAGAGCTTCGGCGCCCGCCAGGCGTAGAGAGTGAGCGAGCCACCGATGGTGGTCACCAGGAAGGCCAGAATGTACAAGCCGCGGGTCGGATCCGTCGCAAACGAGTGCACCGAGACGAGCACGCCCGAGCGCACCAGGAACGTGCCCACCAAGCTCAGCGAGAACGCGAATATGGCGAGGAGCAGCGTCCAGCTCTTGAAGATCCCGCGCTTCTCGGTGACGCTGAGCGAGTGAATCAGCGCCGTGCCCACGAGCCAGGGCATGAACGAGGCATTCTCGACCGGATCCCAGAACCACCAACCACCCCAGCCCAGCTCGTAGTACGCCCACCAGCTGCCGAGCGCGATGCCGATGGTCTGGAACACCCAGGCAAAAATGGTCCACGGCCGGGTCCACTTGGCCCAGGTCTGATCGAGCTTGCCCTCGAGCATGGCCGCGCAGGCGAACGCGAAGGCGACGGAGAATCCGACGTACCCCATGTAAAGCATCGGCGGATGAATCGCGAGCGCGAAATCCTGCAGCACCGGGTTCAGATCCGCGCCGTCGCGGGCAGCCGGCATGAGCCGCTCGAAGGGATTCGAGGTCCACAACGTGAACAGCAGGAAGCCCCCGCTGATGAGCCCCATGACGCCGAGCACGCGGCTCGAGAAGCTGGCCGGAAGCTGCCGGCTGAACGCGGCAACCGCCAGACTCCAGAAAGAGAGGATCGATATCCACAGCAGGAGCGATCCCTCGTGCGCGCCCCACAGCGCCGCGACTTTATAGAACAGCGGCAGATTCGTGTTCGAGTTGCGCGCGACGTAGAGCACCGAGAAGTCATTGTTCACGAATGAGTACACGAGACAGCCGAACGCCATGGCGACAAACACGAACTGTCCCGCCACCGCCGGCCGTGCAACGCTCATCCACTCGGGTTTGCCGCGCCAAGCACCGGCCAAGCCGAAGAACGCCTGCGAGATACTGAGCACGAAGGCGAGTATGAGAGCGAATACGCCGAGCTCGGGGGCCATGAATCGTCCTTTAGCCCGTCGGCTTCGGGGCGGCGGTGTTGGCCGCCGCCGACTTCTGCTTGAGCGAGGCGGCCACTTCCGGCGGCATGTATTTCTCGTCGTGCTTGGCGAGCACTTCGTCCGCGACGAACGCTCCGTCCGCACCCATGGTGCCGTGTGCGATGATACCTTGTCCCTCGCGAAACAGATCGGGCAGCACTCCGGTGTACTCGACCGGAACCTGGTGGGCGAAGTCGGTGAGCACGAAGCGCACCTGCAGGTCCCCGGGCTTGCGGGAAACGCTGCCCTTCACCACCATGCCGCCGATGCGGAAGCGCTTCTGCAGCGGCGCCTGGCCGGCCGCGATCTGGCTCGGATCGTAATAGAACATGATGTTCTGGCGCGAAGCCACCACCGCGAGCGAAACGGAAGCCGCGACGCCGCCCAAGATGGCGAGCACTACGAACAGGCGTTTTCGGCGGGGAGTCATTTAATCATCCGTCATGAGCAGCGCGCGCTGCGCACGCACGCGGGCCGCCGCGTGAAAGCGGCGGGCCGACCATACATTCCAAACGAGCACCAGCCCCGCCAGACCGAAGCAAGGCCAGACGAACCGTGCGTACCCTCCCATGGCCCAAAAGTTCACGACTTGATCGCCTCCCGCACCCAGGCCGATTGGCGCTCCCGATTGAGCACCTCACCGCGCAACCGCATGCACACGACCGCCCCGTAGAAGCACATGAAGCCGAGCAGCATGGCCAACAACGGCCACAACATGCTCCCGGGCATGGACGGCTTGCCGATTTTAGCAATCGTGGCGCCCTGATGCAGTGAGTTCCACCACTGAACCGAATAATGAATGATCGGGACATTCACGACGCCCACGATCGACAACAGCGCTGCGGCGCGATCACCGCGCGCCGGATCCTCGAAAGCAGGCCGTAAGGACATTACTCCGGCATATAGAAACAGCAAGATCAGCTCAGAAGTGAGACGCGGGTCCCACGCCCAGTAAGTTCCCCACATGGGCCTTCCCCAGAGCGACCCCGTGACCAGGGCAAGCGCCGTGAACGACGCGCCGATGGGAGCCGTTGCCGCGGCGAGCGCATAGCTCATCTTGATGCGCCAGATCAGCCCGATCGCGCCGGCCACTGCCATCGCCGTATAGCAGAACAACGACATATACGCGCTCGGGACGTGCACGTAGATGATGCGAAACGCATCGCCCTGCTGATAGTCGGGCGGCGCCAGAGCCAAGCCGCCGATCAGTCCGCAGGCGATCGCAATCATGGCCACCGTCAGGAACCACGGCGTGAGCGCCGCGGCGGTTCGATAGACGGAAGGCGGAGAGGCGAGCCTATAAAACCAAGTCCACATAGCGTCCGTGTTCTTGCCTATTCGAGCGTGATGCGCAAAGCCGCGGCGGCCGCGAAGGGCGCCAGAGTACATGTAAAAACGCATAACGAGCCCAGTAAATACAGCGCTCCCGCCGAGCTGATCCCGGCCGCGGCGCGATCCGTGGCGCCCGCTCCGAAAATCAGCAGAGGCATGGCGAGCGGCAGCACGACGAGCGAGACGAGCACATTGCCGCGCTTCAGCCCCACCGTAAGACCCGCGCCGATGGCCCCGAGCCAGCTCAAGCTGAGTGTACCGAGCGCCAGGCTGCCGAGCATGGTCGGGAATACGCTCAAGGGAATTCCGAGCGCGATTCCCACGAGCGGCGACACCAGCACCAGCGCAGCCCCGCTCACCAGCCAATGCGCGGCGGTCTTGGCTATGACGATCGCCGTCAGG
Source organism: uncultured Gammaproteobacteria bacterium (assembly GCA_963798595.1). Classification (GTDB taxonomy): domain Bacteria; phylum Pseudomonadota; class Gammaproteobacteria; order Steroidobacterales; family Steroidobacteraceae; genus Bog-1198. The sequence continues at coordinate 145,457 of CAWCTM010000001.1, read as the reverse complement.
CTTTGACCGGACAGCGCGAGCTGATCCAAAGTTCCATCGTCCGCGTCGCCCTTGAACAAGGAGTCCAGCGACAGGAGCGACGATAGCAGCGCCGCCACCCAAAGGACACCGGGTGCCATGTCTCGCAGGAGCGACAGCTGCAGGCTCAAACCGAGCGGAAAGAGCGTGGTAACGATCAAAAAGAACACCAGGGGCTGCAGCACTTGCTCGGGCCGCCGGAAACTGAGACGCAGCTCACGCCGCACGATGAGTGCTATCGCACCCACCGCGGACACTTCCGGGCCGCCGCCGAGGTCGGCCATGCTCATCCCTGCAATTCCAGCCGCCGCAGGCGCGCGGACAGAGCGATGTCATGGTGAGCGACTACGAGCGCCATCCCTGCCGCACTCACATGCTCGCGCAGCAAGTCGGTCACCAGCGCTGCGCCGGCCGCATCGAGATTGGTGAAGGGCTCGTCGAGCATCCACAAGGGACTGCGCATCGCGAGCACGCGGGCGAGCGCCACGCGCCGGCGCTGCCCCGCCGAAAGCACGCGCACGGGCAATTGCGCACACGCCGCGACGCCCGTGCGCTCGAGCGCCGCCTCGAGCTCGGCCGGGCGGATCGAGCGCTGCAGCCCCACCAGATAACGCAGATTCTCGAGCGCGGTGAGATCACCCTTGAGCGCGGGCTCGTGCGCGGCATAGACCAGAGCGCTCTGGAATTGCGGGCGGATGCCCGCGATGGCGTGGCCGCACCAGACCACCCGCCCCTGTTCCGGCCGCAAGAGGCCGCAAGCCACGCGCAGCAGCGTGGTCTTGCCGGTGCCGTTCGGGCCGGCCACTTGCAGCAGCTCGCCCGGGTTCAGGACCAGGCTCACACCTCTTAGGACATGACGATCGCCGCGCCAAACGTGGATTTTCTCGACCGTGAGACCTTGGGGCGCGCTGTCCATGAGGCCGCGATGGTAGCTAAATCAATGAGTTGTGGCTACCAATTCATACGTGACGCATCTCGCGTCCTGCGCTGATTACCAACCTGGCGCTCAAGCCGGGCAAGGCTCGGCGCGTCGACAGATCGATGAGGCGCACGTGCAAGCGCTCACCGCGAATCTCGATCTCACCGGCGGCGACGGGCAAGTTGAAGCGGCGCGGGCCTGCGCTGCCGGGATTCACGAAGAGCGCGCCGTCCCACGTCTCGATGCAGGGCTTGTGCGAATGGCCGGTGATAATCACGCGCGAGCCGCGCGGTGCCGGCCGCTTGGCGAGCTCTGCTCGGTCGTGCACGAGGTAGATGCGCAGACCGCCGAGCCGCACCGTGCGCCGCTCGGGAATGCGCGCGGCCCACCCTTCGGTATCGTTATTGCCGCGGACGGCGTACACCGCCGCCAGCGTTCGCAGCTCATGCAGAACTCCTGCTGAGCCGATGTCTCCCGCGTGGACGATGCCGTCCGCGTGCTCGAGAAAAGCCTTCGCCTCGGGCCTCAATAGGCCATGCGTGTCGGCAATGAGGCCGATCCGGAAAGAGGCGCGGGGCGGCCGCGATGAGCCGCGCCCGCGCGATGTCGGCGCCTCAGCGCTCCCAGTGACCTTTCCAGTAGTGCCAATGATCGCCACGCTGCTCCCAGCGGTCAGGAACCCAGCGCCAGCCCGGACGATCGGCAATCCAATGGCCGCCGATCCAGACATGCGCACCGCCGCGCCAGCCCCAGTAGCCCGGCGCCCAAACATAACCCACCCTCGGCGCCGGCACGACTTCCACGCGCGGCACCGGCGGCGCCACCGTGATATCGATTGCCGCCGAGGCGATGACCGGTGCCAGCAGCGCGCTACCTGCAATGCTCAGACTCAAAATCAGTGCTTTTCCACTCTTCTTCATTTTTCCAGCTCCTGCGAGACAGTGATGACAACCGAATAATGATCGACTCTCGAGAGATCAACGCTCGCCACCGATCGTCGGTTGACGCCTGCACGCCCGTCTGTAGGACGGTTTCCCAAATGCGTCCACGTTGCCGAAATTTAAGATTGCGCCGCCTCGCCCTCCTCCTCGACGTCCGCCGAATAGGGCGTGATGGCCTCCGCCTTGAGCGTGGGCAATGTCTTTACACTGCGGATGACGTGCAACCGTGAGGCGACCGCACTGAGCGCCAGAGCGGTCGACCCGGCGAAGGCCAGAGCTACCCGCAGGCCGAAATGTTGGCCCAGCCAACCGCCGAGCAACGCGCCCGGTCCGGCGGGAAGCAAGATGAGCCAGCGCATGGTGCTGGTCATGCGACCGAGGAGCGGGCCAGGGGTCACAGACTGGCGCAGCGAGAGAAAATTGACGAAGACGAATACCGCGCCGATGCCATACATCATCAACATGAGGGCGTAGGCGGCAATACCCAGCCGGTTCAAAGGAGCCGCCGCGAGCACCAACCACCCTGTTCCGGAAATCGCAAAGCCGAGCACCAGCGTCGGCCCGGGCCCCAAGCGACGCACGATACGATAGCCGAGCGCGCTGGCGGCCACCGTGCCCGCGCCCAGCCCGACATAGCTCAGGCCGACGCCGCGCTCGGACAGGCCCAAGTTCCTCGTCGCGAACAGGATCTGCACCACCATCGCCGCCTGATTACACATCTGCCACACGCCGACACAGCTCGCCATGGTGACGAGGAGGCTGTGGCTGCGCACGAAATCGAGGCCCGCGCGCATCGAGGACCAGAACGGCGCAGCGCGGACGCTCGGCGTTTCGTTCACCGTCACACCGCGCAAGATCGTCGAAGACACGAGCAACAGCAGCGCGTCCGCGAGCAGCGCAAGCGGCGCCCCGGTCAGCTTGATCAACGCGCCCGCGGTGGCCGGTCCCGTGACCTCGGCTGTCGAGGAGGCGAGCGCGTTCTTCGCATGCGCCTCGACCAGACGCTCGCGCGGCACGATCTGGGTGAGCACGATTTGCGCGGCACTGCCGGCGGTGGTGTTCACCGCGCCGATCACGAAGCCGACGAGATACAGCCAGTTCATCGACAGCCAGCCCATCCACCATGCGAAGGGCACGGACGCCACGGTGAGCGAGATCGTCATCTCGCCGACGATGTACACCGGCAACTTCCGTACCCGGTCGAGCCACACACCCGTAGGCAAGGAGAACAGCGCGAACGGCACGATCTCCGCGGCGGTCAGCTGGCCCATCTGCGTCGGTGAGGCATGCAACAGCACGGCCGCCGAGAGCGGCAGCGCGAGCAGAGTCACCTGGCCTCCGAACGAAGAGATGAGAATGGAGGTCCACAAGCGCCGATACGTCCGATCGCGCAGCAAGTCGGTGGGACCGACCTTGAACGACTGGAGCCACCTAAGTGGCGGGAAGGTACGCACTGTGTTGAGACTCTCACGCCTCGGTCGACGGCGGCGGGATGCTAAGAAGCCTCCACGCGACTGTCAACGACGGCGCGAGCGCCGCGCACGCGCAAATCACCCGCTCAGCCGACGAGCCCGGGTGGGGAGTGCAGTGCCCCGCTGCGCAGCGCGCGCTTGGCCAGACCGAAGGCATGCTCCTCTGCAATGGAGCCGGCGAATGGCAGCGGTCCGCAGTGCTCGGCCTCGTCATACCGGCGGCGCTCCGCGGGCGGCAGCGGTTGATCGTGCAAGAAGGCCAGCAGCGCCTCGTTGGTCGCGCGCACAGAGTCGAACGGCGTGCCGTGCCTGGAGCCTTGCACCATCATGAACTCGGCACCGAGCCGCGCCGCGAGCACGCGCTTCTCCTCGAGGGGCGTGAAGTCATTCTCGGCGGCAATGATCAGCGCTTTGGCCTTGAGACGCTCGAGGCGCTCGATCGCCGACCACTTGAGCAGCGCTCGTCCGGTCTCGAGATAACGGGCGGCCGGCACCGCGCTCACCGCGGCGGCCGCGCGTTCACGCAACGACTCTTGCCAGGGCATCGGAAACAACCGCCGCGCCGCGAGCCGCGCGGCGTAGCGCATACCGATGATCGGGATGAGAACCAACGTCAGGGCGGCCTCCAGCCACTTGCTCCAGTGGTCGAGGCGATACGTGGCCAAGCTGTTGATGAGTCCGAGCTTGCTCACGTGCTCGGGTCGCTGCAGCGCCATTTCCAGGCCCACGGCTCCCCCCAGCGAAAAACCTACGATATGCACCCGGGCAACACCCAGGTGATCGCAGAGCGCCCAGAGCGCCGCCGCCATGCCCTCGACGCTGTAACCATCTCGCAACGGCTCGCTGTGACCGCTGCCCGGTAGATCGGGAATGATGAGACGACAGCGTCCTTCGAGACAAGGGACCTGCAAGGCCCAATCGGCACCGCTTGAGCCCAGCCCATGTATCAGCATGAGGGGTTCGCCGCGGCCACGCCCCAGGTAGTGAACTGCTCTTTCGTTATGTTCAAAAAAAGCCATTTTGTTGTCCGACCTGAGCCATCTTCGCCGACAGATATTTGTAACGTGTCTGCGGGCAAACGGTTGATCGGGCCGGGCTCAAATGGACTGTCGGACTGCTCCGATTCGACTGTAGGTGAGAAGCGCATCGTTACCGTCGTCGCGCCGCATCTGTGCTATAGATATGTCAATGCGCCGGCGGCGTGGGATGTCACAAGCAAACGGGAGAATGGATGGTTAAGGACGCGATGGGCGCAGCGGTAACGCGTCGTCAGTTGCTCGCCATGATCGGGACGTGCGCGGGAAGCGCGGCCATGTATCAGGCGATGTCGAGTCTCGGTTTCGCCGCGGACTCGAGCTTCAAAGGCCCGACGCAACTCGGTGCGGCCCCCCCGGGCGCCTCGGTCCTCATTCTCGGCGCGGGGATCGCCGGCATGGTGGCGGCTTACGAGCTGCGCAAGGCCGGCTATCGCGTGCAAGTGCTCGAGTACAACGCGCGCGCCGGCGGGCGCAACTGGACCTTGCGTGGCGGGGACCGTTACGTCGAGCTCGGCGGCGCCGCTCAGGAATGCCGCTTCGATCCCGGCCTCTACATCAATCCCGGACCCTGGCGCCTGTCGCATCATCACCGCGGGATGCTGCATTACTGCAAGGTCCTGGGCGTCGCCCTCGAGCCCTTCATACAAACCAACTACCAGGCCTATATCCACAACAGCAAGGCTTTCGGCGGAGTGCCGCAGCGCTATCGCACCGTCAAGGCCGACTATCACGGCCACGTCGCCGAGTTGCTCGCCAAGGCGACGCGCGCCAAGGCGCTCGATGCGGCGGTGAGCGCCGAGGATCAGGAGAAGCTTCTCGAGTCGCTGAAGGAATGGGGCGCGCTCGACAACGACTACCGCTACGTGAAGGGACTGGTTTCGAGCGAGGTGCGCGGCTACGACGTGAGCCCGGGCGGGGGCTTGAGCGCGCGGCCCGTTTATTCAGAGCCCGTACAGCTCTCCGAGGTGGTGGGCTCCGGATTGTGGCAAGGTATGCTGCTCGCCGAGAATTACGACATGCAGACGAGCATGTTCCAGCCGGTCGGCGGCATGGGCATGGTGGGTCAAGCATTCGCGCGCGAGCTCGGGCCGCTGATCCGTTACAACGCCAAGGTCATCGACATCGCTCAGGACGAGCGCGGCGTGAGCGTCACGTTCGAGGACACAGCGCAGTCCATGAGCCGCCAGACGGCGCGCGCGGACTGGTGCGTGTGCACCATCCCGCTGTCGATTCTCGGCCAGATTCCGATGAAAGTCGGCGCACCCATGGCGGATGCGATTGGCGCGGTACCCTACGCCGCCTCTGCCAAAGTCGGTTTGCAATTCAAGCGCCGCTTCTGGGAAGAAGACGAGCAGATCTACGGCGGTATCACCTACACCGACCTGCCCATCAGCAACATCGCTTATCCGAACTCCGGCTACTTCTCGAGCGGCAAGGGCGTGCTGCTGGGCGGGTATCTGTTCGGGCTGGACGCGGCCGAGTTCACGGCGATGTCCCCGCAGGAGCGAGTCGCCAAGGCAGTCGAGTACGGCAGCCGCATCCATCCTCAATATCCCGCAGAGTTCGAGAACGGCATTTCGGTGGCTTGGCACCGCTCACCCTTCACGCTCGGCTGTTTCGGCATGTGGACCGAGGAGGCACGCGCCAAGCATTACGACAATCTGTGCGCGATCGACGGGCGCATCGTGCTCGCGGGCGAGCATGCCTCCTATATGCCTGCGTGGCAGGAAGGTGCACTCACCTCGGCGGTCGATGCCATCGGCCGATTACATCGTCGCGCGCTCGCGCAAGGAGCCTCCTCGTGACCGGCGCCGCACACTTGCGCAAGCGGGCGCGGCTCGCCGGCCTCGCCGCGGTGCTCGCTCTCGTGGCCGGCGGTGCCCGCCCCGATACGACCGTCGGCGTGGTCGGCATATTCGGTGCAGGCCATCTCGCGAGCACTTCGGGCGAGGTGATTTATCAGCAGATCTGCCAGGGATGTCACATGCCCGACGGACGCGGCGCGAGCGGCGCGGGGCACTATCCGGCACTCGCCGGAGATCGGGCTCTCATGTCCGCGCAGTTCATGGCTCTCACCCTGGTCGAGGGACGGCGCAACATGCCGGCCTTCGGCGGCAAGAGCCAAGAAGGATTTTCCTACATCGTGCCGACGCTCGACGACGAACAGATCGCCGCGGTCACCAACTATGTGCGCACGCATTTCGGCAATCACTTCCAGGGAACGATCAGCGCCGCGGACGTGAAAGCGCTGCGCCACCCGCACTGATCGCATGAACGGATAACGAGGGAGAAGATGTCCATGCATAAGCCCATTCGACTGCTCTGCCCGCTCTTGATGCTGTCCTCGCTCGCCGGGGCCCAAGACATCGTTCGTCACAAGCTGCCGAACGGCAACCCCTTCCCCATCTCGGCCGCGGTGGAGGTGCCGGCTGGGAAGACGCTGGTATTCTTGAGCGGCATGGTGCCGCCGGTAGCCGACCCGAAGGCCCCGAAGGACAGCGTTGCCGCGTACGGCGACACCAAAACCCAGACCATCGGGGCGCTCAACACCATCAAGGCAGAGCTCGAAAGCCTGCATCTGACGCTCGGCGACGTGATCAAGATGCAAGTGTTCATGGCAGGCGATACGGCGAAGGGCGGGAAGATGGACTTCGCGGGATTCATGGAAGGTTATACCCAGTTCTTCGGCACGCCCGCGCAACCGAACCTGCCGGTGCGCTCCGCGATGCAAGTCGCGGCGCTCGCGAACCCGGGATTTCTGGTGGAGATCGAGGTGACGGCGGTTCGGCCTTGAGATAACCGGCCTATCCGGCTTATCAACCGCCTTGCTTGGGGGGCGCCGGCTTGTTCGGCGCCGCGGCATCCGGTCCGAGGAGATAGGTATCGAGAACCTTGCGTGCGATGGGCGCGGCATTGGTTGCGCCGAACCCCGCATTCTCGACCAAAACCGAAACGGCTATCTTGGGATCATCGACCGGACCGAAGGCGATGAACCATGCGTGCTCGCGCTTACGCTCATCAGCTTCCACATGCTTCGTGCTCTCGGTCTGTTTGACGGTGACGACCTGAGCCGTCCCCGTCTTGCCGGCCCACCGGTACTTTGCGCCCGCGCCTGCCACATGCGCGGTGCCGCTGGCTCCCACTACGCCCTCCATGCCGTCGAACACAACGCTCCATTGCTCATCGGTTGCGATATCGACCGGCTTCATGAGCTGCGGCTTGCGCGGGACGACGACATCCGATCCCGCGGCGCGAGTCGCAACGACGAGGCGCGGCGGCGCGACGATTTGGCCGCGTTCGGCGATCTCGGCCGCGAAGTGCGCCTGTTGCAGCGGCGTCACGTTGATCGGGCCCTGCCCGATCCCCATGCTGATGGTCTCGCCCGGAAACCATACCTGATCGGCCTTCTTCTTGAATACGCGCCGCTTCCATTCAGGCGAGGCGTAGAGGCCCGGTTTCTCGCCTGGAATATCGATGCCCGTCAATTCACCGTAGCCGAAAGCTGACATGAACTCATGCATGCGATCGATGCCCATCTTCTCGGCGACTCGATAGAAATACACGTCACACGATCTGGCGATGGCCGTGCGCATGTCCACATTGTGGTGAACCTCGTCATCTCGATACTTGTTGCTGCTGCCGGGTAACTGAAAGAAGCCGGGACAGTACTGAGTCTGCAGAGGCGAAATAATTCCGTACTTCTGTGCCGCCAAGGCATACAACGGCTTCACGGTGGAACCCGGCGGATATGCGCCGCGCAAGGCGCGATTCAGCAGCGGTACGTCGATGTCGTTCGCGAGTGCGCTGTATTGCGCCATCGTCAGCCCTTTGACGAAGTCGTTCGGGTCGAAGCCCGGCGTGCTCACCAAGGCGATGATATCGCCCGTCTTCGGGTCCATCGCCACCACCGAGCCGCGCTTCCCGGCGAGTGCCTCCTCGGCGACTTTCTGCACGCGCAGATCCATGCCGAGCACCAGATCGTCGCCGGCGACCGGCGGCCGAGATTTCAGCTCCGGGGCGTATTCGCCGACGCGGTCCACGGGTCGGCCGGCGGCGTTCACCAGAATTTCTCGAAAGCCCGGCTTGCCATGCAGCTGCGCCTCGTAGGCGCGCTCGACACCCAGCTTGCCGATGAGGCTCGTGCCGGCATATTCGGCGCTGTCGATGCTCTTCAGGTCCTCGTCGTTGATGGCGCTCACGTAGCCGATGGCATGAACACCGATCTCTTTCAAAGGATAATGACGCGCGAGGCGCGGATGGATGTCCACACCCGAAAACTGGTAGCGATGCACGGCGAAGCGGGCCATCTCCTCTTCGTCCATCTGCAGCTTGATCGGCACGCTTTCGTACACCTTGTGCGACTGGATGGTGCGGTGAATGGCATTCACCTCCTCCGCGCGGATCACCCCGATGCCGACGAGCTGAGCCAGCGTCGCATCGACCGCCTTCATGTTGCCGACTTGCTCACGTACCAGCTCGAGATTGAACGCCGGCGCATTGTCCGCAAGCACGAGCCCGTTGCGATCGAGGATCAGCCCGCGGCTCGGCGGAATCGGCTCGGTACGAATCCGATTGCCCTGCGAGAGCTCTGAGTAATACTGGTATCTCAAGACCTGCAGGTAAAACAGCCGCCCCGCGACCGCGAGCAGGAGCACCGCGACCAGGACGCCGGCCACGATGCTGCGGACAGTGAATAGTCGATTCTCGGCGAACGAGTTCTTGATCTGTGCCCGGCGGCGATTCACCATCTCTTTAGCTCTATCCTCGCGAAGTCATTTGCGGGCGCGGATTGTAGGCGCTCGAGCAGCGGCGCGCTTTGCACCTGTCCACAGGTCGAGCGATCGATCGTGCGCAGACCATAACAGAAATTGTTCGAGGTCTACATCGTAAATTACTGTATTCAAACAATTTAGTGGTGCCCCCGGCCCGACTCGAACGGGCACTCCCTTACGGGAAACGGATTTTAAGTCCGTTGCGTCTACCGATTCCGCCACGGGGGCTTCGAGGCCCTAAAACGTTACGCGCTCCGGCGCGGGGACACACCAGATATCGAGAGGGGCGCTGCGCCCGCGCAACTCGAACTGCGGTAGTTGGAGAAACGCAACGGGCATCGGCGCGTGGCCGTTCAAAGCGCGCACGGCATCGAGCGCCGTCGCGACGGAGCACGACAGTAAGAGTTCCCCGGCTCGAGCGCGCCCACAAAGCCTTGCCGCGACGTTCACGGTATCGCCGACCAGCGTCGGGCGCTTGTGCCCGGGCGGACCCAGCGTACCGAGCGCCACTTCTCCCAGGTGCAATCCGATGCCGACGCCGGTCTCGATGGCGAGCTCCTGGCGCCAGCGCGCGGCGACCTCCGCGAAATTCTGCAAAATGAGGTGGCCCGCGCGGATGCCTTCCTGGGCACCGTCTTGAGCACTGCCTACGCCGAAGCCGGCCATCATACCGTCGCCGGCCATGTGAAAGACCTGCCCGCCGTGCGCGGCCGTCGCGGCAGCCAGTACGCCGAAGAATTCGTCGAGTAGGGGCACGATCCTCGCGGGTGCCAAGCGCTCGGCGAGAGCCGTATAGCCCCGCAAGTCCGCAAACAGGACCGTGCCCCGGGTGGTCTTGGTGGCCCTGGGGCGGGCGACGCGCGTCACCGTCATCGAGGCAGTTGCTCTAACCTTGGGAGGACCCCTCAACCGTCAGCCTCCGAACATCCCGCCCAAAATCTTCATGAAGCTTTCTTTCCCCCGGCAGCGGCCCGCATGGCCACGAGTTTGCACCGGCAAGTATGCACTAATATGACGCATAACGACGACAAGTTCACTTCACCCGCGCTTTGGGATATCCAGTCCCCGTACGACGGCGGGACGCGCAAGGAACGCTTTCAGGGCGCGTGCCACGTGGGTGAATTCGCTGAACGTCACGAGCTCCGCTGCGCCGTAGAAGCCGATTAGATTGTTGACCCAGGGAAAGGTCGCGATATCGGCGATCGTGTAGTCCTCGCCCGTCAGCCACGGGTGATCGGCCAGGCGCCGATCAAGCACGCCAAGCAACCTGCGAGCCTCGGCGACATAGCGGTCGCGCGGACGCTTGTCCTCGTACTCTTTGCCCGCGAACTTGTGGAAGAAGCCGACCTGCCCGAACATCGGGCCCACCGCGCTCATCTGAAACATCAGCCACTGCAGCGTCTCGTATCGCCCTGCGGGGTCCTTCTTCATGAGCCCACCGGCCTTGTCTGCGAGATAGACAAGAATGGCACCGGATTCGAACAACGGCAGCGGCTGTCCCGCGGGGCCGTTCGGATCGATGATCGCGGGAATCTTGTTGTTGGGATTGAGCGAGCGGTATTCCGGCGACAGTTGATCGTTCGTCTCGAAGCGTACGAGGTGCGGCTCGTAGGGAATGCCGGTCTCCTCGAGCATGATGGAGACCTTTACGCCGTTGGGTGTCGGCAGCGAATAAAGCTGAATGCGATCGGGATGGCGCGCGGGCCACTTGGCCGTGATCGGAAAGCTGTCGATTGGCCGCACGAGTGACTTCACCGTTGCATATTCATCAAGTCCTGCATCGGCACCATGTTGTGATTCAAGTGCTCCATGACCCATAAGGACCCAAACACGATCAAACACACGATCAAAACCCCGAAGGCTAGCGCGAGCACGTTGTTCGCGTTATCCGGATCCGTGGTGATGTGCAGGAAAAAGACGAGATGGATGCCCATCTGGGCCACGGCGAGCACCAGCAGCGCCATGGCAAGTCCGGGTCCATAGACCAGGTCCGTGCCGCGGATCCAGAACGAAGCGGCGGTGAGCCCCACGGCGAGGGCGAGTCCGAGTACGTACCCGCCCACCTCCTGGCCAAGGGTGCGTTCCCGGGCGGCGCCTTTGGCGCCGGGCGCGCGGTCCTCGCCGACGTTGGAGCCCGCATCGAATTCGTGTTCGCTGCTCATGGTAGAAGCTCCGGGGGCAGGGTTCCGACCAGGTACACCAGGCTGAAGATGCCCACCCAGATGATGTCAAGGGCATGCCAGAAGAGGCTGAAGCATAGGAATCGATGGCGGATATCCTGGCGGAACCCCTTCGCGTAGAACTGCGCCATCATGGTGCCGAGCCACAGGATGCCCGCGCTCACGTGCACTCCGTGGCATCCCACCAGCGTGAAGAAAGAAGACAGGAAAGCGCTGCGGCTGGGGCCGGCGCCGCGGTGAACCAAGCTTAGAAACTCGCGGACCTCGAGGGTGATGAAGGCGACGCCGAGAAGTCCGGTGGCGAGGAGGAAGATTTGCGTCCACTTCTGACTGCGCTGACCCACCGCAAGGCTCGCCATCCCGCAGGTAAAGGTCGAGGCAAGGAGGCACGCCGTCTCCACCGCGGTATTGTGCAGATCGAACAGCTGCTGGGCTGTGGGACCGCCGGCGGTGTTTTTGAAGAGCACCGCGTAGGCTGCGAAAAAGCTCGCGAACATGATCACGTCGGAGAGCAGGAATATCCAAAAACCGTACCCCACGACGATGCGCTTCGGAGCCGGTCCGCCGGCGCCGTGCCCGGTCACCGCCGGCGATGCATGCGCCCCCGCCGGGCGTGGCTCCAACTGATACGGATCCGGGGCGCGCAGCGCCTCGCTACTCATGAGTGCGCCCCGGACGCAACCTCGCGCAACTGGTCGGCGCGTGCCTGGCGATTGGCGCGGTCGATCCGCGCGACTTCGTCGGCGGGAATCTCGAACTCGGCGACATCGCGCCAAGCAAACACCACGAAAGTCGCATAGGCGCAGATGAGCCCGAGCACGACGAGCCACCAGATGTGCCAGATCAGCGCGAAGCCGGTGAAGGTCGCGAAGAACGCCGTGACGAAACCGACCGGGCTGTTGCGCGGCATCTCGATGGGCTCATAGTGCGGCTCGGGCGTGATCAGGCGATTCTGCTCGCGCGCTTGCTGCTTGACGCTCCAGTAAGTCTCATCGTCCGTGACGGTGGGCAGGACTGCGAAATTGAATACGGGCGGAGGCGACGAAGTTGACCATTCCAGGCTTCGACCGTCCCAAGGGTCTCCCGTCGGCTCGCGGCGTTTGTCGCGGCTGCGGATGGAGACCGCGAGCTGCGCGACCTGCAGCGCAATGCCCAGGAGAATCAGCAGGGCACCGACCATGGCAACCAGCATCCAAGGGTGCCATTCAGGGCGATCGTAGTGCTGCATGCGCCGTGTCATCCCCTCGAGTCCCACGATGTAAAGCGGAACAAAGGCACCGTAGAAGCCGAAAAACCAGCACCAGAACGCCGCCTTGCCGAGCCGCTCGTCGAGAGTGAACCCGAAGGCCTTGGGAAACCAATAGGTGTAGCCGGCGAATGCCCCGAAAAGTACGCCTCCGATGATCACGTTGTGGAAGTGCGCCACCAGGAACAGGCTGTTATGCAGCATGAAATCGGCCGGGGGCTCCGCGAGCAACACCCCGGTCATGCCGCCGATCACGAACGTGACCATGAAGCCGATCGACCAGAGCATCGGAGAGGTGAACCGCACGCGACCCCGATACATGGTGAACAGCCAGTTATATATTTTCACGCCCGTAGGGATGGCGATGAGCATGCTGGCGATACCAAACACGGCGTTCACATCGGCGCCTGCGCCCATCGTAAAAAAGTGATGCAGCCACACCGTCAAGGACAGGATGCAGATGGCCATGGTGGCGACCACCATCGAGCGGTAGCCGAACAGCGGTTTGCCGGAGAACGTCGCGACGACCTCGGAGTACACCCCGAATGCCGGCAGCACCAGGATATAGACCTCTGGGTGTCCCCACGCCCAGATCAGGTTCATGAACATCATCGCGTTGCCGCCCGCCGCATTGGTAAAGAAATGAAAGTCGAGGTAGCGATCGAGCAGCAGCATGGCAAGAGTTGCGGTGAGCACCGGGAAGGCGGCGACGATCATGAGACTCGAGGCGAGCGAGGTCCAACAGAAGACCGGCATTCGCATGTAGTTCATGCCGGGGGCGCGCATCTTGAGAATCGTCGTGACCATGTTGATGCCGGTCATGAGCGTGCCGATTCCCGAAATCTCGATGCCCCAAAGATAATAGTCGACCCCGACTCCCGGCGAGTAGGTCAGCTCGGACAGCGGCGGATAGGGAAGCCAGCCCGTGCGGGCAAACTCGCCGACGACGAGCGATAGGTTGACCAGCAGTGCGCCCACGGCCGTGAGCCAGAAACCCGTTGAGTTCAATGTCGGAAACGCCACGTCGCGAACGCCGAGCTGCAGGGGCACCACGAAGTTCATGAGACCGATGACAAAGGGCATGGCGACGAAAAAGATCATGATCGTGCCATGCGCCGAGAAGATCTGATCGTAATGCTCCGGAGGCAGGTAGCCTGCGGCGTGGAACGCGAGCGCCTGCTGCGAGCGCATCATGATCGCATCGCTGAAACCGCGCAGGAGCATGACGAGCGCGAGCAGGCAGTACATGATGCCGATACGTTTGTGATCGACGCTCGTGATCCATTCGCGCCAGAGATAGGGCATGTAGCCCTTGAACCAAACCCAGGCCACTCCGCCGACGATCACGAAAACCACGAACGCTCCGGCGGCGAGCGGGATGGGCTGGTCGAAGGGAATGGCCTGCCAAGTCAGCTTGCCGAACACGTCAATTCTCCTGCTGCGCTGATACCGCGGTAGTGATCGGCCCCGCCGGCGGCCCCTCTCCCGCCGGGAGCCGTTGCGACACGATGTCGCCGAATAGATCGCGTGCGACCGAGCGGTAGGTGTAGGGCTTGAGGTTCTGCGTTTGCATCAGGAGCTTGCGATACGCCGCCTCATCCAGCACCGGCCCCGAGGCGGTGGCGCTCGTCGCAGCGGCCCAGGCCGAGAATTCCTCGGGTGTGACGGCGCGCAGCTCGAACGCCATGTCGGAGAAGCCATCACCGCTGAAGTGAGCGCCCAGGCCATGATAGATGCCGGGCTGATCCGCTTGCAGGTTGAGCTGGGTGACCATGCCGTACATCGAGTAGATCTCGCTCCCGAGCCGAGGTACGAAGAACACGTTGAAGACGCTCGCGGAGGTGAGTTGAAAATGCAGCGGAACCCCCGCCGGGGCCACCACCTCGTTCACCGAAGCGACCCCCTGCTCGGGATAAATGAACAGCCACTTCCAGTCGAGCGAGACCACCTCAATCTCGAGCGGCTTGGTGCTCGAGGGGAGCGGGCGGGCGGGATCGAGCAAGTGAGACCCGATCCAGGCGATGCCGCCGAGAAAGAAGACCACGAGCGCAGGAATCGACCAGACGATAAGCTCGATGCGCCCCGAATAGGTCAAGGTGAGCGAGCGGCGCGCGTGCGTGTTCGAGGCGCGGAACCACCAGGCAACGGCCAGTATCGCCAACAGGGTCGGAACGACGATGGCGAGCATGATCGCCAGGGCATCGAGCAGTATCGTGCGGTTGGCCGATCCGATGGGACCCGCGGGCGACAGCACGGCCAGCTGCTCGCACCCGGCCAGCGCGAACGGCACGAGCAGTGCACACAACGAACGCAATAAAAACCTATTGGCTCGGATGCCCAAACCCTTCCCTCATTGGTTCGTTGTCATTCTTCGCGACCAACGGCATTTGAGACAGAAGCGCAGCGCGATTCTATACGAAGTATATGACACGACATAATCAGTGCGCGGGGTGCCGGCGACTGCGGCGACGCAACATTCGGGAGATCTCGCGGGCGACTAGAAGGGATAGTTGATGCCGGTGAACACGGCGGCGCCTTCGCTGCCGTAGCCAACGTCCACAAAGCCGACGACGTATGGGCGCGCGAGTCCGCGGAATCCAACGCCGTACACCTTGTGTAGCTGCTCGAAGGGCAGCGTGCTGGTTTGGTCGAACACACGCCCGATGTCGACGAACGGGGCAAGCTCGATCTCGACCTGCGTCGCCACGGCTTGAAAGGTCGCGACGACGTGGCGAAATTCGACGGACGAGGAGAAGGAATCGCGGTCGTAGAACCGCCCGTCTCCGAACCCGCGCAGCGGCTGGCTGCCGCCGATCACGGTATCGGCGCCGCCGAGGCTGGAGAGCGCCCAGAAGGGTACGTTGTTCGCCGTCAGCAAGTAGCGCAGCGCCATGTGCGTGGCGATGACGGTCTTGTCCAGATACGGGAACGGAAAGAACGCGCGCCCATCGAAGCCGGATTCCGTGTACAGCGAGTCGTTGACGATGCCGTTGCGACTCGCGAGGCCCGCGTAGGCGACCACTTCGGCGCCTTTGGAGGGAATGATGATGTCGTCGCGCGTGTCGTACACCAAGGACAAGCGATTCAGCACTTGCTTGTTGGTGCCCTCGCCGAGCAAATTCGCGAAGCGGGTTTGGATGGAGGCGATGGTGGAGAGCGTCCCCGGGAGCACGTCCACGTCCCAGAACCGAGCGGTATATTGCAGCTGCCAGGCGTGGTTGAAGTTGTAGCCGAGCTGCCCCTGGACATAGTATGACTGCGCCGTGTAGTCCGTCTCGTTGATCGCGGGGGACTCGTTGCCGATGCCATAAAAGCGCGGCGTGCCGTCGACATCGTAGATGGCGCTGCCGTTGAACGACCAGTCCGTGTCGCGCAGGCGGCCGATCTGATACTCGCCGTCGAATTCGCGTTGCACGCGCTCGTAGATGCCGCTCACGATCGACCACTGCTCGTCCGGCGAGGTGTAGTTATAAATTCGTCCGTGCACGCCCCACCCGAAGTACGGGTTGTGCACGAGGTCGGGGGCGATGATCTTGCGGATGTCGTCGTTTTCGTCCGTCACCAAGATCGTGGGGATGACACCGAGCGTCGTACCGGAGTCGGGATCGACCGCGATCTCCGGCACCGGAATGAATGGCGCCTCTTTCGGATCGATCCAGCGCGTAACTGCGTGGTACCACTTCTTGGGTTTGTCCGGTTTTTTCTTGGGCTTCTCGGGTCCCTGCTGAGCGCCCTGCTTCCGCTCCCCCGCCTCCTTCTCCGTGGGCACACCGGGCGGTGCAACGGGTCCGGGCTGGCCAGGGGCCGGCGGCGGCGCGACCGGCGTGCCGGGCGATCCGGGGACGATCTGCGCAACCGCCAGTGCGGCGCACAAAGCCCACAGGACGACGGCACTCCCGACGGCCCTCGAGCCGGTCGCCAACTGCCTGCGGGGTCGGCCTGCGGCCGGCTTCACTCGGCCAACCGCGCGAAGCATTGAAGCAGCCGATCGATGTCCCCGGAGGACACATCGCCCATGGTGGAAATGCGAAATAGGGTCGATGTCAGGTGGCCCTGGCCCGCGTAGATCACAAATCCTTCGGCTTTCAATGCATCGTGCAGCATGGTGTAGGTCAGCAATGGCGGCAATCGGTAAGCGCGCAATACCACCGACGATTCCGGTGCGGGAATCGCGGCTTCGATGCCGCGCTCGGCAAGGCCTGACCGAACTCGCTCGGCGAGCGCCGCGTAGCGGCGATGGCGGGCTAATTGGCCGCCTTCATCGGCGAATTCTCGTAAGGCTTCGACCAGCCCATAGCACGCATGGATGGCAGGCGTGAATGGCGTTCCGCGCTCGTCTTGCAGGCGCGCAAGCCGGCCGAGGTCGAGATAATACGTGCGCCGAACGGCACGCGCCAGCGCGGCGCGACGCGCGATGACGAACGAGACCCCGGGAACCCCGTGCAGGCACTTGTTGGCGGTACCCGCCACGGCCTCGAGGCTTGCGTTGGCAAAATCGATGTCCTCGGCGCCGAAGCTGCTCACGCAGTCGGCCAGAAGTCCGACGCCGCGAGTCCTACAAACTTCAGCGAGCGCCGACAAATCATTGAGGCGGCCGGTGGTGGTCTCGTGGTGCACAAGAGCCGCGTGCGAGAACGAGCCTTGATCGAGCCGGGCGGCCACCGCGTCCCAGTCAGGAGCGTGCATCCAGTCTCCCGACAGGCGCTCGTGTGCGACCCCATACTGCGCACAGATCTGCGTAATACGATCGCCATACACGCCGTTTTCGACGACCAGCAGGCGACCCTCGGCGGGCACCAGCGAGGCAATCATGGACTCGACGGCACCGGTGCCCGAGGCGGTGATCAAGGTGGCGCTCCATACGTCGGAGTCCAGCGCATGCACGCCGAGGAGCCTCTGCCGCGCCTCGTCCTGCAAGTCGAAGAACTCGCTTTCGCGGTGGCACAGATCCGGCTGCAAGAGGCTTCGCCGTACGCGCTCGGTGAGCGTCACCGGCCCGGGATTGAGAAGCAGCATCAGCGCACCCCACCGGCAAAATGCCGCATGAAGCGAAGCTTGACGTCCGCGGGGGAGGAAGGCCGGGGCAACTGAGCCGGCGTGCCGGTGCGGATCCACAGCCGCGCAAAGCTCGGGCCGGAGCGCCACGGCGCCTCGAGCCACGCCGCCAGCTCACCGAGATCGTCGCTCTCGATGGCGCGCGCATAGCCGCAAGCCGCCGCCACGCCGGCGAAGCCAATGCTCGGGGACACCGTTGCCTGTCCGCCGGTCGAGTCGTGTGCGCCGTTGTCGAGCAGGAGATGCTTGAGATTTGGCGGCCCATACCCACCCACGGTCGCCATGGCGCCCATCCTCATCAACGCCGCCCCGTCGCCGTCGACGGCCAAGACATTGAGATCGGGGCGCGCGAGCGCGAGTCCCAAGGCCCATGGGACCACGCAGCCCATCGAGCCCACCATGTAGATCTGGTTCGGGCGATCGGCGATGGCGTAGAGCTCGCGCCCACAATAGCCCGTGGAGGCCAGAATCGCCGTGGAACCCGGCGGGGTACGCGCCACGACTTCGCGCAACGCGTCTTGCCGGGAAACGCGCCGCACGTCAGTTCCTGGGTGTGCCGGCGAGACGATCGCCGCGGCCTTGGATGAACCCACGCCCTGCGGGAATTCGAGGCCGTACGGCGCGACGCTGCGCTTCTGCATCAGCAGGCAATAGGGCCTTCCACTTTCGTCCATGTGCGCAATCGCACGATCCAGGGCCGCAGCAATGTCCGCGGCGTCGCTGGGGAAGAGTTCCCAGGGAATCTGCATCGCATCGAGTAGCGCGGGCGTGATCGGACCCATGAGTGCGTGCTGAGGCTCGTCCGCGATGCCCGGCTGTCCGCGCCACGTGACGATGAGCAGTTGCGGCAATCGAAACGTCCAGGTGAGCGAGGTCAACGGGCTGACGGCATTGCCCAACCCGGAATTCTGCATCATGGTGATGCCGCGGCGATGCCTGCCCTCCTCGTCGCCCGCGAGCGCCACTCCCGCGATCAGCGCTACGGCGTCGCCTTCGTTACCCATCGACACGTAGCGGAGTGAGGCGTCCGCGAGTACGAAGTTGATGAAGGGCGTCAGAAACGAGCAAGGCACGCCGGCGTACCAGCGAAAGCCCCGACTGCGCGCCGCCTCGACGAACTGATGCGCTTCAATCACGCGCGGGAGGAGCCGCGGCCGGCTCCGTGCCGAGCTGCGATTGCGCGTGGGCGAAATCGACCGCCTGACGCAGATCGTCGAAATCGTTGACGCCGCGCCAATGGCCGCGCACGTACAGCACCTCGATCTCGGCACCGGCGGCGATCAACTCGTTGAGTAATGCCGGCATGTCGAGCCGTTCGAAGTCGGGCCGCGCGCGGAGCCGATCGAGCACGGTGCTGAATCGCGCGAGTCCATGAGCGCCGACTTTCAGCAGACCGATCCATTGGCCCTGCGCCGGCGCCGGCACGTCGGCCGGGTCGCGCGTGCCGACCTCCGAATCCGCCTTGCTGCTCACCCGCTCGAGCAGCACGCGGGTGCCGAACACGTCGCGATCGTCGTTGCGCGAGCAATACGCCACGTCGCGGATGGTGCGATCGCCCGGCGCCGAGCCGAGCGAGTCCACCACCACCGTGAAATCCGCCTTGCTGTCGACCAGGTCGCGCAACACATAGCTGCGGAACAGGATATCGCCGTAGGAAATGATCGTGTCCGACTCGAGAGACTGCGCAGCACAGCCGAGCGATGCCAGCTCGTCGGTCTCCGCATAGCGCTCGTTCACCCGGAGCTTGATGTCGGCCGTGTCGATCGCTTCGGCATGGTAGCCGCCGACGACCGTGATGTCGTTTATGTTGTGCTTCTTGAACCCGTCGACCAACCAGCGCAGCAGCGGCTTGCCCGCGATCGGCAGCATGACCTTCGGTCGATCGACCGTGATCGGCTCGAGCCCGCGTCCCCGAGTGGCGGCGAGTACGATGGCCGAGCCGCTGGAGGTGCCGGGCGCGAGATACTGCCGCTCGGCGGCCGCGTATTCCTCGGCGTCCTGCAGGCGAAAAATCTCGTCCACCGAGACGATGCGGTCCTCGACGTTCATCAGCGTCTCGCTGTCGTGAATCTCCTTCGCGACGCTCTGCATCGCCGTGGCCGCGGAGCGCACGAGGTGATTGGCCCAGATGACCGTGCTGATGCCGGCCTGCCGGAACACCGCGGTCGGCGTGCTGTAGTAGCGCGTCGGCACGATCACCAGAGGGCTTCTTCGCGCCCACTCGCGCGCGAACTCCAAAATCTCATCCGCCTTCGACATTTTGCTATGGATAAGAATGGCATCCGCTCCCGCCCGTCGATAGGCCTCCGCCCGGCGCAGCGCCTCCGCCATGCCGCGGCCGGCGATCAATGCCTCGACGCGGGCGACGATGGAAAAATTCGCGTCCGTCTGCGTGTCCTTGCCCGCGGCGATCTTGCCCGCAAACTCATCTATGTCGGCGAGCTGCTGCCGCTCCCCGTTGATGAAGCTGTTGGTCTTCGGGAACCGCTTGTCTTCGATGCACACGCCGGCGATACCGCGCTGCTCGAGCTTGCGCACCAGACGGCGCAGATTGTTGAAATTGCCGTATCCCGTATCGCCGTCGAGCAAAATGGGCAAATCGCTCGCATCGGCCATGAACTCGAGCATGTCGACGACCTGCGTCCAGCTCGCCTCATTGTTGTCGCGCACGCCGAACTGCGCAGAGATCGAAAGTCCCGACGCCCAAATGCCCTTGAAGCCCGCTTCGCGCACGATGCGCGCGGACAAACCGTTGTGCGCCTCCATCAGGAATTCGAGCTGGGGACTCTGCAGCATGGTGCGCAGCTTTTCGCTGCGCGTCACCGCGCTGCGGCCGCGCCCGGCTTCCACGGGAGCGTCGTTGGCGGAACTTGACGGCGAATAGGTCGATGCATTCATGTTGTCACTCTCGGCTCCAGCTCGGGCAAAATCTCTCGCTCGGCGCGAGCCACGTCGTTGGGAAAATCGATTTCGATCCAAGGCAGCCCGGTCACGTCCGCCACGTCGAAAGCATGTGCGCGTTCGCGGATCAGGTCGCGGACGGCCTCCTCGTGCGGCATATCGGTCGCGCCTCGCGCCACATAGCCGGCCACGATCTGGGCGAGACGACGCGCGCCCGCCTCGTCGAAACGGAAAAAGCCGACCGATTCCCCGACGGTGTCGTATTGCAGCTCGGGCGCGACGCGCTTGCGCAACTCCACGAGCGCGCCCCCGCGCACGCAGAGCTTCACGGGCTCATCACCCATTTCGAAGTCGCGGTCGATGAGCACCCGATTGACGGCCCGTTCGCCCGCGACGAGCGCCCTCAGGATCTGCCGATCATAAAGAACGTCGGCGTCCATGAGGAGCACCTCGCCGCCGCGCCCAAGGGGCTCCGCTGCGGTATGCACCGTGAGCACACTGCCCAGCTCGAAGGCCGGGTTGATCACGATTTCGGGCGCGGGCGTCACGCGCATACGATCAATCTCCGCCTCGATGAGCTCGCGCTTGAAGCCGAGAGCCAACACGACCTCTGCCACGCCGCATTCGCGCAACGCGAGCAAATGCCGCTCGAGCAGGGTCTTGCCTCCGAAGCGCAGAAGACACTTGGGTATTTGCTGGTGCTCCGGCTGCTGGAGACGCTGTCCCCGGCCGGCGGCGAGAATGATGGCGCGCATTCGATCCCTGGTGTGTGCAAGATGGGCGCCAAGATAGCCCAGATAGGGGCGGATTGCTCATGGCGGAGCCGGGCGTACGGTTCTCGCGCCCCCTCGCTCGGCCCAGTGCAGATACAGAAGGCCCGGCAGCCCCAGCAGGAGCTCGCGCGCACGCTTGGCCAGAGACAATGCGAGTCCGGTCTCGGCATGCAGACCGACGAGCGATCCGAGCAGCAAATAACCGCCCTCTTGGACGCCCAAAGCACCCGGAATGGCGAACGCGGCGCCGCGGATGGCTTGTCCCACGCTCTCGAGCATCAGCGCATCGCTCCAGCCCACAGGCGAACCCAGCAATTGCAAGATCCAATACACTTCGGCCGTGCCGACCAACCAGCCGATCAAGCTCAAGCCGAAGCTCGCCGCGATGGCCGCGCCGCGCCGATAAGTCACTTCCACGGCCGCATCGATGGCCTGGGCATGGCTCATCCAATCCGACCAGTCGCGCTTGCCCACGAACCGGGCTGCGGCGCGCAGCAGCTTGCTGAAAAACCCGCGCCGCTGGAGCAGGTAGAAGCCTCCGATTTGCAGGGCCAGGAATGCGCTCGCGATCAGCGATGAGTTGCGCAGCGTGCTCTCCGATACGTGGGTGGCATGTGCGCCCAACAGACTCACGCCATACAGAGCGAAGCCAATCTGGGCAAATGTCTGCAACGTCGTGCTCACGGTGACCGTGGCGACCGCCTCCGGCAACGGCATGCCGCGCAGCGACAAGTGCCGCGCCATCAGGACCGGGCCGCCGATCTGGCCCGCGGGCATCAAGCTGTTCGCGGACTCGCCGACCCAGCGCGCCAGGATGGCCTCGCGCATCGGGGCCGCGGTATCGGTCACGAAGAGAACGCGGATCGCCGCGGCATCGAGGACCAGCGGAACGAGATGAAAGAGCGCGACGAGCACCAATCCCCAGCCGGCGAGGGCCAAGGTGGAAAGCACGGTAGACAACCCTTGCGAGGCCAGCAACGCGATGAATATCACGAGACCGATGGACAGCAGCCAGCGCGCCGCGCGTGTCATGGCAACGAACGATCGGCCTTGATAGCCCGCCGTTGCGCGCGCCGCGCGCCGCCGAACACCTGGCGGAAACCGAAATAAGCGACCGCGTCCTTCATCTGGGAAATGAGCCGGCGCCCGCGACTCATCCGCGGATCGGTCAGATACTCGAACGTCAGCGCCACGCGTTTCTCGCCGGCTTGGAGCGGTGTGATCCGATGCCGCAATTTATCGCCGTCGAAAAATGCCGCGCTTCCGGGCGACAGCTGCACCGAGCCCGTTTGCGCCCGCGCCCCTGCTTCGCGGCTGTGCAATTGATAGTCGAGGCGGCAGGAAGAGCGATCGATGACCCCGAGCAGCAGCGTGTAACGGCGTCCGGCGTAATAGGAAGTATCGTAGTGCCAGCCGATGTGATCGCCCGCACGTGTATAGAAATAGAGCGCATAGGCATGTGGATCGTCCGCGGGGGACACCTGCAGGGACTCTCCGGCGACTCGTGCCAGCCAATCGATCAGCCGCGGTGATCCGTACAGCTCGGCGATGGCGGGAGCCAGCCGGTCGATGGTGTGGCGGCTGACACTGCCGCCCTGCTTGTGACCGGGAAGATAATTGCGGTTAACCGATGACTCGGTTCTTTCGACGCTCTCGCACAGCCTCGCGATCGTCTCGCCGGATAAAAAATCCGGCATGAAGACAAAAGATCCCTGATCCCGGTAGTTGCGCTGCAGCGCGGGCAGATCCAAACGCCACCAGTCCTCGGCTGGGCGCTGCGGTGTCGGCGCCGTTTCGCTGCGTTGTATGGCAGCCACGGCTAGCCGCAGCCCGTGGTCGTCGCCGCCTGTGGCCGATGCATCACACGCCAATATTCAAACACCACCCACGCTGCATAGAGCGGTGCAACAGCCCCTGCCGCGATCAGCAACGAGGCCGTGCGGTCGCACAGCGTTGCGATGGGTATCAAGTACAAGACGTCTTCGGTCTCGAACCCGCCGAGCGAGGCCTGCAGCGTGCCCGCCTTGCCGAGGCGCTGCTCGATTTGCATACGCAAGTAAAAGATCAGTGCGATCGCGCATCCGGCGATGCAGCCGAGCACCGGCGGCGGCAGCAGCAACCCCAGATGCCCGCCCACGCCGACCCCGAGCGCGACGAAAACCAGGACGGTGACGAGTGCGTCGCTCACCAGATCGTATAGATGACCGGCGCGGCTCGATTTGCCGCTGATGCGCGCGAGCTCACCGTCGCAATGATCCAGAAAGTTCGAGAGCGCCAGCAGGAGTGCCCCGGCGTTCGACCAACCATAGGTGCCCGGCAAGAACGCGGCCGCGGCCGCGAGACCCACGAGCAAGCGCACGGTCGTCAAATGGTTTGGGCTGACCCAGCTGTCGCTGAGGGGGCCGACCAATCGTCGCGCCAGGCGCGCATCCCATGGAAGACGTGCAGAGTCGCTCGCGTAGATGAACTGTTCAAGCTCGGACATAGTCGATTAGGGCGCTCCCCAAGAATTCCACGCAATGTACAATTTTGTCACCAAAATGAAACCGGCAGAACCCCCGAGCCGCCACAAACGTCTGAAAAGGCGTTAACATTGCGCTTGCGGCCACTCCTACAGGCGATGCGTTGAACTTCGGATTTCTCAGGCTTGGGCAATGGGTGGCCACACATCCGCGCACGATCCTCATTGCCTGGATCGTGGCGATCGCCCTGGGCGCGTGGGGCGAGCATCGACTGCCGGATGTGACCGTGGGCGGCGCGGGCGGCATCCCCGGCAGCCCCTCGGACCTCGCCAACGCCGCCCTGCGTACGCAGTTCAGCAATCCTTTCATAGATCCCTTGATCGTGGCGGTGTCGGCACCGCGGCTCGACGTCGCCAAAGAGCCGTATATCGGTTGGGTGAGGCAGACCTCGCACGCGCTGTCGCAGCTGCCCGGAGTCGCCCGCGTCGAGGACTATGCGAATACGCAAAATCCGGATCTGCGCTCGACCGACGGTCAGATCACCATGCTCATCGTCGGGTTGACGGGCGCCGAGGAATCGGCACAGCAGCGCGAGGTGGCCACCGTGCGCAGCGCGGTCGCGAAGTGGCGCGCCGCTCTCCTGCAGCTCGATCCCAGCGCGCAGCTTGCCGTGACCGGCGGCCCGGCCGCGGATTTCGACGTGAATGCCCTGAGCGCTTCCGGCGGTGATCGCGCCGAGAAAAGTGCATTGCCGTTGACTCTCATTATTCTGCTGATGGCGTTCGGCACGCTGGTTGCGGCGAGCTTGCCCTTCCTCATGGGCCTCTGCACGACGACGCTGGCGCTCGGCGCGGCCTTCGTGCTCGCAAAGTTCATTCCGGTCTCGAACTTGCTGAGCAATGTCGTCACCATGGTAGGCCTCGCGATCGGTATCGATTATTCGCTGCTCATGGTGACGCGCTATCGGGAAAACCAGCCGAACGAGAGCGTCGCCGAGCGCGTGGCCGACACCGTCGCGCGCGCGGGGCAGACCATCACTTGGTCAGGCATCACCGTCATGATCGGCTTTCTCGGCCTCTTGTTCAGCCCCATCCTGGAAACGCGCTGTGCCGGCATCGGCGGCGCGCTCGTGGTGTGCGTGTCGGTGATGGCTGCTTTGACGTTGCTGCCGGCGGCGCTGGTTCTGGTCGGGCCTTATCTCGAGCGCTGGTCGGTGATTCCGGCCCGGTTGCGCCTCGGCAACACGACCGCGATGTGGCTCCGCCTCGGCCGCTGGATCGTCAAGCACCCGATTAAGATGCTGGTCATCTCCGGCGCCTGCGTGGTCCTCCTCGGGCTGCCGCTGACCAAGGCAACCACGGGGGTGAGTAACGAGCGCTGGTTCCTGCCCCCGGCTGCCGAGGCACGCGTGGGCGCCGACATTCTCGCGAAAATTCACGACGACAATTCATCCTTGACCACCTACGCCATCGTGCGCGCGACGGACGGTCGGCCGGCGCTCGACGCCGCGCACATCAAGCCGCTGTTCGAGTATGGCGAGCGGTTGAGCCGCGACCCGCGCATCGCGGCCGTCGCCTCGCCCTTAACGCTGCAGAAGGGACTCGGCGCGGATGAATACGCCGCCTTTTATCAAAATCCGGCGGAGACGCTGCGCGCCCATCCGCAAATCGCGGAGCTTTACGTGAGCAACGACCGCAAGGCGGTGTTGTTTCAGATCACGCCTGTGAGCACCCTGCGGGTGAAGCAGATCGAGCATCTCGCCCGCGACCTCAAGACCGTATCGCCCGCGGGTCCTTTCAAGGTCGAGATCGGCGGCGATCCGGCGGAACACAACGACTTCGATCGGTCCATGTACAAGAGCCTGCCGAAGATCTTCAGCTTCGTCGTGGGCGCCACGCTGATCATGCTGTTCTTCGCGTTTCGCTCGTACTTGCTACCCATCGAAGCGGTGATCATGAATCTACTCGCCGTGACGGCGGGAATCGGCGCGGTGGTGGCCGTGTTTCAGCTCGGCTGGTTCAACGGTCTGGTCGGCCTCGAGCGGCCCTTCTCCGCGATTCCGCTCGAGGTGCCGATGATGGTGTTCTGCTTGAGCTTCGGGCTGTCGATGGATTACGAGCTGTTCCTGTTGTTTCGCATCAAGCGCGAGTACGCCATCGATCAAAACAACAACCGCGCCACCGTCGCCGGCCTCGTCGCCGTCGCACCCGTCATCACCGGCGCCGGCCTCATCATGGCCGCGGTATTCGGCGCATTCGTCGGCGCGCAGCTGCCGGTGCTGAAAATGATGGGAGTGGGCTTGTGCGTCGCAGTGCTGATCGACGCGACCGTGATCCGCACGTTCGTCGTCCCCGCCGCGATGACGCTCGGCGGCCGATTCAACTGGTACCCGGGACACCCCGCGCGCCGAGAGGCTCCGCCGCTCGATGCAGTGCCGGCCGTGCAGCCGGCGCGGAAGTAACACCTACTCCATCGGTTTGCCGCAGCGTGCGAGCACGCCGCGCAAATCACGAATTGCGGGAAACACTTCGTTATTCCAGTCCGCGCCTTGCGAGTCATAGGCGCGCTGCTCGTATTCCACAATTTCCTTGTCCTCGCGGAAAATGTTCTCGGTGAACCACACCACGAAGGGCCATACCGCATGGATCACGAGCGGCACCTTGGGCTTCTTGACCGAAAGATAGCCATAGGTGCGGTTGGTTCGTTGCTCCGCGTCGAGCGGCGTGTACCCGAGCCATACCTCGAGCACGGGATCGTCGGTTTCCTGGATGTCGCGCCCCACCCAGACCTTGAGATTCTGAGTCGGATAATCGGTGCGGATACGCATGTGATCGGAGAAATCCTTTTTCGCCTGGCTGCGCTTGCGCATGAGATCGACGATCACCGTCTCGCCCATCGACTGCTTGCCGCCGGTGCGGCTGAAGCTGTACTCGACCTGCGCCCAGTCCTCGCCGTGCTTGCGCCCGAGGCAGTTGGCGCGAATGGAGCCCATCTGTTTGCGATGCATGAACTGATGATTCATGTCGAACAGGTTTTCGTGCATGAACGTGTAGTGACAGGAGACTTCGCGGTTCAACCGGCGGGTCTTGTAAGCCGGATTTTGCGACGCGCCCAGCCGTTGGGGAACGCGGCTCTCCGCCAGCGCCGGGTCGCCGGGAAACACGAAAATCAAACCCTCGACTTCGCGCGCCGGATAGCTCTTCACGCCATTGGGCAGCCGCTCCTTGCCCAGATTGAGATACGGAACGCTCGTGCACTTGCCGCTGCTGCAGTACGTCCAGCCGTGATAGTGGCACTTGATCTCATCCCCGCTCACCACACCGAGGTGCAGCGGCACCTGGCGGTGCGCGCAGCGGTCCTCCAACGCGAACACCTGACCGCTCGACCCGCGATAAATCGCGATGGGTTCACCCGCGAAACGCCGCCCTAGGACCTTTCCGGATTTCAGCTCGTCGGACCAGGCAACCGGGTACCAGAAGTCCGGATGCGCACCGATCCGTCGCAAGTCCAGGCCGTTGGGGCTATTCGCCAGCCTCAGGCTGCTGAGGCTTGAACTGTCTTCCGACGTGGACATGAAACGCTCCGTATACACTCCAAACCCATACTTTAGCGCTTTGGGGCTCGCGGTACCTAGGAGTCTGCGGCAGGGGAGCGGACGCGGACGGCGCCAAGGCCGGCCCCTCGAGGGGGCCGGCCGCAGCGAACGGTGAGAAATTTCAGAACTTGTAGCTCGCTCCGAGGAGGAAGAAACGACCGACCGCGCCATCTTGATCGAGTGTCGTGTAGGCGAGCTCCGCACCGCCGCCGTAGGTCTGCAAGTCGACCGGCGGCGGGGAATTGAACAGATTCGTGATGGACCCGTGGAACTGCAAATGGTCGTTCACCGCGTAAGCACCGTACCAGTTGACGGACGTGAAGTGCTGCACGGCGCAGTACGAGTACCATTGCGGCGAGAGAGTCGTCACGCCTGAACTGATCGCGGATCCGTACGCGGACGGCGACCGGCCTTGCAGCGCGCCTAAGCACGTATTGGCACCGATCGTTGGGTCCGTGATGGAGAACGAGCTCTGGTAGTTCACTGAGAGGGTGCTCGTGACAGGACCGTAGTCCCAGGTCAACGATGCCACAGCCCGCTGTCTCGGATTGCCGGTGTCGCCCGAAATCGTCGACGGCCCATGCGTACCAACCAGATCAAACAGCTCGCCGCTGGTCACGAGCTCGTACTGCTGGATGTAGGTGTAATTGATTTCGGCTTTCAAGCTGCCGAAATCACCGATGTCGAACTGGCTGCGCAGATCGACGTCGTAGCCGGAGGTCTTGGTTTCGCCGGCATTGATGTACGGAATGAGCGTATACGCGGGATAACCCACCGGGGTGAGTTCCGGCTTTTGCGGACAGAGGCCGCCGTTCACGCCTGGAATGCCGTTGGCGGTACACACCGGCAGCGTCGCCGACGGACCGCGCACGAGTTCGATGGCGTCGGTGTAGAAACTCCCGGCCGACGACGCCGAGATGATGTCGTTCATGAGCTTGATGTAGTACCAGTCCACCGAGACGTTGAACATCTTCATGGGTTCGAAAATGAACCCGAATGTGGCGTTCTCCGATTCGACGGCCTTCAGATTCGGATTTGAGGCCGCGACGCCCACCGCGGGGTATGCGCACAGGGCGTTGAAAGTGCCTTTGACATTCGCCACGCCACCGGGGCAAAGAACCGGGTCATTGGTATTGCCCTGGCCGAACGCCAAACCGGCGGTGCCCGACTCGGCGATGGAGGGCGCGCGGAAACCTCGACCCCAGGTGCCGCGAAGCGCGAACATATCGATGGGGGTGAACTTGAGGCCGACCTTCGGGGTCGCGGAGCCGCCATACGTGTCGTAATGGTCATACCGCCCGCTCAAGTCCACCTCGAGCATCGAGAAGGGTTTTCCCTGTAGCTCGATGAAACCGGCCGTGTCGTCTTGCGATCCGACCGAATAGAAGATGACACCCTCTTGCGCGCCCGAGACGACCGAAGGCGGATCCGTAACGTTGAGGGCCTTGTGGATGTACTGCGTTCCCACCGCAAGCATCAAAGGGCCCCCGGGCATCTCAAACAGCTCATGCGTGCCGCTGAGGCTTGCGACGCCCAGAGTGCTCGATGGGTGATCCGAGGTCTCGGGGGCGAACAGGGACTGGCCGTTCGTGCTCACGCCGGGAACATACGCGCCGGTGTTGAGCGCGTCCTGCGCGAGCCCAGGATAGATGCTGCCGAAGATCTTCTCCGTCATGCTCGCATACATGACGCCAACCGAGCTGTGGACGTCCCAACCCGCGACGGTGCCTTTTATATCGCCAAACAAGCGGTAGGTGATCGTATCCACGGAGATCTGGTAAGGACCGACATCGGGAAAGCTGTAGACCAGATTCGCTGCGGATGGGACGCAGGGTTTCGGAGTACAGGTAGTTCCGAACGGGTTGAGCGGTGATGTGGCAGGTAGTGACAGGGTGGGATAGACAACGGTCGAGAACAGCTGACCGGGGGAACCCGTGATGTTGACGATGGAGCCTGCTTCCTGGCCCGTGTTGTTGAAGGCATGACCGAACGTCGTGGCCGCGACTTGCTGCGCCGACGAATCGAATACCGACCCGGTGACCGTCAGCGTCCAGTCATCGGGGAGAGCCTTCGTGAACTTGCTGAGCAAGTTGATCTGCGTCGTCGGCGACTGAATTCTCCCGGGGAACGCAAAGGTACACTTGTCGGCGTTCTGTGAGGCCTGGTCGCAGCCCGGCAAGAACGCATAGGGCGTGCCAGACGTTGTGTTCGGGTTGATCAGGTACCCCGTGACGCTGTCCGGATAGGCGAGACTCGAGGCGCCGATGGCACCCGGCTGGGTGTTGAGACCGCCCGGCAGAGACGACCAATTGGTCGTCGTGAACGCACCGTCGCGATTGGCGCCTAGAATCGCATCCTGATGATGCCAATCGAGCGCGACATAGAAGTTGTAGCCGTCGCTGCTCAAATCCCCGATGCCGAATATGCCGGCGCCGTGCTCTGTAGTGCCGTCGCCATACTGGGTCGAGCCCATCTCCATGGTGACCTCGGACCCCACATAGGTCTTCTTCAGCTTGACGTTCACGACGCCCGCGATGGCATCAGCGCCGTACACAGCCGAAGCGTTGTCCTTCAACACCTCAATGCTCTCGACCGCATTGAACGGGATCGCGGTCACATCGACGAAGGCGCGCTCGCCATCATCGCTCAGCGGATAGGACACCATGCGCTCGCCGTCGATCAAGGTCAGCGTGTCGCCCACTGACAAGCCGCGCAGCGCGATGCCGCTCGCACCCGCCGCGAATGCTTGGCCAAACCCTTGGTTGAGAGTGCCGGAGCCGTTTGCCGACAGATTGCGCAAGACGTCGACGACGTTCGTGTAACCGGAGTTCTTGAGGTCTTGATCCGTGATGATTTGCACCGGCGACGGTGTCTCGGTGTCGGTGCGCTTGATCAAGGATCCCGTGACCACGACTTCCTGCAGTTCAGTATTGCTCGACGCGGAGGAACTCGGCGCTTGTTGTGCGCCGGCGGGCGCACTCAGTAGTACCGTTGCGGCCGCGAATGCCGCGGCGAGAAGTCTCATCGAGACAGCGGAATGTGCAAATCGACGCTTGGGCGTCCGTACTGGTGTTGGTTCCATGCCACGTCCCCTAAGTTGTCTTTAGTCTTTGCAAATACTGCACACAAATGCAGCATTGCAGCCTTTAAAGGCGAAGGATAATCAATCCGTATTTCGGGCACAACGGCGGCGAATGATGCGTAAACGCAACAAGCGCGAGACTTCCAGAGTATGGCCGTGCGGCTTTCGCTTAACGCCCTAGCGGCCGCTATCGCGTTTCAGTGCCTCGATGAACGCGGCGATCTTGTGCCAGCTCTCCCCCGCCACGAGCAGCTCGCAATCCTCGACTTCGAGTGTGCTGAGGTCGAGATAGGAGGGGCATTTATCCACGGTGACGATCAGCCGCGCAACACCCGGTGGGATGTGCAGGGATCCTGACTTGCAATGAATGGATTCAAACGGAATTCGGGCGAGCTCGAGCTCCTCGCGCAGGTGTGCGGCGATCTTGAGCTTGCCCTTTTCGAACGAGGTGAGTGGCACGTCGCTTCCGCAGCTGGGATTGAATTCTGAACGTTCCTACACGACGAGTGGCAGTATGCTATCTAACTATGCCGTTTCATAATAACCGGCGGCATCATGGACCGGCGTGGTGCGTCGTCCTACTACCGCTCGTTGCAACGTTCATCGTGCCGCCCGCAACGGGTGCGATGGAACTCGAGTCCGCCGAGAATGTATCCGCCATGACCAAGCGCCCTGAAGTCGCCGCCGAAGTTTCCAAGATGCATGACTTCATGGACCAAACGCGCACGCAATTCGCGGCTTGTGCGGGCCGAGCGAGCCGCTAACGGTCGGATAGGCTCGAACTCGGCCGGGGAAGTCACCTATCGCGGGGTCCGGCCGTCCCGTTGCGGCAATCAAGAAACGCTCAGCACGATTTTGCCGGGGGCCTTGGGTCGTAGGCCGTCCAGCATCTCGTGCGCCTGGCGCGCAGCCTTCAGGGGCAGGACCTCGCCAATGCGAACTTTCAGACGATGGGTATCAAAGAGATCACCGAGACTCGAAAGCTCCCCGGTACTGACAGATACTACGAAGAACACGCCACGAACCTGGCGCTGAGCCGCAATCCCTTCGTCGGGTGGCGATACCGCCGAAACCAGTGTCGCGCCTTTGCGCAGGTAGACGAACAGCTCGCGTTGCGTGGGCCCGCCGATGGTATCAATGGCGGCATCGATGCTGCCGAGGTGCCGGGGCTGCGGCACGCCGGCCAGGTCAATCACCTCATCAGCCCCCGATACATAGGCCATCGCCGCTTCGCTCGGGCGCGCTGTGGCCAGCACATACATCCCGGCGGCGTGCGCCATGCGCACCGCATAGGCGCCGACGTTGCCGGCGGCACCGTGCACCAGAACCCGCTTGCCTTTCGACAAACCCGCATGGTCAAAGAGCATTTGCTTGGCGGTCACGGCGATGACCGGAACGGAAGCGGCCGCGATATTGTCCAGACTGCGCGGCTTGAGCGCGATCATTCCTTCTTTGGCTATTGCAAGTTCCGCGTTCCCGCCGGTGAACTGGGCATTGGTTACACCATAGATGGCATCGCCGGGCGTAAATGGCGAATCGCTCGAGCCCACTAGCTCGACGGTTCCCGCCACATCTGAGCCCAAGGTCAGCGGCAAAGGCTGTGGCAACGCGCTGCGGCCCGATCGAACCCACGCATCCCACGGACCCACGCCCGCGGCATGCACGCGCACAAGGACCTCACCGGGCGCGGGGAGTGTGACGGGAATTTCCTCGAAGGTAATCGCCTCCGGTCCACCGAATTTATGGACGCGATTGGCCTTCATCGTGTCAGGCATTATTTAGGCCTTGTCGGCATAAACGGCATTTTTGGAATGCATTCGCGACACTCTAGAACTGTGTGCCCAGGGGCAATTGTACCTTCGGAGGAGCGCGCAGGAGCGCGCCCACGCGCGCGGGATCTGTGACGGACGCGAAGTTCTTGGCCAGGAGCAGACCGCGAGGTACACGGAGGGACGATTCGAATGGAGGCTAAGGTCGGAATCGAACCGGCGTACACGGCTTTGCAGGCCGCTGCATGACCACTCTGCCACTTAGCCCGGGGGCGCCGGATCTGATTTACTGGAGCGGGAAAGGAGGCTCGAACTCCCGACCTCAACCTTGGCAAGGTTGCGCTCTACCAACTGAGCTATTCCCGCCCTCAAGCAGACGCGCAATTGTAGAGACGTACCGGCTGGAGTCAAGCCGGCTTGCCCGAAAAGCGCGGCTAAATCCTTGAGCTGGGGCGCAAATCTCCCCCGCGGCTACGGTCGGACGCAGCCCTCAGAGCTCCGCGCTGCCGCGCAGCTCCGGCCATGCGAGGCGCATGTACAGAAACATGGACCAAAGCGTCAACACGACCGCGATGCCGGTGAGTACCAGACCCATCTTGTAGATGGGCAGATCGAACAAGTTCTGCCGGAAGAGCAGGAACGACAGCCCTACGATCTGCATGATGGTCTTGTACTTGCCCCACACCGACACCTTGATGCGGCCACGCGCGCCGATCTCGGCCATCCATTCGCGCAGCGCCGACACCGCGATCTCCCGGCCGATGATCACCACCGCCACGATGACCATGAACCAGCGAGGGTCGCGGCTGACGATGAGCACCAGCGCCGCCGTCACGATCAACTTGTCGGCGACGGGATCGAGGAACGCGCCGAGCCGCGAGGTCTGTCCCCAGCGCCGCGCCAGATAGCCGTCCAGGCTATCCGTGATCCCGGCAAGCGCAAAGGCGCCGCAGGTGGCCGGATCCTTCCATTCATACGGCAGATAGAAAATGACGATCACCGCAGGGATCATCAAGATCCGCAACCAGGTGAGCGCGTTCGGCAGGCTCAAGTACCAGGCGTGCTTATTTTCCGGGGTGGAGATGCTCATAGATCGCTTCGGCAAGTTCCCGCCCCAAGCCGCGGATTTGAACGAAATCGTCGACGCCCGCACGCAAGATGCCCTGCATGCCGCCGAACTGCTTCAGCAGCTCGCGCCGCTTCACCGGGCCCAAGCCCGGAATCGTCTCGAGTATAGACTGGCTATGGCGTTTGGCGCGCCTGCGGCGGTGTCCGGTGATCGCGAATCGGTGAGCCTCGTCGCGCACCCGCTGGATGAGATGCAACGCGCTCGAGTCCGGCGGCAATAGCGTCGGAGTGAGCCGATCCAGTGTGAATAGCTGCTCCTGGCCGGGCCGGCGGTCGGCGCCCTTCGCGACGCCGATGAGCCGGATGCCGGCGACGCCGAGCTCCTCGAGCGCCTTGGCCGCCTCGGCCAGCTGTCCCTTGCCCCCGTCGATCAGCAGCACGTCGGGGGCCGTGACCTCGCCGTCGCGCACGCGCTTGTAGCGCCGAGTAAGCGCCTGGTTCATCGCCGCATAGTCGTCGCCGGGTTGGATGCCCGCGATATTGAACCGCCGGTATTCGCTCTTCATGGGTCCCTCGGGACCGAAAACCACGCAGGACGCCACCGTCTCCGTGCCGCCCGTGTGGCTGATGTCGAAGCATTCGAGCCGCTGCGGCACCTCGTCGAGATCGAACGCGTCGCGCAGCTCCTCGAGGCTCGATACGATGCTCGAGCGGGCGAGCGCGCGCATCTTGAGCGCCTGTTCGGCGTTGTTGTGCATCATCTCGAGCCACCGCGCACGAATGCCGCGCACCTGCGAGGCGATGCGCACCTTGTGCCCTACTCGCTCGGCGAGCGTCGCCTCGAGCACGTGCATCCCCTCGAAATCGTGCTCGACGATGATTTCCGGCGGCGACTCGCGCTCGAGATAGTACTGGGCCACGAAAGCCTCCAGCACCTCGGCCAACTCGGCGAGCGGCGCCTTCGGGAAGAAATTCGTGCTGCCGAGGCTGCGGCCGCCGCGCACGAACATGAGCGCGACGGCATATTCACCGTGGGCCGAAGCGATGGCGATGACATCGGCGTCGTGATCGATGTCGGCGTTCACGATCTGCTGCGCCTGGATCACCTTGAGGTGCTTCAACTGGTCGCGCACGCGCGCCGCTTCCTCGAAGTTGAGCTGCTCGGCCGCCGTCTCCATGCGGCGGGCGAGCTCGACCTGAGCCTCGTCGTTGCGTCCCTCGAGGACCTTGATCGCGGACTGGACATCGCGCGCATAGTCCTCTTTCGAGATCAGCCCGACGCAAGGTCCGGTGCAGCGCTCGATCTGGTATTGCAGACAGGGACGCGAGCGGTTGGAGAAATAGAGGTCGTCGCAGTTGCGCAGCCGGAAGAGCTTCTGCAGCTGGCCGAGCGTCTCGCGTACCGCGCCGGCGGACGGATAAGGGCCGAAGAAACGCCCGGCCTCCTTACGCGAGCCTCGGTAGAAGTTGAGGCGCGCGAAATCGTGATGGGTCTCCAGATGCAGGTACGGAAAGCTCTTGTCATCGCGCAACACGACGTTGAACCGCGGCCGGTGCTTCTTGATCAGATTGAATTCGAGAAGCAACGCCTCGGTATCCGAATTGGTGATGGTGACGTCCATGCTCGCGGTCTTCGCCACCAGCGCCTGCACCTTGGGCTGAACGTTGCTCGGCTGGAAGTACGAGCCGACCCGGCTCTTCAGGTTGCGCGCCTTGCCGACGTACAGGATCGTTCCCTGCGCATCGAGCATGCGATAGACCCCCGGCCGCGCCGGCAGGGAGTCGACAAAGCTCTTGGCATCGAACGGCAGCGGCGTTTCAGGCCCGCTCTGATTAGCCGACTCAGCGCTCATCATCGCTTATTCGCAGCTTTTGGCTTGATCGCAGCGGGTGCGCCCAAGAGAGCGACCGCACGCTCGACGACCGCTTCGAACATCGACGCCGTAAGCCTGCGGGTTTGGGTGTTGTAGCGGCTGCAATGATATGAATCCAGCAAAACGCGTCCTCCGGGAAGAGCGTGCTCGGCAGCATGCGCGAAGCGATAAGCGCCGCCGCGCAACCCATGGGAGCGCAGCACCGCGACGTGCGCGATCGCACCCAGGGCAAGAATAACTCGCGCCTCCGGGCTTTGCGCCAGCTCAGCCTCGAGATAGCGGTTGCATTCCTTGATCTCCGCGGGCAGCGGCTTGTTCTGCGGCGGCAGGCACTTGACGGCATTGGTAATGCGGGCCCGCACGAGCGTCAATCCGTCATCGGTGCTCACCGAGCGCGGTGCGCTCGACAGGCCGAATTTGTAGAGCGTCTCGTAGAGCAAGATCCCGGCGAAATCGCCGGTGAACGGGCGTCCCGAACGATTCGCGCCATGCATCCCCGGCGCGAGGCCGACGATCAATAGCGGGGCCTGGGCGTCGCCGAACGGTGCAACCGGCTTGCAAAAATAGCTGGGGTGCTGTTGCCGCACGGAATCGAGAAAAGCCGCCAAGCGCGTGCAGCGCCGGCAGTCGGAGTCGTAAATGCTGTTCATGTCGAAAGAGTTGGAGTGAAGGTAGCGTTGCTACCCTACCAGGGTCCGAGGAACAGATAGAAAAAACGGGCTACGCGGTGCTTCCGCGTAGCCCGCCGTGATCGCGCCTCGAATTTGGACTAACCCGAGCGCAACCCAACCTGTGCCGCCAGCGGGCCGATGCGCCCGACCCGGTGCGTCGCCGACGCTTATCTTTGACCGCGAGGGCCGGAAAGATTCCGCGTTCGACTCATACTTTTTGCGTGCGGTCCGTGCAGAAAACAAGACCCTTTAGCGGGTCTCCGGAAGACGAGAAGACTCACCACGCGCTCGCTTTTGAAGGGCGGGACAGGTTTGCGCCGCAGAATAGCACCTGCGCCGCGCGGGGCAATGGAGTTTTTCCAAAATCGCGGCGGGATCAACGAGATTAAATCGAGATAACCACTTCAACTCATTGATTTAAATAATTACTCGTTCGTATCAATGAGTTTCGCAGCCCGTATTAGGGGTTTCCCCGAGCCGCTTTGGACGGTCCGCGACGCCCGCCCGAATGGCGCGCGATCCGCATCGCCAGCTCAAGCGCCTGCTCGGCGTTCAATCGTGGATCGACCTGGGATTTGTACGCGCGCGCGAGGTCCGCCTCTTTCAAATCGCGGGCGCCCCCGATGCACTCGGTGACATCCTCGCCGGTGAGCTCGATGTGCACGCCGCCGAGTCGCGAGCCGAGCTCCTCGTGAATGCGGAAGGCCGCCTCGACCTCGCCCAAGATATTGTCGAAGCGCCGGGTCTTGACCCCGCCCGCCGTAGTCTCGGTATTGCCGTGCATGGGATCGCAGACCCACAGCACCGGCGCGCCCGTCGCGCGCACCGCCTCGATCACGGGCGGCAGCCGCGCGGCGATGTCCTTCACGCCGAAGCGGTGAATGAACGTGAGGCGCCCGGGCTCGTTCTGCGGATTCAGGACCGAGACCAACTCCTGCAGCCATTCCGCGCTCATCGAAGCACCCACCTTGACGCCGATCGGATTGGCAATGCCCCGAAAGTACTCGATGTGCGCGCCTTCGATCTGGGCCGTGCGCATGCCGATCCAAGGCATGTGCGTGGACAGGTTGTACCACTTCTTCTGCCGCTCGATGTAGCGGGTCTGCGCCTGCTCGGACAGCAGATGCAGCCCCTCGTGGCTCGTGTAGAACTCGACCCGCGTCGCGGCATGGACTTGCAATCCGCTCATCGACTCGAAGAACTCCAGCGATTCGGCGATGGAATCGACGATCTTCTGATAGGCATCGCGCAGAGCGGCGTGGCGCAGGAACCCGAGGTCCCAATATTCCGGGTGATGCAGGTCCGCGAACCCGCCGTCGATGAGCGCGCGCACGAAATTGAGGGTGAGCGAAGCGCGCTCGTAGCCGCGCAGCAACAGCTCTGGATCGGGCTCGCGCTCTTCGGCCGTGAAGCCGGGCTTGTTGACGTTATCGCCGCGGTACGAGGGCAGCGTCACGCCGGCCCGCGTTTCGGTGTCCGCGGAGCGCGGCTTGGCATACTGCCCGGCGAACCGCCCGACGCGAATGATCGGCTTCTTCAATCCCTGCAGCAGCACCAGACTCATCTGCAGGAGGATCTTCAGACGCTTGGCGATGTTGTCGGACTCGCAGT
The DNA here is from genome assembly GCA_963798595.1 of uncultured Gammaproteobacteria bacterium. GTDB lineage: Bacteria > Pseudomonadota > Gammaproteobacteria > Steroidobacterales > Steroidobacteraceae > Bog-1198. The sequence continues at coordinate 108,011 of CAWCTM010000001.1, read as the reverse complement.
CCGCAAAGCTTTCCGCGCAATCGCCGCCCTGCAGCAGGAACTCTTCGCCGCGCTGCGCGCGCGCGAGCCTCGCCCGCAGTGCCTCGATCTCCCAGGAGACCACGAGCGGCGGCAGGCGGCTCAAGGAAGCGACTGCCCGCTCGAGCGCCGGCGGATCCGCGTACTTCGGCTGCTGAGTCGCCGCACGGCCCTGCCAGCTCGCCGGGTGCCAATTCGTCAATTGCGGGGATTTGGACATGACCGCGATGCTACACAGCACCCGCGCGGCGCGCAAAAGCGGCTCCCCGCTGCCGCGGTGGCGCTCACCGCGCGGGCACGGCAGAATGCGGCCCCCACGCGTCAACGGAAATGCTTTATGTCCAGAGCCCACGAAACGCTCGCAGCCCTCGGGCTCGATGAACTGAATGCCGGCACCTGGTCGGGCGGCCACGGCTGGAGCCCCCTCGATTCCGGGCCGGTGATCGAATCGCTCAACCCGACCACGGGCGAGCGCCTCGCGCGGGTGCGCGGAGCGACGCCCGCTGACTACGAGCGCGTCCTCGGCGCAGCGGTCGAGGCTGCGAAGCAATGGCGCCTCGTGCCGGCGCCGCAGCGCGGCGACGTGATCCGCGCGCTCGCGGAAGAGCTACGCGCCCACAAAGATGCGCTCGGCAGCCTCGTCTCGCTCGAGAACGGCAAGATCAAGGCCGAGGGCGACGGTGAAGTGCAGGAGATGATCGATATCGCGGACTTCGCCGTCGGTCAATCGCGCATGCTCTACGGCAACACGATGCATTCGGAGCGCGCGCAGCACCGCATGTACGAGCAGTGGCAGCCGCTCGGCGTCGTCGGCGTGATCTCCGCGTTCAATTTCCCGGTCGCCGTGTGGTCGTGGAATGCGTTCCTCGCTTGCATCTGCGGCAACGCGACCGTGTGGAAGCCCTCGCCGAAGACCGCCCTGTGCGCGCTCGCCGTGCAGCGACTGTGCAACCGCGTGCTCGAGCGGCACCGCCTGCCCGCCATCTTTCAGATATTCATCGACGCCGGCGCAGAGCTCGCCGAGCGCTTCGTCGACGATCGCCGCGTCGCACTCGTGTCCTTCACAGGCTCGACTCACGTCGGACGCCGGGTCGGTGTGCGCGTCGCCGAGCGGCTCGGCAAGTGCCTGCTCGAGCTCGGCGGCAACAACGCCATCATCGTGGATGAATCCGCCAACTTGAACCTTGCGGTTCCCTCCATCGTGTTCGGCGCCGTCGGCACCGCGGGCCAGCGCTGCACCAGCACGCGCCGCGTGATCGTGCATCGCTCGCGCCTCAAAGAGCTCGAGGATCGGCTCATCGCCGCCTACAGGCAGGTGCGCATCGGCGACCCCCTCGATCCCGCGACGCTCATGGGACCGCTCATCGATGCGGGTGCCGTCGAGCGCTACCGGGCCGCCATCGAGGCGGCACAAGCGCAGGGCGGGACGTTGCTCTGCGGCGGACGAGTGCTCGACCGGCCCGGCCACTTCGTCGAGCCCGCCATCATCCGTGCCTCGGCGGGCATGTCCATCGTGCGCACCGAGACCTTTGCCCCCATTTTGTACGTCATGAGCTACGAGAGCCTCGATGAGGCGATCGAGTTGCAAAACGGCGTGGCCTACGGTCTGTCCTCCGCCGTGTTCACCGACCGTCTGCAGGCGGCGGAACGGTTCCTGTCCGCGAACGGCAGCGACTGCGGCATCGCGAACGTCAATCTGGGCACCTCGGGCGCAGAAATCGGGGGCGCGTTCGGCGGGGAGAAGGACACGGGCGGCGGCCGCGAGGCGGGCTCCGATTCCTGGAAGGCCTACATGCGGCGGCAGACCACCACCATCAACTGGAGCTCGCAGCTGCCGCTCGCACAGGGCATCCGCTTCGATCTCTAGCAGCCGTCCGCGGGTTGCGGTCAGCGGACGAGCCAGGCGTCGAGCGTCGCGGCACGCTCGGCCAGCCGGGCCGCCGAGACCGGACCGACCGTCTTGAGATCCTGCGCGTACAACGATACGCGATACTCCTCGATCCACAGCCGTAGCGCATCGAGCTCGGGCGGGCTGCGCTGCTCCGCACCCGCGCGCTCCGCGAGGCTCGCGCAACGCCTCTCCCACTCGCGCAACTCCGCGAGTACCTGCGCGCTCTCGGACCCGCGGGCCAGTGCGCGTTGCCAGCGGCGCTCTTCGGCCCGAAGCCAGCGCGGAACCTGCCGCAACCAGTCGGCCGGGAGTGATCGCACGAACGACCCATCGAGCACGCGCTCGAGATGCGCGCGGCTTTCCTGCGCGGCCTCGGCGAGCGCCCTCGCGCGGGGATCATCCAGCAAGCGGCGCACGTCGCGCGCCTGAGCGAACCAGCCGGTCGCGGCCGACGCGATCTCCTCGAGACTCGAGTGCAGCTCGCCGCGGCCTAGATCGAGCGCCGCCTCAAACGCCGTACGCGCCCTCGGCGGCTCCCCGTCGGCGAAGCAGGCGCGGCGAAAAATCAGATCGAGCAGTGTGTCGACCAGCGCGTCGCGCGTGAAATAGGGGACGGCGCTCAAGAGGAGCGGGGCATCCCCCCCGAGCCGCTTCTCGAGATCGCGAGCCTGGCGGTCGAGCATGTGGCGGGCGAGCGCTACTGCGCCGTGGCGGAAGCTGCGCGCGGCCTCCTCTACCGACCACTCGAAGCGAACATACACGCGGCCGCCCGAGCGGGCGAGTGCCGGATACACACGCAAGGGACCTGCCTCCAGTTCGAGCGCTCGGCTCTCGGGCAGATCGTGCGCCTCGAAGCGGCGCCAAGCGACCGGATAAGCGCTGCGGGCATGCGCGTCGAGCTCGCGCCGTGCCTCGAGCGCAAATCGGCGGCGCAGCTCGCCCAAGTCGGTACCGGCACCCAGCGCGCGGTCGCCAGACACCACCAAGATGCGGGGCTCGAGGTGTCGTGGCACCTGCATGGGATCGAACTGCGCAAGACCCTCCGGCACGCCGCGCATCTGCGTGATCCAGGATCTCACCGCCTGCGCATCGGCCCGCGGGCCCGCCTCGGCGAGAAACGCCTGCGCCGCGCCGGCAATGGGAATGAGAGTGCGCCGCGCCTCCTTGGGCAAGGAGCGCAGCAACGCGTCCACGCGCGGCTCGATGAGACCCGGAATCGCCCTGTCCACGGCCGCCCGGTTGAGCGTCGGCAGCGCGAGCAACGGCACGCGCAAAGTGGCGCCGTCGTCCGCCTCGCCCGGCGCAAAGCGATAGTCCACCGGCACCGACAGATCGCCGATTGCGGCGCTCTTCGGGAATTGCTCGAGCTGCTCACGCTCCGGGGCGCGCGCAAATATTTGCTCCGGCGTCAGCGTCAACGCCCGCTGCTGCGCTTCGCTCCAATGCCGCGTAAGGTGCTCGAGGGCCGCGGCACTCGACACCTGCCGCGGCAGCAAGCGCGCATAGAGCTCCACGAAATGCTCGGCCGGTTGCACGAGATCGCGCACGCGCAAGCGCTCCTCGAGCAGCCCCGCATCGCGCAGCGCCGCGTCATTGGCCAAGAGCCACTCCGGGCGCCGGCCGAGCCGTCCATAGACGAGCGCCTCGCGCGCGAAAATCAGCCGCGACTCTTCGGGCGCGATGGGACCGTAGTTGACGATGCGGTTCGCACTCAATGTGAGCCCCAGGAACGTGATGCGCTCACGGGCGATGACCTGCTCGCGAGCTTCATCCCAGTCCGGCTCGAGATACTCGCGTTTCAGCAGGTGCCGCGCCGCCGCCTCGACCCAAGAGGGCTCGATCTCGGCCACACGCCGCGCATACACCCGGCTCGTCTCGACGATATAGCCGGCCATCACCCACTTGGGCTTGCGTCGCCGCAAGGGCGAGCCGGGAAAGATATGAAAACGTACGGCGCGCGTGCCGAGGTATTCGCCCTCCTCCCCGCGAACCCCCACGTTGGTGCAAAAGCCCGCGAGCAACGAGCGGTGCACCGCCGCGTAGCTGGCTGCCCGCGCCTGCGGCACGATGGAAAGCTCTGCCGCCCGATCGGCGACCTGGGCATAGACATCGTCCCACTCCGAGAGGCGCAGCAAGGACAGCTGGCGCTCCTTGCACCAGCGCCTGAGCTCGCGCCGCGGTCCTTGCCGGGCCTTGCGATAGGCACGCCAGAGTCGCACGAGTCCCGAGAATTCCGAACGTGGATCGTCGAAGGCTGCCGCGGGATCGTCTTCGCCCGAGTCCTCCTTCGTCTTAGAGATGCGCACGTCGGGCACACTCAATCCCGCGACGAGCGCGAGCAACTCGCTTTCGGCACGGTACCGCTTGCTCTCGAGCAGCGCCCGTGCAAGCCTCGGATCGAGCGGCAAGCGTGCCATCGCCCGCCCGCGGCCGGTGATGCGCCGCTCGCCGTCCAACGCCTCGAGTTCCTGCAGCAAGCGATAGCCGTCGGTCAGTGCGCGCGATTCGGGCGGATCGATGAAGGGGAACGTCTCGGCTTCGCCGAGGCCGTCCGCCGCCAGGCGCAGCAGCAGCGCCGCGAGATTGGTGCGTAGCACCTCGGGCTCGGTGAACTCGGGCCGCGAGTCGAATTCTTCCTGAGAATAGAGCCGCACGCACAGGCCCGCGCCGATGCGCCCGCAGCGGCCTTTGCGCTGCTCGGCACTCGCGCGCGATACGGGCTCGATGGGCAACCGCTGCAGCCGATTGCGCGGACTGTAACGGCTGATGCGCGCGAGCCCGGAGTCGATCACCGCGCGGATGCCCGGCACCGTAATCGAGGTCTCCGCGACGTTCGTCGCGAGCACGATCCTCTGCTGCGCTCCGCGCTTGAAAATCTTGCTCTGCTGCTCCCAAGACAGACGCGAGAACAGCGGCAGAACCTCGACCTTCTGCAGCTCGCGCTCGAGCAGATCCGCGACGTCACGGATCTCGCGCTCTCCGGGCAAGAACACGAGCACGTCGCCCGAGCCGATGGGACCCGGCGTGGTCGCGATATCGAGATACGCGCCGAGCACCGCAGCCGGCAAGTCGGGATCGTCCGCATCTTCGGCCGCGGCGGCATAGCGTACCTCGATCGGATGGCCGCGGCCGCTTACGGTAAGAATAGGCGCATCGTCGAAGAACCGGGATACGCGCTCGACCGCCAGCGTCGCCGAGGTGATGATGACTTTGAGATCCGGCCGGCGCGGCAAGAGCCGCTTGATGACCCCGAGGAGCAGATCGACGTTGAGGGAGCGCTCGTGCGCCTCGTCCACGATCAGCGTGTCGTAGCGTCGCAAGTCCGGATCCGAATTGAGCTCCGCGAGCAATAGCCCGTCGGTCATCAGCACCAGCCGCGTCGCCGTCGACACTTGGTCGGCGAACCGCACGCGAAAGCCGACGGTGCGGCCCACGGGCTCCGCGAGTTCCTCGGCAATGCGCGCCGCAAGCGAGCGCGCAGCCAACCGGCGGGGCTGCGTGTGCGCGATCACGCCGCCCCGCCCGCGCCCGGGGCCGCGCCCGAGCTCCAGGCAATATTTCGGCAACTGCGTGCTCTTTCCCGAGCCCGTGTCGCCCGCGACGATCAGGACTTGGTGGCGCTCGAGAGCCTCGAGAATCTCCTGACGACGCGCAAAGATCGGCAGATCGGGATCATGCTTGTAGAGCAGCGGCACCGGGTTATGCCGGGGCGCCTCATTCGGCACGCTTCACGTCCAGCCACAAAGCCTCCTGGGCCGCGAGGCTCAAGCTCGAGAAGATCTCCCCGCGTGCGGTCGCGCGCGCTTCCATGGCGCGAAAGCGCCTCTCGAATTTCGCATTCGCTGCGCGCAATGCCGCCTCGGCATCGACGTCGAGCTTGCGCGCGAGATTGGCCGCGGCGAACAGCAAGTCGCCGACTTCCTCAAAAATCTCCCGCGAGGGACCGGCGGGCGGTGACGCACCGGCGACGCCGCCGCGTGCCGCGATTTCGAGCGCGGCGGCAGCTTCGTGCGCCGTGGCCGCTTCGCGCACCTCGGCGAGCTCCTCGGCCACCTTGTCGGCGGTCTGGCTCGCGTGCTCGAAATCGAATCCAACCCGCGCGGCGCGCTTGCTCAGCTTGTGGGCGCGCATGAGCGCGGGCAGCGCGCGGGGCACGCCATCGAGCGCGCTCGCCGCAGCCGCGCCGCCGCGTCGGGCATCGCTACGTTCCTCGGCCTTGATGTTCTCCCAGACGACGCTTTGCTCGGCGGCGCTCAGCCGGCCCTGGCCGGCAAACACATGCGGGTGACGCCTGCGCAGCTTGTCGCAAATCGCCCCCGCTGCCGCTTCGAAGTCGAAGGCACCGCGCTCACGCGCGATCTGCGCGTGAAATACGACCTGAAACAAAAGATCGCCGAGCTCGTCCTTGAGGTGCACGAGATCCTCGCGCTCGATGGCATCGGCGACCTCGTAGGCTTCCTCGATCGTGTAGGGCGCGATGCTCGCGAAGGTCTGCTCGCGGTCCCACGGGCACCCATCGGGGGCGCGCAGCCGCTCCATGATGCCGAGCAACTCTTGCATGCGCGAGGTCACGGCGCTGCGGGACTCGGTCCCGCCAGCAACATGCGGCGGAACGTGTGCAGCATGCCTGCGGTCGCGCCCCATATGACGCGATCGGCGTACGGGATGTCCCAGACCTCGATGGTCATATCCTCGAGCTGCATCATGCGCGACTTGTGATTGGCACTGTCCAGAATGACCTCCAGCGGAACCTCGAATACGTCATGCACCTCGGCCGTGGCGATGCGCAACTCGAACAGCGGATTGACAAAGGCTACCGCGGGCGTGACGCGAAATCCCGTGCCGACCCAGTGATCGGGCAAGAAACCGGCGAACTCGACGAAGGTCTCGGACAGCCCGATCTCTTCCTGGGCCTCGCGCAGGGCCGCCCGCCAGGGAGTCTCATCCTGCGGATCGATGCGGCCGCCGGGAAAGCTGACCTGCCCGGCGTGATCTTTCAGGGTCGCGGCGCGCTGCGTGAGCAGTACCGTCCACCCCTTCTCGCGCTCGACCAGCGGCACGAGCACCGCCGCGGGCGTGCGCCGCACCGTGGCGGCGAAAGCCCGCACCCGCTCGACGAGCTCCGGTTGTCCCTGGGCGAGCCACAGCATGTCATCATCCGGCGCGGAGGGCTGCGGCTTGAGGGACTCGCGAATGTGCGCCTTGCTGTAGAGCGGATCCATCAACCGGAGGACCCCGAGCCCTTGATACCGCCCGTCGTGAGCGCCAACGGATCGAGCAGCGGCCGCAGCTCACTCTCCGGCAGGCGGGTCACTTCCGCGGCGACCTCGAGAATCGGCCGGCCCTGCGCATAGGCCTTCTTCGCGATGGCTGCGCCCTTCTCGTAGCCGATGATCGGATTGAGAGCGGTGACGAGAATCGGGTTGCGATCGAGCGCCTCGCGCAGCCGCTCCTCGTTCACGGTGAAGCCCGCGAGCGCGTGATCGGCGAGATTGCGGCTCGCGATGCTCAGCAGGTCGAGGCTTTGCAGAAGATTGTAGGCAATCACGGGGAGCATCACGTTCAGCTGGAAATTGCCCGACTGACCGCCGATGGTGATGGTCGCGTCGTTGCCGATCACCTGGGCCGCGATCATGGTGACCGCTTCGGGCACCACGGGGTTGACCTTGCCCGGCATGATGCTCGAGCCCGGCTGCAAGGCGGGCAGCGCAATCTCGCCGAGCCCCGCCAGCGGGCCGCTGTTCATCCAGCGTAGATCATTCGAGATTTTCATCAAACTCACCGCCACCACTTTGAGCTGGCCGGACAGCTCCACCGCCGTGTCCTGGCTCGACAGCGCCTCGAAGTAGTTGTGGCTGGGCACGAACTCGAGCTGCGCCTCGGCGGCCAGATGACGGGCAAACACCGCGCCGAAATTCTCACGCGCATTGATGCCGGTACCGACGGCCGTGCCCCCTTGCGCGAGCGCGAGCAACCGCGGCATCACTGAGACGAGCCGTGCGCACCCCTTGTCGATCTGCGCCCGCCAGCCGCCGAGCTCCTGGGCAAGCGTGATGGGCATCGCATCCATCAAATGGGTGCGGCCCGTCTTGACCAACTCCTCGAACTCGCGCGCGCGTACTTCGAGCACCGTGCTCAGGTGCCGCAGGGCGGGAAGCAAGCGCTCGCTGAGCAGCAGGGCGGCGGACACATGGATGGCGGTCGGCACCACGTCGTTGCTGCTCTGGCCCATGTTCACGTGGTCGTTCGGATGCACCTTCTTGCCGAGCCGCCGCCCCGCGAGCGTGGCGATCACCTCGTTCGCGTTCATGTTGCTGCTCGTGCCGGAGCCGGTCTGGAACACGTCCACGGGAAACTGATCGTCGTGCAGACCTGCCGCGACCTCGAGTGCCGCCACCTGAATCGCCGCCGCGAGGGCCTTCGGCAGATCGCCGAGCTCCGCATTCGCCGTCGCGGCCGCGTGTTTAATGAGCCCGAGTGCACGAATGAACGCGCGCGGCATGGAGAGCCCACTCGGCGGGAAATTCTGGATCGCGCGTTGCGTCTGGGCGCCCCACAGCGCCTGCGCCGGTACGTCGAGGGCGCCCATGCTGTCATGCTCGACGCGGAAATCGGGTGTGGTCATCGCGTCTTCCTACGAGGGCCGTTCAAGTTTCCTGTAAGATTCAATATTCTATCACCTAGCGACGGCATTCGAGATGTCCATGCCCGCCACGGATCACGCCAGCGACGCGCTCTCGCCCCTCGATGGACGCTATGCGGCGAAACTCACAGCGGTACGCGAGATATTTTCCGAGGCGGCCTTCATGCGCGAGCGTGTGCGCGTCGAATGCGCCTGGCTGCTCGCGCTTGCCGCGGGCCCGGCGGCGGCAGCGCTCGCCTCGCTCCCGGCGAGCGCGCGCGACTGGGCGCAACGCTTCGCGCAGGACCCGGGCGCGACCGATGTGCTCGCCATCAAGCAGATCGAGTCGCGCACCAAGCACGACGTGAAGGCAGTCGAATACTGGATCCGTGGCGAGCTCGAGGCGCGCGGAGCGACCGCCGCTCAGCTCGAATGGGTGCATTTCGCCGCGACCTCGGAGGATATCAACAACCTCTCCTACGCGCTCATGCTGAAGCGCGCCCGCGACAGCGTGCTCCTGCCGATGCTCGCCGCCCTCGGCGAGGTGATCGACACCCTCGCCCGGCGACACGCGGACGCGGGCATGCTCGCGCGCACGCACGGTCAAGCAGCGACGCCCACCACCGTCGGCAAGGAGCTCGCCAACGTCGCTGCGCGCCTCGAGCGACAACGTAAAGGCCTCGCACAGCTGGACGTCCTCGGCAAGATGAATGGTGCGGTGGGCAACTTCAACGCACACGTGGCCGCCCTGCCGCGCGTCGACTGGCCGGAGCTCAGCGCCCGGTTCATTCGCTCGCTGGGCCTCGAGCCGAACACCCATACCACGCAGATCGAGCCGCACGATTGGATCGCGGAGTACTGCCACGCGCTCGCGCGCGCCAACACCGTTCTCATCGATTTCACGCGCGACATGTGGACCTATATCTCGCTCGGCTATTTCCGGCAGAAGCCGGTGGCCGGAGAGGTCGGCTCCTCCACCATGCCGCACAAGGTGAATCCGATCGACTTCGAGAATTCCGAAGGCAATCTGGGACTGGCGAATGCCTTGCTCATGCACTTTGCCGAAAAGCTGCCGGTGTCGCGGCTACAGCGCGATCTCAGCGACTCGACGGTGATGCGCAACCTCGGCGTCGCCATAGGTCACGCCGTCCTCGCCTATCGATCGCTCGAGGCGGGACTCTCCAAGGTGGAGCTCGACGAGGTACGGCTCGCCGAAGATCTGCAAGATGCCTGGGAGGTGCTGGCGGAGGCCGTACAAACCGTCATGCGGGTGCATGGAATCCCTGATGCCTATGACCGCCTGAAGGCATTCACCCGCGGGCGGCCGGTGGATGAGCGCGCGGTGCGAGAATTTATCGGCTCGCTCGAATTGCCGGCGGGGGAAAAGGAGCGCCTCCTGGCCCTCGAGCCCCGCAAGTACCTGGGCATTGCACCGATTCTGGCCCGCCGGCCGCGGCAATAGGCCCTGGAAGTCCTATTTCGCGGCCGAAACGTGACACAGTTGGCACGTGAGCGCCAAGCCAAACGGTAGTATCAAAACTCGAAGTACGAGGTTCGTATACACGGACCCTCCTACCTTCAATTGAGGCACAGGGATCTTATGGCGGGCAATTCGGATGAACGGACGCAGCTAGCACCCGAGAAGGTGACCGTTCAGGGCAACGCTTCGAGCACCCGCACCATTCTCACGACGATGCCCGAAGTCCGCGAGGCCAGCCTCAAGGTAGCCAAATCGGCCACCCGCCTGCTGTCGATCTTTACCCAAGACCTCGAGCCGCGCATTTACGGCGAGGAGCCCTTCCTCGAGGCCATCAAGCGCCTGGTGCTCGCCCGATCCTACGCCAAAGTCCGCGTATTGCTCGCCGACCCCTCGCGCGCCATGGTGGACAACAATCGCTTTCTCGCCCTCGCTCGCCGTCTCACGAGCTGCATCGACCTGCGCGCCATGAGCCCGGAGTATCCCGCGAGCGCCGGCGCCTTCATCATCGCCGACGACAAGGCGCTCGTGTACCGGCTGCAGGCCGACCGCTGGGACGGGATCTCCGACATGAACGACCCTGCCGTCGTGCGCCGCTACCTGAATTTCTTCGACGAGGTCTGGCAGACCAGCATGCAAGAGTCGCAGATGCGGCAAATGCTGATGTAGCTCCGGCCACGCGATTCCCGCGCGGCCCGCGCAACCTTACGCTCATCGCCCCTCGCGCCGGTATAATCGGCGCATGCCGCCCTCGCCTCCTTCTGCTGCCCGGATCCGACCGGATCTCGTCATCGTGGGCGTGTCGGGCGGCGTCGACTCGGCGGTCGCCGCATTGCTCCTGAAAGAGGCGGGCCACACGGTCGAGGGGCTCTTCATGTCCAACTGGGAGGACGATGAGGACGCTTATTGCACCACCGCGAGCGACTGGCAAGACGCCCGCCGGGTCTGCGACACGCTGAAAATCCCCCTGCACCGGGCGAGCTTTGCCGGCGAGTATCGAGACCGCGTATTTGCGCATTTTCTGCGGGAGTATGCCGCGGGCCGCACCCCGAACCCGGACGTTCTGTGCAACCGGGAAATCAAGTTCGGCGTGTGCCTCGACTATATGCACCGTCTCGGCGCAGCGAAGATCGCGACCGGCCATTACGCCCGGGTTGCGTGTGCCGATGCGGGTCCGGGCGCCGGCGCGGCGCGCCTGCTCAAGGCGGCTGACCAAGCCAAGGATCAGAGCTACTTTCTGCACAGTGTCGCTCCGGCGGCGCTGGCCGATACGCTCTTTCCCTTGGGCGAGCTGCGCAAGCAGGACGTACGGTCCCGGGCGCACGCGGCCGGCTTGAGCGTGAGCGACAAGCCCGACAGCACCGGCATCTGCTTCATCGGTGAACGACCCTTTCAGGACTTTCTGAGCCGCTACCTCAAGACCAGCGCCGGCCCGATCGAGGACCCCGCAGGCAGGATTCTCGGCGAGCATCGCGGACTCGCGCTCTACACGCTCGGTCAGCGCTCCGGGCTTGGACTCGGCGGCCGCGCGGGCGCCGCGGAGGCGCCCTGGTACGTCGCCGCGAAAGACACCGATCGAAACGCGCTCATCGTCGTGCAGGATCACGACCATCCGCTGCTCATGTCCGAGTCGTTTATCGTCGAGGACCCGCATTGGCTCGTCGCGCCGGACGAAACGGAGCTCGAGTGCGCGGTGAAGACACGCTATCGGCAAAACGACTTGCCCTGCACGCTGCGCCCGGAACGGTCGGGCCGTTGGCACGTCACCCTTTCCCGCCCGGCGCGTGCGGTCACGCCGGGGCAGTATGCGGTATTTTATGCGGACGATTTGTGCCTCGGCGGCGGCGTCATCGCGGAACGGCACCCCCTCGGTGCAGCCACGCGGTCCGCCGAGCGCAAGCTCACTTATAATTCTTTTTTTTCGCTGGAGGGATCATGACGGACAGCTTCAAGGCAAAGACGACGCTCGACGTGGGCAAGCAGAAGTACGAGATCTGCAGCCTCGCTGCCCTTAAATCTCAAGGCGTCGATCGCTTGCCTTTTTCCCTGAAGATCCTGCTCGAGAACCTGTTGCGCTTCGAGGACGGGGTGAACGTCAAGAAGAGCGACATCGAGGCGGTCCTCGCCTGGGATCCGAAGGCGGCTCCGCACTACGAGATCGCCTTTACTCCGGCGCGCGTGATCATGCAGGACTTCACCGGCGTGCCTTGCATCGTGGATCTCGCGGCCATGCGCGAGGCCATCGTCAAGCTGGGCGGCGACGCGCAGCGCGTGAATCCCCTCGCGCCCGCCGAGCTCGTGATCGATCACTCGGTGCAAGTCGACGAGTACGGCACCGCGAGCTCCCTCGAGCACAACAACCAGATCGAGTTCAATCGCAACGGCGAGCGCTACATGTTCCTGCGCTGGGGCCAGACCGCGTTCAGCAATTTCAAGGTCGTGCCGCCCAACACCGGCATCGTGCATCAGGTCAACCTCGAGCGCCTCGCGCGCGTCGTGTTCTCGCAGGAGTCAGGGACCACGCCGCGCGCGTTCCCCGACACGCTCGTCGGCACCGACTCACACACCACCATGATCAACGGCCTGGGCGTGCTCGGCTGGGGGGTCGGCGGCATCGAGGCCGAGGCCGCGATGCTCGGTCAACCGGTGACCATGCTCATTCCTCAAGTGATCGGTTTCAAGCTTACCGGCAGCCTACCTGCCGGCACCACCGCGACGGATCTCGTGCTCACGGTCACGGAGATCCTGCGCAAGAAAGGCGTCGTCGACAAGTTCGTCGAATTCTTCGGCGACGGCCTCAAAGGCTTGCCGCTCGCCGACCGCGCCACCATCGCCAACATGTCGCCGGAGTTCGGCTCGACCTGCGCCATCTTTCCGATCGACGAGGAAACCGTGCGCTATCTCGAGCTCACCGGGCGCCCCAAGGAGCAGATCGCGCTCGTCGAGGGGTACGCGAAGGCTCAGGGAATGTGGCGCATCGACGGTGCGAAAGCCGCCGACTACACCGATGTGGTCGAGCTCGACCTCGCCCGTGTCGAGCCCGCGCTGGCGGGCCCGAAGCGTCCCCAGGATCGAGTGCCGCTGCGCTCCGCGCAAAGCGTGTTCCGCAGCAGCTTGAAAAAAATGGCCGAGGAGCGGGCACAGAAAAATCCGAAGGCCACCGGCAAGGCAGCCGCAACGCTCGCGGGGAAGAGCACCGAGATCAAGGACGGCGCCGTGCTCATCGCGGCGATCACGAGCTGCACCAACACCTCGAATCCCGCGGTCCTTGTCGCGGCGGGTTTGCTTGCCCGCAAGGCCCGGGCGCTCGGGCTCGAATCCAAGCCATGGGTGAAAACCTCCCTTGCGCCCGGCTCGCGCGTGGTGACCGATTATCTCAAGAAGGCGAATCTGCTGAGCGACCTCGAGGCGCTCGGGTTCTATACCGTGGGCTACGGCTGCACGACCTGCTTGGCCGAGGGCACCCCAGTGACCCTCGCGGATGGAACGGCGCGCCGCATCGAATCGCTGTCCCTCACGGGCGGCCAGCGAGTGCTTGCGCCCCGCCCTGACGGCCAGCTGCAGATGGCGATGCAGGCCGAGCGCATGAACCAGGGCGAGCGCGACTGCGTATCGATCGTGCTCGAAGACGGCCGCTCTCTCACGCTCACGCCCGATCATCGCGTGTTGTGTGCGGATGGTCGCTGGGTTCGGGCCGACGAGCTCGCTCTGAACGAGGATCGCGTCCTGATAGGGCCGGAGGCACCGCTCGACCAGCCTGCGGAGGATGAGTCGGGTTATGAGCTCCAAGCGGGATCCCGGGTCTTCACCATGGAGAGCGAGGACGAGCGTCGCAGCACACTCGCGTTTGCGCGCCTGTTGGGCCATTTACTGGGCGACGGATCGATCAGTCGCGAGGGGCAGGCGCGGGTCAACGTCGGGCAGAAGTTCGACCGCGAAGCGGTCCTCAATGATATCGAGCTGCTCACCGCCAAGCGGCCGAAAGCCACCGCTTACGACGACCGCAAGTGGTCCATCGTGCTGCCGCTCGAACTCACCGAGAGCGTGCTGTCGCTCGCGGGAGTCCGCGTCGGCCGGCGCATCGACCAGCCCGCGTTCCTGCCCGACTTCTTGTTAAGGCCGGAATGCCCGGTCTCGGTGATTCGCGAATTCGTGGGCGGCACTTTCGGTGCCGACGGACGTGCTCCTACCTTGCAACGCTACGGCAAGACCACCGAGCAGGCGAGCCTTGAGCCGCCCATGTACTCGCAAAGCGCCAAGCCTGAGTTCGTCGATTCCACGCGGCAGAAGATGAATCACATCCTCGCGCTGCTGTCCCGCTGCGGGGTCGACGTATCCGGTGCAGTGGTCCGCGAATATCCCACCCCTCGCTCGGCCTCGACTTATCCCAGTGCGCAGGACGGAATCGCGCGACGGGAGATACGTCTGGAGCTGCCGGATGGGCTTTCCTTTGTGGAACGGGTCGGCTATCGCTACAGCATCGACAAGACGCTGCGAGCGAGTGCGGCCGCTGTCTACTGGCGCACGCTCGCGAAGATTAATCAGCAGCGGCTGTGGATGGCCGATCGACTCGAGCGCCCGCACTACTCGCTGCTTGAAGGACATGATCGGTTCTCGCGATTGCCGGCGGCGACGGCGCGTGCCTTCCGACCTTTACACCGGGAGAGTTGCGGGTTTCCCTCGCCTGCAGAGCTCTTTGAGCAGCTCGGTGTGAGCCACTGGTTCGGCGCGCTACGCGCGGAATCGCTTGATCACGCAAAAGGCTACTGTCTCGACAAGGAGTCCCTGACGCTCCCGGCGCTGAGCTTGCGTATCATCGACCGTCGCGCCGCGGGACGCCGGCCGGTATTCGATATCGCCGTGCCCGAGGTCCAGGCATTCCTCGCCGGTAATATTGCCGTACACAACTGCATCGGTAATTCCGGGCCTTTGAAGCCCGAGATCTCCGAAGCCGTCAAAGCCGGCGACGTGGTCGCATGCTCCGTGCTCTCAGGCAATCGCAATTTCGAGGGCCGCGTCCATCCCGAGATCAAGATGAACTTTCTCGCCTCGCCGCCGCTGGTCGTGGCATACGCCCTCGCCGGCAACCTGGACGTCGACATCACCACCGAGCCGCTTGGCACCGGCAAGGACGGCAAGCCCGTCTACCTGAAGGACGTCTGGCCGAGCGCGGCGGAAGTGGCGCATACGGTCGGAGCCTCGGTGGACTCGGCCATGTTCACCAAGGGCTACGCGGATGTGTTCCGCGGCGATGAGCGCTGGCGCGGCATCAAGACTCCGGCCGGAAAGATTTACGCCTGGGATGCGAAGTCCACGTACGTCAAGAATCCACCCTACTTCGAAGGCATGAGCATGACACCCGCCGCGGTCGGCGATATCAAGGGCGCGCGAGCGCTGGCCGTGCTCGGCGATTCGGTGACGACGGACCACATCTCGCCCGCCGGCAACATCTCGAAGTCGAGCCCCGCCGCCAAATATCTGATGGCGCAGGGTGTGAGCGCCGCCGACTTCAACTCCTACGGAGCGCGGCGCGGCAACCACGAGGTGATGATGCGCGGCACGTTCGCAAACATCCGCCTCCGCAATCTGCTGGTGCCGGGCACCGAAGGCGGCGTGACGGTGCACATCCCGAGCGGCGAGCAGACGTCGATCTTCGATGCCGCCATGAAATACAAGACAGACGGAACTCCGCTGGTGATTCTCGCCGGCAAGGAATACGGCACCGGCAGCTCGCGCGACTGGGCGGCCAAGGGCACCATGCTGCTCGGCGTGCGAGCGGTCATCGCCGAGAGCTTCGAGCGCATCCACCGCTCGAACCTCATCGGCATGGGCGTGCTGCCGCTGCAGTTCAAGGAGGGCGAGAACGCGGAGACTCTCGAGCTCACCGGCAAGGAGACGTTCGACATCGTCGGGCTCGACGGCGGCGCCGCCAAAACGGTCACCGTGGTCGCACGCGGCGAAGGCGGCAAAACTCGCGAGTTCCAGGCACGGCTGCGCATCGACACCCCGAAGGAGCTCGACTACTACCGCCACGGCGGCATCTTGCACTACGTGCTGCGGCAGCTCGCCGCCAGCAAGAAGGCAGCCTAACGCGCTCCGCCGCCGCCGCGCCTCATCGCGGCGGCGGCGGTTCCTCGTTGCCTTTGACCGGCGCGCCGATGCTGCCCGCCTCGACCAGCACCATGCTGGCTGGGTCGAGATGAGTGCGGATCGCACGGTTGACGTCCTCGCGCGACATGGCGCGCACGGCCTGGGGATAGCCGTCCAACCAGCTCAAGTCATAGCCGCGCTGGATCGTGGTCAATATCGTGTTCGCAAGTCCACCGGTGGTCGAGAGGCCCACGAAATATCCCCCGATGAGCCCCTGCTTGCGAGCCGTGAGCTCATCGTCGGTGACGCCATCCTTCCACCATGCCTCGAGCACCCGGCGCGTCGAGGCGATGCCGTGCTCGAGGAGCGTCGGCGCAAAAGTAGCCGAGATGCTCCAGGCGCCGTCCGCGATACTGTCCGCACTCACTGCGGCGCCGATACCATAGGTGAGTCCCTCGCGGTCGCGAACCTCCCCCATCAGACGCCCCGTGAATCCCTGACCCAGAATCGCGGTGCCGACGCGCAGCGGCAGCGCATCGGGATCGCGGTAGCGCATGCCGTCCGCCTGCCCGAGCACAATCGTCGTGCTCGGCTTGTCCTTGAGAGGCACTTCGATGGTGTGCGGAACCTCGCGGGACGCCGAGCCCTGCGAGGCCGGGCGCAGATAATCCTCCCCGCCTTTCCAGCCGGCGAAATCCTTGGCCACCTCGCGGCGCACCGCCGCGTCGTCGACATCGCCCGCGAAAATGAGAGTGAGGTGCTTCGGGCCAATGTACTTCGCGTGAAAAGCCTTGATCTCGTCGAGCGTCGCGGACTGTGCCGCGCTCAGCATGTCCTCGACGGAATGCGGCCGGTTCGGATGGCCGGCGGGAAAGACCGCGCGCGCGAACGCCTCCTGGGCGCGCGCGCCCGTGTTCTGCAAGGATTCGCGCAGCGAGCCGATGAGCTGCTGCTTCGCCTTGCCGAGCTCGGCCTCGGGGAGCGCCGGTGTTCTGAGCTCGGTGGCCAGGATCGACAACACCATGGGCAAATCCTTCCGCAGGCACTTCGCGCGAATCTCCAGACTCTGCGTGCCCACGCCAAAGGAAATAGTCGCGCCGACGTCCTCGAGCCGCTCGGCAATCGCAAACTTGTCGAGCGTGGTCGTGCCGCGATCGAGCATCATGCCCGTGAGCGACGGCACCGCGGCGTTGCCCGTGCCGGCCATCGCATCGCCTGCGGGCAACGCGCCCAGCACCACGACCACATCGCGCACGTGCGTGGGATAGGTGACGACGTCGATCCCGGCGGTATCGGCGCGGTGTCCCCGCGCGGCCATGCTGGCAGGCGCGGCGGCTGCCGACGCAGCAGCCGCCGATGCGGCGCCCATCAATGCGCCGCTCGCGAGCGCACATGCCGTGAGAGCACAGCCCCGGAAGGCTCGGCGCGCCGTCATCGTGATTTCTCCTGGCTGGGCACGAACCAACCCGTCGTGCTCTGACGCTCGTCCAAGTACTCGCGCGCGACACGCTGCACGTCGGCGGCGGTGACCTGCTCGACCTTCTGGGGGAAAGTCACGTACAGCGTCCAATCGCCGATCGCGATCCATTCATTCAGCTCGCTCGCCGCGCCCGCCGTGCCGTCGCGCTTGTAGGCCTCGCCGGCGAGCACCTGTTGCTTCACGCGGGCGATCTCCTGCGCGGTCACACCGTCGGTTTTGATTTTCTCGACCTCCGCGAGCAACGTCTGCTCGACCTTCTCATGCGTGGCGCCCGGCGCAAGCGTCGCATAAAGCGTGTGCAGCGACAGGTCGCGGCGCAGATCCGTATCGGACTCGGCACTCAGCGCGAGGCCGCCATCGACGAGCGCGTGGTAGAGCCGCGAGCTCTTGCCCGAGCTCAAGATGCCGTCGAGCATCTCGAGTGCGGGCTGATCCGCGTCGCGGCCGTTCGGCACCTTGTATGCGATGACCACGGTGCCGAGCTCGCCCGGGCGGTTCACCACGACGCGGCGCGGACCGACCTGCGCCGGCTCTTCGGTATACATCGGCGGGATCGGCTGCGGCGAATGGGTGTAGCCGCCGTAGTACTTCTGCACGAGCGCGAGCGCCGCGGCCGGCTGCACGTCTCCCACCACACTGACGGTGGCATTGTTCGGCCAGTAAAACGTGTCGTAGAACTGCCGCAGTTTCTCGATCGGGACGTGCTCGATGTCGCTCTTGTAGCCGATGGTCGGGTGATGATACGGAAGCGCCACATACGCCGCCGCGGAAACCTCCTCCATCAAGACGGTGTTCGGATCGTTCTTGCCGCGCTCGTACTCGTTGCGCACGACGGTCATTTCCGCTTGCCGGTCGGACTCGCGCAGCCAGAGATTGCGCATGCGGTCGGCTTCGATCGCGACATACCCGTCGAGATCGTCCCGGCCGAGGGTCGCGAAGTAATTGGTGCGATCGAACGAGGTGGTGGCGTTGAACTGTCCGCCGACGTGCTCGAGGTACTGCTTGATGCTGTTGCCCTGCGCATCGTTGAAGTGCTCGCTCCCCTTGAACATCATGTGCTCGAGCAGGTGCGTCGCGCCGGTGGTGCCGGTCACCTCGTTGCGCGAGCCGACGCGATAGGTCACTTGAAAAGTGACCACCGGCGCCGAGTGGTCCGGCATGATGAGCACCGCGAGGCCGTTGGCGTCGAGCCGGTACTCGTCGATGCCGCCGAGTGATTTTATGAAGGTGAAGCCGGCGACTGACGCGGGCGCAGCCGGCGCGCCGGCCGCGCGCGTACCGCCCGCGCCCAGGGGTCCCAGCAATGCGAGTGCCACGGCTGCGGCGCCCAAGCTGCCACGCACCCGTCTCATGTCTGCGTTCACCATTGACTACCTCGTGTATCAAACCATCCACGCGCGCTCCGCACCGAGCCACGCCGCCGCTCGCCGCGACACGGCGCGGTATTCTAGTGCGCTTGCCGGGAGTCTTTCGGGCAAAATGCGTCCCGGGATGCGTTGCAAAGCGCATCAAGTTGGATTCGAGATAATACAGATAAATACACGTATTCTCTGGTAATTCCCTGAACATACCCTCCGCAAGTGCCGTCGATCCCCCGCTCACCGCTCCCCGCCCCGTGGCGCTCTTCGACCTCGACGGCACGCTGACGCACCGGGATACGCTGTTCCCATTTCTGGTCGGCTACTTGGCGCGACATCCGGCACGGCTCCCGCAGGTGGGGCGGATAGTGCCGGCGTTGCTCGACTACGCCTTCGGCGGACGTGACCGCGGCCTCTTGAAATCGCGCGCCATCCGCGCCGTGATGGCCGGCGATGGGCGCACGCTCATCGAGGCGTGGGCAGAGCGATTCGTCGCGGATCTCAAGCCGCGGGGCGCATTCCGTGCGGCCGGCCTTGCGGTGCTCGAGGCGCACCGCAGCGCCGGTGATCGGCTGGTGCTGCTCTCCGCGAGCCCCGATCTGTATGTGCCGCTCATCGGCCGGCTGCTGGGCTTTGAGCGCACGGTGTGCACCGAGATCCGCTGGAACGGCGATCGGCTCGACGGCGCATTGCAAACGCCGAACCGGCATGGCGCGGAGAAGGTGCGCTGCCTCGAGCAGCTGCGCGTGGATTACGCGCACGCAGCGGTGACGGCCTACGGCAACAGCCTCTCGGACATCCCCCATCTGGCGCTCGCCGAGCGCGCGCTGCTCGTCAACGGCAACGCGGCCGCGCGCCGCGGTGCCGCGCGCGCCGGTATTCCGACGGGAGAATGGCCTTGAAGGGGGCGCTGCAAGCCCCGCGCTAGCGCGGACGGTTCTGCAGCGCGGCGTGCAGCTTCAAGAGCAGCGTCTCGCTGGTCTGCCAATCCATGCAGGGATCGGTGATCGATACCCCGTATTCGAGGGTACTGAGGTCCTTGGGGATGGGTTGATTGCCCGCCTTCAAGTGGCTCTCCAGCATGAGACCGACGATCGAGCGATTACCGTCGAGGATTTGCGTGACGCAGTTTTCCGCGACCAGCGGCTGCACGCCCGGATCCTTGTTGGAATTGCCGTGGCTGCAGTCGACCACGATATTGGTCGGCAGATTCGCTTGCGCGAGCTGGCGCTCCGCGAGCGCGATGCTCACCGCATCGTAGTTCACACGCCCGCCGCCGCCGCGCAGCACGAGATGGGCGTGCGGGTTGCCGCGCGTGCGGAACACTGCGGACTGGCCTTGTTGCGTAATACCCAAAAAATGATGGGGATGACGCACCGACTCGAGCGCATTGATGGACGTGGCAAGCGCCCCATCCGTACCGTTCTTGAAGCCGACCGGCGTGGACAATCCGCTCGCCATCTCGCGGTGGGTTTGCGATTCGGTGGTACGGGCCCCGATCGCCGTCCAGGTGATGAGCTCGGACAAGTACTGCGGCATGATCGGATCGAGCGCTTCGGTGCCCGCCGCGAGCCCGAGCTCCGCCACGTACAACAGCAATTCGCGCGCGAGCAATATCCCCTTCTCGATGTGAAACGAGTCATCGAGGTCCGGATCGTTGATGAGCCCCTTCCACCCCACCGTCGTGCGCGGCTTCTCGAAATACACCCGCATGATGAGGAGCAGCGTCGGCGCGACTTGGGCTGCGAGCGCCTTCAGCCGGCCGGCATACTCGCGTGCCGCCGCCACATCGTGAATGGAGCACGGACCGACCACCACGAAGAGCCGTTGATCGCGGCGCTCGAGAATGGCGCGCACCGCCTCGCGGCCTTGCAGCACCGCCTCGGCCGCGCGCGCGGTCAGCGGCAAGCGGCGTTTCACTTCCTCGGGGGTCGCCAGCAAATCGCTGGAGGCGACGTTGACGTTTTGCAGTCGATCTTGGAATTCGGCCACTTTTGCCTACATGGACGTTCGAATGGTCCAAAGCTCTGGGAAGAACTTCAGATCGAGCGCCTTGGTGAGATAAGCGACTCCGCTCGTGCCGCCGGAGCCGCGCTTGTAGCCGATGATACGCTCGACCGTCTTCACGTGCGTGAAGCGCCATAGCTGGAACTTGTAATCGAGATCGACGAGCCGCTCGGCGAGCTCATAGAGATCCCAATCTTTCACGGAATTGTGATACACGCTGAGCCAGGCCGCCGCCACTTGCTTGCTCGCCTGATAAGGCAGCGAGAAGTCGCGGTCGATCGCCTGCGGGGGCACGTCGAGGCCGCGCCGGCTGAGCAAGCTCAGCACCTCGTCGTACAAGCTCGGCGCGCGCAGCGCACGCTCGAGCATCTCGTAGGCCGGCGCGTCCGCGCGGAACACCTCGATCAGCTCCGCGTTCTTGTTGCCGATCAAGAACTCGAGCAATCGGTATTGCACCGACTGGAATCCCGACGACCGTCCGAGCGTGTTGCGGAATGCCGAATAATCGTAGGGTGTGATCGTTGCAAGCACATCCCAGGCTTGCAGCAGCTGCTGCTGGATGGTGGATACTCGCGCCAGCCGCTTGAACGTCGGACCGAGATCGTCGCGGCGCACGCAGTCGACCACCGTGTTGAGCTCGTGCAGACAAAGCTTCATCCATAGCTCCGAGACCTGATGGATGATGATGAACAGCATCTCGTCGTGCTCGTACGACAAGGGATGCTGGGCATCGAGCAGCTTGTCGAGACCCAAATACTGGGAGTAGCTCAGGGAATTCGTGAGGTCCCAGTGAATCTGCTCGTCGCTCAGGTCGACGAAGGGTTTGGCCGCAGGCTTGATCTCGCTCACGCGCTAGTTTCCGAAAACCCAGAGCGGTACCGTGCGCCACCCCGCGAGCAGCTCGCGGTCCAGCCGGCGGTAGTCGGGCTCGAGGGTCTGCACCAGGCGCCAGAAGGCGGCCGAGTGATTCATGTGCTTCAAGTGCGCGAGCTCGTGGACGAACAGGTAGCGCACCACTTCCGGCCTGAGAAACACCAGCGAGCAATTGAGGCTCACCGTGCCGCGCGTCGAGCAACTGCCCCAGCGGGTACGCTGGCAGCGAATGGCCACCCGCTCGACAGAATAATTCAAATCGGCAGCAAGCTTGAGGAGCGGTGGCGTGAGGCGCTCCCCCGCCGCCTGCTTCAGCCAGTCCTTGAGCCGCTGACGCGCCTGGTCCGTATCCGGCGCGCGCACCGACAGCCTGCCGGCCTCGAGGATGAGCTCGCGCCGCGGTGCTTGCTGCCAATGCACGTCGAAATGCTCTTGGGTGTAGCCGAAATCGATGCACGTGGGCACGCTCGCCGCAGGCTCCGCGAAGCACTGCATGGCGGCCACCTTGCGATCGATCCAAGGTGTGAAGCGCTGCACGAAATCGCGCACCGCCCGCGCCTTGACGCCGACCGGCACGACGATTTCCACGCGCCCGCCGACGTGCACGCGGGCCGTGAGCCGGCGTGCGCGGGCGCTCACGCGAACCGCGAACGCCTCGCCGGTGCTGCGCGCCTGGAACAGCGACAGTTGCGTTCCCTGTGCCTTCATCGCCTGCGATGATACCAGGTTCGACGCGCGCGGCGGTCGCGCCCGGCTAGCGCTGGACGAGCATCGCCAATTGTTTTTGCGCCGCCTTATAGTCGGGCGCGACGATCAGGGATTTCTCGATCCAGTTGCGCGCGCCGAGCACGTCACCGTGTGCCGCGAGCTGTGTGCCGAGCGCAAGATACGCCTCGGCGTGCCCCCATCCCGGCACGTCCGCACGCGTGGCGGAGGCTTGCTCGAACAGCTGGGCGGCCTCGAGCAGGGTTGCGAACGCCCGTTGAGCGTCCGCCGAGTTGGGCTTCGACGTTGCCAGCCCCTCCATGGCGATGAGATAAAGGACGCGTGGATTACGGGGCGCGAGGTCGAAGGCCGACTTGAGCCTCTCATCCGCTCGGGTCCGCAGCAGCACGGCCTCCAGGTGCCGATCCTTGGCGAGCTCGCGGTAACACGCCGACTGCAGCGCGAGCGCCTCGACCGACTTGCCATCTTGGTCGAGCACCGGCTTCAGCTGATCGACGCAGTCGGAGAATGCCGGCGCGGCCGCCTTGCGGCGCTGTCGCTGGGCAAGCAGCCCGAAGCGGTAGTCTGCATGCGCGAGGTGATAGCGAAGCGCCGCATCCGCGCCGCCCGCCTTGACTTGGTTGCCGAGCCGCTGCGTCAGATTGCCGAGCTCGCCGAGATCCTCGGTCTGATAGGCGTAGAGGATCTGCGCCTGCAAGTCGCCGCCTTCCTGTGCGCCGAGTGTCGCCGCCAGCGACAACAACAGCACCGTCCCCAGACCTCTCACTGACCGCATGCGCGCTCCCTCTCCCACTCCCCGCGTGTACGATACGCGCCGAAGATAACACAACGAGGTGGCAGTTCTTGGCGCACGAATTGATCGACATCGGCTCGAATCTGACCCACTCGAGCTTCGCCGCGGACCTCGACGAGGTGATCGGCCGTGCCGTCGAAGCCGGCGTCGCGCGCCAGGTCGTGACCGGCACGGATCTCGCCAGTTCGCGCGCGGCCGCCGATCTCGCCGCGCGTCACCCGCGCATGTTGTGGAGCACCGCCGGCGTGCATCCGCATCACGCGGCCACGTTCGAGCCGACGCTGCGCGCACACCTAGAGGAGCTGCTGGCGCTGCCCCAAGTGGTGGCGGTCGGTGAATGCGGGCTCGATTATTTCCGCGACTTCTCGCCGCGGCCGGCACAGCGCGCCGCGTTCCTCGCGCAGCTCGAGATGGCCGCGCGTACGGGCAAGCCCGTGTTCCTCCATCAACGCGACGCGCACGCGGACTTCACGGCCATCCTCACCGAGCACCGCGCGGCGCTGCGCAGCGCGGTGGCCCACTGTTTCACCGAGGGCCCCGCGGAACTCGAGGCCTACCTCGGTCTCGACCTGTCGATCGGCATCACCGGCTGGGTATGCGACGAGCGCCGCGGCACCGCCTTGCGCACCGCGGTGCCGCGCATCCCGCGGCAGAAGCTCCTGCTCGAGACCGACGCACCGTATCTCTTGCCGCGCGATCTCACACCGCAGCCTAAGTCGCGGCGCAACGAGCCGGCCTACCTGCCGCACATCGCGGCGACGGTCGCGGCGCTGCGCGGCGAATCTCCCGCGAGCGTGGCCGAGGCAACGACGCAAAACGCCGTACAGCTGTTCGCGCTCGATGCCGTCTAGAGCGGAGCGTCACTAAAGGTTGGTGAACAAATGCGGGCTCGGCTTGAGCTGGGAGACCACGCGCCCCCAAACCTCCGCAAAAGGCTCGAGCGCGGCAGAGCCTTTGAGGCTCCGGTCGACTTGTGGAAACTCCACCTCGATGCCGTCGAGCATCATCACGTACTTGGGCATGCCCTTGGTGAACTTGCCGATGTTCGAGAACAGCAGGCGCCCCTCGACCGGGAAGTCTCCCGCCAGCGCTTTCACGGCGGCGAGGCGATCGTAGAGTGCGGGCTGCGGATTGTCGAAGGTAAAGCGGCGGCGTCCGATGACGGTCCAATCGCTCATCTGGTCACCGCCGAAGATCAGGCCCGGCACGCGGCGTGTATCGAGCACCAGCAACCCCCGCGGCGTCAGCAGCAAATGGTCGATATGGATGTAGCCGCCCATCCCGTCCGGTACCAGCACTTGATGAGCGGACTCGTAGGCGATGCGATCCAAGCGCGCGAGCAGCTGCTTGCGCCGCGCGCGGCGCTGATACGCGCCGACGGCCACGTAGCCGCCGGCCCCGACCAAGGCGATCGCAACGCCGGCCGCGATCCAATCCGGATCGATGTGTAGATCGTTCATCCGAGCACCGCAGCCAGCGCCCCGATGGAAGGCGCAATATCGGTAAAGTGTCTAGGCAAGCTCAGCAGCCGCGCCAGCGCGGGCGGTATGTCGACGGACTTGCCGATAATCGGCTCCACGATGTCGTTGAACTTGGCCGGATGCGCCGTCGCGACGAGAATCCAAGGGTTGTCGCGGCGCTCGCGCCCGCTCAACCGCTGATACACCTCTGCAGCGGTCGCGGTATGCGGACACCATTCGCGTCCAAATCGCATGAAGTCCTCTCCAATTCTGCTGCGAATTGTAGCGTCATCCACGCTTTCCGCGCTCAGGTGTTCGCCCACCGCGGCGAAAGTCGGATAAAGCGCGCGTACGCGCTCCATATTACTTGGATTGCCCACATCCATCGCCGAGGCGAGTGTCTGAATGCTCGGACGGGGGCGCCACTCGCCATCGCGCAAAAAATCGGGAACCGTCCGATTGGCATTGTGCGCGAGCACGATGCGCCCGACAGGAAACCCCACGGCGCGCGCCCACATCGCGGCGAAGGCGTTGCCGAGATTGCCCGCCGGAATGACATACGAGGCGCTCTTGCCCGTGCGCCGCTGCACCTCGAGACTCGAGGCCGCGTAATAGACCATCTGCGGCAGCAGGCGGCCGATGTTGATGCTGTTCGCCGAGCTGAAATGATGCCGCGCGCGCAACCCGGCGTCGACAAAGGCCTCCTTCACCAGCCGCTGACAATCATCGAACGTGCCGGCGACGCGCAAGGCTCGCACGTTCTCGCCCCAGCAGGTGAGCTGTTGCTCCTGGCGGTCGCTCACCAGACCTTTCGGGTAGAGAATGACGACCCGCACCCAGGGACGCCTGTGAAACGCCGCCGCCACCGCGCCGCCGGTATCACCCGAGGTGGCCACCAGGATGGTCATCGGCGGCTCGGACGGCGACTGCGCGCGCTCGAGCGTCTCGGCGAGAAAGCGCGCGCCGAAGTCCTTGAACGCTGCGGTCGGTCCGTGGAACAGCTCGAGGACGAACAATGGATCTTGACACTTCTCCACCGCGGTCGTCGGCGCGGGAAAATCGAACGCCGCGCTCGCGATCTCCGCGAGCTTGCGCTCCAGCCGATCGCCCTGAAAGAACCCGTGGAGCGTGCACTGCGCGATTTCGGGCAGCCGCGTCGAGCGGGCAACCGCCGCGACATCGACCTCGGGCAGCCGCGTCGGTACGTACAGTCCGCCGTCGGGCGCCAATCCCTGTCGAATAGCCTCGCTCAACGTGAGGGGAGGCGCGCCGCCCCGCGAGCTCAGGTAGCGAAGCTCGGTCATCAGGCGCTCACCACCCGCGCGCCCGGGTTGTCGATGCTGGAGATCCACGAGTCGGACTTCAGAGCGTGGCTCAAGAAGGCCGATATCATGGCGGCGCGCACCGCCTCGGTGTGCTCCACCTCGGCCCACGCGAAGATGGTCGGACCCGCCCCGGAGATCGAGCAGCCAATCGCGCCCGCGGCCATGGCGCCGCGCTGCACATCCTTGAACCCCGGGATCAGAGTCTGGCGCTGCGGCTCGATGATCACATCGTTGAAGGATTCGCGAATCATATCGAGATCGTTCGAGTAGCAGCCGCTGATGAACCCCGCGAGATTCGCGCTCTGCCAGACGAAATCGGAGCGCGTCACGTCGCTTTTCAGCACGGCCCGCGCCTCGCGCGTCCCCAGGTGCATGTGCGGATGCACCAGCACACAGCGCAGCGAGCGCGGCACGGGAATTTGCTTCACACGTGGATGATCGATTCCGACCGTGAGCACCAAGCCACCGTACAGGCACGGCGCAATGTTGTCGACGTGGGCGGAGCCGCTCGCGACGATCTCTCCCTCCATCGCGAACTTGAGAAGCCTCAGCGGCGGCGCCGGCCGCTCGATGAGCGCGTTGGCCGCAACGACCGCGGCGACGGCGGATGCGGCGGAGCCCCCCATGCCGGATGCGAGCGGGACACCCTTCTCGATTTCCATCTCGAATCCATGCTCGAGCTTGAGCGCCGCCTGCATCGCCTGCAGCGCCCGGCCCGCGGTATTTCGCTGCGGGTCAACCGGCAACTCCCCGGCCACTCCCTTCACCGCGCGAATGCGCACCACGGGCTCGTCGATCCGTCGGAGCCAAACCCGATCGCCCACCGCCTCGACCGTGTGCCCCAGGATGTCGAAGCCGATGCCTACGTTGGCGACGGTGGCAGGAGCGAATGCGGTCACTTCTTGCTGCATAGGGACGCCGCGGCGCTACAGATGAGCGCCGAGATAGGCCGACAGGCGCAACAGATCCGAGAACACACCGCCGGCCGTCACCTCGGGTCCGGCGCCGGGGCCCTGCACGATGAGCGGATTGTCGCAGTAGCGCCGGGTCGCGAAACGCACCACGTTGTCGGTGAGCGCGATGTTCGCAAAGGCGTGCTTCGCGTCGAGGCGCATCAAGCCGACGGTCGCCTTGCCGTCTGCATTCACCCGGCCCACGTAGCGCAGCACCTGTCCCTCTGCCTTCGCCTCAGCGAGCATCTCGGCCATGGCCCCATCGAACTCCGGCAGCCGGCGCATGAACTCCTCGACGCCGCAGGCGATCAGCACCTCGGGCACGAGACCGGTGACTTCGACATCGGACATTTCCAGCGTCAGCCCCATCTCCCGTCCGAGGATGATCAGCTTGCGCGCGACGTCCATGCCCGAGAGATCGTCGCGCGGATCCGGCTCGGTGTAGCCCTTCTGCTTCGCCGCGTGCACGATGGAGGAGAAGGACTCGCTGCCATCGAACACGTTGAAAAGGTAGGCGAGCGTCCCGGAGAAAATCCCCTCGATGCGGACTATCTCGTCCCCGGTCTCGCGCAAGTCGCGCAGCGTGTGGATGACAGGCAGACCGGCACCGACCGTGGCCTCGTAAAGATAGTGAGTGCCGGCCGCGCGTGCCGCCTCCTTGAGGGCCCGATATGCGGGCAGCGCGCCGCTGTTCGCTTTCTTGTTCGGGGTCACGACGTGAATGCCGCGGGCGAGCCAATCACGGTATCGGCTCGCCACTTCCGCGCTCGCCGTGCAATCGATGAGGGCGGTGTGCGGAATGTAGTCCGCTTGGACATGCGCGGCGAACTTCTCCAGATCGACCGGCACGCCGTTCGCTTCCAAGAGCGCAGGCCAGTTGGCGAGATCGACGGCGCCTTCCGCCAGGAGCATACGGGTGGAGCTCGCGATGCCGCGCACGCGCAGGTCGAGGTTCAATGCCCGCAGACGATCCACCTGAGTCGCGAGTTGCTCCAGCAACACCCGTCCGACCGTGCCGGGACCGATCAAGCCGATGGAGAGCGTGTTCGGCGACAGGTAGAAGGCGGCGTGCACCGCACGCAGCGCCTTGGCGGCCACCTTACCGTCGACCACCAGCGAGATGTTGCGCTCGGAGGCGCCCTGCGCGATCGCTCGCACACTGATCGCGGCATCGCCGAGCGAGTTGAAAACCTTTGCTGCCACGCCGTGTGCGCCGGCCATGCCGTCGCCCACGACCGCGAGGATCGCCAGATCACGCGCCACATCGACATGCTGGATCTGGCCGTCGCGCAGCTCCGAGTCGAACGCACGGCGTACCGCCTCGTCGGCGCGCTGCGCCTGCGCGGCGGGAATCGCGAAGCAGATCGAGTGCTCGGAGCTGCCTTGTGAAATCAAGATGACCGAGATGCCGGCATCGCGCAGGGCGCCGAACAGGCGGTTCGCGGTACCCGGAACGCCGATCATGCCGGCTCCCTCGAGATTCACCAGCGCCACGGGGTCGATGGTGGTGATGCCTTTCACCTTGAGCGCCGACACCGGGTTCGCGCAAATGAGCGTGCCGAGCTTCTGCGGCGCAAACGTGTTGCGGATCCAGATCGGAATATCGCGCGCCACCGCCGGCTCCATGGTCTGCGGATGAATCACCTTCGCGCCGAAATACGCGAGCTCCATGGCCTCGTTGTAGGAGAGCTGATCGATCGTCTGGGCATTCGGCACGAGGCGCGGATCGGCCGACAGCACGCCGTCGACATCGGTCCAGATGATGATCTCGGGAGCCCTCAACAGCGCCCCGAAGATGGATCCGGAAAAATCGCTCCCGTTGCGCCCCAGGGTGGTTTGGATGCCGGTGACGGTGGTCGCGATGAAACCGGTGACGATGAGGCGCCCGCGAAAGTCGGTCGGAACCAGCTTCTCGAGATTGCGCTCGCTATTCGCCCACTGCACCGTCGGGCCCAAAGGTCCCCACTCGACGATGATGACCTCCCGCGCGTCGATCCAGAGCACCTCGCCCTCGATGCGGCCCCGCTCGCGCAGGAACGGCGCGAACAGGCGGGTCGACCAGATCTCGCCATATCCTGCGATCACGTCGCGCATCGAGTAGGTCGCCGCGCGGATCAGCCGGACGGTCTGCAGCACTCCCGCGATGTCCTTGCAATCGCGAGCGAGTTGCATGCAGTAGGCGTCGCATGCGGACGGCGACAAGAGCTCCGTCGCGAGCTTCTCGTGGCGCTTCCACAGCTGCTCGAGCGCGCCCGTCATATCCCCTTCGGGTTGCTCGGCGAGCGTGACGGCATTCAACAGCGCATCCGTGACCCCGCGACAGGCCGACAACACCACGGCCTCGCGCGCATGGGGGGACGCCTCGACGATGTCGGCGACCCGGCGGAAGCAATCCGCGTCGGCGACACTCGAGCCGCCGAATTTGTGCACGATCCACTTGTCCATAGTTCACATGCGCTCGGACCGCTCGAGCGTTGGTAAGGGTCCCTGATCAATGAGTTGCGGGCGGCAACCGCTAGACAGCCCGGAACTTTAATCGCACGGCGGGCGGGGTAGCAAGCACAAACCCGCAAATCGGGTAGAACCCTAGGACTGCCCCACGCCGTCCGCTCGTCAGAGCTTGGCGCGAGTCTTCAGGCGTGGGCTGCCGCTGCCGGACTTCGGCAGTCCGGTGTGCTGGGTCCGGAAGGGACGCCCCGTGGCGCGCGAGCCCACCGGCTGGTACGCCGGAATCAGGTGGTGCTTGCCGTTGCCGATCAGATCCGCGCGACCCATGCGCCGCAGGGCCTCGCGCAGCAACGGCCAGTTCTCGGCATCGTGATAGCGCAGAAACGCCTTGTGCAAGCGCCGCACGCGCGTGCCCTTCGGGATGACGACCTCCTCGCTGCCGCGCGCGATGCGCTTCAAGGGGTTCTTTCCCGAGTGATACATGGCGGTTGCGGTCGCCATCGGCGAGGGCAGAAATGCCTGCACCTGGTCGGCTCGGAAGCCGTTCTTCTTCAGCCACAACGCGAGCTCGAGCATGTCGCTGTCGCGCGTGCCGGGATGCGCCGCGATGAAATACGGAATGAGATACTGTTCCTTCCCCGCCGCCTTCGAGTACTTCTCGAATTGCTCCTTGAACTTGTAGTACGCACCCACGCCGGGCTTCATCATCTTCGATAGCGGGCCTTCCGCGAGCGCCTCGGGCGCGATCTTGAGGTAGCCGCCCGTGTGATGAGTGGCGAGCTCCTTGACGTACTCCGGTGATTCGACCGCGAGGTCATAGCGCACGCCGGAGGCGATGAGCACTTTCTTGACGCCCTTGAGCGCACGAGCACGGCGGTACAAATTGATCAGCGGCGCATGGTCGGTGTTCAGGTTCGGGCATATGCCCGGGTAGACGCAAGACGGACGGCGGCAGGCGGACTCCACCGCCGCACTCTTACAGTGCAGACGATACATGTTGGCCGTCGGGCCGCCGAGGTCGGAGACGACACCGGTGAACCCCGGCACCTGATCGCGAATGGTCTCGATCTCGCGAATCACCGAGTCCTCGGAACGGCTCTGGATGATGCGGCCTTCGTGCTCGGTGATCGAACAGAAGGTGCAGCCACCAAAGCACCCTCGCTGAATCGCCACCGAGAAGCGGATCATATGGTAGGCGGGAATGCGGGCATCGCCGTAGGCGGGATGCGGCCGGCGCGCATAGGGCAGCTCGTAGATCGCGTCCATGTCGGCCATGGTCAAGGGAATGGGCGGCGGATTGATCCAGAGCTCGGCGTTGCCGTGGCGCTGCACGAGCGCGCGCGCGTTGCCGGGATTCGACTCGAGATGCAGGATGCGCGAGGCGTGGGCATACAGCACCGCATCCTCGCTCACGCGCTCGAAGGAAGGCATGCGGATCACGCTGTGCTCGCGCGCGGCGTTCGGTACCTTGCGGAAAAATTTCACCACTTGATGCGGAACGGGCGGCTCCCCGGCCGGCGCTCGCGGCGCAACGGCGCCCTGTCCGGCGGAGGTTTGTGCTTTCAGCCTCGTGGCCTCATCCGCGTAAGGGTCCACGGGCGGTGCGAGCGGCCCCGGTGTGTCGAGCTCGCTCGAATCGATCTCGATCCACTCATCGGGTACGGCGCGGCGCAGGAACGCGGTCCCGCGCAGATCGGTGATGCTCGCCAGCGGCTCGCCCGCCTCGAGTCGCTCGGCGAGCGCGAGGATCTGCCGCTCCGCATTGCCGTACACTAAGAGGTCCGCCTTCGCATCGACCAGCACGGACCTGCGGACCTGGTCGGACCAGTAATCGAAATGCGCGATGCGGCGCAGGCTCGCCTCGATCCCGCCGAGAATGATGGGCACGCCCTTGAAGGCCTCGCGCACCCGCTGCGAGTACACGATGACACACCGGTCCGGGCGCTTGCCGCCGGCCCCACCCGGCGTGTAGGCGTCATCGCTGCGCACGCGTCGATCCGCAGTGTAGCGGTTCACCATCGAATCCATGTTGCCGCCGGTTACGCCGAAGAACAGACGCGGCGCACCGAGCCGCGCAAAGTCCTCGGTGCCGCGCCAGTCGGGCTGCGCGATGATGCCGACCTTGAAGCCGTGCGATTCGAGCACCCGCCCGATGATCGCCATCCCGAAACTCGGATGATCGACGTACGCGTCGCCCGTCACGATGATGATGTCGCACTGGGACCAGCCGAGCGCGCGCATCTCCGCAAGCGTCGTGGGCAGGAACGGAGCCGCAGCATGAGGCCGCGGCGCAGCGCCGCCCGAGAACAGGGGAGCAGGAGTCGACACCCGATCTAGCCGATATCGATCGGAACGTAGATCTGCGCATCCTCGCGCTGGATCAGCAACGCGACGGTGTGGCCTGCTCGCGCCACTTCGCGCTTGAGTTCCGCGACCGTCGAGACACCCGCGCCGTTGACGCCGAGCACCACATCGCCGGCCTGCAGCCCCGCCGCAAGCGCCGGGCCGGAGACATCTTCGACGACGAGCCGCCCGCGGGTGTGCAGCTCTTTCTGCTCGCTCGGCTCGAGAGGCCGCACGGCGAGCCCTAACGCGCCGCCGCCGTCTTGTGCGCCGTTGCGGGCGGCTTGCGGCGGCGTGTCCTCGAGCAGCACGGTCTTCACGGTCACTTCGGTGGCCTTGCGCTCGTGCCATATGCCGAGGTGCGCCTCGCTGCCCGGCGGCAACTGGGAAATCACGCTCGGCAAATCATAGGAATGATCGATGTTCTTGCCGTTCACACTGGTGATGACGTCGCCCGGCTTCAGTCCCGCGCGCTCGCCGGGGCCCTGCGGCTCGACCGAACTCACCAGCGCCCCGTGGGGGATGGTCAAGCCGAAGGTGAGCGCAAGTTGTTGGTTGATGTCCTGCACGGATACGCCGATGCGGCTGCGGCTCACCTTGCCAGTCTTCATCAGCTGATCCCTCACGTTCAGCGCGACGTCGATGGGAATGGCGAATGACATGCCCATGTAGCCGCCGGTGCGGCTGTAAATCTGGGCGTTGATGCCGATCACCTGCCCGTCGAGATTGAACAGCGGGCCGCCCGAGTTGCCGGGGTTCACGGCCGCATCGGTCTGGATGTAGGTCACGAACGAGCTGCCGCTGTCATCGGGAAGCTGCCGGCCGAGCGCGCTGATGACGCCCGCGGTCACGCTGTTCTCGAAACCGAAGGGCGAGCCGATGGCGATCGCCCATTGCCCCGGCCGCAGCTTCGCGGGATCCCCGAAATGCACCACCGGGAAGTCGGTCCCCGGAATCTTGATGAGGGCGACATCGCTGCGCTTGTCGACCCCGATGACTTTCGCCCGAAACTCGCGCCGGTCGGTCAGCTTGACCGTCACCTCGGAAGCGTCGGCCACGACGTGCGCGTTGGTGAGCACATAGCCGTCGGGACTTACGATGAACCCCGAGCCGATGCCATGCGCCGGCGGCATGTGCTCGGGAGTCGGCATCTGGAAGCGGTGGAAGAACTGCGACAGCGGATCCTCGTCATTGCCGCTCTCGTCACCGCCGGGCGAGCCGCCGGTACGCTGTTGCGGCTTCTCGACGACGCTGATATTGACCACCGCCGCGCCATTGTCGGCCACCAGACCCGAGAAGTCCGGCAAGCCCGTTACGCGCCCCGCGGGAGCCGTTGGAACGGCCGCGGCCGCCACGGTGGCAACGGGAGCGGTGCCCCCCTCCCCCGCGTTGGCATTCGAGCCCTGGTGAGCCACGACCACCACGAAGACGCCGGCCACCAGTGCGAGCGACCAGGTTCTGAGACTTCCCATTGCAATATGTCCTCTCAAAGGTGTACTCGAGCTCTCGACAATTGACCCCGACTTGAGGCCGGCGTTTCAATTTTCCAGGTTTTTGGGCCCCCGTTCCCATGTTTTTCGGCCACGGCGCCGAAAAAATGTGACTTCTCGACGGGCCGGGCCGCTGCGCCGCGGCTAGGCTGAGCCTCTTTGAACGCACACATTCGCCGCGTATGCCCGATGCAACCGGTCCCGTGCTGTTGGTGGTGGGCGGCGACGCCAAACGCCTGCAGTGGCTGAACCATCATGTGACGAGCCATTGGCCGAGCGCCCAGGTTACCACTGCGCCCGGCACGGACGCGGCTTCCCTGACGCGTTTCGTCCAGGAACGGGCCCCCGACGCGGTCATCATGCAGATCGACTTCAGCAACGAAGCGCTGGCTAGCATGGGATTGAGTCACCTGACACAGATGCTGCGGGCGCAGCCGACGGTTCATTGCATCATACTCGCCGAGCACGGCAGTGAGCTGTCGGCCGTTAGAG
Organism: uncultured Gammaproteobacteria bacterium; assembly: GCA_963798595.1. GTDB lineage: Bacteria > Pseudomonadota > Gammaproteobacteria > Steroidobacterales > Steroidobacteraceae > Bog-1198. Next base: position 74,165 of record CAWCTM010000001.1, on the reverse strand, counting down.
CGCTCAAATGTGGCGCAAAGGACTACCTGCCCCTCGCCCGGGTCACCCGTGACTTACTTCTGAAGGCGGTCACCGAGGCTTGTGCCCGGCAAAACGCGACCGCACTCGCCACCGGGGCGCTCCTCAGCCCCGCCGAGGACGCGCCGTCGGTGAAGGTGCCCGGCTACGGCATCGTCAAGGAAATCGCCACCAGCAATTTCTCCTCGGTTTATCTCGCGCGCAGCGAGCGCCTGCGGCGCAACGTGGTGCTCAAGGTCATGAGCCGCGGCACCACACAGCGGGAAATCGACGACGGCGAGCGCTTCCAGCGCGAGTACGAGATCATCTCGAGCATCCAGCACCGCGCCATCGCGGAAATCTACGACTTCGGTGCGATCGCGCACCACCAGTACCTCGCCATGGAGTACATCCCCTGCGGCGACCTGCGCGACCGCTTGCGCAACCCCATGAGCATCGATGAGAGCCTGTATTACCTGCGCAGCATCGCCGAGGCACTGCGCGTCATCCACGTGTTCGGCATCCTGCATCGCGATCTCAAGCCCGCGAACGTCATGCTGCGCGAGGACAATTCACCGGTTCTTATCGACTTCGGCCTCGCGCGCCGCTCGGTCGAGGCCGGCACCACGAGCGTCGGACAGGTCCTCGGGTCTCCCTACTACATCAGCCCGGAGCAATCGCAAGGACAAAAGGTCGATGCGCGCACGGATCTGTACAGTCTCGGCGTGATGTTCTTCGAGATGCTCACCGGCCACCGGCCCTATATCGGCAAGAGCGCCATGGAGATCATGGAGCAGCATGCCACTGCCGCGGTGCCGCGCCTGCCCTCGCATGTGGCCTTGCAGCAGGCGCTGGTCGATCGCTTGATGGCGAAGGAGCTCTCACATCGCTACGCCTCGGCGGACGAGCTGCTGGCCGATCTTGGACCCGTCGTCGCCGCCGTCGCCTGAGGCCGAAAGCGTGACACCCGTCACGTTAGCCCCAGCCGTCGCGCGGCATATGTAAACGCTGTGACACTGCTCCCGCCGGGCAGGCGGGCCGTTTGGCACGCTGCCAGCGGTATGTTCATCACCCGTACCCGTCACGAGCGCGAGAAGCAGGAGCTTCTCAGCGCGAGCAATCGCATCAGCGATGCGATCTTGCGCAACACCGACCAGGGGCTGTTCTTCCTCGACGCGCGCAACCGCGTGCTGGCACAGATTTCACAATCTCTCGCGCGGCTGTTCCGGCGCGAGGACTTCGCAAATCTTACTTTCGAGAAGCTGCTCGCGCCGGTAGTTACGGCGAAGACGCTGAGTACGGCCAGAAGCCACATCGCCCTGCTCCTCGGTACCGCGCCGCCGCGCGAGGACGGCAGCGCCGCCCCGAATGCGGCGCCGGCCGCGCAAGCCAATCCCTTGAGCAACATCGAAGTCCGTCTGCCCAACAGCGACGGCTCATTCGACTCCGCGCACTACGCATTCGAGTTCAGTGCGGCCGAGCTCCTCAACGAGCAACGCGGCTGGTTGGTGCGCGTCACCGACATCACGCAACAAGTGCAGACGCAGCGCGAGCTCGAGGATCTGCGCGTGCAGGTCCAGACGCAGGGCGAGATTCTGCGTAGCGTGCTGCAAGTCGGCGGGGCGCGCTTTGCCGCCTTGCTGCATCGAGCCGATGCCTCGATGAAGACCATCAACACCGTGCTGAAGAAGCCGGCCCGCGAGCAGGAGGCGTTTCGCCATAAGCTCGAGGAGACGCTCGAGGAAGTCGACCGGGTGCGGCGCGATGCGGCCACGTTCCAGCTGTCGGCATTGGAAGCCTCGGCGCGCCAGTTCGAGGATGCGCTGCATGAGCTGCGCAGCCGCGCATCGTTGAGCGGCAGCGACTTCTTGCCGCTGGCGGTCAAGCTCGACGATCTCTATGGGCAGTTCGCGCTGCTCAAGACGCTGAGCTCCGGCGCGGGCAGCCCGCGTGCGCCCGAGGCTGCGCCGCCCGGCGGCGGCGTGACGGCGAACGGCACGCAGGTCATCGAGTCGCCGAAATTCATGGCCAGTGCGGCGGCGCGGGCCGTGCCGGGGGCGCAGCTCTCGGCGCCCGCCGGGAGCCTGGAAAGCACGCTGCGCTCGCTCACCGACCACGTCGCGCAGGAGCACAACAAGACCGTCACCCTGCACGCCGTCGGCCTTTCCCTGGTGCCTTCGGCCTATCAATCCGCCATCAAGAACATCGCCATCCAGCTCATCCGCAATGCCGTGATGCACGGCATCGAGCCGCCCGCGGCGCGGGTCATCGCCGGCAAAGCGCCCGACGGCACCATGCGCCTCGAGTTCAAGAACGTCGCGAACGGCAACTTCGAGCTGCTGTTCGAGGACGATGGCTCGGGACTCGATCCCGAGCACGTGCGCTCTACCGCCATCGCGCGCGGGATTCTCACGGGTGAGAACGCCGCGCGGCTCCGTGATCGCGAGATCATCAAGCTGATCTTCAAGTCCGGCTACTCGACGCTGGAGAACACGCCCGGGGAGCCGGCGCATGGAACCGGTCTCGCCCTGGTGCGTCGCTACGTGCACGAGGCCGGCGGCAAGGTGGCGCTCGCGAGCCTGCTCGGCCACGAAACCCGTTTCAAGGTCACCTTACCGCCCCTCGCCGCCGCGGCCCCGGCCCTCGAGCTCGTCGGCTAACGCTCAGTCCCGCGGCTTGAGCTCCGCGAGGACGGATCCCGCCGCAACCCGATCGCCCAGACCGAACGGCATCCGCTCCACCGTGCCCGCGTAGGGAGCCGCCACGGTGTGCTCCATTTTCATGGCCTCGACCGTGATGAGCGGCGCGCCGCGCTCGACGCTTTGCCCCACCGCCGCATGCACCGCGACCACGGTGCCGGGAAGCGGGGTCACCAGGGATCCTGCGTCCGCCTCCGTGGTCGGCTGCAACGCATCGTCGGTGCTCGCCGGCGTCAGGCTCGTGTGGCGGCCGGTGCGGAAGATCTCGAGGACCGAATCCGACTCGATGATGTGCGCGAGCTCGCGGCTGCCGCGGATTTCCGCCTCGATGGCACGCTCGTCGCGCGCGATCACGCGCACCGCGTAGTCCTCGTCCGCGAAGCGCACGCGATACTCCTGCGCGCCGAGACGCTCGAGAGCGACCCCATGCTCACCGAAGCGCCGGCGGGTGATGGCCGGCGCCCCAAGCCGCCAGCCGGAGGTATCCGCCCAGAGCGCGCCCGGCGATGACATCGCCGCGGCAGACCAGAGCGCGCCGAGAATATAGTCGACGGCGTCCGGCTTCGGCTCCCCGAAAGACAGGTGCGTACGACGCGTCTCGAGAAAGCTCGTGGCGACGCCGCCCGCGCGAAACTCCGCATCGGCCAGCACGCTCTGCAGCAGCGCGCGGTTGGTCTTGACGCCGGCGATCTCGAGCTCGGCCAGCGCCCGGTGCAGCGTATCGATCGCCTGCGCGCGCGACTCGCCGCCCGCGATGAGCTTCCCGAGCATGGGATCGTAGAACGGCGTCACCTCATCGCCGGCATCGACACCGACATCGAGCCGCAGAGCGCCGCCCGCCTCGCCCGGCCAGCGCAGATGCGCAATGCGGCCGACGCTCGGCAAATACTCGTGCGCGGGATCCTCGGCGTAGAGGCGCGCCTCGATGGCGGCACCCTGCGGCACGATCGCCGCTGCGCCGCCCGGCAAGTGTCCACCGCAGGCCACCTCGAGTTGCCACTGCACCAGATCGACGCCGGTGATGAGCTCCGTCACCGGATGCTCGACCTGCAGGCGCGTGTTCATTTCCATGAAGTAGAACTGTTGCGCGGGGTCCACCAGAAACTCGACCGTACCGGCACCGACATAGCCGACGGCACGCGCGGCGGTGCAGGCGGCCTGCGCCATGGCGGCGCGCACTTCCGCACGCAGTCCGGGCGCGGGGGCTTCCTCGATGATCTTCTGATGGCGCCGCTGCACGGAGCAGTCGCGATCGAACAGCGCGACGGTCTCGCCGTGCGCATCGGCAAAGATCTGCACTTCGACGTGCCGCGCGGCCGGGAAATAGCGCTCGAACAGCAGCCGGTCGTCGCCGAACGCGGTGCGCGCCAGGCGCTGCGCCGATTCCACCGCGGCCGGAACTTCGGCGGCGGAATGGACCACCTGCATGCCCTTGCCGCCGCCACCGGCGCTCGCTTTGATGATGAGGGGGAAACCGATGCGCTGCGCCTCGGCGGCGAGGTGTGCCGGGGACTGATCGCTGCCGTGATACCCCGGGGCCACCGGCACGCCGGCCGCGGCCATGGAAGCCTTGGAGGCGCTCTTCGAGCCCATCGCCCGGATGGCTTGCGGCGGGGGTCCGACGAAGATCAAGCCGGCATCGATGCAGCCTTGCGCGAAATCGGCGTTCTCGGACAAAAAGCCGTATCCCGGATGTATTGCGTGAGCGCGCACGTGGCGCGCGAGCTCGATGATGCGCTTGCGGTCGAGATAGCTTTGCGCGGGCGGCGATGCGCCGAGATGGTAGGCCTCGTCCGCCTCGCGCACGTGCTTCGCGCCGCGGTCGGCATCGGAATAGACGGCGATCACGGTCCAGCCCAGGCGCCGCGCCGTACGCGCAATGCGGCAGACGATCTCGCCGCGGTTGGCGATCAGCAGACGCTTCGAAGTGTTTGCGGTCATAGGGGGGCCGGGCGCCTTACATTCGGAAAATGCCGAAGCGCGTCGCGGCGGTCGTCTGCTCGCTGTTCAGCGCGAGCGCGAGCCCGAGCGCGTGACGGGTGTCGAGCGGATCGATCACGCCGTCGTCCCAGAGCCGCGCCGACGCGTAATAGGGGTGGCCCTGGCGCTCGAACTGCTCGCGGATCGGCGCCTTGATCTGCTCTTCCTCGGCCTCGCTCAAGCGTCCGCCGGTGCGCTTCAGTGCATCGCTCTTGATGGTGGCGAGCACGCTCGCCGCCTGCTCGCCGCCCATCACGGAGGTGCGCGCGTTCGGCCACTGGAACAACAGCCGCGGCGCGTACGCGCGGCCGCACATCGCGTAGTTGCCCGCGCCGAAGCTGCCGCCGATGGTGACGGTGTACTTGGGCACCGCCGCGCAGGCGACCGCGGTGACCAGCTTGGCGCCGTCCTTTGCGATTCCGCCCGCCTCGGCCGCCTGGCCCACCATGAACCCCGAAATGTTCTGCAGGAACAGGAGCGGTATGCCCTCGCGGCAGCAGAGCTCGATGAAGTGCGTGCCTTTCAGGGCGCTTTCCGAGAACAAGATGCCGTTGTTGCCCAGGATGCCGACCGGCATGCCGTGGATGTCTGCGAAACCGCAGACCAGCGTCGTGCCGTAGAGCGCTTTGAACTCATCGAACCAGGAGCGATCGACCAGGCGCGCGATGATCTCGCGCACATCGTAGGGCTTGCGCGAGGTCGGCGGAATGATTCCGTAGATCTCCGCGGGGTCGTAGTCGGGCTGCCGCGAGTCGGTGTGCGGCAGGGCGAGCGCAGGCGAGCGCAGCCGCGCGACCGCGCGGCGCGCAAGGCTGAGCGCATGCGTGTCGTTCTGCGCGTAGTAGTCGGTGACGCCGGAGCGCCGGCAATGCACGTCGGCGCCCCCCAGCGACTCGGCATCGATCTCCTCGCCGGTCGCGGCGCGCACCAAGGGCGGTCCACCCAAGAATATCCGGCCCTGGTTGCGCACGATGACGGCATGATCGGACATGGCGGGCACGTATGCGCCCCCCGCCGTGCAGGAGCCGTGCACCACGGCGATCTGCGCGACGCCTTGCGCCGACAAACGCGCCTGGTTGAAGAAGATGCGTCCGAAATGATCGCGGTCGGGAAAGACCTCGTCTTGCTTCGGCAGGAACGCACCCCCGCTCTCCACCAAGTAAACGCACGGCAACGCATTCTCGCCGGCGATCTCCTGGGCGCGCAGATGCTTTTTGACGGTGAGCGGGTAGTAAGTGCCGCCCTTCACGGTCGGGTCGTTGGCGACCACCATGCACGGGCGCCCCGAGATTCTGCCGATGCCGGTGACCAGCCCGGCGCCCGGCAAGTCATCGTCGTACACCCCGTGCGCCGCGAGCGCCGACAGCTCGAGAAACGGCGAACCGGGATCGAGCAACGCATCCACGCGCTCCCGCACCAACAGCTTGCCTGCCTCGCGGTGCTTGTTACGCGCGGCTTCGCTGCCCCCCCGGGCGTTGCGCTCGAGCAATGCGCGCAGCTCCGCCACCAGCGTCGCCATGGCGGCCCGATTGGTGGCGAACTCGGGCGAGCGCACATCGATGCTCGAAGCGATCTTGGCCATTGTCATTCCCGCGCGCGCGGCGCAAAATTGTCGGACAATCCGATTATCCAACGATTTTGGGTCGGAAGACAACGGGGTCGAGCCATGACAGCAGCCGCCGCTTACCGCGAGTTCAATTTCGGTCACGGAGAAGAGATCGACGCCATGCGCGATCAGGTGCGCCGCTTCGCCCACGAGCGCATCGCGCCGCGCGCGGCGGAGATCGACCGCAGCAACGAGTTCCCGCGCGATCTCTGGGTCGCGATGGGCGAGCTCGGTCTGCTCGGGATGACCGTGCCGCCGGAGCACGGCGGCGCGGGCCTGGGCTATCTCGCGCATACCATCGCAATGGAGGAGATCTCACGCGCGTCGGCCGCCGTCGGCTTGAGCTATGGCGCGCACTCTAATCTCTGCGTCAACCAGATCACCTTGAATGGCAACGAGGCGCAAAAGCGGCGCTATCTGCCGAAGCTTCTGTCCGGCGAGCATGTGGGATCTCTCGCCATGTCCGAGCCCGGCTCGGGCTCGGACGTCGTCTCGATGCAATTACGCGCGCGCAAGAGCGGCGACCGCTATGTGCTCGACGGGCGCAAGATGTGGATCACCAACGGCCCGGACGCGGACGTGCTGGTGGTGTACGCGAAGACCGACCCCGAAGCCGGCTCGCGAGGAATCAGCGCCTTGCTGGTCGAACGCGGCTTTGCCGGATTCACCACTGCACAGAAACTCGACAAGCTCGGTATGCGCGGTTCGAGCACCTGCGAGCTCGTGTTCGATCACTGCGAGGTGCCCGCGGAGAATCTTCTCGGCGCCGAAAACCAGGGGGTGCGCGTGCTCATGCGCGGCCTCGACTACGAGCGCGTGGTGCTCTCGGGCGGACCCCTGGGCATCATGGCCGCGGCCCTGGACGTTGCCCTGCCCTACGTGCGCGAGCGCAGGCAATTCGGTCAGCCGATCGGCACGTTCGAGCTGGTGCAGGGAAAGCTCGCCGACATGTACGCGGCATTCAACGCTTGTCGCAGCTACGCCTACACCGTCGCCGCCGCCTGCGACCGCGGCGACTCCACGCGCAAAGATGCCGCGGCCTGCATCCTGTTCTGCGCCGAGGCCGCCACACGCGCCGGCCTCGATGCCATTCAACTGCTCGGCGGCAACGGCTACATCAACGACTACCCCACCGGCCGGCTGTTGCGCGACGCCAAGCTCTACGAGATCGGCGCGGGCACCTCGGAGATTCGCCGCATGCTCATCGGCCGCGAGCTGTTCGGCGAATCCGCATGAGCGACGTGCGGTCGGACGGGCCGCCGGAGGGCGACCTCTTCGAGCCGCTCGACGATCATCCTGCCTACCGGCAGATCGCCAAGCTCATCGAGCAGCGCATCGTGGCGCGGGTGCTGCGCGCCGGTGATGCGCTGCCGTCCGAGAGCGATCTTGCCCGACAGTTCGGCGTCAACCGTTCCACGGTCCGCGAGGCCATCCGCGAACTGGAGACTCACGGACTGCTGGGCCGCGGTCGGGGCGAGAAGCGCCTGCGCGTGACGCGGCCGCAAGCCAAGCACGTGAGCAAGGGTGTGAGCCGCGCGCTCGCGATGAACGACGTCACTTATCTCGAACTCTGGGAAGCGATGATGGCGATCGAGCCCGCGGCGGCGCAATACGCCGCCACACGGCGCACGGCCGCGCAATTACAGGCCATCGTTCGCGCGAGCACTCACTTCCGGCGCGACGCCGCCGACACGACGAACGCGGTCGCCGCCGTGCTCGATTTCTTCAACGCAGTGGCGGCGGCGAGCGGCAACCAAGTGCTCGCCCTGGCGCAGGCGCCGCTCAACGGCCTGCTCGCCCCCGCGCTCACCGAGATCATCGATCGCGTCCCGCAGGCGCGGGGGCGCATCGGCGAGGCGCAGAGCCGCATCGTGAACGCCGTCAAGCGAGAGCAGAGCGAGCTTGCGCGAACCTGGATGGAGAAGCATATTCGCGATTTTAGGCGCGGCTATGAGCTCGCGTTCGCGCAACCGGACATCGTTGGTTCCGGTAACAAAAAGGTCCTCGTATGAAAAAACCACTCGATCACACCGCCCTCGATACTCTGTTCCGCGAGGCTCGATCTTTTAACCGGTGGACGGCAGAGCCCGTCCCCGAAACCCTGCTGCGTGCGCTTTACGACTTGCTCAAGATGGGCCCCACCTCGGCCAATTGCTGCCCGGCGCGATTCGTATTCGTCGCGAGCAAGGAGGGCAAGGAGAAGCTCGCGAAGTGCGTCACGGACGCAAACGTCCTCAAGGTGCAGCAAGCGCCGGTGACCGCGATCATCGCCATGGACGAGAAGTTCTACGAGAAGGTGCCCTACCTCTTCCCGCACAAGCCCGAGATCGCCGAGATGTTCAAAGAACCGCACATCGGCAAGGCGACCATGATGCGCAACGCGACGCTGCAAGGTGCGTACTTGATCCTCGCCGCCCGCTCGCTCGGACTCGACACGGGCCCCATGTCCGGCTTCATCCACGACAAAGTCGACGAGGCGTTCCTCGCGGGCACATCGTACAAGTCCAACTTCTTATGCGCGCTCGGCGTCGGCACGACCGAGCATCTCTTCGCGCGCAGTCCGCGACTGTCCTTCGAGGAGGCGTGCCGGATAGCCTGAGCCGGCGGCACGTCTCGCGGGTTGCCTAAAGGATCTGCTCGCGGATGGTGTCGCTCGCCTGCGGATCGTGAACCTGGGTGCTGAAGGAGATCAGCACCATGGGTGCGCTGCCGGTATTGCGATAGGCGTGCGTCACGCCCGGCGGAATGACGAAGCGCCAGGTCTCGCCGGGCGGCACCTCGACGTCGCGGATCACCCCGGCTTCCTTGAGCCGAGCCAGGCAGGGCCCGACGACCGTGGTGGTCTCCACCGCGTTCGCGTGGCGATGATTGCCGCGCACCTCGTTGGGTCCCGTGATCACCACGTGAACGTTCTTCTGTGCGGCGAGCTCCGCCTCGTTCAGCGGCTCGAAGACGCTGCCGCGGGCGTCGCGATGGGTTTTCACGGACTCGATGTGTACAGCGCTCGGCGCGGCGTCGGCTCGGGACTGGATCATCGCCCGTATTCTACAGACGTGGGCGTCCCGTGCGCGTGCGGGTGGGCGGCCGCCTCGCGGTCGGCCTGAAGGCCGGGCGCCGCACGGCCAGCAGCACGCCCGCGACGAACAGGAGGTCGAGCCAATCGACGTCGCCACCCCCGCCCCCACTCGCGGGCGGCGGGGTGACCGTGAGGATCGCCGTCGCCGCGGCGCTATTGCCGCCGGCCGGCGCGGTCATGAGCGCCTGAGCGGCCACCGCGGCGGTGTAGGTCCCGGGCGTGGCGGTCTCGACGGTCAGCGTGATGGTGCAATTGCCGTCGGCCGGGATGTTCGCATTGGCGAGACTCACCGAGGTCGTCGTGCTCTGGAGCGACATGGCGGTGCCGGCGCAGGTGGTTGCCGCCGCGGCGGTCGTGGCCAGGGTGAGATTCGCGGGCAGCGTCAGCGCGAAGCTCGATTGAGTGAGCGCGAAGCCATTGGTATTCGACAGCGTGATGGTGAGCATCGACGTCGAGCTCTTCACGGTCGTCGCCGGGGAGAACGCTTCGCTCACCGTGGGCGCGATCGGCGCCACCGTGATGGCGGCGGGGCACGCGGTGGCGCTGGTACCGGCGGAAGTCGGAGCTGTGCTCGTGGCGCTATCGGCAGTGAGCGTGACGGTCTCGGTGTCGATGTTTCCGGCCGAGTCGGTCACGGTCAAGGTCAAGGTTCCCGCGGCGGGATTGACGGTTACCCGGGCACCGTCCGCGCCGCTTACGATGAGATTCGACGGCGAGGCCTTCCACGCATAGGAGACGATGCTCAGCGGCGCCGGCGCTGTCGCGCTGCCATTGCAAGCGGCCACGCTGCCGCTCGCGTCGAACACGGCGCCTGGAGCGACGCTCTTCGGGATCACGATGACACCGATCGGCCGCTGGGCGGCTTTGACCGCGCTCAACGCATTCACCATGCCTGCGCCGCATTGACTGCCGTCGTTCGGACACGCGCACTCGCCGCTCGATGGGTCGGTCGTGGGACAAGTCGGCACCCCCGTGGCCCCTGGCGGAAACGGCGTGGCGCTCGACTGCAGGCGCGCCGCCAATTGCGCGGGCGTCAAGTTGTAGTTCACCGAGCGCATGAGCCCCGCGATGCCCGACACGATGGGCGCGGAGAAGCTGGTGCCGAGATTCTCACTCAGCTCGTTCGTGTAACTGTTCTCGCCCGGAACCGTGGTCCCGACGTTCGTCGTGGTATCGATCGAGCGCAGGCAGTCGCCCGAAGTCTGCACGCAGTTGCCGGCCGGCGCCGCAATGCTCGCGCCCGAGCCGAAGCTCGAGTATCCGACCTTGGTGCCGACGTTGCGCAATCCGACGACGCCCATGACGCCCGGCACGAGCAAGCTGCAGTTCGCAGGCGCATCGACGGGCGCAGCGGCGCCGGGCGCGCCCCCGTTGCCGGCGGAGACGATCACCAGCACGCCCATCGCAGTGACCTGTGCGAGAGCGTCCTGATAATCGCTCGGACACGAGCCGCTCCCCCCCAGGCTCAGGTTGACGATGTCTGCGGGGAACGGGTTGCCCGGCACGGGCGGGCCTTCCGGGTTCGTGACCGGCAGCCCCGCCGCCCATTCGATGCCGGCGATGATGTCCGAGTCATAGCCGCCGCCCTTGCCGAGGGCGCGTACCGGCAGCGCCCAAGAGCCCCAAGTCATGCCGGCGATACCGACCGCGTTGTTGGTGATCGCCCCGTACACGCCCACCACCCGCGTGCCGTGCCACGAGCTGTTCTCGGCGGTGTCTTTTGCGAACAGCGCATTGGCGGTGTCGCTCGTGCTGATCCAATCGCCCGGATCCGACGGGTCGGGATCCCAGCCATCGCCGTCGTTTGCGATCAGATAGGTACCCTCGGCGGCTCCGTTGCTCGGGTTGAGGTCCTCGCCGACGAAGTCGTATCCCGGTAGCAGCCGCCCGCCGAGTCCGGCGCGCAGCAAGTCCGGGTGATCGAATCGCACGCCGGTATCGACGTCGGCAATCACGATGCCCGGGCTGCCGTTGCTGATGCCCCAGGCGGTGACCGCGTCGGTCGCCGACAGATCCTCGGTCGTGTTGCCCTCGACAACGATGGGCGTCGAGCTGGGTGTGTTCAAGTACCACTGTCCGCTCGCCGGAGGGCTCGCCTGGGGGGTCGGCGCGAACAACGGGTCGTTCGGCGTCACGGTCTCGATATGACGAATCTGGTCGACGTCCGCGAATTTCACGGCCGGGTCGGCGCGCAACTTCGCGAGCGCCGCATCGACGTCCGCGCCGTAAAGGGTCTTCGGAAGAAACAGCACATGCATGCTCGGCGTGAATTGGCGCGACTTCGCGACGGGCAGGCCCACCCGGGCGATCAGCGCGGCGACGTCCTCGGCGTTCGTCTGCGCTTGTGCGACCGTCCGGCCCTGCCTCCGCGCGACCACGGTACGGCCCGTATCGGCAGACGCACGGAAGCCTACGATGAGACGGTGCGCCTCGGGACCGATGCTCACGGGTGGGCGGCGGACCGGGTTGTACTCGACGAGGGAGGCCGCCGACTGCGCGAACGGGGCCGAGCCGGTGAGGATAAGACCGCACGCCAGCGCCGCCCGCGCGAGGGCGGCCATCGAACCTAACTTTGCGAGGCAATGCATGCTGGGGCGCTCCGCGGGGCGCCGCGCGCCCAAATCGTCCGTAAGGCTAATCCGATACCACGATCATGGCCTTATTGACTTACGGAAATGCGAACTGGGACCTCAAACTACGAGTGTTTCGCGGCCGTGGGGTCGCGGGCGAGGCGTCGCCGGATGGCGACAGCCGGGCGGCACGGGCGACGCCCAGCGGGTAGAATGGCCGCGGCAGGAGATAACTGAAGGGGCATTTTCGATGACCTACGACAATCGGCAGTTCTATATCGACGGCGCCTGGGTCGATCCCGCGGAGCCGAAGGGGTTCACGGTCATCAACCCCGCCACGGAGGCCCCGGCCGGAGTCATTTCCATGGGAAGTGCGAAAGACGTGGAGCGCGCGGTCACCGCGGCGCGCCGCGCGTTCGATGGCTTCTCGCGCACGGCGCCGGCCGAGCGCCTCGCCCTGCTGGAGCGCGTTCTCGCGGCCTACAATGCTCATTACGATGAGATCGCGCAGGCCATCTCGACCGAGATGGGCGCGCCCATCTCGCTCGCCAAAGGCTCGCAGACTCGCATCGGCGTGGGTCACATCAGCGCCATGATCGAGGTGCTGAAGAGTTTCAAGTTCGAAGAGCTGCGCGGCACGACCCGGCTCGTCCAGGAGCCGGTCGGGGTCTGCGCACTGATCACGCCCTGGAACTGGCCGATGAACCAAGTCGCGGCGAAGGTCGTGCCGGCGCTCGCCGCCGGCTGCACCATGGTGTTGAAGCCTTCCGAATACTCGCCGTTCAGCGCCATTCTCTGGGCGAAGGTCATGCACGAGGCCGGGGTTCCGAAGGGCGTCTTCAATCTCATCAACGGCGATGGGCCGAGCGTGGGCGCTCCCCTTTCCACGCACCCCGACATCGACATGGTGTCATTCACCGGCTCGACCCGCGCCGGTACGGAAGTCGCGCGCAACGCCGCGGCCTCGGTCAAGCGCGTACACCAGGAGCTCGGCGGCAAGTCGCCCAACGTGCTCCTCGAGGACGCCGATTTCGAGCGCGCAGTAAAGCGCAGCGTCTTGCATGTATTCCAGAACTCGGGCCAGTCGTGCAACGCGCCGACCCGGATGCTGGTACCCGCGGCGAAGCTCGCCGAGGTCGAGGCCATCGCACAGCGCATCACCGCAGGCGTGGTGGTCGGTGATCCCGCTTCCGAGCAGACCACCGTCGGACCGCTGGTCTCCAAGACTCAGTTCGATCGCGTCGAGCGCTACATCGAGAAGGGCATTGCGGAAGGCGCGAAGCTCGTCAGCGGCGGCGCCGGCCGGCCGGACGGGTTGTCGAAGGGCTACTACGTCAAGCCCACGATCTTCTCGAACGTGCGCAACGACATGACGATTGCGCGCGAGGAGATTTTCGGACCCGTGCTCTGCATCCTGCCCTATGAGAACGAGGAGCAGGCGATCGAGATCGCGAACGACACGCCCTACGGATTGGCCGCGTACGTATGGTCGCAGGACAACGCGCACGCGCGGCGCGTCGGCGGCCGCATCCGCGCCGGACAGGTCGCACTCAATGGCGCCTCGGGCGACATGCAGACCCCATTCGGCGGCTTCAAGATGTCGGGAAACGGGCGCGAATACGGCGAGTTTGGCTTGCGCGATTTCCTGGAGGTCAAGGCCGTCATCGGTGTCGATGCCGCGTGACGACCGGGCGCCGGAGCGCGGGGCGCCGGGGCGCCCCGTCCTGCGGCTCGAGAATCTGAGCAAGCGCTACCGCAGCGATCGCCCGCCGCTGTTCGAGGGCTTGCAGCTTGCGCTCTCGGCCGGTGAGTACCTCGCCATCATGGGCGAATCCGGCGTCGGCAAATCCACACTCCTCAATCTCCTTGCGGGGCTCGAAGCACCGAGCGCGGGCGGCATCTGGCTCGACGGCGAGGAACTCGGGGCCTTGAGCGACGATGCGCGTACGCTGCGACGTCGGCGCGGTGTCGGATTCGTGTTTCAGGCCTTTCACGTACTGCCCTATCTCACCGTGGCGCAGAACGTCGCCCTGCCCCTCGAGCTCCTCGAAGTCCCTGCGGCCGAGCGCGCGCAGCGCACCGCGGACATGTTACGGGCCGTCGGGCTCGAAGCCTCGGCAAATTCTTTCGCGCGCGAGCTATCGGGCGGCGAAGTGCAGCGAGTGGCCATCGCTCGCGCGCTGGTGCACCGGCCGCGCCTGGTGCTGGCCGATGAGCCCACCGGGAACCTCGACCCGCGCACCGCCGGCCAGATCCTCGCCTTACTGCGCGATCAGATCAAAGCAAACGCGGGTGCCGGAATACTCATCACGCATTCGCGAGCCGCCGCGGAGACCGCCGACCGCATCCTTATCCTCGATGCCGGGGGTCTCTCGCCCGCGAGCCGCGTCGCATGATCGCGCACCCGTCGCGTGCCCGCGGCGCGCTCACCTTGGGCCGGGTGCTGCTGCTCTCCCAGCTGCGTGAGCAGCCGGGCCGCCTCGCAGTCACGGTGCTATCAATCGCTCTCGGAGTGGCCCTGGGTGCCGCGGTCTATCTGGTCAACGCGGCAGCGCTCAATGAGTTCGGCTTGGCGACGAAACGCCTGGTGGGCGATGCGGATGTCGTGATACGCGGCCCGCGGGACGGATTCGCGGAGCAGCTCTACGAAGAGCTCGCGCGCGATCCGGCGGTGCGCGCCGCCAGCCCGGTGCTCGAGCTCGAAGTGGCGCTGCCCGCGGACCGTGACACGCTCAAGGTCTTGGGTCTCGATCCCTTTGTTGCCGCGACTCTGCAGCCGGCCCTCATCGGCGACGTGCAACGTCGCGCCCTCGATCTGTTCGCGCCGGACGCGATCCTGTTGAGCAATCGGGCGGCCGGCGAGCTCAACGTGCGCGCCGGCGATCGATTGCGTGTCCTCGTCGGGGATGGCGCGCGAGATCTGCGCGTCATCGATGTCCTGCCCGAGGGGACTTATGCCCAGGCGCTCGGCATCATGGACATCGCCTCCGCGCAGTGGCTGTTCGGCAAAATCGGACGCTTGAATCGCGTCGACCTCTCGCTCCAACCGGGCGTGGACGCTCAAGCCTTTCGCGTCGCGCTCAATCGACGTCTGCCGCCGGGAACGCTCGCCATCGCGCCGCAGACCGAGCGTGATCGTGCCGCAACGGTCACACGCGCGTATCGAGTGAATTTGAACATGCTGGCGCTGGTTGCCCTCTGGACGGGCGCGTTTCTCGTGTTCTCGACGCAATCGCTGTCGGCACTGCGGCGGCGCCGATCCTTCGGCCTGTTGCGTGCGCTCGGCGTCACTCGGCCCGAGCTCGAGCTCGCGCTGCTCGGCGAAGGCGCATTGCTCGGACTCGTGGGTTCCGCGGTGGGCATCGTGCTCGCGCTTGCGTGTGCCGCGGGCCTGTTGCGATTACTGAACGGCGACCTCGGCAACGCGCAGCTGCACGTCGCGGGCGCCGCCCTCGGGGCCGCTCCTTTGAGTCTGTTGGTCTTCACCGCGATCGGCACGACGATCGCGGCCGCGGGCGCCTGGTTCCCGGCACGCGCCGCGGCCCGACAAGCGCCTGCGCGGGCCCTCAAGGGTGGCGATGAGGCGCCCGCGGCCGTCGTCGGGAAAAGCTGGATCGCAGGGCTCGCCCTGCTCCTGGTCGGCGCAGTCCTCGCGCGGCTTCCGCCCCTCGGCGGGCTGCCCTTCTTCGGCTACGCCGCGATCGCCGCGCTCTTGCTGGGGGCGGTGCTCTTGGTGCCGCGGCTCACCGTGTGGCTGCTGCGCATTGCGCCGCGCGCCAACCGGGTGGTGCCCGACACGGCCCTCGCGCAGCTGCGCGATAACATCGCCCTGTCCACCTTGAGCCTCGCCTCGGTCATCGTCAGCTTCAGCTTGATGGTGGCGATGGCCATCATGGTGTATTCGTTTCGGGTGTCGTTTGAGGACTGGCTCGGAAAAGTACTTCCCGCCGACCTGCAGCTGCGCGAGGCGCTCGGCAACGATACCGCCTACTGGAGCCCGCAAGATCAGCAAGCGGCCGCGGCGCTTCCCGGCGTCGCCCGTGTCGAGTTCCGCCGCACGCGGCCATTGCTGCTCGATCCGCGACGACCACCCGTCACGCTCATCGTGCGTGGCTCGAGCGCTCATCAGGTGGGCGAGGAGCTGCCGCTGCTACAAAGCTTTCGAGGCGCCATACCGGACGATGCCCCTCCCGCGTGGATCTCCGAGGCCGTAGCCGATCTCTACGGTCTCGCGCCCGGCGCGCGCATCGATCTGCCGCTCGGCGAGCACGTGCGGCATTTCACCGTCGCGGGCATCTGGCGCGATTACGCGCGCGCCTTCGGCGCCGTGGTGATCACACGACCCGCTTATATCGAAGCGACTCACGATCAAGACGCCAACGAGGGCTCGGTGTGGCTCAAGCCGGGAAGCGATCCCGCGCGCGTCGAGTCAGAGCTGCGCGCGGCGCTGGCACGCGGTGCAGCGGCCGCAGGCGCCTCTGATGCGGGCGCCTTTGACGTGCTCACGAGCACGGCGCTGCGCGAGCGGTCGCTGCGCATTTTCGATCGCGCGTTTGCGATCACCTATGGCATCGAGGCGGTCGCCGTCATCATCGGGCTCATGGGCGTGAGCTTCGCCGCGAGCTCGACGGCCCTCGCGCGGCGCGCCGAGTTCGGCATGCTGCGCCATGTCGGCATGCTCCGCCGGCAGGTGGTGGCCATGCTCGCGAGCGAGGGCGTGCTCATGAGCTCGCTCGGCGTCCTCTACGGCTTGATCCTGGGCGGCGCCTTGAGCCTGGTGCTCGTGTATGTCGTTAACCGCCAATCCTTCAACTGGAGCATCGACTTCGCCGTGCCGCTGTGGCAGCTCGGCGTGCTCTCGGTCATGCTCATCGCCGCCGCCGCCTTCACGGCCGTCTGGAGCGGGCGTAGTGCCATGAGCCAAGACGCGGTGCGCGCGGTGCGGGAGGATTGGTGACAACGCGAATTGCTCGCGCACGAATCAGGAGCTTCGCCCTCGGGCTCGCGGCCGCATGCGCCGCAGTCGCCGTCGTCCATGCGGTCGCCGTGACCGATCCCGCGTACCCCGCCGTCACGTCCGGCCGTGCGATCGAGTTTCCACGCGACTTCGGCAGCCATCCCGACTTTCGCACGGAGTGGTGGTACGCCACCGGCTGGCTCACGACTCCGTCCGGCGAATCGCTCGGCTTTCAAGTGACCTTCTTCCGTACCCGCCCGGCGATCGATGCGGCCAACCCGAGTGCGTTCACCCCGCATCAACTGCTCATCGCACATTGCGCACTCAGCGACCCGGCGCGCGGTCATCTATGGCAAGACCAGAAGATCCGGCGGACCGGGATGGGGCTCGCGCGAGCCGCCGAAGGCGACACCGACGTGCAGATCGAGGCCTGGACGCTCCGGCGCGCGCACGATGTGTATGCGGTGAACGTCCCCGCCGATGAATTCACATTGCGTCTCGAGCTTGCGCCGACGCAGCCACCGCTGCTGAATGGCGAAGGCGGCGTGAGCCGCAAAGGCGCAGCTCCGCAAGCCGCGAGCTATTACTACAGCCTGCCGCATCTTGCCGTGCGGGGCTCCATCGCGCGCAATGGCCGCAGCGATGATGTGCATGGCGAGGCGTGGCTCGACCACGAATGGTCGAGCGAGTATCTCGAGAGCGGCGCGGTCGGATGGGACTGGATCGGCATCAACTTCAC
Organism: uncultured Gammaproteobacteria bacterium; assembly: GCA_963798595.1. Classification (GTDB taxonomy): domain Bacteria; phylum Pseudomonadota; class Gammaproteobacteria; order Steroidobacterales; family Steroidobacteraceae; genus Bog-1198. Next base: position 56,541 of record CAWCTM010000001.1, on the reverse strand, counting down.
CGACGGCGCGGCGCTCATGGCCTTCGAAATTCGCGGCGCGAACCGTGACCCGCGCTGGGCAGGCGGGACGCTGCGGACGGCCGATGGCACCGTCCAGGTGTTCGCACCCGATCAGGTGCGCTTCGAGCCGGTCCGCACCTGGCAATCGCCTCGCACCGGCTCTCGTTACCCGGTCGAATGGCACGTGCAGGCGGGAACGCGCGCGCTCGACCTCAAGCCGTTGATGGACGATCAAGAGAACGACACGCGCCTCTCCACGGGCGCCGTGTACTGGGAAGGCGCGGTGCGAGCTGACGAATCCGGACATCCCGCGGGCCGCGGCTATCTCGAGCTCACCGGGTACAATGCACCCTTGAGTCTCAGATGAACATTGTGAATCGAAAGCTGTCGGAACTTTTGTCGGGGAGCAGTATCCGCAAATTCGCAGGAGTCTAACCATGAAGATCGGCTTTTTGGGACTCGGACAAATGGGCGCCGGCATGGCCGCGAATCTTTTGCGCGCCGGCCACGAGGTGGTGGTGTGGAACCGCTCGCCGCAGAAGGCCCAGGCCCTGGTGGCGGACGGGGCGGTGCTCGCCCGCACGGCGCGTGAGGCGGCCTTGGGCCGCGACATCATCATGAGCATGCTGGCCGACGACACGGCACTCGAGCAGGTGCTCCTCGGCAACGACGGGGTTTTCGAGGGATTGCCGCGCGGCGCATTGCACATCTCCTCGAGCACCATCGCGGTCGCCACCGCGGATCGCGTGTCGGACCTGCACGCCGCGCGCGGACTGCGTTTTCTGAGCGCGCCGGTGTTCGGACGCCCAGAAGCCGCGGCCGCGGCCAAGCTGTTCGTCGTGGCCGCCGGCGCGCAATCCGATTACACCGCGGCGAGCGCCCTCTTCCCGGCCATCAGCCAGAAGGTGTTCTACATCGGCGAGAAGCCTTCCTCGGCGAATCTCCTCAAGCTCTGCGGGAACTTCACGATTCTCGCGGCGATCGAGGCCTTCGCCGAGGCGATGACGCTGGCGCAGAAAGGCGGGGTGCCGAAAAAGCAGTTCCTCGAGGTGATGACCGGTAGCCTGTTCGATACGCCGGTGTACCGCAATTACGGCGCCGCACTGGCCGAGGGCCGTTTCAAGCCCGCAGGCTTTGCGGCGCCTCTCGGCCTCAAGGACATGCGTCTGGTGGGACAATCCGCGGAAGCTCTGCGCGTGCCGATGCCCGTGCTCAACGTCTTGCGCGACCACCTGCTGCAGACGATCGGCGCCGAGGGAGAAGACATCGATTGGTCGGGCATCGGCCACATCATTGCAAAAAATGGCGGGCTCTGAGGGACACGGCGGCATGGGCCGCGCGACCCCCTTCCGGACGTTTCGCGAGTTCTATCCGTTTTATCTCCGCGAGCACACAAACCGGACTTCCCGCCGCCTGCATTTCGTCGGCACCAGCGTCGCGCTCGCTTTGCTCATCTTGACGTTGGCGATGCGCATCTGGTGGATCGCCGGCCTTGCCCTCGTGGAGGGCTATGCGTTCGCGTGGATCGGCCACTTCTTCTTCGAGCACAACAGGCCCGCGACGTTCAAGCATCCCTGGTTCAGTCTCATGGGGGACTGGCGCCTATGGTGGGACGTCATCACCCGCAAGACGCCGTTTTAGCTCATTGCCATGAGTACGCGATCGACAGGACGAACACGTGCTGTGTCACGCGTTGCGTGATCGGGCTCTCGCCCGCGCTGCCGAGAAGATGGTTGATGGCCGTATCGAAATTCAGCAGGATTTTTGGCGTGATGAAGAACGTCGAGCTGAACCCGAACCCCATCGCATCCGATCCCGAGTGGGCGTCATAGACCGGGTAGCCCGAGGCCATCGACTGCGTCGTCGTCACCCCGAATTCCCGTTGCATGTAGCGATGGTCGGCATAGGTATAGGAAGGACCTGCGAACATGATGAAGCGCCGCGAGCTCCCCGGCAGCGGCATATACGCGTCGATGTCAGCGAGCAGACCATCGGCGCCCCCGATGATCTGCCGCACGTCCGCGCGGACCACCAGAGGAAAGGATTTCGAAATCACGTACGAGATGAATGCTTTGGGCGCGGCCGCGATCTTGAGGTCGCCGAGCCCGGTCAGATGAGTCACATCGTCGTGAACGTAACGGCCGAGATCGTAGGAAAGCGCCAGACCCGCGCGGTAGTGAGCACCGCTCCACAGATTGACGCCCAGTCCCTCGCCGATCGAGGCGAACCAAAGATCCTTGTAGCGAACGTTGATCACCGGACCCCCGATCGTCCGCGTGAGCTCGGCGCCATCGTAGAGGGGCTTGTGCTCGACCGCAGCACCCATCACGATCTGCCAGTCGGGGATGTTGGGCTCGAACAGCCTCTCCAACGCGATTCCGCTCGAGTACTGCCACTCCTGCAGCGGCGAAGGGGTTTGCGCCCGGACCGATGGGACACTCGCCAGAACACAGGCGATGACGGCTACGCCGTGGGTCGCATTGAAAAATTTACCAAATATCACTCAGTCTCCATCTGCTCCGCCGCGCCCCCTGTGAGGGGACCATAACATATTGCGTTGGTTCGTAACCTGCCGCAAATGAGGGAGTTGACTTGCTCGATTGTCGGGCCGCGAAGCACAGCAATGACGGAGTACGAGCTGAACTGGGTACCCTTCCTCGCGAGATCGGGTACTGGGTGGCCGGCCAAGCCACTGAATGTTTTGGTACGGATAGGAGTCGCTAAAAAGAAAGACACGGAGCGCTCTTACAATGCGTCTTGCCGGTAGTCCCTGTCCTATCCCTGGGAGGGGCTCCGCCCTATGATGTCGCCAAAAGAACGACCACCCTTTGGGGGATAGAAATGGCTTCAGTACCGCAATCCCGTCGGTTCCACCTGACTCCGAAGCAGATACTGTTCACATTCGTCGGGCTTATGCTTGTCTACGTGCTCCTGCACACAGAGCACTTCCTGATCGACTCTGCTGATCCGGAGTGGCCGCATTACCGTGACATCGCCCGGTCCCTACTACCACACGGCTTAGTCGGCGCGTTGGCGCTCGGCCTGAGCTTCACGCAGTTCAGCACGCGTCTGCGCACGCGATATCCACGATTTCACCGCGTGTGCGGGCGCATCTACGTCGCATCGGTGTGCCTGGTTGCGCCGCTCGGCGTCTACCTGAGTTATTTGGATGAGCAGATCGGCTATACATCCTCTTTCGTGTTCGCGTCTGCGACGTTCGCTTTCCTGTGGTTGCTCGCTACGGGCATGGCCTTCGGGTTCATTCGCCTGCGAAAGATCGATAATCACCGGCAATGGATGACGCGCAGCCTCGCGATGGCTTTGGTCTTCCTGGAGGTGCGAGTTATTGGTGGACTCACGGGCTGGGAAAGCACTCCGTCCACGGACACGATCATCGTCTGGATCTGCGTTGCGCTGGGGTATCCGATTGCGGACCTGGTGTTGGAAGTGGAACGAGCTTTGCGCGCCGCGTCGGCGCGGCAGCCGCGGCCGTAAAGCTCTCCGGTCCGGGAGGCACCGAACGCCCGCGCCAGCGTGCCCTCGATGACGAAGAGCTCGCCGCCCTCCCGGTTACCCCAATTTACTCGCTGCCCAGCTGGCAGGGATTAGACTTGCCAACGATATGCATCAAACCATTGCCGACACGCCCCCCTCTTGGAGCCGGCCGCCACTCGTCCCGCTCGCGGCGCTGTGGACGACATTGTGGACTCTCGTCGCGATCATCGAGAGTTCCTACTATATTCACAACCCGTCGATTCCGCGGTGGGAACCGCTCACCCTTATCTTATCCTTGACTTGCACGATCACGGTCTGGTTAGTGTTCGAACTTCGTTCTGCCCGCTATCTGCGATTTCCGTTGGAGCCGCCGAGGCCATGGTTTCTACATCACCTGCGACGATTGCCGCTTCTAGCGAGCGGATACGTCATGATTGTCTTTGGGTTACGCCACGCCGTTTTCGCAATCGGCGGCACAAATTATGAGCACTTACCATGGCAAGGGCAGATTCCCTTCGAATTGGTCAAGGCATCGCTCTTTTATTGCCTTTGGCTGGGACTCGTCTATGGAACATTGTCGTCGCTCAAATCGCGTGAACAAAGCGCGAAGCTTGATCAAGTTCAAAAGGCGCTGGTGGAGTCTCAACTCGCGCAGCTTCAGGCGCAGCTCAGGCCGCACTTTTTGTTTAATACGCTCAATACCGTCTCCTCGCTGATGCAGACGGACATTCTTCGGGCAGATCGTGTCTTGACGCGACTTGGTGACCTCTTGCGAGCCACCCTCAACGTCGAGAACACAAGCACTGTTCCACTGCAGCAGGAACTGAATCTAATGCATCTGTACGTCGACATCATGCAGGAGCGCTTCTCGGGACGGGTACATGTGGATTGGCAAATCGCCGAAGATGCGGCCGATATTCCCGTGCCTGCGATGATACTGCAGCCCCTCCTGGAAAACGCCTTCAAATATGGAATCGAGCAAACCACCGGTGCCGAAAAAATTCGGGTAGCTGCGATTCTTGGATCCGGCAAGCTAATAGTGCAAATCCACAATACTGGCTCCCTCCTGCGCAATGATTGGCGCGAAGGCATCGGGATAACCAACTGCCGCGAGCGTCTGCGGGCCCTCCACGGCGACGACGCCAGCATGGACATGTCAAATCACGCCGGAGGCGTCGTCGCATCGGTTTCTTTGCCATCCGGCGGGACGATCAGATGATAAGCGTCTTCATTGTCGACGATGAGGAACCTGCGCGCGCGAAATTGCACCGCTGGCTCGTCGGTGAGGCAGACATGGAGATTAAGGGAGAGTTTGCCGACGGCTTGAGTGCTGCTCGCGCGATCATGAGCGACTCACCTGACGTGGTTTTCCTGGATGTTCAGATGCCAGGATTGAGCGGTCTCCAAGTAGCCGCGCAACTGGAACTGGACGTATCGCCGCTCCTCGTATTCGTCACCGCCTTTGATGCACATGCTCTCTCAGCATTCGATCTGGGTGCGGTCGATTATCTTTTGAAGCCGTATGACGAGGAGCGCTTTCGCCGTTCGCTCAATCGCATCCGCGAACGCCTGCGCGCGCCCGAACACCGCCGATCCGCTGTTCACCTGGCCAGAGAGCAAATCGGAGTCAGCGATCGCCTGCTGGTTCCTGCTGGCGGCGGACTGCGCATGATCGACGGCGCCGGCATCCATTGCCTCGAGGCCGACGACAACTACGTGCACGTCCATACCGCCGACCAAACATACCTGCTCCGACGAACCCTTCGCGACCTTCTTCAACAGCTCGGCGGGCAGCGCTTTGTGCGCATCCACAGATCGGCGGCCGTCAACATCGCCGAGATTGACTCACTTGTGCCGCTCTTCAAGGGTGATTATGAGCTGCGCTTGCGCTCAGGAAGGCTCCTGCGTCTTAGCCGGCGCTACACGACGGAGCTTTTCAGTCGCACGGGACGCTAGCGCTCCGCTCACCCACGCCGCCCTCCTCTTGCCCCGTCGATGTCGCGGCATCCGGCCTCTCAAAGTAGCGTCCGAGCAATGTCCTTACCGCCGCTGATTTCCTTGACCGGTGTCACCAAAGCTTACGAGAGCCTCGCCAGTCCTATCGTCGCGTTGCGCGATGTTAATCTGGATGTGCGGCAGGGCGAGTTTGTTGCAGTCATCGGCAAGTCAGGAAGCGGCAAGACGACACTAATCAATCTCCTCACAGGGATTGACTCGCCGTCGACCGGCAACATCCGGGTGGCGTCGGTGGCTGTGCACGCGCTGGATCAGGAGGATCTTTCCCGTTGGAGGGGTAGATCAGTCGGGATCGTATTTCAATTCTTTCAGCTCCTGCCCTCGCTCACCATCGCGGAGAACGTGACGCTGCCGATGGATTTCTGCAACGCGTATCCTATCCGCGAGCGGCGTCCGCGCGCGCTGGAACTGCTGGCACAGATGGGTATTGCAGATCAGGCCGACAAGCTACCGGCGGCGCTATCGGGCGGCCAACAGCAGCGCGCCGCCATTGCGCGGGCCTTGGCGAACGATCCCCCGCTGATAGTCGCCGATGAGCCGACGGGAAATCTAGACTCTCGCACGGCGGAAGAAGTGATGCAGTTCTTCGCGCACCAGGTGACCGCTGGAAAGACCGTGGTCATGGTGACTCATGAGCGTGACCTCGCGCGCTACTCTGCACGGTCGATCACGCTGATGGATGGCACCATCGCGAGCCAAGAAGCGGCGCGACCGTGACGCTTAGTCCGCGTTGGAGAAAGCTCCGAGGGGACATCGAACAGGCTAAAGGCCGGTTGTTAATGATGGTCATTGCGATCGCAGCGGGAGTCTTCGCGGTAGCGTCCATCTCTACCGCCTACACGATCCTCAAGCGCGAGATTGTTCGCAACTATCTCTCCACGAACCCTGCCGCCGCGCTTATCGACGTGGATGTAATCGAGCAGCCGTTACTCAGGGGAGTGAGAGCCCAAGGGGGGATCACCGGCGCGGAGGCCGCAGGCCGGCTAAGCGGGCGTATCGAGGTCCGGCCGAATGAGTGGCTGCCGCTGCTACTGTTTGTCGTGCCAGACTTCCGTGAAGCGCATATCAGCACCGCTCGTCTCGAGGCTGGGCGGTGGCCGACCGGGCCCGACGGCATTGTCCTCGAGCGCACGGCGGTGTCGGTAGCGAACACTGCGCTTGATCACGAGATCAGTGTGCAGACTGCCCACGGTGCTCAGCGCTCGCTCACGGTCACGGGAGTAGTACATGACCCGGGCCTTGCTCCCGCCTGGCAGGAGCAGACCGTCTATGGCTATGTGACGCCCGCGACTTTGAGTTTATTGGGCGAGGATCCCTCGCTTCACACACTGAAAGTGACGGTCAAAGACGCATCGAGTAATCCAGCCGAGATCGATCGGGCAGCCATTGGCGTTGCTGATTGGCTGCGGCGCGCCGGGCGATCGGTGGGCGAGATCCGCATTCCGCCCTACCAACATCCGCACCAGGGCATCATGACCAGCGTGGTGCGGATGCTGCTCGTGTTCAGTGTTTTGACCCTCATGCTAAGTGCCATCCTCACGGCAACGCTGACTTCGAGCTTGCTGGCGCCCCAAGTCCGTCAGATCGCCGTGATGAAGGCGATCGGGGCGCGAAGCGCTCAGATCATGCAAATCTACGTGGTGCTGATCGTCGCGATAGGTATCGTGGCTGTTTCCATCGGTTTACCGTTCGGCATCGCCGCAGGACGGGCTCTCGCGGAAAACACCGCACGGATGCTCAATCTTGAATTGGCTAGCCGATCGGTCCCGGCGTGGCTTTACGGCGGCCAAGTGCTAATCGGCATCGGCCTGCCACTGGTGGCTGCGCTGCTGCCGATAAAGATTGCCGCCGGGCGTACGGTCAAGGAAGCGCTGAGCGAGTTTGGCGTGCGCCTTCCAGCCGGCCCCGGACGACTGATTCGGTGGCTTTCCGGGCTAAGCGGACGGGATCCAGCGTTCGTTATCGCAATTCGCAGTACCGTCCGACGTAAGAGTCGGCTTGCCCTCACTCTCGGACTGCTCGCCGCTGCGGGGGCGATGTTCATAACTAGTCTCAACGTAAAAGCGGCCTGGAAACGCAACCTGACGCAGGCCGGACTGGAACGGCGCTTCGACGCAGAATTTCTGTTCGAGCATGCGCAGCCGGAGGCGGTCGTTCTAGCTACCGTGTCTGCGGTGCCTGGTGTTCGCCGGGTTGAGCCTTGGAGCCTCGAAGCGGCCTCGTGCGCGCGCCCGGATGGCCTTCGCATTGTCAGGACATACCCTGACGGCGGCCACGGGAGCTTGCGACTTCAAGCCGTACCGCGGGACAGCGCATTCCTCAGCCCAACGATGATTGCCGGTCACTGGCTGAGTGCGCTCGATACCGACGGTGCCGTGGTCAACGAACAAGCTCTGACGATGTTCCCCGGTTTAAGGATCGGCGATCGGGTCCATCTGATCATCCGCGACGTCGTTGCCGAACTGCGCGTCATGGGAATCGTGCGGGAGCATCTGACCCAGGCGACGGTGTATACGTCGCGGGAGCGGTTGGGACAGGAAGCCGGCCGACCTGGCCTGACTGGAGGAATTCGCGTTGCCTTGGAGAGCGCCGACGAGCGTTCGGCCGTCCAGGCCATTGCCGGCATCGAACACGCGCTGGACAAGTCAGGGGTCAAAGTCACCCAGTCAGTTTCGCAGGCACAGCTCGCTCGCGCCCTCGGCGGTCATTTGTTCATCTTGATCTTCACCCTGGTAGTGATGTCGATACTAATAGCGATCGTAGGCGTTATGGGGCTGGGCTCTGCAATGACGATCAGCGTTCTTGAGCGAACCCGCGAATTCGCAGTCATGCGCGTCATCGGCGCAAGAGCAGGCACGATTCGACGCAGCGTTGTCGGCGAAGGACTATTGGTCGGCAGCTTGAGCGCAGTCATCGCGCTAGTAATCTCCGTGCCGCTGACAGTATTCGTCGATTGGATCGTAGGAACAGCCGCGTTCGGCCCTGAGCTCAGCGCCCGCCTATCGACGACAGCCCTGCCCCTGTGGCTTGCGATTATCGTAATCAGCGCGGCGGCGGCGAGCGCTTACCCGGCTTGGAGAGCGTCCAAGCTGACCATTCGAGAAGCAATCAGCCTTTCGTAAGGGATGGTTAACGTGAAAAAAGCCATCAAAATCCTTGCCGTCGTGTTAAGCCTCGGGGTGATAGTCGTCGCCGTCCATCACCTTCCGAATTTCGAAAGCTTAATGCGTACAATTCACGGCGGCTGAGGGCGCGGCCGGCGAGGCCACTACCCTGGTTCCTCTCTGCCCCGCTCATCCGTGTGCAGCACCATTGGCCCTCATGACCTTCGCGGCCGGGTCATCAAGGCGGCGAGCGAGCGAGGGGAGAGTGATGCGATGCACTCGAACCAGCTCGAGCATCGCACAGCGCCGCTGTACAAAAGTTCCACGTGGATCTAGGATTTCCAAGATACAACTCGTGATCGACGAAGGGGCTTCGGCCCGGAGGTACCCAATGACATCGATCAATGAAATGAGAAGCTCAGGTATTGGCGTGGTGGGGGACCGGCCGTGGGGAACACACTTTTGCAGCTTTTACGAGAGCAAAAGGGACCTGCTCGCCATGCTGGTGTCGTATTTCAAAGCCGGCCTGGAAAACAACGAGTTCTGCGTGTGGGTGGTCTCCGACCCCCTATCCGAGCGAGACGCCTGGGATGGACTGAGGAACGCCGTCCCGGAGTTTGAAGACCATATCTCCAAGCGAAGCATCGAGGTATTCGACGGTAGAGAGTGGTATCTGAAGGGCGGAGTCTTCGATGCAACCCGTGTCGTCGCTGCGTGGAACGAGAAAGTCGATCGAGCGTTGGACTGTGGATATGTGGGACTCCGAGGTTCAGGGAACGCAGCTTGGCTCCAGAAGAAGGACTGGGGGGCCTTCTCAGAATACGAGCAGGTGGTCAACGACAGCGTAGTCGGACGGCCCGCTTTTTTGTTGTGCACGTATTCGCTGCAGTCATGCGGCGCGAGTGAGCTCTTGGATGTAGTGCACACTCATCAGTTCGCGAAGGCGATGCGCGGGGGGGAGTGGGAACTGATCGAAACGCCGGAACTGAAGCAGACCAAAGCAGAAATCAAGCAGATGAATGAGGAACTCGAATTGCGCGTTTCTCAGCGCACCTACGAACTCGAAACCGCCAATCGAAAGCTGAGTCAAGCACAGACGGAACTGGCGCGCATCAATCGGGTGACGAGCTTGGGCGCACTGAGCGCCCATATCGCTCACGAGGTCAATCAGCCGCTTGGCGCTGTCGTGTTCAGCGCCGAGGCAGGCCTGAGCTGGCTCGATTGCGATCCGCCCAACCTGGACGAAGCGTGCGCCGCCTTCCAAAGGATCGTCCGCGACGGCACTCGGGCGGGTGAGGTCATCCGGCGCATCCGTGCGCTCGCGAAGAAATCCGACACGAAAATGGCGCCGCTTAATCTCAATGAAGTCCTGAGCGAGTCGCTGAGCTTTGTGCAGCATGAGCTCTTGAGCTCCCGGGTGGCGCTGCGCGTGGAACAGGCAAGCGAGCTCCCCGTGATTCTTGCCGATAAGGTTCAGCTGCAGCAGGTGATCCTCAATCTGGTGATGAACGGCATCGAAGCCATGCAACCGATCATGAATCGACCGCGCGAGCTTGTGATCCGATCGGAGCAAGATGATGCACAGCACGTGCGACTCACGGTGACGGACTGCGGAGTCGGCTTCTCCGCTGAGAGCGCGGATCGGCTGTTCAATACTTGCTTCACCACCAAATCCAGTGGCATGGGCATGGGACTTTCGATCTGCCGTTCGATCATCGAAATTCACGGCGGCCGCATCTGGGCTGCGTCCAATGTACCTCACGGCGCCACTATCCAGTTCACCCTGCCCTTGCACCCAGGGATCGAGAACCATGACCTGCAATAAGTGATCTGAAGGGGCTCATTGTGAAGAGTAGCGGGGCAATATTGACCGATTTCCCGGGGCTGCGTCGTGAGCACATCCAGGCTGTTCTTTGGGCGCGTCCTGGACACCCCTTCGGTATATAGGGGCCTGAGCGGGCGCAGCTTTCAAACGCCCTGGCGGGAAGGTTATGCGCTACCGGCCGCGTCCGCCGCTTTGTCTTGCACTGGCCCTCGGTTCTTAAGCGAGGGCCAGTGCTTGCTGTGTCAGCTCCCAATCTGAATTCGGCGGGGCATCGCCTTTGCCTGTTTCGGAATCGTCACGGTCAGCACGCCATGACTCCCGCTTGCATTGACCTTCTCGCTATCCACAGTATCGGGAAGGACGAATCGACGGTGGAAATGGCCGTGCCCTCGTTCCATACGTACTCCTTGGACTTCATCGCCGCCGGTGCGGGTAGGCTGCGCCCGCTCGCCCGACAAGGTCAAAATCCCGCCATCGAGGGTCAACTCGACCGTCGCGGGATCCACGCCAGGCAGGTCGACGTAAATTTCGAACCGATTGGCATATTCGTGAATGTCCACTGGGGGAATCCACATAGCCGTCGCCGAACTGCTGTCATTCTCGCGGGCATTGCCAAATAGGCGGTTGATCTCGTCCTGCAGGCGCGGCATCACGCCCCATGGATCTTGTCGCATTACGGAACTCATGGCACCACTCCTTATGTAGATGACGCAATAATGGGTTAAACCTTCTTCGCCTAGGGCGTGGCCCGGGCGATCCCGCAAAACTAGGGTTGGTCGCTATTTTTTCAAGGGTCATCGCTGCAATCTTTTTTTGTCGAGCCCTTAGATTTCGGTCGCTCGTGGAATTTCCAGAGTATGTACTTACGGGTGTCTGATAAGACGGGCTTCCGTTATCGCAGCTCAACAGGGAATCCCAGCCATGACCGAACCTACAATTCAATTTCCGGGGAGTAGCCTCACCTCAATCAGGGGCGCTCACCAGCTGTGCAGATAGACTTCTCCGTCGGCTAGCGCCGCTCGTATCCCGAGAGGAATACATCCACTGCGCGCCGCACGACGCCGCCGAGGATTTCGGGCTTTACGGTATCAATCACGCCTAGAAGGACTCGTTGCAGGAGTTCCGATTCCAGCAAGCTCAGCAGGTGGATGGCGGCAATCTTCGGATCGGTCGTTCGAAGGGTCCCGCGCTTCATTACCTTTCTCAAGAATTCAGCAACCCGCCTCTCGATCGGAACAGTCGCTTGCTCGAACGACAGCTTCCCGATCTCCGAGTGCCGCGATTCGGCAATCGCCAGACGTCTGACGGCAATCGTATCGGGCGAATACAGCACTGTCATGAATTTCTGTCCGAAATGAACCAGCTCTCGTTTCAAGTCATCTGCGTCCGCGTTAAGTTCCCCCGTAATCGCTTCCAGCTCAAGCTCCTTGGCATGGTGCATGACCTCGAAAAACAGCTTCTCCTTTGAGGGGAAGTAGTTGTAGAGCGTTGCCTTGGAGCCGCCGATCCGCTCCCGGATTTCCGACATCGAAGCGCGATCGAAGCCGACTTCGCGAAAAACTTCGGCAGCGGCCTGGATGATGGCCTGGCGTTTTGATTCAGTTTTGGTCTTCATGGTTTTTTCATGTGGGTTAACAGGACCGGCAGGTCCAGTTTAGCGCGACCGATAACTCGCAGCAGCGCCCGTTCGTGACTTGATCGCACGGGCCTCGGTCAGAGTTCATGCGGGGGGAGCCTTCTCACGTGGGTGTTGAGCCCCGCAGTGGCTTTTATCGGTGGGGCGGTTGGCGCGTAGGCCCTGAGAAAGGCGGCTACCGCACGACGGGCCGCGAGCGCAGTCTCCTCCTGATCCGGCGCCGCTTCTCGCACGTGCAGGAGCAACGGTTCAAGGATTTCAGCCTCAAGCAGTGCACCCAGATGATCCGCGGCGAGGCCAGGGTCGTCTTGGCGGAGCAGTCCCGATGCCATGCATGCGGCCAGGAAGGAAGAGATTTGCGAGCGTAACGCGCTGATCTTGTCAAAGAAGAGCTTCCCGGTGCCGGAGCGCGCCGCCTCCGCGATCATCAAGCGACGCACCTCCACCTGTTCCGGTGAGCAAATGAATTTGAGGACGCTCGTGCCAAAGTTTCGAAGCGCGGCCTCCGGATCGCTCCGGGAGGCGTCGAGGTGCCTCAGAGTGTCCGACATGTAGTTCTCCAGAGCCGCCATCATGCATTCGACGAATAGTTCTTCCTTCGAGGGGAAGTGACTGTAGAGGGTCGCCTTCGATCCGCCGACCTGAGAGGTGATGTCCGCCATCGAGGTCCCGTCGAACCCCTGGACGCGGAATAGTTGATAGGCGTTTTCGAGAATTGCCTGTCGTTTGCTGTCGCTTTTGCTCATAACCGAGTCGCTTCCTGAATAAACCTGTACTACTCGGTACATTTTTGTTGACGCCGGGTCAGAAGTCAAGGTACTGTACCGTACAGTTCATTTAAGGAGCTTGACCTCGATGAAAACCACCAAGAGTCCCCGTCTCGCGGCGCAACGCCGCCCCCTCACTCTGCTTCTCGCCGTCAGCCTCGCCCTCGCCAGTGGCTGCGCGCAGGTTCCCCGGCTCGATCCGCCCCCGGCCATGAAGAAAATCAGCGAGCTCGGCAGCTCGAGCTCGTTCACGGCCCCCTCGACGGCCTGGCCGGCCAATGAGTGGTGGCGCAGCTACGGCGACCCGCAGCTCGATGCGCTGATCGAAGAGGCGCTGCACAACGCGCCCGACTTGGACCTTGCCCAGGCACGCCTCAAGGCCGCAGCCGCGCAGGTTCAGGGCGCGGGCGCCACGCGCCTGCCCGAAGTGACGGCATCTGCCGAGATCGCCGAGGCGAAGCAGAGCTACGACTTCTTGGTTCCCCGGCAGGCCTTGCCAAAGGGCTGGAACGGCTATGGAGCCGCAACCTTGAACATGTCCTACGAGCTCGACTTCTGGGGCAAGAACAGGTCGTCCCTGGCGGCCGCCGTCTCTGAGCAGTGCGCTGCCGAGGTTGAGATCGCACAGACGCGCCTGATCCTCTCGACCTCGGTCGCCTCGGCCTACGCCGGTCTCCTGCATCTTTACACGCTCCGTGACAACGCGGCCGAGACGCTCGCGCTACGTATGCAGACGGTCGCCTTGTTCCGCCAGCGCCATCAGTTCGGCCTCGAGACGCTCTCGAGCGTGCGACAGGTCGAGGCACGGCAGGCCGCAGCTAAGGGCGATCTCCTGGCGATCGACGAGCGAATCGGTCTGCAGCGGAACGCCATCGCGGCGCTCTTGGGCGCTGGCCCTGATCGGGGCCTTGAAATCACTCGCCCCAAAGTCGCCTGGGCGGGTTCTCAAGGGTTACCTTCGAACCTGTCGCTCGACCTGCTTGGGCGTCGTCCCGACATCGTCGCCGCGCGCCTGCGCACTGAAGCCGCCGCGCACCGGATCGATCAGCGCAAGGCCGGGTTCTACCCGAGCGTCAACCTGCTCGCATTCGCGGGCTTCCAGTCGGTCGGCGTCGCCAACCTCTTGAAATCGGCCTCGCAGTCGGGTGCCGCGGGTCCGGCGATCTCACTGCCGATCTTCAACACCGATCGCCTGCAGGGTGAGTTCAAGGGCGCACGCGCGGAGTATGACGCGGCCGTCGCGACCTACAACGGGACGCTCTCGACGGCGCTGCGCGAGGTGGCCGATGCAACCACGAGTCGCAAGTCCCTCGATGAGGAGCTCGCCGCCGCCCGGGCGGCCGTCGCCGCCGCGGCGGAAGCGCACCAAATCGTCAGCTCCCGATACCAGGGTGCGCTCGCCACCTATCTCGACGTCCTGTCGGCGGAAGACTCGCTGATATCGGCGCGCCGCTCCGAGGCCGAGCTCGAGACCCGGGCGCTGATTCTCGACGTATCGCTGGTGCGCGCACTGGGCGGCGGCTTCGCGCCGGACAGCTCGAGCACCGCACCCCATAACCCCCAATCGTAATCACCTGCTAAAGGAGAACTGTCATGGATATGCAAGCTTCAATCACCCCCGAGTCGACGGCCGACGCGCCGATGGTCAAACCCCGCAAGAAACAGCGCGCCGTGCTCTTTTCGCTCCTCGGCCTGGCCGTGGCCGCTGCCAGCGGCGGCGCCGTCGAGTACTGGAAGCTCGTGGGTTCCCGCTACGTGAGCACCGACGACGCCTACACCGCTGCCGAGGTGGCGCAGGTGGCCTCCGAGACCGAAGGCTCCGTGATGCAAGTGAACGTCGTCGACAGCCAGAACGTCAGGCGCGGCGACATTCTCGTCATGATCGACGACACGGACGCCAGGCTGGCTCTACGTCAGGCCCAGGCGGATCTTGCCCGCGCCCAGGCGCAAGTTGTCGCGGCCCTCTCGGACCTCGAGCGCACCAGCATCGACCTGACACGCCGTGAAGCCCTCGTGGCCTCGGGCTCGGTCTCGGGGGATGAGTTGACGAACGCCAAAAACCGTGCAACCAGCGCGCGCGCCGCACTCGATGCCGCTCGGGCGCAAGTCGCTCTGGCCCGTGCGCGCCTCGACAAGTCAAACGTCGACCTAGGTCGCACGGTAATCCGCGCGCCCATCGATGGCGTCATCGCGCGCCGGCAGGTGCAACTCGGTCAGCGCGTCCAGCCCTCCACACCGCTCCTGTCCGTGGTTCCGGTTGCACAGCTCTATGTCAACGCGAACTTCAAGGAAGTACAGCTTACCAAGGTTCACGCCGGGCAGACCGTCGAGCTCAAGTCGGACCTCTATCACGGCAAGGTGGTGTATCACGGCGTAATCGAAGGGTTCGATGGCGGTACCGGTGCAGCTTTTGCCCTGATCCCCGCGCAGAACGCGACCGGCAACTGGATCAAAGTAGTGCAGCGTCTCCCGGTCCGCATCCGCTTGAATCCCGATGAGCTCGCCGCCCATCCGCTGCGCGTGGGGCTCTCGATGGATGCCAAGGTCGACCTCAGCAGCAATTCCTGATCCCGCGCAGCAACCACGAGAAACTCGCCATGACACACCCTGCCATTGACGCTAAGGACCCGCCCTCTCTCGAGGGCGGGATGCTCTGGACGGCCGGCATCGTACTCGCGCTGTCGAATTTCGTCGCGGTGCTCAACATGACGATCGCCAACGTCACCGTGCCAAACATTGCCGGCGCCGTCGGCGCGGGCTCGAGCCAGGGCACGTGGGTTATCACCTCTTATGCCGTCGCCGAGGCAATCACGGTGCCGCTTACGGGGTGGCTCTCCGGCCGCTTCGGCGCAGTGCGGCTCTTCTGTATCGCCGTATTACTGTTCGGCCTCTGCTCGCTCCTCTGCGGCTTGTCCACATCGCTCCCTATGCTGCTCGGTATGCGGGTGCTGCAGGGCATGGCCGGTGGTCCGCTCATGGCGCTATCGCAGACGCTGCTGCTGCGGATCTTCCCCAAGCACCAGTCGATGCAGGCGATGGGCCTGTGGGCCATGACGACGCTGCTCGCGCCCGTGGTGGGCCCGGTGCTGGGCGGATGGCTGTGCGATCAGTATTCGTGGGGCTGGGTGTTCCTGATCAACGTCCCCTTGGCGCTGCTCTTCGGTGTCCTTGCCTGGTTCATGCTCAAGCGCTATCACGAGCCGGCGGTCGTGAAGCCCGTCGACAAGGTCGGCATGCTGCTGTTAGTCGTCTGGGTGGCGGCGCTGCAGATCATGCTCGATGAGGGCAAGGACCTCGACTGGTTCTCATCGACCGAAATCCGCGCACTCGCCATTGTTGCCGTAATCGGTTTCTTCTCTTTCCTGATCTGGGAGCTGACCGAGGAGTACCCGATCGTCGACCTGCGCGTCTTCCGGCATCGTGGCTTCTCCTCCTGCATGCTAGTGCTCGCCCTCGCCTTCGGCGCCTTCTTCGGCATCAATGTGCTGACGCCGCAATGGTTGCAATACAACATGGGCTACACCACCACGTGGGCCGGACTCGTGGTGGCATGGGGCGGCGTGCTCTCGGTCGTTTTTTCGCCGATCGCTGCCAAACTAGCGAATCGGTTCGATCCGCGCATCCTCATCTTCATCGGCTGCGCCTGGCTCGGCCTCGACACGTTCTGGCGGGCCTACGCCACCTCCGACATGAGCTACTGGGTGATCGTCATTCCGCTCTTCTTCATGGGGGTCGGCATGCCGATGTACTACGTGCCATTAACCGGACTCGCCATGGGCTCGGTCAAGGAGGAAGAGACCGCCTCGGCGGCAGGCCTCATGAACTTTGTGCGCACGATCTCCGGTGCCATCGCCACCTCACTGGTGACGACCTCCTGGCAGAACCGCACGATCATCGCGCACGCCAAGCTCGCGAACGTCGTCGATCCCACAGGCCAATTGGCCGGCTCGATCCCCCCGGGCACGACCGGACAGATGGTCCGTGAGATGTTCAACAACCTCGTGACGAGCCAGAGCCTGATGCTGGCGACCAACGGACTGATGACGGTGATCGCCGTCGCCTTCGTCGCCGCCTCGATAGCGATCGTGCTTGCGCCCAAGGCGGCTCGCACGGTCGATCCCGCCTCGGTCGGGCATTGATTTTGCAGTTGCGCAAGAAGGAATCAAGGTATGGTCACGACGCGAAGCAAACTTCACCGCAGCTCTCAGGCAAGGGCTCGCCGCTGCGCGTACGTGCTCAGTGCCTTAGCGCTGGTCGGCTGTGCCGTCCCGCGTCGGGATGCGCCACCCGCCCTATTCAGCACGGCAACCCCCCTGGATTTTCCTGCCGGCGTGCGATTCTTAAGCACGGATCGGGCGAGCGTCGAGGCGAAATCCACAACCGCTCTGCAGCGGTTGAGAGCCTCATCGAAGGACGGAATGCTACGCGTTCTGGTCCTCTCCGGGGGCGGTGCCGGCGGCGCGTTCGGCGCCGGAGCCTTAGTCGGGCTCAGCCGCCGCCAAGAACGCCCGCAATATGATGTGGTCACAGGCGTCAGCACCGGTGCGCTCATCGCTCCGTTTGCGTTTCTCGGGTCCGACTGGGACTCGCAGCTGACCGAAGCCTTCACCAGCGGGCGCGGTGCGACGATGAGTGTACGCGGACTCCTCGCGTTGCCGCTGGGGGCACCGCGCCGCAGCGCCGCCCTCACTGCGCTAGTGGACCACTATGTCACACCGGATCTCATTCGCGCTGTCGCTCAAGAAGCAGGCCGTGGTCGGCTTCTGTGGGTGGCTACAACTGACCTGGACAAGGAAGAAACGGTCATCTGGGACTTAGGTGCCATCGCCATGCGTGGCGGCGATCCAGCTCGGAAGCTATTCCGGGACGTGCTGGTCGCATCGGCGAGCATTCCGGGTGTGTTCAAGCCCGTACTCATCCACGTGCATCAAGGAGGCCGGCTGTACGACGAAATGCATGTCGATGGAAACGTTTCGGCCTCGCTCTTCATCGCGCCCGCGGCTGCTTATTTTTCACTATTAGATCAGCGAAGCCTCGACGGCGCACAGGTGTACGTGTTGATCAATGGGCAGATCATCGATGCGCCCGAGACGACCCCCTTCAGGCTGCGACCGATCGTGGCGCGCACATTCTCGGTGGCGCTAAAACACATGTCGAGAGCGCAGGTCGTCGCCTTAGATCAGTTCGCTGAGAAGTACCGCATGTCGGTTCGATCCACATATCTGCCCTTTGACTATCCGCAATACAGCTCGGCTGACTTTCGAGCATCGACGATGCGTCCACTGTTTGAATACGGGGTGCGATGCGCACAGAGCGGACGTTTGTGGACCACCATGGACGAAACGATGGCCACAGTCGCGGCCGCCGCGCCGGCCTCGAATCGAACCCCCACGGTGGATCAGGAAGTAGAGTGCCCGCTGAGGGACGTGCAGCTCATGGCTGGGGGATAGGCGATGAATTCAAGTCTCGATCACCGCGGGGCTGGCAACGGCATGAGTGCCACGCTCTCGACCGGATGGCTGCGCGATCACAGTAGCCGCATCGTCGCCACGGGAATAATCCTAGCGCTCTTGTATCTTGGGCGGTCCGTGCTGATACCGCTCGCGCTCGCGATCTTGCTGAGCTTGTTGGTGGCACCGCTAATTCGGGGGCTGCGGCGACTGCGGATCGGCAGAGCCTTTTCAGTGTTGGTTGCGGTTGCGGCACTGACCCTGTCATGCGTGGGTATTGCGGCCGCGCTGGGCACGCAAATCCTGCACATCGCCGAGAGCCTTCCTCAATATGAATCGAATGTACAACGCAAGTTAAAGATCCTTGAGGAAGTAACGGTCGGCCCGATACTAAGCTTTACTAACGAAACGAGTCGCCTTTCCGGAATCCACCAGTCCGCAGAGGCGCTCCCCGTCTCCGCCCGTGATGTCGAGCGCTCGCCGCGAGGAGCGGCGCCGGGGGTTGCGGCGCTCCCGCCACCGGAATTCGAGTCCCACCCGCTGCTGCTTGTGTGGAAGCTCCTGACAACCGTTTGGCACCCGGTGCAATTCGCAGGCATCGTGCTTCTCGTCCTCATCTTCGTGTTACTTGAGTACGAAACACTGCGCGACCGTTTCATCCTCATCGTCGGCATGACCGACATACGCACGGCCACTCTCGCGCTCAACGACGCCGGCGGCCGACTCTCTAGGTATTTTGTTTCGCAGTTCGCGGTCAACCTGGGTTTCGGGCTGTCCGTCTGGATGAGCTTGAGCATGCTGCACCTCCCGCAGGCCCTGCTTTGCGGAATTCTCGCCGGCGTGATGCGCTTCGTGCCCTACGTCGGTGTGGCAATAGCCGCGCTCTTTGCCGCCGTCCTTGCTCTCGCCGTCGATCCAGGATGGTCTTTGGCGTTGAGCGGCTTGGGTGTGTTTATCGTGCTCGACGCCGTCGTGGGACAGTTAGTGGAACCACACTTTTATGGTCACGCTACGGGGCTGTCGCCGCTCTCGGTAGTGGTCGGAGCAATATTCTGGAGCTGGCTCTGGGGCCCGGCCGGGTTGATCCTGTCCACGCCAATCACCGTGTGCCTGCTAGTTGCGGGACGGCATGTGAAGGGGCTTGGTGTCCTCGAGTTGCTATTGGGCGATGCGACGCCGCTGGCGTTGCAGCAGAAATTTCACCAACAGGGGGCGCCTTCCGGAGACCCCCACGAGATCATCGCCGACGCGCAGGTTTCTCAGCAGGAGGGCATCGCGCTTTGGTGTAATGGCAAGACTGTCAGTACTTCAAATGTACGAAAAGTACGCTAACCACGATTGCCCCGGCCAACTCCGAACGGTGAGGGCCCTGAAATCACCGAGTCGAAGCAGACGTTCGTTCCGGCCAAGCAATCATCGCAACGGCACGATTAAACATTCAGCGCCCTCTTCATACGCATTTCTGCGATAGCCCTCTGGGCCTCCTCGCTGAGGTTGGACTTTCCGACCTGGACGGTCACCTTGTGAATCTTGCCGGTGAACTTACTGTCGCGCGCTTTGTAGTCGTCGCTGACGGCCGTATAGAGGTTCTCGCCCACGTCCGTCGTTTCCGCGCTAAATGCGAACGGCTGAGTGTGCTCGACCCGCCCTGCGGCAACCTCTTTACCGGTGACGAAAATCACACCGTTACCTCCGGCGCCCAAACCGCCGTCGTAAGCAAACTCGAAGCGCAGCGTCACCCGCCCCGCCGGCAGGCGGGCAGGGCCGGCGATCTTGTAAATCACGCGACCGAGAAAGTTCCAGGCAAACCGAGGTGCGCCGTCCTTGACGTAGAGGCTCCAGCCGCCCATTTCCCCGCCTTGAGCGATGACCACCCCCTCTGCGCCCGCCTTCGGGACCTCAATGTCGGCCGTGACCACGAAAGAGCGGTTTTTGATGTTGATGAAGGCATTTTCTGGAATCCCTTTCATTCCCTCATAGACCGTTATCTCGGTGCGACCTTCCAACAGGTCCGGCCGACCCGCGAGAGCCGCGTTAAATCGTTCCCAAGCGCGGTCATCCAGAGGCAGCACGTTGTACTTGACGGCCTCTTCCAGAAAAACGGCTTTTAGCTTCTCCAGTTTGTCGGGGTACTTCGCGGCAAGATCGTGCGCGCAACTGAAATCTTCTTCTACGTTGTAAAGCTCCCACTTGTCGTTCTCAAAGGTAGCTCGCGCCTTGGGTTCCCACGGCGGCCGGTGCACCGTGGTTGCGAACCAACCGTCCTGATAAATGCCGCGGTTGCCTGCCATCTCAAAGTATTGCGTGGTGTGCCGCGATTTCGCCTCCGGGTTATTCAAGGTGTCGAGCATGCTCACGCCTTCGATCGGTCTTTGCTTGACGCCGTAGACGACCGCGGGCTCGGGCACGCCCGCTGCCTCCAACACCGTCGGAGCAATATCAGTCATGTGCGTCCATTGCGTACGCAGACCGCCCTTCTCCGCGATGCCCTTCGGCCAATGAGCCACCATGGATTGGCAGACTCCGCCGTAGGAAGCCACCTGGTGGCCCCAACCAAAGGGGGTCGCGCCGGCGAAAGCCCAGCCATTGTTGTACAAAATATGGGATTTGGGGCCGCCGATTTCGTCGAAGTGCTTCAGCGGAATATCCAGGGGCTCTGGTATCCCGTTGAACACGGACAACTCATTGAAGGCGCCGTTGAGGCCGCCTTGGAAGACCGACCCGTTATCGCCGGTGATGTAGAGGACCAGCGTATTGTCCATTTCGCCCAAGGTCTCGATCTCGTCGAGAAACCGGCCCACCTCATAGTCAGTCACCTCGGCAAAGGCTGCGTAAATCTCCATGTACCTGGCAAAGACTTTCTTCTCGTCGGCCGTCAAGTCGTCCCATTCCTGAATTCCCGGCGGCTTGGGTGCGAGATCCGTGCCCAAGGGCACGACCCCTAGTTTGATCTGCCTCGCCAACGTTTCCTTACGCACCTGGTCCCAGCCCTGATCGAACTTGCCCTTGTACCGATCGCGCCAGGCCTCAGGAACCTGGAACGGGCCGTGGGTGCCAATTGCTGAGTAGTACACGAAAAATGGCTTGTCAGGGGCTAGTGAACGCTGCGAACGCAGCCAGAGGATCGCCTTATCGGTGATGTCGGTACTCGCGTAATAATCGGCATCCGGGTGCATATCCACCCGGGTCATATTGTCGTAAATGACGGGATGAAACAGGTCCGCTTCACCGGACATAAAGCCGTAGAACCTCTCGAACCCGCTATGCACCGGCCAACGATCGAAGGGGCCGACATCACTGAGTTCCCAGGGCGCGAACTCGTGACACTTGCCGAACATCGCGGTGCTATAGCCGTTGAGCCGTAAGATCTCGGGCAGATTCGTGACGCTGCGGGGGCGCACCGCGGTGTACCCCGGGAAGCCGGTGGCAATCTCCGAGATCACGCCGAAGTTTGCGCTGTGGCTATTGCGACCCGTTAAGCAGGCCACGCGGCTGGGCGAACACAACGGGGGAACTTTAAAATTGTTGTAACGGAGCCCGGTCTGCGCCAGACGATCCAGCGTCGGCATCTGGATCGGTCCTCCGAATGTCGATACGTCGCCGAAGCCCATGTTGTCGAGCAGGATGACCACCACATTGGGCGCACCTTTCGGTGCCTTTATCTCGAAGCGTGGTGGCGCTTTGGCGTTGTGCGCATCCAGCTCGGTGATTGGCGGATACTGAGGCTCTGGTATGGGCAGCACGGTACGGTCGATGGAGGCGGCTGTCCCGGGCTCGCTGCTTTGTTTTCCCATGCATGTCCCCTAAAACGCTGAAAAAGCACGATGGCGAAGAACCGCCAGTTTTGTCTCATGAAACACCCATGAAACCGCGCAAGGCTATTGGACTTATGGTCCATGTTTGCCGCGTCACAACGGATCACGGCGGCGGCATGACGATGGTGCAATGCTGTTCTTTCTTCGTCTTGGCTGCCGCTTCACGACAGGCTCCAACGCCGCTTTCTTTCTGCCGATAACCGGCCCTTCGTCACAGGCCGAAACGGGTCGCGACCCGTCTACGGTGACCAGGCTGAAGCGATGATGAATCAAATGGCTGCCGCCGGCCTATCCTGCATGCAACTCGAAATAGCCCACAATTGCCCGAGCGCATGTCCATCACCATTTTCTGTGTATGACTGGTCGCGGTTGCCGCCTTGCGCGCCGAAGCCGACGGACCAGGCAATCGCTTCGAGCAGCGTCGACTTGCCGGTACCGTTCTCACCGACCAGGAACGTGACCGGTGCCGATAGCTCCAAAGCCAAGGTCGGAAGCAGCCATGGCACGGTGAACGGAAAAACGCCCGGCTGCACTCGATCCTCACGCAACGCGATGTGCGTCAGAGGAACGCGCATCACCGTCTCCGACGTGCTCGAGTACCTGGCGAGCGGCATGGATGAGCAGGCAATACTGGCCGATTTCCCGGAGTTGCGTCGTGAGCACATCCAAGCTGTTCTCGGCTTTGCCGCGGAACGTGAACGGCGCCTGAGTGCACTGCCTGCGGTGCCTTGAAGCTTTTGTTCGATGAGAACTTAAGCTCGCGCCTCGTTGGCGCATTGGCTGATCAGTTCCCCGATAGTTCCCACGTCAACTGGGTTGGCATTGCCAGCGCGACCGATCATGAGCTGGGCCTATGCGCGCGAGCATAGCTTCACGGTGATCTCCAAGGACGATGATTTTCGGAATCTGTCGTTGGTGAACGGCGGCACCGCCAAAGGTCATCCGGCTGCGCGTCGGCAACGTATCGACTGACGGAGGCTTTCGTCCGCTCGGCGCTGGTCAAGATCCGAACATTCGAGATCTCGCCCGAGGAATCCCTGCTCGTCCTGTCGTAGGCTGTCACCGCTCCGTCGGCAGTAACCAGATGCCGCACAAAACGACGCTCTGCAACCCTCACTTCCGACTGGGACCACAGACGTCCCCCCCAGGGTTATCGTAAATATTGGTCGGGGCGAGAAGATTCGAACTTCCGACCCCTTGCACCCCATGGATTCCATCGCGAAACGCGGTGCGACGCGTTGTGGCGGATTGCATCGTCTGATCGTTCAAAAAATGCCTGTTTTTGCAGGCTTTAAGATGCTAATCATGTTGCGTGCTGTTACACAGTGCCGTAGCGCGTATCCTCCGCAAAGTGTACCTAAGGTGTACCTAAAACGGCGATTTTCACGACTATGTCCCGACCCCTTGTCAGGCTCACCAGCGCGGCGGTCGAAAAGCGCGGCGTAGGTACACTTACGGACCCGGCCGTCACCGGCCTCATGCTGCGGGTCAGGAAAACCAGCACCCGGGGCATCGTCCGAGAGTTTCGGTTTAGGTACAAGTTCAAGCGCCGGACCGGCGTCATCACGCTTGGCAACTTCCCGGGGTTGTCGCTCGCCGACGCCCGGGCCAGGGCGCAGCGGTTTCGCGATCTGCTGCAGGAAGGGATCGACCCCCGCAGCGCCATGAGCCGTCCGGGGCCGAAAGCCGCCGCCGAGGTGCCCGCCGCGGGCAATTCCCACAACGTGGCGGCACTGATCAAAGATTTCACCGAGCGGCACCTGCGCAAGCGCCGCAAGCACCCGGAGTACGCGGCCAATACCTCGATGAGAAGCGCGACGCGTTAACTCAATGGGCGGATCACCTGCAGGCATTCCGCGATGGCGATTAGCCGGGCCTCGTGGGAGACCGCCAACACCAGGGCGCTAAGACCCCCGCCGAGGGATTTTGTGAGCTTCGCACCGCCCAAGGAGCTTGCGCAACAATATGGCTACTACTCATACTCGTCACAGGCTTACCACCATGTCATCAAGAAGCCCAAGTTCGGAGGGCCACTATGAGCGCCCGTGATACACGCAGCCTTCTCGAGAAGCTCAAATCCCTGCCGCCGCAACGCCAGGCCGAGGTCGAGGATTTCGTGGACTTCTTGCGCAGCCGCGATGAGGATCGGCACCTCGCGACGGCCGCCGCCAAAACCTCAGAACCCGCATTTGCTGCAATCTGGGACAACGACGACGATGCCGAGTATGACCGCCTATAACTTCGGCGATGTCATCCTGGTACCGTTCCCCTTCACCGACCAAAGCCAAGCGAAGCAGCGCCCTGCGGTCGTCGTCAGCTCCGCACGTTACAACACCGAACGACCTGATCTGATCTTGATGGCTATCACCAGCCACGTGCGCTCACCGGCCTCCTTCGGCGAGGTCATCGTGCAACGCTGGCAGGAAGCTAGACTCTTGAAGCTCTCTGCCATCAAACCCGTCTTCACTACCCTCGACAAGCGCCTCGTGCGTAAATCCCTCGGTCGACTCCACGAGACCGACCGCGCGGCCCTTAAAGCGGCTGTGCAGGTCATCCTAGGCTGAAGAGCAGCCATTGCGATTCCAAACATCACCCGATTTGTATGACAAAAGACGCCGCTGGCCTATCCTGCAAGCAAGGCGTGAGATCTGACTGCTGGATGCTTCAAAAAACGATGACATAGATTCTGATGACGGGCCATAGTTGACGAATTCACGGTAGGTGCTGGAGCCAACCGGACTTATACTTATGGCGGAATGAGGAGAACTAACGTGGCCACACTTACCGATATTACGCACCGAGACCCCGATATCCTCAGCGGC
The DNA here is from genome assembly GCA_963798595.1 of uncultured Gammaproteobacteria bacterium. GTDB lineage: Bacteria > Pseudomonadota > Gammaproteobacteria > Steroidobacterales > Steroidobacteraceae > Bog-1198. The sequence goes on along the minus strand of CAWCTM010000001.1, from coordinate 31,611 downwards.
ACTTTGGTGTTTATCGGTACCCGTGTTCCAGTCCGTTCCCTGTTCGATTACTTGGAGGGCGGCGAGAGCCTTGATGAGTTTCTGCACCTCCATCAGTAAAGCGCGAATTTGCCATTGCAGTGCTTGACGCGGCTTACGAGACTGTTGCTGCCGAGATAGGATGATCCTATTCCGTTGATGGATACGGGACACGCTGTTCACCGCGCGGCGTCGGTCTTCTTGCGCCCTCTTGAGCTTACGAGGGCTCGGAGCTCCCCGGCAACAGCTTCAGCTTGTCCACCATGCACTGGACCTGGACTACGCACCCTCGCACCTGATCGTGCTCGGCGCCGGCTATGTTGGATTGGAACTGGCGCAAGCCTATCGCCGCTTCGGCAGTCGGGTGACCGTGATCGAGACGGGCCAGCAGATCATGAGCCGGGAGGACCCGGACATCGTCGAGGCAACGCACCGCATCTTGAGTGAGGAAGGCATCCAGTTCGTGCTGTCTGCCGAGCTGGTTGCCGTGCAAGGCCGGTCCGGCGAGGGCGTCAGCCTCACTGCGGGTACGCGCGCCGGCGCGCAAACGATCGAGGGGAGCGACATCCTGGTCGCGATCGGTCGCATTCCGAACACCACCGGCATCGGCCTCGACACGGCGGGCGTCGCATTGGATGCGCGCGGCTATATACGGGTCAACGACCGTCTGGAGACGACGGCGCCCGATGTCTGGGCAATGGGCGACTGTGCTGGCAGCCCGCAGTTCACGCATATCTCGGTAGATGATTTTCGGATCATCAGCGACAACCTGGCCGGTGGCGCGCGCAGCACGGGCGACCGGCTGGTGCCGTACTGCGTGTTCACCGATCCGCCGCTTGCGCACATCGGGTTGAGCGAACGGGACGCACAGCGCCAGGGTATTGCCGTGCGCGTCGGCAAATTGCCGATGAATGCCGTATTTCGGCGGGAAGTGACCGACGAGACGCAAGGCTTCCTGAAAGTCCTTGTCGGCGCAAATGACGACCGCATTCTCGGCTTCACGATGATCGGCGCCGATGCGGGCGAGGTCATGGCCGTGATGCAGACGGCAATGTTGGCGGGGCTGCCGTACCCGAAGCTTCGTGACGCCGTCATTGCGCACCTGACAACGGCTGAGGGGCTGTGGCTGCTGCTTGAGAACGTGCCGCCTCGCTCACGCTGATGGATATCGGCATCCAGTTACAGGATTCGATGGGCAAGCCTGCGCACAAAGTCGCACTCATGACGGGGCCTCCAAGGGGGTCGGAGCGGAGGTCGCGCGCGAGCTGAGGCAAAGGTGTACCCAAGGGTGTACCTAACCCAAAATCTCAACACGCGTAAGTAATTGGTCGGGGCGAGAAGATTCGAACTTCCGACCCCTTGCACCCCATGCAAGTGCGCTACCAGGCTGCGCCACGCCCCGACCGGACGCCAATGATAGCCGAAATACGGATCGAGAAGTTTGTTGCGCCGCTTGCGGCGCACGACGGTCGCGTCAGCGGCGCAAGATCTTGATGAGTTCCTCGAGCTCGAGGCGCATCTGATGGATGAGTTGCTGGCTCTGATTGAGATCCACTTGGGCATCATCGCCCGTGAGGCGATTGCGTGCTCCGCCGATGGTGAAGCCCTGCTCGTAGAGGAGGCTGCGGATCTGGCGAATCACGAGCACGTCCTGGCGCTGGTAATAGCGGCGATTGCCACGGCGCTTGACGGGCTTGAGCTGCGGAAACTCCTGCTCCCAGTAGCGCAGCACGTGCGGCTTGACCCCGCAGAGATCGCTCACCTCACCTATGGTGAAGTAGCGTTTGCCCGGGATCGGGGGCAGCTCGCTGTTATTGCTTGGTTCCAGCATACGCCTCGACGCGCGCCTTCAGTTTCTGGCCAGGCCGGAAGGTAACGACGCGACGCGCGCTGATGGGAATCTCTTCGCCGGTTTTGGGATTTCTTCCAGGTCGCCGATTCTTGTCGCGCAGATCGAAATTACCGAAGCCGGACAATTTTACTTGCTCCCCCGAGGAGAGGGCCGCGCGGATTTCCTCGAAGAACAGATCGACCAACTCCCGCGCCTCGCGCTTGTTGAGACCCAATTGATCGAACAGGGCCTCAGCCATCTCTGCCTTCGTCAGGGCTGCCATGCTTATTGATCTCTTATCGTGGCGCTCAAAACATCCCGTAACCGGGTGACAACTGCGGTCACAACGGCGTCTGCGTCAACGTCAGTAAGAGTGCGGGAGGAGTCCTGTAAAATCAAGCCTAAAGCGACACTTTTTCGTCCAAATTCTACCCCAGGTCCTCGATATACATCGAACACCCGAAGGTCGCTCAGAAGGCCGGATGCACTAACAGTAACATTTTCCCGCAAAACTGCGAGGGGCACTTTTTCATCAATCACCACAGCCAGATCGCGCCGCACACTCGGGTACTTTGAAATCTTGTTAAATTGCAGTCTGTTAGACGTGAATGCTAATTCTGTTTCTAGTTCAAATAGAAACAATGTATTGTTAAGACCCAAGTCCTTCATCAAGCGCGGATGCAGCTCGCCGATCCAGCCGACGGCGACCTCATTGCGCCAAATGCGTGCGCTACGTCCCGGCCGAAGACAGCTCAACGTGTCGGCCTCGAAGCGTAGCTCGCGCGCATCGCCCGCGAGCGCGAGCACGCTCTCAACGTCGCCCTTCACGTCGTAGAAATCGAGCGCCTCGCGCGGGCTGCCCCATTGCTCCGGCCAACGCGCGCCGGTGGCGACGCCGGCGAGCGTCTCGATCTCGCGAAGCGCGCCTGCCGAGACGTCGAACTTGTTGCCGATCTCGAACAGCCGGACGCGGCTTTGCTGACGGCGCATGTTGTCGCGGCACGCGGGGATGAGGCTGCTCCACAGCGAGACTCGCATTTCGCTGAGCTCCGCCGAGATGGGATTCGACAAAGCGAGAGCCCGCGTCTCGTGAAACAACAGGCGCTGCAGCGCCGGATCGACGAAGGTGTAAGTGATCGCTTCCCGATAGCCTCGATCGGCCATCGCCGCGAGCACCCGATCATTCGACACTCGAGTCTCGGTGGCGGAGCCGGGTATCTGCGGGGCGATGGCGTGCGCCTCGGCGATGCGGTCGAAGCCGCGCAAGCGCGCAATCTCTTCGACCAGATCCTCCTCGATGCGGACATCGAAACGGTGCGGTGGACGTAGTACGCGCCAACCCTGCTCCGTGGCTTCCACGCGCTCACTGATCGCCCCCAGGATTTCGCCGACTTCCGCATCCGGGACATGGGCGCCCAGCAGCCGCGCGAGGCGGCTGCGGCGCAGGCTCACCCACTCCTCGGCTGCCGGAGCCTCAGCCCGCGTTACCTGAACGGGACCCGCCTCGCCGCCCGCGATCTCCGCAAGCAGCGCTGTCGCGCGCTCGAGGGCAATCGCTGGAAGACTGGGATCCACCCCTCGTTCGAAACGCTGACTGCCGTCGGTCAGAAGACCCAGGCGCCTTGCCCGGCCGACAACCGCGGCAGGCGTAAAGTGTGCAGACTCGATCAGCACATCGGTCGTGCCGTCCTCGATCGCCGTGCCCTTCCCACCCATGATGCCCGCGAGACCAATGGCGCCACTCGCGTCCGTGATGAGCAGAAAATCGGGGTCGAGCCGATACTCCTGGTCGTTGAGCAGCGTGATGCGCTCCCCGGGTCGGGCCTGGCGCACCGTGATGCCCTGCGACAGCCGCGCGAGATCGTACGCATGCAGGGGCTGCCCCAAATCCATCATGACGTAGTTCGTGACGTCGACGACGGGCGAGATGCTCGCGAGCCCCACGCGGCGTAGCCGCTCGCGCAGCCACGCCGGCGATGTCGCATCCGCGCGCACACCGCGAATCACGCGCGAACAGAAGACGGGACAACTGCCTGGTGATTCGATGCGCACGGGAAAGACCGAGTCGTGCGCCGCCGCCACGGGCTGCACCGGTGCCTTCAGATAGCGGTGCTCATGCGCGGCGGTGTAGTCGCGGGCGATCCCGAAAACGCTCATGCAATCGCCGCGGTTCGGGGTGGCATTCACCTCGAGTACGGTATCGTCGAGATCGAGCACCTTGCGCACATCGACATTCAGCGGCAGCGACCCGGGCAGTTCGATGATCCCGTCATGCTCCTCGCCGAGGCCCAATTCGCGCGCCGAGCACAGCATGCCGTTCGATTCCACGCCGCGGATTTTCGCGCGCTTGATGGTCAGGCCGCCCGGAAGCTCGGCCCCCACCCGGGCGACGGCCACCTTCAGCCCCGCGCGCACATTCGGCGCACCGCACACGATGGCGAGGCGATCCTTACCGTCGGTCGTCACCTGGCACAGCGACAACTTATCCGCATTGGGATGGCGGCCGCATTCGAGGACCTCGCCCACCACGACTCCGCGAAACGGCGGCGCGACCGACGCGACCGATTCGACCTCGAGCCCCGAGAGCGTGAGCCGCTGCGCGAGATCCGCGGGGGTCACGGTCAGCGGCGTGAACTCATTCAGCCAGGAGTAGGTGACCTTCACGGGAACTGCTTCAGGAACTGCACATCGTTTTCGAAGAACAGGCGCAGATCGTCCACGCTATAGCGCAGCATCGTGACCCGCTCGATACCCATGCCGAACGCGTAGCCCTGCCACTTCTCGCTGTCGATGCCCGCCGCCGCGAGCACGTTCGGGTGGATCATTCCGCAGCCCAGGATCTCGAGCCAGCCGGTCTGCTTGCACACACGGCAGCCCGCACCGTGGCAGAACACGCACTCGATATCCACCTCCGCCGAGGGCTCGGTGAACGGGAAATAAGACGGCCGCAGCCGCATGCCGAGCGGCTGCTCGAAGAAGCGCTCGACGAAGCTGTGCAGCATCGCCTTCAAGTTGGCGAAGCTCACGTGCTCGCCGACGACAATGCCCTCCACCTGGTGAAACATCGGCGTGTGCGTCATATCGGAGTCGTTCCGGTACACGCGTCCCGGAGCGATGAGGGCCATCGGCGGCTTGCGTGCGCGCATGGCACGGATCTGCACCGGCGAGGTGTGCGTGCGCAACAGGCGGCCGTCGGGAAAGTAAAACGTGTCGTGCATCGCACGCGCCGGATGGTTGGCGGGGATGTTGAGCGCCTCGAAGTTGTGAAAGTCATCCTCGACCTCGGGCCCAGTCGCAATCTCGAATCCCGCCTGCATGAAAATGCGCTCGATGCGCAGTCGCGCCCGCGTCACCGGATGGATGCTGCCCGTCTCCTGACCGCGCCCCGGCAAGGTCACGTCGATGGTGCCGCGCGCGAGCTCGGCGTCGAGCGATTCACGATCGAGCTGCTCGCGACGAGCCTCGATCGCCGCCTGAATGACGACCTTGGCTTCGTTGATCTTTTGCCCCGCCGCCGGCCGTTCGTCCGCCGGGAGCTTGCCGAGTGCCTTGAGCTGCTCGGTCAGCAAGCCCTTCTTACCGAGCAGGCGCACGCGCACCTCGTCCAGATCGGACAAAGTGCGCGATGCTTCCACATCGGCAAGCGCCTGCTCGATGAGGCGACCGAGACCCTCAGCCATGACCCCTCCAAAAGCTCGAGATCGGCTGCCGGCATGCAAGCAGCCGATCTCGACCCCTACGCGGTTTCTTCAGGCCGTGAGGCTGGCCTTGGCTTTTTCTGCGATGGCGGTAAAAGCCGGCATGTCATGCACGGCGAGGTCCGCGAGCACCTTGCGGTCGATCGCCAATTCCGCCTTGTTCAAGCCGTCGATCAGCGTGCTGTAGCTCATGCCGCAGAGACGCGCCGCGGCGTTGATGCGGGTGATCCACAGTGCGCGGAACTCGCGCTTCTTCTCGCGCCGCCCGCGGTAGGCGTACTGGCCGGCCTTGATGACCGCTTGCTTCGCCGCCCGGAAAACCTTGCGACGGGCGTTGTAGTAGCCCTTCGCCTTCTTGAGAATCTTCTTGTGCCGGCGTCCAGCGATGACGCCTCGTTTAACTCGTGCCATGGTATGTCCCCTCGATCAGGCGTACGGAAGCAGCTGCTTGATCCGATTCACATCGGTCTCATCTACGTGCATCTCGCGACGTAGCTGGCGCTTACGCTTACTCGGTTTCTTCGTCAGGATATGACGACGGTGGGACTGACCGCGCTTGAAGCCATTCGCTGTTTTGCGAAAACGCTTCGCCGCAGCCCGTTTTGTTTTCAACTTGGGCATCTCGACTCCTAATTGTAGCCTGGGCTCACAAGCGCCTCCGGCACCTCTGCAGGCACCGCAAACGCCGCTCACCGGCGGATGTGGCAGGTTTTTAAGGCCTGCCGCTCACTTCTTTTTGGGCCCGAACACCATGACCATCTGCTTGCCCTCCATGAGCGGGTTCTGCTCGACCACCGAATAGGGGGCGAGATCCTCAGAAATCCGCGTCAACAAGCGCCTGCCGATGTCTTGATGTACGAGCTCACGGCCGCGGTAACGCAACGTCACCTTAGCCTTATCACCCTCGGTCAGGAATCGAACGATGCTACGCAGCTTGACCTGGTAGTCCGCCTCTTCCGTCCCGGGACGAAACTTCACTTCCTTGACCTGAATCTGCTTCTGCTTTCGCTTCGCCGCGTGCGCCTTCTTATTCTGCTCGAACAAGAATTTGCCGAAATCCATAACTCTAACGACAGGAGGCTCCGCCATCGGCGAGACCTCGACGAGGTCCAGTGCTTGCGAGCTTGCCATCGTCAGCGCTTCCGCGCGCGTCATGACTCCTGCCTGGCTTCCATCTGCCGCGATCACACGCACCGACGGTGCGGAGATCTCCTCATTGCGCCTTACGCGCTTCGACGTTGCGATAAACGATCCTCCAAAACGAGACGGCCGCGGCTCGCGACTTCGTCGCAAAGCAAGGCAGTCAGCTCATCGAGCTCCAGACTGCCTAGATCTTTGCCACTACGCGTGCGTACGGCCAGGGTATGCCCCTCAACCTCTCGGTCACCTGCGACCAGGAGGTAGGGGACACGCTTGAGTGTATGCTCGCGGATTTTAAAGCCTACCTTCTCGGACCTCAAGTCGGTCTCTACCCGAAGCCCATGATTTTTAAGCTTTTCCGTAACTTGAGCACAGTATTTGTCCTGCCGCTCGGTAATTCCCATCACAACGGCCTGTACCGGAGCGAGCCAAGTCGGCAATTTTCCCGCGTGATGCTCGAGCAAAATGCCTATAAAACGCTCGAGTGAGCCGAACATGGCCCGGTGCAGCATGACCGGCGTGTGCCGCTGACTGTCCTCGCCGATGTAAGTCGCGCCGAGCCGCTCCGGCAGGTTTGGATCCACCTGCAGCGTCCCGCATTGCCATTCACGGCCGATGGCATCGCGCAGCACGAACTCGAGCTTCGGGCCGTAAAACGCCCCCTCCCCCGGGTTGAGAGTGGTCTCGATCCCGGCCGCCGCCGCCGCCTCTTTCAGCGCACTCTCGTAGATGTCCCAAACCGCATCGGAGCCGACCCGCTTCGCGGGCCGGTCGGAGAACTTGATGCGCACGTCGTTGAAGCCGAAGTCCCGATAGATGCTCAAAATGAGCTCGGTCACCTTGACCGCCTCGGCGGTGATCTGCTCGTTGGTGCAGAAGATGTGCGCATCGTCCTGCGTGAAGGCGCGCACGCGCATCAGGCCATGCAGAGCGCCCGAGGGCTCATAGCGGTGCACCTTGCCGAACTCGGCGAGGCGCAGCGGCAACTCGCGGTAGCTGCGCAAGCCGTACTTGAACACCTGGATATGGCCGGGACAGTTCATGGGTTTGATGGCGAACGTACGTTCATCCGGCGTCTGGGTCATGAACATGTTCTCGCCGAAATTCGCGACGTGACCCGACTTCACCCACAGCTCGCGATCCATGATCTCCGGGGTGTTGACCTCGACATAGCCGCCCTCGGTCTGGCGTTGGCGCATGTAGGCGATGAGCTGCTGAAAGAGCGCCCAGCCCTTGGGATGCCAAAAAACCGCGCCTGGCGCCTCCTCTTGCAGGTGAAAGAGATCGAGCTCTTTGCCAATGCGGCGGTGATCGCGCTTTTCGGCTTCCTCGAGGCGGGTCAAGTATTCCTTGAGCTGCTTGTCGTTGGCCCACGCCGTGCCGTAGATCCGCTGCAGCATCTCGTTGCGCGAATCGCCGCGCCAGTAGGCGCCGGCCACTTTCATCAGCTTGAATGCCTTCAGCTTGCCAGTGCTCGGCACGTGCGGGCCGCGGCAAAGATCCTCCCAATCGCCCTGCCCGTACAGACTGATCTGCTCGCCGGCCGGAATCGCCGCAATGATCTCGGCCTTGTAGTGCTCGCCGATGCGCTTGAAGTGCTCGATGGCGGCATCGCGCGGCAGCACGCGGCGGTGCACTTTGAGGTCGCGCCCTGCGATCTCGGCCATACGCTTCTCGATGGCCGCAAGGTCATCGCTCGAAAACGGTGTCTTGTAGGCGAAATCGTAATAAAAGCCGTCCTCGATCACCGGCCCGATGGTCACCTGTGCGCCCGGGAAGAGCTCTTGAACCGCATTGGCGAGCAAGTGGGCGGTGGAGTGGCGGATGATCTCGAGGCCGTCGGGGTCCTTGTCCGTGACGATGCTGACGACGGCGTCATGATCGATGGTCGCCGAGGTGTCGACCAGGCGGCCGTTCACCTTGCCGGCCAGCGCCGCCTTGGCGAGGCCCGAGCCAATGCTGGCGGCGAGCTCGGCCACCGTGATGGGCTGGTCGAACGATTTCTGACTGCCGTCGGGAAGTGTAATTACGGGCATAGGACCCTGGTCGTTTCCGCCGTTAAACCCGCTACCGCCGGCCCTCATCGAGCGCCGGCTCCCCATTTCGAGGAAGTGGTGCGCGCTAGTGGGATCGAACCACTGACCCCCACCATGTCAAGGTGATGCTCTACCGCTGAGCTAAGCGCGCACGAAGGGCGCGAAAGATACCGGATTCCGGGGCTTCTATAAAGGGCGGCCGCAATCTCAGGGTCGCGGCTCGCCCTTCGGCGCATCGCCGGGGCGCACGTCGGACAGGTTCGTGACCGCGGTCGACGCCGCCGGCGCGCCCGCCGGGGCCTCATCGGTCGCACCCTCGGGCGCCTTGAACTTGAGCACGCAACGGAACTGGATTTCGCCGACGGTAAGCGTGTCGCCATCGGTGAGGAGGTGCCGGGTGACCTTGCGCCCGTTCACCAACACGCCGTTGGTGCTGTTCAAGTCCTCGACGATGAGCTCCCGCGCGCTCCTCAAGATCATGGCGTGGTTGCGGCTCACGGACTGCGAATCGATCTGCAGCTCGCAACCCGGCGCCCGGCCGATGCGGGTGCGCCGCCCCAACGTAAAGGTGATCGGCTGCTCGCAATCGATGCGCACGAGCTCCGCCACGTAGTCCGCCGATCCGCTGGGGGCCGCGGCGGGTGTGCCGCCGAGGCGCTCGATGCTCGTCTGCAACCGCCCGAGCACGTTGGCGTTGTTGCTCGCGCTGCGCTCGAGCCGGCGGATCAACAAATCGCGCTCCTCGAGCTGGCCGCGCGTGCGCTCGAGACCCGTGCGCAGCGTGCGGTTCTCCTCGGACAATTGCTCCAGGCTCACGATTTTTTGCGCGAGCTCATCGCTCACGCGTTTGAAGTCCGCCTGCGCGCCCTGGATCGGCCGCCGCGCCTCGTTGAGGTGCGCCATGAGCACGGTCATCTCTTCCTCATGGGTCTTGGACTCGGTCTCCAGCTCCTCGATTCGCGCCGCGAGGTTGGCAGCCGCCGCCTCTGCGGCGGCGACCGCGTCCTTGGCGCGCTGTGTCTCCACCCCGGTTTGCGAGCGCAGATCCGCCACGTCCTTCGCGCGCGCGGCCAGCTCGGCCTCGACGCGCTTGCGCTCCGCATTCGCTTCCGCGATTTGGCTGAGAAGCTCGGCGCGTGAGCGCTCGATCTCCTGCGTCTCCTGCGCCTTCTTGGCAAAGGCGGCGGCCTCGCTCACCTTCGCCGCGCTCAGTTTCTCGAGGGTCTCGTTCTGCTCGGCGACCTTGGTGTTCAGCGCCGCAGCCATGAGCTTCAGACGATCGCATTCCGCCTGCAGCGCCCCGCGCCCGCTCTGTTCCACAGCGATTTTGTCGTCCCACTCGCGGAACATGTTCTGGTTGAAGCCGCCGCGCCAGTCACGGGTACGCAAGATCTCGAGATAGGATTCCGACTGCAGCTTGGCGGCGGCCAGCTCGCGTCGATTGGCTTTGAGCTCGGACTCCGCGCGCGCGATCCGATCCGTCAGCTGGGAGACCGCTTGGCGGCTCGCCTCCAAGTCGCGCGCGAGTGCCTCGGCCCGTTCCTTGGCCTCCTTGACCTCGCGATCGAGGCGCGCGCTCGCCTGCGAGCGGGCTTCAAGATCGGGGACGACCTTCGCATGTTCGCGCTGCAGCGCGAACAACTGAGCGTCACGCTCACCGAGCGAATGCAGAGTTTGAGCGATGCTGGTGTCGCGCGCGACCAAGGCTTCGCGCAGGGTGCGCGCCTCGCTCTGCGCACGTTCCGATTCGCGCATCGCCTCCTCGGCGCGGGCGCGCGTCTGCTCGGCGGCGGCATTCGTCTCGGCCACCGCCGTCTGCAATTCGCGCACGCGATGCTGCTCGACCGCGAGCGCCGAGTGCGCCGTACCGAGCTCCGAGGCCAGAATGTCGGCGCGCGTCCCCGCGGCGAGCTGCGCGTCGCGCGCCTTCTCGTACAAACGGTTGAGCGCCTCGTAATCGGCATTCTGCCGCGCGATGCGCTCCTCCACCGAGCGCACGCTTTCCGCGAGCGAGGGCAGATCCAGGCCGCTCGGGCGATACTCGGGGGGCGGTGTCGCGACGATGGAGGTTCCGGGCATGGTCGCCGAGAATTCGAGGCGCTCCGAATCGTCCTCGACATCGTCATCGATCGAGATGCCCTCGAGGATCGGTAGCCTGTCCGTGCTATCGAGATCGATTTCTTTGGGTTGACCCTTGTCGAACGCCATGTCGTCCTCCTAGCCCGCCAGTGTCTTGGGTGCGCCAAATGCGGTCCGGCGCAGCCGCTGAATCTCATCGCGCAACCGCGCCGCTTGTTCGAATTCGAGATTTCGAGCGAGCTTCATCATCTCGGCCTCGAGCTTCTTGATGCGTTTCACCGCCTGCTCCGGGGCCATGGCGTAATCCGCGTCGGATTCGCGTACGAGATCCCCCGGCACGGCGCGCGCCCCTTCCATGACATCGCCCACCGCCTTGACGATGGTGCGCGGCGTAATGCCGTGCTCGGTATTGAATTCGATCTGCTTGTTGCGGCGCCGGTCCGTCTCAGCGATGGCGCGCTGAATGGAGCCCGTCTCCCGGTCGGCGTACAGGATGGCCTTGCCGCGCACGTTGCGCGCTGCTCGCCCGATGGTCTGGATGAGCGAGCCCTCGGATCGCAAGAAGCCCTCTTTGTCCGCATCGAGGATCGCGACCAAAGACACCTCGGGCATGTCCAACCCCTCGCGCAGCAAGTTGATGCCCACGATCACATCGAACTTGCCGAGGCGCAGATCGCGGATGATCTCCGAGCGCTCCACGGTCTCGATATCCGAATGCAGGTAGCGCACCTTGACGCCGTGCTCGTTCAAGTAATCGGTAAGATCTTCCGCCATGCGCTTGGTAAGCGTCGTCACCAACACGCGCTCGCCTTGCTGAGTGCGCAGGCGGATCTCGGACAACAGATCGTCCACCTGCGCACGCACGGGCCGGACTTCCACCACCGGATCGATCAGGCCCGTCGGGCGCACGACCTGCTCGATGATCTGACCGGAAATCTGCTTCTCGTAGGGCCCCGGCGTTGCGGAGATATAGATGGCCTGCGGCGCAAGCCGCTCGAACTCCTCGAAGCGCAGGGGCCGGTTGTCGAGCGCCGACGGCAGACGAAAGCCGTACTCGACGAGCGTCTCCTTGCGCGATCGATCGCCGCGGTACATCGCGCCGAGCTGCGGGATGGTCTGGTGGCTCTCATCGATCACCAGCAGGGCATTCTTCGGCAGGTAGTCGAACAAGCACGGCGGGGGCTCGCCGGCCTGCCGGCCCGAGAGATAGCGCGAGTAGTTCTCGATGCCTGCGCAGTAGCCGACCTCGTGCATCATTTCCAGATCGAAGAGCGTGCGCTGCTGCAGCCGCTGCGCCTCGAGGAGCTTCCCCGCCGCATGAAGCTCGGCCAGGCGCGTGCGCAACTCCTCCCGGATCTCATCCACCGCCGAGTGAATGCGCTCCCGCGGCGTGACGTAGTGAGTGGAGGGGTAGACAGTGAGGCGCGGCACGCGGCGCAACAACTCGCCCGTCAGCGGGTCGAACAAGCTCAAGGATTCGATCCGGTCGTCGAACAGCTCCACGCGAACGGCCTCGCGCTCCGACTCGGCCGGAAAGATGTCGATCACATCGCCGCGCACCCGGTAGGTGCCCTGCCGCAAATCCACTTCATTGCGGGTGTACTGCATGTCGGCGAGACGCCGCAGGAGCTTGCGCTGATCGAGAATGTCGCCGCGCGACATGTGCAGCACCATGCTCAAGTAGGCCTGCGGATCACCCAAGCCGTAAATCGCGGAAACCGTGGCGACGATGATCGAATCGGGCCGCTCCAGGAGCGCCTTGGTCGCGGAGAGGCGCATCTGCTCGATGTGCTCGTTGATCGAGGCGTCCTTCTCGATGAAGGTGTCGGACGCCGGGACATAGGCCTCCGGCTGATAATAGTCGTAGTAGGAAACGAAGTATTCGACCGAGTTCTTCGGAAAGAACGTCTTGAACTCGCCGTACAGCTGCGCGGCGAGGGTTTTGTTGTGTGCGAGCACGAGCGTCGGGCGCTGCAGCCGCTGGATCACGTTTGCGACCGTGAAGGTCTTGCCCGAGCCGGTAACGCCGAGCAGGGTCTGGTGAGCGAGGCCGTTCCCCAGGCCATCGATCAGCTTCTCGATCGCCTCGGGCTGATCACCCGCCGGCAAATAGTCGGAAAACAATTCAAAACGCATCGCTCTATTCTCTCATGTTGCCCGGGGAAGGAGCACGCGCGCGCTGGCGTCACTCCGTTGTTTTTCGTACACTGAAGGCCCCCCTTTTTGACATAGCAGGAACCACTCCGTTGACCGTGTCACTCTCCAAGCGCGTTCAGAAGGTTAAGCCCTCCGCCACCCTCGCCATGACGGCCCGAGCGGCCAAGCTCAAGGCCGAAGGCAAGGACATCATTGCCCTGTCGGCGGGTGAGCCTGATTTCGACACGCCCAAGCACATTGCGGAAGCCGGCATCGAAGCGATCCGCAAAGGCCTCACGCGCTATACCGCGGTCGACGGCACCCCCGAGCTCAAGGACGCGATTGCGGCCAAGTTCAAGCGCGACAACGGCTTGACCTACGAGCGTAACCAGATTCTGGTCTCCTCGGGCGCGAAGCAGACATGCTTCAATCTGTGCGCTGCGCTATTGGACCCGGGCGATGAGTGCCTCATCCCGGCGCCCTACTGGGTGTCCTATCCCGACATGGCGCTGCTCGCGGACGCGACCCCTGTCATCGTCAATGGGGGCGCCGACCGCGGCTACAAGATCACCGCGGCGCAGCTCGAAGCGGCCATCACTCCACGCACCAAGCTGTTCATCTTGAACAGCCCGAGCAACCCCACGGGTGCCGCCTACAGCGGCGCAGAATTGCAGGCGCTCGGTGCCGTGCTCGACAAGCATCCGCACATCGTGATCGGGGCGGACGAGATGTACGAGCACATCTACTGGGCACCCGAGCCGTTCGTGAGCTTTGCGCAGGCGAACCCACAGCTCTATTCCCGCACCGTGACCATCAACGGCGTGTCGAAGGCGTACGCGATGACCGGCTGGCGCATCGGCTATTGCGGCGGCCCGAAGGAAATCGTGACCGCGATGGGCACCGTGCAAGGTCAATCGACCTCAAATGCATCGAGCATTTCGCAACGCGCCGCGACCGTCGCCCTCAACGGCGACCAGACGTGCGTCGCCGAAATGAACAAGGCGTTCAAGGAGCGGCACGACTTCGTGGTGCCCGCGTTGAACGCCATACCCGGCATCAAGTGCCCGCCCGGTGCCGGTACATTTTATGCGTTCGCGGACGTCGCCGGCGCGATGCGCACGCTCGGCATCAAGGACGACAACGCGTTCGCCGAGTACTTGCTCGTCGAGGCGGGTGTGGCCGTGGTGCCCGGATCGGGCTTCGGTGCACCGGCTCACATGCGCCTCTCGTTCGCATGCAGTATGAAGACGCTCGAGGACGCCGTAGGGCGGATCGAGCGTGCGGTGACCTCGGCGGCGAGGCGCGCCGGCTGATCCGGTGCGCACCGGCTGAAAGAAGCGCCGCGCTGAGGGTTTAGAAGTGGTGACAGTCGCCGGCGGGCGACACGAGGCATCGCGCGTGCGACGCGCCGGCGACGCTGCACGAACGTTGGATTCCCCCACGGTTGGTCACATCAAGATTTTACATGACATTATCTTCGTAAGTCATTGAATATATATTCTATGAAGCACCGAAATTTGGGTAATACCGGGCTCGAGATCTCGCCACTTTGTCTGGGTTGCATGACTTTCGGCACACCCGAACGCGGCGATCATCCGTGGACCCTGCCGGAGCAACAGAGCCGCCCGCTGATTCGTAAAGCGATCGAGATGGGCATCAATTTTTTCGACACGGCGAATGCCTACTCGGACGGCACCTCCGAAGAGATCGTCGGCCAGGCGCTCAAGGACTACGCGCGCCGCGACGAGGTGGTGATCGCGACCAAGGTCTTCTTTCCCATGAGCAAGGGGCCCAACGGCGGGGGCCTGTCGCGCAAGTCGATATTCACGGCGATCGACGCGAGCCTGCGGAGGCTCGGTACGGACTACGTTGATCTTTATCAGATCCATCGTTGGGATCCCACGACGCCGATCGAGGAGACGCTCGAGGCCCTTCATGACGTCGTCAAAGCCGGCAAGGCGCGCTATCTCGGCGCCTCCTCCATGTATGCGTGGCAGTTCGCCAAGGCCCTGCACCTCGCCCGCGAGAACCGCTGGACGCCGTTCGTCAGCATGCAGAATTTCTACAACCTTCTTTATCGCGAGGAGGAGCGCGAAATGCTGCCGCTCTGCAAAGATGAGCGCATCGCGGTCCTACCGTGGAGTCCGCTCGCGCGGGGCCGTCTTGCGCGTTCCTCCGAGACCGAGACGCCTCGGACCCAAACCGACATCTACGCCGACAAGCTATTTGCGGCGTCGACGGAATCTGATCGCAAGGTCGTCGAGCAAGTCGCCGCCATTGCCGCGGCCCGTGACGTACCCCGCGCGCAAGTGGCCCTCGCATGGGTCGCTCAGAAAAGCGTCGTCACGGCCCCGATCGTGGGCGCTTCCAAGCCCCAGCATCTCGACGATGCCCTCGCCGCCCTCACGCTCGACCTCACCGAATCCGAGCTGGCGCAGCTCGAAGCACCCTATGTGCCGCACGCCGTCGTCGGCCATCAGTAAACGCTCTCTTTACATCCTTGACTTGGACCGCGCCCTTCCCGACAATCCGCGCCTCCTCTGAATTCCCCGGTAGCTCAGTGGTAGAGCGACGGACTGTTAATCCGTTGGTCGGCGGTTCGAATCCGTCCCGGGGAGCCAATTTTCACCGGTCAAATTACACTCGTCGCTGACCCGGGCTCGGCGGTTTCAATTCGAACCGCCGACAGACAAAAAGACGGTTCGACAACTTGGCCGCAGGCAAAGTTGATCGCCGGAGGCTTTGCGACGGCGAACCGCAGGGTGAGGCGCGAAGCGCCGAGTAATCCGTCCCGTGGATCCATATAAATACTATAAATATCCGTATGTTATAAATATATATTGATCTTATTTATACAAATCTGATTCACCAAGTTTTGGATTGACCTGGTGTTATCGAAGGCACTACCGTCCGAGCGGACTCGGCGATCAAGGGCTGCTTGTGGAACTCCCTGGTTTCAGAGATGCCGACGGCACCTTTGATCTGGGGCGTCAGATCCAGCTGAGTGCCGCCGCGATGATCGCAGATGCCCCCGTGGTAGCGCAGTCCCCGTGTGCGATCAGGAGTCGCTCCGGCTTCCAGTCAAGCACCCTTCTTCGGGCAGCACGAGCAGGCTCCCGGAACAGGAAGCTCAGACGCCAATCGCCGGGCGTGCTGCCATGTGGCCCAACTATATGACCGAGCCGCATCATCAAGCCCTTAAAACCCGTGGCCGAACTCTCAGGAAACCGTTGAATGAGGTCGCCGAGGATTGCAGTGCGCGATGCGCGGTGAAAGAACACCACTTCCACCAGGGCAAACGAACCGCGAAAGACCGCTTGATCGATGTCTGTCAGCCACGCATCATTCGGACGATCAACAAGCTCCGCATCGAATTGAAGCGGCTT
Organism: uncultured Gammaproteobacteria bacterium; assembly: GCA_963798595.1. Taxonomy (GTDB): domain Bacteria; phylum Pseudomonadota; class Gammaproteobacteria; order Steroidobacterales; family Steroidobacteraceae; genus Bog-1198. The sequence goes on along the minus strand of CAWCTM010000001.1, from coordinate 15,287 downwards.
CTTTTTCCGAGCTAGACCTGGAGGAGCGTAAAGCCGCGCATTGGGCCAGCGCTCCTTCCACTCGGGCAGAAAAAGGTGATGGAGTTTGTTCGGCGACACAATGTGGCCGACGGGTCCGAGGGCCTCTACTGCCGCAGCCAACTCTTTCGTCAAGGCAATCGGGGACCAGATCCAGACTTGACCGCTCGAGAGTCGAGCGGCCGCCATGCGGGTTGGGTACGGAATTCCGAAGAACGATACGATCGGTCCATCCGCCACGTAAAGATTCTGTCCGAACGGGACAAGCATCGATTTAGGATACCTCCCGGCTGACTTGGTGACGATGGCTTTTTCCGCTCCTGGGAAGGAAGCCGAATTCCACCTTTGAGGCCGCGACAGAACGACGGCGGTCCTCTTCGGCGCACCCTCACAGCCGCCGTGGCAGTTGGCGGTCACTCTCGGCAGAGTTTTATATTCGCAGGGACAATGAGCTTGTAATCCTTCTCGAGAATTGTCTTGGGTGGCACCGCGGGAAGCTCTCTGCCAAAAAGACTCGCATTGACACCCACTATCGCCAAGGCCTTAAGTTGACGGCGCTCGCATGCTGCAATGGCTATTGGGCCAGTCGCGATGAAATCATAGCGCAGCATCACATTAAAGTATGGGCCTGCGTCCTGCTCGCCCATCAGTTTGGTGAACATCGAACGTCCCGCATTCGTCAGTGGGTCGCTGCGCGACATGCCCTCCGCACCTTTGGCGCTGCCGGAACCAGCACCCAGGATGCCGCCGAGCCCTCGAATTTCGTCCAATACGTTGTCCAGCGCTTGTGGGACGCCCAGTGTCAACACGATTTTGGGCATGGCGATCGTGGTGGAGAGACCCAGCGGCGCTACGCTCATGGTTCCCCCGTATGAGTCGATCGATTGGTCGGCCTGCATGCTCGAATCTGCGCCTCCTGAAGCGTCCGGTGCCGCATCCGGTCCCGTCCCGGTCGCCGGCGGGGCCGCACTCGCGCTCGCCCCTGCATCGCCGGGCGAACTGGAAACCGAGGCTCCGCCCCGGAACGTCATATGCGATTCGCCGTGCGCTACCGTTGTCTTGCTGGTGAATATCGGGGAGAAGGCAAAGGCAGATTTGAACACGAGCTTAAAGGGCAGCGGCCCCACCACGAAGGGAAGCTCGAAGCCCAGTGGCAGGTTGACAATCGCCTGTTTCTTGAACTCCTCGATGGCGTCCCCGCCGTGCTCCTTGTCAAACGTCACGTCCCAAGCAAAGTCAACCTTGCCGTGGAGGTTGGTGTTCTCGAAATCGATCTGCGTGGTTGTGCCGTTGGCAAGCGTGATCTGAACGGAGTTCGTCAGGCTGTCGAGTTCACCAACTCCGTGTACGTCGATTGTACCTCCACCAATTGTCTTCTTGGCGTCGAGATCAAATTTGATATCGCCGTTGTCCGGTGTGATGCTCAGCTTCACCTTCCACTCGTCCACGGTGGCCGTGGAATTGAAGCCCGCGTCGTCCGCGAAAGCGGACGAGATGAGCCACGATCCGGTCGACGTATGACGTTCTACGCGTTGAAAGCCTGGTGGCACGGCGATGGCGACCTTTCTGAAGTCGAACGGTATTTTCCATTTGATCTGGCCCTGACTGATAGCATCGTCGAGCGCTACCGGCCCCGTGAATACATGCAGGAGCGAGCCGACCTGTTCAACCCTGGCAATGCGGCGAATCGCCAGGCCCGATAGCACGATGATCGAGTAGGGTGGCAGGGCGGCGATCTTTTTCGCCAAGTCGCCCTCGAACGTCATGGAACGGTCATCAGCCACGCCGTGGTAGGACTGGACGACCTCGCGTGCTTCGAATAGGTGGGTGTCGGGCTTCCAATCGACCTTGAACGTGGATTCTGATGGCGTCGCGCCGGCCGGCATGGTCCGTATCAATGCATCGGACCGTCCCGCGGTCTGGCTAGCAGAAGGAGTCGATGCGTTACGCTGTCCGCAGCCAGCCAGCAAAGACAGCAAACCAAGAACCGGTAGAACGATGGGTCGCCACCGTCCCGAGTGGGTTGAATTATGGCAGTTTCCTTGGCCCATCGCGACCTCCCTGCGGCGTCGGTAGATGATGGTGTTTAGACTCATGTAGTCAAGACGTAGAAGACTGGGTTGAGCCCAGGCCTTCGGCAGTATTCACAATGGGTGCAATGGCCGGAATAATCTCTTTTCGTAACCCCGCGAGCAGAACACAAATGAGAATCCGCGTCGGCACTCGCGTAAAAGATTCGCTCATTGATCACTGCCGTCCTTGCTCATGGTGATCTCGACCGTGTGGTCCGTGCCCTGCTGGATCATGATCGACGGGTCGCCGACCGAGTTGGGTGGCGGGGAGAACATCGCAACGCTCTGTGCATTCGCGGACGGCGCGCTGGTTGTCGGCGTACCTGGCAATGCATTGCTACTCGGCGCGGCACCCTTGTTCTGCGTCGCCGCCGTCAGGGTATTCAGGATATTGCCAATCGAAACCTGCTGAGCCAAAGCCCCCACATCTCCCACGACCTGCGCGTTCCATCCCGCAGGCAGTCGCGTCTTGTACCAGTCGACGACATCCTCAAAGCGGCTCGAGGTAATGATCGCCGCCGTGCTGTGATAGGCCGCGGAGCCGGCAGCGTGATACAGCGTGCTTCCGGTTGTGCTAACCGACTGTGCATATCTCGGCAGCCCCGTCTTGTCGTAGCGAAAATCGCTGGCCTTCAGAACTTGACCGGGTGGAGGATCGGGGACATCTTTGAAATCGGGACCAACTCCATCTACGCGTTTGAGATTCTGCTCGGACGGCGGCGAAGGGTGGTCGGAGGAATTGGGGCTGTTGCCGACAGCATCACCCCCCGGCGGAGCAGGCGCTGAATCCGGACCCACCGGCTTGTCACCCCGACCATCATGCTGCGGGCCAGACCCGCGGTTCGAGGCCCCTGAATCCCCCTGGAGCTTGGCTCCGCCGCCCGCGGCGGCGCTCGGGGTACTATCCGTGCAGGATTTACAGCGAGGCGCCAGCAACCAGCCGACGAGGATGCCCAGCAAAAAAATAATCAAGACCCACCAGTACCGCCGGCGCGATTCGGGTAACCGTGGCGCGGCCGCGCTCATAGTTGGTCGACAATCTTGCGGGCGAGCGGCACCACATCTTGAAGCGTGCACGCGCAGGACGGGTAGGTGAACTGGATCATTCGGTTGCCCTTGCGCACGTTGAGCATTGCGCCGCCGCTATCGAATGCATCGTCTCCCAGCTTTGCGATCGTCGTTACCGCGGCCGCCGAAATACCGGAATGGGCTTGTCGGGTCGCGCGCATTTGATCGTTGGCGTCGCCGGGCAGAATGACGAAGGTGAATACCGGCACTTCACCCGGATGACGAGCACTCGCCGTGGCGGATTTGTCGGCGTCGGAACCCTGGAAAATGCCGGTCGCGAAGCTCGATATCAGTTTTTGAGTGGCACTATCCAACTGCGCCCCATTCGCCTGTGCGGCACTCTTCGCAAGTTCCACGGTATGTCCCGAACCGGCAGCCGCGAGCGTTCCTTTGATGGAGAAATCACAGCCGGGAAGATTGGTTTCAGATGCCTCGGCTCGAACGATGGCAACGCGCAGCGCACGGCTGACTTCTGCCTTAGAAACTAGGGAACACAAATTTTCGCCGCTGGCCGCGGGAGCCGTATCAGCCGGCGCGGCTGCCGACAAAGCAATGGCAGTCCCGACGATCTGAACGTACATCGCGCGCATTAGTGCTGCGCTTCCTTGCGGGCCTGCATGATTACAGCGGTTAGCTTCTGGATTTCGTCGAAATGTGCCCGCACGAACTCGACGTGCTCGGGCGGAGCGGCCACATCGCTGGGGTCGGGCGGCGAGTTCGCCTGACGGAACTGCGCCGGCATTCGCCGCATTTCTGCGTAGCCAATGGCCAGCGTAGTCAGGCAATAATCACGCGCCGACATGCCGTGCGCCTGCAGGGCAGCGGCCGCCTTCGGCACTGCGCTGAAAGCCTTGATTTGCGCATCCACGCTTTTCCCTTCATTTATGGCTTGCAACTGGCTCTGCAAGGCTGCGTCATTCACCGACAGGCGACCCAAGTCGGCAGCCACAGCAAACTTCCTTTGCATTTTGTCCATCGTCAGGGGGTAGGCAGCGACGATTTTTGCATCGTCCATGCTCAACTCGCCTGCTGCGGCAATGCTCGCACCGTTCAGCAACAGGAGGAATGCGGTCAGAGAGATTGCGGTCGTCCTATAGATGCTCATGAATTGCCGTCCCATTTCGTGTGCGGCGCCGCGCCGTGGCTAGGCTTATTGCAACATGGGCAAATTGGGTCAACCTATTTGTTGGTAAATTCCGCCTTAACCGGAAAGGCGTTACACTTCAATCGGTTGACTGCCCACCTTATTCGCATTTTTTGGAAACTCGCTGTTAGTTTTGTTTTGCAGTCTTTCATCGAGAGGGCTAAATGGACTCAACGGTCGCACCGGGCCGCGTTTTTTGCTTTGGCCAATTCGAAGCGCGCGCGGACACAGGCCAATTGTTTAAGCAGGGTCGGGAGGTAAAACTCCAGGAGCAACCCTTTCGGCTGCTCGTTGCCCTGCTGGAAGGCCACGGTCAAGTTGTCTCTCGCCAGAGACTCAAAGAGGCTCTTTGGCCCAATGGGTTGGTCGAGTTCGATAAGAGCCTTGATGTCGCCATGGCCAAACTGCGTCAAGCGCTCGACGATGATTCCAGCAGCCCTCGGTTTATTGCAACGGTGCCAAGGCGTGGTTATCAGTTCATCGCGCCCTTGGCTCTTTCGGATGCGGCATCTCGCGATGGGCACTCCCCCGCTTTGGTTCAGGGCGACACAACGACCCTGCCTGGTAGAGGGTTCGCCGCCTTGAGTCTGATCGCACTTGCGGCCATTGCCGCTGCGGCGATCGGCGTATGGCAATGGCAGGTCCGCCATGTCGCGCCGCCGCTCGCCGCGCGTGGCCTGGTTTTGATCGGGGATTTTGCGAATTCCACCGGCGATGAGAGCTTCGATCACTCGCTGCGCACTGCAGCCGTTATCGAGTTCGCGCAGTCGCCTTACCTAACAGTTCTGTCGGACGACAGGGTCGGCGCGGCGCTGCAGGCCTTGGGGCGCGCGCCCGATGATCCGCTCGAAGCGGACATTGCGCGTCAGGTTTGCCAGCAGCTGCACGCAGCCGTCACGATCAGCGGCTCGATCCAGCGCCAGGACAAGGGCTTTCTGCTCTCGCTCATCGCCGGTCGGTGCTCCGACGGAAACATCCTGGCCAAGGTTGTCTATCCCAGTACGTCGAAGGATCAAGTGCTTGCCACACTGGAACGCGCAATTGCGGAGTTGCGCAAGGAATTCGGCGAGTCCAAGGAGTCGCTGAGGCAATACGACGTCACCGTGGCCGCAGGCACGACCAATTCCCTTGAAGCGCTCAAGGCTTATCAGCTCGGACTGGATCTGCGCTCTCACACGCGAAACATCGATGCGATCCCGGCGTTCAAAACGGCGATCGCGCTCGATCCCTCTTTCGCGATTGCTTATGCGCAACTCGGATCATGCTATTCCAACATGCAAGAAGAGGTACTCGCCAGCGAGTTTTTCAGCAAGGCGTTCGAGCTACGCGAGCACGCCACGGAGCCGGAGCGCCTATACATTTCAGGACGTTATTTCGACGTCGTCACAGCGGAGATGGAGAAGGGTGCCGGCATCTACAAACTGTGGACTGAGATTTATCCGAACGACTGGCTCGGGTACAACGCAATGTCAAACGATGCCAACATGCTGGGCCGATACGCCCTAGCGGCCGTTGCCGCCGATCGCGCAATCGCGCTCGCCCCCGATCACAATTACGGCTACACCAACCGCGCTGTCGCTCTGCTCGGCTTGAACCGCGTCGACGAAGCGGCTCAAGTGGCGCGTGAAGCGATTCGCCGAGGTCGGGACGGAGGGGTCCTGCATTCCGTGCTCTTCACGGCGGCATTTGTGCAGGGCGATGAGCCCGGCATGACGCGCGAGCGAACCTGGGCCGCATCTCACGCCGACGAGGTCGATATTCCTGTCGCCGATGCCGAGGCCGCCGAAGCGCAAGGTCGAATCAAAGACAGCGAAAGGCAATTCACGCAGTTGGCGGACTGGGCGGCGGGTCATGGTTTGACCGGCTACGCCGAAATTCTGTTGGCGCAGAAAGCCTTATTCGATGTAGAAATGGGTCTTGCCAAAAGCGCGCTCAACAACCTGCAGTCGTCCGCCAAATTGGGAAGCAACGAATTTTCCCTTGAACTTAGCGCACTAACGTACGCAAGGCTCGGCAACGCGGCCAGAGTCAAACAGCTTCAGAATGACATCGACCGCCGGTATCCTCTCTCGACATATAACATCAGCGTGTTCGCGCCGACCATTCGTACCGCCCTCTCAATTCCCGACATGCCCAGCAGCGCCGACATTCTTGCAACCATGAAACCGGCCAGTTCCTACGAGATGGGACGGCAAGCGGTGCTAATCCCCACCTATATTCGCGCGGTTGCTCTCTTGAGCGTTAAGTCGGCGGTCGGTGCGGAAGTGGAATTTAGAAAGGTCATCGCCAATCGAGCCGTGGATGCGACAACCCCCCTATTCACCCTCGCCTCACTCGGCCTTGCCCGCAGTCTCGCCATCCAAAAACGGCTGCCGGAATCGAGCAAGGCATACGATACGGTTCTGGATCTTTGGAAAGCTGCGGACGCTGATCTGCCCGTGCTGCTGCAAGCTAAACGGGAACATGATTTAGTCTCAACGCACTAATTAGCCTTGCGGTCGCGAGATGTGACGTAGTTTTATAGAATAGTTTCTGGCTACTTAGTCTGTTTTTGCCCAGTCTCGTCAAAGGGCATCCGTAAGCGTGACAACCGCTCCAGCGAGCTAGGTGCGCCTCACTCTCCATCTTCCTGAGGCGATCTGACCTACGGCTCGATGATCTTTACCGTCGGGAAATATGAGAATATGAGGTATAGCGTTTGGGGTCCCGTGTGAGGATTCTCATCCCCTGTACGGCTGCGTGAGCGCCAATATAAAAGTCTGGCAAGGGCGCTGTCTTCGACCCACCACGCCGGCGATATGCGAGAAACGCCTTTCCGGCGACGAAAGCTGCCTCCCACGGAAGCGAATCGCGCCTAAAGTCAGCTCCTAAAAACTCATCTAGCTCCTCAATCTTCTCAATGCCGACGGAGAGCTCTGCGTAGATGATGGGATTGATGACGAGTACGTCGGCATCTGCTGCAGAAGCGATTGCCGTCGCCGAACGCTCCTCCCAGACTTCATCCTGCGTATAGAGATCCAACAGGATGTTGGCGCAGAGGGGCGGTCTGAGGCGGAAATTCTGGGCTGCTTAGCCCTACCTTGAGCCCGCAGATATTCGAGCGGCGCTTGCCTATGCCGCGTGGCGCTCGGAAGAGAGGGACGTGGCGCTCACGAGCGCTTGATGCGATTGCTGCTCGACATGAGCCTCTCGCCACAACTCTGTCCTCTTAGAGCAAACCGTCGATTCACTCGCCTGATATGAGCACATCGGGTGCAGTATTTAGCGCGCCTTGGAGTGAGTTCTCAACCGCTGCGGTAGGCCACGCAAGATGCATCATCTAACGGCTTTACCAGACCATCAGGTCGAGACCGGGAACATCTTGGAAATCGACGGCATTGCGAATCACGAGGGTCGCGCGATGCACGAGCGCCTGCGCGGCAATCATGCGATCCAGGATTTTTCGGCGTGAATACCCCGCCGACTCAACGATCTGACGATACGCATCGGCAGCGGTGTCATCGAAGTCCAGCACGGGTAGCGCCGCCAATATCGCGTCCAATCGCGGCCGCCAAACTCCGGTTTGCGTAGGATCCCGATAGACACCTCCCTCGAGCTCGACTCGGCTGACGACCGACAACAAGATCGCGCTCCAACGCCGCCACCTCGGCGGTGACCGCTTCATCCCCATCGCGCAGATGGATGGCGATGTCGGTATCGAGTAGAAATGCCAAGCCTCAAAGCCCTGGCCGCTCCGGTAGCACTTCGTTGTCGCGCTCCTCAATGCTCGGTGGGCGCGCAAGCTGCGCCAATTGTTTCACCAGCTCGCCAATGCGCTTTCGCGCCGGATAAATGGTGAGAACATCGCCGGAGCGCACGATGGTCACCTCCACCTCGCGTCCGAAGGCGACGTTCCGCGGCAAACGCACGGCTTCACTATTCCCGCTCCGAAACGTCCGGCTATCGGCAATGGCCATATCAATCTCCCGCGTCATCACATGTACATACGACAGTTTGTTCTCGATGGCAAGTGCACGGAGTTAACCTGAGAAGCCCGACTTCTCGCACTTCAGCGCGTGCAACAGTGTTGAGAGCCATACCCCCAAGGGTCATACCCCCGATGTAACGATGCTAGCGTCGCTCGTACCCAGACAGGAATACATCCACCGCGCGTCGTACCGCGCCGCTGAGGCTCTCCGGCTTCACAGTATCGATCACGCCTAAAAGCACCCGTTGCAGCAGTTCTGATTCCAGCAAACTGAGGAGATGAATGGCGGCGATCTTTGGATCAGCAGTTCGGAGAGCTCCGCGCTTCATTAACTTTCTCAAGAATTCAGCGACCTGCCTCTCGATCGGAACCGTCGCTTGCTCGAATGACAGTTTGCCGATGTCCGAGTGGCGTGATTCGGCAATCGCCAGACGTCTCACGGCAATCGCGTCTGGCGAATACAGGACGGTCATGAATTTCTGTCCGAAACGTACGAGTTCACGTTTCAAGTCATCTGCATCTGCATCGAGTTCACCCGTGATCGCCTCTAGCTCAGCTTCCTTGGCATGGTGCATGACCTCGAAAAACAGCTTCTCCTTTGAGGGGAAGTAGTTGTAGAGCGTCGCTTTGGAGCCGCCGATCCGCTCGCGGATATCCGACATGGACGCGCGATCGAAACCGACCTCGCGAAAAACTTCGGCAGCAGCTTGGATGATGGCCTGGCGTTTTGATTCAGTTTTGGTCTTCATGGGTTTTGGGCGGATGTATTAACAGAACCGATAGGTCCAGTTTAGCGCGTGCGACCACTCTGAGCAGCGTCCGTTTTGAATCGTCGCGCGAGCCTCGTGTCAGAGCTCATGCGGGGGGAGCCTTCGCGAGGGGGCGTGCGGCCCCGCAGCGACCTTTATCGCTGGGGCGGTTGGCGCGTAAGCCCTGAGAAAGGCGGCTACCGCACGTCGGGCCGCGAACGCAGTCTCCTCCTCATCCGGCGCCGCCTCTCGCACGTGCAGCAGCAACGGTTCAAGGATTTCGGCCTCAAGCAGTGCACCGAGATGATCGGCGGCGAGGTCGGGGTCGTCCCCGCGAAGCTGTCCTGATGCCATGCATGGGTTCAGGAATGAAGAGATTTGCGAGCGCAACGCGCTGATCTTGTCAAAGAAGAGTTTCCCGGTGCCGGAGCGCGCCGCCTCCGCGATCATCAAGCGACGCACCTCCACCTGTTCGGGTGAGCAAATGAAATTGAGGACGCTCGTGCCAAAGTTTCGAAGCGCGATCTCAGGATCTCTCCGGGAGGCGTCTAGGTGCTTGAGAGTGTCCGACATGTAGTTTTCCAGCGCCGCCATCATGCATTCGACGAAAAGCTCTTCCTTCGAGGGGAAGTGACTGTAGAGGGTCGCCTTCGATCCGCCGACTTGAGAGGTGATATCCGCCATCGAGGTCCCGTCGAACCCCTGCGCGCGGAACAGTCGATAGGCGTTGTCGAGAATTGCCTGTCGTTTGATGTCGCTTTTGCTCATAACTGAGTCGCTTCCTGACTATACTGTACCAATGGGTACATTTTTGTTGACATCAGGCTCCAAAGTCAAGGTACTGTACCGTACAGTTCATTTAAGGAGCTTAACCCCGATGAAAACAATCAAGAGTCCACTTCTCGCACGCAACGTCGCCGCCTCACCCTGCTACTTGCCGTCAGCCTTGGTTTGGCCAGCGGCTGCGCGCAGATCCCCCGGCTCGATCCGCCCCCTGCCATGAAGAAAGTCGACGAGCTCGGTAGCTCGAACTCGTTCGCGGCCCCCGTCGCGGCGTGGCCGACCGATCAGTGGTGGCACGTCTACGGCGACCCGCAGCTCGATGCACTCATCGACGAAGCGTTGAAGAATGCGCCCGACTTGGACCTTGCCCAGGCACGCCTCAAAGCCGCCGCCGCGCAGGTTCAGGGCGCCGGCGCCACGCGCCTGCCCGAGGTCACGGCGTCCGCCGAGGTCGCCGAGGCCAAGCAGAGCTACGACTTCCTTGTTCCGCGTCAGGCCTTGCCACAAGGCTGGAACGGCTATGGCGCCGCCACCCTCAACATGTCCTATGAGATCGACTTCTGGGGCAAGAACCGCGCCGCACTGGCGGCCGCCGTCTCGGAGCAGCGCGCGGCCGAGGTCGAGATCGCACAAACGCGACTGATCCTCTCGACCTCGGTCGCCTCCGCTTACGCAGGTCTCCTGCATCTTTATACGCTGCGTGACAACGCGGCCGACACGCTCTCCCTGCGCAAGCAGACGGTCGCCTTGTTCGGCCAGCGCCACCAGTTCGGCCTCGAGACGCTCGCGAGCGTGCGACAGGTCGAGGCACGGCAGGCGGCCGCCAAGGGCGATCTCCTGGCGATCGACGAGCGCATCGGTCTACAGAAGAACGCCATCGCGGCGCTCTTGGGCGCAGGCCCTGATCGGGGCCTTCGAAATCACTCGTCCGAAAGTCGCCTGGGCGGGTTCTCAAGGGTTGCCCTCGAACCTGTCCCTCGAGCTTCTCGGGCGTCGTCCTGACATCGTTGCCGCGCGTCTGCGCACGGAAGCCGCCGCACACCGCATCGATCAGCGCAAGGCTGGGTTCTACCCGAGCGTCAACCTGCTTGCGTTCGCGGGCTTCCAGTCGGTCGGTATCGACAACCTCTTCAAGTCAGCCTCGCAGTCGGGTGCCGCAGGTCCCGCGATCTCACTGCCGATCTTCAACACCGAGCGGCTCCAGGGCCAGTTCAAGGGCGCACGCGCGGAATATGACGCCGCCGTCGCGACCTACAACGGGACGCTCTCGATGGCGCTGCGCGAGGTGGCCGATGCCGCCACGAGTCGCAACTCCCTCGATGAGGAGCTCGCCGCCGCCCGGGCCGCCGTGGCCGCCGCAGCGGAAGCGCACCAAATGGTCAACTCCCGATACGAGGGAGCGCTCGCCACGTATCTCGACGTCCTGTCAGCGGAGGACTTGCTGATATCGGCGCGCCGCTCCGAGGCTGAACTCGAGACCCGGGCGCTGATTCTCGACGTATCGCTGGTGCGCGCACTGGGCGGCGGATTCGCGCCTGACAGCTCGAGCACCGCAGCCCATAACCCCCAAACCTGAACACCTTCTTAAGGAGAACTTCCATGGATATGCAAGCTTCAATCGCCCCCGAGTCGATGGCCGATGCGCCGATGGTCAAACCCCGCAAGAAACAGCGCGCCATGCTGTTTTCGCTGCTCGGCCTCGCCGTGGCAGCTGCCAGCGGCGGCGCCGTCGAGTACTGGAAGTTGGTCGGTTCCCGCTACGTGAGCACCGACAATGCCTACACCGCTGCCGAGGTGGCGCAGGTCGCCTCCGAGACCGAAGGATCGGTGATGCAGGTGAACGTCGTCGACAGCCAGAACGTAAGGCGCGGCGATGTTCTCGTCATGATCGACGACACGGACGCCAAACTGGCTGTACGCCAGGCTCAGGCGGATCTTGCCCGCGCCCAGGCGCAAGTTGTCGCGGCCATCTCGGACGTCGAGCGCACCGGAATCGACCTGACACGCCGTGACGCCCTCGTGGCCTCGGGCTCGGTGTCGGGGGACGAATTGACCAACGCCAAGAACCGTGCGAGCGGTGCGCGGGCCGCACTCGATGCCGCTCGGGCGCAGGTCGCTCTCGCCCGCGCGCGCCTCGACAAATCAAACGTCGACTTAGGTCGCACGGTGATCCGCGCACCCATCGATGGCGTCATCGCGCGCCGGCAGGTGCAGCTCGGTCAGCGCGTGCAGCCCTCCATGCCGCTCCTGTCCGTCGTGCCGGTCGATCAGTTGTATGTCAACGCGAACTTCAAGGAAGTACAGCTCACCAAGGTTCACGCCGGGCAGAGCGTCGAGCTCAAGTCCGACCTCTATCACGGCAAGGTGGTGTATCACGGCGTCATCGAAGGGTTCGATGGCGGTACCGGTGCAGCCTTTGCCCTGATCCCAGCGCAGAACGCGACCGGCAACTGGATCAAAGTCGTGCAGCGCCTACCGGTGCGCATCCGCTTAAATCCCGATGAGCTCGCCGCCCATCCGCTGCGCGTCGGGCTCTCGATGGATGCCAAGGTCGACTTGAGCAGCAAGTCCTGACCCACGAAGCAAATCTCGAGGAACCCGCCATGACACACCCTGCCATCGACTCCAAGGACCCGCCCTCTCTCGAGGGCGGGATGCTCTGGACGGCCGGCATCGTCCTCGCGCTGTCGAATTTCGTCGCGGTGCTCAACATGACGATCGCCAACGTCACCGTGCCGAACATTGCCGGCGCCCTTGGGCGCGGGCTCGAGCCAGGGCACGTGGGTCATTACCTCTTATGCCGTCGCCGAGGCGATCACGGTGCCGCTCACGGGGTGGCTGTCCGGCCGCTTCGGCGCAGTGCGGCTCTTCTGTATCGCCGTCGTGCTATTCGGCCTCTGCTCACTCCTCTGCGGCTTGTCCACATCGCTCCCGATGCTCCTCGGCATGCGGGTGCTGCAGGGAATGGCGGGCGGTCCGCTCGATGGCGCTATCGCAGACGCTGCTGCTGAGGATTTTTCCTAAGCACCAATCGATGCAGGCGATGGGCCTGTGGGCCATGACGACGCTGCTCGCGCCCGTGGTCGGCCCGGTGTTCGGCGGTTGGCTGTGCGATCAGTACTCGTGGGGCTGGGTGTTCCTGATCAACGTACCGATGGCGCTCCTCTTCGGCGTCCTCGCCTGGTTCATGCTCAAGCGCTATCACGAGCCGGCGGTCAGTGAAACCCGTCGACAAGGTCGGCATGCTGCTCTTGATCGTCTGGGTGGCGGCGCTGCAGATCATGCTCGATGAGGGCAAGGATCTCGACTGGTTCTCATCGACCGAAATCTGCGTGCTCGCCATCACGGCCGTGATCGGATTCCTCTCCTTCCTGATCTGGGAGCTGACCGAGGAGTACCCGATCGTCGACCTGCGCGTCTTCCGGCATCGCGGCTTCTCCTCCTGCATGCTGGTGCTCGGCCTCGCCTTCGGCGCCTTCTTCGGCATCAATGTGCTGACGCCGCAATGGCTGCAGTACAACATGGGCTACACCACCACCTGGGCCGGACTCGTGGTGGCATGGGGCGGCGTGCTCTCGGTCGTTTTCTCACCCGTAGCCGCCAAGCTCGCGAATCGGATCGATCCGCGCATTCTCATCTTCATCGGCTGCGCCTGGCTCGGCCTCGACACGTTCTGGCGGGCCTATGCCACCTCCGACATGAGCTACTGGGTGATCGTCATTCCGCTCTTCTTCATGGGGGTCGGCATGCCGATGTATTACGTGCCCTTAACCGGACTCGCCATGGGCTCGGTCAAGGAGGAAGAGACCGCCTCGGCGGCGGGCCTCATGAACTTCGTGCGCACGATCTCCGGTGCCATCGCCACCTCGCTGGTCACGACCTCCTGGCAGAACCGCACGATCATTGCGCACGCCAAGCTCGCGGACGTCGTCGATCCAACGCGCCAATTAGCCGCGTCGCTCCCCCCGGGCACGACGGGACAGATGGTCCGTGAGATGTTCAACAACCTCGTGACGAGCCAAAGCCTGATGCTCGCGACCAACGGTCTGATGATGGTGATCGCCGTCGTCTTCGTCGCCGCCTCGATAGCGATCGTGCTTGCGCCGAAGGCGGCTCGCACGGTCGATCCGGCCTCGGTCGGGCATTGAGGCTCGCGCCGTGTCGGCACGTGAGCAAGCGCCCGGATGGCTGCGCGATCACAGCAGCCGCATCATGACCGCGGGAATCGTCCTGGCGCTCTTGTATCTGGGGCGGTCGGTGCTGATACCACTCGCGCTCGCGATCATGCTGAGCTTGTTGGTGGCGCCCCTGGTTCGGGCGCTGAGGCGACTCCGAGTCGGCAGAACCGCTTCAGTGCTCCTGGCGGTCGTGGCGCTGGTCCTTTTGTGCATGGGTGTCGCGGCCGCGCTTGGCACCCAAGTCCTGCGCATCGCCGAGAGCCTCCCTCAATACGAAGCGAATGTACGACAAAAGCTCGATACCCTCGAAGAGGTCACCATTGGCCCGCTACTGCGGCTCACCGACGAAACGACTCGCTTGACCGAGATCCGCGAATCTGCGGAGGCGCCCACCGTCCACCCCCGTGATGTCGAGCGCTCCGCGCCAGCGACGGTGCCGGATGTGGCGATACTCAAACTACCCGAATTTGGGTCCCACCCGCTGCAGCTCATTTGGAGGCTTCTGGCAAGCGTTTGGCATCCGGTCCAATTCGCCGGTATCGTGCTTCTCGTCCTTATCTTCGTGCTACTCGAGCACGGATCACTGCGCGACCGTTTTATCCGCGTCGCCAGCGCGACCGACATACCCTCCGCAACTCTTGCGCTTAACGACGCCGGCGACCGACTCTCGAGGTATTTTGTTTCGCAGTTCCTGGTCAATCTCGGATTCGCGCTGGCCATCTGGATGAGCTTGAGCCTGCTGCGCCTCCCGCAGGCTCTGCTTTGCGGAATCCTGGCTGGAGTGATGCGCTTCGTACCCTACGTGGGTGTGGGAATGGCCGCACTCTTTGCCGCTGTCCTTGCCCTGGCCGTCGCTCCAGGATGGTCACTGGCGGTAAGCACTTTGGGGTGTTCATCCTACTCGACATCATCGTGGGGCAATTGGTGGAACCCTACCTTTATGGTCACGCCACGGGGTTATCGCCGCTCTCGGTAGTCGTGGGAGCGATATCTGGAGCTGGCTCTGGGGTCCCGCCGGGCTGATCCTCTCCACGCCCCTTACCTTGTGTCTGCTGGTTGCAGGGCGGCACATGAAGGGGCTTGGTGTCCTCGAGGTGCTATTGGGTAATACACAGCCGCTCACATTGGCGCAGAGGTTTTACCAACGGACGCTGTCAGCAGTTCCCACGAGATCGTCGCTGATGCGCGAGAGTTTCTTAGGAGCCATTCGCTCGCGGCATATTGCGATCGAGTGGTGATTCCGGCTTTGCACTTGGTATGGCTCGACGAAGCGGCGGGCGCGACTACCGGGGAACAACAACTGAAGAT